>NZ_CP109018.1:4082500-5975000 GCF_036226785.1 Streptomyces sp. NBC_00669
GTACGCGACGTTCATCCGGCGGTTGAGCCGCCCGAGGGCGGTGACCACCTTCTCGACCTGCGGATCGACCTCCGGGAACTCGCGTTGGTAGGCGGCGATCTGTTCGTCGAGGTCCAGCTCCTGCGGTGCTCCCGCGGGGCCTGGGGCTGCGGTCATGCCCCTGAGTATGCCATGGAAAGACATTGCACTAAAGCCCTTCCCTGTGTAGTCTTTAGCTTCGAAGTTTACTTCTGAAGTCTTCACTCCGAAGCTGTTGCGGCTCCGGGGGCGGACTGTGGCTGCGCTGCGCCCGGACAGGGCGCGGCCGTGAACGAGTGAGGTGAGTGTGACCACCGCGATGGGCGCCGCGCTGCGCCGTATCCAGCTGGGGAACGCGTTGAGCGCGTTCGGCAACGGCTTCACCGTGCCCTTCACGTTTATCTACGTGTCGCAGGTGCGCGGGCTGGGTGCCGGTACCGCGGGCGCGGTGCTGGCGACGTTCGCCGTCGCCGCGCTCTTCGTGCTGCCCTTCACCGGTCGGGCGATCGACCGGCGCGGTCCGGTCCCGGTCGCCGTCGTGGGCACCGCGCTGGCCGCGTGCGGCTCGCTCGGCCTCGGGCTGTCCGGCAGCGAGGCGGGCGTCATCGCCGCGGCGGGCGCGCTGGGCGCGGGGATAGCCGTGGTGCAGCCGGCGCTGGCGACGATGATCGTGTGGTGCTCGACCACGGCGACCCGGTCGCGGGCGTTCGCCATGCAGTTCTTCCTGAACAACCTGGGGCTGGGCGTCGGTGGGCTGATCGGCGGGCTGATCGTGGACACCGCGCATCCGTCGTCGTTCATCCGGCTGTTCGCGATCGAGGCGGCGATGTTCCTGGTGCTCGGCGCGGTGATCGCCACCGCGCGGGTGCCCGGGGCGCCTCGCCTGGCCGCCGGCGACCGGTCGCAGACCGATGGCGGCGCCGCGGGCGGTTGGCGGACGATGCTGCGGGACCGGGCGATGGTGATGGTCTGCGTGCTCGGCTTCGTGATGTTCTTCGCGTGCTACGGACAGTTCGAGTCGGGACTGTCGGCGTTCGCGGTGGAGGTCACGCACATCTCCCCCGCCACCCTGGGGACTGCACTTGCAGCCAACACCGCGGTCGTGGTGCTGGCGCAGTTCGTGGTGCTGCGGGTGGTGGAGCGCCGGCGGCGCAGCCGGGTGATAGCCGCGGTCGGCCTCGTGTGGGCAGTGGCCTGGATGGCTGCCGGTGTATCCGGCCTGATGCACGGCAACCACACGCTCGCGGTCGCCGCGATCATCTCCACCTACGCGCTGTTCGGGCTGGGTGAGGCCATGCTGGCGCCCACCGTGAATCCGCTGGTGGCCGACCTGGCGCCGGACCGGATGGTGGGGCAGTACAACTCGGCGTTCGCGCTGGTGAAGCAGCTCGCCCTGGCGTTGGGCCCGGCGGTGGCGGGTGTCATCGCGGCGGCCGGGGCGTATGACGCGTACATCGTGATGCTGGTGGTGTGCTCGCTGGCGATATCGGTGACGGCGCTGCGGATGGCGCGGCATCTCTCGCCGGTGCAGGACAGTCCGCTGCCGGCGGTCCGGGTGGTGGCGCAGTCGGTGCGTCCGGAGCCGGTGGAGGCCGAGCGCATACCGGGCTGAGCCGCGGGTCGTACCGCGCGCACCGCGACCCGGTGCGCGGTGCCGCCCGTTCGGTGCCGGGTGGGGCGACCGCGGCCGGGCAGGCGGGTGCGGCGGCATTCGGAGGCCGCCCGCTCCGGCCGCCGGTCACATCGGCAGCGCGAACTCGCACCAGACGGCTTTGCCGCCGCCCGGGGTGCGGCGGGAGCCCCAGCCGGTGGCGATGGTCGCGATGATCGAGATGCCCCGGCCGGCTTCGTCGGCGGGGTCGGCGCGGCGGCGGCGCGGAAGGTGCTCGTCGCCGTCGGTGACCTCGATGATCAGGCGCCGGTCGGTGCGTCGCAGCCGTAGCCGCATGGGCGGGATGCCGTGCTTGAGCGAGTTGGCGACGAGTTCGCTGGCCGCGAGGACACCGAGGTCGCGTAGTTCGGTGGGGAAGCGCCAGGAGGCGAGCACCCCGGTGGCGAAGGCGCGGGCGCGGGGCGCGGCCTCCACACCGCCGAGCAGGTCGAGTGAGGCGTTGCGGAAGAGTTCCGCGTCGGCGCCGGTGTGGTCGGGGTACTGCAGGACGAGCACGGCCACGTCGTCGTCGTGTTCCGAGGTGACGCCGAGGGAGCGCAGCAGCCGGTCGCAGATCACCTGGGGTGCGCCGGTGGCGCCGGCCAGGGCGCGGGTGAGGGCGGTGACGCCTTCGTCGATGTCCTGGTCGCGGCGTTCGATGAGGCCGTCGGTGTAGAGCACCGCGGTGCAGCCGGGGCCGAGCGGGACGGTGCCGGAGGTGTGAATCCAGCCGCCGGTGCCCAGGGGCGGTCCGGTGGGTTCCTCGACGCAGTGCACGGTGCCGTCGGGGTCGCGGATGAGGATGGGGAGGTGGCCGGCGCTGGCGTAGTGCAGGCGGCCCTCGCTGGGGTCGTGGACGGCGTAGACGCAGGTGGCGATCTGGGTGGCGTCGATTTCGGCGGCGAGCTCGTCGAGGAGCTGGATCACCTCGTGCGGTGGCAGGTCTAGCCGGGCGTAGGCGCGTACGGCGGTGCGGAGCTGGCCCATCACGGCGGCGGCGCGCACTCCGCGGCCCATCACGTCGCCGATGACCAGGGCGGTGCGGCCTGCGCCGAGGGTGATGACGTCGTACCAGTCGCCGCCGACGGCGGCGTCGGTGCCGCCGGGCTGGTAGGTGGCGGCGACCCGGAGGTCGTCGGGTTGTTCGAGCTCCTGCGGCAGGAGGCTGCGCTGGAGGGTGACGGCGGTGTCGCGGAGGCGGCGTTCGCTCTCGCGGAGGCGTTCGGCGGACTGCACCTGGTCGGTGACGTCGGCGCCGAAGACGAGGACGCCGCGCTGCTCGGGGTCGGCGTGTCCGGGCTGGACCGGGGTGCAGGTGAAGGTGAAGTAGCCCTCGCGGGTGGGTGTGCCCGGGGCGGCGTGGGCGCCCTGCGCGACCTTGCGGGCCTTGACGGTGCGCGGTTTGCCGCTGCGGTGGACCTGGTCCATCAGCGGGAGCAGGCCGAGTTCGTCGAGTTCGGGCAGGGCGTCGCGGGCGGGGGTGCCGGTGGTGCGGGGGCCGAAGACGTCGGTGTAGGCGTCGTTGACGAAGCGCACCTGGTGGGCGGGGCCGCGGGTGAAGGCGATGAGGGCCGGGAGCCGGCTGAGCACTCCGCGGACGGACTGTTCACTCGCGGGGGTGGTGTCGGTGGGTGCCGGGGCGGGTGGCCGGCCGTCGCTGTCGGATGCGCGGTCGCCGGGAGTGGTGGCGTCGCCACCGGGGGTGCCGGCTGCGGCTGCGCCGGTGGTGCCGGGAGTGGGGTCGCCGGCCTTGCCGCGCGCTGCTGGTACGGCACTGCGTCGCTGTGTTCCGGGGAGCCGGGCGCTCCAGCGCGTAAGGTTCAAACGTCCGATTCCTCGTTTTTGTCACTCTTTGCCAGTGCTGCTGCACGCGTGGTCACAGCCCCAGTGTGGCCGAACCGCGGCGCGGGCGGGAATCGCGGAGCGGCTGGGCGGGGTCAGGGTGCGTCGGGTTTGCGCTCGGAACCGGCCGCCAGTTCGAACTCGGCGCGCGGGTGTTCCAGCGAGCCGAGCGAGACGACCTCCCGTTTGAAGAGGCCGGCCAGCACCCATTCGGCGAGGACGCGGGCCTTGCGGTTGTAGGTGGGCATCCGGCTGAGGTGGTAGATCCGGTGGATCAGCCAGGCGGGATAGCCCTTGAAGGCGCGGCCGTGCACGACCGCGACACCTTCGTGCAGGCCGAGCGACGCCACCGAGCCGGCCGAGACGTGCCGGTAGTCGGTGAGCGGGAGGCCGCGCAGTTCGGCGATGAGGTTGTCGGCGAGAACGCGGGCCTGGCGCACGGCGTGTTGGGCGTTCGGGGGGCATTCGGCGCCGGGCTGCTCGGCGCTCAGGTCGGGCACGGCGGCTGCGTCTCCGGCCGCCCACACCCGCTCGGCGCCCTCCACCCGCAGGGCGGCGTCCGCGCGCAGCCGGCCGCGTGCGGTCAGCGGCAGCCCGGTGGCGGCGAGCAGCGGCGCCGGTTTGACGCCCGTGGTCCACACCAGGGTCCGGGTCGGCAGCCGGTCGCCGTCGGAGAGCACCGCGATCCGGTGCTCGCAGGAGTCGAGCCGGGTCTCCAGCCGGATGTCGATGTTGCGGCCGCGCAGCTCGCGCAGCGCGTAGCGGCCCATGGTCTCGCCGACCTCGGACAGGATGCGGTCGGACGCCTCGACCAGCACCCATTTCAGGTCGTCGGCGGTGATGTTGTGGTAGTACCGCACGGCGTAGCGGGCCATGTTCTCCAGTTCGGCGAGCGCCTCCACGCCCGCGTAGCCGCCGCCGACGAAGACGAAGGTCAGCGCGGCCTCGCGCACCTCGGCGTCACGGGTGGAGGAGGCGATGTCGAGTTGCTCCAGCACGTGGTTGCGCAGCCCGATGGCCTCCTCGACGGTCTTGAACCCGATGCCGTGTTCGGCCAGGCCCGGCACCGGCAGGGTGCGGGAGACCGAGCCGGGGGCGATGACCAGATGGTCGTACTGGATCTCCAGCGCATTGCCGCCCTCCTCCACGGTGACCAGCGTGTCGACGGTGGCGGTGCGCTTGTCGGGGTCGATGCCGCGCGCCTCGCCGACGACGATCCGGCACTTGTCAAGCACCCGGCGAAGCGGCACTACCACATGCCGCGGCGAGATCGAGCCGGCCGCCGCCTCGGGCAGAAAGGGCTGGTAGGTCATGTACGGCTGCGGTTCGACGACCACGATGTCGGCCTCATGGCGCTTCAGCTTGCGCTGGAGCCGCAGGGCGGCATACATCCCGACATAGCCACCGCCGATGACGAGAATGCGCGGTGTGCTTGTCCTGGCCATGACTGCCGACTCCGTCGTCATTGCTCCATGACGCAATGGATCAGAGTCGTTTGTCCACAGTACGGACACGACGATTCCGGGGAATCGGCAAGGAGCCAGGTCAGCGGGGGCGAAACGAACCGGTTTGGCGGCGGTAACGGATGACACCCGTTCCGGGCGGCGCATGCCGCCATGTGGCGGACCGCAAGCAGCCCCCCTTCTTTCTGGCCGCGCCCTCAACTATGTTCGTATCTCGTAGTACCGCGCCACTGGCGCGGCGATCTTCACAATGGGTGAGGAGTCTCCGGGGGGAGACATTGATTCACCGGGGGATGGGACAAATGCACATTCAGGACTCTCAACGCACTTCGGCTGCCGGTTCGGACCATCGCGGAGGCGTTGCGCGCCCAGCGCCACTCCGCGTCGATGCCCAGCGCAACCTCGAGCACGTACTCCGCGCCGCACGTGAAGTGTTCGGCGAACTGGGATACGGCGCACCCATGGAAGACGTGGCCCGGCGGGCCCGGGTCGGCGTCGGCACGGTCTACCGCCGTTTCCCCAGCAAGGACGTCCTGGTCAGACGGATCGCGAAGGAGGAGACCGCGCGCCTGACCGAGCAGGCCCGTACCGCGCTCGGGCAGGAGGACGAGGCGTGGTCCGCGCTCGCCCGCTTCCTGCGCACCTCGGCCGCGTCGGGCGCCGGGCGGCTGCTGCCGCCGCAGGTCCTGCGGGTGGAAGGCGGAGCGGGCGGCAAGGACTACCGCCCCGGCGGTGACGAGCCGGTCCGGGTGCCGTCGCAGCGCACCCCGATTGCGGTGGCCGCAGCCGGACCGTCCGACCAGGGCGTCCCGGTCGGCGCCGACCACACCGCCGACCACACCGGCGTCCACACCGGTCTGCACGGCGGTCGCGCCCGCACCGAACCGCGGGCGGACGACGACGGCATCGGCACCCTGCTCGACGTCGTCGGGCAGCTCGTCGAACGAGCAAGGCAGGCGGGCGAGTTGCGCACCGACGTGTCGGTGGCCGACGTACTGCTGGTCATCGCCACCTCACCGCCCGCGCTGCCCGACGCCCACCAGCAGGAAGCCGCTTCGGCACGGTTGCTGGACATCCTGCTGGAAGGACTGCGCCCGCGGTCCGGCGACCCCCTCACGGAACACGTCACGGAGCTCAACCACCACTCCGGCAGCGACCCGATCGAGTGACAGTGGAGGATGTGTGAACGGTGCGACCACGGATGAGTGGTTCCACCGGAAGACATGACACCGCGCTCGGGTCCTGTGTCACGCTTGCCCCGTGGATGAGGCTAACGGCGAGTCCGGCTCCGCACCCGCGGACCCGGTGACCGGCGACGCGGCACCGCCGCGCAGGGTGCCGGGACAGCGCGACCCGTTCGCACGACCCGAGCCCGCCGCCGCGGAGTCCGTTGCCCCGGAGTCCGCTTCGGCTTCGGCTCCGGCGACGATCCCGGCCCCTGCCGCAGCGCCCGCAACAGGCCCTGCGGCAGGGCCCGTCGGGTCGGCCGACACCCAACTGCCGGCCGACGCCGACCTGCACGCGGCGGCACACCCCGGCATGGAGTCCGGCGCCGACTCCGCTGCGGACACCGGTGCCGGCACCGACCCGGGCACTGGCCGCACGGACGCCGACCTCGACGACACCCAGCCGACCGGGACCGTACCCGCGCAGCCGACCGGGCCCGGCGGCCTGTCGACCCCATCCGGCTACTCGGACGCCGAGTTGGTCGACCAGGTCAGGGCCGGGCAGGACCACGCGTACGAAGAGCTCTACCGCCGGCACGCCGAGTCCGTACGCCGCTACGCCCGTTCGTGCTGCCGCGACGCCCACACCGCCGAGGACCTCACCGGCGAGGTCTTCGCCCGTACCCTCCAGGCCATCCGCGGCGGCAGCGGACCCGAATCCGCCGTACGCGCCTACCTGTTGACCACGGTGCGCCGGGTCGCCGCCACCTGGGGCAACACCGCCCGCCGGGAGCAACTGGTCGAGGACTTCGCGGTGTTCGCGGTCACCGCGGCGGGCTCCACCGTCACCGACCGCAGCGCCGACCTCGGCGCCGACGTGCGCGCCATGCACGAGGCCGAACGCTCCCTGGCCATCCGGGCGTTCCGTACCCTGCCCGAGCGCTGGCAGACCGTGCTGTGGCACACCGCGGTGGAGGACGAGTCGCCCAGCGAGGTCGCCCCGCTGCTCGGCCTGACCCCCAACGCGGCGGCGGTCCTCGCCCATCGCGCCCGGGAGGGGCTGCGCCAGGCATATCTGCAGGCCCACGTCAGCAGCACGCTCACCACCGAGGGCGAGTGCGCCCGCTACGCCGACCGGCTCGGCGCGCACGCCCGCGGCGGCCTGCGGATGCGCGCGGACCGGGAGTTGAACCGCCACCTCAAGGAGTGCGCGCGCTGCACCGCCGCGTCGGCCGAACTCGCCGACCTCAACTCCGCGCTCAAGGGGCTGCTGCCGGTCGCGTACATCGGCTGGTTCGCCGCGGCCTACGCCGCCAAGACCGCCGGGATCGTGGTGGCGGGCGGAGCGGCCGCCACCGCGGCGGCGGGAGGCGCGGCGGCCGCGGCCACCGGTTCCGGAGGCACGGCGGGCGCGGCAGGAGGCGCCGCGGCGGGCGAGGGACTGGGGGCACCCGCGAAGGCGGGGATCGCCGCGGCCGTGGTGGTCGCCGCCGCCGGGGTCGCCTTCGCCTTCGCGCTCACCGGCGGCCACGAGAAGGCCCCGGCGAAGCCGCAGGCCAAGCCGCCGGTCACCGTACCGGTCACGGCCGCGCCACCGCCGAGCCCGGCGCCCAAGCCGACCCCGAAGCCCGTGGTGCCGCCGCCACCGGCCCCGTCGGCGGCACCCGTGGCGACCACACCGCCGCCCAAGCCCAAGCCGACGCCCAAACCCACGCCGAAGCCGACACCGCCGCCGGCCAAGCCCACCCCCAAGCCGACGCCGACGCCGACACCGACCCCACCGCCGCCGGCCCCGACCGCGTACAAGGTCAACTCACTGCCGGTCCAGGGACTCGGCGCGAACTCCGACGAGCCGGCGATCGTCCCCCAGGGCCTGGGCAACTGGTGGTGGGACCGGACCAGTCCCAGCATCGGCGGCACCACCTACGACCACGGCATCACCGTGCACGCGCCCTCCACGGTGAACGTCGCCCTCAACCGCGCCTGCGTCTCCTACGACGCCCGCGCGGGCATCGACGACCTGGTCAGCCCGCTGCTGCGCACGTCGGTCACCTTCGCGGTGTACGCCGACGGGAGCCGGCTGTGGTCCTCCGGCCCCGTCCACCCGGGCGACCCCGCCGTGCCGGTGCACGTCGACCTCACCGGCCGCAAGACGCTTCAACTCGTCGTCACGCCGGCCTCGGGCGGTCTGTCCTTCGGCAACCTGGCGGACTGGGCCGACTCGGTGATCACCTGCCAGTGACGCCCAGCGGCCCACCGCCAGGCGTCACTTGACCGCGCAGACCCCGTCGACGCACCCGTCACCGTCGGAGCCGTCGGAGCTGTCGGTGCCGTGGGAGCCTTCGGCGGTCGGCTGGTCCGCGGCCGTCTCCTGCGCCACCTGCTCCAGGGCGCGCAGGAACGTGGAGGTCTCCTGGCCGCCCTGGACCGCCCACTGCCCCTCGAACACGAAGGTCGGCACGGCGGTGATACCGACCGCGCGGGCCTGCGCGATGTCGGCGACGACCTCGTCCGTGAGGGCGTCGCTCGCGAGGAAGGCGGTCACCGCCGCGCGGTCGAGACCGGCGGCGACGGCGGCGTCCGCCAGCCGGTCGGGGTCACCGATGTCCAGGCCCTCGGCGAAGTGCCCGGCCATCAGGTTTCCCTTGAGCCGGTTCTGGGCGGGGGCGCCGTACTCGTCGAGGGCGAAGCGCAGCAGCCGGTGCGCGAGCAGCGAGTTGTTCTCCAGCACGGAGTCGAAGTCGAACGTGAGGCCCTCGGCGGCACCGAGCTGGGTCAGCCGGTCGTCCATGGCGACGGCCTGGGGACCGTATTTCGCGGCCAGCACCTCGCGGTGCGGACGGGGCTCGTGCGGGGCGTCCGGGTCGAGCTGGAACGGCCGATAGACCACCTCGACCGTGTTGCCCTGCGGAAATGCCGCCAGCGCCCGTTCGAAGCGGGACTTGCCCACGTAGCACCACGGACAGGCGATGTCCGAATAGATCTCGACCTTCACGGCACTCACTCCCAGAACCCGTCAACGAAAATCCGATTGAAACATCAATAACTCTTCAACGGAAAACCGCCCGACCCGGCCTGGCTATTCCCGGCCCTCTTCCGGTTCCGCCGCCCGCTCACGCGCCGGTCCGGCCGGTGCGGCCGGTTCGGCCGGTTCCGCCGCCCGCTCACCCGCCGGTCCGGCCAGTTCCGCCAGTTCCGCCACCGCCTCCGGCCGGCTCAGCCCCGCCCCGCACGCGCGCTGCCGGGCCGACTCCTCCGCGGTGAGTACGGCCGCCACCCGCGCCCGTACCTCGTCGTCCTGCGCTTGCTCGGGCACCGTCCGGGGCAGGCCGCCGCGGACCGTGTCCGCGGCGCCCGACATCCGCACCGCCGAGCGCGCGTCGCCCAGCTCCGCCAGGATCTGCGCGGCCGTGTCGAACTGGGCACCGACCACCGCCTCGGTGCAGCCCACCTCGGTCGCCAGCCGTACCGCCTCGGCCGCTTCGCGCAGCGCGGCCCGCGGGTCGCCCTCGGCGGCGGTGAGCCCGGCGGACAGGCCGCGCAGCAGCACGTGGAACATCGGCGGCGGGGTGCCGTCGGCGATCCGCCCCACCGCCGTCTCGTACAGCTCCCTGGCCTCGCGCACGGCGCCCCGGCGCAGCAGGAACAGCGACCGCAGGTAGCGCACGTAGGTGCGGGCGTCCATCACCGCGTACCGCTCGGCCTCCTCCTCGGCCTCGTCCAGGAGCACACTGGCGTCCTCGTCGTCGCCGCAGCGGTGCGCCAGCTCGGCCATCCGTCCGAGCAGGAACGAGCCCTCGCTGAAGGCGCCCAGCTCGCGGCCGAGCCGGTACGCCGCGTCGAAACCGGCCCGGGCCGCGGTGTAGTCACCGCGGAGCGTCTCGATCTCGGCCCGGGCGCTGTGCACCTGGGCCCTGATCCAGCGGTCGCCCAACCGCCCGTTGAGAACGCTCAGTTCCTCCCAGTCCTGGTCGGCCCGCTCCGCGCCGCCGGGAGAGTCGACGGTCACGTGCAGCCGGAACATCAGCGCGGCGGCCAGCTCCCATTCGCCGCCGTGGGCACGGCAGTTCGCCACCACCCGGTCCGTCTCGGCGAGCACCAGCAGGCCGCCGTCGGACACGTAGAGCGTGAACGGCCAGAGCATGCCCGGGAAGCGCGCGGCGGGCCGGCCGGCTTCCCGGTACGCGGTGGAGAGCCGGCTCACCATCGCCTTCACCTCCGACGACGCCCACTGGTCCTCGGTGGCGCGGTCGCCCTGGACGAACAGCAGCAGCAACTGCACGTCGAGGCGCGGCCAGTACATCGGGTCGTCCGCGTCGTCCAGGTGGTCGACGCCGAGCGCGGCCACCCGCGTGAGCCAACCGACCGCCTCGTCACGGTAGTTGCGCAGCCACCAGAACCAGCCCATCGCCCGCGCGATCGCCACCGCGTCGGCCTCCGACCGGTGCTCCAGCGCGCGGTGCAACGCGGCCCTGACGTTGTCCAGTTCGGTCTCCAGCACCTCGAACCAGAGCAGTTGGTCGCCGCCGCGCAGCCGCGGATCGACGGTCGCGGCCAGCTCGCGGAAGTACGCGGTGTGCCGTTCGCCGGCCGCGGCCAGCTCGGCGGGATGCTCACGAGCCCGCTCCAGGGCGTACTCGTGGATCGTCTCCAGCAGCCGGTAGCGGGTGCCGGCGGCACGGTCGTGCTCGGCCACCACCAGGGACTTGTCGACGAGTTGGGCCACCGTGTCCAGCGCGTCCGGGCCGCACACCGCCTCGGCCGCGGCGAGCGTGCAGCCGCCGGCGAAGACGCTCAGCGAGCGCAGCGTCGTACGCTCCCGCTCGTCCAGCAGGTCCCAACTCCAGTCCACCACCGCGCGCAGGGTCTGCTGGCGCGGCAGGAGGGTGCGGCTGCCGCCGGTCAGCAGCCGGAACCGGTCGTCCAGCCGGTCGGCGATCTGCCGGGGGGACAGCGCGCGCAGCCGGGCCGCGGCGAGTTCGATGGCCAGGGGCAAGCCGTCCAGCCGACGGCAGATCTCCTGGACCGCCGCGACATCGGTGCCGGTGGTGTCCTTCGTGTCCTTGGTGTCGGTCGTGTCGCTGTGGGGGCGCCCGGACGGGTCCTCGGCCAGATCCTCGGGCGGGTTCGGGTACGGCGCCGCATGCGGGCGGGCGGTCCTGGCGCGCTCGGCGAACAGCCGGAACGCGGTCCGCGGCGGCAGCGGCTCCACCGGGCGGACCAGCTCCCCCGGCACGCCCAGCGGTTCGCGGCTGGTGGCGAGGACGGTCAGGTCCGGGCAGCGGGCGAGCAGTTCCGCGGCCAGGTACGCGGCGGCCTCGATCAGGTGCTCGCAGTTGTCCAGCACCAGCAGCAGCCGGCGGCCGGTGCAGTACTCGACCAGCCGCTCGATCGGGTTCTCGGTGTGCGGCTCACCGCTCAGCGCGTCCCGGGCCGGGCCGAGGACGAAGGTGTCGCGGCGGCCGAGCGCGCTCAGCACGGCGTGCGGGATGGCGTGCGGATCGTCCAGCGGGGCGAGTTCGGCCAGCCACACGCCGTCGGGGTAGCCGTCCTGCGCGGCCTCGGCCGCCTCCTGGGCCAGCCGGGTCTTCCCGGAGCCGCCGGGCCCGGTGAGGGTCACCAGCCGCGCGGCCCGTATGTCGGCCCGGATCGCGGCGAGGTCCGTCTCCCGGCCGACGAAACTCGTCAGCCGGGCCCGTAGGTTGCCGCGCTGCGGACGGTCCGGCCGGGCGGCGGCGGTCCCGTGCGCATCGGGTACGGGCCCCTGCGCATCGGATGCGGTCCCGGGCGGGTCGGCGGTCCCGACCCGCCCGGCGGTCCCGACCCGCCCGGCCGGCTCCGGCGACTCCAGCAGTTCCGCGTGCAGCGCCCGCAGCTCCGGTCCCGGGTCGGCCCCGAGCGTGTCGGCGAGTACGGTCCTGGCCTCCTCGTACGCCATCAGGGCGTCGGCGCTGCGGCCGGTCGCCCGCAGCGCGCGGATGAGCTGCGCGTGGAACGGCTCGTCCAGCGGGTGCGCGGCCACCGCCTCCCGCAGCGCGGGCAGTACGGCGGCGGTCTGCCCGCGGGCCAGTTCCGCCTCGAACTTCGAGCGGAGCGCGGCCAGCCGCAGCGCGTCCGTGCGGGCCGCCGCCGCGTCGCGGTCCGGCAGGTCCGCGAGCGCCGGGCCGCGCCACAGACCGAGTGCCCGGTCCAGGGTGCGGGCCGCGCTGTCCGGGCGGCCTTCTCGCAGCTCCGCCTCGCCCGCGCGCAGCAGCGCCTCGAACGCGAACAGGTCGACGCTCTCGCGCGGTGTGTTCAGCCGGTATCCGCCCGGCTCCGACGCCACCGCGTCCCGGCCGAGGGCTTTGCGCAGGCGCGCGACGAGGGCCTGGAGGGCACCCGCCGCGTCAGCGGGAGGGTCTTCCGTCCACACCTCGGCGATCAGCGACTCGGGCGGGACCGGGCGGTTCGCGTGCGCGGCGAGGACGGTCAGGACGGTACGGACCTTCGCGCCGCCCAGGGGCAGGACGGTGCCGTCCTCCGACCTGGCCTCGGTCACCCCGAGCACGAAGTAGCGCACGCCGTCCATTGTCCCTGCCTGCGGCCGGGCGAGGGGTCCGCTCCCCCGCCCCCGCCCTCGAAACCCGGGCCCGCTCGGCACGAGCGGTTCCGAGGGCAAGCGGTCCCGAAGATCCCCGGGGTCCCGGGGTCCCGGGGGTCAGCGGTCCCGGGGGTCAGCCGCGCGGGGGGTCTTCCCGGTCGTGGGGGCCGAGGAGCTCGTCCGCGAGGGTGGGAAGGTCGTCGAGAGGGGTCTCCTCCGCCCACTCGGGGCGGGGGCGGCGAGCGGCCTGGGCGGCGGGGATCTCATGGGTGCGCTCGTCGCCGGTGGGCTGGTCGGGGCGGAAGAGCCACGGCGGCACGCGGTCGGTGGGGTCGTCGGAACGCGCGGTGCCGGGCGTGGGGGGCGGCAGCTCGGTGGTCTCGTCATTGCTGCCCGAGGTCTCCGGCGCCGGCTCCGACTGCGACTGCGACTGCGGCCTGGGCGTAGGCGCGGGCTCAGGCTCAGGCGTGATCGGGGTCATGACCGTCGTCGTCTCCGAGGAGGACGACGCGGGCGGCGCGACGGCAGGCAGCACCGCGGTCCGATCGGAGTCCGAGACGTCGTCGGGCCCCGCGTGGGGCTCGTCCCGCAGCGCGGGCAGCACCGTGGTCTCGTCGGCGTCGGACGGAGCACCGGACGTCGAGTCGGGTCCCGCGTCGGACCCGGAGCCGGACCCGGACCGAGCCCCGGAGCCCGAGCCGGACCCGGAATCAGAGCTGGAGCCGGAATCAGAGTCCGTGCCGGACCCGGACCCGGACCCGGAGCCGGAGTCGGAGTCAGAGCCGGGGTCGGAATCCGCCGGGGGCGCGTCCGACACCGCGGGCAGCACCGCGGTCTCCTCCGAGTCGGACGCGGCAGCGGCAGCGGCTCGCGCCGCCTCCGCGCGCAACAGCGCCTCCTCGGCCTTGCGCTGCTTCTCCTGCCGCTTCTCGGCCGCTTCGGCGCGCAGCCGCGCCTGTTCCTCCGCGAGCCGCCGCAGCCGCTCCTGCTCGGCCGCACGCGCCGCCTCCTCGGCGGCGATCCGCGCGTCCTCCTCGGCCTGCCGCTGAGCGGCCTCCTCGGCGGCGAGCCGGGCAGCCTCGGCCTCCTGCGCGGCCTTGCGCTCGGCGATCTCGCGGCGCGCGGCCTCCTCCGCGGCGAGCCGGCGCTCCTCCTCCTCGCGGCGCAGCCGTTCGAGCTGCTCCTGGCGCTCGCGGGCCTGCCGCTCCTCCTCGGCCTTGCGGGCGGCCTCCTCCGCGGCGAGCCGGGCGGCTTCCTCGGCCGCCTTGCGCTCGGCCTCGGCGCGAGCCTCGATCTCCTGGGCGGAGAGCGGCAGCATGCGGTCGAGCCGGTGTCGTACGACGGTGGTGATCGCCTCGGGCTCCTGGGCCGCGTCGACCACCAGGTAGCGCGCGGGGTCGGCGGCGGCGAGCGTCAGGAATCCCGAGCGCACCCGCTGGTGGAACTCGGCCGGCTCGGACTCCAGCCGGTCCGGGGCCTCGGTGAAGCGCTCCCGGGCGGTCTCCGGCGGGACGTCGAGGAGCACCGTGAGGTGCGGGACGAGCCCGTCGGTGGCCCAGCGCGAGATCCGGGCGATCTCGGTGGGCGCGAGGTCGCGTCCGGCGCCCTGGTAGGCGACGGAGGAGTCGATGTAGCGGTCGGAGATGACGACGGCGCCGCGGTCGAGAGCGGGCTTCACCACGGTGTCGACGTGCTCCGCACGGTCCGCGGCATAGAGCAGGGCCTCGGCGCGGTGCGAGACCCCGGCGGAGGAGACGTCCAGGAGTATGGAGCGCAGCCGCTTGCCGACGGCCGTGGCGCCGGGCTCGCGGGTGACCACGACCTCGTGGCCCTTGGCCCTGATCCACTCGGCGAGCGCTTCGACCTGGGTGGACTTGCCGGCGCCGTCGCCGCCCTCGATCGCGATGAAGAAGCCGGTGGCGGCGGGTCCGGTGGCCGGTTCCGCACCGCGCAGCGCCTCGCGCAGGTCGCGGCGCAACGGCACCCCGGTACGGTCGTCGGTCTTGCCGAGGACCAGCGCGGCGACCGGCAGCAGCAGCGCGCCGACCAGGATCAGGGTGTACGCGGCACCGCTGTGGTCGAAGGTGAAGTGGCCGTTCTGGATGCGGTGCGGGCCGATCGCGGCGGCCACCAGCGGCCCGCCGATCGCGGCCACGGCGAGCACGGCGCGCACGACCGCGTGCAGGTGCTCGACGCTCCGCACCCGGCGGGACTCCTCGGCCTCCTGCTCGATCAGGGTGTGCCCGGCGTTCGCGGTGACGCCCGCGGCGGTGCCGGCCAGCAGCGACAGCAGCAGCACCGTGGCCTGGTCGGGGACGATGCCGGTCAGCAGCAGCGCGACGCCGGTGACGCCGGTGCCCACGGCCAGCAGGCGGCGGCGGGAGAGCGCGGGCAGGGTGTGCGGGGCGATCCGGATGCCGATCACGGTGCCGGCGGTCAGCGTCAGGACCAGCAGGCCGAAGCCGGTCGGCCCGAAGCCGAGGGCGAGCGCGTGCAGGACGGCGACCGAAACGGCGACGCCGATCGCCCCGGCCACCGCGGCGGTGGCGAGCACCAGCAGCGGCAGCGCGCCGGTCCGGCCCCGCTCGGCACCCGCCGGGCCCTTCGGCAGCCGCAGGCCCTGGAGCGGGGAGTGCGGCTTCGCGGCGCTGCCGGCGGGCAGCTCCAGCAGGTACAGCACGGCCATCGAGGACGAGAAGAGCCCGGCGGCCACGTACGACGACAGCGCGACCTGGTGCAGGTGGAACCAGTCGACGCCCACCGCGATGAGCGTGTTGACGAGCGTGACGACGACCAGGGAGGCGGCGGCCAGCGGCAGCGCGACGAAGCTCGTGCGCAGGTCGAGGCGGTGCAGCGTGGCGAGGTGGTCGGGCGCGGGCCGGACCGACGTGTCGCCCGCCGGGGGCAGCAGCCCCGGGGCGGCGCCGTCCTTCGCGACCGTCCACAGCCGCTCGGCGAGTCCGGCGACGAACGCGGTGGCCAGCAGCCACAGGTGCGCCGAGTGCGGGACCCACGTGACCCACAGCGGGGCGACGATGAACAGCGCGAGCCGTACGCCGTCCGCGCCGATCATCGTCCAGCGCCGGTCCAGCGGGCCGCTCTCCGCGGTGAGCCCGGTCAGCGGTCCGAGCAGCACCGCGCCGAAGAGGAGGGTGGCCACCAGGCGGGCGGCGAACACCGCGGCGACGGCGTACGCGACACCCCGGTAGCCGCCGCCGAAGGAGTGCGCGGTGACGGTCGCCTGCACGGTGAGCACGAGCAGCACCAGCAGGCCGAGGCGGTCGGCGACCGCACCGGTCAGTTGCGCGCTCCACAGCTTGCGCAGCGTGGGAATCTTCAGCAACGCGCCCACGGCACGCTCACGGGAGTCGGCCGAGAGGTCGGTCGCGAACGCCTCGGTGACGTCCGTCGCGGGCTGCGCTGGCTGCTCGGATCGCGTCATTCTGACAGCCTATCCGTCCCACCCGAACCAAACGTGTCCGCCCGAACAAACGGACAGTGCCGCTCACCACGTCAACGGGTCCGCGCCGTCCTCACTCCTTGGCGGAGCTCGCCTTCTTCGCCGCGGTCTTCTTCGTGGCCGCGGCCTTCTTGGCGGGCGCCTTCTTCGCCGCCGTGGCCGAACCGGTCTTCTTCGCGGCCGTCTTCTTGGCGGGAGCCTTCTTCGCCGGTGCCTTCTTGGCGGCCGTCTTCTTCTTCACCGGGCCCTTCGCCCGCTTCTCCGCGAGGAGTTCGTAGCCGCGCTCGGGGGTGATCGTCTCGACGTCGTCGTCGCGGCGCAGCGTCGCGTTGGTCTCGCCGTCGGTGACGTAGGGACCGAACCGGCCGTCCTTGACCACAACCGGGCGCTCGCTGACGGGGTCGGTGCCCAGTTCCTTCAGCGGGGGCTTGGCGGCGGCGCGGCCGCGCACCTTGGGCTGCGCGTAGATCGCCAGCGCCTGTTCGAGGGTGATGCTGAAGAGCTGGTCCTCGCTCTCCAGGGAGCGCGAGTCGGTGCCCTTCTTCAGGTAGGGGCCGTAGCGCCCGTTCTGCGCGGTGATCTCGACACCCTCGGCGTCGGTGCCGACCACCCGGGGCAGGGACATCAGCTTGAGGGCGTCGGCGAGCGTGACGGTGTCCAGGGTCATGGACTTGAAGAGGGAGGCGGTGCGCGGCTTCACCGCGTTCTTGCCGGTCTTCGGGGTGTCCTCGGGCAGCACCTCGGTGACGTACGGCCCGTAGCGGCCGTCCTTGGCGACGATCGGGCGGCCGGTCTCGGGGTCGTCGCCGAGCGCGAACTCGCCGCTGGGCTTGGCGAACAGCTCCTCGGCCAGCTCGATGGTCATCTCGTCCGGCGGCAGGTCCTCGGGGACGTCGGCGCGCTGGTGGTTGTCCTCGCCGCGCTCGCCCTTCTCGACGTACGGCCCGTAGCGGCCGACCCGCAGCATGATGCCCTCGCCGACCGGGAATGAGGAGATCTCGCGGGCGTCGATCGCGCCCAGGTCCTCCACGAGTTCCTTGAGGCCGCCGAGGTGATCGCCGTCGCCGCCGTTGGCGGAGGCGGCCGGGGCCGTGTCGCCGTCGCCCTCCGCGCCGAAGTAGAACCGGCGCAGCCACGGCACCGCCTGCGCCTCACCGCGGGCGATCCGGTCGAGGTCGTCCTCCATGGAGGCGGTGAAGTCGTAGTCCACCAGCCAGCCGAAGTGCTTCTCCAGCAGGTTGACCACGGCGAAGGAGAGGAAGGACGGGACGAGCGCGGTGCCCTTCTTGAAGACGTAGCCGCGGTCGAGGATGGTGCCGAGGATCGTGGCGTAGGTCGACGGGCGGCCGATCTCCTTCTCCTCCAGCTCCTTGACCAGGCTCGCCTCGGTGTAGCGGGCGGGCGGCTTGGTGGAGTGGCCGTCGGCGGTGATCTCGTCGGCAGTCAGCGGGTCGCCCTCGGTGACCTGCGGCAGCCGGCGCTCGCGGTCGTCGAGCTCCGCGTTGGGGTCGTCGGCGCCCTCGACGTAGGCCTTGAGGAAGCCGTGGAAGGTGATGATCTTGCCGGAGGCGGAGAACTCGGCGTCCCGGCCGTCGGAGGCGGCGCCGCCGACCTTGACGGTGACGGACTGGCCGACCGCGTCCTTCATCTGGGAGGCGACCGTGCGCATCCAGATCAGTTCGTAGAGCCGGAACTGGTCGCCGGTCAGGCCGGTCTCGGCGGGGGTGCGGAAGCGGTCGCCGGAGGGGCGGATCGCCTCGTGCGCCTCCTGGGCGTTCTTCACCTTGCCCGCGTAGACCCGCGGCTTGTCCGGCAGGTAGTCGGAGCCGTAGAGCTGGGCGACCTGCGCGCGGGCGGCGCCCACCGCGGTCTCCGACAGCGTGGTGGAGTCCGTACGCATGTAGGTGATGAAGCCGTTCTCGTACAGCTTCTGGGCGACCTGCATGGTGGCCTTCGCGCCGAAGCCGAGCTTGCGCGACGCCTCCTGCTGGAGGGTGGTGGTGCGGAACGGCGCGTACGGCGAGCGGCGGTACGGCTTGGACTCGACGCTGCGCACCGAGAACTGCGAGTCGGCGAGCGCGGCGGCCAGCGCCCGGGCGTTCTCCTCGTCGAGGTGCAGCACCGCGGCGCTCTGCTTGAGCGCGCCGGTGGAGGCGTCGAAGTCGCGGCCCTGGGCGACACGGCGGCCGTCGACCGCGACGAGCCTGGCGTTGAGCGTGGCGGGGTCGGAGGCGTCACCGGCCCGGCCGGTGTTGAAGACACCGGTCAGGTCCCAGTACGCGGAGGTGCGGAAGGCGATCCGCTCGCGCTCGCGCTCGACCACCAGGCGGGTCGCCACGGACTGGACCCGGCCCGCCGACAGCCGCGGCATGACCTTCTTCCACAGCACCGGGGAGACCTCGTAGCCGTAGAGCCGGTCGAGGATACGGCGGGTCTCTTGGGCGTCGACCAAGCGCTGGTTCAGCTCGCGCGGATTCCGCACGGCCTCCTGGATGGCGTCCTTGGTGATCTCGTGGAACACCATCCGGTGCACCGGCACCTTGGGCTTGAGGATTTCCTGCAAATGCCAGGCGATGGCCTCGCCCTCGCGGTCCTCGTCAGTGGCCAGGAATAGTTCGTCGGAGTCCTTGAGGAGATCCTTGAGCTTCTTGACCTGTGCCTTCTTGTCGGCGTTCACGACATAGATGGGCTGGAAATCGCTGTCCACATTGACGCCCAGCCGTGCCCACGGCTGGCCCTTGTACTCCGCCGGCACTTCGGCGGCCCCGTTGGGGAGGTCGCGGATGTGCCCGACGCTGGCCTCGACGACGTATCCAGGGCCGAGATAGCCCTTGATCGTCTTCGCCTTGGCAGGCGACTCGACGATGACGAGTCGGCGGCCGCCCTGTGCGGTCTCGCGGGTCGGGGACAACTTCGCTCTTCTCTCCGGTTCGAAGGGGTGTCGCTGCGGAGTGTGACCGTACCTCCTGGGCCCGTGTCAAACGGGAAAAGTCCGCAACGCCACTCGAACGGTAACCCGATGTACGTTCTATCCACACCGGCGGGGTCCTCCAGCAGGCTACGTCCACGGGCTTGATCCTGCCCGAAATCGCGCTTTCCGACCCCCGCGGCTCAATGCCGCTCCACTGCCGACTCTACGTCCGCTCCGGCGGACGGCCACACGGGCGGTACGGCGGAGGCGGGGCCCGCGGGCCGGGCGGGCCGGGCCCGCGGCGGCGGTCGGCGCGACGCGTCCGCGGCTTGTCCGCGGCCGGTTCACCGGCCGGTTCAACGGCCGGCCCACGGGCCGGTTCGCATCAATGTTCGTATCAACGGCGGTACGGGACGCGGCGCGCCGGGTGCTGCAAAAATGGCCGCGGGCAGGCGGACGACCGATCCGCACGACGACCGATCCGCACGACGGCGGGAACGCAGGGGCAGGGGGACACGTCATGTCCGACCGGAATCCGTCCGCCGGCGAGCCGTACGGAGACAACCCGTACGAGAGCCGGCCGGAGCGCGGGGACCTGTCCCCGTGAGCTACCCCACCACCGCGCCGCACCGCTCCGAGCCGCCCCGCTCCGGGCCGCGGCGCCCGCACCCGGCGGTCGTGCCGCTGGCCACCCTCGCCGTGGGGGTGGCCGCGTCCGCCTACCTCTACCGCACCGACCCGCACCAAAGCGGGCACTTCCTGCCGCGCTGCCCCTTCAACTGGCTCACCGGACTGCTCTGTCCCGCCTGCGGCGCCACCCGCCTCGCGTACGACCTCCTGCACGGCGACCCCGTGCGGGCCTTCCACGACAACGCCCTGGTCCTGGTGCTGTCCCCCGCGCTGGTCTGGATGTTCGGCCGCTGGGTGGTCGAGGGCCTGCGCGGCCGGCGCTGGCAGCCGATCCTCCGCCCCCGGTCCCAGTACGCCCTGCTGGTCGTGGCCGTGGTGTGGACGCTGTTCCGCAACCTGAACTGAGCCGCTCCGGCTACTCCGGGACCGGGGCGAGGAAGCCCTGCTCGACCAGGAGGCGGATCGACGCGGGGGTGCGGTCGCGCAGCACCACCGGGTCCTCGTTGAGGAGCTGGGCGATGGCGTCGATGATGCGGCCGGCCGGCAGCGAGCCGTCGCAGACCCCGGCGAACCCGGCTCCGACGGTGTCGACCTTCGTGGCCCGCCGCATGCCCCGCGCGGAGCGCAGCACCACGTGCTCGGGGTCCTCCGCGCCGGGCAGCCCGACCTGCTCCTGCACCACGTCGGGCGCGAGGGTGAAGCGGGCCGCGAGCAGCGCCGCGTCGTCGTGCCCGCGCAGGAAGTCCTGCCGGCCGAACCAGTCCGCGATGTACGGCCCGAGCGGCTGCTCCACCGGATGCGGCCACTCCTCCGCGGTGACCGAGGGCTGCTCGGCGCCTGACCTGCGCAGCGTGATCCAGCCGAAGCCGACGCCGTTGACCTTGCGCCGCTCGAAGTCGTCCAGCCAGGCGTCGTAGTGCCGCGCGTACGCGGTCGGGTCGGCGTGGTGGTCGCCGCCGTCGCGCAGCCACAACTCGGCGTACTGCGCCACGTCCTGCACCTCGCGCTGCACGATCCACGCGTCGCATCCGGCGGGCAGCCAGGACGTGACGCGTTCGCGCCAGTCCTGGCCCTCGGTGTGCTGCCAGTTGGCGAGGAGCTGGCAGTAGCCGCCCTCGGTGAGGTGGTCGGCGGACCGCTGGACCAGTTCGCGGCACAGGTCGTCCCCCGCCATGCCACCGTCGCGGTAGGTGAACCGCCCGGCCGGCGAGATCACGAACGGCGGGTTCGACACGATCAGGTCGTACCGCGCGTCCCCGACCGGCTCGAAGAGGCCGCCCTGCCGCAGTTCCGGCTCCGGCGCGCCGGACAGCGCGAGGGTGAGCCGGGCGAAGTGCAGGGCGCGCGGGTTGACGTCGGTGGCGGTCACCTGCGTGGCGTGCCGGGACGCGTGCAGCGCCTGCACGCCCGAGCCCGTACCGAGGTCGAGCGCGCTGCCGACCGGCTCGCGTACGGTCAGCCCGGCGAGCGTGGTGGACGCGCCGCCGACGCCCAGCACCAGGTCGGCCCGGTCCACGCCGGGCGCGCTGCCGACGCCGGCCGCGCCACCGACCGCGCAGCCGAGGTCGGAGACGATCCACCAGTCGGCGCCGGCGTCCCCGGCGTAGGGGCGTACGTCGACGGTGGCGCGGATGTCGTCGCCGTCGCGGAGCAGCCAGCCGGCGGCCTCATAACGGTCCAGGCCCGTGTTGCCGGTGCCCGTGGCATTGCTGCCCAGGGCTGCGCGGGCGCGGGTGAGCGGGACCGCCTGCTGGAGCAGGAAGAGCCGGACCAGGGTCTCCAGGGGGCTGCCGCCGCGGGTGGCGCGCAGCGCGGGGACGGTCTCGGCGCGGGACAAGGCCGTGTATGCGACGGCCCCGAGCAGTTCCAGGCAGCCGTCGGCGGTGAAGTCGGCGGCGAGCAGGTCGGCGCGGAGGGCGGGCGCGGCGCCGGGATCGGGCAGTGGTCGGCCGGAACCGCCCGGGTGGTGCGGGGAGTGCGGACCGCCGGTCGGCTGGGTCGGTTTGCTCGGATCGCTCACGCCGCTCATTGTCCCGGAATCCGGGGAGGGGTGCCGTACCGCGGTCCGGTGCGGTCCGGGTGGGCCGTCCGGTGCCCCACACCGTCCGGTGACCGCACGGTCCGGCGATGTCGCGGGCCGGCGACGACGGCGCCGGGCGCCGACGCCGTTCGATGCCGGCGCCGTCCGATGACGACGCCGTCCGGTGACGACGCCGTCCGGTTACGACGCCGTCGGGCTCGCGCTCGTCGAACCGCCGGAGACGCCCTGGCAGCCGGGCTGCTGGGCGAGGGCCTTGCCCATGTCGCCCTGGCGGAGGGTGTCGAGCGATTTCTGGCCGTTGGCGGCGGTCTGCTTGAGCGAGGTGGAGACGTCGCCGAGGCCGGCCGCGAACTTCGCCTGGTCGCTGGTGTCCAGGCCGTCGACCTGCTTCTTCAGCGCGGCGTACTGCGCGGACTGCTGGTTGAACACGTTCACCGCGTTCTGCTGGAACTTCGCGCCGTCGTCACCGGGCGCGGCACCCGCCTTGCCGAAGATCCCGGCCAGCGACTTGTACGCGTCGGAGATCGACTGGAAGGCGGCGGAGTCGGCGCTCTTCACGTCCTGCGGCTTGCCGCCGCTGTCCACCTTGCCGAACGACGTGTTCGCGGTGTTGATCTTGTTGAGCTGGACCTGGGCCTGGTCACAGACGCCCTTCGCCCAGTCGTCCTGCTTCTTGCCGGTGTCGTCCCCGCCGCACGCGGACACCGCGAGCAGTACGGCCGCGCCGCCGGACAGCGCGGCCAGGAACTTCTTCTTCACCTTCACCGGGTGATCCCTTCCGTGGCCTTACGGCCCCGGAACATACACGGCCGGGCGGTACCGCTCCCGCAGACCTGACCTCCGTTGACCCCTTTTATCTGATATTCAAGCCATTCGTCGCATGTGCTGAACCGCAGGTGGGCGGCGGATGCGCGGGCCTCGTACGGTTCTGCCCGCGCCTCCGCCGCCCACCTGGCGGTGTGACAATTCACACGGCGTCAGGCCGCCGCGGCGGCTCCGTCGTCGCTGCCGCTGTCACGGTCGCTTCCGATACCGCTTCCCCTTCCCGTTCCGCTGCCACCGTCACTACCGCTTCCGCTTCCGCTTCCGCCGCCGCTGCCACCGTCCGCGCTGTCGTCGCCGACCGCGATGCCGCGCCGCTTGGACACGTACACCGCGATCACGATGACCACGACGGCCGCGATCGCGACCGGCACCCGTACCGCGAGGTTGGCGTCCACGCCGTAGCTGAACTTCACCACGGCGGGCGCGATCAGCAGCGCCACCAGGTTCATCACCTTCAGCAGCGGGTTGATCGCCGGGCCCGCGGTGTCCTTGAACGGGTCGCCGACGGTGTCGCCGATCACCGTGGCGGCGTGGGCCGCGCTGCCCTTGCCGCCGTGGTGGCCGTCCTCCACCAGCTTCTTGGCGTTGTCCCACGCGCCGCCGGAGTTGGCGAGGAAGACGGCCATCAAGGTGCCCGCGCCGATCGCGCCCGCCAGGTAGGAGGCGAGCGAGCCGATGCCGAGCGAGAAGCCGACCGCGATCGGGGCGAGGACCGCGAGCAGGCCGGGGGTGGCCAGCTCGCGCAGCGCGTCCTTGGTGCAGATGTCCACCACCCGGCCGTACTCGGGCAGTTCGTCGCCGCTCATGATCCCGGGGTGCTCGCGGAACTGCCGGCGCACCTCGAAGACCACGGAACCGGCCGACCGGGACACCGCGTTGATCGCCAGACCGGAGAAGAGGAACACCACGGCCGCGCCGAGCAGCAGCCCGACCAGGTTGTTCGGCTGCGAGATGTCCAGACTCAGCCAGCGCGCGTCGGAGGCGGGCGGGTGCGCCTTGCCCACGGCGGTGTCGACCGCCTCCTTGAACGACCCGAACAGCGCGGTCGCGGCCAGTACCGCGGTGGCGATGGCGATGCCCTTGGTGATCGCCTTGGTGGTGTTGCCGACCGCGTCGAGGTCGGTGAGCACCTGGGCGCCCTCGCCGTGCACGTCACCGGACATCTCGGCGATGCCCTGCGCGTTGTCCGAGACCGGACCGAAGGTGTCCATGGCGACGATCACGCCGACCGTGGTCAGCAGCCCGGTGCCGGCCAGCGCCACCGCGAACAGCGCCAGCCACACCGAGGTGCCGCCGAGCAGGAACGCGCCGTAGACGGCGAGCGCGATCAGCACCGCCGAGTACACCGCGGACTCCAGACCGAGCGAGATGCCGGAGAGGATCACCGTGGCCGGGCCGGTCAGCGAGGTCTTGCCGACATCGCTGACCGGGCGCCGGGAGGTCTCGGTGAAGTACCCGGTGAGCTGCTGGATCAGCGCGGCCAGCACGATGCCGATGGCCACCGCGACCAGGGCGAGCACCCGCGGGTCGCCGCTGTGGCCGGTGATGTCGGAGCCGACTCCCTTGAGGTCGGCGTAGGAGGAGGGCAGGTAGGCGTAGCTGGCGATCGCCACACCGGCCAGCGAGATCACCGCGGAGACGAAGAAGCCGCGGGTGATGGCGGTCATGCCGCTGCGGTCGCCGCGGCGAGGGGAGACCGCGAAGATGCCGACCATGGCGGTGAGGACGCCGATCGCCGGGATGAGCAGCGGAAACGCCAGCCCGGAGTCGCCGAAGGCGACCTTCCCGAGGATGAGAGCGGCCACCAGGGTGACGGCGTAGGACTCGAACAGGTCCGCGGCCATGCCGGCGCAGTCCCCGACGTTGTCGCCCACGTTGTCCGCGATGGTGGCGGCGTTGCGCGGGTCGTCCTCGGGGATGCCCTGCTCGACCTTGCCGACCAGGTCCGCGCCGACGTCGGCGGCCTTGGTGAAGATGCCGCCGCCGACCCGCATGAACATCGCCAGCAGCGCCGCGCCGAAGCCGAAGCCCTCCAGCACCTTGGGCGCGTCGGCCTTGTAGATCAGCACCACCGCGCACGCGCCGAGCAGGCCGAGGCCCACGGTGCACATGCCGACCACGCCGCCGGTCCTGAACGCGATCCGCATCGCCCGGTGCGAGACGGAGGTCAGGTCCGCGGGCGGCTCACCCGGCGCGGGGGTCGCCGACCTGGCCGCGGCGGCGACCCGCACATTGCTGCGGACCGCGAGCCACATTCCGATATAGCCGGTGATCGCGGAGAACACCGCACCGACCAGGAAGAAGATCGACCTGCCGATTCGCTGCGACATATCGTCGGCGGGCAGCAGCATGAGCAGGAAGAACGCCACCACCGCGAAGATCCCCAACGTGCGGAACTGCCGTGCGAGATAGGCGTTTGCGCCTTCCTGCACGGCAGCGGCGATCTTTTTCATGGCGTCGGACCCCTCGTCCGACCTGAGCACTTGGCGCACCAGCACCCAGGCGAGCGCGAGGGCGGCAAGCGCGACGACCGCGATGATCCAGACCAGGGTACGGTTCCCGCTGGTCAGCACCGGCGCTGCGGCCAGTGCGTGAGGAGAGTTGAGCGACCCCGGGTAAGGGGTGAGTGGCCCCGCCATTCGTCCTCCTTGACGTTTGGCGCATGGGCGTGCGGCTCCTACGGCTGATCAAGCCGCGACGCTCAGGCGAGCTGAGCAAGATGGACGGATTGTAGGGAGCCGCAGAAGATCAAAAAAGGGTGCTCGCAGGGAATTCCCACGGTAAAGGAGGCAGCATCATTCCGCGCGGCGCGAAAAAGACCGATCGGGGACTCGTCTTCGATCTACGAGAGCCGTGTTTTCGATCTACGGGAGAGGGCGCGGCCGCTGATCCATATGGGGGACAGCGCTAGACGGAGACCGTCGGCCAGGTCATCCGGATCACTCCGCCGCGCTCGCCGTCGATCACCTCGACGTCGTCGACCAGGCCGCTGATGACGGCCAGGCCCATCTCGCCCTCGTCCTCGGCGGCGTCGTCGGTGGGCGGGCCGTCGGTGTGGCCGCCACCGGTCGCGTTGCCGGGAACCTCGTCGACGACCTCGATGGAGAACTTCTTCTCGTCCTCGTTGAGCAGCACCCGCACCGGCTCTTCGACGCCGTTGTTGCGGTGCAGGCCGACGGCGCGGCTGCACGCCTCGCCGACCGCCAGCCGGACCTCGTCCAGGGACGCCTCGTCCACCCCCGCTCGGCGCGCCACCTGAGCAGCCACGAGCCGTGCGGTACGCACATGCTCGGGCTGGGCGCTGAAGAGCAGTTCTACGGTGGGCATGGGGCTCCCCCTCCGGTCCTGTGGTTGGGCATCACAGGGGCCCGGACGGCGATCCGCCCGGTGCCCCTCTCGGACGAACGTCAGTCGGTCGCCGCGACAGCCTCGTCGACCGAGGTGTGAATGGGGAACACCTTGGTCAGACCGGTGATTCGGAAAATCTTCAGAATCCGCTCCTGGTTGCACACCAGACGCAACGATCCTTCGTGCGCACGTACCCGCTTGAGCCCACCGACGAGCACACCCAGGCCGGTCGAGTCGAGGAAGTCGACTCCCTCCATGTCCACGACGAGGTGGTAACTCCCGTCGTTCACGAGCTCCACGAGCTGCTCACGCAGCTTGGGCGCGGTGTACACATCAATCTCGCCGCCGACCTCGACGATCGTGCGATCGCCGACGGTTCGGGTCGACAGGGACAGGTCCACTGATCCTCCAGCACCTTGCATCGACGCGGCGCCCCCCTGGGGCCTCCACCGAAACGTTAACGGTAGTGGCGACTCCTCCACCGACAGGTGGGGGAAGGAGTTGGGCCGCGATGGCATTCAATCACTTCGCGGTGGGCCCGCACGACGCCTTACTGCGATTGTCCGTCATGCCGGTGACACACTGAGTGCCGATGGCCCAGGATCAACTTCCGCAGTCGGCGCACGGCCGCCCGTCCCCACGGACCGCTTTGGAGCGGCTCTCCGCGGGGGCTGACCGCGCCGTACGCATCACCCATACGGAGCACCTGCCCCCGCGGGTCGGCCGTCATGCATCTTGGCCGGAGGGCATCCGTCCGGAGGTCGTCGACGCGATCCGCGCGGCCGGGATCGACCGTCCGTGGGAGCACCAGGCACTCGCCGCCGGGCACGCGCTGCGCGGCGAGTCGGTGGTCGTGGCGACCGGCACCGCCTCCGGCAAGTCGCTGGCGTATCTGGCGCCGGTGCTCAGCGCGCTGCTGCCGGAGCAGCGGGGGGCCGACGACACGGGGGCGCCAGGGGCTCCGGACGGGCCGGCCGGGGCCCCCGGCGCGCAGGTGCCCGGGGCGGACGGCGGACGGCCCGGACAGGCCGTGAGGGCCGGACAGGCCGTGAGGGCCGGACGTGGCGGTACGGCCGCGGCGCGGCGGGCCGGGGCGGGCGCGGCGGGGGCGCGCGGGCCCACCGCGCTCTACCTCGCGCCCACCAAGGCGCTCGCCGCCGACCAGCGCCGCGCGGTCAGTGCGCTCGCGGCCCCACTGGGCACCGCGGTCCGCCCCGCCGTCTACGACGGCGACACCCCGTTCGAGGAACGCGAATGGGTCCGCCGGCACGGCACCTACGTGCTGACCAACCCCGACATGCTGCACCGCGGCATCCTGCCCGGGCACGCCCGCTGGTCCTCCTTCCTGCGCGGACTGCGCTACGTCGTCATCGACGAGTGCCACACCTACCGGGGCGTCTTCGGCTCCCATGTCGCCCAGGTGCTGCGCCGCCTGCGGCGGATCTGCGCCCGCTACGGCGCCGAGCCGGTCTTCCTGCTCGCCTCCGCCACCGCGGCCGACCCGGCCCAGGCCGCCACCCGCCTGACCGGCGTGCCCGTCGTCGAGGTCACCGAGGACACCTCGCCGCGCGGCGAACTCGCCTTCGCGCTGTGGGAGCCGCCGCTGACCGAACTGTCGGGCGAGCACGGCGCCCCGGTCCGCCGCACCGCCACCGCCGAGTGCGCCGAACTCCTGACCGACCTCGTCCTCCAAGGCGTACGGACCGTCGCCTTCGTCCGCTCCCGGCGCAGCGCGGAACTCGTCGCCCTCATCGCCCAGGAGCGGCTCGCCGAGATCGACGCCTCCCTCCCGCAGCGCGTCGCCGCCTACCGCGGCGGCTACCTGCCCGAGGAGCGCCGCGCCCTGGAGCGCGACCTGCACTCCGGACGGCTGCTCGGCCTGGCATCCACCTCCGCCCTCGAACTCGGCGTGGACGTCTCCGGCCTCGACGCCGTCCTGCTGGCCGGCTACCCGGGCACCCGCGCCTCGCTGTGGCAGCAGGCCGGGCGGGCCGGGCGCACCGCCCAGGGCGCGCTCGCGGTCATGGTCGGCCGCGACGACCCGCTGGACACGTATCTCGTCCACCACCCCGAGGCGATCTTCGAACGGCCCGTCGAATCCACCGTCCTCGACCCGGACAACCCGTACGTCCTCGCGCCCCACCTGTGTGCGGCCGCCGCCGAACTGCCGCTGACCGACGACGACCTGGCGCTGTTCGGACCCGAAGCCGCCGATCTGGTACCGCAGTTGGAGAAGCGCGGGCTGCTGCGCCGCCGGGCCAACGGCTGGTACTGGACCCGGCGGGAGCGGGCCGCGGACCTCACCGACATCCGCGGGGAGGGCGGCGCCCCGATCCAGGTCGTCGAGGCGGGCACCGGGCGTTTGCTGGGCACCGTGGACGCGTCGTCGGCCCACACCACCGTCCACGAGGGCGCCGTCCACCTCCACCAGGGCCGCACCTACCTCGTGCGGCACCTGGACCTCGACGACTCCGTCGCCCTGGTCGAGCGCGCCGACCCGCCCTTCTCCACCATGGCCCGCGACACCACCGACGTCCGCGTGCTGTCGACCGACGTCGAGGAGCCCTGGGGCGATGCCCGCATCCACTTCGGCTCCGTCGAGGTCACCCACCAGGTGGTCTCCTACCTGCGCCGCCGGCTGCTGACCGGCGAGATCCTCGGCGAGTCCAAACTCGACCTCCCTCCTCGTACCCTGCGCACCCGCGCCGTCTGGTGGACCGTCACCGATGCCCAACTCGACGCCGCCGGCATCCATCCCGAGGAACTGCCCGGCGCTCTGCACGCCGCCGAGCACGCCTCCATCGGCCTCCTCCCGCTCTTCGCCACCTGCGACCGCTGGGACATCGGCGGCGTGTCCATACCGCTGCACGCCGACACGGGCCTGCCCACCGTCTTCGTCTACGACGGCCACCCGGGCGGTGCGGGCTTCGCCGAACGCGCCTTCCGCACCGCCCGCGGCTGGCTCGCCGCCACACGCGAGGCCATCTCCTCCTGCGAGTGCGACCACGGCTGCCCCTCCTGCGTGCAGTCGCCCAAGTGCGGCAACGGCAACGACCCGCTCGACAAAGCCGCCGCCGTCCGTCTCCTGGACTGCCTGCTCGCTTCCGGCCAGGACCCGCGACCGCAGCCGTAGCCCGCAGCCCAGCCCGCAGCCCAGCCCGCCGGTCGAGCCGGGCCGTCCTCCGGGGCCCGCACCGACCCCGACGCCGGCCCCGCCCGCGACCTCACCCGCGCTCCCCCGACCTCGGCGACGACCTCGGACACCTCCCCCGCCACTGCACACCCGCGCAGCACCGCTCCCTGGGCGGCCGCCACCCGCTCGGCCAGCCCGCACGCCACCGCCTCACCGTCGAGCGCATGGTCCGCCGCGGCCAGAGCGGCCAGGTCCGCGGCCCCGCCCGCCCGATGCCTGGCGACCACCGCCCGCCCCATCAGCGCCACACCCGCGAAGATCGCCATCAACACCGCCATCAGCCCCAGCGACCACACCGTTGCCGACCCCCGGTCCCGTCTCACGGCCCACCACCCCCCACCGTCTCCTCGTCCAACGCGGCCGCCTCCGCCGTCAACGTGACCGGGAACCGCGGCCGACCCACCGTCACCCGCACCCGCACCAACCCCCCGCCCCGGCGCACCCTCACCTCCGCTCCCTTCGGCGCTGCCGCGCGGCTCACCCGCACCACATCCCCCCCGCCTTCCCCCCGCGCAGCAGCGCGCGCCCCGGCCCTGGCGGCATCCACGCAGCGGATCTGTGCGGCCGCCGCCATCAGCCCCCACACCAGCAGCCCGGCCAGCGCCACCAGCGTCGGGATCACCACGGCCGCCTCCGCCGTGACGTAGCCCCGGTCCCCGCGGCGGCGCACCGGTCCGGCCCGCTCGGGCCGAACGGCCCTCCTCAACGGCTCAGAACGGCGCATGGAGTGCCTTCTCGATCACCGAGGTCATCGCCGTCCGCACCGGCCCGCTCGTCACGATCTTGTAGAGCACCGCCGCGAACCCGCAGGCCGCGATCGTGCCCACCGCGTACTCCGCGGTGCTCATCCCCGCGTCGGCCGCGGACCGGCACCGCCGGACCCGTCCGGCCCACCAGCACGCCACCCGCTCCGCCTTCTTCCGCATCGCCATTTCCGTTCTCCTCCTGGTTTCCTGTGTTTTCTGCCGCCCCCGCATCCGATGCCGCTGCCCGCGTCACCAGTGCCGCTGTCGTCCGTCGACTCGCCGGTCCGGCCGCGTCACGTGCTCGCGTGTGCGGCGGCTCGCGGCCTCGGGCCGTGCCGGGCTCCCGCGTTTCCCTGCTGTTCCCATCGGCGCGGCCGGCCGGGCGGGGCACGGCAGGCCGTCGATCGCCACCTCCTCATCCGCTCATCGGGCCGCCGAGCACCGCCCCGGCCAGCCCCATCACCACCGGGGCGACACCCACCAGCAGGAAGGCCGGGAGGAAGCACACGCCCAGCGGCGCGGTCGCCAGCACCGCCGCCTTGCGGGCCCGGGCGAGCGCCGAACGCCCCTGCTCGGCGCGGTAGTCCGCGGCCAGCCGCGCCATTTCGGCCACCGGTGCGCTGCCCGTCGTCGACGCCCTCGCCAGGCAACGGCCCATCGCCCTCGCCGCGGGCAGCCGCCCGAACCTGCCCCAGCACTCCGACGGCTCCCCGCCGAGCCGCAACTCCGCCTCCGCCCGCAGCAGCGCGGCCCCCAACGGCCCGTCCAGGCACCGCCCCACCGCCCCCGCCGCCTCCCCGGGCGTGGCGCCCGCCGCCAGGCAGGCCGCCATCAGGTCGGCGCACAGCGGCAGTTCGGCCGGATCAGGTTCCGCGCCGGCCGCCCGCTCGACGGCGGGAGGCCGACGCCGGGCAAGCGCCACCCTCGTTCCGGCCCCGATCACGATCCCGGCCAGAACGCCCGCGACGCCGCCCACAAGCACCACCGCCCCCAGCGCCGGTGCGACCACCGGCAGCCAGGTCCGCCCGGCACGGCGCGCCCTTGCCCGCCACGCCCGGCGCGCCCTCGCCGGCCGCGCTCCCTGCAGCACGCGGCGCAGCCTGCGCACACCGCCATGCCTGCGCTCCCTCGTCGCCATCGCTCCCGCCGCCCCGGCGCACACTGCCGCCACGACGGCCGCCGCCGTCCCCAGGCTGTGGACAGACCCGCCGCTCATGGCCGGCCCCCTTCCGCAGCCGACCCCCGCGCCGCCCGGGCGGACCGCGTTCCCGCCCCGCCCGGCTCAGGGCCGCGCGGATCACTCTCCGCGCCACGGGGCGGGCCGCCCTCGGCCGCCCGGATGATGTGCGCCGTCCAGGCCAGACCGGCCCACTCCAGGAACGCGCCCGCGACCAGGCAGGCCAGCCCGGCGGGTGTGTGCAGCAGCACCCCCGCCGGGTCTGCGCCCATCGCCGTGCCCAGCACCAGCCCGAAGACGGGGAGCAGCGCCAACAGCACCGCCGTGGAGCGCGGGCCCGCCAACTGGGCACGCAGGTCCTCGCGTTGGTCCGCCTCGGCGCGCAGCGCGGCGGCGACCCGGTCCAGCGCCGCGGCCAGCCCCGCACCGCCGTCCACCGCGACCTGCCAGCACGCGGCCACCGCAGCGAGCCCCTGTGCGCCCGGCCCGACGCGCGCCGCCGTGCGCAGCGCTCGTGGCACGTCCCCGCCGAACCGGGCGGCGGACAGCAGCAGGCCCGAGATCCGGCCCAGTTCGGGCGAGCCGGGCCATCCAGCCGACTGCACCGCGTCCGCGAGCGCTGCGTGCGGTGGCCGTCCTGCCCGCAGATCACCCGCCAGGGTGCCGCACAGCGCGCTCACGGCAGCCGCGGTCCGTTCGGCCGCCGCCCGCTCGGCGCGGCCTCGCAAAGCGCCCCGCACCAACGGCATCGCGACCATTCCCGCGACCATCGGCACCACCGACCAGGTGATCGCCGCGAGCACCGCGCCGGCGGGCAGACACAGCCACTCGGGGCCGCTACCGCTCTGCCGCGCCCCGACGGTCCCCGCCGCTCGGCGCCCGGCATCGCTGCCCGGATCTCCACGCCCGCCCGGACGCCTGTCACGCCACCCGCCAAGGAACACCCGGCCCGACCGCCGACGCCTGCCCGGACCTCGGCCGCCGATCCGCACCCGGCTGCCGGCGACCACGCGGCTCCACCACACCCGCTCTCGCCCAACAACGCCTGGAGCGGGCGCAGGACGGGCTTGTGGGCCCTTCAGAAGGCCGCACGCCCGGCGCTTGCGTCCGTGCCGCTGCAGGGCCGTCCAGGCGGGCAGGCAGGCCACCAGCAGCGCGGCCCACAGCGCGACGGCGGGGGTCACCGCCGGAGAGGTCGCCGCGCTCATGACGCACCCACCGAGCACAGATCCGTCAGGCGCCGCCAGCCCGGGCCGCGTTCGGCACCACCTCCGGTGTGCCGGACCAGCGCGGGAACGGTGCCGACCAGGCCGTCCGGGCGTCGGCTCAGGACATGGATCTCGGCCACCCTGCGGCGGCCCTCACCGTCCCGCACCAGGTGGACGACGGCCGACAGCGCGGCGGCCAACTGGCTGTGCAGCGCGGCCCGATCCAGGCCGGCGGTCGAACCGAGCGCCTCCAAACGTGCGGGCACATCCGCCGCGGCGTTCGCGTGAACGGTGCCGCAGCCGCCCTCGTGGCCGGTGTTGAGGGCACCCAGGAGGTCGAGCACCTCGGCGCCGCGGACCTCGCCGACCACGAGCCGGTCGGGCCGCATCCTCAGTGCCTGCCGCACCAGGTCCCGCAGCGTGACCTGCCCGGCGCCCTCCTGGTTGGCGGGCCGGGTCTCCAACCGGACGACATGCGGGTGGTCCGGGCGCAGTTCGGCCGAGTCCTCGGCGAGGACGATCCGGGCCGCCGGGTCGACCAGGCCGAGCAGGCAGCTGAGCAGGGTGGTCTTCCCCGAGCCCGTGCCGCCGCTGATCATGAACGACAGCCGCGCGTCGAGCATCGCGCGCAGCAGCGCGGCGGTCTCCTCGTCGAGCGTGCCGGCCGCGACGAGTTCGGTGAGGGTGAAGGCGCGGGCTCTCACGACACGCAGGGACAGGCAGGGCGAGCCGACCACGACGGGCGGCAGCACCGCGTGCAGCCTTGTGCCGTCCGGCAGTCGGGCGTCGGCCCAGGGCCTCGCGTCATCGAGGCGGCGGCCGGCGGTCGTGGCCAGCCGCTGCGCGAGGCGCCGAACCGCGGCTGTGTCGGAGAACCGGATCGGGCTGCGTTCGAGACCGCGGCCCCGGTCGATCCAGACCTGGTCGGGTGCGTTGACGAGGATGTCGGTGACGTCGGGGTCGGCCAGCAAGGGCTCCAGCGGGCCCGCGCCGACCAGTTCGGAACGCAACGCGGCGACCACGTCGAGCACTTCGGAGTCCCCGATCAGGCGTCCTTGGGCGCGCAGCGCGGCCGCGACACGGGCCGGGGTGGGTTCGCCGCCGTGTTCGGCGAGGTGCAGCCGGACCGCGTCCAGCAGTGCGGCGCTCATGCCGCCACGCACCCGGTCGCCGCGAGCGCCTGCCCGAGGAAGGCGCCACTGAAGCGTGCGAGGGGGCCGCGGGTGGCGGAACCCGGTGGTGCGCCGCCGGACATCGGGTCGGCCAGCGCGGGTTCCGGCGCCAGTTCCCCGGCGAGCGGCAGGCCGACCAGCCGGGCGATCTCGGCGCCGTCCAGGCCGGAACCGAACGGCCCGCGGGCGACCACCCGCAGGTCGTCGATTTCCTGGGCGAAGGCCGCGGCCACCCTGCATCCCGCGGCCACCGCGCGGAGTTCGGCGGGAACCACCAGCAGTCCCACGTCCACTTGGCCGAGCGTCTCGGCGACGGTTTCATCCACCTTGCGCGGCAGGTCGACGACGACCACCCCGCCCCGCCGTCTGGCGGCGCCCAGCACCGACCGCATCGCCTGGGGCGGAATGAGCACGGGCTGTCCGCGGTCCCAGCTCAGCACGCTGAGCGAGCCGAGCCGGGGCAGCGATTCCTCCAGCACTCCGCTGTTGACCCGGCCGCGGGAGTCGGCGAGGTCGGGCCAGCGCAGCCCTCCCGTGCGCTCCGCGCCGAGCAGGATGTCCAGGCCGCCGCCGAGCGGGTCTCCGTCGACGAGCATGGCGCGCAGGCCGGTGCGGGCGGCGGTGACCGCGAGGCCGCAGGCCAGGGTGCTGGCACCGGCGCCACCGCGCCCGCCGACCACGCCGATGGTCAGGGCCGGGCCGCCGCTGCCCTCGGCGACATCTGCGAGGCGGTCCACCAGCCATGTCTCGGCGGCCGGCAGGAACAGGACATGGTCGGCCCCGACCGCGACGGCCCGGCGCCACGCTTCGGAGTCGGCCGAGTCGGTGCCGCCGCGTCCGACCAGCAGAACGCCCTTGCGCCGCCCGCAGCCGCGGGCCCTTCCGGATGCTTCCACTCCGACCAGGACAAGTGGTGCGTTGTCCCAACTCACCGCGCGCGGGGGCGCGGTGAAGACGACTTCCGGTTCCGTGCCGGCCGCGGCGCACAGTCTGAGCAGATCGTCGAGGAGGCTTTCGTCCTCGGTCACAATGAGCGGTCCGCGGGCCGCTTCGGTAGCGCCGCTCGGTCGATCGGATGCGTTGGTCCGGGCCATTTCCCTGTCCCCTGTCGCTAGTCGTGCGAGCACGGCGTGCTTCGCCTGCGATCAGCTTGGGACAGGAAGTGGAATTGAGATGATCTTGGTCGGAATCTGTGGATAACTCGGCGATTGTGGATAACTTCGCCACCCGGACGGGTGAGTTCCACGAGATCCGCGAACGATTACCGAACGTCACGTGTCGTACACATAGAAACGCACACATGCGCGAAGGAGTGGGAGCAACATGAACATGCTGACTGGTGCCACAGCCCCGGGGTCTACCGCCCAAATGCATCCGGACATGCGACGACCCCCGCCGGGGGGGAGAGCGGGGGTCGTCCCCACGGTCCGACTCGGGGGGGGGAGGAGCCAGACCGGGTTAGCACGGTCGCGAACGATCCGTGACTTCCATGGTGTACCCGAAGGCACTCTCAGGCAAACCCACGCGCCGGACCTTAGGCCGAATGGTGGTTGCCTATGCTCGTCTCGTGGAAAACCACCTGCACCCGCGCACTGCGGCGTTCTTCGATCTCGACAAGACCGTGATCGCCAAGTCCAGCACGCTCGCCTTCGGACGGTCCTTCTACCACGGCGGGCTCATCAACAGGCGAGCGGTATTGCGTACCGCATATGCCCAGTTCGTGTACCTCGTCGGCGGCGCAGATCACGACCAGATGGAAGGTATGCGCAAATACCTCTCCGATCTGTGCCGCGGCTGGAATGTGCAGCAGGTCCGGGAGATCGTCGCCGAGACCCTGCACGACCTGATCGACCCGATCATCTACGACGAGGCCGCCTCACTGATCGAGGAGCACCACGCGGCAGGCCGCGATGTGGTGATCGTCAGCGCCTCGGGGTCCGAAGTCGTCGAGCCGATCGGGGAGATGCTGGGCGCCGACCACGTCGTGGCCACCCGGATGGTGGTAGCCGACGGCGCCTACAACGGGGAGATCGAGCACTACGTCTACGGTCCGGCGAAAGCCGAAGCCATCACCCGGCTGGCGGAGTCCGAAGGCTACGACTTGCAACGGTCCTTCGCCTACAGCGATTCGGCTACGGACATCCCCATGCTGGAATCGGTCGGCCACCCGTACGCGGTCAACCCCGACCGGGCGCTGCGCAAGGAGGCTTCCGCACGGGACTGGCCGATCCTCACCTTCAGCCGCCCGGTGCGCCTGAAGCAGCGCATCCAGTCGCTCTCGATGCCACCTCGCCCGGTTCTGGCCGCGGCCGCGATCGGCGCCGCCGCCGCCACCGCCGGGCTGGTGTGGCTCGCGGCGCGCCGGCGCCGTCCACTGGCGGCGTCCTGACCGCACCGATGAGGCCACTGGGGCCACAGCGACCCGAGGTGGCAGAAAGTCAAGCGAAATGTCCCGATTGGCGGCAAAAGTAAAAAGTGTAGCCAGGGGTTCCACTACCTGCCGGTCGGGAGTACAAAAGAGTTAGCGGCCCGCGAGACCACGGACTTCCGAGAGGAAGACCGCAGTTCAGCAGTTGGCCCCACGGACCGAGCACGAAAACCGGGCACCCACGCGTAGCCGACCCGCCAACCGGGCCAGCCGCACCAGGAAGCGGGCAAAGTCCCCGCCCTGATCGGCACCATTCTCGCACGCACTGGTAACTCGGCGGACGTGGCGAGCGGCGGCACCCGCGGGTGTCGCCGCATTCTCGTTCAGGCCGCGCCGCGCTGCAGCGCCTCGCAGACCGCGACGCTCTCGCGTACCCCGAGTTCGAGCGCCCGCCCGCAGTGGGCGATCCACTCGGACATCCCCTCCGGCGTACCGGAGGCGTATCCCTCCAGGGCCTTGAGGTATCCGGCCAGGCCCAGCTCCGCGTGGCCGACCTCGGCGGGGCAGATGGATTTGGGGTCCAGCCCGCTGCCGACCAGGACGATCCGTTCGGCGGCGCGGGCCACCGAGCCGTTGAACGAGCCGAAGGGGCGCAGGCAGAGCAGCTCGCCGTGCACGACCGCGCTCACCACCAGCGCGGGCGCCGCGGAGCCCGACCGCAGCAGTCCGACCAGTCCGTCGAGCCGCGCCGCGACCTCGGACGGCTCAGGCAGCGGGATCTGCTCGAACCCGGCCGTCTCGTCGACCACCGGCTCGCCGCTCAGCCGCGGCCGCCCGACCGTGGGCTCCTCGGCGGCCCCGCCGGCCGCGACCAGGTGCAGCCGGGCCAGTGCCTGGACCGGCGACTGCCGCCACACGCTGAGGAGTTGTCCTGCCTCGGCGGTCACCCGCAGCGCGGCCCCGACCGCTCGTGACTGGTCGTCGGCCGAGAAGTCGCTGCGGCGGCGCACCTCTTCCAGCGGCCAGTCGGCGCCGGCGAGCGCCGCGGAAGCCCGGGCGCCGCGCAGGGCGGCCTCCGACGCGACCTCGCCGGCCCGTCGGCGCATGACCCGGTGACCGTAGACCCGATCCACGGCCTGCCGCACGGACTCCACCGCGTCGGGCACGCCCGGCAGCGCGGCGAGTACGACCAGCGGGTCCGCCTGCCCGGGAGCGGGAGAAGGAGCAGCGTTCGTAGCCATGTCCCCGACCCTACGCACCGCTCGCAGCCCGGAAAGACCACGATCGAGTGGCCTTGCCCACTCCCCGTCAGTTCTTCCCCGGAGACACCCCTACGCTCAGTGAACATGAAGATCGCTTTCGTTGGGAAGGGCGGCAGCGGCAAGACGACGCTGTCCTCCCTGTTCATTCGCCATCTCGCCGCCGCCCGCGTCCCCGTCGTCGCGATCGACGCGGACATCAACCAGCACCTCGGCCCCGCGCTCGGGCTCGACGAGGACGACGCGGCGGCGCTTCCCTCGCTCGGCGCGCACCTGCCGGAGATCAAGGAGCACCTGCGCGGCTCCAACCCGCTCATCGCCTCGGCCGACAGCATGATCAAGACCACCCCGCCCGGCCGCGGCTCCCGCCTGCTGCGGTTGCGCGGGGACAACCCGGTCTACACGGCGTGCGCCCGCCCGCTCGCGTTCGGCCCCGACGCCGGCAGCGCACGGCTGATGGTCACCGGTCCCTTCACCGAGTCGGACCTCGGCGTGGCCTGCTACCACTCGAAGGTCGGGGCGGTCGAGCTGTGCCTGAACCACCTGGTGGACGGCCGCGACGAGTACCTGGTGGTCGACATGACCGCGGGCAGCGACTCCTTCGCCTCGGGCCTGTTCACCCGGTTCGACCTGACCTTCCTGGTGGCGGAACCGACCCGCAAGGGCGTCGCGGTCTACCGGCAGTACAAGGAGTACGCCCGCGACTTCGGCGTGGGCCTGGTCGTGATCGGCAACAAGGTGCACGGCGAGGACGACCTCGCCTTCCTGCGGGCCGAGGTCGGCGACGACCTGCTGGTCACCGTCGGGCACTCGGACTGGGTACGGGCGATGGAGAAGGGCGGCCCGCCCCGATTCGAACAGCTGGAAGAGCCGAACCGCCAGGCCCTGCGCGTCATGCACGAGCGCGCCGACCGCTCATACCAGGCCCGCGACTGGGACCGCTACACCCAGCAGATGGCGCACTTCCACCGGAAGAACGCGGAGAGTTGGGGCAACGCCAGGACCGGCGCCGACCTCGCTGCCCAGATCGACCCGGACTTCACGCTCAGCGAGGACCTGATCGAAGCGCCCGCCGCGCTCGCGCACTGACCCACGGGGTCCGCTCGGGTCCACCTCGCCCCCGCGGCGCGACGGCCCGTCACCTCGATCAAGCGCGACCACCACCAGCACCAGTTCACTCGAAAGACGGAAATAGCACACGGATTCGGATTCTGGACTTCACTCTCCGCAGTCGTTCCATTACTCTCCATTTACGGATGCTTGAGAGTGTCAAGGGAATGAAGGAGTGGGGAGCCCATGAGATGCCATCGGTCCGATCTGTCCGCGTCGATCACCGTCTTCCTGATCGCCGTGCCCCTGCCGCTCGGCATCGCGCTGGCGACCGGCGCCCCGTTGCAGTCCGGCCTGGTCGCCGCGGCGGTCGGCGGCATCGTCGCCGGACTGCTGGGCGGGGCGCCGCTGCAGGTCAGCGGCGGCGCCACCAGCCTGGTCGTCATCACCGCGGGCCTCGTCGAGCGCTACGGCTGGCGGGCCACCTGCGCGATCACCGTGCTGGCCGGGCTGGCGCAACTGCTGCTCGGCGGGCTGCGGGTGGCCAGAGCCGCGCTCGCGGTCAGCCCGGCCATCGTGCACGGCATGCTCGCCGGCATCGGCACGGTCATCGCCGTCGGGCAACTGCATGTCGTGCTCGGCGGCAGCCCGCAGATCTCCGCGCTCGCCAACATCGCGGCGCTGCCGGATCAATTGATGCACAGCCACCCCATCACCCCGGTCATCGGCGCGGTCACCGTGGGCGTGCTGCTCGGCTGGCCGCGGCTGCGCGGCCGGGCCCGGGCGTTGCGCGCCGTCCCCGCACCACTCGCGGCGGTCGCCCTGGCCACCGCGGTGAGCGCCGCATGGTCGGTGCCGCGGGTCGATCTGCCGCGCCTGACCGCGCCTGGCCTGCCGGTCATGCCCGGCGGCCCGGTCTCCGCGCTCGTCGCGGCCGTCCTGACCGTCACCCTGGTGGCGAGCATGGAGGCGCTGCTGTCGGCCGTCGCGGTGGACGCCCTGCAGGCACGGCGCCCGGGACCGCACGCTCCCCCGGCCCGCCTCGACCGCGAACTGCTCGGCCAGGGTGCGGCCAATGTCGTGTCCGGGCTGCTCGGCGGACTGCCGGTGGCGGGCGGCGCGATGCGTGGCTCCGCCAACGTCGAGGCGGGGGCCCGCACCCGCCGGGCCACGGTGCTGCACGGTGTTTGGGTGCTGCTGTGCGCGGGGCTCGCGGCCGGCGTCCTGGAGCAGATCCCGCTCGCGGCGCTCGCCGCACTGGTGATGCTGGTCGGCGTACGCATGGTCAGCTTCGCCCACATCCGGCACATCCAAAGGCACCGCGAGTTCCCGGTATACGCGGTGACCCTCGGCACCGTGGTGGTCTTCGGGGTGCTCCAGGGAGTGGCCGCGGGCATCGCGGTCGCCGCCGTCCTCGCACTGCGCAGCCTCACCCACACCCGGGTCACCGTCACCGAAGAGGCGGCGTGCCACCGGGTCCGCGCCCGCGGCCAACTGACATTCCTGGCGGTGCCCCGGCTGACCAAGGCGTTCGCCGAGGTGCCGGAGCGGGCGAGCGTCGTGGTGGAACTGGACGGCTCGTTCATGGACCACGCCGCCTACGAGGCGCTGAGCGCGTGGTGCGCGCGGCACCGCTCACGCGGTGGCCGGGTCGTCCTGGGCGACGGCTCCGGACGGACCGTCAGCGAACCGGTCAGCGCGCACGTCTGCCGCCCCTGGACGCCCTGGCACAACCACCACTGCACCCGCCCCGCGGCCATCCCGGCCACCAGCGGCGGCCAACTGCTCGGCGGGGTCAGCAACTTCCAGCGCCACACCGCCCCGCTGGTGCGCGACGAACTCGCCCGGCTCGCCCGCGAAGGCCAGCGCCCTGGTCAGCTCTTCCTGACCTGCGCCGACTCCCGGCTGGTCACCAGCATGATCACCTCAAGCGGCCCGGGCGACCTGTTCACCGTCCGCAACGTGGGCAACATGGTGCCGCCGCCCGGTTCCGACGCGTCCTGCGACTCGGTGGCCGCCGCCGTGGAGTACGCGGTCGACGTCCTACGGGTCTCCAGCATCACCGTGTGCGGGCACTCCGGATGCGGCGCGATGCAGGCACTCCTCGGCTCTGACCACGAACCAGGCGCCCGGACCCCGCTGGCCAGATGGCTGCGGCACGGCCGACCGAGTCTGGCCCGACTCAACGCCGTTGCCGCCGTGGACCACGACAACGGCTCCACAGCCGGCCACGCCGCCGTCCCCACCTTCGAAGGCCGCCCGGCGGCCGACGACCAGGAGCGCCTCGCACTGGTCAACGTCATCACCCAGCTGGAGCACCTGACGGCCCATCCGTGCGTGGCCCGCCGGATCGCCGACGGCACCCTCCAACTGCACGGCATGTACTTCCACGTCGCCGAGGCGCAGGCGTACATCCTCGACCACCCCACCGGGGTGTTCGCACAGATCCGGCCGGAGGCCGGCACGCCTCGGCCGCAGGACGAGGACGCAGACACATCAGCAGTCACTCTCATCACAAAGGTCTAAACCAGTTCACCGGAGGCTCTTGTCAGGGTGCTCCAGGACTGATGAGGTAGTGGCGGGACATCTGGGACACCCTGACAAGGAGCTGGCGTGAGCAGCAACGAGAGCCTGGCCAACCTGCTGAAGGAGGAGCGGCGGTTTGCTCCCCCGAAAGAACTGGCCGCTGCGGCCAATGTCACCGCGGCCGCGTACGAACAGGCCAAGGCCGACCGGCTGGGCTTCTGGGCCGAGCAGGCCCGCCGTCTGACCTGGGAGACCGAGCCCACCCAGACACTTGACTGGTCGAACCCGCCGTTCGCGAAGTGGTTCGCCGACGGACGGCTGAACGTCGCCTACAACTGCGTGGACCGCCACGTCGAGGCCGGCCACGGCGACCGCGTCGCCATCCACTTCGAGGGCGAGCCGGGCGACAGCCGCGCGATCACGTACGCGGAGCTGAAGGACGAGGTGTCCCGCGCCGCCAACGCCCTGACGGAACTCGGCGTGCGCAAGGGCGACCGCGTCGCGGTCTACCTGCCAATGATCCCCGAGGCCGTGGTCGCGATGCTCGCCTGCGCCCGGATCGGCGCAGCGCACTCGGTGGTCTTCGGCGGCTTCTCGGCCGACGCCGTCGCCTCCCGCATCGACGACGCCGACGCGAAGCTGGTCATCACCGCCGACGGCGGCTACCGCCGGGGCAAGCCGTCCGCGCTCAAGCCCGCCATCGACGACGCGGTGTCCCGCACCCCGCAGGTCGAGCACGTCCTGGTGGTCCGCCGCACCGGCCAGGACGTGGAGTGGACGTCGGGCCGCGACGTGTGGTGGCACGAGATCACCGGTCGCCAGTCCACCGAGCACACCCCCGAGGCGTTCGAGGCCGAGCAGCCGCTGTTCATCCTCTACACCTCGGGCACCACCGGTAAGCCGAAGGGCATCCTGCACACCTCCGGCGGCTACCTCACCCAGGCCAGCTACACCCACCACGCCGTCTTCGACCTCAAGCCGGAGACCGACGTCTACTGGTGCACCGCGGACATCGGCTGGGTCACCGGCCACTCGTACATCGTGTACGGCCCGCTCGCCAACGGCGCCACCCAGGTGATCTACGAGGGCACGCCCGACACCCCGCACCAGGGCCGGTTCTGGGAGATCGTTCAGAAGTACGGCGTCAGCATCCTCTACACCGCGCCGACGGCGATCCGCACGTTCATGAAGTGGGGCGACGACATCCCCGCGAACTTCGACCTGAGCAGCCTGCGCGTTCTGGGCAGCGTCGGCGAACCGATCAACCCCGAGGCGTGGATCTGGTACCGCGAGCACATCGGCGCCGGCAAGACGCCGATCGTGGACACCTGGTGGCAGACCGAGACCGGCGCCATGATGATCAGCCCGCTGCCGGGCGTCACCGAGACCAAGCCCGGCTCCGCGCAGACCCCGCTGCCCGGCATCGCGGCCACCGTCGTGGACGACGAGGCGAACGAAGTGCCCAACGGCTCCGGCGGCTACCTGGTCCTCACCGAGCCCTGGCCGTCGATGCTCCGCACCATCTGGGGCGACGACCAGCGCTACATCGACACCTACTGGTCCCGCTTCCCCGGCCGCTACTTCGCGGGCGACGGCGCGAAGAAGGACGAGGACGGCGACATCTGGCTGCTCGGCCGGGTCGACGACGTGATGCTGGTCTCCGGCCACAACATCTCCACCACCGAGGTCGAGTCCGCGCTCGTCTCGCACCCCAAGGTCGCCGAGTCCGCCGTGGTCGGCGCCGCCGACGCGACCACCGGGCAGGCCATCGTCGCGTTCGTGATCCTGCGCGGCACCGCCGAGGACAGCGCCGAACTCGTCGGCGAGCTGCGCGACCACGTCGGCAGGACACTCGGCCCGATCGCCAAGCCCAAGCGCGTCCTGATCGTCTCCGAGCTGCCCAAGACCCGCTCCGGCAAGATCATGCGCCGCCTGCTGCGCGACGTCGCGGAGAACCGCGCGCTGGGCGACGTCACCACCCTCACCGACTCCTCCGTCATGGACCTGATCCAGACCAAGTTGCCCTCCGCCCCCAGCGAGGACTGACCGGGCCGGGTAAGAGCCGTCAGAGCGTAGGAACCGTCACAACGTAAGAGCCCGTCACCGCCCAAGGGGCGCCCGCACTCCATCAGTGCGGGCGCCCCTCGTCGTGGTCCCCCTCGCCCCTTCACCCGTCCGGGTTAAGCTGACCCCGCGTCGCCGCACCATGGCGACGAGACTTATGGGCGCGCCGGGAAGTCTGGTCGGCACACAGGACAACTGTGTCCACAGCCGGCTACGACGCCCAGGAGGCCACCCCCCGTGACCGAGCAGCCGCGCCGCCGCTCCTCAGTCCTCTTCGGCCGTCTCCCGCTGCCCGAACGGAACTTCGTCGCCGACGCCCTGCGCACCGAGACCGTCGGCGGCATCCTGCTGCTGCTCGCCGCCGTCATCGCCCTCATCTGGGCGAACACCCTCCACCACAGCTACGAGTCCACCGCGCACTTCCACTTCGGCCCGTCCGCGCTCGGCCTGCACCTGTCCGTCGCGCACTGGTCGGCGGACGGCCTGCTCGCCATCTTCTTCTTCGTCGCCGGCATCGAACTCAAACGCGAACTCGTCGCGGGCGAACTGCGCGAACCGGCCAAGGCCGCGCTTCCCGTCATCGCCGCCCTGTGCGGCATGGCCGCGCCCGCGGTCGTGTACACCGTGGTGGCCGCCGCGGGCGGCGGCTCGCTCAAGGGCTGGGCGGTGCCCACCGCCACCGATATCGCCTTCGCGCTCGCCGTCCTCGCCGTGCTCGGCACCGCACTGCCCTCGGCACTGCGCGCGTTCCTGCTCACCCTCGCCGTCGTCGACGACCTCTTCGCGATCCTGATCATCGCGATCTTCTTCACTTCCGGCCTCAACTACGCGGCCCTGGCCGGCGCGGCAGCGTGCCTGGTGCTGTTCTGGCTGCTGCAACGCGCCGGCGTGCACGGCTGGTACGTGTATGTCCCGCTCGCGCTCGTCACCTGGGCCTTGATGTACAACAGCGGCGTCCACGCCACGATTTCGGGCGTCGCCATGGGCCTGATGCTGCGCTGTACCCGCCAGGGCGACGAGCAGCACCCGCCGGCCGAGCGCGTCGAGCACCTGGTACGGCCGCTGTCGGCGGGCCTGGCCGTACCCCTGTTCGCGCTGTTCGCAGCGGGCGTGTCGATCTCCGGCGGTGCGCTCGCCGACGTGTTCCACCGCCCCGAGACCCTCGGCGTCGTCCTCGGCCTGGTCTGCGGCAAGACCATCGGCGTGTTCGGCGGCACCTGGCTGGCGGTCCGCTTCACCCGCGCGGAGCTGAATCCGGACCTGCGCTGGCCGGACGTCCTCGCGCTCGCGACACTGTCCGGCATCGGCTTCACCGTCTCCCTGCTGATCGGCGAACTCGCCTTCGCCGCCCACCCGAAGCTCGCCGACGAGGCCAAGGCCGCCGTGCTGGTCGGCTCGGTGATCGCGGCCGTGCTGGCCGCGGTCCTGCTCAAACTGCGCAACGACAGATACCGGAAGCTGACCACGGAGGAGGAGCGGGACGACGACGGGGACGGCATCCCCGACATCTACGAGCAGGACCAACCCGCGTACCACATGCGGATGGCCGAGATCCTGGAGCGCCAGGCCGCCGAGCACCGCAGGCTCGCCGCGCTCGCCCGGCGGCGGCAGGCGGGCGGCCCTGACGGCACGTAAGGCATGATCGGGGGCAGACATTCCCTTGTCCGGACCACACCACCCGCGAGCGAAGCGGTGCGACGACCACGGAGGACTCGATGAGCCCAGCCTCGAACGGTGACGAGCGCAGCCTCGGCGAGCTGTTCTCCGCCGCCACGACGGAGCTGTCCGCCCTGGTGCACGACGAGATCGCGCTGGCCAAGACCGAGATCCGGCAGGACGTGAAGCGCGCCACGATCGGCAGCGGCGCGCTGATCGTGGCGCTGGCGCTCTGCCTGTTCGCGGTACCCATGGGCTGCATGGCACTGGCGTACGTCATCCACCGCACCGGACTGCCGCTCGACGCGTCGTTCGGCATCGTGTGCGGTGCCTTCGTGGTCCTCGGCGTGCTGCTCGCCGCACTGGCGTACGGCCGGTTCAAGAAGGTGAAGAAGCCGGAGCGCTCCATCGCCTCGGCCAAGGAGACCGCCGCGGTGCTGCAGAAGGCCAAGCCGCGCCCGCGCGAGCTCGGTCCGCAGGACGCCGAGCCGCTGGGCGCCACCGTCGCGGCTCCCGCGCTCGAATCGAAGATGTGACACGCTCGACACCATGAACCTCCCCGCCGGCTCGCCCAGCCAGCCCAACCGGCCCGTCCCGGTGCCGGACGCGACGGACCGGAGCGGGCCGGGCGGCGCGGAGCTCGGCCGCGGCGGCCAGGTACCCCGCCTCGACGGACCCTGGACCCACCGCGAGGTGGCCGCGAACGGCGCCCGCTTCCACATCGCCGAGGCCGGCGACGGCCCGCTGGTGCTCCTGCTGCACGGCTTCCCGCAGTTCTGGTGGGCCTGGCGGCACCAGCTCACCGCGCTCGCCGACGCGGGCTTCCGCGCGGTCGCGATGGACCTGCGCGGGGTCGGCGGCAGCGACCGTACGCCCCGCGGCTACGACCCCGGCAACCTGGCACTCGACGTGACCGGGGTGATCCGCTCGCTCGGCGAGCCCGACGCCGCGCTGGTCGGCCACGACCTGGGCGGATACCTGGCCTGGACCGCCGCCGCGATGCGGCCGAAGCTGGTACGTCGGCTGGCCGTCTGCTCGATGCCGCACCCACGACGCTGGCGGGCCGCGATGCTCACCGACCTGCGGCAGAGCAGGTCGGGCGGCTACATCTGGGGCTTCCAGCGGCCCTGGGTACCCGAGCGGCAACTCGTCGCCGACGACGCGGCACTGGTCGGCCAGATGATCCGGGACTGGTCGGGACCGCGGCCGCTGGACGAGGAGTCGATCGACGTCTACCGCGAGGCCATGCAGATCCCGTCCACGGCGCACTGCGCGGTCGAGCCCTACCGCTGGATGGTGCGGTCGATGGCACGGCCGGACGGCCTCCAGTTCAACCGCCGGATGAAGCGCCCGGTGCGCGTGCCCACCCTGCAGATGCACGGCTCGCTCGACCGGGCGGTCGGCACCAGGAGCGTGGCAGGCAGCGGGGAGTACGTCGAGGCGCCCTACCGTTGGCGGCTCTTCGACGGCCTCGGGCACTTCCCGCACGAGGAGGACCCGGTGGCCTTCTCGACCGAGCTGGTCAACTGGCTCAAGGACCCGGAACCGGACCGCTGAACCGGCGCGATACGGCCGCACTACGGCCACATTGCGACAGTACGATGATCGCCAAAATGCCGGGCGCATAAGCCAATCGGACGACCCGAGGGCGATTACCGACCTATCGGCGCGGGCACGTAGCTCCGTATGGGTTCGACGCACGACTACCGTGACGTATCACGCACTCACCGCAGCTTCGCAGCCGCCGACCGGGTCCCGATGACGCTGATCCCCTCGGGGGCCGGCCGTCTCGGCATCCCCCGCATACTCGGCCGCCGGGCCCGCTGGGTCAGCGCTCGGCTGCGCCATGTGAAGGAATGAGACCGCGGGTCCGCGTCACAGCGCGCACCCCTCGGTGTCCACCTGCCGGTTCGCGGTACGCCCGGCCGTGACGTCCGGGGCCACCTCGGCGGCGGTCAGCGCGTAACCGGTGTGCGAGTCGTCCAGGGACTTCGCGAAGACCACCCCGGCGACCTCGCCGTCGGTGGTCAGCAGCGGACCGCCGGAGTTCCCCGCCCGGACCGTCGCGTACAGCGAGTACACGTCGCGGTGCACGGTGCCGCGGTGGTAGATGTCCGGCCCGCTGGCCTTGATGCGGTCCCGAATCCGGGCGGCGCGCACGTCGAAGGGGCCGTTCTCGGGGAAGCCCGCCACGATGGCGTCGTCGCGGCTCTGCTCGCTCGTGGTGGCGAAGTGGAGCGCGGGCGCGTCCAACCCGGGCACGTCGAGGACGGCGATGTCGCGCTGCCAGTCGTAGAGGACCACGCGGGCGTCGTGCAGCCGGCCCTTGCCGCCGACCTGCACGGTGGGCTCGGAGACGCCGCCGACGACGTGCGCGTTGGTCATCACCCGGTCCTTGGCGAAGACGAAGCCCGAGCCCTCCAGCACCTTCCCGCAGCTCGGGGCGGTGCCGACGACCTTGACGATGCTGGGGCGGGCGTCGGCCACCGCGGGGCTGCCGACCAGCGCGGGGTCGGGGGCGGGCACCGAGGTGATCGGCTCGGAGCCGAACGTGCCGAAGACCTGCGGCAGGCCGTTCTGCGCCAGGGTGTCGCTGAAGTCGGTGAACCAGGTGTCGGCCGACGGCGGCATCACCCGGGACACCCCGATCAGCACCTTCGACGACCGCACCTCGCGCCCTATCGTCGGCAGCGTCGTGGTCGCCAGCGCGCTGCCGATCAGCCACGCCACCAGCAGCATCGCCAGCACGTTGACCAGGGCGCCGCCGCCCGCGTCCAGGGTTCTGGCCGGGGACCAGGTGATGCGGGTGCGCGCCTTGTTGCCCAGGTGCGTGGTGAACGCCTGCCCCACCGACGCGCACACGATCACGATCACGACCGCGGACATCACCGCGGCCGAGCCCGGGGTCGCATGGTCCGTCGCCTTGTCCCACAGCAGCGGCAGCAGGTAGACGGCGGCCAGGCCGCCGCCGAGGAAGCCGATCACCGACATGACGCCGACGACGAAGCCCTGCCGGTAGCCGATCACGGCGAACCACACAGCGGCGAGGATGAGCAGGATGTCCAGCACGTTCACGGGGAACACGGTCTCACGTCGGCCTGAGCGCGTGGGGCGGTACGGCCCCGCCGGTCCGGTCCGCGCACACGGACGGGCCCGGCGGCCATGCGGTGCGGATACGGTCCGCCGCTAGGCCAGCGGCACGGTGCGCTCCCGGTCCCAGGGCCGCTCCCAGCCCGCGTAGTGCAGCAACTTGTCGATCAGGCCGGCGGTGAAGCCCCACACCAGGGCGCCCTGGACGAGGAAGGCCGGGCCGCGGAAACCGCTGGGGTGCACGAGAGTCGCACGGTTGGCCGGATCGGTGAGATCCGTCACGGGAACCCGGAAGGCGCGAGCGGTCTCCGCGGGGTCGACCGCGCGGATCGGGCTCGGCTCGCGCCACCAGCCCAGCACCGGCGTGACCACGAAACCGCTCACCGGGATGTAGAGCCGCGGCAGGACGCCGAAGAGTTGCACGCCCGCCGGGTCGAGGCCGGTCTCCTCCTCGGCCTCGCGCAGCGCCGCCCGCAGCGGGCCCTCGCCGTCCGGGTCGCCGTCCTCGGGGTCGAGCGCGCCGCCCGGGAAGGACGGCTGACCCGCGTGCGAACGAAGCGCCGCGGAACGCTCGATGAGCAGCAGGTCAGGCCCCTGATCGCCCTCGCCGAACAGCACGAGCACGGCCGACTGCCGCCCCCCTCCGTCGGGCGGCAGGAAACTGCTGAGCTGCTCGGGCCGCACGGTGTCGACGGCCTCGACCACCGGCTCCAGCCACTGCGGCAGCCCGCCGGCGCTGACGTCCACCTTCGACGCGCCGGCCTCCCAGGACCGCGTCATGAGGCGCCCAGCGGGGGCGCGGGCTGCCCCGGGTAGTCCGGCGGCGGGTTCAGCCGCTGCCCGGGGAAGCCGCCCTTCTCGTACTTCAGCAGCTTCTTCGCCTTCTCCGGGTCCATCTCGCCCTCGCCGTACGACGGGCAGAGCGCGGCGATCGGGCACACCCCGCAGGCGGGCTTGCGGGCGTGGCACATCCGGCGGCCGTGGAAGACGACGCGGTGCGACAGCATCGTCCAGTCCGACTTGGGGAAGAGCGCGGCCACATCCCGCTCGACCTCCTCGGGGTCCTGCGAGGTGGTCCAGCCGAAGCGGCGCGAGAGCCGGCCGAAGTGGGTGTCCACGGTGATGCCGGGCACCCCGAACGCGTTGCCCAGCACCACGTTCGCGGTCTTGCGGCCGACGCCGGGCAGCTTCACCAGGTCGGCCAGGCGGCCAGGCACCTCGCCGCCGAACTCGTCCCGCAGCGCGGCGGACAGGCCCAGCACGGACCTCGTCTTGGCCCGGAAGAAGCCGGTCGGCCGCAGGATCTGCTCCAGGTCCGCCGGGTCGGCCGCCGCCATGTCCGCCGCCGTCGGGTACTTCGCGAACAGCGCGGGCGTCGTCTGATTGACCCGCAGGTCGGTGGTCTGCGCGGACAGCACCGTGGCGATCAGGAGCTGGAACGGGTTCTCGAAGTCCAGCTCCGGATGTGCGTACGGATACACCTCGGCGAGTTCGCGGTTGATCCGGCGGGCCCTGCGGACCTTCGCTACCTGGGACTCCGTCTTGGGGGCCTTGCCGACCTTGCTCTCTGCCATGTACGAAGGCTACGCCGAAGGTCCGACAGCGTGGGACCGGTCACACCGGTGCCTTCCGAGGTCGGCTCCGGTAGCGTGTTCGCTGACAGCGGAACACCCCGTGGTGGCCACTCATTCGGCGGCAGCGCCGCCCCTAACCACGGAATTCCGACCGCCAATCGGACCCCCGCGGCACGGCGCCGCGCACACATAAGACAAACTTGTGATTGATCGCACTGTTTCTCGTGTCATGCATCATGGGGACAGCCCGGCGGACAACCCGGTGATGTCGACAGTCGACAAGGAGAGAGCTCGTGGACGACGTTCTGCGCCGTGCCCCGCTTTTCGCGGCGCTCGACGACGAGCAGGCCGCTGAACTGCGTGCCTCCATGACCGAGGTCACGCTGGCGCGTGGCGACGCGCTGTTCCACGAGGGTGACCCCGGGGACCGGCTGTACGTCGTGACCGAGGGCAAGGTGAAACTGCACCGCACCTCGCCCGACGGCCGGGAGAACATGCTGGCCGTGGTGGGCCCCGGCGAGTTGATCGGCGAGCTGTCGCTCTTCGACCCCGGTCCGCGCACCGCCACCGGCACCGCGCTCACCGAGGTGAAGCTGCTCGGCTTGGGCCACGGCGACCTCCAGCCCTGGCTGAACGTACGGCCCGAGGTCTCCACCGCGCTGCTGCGCGCGGTCGCCCGGCGCCTGCGCCGCACCAACGACGTCATGTCCGACCTGGTCTTCTCCGACGTGCCCGGCCGTGTCGCCAAGGCCCTGCTGGACCTGTCCCGCCGCTTCGGCGTGCAGTCCGAAGAGGGCATCCACGTCGTGCACGACCTCACCCAGGAGGAGTTGGCGCAGCTCGTCGGCGCCTCCCGCGAGACCGTGAACAAGGCGCTCGCCGACTTCGCCGGCCGCGGCTGGCTGCGGCTGGAGGCTCGCGCGGTCATCCTCCTCGACGTGGAGCGGCTCGCGAAGCGCAGCCGGTAGCCGGTGACTGGCTTCCAGTAGCCGGTCTGCGGCAGCAGCCGGCCCCCGGTGGGGCCGTCGTATCCGAGCCGGAACGCGGCCCGCGGCCGTCCCCGGTGAGGTCGCCCTTACCGTTCGCGCCGGTGCCCATCGATGGACGGGCACCGGCGCTTTGGTTTGCCCTCGGGCGGAGTCACCAGGCGAGTTGGCCGATCTCGTCCGCCACGGCCGTACACGCGTCGCTCGACGGGTCGATCAGCGGGAAGTGGCCGGTGGCCGGCAGCCACGCCACGGTGGGCTCCTCCCCCGCCGCTCCGGCGGCACGGGCGAAAGCTGCGCTGACCTGCGGCGGAACCTCATTGTCAGTGGTGCCGTGCACGATGGTGGTGGCGATGCCGGTGGGAAGCAGCGCGGCCGGGTCGGCGTGGGGCAGGCGGTCGGTGGCGTGGTCGGGTCCGCCGAGGAGGTCCAGCACCGCACCGGAGCAGACGCGCAGCCGGATCGCCGAGGTGAAGTCGGCGATCGGGGCTAGGGCCACGACACCGCGGAGGGCTGGAGGTGCGGGGCGGTGCCAAGGGGAGTCGGCGGGCAGCAGGTGACGGGCGGCGGCCCACAGCGCGAGGTGGCCGCCCGCGCTGTGCCCGGTGAGCACGATGCGGCGGGGGTCGACGGTGTCCTCGCCGAGGGCGTCGCGAGCGAGCGCGGGCAGGGCGTCCATCGCGGCGGCGACGTCGTCGAAGGTGTCGGGCCAGCGGCCGGCGGGCGGAAGCGCGGGCTCGGCGGTCTCCGCCTGGACCTCCGCCTGCCGGGGCAGTTGCCTGCCGTTGCCCGGCGGGACGCCGGGTGCCTCCGGACCACCCGTTGCACCACCTGGTGCGCCGCCCGCCGCGCCGCCCGTACCGCCGCGGCGGTATTCGACCGACGCCACCGCCAGCCCGCGCGCCGCGAGATGCGCGGCGAGCGGGGAGACGTGGGTGCGGTCGTGGGCCTCCCGCCAGGCGCCGCCGTGCAGCAGCGCCACCAGGGGTGCCGGGCGGGCGGTACCGGCCCCGGCGGGCCGGTAGAAGTCGACCACCTGGTCGGGGTGGGCGCCGTAGGACGCGGTGGCGTCCGGGGGCACGGGGTCGTGGCCGAACGCCGATGCCTCCTCGGCCGCCGCCCGGTCGGCGGGCTGGGGCGAGGGTGGGCGGGGCGCGGCAGCGGTCATCGGTTACGGGTTCCCTTCGCGGTCGCCGTCGGGGTGGCCGTCGGGTCGGATATCGGTGCCGGCGCCCGGGCGGGCACCAGCGTGGGTGGAGTCGCGTTCCTCAAGGATGTCGGCCAGCACACGGGCGGCGCGCCAGGCGTCCACGTAGCGGGTGTAGAGCGGGGTGAAGCCGAAGCGCAGCACATCGGGCGGCCGGAAGTCGCCCACGACGCCGCGTGCGATCAGCTCGCGCATCACCTCGCCGGCGTCCGCGCAGCGCAGCGACACCTGGCTGCCCCGTTCCGCGTGTTCCCCGGGCGTCATGGCCCGCAGCTGTCCGTCAGGGGCGGCCGCGGCCACGCAGTCGAGGAAGAAGTCGGTCAGGGCGAGGCTCTTGGCGCGCACATCGGCGAGCGCGACGCCTTCCCAGACGTCGAGGGCCGCGTCCAGCGCGAGCAGCGACAGGATCTCCGGCGTGCCCACGCGTCCGCGCGGCGCGCCCTCGGCGGCCACGTACTCGCGGGCCATGCCGAAGGGGTCGGCGTGCGAGTTCCAGCCGGGCAGCGGGGAGTCGAAGCGGGGCTGGTGCTCGGCTCGCACGTAGAGGTAGGCCGGCGCGCCCGGGCCGCCGTTGAGGTACTTGTAGGTGCAGCCGACCGCGAGGTCCACTCCGTCGGTGTCCAGAGCGACCGGCAGGGCCCCGGCGCTGTGGCACAGGTCCCATACGGCCAGTGCCCCGGCCGCGTGAAGGGCGGCGGTGACGGCGGGCAGGTCGTGCAGCCGGCCGGTGCGGTAGTCCACGTGGTTGACGAGAGCGACGGCGGTGCGGGCGCCGGCCGCCTCGGCGATCCCGCCCGCGGGCACGGCCCGCACGGTCCGGCCGGTGAGACGGGCCGCGGACTGCGCGATGTAGCCGTCGGTGGGGAAGGTGGCGGCGTCGACCAGGATCTCGTCGCGGTCCTGGGGGGCCATGCGGACGGCGGCGACCAGCGCCTTGAAGACGTTGACGCTGGTTGAGTCGCCGACCACGACCTGCCCCGGCGCGGCACCGATCAGCGGAGCGATCCGGTCGCCGATCCGCTCGGGCGCCGTCCACCAGCCGCTCTCCTCCCAGGAGCGGATGCGCAGTTCGCCCCACTCACGGCCGATCACCTCGGTCAGCCGCGGCAGCACCGTGGTGGGCAGCGCGCCCAGCGAGTTGCCGTCGAGGTAGACGGTGCCTCCCCCATGGCCTTCGGTGGGGGAGCTGCCGCCGAGGAAGAAGCGGTCCCTGACAGGTGCGAGCGGGTCGGCGGCGTCGAGGGCGGCGGCGCGGTCGGCAAGCGCGTCCAGGGCGAGGGCGGCGGGGACGGCAGGGACGTCAGACATGGCTGCGCGCCGTCCACAGCTCGGGGAAGACGTTCTTCGTGGCGCGTTTCTCCAGCCAGGCCACCCCCGCCGAGCCGCCGGTGCCGGCCTTGGCGCCCATCGCGCGCCGGGTCGCCACGAGGTGGTCGTTGCGCCAGCGCCAGACGAGTTCGGCGACGTCGGTGAGGAGTTCACCGAGCCGGATCATGTCGGAGTCCTGGTCGTCGTCCGCGTAGACGGCCTGCCAGGCGGCCTCGACCTCCGGGTGCGGCTCGTAGCGCAGCGCCGGGTCGCGGTCGAGCACCGCGGCGGGCAGGTCGTAGCCGCGACGGGCCAGCAGCCGCAGCACCTCGTCGTAGAGGCTCGGCTCGGTGAGGGCCTTCTCCAGTTCGGCGTGCGCGCTGGGGGTACCGCGGTGCGGGACGATCATGGACGCGGACTTGTCGCCGAGCAGGAACTCCAGGCGGCGGTACATCGCGGACTGAAAGCCGGAGCCCTCGCCGAGGGCGGACCGGTAGGCGTTGAACTGGGCGGGAGTGAGGTGGGCGATCGGTTTCCAGGAGGCGTTGAGCGACTCCAGCTCCGGCAGGCTGCGGAGCAGCGCGGCCCTGGCCGTCGGCAGGTCGTCCTGACGCAGAGCCGCGGCCGCGGTGGTCCACTCGTGTACCAGGAGGGTGAACCACAACTCCATCACCTGGGTGGTGACCAGGAAGGCCATCTCTCCGGGTTCGTCGGAGAGCGGGTGCTGCAGGTGGGTGAGGACGGACGCCTGCACGTAGTCCTCGTAGGGCGTGCTGCCTTCGAACGACAGGTTCGGGGTCGCCGCCTCGTCGGTCGGTGCGTCGGACATGGTTCTACCTCCATCGTGTCCCGGGGTCACCGGGCCTGTGCCGCGATCATCTGCGGTGCGGACAGATCCGGCAAGAGCCGACGGCGATGGGCGGAGGTGTGGCGCGGCGCGGCGGGGTGGCCGATGCGGCGGACCGTTCAGGCGGTGGGCGGGCCCTGGATGTAGCGACCCTTGCTGTCGTACGGCCAGGCGTTGGCCTTGCAGCCGTGCAGCCCCTTGATCTGCTGCATCATCACGGGGGCGAGTTTGCCGGGGCCGGGGCAGCCCTCGTGGCCGTGGCCGATGCGGTGGCCGACCTCGTGGTTGATGATCAGGGCGCGGTAGTCGTGGATCGGGCCGCTGAACTCCGGCGAGCCGAGCATCCAGCGCTTGAGGTTGACCACGACGGTCGCGCCGACGTCGCAGTTGACCTCGCCCCGGGTGAGCAGGCCGGCGGCGCCGCAGATCTTGTCCACCGTGTCGGGGGTGGCGATCTTGATGACGAAGTCGGCGGGGCCGGAGGAGACCAGCTGGAAGCCGTCGTGGCCGTCGTTCTCCCAGCCGCGCGAGTCGGCGAGGATGCCGGCGATCTCGTGAGCGGCGTCACTGGCGGAGAGCTGGATGCCGCCTTCGACCTCGACCTTGTAGCGGCGGATCTTGCCGTGTCCGGAGGCGGTGCCGGTGGCGTGCGCCGTGCCGAAGGCGCCGGTGCCCGACTTGGGCACGCTGGAGGGCTTGGGCGCGGGTGAGTGGCTCGCGCTCGGGCCGCCGGTCGCGGGCTTGCCGGCGGTGGACGGGGAGGAGGTGCCCGAGCCCGTCCTGTCGCCGTTGGCCGGCGCGAGCGAGCCGCCGCCGGGCGAGGGCGAGTGGGATATCGGCGCGTCGATCGCCGCCGCAGAGCCGCCGCCCCTGGACTTGTGCCAGGCCGCGTAGCCCCCGCCGCAGCCGAGTACGACCACGCAGAGCACCGCCAGCGGGCCGACGAACGCGACCCGGCGTCGTGTCGTACGGCGGCTGTGCTGATGTCGGCCGTGGCGGCCCTTTGCTGCCAAGGCTCCCCCTGAAGGCGTCGGCAGCCGGAACCGCGGCCCCGGCCCCCCGTGGCGCTTCCGAGCTGCGTGTCGGCGTCATGCCTACGTTCGGGCTGTCCCGGACGTAGTGATGCCGCCCTGCGGTGAGGACGGCATGGACACGATCGCACATGGATACGTGAATATGCCATGAGTCAACCGACTGTTGCCGAACCGCGACATTTGGGCAGGTCAGCGGCGGTAATCGTGACGGGAGGGGAGGGGCGTCGGGAGAGGAGGGGAGAAAACGGGGGGCGCTGGACCGCTCTGCTGGGGCCGCTCCGGGCGGTGCCGGGGTGAGCCACCCCGGCACCGCCCGGCACCTCCCAACACCGCCCTAGCACCGGGCATACCGGCGTGTGGGGCGGACCGGCGGGTCAGCCCAGCGTGTCCGCGGCGGTCGGCGAACTGTCCCGCAGGAAGGTGGTGCAGCGGTCGTACTCCTCCTGCTCGCCGATGCCCTGAGCAGCCCGGGCCAGCGCGTGCAGGGCGCGCAGGAAGCCGCGGTTCGGCTCGTGCTCGAACGGTACGGGGCCGTGGCCACGCCATCCGGCCCTGCGCAACGCGTCCAGACCGCGGTGGTAGCCGGTCCGCGCGTAGGCGTAGGACTCCACCACCCGGCCGCCTTCGAACGCGTCGTCGGCGAGCTGCGCCCAGGCGAGCGAGGAGGACGGGTACTTCGCCGCCACCTCGGCGGGCGCGGCACCGGAGGCGAGCAGTTCACGCGGCTCCGGGTCGTCGGGCAGGTGGGTGGGGGCGGGACCCCCGAGCAGGTTCTCGTGATTGGCCATGGGTTCCAGTCTGCCCGAGTGGGCAGGCAGAAGGCCCCCGGCAGCTGCCGGGGGCCTCGATTCCGCACGGCTCCCGCCGCGTCGCGGGCGCCGAACCAGGCGCGCCCGACCGTTACTTGCGGCGGTTGCCCGCCGAACGCAGGTCCTGGGCGGCGACGACGACGCGCGCGGCCATCCCGGCCTCGGCGGCCTTGCCCCACACCCGCGGGTCGTACGCCTTCTTGTTGCCGACCTCGCCGTCGACCTTCAGCACACCGTCGTAGTTGCTGAACATGTGGCCGGCGACGGGACGGGTGAACGCGTACTGGAGGTCGGTGTCGATATTCATCTTGACCACGCCGTTCTCCAGCGCCTCGTTGATCTCGTCGGTCGTCGAGCCGGAGCCGCCGTGGAAGACGAAGTCGAACGCGTTGGCCTTGCCGTACTTCTGCGCCACGGCGTCCTGGAGTTCCCGGAGGATGCCCGGGCGCAGCACCACGTTGCCCGGCTTGTAGACGCCGTGCACGTTGCCGAAGGAAGCGGCCAGCAGGTAGCGGCCGTTCTCGCCGAGGCCGACGGCCTCCACGGTGCGGAAGGCGTCGTCGACGGTGGTGTAGAGGGAGTCGTTGATCTCGTGGGAGATACCGTCCTCTTCACCGCCGGTCGGGGTGATCTCCATCTCCAGGATGATCTTCGCCTTGACCGCCTCGGCCAGCAGCTCCTTGGCGATGGCGAGGTTGTCGTCCAGGGTCTCGGCGGAGCCGTCCCACATGTGCGACTGGAAGAGCGGGTTGCGGCCGGCGGCCACCCGCTCCTGGGAGATCTTCAGCAGCGGGCGGACATACCCGTCGAGCTTGTCCTTGGGACAGTGGTCGGTGTGCAGCGCGACCGTGACCGGGTACTTCTCCGCGACGATGTGCGCGAACTCGGCGAGCGCGACCGCGCCGGTCACCATGTCCTTGCTGTACTGGCCACCGAGGAACTCCGCGCCGCCCGTGGAGATCTGGATGATGCCGTCGCTCTCCGCCTCGGCGAGGCCGCGCAGGGCCGCGTGCAGGGTCTGCGACGACGTGACGTTGATGGCCGGGTAGGCGAAGTTGCCGGCCTTCGCCCGGTCGAGCATCTCGCCGTAGACCTCGGGGGTTGCGATGGGCATCGTTTCCGCTCCTCATGACTGTGCGGGTGGTACTGCTGGCATGCGTGGCGACGTCATCGTCGCCCTTATCTTCCCAGACTCGAACGAATACACCACCTCGCCGTACCCGGGGCCCGCGGTGGGCGGGCCACGCACACGCGAAGGCTCCTGGGATGTTTCACGTGAAACATCCCAGGAGCCATGAAATCCCAGGTCAGGACGGGTGCTCCGGTCTCAGCGGGCGCTCGCGTCTCGCACGCCCAGGTCTCGGGCGGTCAGGACAGCTCGAGGTCCGCGAGCGAGTACGCCGCCAGGTAGGGCAGGCCCGCCTCGGCGACCTTCGCGGCGGCGCCCCGGTCGACGATCACCGCGACGGCCACGACCTCGCCGCCGGCCTCGCGGACCGCCTCGACCGCGGTGAGCGGTGAACCACCGGTGGTGGAGGTGTCCTCCACCACCAGCACCCGGCGGCCCTTGACGTCGGTGCCCTCGATCCGGCGCTGGAGCCCGTGGGTCTTGGTGGCCTTGCGCACCACGAACGCGTCCAGCCGCTGCCCGCGGGCGGCGGCCGCGTGCAGCATCGACGTGGCCACCGGGTCGGCGCCCAGGGTGAGTCCGCCCACCGCGTCGAACTCCAGGTCCGCGGTCAGGTCAAGCATCACCTGGCCGGCGAGCGGGGCGGCCTGTCCGTCCAGGGTGATCCGGCGCAGATCGATGTAGAAGTCGGCTTCGAGGCCCGAGGAGAGGGTCACCTTGCCGTGCACGACGGCCTTGTCCTTGATCTGCCGCAGGAGGGCGGTGCGTACGTCGCTCATACGGATGAGATTAGCCGAGCGACAGGCATGGGTATGTTCCGAGCAGAAGGGCGGAAGCGGGTCCCGGGAGCCGGGCGAACCGCCGGTCCAGTCGCCGGGCCGACGCTCCGACCGGCCATTACCCCGGTCCCGTCAGCCGACCTTCTGCCAGCTCCACACCGTGCTGATCTCCAGCGGATCGATCGGGGTGACCAGGCGGGGGCGCGTGTTCAGGCCGTTGGGCGGGCCTGACTGCGGCTCCACGCATACCGCTTCGGGCTGCTCGGTGTAGACGACGACCCACTCGCTCGGGCTACTGACCCGCACCGTCATCTCCCCGGGCCAGTTCAGGGTGACGTCCACACCGTCCGGCATCCCGAAGCAGTCGTCCCACGGGCCGGGCTTGGGGTCGATGCGGTTGCCGTTGGGCAGGTGGTTGTCGCCGCGCTCCTCCTGCCATGCGGCGCTGAACGCCAACTCGACGTCCTGGCCGCCCTGACCGAGGTTGCGCAGCCACCACGGGTGCCAGCCGGCCTGCGCCGGGAAGGAGTCGCCGCGTGCCTCCACGCTCAGCGACAGCTTCACGGAGTGCGGGGCGAGCTCGATGGTGTGCGTGACGCGGCCGGGATACGGCCACGGGTCGGCGAGGTCGTAGTAGTAGGCCGCGGTGGTCTGCGTCGCCGGGGACGCCTCGTGCCAGGCGGAGTGCCGTCCGGTGCCGTGGATCGCGTGCGGCGGCGCGTCGATCGGGAGCTGGTGGGTCACCCCGCCGTTGCGGAACACGCCGTTCTCGGTGCGGCCGCACCACGGCACCATCAGGAAGGCGCCGAATTTCTCGCCCTGGCGCAGGAGTTCGGTCCCGCCGACCTTCAGCGAGGCGATCCGGCAACCGTGCTCGGGCTGCAAGGTCAGTTCGGCGTCGCCCGCCGTCAGTTTCGTTTCAGTCTCCACGGAAGCGAGCGTAGCGGCCGTGATGCCGTCGACTCACGCGCGCTCGCCCGGGTTCGCCGTCGGAGCGACCCCGTATCACCTGCGGCGGCGCAGCACCCTGCCCACCACGACCGCCGACGCCAGCAGTGCCGCGGCCGCCGGCGCCGCCCACCGCAGCGTCGCCGCCGAGGTGGCGTCCGGCGCGGGCACCGGCGCGTACCGGCCGCGCGGCGGCGCGTGGTCGACCTCCTCCGCGCTGCGCCCGATCATCGTCCGCCGGGCGTGCGCGGCCTCGGCGGGCGGCACCAGGTCGTCCAACGCGGCGGCGCTCTCCGGGACGTCCACCTCGACCTCGACGAGTTCGAACTCCTCCAGTTCGGGGCTCGGGTCACCGAGGTCGTCCACGACGTCGGGCTCCTCGGAGGCCGGCTCATCGGGGTCGGGGTCGGCCGGTGCGGGGTCGGCGGCGGTGGGGTCTTCGGCGGTACGGTCCGCGGCGGCGGGCGCGGGGCTCCCGGAGTCGGCGGGCTCGGTGGGGCCGGCCGCCGCGGCCAGCTCGGCGATGCCCGCGGAGAAGCGGTCAAGCAGACGCCGGACCGCGGCGTCCGCCACCGCCGGGTCGTAGGACGCGAGCCGGCCGTTCGCGGTCGCCTCGCCTCGGTACTCCACGGTCGTGCCCGGTTGGGGCAGTTCCGTGTCCGTCAGCGTGATCCGCGCGCTGACCTCGACCACGCCGTCGCCGCGCACCTCCGTGCCGCGGGCCTCCAGCGTGAACGGCGGGGCGTCACCCTTGACGGTGACGAATCCGCGGTACGTGATGGTGGAGCCGGCGATGCGCAGTCGCAGCCTCCCCCGCGCCACGCGCTCGCCCTCCGTCGCGTCCGGGTCCGGCTGCCATCCCGGCAGCGCGGACGCCACGGCGCCCGGGGTACGGAACGTTTCCGCCACCCGGGCGGACGGGGTCGGGACGAAAGACTCGTGCTCCATGCGGCGGAGCCTACCCACGTGCGGCCGTGATGACGGCTCCCTGTGCGGTTTTCCCCCGCCCGCCCGCCCCTCCCCACCCGCCGCTACTCCGCCCGGCTGCTTTCCCCTCCCCCACGGTCCCCGTCAACCGCGCCGGCCCACCCCCACGAACGGGGGTGCACTATCTTCGGTTCTGCCCGATTAACTATATAAAGAGCAGTATGGGAAATATGTGGCTGGGGTCAGCAGCCGGAAGAGCTGTGCCTCTCGCCCCCGCCTTCGCCGTCACTTTCGTCCTGACGGGCCTATCTCTCACGGGATGCAGCTCGCCCCAAGGACACCCGGTCCAACCGACACCGACCACGTCACCCGTCCACAGCAGGAACCCGGCCCGCAGTGAAGACGACCTGCGGCACGAAGCCGAGGCAAGTCTCACCCGGTCCTCACAGGTGAAGCTGCACTGGGTCGGCCCGGTGAAGGGTCCGACCGCCCTTCCGCGGACGGCGGTCGATCTCGAAGACGGTGGGTCCTACGTCGTGGAGGCGGCGTGCGCTGGGGTGGGGAGCCTGGGCTTCTCCCGGGTCACCGCAGTCCCGCACAGCGGCAACCCAACAGTGACCTGCAATCGCCATGTGCTGCGATACGCCTTCACCGGAGGCGATCTCATCTCCTTCGCCTTCCAGACGTACATGCCCGCCTCAGCAGTCCTCGCCTGGCAGGTTATCTCGGTCGCAGAGTGACTCGGTTCAGCCTTGCCCCATGATGTGCAAGTAGACCCGGTCATCGCCGAGTTTGGCGACCACGGCGGGGTCCTCCAGCCAACTTGAGTACGCACCCTGCTGTTGTGGCGTCATCTTGCTTGTGTCCACTTGCCCGTGGTTTCTTCTGATCGCCGCGACGAAGTCGTCCGCCGGTCCGGTGATGTAGCGCGGCCCATCATCAGGCGCGCCAGCAGAATATGGTTTTCCCGAAAAGGAGTGGTACTTGTCGACTTCTCCTGGGACGACGAATTTCACCTTAGGAATATTCGTGAAATTCGCGCCAACCAGCGCACCCACACTTGTGGCAAACGCGGACCTCCAAGTCGACTCCAGACGGGTGTTCTTGAGGCCCTTGATCCCCTCGATGAGGTCTGTCGGAGCCCGCTCCGGCGGAACCTGTACCTGCCGACCGACCCAGCCCTCCAGCAGACTGGTCGCATAGCCTTTGCCCTGCTCCTTGGCGAACTCCACGGCACCCTCCTCACCGCCAGCCGCAAGCCCCACCACTGTGAGAACAAGGTCCTTTCGGATCTTGGACATGTCGTCAGCCCACGCTTGCGCCTCATCTCCCAAGTTCTTCTCGGTCTCACCGAACGCGCTGCTGTAGAAGTTCTCGCTCAGGCCCATCTTGAAGCTGATGAAGTCGATCGACTCATCGGTACTACGGATAGCAGTGGACGTAAGCGCGGCAAGTTTGTTGCTGTAAGTCTCGAAGAGTGCGCTCATGCTTGCTGCTGCGTGGGGGTCGCGGATGGCCTCTTCCATGAAGGCTTTCCATACGGTGGGGTGGAGTTCGAGGCCGTCGCGGGTGGGGTCCTGGGAATTCGTGAAGGCGGTGGGGTTCCAGGTGGGGGCGGGCCAGAAGGCGTCCTGGGCCGGGGAGGTGATCGCGTATTGGAGGTCGTCCCAGTGCTGGGCGAGGATCTCGGAGAAGAGGAGGGAGACCGCGGGGTAGGGGTGAGTGGTCTGGAGGGCGGGGTCCTGGGTGTGGGCGAGGTTGGTGGTGAGGAGCCACGCGGTGTTGCGGTCGGAGAGGGTGGGGTGGGAGGCGCGGAGGGTGATCGTCGCGGCTTTGAGGGTGGCGGTGAAGGCGGCGATGCGGTCGGGGGTGGTGCTGCCGCCGCCCGGGTAGAGGGCGTTGACGGCGATGTCGGGCCGGAGGGCGATGAACTGGCCTGCGGCGAGTGGGTTCTTGGTGAGGGCGTTGAAGAGCTGGACGTAGTGATCGGCGTGCCAGGGGTCGTCGGCGCCGGGGGAACCGGGCATGCGCGGGGTGACGCTGCGGTTCGGGTCGGTGGTGAAGGCACGGTCGGCGAGGGCCACGAGGAAGTCGGGGTCGTAGGTGCCGCTGTCGACGAGCGGGAGGAGGAGGTCGGGGCGGAACCCCTGACCGGGGTCGTCGAAGCGGTCGAACCAGGTGGACCAGAAGGCGCGTTGGCCGGGCCGGGGGCGGGTGTCGGCGGCGACGCGGGTGAAGCCACCGAAGGTGCGGGCCAGGACGTCGCGGTCGTAGGCGAGTTGGTCGGGGTGGTCGGGGTAGCGACGGTCGTAGGGGTTGCCGGACATGGAGTTGGAGAGTTGGGAGAGGCGGCGGGGGCCGAGGGAGGAGTAGAAGCCGTAGAGGAAGTCGCCGTCGTCGCCGCCCGCGGCGAGTGCGGTGAAGAGGGCTTCGGGCACGGCGCCGTCGTGGTCGGCCATCTGCCGGTCGAAGCGCTGGGCGAGGGCGCGCCCCTGGGCGGTGGCGCGGGCGGCCGCGCCCGGCGTGACCGCACTGTCGGGGAGATAGATCAGCGTGCGCTGGGAGCCGTGTTCGCCGATGGCCACCGCGAGGCGCTGCCGGCGGCGGAGCAGGGGGAGTTCGCCGTCGGCCCAGCGGGAGATGGCGATCAGCCGGTCCAGCGGCCGGGTGTCGAGGCCGTAGCGGGTGAAGCGGGTACGGAAGCGGGTGGCGCTGTCGTGCAGCCGGTTCTTGTCGCGCTCAAGGGAGTTGATGGTGCCGGGCAGCTTGTCCGGGTCGATGCCGGAGAAGGTCGGCTGGTGCTCGGGGTGTCCCACGTGTCGTCCCAGGGTGCTGCCGTACGCGGGCACGCTCTCGCGGCGGGCCCGCGTACGTACGGTTCAAGGGGTGCGATCCGCTGTCGGCGGATACGAGTTACGGGCTACGGGCTACGGCCACCCGTGACCGGCTACAACAGGTCCACCTGGAGGCTCTTCGCCTCGCCCACCGTGACCTTCTCCGCGCACGTGCCGATCGCCGCCTCCACCAGCGGGACCAGCCGGCCGAGTTGCGCGAGTATGTCGGTTCGGCGGCCCTGGGCCTCGGTGTGCCAGGTGTCGGCGGCCGGGCCGACCCAGGTCTCCCCCAGGCCGATGTCGGCGCAGGGGCCCTGGAACAGGGACCGGAGTTCATGCATCTCCTTGAGGAGGTCGCTCCTCAACGTCACCAGGTGCTGCCGCCACGGATTGTCGACCATGGGCCCGTGGTCGTCGTACGCCGCCACTCGCCGTCTCCCGTACTCGTCCGGTGCTCGCGCCGCGCTGGTCCGCGCTGGTCCGCGGTGGTCCGCGCGATCGCACGCTCGTCGCGTGGGGTCATCAACTCACCCACGACACAGGGGAATTCTGACATAACTCGGACACCGTACGTCACTCCCCGTGCGCGCGTGCTCGCTACTCGGTGATGCGCGGGCGCAGGAGGGTGGACGGGGGCAGGGGGCGGGCCGGGCGGGTGCGGCGGGCCTGGCGCGCGGCGGCGCGGAGGCCGGCGGCGGTGAGGGACTGGCCGGGCGGCGGACGGTTCGGGAGCGCGAGGTGGGGCGGGGCCGAAGTGGGCGCGGCCAGCAGGAAGTTCCAGCCGGCGGAGGAGCCGCAGGCGCGGGTGCCGGTCATCGCGTACGGAGTGGTGCGCAGGGAGACGGTGTGGAGGGTGGCATCGGTTGTCCACAGGGTGTGGGCAGAGGAACCGGCGTGGACGGCGAGCCGCCCTCCGCCGGCGAGCGCGTGCGCGGTGAGTCCGTAGAACTCCTGCGAGTAGAGCTTGGCGCTGTCGGAGGCGCCGGGTGCGGGCAGGTCCGCGATGATCACGTCGTACCGCTGCCGACCGGGGCTTCCCGCGTCAGGCGCCCCGCCGCCCCCGCCCGTATCGGCACCCGCATCCCCGCGAGCGCCACCCCCGCCCGCATTGGCACCGACTCCCCCGGCCACACCACCCCCGCCCGTATCGGCACCCGCGCTCCCGAACGCCCCTGCGCCGCTTACCCGTTCGGCGCTCTGGCTCGTCGCCCTCCGCAACCAGTCGAACGCGTCGCCCCCCACCTCCCGCACGCGCGGGTCGTCGAACGCGTGCCCGTTGAGCGCGGTGAGCCCCGGATCGGTGCGGCCCAGCCGGGCGAGTTCGTCGTCGTCCGGGACGACCGTCACCGCCTCGACGCCCTGGTGGCGCAGCACCTCCCGCAGCGCGAGCCCGTCGCCGCCGCCGAGGATCAGCACCCGGGCGTGCGGTCCGGTCAACGCCGGCTCCACCAGCGCCTGGTGGTAGACCGCCTCGTCGGCGCCGCACACCGCGAGGTCGCCGTCGACGTAGAGACGCAGCGAGGAGACGCCGCTCGCGCCGGTCCCCCCGGTCAGCACGATCTCCTCCGCGCCGGTCTGCTCGGCGACCCGCACCCGGCTGCCGTAGACCGCGTGGCGGGCGGCGCGTTCGAACGGTCCCGCGCCGACGGCGGCACAGGCCAGCAGGGCGAGCACGCCGACGTTCGCGGTGAGCAGCCAGCCGCGGGCGCGGCCGGACAGGTCGCCGCGGAAGAGCCACAGCACGGTGGCGCCGCCCGCGACCGCGTTGACCGCGCCGGTGGCGAGCGCGCCGGTCAACTGCCCCAGATACGGCAGCAGAAGGAAGGAGAAGGCGAGGCCGCCGACGAGCGCGCCCACGTAGTCCGCGGCGAACAGGTCGGCGACGGCGCCGCCCGCGTCCTGGCGGCGGATGCGCTGCACGAGCGTCATCAGCAGCGGCACCTCCGCGCCGATCAGCACGCCGATCGCGAAGGCGCAGCCGATCATGGCGAAGCGGGCCTGCCCGTACCAGGCGAAGACGGCGTACAGCGTCATCACCGACAGCCCGCCGACGAGTGCGAGCGCGGACTCGACGGCGACGAACGCGGCGGCGGGGCGGTTGCGTAACCGTTTTGCCAGCAGCGAGCCGCAGCCCATCGCGAAGACCATCACCGACAGTACGAGCGACGCCTGGGTGACCGAGTCGCCGACCAAGTACGAGGCGAGGGCGACGAGTTCGAGTTCGTAGACCAGGCCGCAGGCGGCGCAGACGAAGACGGCGGTGAGCACCAGCGCGCGGGCCGCCCGCGCGGGGACGGGCAGCGCTAAGGAGAGCTGGTGGGGGGCTCGCGGACGGCCGCGCTGGTCAAGCATGAGTGCACGTTATGTCAGGCTTGCTCCGCCGCCGGTCACCCACAAGGGTTCAATCGGCGCGGCCGGGCAGGCGGGTGGCGGCGGGCGACGGCGCCCGGAAGCACGCAGGGGTACGACGGGGCGCCGGCACCGGACGGTATGCGCCCCGCGGGCATCTGCCGTACGGGGATGCGGCTTCGTACGGGGACGCGGCCTGCTACGGGAACGGGACGGCGTAAGGCGGCCAGGCGCCGCGTGCCCGCCCGACGCCACGAGGCAGCCCGAGAAAGCCGGTTGGCGCCGCACCGTACAAACGGCGTCCCCCGTAAGGACTTTGCTCACCCCGCCACCCGCACCTTCGTCCGTGTCGCCACCAACCGCCCCTCCTGCGGGTACGCGTGCCATGTCCGCCACCGCACGTTCCCCTCCCCGCACTGCACCAGCATCGCGGTGAACGCGTTCGGGTCACCCGGGAAGGTGCCGGCTAGGCCGTGCGGGTGGTCGGCGACCAGGGCGAGCAACTCCTGGGCGCGGGCGGTGAAGGAGCCCAGCGAGAGGTGCTCGATGCGGGCGGCGAACTCGTAGTCCCACGGGCCGACGCGGCGGGAGACGCCGAAGGGCAGTGGCGCCTGGCTGCCGGGCAGGCAGGCGACCGTCTCGGAGCAGCTGCCCCGGCCGGCGTCGACGAGCACCTGGTGGGAGGCCCCGAGCAGGCGTAACTCGACGTCGGCGTGGAGCCGGGCGGCGTCGCCGATCCGCACGCCGAGGGTGGCGAGCGCGGGCAGCGCATCCTTGTCCAGGCACCAGGCGAGGTCGCCGGCCCGGGTGTCCGTGTATGCGGTATCAAGGGTGGTGAGCATGGGAAGGCTCCGCGGGTCACGCTGGGGATCGCACACGCGGCGCGAATCGGGCCGTCCCGCCCCCGCCGCGAGGCGAAGGTGCGGTGGCTTGCGCCGGCGTGGGCCGGGTGGATCAGGGGTGATACGGATACGGATCGCGGTGGACCAGGCTTGGTCCAGCGGGTTCGGGGTGATCTGGATGATCGGGAGGCCCCGAAGAGATCCGGAACCAACGGAATCACGGATCGCATCGCCTTCTCAGCGTTTTTACCCATCTGTGCGTACTTTCCATCCCTTGGAGCGCTTACGAGTTCAGGTGTTCCGATATGACAACCCGGTACCATCGGCTGATCGAATGGCGGGCACGCGGCGGAGAGCGGGTGGAACGCAATGGCGGGCACGGCCGATGCGACGGGCAGGGCGGGCACCCCGGGTGATGCCGGTGCCGGTGCCGCGGGCGATGCCGGCGCCGGTGCCCCGGGCGGTGCCGGTGCCGCGGGCGGCACTGACCGCCGCCACGGCCTCCACAGCCCCGGCCGCCCCCTGCTGAACCGCAGGCTGGACGGGCTCGGGACGACGATCTTCGCGGAGATGTCCGCCCTGGCCGTGGCCACCGGCGCGATCAACCTCGGGCAGGGCTTCCCCGACACCGACGGGCCGGAAGCGATCCGGGAAGCGGCCGTTCAGGCGCTGCGGGACGGCCACGGCAACCAGTACCCGCCGGGCATGGGGGTGCCCCCGCTGCGCGCCGCCATCAGCGACCACCAACGGCGCTTCTACGGCCTGGACTTCGACCCGGACAGCGAGGTCCTCGTCACCGCCGGGGCGACCGAGGCCATCGCGGCGGCGATGCTCGCGCTGCTCGAACCGGGCGACGAGGTGATCGCGTTCGAGCCCTTCTACGACTCCTACGCGGCCTGCATCGCGATGGCCGGCGCGACCCGCGTCCCGCTGACCTTGCGCGCCCCCGATTTCCGCCCGGACCTGGACGCCCTACGCGATGCCGTCACTCCGCGTACCCGCCTGCTGCTCCTGAACAGCCCGCACAACCCCACGGGCATGGTGCTCACCCGCGACGAGCTGACCGCCATCGCCGAACTGGCCGTCGAGCGCGACCTCGTCGTGGTCACCGACGAGGTCTACGAGCACCTCGTCTTCGACGGCGAGCACATCCCGCTGATCTCCCTGCCCGGCATGCGCGACCGCACCGTCTCCATCTCCTCGGCCGGGAAGACCTTCTCGTTCACGGGGTGGAAGGTTGGTTGGGTTACCGCCTCCGCGCCCCTGGTCGCGGCGGTCCGCACCGCCAAGCAGTTCCTCACCTATGTCGCCTCGGGCCCCTTCCAGTACGCCATCGCCGAAGCCCTCCGCCTCCCGGACGACTACTTCACCGCCTTCCGCGACACCCTCCAGGCCAAGCGCGACCTGCTGGCCGCGGGCCTCCGGGACGCCGGCTTCGAGGTCTTCCAGCCCCAGGGCACCTACTTCATCACCACCGACATCGCCGGCCTCGGCGAGAAGGACGCCTTCACCTTCTGCCGCACCCTCCCCGAACGCGCCGGCGTCGTCGCCGTCCCCAACTCCGTCTTCTACGACCACCCCGACGCCGGCCGCACCCAGGTCCGCTTCACCTTCTGCAAGAAGGAGAAGGTCCTGACCGAGGCGGCCGAACGCCTTCGCGGGGCGTTCCACGGCTGAGGCCGCCGCCAGGCGCGCGTACCTGTCCAACATCGTGGGAGAAGGACGACACGTGATCATCGTCGTCGCGGACACTGCCGGGCTCCTGGCCCCCTCGACTCGGCACGTCCGGAACACCACGGCTCCAATGCGGCGCTCTTGGCCGCGCCCGGTATCGCGACCTCGACCTCGACCTCGAATCCGGCCTCGCCGATGCAGTGAACGTAGCCCTTGCCGCCCCGGTGATCCGATGAGTGCGTGAACGGGACGAGGCCCGGGTGCCGGCTTCGCCCGGGCCGGTCGCGGCCGTCCGCAGCGCCAAGCGGTTCCTCTCGCCTCGGATGATCCGCTATTGCGTTCGCGGATGCGACCTGTTGTCGGTGGTCCCGGCCGGGAGGCCGGCAGACGCTGCAGCTCGACTACGGGCTGTGGAAAGCAGCGGACCTTGCCGCACTGGTCGAGTGGACCCGAGCCGCGGCCTGTTGCGCCTGCGCCTACGTCTACATCCACGACAGCGACACTGCGGTGATCAACGGGCTGGGGGCCGATGGCCGGCAGGGGGACGCCTATCTGCACCTGGAGTTGCTGGCGGCCGGCAAAGCGGGAAATCTCTGGGAGGAAGAGCCCGAGAGCATGGGTGATATGAGCATATGGGTGACCACACCCGCCTACGCGGCGGCCGCGCGGCGCAAGTTGGCGGAACTCGAAGCGACGGTGCCGGCCGATGCACGGGCTGCTCTCGCCTGGGCAGCCAACGCGGGATTCCCCGGCAAGGCCGACCCCGCCTCGATCGAAGCGGTTCTGCGCTCCCACGAGGTCTTCGTGGAGGAGTCGTTCACGGCACTCCTGGACAGGCTCGGGTTCCCTGGAGCCGCGGAGCCTGCTGATCACGCCACGGTCTGACGGGCCACTTCCGGTGCGCCCGCTGGGCCGGGAGACGTGCTTCCGTCTCCCGGCCGGCGACCTTCCCTCGTGGCCCCGTGAGTGCATGAACCCGGCGCTGTTGGTTTATTTGGGGCTTGGTCCTACTTCGCCCCGTCGAGGATGAGCTCGGCGGGGCGAAGTGCTGCGAAGTGGCTGGTGCGAGTGCGGGCCCGGGGTGTCTGGGTGAGGTGGGAGTCGATGCGGGCGAGGTTGATCGCGGCGCCAGTGAGCTGGTGCTGAAGGCTGGTCTTGGCCAGCCCTCGGTAGCGGGATCTGCGCAGGCCGCAGCGTTGGACGGCTTGGGACATGGTGCCCTCGACTCCGGCGCGGACCTTGTAGCGCTCCTTCCAGGCATCGGTCTGCTGCTCGGCTCTGGCCGCCTGGAGAGCGTGGTGTTCGTCGTGGCGGCGTAGCCGCAGTTCGCGAGCCCGTGTGGGGTTGGGGGTGTTGATGCACGCCTGCCGCATGGTGCAGGGGCGGCAGTCCCTGACCGAGAACACCACCCGCAGCACCGGCTGGCCGCGTTGGGAGAGCCGTTCGCTCCAGTTGGTGCTGGTGTGGCCGCCGGGGCAGGTGGCCTGCTGGTTGTCCCAGTCGATGGTGAAGGCGTCCTGTCCGAAGCCGCCTTCGGCGCTGGCCTGGGCGCTGTTGTCGGCCTGGATGGGGCCGTGCAGGGCGATGCCGTGGTCGCGCCGGGCGCTGACCAGCGCGGGGGCGGTGGGGTAGCCGGCGTCCACCCAGTGCTCGGCGGGCAGGCAGTCACGGGCCGCGAGCTGGTGGTGGATGGTCTCGGCCATCGACCGGTCCTGGACGGTGGACACCGTTGTGGCGACGTTCGTGATCAGGTTCGGGGCGTCCGGCTCACAGGTCTCGGTGAAGTGGACTTTGTAGCCGTCCCACACAGTGTCGCGTTTCACACTGCCGCGTGCGTCGGTGTCATAGGGCGTGACCAGGCGCAGCGCGCCCGGCGGGCGGTCTTTTGGGCCCCTGCGCCTCACCTCGCCGTCGACGTGGTGGAAGTGCTGGACCCACATCTGCCGCAGGGTCTCCACCTCGGCAAGCCCGCGCAGTCCAGCGGGGGCATCAGCGCTGAAGACCACCGACAGCAGACGCGTCCCGTCCCGGCCGATCCGCGTCCCCACCTCTTCCCGTTTCACGCGGCTGACCGGGAATCGCGTGTCATCCGCTCTCGTGGCGTAATGCCTGAACCACTCCGGCTCGGCCACCTCCGACAACCAGGCAGGGGCAGCCTGGGCGAGTGCGTTGAGCCCCGCGCGCAACGTCTCGGCGACCATCTCCAGCCAGCACAGTTCACGCGCCGCCGACAGCACATGCGTGGAGTCGGTGCGGGCCCGGCCCGCGCTCTTGAGCAGCCGCTTCTCACGGGCCGCGACCAGGATGCCGTCCAGCACCCGTCGCCCCGCGTCCGCCCCGGCCAGCCGGTCACGGAACTCCGACAGCACCGAGAAGTCGAAGCCCGGATCATCCAGTTCCAGCCCGAGCGCGTATTTGAAGTCGATCCTGGCCCGCACCGCTTCAGCGGCCTGCCGATCGGTCAGCCCCTCCACGAACTGCAACACCGACACCAGCGCCAGCCCGCCCGGCGACCAGGCCGGCCTGCCCCGCACCGGGAACAGATCCGCGAACTCCTCGTCCCTGAACAACGGGCCCAACTCGTCCCGCACCCGGATCGCCAGGCTCCCCTTCGGGAACGCGGCCCGCGCCACCCGCACCGTCTCCGCCGGGATCTCCCCAGACCCCTTCGGCTGCATCGACATCCACACCCACCCCATACGACAACGTCGGCCTTCAAGACCACAACCAGGTCTCGAAGGCCGACGTCACGCACAGCCCCAAATAAACCAACAGCGTCGCCGAGAGCTCCGGGGCCGGGGGACGGCTTTGCCCCGGTCGGGGGCGGTTTCGGGTCAGGGGTGGGTCTCCTCGTAGAAGTAGAGGAAGGCGCCGAGGCCGTGGAAGTCGTTGGTGGCCTGGGGGCGGTGGACGTAGTAGGCGTAGTCTCCGACGTTCGTTCCGACGGAGGTGGACGTGAGGTAGGTGAGGCCGTCGTCGTGGAGGGAGATGCGGGCCAGCTCGCCGCGTTCCCCGGCGTCCACGACGGGCTGGTAGGTGTCGGCGGGCACGTATCCGCGTTTGATCGCGGTGTCGATGGTCTGGGTGAACATCGCCGAACAGGACGTCTCGGTCCAGTTGCCCGGGTCGGCGCCCTTGTCGACGACCTGGAACCACCGGCCGCTGGCCGGGTCCTGGTAGGCGGCCATGCCGCGGACCAGATCGCGGACGATGGAGATCAGCTGGGCCCGGCGCGGGTGGTCGGCGGGGATCAGGTCGAGGATCTCCGTGGCGGCGATGCCGTACCAGCCGACGGCGCGGCACCAGTACTCGGGCGCGAGTCCGGTGGCCGGGTCCGCCCAGGACGCCGATTTGGAGGCGTCGTAGGCGTGCTTCAACAGGCCGTTCGGCTGCTGGAGATGGCTCGCGTAGACCACCAGCTGCTTGGTCGCGATGTCGAACGACTGGGTGCTGTCGCCGATGTACCTGCCGTACTGCGCCATGAACGGGTCGGCCATGAAGGTGCCGTCGGACCAGAGTTGGTCGGCCCGGTCGGCGCTGGTGGCGTGCCAGAACCCGCCGTCGGGCGTGGTCGGGTATCCGGCTCCGGGCAGCAGCCGGTCGTGGATCTGCTTGGCGGCCAGGCCGTACTTGGTCTGGCCGGTCTCCCGGTAGAGGGCGATCATCACCTGGCCGGGCATCATGCTGTCCAGGCTGGTGAAGCTGTTGGCGATGTGCCCGGAGGCGTCGACGAAGCGGTCGGCCCACGCTTTGATGTACGCGATCAGGGCGGCCCGGCGCGCGGGATCGGTGGTGTGCTGGGCGAGTTGGTACTGGCCCATCATGTAGAGGGCGACCGGGTAGCTCCAGCCGCCGACGGTCGCCGGGGTGTACCGGTGCATGGTCGAGTCGACGAGCGCGTCCGACCACTGGGTGCCCAGCAGGTCGGCGACGGTGAGCGAGTCGAGGTCGGGCAGGCCGCCGGTGGTCGTGCCGGTGACCCGGATCAGGTTGGTTCCCGCGCGCAGGGTCACGGGGAGCCTGGAGACGGACCAGGTGTTCCAGTCCGTGGTCGTCGCGAAAGCCGGTGTGGACACCACCGTGCCGTCGACGCTGACGTCCGCCTGGCGTCCGGCCGTCGTTCCGTTCGCGTAGCGCAGGGCCAAGGTGGCGTCACCCGCCGTGGGCGAGTCGACGGTGAACTCGACGTAGGCGCCGATCTCGTTGGCGGTGTTGACGAATCCCGTTCCGGTGAAGCCCAGATGGTCGGTGTCCACGGTGCCGTGGAAGATGGTCGCGTCCTCCGCCTCGTAGACGGACGACGCCTCATAGACGGACGACGCCGCGTTGACAGACGACGCCGCGTGAACGGATGACGTCTCGTGAACGGACGACCCCTCGTATACGGACGACGCCGCGTGTGCCGGGCCGATCGCCACCGCGCAACTCGCGGCGAGTAACCCGAGCACCGCCGCCACTGCTCTGGTGCGCATGGACTCTCCTCTCTTCGGTGAACCGGGCGCGTTCGCGGTCATGGCAACCGTTCCGTCATTCGGTGAACCGGGCGACGAAGCTCTTGCCCGCCGCTCCCCCGACGGCCACCGCCAGGCGCACGTTCGGCGTGGTCGCCAGGACGGTGATGCCGGGGTCGGCGGAGACCACGGCCGACACCGCGCCGTCGACGGTGACGGTCACCGTGCCGGTGAGCTGCTGGGTCGGGTCGCAGACGGCCACGCTGAGCGTGCCGTCCTTCCGCTGCGTGATGACCGAGGCGGTCCGGTCGACCTGGATGCCCCCGGCCTTGGGCGCGCCGGCCTGCCAGACGTTGGCCATCGCGATCCCGGCGCCGGCGCGCCTGACCGCCTGCACCTGGGTCGTGTTCGCGACGGTGACGTCGTTCGACGCGGCGAACGCCTCGGTCTGGGCCGAGGTCGCGGCGGGCAGCTGGATGTAGCGGTAGCTGCCGTCGGTCGGGCTGACCCCGTGGTCGACCCACATGGTGACGAACCGTCGGGTGTACGCGGTCGTGTCGTCGTAGACGCCGCGGTGGTCCATGTCGGTCCACTTGCCGGTACGGTCCTCGCGCAGCAGCGTGACGTGGCCGCCGACCGGGAACACGTAGCCGCCGAGGTTGTCCACGAAGATCCACCGCGGCTGGACGACGGTCGGCGTGCTGCTCGGGGTGGCGAGCACCACGGCGCCGTCGACGTGGATGTTCGCCCGCCCGTCGGGGCCGGTGTTGCGGTTCTCGATCACCGACTCGACGGTGTGGCCGTCGGTGCTGGTGATCCCGGCGCCCAGGCAGACCACGATGTCGTCGAGGCAGAACCACGACTTGCGGCCGGTGAGCGTCTGCACGGCGAACGACAGCCCCATGCCCGCGGCCACGTTCCCGTCCAGCAGGGCGCCGCCGGCCCAGGTGTTGGTGGAGCCGCGGTTGGCGCCGAGCGCGAGGGTCTTGGCGTCAAGGGTGACGCCGGGCACCCGGTACTTGTTCGCGGTCGGCCAGTAGGCGTTCGTCCAGTGGCCGGGTTGGGTGGCCAGATAGAGGTAGGCGGCGCCCTCACCGGTGTACCAGCCTTCGAGGTTCTCCGCGTTCGCGCTCTCGTACGGCTTGATCCGGGTGCTGTCCATGGCGATGGCGAAGGCGAACGCGGGCCGCCGGTGCACGACCCGCGCCATCGAGGTCGCCACGACGGAGGTGGTGGACTCGGTTCCGGTCGGGATGGCCTGGTCGGCGACGACGGCCCGGCCGAGCGCGATCGACGAGGTGCGCACCTGTTCGAGCGGCACCGGGTCGTAGCCGAAGAAGTCCTGGTAGGTGTCCGCGGTGATCCAGCCCTTGACCTGCGAGCGGAGGGTCAGCGCCTGGCTCGCCGGGAAGAGGTGGGCGAGCTGGAGCAGGGTGGCGCTGGTCAGCCGCCCGATACGGTGGTCGGTCTCGTAGAAGCGGGACAGCGCCCGGCCGCGCACCATGTCCATGAACGCCCCGCGGTAGATCCAGGGCACGTAGTTGGCCTGCGTCCAGGTGAAGACGCGCTGCACCTGGTCGGTCGTCGCCGCCCACGGGGTGCCTTGCAGGGCGACCAGCAGATAGGTCAGGTACTGCAGCAGGGACACGCCGTAGGAGCCGTTGTAGGCGTACAGCTTGTGCTGGATGAAGCCGCCGTCGGGATAGAAGCCGTCGCCGCCGGAGCTGTAGGGGAAGAGGTTCGCGATCGCCGTCATGGCGCTGTCGATCACGCTCGCGTCCTCGCTCAGCGCGCCGCGCACGGTCGTGACGGCGCAGGTCCAGTCGAGGTTGGCGCCGGTGGCCGCGCCTCCGCCCACCTGGCTCGGGTCCGGCAGGTAGCGGGCGATCGCGGCCATGGCGGTGCCGATCTGGCTCGCCGAGAGCTCGCCGTACAGCGCGACACAGGTGTCGCCCAGCGCCAGCGGGATGCCGATCTGGAAGTCCCACCAGTTGTCGTACTGCGCGGTGACGCCGTACTTGTGGGCGAGGAACCAGTCGACGGCCGACCGGATGTCGGCCAGCAGCTCGGAGTTGCCGGACAGCGTGGAGCCGGGGGACGCGTAGACCAGGGCGAGTTGGCGCAGCCGTCCGATCACGTCGCGCTGGACGGCCGAGACGGTACTGCTGTCCAGGTCCGCCCACAGGTAGCTGCGGGAGCTGGAGGTGTCCAGCGTCGACCACAGGCCGCTCGCCGCGTCGGCCGCGTCCTGCACGTAGCCGGAGATCACCGGGTCGGAGGTGTCGTAGCTGCCGATCAGGGTGTCCTGCCACTGGCTCCTGACCTTCGCGAAGTCCGCGGCCGTCGCCGCTGCGGCGCGGCCCGGAGCGCCGAAGGACGAGCCGAGGAACCACGCGGGGGCCAGCGCGGCGCCGGCCAGCAGCGTGGAGCGGCGGGTGATGCCACGGGAACTGTGCTCAGCGGACATGAAAGGACCCTCACGGTAGGGGGAAGGGCGGCGGCCGGGAGCGGACCGGAAAGGGCGGTGCCGGGGGGCGTGAGGGATGGTGGCGCCGCGTGCCGGTGGAAGTCAAGCGATAATACGTATTAGCATGGGCTCCGGCAGAGAGCGGCCGGATCGCGCCGGCCCGGAGCCGATCCTCCGGAGGGAAAGGGTGGCGTTACGATGCGACACGTGACGCAGCGCCGGAAACGGGTGACCCAGGCCGAGGTGGCCCGCCTCGCGGGCGTCTCGCAGGCGATGGTCTCCCTGGTGCTCAACGACTCCGACGGGGTGCGCGTCGCGCCCGAAACCCGCAAGCGCGTCGAGGACGCACTGCGCCAGACCGGCTACACCGTGGACATCATGGGCCGGCGCCTGCGCGGCAAGTCGAACCAGATCATCGGGGTGTTCACCTACGAGGCGGTCTTCCCCTCCGGCACGGCCGACTTCTACGGCCCCTTCCTCGGCGGCATCGAGGAGGAGTCCGAGGCGCAGGGCTTCGACCTGCTGCTCTTCACCAGTCCGGGGCGCCGGCAGGGCCGGCGCAAGGTCTACGAGGAGGGGTCGAACCGGCTCGGCATAGCGGACGGCTGCATCCTGCTCGGCCGGCACACCGACCGCGACGAGCTCGACCGCCTGGTCGACGAGCGGTTCCCGTTCGTGTTCATCGGCCGGCGCGAGTCGTCCGCCGGGCCGGTCAGCTACGTCGGCGGCGACTACGCGGCGGCGACCGCGGAGCTGTACGAGCGGCTGTGGTCGCTCGGCCACCGCCGGGTGGCGCTCGTCGGCTACCGCGAGGAGAGCGAGTCGACGGCCGACCGCCGCTCCGGATACCTGCGCGCCTGCCGACGGCACCGCAAGGCACCGCTCGCCCTCACCGACGACGATCCGACCGCGGTGTTCGACCGGCTGCGCGCCGACGAGGTCACCGCCGCCCTGGTGGAGGCGACGGAGATGGCGGCCGCGCTACGTGCGCTGGCCACGGGTTCCGGGCTGCGGGTACCCGAGGACCTGTCGATCGGCGTGCTCGGCGACACCGACCCCACGCAGACGTCGGCATGGCCGCTGCGGACGGCGCCCGAGGTCGACTGGACCACGTTCCGCATCCCCCGCCGCGAGATGGGCGCGCGTGCGGTGCGCATCCTGGTCGGGATGCTGCGCGGCGAGATGAAGCCGGGCCGCAAGACGCAGGTCCTGCTCCCGTGCGAGCTGGTCGAAGGGGCCACCGTCACCGCCGCGCCGCCCGCCCGGCGGCGCTGAACCGGGCGGTACGCGAGGCCGAAACGGGCCGAACGCTTCCGCGGTGAACCGGCCGCGCCCCGCGGCGAACCGGCAGCGCCCTGCGCCGCACCCCGCCACACGCCCGCCCGTTGCCCCGCGCCGCACCCCGCCCGCCCGTTGCCCCGCGCCGCACCCCGCGCCGAGCCGACCTTCCGCGCGTACGACCGGAAGCCGAGCCCCTCCGGGAGGCGCCCGCACCCCCCTCCCACCGCTTCCGCACTTGTCGTTGACTTCTCCGGGTTCCTTCCCTAGCGTGCGCTAATACGAATTACCAGGAAGGACGTGCAGGTGAAGGAAGTACGCACGGACGTGCTGGTCGTCGGCGGAGGACTCGGTGGCATAGCCGCCGCCCTGGCCGCGACCGAGCACGGCGCACGGGTGGTGCTCACCGAGGGCTCGCGGTGGCTCGGCGGCCAACTCACCGCTCAGGCCACCCCGCCGGACGAGCACCCGTGGGTCGAGATGCTCGGCGTCACCGCCTCGTACCGGTCGATGCGGGAGGGCATACGCGAGTACTACCGGCGCCACTACCCGCTGACCGCGCGGGCCCTGCGGGCGCGCCAACTGAACCCGGGCGCGGGCCTGGTAAGCCGGCTCTGCCACGAGCCGCGGGTCGCCGTGGCGGTCCTGGAGGCGATGCTCGCGCCGGCCCGCAGCTCCGGCCGGCTCACGGTGCTGCGGCCCTACCGCGCGGACGCGGTCTCGGTCGACGGCGACGCGATCACCGCGGTGACCCTGGTGCCGGACGGCGACACCGGGGACGGCCCGGTCACCGTGCAGGCCCGGTACGTGATCGACGCGACCGAGACCGGCGAGTTGCTGCCGCTGAGCGGCGCCGAGTACGTCACCGGCGCCGAGTCCAGGGACGACACCGGCGAGCCCAGCGCGAAGGACACCGCGGAACCGCTGACCATGCAGGCCGCGTCCTGGTGCTTCGCCGTCGACCACGTGGACGGCGACCACACCATCGACCGGCCGGCGACGTACGACTACTGGCGGTCGGTCCGCCCGGACGTCTGGCCGGGACCGCTGCTCGCCTTCTCCTGGCCCAACCCGCGCACCCTCGAACCGTCGAACGGCCGGCTCGACCCGAACCCGGACGACGACCCGCTGTCCGTCGAGGCGGACCAGAGCAAGGACGCCGGGACCGACGACCTGTGGCGGTTCCGCCGTATCGCGGCCCGCAAGCTCTTCGAACCCGGCGCCTACGCCAGTGACATCACCCTGGTGAACTGGCCGATGATCGACTACATGGACGGGCCGCTCTTCGAGGTCTCGGCCGACGAGGCCGCCAAGCACCGGGCGGGCGCGCGCGAACTGGCGCTGTCGGCGCTGTACTGGATGCAGACCGAAGCGCCGCGGCCCGACGGCGGCACCGGTTTCCCGTCCCTGCGGCTGCGCGGCGACCTGCTCGGCACCGACGACGGCCTGGCCCAGGACATCTACGTGCGGGAGTCCCGCCGTATCCGGGCCTTCACCACCATCCGCGAGGACGACGTCTCGCTGGAGATCCGCGGCGAGCGCGGCGCGACCCGCTACCCGGACTCGGTCGGCATCGGCATGTACCGGATCGACCTGCACCCCTCGACCGGGGGCGACACCTACCTCGACGTGGCGTCGACCCCGTTCCAGATCCCGCTCGGCGCGCTGCTGCCCCGGCGGATGACCAACCTGCTGCCGGCCGCCAAGAACATCGGCACCACGCACATCACCAACGGCGCCTACCGCCTGCATCCGGTCGAGTGGAACATCGGCGAGGCCGCCGGCGCGCTCGCCGCGCACTGCGTCGCCACCGGCCGTACGCCGCACGGCGTGCACGCCACGCCCGACCACCTCCACGACTACCAGTCCCTGCTGTCCGGGCGCGGTGTTCCGCTGGCCTGGCCCGAGATCCGCGGCTACTAGAACCGAATCCTCTGGAGCAACGATGAGAACCAGACGCCTCCGGCTCACCTCCCTCGCGCTGTCCGCCGTCTCCCTGCTGGTCGTCCCGCTCGCGGGGTGCTCGAACGGGTCCGGCTCGGGCGACGACTCGAACGTGTCGCTGCGGATGACCGTGTGGAGCAATGACAAGTCGCAGACGGCGCTGTTCGACAGCATCGCGGCGGAGTACCGCAAGACCCACCCGGACATCAGGTCGATCACCTTCGACTACATCCCGATCGACAACTACACCACCGCCCTGACCACCCAGATCGCCGGCAGCAACCCGCCGGACATGGCCTGGGTACTGGAGCGGGACGCGCCCGACTTCGTCACGTCCGGGGCGCTCACCGACCTGACCCCGACCCTGGAGAAGACGGCCGGCTACCAGTACGGCGACCTGACGCCCGCGGCCACCAAGCTGTGGAAGCAGGGCGGGGACCTGTACGCGTACCCCTTCTCCACCTCGCCGTTCGGGATGTTCTACAACAAGGACCTGCTCAAGAAGGCCGGGGTGAAGCAGACCCCGGACCAGATGGTGGCCGCCCACCAGTGGACGTGGCAGAACGCGGAGCAGATCGCCGCGCAGGTCGCCGCCCACACCGACAAGCAGGGCCTGGTGATCCGCGACTGGGACTACAAGACCTGGATCGAACTCGCCGCACTGTGGCGCGGCTGGGGGGCCGACGCGTGGTCGGCCGACGGGAAGACCTGCACGTTCGACGCGCCCGCGATGCGGCAGGCGATGACCTTCCTGCACGACGCGATCTTCACGGACAAGGCGCTGCCGGGCCCCGGTGAGACCGCCGACTTCTTCGCCGGCGAGTCCGCCCTCACCGTCACCCAGATCAGCCGGGCGACGCTGCTGGCGAACCATCCGTTCGACTGGGGGATCGTCCCGCTCCCGTCCGGCCCGACCGGCGCGTCCCAGGTCATCGGGCAGGCCGGCATCGGCGTGCTGACCAAGGGCTCGCACAAGCAGCAGGCGGCCGACTTCCTCGCGTACTTCTCCGACCCGGCCAACTCCGCCAAGCTCGCCCGCTACTTCCCGCCGGCCCGCACCAGCCAGCTCACCACCGGCACCCTGGCGGGCGCCAACCCCCTGTTCACCCCGCAGCAGTTGCAGCAGGTGGTCATCGACGGCATCAAGAACGGCGCCGTCCTTCCGTCCCACCAGGACAGCGCCAAGATCGCCAACCTCGTGCAGAACGCGCTCGATCCGATGTGGAAGGCCGGTGCGAACGTCGACTCGGTGCTGGCGGGCGTCTGCAAGGCGATCGCACCGGCCCTGTCCGAGTGACCGCCATGAGGGAGATACCGCCCACGCGACAGGGGGCGAGCGCCCCCGAGCAACGGACCGGATCACGGACCGGGCCCCGGACCGGGCCGCGGACCGGATCACGGACCGAGTCACCGACCAGGCCGCGGACCGGGCCCGGGCGGTTCTGGACGCTGCGGCGGCAGGATGCCTTCAGCGGCTGGCTGTTCGTGCTGCCGCAGACCCTCGGGTTCCTCGCCTTCGTCCTCTACCCCCTGATCGCGGTCGTCTACTACAGCTTCCACAAGTCCAACGTGCTCTCCGGCGTGACGACGTACGTGGGCACCAAGAACTACTCGCAGTTGCTCCACGATCCGGCCACGCCGTCGGTGGCGCGGGCCACGGCGCTGTTCTGCGTCGGACTCGTGGTGATCAACATCTCCCTGGCCCTGCTGCTGGCCCTGCTGCTGAACCAGCGGCTGCGCGGCACCACGGTGTTCCGGACGCTCTTCTTCTCGCCCGTCGTCGTCTCGCTGGTGGCCTGGACGATCACCTGGAACTTCCTGTTGCAGAACAACGGCGGCGTCAACGCGCTGCTGCACGCGGTGGGCATCGACGGACCCAACTGGCTGCGCGGCGACGACTCGGCGCTGGTGTCGGTCGTGATCGTGCAGGTCTTCAAGAACGTCGGGCTCAACATGGTGCTGTTCCTCGCGGCCCTCCAGGGCGTACCGCGGTCGCTGCTGGAGGCCGCGGAGATCGACGGCGCGGGGGCGTGGCGCCGGTTCCGCTCGGTGATCCTGCCGATGATCAGCCCCACGACGCTGCTGACCACGATCGTGACGATCAGCGGCTCCCTACAGGTGTTCGCGCAGATCCAGATCCTCACCGAGGGCGGTCCGGACAACCGGACCAATGTCCTCGTGTACTTCTTCTACCAGCAGGCGTTCGACAACCACGACTTCGGATACGGCAGCGCCGTCGCGGTCGTCCTGTTCGCGATCATCCTGGTGCTCACCCTGATCCAGTGGCGCCTGCGCAAGAAGTGGGTGTTCTATGAGTCTTGAGACAGCCGCCCGCCACCCGGTCGCGCTCCGGGACGCGGCCACCGCGCCGAGACCACCGGGACGGCGCCGCGGCAGGTGGAAGAAGCCCCTGCTGTACGCGGTCATGGTCGTGCTCGCGATCCCCTTCGTCTTCCCGACCTGGTGGATGATCACCTCCTCCCTCCTGCCGGAGAACGAGGTGCTCGGCTATCCGCCGAAGCTGCTGCCGCTGCACCCGCAGTGGTCCAACTACAAGACCGCGTTCGCGAACTACCCGCTGGCCCACCAGTACCTGAACAGCCTCTACATCGCGCTGCTCGTCACCGCGGGCACGATGGTGGTCGCGTCCCTGTCGGGGTACGCCTTCGCCCGCATCCCCTTCCCCGGCAACAAGGTGCTGTTCCCGCTGATCCTCAGCGGCCTGCTGATCCCGACCGAGGTAACCGTCATCCCGCTGTTCAAGATGGTCGACCGGCTCGGGCTGACCAACACCCACTGGCCGCTGATCGTCATCCCGATCCTCGGGGCGCCGAGCGTGCTCGGCACCTTCGTGATGCGGCAGTTCTTCCTGGCCGTCCCCGACGAACTCGAGGACGCCGGCCGCATGGACGGTCTGAACCGGTTCGGCCTGTACTTCCGGGTGGCGTTGCCGCTGGCCCGGCCGGCGCTGGCGTCGGTGGCGATCTTCACGTTCCTCAACAGCTGGAACATGTACCTCGAACCACTCGTCTACGAGACCGACAAGCGCAACTACACGCTCCCGGTCGCCCTCACCCAGTACACCGACGCCTACGGCTCCCACCTGTGGAACGTCCAACTCGCCGCCTCCGTGACGACGGTCGTCCCCGTCCTGGCCGTCTTCATCGCCGCCCAGCGCCACTTCGTCGAAGGGCTCGCGCAAACCGGCCTGAAGGGCTGACCGACACGCCCCCCGACTCCGGTTCGCCCGCGACAGGGCGTCGGCGGGCTCGGGCTCAGGGGTTGGGGGCGGGGGTCGGGGTCGGGGTGGGGGTGGGGAGTGCGTGGGCGAGTGCGCTGATGCTGATGTCGACGATCGTGTGGAGTTGCCGGCTGCTCGTGCCGGCTCTGCTCATCACGGCCAGCGACTGGTTGACCGCCGCGAGGTGGACCGCGAAGGCGTCGGCATCGGGGTCGGCCAGGTCCGCGGCGGTCAGGGCGGTCCGCAGCCGGGTGCGCTGCATGGCCAGGGCTTCGATCGCACGCGCGGCGATGGCGGGGTTCAGCACCGGTACCGCCATCGCGGTCTGGGCGACCAGGCATCCGTCCGGCACGTCGGGGTCGGCGATGCGCGCGAGCGTGACCTCGAAGAAGGCCCGTACCGCCCGCAGCGGTTCCTCGGACGCGGCCGAGAGGGCCTGGTCGTACCTGCCTCCGTACCGCGTGGTGTAGCGGTCCAGGCAGCGCAGGTAGAGCGTGTCCTTGTCGCCGAGCGAGGAGTAGATGGAACTGCGGTTCAGTCCGGTCGCCCGGGAGAGGTCGTCGAGGGAGGTGTCGGCGTATCCGGCTCGCCAGAACCGGACCATCGCCGCGTCGAGTGCGGTGTCCACATCGAACTGCTTCTTCCCGGCCATCACGCACGCACCTCGTCGACGAGCTCGGGCCACTTCGTCGCGGCCCCTGCCCATCCTATCTTGAACTGATCGGTTCAAGATAGGTTAGGCTCGCGGCATGACCGACACCGCGACCACCGAGAACCGCTCCCCCGGGCAGCACCCGATCTCCGGGCTGCCGCTGCACGACCTCGCGGGCTTCGGCCACCGCTGGGTCGACGCCGGAGGCATCCGCCTCCATGCCGTGGAAGGGGGTCGGCCGAGCGGCCCCGCCGTCGTCCTGCTCGCCGGGTTCCCGCAGACCTGGTGGGCTTGGCGCAAGGTGATGCCGGGCCTCGCCGAGCGGTACCACGTGATAGCGATCGACCTGCCGGGGCAGGGCCACTCCGACCGTCCTCCACACGGCTACGACACGCACACCGTCGCCTCGCGCGTCCACGCCGCCGTGACCGCGCTCCACGTGGAGGAGTACTGGCTCGTGGCCCACGACATCGGGGCCTGGGTCGCCTTCTCGCTGGCCCTGGCGTACGAGGACCGCCTGCACGGTGTCGCCCTGCTCGACGCCGGCATTCCCGGTATCAGCCTCCCGGACGCCATCCCGACGGACCCCCAACGCGCCTGGAAGACCTGGCACTTCGCGTTCCACCTCGTGCCCGACCTGCCCGAGACGCTGCTCGCCGGTCGCGAACGCGACTACGTCGACTGGTTCCTGAAGGCCAAGACGCTGTCCCCGGACACGTTCGACGACGCCGAGATCGACCACTACGCCGCCGCCGTCGCGGCGGAGGGCGGGCTGCGGGCGTCGCTCTCGTACTACCGCGCCGCCGCGGAATCGGCGCGCGGGAATCATGAGGCCCTCGGACGGCGGCACTTGGCCGTCCCGATCCTGGCGGTCTCCTCGTCCCACGGCTCGATCCCGGACATGGCCGCCTCCATCAGCCCCTGGGCGGACCACGTGACCGGAGCCGTCATCCCTGGTGCCGGGCACTTCATTCCCGACGAGCAGCCCGACGCGGTGGTGGGCGCGTTGACCGCGTTCATCGATCGCGAGCGCGTCGGGTAGGGCGGGAGGCGGTCCTCAGGCCCCGTCGGGTCAGGCGGCGCAGATGGTCAGGTCGACGGTGTCGCCCTTGTGGACGACGGTCGGGGCGTGCGGGGAGACCGCGAGCACGGAGGTCGGCTTGCAGCCGCGGGGCGACGCCTTGGTGACGGTGCCGATCTTGAGCTGAGCCTTGTCCACCAGCTCGGCCCTGGCCATGTCCAGGCTGAAGCCGGCCAGTTGGATCGGGATGTCGCCGTACTGCACGGTGGTGACGTTCCCGTCGGCGGTGGTCTTGTGGGCCGCCGTGGCGGCCGGCCGCGAGGTGTGCGACGGGTGCGAGGTCTGCGAAGGGTGCGAGGTGTGCGGGCCGCCGCCTGCGGCCAGGGCGGTGCCGGCACCGGCCAGGACGAGTGCGGTGGCGATACCGGCGACGGCGGTGGCCCGCTTGCGACGGGCTCCGCGCGCGGTGGTGGCGGTGCCGGAGTGCGGCGCTTCGGCGCTGTTGGTCGAGTCGTTCATGGCGTTCACCGGTTCCTGCTCGAAGGGGGTGTCGTCCGTGCTGCGTTCACCCCTTCCCGACGCGGCAGCGGTCCCGTCTGCTGCACGCCCCCGATGAGACCTGAGTCACAGTCACAGGTCCGGGCTCAGCCGTACGCACCGCCCGGCCGCCCGACCCAGCCGCTCCGCCGCTCCGCCGCTCGGTTCGGCCGCAGGTCCGCTCAGTCGAAGGGCCGCGCGGACGGGTCCGTGGCGAGCCGGGCGTGCAGGTGGCAGTCGTGCCGCTTTCCGTTCGGCTCGACGAACGCCTCCCGCATCACGCCCTCCTCCGCGAACCCCGCCCGCAGGGCGGCCCGGCAGGAGCCGACGTTGTGCAGGACGTGGTCGAGGACGATCCGGTGCAGTCCCAGGCCGCCGGCGTAGGCCGGGCTGAAGGCCCAGTCCGCGGCGGCGTCCAGAGCGCGGGCGGTGACCTTGCGGCCGCGGGCGGCGGGCGTCACCCAGTACCCGGCCACCGCCTGGTCGGGCACCCGGTGCACGTCGCGCAGGCCGAGGTAGCCGATCATGACGTCATCGGCCGGGTCGGTCACGGCGAACGCCGCGGTGCCGGTCGACCACGCGGTGAGGCGCGCCGACAGCCACACCGTGGCGCGGTCCTTCGGCGGTGCGTCGAGCACCGCCATGCCCGCGGCCCACTGGAGCACCTCGCCATCGGTCATCGCCCGCGCGACCGCCGGTTCGTCGGACGCGACGACGGGGCGCAGCACCAGCCCGTGGGCACGCAGGATGGTCGGCGCCGTCAGATCGGCGCCACGCGGAGAAGCCATGGCCAACACCTTACTGACCCACCGCGCCGGACACGTACGCCCGTTCGGTTGCGCCGACGTTCGGCGCCCGCACGCTCAACGCACGCACGCTCAGCGCACGCACGTTCAACGCACGCACGTTCAACGCACGCACGGGCGCCCGGGACGTCGTACGCGTGCGTGCGCGTACCTGCTTCGTCCCGGGCGCCCGTGGAGGTGCGTGTGCGGGTCCGGACGATTCCTCGCCCGGCGCTTCCTACGTTCAGCCCTCGGAGCCGTCGCCCGAGTCACCGGAGCCGGAGTCGGAGCCGCCTTCGCCGTCGCTGTCGTCGCCGGCCGCCTCCTCCAGGCCCAGCCGCTCACCGAGCCACTTGTTGAACTCGATGGACGCCTGCACCCAGCTCACCGTGGTGGCCACGAAGTGGTCGAGGTTGACGCCCATGCCGATGAGCATCTGGGCCTCGCCGACGAGGCGGACGGCGCCCTCGTCGTCGGTGTTCGTGTAGACCTTCGGCCACAGCGTGAGGTGGTTCCACTCGTCGATCGCCTCGTGGAGCTGTGCCTTCTCGTCGACGGAGTACGTGCGCTCGTAGAACGTACGCACCGCGAAGACGTGCTGCTGGGCCTCGCCGCGGAACATGAAGTAGGTGCGGAACTCCTCCCACGGCGCCAGGAGGTCGTCCTCGTCGTCGATGGCGTGCTTGAGCCCCATCTGGTCGAGGAGCTGCTTGACCAGGTCCTGGTCCGGGATCACCACGTTGGCGGTGGGTCCTCCGCTCGGCTGGTCGGGTTCCGGCTGGCTCCCGAAGTTCGGAATCGAGGAGGGGTCGATGCTCACCGTGAGGGTTCCCTTCGTGACGTTTCCCCGCCATCCTCCCCCATGACGATGAGCCCGTCGACCGCCCGGTCCACCCGGACGTTCTGCCCGTCCAGCACCTCTCCGGCCAGGATGGCGCGGGCCAGCGGGTCGCCGATCGCGGTCTGGATCAGCCGGCGCAGCGGACGGGCGCCGTAGGCGGGGTCGTTGCCCTCCTCGGCGAGCCAGTCCAGGGCGCCGTCGGTGATGTCCAGGGTGAGCCGGCGGTCCCTGAGCCGCTCGGCGAGCCGGGCGGTCTGCAGCCGCGCGATCCGGCGCAGCTCGTCCTGGTCGAGCGCGGAGAACACCACGATGTCGTCCAGCCGGTTGAGGAACTCCGGCTTGAAGGAGGCGCGGACGGTGGCGAGGACGTTCTCCTTCTTCTGCTCCGGGTCCAGCTTGGGGTCGACCAGGTACTGGCTGCCCAGGTTGGAGGTGAGGATCAGGATCGCGTTGCGGAAGTCGACGGTACGGCCCTGGCCGTCGGTGAGCCGGCCGTCGTCGAGGACCTGGAGCAGGACGTCGAAGACCTCCGGGTGCGCCTTCTCCACCTCGTCGAGCAGCACCACGCTGTACGGGCGGCGGCGGACCGCCTCGGTGAGCTGGCCGCCCTCCTCGTACCCGACGTATCCGGGCGGGGCGCCGACCAGCCGGGCCACCGAGTGCTTCTCGCCGTACTCGCTCATGTCGATGCGGACCATGGCCCGCTCGTCGTCGAAGAGGAAGTCGGCGAGCGCCTTGGCCAGTTCGGTCTTGCCGACGCCGGTGGGGCCGAGGAAGAGGAAGGAGCCGGTGGGGCGGTCAGGGTCGGCGATGCCGGAGCGGGAGCGGCGCACCGCGTCGGAGACGGCGCGGACCGCCTCGGTCTGGCCGATCAGCCGCTTGCCGAGCTCGTCCTCCATCCGCAGCAGCTTCTGCGTCTCGCCCTCCAGCAGGCGGCCGGCGGGGATGCCGGTCCAGGCGGCGACGACGTCGGCGATGTCGTCCGGGCCGACCTCCTCCTTGACCATCTTCTCGTCGGCACCCCTGGTCTTGGCCTCCTGCTCCTCGCGGGTGGCCTCCTCCAGTTCCTCCTCCAGCTTGGGCTTCTCCCCGTACATCAGCTTCGACGCGGCCTCGAAGTCGCCGTCGCGCTGGGCCCGCTCGATCCGGGTGACGATGTCGTCGAGCCGCTCCTTCAGCTCGCCGACCCGGTTCAGGCCCTGCTTCTCCTTCTCCCAGCGGGCGGTCAGGCCGCGCAGCTCCTCCTCGCGGTCGGCGAGGTCCTTGCGGAGCTTGTCCAGCCGCTGCACGGAGCCGGGGTCGGTCTCGTTCTTGAGCGCCATCTCCTCCATCCGCAGCCGGTCCACCGAGCGCTGGAGCTCGTCGATCTCGACCGGCGAGGAGTCGATCTCCATCCGCAGCCGGGACGCGGACTCGTCGACCAGGTCGATGGCCTTGTCGGGCAGGAAGCGGGAGGTGATGTAGCGGTCGGAGAGCGTCGCGGCGGCGACCAGCGCGGAGTCGGCGATCTGCACCTTGTGGTGCGCCTCGTAGCGGCCCTTGAGGCCGCGCAGGATCGCCACGGTGTCCTCGACGGTCGGCTCGGCGACCAGCACCTGCTGGAAGCGCCGCTCCAGCGCCGGGTCCTTCTCGATCCGCTCGCGGTACTCGTCCAGCGTGGTGGCGCCGACCATCCGCAGCTCGCCGCGGGCCAGCATCGGCTTGAGCATGTTGCCCGCGTCCATCGCGGAGTCGCCGCCGGCGCCCGCGCCGACGACGGTGTGCAGCTCGTCGATGAAGGTGATGACCTGCCCGCCGCTGTCCTTGATCTCGGCGAGCACCGCCTTCAGCCGCTCCTCGAACTCGCCGCGGTACTTCGCCCCGGCCACCATCGCGCCCAGGTCGAGGGAGACCAGCCGCTTGTTGCGCAGGCTCTCGGGCACGTCGCCCTTGACGATGCGCTGGGCCAGGCCCTCCACGACGGCGGTCTTGCCGACGCCGGGCTCGCCGATCAGCACCGGGTTGTTCTTGGTCCGGCGCGAGAGCACCTGGACCACCCGGCGGATCTCCTGGTCCCGGCCGATCACCGGGTCGAGCTTGCCCTCGCGGGCGGCGGCGGTGAAGTCGGTGCCGTACTTCTCCAGCGCCTTGTAGGTGCCCTCCGGGTCCTGGCTGGTCACCCGTTGCCCTCCCCTGGCGCTCTCGAACGCCGTCAGCAGCGCCTTGGCCTTGGCGCCCGCGGCGTTGAGCAGTTCGCCGGCCGGGCCGCCCTTGACGGCGGTCCCGATCAGCAGGTGCTCGGTCGACACGTACGCGTCGCCGAGGTCCGTGGCGCGCTGGGACGCGTCGGCGATGACCGCGAGCATGTCACGGTTCGCCTGCGGGGGTGCGACGGTGGCCCCCTGTACCGACGGCAGGCTCTCCACCAGCCGCTCCGCGTCGGCGCGCAGCGCCGCCGGGTCGGCGCCGGTCGCGGCCACCAGGTCGAGCACGTTCTCGTTGTCCGTGCCGCTCAACAGAGCGAGCAGCAGATGCGCGGGCGTCAGGTCCGGGTTCCCCTCCGCGACGGCCTTGGCGTTGGCGCTGTTCAGCGCTTCCCGGCTCTTGTTGGTCAGCTCGGCTTCCACGGGCGTGCTGTCCTCCTCATTCGATCGTCGCTACCATGTACCTCAACCTGATCACAGGAACATGAAGCAAGTTGAGTCTATTCCACTCAAGGTGATTCCGGGCACAGGTTCGCGCACCGGTTCGGGGCACCGTCTCGGGAGGACCCATGAGCTCGGCACACCCGACGGATTCCCGGCCGACCGGCCCGACCGAGCCCACGGAGTCCACGGAGTCCACGGAGTCCACCGGCCCAGCCGGCGCGACCGACCCCGCCATCCCGACCGGCCCCGCCGGCACGACCGACCCGGCCGGCCCCGCCGACCCGTATCCGATGGACGCCAGCGGCGCGTCCGTACGGGCCGACGCCGCCATACTGCGCGAGCGCGCGGCCGCCTGTCCGGTGATGCTGCCCGACGGTGTCCCCGGCATGATCGTCTCCCGCTACCGGGAACTGCGCGATTTCCTCGCCGACCCCGAAGTGGCCAAGAACGCCCGGCACTTCGCCGCACTCCAGGAGGGCCGTATCCCGGACCAGTGGCAGCTCAACGCCTTCGCCCTGGTCAACGGGATGACGACGGCCGACGGCGACAGCCACCGGCGGCTGCGGGGGCTGGCCACCAAGGCGTTCACACCGCGCCGGGTGGCCGCCATGCGCCCCTGGATCGAGCGGCTGGCCGGCGACCTGGTGGCCGAACTGCCCGGCCGGGCGGGCGAGGACGGCGTGGTGGACCTGCGGGCGCACTTCGCGTACCCGCTGCCGATGGGCGTGATCAGCGAGCTGCTCGGAGTGGACCCGGCGCACCGCGACCGCCTGCACGACCTCACCCACCTCCTGGTCAGCACCTCCAGTTCGGCCGCCGACGCGATGGCCGCGCAGCGCGCGATCCACGGCGTGCTCGCCGATGTCGTCGCCGAGCGCCGGGCCCGCCCCGGCGACGACCTGACCAGCGCGCTGATCGCGGCCCGCGACGGGGACCGGACGGACGGCGCCGAGCGGCTGAGCGACGAGGAGGTGACCGGCACCCTGCTGCTGATGATCGTCGCCGGGCACGAGACCACGCTCAATCTCATCACCAACGCGGTGCGCGCCCTGTGCGGCCACCCCGGTCAGCGCGACCTCGTTCTTTCGGGTGAAGCCTCCTGGGACGCGGTGATCGAGGAGACGCTGCGCTGGGACAGCCCGGTGGCGAACTTCCCGTTCCGCTACCCCACCACCGACATCGACGTGGACGGCACCAGGGTGCCGCGCGGCACGCCCGTGCTCGCCGGGTACGCCGCCGCCGGACGCGACCCGCGCGAATACGGCCCCGACGCGGGCCTGTTCGACATCACCCGGCCGCCGGGCACCCGCCACCTCTCTTTCGGGCACGGCGCCCACTACTGCCTGGGCGCCCCGCTGGCCCGCCTGGAAGCCGCGGTCGCGCTGCGCACGCTGTACGGGGCGTATCCGCGGCTGGCGATGGCCGTGGACGAGGACGAGTTGCCGCCACTGCCGGGCTTCGTCGGCAACAGCGTGGAGGAACTGCCGGTCCGGCTGGACGGTTGAGCCCCGCGCGGGCAACGCCACCGCGCCGACGGGCTACGGTTCCTCCCATGGCCCGCCGTGACCCCCGCTCCCCCGACGCCGGATTCCTCGACTTCTGGCGCGAGTACCACCTGTGCACGCTGACCACCAGCCGCCCCGACGGCTCCCCGCACGTCGTCCCGGTCGGCGTCACCTACGACCCCGAGGCGGGGCTCGCCCGGGTGATCACCAACACCGCCAGCCGCAAGACGGCGAACGTGCGGGCCGCCGGGCCGTCCGGCGCCCGGGTCGCGGTCTGCCAGGCGGAGGGCCGCCGTTGGGCCACCCTCGAAGGGCTCGCCACGGTCAGCGCCGACCCGGAACGCGTCGCCGACGCCGTACGCCGCTACACCGAGCGCTACGACCGCACCCCCGCGTTCAACCCGGACCGCGTCGTCATCGAGATCGCCCTCACCCGCGCGATGGGCAACGCCTGACGCGTCCGCCCGACGCCGCGCACTCGGTTGCGGGCACCCCGGGTTCGGGTGATCCGGGTTCGTGCCGCCGGTTCAGGCCGCGCGGGCGCCGGTTCAGGCCGCGCGGGCGCCGGTGACCTTGGCCAGGAAGGCGTCCAGGTTGCGCAGGGTGCGCTCCACCTGCTCCTCCAGCGTCAGGGTCTCCTCCATGCGCTTGGCCAGCACCGAGGTCTTCTTGCCCCGCACATACAGGGAACAGGCCAGGTCGGCGCACATGTAGATGCCCACGGTGTTGCCCTGCCGCCCGGCCGGGCCGGCCAGCGGCGCGGCCAGCAGGTCCACCCCGCCGCCGGAGTGCCCGGTCAGGCAGATCGAGCACAGGCTGCTGCGCATCAGGTTCCTCCGTGCCCCCGGCGCGATCCGCAGGGTGATCCCCAGCGGCCGCTCCCCGCCGGTCACCACGTACGCGCGGTCCGGCGCGCCCGGGTCCCGCCAGCCGAAGAAGTCGAGGTCGCCCCACGGCACCTCCGCCAGGTCCCGAGGCAGCCTGCTCCGCTTCGCCTCCCCCTTCGAGCAGTTCACGAAGGAGTCCCGGATCTGCGCTTCGCCAAGTGGGTCCATGGCATCCGAAGCTAACAAGCGACCCGCGGGGCTGTCGCCGCATTTACGGCCGGCAACGTGCGGCACCCGCGCCCCCGAAGGGACGCGGGTACGGCAACGGCAACGCAGGTTCCCAGGGCAGGCTCTAGCCGTCCCGCTTGGGACGCCACACCACCAGCGCGCTCGTGTGCTGCACGTCCTGGTACGGCACCAGGTCGCGGCGGTACGACGCGTGCACCGCGGCCTCACGCTGCTGGATGACGGCGGCGGCGCCGTCGACGGCGGCGGAGAGTTCGGCGACCCGGGCCTGGAGCGCGGCGACCTGGTTCTCCAGCTCGATGATCCGCTTGATGCCGGCGAGGTTGATGCCCTCGTCCTGCGAGAGGCGCTGCACCTCCCGCAACTGCTCGATGTCGCGGGCCGAGTAACGGCGCCCGCGGCCGGCCGCGCGGTCCGGCGAGACCAGGCCGAGGCGGTCGTACTGCCGCAGGGTCTGCGGGTGCAGCCCGGACAGCTCGGCCGCCACGGAGATCACGTAGACCGGCGACTCCTCCGTCAACTGGTACGGATTGCGGCCGCGTCCCATCCGGGGCCCGGAGACCCCGCCGCCGTCGATGCTCATCCGCTCACGCTCCCTTTGCGGCCTTGAACAACTCCGCCCGCGGGTCGAGGTCCGCGGTCGCCTCACGGTAGGACTCCAGCGCGTCCAGCGCCTTGCCCTCGGTCCGTGCGGGCACCGCCACCTCGACTGTGACGAGCAGATCGCCGCGTGAACCGTCCTTGCGCACCGCGCCCTTGCCCCGGGCCCGCAGGGTCCGGCCGTTCGGCGTGCCGGCGGGCAGCTTCAAGGTGACCGGCGGCCCGCCGAGGGTGGGCACCTTGATCTCGCCGCCGAGCGCGGCCTCGGTGAAGCTCACCGGGACCGTGACCGTCAGGTTGGCGTCCTTGCGGCCGAACACCGGGTGCCGGCCGACGTGCACGACCACGTACAGGTCGCCGGCCGGTCCGCCGCGCTCGCCGGGGGCGCCCTTGCCGCGCAGCCGGATGCGCTGCCCGTCGGTGACCCCGGCGGGGATGCGGACCTGCATGGTGCGCGAACTCTTCGCCCGGCCGCTGCCGTGGCAGACCTCGCAGGGGTTCTCCGCGATCAGACCGCGGCCCTTGCAGTCCACGCACGGGTCGGTGAGCGAGAAGCCGCCACCGCCGCCACGGGAGACCTGCCCGGTGCCGACGCAGGTCGGGCACACCCGGGGCGTGCCGTTCCTGTCGCCGGTGCCGGAGCACGCCTTGCAGGGCGACTGCGAGGACATCCGCAGCGGGACGGTGGCCCCGTCGACGGCCTCGGTGAAGCTGAGCGTCACCTCGGACTCGATGTCCTGGCCGCGGCGCGGCTGCACGCGGGTGCCGCCGCCCCGGTTGAACAGGCCGCCGAACACGTCGCCCAGGCCGCCGCCGAAGCCGCCGCCCTGGCCGGTCGTGGTGGTGCCGCCGGGCCCCTGGGCGCCGCCGAAGAGGTCGCCCAGGTCGAAGTTGAACCCGCCGCTGCCACCCGCGCCGGGACCCGGCCGCATGCCGCCGTTGCCGAACAGCGCGCGGCCCTCGTCGTACTCCTTGCGCCGCTTGGTGTCGGAGAGGACGTCGTTGGCCTCGGAGATCTCCTTGAAGCGCTCCTCGGCCTTGGCGTCGCCCTTGTTGGCGTCGGGGTGGAACTCCCGGGCCAGCTTGCGGTACGCCTTCTTGATCTCGGCGTCGGTGGCGTCCTTGGGGACACCGAGGACCTTGTACAGGTCCTTCTCCAACAGGTCCCTACTGATGCTCATCCTCGGCGTCCCTCCTCTCCGTCACGTCCCGCTCCGTCAGCCCTTGGACGGGCCACCGGTCTCCTCGTCGTCGTCCGCCTTCCGGTCGGCCCGGTCGGCCTGGTCGGCCGGCTCGTCCGACTCGGACTGCTCGTCCTTGCCGTGGGCGCCCGGCTGGGGCTCGGCGACCGCGACCCGGGCCGGCCGCAGATTGCGCTCCCCGATGCGGTACCCCGGCTGGAGGATCTGCACGCATGTCGTCTGTGTGACATCAGGCGAATAGCTGTGCATCAGCGCCTCGTGCACCAGCGGGTCGAAGGGCTCGCCCTCCTTGCCGAACTGCTGCAGGCCCAGCTTCGCGGCGACCGTCTCCAGCGACTCGGCGACCGACTTGAAGCCGCCCACCAGTTCGCCGTGTTCCCGCGCCCGGCCGATGTCATCGAGCACCGGGAGCAGTTCGGTCAGCAGGTTGGCGACCGCGACCTCCTTGACGGCGACGCGGTCCCGCTCCACCCGGCGGCGGTAGTTCTGGTACTCGGCCTGGAGGCGCTGGAGGTCGGCGGTGCGCTCGCCGAGCGCGGTGCGCACCTGGTCCAACTGCGCCTTGACGGCCGTCAGCTCCTGGGAGGTCGCGTCGTCCCCGGCCCCGGACACCGGGCCCGCCTTACCGGCGGTCCCGTTGCCCGAGCCGGACTTACCCGCCTTGCCGGACTCCGGCTTGTCGGCGGCGTCGGAGGGGACGTCGGGCTCCTCGAAGCCCTTCGGCTCCTCCGTCACGCGGCACCATCCCTCTTGTTCTCGTCGTCGACGATCTCGGCGTCCACGACGTCGTCGTCCGCGGCCTGGGCCGAGTCGTCGGCCGGACCGGCGCCCGCACCGGCACCCGCGGTCGCCGCGCCGCCCTCGGCCTGCGCGTTGGCGTACAGCGCCTGGCCGAGCTTCTGGCTGGTGGCCGCGACCTTCTCGGTGGCCTCGCGGATCGACGCGGTGTTGCCGTCGTCGGACGACTCGTTCTTCAGCTTCTCCTTGAGGTCGGCGACCGCGGTCTCGACCTCGGACTTCACGTCCTCGGGAAGCTTGTCCTTGTTGTCCGCGATGAACTTCTCGGTCTGGTAGACGAGCTGCTCACCCTGGTTGCGGGTCTCGGCGGCCTCGCGGCGCTTGTGGTCCTCGTCCGCGTACTGCTCGGCCTCCTGGCGCATCCGGTCGACCTCGTCCTTGGGCAGCGAGGAGCCACCCGTGACGGTCATCCGCTGCTCCTTGCCGGTGCCGAGGTCCTTCGCGCCCACGTGCATGATGCCGTTGGCGTCGATGTCGAAGGTGACCTCGATCTGGGGCATCCCGCGCGGGGCCGGCGGCAGACCGGTCAGCTCGAACATGCCGAGCTTCTTGTTGTACGCCGCGATCTCGCGCTCGCCCTGGTAGACCTGGATCTGCACCGACGGCTGGTTGTCCTCGGCGGTGGTGAAGATCTCCGAACGCTTGGTCGGGATCGTGGTGTTCCGCTCGATCAGCTTGGTCATGATGCCGCCCTTGGTCTCGATGCCGAGGGACAGCGGGGTGACGTCGAGCAGCAGGACGTCCTTGACCTCGCCCTTGAGGACACCGGCCTGGAGGGACGCGCCGATGGCGACGACCTCGTCCGGGTTGACGCCCTTGTTGGCCTCCTTGCCACCGGTCAGCTCGCGCACCAGCTCCGCGACGGCGGGCATACGGGTCGAGCCGCCGACCAGGACCACGTGGTCGATCTCGGACAGCTGGATGCCGGCGTCCTTGATCACGTTGTGGAACGGGGTCTTGCAGCGCTCCAGCAGGTCGGAGGTGAGCTGCTGGAACTGCGCCCGGGTCAGCTTCTCGTCCAGGTGCAGCGGGCCCTCGGCGGACGCCGTGATGTAGGGCAGGTTGATCGAGGTCTCGGTCGACGAGGACAGCTCGATCTTCGCCTTCTCCGCGGCCTCGCGCAGCCGCTGGAGCGCCATCTTGTCCTTGCCCAGGTCCACGCCGTGGCCGGACTGGAACTGCTTGACCAGGTAGTCCACCACGCGCTGGTCCCAGTCGTCACCACCGAGGTGGTTGTCGCCGTTGGTGGCCTTGACCTCCACCACGCCGTCGCCGATCTCCAGCAGGGACACGTCGAAGGTGCCGCCGCCGAGGTCGAAGACGAGGATCGTCTGGTCGTCCTTGTCCAGGCCGTACGCCAGCGCGGCGGCGGTCGGCTCGTTGACGATGCGCAGCACGTTCAGACCGGCGATCTCGCCGGCCTCCTTGGTGGCCTGCCGCTCGGAGTCGTTGAAGTACGCGGGGACGGTGATCACCGCGTCGGTGACCTTCTCGCCCAGGTACGACTCCGCGTCCCGCTTCAGCTTCTGCAGGATGAAGGCGCTCATCTGCTGCGGGTTGAAGTCCTTGCCGTCCAGGTTGATCCGCCAGTCGGTGCCCATGTGGCGCTTGACCGAGCGGACGGTCCTGTCCACGTTGGTGACGGCCTGGCGCTTGGCCACCTCGCCGACGAGCACCTCGCCGTTCTTGGCGAAGGCGACGACGGACGGCGTGGTCCTGGCGCCCTCTGCGTTGGTGATGACGGTGGGCTCGCCGCCTTCGAGAACGCTGACGACGGAGTTAGTCGTGCCCAGGTCGATGCCGACCGCACGTGCCATGGTTAATCCTCCAACAACTGACTTGAGTGCAACTGGCTCAACAGTGCACGACAACGAGCCCGCTGTCAATTGACATGAGTCGAGGCGACTCAACTTAACGGCGCGTGTCTGACGCACTACCCGAGCGACGCCCACCCGACCACCGGCGCCGCCCCTCACCTGTCTCACGGATGGGCACCCTGCGTAGTTCCCCGGCCACGCCTGAACCGCCGCAATTCACCCGATCGGCGGCAGATCCGCCCCGCGGACACCCCCGCTCCGCTCCGCGAGCGCCCCCACCCCCACCCAGCGGGCGCCCGCTCCGCCCCGCGGGTACCCCCGTCGCGACGCAGATCACCAGCAGGGCGGCTTTATGGGCCCGGAATTCCCGGGTAACCTCAGCCGAGACCGGAGTAAGTTACCGCTTAGTACGTTTTTGCTCGCAGCAGGCCCGAGGAGCCCTCATGCAGCTCGCCGCGATCATCGTGTCGCTGGTCCTCACGGCGGTCGGCGTCGCCCTGATCGGCCTCGCCGTCGCGCAGATCTACCGGTTCGTCAAGCTCGGGACGCCCGTCCCCGCGGGCAGCCGCACCAACGACCCGGTCGCGCGCACGAAGACGCTGGCCAAGGAGTTCGTCGGCCACACCCGGATGAACAAGTGGGGCCCGATCGGCGTCGCCCACTGGTTCGTGGCGGTCGGCTTCCTCACCTTGGGCCTGACCATCCTCAACGCCTACGGACAGCTCTTCAAGGCCGACTGGATTCTCCCGGTGATCGGCACCTGGCTGCCGTACGAGGTGTACATCGAGTTCATCACGCTCTTCACCACCCTGGGCATCCTGGTGCTCATCGCGGTCCGGCTGATGAACCTGCCCTCCCGCGCCGGACGCAAGTCGCGGTTCGCCGGATCGACCGCCTGGCAGGCGTACTTCGTCGAGTACGTGGTGCTTGTCATCGGCCTGGCCATCCTGATGCTGCGCGGCCTGGAGGGCGCCCTGCACGGCGTCGACCACTACGAAGCCGCGTACTGGGTGTCGTACCCCCTGGTGGCGGGCCTGCGCGGGCTGAGCACCCACACCCTGCAGAACACCGTGTACCTGGTCGCGATGATCAAGCTCGGCGTCACCATGATCTGGGCGATCACCCTGGGCCTGAACACCTCGATGGGCGTGGCCTGGCACCGCTTCCTCGCCTTCTTCAACATCTGGTTCAAGCGCAACGCCGACGGCCCGGTGGCCCTGGGCGCGCTCCAGCCGATGACCAGCGGCGGCGTGCCGATCGACTTCGAGGACCCGGGCGAGGACGACGTGTTCGGCGTCTCCCAGGTCGAGCAGTTCTCCTGGAAGGGCATCCTCGACTTCTCCACCTGCACCGAGTGCGGCCGCTGCCAGTCGCAGTGCCCGGCCTGGAACACCGGCAAGCCGCTGTCGCCGAAGCTGCTGATCATGAGCCTGCGCGACCACGCCCACGCCAAGGCGCCCTACCTGCTGGCAGGCGGCGGCAAGTCCGCGGAGGGCGAGGAGAAGGCGACCGAGGAGCAGCTCGCCGGGGTGCCGGCCGCCGCCCTCGCCGAGGCCGAACGCCCGCTGATCGGCACCCTGGAGGAGAACGGGGTCATCGACCCCGACGTGCTGTGGTCCTGCACCACCTGCGGCGCCTGCGTCGAGCAGTGCCCGGTCGACATCGAGCACGTCGACCACATCGTGGACATGCGCCGCTACCAGGTGATGATCGAGTCGGCCTTCCCCAGCGAGGCCGGCACGATGCTGAAGAACCTGGAGAAGAAGGGCAACCCCTGGGGCCTGCCGAAGAAGCAGCGGCTCGCCTGGGTCAAGGAGGTCGACTTCGAGGTGCCGGTCGTCGGCGAGGACGTCGAGGACCTGACCGAGGTCGAGTACCTGTACTGGGTCGGCTGCGCGGGCTCGCTGGAGGACCGCGCCAAGAAGACCACCAAGGCGTTCGCCGAGCTGCTGCACATCGCGGGCGTGAAGTTCGCCATCATGGGCGGCGACGAGAACTGCACCGGCGACTCGGCCCGCCGCCTGGGCAACGAGTTCCTCTTCCAGCAGCTCGGCCAGGAGAACGTCGCCATGCTCAACATGGCGTTCGGCGAGGAGCTCGACGACGACGGCAAGGTGGTCCCCACCTCCCGCAAGCCGCGCGCCTCGAAGAAGATCGTCGCCACCTGCCCGCACTGCTTCAACACCATCGCCAACGAGTACCCGCAGCTCGGCGGCGAGTACGAGGTCATCCACCACACCCAGTTGCTCCAGCACCTGGTGGACGACGGGAAGCTGGTCCCGGTCACGCCCGTCGAGGGCCTGATCACCTACCACGACCCCTGCTACCTCGGCCGGCACAACAAGGTCTACACACCGCCGCGCGAGATCATCGCCAAGGTGCCCGGGCTGCGCAACGAGGAGATGCACCGCCACAAGGAGCGCGGCTTCTGCTGCGGCGCGGGCGGCGCGCGGATGTGGATGGAGGAGCGGATCGGCAAGCGCATCAACAACGAGCGCGTCGACGAGGCGCTGTCCCTGAACCCGGACATCGTCTCCACCGCCTGCCCGTTCTGCCTGGTGATGCTCACGGACTCGGTCAACGGGAAGAAGAACGACGGCAAGGCGAAGGAGTCGCTGCAGGTCGTGGATGTCGCGCAGTTGCTGCTCGACTCGGTGCGGACGCCGGCGGCGGTGCCGGCGGAGGCGACCACGACGGGCTGAGCCGCACGGACGGTGCGGGGCCCGGACGTCACCGGGCCCCGGACGTCACCAGCGGCCGGCGGCCGGCGCGCGGTGGCCGGCGCGCGGCGTGCGGCGTGCAGTAGCCGGCCGCCGGGTGGTAGTCCCTCAGGACACCCCGTGGTCGGCCAGCATCTTCTTGAAGTCCGCCGTCTTGAAGATCCCGCTGTCGTCCGACACCTTGTCGCCGTCGATCTTCACCATCGGGGTGCCGGCCGCCCCGCTCTTGTCGAACGCGTTCTCCGAGGCGCTGACGAAGCTCGCGTACTTCTGGTCGCGCACCGCCGCGTCGAAGGTGGTGCTGCGCAACCCCGGCACCCGGCCGGCGAGTTGGAGCAGGTAGTCCACGGTGAAGCCGTCGGTCTGCTCGTCGGGCTGGTACTGGTAGACCAGCGTGTGCAGCGCCGCGAAGCCGCTGCCGTCCGCCGACGCGTCCAACGCCGCGCGCAGCGCGTTCACCGTCCGCTTCGAGCCGCCCCCGCCGCGCTGGTCGAGGAACGACGCGAACGTGTACTGCACGCGGATCTTGCCCGCCACCTCCAGCGCCTGGACCTGGGCCGCGTTCGCCTGCTCGAACTGCTCGCAGATCGGGCAGCGCGGGTCCTCGAAGACGGTGAGGGTGTGCGCCGCGGAGGGGTCACCGACGGTGATGGTGGTGCCGTCCGCCTCCAGGCGGGCCGGGATCGCGTGCCCGGCGTCGGCGGGGGCGCCGGTGCCGGTCGCCGTCGGTGCCGAAGGGGTCGCGGGCGCGCTCGTACGGGAGTCCGGGAGGTGGGAGCCGTAGCCGGGGTCCGTGCCGGTGGAGCAGGCGGCCAGCGGCAGCGCGAGGGCGAGAACGGCGGTGGCGACCAGGGCGGCCCTGCGGCGGGCGGGGAAGGGGGTGAGAGGGGTGCGCATCACCCGAACGGCCCTGGTCCGCGCGCCCTCGTCCGCGGCTTCCGCTCCGATGATCCCAGCGGCGTTCTTCTTCATCGTCGACTTCCCCACACCCGGTCCAGCCCGTCACCCGTTGCCGCCCGGCAGGCTACCGGGCGTGTCACAGGTTGGCAGCAATGGGCCGCCCGCGCACAGAGGGCCGTCCCCGCATCCGGAAGTAGCGGGTACGTTCGAAGGCGTGGCAGGTTTCAAGGGACGACGGGGCGAGGGCGGGCAGCGGGGCGGGGCGCGGTCGGCGCGGTACCGGCCGCCCGGGCCCGGCGCGGCGCCGCAGCAGCCGCAGGGGCACCCGCGGGCGTACGGCGGGGGATACGGCGGGGGCGGCGGAGGCGGCTACCCCGACGGCGCGCCCGGCGCGGGTGCGCCGCACGGCGGGCCCGACCAGCCCGGTTACTACGACCACCGCGGCGCCCCGGCCCCCTCGTACGACGACTCCCCCGGCAGCACCCGCGCGTTCACCGTGGGCAACGACGCGCGGTACGCCGACCCGTACGCGGAGCAGGCGTACGACGGCGGGTCGTACGACCGTGGTTCCTACGACGGCGGGTCCTACGACCGCGGTTCCTACGGCAGCGGGTACGACGGCGGTTACGGCGGCGCGCCCTACGGCGATGACAACGTGGCCACGTACCGGGCCGGCCAGGCGAGCGCGCCGCCGGTCGCCCCGCGGCTGCACTGGAAGGAACTGCTGAGCGGGATCGTGCTGCGGCCGGGCCGTACGTTCTGGCAGATGCGCGACCACACGGTGTGGGGCCCGGCCCTCATCGTGACCTTCATCTACGGGCTGCTCGCCGTCTTCGGCTTCGACGCGGCCCGCAGCGACGTGCTCAACTCCACGCTGACCGCGAGCGTGCCGTGGGTGCTGACCACCGCGGTCATGGTCGTGCTGTGCGGGCTGACGCTCGGCGCCGTCACCAACACGCTCGCCCGCCAGCTCGGCGGGGACGGCGCCTGGGCGCCCACCATCGGCCTGGCGATGCTGGTGAGTTCGCTCACGGACGCACCGCGCCTGCTGTTCGCGCTGTTCCTCGGCGGCGGCAACGGGTTCGTGCAGCTGCTCGGTTGGGCGACGTGGATCGCGTGCGGGGCGCTGCTGACGTCGATGGTGGCGAAGTCGCACGATCTGCCGTGGCTCAAGGCGCTCGGGGCGTCGTCGATACAGCTGGTGGCGCTGCTGATGTTGTTCAAGCTGCCGCTGATCTGAGGGGTGGGCCGGGGGGCGCGGCCGGTGCGCGCGGGCGGGGTGGCCCGGGGCGCGGGGCCGGGTCGGCGCCGATCCGCGGGATCGGTCAGGAACGTACAAGATCCGGGGCCGGCCGGGCGTGAGGCTGGGTGCATGAGCACCGAGAACGACATCGCACCCGAACCGTTCCGCTTCGACACGAAGATCGCCGTACTCCTGCGGGACGACCTGGAGACCTGGCAGCGGCTGAACACGACCGCCTTCCTCGTCAGCGGGCTCGGCTCGCAGGTGCCCGAGGTGGTCGGCGAGCCGTACGAGGACGCCGACGGCACGCCGTACTTGCCGATGTTCCGGCAGCCGGTCCTGGTCTTCGAGGGCGACAAGCAGACCTTGACCACCGCGCACGCCCGGGCGCTGTCCCGCGCGCTGCCGCGGTCGGTCTTCACCGCGGACCTCTTCAGCACCGGCAACGACCACGACAACCGGGCCGCGGTCCGAGCGGTGCCGCGGGACGGGCTCGATCTGGTGGGGCTGGCGGTGTACGGGCCGAAGAACGCGGTGGACAAGGTGCTGAAGGGTGCGCGGATGCACCCCTGAGGGCCTTCGAGGCGTTGGCTAGACCTGCGTGCGGTGGAAGTTGAGGAACGAGCGGGAGGGCGTGGGGCCGCGCTGGCCCTGGTAGCGCGAACCGTAGCGGGCGGACCCGTACGGGAACTCCGCGGGGGACGACAGCCGGAACAGGCAGAGCTGCCCGATCTTCATCCCGGGCCACAACTTGATCGGCAGCGTCGCCATGTTCGACAGTTCGAGCGTCACGTGGCCGGAGAACCCGGGGTCGATGAAGCCGGCCGTCGAGTGCGTGAGCAGCCCCAGCCGCCCGAGGCTCGACTTCCCCTCCAGCCGCGACGCGATGTCGTCGGGGAGCGAGATCACCTCGTACGTCGAGGCGAGCACGAACTCCCCCGGGTGCAGGATGAACGCGTCGTCGCCCTCCGGCTCCACCAGCCGGGTCAGGTCGGGCTGTTCCACCGCGGGGTCGATGTGCGGGTAGCGGTGGTTCTCGAACACCCGGAAGAACCGGTCCAACCGCACGTCGATACTCGACGGCTGCACCATCGCCGCGTCGAACGGGTCCACCCGCACCCGCCCGTTGTCGATCTCGGCCCGGATGTCCTTGTCTGAGAGAAGCACCCCCCGAGACTAGCCGAACCCGATCACGCGTCCCGGCGCCCCGCACCCCGCGGGGCCGTCACGGCACCGCCATGGCGCCTCGCGGCACCGAGCGACGGGGCGCACCGGGACGCGTGGCCCTACTTCCCGCTCACTTCCCCGTGCTCCCGTGCAGCTCGTCCACCGGCACCGCATGCCGCAGCCGCGCGCACTTCGGACACCTCAACAGCCGCCCAGGCCCCAACCGCTCGGCTCCGAGATGCTGCATCGGAAACGACGCCGTACTGAACACATGTCCCTCCGCACACCGAACAACCGTGCGCTCCATGTAGCCCCTTCCCCAACTCCGCGTGGCCGACAAACCCACACATTAGGGGATTCCCCCGCCCCACCCGGCTCCACCACACCGACCCCCAACCTACCCCTCCCCCACCCCCCGACCCCGCCCCGTCCGCCTCCCACCATGGGGTACAGTAGCCTCGCAGCGTCTTCCCAAAGCCGCTCACCTTGCGGATGTAGTTTAATGGTAGAACATGAGCTTCCCAAGCTCAGAGCGCGGGTTCGATTCCCGTCATCCGCTCCACAAATAAGCCCCAGCTCACCGAGTTGGGGCTTTGCCGTTGCCCAGACCAATTACGGTTCCGCGTGCCATTGCTGTGCCACAACGGTGCCGACACTCACTCCTCCGTCCCCGGTTCAGTGGCGGCCTCGCTGTCGTCGTCCGCCGCGTAGACGTGGACGAAGCGTCCCTCGTTGAAGGGCTTGAACCAGTCGTTGATGCCCATGGGAGCGATTCCCATGTGGGCGAAAGCAGGGTCTTCGTCGATTCCGTCCGCGGCAGGCTGGTAAAGCCATTCGTGGTCCATGTCCTCGTAGACCTCATCGGCGAGGATTTCGAGGGCTCGGCGTACGTCGTCGTCGAGGAGTCCGTACAGGTCGGCTGTCACCTCGGCTTCGGTCAGGAGGAGGCGCATGAGCAACTCCTCGGCGACACAGGTCAACGGTCCGAAATTCGGCTGTGTAAGGCGGGCGGTCATGCAGACGGCCGTGGTGACCAGTCGGCGTACGAACAGCACGTCGTACTTGAGGACGTACCGCTCGGGCAGACCGTCGAGGACCATGAACACCTCGTCGCTCTCGGCGACGTTCGGCCCGTCGTTCTCCAGCCGGCCGAGATCGGCGAACAGCTCGTCCACGAGGAGGTGAATGCCGTAGACGAGGGTGCCGGCCGCGATCTCGGCTGCCTCCTGGGTAACGAGCGGCCCATAGCCCTCCTCGTCCTCGTCTTCCTTGTCCTCGGTGAATCCGAAGGAGTCGAGAGGGAAGGCATGCAGTTGAGTGCCCATGGCGCGCAGCTTGCTGCGCATCGCTTTCACTTCCGCCTCGTCGAGCTTCCCCGACTCCGGCCCGGTCAGTGCCTCGCGATGCCGACGCGCCCGCTCGGCAGGGTCGGAGGGCGGTGCGTCCGGCCCGTCCGCTGCGTCGAGGCCCTGCTGTGCAATACCTTCATGCAACTCGACCTCGCACCGAGCGATGGTCCACTCCGCAAGCAGTTCGGTGCGTTCAAGGATGTCCGTCATCACTGCATGGACGGCTTCCTCAGCGATTTCCAGCGTGGGCGCGTCCACGAACACCTTCACGATCGCACCACCGGGATGGACGGCGATCACACGGTCGAGGACGTCGACCTCCAGATCGTCCGGTCCTTCGATCGCGTCGAGCTGGTCCAGGTATTTGCCCAACAGGTTGATCACGCCCTCGCGCTGTAGCGCGTCCAGTTCGGGGGCGCCTTCGGGGACCTCCGCGTCCACCGTCACCACATACGTCATGCGGCCGATCGTGCCGGACTGCGAATCGGCACGGCCAGGTTCACGCCAACACGGCGACCTCGGCAGGAGAACCTGCTACGACCGCCGTGCGGCGGCACGCACCCAATCACGCTTGCCGGGCATCCCCTCCGGACTGCTTGCCGCCAGCGCGTCGGTCACGGACATGGGCATCGATGTCCTCGGCCAGCCGTCGCTGATGCTCCAGCGTCGAGTGCTGGTAGATGAGTTGGGCCTTCTGCGAGGACTGGCCGGCGCGGACCATGAGGTCCTTGAATTTGGCGCCGGTGTCAGCGGCGAGGGTGTTGCCGGTGTGCCGCAGGTCGTAGAAGCGAAACTCGGCGGCAAGCCGGCGGCGGCACGAGCCCTGCGCCACCTACGACCGAACGTCGAGCGTCGGAACGGCGCACCGCGCTCGCCGACGAACAGCAACCCGTCCGGCTCCTTCGCCGCGAACCACTCCAGGTGCCGCCGTACGTCCACGGCGAGGAACCCCGGCAGCACCACGACGCGCTTCCCGGCCCGCGACTTCGGGTCGCCCACCGCCCTTCGGCCCCCGTGGTGAGTTCGGGTGCGGCGCGGCTGATCCGCAGCTCCACCGCGCCGTGCTCGAAGGCGACATCGGGTCCATCCCCGCGGGTGCGGGGAGCAGGTCTTCCGGGCACGTGCCACGCCAGGTGAGCCGGGTCCATCCCCCGCGGGTGCGGGGAGCAGACGGTCGCCCAAGTGCCTTCGCCGACTTCGGTGGGTCCATCCCCGCGGGTGCGGGGAGCAGGCCGCTGCCGCCACCACCGCGATGTCCGTGACGGGTCCATCCACGCGGGTGCGGGGAGCAGGACGGCGCCAGCCCCGCGGTCGTACGCGACGCGGGTCCATCCCCGCGGGTGCGGGGAGCAGCCGGAGGCCGGCTGCCCCTCGCCCTGGTTGTAGGGTCCATCCCCGCGGGTGCGGGGAGCAGTAGAGGTCGGGCAGGTCCTTGATCCGGCAGATGGGTCCATCCCCGCGGGTGCGGGGAGCAGCTGCTCGACCTCGGCGAGCGTGTCCTCGCCACGGGTCCATCCCCGCGGGTGCGGGGAGCAGGCTTACTGACCTGCGGGTTTTCGGGAGGGTGGACCTGCCCTGAACCAACTGCAGAGAAAGCGACATTTGGGGCACCGAATGGGCGGGGGCGACCGGCAACTCCCTACCACACAGAGTAGGTCGTGCGATGGCCCACCGCTCCCGGCCACCTCGCAAAGCGAGTAAACGCGTGGGTTCGACGCAGCGGCTCCACGACCGCAAGGGCGCGAGCGTCACACCGCACCACCGCTGCACCATTTCCAGCGGTATGCCGCGGGCACCCGCAGTCACACACCACCCCGCGGTCATGAAGCACCCGACGGTCACCGAGCTACCAGACCAGCACAGACGCCGGCAAGACCCCCGCGATTCCCAAGCTCAGAGCGCGGGTTCAAATCCCGTCATCCGCTCCATAAAGAAGCCCCAGCTCACCGAGTTGGGGCTTTGTCGTTGCCCAGACCAATTACGGGGCCGCGTGCCACTGGCGTGCCATAGCGGGCTGGTACCGCTTCCGACAACGCTCACAACGTCAGCTTCTCCCACGCAATCCCATCCGGTCGGGTCGCCGAATCGCGCGTGAAGGCCGCGAAAACGCTCAAAGCCCGCTCACGCTCCTGGAGCACGCAGCGGTAGTGCCGTCCGGACGAGTCATCCCGGAACTCGACCGCGTGGCCCCCCGCAGCGACTCCCGCATGAGCGCCTATTCCGACCTGTACATATCGTCCTGCTGGGTCTTCAAGGATCACGAACCAGTTCTCCGCCGACAGCCTGCGCACAGCCCGCTCGACGGTCTCCGGGTCCGGGTCGCTGACCGGCAGGCCGACACATGATTGCAGTTCCAACGCTCCTGCGGCCCGGAGAGAAGGGGGGAGGTGCACAACGCCGGCCTGCGGGTCGAAGCAGACCAACCCATGCTCCCCGGCCAGTTCGACAACCCGGGTGGCCACCTCTCCCGCCCGGCTCCATTGGACCGGCATCAGAACGAAGCCGTCACCGACATCCAGACCCGCCGACCACGGCGACGCCTCGTCCGTGATGCCATCGGCCTCCGGGAACTCGGCTACCAGTGCGGCGTGGAAACCCCGCACCGCCTCGACCGGCATGACGACCTCAGCCTCGCCCGCGCACAGTCGCCGAAGCGTCTGCTCTGCCGCAGCACGGGATGGGCGGAGTTCCTCGCTCCACACTGCGAGGTCAAAGCTCACCATGCCCTCCTGTCAACGCATCGACTTCAAGGAAGCGGTGATCCTATGCGGCCATGCTGACAGTCGGCCTTGGCTTCCCCGCCTGGCCGTTCACGATCAGATGATGTGCAGCGAGAAGCAGTACCAGGCAGCCTCGCCCCTGAATCGACCTGTGCCCTCCGAAAGCGCGCCAACGCCGCCGGCGAGCCCATGTGGTTCTCCAACTCCACCCTCGCCCCCGGGTTGTCCTACCTCCAGATCCGCGACCGCCTCACCGACGCCGCACCCACCACCGCCGCGGGCCCAGGCATCCGTCGAACCGACCCGTGGACCCAGGCCATCGCCGCCGCGGAACGTATCCCCCACCAGCTGGACGGCACCGACGACTCCGCCTCCCAAGCCCACATCGCTGCCTTCGCCGAAGCCCTCGACGCCCTCCCCCTCCACACCCCAGCCAACCTGCGACCCCAACTCCGCCAAGCAGCCCTCGCCTTCGAACGCGCCAGCCGCTACCCGCACCGCCGCCGACCATCACCACGCCCGCGCCCTGCGAGGAGCCATCCGCACCATCGCCCGCCAGCCCGCCACCAGCGACGGCACCGGCCTCGCGATGTTCCTGGACGCCGCGATCCTCGCCGTGATCACCATCCAGCGCTGGCACTCCGCCCGCCACCACGACCGCCAACGCCAGCAGTGCCGCGGCCGCCGGCGCCGCCCACCGAAGCGTCGCCGCCGCTACACCACTGGCCGCCCTCACCCACCGCGCCCCTGCACAGCCGGCCGCAGATCGCCACGCCCAGCGCATACACCAGACCATCCCCACCCACGCCGAACAGATCCTGTCCGACCCTGCCTGGCCACCACCCTCACCGACGCCGAAACCGCCGGCCACGACCCCAGCCGGCTCCTTCAACTGGCCGCCGACCAACGCGCCCTCACCGACGCCCGCTCACCCGCCCAAGTCCTCACCTGGCGCCTCCACCGCCTGGCCCAACGCTCCGCACCGAGCCCGCTGGCCCGAGCCGCGATGTCCCGCAGCACCGCTGGCACCCGCCGGACTCGGCCTGCACCCACCGAGCAACCGGCGGCACACCCGCCCAATCGGGACCCCGCCAGCGTGAGCGACGTCAACCACGGACGTCGGCCGCGTTGAACCCACGCTTGCGTTCCAGGACCACGACCGGGCAATGCAGAGCGTCGGCGATCTTCATCAGATTGGCGGGCGTGGCATTACACCAACCCGTGCAGCCCACGCTCCACGTCCTGGGTCCATCCCCGCGGGCGCGAGGAGCGGTGTCTTCACCGCGGTCTCGAACGCGTCCTGGCGGGTCCATCCCCGCGGGGGCGGGGAGCGGTGTCCGGCGGCCGCCAGGCGCTCGCCGATGTCTGGTCCATCCCCGCGGGGGCGGGGAGCGGTCTCTGTGAGCTGCGGTTTTATCAAGGGGCGGCGCTTGTTTCAGCAAGGATGAGAGAAAAGCACACACGGGATAAAAGGGACCACACGGACTCAGTTGTCCACGTGACAGGCTACGCGGACGCCCTGCGGCATTCCTGGTGCCCCATCGGGGCTCCGCGCTGGATGTGGCTCCCGGCTGCTGCTCACGCCTGCCGCTGCGCTGCGAACGAGTGGATATCCCGCACGCAGGGGCGGCAGTTCGGGGTGTACTGATCGTCAGGTAGGTGGGGAAGTTCCAGTCGCATGGTTCTTGCAGCAGTTGGACAATCTCGTTGGGTTGCGACCCCTCGGGCGGAAGGGGCGCCCCTGTCGGAGCGGCGGTGCGCAGATTCCGGGTCCGCAGTACCCCGGTCGGTACGGCACGCGGAGCGCCGGCCGATGGCCGTCCCCGCAGGCCGCGGACTACGGCGCCCGGTTCCCGAAGCGGCGGCGCTTGGACGCCTTGCTCCAGCCGACGGCCGGGGAGGAGTGCTCCGGGGCACGGCGGCCCGAGGGGCGATCGGCCGGACGGAAGATGAGGGTCAGGCCCTCGTGGTCGACCGGGTGCCATTTGTGGTCGTGGGTCTTGAAGGAGTATCTCTGCTCGGAGTTGTCCGCGTAGGCGAGCAGCGCACGGCCGTTGCCGGCGTACTGGCGGACCTCGTCCCACAGCGCGTCGCGTATGCGGGCGGAGGGGTTGCCCAGGAAGACGCCCGGGGAGATCTCCAGGAGCCAGCGGGTGAGGAAGCCTCTCAGCCCGAGGGGGCAGTGTGTGAGGACAACGACCGTCACCAGATCACACCGTCCCGCGCCAAGGCGTCCTGCGTGCTGCTGTCCTGAGCCGAGATGGCGTCCTCATCCGAGGTGGCGTCCTGACCACCTTCGGCGTCACCGTAGTTGCGGCCGGCCGCCACCTCGGCGCCGCGGTCGGACAGCAGGGGCACATGATCACCGTCGCCGCGCGTGCCGACGCCTGCCGGGGCGAGCAGGGTCTGGATGTCGCGCACGCACCGGTCGAGCAGCCCGGTGCTGTTGATCCGGTCGCGCAACGCCCGCCGAGTACGAGGGCCGATGTCCTCGGGGCCCTCCGCGGCGACCTCGAAGGCGAGCGGGATGCCAATGTCGGTCTTGTAGAAGTCGGCCACGTCGAGGACGAAGGACAGCTCGTGGCCCGAGTGCACGAAACCGAGCCCCGGGCTACACCCCAACGCGGCCACCACCGTCTGGGCAATGCCGTACATGCACTGAGCGGCAGCGGTGATCGCCTGGTTGGGTGCGTCACCGCTGCCGAAGTCGCCTGGGGTAAAGCGTCGTCCGCGCCACGGGACCCCCGTACGAGCCGACTCCCGCGCGTAGCAGCGCTTGACGCGGTCGCCTTCGCGGCCCAGCAGTTGGCGCCGCGTGCAGCCGGCCGGGTCCTCGTCGGGAAAGCCCAGCCGGTACATGGCCCGCGCGACATCCAGCCGGGTGCGCTGGTTCGCCCAGGCCACCGCCTGGGCTTCGACCAGCGCGGAAGAACGGGTCAACGCCCGGCCGCCGGCGTAGAACCGTACGCCTTTCTCGCCGACCCAGACCACGACGGCGCCGCTCTCACCCAGCACCGCCATGGCCTGGTTCGTCCCTTCCGTGGCGGCCCTTCATCGCACCAGGATCAGCCCGCAACTGTAGGCGCGGGCGTGGCCGATACCGCGCGTGAGGGCTGCGACGAACACCTCGGAATCCGTGATGGTGAGAGTTCCCTTGATTTCGGCGCGGGCGATGCGCAGGCCCTTGTGCGCGGTGGTGCTGGAGATTTTCGGGAGGACACGGAGGCCCAGGCGCTCGGTGTCGACGTCGGCGCCGATGCGGGTCACTCCGTCGGGGGCAACGGCCGGCTCGCCGAGGGGTTGGAGGCGGCGGGTGAACCAGGTCTTGATGTGGTCAGGGCGGTTGTGGGCGACACGGGTGCCGCGGACCTTCGCAGACGGCGAACTGTCGGGCTGGGGCCGGCTGTGGACGGGGTTGACGACCGTGCGGAAGGCGAGTTCTTCGCCGACGCGGAAGGTGCGGTCGATGGTGAGTGTGTGCGGTTTCTCGGCAAGTGCGGCTCGGGGAATGGGGCTCCAGTCACCGGGAACGCCGGACTGCACGACCAGGGAGAGCTGTGCTTTCCGGAGGTCGACAGTCCACGTCGACAGGACACCCATCTGGGAGCGGGCGTCGCTGCTGCCCTCTTCGACCCAGCCCCGGAAGCCGCTCATGACGGTCCGATGCATGTCCTGGGCGTCGAGCAGGGATTTGGTGACGAAGGGGTGCCGCGCGTCCAGGGTGAGCAAGGTGTGCGTGGTGACGAACCTCGCTCCGGGACCGACGCCGGGGGTTGTGGTGGTCACGGGATGATGTCCCATTCGCTGGCGTGCGGGGCGATGGTGATGCGGTGACGGGTCTCCCATCGGAGGCCGTGCTCGGGGCCGTCCGCGTCGAACCGTACCGGCTGGTCCTGGACGGGTCCGACGCCGGGGAGCGGCTGTGGGCTCTCGATCCAGGCCCAGGTGCGGGTGCCTGCCGACGGAGTGGACGGCGCGCCGGCGGCGGGAAGAAGGGACCTCGTCTCGAACACGTCCTTCAAGACTCCCGATACGACGCCAAGAGCCAACTGCCCAGTCGGCGGGCAGGATTTGCGGCCGAGCCAGAGCAGGCGCTTGGGGTGCTCCAGAGCGTGGGCAACTCCTTCAAGGAGCGTGCGGTCGGCGTGCTGGAGTCCGACGAGGAAGGTGGCGTCGGCGAGATACCAGCGTTCGGTGACCATGGGATGGCGGCGAACCTCCGCCGACACCAGGGTTCCCGAAACCGGATCGGCCGCAATCCTCTTGGGAGCCCCGTACCAGCTCTCCAACGCTTGACGCCCGAAGGGCTCAACCGTCGAATGGCCGGAGCCGGAACGTATGTCCTCCACGGCGCCCATGGCAGCTTCCATCGCCGCCGCCCGGCGGTGGTCGGTGGCGAGGTCGCGCGGCCGGACCGGATACTTTCCGCCGCCCACGGTGTGGAAGTCGCGCAGCGGAACTCCGGGATGGTCCGCGCGGACGCCGAACAGCGTCGCCGCAAGCTCGCCCAGTGGCGTGTCACGATCCAGGCCGAGCGCCGCCGCACACAGGCCGATCACACCTGACTTGGTGGGACGGGGGTGGGTGTCGCGACGCGCGAACCGGCTGGCCACCCCCCAGGACTGCACGGGCCCGGCCAGCCGGATGAGCAGGACGTGCGTCTCGGTCATGGCGTGAGGTCCTCGATCTTCTCCACCACCTCAGCGGACAGGGACAGTTGCGGCTCCCTCAGGACCTCGTCGACCTGAGGGTCGTAGGTGAGGACTCGTGCCGTACGGAGATCCTCCCGGCGCTTGCTGACGAAGGCGTGGTGGCGCAGGAGCCTGCGGACGGCCGCCGGACCCGCCGGACCTTCACCACCGGCGTTCACGGGTGCCTCGTCGACGGGGAGTTGGAAGGCGGCCGCGTAGTTGTAGGGGCGTTCGCCTTCGAAGGCCAGGACCAGGGCGGGCAGTGAGCCCGTGGAAGCGGTGGAGTTCTTCTTGGCCTCAGGGAATGCTTCCACGAAGGCGTTGACGAATTCCTTCTCCGCGTCCGCGGCGGCTTCCTCCGCCTCGCTCTCCGGCATTCCGGCCGCTCGCAGGTTGGTGCGGAGCTGGATGCGGTCGAGGACCGCGTGCCGGTAGAAGGTTCCGGAGATGAGCGACTGGTATCCCGTCATGCCTGCGCCGGCATCGTCCGCGGCGTCAAGGAAGTTAAGGGCGTTCCGCTTGCGGTCGAGCTTCGCGTCGTCGGCCGCCGCGTAGAAGTCGTCGATCTGCTCCGCCTCGTGAACGGTGAAGGCGTGGCTGCTCTGTACAGCCCCGTCGACGTTCGGCGAGTCGGCGATCTCGGCGAGGAAACGTCCGTAGAGAGCGATGTCGACCGCGTCGCGCGGGGCGATCGCGAGGAGGACGGCGTCGCGGGTGGCTTTGGGCAGCGGCGGGAGCGTCGTAGCGGCGGCTTCCGTCGGGCCCTGCTCCTCCGGCGGCAGTGCGTCTTCCTTCGGCTTGGCTCCGCGTCGGGACTTCTTCGCCGCCTCCGCCTGGGCTTGGGCCTGAAGGTAAGTCTCTCGCCATTCCCTGAGGTCGTCGGCGTGTTCGGCGATGTGAGCGGCAATTCTCACGCCCGTGTCCTCGGGCGCGAAGATCAGGACCTTCGTCAGGTTGGCCACGGTCTTCTTCTTCGGGTCGCCGAACTTCAGACCGCTGGCCTCGATGATCGCCCGCGCAGTGACGAGCGCTTCGTCCTTGGCCCAGCCGTGCTCGGACTCCAGTGCCTGACCGGCGAGGAGCGCCCACTCCCGCGTCCTGATACCCATGCTCCGGTGGGCGAGAGCGCCGAGACCGGCGTTGGCGCGGATGCGTGCGTGGACCCGCTCGGCGCGCCTGCGCGCTTGGCTGGTGATCATGTGCCGCTCAGCCCCGCCGTACACGAGGCTTTTGGGTTGTCCGTTTTCATCCCTTACCGGCAGTACCGCGACGAGTGTCTCCAGCAGGTGCAGGGAAAGGAACTGGCTTCGTCGGGCCTCGGTCACGTGGTCGCGTCCTTTCGGGTCGTCTGTTTGGTCTGTGCTGCCCGACTCCGCGTGACCGGAGTGTGAAACTCGACCGACCACTGGTAGGCGATACGTGCCTTCCGGTCGTTCCAGCGGATCAGGTCCTCGGTGAGCTGGGCCCAGGAAGGCGGCGCCTGATCACACGACCGGAGACGTGTGATCGCGTGCTGAAGGTGACGCCAGGGGATGCGGCGGCTGGCGACCACCCGGTCCAGCAGGCGCTGTGCCCCCGGGTTGTCCGGACCGCGACCCGTACCGTCTCCGATCCGGCGTGCCGCGGCGCCCAGACTGCCGTAGCCGTACGAGGGCACCGGGCGGCCTTGGTGGTAGATCGCGAAGAGGAAGGCCACCTTCTCGAAGATCTCGCGGTGCTTGTCGCCGCCGTACCAGCCGGCTCGGATGTGGGCATTGGTCGGTTCCTTCGCGCGGCGCAGATCGGCGAGCGTGCCGTACTCGCGATTGCGGACGAGCGTGGTGAGCCACGCGGTCAGGGCCGCGCTGTCGTGCGGGAAGACGCCAGGGGCGAGGGGATCGTCGACGCTGCTGTCTTCAGTCATGTGCGGTCTCCCCTCGTAGTTCGGCGGGCGCCTTGTCGCTGTTCATGTCGTCCTCGAAGCGCTGCTGGGCTCGGGCCCGCGCGCGGTTTCCCCGGTCGTTGGGCGGCAGGGAGTCGAGACGGTGGGCCAGGTGGGCACGCGCCGCCTTCATCAAGGTGCAGGCGTAGTCGACCAGAGGGGCCGAGACCGGATCGTCGTCGTCCACCGCTCCCGCGTCGATCACCTCGTCGAGCAGGCTGTAGAAGGGCACGGAGGCAGCAGGCCAGAACTCCCACCGGCCGTCGAAGCGGGCCAACTGCGCGCTGCCGTCCGCTGCGCGCATGGCCGGATACGCCGTTTCCGAGGCGATCACGGCCGCGCGTCTGAGGCTGTCGGCGATGTACTCGGCAATCTTGGAACCGCGGTACGAGGCGCGGTGCAGGTGCCTGGTCAGGGCAGGAGCGAACGGATAGGTGCCCTGCGTCCAGGCAACAGGCAGAGTCTTGTTGGCGAGGAGTCCTACCGCCCACATCTGGTAAGGAGCGCCGGGGCCTTTCCGCTCGTGGGGCAAGGCTCGCAGACGGGCGTACATACCTGTCGGGGCTTCCATCACCGCGCCGTACAACGCGTGCGCGTCTCGCCACTGCGCTCTGCTGGGGGATGGCCGCAGCGGCTTGCGGCCGGCGGTCGTGTCCACGTACGCGGCGTCCTGGAGATCGCGTTCTGGGTCGAGTTCGAGGACTTCGCCGGCGCCGATGAGTACACGGTCGACCATGGCCTGACCGTGCGCTCCGCGAGCAGGGTGCAGAAGCACTGACCGGCCGAGAGCGCTGTGTAGGTCGGCGGAATTCTCCGGTGTCCTGGGCTTCGCCTTCACCGCGAAAGTCCGGCGTTCGATGGAGCCGCTGGTCCACGACGTGTTGAAGGACTCGCCTGTGCCCTCGGACGGGTAGAGGTTGAGCCGCAGTGTCTCGCCCAGGGTCCGGCCCAGGGCCACGACGCGAATCCGCCCCAACAGCCGCCCGGCCGCCAGGTTCGTGACAGTGGCACCGAGATTCTTGCCGGATATGCGTGCACGACCGTACGGGGCGTACACGTGCTGCGTGAGCATGGCGCGGAACGCGTCGGCGGCGGGCAGGGTGTCACCTCGTTCGAGGTGGTGATGGTCGAAGTGCTGGCTGTAGTCGCCGACGTGCTCGATCACCAACTGGGCTGGCCCGGTGCCGCTTTCAGGCATCTCCGGTGCGAGATTACGGTTCTGGCCGAGCGGGGCGTCGGGACTGAACAGGTCCCACTCCTGGTCCGGCTGGATGGTCAGCCAGTCGGACGCACCGCTGAGACTGTGCTCGGCGACGTTCCACGCCCGCCACTCCTCGTCGGACGAGGGGCAGGTCTTCGACGCGAAGCAGATGGCCATCAGGTACTCGATGACGGCGACGGTCTCGCCCGGAGTCGTGCAGTTGATGGTGCTGAGCGCGTCGGCCTCCGCGAGGAGGGCACACAGCGAGTGATGAGCCACGGCACCGTCGAGCGTGACCGTCGGGATGCACGGCTGGTATCTGGGGTCCCAGCGGGGCCGCTGCTCTGCGAGATCGTCCATAAGCACTTCGGGCAAGCCTGGGTATCGCTTCCTGGTAAAGCCGACGGGCCAAGCGGTGACGCTGCGGTACGACGGGAACGCTAACAGTTGCAGCAGCGCGAGATACGGGATTCGCCATTAGTCTGCCGCCCGACGTATCCGGGACGGCAGACCGACAACCCCGCTCTCGCGGGGAGGCTCGAACAGCGCCACTTCGGCTGTTGGGTTCCGCTACTTCGGTCGGCGCATCTTCATGAGGATGGCCAGGGTCGAGCGGGCGTCACGGCGGCGCTCGGAGGTGCGGGCCAGTACCGAGGTGAGGGCGACGGCGGCCAGAATCCCTCCGTAGAGAAAACTGGCAGTTGCCGTCAAAGCGGCGGCATCGTGGAACAGTCCGTAGAGCGCGGACACAGCGAGAGTCCTTCCGTCGGAGACCACGGGGGCCTCTCGGTCGATGGACGAAGCTTGCGACGGCCAGATGTTGCCGCGCATACGGCTCCCCGGCGGTCGTCGACATAGCCGCAGGTCAGCTGAACGAACAAGACCTATTTTCTTTGCCATTTACAGAAGACGGAGGCGCGTGATGGAGTCGGACGACGGCGGGGACACGGCCCGCAGGCAACTCGGCGCGATGACTGCGAAGTTGTTGGAGGCGTCGAAGCTGAGCCTGTCCGACGCCAGCGCGGCTGTCCCCGATGGCCTCCTCACAGTGCGCACCCTCCAGAGGTGGCGTGACGGCGACTCCGCCCCGTCAGCGAGGCTTGAGCCTGCCTTCGTCGAACTGATCAAGAACTTACGGAAGACCGCCGAAGCACACGGAGACCATGGTGCCTACGACGACGCCGACTGGGAGAAGGTGCTACGGGCGGCGCAGCGGGAGAGCGCCCAGAGCCGAGGGCACAGCTCGGAGCAGCAGGACAAGGGCAGGAGACGAGGGCACGGCCATGAATCGCCCGACCCGAACCCGAAGATGCGTCTTGTCCAAACGCATCTGCCTGAGCTGCGAGTTGCAGATGCCCTGGTGGGACGGGAGGACGAACGCGCCGTGATGCACACCTTCATCCGGGCCTCCGGTCCAACCGCACCGTCGTACCTGTGCTGGCAGTCGGAACGCCCGGTCGGCAAGACGGCACTGCTGGCTGACTACGTGAAGAGGCCGGAGCGCAGCCTCGATGTCTTGAGCTTCTTCGTCTCCCTTACCCACGGCACGAACACCCGCGCCGATTTCACCGCCGTGGTGGGACAGCAGCTTCGCAACCTCCTCAGCCATCAACGTGACTCCCTACAAGAAGAGTTGCCCCGTGACGCCAAAGGCTGGGCGCGTCTCCTGGACAGGGCAGCCGCGAATAGCGCAGCCCACAAGAAGAAACTGCTGCTCGTCGTCGACGGACTCGACGAAGACACGGCATGGACCGACCAGGCCTCGGCCGAGGACGATGCGGCGGCGGACGGCGACGAGGCATACAGCGTCGCACCCGGCGGAAGCATCGCCGCGCTGCTGCCCGCCCATCCCGGCCCCGATCTGCGGATCATCGTGTCGACACGATGGAGCAGGCCGCCTTCCGGAGACTTACCGGTCGACCATCCACTGCGCCGGCGCGCGTACTACCGCACGCTCAGCCCCTCACCCCGTGCCGTCGCAATCGGAGCAAGCTCGTGGGCCGATGCGGACCGGTTGCGGGCGCATCCCCTGGGTAGCGCCGTCATGGAGTTGCTCGCGGTGTCGGGCGGGGGCTTGCGCATAGCGGAGCTTGCCGAGCTGGCCGACGCTCCGGTCAGCGAGGTCGAGCGTCTCATCCACAGCGCGGAGGGTCGCTGCGTCGTGCTGGACGACCCGGTGACGGAAACGTACGCCCTCAGTCACGCCGACATCCTGCGATCTGTCCGCCAGACACTCGGGACGGCCGGCGTCGCGCGCCGCGCGGCACAGTTCCACGCATGGGCAGAACGCTGGCGCTCCGCCGACTGGCCGGAGTCGACGCCGCCGTATGTGCTCCAGCGCTACGTCCGCCTGCTGGACGATCCCGACCGCCGGCGCGAGTACGTACTCGACCCACATCGGCAGAGGCTGCTGGCGGCTTCGGCGGGTCATGACGTCGTACTCGCGCAGTTGGACGCACTTGGTGCGGAGCTGCCGAGCGCCGACAGGCGCGACGTTGGCACCGGACAAGTCGCAACGGCCGTACGGCTCGCCGCTTCTCGGGCGTGTTTGACGGACCGGTCCCTTGAAGTCCCGCTCGACGCACTGCTGCTGTACGGAGAACTCGGTGACGTCAACCGTGCCCGCGCGCTCGCACGGATGATGCCGGGCCCGGTGGTCCAAGCGGCTGCGCTGGCCCGGACGGCGGTGGTGGTGTGTGAAAGAGGGCCGGGGGAAGGAGCTGCCGCGCTCGCGCAGGAGGCGGTGGCGTTGCTGGACCGTGCCGACCGAACGTTTCCCATCCCGGCCCAGGATGCGGACGTCTATGCGGAGATCGCCGTGGCAGCGCGCGAATTGCACGCACGGGGCGAGACCACTGGCGCGTTCGGACTGCTCCGAGCCGTCATCCTCAGCGGCGCGGCCGACATCGAGACCCTCGTCACGGCGACCAGCGTGCTGCCGGCGAGTGGTGACGATGACCAGGAGTGGGTGAAGGTGGTCGAGGCGCGGGCGGACGACCTGGGTGCGGGCGACGCTCGGGCGAAGGCCGCCGCCGTGGACATCTGGGCGACGATCGCCCGAAGGATGCCGTCCCGTGGCAAGGACGCTCGACGGCGCATCATCGCGATTTGCGACGAGTTGGACCCGACTGACGGACTGGTCGCTGTGGACGTACTCGCCGTCGCTGTCTCCGCGCTGAAGGGAAGCAGGGCGGTGGCGATCCGGTTTGCGAGGAGAGCGATGGACCGGCTGGCCGCGGCTCTGGCCGGCCCTGGTGCCCTCTCCCCCACCGACCAGGCACACCTTCGACGCGATGTGTCCACCACGCTGGAGCGGCTCAGCCAGGCCGCGAACGACATGCCGACCTTCCTGGAGATGCCCGCCGAGCTCGCGAAACTGGTGTCGACTCATCGGGAGATGCTGCGCTCAGGCCTGCTCGGCGACGACCTCGCGGAACGCGCTGAACTGAAGCTTCCCGGTCTGGAGCCGCGCGCCGAAGAGAGTCACCAGGGAACTCTGGCCGATCAGCACGAGCGTGATCCCCAAACACCGCGACACGTCGCGCTGCTGCGACAAGCCCGACTGCTGGTGCAACACGGCGACCTCCTCCTCGGCCGCGAGCGACTTGAGGAGGCGCTCCGTCGCCTGCCCACACGGACAACGCCAGCCGCATCCGAAAGGCGTTGGACGGCCGCACTGCTTCAAGGGCTCGGTGTGGTTGGGGAGTTCACGTCGGCGGAGCAGTTGATCAGTGCTGCTCACCGAGCTACGTACGAATGCCGTCACTTGGCCGCTCTCTCGATCGGCGCAGCACAAGGCGGCTACGAGGTCGAGGCACGCCGTTACGCACAGGCCGCAGCACAACTCGCCGGTGATTCGCACGATCCGGTCCTGCGGGGCATCACCGCCCAAGCCCTGGCCCACGCCGGGGAAGTCGACGCCGCCGAGGAGATGGCGACGCGTACTGATCCGGCGGACGCCATGAGAGCCGGGGCCCGCCAGGCCCAGTTCCGCCAGTCGCTGACGGCGGTAGCCGCCGGCCTCGCCCATCGAGACCCCGAGGCAGCCGCCCGACTCATCGAGCCGATAGCCCAGGCGGTGGAGCTCCGACTGACTCACGGCAGCCCGCTCGCCCCTCTCCCCCAACTGGCCGGACTGCTACTCGCTTCCCCGGACATCCGTGGGCCCGGGCCGCATATACGCGAACTGCTGGGCCGCGCCTCTGCCTTCGTAAGCGGACCCCGCCAGCAATGGCACCCGCCGTCCGCAGTACTCCTCGCGCTCCTGGAACGCCTCCACTGCGTACCCGATACGGCCGACGTGGCCGAGGCGGTGCACGGGTGGGTGCCCACGCTCCCGCGTGATCAGCTTCCCTACGCCGAAATGGCCTTGCTCAAAGCAGTGGAAGGTGATCTGGACGACGCCATGCGGATCGCCGAGGCAGCGACAACGTCGGAGATGCGCTCGTCCGCACTGGGTGCGGTCGCCACTCATCTGGCGGGCGCCGAGGTCACTCTGTCCGTCGACCCCGCGTCCGTAGACGCCTCGATACGTCTCCACCTCGCACTCGCCCACGCCGGGCGCGACCGAAGCACCCACGACGAAGCAGCCGCTCGTGCGCTCGTTCTGAAACTGCTCACCACCGACAGCTGGGCATCGACCATCCCCCTCCTTCCCCGCGTCGCCCCCGAGTCACTCGCACCGCTCGCCGAACTGACACTGGAGCTCGGCCAAACCGAGGCGGACGCAGCCTGAGCGGACGCGTAAGACTCATCCCCAGCAGACGCGGGGGGCAGTTGGAGTGACGTCCGGCAGCATGCCGGCCTGGGATACCCATCCCCGCGGGCGCGGGGAGCGGGATTCGTCGCGTCGGCGAGCCGCTTGGCGTTCGGTCCATCCCCGCGGGTGCGGGGAGCAGTGCACCGTCACCGTCAGCGTGGTGGCGGCCCCGGGTCCATCCCCGTGGGTGCGGGGAGCAGTCTTACTGACCTGCGGGTTTTCGGGTGGGCGGACCGGCCCTGAACCAACAGCAGAGAAAGCGACATTTGGGGCACCGAACGGGCGGGAGCGACCGGCAACTCCCCACCGCACAGAGTACGGTCGTGCGAAGGCCCACCGCTCCCGGCCACCTCGCAAAGCGAGTAAACGCGCGGGTTCGACGCAGCGGCTCCATGACCGCAAGGGCGCGAGCGTCACACCGCACCACCGCCGCACATCCGCACCAGGCAGAGCGGTACGGCTCGGTCAGCCGCAGGTGTCAACGGCCGGGGCCCTGCCGGCACCTCGGGCCGTACGTCTCGCCCACCAGCACGGACGCCGACAAGGCCCCCATGATTCCCAAGCTCTGAGCGCGGGTTCGATTACCGTCATCCGCTCCGTAAAGAAAGAGCCCCGGGTCAATGACCTGGGGCTTTGTTGTTGCGTAGACCATTTCGCGAGCCGCGTGCCATTGGCGTGTCGCAAGGCAAGGAAAACGGCTGCGGAGAAGCGCTGTTGGGGGGCTTTTCCACTCCGCCCGGTGTCTTTGGGCGGATCGACCTCGTCGCTACTGGTCTGCCGCGATGTGCGGCGGATTGCCGGCCGACAACCGTTCCAAGAGGACACCGGAGCCGTCATCCGCCATAGCTTCGTGAAGATTCCGGCGGCACGAAGACGGGACGGGCCCGCGGCCCGCGGCACACGCGGACGACCGGAACATCCGCGCCCGGACCGCGACCAGGCCGTACGCGAGGGTGGATGCCCCGGCGGGCGGCGTGGGCCGCGGGCCGGGGCATCCACGGGCACGGTGGCCGCTGTCACGGTCAGACGTACGCGACGGGCCGGGACTGCTCGGCCGAGACGGCCGAGCCGTCCCGCTTCGCACGGCCGAGCAGCAGCTGCCCGCGGACCACGATGGTGCCCAGCCGGACCACGACCTCACCGAACGCCATCAGGATGAGCGCCACCACCCACGCCTGACCGCTGGTGATGTCGTGAGCCGCCGAGAAGTGGGCGACGTGGACCGCGCCGGAAGGGTGCGAGGACCACACGGCGAACCCGAGCCGGAACCCCATGCTGACCACCCACAAGGCGGCCGCACCCACCGAAGCACGAATCCGCACGTGACCGTCGGCCAGCCGGACACGGGTGAGCAGACCGCCGAGAAGACCGAAGACGACACCCACGCCGGCGAACACACCCGCCAGCAGCAGGTCGTTCCCCGCCGTGGGGATGTGGTGCAGGTAGGTGGACGCCGCCCAGCCGATGATGCCCAGCGGCAACAGCACGGTCCGCACCGTCAGCCGCTCCTCCCGCATCTGCCGGAAGACGATCAGAACCAGAACGATGTCGATGACCCAGTCAGTGGTTGTCATGGCACCGAGCATCCGCTCCGACGGCCCCCGCGCCCTCAACCCACGGGTGGAACCCCGGGTGGACATCGCCTCTCCACCCCCTGCCACCCCTCGACACGGGCAGCGGCCACAACCGGCCGATCCGGGCGGCACACGGCAGCCTCCGCGGGGCTCCGACCCGGGTGCGTCCGCGGAGACACCTTCACGCGCGCACCGCGCCGGAATGGGCCGCGATCAATGGTCGAGGACGTGGTTTTCCACAACCTCCACCATTCACGACCAGTATCTCCACCGACTCTCGGCGGCCTATCACGAAAGATGGTGAATTTTGCGGCGGACCTGTTCCCGAAAGGCTGCACACCCCGATCTGGCAAAACTAATTATGCAACTTTGTTGAAGGGTTGACCGGCCCACTCGCCGCCCGTACAAGTTGGTCTTGACCAATCTGCTCGACGGTCAGGACCGGACCACTCCGCAAGAGCGCCTCTCACTCCTGGAGGATTCCATGCGAGTCGGAAGACAGCTTCTACGCATTGCACTCATCACCGGCTCGGCACTCGGGCTGACTGTCGGCGGCACGGCCTTCGCGGTGGCCGCGGCGCCCTTGGCCCAGGCGCCCACCGCCCAGGCACCCGCCGCGCAGGCGCCCACCGCGCAGGCAGCCACCACCTGCGCCGCGGCGTGGAGTTCCGGCACCGCCTACACCGCCGGCCAGCAGGTGAGCGAGAACGGGGCCAATTACACCGCCAATTACTGGACCCAGGGCAACGACCCGGCGACCAGCAACGGCGGAAGCGGCAGCGGACAGCCGTGGACGTCCAACGGCGCGTGTACCGGCGGATCGTCAGGAGGCGGGGGAGGTACCGGCCCCGGGACCGGATCGGGTTCGGTCAGCGGGCTGCTCTTCAGCCCGTACAAGGACGTCACCATCAACATGAACTGGAACACCTACCAGATGCAGTCGGCCGTGACCGGGTCCGACCTGCCGGTGGTGGGCTCCGGCAGCCTGGTGTCGCAGTACCTTCCGAAGCTGCCCGCGCTCACGGTCGCGTTCGCCACCGGCGCGTGCGGCAGCGAGAACTGGGGCGGTGTCTCGGGCGCCGACTGGGCCGCCGAGAACGTGCCGCAACTCCAGTCCGCCAACCTGGACTACGTCCTGTCCACCGGCGGTGCGGGCGGAACCTTCACGTGCGGCTCGACGGCGGGCATGGAGTCGTTCATCGCCCGCTACGCCGGCCCGAACCTGGTCGGCGTCGACTTCGACATCGAAAGCGGCCAGAGCGCGTCGGACATCCAGAACCTGGTCGCCGCGGCGGCCGGAGCACAGGCGCAGTACCCGAACCTCCAGTTCTCGTTCACCCTCGCCACGCTGGGCGCGTCCGACGGCAGCTACAGCGGCGTGAACTCGCTCGGCGACGAGGTCGTCAAGGCGGTGCTCGGCTCCAGCCTGCAGAAGTACGTCATCAACCTGATGACCATGGACTACGGCAACGCGTCCAGCAGCGTGTGTGTCGTCTCCTCCGGCAGCTGCGAGATGGCGCAGTCGGCGATCCAGGCGGTGCAGAACCTCGAGCACACCTACGGGGTCCCGGCGAGCAAGATCGCCGTCACCCCGATGATCGGCATGAACGACGCCACCAGCGAGATCTTCACCCCCGCGGACGCCGACACGCTGACGTCGTACGTGGTCAGCAACGGCCTGGCCGGGCTGCACTACTGGTCACTGGACCGGGACACGCCCTGTTCGGACACGTACGCGTCTCCCACCTGCAACTCCCTCTCCAGCACGACACCGCTCGAGTACACCGACAAGTTCCTGAGCGACCTCGGGGACTGACGAAGGACCCCGGACGGGCCGCGCACGGACCACCGTGCGCGGCCCGCCTGCTTCCGGGGCGCGGGCGACCCCCGTGATTCCCCGGCACGGAGCGGGGACCTGTTGGGGCTCGTGCGCACGGTCGGACGGCACTGTGCCCCGCTGCCGGTGGCAGCGGGGCACAGGTTCCGGTGGTGCTCCGGGGCCGGATGTCCCCCCTCCGGGCGTCCTGCCCCGGAGCGTCCGGTCAGGCCGTCTGTACGGGGGCGGCCTGACCGGAGGTCACTTCAGGGCGGCGAGTGCGGTGTCCACTCCGGCCAGGGGGGAGCCGAGGCCGGTGACGGTGTCGTACCCGGGGCCCGCGGTGCACTCGGTGCCGCACAGGCCGTTGGAGCCCGAGGTGACGTCGTTGAGCTTGGGGCCCAGGGCGTACACGTCGGTGTGGGCGGTGTCACCGTGCGGGCCGGCGGCGGCCAGCGGTGCCTTGCCGGCCTGGGTCCGGAGCTGGTCTGCCGCGCTGATCAGGGCGGCCCAGGACGGGGCGGACAGGCTGGTACCCCCGACCTCCATCCACACAGGGGTTCCTCCGGCGGAGGTGTAGACGGCCACGCCGGTGTTGGGGTCGGCGACGAAGCTGACGTCCGGGGTGGCACGGAACTTCGAGCTCTGCACGCCCTTCTGGTAGGCGGGGCGCTTCTCGAAGTAGCTCAGGCCGCCACCGGTCGAGGACCAGGCGGTCTCGCCCAACGTGGTTCCGGAGGCGTCCAGTCGGAGGCTGGTGCCGCCGATGGCGAGCGCGTTCGGGTTGGTGCTGGAGTAGCCGGCCGGGTAGCCGGCGTCACCGGTGGACTGCACGCAGACCGAGTCGGCGAGCGCGCAGTGGCCGTCGTAGAAGGACTCCTCGGAGAACTCCGGCATGCCCCAGCTGTTGCTGACGGCGGCCGGGTGCAGCGAGGCGGCCTTGTCCACGCCCTGGTAGAGGCCGGCGGCGGAGGCGTCGGCCGCCTCGACCAGCACGATCTTGGCGTGCGGGGCGACGGAGTGCGCCCACTCGATGTCGAGGGCCTCCTCCTCGTTCCAGTTGGCGTCGACGGCGGGCTTGGTGCCGTCGGCGTAGACCTGCTGGAAGTCGAAGCAGTCCGTGCCGGCCGGGACGCTGTCGCAGGTCTGCGGCAGGCCGAAGTGGTCGGCGAAGTGGTTCAGGTCGTCCTTCGCGGTCGGATAGTCGTAGGCGTCGACGATGGCGACGGTCTGGCCGGTGCCGTCCCCGGTCAGGCCCAGGCGGGCCTGGATCTGCTGCGGGGTGTAGCCGCGGGTGGGCTGGTCGGTGTCGTCGGCGGTGGCCGCGACGGTCGACTTGATCTTCACCTGCGGGGCGATGGTGCCCGTGGTCGGCAGGGTCGCGCCGGTGAACGGCGCGAGGGTCGAGGCGCCGGTGCTCCGCTCGCCCTTCTGCTTCGCGGCCAGGTCCTTCGCGGCCTGGCCCTCGGGGGCCTGGTCGCTTCGCGGCTGGACGGAACGGGTGGCGGCGGTCGCCGGCTGCGGGGTGTCGGTGACCTGCTGGACCGTCACACCGTGCGGGTAGTTGTCCACCGCGACCATGTTGGCGCCGTACCCGCCGGTGTTCTCGTTGAGGTCGAAGGCGGCGTCGTCGTACGGCAGGCCGACGATGTCGGTGGCCTTGCCGCCGGTCAGGTCCACCGCGACGGCGGTGCCGGCGTAGAGCGAGAAGGCCTCACTGGTGCTGGTGAGGTAGTCGTCGGTCCTCGAGAACGGCTGGTCGTACTGCTCCAGTCCGCCGACGGCGCCGACGAAGGTCTCCTTGCCGCCGGTGGTGGTGGCGAAGATGCCCTGCTGGTTGTTGGGGAGCGTGCCGATGTTGAACGGGTCGCCGCCGTCCGCGGGGTAGACGGTCATCTGGAAGGCGTGCAACTCGATCAGGCCGTACTTCTGCGAGGCGGCGAAGCCCTGGAAGGTGTTGGCGCCTACGGTGTCGTGCTCGGCGAGCACCTTGCCCGTGGCTCCGTCCACGAACTGCGTGCGGTGCTCGCCGGTCGAGGGCTGGTCGCCGCCGAAGGCGAAGGCGACTCCGTCGCCGCCGGCGCCGGGGATCGCCGTACTGGCGAAGGCGCCGGCCTGCTGCTCGATCCAGGCGGCGGAGGCGACGTCGGCGTTGCTGGGCTGCTCGCTCCACATCTGCGTACCGGTGGTGGCGTTCAGGGCGACGCCGGTCGGGGCGGGGTCGGTGGCGCCGGTGTCGAAGCCGGACCGGGTGCCGCCGTACTCCAGGAACAGCCGGCCCTGGCCGTCGGTGACGGGAGTGGAGTAGACGACCTGCTTGCTGCCGACGCCGGCCGGGCGGTAGTCCCACATCCGGGAACCGTCCGCGGTGTAGGCGGCCACGTCGCTCGCACCGGTGGCGACGATCTCGCCCTTGGTGACGGCCAGGCCGTACTGGAAGGCGCCGGTGGTGACGTCGGCACCGACCTTGCCGGTGGCCGGGTCGAGCACGGCGAAGCCGTGGGAGGTGGCGGCGAGCACGCGCGGCGCGGTCCTGCCGTGCTTGTCGACGACGTTCGCCACCTGGATCTGGTGGACGGCCGCGCTGACGGCGGAGTGCCACAGGACGGTCGGGGCGGTGTTCTTCAACGAGCGGCCGTCCAGGGCGAAGACGCCGTGGCTCTGGCCGCCGACTATCAGGTCCTTCACCCCGTCGCCGTTGACGTCGACGGACGCGGCCGAGTAGTTCTCGCTGAACAGCGGCAGGTCGGTGGCCTTGCCGTTGCTCTTCTTCAGCGTCCAGGCGTTGAGGTCCAGGCCGACGCTGAGCAGGCCGCCCTGGTAGGGGGTGACCTGGTCGCCGGTCACGTCGCCGTCGCGGCGCCATGCCAGGGAGCCGTTGCGCGCGTCCAGGGCGAGCAGTTGGGTGTTGTAGACGCCCTCCGGCTCGGTGGCGCTGTCGGCAACGTTGTCGGCGACCGCGGCGTAGACCTGGCCGTGGCCGGACGGGTCGTACGTCAGTGACAGCGTGGGCGCGTTGGGGTTGCCGACGGTGCTGCTGGTCTGGTGGGTCCAGACGGTGTCGCCGTTGCCGTCCCAGCCGGAGATCGTGCTCTGCCCGTCGGACAGGTCGGCGTTGATGCCGAGTTCCGCCACCGCGTAGCGCGCCTGCTTGCCGTGCGCCTGGCCGTTGACGACGAAGTCCTCGGGGATGGTGTTCTCCCGCGAGGCCAGCACGGTCCGCGCGCCGGTCTGCGCGTCGACCGCCGTCAGGTCCCAACGCACCGCGTCGTAGGGGTCGTTCTGCTCGGCGACCAGCACCCGGTCAGAACCCGGGTCCTGCTGGAGGATACGGGGGTAGCCCGGCGTCTTGGTGTCGACCAGGGCCTTGCCGCCGGCGGTGCTCACGACCAGGACGTGGCCGGCGGCCGGCCGGGGGTTGCCGAGGCCGAAGGGCGTGTCCGTCCAACCGACCGTGATCCGGCCGTCGTTGAGCGGTTCGACGTCCGTCCATTCGGCCCAGGGCGCGCCGGTGCTGTACGTCCACGCCTTCTTGGCGGTGACGTCGCCGCTCTTCTTCGCCGTGAAGGAGTAGGCGAGCAGCGAGCTGCGGCTGTCGCCCTGGGTGGCCACCGGGTCGTCGCCCCAGTCGGGGCCCGTGGTGTCGGCGACGACCAGCTTGCCGTCCTGTACCAGGAGCGAGCCGACGTAGCCCGGCAGGAGCTGGTGCCACAGCATCCGGCCGGTCCGGCCGTCGAGCACGTTGACGAACGTGCCGGACGGCAGGTCGGAGCCGGGCGAGGTGAACGGCCGTGACGGGTACTGGCCCACGGAGTAGGCGACCGCGATGTCCGCCACGCCGTCACCGTTGAAGTCCGCCTGGGCGAAGGGGTGCCGGCCGGAGGACCCCGGCGAGTAGGGGTCGTAGCCCTCGGACATCACCGCGTTGAACACCTGGGGCTGGTAGGCGTTGACCGGCTTCACCTGCCAGTCGTCGTACAGCGAGCTGGTGCTCTTCTGCCAGACGGGGTCGCCCTGGGCGTCGTACCGGGTGATGGAGCCGCCGGAGGACAGCGCGACCCAGTCCTGGGTGCCCTGGAGCGCCAGTGTGGAGACGGAGCCGCGCGCGCTCTCCCACGTCGTGGACTGGTCGATGCCCGTCGTGGAGGGCGCGGCCGAGGTCGAGGGTGCTGACGTGGAGGGCGTCGACGTGGAGGGTGCTGACGTCGAGGGGGCGGCGGTCGTCCCGGTGGACGACGCGTCACCCGAAGCCGCCGCGGCGACGAACCCGGAGGTGCCGTCGGCGCGCTGGATGTACTTCGCGCTGAGCTTCGCCAGCTGCTTGGCGTTCAAACGCACGGGCTTGGGTGCGACCGGGGCGGCGTGTGCCGCCGGTGCGGACAGCAGCGCTGTGGCTACCGCCAGGACAGCGGCTGTCGCGCCGCCGCGTAGGGCTTGGCCTGCGGGTCTCATCGAGATCCGTCACTCCTTTGTCACCGCGAGAGGGGGTGGCTGTACCTTTCCAGCCATCAGCCGGTGGTGGGAGCGATCCGGGTGGCCTGCTGTGGCCGTTGGCCGCACAAGGCCAGCTACCGGCCGGGCTTTTCCGGGCAATGGGAAGAAAGGGGTCGCGATGTTGGAGCCGGTCGGGCTGGACGAAGTCACCGAGCGGGCCTACGGGGTGCTGCTGCACGAGGAGCAGCTCACCGCGGGCCATCTGGCCGGCATCCTCGATCTGGCACCCGCGCGTGCCCGCCAGGTGCTCGACGGCCTGGTGACGGCCGGGCTCGCCCAGTACCACCAAGGGCGGCCGGCACGCTACCGGCCGGTCGACCCCCGCACCGGCCTGACCGGGCTGATCCGCTCGCGCCAGCGCGAACTGGAGCGGGTCGCCGCCTCGGTGGAGGCGTACGCCGCCGACTACCACGAACGCAACCTGCGCTCCGACCCGCGGCTCCTCGTGGAGGTCATCGAGGGACCCAACGAGGTCACCCGGCGGGTCGAACTCCTCGTCACCAGCGCGGAGCACGAGATCCTCGCCTTCGACGCGCCGCCCTACGTCTCCTCGAACGGCACCACGTCCCCGTCCGAACGGGACGCGCTCGCGCGCGGCGTGAGCGTACGGGCCGCCTACGCCACCGAAGTGCTCGCGATTCCCGCACGGGCGGAGACGCTGCGCGAGATGGTCCGGCTCGGCGAGCAGGCGCGGGTACTGCCCCGCGTACCGACCAAGTTGATCGTGGTGGACCGGCGCGAGGCGATCCTGCCCCTCACCGGCTCCGACGAGGGGCGGCGCACCACTGCGGCGTACGTCCGCCGCTCCGGACTCAGCGACGCGCTGGTGGAACTCTTCGAAGCGCACTGGGCCATGGCCACCCCTGTCTTCGCCGCCACCGAGCCGCCCGGGCCGACCGACCCGACCGACCCGGCCGACCCGGCCGATCCGGAGATCTCCCCCGAGGACCGGGCGCTGCTGCAGTTGCTGAACGCCGGCTTGAAGGACGAGGCGATCGCCCGCCAACTCGACCTCAGCCAGCGCACCTTCCGGCGCCGGGTGGCCCATCTGATCCACCGGCTCGGCGCCACCAGCCGCTTCCAGGCCGGCACCCAGGCGATGCGCCGCGGCTGGCTGTGACCCGACCCGACCCGGGCAGGCTCAGGCGGCGGCGGCGAGGTCGGGATCGGGTCAGGGCCGGGCGAAGAACGCGCGCATGGCGGTGTGCAGCCAGTCCTGGACGGCCTGGTGGTCGGGGTGGTCGGGCCAGTGGCCGAACGGCATGACGTGCAACTCCTTGGTTCCTGCCAGGCAGTTGAAGACCGCGAACTGGCCGGGCGGCGGCACCGCCGGGTCCAGGAGCGCCGCGGCGACGTGCACCGGGATGCGCAGACGGCGGGCGGCCGTGGCCGCGTCGAAGTAGCCGAGGACCTCCAGCACCGACGGGTCCGCCAGCCATCGCTCACGGACCTGCGCGCCGCTGCCCCGGCACTCCAGGCCGACCCGCAGGGGATGGTCGCCGAAGCTGGGCACGGTCAACTGCCCGGTGGCGAAACGCTCGTCCCACGGCAGCGCGAGCGCGCCGATGCCGCCGCCGAAGCTGGAGCCCTGGAAGTCCGTCCGCAGGCCGCGGAGGGCCGGGACCAGGTCGTGCAGGGCGGTCACCGCGCACCACACGTCGGCGGCGCACCCGCCGTGCACGTAGGTCTCGCGCGACGCGATGCCGTGCAGGACGTGCGGGGAGGTGACGGCGGGCGAGGCGCTGAGCGCGGGCAGCCCCCGCAGGCACGGCTGGAGGGATGCCACGCCGTCCATCGGCAGCCGGGGGTCCGGCGCCGCCCGCCCGCCGTAGCCATGGGCGATCACCGCGCCGCGGCACGGCTCGCCCGTCGCGGGCACGGTGAGCCAGCCGCCCAGCCGCACCCCGCCGAGGCTGGTGTAGCTGACGCGGTACGCCTCCACGGCGGCGGCGCCGGCCTGGTGCCCTTCGAGCGCGGCTTCCTGCCACCCGTCGGGCAGCCGTTCCTCGATCCGCGCGTCGACCCGGACGTCCCGGGCCCGCCGGTACAGGTCGCGCCAGAACGCGTCGAAGTCGTCCGGCTCGTGCGCGGGGCCGGGAACGGCGCGGAGCGCGGCGAGGTCGTGGCCGTAGGTCGGGTCGAAGGGGAACGGGGCTGTGCGGGGTGGTGCGTCAGGGCGCGCCATGAACTCTCCTCGCGGTGGGGTCGGTTGACTGCCGCCGGGGCGCGCGACCCCCGGACGGGGGCGCGCACACCTCCGGCCGCCGGCCGTCGCTCGTCGGCGGGCGGCCGTCACCAGTTGGTGAACGCGCCGTCCGGGTTGCGCAGATGGGGGCGTTCGGCCGCGGTCGCGGTGTACCGGCGGGCGGCTTCGCGGTCGAGGGTGACGCCGATGCCGGGGAGGGCGGTGGAAAGGACGCGGCCGGGCCGGATGGTGGGGCGGGTGGCGAAGAGTGCGGCGATGGCCGGTTCGGGGTCGGTCTGGTGCTCCTGGATCGCGATGTTCGAGCAGGCCAGGTTGAGTTGGAGGGAGGAGGCGGCGGTGACCGGGCCGAGGGGGTTGTGGGTGGCGAGCTTGATGTGGTGGGCCTCCGCCATCGCCGCGATCTTCTTCGCCTCGGTGAGCCCCGCGGCGACCCCGACGTCCACGCGGGCGTAGTCGATCAGGTCCTCCTCGATCAGGGTCCTGAACTCCCATTTGGAGCCGTACTGTTCGCCCGCGGCCAGCGGAACTCCGGTGCGGGAGCGCAGCATCCGGTAGCTGTCGGGGTTCTCGCAGCGCAGCGGGTCCTCGACGAAGTACGGGCGGGCCGCCTCGATTTCGCGGCACAGCGTCACCGCCTCGGGCGGGTCGAGCCGGGTGTGCACGTCCAGGATCAGTTCGGTGTCGTCGCCGAGCGCGTCCCGCACCTGGTGGAAGAGGCTGACCGTGTCCCGCAGGCAGCGCCGGGCGTCCAGGATGTCACCCGGGTCGTGCGGCGCGGAGAAGCGCAGATGGCCCCAGCCCTCGGCGACCAGTGCGCGGCAGCGGTCCAGGAACCGCTCGCGGTCGTGGTAGTCGTCGCCGACGTGTACATACGCGGGGACGTAGTCCCGTACGGCGCCGCCGAGGAGTTCGTGCACCGGCACGCCCAGCGCCTTGCCGCGGATGTCCCACAGCGCGACGTCCACGGCCGCGATGGCGGCGCCGAGTATCCGGTCGGCCGGGAAGAAGCCCCGCCGGAACATGACCTGCCACAGACGCTCGATCCGCCGCGGGTCCTCGCCGACGATCAGCTCCGCGAGATGTTCCAGCCCGCCGGCCACCGCCTTCTGCCGGGATCTGATGCCGACCTCGCCCAGGCCGTGGATGCCCTCGTCGGTGTCGACCACGACCAGCATCATGCTGTCGCCGTGGTCGGGGAGGGTCAGCACTTCCAGGCCGGTGATCTTCATCCCGCTCCTCCGTGAGACTGCTATGAAAACGTTCCCGCAACACCATCAGGCGTGCTGAGAACGCATCATCCGCAATGACCGTGCCGTTCCGCAAGGCCCTACCGCCCTCAGGATTTTCCTTGTGGAAACACTCTTGACACCTCCGGGAACGTTCGCAAAGATCCACGGCATCCGGCAGCAGCGAGGCTCCGGGCGGCGATGATGCGAGGAGGCGGTCCGTGGCAACCACGATCCGGGAGGTGGCCAGTGCCGCGGGCGTCTCGGTCTCGACGGTCTCCCGCGCGTTCACGGCACCGGAGCAGGTCCAGCAGAAGACCCGGCAGCGCATTCTGGAGGCGGCCACCAAGCTCGGTTACGCGCCGAACCCGGCGGCGCGCAGTCTGCGCGGCGGCGGCACCGGCACGCTCGGGCTGATCATCCCCGACATCGCCAACCCGTTCTTCCCGCCGATCGTCAAGGCGATGCAGGCCCGCGCCCGCCGGCTCGGCTACACCGTGCTGGTCACCGACAGCGACGAGCGCGAGGCGGACGAGCTGGAGGCGATCGCCGCCGTCTCCAAGCGGGTGGACGGCCTGGTGCTGTGGGCCTCCACGCTCACCGAGGACCGGCTGCGCGAACTGGCCGACCAGATGCCACTGGTGGTCGTCAACCGCCATGTGCCCGGCATCCCCGAGGTGCGGATCTCGCTGTCGGCCGGCATCGCGCAGGCGGTGGAGCACCTGCGCGCGTACGGCCACCGGCGCTGCGTGTTCATCAACGCCTCACGGGACGAGCTGAGCCGCGGCAAGTCGATCCACGAGTCGTTCGAGGCGCAGGACATCTCCTTCGTCGAACTCGGCCCGTACGAGCCGCGGTTCGAGACCGGAGTGCTGGCGGCCACGCTGGTCGCCGCGCACGGGGCGACGGCGGTCCTCGCGCACAACGACCTGGTCGGCCTCGGCGTGCTGCACCAGATGGCGAGCCTGGGCGTCAGCGTGCCCGGCGACGTCAGCGTCATCGGCATCGACGACACCCTGCTCGCGTCGGTCTCCACCCCCAGCCTCACCACCATCAGGATCGATCCGGAGGAGGTCGCCACCCGGGCGGCCGACCTGCTCCTGGAGACGATCGCGGGCCACGCCGACCGCCGTACGGGCGCTGCCGGCAACGCCGAGGACACCCCCTTCGCGGAGATCGGCTCCCGGCTGGTCCCCCGCGCGTCCACCGGGCCCGCGCCCACGCGCTGACCCCCGCGTCCACCCGCCGTCCTCGCGGGGGCCCCACCGCCCCGCCGTACCAGCCGCCGACCCCCCGCGGCGCTCCCGCCGTTCACGCCGCCGACCCTCGCGCCGGCCCCGCCGTACAACCCGGTGGCCGCCTCCGAGACCCCCTGCGCGGCAAGGCACCCCGCCCCGACCTCACCCTGCCCTCCGTGGAGACGAAATGTCCAGACAATACCGTAATGCGGCCCTGCTCGGCAGTACCGCCATAGCCATGACCGTGGCTCTCACGGCCTGTTCCGCGCTCACCCCGAGCAAGTCCGGCGGCGGCAGCGGCGGCGACGTCGTCCTCCGCGTCCAGGGCATGCCCCCCGCCACCGACAAGGCCGAGCTGAAGCTCTTCAAGCAGCAGGTCGCCGACTTCGAGAAGGCCAATCCGGGCATCAAGGTCAAGGGCTCCACGACGGTCTTCGACCCGCTGACCTTCTCCGCCAAGCTGGCCGGCGGCAATGTCGAGGACGTCATCAAGGTCCCGCTCACCGAGCCGCAGCGGCTGATCCAGCAGAAGCAGGTGCAGTCGATCAGCAGCCAGCTCCGGTCCTGGGGCCACTTCAAGGAGTTCAACCCGCAGGTCCTCAAGCCGCTGAGCGACAGCGCGGGCCAGGTCTACGGCGTCCCGCAGAATCCGTACGCCCAGGGTCTGGTCTACAACCGGGCGCTGTTCAAGGCGGCCGGGCTCGACCCCGACAAGCCGCCGACGACCTGGCAGGAAGTCCGGGCGGACGCCAAGGCGATCAGCGCCAAGACCGGCAAGGCCGGATTCGTCCAGGAGTCCAAGGACAGCCAGGGCGGCTGGCAACTGGCCATCCTCTCCTACGCGTTCGGCGGCGATCTCGAAGCGCAGCAGGGCGGGAAGTACACCGCCACCCTCACCGGCGAGGCGACGAAGAACGCGCTCGGCCTGCTCAAGGACATGCGCTGGAGCGACGACTCCCTCGGCCGGAATCTGCTGAACAACCAGAACGACGCCATCCGGCAGTTCGCGGCCGGCCAGGCGGGGATGTTCATCGGCAGCCCCGGCACCTTCCGGCTGGCCAAGACGCAGTTCGGCATGGAGCACACCGACGACTTCGCCGTCGCCTCGATGCCGCAGTCCGGCGGCAACGCCACCCTCACCGGCGGCGACATCTACATGGTGCCGAAGTCGGCCGACACCAAGCACGCGGCGGCCGCCGTCAAGTGGCTGATCTTCGCCTACGCCGAGCCGCAGTACAGCACGGCCACCGCCGTGAGCCAGGCCAAGTCGCTGGCCGCCGACCCCAAGTCCGCGGTGGGCGTACCGACGCTGCCGGTCTTCGACGCCGCGCGGCAGACCGCGATCAACGCGGCGATCAAGCCGTACGTCAACGTCAAGCTCGACAACTTCGCGCCGTACACGAAGGGCCTGGGCAAGCTCGAACTCAAGCCGGAGCCGCCGTACGAGGCGCAGACGCTCTACGCCGCGCTCGACCCGGTGGTGCAGGCGGTGCTCACCCAGCGCGACGCCGACATCGACGCGCTGCTCGCGAAGGCCGAGAAGGACGTCAACGCCAAGCTCGCCACTGACCAGTCGAACCAGAAGTAGCCGGTCATGAGCCTGCTCACGCACTCCCAGCGCGGCGCGAAGGCGCCCCACGACCCCGCCGAGGGGGCCGCGGGACGGCCGGCCCGACGGCGCGGCGGCACCGCCGCCCGCAGGCAGTTCACGGCCTGGCTGTTCCTGCTCCCCGCCGTGCTGGTCTTCGGACTGTTCGCCTGGTGGCCGATCGTCCGCAGCCTGCTGCTCAGCTTCCAGCGGACCAACCTCGTCGACCCCGCGGTCTGGGTCGGCTTCGACAACTTCCGTGCCGTCTTCGCCGATCCGCTGCTGGGCACCGCCGTCACCAACACGCTGTTCTTCGTGGGCCTCGGCCTGCTGATCGGCTTCCCGGCCCCGCTGATCCTGGCCGCGGTGATGTCGACGGTACGGCGCGGCGCGGGGGTGTACCGCTTCCTGGTCTACCTGCCGGTGGTCATCCCGCCGGTGGTGGCGATCCTGCTGTGGAAGTGGTTCTACGACCCGGGCAGCGGTCTGTTCAACACCGCGCTCGGCAAGGTCGGCCTCGGTCCGTACACCTGGCTGGAGTCCTCCGACACCGCGATGCTCTCGCTGGTCCTGGAGGCCACCTGGGCCGGGATGGGCGGCGCCGTGCTGATCTACCTGGCCGCGATGGTCGGCATCCCGGGCGAGCTGTACGAGGCCGCCGAGGTGGACGGGGCCGGCATCTGGCGCCGGATCTGGCACATCATGCTTCCCCAACTGCGTTCGGTGATCGGCCTGTTGCTGCTGGTGCAGCTCATCAACACCGTGCAGGTCTTCACCGAGCCGTACGTCTTCACCGGCGGCGGCCCGGACAACGCGACGCTGACCGTGCTGCTGCTGATCTTCCGCTACGCCTTCCAGGACGGCGCGTACGGGCAGGCCGCCGCGCTGTCCTTCCTGATGGTGCTCGCCCTGGGCCTGCTGTCCGCGGTCTATCTGCGGGCCACCCGCGGTTGGAGCAAGTCATGACCACCCCGCTGACCACCTTCGTCTCCGCCCACGACCGGCAACGGCCCGGTGTGCGCGCGGCCGTGCGCTCCATCCAGGTGCTGACGCTGCTGCTTCTGCTGCTCATCGGCATCGGGCCGCTGTACTGGATGCTCAAGGGCGCGGTCTCCCCGCCCACCGAACTCACCAACCACCCGCTGGCGTTGTGGCCCGACCGGCCGCGCCTCGGCAACTTCCGTACGGCGTACACCGATCTGAGCGTCGGCCGCTATCTGATGAACACCTTCCTGGTGGTCGGCGGATCATGGTTCGTGCAGCTCTTCGTCTCCGCCACGGCCGGCTTCGCGCTGTCGGTGCTGAAACCGCGCTTCGGCAAGGCCGTCTACGGCGCGATCCTCGCCACGATGTTCGTGCCGTACACGGTGAACATGGTCAGCCTCTTCATGACGGTCATCGATGTGCCGCTGCTGCACCTCAACCTCGGTGACACGTACTGGGCGATCTGGCTGCCGGCCGGCACCAACGGCTTCACGGTGCTGCTCGCCAAGCAGTTCTTCGACGCGCTGCCCAGGGAGCTCTTCGACGCGGCACGGGTCGACGGGGCGAACACCTGGCAGCTGCTGACGAGGATCGTGCTGCCGATGAGCAGGCCGGTGCTCGCCGTGATCAGCCTGCTGGCGGTCATGCACAGCTGGAAGGACTTCATCTGGCCGCTGGTCGCGCTCACCGATCCGGACAAGCAGCCGATCAGCGTCGCGCTCTCCCAACTCGCCACCCAGGCGCCGCAGGACCAGCTCATCGCGGCCATGGTGCTCGCGGTCGCGCCACCGGTGCTGGTCTTCGCCGTCGGCCAGAAGTACATCGTCGCCGGGCTCGGCTTCACCGGCGTCAAGGGCTGAGCGCACCCGGCCCCCCGGACCCGCGCCCGCCCGCTTCATCCCCGCACCTTCTCTTCGGGACAAGAGAGAGGCACCTCCATGTCCGTCGCACGCCGCAGATTCCTCCAGGGCACGGCCGTCGCCACCGGCGCCGCGCTGCTTCCCGCGATCCCCGCGCACGCCGCCGACCCGGTCACCGTCACCGCCGACGGCATCACGCTCGCCGCTCAGAGCGACGGCAGCGTCCTCATCAGCGACGGATCGGCCGGTTCGGGCACCGACCGGGTCCTGATCAGCCACTTCATGTTCAAGGACAGCGTGCTCGGCCAGCAGCGCACCTACGGCGGGACGCCCGCCCTGATCTCGCTGGCGGACGGCCGCCCCGCCGTCCGGGTCACCTACACCATGGGCAGCGGCGCAGGCGGTGTCACCGTGCTCGGCACCTTCGACGTCAGCGCGCACAAGGCCCACATGTCCTGGGAGGTCAGCGGCTCGGACACGTTGACGCCCACCGGGTTCATGGTCGCCCGCACCGTGCAGTCGCCCAGCGCGCCCGAGTCCTACGAGGCGTTGACCGCGTGGACGAAGGACCCGCGCGGCGGCATCCCGTACGAGGTCAACGCGGGCTGCGCGTACGCCGAGACGTGGGCGGACACCAAGGGCTTCTTCTGCCTGGCCGCCAGCAACTCCGCCTACACCACCGCCACCTGGCTGCACGCGCCCGGCGCCTCGACCGGTACGGGCGCCGCCACGACGACCGTGGATCTCGTCTTCGGCGACCTGCGGCCGCGCGGCGCCGGGGTGCTGGCGGCGGGCAGCCCGCTGGGCGTGGAGGTGTGGACCGACCAGCCGTTCAACCTCTACAAGAGCGCCGGGCAGACCATGACCCTCAAGGCGCAGGTGGCCAACGGCGGTTCGGCCGCGAAACCGGTCACCCTGACCTGGTGGGCGCGGGACTTCGCCGGGAACCGGATCGCGGGCGGCACCGACTCCCGGACGCTCGCCGCGGGTGCCGGCTGGGACGCCTCCTTCCCGATCACCGCACCCGGCCAGGGCATCGTCTTCACCGAGGTGAGCGTCCAGAGCGGCAGCGACACGGCACTGGCCCGCACGAATCTCTCCGTGCTGCCCGACTTCGCCTACCAGGCGGGCAGCGAGTCGATGTTCGGCCTCGCCAACTACCCCTGGCTGCTCAAGCCGACCGAGGCCGATGTGCTCGGGCTGCTGAAGCTGATCGGTGTGCGGCGCATCCGGATCGCCTACGCGGGCGCGCCCGGCATCGACATCGCGACCCTCGACGCCAACGGCATCCACCACAACGTGGAGTTGAGCGGCATCCCGACCGGCGGCAGCGCGGACCAGATCGCCGCCTGGGCCGACACCAACACCGCGACGGCCATCGCCGCCGACGCCGAGTACTTCGAGGTCAGCAACGAGGTGAACGCCCCCTGGATGCAGGGCCGGGGCGCCGACGCCTACGTCAGTGACGGGCTGCGCCAGGTCACCGACCGGCTGACGGCGGCCGGGTCGACGATGAAGGTCATGAACGCGGGCCTCGGCGGCATGGACTACGTGTGGACCGCCAACTTCAAGGCCGCGGGCGGATGGGACCTCATCGACGCGTTCGCCTTCCACCCCGGCCGCGGCAACTTCACCGCCGACTACGCCCCCACGCCTGATCAGTGGGTGCTGGGCGACACCGGCACGTACTGGAACTTCCTCGGCGCACTGCGCAAGGCCAAGGAGGTCATCGCCGAGTACGGCACCAAGGAGTTGTGGATGTCCGAGGCGTACGCCCCGACCAAGCCGAACTCCTGGTGGAACGACACCTACCGGCACGCCGCGGAGAACGTGCTGCTCAGCCTGGCGCTCGCGAAGTCCGAGGGTGTGCGGGGCGTCAACTGGTACCAGTTGCACGACTCGACGGTGCACCATCCGCAGGAGGCGAACCCGGACGACGTCGAGTTCCACAGCGGCATGATGAACCGCGACACCAGCGCCAAGCCGACGCTGCTGGCGTACGCGACGGCCGCGCGCGTCCTGGACCAGGCGGAGTACGTCCGCCCGTTGGTCTTCGGCGACCCGGACGTCAAGGGGCTGCTGTTCACCAGCCCCGCCGGGCCGATCTCGATCCTGTGGACCCGCAAGGACGGCTACGTCCTCAACGCCGACCACGGCACCGACTCCTGGTGGGCCTCTCCCGAACCCTGGACCGACACCTGGACCACGAAGACGCAGGTCGTCGCCCACTCCGGAACCGTCGCCGGGACGGTGCGCGAGCTGAACTGCATCGGCCAGGAAAGCACGTTGACCGCGGCGGGCGGGAAGGTCACGCTCACCCTGGACGGCGCGCCCCGCGTCTACTACGGCCTCGCCGCCGACCCCGACTGGAAGTAAGCACGCCATGAGGAACGAAACCGTACGGCACGACATCACCGTCGTCGGCGGCGGCCTGGCCGGGGTCTGCGCGGCGATCGCCGCCGCCCGGCTGGGCCGGTCCGTCGCCCTGATCAACAACAGGCCCATGCTCGGCGGCAATTCGAGCAGCGAGGTCCGGGTGTGGGTGTGCGGCGCCACCGGGCACGGCAAGAACCACCACGCCCGCGAGGGCGGCGTCATGGGCGAACTGTTCGTGGAGAACCAGTTCCGCAACCCCGAGGGGAATCCGTACTACTGGGACACTGTGGTGCTCGACGCCGTGCGGGCCGAGCCCAACATCACGCTGCACCTCAACACCGACGTACGCGAGGTCGACGCCGAAGGGCCCGACGACGCGCGCCGGATCACCGCCGTGACCGGCTGGACGATGGGCTCGGAGCGGCTGATCCGCTTCGAGAGCGAGGTGTTCCTCGACTGCACCGGCGACGGCCTGATCGGCTACCTCGCCGGCGCCCGGCACCGCATCGGCCGTGAGGCCCGCGCGGAGTACGGGGAGCCGTGGGCGCCGGAGACCGCCGACGACATCACGCTCGGCTCGACGCTGCTGTTCTACACCAAGGACGCGGGGCGGCCGGTGAAGTACGTGCCGCCGGACTTCGCCAAGGACATCAGCACCACGTCCATCCCGCAGCGCCGCATCATCAAGGCGGGCAACAACGGCTGCGCGTACTGGTGGATCGAGTTCGGCGGCGAGCTGGACACCGTGCACGACAACGAGCAGATCCGCGACGAGCTGTGGTCGGTGATCTACGGCATCTGGGACCACATCAAGAACTCCGGGCAGTTCGACGCCGACACCATGACCCTGGAGTGGGTCGGCTCGCTGCCCGGCAAGCGCGAGTACCGGCGCTTCCTCGGCGACTACGTCCTGCACCAGGGCGACATCCTCGGCCAGACCGAGTTCGCCGACCGCGTCGCCTTCGGCGGCTGGTCCATCGACCTGCACCCGCCGCAGGGCATGTACTCGACGGCGGCCGGCGCCAAGCAGCGCTACGCGGACGGCGTTTACCACATCCCGTACCGCAGCCTGTACTCGGTGAACACCGCCAACCTGCTCTTCGCGGGGCGCGACATCTCCGCCAGCCATGTGGCGTTCGGCTCGACGCGGGTGATGGCGACCTGCGCGACGATCGGCCAGGCGGCGGGCACGGCGGCGGCGCTCTGCGCGGAGCGCGGGATCGCCCCGCGCGAGCTCGACGTGCCCTTGCTGCAAAGGGCGTTGCTGCGCGAGGACGCCTCGGTGATCGGGCTCGCCTCCGACGACCCGGCCGACCTCGCCCTTCGCGCCACCGCCACTGCCTCGACCACCATGCGCGACCTGACCGTCGACACCCCTGACGAGACCTGGCCGCTGACCGCCGACGCGGGGATCGTCCTGCCGGTCGACCCGGCCCTGACCGGCCTCGAACTGCTGGTGGACGCCGAGCACGACACCGTACTGACCGTCGACCTGTACGACCCGGAACTCGGCCAGAACTACGTGCCGCGCCGCCTGGTCGCCACAGTGTCCGTCGACGTCGCGGCCGGGCACGGGCAGTGGGTCAAGACCGGCCTGGAGTGGGCGCCGGACACCCCGCGCAACGCCTTCGCGGTCGTACGCGCCGCCCCGGGTCTCGCCCTGCGCGTCGCCGACCGGCCGACGCCCGGCGTGCTGTGCTTCACCCGGGTGCCGCTGCGGCCGCAGGACGAGTCGCCGCAGCCGCTGCGGGAGTGGGCCGACACCGGGCTGCTGCGGCGCACCTTCTGCCTGCGGGCCGGGGAGACGGCCGCCTTCGCACCCGGCAGGGCGGTGGACGGATACGCCCGGCCGTACGCGGGCCCGCACATGTGGGTGTCGCAGCCGCTGGGCGAATCCTGCGAAGCCTGGCTGGAGTTGGCCTGGCCCGAGCCGGTCGAGCTGGGCCGGATCGACATCGTCGCCGATGACGACGTCAACGAGGACCTGATCAACCTGCACCACCACAGGACCCCTTTCGACACGATCCCGACGCTGCTGCGCGACTACCGGGTGGAGGTGCCGGACGGCCCGGACTCCTGGCGGGTGCTGGCGCGGGTGACGGACAACCGGCGCCGCCGCGGGACGCTGGTCCTGGACGAGCCGGTCGCCACCTCGGCGGTACGGATCGTGGCCGAGTCGACCAACGGGGCCGCGTCGGCGCACATCGTCGCCGTACGGGCCTACGCGTAAGGGGGGTTGGCGATGACCGCCGAGATCCGGGTCAGAAGAGTGCTGGTCACCGGGGCCGCCGGGCGGATCGGGCGGGCGGTGCTCGCGCTGCTCGCGGCGCGCGGCATCGAGGCGAACGCGCTGGTCCTGGATGATCCGGGCGACCTCGACGGTCTCGGCGGTCTCGGTGCGCGGCTGGTGGTGACCGGTGACGCGGCCGACCCCGCGACCGTACGCGCGGCCCTGGACGGCGCCGACGCGGTGATCCACCTGGCGGCGATCCCGACCCCCGAACGCAACACCGCGCAGGAGGTCTTCGCCTCCAACACGGTCGCGACCTTCACCGTGTTGGAGGAGGCCGGGCGCGCCGGGGTGCGGCAGGTCGCGCTGGCCAGTTCATGGGGCACCACCGGGCTGCCGTGGACCACCGACCCGGACCCGCACCCGCCGTACGTCCCGGTGGACGCGGACATGCCCGGCCAGGTCGAGGACCCGTACGGGCTGTCCAAGCAGGTCGACGAACTCACCGCCGCGATGATGGCGCGGCGGCACGCGATGAGCGTGGTCTGCCTGCGCTATCCGTACGTCGGCGGCTTCGAGGAGCGGCTGCTCGCGCACGCGGCCCGGCTCGCCGAGCAACCGGCCCTCGGCGCACGGGACTTGTGGACCTATCTGGAGGTCGACGACGCGGCCCGCGCCGCGCTGCTGGCGCTCGGCGTACCAGGCCCCGGCGCACACACCGTCCACGTCTGCGCGCCCGAGATCATCGTCCCGTTCCCCACGGAGGAGTTGCTGCGCCGCTTTCACCCCACCACCCGGCTGCTGCGGCCCCTGCCCGGCCGCACCGCACCGGTCGACACGGCGCCCGCGCGACGGCTGTTCGGATTCACGGCGGAACGGCTGATCAAGTTCTGAGCGGGTCCCGAACGGGTCCTGCACGGGTTCCACGCGGGTTCCACGCGGGTTCCACGCGGGTTCCACGCGGGTTCCACGCGGGTTCCACGCGGGTTCCACGCGGGGGCGGTCGCCGTCCGCCCCCGGGGCCCCGCGGCCCCGCCACCTCGGCCGGAACGCACCGGGTGGCGGCAGGGCGAGGCCCGCGCCGCCGGGTGCGTCGGCGGGGGTGGGACGGCTGGTCCGGGGCGCCCGTCAAGGTCGCGTCAGTGCGGCGGTCGTGGGCGTCAAGCATGCGTCAGTGGACGGGGCGGCCCGCCATCCGCGGGAATAGCGTCGTCCCCGGGCATTCCGGTTCGTCGTCGCCGTAGTGCCGTCCGCGAGCTGTTGTCAGGAGGGACACCGTGGCTGCGACCGATCATGTCGGGGACCCCGACCAGTCCGGCCCCTTCCCGGCCGGGCTGCCGTTCTTTCGTACCCGGCCACGGCCGCTGGGTCGCTGGACGCGACCCGAACTCCATCGCAAGCCCGGCGGTTGGCCGACGGCACTGTGGCCGCCGTTCGGCGAGTTCGGGAGTGACGATCCCGAGACGTGGCTGCTCCAGCGCCCTGACCCGGCAAAGGAGACGGACCGCCCGGACACGGGCTGGTAGGGCTCGCGGGATGCCGTCGCCCGGCTCCAGGGCTTCGGTCCGGCGGCGGAGGGTGGGCGGCGGAGAGCCGCCGCCGCGCGTCGCGAACGGGTCGGAGGCAGGCTTCCGGTCATGGGAGGAAGGGCGTCGGAATGTCGCAGGGCGGGCGGGTCCTGGTCGGACTCAGCGGTTCGCTGCACAGCCTGTGCGCGCTGCACCGGGCGGTGGAGGAGGCCCGGCGCAGAGAAGGCGAACTCGTCGCGGTGACGGCGTGGGCACCGCCCGGCGGCGAACTCGCCTACCGCCGGACACCCTGGCCGCCACTGCTGGCAGCCGGGGAGAAGGCGGCAGCCAGGTGCCTGGAGCGGGCCTTCACGGACGCGTTCGGCGGGTATCCCGAGGACCTCGACCTGAGCCTGGTCACGGCACGGGGCGAGCCGGGGACCGCTCTGACGGAACTGGCCGATCGGCCGGACGACCTGTTGGTGATCAGCACGGGCCGGCGAGGGAGGACGCGCCTCTTCCACGGCGGGGTGCGCCGCTACTGCCTGGCGCACGCGCGATGCGACATCCTCGCCGTCCCGCCGCCCGACCTGATGCGCGAGGTGGGCCACGCCGCCCGCGTCCTCGACGAGTTGCCGCTGCCGGCGGCCGGCACGGCCCGGGCCGACGCTCGGCTCGTACGCCACCCGCGCCGCTGGGTCGCCGCGGCGGCGCGCTGCGGCGGGTGGCGCGGCGCGCGCCGTCCCGAGCCGCCGGAACCCGGCCGGGCCCGCACCGGTTGAGCGGGCGCCGGGACCGCGTATGCACGGCGTCAATACCGGCGGTCGGAGCGTCAGCGCCGCGTCAACGGGACTGCCGGGCAGGCGACTTCGGGGTGAGGCTGAACGTCCTGACGGGGGGCGGACGGGGCCTTCGACCGAGTGAGTCTGGAGGCGCCGATGTCCGGGGCCACGGTGACCGGTGCGGCGGCGCCCGACGGAGCGGGCGATCCACCGACGTCGCCCGAGCGGCACGGGGAGGGCTCAGGCGGTTCGTCGGGGCGCCCCCTTTTCCGGCGACGGCCCCCTTCGGTATCCCCGCCCCCTACGGAATCCCTGCCGCGCCCGCCGAGATGGCGGAGCCGCCCCGGTGCGTCCACCCCCGTACGGTTGCGGCTGCTGCGGGCGGCGGTGATCGTCCTTTCGGTCGCGGTCGCCGTGCTGCTGCTCGTGGTCCGGCTCGCGGCATCCGGCGCGTGGGACCGTATCGACCACCGGGCCGCCCCGCGCGTGACCGGCGCGGACAACCTGTACTTCGCGCTCAACGACATGGACGCACAGGCGGCGAACCTGCTGCTGTCCAGTGGCGGACGCGGCGGCCTGGCCCCGATGCCGGCCCAACACGCCGCGGCCCAGCGGATGTACACCGCCTCCCGGCACACCATCAGCGCCAGCCTCCAGACCCTGGCCGCGTCCGCGCAGGGCGACCGGCAGGCGACGGCCACCGTCGTCGGCTTCGACGACGACTTCGCCCGCTACCAGGAACTCGTCGGCCGCGCGCTGGAGAACGACCTCCACCCGGCGGAGAAGAGCGCCGCCCTCGGCGACTACCGCACCGCCACCGACCTGCTGCGCCAGTCGCTGCTGCCCGCCGCGCAGCGCCTCGGCCAGAACAACGACGGCGCGTTCGAGGACACCTACCGCGGCGCCAGGTCCGCCGCCGACCTCCAACGGGTCCTCCTCCTGGTGCTGGGCGGTTGCCTGCTCGCCACGCTTCTGCTCACCCAGTTCCACCTGACCCGCCGGTTCCGCCGCCTGCTCAGCCCCGCGCTCGCGGCCGCCACCACGTGCGCGGTCGTGGCGTGCGCTCTCGGCTGGTCGGTACTGGCCGCGCAGTCGCACGACCTGAAGGTGGCCCGCCGGGACGCCTTCGACTCGGTGGTCGCGCTGTCCCAGGCCCGGGCGATGTCGTACGACGCGAACGCCGACGAGTCCCGCTACCTGCTCGACCCGGGCCGGCGCGGCACGTACGAGCAGTCCTTCGAGGACACCTCCCAGCAACTGCTCACCCTGCCGCAGGCGACCCTCGGCACGTACGACGCCCGGCTGGCCGCCGCCTTGACCGCCTACCGCGCGCACCACGCCGACCTGCGCTTCACCGGCTACTACGGCGACGAGTTCCGCAACATCACCTTCCCCGGGGAACGTGCCGCGGCGGAGGCGACCGTCGACGCCTACGCCGTCTACGAACAGGACGACCGCAAGGTCCGCACGCTGGTGCGCCAGGGACAGTTCCAGCAGGCCGTCGCGTTCTGCGTCGGCTGGGACAAGGACGCCTCGAACTACGACTTCGGGCAGTACGACACGGCTCTGCGGAAGCTGATCGGCATCAACGCGGACGCTTACACCGGCGCGGTGGCCGCCGGACGGGGCGAGTTGACCGGCCGCCTCGCGGGCGCGGGGGCCGCGGTGCTGGCGGCCGCCGGGCTGACGGTGCTCGCGCTCCGTCCCCGACTGGCCGAGTTCCGCTGACGCCTCCCCGCGCCCCGCCGCCTCGCACCGGTCGGCCGCGCACCGGAACGAGGGCTCGGGGCTCGACGTCGCGTCCGACATCGCGTTTCCGGCTCGGTTCCCGACGACATGGCGAGCTGAGGCCTGGAACTGGCACTCCAGCCGGTTCCCACTGACCGACCCGCGGGTTTCGTCGGGGTCCTGAAGTCCTGGGCGTCGGAGGCCACCCCGCGTGAACAAGTCGGCCACGGACACCAACGACGCTGGTCCAGCGGGCACTTCGGAAGCCCGCGCGTCGCTCACCGGCGCGGCCGCGACATACGAGCGACGGCTGGCCTCCCGCGCGGGTTCCGGTCCTTCGCCCGCCCCGGTTCGCTGGTGCTCACTCGGGGGTGAGAGTCGGTCGGGCTTGCGGGGCCACCGAGCCGACGGCCGTCGCGGCCAGCAGCGTCGCGACGGCGAGGGAGCCCCAGAGAGTGGCGGCGCCGTGGGCGGCGAGGGAGGTCATGACGGCCGGGGAGATCGCAAGGCCGAGGCCGCTGGAGAGCTGGAGCCGGGCCAGCGCCCGGCCCAGCGCGTGCGGCGGTGCGGTGGCTGCGACGAGCGCGGTGGCGCTGCCCGCGTAGAGGACCTCGCCGAGGGTGCACAGGACGGACACCGCGGTGATCACGGGTGCGGCCAGGCCGTGGCGCAGCGGAGTCGCCAGGAGAAAGCCGAGGTAGGACAGGGTGAGGACCATCCCGGCCGTCATCAGGGTGATGTGGCGGGGGAAGCGGGACATCCTGACGGTCACACCGACTTGCAGGGCGACCACCAGCACCGTGTTGATGACGAAGATTCCCGCCGACCAGACCGGGGAGGCGCGTACCTGGGTCGCCAGGACCAGGGGAAGGGCGACTTCGGGGACGTTGAGGCAGAAGGCGAGGACGACGTTGGCCAGGAGAACCGTGCTCATGGACGGAGCGGGCGCGGCCGGCGCAGAGGGGGCCGGGCGGGTCGGCGGAGCGGCGGAGACATGGACCGACCACGCCAGCGCCGCCGCCGTCGCGTAACCGACCGCGGTGGCCGCGGCCAGCGCTTTGAGGGCCGGAGTGCCACCGGCCAGGCAGGCGGTGGCGACCAGCGCGCCGACGCCCATCCCCGCGTTGCGCACTGACCGCGCGGCGGCCAGGGCGGCGTCGCGGGTACGGCCGCTGGAGACGGTGGTCACGAGTGCGGCGTGCGCCGCGGGCCACGCCTGGTTGCCGATGCCGAGGAAGAGCGCGGCGGCCGCGAACATCCCCGGGCTTCCGCTGGGGGCGGCCAGCAACAGCACCACGCCGAGGACGCGTACCAGCATGGCCGCGGCCACGGCGTCGCTGCGCGCGCCCCGGTCCAGCCAGCGGCCGAGTGCGGGCGTGCAGGCCAGACCGGTGACGATGCCCGCCGTCATGGCGATGCCGGTGGTCGTGGCGGACAGCCCCAGCACCTTGATCCCGTAGAGCAGCAGGAACGGCCGCAGCAGGCCGGTGCCGAGCGCGTCCACGGCCAGGGCGACGGTGTAGCGGGGACCCCCGGATGCCTGAACGAGTCCGCGGGGCATGGTGATCGTCATGCCGTCACCGTGCGCGGCCGCGCCCCGGCCGGTCACGCCGGTTGACGGTTCGCGTCAACCGGGACCGCGCCGACCTCGTCGACCGGCGATGATGGGCGGGTGACTCTGCGCATCGACATCGCCGGAGTGCCGCCGGAACGGCTGTGCTTCGCCGCCTCGCCGCTCGCCGAGCTGACGGCAATGCTGCATGTGCTCGCCGCTCCGGAGCATCACCCGCATCTGGCGGCGTGGTCCGCGGGTGTCCGAGCCGCGCTGCGTCCGGAGCTGGCGGAGCGGCTGCGGGAGGCCGAGTTCCTGTGGCGGTCGTCGCGCGCGGATTTCCTGCTGCCGGCCCGGCCGCGGGCGACCCTCGTCGAGGAACTCGACGACGTCGACCACCTCGATGACGACGCCTACGTGACCTCCGCGCTGATCACGACCTGCGGCAGCAGCCGCCTGTTCTTCGCCGGGCCGTCCCCGCTCGCCGACGCCGGGGCCCGTGCGCGTGCCCTGGACCGGGCGCAGGCACGGGGCACACTCCAGGAGGCGTTCGCCGAACGTCTCCTGGCGGACCCGACCGGCGTCCGGGCCCGGGTGCGCGAGACGCTCGAGCAATGCGGCGAGGCGTTCTTCGATGCCGCCTGGCCCGGCGTCGCCACCCAACTGGCGGCGGATATACGCCTCAAGGCCGATCTCAGGGCCCGGCAGGGACTCGGCTCCGCCCTGGCCTCGGTATCGGCGGCCGTCACCCTGGACCGCGACGGCGAGCGCATCCTCGTGGACAAGTTGCAGGACAACGCGAGCAGCGCGCGCGGATCGGGCGTCACGTTCATCCCCAGCGTGTTCGGGCATCCGCACCTCGTCGCGGTGCACACCGCCGGCCGCCGACCCACCCTGCAGTATCCGGTCGCGGAACGCGGCACGTCCGGGGCGGTGCCGCTGGAGACGGTCCGGCTGCGGCTGGAGGCACTGGCCCACCCGGTCCGGCTGCGGCTGGTACGCACCCTCGCCCGCGGCCCCCACACCACCGGCGAACTGGCGGACGCCTGGGGCCTGACCCCGCCCGAGGTCTCCCGCCACCTGGCCCTGCTGCGCCGGGCCGGCCTGCTCACCTCCCGACGCCGCGGCCGCTACGTCCACTACGCACTCGATCTCACCGCCGCGACAACGCTGGGCGCGGACCTCGTGGCGGCGGTGCTGCGCTGACCCCGCGTACCGAGCGAGGCGGGTCAGCCGGGGAGGGTCGTGGCCACCTCGTGGAGGAAGCGCACCGGGCGCAGCAGGTCGTCGTAGGACAGCGGCGGTGTGCCCGTGCGGGCCATGCGCAGGAACGTCTGGAGGCCGGGGAGCAGGTAGTGGTCGTCGAGGGGCAGGGTGCGCTGGGCGATGGCCTCGCGTGAGACGACCATGGCGTGGAAGGGGATCTGCGCGGTCTCGGTGGGGCGCACCAGGTTGACCACGACGCGGGTGGCGCCCGCGACGGCCGTCGCCGTGATGGCCGTCGCGGAGCGTTCGACGCGGATGTCGCCGAGCGCGCCGGGAGCCAGCCGCAGCGCCACGTCCACCGCGTGGACGCCGTAGAAGAAGACGCCGCCGTACGGGCTGTCCGGGTCGGCCGGGCCGGATGCGACGACGACCTGCGCCGCGCCCTGGGCCGCCGCCTCGGCGGCGAGGGCGTCGGTGTCGGGCAGCCAGCGCAGCGCCGAGTACGAGGTGAGCGGGGCGTCGTGCGCGCGGGCGGCCGCGATGATCGCCTCCGCGTCCGCCACGTCGCAGGCGAGCGGCTTGTCCACGAAGACCGGCAGGCCCTGCTGGAGGAACGGCACGGCGTGGGCGCGGTGCAGGCCGCCGTCCCGGTCGGTGACCATCACCGCGTCGACCAGGCCCAGCAGGTCGGTGGGCGCGTCGACGATCCGCTCCACCGCGCCCTTGGCCCGCAGGAGTTCGTTGCGCCGCGAGGCGCCGCCGCTCAGCGCCACCACGCGGGCGCCGTCGCCCAGGGCCTTGACGTTGAGGTGGTCGACGATGTGGTCGACGTGGCTGCTCTCCGTGCCGATGATGCCGATGCGCATGGCTCCATCATCCGGGAAGCCGCTCGGGGCGTTCCGCGGGCACCGACCGAGGCACCGTTCCGCGCGCTGCTGCGCGCGTCGTTCCGGGTGTCGTTCCGGGTGTCGTTCCGCGCGCTGTTCCGCGTGTTGTTCCGCGCACCGCCCTGCGATCGGCTCCTCGGCCGCGCCGCCGGGCGGACGGTCATCGCCCCAACGCGGCCGCCTTGCCCAGCAGTACGGACCGCTCGCGGGCGTTGCGGCACAGCCGGGCGGCGAGTTCCAGCTCGGCCCGGGCCTCGGCGGTCCGGCCGAGCCGGGTGAGCAGTTCGCCCCGCACGCTCGGGAGCAGGTGCGACCCCGACAGGGCGCCGGAGGAGGCCAGTTCGTCCACCACGCGCAGCGCCCGCCGCGGTCCGCTCGCCATCGCGACGGCCACGGCCCGGTTGAGCTCGACCACGGGTGAGGGGGCCACCCGGCCGAGCGCCTCGTAGAGGAGCACGACGCGCTCCCAGTCGGTCTCCCGCACCGAGGGCGCCGTGTCGTGGCAGACCGCGATCGCCGCCTGGAGGCCGTACGGTCCGAGGCCCCGCCCGGCGCTCGTGGCCCGGCCGAGCGCGGCCAGACCGCGGCGGACCGCCGACCGGTCCCACAGGCGCCGGTCCTGGTCCTCCAGGAGCACCGCCTGCCCGTCGGGCCCAGTACGCGCCGGAAAGCGCGCGGCGGTGAGCTCGAACAGCGCGAGCAGGCCGTACACCTCCGGCTCGGCGGGGAGCAGCGCGGCCAGCGTCCGGGCCAACCGGACGGCCTCGTACGCCAGGTCGGGGCGCAGCAGGCGGTCGCCGGTCGTCGCCGTCGAGCCCTCCGTGAAGATCACGTACAGGACGCTGAGGACGGCGCCGAGCCGCTCGCGCCGCTCCTCGGGCGGCGGCAGCGCGAACGGTACGCGCGCCGCGGCGATCGTCTTCTTCGCCCGGGTGATCCGGGCCTGGACGGTCGGGGTGGGCACGAGGAACGCGCGGGCGATCTCCTCGCTGGACAGGCCGCCCACCACCCGCAGGGTGAGCGCCACCCGGGCCTCGGGCGAGAGCACCGGGTGGCAGGCGGTGAACATCAGCGCGAGGACGTCGTCGTCGATCCGGTCGGGGTCCCACGGCAGGTCGTCCGGCCGGCCGGGCGCGGCCCGCCCGCCCGAACTGAACTGGCCCTCGCCCAGTTGGCCCGCGAGCAGGGCGTACCGCTCGTCCAGCGCCGACCTGCGGCGGAAGGCGTCGATGGCCCGCCGCCGCGCGGTCGCCAGCAACCAGCCCACCGGCTCGGCCGGCGCGCCGTCGCGCGACCAGGTGACGAGGGCCTCCGCCAGCGCCTCCTGCGCGACGTCCTCGGCGAGCGCGAAGTCCCCGGTGAAGCGGGCCAGCGCACCGACGATCCGCGCGGACTCGATCCGCCAGACGGCCGAGGCGGCCCGCCGCGCCGCCTCGGCGCGCCGCGTGCCGTCGAGACCAGGTGTGCCGCCGACACGTGGTGTGCTGCCGACACGTGGTGTGCTGCCGACCCCAGGTGTCCCGCCGACACCTGGTGTGCCGCCGACTCCCGACGCGCCACCGACGCCTGGCGTCCCGCCGGCCCCCGGAGTGCCACCGACGCCCGCGGGCATCAGATCTGCCCGGTCCGCTCCCGCCACGCCCGCTCCCTGATGATCCACTCGTTGTCCTGCGGAAACTCGTCGATGCCCGGCACCCGGCGGACCTCGCACTTCGAGCCGGCCACCGCCGGGAGGCGCTTGGCCCACTCGACGGCTTCCTCCTTGGAAGCGACGTCGATCAGGTAGAAGCCGCCGAACAGCTCCTTCGTCTCGCCGTACGGACCGTCGGTGACCACCGGGGCCGGTCCGCCGAAGTCGACCACCACACCCTGCGACGGGTCGTCCAGCCCCTCGGCGGCCACGAGTACGCCCGCCCGGATCAGCTCCTCGTTGAAGCTCCCCACGGTCGAGAGCATCTCCTCGAAGGGTGTGGACATCATCGTCGCGACGGACTCGTCGGTGCCGCGCATGATCAGCATGTACTTCGCCATCGTCGGTCTCCTTGCTCGGGGGTCGCCGATCGGCCCTCTCTCTCCCAGGTCGAACGGCGACGTCGCGGATCGACACGGCAGCGCATCGAGAAGGCAGCGGATCGAGAGGGCAGCCGAACACGAACGGTCCGCTTCGGGCAAGCGCCTTCGTCCCGCAGCGGGGCGAGCACGTCCGCGACCGCGCCCCCGGAGCCCCGTGAGCCCGCCGCGGGCCGGCCTTCGGGCGCACCTCAACAGACGCCGCCGAAGCGGACGTTGCCTGCACGACACACGTACAGGAGGTCCTCCGTAACAGCCGGCTGCCAGAGTCCGCTGCGGCCAGCGAAGGAAAGGGGACATGACAGTGACCCAGTTCAACCGACGTGCGTTCTTGCGTGCGGTGGGTGCCACCGGCGGAGCGGGTGCCATGCTCGCCACCATGGGAGCGCTCGGCCTGACCCAGACGGCCGAGGCGGCCGGGCAGGAGGCCGCGAACTACCGTGCGCCGCGCAAGGGCGACTTCACGCTCTCCGGGCGGGCCGCCGCGAAGGTCGTCGTGCTCGGCGGCGGCATCGCCGGGCTCGCCACCGCGTACGAACTCGGCAAGGCCGGATACGACTGCACGATCCTCGAAGCCCAAAACCGCCCCGGCGGCCGCAACTTCACCATCCGCGGCGGCACCACCACCACCGACCTGTACGGCAACAAGCAGACCGCCCGATTCTCCGACGGCCAGTACATGAACGCCGGCCCGGCCCGCCTCGCGCAGTGGATGGTCACCCTCGACTACTGCCGCGAACTGGGCGTGCCCATCGAGGTGTTCACGAACGTCAACGCGGACGCCTTCCTCTACAACGAGTCCGCCGGCATGACCGCCCCGATGCGCTACCGCGTGGCGAAGGCGGACGTGTTCGGCTACACCACCGAACTCCTGGCCAAACTCACCGACCAGGGCGCGCTCGACCAGCAGTTGACCGGGTCGGACAAAGAGCGCCTGATGGACTTCCTCAAGGACTACGGCGACCTCGGCGACACCCTGGACTACAGCGGCAGCACCCGGCGCGGATACAGCGTGTGGCCCGGTGCCGCGGGCCAACCCGGCGTGGTGGCCGGCGACGTGCCGTCGGCGTCGGACGTCTTCGCCACCGGCGTCGGCCGCTACTTCTCCTTCGAGTTCGAGTTCGACCAGGCCATGCTGATGTTCCAGCCGGTCGGCGGCATGGACCGAATACCGTACGCGCTCGCTCGTGCCGTCGGCGGCCACCGCATCCAGTACGGCAGCGCCGTCACGCGGATCACCGACACCGAGCACGGCGTCACCGTCACCTACGAGCGCGACGGCCGTGCCCGCAGCCTCACCGCGGACTTCTGCGTGTCCGCGATGCCGCCCAACATCCTGGCCAAGGTCCCGCACAACCTCGGCTCCGGCGTGCAGTCCGCGCTGGAGGCGATCAAGCCGTCGTCCGCGGCCAAGATCGGCCTGGAGTACAAGTCCCGCTGGTGGGAGACCGATTACCGCATCTACGGCGGCATCACCGAGACCGACCTCGACGTCACCCACATCTGGCACCCCTCCTACGGCTTCCACGGCGAGCGGGGCCTGATGATCGGCTACTACAACACCGGTTCGAACGCGGACTCCTACGCTCCGCTCACCCCGGCCCAGCGTGAAGCCCGTGCGGTGGCGGCCGGCGTGAAGATCTACGGCGCCAAGTACCGTTCCGAGCTGGCCAGTTCGTTCTCGCATCACTGGCGCCAGTTCCCCTACCAGGAAGCCGCCTGGCACAGCACCCCCGGCGGCCCGGACGACCCCCGGTACAAGCCGCTCACCCAGCCCAACGGCCGGGTCTACTTCGCCGGCGACTGGCTGAGCTACATGGACGCGTGGCAGCACGGGGCGTTCACCTCGGCCCGCAACGCGGTCACCGCGCTGCACCAGCGCGTCCTCGCCTGATCGCCGGAGCCGCGCCGCCTTCCGGGAGAGGGCCACGCGCGGCGCCGGGCGGATACCCCGCTGGGTATCCGCCCGGTCCCCGCCGCTACTTCGGGTCGCGGTCGAACAGCGCCGACGACCAGCGGTAGCCGAGTGCGGTCAGGCCGACGCACCAGATCAGCGCGACCCACCAGTTGTCGCCGATCCCGGTGCCCAGCAGGAGCCCGCGCAGGGTCTCGATGGCCGGGGTGAACGGCTGGTACTCGGCGATCGGCCGGAACCAGCCGGGCATCGTGTCGGCCGGGATGAAGGCGCTGGAGATGAGCGGGAGGAGGACCAGCGGCGTGGCGCTGTTGCCGGCCGCCTCGGCGTTCGGGCTGGCCATGCCCATCCCGACCGCGATCCAGGTGAGCGCCAGGGCGAAGAGCGCGAGCAGGCCGAACGCCGCCAGCCACTCCAGGGCCGTGGCGTCCTTGGACCGGAAGCCGATCGCCACGGCGACGGCACCGACGAGGACCGCGCTGGCCAGCGACTGGAGCACGCTCCCGACGACGTGCCCGATGATCACGGAGCCGCGGTGGATCGCCATCGTACGGAAGCGGGCGACGACTCCCTCGGACATGTCCATGGCGATGGAGACCGCCGCTCCGACCACGGTGCTGCCGACGGTCATCATCAGGATGCCCGGCACGATGTAGGCGATGTACGCGGAGCGGTCGGCGCCGCCACCGATCCCCGCGCTCATCACGTCGCCGAAGACGTAGACGAACAGCAGCAGGAGCATCAGCGGCGTGAGCAGCAGGTTCAGGGTCAGGGACGGGTAGCGCCGCACGTGCAGCAGGTTGCGGCGCAGCATCGTGTTCGAGTCGCGCACGGCGAGGGAGAGCGAGCTCATCGGGCTTCCTCCTGGGGGTGGTCGGACCCGCCCGTCGCGGCGCCGCCGGTCAGGGCGAAGAACACGTCGTCGAGGTCGGGGGTGTGCACGGACAGTTCGTCCGCCTCGACGCCGGCCGAGTCCAGCCGGTCGAGGAGGGCGCGCAGCGCGCGCTGGCCGCCGTCGTGCGGGATCTGCAGTGACAGCGCCGCGTCGTCCCTGGCGGCGTCGCGCAGGGCGACGGCGGCGGACTGGTACGCGGAGGGGTCGGTGAACCGCAGCCGTACGTGCCCGCCCGGGACGAGCCGCTTCAACTCGTCGGGGCTGCCTTCGGCGGCGATCGTGCCGTCGCTCAACACCGCGATGCGGTCGGCGAGTTCGTCGGCCTCGTCCAGGTACTGGGTGGTGAGGAAGACGGTCACGCCGCCGGCGACCAGCTCGCGGATGATCCCCCACATGGTGTGGCGGCTGCGCGGGTCGAGGCCGGTGGTCGGCTCGTCAAGGAAGATGATCCGCGGGGCGCCGACCAGGGTCATGGCGATGTCGAGACGGCGCTTCATGCCGCCGGAGTAGGTGGAGGCGGGCTTCTTCGCGGCCTCCACCAGGTCGAAGCGCTCCAGCAGTTCGGCGGTGGTGCGGCGGCCCTCGCGGCGGGGGAGGTGGTGCAGGTCCGCCATGAGGAGCATGTTCTCCTCGCCGGTGACCAGGTTGTCGACGGCGGAGAACTGGCCGGTGACGCCGATCGCGCCGCGCACCCCGTGCGGCGCCGCGTTCACGTCGTGGCCCGCGACCTGGGCCTGGCCGGCGTCGGCGGTGATGAGGGTGGAGAGGATGTTGACGACGGTGGTCTTGCCGGCGCCGTTCGGCCCGAGCAGGGCGAAGACGGAGCCGGCCGGGATGCGCAGGTCGATGCCGTCGAGGACGAGCTTGTCCCCGTAGGACTTGCGCAGGCCGAGCGCGGAGATGGCGGCGGGTGGATAGGGGTCGGCATGCCTGGGCGTGGGCATGACAGAGGAAGCCATGGGGCTCTCCCGTTCGAGTCGAGGCGAGGCAAGGCGTGGCGGGGCGGGGGTGGGGTGCGAGCGTGAAGGGTGAGGCGTGAGGGGCTAACCGCGGTGCGGAGCGGGCGGGTTGGCGGGGCCGGTGCTCAGGGTCGGCAGGCAGCGGCGGCGGTGCTCAGGGGTGGCGGAGCCGGTACGCAGGGTCGCGGGGCGGGCGCTCAGAGCCGGCTGCGGCGCACGTCGATGTTGCCCCACCGGGTCCGGGCGCGGACCTCGACGGTGTCCTCCGTCTCCTGCGGGACTCCGGCCTCGGCGAGTGCGTTGCGCACCTGCCCGTGCTCGGAGCTGACGTCGAGCCAGGCGGCGGTGCCCTCGCGGACGCCGACCTCGATGGCCCCGTAGGACGTGTCCAACTGGACTTTTCCGCGCGCGACTTCGGCGATCCCCAAGGCCCCGTGGGCGGTGGTGGCGGTGACCGATCCCTCGGCGCGCGCGATGTCGATGTTGCCGTGCGCACCGCTCACCCGCAGGTCGCCGATCGCGGCGCCTACGGTCGTGGCGCCGTGCGAGTTCTTCAGGACGGCCGGGCCGTCGATGGTGCCGACGCGCAGGCTGCCGAAGCTGGCGGTGATCTCGGCCGTGCCCTCGATCCGGTCGATGGTGACCGCGCCGTACGAGGCGGTCAACTGGACGGGCCCGGTCGTGTCGAAGCGGACGTCACCGCCCGAGGTCTTCACCCGGACCTCGCCGAACCGGCCCTCGCCGAGCACCCGGGTCCAGGAGCCGGTCACCTCCACGCCCGAGCCGGTGGGCAGGTCGACCATCACGTCGACGGAGCCGGTGGGCCCGACGAGATAGCGCTGCTTCGTCCTGACGGTCAGGACGCCGCTCGCGTACGTGACTTCGGTCTGCTCGGCGGCCCGCACGTCCCGGTCCCGCTTCGGGTCGCGCGGCCGTACCTCGACGACCGTGTCGGTGCGGTCGGCCGCGGTGAACTGGATGGAGCCGGCGCCCACGTGGGCGATGACCGAGATCGGTTCGGGGGTGTCGAAAGAAGGCATGGCTGTACCGTCCTCGCGAGTCGTTTCGGCGTCCGCGCTGGTGGGACGCGGTAAGGGTGGGAGTGGGCGGGTGAGTGCGCGTGCGGGTGGTGCGCGTTGGCGTGGGCGCGGTCAGCGCACCCAGCCGGTGAAGCTCTGTCCGATGGTGCGGGTCTTCTCCGTCCTGCGCGGCTGCGTGCCACCGCCGACCGCGGCCGACACGGCCCGGACCAGCCACGCGTTGACCGACAGGCCCTCGCGGCTCGCGGCCTCCTCGGCACGCGCCTTGAGGTGCGCCGGCAGGCGCAGGTTCACGCGGGCGGTGCCGCCCTCGTCCCCGTCGTCGGGCGCCTGCCCCTTGAGCGGTTCCACGGGCGCGGCCGGCTCCGCGGGACCGCTGTCGGAGGGCGGCAGCGTCACCACGAAGTCCGGGTCGAGCCCGCGCAGCCGTACGTCGACGGAGCCCGGGGCGAGCTCGCGGGTGACCTCGTCCATCGCGGCGGAGAGCACGTTGAGCATGGCCAGCCGGGTCGCCGACTCCAGCGGAGCGGTGAGCCGCTCGGCCAACGCGCGGGCGTCCTCCCCGCCGGCCTCGGCGGCCACGGCAAGTTCGCGACGAAGGGCGTCGACATACGGGTTCAGATCCATGACGCCATCATGGCACCACAGTGGCGCCACACGCAACCCCTTCACCCCACCACGACGCCACCTCTCTCAAACCACCCCTCCCACCTGCAGAAACGAGCAGAGCCAGCCTGCGCCAGCGCGGCACCACCCGGCTCCCCGCCACCACGACGGCACACGAATGGCACCAACTGGCACCACCTCGCACCCCGTGACACCACACGACACCCCCACCACCACCCGCCCGCGCTCGCGCGTCCACCGCCGGGTGGTGTGGGCGAGGCTGAGGCGCCGCCGCAAGAGGGCGGCGCCGGGAGGGCTCAGGTGGTGCGGTCGCGGGGGCGGATCAGGATCGCGACGGTGATCGTGAGCGCCGCGCAGAGGGCGCTGGCGCCCAGTTGGGTGAGGCGCCAGGACCAGGTGAGCGCGGACAGTTCCGCCGTGGCGTGGAGACGGTCGGCGCTGAGGTGGCCGGAGCTGACGGCGGCGGCGTGGGGGCGGTCGCTGAGCCGGTGGGTGAGCAGCCCGAGGAGGGATGCGCTGAAGCCGGCGATGACCAGCGCTTCGGCCGCCCCCCGGAGCGTGTTGAGGAATCCCGCGGCCATGCCGACCGACTCCGGGGGGACCAGGCTCATGGCCTGCCCGTCGGTGATGCCGAAGGACGCGCCCATCCCGGTACCGATCATCAGCAGCGGTACGGCGATCACGGCGACCGTGTGCTGGCCCCGCAGCGCGGTGAGCCAGAGGTTCCCCGCGACGACGAGGACCAGGGCGCCGAGGATGAGCAGCCGGGGCGAGCGGCCCTTGCCGATCAGGGCGACGGCGACCAGGGGCATGAACAGGACAGGCGCGGTCAGGAGCAGCATCGTGACACCGGCGAGCGCCGGAGACATGCCGGTGGCGGTCTGGAGGTAGGTCGGCAGGAAGACCAGCACGCCGAGGAACCCGACGGACGTGGTCAGCGTGGCCAGGCTCCACCCCAGGAACCCGCGGTTCGCCACGAGCGAGGGCGCCAGTACGGGCATCGCGCTGCGCCGTTGCACGAGCGCGAACAGGATCAGGACCAGCAGGGCCGCGGCCAGTGCGGACACGATGAGCGGGTTGCCCCACCCGGCCGTGGGGCCTTGCAGGACCGCGGACATCACGAGGGTCAGCGCCGTGATGAACAGGACGCTTCCCACCGGGTCGCCGGCCCCTCCCGGGGCGCGGGACTCGCGAAGGCGCAGGGCGCCCAGGGCGACGGCGAGACCGACGAGCGCGAACACGACGAAGCCGCCGCGCCATCCGGTGACGGCGATCAGCAGTCCGGCGAGCGTCGGGCCGACCGCGATGCCGACCCCGGCCATGGTGCCCATCAGCGCGAACGCGCGGTTACGGGCCGCGCCGTCGTAGGTGTGGGCGAGGATCGCGCCTCCCGCGGCCATGACACCCGCGCCGCCGCCGCCGGAGACGACCCGGGCGAGGTCGGTGACGACGATCGAAGGGCTCGCGGCGGTCACGACGAACCCCACGGCGAAGACCAGGGCGGACATGACGAAGACCCGTCTGCGGCCGATACGGTCCGCGGTCGACCCGGCGACCAGGGTGGTCGCCGCGAAGGCCAGGTTGTAGCCGCCGACCACCCAGTTCAGGGCCGACCCCGACGCGTCCAGGTCGGCGCCGATGTCCGGCAGTGCCACCGCCGTACCGGAGATCGACATCGCCACCAGCACGACGCCGACCAGGACCACCGGGAGGGTCCGGTTCGCTGGTTCCACCGCAGGGCTGGACCCCCTGGCACCGGTGCCCTGGGCCGCGGTTTCCGTATTCATGGGACTCGCCTTCGCCGAGGGATGAGCGTGTTTCCGGCGCCAGCCCACCGCCTCGACCGCGGTTGAGGTCTACCCCCTCGACTGCGGTCAACCCCTCGGTCCCGCCGGGCCGCCGAGTCCCCCGGCGGCGTGACCCGCCCACGCCCGGAGCGCGCTCCCCCTACCGCGGCCTCCGGCGCGGTGGCTCCTGCAACCGGACCGGGCCCGGGCCCTTGTGCTGAAGTGCGTCGTCGGGGTTGAGCAGGACGCAGGCCCGCATCGACAGGCAGCCGCACCCGATGCAGCCGGTGAGTTCGTGTTCGAGTTGCTCCAGGACCCGCCGGCGCTCCTGCAACTGGCGCTTCCAGCGGCGCGACATCCGCTGCCAGTCCGCATCCGTCGGCGCACGGTCCTGCGGGAGGGCGGCGAAGACGGTCGCGAGGTCGGAGAGGGGGATGCCGAGGCGCCGGGCGACGATGATGAGCGAGACGCGCCGCAGCATATGGCGCGGGTAGAGACGCTGGTTGCCGCTGTTGCGGGTGGAGAAGATCAGGCCCTTGCGTTCGTAGAAGTGGAGCGCGGAAGCGGACACTCCGGTTCGTCTCGTCACCTCGCCGACCGCGAGGGGAACGTCCGGGTCGACGTGCCTGTCCTGCGTCATGGCCGGCCCGGGCCCGGCATCCGGGGCTCCCCCGCCGTGCAACGGCCCGAGCCCGACACCCGCGGCTCCCCCGCCGTGCAACGGCCCGAGCCCGACACCCGCGGCTCCCCCGCCCCGCAACGGCCCGAGCCCGACACCCGCGGCTCCCCCACCCCGCGACGGCCGGGCGAAGCGGCGGACGGTCGGGCGGCACGGGTCGCCGTACACGTGGCAGCGCCGGCCGATGCGTGCGCGATCGCGATCACGGCAGAGATGTCCTTTCCCGCGGTGGCTGCCTCGACGCTACGACCTCAACCGAGGTTGAGCTCAAGCCGCACCGGACGGCCGCGGGTGGTGGGGGTAACCCCCGTTCGAGGACGCTGGGTTGCCGCAGTGCACAGACACCTGTGCACGGACGACTGTGGAGCCATGCCCCAGCAACCCGGCTCCGGTGAACTCCCCGCGGCACGAGGCGCCTTCGCGACGCCCGTCGAACTCGGCGACCTCGCCACGCTCAAGGCCCTCGCCCACCCCCGCAGGCAGGCCGTCTTCCAGCACCTGACCCTGCACGGCCCGGCCACGTCGGCGATGCTCGCCCGAGCCCTCGGGCTGAACACCGGCGCGACCAGCTACCACCTGCGCGAACTGGCCAGATACGGCTTCGTCGAGGAGACGGACGGCGGTCCGAGCGCGCACCGCGAGCGGTGGTGGCGGATGGTTCCCGGGGACCGCCGCTTCCCGCCGCGCAGCCGCCAGAGTCCCGAGATGCGGCAGGTCATGGATGAGCTCAACCACCATGCGTACGCCGGGGACCTGGAGCTCTTCGAACGGCTGCAACGGGACGCCGAGGACGGTCCCTGGGCGGACGCGTTCCTCTACTCGCGCGGCAGTGTCCGGCTCACGCTGCCCGAACTCAGGTCCTTCTTCGAGGAGTACATCGCCCTCCTCAACCGCTACAAGCGGCCCGAGTCCGAAACGCCGCCCGGCGCACGCACGTTGCTGACCCGCTTCCTCGGATTCCCGGCGCCCGAGCCGACGCCCGAGACGGTGAACGCGAGGGTGAACGAGCCGACGCCCGAGACGGTGAACGACTCGACGGCCGAACCGGTGAACGAGCCCGCTGCCCACGGCAGTTCGGAAGCCGGCCCGAAAAACGAGACCGCACACGACAGCAGGAAGGCCGACCACTCATGATGCTGCGCTACGCCCTGAAGACCGTCCGCGCGCGCAAGGCGGGCTTCCTCGGCGCCTTCGTCGCCCTGATGTGCGCGGCCGCCCTGATGACCGCGTGCGGCACGCTCCTGGACACGGGGCTGCGCGGCAGCGTCAGAACCGAGCGCTACGCCGCGGCCCCGATCGTGGTCTCCGCCGACCAGAACGTCCACCAGACCACCGTGAAGCACAAGAAGGGCAAGACCAAGGTCAAACACAAGGCCAAACCTGTCGCCGAACGCGCCTGGCTCCCGGCCGGCATCGCGGGCACCCTGTCCGCGACTCCGGGCGTCACCCGCGTCATCCCCGAACTCACCTTCCTGGCAGAGCCGTTGACCGCGAACGGCACCGGCGGGAGGAGCGCCTACGGACACGCCTGGGAATCCGCCGCGCTGACGCCGTACCGGCTCACCGCGGGCACCGCTCCCACGGCCGACTCCGACGTCGTGGTCGACGGCTACCTCGCCGGGCGCGCGCACCTCGAACCCGGTGACCGCCTCACCGTCCAGTCGACGCGGGCTCCGCGCACCTACCGCGTCAGCGGTGTCGCCGCCCCCGCCACGAGCGTGACCCACCAGACGTCCCTCTTCTTCTCCGCCGCCGAGGCGAGCCGGCTGGCCGCCCGCCCCGGGCAGGTCACCGCGTTCGGCGTGATCCCGGCGGCGGGCACCGATCCGGGCCGGCTGCGCGATGCCGTGGCTGCGGCGCTGCACGGCACCGGTGCCCAGGTCAGCACCGGAGGCGCCCGCGGTCCGGTGGAGTTCCTGGACGCCGCCGCGGCCCGCGTCAAACTGGTCAGCATCGGCGGCGCGATGGGAGGCACCTCGCTGCTCGTGGCGGTGCTCGTGGTCGTGGGGACGTTCGCGCTCTCCGTCCAGCAACGCCTCCGCGAACTCGCCCTGCTCCGCGCCATCGCCGCCACCTCCGGGCAGATCCGCAAGCTGCTGGGACGGGAGGCCCTGATCGTCGGAGCGACCGCGGGGACGGCCGGCGCCCTGCTCGGGCTCCCCCTGGGCGACTGGCTGTACGCCCGGTTCACCGCTGCGGGCGCGGTGCCCACCACCCTCCAGCACACCTCCGGCTTCGTTCCCCCGCTCGCCAGCCTCGCCGTGACCCTGCTGGGCGCGTGGGCCGCCGCGCGCATCGCCTCGCGCCGCGTCGCCCGTATCCACCCGGCCGAGGCACTCACCGAAGCCCGGACCGAAACCACCCGGCTCTCCTACGGACGCCTCCTCGCCGGCCTCCTGCTGCTCGCCGGCGGCGGCGTCCTGGTCGCACTGCTCAGCAGCCTGCACACCGAACCCGCCTCCACACCGGTGACGTTCCTCGCCGTCGTCGTCCTGTCCACCGCCGTCGCGCTGCTCGGGCCGCTCCTGGTCAAAGCGGCCGCCCTTCTGCTGGCCGGACCGCTGCGCTGGTCCGGTCCCGGTGGCAGGCTCGCCACCGCCAACCTCCGCGGCAACGCCACCCGTATGGCCTCCGTCGTCACCCCCCTCACCCTGCTCGTCGCGATGACCTGCACGGTGCTCTTCGTGCAGTCCACCCTCGGCGACGCGGCTCGCGCCCAGGCCCGTGCGGGTGTCCTGGCCGACTGGGTGGTCGCCTCCCAGGGGCCCGGCGTCCCGTCCGAGGCGGCACGTCAACTGCGCACCCGGCACGACGTCGTCACCGAAGTGGTCCGTACGACTGTCCGGATCGGCCTCGACAAGTACCCGGCCCAGGGCGTCACCCCGGCCGGGCTCGCCCGCACCTGGGACCCGCACGTCACCGCCGGCTCCCTCGGCGGGCTCACCGAGCACAGCGTCGCGGTCAGCGAACTGGCCGCGCGCCAGCACCACGTGAAGCCCGGAAGCACCCTGAGACTCACCCTCGGCGACGGCACCCCCGCCACGCTCACCGTCGCCGCCGTCTACGCCAGGGGGCTCGGCTTCGGAGACCTCACCTTCGCGCACGACCTGCTCGCCCGGCACGTCGACAACCCGCTCGCCGCCTCCCTCCTCGTCAGCACGGACCGCACCCGCTCACAACTCGCCGCGAATCTGAGCGACTTCCCGGGCCTTCGGGTGCTCTCCCCCGCCGCCGCGGACTCCCTCCAGGCGCGGCGGCAGCAGACCGACGCGGAGGTCAACCTCATCGCCATGGGGCTCGTCCTGGCCTTCACGGCGATCGCGGTGGTCAACACCCTCGCCATGTCCGTCTCCGAGCGGGTCCGGGAGTTCGCGCTGCTGCGGCTGGCCGGTGCGACCCGCCGCCAGGTGCTGGGCATGCTGCGGACCGAGGCCCTGTCGGTCCTCCTGCTCGGCACCCTCCTCGGCAGCGGCATCGCCCTGGCCGTCCTGACTTCGTTCAGCATCGGCATGACGGGCCGCACGGCACCCGCCGTCACCCCGCACCTGTACGTGACGGTGGTCGCCGCGGCCGGACTCCTCGCGCTCGTCGCGACCGCGCTGCCCGGACGCGTGGCACTGAGGGTGCGGGCGGTGACGGTGGCGACGGCCCAGGAATGACGCGCGCGATCGGCCCGGCGCGGCCCGTCCCGGCAGATGGGCCCGCGAACGTACAGGGAGCGTCAAGGATCTCGCGGCGAACGGGCGTGCGGCGGGCTCGGGTGCGTTAATGGAAGCGGCGGCGCCGACCGGCGCCATGAAGTCCACGGGGGGACGCCATGGGGGAGTTCTCGGGTATCGACCCGACCGCGCTGAAGCAGATGATCTCGTCGTTCGACGGTGACCGGCAGCATCTGCGGGACCTGGTGTCGCGCTACATGGGGCAGTTCACGGCGAAGGGGCTCGACACCCAGGACCTGAGCAGTCTCCTGACGATCTGCGGCTGGCTGGACGACGAGTCGCCGAAGCTCAAACGGCGGGAGACCCTGGCCGCCGCGGCGGCCGCGGGCAACGGGCCGGACATGCACATGGTGCAGATCCCGGAGCCGGTCACCGAGTCGTCCGCGCAGGCGCAGGCGGACGGCAAGAAGCTGGCCCAGCAGTTCAACGCCAACAACGGCGGCGACAGCAAGGCCGGCGACCAATACCACACGCTCGCCCAGGAGTTGCTGGCACACCAGGACGACCCGGACTACTGCGCGGCCTTCTACGCCAACCTCACCCCGTCGGAGGCCACCTCACTGCCCACGCTGCTCGCCTCGACCCACAGCAGCACCGCCGGCAGCGACCTGACGGTCTTCAGCCACGCCCTCGGCACCGCGACCGACGCCGCCTACCCGGTGCCGGGCTTCGACAAGGTCGTCTCGTACTACACCTCGCCCCTGCCCAAGGGCTCCAACAGCGCGGCCTGGAACCGGGCCGCGATGCTCCAGTACGGCAACTTCTCCACGGACTTCCTGGTCAAGACCACCCGGGCGGCCGGGATGGACCAGTTCGCCAAGGACCCCAAGCAGAACTTCAGCAGCGACCCGTTCGACGCCGCCGACGTGCTCGGGCTGCCGAAGGACGTCGTGGCGCTCGACCTCCACGCGCTGTCCCCGAACGAGGCCGCCACCCAGCAGGTCTTCGCCAACATGGGCCAGGACCCGGGCAAGACCGACCTGAACGGCAACCTCAAGTCCCTTGCTTCCTACGTCGGTTCACAGCACGACGCGGACATGACCGCCGCGTTCCAGGCCACCCTCATGGCAGGCTCCGGCGACCACTCGACCCAGGGGCCGTACGGCTCGTACTACGCCCCGGTCCTGCACTCCGGAACCGAGACCGACTTCGCCACCGCCGCGATGAGCGCGCTCAGCGGCAGCAACGCCAAGCAGAGCGACTACCAGGACTTCATCGCCACCACCTTCGAGATGTTCGGCACGCCCGCCGGCGCCACCCCGCAGCAGACCGGCACCCAGACCGCGACACTGCTGAAGCTGACCCAGAGCGCCGACCCGAAGTGGCCCGCCACCCGCACCGCGATCCACTCCGCCGCCGACCAGGCCGAAGCGGGCAAGAACGACACCGGCTTCATGCAGGGCTACTACGGCAACGGCGGCGCCGACCTCGAATCGAACCTGGCGCTCGAACTCCACGCCATGGACGGCACCCACGGCGGCACCGTGCTCAGTCCGGACTCGACCAAGATCCTCGGCGAGTTCGGCGACAACCTGGCGGCGGCGACCCAGCTCAGCAAGGCCGGCAACCTCCCGCAGTTCGACGCGAAGACCTTCACCTCCCCCCACGACATGTGGTCGGCGAGCATGCTCGTCAAGTACGGCCCCTCCGGCGACAAGTGGGAACCCACGTTCCTGACGAACATGGGCGACGCCGCCCTGCACTGGCGCGCCGACCAGAAGGACAACCTGCGCCCGAGCTACTCCCCCGGGGACATGAGCCTCGCGCTGGTCGACAGCTGGGTCGACCCGGACAAGGACCCCTGGTACAAGGAACTCGGCCTGCACGAGGACAACGTCGACCAGAACATCGAGCAGCAGACGGCGATCGCGCAGGGCATCTCCGCCAACGACCCCAGCCTCGCGGTGCTGTCCAAGCTCGGCGAGAACCAGCAGGCGTCCCGCGACCTGCTCTCGGGCGGGGACGGCAAGTTCGCCGCCGAGCAGCTCGTCAACGCCAACTGGCAGACACCCGGAATCAGCGACGACTCCGAGTTCCCCTCCCAGGTCCTCGTGCAGGCGACCAAGCGCGGCAGCGGCGACAAGGACATCGACACCGACGCCACGCAGGCCGCCGCGAACGTCTTCCAGGCCGGCGCGAGCCACTACAAGTCCGGCGGGCAGCAGTTGCCGCCGAAGCTGGGGGTCGCCCTCGCCGACGTCGCCGGAGCCTACGTGCCGGACTTCACGAGCGCGCAGACCCACATGGGCTCGGCGGGATTCGAGGTCGACCACGACGCGAGCGGCCGGCCGCAGATCAACGCCAACCCCACGGACCTGAACCTCTTCATGCACGAGTTCATGAACGGCAACCCCGCGGCCGCCGGCGACTTCCGGGCCGCCGTGCACGCCAACATCACCACCGAGAGCGCCCGTTACCAGGGCGACAGCTCCTCGAAGGACGCCAGCACGGTCCTCACCAACCTGGGCCGGCTCGACGGCAGCATCGACAACGTCATGAGCGACCTGAAGTACCAGCCGGCGGCGAAGGCCGACGCGCAGGCGCAGAACGACGCGATGTACGCGTGGATCGCGGGCGGCCTGATCGGTCCGCTCATCCCGGAGGAGGCGCCCGCGATCGTGGCCATGGCCAACGGTGGCGGCAGCGCCTGGCTCTCCTACCAGTTCTCCACTACCCACGCCGCCGACGTCACCAACGCGGCGCAGAAGGCCGACTTCCAGGAGGAGCAGTCCCTCCAGATACCGGCGGCCAACGGCCTCATCCACGCGGGCACGATCAACCCGCCGCCGTACGCCTGGTACCACGACGGGAACTTCGACATGACCAAGTTCAACGGGACCGAGTACGACCGGTGGTTCGACGGGCTGCCCACCTCCCAGCAGAACACCATCAACCAGCTCTCCAACTACGCGAAGGAGGGCCACTCGCAGACCACCTCCGAGCACACAGGGAGCTCGAACAATGTCAACTGACGGAGCTGAGCGGGTGGCCGGAACGGTCGCGGGCGGGTCTGGGGTGGGCGGGTCTGGGGCCCGCGGATCTGGCGCGGGCAGATCTGGCGCGGGCGGATCTGGGGCGGGTCGGCGGGTACGGCCGGCGCGCGGACGCGGTACGGCCGCGTCCACCGTCACCGTCTCGGTCGCGGTCGCCCTGGTCGGGCTGGTCGCGGTGGCCGGCTGCGGCGGCAAGGGGAAGCCGCACGCGCCGAAGCCGGGGCAGGCCGCGCTGCTCGGGACGTACGACGGCAGCACCACCGTCGGCCAGGCGCTGGGCTCCCTTCATCCGAACGGGGCGGCCACCGACGCCGCCGGCACCACCTATCTGCTCAACTCCCCGGCCCTGACCGGGCTGAGCGCCACCGGCAAGGGGAAGACCTTCCCCACGACCGGGAACCTCTTCGACGCGACCCCGCCGGAGGGCCTGGTGGCGATGCCGGACGGTTCGGTCGTGTTCGGGCACGGCGCCGAAGTGGTGCGGCTCGACCCGAAGAGCGGGAACACCTCGGTCCTGGCCGGCGACGCCGACCGGACACGTGCCTACAACGCCTCGGCTCCCGCCACCGCGACGGCCGGCGACGTCCGCTTCACCAAAGCGGTCACCCCGGTCGGGGTGAACCGTGCGGGCGCGGTCGTGCTCGTCGACGACCGCGCGCTGTGGTCGCTGTCGTCCGGCCGGCTCACCCGCGTCGCACAGCAGCCGGTCGGCCACGGCAAGGACACCACCCTCCTCAACGTGGGCGACGCCGTGGCCCCCGACGGCACGACGTACCTGCGAGGGACGAAGAGCAGTTCCACCACCCTCGCCGACGTCCGCGTGGTCTCCCCCCAGGGCGGGACGACCGCGTTGCCCCTGCCCGCATCCGTCCCCGGCGTCAACGGCCGCCCCGCCGACCTCACCACCACCTGGCTCGCCTCCGACGGCGCCGACGGCCTCTACGTCCACGCGGTACAACTCACCCACGGCAACGGCGACTACGTCCTCCACCTCCACGACGGCACCGCCACCCTGCTGCTGTCCGCGAAACCCACCACGAGCGCCGCCAAGAGCGGAACCTGCGACGTCCACCACCCCGTCGACGCCACCCGCTTCCCCTGCGCCCTCCCCCGCACCCTGACCTACCACGCCGGCCAGCTGACCCTCGCCGGCGAGAAGTCCTACGTCGTCCGCCTCCCGGCGACCCAGGAATGAACCCCCGCACCCGTCCCGCCGCCACGGCTCTGGCCGGCGCACTGCTCGCACTGCTCGCACTGGCCGCGTGCGGCGGGGCGGCACCGGGTCAGGCCCGGCTGCTGACGGGCCCGACCCGGCGGACGGGGGCTACCGGCGCCGCTCCCCGCGCGGCGCGGGCCTTCAGCTCGCGGTGGCGGCGGTGTAGCGGGCGCTGACGTCGGTCCAGTTCACCAGGTCCCACAGCTTGGTGACGTAGTCCGGGCGGACGTTCTTGTACTGGAGGTAGTAGGCGTGCTCCCAGGCGTCGAAGACCAGCAGCGGGGTGGTGCCCTGGCCGACGTTGCCGTGGTGGTCGTAGACCTGCTCGATGATCAGCCGCTTGCCCAGCGGCTCCCAGCCGAGCACGCCCCAACCGGAGCCCTGCACGGACGCGGTGGCGGTGGTGAGCTGCTTCTTGAACGCCTCGAAACCACCGAGGTGCTCGTCGATCGCGGTGGCCAGCGCGCCGTCGGGGCGGTCCCCGCCGTCGGGCGAGAGGTTCTGCCAGAAGATGGAGTGCAGGACGTGCCCGGAGAGGTTGAACGCGAAGGTCTTCTCCAGCCCGACCAGCCCGGTCGGGGTGATCGCGTCCTTGTCGCGGGCCTCGGCGATCTGCTCCAGCGTGTCGTTCGCGCCCTTGACGTAAGCGGCGTGGTGCTTCGCGTGGTGCAGCTCCAGGATCTCCCCGGTGATCGCCGGCGCGAGCGCGGAGTAGTCGTACGGCAGGTCCGGAAGAGCGTAGGTGCCCATCAGGCACGGCCCCTTTCCACGATGGTCGTCAACATGCCACGACCCACCCTAGACCTCTATTGCGAAGAGCTTGCAACAGCTTCGTCATTGCAGGAGCATGGTGTCGGGCGGGGCCCGCCCGACAGCTTCCGGAAGCCCGCTTCCTCGCTGATCGTCTTTCACCCGGCACCCGCCGGCCGGCCGGCCCCGCCCACTGGGCGGTCGGCCGGCGACCGGCCTGGTGGCGCGGAAACCGCAGGTCACGGGCGTGAGGGACCTGCTGATCCGTGGACCGGCAGCCCGCCCCTCATGGCCCGGACCCGTCGTGGCCTCGAAGGCATGACAACCACGGCGAGGTCCGGGAGTGCCGCACCGGTGGAGGAGCCACCGACCCCGCCGCAGTTCCGGACTCCCGCCGCAGCCGCCCGAAGGTCGTGTACGTTTGCTGCTGGTGTGCCGGGAAGTCTGGTCGGCGAATACGAGAGAACTCTCTTCGCTGATCGGGGTCTTCCATGGTGCTCGTCGTCGTCTTCGGGGCGGCGCCGCTGGTCGCGGTGCCGCGGTCGGGTGTTGTCCCCCGGCCGGTGCGGCCGGCCTCCCCGCACTTCCCGGCCGGCGGCGCGCTCGTCGGTGACGGCGGGCTCGGGCGCGTACGCAGCCCGCCAGGCAGCCCGATCGTCGCGGCCACCGCCGATCTCGCCTCGTTCACCGCCCTGTTCACCGTGCCGTTCACCGGTGGCCGGCACCTCTCCTTCCGCGCGAACCCGTGTCCGGCCGCGTTCGAGTCGCCCGGCGACGCGCCCGGCGACGAACCAGGGCCGCCGCCCACGGCCCCTACCCAGGAGGCAGGACATGCGCGCTCGTGAACTCGCCCGGTCCTACCCGACCGTGACCCTCGGCAGCCCCGCGCTCGACGCGGCCCGACTGCTGGCGGGCCGCGGACTGCCCGGGGTGCTGGTGGTGGACGCGGACGGCGCCCCGTACGCGATCGTGCCGGCCTCACGGTTCGTACGGCTCCTGGTGCCGTCGTACGTGGTCGAGGACCCGACGCTGGCCGCCGTCATCGACGAGCAGCACGCGGACCGGCTCTGCGCCGCGCTGGCGGACCGGGCGGTCGCCGACATCCTGCCGAGGGAGCGGATGGCGGCGCCCGTGGTCGCCGGTGACGCCACCGTGCTGGAGGTGGCCGCGCTGATGGCCCGCGAACGCAGCCCGCTGGTCGCCGTGATGGCGAAGGAACCCGACGGCACCCGCCTGCTCGGCGTGATCACCGCCTCCCATCTGCTGGACCGACTGCTCGGAGTGGCATGAACGACTGGCACGGCTGGGCGGCGCTGGCCGTCTTCATCGGCACCTACGCCCTGATCATCAGCGAGCGAATACACCGCGTCGCCGCGGCAATGGGCGGCGCGGCGCTGATGCTGCTGGTCGGGGCGACCGACGGCAACGCCGCCTTCTACTCCGAGCGCGCCGGCATCGACTGGAACGTCATCTTCCTGCTGATGGGCATGATGATGATCGTCGGAGTGCTCAAACGCACCGGCCTGTTCGAGTACCTCGCGATCTGGTCGGTGCGGAAGGCCCGGGCCCGGCCCTTCCGGGTGATGGTGATGCTCATCGCCATCACCGCGATCGCCTCGGCGCTGCTGGACAACGTCACCACCGTGCTGCTCGTCGCCCCCGTCACGCTGCTGATCTGCGAGCGTCTCGCGCTGCCGATCGCCCCGTTCCTGATCGTCGAGGTCTTCGCGTCGAACATCGGCGGCATCGCCACCCTCGTCGGCGACCCGCCGAACATCATCATCGGCAGCCGGGCCGGGCTGACCTTCAACGACTTCCTGGTGCACCTCGCGCCGCTGGCCGTGCTGCTGGTGCTGGTGCTGATCGGCCTGGCCCGGCTCATGTTCCGCTCCGCCTTCGTCTACGACGCCGACCGCGCCGCCGAAGTGCTCGCGCTGGACGGGCGCGAGGCGATCCGGGACGCGCGGCTGCTCGTCCAGGGGCTGACGGTGCTGGGCCTGGTGATCGCCGGGTTCGTGCTGCACCCGCTGATCGGGTTCGAGCCGAGCATCGTGGCGCTGCTCGGCGCGGGTCTGCTGGTGGCGGTCTCCACCGTGGAGACCGGCGAGGTGCTCGCCGAGGTGGAGTGGCCGACGCTGGCGTTCTTCGCCGGGCTGTTCGTGATGATCGGCGGGCTGATCGAGACCGGGGTCGTCGCCCACGTCTCCGACGCGCTCGCCGGCGCCGTCGGCGACAAGGAGTTCGGCGGTTCCATGCTGATGCTCGGCGCCTCGGGCGTGCTGTCCGGCGTCATCGACAACATCCCCTACGTCGCGACCATGGCGCCGGTCACCGCCGACCTCGTCCACCACCTCGGCGGTGCGAGCGACCACGTGATGTGGTGGGCGCTGGCGGCCGGCGCCGACCTGGGCGGCAACGCCACCGCGATCGGCGCGTCCGCCAACGTCGTCGTGCTCGGCATCGCCGAACGCTCCGGGCGCCCCATCTCCTTCTGGCAGTTCACCCGCTACGGGCTCGTCGTCACCGCCGCGACGGTCGGCACGTCAGCGGTCTACCTGTGGCTGCGCTACTTCGCGCTGGCCTAGCGCCTGCCGCGACGACGTGCCGGCCCGCACGGCGCGCTCGTCCCTGCGCGGGCCGCACATCGCGCGTGCCCGGCCGAGCGGATCCAGCGCCTCGTCCCAGCGAAAGCCGCCCGCTCCCCCCTTCACGTCAGCGCCGCGCCCGTGGCGCCCGTACGTTTCAGAGCGTCCGCTCGGCCGCCGCCGCCCGTGCGCGCAGCGCGTCGGCCTCCTCGTGCCGGCCTCGGGCAGCCAAGATCCGCGCCCGGTACTCCATCGCGTACCCGTCGCCCAACTCCTCGGCGCGCACGAACGCCTGCACGGCCCGCTCCAGGTCCCCCCCCCGGCCCCGGAAGAGCACGCCCAGCGCCGTGATCGGGAACGCCTGCTACTGGGGCAAGGAGCCCAGCGTGTCGCCGTGGCCGGCGCGGGTGCCCCACCCGTGCAACAGGATTGAGCGGACGGTGGGCTGTCCACCGGGGGCGGCGGGCAGGGTGCCCCCGAACCCCGTTCCGCACACCCGCCGTCGGGCCGTCGGGCCGTCGGCTGATCACGGCGGCCAAATGGGGCGGCGGTGCGCGGCCTCCGCCGGCAGCCCGTCGAACGGCAGCGGGGAGCCCTGGCCGGAGCGCGGCGAGGCGGCCGTGTCCGTCACGGCGAGCCGGGACTCCCGGATGTCACGAACGGTCCGGGGCGAAAGCCCAACGCCGGGCTCACGCCGCGCTTGACGGGGTGGCGTCGACGGCGGTGGTCTGCTGGTCGATGGTGTAGACGGAGGTGCGGCCGGAAGGGGAGATGACTCCGAGCTGGGACTGCATGTCGTGCTCCACCACCTGGTCCATGGGCACGGAGCCGTTCTTCACGAACGGTTGCAGGCTCGGGCCGAGGTTGACGGCGGAGGTGAGATCCTTCGCTAGGACGGTCTCGTCGACGGCGCTGTCGCTGAGGACGAGGGCGCCGCCGTCCTTGGTGCGGAGGGCGAAGGTCGCGCCGGCCGGCGGGCGGGCGGCCTTGTAGTCGGCGTAGGCGTGGCCGTCCATGCTGTTGGCGCGGTCGGTGTAGACGGATATGGCGGCGTCGCGCTCCTTGGTCTTCGCCAGGTCGGACTTCTCGCCGCCGGTGGCGTAGAGGTCGGCGACCATGCCGGCCAGGTCCTTCGGCGCGTGGGTGCCGATCTTGGCCGCGGGGTCGACGACCGTCGCCAGGCCGTTCCCGTCGAGGGCGAGCGCCGGGACGGCCTTCTGCTCGGCCCCGGAGAAGCCGGCCGCGGCCACCGCGCGCCAACCACCGCTCAGGTGCTGGAAGACGAGGAAGCGAATGTACGTGGTCGCCGGCGTGCCCGCCTTGCCGGCCTTGAGCTCCGCGATCCTTGCCTTCATCACGAACCAGTTCGCCTTCGCGGAGGCCGGCGGTATGAAGAAGGAGCGCTGGACGTACACGAACGGCGCCAGGTTCGCCGCGACCTCCTTCTTGTCCAGCTTGGGCAGTTGCGTGAAGTACCCGTTGTCGGAGGCGAGCATCGCGCCGGCCTCGACCTTGGCCATCAGCGTCGGGCTGTGATGGGCGTTGGCCTGGTTGTTGACGCTCTGGTAGGTGTCGACGACCTTGTCCGCCTCGCTCGCGGGGAGCAGCGGCTGCTCGGCGGCGGCTCTCGTCGCCGTCGAGTCGGACGGCGAGGGGGAACCGGATGAGGAGGAGCAGCCCGCCGCGAGGGCGAGCGAGGCGGTGGCGGCGGCGAGCAGAGTGGTGGTGGACGCGGTGCGTCGAGTGCGATGCGGCATGACGGCGCTGATTCCCCGTGGAGTTGTGGAGCTGTCGGTTGTCCGCGCCGGCACCATCGCCGGCAACGGTGGTATCGGGCAACGGTATCGGCCGGACCGAACCGGCCGGGTGCCGCTTGCTCTCCCGGGGGCCGCTTGCTGTCAGCGACGGTGCGCGAGGGCGCGGCGCAGGTCGTCGAGGCCGTCGGCTAGGTGGCGGCGCAGGGAGGGGGTCAGGTCGGTCCTGGCCAGGCACGCCTCCGCCGCGCGGATGGTGTCCGGGTGGGCCGCGCCCACGGGGAAGAGCCCGTGGCCGAGTGCGCCCGCGACCGCGCCACCACGCTGCCCGGCCGCCGGAACCTCCTCGAAGTACCGCAGCGCGTAACCCTGTTGGCCGCGAGGCGAGCCGGAACGCCAGAAGCCCTCCGCGGTCGCGGTGAGCAGGGGGCCGGCGAGCGCGTCGGGGGTGAACAGCCGCTGCCAGGCCCGTTCCTTCGCGGCGTCGTCCGGGAGCGCGGCGCGGGCCCGGGCCGCGCCCAGCTCACCGGTGTCGCTGGGGTCGGCCGCCAGCTCGGCGGCGATCCGTGCCTCGTCGGCCGCCCCGGTCGCGGCGAGCCGGGTCAGCGCGGCCCAGCGCAGGCTCGCGTCGAAGTCGACGCCGTCCGGCAGGTCGCGGCCGTCCAGCCAGCCGTCGAGCTCCGCTCGCCGGCCCTCCCCCGACGCCGTGTCGATCACGCCGCGCAGGGCGGCGATCCGCAGTCCGCGTCCGGCGTCCGGGCGGGCGAGCACGGCGCGTGCGGCGTCGCCGAGCAGGAGGAGCGCGGCGGGCCGTTGGTCCGGGTCGAGGTAGCGGGCGACGACATGGTCGCGGGCGAAGGCCAGCACCGCCCCGACGATGCTGTCCGAACTCTCGGCCGGGAGGTGGGCGGCGACCAGGCGCAGGTAGTCGGCGGCGGGCAGTTCGGCGCCGCGGGTCAGGTCCCGGAGGTGCTCCCAGAGCACGGCGCGGCCCAACTCGTCCTCGACGGCGGACAGCGAGGCGGTCACGGTGGCCGCGGAGTGCTCGTCGAGCCGGACCCGCGCCCAGGTCAGGTCGCCGTCGTTGGGCAGCAGCAGGGCGGCGCGCGGCGCACCGACCAGTTCGGGCAGCGGGGTACGGCCCCCGGGCGCGACCTCGGCGTCCAGCCGCCGGCGGGCCACGAGCGCGGCACCGTCCCGCTCCCGTACGCCGTCCCGCCCGGCCCCGCCGTGCCCCTCACGCCCGCCGGCCCACTCGTACACACCGATCCGCACCCGGTGCGGGCGGCTGCCGTCGTTGACCAGCACGGCGGAGGTGACGGCCCCGCCGGTCGCCCCGGTCCCGGCCTCGGCCTCGGCCTCGACCCCGGCCCCGGCCCCGGCCCCGGCCCCGGCCTCGATCCGCAGCGTGTCGACGCCCGTGGTGCGCAGCCACCGGTCGGCCCAGCCCGGCACGTCCGGGCCGTCGGCGGACGTCAGCGCGGCGAGGAAGTCGGCCAGGCCGGCGTTGCCCCGGCGGTGCTCGGCGAAGTACGCGTTGACCCCGGCGAAGAACGCCTGGTCACCGAGGAGGTACATCAGCTGGTGCAGCGCCGAGGCGCCCTTGGCGTACGAGATCCCGTCGAAGTTGGACAGCGCCTCGGCGGCGGAGTCCGCCCCGGTGGCGGCGACGGGGTGCGTGGTGGGGCGCTGGTCGGCGTCGTAGCCCCACCCCTTGTGGCCCGCGGCGAACAGCGCCCAGGCGCCGGTGTAGCGGGTGGCCTCGGCCGCGATCCGGTAGCCGAGCACCTCGGCGAAGGACTCGTTCAGCCAGATGTCGTCCCACCAGGCCAGGGTGACCAGGTTGCCGAACCACATGTGGGCCATCTCGTGGCACACGACCACCGCCCGGGTCACGCGCTGCGCGTCGGTCGGCGCGGAGCGGAAGAGCATCGTGTCCTGGAAGGTGACGCAGCCCGGGCTCTCCATCGCCGCCCAGTTCAGCTCGGGCAGGAACACCTGGTCGTACCCGCCGAACGGGTAGCGCTCCGCGAAGAGTTCGTGCAGCCGGTCGAACGACGCCCGGGTCAGCTCGAACAACTCCCCTGCCTCCCGGTCGAGTTCGGCGGCGAGCGAGCGACGGGCGTACAGCCCGAGCGGGATGCCGTCGTGCTCGGCGCGCACGGCGTGCAGCGGACCGGCGACCACGGTCGTCAGGTAGGTGGAGATCGCGCCGATCGGGTCGATCCGCCAACGGCCGTCGGGCAGGCGGCCGTTGGCGCCGTTGCCGATCACCGTCCAGCCCTCGGGCGCGGCGACGGTGAAGGAGAACGGCGCCTTCAGGTCCGGCTGGTCGAAGCAGGCGAAGACCTTCGGGGTGAGGTCGGGAGCGCATGCCGCGTACACGTAGACCTCGCCGTCGGCCGGGTCGGTGAAGCGGTGCAGGCCCTCGGCGGTGCGCGAGTACGGCATGTCGGCCTCGACCAGCAACTCGTTCCCTGCGGCCAGCGCGGGCAGCGGCAGGCGGTTGCCGTCGAGGGTGCCGGGGTCGAGCGGCCGGCCGTTCAACTCGACGCGCAGCAAAGCCCCGGGCTCGATGTCCACGAAGGACGCCGCACCGGGCTCCGCGCACCCGAAGCGGATCACCGCCGTGCTGCGGAAGCCCTCCTCGCCACGGGTGAGGTCCAAGGTGACGGAGTAGGAGAGGACGTCGAGCAGGTGCGCGCGCACCTCGGCTTCGTTGCGCAGAAGGGCTGGCATCCCCGCATGCTGCCCCAGCCCCCACACGTCGGACAACCCGATAGAGACGACCGCAGCGGCCGCGAACCGGCCTTCGAGGAGGCGGCGGCCCCGGGAAAAGCCGGCCCGATTGTCATGGTCACCCCCTAGAATCCGGCTGCCCGCACGACGGCTTCCCGCTGATCGTGACGCAGGGCGTATCCCAGGGGGGATCATGAGAGAACCGAAAGGCGCCGCCACGTCGCGGCGCAGGTCGTGGACGAGACGGCGGAGGGCCGGGGCGGTGCGCGGGACGACCGCGCTGACCGCCGCGCTCGCCACGGCGGCGACCCTGTGGCTCGCGCCGGCCGCCGCGGCGACCGGCGGCACGAGTGTGGCACCGGCCGGTGCCGGGACCTCCTCGACCGCCCGTGCCGGCGGGCACGCACCAGCCGACGCGGCGGCCGCGAAGCCCGCGCCGGGCTCGGCGGCAGCGAAGGCCGCGAGTTCCAGGACCGCGGCGAAGTCCCTCGCGAAGTCCCCGGCCGAATCCGCCGGAAGGTCGGCCGCGAAGTCCACCGCGCCGCCGCGGGCATGGACCAAGTCCGACGCCGAGAAGGCGCACGCCCAGGCGGTGCGGCAGACCACCGCCGCCGACTCACCCGACGCCTGCTCCGGCGCCTTGGCACCGCACACCGTCTACTCCTGCGCCGATCCGGAGAACGGCGACCCCGTCTACACGCTCGACCTGCCGCGGTCGAAGGACGTGCTCTTCGTCCAGGTCGTCGCACGGGACCCCTTCGCGCCGACCCCGGTGGTCACCGCGCCCGACGGCACCATCCTCACCTGCGACCGTCCGGACGACCCGCAGCAGCAGAGCTACGGCACCCTGCGCTGCCCGACCGCGCAGGCCGGCACGTACACGCTGACGGTCCCCGGCGCCGGCTTCACCGTCGCCTGGAACGCCCTGCTGTCGGACGCCGCCTGCACCACGCTGTCCGCCCAGGACACCGCGCTGGGCGCGCCCGTCGCCCTGGCCGGCTCCCTGGACGCCGGCTCCCCCGGCGACTGCTACAGCCTTCCGCTGGCGGCCGGGGACGTCCTGCGCTCCCGGGTGTCGGACTGGACCGACAACGCGTGGGTCTACGACGCCGACGGCACCCAGGTGTGCGCCAAGGGCGACGGCTCCTTCGAGATGGACTGCACCCTCACCGGTTCCGCGCCCTACCGGGTCCAACTCGACCAGCGCGAAGCCGAACAGAGCAGCTACACCCTCTCCTTCGCCCGCCTGTCCACTCCGACCGGCTGCCCGGCCTTGGACCCGCAGGCTTACGGCACCGTCCCGGACGCGTCGTCCACCGCGCGCTGCCGCACCCTGCACGTCACAGCCGCCGGGCCGTACGTCTTCGGTACCGCGGCCGCCGACCACGGCGTCACCGGCGCCCTGTACCGGGCCGACGGCACCGAGGTCTGCACCGAGGACCAGAGCACGGCGTGTGCGCTGACCACGGGTGACTACACCTGGGCCCGCGACTTCCAGGACAGCGGACCCGCCGCCTACGGCGTGTGGTTCCGCGCCGCGGCGAGCACCGACGGCTGCACGGCCGGCCGCGACGACGAGTTCGCCTCCGGGTCTCTGACCGGGGCCTTCGCCGGCCAGGGCGAGGAGCTGTGCTGGACGCTGCCGACCGCGACCGGCCAGGGCCTCTACCTGCTCGACCAGCAGGAGGGTCGCGGGGCGCAACTGGAGGAGGCCGTCTACGACTCCGCGGGCGCCCGGCAGTGCGCCGACGACACCGTCCGCCTGGTGTGCAAGCTCACCGGCACCGCGCCCTTCCACCTGGCGCTCGGGAACACCGCGACCGGCAGCGACTCCGGTGCCGACACGGGCAGTTACGTCTACACCGTGCAGCGCACCGGCTCCACCAGCGGTTGCACCGCCTGGCCGCAGTCCGCGTTCGGCGGCTCCTACGGCGCGGAGGTCTCCCTCACGGCCGCGCAGCAGATGCGCTGCCTCGCCCTCCCGGCGGACAGCCACTCCACCGCGGAGATGCTCGACTTCACCAACACCTCCAACCGGCTCGACGCCTCCTACCAGGTCTACGACGCGGCGGGCGAGAAGGTCTGTGCCAGTTCGGGCAGTTCGCTGACCACCTGCCGCTTCGCCACCGGCACCGCCTACCAGGTGCTGCTGGTGGGCACCGGCTATGACGACACCTACGACGTGGTCCGGCGCGACATCTCCTCCACCGCGTCCTGCAAGGCGCCCGCGTCCCTCACCGTCGGCGGCGCCGCGACCGCCTACTCCTTCGGCTCCGCCCTGGACAGCGGCTGCCTGCACGTGTCCGCCGCGGCCACCGACAAGCTGTGGCTGTCGGTCCGCACGCCGAACCCGGAGTACAAAACGGGAGCCGACCTGTTCGTCGCGGACGCCGACGGCACCGTCGTGTGCTGGCAGCAGGGCACCGCATGCCGCGTCACCGGCTCGACGTCCTACGTGATCGGCGCGGTGGCCTCCGGCTACGACGGCGACCCCATCGCCGCACGGGTGGACACCTGGAAGGTGGGCACAGCCGCCGGCTGGGTGCCGCAGTGCACGGCCAACCAGCTTTCGCCGGACGGCTTCCCGGTCCAGAGCGGTAGCTTCACCGAGTCCGCGTCCGGCTACTGCGCGGTGATGGACCTCAAGCCCTCGCAGCGGTTCGACGTCTACGGCACCGACAGCGACATCGCCGGCTACGCGCTCTCGGTGGACCTCCTGGGCACCACGGGCTTCGCCGGGACCTCGATCAACACCGCCTACCAGTGCGCCATGTACAGCCCCGGCTTCCACTCCTCCTGCCTGACCGACTCCTCCGCTCCGGCCGGGCAGTACATCCTGGTGATCTCGGCGGACCACACCACGGCCCCGGTGGAGTACTCGGTCCAGGGGGTGTGCAGCCAGGGTTGCTCCACCCAGCACCCCCACGCCGATGTCACCTCCCTGAGTCCGGCGACCGGCAAGGCCGGCACCGCCACCCAGGTCGTCGTGCACGGCTCGGACCTCACCCTCGGAACGGACGTCGAACTGGCGAGCAACGGCGTCCCCCCGTCGTCCGGCTCGTGGAGCAGCCCCGTCTCGGTGAGCGCCGACGGCACGTCGTTGACGGTGCTTCTGAACCCGGGGTCCGCCGATCCGGGCGACTACGACGTCGTCGTCGACCAACCCGGCTACAGCGTCGGCACCAAGTCGACCGGCTACCTGCCGGACGGCTTCACCGTCACCCCCGCCGCCACGGCCTCGCACGGCCGGTTCGTCCCGGTCACGCCGACGCGCTTCCTGGACACCCGCAACGGAACCGGGGCACCGAAGGCACAGGTCGGAGCCGGCAAGACCGTGCGGCTGACCGTCGCCGGAGCACACGGCGTCCCTGCCTCCGGCGTCACCGCGGTGACCATGAACGTGACCGCCGTACACCCCACCACGACCGGCCACATCACCGTCTACCCCGACGGACAGCAACTGCCCTCCGTCTCCAGCGTCAGCTACCAGGCCGGCCACACCATCGCCAACCTGGTGACCGTACCGGTGCACAACGGCGTCGTGGACCTCGAGAACAGCGCCGGCACGGTCGACCTCCTCGCCGACGTCACCGGCTACTACACCGACGGCGGCAACGGATCGGCCCTGACGACGATCACGCCGACGCGCTTCCTGGACACCCGCAACGGAACCGGGGCACCGAAGGCACAGGTCGGAGCCGGCAAGACCGTGCGGCTGACCGTCGCCGGAACACACGGCGTCCCTGCCTCCGGCGTCACCGCGGTGACCATGAACGTGACCGCCGTACACCCCACCACGACCGGCCACATCACCGTCTACCCCGACGGACAGCAACTGCCCTCCGTCTCCAGCGTCAGCTACGGTGCGGGGCGGACCATCGCCAACCTGGTGACCGTACCGGTGCACAACGGCGTCGTGGACCTGGAGAACAGCGCCGGCACGGTCGACCTCCTCGCCGACGTCTCGGGCTACTTCTCCACGACGGGCTCCGCGTTCACCCCTGTCGACCCCGTGCGGCTGCTGGACACCCGAAGCGGGCTCGGCGCGCGTGCCGGACAGGTCGGCCCCGGCGCGACGGTGAGCTTCGAGGTCGACGGGGTCGACGGCGTCCCCACCGACGGTCTGACGGCCGTGGCACTCAACGTCACGGCCACCGCCCCCAGCGCCAACAGCCACCTGACCGTCTATCCGCACGGCACACCGCTGCCGGGAGTGTCGAACCTCAACTACCCGGCAAGCACGACCATCGCCAACCAGGTGGTGGTGCCCGTGGTCGACGGCAGGATCTCCCTGACGAACTACACGGGTGACGTCCAGGTCATCGCTGACCTCGACGGCTACTACGGCACCTGATCCGCCGCGCGCCCGCCCGACAAGGGCGGCGCGTCACGGATGACGCCGGCGGCCCGCGCCCTCTGAGGCGCGGGCCGCTCCGGTGTCGGGAACCGGAGCGGAATCGGTCGGCGCTCCGACGGAACGCGGTCGGTCCCCGTCCCGCCCGAGGATCGGATCGCACATGGCCCCCGGCCGCGCCGGGCGCCGTACGCACGTGGGCCCCCGGCCGGGCGCGGGTGCGCGTCGCGGCCGGGGGCCCTTCGGTGCCGGGTGCGGCGACCCGGTTCAGCGAGCGGGGAGCGTCAACTCACCTTGACGTCGGAGGAGTTGACGAGCGCCAAGCGGTGGTTGTACTGGATCGTGTACACCGTGCCGGCGCCCTGGATGTAGGTCTCCGTGGGCCGGGTCGTGCCGTTGGCCGGGTAGAAGTCGTCCCGGTTGGCGGGCTTCGCCGTCGCCACGTACTGCTGGCCCGCGGCGAAGGTGTACTTGCTGAGCGGCGGCGCCACGTCGGCCGAGAGGCCCGCGGGGTACTCGGACGCGTCCGGGTACGCCTCACCGAAGAGGGGTGCGGCGGTGTCCCCGGCCGTCGTGAGGATCTTCACGTCCTGCGCCTCGACGGTGTTCTTGCCGTCGGGGTTGTCGAACCAGACCTTCTGGCCGCCGTACCAGATGGCCGTCCACTCGCCCTGCTGGTCGGCCACGACGAACTGCTGCCCGGCCGAGACGGTCGAACTCCAGTCGCTGATCTCGTCCTTGCCCGGCGAGCCGTCGGTGTGCACGTACGGGTCGCTCGCCAGCGGCGCGGTCGCGCTGGGCGCGGTGCGCACGTAGAGGAAGTTCGACGCGGCGGTCTGGTCGGTGCAGGTGGTCGTCGCCCCGGTCGGGTCGTCCACCGGGCACACGTTGACCGTCTGCTCGTTGGACGCGAACTCCGGTGCGATCGTCACGGCCGTGCCGACCGGGCCCACGCTGTGCTCGCCCTTGTCCGTCGGCGCGCCCAGCAGCGCCATGAACTGGTTCCAGTCCCAGTACGGTCCCGGGTCCCAGTGCATGCCCGAGACGAGCGAGTCGACCGGTCCCGGCACGTTGTCGTGGCCGATGATGTGCTCACGGTCCAGCTTGACGTGGTACTTCGCCGCCAGGTACTTCACCAGGTCGGCGGTGTTCTGGTACTGCACCTGCGTGTACCAACTGGCGCCGTGGGCCGCGAAACCCTCGTGCTCGATACCGACCGAGTGCATGTTGAACCAGTAGTTGCCCGCGTGGAACGCGATGTCCTTGGTGGCCACCGACTGCGTCACCGCGCCGTCGGACGAGCGCATCACGTAGTTCGCCGCGTCCCCGCTCGCCGGGTTCTGGAACCCGTCGATGGCGGTCTGGTACGACGTCTCGGTGTCGTGGATGACGATGTACTTGATCTTCATCCCGTCGGCGGCGCGGTCCGCGACCTGGTAGTTGGTCGTCGCCGCGGGTGCCAGCTGGCAGTCGAGCTGCTGCGGGCAGTCGGTGCCGGAGGTCGACGTCTTCTTCAGGTGCAGCGACGACAGGTGGCTGGTGTCCGCCCGAAGCGAGGGCTGCGACGCCAGGTCCACCCGCTGGCCCCCGGTGGTGGTGCGCTGCGCACCGGACTTCATCGTCGCGAACACCCGGTTCGCGAAGTCCTCGGCGGCGGCCTGGTCGGTGGACCCGCTGTACCGGGCCACCGCGGCGTACCAGTCGGCCGGGTCCTGCGGGGCGTCACCCCGCAGCTTCTTCTCGTACGACGCCAGGAGCGCCGCCGCGGCACGGATGTTGTCCCGCCGGTCGGTCCGCACCTGCTGCGCGGGCACGTCGATCAGCTTGGCCGCCGCGGTCAGCGTGTGCAGCGACGGGTCGGACGCCAGCGACGCCAGGTCGGAACGGCCCGCCGCGCCGGCGCCACCGTCCGCGACCATCGACGGCGTCACGTCCGTCAGGCTCATCGGCCCGAATCCGCCGCTGGTGTTGTGCCCCTGGTGGACGTCCCACTGGGATTCCTCGTACGCGACCGCCATCAGCACCGACGCCGGTACACCGGACTCCTTCGCGGCGTCCGCGAAGTCCTTCTGCTCGCCCGCGGAAGCCGGCCCCGCACTGCTCCCGCTCTGGCTGGCCAACGCCACCGGCGCGCCGACGCACCCCGCGACGACCAACGTCGCACCCACGACATACGTCGCAAGTTTCCGCTTCGATCTCCGCCTCTGACCCACGGTTGCTCATCCTCCGTCTGTATGTGATGCGCTCCTGATCATCACATATTTGATTGAGCATCAGTCGACGTGCCGCTCGTTTTCGGCGCGGAACCGATCACCCTGTGCAGGACCACGGTATGCCGTGCCGATCGGCAGTACGGCGGCAGGTCGCTGGCTGGTACATCGAGCCGCCGGCATGCGGTCATGGAGTGCGCGAGTCGTGAACAAGCAGTGAACAAGCCGCGCCTATGCGGTGGTCGGCGCGATGCGCATTTCCTATTTCCCCGACCGGGCCGATTCGAGGGCCGGTTGGCCTATCCGGCGGGTGAGACTGGCCTCATGGCTGATATCAAGCGCAGCGCGGGCCTGCTTCTCTTCCGCCGTACCGGCGCCGGGGTGGAGGTGCTGCTCGGGCACATGGGCGGACCCTTCTGGGCCCGCAAGGACGCCGGGGCGTGGACGGTGCCGAAGGGCGAGTACGAGGGCGACGAGGAGCCCTGGGACGCCGCGCGCCGCGAGTTCCGCGAGGAGTTGGGGCTGCCGGCCCCGCAAGGGGCGCCGCTGCCGCTGGGCGAGGTGGTGCAGTCCGGGCGCAAGCACGTGACGGTGTGGGCGGTGGAGGGCGACCTCGATCCGGCGGACGTGGTGCCGGGCACGTTCACCATGGAGTGGCCGCGCGGCTCGGGCCGCACCGCCGAGTTCCCGGAGTTGGACCGGGTGGCGTGGTTCGGGCTCGACGCGGCGCGCGAGGTCGTCGTCACGGCGCAGACGGCATTCCTGGACCGCCTCGCGGGGCGGATCTGACGTCGTGGGCACCACGGATTCGCGCGGGCGGATTCTCGCGCGCGTACGCCTTTGCGCGGGAACAAATTTGCGCGAAAACAAATTGCGGGGTGACGACATTCCGGGGTGGCGACATTGCGTGGGGATGGGATTACGCCGTGACGTGACGGATTTGCTCCGGACGGCGGATTCGTTCAATCGGTGAGACCGGAATTTCGTCAGGTGAGCCCCGATCTGCCGACGGCTCGTGACCGTGAGAGCGTCGAAGGAGAGAGGCGCGGCAGCACCGTGCCGTGCCCGGATCGGGACGCTCCCAGGAGGAGGACCTCGCGATGAGAGCACTGGAAACGATCGGATTCTCGCTGGTCGTGATCGCTTTCGCCATCGGCACTCTCGTGGTCCTCATGGGCGGACCGAATTACCACGGCGGCACCCGGCACCCGGACCGGCCCCACCACCGCAGGCACCTGCTGCACCACTAGCGGGCCTGCCGTTCGCGGGCGCGCACCCGCGCCAGACACGGTGAGCGGGCGTACGGTCAGCGGGCGAAGGCCGACCCGAAGCCCGCGCCGTCGGTCGGTATCGGCGTACCGAAGTCGACAGCCGTGATCGTGATCGGGTGCCGCAGATCGAGGCCGGCCGCGGTGCCGCGCACCACCGCCACCTGCGGGGGGCGGACGTCCGGCGAGCCCATCGCGAGGTCGGCCCGCCCGTCGCCGTCGGTGTCGAGCATCGCGGTGGCCGCGGCGTCCTGGGCCGGCACGAGTTGCGCCGCTGACGTGGTCAGCCCGTGCGGGCCGCCGCGCAGCACCAGCACCGCGCGGGACGAGCCCCCGCCCGTATTGGCGACGAACGCCAGGTCCGCGTAGCCGTCCCCGTTCACGTCCCCCGCCACCGGCAACTGGCCGAACTCGTCCGCGAGGGGCGGCCCGGGCAGTCCCGGGGTCGCGGCGGTCAAGGTGAGCGGTGCGCGCGCGGGGCCGTTCCTGCCGCCGTACCAGACGGTCAGCCGGCTGCCGCCCTTCGGCGGCCCCGGCTCCTCCTCCCCCGGGCCCACCTCGTCGGGCAGGCCGACCGCGATGTCGTCGCAGCCGTCGCGGTCGAAGTCGCCGACGGCGAAAGGCGTGTCGTAGCTGCTGCTGTAGACGTCCCTGCCCCGGGCGTCCTTCAACCGCGGCCCCCGGGTGGCACCCGTGGCCGTGCCGTACCAGACGACCGTGGCGCGCGGGGTGTCGACCACGTCGGTGTACTGGGTGGTCCAGGAGGTGACCAGGTCGTCGCGCCCGTCCCCGTTGAAGTCGCCCACCGCCACCACGCTCTCGCCGCTGAAGGCGGAGCCGCCCGCGGACCCGCCGTCCACCGGCATCCGTACGGTCGCGGTACGGGCCGGCTTGCCGGAGCGGCTGAACGGCCCGTAGGAGAAGGTCTCGGTCAGGGGATCGTCGCGGACGGTGGCGGCGACGTCGGGGTGGCCGTCGCCGTCGAAGTCACCGGTGAAGGGCCGGGTGCCGCGCAGCCGCGCGGGTCTGCCGCTCGCCCCGGAGCCGTCCCACACCAGGAACAGCGTGTCGTAGCCGGCCTGGGCGACGAGATCGGCCCTGCCGTCGCCGTCCAGGTCGGCCGAGGCCGTCGCCGCGGCGAAATAGCCGCCCTGACCCGCGGGGCCCGCGCCGATGCTGTTCTGCGTCATCATCCGCGCGCGCTTCGGGTCCGTGCCCTGGGGGCCGCCCGGCAGCACCGCGGCGTACCCGGCGGCCCGCACCCCGCCGACGCTCGCCGTGTCGTCGGTCACGACGAGGTCGCCCCTGCCGTCCCCGTCGAAGTCGTACGGGCCGCCCCTGCCGGGTCCGCGCGCCGCGGAGCCGGCGGACGGCGAGGCGGAAGCGGATGCGGATGCGGATGCGGATGCGGATGCGGACGGCCGCTGGTCGGACGGCAGTTGGTCGGACGGCCGCTGGTCGGACGGCAGTTGGTCGGACGTCGGGCGGGCGGACGTGGTTCGGCCCCCTCCGCCCCCACCGGACGGGGCCCCCGAGCAGCCCGCGAGGCCGAGGGCCGCCCAGCACACCGTGACCGCGACCCACGCGGCAAGTCGCTTGCGCATACGTACACCGACTCGGGACACCCGCCGAAGGTTGTCCCAAAACCGGGCCGCACGGGCACCGGAGCGCCCGTCCGGGCACCCGATTCCCGGGGTCCCGGAGGAATACCGTGCCGGCGCAATCACCGGGCCTCGGGCGTTTCCAGTGCCTCCGGCGTTTCCAGGACCTCGGGGAGCGATCCTCCCGCCATCGGAACATCGGGCACCGCCGATATCTGACACGGTCTCAGAAACGTTGTGAGCGACGCCATATACCGCAGGCGCCGATCTTCCCGCCCGATCCGTGGCAAACGGTCCAGCCGAATGCCACACGCTTCACTCGTTTGCCTCGTCCTGCTCCCGCCCCGTCCTCGTTGATGGAGATGTGAACACGCCCCTTGTCCAACAGACTTCCGAGTACACGGACCCACGGCACGTCAGCTCCGGCCCCCTTCCGCGGGAATTCACTCCCGCGGCCACCACGGAGGTGGCGCGCGGCGCCGAATCCGGCTGCGAGCCGGCCGAAGGTCCGCATTCGTGCAGTTCCCTGCTCGGCGAATTCCTCGCCCTCATGGGACGTGTCGAAGTGGACTTCCGCGGCGTTTGCGCCTCGCACGACTCGGAGACCCGATGAGCGCTCACCGGCAGAACTCGCGCCCCGGGTGGCCCCATAGTGTATGAATACGATACTTACCAGATGGTGGGCGCCGACGAGTTCGCTCCCCCGCTGGGCCGGCTGCCGGACTTCTACCCCGAGGCGGAGCCGGACGACACCCGGACACAGGGCGACTTCGATGCCGAGTTCGAGTACCTGTTCCAGCCGCAGGTCCCGGAGGAGGCGCCGTTCCCGGCCGAACCGCCCGCGGCGCCCCCGATCAAGCACCGCCGCAGGCGCCCCCGGCTGGTGCGGCCGCGATGGTCGGCCGTCGTCGGTGTCGTGATCACCGGGATCACGAGCGCGGTCACCAGCGGCGTCAGCGTGCTCGGCGCCATGGTCTCCTACGGTCCGCTGCGCCGACTGGCCTCGCCGACCGCGCACGAACTGGACTGGTCCTGGCCGCTGCTCGTCTACGGTCCCTGGCTGGTCGGCTGCCTCTTCGTCCTGCATGCCACCGCGCACCGGCGTCCCACCCGGACCGGGTGGACCGCGGTGTTCCTCTTCTCGGCGATCGCCGTGGCCCTGTGCGTCGCCCACGCGCCGAGAACCGTCACCGCGAGCGCCACCGCCGGCCTGCCCCCGTTCTCCGCACTGGCCAGCTTCGTCCTCCTCTCCCGGCAGATCACCCTTCTCCGCCCCGACCGGGTGGAGATCCCGCGCCAGCGCCGGCGCAAGCACTGAGCCCCGCGACGAGGGGCAGGTGACCTCGGCGCGACCACCGGCACCGGTGCCAGAACAAGTCGGCCGACGTGCGGCCCGCACAGTCCCAACGGGAGGTTCGGCGTGCTCCTCGAAGAAAACAGTCAGGTGATGATCGAAAACCCGCGCACAGAGGACTGGCTCGTCTGGGGCATGCACTCCACCGTCGCCCCCGACGCTCCGGACACCCTTCTCACCGTGATCGAACTCCCCGCGGTCAAGGAGATGATCGACATGCTCGTGCAGGGATACGTCACCGGGCAGGAACTCCACGAGGCGCTGGACGCCTTCGCGCAACGGCTCAGTCCGCCGGACCCGCGGTACGAGGACACCGAGACGGCGTTCACCGGCTACGACTGCCCGCTCGGCTGTCCGGTGTGCGCCGGCGCCCGGGCCGAGTTCGACGCGATCGCCGCCGAGTCGTTCCTGCACAAGGTGCGCCTGTCCGATCCGGACCTCTATCCGTACGCCGCGGGGAGAACCACGCTGCACCTGAGCAGTTGCCTCCGGGTGGCGCGGTATGTCGGCCGGGCGGAGCCGGTGGGGTCGCGGTGGTCCCTGGCCGGCCTGTCCGCGTTCGCCCACCACGGGGTGTGCAGCACCACGTGGGCGGCCGGGATGCAGGTCATGACCGCGGAAGAAGCCGCCGAATGGGTCAGGTGGCAGACCGACCCCCGCCACGGGAGCGGCTACAAGCTGTGCTGCCACTGCCTGTCCCCCGTCCCGGCGCCCGTGCCGGACGAGGAGAGCGGGTGCGACATCACTTACTGGCCCGCGGAGAACGCCGTCACCTGGGGATAGCCGTCGTGGAACGGATCAGAGGCCGTGCCGGAGGGCGGTGAAGAGGCGGTCGAGGCGGGCGCGGTGGTCGGGGAGCACGGCGTCCGGCGGGTCCCCCGCGGTGAGGCGGCGCGCGGTACGGACCAGGACGGTGCCGTAACCGGCGACGAAGAAGGCGGCGAGCAGGTCGGGGTCGCCCTCGAAAGCCGGGTCGCGGGCGAGTTCGTCGGCAAGGGTCTGCTGGAGGTCGGCGGCGATCTCCCGGGCGCGGGCGATCAGCGCGGGCGAGCCCGCGACGGTGCGGAAGAAGGGGAGGGAGCGGTCGTTGACGCCGGAGAGCGGGTGCCGGGTGTCGACGAGCCGCAGGACGGTGGCGCGCAGCGAGGTCGGTACGTCGACGCCCGGGGCGCGGTCGCGTACCGCCGAGCGCAGGAAGTCCACGGCGTCGTCCGCGCGGTCGAGGAAGAGGTCCTCCTTGCGCGGGAAGTGGTTGAAGACGGTCACGCTGGAGACCCCGGCCGCGCGCGCGACCTCGGCGACCGTGACCGTGTCGTACCCGCGCTCCAGGAAGAGCCGGGTCGCGGCCTCCGCGATCCTCGCGCGTGTCTGCGGCCCGCCGCGCTCTCCGGTCCTGGGCATCCGGCCTCACTCCCGCTCTGGCTTGTGTGACTAAACTTAGTCACTTAATATAGTGGTCGGGCCGCCGAACGGACCCACGTCATTGTCGTCCGGCACGTCGGGCGGACCTGGCCGGCGGCCCCTTGCGTACGGTGCCGGCGGCGGACCTCGTCGCACCATGCCGCGAGCGGCACCCACCAGCAGCGGCCACCAGCGGCGGCCACCAGCAGCGGTCGGCAGCGAGCAGTCGAGCCACGCCCGCGGACCAGCCGGGCCGCGTCGAGATCGGAGCGCATGATGAGAGCAGCCCGTTTCAGCCGGTTCGGGGGCCCGGACGTCCTCGAACTCGTGGACCTGCCCGCTCCGCGGCCCGGCCCCGGCCAGGTCCGGATCGCGGTGCGCGCGGCCGGCGTCAACCCGAGCGACTGGAAGAAGCGCGCGGGGCTCATGGACGAGGAACTCCCGCAGACCCTGGGCTACGAGGCGGCGGGCATCGTCGACGCGCTCGGCGAGGGCGTCACGGACGCGGCCGTCGGCGATCGCGTCTTCGGCTTCTGCGCCGAGGGGGCGGCGCAGGCCGAGTCGGCGGTGCTGTCGTACTACGCGCCGATCCCGCCGTCGCTCGACTTCGCCGGCGCCGCCGCGCTGCCGGCCGCCGTCGAGACGGCGACCCGCGCGATCGACCAGCTCGGCGTGGGGAGCGGCGGCACGCTGCTGGTCAACGGCGCTTCCGGAAGCATCGGCAGCGCCGCGGTCCAGTTCGCCGTCGCGCGTGGCGCGCGGGTGATCGGCACCGCGAGTCCGGCGAACCACGCGTACCTGCGCTCGTTGGGGGCCGTGCCCGTCGCCTACGGTGACGGGCTCGTCGAGCGGGTCCGCGCGCTCGCGCCCGACGGCGTCGACCTGGCGCTCGACGTCGCCGGCAGCGGCGTGCTGCCCGAACTCATCGGCCTCGCAGGCGGCCCGGAACACGTCCTGACGGTCGCCGACTTCGCCGGTGCGCAGGAGCACGGGGTGCGGTTCAGCCGGGGGGACTCCGGCCGCGCGCTCCACGCGCTCGCGGAGATCGGCGAGTTGATCGAGGCCGGGCGCTTCTCGCTCCCCGTCGGCGGGACGTTCCCGCTCGCCGACATCGCGGAGGCGCACCGCGCCGGCGAGGACGGCCGCCTGCGCGGAAAGCTCGTCCTCCTGATCGGCTGACCCAACCCGAGCCGACAGCACGCAGGTCCGGCCAACCCGCCGCGTGGGCAGGACCCACGGGCCCAGCGCGCCACAGTAGGTGGCTGAGCGCGCAGTTCCCCGCGCCCCTGAGCAAGTACGGCTCCCCCCGCGGAAGAACGGCACCCCCAAGCGGCGCTGGGGGCACCTCCCAGGCACCCCTGAGCAAGTACGGCTCCCCCAAGGGGCGCGGGGAACTGCGCGACCAGCCCATTACGCGCGGGTGGTCCGGCAACTCACCGCGGGGGCAGGGCCTGCGGGCCCAGCGCGCCACAGTGGTCGGCTGAGCGCGCAGTTCCCCGCGCCCCTGAGTAAGTACGGCTCCCCCGCGGAAGAACAGCACCCTCAAGGGGCGCGGGGAACTGCGCGACCAGCCACCCACACGCGGGTGGTCCGGCCAACCCGCCGCGGGGGCAGGAACCGCGGGCCCAGCGCGCCACAGTAGGTGGCTGAGCGCGCAGTTCCCCGCGCCCCTTGAGGGTGCGGCTTCCCCCGCGGAAGAACCGCACCCTCAAGGGGCGCGGGGAACTGCGCGACCAGCCACCCACACGCGGGTGGTCCGGCAACTCACCGCGGGGGCAGGAACCGCGGGCCCGGGGGGTCACGTCGGTGGGGGGACTTGCGGGGTGTGAGGAGGCCGCGGTTGAACCCCTCGGCCACGGCGGCCGCGCGATCGCTGACGCCGAGCTTGCCGTAGACGTTCAAGAGGTGGGTTTTGACGGTGGCCTCGCTGATCAGGAGGCGGGCCGCCACCTCGCGGTTGGTGGCACCGGCCGCGACCCACTTCAGGACCTCGCTCTCGCGCCGGCTGAGCAGTCCGGGGCCGGGTGAGCGGACCCGGTTCATCAGCCGGGCCGCGACGGCGGGGGAGAGGACGGCCTCACGGTTGGCGGCGGCCCGCACCGCGCGGAGCAGTTCGTCGCGGGGCGCGTCCTTGAGGAGGTAGCCGGTCGCGCCCGCCTCGATGGCCGGCAGGACGTAGCTGTCGGAGTCGTACGTGGTCAGCACCAGCACCCGCGCGGTGCTGCCGGTCCTGGCGAGTTCGGCGATCGCGGTCACGCCGTCCATCCCGGGCATGCGCAGGTCCATCAGGACCACGTCCGGCCGGAGGCTGCCGGCCATCCGGACCGCCTCGGCGCCGTCGGCCGCCTGGCCCACCACCTCGAAGGCCGGGTCGGCGGCGAACATGCCGCTCAGGCCGTCCCGGACGACGGGGTGGTCGTCGGCGATCAGCAGCGTGATCGGGGCCCCGCCGGCCGGGCTCACGCGCCGGCCTCCACCGTCTCCTGGGGCACGCACGCGGAGACCGTCGTACCCGATCCCGGCGCCGACTCGACCCGCAACGTCCCCGACAACCCCTCGATCCGCTCCCGCATCGCCTTCAAACCGAACCCACCGCCCGCTTCCGTATCCGACCCCGATCCCGGTTCCGCTTCCGTGCCCGATCCCGCTTCCGCTTCCGCTTCCGGCTCGGGTCCGACCGTCGCCGGCGCGGGCACGCGAGGGGCCGACGGGTCGAAACCGCAGCCGTCGTCCCGCACCTCCAGCGTGACCTCGGACCCCAGATACCCGAGCGTCAGCGTCACCGTGCCGGCGCGGGCGTGCCGGGCCACGTTCGCCAGCGCCTCCTGCGCCGCCCGCAGCAGGGCCAGTTCGGTCTCCGACGCCAGCGGCCGGGCGGTCCCGACGGTGGTCACCTGCGCCGTGACCCCGTGCAGCGCCGACCAGCGGTCGGCGACCCCGGCCAGCGCCTCCCCCAGCCCGGCGGTCTCCAACGGCTCCGGCCGCAACGCGTCCACCGACCGGCGCGCCTCGGCCAGGCTCTCCCGGGCCAGCCGGGTCGCCGCGGCGAAGTGCGCCCGCCACCGCTCCGGGACGTCCCCCGCCGACTCCGCGGCCTGCAACTGGGTGACGATCCCGATCAGGCCCTGCGCCAGCGTGTCGTGGATCTCCCGGGCCATCCGCTGCCGCTCGTCCAGGACCCCCGCCTCGCGGGCCTGCACCACCAACTGCCGGTGCAGCCCGGCGTTCTCGGCCAGCGTCGCCTGGAGCCGGCGGTTGGCCTCCCGCGCCTGCTCCAGCGCCGCCACCCGCTCCACGTTCTTCCGATCGACGTCCCACTCCCACCACGCCATCCCGCACATGCAGACGACGTTCACCGCCAGCACCACCACGGTGAGCGCCACCCCGAAGGCGTTGTGCTTGGGGATGCCCGCCACCTGCGCCATCCCCGACTCGAACGCGACCACGGAGACCCCCGCGAGCCGCCACGGCCAGACCAGCACCCCGAACGCGTAGAAGTACCCGGCCGGGGTGAACAGGCCGAACCACGGGTCGCGCAGCACCAGTACGCCGATCAGCACGACCAGCCCGGCGAAGAACACCGCCATCACCGCCACGCGCTCCCGCCACGCCGGGTGCCAGGTGAACATCCACAGCATCCACAGCGCCGCCGTGGCACACAGCCCCAGGTCGATCAGCAGGGAGCCGCCCGCACCGCGCTTGACGACCAGCGTCACGACGACCAGCGCGGCCAGGATCACGTACGGCGCCACGGTCATCAGCGGTTCCAGCCGCTGGTCCTGGCGACCCGGCCGTACGGGCGGCGCCGCCCCGCTCATCGCGGCCCCTCCCGCTCCGGCCCCACCGCCCACGACCCCGTCATCCCGTCCCCCGTTCTCATTCCCAGCGGAACCATTTAACCGCTCCCCCGCCGAAGACCACCGTGTACGCGACCAGCGTGATCAGCTGCACCGGGTGCGGCCAGTGCCCTTCCGTCGCGTCCGTCAGCGCCTGCACCGCGGCGCCCAGCGGGGCGGCCTGGCTGATGTGCCGCAGCAGCGACGGCATGGTCGCGATCGGCAGGAAGAGCCCGGCGAAGAACATCATCACGTAGAACAGCGTCACCCCCACCGCGTTCGCGACCTGGCTGTTCGGCGAGGCCGCCGCGACGAACAGGCCGAGCGCGATCAGCGCGAGCGCGGTCAGCACGATGCCGATCGCGTACCCGGCGGCCTGCCGCGGCAGAGGCACCCCGAACGCCAGCCGGGCCACCAGCAGCAGCGCGACCACCGCCACGGCCGCGGTCGCCAGGTTGACCAGGAGCTGCGCCGCCAGCACCCGGGCCGGCCCCACCGGCGTCGTCCGCAACCGCCGCAGCACCCCCTTCTCCCGGTAGCCGACCAGCACCTGCGGCACCACGTTGAACGACAGCGTGGCCAGTACGAAGGCCGCGAGGATCGGCACGTACACGTCGAGGAGGGTGTACCCGTCCAGGTTCGCGCGATGCCGCCGGTAGAACGGGACGTTCCCGAACACGACCAGCAGCACCAACGGCAGGCCGACCGCGAAGACCGGGCCCGCCTTGTCCCGCAGGAACAACCTCAGCTCGGCCAGCGTGAGCCGGCCCAGCGCCGAACCGTCCGCGACGGCGCCCGGCACCGCCGGCGCGCTCGACGTATCCACCGGCATCACTGAACTCCTCTTCCTGCTCGTACGGTTGCGCGAAGGTGCGGAGAAACGAAGGTGGGGCGAACGGTCAGTCGTGGACGGCGCCGGGCGAATCCGCGTCGCCCGTCCCGGTGGTGGGGTGGTTGCCGGTCAGCGCGACGAACGCGTCCTCCAGGCTCGGCTGGTCCACCCGCAGGTGCTCCGCCACGATGCCGTGGCGGGCCAGCACCGAGGTGACCGCGTTCAACGCGTTGGCGGTGCCGGTGACCAGCACCAGATCGCCCCGCCGGGTCAGTCCGGTCACGTCCGGCAGCTCGGTCAGCAGGCCGTCCTCGAACGGCACCGACGGCCGGAACCGGATGCGCTGGCCGTCCGGGACCCGCTCGGTCAGGGCGCTCGGGCTGTCCACCGCGACCACCCGGCCCCGGTCGATCACCGCCACCCGGTCGCACAACCGCTCGGCCTCCTCCATGAAGTGGGTGACCAGCAGGATCGTCACCCCGCGGGCGCGGACACCCTGGATCAGCTCCCAGGTGTCCCGGCGGGCCTGCGGGTCCAGCCCCGTGGTCAGCTCGTCCAGGACGGCCACCTCCGGGCTTCCGATCAGCGCCAGCGCGATCGACAGCCGCTGCTTCTGGCCGCCGGACAGATCCGCGTACCGCGTCCGCTCCTTGGCCGTCAGCCCCAGCGCCGCCATCAACGCCCGCGGATCGGCCGGCCGGCGGTAGAACGAGCGGTACAGCCGCAGTGCCTCGCCCACCGTCATCCGGTCCTGGAGCTGCCCGTCCTGGAGCTGCACCCCCAGCCGCTGCGTCAACTCCGCGCGGTCGCGCAGGGGATCGAGCCCCAGCACCCTGATCTCCCCGCCGTCCGGCGTCCGCAGCCCCTCGACGCACTCCACCGTCGTCGTCTTGCCGGCGCCGTTCGGACCGAGAATCCCGAAGATCTCGCCCTGCTCCACGCGGAACGAGACATCGTCCACCGCCACGGTGCCGCCGTACCTCTTGTGCAGGTTCCGCACCTCGACCACCGCGGGCATACGTGGTGTCCCCTCTGCTCCCGAACCCTTCCCGGACCGTTCACCACCCTGACAGCGGACGGCTTCCGCGCCCATCGACCGACCGACCACACTCCGCGGACACCGGCTGATCGGCCACCGGGCCGGTCCCCCTCCACCGATCGGTTGATCCGGCCCATCCCCCGTGCGCCGCACGCCTCTTGAGCACCGCCCGTGCCGCCGCCATGCTGGGGGCGCTCCACGCCCGCGGCCCACTCCCAGCCGCTCGCTCACCGAAAGGACCACGATGACCTCGTCCCCGTCCTCGTCCTCCTCGCCGTCCTCCCCTCCCTCCTCCCCCTTCGACCGCCGCACCCTGCTGCGCGGAACGCTGGCCGCAGGCGCCGGCGTCGTCCTCGGACCGATCCTGCTGTCCCGCTCGGCGTACGCGTACACCTGGTCGCGCACCCTCCAGCAGGGATCGACCGGCGCCGATGTGACCGAACTGCAGATCCGGGTGGCCGGCTGGGCCACCGGCAGCGCCGGCCACACCCGGGTCGCCATCGACGGGGACTTCGGCCCGGGCACCGCCACCGCGGTCCGGCTCTTCCAGTCCGCCTACGGCCTGTCGTCCGACGGCGTCGTCGGCCCCGCCACCCAGGCGCAGCTCAACGCCCTTCAGCAGTCCGACGGTTCCACCGCGCACTTCGACTTCAGCGAGTTCACCGACCGGGTGAGCGGCACCTTCGACGGCGGCAAGGTCAGCGCCGCCGCCGCGAAGGAGAACGTCCGCCGCGCGATGTACAAGCTCGAAGCGCTCCGCAAGAAGCTCGGCAACGTCCCCATCACCGTCAACTCCGGCTTCCGCAGCATCTCCCACAACGCCGCGGTCGGCGGGGCGAGCGACAGCATGCACCTGTACGGCACGGCCGCCGACCTCGACGTCCCGGGCGTGGCCAACAAGACCGTCTACCAGAAGGCGGAGACCTGCGGCTTCTCCGGCCTGGAGACCTACACCGAGGACCACCAGCACGTGGACAGCCGGGCCGACCTCGGCCGGGCCTGGTGGTGGGAGAACGGCACCGTCTGACCCGCCCCGCCCGCCGGGAAGGGGCTACGGACTCCCGGGCCGGGCCACGTCCCGGGAGTCCGTACCCCCACCCCCACGTATCCCAGCGGCCCCAGGGCGTAGCAACGACGGCGGCGGAAGTCGAGGACGTTCGCGGAGTCGTTCCATCCCGGATCGAGGGTTCACCAGGGGTCAACTCGGCGTTCACCGTCGACCGACAGGTTCGGCAGCATGACTTCGAGACCCTTCTCCCGCAAGCGCACCCGGGTTGCCGTCGCGATCGTCGCCACCGCCGCCGTGGTGGGCGCGGGCACCGCCGCGGCCCAGGCCCACGGCTGGCTGTCGGCTCCGTCGCACGACTTCTCCGCGGCCGCCGACTCGTACTCCGGCCACGGCAAGGTGACCGGCAACGTGCTGCGCAACGACGCCCGCGCGACCGCGGTCGTCCGGCACACCGACCCGTCCGACGGCACCGCGACGGTCAACCCGGACGGCTCGTTCACGTACACCCCCAAGGCCGGCTTCAAGGGCACGGACACCTTCACCTACACGGCGACCGACGCGGTGCAGCTGTTCAAGGACACCCAGGCGAACGGCGACGCCCTGCCGCCGCTGGCGAAGGTCGCCGGCCCGAACGGCACCACCACCGAGATCTCCGGTGAGGGCTACGGCTCCTCGCTCGCCCCGGTGCCCGGCAGGTCCGGCTACTTCTACGGCCTCACCGACCGCGGCCCCAACGCCGACGCCCCCGACGGCAACAAGTCCGAGATGGTGCCGGACTTCACGCCGCAGATCGGCGAGTTCAAGCTCGTGGGCGGCAAGGCCGAACTGGTCAAGAAGGTCACCCTGAAGGGCCCGAAGAGCCTGGGCGGCGTCAACTACAGCGGCCGCCCGCCGCACGACACCAGCGAGGTGATCGACGACGTCAACGCGACCAACGCCAACGGCGGTACGCCGGTCCCCGTCGCCAAGGACCCGTACGGCTACGACTCCGAGGGACTGGTCGCGCTGCCGGACGGCACGTTCTGGGTCTCGGACGAGTACGGCCCGTACATCACGCACTTCGACGCCAGCGGCTACGAGTTGGGCCGGCTGACCCCGTACAAGGACAGCCAGGACAACGCGTATCACAAGATCGTCGGCTACCTGCCGGCCGAGTTCGCGGACCGCCTGAAGAACAAGGGCATGGAGGGCCTGACGGTCACCCCGGACGGCTCGACCCTGGTGGGCGTCATGCAGTCCGCGCTCCAGCAGCCGGACCTCGGCAGCACCAAGGCCGGCAACGTCTCGACCACCCGCGTCATCACGATCAACCTGCGCACGTACCAGACCAAGCAGTACCTCTACCTGCTGGACGACCCGGACGACACCGGTGACGCCAACAGCGAGATCACCGCGCTGTCGGACACGAAGTTCCTGGTCGACGAGCGGGACGGCGACTTCGAGCCGTTCGCGCAGAAGAACCTCTACGAGATCGACATCAACGGCGCCACCGACGTCAGCGGCCTGACGATCGGCGGGAAGTCGCCGGAGGCGTTCGTCGGGAAGAAGGGCACCAACGACGCGCTGGCCGCGCTCACCGGCGCCGGTGTGCACGTCGCGCAGAAGCAGCCGTACCTCAACGTCGGCACGCTGGTGAGCCAACTCGACCCCAGCGGTGCGTTCTTCTCGCACGACAAGGTCGAGGGCGTCGCCACCACGGACGCCGGCAAGACGCTCTACCTGTCCAACGACGACGACTTCGGCATCGACACCATCGCCGTGGACCCCGACGGCAAGTGGACGGTCCACCAGAAGGTGATGCCGCCCACCGGCCAGACCGACAACGGGGAGATCCTGAAGGTCGACACCACCAAGCTCCCGGCGGTGCTCAAGACCGTCACGGTGACGATCCACGTCCGCTGACCCGCCCCACCTCCGTCCCCCGGGCCCGCCCACAGAAGTGGGCGGCCCCGCCGGCGCCCCACGCCCCGGCGCCGTTCGCGCCTACGAACCGGACCGCGCCGATGCGGCCAGCAACTCCGCGGTCAGTTCCTCCAGTTCCCTGCGGCGAAGAACCCGGGGCGGTCCGGCGGCCCCGGGGAGCGGGACGTGCAGCGGCTCCGTCCAGCGACCTGGAACGCCTGCGATGCCGTGAACCGCCCCGGCCAGCGCGCCGGTGACAGCCGCCACGGTGTCGGTGTCGCCGCCCAGGTCCACGGCAGCGCGCACCGCGTCCTCGTAGCAGGTGGTGGTCCGCACCGCCCAGACGGCCGAGCCGAGGCAGGGCCACACGGCGCCGTTGAACTCCGTTGCCTGCTCGGGCTCCCAGCCAGGGGCCAGCACGACCGCGTACCGCCCGCGGTGTTCGGCGCTCGCCGCGGCAAGCGCGGCCGGAACAGCGTCGAGCGGGTCGGCGCCGGCCAGCGCCACGCGCAGCAACTCGTGGAAGATCGCGGTGCCCTCCCACGCGGCGGGGTCCCCGTGGGTGAGCGCGGACAGCCGGCGCCCCGCGTCCATCGTGGCCGCCCTTCCCCGCCCGCCGAAGAACACCCCCGACGTGGCGGCCCGCATCAACGCGCCGTTCCCTGCCGCCCGTTGATTGCCACGGAAGTGGGCCTCGGCCGCCTGGTCCCACGGCAGTCCGTTGGTCAGGACATCCTCGGTCTGCAACCCGATATCCTTCGGCTCGGCCGCCGCCCAACGCCGGAATCGCGCGAAGACGTCCTGCAGCTCCAACCCGCCGCGCTCGACCAGCGACTCCCCGACGTGCACCGCCATCTGCGTGTCATCGGTGGCCTCGCCGACCTCCCAGCCGCCGCCTCCGCACATCTCACCGCCCACACCGGCCCTCGGGAACCGGGTGGAGAACGTGCCCGCCGCACCGAACTCGAAGGGCGCGCCCAGCGCGTCCCCGACCGCCGATCCGACCACCGCGCCGATCGCGCGCTCCATCCGATCCATGCCGGCAGCGTAGGGGGACGGGCGCCCCCGGGAGGTGCGGGTCAGCCGAGGGGGATGACGACTCCGGCGGAGGGGTGCGGGCGTTCCGCCTCGTCGAGCATGAGCGCGGCCACGGTGGAGCGGGAGGTCCGCGGCGGGAGCAGGGGGCGCGGGTAGTCCGCGAGCGGCACCGTGCGGCGCTCGGGCCCGAGGGGCCCGTCCGTGAGGTCCGGCGCGTGGAAGACGGTCGCGCCGGCGTCGAGCGCGATCCGGTCGGCCTCCGCCTTCTCCGCCAGCTCCGCGCCGACGAAGATCCGCATCACCGCGGAGTAGATCAGCCCGCCGGCGCCCTTGGACGGGCCCGTCCCGAGCGCGCCGAGCCACACCGTACGGACGCGCGCCTCGGCCAGCCGCCGCGCGCCGGCGGCCAGCGCGCCCGGGCCGTCCCCCTTGCTGATGCCGACGGCCGAGACGACCACGTCCACGTCGTCCAGAGCGGGGAAGGTCCCGGGAGCGGAGACGTCGGCCCGCCGGACCTCCACCCGCCCGGCGCCCGCCCCGGCCTCCGCACCCGCGGGCGGGGCGAACCGGTCCGGGGCCCGCACCAGCGCCACCACCTCGTGACCCCGCTCCCGCGCCTGCTCCACGAGGAGGCGGCCGGTCTTCCCGGTCGCGCCGAGTACTGCGATGCGCATGATCATCCGCCTTTGACTGAACAACTGTTGGTCATATGAGTAAACAAGTGTTGGTTATCGGTGTCAAGGAGCTGCCCAGGAGCGGGGAGCGGTAGGGTGAACCGTCGTCGCCGAACGGTTCACGCAGGTCGGAAGGCCGGAACCCGGAAGGTCGGAACCGGGAGGGCCGGGAGGGCCGGGAGGGCCGGAAAGTCGGATCGGACGTCGGAAAGGGGGCGACGGTGTCGTCTCAGGAGCGGGCCGCGGCCCGCCGCCGCAACCCGCGCGGCCAGGGGCAGCTGCTCAAGGCCCAGCTCGTGGAGGCCGCGGCGAAGCTGCTCGCCACCCTCGACCAGCCGGAGACACTCACGCTGCGGCAGGTCGCGCGGGAGGTCGGCGTCGCGCCGGCCAGCATCTACAGCCACTTCCCGGACCTGGGCGCGCTGATCCAGCACGTGCTGCGGCTGCGCTACGACGAGCTGGCCCGGCTGATGAACGAGGCCGCCCGCCCGGCCCCGGACCCGCTCGCCGACCTGGTGGCCCGGTGCGCGGCCTACGTGCGCTGGGGGGTCGAACAGCCCGGCCACTACCGCACCCTCTTCGGCGGGCGGATGCCGGCCGACCTCGTCCCCGTATCGACGCACGGCGCCGGCGCCGAGATGCTCGGGGCCGTCATCGCCTCCCTGACCGCGGTCACCGAACCGGACCGGAAGGGGTCCACGGCGGAGCAGCAGTGGCAGGCCGGGCTCATGCTGTGGACCGCGATGCACGGCCTGATCAGCCTCTACAACGACCACGGGACGATCCCCTGGCCGCCCCTGGACGACCTGATCGTGGACCTGCTCGCCCTGCACACGGGCCGGCCGGCGGGCGAGATCGCGGCGCGCCTGCCGTAGCCGGGCGGGCCAGTTGTTCATCGGTTGCGTGGGCGATCCGAACGCCGCGCCCTACGGCACCGACCCGGCCGCCTTCCGGTACTCCACCTCGCCCGCGTTCCGGGTGCCGACCGGTGACGAGCCGTTGTTCCGCGCGTACTTCACCGAGGTGGCCGCGCTCGCCGACCGGAGGGTGGTCTGACGGTCGGCGGCTGTTCCTCGCCGCGGTCGAGGGCACACGGTCGGGCCGCGGCGCGCGGGCCGGTGTCCCGACCGCGGAAAATTCGGTTCCGTCGCGGGTGGCGGGGCCGGAGACTCGTCGCATGGCGGGTATGGAGGAGTTCCGGGAGGCGGTCACCGCGTGGGCGGCCGAAGGTGCGGCCGGGGCTGTGACCGGGGGTGCGCCCAGGGGTGCGGGAGGAGATACGGCCGAAGGCCCGGCCGGGGACATCGCGGCGGAGTGGGCCGCGCGGGCGGCGGTGCGGACCGTGGTGCTCGTGGAGGGGCCGAGTGACGTCGCGGCGGTCGGTGCGCTGGCCGCGGCCCGGGGGCGGGACCTGGAGGGGGAGGGCGTCTGCGTCCTGGCGATGGGCGGCGCGATGAGCATCGCGCGCTTCGCCCAACTGCTCGGCCCGCCCGGCCTGGACCTGCGCCTGACCGGGCTGTGCGACGAGGCCGAACGCGGCTTCTACGAGCGGGGCTTCGCGCGCGCCGGCGCCGCGCGGCAACGGTTCTTCGTCTGCGCGGCGGACCTGGAGGACGAACTCATCCGCGCGCTCGGCGTGCCCCGGGTGACGGAACTCGTGCGCGCCGAAGGCGACTTGCGCGCGCTGCGCACCTTCCTGCAGCAGCCCGCGCAGCGCGACCGCGCCGCACCGCGGCAGTTGCGGCGCTTCATCGGCACGAAGAAGGGCCGCAAGATCCGCTACGGCCATGTCCTCGTGCGGGCCCTCCCCCCGGACCTGGTCCCGCCGCCGCTCGACGACCTCCTCAACAGCCTCTGACCGCGCCCGCGTTGACGGGCCCACCGGGCGCGGCGGCACGGCCGTTCAGCCGATGGTGACGACGCGGGCCCAGGTGGGCGGGTCCAGGGGGACGTAGTCGGGGTCCTCCTCGTCCACGGAGTCGGCGGGGCGGGGGAAGAGGCCGACGACGGTGCGGCAGGGCGGCGGCGCGGAGGGCCAGGGGGTCTGGCCGTCGGTCAGCGCGACGATCGCGTCCGGCCGGACCCGGGACCGCAGCGCCTGGGCGAAGCCGGAGCGCAGGTCGGTCCCGCCGCCGCCGACCAGTTCGATGTTCTCGGCCCGGCAGATGGGGACGGCGATCCCGGCGGCCGCGTCGCAGGAGATCACCGACACCAGGTCGCGCCGTCCGCCCACCGCGCGCGTGATCGCCGCCACCTCCAGCAGCGCGCTGCCCAGTTCGGCGTCGCTCACCGACCCGGAGGTGTCGATCACGACGCAGACCCGGGGCGGGGTACGGCGCAGGCTCGGCATCAGCACCCCGGGCACACCGGCGGAGCGCCGCGACGGGCGGCGGTAGCTGTAGTCGCCGCCCGCCCCCGGCGCGCTCACCGCCGAGCGGACCGCCGCCCCCAGCAACTGCCGCCAGGGCTGCGGCGGATGGAACGCCTCCTCCGCCCATCGGCGCCATCCCTGCGGAGCACTGCCCGGCCGGCCCTTGATCGCCTCGGCGACCCGGAAGCGGACCGCGTCCCGCTGCTGCCTGCTGAGCCCCTGCGCGCCGTCGGGCCCCGACTCCCATGGCCGGGCCTGCCCGTCGGCACCGCTGCCGCAGTCCAGCCAGGCGAGGTCCGTGGCGGCCCCGGACAGCGACGAGGTCCGCAGGTACTCCTCCATGAGCAGGCCCTCGGGCAGCCGGAGCAGGCTGGGCAGCACCGCGCCGGTGGGGCGCGGCAGGCCCTTGCCGTGGAGGTCGTCGTAGATGTCGTCGTTGATCTCGAAGTCGGCGGCGATGTTCCGCCGCAGCCGCTCCCAGCGCTCGGCCTGCCGCACCTCCTGCTCGCTCCGCGCGCCCCGGCCGCGCCCCTCCCGGTCCTCCTGCTCGCGCGCGTAGCGCTCGCCCCGCCCGTGGTGGTCCCGCAGCAGGTGGGAGACCTCGTGCACCCATACGCCCGCCAGTTCCTCCACCGGCATCCGCGCCACGAAGCCGGGCGAGACGTAGCAGCGCCAGTGCGCGTCCACCGCCATCGTGGGCACCGACCGGTCCTCGACCACGTGCAGCGCGAAGAGCGCGTCGGCGAGGTACGGGCGGACCTTCACCGCGTGCAGCCGGGCGGCCAGCAACTTCTCCATGTCCAGGGGGATTCCGGGCTGGGTGGCGCCCGGTCGCGGTGCGGCGCCGTCCCGCGCCGCGGTGGGCGGCGCCGCACGCGGTGGCGCGGGCTTGGGCGCCGGGCGCGGATGCGGTCCCGGGCTCGGCACCGGGCGCGGCACGTCGCGGGACGACGAACGCGCCACCGAACCCGGCTGCGGACCCGTACCCTTCGCGGCCCCCGTCATCGCCGCTCCCCCGGCGTCCGCCGCGCGCCGGGCGCGGCCTCGGCCCGCCGCACCGACCGGTCCGCCCGGCGCGCGAGGCCGATCACCCCGGTCAGCCGTTCCACGCCCGCCGGCACCTCCCACTCCTCGCGCCTCAGCGCGGCCAGCGCCGTCGCCGGAGCGACCAGCAGGTCCGGCGCGCCGGTCTCCAGTGCCCGGGCCAGTACCGCCCAGCCCGCCTCCCACCGGTCGCGCTCCGGCCGCGCGCCGACGGCGGCCACCACCGACTCCAGGGCCGCCTGGCGCAGGTCGCCCCGCTCCGGCAGCTCGGCGGCGGCCGGATCGGCCAGCATCAGCTCCGGGTCCGGCAGCTCCATCCGGTCCAGGTGGGCGAGGAGTTCGAGGCCGGGTCCGTCCCCGACCGCGCCCCGCACCAGCAGCGCCAGCACCTCGCGGGAGACACCGGCCGCGGTGCCGAACGCCAGCAGCGTGAGCGCGGCCTCCCAGCTCCGCGGTGACGGCCAGGCGCCGCCGCGCCGGGTCTCGGTGGTCGGCAGCCGGTGGATCAGGGTCGGCCGGGCCTGGAGGAAGCCGCAGACCGCGCGCCGGGCGAAGTCCGCTGCCTCAGAGAGCCGTTCGGGCACCAGCCGGGGCAGTTCCGCCCGGGGCCAGACGCCGCCCAGACCGCGGACCACCACCTCCCGGTCGTGCACCCAGTACAGGTGCACGAACCGGTTGGCCAGCGGCGGGCTCAGCTCCCACCCGTCCGCGGCCGACGCGCGCGGGTTGGCGGCGGCCACGATCCTTATGCCCGGGGGCAGTTGGAGCGCGCCGACCCGCCGTTCCAGGACCACCCGGAGCAGCGCGGCCTGGACCGCCGGGGTGGCGGTGGACAGTTCGTCGAGGAAGAGCAACCCCCGCCCGGCCCGCACGAGTTCGACGGCCCACTGCGGCGGCGCCATCGGCACCCCGCGCACCTCGGGCTCCTCGCCCACGATGGGCAGCCCGGAGAAGTCGGACGGCTCGTGGACGCTGGCGATCACGGTCGTCAGCGGCAGGTCGAGGGTGGCGGCGAGCTGCGTCAGGGCCGCGGTCTTGCCGATGCCCGGCTCCCCCCACAGCAGCACGGGCAGGTCGGCCGCGACGGCCAGGGTGAGCGCTTCGAGCTGCTCGTCCGGACGGGGCTCCGTCCTGGTCGTCCGCAGCAGGGTCAGGAGGTCCTCGGCGACGGCGAGTTGGGCGTCCGTGCCGGAGGCCCCGGCGGGCGCGACGGTGGGCGGGACGGTGGATACGGGCACGCCCGCGGCCGGAGCCGGGGCGGGCAGGAGGGTGCTGGACGTCATGGGCATCACCTGGGGTCGTGTACGGGGACGGGTCGGCCCGTCCCGGAGGTCATGGGCGTGCGCGAGCGGAACGCGCCTCGGGAGAAGGGGAGTTCGGGGGGTGTTGCGGGTCAGCGGTACTGGCCGGTACGGGGGCGGGCCCGGCTGGAACCCTTGCTGCTCGGGTAGGCAGGCGTCGCGCGGCCGGGCCGCTGACGGCGAGCGGCGTTCGTACGCCCCGCACCCGGCACGGGGGCCATCCCCGCGCGGAAGAGCCCGTGGTCGACCCGGCGGGCCGCGGCGGACTCCAGCTCCCGCCGGAGCGGACCGTCCCGCAGCACCGCGTTCGGTCCGAGCAGCCCCTCGACCACGGCCAGCGCCCCGACGACGTCGCCATGGCCGAGCCGCTCCCGGACCGCGGGCAGCGCCTCCGGGTCGCGGTGCACCGTGTCGATGGCGCGCAGGCAGGGCAGCGCGGGCCCGCCGAGCGCCACCAGCAGTTCCTCCCGGCGCAGTTGGTCCGGGTCGTGGTCGACCGCCGTCAACACCCCGTCCCGCAGGGCGATCCGGTGCACCTCGCCCCGGCACACCACCCGGTGCGGATCACCGGGCTCGGGGGCGGGACCGGCCGACGGGGCCGGGACGTACGCCGCCAACGCCGCCGCGACGAGCGGATGCAGCCGGTCCGCCGCGACCAACCCGGCCCGCAGCAGCTCCAGATCGGGCAGTACCCGGGCCGCGGCCTCCGGCAGCATCGGAAGCGCCGCGACCTCCTGCGGCGGCAGCGCCTCCCGCACCGGCCGCAACGTGGGTGCGTGGCTGTCGTCGGGCGCGACGAGTTCGAGCACCGCGCGGCGGCGCGCCCCGAGCCGTACGGTGAAGGCGCCGCGCGGACGGCCCTCGGCCCGCAGCAGCAGCTCCGCCTCAGCGGCCCAAGTCGCCGCCGCCCACAGGGATTCCGTGTCGGTGGCGGCCTCGTCGAGGGGTCCCTCGGGCGGTGCCGAGGACAGGGTCCTGGACCTTGGCGCGCCCTCCGCGCCGCACCGCCACGCCAGTTCGCCGCTGCGCCGGGCGTCCCAGAGGTGCCGGTGCAGGTCGAGCCGGAACCGCCGGTCGGGGTGCGGGTGCGGATGCGGACCGGGGCGCGGGTGGGGGTGCGGCGACAGCGGGGGCGGCTCGGGGGTGTCGTGCCCCGGCCCCTCCCACAGGGCCAGCGACAGCCGCTGGCCGGCGTCCGCCCAGGACGGCGGGGTCCGCACCACCAGGTCCAGTGCGGTGCGCGCGCTTCCGTACCGGGCGAGGCAGAGGGTCAGGCCCGGCCGCAGCCGCCCGTCGGGGGCGGTCCTGGGCAGGTGCCAGCGAAGCAGATCCGGCGCCAACCGGCGTAGATCCGCTCGCAGTCGGGTGGCGACATCGGTGCCGTGGCGGTCGCGCACGGCGCGCAGATCGAGATCGACGTCGATCCGGGCGGCGGCGCAGGCCCCCGCCCAGTCGCCGACCGCACGCCGTGCGGTCGCGGTCCCGATCATGGACGGTGGCACGGCGTACTCGCGTACGCGCTGCCACATCAGCAGGCGGGGCGGAATCCCGTTCGCGAAGTGAAGTGCCATCAGCACTCACCTTGCGCGGACGAGTCCCCCAATCCGTACGAGGAGAAGTTCATCATCCCGGGCATCATAAGCACCTCGCCGCCGATCTGTCAGTCCTCCCCGGCCGCCAGCGACCCTCCGACCCCGCCGGCGGCAGCACGGCCCGCCGCCCGCCCGCTCTCCCCACCCGAGGCCCACCGCCCCTCCCCACCAGGCAACCCGCTCCGCCGGAGCGGAGTCCTCAAGGGGAGGAAACGGGCGCGCGCGACCGGCGGGAGGAGAGAGGCCATGACCGTTGCCGTGTGGGACGCGCTGCGCCGGCGACCGGTGCGGTTCCTCTTCTCCCGGTGGCCGCTGCGCTGCGCCGCCTACCTGTGCACGGGCGCGGTCATGGGGTGCGCGGTCCTGGTCGCGCTGACCACGCTGCTCGTCGTCGGGCTCGGGCTCTCGGTGGTCGGCGTCGGCGTGCTGGTGCTGATGGCCGCGGCGGCCTGCGGGGTGCCCGTCGCGGCGGTGGAGCGGCGCAGGTTGCGCCTGGTCGAGCCTGAGCCGCTGCCGGACCCGCACGGTTCACTGCCGGGAGTCGGGGCACTGCCCTGGCTGCGCGCCCGACTCAAGGAGCGGGCCACCTGGCGCGAACTCGGGTACGCGCTGGTGCTCGGGGTGGTGTTCACCGCCGCCGGTCTCGGCTTCACGGCGCTGCTGGGCTTCTCCGCGCTGCTGGTGACCACGCCCGTCTTCGCGTGGCTGATCGCCCCGGACACCCTGATGCTCATCCCCGGCAGGTCGATCAGCGGTCCGGTCGCCGCCCTGCCCGCCACGGCCGCGGGTCTGGCCGGGCTGACGGTGTGCGCCTACGCGGGCGGGGTGCTGGCCGGCGCGCAAGTGCGCGTCGCCCTGGCGCTGTTGCCGGCCGTCGAGGCGGACCTCGGCACCAGGGTGGTGGAACTCACCCGGTCCCGGGTCCGGTTGGTCGACGCGTTCGAGGCCGAGCGGCGCCGGATCGAGCGCGACCTGCACGACGGCGCCCAGCAGCAACTGGTGGCGCTCACCATGACCTTGGGGCTCGCCGAGTGGGAGCTGCGGAGCCAGGACGCGGCCGGCACGCCCGCCGCCGAGCTGGTCGCCCGGGCCCGCGCGGAGGCCCGGGCGGCCCTGGACCAGTTGCGCGGGCTGGTCCGCGGCATCCATCCCCAGGTCCTCACCGACCACGGACTGGCCGCCGCCACCAGCGAGGTCGCGCTGCGCCACCCCGTCCCGGTGACCGTCGACGTCGACCTCCCGCACCGGCTGCCCGGCCCCGTCGAGACCGTGGCCTACTTCACCGTGACCGAGGCGCTCACCAACGCGGCGAAGCACAGCGGCGCTTCAGCGGTCACCGTCGCCGCGCGGCTGGCGGGCGACCTGCTGACCGTGACCGTCACCGACGACGGACGCGGCGGCGCGGACCCCTCGGCCGGTGCGGGGCTACAGGGACTCGCGGACCGCGTGGCCGTGCTGCACGGCAGGCTCAAGGTGACCAGCCCCGTCGGCGGCCCGACCCGTCTCACCCTGGAGGTCCCGTGCTCCGTGTAGTGCTCGCCGAGGACGCGGTGCTGCTGCGTGCCGGACTCGTCGAACTCCTCTCCCGTGTCGGCCACGAGGTGACGGCCGCCGTCTGCGACGCCGCGGAACTGGCCCGCGCGGTGGACGCCGACCGGCCCGACGTGGTCATCACCGACGTACGGATGCCGCCCGGCTTCCGCGACGAGGGCCTGCGTACCGCCCTCGAACTGCGCGCCAGACACCGGGAGTTGCCGGTCCTGGTGCTCTCCCAGTACGTGGCGGGCGCGTATGCCGCGCGGCTGTTCCTCGGCGGGCCGCCGGACCAGGGCGGCCTGGGCTATCTCCTGAAGGACCGGGTCGGCGAGGTGGCGGAGTTCCTCGACGCCCTGGACCGGGTGGCGGGCGGTGGGACCGTCATCGACCCGGAGGTGGTGCGGGTGCTGCTGTGGGAGCAGAGCGCCGCCAAGCCGCTGCTGCGGCTGACGCCACGGGAGCGGGAGGTACTCGCCCTGATGGCACAGGGGTTGAACAACCAGGCCATCGCCCGGCGCCTCACCGTCACCGAGGCGTCGGTGGTCAAGCACTCCGGCAACATCTTCATGAAGCTGGACCTCGATCCCGCCGAGGGCAACCGGCGGGTGCTGGCCGTCCTCGCCTATCTGCGCGGCCACCTCGACGCCGACCGGCCGGCGGGAGAGCCGACCGCACGGTGACCGCCGACCGCCCGCTGACCGCCGACCGCCCGCCGAGCGCGGACCTCCCGGCCGGGCCCGACTGCGACCTCCCGCCCCGGCCGCACCGCCGTGTCCGGGTCCTCCGCTTCCCGCCCCGAGCGGCATTCCGCTTCCCGTCCGGCGCCCCGTTCCGGTGCCCGCCGCTCCGCCGCCCGTCCCGCCCGGCTCCCCGTGCCGGCCAGCCGCGTCCACACCGCCAGCGTGACCGGCAGCGCGAGATACCCGAACCGCCCGGCCGGGGCGAGGAGGAACCCCGCGCACAGGCCCAGCGCGAGCCGGTCGGCGGCCGCCACAGCGTCGGACGGCGGGCGTACGACCAGTGAGGCGCCCACCGCCAGCGCGCCCGCCGACAGGAGCGCGACGGCCGCGTACCAGCCCGCGGGGCCCGACTCCGCGAGCAGCCGCCCGGGCAGCAGGCTCCTGGCCGGGGTCGCCAACCGGCCGCGTCCCGTGGGGAAGGCGACCACCTGCTCGGCCACCGCCCCGGGCGAGCACAGCACTCCGGGCAGGACCAGCGCGAGGGTGCCCGCCACCGAGACGCCCGCGAAGCGCAGGGCGGCCCGCCGGCCCGCGGTGTGCGCCAGCAAGGACGCCGCCACCGCGAGAGCGGGCCACGCCGTCCACTTGAGGGCGCAGGCCGCCGCGACGGCGAGCCCCGCCGCGGTGGACCGCCCTCGGGCGGCCAGCGCGAGCGCCAGGCAGAGCAGACCGGTCAGCGGAAGGTCCACTCCGCTCACGCACAGCGGCAGTGCCACCACCGGCGAGGCGACCAGGGCCGCGAGGGCGGTGCCGTACCCCAACCGATCCTCTACCGGTGCCGTTTCGCCGGCGGCCGGCGTACGCAGGATGCGGCGCCCCTGCCCCAGGCAGCCGAGGAGGACGAGCGCGCACCACACGCGGGCGTCGCCGAGCAGCCGAAGCAGCGGGCCCCCGTCGCCGAACAGGGCCCGCGGCAGCCCGAAGGCGGCCATCCCGGGCAGGTAGGGGTCGTAGTCGAGAACGGTCCGGGGGTGGGCGACGTAGGGGCTGTGGCCGTGCAGCAGGAGCTGCCCGGAGCGCTCGATGACGCCGACCTCGCTCTGCGCGCGGCCGCTCAACACGCAGTACAGCAACGGCAGGACGACGGCCCCGGCGAGCGCGCACCCGACTCCGGCCCGTATGCCCGCCCATGCGCCGGCCCGTGCTCCGGCCCGTATGCCCGCCCTTGCGCCGGCCCGTACGCCGGCCGGGCTGCCGGCGGGCGCGCGCGGAGGCAGGAACGCGGCAACCGCGGCGCAGAGATAGCCGGTTCCCGCGCAGAATCCCCAGATCCGCTGGGTTTCCAGGCCGGAGACCAGCGGAAATCCGAAAGCCCACAAAGCGGCGACGAGCCATCCCGCACCCCACCGCTTTCGCGGATCGGCGGAACCGTGAAATCGACGAATAGCCACCCGGCCATTCCAGTTCGACCGGCCCCATCAGGTCATGACAGCCAGGTCGAGACCTCACGGTCGGGTTTTCCCTACCCCTGGTGACCGGGATCGGTCACGATCGCGTGGCCGTCCCGCACTCCGTTCCGTCGGCCTCGCGCAGGCGTTCGCTCATCGAGGTGGTCCGGTCGTAAGGGTCCATCTCGGGGCCGCTTCCGGGGCTCTTCGGGGCGCGGTCGGCGGTGAACTCGGGGCGGAAATAGCCCGTGTAGTTGCTGCAACCGCCGTTGGTGGCGTCCATCTTGTAGGAGACGAAGGAGAACGTCCCCGGCTCGGTGATCACCTTCGCCGGGTCGTCCCAGCTCATCACCGTCTCGCGGCGCACGATGGTGCGCGCGACCTCGTCGCTGCCCTTCGCGGCGCGGACGACCGGGTAGACGTAGGTGACATCGCTGGTCACCTCCAGCGCGCCGCGCTTGCCCTCGCGGAACGTGATCCGTCCCCGCGTCTTGACCACGCTCCCCACCAGCCGCACCTTCGTCTGCGCGAAGCGGCTGAACATCAGCAGAGGGTCGTTCTCCTGGCTGGGCGTGCGGAACGCGGTCGACAGGTAGTCCTGGACGTCGCTCTGGTGCGGATTGACCAGGGCGATCGCCTTCTTCGGCCGCTCCCCGCGCATCACCGCCGGGTCGAGGCTGGCCGCCGCCAGGAAGTCCAGGCTCTGCTGGAGCGCCCGCGCCACCTGCTTCTCGGTCATCCAACCGGTCGCCCGTGCGGTGGGCATGCTGATCCCGGCTGTGCCGTCGTCCCACTGCGCCGCCGGCGATCCTCTGAACGGCTCATCCGGCGTGGGCAGTCGGGATGACGACTTCGCGGTGGGCGACGCGTCCGCGCGGCCGGCTTTCCCGTCGCCGCTGCCGCTACCGCCCCCGAACCATCCGGCGGCCCGCCCCGGGTCCAACGCCACGACCAGCAGCCCCACCACGAGCAGGAGTCCGACCGCGTACCACGCCTTGGCCCGTCCGCGCCGGGGCGGTTGGTGGGCCCGCCATCCCTCCGGGGGTCCGGCCTCCTCCCGCAGCCGCCGTGCGACCATCCGGGCCCGCGCCGACGGCTCCACAGGCGCGCTGCGCGTCCCGGCCTCGGCCTCCCGCAGGAAGCGCTCCCACTCCTCGTCCGGTATGGAATCCCCGTTGTTTCCCATGGCGTTCTCCCACCCCTGGCGCGCGGGCGGACCCTCCCCAGGACCGCTCGCCATCCGCATATCGTCACAGAGCGGCCCTGCGCGAACACCGGCCCCCTTCGCCGGCCGCACATGCCGCGACGCAGGCCACGATAGCCGCGAGCACCGACAACCCGCCCCGGGGGGAATCCGCGGCGGCGTCCGCCAGCGCTCTCCCGAGCCCTCCAACGCCCGCAAAGCCTCCTAGAGCGCGCGCCGGAAAGGGCGGAAGAAGGCACGCAGTTCCTCGGCGTAGAGCTCGGGCTCCTCGAACGCCGCGAAGTGGCCGCCGCGCGGCGGCTCGTTGACGTAGGCGACGTTCGCGGTGCGGTCGAGCCAGGCGCGCGGGGGGCGGGCGATGTCGCCGGGGAAGAGGGAGAAGCCGGAGGGGACCTCGACCCGGCGGGCGAGCTGGGCGGGCGGGATCGCGCCGTTGGCGCCGTACATCCGCATCGAGGAGCCGATGGTCCCGGTGAGCCAGTACAGCGTGACGTTGGTGAGGATCTCGTCCTTGGTGTAGCTGCGCTCGATGTCGCCGCCGCAGTCGCTCCACGACCGGAGCTTCTCGACGATCCACGCGGCGAGCCCGGCCGGCGAGTCGGTGAGGCCGAAGGCCGCGGTCTGGGGCTTCGTACGGTGCATGGCGGCGTAGGCGCCCTCGGCCCCGCCCCACGCCGCCACGCTCTCGAACCAGGCGCGCTCCTCGGGTGCCAGATCCGCCGGGTCGCCGCCGAAGACCGGCACGCCCGCGTCGGTACGGTGCACGGCGACGACCCGCTCGGGGTGGTCGAGTCCGAGGTAGCGGCTCACATGGCTGCCGATGTCCCCGCCCGCGGCGCCGAACCGCCGGTAGCCGAGGACGTCCATCAGCTCGGCCCACAGGCCGGCGACGGCGATGGAGTTCAGCGGCGGGCCGGTCGGGCGGTCGGAGTAGCCGTAGCCGGGCATGTCGGGCACGACCACGTCGAACGCGTCGGCCGGGTCGGCGCCGTGCGCGCCGGGGTCGGTGAGCAGCGGGACGACCTTCGCGTAGCGCCAGAACGAGTCCGGCCAGCCGTGGCTGAGCACCAGCGGCAGCGCGGTGCCGGCCGGCGCGGCCGCGGCCCGCGCGTGGACGAAGTGGATGCCCAGGCCGCCGAGCCGGACGCGGAAGTGCGGGAGCGCGGCGAGCGCCGCCTCCTGGGCCGGCCAGTCGAAGCCGTCGGCCCAGTACGCGACCAGCTCGCGGAGGTAGTCCAGGTCGGTGCCGAGCGACCAGCCGGCGTCGGCCGGCGCGTCCGGCCAGCGGGTCGCGCGCAGCCGCGCGCGCAGGTCCGCCAGCGCCGCGGGGTCGGTCGACGGGGTGAACGGCTCGGGCAGGGCGGCGACATCCGGCATAAGGCGCACCCTACCGACCGCACGCCTGACGGCCGTGCCCTCCCGACCGCGTCCTACCGGCCGTGTCGCGCCGGAGCCCGGTAGCCGTCGGGGCAGATGCCGGTGAGCTTGGTGTCCCGGTAGGCGGACCCTCCCGGGTCGGTGGTGAGGACGTGGCAGCCGGGCTGCACCCCGGCGACCCGCAGGAAGCCGTTGCCGTACGTGGCGGCGACCCGGCGCCCGTCCAGGTAGACGGCGGTGGTGGTGGCCGAGCCGCCCGGCAGGTAGACGTCGGCGCTGGAGTCGGGCGGGACGCTCACCCCGGTGTCGACCCGGCCGCCGGCCGCGGTGTCGAAGGCCGCGCCGATCCTCCCCTTGCCGGTGGGCACCGTGACATGGGCCCAACGCACCGCGGCGGGCTGGGGTTTGACGTCGAAGGTGGCGTAGCCGGGGGTGGTCGGCCGGATGCCGAACATGTCCTGCGGGATGTCGAAGGCGGGCGAGGCCGCCCAGGGGTGGGAGTAGGTGGTGTTGGACTTCAAGGAGAGGTCCCACGCCTCCATGGTCGCCCCGGCGCCGGCCTTGATCATGTTGAGCCAGCTGTCGGTGCCGGTGGAGGTGAGCATGGCGTGCGCCAGGTCCGGCCGGTTGCCGTCGTAGAGCGCCTGGATCATGAACGCGGCGCAGTAGACGCTGCACGCCATGCCGCGCGTGCCGAGGTAGTCGGCGACCCGCGCGGCCTGCTGGTCGTCGGCGAAGCCGAACGCGGTGGCGAACACGCTTGCCTGCACGGCGTAGTGGCCGATCGGGGCGCCGCTGTCGTCGAGGCCGTCGCGGTACGCGCCCTTGGCTGCGTCCCACATCGTGGCGTTCACCGCGGACTTGATCGCGTCGGCCTTGGCGTTGTCGGCGGTGGCGTCCGCGGTGCGGCCCAGCGCGGTGGCGATGTCGGCCATGTCGCGGTAGCTGCGGTAACTGATCGCGTTGATCACGGTGTTGTAGGAGCTGAAGACGTAGCCGTCGCGTTCGGAGGCCGGCCAGTCGACGATGTCGCAGTCGTTGCAGCTGCCGGCGCCGGTGTCGCCGGTGGTCTTGTGGATCAGCCCGCTCGCCGGGTCGAACCACCGGTCGGGCAACTTCCCCTGTAGAGCGGCGTAGTTCGCGGCCAGCGCGGTGGTGTCACCGGTCGTCTGGTAGCTGTCGTGCAAGGCGAGGATCAGGTACATCGGCCACTCGGTCGGCCAGGTGCGGCTGGACAGGAGGAAGTTGAGCGAGTAGTCGCCGAGCGAGGCGTCGCCGCCGGTGTAGAGGTTCGCCATCAACTGGAGGTAGGAGTCGGCCTCGTAGACCCCGCGCTCGCGCTCCCAGGAGTCCACGTAGAGGTTCTGGTCGGACATCTCCACGGTGTTCCTGGACAGCGTCCAGACCTGGTCGAGCGAGCTGTCCGAGGAGTCGAAGGTGCCGGCCGACTCGTCGAACGGGTAGACGTACGCCTCCGCCGTGAGGTCCGCGGCGCGCAGGCCGGTGGGGGCGCCGGTGATCTGGACGTAGCGGAAGACCCGCAGGCCCCAGGTCTCCAGGTGCTGGCCGCCGGCCTTCAGCGTCCACGTGTCCTCGTAGGTGTTGCCCGCGGAGGTCTTGTAGCGGACGGTGTCGGTGCCGGCGGGCACCTCGCCGTAGCGGATGTCCAGTCGCTGCCCCGCGCTGCCGGTGAGGTCGAGCGAGAGGCCGCCGATCCAGCTGCGGCCGTAGTCGACGTAGTAGTCGCCCGGGGCGTACTCGACCACCGACGCGGGCTTCTCCGGCTTCTGCCGGACCTTGGCGGTCGGGGTCGGCTCCAGGTCGGCGAAGGCGCTCTTGACCACGGGCGCCGGCCACGACGCGTCGTCGAAGCCGGGTGCGGCGAAACCGGTCGGGTAGGCGCGGGCGTCGAAGTCCTCGACCGGGGCGGTGTAGTAGCTGGTGCCGATGCTGCCCGCGCTCGGCAGCACCTTGGCGCCGCTCTCCGCCTTCCAGCCGGGCCCGGTGCCGAAGGTCCGGGTGCTGCCGTCGGTGTAGTGGACCACGAGGTCGGCGAGGAAGCGCTGGTCGCTGGTGGTGTACGCGAGCGCGCCGATGGTGTTGGCGGCGCCCGGCCGCAGCAGCGAGGTGACGTCGTAGCCGTCGTAGCGGGTCTCCGTGCCGACCGGCCGGGTCGGACCGACGCCCACGAAGCGGCCGTTGACCCACATCTTGTAGACGAACTGGCGGCCGGGGGTGGTGGAGGAGCCGGTCGCGTACAGGTGCGCCCAGGCGATGTGCCGGCCCTTCGCCAGGGTGGTGTCGCCGCGCAGGAACGCCCAGTCGGCGCCGCCGAAGCCGGTGCCGCAGTTCTTGCTCTTGTCGACGAACAGCGCCTGGCCGGTGACGGTGCCGCAGCTGAAGTCGGTGTTCGCCGGGTCGCTGAAGTCGTTGGCGTACAGCGCGGTGCCGTCGGGGGCGGTGACGGTGATGTCGTCGAAGGTGGCCTGTTCGGTGCTGCCGGTGCGGAAGCCGATGCCGCCCGAGGCGAAGGTGGCGTCAGTGGTGGTGTCCACCAGGGTCCACCCGGTGCCGGTCGCGGCCTTGAGGTAGGTGGTGAAGGTCGCACCGGCGGCCACCACCCGGAAGTCGTACGCCGTGCCGTCGACCAGCGCGAAGGGCAGCGGCTCGGCCGCCTTGAGGTTGGAGAAGGCGCCGTCCTTCTGGACCTGCGGGGCGATGGTGTTCTCGCCGTTGCCCTTGAACTGCCACAGGTAGAAGTCGCGGGTGTCGGACTCGCGGAAGGTGACGCTGGCGTACTTCGCGTCGATCACGAAGCTGCCCTGGAAGGTGTAGTCGCTCCAGGAGGCGCTGCCGGCCCAGATGGGCGCGGCGCCCGGCCACGCCTTGCCGGGGCCGGTGCCGAAGGAGGCCGCGGCCGACCAGGCGGAGGCGGCGCCCGAGGGGGCCCAGGTGCGCACCCGCCACACGTAGCCGGCGGCGGGGCGCAGCGCGGGGCCGCCGTAGGCGACGGTGCCGTTGGCGCGGGAGGAGACCTTGCCGGAGTTCCACACGTCGGGCCGCCCGGCCAGGGCGGCGGCGGTGGTGGCGACCTCGACCTGGTAGGCGCGCTGCGTGCCCGCGCCGACCTGCCAGCCCAGCAGCGGGGTGGCGTCCGGTGCGACGTCGGCGGGGGCGGTCAGGCCGCCGACGGTCAGGTGGTTCGGAGCGGCGCGGGTGGCGGCGGAACCGGGGGAACCGGCGGAACCGGCGGGGCCCGCGGCGGCGCTGGGCATCGCGGTCCCGAGGACGAGGCCGACCGCGGTCAACCATGCGGTCAGCGCGGCCAGGAGCAGGAGGGGCCCGTGACCGGACCGTCGGGACTGCGCCATTCCAAGCCTCCGAATGAAACGATTCATCAGAGGAGACCGCGACAGCCTCCTTCAGAGCAGCGGTGAGACGGCTGTCATCCTGATGGGAACGGCGAGGGCTGTCAATGAAGATGAAACGTATTCGTCATCGGGGCCGGGGTTGCCGAGAGGCGCGGGGCGGCGCCGAGCGAGGCGGCGCGCCGCCTACCGGGGTGCGGTTTTCCGAACTGCCGATGCGGGGGCGGGCAGGATCGATCGCCGTGCTCCGCCCGCCGAGGATGAGGGCATGGCTGAGACGACGAGGGATACCAGGACGGGCACCACCGCCCGAGGGGAGGACCTGCACCGCGAGTACGGACGCGGTGCCGCCAGCGTGCGGGCGTTGCGCGGGGTGTCGGTGGCCTTCGCGCCCGGGACGTTCACGGCGGTGATGGGGCCCTCCGGCTCCGGCAAGACCACCTTGCTGCACTGCCTGGCGGGGATGGACCGGCCCACTCGGGGCTCCGTCTGGTGGGGCGGTACCGAGGTGTCCCGGCTGCCCGAGCGGAGGCTGGCGGCACTGCGGCGCAGTCGGGTCGGGTTCGTGTTCCAGGCGTTCAACCTGATGCCCGCGATGACCGTCGCGCAGAATGTCGAGTTGCCGGGCCGGCTGGCCGGCGAGCGGCCCGACCGGGGCCGGGTGCTGGACGCGCTCGCCCGGGTGGGGCTGGCCGGGCGCGCGCGGCACCGGCCCGGGCAGCTGTCCGGTGGGCAGCAGCAGCGGGTCGCCATCGCCCGGGCACTGGTCTCCCGTCCTCCGATGGTGTTCGCCGACGAGCCGACCGGCGCGCTCGACCGGGCCACCGGCCACGAGATCCTCGCCCTGCTGCGCGCCGGTGTGGACGAGAGCGGCGGGACCTGTGTGATGGTGACCCACGATCCGGTGGCCGCCGGGTACGCGGACCGGGCGCTGCTGCTCGCCGACGGCGTGCTGGTGGACGAACTCGACCGGCCCACTGCCGCCCAGGTCGGCGAAGCCCTGAGCCGGCTGGGCGGGGAAGGGCTGTGACCTCGCTCGCGCTCGGGCAGATGCGCCGTCGTCCGGCTGCCTTCGTCGGCCTGGCGGTCGCGCTCTTCCTCGCCATCGCCACCCTGACCCTGTTCGGCTTGCTGTTCGCCGCCGGCGCCACCGCCCCGGCGGCAGCCCGGAAGGCGACCACCGGGCCCAGCCTGATGGTGATCGCCGGCGCCTTCGGTGAGATCGCCGTGCTGGTCGCGTTCTTCGTCGTGGTCAACGCGCTGGGGTTCGCGCTGCGCCAGCAGCACCGGGAGCTGGCCCTGCTGCGCACCATCGCGGCGACACCCCGCCAGGTGCGGCGCCTGGTCCGTGGTCAGGTCGTGGTGACCACGCTGGTGGTCACCGCGCCGGGCTGGGCCGCCGGTGCCGCGGCGGCCCGGGGCTTCCTCGCCGCGATGCAGCGGCGAGGGATGGCGGCGCCGGGGGTGCGGGTGCCGTGGAACCCGATCCCGATGCTGGTGGCGCCGGCCGTCGCGCTCGCCGTCGCGCTGGCGGCCTCGGCCGTGGCGGCACGGCGGATCTCCCGGATCACGCCTGCGGCCGCCCTCACGGCGAGTTCGACCGAGCACGGGCGGACGGGTGCGCTGCGTCTGCTCGCCGCGATCGGCGTGCTGGTGGGCGGCGGCCTGCTGCTGCGGCTGGCCGCGACGCGCCCTGCGGAGCAGGTGGACAAGGCGGGTCAGGCGGCATTGCTCGGCTCGCTGGTTCTGCTGGTCGCGGTCGCTCTGGCGGGGCCGCTCGCGGCGCGCGTCCTGGCGGCCCTGTTGGGCGCACCGGTACGGGCGCTGGCACCCGGTGCGGGGTGGCTGGCCGACGCCAACCTGCGCGGGTACGCGCGGCGACTGTCGTCCGCCGTGGTGCCGGTCGCCCTGCTCGTGGGCCTGTCGGGCACCATGCTGATCATGACGAGAACCGCCGGGCACGCTGCGGGCGCGGCGGCGTCCAGCGTCACTTCCGCCACGGATGTCTGGCTGCGTCAGGCCGAGTTGACGCTGCTCGTCTGCTTCGCCGCCGTCTCCACGGTCAACACCCTGGTCGCCGTGACCGCCGAACGGCGCCGCGAGTTCGCGCTGTTGCGGCTGATCGGCGCGACCCGGTCGCAACTGCTGCGCATGCTGACCGCGGAGGCGGTGCTGACCACGGCGGTGGGGGTCCTGCTCGGCGCGGCGGTCGCGGGCGCCGCGTCGGCGGCGTTCAGCACGGCGGTGAGCGGGTCGCCGATGCCGTCCCTCCCGGTGGCCGGCTGCTGGTGGATCGCCGCGGGCGCGACAGCGCTGACCCTCCCCGGCATCCTGGCCACAGGCCTGCGAGCGATACGCGGGCCCGCGGCAGAGCTAGTGGGAGGCAGCCATGACTGAGCGCGGCGACGAACCGCCCAGCAAGAGCACGACCAGAATCGCCGCGGGCGCGACAGCGCTGACCCTCCCCGGCATCCTGGCCACAGGCCTGCGAACGATACGCGGGCCCGCGGCAGAGCTAGTGGGAGGCAGCCATGACTGAGCGCGGCGACAAGCCGCCCAGCAAGAGCACGACCAGAATCGCCGCGGACGCAACAACACTGACCCTCCCCGGCATCCTGACCACAGGCCTGCGAACGATACGCGGGCCCGCGGCAGAACTGGCTGGAGGCAGCCGTGACTGAGCGCGGCGACGAGTCGGCCGGCGGGAGCACGGCCGGCGAACAGGCGCCCACCCGGGAGGGGTCGGCGGGCGCGCCGCCCGCCGGCCGGGTGCTGTCCCCCGCGTCGGGCGGGCCCGCGCGGGTCCCCGTGGCCGACCGTGGCTGAGCAGCGGCGCTACCTGTCCGTCCGGGGCGGCGAATGGGCCTTCGCGGTCGTCGGGTTGCCGCTCGCCCTGCTCGGCGGGGCCTACGCCCTCGCCGTGTTCTACGCGGGGACGCTGCTCTCGCTCACCGTGTTCGGCCTGCCGTTCGTGGCCGCCGCGCTGAGGGGCGCGCGCGGTCTCGGCGCGCTGCACCGGCAGTTGGTCGGCCGGCTGCTCGGCGAGCGCGTCGAGGCGCCGGCCAGGCTGCCCCGCCCGGCGGGCGTGGTCGCCCGTGGCCGTGTCGTGCTGACCGACCCGATCGCCTGGCGGTCGCTGCTCTATCTGGTACTGCGACTGCCGCTCGGCGTGCTCGGGTTCGCCGCCGCGGTGGCGGTTCCCCTCGTCTGCGGCTGGCTGATCGGCTTCCCGCTCTGGGTACGCCTGCTCGAACCGGGTCCGCGCCCCGCCCCCTGGATGGATGCCGCGTCCACACCGCTGGGCCTGGTGGTCCTGGCCGCGGTGCCCGGCGCGGTTCGGGCGCTGAGCGGAGTGAACCGGCGGCTCGCCCGGCTGCTGCTCGGACCGGCCCGTGCCCAACGGCGCGTCCGGGAACTGGAGACCGCCCGCGCCACGCTGCTCGCGCAGAACAACGACGAGCTCCGCCGCCTGGAGCGTGACCTGCACGATGGCACCCAGGCCCGGCTGGTCGCCCTGGCCATCACCCTCTCGCTGGCCGAAGACGCGCTCGCTCCCGCCGCCGGCCCGGACCTCGCCCGGCTGCGCGCCCTGATGGAACGCGCCCGCGGCCAGACCGACGACACCGTCACCGAACTGCGGCGGCTCACTCGCGGCATCCACCCGGTGACGCTGGACGGCGGCCTCGGCGAGGCACTGCCAGGACTCACCGCCACCTCGCCGGTGCCGGTCACCCTCCACCTGGACCTGCCGGAACGACCGGACCACGTGGTCGAACGCGCCCTCTACTTCTGCGCCGCCGAACTGCTCACCAACGTCGCCAAGCACAGCGCTGCCCGCTCGGCCGCAGTCGAGGCGAGCGCGACCGACGGCCGGGTCGTCCTGTCCGTGCGCGACGACGGGCGCGGCGGCGCGGCGCTCGGCGTCGGCACCGGCCTGACGGGCCTGGCCGAACGGCTCGCGGCGGTGGACGGCGCGCTGCGGATCGACAGCCCGCCCGGCGGACCGACCGTGGTCACCGCCGAGTTGCCGACGCGTCTGTGACGGCCGGTCGGCTGCCGTTCTCCGCCAGGTAGGTGAGGACGGCCTTCACCCGGCGGTTGTCGGTGTCCGTCGCCCTCAGGCCGAACTTGGTGAAGACGGCGGCCACGTGCTTCTCCACCGCCCGCTCGGACACCACCAGCAGCGCGGCGATGGAGCGGTTGGAGTGCCCTTGCGCCACCAGCTCCAGCACCTCGCGCTCGCGAGGCGTCAGGGTGTCCACCCGGCTGCGCCGGCCGCCCCGCATCAGTTGGGTGACGATCTCCGGGTCGAGTGCCGTGCCCCCGTCGGCGACCCGGTGCAGCGCGTCCACGAACTCGGAAGTGCGGGCGACGCGTTCCTTCAGCAGGTACCCGATGCCCGCCGCGCCGCCCGCCAGCAGGCGGGAGGCCCAGGTGGTCTCGACGTGCTGGGAGAAGACCACGATGCCGACGCCGGGCGTCCTCGTGCGGATCTCCACGGCGGCGCGGATGCCCTCGTCGGTCTGCGTGGGCGGCATCCGGATGTCCACCACGGCCACGTCGGGCCGGTGGTCGACCACCGCGGCGAGCAGCCCGGGCGCTGTCCCGACGGCGGCCACCACCTCACACCCGCGGGCGCCGAGCAGTTCGACCATGCCGTCGCGGAGAACGACGGAGTCCTCGGCCAGGACCACGCGCAGACGCCGGTTGCTCACCACGCCATTATCGGCCGAGGCAGGCGTTCGGCGCGTATGTACGGGGCGGGATGCCGCCCCGTAGTCGACGCGACGGTGGGCGGCGGCGCACCGTAGGGCGGCGCGGGCTGGTCCGAGGCGGTCTTGACAGGGGCGCCCACCTGCCGCGTACGTTCGTTCCGTACCGTCAGGAGCGGCTGAGGGGCGCCTGGATCGCCTGAGCCGCGGGTCGAAGGGCTGCCGTTCGACGGCCGCCCGGGTCGATGGGAGTCATCGTGAGGGCAACGCGCGTCGGGCCGGCCGGGACCGCGGTTCCGCTGCCGGGCTGGACGAAGCGGCGTCACGTGGACCTGTGCCGTACCCAGACCGCGCTCTGTCGCTGACGACGGCCCGCCCCGCCTCTCCCCCGCGCTGAGCGGTCGACGCGCGCCCTTTTCCGCCGACGCCGCGCCGCACGTCCGCAGGGAGCCCGGAAGGGGTCGACTTCCGCTGCCCGGGCGCCCGTTCGCCTTCGCCACCTTCGCTTTCGCCTTCGCCGTGAGGGCTCCGGGAAGGCGTGCACACGTGAGTTCACGCGCTCGCGGAACCACGAACCCGCGTACGCGCGATCCCCCGTACCCCTGAACCTCCGTACCCCTGAACCCCAGCCCCGAGACGTCACCGCCAGCGGTGAGATGGGACCAACTGTGAACGCGAAGCCGCCCAGGACCTTGAAGACCGTGACCGGCGCCGGCGGCACGTCGGAGACCTACGACCTGGCGATCGACCCCGCCCGCTCCACCCTGGACACCGCGATACGGGTGGCAGGACTCGCCGAGGCGGCGCGGATCGACGCGCTGTTCACCGCCGACCTGCTCAGCTTCGGCGCCCAGGGCGCGATCGGGTCGCAGGAGCCGCTGGTCTTCGTCTCGGCACTGAGCCAGGTGACCTCGCGGATCGGCCTGATCGCGACCGTCTCGACCACCTTCCACCACCCGTACAACCTGGCCCGGCTCTTCGGCACCCTCGACCACGTCAGCAACGGGCGGGCCGCCTGGAACCTGGTGACCTCCTCCGTCGGCGAGGAGAACTTCGGCCCGGGCGACCTGCCCAGCCCCGAGGAGCGGTACGCGCGCGCCGCGGAGTCGCTGGAGGTCGTCAACGCGCTGTGGGACAGCTGGGAACCGGGCGCGCTGACCGCCGGCCCGGACGGCCGGGCCACGCTGCACCGGGACCGGGTGCGCCCCATCGACCACGCCGGCAGGTACTTCACCGTGGCCGGACCGCTGAACATCCCGCCGCTGCCGCAGCGCCGCCCGGTGCAGATCCAGGCCGGGCAGTCCGAGGCGGGCCGGGCGCTGGGCGCGCGCTACGCCGAGATCGTCTTCACCTCGCTCCCCACCCTCGACATCGCGACGGACTTCACCCGGAAGATCCGTGCCGAGGCCGAGCGGTTCGGCCGGCCCGGCGGACTGCCGCTGATCTTCAGCTCGTTCCACGCGACGTACGGCTCCACCGAGGCGGAGGCACGCCGACTGGTCCGCGACAAGCGGGAGTCGATCGACTTCGAACGCGGCCGGGCGCAGGTGGCCGACATGCTCGGCGGCGGCGTCGACCTGTCGGAACTCCCGCTCGACGCGAAGCTGCCGGAGAGCCTGCTGCCCGACGTCACCACGGTCAACCGCCGCCGCGGCCGCGTCGACATCTTCGCCGGCTACGCCCGCCAGGGCTACACGCTGCGCGAACTGGTCATCGCCGCGCAGGACACCGGGCACTGGGCCGTCGCGGGCACCCCCGAGCAACTCGCCGACGCCGTCGAGGAACGCTTCCGGGCCGGCGTGCTCGACGTGATCTCGCTCAGCGGCCTCGCCGACCCGCGCCAGCACGACTTCGTCGTCAACGGGCTCCTCAACGAACTGCGCAAACGCAAGGTCGTCGCCGACGACTACACGGGCAGCACCCTCCGCGAGAACCTCGGCCTCGAACTCCCGCCCCGCGCCGGGGCCGGGGACCGGAGTGACGGGTGAGTTTCCCTCCGTGTCCGGTTGGTGTCAGGCTGAGGTCATGACGGGCAACGTTCCTCAGGAGACATCGAGTTTCGTGGGTCGGGGAGCGGAACTCGGCCGGTTGGAGGGGGCGTTGGCCCGGCACCGGCTGGTGACGCTGACGGGCCCCGGCGGGATCGGGAAGACGCGGTTGGCGCAGCGGGCAGCACTTGCAGCGGCGGAGGCGGATACCGGGGGCGGTCCGGGCGAGGCGGATACGGGGGCCCCGGGAGGCGCGGAACGCGAGGCGGGCGCGGGGCGCGGGCACTTTCCGGACGGTGCCTGGTGGGCCGACCTCAGCACCCTGGACAGCTCCGAGCTGCTGCTCTCCACCGTCAGCGACGCGGTGGACCTCGCGGACCACTCGCTGCGGATGCCGCTGGACGCGCTGAGCGAGTGGCTCGCGGACCGGCGGCTGCTGCTCGTACTGGACTCCTGCGAGCACCTGATCGACGCGTGCGCCTATCTGGTCGGGGAGTTGCTGACCGCGGCCCCCGGGCTGACGGTGCTGGCGACCAGCCGCCGCCCGCTGGGCTCGGCGGTCGAGGAACTCGTGGAGGTCCTGCCGCTGCCGGCCGACGGCCCCGACGCGCTCGCGCTGTTCACCGACCGGGTGACCGACCGGCTGGGCCGCGCGCCGCTGGCCGAGCCGGGCGCGGCCGAGGCGGCCGAGGCCGTCTGCCGCCGGCTGGAGGGCATTCCGCTGGCGATCGAACTGGCCGCCGCGCGGGTCGGTTCGGTCGGGCCGGGTGCCGTCGCCGAGGTGGCCGAAGGGCTCGGTTCGCGTTTCGACACGCTGGCCTCGCCCGGGTACGCCTGGCCGCGCCGGCACCAGACGCTGCGCACCACGATCGGCTGGAGCCACGAGCTGTGCGCGCCGCTGGAACGGCTGCTGTGGGCGCGGTTGAGCGTCTTCCGCGGCGCGTTCGACCTCGCCGCGGCCCAGGCCGTCGCCGCCGGTGGTCCGCTCGGCGCCGCGGCCGTGGCGCCGACCCTGGAGCGGCTGGTCGCCCAGTCCGTCGTCCGCAGGATCGGGCCGGGCGCGGAGCCCGGGACCGGAACCGAGTCCGGGCCCGGCACCTTACCGACGTCCGGCAACGGCAACGGCAACGGCCCCGCACACGCACCCGCTCCCGCTCCCGCTCCCGTACCCGTATCCGTGCCCGCCACCGCTCCGAACGCCGGCTCCGGCGACCGCTACCGCATGCTCGACACCATCCGCGAGTACGGCCACACCTGGCTGTGCGAACTCGGCGAGGTCGCCGGCACCCAGGACCGGCACGCCGACTACTTCACCGGGCTCGCCCGCTGGGCCGACGCCGCCTGGTCCGGGCGCGACCAGCTCCTCGGCTACCGGCGGATCGAGGAAGCCCACCCGGACCTGCGCGCGGCGCTCGACCACTGGCTCGACCACGACAGCGCCGCGGCCGCCGAACTCGCCGGTCTGCTGGTCTACTTCTGGACCTGCTGCGGTCACCTCAAAGAGGCCAGGTCCTACCTGGAGCGCGCCCTGGAGCAGCACACCGCGCCCGGCCCCGCCCGCACCCGCGCCCTGATCGGACTCGGCGCGACCCTCACCCTCCAGGGCGAGTACGACCGCGCCGCCGACATCAGCGACCGGGTGCAGGCCATGGTCGCGATGCGCGGCGACAGCGAGGACCTGGCCGCCGCCGCCTGCCTGACCGGCCTGCTGGGCATGCTCACCGGGCAGTCGCGTACGGCCCTGGACGCCGTACGGGAAGCGCTCGGGTCCGCCCCGGGCTACGTTCCCGGCACCCTCCGCAGCCACGCGCTGGACTCCGTCCCCGGCTCCGCGTTCGACACACCCGACCGGCTGCGCTGCCACCTCGTCGAGGTGCTCTCCCTCACCGCGCTGGGCGACTTCGCCGAAGGCCGGGCGCGGGCACTGGAGTTGCGCCGGCACTGCGTGGAGATCGGCGAGGTGTGGACGCGTTCCTACCTGGACTACCAGCTGTCCGTCGTGGCCCTCTTCTCCGCCGAGCCCGAGGACGCGGTCGCGTACGCGCGCACCATGCTGGAGAGCAAGCACCTGCTCGGTGACTCCTTCGGCATAGCGCTCGGCCTCGACCTGCTGGCCGCCGCGCTCGCCGCCGCCGGCCGCGCCGAACAGGCCGCGTCGGTCTACGGCACCGGCGGGGCGTACTGGCGCAGCGTCGGCCACCCACAGCGCGGGGCGCCGGAACTCCAGCCGATACGCGACCGCTGCGAGCGAACGGCCCGCGCGGCGTTGGGCGACGACGGGTACGCGGTCGCGTACACGCGGGGAGCCGCCGCCCACGGCCCGACCGCCCTGGCCGCCGCCCTGCTGCCCGACGGCGTCGGCCACGAATGACGGCCCCCGGCGCGCCGGGGGAATCCCGGCCGGTTACCTTCCTCCTCCCGGGCGCGTCACAGCGGTGACGTGGCTTGATCGAGGAAGGTGACGAGATGACGACCGGACCGCTTCGGGACGAAGCACTGGCGGGTGCCTTCGAGGAGCAGCGCGGGCGGCTCGTGGCGGTGGCCCACCGGATGCTCGGGTCGCGGGCCGACGCCGAGGACGCGGTGCAGGAGGCGTGGTTGCGGCTGGCCCGCCAGGACGCGGCCGCGATCGACAACCTCGCCGGCTGGCTCACCACCGTGGTCGGCCGGGTCTGCATCGACGTGCTGCGCTCGCGCCGGGCCCACCCCGAGGCCGCCTACGACGACCCGCCGCCCGAGGTGGTGGTGACCGAGGACGGCGAGGACGCCCCGGAGGACGCCGCGCTGCTCGCCGAGTCGGTCGGGCTGGCGCTACTGGTGGTGCTCGACGCCCTCGGCCCCGCCGAACGGCTGGCGTTCGTGCTGCACGACATGTTCGCGGTGCCGTTCGACGAGATCGGCCAGATCCTCGACCGGTCCACGGACGCCGCGAAGATGCTCGCGAGCAGGGCTCGCCGCAAGGTGCGGGGCACCCCGCGCCCGTCCGGCGAGCGGGAGCAGCGCGCGGTGGTCGAGGCGTTCCTCGCGGCGGCACGGCACGGCGACTTCGAGGGGCTGCTCCAGGTGCTCGACCCGGACGTGACCTGGCGCTCCTACGCTCCGCACGGTCTGGTGGTCCGGCACGGCGCCACCGCGGTGGCCGAGCGGGCCCGGCTCGGCGCCGGTACCTCGATCATCGCCCGCCCCGCCCGGGTCAACGGCCGCACCGGCATCATCGCCTGGCGCGCGAACGGCAAGCCGCACAGCGTCATGGCGTGCACGGTGGCCGGCGGCCGTATCGTCGAGATCCTCTCGGTGGGCGACCCCGAACGCCTCGCCACCATGCACCTGCCGCCCTGCCCGCCCCCCGAGGAGGCCGAACGGGAAGGCGCCGAGCGGTAGGGCACTCGGGCGGGGTGAGGCCCCGTACCCGGGGAGCGCTTGTTCGCGTACCGTCAGAGATGCGGACCCGCCGTACTCGGAGCGCGCCGCACGGAACGCCTTGCTCGGAACGCTTGCTCAGTCCCCCCACGCTGAACAGACGGACAGGAGAAGGACATTGCGCATCGCGCGACGTATCGGCCACTGGATCGGCGGCGCGGCAGGCGCCTCGGCGCTGCTTCTGCTCGGCGGCGGGCCGGCCGCGGCCGACGTGCCGATCGGCCAGCCCATGACCGGCGAGATGACGTACTACGACGACGCCGGCTACGGCGCCTGCGGCACCCCCATCGACGCGTCCAGCCAGTACCTGGTCGCCGTGTCGTACCAGTGGTGGACCACCGCCAACCCGAACAACGACCCGCTGTGCGACGGGATCTCGGTCCAGGTCACCTACAACGGCCAGACCATCACCGTCCCGGTCGAGGACAAGTGCCCGAGCTGCGACGCGACCCACATCGACCTGAGCGAGCCGGCGTTCACCGAGTTCGCCCCGACCGGCACCGGTGTCGTCACCGGCATCACCTGGCAGTTCGTCAACTCCGACGGCACGGCCCTCTCCTGAGACCACGCCAGGCGTCCGGCCGGCTGCGCCGGGCTACTTGGTGTTGCGCACGTACCAGCTCTCGCCGTACAGCCACTTGCCCCGGGGGTCGTACACCTGGACGTCGCAGGCGAGGTGGGAGGGGATGACGTACTGGTAGTTCTGGTCGATGTCGGCCGCCACCGAGCCTGACGCGCCCAGCTCCCGCCCCGTGATCCCGTCGAAGTGGGCGACGACCTCGTACTCCACCACGTTGCCGTTCTTGATCTCCTTCTTCACGTTCGCCTCTGCGTAGTGAAGGTGGTTGGAGTTTCCGGTCTTGGTGAGCGGGGTGAGGTTCGTCAGGGTGTTCCCGGGGCCGCCGAGGTTCTCGTTGAGGAGGTGGCCCTGGACCATGTTCCGGGCGAACCAGGCGCCGGTGGCGGTCTTCGACGACGGCCACCACGAGGGCTTGACCCGGGGGGAGCTGCCCTTGCCGAGGGAGCGGGGGTGCAGCTCCGCGCTCATGTACGTGCCCACGTCGTTGGTGGTGTTGCCGTACTGGACGTAGTGACGGCCGCCGTACACGCGCTGGATCGCCCGGGAGACGGTCGGGGTGAGTGCGGCGCCGGCGGCGTCGTCGGCCTGGTGGCCGGCTTCGTGGCCCCTGGTGGGTACGGGGCCGCTCATCACCCGCTGCGCGTTGGCCTCGGCGGTGCGCTCGAAGTGGTCGGACGGGTCGCTCACCCGGAGCCCGTTGCCGTGGTCCGTTCCGGCCACCTGGCCCTGGCGCTGCTGGATGACGTGCGTCAACTCGTGGGCGAGGGTGTGCTTGTCGCCGCCGCCCTGGCCGATGACCACGTGGCTGCCCGAGGTGTAGGCGCGGGCACCGAGCTCCGCCGCGGACCGCTGCGCGGCGCTGTCGGTGTGGACACGGACGTTGGAGAAGTCCGCGTCGAGGCGTGCTTCCATCTCGGAGCGGAGCGCGGCGTCCAGCGGTCGGCCCGGGCCTTGCAGCACCGAGTGGACCGCGGAGCGCTGCACGGCGGCCTGTTCCGTGCCGTGGCCGCAACCGGCGCTGTGCTCATGGTCGTTCCGGCCGCCGGCGGGTCCGCCGTTGCGGAGCATCTGCACGACGGCGGCGTTCCCGGCCGTGCTCTGAAGGCCGAGAATCCCTCGGGAGGGCGCGTGCGCGGGAGCGTTGGGGCGACGCCCGGGAGCGGCCGCGCGTCCTTGCGCGCGAGCGTTTTCCCTGTCCATGGCAGAAGCCACGTTCTCCTCCTCCAGCAAGCGGATCTTCTTGTTCTACCCGGAGCGTCCGGCGCCCGTCCAGGTACGCCGGGGCACCGTTGGAGGGCGAAGGGGGCACTCTTCCGCGGTTCCCGCACCGGGGTGGCGGAGGCAGGTCAACCCGGCCGTACGGAGCCGGGGTTGGTGGCGCGCCGGGCGAGGGGGTCCCCGTCGACGCGCCCGCGTACCCCTCCTGCGTGTCCCTACCGGCCACGCCCGGGTACCCCGCCGCACGCCTCCCCGGGTACCCCGCCGCACCCGCCCCCGGGTCACCACCGCCCGCTCCCCCGCACCCGCGGGCATTCCCACCCGATCCCGCCCGACGCCTTGACGTGAACCTGGCGGGAGCCCGACACTCGCCTCGATCCGCCGCTCTGAGAGCGCTCTCACGACGCGGTGCGAAGGAGACGGGACCCCCCACCCCGGTGCGCACCTTCCGGTCTCCGCGCCGCGTCCGGCCTCACCGCGGTCCAGTCGCACCCGCAGAAAGGTCGGGATCACCCGTGACACGCATGCCGAACTCCGGTGCCGCGCAAGGCGGCCAGAACCGTTTCCGGCTCCGCCCCCCGCCCCCTCTCCGTCCCCCGCTCCGTCTCCGTCCGCCCGGCCGCCGTCGTGGTCGGCGTGGGCCGATCGCCGTGCTCAGCGCCTTCCTCCTGCTGCTCGCCGGGGTGCTCGCGCTGACGGTCTCCGGCGGTTCGGCCGCGGTGGCCGCGCCGGCACCCCCCACCGGGTGGAGCACCGTCTTCAGCGACGACTTCAACGGCGCCGCGGGCACCGGACTCGACCGGTCGAACTGGCTCTACGACACCGGGACCGGCTACAACTACCCCGGCGCCGCGGCGAACTGGGGCACCGGCGAGCTGGAGACGGCCACCGACTCGACGACGAACGTCTACCAGGACGGCGCCGGTCATCTGGTGATCAAGCCGGTCAAGGACGCGTCGGGGCAGTGGACTTCGGGCCGGATCGAGACCCAGCGCACCGACTTCGCCGCGCCGGCCGGCGGCCAGTTGGAGATCAGCGCGTCGCTGGAGCAGCCCAACCCGGCCAGCGGGCTGGGCTACTGGCCCGCGTTCTGGGCGATGGGCGCGGACGCCAGGCCGGTCGGGGCGACCAACTGGCCGGGTATCGGCGAGATGGACATCATGGAGGACGTCAACGCGCTGAGCCAGCACTCCACCACCTTCCACTGCGGCGTCTGGGCCGGGGAGTGCCATGACCCGGACGGCATCAGCAGCGGGCTCCAGGCGTGCGGGGGCTGCCAGACCGGGTACCACACCTACTCGGTGATCGTGGACCGCACCAACACCTCGGCCGAGCAGCTGCGGTTCTACCTCGACGGCAACCTGACCTACACCGTCGACGAGAACGAGGTCTCCACGGCCACCTGGCAGGCGGCCGTGGACCACGGCTTCTTCGCGATCTTCGACGTGGCGATCGGCGGTTCGTATCCCAACAAGGTCTGCGGCTGCACCTCGCCGTCGGCCGACATCAGTTCCGGCGCGGGCATGAGCGTCGACTGGATGGCGGTCTACCAGACGACCGGCGGGAGCAGCGGCACCACCGGCGGCACGACCACCGGCGGCACCACGACCGGCAGCACCGACGGCGGGACGACCAGCGGGACCACCACCGGCGGCACGACCACGGGCGGCAGCACGACCGGTGGCACCACCACCTCCGACTACACCGCGAACGCCACCCGGGTCGACGCGAGCGACGCGCTGATCAGCTTCACACCGACCACTCCCGCGGCCTACGTCGACGTGCACTACCAGGTCAACGGCGGCGGCCAGCAGAACCTCCGGATGACCGACAACGGCGGCACCTGGACCCAGAACGTCGGCTCCCTGACCTCCGGCTCGGTCGTCACCTACTGGTTCACCTACGAGAAGAACGGCCCGCAGTACGACTCCCCGCACTACACCTACACCCAGAGCTGACCCCACCCCGCTCCCGGCGCCCCGCGCCCCCGCCAACGCCAACCCCCGCGCCGGGAGCGGACGGTGCCACCCTGGGCGACCCGCCCCCGCCGGGCACCCCGCGCTGTATCCCGCACCGGGGTGATCGGGGAGGATGGGGGCATGTCGTCACGTTGGTCGATCCGGTCGCACAACTCGTTGCTGTCCATCGCCTCCACCGAGTCGGTGCTGTCCATCGGGGCGGCCGGGTCGGTGCTGTCCGTCGGGTCGGTGGCGTCGTTCGGGTCGTTCGGGTCGCTGGGGTCGGCGATGTCCGCGGTGTCGCTCGGGTCGTTCCAGTCGTTCGGCTCGTGGCTGTCGGGGCAGTCGAACGGTTCGACGCTGAGCTGGCAGTCGAACGGGGCGGTGCGCGCGAGGCGGGTGAACGGCCCGACCGACCGGCTGAAGCCGCAGATCGCGGTCGCCGTCGCGGCCACCGCCGTGGCGGGGCTCACCTGGTGGCAGGTCCGCCGCGCCGTCCGCCCCTAGGGCCCACCCTGTGCATAAGTGTTCCTTTGTGATCATCAACGTCCGACTTTGACAATTCGTGGTGCGTCTGCGCACTCTTCTGCCATGCACCTGTGCCCCATCCGCCCCTTGGTCCGCGCCAGCATCGAGCTGGCGCTGATCGGCGTGACCGGGCACAGCGTCGCCGACGTGCACTGTCGCTGATCGCGCACCCGGCCCCCCTTCGCCGAGCCACCCCCGACCGCGGTCGGGGGTCTGCCGCGCCCGGGGCCTTTCCGGCAGGTCCGCCCGCACGGTCAGCTGACCACCCGGGCCGACCATCCCCCGCATGACGCCCCATCCCCGCATCCCCGTATCCCCCGTTTGTCCCGCGCGCCCCGGGCGCGCGCCTCCCCCCGCCCGGGTGACCGCACGCCCGGGGAAAGGCCCTGCCATGTCTCGCTTGTCCCTGTCTCCACGGCAGTTGGGCGCCATAGCCGTCGGTCTCGCCCTCGCCGGAGGGGCCGTCGCCTGCGGCCCCAAGAGCGCCGACTCGGCCGCGAAGGGCTCCGACTCCACCCCGCACCGCGGCGGCACCCTCTACGTGCTGAACAACCAGCCGCAGAACAACTTCGACCCCGCCCGGCTCTACACCTCCGGCGGCGGCAACGTCCCCTCGCTGGTCTACCGCACCCTGACCACCCGCGCCCGGGAGAACGGCGCGGCCGGCAACAAGGTCGTCCCGGACCTGGCCACGAACACCGGCGAGCCCAGCAAGGACGCGACGGTGTGGACGTACCACCTCAAGGACGGGCTGAAGTACCAGGACGGCACGGCCATCACCACCGCCGACATCAAGTACGACATCGAGCGCTCCTTCGCGGCGGAGCTGTCCGGCGGCGCCCCCTACCTGCGGGACTGGCTGGTCGGCGCGCAGGACTACCAGGGCCCGTACAAGGACCCCAAGGGGCTGTCCTCGATCGAGACGCCCGACGCGAAGACGATCGTCTTCCACCTGCGCAAGCCCGAGGGCGACTTCCCGCTGCTCGCCACGCAGACCTCCTTCGCGCCGGTGCCCAAGGCGAAGGACACCGGCACCAAGTACGCCGAGCACCCGGTCTCCTCCGGCCCGTACGAGGTCGTCAGCAACCAGAACAACGGCGAGCACATCGTGCTGCGGCGCAACCCGAACTGGTCGCAGGCCAGTGACGACCAGCGGCGCGCCTACCCCGACACCATCGACGTGCAGTCCGGGCTCGACCAGGCCGTGATCAACCAGCGGCTGTCCGCGGGCGTCGGCAAGGACGCGGACGCGGTCACCACCGACACCAACCTCGGCCCCGCCGAGCTCGCCAAGACCACCGGGGACAAGGCGCTGTCCGCCCGGGTCGGCACCGGCCACTTCGGCTACACCGACTACCTGGCGTTCAACCCGAAGGTGAAGCCGTTCGACAACATCAAGGTGCGCGAGGCCGTCGCGTACGCCATCGACCGGACCACCGTGGTGGACGCCGACGGCGGCTCCTCGCTCGCCGAGCCCGCCACCACCTTCCTGCCCCCGCAGGCCGCGTTCGGCTACACGCCCTACGACCCGTTCCCGGCGGGCAAGAGCGGCGACCCGGCCAAGGCGCGCGAGCTGCTGAAGGAGGCCGGCTACCCGAACGGGCTGACCGTCACCCTCACCCACGACACCAACAAGGGCGGAGAGGAGGGCCCCGAGGTCGCCACCGCCGTGCAGGAGGCGCTGAAGAAGGCCGGCATCACCGTCAAGCTCGACGGCCTGGAGCACAACGCGTTCGACGACAAGGTCTACAGCGTGAAGACCGAGCCGGGCCTGTTCCTGGCCGGCTGGGGCGCCGACTGGCCGTCCGGCGGCCCGTTCCTCGGCCCGATCTTCGACGGCCGGCAGATCGTGAAGGACGGCTACAACTTCAACAGCTCCCAGCTGAACGACCCGTCGGTCAACAGCGAGATCGACGCCATCGACAAGATCACCGACCTGAGCGCGGCGGCGAAGCGCTGGGGCGCCCTGGACCAGAAGATCGGCGCCCAGGCGCTGACCGTGCCGCTGGTCCACCCCGTCTACAAGCGGCTGTTCGGCAAGAACATCCGCAACGTGGTGATCAGCGACTGGACCGGCGTGCTGGACATCTCCCAGGCCGCGGTGAAGTGACGTCGTGAGCGTCGAACTCACCCTCGCCGGGGACGGTCCGGCCGCGGCCGGGCCGTCCTCCGGCGACCCGGTGCCGGGCGGGCCGATCCCCGGCGGACGGCAGTTCTGGCGCCGGCTGCGGGCCGAACGCGCCGCCCTGGCCGGCGGCGCCGTGGTGGCGCTGCTGGTGCTGGTGGCCGTGGCCGCACCGCTGCTGGCCGCCGTCGAGGGCCAGGACACCACCAGCTACCACGCCGCGCTGCTGGACTCCAAGGCCGGCGCGGTCCCGCTCGGCCACTTCGGCGGGGTGAGCGGCACGCACTGGCTCGGGGTCGAACCCGGCACCGGCCGCGACCTGTTCGCCCGGCTCGTCTACGGCGCGCGCACCTCGCTCGCCGTCGCGTTCGGCGCCACGATCCTGCAAGTCGTGATCGGCACGGCGTTCGGGCTGGCCGCCGGGCTCGGCAACCGGGCCGTGGACGGGCTGCTCAGCCGCGTCGCCGACATCTTCGTCACGCTGCCCGCGCTGGTCTTCGCCATCGCGCTGCTCGCGGTGGTGCCCGGCGGCTTCCCGCGCCCGCTGCTGCTCGCCCTGGTGCTCGGCCTGCTCGCCTGGGGCGGCGTCGCCAAGATCGTCCGCGCCCAGGTGCTCGCCCAGAAGTCCCTCGACTACGTGGCCGCGTCCCGGCTGGCCGGCTCCAGTGGCTGGCGCACCGCGCGCCGCGAACTGCTGCCCGCGCTGGTCGCCCCGGTGCTCACCTACGCGGCGATCCTGCTGCCGGGCAACATCGTCTCCGAGGCCGGCCTCTCCTTCCTCGGCATCGGCGTCAACCCGCCCACCGCGTCGTGGGGACAGATGCTCTCCACCGCCTCCACCTGGTACCAGGCCGACTCCGCGTACGTCCTGCTGCCCGCGCTGCTGCTGCTCGTCACGGTGCTCGCCTTCACGGTGTTCGCCGAGGGCGTGCGGGTCGCGCTCGACCCGCGCTCGCGCAGCCGGCTGCGGATCGGCACCCGCAAGGGGGGCGCGTCGTGATCCGCTTCGCCGGGCGGCGCCTGCTCCAGGCGGCCGCCGTGCTGCTGGTGCTGGCCGCCGTGCTCTACGCCGTGTTCTACCTCGCCCCGGGCGACGCCGCCCAACTCGCCTGCGGGCCGCGCTGCTCCACCGCCCAGGTCGCCCAGGTCCGCGCCCAGATGGGCCTCGACGACGCGGTGTACGTCCAGTTCTGGCACTTCCTGCAGGGGGTGTTCGCCGGCCACGACTACAGCACCGGCACGGGCACCCTGCACTGCCCGGCGCCGTGCCTGGGCCAGTCGTACCGCACCGGCGACCTGGTCAGCCACGTCGTCGCCGAGAAGCTGCCGGCCACCGCCTCGCTCGCGCTGGGCGCCATGGTGCTGTGGCTGGTCATCGGGGTGGGCACCGGCCTGCTGTCCGCGCTGCGCCGCGGCACCCTCGTGGAGCGGCTGCTCACCGGGTTCACCCTGCTGGGCACGGCCACACCGGTGTTCATCACCGGCATCCTGCTGCTTCTGGTCTGCTGCTCGTGGCTGCGCTGGCTGCCGTACCCGACGTATGTGCCGCTGACCTCCGACCCCGAGCAGTGGGCCTGGAACCTGCTGCTGCCGTGGCTCGCGCTGGCCCTGGTCGAGGCCGCCAAGTACGCCCGGCTGACCCGCAGTTCCATGCTGGAGACGCTCGCCGAGGACCACATCCGCACCTTCCGCGCGTACGGCGTGCCCGAGGGCGCGATCGTCCGCCGGCACGCGCTGCGCGGCGCGCTCGCCTCGGTGATCGCGCTGTCCGCGCTGGACCTGGGCACGATGTTCGGCGGCGCGCTGCTCACCGAGACGCTCTTCGGCGTCCCCGGGCTCGGCCAGCAGCTGGTGCAGTCCGTGCAGTTGAAGGACCTGCCGGTGGTGGTGGGAATCGTCCTGGTCATGGGCCTCGCGGTGGTGGTCGCCAACGCGGTCGCCGACGTGCTCTACGCCCTCACCGACCGAAGGGTGGTGCTGGCGTGACCGCCAACGCTCCGCTGTCCGCGTCCACGTCCGCGTCCACGTCCGCGCCGGAAGCCGGGACCGGGGCCGAGGTCGGTTCCCCCGGGCGTACGGACGCGCCGCTGGTCGAGGTCGCCGACCTGCGGATCGACTTCCGCACCGAGTCCGGGACGGTACGGGCCGTCGACGGGGTGGGCTTCACCCTGCGGCCCGGCGAGGCACTCGGTCTGGTCGGCGAGTCCGGCTCGGGCAAGTCCGCCACCGCGTACGCGCTGCTCGGGCTGCACCGCGGCACCGGCGCCGAGGTGAGCGGGACGGTCCGGGTGGCCGGCACCGACGTGCTCACCGCGCCCGAGGAGGAGTTGCGGCGGCTGCGCGGCGGCGTCGCCGCCGTCGTCTTCCAGGACCCGCTCAGCGCGCTCGATCCCTACCTCGCGGTCGGCGACCAGATCTCCGAGGTCTACCGGGTGCACCGCCGGGTCTCCCGCGCCGCCGGCCGCGCCCGGGCCGTGGAGGTGCTGGACCGGGTCGGCATCCCCGAGGCGGCCCGCCGGTCCCGGTCCCGGCCGCACGAGTTCAGCGGCGGGATGCGGCAGCGGGCGCTCATCGCCATGGCCCTGGCCTGCGAGCCGCGGCTGATCGTCGCCGACGAGCCGACCACCGCGCTCGACGTCACCGTGCAGGCGCAGGTCCTCGACCTGCTCCACGAGTTGCGCACCGGCTCCGACCTGGCGCTGCTGCTGGTCACCCATGACCTCGGCGTCGCCGCCGGCACGGTGGACCGGCTGCTGGTCCTCCAGCACGGCGCCGCAGTCGAATCCGGCCCCACCGGCGAGGTGCTGGCGAACCCCGGCCACGCCTACACGCGCGCGCTGCTGTCCGCGGTGCCCCGGCTCGCTCCGGTCGCCGCGGAAGCGGAACCGGCGGTGGAAGGGGCATCGGTGGCGGAAGCGGAACCGTCGCCGGAAGGGGTACCGGACCGGGAAAAGGGCTCCCCCGCACGCGAGTTGAGCGGCGCGGCCGTCGCCGACCCGCGGCAGGCCGGCGAGGTGCTGCTCGAAGCCGCCGGGCTGCGCAAGGAGTTCGGGCGCGGCCGGGGCCGGTTCGCCGCGGTGGACGGCGTGGACCTGGTGGTCCGGGAGGGCGAGACCCTCGGCGTCGTCGGGGAGAGCGGCAGCGGCAAGACCACGCTGGGGCGGATGCTGGTCCGGCTGCTTGACCCCACGCAAGGCGCCGTCCGCTACCGCGGCAAGGACATCGTGCGGCTCGGCGAGCGGCAACTGCGGCCGCTGCGGCGTGAGTTGCAGATGGTCTTCCAGGACCCGGTCTCCTCGCTGAACCCGCGCCGCAGCATCGGCGAGTCGATCGCCGACCCGCTGCGGGTGGCGGGCGACCTCACCGAGCAGCAGATCACCTCGCGGGTGGGCGAGTTGCTGGAGCGGGTCGGCCTCGAACCGTCCTGGTACCACCGCTACCCGCACGAGTTCAGCGGCGGCCAGCGCCAACGGGTCGGCATCGCCCGGGCGTTGGCGCCCCGCCCGCGTCTGGTGGTCTGCGACGAGCCGGTCTCCGCGCTGGACGTCAGCACGCAGGCCCAGGTCGTCGCCCTGCTCGGCGAACTCCAGCGGGACCTGGGGCTGTCGCTGGTCTTCGTCGCCCACGACCTCGCGGTGGTCCGCCAGGTCAGCGACCGCGTCGCGGTGATGCGGGCGGGCCGGGTGGTCGAGGAGGGCACCGCCGACGAGGTGTACGGCAACCCGCGCGACCCGTACACGCGGCGCCTGCTCGCCGCCGTGCCGGTGCTCGACCCGGCCCTGGCCAGGTCCCGCAGGCAGGCCCGCGCCGGCGCGGGTACGGAAACGGGTACGGGTACAGGTACGGAGGAGGGCTCGGTGGCGGACCCGGCAGCGGGCTCGCGGGAGGAACCGGCGGCGGACCCGGCCCGCCCGTAGCACCGGTACCACCCGCCGCGCCCCACCCGGGCGGGGCCGGGCCGGGCGGGGGTCAGGCCGCCGCGTCCTCCGCCCGGGTGTGGGCGACCAGCGCGTTGGCGTGGCCGTGCCCGAGCCCGTGCTCGGCCTTCAGCCAGTTGACCACTTCCATGTGCCCGGTCAGCGGCGAGGCACGGATCAGCTCCTTCCACTCCGCGATCGGGCGGCCGTACTTCTTCTCGATCGCGGGGAAGTAGCTCGCGGGGCCGTTCTGGCTGCCGGCGGTCATCTCGATCTCCTCGTGCGCTTCGGACGGTGCGGTCCGCCCGGGCCGTCTTCGGCCGCGGGAACGGAACCTTCGTACAAGTGGACCGCTCGCGCCGGCGAAACTCATCGGTCCGGCCGCGCGGGCCACTGCGGGTGACCGCGGGAAACTCAACCGCCCCACCGTCACCAATTGGTCTGGACCTATTGAAAACGGAGGGCGGCTCCCGGCAGTGTGGGGGCCGCGCGCGCCACCCCCTGCACCACACCCCTGGCCATTCGGCAGGCAACTCCGCCTGCCCGGAAAGGAGTTGTGATCCACATGCGCAAGAAGGTCCTCGCCCGCGCGGCCACGGTCGCCGCCACCGCGATCCTCGGCCTCGGCGTCGCCACCACGGCGGCGCAGGCGTCCCCGCCTCCCGGCAGCGGCTTCATGTTCATGGGCTACTTCCCGACCTACGACAGCTGTGTCGCCCAGGCCCAGGCCGACGCGCCCGTGCACGGCCCGGTCTACATCTGCGAGTACGGCACGAACGGCCTGTACCTGCTGTGGATGCACTGACCGGCCCGCGCGCCACCGGCACCGCCGCCCGCACCCGCACCCGCTGAACGCATCCGCGCCGCCCTCCTCGTACGGGGGCGGCGCGGGTCCGCGCGGCGGCGGGGGACGTACGGGCCCTGGACAGACGTACGGAGTTGGGTCACCCTTCAGCACCATGGACACCCCCCGCTCCGGGACCGCCACCGCGTCACCGCTGTCCGCGGCCGTCCACGCCGTCGCCGAGCGGACCGCGGAACTGCTCCGCGCGGGTGCGGACCCGGCCGCGCCGATTCCCGGCGCGCAGTGGACCGTTGGCGAGGCGGCCGCCCATCTGGCCCTGGCCAACGCGCTGATGGCCGACCTCGCCGCCGGCCGAGAGCGGCCGTACGGCGACGGGACCCCGGGCGGCCTGGCGGCGGCCAACTCCGCCTCCCTGCAAGCCTTCACGGAGCGGGACCCGTCCATCCTGGCGGACGCGATCGTGCGGCACACGAAGGCGTTCACCGACGCGACCGGGGCGCGGTCGGCGGACGAGCAGGTGCTCACCCCGATGGGCCCGATGGATCTGGGCACCCTCGGCTCGTATCTGCTGACCCACATGCTCGGCCACGGCTACGACATCGCGGTGGCGCTGCGCCGGCCGCACATGATCGACCGCGAACGGGTCGTGCTCACACTGCCGTTCCTGACCACGGCGATGCCCCGGGTGGTCGACCCGCGCTCCGCCACCGGCCACAACGCCTGCTACGCCCTGAGGTTGCGCGGCGGGCCCCGGCTCGCCGTGACGTTCACCGACGGCGCGGTGGCCGTGACGCGGGAGCCGCCGCGGCGCGCGGACTGCACGATCGTGGCCGAGCCGGTCACGTTCTTCCTGCTCGCGCTCGGCAGGCGTACCAGCATGGGCGCCCTCGCCCGCGGCAAGATCGCCGCCTGGGGTCGCAGGCCCTGGCTCGCGCCCGGTTTCGCCGCGCTCTTCACCGCGCCGTAGCCGGTGCAGTGGCCGGAACCGGATGCCGTGACCGGAGCCGGTGCCGGTGACCGGAGCGGCCCGGCGGGTCAGCCGTCCCGGGCGGCCTGCTGCCGCAGCCGCGCGGCCTCCTGCCGGACCCAGGGCAGGTCGTCGTACAGCGCCTGGCCCGGGCAGTCGGTCTGGTAGACGTCGCGGTGGCCGGAGATCACGTTCAGCTCCGCGGCCGTCCCCTTCCGGTAGAGGCTCGCGTTGTTGCTCGACACCAGGCGCACCCGGCCCAGCGGGTTGACCCCGGGGTCGAGCTTCCAGGCGGCTATCTCGGCGATCGCCTCCAGCATCGCGTGCGGCACCTTCTGCCCGCCCCCGAAGTTGCCGAGCGCCGCTATTCCGACGGTGTCGTTGTTGAAGCCCTCGGTGTGCGAGCCCCGCGGGTCGCGGTCGACGCTCCCGGTCCGGCCCTCGTAGATGCCGCCGCACCGGTCGACGATGAAGTTGTAGCCGAGGTCGTCCCAGCCCAGGGCGATATGGCGCTGTTCGAGGGCCAGCAACATCTTGGGGACGTCGGTCCTGCAGTCGTACGTGTTGGGGTTGTCCGTGTGGTGCACGAACACCGCCTTGACCGAGTGGTCGTAGACCAGCCCCGGCCGTACGTCCTTCTCGTCCGCGTGCCATCCCGCGCGCAGCACGACGTTCGGCCGCAGCGACACCGGGTGGATCGCGGCAGAGCCCTGCCGCGGCGCGTTCGCCGGGTGCTGCGGCGCCGAACAGGTCACGAGGAGGGCCAGTGCCGGTAGGTACCACGCCAGCTTGGGCCGGTGCAGCCGCATGCTGACCAGCCTCGGGTCATTCGGTCGCGCAGGACATCCGCGCGGGCCGTTCGGGTGAATTCCCGGGTGTCGGGGGCCGCGCTGTCGGCGCGCCTGGCCGCCTGGCCGGGCCCGCGGGGTTAGGGCGGCGCGGGTGGGCGGCACGCGGCGACGCGGGCGTACGGGCCGCCCGGCCGGCGTCAGGGGCCGGGCGCGTCGCGGGACGTCTCGTGCGGCGCGTCGCGGGACGCGCCCGGGCCGGGCGGGCGGGGCCGGACGCCGACCACCGCGGTGCTCGCCCGTCGCGCGCCGGTCGTGGCGAAGGCCGAGTACCGCGGCACCCACCGCAGCAGGGCGCCCGCCGCCGCGATGCCCACGGCGCCCATCACCGAGATGCCGGCCGCGAGGCTCCCGAGCGAGGCGGCCGCCGACACCACCAGCGGGCCGCCGGCGCTGCCGGAGTCCGCGCACAGCCGCCACACGCCCAGGAACTGCGAGCGGGTCTCCGGCGGTGCGACGTCCGCGCCCAGGGTCATCAGGATGCCGCTGCCGATCCCGTTGCCGAAGCCGATCAGCATCGCCACCACGGTCAGTTCGGTGAGGGTGTGGGTCAGCGGCAGGGCGGCCTGGGCGCCGCCCAGCACCAGCATGGAGGGCACCGCGATCCACAGCCGGCCGGCCCGGTCCATCACCTGGCCGGAGGGGTAGAAGGTCAGCGTGTCGATCAGCCCGGCGATGCCGAACACGACGCTGGTGGAGGACGGGCTCTGGCCCAGGTGCTCGGCCCACAGCGGCAGCACGGTCTGCCGGGTGGCCCGGACCGAGCCGACCAGCAGGACCGCGAGGCCGAGGGTGAGGAAGACCTTCCGGTGGTCGCGCAGCACCGCGCGCACCGGCACGGGCTTCTTGCCGCCGCCGGTGGCGGGTTCGGCGACGTCGGGCACGGTGAGCAGGACCACCACGGTGACGGCCGTGCACACCAGCGCCAGCCAGTAGATGTCGTGCACCGGGCGGCCGCCGGTCAGCACGGCCGCGCCGAGGAACGGCCCGACGAACGCGCCCACCCGCGACATCCCGCCGAGCGTCGACAGCGCCCGCGCCCGCAGCTGCGGGGGCACCGCCTCGGTCAGATAGGACTGCCGGGCCAGCATGATCACAGCGTTGGACGCCCCGGTGACGGTGACCGCCAGCGCCAGTTGCCAGACGTTCCGGGCCAGCGCGCACCCGCTGAGGGTGACCGCGGTGACGCCTGAGGCGACGAGCATCGCCTTGCGGTCGCCCAGCCGTGCCGCCAGCGCCCCGGCCGGCACGTCGCCGAGGATCTGCCCGACCCCCAGCAGCGCGAGCACGAGCCCCGCGGTGCCGACACCCGCGCCGAGCGCCCGGCCGCTGAGCGCCAGTACCGGCGCGAGCGCGCCCATCCCGGTCTCGAAGACCAGCACCGGCAGGAACACCGCCGGTATGAGGCTTCTCAGCGACACCGGCTGCGCGCTCACCTGCTGATTCCCACCCTCGTGCCGACTGCGTCCGGACCAGGGCCCCGCCACGGGTCGGCCGCGGCCCGTACCTCATTCAACAACAGCCCCCTCCCGCCCCAGGTGGCGGGCCCCGCACGGCACCTTGATCAGAGCGTGGCGACGCTGCCGTCCCGCCGGGGTCCCCGGCCCCGCCGGCGCGTCCTTCCCGACGGCGGCCACCACCGGCGGGCGACCCGGACGCGGTGCTCGGCACCGCGGGTGCGGGTTCGCCGGCCGACCTGGTCGCCCTCGCGGGCGGCCCGGACCGGGTCGTGACGATCGCCGACCCCACCGCACCCGACCACGGCGTACGGTTCTCCCGCACCGCGGGCCCCGGCGCCACCTCGCGGCCGGCCCACGCCGGTCTCGCGGTGGCGGTGGCACTGGCCGCCGAGGGCCGTTTCACGGTGCCGGCGCACGCGGTGTTCCCGCTCGCCGGCTGCGCGGCCGCCCACGAGTCGAGCGCTTGCCGTCTCAGCGCCCGATGTCACGGTGGCCTCCACGCCACGCTCGGGGAAATGGCCGCCGGGGCCGATGTCCAGGACCCGGTCGACGCCGCCGGGGGCCAGGGCGCGCACGTGGTCCGCGAGGCCGTCGCCGTACCCGGTGACCTCCGCGCCGAGTTCGCGCATCGCCGCGGCCCTGCACGCCCGCGGCAAGATCGTCGTGACCGTGCCCTGACCGCGGCCCCGTGCCGTGCCGGCCGCCCCGCCGTACCGCTCGTACCCGCCGTACCGTTGGCGTTCGGCGGCCGGGGCGTGGAACGGTGCCGGCCGGAGGTCGGGTGGGAGGAACCGGGAGTGACGGATCGGGATGGCGGCGGCTGCGAGCCGTGGCGGGACCTGCCGAGTGCCATTGTCGGAGAGGTCGTCGCGGACGAGCCGCTCAGCGGAGGGGCCGTGAACGACGTACGGCGGCTGACGCTCGCCGACGGCACCCGGGTCGTGCTCAAGAGCTCGGAGCAGGCCCCTCCCGACCTGTACGCGCAGGAGGCGGAGGGCCTGCGGGTGCTACGGGAGCAGGGTGGGCTGCGCACCCCGCGGGTGATCGAGGTGAGCGCCCGCCACCTCCTGCTGGAGGCACTGGAGCCGGCGCCCGCCGACGGGGACGCGTTCTGGGCGGAGGCGGGCCGCGCCGTCGCCCGGCTGCACGCCGTCCGGGGCGACCGCTTCGGGTGGCACGCCGAGGGATGGCTGGGCCTCCTCCCCCAGACGAACGCCTGGACCGACGACGGCCACGCGTTCTTCGCCGAGCACCGGGTGCTGCGCTACCTCCGCGAGCCGAAGGTGCGCGCCGCGCTCGACCCCGCCGACCTCGCGGGCCTGGAGCGGATCTGCGACCGCCTCCCCCGGCTGGTGCCCGGCGGACCCGCAGTGCTGAACCACGGTGACCTGTACCAGGGCAACGTGGTGGCCGCGTCCGACGGCGCCCCGGCCTTCATCGACCCCGCGGTGTGCTGGATGTGGGCGGAGTCCGAGCTCAGCATGATGTACTGCACCGGCCGGCCGCCGGAGTCCTTCTTCGCCGCCTACCACGAGGTCCTGCCGCTCTCGGACGGCTGGCAGGAGCGGATGCCGCTGCTGCACCTGCGCGAACTCATCAGCACGATCGCGCACTTCGGCGCGTGGGGCGACTGCGTGCCGCAGGTCAGGGACGTGATCCGGCGGTTCGGCTGAGCCCGTACGGCGGCACCGTCGTACCGCGCCAAGGGCATACGCCGGCCCGGGCGTTGGGCGCCCCGGGCGTACGGCGGCCCCGGGCGCCGGGCGGCCCGTACCCGTGGCCGCCTCCCGTACACACTGCCGTCACGAGACTGTCGCAGGCGGACCGGAATGCCCGGGCGCGCGGGGCTCGTTGGACACGGCATGACTGTGGGAGTGACACTCAGCGCGACCGGCACCGGCAACCAGATCGACGCCACCGTACGACTCGCCGAGGAGGCCGCGGCGGCCGGACTCCGGTCCGCCTGGTTCGGACAGACCTTCGGCGCCGACTCGCCCCAACTCGCGGCGATCGTCGGGCGGGAGGTGCCCGACCTCCAGGTGGGCACCTCCGCGATCCCCGTCTTCGGGCGGCACCCGCTGATCGTCTCCAGCCAGGCCCAGACCGCCCAGGCGGCCACGCACGGCCGCTACCACCTCGGGCTCGCGCTCGGCACCAAGCACCTGACCGAGGCGGGGTTCGGCATCCCCTTCGAGCGGCCCATCGCCCGGCTGCGCGAATTCCTCACCGCGCTACGGCAGTTGACCGAGACCGGCACCGCCGACTTCCACGGCGAGCTGCTCACCGCGGGCACCCCGGTCTCCGCGCGGGTGCCCGGTGCCGAGGGCGGCGTACCGCTGCTGGTGGCCGCGATGGGCCCGCAGGCGCTGCGGGCCAGCGGCGAACTGGCCGACGGAATCCTGCCGTACCTCGCCGGACCCAAGGCGCTGGCCGAGCACATCGTCCCCGCCGTCACCGCGGCGGCCGAGGCCGCGGGGCGCCCGGCACCGCGGATCGTGGCGCTCGTCTCCGGCGTCGTGACCGACGACGTGGACGCCGTGCGCGCGAAGGTCACCGAGAGCCTCGCGTTCTACGAGCAGATCCCGTCCTACGCGCGCGTCATCGAACTCTCCGGCGGCACGCGGGCGTCCGACGTGGCCGTGATCGGCGACGAGGAGGCGATCGCCGCCGAGGTGCGGCGCTACCGGGACGCCGGGGCGACCGAAGTGGTGTTCTCGGGCACGGACATCGCCGGGGAGGAGGCGCGTCGGCGCACCTGGGCGCTGCTGGGCGAGCTGGCGGCGGGCAGCGCCGGATAGCGCGCCGCCGGCACTGGCGCCGATGCCGATACCGACTCGGGCGCGGCGCTATCCGGCGGCCGGTGCCGGCGGCGCGGCGCGCACGAAGGGATGGGTGCAGGGAGCCGTCCACCGCGCGCTCTCGCGAGCCCACTCGCCCTCGCGGCGGAAGCCGCACTCGCCCAGGGTGCGGTCGAGGTCGGCCGCGGGGAAGTCGTCGCCGGGGCGCCGCGGGGTGACGGTGACCACGAGCGCGTCCACCTCGCCGCGGTCCGGATGGTCGTCCAGGCTCCGCACGTTCAGGTGCCAGTGCCCGTCGCCGCGCACCGCCTCCGCCCGGTACGGCGGCTCCCCGCTCGCCTCCCCCCGGACCTCGTCCTCCCTCCCGGGCTCCGCTGTCCGGGCCGTCGCCTTCTTCCCTGCCGCTCGGGTCTTCGGCACCGCTGCCTCCTCCGGGTCCCACCGTCCTGACCTCTGCCGCCTTCCCCCGACCGACGCGGGAATTCCCCTCCCCCGCACCGGAGTCGGGAGCCCGGGGCGGGTCCGGGCATAGGCTGCCCGGCGGACAGTGCCGGGTGCGAACGGGGAGGGTGTCATGGGGGAGCTCACGGGCAAGGCGGCCGTGGTGACGGGCGGTTCACGCGGAATCGGCCGGGCGATCGTGGAGCGGCTGGCCCGGGACGGGGCCGAGGTCGTGTTCACGTACGCGCGGAACGCCGAGGCCGCCGCGGAGGTCGAGCGGAGCGTCGCGGACGCGGGCGGCCGGGCGCACGGCATGCGGCTCGACCTGGGCGAAGCCGGCGCCGCGGAAAGGCTGATGGAGGACGCGGCGGACCGGCTCGGCGGCCTGGACATCCTCGTCAACAACGCCGCGATGAGCTTCGCACCGGCGCCGCTCGCCGACACCGAAGAGGCGCTCTTCGACGAGGTGATGGCGGTCAACGCCAAGTCCACGTTCCTGACCATGCGTTACGCGGCACGGCACATGCGCGACGGCGGGCGGGTGGTCAACATCTCGACGCTCAACACGGTCCGCCCCGCGCCGGGCAGCGCGCCGTACGCCGCGAGCAAGGGCGCGATCGAGCAGTTGACCTCGGTGGGCGCGAAGGAGTTGGGGGCGCGCGGCATCACTGTCAACACGGTCTCGCCCGGCGCGACGGACACGGATCTGCTGCGCGAGGCCAACCCGGGCGCGGACTTCGGCGCGGTGATCGGCATCACCCCGCTCGGCCGGCTCGGCCGACCCGCCGACATCGCCGACGTCGTGGCCTTCCTCGCCGGGCCGGACGGCCGCTGGCTCACCGGGCAGAACCTCCGCGCGACCGGCGGCCTCACCTGACACGAGGCGGGCGCGGGACGGCTCCGGTACCCGGGGCCGCGCCGCGCCCGCCTCGACGTCAGGTCCAGGGGCGGAGCTTGGCCGGGTTGCGGACCGCCCACACGTGCGTGACCCGGTCGTCCACGATGTCGAGCGCCAGCACCGCCACGGTGGCGCCTTCGTACTGGAGCAGCAGTCCGGGCCGGCCGTTGACCGTGCGTTCCAGGATGGTCAGGCCGTCCGCCTGACGTACGAGGCCGATGAAGTACTCCGCGACCGGCTCGCCGCCCCGCAGCGGCCGCGGCAGGGCCGCGACGACCCCGCCGCCGTCGCCGATCGCCGTGACGTCGGGGTCGAGCAGGCCGATCAGCGCCTCGACGTCCTTGGCCTCCCACGCCTCCTTGAACTCCCTGACGATCCGGGCGCGTCGGGCGTTCGGCGTGCCCGGGCCGCGCGACGCGCGGACACGGCGGCGGGCGGATGTGGCCAGTTGGCGGCAGGCGGCCGGCGTACGGCCGACGATCTCGGCCACTTCGGGGAAGGGGTAGCGGAAGACGTCGTGCAGGATGAACGCGACGCGCTCGGCCGGGGTCATCGCTTCGAGCACGACGAGGAACGCCATGTTGAGCGACTCGTCGAGGGTGACCCGGTCGGCCGGGTCCACCTCGGCGCCGCCGGTCCATCCGCTGACCCACTCCGTGCGGTCGGGCACCGGCTCCGGAATCCACTCGCCGACGTAGCGCTCCCGCCGGGCCCGCGCCGAGCCGAGCAGGTCCAGGCAGATCCGGCTGGCGACCTTCGCCAGCCAGCCACCGGTGGACTCGATCGCCGCCCGCTGCCGGGGCGCCATGGCGTACCAGCGGGCGTACGTCTCCTGCACGACGTCCTCGGCGTCGGCGAGCGAGCCGAGCAGCCGGTAGGCGAGGCTGATGAGCTGCCGCCGTTCGCTCATCACCGCGTCCAGGGCCCGGTCGGCGGCGAACGGTTCGGCCTGCTCGGCCCGGTCGGCGGCGAACGGTTCGGCCTGCTCGGCGGCGAACGGTTCGGCCTGATCCGGTCGGCCGGAGTGATCGGCCCGGCCGGGGCCGCTTCCACTGCCGCCGCCCGGCCCGGATTCGCTGCTCATGGTCCCGCCGACCTCCTCGATCGCGCCTGCTCCCCCGACTGCCCGCACTCATAAGACGACGCGGCACCCCGGACTGTGAGGTCCACCCGGCGGCCTCACAATCCGCGCGGCTGCTTCGTCGGAGTGGTCGGAAGCACACCGCATCACACGGGGGAGACCCGATGAACGCGTTCCTGTGGGTGGTCCAGGCGGTACTCGCCGCCTCGTTCGCCCTGTCCGGGCTGGTCAAGGCCACCCAGCCGAGGGACCGGCTGCTCGGCTGGTTTCCGTGGGCCGAGGACTTCTCCCCGCCGACCGTACGGTTCATCGGCGCGATGGGAGTGCTCGGCGCGGTCGGGCTGATCGCCCCGGCCGCGAGCGGCGTCGCCCCCGAACTGACCCCGGCCGCCGCGACCGGGCTGGCCGTCATGATGGCGCTGGCCGGCGCCACGCACGTCCGCCGCAAGGAGCCGCCCGGCGTGGCCGTGACCGCCGTCATCCTGCTGCTCGCCGCGCTCGTCGCCTGGGGCCGGTTCGGCCCGTACGCCTGGTGACCGGCCCCTCGCGGCCGGCGACGGCCCCCGACCGACAAGGAGGAAATCCGATGACCGACATCCCGATGACCGATGTCCTGACCATCGTCGACCGCTGCGCGATCGACGCGCTGCGCGGTGAGTTCACCGACGCGGGGACGACCGGCGACTACGACCGCTTCGCCGCGCTCTTCACCGCCGACGGGGTGTGGCGCATCCCCGACGGCCACATCGAGTTCACCGGCCGCGAGGCGATCCGCGCCGGGATCGAGCGGTTGCAGGCCAACTGGGAGTACTTCATCCAGAACGTGCACCCCGGCACGATCCGGATCGACGGCGACACCGCCACGGGCCGCTCCTACGTGTCGGAGCTCGGGCGGATGCGCGACGGCAGCTCCCACCTGAACCACTCGATCTACCACGACCGCTACCGGCGCACCCCGGACGGCTGGAGGTTCACGGAGCGCAGCTACGAGGTCCGGTACGTCGACTCGACCCCGCTCGCGGGCTCGTCGCCCCACGCGCCGGAACGGGACCACCGGGGGTGATACGGGGCCGCCCCGCCGCTCATGGGCGGGGCGGTCGCCGCCGCTCACCGCCCGACCCGATCATCCGACCGCCCGCCGGGCATCCGACCGCCCGCCGGGCAACGCCGGCCAACGCCGGGCACGGGAGCCCGAACGGGCCCCCGGGCAGGAGCGCGGGGTCACCCCGTCAGCAGGCCACCGGCGCGCCCGCGCCCGCCGTCCGCAACTGGTCGCGGTACTCCCGCGCCGTGACGATGAGCCCGTCGAGCGCCGCGCGGGTCCGCACGAGGTCGGCGATGTGCGCCGAGAGCCGGTCGCGCTCCTGCGCCATCCGCTCCAGCGCGACGTCGGAGTTCCGCTCGCTCGGGGCGTCCGCGCAGGGCAGCAGCTCCAGGATGGTGCGGCTGGACAGGCCCCCGGCGTAGAGCCGCTGGATGAACGCGACCCGCTCGACCTCGTGGTCCGTGTAGTGCCGCTGCCCGCTGGCGCTGCGGGTGCTGCTGAGCAGCCCCTGCTCCTCGTAGTAGCGCACCGACCGGACGCTGACGCCGGACCTTGCCGCGAGTTCCCCGATCCGCACCCTGTTCCTCCCGACCGCGTACCGCTGACCGTCGACCGCGTTGCCTCGTACCGTGTTCCGCCGCGCTCCGCCCCGCCTCACGCGTACCGCGGGTGTGGCGTGCGCAACAGAACTTGCCTCTGACGTCAATGTCAGGTTCTAGCGTAATCGACGGGCCCGAGGTCCGGGCCCGTGGACCGCGAAGGAGTCCCGACGTGACGACCCTTTTCAGCAGCTACCGGCTCGGCGACCTGACCCTGCCCAACCGCACGGTGATGGCCCCGATGACCCGGGTCAGGGCCGCCGCGGGCGGGCTGGCCACGCCGTCGATGGCGGCCTACTACGCGCAGCGGGCCAGCGCCGGGCTGATCGTGACCGAGGGGGTGCAGCCGAACGCGATCGGGCAGTCCAACCCGGGCACCCCGGGGCTGCACACCGACGCGCAGGTGGCCTCCTGGCGCGAGGTGACCGGCGCGGTGCACGCCAACGGCGGACGGCTCTTCGCCCAGATCATGCACGGCGGCCGTGTCTCGCACCCCGACACCATCGGCACCCAGCCGATCGGCCCGTCGGCGGTCGCCGCGGTCGGCGACGTGTTCACCCCGACCGGCCCGCAGCCCGCCCCGGTGCCGCGCGCCCTGGAGACCGCCGAGGTGCCCGAGCAGGCCCGGTCGTACGCCGACGCCGCCCGCCGCGCCGTCGACGCGGGCTTCGACGGCGTCGAACTGCACGGCGCGAATGGCTATCTGATCTCGCAGTTCCTGTCCTCCAACGCCAACCTGCGCACCGACGGCTACGGCGGCCCGATCGCGCACCGCATCCGCTTCGCCGTCGAGGCCGCGGCCGCGACCGTCGAGGCGGTCGGCGGGGACCGGACCGGCATCCGGCTCTCGCCGGGCGCGGACTTCTGGGGCGTGCGGGACACCGACGTCCCCGAGCTGTACACCGCGCTGCTCTCCGAGTTGGCCCGGGTCGGGGTGGGCTACGTCCACCTGGAGGCCACCGCCGACGAGGAGGTGCTGATCGCGCTGCGCCGGGCCTGGTCCGGCCCGCTCATCATGAACCCGGTGCTGCCGATGGGACCGAAGCAGACCGGCCGGGACGACGCCGACCGCTGGCTCGGCCTGGGCGCGGACCTGATCAGCTTCGGCCGGGCCTTCATCGCCAACCCCGACCTGGTGGAGCGGCTGCGCGCCGGGCTCCCGATCGCCCCGGTCGACGAGGCGACGTACTACCAGGGCGGCGACGCGGGCTATCTGACCTACGCCGCCCACCAGTACACGGCCTGACCCCGCTCCCGGCACCCGCTCCACGCCACTGCCCCCGCCGCTGCCCCCGCCTCCGCTCACGGCCGGTCCGCAGGGACCCCCAGCAGGAACGTACGGCCGTCGACGCCGCGCAGCACGGCGTCGGCGGTGGCCTCCGGGGTGAGCCGGGAGCTGTCCAGGACGTGGGCCTCGAACTCCTCGATGGCGGCGAACTGCCGGTGCATCGCGCGGACGGGCTCCGGGTCGGTCAGCGCGTCGGCGCCGCGACCGGTGGCCCGCCGCAGCGTGGTGTCCTGGTCCGGGCGCAGCACGACGTAGTGGAGTTCGGTGTCCCGCGTCCGGGCCGCGGCGCGGAACGCGCCCACGAACCAGGGGCCGATGACGCCGTCGCACACCACCTGGTAGCCGCCGTCGGCGTATCCGAAGGCGGCTTCGGCCAGCACGCCGACGACGACCTCGTTCTGCCGCTGGGCGGCGGGGAGATAGGGCAGGACCGCGCCTTGCACGAGGAAGGACCAGAAGTCGTCGCCGTGCAAATGGACGCTGGGCGTGAGCCTTTGGGTCAGCAGGCGCGCCACGGTGCTCTTGCCCGCACCGGGCGGCCCGGTGAGCACGATCACCCGGCCCGCGGCGGCCGGCGGGAGTGCCGGATCGGGCACGGGAGCGGTGGCGGGATCGAGGGTGGGACCGGCCGCGCGCGCGGAGGCTGGATCAAGGGTGGGATCTGCGGCGGGTCCGGGGGTGGAATCAGGCACGGGATCGGGCGTCGGCCGGGTCATACGGGGTCCTCTCCTCCGTCGCGGCGTGCCGTCACCGCGGTCCAACAGCGTTCCGCCACGGGCCTTCCGAAGCCCGCAGCGCCCGGCGGCACGCCGGTTTCCGGGTGCTCCCGCGCCCCGGGGGCGGCTCCGGCGCGAGGGGACAAACATCCCACGCGCCCCTTCCGCTTTTCACCACGGTGATTCTGCTCTCAATTTCAGCCGCCGCCAGATCCGCACGATCGCGACCCGAAACCTCGGCCAACCGATCAGATTCGGCCATCGTTGAACGGTCAACCGGGCAGGGAACACGGCATCTTCGGGCAGCGACACCACCACGAACCGGGCACCGCGGACGCCCAACGGCCGCCTGGGGCCTGTCCCCAGCGGCTCTCGGCGTGTCCACAGGGGCAAGATCGTCCGGTCCGAACGGGCAACCGTCCACGCCGAGCTGTGACGAGGGCAACTGGCCGGATACGTCGTCGGTGCGGAACTCTGAAACGCTTCAACCCCCTCCTACCGATTACGTCCGCGGTGCGACCGAAGGTGGGTACGGGTTGGTATGGGTTCACATGGCGGAGCATGATGACGCGGGAAACACTGACCACAGGAGTGTGCAACTCCCACCTCTGTGCGGGCGAAAGGACTGAGACCGTGGTGCTCTCCACGCCCTCTGATCTGTCGGGTGCCACCTCCAGAATCCCCGTCACGGTCCACGCTCCGGACCCGATCTCGCTCGCGGGAGTCACCAGCCAGCTCAGCCAGCGGCCGGAGATCCGGTTGGTCGACGCGGAGAGCCGGCAACCGGGGACCGTCGCGGTCCTCCTCGCGGTCGCGCTCGACGAGAACACGCTCTCCCGGCTCCGCCAACTCGTCCGCACCGACGGCGTACGGGCGGTGCTGGTGGCGAACCTGATCCGCGAGGCCGAACTGCTCCAGGTGATCGACTGCGGGGTGGGCGCCATAGTCTGGCGCCATGAGGCCACCGGGCAGCGCATCCTGCAGGCCGTGCTCGCCGCCTCGCGGGGCGACGGCGACCTGCCCTCCGACCTGCTCGGACGGCTCATGACCCAGGTCGGCATCATGCACCGCAACGCCAAGCACCTGCCCGGTGACCCGGCGTCGGGGCTGACCCCGCGCGAGGTCGACGTCCTGCGGCTGGTCGCGGAGGGCATGGAGACCGGGGAGATCGCCAGCAAGCTGTCGTACTCGGAGCGGACCGTCAAGAACGTGATGCACAGCCTGACCACCCGCCTGCGGCTGCGCAACCGCGCGCACGCCGTGGCCTACGCGCTGCGCGAGGGCTACATCTGACCGCCACCGGCGGCGAACCGCCCGGCGGCCACCCCGGTCACCGGTCCACCCGGCCACCGGACGGCCGGGCCGACTCGTCGACGTACGAGTACGCAACCCACCGTGCACAGCGAAGGGCTCGACCGTGATACACGAGGTGGACGAAGTCCTCAGGGGGCTGCTCTCCGGCGGCGCCCTGGCCGGAACCGGTGTCGACATCGCCTTCGAGGCACCGACCCGCGACTGGGCCGCCCGGCGCAACGCGCCGACCATCGACGCCTATCTCTACGACATCCGCGAGGACGTCGCCCGGCGGGAGCGGGGCGCGGTCGCGGTCCGCGACGAGCGGGGCATCGTGCTGCGCCGGCGCCAACCGCCGCGCTGGTACCGGTTGTCCTACCTGGTCACCGCCTGGACCAAGCAGCCGCAGGACGAACACCGCCTGCTCTCCGCTGTGCTGTCCACCCTGCTGCCCCACGAGGTGCTGCCGCCCGAGGAGTTGACGGGCGCGCTGGCCGCGCTCGGGCTGACCGTCCCGCTCACCGTCGCCGGCTCCCAGACCGACTCCCGTTCGTTCGCCGAGATCTGGTCGGCGCTCGGCGGCGAACTCAAGCCGTCGCTGGACGTCACGGTCACCGCGCCCTTCCCGGCCTACCCCGAGTACGACGCCGGGCCGCCGGTCACCGAAGGCGCGGGCGTGCGGGTGCGCGGCACCGACGGCACCCTCGAAGGCTCCGCCGAGCGCTACCACCGCCCGCGCCACCTCGCCGACCGCAAGGACGCGGCCCCGGGCGCGGCCGAGTGACCGCCGCGATACCCGCCACCGGCACGGCCACCAACTCCGGCACTGGCACGGACCCGGACCCGGACTCGGACGCCCTGGTCCGCAGGCTCGGCCGGCTGCGCGACCGGGTCGCCCTGCTCGTGGAGCACCGCAGCGCCTCCGACCCGACCGCCGCCGACCCGCTGCGCGGCCTGTACCTGACCGACGAAGCGGTACGGCATCTGCTGCGCCCGGCCGCGGCGGAGGAGGGCAGCGCGTTCGGCGACGGGTCCGACGGCGCGTTCGGCGTCGCGTTCGACGACGGGTCCGACGGCGACCGGCTGCACCAACTCGCCGCCCGGCTCGGCCTGTCCGCGCTGGACGCCCGCATCCTGCTCACCGTGCTCGCCCCCGACCTCGACCGCACCTTCGAACCGCTCTACGGCTACCTCAACGACGACGTCAGCCGCCGCCGGGCGACCATCGGCCTCGCGCTCGACCTGTGCGGGGTGCCCGCGCACCGCGCCGAGGGCCGCGCCCGCTTCCACCCGTCGGCACCGCTGGCCGCGCTCGGCCTGATCGTGGTCGAGGAGGGCGAACGCCCCTTCCTCAGCCGGTCGTTGCGGGTCCCGGACCGGGTCGCCGCCCACCTCGTCGGCGATGACACCCCCGACCCCGCGCTCGCCGGCCAGGTCCGGCCGCTCGGCCGGCCGGCCGCAGCGGACGACCCGCTGGTGGAACGGCTCGCCAAACGCCTCGCGACCGGCCCGGCCACGGTCTACCTGCGCGAGCAGCGCGAGGGCGACGGCATCGCCTGCGCCGCCGCCGCGCTCGGCGCTGCCGCGCTGCCCGCCCTGCACTTCACCCCCGCGGGCCACTCCCCCGCCCCCGGCGACGACGGCCGGGGCGACGACCCCGCCGGCCACGGGCCCGACCGCGGAGCCGCGGCCACCGCCGCGCTTCCCCAACTGCTGCGCGAGGCACGGCTGCGCGGCCACGCGGTCCTGGTCGCCCCCGTACCGGACGAGCCCGGCGCCGCCGCCGCGCTCGTCCGCGCCCTGGCGGTCGACGACGTCACCGTGATCATGACGGGCACCCGGCCGTACGACCCGCAGTGGGCAGATCGCGACCCGCTCGTGCTCGACGCGCCCCGGCAGCGGGCCGGCGACCTCGACACCTGGACGGCGGCGCTCGGCACGACCGGCCCCGGCACGGACGGCGGGGCCGGCTCCGGTTCCGGGTCCGGTGCGCCGACCACCGGGTCCGGTGCGGCGACCACCGAGGCCGGTGCGGCGACCACCGAGGCCGGCAAGGAGATCGGGGCCGTCGAAGCCGTCGAGGCCGCCGGCTTCGACCTGGCGCCGGTCGTCGCGCCGTACCGGCTCGGCGGCGACCGCATCCGCCGGGTCGCCCGAGTCGCCCGCGAGCTGGCCGAGTTCGACGGCACCCCGCTGTCCGCCGGGCACCTGCGGCTCGCCGCGCGGCAGCAGTCCGCGTCCGGCCTCGAACGCCACGCCCGCCGGATCAGGCCCGCCGTCGGCTGGGACGACCTGGTGCTGCCGGACGGTCCGCTCGCCCAACTGCGCGAGCTGGCCATGCGCGCGCGCCACCGCGACCAGGTGCTCGGGGACTGGCGGTTGAGCGCCGGGGGCGGTCGCGGCCGGGGCGTGCTGGCGCTCTTCGCGGGCGGCTCCGGCACCGGCAAGACGCTCTCGGCCGAGGTGGTCGCCGCCGAACTCGGCCTGGACCTCTACGTGGTGCAGCTCTCCTCGATCGTCGACAAGTACGTCGGCGAGACCGAGAAGAACCTGGAGCGCGTCTTCACCGAGGCCGACCGCACCGACGCGGTGCTCCTCTTCGACGAGGCCGACTCGGTGTTCGGCAAGCGGTCGGAGGTGAAGGACGCGCACGACCGCTACGCCAACATGGAGAGCGCCTACCTGCTCCAGCGGCTGGAGTCCTTCGACGGCATCGCGCTGCTCACCACGAACCTGCGGGCCAACGTGGACGACGCGTTCACCCGGCGGCTGGACATGGTGGTCGACTTCCCGTTCCCCGACCCGGCCCAGCGGCTGGCGCTGTGGCGGCACAGCCTGGCCCACGTGCCGTGCGCCGACGACATCGAACCGGACGCGGTGGCACGGCAGTTCGAGCTGGCCGGCGGTTCGATCCGCAGCGCGGTGGTCACCGCCGCGTACGCCGCCGCCGGCCGCGGCGCCCCGGTGGGCACCGCGGACCTGCTGGCGGGGGCGCAGCGCGAGTACCGCAAGGCGGGCCGGCTGGTGCTGGACGACAACGGCGAGTGGTGACGCCCGGGTTCGCCGGTCGGCGGCGCGATCAGCCGGCCGGCCGGCGCACGCGGCGACCGGCCGGCGAAGGCAGCCGACCGCTCAGACCGTGATCCTGATGGCCTCGAGCGAATTCGTCATGTCCGTGGTACCGCCGAAGATCCAGTCCTGCTTGCTCTGGGCGGGGTCGTTGCATCCCTGGCCGCCCCACCCGCCCTTGTGCAGGAAGGCGTTCCGGCACACCTCACCCGTCTTGACGCCGACGGCGAAGCCGGACAGCCGGATGTCCTTGCCGGTGGTGCCCACGTAGATGTCGGCACCGGCGATCGCGCCCTGCCACGGTGCCTTCCACCCGCCGTCCTCGCGGAACGCGTTGGCGGAACCGCTGGCGATCCCGGCGACCGCGATGTTGATGGACTCGATGGCACCGGCGTCGTCGTCCGTCGAACCCGCCGTGACGCCGTCGCAGGAGGGCTTGCTCCAGCCCTTGTCGCCGACGTAGACGCGGTAGCAGATGTGCCGGCCGCCCGGATCGCTCGCGGCGAGCTTCTGCACCGCGGTCGCCGCCGTGGCCGGCGGTGCCTTCTTCTTCTTCGGCTCGCCACCGCCCCCGGACCCGCCCGACGATCCGGCGGGCGACGCCGGGGGCGTCGTCTGCGCGGGGCTGGTGGTCGGCGGCGGCGTCACCGGCGCCGCCGGGGTGGGCAGGGTGCTCGCGGCCGCCTGCTGGACCTTCTCCCCCGCGAGGCTGGCCACCTGCGGCTTATAGGCGAACCACAGCGCGACCGCGGCGATCACGAGCCCGACCATCAGCCCGAGGAAGGTGGCCAGGAAGCGGGGCAGCACCCCGCGCTGCACGTACGTCCCGTCGACGTCGAGCGGGTTGGCGCCCGAGCGCTGGACCGCCAGCCGGAAGGGGCGGTTCTCCTTGCGCCCGAACCAGGCGATCCGGCGCGGCTTGAGAGTGGTCTTGACGAACGCGGCCCGGCCGGGCTCGATCTGCACGTTGGCCGGGTGGATCTCGTACGAGACCTGGTCGCCGTTGTCGGCGCCGACGATCGAGGCGGTCAGCTTCGTGTTGCCGAGGTTGTCCACCGCGAGCTTGGAGCGGCCCCGGAAGCGGCCCTTGACGGTGTGCGGCACCAGCTCGGCCCGCACCTCGGTGAAGGGCGTGATGGTGATGTTGCCCTCCGGGACCGTGGTGGCCTCGGGATTCTCGGTGGGCACGATCTGGACGCCGTACGGGTTGGGCCCGGCGACGGCGTCCGGGGTGCGCGGCGGCGCGATGGTGAGATGGACGGTGTCCACGGTGCCCGGGTAGAGCCGCAGCAGCGGCGGCTCGACCGTGATGTACGGAGCGAGGTCACCGACCGGCATGAAGCGGTACTCGTCCACGACGTCGCCGGTGTTGCGCAGGCGCAACCGTACGGTCGTGGCGCTGCCCGGGTCGACCGTGGCGGACGGGGGTTCGAGGGAGGTCCAAAGGCTCACACCCCGACGCTACGGTGCCGGGCCCCGGGCCGGCAGCGGACCGCGAGGCAGGGCTGGTGTCCGTGCGGGCGGGGGGAGTTGCCCCCGAGGGGCGGGCGCGGGACCGTTCAGCCGTAGGCGGCCGAGTCCCACGCCAGGCCGGGCCGCAGCCCCGCGAGCGCGGCCGGGTCCGCGAACCGGACGTGCAGCACCCAGGACGGCACCCGGTCGGGGTCCTGCCACAACTCGCCCCACTCCGCGCCGAACGCGGCGTTCCAGCCGGCCGCGTCGTCGGGCGACAGGCCGCGCTCGCGCAGCCCGTCCTCGATCCGCCGCCGGGCGGCGGCCTCGTCGAACGGGACGTTCCGCCCGTCGCTCACCGCGACCCGCGCCAGCACGAGACGGGCGCGGCGGGCCGGCTCCACGTCGGTGCCGTACGGGTCAACGCCGTTGAGGTCGATGCCGCCCACCAGCTCCTCCGCGCCCGGCCAGACGGGAGCGGCGTCCGCCAGCAGCCGCAGCACGAACGGCTTGGTGGCGGACGGCGACCCGGCATCCGGGTGCACCGCGGCGCACAGCAGTTCCACCGCGTCGCCGTCGACGTGGCGCACGCTCGCGTGCCACAGATCGGACATGGCGGTCCTCCTCCTGGGTCGTCCCTGCCGTCCGTCCGGCCGCGGCGCTCCCTCGGCCGGCCGGCACCTGGAGCCCGGACCCTACGGGCCGGTGCTCAGCGGATGGTGATGGACCCGCCGGAGATCGCTAGCGCCAAGTACTGCAGCGCCCGGTCGGCGCCGGGACCCATCCGGTCGGCGAAGGTGGTCGGCTGGGCGGTGGCCCGCCCGGTGCGGGAGCTCACCCGCGGGAGCGAGAACGGGATGTGGTGGAAGGCGTGCAGCACGGACTCGGCCGGGCCGGTGGCGCCGTAGTGGTCGATGAGGCTCTCGAACTCCCCCCGCCGGGGGCCGCCGAGGTCGTTGAGGAAGTCCAGGTCGTCGGCGTTCCAACCGCGGTGGTTGCCGGTGTAGCGCCGCAGGTCCGCCAGGTCCAGCTGGGAGATCCGCACGTGCGTGCCGGGGTCGGTGGGCTGGCGGTCCTGGAAGGGGAAGTACGTCCCGTCGTGGTGGACCGTCCACATCCTGTTCGCCCCGTCGTACACGCGGTGGTGGATCGTCAGGCCGTCCACGAAGTCCCCGGCCGCGTCGTACTGCCGCTGTGACATGCCCTGCGGCCGGCGCGACGGCGGGCGGGCGTAGTGGACGTCGACGCCGAAGTAGACGTAGTCCTTCTGCTGCCCGCGCCGCACCGTCCGGTTGGTCGCCCGCACCTGGGCGACGGTGGACTTCAGGTCGGCCTCGATGCCGCGCTCGTAGGTCGAGTTGTCGCGCTTCGAGGCGGGCACGAGGTTGTCGGCGGTTCCGATGCCGCCGGCGATGTTGTTGACCAGGTGGAAGCGAATCCAGAAGTTGGTCAGCCTCAGCGCCCGGATGTAGTCGAAGCCGAACGGGTCCTGGGAGGGCGGGGAGCCGGTCAGGCTCCCGCTGTTCAGCATCTCTATCGACTCGGTGCGGCCGCCGCCGCGCGTCACCGTGATCCCGCTGCGGTTGGGCTCGGCGGTCGGCACCGCGACCCGCTGGATGGCGGGGGTGCCGGTCAACTCGGGCGCGGGCCCGGCGCCCTGGGCCGTGCCCGCCCGCTCCGGCGCGGTCCGCACCGGGACCGGCGCCGACATCGCCCGCTCGGCGTTGCGCTCCGCGGCCCGCTCGTACGCGTCGCCCGGGTCGCTGACCCGCAGCCCGTCCCCGGTGGGCGTGCCGGCGACGGGGCCGGTGCGCTGCTGGATGACGTGGGTGAGTTCGTGGGCGAGCGTGCGCTTGTCGGCGCCGCCGTCGCCGACCACCACGTGGTTGCCCGAGGTGTAGGCGCGGGCGCCCAGCTCCGCCGCCGAGCGCCGGGCGGCGCTGTCGTCGTGGACGCGCACGTCGCCGAAGTCGGCGCCGAGCCGCGCCTCCATCTCGGCGCGCAGCGGGGCGGCCAGCGCGCGGCCGGAGCCGCGCAGCACGCTGTGCACCGCGGAGCGCTGGACGGCCGGGCCGCGCCCGCCGTCCGCGCCGTGCGGGTGCCCGTGCCCGTCGTCCTGGAGCATGCGGGCCACCGCGGAGTTGCCCACGGCGCGCTGCAGGGCCAGGAGTCCGGCGGCGCTCGTGCCGGGTGCCGGGCGCGGCCCGGCGACCGCCGGGCGCGGCAGCGCGGAAGGCCGGGAACGCCCGGCCGCGGACACCTCGTCGACCTTGTCGTGCGCGCGCATGACCGCCCTCTCCGTGGCTGACCCTCCCTGCCTACGGCGAACTCCGGGCCCGGCGCAAGGACTACGGGGGCACTCCCGGGGGCAGACCTCACGCGCACCAAGCGCGCCACCCGCCCCCGAGGACCGGCGAACCGCCCGCGGGGGCACCCCGCGTGCCGCCGGGCACCGGCGCGGGTCCCGCCATGCGTGGACATACGGTGACGAGTCGGGCGGGCGCCGGGGCGTCGCGGCGCGAAGACGGCAGGCACGGCCCGACCCCGGCAGCGGCGCGCTGCCCTCGGGGGCAGCGGAACTGCCCCCGGAAAGGCACCGCAGGACGTTTCGGTCACGGGCCGGGCGAGCGAGGGTAAGAGTCGACCCTTTTCTCGTACCCCGAGGAGATCAGCGCATGCCGTCGTATCTGTCGCCGGGCGTCTACGTGGAGGAAGTGGCCAGCGGTTCCCGCCCGATCGAGGGGGTGGGCACATCGGTTGCCGCCTTCGTCGGTCTGGCGCCCACCGGTCCGCTCAACGAGCCGACCCTGGTGACCAACTGGACGCAGTACGTCGCGTCCTTCGGTGAGTTCACCGACGGCTACTTCCTCGCGCACTCGGTCTACGGCTTCTTCAACAACGGAGGCTCCGCGGCCTACGTCGTCCGGGTAGGCGGCGAGACCGGCGGAGTGTCGGGCCAGGCAGCGGGCGTCACCGGCAAGCAGCCGGCCGCCGTTGCCGGCGGTGGCGCCGGCCCGGCCGCCCTGACCGCCGGCGAGGACACCACGCTCGGCACCTTCAAGGTCGCGGCGCTCGCGCCCGGCGAGGCCGGTCCGCTCAGCGTCGAGGTCGCGGACGCCGAGGGCGAAGGCCCCGCCGAGCGCTTCCGGCTGCTCGTCAAGGACGGCGACAAGACCGTCGAGACCTTCGACGTGACCGCCAAGCGCGGCAACCGCAACTACGTCGTCACCCAGGTGAAGGAGCGCTCCAAGCTCATCACCGTCAAGGAGGCGGCCGCCTCCGGCCAGCTGGTCCGTCCGGAGAACCAGACCGTGGCGCTCGCCGCTCCGGCCTCGGTCCCCGCGACCACCGGACCGGCGGGTTCCGACTCCGGCGAGACGATCGGTGTCGGCGAGTACCTCGGCGACAGCGCCGACCGCACCGGCTTCGGCGGCCTCGAGGCGGTGGACGAGATCTCCATGGTCGCCGTCCCCGACCTGATGGCGGCCTACCAGCGCGGCGCGATCGACCTGGAGTCCGTCAAGGCCGTCCAGCTCGGCCTGATCGCGCACTGCGAGCTGATGGGCGACCGGCTGGCGATCATCGACCCGCCGCCCGGGCTCAACGCGCGGGAGATCCGCGTGTGGCGCCAGGAGACGTCCAACTACGACTCCAAGTACGCGGCGCTGTACTACCCGTGGATCAAGGTCTTCGACCCGGCCGGCGGCCAGACCCGGCTGGTCCCGCCGAGCGGCCACGTGGCGGGCATCTGGGCCCGCAACGACTTCGAGCGCGGCGTGCACAAGGCGCCCGCCAACGAGGTGGTGCGCGGCGCGGTGGACCTGGAGATGCAGATCACCCGCGGCGAGCAGGACCTGCTCAACCCGCTTGGCATCAACTGCATCCGCTCCTTCCCCGGCCGCGGCATCAGGGTCTGGGGTGCGCGCACCCTGTCCTCCGACCCGGCCTGGCGCTACCTGAACATCCGCCGGTACTTCAACTACCTCGAAGAGTCGATCCTGGCCGGCACCCAGTGGGTCGTCTTCGAGCCCAACGACCAGGCGCTGTGGGCCCGGATCAGGCGCAACATCTCGGCCTTCCTGGTCACCGAGTGGCGCGGCGGCGCGCTGTTCGGCGGCCAGCCGGACGACGCCTACTACGTGAAGTGCGACGCCGAGACCAACCCGCCGGAGTCGGTGGACCTCGGCCGGGTGATCTGCGAGATCGGCGTCTCCCCGGTGAAGCCCGCGGAGTTCGTGATCTTCCGGCTCGCCCAGTTCTCCAGCGGCGCGGGCGAGTTGGAGGAGTGACCGTGGCCAGGGATGACCACGACCAGCAGCGGCAGGACCAGCACGGCATGACGTACGAGCAGCGCGACGCGAAGGAAAAGCGGCCATGAGTCTCCAGCCAGGTGATGCGCTCACCTCACACAATTTCGGCCTGCAGATCGACGGGGTGATGGTCGAGTACCTCCAGGAGGTCAACGGCCTGGACATGCAGCAGGACGTCATCGAGTACCAGCAGGTGTCGGCGAACGGACAGCCGGTCACCAAGAAGATGCCCGGCGTGAAGAAGGCCGGCGAAGCGACCGTCGTGCGCGGCATGACCCAGTCCAAGGCGTTCAACGACTGGATCAACTCGTCGGTCCGCGGCGACATGGGTTCGGCCCGCAAGAACGCCAGCATCCTGGTGATGGACTACATGAACAACCCGGTGAAGCGGTACCACCTGCGTCAGGCGTGGTGCAGCAAGATCTCGGCGAGCACGGTGAAGGCCGGTGAGGCCTCGGCGCTGACCGAGACCGTGACGATCACCTACGAAGAAATGATCATGGAGTAATGCGCCGAGGAACGGCTTCCAGGTCAGGCGGCCCCCTGTCCGACGACGCCACGGCGGTCCCCGTGACCGCCGCGGCGCCGTCGGCGTCGGCCACCGCCCTGTCCGCGCCGGTCACCGAACCGGCCCCCGTACGGAGGCAGTTGCGCACCGAGTTCGCCTTCGAGCTGCCCCGCGGCTACGTCGACGAGTCGGGCGCGGTGCACCGCGACGGGGTGATGCGCCTGGCGACCGCGCGGGACGAGCTGATCCCGCTGCGGGACCTGCGGGTGCAGGAGAACCCGGCGTACCTTTCCGTGGTGCTGCTGGGCCGGGTGATCACCCGGCTCGGTACGGTGCCGCACATGCACGACGGCGTGGTGGAGAACATGTTCGCCTCCGACCTCGCCTTCCTCCAGGACTTCTACCGCCAGATCAACGCCGAGGGCCACACCAGGGCCGGCGTGACCTGTCCGCACTGCGAGCAGCCGTTCGAGGTCGAGCTCGGCGGGAGCCGCCTGGGGGAATCGTGACGTACGCGACCGACCGGGTGCACGAGGAGATCGCGTACATCGCCTACCACTTCCACTGGAGCCTGGAGGACATCCTGGACCTCGAACACCGCGACCGCCGTCAGTACGCCGAGCAGATCGCCTCGCTCGTCACGCGTGCCACGGCAGAACGGTGAGAGGACGGGGTTACGGCCATGGGAATCCTTGACCGGTGGGCCCCACGGGCCCGCGCACGCGGACGTATGCAGACAGGTGGCGCGCAGCCGGACGGCAGCGCGGCGACCGAGGCGGGGCCGGGCGCTGCCCCGGGCGCCGCGTCGGGCTCCGTGCACGGTGCCGGGCCGGCTCCGGCCGCCGGTACCGCCGCCGTGCGGCCGAGCGGGCCGCCCGGCTGGTCCGCGCTGCCGCCGATCCAGCGGGCGAGCGCGCACCCGTCCCGGCACACCATCGCGGCCGCGGACTTCGGCGGCACGCTCTCGGCCTGGCAGAACCCCTCCTTCACCGGGGAGTTGGCGCACGTCGTGCTCGACGACGCGCCGACCGGGCTGATCCGCGACGTGCTCACCCCGGCGCCGGCCGCCGTGCACCGCACCGGCCAGCCGCCGGTCGCCCTGCCGGTCGCCGTGGTCGGCGACCGCGGCAGCGGCGACGTCCCGGCGGAGCCGGCGGCCGGACCCGCGGTGCAGCGCGCGGTGTCGGCGGCCCAGGCCACCGGGCCCCGCGTGGTGCCGCTGGTGTCCAGGCCGCCCGCGCCCACCGCGCTGACCAGGGCGCCGGCCCCGCAGGTGGCGCGACGCGCGCTTCCGACCGTCACCCCGGCGCCGAGCGCGCCGGTCGCACCGGTCAACGCCCCCACCGCCCCCACCACGTCCACCGGGCCGGCCGGTGGCGGGTCCGCCGGCGGAACGGGCGGGGAGCCGGGCGGCAACAGCCCCGGCGGATCAGGCGGGTTCGGCGGACCGGGCGGGGGCACGCCCCCCGGACCGGCACCCGCGCCTGCCCCTGCGCCGGTCCAGCGGCAGGTGGAGCGCGAGGGCGCCGCCGCCGGCCCGCTCCCGGGCCGCGGTACGCCCGGCGGTGACAGCGCCCCGGCCCGTACGGCGCCCCTCGCGGCGCCCGACGCCGGCGCGCCCCAGAACGCCTCGACTTCCCTTCCGGTGGCCCCCGTTCAGCGGACGGCCGCGCCCGCGCAGGGCGGCGCCGGCCGCACCGGCGGACTCGGCGCGCCCCTCCAGGGACCCGCCCCCGTGCACCCGGTGGCCCAGGTCCAGCGGCGGACGTCCGCCGCCACTCCCCCGGCGAGCCCCGCTCCCGTGCGGCAGAGCCCGATCGGGCCGCCGACCGGACGGAGTTCGGCGGGCACCGGCGGTTCCACGTCGGTACCCGTACCCGTACCCGTACGACCGGCCGGCCCGGGTACGCCACCCGCGGGCTCGGCCGCGCCCGGGGCGACGCCCGCTGCTCCCGCGGCCGTTCAGCGCCGTGCGGTGCCCCCGGCGAACCCGGCGAACCCGGCGACCCCGACGAGCGGCACGACCCCGGCGGGTCCGGTGCCCCCGGCGACCGGGCTCGGGGCGCCCATGTCCTCGGCCCAGGGCACGACTTCGGCGCTTCCGGTCTCCGCGCCGCGCGGGGCCGACGGGCCGTCCGTGCCCCCCGGCCCGTCGGCCGCGCCTGCGGGAGCGGGTGCGGGTGCGGGTGCGGGTGCGGGTGCGGCACCCGCCGGACCCGGCGCCGTCCAGCGCCCGGCCGCTGACCCGACGACCCCGTCCGCCGGGCTCGGCGCACCCGTGCCTTCTCCCGGGCAGGCCGCGGGTCCCGCCGCGGCGGCTCCCGTCCAGCGGGCGGCCACCGGTCCGGTGGCCGGCCCGGCCGCGCCCTCGGGCAGCACGGGATCGCGGCCCGCCACCACCCCGGGCGGCTCGGCCCCCCGGCAACGGCCGCTGCTCGGCGCCCCTATGTCCGCGCCGCCGCCCGGCGCGGCGCCGCTCACCGGACGCGCGGTACAGAGGTCCGCCGCCTCGGCAGCGGTCCGGCCGTCCGCCCCGCAGGCGGGTGCAACCTCCGCTGTCAGCAGGGGCGTTGCGGGACCGTCCGGCAGCACCCCGGCCGTACCGGTTGCGCCGGCCGCCCCGGCCGCTCCCGGCGCCCCGGCCGGTACGCCGACGCGCCCGCAGACCGCGGTGCCGTTCCCGCAGCCCTCGGCGGCCTCGAACCCGCCCTCCGCACCGGACCGTTCGCCCGGCGGCGCTCCCCCCGTGAGCCAGTCGCCCGCCGCTCCCGTCCAGCGCGCGTCCGCCGCGCCGAACACGCCGAGCCCGCCGAACGCGCCCTCCCCGTCGGCCGGTTCGGCAAGCGTCCCGGCCGGCCCGGCTCCCGTGCCGCGCGGCACGGCCACCCCCGTCGGCCAGAACAGCGCCACGGGCACCGCCGGTGCACCGGTCCCGCCCTCCGACGGCGACCGCGCGGCGGCCACGGCGACCACGGCGGCAGCGGCCCCCGCCTCCTCTCCGGCCCCCGTGCAACGCGCGGTGGCCGCAAGGCCGTTGGCGTCCGCACGTCCGGTGCGGACGACCCTGCGGCCCGTGGCGGCCACGGGCCCCCGGCAGCCCGCCACACCGGCGGCGGTGCCCCTACGCCCCACCGGGCACCCCGAAGCGTCCGCGCCCCGCCCCCAGCCGTCTCCCCAACAGCCGTCCGGCGCGAACCCGTTGGGGACGGCGGCCGTCGCGCAGCCGGCCACCGCGCCGGTGCAGCTCCGTACCGCGGCCGGAGGGCCGGCCCCGGCGACCGGAGCCGTTCCGCCCGCCGCCCCCGTACCCGCATCCGTGCCGGCACCCGCACCCGCACCCGTACGCCCGGCGCCCGCGACCATGTCCACGGCCGCGACCACGGCCGGGCCCGGATTCGTCCAGCGCTCGATGGCCGGACCGCTCGCCACCGCACCCCTCGGCACCGCCGCGCCGCTGACCCCGGTGACCGGCAACCCGCCGGCGGCCCGCTCCGCGCACCCGCTCCCCGCCGTGCAGCGCATGGCGGTCCCCGGGGCCGCGCCGACCGCCGCGCTCCACGCGCCGGTTCCCGCGCCCGCACCCGCGCCGAGCCCGGACGTACGCCCCGACAGCACAGGACCGGTCCGGCACGGCACCGACGCGCTGCCGCTGAACGGCGTCGCCGAGGCGTTCCCCGCCGTACGGCCCGCGACGCCCGCGGTCGGCGTATCCGGCGCGCCCACCGGGCAGTTGCCGGTGCAGCGCGCGGTGCTCGCGCCCGTAGCGGCCGGCACGGCCACCGGCGGCGTACCGGCCGCCGTACAGACCGCCGTACAGACCGCCGTGCACCAGGCGGTCCCGACCTCGGCGCAGGCCGCCGTCTCCCTCGCCCCGGTCACCTCCACGTCCGCCGCGGAGCTGCCGGTGCAGCGCGCACCCGCCACACCGTCGCTCGCCTCGCGGATGACGAAGTTCGTCTCCCCGCAGCGCACCGCCGAGGCGCGGGTCACACCCGTCACGGTGGGCCGGGACGACGGCGGAAGCAGCGGCGGCTCCCGCGCCGCCAAACCACCGGCCGACCCGCCACCCGCGTACAGCCGTTACGACACCCGCCGCACCAACCCGCCCCGCGGGAACGGCGGGAACAGCGGGAGCGGCGGCAACGACGCCGCGGGCGGCGCCGACTTCGACGCCCGCACGCTCTCCGACGGCCAGGTGGACGAGTTGACGCACCGGCTGATCGGCCCGCTGACCCGGCTGCTGCGCACCGAACTGCGGCTGGACCGGGAGCGGATCGGCAGGTTGCGTGACTCCCGCCGCTGACCGCGCCGCCCGGCGGGCGGCCCCCGCCGGGCCGACCCATCCGCCCGCCCGCGCCACTTCGGCCCGCACCCCGGGCCCACCCGACTCGTCCGCAGAAAGGCAGTGATCGATGGCCAGCGACCTTGACCCCGGCTCCACCATCTTCTTCAACCTGACCATCGACGGCGAGAACCTGGGCACGTTCAACGGCTGCGAGGGACTCAGCTCCTCCGTCGAGATCCACCAGCACCAGGAGGGCGGCAACAACGGCTTCGTGTGGAACCTGCCCTCCCGCGTGACGTTCTCGAACATCACGCTCACCCGGCCGCTCACCAAGGACACCTCCAAGGTGGCGGCCTGGATCACGTCCATCACCACCGGGGTGACCCGGCCCACCGCGCAGATCGCCGCGCTGCGCGCGGACGGCTCGATCGTCGCCCGCTGGGGGCTGATCGACGTGCTGCCGGTGAGCTGGCGCGGCCCGTCGCTCGACCCGTCGAGCCCGTCGGTGGCCACCGAGGTGCTGGAGATCGCGCACCACGGCTTCACGGACGCGGGGGCGGCGTAGATGGCGAGCAGCAGCGGCGGCGCGGGCAAGAGCCTGGTACGGGCCTCGCTCGCCATCCACCAGGCGCCGATCGGCTACAGCACCACACCCGGCGGGCTGATCAAGACCTTCGACTTCGACTTCAACCCCTCGGAGCTGTCGCTCAGCCGGCGCGCGCAGTGGAAGACCACGCCGACCGCCGCCGTGCGGGACGGCGCGGTACCGGAGTTCATGGGGCCCGAGCCGCGCGAGCTGTCGGTCGAGGTCTTCCTGGACCGCTCCGACGACCCGAACAGCAACGACGTGCGCAAGAACGTGGAGGCGCTCTTCTCCTGCTGCGAGGTGACCTCCGCGAGCATCGAGGCGAAGCAGCCCTCGACGCCGTGGGTGGTCTTCCAGTGGGGGTCGTTCTCCACCGCCCGGTTCACCGCGTACGTCAGCTCGGTGGACGCGTCGTACACCCTCTTCGGCACCACCGGCGTGCCGATCCGGGCCACCTGCCGGCTCCAGCTGAACGAGATCCCGAGCAACACCCTCGGCCAGAACCCGACCTCCGGCGCGCTCACCGCCCGCCGGGTGCACCGGGTGGTGGCCGGCGACTCGCTCCAGTTCCTGGCCTGGCGGGAGTACGGCGACGCCACCGTCTGGCGGGCGATCGCCGAGAGCAACGACATCGACGACCCGACCCAGCTGGTGCCGGGCACCGAACTCATCCTGCCGGCAGCCGAGGAGGTCGGCCTGCGATGACCAAGATCGGCTACTCCAACGTCCTGCACGTCACCATCGCCGGCCGGCCGCTGCTGCCGTACCACGCCACGCTGCTGGTCGGCGGCTGGGTGGACTTCGGCGTGGGGGTGCCCGGCGCGTTCCAGCTCACCTTCCGCGACCCGAAGCGGAAGCTGCTCGGCGAGGCGGGCGCCAAGATCGGCGCGGACGTGGTGCTGGCGCCGGTCTCCGACGGCCAGGGCGCGCAGTCCCCGCTGCTCACCGGCGAGATCACCGGCCTGGAGACGGACTACGACGGCACCGGCACGTTCAGCGTGATCCGCGGCTACGACCTCGGGCACCGGATGCTGCGCCAGCGCCGGGTGGTCGCCTACCGCAACATGACCGCCTCGGACATCGCCCGCAAGCTGGCCGGCCAGGACAAGGTCCCGATCGGCCAGGTCCAGTCCACCAGCACGCTCTACGAGTTCATCACCCAGGCCAACGTCACCGACTGGGACTTCCTGAACCGGCTCGCGGACGAGAACGACATGGTGATGTCCCTGAGCTCCAAGGGGAAGTTCCAGTTCGTCAAGCCCGACCCGGCGTCGGGCGCTCCCCCGGTGAGCACGCCGAGCGACAAGAGCCCGTACGTCCTGGAGGCCGGCGTCGACATCCTGCGCTGCCGGGCGGCGGTGACCTCCGCCGACCAGGTGGCCCGGGTCGAGGCGCGCGGCTGGGACGTGACGACCAAGCGCGACCTGGTCGGGCGGTCCACGGCCGCGGACAACCCCGGCATCAGGATCGGCACCAGCCCGGCCGCGGCGGTCGCCGCGTTCGGGACCGCGACGCTCGTCGAGACCGACATCCCGTACGACAAGCAGGGCGAGGTGAAGAACGCCGCCGACTCGCTGGCCGCCGACGTCACCGGCTCGTTCGCCGAGCTGGAGGTGACCGTCCACGGGAACCCGAAGCTGCGGCCCGGCGTCCCGGTCGCCCTCGCCGACGTCGGCACGCCCTTCGAGGGCAAATACACGGTGACCGCCGCCCGCCACACCTTCGGCGAGGGCCGGCACTACGAGACCTGGCTGACCGTCAGCGGCCGGCAGTGGCGCTCGCTGTACGGGCTCGCCTCCGGCGGGTCCGGCGGGTCCGGCGGCGGCGCGGGCGCCGCAAGGCTGCCGGGGGTCGCCAACGCCCTGGTCACCGACATCAAGGACCCGCTCAAGCAGGGCCGGGTCAAGCTGCGGTTCCCGTGGCTCGACGACACCTACGTCAGCGACTGGACCAGGACCGTGCAGTTCGGCGGGACCAGCGGCGGCGGGCTGATCGGCCCGGACGTCGGCGACGAGGTGCTGGTGAGCTTCGACCGCGGCGCCCTGGACCACCCGTTCGTGATCGGCGGGCTCTACAACGGCAAGGACAAGCCCGGCACCGTGGACGTCCCGCCGTACGACGGGACGTCCGGCAAGGCCGTGCGGCACACGCTGGCCGACCGCAGCGGCAACCGGCTGGACCTGCTCGACCAGCGGACCGGCGGCAAGCGCGGGGTGCGGCTGAGCTCCGGCGACAACCGGCTGGTGGTCAACCTGGACCGCACCCGCACCGAGATCACCGTGGACAGCAAGGGCTCGGTGAGCATCAAGGGCACCCGGTCGGTGTCGATAGAGGCGGGCGGGAGCCTGTCGCTGAAGGCGGGCGGGAACCTGTCGCTCAAGAGCGGCGGGGTGCTCAACATCGAGGCGTCCACCATCAGTGCCCGCTCGCTGGGTGCGGTCGCCATCAACGCGCTGGCCGCGCTGGAGCTGAACGCGGTGGGCGTCACGACAGTGTCCGGCGAGGGCGCGCTCATGCTCAGCTCGCCGCTGGACGTCACGGTGGACGGCACCAGTGTCATGCTGCTGGGTGTGGTCACCGCCAACGGGATGCCGGTGGTGTGATGGCAGAGCAATTCGTCGGTACCGGCTGGGCGTTCCCGCTGCGGATCGGCCCGGGCGGCGGCATCGCCATGGTCAGCGGGCAGCAGGAGGTCGAGGAGGCGATGCGGCTGGTGCTCGCCACCGCGCCGGGCGAGCGGCCGATGCGGCCCGAGTTCGGCTGCGCCATCCACGACATGGTCTTCGCGCCCGTCAACGAGGCGACCGCCGGTCGAATCCAGCACGAGGTGTATGCCAGTCTGGACCGCTGGGAGCCGCGGATCGAGGTGGAGGACGTCGAGGTCACCGCGGGGGACGGCCAGGGCGTGCTCTACATCGACGTGCGCTACTCGGTGCGGGGCACCAACAACCCGCGCAGCCTGGTCTTCCCGTTCTACACCATCCCCTCGCACGACTACCCCGACCTGCCCGATTCGTCCAGTTCCGCCGGCTTCCCCGGTTCCGCCGACTTCCCTGGCGGGTCGTCCGCGGACTCCCGGCCGGCCCCCGAAAGCGACCGCTGATGGCCCTGCCCTCGCCCAACCTCGACGACCGCCGCTTCCAGCAGTTCGTGGACGACGCCAAGCGCTACATCCAGCAGCGCGCCCCCGAGTGGACCGACCACAACGTCTCCGACCCCGGCATCACCCTGGTCGAGACGGTCGCCCACATGGCCGACCAGGTGGTCTACCGGCTCAACCGGGTGCCGGAGAAGAACCACCTCGCCTTCCTCGACCTGATCGGGATCACCCTGTTCCCGCCGACGGCCGCCCGCACCGACGTGACGTTCTGGCTGTCCGCGCCGGTGGGCGAGCCGGTCCGGCTGCCCACCGGCACCGAGGTCGCCACCGCCCGCACCGAGAGCGAGGAAGCGGTGGTCTTCGCCACCGAGGCCGAACTCACCGTGGTGCCGTGCGAGTTGGAGTACCTGGTGGTGCAGCACGGCGAGAAGGCCGCGGTGGACCGCACCTCGGACCTCGCCGAGGGCGGCGACCTGATGTGCTTCAGCGAGTCGCCGCGCCCCGGTGACTGCATGCTGCTGGGCCTGAGCTCCGCCGTCCCGCACTGCGCGGTCGCGCTGACCCTGGACAGCCGGGTCGACGGTGTCGGCGTGGACCCGCGGCAGCCGCCGCTGGTCTGGGAGGCGTGGACCGCGGACGGCTGGACTCCCTGCGAGGTCGACCGGGACGGCACCGGCGGCCTCAACCGGCCCGGCGAGGTGGTGCTGCACGTCCCCGGCGGCCACACGCTGTCCAGGACCGGGCGGCGCGAGGCGGGTTGGCTGCGCTGCCGGGTCACCGAGCCGCTGGCCGGCCAGCCCTTCTACACCACCTCGCCCACCGTCCGGTCGGTCGAGGCGTTCACCATCGGCGGCACCACCGGCGTCGTGCACGCCGAGACGGTCCGCGACGAGGTGCTGGGCGAGTCCACCGGGCTGCCCGGCCAGCGGCTGCGGCTGGCGCACTCCCCCGTGGTCGGCGACGTGCCCGCGCTGCTGCTGCAGGTCGCGGGGGACAACGGCTGGACCGACTGGGAGGCCGTCGGGCACTTCGCCGCGTCCGGCCCGTACGACCGGCACGTCACGCTCGACGCGGCCACCGGGGAGATCGCCTTCGGCCCCGCCGTCCGCGAACCCGACGGCAGCCTGCGGCAGTACGGCGCGGTGCCGCCGATGGGTGCCGCGATCCGGGTCCGCCGCTACCGCACCGGCGGCGGCCGGGCCGGGAACGTCGCGCGCGGCGCCATCCAGGTGCTGCGCAACTCCGTCCCGTACGTCGCCGAGGTGGTCAACCGCGAGGCCGCCAAGGGCGGGGTGGACAGCGAGACCGTCGAGGAGGCCAAGGCCCGCGCCCCGATCACCCTGCGCGCCCAGGACCGCGCGGTGACCTTGCGGGACTACGAGGAATTGGCCCGGCGCGCCGCGCCCGAGACCGCCCGCATCACCTGCCTGGCCGCCGACCCCGACGAGCACGGCGCCCACGCGGTGCGGGTGCTGGTCGTCCCGCAGGCGGTCACCGACCCCGGCGGGCGGCTGCGGTTCGAGCAACTCGTCCCGGACGACGCCCTGCTGGAGCGGATCACCGACTACCTCGACGACCGGCGGCTGATCGGCACCCGGCTCGCGGTCGGCCCGCCCTACTACCAGGGCGTGACCGTGGTGGCCACGCTGCACGCCTTCCGCGGCACCGACACCGAACTGGTCAGGCAGCGCGCGCACGACGCCCTCTACCGCCACCTGGACCCGCTCACCGGCGGGGCCCGCGGCACCGGTTGGGCCTTCGGCCGCCCGGTGCAGGCCGGCGAGGTCTTCGCGGTGCTGCAGCGGGTGCCGGGCGTGGAACTCGTCGACCAGGTGCTGCTGCACCCGGCCGACCCGCTCACCGGCAAGCGCGGCGACCCGACCGAGCGGATCGACCTCGAACCGCCGTCCCTGGTCTTCTCCTTCGACCACCGGGTGCGCGTGATCGGGGGCCAGGAGTGACCGCGGCGGCGGACCTGGGGCAGGTGGCGCCCGGCGGGCGCGGCTCGATCGACGGGCTCGGCTCGTCCTCGCCGCTGGGGGCGATGCTGCCCGCCGTCTTCGCCGAGGACGACCTCGCCCAGCGCTTCGTCGCCGGGCTCGACGAGGTGCTCGCCCCGATCCACAACGTGCTGGACTGCCTGGACTCGTACTTCGCGCCGTCGCTGGCGCCCGCGGACTTCACCCGCTGGCTCGGTGACTGGGTGGGCGCGGAGACCGACGGCGTGGAGGACATCGCCGCGCTGCGCCGGGCCGTCGCCGCCGCCGCGCACCTGCACCGCATCCGCGGCACCCGGCGCGGCCTGGCCGAGGTGGTACGGCTCGCCTTCGGCGTGGAGCCCGAGATCAGCGAGAGCGGCGCCGTGGCCTGGAACGCCAGGCCCCTCGGCCCGGTGCCCGGCGAGCGCCGCCCGCACCTGCACATCTCCATACGGCTGCCCGACCCGCACCCCTCCGACCAGGTGCGGCTGGACCGCCTCGTCGCGGCGGCCCGCCCCGCTCACATGCCCTACACGGTCCAGGTGACCGCGGTTGAAAGGACCTCCGAAGGTGACCGGACGAAGCTATGACGCCGAGCCGCCCCGGCCGCGGGCGCGGACCTGCGCGGAGTGCGGCACGCAAGCGGGTCCCGACCAGTCGTTCTGCGACGGGTGCGGGGCAGTGCTCGGCTGGGCGGAGCCGCCGGCCGCAAGCTCCGCGCGGCGCCCGTCCGAGGCGCCGCTGAGCGCGGCGGCCGGTCCCGCGCCGGCTCCCGCCGCGGCGGGAGCCGGCGCGGGCGCGGGACCGCTGCCGCCGGCGGCGAGCGAGGGCGCGGGTGCGGCGGGCGCCGGCGGCTTCCCGCCGCCGTCCTCCGGCGGCGGCTCGCCGTACGCCCCGCCGGGGTCCGGCGCGGGTTCGGGCGCGGGCGCGGGCCGTCCGGGAGCCGAGGGCGCGGGGCCGATGCCGCCGCGCGCGGGCGAGGGGACCGGCGGCCGCGGCTTCGGCGGCGGCGCGGGACAGGACGTGATCGAGGACCCGGGCGCCAAGTCCGCGGCGCCGATCGGCGGGACGGGTGGCGGCCAGGAGTCGTGGGGCGAGGTGCCACGGCAGGGGCAGCCCCCGGTCGCCGAGTGGCAGGCCGCGGCCGCCGGGCCGGCCCCGGACGCGGGTGCGGGTGCGGGCGTCCCGGGCCCGGGCCCAGGTCCAGGTCCAGATGGTCCGGGTGCCCGTACGGACCCCATGGAAGACACCCTGGAGCAGCCGCCCGCCACCGACCCGCAGTACCCGCAGGCGCAACCGCCCGCCACCGACCCGCAGTACCCGCAGGCGCAACCGCCCGCCACCGACTCGCAGTACCCGCAGTACCCGCAGGCACAGCAACCGCCGCAGCCCCAGCAACCGCCGCAGTCGCCCTCCGCCGAGGAGCGGGCCCGTGCCCTGCTCATCCCGGTCGCCGACCCGCAGCAGCGGCCGGCGGCGGCCCCGTCGGTGGGCGCGGTCATGCCCGGCCGTCCGGTCGCGGCGCGGCCCCTGGTCCGTACGCCCGGCGAACTGCCCGACGACGACGGCCCGGCGGGCTGCCCCTGGTGCCAGACCGGCAACCGCGTGGAACGGCACTTCTGCCGGCGCTGCGCGATGCCGATGTCGGGGCGGCCGCAGGACGACCTGGTCCGCCGGCCGTGGTGGCGGCGGCTGCTGGACTTCTTCCGCCGGCGGGAGACCCCGTGGGCCGGGGACCGGCCGCGGCTGGGCCGCAACCTGGGCCGGGTGGTGACCTGGCTGGTCGGCGCGGGCGCCGCCGCGCTGGTGGTGGTGGGCGCGATGCACATCGACGACGGGGTGCGGGCGACGCAGGACCACTTCGCCAAGCGGGCCTCGGTCGTCCCCGACTCCATGTCGGCGTCGCACTCCTACCCGGGCCACGGGCCGAAGCTGGCGTTCGACGAGTACAACAACACCTGGTGGGGGCCGGGCATCTCGGAGTCCGGGGCCGGGGAGTGGCTGGAGGCGAAGTTCATCCAGCCGGTGCACCTGCTGGACCTCGTCATCACCCCGGGTGAGTCGACCCAGCCGGCCGACCTGCAGAAGTCCGCGGAGCCGCACCAGCTCGACGTCACCGTCACCACCGCCGACGGCCGCACCATCGTCCGCCACATCACCCTCGACCAGGGCAGCGGCGGCCAGACCGTCTCCTTCCGCGCCACGAAGGTCACCTCGGTCCGGTTCACCGTGCGCTCCTCCTACGGCATCGACAAGAAGAAGCAAGTGGCCATCGCCGAGATCGAGTTCTTCGGCCCGAAGCACTCCAACTGACGGCCGCCCGCAAGCCGACGGGCCCGCCCCCCGCCCGGGGGCCGGGCCCGTCCGCGCGCCAGCCGCCGCCCGGGACCACCGACGTCCGCGCACCCGCCCCCGCCCGTACGCGCGCCGTCCGGCCCACCGGCCACAGCACCCACCGGCCACGCACCCTCCGGCCCGCCGGCCCACCGGCCGCGCACCGTCACTGCGACGGCAGCGGCCTGCGCAGCAGATACGCCGCCACGGTGCCCGACATCGCGATCACGCACGCCACGAAGATCAGGCCGGCGCTGCGCAGTCCCACCCCCACCGCCACCGCGCCGATGCCCACCACCGGCAGCGCGATCCCGACGTAGGCGGCGACGAACAGCGCCGAGATCGTCGCGCCGCGCTGCTCCGCGGGCGCGACCCGGCTCACCGTGGCCACCGCGCCGCGGAACGCCAGGCCCTGGCCGACACCGCTGACCACCGCGCCCGCGACGAGCAGGCCCAGCGACTCCGCCAGCAGCGAGCAGCCGATCAGCACCAGACCCGCCATCAGCACCAGGCAGCCGAGCGGCAGGGAGCGCGCGGCGCCGAACCGGCCCATCAGCGACTGCCCGACCATCGAGGCGAGGAAGACAGACAGCACCACCGCCCCCGAGACCGCGAGGTTGTGCACGCCCAGGTACTCGGCGACGAACGACGGGGCGACCGCGGTGAACAGGCCCAGCACGGAGAACCCGGCGAACGCGGCGAGCGCGGCGGGCGCGAAGACACCCCGCACCTGGGCCGGCACCGCCATGCCCTGCGGGCGCAGCCGGGGCCGCGGATCGCGGCGGCGCACCGTCTCCGGCAGCCGCCAGACGATCGCGCAGCTGACGGCGAGCAGGCCCAGGTGGACCAGGTACGGCAGCCGCAGCGGGTAGGGCGCGTACTGCGCCAGCACCCCGGCGAGCATCGGCCCGCAGCCCAGCCCGCCCATGTTGGCGGCCGTCGCGGCGAGCGCGGCCCGCCCGCGCTGGGCGGGCGCGGCCAGTTCGGTGACCGCGGCGGTGCCGGCGCCGCTGAACAGGCCGGCCGAGAAGCCCGACAGCAGCCGCCCGACGAACAGCAGCGGCAGCCCGCCCTCGGACACGAAGCACACCGCGCTCAGCGCGGAGAAGCCGAGCCCGGCCAGCAGCACCGGACGGCGGCCCAGCAGGTCGGAGAAGTCGCCGGCGATCAGCAGCGCGGTGATCACCCCGCAGGCGTAGACGGCGAAGACCACGGTCACCATGAACTCGGAGAACCCGAGTTGCTGACGGTAGAGCCCGTACAGCGGCGTCGGCAGGGTGGTCCCCGCCATGCCCACCGCGAACACCACGGCGGCCAGGGCGTACCAGGGCCGGACGGGGCGCGCTCCGGCGCCGGGGGTCGTCATGCTCACAACCTAGGCCCGCGCCCGGCGCCAGGGCCGTCGCCGCCACCGCCCGCGCGCCGCGGACGGGTGCCGGGGATGCCGCCATGTTCACGCAACATCCCTGTCGTAATCCGCCTGCATGGTTGTTCCTTGAGTCGGCGTGAAGATCGTCGGCCGGACAGGGCGACGACGGGAGACGCGAGATGACGTTCAGCCGCAGACGACTGCTCGGTGCCGGTGGCGGCCTCGCCTTCACCGGCGCGCTGACCGCGGCGTGCGGGTCCGACACCGGGCGGGGCGACGGCGGGGGCGGCAAGGGGGGCGAGGTCACCCTCCAGCAGTGGTACCACCAGTACGGCGAGGCGGGCACCGAGCAGGCCGTCCGCCGGTACGCCGCCGCGTACCGCCCGGCGAAGGTGAAGGTGCAGTGGCGGCCCGGCGACTACGACCAGCAGACCGCCGCGGCGCTGCTGACCTCCTCGGGCCCGGACGTCTTCGAGGGCAGCCCGACGCTGGACCAGATCCAGGGCGGCCAGGTGGCCGACCTCACCGACCTGGTGGCCGCGGTGAAGGACGACTTCAACCCGGCGGTGCTGGCGCCGAAGACGTACGACGGGAAGATCTGGGGCGTCCCCCAGGTCATCGACATGCAGATGCTCTACTACCGCAAGAGCCTGCTCGCCGACGCGCACGTCCAGCCGCCGACCAGCCTGGACGAACTGATCGACGCGGCCGGCGCCTTGACCACGAAGAAGGTCAAGGGCCTGTTCCTCGGCAACGACGGCGGCGCCGGGGTGCTGGGCGGCACCCCGCTATACGCCGCCGGGTTGAGCCTGGTCACCGCGGGCGGCCAGGTCGGCTTCGACGACCCGGCCGCCGCCCGCACCCTCGGCAAGTTCCACCACCTGTACGCCGACAAGTCGCTGCTGCTGGGCGCGCCGGCCGACTGGTCCGACCCGTCGGCCTTCGTCCAGGGGCTCACCGCGATGCAGTGGTCCGGGCTGTGGGCGCTGCCCGCGGTCCAGAAGGCGCTCGGTGACGACTTCGGGGTGCTGCCGTTCCCCGCGGACGGCGCGGCAGGCAAGCCCACGGTGCCGGTCGGCGCGTACGGCTCGGCCGTCAACGCGCGCGGCAAGCACCAGGCCGATGCCAAGGCGTACGTGAAGTGGCTGTGGGTCGACCGCACCGACTACCAGGAGGACTTCGCGCTCTCCTACGGCTTCCACATCCCGGCCCGGATCTCGCTGGCGAGGAAGGCGGCCAAGCTGCGCCAGGGCGCGGCGGCCGACGCCGTGTCGTACACCACGGACCACGGCTACGCCCAGCCGCTGTTGTGGACGCCGGCCAGCCAGACCTCGTACCAGGACGCGCTGAGCCGCATCATCAAGGACGGCGCGGACCCCGGCTCGGAGCTGAAGGCGGTGGTCCGCACGACCGCCGCGGAGCTCCAGCGGGTGCGGAAGAAGCCGTGAGGCACCGCACGCTGTGGTTCTGGGCGTTCGTCGGACCGTTCGCCGCCGGGCTGGCGCTGTTCACCTACGTTCCGCTGCTGTGGAGCGTGTACCTGAGCTTCTTCGACGCGCACAACACGGTCTCCCCGCACCACTTCGTGGGCCTGGACAACTACGCGTCGATGCTCCGCGACCGGGCGTTCACCGACAGCCTGGGCACGTTCGGGCTGTTCGCGCTGCTGATCGTGCCCGCCACCTTCGCGCTGTCGCTGGGCCTGGCGCTGATGGTCAACCGGCTGCGATACGCCCGGGCGTTCTTCCGCTCGGTGTTCTTCCTGCCGACCGCCTGCTCCTACGTGGTGGCCGCGCTGATCTGGAAGATGTCGATCTTCAACGGGGTGCGGTTCGGCCTGGCCAACACCGTGCTCGGCTGGTTCGGCGCCGACCAGGTCGCGTGGCTGTCCACCACCCACCCGCCGTGGTACTGGCTGGTGATCGTGACCGTGCGGCTGTGGCTACAGGCCGGCTTCTACATGGTGCTCTTCCTGGCCGGCCTGCAACGCATCCCGGCGCCGCTGTACGAGGCGGCCGCCGTGGACGGCGCGCGGCCCGGCTGGCAGGTCTTCCGGCACATCACCTTCCCGCAGCTGCGGGCCACCTCCGTGGCGGTGGCGCTGCTGCTGGTCATCAACGCGTTCCAGGCGTTCGACGAGTTCTACAACCTGCTCAGCGACTCCCGCGGCTACCCGCCCTACGCCCGGCCGCCGCTGGTCTACCTCTACTACCTCGCGCTCGGGCAGGGGCAGAACCTCGGTGAGGGCAGCGCGGGCGCGGTGATCCTCGCGCTGATCATCGCGGTGGTCACCGTCGGCCAGGCGCGCTGGTTCGGGCTGGGCAGGAGGGAGGACTGACGTGGACAAGGCCCTGCTCGCCCTCGGGCGCGCGATACGCGTGGTGCTGCTGGTGGTGCTCGCGCTGCTCTTCCTGATCCCCTTCTACCTGCTGGTGCGCAACGGGCTGTCCACCGAGCAGGACATCACCTCGCCGGAGTGGACCTTCTTCCCGGCCCACCTGCACTGGTCCAACGTCACCGAGGTCTTCGACGACCCGGCGCTGCCGATGGCCCACGCGCTGCTCACCTCGGCGCTGATCGCGGTCACCACCACCGTCGGCACGGTGCTGCTGGCGTCGCTGGCCGGCTACGGCCTGGCCCGTATCCCCTACCGGTACGCCGACCAGGTCTTCTACGCGATCCTCGGCACCATGATGGTGCCGGCGGCCGTCACCTTCCTGCCGAGCTTCGTGCTGGTCTCCTCGCTCGGCTGGATCTCCACGCTGCGCGGCCTGATCATCCCGACGCTCTTCTCCGCGTTCGCCTGCTTCGTCTTCCGGCAGTACTTCCTCGGCTTCCCCGGCGAGTTGGAGGACGCCGCGAAGGTGGACGGGCTGGGCTACTGGCGGACGTACTGGCGGATCGTGGTGCCCAACTCGCGGCCGGTCTTCGCGGCGGTCGCCACGATCGTCTTCATCGGCGCCTGGAACTCCTTCCTGTGGCCGCTGGTGATCGGGCAGGACCAGTCGACGTGGACCGTCCAGGTCGCGCTGTCCACCCTGACCACCGCCCAAGTGGTCAACATCCACGAGCTGTTCGCCGCGTCGGCGGTGTCGATCCTGCCGCTGCTGCTGGTCTTCCTGCTGCTCCAGCGGCACATCGTGGCGGGTGTCGAGCGCTCCGGCATCGACGACTGACGCCCTGGGCATCATTCCCCTGAACCACCGGACCCCCTTCACCAACAGCGCCCGACCCCTCACTCTGCGCCCACGCGGCGCCCCGCCGGAGCCGCCGCCGCGGGGCGGGCCCGCGGTGGTGTGGGATCGCTCACGTGGGCCCCGGGCGCCCGGCGGCGATCGGGGGCCGGATCGGCAGGCGGGGCCCGGGATTTGCGCGCCCCGGGCGGCACCCGGTCTTCACCGCGGGGAGGCGGGGAGTTTCGACCGGCTATAGGGAGACGTGCCCCTAGTGTCGTACTTTGCCTGGAGGCCAGAAGGTACGAAACGGGCCCCCGACGAGGGCCCCGGAGGGAGCGACCGTGTCGGAACGGAGAATTCCGGCGCCCTCGGGGCCCGGTGCGTCGCGCGGCCTGAACCGCCGGGCGCTGCTTCAGGCGGCCGGCATGGGGGCCGGGGTGCTCGCCGCCGGCGCCGCCACGGTGGGACGGGTGGTCGCGGCGACCAACACGTCGGACAGCGCGGCGCCCGCGCCCGCCGCCGACCTGCCGCTCACCGGCGGGCCGGACTTCCCGATCGGCCTGTACTGGCCGCCGCACCCGTACCAGACCACCCTCGCCCGCTACCGGGAGATCACCGACGCGGGCTTCACCTTCCTGATCACCGGCAACTACCAGCTCGACGAGGCCAGCGCGAACCAGGCGCTGGGCATGGCCGACCAGGTGGGCCTGAAGGTGCTGGTCGCAGGGGACCCGCGGGTGAGCGTGGTCGCGCAGCACATGACCGTCACGGACGACCGCAGCGTGCCGACCTCGATCACCACCGCCGACGCCACCGAGTGGATACGGTCGGCCACCGGCAGCTACGCGCGCCACCCGTCGTTCGCCGGACTCAGCCTCTACGACGAGCCCGGCACCGACCGCTTCCCCACCGTCGGCGCGCTGACCGGCATCGTCCGCACGGCCACCCCCGGCCTGCTGCCGTACGCCAACATCAACCGCGGCAACGGCGCGCACTACACCCGCTTCGTGCAGAGCTACCTCGACACGGTCAAGCCCGCACTGATCTCCTTCGACCGCTACCCGTTCCTCACCGAGGGCCTGGACACGGACTACTTCGAGACCTGGGCGATCGTCCGCAAGGCCGCGATGGCGGCGGGCGTCCCGGCCTGGACGTACATCCAGTCCGCCGGCTTCAACGGTCATGTCACGCCGACGGCCGCGCAGATGTCCTGGCAGGTGAACGTGAGCCTGGCGTACGGCTGCAAGGGCATCCAGTACTTCACCTACTGGACCCCCGACCCGGCCCGCGGCGAGGGCTACACCCAGGCCCTGATCACCGCCGACGGCGAGCGCACCCCGCTCTACGACGCCGCCACCGCGCTGAACACCGGCTGGCTCCAGCCGGTCGGCCGCCAACTCAAGCCGCTCGTCTCGGAGTCCGTGCAGCACCTCAACGACGCCCCGGCGCCGACCGGCACCACGCCGTTCGCGCCCGGCGCGCACCTCACGAGCGCCACCGGCGACCCGGCGATCCTCGGCGTCTTCAAGGGCGCCACCGACGACGGCACCCGCCACCTGCTCGTCGTCAACCGCGACCCGGACTCGTCGGCCACCCTACGGATCGGCCTGAACGCGTCGACGGTGGAGGCGGTCTCCCGCTTCGACCCGTCCACCGCGACCTATCCGCGGGCGAGCCGCCCGGCGGACCTCTCCCTCACCCTCGACGGCGGGGCCGCCGCCCTGTACCGGCTGTCGCCGCACCGGTCGTCCTGACCGCCGCGGGGCCGCCGGGGGCGGGTACGGGCGCTCCCGCGGATCGCCGGCCGGCCTCAGGAGGAGGTGAGCGCGGCCGCGCGGCGGAGCTTCAGCGTGTTGTCGCGGCGCATCCGGGTACGGCCCTCGGGGTCGGTGAACTCGCGCTCGTACTCGGTGGCGACCAGGAGTTCCCACCCGCCGGGCGGCAGCTCCAGGCTCGCGTGGACCTCCTCCGGGGTGGGGAAGTGCACGTCGAGGTCCGGGGGTTCGTCCCCCGCGGGCCAGCCCGCGTGCCCGACGACCAGCAGCACCCCGCCGGGGGCCACCGCGGCCGCCGCCGACCGGAGGATCTCCTCGCGCGGCATCTCGACCGGTGAGTGCAGGAAGTGCGCGGACACCAGGTCGAAGCGGCCGGCCGGGAAGTCCACGGCCAGGTCGTGCCGGCGCCACTCCACCCGGTCGGCCACCCCGGCCCGCTCGGCGTGGCCGGCCGCGCGCTCCAGCGCCCGCCGGGAGACGTCCGTCCCGACCACCCGCCAGCCCTGCCCGGCCAGCCAGATCGCGTCCCCGCCCTCCCCGCACCCCAGGTCGAGTGCCGTACCCGGCGCCAGTCCGGTCACCTCGCGGACCAGCGCCACGTTGGGCCGGCCGCTCCAGATCCGTTCCGTGCCGCCGTACCGCTCGTCCCAGTACTCCTCCGCCGATGCCACCTCGCCCATCCGGACGGCTCCTCTCCCTGTCGCGAGCACCGCTTCCGGTGCACCGCCGAGCATGGGTCGCCCTCTGCCGTAACGCCAAGCTTCGTTGCCGGAACGGCAAGCAGGGTGGGAGGGGTGCGCGGGATCGGGGAAGGGATCGCCGGGACGAGGAGCGCACGAGGACGCGCGGAGACGTACGGCTGCGGCGAGCGATCAAGGGCAGACGGTTCCGCAGCAGCCCGCCCGGCCGCCGCGGCCGAAGCGGAACCCGGAACCAGGACGAAGAGGTGGACGCGTGAGCGGCTTGAGGGTGACGACCACGGCCGAGGTCTCGATGGAGCTGAGCACCTACGACGCCGATCGGCAGCGCGAGATCCACGAGGCGCTGGACCGGCTGGCGGACGCCTCCGCCCAGGGCGCGGGCACGCCCGACGGGGTGGGGCGGCGCGCGGAGCTGCTGCCCGGGATGGCCTTCCACTGGGTGGTGCTGGAGGCGCCCCGGCTGGCCATCGTCTGGCAGATCGTCCTACGGAGCTGACCTGGGCGTTCGGCGCTCCGCCGCCCTTCAGGACGGGTCGTCGTTGAGGTGGTCGACCAGGCGGAACAGGGCGGGGAGCGCGGCGCGTACGGCGTCGCGGTCGGCGTCGTCGAGGGCGCCGAGCGCGCTGTCGAGCCGCCGCTCGTGGGCCCGGGTCCACGCGGCGAGCTGCTCGCGGCCGGCGTCGGTGAGCGCGACGGCGGCGGCGCGCCGCTCGCCGGGGTCGACGTCCCGGGTGACCAGGCCGGACGTGATCATCTGGCCGACCAGGCCGCTGACCGTGCTGTTCGCCAGCCGCTGCCGGGTGGCCAACTCGCTGACCCGGGCCGGCGAGCGCTCGGCCAGCACCTGGAGGAGTTCGACCTGCGCCATCGGCAGGGTCTCCCACGGGTAGTCGGTGCGGATCGACGCCCGCAGGGCGCGGCGCAGCCGCGTCACGGCCTCGGTGAGCCGGCGGGCGTCCGAGGCGTCACCGGACGCGGCGAGTTCGGGGGTCGGCTGCGACGACATGGCCCAAGCCTACGGCGCGGGCCGGTGGTTCGGATCGCCGTGCCCGGAAGGAAGCACGCCATCGGCACACCCGGGTACGGCGCCCGGCGCGCCGCACCCGCGCGCCCGGCCGGAACCGCCGCCCGCCACTCCTCAGCGCCGCGGCGCGCCCTCGCCCGGCGCCCTCCCCGCGCAAGCGGAACCGCCGCGCGCCCCGTCCGCATCCCCGGCCTCGTTTCCGTTTCCGTCCGGGCGCCGGCCCGGCGGCCGCGGGCCGAACCACGCGGCGGCCACCGCCACCGCCGCGGCCGCCACCAGGACCGCCGCCGCCCAGCGCGCCGCGCCCGTACCGCCGGCGAGGGCGCCGCCCGCGGGGCCGTACCGCTCGCCGAGGTGCAGCGCGAGGGTGACCAGGGCGACGCCGAGTGCGGTGCCCAGCCCGCGCGCCATGTTGACCAGGCCGCCGCCGGTGCCGGAGGACCGGCGCGGGATGGCCGCCATGATCATCGCGTTGTTCGCCGGGGTGAAGGTGCCCAGACCCAGGCCGACGACGGCGAGCACCACGGCCAGCAGGCCCGCGGTCAGCGGAACCACCAGCAGCGCGGCCGTCGCGGCGGTCAGCACGCCCGCGCCCAGCACGCACCGGCCGCGGTCGGACAGCCCGCGCGGCAGGACCCGGTCGCCGCCGGTCGCGGCGGCCGCGAACCCGGCCGGGAGCGCGGTGAGCACCAGCCCGGTGATCAGCTCGGACGAGCCGGACCCGGTGAGCACGACGGGCACCAGCACCAGGGGCCCGAAGAGCACCAGATACCCGCTGAGCGCGCCGACCAGCCCGAGGGAGACCGTACGGCCGCGGACCAGCGCGAGGTCGAGCAGCGGGGTACGCGCCCGGCCCTGCCGCACCACGAATCCCCAGCCCGCCGCTGCCGCCACCGCGAACAGCGCCACGACCGCCCAGCCCGGCACCGGCAGGCCCGAGGCCGCCGACACCCCCAGCAGGCCGCCGCCCGTCGCGGCGGCGAGCAGCGCGAGCCCGGGCCAGTCGAAACCGCCGCTGCCGCGCCGCTCCCTGGTCCGCGGCAGCAGGTAGTGCCCGGCGACCAGCGCGAGCACGCCGATCGGGACGTTCACCCCGAACACCCAGCGCCAGCCCAGCGTCGAGACCAGCACGCCGCCGACCGTGGGCCCCAGCGCCAGGCCCAGCGCCTGGGCCGCCGCCTGCACGCCCAGCGCGGCCCGCATCCGCTCGCGCGGCGCGCTCGTGGTCACCAGCGCCACGCTGTTGGCCTGCATCAGCGCGGCACCCACCGCCTGCACACCGCGGAACACCACCAGCATCAGCAGCGAGGGGGCCAGCCCGCACACCGCCGAGGCCGCCGTGAACACGGCGAACCCGTAGAGGTAGAGCAGCTTGCGCCCGTGCGCGTCCGACAGCCGTCCGGCCGGCACCAGCAGGGCGATCAGCACCAGCAGATAGGCCAGGGACACCCACTCCACGGCGGCCGGCGAGGCGTCGAACCGCTGCCGCAGCCCGCCGTAGGTGAGCGTCACGATGCTCGCGTCGAGCTGCCCCATGAACGCGCCGAAGCAGACGGTCGCGACGGCCAGCCGCCATGCGTACGGGCGGCCGCGCACCGCGTCCGGCCGGGCCCGCTCGTGCAGCAGCAGCGCCGGCCAGCGCGTACGCCCGTCCACCGGCCGGGTCCCCGCACGCGTCGTCATACGGCCGAGCATACATCGGTCACCGAACTGTTCGGAGACCGTCCTTGGCCGGGGCCGCGGCGGCTACCCTCGGCGGATGAGCGGTACGTGGGAGCCGGCGGCCACCGGCGTGCTGAGGCTGCCGTCCGGGCGGCTGGTGCGCGGCCGGGGGCTGCGCAACGCGCTGCCCGAGGGGCCGCCGCCGGACTTCGCCGTCCATCTGCTCGGGCGCCGGCCGCCGCCGGTGGAGTGGGAGGCGCGGTGGGTGCGCTGGCCGGACTTCCGGCTGCCGTCGGACCGTACGGCGTTCGCCGAGGCACTGGCCGAGCTGTGGCGGCGGGCGGAGGACGCACGCGTGGAGATCGCCTGCGGGGGCGGGTTCGGGCGCACCGGCACCGCGCTGGCCTGCCTCGCGGCGCTCGACGGCGTCCCCGGCGACGAAGCCGTCGGCTACGTCCGCGCGCACTACTCCCGCCGGGCCGTCGAGACGCCGTGGCAACGCCGCTTCGTGACCGCCTTCGCCCGCTCCCGCCGGCCCTGACAACCACCCCCACCAGCTCCGACGCCCGCTCCCCCTCGGCTCCGACGCCCGCCCCCGGCAGCTCCGACACCCGCTCCCGCCGGCCTTGGCACCGAGCCCCGCACGCTCGGCTCTCCGCGTCCGGCGGCGCTGTCCGGTTACGATCCTTCGGGGAATCGAACAGTCGGACGGAGGAGAGTACGCGTGAGCAGCAAACCTGACCTGGTCGGCGTCGTCGGATCGGCCCGGGCACTGGGCTCGCTCGCGGTGCTGACCGGTGCGGCCGGGGCGCTGCCCGTGCTGCTCGGGCACACCAAGGGGCTGAGCGGCGCGGTGGTGGCCGTGATCGGGGCGCTGCTGTTCGCCATACCCTGCGCGTGGTCCGCCGGGCCGCGGCGCGCCTGGTACCGGACCCGGTTGGAGGCGGCGGTACCGGCGCCCGACGAGTCCGTGGTGACCGCGCCGGAGGAGACCTTCGAACGCGTCACCCGCCCGATGACCTCCACGGTGATCGTGTCGATCGGCGTCGGGCTGCTCATCGCGTACACCACCGGCATCCCCGCGGGGCTCGTGCTCAGCGGTGTCGGCGCGGGCATGCTGAGCCAGGCCCGGTGGGTCGCCCGGCAGGAACGCGCCCAGGGCGTACGGCTGCTCTGCCCGGCCGCCCCGAGCCGGGTCTCCGCGGACGACCCGAACCTCGCCGCGTACCAGGAAGTCCCCTTCTACACGCTGCCCCCGCGGGCCTGACCCCGGCGGAGCCGCCGCGCGCGGAACCCCGCGCGGACGCGCCCCAGGCGGACCCGACCGTCGCGGGCATGGCGTCGCCCCGGCCCCGGCACGACCGGGCCCGGGGCGACGCCGGCCGTCACTCGGAGTCGCCCGGCGCGGAGCCGCCCCCCTTCGTCCCGGTGACGATCTCGCTGATGGACTCCAGCGGCAGCTTCGGGGTGCCGTCGTCGAAGAGCAGCCCGTTGGTCTCCTGGGCGGTGTCCATGAACTGCGTGTAGCAGAAGCCCGCGACGAGCGGGCTGCGCAGAAGCGCGCCGAACATCTCCCGCAGCAGCGCCGCGTACTGGGTGTCGGAGCTGGTGTACGTGTACGCGAAGTCGCCCTCGTCGGCGCGCAGCGACAGCCCGCCGAACTCGGTGACCATCAGCGGGGCGTCGCCCGCGGCGAACCGTTCGGCCTGCGCCGCGGTGAGCGAGAGGGCACGGCCGGACGGGCCCGGGCCGGCCAGCACCGCGTCGAAGGCGGCGGCGTCGCCGTAGCGCGCGGTCAGCCGGGCCGGGTCCGCGGTGTAGTCGTGCACGCCGAGGATGTCGCTGTCGGCGTGCTCCCAGCCCTCGTTGGAGACGACCGGCCGGGTCGGGTCGAGGGCGCGGGTGAGGTTGGCGAGCGCGACCGAGAAGTGGCGCTGCGCGGGATCGCGGGCCAGGTCGGTGATGCCCCAGCTCTCGTTGATCGGGACCCAGGTGACCACGCTCGGGTGGCTGCGGTCGCGGTGGACCAGGTCCAGCCACTCCCGGGTCAGCGTCTCGACGGCCTCGCCGCAGAAGTCGTACGTCGCGGCGGTCTCGCCCCACACCAGCAGGCCGAGCCGGTCGGCCCAGAACAGGAACCGCGGGTCCTCGGCCTTCTGGTGTATCCGGGTGGCGTTGAAGCCCATCGCCTTGGTCAGCTCGACCTCGCGGCGCAGTTCCCCGGTGCCGGCGTTGGCCAGCAGGGTGCGCGGGCGGTAGCCCTGGTTGAGCACCGAACGCACGTAGTAGGGGTGGCCGTTGAGGAGGAAGGCGCCGCGCCCGACGCCGACGGAGCGCACCCCGACGTAGCTGTCCACCTGGTCCACGACGGCCCCGGCCGAGGCGCCCGCCCCGGCACCGGCCCCGGCCCCGGCCCCGGCCTCGCCCGGATCGCGCACGGTGACCCGGGCGTCCAGCAGCACCGGGTGCTCCGGGCGCCACACCAGCTGCTCCCGGTCGATGCCGTTGCGCAGCGCGGGAATCTCCACGTCGATCCGGGCCCGGCGGCCCCGGAGCACGGCCGAGGTCTCGGCGAGCACCTGGTCGCCGCGGCGGATCACCACGTCCACGGCGAGCGGGGTGGCCGGCGGGCGGGCGAGGGTCACTTCGGCGGTCACGCCGCGCGCGGGGTCGGTGGTCCACGCCAGCTCGGCGATGTGCCGCGCGGGCACCGACTCGGTCCACACGCTCTGCCAGATGCCGGTGGTCCGCTCGTACCAGACCGCGTGCGGCCGCTCCTGCCAGTCCTGCTTGCCGCGCGGTTGCGCGAGCTCGACCGGGTCGTCCTCGGCCCGGACCACCAGGACGTGCTCGGCGGCGCCGGGCCGCAGCGCGTCGGTCACGTCGGCGGTGAACGGCGCCTGCCCGCCGACGTGTTCGGCCACCAGCCGCCCGTCGAGCCACACCCGCGCGCGGTGGTCCACGGCGCCGAAGTGGATCAACGCCCGCCGGTCCGCGGCGCCTTCGGCCGGGCCGTCCGGCACGAGGACCGCGTGCGGGACCCGGCGCCGGTACCAGACGACCGGGTGCCGCCCGGTCTCGCCGACACCGGAGGCCGGCGCCTCCGGCGGGAACGGCACGGTGATCCGCCGGTCGAACGGGGCGGCGCCGTCGCCCGGACCGCCCGCCGCCGGACCGCCCGCCGCCGGACCGCCGGTCGCGAACCAGGACTCGCGCTCGCCGACCCCCGCGTCGTCATACCCGAAGTCCCACTCGCCGTCCAGACTGCTCCACTGCTCCCGGCATAGCATCGGCCGCGGATACGACCCGTCCTGCTCGCTCGCCCTCACGGCTCCTCCTTCTGCCTGCCCGGCAACGGGCGTCGTCACGACCTGGGGTCGTAAGATTCGTGTGATCAAGGTCGGCGTCCAGCTTGGGCGATAATTTGCATCGATGCAAGAGGCAGCATCCCGAGCGGACCCGACCGTTCCGACCAGAGGGGAACGCCCGGTGGCCAGAGTGAGGATGCGCGACGTCGCCGAGCACGCCGGTGTGTCGGTGCGGACCGTGTCCAACGTGGTCAGCGGATACACGCACGTCAGCGAGGCGACCCGGGCCCGGGTGCAGCGCTCGCTGGACGAGCTGGGCTACAAGATGGACTACCTCGCGCGCGGCCTGCGTTCGGGCCGCACCGGGTTCGTCGCGCTGGCCGTGCCGTTCGTGGTGGAGCCGTACTTCGCCGCGCTCGCGCAGGCCGTCATCCAGGCCGCGGCCCGGCGCGGGATCACCGTGCTCGTGGAGTCGACCGGGGGCGACCGCGAGGTCGAGCGGCGCATCCTGGCGGGCGGCCTGACCAACGTCGCCGACGGCGTGCTGTTCAGCGCGCTCACCGTGCCGGCCGCCGACGTCCCGCCCACCGGACCGGACTTTCCGCTGGTCATGCTGGGTGAGCACAATGTCGGCGACCACCTGCCGCGGGTCGGCATCGACAACGTGGCGGCCGCCCGCACCGCCGTGGAGCACCTGCTCGCGCAGGGCTGCCGGCGGATCGTCGCGCTCGGCCTGAACGGCAGCGAGAACGGCCGGCAGCGCGCCGAGGGCTACCAGCAGGCGCTCTCCGCGGCCGGCGTGCGGCGGGTGAACTGGCTGGTCGAGCCGGTCGCGGACTGGACCAGGGCGCACGGCTACGCGACCGTCCGGCGGCTGCTGGAGGGCAGCGGGCCGCTGCCCGACGCGATCTTCGCCTTCAACGACGCGCTCGCGGTGGGCGCGTTGCGCGCGCTCGACGCCTCGGGGGTGCGGGTGCCGGACGAGGTCGCGGTGGTGGGCGTGGACGACATCCCCGAGTGCGCGTACACGCACCCCCCGCTCACCTCGATCGCACCCGACCTGGACGTGATCGCCGAACGCGCGCTCAGCCTGCTGGACGCGCAGACCCGAGGCGCCGGCCGGCCGGGCGACACCGGCACCCGCACCGGAACCGGCACCGGCTCCGGCCCCGACACCACCGGTGTGACCTGCGACGACGCGGCGGACGGCGGGGACTCCGGCTGCCGGGAGGGCGCCGGGGAGGACACCTCGGAGGGCGCCCAGCACTGGGCGGGCGCCTCGGAGGCGACCCCGTTCCGGCTCGTGGTCCGCGAGTCCTCGCAGCGCCCGCCGACCGCGAAGTAGCGTCCGCCGACCGCGAAGTAGCGCGCGCCGGAAGCGAACTGGCGCGGCCCCGGCCCCGGAGCGGCACCCCGCGGCGGCGGCGCCCGCTCTTCCCCCGCCCCGCCCCCGCGCGCGCCCGTACCCGGCCTCCGCGCCGGCCCGGTGTGCACCGGTCCACCGTTCCCGCGCCCGTCCCGGACCGGGCGCGCGGCGGCGCGGGCCTGCCGTACGTCACCGACCTCCGGGTATGTCCCGCCTCGCCCTCGAAGGGACTTGCCGCCGATCTATTGCAACGTTGCAAATCCTATGCCAAGGTCTCCGGCATCGAGTTCACATCGAATTAACGAGGTGAATACGCCCATGAGCGGAGCGTTGGGGCGCCGCCGGTTCCTGGCGCTCGGTGGAGGGCTGGCCCTGTCCGGAGGACTCGCGGCGTGCTCTTCCCCGTTGGCCACGGGTCTGGCCGGCACGCAGCCGGACACCGCGGACGTCATCTTCTGGAACCTGTTCACCGGTGGTGACGGTGCCAACATGGTGCTGATGGAGAACGCGTTCCGCAAGGCCCACCCGGGGCTGTCGGTCGAGGCGACCATCCTGGGGTGGGGGAACCCGTACTACACGAAGCTGGCGCTGGCGACGGCGAGCGGCACCCCGCCCGACGTCGGCATCGCGCACCTGTCCCGGCTGCCGCTGCTGGCCGCGGCCGGGCTGCTGGAACCGGTGCAGGACGCGGGCGTCGGCGAACTCGGCATCACCGCGGACAAGTTCACGCCCGCCGCGTGGAGGAAGGCCACCGTGGACGGCACCGTGTACGCGGTGCCGCTGGACACCCACCCGTTCGTGCTCTTCTACAACACCGACCTGGCGCGCAAGGCCGGGCTGCTCGACGCGGCCGGCGACGGCCTGAAGCCGATGAAGGACGGGGCCGCGTTCACCGACGCGCTCCGGGCGATGAAGGACGCCGGCGCGCAGTACGGCGCGGTGATGTCGACCACCGCCGACCCGTCAACCTGCTGGCGCTACTTCAGCATGATCTACTCCGGCATCGCCGGTCCGGTCGTCACGGACGCGGGCACCAAGGTCGACGTGGACGACGACGCGGCGCGGTCGACGTTCGCGTTCATGCAGAGCCTGACCGCGGGCGGCCTGATGCCCAAGAGCCTGACCGGCTCAGGGGTGAACGCCCTGTTCTCCACCGGCAAGGCGGGCTTCCTCTTCGACGGCGAGTGGCAGATCCCCACCTACCGCGGGGTCAAGGGCTTCCACTTCAACGTGGTGCCCTTCCCCGCGCTGCTCGGCCCCAAGCCGGTCGCCTACGCCGACTCGCACTCGCTGGTGATCCCGCGCAGCGGCAAGCGGTCCTCGGCGCGCACCGCGCACGCGGCGCTGTTCATCAAGAGCCTGCTCGACAACAGCGCGATCTGGGCGCACGGCGGCCATGTGCCGGCCTGGCTGTCCACCCAGCGCAGCACGGCCTTCCTCGACCAGACCCCGCAACGCAACTACGTGCAGGCCGCGTTCAACGCGGTGTACGACCCGGTCGCCTGGTACACCGGCGCCGGCTCGGACTTCCAGACCACGGTGGGATCGACCGTCATCGAGGTCATCGCCGGGCGGCTCAGCCCCAAGTCGGGCGTCTCCCGGCTGCGTTCGGACCTGAAGCGCTACACCACCGCCCGACCGCCGGTCACCATCGGATAGGAGGCCGCCACCATGACGACCATCGCCTCTGAGCGGCCCGCCGAGCGGCCCACCAGCCGCGTCACGCTGCGCACGGACCGGGAGCGCGCGCCGCGTTCCGACCGGCGGGCCGGGCTGCTGCTCAGCTCCCCCTTCCTGATCATCTACCTGCTGTTCATGATCGGCCCGCTGCTGGTCGGCGTCGTGGTGAGCTTCTTCAACACCACGACCGTCAAGAGCGGCCTGGGCGGCTGGGTGGGCCTGGCCAACTACCGTGCCGTGCTGGAGGATTCGCTCTTCTGGTCGGCGATGTGGCACTCGGTGCTGTTCACCTTGCTGACCACGCCGCTGCTGGTGGTGCTCGCCCTCGCCTTCGCCGTCCTCGCCTCCCGGATCAGGCGCGGCACCGTCTTCTACCGGCTGGCGTTCTTCGCGCCCTACGTCGTGCCGTCGTCGGTGGTCGTGCTGGTCTTCCTGTGGATGTACACCCCGCAGGTCGGGCTGGTCCCCAAGCTCTTCAGCGCGGTCGGGCTGACCTCGCCGGACTTCATCGGCTCCACCTCGGGCGGCTGGACCGCCGTGGTGCTGATGACCCTGTGGTGGACCTTCGGCTTCAACTTCGTCCTCTACACCGCGGCCATCCAGGACGTGCCGCCCGAGGTGTACGAGGCCGCCGCCATCGACGGCGCGAGCCCGTGGCAGCAGATCCGCTTCCTGACCGTGCCGCTGCTCGGCCGCACCACCAGCCTGGTGCTCATCCTGCAGATCCTGGCCTCGCTCAAGGTGTTCGACCAGATCTACCTGCTGCTGGGCGGCGGCCCGAACCAGTCCACCCGGCCGGTCATCGAGTACATCTACGACACCGGGTTCACGTCGTACCGCGGCGGCTACGGCGCCGCCGCCACCATGGTCTATTTCGTCATCATCGTCGCGATCTCGGCGGTCTGGTACGGGCTGCGCCACCGCCGTACGACCGTCGCCGAACGGGCCGCCGAACGGCCGGCACCGCGGGCCGAACGGAGGACCTCATGACCACCCTTGCCCCCGTGCGGCGGCGCCGCACCCCGGCGCCGGCGGCGATCGCGGACCGCTCCAACGGAGCGAAGCTCTTCAACCGGCTGTGCGCGGTGTGCGTGACGCTGTTCGCGCTGATCTGGCTGGTGCCGCTGGTGTGGGCGCTGATCACCTCGCTGCGCTCGGACGGGTCGATCACCGCCAAGCCCACCTCGCCGTTCGCGGGCGGCTGGTCCTTCCACGCCTACTCCTACGCGTGGGACAACTACCCGCTCGGCTACTGGTACCTCAACAGCCTGGTGATCGCCGCGCTCGCGGTGCTGTTCACCGTGACGTTCTGCTCGATGGCCGGCTTCGCGCTGGCGCTGCTGAAGTTCCCCGGGCGCAACGTGGTGATGGCGCTGGTGGTCGCCGGGCTGATGCTGCCCACCGAGGGGCTGGTGCTGCCGCAGTTCATCGAGTACCGCTCGCTCCATCTGCTGGGCACCTACTGGGCGTTGGTGCTCCCGTCGGTCGCCGCCCCGGTCTCGGTCTTCGTCTTCCACTCCTTCTTCCAGGGCATCCCGACGCCGCTGATCGAGGCCGCCCGGCTGGACGGGGCGAGCTGGTGGCGGATCTACCGGTCCGTCTGCCTGCCGATCTCCCGCCCGGCGGTCGCCACCGTCGCCATCCTCACCTTCATCAGCTCCTGGAACGCCTTCCTCTGGCCGCTGCTGGTGCTCAGCCAGACCAAGTCCCAGACGGTGCCGGTCGGTCTGGCATCGCTGGTCAACCCGAGCAACATCCAGTACGCCGAGGTGATGGCGTCCTCCGTGCTCGGCTTCCTCCCGCTGATCGCCGTCTTCCTGGTCTTCCAGCGGCAGATCGTGCAGGGGGTCGCGACCACCGGCCTGAAGTAGCGGCGCGGCGGCTCCGGCCGGGGCGGCCCCGGTCAGTCGGGCGGAGGCACGGCGGGAGCCGCGTACGACCGTACGGACACGGTCTGTTCGGGGCTCCAGCGCTGCTCGGTGGTGGCCAGCAGGCGCCAGCCGAGCCGTTCGTAGAGGGCGGCGGCGGCCGTGTCGGTGGCCACGACGTCGAGCACCGGGTGCAGACCGAGGTCGTGGGCTGCCCGGGTCGCCTCGGCCATCAGGCGCGCGCCGATCCGGTGGCCACGCGCGGCCGGTGCCACGAAGAGCCGGTTGACGACGGCGGCCTGGCCCGCCTCCGCGCCCGCCTCCGCCGCCCACAGCGCCGGCGCGAGGTCGTCCGGGCCGCTGCGGGAGAGCACCACGTGGCCGGCGACGGCGCCGTCCAGTTCGGCCACCCAGGCGGCGAGCAGCGTGGACGGCGACAGCCAACCCGCGGGTTCGGCGGGCCAGTTCACCGGGTAGCCGTCCTGCCGGTGCACCGCCGCGAGCACCCTCGCGCAGCCTTCGAGGTCGGCCGCGACGCGCGGGCGTACGGACACCCCCAGGTCCCGGCCGCGCCCCCGCACCGGCCCCTGCGGTACTCGCCCCTGCCGCATTCCGCCTCCGTCGCTCCGCCCGCCACCATCCGCGACCTAACGTACAGGGCCGTCCGCCGGGGCCCGCAGGTGCGACCATGGCGAGCATGGAAACCGACGAGGCACGCCGTACAGCCGTTGCGCACTTCACCGAGGGCGGCTCGAAGAACGCGGGGTGGACCGTCACCGGACCCGCCGTGCAGGACGTACAGACCGCGACCGGGTCCCGGCCGTCGCTCGTCTTCACCTTCCGCGCGCCCGCCAGCGACGCCTGGAACCGGAGGTCGTTGCCGCTGCGGGTGGCCGTCGACGCCGAGACCGGCACCGCGGAGACGCTGCGCTGACCTTCGCCCGCCCGGCGGCGCGACCGGCCCCGGCGCCCGTATCGCCGTGAATCGGTGCGCTTCACCGTGTTGGCGCCTTTTCCCATGCTATGCAGGGGTGTGGAAGAACACCGGCGGCAGCCCCGCGGTATGACGGTCGATCGGTCCGAGGGGTTCGGGGAGCGCCTGCTGGGCCTCCTGCTGGACCGGGCGCACGAGATGCCGCCCGAGCTGATCGCCCCGCTCGTCGCGGAGGAGGTCACCCGCATCGGCGGGCGCGACGTGTCGGTCCTGCTCCAGGACTACGAGCAGTTGATGCTCATGCCGCTGCGCGGCCGGCGGCTCTTCGTCGAGGAGCCCCAGCCGGTGTCCGGGTCGCACGCGGGCACGGCCTTCCTGGAGGCGAAGACGATCGAGGTCGACCAGGACGGCGGGACACGGATGTTCCTGCCGCTGCTGGACGGCAGCGACCAGGTGGGCGTCATGGCCGTGACCCTGGACGTCGTGGACGACGACGACCGCCGGCTGCTGCGCCGGCTGGCGGGCCTGGTCGCCGACATGGTGGTGACCAAGGACAGCTACACCGACGTCTTCACCCTGACCCGGCGCCGGGCCCCGATGAGCGTGGCCGCCGAGATCCAGTGGTCCCTGCTGCCGCCGCTGCGCATGGCGGTGCCCCAGGTCGAGCTGGCGGGCATCCTCGAACCCGCCTACGACGTCGCGGGCGACAGCTTCGACTACGCCCTCAACGAGGACGTCCTGCACGTCGCCATGATCGACGCGATGGGGCACGGCCTGAGCGCCGCCGTGATGGCCACTGCCGCGATCGGCGCCTACCGGCACTCCCGCCGGAGCGGCGTCGGCCTGTCCGGGATCTACGCCTACATGGACGAGGTGATCGCCGCGCAGTTCGGGCCCGAGCAGTTCGTCACGGCCCAGATGATGCAGCTCGACGTCAGGACCGGACGGCTGCGGTGGGTCAACGCCGGCCATCCGTGGCCGCTGCTGATCCGCGGCCACGACGACATCCGGCAGTTGCACGGCACCACCACGCTCCCGGTGGGCTTCGGCGGCCAGGAACCCGTGGTCAGCGAGCAGACGCTGCGCAAGGGCGACCGCGTGCTGTGCTTCACCGACGGTCTCGTCGAGGAACACCGCTCGGGCGGGAAGGAGTTCGGACTCGACCAGCTCACCTCGGTGATCTCCGAGGTGAGCCTGCGGCACCACCGGGTCCGGCCGATGGTGCAGGACCTCTCGCACACGCTCAAGCAGGCCCGCGGCGGAGTCACCACCGACGACGCGACGATCCTGCTCATCGAGTGGCGCGGCGGGACGGCCGACCACCTGGCGACGTTGGACTGACGGCACGGGCCGTACGCCGGGCCCGCCATACGCCGCACGCCATGCGCCGCCGACGCCTGTCGCGCACCGCGAACGCCCGCCGCACGCCAGACGCCGTACGCCGCCGGCGCCCGCCGGACGCCACCACGCCGGCTTGCGCCACACGGGCTATGCTGCTTCTACGACGTCCTGGACCCCGGCGGCAAACGCCCTCCCGTACGTGTTCCGCGTACGGATGCCCGTCGACGCGCACCGGTCCTCCGGTCCGCCGGCGCCACACCCTTCCGAGGAACCCGCGCTTCCCCGCCGACCCGACGTCCGTCGCCCACGAGCCGCCGGAACGGCACCTCGCCCCTCCGCCGCCTGCCGACGTACGACCGCACCCGGACAGCCCGGGGCGGTCCCGTGAACCGAGGCACATCATGTCCCTGCCGCACGCGCTCCACGCCCACCGCCACGACACGGAGAACCGCGCGATGATCACGCTCACCGGCGAGGTGGACCTCGACTCGGCACCGCTGATACGCGAAACCCTGGGACGGTGCCTGCTCGACGGCATACGCACCATCGACGTCGACCTCACCGCCGTCAGCTTCTGCGACTGCAGCGGCATCAACGCCTTCCTGGCCGTCGCGCTGCGCACCACCGAGGCAGGCGGGGTGCTGCGCTTGCACCACCCGGCGCCCGCGGTGGCGCGGGTGTTCGCGCTGACCGGGTCGGCCGCCCTCCTTCTCGACGAGCCCGCCGCGGTCCCCGTGCCCGGACCGGCCGCGCGCGCCGCGTGAACGGCGGCCGTATGACGGCGGCTGCATGACAGCGGCTGCATGACGGCACCGGCTCCCGGACCGGCCGAAGAGTAGGGTTGAGCCACCGAGGGTATTTCGCGCACGGGCGACCACGCTTGTGTCGTTTTCGGCGATCGACGACGCCGGGACCGGTCCAGCACCGTCCCGGACCAAGGTTCGCGCCATGCACACGCTCACTCCGACCATGCGGAACTCCCACGACGGCACGACGACTCCCGACCCGGCCGCTCCCGGCCCGGCCTCCGACCGGCCGACCGCCGAGCGGTCCGCGGGTCCCGCGCTGCGCCTGGCACTGGCCCGGCCCGGCTCCGCCCGCGCCCTGCTCGACGGCGCCTGGTGGCCCTACTCCCGCGACCTGACGGCGGAACTCCCCGGGCTGATCGAGGCCCTCGACGCGCGATGGGACCGGATCACCCGGGTCACCGTCAACCCGACCTACTGGCCGATCGTCCCGCACAAGGTCCCGGTGCCGGGGCACGTGGTGAAGGTCGGTTGGTTCGCTGAGCAACAGGACCCGCACAGCGTGATGTTGCTCTCCTACCAGGTGGGCCGCTGGGACCTCCTGGTGATCCCCCCGGAGACCGACCCCGACACGGCCGACCGGCTGATGGCGGCCACCTCCGACCCGCAACGGCCCATGACGGCGAGCCAGTTGATGGCAGAGGCGGGCCACGGGACGGAGGGCCCGGACGCCGCCGCGTCCACCGACCAGGACATGGAGGCGGTGTGGACCTCCGAAGGGGGAACCGTCGCCGACGGCCTCCCCTCGGTCGCGGGCGCGCACGACTGAGCCCGCGACGCGGCCGAACCGTGTGCACGGCCGAGCCCTCCACGCGGCCGAACCGCGCGCACGGCCGAGCCCTCAGCGCGGCGCCGGGGGCGCCCAGCGGCGGGCGATGGCGGCGAGTTCGCGGGCGGCGCCGGAGAACTCCTGGCCGGTGCGGTGCACCACCCGCAGCGTGCGGGTCAGGTCGAGCCCGTCGACCGGGACCGCGACGACGGTGCCGGCCGCGAGGTCCCGCTCGACCGCGAGCGAGCTGAGCACGGCCGGCGCCACCCCCTCGGCCACCGCCGTCTTGATCGCGGTGGTGGACGAGACCTCGATGACCGGCGCGGCCAGCGGGCGGGAGGTCCTGGCCCGCAGCGCGCGCTCCAGGTAGAGCCGGGTTCCGGAACCGTGCTCGCGGCTGACCAGGGAGGTCGCGGCCAGCTCGTCCGGGGTGACGGCGGCCGGCGGCCGGCGGCGGGCCCACGGGTGCTCCGGGTGCACGATCACGGTCAGCTCGTCCCGCCCGACCGGGTCCGCGGTGATCCCGCGCGGAACCGCCGGGCCCTCCACGAACCCGATCACCGCGGCGCCGCTCAGCACGGCCGCGGCCACCTCGTCGGAGTTCCCGGTGGTCAGCGCGACAGCGGTGCCCTCGACCGCCGCGTGGAAACGCACCAGCCAGTGCGGCAGCAGGTACTCGGCGATCGTCATGCTCGCGGCCACCGGCAGCCGCGCCTCGGCGCTGAGGTGCAGCGAGGTGAGGCCGGCCTCCAGCGCGGCGGCCGCGTCGAGCGCCGTACGCGCCCAGTCGGCGACCAGCGAGCCCTGCGCGGTCAGCCGCGAGCCCTGCGGCGAGCGCTCCAGCAGCGTGACCCCCGTACGCCGCTCCAGGTACCTGATCCGGGAGCTGGCCGCGGGCTGGCTGATGCCGTGCTCGCGCGCCGCGGCGCCCAGGCTGCCCAGGCGCGCCACGGACAGCAGCAGGTCGAACGGGCCCAGGTCGCTCACCCGGCTGGTCAAAGGCATAAGTCGAGTCTATGGCGCCATGCCGTATTGCTCCCTACCGGCGGTCCCGGCCCGGCCCGAAGGTGGGGACATGACCACCTCGCTCGCCGCATCGCCGCGATCCGGCGGACCCCGGCCGGCGCACCGCCTTCCCTGGGGCCTGCTGCGCGAACTCGACCACCCGTCCGACCTGTTCCGGCACCTCGGCCCGAACTGGTACGCCTCGGTCATGGGCACCGGCATCACCGCGAACGCGGCGGCGACGCTGCCGGTGCACGCGCCGGGGCTGCGGACGGCCGCCACCGTCGTCTGGGCGCTCGCCGCGTTCCTGCTGGTGGCGCTCACCGCGGCCTGGGCCGTGCACTGGACCCGGCACCGCGAGCAGGCCAGGGGACACGCGCACCACCCGGTGATGGCGTACTTCTGGGGCGCCCCGCCGATGGCGCTGCTCACCGTGGGCGCGGGCACGCTCTCCCTCGGGCAGGACTGGATCGGGCTGCACACGGCCGTCGTCGTCGACGTCGTGCTGTGGTCCGCGGGCACCGCGCTCGGGCTGGTCACCGCGGTGTGGATTCCGTACCGGGTGATGACCGGCGGCAAGGCGTCCGCCGACTCCGCGTTCGGCGGCTGGCTGATGCCGGTGGTGCCGCCCATGGTCTCGGCCGCCACCGGCGCGGCGCTCGTCCCCCATCTCGCGCCCGGCCAGGGCCGGTTGACGCTGCTGCTGGGCTGTTACGCGATGTTCGGCATCAGCCTCTTCGCGAGCGTGGTGATCATCACCCAGATCTGGGGGCGGCTGGTCCACCACTCGGTCGGCCCGGCCGCCATGGTCCCCACCCTGTGGATCGTGCTCGGCCCGCTCGGCCAGTCCGTCACCGCCGCCAACCTGCTCGGCAACGTCGCGCACCTCGCCCTGCCCCGCCCGTACGCCGGCGCGGCGGAGGCGTTCGGCTTCCTCTACGGCATCCCCGCCTGGGGCTTCGCCATGATGTGGCTCGCGCTGGCCGCGAGCGTCACGGTGCGCACCTTCCGCACTGGCCTGCCCTTCTCGCTGACCTGGTGGAGCTTCACCTTCCCGGTCGGCACCTGCGTCACCGGCACCAGCGCGCTCGCCGTCCACCTCGGTTCGACGCCCCTGAAGACGGCGGCGGTCGCGCTCTACGTCCTCCTCGTCGCCGCCTGGCTCACCGTCGCCGCCCGGACCGCCGCGAACAGTGCCCGCGGCGGCCTCTTCCGCCCCGCGCCGCTGCCGGGAGCGGCAGCGGGCGCGGGTACGGGGGCAGGCGCGGGTGCCGGGGCAGGCGCGGGTGCGGGGGCAGGCGCGGGGGCCAGTGCGGGTACGGGCGCGGGGGCCGGTGCGGGCGCCATGGCCGGCCGGTCAGCCGGGCGTTAGCAGTCGAACGCCTCGCGCACCGAGCCGCCGACGACGGCGCACCACGTGCTCAGGTCCACCTTGCCGTCAGGGGTGAGGCCGTGCAGGCGCTGCATGCCCTGCACGGCCTTCATCGTCGCGTGGTCGTAGGCGCCGCTGACGGTGACGTCGCCGTAGCCCTTGCGGCTCAGCATCAACTGGAGCGCGCTGACGGGGAGTCCGGTGGCGTGCTTGTCGAGGCGAGGGGCGAGTGCCTCCCAGGTGGTGGCGTCGAAGGTGCAGTCCGCGGTGACCGGTATGCCGTGCGTGGTCTGGAAGTCCGCGACCGCGTCGTTCATGTCGAGGCCGAAGTTGCCGTCGGTGGCCAGGGCGTAGCCGGCGTTGTCGAGGAGGTACTGCGCGACCTCGACCACCGGTCCGTCGACGAACCGCCAGATGTCCGGCCAGCGGCGGGCCGGGATCTGCGCGTGCGGGGTGTGCATCGCCTCCAGGACGCGCCTGCGGACCATCGGGAACTGCGCGTAGAACGCGATGCCGGGGCAGTCCGTGGTGTAGAAGTCCCAGTGCCCGAAGATGTCCCAGGCGTTCAGGCCGAACTGCCGGCACACCGCGACGCACAGCTCCACCAGCGAGTCCAGCAGCGCCTCGGGCGGGGTCTCGGTGATGTACGTGCCCTCGTTCTCGATGCCGATCGCGTTGCCGTTCTCGCCCGGGCAGTGCGCGGCGATCACCTGGTGCTCGCCGGTCTCCAGCGTCGAGAGGCTCTGGTGCCGGCCCTCCAGCACGTATCCGCCGCGGCTGACGGTGAAGTGCTGGCCGGTGTCCGCCCAGCCGTTGGTGTCCATGTGCAGGTTCTGGCAGTCCTTGGCCAACTGGATCGCGTGGTCACGCGAGTAGTCGGTCACGTTCGGGAACGCCATGTGGTGCAGGATGATCTTGTTGGTGGCGTTGCCGGTGATCTGGATCGGGCTCGACGGCGGGCGGGCGCCCCAGGTGTCGCAGTCGATGATCCAGGGGAACTCCGCCGAGGGCGTCTCGGGCGCGGCGCCCGCGGCGTGCGCGGCGCCGGGGAAGGCCAGTTCGGTGCCGACGACGGCGGCCACGGCCCCTCCCAGGCCGACCTTGAACAGCGTGCGCCGATCGACCTCGTGCTCGTGGACGGCCATGCAGTCTCCCGTGACGAACGTGGCGGCCTCTCCCGGCCGCCAGTGGCACCCGGAGAATATGCGGCCGACTGACGCTTCACCAGAAACTCTTCGAGATCGTCACGACGACCGCCGCCGGATGTCCCGGAAAGGCCGTGCATGCGCGGCTTTTCGCCCCGCGGCGGAGGGTCGGTCCGTATACGGGGGAGCGCCGAGTGCGCGCCGGGAGGACGGAGGGGTGCGTGCCGGGAGGACGGAGGGCGGGGCCGCGTTCGCGGAACGTGCATGCCGCACGTCGGGAGGGCGGACGGTGCCACGTCAGGAGGGCGCGGGGCCGCTCGCCACATGCGCGGCGAACGCGCGTGCGGCGCGGCTGGAAACGTTCGATCCGGCACCGCGCGGAACTCGCAGGATGCGCGCGTGCGATGTGACGGTTTTATCATGGACTAATGCGACTTGTGGCTTGGTGGGCGCTGATCTCGTCGAGCTGTGCCCCTGTTCTGCTGGTCGTGGGATTCACCACGGCCACACTCCTGGAAGAGCCGGGATACAACCCTGTCACGCAGACGATCAGCGTGCTCGCCGCCGGTAACCATCGCGGATACCTGGTGCTGACCGGCACGCTGATCGCCGTCGGAACCTGCTACATGGCGACCGCGTGGGGGTTGCGCGCCGCCAAACTCTCCGGACGGCTCTGTCTGGCCGGCGGCGGGGTGGCGGCGATCCTGCTGACGGTGTTCCCCGCGCCGCGCACCGGCGGCTCGATGTCGCACGGTGCCGTGGTCGGCGTCGGATTCACCCTTCTGGCGCTGTGGCCGGTCTTCGCCACCCGCCGCGGCCGGCGCGCGCCATGGGGTCTGCGGTTCGTGCCGTCGGTGGTGGTCAGCGCGCTGATGTGGGTGGGGGCGGCCTGGTTCCTGTTCGAGGTGGAGAGCGACGGCGCGGCGGGTGTCGCCGAGCGCGTCGTGACCTCGGTGCAGGCGGTGTGGCCGGTCGTGGTCGTGGCGTCCTGCCTGTGGCAGGCCCGGCGCCAGGCCCGCCACCGTGCCGCGGTGGCACAGGCGCGGACGTAGCCCGAGCCGTTCTCTCCACCCGGGGGTGGAACGCGGATCTCCACCCGGGTTCAGCCAGGTTCAACCCGTGGGTTGGTCCGCTCGCGGGGGCGAATCGGCAGCATGGAAGGCGTTCTCCTTCCGCTGACTGTCGAAGGGCGGGTTGACCCGTGGGTTCCAACGGTCTGATCAATGTGGCCGTCGCCGTGGTGGTCCTGGTCTGGCTGCTGAGCCGGCAGCTGTCCACGCGCCCGGTGCGCGAGAGGTCCCGGCTCGGCTTCGTCCTGATCGTGGTGGGCGTGATCGAGACCGTCTCCTTCACCTCGAAGCACAGCCTGTCCGGCCGGGACGTCTCGCTGCTGGCGCTGAGCCTGGCGATCGGGGTGGCGCTCGCCGCCGTCCGCGGTTTCGCCCTCACCGTGTGGCAGGAGGGCGGCCAGACCCTCCGCAAGGGCGGCCCGCTCACCGCGGTGCTCTGGATCGTCGGCATAGGGCTCCACCTGCTGATCGACGACGTGATCAGCTCGGGCCTCGGCTCGGCCAGCGTCCTGCTCTACTTCGGGATCGTGCTCAGCGTGCAGCGCCTGGTGCTGCTGGGCCGCGTGCAGACGGCTGTGGCGCGATGACCGCCCCGACGACCTCTCCGGCGATGCTCTCTCCGGCTGCCCCGCTGCGGGCGCGCCGCCCGCGGGGGCGCACGGCCGGCGCCCTCGCCCTGTTACTCGCCGCGGGGTGCCTGCGCGGCGCCGGCCCCGCCGCCCCGCGCCAGACCCTCCGCGCCTTCGGCCACCGCGCGGCGATGGTCACCGTGGACGCGGCGGGCCACGGCGTGGACACCTCCCACGGCTGCGTGGCGGCGGCCGTGACCCGCTTCCTCATACGACTGCGGCCGCCCCGCTCCGGCACCTGTCCGGCGGCGGACTGACCCCTCCGCCGGGCGGCGCGACCGCCTGGCGCCTGGCGCCTGGGTCAGCCGACCTCGCCCAGCACCGACCGCAGGAAGTCGAGCTGGTGGACCACCTGGTGCTGCCCGCCGCCTTCGTGACGGTTGTACGGCCAGACCCGGATGTCCTTCGGCCCCGCGTAGTGGTTGTGGGCGGCGAAGACCGTCGAGGGAGGGCAGATGTCGTCCATCAGGCCGACCGCGAAGAGCGCGGGCGCGGTGGCGCGGGCGGCGAAGTTGACGCCGTCGAAGTAGGACAGGGTGTCGAAGACCTGCTCCACCTGGTCGCGGTGGGTGCGCAGATAGGTCCAGATCTCGCGGTAGGCGTTGCCCTCCACGACGGACAGCGCCCGCCGGTAGTGGCACAGCGACGGCTGGTCGATGACGGCGGCCCGTACCCCGTCGGCCAGTGCGGCGGCCGCGAGCGCGATGCCGCCGCCCTGGCTGCCGCCGGCCACCACCACCCGTTCCCGGTCGACCGCCGGGTGGGCGCGCGCGGCGTCCACGGCGCGGACCGCGTCGGTGAACACCCGGCGGTAGTAGTAGTCCTCCGGGCGCTGGATGCCGCGGGTGACCATGCCGGGTGAGGAGGAGCCGGCGCTGCCGTGCGGGTCGCCGGTCGCGCCGGGCTGGAGCGAGCCGCCCTGCCCGCGGGTGTCCATCAGCAGGTGGACGTAGCCGGCGGCGGGCCAGGTCAGCCACTCGTACGGGAAGCCGCGCCCGCCGCCGTAGCCGAGGTAGCCGACGACGCAGGGGCGGGGCGTGCGGGCGGCGGCGGGCACCAGCAGCCAGCCGGCCACCGGGTCGCCGCCGTACCCGGGGAAGCGCACGTCGTAGACGCGCACCTCGCTCAGCCGGGCGTCGTACGGCGTGAACTCGGCCGGGCGGTCGTGGCTGCGGGCCTCGGCGAGCGTGGTGGCCCAGAACGCGTCGAAGTCCGGCGGCTCCTGACGGTCCGGCAGGTAGCGGCGCAGTTCGTCGAGCGGCAGGTCGGTCTCGGGCACGGGGCTGTCCTCCTCCGTGGGGCGGGGTCGGGGTGCGGCAGGGCGTCAGGACCGGGGGGCCACCCGGTGGGCGCCTTCCAGCGTGAGGCTGTCCGGGGCGGTGACCTCGGCGCGCCCGTCGGCGTCGAGCCGTACCGAGAGCGGGGCGCCGGCCACCCGCAGTCCGCTGACGTGCAGCGGGCCGAACGCACCGGCGGCGGGGTCGATCCGCAGCCGGCCGCCGGGCACGTCGGCCGACAGCCCGAGCGCGGCCTGGAGCAGCAGCACGCCGGCGGCGGCCGACCACGCCTGGGGGCGGCAGGCGGCGGGGTAGGGGGCGGGGGCCTCGTCGTAGCCGCTGCCGTGCCCGCCGTACAGCTCGGGCAGGCGGGCCTCGAAGCCGACCGAGGCGGCGACGATGCCCTTGGCCAGCGGTACCGCCTGGGCCGGGAAGCCGGCCCTGACCAGGCCGTGCACCGCTATCGCCGTGTCGTGCGGCCACACCGAACCGACGTGGTAGCCAAGCGGGTTGAAGCCGGCGTTGCGGCTGCTGAGGGTGCGCACTCCGAAGCCGCAGTCGAGGTCGGGCCCGGCCAGCCGGTCGGCGAGCAGCGCGCTCTCCTCGTGGTCCAGCAGCCCGGTGCCGAGCAGGTGCCCGAAGGCGGAGGTGGCGGAGTCGACCGGGCGCTTGTCCACGTCGAGCGCGACCGCCGGGTAGCTGCCGAGCGCGTCGGAGACCCAGAAGCTCTCCCGGAAGCGGCGCCGGACGGTGGCCGCCCACTCCTCCCAGCGGTCCGCGCCGGGCCGGTCGAAGGCGCGCAGCAGGGCGGCGCCGGCGAGGGCGGCCTCGTAGGCGTACGCCTGGACCTCGCACAGGGCGATGGGCGGCGCGGCGAGCCGTCCGTCGCGCCAGCGGATGGAGTCGCCGGAGTCCTTCCAGCCCTGGTTGGCCAGGCCGCTGCCGGTGCTGTCGACGTACTCCAGCAGGCCGTCGCCGTCCGCGTCGCCGTAGCGGGCCAGCCACTCCAGCCCGGCCTCGGCGTGCGGCAGCAGCTCGGCGACCTCGGCGGCGGGCATGCCCCAGCGCCACGCGTCGTGCAGCAGCGTGATCCACAGCGGGGTGGCGTCCACGGTGCCGTAGTAGACGGCGGGCAGCGCGCGGGAGTCGGCCAGCCGCAGCGGCTCGCGGCGCACCTCGTGCAGGATCTTGCCGGGCTGCTCCTCGGTGTGCGGGTCGACGCGGGTGCCCTGGCGGCGGGCCAGGGTGCGCAGGGTGCCCGCGGCCAGCTCGGTGCCGAGCGGCAGCAGCATGCGGGCGGCCCAGAGCGAGTCGCGCCCGAAGAGGGTGAGGAACCAGGGGGAGCCGGCGGCGAGGAAGGTGTCGCCGGGGTGGTCGGGGTCGGTGAGCAGCAGCCGTTCCAGGTCGCCGACCGAGCGCGCCACGAGCCGGTCCAGCCGCTGGTCGGCGGAGGCGAGGCGGGGGTGCGGCCAGTCCACGCTGCCGGGGGCGGGGGCCGGGAAGGGCGCGGGCAGCGGGTCGTGCACGGTGCATTCGAGGACGGCCTGCCAGGAGGCGCCGGGGGCGAGCGCGACGCGGTAGCGCAGCTCGCCGTCCTCGGGGCGGACGGCCGGGGCGCCGGCGAGGGTGGCCGGCGCGGCACCCGGGTCCGGGTCGGTGCCGTCGGCGTCGGCTGCGGCTCCGGCGTCGGCTGAGGCTCCGGCGGGGCCCGTGAGCGGGCGAAGCACCACCCGCAGCCCGTCCTCGTCCTGCCAGATCAGACCGGTGGCCGCGGCGTCCGCGTCGTCCGCGGCGGTCTCGACGCTGTCAGGTGCGCCGGTGCCGCCGGACGTGCCGGAGTCGCCGCGGCCACCGGGGTCGTGGGGTCCGAAGTGCTCGGCGGAGGCCGCCGCCGCGGGCCAGGGCCGCGGGAAGCGGCCGCTCTTGACGTCGTCCATCCGCGCCAGGTCGGTGCCCGCGGCCACCACCATGGTCAGTGAGACGTGCAGGGCACCGGAGTTCGTGATCCGCAGCGTCTCCCGCAACCGGCCGGGCGTCAAGCGTCGGACCCGATGGAGCGTGACCGCCGGGTCGGCCGTGACCTCGCCCACACCGCGCAGCACCGCGCGGTAGCCGGTCTCGTCGGCCGCCCGCAGCGTGTGTCCGAGCGGCGCCAGCAGCACCGGCACGGCGCCCGCGTCCCCATCCGTACCGGCGCCCCCGCCCCCGTCCGCGTCCGTCTCGAAGCGCACCTCAAGGCGGGACAGCGCGCGCCGGTCACCGTGGAAGAAGCCGTCCGCGCCGCCGGCCAGATCACCGCTGCGACGGGAGAGCGCCAGGCTCGGCGCGTACACGGTCGTACAGGCGTCGTGCAGGAACGGCTGGAGCCCTTCTGCTGCACCCGCGGAAGACGGGGGTTCGGCGGCGGAGCGCCCCTGGACAGCCATGTTCACGGTGCTGTGCCTCTCGTCGTGACGACGGTTGGTCGATGGTGGGACCGATGCGTTGATCATCGTTTGGATCGATCAAATAGCACCTTACCCCTTGCCAACCAGCACCTGAAGGGGATTTTATCGTTCCATCAAACGCAGCGCTGCGTCGGTAACGTGGTGCCGCGGGGACTTCGGAGAACGAGGGAGGCCGTAGGTGGCGCGTGGCAAAGCCGCAGGTGGCAACGGGGGCAAGCCGGTAACGCTGGCCATGGTGGCGCAGCGGGCCGGGGTGTCGGCGCAGACCGTTTCCAATGCGCTGAACTCCCCCGGCCTGCTGGCCGGCGAGACCCTGGAGCGGGTCCGCCGGGCGATCGCGGACCTCGACTACCGGCCGAGCCAGGCCGCCCGCTCGCTGCGCACCCGCTCCAGCCGGCTGATCGGCTACGGCCTCGCCCCGACCCCGCCGACCATCTCCACGTTCGTGGCCGACCGCTTCCTGCACGCGCTGTCGGACTCGGCCGACCGGGCCGGTTACCGGGTGCTGCTCTTCGCCGCGCCGTTCGGTACCGAGGACGAGCAGGAGCGCTACGACCAGCTCGTGCGCGACCACTCGGTGGACGCGTTCGTGCTCAGCAACACCCACCGGGGCGACCGCCGGCCGGGCTGGCTGGCCAAGTGGGAGATCCCGTACGTGGCGTTCGGCCGCTCCTGGGCCGCCCGTGACGCCGGCGACTGGGTCGACGTCGACGGCGCGCACGGCACGTCCGAGGCGGTGGACCACCTGGTCGCCGCCGGGCACCGCCGGATCGGCCTGCTCGGCTGGCCGCGCGGTTCCGGCGTCGGCGACGACCGGGCCCGCGGCTGGCGCGAGGCGATGGAACGGCACGACCTACCGGTACGCGGCCTGCGGCGGTTCGCCGAGGACGACGCGAAGGCGGCCCAGGAGGCCGTGGCCCCGCTGCTGGACAACGGCAACGGCGTCACCGCCGTGGTCGCGGTCAGCGACACCCTCGCGCTGGGTGTCTACCGGGCGCTGCGCGAGCGCGGCCGTACCCCCGGCACCGACGTGGCCGTGGTCGGCTTCGACGACTCGCCGGCCGCCGCGCTGCTCTCGCCGAGCCTGAGCAGCCTGCACCAGCCGCTGGAGGAGGTCGGACGGGCCTGCACCCGGCTGCTGGTGAACCGGATCGAGAACCCGCGGGCCGATCCGCAACAGCTTCTGCTCGCACCGGAACTGGTGGCCCGGGAGAGTTCCGCGCCGCACCCGGGCGAGCGGTCGGAGCGGCCGGAGCCGCACCCGGACCCCCGCCCGGACGCGCACCCGGCCCCCCGCCCGGACCCGGAATGACCCCCGGCCCCGCCCCCGGGCCGGGCCCCGGGCCGGGCCCCCACCCGCTTTCGCTTTCGCACCCGCACACCGCTATCCGTACAGCCTCGGAGAGATGATGAACGTACGCAGAGCCGCCCCCGCCGCCTTGTGCGGCGCCCTCCTGCTGGCCGGTTGCTCGTCGAATTTCGGCAGCGACTCCAGCAGCAAGCAGGACAGCGGAGGTAAGCAGCACCTCACGGTGATGATCGGCTCGTCCGGTGACGCCGAGACCAACGCCGTGAAGGCGGCGGCCGCCGCCTGGGCGAAGAAGACCGGCAACACCGTCACGGTGACCCCGGCGCAGAACCTCGACCAGCAGCTCGGCCAGGCCCTGGCGGGCGGCAAGCCGCCGGACGTCTTCTACGTCGGCTCCAACACCTTCGCCAACTACGCCAAGGGCAACTCGCTGTACCCGTACGGCGACCAGCTCTCGTACCAGGACGACTTCTCCGACTCGCTGCGGAAGTCCTTCTCCTACAACGGCAAGTTCGTCTGCGCGCCCAAGGACACCTCGACGCTGGCGCTGGCGATCAACACGGACATGTGGAAGAAGGCCGGCCTGACCGCGGCCGACTACCCCACCACCTGGCCACAGCTGGAGAAGGTCGCGAAGAAGCTCACCAGCTCCAAGACGACCGGGCTGGTGGTGGACGCGTCCTACAACGAGCTGGGCGTCTTCATGAAGCAGGCCGGCGGCTGGATCACCAACCCCGGGCAGACCGCGATGACCGCCGACAGCGCCGCGAACGTCGAGGCACTGACGTACGTCAAGAAGCTGCTGAAGGAAGGTGCGCTGAAGTTCCCCAAGCAGGTCGACACCGGCTGGGGCGGCGAGGCGCTGGGCACCCAGAAGGCCGCGATGACCATCGAGGGCAACTGGCTGACCGGCGCGATGCAGTCGGACTACCCGAAGGTCGGGTACAAGGTGCTGTCGCTGCCTGACGGCCCGGCGGGCAAGGGCACGCTGTCGTTCAGCACCTGCTGGGGCGTCGCCAACAAGAGCGCCCACCACGACGCGGCGGTCGACCTGGTGAAGGCGTTCACCGCCGTGCCGCAGGAGCTGTCCTTCGCCGGCGCCTACGGCGTGCTGCCCTCCCGGACCAGCGCCCTGGCCGCGTACAGCCAGAAGTACCCCGCGAACAAGGCGTTCGCCGACGGCGCGTCCTACGGGCAGGGGCCGGTGACGATCCCCGGGTTCTCGAAGGTGCTCGCGCAGTTCGACACCGATCTGAGCGGGCTGGCCACCGCCGACCCGAAGACGATCCTGTCCAGCCTGCAGAAGAACGGCACGGCGGCGCTCAAGTCGGGCGGCTGATCCCCGACGCCGGCGGCAGCCGGCCGTAGGCGGCATCGAACGGTCCGATCGACCGGCAGCACCCGATCAGCGGGCAGTGTGAAGGGAAGGAACATGCGCAAGGAGCAGCAGGGCGGCGCGGCAGCCGTCGCACTGCCCGCGGTTCGCCGGACGGGGCCGAACGGACCGGGCGGCGAGAAGGAACCGGCCGGACCGGGAGCAGGGAAGGCGCCGGCCGGGAAGGCGGGCAGAGCGGGGAAGGCGGGCCGGACCCGGGGCAGCCTCATGAGCCGGCGACACGGCCGCTGGGGCTGGCTGTTCGTCAGCCCGATGGTGATCGTGCTCGGGCTTTTCCTGCTGCTCCCGATCCTGATGGCGCTGTGGGTCAGCCTGCTGCACTGGGACGGCCAGTCCAACCCGTTCAGCTCGGCGGCCGACTTCGTCGGCGTACGCAACTACACCGACCTGTTCGGCAGCAGCGGCGGGCTCAACCACCAGCTCTTCATGATCTCGCTGCGCAACAACCTCTACTACGTGGTGCTGGTGGTGCCGCTCCAGACCGTGCTGGCACTGGGCCTGGCGCTGGCGGTCAACAGCCGCCGGCTCAAGCGCAAGGGGCCGCTGCGCACGGCGTTCTTCTTCCCGTCCGTCACCAGCTCCATCGCGATCTCCACCGTCTTCCTCTTCCTCTTCCAGGGCAGCGGCGCGGTCAACGCGCTGCTGAAGTGGGTGGGCATCACCGGGCCCAAGTGGTTCACCGACGCGCACGGCCTGGTCTGGACGGTGCTCGGCGGGCTCGGCCTGGTCGACCCGAACAAGCCGGTGCACGCGCTCGCCGCGCACAGCGTGCTCGGGCTGTCCTGGTGGGACTGGCTGGCCGGGCCGTCCATCGCGATGTGCACGATCATCGTGCTGGCGGTGTGGACCACCTCGGGCACCTTCATGCTGATGTTCCTCGCCGCGCTCCAGGACGTGCCCGCCGAACTGGAGGAGCAGGCCCGGGTGGACGGCGCCAGCCGCTGGCAGTCGCTGCGCCACGTCACCCTGCCCGCGCTGCGCCCGGTGATCTTCCTGGTGCTCACCCTCGGGCTGATCGGCACCTGGCAGGTCTTCGACGCCGTGTACGTGATGAGCCAGGGCGCCCCCGGCAACACCACCCTCACGCCCGCCTACCTGTCGTACACCTCCGGTTTCCAGGACAGCGACTACGGCCACGCGGCCGCGATCGCGTTCATCCTGCTGGCGATCATCATGCTGATGACGCTGGTGCAGCGGGTGCTGCTGCGGGAGCGCGGTGAGCACCCGGGCCGTGCCCGCCGACTCCTCGGGAGGAACCGATGAGCATCATCCGAAGGAATCCCGAGCACGCCGAGGGTCCTGCGAACGCCCGGAACCCCGAGCACGCCGAGCGCGCCGCACCGCGGCCGCGGCGCTCGGTGAGCACCGTCCTGGTGCTGGGCGTGGCCGGGCTGCTGGGCGTGGTGTACGTCCTGCCGTTCGTGATCCAGCTCGTGACGTCGTTCAAGACCGACCCCGACGCGGCGGCCCACCCGCTGTCGCTGCTGCCCGACCCCTTCACGCTGGACTCCTACCGGCGGCTGTTCGGGTTCGGCGGGGGCGAGTCGATCCCGTTCACGCGCTGGCTGGGCAACTCCGTGCTGGTCACCGTCTTCATCACCGGCGGCCGGGTGTTCTTCGACTCCCTCGCCGGATACGCGCTGGCCCGGCTGGACTTCCGCGGCCGCAACCTGCTCTTCAACGGCCTGCTGACGGTGATGTCGGTGCCCGGCGTGGTGCTGCTCATCCCGAAGTTCCTGGTCCTCAACCAGCTGGGCATGTTCGACACCTACGCGGGCATGATCGTGCCCCTGCTGGTCGACGCCGCAGGGGTGTTCATCATGCGGCAGTTCTTCCTGTCCGTGCCCAAGGAGGTCGAGGAGGCCGCGCGGATCGACGGCGCCGGGGTCTTCCGCACCTTCTGGTCGGTGGTGCTGCCGATGGCCCGCCCGGCCCTGATCACCCTGACCATCCTCTCCTTCCAGTCGTCCTGGAACGAGTTCACCCACTTCCTCGTGGCCACCCAGTCCCCCCAGTACGAGACCCTGACCACCGGCCTGGCGCGGTTCGTCTCCGGCAGCCTCAGCGCCGGCACCCAGTACCCGCTGAAGCTCACCGCGGCCCTGCTCGCCACGATCCCGGTGGCCGTCCTGTTCTTCGTCTTCCAGCGCCACTTCGTGCGCGGCGCCAACTCCGGCTCCGTCAAGGGCTGAGCGCGGAACCGGGACCGCCCCGCCGCCATGGCCGCGCCGAGCCGCTGAGCGGCCGCGCGGCCGTCGGGACGGCGTGAGGGGCCGGCCCGACGGCGTGACGGGTCAGCCCCTCGTGGCGAAGACGCCTGCCGGGAAGGCGCCGTTCGCCACGGCCGTACGGGTCAGGCGGGCGCCGATCTCGGTGAGTCGGGCCGTGCCGGTCTCGCCGAGGTGGCGGTAGGGGTCGGCGGCCAGCCGGTCGGTGGTCTCCTCGATGTCGTGGCGCAGCGCGGTGCCCGCCGGGGTGAGGGCGTCGTCGGCGTCGAGCAGGCCGCGCTCGCGCAGCCGCTCGCAGCCGGCGGTCCACTCCTGCCGGCTCCAGCCGCGGCTGGCGCACGCGAACTCCCGGGTCATGCCCTGGCCGGTCGCGGTGTGGGTGATCAGCGCCTCGATCCCGTCGAGTCCGGCGCCGGCCAGCGCGGCGATGTGGCCGTCGCCGCGGTGCTCGCGCAGCAGCGCGGCGCAGTGCCACAACGCCAGCTGCGGCGCCTTCGGCGCGTCCAGATCGGCGTGGGCGGCGTACAGCGGGCGGCCGGGGGCGGCGCACGCCTCGGTGGCGGTCGTCGCCAGCGCGGCGGCCTCGGCGACCTCGGGGTCGTCGGCGGCGTCCTCGCCGAGCACCCGGCGCAGCGCGGCCTCCACCGCCCGCCACCGCGCGTCCAGCACGGCCGCCGGCGCGGCGGCCTGCCACGCCCGGGGGATGTGCCGGGCGATCAGCGCGCGGTTGAAGTTGTAGAAGGTGGCCGCCACGACGCCCGCGCCCACGGCGCCCATGGCCGCCGACCGGCTCGCGAGGTACGCCATACCGCCCGGTTCCAGGCCGATCGCGGTGAACTCCCGCTCCGCCTCGGGCGCGAAGTAGATCAGCGAGTGCAACGGGTTGAGCGCGCTGTTGCAGTGCCGGGCCGCAGTCAGTGTCATACGGCCATCGTAGGCACGGCGGGCGGAAAATCTACCCGCGAGTACGACTGTGGCCGGTTCCCAACTCCCGCCCGCCGAAAGGCCATGCGCGAGCCCCCACCCGAGCCCCCGTACGCCTCGTACGCCCGCGCCCCGTACGCCCCGTACGCCCGCAGCCGCAGCCGCAGCCGCAGCCGCAGCCACCGTCGACCGCCGCAACAAGGGCCGACCGCCGCGGGCTCACCCCGCGATCAGCGCCGCCACCGCGTCGGTGACCACCTTGCGCCGGCGTGCCGTCCCGCCCCCCGCCAGGCTGGCGTCGAGCTCCGGGGTGTTGGAACTCCAGAAGCCGGACAGGTGCAGCACCAGGCCGAGCAGTTCCTCCGCGCTGAACCGGGTGGGCAGCAGGCCGTCGCGCTGCGCGCCCGCGACCGCCTCGATCTTGGCGGCGTTGCTCTGCATGACCACCGGAATCGGGGCGCCGGTGCCGGACCGCTCCAGCCGGTACCAGGTCGCGAGGCGCTGCACCCACGGCCGCGCCTCGTACGAGTCGAAGAGCCGGCCCGCGTACTCGGGCAGGTCGGCCGGGTCGATCGGCACGGCGTCCACGGTCTCGCGGCACATGGCGTCGAAGACCGCGTCGAACAGGCCGTCCTTGCTGCTGAAGTAGTGGTAGATCTGCGCCTTGTTGCTCTTCGCCGCCGCGGCGATCCGGTCCACCCGGGCGCCCGCGATGCCGTACGCGGCGAACTCCTCGGTCGCCGCGCGCAGCAGCCGGCGACGGGTCGCCTCGGCATCCCTGTTCATGGCACTCAGCCTATCTACTAACCAGATAGTTGACAAAGGGCGGGTGGAGGAGTCGGATGGAGTTGCTAATCAACCGGTTAGTCAGCAACCCGTCCCGGATCGGAGCCCCGCCATGCCCTCACCGTCCGCCACCCCCTCGAACGCGAACGCCCCCTCGCACCAGTCCGCCGTCTTCCTCGTCAGCGGCGCCTCCCGCGGGCTGGGCCGGGAGATCGTGCGGGCCGCCGCGGAGGCCGGGCACCGCGTGGTGGCCGGCGTACGCACGCCGGCATCGCTGGACGACCTCGCCGAGCGCTACGGCGAGCAGATCGCCGTCGTCCCGCTGGACGTGACCGACGACACGCAGGTCCGGGCCGCCGTGCGCACCGCCGTGGACCGCTTCGGCCGGCTCGACGTGCTGGTCAACAACGCCGGGTACGCCAACGTCGGGGCCGTGGAGGACGTCGCCTTCGACGACTTCCGCGCGCAGATCGACACCAACCTCCTCGGCGTGGTCCGGCTCACCCAGGCCGCGCTGCCGGTACTGCGCGAGCAGGGGTCGGGGCACATCGTGCAGGTCTCGTCGGTCGGCGGCCGGCTGGCCACCCCGGGGCTGGCGGCCTACCAGTCCGCGAAGTGGGCGGTCGGCGGGTTCTCCTCGGTGCTGGCGGCCGAGGTCGCGCCGCTCGGCATCAAGGTCACCGTGCTCGAACCGGGCGGGATGTCCACGGAGTGGGCCGGCTCCTCGATGCGGGTCGACCCGGTCCGGCCCGCGTACGAGCCGACCGTGGGGGCGATGGCCGCCCTGCACAGCGGCGGCTCCGCGACGGCGGCGAGCGACCCGGCCAAGGTCGCCCGTCTCGTCCTCGACGTCGTCGCCCTCCCCGACCCGCCGCTGCGGCTGCTCGTGGGCGCCGACGCCTTCCGCTACGCCACCGCCGCCGGCCGCGCCCTGCTCGCCTCCGACGAGCAGCACAGGGCGCTGAGCGAGTCCACCACCTCCGACGGCGCCACCGACGCCCACCTCGACCCCCTCGGCCACGACGAGCCGCGCCCCTGATCCCCGGGCCTCGACTGGGAAGTACCCCCACCCGCCCCTGGTTTGTGCGGCCCCCTCCGCGGAAAGAGGGTCACCAACCAAGGGGCACGTGGGGCCCAGGAGGCGGCATGACGACCACCGAGCAACCGCGCGTTCCGGGTCTGGAAGTCCGCTCCATCGACTACGTGCCGCTGCGCGAACGGCACGGGAAGCTCTGGCACCTGGGCCCGCTGTGGTTCATGTCGAACGCCCAGATCGCCACCCTCGCCGTCGGCCTGATCAGCATCACCGGCGGCGGCAACCTGATCTGGTCACTGATCTCCATCGTGCTGGGCACCGCGCTCGGCACGTTCTTCATGGCGTTCCACTCCGCGCAGGGGCCGCAGCTCGGGCTGCCGCAGATGATCCAGTCCCGGCCGCAGTTCGGCTACGTCGGCGCGCTGCTGGTGTGGCTCTTCGCCTACGTGCAGTACGCCGGGTTCAACGTCTTCAACACCATCCTGGCCGGCCAGGCGATGAGCCGCACCGCGCACGGCGGGGTGAAGTGGTGGGTGGCCGGCGTGACCGTGCTCGCCCTGCTGGTCGCACTCGTCGGCTACGACGTCATCCACCGCGCCGAGCAGGTCCTCACCTACGTGTTCCTGGCGGTCTTCGGCGTCTTCACCGTCGGGGTGCTGGTGACGCTGCACTACCCGGCCGGGTCGTTCGACCTCGGCGGCTTCAGGTGGACCCCGTTCCTGGCGCAGTTCGGGGTGGTGGCGGGCTACCAGATCAGCTGGGCGATCTACGTGTCCGACTACTCCCGCTACCTGCCGCCGGGCGTCACCGTGCGCAGGACCTTCTACTGGACGTACTTCGGCTCCGCGCTCGGCGGCGCGTGGCTGATGGTGCTGGGCTCCCTGCTCGCCGCGTGGGCGGGCCAGGGCTTCGACACGATCGCCTCGATCGACGCGGCCGGCGACAAGGTCTTCGACGGCTTCGGCGCGGTGGTGCTGGTCTTCTCGGCGCTCGGCCTGGTCTCGGTCACCGCGCTGAACATGTACGGCGGTTCGCTGACGCTGATCAGCGCGGCCGACTCGATCCGCAAGGTCCGCCCGACGATCAGCGCCCGGCTGCTGACCCTCGCCTTCACCGCGGCCCTGTCGCTGGCCGGCGCGCTCGCCGCGACCTCGCACTTCCTGACGAACTTCAACAACTTCCTGCTGCTGGTGCTCTACCTGTTCATCCCGTGGACCGCGGTGAACCTGATGGACTACTACGTGGTGCGGCGCGGGCACTACGCCATCGCGGAGATCTTCAAGCCGCACGGCATATACGGACGTTGGGGCTGGCGCGGGATCATCGCGTACCTGGTGGGCTTCGGCGCGATGGTGCCGTTCTTCTCGGTGGGCACGCTCTTCACCGGGCCCGCCGCGAAGGCGCTGAACGGCGCGGACATCTCCTTGTTCATCGGGCTGCCCGTGTCGGGACTGCTGTACTGGTGGCTGGCCCGCACCATCGACGTGGCCGCGGAGATCGAACTCGCCGACGCCGAGGCCGCGTCGCTGGAGACGGCCGGGACGGGGTGAGAACGGGGGCGGCGCCCGGGCCGCGGCACCGGATGTGATGACCGCATCATCCGACGTCAACCGGCCGTTCGGCGTGCGGATGGCGCCCGCACCACCGCCTTCCGCCTCCTGTGCGACCCTCCACTCCGACACGCGGTGGTTCCCCGCCGGGAAACGGTCGTCCGCCCCGCGGGCGGTTGCTTCACTGAGTCATGGACCTGAACACCGTGGTGGAGATCCGGGACGCCCGGCACGCCTCCCCGTGGCGGCCGGGCGACGCCTGGCTCGCCGGCGGGACCCACCTGTTCTCCGAACCGCAGCCGCACCTGCGCCGGCTGCACGACCTGAGCCGTACCGGCTGGGAGCCGCTGCGGCACCTGCCCGACGGCTCGCTGGAGATCGCGGCGACCTGCACGATCGCCCGGCTGTCCCGCTTCGGCCGGAGCCTGGACCCGGCCGCCCACCCGGCCGCGCCGCTGATCGAGCAGTGCTGCCGGGCCTTCCTCGCCTCGTTCAAGGTCTGGAACATGGCCACCGTCGGCGGCAACCTCTGCAACGCCCTGCCGGCCGGCCCGATGATCTCGCTCACCGCCGCGCTCGACGGGGTGTGCCTGCTGCTCGACCAGGCGGGCGGGCAACGCGGTTCGCGGGTGGCGGACTTCGTCACCGGCGCCGGGCGCAACGACCTCGCCGAGGGCGAGTTGCTGCGCGCGGTGACGCTGCCGCCGCGCGCGCTGTCCGCGCGCACCGCCTTCCGCCAGGCGTCCCTGTACGCGCTGGGCCGCTCCGGCGTGCTGCTGGTCGGCACCGAGGAACCGCCGGACCCGGCCGAGCGGGCCGAGCGAGCCGAGCGGGCCGCGCGCACGGATCACACGGGCCGCACCCACCGCACCTGGGCACTGACCGTGACCGCCTCGACCGTACGGCCGTTCCGGCTGGCCTTCGCCGGGCCGCCGTCCGCCGACCGGCTGCGGGCCGCGCTGGACGCGGCGATCGGTGACGGCGACTGGTTCGACGACATCCACGGACTGCCCGCCTGGCGGCGGCACATGACGTACCGGCTCGCGGAGGAGATCCGCGCGGAACTGGCCGCACGGCCCGGCGGAGACGCGACGGAGGCCGGTGCGCGATGAGTTACCGGATCGAGGTCAACGGCCTGCCGTTCGACGTGGAGCCGCGGCCGGGCCAGTGCCTGCGCACGTATCTGCGGGACCGGGGCTGGTTCGGCGTCAAGAAGGGCTGCGACGCGGGCGACTGCGGCGCCTGCACCGTGCAGGTCGACGGCGAGCCCGTGCACAGCTGCCTCTACCCGGCGGTGCGCGCCGAGGGCCGCCGGGTCACCACCGTGGAGGGCCTGGCCGGCACCGACGGCGAACTCCACCCCGTGCAGCGGCGGTTTCTCGACGCCCAGGGCTTCCAGTGCGGCTTCTGCACCGCCGGGTTCCTGATGACCGCCGCCGCCCTGGACGAGGAGCAACTCGACGACCTGCCGCAGGCGTTGAAGGGCAACCTGTGCCGCTGCACCGGCTACCGGGCGATCGAGGACGCGATCCGCGGGGTGCGGCACGCCGAGGCGCCCGGCGCGGGCGAGGCGGTCGGCCGCAACCTGCCCGCGCCGGCCGGCCCGCAGGTCGTCACCGGCACCGCCCGCTACACCTTCGACATCGACGTGCCGGGGCTGCTGCACATGAAGCTGCTGCGCTCCCCGCACGCGCACGCCCGGATCACCGCGATCGACACCTCCGCCGCGCTCCAAGTGCCCGGCGTGCAAGCGGTGTTCACCCACCACGACGCCCCCGACCGGCACTTCTCCACCGCGCGTCACGAGCACCCCGAGGACGACCCTGACGACACCCGGGTGCTCGACGACACCGTCCGGTACGCCGGCCAGCGGGTCGCGGCCGTCGTCGCGGACACCGAGGGCGCCGCCGAGGAGGGCTGCCGCCGGATCGAGGTGGCCTACCAGGTGCTGCCCGCCGTGCTCGACCCGGAGCGGGCGATGGAGCCCGGCGCCCCGGTGGTCCACGACAAGGACGCCCGCACCGCGCGCATCGCCCGGCCGCGGCAGAACGTGGTCGGCGAGCTGCACGGCGAGGTCGGCGACGTCGCGGCCGGGTTCGCGGCGGCCGACGAGGTCTACGAGGAGACCTTCCGCACCGTCCGGGTCCAGCACGCCAGCCTGGAGACGCACGGCGCGGTCGGCTGGATCGACGACGGCGGACGGCTGACCGTACGCACCAGCTCGCAGACCCCGTTCCTGACCCGCCGGGCGCTGTGCGCGCTGTACGACCTGCCGGCCGATCAGGTGCGGGTGGTGGCCGGCCGGGTCGGCGGCGGATTCGGCGGCAAGCAGGAGATGCTCGTCGAGGACGTGGTGGCGCTGGCGGTACTGCGGCTGCGCCGGCCGGTGAAGCTGGAGTACACCCGGGCCGAGCAGTTCTTCGGCGCGACCACCCGGCACCCGTTCAGCGTCCGGGTCAAGGCCGGCGCACGCCGCGACGGCACCCTGACCGCGCTGGAGCTGCGGGTGGTGGCGAACACCGGCGCCTACGGCAACCACGGCCCGGCGGTGCTCTTCCACGGCTGCGACGAGTCGCTGTCGGTCTACCGCTGCCCGAACAAGAAGGCCGACGGCTACTGCGTCTACACCCACACCGTGCCGGCCGGCGCCTACCGCGGCTACGGCCTCGGCCAGGTCACCTTCGCGATGGAGTCCGCGCTCGACGAGCTGGCCCGCCGGCTCGGCCTGGACCCACTGCTGCTCAGGGCCCGCACCGTCATCGGCCCGGACGACCCGCTGGTCACCCCCGTCAGCGAGCCGGAGGAGGACCTGCGCCTCGGCGGCTACGGCCTCGACCAGTGCCTGGACATCGTCCGCCGCGCGCAGGCGGAGCCCCGAACGGAGCAGGTCCCCGACGGCTGGCTGGTCGGCGAGGGCAGCGCCCTGTCGATGAACGCCACCGGGCCGCCCGGCGGCCACTTCGCCGACGCGCGGATGCTGCTGCGCCCCGACGGCGGCTACGAACTGAGCGTCGGCACCGCCGAGTTCGGCAACGGCACCACCACCGTCCACCGCCAGGTCGCGGCGGGCGAGCTCGGCACCACCGTCGACCGGATCAGCGTCCGCCAGTCCGACACCGACGTCGTGGGCCACGACACCGGCGCCTTCGGCTCCACCGGCGTGGTGGTCGCCGGCAAGGCCACGCTGCGTGCCGCCCGGGCGCTGGCCGACGCCGTCCTGGACTTCGCCGCCGCGCGGCTGCGGGTGCCCCGCGCGCAGCTCAGGCTCACCGAGGACGCGGTGCTCGCCGACGCCGCCGGGCTGCGGCTCACCCTCGAGGAGGTGCACGCCGCGGCCCGGGCGGTCGGCGTCACCCTCGCCGCGGACGGCCACTTCGGCGGCACCCCGCGCTCGATGGCCTTCAACGCGCAGTACTTCCGGATCGCCGTCGACCCCGGCAGCGGCGAGATCCGCGTCCTGCGCAGCGTGCACGCCGCCGACGCCGGGAAGGTGCTGAACCCGATGCAGTGCCGCGGCCAGGTCGAGGGCGGCGTCGCCCAGGCGCTGGGCGCGACCCTCTTCGAGAACGTCCGCGTCGACGGGAGCGGCCGGGTCGAGACCGCCACCTTCCGCCGCTACCGGCTGCCCGCCTACGCCGACGTGCCGCGCACCGAGGTGCACTTCACCAGGACCGCCGACGCGACCGGCCCGCTGGGTGCCAAGTCGATGAGCGAGAGCCCGTTCAACCCGGTCGCCCCCGCCCTGGCCAACGCCCTGCGCGACGCGACCGGCATCCGCTTCACCGAGCTGCCCTTCACCCGCGACCGCGTCTGGCAGCGCATCGACGCGGCGGCGCGGGAGTGAATTGACCTGCCGTCAGATCTTCAGGCGGTACGGCAGCAGGCAGACGACGACGTCGGTACGGGCCCGTAGCACCGTGGCCAGCAGGATGCCGCGCTGGTTCTGCAGGATCTGGTAGCGGCGGTGCCGCGGCTCCACCTCGGGGATGAGGACCGCGATCTGCCGGCCGTCCGCCGCGAGCCGTTTGACGTAGCCGACCACCGGCTCGACCAGCGAGCGGTGCGGGCTGTCCACGATGTCCAGGCGCACCCCGGGCTCCCACCGCGCCCAGGCGTCGCGCAGCGCCCCGGCCCGCTCCGGGTTCGAGTGCACGGCGACCGCGACCACCTCGTCGCCGAACGCGAGGGCGGCGGTGAGGGCGTACCGGGCGACCTCGCTGATCTCTCCGACCGGCACCACGACGAGCCCGATGCCGCCGCGCCCGGGCGGTGCGGGGATACGGCCCAGGCCGAGCTCCCTGCCGACCTCGGTGTAGTAGCGCTGCACCCGGCTGAAGAGCAGCATCAGCAGCGGCACCGCGACCACCACCACCCAGGCGCCTTCGAGGAACTTGGTGCTGAGCAGCACCACGCCGACGATGGTGGTGAGCACCGCGCCCAGGCCGTTGACCATGGCCCGGCGCAGCCACTTCGGCGGCCGGTCGCCGGCCCAGTGCCGGACCAGGCCGATCTGGCTGATCGAGAAGCCGATGAACACGCCGATCGCGAAGAGCGGCAGCAGCTTGTGGGTGTCGGCGTCGACCGCGATGAGCAGCACGGCCGCGAGCGCGGCGAGCGCGAGCACGCCGTAGCGGTAGACCGGGCGTTCGGCGCGCAGCCCGAAGATGTGCGGCAGCCGGTGGTCGCGGGCGAGCAGGCTCATCAGGACCGGCAGCCCGCCGAAGCTGGTGTTCGCGGCGAGCGCGAGCACGAGGGTGACCACGAGGTTGGTGGCGATGTACGGCCAGCCGGTGCCGTACGCCCCGGCGGTGAGCTGGGCGAGCACCGTCACGCCGCCGCGCGGGACGACGTGGTCACGGTGGATCAGCACGGACAGCCCGACCAGCATCAGGCCGAGCAGTCCGCCGAGCATCAGCTCGGTGCGCTGGGCGCGCCGCACGCGCGGGGTGCGGAAGGTCGGCACGCCGTTGGCGATGGCCTCGACGCCGGTCAGCGCGGAGCAGCCCGCCGAGAACGCCTTGAGCAGCAGCAGGATGCCGAGCGTCTCGGTGACGTGCACCGGCTCGTGGGTGCCGACCTCGGCCGCGGGGTGGCCGCGCAGCAGCCCGATCACCACGACCCCGAGGATGCCCAGCACGAACAGCGCGGTGGGCAGCATCAGCACCCGGGCGCTCTCGGCGACCCCGCGCAGGTTCACCGCGGTGAGCAGCAGCAGGCCGAGCAGGCACACCTCCAGCAGGTGCGAGTTGAGCGCGGGGTAGGCGGAGGCGAGCGCGGCCGCGCCCGCGGCGAGGCTTACCGCGACGGTCAGCACGTAGTCGACGACGAGGCTCGCCGCCGCCAGCAGGCTGACCCGCGTCCCGAGGTCCTTCTTGGCGACGGCGTACGCGCCGCCGCCGTCGGGGTGCACCGCGATCACCTGGCCGTAGGAGACCACCAGCACCACCAGCAGGGCGGTGATCACCAGCGTGATCGGGAGCGTCGCGTCGATCGCCCCGGTGCCGGCCGTGACCAGCACCAGCACGATCGCCTCCGGCCCGTACGCGACCGAGCTGAGCGCGTCGAGCGACAGCGCGGCCAGCCCCTCCAGGCTGGTCAGCCGGTCCTTCTCGGCCTTGCGGTGCCCCTCGCCCGGGCGCACGGGCACCCTCGGCCGCAGTTGGCGACGGGCCAGGCCGAACGTCATGGACACCTCGTGAGGGGCGATACGGTCCTTTTGTCCGTTCAGTGTGACCGCCGGGCCCGCCCGCACGCCCGGGACGCGCGGGCGGCGCTCGGCGGCGATCACCGGCGTGGCACCATGGCCCGGTCGGAGGCCGGACGGACGGACGCGGAGGGCGGTAGCGAGGTGGGCGGGATACCGCGAGCCGAGGCGGAGCCGGGCGGAGCCGGAGCGGACGGCGCCGAAGCGGAGCGGCGGGCGGAGGCCGAGCGGCGCGAGGTGGCGGCCTTCCGGGAGTCACTCGGGCTGGACCACCTGGTCGACGTCCACACCCACTTCATGCCGCAGCAGGTGCTGTCCAAGGTGTGGGCGTACTTCGACGCGGCCGGGCCGCTGGTGGGCCGGCACTGGCCGATCGCCTACCGGATGGAGGAGCAGCGCCGGGTGGAGGTGCTGCGCGGCTTCGGCGTGCGGGCCTTCACGTCGATGCTCTACCCGCACAAGCCGGGGATGGCCCGCTGGCTCAACGACTGGTCCGCCGACTTCGCCGCCCGCACCCCGGACTGCCTGCACACGGCCACCTTCTTCGCCGAGCCGGGTGCCCTCGCCGACGTGCGGCGCGCGCTCGGCCAGGGCGCGCGGGTCTTCAAGTGCCACGTCCAGGTGGGCGGGTTCGACCCCAACGACCCGCACCTGGACGCCGTATGGCGGCTGCTCGCCGACGAGGGGGTGCCGGTGGTGACGCACTGCGGCTCCGGCCCGGTGCCCGGCGCCCACACCGGCCCGGCCCCGATCGCCGCGCTCCTGGCCCGCCACCCCCGGCTGCGCCTGGTCGTCGCCCACCTCGGCATGCCCGAGTACGAGGACTTCCTCGGCCTCGCCGAACGCCACGGCGACGTCATGCTCGACACCACCATGGCGTTCACCCCCTTCGTCGAGTCCGCCGCCCCCTTCCCCCGCGCCGCCCTCCCCCGCCTCGCCGCCCTCCAGGACCGCGTCCTGCTCGGCACCGACTTCCCCAACATCCCCTACACCTACGCCGCCGCCCTGACCGCCCTGCGCACCGCCGACCTCGGCACCCCCTGGCTCCGCGCCGTCTGCCACGACAACGCCACCCGGCTCTTCTCCCTCTGACCCGCCCCCTGAAGAGACCGGCGGCGAGCGGTGGCCGGAAGGCGTCGGTGGGTGTGGACAGGGTGGGGTGGAGAGGCGTTAATCGGGGTAAGTGTGGCGGCCCATGACGGGGCGTCGGGGTGGAGGCATGGGATGAACGGCCTCAGCAAGGGGATCGAGCGGGTCGAGGTGCGGTTGAAGTGGGACCCGAGCCCGCTGGGCGCCCCGCCGAGCGATCTGGACCTGATCGCGGCCACGTACTCGGCCGGCGCGGAGCAGGGTGATCCGGCCTACCTCGTGCACTTCGACAGCAGGGCGCCCGACGGGACCATGTGGCTCAACCGGGACAGCAAGAACGGCCAGGGCTTCGGCTTCGACGAGGTGATGACGCTGGAGCTGGACCGGCTCGGCGACGGGTACCGCCGGGTCGTGGTCGGCGCGATGATCCAGCAGAGCTTCGGACGGCTGGAGTTCGGCGCGGTGGCCAACCCGGCCTACCAGATCGTCACCGGCTGGACGGTGCTGGTGGAGGGCGGCCTGACCGAGCTGGGCGGCACCACGGCCGCGACCTTCGCGGAGTTCACCCGGAGCGGGTCCGGCGCCTGGTCCTTCCACTCGCTGCTGCGCGGCTACGACGAGGACCCCGACACGTTCGGCCACTCGATGGGCCGCCCGCCGTCCTGACCGCGTCCCGATCCGCGGCCCGCCCGCCACCCGACCCGCACACCCCGGTGAACCACCGGCGCCACCCGCGCCGACGTGGCCTTTTCCCCGCGCGCGCCGAACTGCCCGGCGCCACGGCCGCGTACGCGCCGACCGGAGAGACCGTGATGGCCCGCGCGTCCAGCGCCGGAGCTTCGCACCCCTCTGTTCCAATAGCGCATATGGGGCATCACCGAAGCAAAGCCACACCCATGGAGGCAGTCATGCGGGACGCCGGGCAGGGCGTGCGGGGACGTACGGGCGTACGGAAGTCGGCGCTGGGGATCGGGTGCGCGGCGGTCGCGGTCGCCGGAGTGCTGGCCGCGCCCGCCGGGCCGGCCGAAGCGGTCGGCGGTGCGCCGCACGTACGCGGCGCGGTGCTCCACCCCGAGCAGGACTGGATGGGGTCGTCCGTCGCCGCCCACGAGGGCCGCTCCAGCACCACCACGGCCACCGGCGGCTCCTCGAACGTCACCCGCACCCCCGGATTCGACGTCAGCAACTGGCAGGGCACCATCGACTGGGCGGCCCAGTACCGCAAGGGCGCCCGGTTCGCGTACATCAAGGCGACCGAGGGCACCACGTACAAGGACCCGAAGTTCGACGCGAACTACACCAACTCCTACTACGCAGGCTTCATCCGCGGTGCCTACCACTTCGCCCGCCCGGACAGCTCCGGCGGCAAGGCGCAGGCGGACTACTTCGTGTCGCACGGCGGCGGCTGGTCCAAGGACGGCAAGACGCTGCCGCCGGCGCTGGACATCGAGTACCCGTCCGGCGCGGCCTGCTACGGCCTGAGCAAGAGCGCGATGGTCAGCTGGATCAGGGCGTTCGTCGACGAGGTGCACGCGAAGACGACCCGCTGGGCGACCATCTACTCCACCACCGACTGGTGGACCCGGTGCACCGGCAACACCTCGGTCTTCGCCGCCGACGACCCGCTGTTCGTGGCGCGTTACGCCTCCAGCGCCGGCAAGCTGCCGGCCGGCTGGCCGTTCTACACCTTCTGGCAGCACGCCGACTCCGGCACGTTCCCCGGCGACCAGGACTACTTCAACGGCCCCCTCAGCGGCCTGCGCAACCTCGCCAACAACACCTGAGGCGGACGCGGCAGGAAGCCGCTGGTGCGGGCGGCGTACGCGGCGTAGCCGGGCCGGTCGGCCATCTGCCGCTCCAGCAGCCGTTTCCCGCTGCCGAAGACCAGCAGGGCGGTCATCAGCAGCGGGCCCGGCGCCGCCACCGCGGCGGCCTGCGGGCTCGCGCACGCCATCGCGTACAGGCCCCACCACACCAGGCAGTCGCCGAAGTAGTTGGGGTGCCGGGTCCAGGCCCACAGGCCGCGGTCCATGATGCGGCCGCGGTTCGCCGGATCGGCCTTGAAGCGGGCGAGTTGGTGGTCGCCGACCGCCTCGAAGGCCAGCCCGGCCGCCCACAGCGCGCCGCCGGCCGCCGCCCACCCGCCGAGCCGCTCGGGGGCGTACTGCGCGGCCTGCACCGGCAGCGAGACGACCCACACCAGCGCGCCCTGGACCAGGTAGACGGTGCGCAGCGCGTACCCGGCGCGGCTGCCGGGCGCCTTGGCGAGCATCCGGTCGTAGCGCGGGTCCTCGCCGTGGCCGCGGCCGCGGCGGGCGATGTGCACGGCCAGCCGCAGCCCCCACCCGGCGGTGGCGAGCGTGACCAGCAGCCGCCGCCCGTCGTCGCCGTGCCCGGCCGAGGCGGCGTACGACGCGGCGGCGACCGCGGTGAAGGCCACGCCCCACGCGACGTCCACCACCCGGTGCACGCCCTTGGCGAGAGCGACCGCGAAGGTGGCCGCCATGACGCCGAAGGCCGCGAGCACCGCCCAGCCGAGGCCCTCCGCGAACGCGGCCCAGGGGAAGCCGGTCACGGGCGCACCGGTACGTACCAGTCGTGCGGGGTGGCCGGCAGGCCCGAGCCGCCGAACGGCTCCGGGCGCACCGCGAGGATCTGGTCCACGCCCATCCGGCGCTCGGCGAAGGTCAGCATCGACCCGGCCAGGTAGAGCTGCCAGACCCGGACCGTCGGCTCGCCCGCCAGCGCGGCGAACACCGGCCGGCGCTCCTCCAGGGTGCGGTACCAGGCCGCGATCGTCCGGACGTAGTGCTCGCGCATCGCCTCCACCGACCGCACCTCCAGGCCGGCGTCCTCCAGCAGGTCCACGGTCCGGCCGACCGGGCGCATGTGCATGTCGGGGACGATGTACGACTCGATGAACGCGCCGCCGCCGGGCGCGTCGGCGCCGCGGGACATCTGCTGGACCAGCAGCCGGCCGCGCGGGCGCAGCAGGGCGTGCAGCCGGGCGGCGAAGTCCGGGTACTGCTCCTCCCCGACGTGCTCGCCCATCTCGATCGCGCTCACCGCGTCGTATCCGCCGTCGGCGGCGCCGAGGTCGCGGTAGTGGCTCAGCCGCACCTCGACCAGGTCGCCGAGGCCCTGCTCCGCGATCCGGGCGGCCACGAAGTCGCGCTGCTCGCGGGAGAGGGTGACGGCGGTGACGCGGGCCTTGAACTCCCGCGCCGCGTAGAGGGAGAGGCTGCCCCAGCCGCAGCCCATGTCCAGCAGCCGCGCGCCGGGGGTCAACGCCAGCTTGCGGCAGACCAGTTCGAGCTTGTCGCGCTGCGCCTCGGCGATGCCGTAACCGGCGCCGCCCGGTACGTCCCCGGGCTCGGACTCCAGCTCAGGATCAGGCTCGGCCCCGGGCTCGACACCGGGCTCGGTCGCGGGCTGGGTCCAGTAGCCGCAGGAGTACGCCATCGACGGGTCCAGCAGTTCGGCGTACCAGTCGTTGGACAGGTCGTAGTGGTGGCTGATGGCGGCCCGGTCGCGGCCGGTGCTGTGCAGCGCGCCGCGCTGCTTCGCCTTCCGGACGCCCGGCGGCGCCGGGCGGGGGCCGAGCGCGCCCAGCCGCAGCGCGGTCGCGGCGGCCGCGGCGAGTGCCCGCGGACGGGGGCGGCCGGGTGCCGAACCGCGCTCCCGCACCGCCCGGGCCACCCGGCCGAGCCCGTCGGGCAGGTCGCCCTCGATGTCGAGTTCCCCCGCGATGTACGCCTCGGCCAGGCCCGTGCCGCTGGGCTGCCACAGCAGGCGGCGCAGCGCGCGGCGGCTGCGCACGACGATCACGGGCGCGTCGGCCGGCCCGGTCTCGCTGCCGTCCCAGGCGCGCAGCCGCACCGGCGGCCGGTCACCGAAGTACCCGTCGAGCAGCCGCCCGAGCCGGTCCGCCACTGTGCTCATCGGTCGTCTCCGTCCGTACGGCCGGGGTCGGTCCCCGTGCCGGTTCCGGCCAAGGCGCCGGGGCTCGCGGCGCCGTCCGCGGGCCCGACACCGTCCGCGGCGCGGGTCAGTACCGTCTGCCGCACGTCCAGGTAGCGGGAGCGGAACCCGGCCTCGGAGTAGGCGAGGTAGAACTCCCACATCCGGCGGAAGGTCGCGTCGAAGCCGAGTGCGGCGACCTCGCCGGCGTCGTCGGCGGCGGTGAACCGCTCGCGCCACAGCCGCAGCGTCTCCGCGTAGTGCGGGCCGAAGCCGTCGTCCTCGGCGACCCGCAGGCCGTGCGCGGCGGCCTCCCGTTCGATGGCCTGGGACGAGGGGATCAGGCCGCCGGGGAAGACGTACTTGCCGATCCAGGTGTAGGTGCCGTGGGTGGCGAGCATCCGGTCGTGCGCCATGGTGATGGCCTGCAGGGCGATCCGGCCGCGGGGGGCGAGGACGCGGGCGAGGGTGCCGAAGTACTCCGGCCAGAACTCGGCGCCGACCGCCTCGATCATCTCCACGCTGACCACGGCGTCGAACCGGCCGCGCACCTCGCGGTAGTCGCGCAGTTCGACCGCGGCCTTCCCGGCGAGGCCCGCAGCGGCGATCCGCGCCTGCGCCAGGTCGCGCTGCTCGCGGGAGAGCGTCACGGTCAGCACCCGCGCACCGCGCCCGGCCGCCCGCAGCGCCAACTCGCCCCAGCCGGTGCCGATCTCCAGCAGCCGGGTGCCCTCGCCGACGCCGGCCAGGTCCAGCAGCCGGTCGATCTTGCGGTGCTGGGCGGCGGCGAGGGTGGCCTGCTCGGCGGGGAAGCCGCGGAACAGGCCGGCGGAGTACGTCATCGTGTCGTCGAGGAAGAGCGCGAACAGCGCGTTCGACAGGTCGTAGTGCCGGCGGATGTTGTCGCGGGCGCCGTCGGGGGTGTTGCGCTGCCGATCCGGGGTGGCGTGCACCCAGGCCCGGCGCAGCCGCTGGAGGCTGTGCGGGACCAGCGCGGTGGCGTTCGCGGCGAGCACGGTGAGCACCCCGACCAGGTCGTCCGCGTCCCACTCGCCGGCCATGTACGACTCGCCGAAGCCGATCAGGCCGTCGACGGCGATCCGGCGGTGGAAGGCCCGCGGGTCGTGCAGCCGCAGCACCGGTCCCCGGTCGCCGCTGCCGGAGCCGTCGGGCAGCCGCACCCGCAGCGGCAGCCGGGCGAACGCGCGGCCGACCAGCAGCCGGGCCACCGCGGTGCGCGGCGGCGAACTGCGCGGCACTCGGGCCGCGTCCGGCCACACGGCGGGGTCCACGCCGGCTCGCGGCGCCGGGGCGGGGATGCCGGGAGCGGTGGCGGTGGTGCGGTCGGAGACGAGTCCGCTCACTTCAGGCCCTCCTGGGTGCGGTGGTGCGGGCGGGGGAGAACGGGCAGGCCGCGCAGGTACAGGCGGATGCCGTGCAGGCGGATCGCCGCGGAGACGGCGAGCGTGGACCAGGGGTGCCGGGCGGCGGCGGCCAGCAGGGCGCGGGTGCCGGCCGGGCGGCGGGTGCCGCGCACCGTCGCGGTGAACGGCCGGCCGCCCTCACGCTCCAGGTGCACCGCCAGTTCCAGCTTCTCGCCGGGTTCGGGCAGCCGCATCCGGTAGGTGCCGTCGACCGGGAAGAACGGCGAGACGTAGAACTCCTTGGGCACCTCGGCCCGGCCCCGCTCGTCGGTGTGCAGCAGGTAGCAGTGCCGCTCGCCGTAGGTGTTGTGCACCTCGGCGACGGTGCACAGCGGCGAGCCGTCCCGTCGGTGGCACCAGTACACGGTGAGCGGGTTGAAGACGTGGCCGAGGACGCGGGCGTGCGCGAGCATCAGCACCCGGCCGCCGTCGAGTGACACGCCCTGCGCGTCCAGGTAGCGCTCCAGGCCCGCGCGCAGGGTGGGTGCGGTGCCCGCGAAGTGGTCACGCGCGGCGAACCGGGCCAGCGGGCGCAGCGCCCGGGGTTGCACCGGAAGGTGGTCGAGGTCGACCAGCCACATGTAGGTGCGGTGCCGGAAGGTGCGGCGGATCGGCCGGGTGCGCACGTGGGTGATCGCGCAGGCGTACAGGCTCGCGGTGCCGGGGGCGCGGTGCGCGCCGGTGTGCGGGACGCCCGCGACCGCGGGTGCGGGCGCCGTGTCGGAGGGCGCCGTGTCGGCGGACGCCGTGTCCGCGAGCGGCCGGGCGGGGGTCACCAGCGCACCCCGAGCGCCGCGGCGGCCGCCACCCCCGCGCGGCAGCCGTCCTCGTGGAACCCCCAGCCGTGGTACGCGCCCGCGTACGCCGTCACCGCCGTGTCCAGCTCCGGCAGACGCCGCTGGGCGGCCACCGACTCGGGCGTGTACAGGGGGTGTTCGTAGACCATGCGGGCCAGTACCCGGCCGGGGTCGACCGCCTGCGACGCGTTGAGCGTGACCACGTACTCCTCTGCGGCATCGAGCTGCTGCAACCGGTTCATGTGGTAGCTGACCTGCACCTTCTCGGCGGGAGCCGCGCACGAGGGCATCAGGTAGTTCCAGGAGGCGCGGGCCCTGCGGGCGGTGGGCAGCAGCGACGCGTCGGTGTGCAGCACCGTCTCGTTGCGCGAGTAGCGGAACGCGCCGAGCACCCGCGCCTCGGCGTCGGTGGCGTCGGCGAGGACGGCGAGCGCCTGGTCGGGGTGGGTGGCCAGGACCACCGCGTCGTAACCGCGGGTAATGCCGTCGGCGGCGGTGACCTCGGCGCGGTCGGGGAAGCGGCGCACCGCGCGGACCGGAGTGCCGGTGTACACCGTGGTCAGCTGCTTGCCGATCCGCCGCACGTACTCCGCGGAGCCGCCGGTGACCGTGCGCCACCGCGGTGACCCGCCCACCGACAGCAGCCCGTGGTGGCGCAGGAAGCGGAAGAGGTAGGCCGCCGGGTACCGCATCGCCTGGTCGGGGGCGCAGGACCACACCGAGGAGACCAGCGGCACCACGAAGTGCGCGGTGAAGTACGGAGTGAAGTCGCGCTCGGCCAGGAAGCCGCCCAGCGTCAGATGGTCGGCCCGGCCCGAGGCGAGCGCCGCGCGCGCCGCCCGGTGGAAGGACGGCACCTCGGCGAGCAGGCCCAGGTAGCGGCCGCGTATCGCGCTGCCGGGGTGGGCGAACAGGCCGCCGGGGCCGCGCGCGCCCGCGTACTGCAGGCCGCAGCCGTCGCACCGCACGGACAGGCTCATCTCGGAGTCCTGGGTGGCGACGCCGAGTTCGCGGAAGAGCCGCAGCAGCGTCGGGTAGGTGCGGTCGTTGTGCACGATGAAGCCGGTGTCGATCCGCAGCGCCTGCCCGCCCGGGTCGGCCACGTCGTGGGTGTGCGCGTGGCCGCCGAGCCGGTCGTCGGCTTCGTAGAGCGACACCTCGCACACCTGCCGCAACACGTAGGCCGCGGTCAGGCCGGCCACTCCCGAACCCACCACCGCGATACGCCGCCGCACCTCATCGCCTCGTCTCCGCGCCTTCTTCGCGCCTCGCCCGCTCCCTGTCGACCCCCGTCACCAGTGATTCGGCGCGGCGGCCGAAAAGGATTGGTGGAGAGGCCGGGGTCTGGCGCGGGGCGGGAGTGAGGGCGCGGGCCCGGATGCGGCGATCGCCCGGTTCCGACCGGATATGAGCCGCCGATGATCGTCGGTTTTCGGTAAAGCGACACCGCTGAGCGCCATACGGTATTCCCACAACGCTCACGTGGCGTGCACACTACAGGCCGGGTGTGGGTCGTGAACGAGCGTGCGGTACAAGGCCCGTGCCTGTCGTTGCCCTCTCACGGACCATCATGTTGGAGTCGTCATCACCCACATACACACACCCCGTAGCGGCGCAGGCCGTACCGGAGTGGTAGCGGCCGCCTCGCTGGCCCTGCTCTCCGGTTCGCTGCTGCTGGCGGCCACGCCTTCGCAGGCGTCGGCGCCGGCCGCGTCCGCCAAGACCATCACCGGCTCCCACCCCGCGTGGGCCACCGCCTCCGCGGACGCCGGTTCGGTGTCGTCCTCCGCCGAGATCACCGGCACCGTGTACCTCGCGGGCCAGGACCCGGCCGGGCTCACCTCGTACGCGACGGCCGTTTCGGACCCGAGCAACGCCAGTTACGGCAAGTTCCTCAGCCCCGCGCAGTACCAGGCCCGGTTCGGGGCCACCAAGGCGCAGATCGCCGCCGTGCAGAAGTGGGCCGAGGACTCCGGCCTGAAGGTGCTGGGCACCACCTCGCACGCGATCACCGTCAAGGGCACCAACTCCGCGCTCACCAAGGCGTTCGGCACCGGTGAGCACCAGTACAAGGTGTCCGGCGAGCTGCGGCACGCGCCGGCCCGCGACCTGAAGGTGCCGGCTTCCGTCTCCAGCGCGATCCTCGGCGTCGACGGCCTCTCCTCGGTCGGCAGCAACGTGGTGCGCCCGGACTCGCACAAGGTCACCTCGGACACCGCCACTTCGGCGAAGGGCGCCAAGGCCGACAAGAGCCTGCCAACCACGCCGACCTGCTCCGCGTACTGGGGCCAGAAGACCGCCAAGGGCGCGCCGGCCGGCTTCACCAAGAAGGACGTGGCGTTCGACCAGTGCTCGCTGTACCCCTCGCAGATCCGCAAGGCGTACGGCATCACCTCCACCGGGCTGACCGGCAAGGGCGCGACTATCGCCATCGTGGACGCGTACGGCAGCTCCACCATGGAGGCCGACGCCAACCAGTACGCCACCAACCACGGTGACAAGGCGTTCAAGAAGGGCCAGTACTCCGAGGTCGTCGACTCCTCGCAGTGGACGGACCAGGACCTGTGCGGCGGCCCCGAGGGCTGGGCGCCCGAGGAGGCGCTGGACGTCGAGATGGCGCACGGCCTCGCCCCCGACGCCAACGTGGTCTACGTCGGTGCGAACTCCTGCAACGACGACGACCTGCTGGCCGCGATCACCAAGATCGTGGACAACCACCTCGCCGATGTCGTCTCCAACTCGTGGGGCGAGATCATGCACACCACGGACAACGCGGACGTCACCGCGTCGGAGATCGCGGCGTACGAGCAGATCTTCCAGCAGGCCGCGATCGAGGGCATCAGCGTCGGCTTCTCGGCCGGCGACTGCGGTGACAGCAGCCCGCTGGCGGCGGCCACCGGTGCCAACTGCCAGACCGACACCGCCCGTGCGCAGGCCAACTGGCCGGACTCCGACCCGTGGGTGACCTCGGTCGGCGGCACCGCGCTCGCCCTGGCGGACAAGAGCGGCAAGTACGGCTTCGAGACCGACATGGGCACCACCCGCTCCGCGCTGTCGGCCGACGGCAAGAGCTGGACCCCGGCCCCGGCCGCGGCGCCGTTCTACTTCGGCGGTGGCGGCGGCACCAGCGAGGACTTCGCGCAGCCGGGCTACCAGCGCGGCGTGGTCCCGGACACGCTGTCGCACACCCTGATGACCGGTCAGAAGGTGGACGCCGCCAAGCGGGTCACCCCGGACATCTCGATGGTCGGCGACCTGTACACCTCGGTGCTGGTCGGCATCTCCGACGGCGCCGCGTACAGCGAGGGCGGCTACGGCGGCACCAGCGTCTCCTCGCCCGAGTTCGCGGCGGTGCAGGCCGACGCGATCCAGGCCGGCCACCACGCGATCGGCTTCGCCAACCCGGCGATCTACGCCCGCTCGCACCTGACCACCGACGTGGTGGACAAGCAGGCGCAGCACTCGAGCACCCCGCTGAGCAGCGTCTACGACGCCGGTGTGGTCAACGGCAACCTGCTGGTCCGGCTGATCGGCTTCGGCCAGGACACCTCGCTCAACGCGGTCCGCGGCTACGACGACGCGACGGGTGTCGGCTCGCCGAACGCGAGCTACCTGAAGTCGTACCGCTTCTGACGGTTCGCCGGCAGGACGGATCGACGCTTGACGCGTTGACGTTTTGACGCGTTGACGCTTTGGCGGATCGACCGATCCACGGGTGTGACCGGGCGGGCTCCGGCGGAGGACGACTCCTCCACCGGGGCCCGCCCGCACGTTTGATCGGATCAACTGAATAATGGGTCCCGGTACGCCCGTGGGTGGCGTGCCCTTGGGGGGACGCGCACCGATGGTGAAGCTCAAGCGAGGGGCGGTGGCCGGGCTGGCCACCGCGGGTGTGGCGGCGGCGTTAGCCGGGACGCTGATCGCGGTCGGCACCGGAGGCGGCGGCTCCGGGCACGCCAAGGCGGCCGGGCACACCACCGCGCAGGCACCGGTCCGGCACGCGCCGACCGCCTCCACCACCCCCGCGTGGGACGGCAAGACGAAGGTGATCGGCGACGGCTCCACGTCGTACACCGGGCCGCAGCCGCACCAGCCGAAGTGGCACAAGCTCAAGCCGGGCGAGAAGCCGCCGCAGTTCGTGGTCTTCTCCTGGGACGGCGCGCTGGAGGGCGACGACCACGACTTCTCCCGCTTCCGCACGCTGGCCGAGAAGTACCACGCCAACATGACGTTCTTCCTCAGCGGCATCTACCTGCTGCCGAAGGACAAGCGCACCCTCTACCACCCGCCGCAGCACGCGCCGGGCGCCTCCGCGATCGACTTCCCCACCGACCAGCACATCAAGTGGACCCTCCAGCAGCTCCGGCTGGCCTGGGAGGAGGGCGACGAGATCGGCACCCACTTCAACGGGCACTTCTGCAAGCCCGACAAGGGCGCGGGCGCGGACTGGAGCACCAAGGAGTGGCTGAGCGAGACCAGCCAGGCGTACTCCTTCGTGCAGAACTGGAAGACGAACACCGGCGACACCGACATCCCGCCGCTGCCGTTCGACTACGCCCAGGAGCTGGTCGGCGGGCGCGCGCCGTGCCTGGAGGGCCAGAAGAACCTGCTGCCGGCCGAGAAGCAGCTCGGCTGGCGGTACGACGCCAGCTCGCCCGGCGACTTCCAGCTCTGGCCGCAGAAGCAGGACGGGATCTGGAACTTCCCCCTGGAGCTGGTGCCCTACCCGGGCAAGAGCTTCCAGGGCCTGACGATGGACTTCAACTTCCTCTACAACCAGTCCGGCGGCGACGTCACCGAGGGCGACCCGGCGAAGTACCCGGAGTGGGAGAAGCAGACCCGGCAGGGCTACCTCGAAGGCTTCCAGCGGGTCTACAACGGCAGCCGGGCACCGCTGTTCATCGGCAACCACTTCGAGGACTGGAACGGCGGCATCTACATGCAGGCCATCTCCGACGTGGTGAAGGACGTCTGCCCCAGGAAGGGCGTGGAGTGCGTGTCCTTCAAGGAGCTGTGCGACTGGCTGGACATGCAGGACCCCGCGGTGCTGGCGAAGCTGCGCAACCTGGACCCGGGCGAGTCGCCGGACTGGTCGACCTTCCTCACCAAGTAGTGGCCTTGCGGGCGGCGTCGGGGCCGACCGGCGTGCGCGTCGCCGACTCCGATCCGCCCGGCGGGAGGGTCGCCTCGGCGTAGTGGGCCCAGATGTCCGTCGGGGCGTCGCTGCCCGGCTTCTTCACGGACCGCCCGCCGATCCCGGTCAGCGGCTGCAACTGCTGCGTCTTCGGGTCGATCCGGAACAGCGTGACCGCGGTGGCCATCTCCGCGTCGTAACCGACGAACGACGCCGAGGTGTTGTCCTGCGCGGTGCCCGGCAGCCCGGCCAGCCCCGGCCCGGCCTTCGCCACCGCGTGCGCGGCGCCGGTGTCGACCGCGTCGCGCAGCGCGTCGTCCACCTCCCCGGCCACCTTCGGGGTGAACGGGTGCGTGACGGTGGGCTTCTGGAGCGGCACCGCGGCGCCGTCGCGGGTGATGCGCAGCACCGAGTACGGGTCGGTGTGGGTGCCGCCGGCCGCGAACGTGGCGTACCCGTCGGCCATCCGGATCGGGCTGGGCGTGGACGTGCCCAGCGAGAAGCTCGGCACCTGCTCGGCGAAGCCGCTGTCCGGCAGCAGCCCGGCGTCGATCGACGCCTGCCGCACCTGGTTGAGCCCGACGTCCACGCCGAGTTGTGTGATCGGCCCGTTCACGCCCTTCGCGACGGCCTCGCCGAGCGGGATCTTCCCGTACGAACGGCCGTCCGCGTTGGCGGTCTTGACGACCTTCCCGTCCCGGCTCCAGTACGGGCCCTCGGGCGTCTGTATCGGCACCTTGTTGTCGCCGTCGTAGCGGGACTGCGGGTCGACCCGGGCCCGCGGCGCGTCCCGGGTGCGGACCACGCCGTCGCGCAGGGCCGCCGCGTACACGAACGGCGCGTAGGTGGTGCCGGCCGGCACGATCGCGATGTCGGCGTCGTCGAAACCCTGCTTGACGTAGTCGGGGCCGCCGTAGAGCGCGAGGATGCGGCCGTCGGTCGCGACCGAGGCGGCGCCCACCCGCACATTGCGATCGGCGGGGCGGTCCTTCGGGCGCAGCCGGGAGATCTGCTGCTTGACGGCGGCGGCCAGCGCGTCCACCTTCGGCTTCTGGAAGGTGGTGTAGATCTGGTAGCCGCCGAGGTCGAACCGCTGGTCGGAGATGCCGCTGTGCGCGGAGACGTAGGCGCGTGCGGTGTCCACGAGGTAGCCGGTCTGCCCGCTCAGCCCGGCCGGCTTCGGCGGCGCGATCGGCTCGGGGAACTTCGTGTATGTGGCCCGCTGCGCCGCCGACAGCTTGCCGGTCTTCACCATCCGGTCCAGCACCCAGTTCCAGCGCGCCACCGCGCGGTGGTGGTTGGCGGCGCTCACCGACGGGTCGAACTGGCCGGCGCCCTTGAGCAGCGCGGCGAGGAACGCGGCCTGGCTCGGGTTGAGTTGGGAGACGTCCTCGCCGTAGTACGCCTTCGCGGCGCGCTGCACCCCGTAGGCGCCGCGGCCGAACCAACTGGTGTTGAGGTAGCCGTCGAGGATCTGCTTCTTGCTCATCTTGCGGTCGAGCTTGATCGCGATGAAGATCTCGGAGATCTTGCGGGAGATCGTCTGGTCCTGGTCGAGGTACACGTTCTTGACGTACTGCTGGGTGATCGTGGAACCGCCCTGCGTCTGGCCGCCGGTGGCCATGTTCGCCACCGCCCGGGTGATGCCTCGAGGGGAGACGCCGTGGTCGGAGTAGAACGACGCGTTCTCGGCGGCGAGCACCGCGGACTGCACGGCGGTCGGTATACGGTCCAGCGGCATCGCCTGCCGGTCGACCGGGCCGACCCGGGCCATCTCGGTGCCGTCGGCCCAGTAGTAGACGTTGTCCTGCTGGGTCGCGTAGGCGTTCAGGTCGGTGGGGATCGCGGTGCGCGCGTAGGCCCAGCCGACCAGAGCGATCAGGGCGAGCACGCTCCAGGTGCACAGCAGCAGGGTCTGGCGCAGCGAGGGGACCCACCGGCGCCAGCCGGTGCGGTTCGGCCGCGGGTACCGCGGGCGCAGCGGCGCCCACCACCGCTTTCCGTCCCCGACGGCGCCGGTACGGTCCGAGGGTGCCTCGGGGTTCGCGGGTGCCTCAGGTGTCTCGGGTGCCTCGGTCTTCCCGGTGCCGCGGTGCGGCTTCGGCAGCCGGGCCGCCGCCGAACGTGCCGTCCGCAGCGTCCGCACGGCTAACTGCCTCGGCCGCAGCCCCCGTTGCTCACCGTTTCGCCGCGCGAACATGTCTCTCCTCGACGCCCCTGGACAGGGACGTCCCCCGCGCCCCGAACACGGCTTCGACCCTATGTCGGGTGCCCACCTCCGCAGGGGTCCCGATCTCCACAGGTCTGTAACAAACCCCGCACCAGTCCGACACCCCCGTGTTGCCGACCCCCGCCAACCCGCGGCCCCCACCCCGTGCCACGGCCCCCGCCGGCACGAGCCGAACCCACGGTCCCCTGGCCCGCCGCGCAGGCTCAGGCCCCGGGCCACAGCGCGCCACTGCGATGGCTGAGCGCGCAGTTCCCCGCGCCCCTACAGGGCACCTGCCGGTGGCTCACCACCCCGCCGCGCACGCTCAAGCCCCGGACCACACCGCGCCACTGCGATGGCTGAGCGCGCAGTTCCCCGCGCCCCTACAGGGCACCTGCCGGTGGCTCACCACCCCGCCGCGCACGCTCAAGCCCCGGGCCACAGCGCGCCACCACGATGGCTGAGCGCGCAGTCCCCCCCCGGGGGGCGGCACCTGCCGGTGACACAGTGCCCCGTGCGGGATGGGTGGGGTGGTCAGGGGCGCCAGGAGGGGGAGCGGCCGCTGAGGGCGATGAGTTGGTCGAGGAGGGGGGCGGTCGGGGGGATGGGGAGGGCGGGGCCGAAGGGGCCGCCGGCTGGGCGGTCGGCGGCGGAGGGGGCGAGGAAGTCGCGGCAGGTGGCGAGCTCTTCCGGGGTGGGCTGGTAGTCCTGGCCGGTCGCGCGGGCCAGGTCCCATCCGTGGACGACCAGTTCGTTGAGCGCGACCACACCGGCCTGGGCGGCGGGGAGGGTCACGCCGCCCACCTGGGTCATCTCGGTCCAGGCGGCCGGCTCCCGCCAGGCGGCGGCCAGCTCGTCCAGCGCCGCGGGCAACTCCGCCCGCCAGGCGCCTTCGTCGTCGATGTCGGGAACGGTGGTGAAGGGCGGTGTCGAGGTGGCGGCGCCCAACTCCTTGCGGCCCGCGGCGCGAAACCCCTGGCTGAGGCCGATGACGTGGCCGAGGAGGTTGCGTACCGCGGTGTCGGGACAGGGCGTCGGCGCGGCGAGCTGATCGTCGCCGACGCCCTCGGCAAGCGCCGCGACCCGGGCCGCGGCCGGCCCCAGGTCGACCATCCGCACTGCGTCGTCCGTCATGGGTGACTCCCTCGTTGGTTCCGCGACCGCACTCCGCACGGCACGGTCCGATGTCTCACCCAGGGCAGACCACCCGGACCCGCGGAACTCATCGGTCCGGTCCGGTCCCGCCCGGTCCCCTCCGGTTCGCCCCTCTCGGTCCCGCCCCGCCCCGGACACACCAGCGCCCCGGGTCCCGGACGAGGAGTCCGTGGCCCCGGGGCGAACGACGTCGGCCCGTACGCCGGGCGCTTCAGCTCTGGTACGGGTTCGCGCCCTGCGGCGGCACCGGCTGGCCGGCGGGCGGCGCCGGCTGCGGCGACGCGGCGATCTGCGCCTGGAGCTGCTCGGCCTGCTCCTTCGGAACCGCCGTCTGCGCACCGCAGAAGGTGCACTGCGTGGAGTACTTGGAGCTGATCGGGAACAGCGGGATGAAGAACAGGGTGAACTTCATGACCCGCCGGCGCAGCGCGTGGGCGGACGGGTTGCCGCACCGCCCGCAGAGCAGCGTGATCATCGCCAGCTGGTAGATGTAACTTCTGGTACCCCAAATGATCATGGTGGTTCGCCTTCCCCCTGGAGTGCCCGCCCCTGCGACGGTCTCGGTGTCAAGGAGCACAGTGTGCCCCACCCGGTCGACGGGACGGCAGCCGGGCGGCGGAATTTACCTATCCATGCCATGCCGGAGTGCCCTGCCGAAGCTCCGAGCCGGCCGCGCCGCTCAGGCCCGCCCGCCGGGAAGGCCCGTCCACCGCTCAGGCCGACCCACCGCTCAGGCCCGCCCGCCGGGAAGGGGCGGCCGGGGTATGCCCGGCCCGGTGGTGGCGTAGAGGGCCACCGCCAGCGGCCGGACGCTGGCCAACCGGTGCTCGCTCTCGCCGGGCACCAGCGGCAACTCCCCGATCAGGTCTCGCTCCAGCAGCGGCTCGGCCGCCCTGATCCGCGACCGCACCGTCTTCGCCGCGATCCCCAGCGACGCCGCGGCCGGCTCGTACCGGCAGCCGTGCCGCACCCACTCCCGTACGGTGCGCAGCAGGTCGCGGCGGTCGTCGGCGAGCGGCCGCAGCACCTTCTCCGCCCAGGCCCGCAGCGCGGGTTCGGAGAGCAGGGTGTGCAGGTCGGGCACGGTGCCCGCGTCCGCGTCGCGCCCGCCGCGGTCGGCGCTGCCGTACCGCGCCACGATCTGCGCGGCCAGCGACAGCACCACCCGGTCGAGGATGGCGTCCTGGTCGAGCCCGACCGCGTCGAACACCTGCCGGACCCGGCGGGTGACGGTGTTGCGGTGCACCCCGATCACCCGCGCGGTCGCGGACATCTCGAACTCGACGGCCATCGCGGTGGTTTCGAGGATCTGCCCGCCGCCGCGCGGCATCGCCAGTACCGGCCGGAGCAGGTGGGTGGCCCAGGCGAGCGCGGCGTCGGGGGCGAGCACGTCGACGATGCCGGTGCTGCGGGTGGCCATCGCGATCCGGTCGGGGTTGCGGCCGGCCCGGGTCAGGCAGTCCAGCGCCTCGCCGTAGGCGTCGGGGACGTCGTCCAGCGGGTGGGCGAGGCTGCCGCCGAGCAGCACGCGGGCATCGGCGAAGGTATCCATCAACCGGTGCAGGCCCTCCTCCGCCCGGGCGCTGGTGCGGTGCGGCGCGAGGAAGATCAGGTGCCGCCGGTAGGCGGGGCAGCGGATGGCCAACGCCTGCTCGGCGAGGGTGTGTTCGGCCTCGGCGAGCACCGTGTCGCGGGCCGCCCGGGCGCAGTCGAGGATGAACACCCGCGCGGTGTCGCTGTCCATCAACGAGCCCTCGATACCCGCCACGACGCGCTGCGCGGCCACGGCGTGCCCGGTCATGAAGAGTTGGAACGCGGACAGCCGCACCCCACGCAGCGCGTCGCCGACCGCCCCGTTCACGCGCCGCTCGCGCAGCCCCGCGACGGCCAGCCGGAGCGCCTTGGCGGTGTACGCGACCAGGACCCGGTCGGGCGCGGGCTCCGCGGTGGCGACCACGAGCATCGCGTCGCCGGCCGGGGCGAGCATGACGGTCTGCGCGAAGTCGCCCGCCGCGGTGGGCTGCCGGCTGCCCGGAGGCGTGCCGAGCAGTGGGACGAGCGCGGCGGCGGCGCTCGCGGGCTCGGCGGCGAGCACCTCCCCGTCGGCGTGCACCAGCACCCGCGCGTCGAGCGCCTCGGCAAGGTAGCCGGCCAACTTCCGCACGGTCGAGCGCTCGTCGGCACCGGGCACCGGCAGCCGGTCCAGCAGACCGGCCAGCCGGGCGTGCCCGCGCCGTACCGCGTCGGCGCCCATCGCCGATACGCGTGGGGCCAGTTCACGCCAGGCGGCGACCGGGTGCGGGCCGGCCAGCACCGGCACTCCGGCGGCCGCGACAGCCGAGGCGACGGCCGCCGCGACGGCATTCTCGGCAGTCGCCGCCGGCTGCTCGTCCGACGGGCCCGCGGTGCCGGGGAGAAAGCCGGGGTCAGTGCCGGGGTCAATGCCGGGGTCGACGCGGGTGCCGGCGTCGGTGCCGGCATCGGTGCCCGCGAGCACCAGCCCGGCCGCGCCGCCCTCGGCGAGGGCCCGCGCTAGCCGGTCCGGGCGGCCGATCCGGCCGGGGTCGGCGACCACGAGCGCCCGCTCCATCGGCGTGCCGCCCCACTCCGCGTCCGGGTCGGCCGGAACCAGCACCTGCTCCACCTCGGCACCACCGTCGCCGGAGACAAGGGTCAACCCGAAATCGGGCACGGCGACGAGGTCGTGGAGAGTGAGCACGCGGGTTCCCGGGGTCGGTGGAGGGCGAACCGCACACGACCGCAAGCCGGCACCGGGTCCGGCCCCCCGGACGACCGTCCCCACCCGCCGACGACAACGGCCCCGCGCGGCGGGTCGTCAACCTCCACCCTAAGCCGCACGCACCGCGTCCAAGAAGAGCGCACGCACGCGCACCGCCCCGGGCGCGATACCCACGAGGCGGTGCGGACGGTCGGCGATCCCCCTCCCCCGGCGAGCCCGCGCGACCGGCCGGCGGTCCCCTCCCCCGTACGCGGACTCCCCCGTTCACGCGGACCGCCGACCACCTCGACCGTACGGCGGCGCGCCCGCACCGCACCACGGCACGCGTGCACCATTTCCGCCCGGCACACGGCACCCGTGCACCACGGCACGCGCGGCATGCGGCCGGCGTATCCGCCTGTCACGGCCGGCACCCCTCACACTGGCAGTCGGGTCCGCCCGGTCCCCCACCGGCGCCGGACCCGTACGACCCGTACGACGCATACGCACGCCACGCCCGCCACGACCACCGACGACCGCCGCGCTCCCCGGCGACAGGAAGGCCGCACCTCACCCCATGAACGCCTCCGTATGAACACCGCCCGATGAACAGCGCCGCCGCCGAGACGCTCAGCGCCGTCCTGCTCGTCCTCGTGCTGGGCTGCGCGGTGGTGCGCCCGTGGGGCCTGCCCGAGGCGGCCGTCGCGGTGCCGGCCGCCGCCGTACTGATCGGCACCGGGGCGATCTCCCTGGACCACGCGCGGGCCGAGGCGCAGCAGCTCGGCCCGGTGATCGGGTTCCTCGCCGCGGTCCTGGTGTTGGCCCAACTCTGCGACGAGGAAGGGCTGTTCACCGCGTGCGGCGGCTGGATGGCGAGCGCGGCCGGCGGCAGCCCCTACCGCCTGCTCGGGCAGGTCTTCGTGCTCGCCTCGGTGATCACCGCGGTGCTCAGCCTGGACGCGACCATCGTGCTGCTCACCCCGGTGGTCTTCGCGACGGCCGCCCGGTTGGGCGCCCGCCCCAAACCGCACGTCTACGCCTGCACGCACCTGTCCAACACCGCGTCCCTGCTGCTGCCGGTCTCCAACCTCACCAACCTGCTCGCCCTGGCCGCCAGCGGGCTGAGCTTCACCCGGTTCGCCGCGCTGATGGCGCTGCCGTGGCTGGCCGCGATCGGCGTGGAATACCTGGTGCTGCGGCGGTTCTTCGGCACCGACCTGGCCGCCGGCGCGCACCCGCAGCAGTCCGACGACCGGCCCCCGCTGCCCCGGTTCGCCCTCGCCACGGTCGGCTGCACGCTCGCCGGTTTCGTGGTGGCCTCGCTGCTCGGCGTCAACCCGGCGTGGGCGGCCTTCGCCGGGGCCGCGGTACTCGCCGTACGCGCCCTGGTCCGGCGCCGCACCACCCCCGGCGCCCTGGTCCGGTCGGCCGCCGTCCCCTTCCTCGCCTTCGTGCTCGCGCTCGGCATCGTGGTCCGCGCGCTGGTCGACCACGGGCTCGGCTCGGCGCTCGGCCACGCGGTACCCGGCGGCACCGGACTGCCCGCGCTGCTCGCGCTCGCCGCACTGGCCGCGGTGCTGGCGAACCTGATCAACAACCTCCCCGCAGTCCTGGTCCTGCTCCCGCTGACCGCGCCGCACGGCGCGGGCGCGGTGCTCGCCGTCCTGCTCGGCGTCAACATCGGTCCCAACCTCACCTACGCGGGGTCTCTCGCCACCCTGCTGTGGCGGCGTATCGTGCGGGCCCACGAAGCCGAGGTGGACCTCGGCGAGTTCACCCGCCTCGGCGCGATCGCCGTGCCTGCCTCGCTGCTGGTCGCCGTGGTGGCACTGTGGCTCTCGTTGACCGTGATCGGAGGGTGACCCCCATGCCAACGCCCCCGCCGCCCCCGCCGCCCCCGCCGCCCCCGCATCGGCCGGGTCCCCGGGGCCCGGGCGGACCGGACGGGCCAGGTGGACCCGGCGGACCCGGCGGACCCGGCCGGCCGCGCGAACCCCACCCGCCGTCCGACCCGCACGAACCGTACGAACCTCCGGAGCCGGGCCGCGCCCACCGGGCCGGCGGCGCCGAGACCGTGGTCGCCTGGATCGTCGAGGGCACCTGGCCGGCCTGCGTGGACGCGGTCCGCAGCCACGCGTCCGACAGCGCCGACATCGTCCTGGTGCACGTGCCGGAACCTGAGGTGGCCGGCGCCGCCCACGGCGCGTTCGCCGGACTGCTCGGCCGCGGCCGCCCGGCCCGCGACCCCGGCCTCGCACTGTCCGAACAGGCCACCTCCGCCGGCCAGGCGCTCCTCGCCGAAGCCGCCGCCCGCCTGGCCCGCCCCTGCACCACCCTCCAGCGCACCGGCCGGGTCGAACGCGAGATCGTCGCCGAAGCGGAGGACGCCGCCCTCCTCGTCCTGGCCCGCGACGGCGACCACACCCGCCTCGGCCCCCACAGCCTCGGCCCGCACAGCCGCTTCATCGTCGACCACGCCCCCTGCCCCGTCCTCCTCGTCTGGCCCGAGCCCCCGCCCAGCCCCAGCACCCTTCCCCCGCCCCCGCACTAGGACCGCCTCACCAGGACCGGCGCGGGGCCACCTCTACAGCGCCGGACGCCCTTCCCGCAGCCCGGCGCAGCGCGCTCCCCTGAACGGCCCATCCATACGCGCCAGCCCGTTTCCACCGTGCTTCCTTGAGTAGGAGCAGAAATGCGAATACGAGCCAGAGCCGGTCCGGTACGACCGGCGGGAAGCAGGCTGACATGGCGCCACGTTCACGCGGCTCAGGGCTGATCGGCGAGTTGTCCGCGGAGTTCGCCGGCACCCTGATCCTTCTCCTCTTCGGCATCGGCGTGGTCGCCCAGGTCGTCGCCGGTGGAGCCCTGACCACGCCCCCGGGCGGTCTGGGAAACCACGACAGCATCTCCTGGGCCTGGGGACTCGGCGTGACGCTGGGCGTCTACCTGGCGGCCCGGCTCAGCGGGGCCCACCTCAACCCGGCCGTGACGCTGACCCTCGCGACCTTCAAGGGATTCCCCTGGAAGAAGGTCGCGCCGTACATGGCGGCTCAGGTCCTCGGCGCGTTCTGCGCCGCGCTGCTGGTGCGCTGGAACTACACCGAAGTACTCGCGCGGGCCGACCCCGGCCACACCATCAAGACCCAGTTCATCTTCTCCACCCTGCCGGGCAACGGTAACCCCGCCGCCGGCGTGCACGAGTGGGGCGCGTTCCGCGACCAGGTGATCGGCACCGCGATCCTGCTGATCCTGATCCTGGCCCTGACCGACCTGCTCAACAACCCGCCCGGCGCGAACATGGGCCCGTTCATCATCGGCCTGGTGGTCGTCGCGATCGGCATGGCGTTCGGTACGGACGCGGGATACGCGATCAACCCGGCCCGTGACTTCGGGCCCCGGCTGGCGAGTTACATCACCGGTTACCGCCACGCGTGGCGGGACGAGTGGGGCAACCTCTACTTCTGGGTGCCGATCGTCGGCCCGCTGGTCGGCGGCCTCGTCGGCGGCGTCGCCTACAAGCTCTTCGTCGGCCGCTTCCTGCCGGGCGCGGCGCCGGAGCCCGAGGGCCGCACCCCGATCCCGCAGAGCTGACCCCGTAGGACCGGTCCCGCGGGGCTGATCCCGCAGGACCGGTCCCGCGGGGCCGATCCCACGCACGTGAGCCCGGGCAGCCGAGGCGACTCGGCTGCCCCACATGTTCGTTGACCCAGGAGCTCCAGCAGATCCAGGAGAGGCAGCTAGCCATGGCGGACTTCGTCGGCGCGGTGGACCAGGGGACCACCAGCACCCGGTTCATGATCTTCGACCACGACGGCAACGAGGTGGCCCGGCACCAGCTGGAGCACACCCAGTACCTGCCGCGCCCCGGCTGGGTCGAGCACGACCCGACCGAGATCTGGGAGCGCACCAACGTGGTCATCCAGACCGCGGTGCGCAACGCCGGGATCACCGCGGCCGACCTGGCCGCCATCGGCATCACCAACCAGCGCGAGACCGCGGTGGTGTGGGACCCGCGCAACGGGCGGCCGTACGGCAACGCGATTGTCTGGCAGGACACCCGCACCGACTCCATCGCCAAGGCGCTGGAGCGCGACGGCCACGGCGACCTGATCCGGCAGCGGGCCGGTCTGCCGCCGGCCACGTACTTCTCCGGCGGCAAGATCAAGTGGATGCTGGAGAACGTCGACGGGCTGCGCGAGGCCGCCGAGCAGGGCAACGCGATCTTCGGCACCACCGACTCGTGGGTGCTGTGGAACCTCACCGGCGGCCCCAACGGCGGCATCCACGCCACGGACGTCACCAACGCCAGCCGCACCATGCTGATGGACCTGGAGACGCTGGACTGGGACGACGAACTGCTGGGCATCTTCGGCATCCCGCGGTCGATGCTGCCGAAGATCAACCCGTCCTCGCATTCCGAGGCGTACGGCAAGACCCGCACCTCCCGGCCGCTCTCGCAGGAGGTGCCGATCTGCGGCGTGCTCGGCGACCAGCAGGCGGCCACCGTCGGCCAGGTGTGCTTCGCCCCCGGCGAGGCGAAGAACACCTACGGCACCGGCAACTTCCTGCTGCTCAACACCGGTACGGAGGCGGTGCGCAGCGAGCACGGCCTGCTCACCACGGTCGCCTACAAGTTCGGCGACGCCCCGGCGGTCTACGCGCTGGAGGGCTCGATCGCGGTGACCGGCTCGGCCGTGCAGTGGCTGCGCGACCAGCTGCACATCATCAAGGCCGCGCCGGAGAGCGAGCGGCTGGCCAAGACCGTGGACGGCAGCGACGGCATCTACTTCGTGCCCGCGTTCTCCGGGCTGTTCGCGCCGTACTGGCGTTCCGACGCCCGCGGCGCGATCGTCGGCCTGGCCCGCTTCCACACCGACGGCCACCTGGCCCGGGCGACGCTGGAGTCGATGTGCTACCAGAGCCGCGACGTGGTCGAGGCGATGGAGCAGGACTCCGGGGTGCACCTGGACGTGCTCAAGGTCGACGGCGGTGTCACCGCCAACGACCTGTGCATGCAAACCCAGGCGGACATCCTCGGCGTGCCGGTCAGCCGTCCGGTGGTCGCCGAGACCACCGCGCTCGGCGCCGCGTACGCGGCCGGTCTCGCGGTCGGCTTCTGGCGCGACACCGACGAGCTGCGCGAGCACTGGCACGAGTCGAAGCGGTGGCAGCCGCAGTGGTCCGACGAGCAGCGCGACACCGGCTACAAGGGCTGGAAGAAGGCGGTCGAGCGCACCCTGGACTGGGTGGACGTCGAGTAGCCGACACCCGCGCGAGCAGCGGGCGTCCCGCGCCGAGGCGGTCCTGACCGAGAATCAGGGCCGCCTTCGCCGTGCCCGGCGGGTCACTTGTGGACGTACCAGGCGGTGACGTCGAGCTTGCCGGTGTTGCCGAGGTCGACGTGGAGCGGGACGCGCTGCTTGGCGCCCGCGACGGTGAACTCCAGGGTGGTGGCGAGCGCGGGGGGGTCGTTCGACTCGGTGTAGGTGTTCCGCCAGGCCAGGATCGCGATGACCTGCCGGCCGGGGCGCAGGGTCGTCGTGGCCGGCCCGGGGTCGGTGACGCTGTCGACGATGTCGTCGCCGTGGTGCACCCGGACCTCCACCGTACGGCCGTGGTCGTCCAGCAGCCGCAGCTTCGGATAGCCGCTGACGGCAAGGGACTTGGCCCCGCAGTTGGTGAGGGTGACCGTGGTCTGGCGCAGCCCCGTCGCCGCGTCCGTCGCTTCGACGCCCACCCGCAGACCCGAGGCGGGACAGGGGCCGGCGGGGGGTGCCGAGGTGGTGACACCGGGCCCGCCGGTCGGCGGCACACCGTACGACGGGACGCCGGTGCCGCCGGAGATGCCCGGCGGGAGGGTGTCGGCGTGCACCCTGAAGTCGCCCGTGCCCGCCGGCGCCGGCATCGACGCGCCGCTGCCGCTCTGTGTCCCGCAGCCGGCCGCCACCACCGCGGTTCCGGCCACCGCCAGCGCCACCACCGCCGTCCTCACGCGCCGCGGTCTCCGCGAGGTCACTGTCGTCCACATCGCGCGATCATCACATAATCCGCGTCTCAACGGTCCGTCCGGCGCCCGGTGCGACAAGAATGGGACGCTCCAGACCACGCAGCAGGGGGAGGCAGGCCATGGCCGGCGCCATCGCACTCACACCGGGCGGCAACACGGCCCTCGACGGCGGCCGGGCCCGCGCCGAGGTCACCGCGACCGGCACCGCCGTCGACGTGTCGGCGGTGCTGCTCGCCGAGGACCGCAAGGTGCGCGGCGACACGGACCTGGTCTTCTACAACCACCCGGCGCAGGACGGCGTCACCGTGCAGGGGCAGGCCATCGGCGTCGAACTGGCCCTCGTGCCGGCCGCCGTGCACACGGTCGCGGTCGTGGTCAGCGTCGACGCCGACGAGCCCGGCACGGTCTTCGACAGCGGCAGCGGCCTGCGCCTCGACGTCACCTCGGGCGACCGGCTGGTCACTTTCGAGCCACCGCCGTGCCGGCTCGGCGAGACCGTCGTGGTGCTCGCCGAGTTCTACCGCCGGGCGGGCGGGTGGAAGGTGCGGGCGGTCGGGCAGGGATACGCCGACGGACTCGCCGGGCTGGCCCGGGACTTCGGGGTGTCGGTGGACGACGCACCCGCCGCGGCCCCCTCGCCCGCCCCGGTGGCCGCCGCGGAGCCCGCGCCGTCGCCGCCCACGGTGCCCGACACCGTGCTCGCGCCGCCCACCCTGCAAATGCCTTCGCCCGCACCGGGGTTCGGGCCGCCGCCGCCCGCGTGGGCGCCGCCCGTACCGCCACCGCCCGCGGCTCCGCCGACCGCTCCCCCGCCGATGCCTGCGCCCATGCCTGCGCCTATGCCCGTGCCCGTGCGAGCTTCGGCGCCCCCGCCCCCGCCCCCACCCGCGCCGGCACCCGCGATCAGCCTGGAGAAGGTCGAGCAGGCCGCGCCCGCGCTGGTCAACCTCTACAAGCAGGCCGGGATCTCCCTCCAGAAGCAGGGCATCACCGGTCAGCGCGCCGCGGTCTACCTCGTCCTCGACCACTCCGCGAGCATGAAGTCGTACTACCGCAGCGGCACCATGCAGCACCTCGCCGAGCAGGTGCTCGGGTTGTCCGCGAACCTCGACGACGACGGTGTGGTGCCCGTGGTGGTGTTCGGCAGCCAGGTCAACCTCGTCTCCGAGATCTCGCTGGACAACCACACCGGCCGGGTCGAGGCGCTCCAGCGCAAACTGCCCTGGGGCGGCACCTGTTACTCCCCCGCGATGCGCGCGGTGATCGACCACTACCAGCGGTGCGGCGCCACCGACCCGGCGTACGTGGTCTTCCAGACCGACGGCGAGCCCTTCGACCGCGGCGCCACCAAGCGGCTGCTCCAGGAGTGCTCCACGCTGCCGATCTTCTGGCAGTTCGTCGGCTTCGGCAGCCCGCGCGGCCTGAAGTTCCTCCAAGGGCTCGACACGCTCAAGGGGCGCACGATCGACAACGCGGGGTTCTTCGCGGCCGGCCGCGACCCCCGCCAACGGGACGACGGCGAGCTGTACGACCTGCTCATGGCGGAGTTCCCGACGTGGCTGAAGTCTGCGAGGGCAGCGCGGATCATTAGGTGAGCGGACCCTCCGGGGTGGGTGGTGCTGTCGGTTGAGGGACCACCTGCCGGTGGGGGCTTCTCGCGCCGTTCCCCGCGCCCCTGGGTTCGTTGCGGGTACTCCTTGAAAAGAAGCACCCCTGTCCGGGGTGGTGATGCTTGTTGGGGGATCACCGGTCGGCGGGGGTTGCTCGCGCAGTTCCCCGCGCCCCTGGGTTGGCTCGGGTACTTCGTGGATGGGGTTCTGTGGGGTGGTTGGCTATACGGCAATAGCTGACCTTTGGGGCAATTCGGACCGCGGGACGGCATAAACGCAAGGGCTGCCATGTTGTTATGTGGTTCGGCGATTGCCGACACAGCTTCATCGGCCATACTGCTTGCCGTGGAGCAGCAGCGCATAGGTTCGATCACCCCGTCCGTGCCCGCCGCCGGCCTCGACCCGGCGTACGTGCCCGGCCTGACCCCGCCGCGCTCCGACGCGGACGGGACGGCCGACGCCGTACCGGAGCAGGCGGAGGCTCCCGAGGAGCCGAAAGCGGAACTGAAGGCGGAACCGACGGCCGAGCCGGAGGTGGAGCCCGAGGCGGACGCTGAGGTCGAGGCGGAGGACGACGCCGAGGCGGAGGACACGGAAGCCGCGGAGAAAGACGAGGACGCGGGGGACGGAGACGACGACGGCCCCGTGTTCGACGTCTCGGACCGGCGCGGTGCGATCGTCGCGGACCGGGTGGGGGTGCGTTTCCGCCTTGACGAGGAGGAAGCGGAGTTCACCTGGGACGAGATCGCCGCGGTGGAGATCGACACTCCGCGGTTCGGGCGGCGCTTCTCGGTGACCGTGTACACGCCTGAGCGCCGGTGGTACGACGCGCAGGTCGAGGCGACCTCGCGGGGCCTGCTCAAGGAGTGGACCAGCCGGCTCGACACGGTCCTCGACACCTACTTCGAGGCCGAGGAAGAGCCGGAAGAAGCCGAGGAGACCGCCCCGGAGCCGGCCGAGGACGCCGACACGGAGGCCACGTCCACGGACGAGGACGCCGCCAAGGACGAGGCGGAGCCCGACACCTCGGAGGACGAGACCTCGGACAAGGCGGAGCCCGCTCAGAAGTCCTGACGCCACCGCCAGGTGGTCCCGGCGCCGACGGCACCGGGACACCTGGGGGTCAGGCCCACCCGTAGAGCTCGCGGAGCCGGTTGGCGACCAGGTTGAACCGCCCGCGGTCCAGCGCGCACGCCTCCCGCCGCATCCCCTTCTCGTACAGCCTCAGCACGCGGTCGAGCACGACCCACGAGTCGCGCCCCTCCCGGTCCCACGGCCCCGCCCCGAGCGCGAGCCAGTCCCCGCCGTCATGCCGCTTGCTGGTGAGCTGCACCGCGAGCAACGTGCCGCCCTCCTCCCGCGCCACCACCAGAACCGGCCGGTCCTTCCCCCGCCCGTCCCGCTCCTCATACGGGACCCACGTCCACACGATCTCCCCCGGATCAGGGTCCCCGTCATGCACCGGCGCGTACTCCATCCGCACCCGACCCACCCCCCTCGGCTCCGCCTCCGTGGTGGCATACGGGCCCGCGGCCCCCGGAAACTCAGGCTGACTCTCAGTAAACGTCGTCACCCACCCGACCGTAGTGCCCCCACCACCGCATCAGGCAACCCCGGGCGCCCCATGCGCGAACCCCAAACCAGCCCACAAACCGCAAGGGCAACAGCTTCTTTTCAAGGAAGGGCCGTCGCATACCCAGGGGCGCGGGGAACGGCGCGAGCAACCCCCGCCGACAGGTGATCCCCAAACAAGCATCACCACCCCCGACAGAGGAGCTTCTTTTCAAGGAGTACCCGCAACGAACCCAGGGGCGCGTGGGGGCACCTCCCAGGCGAAGCTCTGGGGGAGAACGGCGCGAGAACCCCCCACCGGCAGGTGGTCCCGGAACCGACAGCACCACCCACCCCGGAGGGTCCGCTCACCAACGCCCGTGAACCTGCTCCCGCACCCTCCGCTCGTACAACTCCCTCACCCCGCCCACCACTTCCTCCGGCAACTCCCGCAACTCCGCAGCCGCCGCGTTCGCCCGGGCCTGTTCCACCGACCGCGCTCCCGGGATGACCGAGGTCACCCCGGGCTGCTGGACGACCCACCGCAACGCGGTCTGCGCGGGTGTGGCGCCCTCGGGCGCCAGCTCGGCGAACTCCGCGGCCGCCTGGAGCCCGGTCGCGAAGTCGACCCCGGAGAACGTCTCGCCCTGGTCGAACGCCTCACCGTGCCGGTTGTACGTGCGGTGGTCGTTCGCCGCGAACACCGTCTCGCGGGTGTACTTGCCGCTGAGCAGCCCGGACGCCAGCGGCACCCGGGCGATGATGCCGACGCCCGCCTCGGCCGCCGCCGGCAGCACCTCCTCCAGCGGCTTGAGCCGGAACGCGTTGAGGATGATCTGCACGCTCGCCACGCCCGGCCGGGCGATCGCCGCGAGCGCCTCGGCGCAGGTCTCCACGCTGACCGCGTAGTTCGCGACGCGCTTCTCGGCGACGAGCGTGTCCAGCGCGTCGAAGACCGCGTCGGTGGAGTAGACGGCGGTCGGCGGGCAGTGCAGCTGCACCAGGTCGAGGGTGTCCACCCCGAGGTTCGCGCGCGAACGGTCGTTCCACGCACGGAAGTTGTCGAGGTTGTAGTTCTCCGGGAGCTGGTCGGCGCGGCGCCCCATCTTCGTGGCGACGAACACGTCCAGCTCGGGGTGCGCCTTCAGGTAGCGCCCGATGAGCTGCTCGCTGCGCCCGTCGCCGTAGACGTCCGCGGTGTCGAAGAAGGTCACCCCGGACGCCACGGCCGCGTCCAGCACCGCCACCGCGTCCTCCTCCCGCACCTCCCCCCAGTCGGCCCCCAGCTGCCACGTCCCCAGCCCCACCACGGACACTTCCCGGCCGGTCCGGCCCAATACGCGCTGTTCCATGCCCCGAGCCTACGAGCCGGGCCGCCCGCGACCGGTCACCAGGGGTCGCCCGGCCCGCCCCCGTCGAGCCCGCCCCCGTCGAGCCCCCCGGGGTCGAGCACGGCCAGGTCGAGAACCGCCAGGTCCAGCCGGCGCAGCCGGTCCGGGTCGGCGATCACCTCGTACCCTGCGATCAGGCCGTCGTCCGCGAAGGCGACGGTCAGGGCGAGCAGCAGCCGGCCGTGCGGGGCCACCACGATCCCCACCGCGCCGTCGACCAGGGCCGGCTCGGCGTACCGCGCCCGGTGGGCGAGGAGGGCGGTGCCCTCGGCGACGGCCCGCGCCCCGCTTACCACCGCCGCCGCCCCGGGTGCGAGCGCGATCGGATCGGTGCGGCGCACCACGTCGGGGGCGAGCACGGCGAGGATCGCGTCGAGGTCACCGGCCCGCATCGCCGACAGGAACGCGGTGACGACCCGGCGCCGGCGGGCGAGTTCCTCCGCCGGGACGGCGGGGGTGCCGCGCACCTTGCGGCGCGCACGGCTGGCCAGCTTCTTGGTGGTGCCGGGCGTACGCGCCACCAGGGGCGCGATCTGCTCGAAGGGCACGGCGAACACGTCGTGCAGCACGAACGTGATCCGCTCGTCCGGGTCCAGGGTGTCCAGCACCACGAGGAGCGCGCCGCTCACGGCGTCCGCGAGCACCGCCTCGTCCTCCGGCCGGCCGCTGCCGCCGCCGCGCGCGGGGCCCGGAACCTCGTCGAAGGCGTGCTGCTCGGTCAGGTCCTCGCGCCGCGAGCCGCGGGCACGCAGCATGTCGAGGCAGATCCGGGTCACCACCGTACGCAGCCAGCCGGACAGGTTCGCCACGTCGGCGACGTCGGTACGGCCCAGGCGCAGCCATGTCTCCTGCACGGCGTCCTCGGCCTCGCTCGCGGAGCCGAGCATCCGGTGGGCGACGGCGTGCAGGAGGGGGCGGCGCGCCTCGAACCGCTCCGCCAGTGCCTCCGGGTCCGCGGGCCCGGCCGCTTCCACGGGCCCGGCCGCTTCCGCCGGTTCACCCTGCTCCGCCGGTTCACCCTGCTCCGCTGCCGCCACCCGCTCGCCCCGCTCCACCCGCTCGCCGTCGTACTCGGTCACCGGTCCCCTTTCCGCGCCCTGATCCGTCACTGCTCCTGACGAAGACGACACGGCGAAAGTGACGGGAGACGTAGTGACGGAAGACGTGAGGGCGTCCTTGCTGCACCTGGACTCCGGTGCCGACGGTTCCGACGGCTCGGTCAGCAGGCGGCTGACCGCCCTGTTCGCGCGGACCTGGCGGGCGCGGCACGACGCGGCCGGTCTCCAGTACGAGTACCGGTACCGCGATCTCGCCGCCGATCCGGTGCCGCCGCTGGACAGCGCCTACTGCGCGCTCGGCCGGCGGGTGGAGAGGCACGGGTTCTGCCCGCCGGACGGCGTGGCCGCGCTGATCGGGGACCCGGCCGAGCGGCGCGCATGGGCGCTGACCCGGCCGCTGATCGACGAGGTGCTGGCGGCCGGCACCGTGCTGATCGGCGCGCCGATGTACAACTACACGGTGTCCGCGCTGCTCAAGGCGTGGATCGACCGGGTGAGCTTCCCCGGCGCCTTCACCGCCCCGGGCACCCGGGCGCCACTGCTCGCCGCCACGCGGGTCGTGGTGGTCGCCACCCGTGGCGGCAGCTACCGGCCGGGCACGCCCCGCGCCGCGTACGACTTCCAGACGCCTTACCTGCGGGCGTACTTCGGCAAGCAGGGGGTGGCCGACGCGAACGTCCGGGTGATCAGCGCCGAGTCGACGCTCGCGGACCTCGTGCCGCACCTGGCCGGGCACCGCGCGCAGGCCGCCGCCTCGCTGGCCGCGGCCCGCGCGGCGGTGGTCGCGTGCGCCGCCGATGACGTGGACGGCGACGCCGGCCGCACCCGGACCGGTGCGGGCGCAGGTGCCGGTGGGGCCTCCTCCGGTGGAGAAGCGCCGCTTACAAGCGCGGCGGATGCAGATGGGAGAAACGGTCGACCACGGACACCAGCGCGACCCGCTGGCCGGGGCTGATGTCACCGGCGAGGTCGGTCTCACGGATGTGTGCGCGTCGCAGGAATTCGTGCGCGTCGAGCGCGGTGAGCGGTCGGACCGAGCGGACGAGGGCGGATACGGTGATCGCCGCCGCGTCCTCGTCCCCGGAGGAGGCCCGCCGCAGGACGCGGGAGAGCCCGCTCGCCCCGTCCGCGGCGACCTCGCTCAGCACAAGGGCCCTTCGATGGGTCGTCTCAGAGCTGTACAGCGCCATATGCCCACCTCGATCTACACCATCGGTTTGTCCCGATTCGTTCCCCACAGATGAGCGTACGCCCGGAATCGCGCAACACCATACCTGGTAACGATTTTCACTTTCCGCGACATGGGAGCCCGGTCCGGGCCCTACGGGTGCAGCACGATCTTCCCCACGTGCCCTCTGCGGGCCAGTTCCTCCTGGGCCCGAGCCGCCTGGTCCAGCGGGAACGTCGCCGCGACGACGGGCCGGATCGCGGCCCGCCGGGCCAGGTCCATCAGGAGCCCGAAGTGCGCGGGCGTGTGCATCGAGGAGCCGATCAGCTGCGTGTTGTGCAGGTAGAGACGGCGCACGTCGAAGGTCACGTCGTACCCGCCGAGCGCGCCGGCCACCACCCACCGGCCGCCCTCGCGCAGCAACGGCAGCCCCTCGCCCACCAGTTCACCGGCGACGACGTCGAGTGCGACATCGACGCCCTCCGGGGCGGCGGCACGGACCTGCCCGGCGACGTCCCGTGCGCGGTCGACGACCTCGTGGGCGCCCGCCGCGCGTACCGCGTCGATCTTGGGCCCGCTGCTGACGGCGAGCACCCGCGCGCCGCGCGCCCGGGCGAGCTGCACCAGCGCGAGGCCGACACCGCCGGAGGCCCCCGAGACGAGGGCGGTCTCGCCCGCGCCCAGCCGGCCCCGTTCGATCATGCCCAGCGCCGTGCCGTAGGCGGTCGGCAGCGTCGCGAGCTGGTCGTCCGTGAGCGGGGACTCCGTCATGTCGTGCACCCGCTCGGCCGGCGCGGTCACGTACTCGGCGTATCCACCGTCGCGTTCGCTGCCCATCAGGCCCACCGGGTTCGCGTCCGGGCCGTCACCGTCGTAGATCGCCGGGTCGACGACCACCCGGCGGCCGATCAGGCGCTCGTCCGCGCCGGCGCCGACCGCCACGACCCGGCCGGCCACGTCGGCGCCCTGGATGCGCGGGAAGTCGATCGGGCCGCGCCAGCCCGCCGCCGCCTTCGGGTCTCCCGGGCGGCCGTAGGCGCCCTCCCGGGTCCACAGGTCGGTGTTGTTCAGCGCGACCGCGCCGACCCGGACCAGCACCTCCCCGGCCTTCGGGGCGGGCACGGCCACCTCCACCGGTTCGAGGACCTCCGGCCCTCCGTGCCGTGCGATCCGCACCGCGCGCATCCGCTCGGGAACACCCATCGCCTGAACCTCCTCGCAGGTATACTGATCTGTGAACTTCGACCCACGGTACACCGCTCAGCTACACCGATCAGTGAAGGAGCGCCCGATGCCGGAGACGCGGCCCATGACACCGGCCGGCCGCCGCATCGTGGCGGCGGCCGAGGAACTGTTCTACGACCGCGGGATCACGGCGGTCGGCGTGGACCTGATCGCCGAGCGCTCGGGCGTGACCAAGCGGACCCTGTACAACCGGTTCGGCTCCAAGGACCACCTCGTGGCGGCCTACCTCGCGGAGCGCGACCGGCGCTGGCGGTCGCTGGTCGTCGCCGCCGTCGACGCCTGCGACGACCCGGTCCGAGCCGTCACCGCGCCCTTCGACGCGCTGCGGACCTGGAGCGGGACCAACCGCCGCGGCTGCGCGTTCGTCAACGCGCTCGCCGAGCTTCCGGACCCCGCGCATCCCGCGCACCGGGTCGCCGCGGAGCAGAAGCTCTGGCTGCTGGACCTGTTCAGGGGCCTCGCCGCGGAGGCCGGGTGCGCGGAGCCCGACACCCTTGCCACGCGGCTGCTCGTGCTGCACGAGGGTGCGCTGGCGACGCAGCCGCTCGCGGTCGGCACGCTCGGGGTCGACACGCTGGCGGGGAGTGCGGAGCTGGCGCGGGCGCTGGCGCGGGCCGCCGCGCCGCCTCGCGGGTAGGGCGCCCTGGCGCCCGGGCGGTTCGCGGGTTCGCGGGTTCGCGGGTTCGATCCGCTCGCATGTTTCCGTTCGCGAATACGGGCAACCCGGGCAGGACAACTCCCTGGAGCCGGAGGTGAAGGTCGTGGCGCATGCGAACGGGTCCGCCAGGTCGGTGGGCACACTGGTCAAGGAGGGCACCGAGCAGCTTTCCGACCTGGTCAGACAGGAACTGAAGCTGGCGCAGGCCGAACTGACGCAGAAGGGCAAGCGGGCCGGGATCGGCGGCGGGCTGTTCGGCGCGGCCGGGCTGATGGCGTTCTTCGCCCTCGCCGCCCTGATCACGGCCGCGATCGCCGCGATCGCGATGCCGCTGACGCTGTGGGCGTCCGCGCTGATCGTGGCGGGCGGGCTGCTGCTCATCGCCGGGATCGCGGCGCTCATCGGCCGCGGTGAGGTGAAGCGGGCGGTGCCACCCGTGCCGGGGGAGACCGTGGACAGCGTTCACCAGGACCTGGTGATCCTGAAGGAGAGGGCCAAGCGATGACGCCCCGTACCGACCCCCACCTCGCCGAACTCGAACGGCAGATCGCCGAGACCCGCGAGGCGCTGGGCCAGACCGTCGAGGAACTCGCCGCCAAGGTGGACGTCACGTCCCGGGCGAAGGCGAAGGCGCGGGACACCGCGGGCCGGCTGCGGTCGGCGGAGGACCGGACCCGGACGAGGGCCGCTCAGGCGGCGAGCAGCGTCAAGTCCCGGCTGCCGGGGGGCTCGACGGGCGGGCCCGACAGCGCGGCGGAGCTCTCCGCGGGGTCCGGCTCCCACCGTGCGGAGATCCCGGCCGCGCCCGTATCCGTGCCGGAGGCCGCGCCGGACGCCGAGGCCGCGGCCTACCCCGCCACCGGATCAGCCGCCGGATCAGCCACTGGATCAGCGTCCGGACCGGCGTCCAGGTCCGTATCCGCGTCCGCCGCGACCGCCGTGTCCGCCGTCCGCTCCTACGCCCCCGCGGTCGCGGCGGCGACCCTGTCCGCGGCGGCGGCCGCCGCCCTCGTGTGGGCCCGTCACAACGACCGCACCTGACCCGTCGCTCCGGCTCGGCCCGGCCCGGCCCCCGTCGGCCGGCGCCGGGCCGAACCCGTACGCCGAACCCGTGCCCGTATGCCCGTACCCGTACGCCGGTCCCGTACGCGGGGGCTTGCCATCGAGTGCGCTCCAAGGTGTTCGCTGGCGCCATGGAATACGTGCAGCTCGGTCGGACGGGGCTCAGAGTGAGCCGGGTCGTACTCGGAACCATGAACTTCGGCGAGGAAGTGACGGAAGAGGGAAGCCATGCGCTGATGGACGCGGCCTTCGACGCGGGGGTGAACTTCTTCGACACCGCGAACGTCTACGGGGTGGACGAGAACAAGGGCTACACCGAGGAGATCATCGGGAGCTGGCTCGCCCGGGGCGGTGGCCGCCGGGACAAGGTCGTGCTGGCCACGAAGGTCTACCTGAACGACACGAACGACGGCTCGACGCTGTTCGACCGGGCGTGGCCCAACCACGACCGGCTCTCCGCGCTGGGCATCCGCCGCGCGGTGGAGGCGAGCCTCAGGCGGCTGCGTACCGACCACATCGACGTCTACCAGTTCCACCACGTGGACCGCGCGACACCGTGGGAGGAGATCTGGCAGGCGATCGACGTCCTGGTGCGGCAGGGCAAGATCCTCTACGCCGGGTCCAGCAACTTCGCCGGCTGGCACATCGCCCAGGCCAACGAAGCGGCGGCCCGGCGCGGTTCGCTCGGCCTGGTCAGCGAGCAGTGCCTCTACAACCTCTTCGAGCGGAGCGCCGAGACCGACGTGATCCCCGCGGCGCAGGCATACGGGCTCGGCGTCATCCCCTGGTCGCCCCTGCACCAGGGGCTGTTGGGCGGGGCGCTGCGCAAGGAGCGCGAGGGCGGCGGGTCCCGTACCTCCGTCGGCCGCTCCGGCGCGGGCCTGGCGAAACCGGCGGTCCGCGCACAGGTCGAGGCGTACGAAGCGCTCTGCGACAAGCACGCGGTCGAGCCCGGCGAGGTCGCCCTCGCCTGGCTGCTCACCCGCCCCGGCGTCACCGGCCCCATCGTCGGCCCGCGCACCCCGCACCACCTCGAATCCGCCCTCCGCGCATCCGAGTTGACCCTCACTCCGGAATTCCTCGCCGAACTCGACACCATCTTCCCGAGCCCCGGCCCCGCCCCGGAATCCTTCGCCTGGTAACCCCACCCCCGCCCCCGAGTTGCCCCCACAACTCGGGGCTGCGCCCGCCGCATCGCAGTGGATACGGTGTCTCACCGCCGGCGACATGGGCGGAAGAAAGGTGTGGACCGGCAAGGCCGCCAGTAGCTGGGAACAACACGGGACGTACCAGCGGTCCCAGGTGAAGACCGTGGTCGACAAGCTCCTGCCGATCGTCGATGCGGAGATCGCCAGAACCCCGGCCGAGGTCACTCAGGCCGAGGCCAAGCAGTGGCACATGGACCAGAGCCGATACATCTGAGCGTCCTGCCCCCGGCCCGGTTCAGCCGGCGCGCAGGCAGTCCGTGTGCGAGGTAGCGGTCCATACCTCGGTGGTGGCCTTCTCACTGGACGCGGTCGCGCTCACGGTCAAGTGGATGTGGGCTTTCTTGTTCACCAGATTCTGGGAATTTCTGGTGCCGAACTCATAGGTCGACTTCTTGTCGAAATCGATGGAGTAGCCGCGGCCCTTGAGCCACGGATCAACCACTGTCGACAGGTTCAGATAGGTGTCCACCGGGCCGATGGTGAACGTCTGGTGCCCGGCGAAGGAGTAGCTGGCCTTGCCGTGACCGCAGGACACCGCCTTCGTCCCGTCCTGGGTCACCGTGAACACGCCCAGCGGCTTGAAGCCCGCCCGCACCTTCGCCGCCACCCACCGCGCGTCCGTCGACATCGTCGCCGCCGAGTCCTTCGCCTTCGGCCCCGACGGCGAACTGGAGCACCCCGACACCGCCAGCGCGAGCACCACCGCACCGACCGCACAGGTGGAGAGCCGCACGGCGCCGCGTGGCAGGTGCCCGCGTCGCCCGATCCCGGACATATGGACCCCCATGTGTGGCATGACCGCACGGCCTCGGACGGCGGTGCGTTCGGAAACTACCGCACGGTGGGCCGGGGCGGGAGGGGGCCCTGGTGGAGTGGAGCCGGGTGGGGTCTAGGAGGGGGTGGAGGTGGGGCGTTGGGGGAGGAGGGGTTTGCAGGTGGCGTAGGCCTTGGCGGTTTTCGGGTCGGCGGTGTTGAGGTTGCGGATGGCGCCGAAGCCGCCGTAGCCGCCGCGGCCGTTGCCGGCGGAGGGGCTCGCGTCGGGTGAGGGGGTGGGGAGGGTGACGCCGTGGTCCTTGAGGCAACTGGTGAACGCCTGGATCGCGCTGGCGTCGGCCCCGCCGTTGGCGCCGCCGGGGCCGCCGCCCGGGAACTTCGGCTGCTTGGAGGCGCACGCCTTGAGCGCCTTCTGGGTGGCCGCGTCGGGCGAGGCCCCGCCGATCCCGCCGAAGCCGCCGCCGAAACCGCCGCGGTACCCGCCGCTGGGACGTCCGCTCGGGTCACCGCTGGGGCGGCCGCTGGGCCGCGCACCGCCCGAAGGGCGTTTGAAGGTGGGCAGGTTGACACCGTGCTGCGACAGGCACTGCCGGTACGCCTCCATGTCCTGCCCGCCCCCGCCGCCCGAGGCGGCCACGGACGCGGAGGTGGACGCGGAGGACTTCGCGTCCGAGGAGGAGGAACCGCCGGAGGAGCACGCGGTGAGCGCGAGCGCGCCCGAGGCGAGTACGGCGACGAACGCCCCGGCCCGCACCGCGATGCGCGCCTCGGGCGGCCGGCTGGTGGTCCAGTTCATGACCGTGGTCTCCTCGGGGAAAGCCGGACACCGCACCACCGGATCGGCGTCCGGTGGCGAGGTGCCGCGGCACGTTGCCGTATGGCTGTCAGCCGTACTTGGGGCCGCCCGCGCGCACGCACGGGACGCGGGGACACGCGAGCGACGGTGGAACTGAACCGCATACAGGTGGGGACTGTCGGGGATCGAGCTGTGAGTTCCCGGGGAGCGCCCCGCCGCAACGGGCTTCCCGGGGCGGCCTTTTCGCCCGGTTGAGCGGCGGAAGTCCGTTTCGGAGGCGCCCGCGGCGGCCGCACGGCGGACCAGGTTCCCAGCAAACTCCCAGGCTGCTCCCAGGCCTTCAATGGCGTCGGAGTCCAAGATGCGCGCCATGAAGGTGCTCCCACGGCGGCGCAGGGCCGTCCTGATCAACTCGGTGCTCGGCGTGGTGGTCCTCGCGGGCGCCGGCGGCGCCTACGCGGCGGTGCACGACGACAGCGGCAAGTCCGCCAGCTCGGGCGGCGCACGGACCGCGACCGTGACCACGGCCACGGTGTCGGCCACCGTATCCGGCTCCGGCACGCTCTCCTCCCCGAGCGACGCGGGGCTGAACTTCACCACCGGCGGCACCCTCACCGAGGTCGACGTCAAGCCGGGCGACAAGGTGAAGAAGGACCAGGTGCTGGCGAAGGTCGACCCGACCGCCGCGAAGGAGACGCTCCAGCAGGACGAGGCGTCCCTGACCGCGGCCGAGGCGAACCTGACGAAGGTCGAGGCCGGCGAGACCCCCGCCTCCTCCGGCACGGACTCCGGCTCCGGCTCGTCCGGCTCCGGCTCCAACTCCGGCGGCAGCCGCGAGACGGTCGTCACCCCGACCCCCACCCCGACCGTCGACCCGGCCCAACTCGCCTCCGCACAGGCCCAGTTGACGCAGGCCCAGAACGCCGTGGACGCCGCGCAGCGCGCGGTGGACGGCTGCGTGCTGAAGGCCGCCGTCAGCGGCACCGTGGCCTCGGTGGACGGCGTGAAGGGTGACACGGTCAGCGGCACCTCCGGCAGCGGTACGAGCTCGGGCTCGGGCTCGTCGGGTTCGGGTTCCAGCGGCAGTTCGTCGTCGGGCTCCTCCACCGGCTCCTCCGGTTCCACCCCGACCGGGTTCGTGGTCCTCACCAACCCCTCGGGCATGCAGGTGAAGGCGGACTTCTCCGAGGCCGACTCGCTGAAGATCAAGGCCGGCCAGGCCGCGACCGTCACGCTGAACGCCGAGTCCGGCACCGTGCTCGACGCCAAGGTGCTGTCGATCAGTTCGCTTCCGGTCAGCAGCAGTTCCAGCTCCGGCGGGTCGGGCTCCAGCGGCAGCGCGGTGCAGTACGCCGCCACGCTGAGCATCACCAGTGACACCTCGAACCTACGCACCGGCCTGAGCGCCAGCATCCAGGTGACCACCGGCCAGGCGGCCGACGCGCTGAGCGTGCCGACCGCCGCGGTCTCCGGCACCGGCACCAACCGTACGGTCCTGGTGGTCAACTCCGACGGCTCCACCACCCGCACCCCGGTGACCGTGGGCGTCGAGGGCGACTCGGCCGACCAGATCACCAGCGGCCTGAAGGAAGGCCAGCAGGTGCAGATCCCGCAGGTCGCCTCCTCCGGCAACGGCGGCTTCCCGAGCGGTGCGTTCCCCGGCGGCATCGGCGGCGGCGCCAACCGGCTCGGCACCGCGGGCGGCGCCGGCGGCGGCTTCCGTACCGGCGGCTTCGCCGGCGGAGGTGGCCGCGGATGAGGCAGGCCCTGGGCAAGCGGCTCGGCGGCCTGGCCGGAGCGGCGTCCGGGCTGCACCGGCTGCGCCGCACGGCGGATGACCAGGCGGCCGCCGAGCCGGCCGACGACGGCCCCTGGGGCCCGGCCCCGGTCATCGAGGTGCGCTCCCTGCTCAAGACGTACGGCCACGGCGACGCCGCCGTCCGCGCGCTCGGCGGCCCCGCCGACCCGCTCACCGGTGACTCCCCCGGCGTGGACCTGCTGGTCGAACAGGGCGACATGGTCGCGGTGATGGGCAGTTCCGGCTCCGGCAAGTCCACCCTGATGAACATCCTCGGCTGCCTCGACGTGCCGACCGCCGGCCGCTACCTGCTGGACGGCATCGACGTCGGCGGCCTGGACGAGCACCAGCTCTCCCTGGTCCGCAACCGCAAGATCGGCTTCGTCTTCCAGTCGTTCAACCTGGTGCCGCGCACCCCGGCGCTCGCCCAGGTCGAACTCCCGCTCGCCTACGCCGGCGTGAAGGCCGCCGAGCGGCGCCGCCGGGCGCTGGCCGCGCTCTCCCTGGTCGGCCTCGCCGACCGCGTCGACCACCGGCCCAACGAACTGTCCGGCGGCCAGCAGCAGCGCGTGGCGGTGGCCCGCGCCCTGGTCACGGCGCCGGCGATGCTGCTCGCCGACGAGCCGACCGGCAACCTGGACAGCCACAGCACCGAGGATGTGCTCGCCATCATCGACCGGCTCAACGCGTCCGGCCGCACCGTCGTACTGATCACCCACGAGGACGAAGTGGCCCGGCACGCCAAGCGGGTGATCCGGCTGGTGGACGGGCAGGTCGTGGAGGACGTACGGCAGGCCGCGGTGGACGGGCCGCCGCCCGCGCTGCGCGACCCGGCCGAGTTCGCCTCCCACGCCCCGCACGCCATGAGCGGGGGTGCGGCCCGGTGAACCCGTTCGAGATCCTGCGGTTCGCCGTCGGCGGGCTCGCCGCGAACAAGGTGCGCTCCGCGCTGACCATGCTCGGCGTGCTGATCGGCGTGGCCGCCGTGATCATCCTGCTCGCGGTCGGCAACGGCTCCTCGCAGTCGGTCAAGGACTCCATCGAGAAGCTCGGCACCAACTCGCTCACCGTCTCCTCCGGCGGCGGCTTCAGCGCGTCGGGCTCGTCGTCCGCGACCAGCACCAAGCCGCTCACCGTGGACGACGCCCGCGCGCTCGCCAACCCCGCCGACGCGCCGGACATCCAGTCCGTCGCGCCCGAGGTCACCACCTCGCAGTCGGCGGTCTACAACGGCACCTCGCACACCGTCGGGCAGGTCGTGGGCACGTACCCGGCCTACTTCCAGACCTCCAACAGCAAGGTCGACAAGGGCGACTACTTCAGCGCCGACGACGTGCTCAACTCCCGCAAGGTCGCCGTGATCGGCTCCACCACCGCGACCGACCTGTTCGGCACCGCCTCCCCGATCGGGAAGAAGCTGGTGATCGGCGGCACCCCGTTCACGGTCGTCGGGGAGCTGGCCACCAAGGGCGGCACCGGCTTCCAGGACCCGGACGACACGGTGATCGCGCCGCTGCCGACCGTGCAGAACGCCTTCACCGGCTTCGGGCCGATCAGCCAGATCCTGGTCGAGGCGAAGTCCGCCGGCGCGACCACGCCCGCGCAGAACGAGATCACCACGATCCTGATGGGCACGCACGGCATCAGCGACCCGAACGCGCTCGACTTCCGGGTGAGCAACCAGGCGTCGCTGCTGAGCACCCAGTCCGACACCAACAAGACCTTCACGGTGCTGCTCGGCGCGGTCGCGGCGATCTCGCTGCTGGTCGGCGGGATCGGCATCACCAACATCATGCTGGTCACGGTCACCGAGCGGACCCGGGAGATCGGCATCCGCAAGGCGATCGGCGCGCCCAAGGGCGTCATCCTCGGGCAGTTCCTCGCCGAGTCCACGCTGCTGTCGCTGATCGGCGGCGGGCTCGGGGTGGTCGGCGGGCTGATCGGCTCGCGGTTCACCATCGTCGGCATCAAACCCGCGGTCATCCCCGCGTCGGTGTGGGGCGCGTTCGCCATCGCGGTGGCCATCGGGCTCTTCTTCGGCAGCTACCCGGCCAACCGGGCGGCGGGCCTGCGGCCCATCGAGGCCCTGCGGCACGAGTGATGTTCACCAAGAGACACAAGCGGAACACGGGATCAGGAAGAGGGGCCGAGATGGCGCGACGCCGCACCGAGCTTGTCAAGGCAGACGCCGAGGCCGCAGGCGGGATCGAGATCATGGAAGGGCCGCGGCAGACCGGGAGTTCGCAGACCCCGGCCGGCGCCGGCGGCCCCGGTGGTCCGAGCCGCGCGGGCGGTCCGGGCGGCACCGTGCCCGACCCCCGCGGCGGAGCCGGGTACCCGGCGAACGGCGCGGGCCCCGAGGGCACGTACCCCGAAGGCACGTATCCCGAGGGCGGGTACGACGCCGAGCGTCCCGGCGAGCACCCCGAGGACATCCTCGCCGAGCCGCCGGACGCCCGCGACATCTCCGCCGAGCTGGCCGCCCCGCCGCGCCGCAAGCTGCCGTGGCTGACCCTGGTGCTGTCCGCGTGCGTGGTGGCCGCGGCGGCGTTCTCCGGCGGCGCCCTCGTCGAGAAGCACCATCTGAACGGCAGCACCACGGCCGGGCGGTCCGGCTTCCCGAGCGGGCTGACCGGCGGCACCGGCGCCACCGGCCGGACCGGCGGCGCGGGCGGGCGCTTCGGCGGCACCGCGGGCACCGGCACGACCGCGGGCGGCGGCACCGCCGCGAACGGCGTGACGGTCGGCACGGTCAAGCTCGTCGACGGCAAGACCCTCTACGTCACCGACGCCCAGGGCAACATCGTCAAGGTCACCACCGGCGGCTCCACCAAGGTCACCGAGTCCAAGTCCGGCAAGGTCTCCGACCTCAAGGCCGGCCAGAGCGTCACCGTCCTCGGCACCAAGGGCGCCGACGGCAACGTGACCGCGACCACCGTCACCGAGGGCGGCGGCACCGCCGGCGGGTTCGGCGGGTTCGGGGGCTTCGGCGGCGGGAGCACCGCGGGCGGCACCGGGGGCACCGGCGGCACCGGCGGCACCGGGGGCACCGGCAACTGACACACGCGGCTCACAGCATCGGCACGTACGGTGCGGTCGTATCCCACCGGGCCGGGAGGAGGAGTCCCCATGGAGACACCCGAGGCCAGCCTGCTGGTCGTGGACGACGAACCGAACATCAGGGAACTGCTCTCCGCGTCCCTGCGGTTCGTCGGCTTCAAGGTGGTCTCCGCCGCCACCGGCGCCGACGCGCTGGCCGCCGTCGCCCGCGAACGGCCCGACCTGGTGGTCCTCGACGTGATGCTGCCGGACATGAACGGCTTCACCGTCGTCAAGCGGCTGCGCGAGGAGACCGGGCCGCACCCGCGGGCGGGCGGCGGGCCCGACCGGCTGCCGGTGCTCTTCCTCACCGCGAAGGACGGCGTCGACGACAAGATCAGCGGCCTCACCGCGGGCGGCGACGACTACGTCACCAAGCCGTTCAGCCTGGAGGAGCTGATCGCCCGGATCAGGGCGATCCTGCGCCGCACCGGCGGCCCCACCGACGACGGGCGGCTGGTCGCGGGCGACCTGGAGCTCGACCCGGTCGGCCACCAGGTGCTGCGGGCCGGCCGCCAGATCTCCCTGTCCCCCACCGAGTTCAAGCTGCTCGCCTACCTGATGGCCAACGCCGACCGGGTGGTCTCCAAGCTGCAGATCCTCGACCACGTGTGGGCGTACGACTTCGGCGGCGACCTGAGCATCGTCGAGTCGTACATCTCGTACGTGCGGCGCAAGGTGGACGCGGCGGCGGGCGGCGGCCCGAAGCTGATCCACACGGTGCGGGGGGTCGGCTACGTGCTGCGCCGTCCCGCGCCGGGCCAGGGCTGAACGGCGGCGCGGCCATGGGGTTCCCACCGCCGCGACCAGCGGGCCCTCCCGACCCGCCCGGCACAAGGACCGACCCGCCCGGCATACGGACCGACCCGCCCGGCACACGACCCGGCGCGTCCGGACCGGCCGGACGCTCAGGCCCCGGCGCGGCGCTGCGCCGGATCAGGCGGTGGCCGGCCGGCTTCCAGTGGTCGGCGGTGTCGCTGCGCTCCCGGCTGGTACTGCTCGCCCTGGTGCTGGTGCTGCTGGGCCTGGCGGTCAGCGACACGGTGGTCCTCGGCTCGGTGCGCGGGCAGTTGGTGCAGCGGGTGGACCAGCAGCTCCAGCGGTACGGCCAGCCGCTCGCCCGCCGGCTCGGCACGGAGGGCGTCCCGCCGCCGCGCTACCTGGCCCCCGGAACCGGCCACGGCGGCTCCATGACCACGCACGGCGGGAACGGCACGACCGATTCGACCGGTTCGACCGGTTCGACCGGCGGGAGCGGCAACGCTTCGGGCCCGGCCGCCGCGAACACCGTGAACGGCCCCGGCGGGGCCCGCCCCTGGCTGCCCAGCCAGTTCGTCGTCGCCTTCGCCGCCGCCGATGGCCACGTGGCCGAGCAGTTCCGGATGCCGGTCGCCGCGAACGACCCGCAGCCGCTGTGGCCCACGATGGACGCGGCCCAGCTGCGCTCCCGCTTCGGCCACCCCTTCGACGTACGCAGCGACCACGGCGGCGGCAGCTGGCGGGTGCTGATCATGCCGGTCGGCACCGACACCGACGAGGCCCTCGACCGCGCCGGCACGCCCACCGCTGATCTGCCCGCCGGGGTCGTGGTGGCCTCCTCCCTGGATGACGTCTCCTCCACCACCAGCCACCTCAGCACCGCGTTCCTGCTGATCGGCGGCGTCGTGGTGGCGCTGCTCGGGGTCGCGGGCTGGTTCGCCGTCCGCGCCGGGCTGCGGCCGCTGCGGCGGATCGAGGCGACCGCGGCCGAGATCGCCGCGGGCCGCCCGCTGTCGCACCGCATGCCGGAGGCGTCGCCGGGCACCGAGGTCGGCCGTCTGTCGTCCGCGCTCAACGGCATGCTCGCGCAGATAGAGTCCGCGTTCGCCGCCCGCGCCGAGTCCGAACAGCAGATGCGGCGGTTCGTCGCCGACGCCAGCCACGAACTGCGCACCCCGCTGGCCGGTATCCGCGGCTTCGCCGAGCTGTACCGGATGGGCGCGCTCGCCGACGACGCCGACGTGAAGCGGACGATGGCCCGGATCGAGAGCGAGGCCGTACGCCTCGGCGGCCTGGTGGAGGACCTGCTCACGCTGGTGCGGATGGACGAGCAGCGGCCGGTCCAGCTCGCGCCGATGGACCTGCGCACCCTCGCGGTGGACGCCCTGCACGACACCACCGCCCTCGACCCGACCCGCCCGGTCACCCTCACCGGGCCCGGCGGCACCGGCACCCCGCCAGGACCGGCACCAGTGCTCGGCGACGAGGCGCGGCTGCGCCAGGTCGTCGCCAACCTCGTCGGCAACGCCGTCGCCCACACGCCGCCCGGCACCCCGGTACGGATCGGCGTCGGCACCTCGGGCGGGCACGGAATCCTCGAAGTCGCCGACCGCGGGCCGGGCCTCACCCCTGACCAGGCCGCGCGCGTCTTCGAGCGCTTCTACCGGGTCGACGCCTCCCGCTCCCGCGCCACCGGCGGCGGCGCGGGCCTCGGCCTCGCCATCGCCTCCGCGCTCGTCACCGCCCACCACGGCACCGTCGAACTCGACACCGAGCCCGGCGACGGCGCCACCTTCCGCATCCGCCTGCCGTCCGCGCGCTGACCTGGACGCCTCGCCGCCGGTCCCGGACTCCGCTCCGTGGTGCGCGGGTTACGGATGGGTATCAGGAGGCAACCATCCGTCCGGATAGCCGCTCTTTAGGTGCACACGCGCGTTCAACTGCGGTTTCGGCGTTTCGTACGTCTACGCTCGCGAATCCGGGGGGACCGCGCCACGCCCGAGGCTGGAAGGTCGCCGATGCCCGAACCGCTGAGCGCTGCACGCCGAGACCCGTCGTCGGCACCCGGGAGGGCCGCCGCGTCCTCGGCGGGAGCGGCGGCAGGGGCGCCCAGGCGGTGGGGGCTGTGGATCGCGGCCGTGTGCACGGTGTACGTCGCGGCGCAACTGATCCTGGTGCTGCCGGGTTCGGGGCTCGGCTGGGACGAGACGGTCTACACCAGCCAGGTCAGCGGCCACATCCCGGCGGCCACCTTCAGCGCCCCGCGGGCCCGCGGGATCTCCTTCCTGGCCGCGCCGGTCGCGCAGTTCACCGACTCCCCGGTCGCGCTGCGGCTGTGGATGGCGGCACTGTCCGGCATCGGACTCTACGTCGCGCTGCGCGCATGGCGCGGGGTGCTGCCCGAACGCGTACTCGCGCTGGCCGGCGCCCTGTTCGCCGGACTGTGGATCACCCTGTTCTACGGGCCGCAGGTGATGCCGAACATGTGGAGCACCTTCGGCGCGCTCGCCGCCGTGGGCTGCTTCGTGCGGGCCACCCGCGATCCCCGTAACCGCGCCGCGCTGGTCGGGCTCGCCGCGGGCATCACCGTGGTGGGGCTGATGCGCCCGCCGGACGCGGGCTGGCTGGCGCTGCCGCTGGCCGTCGTGGCGCTGGCGGTGCCGCGCTGGCGGCGGCCGGCGCTGTTCGCGGTGCTGGTCGCGGGCGTGGTGCTCGGCTGCGCGGAGTGGGTGATCGAGGCGTACGTCCGCTACGGCGGCGTGACCGAGCGGCTGCACAGCTCCAGCGCGGTCGAGGGCGGGATGGGCCTGCACCTGGCGATCGACGACCAGATCCGCTCGCTCAGCGGCCGCGCGCTGTGCCGCCCCTGCAACGTGCCGTGGCGGCACAAGGACGCGTCGGTCTGGTGGTTCGTGCTGCCGTTCCTGGCCGCGGGCGGCGCCGCCGTGGCGCCCCGGGTACGACGCTCGGCGGTGTGGATCGCCGCGCTGACCGGGCTCGCGATGGCCGTGCCGTACCTCTTCACGATCTCGTACGCGGCCCCGCGCTTCCTGCTGCCGACGTACGCGCTGCTGGCGCTGCCGGTCTCGGAGTGCCTGTGGTGGCTGGTCACACGCCCCGACAGCCGGACCGAGGCGGACCAGGTCCGGCGCCCGGGCGAGGTGCCGGGCGAACGCCCGGGCCTGCCAGGGAAGTCGCGGCTGCGCCCGGTGGCCACCGCGCTGGTCGCCGTCGGGCTGTGCGGCCACCTCGCCATCCAGGGCGGCATCCTGCACATCGCCACCCGCAACAACCACCGCACCAGCCAGGAGTACCGCGCCGTCGCCGACGGGCTGCACGCCCACGGCGTCCGCGCGCCCTGCACCGTCAGCGGTGTCTCGGCGGTGCCGATCGCCTTCTACGCCGGTTGCTCGTCACGGCAGTTGAGCGGACCTGACGTGAGCATCGACACGGCGGGGCTGCTGGCGCAGACCCGTCAGCGGCCGGTCGCCTACCTGGTCACCGGCGGCGGCCGCCCGCCCGCCTTCGCCCGCGACTGGCGGTCGGTGCCGCTGCCCACCCCGCACGGTGCCCGCGCCTTCCGCGCCTACCTGCCGCCGTCCCGGTGAGGCCGGGCGGCCGACCCGGAAGGTGCGACCGGTGCGGCCGGTGCGACCGGTGCGGCCGGTGCGGCCGGTGCGGCCGGGGGCAGGGCCGCCACCGCGGCCGCGCGGACGGCTCCCTTCCCGGGCACGGCTACAGGTCCGCGATCTCCTCGGCGTAGATCTGCCCGAGCGGCTGCGGGCCGACGTACTGCTGGCAGTTGCAGGTGCCGGCTTCGTACTGGGTGGGCTTGCGGTCGGCGTCCCACGCGGTCGGGACCTCCACCGCCTCATGGCACTTGCCCTGCTTGTCGTGCTTGGCGAGGTGGTGGGTGCAGCCGCACACCGGCTCCGGCGCGCGCCCGGCCGCGGCGAGTTCGCGCCGCTCGGCCTGCTCGGCCTTCATCCGTTCCATCTGCCGCTTGTGGCGGGTGCGCAACGCGGTGCGCACCGTGTCGTTCACCGACTTGACCCCTCCGAGGCCGAAGATGGCGATCACCCACCACACCCAGGCATCCATCGCGCCGCGCCCCCATCCGCCCGGTGCCGTCCGGCACCCGCTGCTCTTGACGGTTACAGCTTAGGGCCGCGGGCGGGTGCCGGTCAGTCCGCGCGCACGCCGAGCGTGAGCAGCAGGTTCGCGTACGTGCGCCGGTCGCCGGTGGCGATCACCAGCGCGGTGTCGGCGCCGCGGGCGGCCTCGTAGAAGGCGTGCCGGTCCAGGCCGTCGAGGGTCAACTCCGGCAGCGCGGAACGGAATTCGGCGAAGACCGGGGGTTCGGGCTGCTCGGGCGGCGGGGTCATCACCGTGGCGGCCTCGAACGGCGCCGCGTCCACCAGCGCGGCCAGCACCTCCGTGACCAGCATCCGGTCCGGGGTGAGGTTGAGGTAGACCCGCTGGGCGGCCGGGTGGGCGCCCGTGGTGTGCGGGTAGTGGCCGTCGCTGATCAGCACCCGCGAGCCGTGGCCCGCCGACGCGAGCGCGGCGAGAATCGTCGGGTGGGTGAGCTGGTATCGCAGCATGGACGGCTCCTTGAACGCGCAGACGGGCGTAGAGATCGGATCTCTACGCCCGCGAGCGTACCGGGACCGGCAGGCCCTACGGCAGGGTGAGGATCTCGTACGAGTCCCCGTAGGTCTTCCAGTGCAGCGGCGGGTCGAGGTTGAGGTTGCCGGCGTTGAGGAACACCCGCTGCTCGGTGTCCACCCGGCTGGTGTCGTCGTGCGCGGCCTCGGTGAGCATCGCGGCCTTGCGCGCGTCGAGGTAGGCGTTGAGGTACTTCGTCTCGTCGCCGCCCTGCGCGGGCGTCTTCGCCTTCTTCATCGCGGTCTTGCGGATGCCCCCGAAGCTCACCGGGTCGTCGCCGGGGCCGTGCATGACCATGGCGTCGTAGTAGATGAACTGGCCCAGCGTGCCCAGCCCGTCCGACTTGGCCTGGTCGACCGCCGGGTTGAAGTACACGTCGTCGCGCTCGTCGTCCTGCGCCTGCTGGAAGACGGTGTCCTTCGCGGCGGTCTTCCACGCGCTGACGAACGCCGAGCCGAGACCGGAGTGCGAGTCGGAGCCGTTGTCCGCCTCCAGGGCGGGCAGGTACTTCGCCAGCGGGTTGCCCGGCTCCATGTCCGTGTAGTGCTGGACGAGTTCGAGCATGTCGCCGGTGCCGGAACAGAAGCCGATGATGCCGGCCGTGTAGCCGCGGCCGTCGCCGATGTCCTCGATGTACTTGTACTGCGCCTTCCAGTCCAGCGAGGAGTTCTCGGCGGAGGAGACCAGCTCCATCGCCATCTCCTTCTTGTGCGGGTCGTCGAGACCGGTGGCGGTCGACGCGCCGGCGGCGCCGGCCATCGACAGGGTCGCGGTGCCCGCGGCGAGCACGGCCGCGGCGGCGGCCAGCGCGGTGCGCCGGGTCAGGGTGCGGCGCGGGGCGCCGGCGCGGTGGGGGGAGGTGTGCACGTGCGTCTCCGTTTCCGGCCACGACCCGGTTCCGGGCAGCGGCCAACTGCGGTTGCTGTGCTGGGAGTTGCCGTTAGTTAGGAAAGGTTCCTAACTATGCGCAGCATTGAAGCACCACTGGGGCCGCTCGCCAAGGGGGTGGACCGGATCGATTCGCACGCCCCCCTTCCGCCACCCGCGCCCCATGTCGGACCCGCGCGGCACACTGGAGGCATGTGCAGAAGCATCAAGACCCTGCGTCCGCCGATGGTCCCCGAGGTGCACGACGAGGACATCCGCGCCGCCGCGCTCCAGTACGTACGGAAGGTCTCCGGGTTCCGCGCGCCCGCCGCGCACAACCAGGAGGTCTTCGACGCGGCGGTGGCCGCGGTCGCCGCGGCCACCGCCGAGCTGCTCGACGGCCTGGAGGTGCGGGGCGCCTCGCCGGCGAAGGCGGCGGGCTGACCGCGCGCCGACCGCGCACGGACCGGTGGCGCACGCGCCCGCCGCGCCGCACGCCACGCACGCGCCCGCCGCGCCGCACGTCACGCACGCGCCCGCCGCGCCGCACGTCACGCACGGTGGCGCGGCACTAACCTTTCGCCATGGCGCACATGACCGAGGCGGAGTGGCGCGAGTTCGCCACGACCGGCACTCGCACCGGAAAGCTCGCCGTCCAGCGCAAGAACGGGCGGCCGCACGTCACCCCTGTCTGGTTCGTCCTGGACGACGCCGACCCCGCCGACGTCGGCGTGGTCTTCATGACCGGGCAGGACTCCCTCAAGGGCCACGCGCTCCGGCGCGACCCGCACTTCGCGCTCTGCGTGGACGACCAGGCGCCGCCCTACTCCTACGTGCTCTTCGAGTGCACCGCGGAGCTGCTGGAGGACCCGGTGGCCCTCCAGGACTGGGGCACCCGGATCGGCGCGCGCTACATGGGAGCGGAGCGCGCCGCCGAGTTCGGCGCGCGCAACGCCGTACCCGGTGAGTACCTCGTCAGGGGTCGCATCGACCGCCTCACGGCCGTGGCGAACGTGTCGGACTGACGGGGCCCGGCGACGCGGGCGGGCCGCTCACCCGTAGGAGAGCTTGTCGCAGGGGTTGCTGGAGGCGCTGCGGGCGGAGTCGGTGACGGACTTGGAGAGCTGCTTGGGCGTGGAGTCCGCGGACTTCGCGTAGTCCGCGCCGACCACCAGATTGATCCCGCTGATGGCCAGCGGCTGCAACTGGGACCCCGGGAAGAGCTTCTTGAGCGACTGGGCCTGATCGGCCTGCGCGGAGCCGTACTCGATGACGGTCGTCGCGTGGTCCTGGGTCCGCGCGGTCGACGTGCCGGTGACGGTGAACCCGGACTTCGTCAGCTTGTCCGACGCCTTGCCGCCGAGCCCGTCCGTGGTCGTGCCGTTGTAGACGGCGACGGCGATGCCGGAGCCGTCGACCGTCGGCGCCGGGGTGGCCTTCGGGGTGACCTGGCCGGAGGCGTTCGTCCCGTTCAGCGTGCGGTTGGCCCGCAGCTCCGCGAACAGGTCGTCCACGTCCGGGTGGACGAGGTCTATCCGCGCCCCGGCGTACTTCCAGGGCGCGGTGATGAACTGGATGTTGTCCAGGTCGACGTTCTTCAGCGACAGCCCGAAGGACATCAGCTTCGCCGCGGTCCCGAGTCCCGGGTCCACCGTGAGCGACTTGGTCGCCGCGTTGGCCAGCGGCAGCAGCGTGGTGGGGTTCATCCCCTCGCCCTTGACCTTGGCTATCAGGGCGGACAGGAAGGCCTGCTGGCGCAGCATCCGGCCGACGTCGGAACCGTCGCCGATGCCGTGCCGCATCCGTACGTAGTCCAGCGCGTCCTGCCCGGAGAGGTTCTGCATGCCCTTGTGCAGGACAAGCTTGCCCTTGTAGCCGAGGTTGGGGTTCATGTCCCCGGAGTAGATGTCGTTGGGCACGCAGACGTCGACGCCGTGCACGGCCGAGGTCATGGCGGCGAAGCCCTCGAAGTCGACCACGATGGTGTGGTCCACGCGCATCCCGGAGAGCTTCTCCACGGTGTTCTGCGTGCAGGCCGGGTTGCCCTTGGCGGTGTCGCCCACCGAGAAGGCCGAGTTGAACATCGCGCTCGGCTGCTCCGCCGACCACTTGCCGTCCGGCAGCAGGCAGGGCGGGACGTCCACCAGCGAGTCGCGCGGGATGGAGATGCCCACCGCGTGCTTGTGGTCGGGGTAGACGTGCAAGAGGATCGTGGTGTCCGAGCGGCCGATGTCGCCGGAGGTGCCCTTGCCGCCCAGTTTGGCGTTGTCGCCCGAGCGGGTGTCGGAGCCGATCAGCAGGACGTTCTCCGCCTTGTGCCCGTTGGCGTCGGCCTGCTCGGCCTCCGGGCGGTCCTTGCTGAGGCCGGCGGAGTCGAAGGTCGAGATGTTGGCGTTCAGCTTGAAGTAGATCGCCCCGGCGCCGCCGACGACCAGCAGGACGAAGGAGACCGCGATCGCGATGATCCAGCGCTTGCGGCTCCGCTTGGGCTTACGCCCACGAACGCCCATCCCCACACCTTCGGTCCGGCGGCCTTCGCGACACACGAAGCCCCAACTTCTACCAGCTCTCCCTGAGCGGATATATGACGCAGGTCACATCGCCCATCGGGGATCAGGCCGGCACCCGGCAAGCCACTGTAGTTGCCGGGGACTTCGAAGGAAGGGGACCGCGGAAGCGCGATCCTTACCGTTGTCTTTCAGACGCGCGGAGCACCGGCGGGGCGGGGCCGGAACCGGCCCCGCGCCTCACAGTTCGCGCTGGAGGGCGCGCAGCCAGTCCACCGACCGGGCCGGGTCCAGGGCGATCCGGTCCAGCGCGTCCATCGCCTTGGTGTACTCGACCACCTCGTCGTGCTTGTCGACGTAGAGCGCGCCGGTCAGCTGCTCCAGGTAGACCAGGTCCGGCAGATCGGACTCGGGGAAGCTCAGCAGCGTGAAGGCGCCGCCGCCCGCCGCGTGGCCGCCGGTCGCGAACGGCAGGATACGTACGTCGACGTTGGACGCCTCGGCCGCTTCGAGGAGGTGGCCGACCTGATCCCGCATGACCTTCGGTCCGCCGAACGCCCGGCGCAGGGCGCCCTCGTCCATCACCGATACGAAGTGGGGTGCCCGCTCGGAGACGAGGAGCTTCTGCCGCTCCAGGCGTAGGCCGACTCGTCTTTCCACCCAGGAATCGGCCGCGCCGGGGTGCCCGAGCCGGATCACGGCCCTTATGTAGTCCTCGGTCTGCAGCAGGCCGTGCACGAACTGCACCTCGAAGGTACGGATCAGCGCCGCCGACTCCTCCAGCCCGACGTACGTCTGGAACCAGGTCGGCATCACCTCGCCGTACCCGTGCCACCAGCCGGCCGCGTTGGCCTCCCGGACCAGTCCCAGCATCGCCAACCGCTCGGCCTCCTCCGTCACTCCGTACATGGTCAGCAGGTCCGCGACATCGCGTTCCTTGAAGCTGACCCGCCCCAGTTCCATGCGGCTGATCTTCGACTCGGAGGCACGGATCGAGTAGCCCGCGTCCTCCCTGCTGATGCCCTGGGACTCCCGCAGCCGCCGCAACTGCGCTCCGAGCAGCATTCGTCGCACGATGGACCCGCCTCCCGGCTGCCCTGCGCTCATAGGTCACGCTCCGCCCTTAGCTCATCAGCAGTCTGCCACTTATGCGCTGCGCGCAGTACCCATACAGTCACTCTCCATCGTCACGTGCATCAATTCCTTGCAGATGCACGTGCAGACGCCCTTGCATGGTGGGGTGCTGATCCATGAGCATGGTGACCGTGCAGATACCTCGGGGGCTCGCATGAGGGCAGAGGCAGCAGCCGTGCTGGAACCGTTATGGCAAGGCGTACTCGCGCCAGAGCGACTCGCCGCCGGCAACGGGGCCACGTGCGGACTGGCGGCTGCCCCCGCGTCGGTGCGCGAGGCGCGCGGGTTCACCCGTGCCACCCTTCAGCGCTGGGATCTGCCGCTGCTGCGCGACGCGATGGAACTGGTCGCCTCCGAGCTGGTCACCAACGCGCTGCGGTACGCGGTGCCGATCGGCACGCCCGGCAGACCGGTCCAACTGAGCCTGGTGCGCTGGACGTCACGCGTGGTGTGTGCGGTGCGCGACCCCAGCGGGGTCGCACCGATCGCGAAGGACGCCGACTACGTCGCCGAGACCGGCCGCGGACTGCACCTGGTGGAGTCCTTCAGCGAGAACTGGGGCTGGCACCCGCTGAGCGGGGCGGGAAAGGTGGTCTGGGCGCTTTTCCTCGCGCCCGGCGGTGCGCTCTGACTTCCCCCCGCGGGGACGGGGACAGCGACGCGGACGGCCGGGAAACCGGACGGCCGGGAAACCGGGGAACCCGCGCCGGGAGACCGGCATCGGAAAACCGACGCCGGCTACCGGACGGGCGGGTCGGACGGTCGGTCGGACGTGAAGATCGAAGCGGAGATCGAAGCGGAGATCGAGGCGGTTACCAGGTCGGACGTCCGTCCGCTAGGGCATGAGATGGTCGAACTCGCCGGCCTTCACGCCGATGATCATCGATTCGATCTCGGCCCGGGTGTAAATCAGCGCGGGCCCGTCAGGGAACCGCGAATTGCGCACCGCGACCTCGCCGTCCGGCAGGGCGGCGAACTCCATGCAGGTGCCATTGGCATTGCTGTGCCGACTCTTCTGCCAGACCGCTTCCGAGAGATCCTCCGCAGCCATTCCGTTGTGCGTCCGGCGCATCAGCGACTCCTACACCTGTGCCTCGTCTGGTACTCGAATCATAACTCGTAGCCAAGTCGCGTGCATGTGCACGTGCATGTGCATGTGCAGTCACGCGCGGTGATCTTCGGGGCTGAACTTCCGGGTTGCGGTACCGACTTATCCACGGTCGGTTACCACCTGTTCGGGTCAGATACGCTATTGACGGTCCGTAGACGAATTACTCACTCCGCGCAACGAATTGGGAGCAGCCTGCAATGGCTCGTCACCTCATCACCTCTGCCTTGCCCTATATCAACGGGATCAAGCACCTGGGCAACATGGTGGGGTCCATGCTCCCGGCGGACGTCTACTCCCGGTATCTGCGTGACCGCGGCCACGAAGTGCTGTACATCTGTGCCACCGACGAGCACGGCACCCCTGCCGAACTCGCCGCCAAGGAGGCCGGCCTGCCGGTCGACGTCTTCTGCGCCCAGGCCCACGACGCGCAGAAGGCCATCTACGACGGCTTCGAGCTGTCCTTCGACCACTTCGGCCGCAGCTCCTCCGCGCAGAACCGCGACATCACCCAGCGCTTCGCCCGCACCCTGCACGAGAACGGCTTCATCGAGGAGCGCACCGTCCGGCAGGTCTACTCGCTGGCCGACGAGCGCTTCCTGCCCGACCGCTACATCGTCGGCACCTGCCCGCACTGCGGGTACGACAAGGCGCGCGGCGACCAGTGCGAGAACTGCACCCGCGTGCTCGACCCGACCGACCTGATCGAACCGCGGTCGGCGATCAGCGGAAGCAGCGCTCTGGAGGTCCGCGACACCAAGCACCTCTTCCTCCTCCAGTCCGAACTGGCCGGCGAGGTCGAGGCGTGGATCGACGCCAGCAGCGGGGACTGGCCGACCCTGGCGTCCTCGATCGCCCGCAAGTGGCTCACCGAAGGGCTCCAGGACCGGTCGATCACCCGCGACCTCGAGTGGGGTGTCCCCGTGCCCGCCGACACCTGGCCGGAGTTGGCTGCCGAGGGCAAGGTCTTCTATGTCTGGTTTGACGCACCGATCGAGTACATCGGTTCCACCAAGGAGTGGGCCGACGCCGCAGGCGACGGCGAGACCCGCGACTGGCGGTCGTGGTGGTACGACGCGGACGGCGGCGAGAACCCGGTCCGCTACACCGAGTTCATGGCGAAGGACAACGTCCCCTTCCACACCGTGATGTTCCCGGCCACCCAACTGGGCACCCGCGAGCCGTGGAAGAAGGTCGACTACGTCAAGGCCTTCAACTGGCTCAACTACTACGGCGGCAAGTTCTCCACCTCGCAGCGCCGCGGCATCTTCACCGACGCCGCGCTGGAGATCCTGCCGGCCGACTACTGGCGCTACTTCCTGATCGCCAATGCGCCGGAGTCCGACGACACCTCCTTCACCTGGGAGTTGTTCACCTCCTCGGTCAACAAGGACCTCGCCGACACCCTCGGCAACTTCGTCAACCGGGTGCTGTCCTTCTCCCGCAAGCGGTTCGGCGACGCGGTGCCGGACGGCGGCGCCCCGGGCGCGGCCGAGGCGAAGCTCGGCGAGCAGATCTCCACGCTCCTCGCCGATTACGAGGGCCACATGGAGACCCTGCAGTTCCGCAAGGCCGCCCAGTCCCTGCGGGCGCTGTGGAGCGCGGGCAACTCCTACCTGGAGGAGAAGGCGCCCTGGATGGAGATCAAGACCTCCCCGGAGGGCGCCGCGCTCACCCTGCGCACCGCGATGAACCTCATCCACCTCTACTCGGTCGTCTCCGAGCCGTTCATCCCCGCCTCGGCCCGCGCCATGCGCGCCGCGTTCGACCTGCCGGGGGACACCGCGCCCTGGGTCACCACCGACCAGGCCCGGGCCCTCACCACCCTGCCCGCGGGCACCCCGTTCACCGTGCCGCCGGTCCTCTTCGCCAAGATCAGCGACGAGGACCTGGCGGGCTACACCGAGCGCTTCGGCGGCGACCCGGACGCGGCGGCGTAACCACCCACCCGCGAAACACCGAGCCCGCCCGGCGCCTGACGGCAGCCGGGCGGGCTCGGTGCTGTGCGTACGGCCGGATACGGCCTGCGCGCTAGTTCTTCTGCGCGGGCTTGCGCAGCTGGAGGTGCAGCTCGCGCAGCCGGGTGTCGGGCACCTCCGAGGGGGCACCCATGAGGAGGTCCTGGGCGTTCTGGTTGAGCGGGAACGCGATGGTCTCCCGGATGTTCGGCTCGTCCGCCAGCAGCATGACCATCCGGTCGACGCCGGGCGCGATCCCACCGTGCGGGGGCGCGCCGAAGTGGAACGCCCGCAGCATCCCGCCGAACTCGGCCTCCACCGTCTCCCGCGTGTACCCGGCGATCTCGAACGCCGCGTACATCACGTCGGGTTCGTGGTTCCGGATCGCGCCGGAGGACAGCTCGATGCCGTTGCACACGATGTCGTACTGCCAGGCGAGGATGTCCAGCGGGTCCTTCGTGCGGAGCGCTTCGAGGCCGCCCTGCGGCATGGAGAACGGGTTGTGCGAGAACTCGATCGCGCCGGTGTCCTCGTTCCGCTCGAACATCGGGAAGTCCACGATCCAGCAGAAGCGGAAGACGTTCTCGTCGAACTGCCCGGCCCGCCGGGCCGCTTCGACCCGCACCGGGCCCATGATCTTCGAGACCTCGTCGAACTCCCCGGCTCCGAAGAAGATCGCGGTGCCCGCCTTGGCGCCGACCGCGGCCAGCAGCGCGGTGGTGTCGTCCTCGGTGAGGAACTTGGCGATCGGCCCGGTGAGCTTGTTCTCCTCGCCGACCCGCACCCAGGCCAGGCCCTGCGCGCCGAGCGAGACGGCGTACTCGCCGAGCGAGTCGAAGAACTTCCGCGGCTGGTCAGCGGTGTCGGGCACGGCCAGCGCGCGGACGTGCTTGCCGGCGAACGCCTTGAAGGAGGAGCCCGCGAAGATCCCGGAGACATCGACGAGTTCGAGCGAGGTGCGCAGGTCGGGCTTGTCGTTGCCGTACTTGAGCATCGACTCGCGGAACGGGATGCGCGGGAAGGGCGAGGTGACGGTGCGGCCGCCGCCCAGCTCGGTGAACAGGTCGGTCATCACCTTCTCGATGACGCCGAACACGTCCTCCTGCTCCACGAAGCTCATCTCGACGTCGAGCTGGTAGAACTCGCCGGGCGAGCGGTCCGCCCGGGAGTCCTCGTCGCGGAAGCAGGGCGCGATCTGGAAGTAGCGGTCGAAGCCGGAGATCATCAGCAGCTGCTTGAACTGCTGCGGCGCCTGCGGCAGCGCGTAGAACTTGCCGGCGTGCACCCGGGAGGGCACCAGGAAGTCGCGGGCGCCCTCGGGCGAGGTGGCCGACAGGATCGGCGTGGCCATCTCGTTGAAGCCGAGCGCGGTCATCTCGCGGCGCAGGAAGGAGATCACCTGGGTGCGCAGCATGAGGTTGCGGTGCATGCGCTGGCGGCGCAGGTCGAGGAAGCGGTTGGTCAGCCGCATCTCCTCGTTGGCGTTGTCCTCGGGGAAGACCGGGAACGGCAGCGGGTCGGCGGCGCCCAGCACCTCCAGCGAGGTGACCTCGACCTCGATCTCGCCGGTGGGCAGCTCCGGGTTGACGTTCTCCGCGGAGCGGGCGAGCACCCGGCCGTCCACCCGCAGCACGGACTCCTTGGACTGGCCGCTGAGCTGGTCGTAGACCGGGGAGCCCGGGTGCACCACGAGCTGCGTGAAGCCGTAGTGGTCGCGCAGGTCCACGAAGAGGATGCCGCCCAGATCGCGGCGATTGTGCAGCCAGCCGGACAGGCGGACGTCGGTGTCGACGTCGGTGGCGCGCAGCTCGCCGCAGGTGTGGGACCGGTACCGGTGCATCAGCTTCGTCCTAGGCGTGGGATGTGACAGAAGTCGTCGGAGGTGTGTCGGTGGCGTGGTGTCGGGAAATCGGTGGGGCTCAGCCTACCGGCGCCCCTCCCCCCACCCTCCACAGGGATCTATTCGCCCATACCTTCCTGAGCACCATAAACTAGGAAAATGCGCACAGAGGACGTCCTCGCCGCCGCGGGCTACGGCCTGTGGCAGTGGGACGAATCGACCGGCACCGTGGCGGTCGACGGTCGCGCGGCGCGCCTGCTCGGACTGTCCGGCGGCGCCGCCACCCGCCGATCGTCGGAGGTGCGCGCCCGGCTGCACCCCGCGGACTACGTCGCACTCGCCGGCGCGGTGTCGCTCGCCGCCGCCGAGGGCACCGTGGCCGAGGCGCTGCTGCGGGTGGTCGGCGAGAACGGCCAGGTGGAGCGCACCGTCCGGGCCCGGCTGCGGCCGCAGGGTCCGCTGCTCAGCGGCAGCCTGCACGAGATCCGCGAGCCCTCCGCGCCGTACGACGGCCAGGGGCGCGCCGGCCGGCAGGGACACGGCCACGGCCTGGGCCACAGCGCGGGCCTGTCCGGCCTGGCCCGCAACCACGAAGCCCGCGGCGACTGGCGGCGGGCCCGCGAGGCGTTCCTGCTGGACGCCGGGCGGGCGCTCGCCGAGGCCGACTCCACCTCCGAGGTGCTGCGGGTCGCCGCCACCTTGTCCATGCCCGGCTTCTCCCCCGACGGGCTGGCCGTCTTCGGCATCAATGGTGACCGGCTGTCGCTGATCGGTCACCATGGACAGGAACTCGGCGACCCTTTTCTGGTCGACATGCCGCTGACCACGGACTATCCCGCGGTCACGGCGGTACGCACCGGCCAGGCGGTCTACCTGCCCAGCCCCGAGTCGTACGAAGAGCGGTATCCGATGAGCTGGCCGCTCATCAAGCCCTACGGCCGCTCCTCGTGGGCGTACCTCCCGCTGACCGTCGCCGGGTCCACCATCGGCGCCTGGATGGCCGCCTTTCGTGAGCGGGTCGACTTCACCCCCGACGAGCGGTCGGTGCTCACCACGGTGGCCCGCATGCTCGCCCAGGCGCTGTCCCGCGCCCACCTGCACGAGTCCGAGCGAGCCCTGTCCGACGGCCTCCAGCGCACCATGCTGCCCGCCCGCGAGCCCGAGATCGACGGGATGGCGGTCGCCGCGCGCTACGTCCCGACCGGCGGCGGCCTCCAGGTCGGCGGCGACTGGTACGACGTGATCGACCTGCCGTCCGGCCGTACCGCCCTGGTCATCGGCGACGTGCAGGGCCATGACGTGCGGGCCGCCGGGATCATGGGCCAGATCAGGATCGCGCTGCGCGCCTACGCCGCCGAGGGCCACAGCCCCGACGCGGTGCTCTCCCGGACGTCCCGCTTTCTGGCCGGCCTGGGCGCCGACGCCTCGCCCGAGGAGCCCGGCGGCGCCCCCGACATCCGCTTCGCCACCTGCCTCTACCTGGAGGTGGACCCCTCCGACGGCACCGTGGAGGTGGCCCGCGCCGGGCACCCCGAGCCCGCGATCCGGCTCGGCGACGGCACCACGATCATGCGGCGCACCGCGGGCGGCCTGCCGCTGGGCGTGGAGCCCGACACGGACTACCCCACCACCCGGCTCGTCCTGGAACCCGGTGAAGTGCTGCTGATGTGCACCGACGGGCTGATCGAGACCGGCGGGCACGACCTGGACACCGGGTGGCTGCGGTTGCGCGAGGTCTTCGAGGCCGGGCCCGCGGAGGATCTGGAGCAGCTCGCCGACTCCATGGTGCGCGCCGTGCACGGCCCCGCCTCCCACCACACCACCGGGCCGCTCGCCGACCGCCGCGAGGACGACATCGCGCTGCTGCTGCTGCGCCGCGACCCCGACGGGCCGACCTGCGCGGTGCCGATACGGCGCACCGTCCTCACCGTCTCGCAGTCCGACCCCGGGCAGATCCGCTCTGCCCGCGAGGACATCCGCTCCCTGCTGCACGACTGGACCTCCCCCGACCAGTTCGAGTCCGCGGTCCTCCTCGTCTCCGAGCTGATCACCAACGTCCTGGTGCACACCGACGACGACGCGGTGCTCATCGCCGAGGTGATCGGTATGCCCGGCACCCGCCGCCTGCGCGTCGAGGTCGCCGACCGCTCCGACGACATGCCCCACCCCCGCTCCCCCGGCGAACTCGCCTCCTCCGGCCGCGGCCTCTTCCTCATCGAGGAACTCGCCGACGCCTGGGGCGTCGAGCCCCGCGGCGACGGCAAGTCCATCTGGTTCGATCTCTTCGAAACCCGCGTCTGACGGCTTCCGCGGCCCTGCCCTGGGCGCCGTACGGGGCGCCCTGTCGCGTCCTCCGCCCGCGTGCCGGCATCTGCGCCGACTGGCACAAGTGCCCGACCGGGACGCCCGGGTGCACCGCTTCGAGTACGCCTACACGCTGAAGGTGGAGGTCCCGCAGGATCGACCTCGACGTTCATCAGCGTCGATTCCGACCGCGTGAGCACCCGTCACGACCCCAAGTCGGCCGGTCGGGTGGGCGTGCGGGGGTGGAATCGGCATCAGTCGGTGTGCTCAGGGGTAGGAGGACGCGGCCCGGACTTGTGCGGTCGGGTCGTACTTCAACTCCTTTGAACGGAGCGGCAGATGAAGATCCTCGGGAGAGAGCCCGCGCTGTGGCTGTCGCTCCTGGCGGTGGTGATCAAGCTGAGCACGGCGTTCGGGCTGGACCTCAGCGACAAGCAGCAGGCGGTGGTGAACGCGTTCGCCGCCGCGGTCGTCGGTCTGCTGGTCGCGCTCAGCGTTCATGACGGTGTCAACGCGGCGGTGCTCGGGCTGCTGCAGGCGGGGATGTCGCTCGCGATCGGCTTCGGCCTGCACTGGACCCCCGACCAGCAGTCGACGGTGATGAGCCTCGCCTCCGTCCTGGTCGCGATGTGGACCCGGGGGCAGGTCACCGCCAAGGTCCCGCCGCCGGCCTCGGCCGCACCCGCCGCCCCGGCCGCGTCCGCGTCCGCCAAGAAGACCACCACCCCGGCCCAGAAGACCGCCGGCTCCAAGAAGAGCGCCGCGGCGAAGAAGGCGGCGCCGGCGGAGTAGTCGGGCGGCGGAGTAGTCGGGCGGCGGCGCGGGACGCCGGTCAACTGCCCCGCACGGCAAAGCGGTCGGGGCCGGTGAAGGTCAGGTGCGCCGGGGAGAGGGCGCGCAGGAATTCGGGGGCGTCGAAGAGGGCGCCGGGAGCGAGCACGCCTGCGGTGGGGCCCTGGACGCGGCCGTCGAGGAGGCGTTCGGCGGCTTCCACGACCAGGGGCGCGGTGATCGCGTAGATGTCGCGGCCGGACGCGGTCGCGCGGCGGTGGACACCGTCCCTGCGGGCGACGACGTCGACGAGGAAGGTCTGCGCCGAGCGGCCGTCGGGGTCCGCGGGCGCGGGCGGCGGGGTGGTGGGGTCGCTCAGGTCCCGCAGCGGCGCCTGGTTCATGTGCACGCGGATCTCCGGCACCCGCAGATGGCGGGAGATGGTGACCTGGTCGGCGGTGGACAGTTCGGTCACGTCCTGGACGCCGAGCGGCGCCGGGAACTCCCAACTGCCTTCGGCGGCAGGCCCGGTGGGCTGGACGAGCCGGTTGCCGGTGAAGACCAGGTGCCGGCCGGCGTTGCTCCGCACCGTCTCGCGGGTGCCCCGCGTCGGCCGCCAACTGTCCAGCGAGATCGCGAGGGTGAGGTCGTCCGCGTCCGACCAGTCCCCCATCGCCGCGCTCGCCAGCAGGTCGCCGAGGCCGCCGTAGAACGCCATCGACGGCACCACCGCCACCCCCGCCTCGCGCGCCCGGTCCGCCCGCCGCTCGAACGTCTCCAGGGTGACCGCCTGTTCGGCGGCGACGTCGAGGTAGGGAATCCCTGCGCGGAGCGCCGCGTCGACGAGCGGCAGCGCGGTGGCGGCGAACGGTCCCGCGCAGTTGACGACCGCGACCGCACCTTCCAACGCGCCTGCCAGGGAGGCCGGTTCGGCGATGGACGCGACCCGGACCTCGGCGCCGGACCCGTCCTGCGCTCCCCCCTGCCCCCGGGCGACAGCGTTCAGCTTGTCCCGGTCGCGCCCCGCGAGAATCGGCGTCCAGCCGCGCCGCCGCAACTCGCGGACGACGAAGACGCCGGTGTGCCCGTAGGCGCCGAAGACGGCGATGGCCCCGCGGTGCGGCTGCCGCCCGTATCGCCCGTCGCTCCCGTCGCGCCCGTTCTCGTCGCGCCCATGCCCGTCGTATCCCTGCGGTGTGTTCATACGGACAAGGGTCGGCGTCGTGGGCTCCCCGCACGAGTGGCCGAAACGACGAGCTGCGTACACTTTCGGACATGACATCCGTGGCGCTGGCGCTCTACGACGGAGCGATGCTGTTCGAGGCCGCCGCGGCCTGCGAGGTGTTCGGCGTCGACCGCGAACTGACCGACACCTGGTACGACTTCCGCGTCTGCGGCCCGCGCCGCTCCCCGCTCGGCGGCTGGCTGCGGGTCGACACCCCGTACGGCCTCGACGCGCTCGCCACCGCGGACACCGTGGTCGTGGCGGCCTGCGCCGACATCGACACCGCTCCCCCGCCCGACCTGGTCGCGGCCGTACGCGCCGCCCACGACCGCGGCGCCCGGCTCGTGTCGCTGTGCACGGGGGCGTTCGTGCTGGCGGCCGCAGGAGTGCTGGACGGCCGCCGCGCCACCACGCACTGGGAGCACGCGGCGGCGCTCGCGGCCCGCTACCCCCGCGTCCAGGTGGACCCGGACGTCCTCTACACGGACGAGACGACCGTGCTGACCTCGGCCGGGAAGGCGGCCGGGATGGACCTGTGCCTGCACATCGTGGCCCTCGACCACGGCGCGGCCGTCGCCAACGCGCTGGCCCGCCGGCTGGTCGTCCCCCCGCACCGGGCCGGCGGCCAGGCCCAGTACGCCACCGCGCCGGCCGCCCCCGACACCGCCCCCGCGCTCGCCGGCCTCCAGCACTGGGCGCTCGAACGGCTCGACGAACCGCTGACCGTGCCCGACCTGGCCCGCCGGGCGAACATGAGCACCCGCAACCTCACCCGCCGCTTCACGGCCGCCACCGGCCTCACCCCGCTGCGCTGGCTGCACACCCAGCGCATCCGGCGCGCCCGGGAACTGCTCGAAACGACGGACGACAGCGTCGAGTTGATCGCGACGCGCACCGGCATGGGCACCGCGGCGACCTTGCGCAGGCACTTCCACCGCGCGCTCGGCGTGCCCCCGGACACGTACCGGCACACTTTCCGCGACCGGCACGGCGCCGCCGCCGCGGGGTGACGCGACCGCCCGGGCGGGCCCGGGCGGCCACCCCGTACGCGGGTCCGCCGTTTCCGTTCCGCGGCTCAGACCGCCGCGGAGCCCTTCCTGCGCAGCCGTACGACACCGATCGCCCCCGCGCCGACCAGCACCGCCGCGCCGCCGATGCCCGCGATCAACGGCGTCGCCGAGGACGAACCCGTCTCCGCGAGGGTCCCGCCGTCAGGAGCCGTCGAGGGGGCCGGCGTACCGCTGCCGCCGGTCTTCGAGCCGGGCGCGAGCACGTCGAAGGTGGCGTCGGTGGTGCTGCCCCGGGTGCAGTTCTTCGTGGTGTCGACGTAGCTGCCGCCGCCGACGGCGTAGCTGGGGCCGGGGGTGGCCTTGGCGTCGACCCTGATCCGGAACTTCAGGTCGGCCGACGCGTGGGCGGTCTTCAGCGTGGTGTGGCCGTAGATGAGGCCGGTCTCGCGGATGTCGTCCTTGCCCTCGTCCTTCAGGCTCAGCCACTTGCCGTTTCCGGCGTCCCAGTACTCCAGGTACGCGTGCTTGTAGAGGTCGGCGTTGTAGCTGTCCTCGCCGTTGTTGGCGGTGACCGACGCCTCGACCGCGCCGAGCGCCTTGTCGATGGTGCCGGCCACGTTCAGCGTGAACGTGGACCAGCCGCCGCCCGCCACGATGCTGGACGGCAGCCCCTTCAGCTGGACGCGGATCGTGCTGGAGGGCCCGCTGCTGCACGGCGGCGGCGTTCCCGCGTCGGTCGGCGTGGCCGTGGGCGACGACGACGGCGACGTGGTGGGGGCCGAGGAGGACGGGGTGGAGGTGTCGGCCGTCGGCGGGGTCGAGGGGGCCGACGGTGTCGAGGAGGTCGAGGGGGCCGTGGTCGAGCCGGCCGGCCCGGGATCGGCGTGTGCCACGGCAGTGGCGCTCAGCAGCACGGCCGGGACGATCGCGGTGGCCGTGGCAGCGGCCGACAGGGTGCGACGAAGGTTCATGAGTGGGTCCTCGCGGAGTGGCGCAGACGTGTATGACACCCCTGTGACCCTGGTGACTAAGTGAGCGTTGTACACGGTTCGCGCTGTTCGCCAGACGTTCAACGGGCGTTCGGGCGGCGCGTCCGTCCCGCCGCGCGCCGGTGGCCGGGGCCCGGGTCAGGCAGCGCGCCGGTGGCTGGGGCCCGTGTCAGGCCGCGCGCCGGTGGCCGGGGTCCGTGCCGGGCCACCGGTCCGCGTGCCGCCCCGGCTCCTGCTGCTTGGCCGTCCGCTGGAGGATCAGCAGCGCGGCGTCGTCCGCGGGCTGCCCTCCGGTGTGCCGCAGCAGGTCGTGGTGGATGTGGTCCAGGAGTACGTCCGGGTCGGTCGCGGGCAGGCCGGCCACGCGCTCGGCGAGCGGGTAGAACTCGCCGGCCGGTGAGCGCGCCTCGATGAACCCGTCGGTGTACAGCACGAGGAAGTCGCCGGGCTCGAAGGCGAACTGCTCGGTGCGCAGGACCGCGGCGGGATGCGGGGCGGTGACGCCGAGCGGGGGCGAGATCCGGTGGGCGTACAGCGCGGTGACCTGGCGGTCGTGGATGAGCAGGGGCGGTGGATGGCCGCAGTTGATCATCTCCGCCCGCGAGCCGTCGTCGGGCAGGTCGAGCAGGAGCGCGGTGACGAAGTGCTCGCCGATGTCCTCCACGACATCCGCGACCTCCTCCAGGTTCCGGCTGACGCTTTCCTCCACGGCGGCCACGAGATCGGGCAGTCCGGCGTGCCGGTGGGCGGCCTCGCGGAACGCGCCCAGCACCATCGACGCCTCGCCGATGGACGCCAGGCCGTGGCCCCGTACGTCGCCGATGATCACCCGGGTGGCGGGGTGGGCGGCGCGGGCCGTGGCGAAGAGGTCGCCGCCGATCTGCGTCTCGTCCTCGGCGGACAGATACAGCCAGGCCACCTGCTGCGGTCCGACCCGGCGGGGTGGCGGCCGCAGCAGCACCCGCTGTGTGGTCTCGGCGACCGAACGTGCCCGGCCCAGCTCGCGGTTGCGTCTGTCGCGCGCGACGCACACCAGGAAGACCAGGAGCGACAGGCCGGTCAGCGCGATGATCTCCGCCACGTGGTTGGCCGTGCCGATACCGCCCTCGAACACTCCGATCAACGTCTGCGCCGCCACCGCGAGCACCCCGGCCACGGCGGTGAGCCTCGGCCCGGCGAGGGACGCGGTGAGGGCGGGCGCGATCACCAGCAGCGGGCCGAGGTGGACGGTCTCCGGCAGCAGCAGATCCGTCACCGTGATCACCGCGATGAGCACGAACGGCAACACCAGCAGACGGCTACGGCCCGACGGCTGCTCCAGGAGGCGGTCCACCGACAGGCGGCGACTTTCCATTTCCTCCCGCTACCCCTTTATGTCCGAATTACCCCCTGGCCGGGAGAAGAGGGTGCCGCCGGCCCTTGCGATGCCAGGGAGGGCGGGAGCGGCGAATCGACGGTGATGTCAGCACCTGCCATCGCGTGCCGGGGTCGCGTACGATCGGGGCATGGGCAGATGGGAGCCGGACGCGCGCGGGCGCCTCGGCAAGGCAGCGCTGGAACTGTTCGACGAGCGCGGATACGAGCAGACCACCGTGGCGGAGATCGCCAACCGGGCCGGGCTCACCGAGCGGACCTTCTTCCGGCACTACGCCGACAAGCGCGAGGTGCTCTTCGCCGGCTCGGCGGCCCTCCAGGACCTCATCGTCGGCGCCGTCGCGGGCACGCCCGAGGGCACCGCACCGATCGACGCGATCGCCGCCGGCCTCGACGCCGCCGCCGACCAGATCTTCCGGGGCGCCCACCGGCACGCCCGCCGGCGCCAGGCGCTCGTCTCCGCACACACCGACCTCCAGGAGCGCGAACTCGTCAAGCTCGCCGCGCTCTCGTCGGCTCTCACGCGGACCCTGCGGGGCCGTGGCGTGACCGAGCCGGCCGCGAGCCTCGCCGCCGAAGCGGGCACCGCCGTCTTCCGGGTCGCCTTCGAGCGCTGGGTCGACGAGGCGGACCAGCCGCGCGAACTCGCCGACGTCATCCACGAGTCGCTCGCCGAGTTCAAGTCCCTCACCGCGGCCGGCTGACGGGTGGGCGAACTCGTCAGCGTCCCGCCCGCGGTGCGGGACCGACTCGTCGTCAGGTTCGGGCCCGAAGTCGTCGGCTGGCTCGACGCGTTGCCGTCCCTCGTCGGTGAACTCACCGCCCGCTGGAACCTGGAGCCGGTCGCGGCGGGCGGCGGCGGCACCTCGCGGGTCTTCCGCTGCGTGCGGCGCGACACCGGCGCCTCGGTGTGGCTGAAGCTCACCCCGGAGCCCGCGATCGCCCGCGAGGAGGCGGCGGCGCTGCGCGCCTGGGCCGGCAGGCCGTCGGTCGTACCGCTGCTCGCGGAGGAACTCGCCGTAGGCGCGCTGCTGTTGGGCGACGTACGACCAGGGGTGCAGGTGAAGCGGCTCGGGTGGCGGCTCGCCGACATCGGCCCGCTCCTCCGGGACCTGCGGGTCCCCGCCGTCGCGCCCGTCCCCCACTCCGCGCTACGGCCGCTGACGCATCGGGTCGACTTCGTCTTCGACCTGACCCTCCGCAGGTTGGCCGCGGCCGGCGTGGGCGAACCGTTCGACGCGGGCGTGCTCGACCGCGCCCGGGCCGCGGCTCTGGAACTGGCCGTCGACGGCCCGCTCGGGCTCGTCCACGGTGACCTCAACCCGGCCAACGTGCTGTCCGGCCCGGGCGCGGATACGGTCGCGGGCCCCGGCCAGGCACCGGCACCGGCACCGGCTCTGGTGGCGATCGACCCGCGCCCCGCCTGGGGCGACCCCGACTTCGACGCCGTGGACTGGGTACTCGACGCGGTCACCGACCACGCGGACCTGGAACGACGCATCGACACGCTGGCCGCACTCGTGCCCGGGATGTCCCCCGCCCGCGTGCTGCGCTGGTGCCGCGCCCTCGGCGTCCTCGACGCGGCCCTCAGGTTCTGCGCCGGCCGCCACGGCCCGGAGACCCGCTTCCTCCTGACCCTGTCCCGCACCTGACTTCCGTCCCGCGCCCGAAGCGCGGAGGGGACGGAGCGCGGAGGGGACGGAGCCGGCCGGATTCGAACCGGCGTCCTCCCACATGCCGTGAAGGCGCGACAGCCGCTGCGCTACGAGCCCCGTCCCTCCGATGATGCCAGGAACCCAACCCCCGCACCGCACCCGGATATCCGAGGGCCCCGACCCCCTCCCCGAGCCGCCCGCCTGAGCGCGCCCGGCCGAACGGCTGAGCCCCTGACCGGCTGCTGCCCGCCGTACGGCCGGGGTGTCGGTGGGGGGTGGGAGGGTGGGGGGATGGCGACGTGGAGGCAGTTCGAAGAGGAGGCGGGCGGGTTGGCCGCGGAGGTGCGCGCGCGGTTCGAAGCTCATGAGACGCATGTGCTCGCGACGCTCCGGAAGGACGGTTCGCCGCGGGTGAGTGGAAGCGAAGTGGAATTCAGCGGGGCGGAGTTGACGTTCGGGTCGATGCTCGGCGCGGTGAAGGCGCGCGATCTGCGGCGCGACGGCCGCTGCGCGATCCATGCGCACCCCGGCGAGGGCGACGCGAAGATCGCGGGAGTGGCGGTGGAGGTGGCCGACCCCGCGGAGAAACTGGCCATGACCACCGGCAAGGAGCCGCCCGGCGACTTCCACGCCTTCCGGCTCGACCTCACCGAGGCGGTGCTCACCTCTGTCGACCAGGAGGAACAGCTCCTGGTCATCCGGCTCTGGCGCCCCGGCCACCCGGAAGAGGTGATCAAGCGCCGCTGAGCCACCGAACCGCGGAGCCGCCGAGCCGCTGAGCCGCTGAGCCGCTGAGCCACCGAACCGCGGAGCCGCGGAGCCGCTGAGCCGCTGAGCCGCTGAGCCGCTGAGCCACCGAACCCCGGACGGTCAACGAGGCGGCTCGGAAGGGACGTTCACCCTTGCGGCGCCACCTCTCGGCTCGTGCCCATCGCCGCGGGGAACCCGTGGGTGCGGGCGGCGAAGGTGGCCGCGAAGGCGGGGGCGAGGAGGACGAGGACGGTCCAGGGGAGGGCGTGGGTGCCGAGGAGGTCGAGGAGGAGGCCGCCGACGAGACCGCCGGCGGCCGTCGCCACGTTCCAGAGGGTGACGAGGAGGACCTGGGCGGCGTCGGCGTGTTCGCCACCCGCCTCGCCGACGGCGGTCTGGAGCAGCGACGGCGCCCCGCCCCACCCGAGCCCCCACAGCACGGCGGCGACGTAGACGAGCACGGGCTGGTGCGCACCGACTCCCAGGAGGAAGGCGGCCGTACCGATGAGCAGCACACCTCCGAGGGTCAGCGCGCGCAGCGCGCGGTGGATGCGCGCGCCCACCGTCCAGACGCTCAGCAGCGACGCGACCCCGAAGGCGAGCAGCACCAGGTCGGTACGCCCGCCGAGCCCGACGCGGTCGAGGAACGTCGAGATGTACGTGTAGAGGATGGTGTGCGCGAGCACGTACGCGGAGGTGACGAAGAGGACCGGGACGACCCCGGGCACGCGGAGTGCCCCGAGCAGAGGGGCGGCCGCACCGTCCTCCCGGCCCGCACCGTCCTCCCGGCCCGCGCCCTCCTCCCGGCCGACCCCCTGCGTACTCCCGTCCCCGCTCAACCCCGGTTCCTCGCCCGGCCGTTCCGGCACCGCCAGCGTGATCCACCCGAGCAGCAGCACCGTGAGCCCCGACATCACCAGGAACGCGATCCGCCAGTCCGCCGCCTTCCCCAGATACGTCCCCGCGGGCACCCCGATCGACAGCGCGACCGGAATCCCGGACATCGCGACGGCGATCGCCCGCCCCTCCAGCCCCGCGGGGGCCAGCCGCCGCGCGTACCCGGCGAGCAGCGCCCACGCGAGCCCGGCCGCCACCCCGGCGACGAACCGCGCCACCATCGTCAGCGGGTAGTCCCCCGACAGCGCGGTCACCGTGTTCGCGACGCAGAACCCGGCCATCGACACGAGCAGCAGCCGTTTGCGCGGCCACCCCGCGGTCGCCGTGGTGAGCGGGATCGCGGTGACGGCCGTACCGATCGCGAAGACCGTCACCGACTGGCCCATCGCGGACTCGCCGACCCCGAGGTCGCGCGACATCGCGGGCAGCAGCCCGGCCGGAAGGATCTCGGTGAGGCAGGTGATGAAGACGGCCGTCGCCAGCGACAGCAGCGCGGACAGGGGGAGCGCGGAACGCGTTCGCGTGGTCATGCCGGTTATGGTCAAACCCTCACATCAGTGTGAAGGTCAACCCGGCCCGTCCCCCGCCCCCTGTGAGGCACCCCACATGCGCATCGGCGAACTCTCCGCCCGCACCGACACCCCGCGCCGCCTGCTGCGCTACTACGAGGAGCAGGACCTGATCCACGTGCCGCGCTGCGCCAACGGCTACCGCGACTACCCCGAAGCCCTCGTGGACACCATTCTGCACATCCGCGGGCTCCTGGACGCGGGTCTGCCCACCCGCATCATCAAGCAGTTGCTGCCGTGCCTCACCAAGCCGTCCGTCATCCACATCCCGGACGCCACCCCGGAGATCGTCTCCACCCTCCAGACCGAACGCGACCGGATGACCGCCCGCATCGCCACCCTCACGCGCAACCGCGACGCCATCACGGACTACCTCACCGCGGTCCTCGCCCCCGCGGACGAGGCCACCACCGACGAGGCCCCCGCCGACGAGGCCACCACCGGCGCCGTCACGGCTCCCCGCACCCGGACCACCGCATAGGGTGCCCGGATGACCGCGATACCGGAGGAATTCACGCAGAGCACCGTCGCCCGCGAGGGCGCCCGGGGATCGGCCTGGCTCGCCGAGTTGCCCGGAATCGTGGACGACCTGCTGGAGCGCTGGGCGTGCGCACCGGACGGCCCGCTGCTGCACGGCGGCGTCGGCCTGATCGCCCCGGTACGCCGGCCCGACGGCGAGCCCGCGGTGCTGAAGGTGTCCTTCCCGCACCCCGGCAACGTCCACGAGCCCGACGCGTTCGCGGCATGGCGCGGGCACGGCGCCGTCCTGCTGCACGAGCGCGACGACGAGCGCTTCGCGATGCTGCTGGAGCGGGCCCGTACCTCGACCCTCGCGGAGATCGAGGACGTCGACGAGGTGGTGACGGTCGCGGGCCGGCTCAGCCTGCGACTGGCCGTGCCCGCACCGCCCGAACTGCCCCGGCTGCGCGGGCAAGCCGACACCTGGGAGCGCGAACTCCACCAGGACGCGACGGAGTTCGCGCAGGTGCTGCCGCCCCACGTGGTGGCCGCCGCCGTCGCGACCGTCCGCGAGCTGGGCCGCGACCAGCCGGACACCCTCATCCACGGCGACCTGCACCCCGGCAACATCCTGCGCGCGGACCGCGAGCCCTGGCTGGCCGTCGATCCCAAGGGGTACGCGGGAGACCGCGGTTACGACGGCGGCACGCTGCTCAAGGCGCTCGCCCTGCGGCTGATCGAGGCGGACGACCTCCGCAAGGCCGTCCACCGCTCGCTCGACGTCTTCGCCGAGGCCGCCGAACTCGATCGTGAACGCGTCGCGCGCTGGGCGCAGTTGCACGCCGTCCAGGCCACGTTCTGGAGCCTGCGGCACGGGTTCCGGATCGCCCGCGGCGGTCCGGAGCTGGACCGGATCACCGCGTTCGCCGGCCATCTGGCGACGCTGCTCACAGGGCGGTCCGGCTAGCCGAGCCGGGCCAGGTCCTCCTCCGACAGGCGCAGGCCGGCGGCCGCCACGTTCTCCCTCAGGTGTGCCGGGTCGCCGGTTCCGGGGATGGCCAGCACGTTGGGGCCCTTGTGGAGGGTCCAGGCGAGGCGGATCTGGGAGGGGGAAGCGCCGTGGCGGTCGGCGACCTCGGCGAGGGCCCGGTCCGCCTCCGTCGCGGGGCCCGAGGCGGAGGCGGTGGCACCGGCGGGGCCGCCGCCCACGGAGAAGAAGGGGACGAAGGCGATGCCCCGCTCGGCGCACGCCCGCTGGATCGCGTCGTCCTCGCGGCGGGTGGCGAGCCCGTACTGGTTCTGCACGCACACCACCGGGGCGATGGCCAGGGCCTCCTCCAGGTGCTCGGGGCCGATGTTGGAGATGCCCAGGTGCCGGATGAGGCCCTCTTCCCGCAGTTCGGCCAGCGCCTCGAAACGCTCCTTGAGAGAGCCCTCACCGCGCTCGAGGCCGAGGCCGATGCGGAGATTGACCACCTCAAGGCGGTCCAGGCCGAGCTGGCGGATGTTCTCCTCGACCTGGCCGCGCAGTTCCTCCTTGGTGTGGGCCCCGACGAAGGCCCCGGACGGGTCGCGGCCGGGACCGACCTTGGTGGTGATGACCAGGTCGTCCGGGTAGGGGGCGAGCGCGGTGTTGATCAGCTCGTTGGCGGAGCGCAGGTCGGAGAAGTAGAAGGCGGCGGTGTCGATGTGGTTGACGCCCAGCTCGACCGCCTGCCGCAGCACCTCGATGGCCTGCGCGCGGTCGCTGGGGCTGCCGTCGGCCTTGCTCACCAGGCGCATGGCGCCGAGGCCGAGTCGGTGGACGGTGCGGTCGCCGAGCGTCCAGGTGCCGGCGGCGGCGGCGTTGGTCGTTGTCATGGGATGCAGTCTTGCCCGCGTGGACCCGCGCCGCCGGGAATGGCAACTTCCTGCCTGCCTTGGCGGGTCGGTGGCGGTCGGGTGACACTGGGCCCATGAGCGTGGAGAGCGGCGTGCGCGTGCTGCGCGGCGAGGCGGAGGTCTTCGCCCGTACGCACCATCTGTTCGCCACGGCCGGTGAGCTGTGGTGCGCGGCGCGTGACCTCAACACCTGGGCCCTCGGCCGGACGGTTCCCGACCGGCTGCCCGAGGCGCATCCCCGGTTGCGCAAGCTGTACCAGCCGAGCGCGCTGATGAGCCCGCCGATGGCCCGGCATCTGCGGACCGTGGCGGCTTCCCCGGGCGCGCAGGTCCGCATCACGGCGGACACCATCAACGAGACGATCATCATCGACCAGCGGTTCGCCATCCTCGCGGGCGATCCGGACGCGGGACGGCGCAGCTACAGCGTGGTCTCCGAGCCGACGCTGGTGCAGAACGTCACCTCGCTGTTCGAGGCGGCCTGGCGGTCGGCGACCGATCTCGCGGTCTACGACGTGCAGCACGCGGAGTTGCGCGAGATGGCGCCACGGGTGCTCGAACTGCTCGCCTCCGGCTGCAAGGACGAGACGGCGGCCCGGTCGCTGGGCCTCGGGGTGCGCACGTATCGGCGCCGGGTCGCGGAGCTGATGTCCGCGCTGGGGGCGGACTCCCGTTTCCAGGCGGGCGCGCGGGCCCGCGATCTGGGGCTGATCTAGGTCCTGTCGTGGGGATCTCCGCGGCGTCGCGGCATCCGGCACGCACATCCGCCGCGTTCTCGTCGGTCGCCGACACCCATGCCCGCGGCCGTGGCGGGGCGCTCCACGACCGCGGATGACGGCGCGCGCAGGCCCTGAACCGGCCCGAAGCCGAACGCGGCGACCGGGTCGCCGCGGCCACGCCGCAGCGTCCGGGCTCACCGCCGGGCCGGCACCGACCCCGTGCCCTGCGCGCACTCCGCGGCGACCGCCGACCCTCACGTGTCCGTTGGTCCGGTCGTCCGGTCAGCGGCCCATCCAGTCCGGCGCCCACGCGTCGTGCGGGGTTCGCGGGCCCGCGGTGCGCAGATGGTCGCGTAGCGCGGCCAGCACAGGGTGCTGGTCCGCGCTGCGGAAGAGCAGCACGTGCGGGTAGACCGGGGTCGGGTCGTGCAACGGGATGCGCCGCGGGTCGTGGTTCTGGGGCCACAGGTACCGGTCCCCGCTGCCGACGAGGGTGGCCGGCGAGGCCGGGTCGGCGAGCGCGTCCATCAGGGCCTCGTCACCGAAGTGGGGGCCGAGCGCGTCGATACTCAGGCCGAAGGTCTCGGACATCGCCTGGTAGAACGCCGCCCACTCCGTGCCGAGCCTGATCCCGGGAATCCAGATGCGGTGGCCGGCCAGGTCCGCGGGACTGACCCAGGGCGCGTCGGCCAGCGGGTGGCCGGGTCCGACCAGGAGCTCCAGGGGTGAGTCCAGAAGTCGTTCGGCGCCGATCCCGGCCGGGACCTGGTCGGCCGGCAGGGCACGGAAGGACGCGTCGATGGTTCCTTCGAGCACCGCGTGGGCGGCCTGGGCGGCGTTCTTGTCGCTCAGGGTGACCGTGTCCAGGTCCGTCCCGGGGTGGGAGCGGTAGAACCGGTAGACGGCCCGGGCCGGGGAGATGCGCCGGTTGAGGACATCGACACGCAAGGGACGGCTTCCAGGGCGCACGGCCTGCTCGGCCTGCTCGACGGCCGCCAGGACCTTCTTGGCGTGCGGCAGGAAGACCTGCCCGTCCAGGCTCAGCCGCGAGCCTCGGGAGGTCCGCACCAGGAGCGGGACCTCGACATGCCTCTCCAGGGCCGCGACCCGCTTGGAGACCGCCTGCTGACTGATCCCCAACTCGTCGGCCGCGGCCTGGAACTGGCCGGTCTCAGCGACGGCCACGAACGTCCGTAGCGCTTCAACGTCCACGCCTTCCACCCTAATTCCACAACCAAGGGTTGTGTCCGGTGTGGTGCGGAGTTGTTTGATCGAGCGTTCCGCGCGGTGATGGGATCAGCGCATGTCTACCCGCACAGAGCAGGTCATGCAGGTCCATACGCCCGAGTTCGCGCGTCATGTGGAGCGGATCGTGGAGGTGACCGATGCGACGTCTCGACTGAACGTGCTTCCGTTCAGCGACGGCGAAGGCCGCGCGGAACTCCTTTCTGTTGTGTTCGGTGGCCCGCTGCCGGAATCGGTGACGATCTACCCACCGTTCTTCACCGAGTACGGGCTGAACACGACGTTCGGGGAGAACGTCTTCGTCAACCAGGGATGCACCTTCATGGACAAGGGAGGCATCCGTATCGGGAACGGCGTGATGATCGCCCCGAAGGTCAGCCTCATCACCGGCGGCCATCCGCTGCCCCTGGCCGAGCGCCGCGCGTATCTCTCCTTCGCCCCGATCGTCATCGAGGACGACGTCTGGATCGGGACGGCCGCCGTGATCACGCAGGGGGTGACCGTCGGTGCCGGTGCGGTGGTCGCCGCCGGCGCGGTGGTCACTCGTGATGTTCCTGCCGGCACCATGGTCGCGGGAGTGCCCGCCCGGGTGATCAAGAAGACCGGCTGAGCGACGAGGAGTCCGAGGCGGTCGCGCCGAACAACCTGGCCCGCGCGCTACGTGAGAGGACGTAGCCGCCCCCGCACCCCTCACCACCGCGAGGTCGGGCGCCGCGCACTCGCCAGACGGCCGTGCGCGACATCGCTCGCCGAACGCACCTAGATTGGCTTCTGGATAGTGCGGGTGTGAGGAGCGGTACGTCTCGCCTGGGGGGCGGTTGTGGATTCCGCGGACAAGGTCACGAACTCCGAGGACGGCGGCGGCGACAGCGGGGAGGGCGGCGCCCACGGGGGCCGGGTGCTCTTCGACCTGGTGGATCAAGGCCGCCCTGTCACCGTTGAGTTGGCCGGGAGCGTGCTGCCCGAGGTGACGGGGCTGCCCGCTCCCTCGGGGGCGTTCGCAGGGCGGGCAGCGGAGTTGGGCGAGTTGGTGGCCGTGTTGGACCCGGCCGCTGACAGGGGGGCCGAAGGGCAACGGGTGGTGCTGGTCACCGCGGTGCCGGGGCTCGCTGGGGTCGGGGTGACCGAAGTGGCCGTGCAGGCGGCGTTCCGGGTGCTGGCCGAGCCGGGCTGGTTCCCCGGCGGCGTGCTGTTCGCGGATCTCGACGGACATGACCCCGACCCGGACCGCCGCATGGTGCCGCATCGCGTACTGGACGGGTGGCTGCGGGCGCTCGGGATGCCGCCCGAGCACATACCGGACCAACTGCCGGGCCGGGTGAGCCTGTTCCGAGAGGTGCTCGCGGCCTACGCCGAGCAGGGCAGCCGGCTTCTGGTGGTCGTCGACAACGCGGGCAGCGAGACCCGCACCCGCGCCCTGCTTCCGGCCGACCCGCACACGGCCGCGCTCGTCACCTGCCGTCGCACGATGGACATCGCAGCCCGGCGCCACGAAGTGGCCGCCCTCGGTCCCGCCGCCTCGGTCGAGGTCCTGCGTCAGGCCCTGCACCAGCTGCGCGGCCCGGCCGACACGCGTGTGGACGACGCGCCCGAAGACGCCCTGCGCATCGCCGAGTTGTGCGCCGGCCTGCCCCTCGCGCTACGGATCACCGCCGCCCTGCTCGCCGAGCGCCCGGCGCAGCCGCTCGCCGCGATGGCGGACGCGCTCCGAGCCGAGCACACCCGGCTGGACCCGATCCGCCACCCCGGCGCCGAACAGGCCGCCCGCGCCGCCTTCGACCTGGCCTACCGCCACCGCACCCCCGGCCAGGCCCAACTCATGCGGCTGCTGCCCCTCGACGCGGGCCCCCACGTCTCCACCCGGGCCGCCGCCGCCCTCATCGGTCAAGCCGCCCTCATCGGTCAAGAGGCGCAGACCGCAAAGGAGTTGCTGAGCGACCTCGCCCGCGCCCACCTCGTCGTACGCCTCGCGGGGTCGCGGGACCACTGGCGGCTGCACGACCAGATCAGGGAATTCGCCGAGGAGTTGGGCCGCGAGCACGCCGAGGCCGACCACCGCGACGAAGCCGCGGCCCGCCTGCTCGACCACTACCTCGCCACCGCGAGGGCCGCCGACGCCCGGTGGGAGACGCGGGACGGCGCACCGTACGACGACGCGTACGACGACGTGTTCGGCGACCGCGCGCAGGCGCTGGCCTGGCTCGACGCCGAACGCGCCAACCTCGTCACCGCGGCCACCGTCACCGCGCCCCGCCACGACCACCCCGCGGAGACCGACCTCGCCGCGGTGCTCGCCCGGTACTTCGTGCACGGCCGGCACTTCGACGACTGCACCGCCCTCGCGACGGCCGCCGCCGAGATCCTTCACGAGCGCGGCGACCTCACGGGATCGGCGGCGATGCTGACCAACCTCGGCGCCGCGCTGATCGAGGCGAGCCGCCACGACGCGGCGGTCACCGCGCTCACCGCGGCGGCCTCCATCCACCGGGCCACCGCCGACCACCAGGGCGAGGCCATCGCCCTGAACAACCTCGGCCTGGCCGAACTCGGCGCGGGCCGCCACGACGAGGCCGTCACCGCGCTCGCCGCGGCGGCCACCCTCTACCGGGCGGCGGGCGCGCACGCCGACGAGGCCGCCGCGCTGAGCAACCTCGGGGCCGCGCTGATGGAGGCACGGCGCTACGACGAGGCCATCGCCATCCTCGCCGCCGCCGGGCACGCCTACCGCGCGGTCGGCGACACCCTGGGCGAGGACCAGGCGCTGGAAGCGCTGGAGGACGCCCACGCCAGACGCCGGCAGAGCCACCGGCCAGGGAGTCAGGGCGAGCCCTGGGGCTCGGAGTGAGTGCCGCTGGCCCAGTCCTCGCGAGCCGCGATCAGAGCAGGCCGCACCTTGCGGTCGAGCAGATCGGCCTGGGCGCGAAGCAGATCGGCTACTTGCAGCAGCCCCTCCGGGTCGAGGTCGATGAACCAACTCTCCTCACACAGATGGACGTTGGCCACCGGCACGCGAGGGTCGGGGAGTTCGGCGTAGGGCGTGCAGTCGAGGGTGCAGGAGAAGATCTCCTGCTCGGAAGGGCGCCCGGATCGGTCGGCCGCGGTGTAGACGGTGGCGGTCTGCCCGGGGAAGCGGGCGCTGTGGTGGATGTCGGCGAGCCGATGAGCCAACTGGTCCACGGGCACGTGGTGTTCGCTCGGGTCGTCCCCGGCCCACGGCGGCAGATAGCCGCTGAGGGTGTGCCCGTCGACGGACGTGAGGGTCCACCGCCGCGCGGGTCCGGGTAACTCCGGGAACTCGGCCGGTGCGGGCGAAATGCTGATCATGCGCGGTGTTCCTTCTCTACGGCTCTGCCGCTCTACGGCTCTACGACTCACGGACGACGGTCGTCCCGGCGACGGCTCCACGGCTCGATACCCCTTCGCCGCGCGCATGTTCGGGACGTCCCGCCGCTACATCCACGACCGGCGTGGCAACGGAAACGCGGTCGCTATCCGCGGCGGATCGTCCAGCTCCCAGCTGTGCCCGCCCGGGTGCCCCTCGAACTCGCTGCACGGGCTGTCCACTTCCCGCCCGGCCGGGCAGTCCGGTATCTCGATCACCGCGCTCGGGGTGCCGCCGTCCCGCCACAGCGCCCACAGCGTCCCGGCCTCCGGCCCGCGCAGGTTGAGCGCCGCACCGTAGTGAATCGGCCCTCGGTGCACCTCGATCGTGCACACGAGCGTCGCGAACATGTCCTCCCGGGTGTACGCGTACACGTCGTCCGCCTTCACCAGGCTCAGCACCGTACGCACCAGCTCGTCCGGCACCAGCGTCCGCCTGCCGCAGATGAAGCGCTGCGCGCGCCGCACCGGCATGTCCCCCAACTCCTCACGTCCTCGTTCCGGTTGCCGCCACGGCGAACGTGCCCGTCAACGCCTCTACGCGCAGGTCGCGTTCGGTGGCCGGCCGCACGCTTCCGGGGTCCGCCGACCACAACCCGCCCCGCCCGGGGCGCTGGAGGGACAGCAGGCCACCGGTCTGCCGCAGCACCTCGCCGAGGTCTCCCGTCATCGTGTCCACCACCCATGTGCCTTCCGGATACAGCATGCGTTCGGTCTCTCTGTGATCGATTCCTGACGTTCCGTGAACAAGAATGCCGTGCGCACTCTACGATCGGCAGAGGTGAGCCGTTGCCGTACATATGGGACTAGTTGGCGAGCCATGCACGGAAAACGGCAGACCGAAACTACGCAACCATCTGGCACCATGCGCGCGCAGTGCGCCGCTTGACCTGGTGCCAGGACAAGGAGAAAGGGCTCTCTTTTCTGATGAACAACGCCGATGAAGCTACCATCACCGCTCGGAGTATGTACGCGGAGGAGCTCGCGCGCCTGCGCAAGCTCCACGGCTGGACCCTCGTGGAACTGGGCGACCGCTGCAATTACGAGCAGTCGTACCTGCACCGCCTGGAGACCGGCGGCCGCCTGGGCACCCTGGAGGCCGCGCAGGCGCTGGACAGGGTCTACGGAACCGGGCACGTGGCCAAGCTCTGGCTGCTGGCCAAGGAGGAAGCGAAGCGGAGCAGGTACGGGGGCTTCGCGGACGTGGAGGCGGACGCCACCAGCATCCAGGAGTTCAGCATCAGTACGGTCCCCGGGCTGTTGCAAACGAGGGCCTACGCGGAGGAACTCCTGCGCACCACGGCCCCGGGGAGTGACAAGGAACTGGCTGCGGGAGTGGACGCACGGATCAGCCGACAGATCATTCTCAGCGGGAAGCGGGCGATCATCTATCGCGGTCTCCTCGACGAGTCCGTGCTGCGACGGCCGACGCTCTCCTCAAGTAGCTGGAGGGAGCAGGTGGAATCGCTGATCGAGGCCGCCCAGCAACCGAATATCACCCTCCAGATCGTGCCGTTCAAGGCAGGTCTGCACCGGCTGATCAACAGCTCGCTCCAGTTGCTTTGGCTGCAACGCGGGCAGACCGTCACGTACGTCGAGAGCAGTTGGAGTGGCCAACTCGTCGAGGAATTCGAGGACGTGGAGAAGCTGCGGTTGTTCTACGATCGGCTCAGGGACTCCGCATTGTCACCCTCCGAGTCCCTTCAGCAACTGCACGACACACTGGAGGACACCACGTCATGCGTCACTTCACCCCAGACCTGAGCGCTGCCGCCTGGCGGAAGTCGTCCTACAGCGGCGGCGCGGACCCCGAAAGCTGCATCGAGGTGGCCGACGGCTTCACCGGCGTCGTCCCGGTCCGCGACTCCAAGGACCCCCAGGGCCCGGCCCTGACCTTCACCGCTGACGCGTGGACGTCGTTCGTCTCGGCTGTCCAGGCGCACGAATTCCCCACCGCCTGACCGCAATTCAGGCCAAACGGGCGCACGCGACTACCCAAAGAAGTCGCGTGCGCCCACACTTATTCTCTCCCAGCACCACGTCCCGCTCGACACTCGCCCCGTCGAAGGAGCACGTGACATGCCGTACACCTGGCGCAAGTCGTCCTACAGCGACGGCCCGAACCCCGACAGCTGCGTCGAAGTAGCCGATGGCGCCCCCGGCATCGTCCCGGTCCGCGACTCCAAGGACCCCCAAGGCCCCGTCCTCACCTTCACCGCCGACGCGTGGACCTCCTTCCTCACTGCCGTGCAGGCGAACGACTTCCCCACCCTCTGACCCCCATCTGCTCGGGAGAACTCGCACATGCCCGCCCCTGAGATCGACGCCCTGGTGTTCGATGTGCTCGGCACGCTCGTCGACGAACCCGCCGGAATCCGCGCCGGAATCCGTGGCCTCGTTCCGTCGCTCGCCGACAGCGCGGTCGAGCAGCTGTTGCAGGTGTGGCAGCGCCACATCGAGGATGCCCAGCAACGCATCCTGGACGGGAGCCGGCCCTACGCCGCCAGCGACGTTCTGGACCGCGAGGCCGCTCAACTCGTCGCCGAGGCGGCGGGGTTCGGTGATGCAGCCGCAGTCGACACGCTGGCGTTGGCGGGCCGGCGGCTGCCGGCCTGGCCCGACACCGTGGCCGGTCTCGCCCACCTCGCCGCACACTTCCCGTTGATCGGGCTCTCCAACGCCGGCCGGACGGCGTTGCTGGGGCTCAACGCCCACGCGGGTCTGCGCTGGCACCAGGCGCTGTCGGCTGAGGACGCGCGCACGTACAAGCCGACCCCGGCCGTCTACGAACTCGCGGTCACCGTGGCCGGAGTGCCGCCGGAGCGGCTGCTGATGGTCGCCGCCCACGCCTGGGACCTGCGCGGAGCCCAGCGCCTCGGGCTGCGCACCGCGTACGTGGCCCGTCCCGTCGGGGACCCGCCGACGCCGGCGGACCGGTTCGACCTGCACGCCAAAGGACTTGACGACCTGGCCGACCAACTCGGGCTGCCCGTGGGCTGATCGGGCCGCAGGTGAGACGCAGCTCGTTCCACCCAATCGCCACCCCGTGCCTGGGCAAGGTCGGCAGTGGGAAAGCGGCGGCCGGGTGTCCTGGATGTCCGGCCGCCGGCGGTCGTCCGCCAGGGCTCACGCCGTGGTGGCGGTGCGGTGCAGCGTGAACCAGAACGTCGGGACCGGATTGGTGCCGGGTGTCACGTCGACCAGCCGCCACCCGGTGAACCTGGCGGTGAGTTCGTCGGCGGTGACGCCGGACACCAGGTCGTCGAAGGCCCCGGGCCCGTAGCCGAACATCAGCAGGTGCGCGCCGGGGGCGGCCCGCTGCGTGAGGCCGGCCGCGTAGGCGTCGCGGCGGTGCGGGGGAATCCCGCAGTAGCAACTCAGGTCGAAGAACAGGTCGTACGGGCCGGGCAGGCCCACCTCGTCGAGCCGGGTGGCGTCGGCGCACAGCACGGGGATGTCCACTCCGGCCGCCGCGGCCTTCTCCCTCGCCTGCCGGACCGCGCGGTCGACCAGGTCGACGGCCGCCACCTGCCAGCCGTGCCTGGCCAGGTACACCGCGTTGGTCCCGGTGCCGCAGCCGAGTTCGAGCGCCCGGCCCGGCGCCAGTGCGTCGGGGCCTTCGACCAGGGCCACCAGCTCGGGCGGGGTGATCCCGCTGTCCCACGGCGGCTTGCCGTCCCGGTAGAAGTCCTCCATGTAGCCGCGCACCGCGGCCTCTTGATCGAGTTCCGCGGCCGTTCGTGTCTCGCCCATCGCCACACCCCTCCAGCAAACTAGAGTTCATCTCTAGTGACTGACTCTAGAGATAGACTCCGGTCATGGATGAAGTCAAGGGAACCGGCGGAAGCGTCAAGCGCCCCGACAAGCGGGCCGAGCGCTCGCGGCGCACCCGCGAGAAGATCGTCGCGGCGGCGCGGGACCTGTTCGTCGCGCAGGGGTACGGCGTGACGAGCCTCCAGGAGGTGGCGGATCGCGCGGGTGTGGCCGTCCAGACCGTGTACTTCGTCTTCCGCACCAAGCGCGGGCTGTTCAAGGACGTCGTCGACACGACCATCGCGGGGGACGGCGAACCGGTCGCCACGATGGACCGCGCGTGGTTCCGCGCGGCGTGCGCCGAGCCCACGGCGGCCGGTCAACTGCGTTCCCACGTCAGGGGAGTAGCCGACATCCTCGGCCGTGTCGCCCCGATCATTCCGGTGATCGCGGCCGCAGCGGCCACCGACCCGGAGATCGCCGCGCAGTGGCCGGCGGCCGGTCCCGACCCGCGCTACACCGTCCAGCACGCCGCGGCGAAGGCACTGACCGCCAAGCCCGACGCCCGCCCCGACGTCGATGCCGACCGCGCCGCCGACCTGCTCTACGGGCTGCTCAGCCCGGAGCTGTACCTGATCTTCGTCCGCGATCGGGGCTGGTCCCCCGAGGCGTGGGAGGAGTGGGCCGCCACCACCCTCGCCGCCCAGCTCTGCACCGACGCCCCGCTCTCCACCGGCCGCGGGCAGGCCGGCGTCAGCTGAGGCGGAGGTCGATCCAGGGAATCGTGTCGCCGGGCAGCAGGTACCTCTCGATCTCGGCGAAGCCGTGCCGCGAGGCGAAGCGCAGTCCGTCCTCGTTGGAGGACAGCACGACGGTCTCGACCACCTCGGCTCCAAGCTCGCGTGCGCGGTCGAGCCCTCGCGCGTAGAGCCGCGCGCCGAACCCGCGGCGGCGGTACGGAGGCAGCACGCGGGCGATCACGGTGGCGGTCCGGGTGTCGTCCGCCGGCGGGCGCACCGTACTGCATCCCACCAACACGTCGTCGAAGTAGGCGACTTCGAGGTGGTGGCGCCGGGACCGGTCCCGTACGTCGGCCAGGGACAGGACGTGCGTCGGGATGATCGTGTTGTGGACGTGCTGCCAGTCGCGGAACGCGGCCTCGTCGGCGGGCTGGTGGATGCGCAGGCGGGGGTCGGCCATCAGCACAGGAAACCCGAGGAGGGGGCCGGACCTCAACTCGGTTTCGGCGCCGCGGGGTCGGGGCGGCGGCGGGCGAGGTGGGCGGTGATGTCCGCGGCGATCCCGACCGTGGCGGGGAGGACCTGGCCGATCGCGCGGAACGCCTGGGCCCGTTCCGGGGCGGGCAGCATCAGATAGGCCGAGATGGTCGAGAGGTGGCCGAGGTAGTCGTCGGCGCTCATCGTCAACCGCCGCCGAATCAGCACCTGTTGGACGTCGGTGAACCACGCGGACCGTTGGAGCTCCGTGCCCGGCCACTGCATGGCGTGGTCCGGGGGTGTGCCGTCGGGCGACGGGATGTCGTCGCTGTCCAGGAACGGTGCGCGGGCGGCGCGGATCGCCTCCGCCAGGGCGGGGTCGGCCAGTTCGACCGGACCGCCGAAGGAGGCGAACACGCCGCCCGGTTCGAGGAGCGCGGCCACGCGGGGCCAGCGGCCGTCCGGGTCGGTCCAGTGCAGGGCCGCGGCGGCGTAGACCAGGCCGTACGTCCCGACCCCGACCCCGGCCCCGGCCCTGATCCCGGCCCCGGCCCCGCCCTCGCCTGCGCCCTCACCCGGGCTTTCGCCGCCGCCGGTGCCGCCGGTGCCGCCCGCGTCGGCCGCGCCGCCCGGTCGCAGCTCCTCGAACGCGGCCCGCACCGTGCGGACGTGTGCCGGCACGTGCTTGCGCAGCTCCGCGAGCATCGCGCCGTCGGGCTCGGTCGCGGTGACCGCGATGCCGTGGCGGGCGAACAGGCGGGTGGCCTTGCCGGTCCCCGCACCGATCTCCAGCGCCGTGCGCACCGGGCGGCCCGCGAACTCCGCCACCACGTAGACCAGTTCGTCGGGGTACCCCGGGCGGAAGCGCTCGTACGCCTCCGCCCTCGCTCCGAAGCTCAGCGCGCGTCCTGACATGCGGGCATCCTGGCACGGGCCGTACCGTCAGCGCCCGTGCGTTTCGTGGGGCTGTAGCGGGGCCGTCGCGGGGCCGTGCATCAGGGACCGTCTACCAAGGCACCACGCCGGCGTCGTCGGAGAAGGTGCCGGTCGGGCCGTCGTCGGGGAGGGACGCGAGCCGGATCGCGATCCCGGCGCCCTGCTCGGGGGTGCGCACCCCGCGGAAGCCGTTGAGGTCGGTCGCGCAGTAGCCGGGGCATCCCGCGTTGATCAGGATGTTCGTGTCCGCCAGCTCCTTGGCGTACTGGACGGTGACGGCGTTGAGGAACGTCTTCGACGCCGCGTACGCCGCGGAGATCGGTCCCACCTCGGCGCCGGGCGTGCTCTGGAGGGTGAGGGAGCCGACGCTGCTGGACATGTTCACGATCCGCGGCGACGCCGAGCGGCGCAGCAGCGGCAGCAGCGCGTTGGTGACGCGGAGGACGCCGATGACGTTGGTCTCCACGGCCGTCCGTACGGTGTCGAGGGCGACGGTGGTGGGCGTCTGCGGCGCGGCGCCGGTCACGCCGGCGTTGTTGACGAGGACGTCGAGGCGGCCGGCGCGCTCCTCGATCAGGCGGGCGGCGGCGGCCACGCTCGCGTCGTCGGTCACGTCGAGCGGGACGCCGAACGCGTCCACGCCGTCCTTCCGGAGTTTCTGTACGGCGGCTTCCCGGCGTTCGTCGTTCCTGGCGCCGACGCCGACGCTCCAGCCGAGGGCGCCGAGGCCGGCCGCGATCTCGTATCCGATGCCCTTGTTCGCGCCGGTGACCAGCGCGATCGTCCGGCCGCCGTCCTGACCGCCGTCCTGGCTTCCGTCCTGGCCGCCGTCCTGGCCGTTCACGGGTCCGTTCGTCTCTTCGCTCATGTCTTCCAGCGTGCTCCGCACCCGGGTCCGGGCGCCAAGACCAAGTAGGTGGGCGGCGATACCGCACGGGTATGGCCGCAGCTCATCGCTGGCGTTTCGGTCCGCGCCGGCGGCGTGTCGGGTACCTTGGCGGTATGGAGACGCGGGAGCTGCGGTACTTCGTCGCCGTCGCGGAAGAGCTGCACTTCGGGCGGGCGGCAGGGCGGCTCGGGATCGCGCAGCCGCCGTTGTCGCGGGCGATCCAGCGGCTGGAGCGGCGGCTCGGGGCGCCGCTGCTGGAGCGTACGAGCCGCGGTGTCGCGCTGACCGAGGTGGGGGCGGTGCTGCTGCGGGAGGCGCGGGCGGCGCTCGACGCGGTCGACGCCGCGGAGCGGCGGGCCCGGCGTGCGGCTGCGGTGCGCGGCCGTGCGGGTGTCGTGCTCGTCACGAAGGCCGGGGCGTCCAACGAACTGCTGGCGAAACTGCTCGACGCCTACGCGGCCGAGCCCGACGCGGTGCCCGTGGACGTCGTGCTGTGCGGGCCGGGCGAGCAGGAGCGGCTGCTGCGCGACGGGCGGGCCGACGTGGCGCTGCTGCACCTGCCGTTCGACTCGACGGCCGGGTTCGACACGGAGGAACTCCGTTCCGAGGAGCAGATGGTGGTCCTCCCGGCCGGGCATCCCCTCGCCACCCGTACGGAATTGCGGATGGCCGACGTCGCCGCGCTGCCCGACCTGCCGCTGCCCCGCTGGCCCGACGTCGAGGGCACCTTCCCCGAGGGGCCCGGACCCCAGGTCCGCGACCACACCCAACTGCTCCAGCTCATCTCCCTGAGCCGGGCCGCGGCCATCCTCCCCGAGTCCTCCCGCACCCATCTCCTCGACGACCTCACCGCCGTGCCCCTCGTCGACGCCCCCAAGGTCATCACGGTCATCGCCTGGCCGCCGCACACCCACTCCCGGCCCCTCGCGGCCCTGGTCCGCACCGCGACCCGGCTCTAGGGTCGCGAACCCAAGGCCGGGCCGGGTCCCTACGGGGTCGTGGCCGGGGCGGGCAACGGGGCGACCTCGCGGGCGAAGAAGGCGTCGTACTCCTCGGCGCGGGCATAGAGGGTGTCGAAGCCCGCGGAGGTCTCGGCGATGAGGGCGGGGTCGGTGAAGCGGTTGGCGCCGTCCGCGTTGCCGTCGGCGTCGTACTTCACCTCGAACATGGCGACGTCCCCGAGGACGACCACTTCGGGTACGGGGTGGCGCTGCTCGATGGCGGCGATGGTGCGGGCGTCGAGAATCCGGATCGGGTCGCCCACCTGGGTGCGCACCCGCAGGACGTACAACTCCCATTGCAGGTAGGGCGTCAGCGGGAATTCCACCACCCGCAGCCGGCGCTGGAGGACCCCGAGGCGGCGCGCCTCGCGCACCTGTTCGGCGTAGCTGTCGCGGCGGTCCTCGATGAGCCGGATCGCCGTGTCCCATTCACCGGCGGCGAACGCCTCCCAACTGGCGAAGCCCCGCTCTTTGAAGTGCTGGCCGCGCTCCAGTTTGTTCATGTGCCGGATTCCGCTCGAAAAGATCCGGTAGAACTCCGCGTGGTACGCGGGCCGGTCGAGCCGCTCGGGCCTGGCGGCGGCGAACGAGTCAAACACCGGGGATGTCCGGCTTCGCCGCGACGAGCATGCTCCGCGGGATCACCACCAGCCGCTCGTCCGCGCCCAACGAGACGCCGGCCGGGAGCCGTTGACCGAGTGACGCGGACAGGTCGCGGCCGATCACGGCGATGTCGCCGTTCTCCAGTTCCCACAGGTCGGGGCAGTCGGGGCTGTCGGAGGTGACGCCCAACTCCTGGGGGGACTTGCCCAACCGCCGCCGAAAACCGGTATCCGGATCTGCGTCCCACGGCCTTGTCACAGTTGCCCCCTCGGACCGAGTTCGACCTGCACATTCCGGTATCCCGCCCACGGTAGCACCGGCCCCAAAGGGGCAATATTGTTTTGGGTCGATTCCGAAATAAACAGGCCATCTCGTACGCACCGCCGAATCGCCTTACCCCACCTGCGATTTATGCGATCCTATTGAGAGAAAGCACGGCAATCGCACGACCGCGAACGACACGATCAGGAGAGCAGTGGACCCGGAAATCACAGCACTCACGCAAGAAGCCGGCACCACACTGGTCACTCTGATGGCCGCCGACACCTGGCAGGCGGTCCGCGGCGCCGTCATCCGGTTCTGGCAGGCGCTCCAACCCGACCAAACGGACGCGGTCGCCTCCGAGTTAACCGCTGACCAGCGGGAGGCCGCGGCGGCCGACCTCCACCCCTCCCGCGACAGCGAGCACACCCTCGCCGAGCTGCGCGCCCAGTGGCAGGCCCGCTTCCGCCGGCTCATCGCCGCCCACCCCGAAGCCGCCTCCGACCTCCGCGGCCTCCTCGCAGAACTCGGCCCCCTGCCCACCACTGCCTCCGCGATCGCCCAACACGCCACCGCCTCCGGCTCCGGCCGCGTCTACCAGGCAGGACGCGACCAGCACATCACCGAGCGATGACCGGCGACCCGCACAGAAAGGAGGCACCCCACCCTGCCCCCCGCGCGTCCGACGGCCCGGCCGGCACCCCGGCCGACCTGCCGGACCGGGGCATGGACGGACGTGCCGAGGACAGCGGCCGGGTCTACCAGTCATCGGGCGACCAGTACATCACCGAGCACCACCACCACGACCCCCGTGCCACCGGGAGCGCCGGCGGCGGAGGTTGGCCTGATTCCGTACGCCGCCCGGCGATCGGCCGCACCCCCGTCGTACTCCGCGACCGCGCCGACGTGCTCGCCCGGCTGCGGGAAGCCGTCGAGTCGGCCCGCGGCGGCGCGGTCTACGTCCTGCACGGCATGGGCGGTTGCGGCAAGACCGCCGTCGCTTACGACCTCTTCCAGATCGCGACCCGGGAGTTCGGCCGGATCGGCCTGTGGGTCAACGCCTCCGACCGGGCGAGCCTGCGTGCGGGCATGCTCGCCGTCGCCGCGGACCGCGGGGCGGGCGATGGCGAACTCCAGGCGGCACGCCACGGCTACCGCCCCGCCGCCGACCTGGTCTGGGACCGTCTCGACCGGTCCCCCGACCCCTGGCTGCTGGTGCTCGACAACGCCGACGACCCGGCGATCCTGCGCGACGGCAGTTGGTTGCGCGACAGCCCCGGCGGCATCGTCGTCGTCACCACCCGTCGGGCGGCGGCCCGTTGGTGGCCGGGAGCGCTGTTGCAGCACATCGGCGTGCTGCCGCGGGACGACGCCGCACGGGTGCTGTGCGACCTCGCTCCGCACAGCGGCACCCTGGAGCAGGCGGCGCTGATCGCGGAGCGGCTGGGGCGCCTTCCGCTGGCGCTCACTCTCGCGGGTGGATTCCTCGCGCAGCAGGTCATCGATCCCTGGACGCTGGACACCTACGGCCGCCATCTTGAACAGGGCGAGCGTGTGGACCTCATCGACCAAGGAGCTGATGGCTTGACCGGCGACGACCCGCGCCACCTTGTCGGCCGCACCTGGCAGCTCACCCTCGACTCCTTCGAGGCGAACGGATTACCCGAAGCGGTGGGCCTGTTGAGGCTGCTCGCCCGGCTCGCCGCCGAGCCGCTGCCGGTGTCGGTGCTCAACCGGCCGGACATCGGCGCTGTCCTGCCGCCGGCCCGTGCCGAAGCAGCGCTGACCGCGCTGCTCGACCACTCGCTCGGTCAGCTCGTCGACCTCGGGGTGCGCTGCGTGCACTGCCACGGCGTCCTCCTCGACAGCGTCGCCGCCGCCACACCGGCCGAGGAGGTACCGGTGCTCGACGCGACCGCCGTCCGACTGCTGGACGCGAGCGTGCCCGCGCAGCCGGACGCGGGTCCGTACGACCCGCGGCTGCGGCTGCTCGCACCGCACGCCCTCGCGCTGCTGCGCCGATCGGGCACGCGGGGTTCCAGCACCGGGGAGCCGCGGGGCGCGGAGCCGGGAAACGCGGAGCGGGAGAGCGCGGAGCCAGAGAGCGCGGCCACCACCGCGGACGTGCTCGCCGTCGCCACCCGGCTGGCCGTCGCCCTGCACCGCACCGGCGACTACCTCTCCGCCTGGGAGACCGCGAGTGCCGCCGCCACCCTGGCCGAACGCGCCCTCGGCCCCGAGCACCGAGGCGTGCTCGCCGCCCGATCCAGGACCGGCCGATCCCTCTTCCGGCTGGGCCGCTACGACGAGGCCGAAGCCCTGCTCCGCCAAACCCGCGCCGCCCAGCAGCGGCTCTTCGGGGCCTCGGACCCCGACACCCTCGACTCATGCCACGCGCTGCAACTCGTCCTCGGCAACCACGGCAAGCGGGAGGAGGCAGTCATCCTGCTCCGGTCGACCATCGCGGCCCGGTCCCTGGTGCTCGGGCCCGGGCACCCGGCGACACTGCGCTCGCGGGCGAGCATGCTGACCCTGCTGACCGCGCCCGAGCTCGCCGCGGAAGACGGCGGCACCCTGCTGGAGCTGTCCGAGGAGTGCGTCCGCCACCTCGGCCCGGACCACACGGTCACGCTCAACGCGCGCCACAACCACGCCCGGGCGCTGTTCGTCCTCGGCCGCTTCCCCGGGGCCGACGCGGAGATCCGCCGCGCCATCGAGCAGTACGAACAGCGTTTCGGCCCGGACCACCCGGCGGTGCTCTCGGCACGCCAACTGCGCGCGCAGACGGTGGCCGCGCTCGGCGACCGCGAGACAGCCGTCGCGATCATGGCCGACGTCACTGCCCGCCGGAAGCAGAGCCTCGGCGCCGACCACCACTTCACCACGGTCAGCCGGGATCTGCTCGGCGCGATGCGCAGCGGTACCTGGCAACCTCCGCCGCCGTACGCGGGGTGAGCGCCGCCGGACGCTGCCGGACGCCGCCGGACGCCGCCGGAGGCGGGTTGGGCGGCTACGGGGTCAGGTGGCGAGGGTCCACAGCATCAGGCGGGCTCCGCCGGTGGCGAGGGTTTTGCCGTCGGGGCTGAGGGTGACGCAGGTGGCGGGGGTGCCGTGGGGGGTGGTGTTGAGGACGGCGCCGGTGTCGGCGGTGGCGAGGATCTTGCGGGTGGCGGTGGACCAGAGGGAGACCGTGCCGTCGGAGTTGCCACTGGCCAGCATGGTGCCGTCCCGGCTGTAGGCCAGTGAACTGGCCGTGGAACGGGGGTTGGTGAGCCGGTATCCGGCTTCCCGGGTGGCGGCGCCCCACAGTTGGACGTTGCCCTCGCCGGTGGCGGCGGCGAGGGTGCGGCTGTCGGGGCTGAACGCCACCGAGTTCAGGTTGCAGTTGGTGGTGGACAGCGTCGAGATCTCGCTTCTGAGGAAGACGTCCCACAGGTCGAGGTGACCGCGGTCACTGGTGGCATCGCTCAGAGTGTCGCCGCAGCCGACCGCGAGCAGCTTGCCGTCGGGGCTGAACGCCATCGCCTGGGCCCACCACTCGCCACCGCCCTTGAGCTGGGCGACGCGCGCGTTCGAGGTGAGGTCCCAGAGCGAGACCACCGTGTCGTTGTAGCTGGTCGCCAGGAGCTTGCCGTCCGGGCTGAGCGCGAGGACGCTGAGGAACCTGATCCACGCGCCGTCGTTCGTGTGCGCGTCGAGCGAGGAGACCGCTCCGTAGGTGCGCATGTCCCACACCTCGACGGTTCCGTCGCCGTTTCCGCTGATGAGGGTCTTGCCGTCCGGGCGGTACGCCACGGCGTAGACCGACTCGGTGCCGGGCGCGGTGGCGCGCCTGCTCGTCGGGAGGGTGACCCGGTGCTGATGGGTGCGGACGTCCCAGACGCTGACTCCGCCCGCGCCCTGGGCGGCCGACAGCGTGCTGCCGTCGGGGCTGAACGCGATGCCGTAGATGCCCCGCGCGCTGTCGCCGGCCAGGGTGGCACGGGGCGTGAGGGTCACCTTGCCGCCGGCCGCCGAGTGGGCGCCGCCGGAGCCGGACGGGGTGCCGTTGCCGGCTGAGGCGCCCTTGCCGCTCTCGTGCGAGCCGCCGTGCTCCACGGCGAGCGGAATGCCGACGCCTGCCGCGACCACGACGCCGAGCCCGGCGGCGAGGAGGGCGCGACGGCTGTGCGCCGGGCGGACCGACGGGGGTAACAGCGGTGCGCCCGGGGGCTGTTGGTCGGTCAGGTACCGGGTGGAACCGTCCCCTGCCGCGTTGCGCCGCTGCCGGGCGAGCACCTGGTCGAGGAACCCCGCCACCCAAGCCGCGTCCGGCCGCCCGGCCGGCGCCTTCGTCAGCAGGGCCGTCAGCAGTGGCGCCAACTCGCCTGCCCGCTGCGGCGGTTGCAGCGGTTGGAGCAGGATCGCCACGTACAGGTTCGTGAGCGTCTCCCCGGTGAAGGGCGGCCGGCCCTCCACCGCGGTGTACAACGTCGCCCCCAGCGACCACAGGTCCGACGCCCCCGTGACCTCCTTGCTCTCCAGTTGCTCGGGGGACATGTACCTCGGCGTGCCGACCATCGCGCCCGACTCCGTCAGCGTCGTGCTGCCCTCCGTGAGGCGGGCGATGCCGAAGTCCATGAGGGCGATGCGCCCCTCGGCCAGCAGGATGTTGTCCGGCTTGACGTCGCGGTGCACCACGCCCGCGGCGTGCGCGTGCGCGAGCGCGTCCAGTACGGCCGCCCCGATCTCCGCGGTCTCCGCCACCTCCAGCGGCCCGCGTTCGTCGAGGACGGCGCGCAGCGAGCGGCCCGCGACGTACTCCATCACGATCATCGGCGCGCCCTCGCGCTCCACGATGTCGTAGACGCCGACGATCCCGGGGTGGCGCAGGTTCGCGGCGATCTTCGCCTCCCGCCGCACCCGCTCGACCCGCACCCGCTGCTCCACGGCGGAGGTGCCCTGCGGGACCAGGATCTCCTTGACCGCCACCGCGCGTTCGAGCGCCTCGTCGTGGCCGCGCCACACCCGCCCCATGCCGCCCTGGCCCACCAGCTCGACCAACCTGTAGCGGCCCGCAACCACGTCCCCCACATTCGCCGTCACACCGGCCACGGTAGGGAGCCCCGCTCCCGGCCCTCAACCACCCGCCACTCTCTGTGGCAATTCCGTTGCACCCGCCCCCCGCGGATGCGGTCGGTGCGGTCGGTGCGGTCGGTGGGGTCCGTGCGGTCGGTGCGCCGGCGTCAGCGGCCCAGGGGGGAGTCCGCCGGGATCGTGCCGAGCCGGCCGGCCTGGAAGTCGTCGAAGGCCTGGGCGAGTTCGGCGTGGGAGTTCATGACGAACGGGCCGTACTGCATCATCGGCTCGCGGATGGGGAGCCCGCCGAGCAGGACGACCTCGAAGTTCGCGCTGCGGGAGTCCTGCTTGTCGTGGGCGCGCAGCGTGAGCGCGTCGCCCTTGCCGAAGACGACCGCCTGGCCGAGGTGGAAGGGGCGGGCCTCGGGTCCGGCGAAGCCGCTGCCGGCGAGTCCGTACGCGAGCGCGTTGAAGTCCGCCCGCCACGGCAGCGTGACGGTCGCGCCCGGGTTCACCGAGACGTGGATCATCGTGATCGGGGTGTGGGTGGCGCCCGGGCCCTGGTGCCCGCCGAGATCCCCGGCGATCAGGCGGATGAGGGCGCCGCCGTCCTCGGAGGTGAGCAGCTTCAGGCCGCCCGCGCGGATGTCCTGGTACTTCGGCGGCATCATCTTGTCCGCCTTCGGGAGGTTCACCCACAGCTGGAGCCCGTGGAAGAGGCCGCCGCTCAGCACGAGGGACTCGGGCGGCGTCTCGATGTGCAGCAGCCCGGACCCGGCGGTCATCCACTGGGTGTCGCCGTTGGTGATGGTGCCGCCACCGCCGTGGCTGTCCTGGTGCACGAAGGTGCCGTCCATGATGTACGTCACCGTCTCGAAGCCACGGTGCGGGTGCCACGGGGTGCCCTTCGGCTCACCCGCCGCGTAGTCCACCTCACCCATCTGGTCCATCAGGATGAACGGGTCCAGGTGGCGGTAGTCGACTCCGGCGAAGGCGCGGCGGACCGGGAAGCCCTCGCCCTCCAGTCCGCTCGGCGCGGTGCTCACCGCGAGCGCGGGCCTCGGCGTGCTCCCCTGCGCCGGACTCACCCGGGGCAGGCTCAACGGGTTCTCTACGGTCACTGCGGGCATGACGGCCTCCTAGCGAATGCTCAGCTTCCAAAGTAGTTGAACTCTGAACATCTCGCAAGGCGTGAGCATTCCCTCACGGCGAGCAGACCCGCCGGGGTGGTGTGTTCTGTCGGTTCCAGGGACCACCCGCCGGTGGGTGGCTTGTCGCGCGGTTCCCCGCGCCTCTTGGTACGTGCGGCTCCCACCGCGTGCTTGCGGGCGACCCGGGCGGACCCGTTGACGAGCTAGCGGACCCGTTGACGAGCTACCCGTACATCCGGCGCATCGTGAAGTCGACCATCTGCTCGACCGCCTTCGCGTCGAACACCATCCGGTGCTGCCCGTCGATGTCGAGCACGAAGCCGTAGCCGGTGGGGAGCAGGTCCAGCACCTCGGCCCCGGTGATCACGAAGTACTTCGACTCCTTGCCCGCGTACCGCCGCAGCTCCTTGAGCGAGGTGAACATCGGGATCACCGGCTGCTGGGTGTCGTGCAAGGCCAGGAACCCGGGATTCTCGCCGCGCGGGCAGTACACCTTGGACGTGGCGAAGATCGCCTGGAAGTCCTCGGCCATCATCGCGCCCGTGGTGAACGCCCGGACCGCGTCGGCCAGCGACGGCGGCGACGGCTCCGGGTACGCGGGAGAGGGGTCCTGGTAGCCGGGGCCGCCCATCGGACCGCCGCCCATCGGGGAGCCCATGGGCGCACCCATCGGCGGACCCATCGGGCCTGCGCCCATCGGACCGCCGGGCCCGCCGTTCCCGCTCTGCTCGTAGCCGTACACGGGCCCAAGGGTATCGACCCGGGCGGGCGGGCAACGAGGAAGGCGTCACATCCGGCCGGAAGGGGTTGCGCCTTATTACCGACCGGTAGCATCATTTCGGGTGAAGCCTTCTTCTTGACTGCGATACGGAGCCTCCGTCATGGGCCACTACAAGTCGAACCTCCGCGACATCGAGTTCAACCTCTTCGAGGTCCTGGGCCGCGACCAGGTCTACGGCACCGGTCCGTTCGCCGAGATGGACGTGGACACCGCGAAGGACGTCCTGAGCGAGATCGCCCGCCTCGCGGAGCGCCAGCTCGCCGACTCGTTCGCCGACGCCGACCGCAACCCGCCGGTGTTCGACCCCGAGACCAGCACCGCGCCGCTGCCCGAGTCGTTCAAGAAGAGCTACGCGGCCTTCATGGACGCCGAGTACTGGCGGCTCGGCCTGCCCGAGGAGATCGGCGGCACCACCGCGCCCCGCTCCCTGATCTGGGCCTTCGCGGAGATGGTGCTGGGCGCCAACCCGGCCGTGTGGATGTACGGCTCCGGTCCCGCCTTCGCCCGCATCCTCTTCGAGGAGGGCACCGAGGAGCAGAAGAAGATCGCGGCCGTCTCGGTCGAGAAGCAGTGGGGCACCACGATGGTCCTCACCGAGCCCGACGCGGGCTCCGACGTCGGCGCCGGCCGCACCAAGGCGGTCCGGCAGGAGGACGGCAGCTGGCACATCGAGGGCGTCAAGCGCTTCATCACCTCGGGCGAGCACGACCTGACCGACAACATCATCCACTACGTGCTGGCCCGCCCCGAGGGCGCGGGACCCGGCACCAAGGGCCTGTCGCTGTTCATGGTCCCGAAGTTCGAGTTCGACTTCACCACCGGCGAGTTGGGCGAGCGCAACGGCGTGTACGCCACCAACGTCGAACACAAGATGGGCCTGAAGGCGTCCAACACCTGCGAGCTGACCTTCGGCGACCGGCACCCCGCCAAGGGCTGGCTGATCGGCGACCGGCACGACGGCATCCGCCAGATGTTCCGGATCATCGAGTTCGCCCGCATGATGGTCGGCACCAAGGCGATCGCCACCCTCTCCACCGGTTACCTCAACGCGCTGGAGTACGCCAAGGAGCGGGTCCAGGGCCCGGACCTGGCCCAGTTCACCAACAAGGCCGCGCCCAAGGTCACCATCACCCACCACCCCGACGTACGCCGCTCGCTGATGACGCAGAAGGCGTACGCGGAGGGCATGCGCTCCCTCGTCCTCTACACGGCGACCGTCCAGGACAGCATCGAGGCCGCCGAGGCCCGCGGCGAGGACACCAAGCAGCTCCACGGGCTCAACGACCTGCTGCTGCCGATCGTCAAGGGCTACGGCTCCGAGCGGTCCTACGAGCAGCTCGCCCAGTCGCTGCAGACCTTCGGCGGCTCCGGGTACCTCCAGGAGTACCCGATCGAGCAGTACATCCGGGACGCCAAGATCGACACCCTCTACGAGGGCACCACCGCGATCCAGGGCCAGGACTTCTTCTTCCGGAAGATCGTCCGCGACCAGGGGCAGGCGCTGACCGCGCTCAGCGAGGAGATCAAGAAGTTCCTCGCCGAGGCGCCGGGCGGGCAGGACCTGGCCCCGGCCCGCGACCAGCTCGCGAAGTCCGCGGCCGACCTGGAGTCGATCGTCGGCACCATGCTCACCGACCTCGCGGCCACCGAGCAGGACGTGCGCTCCATCTACAAGGTGGGGCTGAACTCCACCCGGCTGCTGCTCGCCTCCGGCGACGTCGTCACCGGCTACCTGCTGCTGCGCGGCGCCGCGGTGGCCGCGGAGAAGCTGCCGGCGGCGACCGGCAAGGACCAGGCGTTCTACGCGGGCAAGGTCGCGGCGGCGAAGTTCTTCGCGGCCACCGTCCTGCCGGAGGTCGGCACGGCACGGGCGCTGGCCGAGGCCGTCACGCTCGACGTCATGGACCTGCCCGAAGAGGCGTTCTGACCGAGGCACGGCAGGTGTGCCGCCGCCCTTCCGGGGCGGCGGCACACCGTCGTGTGCGGCCGGACCGCCGTCGGGTGCCGCCGCCTGACCACCGGGCGAACGGCCGGGTGGGGCTGGAACCGAGCCGAAACTAAGCTGCTGCCATGACCTCTCAGCACCCTGCGTTCGACCGCGGGCACACCGACGACCTGGCCGCGTTCGTACGATCCGCGCCCTCTCCGTACCACGCCGCGGCCTCCGTGGCCGAGCGGCTGGACGCGGCCGGATTCCGCCGGGTCGAGGAGGCCGAGCGGTGGGAGGACGGCACCGGCGGCGGGGCCGGCGGGCGGTACGTGGTGCGCGGCGGCGCCGTCGTCGCCTGGTACGTGCCCGAGGGCGCCGCACCGCACACCCCGTTCCGCGTGGTCGGCGCGCACACCGACTCCCCCAACCTGCGGGTCAAGCCGCAGCCCGACCTCGGCTCGCACGGCTGGCGCCAGGTCGCCGTCGAGATCTACGGCGGCCCGCTGCTCAACAGCTGGCTCGACCGCGACCTCGGCATCGCCGGGCGGCTGTCGCTGCGCGACGGCTCCACCCGCCTGGTGAACGTCGACCGGCCGCTGCTGCGGGTGGCCCAGCTCGCCGTCCACCTCGACCGCTCGGCGAACGACGCGCTCACCCTGGACCGGCAGCGCCACCTCCAGCCCCTGTGGGGCCTGGGCGACGCGACCGAGGGCGACCTGATCGCCTTCCTCGCCGAGGAGGCGGGCGTCGCCGATGCCGACGTCACCGGGTGGGACCTCATGACGCACGACGTCCAGCCGCCGGCGTATCTCGGGCGCGACCGCGAACTGTTCGCGTCCCCCCGGCTGGACAACCTGCTCTCCGTGCACGCGGGCGTGGCCGCGCTCATCGCGGCCGCCGCGCGGCCCGACCTCGCGTTCGTGCCCGTGCTGGCCGCGTTCGACCACGAGGAGACCGGCAGCCAGTCCGACACCGGGGCCGGCGGGCCCCTGCTCGGCCGGGTCTTCGAGCGGTCCGTGCTGGCGCGGGGCGGTGACCAGGAGGACGTGCTGCGCGCGCTGGCCTCGACGGTCTGCGCGTCCTCCGACGTCGGGCACGCCGTGCACCCCAACTACGCGGAGCGGCACGACCCGAGCCATCACCCGCGGGCGAACGGGGGGCCGATCCTCAAGACGAACGTCAACCAGCGGTACGCCACCGACGGGGTGGGCCGGGCGGTGTTCGCTGCCGCGTGCGAGCGGGCCGGGGTACCGTTGCAGCACTTCGTCTCCAACAACACGATTCCCTGCGGGACGACGATCGGGCCGATCACCGCGGCGCGCCACGGCATCACCACCGTGGACATCGGGGTGCCGCTGCTTTCCATGCACTCCGCCCGCGAGCTCGCCGGCGCGGACGACCCGCACCACCTGGCGAACGCCCTCACCGCGTTCCTGGCGAGCTGACCCGCCCGGCTGCCCCGTCCTGCCGGTGGCCGGTACCTCCTAGTACGTCACCGTGATGCGGCGGGCGGGGCCGTCGACGCGGACCTGGCCGCCGTAGGGGATGACCTGCTGCGGGTCGGTGTGGCCGAGGTCGACGTCGAAGACGATCATCGTGTCCGGGGCGTACCGCTCGAACGCACGCAGGACGGCGGCGCGTTGCCTGGCACGGTGGTCGACGCGTCGGGCGGGTCCGTCCCGGCTGCCTCACCCTGACGGTTCCCGGACCTGACGGCCGGTGGTGGGCTGGTCGCGCAGTTCCCCGCGCCCCTGATGGTGGACGTCTTCCGCACGATTCAGCCGGCACCCGTGGCTCGGAAGCCTGCACACGACCAAGGCGAGCGGCCACAACAGGGCGCGTGGGAGTACCTCTCAGCCGAAGTTCCGGGGAGAGCCGCGCGAGCAACCGGCCACCGGGCCGCACCCGGAAACAGACCGGAACCGTCGCGGCGCCAAACCCCACCGATGCTCCTGATCGCCGCCTTGATGTCGGGGTCGGCGAATGCCGCGTGCAGGTCCGCGGCCCGCTCCTCCGGCGTCGCATACCGCCATGATCGCCGATCCGCGCATCCTGTCGAGCGAATGGGATGTTCCTGTCACCGCGCTGTGAAACTCTCCCGGCAGGATGTCCGTTCGAACACCGCAGCCGAAGACACCCCCGGGGGATACCGCGCCATGCCGAGCCGCACGCACAGAAGCAGCGACAGCACCAGCCGTACCAACAGCCGTACCAACAGCCTTGCCAGCAGCCGTAGTCGGAGCGTCGTGGTCGCCGCCGTGGTCGTCGCGGTGTGCGGGGTCGGGCTGACCGCCTGTCACAGCACGTCGGGGAGCAGCCACAGCCACCACTCGCACAGCCACAGCCGCAGCCACCACTGAGGAACCGCACCGCCGAGGAACCGCGCTGATTGCGGGTCGAGGGTCCGGGTAGGCGACAGCCGTCACCACACGCCGTCAACTCGACAGGGAGGCGGGCATCGTGGGCATCGGAGGCTGCATAGTCCTCATCGCCGTAGGCGCGATCATCACGTTCGCGACCGACTGGCACATGAAGGGCGTCAACGTCGACCTGGTCGGCCTGATCATGATGGCCGTGGGCATCATCGGACTCGCCGCGTACGTCAGCATCTTCAAGCGTCGGCGCATCCCGCCCACGGCGGACGGCGACGTGCCGCCCGTCGTGGAGGAGCGCTACTACCCGTCGGACCGCCGCTACTGAGCCTGTTCGGCGGGGCCCTCGTCCATGCCCGCCAGGACGAGGGCCAGCCGGGCGTCGCCGCCCGGCACCAGCCGCACCGGGACACCCCAGTCCTGCTGGTGCACATGGCAGGCGGGATACGGATTGGCCGTGTCGTCGTCGCACGACGCCGCCATCGCCGAGACGTGCAGGACGCCCTCGGTCACGGCCGGGTCCAGTTCCAGCTCCCGGAAGAGGTCGGTGCCCTTGCCGGTGCCCGCCTTCAGCAGTTCCGGCGGAGTCGCCTCGACCAGCAGCCGGGTGGCCGGACCGTAGCGGTCGTCCAGCTTCTGGCCGGGCGGCGCGCTGAACACCACGTCCAGCCGCAGCGGGCCCGGCGCCACGTCGGTCGCCGCCCGCTGCGTGCGGTGGGCGGCGCCCTGCACGCGGGCCGCCTCCTCGGGCAGCCGCATCCGGGTCAGCCGGTGCCCGGCGGACTCCACCACCACCACGTCGCCGTCGACCACGGCCGCGTCCGACGGCTCGCGCAGATCGCCCGCGAGCGTGGTCACCTCGCCGCTCACCGGGTCGTACCGGCGCAGCGCGTTGTTGTACGTGTCACTCACCGCGACGGAGCCGTCCGGGAGCGCGGTGACGCCCAGCGGGTGCTGGAGCAGCGCCTGCCCGGCCGGGCCGTCACGGTGCCCGAAGTCGAAGAGCCCGGTGCCGACCGCCGTACGGATCACGTACCCGTCGCCGTCGGCCGCCCGCTCGGCCCAGCGCAGCGCGGACGTCTCGGCGTCGGCGATCCACAGCCGGCCGTCGGCCGCCGACAGCCCGGACGGCTGGGCGAACCAGGCGTCGCCGGCGTGCCCGTCGACCAGGCCCTCGTTGGTGGTGCCAGCCGCGACCTCGACCCGCTCGGTGGCGGGGTCGTACGTCCACAGCTGGTGCACGCCGGCCATCGCGATCCACACCCGGTCGTCGAACCAGGCCACGTCCCACGGCGAGGACAGGTCCACCTCCAGGGCCGGCCCGGAGGTGGGGGAGCCCTGCCACCACTGCCGGCCGGTGCCCGCGACCGTGGTGACCTCGCCGGTGTCCAGGTCGAGCCGGCGCAGCGCGTGGTTCACGGTGTCGGCGACGATGACGGTGCGGTCGGGCAGCAAGGCGAGGCCCTGCGGCTCGCTGAACATGGCGTCCTGCGGGCCGCCGTCGGCCAGTCCGCGCTCGCCGGTGCCGATCCGGCGCACCACGGTCTCGCCGTCGGCCGCCAGCTCCACCAGCGCGTGCCGGGTGGAGTCCGACACCAGGTAGTGGCCGCTGCCCGGCAGCGACAGCACCTTCGCGGGGAAGCGCAGGTTCGTCGAGACCGGCTCCGGCGGTACGTACAGGTCGTCGCCCCGGCGCAGGGTGCCCTTGGCGGCGTGCTCCTGCTCCAGCCGGTTCACCAGCTTCTCCAGCGCGTGCGCGTGCCCCTCCCCGGCGTGCTGCGCGACCACGTAGCCCTCCGGGTCGATCACCACCAGCGTCGGCCACGCCCGCACCGCGTACTGCCGCCACGTGGCGAGCTCCGGGTCGTCCAGCACCGGGTGGTGCACGCCGTATCGCTCCACCGCGTCGACCACGGCCTGGTGCTCCGCCTCGTGCACGAACTTCGGCGAATGCACCCCCACGATCACCACGGTGTCGCGGTGCCGCTCCTCCAGCTCGCGCAGCTCGTCCAGGACGTGCAGGCAGTTCACGCAGCAGAACGTCCAGAAGTCCAGGATCACGATCGATCCACGCAGGTCAGCGAGGGTGGGTTGGCGATCACCTGTGTTCAGCCAGCCGCCCTTGCCGACCAGCTCGGGCGCTCGAACGCGTGCGCGTGCAGTCATATCCCCATCAAACCGCATCACGGCACCAAACACATTCCGGTCCCCGGCCGGGGTACACATGCCCCATGAAATACGTGGTGCGAGAGAAGATGTTCGCGATCGGCGACGACTACTGGGTGGAGGACGAGCACGGGCGGCGCGCCTTCTACGTGGACGGCAAGGTGCTGCGGATCAGGGACACCCTGGAGATCCAGGACGCCGACGGCAACGAGGTGGCGGTCATCCACCAGAAGCTGCTCAGCCTGCGTGACGCCATGACCATCGAGCGCGGCGGGCAGACCCTGGTCACCGTCAAGAAGAAGCGGCTCGCCCTGGTGCGCGAGGTCTTCCGCGCGGAACTCGCCTCCGGCGAGGAACTGGAGATCCGCGGCGACCTCATCGACAAGGAGTACGACATCGAGTACGACGGGGAGCGGCTCGCCCGCATCTCCCGCCGCTGGTTCACCCTGCGGGACGCCTACGCCATCGACGTCGAACGCGAGGACGCCGACGCGGGCATGCTCCTCGCGATCGCGGTGTGCGTGGACCACATCATCGCCAAGGAGCACGACTCCCACTGAGCCGCTTTCCGCGGCGGAGGCACGGATGTACGGCTCTCCGCCGTACGGCTCTCCGCCGCGACGGTTCCGGTGCACTGCCGGGTGCGGCCCGGCGGCCGGTCGCGCGACCGGCCGGCGCGGACCGCGAGGTCCCGGCGTCCACAGGACGGGGCAGCCGGGCGGGTCAGGGCACCGTCACAGGCGGCGGTCCCGGAGGACGGGGAAATCCGCCCGGGTGGAGGCGACGAGGGCGGGGTCGAGGTCCACGGAGAGGGCCTGTTCGCCGGGGCCGGCCTCGCAGAGGATCTCGCCCCAGGGGTCGACGACCATGCTGTGCCCGGCCTGCTCGACCCCCGCGTGGGTCCCCGCGGTCCCGCACGCGAGGACGTACGCCTGGCACTCCACCGCGCGGGCCTGCACCAGGACCCGCCAGTGGGCGAGGCGGCGGGCGGGCCAGCCGGCGGGGAGGACGACGATCTCCGACCCGGCGTCGACCAGCAGCCGGAAGAGTTCGGGAAAGCGGAGGTCGTAACAGGTCGCGAGGCCGAGCACGGCCTCGGGGTGCCGCACGGTGACGACGGACTCACCCGGAGCCATCAGCGTGGCCTCGCCCCGGTCGAAGCCGAACCGGTGGATCTTGCGGTAGGCGCCGCGCAGCTCCCCGTCGGGTGAGAAGACCAGCGAGGTGTTGTAGAGCGGCCCCTCGGGGTCGCGCTCGACGACGGAGCCCGCGTGCAGCCACACCCCGGCGTCGCGCGCGGCCGCGGCCATCGCCTCGACGGTGGGCCCGCTCTCGACCGGTTCCGCCTCCGCCGGGAACAGGTCCGAGGCGAACGCGCCGACCGGCCACAATTCGGGCAGTACGACAAGATCCGCCCCGGCCTGCGCCCGCACCAGCGCCGCCACCCGGGCCCGCCGCGCGGCGGGCTGCTCGGCGGGGTCCACGTCGATCTGGAGAAGCGTTGCGCGCATCCGGACACCGCCCCTACGTTGGGTCGTCATAGTCGGGCCTACCATCGTCACTCGAAAGCACTGCGTGGGCGCCCGCGCGAAGACTAACTTAGGCGCCAAACCGCCACGACCGCGCACCGACCGTCGAGGGGTCCCGTGACCGTCCACAGCAAGATCCAGCCGTATATCGACGCCTGGACCCACTCCATAGAGTCCATCAACGAGCTGGTCTCGCCACTCGCCGAGGGTGAGTGGAACCGCCCCACCGAGTGCCCGTACTGGTCCGTTCGCGACGTGGTCTCGCACGTCATCGGCTTCGAGTGCGAACTGCTCGGCGACCCGCGGCCGATACACAGCCTGCCCAGCGACCTGCGGCACATCACCAGCGAGACCGCCCGCTACACCGAGGTCCCGGTCGACATCCGCCGCCACCACACCGCGCCCGAGATGACCTCCGAACTGGAGTACACCATCATCCGGCGCTCCCGCCAGCTGCGGAACGAGTCGCGGCAGCCCGACGCCGACGTGCGCGCGATCGGCGGCGGCGAGACCACCCTCGAAGAGCAGCTCTGGTCGCGGGTGTTCGACGTGTGGGTGCACGAACAGGACCTGCGCCGGGCCCTGGACAAGCCCGGCAACCTCGCGTCGGCCGCCGCGGTGCTGTCCCGCGAGTTCGTCCTGCGCGCGCTGCCGAAGGTGGTCGCGCACGACGCGGGCGCCAAGCCCGGCTCCGCGGTGGTCTTCGACGTGCACGGCCCGCTGGAGTTCATGCGCACCGTCCGGGTCAACGCCGAGGGGCGCGGCAGCATCGACTCCGCGGTCTCGCTCGGCCCGGCGGTCACCTTCGTGGTCGACTGGGAGACGTTCCTGCGGCTGCTCACCGGCCGGGTGAAGGCGACCGCGGTGTCCGAGGACCGGCTGAAGGTCGAGGGCGACCCGGAGTTGGCCCAGCAGATCCTGGCGCAGCTCGCGGTCACGCCCTAGCGGCGGCGGCCGGTCGCATCACAGGGGCCGGTCGCATCAGGGTGCCGGTCACATCAAGGTGCCGGCCGATCCGGTTCCGGCTGCACGGGGCCCGGCCGCCGCACAATGCACCGCAGGGCCGGGCGAGTTGCCCAACTGCCCCTGGAACAGGGCGAATCGGTGGCCGAAAGTGGATTCTTGCACGGGCGGTGATGATCCAGTAACGGTACGGCGACCAATCCCTCGCGTTTCGGGCGTTGAAGGCGAGTTGGGCGAGTAGGGTGAGGCGAACTCATCCTGTTGCCGCCCGTAACGTCAGCGTGACCCGGCACGGCGGTCGGCTTCCGGCCCGGCCATGGGGTATCGATTGATGTCAACTCAAGGCTCCCCGTTACCTTTTCAGCCGCCGCGAGACTCCGGCGGCGGGTTCCGTGCCGTCGTCCGCGCCGCGCCGCTCCCGCTCGCCGTGGTGGTCGCCGGCGCCGCGGCCGGCGGCTGGGCGGTGCGCCGCGCGAGCCACCAGGACCGCCCGCTGGTGGCCGTGGCCGGTGCGCTGGCCGCCCTGCTGCTCGGCACGGTGGTCGCGCTGGCCGCCTCCCGCCGCCGCACGGTGCGCCGACTCCGCGCCGAGGCAGCGGAGTTACGGGACGACACCGCCCGTACGGTCGCGCTGCACGCGGAAGCCACCCGGCAGGCCGCCGCCGAACTCGACGCGGCCCGGCGAACGGTGCGGGAGACGGAGGCGCGGCGGCGCGCCTGGGCCGAGACCGAGGCAGCGCTGCGGGCCGCGCTGCACACCGAGACCGCGCGGGCCGCCGCCCTGGAGGACGAGGCCGCGCGGATGGCCGAGGTGACGATCCCGCTCGCCGTCGAGCGGATGCGCGAGGGCGGCTCCACCAGCACCGTGCTGGCCCAACTGCCGCGCCCAGTCGGTGAGGTGCACCAGCGGCTGCTGGAACTGACGGTCCGCGAGCTGGGCACGAGCGAGCGCGCCAAGGCCGCCGGGATGGCCGCCTGCGCCAGCGCCGCCGCCCGCGTGCAGGCCCTCACCACCACCATGCTCGCCGACCTGCGCGAGATGGAGCAGCGGCACGACGAGAGCGTCCTGGACGACCTGCTGCGGCTGGACCACTGCGCCGCGCAGACCGGCCGGCTCGCCGACAGCGTCGCGGTGCTCAGCGGCTCGCGCTCCGGCCGCCGTTGGACCCGGCCGATCGCGATGGAGAGCGTGCTGCGCGGCGCGATGGGCCGTATCCACGCCTACCGCCGGGTGCGGCTGCACACCACGGCCGGCGCGGCCGTCGCGGGGCACGCCGCCGAGGGCGTCATGCACGTGCTGGCCGAACTCATGGACAACGCCTGCAATTTCTCGCCGCCGTCCGAGGAAGTCCACGTCTACGTCCAGGAGTCGCACTCGGGCGTCGTCGTCACCGTGGAGGACGCCGGGCTCGCGATGCCCGCCGGCGACCTCGCCCGGATCGAACGCCTCGTCTCCGGCGACCCGGCCGAGGCCGCGAACGACCTGCTGCCCGGCCTGTCCGGCACCCGGATCGGCCTCACCGTGGTCGGCCGGCTGGCCCGCAAGCACGGCCTGCGGATCTCCTTCCGGCCGTCCTCGCGCGGCGGCACCGGCGTGGTCGTCCTGATCCCGTCGAGGATCGTCACGCGCACGGCGGAGTCGTACGGCCCCGCGTCGTACGGCACGCCGGCGGTCGGCGGGCGGTACGACGCGCAACCCGGCACGGGGGAAGGGCAGTTGGGCCGCGGCGGTGGATACGGCGGCGCCCAGGGGTCCACGGGGGCGCCCGGGGCCGACATCGGCGCCGGGTACGACGGCTTCCCCGAACCCGGGCGGCCCGAGGAGATCGGGCACGCGGGACCGGCCGAGCGCGGCTCCGCAGGCGGCCCAGGAAGCGGTGTACGGCCCCCTACGGGCCCGGACGCGGGCGCGGGCACGGTCGAGGACCCCGGAGCGGCGCCGGGCCCTGCCTCGGCCGTACACATGCCGCTGCCGCGGCGGACCCGGGGGCGGGGCATGCCCGATACCGCGCCCGGGTACGACTCTCCCCCGTGGGCTCCGGCGCGGGAGGCGCCGCCCGGCGGCGCCGACGCGGGCGCCCGGTTCGGCGCCTTCCGGGACGCCGCGACCGGCCGGGACCGGGGAACCGCCGACAGCGAAGGGGAGGGTGGCCAGTGATGACGAACGGAACCGGTGGCGGCGGAGGCGGGGTCGCGTTACTGCTCGAACGGTTCGTGGCACTGACGCCCGGCGCCCGCCACGCGCTGCTGCTCTCCGCCGACGGGCTGAAGCTGCACTGGTCGCCCGAGCTGTCCGTGGACCGCGCCGACCAGCTCGCCGCGATCGCCTCCGGCATCCAGAGCCTGGTGCACGGCGCGTGCGTCGAGTTCGGCGACGGCAGCGGCGGCGTACGGCAGTCGATGACCGACTTCCACGGCGGCGCGCTGTTCCTCGTCGAGGCCGGCGCGGGCGCCCATCTGGCCGTGGTGGGGGAGGAGTCGGCGGACGCCCGCGCGGTCGGGCGCGGCATGAACGACATCGTCGAGGCGGTCCGCGACCAGCTCGGCACCCTGCCCGCGGCGGGCATACGCGGGAAGCTCCCGGCATGATGGGCGTGCCGGTCGACAGCGGCGCCCCGGACCGGCTCTACACCCTCACCGGTGGGCGGAGCAGCGCCGGCACCAAGGGGTTCGACCTGGCCACGGTCATCGCCGCACGCGCCGAACCGCTCCCCGGAATGCCCTCGGAACACGTCCGCATCCTGCGGCTGTGCCGCCGCCCCATCGCCGTACTCGAACTCGCCTCCCGCCTGGCCCTGCCGGTCGGCGTGGTCCGGGTGCTGCTCGCCGACCTCCTCAACGCGCAGCACATCAGCGCCCATGCGCCCACCACCGCGGCGGAGTTGCTGCCCCCTTCCGACATGCTGAGGAAGGTCCTCCGTGCGCTGCACAACCTCTGAGCCGGGAACCGCGGCAGGGCGCGGAGCCGGTCACGGGACGGGGCGCCGGGCGGGGCGCGTCGCGGTGGGCACCCGCGTGAACGCAGGAGAGAGAACGGGCACATGACATCGTCACAGGAGCGGGAACCGGAGGCGCGGCGCGACCGGGCGGACGAGGTGGTGCCGCCGCGCGGGCTCGCACCGCAGCGGCGGGTGCCCCAAGTGGGTGCTGCGGCACGGCAGAAGCTCGCGGAGATACCCGGGCCGCAGCCGGTGCCGCCGTGGGGGCCGGCCGCGGCGCAGGGGCAAGGGCACGTGCAGGGGCAGGGACACGTGCAGGGGCCCGGGTCGGGTGCGGAAGGGGCCGCGGAACCGGAGCGGGCCCTGCGGCCCGGGCCGGAACAGGGGCACCCGCCGCAGGCCCGGGAGCAGGCGCAGGCACAGGCGCACCACCAGGTCGCCCACGTGCCGCAGCCGGCCGGGCCCGCGTTCGACCACGCCGACCCGGGGGCGTACTACCGGGCGCTGCGGGAGGCGTACGGGCCGGTCGCACCCGTGCTGCTGGACGGCGGGATGCCCGCGTGGCTCGTCCTGGGCTACCACGAGGTGCATGTCGTGGCCGGGAACCCGGAGTTGTTCGGGCGGGACCCGCGCCGCTGGCACGCGTGGGACCGCGTCCCCGCCGGCTGGCCGCTGCTGCCGCACGTGGCGCACACCCCGTCGGTCCGGTTCACCGAGGGGGAGGAGCACGTACGGCGCGCGGGCGCGGTCGCCGACGTGCTCGGCGGGGTCGACCCGTTCGAGCTACGGCAGCGCGCCGAGCGGGCCGCGGACGCCGCGGTGGACGCGTTCGCGGGGGCCGGGCGGGCGGAGTTGGTGGCGCAGTACGCCGAGCAGGTGCCGTTGCACGTCATGGCCGGGCTGTTCGGGTTGCAGCCGGCCGAAACAGCGGCGCTGGAACGGGACTTGGCCGGCCAGTACGGCTACGGCACCGCCGCGCCCGGGCCGGCCGCGGAGCCCTCGCACCCGGCCCACCCGGTCCACCCGGCCCACCTGGCAGCGCCGGCCGGGCCCGCCGCGTCCGCCGCGCGGCTGCGGGCCACGCTGGAAGCGGTGCTCGCGCGGGCCCGGCGGGCCCCCGCGCCCGGGGCCGACATCCCGTCCCGGCTGCTCGCGCATCCGGCGGGCCTCACCGACGAGGAGGTCGTGCAGGACCTGCTCACGATCATGGCGGCCGGGCGGCGGCCCACCGCGGACTGGATCGGCAACACGCTGCGGCTGCTGCTCACCGACGAGCGGTTCGCGCTCACCCTGTCCGGGGGGCGGCGCAGCATCTCCCAGGCGCTCGCGGAGGTGTTGTGGACCGATCCGCCCGTGCAGAACGTCATCGGGCGGTGGGCCACCCGCGACACCCAGCTCGGCGGGCGGTACATCCGGCGCGGCGACTGCCTCGTGCTCGGGCTGGCCGCGGCCAACGCGGACCCCCAGGTCCGCCCGGCACTTCCCGGGGCCGCCGTCGGCAACCACGCGCATCTGTCGTTCAGCCACGGCGCCCATCGCTGTCCCGCGCCCGCGCCCCAGCTCGCGGAGGTCGTCGCGACCACGGCGCTGGAGATCCTCCTCGACCGCATCCCCGATCTCGTCCCCACCCTCCCCCCGGACCAGCTCCCCTGGCGCCCCTCCCTCTGGCAACGCGGCCCCGCGGCCCTCCCGGTGACGTTCACTCCCTTGTGAGCCCCTGAACCCCCGGTTGCCCACGGCCCGCCGGGGCGCCCCTCGGCCAAGCACCGTTGTGGTGCCGGTTCGTTTCCCGACCGCGGGCCGGTGGCCTGCTGAGCGCGCAGTTCCCCGCGCCCCCGGGCAGGTGACCCTCTTTCCGCGGAAGGAGCCGCGCGTTCTCAGCGGCGCGTGGTCCGGGAGCCGACAGCACCACGCGGCCCGGGCGGACCCGCGGCCGCGCCTCCCCGCCAGGCCCTAGTCGCGGATCGCTGCGGCGTGGCCGCGGTGGACGCTTTCCACCCGGCTCACCGCGATCCGCTCCCGTTCGAGCTGAGCCGTCCGCCGCCGCAGCCGCAGGATCTGCACGGTTCCGAGCAGTTGGAGGACGAACACGCTGCTCCAGGCCACCTGATAGTCGTCGCCGGTGGCGTCGAGCAGCAAGCCGATCGCGAGAAGGGTCACCATGGACGCGGTGAACCCCCCGATGTTGACGATCCCGGACGCCGTACCGAAGCGCTCCGGCGGGTTCGCCGGCCGGGCGAAGTCGAACCCGATCATGGAGCCCGGGCCGCAGGCCCCGAGCACGACGCACAACACCACGAGCAGCCAGAGCGGATCGTGCCCGCCGGGCCACCCGAGAACCGCCGCCCAGGCGACCGCGGTCGCCGCGATGACGCCGAGCGTCAACGGCATCCGAGCCCCGTGATGCCGCCCGATCAACTGCCCGAAGACCATCCCGAACACCATGTTCGCGAGGACCACCAGCGTGAGCAGCCCACCCGCGCCGCCTCGCGACATCCCCTGGTCCTCGACGAGGAACGGCATCCCCCACAGCAGCAGGAACACCATCCCGGAGAACTGCGTGGTGAAGTGCGTCCACATGCCCAGCCGGGTACCGGGTTCCCGCCAGGCATCGGCGATCTGCCGCCGTACGTAGGCGAGTCCGGCGTGCTCGGCGGGAGCGGGGACGTACCCGTCGGGGTGGTCCTTGAGGAAGAGGGCGACCAGGACGAGGACGAAGGCACCGCCGATCGCGGTGCCGAGGAACGTGGGGGTCCAGCCGGCGGAGTGCAGTACCCGCGAAAGCGCCACCGTGGACACGAGGTTGCCCGCGACCCCGAAGAGCGCCGCACCCTGGGCGATCATCGGCCCGCGCCGCGCGGGGAACCAGCGCGAGCCGAGCCGCAGCACGCTCACGAAGGTCATCGCGTCGCCGCAGCCGAGTACCGCGCGGGCGGCGAGCGCCATCCCGTAGGAGTGCGACAGCGCGAACGCGCCCTGACCGACGGTGAAGAGGACCGCGCCGAGCATCAGCACCCGCTTCGTGCCGAGCGAGTCCACCATCAGGCCGACGGGTATCTGCATGCCCGCGTAGACCAGCACCTGGAGGATGGAGAACGACGACAGCGCGGAGGCGCCGATGTGGAAGCGGGCGGCGGCGTCGATCCCGGCGACGCCGAGGCTGGTGCGGTGCACGACGGCGACGAGGTAGACCAGGGTGCCCACACCCCAGACGAGCGCGGCCCGGCGGCCGCCCGGTGGGTCCCCCGGCAGTGGCTTCCCGGTCACGACTCGCCCCGGGCCAGCGTGTTGACCCAGGACACGTGCCGGTCCACGACCTCCGCCGCGGTCCGCTCGTCGCCGTTCCGCAACGCCTGGAGGATCTCAGTGTGTTCGGCGATGTTCTTCGCCACCCGGCTCGGCTCGGCGTGCATCGTCGCCACCCCCATCCGCAACTGCCGGTCCCGCAACTGGTCGTAGAGGTGCGCGAGGATACGGTTGCCCGCCGCGCGGACGATCTCCGCGTGGAAGCTGCGGTCCGCGGCGGCGAAGGCGGACAGGTCGCCGGCGGCGGCGTGCTCGCACTGCTCGGCGAGCGACTCCTCCAACCGCTCGATCAGCCGCGCCGGCACCGCGTGCACCACTTTCGCGACCGCGTGCTGCTCCACCAGCAGCCGGGTCTCCACCACGTCCGCGATCTCCTGCGCGGAGACCGGCAGCACCAGAGCGCCCTTCTTCGGATACAGCTTGAGCAGCCCCTCCGCCTCCAGCTTCAGCAGCGCCTCCCGCACCGGCGTCCGCGACACCCCCACCGCCTCGGCGAGGTCCCCCTCGGTCAGCAGCGTCCCGCCCTCGTACGACCGGTCCAGCACCCCGCTCTTCACATGCAGGTAGACCCGCTCGGCGGCGGGCGGCGACTTCGTATCCATAATGCGCACATCATAGATACAACACACAACCAGACGATACCCCCGGGCGGCACGGCACCCCGTTCACGCCGCGGCCGCGGACCCGTTCGGTCCGCGGCCGACGACGAACCGGGCTCAACGGTTGACGGTCTGGATCTCCTCGACGGTGACCGGCTGGTCGGAGTCGGACCGCCCGTCGGGCAGCGGGGTCCCGCCGGGCCGCACCTCCGCGGTCGGGGTCCACGACACCCGCCACGTCATGGCCGCGGTGAACGTGTACGTCCCCGCGCTCGCCTTCGTGTACGTGATGTTGCAGGCCGCGCCGGACGAGTCCAGCGAGGCACCCTCCCCGGACTGACCGAGCCGGTAGTCACAGCTCTCCGGGCTCGCGTACTGCGTCCCCGCCTCGACATGCAGGCTGTACGGCCGCGCCACCACCGTCGCCGCGACCGTGTCTCCGTTCGGCTCGGTGAGCTGCGCCGTGACGGACACCTGCGCGTCGGCCTCCTTGAAGTCCACGTACGTGGGCAGGTTCACCTTCTGGTTCCCCGGCTTCGGGCTGAGCTCGACGCCCTTCGTGGGCAGCTTCAACTGTCCGTACGCGGCCTGGGCGAGCACCTGCGGGGAAATGGCGCCCTCCGGCGGGTCCGCCGGCGGCTCCCATATCCACCCGGTGCTGTACGGGCAGGTGGCCCCGGGCTCGTTCAGGGCGTTGTCGTCCCAGGTGAGGACCCACCAACTGCCCTTGTCACCCTTGTGGTACTTGATGTCGTTCATGTCCGACTGGACCTGGTTGTAGTAGTCGGAGACCGTCCCCGCGCCTTCCTGACCGGCCTCGTCGTACCGCCGGTCGATCTCCGCGTGGAACTGGTCCGGCGTGAAGCTCGTGTACCAGCACACCGGCGGCGAGAAGTTCGCGTCGGACGATGTGACGGGGGCCGCCCCGTCCCCGTCCGAGGTCCCGCGATGCGTGTACTTCACGTGCACCTGGTAGGAGCTGCCGCCGCCGCTGGCCCCGCTGTCACTGCTGCTGGACGAACCCGAATCGCCGTAGCCCTTGCCGGTATTGGCCCAAGCTCCGTCGGCGGCAGCCAGCGCGGAGACGCAGGTGAGGATGACGACAACGCCGCGCGACAGGCGACGTATCAGGCGATCTGACACTGCTTTGCCCCGTTCTGCCACGTGTGATCGTATGCCTGCCATTCCCCCGTCGAACTCTTGGTCATGGTCAGGGTCCACAGGTTGAAGTCCGCCAAGGACGGTGTGGTCACGTTGACCTTGCCCGTCTTGGCGTCCTTGCCGTATGCCTTCCGCTGGTCCTCGCAGTACTGGACCGACAGGTTTCCGGTCACGAGCTTCTTGACCACCGGCTTGTAGTAGTCGAAGGTCCCGGTGACGACACTGCCGCCCTTGCCTTGCGAGATGAGCGAATCGGCGAACTCGGCACCGTGCTCGCCGGTCCAGAACCGCTTGAAGAACGCCGGTTCCTTCGTGTACGTCTTCGCCGTGAACGCGACCACCGCCGTCGCCGCGTACGTGGCGTCCTTCAGCGCGGCCTTCTTGGTCGGGTCACTGCTGTCGAACCCGTCGAAGTTGACCTTGATGTCCGACGGCAGGTCGAAACTCGGCGCGCCCGGCCCCGCCGCCTGCGTCGGGGACGCGGTCGTCGCCGACGCCGTGGCGCTCGCGGTCGGGGAGTCCGACGCGTCGATCTTGTCCGAACCGTTCGAACCGCCGCCGCACGCGGCCAGCAGGAGCACGGCCGCGGCCGCGGTGACCGCGGCGACGGGCAGAGAAGAGCGGGTCACGATGGCATCCCCCGTGAAGTACCTGTACGTAAAGAGAATTGGCACCCCGACGCTACCGGCGCCGCGCACGGGACCGGAAGCGTTCCCCCCGGACTGTGACCCGCCCGGCACACGGGCCCCACGGATCATGCACCGCCGGCACCGCGGGAGAAGGCGGCCCTAGGGATGGATGGTGCCGACCAGGGAGGCGGTGGAGGTGAGGGTGGACTGGATGGTGGGGGCCAGGCTGGAGGACGCGAGGCAGAAGCCCAGCAGGACGCAGGTGATGGCGTGACTGGGCTTGAGGGACCGGTTGTGCATCTGCATCCCGGCGAGGACGAGGAGCAGCAGGACGACGGAGACAGAGACGACCATACGGTCGATGGCAGCACAAAACGGACGGGAAGTGCGGGAGACACGCACAGCGGCGGGCCCGGGCGTCCATCCGCCCGGGCCCGCCGCTGTGGAAAGGGTTCAGCCGGTCATGACCAGGTGAGCAGCCGCTTGGGCTGCTCCAGGATCGCCGCGATGTCACCCAGCACCTTCGAGCCGAGCTCGCCGTCGACCAGCCGGTGGTCGAAGGAGAGCGCGAGGGTGGTGACGTGCCGCGCCTTCACCTTGCCCTTGTGCACCCACGGTTGGAGCTTGACCGCGCCGAACGCGAGGATCGCGGACTCGCCGGGGTTGAGGATCGGGGTGCCGGTGTCGATGCCGAAGACGCCGACGTTGGTGATGGTGGCGGTGCCGCCCTGCATCGCGGCGGGCGAGGTCTTCCCCTCCCGGGCGGTGGTGACCAAGTCGCCCAGCGCGGACGCCAGTTCGGGCAGCGTCTTGTCGTGGGCGTCCTTGATGTTGGGCACCACCAGACCGCGCGGGGTGGCCGCGGCGATCCCCAGGTTGACGTAGGACTTCCGGACGATCTCCTGGTTCGCCTCGTCCCAGGCCGAGTTGGCCTCCGGGTTGCGGCGGAGCGCGACCAGCAGCGCCTTGGCGACCAGCAGCAGCGGGCTGACCTTGAGCCCCGCGAACGCCGGATCGGCCTTCAGCTCCTGCACCAGCTTCATCGACTTCGTGATGTCGAAGGTCACGAACTCGGTGACGTGGGGCGCGGTGAAGGCGCTGGTGACCATCGCCTGCGCGATGGCCTTGCGGACGCCCTTGATCGGGACCCGCGTCTCGCGCGCGCCCGTCGAGGTGACGCCGGCGACGTCGTCGGCCGCCGGCAGCGGCAGCCGGGCCGGCGGCGCGGCGGCGGCCCTGATGTCCTCCCGGGTCACCTCGCCCTGCGGCCCGGTGGGCACCACGGTGGCCAGGTCGATGCCCAGCTCCTTGGCGAGCTTGCGCACCGGCGGCTTGGCCAGCGGCCGCAACGCACCGGCCACGGGAGCACCGGCCACGGGAGCACCGGCCGCGGGAGCCTCCGCCGCGGGCACCTCAGGAGCGACGGGCGCCTCGGGCGCGGCAGGTGCGGCGGGCGCCGCGTGCCCGTTCAACGGCTCCCCCGGCACCGGCCCACCCGGCTTCTGCTTACGGGGCCGCCTGGTCGTCGACGACGGCGCGACCCCGTAACCGACCAGCACCGCCGTCCGCTTCGCGGCCGGCTCCGGCGCGGGTTCCGCCGCCTCGACCGCCTCCGCGGCGACGGCAGCGGCCGCTCCGGCCTCGGCACCGCCCGGCGCGTCCTCGCCCCCCGCGTCCACCACGATGATCGGGGTGCCCACATCCACCGTGGTGCCCTCGTCGAAGCGGATCTCGCTGACCACCCCGTCGAACGGGATCGGCAGCTCCACGGCCGCCTTCGCCGTCTCGACCTCGCAGACCACCTGCCCGTCGGTGACCGTGTCCCCGACGCCCACGTACCACTTGAGGATCTCCGCCTCGGTCAGGCCCTCACCGACATCCGGCATCCTGAACTCGCGAAAGCGCTGTGCCTGTACGGCCATGATCGTCACAACCCTCTCCTCAGTACGCCAGCACGCGGTCGACGGCGTCGAGTACGCGGTCCAGACCGGGCAGGTACTCCTCCTCCAGCCGGGCCGGCGGGTACGGCGCGTGGAAACCGCCCACCCGCAGCACCGGCGCCTCCATGGCGTAGAAGCAGCGCTCGGTGATGCGGGCCGCGATCTCCGCGCCGGAACCGAAGAAGACCGGGGCCTCGTGCACCACGACCAGCCGCCCGGTCTTCTCCACCGAAGTCTGCACGGTGTCGAAGTCGATCGGCGAGATCGAGCGCAGGTCCACCACCTCGATGCTGCGGCCCTCGTTCGCCGCCGCGGCCGCCGCCTCCAGGCACACCTTCACCATCGGACCGTACGCCACCAGCGTGACGTCGGTGCCGGCCTGGGCCACCGCCGCCTTGTGCAGCCCCGCGGGCACGGCCGAGACGGCCACCTCGCCCTTGTCCCAGTAGCGGCGCTTCGGCTCGAAGAAGATCACCGGGTCGTCGCACTCGATGGACTGCCGCATCATCCAGTACGCGTCCGAGGCGTTCGACGGCGAGACCACCTTCAACCCGGCGATGTGCGCGAAGAGCGTCTCCGGGGACTCGCTGTGGTGCTCCACCGCGCCGATGCCGCCGCCGTAGGGGATGCGGATGACGATCGGCAGCTTGATCTTGCCCAGCGCCCGCGCGTGCATCTTCGCCAGCTGCGTGACGATCTGGTCGTAGGCCGGGAAGACGAAACCGTCGAACTGGATCTCCACCACCGGGCGGTAGCCGCGCAGCGCCAGGCCGATCGCGGTGCCCACGATGCCGGACTCGGCGAGCGGGGTGTCGATCACCCGGCCCTCGCCGAAGTCCTTGAACAGGCCGTCGGTGATCCGGAAGACGCCGCCGAGCCGGCCCACGTCCTCCCCCATCACCAGGACCTTCGGGTCGTTCTCCAACGACGTGCGCAGCGACTCGTTGAGCGCCTTCGCGATGGCCATCTGCGTCATGTCAGTGCCCCTTTCCGGAGCCGGCCGCCCCATGGGCCCCGGCGGGCGCGTCCTCGAAGGAGGCCAGGTACTCGGCGAACCGGGCGCGCTCCTCGTCCACCAGCGCGTGCCCGTCGGCGTAGATGTTCTCGAAGATCGCCATCGTGTCGGGGTTCGGCATGCTCCGCACGCCGTCGCGGACCCGCTTCGCCAGCGCGTCGCTCTCGGTGTCCAGGCCCGCGTAGAACTCCTCGTCGGCCAGGCCCTGCTTGTCGAGGTACGTGCGCAGCCGGGCGATCGGGTCCTTCGACGCCCACTCCTCGCGCTCCTCGTCGCTGCGGTAGCGGGTCGGGTCGTCGGTGGTGGTGTGCGCGCCCATCCGGTACGTGAACGCCTCCACCAGCATCGGGCCCTGTCCGCTGCGGGCGTGCTCCAGGGCCGCCCGGGTGACCGCGAGCACCGCCAGCACGTCGTTGCCGTCCACCCGGACGCCCGGGAAGCCGTAGCCGGCCGCGCGCTGGTAGATCGGCACCCGGGACTGCTTCTCGGTCGGCTCGGAGATCGCCCACTGGTTGTTCTGGCAGAAGAACACCACCGGCGCGTTGTAGACCGCCGCGAAGGTGAAGGACTCCGCCACGTCGCCCTGGCTGGAGGCGCCGTCGCCGAAGTACGCGATCACCGCGGCGTCCGCGCCGTCCTTGGCCACGCCCATCGCGTAGCCGGTCGCGTGCAGCGTCTGCGAGCCGATGACGATGGTGTAGAGCTGGAAGTTGTTCTCGTTGGGGTCCCAGCCGCCGTTGTTGACCCCGCGGAACATGCCCAGCAGGTTCAACGGGTCCACGTCACGGGTCCAGGCCACGCCGTGCTCGCGGTAGGTCGGGAAGATGTAGTCGTCCGGGCGGGTGGCCCGCCCGGAGCCGATCTGGGCGGCCTCCTGGCCGAGCAGCGAGGCCCACAGCCCCAGCTCGCCCTGCCGCTGCAGGGTGATCGCCTCGGCGTCGAACCGCCGGGTCAGCACCATGTCCCGGTACAGGCCACGCAGCTCGTCCGGGGTCAGGTCGATGGAGTACTCGCCGTGCTCGACGCGCTCGCCCGCGGGGGTCAGTAGCTGTACGAGCTCGGGCTCGCCCCCACGGCGCTTCGCGCGGCCGCGGCTGGTGCGCCCGCCCGAGGCGGGGGGACCCCCAGCGGCAGTGCTCTTCACGCTCACGTTCGCTCCTCCGTCTGTCCGGCCCCCGGGATCTGCCGGAGAGCCAGTGCGGCTCACCTGGTCCGGCGTGACGCACGGGGTATGTGCGGCATGGCCGGGCCAGGCGTGACAACGCCCCGGCGAATGGCCTGCAAAGCAGACGTTACCTACATCGGGAAGCCTTCGCGTACACCGAGGGCACACTTTCTGACCTGCGGTTTTGCTTGGATTTCCTAGTAGTCCGCGTTACCGCAGGCCATGACCGGGACACCGGCACCGTATCCCGATCGGGAAAAGTCCGTAAGGGGTGAACGGCCCGGAGTGCCGTCCGGTTCCGGCCATCGCCCGAATCCGACCAGCCGGACATAGCAGACGCAAGGCCCCTCACGCCACTCGCATATGCCCGAACCGCCCGTTGATCTACGCTGAGCCGCGTGATGGGCACGGCACAGCGGCCGCCCGCACTGACCGCCCTGCTGCGCCGCTACGACTGTGCGGCGACCCTGCTGACCTGCGAACCCGTACCACGCGGGTTACTCAACCGGGGCTGGCGGATCACCACGGGCAGCGGCCGCTACTTCCTGAAGCAGTACATCTCGGCGGACACCGCGGCACCCGCGGTGATCGCCCGACAGCACCACGCGACCCGACGGCTCGCCCGGCTCGGGCTGCCCGCGGCCGCGCCGCTGCCGGACCGCGACGGGACCACCGTCACGGTCCACCACGGCCACCGGTACGCCCTGTTCCGGTGGGTCGAGGGCCGCCACCGCGAGGGCACCGAGCTCTCCCAGAGCCAGTCCCACCGGCTCGGCACCCTGCTCGGGCGGGTCCACACCGGACTGGCCGACACCCAGCCGCCGCCCCCGGCCGAACCGCACCCCAGCGCCGACCCCGACCACACCCACGAGCAGATCGACCACCTGCTCACCCTGGTCCGCGGCCACCGCCCCTTCGACGCGTTCGACCGGCTCGCCGAGCACCGCCTGCTCGAACGCCGCGCGCTGCTGCGCCGGCACGCCCACCGCCGGCCGCCGGCCGCGGACGACCGGGCGAGCGGCTGGGTGCACGGCGACTTCCACCCGCTCAACCTGCTCTACCGCGGCGAGGAGCCGGCCGCGATCATCGACTGGGACCGGCTGGGCGTCCACCCGCGGGCCGAGGAGGCGGTCCGGGCCGCCGTCATCTTCTTCGTCCACCCCGCCGACGGACGGCTCGACCTCGCCAAGATCCGCGGCTACGCCCGGGCGTACCGGCGGGCGGCCGGGATCGCCGTGTCCGAGGTGGCCGCGGCCGTCCACCGCGTGTGGTGGGAGCGGCTCAACGACTTCTGGATGCTGCACTGGCGCTACCAGCACCGCGATCCCCGGTCCGACCCGCTCTTCCCGGCCGCGTCCGCCCTGGCGGTGTGGTGGACCGAGGAGTACGCCCGGGTCCGCGACGCGTTCACGGGGTGACCGGACCCTCCGGGGCGGTGCGTCCCCGGAGTTCCGGGACCTTGCGGCGCGTGGGTGGCTGGTCGCGCAGTTCCCCGCGCCCCTAGGGTTCGCGCGGCTGCGCCCGCGGCAAGCCGTCAGTCGCCGGCGCTGCCCGCGGTACTGCCCGCCGAGTCGCCGCCGACGCTGTCGTCCCCGGCGGTGCCACCGCCGCTGTCACCGCTCCCGCCGGTGGTGGGCGAGCTGGGCGGCGGGGTGGTCGGCTTGGTGGGCGGCGTCGTCGGCTTCGTCGGTTTCGTCGGCTTCGTCGTGTGGGTGGGCGGTGTCGTGGGCGCCGTGGTGTCGTCGGTGGGAGACGTGGACGTCGAGGTGTCGGTGGGGGTGTCGCTGGACTCGCCGGAGTCGGTCGGCTCGTCGTTCACCGCGCCCGAGGTGTCGTCGGACGGCTGGTCCGTGGCGTCGTCGGACGGCTGGTCGGAGGACTGCGCGCTGGTCGGCGCGGTGGTGTGGTCCGTGCTCGGGCCGCTCCCACCGGTGTCCCTGGTCGCGAGGTAGACCCCGAGCGTGATGGCGAGCACCGCGGCGATCACGAAGAGCACCGGCTTGACCCAGTGGCTCCCGGAGGACGGCGGCTTCTCGCCGTACCCGTGCACGTCGTCGCTGCCGCCGACCCCGGAGATCCCGCCGAGCAGCGGACCGATCTCCGCGGTGTTGCCGCTCTGCCCGGGCCGGCCGCTCTGGGCCACCACGGTGGGCGCGGCGCCGGTCTGGCGGGGCGTGACCGCGGTGACCGCGCCGGTGTTCCACATCCCCCCGGTCCAGCCGCCCTGCTGCATCAGCGTGTGGTGGGCGTACCCGACCAGCGCCCGCATCTCCTCGGCGTTCTGGAACCGGTCCTCGGGCTGCTTGGCGAGCGAGCGCAGCACCAGGCCGTCGAGCTCCGGCGGCACCCGGTCGCTGATCTGCGACGGCAGCTGCGGCTCGTCCTGGACGTGCTGGTAGACCACGGACAGCGGGGTCTCGCCGACGAAGGGCGGCCGCAGCGCCAGCAGTTCGTAGAGCAGGCAGCCAGTGGCGTACAGGTCGCTGCGGTGGTCGACGGTCTTGCCGAGCGCCTGCTCGGGCGAGAGGTACTGCGGGGTGCCCATCACCATGCCGGTCTGCGTCATGGTGCTCGCCGCGCCGTGCAGCGCGCGGGCGATGCCGAAGTCCATCACCTTGACCGCGCCCGTGGTGGTGATGATGACGTTCGCGGGCTTGATGTCGCGGTGCACGATGCCGTGCTCGTGGCTGTAGGCGAGCGCGTCCAGCACGCCGGAGACGATCACCAGCGCCTGGTCGACCGGCGGCGGGGTGGGCCCGGTGAGCAGGTCCTTGATGGTGTGGCCCTCGACCAGTTCCATCACGATGTAGGGGACCGTGCCCGTACGGGTGACGTCCTCGCCGGAGTCGTAGACCGCGACCACCGCGTGGTGGTTGAGGCCGGCCACCGACTGGGCCTCGCGGGTGAAGCGGGCCCGGGCCACCTGGTCCTCGGCGAGGTCGGTGCGCAGCAGCTTGACGGCGACGATCCGGCCGAGCCGGACGTCCTCCGCCGCGAAGACCTCGGCCATGCCGCCGCGGCCAAGCCGTCCGGTCAGCCGGTAGCGGCCGTCGCCGACCACGGCCCCGGGGCCCCAAGGACCGTTGGCCTCCGACGCTCCGATGCCGGCGGCCGTCTCGTTCGGGTCGACCATCAGTCCTCGTCGTCCGTCCATGTCGTGCGAGCCATGTGGTGCGAGCCTGTCGTACGCGCATCGCTGTCTTGGTGCGCCACCGTACCGCTTTTCGGTTGCCGCGATCGGACGCCGTCCGACTGCCGTACGAAGGTCACCGCTTTGTGCGCGGACGATGCGTATCAGGTGACGAGATGGTCAACGAACTTGACGTGCACGTGCGATAAGCGAGACTTGGCGGGCAAGCTCGGGGGACTGGTCTGTCCCGTCCCGGTTCACCATCAGGGGGTAGCGGTACAGATGAGCGGGGACGCCACACAGGGCGGGTACGCGGGGCGCTCGGTCGGCGGCGGGCGGTACGTGCTGCGGGATCTGCTGGGCCAGGGTGGCATGGCGTCCGTGCATCTGGCACATGACACGGTGCTGGACCGGCCGGTGGCCGTCAAGACCCTCCACACCAACCTGGGCAACGAGCAGTCGTTCCGGGAGCGCTTCCGCCGCGAGGCGCAGTCCGTCGCCAAGCTCAACCACACCAACATCGTCTCCGTCTTCGACTCCGGTGAAGACGTGATCGACGGCCAGATGGTGCCGTACATCGTGATGGAGTACGTCGAGGGCAAGCCGCTCGGCGACGTACTGGCCGCGGACATCGCCCAGTTCGGCGCGATGCCCGCCGACAAGGCGCTGAGGGTCACCGGCGACGTGCTGGCCGCGCTGGCGGTCAGCCACGAGATGGGCCTGGTGCACCGGGACATCAAGCCGGGCAACGTGATGGTCACCCGGCGCGGCGTGGTCAAGGTGATGGACTTCGGCATCGCGCGGGCCATGCAGTCCGGCGTGACCTCGATGACCCAGACCGGCATGGTGGTCGGCACCCCGCAGTACCTCTCGCCCGAGCAGGCGCTCGGGCGCGGCGTGGACGAGCGCTCCGACCTGTACTCGGTCGGCTGCATGCTCTTCGAACTCCTCACCGGTCGGCTGCCGTTCGACGCGGACTCGCCGCTGGCGATGGCCTACCAGCACGTCCAGGAGACCCCGCCGGCCCCCTCCGCGGTGAACCAGGCGCTCGGCCCCGCCATCGACGCGCTGGTGGCCCGCGCGCTGCGCAAGAACCCGGCCGAGCGCTTCCCGACCGCCGACACGATGCACGACGAGATCGAGCGGGTGCTCTCCGCCACGCAGAGCGGCGGCATGCCGGTGATCACCGGCAACGCCGTCACCGGCAGCCGCGGCGAGGGCGTCGCCGCGTCGGTCTTCCCGGTCCAGCCCGGCCAGGTGCCGCCCCCGGCGCAGCAGGTCCACACCCCGTACGCGCCGACCCCGCCGCCGCAGGGCTACGGACCCACCACCCCGCCGCCGTCGGCGTACGGCTACCCGCAGCAGGGCGCGCCGACCCCGCCGCCCACCCCCGCGTACAACCTCCCGCCCAGCCAGGTGCCGCAGCAGTACGCCATGAACGGCACCGGCGGTCCGGGCGGCGGCATGGCCGGCGGCACCGGCGGGCCGAACGTCCCGCGTCGCGGCGGCAAGTCCAACACCCCGCTGGTCGTGGGCGTGGTGGTGGCCGTGGTCGCGATCGCCGTGATCGTGGGCGTGATCGTCGCGATGACCAACAGCGGCGGTGGCAGCCCCAGCGCGGACCACACCGACACCCCGACCGGCAGCGCCACCACCTCGGCGAGCGCCAGCGCGTCCGCGACGGACAGCGTGGTCCAGGGCGACCAGACCCGCACCATCGACACCGACCAGTGCACCGACGCCCACAACGACTTCATCAACCCCGACAAGCCCGATGTCGCCACGATGCCGGACTTCCACACGGACTACGTCGACTCCGTGGTCGCCTGCATGAAGGCCGCGGGCTGGAAGTACACCATCAAGCACACCAACGAGCAGTTGTGGGGCAAGGGCTCGGTGACGAGCCAGTCGCCGTCCGCCGACGCCGACTACAACCCGAAGACGGACGGCCCGGTCACCATCTGGGTGTCGACGGGCAAGGGCACGGACTGAGCGCTTGCGCGCCTCGGCGCTTGTATGACTTGTGTACGAAAGGGCCGGACCTCGGCGGCGTCCACCGCGGAGGTCCGGCCCTTTCGCTTGTCTCGGGGTCGGCTAGAGGTAGGGGCCGGAGCGGCCCGTCGGGCCCTGCGGCTCCTCGTCGTGACCGGCCGCGCCGGGCGGCAGCGCGCGGCGCATCTGCTCCAGCTGGGCGCGCGCGGCCATCTGCTGGGCGAACAGCGCGGTCTGGATGCCGTGGAAGAGCCCTTCGAGCCAGCCCACGAGCTGGGCCTGGGCGATCCGCAGTTCGGCCTCGCTCGGCACGCTCTCGTTGGTGAACGGCAGTGACAGCCGCTCCAGTTCCTCGACCAGCTCGGGGGCGAGCCCGGCCTCCAGCTCCTTGACGGAACTGGCGTGGATCTCCTTCAGCCGCACCCGGCTGGCCTCGTCGAGAGGAGCCGCCCGCACCTCCTCCAGGAGCTGCTTGATCATGCTGCCGATCCGCATCACCTTCGCCGGCTGCTCGACCATCTCCGTCACCGGGATCTCGCGGGGCTCCTCGCCCTCGCCCAGCGCTCCACCGCCGAGCGCCATCCCGTCCGGCCCGACGACCAGGACCTGCGGATTCTGTGAGTTCTCCGTCGACCGTTCGTTCATCGGCATCTCCATGCGTCCATTGTCCCGCAGCGGCCCCGCGAGCCTCGACACCGGGAGTCGCGGGCGGGCTGGCGCGGTCACGAGCGGCGCGATCGGTGGCGGGGCGATCGGTGGCAGCGCGGTCAGTGGCGCTGCGGTCAGTGGCGGCGCGGTCAGGGCCGGCGCAGCCGCAACCCGAGGAACCCCAGTCCCAGCCCGACCAGCACCAGCCCGGCGCCCAGCGGCAGCACCCGCGGCACCGGGCGGCCCGCGGTCACGAACGGCAGCGCCTGGTCGTCCTGCTCCTCCTCGGCCCCGGCCGGTGCGTGCGACCCGCCCGCCTCGAACGACGGCACGGGCGTGGCAGCGGCCTGCCCGCCGTCCGCGCCCAGCAGCAGCGGCGCCGAGGCCGCGCCCGGGTGGCCGCTTCGGTGCCCGAGCGGGACGTACGGCCGCAGGGGCGCGTGCGGAGCCGCGTGCGGGGACCGGGCCGGGGTCTTGGCGGCGGGTGCGCCGCGGGTGGGGGGCGCGGGGCGGCTGCCGGGGTGACCGGGCCGCGGCGAGCCGGTGCCGGGCAGGGGCCCGGCGGAGGACTCGGGGGCCGGGCGGTTCGGGCGGTTCGGGCGGTCCGGTGCCGGGGCCGCGGGCGCGGGCGGCGAGCCGGTGGACGGTGCCTGGCCGGCCGAGCCGCCGGAGTGGGTGGGAGAGCTCGGCGCGGGGGCGGCGGACGCGGGAGGACCGCTGGGTACGGGGGCCGCCGGGGCTGCGGGCGGAGCGGGCACGGGCGGCCGGGCAGGACGGCTCGGCCGTGACGGGACGGCGGGAGGGACGAGGGGCGGCACGGTCGGGGGGAGGACCGGCAGCGTGAGCACGGGGCCGACCCCGGGCAGGGGCAGCGGCTGCGGCTGCGGCTGCGAGGCGGCGGGAGCGGACGGTCGGGGGTGACCGGCAGGCGGCCGCTGCGTGCCCTGCGCCGCGCCCGACGAAGTGCCCGACGAAGTGCCCGATGGCGCGTCCGGAGCCCCCGGCGCCGTGGCGGAGGGGCCAGGCGGCCGTCGCTGCTGTGCCGCCGAGGGCGCCGTTTCCCCGGCCGCCCACGCCGGCGCCGCCGCTCCGAGCAGCGCCGCGGCCAGCACCGCCGTGCCCGCGGCCATCGTGCCCGCGGCCGCCCGTCGCGCCTCGCCCCGCCTGTCCGCCGCAGCCCACCGCACGTCCGCGCCTCCCGCACCCAACCGTGTGTACGCCCCAGCGTCACATGAGGCGACAAATACGGCATCCCGGGCATCTTTCGGGCGCCCGTCGCCGGCACAGCGGGCCGCCGGAGAAGCGGGCCGCTGGAGAAACCGGGTGCGCCCCGCCCCGTCCGCCCGGCACCATCACCGCATGACCGGGACACCCGCGGACGGCGCTTCCGACGACGCCGGCCCGCCCGACGGCGACCCGCTGGGCTGGTGCGTGGTCGCCAACGTGAGCGCCGAGACCGCGAACGGCGAGGCCGGGCTCGACATCCGGCGCGGCATCAAGCACTTCCCGCCCGGCGCCCGCCTGTGGGTCACCCGGGCCCGATGGGACCCGGGGCACGGCCGCACCCACGCGGTCGGCCGGCACCGCGGGCGCTCCGGGCGGTACGTCCGGATGGTGGTCGCCCTCGACGACCTGGAGAACTTCCGGGTCCGCGGCATCCACAGCGCCCGCCTGCTCCGCGTCCTGCTCGGGCTGCGCCGGGACCCGGCCGCCCCGCTCCCCGCCGAGCGCCCCTGGAACTCCCGCGCGCACGCCCAGGAGTACGCCGACGCCTGGGCCACGTGGCAGCAGCACGTCCCGGCCCGTATCGACGGCGAGGCCCACCCGGACCGCTACGTCGGCAACCCGCCCCCGATGGAGATCGAGCACGAGGGCCGCACCTTCCACCTCGCCCACTTCAACGCCAAGGGCGCGCGCTACTCCCCGCTCCCGCCGCCGACGGAGTACGTCCCCGACCTGCCGTGAGTGCGCGGCCGGGCAGGTCCGCCCGGCAGCGCGGGGCGGAGAGGCGGTCAGACGGTGAGCAGGATCTTGCCGATGTGGGTGCTGGACTCCATCAGGCGGTGGGCCTCGGCCGCCTGGACGAGCGGGAGCGCGCGGTCGACCACCGGGCGGACGGTGCCCGCCTCGATCAGCGGCCAGACGTGCTCGCGGACCGCCGCGACGATCGCCGCCTTCTCGGCCGGCGGGCGGGAGCGGAGCGTGGTGGCGGCGACGGCGCCGCGCTTGGCCATCAGCTTGGCGAGGTTCAGCTCGGCCTGCACCCCGCCCTGCATGCCGATCACCACCAGCCGGCCGTTGACCGCGAGCGCGTCGATGTTGCGGTCCAGGTACTTCGCGCCGATCAGGTCGAGAATGACGTCCGCGCCGTCCTCGCCCAACTCCGCCACGAAGTCCTGCTCGCGGTAGTTGATCAGCACATCCGCGCCCAACTCCCGGCAGGCGTCGAGCTTTTCCGCACTGCCCGCGGTGACCGCGACCCGCGCCCCGACCGCCTTGCCGAGCTGGATCGCCATCGTGCCGATCCCGCTGGACCCGCCGTGCACCAACAGCGTCTCGGTGGGCCGCAGATGGGCCACCATGAAGACGTTCGACCAGACGGTGGCGGCGACTTCGGGCAGCGCGGCCGCCGTCACGAGGTCGACGCCCTCGGGCACGGGGAGCAGTTGCCCGGCGGGCACCGCCACCTTCTCGGCGTAGCCGCCGCCCGCCAGCAGCGCGCACACCTCGTCGCCGACCGACCACCCGGCCACGCCCGGGCCGACCTCCGCGATCCGGCCGGAGCACTCGAGGCCGGGGTAGGGCACGGAGCCGGCCGGCGGGTCGTAAAGGCCCATCCGCTGCAGGAGGTCGGCGCGGTTCACCGCGGCGGCCGCGACCTCGACCACGACCTCGCCGTCCGCGGCCACCGGATCGGGTACGTCCGCCCAGGTCAGCGCGTCGGGGCCGCCCGGCTGGGGAATCGTCATCGCGTACATGCAACGGGAGGCTACTCCGCGGCCGGCCGCATCCCGCCGAGCACCTCGCCGTCACCGGTCAGCTCGACCAGCGTCTGCCGCAGCCAGCGGTGCGCGGGATCGGCGTCGTGCCGTACGTGCCAGGTCATGTCGAACGCCACCGGGGGCAGCCGCAGCGGGATCTCGTGCACGGTCAGGCGCAGCGCCCGGGCGGCGCGTTCGGCGAAGCCGGAGGGCACGATCGCGAACGCGTGGGTGTCCAGCGCGAGGAAGCAGGCCGCGCCGAAGGTCGGCACGGTGGCCAGCACCCTTCGTTCCAGGCCGAGTTCGGCGAGCCGGTCATCGATCACGCTGCGGGCGCGGCCGTGCCGGGAGGCGGTGATGTGGGGGAGTGCGGCGAAGTCCGCCGGCGTGAGGGGAGCGCAGGCGCCGGGGCCGCGCTCCGGCGAGCGTACGACCGCCATGTACCGGAAGTCGGCCAGGTGGGTGGTGCGGACGTCCGGCGGGGTCTCGGGCAGGGCGCCGAGGTCGAGGTCCACCCGGTCGCGCAGGGCGGCGGGGTCCTCGTCGCCCTCGGGCAGGATGCGCAGCCGTACGCCCGGCGCCTCGCGGGCGGCCCGGGCGAGCAGGGCGGCGCCGAGCACCACGGCCACCCCGTCGTTCGTACGGATCACGAAGTCCCGCCGGACGTCGGCGAGATCGACCGGCGGCGGGGGGCGCAGCGCGGCCAGCGCCTGGCCGAGCGCGGCCGCCGCCTGGGGCCGCAGCTCGCGGGCGCGCGGGGTGAGGGTCAGCCCGCGGCCCGAGGGCACCAGCAGCGGATCGCCGACCACCCGGCGCAACCGGGCCAGGGTCCGGCTCATCGCGGACGGTGAGACGTTCATCACGGTCGCGGCGCCCGTGACGCTGCCCTCGCGGAGCAGCGCGTCCAGAGCGGGCAGCAGATTCATGTCCGGCAGGAGCACGGCTTCAGTGTCGCACCGACTCTTGCATCCCGTGCAACGGTCATCTGACAACCAGGACCTTGTGATCAACCATGGTCGGCTTGCACGCTGATCACATGATCGACGCCCCGCAGCCGCCGCGACCCGAGCGGCAGCCCCCACCCGGCAGCACCCCAGCGGCCGTATCCCCACCGCGGCCGACCGCGACCGCGGCCACGACGACCGCCTCCGCAAGTGCGGACGGCGCCCCGGCACACCGGATCAGCCCTCGGCAGCGCGCCGTCGCCCTGCTCGTGGCGGGGTGCTTCTTCATGGAGAACCTCGACGGCACCATCGTGTCCACCGCCGCACCCCGGATCGGCGCGTCCCTCGGCGTCTCCGCCACCGCGGTCGGCCTGGTCGTCACGGCGTACGTCCTCACCCTCGCCGTACTGGTCCCGCTGAGCGGCTGGCTGACCGCGCGCTTCGGCGCCCGGCGGATCTTCCTCACGGCGATCGTGCTGTTCACCGTCGCCTCGCTGGCCTGCGCCGCAGCGTCCAGCCTCGGCGAACTGGTCGCGCTGCGCGTCCTCCAGGGCGCGGGCGGCGCGATGATGGTGCCGGTCGGGCGGCTGGTCGCGCTGTCGGGGATCGCCAAGCCCGACATCCCGCGGCTCGTGTCGTACATCGTCTGGCCGGCGCTGATCGCGCCGGTCGCCGCGCCGCTGCTGGGCGGGGTGATCACCACCTACGCGAGCTGGCACTGGCTCTTCCTGATCAACATCCCGCTCGGGCTGGTCGCGTTCGCCGTCGCCTGGCGGCTGATCGAGGGCGGCCCGGTCGCCGGGGTGGGCGCGCTGGACTGGCTCGGGCTGGTGTGGACGTCGGTGGGGCTGGGCGCGCTCACCTACACCGGGCACCTGCTGTCCGACGCGCACGCGCCGTGGCCGCGCGCCGCCGGGCTCGGCGCGGTCTCCCTGCTGCTGCTCGCCCTCGCGCTACGCCATCTGCGGCGGGCCGAACGCCCGTTGATCGACCTCGGCACCCTGCGCACCCACTCCTTCCGCGCCTCGGTCTCCGGCGGCTCGGTCTTCTGGATCTCCGTCTCCGCGGTGCCCTTCCTGCTGCCGCTGCTCTTCCAGGAGGTCTTCGGGTGGAGCGCCGTACGCTCCGGCGCCCTGGTGCTCTTCGTCTTCGTCGGCAACATCGGCATCAAGCCCGCGACCGGCTTCCTCTTCGGCCGCTTCGGCTACCGCGCGGTGCTGGCCGCCTCCGGTGTCGTCCTCGCCGGGACCATGGCCGGCTGCGCCTTCCTCACCGCGGGCACCCCGCTGTGGGTGATCGGCGCGCTCGTCACCCTCAGCGGCGCCGCCCGCTCCACCGGCCTGACCGGCTACAACACCCTCGCGTTCGCCGATGTCCCGCAGGACCGGATGCGCGACGCCAACACGCTCAACGCCACCGCCACGCAGACCGCCGCCGGCCTCGGCGTCGCCGCCGCCCCCGTCGCCCTGCGCCTCGGCGACCCCCTCACCCACCACCTGCTGGGCCACACCTCCCCCGCGCTCTCCTACGGCGCCGCCTTCACCCTGCTCGCCCTGCCCGCCCTCGCCGCCACCACCGGCGCCGTCCGCCTGCCCGCGGGCACCGGCGACATCCTGAGATCCCGCCGGTAGCGCCGGTGGCGGGGCGGGGCGGGCGCTCCCCGGGCGCGGCCGCCCGGGCGGACCAGGGCGCCGCGCGCACGGCTTCACATCGCCCGGTGGATCGCGATCAGCCGGTCCCCCTCACGCAGCGCCCCCAACTCGTTGTCGTCGTGGTCGAGAAGCGCCTCCCCCCGCCGGACCGACACCACCAGGTCCCCCAACTCCCTCGGTGCCCGCCCGACTTCCGACGGCTCCACCGCGCGCTCGATCAGATCGAGCCCGCTTCCGTACGTGATGAGGTCGTCCATCACCCGCCCGGCACTCGGGCTGAGCATCGACAGCCCGAGCAACCGCCCCGCCGCACTCGAACTCGTGATCACCGCGTCCGCCCCGGACTGCCGCAGCAGCGGCGCGTTCTCCTCCTCGCGCACGGACGCGACGATCCGCGCCGTACCGTTGAGTTGCCGCGCGGTGAGCGTGACCAGGACCGCCGTGTCGTCGCGCTGGGCGGCGATCACGATCTGCCGGGCCCGCCCGACCTCGGCCCGCAGCAGCACGTCGTTGCGGGTCGCGTCCCCGGTGACCGCCACGAACCCCTCGTCGGCCGCGGCCTGCACCACCTTCGGCACCGGGTCCACCACCACGATCCGGTCCTGCCGCACCCCTCGCCCGATCAGCGTCTGCGCGGCGGACCGCCCCTTCGTACCGAACCCGACGATCACCACATGGTCGTGCAAGGTGCTCCTCCAGCGCTTGAGCCGGTACTGCTCCCGGGTGCGCTCGGTCAGCACCTCCAGGGTGGTACCGACCAGGATGATCAGGAAGATCACCCGCAGCGGCGTCACCAGCAGCGTATTGGTCAGCCGCGCCCCGGTGCTGTACGGGACGATGTCGCCGTAACCGGTCGTGGACAGCGTCACCGTCGCGTAGTAGAGCGCGTCGAGGAACGACACCGTGCCGTTGGCGCTGTCGTGGTAGCCACCGCGGTCGGCGTAGACGATGAGCACGGTGATCATGAGCACCAGCAGCGCCAGCAGCAGCCGGCGGACCACCTGCCTGAGCGGGCCGGCCGCCGGGCGCGGGAAGAGCACCCGGTAGGCACTGCCGGACGGTCCCGACCCGCCGCCGCGGCGGCGGGAGTCGGAGGAGTCGGGGGAGTCGTCGGCGCCGGGGGAGTCGCCCTCGGTGGGCGGCGGGTACGGCACCGGGTCGTCGTCGGCACCTCCGCGGGCGGCACGGGGCAGTCTCACCGCGCGCTCCCCCAGGCCGAACCGGGCATCCCGAGGTCCAGCACCTTGACCTCGTCGCCCGCCTTCGCCCCACCCGGCGGGACCACCGCCATCCCGTGGGCGGCGGCCAGCCCGCGCAGCATCGCCGAGCCGGTGTGGTGCAGCGGCCGGGCGGCCGCGTGGGCGTCGAACACGACCGGCACCAGCCGGGTGTCCCCACGGTGCCCGCCGACGTCCTCGGTGAGCGGCGCGGTGTACGACGCCGGGGCGGGGTGGCCGCCGAGCGTCCGCAGCAGGGGCGCGACGAGCGTCAGCACGCCGGCGACCGCGGCGAGCGGGTTGCCCGGCAGCCCGACGAAGTAGCTTCTCCTGGGCGGCGGTTCGGCCCCCGCGCCGCCCTCCGGCCGGCGCGGCGGGGCGGAGGGCTTCGGCCCGGACCGCTCCGCCGGGTGCGGCGTCTCGTACGGTCCGCACGGGAACTCCGCGAACAGCATCGGATGCCCGGGGCGTACCGTCACCCCGTCCACCAGCAGCCGCGCGCCGACCCGGACCAGCGCGCCGTGCACGTGGTCGCGCGGGCCGCTCGCGGTGCCACCGGTGGTGACCACCAGGTCGGCACCCCGGGTCGCGACGGAATCGGCGACCGCGGCCCGCAGCGCCTCCGCGTCGTCCGGCAGCGCCCGCACCGCGACCACGTCCGCGCCCAGCGCGCGCAGCCACGGGGGCAGCATCGGGCCCAGCGCGTCCCGGACCCGGCCCTTCCCCGGCTGCCCCTCGGCGAGCAACTCGTCCCCGAGCACCAGCACTTCGACCCTCGGCCGGGCCACGACCGCCAGCTCGTCGTACCCGGACGCCGCCGCCAGGCCCAGCACCGCCGGCGTCACCGTGACACCCGCGGGCAGCAACTCCTCACCCGCCCGGCACTCCTGACCGCGCCTGCGCACCTCCTGGCCGGACACGGGCGCCGGGTGCGGCGCGGCCACCTTCAACCACTCGCCGTCCGGACGCGGTTCGGTCACGCCGTGTTCGTCGCGCAGCACGGCCGTCGCGCCCGCGGGCAGTTCGGCGCCGGTCGCCACCCGCACGGCGTGCCCGTCCGCGAGTCGGGCCGCGGTCTGCTGACCGGCGAACACCTCGCCCGCCAGCCGCCACGGCCCGGGACCGGTGACCGCCCAGCCGTCCATCGCCGAGGAGTCGAACGGCGGCAGGTCCGTCAGCGCCGCCAGCCCGCGCGCCAGCGCCGCGCCCAGCGCCTGCTCGCCCAACGGCACGCGCTCCGCGTCCAGTTGGCGGGCGGCGGCCAGCGCGGTGTGGCGGGCCCTGAGCCAAGGGGTGTCCAGCCGGTGGACGACGGGGCGGCCGGGGTCGGAGGGGAGCAGGCCGCCGGACTCGGGTGGGCCGCCGGGGTCGGGGGCGGCGACGGCCGGGTGGGCGCGGCGGCGCAGGTACTCGGTGAGGCCGAGCCCGTCCATGTACGCCTTCGCCAGGGGGTCGGCGGCAAGGGCCAGGAGGGCGGGGTCGACGTCCACGGGGTCGCAGCGGTCGGAACGGTCGGAGCCGGGAGTGGATTCGCGGGTGGATTCGGGGGCGGGCGCGGGACCGGCGGCGGGGGCAGGGGCGGACAGGCCGCCGGAGCGGACGGGTTCGCAGTCGCCGGGTGCGGAGCCGGGACCTGGGGCGCTCATTCCGGGGCGCCCGCGGTGCCCGAGGTACCCGAGGGGCCGCCGGCGCCTGCGCCGGTGCCGTCCTGGCCGGACGCCGCGGCCTGTTCCGCCTGTTCCGCCTGTTCCGCCCAACGCCGAGCCAGCGCTGCGGCCTTCTCCGCCGCCGCCCGCACCTCGTCCGGACCGCCGCCCGCACGCCCCGCGGCGTACCCCACGAGGAACGTGGTCAGCGGCGCGGCCGGCCGCGCCACCCCGTGTGCCGCGTCGCGGGCGAGGTCGAGCAGGACGCGGGTGTCCACGTCGAGGTCGATGCCCAGTTCGGTCTTGGCTGCTGCGATCCATTCGTCCAACACAGGCCCATCGTCCCCGATCCCGGCCCGGGCGACACGCAGGCTCACCCCTCAGGCCGGCGCTCCAGCCGGGCCCGGGCCGCCGCCACGTCCTCCCAGGTGTCGCAGTCGAACGACGCCTCGCCCGTCGGATCGGCCATCCTGCGCAGCGCCAGTTCGCCGGTGAGCAGGCGCAGCGGCAGCCCGGCCAGACCGCCGTACTCCCCCGCGAGCAGGGCCAGTTCGCGGCGCAGCGGCTCCCACCGGTAGGCGGCGGCGAGCGGCTGGTCCCGCCCGTCCGCGTCGGTGAGCACCACACCCTCCGCAGCGCTGCCGGCGCCGGCCGCCGCGTCCGCCAGCGCGCCGACCGTCGCCGCCGTCAGGAACGGCAGGTCGGCGGCGAGCACCACGACCACGTCCGCGACGGGCGCACCCGAACCGCCCGAACCGCCCGCGGGGCCGGCCGCAGGCGGCCCGATCGCGGACAGCGCGGCGAGCCCGGCGGCCAGCGCCGGCACCGGTCCGCCGCCGGGCGGCTCCTCGCGGGCCCAGCGCACCGGCCGTACGGTCGGCCGGCGCGGGCCGACCACCACGGTCCCGTCCGCCGCCGCGCAGGCCGCGAGCACCCGGTCGAGCAGCATCAGGCCGCCGACCGGCAGCGCGGGCTTGTCGGTGCCGCCGAGCCGGCGGGCCGCGCCACCGGCGAGCACCACCGCGTCGTAGCGCGTCGTCATGCCCGCGAGTATGCCGCTCAGACCGAGGCCAGCAGCACCGCCGGGTCCTGCACGCAGTCGGCCACGAACCGCAGGAAGCCGCCCGCCGTGCCGCCGTCGCACACCCGGTGGTCGAAGGTGAACGACAGCTGCACCACCTGCCGCACCGCCAACTCCCCCTGGTGCACCCACGGCTTGGCCGCGATCCGGCCCACCCCGAGCATGCCCGCCTCCGGGTGGTTGAGGATCGGCGTCGAGCCGTCCACCCCGAACACGCCGTAGTTGTTGAGCGTGAAGGTCCCGCCGGTGAGGTCGGCGGGCGTCAGCGACCCGGTCCTGGCCGCCTCCGTCAGCCGGCCGATCTCCGCCGACAGCTGGGCGGTGGTCCTGGCCTGCGCGTCCCGCACCACCGGCACGACCAGGCCGCGCTCGGTCTGCGCGGCGAAGCCGAGGTGCACGGCCGGCAGCCGTACGATCTCGCCCCGCGCGGTGTCCACCGACGCGTTCAGCTCCGGGTGCCGGGCCAGCGCGGCCGTCACGATCCGGGCCATCAGCGCCAGCACCGACATCCGCGTGCCCTCGCCGCCCGTGCCCGCGGTGGCCGAGGTGCCCGCCGTGGCCGACGCGGCGTTCATCGCCGCGCGCACCGCGAGCAGTTCGGTGGCGTCCGCGTCGACCCAGCAGGTGGCGTCGGGGATCTCCCGCCTGCTGCGCGCCAGTTTCTCCGCGACCGCACCGCGTATCCCGCGCAGCGGGACGCGCACCTCGCCGTCGACGGGCCGCCGGGCCACCGCCGCCGGCTCGGCCTGGGCGGTCGGGACCTCCGCCGCGACCTCCGCCCCGACATCAGCCCCGACATCAGCCACCGCACCTGTCGTGGTGCCCGCCGCCCGATCCACGTCGGCCCGCAGGATCAGCCCGTCGGGGCCGGTGCCGGTCAGCGACCGCAGGTCCAGGCCCTTCTCCCGGGCGAGCCGGCGCACCAGCGGCGAGATGACCGCGACCGGTCCGCCGTCCGGGTGACCGGCATCGCCGCGCGCGGTCCTCGCAGCACCGGCCACCGGCTCGTGACCGACCGCCGCGCCGACCGCCCTGACCCGGCTGCGCCGACGGGCGACCGCCGCCTGGGTGCCGTAGCCGACCAGGACGTTCCCCGAGCCCTCGGGCCCGCCGTCGCTGCTCCCGTCGGCAGAGCTCCCGTCGGCAGAGCCCCCGCCGTCACCGCCGCCCGGGCCCGGGTCCGCGCCGACCGCGACCGTCACCAGCGGGCGGCCGACCGCCAGGGTGTCGCCCTCCGCCCCGAACCGCGCGGTGACCACCCCGCCGTAGGGGCAGGGCACCTCCACCACGGCCTTCGCCGTCTCCACCTCGACCACCGGCTGGTCCACCGCGACGACCTCGCCGACCTCGACCAGCCAGCGCACGATCTCGGCCTCGGTGAGCCCTTCGCCGAGGTCGGGCAGGGTGAACTCCTTGACCGCGGCCATCACCCCTCCTCCCACTGCAACCGGCCCACGGCGTCCAGAATCCGGTCGACCCCGGGCAGATGGTGCCGTTCCAGCATCGGCGGCGGGTAGGGGATGTCGAACCCGGCCACCCGCAGCACCGGCGCCTCGAGGTGGTGGAAGCAGCGCTCGGTGATCCGCGCGGCGATCTCCGCGCCCGCGCCGCCGAACCCGGACGACTCGTGCACCACGACCGCCCGCCCAGTGCCGCGCACCACCCGCGCCACCGTCTCCTCGTCGAACGGCACCAGACTGCGCAGGTCCACCACGCCCAGGTCCCAGCCCTCCTCCTTCGCCGCCTCGGCGGCCTCCAGGCAGACCGGCAGCGAGGGACCGTAGGTGATCAGGGTGGCGCTGCGCCCGGGGCGGCGCACCACCGCGCGCCCGATCGGCGGGACCTCGCGCGGCGCCTGCGGCGACCAGTCGGCCTTCGACCAGTACAGCCGCTTGGGCTCCAGGAACACCACCGGGTCGTCGGAGGCGATGGCGGCCCGCAGCAGCCCGTAGGCGTCCTCGACGGTCGCCGGCGTCACCACGTGCAGCCCCGGGGTGTGCAGGTAATACGCCTCGGAGGAGTCGCTGTGGTGCTCGACGCCGCCGATGCCGCCGCCGTACGGGATGCGGACGGTGATCGGCAGCGGCAGCGCGCCCCGGGTGCGGTTGCGCATCTTGGCCACATGGCTGACGAGCTGCTCGAACGACGGGTAGGCGAAGGCGTCGAACTGCATCTCGACCACCGGCCGCAGCCCGTACATCGCCATGCCGACCGCGGCGCCGAGGATGCCGGCCTCGGCGAGCGGGGTGTCGGTGCAGCGGTCGTCGCCGAAGTCGCGGGCCAGTCCGTCGGTGATCCGGAAGACGCCGCCGAGGGTGCCGACGTCCTCACCGAGCACATGGACGGTCGGGTCGAAGCTGAGCGCGTCCCGCAGCGCCTGGTTGAGCGCCTGTGCCATGGTGGCGGGCTTCCCGGCAGGCTTCCCGGCGGGGGAAGCGGGCGCCGCGGCCTGGGCGGCGGCCGAGGAGGTGGGGCTCATGAGCGCTGCTCCGCTTCCAGCTCGGCGCGCAGCATGGCCTCCTGCTCGCGCAGTTGCTGCGTGGGCTCCGCGTAGACGTGTGCGAACAGCTCCATCGGGTCCAGCCGCGGGTCGTCGTGCATGCGCTCGCGCAGGGCGGCGGCGAGCGCCTCCGCGTCGTCGGTGGTGCGCTGCCGCAGCGCGTCGTCGAGCAGGCCGCGGCCGGTCAGCTCGCGCTCCAGCAGGGTGACCGGGTCGTGCGCGCGCCAGGCGGCGACCTCGTCCTCGTCGCGGTAGCGCGTCGCGTCGTCGGCGTTGGTGTGCGCGTCGATCCGGTAGGTGACCGCCTCGACCAGGGTGGGGCCGCGGCCCGCGCGGGCCCGGTCCACCGCTTCGGTGAGCACCTGGTGGACGGCCGCCGCGTCGTTGCCGTCCACGAGGCGGCCGGGCATGCCGTAGCCGACCGCCTTGTGGGCGAAGGACGGCGCGGCACTCTGCTTGGACAGCGGCACGGAGATCGCGAAGCCGTTGTTCTGCACCAGGAAGACCACCGGGGCCTTCCACACCGCCGCGAAGTTCAGCGCCTCGTGGAAGTCGCCCTCGCTGGTGCCGCCGTCGCCGACCATGGCCAGCGCCGCCACGTCGTCACCGCTGAGCCGGGCGGCGTGCGCGAGGCCGACCGCGTGCGGCAGCTGGGTGGCCAGCGGGGTGCTGAGCGGGGCCACCCGGGTCTCGCGCGGGTCGTACCCGGTGTGCCAGTCGCCGCGCAGCAGCGTCAGCGCCTCGACCGGGTCCACGCCGCGGGCGACCACCGCGAGGGTGTCGCGGTAGCTGGGGAAGAGCCAGTCGCGCGGGCCGAGCGCGAGCGCGGCGGCGATCTCGCACGCCTCCTGGCCGGTGCTCGACGGGTAGACCGCGAGCCGGCCCTGCTTGGTCAGAGCGGTCGCCTGCCGGTTGAACCGGCGGCCGCGGACGAGCTGGGCGTACAGCTCGGTGAGCAGCGCGGGGGCGAGCCGGGCGGCCTCGGGGGTGCCGAGCAGCCGGAACGGCTCCTGGTCGGGCAACAGCGGCCCGGCTTCGGTGCGCGGGCGCCAGGCGGGGGTGTCCAGGACAGTCATCGCGAGCACCTCCTTGGAATCGGTGACCGGTGTGGTCGGGGCGGCGAGAGCGGGTCTCGCTCTCCCAACCGATTGTTCGGTCGCCGGAGGCATTTTGGCTACGGGGTGGTTCGGCCTGTGGACAAACGGTTCTGCACAGCCTGAGATGGAGCCAGTACGTCCATGCTAAGGAGTCCCGGGGGGATGGCGAGAGAACAGATGGCCGAAGACGCACAAGGGGTCCGACCTCTGGACGCGATCGACCGCACGATCCTGCGGCTGCTCCAGGAGGACGGCAGAGCGTCGATACGCTCCGTGGCCGAGCGTGTACACGTCTCCCGGGCCAACGCGTACGCCCGGATCAATCGGCTGGTCGAGGACGGAGTCATCCGAGGATTCAGCGCCCGGATCGACCACGAACGCGCCGGGCACGGCGCCTCCGCGTACATCACGCTCAGGATCGTCCAGAACTCGTGGCGGACCGTCCGGCAGAAACTCGTCACTCTTCCGGGTGTCGTCCATATCGCACTGGTCAGCGGGGACTTCGACGTCCTGCTGCTGGTGCACACGGTCGACAACCGCAGCCTGCGCGAACTGGTGCTCACCCGGCTGCAGGCGATCGAGGAGGTGCTCAGCAGCCGCACGCTGCTGGTCTTCGAGGAGACCGACCTGGTGGTCGGGGACTGGCCGCGGCAGGAGAACGGCCCGGACGGGTACCCGACGATCTAGGCCGGTCCACCGACCGGGCCGGTGCCGACCAGGTGCTTCGGCCGACCCGGTCGGCCGGCTGGATCGACCCGCGCGACGGCGGCTGTCAGGAGTCGGTGCCCGGCGGTATCCGCAGCCCGTCGAAGGCCAGCCGCACCACCGCGTCCGCGACCTGCTCGGCCTGCACGGAGCCGCGGCCGTCCGGGCGGTACCACTCCACCACCGAGTTGATCATGCCGAACAGCAGCCGGGTGGCGAGCCGGGGCTCGACGTCGGCGCGCAGGTCGCCCTCGGCGACGGCGGCCTTGAGCAGCTCCGCCACCCGCTGGTCGAACTCCCTGCGCCGCTCCATCGCTCGCCGCTCGGTGCCGGTGTTGCCGCGCACCCGCAGCAGCAAGGTGACGTAGGGCAGCTCCTCGACCAGCATGTCGGTGGTGCGCCGGGTGACGTACTCCAGCCGGTCCACCGCGCGGCCCGCGGTCGCGCCGGTCTCCTCGAAGATGCCGAACAGGCTCTCCAGGGCGCGGCCGACCGCCCGTTCGAGCAGTTCCTCCTTGCCGCGCACATGGTGGTAGATCGAGGACTTGGAGATGCCCGCCGCCTGCGACAGGTGCTCCATGGACGTGCCGTCGTAACCGCGCTCGTTGAAGACCTCGACGGCCACGGCGAGCAGCGAGTCCGGTGTGTAGGTGTCGCGCTTGGGCATGGTCATGAGCAGACCACATCCCGGGCCGCCGCCGCACGCCGCCTCAGTTCAGGACCGGGTGCGTACCGTCCGGTCGGGTACCAGGCGTGCAGGCCGTCCAGCAGGTCCCGCACGTAGGGCAGCGAGATCCGCTCGCCCCACTCCAGCGGCCCCAACGGGTAGTTCACGCCCAGCCGCATCGCGGTGTCCACGTCGTGCGCGGTCGCCACCTCCCTGGCGACGGCGTCCAGCGCGAAGTCCACCAGCATCGCCACGGTGCGGGCGACCACCATGCCGGGCACGTCCCGGATGACGCTGACCTCCTTGCCCATGGCCTGAAACAGGCCGGTGGCCTCGGTGACGGCGTCGGCGTGCACCCCGGCGGCCGGCGCGATCGCCACCCTGGTGGCGGCCCGGTAGTCCAGCGCGAGGTCGAACTGGATCGACGGTTCGCCCGGCAGCCGCCCGTCGGCCAGGTGCAGGCGGACGCCGCCGGGCAGGACGAACGCGCCGCCCGTCGTCCCGGGCGCCGCGGGTTCCCTGCGCACCTCCACCCGCGCCTCCTCGGCGAGCGCGGCCAGTTCCGCGGCCGGGCCGAGCTCCCCGCGGACGGTGACGAACTCCGGCGCCAGGGCCGCGTCGGCGGTGTGCGGCTCGGTGGCCGCCGCCACCTCGGCCGCGCTGTGGCCCGGGCCGTACGGGAACCAGCCGCGCCCCGCCTTGCGGCCCAGCCGGCCGGACTCCACCAGCCGGCGCTGCGCCAGCGAGGGCCCGAACTTCGGATCGCGGCCGTACGCCTCCCACACCGAGCGGGTGACCGCCTCGTTGACGTCCTGCCCGATCAGGTCGGTCAGCTCGAACGCGCCCATCGCGAAGCCGCCGCTCTCGCGCAGCAGGGCGTCGACGGTGGCGGGGTCGGCGGCCCGCTCCTCGTACACGCGCAGCGCCTCGGCGTAGTAGGGGCGGGCGATGCGGTTGACCAGGAAGCCGGGGGTGTCGGTGCAGCGCACCGGGGTCTTGCCCCAGGCGGCGGCGAGGTCGAACGCGGCGGTCACGGCGGCCGGGTCGCCGGCCGCGCCGGCGACCACCTCGACCAGCGGCAGCAGCGGCGCCGGGTTGAAGAAGTGCAGCCCGACCAGCCGGCCCGGGCGGCGCAGGCCGCTCGCCACGGCGGTCACCGACAGCGAGGAGGTGTTCGTCGCCAGCAGGCAGTCGTCGGCGACCACCCGCTCCAGTTCGGCGAAGAGCCCCTGCTTGACGGCGAGGTCCTCGACCACGGCCTCCACGACGAGCCGGGCGGGCACCAGGTCCGCGATGGTCTCGGCCGCCGCGAGCCGGGCCAGCGCCGACGCGCGCTCCTCGGTGCCGAGCCGGCTCTTCTCGACCAGCCGGTCCAGCCGGGCGGTGACCGCTTCCACGGCCGCGCGGGCCCGGCCCGGCACGGCGTCGTGGATCAGCACGCGATGGCCGGCCACCAGCGCGACCTGCGCGATGCCCTGGCCCATGGTGCCCGCGCCGACGACGGCGACGGTGCTGGTCAGATCTGGTGCGGTCACGGTTGCTCTCTCCTCGCCGAAGTCGTCGACGTCGTCCGCGGGGTGGTCCGCGAAGTTATCCACAGGCCGAGAAGCTCCTCTTGTCCCGACCGAACATTCGGTTAATCTAGCGGTGTCCCCGCCACTCAGCCCAGCTCGACGAGGAGTTGGTCCCATGTCCGCCGATCTCTCCACCGTGCTCCTGGTCGACCGCCACCGCGGCACCCTCGACCAGGCACTGGAGGCCGTCAGGACCCGCGCGTTCTGGTCGCCGCACCCCGAACACCCCAAGGCGTATCCCGACCCCGAGGCCGGCCGCGCCGCCTTCGAGGCGCGCCTCGGCGGCCGTTTCCCGCTCGACCAGCCGGGCACCGACGAGTGGACCGGCGACGAGCACTCGCCGTACGGCATCGACCTCGGCATCCAGTACCCGCACCCCGATCCCGACGTGCTGCTGCCCGCCATGCGCGCGGCGATGCCCGCCTGGCGCGAGGCAGGTCCCGAGATCCGCGCCCTGGTCTGCCTGGAGATCATCGCGCGGATCAACGCGCGGACCCAGGAGTTCGCGCACGCCGTGATGCACACCACCGGCCAGGCGTTCACCATGGCGCTCCAGGCCGGCGGCCCGCACGCGCAGGACCGCGGCGTGGAGGCGGTCGCGTACGCGTACGTGGAGCAGGTCCGCACCCCGGAGACCGCGGAGTGGACCAAGCCGCAGGGCAAGCGGGACCCGATCGGCCTGCGCAAGACGTTCACGGCGGTGCCGCGCGGCATCGGCCTGGTCATCGGCTGCAACACCTTCCCGACGTGGAACGGCTACCCGGGCCTGTTCGCCTCCCTCGCGACCGGGAACGCGGTGCTGGTCAAGCCGCACCCGCGGGCGGTGCTGCCGCTCGCGCTGACCGTCGAGATCGCCCGCGAGGTGCTTGCCGAGGCGGGCTATCCGCGGGACCTGGTCTGCCTGGCGGTGGACCGTCCGGGTGAAGGGCTCGCCAAGACCCTCGCGCTGCGCCCCGAGATCCGCCTCATCGACTACACCGGGTCCACCTCCTTCGGCGACTGGCTGGAGGCGAACGCGCGGCAGGCCCAGGTCTACACCGAGAAGGCCGGCGTCAACACCGTGGTGATCGACTCCACCGACGACTACCGCGGCATGCTCGCCAACCTCGCCTTCTCGCTGTCCCTCTACAGCGGCCAGATGTGCACCACCCCGCAGAACCTGCTGATCCCCCGCGACGGCATCAGCACCGACCAGGGCCCCCGGAGTTACGACGAGGTGGTCGCCGACCTCGCAGCCGCGGTCGACAAGCTCCTCGGCGACGACGCGCGGGCCAACGCCCTGCTCGGCGCCCTGGTCAACGCCGACGTGAAGTCCCGGCTCGACGCCGCCCCCGGCATCGGCGGCGTGGCGCTGGCCTCCCGGGCGGTCACCCACCCCGACTTCCCGGACGCCGTGGTCCGCACCCCCGCGCTTGTCTCGCTCGACGGCGCGAAGCCGGACGCCGAGTCCGCCTACCTGACGGAGTGCTTCGGGCCGGTCTCCTTCGCCGTGGCCGTGGACTCCACCGCCGACGCGCTGGAGCTGCTGCGCCGCACCATCCGGGACAAGGGCGCCATGACCGTCGCCGGCTACACCACGTCCCCGCAGGTCGAGCGGGAGTTGGAAGAGGTCTGCTTCGAGGAGTGCGCCCAGCTCTCCTTGAACCTCACCGGCGGGGTGTACGTCAACCAGACCGCCGCGTTCTCCGACTTCCACGGTTCGGGCGGCAACCCGGCGGCGAACTCCGCCCTGTGCGACGGAGCCTTCGTCGCCAACCGCTTCCGGGTGGTGGAGGTGCGCCGCCCGGCCTGACAGGCGGCGCACCTGCCCCGAGTAGGCCGGGGGCGGGCCGGGCCGGCCCCCGGCTCAGTGCCCGCCCGGCCCGCCCCGCCCCGGCACCAGCGGCGAGCGGGAGGTGGCCGCCCAGTGGTAGAGCGCCATGCCCACGCTGGTGGCGAGGTTGTAGCTGGAGACCTGCGCCCGCATCGGCAGCGACACCAGCGCGTCGGCCCGGTCGCGCAGTGCGGCGGAGACGCCGTGCCGCTCGGACCCGAAGACCACGAGCGCGTCGTCGGGCAGGCCGGTGTCGCGGATGTCCTCGCCCTCGGGGTCCAGGACATAGCGGGGACCCGGCGGCAGTGCGTCCGGGTCCGCGCGCTCGACCGCGGCGGCGTAGTGCAGCCCGGCGCCGGACCGTACGGCGTTGGGGTGCCAGGGGTCGAGGTCGCCGGTGGTCACCACCCCGGTGGCGGCGAAGCCGGCGGCGAGGCGGATGACGGCACCGACGTTGCCGAGGTTGCGCGGGGAGTCCAGCACGACCAGCGGGGCGAGCCGGGGTATGCGGTGCAGGTCGGCCAGGTTCGCCGCACGGTCCGGGCGGGCGGCGAGCGCGGCCACGCCGGTCGGATGCACCCGGGGCACCAGTTCGCGCAGCACCGGGCCCGGCACCTCGGCGACCCGCCCGGCCAGTTCCGCGGTGAGGTCGGGTGCCAACTCGGCGGCCAGCCGCAGCAGCCCGGGCCGGTCCGCGGTCACGGCGACCCGTACGTCGGCGCCGAAACGCAGCGCGTGCTTGAGCGCGTGGAAGCCGTCGAGCAACACGCACCGCGCTTCGGTCGCCGCCTGCCAGCGGTGCGCCGCGGCCGCGCCGCTCCCTGGCCGCGCGGCCTCGTCCTCGGTCATGCGCTCACCCTACGGGCCGGGCCCCGGTGCCCCGCCGGGGCAGGCCCGTCCGGTGCGGCACCGCGGGCGGCGAGTCCCCTCAGGTGACGGCCGACGGTGGCGGCGGGCCCGCGGCGGGCTCGGCCAGGTCGTCGGCGCGCTGGCCCGGCAGGGCCCCGGTGGCGCGCTCCCGGCCACGCCGGCGGCCGGTGATCCGCTGCTCGGCCCAGAGCAGGAAACCGGTCGGCAGGAAGACCGCGTCGGCGGAGATCATCGCCAGCGAGAAGAAGGGCAGCCCCAGCACCACGGCGATCGAGGCGTGCTCGATGATCATCCCGACCAGCAGCACGTTCTTCACCCGGCGGTTGAAGAGGGTGAAGGGGAAGGCGACCTGGACGATCACCGTGCCGTAGGTGATCAGCATGACCATGACGGCGTGGCTCGCCAGCGTGTGGGACAGCGCCGGCCAGGGCGTGAAGTCGTCCAGGTGCAGCGGGTAGTACAGCGCGGTGCCGTCCTGCCAGCGGCTGCCCTGGATCTTGTACCAGCCGGCGGTGGAGTAGATCAGGCACACCTCGACCACGATCACGAGCATCGCGCCGTTGTGGACCACGTTGGCGATGATGTCGAGCACCGTGCGCGGCTCGCCGGGCGCGTAGCGGCGGACCGCCCACCACACCGTGTGCCCGACCCAGCAGGCCCAGAAGACCAGGTCCCAGCCGGTGCTGAGCTTGTCCCCGAACGACGCGGCGAGCAGCACCGCGCCGAAGACCGTCCACAGCGCCACGCCGACCGGATCGACCCCGGCGCGCGCGGCCCGGGCGCCGGGCGCCGGCTCCGTGCTCACGTCGCCGGCCGCGTCCACCCCGGCGCCAGAGCCCTGACCGCCGGCTTCCACCGCTGCCGAGGACACCTCGGCCTCGGCCTCCGCCTTCTCCGCGCGGCGCCGCGCCCTGCGGCTGTCGAGCGACCAGACCTGGCCGCAGCGGGTGAAGGCGAGGTAGATCGCGATGATGTGGACCACGTTGTCGCCGCCGTCGCCCATGAAGACGCTGCGGTTCTGGAGCGACAGCACCCCGACCATGAACATCAGCGCGGACGTCCGCGTCCGCCAGCCCAGCATCAGCGCCGCGCTCGCCAGGATCGCGAAGGCGTAGCCGATCTCGAACCAGGCCCGGCTGTCGCTCCACATCAGGACGCTGAACGCGTGGTTGCCGGCCAGCAGCCGCTGCGCGAGGTCGAACCCCCAGGCGCTGTGCGGGCCGTAGAGCGCACCGCGGTGCGGGAACTCCCGCAGCAGGTACAGCAGCCAGGTCAGCGACATCCCGATCCGGACCACCGCGCTCTGGTACGGGCCGATGGCGCCGCTGGTGATCCGGGCCAGGCCGCGGGTGACACCGCGGTCGAGTGCGGCGGTCACACCGGCGTACGTGGGCGTGGCCGGGACGTGCCGCCCGGCCGGGGTCTCGGCGTGGCTGCGGGGCGCGGTCATGAGGAGGCCCCCTGCTGCCCGGGAGTGGTGGTGGTCGGCGCCGGAGCGGTGGTGCTCGGGCCGGGGCTGCTCGGCGTCGCGCCGGGGGCGGCGGTCGTACCGGGAGCGGCGGTCGTACCCGGGTCGGGCGTCGCGCCGGGGGCGGCGGAGTCGACGCCCCACCACGGCAGGGTCCGGTACTGGGTGGCGGGCGAGGACGCCCCGACGCTCCAGGACGGCTGCGCCACCGGGGTGGTGGCCGCGCGGGCCTGGATGCGGACCACCGTGCCGCCGTTCAGCTTCTTGCCGAGCCGCCCCTGGATGATGCGCTGGAGGTAGGTGCGGCTCAGGTCGCCGCCGGAGCTGGTCGCCTGCTCCTGGGCGTCATGGGTGTCCGTGTAGTAGCCCCAGGCGCGGCGCAGTTCGTTCTGCTGGGTGTGGCTGGGCAGCGGGTCGTGCCGCATCGCCGCGATGTCCATGCCGGTCAGGTCCACCCAACCGGTGGTCTCGGTGCCGCCGCCGGGCTTGCTCAGCTCGGCGCGGGCCTGGATGTGCACGTTCTGCTGGAGCGGGTCGGGGGCGAACAGCTTCCAGTTCTGCTCGAACTCCGGGTAGATGTAGTCGTTGACGGCGGCCGCGTGCTCCTTGCTGAGCGTGTTCGACGGCGCCACGTACAGGAACACCATCCCCAGGTGGAGCAGCGCGCCGACCGCGACCGCGCCGACCGTCACCGCCACGACTATCCGCCCGGGCAGCGACAGCGCCGCCACATTGGGCGGCGGCCCGTCCGTTGGCCCCATCCGTCTCTCCGCTCTCCGCTGCACGCGACGCATCCGACCACGGCCCTGAACGCCCAGGGTCCGACGTTCGGGTGTCCGCGGGGGCCTGGACGTCAGACCCTAGCCACCCGGGGCCCCGGCGGTGACCTTACCGAGTTATCCACAGGCGCAGGAACGGCTCTGCGAAAGAGGAAAGGCGCGAGCGCGGGCGGTAGCAGCCGGTGCTACGGAGCGCGGTACCACAGGCGGTACTACAGGACGTAGCCCTCGGCGCCGCTGTCGTCGACGACCGGACGCCCGGCCGACTCCCAGTCGAGCATGCCGCCGCTGACGTTCACCGCGTCCACACCCTGCCCGATCAGGTACTGCGTGACCTGCGCGGAGCGGCCACCGACCCGGCAGAGCACGTGGACCGTGCCGCCCTCGGGCAGCTCGGAAAGCCGCGCGACGACCTCACCCATCGGGATGTGCAGGGCGCCCTCGGCGTGCCCGGCGGCCCACTCGTCGTCCTCCCGGACATCGAGGAGGGTCGCGTCGGCCGGTACCGCGGAGGCATCCACCGCGGGGAGCTGGGAGCGGAACATCGGACGCGGCCTCCTGGGACACGGGCGTACGGACGTACGAAGTACGGAATCTGCGAACTGTACGAATGGTGCGAACTGTGCGATTGGTGCGGGCCACGGGAACGGTGCGGCCTACGGGAAAGCTACCTCAGCCGCCGGAAGCCCCGTGGACCAGTTCGGCGAGCCGGGCCTCGCGCTGCGAGACCTGGGTGAGCAACTGCTCGGCGATCTCGTTGAGCAGCGCGTCGGGGTCGTCGGGGGCGAGCTTCATCATCTGCCCGATGGCGCTGTCGTCGAGTTCCGCGGCCAGCGCCGCCAGCTTCTCCTTGCGCTCGGCGAGCCACTCCAGCCGGGCGTAGAGCACCTCGGCCTCGCTCGGCAGGTCCGCCACCGGCACCGGACCGGCCTCCCACTCCGCGGCCAGCTCCCGCAGCCCCTCCTCGTCGGCGTACGCGTACGCCTCGTTGACCCGGGCGATGAAGCCGCTGCGGCGCTCCTTCTCGGCGTCGTCCTGGGCGAGGTCGGGGTGGGCCTTGCGGACCAGTTCGCGGTAGAGCCGCTGGGCCTCCTTGCCCGGGCGCACCCGGCGCGGCGGGTTGGGGTCCTCCACCGGCCGCACCCCGTCGGCGCCGAGCAGGCCGCCGAACAGCTCCTCGACCCCGGGCATCGGCATCACCAGGGCGCGCGCCTCCCAGGCCCGCTCGATGTCGGCCCGGTCACCGCTGTGCGCGGCGACGGCCTCCGCGATCAGCGCGTCCAGCTCGTCCAGCCGCGCGTACATCGGGCCGAGCCGCTGGTGGTGCAGCCGGGAGAAGTTCTCCACCTCGACCCGGAAGGTCTCCACCGCGATCTCGAACTCGATCAGCGCCTGCTCGGCGGCGCGCACCGCCTTCGCCAGCCGCTCCTGGCCCTCCGGGTCCACATGCACGGCGCCGTCCGCGGCCGCGGCAGCCGCCGCTGCGGCGGCGGACGGATCGGCGGAGGCGGCGGACGGGGCGGCGGACGGTCCGGGTCCGGAGGTGTTCGTCACCCGGATAGCGTAGGCCCTCTACGGTCGATCTTCGCTGGAGTGCGGTCACGGGCGACCGCGGGCTACGCACCTGCCGGGGCGGTGGGCGGGGACTTCCCGGGCGGAAGAGCCGGCCGCGCGGGTCGCCCGTACGAGTCAACCGGTCGGGGCGCCGGCGGCGACAGCCCAGGCAGACCGCGGGAAGCGGGCCCGGCCGGGCACCGGTGTGCGGGTGGGCTCACGGGGCCCGGGCCCCCGGCGTCGCCACCGCGCCCGCCGCCGTCCGTCCGCGGCCGATCGCCGTCAGCGAACGGACCGTCAGCATCCCGCGAGCGGGCGCCAATCCGGCCAATCGGTCGACCAGGCCGGACGTTTCGTGCTTGCCTTGAAAGCCGACCCTACTCAGCGCGGAACCTCAGCGCCGGACCGCAGGTGCACGACGTTGGACGAGATCACCGGGCATCCCGATGCCACCGAGCCGGACCATCACACCGACCGCTCCGACCGCACCGAGCCCTTGCCGGGCCCCGGCACAGCGGTGCCCGCGATACGGCCCGCGCCGCTGCCGTCCGCCCGCACGGCCGCGTCCGTACCCGTGCCCGCACCCACGCCCGTCCCGGCACCGGCGATCGCGCCCGCACCCACGCCCGTCCCAGCACCGGTGACCGCGCCCGTCGCCGCGCCGATCACCGCGGCCGCACCGGTCACCCCGGGTCTGGCCGCCCTGCTGCGGCTCGCCGTGCTCTGCGTGGACCCCGACGGCCGGATCTCGTACTGGAACCGCGGTGCCGAGGAGCTGTTCGGCCACCGCTGGGAGCACGTCTTCGGCCACCGCGCGGCCGGTCTGCTGAGCACGACCCGCCCGGCCGCCGGGCATACGGACAAGCGTCCCGCCGCGGCCCGCCAGGACACCCTGGAACTGCTGGACGACCTCACCGTCTCCTCCTGGGCCGGGGCGCTGGCCGCCACCGACCGCGACGGCACCGTGAAGGACGTCCTGTGGTGGACGTACCGGCTGGTGGAGCCGGGCGGCCGGAGCATGCTCGCCATCGCCACCCACGCCAAGCCGCTGCGCACCGGCGGGCTGCGGATCGCGCTCGGCGGGCGACTGCTGCCGTACGGCGCGGAGGGTCCGCAGCGCCAGGACATCGCGGTCGCCGCCGTGCTGGCGCCGAGCGCCGATCCGGCCGTGGGCCAGGCGCTCGCCGGGCGGCTCGCCGACGTGCTGCCGGGCGCCAGCCCGGGTCGGCTGGACCGGATCGTCCGGCAGATCGCGGCCCTCGGCCACCCCGCGCTCGACGTCGAGGACGGCGCCCGGCTGCCGGTGGTGCCGCACGAACGCGCCCGGCTCGCCGCGGCCGCCCGCGCCGAGACCGCGGTACGCAGGGAACTGCTGCCGGGCGACCACCGGGCAGGCGCCGCCCCGCACCCGGCCGGGCCCACCACCAGCGGTACGGCCACGGGGGCCGGCGACCTGTCCAGCGCGTCGGCGCTGACTGCGGTGCCGCTGCCGTCCCTCACGTCGTACGCGTCCTACCCGCTGTCCACGGTCGGGGCGCCGGCGGACGACGGCGCCCCAACGGACACGGCAGTACCGGGAAGACCGGCAGGACCGGGAAGACCGGAAGGCGCGGGAAGACCGGAAGGCGCGGCTGGACCGACGGACACATCCGTACCGTCCGATCATCGGACCGGAGACCAGGCCGCCGACCCCGCCGGCACCGCCCGCTCCGACCTGCTCGGCCCCGACCTCGGCCGCCCCGACCCCACCGCCGCGATCCCCCACCCCGCCGGCAACGCCCTCGACGAGCAACTCGCCCTGCTCCGGGCCGCCGGCTCGATCGTCGGCTCCACCCTCGACCTGGACACCACCGCACGCGAACTCTGCTCCGTCACCGTGCCGCGCTTCGCGGACCTCGCCTCGGTGCTCGTGGTCGACCAGCTCTTCTCCGACACCGAGCCGCCCAAGGACGACCGCCCGTCCGACACCGTGCTCGTCCGCCGGGTCGCCACCGCCCTGCCCGGCCCGCCCGGCGCCTGGGAGACGGCGATCCCCGAAGGCGAGTTGATCGCGCTGCCCGCCGGCGACATGGTGCCCCGGCTCGGCGACCCCGTCCTGGTGCCCGTGGTCGACCCCGCGCTCTCCCCGGACATCGCACTCGACTTCGGGGTTCCGGCGCTCGGCCCGCTGATGGCCGGCCATTCCCTGATCGTGGCGCCGCTGACCGCCCGCGGCACCGTGCTCGGCCGGGTCTACTTCCTGCGGGGGCCCGGCCGCCGCCCCTTCGACGCCCGGGACGCGGCCACCGCCGGCGAGGTGGTCGCGCGCGGCGCCGTGCACATCGACAACGCCCGGCTGCACCGCCAGGAGTCGCGCGCCGCCGCCACCCTGCAGCGCTCGATGATGCCGACCCGGCCGCCCCGCATCCCCGGCGTGCGCATCGCGCACCACTACATGCCGGGGGACCGGCAGGCACAGGTCGGCGGCGACTGGTTCGACGCGATCCAGCTGCCCGGCGGCCGGGTGGCGCTGATCGTCGGCGACGTGATGGGCCACGGACTGCAGGCGGCCGCCGTGATGGGGCAGTTCCGTACCGCCGTGATCACCATGGCCGGACTCGACCTGCCGCCCGCGCAGCTGCTGCGCCACCTCGACAACCTCGCCCACCGCCTGGGCACCGAACACCTCGCCACCTGCGTCTACGCGGTGTACGACCCGATCCACCGCACCCTCACCCTCGCCAACGCCGGCCACATCCCGCCGGTGCTGGCCGGCTCCGACGGCCACGGCGAACTGCTGCGCATCCCCGGCGGAGCGCCCATCGGGGTGGGCGGGGTGCCGTTCGAGACCGTGGAGATCCCGGCGCCGGACGGCAGTTGGCTGGTGCTGTGCACGGACGGGCTGGTCGAGGTGCGCGGGCAGGGCATCGACGCCGGGCTCGCGGCCCTGTGCGCCAACGTGATCGAGCCGCAGCAGTCCCCCGAGGAGGTGTGCGCGCAGATACTCGCCCGGGTGCACTCCGACGACCGCAGGGACGACGTGGCCCTGCTCGTCGCCCGCTTCGAGGGCGTCGCCCCGCGCGACGTGGTCCGCTGGACCCTGCTGATCGACTACACCGAGGTGGCCAGGGCCCGCGAGCTGACCCGCCGCCAACTCGCCGAGTGGGGCCTGGAACACCTCGGCGACGTGGCGGAACTGCTGGTCAGCGAGCTGGTGACCAACGCGATCAAGGCCGCCTCCTACGAGGTCGAGCTGCGCCTGATGCGGGTCGGCAAGCTGCTGGTCGAGGTGAGCGACGACAACCACAACCTGCCGCAACTGCGCCGCGCCGAGGCGGACGACGTGCGGGGACGCGGGCTGGCGCTGGTCTCGAACCTGTCGCGGCGCTGGGGGACCAGCCGGAAGGCGGTCGGCAAGGTGGTGTGGTTCGAGCTGCCGCTGCCCTCCTGATATCGTTGTAATATACAACTCTTGCGCTGCCGATCACTCGCGATCGCGGCCGTACCAGGCAGGAGCGTGACCGCGATGTCAGCAGCAGCGACCCCCGCCCGGCCGGCCGAGGCCGTCGCGTCGCTGGAGACCATCCAGCGCGAGCTGACCGCGTTCGCCCGGCGGGCGCGCGCCACCGCCGCGCGCATGCACCCCGAACTGTCCCTGGTGGCGTACACCATCCTCGCGCACCTGGAGGAGCAGCAGGGCTGCCGGGCGACCGACCTCGCCGCGCACTACCTGCTGGACAAGTCGACGGTCAGCCGCCAGGTGGCGGCCCTGGAGCGGGACGGCTTCCTGGAACGGCGGACCGACCCGACCGACCACCGGGTCCAGGTGCTGCACCTCGCACCGCACGGCGTGGAGACCCTGGCGGCGGCACGGGTACGGCGGCAGGAGACGTTCAAGGAGCGCCTGTCGGCGTGGGACCCGGCGGACCTGGCCCGGTTCGCCGACTACCTGGTGCGTTACAACGAGGACGCGGCGACGCAGTCGTAGCCGACCCGGCGGCGCCCCGCGTTCACGCGGCGGCACATCGGCCCGGGTTCACCCCGCGGCGCACTCGCCCGAGTCCGCCACCGCGCCGACCGTCCCCACGGCGCCCATCCCGTCCACCGCATCCGCGGCGACCGGGTCCGGCTCGGTGCAGGGCACGTCCGGCAGGTACTTCTCGGCCCACCGGGTCAGCTCGCCCAGCGCCGGGCGGATGGCCAGCCCCGCCTCGGTCAGCCCGTAGCTGACCCGCAGCGGCGGACCCGGATCGACCTCGCGGACCACCAGGCCCGCGTCGGCGAGTTCGGTCAACCGGTCGGAGAGCATGCGCTCGCTGATCCGGGGAATGGCACGGCGGATCTCGGCGAAGTACGCGGGGCGGTGTGTGAGCACGGCCACGATCAAGCCGGTCCATCGCTTGCCGAACAGCTCGAAAACCCTGGTCAGGGCCACATCCACGCCCCGACAGGGAGTACCCGGGCGCACTTGCTGTCCCCGTTCCATGAACACAGCGTACTCCGTCGGCGGGGTAGTGCTGCAAAAAAGTAAGTCTCTGTGTTAAAAATAGCTACGTACGAACTTGCGGCGGTGCTGACGTCGGAGAACGTCGTCGGAGCGCCGTGCCGCGCGCTACTCCCCCGCCCCTGTCCCCCCTTTACGACGAAGAGGCTCAACCCCCATGGCCACTCTGCTGCACATCGACTCGTCCGCCTTCCAGGACTCCTCCATATCCCGCGAGGTCACTGCGACCTTCCGCAAGGAGTGGGAGGCCCAGCACCCCGGCGGCACCGTCGTCTACCGCGACCTCGCCGCCCACCCGCTTCCGCACCTGACCGCCGACGGCATCATCAGCACCAACGTCCCGGCCGAGTCGCACACGCCGGAGCAGGCCGCCGCGGCCGCGCTGCGCGCCGAACTCGCCGACGAGCTGGAGCAGGCGGACGCGATCCTCATCGGCACCCCGATGTACAACTTCACGATCCCGTCCAGCCTCAAGGCGTGGCTGGACCAGGTGATCATGGTCGGCAGGACCGCGGGCGAGGGCGGCTCGGTGGCCGGCAAGCCCACCACGGTGGTGGCCGCGCGCGGTGGCGGCTACGGGCCGGGCACGCCGCGCGAGAGCTACGAGTTCCTGACCACGTACCTGGAGAAGGTGCTGACCGGGATGCTCTCGCTGGACGTCGACTTCATCATCCCCGAGCTGACCCTGGCCCGGGTCAACCCGGCGATGGCCTCGCTCGTCGACGCGGCCGACGCCTCGCGGGCCAAGGCGCACGAGGACGCGACGGAGAAGGCGAAGGCGCTCGCGGCGCGCTTCGCGGCGTAGCTCGCGGCCGGGGTGCCCGCGCCGTCAGGGGCGGTGGGCGCCACGCGCAAGCGGGGTCGCGGTCACCGGTGTGCGAACAACCGGTGACCGCGACCCCGCGATCTGCTTCTGCCGGACCGCTGGAGCGGTGGCCGGTGGGACCTCGTGAAGGCCCCGCCGGGAACCCGTCAGTCCCTCGGCACCAGCCTCGTCAGAGGTTGACGCCGAAGTCCTGGGCGATGCCGCGCAGGCCCGAGGCGTACCCCTGGCCCACCGCGCGGAACTTCCACTCCGCACCGTTCCGGTACAGCTCACCGAAGACCATCGCGGTCTCGGTGGAGGCGTCCTCGGTGAGGTCGTAGCGGGCGATCTCCGCGCCGCCCGCCTGGTTCACCACGCGGATGAACGCGTTGCGCACCTGGCCGAAGCTCTGCTGCCGGGTCTCGCCCTCGTAGATCGAGACCGGGAAGACGACCTTGTCCACCTCGGCCGGAACGGTGGCGAGATTGACCTTGATCGACTCGTCGTCGCCCTCGCCCTCACCGGTGAGGTTGTCGCCGGTGTGCTCGACGGAGCCGTCCGGGCTCTTGAGGTTGTTGAAGAAGACGAAGTGCTTGTCCGACACGACCTTGCCGGAGGCGTCGAGCAGCAGCGCACTCGCGTCGAGGTCGAAGTCGCTGCCGGTGGTGGTCCTTACGTCCCACCCCAGGCCGACGGTGACCGCCGTGAGTCCGGGGGCCTCCTTCGTCAGCGAGACATTGCCGCCCTTGGAGAGGCTGACACCCATGCTGGATCTCCCTGCTCGGTTCGGCGCGGGCCGCGCCGCTTGACGATTGCTTTGCCCAATCCGTCCAACGGACACCACCCTGCACGGGTTCCCGCCCCGGTGCCACCGATGCGTCCGACAGGGCTCCGCCTCCGGCCGCGTTCCGCACCGGCCCCCACCGCGCCGCCCGCGGCCACCGGGCCGGCGGCCTTTTCACCCGCTTGACACTCGCTTCATCGGTCTTCGCTGAGATGGGCCCCGCGCCGCCCGGGCGCAGCCGCACCGCCCGCACCCGTGAGGCAGGGGTCGTATGAAGCGCACGCCGGTCCTGGAGTCCAGCGCCGAGGCCCGCGCGGCCACGATCCGGGGAGCCCGCCTGGACTCGCTGACCGGCATCCGCTGGTTCGCCACGCTGGGCGTCTTCCTCTCCCACGTCGGCATCCTGATGCCGCTGCCGCACACCCGGGGCCTGTTCTCGCTCGGCGAGTCGGGCGTCTCCCTGTTCTTCGTGCTCTCCGGCTTCGTGCTTTTCTTCGCGCTGCTCGTCGCCGCCCTGGCCCAGCAGGACCTGTCCGGCGGCCCGTCCTTCCTGCGCGGCCGGCCGCTGGTCCGGCTGGGCCAGTGGTCGTACGCCTTCTACCTCTTCCAGTTCACCGTGCTGCTGCCGCTCGCCCTGGCGGCCAACCCCGGGCGCCAGGTGGCCGACTTCTTCACCGACCCGCTGGCGCCCAAGGCGTCGTACACCGGCTACGCGGTCCTCGCCCTGGCGATCACCGTGGCTGTCTCGGCCTTCTTCTACCGCTTCGTCGAACACCCGCTGGAACGGCGGCTCCGGCACCGGCTGAGCACACCGACCGAGCCCGCGCACCGCCGCGTCCCACCGCCCGAACCGTCCGATGACCCGACACCGTCCAAGGGGATTGCATGAGCGAGACCGCGACCACGCCCACGGCGCGGGAGGCAGCGCCCTTCCCGCAGGACAGAACCTGCCCCTACCAACCGCCGGGCGGCTGGTCCCCGCGTTCTCGCTGCCGGTGCCCTCCCGGGTGATCTGCGAGGTGCTCGGCGTGCCCTGTGCCGACCACCTCTTCTTCCAGGAGTCCAGCCAGAACCTGGTGCAGGCCGACAGCCCGGAGCAGGCGCTCCAGGCGGTGGGCGAACTGAGCATCTACTTCGACGAGATGATCTCTGACTACCTGGTCAAGCCGGGACCGGGGATGATCGAGCGGCTTCCGGGCCTGCGGCTCGCGGTGGACGTCGACCGGCTCAGGCCGCGTGACGGCGGCACCGTGCAGGGCGTCAACGAAGTGCCTGTCACCTGGGGAGGCCGCTCATGACCGCGCAGCAGGACCAGGCCGGCACCGAGGTGCCGCGGCTCCGGATCGAACTGCGCGCCGAACACTGCGTGGGGGCGGGGCAGTGCGTGCTGGCGGCGCCGGAGGTCTTCGACCAGGACGAGGAGGGCGTCGCGGTGGTGCTGGACGAGCAGCCCGGCCCCGCGCACGAGGACGCCATCCGCGAGGCCGTGGACCTCTGCCCCTCCAGCGCGCTGCGGCTGCTGCGCTCCGCGGCCACGGACTGAGCGGCGACCGGGGACCGAGCGGTGGCCACGGACCTCCCCGGCCGGGCCGACCGGCCGCGTCGCGCCGCACGCGACGGGCCGGTCGGCCCGGTCAGCGCGAGGTCACGTTGGCCAGGATGCGGTCCAGCAGTGTGCCGAGCAGCTGGATGTCGTCGCCGCTCAGGCCCGCCAGCATCTGCTCCTGGCTCTTGAGGGCGACCGCCTCGATCGCCGTGCACATCTGCTCGCCCTCGGGCGTCAACGCCACGGTGGCCGCCCTGCGGTCGCTGCCCTCACGGTTCCTGGCGACCAGGCCGCGCCGCTCCATCGCCTCCAGGTGCCGGGAGAGGGTCGGTCCCTCGATGCTGAGGAACTTCGCCAGCGCCCGCTGGATCATCGGGCCCTCCAACTTGAGGGTGGCGAGCGTCGTCCATGTGGCGAAGGTGGCCCCGGACTGGCTCAGCTCCTCCTCGAAGAAGGTGCGGCTCTCCTTGGCGACCAGCCTCAGCTTGGGGGCGATGCTCTGGCGCAGCCACACCGGGCCGGCCTCGGACGGCGACGGTTCACCCGGCGCCTTCGACTGCCTCGCCACGCTCTTACCTCCGCTCGTCGGCCACCACCAGGAAACTTATACCCGCAGGCATACGGCTCGGTGGGAGCGGTTGACCCTTCCAATCAAGCAATTGAGGATCGGGCAACCAGGGGGCTGTCGTGAGTGTCCCCGGAGGACAGCGGGCTCGTCTCCGACATCTGGGCCGAGTCGGACGCCACCGAACTGCGGAGCGCTCCCTCGGACGGCACCCCTGACGCCGTGACCGGAGCAGCCGACCGGCCCGCGCGGGCCGCCCACACCTGGGGAGTACCCATGCCCATCAAGAAAGCCGTCGTGGTCGGAGCCGGGATCGGCGGCCTGACCACCGCGATCGGCCTGCGCCGGGCCGGTGTCGAGGTGACCGTCCTGGAGCGCAGGACCGAGCCGAACCGGCTGCTGACCGGCGGCGGGTTCGTGCTGTGGCACAACGCCTTCGTGGCGTTGCGGCAAGTGGGGCTCGCCGAGCCGGTCGCCAAGGTCAGCTCGGAGATCCTCTTCCACGAGTTCCGCTCCGCGCGCGGCCGCACCCTGGCCCGCTGGGCGATCGCACCGGAGTCCCGGCGGATAGGCGCCCCCGCGGTGGCGCTGCGCCGCTCGGAGCTCAACTCCCTGCTGCTGGACCAGGCCGGCGACACGGTGCGGATGGGCACGGTCCAACCGGAGCCGCACCGCCATCGCGCTGGTCGGCTTCGCCGCCGCCATCGTCGGGGCGTACCTCGCCTGACGGCGGCTCGACCGCGCGCGGCGGCCGGCTCCCGGTGCGGCCGGGTTCCGGTCCAGCCGGGTCCCGGTGCGGCCGGTCCCGGTTCAGCGCACCGGGACGACCCGGAAGACCGGGATCTGCAGGGCCGCGCGCGCGAAGCTCTCCGGGCTCTTGTCGGCCACGACCCCGTTCTTCACGAAGATCCCGGCGCCCATCGGCACCTGGGTGGGGAACTCCCGGACGATCGCCGCGCGCTCCGGCTCGGGCACCTCGACGAGTTTGACGTGCCGCGCCCGGCGTCCGCGCACCAGCGTCCCCTCGCCCGCGGCGCGGACGTTCTTCACCCAGTCGGACTGCGGGAACGCCTGGAGGATGTACTGCTCGCCGCCGACCTTCACGGGTGCGACGGGGTTGGTGAACTCCCGCCCCGACTTCCGGCCCTTGACCCGCAGCAGGTGCATCGGGCCAACCGGCAGTCCGATGGCGTGGAAGACCTCCATCATCCGGTTGCCGAACTTCAGGAACGGGGACACCGCCGGCCTGGCGGTGGCTGTGTCTGACATCGTGACTCCTTCTGGGTTGCGGGGCCGTGTCGGGTACGGGCTCAGGCCGGGTACGGGCTCAGGCCGGATACGGGCTCAGGCCGGATACGGGGTCAGGCCGGCCTGCCGACCAGGGCGTAGGAGGTGCCGGCCGCTCCGGGGAAGAAGACCGGGCGGACGAATCCGCTGGCATAGGCCATGGTGATCACGTCGATGCGATTGCGCAGGGCGAGCTTGCCGATCACGTTGTGCACGTGGGTCTTGACCGTGGCCCCGCTGAGCATCAGGACGTCGGCGATCTCGGCGTTGGTCCAGCCGCGTGCCATCAGGTGCACCACCTCGATCTCGCGCCAGGTCAGCCGGTTGAACGCCTGGCGCAGCCGGATCGCGGCACCGGGGGTGGGCCGGCCGGCCGCGGGCCACGCCTCGGCCACCTGGTAGCCCGACCCGAGCAGCCGGACGGCCGGCGCGAGGGTGGCCGGCTCGGCGAGGTTGACGGTGACGCCGCAGACACGGGCGTGCTCGGCCGGCCGGGCCTGCTCGCGGTGCCGCTCGGCGTCGCCGGACATCGCGACCGCGATGATGTGCGGCATCACCGGGCAGCCGGCCAGCGCGTGCGCCGCGGGCACCAGGTCGGCGTCGTCGGGCAGCACCACCACGTCCGGCACCCCGCGCCGGACGTGGCGGGCCAACTGGTGCGGGTGCGGTGCGCAGCCCACCACGCGGATGCCGTCCTCGCGGTCCAGGGCGGCGGCGAGCCCGGCCCGGTTCAGCGGGTCCCCGCACGCGATCAGGACCGAGATGTGCCCGCGCTGGCGGGTGCGGGTGCCGGTGCCGTCGGTTCGGACAGGGTCCTTCATGGTTCCTTCTTCCCCCGAAGTCGGCTCAGCCGTCGATCGAGGGTCGCGGCCGAGTCGTAGGCAGATCGCCATTTACATAGCGAGCTATCTAATAGTGTTCCACGCTCTCCGTGGCTGTCAACGCGAGACCTGGCGCGCCGCGCCGACCGGGCTCCGGCGCCGACGGCGGCGCCCGGCGGATCGTGCACTGGTGGAGCGACCACGTGCCCAACCCGTGGGTGGCGCGCCGGCTGCGCGACCTCTTCGTACGGGCCGGCGCCGTCGACGTGGCGGTCCGGCTGCTGCCGGTGCAGCTCGACTCGCTGGCCGCCGCCGCGCCGCCGGCGAAGGGCCTGTTGCTCGCCCCTCCCGCTGGGCACCCGGAGCGCCTGTGCCCGCAGGTCCCGCTCACCCCGGACGAGGCCGCGGTCTGGGCGGGCCTGTCCGGCGACTCGTGACCGCGCTCCCTGATCCGCCCCGGCGCGGGCCCGGCCCGCGACTGTGATCACGCTCACCCGGAGCCGGTGACGGCAGCGGGCCGCGGCGGCGGATCGCCCCGGCACAACGCGAGACGGTCGGCATCGTGACCACGATGCCGACCGTCTCGTCTGTGTGCGCGAGGGGGGAGTTGAACCCCCACGCCCTTTCGGGCACTGGAACCTGAATCCAGCGCGTCTGCCTATTCCGCCACCCGCGCATGGGTGTTGTCGTTGGGATTCTCACACTGCCCTGGACCTGTAGGTCTTGGTGGTGCGGGAGCCCCGTCCGACATGCAGAAGATTAGCACGGCGCGTGCGGTGCAATCACATCCGTTTCGGGGCGCCCGGTGGTGGCACACGCCCGGAGGGAAGGCGGTGTGGTGGAGCCCGCCGGTGCGGGACACTGGGGACACTGGTGGGTACGGCCGGAACCCCGGACCGCGTACAGCCGCCCCATCTACCATCGCAGTGGGTAGGAGGACGGCAGGCGCGGCACGGTGTGAGGGTTGACACTGACCACCCGAGCAAGATCGGGGAACCGCCGGTTTTTCCCACGCGTGGATACGATCAGTAAGCAGTATCGGAAACGAGCCGACGGACGATCCGGAGGAGGGAGGTGCCCGGTGGGTGTGCTGAAGCGTTTCGAGCAGCGACTTGAGGGCATGGTGAACGGCACCTTCGCCAAGGTCTTCAAGAGCGAGGTGCAGCCCGTGGAGATCGCGGGCGCGCTGCAGCGTGAGTGCGACAACAACGCGACGATCTGGAACCGCGACCGCACCGTGGTGCCCAACGACTTCATCGTCGAACTGAGCGCCCCCGACTACGAACGGCTGAGCCCGTACGCGGTCCAACTCGGCGACGAGCTCGCCGGGATGGTCAAGGACTACGCCAAGCAGCAGCGCTACACGTTCATGGGCACCATCAAGGTGCACCTGGAGCGGGCCGACGACCTGGACACCGGGCTGTACCGGGTGCGCAGCCGCACCCTGGCGTCCAGCGAGTCCCAGCACGCGCAGGCGCCGCAGGGCCACCAGCCGCCCGCCGGCCGGCCGCAGCCGTCGTACCAGCAGCCGCCCGCCCCGCAGCCGTACCCGCCGCAGCAGCCGCGGCCGGCCCGGCCCGCCCCCGACCGGCACGGCCCGCCGCAGCGCCCGGCCGGCCCGCCGCCGATGCCCGCCGCGCCGCCGCCGGGCGGCGCCGCCCCGGTGACCCGGCTGCCCGGCACCGGCGTACCGGCCGGCTCCCCCGCGGCCGCCACCCGGCGCTGGGTGGAGATCAACGGCACCCGCCACCAGATCTCCCGCGCCACCCTCGTGCTCGGCCGTTCCACCGAGGCCGACGTGCGCGTGGACGACCCGGGCGTATCGCGCAAGCACTGCGAAATCCGGGTCGGCACCCCCTCCGTCGTACAGGACCTCGGGTCGACAAACGGCATCGTGGTGGACGGACAGCACACCCAGCGCGCTACGCTCCGCGACGGCTCCCGCATTGTCGTGGGGAGCACCACCATCGTGTACAGGCAAGCCGAAGGGTGAAGCGGGGGCAATGTCAGAGCTGACCCTGACGGTCATGCGGTTGGGTTTCCTCGCCGTGCTGTGGCTGTTCGTCATCGTCGCGGTCCAGGTCATCCGGAGCGACCTGTTCGGGACCCGGGTGACCCAGCGCGGCGCGCGCCGGGCCGACGACCGGTCCCGCCCGCCGCAGCAGCGCCAGCAGCAGGTGCAGCAGCCCCGCCAGCAGCCGCAGAACAACCGCCAGCGACGCGGCGCCCCCACCAAACTGGTGGTCGCCGAGGGTTCGCTGGCCGGCACCACAGTGGCACTCCAGGGCCAGACCATCACCCTGGGCCGAGCGCATGACTCGACGATTGTGCTCGATGACGACTACGCGTCCAGCAGGCATGCCAGGATCTACCCGGACACCGACGGCCAGTGGATCGTCGAGGACCTGGGTTCCACCAACGGCACCTATCTGGACCGTAACCGGTTGACCACGCCCACCCCGGTCCCGCTGGGCGCGCCGATCCGCATCGGCAAGACCGTCATCGAGCTGCGGAAGTAGTCGCACAATGGGGCAGCGAAGCCACGACGCGCGAGCGAGAGGGTGGGCAGCGTGCGGATGTACCCGGAACCGACGGGGGAGGTACGCATGTCATTGAGCCTGCGTTTCGCCGCCGGTTCACACAAGGGCATGATCCGCGAGGGGAACGAGGACTCCGGCTACGCCGGCCCCCGTCTGCTCGCGATCGCCGACGGCATGGGCGGCCAGGCCGCCGGCGAAGTCGCCTCCTCCGAGGTGATCTCCTCCATCGTCACGCTCGACGACGACATCCCCGGCTCGGACATCCTCACCTCCCTCGGCACCGCCGTGCAGCGGGCCAACGACCAGTTGCTGCACATGGTCGAGGAGGACCCGCAACTGGAGGGCATGGGCACCACGCTCACCGCCCTGCTGTGGACCGGGCAGCGGCTCGGCCTGGTGCATGTCGGTGACTCCCGCGCGTACCTGCTGCGGGACGGCGTCCTCACCCAGATCACCCAGGACCACACCTGGGTGCAGCGGCTGGTGGACGAGGGCCGGATCACCGAGGAAGAGGCCACCACCCACCCGCAGCGCTCGCTGCTGATGCGCGCGCTCGGCAGCGGCGAGCGGGTCGAACCCGACCTGTCCATCCGCGAGGTGCGGGTCGGCGACCGCTACCTGATCTGCTCGGACGGCCTGTCCGGGGTGGTCAGCCATCAGACGATGGAGGACACCCTCGGCGGCTACCAGGCCCCGCACGAGACCGTGCAGGAGCTGATCCAGCTCGCCCTGCGCGGCGGCGGCCCCGACAACATCACCTGCATCGTCGCGGACGTGCTGGACACCGACGACGGCGACACCCAGGCCGCCCAGCTCAACGACACCCCGGTGGTGGTCGGCGCGGTCGCCGAACACCAGTCGCAGCCCAACGACCCGCGGCACCTGGACACCCCGGCCGGCCGCGCCTCCGAGCTGGGCCGCACCCCGCACCAGGCCGGCCCGTCCGGCGCGTTCGGGCCGCCCGGCAGCGGCGACCCGGTGCCCGGCGCCCCGCTCGGCGCCTTCGGCGGCTACGACGAGGCCGACCTCGACAAGCCCGCCGCGCGCAAGTGGCCCAAGCGCAGCCTGATCACCCTGGTGGTGCTGGCCGTGGTGGCCGGCGGCCTGTACGCGGCGTACTCCTGGACCCAGACCCAGTACTACGTGGGCGCCAAGGGCGACCACGTCGCGGTCTACCAGGGCATCGACCAGAAGCTCGTCGGGCTCAGCCTGTCCAAGGTGCACCACGACCGCGCGGACATCCCGCTGAAGTACCTGCCGTCGTACCAGCGCAAGCAGGTGCAGGACACCATCGCCACCAGCAGCCTCGGGCAGGCGAACGACAAGGCCGACGAACTCGCCCAGCAGGCGGGGGTGTGCAAGAAGGTCGCCGACGCCCAGAGCGTGGCCGACAAGGCGAAGAACGCCGCGAAGAACGCGGAGAACTCGGTCGGCTCCGGCGGTGCCGCCGGCAACTCCGAAGGCAAGCAGCAGGGCGGGAAGAAGGTCACCACCACCCCGACCCCCGCTCCCGGTCCGACGCTGACGCCCGACGAGAAGAAGCTGGCCGGGCAGTGCAGCACGGACCAGCAGTAGTGCCGGTACGGAAAGCAGCAGGAAGGTTCGGCTCGTCATGAGCGCCAGCAACACCACGACGATCACGTCGATCGGCGCGCCCAACCGCCGCAACACCGAACTGGCCATGCTGCTCTTCGCAGTGGCGATCCCCGTCTTCGCCTACGCCGACGCCGGGCTCGCCAAGCACGGCTCGGTGCCCGCGAGCCTGGCGGAGTACGGCCTCGGCCTGGGCTGCATCGCGGGCATAGCGCACCTGCTCGTGCGGAAGTTCGCGCCCTACGCCGACCCGCTGATGCTGCCGATCGCGACCCTCCTCAACGGCCTCGGCCTGGTACTCATCTGGCGGCTGGACCAGGAACCCTCCATCACCACCGCCCAACTCGGCGGCCCGATGGCCCCCAAGCAGCTGATGTGGTCGGCGCTGGGAGTGGCGCTCTTCGCCATCGTCCTGGTCTTCCTCAAGGACCACCGCATCCTGCAGCGGTACACCTACATCTCGATGATCGTCGCGCTCGCCCTGCTGATCGCGCCGATCTTCTTCCCGGCGGTCTACGGCGCCCGGATCTGGATCACCATCCCCGGTGTCGGCTCGCTCCAGCCGGGCGAGTTCGCCAAGATCGTGATCGCGGTCTTCTTCGCCGGCTACCTGATGGTCAAGCGCGACGCCCTCGCGCTCGCCTCCCGCCGCTTCATGGGCCTGTACCTGCCGCGCGGCCGCGACCTCGGCCCGATCCTGGTGATCTGGGCGCTCAGCCTGATGATCCTGGTCTTCGAGACCGACCTGGGCACCTCGCTGCTCTTCTTCGGCCTCTTCGTGATCATGCTCTACGTGGCCACCGAGCGGACCAGCTGGATCGTCTTCGGCCTGCTGCTCAGCGCGGGCGGCGCCGTCGTGGTCGGCTCCACCGAGGCGCACGTCAAGGTCCGCGTCCAGGAGTGGCTGCACCCGCTCGCCCTCCAGAACGGCGGCGTCACCGAGACCGCCCAGTCCCGTTACGCCTTCGGCTCCGGCGGCCTGTTCGGCTCCGGCCTCGGCGAGGGCTACAGCCGGCTGATCGGCGGCATCGCCCCGAAGAGCGACTACATCCTCGCGACCGTCGGCGAGGAACTGGGCCTGGCCGGCGTGATGGCCATCCTGCTGCTGTACGGGCTGCTGATCGAGCGCGGCCTGCGCACCGCGCTGGCCGCCCGCGACCCGTTCGGCAAGCTGCTCGCGGTCGGCCTGTCCGGCGGCTTCGCGCTCCAGGTCTTCGTGGTCGCCGGCGGCGTCACCGGGCTCATCCCGCTGACCGGTATGACCATGCCGTTCCTCGCCCAGGGCGGCTCCTCGGTGATCGCCAACTGGGCGCTGGTCGCGCTGCTGCTGAGAATCAGCGACACCGCCCGGCGCCCGGCGCCGAGCCCAGCCCCCTCTCCCGATGCCGAAGCGACCCAGGTGGTGCGCAGCCAGTGAACAAGCCCCTGCGACGGGTCGCGGTCTTCTGCGGCCTCCTCGTCCTCGCCCTGCTCGCGCGCGTGAACTACGTGCAGTACGTCCAGGCCGGCCAGCTCTCCAGCGACCCGCACAACCGGCGGGTGGCGATCAACCAGTTCGCCCAGCCGCGCGGCGACATCATCGTGGACGGCAAGGCCATCACCGGGCACACCACGACCACCGGCAGCGACTTCAAGTACAAGCAGACCTTCACCGACGGCCCGATGTGGGCGCCGGTGACCGGGTACGCCTCGCAGGCGTACAGCACCACCATGCTGGAGGGCGTGGAGGACAAGTTCCTCACCGGCGACGACGACCGGCTCTTCTTCAACCGCACCGTCGACCTGCTCACCGGCAAGCAGAAGCAGGGCGGCAACGTGGTGACCACGCTGAACGCCAAGGCGCAGGCCGCCGCGTACAACGGGCTCGGCAAGAAGAAGGGCGCCGTGGTGGCGCTCGACCCGCGCACCGGCGCGATCCTCGCGATGGCCAGCACCCCGTCGTACGACCCCGGCTCCTTCGCGGGCAACTCGCTGACCGACGAGAAGAACTGGAACGCGGTCGCGAAGAAGAACGACCCGAACGACCCGACGCTGAACCGGGCGCTGCGCCAGACCTACCCGCCCGGCTCGACGTTCAAGCTGGTCACCGCGGCCGCGGCGCTGCAGAACGGCAAGGTCAGCGACATCGACAAGGACACGAACTCCCCGGACCCGTACATCCTGCCGGGCACCACCACCCCGCTGCCGAACGAGGGCAACATCCCCTGCAAGAACGCGTCCCTGCGCAAGGCGCTGAGGTACTCGTGCAACAGCGTCTTCGGCAAGCTCGGCGCCGAGGTGGGGCTCAAGGACATGGTCGACGAGGCCCAGCAGTTCGGCTTCAACAAGGAGCAGTTCGTCCCGGTCCGCGCGGACGCCAGCAACTTCGACACCGAGATGAGCCCCGACCACGTCGCGCAGTCCTCGATCGGCCAGTTCGACACCACGGCCACCCCGCTGCAGATGGCGATGGTCGCCTCCGCGATCGCGAACAACGGCAAGCTGATGCAGCCGTACGAGGTCGACAAGCTGGTCGCGCCGAACCTGAGCACCATCGCGCAGACCAGCCCCAAGCAGATGAGCCAGCCGCTGTCGGCGGAGAACGCGCAGAAGCTCCAGTCCATGATGGAGACCGTCGTCGACTCGGGTACCGGCACCAACGCCAAGATCCCCGGCGTCAAGGTGGGCGGCAAGACCGGTACCGCACAGCACGGCATCAACAACCAGGGCACGCCGTACGCCTGGTTCGTCTCCTACGCGATGACCGACCAGGGATCGCCGGTCGCCGTGGCGGTCGTGGTCGAGGACGCCGCCGCCAATCACGACGACGTCTCCGGTGGCGGCTTCGCCGCTCCGATCGCCAAGGACGTCATGGAAGCGGTGCTCAACAAGTGAGAGACACGTCACGTCCGGATTGGGTCGCAGCCAGATACCGGTCGGATATCAGCGGACCGCTGAGCCGAATGTGCGCGCCGCGCGCCCGGTAGCGTATCTCCGAGCAGGCGTAGGGCACAGGTTCACATGTCGGGTTGAGCTTGGGACAGCGGGATTGAGGAGAGGGCAGAGCTATGGAAGAGCCGCGTCGCCTCGGCGGCCGGTACGAGCTGGGCTCGGTGCTCGGCCGCGGTGGCATGGCCGAGGTGTACCTCGCCCACGACACGCGCCTCGGCCGTACCGTTGCCGTGAAGACGCTACGGGTGGACCTCGCCCGTGATCCGTCCTTCCAGGCCCGGTTCCGCCGTGAGGCCCAGTCGGCCGCTTCTCTGAACCATCCCTCGATCGTCGCCGTGTACGACACCGGTGAGGACTACGTCGACGGGGTCTCCATCCCGTACATCGTGATGGAGTACGTCGACGGCTCCACCCTGCGCGAGCTGCTGCACTCCGGGCGCAAGCTGCTGCCGGAGCGCTCGCTGGAAATGACCGTCGGCATCCTGCAGGCCCTGGAGTACAGCCACCGGGCCGGCATCGTGCACCGCGACATCAAGCCCGCGAACGTGATGCTGACCCGCACCGGCCAGGTCAAGGTCATGGACTTCGGCATCGCCCGCGCGATGGGCGAGTCCGGCATGACCATGACCCAGACCGCCGCGGTGATCGGCACCGCGCAGTACCTCTCGCCCGAGCAGGCCAAGGGCGAGCAGGTCGACGCGCGCTCCGACCTGTACTCGACGGGTTGCCTGCTGTACGAGCTGCTGACCGTCCGGCCGCCGTTCGTCGGCGACTCGCCGGTCGCGGTGGCGTACCAGCACGTGCGCGAGGAGCCGCAGCCGCCGTCGGTGTACGACCCCGAGGTCACCCCGGCGATGGACGCCATCGTGCTGAAGGCGCTGACCAAGGACCCGGACTACCGCTACCAGTCGGCCGACGAGATGCGGGCCGACGTGGAGGCGGCGCTGGACGGCCAGCCGGTCGGCGCCACCGCCATGATGGGCGCGGCCGGCTACGGCTACCCGCACCAGTACGGCGACACCGCGGCCACCACCGCGATGCCGCCGCAGACCGACCCGCAGACCTCGATGCTGCCGCCGGCCCGCGACGACGACGGCGGCTATGGCTACGAGGACCGCCCGGACCGGCGGCGCCAGAAGAAGTCCAGCAACACCTCCACGGTGCTGCTGGTCGTGGCCGCGGTGCTGGTGCTGATCGGCGCGATCTTCCTCGGCAAGTCGCTGTTCGGCGGGCACGCCCAGAACGGTGGCACCGTGCCGGACTTCACCAACATCTCGATGACCGACGCGCAGGCCAAGGCGGACAACGTCGGCATCAAGCTGGTCAAGGGCCCGGCGGTCTTCTGCCCGAACGTCGACAAGAACCTGGTCTGCCAGCAGGACCCGAAGGCCGACTCCGAGATCCCGTCGGACAAGACGGTCACCGTCAACCTGTCGAAGGGCTCCGCACCGATCGCGGTGCCGGATGTGACCAACGACAAGTTCGACGACGCGAACACCGAGCTGACCAAGCAGGGCTTCCAGGTCGAGCAGAAGACCCAGACGTCCACCACCGTGGACGCCGGCACCGTCCTGAGCCAGAACCCGAAGGGCGGCACCAAGGTCGCCAAGGGCTCCACCATCACCCTGACCGTCGCGGTCCAGCCGAAGAAGGTCACCCCGACCAACGTCAAGGGCGACACCTACGACCAGGCGGTCAGCGCGCTCAAGGCGCAGGGCTTCACGAACATCACCCGGGGCACCGACCAGCCGTCCGACGAGACGCCCCAGGGCAGCGTCATCAGCCAGACACCCGATCCGAACGCGGGTGAGCAGTCGCTGGACACCGCGATCGTGCTGACCGTCTCCTCGGGGCCGCAGCAGAGCCAGCAGCCGCCGGCGACCATGCCGGGCGACCTGGCGGGCAAGACCGTCGGTCAGGCCAAGCAGGAACTCCAGGCGCTGAACCTGAACCTGCAGATCACCGCGGTCGACATGACGGGCAACCAGGCCGACGACAACGCCAAGGTCTTCCAGGTCGACCCGGGGGCGGGCACCCAGCTCCAGGAGGGGCAGCCGGTGACCCTCACCGCGGTGGGCGGAGGCAACGGCTTCGGCGGCCACTGAGAACGGCGCAGGCAAGCACGGCGAACGACGACGCAGGGCCCGCAGGCTTCCCGCCTGCGGGCCCTGCGTCGTGTCCGGCTACCGCCGCGTCACTTCAGCTCTGCCGGCGGGGTGCGCTGCGGGTCGACCTTCTGCGTGCGCACCAGCTGGCCCCAGACCACGTAGCGGTAGAGCGAGGTGTAGACGGGCGTGCAGGTGGTGAGCGTGATGTAGCGGCCCGGCTTGGTCTTGCCGGACTCCTTGGGGACCTGGTCGGTCACCGCGACGTTGTACTTCGAGGTCTGGTCGAGGACCTTGTAGACCTTGTAGACGTACCAGGTGTCCTTGGACTCGAAGACGATCGGGTCGCCGTCGTGGATCTTGTCGATGTTGTGGAACTTGGCGCCGTGGCCGTCGCGGTGCGCGGCGACGGTGAAGTTGCCGGTGCTGTCCCAGGGCATCGCGGACGGCGTGGGCTTGGTGTAGTAGCCGGCCACGCCCTCGTTGAGCACGTTGGTGGAGGTGCCCTTCTTCACCAGCACCTCGTAGTGCTTGCCCATCGCCGGCACGTGCAGGAAACCTATGCCGTCCTTGGTGTCCAGGCCGCGCGGGGCGCTGTTGCCGCCGCCGGACGGGCCCTGGGCCCAGTCCTTGCGGACCTTGTCGCCCGCCTTGCGCGCGTGCCGGTCGGCGATCACGTTCGTCCACCACAGCGAGTAGACGACGAACAGCGCGAGGACCAGCCCCACGGTGATGAGGACCTCGCCGATGACGCTGATGGTGGCCGCGACTCGGCCCCGCCCGGTGCGGTTCTCGGTGGTCACGCTGTTCCGTTCTGTTGTCGCGCCCTCAGCCATTGACGAGCGCGTCGGGCTTGCCCTTGCTGCGCGCACGCTCCTCGGTGAGCTTGCCCCAGACGATCAGCCGGTTGGTGCTGGTGAACTCGGGGGTGCACGTGGTGAGCGTGATGTAACGGCCCGGCTTGGTGAAGCCGGACCCGGGCGGTACGGGTTCGAGGACGCTGACGTTGCTGGGCGGGGTGGTCGCCAGCGAACTGGTCACGGTGTAGGTGTAGTACGTGGTGGAGGTCTCGACCACGACCTTGTCGCCGGCGACCAGGTGGTTGATGTAGCGGAAGGGCTCGCCGTGGGTGTTGCGGTGGGCGGCGACCGCGAAGTTGCCGGTCTTGTCCCACGGCATCGCGGTGTTCACGGGAGCGCCGTCGTAGTGGCCGATCATGCCCTTGTTGAGCACCTTGGTGGTGCTGACGCCCTGGGCGATCGGGGCCTTGACGTCCAGCTTCGGGATGTACATGATCGCGAAGCCCTGGCCGGGGGAGAAGGTTCCCGCCGCCCGGCTGGGATCACCCGAGCCGCTGTCCCACTGGTGCTCCAGGTTGTTCGACGCGCTGTTGGCCTGGGCGTGCGCCCGGACGTTGGTCCACCACAACTGGTAGGTGACGAACAGCAGCATCACGACGCCGAGGCTGATGAACAGCTCGCCGACGATCCGGCTGATCACCACCGCGGGGCTGTCCTTGGCGGCCTTGGCGGCCCTGCGGGCCTCCACCCGGCTCAGCGGCACGGCCGGCTGCTGCTCGGCGTGCTCTGCGGCGGAGCCGGCAGCGGCGCTCGCCGCGGCCGTGGAGGGGCTGTTACGGCCCCGGGCCCGGTGGCCGCCGCCGCGGGCGGCCGCCTTGCGTCTGGCGGCGCGGCCACCGTCCACTCCGGCCGGACCGGCACCGGGTGATCCTGGCACCGGCGCGAGGGTGGCCGTGGGGCCCGGCCCGTCCGCGTCGGTGAGGAGGGGCATCTGCGCGGTCTCGTCCGGCTCCGGCACGGACAGGGGTTCGGGTGCCGGGGCCGGTGCTGGGGCGGGTGAGCGAACGGGGCCGGGCATCAGGTCCGGAGCGGCAGGTTCCCCGATCGGCGCCGGCTGTGCCGGCGGCGGCTGTGTCGGCGGCGCCATCGGCTCGGGCTGCGGATGCCGTGCCATCTCCTCCGCGCGGAACCAGGGCGAGCCGTGTGACTGCGGAGGTCCTTGCGGCCCCTGCGGCTGCGACTGCGGCGGGCCCTGGTGCTGCGGCGATCCCAGCGGCCCCGGCGAACCCAGCGGCTGCGGCGGACCCTCGACCACCGGAGGGCGGCCGGGCAGCGGGTCGTTGAGCGGGTCCGCGAGCTGTCCGACGGCAACCTCGAACTGCCCGGTGTCCTCGTAGGACATCGGGCCGTCGGAGGCACGCTCCGGCCGGAGCGTGGTCACCTCCCGGCCTTCCCGACGGGTACGCCCGTCCCGACCACCGGGGCCAGTCCGTGCGACCGTTCCACCGCCTCCGGTTCGCCGCACTCGGCGAGCCAGTTGGCGAGCATGCGGTGTCCCCACTCGGTGAGCACCGACTCCGGGTGGAACTGCACGCCCTCGACGGCGGCCTCGCGGTGCCGGAGCCCCATGATGATCCCGTCCTCCGTCCAGGCGGTCACCCGCAACTCGTCGGGCAGCGTGTCCCGTTCGACCGCGAGCGAGTGGTACCGGGTGGCGGTGAAGGGCGAGGGCAGCCCCGCGAAGACGCCGGAGCCCTCGTGCACCACCGCCGAGGTCTTACCGTGCAGCAGTTCCGGCGCCCGGCCGACCACTCCGCCGTAGGCCACCGCCATGGACTGCACACCAAGGCAGACGCCGAAGACCGGTACGCCGGTTTCCGCGCAGTGCCGGACCATGTCCACGCACACCCCGGCCTCCTCGGGGGTGCCGGGGCCGGGGGAGAGCAGCACCCCGTCGAACCCCTCGTCGGCGTGCGCGAGTTCCACCTCGTCGTTGCGCAGCACCTCGCACTCGGCGCCGAGTTGGTAGAGGTACTGGACCAGGTTGAAGACGAAGGAGTCGTAGTTGTCGACCACGAGAATGCGTGCGCTCATCGGACTGCGGCCACCCCGTGCTGGACTGCGGTCATCCCGTTGTCGACGGTCACGTCGTTGAACGGCAGCAGCGGCTCCGCCCACGGGAACACGTACTGGAAGAGGATGTAGACGACCGCGAGGACCAGCAGGAGTGAGATCAACGCCCTCACCCACAGGTTGCCCGGCAGATGCCGCCAGATCCAGCCGTACATGCGGTGCCTTCCTTCTGAGTCCCCGCAACAGGGTAAAGGGAGATCGGCGACCAAGGGGGGTCCATGGGACAAAGCTTCGTCATGGGATCAACCTGTGCGCGCGCCCGTGCGGGCCGGTCGGCGGGGCCGTTCACGGCTGGTCCACAGGCTTCGCGTAGCGGAGGTCCACCGATCCGGTGTAGCCGGGCAGCGTGGTCCGGCCGGCCGCCGCCACCTTCCAGCCGAGGCCGTACGCCTGCACGTACTGGAGGTAGTTGCGGATCGCCGGGCTGGCGTCGATCGCCTTCCGCAGCCGGCTCCGGTCGCCGATCGCGGTGATGCGGTAGGGCGGGGAGTACACCCGGCCCTGGAGGATGAGGGTGTTGCCGACGCAGCGGACCGCGCTGGTCGCGATCAGCCGCTGGTCCATGATGCGGATGCCCTGGGCGCCGCCCTGCCACAGCGCATTGACCACGGCTTGGAGGTCCTGCTGGTGGATGACCAGGTCGTTCGGCTGCGGGTCGGGCACGCCGGGCACCAGCGGGGTGGCGTTCGGCGGGGCGTCGTCGAGCGTGACCTCGAGGGCCGGTCCGGTCAGCGGGGAGGTGCCGGCCGCCTTGCCGAGTGCGTCGATCCGGGCCCGCTCGGCGGGGCTGAGCCCGCCGCGCTGCCGGGTCAGCCGGTCCACGTCGGAGCGCACGTCCGCGAGCGACTTGTCCAGCTTCTCGTTCTGCGCGTTCTTCGCCCGGATGTTGTCCGACAGCTTCGGCAGCGGGTCGTCGCTGCGAATGTCGACGCCCTTGGCGGTGTCGAAGCTGGTCCAGAAGATCAGTCCGGCCAGCGCGAAGACTCCCGCACTGAGCACGCGCAGCGCTACCGTGCGGGATACAGCGCGAGATGTAGGGGCGGGGGAGGTGCCACCGGCTCCGGTCACCAAATACCCTTCTCCTTACAACCCAAGGGAAGCACTACGCTAACGGACGCCCGGGAGCGGCACCGCCTCCCACCGTCCCTCACCCGCCAGGCTGACCCCACAGACCCGTGCGGTTACGCAGCGCATCGACAGGAGATCCCTCGTGCCGAAGTCACGGATTCGCAAGAAGGCGGACTTCACCCCGCCGCCCTCCAAGGCCACCGCGATAAAGCTCGGCAACCGCGGCTGGGTCGCGCCGCTGATGCTGGCGTTCTTCGTCGTCGGGCTGGCCTGGATCGTCCTGTTCTACGTGACGCGGGGCGACCTCCCGGTGGACGCCTTCGGCAACTGGAACATCGTGGTCGGCTTCGGCTTCATCGCCGGCGGCTTCGTCGTCTCCACGCAGTGGAAGTAGCACGTCGGGGTCGGTCTCGCGCACTTGTCCACACGGTTATCCACAGTGGGGAAAAGGTCAGAAGATCTGTGGATAACCTCTACGGAGTTGACGCCGGTACGACCGGTGGTCGCTGCGGCGGCCACCGGTCTTTCGTTGATCTCGCAGGGAAAACCTGGTCAAACCGGGTCCGGTGACCCTCCGCACAGCGCTTCCCACCAGTTGTGCACAACGCGGTGAGCCGCCTCAGGAGTTTCCGTCCCGCTGTGGATAACGTCTGATCAACGCCAGGGACACGGGTCGGCTCGACGGTCCTCCACGGTCAGGACGTGACTTGCGCCACAGCCACGCCGATGATGGCGACCGAGGCCAGCAGCACCGCCGCGGCGGACCCCCACTGCACCGCTGACCGCCGCTCCCGCGGGGCGTAGAGCATCCCTATGGCCACCAGGGTGCCGGCCACCAGACCGCCGACGTGCGCCTGCCAGCTCACCCCGCTCCAGGTGAAGCTGAAGAGGATGTTCAGGCCGAGCAGGATCAGGATCGGCCGCATGTCGTAGCGCGCCCGCCGCATGTAGACGGCGGTCGCGCCGAACAGTCCGAAGATCGCCCCCGAGGCGCCGATGGTGAGCGCGTCCGGCGCGAGCAGCAGCACCGCGGCGCTCGCCCCCAGCGCGGAGACGAAGTACAGCGCGAGGTAGTGCGCCCGGCCGATCCGCTGCTCCAGCGGGGCGCCGATCCACCACAGCGTCAGCATGTTGAAGCCGATGTGCAGCGGATTGGTGCGCTCGTGCAGGAACGCCGAGGTGATCACCCGGTACCACTGACCGTCGGCGGCGCCGCCGCACACCTGGTGGCCGAACGTGTCGTGCCCGCAGACCGCGTACAGCCCGTAGTGATCCGACACCGTGCCGGCGCCGGACCCGCCGACCGCCAGCTCCACCAGCCACAGCGCGACGTTCACCGCGATGAGGATCTTCGTGATCAGGAACGGGTCGCCCGTGCCCACCCGGCCGCCGGTGACCGTACGGGGCTGGGAGGTGTGGTGGGCGGACTGGTTGGCCTGGGCCACGCAGTCCGGGCACTGGAACCCGACCGACGCGCTGACCATGCACGCCGGGCAGATCGGCCGCTCGCACCGCGTGCAGCGGATACCGGTCTCCCGGTCCGGGTGCCGATAGCAGCAGACCGGCTGGTCCATGAAGTCCACTCCCCTGACGACACCCGACGACAACTCGCGCGCACCTGTGCCCGCGCCCTGCGCCGGCTGTGCACCCGTACGCCCCGCCCACTAGTACGTGCGGGCGGGGCGCGATGTTCCCCGAAGACTACGGGATCGGCGTCAGGAGGTGCGCCGCTCGATCAGCACCGTCTCCAGGACCACGTCGCTGAGCGGGCGGTTGGTGTGCGGGTTCGTCGGGGTGCCGACGATGCCGTCCACCACCTTCCGGCTGGCGTCGTCGGCGACCTCGCCGAAGATGGTGTGCTTGTGCGTCAGCCAGGTGGTGGGCGCCACGGTGACGAAGAACTGCGAGCCGTTGGTGTTCGGGCCCGCGTTCGCCATCGCCAGCAGGTAGGGCCGGTCGAAGGCCAGGTCGGGATGGAACTCGTCGGGGAACTCGTAGCCGGGGCCGCCGGTCCCGTCCCCCAGCGGGTCGCCGCCCTGGATCATGAAGCCCGACAGGACGCGGTGGAAGACGGTGCCGTCGTAGAGCTTCCCGTGCGACGGATCACCGGTCCGCGGATCGGTCCACTCCCGGCTGCCCTCGGCGAGCCCGACGAAGTTCGCGACCGTCTTCGGGGCGTGGTTCGGCAGCAGCCGGATCACGATGTCCCCGTGGTTGGTCCGCAAGGTGGCGTAGAGCTGCTCGGCCACGTTCTACCTTCCATGAATCTTCACTGACAGGGACAAATCCTCGCACGGTCCGTCCGGTGCCGTGGGCCCGATCGCCGTCCCTGCCCGGGCCACCGCGGCGGGTACCACGGGAATCGGGCCGACTGACCCGTATGGCTTGCCGCACATGCCGTACTTCGGGCGGCCGGGCATGATTTCAAACCGGGTGGACAGGCGAAAACCGTACGCCACCGAACCACCGAGGAGGAGGTTCCTGTGACCCGCATCGACAGCGTGCGCCACGCGGCCGACGTGACGAAGGACAGCGTGCGGCACGCCGCGGAGGTGGCGGCACCGTACGCGACCACGGCGAAGGAGAACGCTGTGGTCTACGGCAGGCAGTACGGCAGGCAGGCCGGCGTCTACGGGCGCCAGGCGGGAGCCGTCGCCAGGCAGCAGTACGAGGCCAAGCTCGCCCCCCGGGTCGGCCAGGCCCGTGACCAGGCGTGGGCCGCGGTGCCGCCCAAGGCCGCGAGTGCCGTGGAGACCGCGGCCCGCCGCACCGCGGACGGCGCGAAGGCCGCCACCGAGTACACGGCCCCGAAGGTCGGTACCGCGGTCGCCGCGACCCGTTCCGTGGCCGGGCCGGCCAAGGACGAGGTCGTGCTGCGCGGTGCGGCCGCCCTGCAGGCCCTGCGCGGCCAGGTGTCCGCCACCGACATCGACCGGCTGGTCCGGCGCCGGGTGTTCCGCAGGAAGGCCGGGCGGACCGCTCGCGACGTGGTGCTGGTGGCCGTGTGCTGCGGCGCCGCGGTCGCCGCCTGGAGGTGGTGGAACAAGCAGAACAACCCGGAATGGCTGGTCGAGCCGTCCGAGGCCACCGATGTGGCGGACCGGGCGTCGATGAACGGCAGCGCCACCCTCACGGTGGTGGACCCGCTCGACGGCGGCTCCGTGAACGGCTCTTCGGCCGGCTCGGCGTCCACGATCGACCACGTCGACGGCTCCGCCGGGGCCGGCGACCTGGACGACGAGGTACGCGCGAAGCAGGCGGAGGCGGACCGCAAGCGGGAAGAAGGGGACCAGTAGGAACCCGGCAGCCCTGCTCCACACCGCTGGGAACCGCACCGGCCGGCGTCGCCCCGACGCCGGCCGGTGCGGCGTCGGGGGAGCGGTGAATGTCGGGGATCTGGTGGACGTCGGGGACCCGGTGGACATCGGGAGTGGATGCCCGGGCGGCGCGGAGGGCAGCGGGAGTGGACGCCCGGGCGGCGCGGTGGCCGCTCGGCTCAGGCCGTCGCCGCGTGCTCCGCTTCCGAACCGGCGCCCGACTGCTCCGGCACCATCGGGTCGGCGTCTTCGGCGTGCTGGTCCAGCACGGCGGGGACGCCCTTGAGCATGCGCAGCGCGAACACCGCGCCGACCAGCATCACCGCCGCGGCGGCCAGCATGGTGATGTGCATGCTGTGGGTGAACGCCTGCCGGGCCGCGTCCACGACGTGCTGCCCGGTCGCCCCGGCGAGCTGCCCGCCCGTCTGTACCCCGCCCGCCACGGACTCACGGGCCGCCGACCTCTGATCGGCGCTCAGTTGCCCCGGCAGCCGCAGGTCGTTGCGGTACAGGGTGGTGAGCACCGAGCCGAGGATCGCGATGCCGAGCGCGCCGCCCAGCTCCATGCCGGTCTCGGAGATCGCCGCGGCCGCACCGACCCGCTTCCTGGACACGCTCGCCAGGATCGTGTCGGAGGTGACGGCGAAGGTGAAGGTGACGCCGAGGCCGTTCACGACGAGGATCGGCAGCAGGTGCCAGTAGTCGGTGTGCGGGGTGACCCGGGCGAGCGCCGCGGTGCTCACGGACATCAGCAGCAGGCCGAGCGCGACCGTACGGGCCCGGCCCACGCGGTGGACCAGCACCGAGGAGGCGGGCGCCCCGACGGCCGCCGAGAGCGGGCCGGGCAGCAGCGCGAGGCCCGCCATGAGCGGCGACCAGCCGTGCACGACCTGGAAGTAGAGCGAGCAGGCCAGCGAGAGCGTGGACGAGGTGAACAGCGCGACGGTGTTCGAGGCCAGGGCACCGGAGAACGCCGCGTTGCGGAAGAACCTCAGGTCCAGCAGGGGCACGGCGAGCCGCCTCTGACGGCGCAGGAAGGTGGTCAGGGAGATCGCCCCGACCACCGCGCTGATCCACACCGCGGGGTCGTCGACGCCGTTGCGGGCGGCGGTCTTGATCGCGTAGATGATGCCGAGCATCCCGACGATCGACAGCGGCACGCTGATCCAGTCGAGCCGGCCCGGGTGCGGGTTCCTGGACTCCGGCAGGATGACCGTGCCGACCGCCAGCACCAGTGCCATCAACGGCACATTGATCAGGAAGACCGAACCCCACCAGAAGTGGTCGAGCAGCAGACCGCCGACGACCGGGCCGAGCGCGAAGCTGGCCGCGCCGACGCCGCTGCTCACCCCGATCGCGGTGGTGCGCTCCTTGGGGTCGGTGAAGGCGTTGCGGACCAGGGACAGGGTGGAGGGCATGATCGTCGCCCCCGCGACGCCGAGCAGCGCGCGGGAGGCGATCAGCGTCCCCGGGCCGTCGGCGTAGGCGGTGAGCGCGGAGGCGGCGCCGAAGCCGGCCACGCCCATCAGCAGCAGCCGCTTGCGGCCGATCCGGTCGCCCAGGCTGCCCGCGAAGATCAGCAGACCGCCGAGGACGAAGCCGTACACGTCGACGATCCACAGCAGTTGCGTGGAGGACGGGTGGAGCTGGTCGGACAGGCTCGGCAGCGCGTAGTTCAGCACGCTGTTGTCGATGCCGAGGAGGGCGGCGGCCACGCAGCAGATGGCCAGTACGGCCCAGCGGCGGCCCCCGGCCACCGCACCGGGTGTCGGGGTCGGAGATGTCGTCGTCATGGGGACGAGCGTGGGCGGGGGCGCTGACCGCGCGCTGACCGGCGGCGCACCGCGCGCTGACCGACGGCGCACCGCGCGCTGACAGCGGATGTCCGTGCAGGTCGGGGGGCTGTGCGCGCGGGCTGTGCGCGCGGGTTCCGCGGGACGCGCTGGGGGGGTCGCAGGAGTGGTGCCGGGACGGTGAGCGGCCGGCCGGCGCGGGGAGCAGCGGGCAGGAGCGGGGAGCAGCGACCGCGAGTCGCGTCACACGCCCACGAGGTACTCCGTCGCCCGGGCGAGCGCGGCCGCCCGGTCCAGCCCGGCGGTGCTCGCGTACGCCTGCTCGTAGCGGCCGTCGCCCAGTGCCGTACGAGCGGCGGCCTCCGCGGCCCGGGCGTCGGGTCCGCCGGGCGGGCCCCCGCGCAGGGCGTGCGCGGCGCCGAGCAGCAACGCGGCCCGGTGCGGGTCGCCGGTCAGCACCGCGAGCCCGGCGGCGGCCACGGCCACGAGCGCGCCGGTCATCGGGAACTGCATCGACACCCCACCGTTCGTGGCCGCCTCCCGGAGCCGGTCCCGGCCGGCGGCCGCGTCGCCCTTGGCCACCGCGATCCGCCCGAGTGCGACCAGCGCCGAGGAACGCATGCTGTCGCTGGAGAACCAGCCGCGCGGGCACTCCTGGAGTGCCTGCTCGCACAGCGCCCGTGCCCTCGTGAGGTCGCCGGCCAGCCGGGCGGCCTCGCCGAGCCCGAGGTGGGCCATCGCCAGCGTCTCCGGCGAGCCGGCCCGCCGGGACAGTTGCAGGGCCCGCTCGCAGTACGCGGTCGCGGCCTCGTACTCCTCCGCCTGCAGGCTGTACGCGGCGCGGTTGCAGAGCAGTTCGGCCATGTCCAGGGCGGAGTCCAGTTCCTCGGCCAGTTGCAGGGCGCGGCCGAGCAGGTCGATGGCCTCTTGGAGCCGGCCGCGGTAGTCGGCGAGATCGGCGAGCACGTTGAGGCAGGTGATCATGCCCCAGCGGTCGCCCCGCTGCTCGAAGTACTCGAAGGCGAGGCCGCATTCGCGCTGCGCGGAGTCCGCGTCGGCGTGCGACATCCACGCCTGGAAGCCGGCGCCGAGGTGGCCCAGCGCGCGGTACCACGGGTCGTCCCGCTCGGAGAGCACCTCCTCCAGCACCGCGAGGGTGTCGAGGCTCTCGTCCGGCGCCCCCGCGAACGGCGCCCACAGCAGCGTGAGGACGGGGAAGCGCCGGGATATCCGCTGCATCCGGTCGACGACGACGGTGGCCGCCGCCACGTGTTCGGCGTACGCCTCGGCGTCGGAGAGCGCGCCGACCACGGCCAGCACGCAGAGGGCGTACTCCTCCTCCATGCCCTCCGGCGGGTTCGGCCCGAGTTCCGCGAGCACCTGCCGAGCGGCCCTGAATCCCTCGTAACGCACCCCGCGCAGCAGCCAGTACGACGACAGCGCCGCGATCAGCCGCATCGTGGCGGGGATGTCGCCGGCGGCGAGGGAGCGGTGCAGGGCGGCCCGGAAGTTGTCGTTGTCGTCGGAGTACAGCCGCAGCCACTCCACCTGTTCTGCGCGGCGCAGGTACGGGTCGGCGTCGAGCGCGAAGTCCAGGAAGTAGGCGATGTGGGCCCGTTGGGTGCGCCCGGCCTCGCCTGCTTCGGCCAGCCGCTCGGCGCCGTAGGCGCGGATCGACTCCAGCATGCGGTAGCGGACCCGGCCGGAGGGGTCGGGCTGCTGGGCCACCACGAGGGACTTCTCGACGAGCGCGGCGATCAGGTCGAGGACGTCGTCCGGGGCGATGCGGGGAGTGCCGGCGGCGGGAGGACGGCTCCCGTCGGCGCCGGTCCGGTCGGACTGGTCAAGTGGGTCGGACGGCTGCTCGGGCTGGTCCGCGCAGACCGCCTCCGCGGCGGCCAGCGTCCATCCGCCGGCGAAGACCGAAGCACGGCGCAGCACCGCCCGCTCGTCCGCCGGGAGCAGCTCCCAGCTCCACTCCACGACCCCGCGCAGGGTGCGCTGACGCGGCTGCGCGGTGCGGCTGCCACGGGACAGCAGCCGGAAGAGCGCGTCCGGCCGCACGCCGAGGCTGTACGGCACCTCGTCGTCGGTGGCGGGCAGCGCGCCGAGCCGGGCGGCGATGTCGACGACCGACAGCGAACGCAGCCGGGCCGCGGCCAGCTCGATCGCCAGCGGCAGTCCGTCGAGGGCGGTGCACAGCCGCAGCACGGCGTCCACGGTCGCCGGGTCGGCGGTCGGGTCGAAGCCGGGACGGACGGCCTCGGCACGCGCCACGAAGAGCCGCACGGCGGGGGAGGCGAGCACCGTGCCACGGTCGGCGCCCGGCTGTGGAAGCGCCAGGGTCGGCACCGGGCAGAGCACCTCGCCGTTGATGCCGAGCGCTTCGCGGCTGGTGGCGAGGACCCGGAGCAGGGGCAACCCGGCGAGCAGGCGCTCGACGAAGTAGGCGGCCTCGGCCACCACGTGCTCGCAGTTGTCGAGTACGAGCAGCAGCGGGCGGTCGGCCAGCGCGGCTGTGATCCGGGCCAGCGGGTCGGGGGTGGCGCTGCCGCCGCCGCCCGCGGCGCCGGAGGTGGTCGCGACCCCCGGGCCGCCGGCCGGCAACAGCCCGCCCTCGCGAAGTCCGAGGCCGGCGAGGACAGCCCGGGCCAAGGCTGCGCCGTCGTCGAGGCCGGCCAGTTCCACGAACCTCACGTCGTCCGGATGCCGCCCGGCCACCTCGACCGCGAGCCGGGTCTTGCCCGCGCCGCCGGGGCCGATCAGCGTGACCAGCCGGCGGTGCGCCAACTGCTCGCCGAGCCGGGCGATTTCCGTCTCGCGGCCGACGAAGCTGGTGAGCTGGGCCGGAAGTTCGTGGTGGGCCTGCGGCGATGTTCCACGTGGAACATGAGCTTCCGGGACTGTTTCACGTGGAACATGCGCGGTTGTCCCGAGCGGTACGGCCGCGGGCCCGTCCGGGGAGGGGGGCGCGGGCGTGGTGCCGCCCGGCGCCGTCGAACCGGCGGACGCGGGCAGCTCCGACGTACCTGCCCCGACGGCAGGGCTGCCCGATGCCCCGCTGATCGCTCCACCCAACGGCCGGTCCAGCGACAGGTCCGGCGACCGGTCCGGCATCAGCGCCGGGTCGCCGCGCAGCACCGCGAGGTGGACCGCCGCCAGCTCCGGCCCCGGGTCGGCCCCCAGCGAATCGGCCAGCTCCCGCCGGGCGACGTCGTACGCCGCCAGCGCCTCCGCCTGCCGCCCGCTGCCGTACAGCGCCCGCATCAACTGCCCCCGCAGCCGCTCCCGCAGGGGATGCGCGGCCACCAACTCCCCCAGTTCCGCGACCACCTCGCGGTGCCGGCCGAGCGCCAACTCCGCGTCGACCCGGTCCTCCACCGCCCCCAGCCGCAGCTCTTCCCACCGCGCCGCCTGGGCCACCACGAACGGCGCGTCCCCCACATCCGCCAGCGCGGGGCCCCGCCACAATCCGAGGGCGTCCCGCAGCCGCCCGGCGGCCACGTCCGGCTGCCCGGCCGCCAGCGCCTCCCGCCCGCGCCGCGCCAGCCGCTCGAACCGGTACGCGTCCACCTGATCCGGCTCCGCCGCGAGGCGGTACCCCGACGGGTGCCCCTCCACCGCCACCGGCAGTACCTGGCGCAGCCGCGAGATCTGCGACTGCACCGCGTTCGCGGCCCCGGCCGGCACGTCCACCCCGTACAGGCCGCTGATCAGCCGATCCGCCCCCACCACCCGCCCGGCATCCAGCGCGAGCAGGGCGAGTACGGCCCGCCGGCGCGGCCCACCCAGCCCGACCTCGGCGCCATCGACACCGATGACCCGCGTCGCCCCCAGAATCCCGAACATCACCACACCTCCGATTCTGTCGCACCCGCGGCCCCGGGCCCAGGTTCGACGAATCGCCCCGCGACCGGACCCCGCCCCCGGGTCCCGGGCCGCCCTCAGCCAGGAAGCGCCACCCCGCCGCCGACGCCCAGGTCCGCGTCGAGCTTGGCGACCAGCGAGGCACCGAGCCCCGGAGCATGGCGCGCGGCCCACTCCTCGGTCCGCGCGAGGAACCCCCGCAGTTCCCTGTGCACCCCCGCCAGCAACCCGGGCAACTCCGCCGGCACGATCTCCACCGGCGGCCCCACCTGAGGCCCGACGACCGCCGGACCCACCACCGGCCCGTCCGGCCACACCCGCACCACCGCGCCGTCCCGCTCGAACCACGGCGCCGGGTCGTGCCCGAGCCACGGACCCTCGCCCCCGTCGGCGACCTCACACCACTCCCGCCAGTCCTCCAACCCCGAGCAGCACCCCGGCACCACCACGGCCCCGGTCCCCTCGTCCCGCACCCGCAGCCCGCCCGGCGCGATGACCTCCTCCACCGCCAGCAGCCCCCGCACCAACTCCGCGGCCCCCACCGCCGCCCCCTCGTCCCCGAGCAATCCCCCGTACACCGCCATGGTCGCCAGCACGGTCCCGACCTCCGCCGCCGTCATCCGCCCGGACACCCGTACCCACCCGTAAGCCGGCACCCCAGAGGCGACCTCCCACGGCGCCGCCCCCACCTGCCCCGCCACCTCGACCACCGCATCCATCTCCACCATCCCCCCACCATCCCAGCCCCCGCCTTTCCCCGGCCGGGCGAGGTTCGAGGCCGCCGATCTCCGTCTCCGGCCGGACGATCGCTCCTGCCCGACCGTAGGGGCTTCGCGTGAAGCCCTGTATACGGTGGCGTTCGGCGACCGTGCAGCGAGAACCACTCGGGAGACGGGCAGAATTTCCATGGCTGACACGACCACGAGCGCGTGGTGGGAGCGACTGCCGGCGGGCATCCGTCAACAGGTCGACGGATACGTCCTTCAGGATGCCGCCTTCCAGGCGATCCGCACCGTCTTCGAAGCAGGTCGCGGCCTCGGCCTGGGACTCAACGAAGCCCAGCTTGTCGTCAATGACCGCTACCTCCGCCACAGCGACAGGATCGCCCGCACGCCCGACAGCCCCGTCGATCTGGAGTCCCTGTCCGCCCGCGCCGCCGGCTGCCCTGGACGCGTCATCGCGATCGAGGCGGTCTGGGACGGCGACACCGTTCACGACTGGTTCGTGGACCTACTCGCCATCACCGCCGACCCCGCCGGCGAACATCCCCTGGCCACCATCTACCGAGACACCGCGACGCGGTACCTCGGCGCCGAAGCAGATCCGGGCCGCTTTCACCCCTCCGCAGTGGTCGCCGACCAGGCCGGCAGAGCCCTCGCCGCGCATCTCGCAGTGCCCTTCCACTTCGGAAGCCCCCACGCCCCCGACGACGATGCACCTCGCTGGACACCCTGATCGCTGAGGAGGACGTCGTGGACGGAGCATCGGAAGACAGCGCGCGGGAGTTCTTGGAAACACTCCACATCGGCGACGTCTGCACCGGCACGGCAAAAGAGGTCACGCGGCCTCACGGGGTAGTAGTGACCCTGGACGGCTTTCCCGCTCGCCCGCTGGGGATCGTCGGGCCGCTGGAACTGTCCTGGCGCCAGTTCCCGGCTGAGGATGTGGAGGCAGGTCAGCGGATCACCGCCGAGATCGTCTCCATCGATCTGGATGCGGGCCGAGCCCAGCTGTCAATGGCCGCCACCGAGAATCCGGAACTCTGGGCGTTCCTCAAGCCGCTCCGCCCCGGCGAGATCCTGTCCGGCACGATCGCGGCGATCGAGCGGTTCGGCGTTTTCGTCGCGCTGGACGACGGCCCCGTGCACCCGGTCTTCCCGGGCGTCGGCTTCATCACGTACCCCGAACTGTCCTGGCGGCGCTACGAGTCGGCGTCGGACGTCGTTCAGGTCGGCCAGCGTGTGTCGTGCGAGTTCCTCCAGTTCGACACGTGGAACGGAGAGGCGAGGCTCTCTCTGCGTGCGACGCAGCCAGATGCCTTCCCCACCTTCGCGGACAGCATCGTGGTGGGCCAGACGCTGCAAGGGCGGGTCACCAAGGTGGTCCCGTTCGGCTACTTCGTCGCGGTGGACGACGGAGTCGAGGGACTGGTCCACGAACCCCCGGAGGACATCGTCCAGGTCGGCGACGAGACCACGGTGGTGGTCACCGAGATCGACCGCACCAGGCACAGGCTGGCCCTCTCCCGCCGCCAGATTCCACCCGCGCGGGAGTAGCGGGCGTATGTCCGCAGCCCGCAACACTGGAGCAAGCTCGCGGGCTGATGTGTGCCATATGCGTGCGAGACGACAGCGGCCCTCCCACCCGATTCGGGCAGAAAGGCCGCTGACCTGTACAAACGAAGTGTGGAGCCTAGGAGATTCGAACTCCTGACATCTGCCTTGCAAAGGCAGCGCTCTACCAACTGAGCTAAGGCCCCGTGTCGCAGACAGCGTACCCGTTGCGGGGGGTCGAGCTGAAACGGGTTGAGGGGGTGGGACGGGTGGCACCCTCGCGCCCGGGCGGGGGCACTGGCAGAGTCGGGTCCGACGGATCGGGGTCGGTGAAGGGGGCGGACGGCAGGACATGGGCGAGGTCTTCGCGGGTCGGTACGAGCTGGTGGACCCGATCGGGCACGGCGGGGTCGGGGCGGTGTGGCGGGCATGGGACCGACGCAGGCGACGATACGTGGCCGCGAAGGTGCTCCAGCAGAGTGACGCCCACGCGCTGCTGCGCTTCGTACGGGAGCAGGCGATGCGGATCGACCACCCGCATGTGCTGGCCCCGGCGAGCTGGGCCGCGGACGACGACAAGGTGCTGTTCACCATGGACCTGGTGTGCGGCGGGTCGCTGTCGCACCTGGTCGGGGAGTACGGCCCGCTGCCGCCGCGTTTCGTGTGCGTGCTGCTCGACCAGCTGCTGGCCGGGCTGACCGCGGTACACGCCGAGGGCATCGTGCACCGGGACATCAAGCCCGCCAACGTCCTGCTGGAGGCGACCGGCACGCGCGCCCCGCACGTGCGGCTGTCGGACTTCGGGATCGCGATGCGCAAGGGCGACGCCCGGCTGACCGAGACCAACTACGTGGTCGGCACCCCCGGCTACTTCGCCCCGGAGCAACTGCTCGGCGCCGAACCGGACTTCGCGGCGGACCTGTACGCGACCGGCCTCGTCACGCTCTACCTGCTGGGCGGCCGGAAGCCGGACGCGCAGGCGGTGCAGGACCGGTTCCTGGAGATGGGCATGCCCCCGGCGCCGTTGGGCGTGCCGGGCCCGCTGTGGCAGGTGGTCGGCACCCTGCTCCAGCCGGACCCGTACGCGCGGTTCCGTACGGCGACGGGCGCGCGCAAGGCGCTGGGGGCCGCGATGGAACTGCTGCCGGAGGGCGCGCCCGGCGAGGAACCGGTGGAGATCTTCGACCAGATCGGCCCGCTGCCCCCGGGCTTCGGCCCGGATGGGCCGACCGTCGCGGACCGGGTGGCCGGCGGCCCGCTGACCATCGACCTGTCCGGCCCGCCCGCAGAGCCCGCAGAGCCCGCAGAATCCGCGGAATCCGCAGGGCCCGCAGAATCGGCCCAACCCGCCGCCCCGCAACCGTCGTTCCCGTACCCACCGGCCCAAGGCTCCGCGCCCCACGGCCCCGCGACACCCGGTCCCGCAGCTCCCCGCCCCGCAACTCCCACTCCCGACCCGACCGGCGCCGCCCAGGCCCAGTCCTCGGCCGCCCGAGCCCCACGGCTGCCTGCCGGGACGCCGTACCCGGAGTACCCGGAGTACCCGGAGTCCGTACCCGCCCCGCAGCCGCCCGGAAAGCGCCGCCAGGCGCGCCACGCCGCCCCGACCCCTGCCGCGGCCTCGGAGGCCGTCCCCGCGCCCGCCATGGCGCCCGACAGCCCGCAGGGGCCCCCGACCCACCCGCCCACCCGCCCCGACCACGTGGCGCTGCCGCTGCCCGAGCCGGTCCCCTCGGCCGGGCCCAGCCATGCCGCCGCCCACTCCTCCGCCGACACCGCCTCCACCGAAGTCCCGGCCCGCCGCGCCAAGCCCGGCCCGCCGGCCAGAGTCGCGGTCCCCGTCCTGGTCCTCGCCCTGCTCTGCTTCGCGGTCGGCATTGCGGCCCTGATGGCGTCCTGAGCGAACCCGACGTCCCAAGGTCCCGACGTCCCGGGACCGCGCGGGCTGCGGGAGTCCGCGCCGGGTCAGCCCCGTGCCGGCCGCCACCGGGCCGCGCCGAACCACACCGCGAGCACGAGCAGCAGCAGGGTTCCCACCGCGAACGCCCCGTACGCGACCAGGCGCAGCGCCGAGGAGGACGAGCCGCCGGTCGCGGTGCCGCCGGCCGCCGCCACGTCGTGCGCGTCGACGCCGATCCCGGCCGCGCCCGGGTTCCCCGAGTACGCCGGGGCGGCCTGCGCCGCGCCGTGCACCTGGACCCGCAGCGTGACCGGCACCGGCCCGCTGACCTGCTTGGCGACGTCCGGATGCACGGTGACCGCGAAGTAGTACCAGCCCGCGACCGCCACCCGCTGCACCATGTCGTCGTCCGACGAGCGGTTCGCGTAGGTCACCGTCGGCAACTGCTCGACCAGCGAGGTGGGCGCGCCGGAGTACGAGCCGTCGGCACCGTCGACGTACTGCCGGACCGGGCTGAAAGCCGTCAGCCGCACACCGGTGTTGACGAAGTCGAGCGAGCTGCCGATCAGCGGCGCGCTAGAGAAGTCCGCGAAGACGGTGGGCTGCTGGCCCCAGTCCACCGGGACCTTGTAGAAGCGGGTCTCGCCGGGCGGTACCCGGTCCTTCCAGACGCCGGTCCTGATCGCGGCCGCGGTCTCGAAGGAAGGGCCGCCGGACGCCTGCCGCACGGTGCCGGTGGTGAGCGGGGTCGGGGAGGCGGTGGCGCCGGTCGTGGCGGGGGCGGGCGGCGGCACGGAGCCGGGCTTCAACGGCGGTTCGAGCACGTAGCGCAGTTCCAGCGGCCAGGCCGCCTGATCCGAGCCGGGGTCGGAGGTCCGGTGCACCTGGAGGGTGTACTGGTCGGCGCGCCGGCAGTCGTCGTCCTCGTCGCCGGTGGCGCGCTCCACCGCGGTGCCGACCGGGCGGGCGTCGCCGTCGTCGTCGAAATGGCCTTCGCGGCTGTCGCACTCCGAACCGTCGGCGCTGACCAGCTTCAGCTCGAGGCCGTCGTCGTAGGTCACCTTCGAGCCGGACCGCGGCACCGCGAACGCCGAGGCGTAGGCGGAGGACTTCGCGTCCAGCGCGATGCCGTACATCCGGGTCTCGCCCGGTTTGATGCTGTCCCGGTACGTGACGCCGGCCTTCATCGCGGGCGCGTCGGCCGTGGTCGCCGCGCCGTCGAGCACGCTGCCCCGCGGCTGCCAGGTGGCCGGCGCGGTGGGTGCAGGGGCCGGGCTCCCGCCGTCCGCCGCCGCCGGGCCCGTGGCCGCGGCCAGCAGCAGTAACGCGGCGGCCACACCGAACGTCGTGCGCTTCATCCCCTGCTCCTGTCCCCACCGATCAGAGCGCGATGCACCGGCACCGTATCGAAGCCCGCGGGAACGGCGAAGGCCCCGGTCGCGCTGTGCGACCGGGGCCCGGAGATCGCCCCCACGCCTTGCGGCGTCCTGCTAACGGCGTCTCACACGTCTGTGCCGGAGCCACCCGGGACCGTGTCAGTGGCTTCCGTCCACAGGTCCTGCTCGGCGCGGTCCGCCTGGATCTGCCGGTACACGAACAGCCCGGCAACGGCGGCCAGGGCGATCAGGAGAATCTTCTTCATCGCCTGACCCTCCTCCTTCTAGCGTGAGACGAGCTTCTGACCCGCCCGACTATACACAGCAGCCGATACCGAACGGTTACCTGGCACCGAAAACGGGTAGGGCATCACGCCCGGTGGAAGTAGCGCTCCCGCGACCGGCCGAACCTCACAGGCGCCGAACCTCACCCAGCCGAACCTCACCCCGTGCCGAACCTCACCCGCCGCGGAGCCCCGACGCAGCGACCTCGGCCGGAGAACGACGAAGGCGGCCCGGTCCCTCAGGGACCGAGCCGCCTGTCTGCGAGTGGGGCTACCAGGACTTGAACCTGGGGCCTCTTCCTTATCAGGGAAGCGCTCTAACCGTCTGAGCTATAGCCCCGCGCTGCACCGAAAGATTAGCGCACCAGGGGCCGTGGCCCAAAATCGGTTACTCGTCCTCGGCGAGAGTCAGCTCGATGCCGCCCACGAAACCCGAGGAGAGGTTGTAGATGAAGGCACCGAGCGTCGCCAGCGCGGTGGCGAGCACCACGTCGATGACCGCGATCACCGTGGTGAAGAGCATCACCCGGGACAGCGACAGGAAACCGACGAGGTCGAAGCCGCCCTTGCCGCCCTCGGTGGAGGTCGCATCGCTGATCGTGGAGCCCACGGCGCTGAACACGCCGATGGTGTCGAGCACCATCCACAGCACGGCGACCGCGATGATCGTGCAGATGCCCAGCGCGATGGAGAGCAGGAAGCTGACCTTCATCACCGACCACGGGTCGGCCTTGGCCACCCGCAGCCGCGCCTTGCGGGTGCGCGGCGCCGTCCGGGCCGCGGGCCGCGGTCTGCGCACCCCGGCCGCCGCCGGCGAGCCCGAGGTCCCGCCGGGAGCCCCGGCCGGGGCTCCGGCAGGAGCGCCCGGCGGGCGAGGCGGCGCATAGGCGGCCGGCGGCTGATGCGGCGACTGACGGGTGTCCGTCACGGTGTGTCCCCCCTCCTGCGGACCCTTGCGGTCCGCGGAGCCGCTAGGCCCGGCTCCCCCGGCCGAGCCATGGGCACCGCCTGTCCGGCCGGCACCGTGCGCACCGCCCGTCCTGCCGGACCCGCCCGCGGCGCCCATGGCTCCACTCACGGCTTACTCCTCTGGTTCACCGGCCGCGGGCTCGGTGCCCGGGACCGCAGCGTCATGCCCTGTCGTGCTCGTGTCGTCCTGCGCCGCTGCCTGCGCCGCCGCGCCGTCCTGCTCATCCGGCTCCGCGCCGTCCAGCTCCACGCCGTCCGGATCATCCTCCGCTTCGGCGTTCCGCGCGATACCTACCACCGCGTCCCGCTTGCCGAGATTGATGAGCTGAACGCCCATGGTGTCACGACCGGTCTCCCTGACCTCGTTGACCCGCGTGCGGATCACACCGCCGCTGAGCGTGATGGCGAGGATCTCATCGGTCTCCTCGACCACCAGCGCCCCGACCAGAGAGCCCCGGTCCTCCACGATCTTCGCTGCCTTGATACCGAGTCCGCCGCGCCCCTGCACGCGGTACTCGTCGACCCGCGTCCGCTTGGCGTACCCGCCGTCGGTGGCGGTGAAGACGAACGTACCGGGCCGGACGACGTTCATGGAGAGAAGTTCGTCACCCTCGCGGAAACTCATGCCCTTGACCCCGGAGGTGGCCCGCCCCATCGGCCGCAGCGCGTCGTCCGTCGCGGTGAAGCGAATGCACTGCGCCTTGCGGCTGACCAGCAACAAGTCGTCCTCGGCGGAGACCAGCTCGGCGCCGATCAGCTCGTCGGACTCGGCCGCGCCGCCCTCCTCGGCCGCTCCCGCGTCGCGCAGATTGATCGCGATGACGCCGCCGGAACGCGGGGAGTCGTAGTCCTTCAGCGCGGTCTTCTTCACCAAGCCGGACTTCGTGGCGAGCACCAGATACGGCGCCGCTTCGTAGTCCTTGATGGCCAGGATCTGGGCGATCCGCTCGTCCGGCTGGAAGGCCAGCAGGTTGGCGACATGCTGGCCGCGGGCGTCGCGTCCGGCGTCCGGGAGCTCGTACGCCTTGGCGCGGTAGACGCGTCCCTTGTTCGTGAAGAACAGCAACCATTGGTGCGTGGTTGTGACAAAGAAGTGGTCGACGATGTCGTCCTGCTTCAGCTTGGTGCCGCGCACGCCCTTGCCGCCGCGCTTCTGCGAGCGGTAGTCCTCGGTCTTGGTGCGCTTGACGTAGCCGCCACGGGTGATCGTGACGACGATGTCCTCCTCGGCGATCAGGTCCTCGATGGACATGTCACCGTCGAAGGGCACCAGCTTGCTGCGCCGGTCGTCGCCGAACTTGTCGACGATGGCCTGCAGCTCCTCACTGATGATCTGCCGCTGGCGCTCGGGGGAGGCCAGGATCGCGTTGTACTCGTTGATCTTCGCCTGGAGCTCGTCGTGCTCGGCGATGATCTTCTGCCGCTCCAGGGCGGCCAGCCGGCGCAGCTGCATCTCCAGGATCGCGTTCGCCTGGATCTCGTCGATCGTCAGCAGGCCCATCAGGCCCTCGCGCGCGGTCTCGACGGTGTCGCTGCGCCGGATCAGCGCGATGACCTCGTCGATCGCGTCGAGCGCCTTGAGCAGGCCGCGCAGGATGTGGGCGCGCTCCTCGGCCTTGCGCAGCCGGAAGCGGGTGCGCCGGACGATGACCTCGACCTGGTGGTTCACCCAGTTCCGGATGAACGCGTCCAGCGACAGCGTGCGCGGCACCCCGTCGACCAGCGCCAGCATGTTGGCGCCGAAGTTCGACTGGAGGTCGGTGTGCTTGTAGAGGTTGTTCAGCACGACCTTGGCGACGGCGTCGCGCTTGAGCACGATCACCAGCCGCTGGCCGGTGCGCGAGGAGGTCTCGTCGCGGACGTCCGCGATGCCGCCGATCCGGCCGTCCTTCACCAGGTCGGCGATCTTCTGCGCGAGGTTGTCCGGGTTGGTCTGGTACGGCAGCTCGGTGACGACCAGGCACTGCCGGTTCTGGATCTCCTCGACCTCGACGACCGCGCGCATGGTGATCGAGCCGCGGCCGGTGCGGTACGCGTCCTCGATGCCACGGCGGCCGACCACCAGGGCGCCGGTCGGGAAGTCCGGGCCCTTGATCCGCTCGATCAGGGCCTCGAGGAGTTCCTCGGAGCCGGCCTCCGGGTTGGCCAGGAACCACTGGGCGCCGTCGGCGACCTCCCGCAGGTTGTGCGGCGGGATGTTGGTGGCCATGCCGACCGCGATCCCGGCCGAACCGTTGATCAGCAGGTTCGGGAAGCGGGACGGCAGGACCGTCGGCTCCTGGTTGCGGCCGTCGTAGTTGTCCGTGAAGTCGACGGTCTCCTCGTCGATGTCCCGGACCATCTCCATGGCCAGCGGCGCCATCTTGCACTCGGTGTACCGCATGGCGGCGGCCGGGTCGTTGCCCGGCGAGCCGAAGTTGCCGTTGGAGTCCACCAGCGGCATCCGCATCGACCACGGCTGCGCGAGGCGGACCAGCGCGTCGTAGATCGAGGAGTCGCCGTGCGGGTGGTACGTACCCATCACGTCACCGACGACGCGGGCGCACTTGTAGAAGCCCTTCTCCGGCCGGTAGCCGCCGTCGTACATCGCGTACAGCACCCGGCGGTGCACCGGCTTGAGGCCGTCGCGCACGTCCGGCAGGGCGCGCGAGACGATGACGGACATCGCGTAGTCGAGGTAGCTGCGCTGCATCTCCGTCTCGAGCCCGACGGGCTCGATGCGCAGTCCGCCGGACTCGTTGCGCTCGTCCATCTCGGACGCGGGGAGATCGGGCACGGGAGGGGTGTTGGGGGTCTCGTCGGCCATCGCTGTCTGATAGTCCTTTCACACGGCCGGAAGTCGGGGCCGACTCAGATGTCCAGGAACCGGACGTCCTTGGCGTTGCGCTGGATGAAGGTGCGGCGCGCCTCCACGTCCTCGCCCATCAGGACCGAGAACAGGTCGTCGGCCTGCGCCGCGTCGTCCAGGGTGACCTTGCCGAGCACGCGGTGGTCGATGTCCATGGTGGTGACCCGCAGCTCTTCCGCGTTCATCTCGCCGAGGCCCTTGAAGCGCTGGATCGAGTCCTCGCGGATGCGCTTGCCGCTCTGCTTGCCCAGCGCGACCAGCGCGTCGCGCTCGCGGTCGGAGTAGGCGTACTCCCAGTCGTCGCGGCCCCACTTCACCTTGAACAGCGGCGGGCGGGAGAGGTACACGTGCCCGGCCTCCACCAGCGGGCGCATGAAGCGGAAGAGGAAGGTCAGCAGCAGCGTGTTGATGTGCTGGCCGTCGACGTCGGCGTCCGCCATCAGGATGATCTTGTGATAGCGGAGCTTGTCGATGTCGAAGTCCTCGTGCACACCCGTGCCGAAGGCCGAGATCAGCGCCTGGATCTCCTGGTTCTGCAGGATCTTGTCGATCCTGGCCTTCTCCACGTTGAGGATCTTGCCGCGGATCGGGAGGATCGCCTGGTACTGCGGGTTGCGGCCGGACTTCGCCGAGCCGCCGGCGGAGTCACCCTCGACGATGAAGATCTCGCACTTCGTCGGGTCGTTCGACTGGCAGTCGCTCAGCTTGCCGGGCAGCGACGCGGACTCCAGCAGGCCCTTGCGGCGGGTGAGGTCCCGCGCCTTACGGGCCGCGACCCGGGCGGTGGCCGCCTGGATCGACTTGCGGATGATGTCCGTGGCCTCGTTGGGATTGCGGTCCAGCCAGTCGGTGAGGTGCTCGTGCACGACCTTCTGGACGTACGTCTTCGCCTCGGTGTTGCCGAGCTTCGTCTTCGTCTGGCCCTCGAACTGCGGCTCGCCGAGCTTCACCGAGATGATCGCGGTCAGGCCCTCGCGGATGTCCTCGCCGGTGAGGTTGTCGTCCTTCTCCCGCAGCAGCTTCTTCTCCCGCGCGTAGCGGTTGACCAGGCCGGTCAGCGCCGCGCGGAAGCCCTCCTCGTGGGTGCCGCCCTCGTGGGTGTGGATCGTGTTCGCGAAGCTGTAGACACCCTCGCTGTACTGGGTGTTCCACTGCATCGCGACCTCGACCGACAGCAGCCGCTCCTTGTCCTCCGCCTCGATGTCGATCACCGTGGGGTGGACCATCTCGCCCTTGCGCGAGTTGAGGTACCGCACGTAGTCGACGATGCCGCCCTCGTAGTAGTACGAGGCGGAGAGCGGCTTGCCCTCCTCGTCGACGTGGTCGGGGCGCTCGTCGGTCAGCGCGATCCGCAGGCCCTTGTTGAGGAACGCCATCTCCTGGAGGCGCCGGGAGAGCGTCTCGAAGGAGTAGTCGGTGGTCTCGAAGATGTCGGGGTCGGCCCAGAAGGTGACCGAGGTGCCGGTCTCCTCGGTGGCTTCGTGCTCGGCCAGCGGCGCGGTGGGCACGCCCAGCTTGTACTCCTGCGTCCAGCGGCGGCCCTCGGTGCGGATCTCGACAGCGACGCGCGTCGACAGCGCGTTGACCACGGAGACGCCGACGCCGTGCAGACCGCCGGAGACCGCGTAGCCGCCGCCGCCGAACTTGCCGCCCGCGTGCAGCACGGTCAGCACGACCTCGACGGCCGGCTTGCCCTCCGAGGGGATGATGCCGACCGGGATGCCGCGCCCGTTGTCCACCACACGCACGCCACCGTCGGCGAGGATCGTGACATCGATGGTGTCGGCGTAGCCGGCCATCGCCTCGTCGACCGAGTTGTCGACGACCTCTTGCACGAGGTGGTGCAGGCCCCGCTCACCGGTCGAGCCGATGTACATACCGGGGCGCTTGCGCACCGCCTCAAGCCCTTCCAGCACGGTGATCGCACTGGCGTCGTAGGACTTGTTGGAGTTCTCGTTGGGGTTGCCGGAATCGGCCACGAAGCGCCCTTTCTGGCACAGCACGAGCCTGGTCCCACCGAGGTGGGACCGGCTGCGATGTTCTGACTGTGGTTCGACGGTTCCGCTGGGGTACCCCTGCCGGACTCGCCGGACTGCCAGGGGAGGGCGGTCTCGTATCAGTCTACCGGTAGCGCCGACATGAGTGGGGCTTTGCCGGTACCTGAGTTCCCATGTGCCGCCCAAACCCTGCCGCGCCCGACTCCCTACACGCGGACCCGGTGCCGAAACCGCTCACGCGGGCGTCCAGGGCTTCCGGCTGTCAACCCTTCGCTACGCTCAGCAGGGGCATCCGTGCGCCACTCGCTCACCCGTATGTGTCACCGGGACCGCGGCTGCCGGGCGCCCGCAACCGGCCGTACGACCGGCTCGGTCCGGCCGGCGCCAGCACCTTGATCACCCGCACCGTGCCGTGCCCGAGATCGGCGTTGAGCCGGGCCACCAGGGTGGGCGCGAGCAGCCTCAACTGCGTGGCCCACGCGGTGGAGTCGCACTGGACGGTCAGCACCCGCTCGTCCTCGTCGTACCGGTCCGGCGCGCAGTGCAGCGCCACCTCGGGTCCGACGAGCTGGGGCCAGCGGCCCATCACCCCGCCGACGGCGGCCGGCGCCTCCCAGCCGCGCTCGGTGATCAGCCGGTTGATCGCCGCGCCCAGTGGCAGCGGGTCGCGGCCGTCCGCCCGGGCGCCGCTGCGCAGGCCGCCCCGGCGGGCCTGCTTCTTCTGCACCGCGGCCGCGCCCCGGGCGCGCGCCTGCTCCTTCGCCGCCCGCAGCGCCACGCGGGCGAGATCCACGCCCGATGTGCCGCCCGACGTGCCGGCTGCGGCCGACGGGTCCGGGCCGCCGGATGCCGCGCTCGACGCCGCGCCGGACCCGGCGGTGGACGCGGCGGTGGACGCGGTGCCCGCCGTCGCGCCGTCCTGCCGCGGTACGGCCCTGCCGCCGCCGTCCTCGCGCCGCGCCTTCGCCCGCTCGCCTTCGCTCATGCCCGCTGCACCGTCCCGTTCTGCACCGCGAACCGCGAGCCCACCAGCACTCCCGGCACGTCGTCGTCGACCGCGGCCGTGACCAGCACCTGCTCGCCGGGCGCGACGAGTTCGGCCAGCCGCTCCCGGCGCCGGGTGTCCAGCTCGGCGAACACGTCGTCCAGCACCAGCACCGGCTCCCGGCCGTCGGAGCAGAGCAGTTCGTACGACGCCAGCCGCAACGCGAGGGCGTACGACCACGACTCGCCGTGGCTGGCATAGCCCTTCGCCGGCAGCGGGCCGAGCTTCAGCACCAGGTCGTCGCGGTGCGGGCCGACGAGCGTGACACCGCGCTCGATCTCCTGCTTTCGGGCCTCGCCCAGCGCCTCCAGCAGCCGCCCGTACAGGTCCTCGCGGCCGGTCGCGCCCGCCATCCGCTCGTCGCCGATCGAGCCGCGGTACTCCAGGCCGACCGGGCCGCCGCCGGGCGCGAGTTGCTCGTACGCCTTGTCGGCCAGCGGCTGGAGCGCGGCGACCAGGTCGAGCCGCTGGGCGAGCACTTCGGCGCCGACGCGGGCCAGGTGCTGGTCCCACACGTCGAGCGTGGACAGGTCGGCGCCGCCCGTCCTGCCACCGGGGCCCGCGGCCGCCCGGCTGCCGTGCCGGCGGGCCAACGCGGCGGACTTCAGCAGGGTGTTGCGCTGCTTGAGTACCCGTTCGTAGTCGGCCCGCACGCCGGCGAGGCGGGGGGCGCGGGCGGTGACCAGCTCGTCGAGGAAGCGGCGGCGCTCGCCGGGGTCGCCCTTGACCAGCGCCAGGTCCTCCGGCGCGAACAGCACGCTGCGCAGGATGCCGAGCACGTCCCGCGGCCGGACCTGCGAAGAGCGGTTGATCCGGGCCCGGTTGGCCTTGCCCGGGTTGATCTCCAGCTCGACCAGCTGCTGCCGGTCGCCCTGCACCACCTGGGCGCGTACCACCGACCGCTCCGCGCCGAGCCGCACCAGCGGGGCGTCCGAGGCGACCCGGTGGCTGCCGAGGGTGGCCAGGTAGCCGACCGCCTCGACCAGGTTGGTCTTGCCGTGCCCGTTGGGCCCGACGAAAACCGTGACGCCCGGGTCGAGGGGGACCTCGGCCCGGGCGTAGGAGCGGAAGTCGGCGAGCGAAAGGTGCGCTACGTGCATCGCGTGCTGTGGCGCTGGGCGCGCCGACCTCCCTGCTGTGACGTGCGGTGCGGTACCGCTCGGCCTATTCGGCCGCGGTGACCGCGTGACCGCCGAACTCGTTGCGCAGCGCGGCGATCATCTTCATCTGCGGCGAGTCCTCCTGGCGGGACGAGAAGCGGGCGAAGAGGGACGCGGTGATCGCGGGCATCGGCACCGCGTTGTCGATCGCGGCCTCCACGGTCCAGCGGCCCTCACCGGAGTCGTCCGCGTAACCGCGCAGCTTCTCCAGGTGCTCGCTCTTGTCGAGCGCGTCCACGGCCAGGTCGAGCAGCCAGGAGCGGATCACCGTACCCGACTTCCAGGAGCGGAAGACCTCGCGGACGTCGGTGACCGAGTCGACCGCCTCCAGCAGCTCCCAGCCCTCGGCATACGCCTGCATCATGGCGTACTCGATGCCGTTGTGGACCATCTTGGCGAAGTGGCCGGCGCCGACCTTGCCGGCGTGCACCGCGCCCGAGTCGCCCTCGGGCTTGAGGGCGTCGAAGATCGGCTGGGCCTTGGCGACGTCCTCGTCCTTGCCGCCGTACATCAGCGCGTAGCCGTTGGCGAGGCCCCACACGCCGCCGGAGACGCCGCAGTCGACGAAGCCGATGCCCTTGGCGGCCAGCTCGTCGGCGTGCTTCTCGTCGTCGGTCCAGCGGGAGTTGCCGCCGTCGACCACGAGGTCGCCGGGGGAGAGCAGCTCGCCGAGTTCGTCGATGGTGGCCTGGGTGGCCGGGCCGGCCGGGACCATGACCCACACCACGCGCGGCCCCTGGAGCGCGTCCACAAGTTCCTTGAGGCTGTGGACATCGGCGAGGTCCGGGTTCCGGTCGTACCCGATGACAGTGTGGCCGGCGCGGCGGATGCGCTCGCGCATGTTGCCGCCCATCTTGCCGAGACCGATGAGACCGAGCTCCATCACTGACCCTTCGTTCGAAGCATTCGACGCGTCACGCCTGACGCGTGACCGCGGCACCTGGCTGGACCGCCTTGCCTGACCTGATCCGACCACGAGCCTACGTCGGCCCGCGTTCCCGGCCTCAGCCGGACAGGCGCACCGGCATGATCAGGTACTTGTACGCGTCGTCGGCCTCGGCGTCGACCGCCGGCCGCCCGCTGAGCAGAGCGGGCTTGGTGGAGGTCGTGAAGGACAGCTGGGCGGCCGGGGAGTCGATCGCGCTCAGGCCGTCGAGCAGGAACGTCGGGTTGAAGGCGATCGAGATGTCGTCGCCGTCGAGCTTGGCGTCGACCCTTTCCACAGCCTGTGCGTCGTCGCTGGAGCCGGCCTCGAGGGTGAGCACGCCCTGCTCGAAGCTCAGCCGCACCGGGGTGTTGCGCTCGGCGACCAGCGCGACGCGCTTCACCGCCTCGACCAGGGGCGCGGTCTCGATCACCGCGACCGAGGCGAACTCGGTGGGGAAGAGCGTGCGGTACTTCGGCAGGTCGCCTTCGAGCAGCCGGGTGGTGGTGCGGCGACCGGCGCCCTCGAAGCCGATCAGCCCCTCACCGTCGCCCGCGCCGGCCAGGGCGATGGAGACGGTGTCACCGCTGGTGAGCGACTTGGCGGTGTCCTGAAGGGTCTTGGCGGGCACCAGCGCGACCGCGGAGATGTCCGCCTGCTCGGGCTTCCACAGGAACTCGCGGACCGCGAAGCGGTACCGGTCGGTGGCGGCCAGCGTGACGGTGTCGCCCTCGATCTCGATCCGCACACCGGTGAGCACCGGCAGGGTGTCGTCGCGCCCGGCGGCGATGGCCACCTGGGCCGCGGCGGCGGCGAAGACCTCACCGGGGACGGTGCCCGAGGCGGTGGGCATCGCCGGCAGCGCCGGGTACTCCTCGACGGGGAGGGTGTGCAGCGTGAAGCGGGAACTGCCGCAGACCACGGTGACCCGCACGCCGTCGGTGGAGATCTCCACCGGGCGGTTGGGCAGCGCCCTGGAGATGTCGGCGAGCAGCCGGCCGGAGACCAGCACGGTGCCCTCTTCGTCGACCTCGGCCTCGACCGAAACCCGCGCCGAGACCTCGTAGTCGAAGCCGGAGAGGCTGAGCTTGCCCTCCTCGGCCTTGAGCAGCAGTCCGGCGAGTACGGGCACCGGGGGACGGGCCGGGAGGCTGCGGGCTGCCCAAGCCACTGCCTCGGCGAGTACGTCGCGCTCCACCCGGATCTTCACCGGAACCGCCTCCTGCTTGTTGCTGGCTGTCGGGGACCAGTCTGACGCACAGGACTGACAGTAGGTGCGGGTTGGCGTCAAGCCGTGACCCGAGCCGCGGGGCGGTGCCGGGCCGAGTTGTGCACACCCCCCGCTTCGAAACGACTTCGCAGCTCTCTATGTGTAGTCGTAGTAGTAGGGGTTGTGGATACCGTGGATAACCGGTTCCTTCGCAGGTCAGGCCCGGTTTTTTATCCACCGCGCCTGTGGGTGACGGCGGTGGATAACCAGGGGCTGCTGTGGACGGCGGAAAGTTGTGCACACCCGATACACAGGGCGACCCGACTTGTCCCCAGCTCCGTCCCCAGAAATACCCGGGTTCTCCCCAGCCCAACCCACCTCCTTGGTGTGACGGCTTTCACTCGTTCGTGGGATCGATCGTGTTTCGTTGCCGAACAGTGGACGAGCATGTGGAGAAGCGGCCCGAAGCTGTGCACAACCCAGGGCATCCTGTGGGCGAGCGGTGGACAACTTCTCATCCCCGGTGCAGGGTTGCCCGATTCATCCACAGTCTGTGGATATGGGTTACCCACATTTCCACACCCCGCTGAGCTGGGCAGACGGCCCTTGAGCCGACTGGCCTGTGGAGACGAATCTGGACAACTCCGGTGTCCCCAGGGTGTGGACGGCGGTCCGGCGACGTTTCTGTGGAGAAACGGATCTCCGGTGGGGGTAATCGAACAGCCGGAAACGGCGAGTGCCCCGGGAGCGGGGCTCCCGGGGCACTCGTGGGCGGTCGTGGGCGGTCGAGGACGCTCGTGGGCGCGGTCGAGGACGGTCGAGGACGCTCGTGGGCGCGGTCGAGGACGGTCGAGGACGCCCCCGCCGTCAGCTCTTGATGCGGTTCGTCAGTTCCGTCACCTGGTTGTAGATGGAGCGGCGCTCGGCCATCAGCGAGCGGATCTTCCGGTCGGCGTGCATGACCGTCGTGTGGTCGCGGCCGCCGAAGAGCGCACCGATCTTCGGCAGGGACAGGTCGGTCAGCTCACGGCACAGGTACATCGCGATCTGCCGGGCGGTGACCAGCACCCGGCTGCGGGAGGACCCGGACAGGTCGTCCACCGCGAGCCCGAAGTACGCGGCCGTCTCCGCCATGATGGCGGTGCCGCTGATCTCCGGTACCGAGTCGTCGCCGCCCGGGATCAGGTCCTTCAGCACGATCTCGGTGAGCTGGAGGTCGACCGGCTGCCGGTTGAGGCTGGCGAAGGCGGTGACCCGGATCAGCGCGCCCTCCAACTCGCGGATGTTGCGCGAGATCCGCGAGGCGATGAACTCCAGTACCTCCGGCGGCGCGTTGAGCTGCTCCTGCACCGCCTTCTTCCGCAGGATCGCGATCCGCGTCTCCAACTCGGGCGGCTGGACGTCGGTGATCAGGCCCCACTCGAACCGGTTGCGCAGCCGGTCCTCCAGGGTGACCAGCTGCTTCGGCGGCCGGTCGGAGGAGAGCACGATCTGCTTGTTCGCGTTGTGCAGGGTGTTGAAGGTGTGGAAGAACTCCTCCTGCGTCGACTCCTTCTGGGCCAGGAACTGGATGTCGTCGACGAGCAGGATGTCCATGTCCCGGTACCGCTTGCGGAAGGCGTCCGCCTTGCCGTCCCGGATGGAGTTGATGAACTCGTTGGTGAACTCCTCCGAGCTCACGTACCGCACCCGGGTGCCCGGGTAGAGGCTGCGCGCGTAGTGCCCGATGGCGTGCAGCAGGTGTGTCTTGCCGAGGCCGGACTCCCCGTAGATGAAGAGCGGGTTGTACGCCTTGGCGGGTGCCTCGGCGACGGCGACCGCGGCCGCGTGCGCGAAGCGGTTGGACGCGCCGATCACGAAGGTGTCGAAGAGGTACTTGGGGTTCAGCCGCGCGGTCGGCTCGACCGCGCCGCCACCGTTCCCGCTGCCGGGCTGCTCGCTGCGCGCGGCCGGCACCCCGCCCGGCTGCTGGTACCCGGCCGGCGGCACGTACGACTGCGGACCGCCCTGGTGCGGGCCGGAGCGGCCCTGCTGCTGGTGCCCCTGGTGCGGCACGCTCGGGTAGCTGTCGCGCGGCTCGGGCCGGTAGCGCCGCTCGTCGTACGGCTCCGGGCGGCTGTCGTACGACTCGGACCTGCCGCCGTCGTAGGAGTCCCGGGGGGAGCGCCGCTCGTCATAGGAGTCGCGGCGCACCTCGTACGGCTCGCGTTCCTGGAACTCGACCGGTGCGGGCACGCCCCAGCTGCCGAGCTTGGGCTGCTGCCAGTCCTGGCGGTCGTCAGGGTAGGCGGGGCGCATCCGCATCTCGTGGGCGCCGAGAGGGTCGCGGGCGTCGTGCTGGTCGCGGGGGTCCCGGCCATCGCGCGCGTCCCGGGGGTCCCGGCTGTCGTGCTGGTCGCGGGAGTCGTGCATGTCGCGCTGGTCGTGGTCGTCGGCTGTTTCCACGGGAGGCCGGGGCGGGTGATCCTGCTCGCCGCCCGAGGCGACCGCGATCGCGATCCCGACCGAGTGACCGAACTCACTGCTGAGCACCTTGGTGATCAGCGGCAGCAGCCGGCCCTCCAACACGTTCTTGGCGAACTCGTTGGGAGCGGAGAGCACCGCGGTGCCGGCCACCAGGGCCAGCGGCTGGGTGCGCTGCAGCCACTCCGTGTCCTTGGGTTTCAGCTCGCTGTCCACCAGGAGCTTCTGCAGGACCCGTGGCCACACTGCGGCAAGATCGGCAGTCACGTCGGCCACAGTGCACGCTCTCTCGGGTCGCTTGGTGGTGCGGAAAACTCCCGCGAAAGTGTGAACCTCCGGAGGGGCGGGGAGTGTACGAAGTTCGGTACCTGGATGAGCCCGGAGTCCAGTCACGGTAGTCAGGCCAGTGTGCGCGGTTCAAGTCGTTGTCCACAGGGTGTGTACAAACCTCGGGGTGTCGCGGCCGGGTTTGACCGGATGGCCTAGCCGCACGTACCGTATCGAGGTCGAGTTGTCGATGGCTGCTGCCGCCTGCCTACCGATGGGCGAAGATCTTCCGGGTGCCTCCGGCCTCCGGGTGGTTGTCAAAGCGGTACACCCGATCAGTCCGCGAGCTTCCTCGTGGGCGCACGGTGACAGCCAGGCGACGCACCGCTGCCATCCCGATCCCCCTGGAGCCCCAGAGTGAGCAAGCGCACCTTCCAGCCGAACAACCGTCGCCGCGCGAAGACCCACGGCTTCCGTCTGCGCATGCGGACCCGCGCCGGCCGTGCCATCCTCTCGACCCGCCGTGGCAAGGGCCGCGCCCGCCTGTCCGCCTGATTGCCACAGGTCTCATGCCGTGCTGCCCACCGAGAATCGGCTGAGGCGGCGCCAGGACTTCGGCGAAGCGGTTCGCCGTGGACGCCGGGCGGGTCGCCCGCTGCTGGTCGTCCATCTGCGCCGCGACGCCACGGACCCGCATGCGCCAGGGGGAGGCAGTCCCCCGGCGCGTGCGGGTTTCGTCGTAAGCAAAGCGGTCGGCAACGCCGTGCAACGCAACCTGGTCCGGCGTCGACTGCGTCATCTGGTCCGGGAACGTCTGCCGCTGCTGCCCCCCGGTAGCCTTGTGGTAGTACGCGCGCTCCCCGAGGCGGGAAGCGCGGACCATGCACAGCTAGCCCTCGACCTGGACGCCGCGCTCCAGCGGTTGCTGGGCCGTGACACCCGTGGCGACGCCGAGGGGAGGGTGGCTCGATGAAATACCCACTACTGGCACTGATCAAGCTCTACCAGTGGACGATCAGTCCCCTGCTCGGCCCGGTGTGCCGGTACTACCCCTCCTGCTCGCACTACGGATACACGGCCATCGACCGGCACGGCGCCATCAAGGGAACCGCGCTGACCGCGTGGCGCATCCTGCGGTGCAACCCCTGGTCGCCAGGTGGCGTGGATCACGTCCCGCCGCGTAAGCGGCCGCGATGGCACGAACTGCTGCGCCGCTACCTGCGGGGCGGCTCCGACGGGCCCGTCACGCCCGAGCCCACCGGACCCTCTCACGCCCAAGGAGCCTGACCGTGGGGATCTTGAACCCCCTCTATGACGCCGTTTCGTGGATCATCGTCCAGTTCCACTCGCTGTACAGCCTGGTTTTCGACAAGGACAGCGGTTGGGCGTGGGGTCTGTCCATCGTCTCCCTGGTGGTCCTGATCCGGACGGCGCTGATCCCGCTCTTCGTGAAGCAGATCAAGTCCACCCGGAACATGCAGGTGCTCCAGCCGAAGATGAAGGCGATCCAGGAGCGCTACAAGAACGACCGGCAGAAGCAGTCCGAGGAGATGATGAAGCTGTACAAGGAGACGGGTACCAACCCGCTCTCCTCGTGCCTGCCGATTCTGGTCCAGTCGCCGTTCTTCTTCGCCCTGTACCACGTGCTGAGCAATGTGGCGAAGGGCCACGAGGTCGGCGTGATCCACATGAACCTCGTGGAGAGCGCGAGCAAGGCGCACATCTTCGGCGCCCCGCTGCCGGCGAAGTTCCTGGACTCCACCGCCACCCTGGCGCACCTGAACACCAGCCACGCCGAGGTACGCACCGTCACGATCATCATGATCGTGCTGATGTCGTTCTCGCAGTTCTACACGCAGCGCCAGCTGATGACGAAGAACGTGGACATGTCGGTGAACACGCCGTTCATGCAGCAGCAGAAGATGCTGATGTACGTGTTCCCGCTGATCTTCGCGGGCTTCGGCATCATCGCCCCGGTCGGTGTGCTGCTGTACTGGCTGACCACCAACGTCTGGACGATGTGCCAGCAGCTGATCGTCATCCGGCGCAACCCCACCCCGGGCAGTCTCGCGTTCAAGCAGCGGCAGGAGCGGCTGCGGGCCAAGGGCAAGCTGGTGGAGCCGCCCGAGGAGGTCAAGGCGAAGGAAGCGGTCGAGCAGGCGCGCGCCAACCGCACCCAGCCGAAGCGGCAGAGCAAGTCCCAGCGGACCTCCGGCGGGACCGCGACCAGCACGCGTACGGCTGGTGGCTCCGGTTCCGGGACCGCGACGTCCGGGAAGGCGTCCGACGAGTCCGACGCTTCCGGTGGGTCCGGCGGGTCCGGCGCCTCGAAGTCGTCCGGCGGTTCCGGTGCCTCCAAGTCCTCGGGTGCCTCGAAGTCGTCCGGTGCGTCGAAGTCTTCCGGTGGGAAGCAGTCCGGCGGCGGGAAGGGCGGCGCGCCCCGCGCGGGCGCGCCCAGGGCCGGTGCGCCGCGGGCGGGCGGTTCCAAGCAGGGCGGCGGTGCCTCGGGCAAGCAGTCCGGCGGCGCGAAGCCCAAGCCCGGCAACCTGTCGAAGAAGAAGTAAGAGGAGAGTCCAGGCGTGAGCGACGTCAACACGACCACGGCACCCGAAAGCGGCTCGTCCGCCGGCCTGACCCGGCTGGAGCAGGAGGGCGAGATCGCTGCGGACTACCTCGAGGGTTTGCTCGATATCGCCGACCTCGACGGCGACATCGACATGGATGTCGAGGGCGAGCGTGCGTCGGTGTCGATCATCGGCGACGGTGGCAGCCGTGATCTGAACAAGCTGGTCGGGCGGGAGGGTGAGGTCCTGGAGGCGCTGCAGGAGCTGACCCGGCTCGCGGTGCACCGGGAGACCGGCGAGCGCAGCCGGCTGATGCTGGACATCGCCGGGTTCCGCGCCCACAAGCGGGCCGAGCTGGCGAAGCTCGGCGCGAGCGCGGCGGCGGAGGTCAAGCAGACCGGTGAGCCGGTGAAGCTGGACCCGATGACGCCGTTCGAGCGCAAGGTCGTGCATGACGCGGTCGCCGCGGCCGGTCTGCGCAGCGAGTCCGAGGGCGAGGAGCCGCAGCGCCGCGTGGTCGTTCTGCCCGCGTAGCACCGCGACCGGCCCGCCCGCGCACCTGCGCGTGACCGATCCGTCGGCCCCGTCTGTTCGCAGACGGGGCCGAACCTTGTAACCCTGATGGTGTACGTCTGCCTTCCCAGCGCCTGGAGAACCGAGGCGCGGACATCCGAGGAAAGGACCGCCCCCGTGACCGAGGCAGCAGCGGAGCTTCCCGCGCCGCCCGAGCAGGCCAAAGAGGTCTTCGGCGACCGGTTCGGCGATGCGGTGCGCTACGCCGGGCTGCTCGCCGACGTGGGGGTCCAGCGTGGGCTGATCGGCCCGCGCGAGGTGCCCCGCCTGTGGGAACGACACCTGCTGAACTGCGCGGTGCTCTCCGAGGTGGTCGAGGCGGACGTGTCGGTCTGCGATGTCGGCTCCGGTGCCGGGCTGCCCGGTATCCCGCTGGCACTGGTCCGGCCGGATCTGGAGATCACCCTGCTGGAGCCGCTGCTGCGGCGGACCACCTTCCTCGAAGAAGTGGTCAGGCTGCTCGATCTGGCGAACGTCACGGTGGTGCGCGGCCGGGCCGAGGAGATGGTCGGCCTGCTGGCACCGGTGGACGTGGTGACCGCCCGCGCGGTGGCCCCGCTGGAACGGCTGGCCGGCTGGGGTCTGCCGCTGCTGCGGCCGCACGGTGAGATGGCCGTCCTCAAGGGCGACACCGCGGAGGAGGAGCTGAAGGCGGCCCGAGCTGCCCTCGGCCGGCTCGGTGCGGTGGGCGCGACGGTGGTGCACGTCGGCGAGGGCGTCGTCGAGCCGCTCTCCACAGTGGTCCGGGTCCAGGTCGGTGAGAGCCCCGGAGGGGTACGGGCGGCCAGCAGGCGGGCCAAGGCGGCGCGCGCACACCGTGCCTCGCGCAACGGTGCGGGCGGCCGGCGCCGGCGCTGAGGGCAGCGGTCCATCCTCAGTCTGTCGCCGCCGCCCGCGTCATCTGGCGGCGGCGACGTTCGTGAAGCCCCCGGGCCGTCTCCCAGGTCGGCTTTCTACGCCATCCAACCGGCCAAAACGGAACAATCCGGAGTGTCTACGGAGTTAGTGTCGCGCCGCTGTGCATCGTGTTCCACGTGAAACGTCGCTCACTGCTCCCCGGAGTTCTCACCCGTGGCCGCGCCGCGGCCGAAGCGCATGCCAGTAAACCCGTCAAGAAGACTCCTCCTGTGGATAGTTCTCGGGATTTATCCACAGGCGGCCGGGGCTCGCTGGTTCAGCACCCCTCAGGCATGGCAGGCTCTCCTCATAGCGAGCCTGAAGTCGAGGAGAGTGAGTCCTTGCGGTCCGACGCCAACATTGCGGGACCGATGGCCGATCCGGTCCCCGGTCCCCGCTCAGCTGAAACCGCCGGAGGACCCCTGTCCGGGCCCCCGGGGTACGGGAGCGATGTTTCACGTGAAACATTGCCTCCCATGGATGACACCCCTATTGGCCGCGCGGCCCAGTTGGCCGTCGAAGCGCTCGGCCGCGCCGGCGAGGGGCTGCCCAGACCTGCCCAGACCCGGGTGATGGTGGTCGCCAACCAGAAGGGCGGGGTGGGGAAGACCACCACCACCGTCAACCTGGCGGCCTCCCTGGCACTGCACGGCAACCGCGTTCTGGTGATCGACCTCGATCCCCAGGGCAACGCCTCCACCGCGCTGGGCATCGACCACCACGCCGAAGTCCCGTCGATCTACGACGTCCTGGTGGAGAGCAAGCCGCTCTCCGACGTCGTGCTCCCGGTCGCCGATGTCGAAGGGCTCTTCTGCGCACCCGCCACCATCGACCTGGCGGGTGCGGAAATCGAACTCGTCTCCCTGGTCGCTCGTGAGAGCCGGCTACAGAAGGCGATCGAGGGCTATGAACAGCCGCTGGACTACGTGCTGATCGACTGCCCGCCCTCGCTCGGCCTGCTGACGGTGAACGCCCTCGTGGCCGGCGCCGAGGTGGTCATCCCGATCCAGTGCGAGTACTACGCGCTGGAGGGTCTGGGTCAGCTCCTCAAGAACGTCGACCTGGTCCGTGCCCATCTCAACCCGCGGCTGCACGTCTCCACGATCCTGCTGACGATGTACGACGGCCGGACCCGGCTGGCGGCCCAGGTCGCGGAGGAGGTGCGCACCCACTTCGGCAAGGAGGTGCTGCGCACCAGCATCCCCCGGTCGGTGCGTATCTCGGAGGCGCCCAGCTACGGCCAGACCGTGCTCACCTACGACCCGGGTTCCAGTGGCGCCCTCTCCTACCTGGAGGCGGCCCGGGAGATGGCCCTACGGGGCCTTCCTGCCAACATCGCGGTCGAGTACGACCCGGAGCACGCCGAACAGCACCAAGAGCACAACCCGCACAGTATGTCGGAGGGGATTCAGTGAGTGATCGACGCAGAGGGCTCGGCCGTGGTCTTGGCGCGCTGATCCCGGCCGCGCCGCAGTCGGCCGGTGGCACGTCCGCGAACCAGGCGACGTTGGACCGCGGTGTCGCCGCGGCCAAGGTGGCCGGACTGACGGACCGCCGCGCGGCCGAGGCCGTACCCGCGGTGGTGGACATCCCTGTTTCACGTGGAACCGAACCGGACCTGTCCGGGGCGGAGGCGCCGGTCACCGGTGCCTACTTCGCGGAACTCGCGTTGGATGCCATCACCCCGAATCCTCGGCAGCCGCGAGAGGTCTTCGACGAGGACGCCCTCAACGAACTCATCACCTCCATCAAGGAGGTGGGCCTGCTCCAGCCGGTGGTGGTGCGGCAGATCGACACCGCTCGCTATGAGCTGATCATGGGTGAGCGCCGATGGCGCGCCTGCCGGGAGGCGGGGCTCGAGCGCATCCCGGCGATCGTTCGCGCCACCGACGACGAGAAGCTGCTGCTGGACGCCCTCCTGGAGAACCTGCACCGGGCTCAGCTCAACCCGCTGGAGGAGGCCGCGGCTTACGACCAACTGCTGCGTGACTTCGCCTGCACCCATGAGCAGTTGGCCGACCGGATCGGCCGCTCCCGCTCGCAGGTGTCCAACACGCTGCGCCTGTTGAAGCTCTCGGCACCGGTACAGCGCCGGGTCGCCGCCGGGGTGATCTCGTTCGGGCACGCCCGGGCGCTGCTCTCCCTGGACGATGCCGACGAGCAGGACCGGCTGGCCCATCGGATCGTTGCCGAGGGGCTGTCGGTGCGCGCGGTCGAGGAGATCGTGACGCTGATGAACAGCGAGCCCACGACCGCCCGTAAGGTCGCCGCACCGCGGGCCGGCCGTCGGGTCTCGCCGGCGCTGACGCACCTTGCCACCCGGCTCTCAGATCGCTTCGACACCAGGGTGAAGGTCGACCTGGGTCAAAAGCGCGGAAAGATCGTTGTGGAGTTCGCCTCGATAGAGGATCTGGAGCGCATCCTGGGATCAATGGCCCCCGGTGAGGGCAAGGTCCTGGAGAACCGGCTGGAGGCCGAATCCGAGGACGGTGACGACGCCGAGGACAGCGCCGAGTGACCTGTCGGCACCCCGGCAGGCTGCGCCGGGGTGCCGACAGGCTGGTTGGCTGACAGAAACGGGGTCTTCGCCAGATGGGACGTCGGCTCGCACCGCTCACTCTCGACAATCTCACCGACCTTCCCAAACCGTGTCGACGCTGTGTCTTCTGGGAGCTCGATCCGGTCAGCGGTGAAGCGGCCGTCAAGGCAGGCCGACCCGAACTGGAGAAGGAGTCCTGGATCTCCGCGGTGCTGCTGGAGTGGGGCTCATGCGGCCGACTGGTCTACGTCGACGAGATGCCGGCCGGCTTCGTGCTCTATGCCCCGGCCGCCTATGTGCCTCGCTCCACCGCCTTCCCCACCAGCCCGGTGTCGGGAGACGCCGTCCAGCTGATGACGTCCCGGGTGCTGCCGGGCTTCCAGGGGCAGGGGCTCGGCCGGGTACTCGTGCAGACGGTCGCGAAGGATCTGGTCCGCCGTGGCTTCCGGGCCATCGAGGCGTTCGGCGACGCCACGTGGGAATCCCCCGACTGCGTGCTCCCCGCCGACCATCTGACCGCCGTGGGCTTCAAGACGGTACGGCCGCATCCGCGCTTCCCCCGGCTGCGGCTGGAGTTGCGCACCGCGCTCTCCTGGCGGGAAGACGTCGAGATGGCGATCGACCGCCTGCTGGGAGCGGTACAGAAAGAGCCGGCCTTGCGGCCGCTGTGACCGCTGCGACCGCTCCAACGATGGAGACGCAGAAACGGCGGTGGTCGTGTTCCACGTGGAACACGACCACCGCCGTTTGCTTCGGCCCAGCGGGCCTGGAGCTGTGTCAGCCGATGAAGTCGGCCAGGTCCCTGACGAGGGCACCCTTCGGCTTCGCGCCGACGATGGTCTTCACGACCTCGCCGCCCTTGTAGACGTTGAGTGTCGGGATCGACATGACACCGTACTTGGCGGCGGTCACCGGGTTCTCGTCGATGTTGAGCTTGACGATGGTGATCTCGTCCGCGTGCTCGGCCGCGATCGCCTCAAGCGACGGGGCGATCTGGCGGCACGGGCCGCACCACTCCGCCCAGAAGTCGACCAGCACGGGCTTGTCGCTGGCGAGGACCTCCTCCGCGAAGGTTGCGTCCGTCACGTGCTTGGGCTTGGTGTCGCCCGTGGTGTTCTCGGCCACGGCGGGCCTCCTCAGGTTTCGGTGCGTATGAGAGGGAGTGCTGACGCGAGGTCAGGCGGTCTTCTCGGCGTCGGTGAGCGCCGCGAGGTAGCGCTCGGCGTCGAGCGCGGCCGAGCAGCCGGTGCCGGCAGCGGTGATCGCCTGGCGGTAGGTGTGGTCCACCACGTCTCCGGCCGCGAACACCCCGGGGACGTTGGTGCGGGTGCTCGGCGCCTGCACGGTGAGGTAGCCCTCGGCATCCAGGTCGAGCACACCCTTGAAGAGCTCGGTCCGCGGGTCGTGGCCGATCGCGATGAACAGCCCGGTGACCGGCAGCTCGGAAGTGTCGCCGTTCGTCGTGTTCCGCAGCGTCAGGCCGGCGAGCTTGCCGTCACCCTTGATCTCCGCCACCTCGCTGTCCCAGACGAAGGAGATCTTCGGGTCGGCGAACGCCCGCTCCTGCATCGCCTTGGACGCCCGCAGGCTGTCCCGGCGGTGCACGATCTTCACCGACTTGGCGAACCGGGAGAGGAAAGTCGCCTCTTCCATCGCGGTGTCGCCACCACCGATCACGGCGATGTCCTGGTCGCGGAAGAAGAAGCCGTCACAGGTGGCACACCACGAGACGCCGCGACCGGAGAGCTGGTCCTCGTTGGGGAGGTTGAGCTTGCGGTGCTGCGAGCCGGTCGTGACGATGATGGCCCGCGCCTGGTGGACCGTGCCCGCCGAGTCGGTGACCGACTTGATGTCACCGCTGAAGTCGACCGCGACGACATCGTCCGGAATCAGCTCGGCACCGAAGCGCTCGGCCTGGGCCCGCATGTTGTCCATCAGATCCGGGCCCAGGATGCCGTCCCGGAAGCCGGGGAAGTTCTCCACCTCGGTGGTGTTCATCAGCGCACCGCCCGCGGTCACGGAGCCTTCGAAGACCAGCGGGTTGAGAGAGGCACGCGCCGTGTAGAGCGCCGCGGTGTACCCCGCAGGCCCTGAGCCGATGATGATCACGTTACGGACGTCGGTCACGGATGTTTTCCTCGTCTCTGCGAACTACTGCGGGGCCCTGGCTGGACTCTCGTCCTGCCTAACGGATACTACGGGCCCGGCATTCCCCTGTCGGTACGCCGCTCGTGTGCTCGTCCGGGACCGGCTACCGACGCGGGTAGGTGCCCTGGAAGAGCACGGTGCCCGGAGCATCGGCCGAGCAGGAGGCATCGACGACGAACGCGTCCACCAGCCCGCTGTCGGCCGGGTGCGGGAGCACCACAAGATACGAGTCGGTGCCCTGGTAGCGGTCCTTGCCGACGGCCAAGGGCGCCTGGGTCCGATGCGTGGCCTTGAACACACATGAAGGCGCGTCGGCCACCACGTGACCCTGGCTTTGGTCTTCACCGTTGCTCGGCGTCGAGCCGGTGCCCTGGCCGGTCCCGTTGAACATCGGGGACACGCCATCGTTGGGGGCTGTGGTGGAACCGCCGCCGGCCCGGTTCGGGGAGTAGGGGTCGGCGAGCAGTTGCCGTACCTGGTCGGCGATCGAACCAGTCGCCCGAGTGGAGTCCGATCGCTTGGCGCCGGCGGCACTCGAGGCACTGGCGTCGCTACTCGACGAGTTCTGCCCGGCCGACACCACGCCGTAGATGATGCCGCCGAGCGCGAGGACTCCGACTGCCCAGCCCGCCGCGAGCGTGAAAGCCCGCCGCCGACGGCGTCGGTCGGATCGGTCGGAACGCCCCGGCCCGGTATCGGTGGTGGGACGACCGGCGGGAGCGGCGGATGTTCCACGTGGAACACGGCTCGCGCCGCTCGGCGATGTTCCACGTGGAACATCGCGCTGTGGAACATCGGGCCGACCGTTGTCGTCGGTTGCCGCCTCGGCCGCGAGCGCCGCGTCGATCCGGTCGGCCACGTCGGCGGGCATCTGCTCGTCCGCCGTCAGTTCGCCGAGCAGGCTGCTGATCTCCGTGAGGGAGACCAGGACGTCGGCGCAGAGCGGGCACTCCGCCAGGTGCAGGCGGACCTCGACCGCCCGCTCCGGTGCGAGCAGGTCCTCGGTCAGGTCGGAGAGCTCCGTGACCTCGGGATGCGGCCTGCTGTCCGGTGCCGATGTCATCGGTGTCCACCTCCGTCCTGCGTCGATCCTGTCGGTGGGACGGATGTCCCCTCCGCCCGGTTCCGTCCGTCCTCCGGGGCAGGCCGCTGCCCGGGAGGCCGATCAGCGGATGGCCGGCCGGCCGTCGGTGCGGATGGAGCGACCGGTGCTTCTTCCGTGCCGGCCCGCAGATGGCGCAGGAGCGGCAGCAGACGGGCCCGGCCGCGGGCACAGCGGCTCTTCACCGTGCCGGTCGGCACATCGAGAACCGCGGCGGCCTCGGCGACCGGATAGCCCTGCATGTCGACCAGCACCAGCGCGGCACGCTGTTCGACGGGGAGGGTGGCGAGCGCCGCGAGCAGTTCCCGGTGCAGTTCGCCGCGCTCCGCTGGCGCCTCCGCGGACTCGTGCGGCTCCATGAGCGCCTCGAGGCTCTTCTCGTCCGTGACCGGCGAGGTGCGCCGGGAGGAGGCCCTGCGGACCCGGTCCAGGCAGGCGTTCACGGTGATGCGGTGCAGCCAGGTGGTGACGGCCGACTGGCCGCGGAAGGTATGGGCGGAGCGGAAGGCGGACACCAGCGCGTCCTGGACGGCGTCAGCGGCTTCCTCGCGGTCCCCCAGGGTGCGCAGGGCAACTGCCCAGAGCCGATCCCGGTGACGCCGTACCAGCTCGCCGAAGGCGTCAGGATCGCCCGCGACATGGCGGGCGAGAAGCTCGGCGTCCCCGAGTGCGCTTCCCTCCACTGCAGCCCCCCTCGTCCGCTGACCGTCGGGCGCTCAGCCCGTGACGTGGATCTCGGACACCTGGCCACGGAAGTGGCCGTCCGAGGTGGGCGGCAGAGTGGTCAGCCAGACCAGCAGGAAGCGTGTGGTCACCTTGCTCTTCGGGGTGAGCTTCGCCTCCGTGCCCGAACCGCTGGCGACCTTGGTGAAGGTGTCGAAGTCGGTCGGCATCGTGGACGTGCCCGCGGGTGCCGCCATCAGGTCCACCGAGGTCTGCCCGACGAAGTCCACCTTCACGCTGCCGACGTTCTTGGCGCTGCCCAGGTCCAGGATCAGTCCGACTCCCGACTTGAGGTTGCCGAAGTGGGCGTCCGTGTACCAGCTGGTCTCCCAGGAGGTGCCCGGACGGTTGTCGTAGGCGAACTTCACCTGCGTCGGGTTCTCGCCGCCGTCCGAACCGAACGGGTCGTAGTCCTTGGCCGTGACGATGGGGATCGGCCCGGCTGACGGTCGCGCCGATGCCTGGCCGCCCTTCTGACCGGTGGGCGTCGGGGTGGCCGAGTGCCCTTCCCGGGATTGCAGGGTGTCCGCGAGCTGCCAGCTGCCGAGGCCGATCGCGACGATCAGCAGCGCGGCCACAGCCCACTTGAGCACCTGGCCGGTGCGGCCCGGCAGTGCGGGCGGCGGTCCGGCGATCACGGGCGCCTGGCGGGGAGCACCGGCCCTCGGCGGTGCCGGGGGCTGCTGGAAGGATGCCACTCCGTAGGCCGGTGAGGGCTGCTCCGGGGGCCGGATGCGCGGGATGCCCGCGACGACCTTGGCCAGCTCCTCCGGGGTGGTGCAGGGCGGCTCCTCGCGAGAAGCGGTGGCGCCGTCGTTGGCGAGGGCCCGCATCGCGATCTCCGACAGGCCGCGGTGGACGCCGGCCCGGACCTGGTCGGGGGCGATCAGGCCGACGCCCTTGGGCAGGCCGGTCAGACCGTGGGCGTCCTCCTCGTACGGCCAGCGCTGGGTCAACGCGGCGTACAGCAGCGCGCCGATCGCCTCGGTGTCCTGCCGCCGCTGCTGGTCCGACTTCAGGCCGCGCAGCGCCGCGGCGACGGCGAGCCCGCGGATGCGGTACTGGCCGGAGACCGTGCGCAGTACCGCGCCCGGGTCGAGCCGCAGATGGGACAGGCCCTCGCGATGGGCGGCCGCCATGCCCTGGGAGACCTGGCTGACCATCTGGTACGCCTCGTGCGGCTCCAGCGGGCCGGTCCTGAGCAGATCCCCGAGCGAGACGGCGTCGGGCAGCCATTCGTGGATCACGTAGACGAGGTCGTTGTCCTCGACGGCGTCGAGGACCTGGACGAAGCGGGGGTCGCCGAGCAGGGCGGCGGAGCGGGCCGCGGCCATCACCGGACGGGCCTGCGGGTGGTCGGCGGGCAGTACGTGGACGCCGACCGCCCGGCGCAGCTTCTCGTCGACCGCGCGCCAGCTGCTGAAGCCGTCGACCCGGGTCACGCATTCGGCGAGCTGGTAGCGGCGGGCCAGCTTGTGGCCGCTGTGCAGATCGGGAGCGGTGATCCGGGGCTTGGCCGGAGCAGGGGCGGGCGCGGGCGGCGCCGTGGCCGTCTTGGTGGCGGTCTTGGCGGACTCGGGGCTCGGCTGCGCGGGTTCGGCGGGTCGATCGGCGCCGGCGGCCTTGGCGGGCTTGCCGGCGGGCGCTACGGGCTCGGCCGGCGGGACGGCTTCGAGGGGTTCGGTCGGCTCGGCGGGACCGGTGTCCTCGTCAGCGGCCTCGATCCGTACGGTGTCCTGGGCCGTGCTCTCGCTCGGCGGCCCCGCGATCGGTTCGGCGGCCGGTTCGGTGTCGGGCTGCTCCTGGGCTGTGGTGTCCTCGGCGGTGCCGCTGGTCTGCTCGTCCGTCGTGGTGCCGTCGGGAGTGGCGCTGCCCTGCCGGGCGGAGGACGAACCCTCGCCGCCCTCGTTGGCCACTCCGACGGCGGCCGTGCTCCGATCCGCCACCGTCGTTCCTGCCTCCCCATCCATTGCACGTTCTCACGTCACGCCGATGACAATTGTGCCCGCACTCCGGCTCTATGCACGACACACAGCCCACCATGATGGTTGTGCGGTACGGAGCGGGAAAGCCGGGGCACGTGTTCAGCGGCCGAGACGACCCCGCACCATCCCGATCATCGCGGTCATCTCCTCGATTCTCATCCGCTTGGCCGCGATCACGAACACGCCCAGCAGCAGCCCGCCGCCGACCACCAGAGCGGCCATCGAGCCGGCCGCGCCGCTGCCCAGGGCCTTGAGGATGACGACCACGGCGATCCCGGCCACGGCCGCCGCGGGCACGCAGGCGCCGGTGAGCCGGGCGTAGGTGCGCATGACCCGCTTGCCGTCCAGGTCGCCCTGCAACCGTCCGCGCAGCCGCTTGGCGGCCACCCCGACACCGACCGCGTACGCGAGGCCGTAGGAGAAGGCCATGCCGACGACGGCCCACCGGGTGGGCAGGATGAGGAAGGAGATGACGGAGGCGATCGCGTTGACCGCGGCCACCACCACCGTGTTGTAGAAGGGGGTGCGGGTGTCCTCGAAGGCGTAGAAGCCGCGCAGGATCACGTACTGGGCGGAGAACGGGATCAGCCCGACTCCGAAGGCCATCACGATGAAGCCGATGTTCCGGGCGGACTCCGCGCCGGTGCTGGCGTACAGCAGGCCGCACATCGGCACGCCCAGCGCCAGGAAGGCGAACCCGGCGGGCACGATCGCCACCGCCGATGTCCGCAGGCCGTAGGAGATGTCGTCGCGGACCGAGGCGATGTCGCCGTCGGCGGCCGCCCGGGAGATCCGCGGCAGTACCGCCGCCATCACCGAGACGGTGATGATGGCCTGTGGCATCTGCCAGATCAGCAGGGCGTTGTTGTAGGCGGTGATGCCTGTGCCCTGGTAGCCGCTCTTGTCCGCGTCGGCGCCTGCCCAGGTGGCGAGCTGGGTGACGACGATCAGCCCGGCCTGGTTGGCCAGCACGAAGAAGAACGTCCACTTCGCCAGCTTGGCGGTGTGGCCCAGGCCGTGGCCGCGCCAGTCGAAGCGCGGCCGGAACTTGAAGCCCGCGTCCCGTAGGTACGGCAGCATCGACAGCGACTGGACCACCAGGCCCAGCAAGGTGCCCATGCCCAGCAGCCGTGCGCCTTGCGGGGTGATCGTGCTGGAGTCCATCCGGGTGCTGCTGAAGGGGCCGTAGACCCAGATGAACATCAGGAAGGTGAAGATCACCACGATGTTGTTGAGCACCGGCGTCCACATCATGGCGCCGAACCGGCCGCGGGCGTTGAGCACCTGCCCCATCACGACGTGCACGCCCATGAAGAAGATCGTCGGCAGGCAGTAGCGGGCGAAGGAGATCGCCACCTCGTACGAGTCGGGGTTCTGCGCGATCTTCGGGGACATCATCTTGACCAGCAGCGGCGCTCCGGCCACGGTGATCGCCACGATGCCGCCCAGCACCACCATGACCACGGTCAGCAGCCGGTTGGCGTAGGCCGCGCCGCCGTCCTCGTCGTTCTTCATCGCGCGGGCGAGCTGCGGCACGAAGACGGAGTTCAGGCCGCCGCCGATGGTGAGGATGTAGATCATCGTCGGCAGCACGTTGGCGACCGCGTAGGAGTCGCCGAGGGTGGCCACACCGATCGCGGCGGCGATGACCAGGGTGCGCACGAAGCCGGTCACCCGGGAGACCAGGGTGCCGGCGGCCATGAGCGCGCTGGACTTGAGGATGTTGCCGGCCTTGCCACCGCTGGTGGGCGCGACGACCGGGATCTGACCGGTGGCGTCCCGCGGCGGCAGTCCGGTGCCCTCCACCGGGGCCCCGGCCGGCACCCCGGCCGGGGCCGGCTGACCGGGCTGCGGCTGGTACGCCGGGGCGTATCGGGGGTCGGCGTAGCGCGGGTCCACATAGCCGGCGCCGCCGGCGCCCTGGCCGTACTGCCGGGGATCGACCTGCTGCGGGTCGACGTAGCCCTGCTCGACGTACTGGTGGTCGCCCTGGTAGGTGGTCGGCTGCCCGTACGGCTGTTCCTCGTACGCTGGCTCGGAGTAACCGGTGCCTTCGTTGTCGGGGACCTGCGGGTAGCCGTACGGCTGGGCGTAGCCGGGCTGGGGCTGCTGGTAGTAGCCCTGGCGCGGGTCCTGCGGCTGCTGGTACGCCTGCTGGTAGCCCTGCCCCTGCTGCTGCGGGTCCTGCTGCGGTGGGGCGTACCCGCCCTGCTGCTGGTCGCGGAAGAGGTGCTCGTAGGAGTCGAAGACCGGAATCGCGCCGGTCTGGCCGAGGTCGTCGACATAGAGCGAGGCCGGGTTGTCGCCGTACGTCATCTGCTGGTAGGTCGCGGGAGACGGCTGCTGCCAGTAGTAGCCGGCCTGCTGCTGAGCTTGCTGAGCCTGCGGGGGGTGCGGCTGCTGCGGGGGGTGCGCCGACTGGTCGTAGAACTGGTCGCCGGACGGGCCGGGCCCCGCGGGGCCCGGCTGGGGGTACTGCTGCGGGTACGGCTGCTGGTAGGCGTAACCGTCCTGCGCATAGGGATCGGGTGGCGCGGCGTGCTGCTCGGGCGTGTGAGGCATCTGGCCCGCAGCGTCGCGATCACCGTCGTACGGCGCGTTCATCAGTGCCCCACCTTATTGTCCGCTGGCTATCCGTCCACTTTCTCACCTGCCGGGGACGGCTCGGTGCTGTCCTGGCCGGTGTCAGCTGCAGGGTCACCCGGCTGCTCGGGCCCGGTGCCGTCGGTGTCACCGCCGCCGTCGCCGTTCGCTCCGCCGTTCGTGCCGCCTTCCGCGGCTGCGTGGCGTTTGCGCTGACGATAGATCCGTACCCCGGCGAGCACCAGAAGCAGCAGACCGGCCGCGATGATCAGCATCACCAGGTCGGTGACGTTGGTGAGCTGGACCTTGAAGTCCACGGTGCCGCCGTACAGCGCGCCGTTCTGGGTGTAGAGGTGTGCGGTGATCTGCGCCGGACCGTTGGCGCTCGCCGTGGTCTGGAATTTCAGGGTACGGGTATGGCCGCCGTCGATGGTGATCGGCTGCTGCGGGTCCTTGATCTTGAGCCGGATGTTGGAGTTGGAGCTGAGCCGCAGCACCAGGCCGTTGATCTGCTGGCCCAGCTCGTTCTTCACGGTGACCGGAATGGTGCCGCTGCGGCCGGAGAGTGTGAGATTGGACTTCTGCAGGATGTGGACCGAGTCGATCAGGTCGGTGAGGTAGGTGCCGATCGAGTCGCGGTACGCCTTCTCGCCGCTGTCGTCGCCGCGCCACCCGGTGGAGGTCGCCCGCAGCATCGCGTTGCGGAACGGCACGGTCACGCGGTCCTTGATGGTGAGGATCACCACGAAGTCGTTGAGGTTGAGCTGCACCTCGTGGAGTTGCCGGAAGGCGTCGACGGGCAGTTCCTGCTTGCGCAGCGACTTCGGGTAGGCGCTGGACGAGGGAACCTTGTGGTTGGCCTTCGGGTCGGCCTTCGCCTTGGCGGCGGTGCCGTAGTCGGCCGACTCCGCCCACTGGCTGCTGTCCGCCGCGGCGATCGCGACCGCCATCGCCTTCGCCTGCGCGATGCTCGGCATGCGCTGCGGTGCCACCACGATGCTGCGCTGCGTGTCCGGCGCCTCGAGGGTGATCAGCAGGGTCTGCGCGAGGTAGTCCTGGATCGCGAGGCCGGCGTTCTGCGGCTTGCTCATGTCGCCGTCGAAGTCGGTGGACAGCACCGCGTCGGTGTTCACCGCGGTGGTGCCCCCGCCGATGGAGCGGGCCGAGGTCGGGGTGTGGTCGAGCGTCGCGTGCTCCCGGAGGGAGTCGTTGCGCGTGATGATCTGGTCGGCGCCGGAGGCCCGCGCCACGGACACCACGGACGGGTCGATCGCGCCGTCCACCGGCCAGGCCACGTTGGTGAGGGACTGGACGCCGAGGATGAGGTCGACCGTGGTCTTGCCCAGGGCGGTGCCGGTCTTCACCAGGTTGAGGTCGCTGGTCTGTCCCTTGGCGTGGTGGGCGAGCGAGGCGATGTCCGGATCGCCGAACGGCAGCGCCACCACCTGGTGACCGGCGACGGCCGTCTTGAGTGAGTTCAGCCACTGCTTGGCCACCGTCGAGCCGGTGCCGTCGGTGGGGTGAGTGACATCACCACCTGGTCCGGCCACCCGGTAGGGCTTCGTCATCGCCTCGACGGTGGCCAGCAGATCGGGGTCGATGACCCACGTGACCGGCAGGGTGCTGCCGAGCCTGACCATCTCGTCGAGCCGGCCGCCCGGCTTGAGCTCCTTGACCAGGTCGTCGTCGGTGAAGATCGGGCTCTGCTGGGAGTCGCTGTCCCCGCGCGGGTCGACGTGCGGCCGGTCCGTGAGCGGCCACAGATTGGTGAGCCGGGTCGACTTCGCGCCGCTGCTGTTGCCGTACCAGGGCAGGAAGACCCGCTTGATGCCGAGGACGTGGTCGGCCGGCACCTCGGCGTTCTGTCCGTCCAGCGCGATACCGACCACGTACACGCCGCCGGAAGGACCGAGGTAGAGGGCGCTCACCGGGATCTTCATGGTGAATTTCGCGCTCTGACCGGGCGCGAGGTCCGGCATGGTGACCTGGTGGCCGTTGATGTCCTTGCCGTCCAGGGTGACGTCGAATCCGGTCCTGGACTCCTCGCTCAGCAGCGCGCTGCGCGTGTGCACCGCTCCGCCGGGCGGCACGTGGGCGGCCATCCGCGCATCGGTGATCTTCGACTTGCCGTTGTTCACCACGGTGCCGGTCACCGTGATCGAGTCGCCCGAGGACGGGATGCGGGGGCTCAGGTCGGTGACGGTCACCGCGGCCGCACGCGAGCCGGTGGCGGCCGTTGCCGCCAGTTCCGGGGCGGCGTGCGAGGTGGTGGCTCCCACGGCCTGCAGCAGGCCGGTGAGGAGCGCGGCTCCGGCAAGGAGTGCTGTGCCCCGCAGCAGCCGTCGGCGCGGTGCCGTCGGAGCCCTACCGGCTGCCTGTGCCGCCTCGCCCACGCGCTCGCCCGTCCCTCGTTCGTCGTCTGCCGGTGGGTGCCACCGGTCGGTCGTCCGTCTGCCTTGTGCGTCCTGCGGAAGTGCGTGGTGGCATGTTAACGATCGTCGAGGTGTCCAAGTGCTGTGCGTCCGCCACAGGTACGCCACAGCTCGTGGGAAACCGGCGCGCCAGGGCCCGCCCGCGCCCCGTACCCTTTGACGTTGTGCCGAACGTCAGCAATGCCGCCCAGACCCCGCAGGCCCACCACCGGATCGAGCCGGTGGCCGAAGACCTCGGCCGGTTGTTCAGCGCCGCCGGTTTCAAGCTCGCCTTGGTCGGCGGCTCGGTCAGGGACACCCTGCTCGGCAGGCTCGGCAACGACCTGGACTTCACCACCGATGCCCGTCCCGAGCAGGTACTGAAGATCCTGCGGCCGTGGGCGGACGCGCTGTGGGAGGTCGGCATCGCCTTCGGCACGGTCGGTGCCCGCAAGGACGTGCCCGCTGGCGAGGGCGAGGAGGCCAGGAGCTTCCAGGTCGAGGTGACCACTTACCGGTCCGAGGTGTACGACCGGACCTCGCGCAAGCCGGAGGTCTCCTACGGCGACACCATCGAGGAGGACCTGGTGCGCCGGGACTTCACGGTGAACGCGATGGCCGTGGCGCTGCCCGAGACGGAGTTCGTGGACCCCTACGGCGGCCTGGACGACCTGGCGGCCCGGCTGCTGCGTACGCCGGGTACCCCGGAGTCGTCGTTCTCCGACGACCCGCTGCGGATGATGCGAGCGGCCCGGTTCGCCGCCCAGCTCGACTTCGAGGTGGCGCCCGAGGTGGTCGCCGCGATGACGGCGATGGCCGACCGGATCACGATCGTGTCCGCGGAGCGGGTCAGGGACGAGCTGAACAAGCTGCTGCTCTCCGACCACCCCCGCAAGGGCCTGCGGCTGCTGGTGGACACCGGGCTCGCCGATCAGGTGCTCCCCGAACTGTCGGCGCTGCGGCTGGAGCGGGACGAGCACTTCCGGCACAAGGACGTGTACGAGCACACCCTGACCGTGCTGGAGCAGGCGATCGACCTGGAGACCGACGGACCCGATCTGGTGCTGCGGCTGGCCGCGCTGCTGCACGACATCGGCAAGCCGCGGACCCGTCGCTTCGAGCCGGACGGCCGGGTCTCCTTCCACCACCACGAAGTGGTGGGCGCCAAGATGACCAAGTCCCGGATGACGAAGCTGAAGTACCCCAACGAGCTGGTGAAGGACGTCTCCCGGCTGGTCGAGCTGCACCTGCGCTTCCACGGCTACGGCAGCGGCGAGTGGACCGACTCGGCCGTACGCCGCTATGTGCGAGACGCCGGCCCGCTGCTGGAGCGGCTGCACCGGCTGACCCGCTCCGACTGCACGACCCGCAACAAGCGCAAGGCCGCGGCGCTGTCCCGTACCTATGACGGGTTGGAGGCGCGGATCGCCGAACTTCAGGAGCGCGAGGAGCTGGACGCGATCCGTCCGGATCTGGACGGCAACCAGATCATGGGGATTCTCGGGGTCCCACCGGGCCCGGTGGTCGGCAAGGCGTACCAGCACCTGCTGGAGCTGCGGCTGGAGAACGGCCCGCTCGGCGAGGACGCGGCCGTGGCCGCGCTGAAGGAATGGTGGGCGGCGCAGAGCTGATGCCGGCGGGAAGCTGGCTGAGGTCGAGCGACTCCCCTGCTTAGGGCCTGACGTCGAGAGGCTGCCGCCACGGATTGATGCCGAACGGGTCGATGTTTCACGTGGAACATCGGTCGTCTCCGGTCCGGCGCCCTCAGCCGTTCTGCCTTCAGCCGTTCTCCTCCGCTTCCTGTTCCACGTGGAACATTGCCGGCCGATGTTCCACGTGGAACATCGCGTAGCCGACCCCCGCGTAGATCAGCGCCAGGGCGATCACCAGCATCGAGGAGCGGCCGTCCGACGGCAGGATCAGGGCGGCGATCGCCGCGGCTCCGACAAAGGCCACGTTGAATGCCACGTCATAGAGCGAGAACACCCGGCCGCGGTAAGTGTCGTCGACATGGGTCTGCACGACGGTGTCCGTGGCGATCTTGGCGCCCTGGGTGGTGACGCCGAGCGCGAAGGCGGCCACCATCATCGGAGTCTTCGCGAACGGCAGCGCCAACGGCGGCAGCAGGAGTGCGGACCCGGCCGAGCAGCCGGTGATCCACCCCGCGGTGCCGAACCGGGTGGTGGCCCAGGGAGTGATGACCGCGGCGACGAGGAAGCCGGCAGCGGACAGACCGAGGGCAAGGCCGAGCAGGGCGAGGCCGGCGTTGCTGTCGGACGGGTCCGACCAGGCATAGCGGCACAGCATCAGCAGGGTGACGGTCAGGGCGCCGTAGCAGAAGCGCATCGCCGTCATCGCCGAGAGCGCCTGGCGGGCGGCCGGCCGCTGCCTCAGATGCCCCAGCCCCTCGGCGAGGCCGCGCGCGGTGCCGGCGAGTTCGGCGCGTACCCGGGTGCGGCCGCCCCGGATGTCCGGCCCGAGCAGGTCGCGGCCGAGGGTGAGCGCCGACAGGCCCGCGCACAGGTAGAGCACGGCTGCCAGCAGCACGGTGGCCGCGTCGGCGCCGGTTCCCGCCGCGTGGAAGAGGTGCACGACGAACGCGGCGCCGCCGCCCACCGCGGCGGCGAGGGTGCCCGCGGTGGGCGAAAGGGAGTTCGCCGTCACCAGGCGCTCGCCGTCCACCACCCGCGGCAGTGCGGCCGACAGCCCGGCGAGCACGAAGCGGTTGACGCCGGTCACCGACAGCGCGGACAGGTAGAAGAGCCAGTCGGGCACATGGAGCAGGATCAGCCCGGCGGTTCCGCACGAGAGCACGGCCCGCAGGGCGTTGCAGTACAGCAGCACCTGGCGGCGCCGCCAGCGGTCGAGCAGGACCCCGGTGAACGGGCCGAGCAGGGAGTACGGCAGCAGCAGCACCGCCATCGCGGAGGCCACCGCCCCGGGCGACGCCTGCTTCTCCGGCGAGAACACCACGTAGGCGGCGAGCGCGACCTGGAAGACGCCGTCGGAGAGTTGCGACAGCAGCCGTACCGTCAGCAGCCGCCGGAAATCCGGCAGTCGCAGCAGTACCCGAAGGTCACGCAGAACACCCATGTGCACACCTTCACACGACGGACAGGGCCCCGGGTACGCGCCCCGGGGCCCTGCTCAGTCGTTCGGGTCGGTCGACCGACCGTCACATCGTCGTTCTGTCGGCCACCATTTCAGCGGTGAAGCTGTCATGCGGTGGCCGGCGGTCCGGACGGGAGGTTCAGCGCTCGACGTCGCCGCGGATGAACTTCTCGACGTTCTCGCGGGCCTGGTCGTCGAAGTACTGCACCGGCGGGGACTTCATGAAGTACGAGGACGCCGACAGGATCGGGCCGCCGATGCCGCGGTCCTTGGCGATCTTCGCGGCGCGCAGCGCGTCGATGATGACACCGGCGGAGTTCGGGGAGTCCCAGACCTCGAGCTTGTACTCCAGGTTCAGCGGGACGTCGCCGAACGCGCGGCCCTCGAGGCGGACGTACGCCCACTTGCGGTCGTCGAGCCACTGGACGTAGTCGGACGGGCCGATGTGCACGTTCTTCGCGCCGAGGTCGCGGTCCGGGATCTGCGAGGTGACGGCCTGCGTCTTGGAGATCTTCTTGGACTCGAGGCGCTCGCGCTCCAACATGTTCTTGAAGTCCATGTTGCCGCCGACGTTGAGCTGCATGGTGCGCTCCAGCACCACACCGCGGTCCTCGAAGAGCTTCGCCAGCACGCGGTGCGTGATGGTGGCGCCCACCTGGGACTTGATGTCGTCACCGACGATCGGCACACCGGCCTCGGTGAACTTGTCCGCCCACTCCTTGGTGCCGGCGATGAAGACCGGAAGCGCGTTGACGAAGGCGACCTTGGCGTCGATGGCGCACTGGGCGTAGAACTTCGCCGCGGCCTCGGAGCCGACCGGCAGGTAGCAGACCAGGACGTCGACCTTGCGGTCCTTGAGGATCTCGACGACGTCGACCGGGGTCTCGTCGGACTCCTCGATGGTCTCGCGGTAGTACTTGCCGAGGCCGTCGAGGGTGTGGCCGCGCTGGACCGTCACGCCGGTCTGCGGGACGTCGGCGATCTTGATGGTGTTGTTCTCGCTGGCCCCGATGGCGTCCGCGAGGTCGAGGCCGACCTTCTTCGCGTCCACATCGAAGGCGGCCACGAACTCGACGTCACGCACGTGGTACTCACCGAACTGCACGTGCATGAGACCAGGCACCCTGCTGTCCGGGTCTGCGTCCTTGTAGTACTCGACACCCTGCACCAGCGAGGTGGCGCAGTTTCCCACGCCAACGATGGCTACGCGGACCGAACCCATACCGGTTGCTCCTTGTGAAATAGTCACGCGGTTCCCCGATCCCGGGTCGGCCGCCGTTCTCTTGGTTGTTGTCTAGTCGTCCCGCTCGGGGGTCGGACGCTCGACGCGTCCGGCCCGCTCGGTCTCGATCAGCTCGTTGAGCCATCGGACCTCGCGCTCCACCGACTCCATGCCGTGTCGCTGCAACTCGAGCGTGTAGTCGTCGAGCCGCTCGCGGGTGCGGGCCAGTGACCCGCGCATCCTCTCCAGCCGTTCCTCCAGGCGGCTGCGCCGCCCTTCGAGAACGCGCATCCGGACGTCCTTCGACGTCTGGCCGAAGAAGGCGAACCGGGCGGCGAAGTGCTCGTCCTCCCAGGCGTCGGGGCCGGAGTTGGCGAGCAGCTCCTCGAAGTGCTCCTTGCCCGCGGCCGTCAACCGGTAGACGATCTTCGCCCTGCGGCCGGCGAGGGGCGCGGTCAGCGGATCGCTGTCCAGCGCCGATTCCTCGATCAGCCACCCCTGGGTGACCAGCGTCTTCAGGCACGGATACAACGTCCCGTAACTGAAGGCGCGGAACACCCCGAGCGAGGTGTTGAGCCGCTTGCGCAGCTCGTAGCCGTGCATCGGGGACTCACGCAGCAGACCGAGAACCGCGAACTCGAGGATTCCGGAGCGCTTGCTCAATCCCTCGTCCCCTCGTCTCCCGATCGGATGTGCCGCCTGTGTGTCGGCTCGATGTATCGACTCGATACATCGTGACGATAGAACGGGCCGAGACATCATGCAAGGCGAGGCGCGGTGACCGGCGTCACATCGGCAAACCTGTGAGCAGCCAACTGCCCGATATGTGACGAACGTTCGTGCCGAGCGGCATTTGACCGTGCGTACTCTGTTCGCCATGCGGAGCACTGGGAACCCTGTGGCGTCAAGGTGCGTCATGATCCTTGGTGCGGTGCGGCCCGATCCAGCCGCGCGCAGGGGGACCCGACCGGAATGTCACCGATGCCTTCAGGCGATCCCGCCTGTCGAGGAGTAGCTGTTCAATGAGCGAGCACCGTCGCAAGCCGCCGCAGTCGCCTTCCGGCGGCCGCGCTGCCGCCCGGCGCGGGGGACAGCAGCCGACGCCCCCCTCCTCCGGTGGCAGGCGAGCCGCCGGAGGCACCCCGCCCGCGGACACGCCGCCGGGCGGCACCCCGGCCGGCGGTACGCACTCCGCGGGCTCGCCTTCAGGCGGCCGCGGCGCCGGCGACGAGCGGCAGCAGCCGTACGAGGGCCGCGCGGCCGCCCGCAGGGCCGCTCAGGGGCGCAGCAGGCGCCGTGCGGCCGCTACCGGCACCGCGGCGGGCGCCGGTCCGGCCGGGCGGGCAGGCCGCCGCCCCGGCAAGAAACGGTTCATCGACTACCCCCGCTTCGGCAAGGTGGGCTGGCGCCACTGGATGCCGTCCTGGCGCCAGATCGCGGCCCTGTGCGTCGGCTTCCTCGGCACCCTGGTCGGCGTGATCGGGATCGCGTACGCGATGGTGAGCGTCCCCAACGAGAACCTCGCGGCCCAGGCGCAGAACAACGTCTACTACTGGGCCGACGGCAGCCAGATGATCGCGACCGGCGGCGAGGTCAACCGTCAGAACGTCACGATCGACGAGATTCCCCAGGCGATGCAGAACGCGGTGATCGCCGGCGAGAACAAGACCTTCGAGACCGACCGCGGCGTCGACCCCAAGGGCATCGCCCGCGCGCTGTTCAACATGGCCAAGGGCGGCGAGACCCAGGGCGGCTCGACCATCACCCAGCAGTACGTGAAGAACACCCGGCTCGACCAGCAGCAGACGTTCAGCCGCAAGTTCAAGGAACTCTTCATCTCGATCAAGGTCGGCGCGACGATGAAGAAGGACAAGATCATGGAGGGGTACCTCAACACCTCCTACTTCGGCCGCGGCGCCTACGGCATCCAGGCGGCGGCCCGTACGTACTACGGCGTCGACGCCATCAAGCTGGACCCGAGCCAGTGCGCCTTCCTCGCGGCGCTGCTCAAGGGCCCGACGTACTACGACCCGGCGGGCAACCCCACGATCGACCCGATCGCGACGGCGGCGAGCAACAAGAAGAACTCGATGATCCGCTGGAAGGACATCCTCGACCTCGAGGTCAAGGACAAGCTGCTGTCCGCCGGCCAGCGAGCGAAGTACACCACCTACCCGATGCCCGACCCGCCGAAGCAGAACGCGCAGATGGCCGGGCAGATCGGCTACATGGTCAACCTCGCCAAGAGCTACGTGATCAACAACAAGATCCTCACCGACGACCAGCTCAACCAGGGCGGCTACCAGATCCACACCACCTTCCAGAAGCCGAAGGTGCAGGCGCTGGAGGCCGCGGTCAAGAAGGTCCAGAAGAAGTCCATCAAACCCGGCGGCACCCATGTGGTGAACGGCGAGGACATGGACAAGTTCGTCCAGTTCGGCGGCGCCTCGGTGAACCCGTCGGACGGCGCGATCGTGGCCATCTACGGCGGCACCGACGCGACCAAGCACTTCACCAACAACGCCGACGAGACCGGCGCCCAGGTCGGGTCGACGTTCAAGCCGTACGTCCTGGCCGCCGCGATGACCTACGGCGTCCGGAACCCGAACGGGGGCGCCACCCAGAGTCTGAGCGAACGGACCCTGGTGTCGCCGGACAGCGAGTTCAGCGGTAAGGACAACCAGCTGATCAACGACTACACCGGCAAACCGTGGATCGGCTACGACAAGAACAACAAGCCGTTCCAGTGGCGCCAGCCGAACGACGACGGCGACAACTTCGGCAGGGTCACCCTGCGGGTGGCGCTGGACAAGTCGCTGAACTCGCCCTACGTCCAGCTCGGCCAGGACGTCGGCACCGACAAGGTGCACGACGCCGCGGTCGCGGCCGGGCTGGTCGCCGACGCCTCCAACGGCCTCGACGACTACAAGAACAGCGTCACGTACTCGATCGGCACCTCCTCGCCGAGCGCGATCCGGATGGCCGACGGCTATGCCACCTTCGACAACCACGGCCGGCAGAACGACCCGTACTCGGTCAGCACCGTCGTCCACAACGGCAAGCAGATCTACAAGCACCAGCTCAAGACCAAGGTCGCCTTCTCCCCGACGGTCGCGGACACCATCACCGACATGCTCACCGACGTGGTCAAGAAGGGCACCGGTACCCCGGCCCAGCTGCCCGGCGGCCGTCCGGCGGCCGGCAAGACCGGTACCACCGACGACAACAAGTCGGCCTGGTTCGACGGGTACACCCCGCAGCTGGCCACCTCGATCGTGATGTTCCGCCGCGACGACCAGTCCCACGACGGCAAGCAGAACGCCTTCCTGCCGATGTACGGCACCGGTGGCGCCATGAAGGTGCACGGTGACTCCTTCCCCGCGCAGATCTGGAAGGACTACATGAGCGCGGCGATGAAGGGCCAGCCGAACAAGGACTTCGAGCAGCCGGCGGAGGAGATCGGCAAGGTCATCTACGGCAACGTGACGAGCCCGACGCCCCCGCCGCCTCCCACCACGCCGCCGACCACGCCGCCGACGACCCCGCCGACCACCCCGCCGACGACGCCGCCGACGACCCCGCCGACGACGCCCACCACGCCCACCACCCCGCCGTGCTCCATCTTCGGCTGCCCCACGTCGCCCACCACGCCGCCCACCGGTACGGACAGCGGCAACACCAACGGTGGCAACACCAACGGTGGGACGGGCAACGGCGGCAGCAACGGCGGCAACGGGTGGCAGGGGACGACGAACAGCACACGAAAGCAATGACCCGGCCGTGACCCCGGCGCCGAGCCGCCGGTGGCACGACCTGTGAGACAGCCTGTGAGAGCCCCCGGAACCGTGACGGTCCCGGGGGCTCTCGCGCACACAGTCCGGTACGGCAGGATGGCGCCATGACGAGCGTGCGCTACCGAGCAGACGACGACCGGCGAGAGTCCCCCGTGCGCCCCACGGACGAGGACCCGGTGGCCGCGGCGGGCAGCGAGTTCATCGGCGGCCCGGCCGGCCGCTGGGCGCTGTCCGGGCACCGCTGGTGGAACCCGCTGCGGGTGATGGTGCTCGTCGTGATCGGCATGTTCGCGCTCGGCATGGTGCAGAAGACGTCCTGCTACTCGGGCGGCTGGTTCCAGCCGCCGCCCAGCGACCAGCAGTACGCCCACGCCTGCTACTCCGACATCCCGCACATGTACACCCAGCGCGGCTTCGGCGCCGACCTGGTGCCGTACTTCGACCGCATCCCCGACTCCCTCAGCGGCTCGGCCGACCTCCACTACCTCGAGTACCCGGTGCTGACCGGGCTGTTCATGGAGGTGGCGTCCTGGCTGACCCCGCCCGGCTCGGGGCAGCACAGCGCGCAGATCTTCTGGATCGCCAACTCCGGGATGCTGATGATCTGCGCGGTCGCGCTGGTGGTGTGCGTGGCGCGCACCAACCGGCGGCGACCCTGGGACGGCCTGTTCGTCGCCCTGTCCCCCGCGCTCGCGCTGACCGCCACCATCAACTGGGACCTGTTCGCGGTCGCCCTGGCGGCGGGCGGGCTGCTGCTGTGGTCGCGCGGCCGCCCGGGCCGGGCCGGCGTACTGATCGGGCTGGCCGCCGCCGCCAAGCTCTACCCGGTACTGCTGCTCGGCGCGCTGTTCCTGCTCTGCCTGCGGGCCGGCCGGCTACGGCAGTTCGGCCGGACCCTGGGCGCCGCGGTCGCTGCCTGGCTGGTGGTGAACCTGCCGGTGATGGCCTTCGCGCCGCACGGCTGGGCGCAGTTCTACACCTTCAGCAAGGACCGAGGCACGGACTACGGCTCCCTGTGGATGATCGTCAGGGACCGCTCCGGCAACGCGCTCGACGGCGTCAACGAGTACGGCATCGCCCTGATGCTGCTGCTGTGCGTGGGCATCGCCGCGCTCGCCCTGTACGCGCCGCGCCGGCCGCGGCTGGGGCAGATGGCCTTCCTGATGGTGGCCGCGCTGCTGATCAGCAACAAGGTCTACTCGCCCCAGTACGTGCTGTGGCTGCTGCCGCTGGCGGTGCTCGCCCGGCCGCGCTGGCGTGATCTGGCGATCTGGCAGGGCGCGGAGGTGCTGTACTTCCTCGGCATCTGGTACCGGCTGGCCTACCTCAACAGCGCCAAGCACCACGGCCTGACCGCCGACGCGTATCACCTGGCGATCGGTGTGCACCTGCTCGGCGTGCTGTACCTGTGCGCCCTGGTGGTGCGCGACATCCTGCTGCCCGAGCACGACGTGCTGCGGCAGGACGGGTCGGACGACCCGGCCGGCGGTGTCCTGGACGGTGCCGAGGACGCGTTCGTCCTCGGCACACCCGTGCATGAGCCCAAGCACGCGTCGGCGCCGCCGGTGCCGTACGCCGACGGCGGGCCCCACCCCGAGGGCGGGTCCTACACAGGCTGAGCTGGCTTCGGCCGACCGACGCCGGCCGAGGCCCTACGCCGACTGGCGGTCCACGACGCGGTCGAACTGGGTGGTGGTGTGCCGCAGGTGCGCCACCAGTTCGTCGCCGACCGCGGGCGGCGCCACATCGCTGGGCAGGTACAGGATCGACACCTGCATGTGCGGCGGCTCGGCGAACCAGCGCTGCTTGCCCGCCCACACGAACGGCGACAGGTTGCGGTTGACCGTGGCCAGGCCGGCCCGGGCCACGCCCTTGGCCCGCGGCATCAGGCCGTGCACCGCCTTCGGCGCCTCCAGGCCCACGCCGTGCGAGGTGCCGCCGGCCACCACCACCAGGTGCCCGTCGGCCGCGGCCTTCTCCTGCCGATAGCCGTACCGCTCGCCCTTGGCGATCCGGGTCACGTCGAGGACCGCGCCGCGGTACTCGGTGGCGTCGTGGTCGCCGAGCCACATCAGCGTGCCGATCCGGGCCCGGAACCGGGTCTGCGGGAACTGCTGCTGGAGGGTGGCCATTTCGGTCGCGCTGAGGTGGCTGACGAACATCGTGTGCAGCGGCAGCCGGGCCGCCCGCAGCCGCTCCATCCAGGCGAAGACCTCCTCCACCGCGTCGCTGCCGTCGGCGCGGTCCAGCGGCAGGTGGATGGCGAAGCCCTCGAGGCGCACGTCGTCGATCGCGGTGTGCAGCTTGACCAGGTCGTCCTCGGAGACGCCGTGCCGCCGCATCGAGCTCATCACCTCGATCACCACCCGGGCGCCGACGAGCCCGCGCACCCCTTCCACCGAGGAGACCGAGCGGATCGCCCGGTCCGGCAGCGGCACCGGTTCCTCGCCGAGCCGGTACGGGGTGAGCACCAGCAGATCGCCGCCGAAGTAGTCCTTGATCCGGGCGGCCTCGTAAGTGGTGCCGACCGCGAGCATGTCCGCGCGCAGCCGGGTCGCCTCGTCGGCGAGTCGTTCGTGGCCGAAGCCGTAGCCGTTCCCCTTGCAGACGGGCACGATGCCGGGGAACTGGTCGACCACGGACTGCTGGTGCGCACGCCAGCGCGCGGTGTCGACGTAGAGGGTGAGCGCCATCGCGTGGTCAGGACCTTTCTTCGGTGCTCCGCCCGGAGCCGGTCCGAGCGGAGAGTCGGCCGGTCAGCGGCGCGACATGTAGATGTCGAGTGCCTTGTGGAGCAGCTTGTTGAGCGGGAAGTCCCACTCGCCCAAGTATTCGGCAGCCTGGCCGCCGGTGCCCACCTTGAACTGGATCAGGCCGAACAGATGGTCCTTGTCGTCCAGGGAGTCGCTGATACCGCGCAGGTCGTACACGCTGGCGCCCATCGCGTACGCGTCACGCAGCATTCGCCACTGCATCGCGTTGGACGGGCGCACCTCACGCTTGTGGTTCGCGGAGGCTCCGTAGGAGTACCACACATGCCGGCCGACGGTCAGCATGGTCGCCGCCGCGACCGCCTCGCCCTCGTGCATGGCGAGGTACAGCCGCATCCGGTTGGGCTCCTCGCCGTTGAGCGTGGTCCACATCCGCTGGAAGTAGCTCAGGGGGCGCGGCCGGAAGTGGTCGCGGGTGGCGGTGATCTCGTAGAGGTTCTGCCACACCGGCAGGTCGTCGTAGCCGCCCTGGATCACCTGCACGCCGGCCTTGTCGGCCTTCTTGATGTTGCGGCGCCAGAGCTGGTTGAAGCCCTTGAGGATGTCGTCCAGCGAGCGGTTCTCCAGCGGCACCTGGTAGACGTACCGCGGCTGCACGTCGCCGAAGCCCGCGCCGCCGTCCTCGCCCTGCTGCCAGCCCATCCGGCGCAGCCGGTCGGCGACCTCGAAGGCGCGCGGCTCGACGTAGGTGGCCTCGACATCGCGCAGCCGCTTGACGTCGGGGTCGGCGATGCCCGCCTTGACCGCCCCGGCGTCCCAGCGGCGGATGATCACCGGGGGACCCATCTTCACGGTGAACGCACCCTGCTGCTTGAGGTGCTTGAGCATCGGCTGCAGCCACTCGTCGAGGTTCGGCGCGTACCAGTTGATCACCGGGCCCTCGGGCAGGTACGCGAGGTACCGCTTGACCTTGGGGAGTTGGCGGTAGAGCACCAGGCCGACACCGACCAACTCCCCGGTGCCGTCGTCGAACCAGCCGAGGTTCTCCGAGCGCCATTCGTTCTTCACATCGGCCCATGCCGGGACCTGGCAGTGGCTCGCCGAAGACAGGCCCTGGATGTAGTCCAGGTGCTGCTTTCGGCTGATGGTCCTCAGGGACAGGCTCATACGGGGCGCTCCCCATGCTCCGACTGCGGGCTTTTGCTGGCCCGAAGCCTACTGCGGGAGGGGAGCGCCGCCGCTACTGCCCGTCAGCCGTTCCCTCGACGACCGACCGCCGTTTCGCCGAAGGAGGACGGACGGCGGGCGGGCAGGCGACGGAAGGGGCACGAACGGAGGACGGGAGGAGGAACGGCCTACGAGAAGCCGCCGTGTGCCACGCCCAGGTAGAAGCCGAGCGCGGCCATCCCCAGGCCGATGATGAGTGCGAACCGCTCGGCGGTGGTGACCGAGATGTACTGGCCCCACGCACCGGTGAGGATGCCGGCCAGGCCGGTCGCGGAGCTGACCACGTGCAGGCTGTGGAATCCGGCCGTGGTGACCGCGACGATGCCGAGGACGAGCGTGATCGCGAGGAGCGAGTTCTCCAGCGGATGGCGCTTGCCGTCGGTGTTGAAGGTGAGGTGATGGGTCCGGGCCGAGGACGTCTGGGCTGTGTGCTGCTGTGCCATGAGGCACCTCCGTGATGGAGAGGTGGCGCAAGGTAGCGCCGGCCACACCCGATGTATACAGATTGGGGGCATAACCGGGCGGATTTCAACCCGGGGGACCGACCCGGGTACGCTGGGCGGTCTGCACCGGCCTTTCGCCGGGCAACGGCGGCGCGAGAAGCACTGTCGGTGCCCCGCGTTACCGTTGCGACGCAAGCCAAACCCTCCTGCCACGGAAACGCCGTGGCCGCTGAGTCCAAAGGAGGTGGGTTCCCCTATGCGTCACTACGAGCTCATGCTCATTCTCGACCCCGATCTGGAGGAGCGCGCTGTCTCCCCGCTGATCGAGTCCTTCCTGTCCGTCGTCCGCGGTGGCGGCGGCAGTGTGGAGAAGGTCGACACCTGGGGCCGTCGTCGTCTCGCCTACGAGATCAACAAGAAGCCCGAGGGCATCTACTCGGTCGTCGACCTCAAGGCCACGCCCGAGGTCGTCAAGGAGCTGGACCGCCAGCTCAACCTGAACGAGTCGGTGCTGCGGACCAAGGTCCTGCGTCCGGAACTCCACTGATCCGGGTCTCCCGGACCACCGAGTACCGAACCACCGAGTAGCAGCCACCACCACTGCACCGCCCACCAAGCCAGTCGAGAGGTCATCCCAATGGCAGGCGAGACCGTCATCACGGTCGTCGGCAATCTCGTCGACGACCCCGAGCTGCGCTTCACCCCCTCCGGTGCGGCGGTCGCGAAGTTCCGCGTCGCGTCCACCCCCCGCACCTTCGACCGGCAGACCAACGAGTGGAAGGACGGCGAGAGCCTCTTCCTCACCTGCTCGGTCTGGCGGCAGGCGGCGGAGAACGTCGCCGAGTCGCTTCAGCGCGGTATGCGCGTCATCGTGCAGGGCCGACTGAAGCAGCGGTCGTACGAGGACCGTGAAGGCGTCAAGCGGACGGTCTACGAGCTGGACGTCGACGAAGTCGGCGCCAGCCTGCGCAGCGCCACCGCCAAGGTCACCAAGACCAGTGGCGGCGGCGGTCGCGGCGGCCAGCAGGGCGGCTACGGCGGCGGTGGTGGCGGTGGCCAGGCCGGCGGCGGAGGCAGCTGGGGCGGCCAGCAGGGCGGCGGCGGGGCTCCCGCCGACGACCCCTGGGCCACCAGCGCACCGGCCGGCGGCCAGCAGGGCGGCGGCGGAGGTGGCTGGGGCGGCGGCTCCGGTTCCTCCGGCGGTGCCGGCGGCGGCTACTCGGACGAGCCGCCCTTCTAGAGGGCGACCCTCACACACTTCTTGAGCTCACAGGAGAGAGACCATGGCGAAGCCGCCCCCGCGCAAGCCGAAGAAGAAGGTTTGCGCGTTCTGCAAGGACAAGACCGTGTACGTGGACTACAAGGACACGAACATGCTGCGGAAGTTCATTTCCGACCGCGGCAAGATCCGTGCCCGTCGCGTCACCGGCAACTGCACGCAGCACCAGCGTGACGTCGCCACCGCGGTGAAGAACAGCCGCGAGATGGCGCTGCTGCCGTACACCTCGACGGCTCGATAAGGAGAGGGTGACCAGCATGTCGAAGATCATCCTCACCAACGAGGTCAGCGGCCTCGGTGCCGCAGGCGACATCGTGGACGTCAAGCCGGGCTACGCCCGCAACTACCTGATCCCGCGGGGCTTCGCCATCGCGTGGACCAAGGGTGGCGAGAAGGACGTCGAGCAGATCCGCCGGGCCCGGCGCATCCGCGAGATCCACTCGCTCGAGGACGCGAACGTCGTCAAGGCCCAGCTGCAGGCCGTCAAGGTCAAGCTGAGCACGCGTGCCGGTGACACCGGTCGCCTCTTCGGGTCCATCACCCCGGCTGACATCGCCTCGGCGATCAAGGCTGCGGGCGGCCCGCAGGTCGACAAGCGCCGGGTCGAGGTGGGTGCGCCCATCAAGACGCTGGGCGCGCACAAGATCTCGGTGCGACTGCACCCCGAGGTCGAGGCCGTTCTCGACCTGGAGGTCGTGGCCGCGTAACGCGGCATTTGGTCGGCATGGTCGCCATGTTCCACGTGAAACATGGGGACCATGGCGATCGAGCGGAACGAGCGAAGGGCCGGCTCCCGGACGGGGGCCGGCCCTTTCGCGTGCCTCGGCGGCGCACGCTCAGCGGCTCGCCCCCGTCACCACCCAGCGGCCGGACCGGGAGCGTAGCCACAGGGCCGCGAACCGGGTGAGCATCATCAGCCCCATCGCCCACCACAGCGCGGTCAGACCTCCGCCCACCGCCGGTACGGCGAACGCGACCGGCGCGAAGACCGCCAGCGTGACCAGCATCGACCCGGCCAGATAGGGCCCGTCGCCCGCGCCCATCAGCACGCCGTCGAGGACGAAGACCACCCCGCACACCGGCTGCGCCACGGCCACCACCAGCAGCGCCGAAGCGAGCGCGTGCCGTACCGCCGGGTCGGAGCTGAACAGCGGTCCGACCAGCGGCCGGGCCAGCACCACCAGCAGTCCCAGCGCGGCGCCGCAGACCAGGCCCCACTGGATCATCCGGTTGCAGGCCGCCCGCGCGCCCGCGGCGTCGCTGGCGCCCAGATAGCGCCCGATGATGGCCTGCCCGGCGATCGCGATGGCGTCCAGCGCGAAGGCGAGCAGCGACCAGACCGTGAGGGTGATCTGGTGGGCGGCGATCTCGGTGTCGCCGAGCCGGGCGGCGACGGCGGTGGCGATCATCAGGACGGCCCGCAGGCTGATCGTCCGGACCAGCAGCGGAACCCCGGCGCGGGCGCAGGCGCGTATCCCGGCGGCGTCCGGGCGCAACATCGACCGCCACGTGCCGGGGGCCTGGGCGCGGGCGCCGCGGACCACCATGGCGAGGTAGACCGCCGCCATGCCGTTCTGGGCGATGACGGTGCCCCAGGCGGAACCCGCGATGCCCAGCCCCGCGCCGTAGACGAGTGCCGCGTTGAGGCCGGCGTTGACGGTGAAGCCGCCCACCGCGACGTAGAGCGGGGTACGGGTGTCCTGGAGGCCGCGCAGCACCCCGGTGGCGGCGAGCACCATGAGCATCGCGGGGATGCCGAGCGAGCTGATCCGCAGGTAGGTGCTCGCGTAGGGGGCGGCGGTGTGCGAGGCGCCGAAGAAGCCGACCAGGCCCGGGGCGGTCGGGAGCACGGCGGCGATGACCAGGACGCCGATCAGGAGGGCCAGCCAGATGCCGTCCATGCCCTGCCGCAGGGCCGCGGGCAGGTCGCCGGCGCCGACCCGGCGGGCGACCGCGGCGGTGGTGGCGTAGGCGAGGAAGACGAAGATGTTGACCGCGGTGGTGAGCAGAGCGGCGGCCACGCCGAGCCCGGCGAGTTGGGCGGTGCCCAGATGGCCGACAACCGCGCTGTCCACCATGACGAAGAGCGGTTCGGCCACCAGGGCGCCGAAGGCCGGCAGCGCGAGGGCCACGATCTCCCGGTCGTGGCGGCGGCGCACCGAAGCGGGCGGCCGGGCGGGTTCGCGCGGCGCCGATGTGTCGACGGCCGGGGGTACAGGACTCACAGCTGCATATCCTAACCGTCCACAAGTAAGAGGTGAAGGGCGAGTCTGATCATTACGGGCGACTGCGCAGAGTGATCTCCTCCGCGTTGTTTGTCATGATCTTGGTCCGGGTGCAGAAGTTTTTCTCCTGCACAGGCTATGGACGAAGAATTGGCAGGTCAGGATGGGTTCTGCTGAGCGTCGACCGGCTTGTCCACAGCACTGTCCCAAGGGCTGTACACAGGTTCGGGGCAGTTCTCCACAGGTATGCCGCCGTCATCCACACCCCCTGTGGATAACCGGCTTGGTGTGGGCCGCCGGTGGGCCTAGCGTGGACCGTCCCCGACTCCGCGAAGAGCGTGCGCCGGGAGGCTCGTTGGACGGCTGCGCCGCCGTGAAAACCGGGGCGCCGCCGTGAAAGAGTGGCACGCACGCGGGGTCCGGCCGGCCCGGCCGGATGGGAGGAGGTGGCGGGAATGAGCCAACCCGAACCCGCGGACGACCATTGGGCGGACCACCCTCCCGACGAGCGCCCCGCGGTCGCCCCCTTCCGCAAGCGCGGCGCCGGTGGCCAGGACGAGGGCCGGTTCTCCGAGGGCGGTGGCGGCTTCGAGCGCGTACCCCCGCAGGACCTGGACGCCGAGCAGTCCGTGCTCGGCGGCATGCTGCTGTCGAAGGACGCGATCGCCGACGTCGTCGAGGTGCTCAAGGGCGCCGACTTCTACCGGCCCGCTCACGAGACGATCTACAGCGCGATCCTCGACCTCTACGCACGTGGCGAGCCCGCCGACCCCATCACCACCTCCGCCGAGCTCACCAAGCGCGGGGAGATCGCCCGCATCGGCGGCTCCCCCTACCTGCACACCCTCGTCAACGCGGTGCCCACGGCGGCGAACGCCGAGTTCTACGCCGAGATCGTGCACGAACGTGCCGTGCTGCGCCGCCTGGTGGAGGCCGGCACCCGCATCACGCAGATGGGATACGCCGCCGACGGCGACGTCGACGAGATCGTCAACAGCGCCCAGGCCGAGATCTACGCCGTCACCGAGCAGCGCACCTCCGAGGACTACCTGCCGCTGGGCGACATCATGGAGGGTGCGCTCGACGAGATCGAGGCGATCGGCTCCCGCAGCGGCCAGATGTCCGGTGTCCCCACCGGCTTCACCGACCTCGACTCCCTCACCAACGGCCTGCACCCCGGTCAGATGATCGTCATCGCGGCCCGGCCGGCGATGGGCAAGTCGACGCTCGCGCTGGACTTCGCCCGCACCTGCTCCATCGCGCACAAGATGCCCAGCGTGATCTTCTCCCTGGAGATGGGGCGCAACGAGATCGCGATGCGGCTGCTGTCCGCCGAGGCCCGGGTCGCCCTGCACCACATGCGCTCCGGCACCATGACCGACGACGACTGGACCAAGGTCGCCCGCCGGATGTCCGACGTCACCGAGGCGCCCCTCTACATCGACGACTCGCCGAACCTGTCGATGATGGAGATCCGCGCCAAGTGCCGCCGGCTCAAGCAGCGCAACGACCTGCGGCTGGTCGTCATCGACTACCTCCAGCTCATGCAGTCCGGCGGCTCCCGGCGCCCCGAGAGCCGCCAGCAGGAGGTCTCGGACATGTCCCGTAACCTCAAGCTCCTCGCCAAGGAGCTGGAGGTCCCCGTGATCGCCCTCTCCCAGCTCAACCGCGGACCCGAACAGCGCACCGACAAGAAACCGATGGTCTCCGACCTGCGCGAGTCCGGCTCCATCGAGCAGGACGCCGACATGGTGATCCTGCTGCACCGCGAGGACGCCTACGAGAAGGAGTCCCCCCGCGCGGGCGAGGCCGACCTCATCGTCGCCAAGCACCGTAACGGCCCCACCGCCACCATCACGGTCGCCTTCCAGGGCCACTACTCGCGCTTCGTGGACATGGCCCAGACCTGAGGTCCGGCGCCGGCGGTCCTGGCAACGGCGGTCCTGGAGACGGCGGTCCGGCCGCTGCGGGTCACTCCGTGACGGGCAGGCACTCGCGACCATCGTCAGGCCGTCAGCCGGGTATGTGACCGGGCGGGTGGTGACCGTCGTCATGGGATCGGGCCCGGTCAACGGGTGGTGAAGGCGCCGCCGTTGACGTGGAGGGTCTGGGCGGTGATGTGGCGCGCGCCGGGGGAGGCGAGGAAGAAGGCGGTCTCGGCGATGTCGTCGGGGGTGCCGGGGCGCTGGTTGTGGGTCTCCTGGACCAGGGCGGTGTGGCGGGCGTCGGTCATGCCGCCGCGGAAGAAGTCCGTGCCGGTGACGTAGCCGGGGGAGATCACGTTGCTGGTGACGCCATGCGGGGCGAGCTGCGCGGACAGGGAGGTGTTCCAGGCGCCGAGGGCCGCCTTGGCCGCGCCGTACGATCCGCCGCGCCGCTCGGCGCCGATCGAACCGATGCTGATCACCGCGCCGCCGTCCGTGAGCCTGTCCCGCACGGAAGCCGTGGTCAGTACGGCGCTGAGCAGGTTGCGGCTGAGGCTGGAGCTCCACTCGGCGAGCAGGGCCTCCAGCGGCGGCACGCCGTCGGGGGCCGGTGCGGGCAGGCCGCCGGCCGCGTTGACCAGCACGTCCACCGTGGCCAGTTGCTCGGCGAGCGCCGCGGTCTGGGTCGGGTCGGTCGCGTCGCAGACCACGCCGCGCACGCCCAGGTCCTTGGCGGTCCGCTCCACCGTGTCGGCGTGCCGCCCGGTCACCACGACCTGGGCGCGGTCGGCGGCGAAGCGCGCGGCGATGGCGCGGCCGATGCCGCCGCTTCCTCCGGTGACGAGCACAGTACGGGTCAAGGGATCGCTCCTGGTCGAGGTGTCGGGATGCGGTGTCGAGCTGCTACGTTTAGAGCTAAACATAGCGCGAGGCGCACCGGCAAGAGGGGAATCCGCCATGGCCGACGACGAAGCCGACGCGCCGGCCGCTGCCGATACCGGCGGCGGCCGCAGCAGTGGAAGCGCCTACGTATCGGCCGACACCCCGCCGGGCGCTCCACCCGGCGCCCCACCGCCCTACCCCGCCGCCGACATCGCCGCCGCCTGGCAGCGTGAGCGCCCGGGCACCCCGACCACGTCGATCGAGGTCGTCACCCCCATCTGGCGGCTGGCGAAGCTCTTCGCCGACGATCGCGCCCGGGTGCTGCGCGCCACCGGGATCGACGCGGCCACCCTCGACCTGCTCTCCGTACTCCGCCGCGCGGGACCGCCCTACACCCTGTCCACCCGCGAGATCGCCCGCCGCACCCTGGTCACGGCCGGCGCCGTCTCGCAGCGGGTCGCCCGCGCGGAGGACGGCGGCCTGGTCAGCCGCGGCCCCGCGCCGACCGGCGGTCGTACGGTCCTGGTCGCGCTGACGGCCGAGGGGCACGCCCTGATCGAGCGCTCCGTCGACGCGGTGCTCGGGCGCGAGGCCGCGCTCGTGGCGGGCCTGTCCCCGCAGGAACGCGCACTGCTGGTCGGACTGCTGGACAAGCTGTCCACCGACGTACGGGCGCGGATGAGCTGAAGCGAGGGCACCCCCGCGGCCCGATCGGGTCGCGGGGGTGCCGTTCCGGCAGGTTCAGGCTGCCGTCAGGTGGCCGTCCAGACGAACGTCGCGGAGCCCTGGGAGCCCGCCGCGTTCCGGCCGGTGACCGTCACCGTCCAGGTGCCGGCCTTGTCGGCCGCGCCGGTGAAGGTGCCTCCGGCCGAGAGCGAGATGCCCGGCGGCAGCCCGGTCGCGGTGTAGCTGACGCCCTTGGCGTTCTTGTCGTACGTCCAGTCGACCTGCTTGTGCACCGGGCTGCTCATGCCGTACGGGTTGGGCACGGAGAGCGGCGCGGCGGTCGCGGCCGGGCCGGAGGCGGCTGCCTTCGGGGTGACGGTCGCGGCCAGGTTGCCGTTGACGGTGGTCGGCACGTTGAGCGTGCCGGTCAGCGGCAGGTTCCGCGAGGAGTCGCCCACCAGGATCTGGTAGTCGCCGGCCGCGGTCGTCCAGTTGCTGTTCGAGGTGTTCCAGTAGGCCAGGTCGTGGGTGCTGACGGTGAAGGTCACCGTCTGCGACTGGCCCGGGGCGAGCGTGACGCGCTGATAGCCGCGCAACTGGTGCACGGGCTCACCGGTGGACGCCGGGTCCCCGACGTAGAGCTGCGCGACCTCGCTGCCGGCCCGCGACCCGGTGTTGGTGACCGTGGCGTGCACGGTCGCCGTCCCCCCGCTCAGCGCTCCTACCTGGAGATTGCTGAAACCGAAGGTGGTGTACGACAGGCCGAAGCCGAACGGGAAGAGCGGGGTGATGTTCTTCGCGTCGTACCACCGGTACCCGACGTCCAGACCCTCGCTGTACTGCACCTGCCCGTTGGTACCGGGCCACTGCGCGGCCGTGTTCGCGGGTACGTCGGCGAGCGACTTCGGGAAGGTCACCGGCAGCTTGCCGGACGGGTTGACGTCGCCGAAGATCAGCGCCGCCATCGCCGTGCCGATCTCCTGGCCCGGGTAGAAGCCCTCGAAGACGCCCGCCACCTGGTTGAGCCACGGCATGTTGATCGCCGAGTTGTTGTTGAGCACCACGATCGTGTTCGGGTTGGCCGCGGCCACCTGGGCGATCATGTCGTTGTCGCTGACCGAGCTGCCGCCGTTGGCCGGCAGGTCGAGCGTGGTGGTGTCGTGTTCCTCGTTTCCGTAGTTGTCGGACGCGTAGACGATCGCCACATCCGAGCTGCGGGCCAGCGTGACCGCCGAGTTGAGGTCGGTCGCGTCGTTGTACTGGACAGTGGTGCCGGTGCCCGCGACCCGGTTCTGCATGCCGGTGATCGGCCAGACGGTGCCGGAGCTGGTCGTGGTGCCGCTGCCGCCGCCGATGGTCTGCACACCGGCGCCGCCGTCCCAGCCGATCACCGCGATCGACTTGGTGGTGGACGTGGACAGCGGCAGGATGCCGTTGTTCTTCAGCAGCACCGCGCCCTCCTCAGCGCCCTGGAGGGCGACCTGCTGGTGGGCGGGGGTGGTGACGGTGGCGCCGGTCGAGCCGCTGGGCGCCTTGTCGAAGAGGCCGAACGCGAAGTACTGGGTGAGCAGCCGGCTGGCCATGGTGTCCAGCGTGGCCTGGCTGACGGTGCCGTTGGCCACCGCCTGGGCGAGGAAGTCGGCGTAGAAGTACCCGTTGGGCATCTCCACCGTCAGCCCCGCGTTGGCGGAGTCCTGCGTCGAGTGCGTGCCACCCCAGTCGCTCGTGATGAAGCCGCCGAAGTTCGCCTGCTGGTAGAGGCCGACGTTCATCAGTGCGGGGTTCTGGCAGGCGGGCACGTTGTTGACCACGCTGTACGCGCACATGGCCGCCGCCGGCGAACCCTGCTCGACCGCCGCCTGGAAGGCGGGCAGGTAGAGCTCCTGAAGGGTGCGGTTGTCGACGATGACCGTGCCTGCCGGGTTCTCGATGTTGTAGACGGCGACATGCTTCATCTCGGCCATCACGCCCTGGCTCTGGATGCCCTTGATATCGGCGGCGGCCATCTGCCCGTTGAGGTACGGGTCCTCGCCGAACGTCTCGAAGGCACGGCCCCAGCGCGGGTCGCGGACGATGTTCAGCGTCGGGCCGAGCGCCACCTGCGCGCCCTTGCCGGCGAACTCGGCGCCGATCGCGGCACCGTACTGCTGCTCGAGCGCGGTGTCCCAGGTGGCCGCCGAGGCGTTCGCCGAGGGCATCTGGGTGACCCCGCCGAGCCCGTCGCCCACCCCGTGCGGGCCGTCCTGGAGCCCGAGAGCGGGGATGCACAGCGACGGGATGCCGTTGATGTTGCCGATGTACGGCGAGGCGTTGTTGTTGCCGTGCAGGATCGACACCTTCTCGGCGTTCGTCATCTGCGCCATCACCTGCGACACGCGGTCCGCGACCGGCGCCGTCGAACCGACCCAGGGGCAGTCACCGTCGCCGCCGGTCGGCGGGGTGCCGGTGCCGCCCGGGGTGAGGACGGTGAACTCCCAGAGCGAGTAGCCGTACTGGGTGGCTCGCTGGGTGCCGTACATCCGCACATAGCGTCCGGTGCCGGTGAAGGAGAGGTTCTCCGTCCCGCCGGCCCCGGTCGTCGTGGAGTACACCGTGTTCCACGTGGAACCATCGTCGGAGAGCTGGATCTGGTACGCCGTGGCGTACGCCGTCTCCCAGGTCAGCTGGGCGCCGCAGATGCTCTGCGAGGAGCCGAGGTCGACCTGTATCCACTGCGGATCGGAGGCCGCGCTCGACCAGCGGGTGCCCGCGTTCCCGTCGAAGGCCGCGGCCGCGGGGGTGCCGTCGTTCTCGGTCGACGAGGCGCTGGACGGCTTGCCGAGCGCCGCGTTGGTGTCACCGCACGTCGCCGGTGGGGTGCTTCCACCGCCCGAGCCTCCGTAGACCTGGAACTCCCAGAGTGAGTAGCCCCATTGGGTGGCCCGCTGGGTGCCGTACATCCGTACGTAGCGGCCGGTGCCCGTCACGTTGAGGGTCTGGACGCCGCCGGTGCCGGTGGTGGTGGAGTAGATGTCGGTCCAGCTCGTGCCGTTCTCCGAGGTCTGGATCTTGAACGACTTCCCGTAGGCGGTCTCCCAGTTGAGCACCACCTGGGTGATCGGCTGGCTGGAGCCGAGGTCGACCTGGAGCCACTGCGGATCGGACGCGGCACTGGACCAGCGGGTCCCGGTGTCCCCGTCCACCGCCGCGCCTGCGGTGAAGGCGTCCTGGACCGAGGAGGCGGTGGCCGCCTTGCCCTGGGAGAGCAGTTGCGGTGCGGCGGCGTGGGACGTGGTCGGGTTCAGCGAGAGGTACGCCGAGGCGATGAGCACCAGGGCGAGGAGGACGATTCCCTGCGGGGATCGTCGGAAACGTTTACGGCCTGGGTTGGAGAGCCCTTGTGGGGTGACCCTCATGTGTACTCCTGTATGTCGGGTGGGGGCTTGCGTGTTGGGGGGACCGACAGATGGTGCGGAGGGAGAGAGCAGTGGTGTGAGAGCGCTCTCTGACCGACGTGATGGTCACGCTCGCCCATGGGGGGTGTCAACCTTTCTGACAAGTCCGACCGGGGGAAACTGCTTGATTTGCCCGGTAGTTGACGTGGCGGCGACGCGGGGGGATGAGAGGCTGGCGCCATGGGCGACGGGGATGAAGCGAGCGGTGGTGCCGCGGACGGTGGCGGGACGGGAGGCGATGAGCCGGTGGGCGAGGTGACGGGCGAGGCACGCGGCGCTTTCGCCGGGCAAGGCGCCGGCCGGATCAAGGTCGAGTTGGACGGTGTGCCGGCGACGCTGCTGTGGAACCTGGCCCATCGCGCCGCCGAGGCCCGTCGACCACCGGGGAACCGGCTGCTGGACGACCCCTACGCGGTGGACCTTGTGGACCGGATCGACTACCCCTTCGACCGCTTCGGCAGCGCGGTGATGGCGCAGTGGCACGCGCTGCGGGTGCGCGCCTTCGACGACGAGGTGCGGCGGTTCGTCGCCGAGCACCCCGGCGGTACCGTCGTCGCGCTCGGCGAGGGCCTGGAGACGCAGTTCTGGCGGGTGGACGACGGCCGAGTGCGCTGGCTGACCGTCGATCTTCCGGAGACCGTCGCGGTACGCACTGCCCTGCTCCCCGACGCTCCGCCACGCCGCCGCACGGTGGCCCGGTCCGCGCTCGACCTGGAGTGGATGGACGAGATCACCGCGGCCGATGTGGCGAAGGGCGTTCTCGTCACCGCGCAGGGGCTGCTGATGTATCTGCCGGAACGCGATGCGAAGGGGCTGATCGCCGCGTGCGCGGAGCGGTTCCCCGGCGGGTGGTTCCTCTTCGACGCGCTGCCGCGGGCCCAGGTCGCACAGAACCAGGCGGGCAGGCTGGATGCGCGGGACGGCAGCTACCGGGCGCCGCGCTGGGAGTGGGGGATGGACTACCGGGAGTACCCCAAGGTCGCGGCGGCGTCTCCGCTGATCACGCAGGTGCGCAGCCTGCGGCTGGGACGCGGCCGGGGCCTGTATGCGATCGCCCCGTTCTCGCACCGCATCCCGGGGGTACGGTCGATGCGGATGTCGATCATCTCGGTGCGCTTCGGCGCGGCCGGGATACGCAAGCAGGACGCGGGCGAGTAGCGGCGCCCGCCGGCGGTGGTGTCGCTGGTCGCGGTCATGCGCGGTGGCGGTACGACCGGCGGCGGGCGCCGCTCCCCGTCCGTGACGGCGCCGGGCAGGGACCCGGCAGAAGGGCAGGGGACGTGTGACGACGAATGACTCTCCTCAGGCGTACGACGGGGGACTGCTGCCCGCCACGACCCGGGCGCTGATGCACCGGGTGGCGGTGGAGCAGGCCAGGGGCCGCACACCGTCGCTGGTCGGCGGGGTGGTGCGGGACGGAACGCTGGTGTGGAGCGGGTCGCGCAGCATGATCGAGGGGCATGCCCCCGACAGCGACACGCAGTACCGGATCGGGTCATTGACCAAGACCTTTGTCGCGGTGCTGGTGATGCGGTTGCGCGACGAGGGCCGGCTGGCGCTCACCGATCCGCTGGAGGAGCACCTGCCCGGCACGTCGGTGGGCGGGGTGACGATCGGTCAACTGCTGGCGCACACCTCGGGTATCGCCTCCGAGACACCGGGGCCGTGGTGGGAGCGCACTCCGGGCGACCTGCGGCCCGAACTGGCGGATGTGCTCGGTACCGCACCGGTCAAGCACCCGGCGGGGCGCAGGCACCACTACTCCAACCCCGGCTTCGCCCTGCTGGGTGCAGTGGTGGCCAGGCTGCGCGGCAAGCCATGGGGTGACGCGCTCCAGGAGGAGGTGCTGGACCCGCTCGGGATGGCCAGGACCAGCCTGCTGCCGAGGCAGCCCGCCGCCGGCGGTTTCGCCGTCCACCCGTGGGCCGATGTGATGGTGCCCGAGGCGGTGCAGGAGACGGGTGTGATGGCGCCGGCCGGTGAGCTGTGGTCGACGGTCGACGACCTCGCGCGGTGGGCGGCCTTCCTGGCCGGCGGTCACCCAGAGGTGTTGGCCGAGGAGACCGTGGCGCACATGCGCGAGCCGGCCGCGCCCGCCGAGGCGGACGAGCCGGGCACGGGTTACGGCCTCGGCATCCAGATCATGCGGCACCACGGTCGTACCCTGATCGGCCACACCGGTTCGATGCCGGGCTTCCTGGCGACGGTGTGGGTGAGCGTCGAGGACCGGCTCGGAGCGGTCGCCCTGGCCAACTCCACCTCGGGACCCAGGGTGGGCGGCCTCGCGGCCGACCTGCTGGCGATCACCGCCGACGCCGAACCCGCTTTCCCCGCGCCCTGGCGGCCCGCCGACGCTCTTGACCCGGCTCTGCTCGACCTGGCGGGGGCCTGGTACTGGGGCACTCAGGGGTACGGGCTGCTGGTGCTGGCGTCGGGTGAGGTGGAGCTGAAGCCGTTGACCGGCCAGGGCCGTGGCACACGGTTCCACGTGGAACATGACGGCACCTGGACCGGACGCACGGGCTACTACGCGGGCGAGACGCTGCGGGCGGTGCGCCGGGACGACGGCACGCTCAGCCATCTCGACCTGGGCTCCTTCGTGTTCACACGCGAGCCTTACGACCAGCAGGCCCCGGTGCCGGGCGGCTTCCCCGGCTGGAGCTGACACCCAGCTCATCCGGGCCCGCCGTGCCGGTCGGGCTCTGTCCGGCCGGCGCCTGTCCCGCCGGGGTGCGCAGCAGCACCCCGGCGAGGACGGCCGCGGCGGTGAGCAGTCCCGCCGCAACGACGAAGGCCAGGTGGTAGCCGTCGGCGAGTGCCGTGGTCGCGGTCCGGCCGGCGGCCAGCCGGTGTTCGGTGCGGGTGCCGGCGATCGACGCCAGCGTCGCCAGTCCCAGCGCGCCGCCGATCTGCTGCGCGGTGTTGAACACCCCTGACACCAGGCCGGAGTCGGCCGGTCCCGCCTCGGCCATGCCGAGCGTCAGCAGCGAGGGCATGACCAGCCCGAACGCGACCCCCATCAGCAGGATCGGCGGCAGGATGTCGGCCACGTACGAGGCGTGGCTGCCGGGGCCGCCCGACGGTGTGCGGGCCAGCAGCAGGAAGGCGCCCGCGAAGAGCACCAGGCTCGGCAGGAGTACCGCCCGCTGCCCGAAGCGGGCTCCCAGCCGGGCGGACAGGACCAGCGACATCACGCCGATCGCCACGCCGGTGGGCGCCAGTGACAGCCCGATTTCCAGCGGGTCGTAGCCCAAGACGTGCTGGAGGTAGAGCGAGGTCATGAACTGGAAGCCGAACCCGCCCGCGACCACCAGTACCTGGACCGCGTTGGCACCGGCGACGATCCGGGACCGGAAGATCCGCAGTGGCATCAGCGGCTGCGCGGCACGGGCCTGGCGGACCAGGAAGGCGGCGAGCAGGGCGAGGGAGGCCGCGCCGAACCCGGCGGTGGGTGCCGAAGTCCAGCCGCGGTCGGTGGTCTTGACGATGGTGTAGACGCCGAGCATCAGGGCGGCGGTGACCAGTACCGCGCCCGGTGCGTCGGTACCGCGCAATCCGCCGCGGGCGGTGCCGGTGCCGGTCCCGGCGGTCCGGTCGGCCTGGTCGTGGCCGGTGCGGGAGGGGCGGTCGTCGGGCAGCAGGCGCAGGCTCAGCAGGGCCGCGGCGAGGCCGATCGGCAGGTTGACGAAGAAGATCCAGTGCCAGTTGATCGCCTGGGTGAGGATGCCGCCGGCAAGGAGACCGAGGACACCGCCCGCGGACTGGGTGAAGCTGTAGATGCCCATCGCCCGGGCCCGGCCGTGCGGGTCGGGGTAGAGGGCGAGCACCATGCCGAGCGCGACGGCCGAGACCATCGCACCGGCCGCGCCCTGCACGAAGCGGGCGGCGATCAGCAGGCCCGCGGAGTCCGCGATGCCGCACAGGAACGACGCGGCGGTGAAGGCGGCAAGCCCCGTCACCAGGACCCGGCGCCGGCCGAGCAGGTCGCCGAGCCGGCCGGAGAGCAGCAGCAGACCGGCGAAGGCGATCAGATACGCGTTCACCACCCACGCCAGATTGGCCTGGGAGAAGCCGAGGTCGTGCTGGATGGACGGAAGGGCCACGTTGACGATGGTGCCGTCGAGGATGATCATCAAGGTGCCCGCGCTGAGGACCGCGAGCGCGGCCGCGCGCGACCTGACGGCCTGGGAGTCCGGTGAATCGGGGACAGACATGGGGTCGCCTCCTGGCGGATCGGTATGCCAAGAGTGACCGTAGCAGATGGTTTTGTTGGAGACTATCTTTTACGGGTCTATCGCCGAGGCTTGGTGGCGCCTGTTGCGCGGCGCCTCACTTGCGCGACTGGCGCGGCCTGCGCACCCCCTGGCCGCCTTCCGGGGAGTCGGCGGGGGTGGCCAGGTGGCCACCGGCGAGCCGGTTCAGCGCGGAGACGAACGCTGCCCGCTCCTCCTCGGGTAGTGCGCCGAGCACGTCGCCGTGCACCCGGTCGACGATGTCCTGGCCGGTCGTCACCACCTGCTCGCCCTTCGGCGTGACCTTGATGATCCGGGCCCGGCGGTCATACGCCGAGGGCACCCGCTCGGCCAGGCCGTCCCGTTCCAACTGGTCGACGGTGACCACCATCGTGGTCTTGTCCAGGTCGGAGAGTTCGGCGATCTGGGCCTGGGTCCGCTCGGCCTGGGCGGCATGTGCGAGTACGCAGTGTGCGCGCGGTGACATGCCGATCTCCCCCAGGGCTGCCGCCATCTGTGTGGCCAGTACGTGGGCGGTGTGGTGGAGCAGGAAGGAGACGTCGGTGGTCGTCGCGGGTGCGGGCGTGGTCTCGACGGTCATGGGTCGAGGGTAGCAAAATAGTTCCGCTACGGGATTGTTTGCTGGCGGACCTATGTCGGGGTCGGAGTTGGTCACGCGGAGTGTTCCACGTGGAACACTGGCGTGGTAGACGAGTGAGCGAACGGACGAACGGGCGGAGCCTGTCGACGCGGGGGTGCGTCGGCATGAGGGCCGGGCCCGGTCGGCCGCGCATGAAGGAGGGGGACAGGATGGCGCGACTGCACATCTTCGACATGGACGGCACGCTGATGCCCGGTACGTCCGCCGCGATCGAGATCTCTCGGCAGATCGGTATGGTCGCCGAGTTCCGGGAGCTGGACAGAGCACTGTCCGTCGGTGAGATCGACTCGTACGTATACGCGCGGCGCGCCTACCGGATGTGGTCAGCGCTCACCGAGAGCCATGTGGCCGGCGCTTTCACGAGTGCGCCCTGGCTGAGCGGGATACGCGAGGTGTGGGCCGACATCACCGCCCGCGGCGAGCACTGCGCGGTGATCTCGCTCTCCCCCGACTTCTTCGTGACCCGGCTGCGCACATGGGGCGTCCACGACGCCCGTGCCTCGGTCTTCCCCGCGCTCCCCTTCGTGCCCGGAGCCGCCCTCGATCCGTCCGGCATCCTGATGCCCGAGTCCAAGGTGACCATCGCCGACGAACTGTGCGCCCGCTACGGGGTCGGCCGCGCCGACTGCGTGGCCTACGGCGACTCGCTGTCGGACACCGCGTTGTTCGGCGTGGTCCCGGTCTCGGTCGCGGTCAATGGCGACGACCATGTCAGCGGCCTGGCCACCCATGCGTATGCCGGGGACGACCTGCGTGAGGCGTACGCCCTGGTCGCCGACGCCTGAGCAGCCCGTGGCGCGGCGCCGACCGGCCGGATCAGCCCAGATCGGGGCCGAGCAGCCCGAGCACCCCTTCGATGTTCGCGTCCAGGTAGTGCCGAAGGGTCAGTGGCACGATCTCCACGGAGGCGAGTCCCATCCGGGTGAAGGGCACTCGCACCACCTCGTAGCTGCCGCACGGTGCGTCGATCTCCGGGCCGTGCCGCTGGTCGAGGTCCATCGACTCCAGCCGGCAGGCGAAGAAGTACTGCACCTTCACGCCGTGCGACCCGTCGTCCGCGATGTGCTCGACGGTGTCGACGAAGGCGGGCACCGCGTCGGTGATCTTGCCGCCGAGCTCCTCGTCGATCTCGCGGTGCAGGGCGGCGAGCACCCCGGCGTCCTCCTCCTCGACGCCGCCGCCGGGCGTGACCCAGTACGGAGCGATGCCGGGTTTGGTCCGCTTGATCAGCACAAGCCGGTCGCCGTCGAGGATGATCGCGCGGGCCGTACGTTTGATCACCGGCCGGGTGGAGGGGCTGAGGTGCGAGTCCGGAGGCATGCCTGAGATCTGCCGCGACGAAGCGCCGAGCAAACGTGTCCGCGGCGGCGAAATCAGCGCCGTCGCGTCATCCCGTGCTCCTCACGCGCCTGCCGTGTATCGGTCACGACCGTGCCGTGCACCGCTCACGCGCCCGCCGCGTACCGCCAGAAGTCCCGTAGCTGCCGCGCGGGCACCGGGCTCGTCGCCGCGAGCTGGGTCAGCAGGATGTGGACCGAGCCGGTCGCGGGCACGACATGCGCCGACGTACCCGTGCCGCCGACCCAGCCGTAGCGACCAGGGACGTTCCACGGGTCGAGGGGCTCGACGTCCACGCAGGCGCCGAAGCCCCAGCCCTGCCCCTCCAGGAAGAGCCGGCTCGCCGCGCGCTGTGCCCCGGTGAGATGGTCGGCCGTCATCAGCCGCACCGACTGCGCGGACAGCAGCCGCCGACCGTCCGCGGTGGCGCCCTCGGCGAGCAGCATCCGGCCGAAGGCCAGCCAGTCGTCGGCCGTCGAGGCCAGCCCGCCGGCGCCGGACGGGAAGGGCGGCATGCTGCTCCACTGGCCGTCCGGCCCGTCGGCCACTTCCAGGCCACCGGACTCGTCCGTCCGGTAGTAGCTGGTGAAGCGGTCCCGCTTCGCGGCCGGGACGACGAAGCCGGTGTCCCGCATGCCCAGCCGCTCGAAGATCCGCTCGGCCATGAAGTCGGGCAGCGACTCGCCGCTGACCCGCTCGATCAGCACGCCTTGCAGGTCGGAGGAAGTGTTGTAGAGCCACGCCTCGCCCGGCTGGTGCAGCATCGGAATGCCGGCCAGCGTCTGCAGCCACTCGTCGGTGGCCAGGAAGCGCTGCGGTTCGCGGCCGTCGGACTGCACGCCCTCGGCGAAGAGCGGCCGCACGGCGGGCAGTGCGAAGTCCGGCGCGAAACCGTACCCGGTGCGCGAGCTGAGCAGGTCCTCCACCGTGATCGGGCGGGTGGCCGGCACCACGTCGTCGAGCGGGCTGTCGGGGGTGCGCACCACGCTCGGCGCGGCCAGCTCCGGCAGCCACCGCCGTACCGGGTCCGCCGGATCGAGCCGGCCGTCGTCGACCAGCACCATCACCGCGGCGGCCGTGATCGGTTTGGTGATCGAGGCGATCCGGAAGATCGAGTCCCGGGCCATCGGCGCCCGGCCCCCGGCGTCGAGAGACCCGACCGCCGCGAACTCGACGTCGTCGCCACGCGCCACCAGGCCGACCGCGCCGGGCAGGGTGCCGTCTTCCACATACGGTCGCAGGACGTCGCCGAGGCCCGCCGGGGCCGACCCGTTCGCTGACTTGGTCATGCCCTCACGCTAGCCGTGCGGTGCGACAGCGCTACTGCTGCCGCGCGGCCTCGTCGAGCGCACGGACCACGTCGGCCACGATGTCGTCCGCGTCCTCCACGCCCACCGAGAAGCGGATGAAGCCCGGTGCCACCGCATCGCCGCCCCAGCGGGCCCGGCGCTCGGCGGTGCACTGCACGCTGCCGAAGCTCGTCGCCTCCGAGGTCATCCGCAGCGCGCCGAGAAAGCGCTCCGCGTGCTCCCGGTCGGGCAGCGTGAAGGAGACCACGCTGCCGAAGCGGCGCATCTGTGTCACCGCCACCTCGTGCGAGGGGTCGGTGGGCAGCCCCGGGTGCCGTACCCCCGTCACCTCGGGCCGCTCCAGCAGGGCGCGGGCGAGCGCCAGCGCGTTGTCCGCCTGGCGGTCCACCCGCAGCGCGAGCGTGGCCAGCGAGCGATGCGCCAGCCAGGTCTCCATCGGCCCCGGGATGGCGCCCACCGTCTTGCGCCACTTGCGTACGGAGTCGGCCAGTTCGGCGTTCCGCGTCGTGACGTACCCCATCAGCAGGTCGCCGTGGCCGTTGAGTGCCTTGGTGCCGCTGGCCACGGAGAAGTCCGCGCCCAGGGCGAGCGGCCGCTGGCCCAGCGGCGTGGCCAGCGTGTTGTCCACGGCGACCAGCGCGCCCGCCGCGTGGGCGGCGTCGGCCAGCCGCCGGATGTCGCACACGTCCAGTTCGGGGTTGGACGGGCTCTCCAGCCACACCAGGCGGGCGCCCTCCAGCAGCGGGAGTTGCGCGTCGCCGGCGGTCGGCGCCATCCGCACCTGCACGCCGTACGACTCCAGGCGCTCCACCAGCGCGCGTGTCGTCTGGTAGCAGTCCGACGGCAGGACGACCACCTCGCCGGAGCGCACCTGCGACAGCAGCACCGCCGAGATCGCCCCCATGCCGGAGGCGAAGGAGAGCGTGCTGGCGTCCGGGTCGCCGGGCGCCTCCAGCTCCGCGATCGCCTGCTCCAGCAGGTCCCAGGTGGGGTTGTCGTCCCGGCCGTAGATATACGGACCGGTGGGCTCACCTGGCAGGTGGTAGTGCGAGACGAAGACCGGACCGGGCAGCGACGGCTCGTACGGCCGGGCCTCGGGGCGGCCGGCGTGCACGCTGCGGGTGCTGTCGCCGACCTGGTCCTCTGCCATGCGATCCTGCGTCATGCGGTCCTCATCCTTCATGTCTCCTCGGTGCTCGCTCGGGTCGGTGCTCAGTCGTCCTCGTCCGGGAGGACGAGGTGCAGCGCCCACGCGACGACGCTGACGATCAGGCCGCCGAGCACGGCCGTCCAGAAGCCGTGCACGTGGAACTTCAGACTGAGCTGGCCGGCCAGCCACGAGGTCAACAGCAGCATCAGCGCGTTCACCACGATGGTGATCAGGCCCAGGGTGAGGATGAACAGCGGAAACGACAGCACCTTGACGACCGGCTTCACCAGCCAGTTCACCACGCCGAAGACGAGGGCGACGAGTATGAGCGTCAGTGCTTCGCGCCACGCCGAATGACCGGTGAGCGTGATGTCCTTGAGCAGCCACACGGCAACGCCCAGGGCCCCGGCGTTCGCCAGGGTCTTGACGACGAAATTCTTCATGGTGAGATCGTCGCAGGTCTGATCATCGGGACAAGAGACGGAACAGAACCGTGGCCGTACCGCAGCGGAGGAGCGATCGATGAAGGTGTTCCGGTTGGACGATCTGGACGCGGAGCGTGCCGCGAACCAGGGTGCGTACCTCCGCTTTCTGCGGGAACGCAACATGTCAGCGGGGCTGTACGCCCTCAAGGCTGGCGAGAGCGACTCGCAGCAGCCGCACGCGCAGGACGAGGTCTACCTCGTGGTCAGCGGTCGGGCCGCGATCACCGTGGGGGACGAGACCACCACTGTCGCGCGCGGCAGCGTGGTCTACGTGCCGGCCGGTACCCCGCACCGCTTCCACCACATCACCGAGGATCTCAGGGTCATGGTGGTCTTCTCGCCGCCGGAACCCTAAGGGGCGGATCAGGGTCGGATGGGGTCTTCCCGGCCTTCGCCCCGGCGCCGGGTGGACCTACAGTCGAAGTACGGCACAGTCGGAGTGCGCGCCCCGCGCAGCGACCTAGGAGCGAAAGAGCGTCATGGAGAATCTGCTGAAGAGCCTGCCCTGGTGGGTCAAGTGGATCGGCATCCCGGTCATCGCGCTGGTCGTGTTCGGCACGCTGATCGCGAGCCTGGTCAGCATCGTGATCGGCCTGCTGTTCAAGGTGCTCGTCTTCGTGATCCTGGTCGGCGCGCTGGTCTTCGTCGTGAAACGCGTCACGTCGGGGGGCTCCGGCAAGAAGCGCGACTGGTGATGTCGGCGTCCCGGCCGAGGCCGGGACCCCGGAATCGACCCCGGACCGCGCGCAGCGCGCGCACCAACCGGACCGGCGAACGGCTCAGACCGTTCGCCGGTCCGCGTCATTTCACCCGGCGATGGCTGCGGCCCGCGCCAGCCGGGCGGGACGGGCCCGGGACCGTCGCCGCCTCGCCCTGACCGGCGCGACCGCCTGGGCCGCTCTGACCGCTTGCCTCGCCCCGGTTGCCGCGGTCGGCGCTGACCACCAGCGCGGCCAGCGCCGTCGTCAGCGGCACCGACGCCACCAGACCGATGCTGCCGACCAGGGTCCGTACGATCTCCTCGGCCACCAGCTCGCTGCTCGCCACCTGGAACACCCCGCTGCGGGCGATCGAGAAGAGCAGCAGCAGCGGGAGGGCGGCGCCGGCGTACGCCATCACCAGGGTGTTGACGACCGAGGCGATGTGGTCGCGGCCGATCCGCATCCCGGCGCCGTACAGCTTGCGCCAGTTCGCTGTCGGGTCGGCGTCCTTCAGCTCCCACACCGCCGCGACCTGGGTGACCGTCACATCGTCCAGCACTCCCAGCGAGCCGATGATCACCCCGGCCAGCAGCACCCCCTTGATCTCGATGTTCGGGTAGAGGGTGTGGATCAGGCCGGTCTCGTCGGAGGTGTTGCCGGTCAGCCGGGCCCAGGCGATGAAGACCGAACCGAGCGCGCCGATCAGGAACAGCGAGCACAGCGTGCCGAGTACCGCCACGGACGTGCGGGCGCTGACGCCGTGGCACAGGTACAGCGCCATGAGCATGATCGCGCTGCCGCCCACCACCGCGACCAGCAGCGGATTGTCGCCGCGCAGGATCGCCGGGAGGATGAAGAACGTCAGGATGGCGAACGAGATGGCCAGGGCGACCAGCGCCATGAGCCCGCGCAGCCGCCCGATCAGGACCACGACGAGCGCGAAGCCCAGTGCGAGCAGCGCGACCGGCATGCCGCGGTCCACGTCGGTGACCGAGTAGCGCAGGTTCTTGGGTGCGTCGGGGGCGTAGGCGAGTACGAGCCCCTCGCCCTTGGTGTAGCGGCGGGTCTGGTCCGGCTGCACGATCTCGGTGAACCTCGTGCCCTTGTCCGGGCCCGACATCACCTCGATCGTCGCCTTCTGGCAGGCGTCACTGGCGGCCGACCCCGCCGTCGAACCCCCGCCCGAGTCCGACGTCCCGCCCGCGTCGCTTCCGGTGCCGCCCGAACCGTCGCCCGCCCCATCGGCGTTGGGCAGCGCGCCGACCTGCTTGCAGGACACGTGCACGAGTTGCACCACCTTGCCCGGCCGGGTCTGCTGGTCGAAGCCGACCCCGCTTCGCGCGTGCGCCGGCGCACCGCCCGGCCACAGCAGCACCATGCCGGCCACCACCGCGGCCGCGAACGGCACGAGGACGGCCGCGATCACCTTGCGCAGATGCCGGGAGACCGGTGGCACGGGCCCGTGCGCGTGCCCATGGCTGTGTCCGTGTCCTTGGCCGTGTCCTTGTCCGTGTTCCTGGCCGTGGCCGTGGTCGGGAGACGCGGCGGAGTGCGGGCCGTGCTCGCCGGCCTGGGGGGAGTCCACGGCCCGATCATCGCAAGGGCCCTGGTGAATGTCCGTACGCAGCCGCTACCGTTGGCAGCACCTTTGCAAACGCGGGAGCTCGGAGCACCGGGCTGAGAGGGCGCTGACATCGCTTGAGGCGAGCGCTGCGCCGACCGCTGAACCTGTTACCGGGTAATGCCGGCGTAGGGAGTGGGTCTCACATGACCATGCAGGATGCGCGCACGCGTGAAATCGGCTGGCACAAGTCGTACGTCACCGGTCCCACCGGATCACGGCCGGACCTGCGGGTGCCGGTTCGCCAAGTGCATCTCACCAACGGCCGCGACGTGACGCTGTACGACACGTCCGGCCCGTACACCGACCCGTCGGTCGACACCGACGTCCGGCGGGGCCTGGCGCCCCTCCGGGAGAACTGGATCATCGCCCGCGGCGACACCGAGGAGTACCCCGGCCGGCCGGCCCGGCCGGAGGACGACGGGCTCAAGCACACCTCGCCCCGCGGCGGACTGCGCAACCTCGACGCGGTCTTCCCCGGCCGGCCCCGGCTCCCCCGCCGCGGCCGCCCGGGCCGGCCGGTCACCCAACTCGCCTATGCCCGGCGCGGCGAGACCACCCCGGAGATGGAGTTCGTCGCGCTGCGCGAGAACGTCCCGGTCGAGACCGTGCGCGAGGAGATCGCCGCGGGCCGGGCCGTACTACCGGCCTGCGTCAACCACCCCGAGATCGAGCCGATGATCATCGGCAAGCGGTTCCTGGTGAAGGTCAACGCGAACATCGGCAACTCCGCGGTCACTTCCTCGATCGAGGAGGAGGTCGAGAAGATGACCTGGGCGACCCGCTGGGGCGCCGACACCGTGATGGACCTGTCCACCGGGCGCAACATCCACACCACCCGCGAGTGGGTACTGCGCAACTCCCCCGTCCCCATCGGCACCGTGCCGCTCTACCAGGCCCTGGAGAAGGTCGACGGCCGCGCCGAGGAACTGACCTGGGACGTCTACCGGGACACCGTCATCGAGCAGGCCGAGCAGGGCGTCGACTACATGACGGTGCACGCCGGCGTGCTGCTGCGCCATGTGCCGCTGACCGCCCGCCGCAAGACCGGCATCGTCTCGCGCGGCGGCTCGATCATGGCCGCCTGGTGCCTGGCACACCACCGCGAGAACTTCCTCTACGAGAACTTCGACGAACTGTGCGACATCCTCGCCGCCTACGACATCACCTTCTCGCTCGGCGACGGACTGCGGCCGGGCTCGATCGCCGACGCCAACGACGAGGCGCAGTTCGCCGAACTGCGCACCCTCGGCGAACTCAACACCGTCGCCAAGCGGCATGACGTGCAGACCATGATCGAGGGCCCGGGCCATGTGCCCATGCACAAGATCAAGGAGAACATCGACCTCCAGCAGGAGATCTGCGAGGAAGCCCCGTTCTACACGCTCGGCCCGCTCACCACCGACATCGCACCCGCCTACGACCACATCACCTCGGGCATCGGCGCCGCGATGATCGCCTGGTGGGGCACCGCGATGCTCTGCTACGTCACTCCGAAGGAGCACCTCGGCCTGCCGGACCGCGACGACGTCAAGACCGGGGTGATCACCTACAAGATCGCCGCGCACGCCGCCGACCTCGCCAAGGGGCACCCCGGCGCGCAGGAGTGGGACGACGCGTTGTCCGACGCCCGCTTCGAGTTCCGCTGGGAGGACCAGTTCAATCTGGCCCTCGACCCCGACACCGCGCGCGACTTCCACGACGAGACGCTCCCCGCCGAGCCGGCCAAGACCGCGCACTTCTGCTCCATGTGCGGCCCGAAGTTCTGCTCGATGAAGATCTCGCACGACATCCGCCGTACCCACGGCGGCGGGGACCAGGGCGCCGAGCAGGACCCCACGCAGACGCCCACGGACGGCCCCGCGGAGGTGAGCGAGGCGGAGATCCGCGCCGGGATGGCGGCCAAGTCCGCGGAGTTCGCCGCGTCCGGCAACCGCGTGTACCTGCCGATCGCGGACTGAGCGTCCTGGGGGGACCGCCCCGCCCGCTGACCGAGGCGGCGGGGTCCGGCATGTCGCCGGGCCCCACCGCTCGGGGGCCCAGTGGAGCCCGGCGGGACGCTAGTTGAGGGTCGGTCCGATGTTCGCCGGGACCGGCGGCGGCCAGCCGACCGTGGAGAAGCTGTGCCACAGGCCCGGGGTTTCGGCGACTCCCGCGCTCAACGTGGTGGACAGGTAGGTGCTGGGGCGCCCCACCGGGTCCGTGCAGTTCAGCCCCTTGTGCAGCCAGATGTCGACACCCGTGTTGTTGGTGACGTGGTCGACGCCGAGCGGGGCGAACCTGTGGCAGGTGCCCTCGCCCTGGGTGGGGTTGGAGATGGTCTGGCTGAAGGTGAGACCTCGGGTGCCCGTCACCTGGCCCGCCGAGGAGTCGGAGCACGCGCTCGCCGCGAGGGCGAGCGGGATGGTCGTGCACAGAGCAGCGAGTGTACGGCGGCGGACGCGCATGGGCCTCTCCCGTTCTGGGCGGGTACGGGAGCAGTCAAGCAACGGTGCGCGGCCGCCGCGACCTGGGACGTCCATCCGTGCGGTCAGGGTGTTCGGACAGGCCGTTCGTGCAGGTCGTCCGCGCAGGTCGAGGGGACAGGGCAGTTCGGCCTTTCACACGGGGCGGCGGCCGGACCGCTCCAGCCGCCGCTCTTGGCCTAGTCCGGCCGGTGGTCCGGGCCGCCGAAGTCCGGGCTGGTGAAGTCGGGCGAGGCGAACCGGGGCGTCGCGCGGTGCGGGTCCTGTGGCGAGGAGAAGTCGGGCCGGGTGTAGCCGAGGCGGGGCATCCGCGGACCGGAGGCGGGTGCGGTGGGCGGCGGCATGGCCGCTCGACCGGCCAGCGCGTCGTCGAGGAAGGGCAGCAGCCCCCGGTCGAGCAGTGCCCGCCGCCACGTTTCACGCGCCTGCGCGACTTCCGGCGGCAGCGACTCGGGCGCGTCGTGGATCGCGGTGGAGCCGTCGCGCAGCGCGGTCAGCAGCAGGCCGATACCGCCGAGCACGATCGCGGCGGCGGCCACGGCGGCGAAGAACCAGCCCGCGGTGCGCAGCGGTGAGGCGATCCCGGGCTCCGGGGACACCGCCTGGAGCGCGTAGCCGATCAGCAGGAAGATCAGTGCCGCGGCGCCGGCGAGCAGCGGGGTGAGCACGGCCATCATCGCGAGGATGCCTGCTCCTGACCCGGTACGGTCCGCGACACCCATCGCGGCGTAGCTGAACGTCCGGCTGTCGCGGGCCCGGGCGGACTCGCGGGCCGCCGCCCGGCTGTCGGTGCGGACCTGGCGGTACACCTCGTACTCCTCGGCGGCCCGCGCCCCGATCGACTCGGCGGCGGCGAGCGCCATGGTGCGCAACTGCTCGGCGTTCAGCAGGGAACCGGCCATGCCGTCCCCGGCTGCCGCGCCCTCCATACCGTCCATGGCGATACGCAGCGCCTCGTCAAGGACATGCTCGAAGTCCTGGCGGTCCTCGGTGAGCAGATGTGGAGCGCTGGTCATGTGCATCCCCCGATGCTCCGACTCTCCGTGCGCGGCAGGTGTTCCACGTGGAACAAGCTCTGCCTGCCGGATGCCCAGAGAGCGGTGGGACTACGGATACTGCCGATGGTAGGGCTGTACGGGGGGCCCTGACAGGGTGCAACCAGGAAATGTAGGAGCTAGCCCACCAGCGGGAGTTGGGCAACGAGCAGCCGCCCGTCCATCGTGACGCCACCGTCCATCGCCACCGCCAGGTTGTCGGCGTAGACCATCGGACCCTGCACCGCGTGCGCGGCCGCCTCGCCGTCCGCCGGGTTCTCCCCGCCGACCTCGCCGAGCAGGTACGGGATCGGGCTGTGGCCGTGCACGACCCGCTTGCCCCCGTAGGTGCCCAGCAGTTCGCGGGCCGCCTCGGCGCCGCCGTCGCCGCGGAAGGCGAACCGCTTGGTGAACTTGCGGAACAGATCCCAGCATTCGTCGGCGTCGGAGCGCTGCAGCACGCTGGTGACCGCGTCGTTCATCTCCTCGATGCTGTTGCCGTAGTCGAGGTAGGCCGTGGTGTCGGAGTGCACCAGCAGGTGGCCGTCGGTGAGATGGGCGGCGTCCAACCGGGAGATCCAGGTCAGATGCCGGTCCTCCAAGCGCTCCATGTCCGACGGCTGGCCGCCGTTGAGCCGCCAGGCGGCGAGGAACGAGGCGGTGCCGCCGGTGGAGTTGACCGGGGTGTCGCCGAAGCGGTGGGCACCCAGCAGCAGCAGTTCGTGATTGCCCATCAGGGCGCGGCAGTAGCCGCCGGCCGCCGCGGCCTCCGCGGAGAGCTGCATCACCAGCTCGATCACGCCGATGCCGTCCGGGCCGCGGTCGGTGAAGTCGCCGAGGAACCACAGCCGGGCGCTGCCCGCGGACCAGTGGCCGTCCTCGTCGACCAGCCCCGACTCGCGCAGGGCGGCGAGGAGTTCGTCCAGGTAGCCGTGCACGTCGCCGACCACGTAGAGCGGGCCGGGACGCTCGCCCGGCAGCGCCGCGTCGGTGATCACGGGCAGGTCGTGCGCGGTGGGGGTGTAGCCCGGCGGTACCAGCGGCGTGTCGGGGCGGGTCGGCTCATAGCCGGGCGGTGCCGAGGCCGGAGGAGCCGCGGGCGGCGGGGTGCCGTCGTAGGCGGGCGCCGCCGACGGGTAGCCCGGTTCGTACCCGTCGGCCGGCTGGAAGTCGGGCGACGTCCCGTAGCCGGGCGCGGGCTCGTACCCGGTGTCGGGCTCATACCCCTGACCTGCCCCCTGAGTCATCGACCCCTCCACGCTCGCGCCGCCATCCGCCCATCATAGGAATGCGGCTGGCGCGTTGTGACATACCCAGGCACCTCGTTTTCATGGGCCCTGGACAAACCGCCACGTAGTCACCTGGTCGGGCCGGTACTTCGGCGCCTGCCGTCCGTGCCGCCGCACCCTCCCGTGTCGGGCGAGGCGCGGCGATGGACGCGAAGCGAGCGGCGTTCGGCACTGATCGGCGGTACGTGGCATTCTGCGGGCGATCCGCGGCGGTGCGCGGCGGCGTCCCGTGGTTCATGCCTCATCACGGGCCGGACCGCGCGGTGGGCTGACGGTGGTGCGGTGCGCCCGCCGCTGCGAGGACGCCCGCACGATCAGCTCGGTCGGCATGACCTGCTGCACGGGATGGTTGGGCCCGATCCCCTCGATCGCGTCGATCAGCAGCTGGACGACGGCGGTACCGATCCGTCGCGGCTGCAGTGACAGCGTGGTGATCGGCGGGTCGGTGCCCGCGTAGCCGCCGCTCTCGCTGCAGCACACCAGCAGCAGGTCGTCGGGGACGCGCAGGCCGTAGCGGCGGGCGGCGGCGAGCAGGTCGGTGCCGTTGGGGTCGAAGAGTCCGTGCACGGCGTCGGGGCGGTCCGGACGGGCGAGTAACCGGTCCGCGGCGACGGCTCCCGCGCAGGGATCGTGGGCGGGGTACGCCTCGTACACCGGTTCCTGGCCGACGCGTTCGCACCATTCCAGGTAGGCCGTGGTGGACAGCCGGGTGTACGTGTCGGTGCTGGTGCCGGTGAGCAGCCCGATCCTGCGGGCGCCGGCCGCGGCGAGGTGGTCGAGGATGCCGAGCACGGCCTCTTCGTGGTCGTTGTCCACCCAGGCGTGCACCGGCAGGCTGCCGGCCGGGCGGCCGTCGCTGACCACCGGCACGCCCTGTCGTACGAGTTCGCCGACCACCGGGTCCTGGTCGGACGGGTCGATCACCACGGTGCCGTCCAGCGCCACGTTGCCCCACACGTCGTGCCGGGAGGAGGCGGGCAGGATGACCAGGGCGTACCCGCGGGCCAGCGCGGCGGAGGTGGCGGCTCTGGCCATCTCCGCGAAGTACGCGAACTCGGTGAAGGTGAACGGTTCTTCGCCGTATGTCGTCACTGTCAGGCCGATCAGGCCCGATCTTCCCGTGCGCAGAGTGCGGGCGGCGGCCGACGGGCGGTAGCCCAGCCGGTCGGCGACCTCGCGGACATGGCGCCTGGTGGTGTCCGGTAGTCGGCCCTTGCCGTTGAGCGCGTCGGAGACAGTCGTGATCGAGACGCCGGCGGCGGCGGCGACGTCCCTGATCCCCGCGCGCTCCAGCCGGCGTCCGATGGGTCGGCTCGCCTGGTGATTCCCTGCTGCTGTCATGGCGAGCCGATAGTAGGGCGGCACTGGTCCGTACGGCTGCCAGCCATGGGGGCCTCAGGAAGAACGGTTTCTGCAAGATCCAAAGCCGTATGCAAGGTGGAATATGCAGGCGGCAGGGCGGCAGGCCGGGCGGATAGCGGCCCGGTGGCGGTCTTCGCCCGGCCATTGGTCCGCCGAGATCGCTGTCGGCAACTCACTCCTACGGGGGACGCGCGCCAGGGCGCGCGCTACCAGCGCGCACGGTGACGTAGCGCACCTCCCCCGTTCGCGGCGGCCCTCGTAGGGTGTGGCCATGACCACCCCCAAGCTGCGCGCGGAACTGGACGGCATCCCGACGTACAAGCCCGGGCGACCCCCGGCCACGGAGGAGGACGGCGCCTCGGGGCCCGCCTTCAAGCTGTCCTCGAACGAGAACCCGTATCCCCCGCTGCCCGGCGTGCTGGAGGCGGCGGCCGCCGCCGCGGCCTCCTTCAACCGCTATCCCGACCTGTCCTGTGCCGCGCTGACCGCGGAACTGGCGACGCGGTTCGACGTACCGGTCGGACACATCGCCACCGGCACCGGCTCGGTCGGCGTGGCCCAGCAACTGCTCCAGGTGACCTCGGGGCCGGGCGACGAGGTGATCTACGCCTGGCGGTCGTTCGAGGCGTATCCGATCATCACCCAGATCAGTGGTGCCCGGGCGGTGCAAGTGCCGCTGGACGCGGCCGAGGTGCACGACCTGGACGCGATGGCGGCCGCGATCACCGACCGGACCCGGCTGATCTTCGTCTGCAACCCGAACAACCCGACCGGCACCGTGGTGCGCCGGGCGGAACTGGAGCGCTTCCTGGACCGGGTGCCGGCCGATGTGCTGGTCGTCCTGGACGAGGCGTACCGCGAGTTCAACACTGACCCCGACGTGCCCGACGGCGTCGACCTCTACCGTGACCGCCCGAACGTCGCGGTGCTGCGCACCTTCTCCAAGGCGTACGGCCTGGCCGGGCTGCGGATCGGTTTCGCGATCGCGCATGAGCCGGTGGCCGAGGCGCTGCGGAAGACCGCGGTGCCGTTCGGGGTGAGCCAGCTGGCGCAGGACGCGGCGATCGCCAGCCTGCGGGCCGAGCCGGCGCTGCTGGAGCGGGTCGCGGGTCTGGTCGTGGAGCGCGCCCGGGTCGCCGCGGCGCTGGCCGATCAGGGTTGGACGGTGCCCGAGACGCAGGCGAACTTCGTGTGGTTGCGGCTGGGGGAGCGCACCGCGGACTTCGCGGCGGCCTGCGAGCGGGCGGGTGTGACGGTCCGGCCGTTCGGTGCCGAGGGGGTGCGGATCACGATCGGGGAGACCGAGGCCAACGACATCATGCTGCGGACCGCTGAGGCGTTCCGCAAGGAGCTGTAGCCGGAGCCCCACCGGGTAAAAAGTGCTTTGACCTGCTAATTCGCCCCCTCTCACCCCCCGGTGGCAGGGGGCGAACGCATGTGCGCGATACTCCTTGTGAATGAGTTCACGTTCACAAGCAGAACGCGTATCGGCAGTAAAGGAGACGTATCGTGCAGCTCGCTTTGGAGCCACTGAGCGTCGCCCGGTGGCAGTTCGGCGTGACGACCGTCTACCACTTCCTCTTCGTCCCCCTGACGATCTCGCTCTCCGCGCTCACCGCGGCACTGCAGACCGCCTGGGTGCGCACCGGCAAGGAGAAGTACCTCGGAGCCACCAAGTTCTGGGGCAAGCTCTTCCTGATCAACATCGCCATGGGCGTGGTGACCGGGATCGTGCAGGAGTTCCAGTTCGGTATGAACTGGTCTGACTACTCACGCTTCGTCGGCGATGTCTTCGGCGCGCCGCTCGCCTTCGAGGCGCTGATCGCGTTCTTCTTCGAGTCGACCTTCATCGGCCTGTGGATCTTCGGCTGGGACAAGCTGCCCAAACGCATCCACCTCGGCTGCATCTGGATGGTGTCGATCGGCACCATCCTGTCCGCGTACTTCATCCTGGCCGCCAACTCCTGGATGCAGCACCCGGTCGGCTACCACTACAACCCGAAGACCAAGCGGGCCGAACTCACCGACTTCTGGGCGGTGCTCACCCAGAACACCGCGCTCGCGCAGTTCTTCCACATCATGTCCGCGGCCTTCCTCACCGGTGCCGCGTTCATGATCGGCATCGCCGCCTACCACCTGGCCCGCAAGCAGCACATCGCGGTGATGCGCTCCTCGCTGAGGATGGCGCTGGTCGTCGCGGTGGTCGCCGGGGCGCTCACCGCGATCAGCGGCGACACCCTCGGCAAGGTGATGTTCAAGCAGCAGCCGATGAAGATGGCCGCGGCCGAGGCGCTGTGGGACGGCCAGAAAGGCGCGCCCTTCTCGGTCTTCGCGGTCGGCGACGTCAACAAGGGGCACAACGAGGTCGCCATCGACATCCCCAACCTGCTCTCCTTCCTCGCCACCGACGACTTCACCAGCTACGTCGGCGGCATCAACGACGTGAACAAGGCCGAGCAGAAGAAGTACGGTCCCGGCGACTACCGGCCGAACATCCCGGTCGAGTACTGGGGCTTCCGCTGGATGATCGGCTTCGGGGTGGTCTCCATCGGGGTCGGTGCGGCCGGGCTGTGGCTGACCCGCCGCCGTTTCTGGCTCGCGCCGGATCGGCGGACCGGCGAGGACGAGGTGCCGCATCTGATGCTCACCCGCACCCTCGGGCTCGGCTCGCGGCTGTCCCGCTGGTACTGGCGGATCGCCCTGCTGACCATGGTCTTCCCGCTGATCGCCAACTCCTGGGGCTGGATCTTCACCGAGACCGGCCGCCAGCCCTGGGTGGTCTACGGCGTGCTGCGCACCAAGGACGCGGTCTCCCCCGGGGTGTCCGTCGGCTATGTGCTGACCTCGCTGATCGTCTTCACGCTGCTCTACGGGCTGCTCGCGGTGGTCGAGGTCCGGCTGCTGGTGAAGTACGCCAAGCAGGGACCGCCCGAGCTCACCGAGGCCGACCTGAACCCCCCGACCAGGATCGGCGGCGGTCCCGGAGGCGACAGCGCCGGCGCGTCCACGGACGCCGACCGGCCGATGGCCTTCTCGTACTGACGGACTGACGACGGAACGGAAGGGATACGGGACATGCATCTGCACGATGTCTGGTTCGTCATCATCGCCATCCTGTGGACGGGCTACTTCTTCCTGGAGGGCTTCGACTTCGGGGTCGGCGTGCTCACCAAGCTGCTCGCCCGCGACCGCACCGAGCGGCGGGTGCTGATCAACACGATCGGGCCGGTCTGGGACGGCAACGAGGTGTGGCTGCTCAGCGCGGGCGGCGCCACCTTCGCGGCCTTCCCGGACTGGTACGCCACGCTCTTCTCCGGCTTCTACCTGCCGCTGCTGCTGATCCTGGTCTGCCTGATCGTCCGCGGGGTCGCGTTCGAGTACCGCGCCAAGCGACCCGAGGAGCGCTGGCAGCGCAACTGGGAGCACGCGATCTTCTGGACCTCGCTACTGCCCGCCGTGCTGTGGGGGGTGGCGTTCGCCAACATCGTGCGGGGCGTGAAGATCGACGCGAACAAGGAGTACGTGGGCAACCTGGGGGACCTGCTCGGCGGCTATGCGCTGCTCGGCGGGCTGGTCACGCTGGCGCTATTCACCTTCCACGGCGCGGTGTTCACCGCGTTGAAGACGGTCGGGCCGATCCGGGACCGGGCCCGGGCGATGGCCACCAGGGTCGGCCTGGTCACGGCGGTGCTTGCGGCGGTCTTCCTGGTCTGGACGCAGGTGCACAGCGGCGGCGCCCGCAGCCTGCCCGCCCTGGTGGTCGCCCTCGTGGCGATGCTCGCCGCGCTCGTCGCGAACCGCGCCGGGCGGGAGGGCTGGTCGTTCGCCTTCTCCGGGGTGACGATCGCCGCCACCATCGCGATGTTCTTCCTCTCGCTTTTCCCGGACGTGATGCCGTCCTCGCTGAACGGCGCGTGGAGCCTGACCGTCGGCAACGCCTCCGCGACCCCGTACACGCTGCGGATCATGACCTGGTGCGCGGCCATCGCGACTCCGCTGGTGATGCTCTACCAGGGCTGGACGTACTGGGTCTTCCGCAAGCGGATCGGCACCCAGCACATCGCGGAAGCGGCGCACTGATCATGTCCCGCCAGGTCAAGCCACCTCTGCTCATGTTCCACGTGAAACACGAAAGGGGATGTTCCACGTGAAACCGATCGATCCCCGACTGCTGCGGTACGCGCGGACCACTCGGATCTTTCTCGCCGGCTCGGTGTTGCTGGGCCTGGCGGGGGCCGGGCTGATGGTCGCCCAAGCGGTGCTGATCGCCGACGTGGTGGTCGGCGGCTTCCAGCAGGGCCGCGGGGTGGGTGCGTTGCGCGGCGACCTGATCGCGCTGGCCGCGGTGGCGGTGGGACGGGCGCTGGTGGCCTGGCTCACCGAACTGTGCGCGCACCGGGCCGGCGCGGCGGTCAAGTCGCAGCTACGGCAGCGGCTGCTCGCTCATGCCACCGCGCTCGGCCCGAACTGGCTGACCGGGCAGCGCGGCGGCGAGCTGACCACGCTCGCCACCCGCGGGGTGGACGCACTCGACGACTACTTCTCCCGCTACCTGCCGCAACTCGGGCTCGCCGCGGTCGTGCCGCTGGTGGTGCTGGCCCGGATCGCCACCGCGGACTGGATCTCCGCGGTCACCATCGTGGTGACGCTGCCGCTGGTGCCGCTGTTCATGGCGCTGGTCGGGTGGGCGACCCGGGACCGGATGGACCGCCAATGGCGGCTGCTTGCGCGGCTGTCCGGGCACTTTCTCGACGTGGTCGCCGGACTGCCCACGCTGAAGGTCTTCGGCCGGGCCAAGGCACAGGCCGACAACATCCGGAAGATCACCGACGACTACCGGCGGGCCACCCTGCGCACCCTGCGGATCGCCTTCCTCTCGTCCTTCGTGCTGGAACTGCTCGCCACCATCTCGGTCGCGCTGGTCGCCATCGGCATCGGCATGCGGCTGGTGCACGGCGAACTCGACCTGCGCACCGGGCTGCTGGTCCTGGTGCTCGCTCCGGAGGCGTATCTGCCGCTGCGGCAGGTGGGTGCTCAGTACCACGCGGCGGCAGAGGGGCTGGCGGCGGCGGAGGAGGTCTTCGAGGTGCTGGAGACCGCGCTCCCGGGCGCCTCGGCCACGGATGCCGGCCGGGTGCCCGCGCCCGACCTGCGGAAGGCCACGGTCCTCGTCGAGGGCGTCGAGGTGGCGCGGGACGGGCGGTTGGCCCGGACCACGCTGGAACTCGCGCCCGGCCGGACGGTCGCCGTCACCGGGCCGAGCGGCGTGGGCAAGTCCACGCTGCTGCGGGCCCTGCTCGGCTTCGTCCAGCCGTCCACCGGGCGCATCCTCGTGGACGGGATCGACCTCGCCGACATCGACCGAGCCTCCTGGCACCGGCAGATCGCCTGGGTGCCGCAGCGGCCGCACCTGTTCGCCGGGACCGTCGCGGAGAACGTGCGGCTGGCCCGGCCCGACGCGAGCGAGGCGGAGGTACGGTCCGCACTGGCCGCCGCCGGGGTGGCCGGGTTCGCCGCTCCCGACGACGTCATCGGGGAGGACGGCGCGGGACTGTCGGCCGGTCAGCGGCAACGGCTCGCCCTGGCCCGCGCCTTCCTCGCCGACCGGCCCCTGCTGCTGCTCGACGAGCCCACCGCCAACCTGGACGGGGACACCGAGGCCGAGGTCGTCGCGGCCCTGCGCGAACTGTCCGCCACCCGCACGGTCCTGCTCATCGCGCACCGCCCCGCTCTGCTGCCGCTGGCCGACCAGGTCCAGTCCCTTGCCGCGGCGGGACCTGCGCAGTCCGCGCTTCGCACGGTCTCCGAGCCGCCCCAGGCGGCGTCCTCGTCCGAGCCGTCGCAGGCCGTGGCAGCGGCTGAGCCGGCCGCGGCACCCTTCGACGATCCGGCCCCCGGCAGGCGCCTTCGGGGCATCGGCGCTTTCGTCGAGGCCCGCGAGACCCGCGGATTCCGGGTCCGGTTCGCGGGTGCCTGCGCGCTCGGGGTCCTCGCCCTCGGCTGCGCGGTCGGCCTGATGGGTACCTCGGGCTGGCTGATCAGCCGCGCCGCCCAGCAGCCGCCCGTGCTCTACCTGATGGTCGCCGTCACCGCGACCCGTACCTTCGGCATCGGTCGCGCCGCCTTCCGGTACGGGGAGCGGCTGGTCGGCCACGACGCGGTCTTCCGCGCACTCGGCGGCGTACGGGTCGCCGTCTTCCGCAGGCTGGAGCGGCTGGCGCCCGCCGGGCTCGGCCGCACCGGTCGTGGTGACCTGCTCTCGCGGCTGGTCGCCGACGTGGACGGCGTCCAGGACCACTACCTGCGTTGGCTGCTGCCCGCCGTGACCGCGGCGGCGACTGGGATCGGTGCGGCCGCCTTCACCGGGTGGCTGCTGCCCGCGGCCGGTGCCGTGCTCGGCGCGGGACTGCTCCTCGCGGGCGTGGCCGTGCCCGCGCTGTCCGTGGCGGTGGCCCGCCGAACCGAGGACCGACTCGCGCCCGCCAGGGGCGAGCTGTCCACCCGGGTGCTCGGGCTGTTCACCGGCACCGCCGAGCTGACCGTGGCGGGCGCCCTGCCCGGGCGGCGCGCCCGGGCCGCCGACGCCGACCTGACGCTGCGCCGGATCACGGCCCGCTCGGCCGCCGCCACCGCGCTCGGCGCCGGACTCACCGCACTGGTCACCGGCCTTACGGTCACCGGATGCGCCTGGGTGGGTGTGCGGGCGGTCGCCGCGCACCAACTGCACGGCGTCGTGCTCGCCGTACTCGTGCTGCTCCCGCTCGCCGCCTTCGAGGCCGTCGCAGGGCTGCCGTCGGCCGCCCAGCAGCGGCAGCGCAGCCGCAGGGCGGCACAGCGCGTACGGGACGTGCTGGACGCGCCTGTGCCCGTACAGGAGCCCGAGCGGCCGCGGCAGGTCCCCGAGACGCCGTATCCGCTGGTGCTGAGCGGGCTGACCGCTCGTCACCCCGGCCAGGAGCGGCCCGCGCTGGACGGCGTCGACCTGACCCTGACGCCAGGCCGCCGGATCGCGGTCGTCGGGCCGTCGGGCGCGGGCAAGACCACCCTGGCGCACGTGCTGCTGCGGTTCCTCGACGCGGAGCGGGGTTCGTACACGCTGGCCGGCGAGGACGCCGCGGCGCTCGACGGCGACGAGGTGCGGCGGCTGGTCGGTCTGTGCGCGCAGGACGCGCATGTGTTCGCCAGCACCGTGCGGGAGAACCTGCGGCTGGCCAGGCCCGGCGCACCCGACGGCGAGCTGCGGGAGGCGCTGGCCGCGGCACGGCTCGAACTCGACCTGGACGCGGAGGTCGGTGAGCACGGCGCCCGGCTGTCCGGGGGCATGCGGCAGCGGCTCGCGCTGGCCCGCGCGCTGCTGGCCGACTTCCCCGTCCTCGTCCTCGACGAACCCGCGGAGCACCTGGACCTGCCCACCGCGGACGCCCTCACCGCCGATCTGCTGGCGGCCACCCGCGGCCGTACGACCGTGCTGATCACCCACCGCCTGGCCGGGCTCGCGGACGGCGCCGTGGACGAGGTCGTGGTGCTGTCCGGCGGGCGCGTCGTGCAGCGCGGCGGGTACGACGAACTGGCCGCCGTCGAAGGGCCGTTCCGCCGCACCCTGGAACGGGAGCGGAGCACGGAGACGGCCCGTGCCGCCCGGGAGCCGGTGGGGGTCTGACCCCGGGGCTGCGCGGGCCGGGCTGTCCGGGCTGTCCGGGCTGTCCGGGCGATTCGGGCCGTCCGGTCAGCGCAGGTCGCGGCGCGGGAGGTCGACGGGGTCGCGTTCGAGAGCAGCGCGTTCGGCGCGTTCGGCGCGGGCGGCGAGGACGCGTTCGATGACGCGGGCCACACCGTCGTCGTCGTTGGACTCGGTGCGGTACGTGGTGGTCGCCAGCACCTGCGGATGGGCGTTGGCGACGGCGTAGGACGTGCCGGCCCAGCTCAGCATCGCCAGGTCGTTCGGCATGTCACCGAAGGCGACCACCTCGGCGGCGGTCACCCCGCGTTCGGCGCAGCACTTGGCCAAGGTGGTGGCCTTGCTGACACCCGTGCCGCTGATCTCCAGCAGGGCGGACTCGCTGGAGCGGGTGACCTCGCCGTGCCCGCCTGCCACCGTGAGCGCGATGGCGAGGAACTCGTCCGGGTCGAGGGAAGGGTGCTTGGCCAGCAGTTTCAGCAGCGGCTGGGCGCGGTCGGCGGCCAGGAGTTCCTCGATGCCCGCGCGGGGCACGGAACTGTCGGCTTCGATCGCCGGATAGTCGGGCTCACGCCGGAAGCCGAAGGTGCGCTCGACCGCGAAGGTCGTACCGGGGACCGCCGCACGCAGCGCGTGCGCGATCGCCAGCGCGTCGTCCTCGGGCAGCGGGAACGCCTCGATCAGCGTGCCGGCCCGCAGGTCGTAGACCGCGGCACCGTTCGCGACGATGGCCATACCGTGCCCGGCGAGGTGCTGGGCGACCACGCCCATCCAGCGCAGGGGGCGGCCGGTGACGAAGAAGACCTCGACGCCTGCGTCCTCGGCGGCGGCCAGGGCGGCGGTCGTCCGCTGCGAGATCGTCTTGTCGTCCCGCAGCAGCGTGCCGTCCAGATCGGTGGCGATCAGCCGCGGTCCGGGGTCGGTGAAGGTCTTTTCGTAAGTCTGTTGGTGGTGCTGCTGGTGGTGCTCGTGCCTGTCGTGCTCGTCGTGCTCGTCGTGCCGGCTCTGTCGGCCGGGTCCGTCGTGCCTGTCGTCCTGCGTGTCCTGCTGGTTCTGCTGCTTGTTCTGCTGGTTGTCGCGCTGGTTCTGCTGGTGGTTCTCGGGCCCGGTCCTGGGGTCCGTGTGGGCCTCGGGCCGGTGGCGGGCGTCGGAAGACTCGGCTGGCTCGGTGGCTGGGGTCACTGCCCCATCCTTCCGCACCGCAACCTTGTCCCGCTCGGTGGTGCGCAGATCCGCTCAGCGGAGCCGCTGGTTCAAGCCGTGGCCGGTGTCCGTCGAGGGGACAACCGCGTTGCCACGAAGGGTTTTTGCGGGTGAATCGGGTCGAACGCGTTCATCGGGTGAAAAGGCGCTGGATCAGGCGGCGCGGGTGAAGAGCTCGCGGGTGGCCTGCGCGGCGCCGGACCGGCTCGGGGCGTTCTCGCGGTGCGACTGGGCACCGAGGTCGGTGGAGGCGGTCGAACCGGTCGAACCGGTCGACGCGGCGGCAGCGGGTGCGCCGGCCGCGGCGGCGAGGGCACCGAGGTCACCGAACTCGTCCAGCCCGTCGGCGGTGCGCAGGCTGCGGGCACTGGGCGAGGTGCCGTGTGCTTCGGCGCCGATCCGCTGCTTCATGGTGGGCGGCAGCGTCCGGCCCCGGCTCCTGCGCACCAGGCGCGACTCGGCCGCACGCGGTGCGGGGATGCGGGCGCCCGCTCCTCGGCGCTTCGGCGGCGCCGGCGGGCCGACCGGGGCCGGCACCGTACTTGTCGGGGCACCCGCCGCCACCTCCGCTCGTGTCCCCACCGCGGCCCGCGCGGTGTTCTCGACGGTGGCGGCGGTGATGTCGGCGGCGACAGCCTGCCGACGGGCCGCGGTGCGGTCCGGAGTGGCGAATCCCAACGCGGCGATGCACTTGAGCAGCACGCTGAGCAGCGCGCCCCAGAACGTCTTGATGTCGGCAGCCATCGACCTCTCGCTTCCTGTTCTCGTCATGCGGTGAACTGACTAATCCGATGATGCGGAAACGAGCACACAATGCGTGGAGCCGCACCTCGGGTTCGGCGATATTCACATCAACGCCACCCGGATGGTGCAACCACGGCATTCCGGACCAGGGTCCGGGAGGCGGGCGCCCTGCCCGCACAGCCCTTGTCCCAGGCCGCCGACGACGGCTCCGACCAGGTTTTTCGGCGAGCCCGACACGACGTTCACCCGCCCGGCACACCGGCACCGAAGATCCGGGCCCGGACCCTCGCCGGTTGCCCACCGGCGGCGCCGTATCCGCCCGCTCCCAGGGAGATCCAGGGCGGGCCTCGTACTTACCGGATCGGATCGATCCCCACCCGTAGGCTCTGCCGCATGAGCATGCGCCTGAGCACTGTGATTCTGCCGATCTACCGCTGGACCGAGGGTCGGAAGGTGTGGGAGGGGGCGGAGGAGCTGGGGTTCCACGCGGCCTACACCTATGACCACCTGTCGTGGCGGACGTTCCGGGACGGGCCCTGGTACGGGGCGATCCCGACGTTGACCGCTGCCGCCGGGGTGACGTCGACGATCCGGCTCGGCACGATGGTGACCTCGCCGAACTTCCGGCATCCGGTGACGCTCGCGAAGGAGCTGATGACGCTCGACGACGTCAGCGACGGGCGGGTGACGTTGGGGATCGGGTCCGGCGGGACCGGGTTCGACGCGCTGGTGCTGGGGCAGGAGGAGTGGTCGCCGCGCGAACGGGCGGACCGGTTCGCGGAGTTCGTGGAACTGCTCGACCGGCTGCTCACCCAGGGCGACATCACCTTCGGGGGCAGCTACTACTCCGCCGTCGAGGCGCGGAACATCCCCGGCTGCGTGCAGACGCCGCGGCTGCCGTTCGCGGTGGCGGCCACCGGACCACGGGGCATGCGGCTGGCTGCGAAGTACGGCCAGGCGTGGGTGACCACGGGTGACCCGGCGCTTTACGAGACGGGGACGCCGGAGGAGTCGCTGGCGGCGATCCGCGGCCAGATCGAGCGGCTCGGCTCGGCGCTGCGGGACGCCGCCCGCGAGCCGGCCGGCGTGCCCAAGGTGCTGCTGACCGGCTTCACTCCGGACCGGGCCGCTCCGTTCAGCTCGCTGGACGCCTTCGTGGACTTCGCCGGGCGGCACGCCGAGGCCGGGATCGACGAGATCGTCGTGCACTGGCCGATCCCGGACTCCGACTTCGGCTACGACCATGCGATCTTCGAGCAGATCGCGATCGAGGCACCGGGTCAGCTCGGCTGAGCCGCCCGCCGCGCGTGCCGACCGGACCGCCACCACCGCGGCACGTGGCGGCCCGACGTCGTGCCGTGGAGCCCGGGACGGCGCCGCACCGCTCGCGTCATGGAGCGGCGGGTCGGTCGGCCAGCGCGTCCATCCGGCGGGCGGCCACCTCGCGGTCGGCGGCGGCGACGACGAACGCCTGGACCCGGTCGGCCCCCACCAGCTCCTGTACGGCGGCGACGGTGGGCGCGGGCAGCGGTACGAGTACGGACAGGGGCGACGGGGGCGTGGACGAGGGCGCCGCCGAAGGCACGGTGCCGGCGGAGGGCGCGGGCGCGGTGACCTCGGGCGCGGTGACCTCGGGCGCGGTGGCCTCGCGCGTCGCCCCTTCCGCGCTGCTCCCGCGCCCCGCTTCCGCCCCGGACCCGGGCGGCTCCTGCTCGGCCGGCGGCGTGAACGCGGCCGCGTCTCCCAGATGGCGCCGGATGTGCTCGGTGGCCCGCAACCGCATCGCTCGGGCCAGCTCGGCGTCGACGGTCTGCTGGGCGAGCGGGCGCAGCCGCCGGATGAGGTCGGTGGCCTCGGCGGCCTCCTCGTCGGTCGGCGGGTGCTGGAGGAAGCGCTGGAAGACGTACTCCGTGGTGAACTCCAGGAACCGCTCCGAGATGTGTTCGACATGGCCGCGCACCTCGCGCAGATGCCCGGTGATCGCGGCCAGCGGCACCCCTGCACGGTGCAGTTCGGCAGCGACGGCCAGCTCGCTGGGGCTCGGCGCCAGGAATTCGTCGTCGTGTCCGGGCACTGCCTCCAGGACACCCAGCCGCAGCGCCTCCTCAACCGCCGTCAGGTCCATCACGCCGCCGAACGCCTCGGTCAGCTCGGCCAGCGCTATCCGGGCCGGTGCCTCGTCGGACCACGGCCGGTCCACCTCGCCGACCAGTCCGAGTACGCCGCCGAGCCCGGTGCCCGCGTCCCAGGCGGCGAGCAACTCCTTGATGCTCGCCAGCGTGTAGCCGCGCTCCAGCAGGTCGGCGATCTGCCGCAGCCGGGCCAGATGGGTGTCGTCGTAGACATTGGCCCGGCCCTGCCGCTCCGGTTTGGGCAGCAGGCCGCGGTCGGTGTACGCCCGGATCGTGCGGACCGTGGTGCCACTGAGGTGGGACAGGTCCTCGATCCGGTAGGCGCGCTGCTCTTCCGCGGTGGTCACGGACTTGCTCCTCGCTGGTCTGCTGTACGGGGGTCAGGAGGCGACGGCCGGCCCTTCCGCCGCCCCGCCGCCGGCGGACGTCCTGGGCTGGACGGCCTGCGCGGCGGGGGACACCGCCAGGTACTCCACCGCTTTGCTCAACGATCCCTCCTGCGACGGATGGTACGACCGCCGCAGGTAGCGGGGCATGGCCCCGTGCAGCGAGGCCCAGGAGGGGACCAGGCCGCGGCGGGCGGCGGCGCGGTGGTCCTTGAAGCGGTAGCGGCCCCGGTCCAGCTGCGGGTCGTGGCGCAGCAGATAGCGGGCACCGGCCACCCACAGGTAGAACAGCGTGGGCCAGGCCAGCGCCATGCCCTCGGCGCGGCGCAGGTAGCGCACCGCGCCCTTGCCGCCCGCGTGCTGGTACATGTCGAAGGCGACCGAACGGTGTTCGACCTCCTCGGCGCCGTGCCAGCGCAGCAGGTCGAGCATCACCTCGTCGCTGTCCGCGCCGTCCAGCGCGTCCGCGTCCAGAATCCAGTCGCCGAGCACCGCGGTGAAGTGCTCGATCGCGGCTATCAGCGACAGCCGGAAACGCAGCCACTCGCGGCGCGGCACCGGCAGGCCCCACGGCGGGCGCTCGCCCAGCATCACGTCGAACATCCACTCCACATGGCGGGTGTACGCCTCGGTGTCGAGTCGCTGCTCGGCCAGGTGCTCCAGCACATACGCGTGCTGGACGCTGTGGGTGGCCTCCTGGCCCATGAAGCCCTTCACGTCCTTGAGCAACCGCTCGTCCGTGACCAGGGGCAGCGCTTCCTTGAACACCTTCACGAACCACCGCTCGCCCGCGGGCAGCAGCAGATGCAGCACGTTGATGACGTGGGTCGCCGTCGGCTCGCCCGGAATCCAGTGCAGCGGGGTCTGCTTCCAGTCGAACGTGACCCGACGGGGCTTGATCGCGTGGCTCACGGGTGTGGCCTCCTTACGGGGTTCTGCGGGTGGGGATCGGGACGGACGAGGACGGCGACGTGGGCAGGGGCCCGGCCGGGCTGACGGGCAGCCGGCTACATCGGCGGATCGACCCGGGCGAGCGCGCGCAACGCGCCCGGGGACATCCGCGACAGCAGCCGCGCACCGCGCGCCTCGGGTGTGACCGGGACGACCGCGGTGTCCCGGCGCACCGCGCGCACCACGGCTCGGGCGACCTTCTCCGGCGGGTAGTTGCGCAAGGCGTACAGCTTGGCGCTCTTGGCGCGGCGCCGCTCCTGCTCCTCGTCGCTGACGCCCGTGTGCCGTGCGCTGCCGGTGATCGCGGTGTTGACCAGGCCGGGGCAGATCGCGCTCACCCCGATTCCGTGCGGGGCGAGTTCGGCCCGCAGGCACTCGCTGAGCATCAGCACGGCGGCCTTCGAGGTGCTGTACGCGGGCAGGGCGCGGGAGGGCTGGAAGGCGGCGGCCGACGCGGTGTTGACGATGTGGCCCCCCTGGCCGCGCTCGGCCATCTGGCGGCCGAAGAGCCGGCAGCCGTGGATGACGCCCCACAAGTTGACGTCAAGTACCTGCTTCCAGTCCTCCGGGGTGGTGTCGAGAAAGGCGCCGGCCAGCCCGATTCCCGCGTTGTTGACCACCACGTCGGGCACTCCGCGCAGGTCGGCGGTGCGGGCGGCGAACTTCTCCATCGCGTCGGCGTCCGCGACGTCGACCACCTCGGGCCAGGCGTCGGGCGCGCCGGCCCGGCGGGCGGCCGCCGCGGTCGAGGCGGCGCCCTCCGCGTCCCGGTCCACCGCGACCACCCGTGCACCGGCCTCGGCGAAGGCGAGCGCGGTCGCCTTCCCGATGCCGCTGCCGGCGCCCGTGACCACCACCAGTTGCCCGGCGAACCGCTCGCGTGCGGCCGGCAGGCCCCGGCCGAGCACGGTCCGCACGGCGGGGCCCGGTCCAGCGTCGTCGAGAGCGGCCTCACCCTCGGTGGCGGCCACGAAATCAGTGATCCAGCGGGCCAGTTGGTCCGGCCGGGACCGCGGCACCCAGTGCTTGGCCGGCAGGGTGCGGCGGGTCAGCTGAGGCACCCAGCGGTCGAGGTCGTCGTAGAGCCGCTCGGACAGGAAGGCGTCGCGGGTGGGGGTGATCAGCAGGACCGGGACGTGGGCGACGGGGTCGGGGCGCGGGTGGCCGAGCCGGCGCCGGATGTTGTCGCGGTAGAGCCAGGCGCCGTGCGCGGCGTCCTGCGGGAGGGAGGCGGTCGGATAGCCGTCGGAGGGGACCTTCTCGGCCCGGGCGAGCATCTTGGGCCACTGCTTGCCGAGCGGTCCCCGCCAGGCCAGCTCGGGCAGCACGGGGGTGTGCAGGGCGCCGACGTACCACGACTTGGCTCCCTGGCCGAGGAGTTGGGCGACGCGGCGCGGGGTGGGGCGGTGCAGGCGGCGGTTGATCCAGTGGCCGAAGTGGTCGAGGCTCGGGCCGGAGATCGAGGTGAAGGAGGCGATCCGGCCCTCGGCGGCGGGCACGGTGGCGAACTCCCAGCCCTGCACGGAGCCCCAGTCGTGGCCGACCAGGTGCACCGGGCGGTCCGGGCTGACCGCGCGGACGACCGCGAGGAAGTCCTCGGTCAGCTTCTCCAGGGTGAAGCCGCCCCTGAGCGGGCTCGGCGCGGAGGAGCGGCCGTGCCCCCGCACGTCGTAGCTCACCACGTGGAAGCGGTCGGAGAGCCGCTCGGCGACCGGCGACCAGACCTCCTTGTTGTCCGGATAGCCGTGCACCAGCACCACGGTCGGCGGGCCGCCGGGCGCGGCGGCCGCACCGCGCTCGGTCACGCACAGCCGCACGCCGCCGGCGCCGGTCACGAACCGCTCCCGCACCGGGCCGCCCGCCTGCTCGGCGCCGTCCGACTCCGTGTCAAGGCTCGCGTCCGCGTCAGCGCCCGCTGCCCGGCCCGCGTCCTCCGCGCCGCTCCCGCCGTCCGTCCCGCCCGTTCCGTCCGTCCCACCCATGCCGTCCACGCCGTCACCGCCCCCAGCACCGATCAACACTGTCAGTGATCAATGTGACATCGACCGATGGCAGCGTCAAGACCTCCGACCCCGACCCGTAGGCACTTTCATCCGATCGGGTGCCGACCCCTACGGGTGGTCAGCCGTGAGTCGTACACGAAGCACCGCCCCGCGGGCGACGCGAGGGCCTCGCGTTTACCACTACGGTCGAGCCGTGACTGTGATCGCTACCGAGAGCCTGAGCAAGCGGTACCCGAGGGTGACCGCGCTCGACCGGCTGACCGTGGACATCACGCCCGGTGTGACCGGGCTGGTGGGCGCCAACGGAGCCGGCAAGTCGACCCTGATCAAGATCCTGCTGGGACTCGCCCCGGCCTCCGAGGGCCGTGCCACCGTGCTCGGCCGCGACGTGGCCACGGACGGTGCCGAGATCAGGGCCCTGGTGGGCTACATGCCCGAGCACGACTGCCTCCCGCCGGACGTCTCGGCGACCGAGTTCGTGGTGCACATGGCCCGCATGTCGGGTCTGCCGCCCACCGCGGCCCGCGAACGCACCGCCGACACGCTGCGGCACGTCGGCCTGTACGAGGAGCGCTACCGCCCGATGGGCGGCTACTCCACGGGCATGAAGCAGCGCGTCAAACTCGCCCAGGCGCTGGTGCACGACCCCGAGCTGGTGCTGCTCGACGAGCCGACCAACGGCCTCGACCCGGTCGGCCGCGACGACATGCTCGGCCTGATCCGCCGCGTGCACAGCGACTTCGGCATCTCGGTGCTCGTCACCTCGCACCTGCTCGGGGAGTTGGAGCGCACCAGCGACCACATCGTCGTCATCGACGGCGGCAAGCTGCTGCGGGCCTCTTCCACCAGCGACTTCACCCAGACCACCGGCTCTCTCGCCGTCGAGGTCACCGATCGCGAGGACGACCTGCTCGCCGCGCTGACCGGCGCGGGGCTGACCGCCCAGGGCGCCGGCCACCTGCTGATGGTCGACATCGCGGGCGACGAGACGTACGACACCGTCCGCGACGCGGTGGCCGTCCTCGGCGTCGGCCTGGTCCGCATGGAACAGCGCCGCCACCGGATCGCCGAACTCTTCGCGGACACGGACGCCGCCACCGACACCGACGCGCACGCACCCGTCCCCGCGGGCACAGGAAGGAACGCCCGGTGACCCAGCCCGACCTGACGCCCACGGACGTCATCCACGACATCGGCTACCGGTCGTACGACGGACCCCGCCTCGGCCGCGCCTACGCCCGCAAGTCGCTCTACGTGCAGAGCCTGCGCGGCGCGTACGGCCTCGGCCGCAGCGCCAAGTCCAAGGTGCTGCCGATGCTGCTGCTCGGCGTGATGTGCCTGCCGGCACTGATCCTCGTCGCGGTCACGATCGTCACGAACCGCAACGACCTGCCGCTCCAGTACACCCGCTACGCGATCGTGCTCCAGGCGGTCATCACGCTCTTCGTCGCCTCCCAGGCACCCCAGGCCGTCTCGCGCGACCTGCGCTTCAAGACCACCCCGCTGTACTTCTCGCGGCCGATCGAGGCCGTCGACTACGTGGCCGCGAAGTTCGCCGCGCTGGCCTCGGCGCTGTTCCTGCTGACCGCGCTCCCCCTGCTGATCCTCTACATCGGCGCGCTGCTGGCGAAGCTCAGCTTCGGCCACCAGACCGCCGGGTTTGCGAAGGGCCTGGTGTCCATAGCCGTCCTGTCCCTGCTGTTCGCCGGCATCGGGCTGGTGATCGCGGCCGTCACCCCGCGCCGGGGCTTCGGAGTCGCCGCGGTGATCACCCTGTTCGTGATCACCTACGGCGCCGTCTCCGCGGTGCAGGGCGTCGCGTTCAACCAGGAGAAGTGGCACGTCATCGGCTGGCTCGGGCTGTTCTCGCCGATCACCCTGATCGACGGCTTCCAGACCTGGTTCCTGGACGCCACCTCCGCCTTCCCGCACGCGGCGGGACCGCCCGACGCGGTGGCCGGGATCGCGTATCTGCTGGTCATCATGGCGATCCTGGCGGGCAGCTTCGGGCTGCTGATGCGCCGCTACCAGAAGGCGGGCCTTTCATGACCACCATCGGCATCAACACGGTCTCCCGCTGGTTCGGCAACGTGGTGGCGGTCAACGACATCACCATGACCATCGGCCCGGGCGTCACCGGACTGCTGGGCCCCAACGGCGCGGGCAAGTCCACGCTCATCAACATGATGGCCGGCTTCCTCGCCCCCTCCGGCGGCAGCGTCACCCTCGACGGCGCCGTCATCTGGCGCAACGAGCAGGCGTACCGCGAGATCGGCATCGTGCCCGAACGCGAGTCGATGTACGACTTCCTGACCGCACGCGAGTTCGTCGTCGCCAACGCCGAACTGCACGGCCTGGCCGACCCCGGCGCCGCCGCCCAGCGCGCCCTGGCCACGGTGGAGATGGAGTACGCCCAGGACCGGCGGATCGAGACCTACAGCAAGGGCATGAGGCAGCGCGCCAAGATGGCGTCGGCGCTGGTGCACGACCCGTCGGTGCTGCTGCTCGACGAGCCGTTCAACGGCATGGACCCGCGCCAGCGGCTGCACCTGATGGACCTGCTGCGCGCCATGGGCGCGGACGGCAGGACCGTGCTGTTCTCCTCGCACATCCTGGAGGAGGTCGAGCAACTCGCCCACCACATCGAGGTCGTGGTGGCCGGACGGCACGCCGCCTCCGGCGACTTCCGCAAGATCCGCCGGCTGATGACCGACCGCCCGCACCGCTACCTCGTACGCTCCAGCGACGACCGCGCGCTCGCCTCCGCGCTCATCGCGCACGGCTCCACCGCGGGCATCGAACTGGACCGTACCGAGCGGGCCCTGCGCATCCAGGCGATCGACTTCGCCGGCTTCACCGAGTACTTGCCGAGGATCGCCCGCGACCACGGCATCCGGCTGTACGCGGTCTCGCCGTCCGACGAGTCGTTGGAAAGCGTGTTTTCCTACCTGGTCACGGCGTAAGGAACGACCGACATGTCCACCACCTCCGCGCTCCCCGACGCGCCCGCCGCCAAGCCGGCGGCCCCCCGCACCGGCGGTCCGGTGTTCTACCACCCCACCGTGGCCAGGCTCACCTACCGCGCGCTGCTCGGCCGCCGCCGCGCCCTGCTGCTGTTCGGGCTGCCCGCGCTGCTGCTGGTCATCTGCGCCGCCGTGCGCGCCCTGGCCGGCGCCGACGACGGCACCGCCAACGACATACTCCAGGGCTTCGCGCTCAGCTCCATGCTGCCGCTGCTCGGCGTCATCGCCGGCACCGGCGCGATCGGCCCCGAGATCGACGACGGTGCCATCGTCTACCTGCTCGCCAAGCCGATCAGGCGCTCCACGATCATCTGCACCAAGCTGCTCGTCGCCATCGGCGTCACCCTCGTCTTCTCCGCGATCCCCACCCTGCTCGCGGGTTACCTGCTCAACGCCAACGGCCAGAACATCGCGGTGGCCTACGGCATCGCCACCGCGGTCGCGTCCGTCGCCTACTCGGCGATCTTCCTGCTGCTCGGGGTGTTCACCCGGCACGCGGTCGTCGTCGGCCTGGTCTACGCGCTGGTGTGGGAGACGGTGATCGGCAACCTCGTGTCCGGCGCCCAGACGCTCAGCGTGCAGCAGTGGGCGCTCGCTGTCGGGGCGAAGGCCGCGCACGGCGACCTGGTCAGCTCGGCGGTGTCGCTGCCGACCGGGATCATCCTGCTGATCGTGGTCACGGTCGCGGCCACCTGGTACGCGGCGCGCCGGCTGAGCACCCTGAAGCCGGTGGGCGACGAGTAAGGCGCCGAACGCACCCGCCCTGCCAGTGCGTCCATCCGGCGGCTCACAGCGAACCGTCCGAGACTGGAGGGGATGGCCCAGGACTCCTCGCACAGCACCCCGCCGCCTCAGCGCCGCGCCGCCGGATCGGTCGCCCCGTGCCACCGGGTCACACCCGGCGACGCGGGGCGCGCTGCTGTCGCCTGGGTCCGCTCCACCCCGGGCACGCACATCTGGCTTCTGATCATCCTGCTCACCAGCGGGATCGCCGCGCTGCTGCCGGCGGACGTGCGCTCGCACGTACTCCACCAGGTCAGCACCAACCTGGTGGAGCTGCGGGCGCACCCGATCCGGGTGCTGATCGCCAGCGCGCTGTGGATACAGAGCCCGTCCGGTCTCGCCGTGTACGTGGTGCTCTTCGAGGTGGTGCACGCCACCGCGGAACGCTGGCTCGGCACCGCGCGCTGGCTGGCGACCGCAGCCTTCGCGCACGTGGGCGCCACCCTGCTCAGCCAGAAGGCGGTCTTCCTCGACATCCGGGACAACCGCCTGCCGCACTCCCTGGCGTACACCGTGGACATCGGGGTCAGCTACGGCCTCGCCGGGGTCGCCGGGGTTCTCACCTACCGGCTGCCGCGCCGCGTCCGCCGGCCCTACGCGGTGGCGCTGCTCGGCTTCTTCGGCTACCGCCTGGTGGCCGGTGACACCTTCACCGACCTCGGCCACTTCACGGCGGTGCTGATCGGCCTGTGCTGCTACGCCCTGACGCCGCTGCCGCCCACCCCTGCCGCGCACGCTCCGGTATCCGACGGCGGTACGACCGACGGCGGTACGGCCGACGGAAGGGCGGCCGGGTGGGAGGACGGCCGCCGGGACCGCCGGTAGGCCCTCCCGGCAATCCCCCTGCGTACGGACCCGAGCCGCGTGCCTCAGGAGGCGGCGGCGCCCATGAGCCGCTCCAGAACCACCGCGATGCCGTCCTCGTCGTTGGAGAGCGTGATCTCGTCGGCCACGGCCTTGAGGTCGGGGTGGGCGTTGGCCATCGCCACGCTGTGCCCGGCCCAGCGGAACATCGGCACGTCGTTGGGCATGTCGCCGAAGGCGATGGTCTGCGCCGCGGTGACGCCCAGCCGCCGGGCGGCCAGCGACAGCCCGGTCGCCTTGGTGAGACCGAGCGGCAGCAGTTCCACGATGCCCTGGCCGGCCATGACGACGCCCACCATGTCGCCGGCGACCGCGCGGGCCGCCTCGGCGAGCGCGTCGTCGTCGAGTTCGTGGTGCTGGATGTAGAGCTTGTTGATGGGCTCGGCCCACAGCACGTCGGTGCCGGTCATGTGGATGACCGGGAGTTCGGGGTTGTAGATGTACCCGTTGCCGACCAGCACCTCGCCGTCGAGGCCGTCCCGGCTGGCCGCCAGGGCGACCGGGCCGACCTCCGCCTCGATCTTGGCCAGTGCCACCGCGGCGAGCTTGCGGTCCAGCGTCACGGAGGTGAGCAGCCGGCCCGTGCCCGCGTCGTACACCTGCGCGCCCTGGCCGCAGACGGCGAGTCCCTGGTAGCCGAGGTCGTCCAGGACATGCCGCGTCCAGGGCACCGAGCGGCCGGTGACGATGATGTGTGCCGCGCCCGCGGCGGTCACCGCGGCGAGCGCGGCGCGGGACCGCCGCGAGACGGTGCCGTCCTCGCGCAGCAGGGTGCCGTCCAGGTCGGTGGCGACCAGCTGGTACGGCAGCGGCCCCGTGGCGGAGCCGCCGGCCGTACCCGGCTCGGAGGCGGTCACTTGGCGGCGGGGTTCGCGCCGGTGGCCGGGGGTTCCAGGATGTCGCGCCCGCCCAGGTACGGCCGCAGGACCTCGGGCACCCGGACCGAGCCGTCGGCCTGCTGGTGGTTCTCCAGCAGGGCGACGATGGTGCGGGTCACCGCGCACAGGGTGCCGTTGAGGGTGGCCAGCGGCCGGGTGCCGTCGCTGTCGCGCATCCGGATGCCGAGCCGCCGGGCCTGGAACTGCGTGGTGTTGGAGGTGGAGGTCAGCTCGCGGTACTTGCCCTGGGTCGGAATCCACGCCTCGCAGTCGAACTTGCGCGACGCCGAGGAGCCCAGGTCGCCCGAGGCCAGCTCGATCACCTGGAACGGCAGCTCCAGCGACGTCAGCCACTGCTTCTCCCACGCCAGCAACCGCTGGTGCTCGGCCTCGGCCTCCTCCGGCGTGGTGTAGACGAACATCTCGACCTTGTCGAACTGGTGCACCCGGAAGATGCCGCGGGTGTCCTTGCCGTACGAGCCGGCCTCCCGCCGGTAGCAGGCGGAGAAGCCCGCGTAGCGCAGCGGCAGCCTGGACGCCTCGATGATCTCGTCCATGTGGTAGGCGGCGAGCGGGACCTCGGAGGTGCCGACCAGGTAGAGGTCGTCCTTCTCCAGGTAGTACACGTCGTCCTCGACCTGGCCCAGGTAACCGGTGCCCGCCATGGCGGCGGGCCTTACCAGGTTCGGGGTGAGCACCGGGGTGAAGCCCGCGGCGGTGGCCTGCGCGATGGCGGCGTTGACCAGGGCCAGCTCCAGCAGCGCGCCGATGCCGGTGAGGTAGTAGAAGCGCGAGCCGGACACCTTGGCACCGCGGTCGGTGTCGATGGCGCCGAGCAGCTCGCCCAGCTCCAGGTGGTCCTTGGGGGTGAAGCCCTCGGCGGAGAAGTCCCGGGGGGTGCCGACGGTCTCGATGACGACGAAGTCCTCCTCGCCGCCGATCGGGACATCCGGGTGCACCACGTTGCCCAGGCGCAGCAGAAGCTGCTGGGCCTGCTCGGCGGCCTCCTGCTGCTCGGCGTCCGCGGACTTGACCGAGTCGGCCAGTTCCTTGGTGCGCTTGAGCAGCTCGGCCCGCTCGTCGCCCTGCGCCTTGGAGACCAGCCGGCCGAGTTGCTTCTGCTCGGCGCGCAGCTCGTCGAAGCGGGTACTGGAGGACCTGCGCCGCTCGTCGGCGGAGAGCAGCGCGTCGACGAGCGCGACGTCCTCTCCACGGGCGCGCTGCGAGGCGCGCACTCGGTCGGGGTCCTCACGAAGCAGACGAAGGTCAATCACGGTCCACAGGCTACCGGGCGGCGGTCGGATGCGGCGACAACTTAAAGGCGTGATGCGAGAAATGTCCGGTTCGCTGGAAAAGCGAAAGAAGGGGGAGAAGATGGTGATAACGTCGTTCGTCAACGCAATTCCGACCATCCCTCCCCGGGGTCAGCCGGCCTGTGGAGAACCGGAGTTGATCCACAGCGAAGGGTGGCGCCAGGGGCCTTCCCGGCCCCTCTCGGGCCGAGTTATCCACAGGGAGTGGGGAAATCCCGGCCGGTTGTCCACAGGGTGTGGGGAAGATCTGTGGAGAAGTGGCGAGATCATTTCCCGGGCTCTGTGTTCGGCTATGGATTCCCCGCGCAAACCCGTTCCACACTCCCTTTCGAGTGAGATGCGTTCCCCCGGGAGGATGGCGAGGGGGATTTGGGGTGACGCGGGGTGAGGTGTCGCACTCCGGGGCGACCTGGTGTCTGTGTACCAATTTGTCGACTTGGTCGGCTTCCTCTGTCGACTTGTCCCCAGTTACCCACAGGCCGTGCGCCGATCCTGTGGATAACTCGGTGGACAACTCGCAAGATGGCTGGTGGGCAAAGCCAAGGCGAACGCCAGGTGACCGGGTCGGCGGTCACCTTCCGTCATGTCAGGGCCTGGGTTTTGGCGGCGGGCCTGCCTCAGGCGCGCCCGTCGAGCGCCCGGTTCAGCCAGTCCGCGGCCTTGCTGAACTCCTCGTCGCTCGCGCCGCGGCGTACCTCCGGCGCGATCTCGTCGGCCCGCGGGTACGACCCGAGCAGCCGCACCTTCAGGCAGCGCCGGTGCAGCCCGAGCAGCGTCTCGCTCACCCGCCGGTCGGTCAGGTGGCCCTCGGCGTCCACCGAGAAGCAGTACTGCCCCAGGCCCTCACCGGTCGGCCGGGACTCGATCCGCATCAGGTTCACCCCGCGGATCGCGAACTCCTGGAGCAGGTCGAGCAGCGCGCCGGGGTGGTCGTCGCGCAGCCAGAACACCGCCGACGTCTTGTCCGCGCCGGTGGGCGCCGCCAGCCGGGCCGGCTTGCCGACCAGCACGAAGCGGGTGGTCGCGTTCGAGGCGTCGTGGATCTCGGTGGCCAGCGGTTCGAGGCCGTACGTCGGGGCGGCGAACTCGCCGGCGAAGGCGCCGTCGTAGCGGGACTCCTGGACCAGCCGGGCGCCGTCCGCGTTCGAGGCCGCCGACTCCCACACCGCGTCCGGAAGGTGCTTCGACAGCCACTGCCTGACCTGCACCTGGGCGGCCGGGTGGCCGGTCACCGTCTTCACGTCCGACAGCTTCGTGCCCGGCCGGACCAGCAGGGCGAACGCGATCGGCAGCAGCACCTCGCGGTAGATCATCAGCGGGGCGCCGAACGCCAGCTCGTCGAGGGTGGTGGTGATGCCGCCCTCCACCGAGTTCTCGATCGGCACCAGCGCGCCGCCCGCCTCACCAGTGCGTACCGCGTCCAGCGCGGCGGCCACCGACACCATCGGGACCAGCTCGCGGGTGGCGGACTCGGGCAGCGTGCGCAGCGCCGCCTCGGTGAAGGTGCCCTCAGGTCCCAGATACGTGTAACGGCTCGCCGGCGACATGAGTTCAGCCTAACGGCCCACACGGGCGGCCCCGTCCGTCTCGTAAGCTTGTTCGCAAGGCCCCGCACGAACGTACGAGACGCGCGACCGCCCAGCGCCGGGCCCTCGCGCGTCAGCCCTCCCGCCTTGCGGGGCCGGTCCGCCGGCGCGTCAGCTCTCCAGCAGGCGCTGGCCGACGTACTCCCCCTTCCCCGCCCCGCCCGGCACCGCGAAGAGCCCGCTCGTCTCGTGGCGCAGGAAGCGGGACAGCCCGTCGGCGCCGTCGAGCTTGCGCTGGACCGGCACGAAGCCCGTCAGCGGGTCGGCCTGCCAGGCGACGAAGAGCAGCCCGGCGTCCGGGGTGCCGTCGGTGCCGATGCCGTCGTGGTAGGAGAAGGCGCGGCGCAGCATGGCCGCGCCGCTGTTCGACGCGGGGGCGGCCAGCCGGATGTGGGCGTCGCCCGCGATCGCCAGCGACCGGTCCGGGTTGATCTTGTCGAGCTGCACCGGTGTGGTCTCGACGCCGCCGGACAGCGGTGCGCCGTCGGACTTGCGGCGCCCCACCACCCGCTCCTGCTCGGCCACCGACAGGTGGTCCCAGGTGTCCAGCAGCATCCTGATCCGCCGGACGACCGCGTACGAGCCGCCCGCCATCCAGTCGGGAGAGCCGGTCGCCGGCACGAAGATCCGCTTGTCGAAGTCCGGGTCGGACGGCTTGGGGTTGTTGGTGCCGTCGATCTGCCCCATGAGGTTGCGCGGGGTGCGGGGCCGGTCGGTCACACCGGGGGTGCGGTTGAACCCGTTCATCTGCCAGCGCACGGTCGCGGTGCCGCTCGCCGCCTTCTGCAGCACCCGCAGCGCGTGGAAGGCGACCAGTGCGTCGTCGGCGCCGATCTGCACCCACAGGTCGCCGTTGCTGCGCTTGGGGTCGAGGCGGTCCGAGGGGAAGTCGGGCAGCGGCGCCAGCGCGGCCGGCAGCTTCGACGTCAGCCCGGTCCGCCCGAAGAAGCTGCGCCCGAACCCGAAGGTGACGGTCAGCGAGGACGGCCCCGCATCGTCGGCGACCTGGTCGTCGTACGCCGCGGGGGTGGCGGGGCGACCGGCCGCGGTCATCTCCCGCACCGCGTCCGACCAGCGCCGCAGCAGCGCGGCCGCCGCACGGCGGTCCGCGCCGGTCACCAGGTCGAAGGCGGCCAGATGGCCGCGGGCCTGAGCGGGCTGCACGATCCCGGCCTGCCGGGTGCCCTCGAACGGGATGTGCGCCGAGCCGACCGTCGTCAGCGCGGTCGGCTCGTCCCGGGTGCCGGCCGCCACGGCGGCGCCCGCACCGCCGCCGACCACGAGCCCGGCCGCCCCGGCCGCGCCCGCGGTGCCCAGCAGCCGCCGACGGCTGACCCCGGGCCGGGCCGCGTCCTGCTCGGAGCCCTGCCCGGCGCCCTGCCCGGGGTTCTGCTCGGCCGGCCTGCGGACGGCCTGTCCGGCGGTGCGCCCCGCCGACTTGTTCGTGGCACTCACGACGTGACCTTCACATTCTTCGTCTCCGTCACCTCGTCGATGTCCGAGGTGCGGACGGTGACCGACATCTGCCAGGTGCCGGGCAGCGGCAACTGCGCCGCGCTCGCCGTCCACTTGCCGGTGCCCACGTGCGTGAGCGTGATCGGGATCGGGCCGAGGTTCTGTGCGGGCAGCGTGAACGCCAGCCGCACCTCGGGCACGTCGACCGGGGTGCCGGCCGCGCCGTTGATCACCAACTGCACCTGGTTGGGGGTCGCGGCCCGCCCGGGGGTCACCGTGACCTCCGCGGTGCCCTTCCCCTTCGGGCCGCCGGTGTCGTACGGCACCGTGACCGCGATCCGGCCCTGCCCCGAGGGCGCGGTGCCCGTGCCCGAGGACGCGGACGGTGCGGGTGCCAGGGCCTTCTGCTCCTCCGCGGCCCGCCCCGGCTGGGAGCCGGACAGGATCGTGGTCACCCCCAGCAGCACCACGGCCACCGCCGCCTCGGCCAGTACCGAGCGGCGCAGCGCGCCGCGGAAGGGGTCGGCGTCCAGGACCTTCCTGGCCCGCGCCGCGCTACGGGCGGCCTGCTGCCGGCGCAGTTGCGCGGCCCGGGCGTTGTCGGCCCCACCCGCGCCGCCGCTTCCGGACGCCGCACCCGCCTTGGCGTCCGCGGTCGCGGCGGTCCCGTCCGTACGGTCCGTGGCCGCCGCCACCGGCTCGCGTACGCCCTGCGCCACCACGGTGCCGGCCGAGGCCGTGGCCGCCGCGGAAGCGGAAGCCGTGGTCGAAGCCGACGCCGAAGCGGAGCCCGAAGCCGAAGCCGAAGCCGTGGCCGGTGCCTGCCCGAGCCGCGCGGTCCAGCGCCGGGAGAACCAGGCGATGGCCACCAGCGCGCACACCAGCCCGATCTTGATCAGCAGCGTCCGCCCGTAGGAGGTGTCGGTGAAGGCCCGCCAACTGCCCATCTGCCGCCACGCCTGGTAGACGCCGGTGCCGACCAGCAGCGTGATCGCGGTGAGCCCGACCAGCGAGAAGCGGCGCACCGCGTACGCCTCGATCGGGCGGCTCGCGACCGAGGGCGCCCACAGCGCGGTCAGCAAGGTGATCAGACCGCCCAGCCAGACCGCCATGGACAGCAGGTGGACCACGTCGACCGGCATCGCGACCTGGTGCTGGATACCCACCGAGGCGTGCTCGGCCATCGCCCAGGTCGCCGCGATGCCGACCGCGATCACGGTGCCGCCGATGCCCAGCCCCCAGGCGAGGTCCGCGCGTTCCTCCGGGTCCTCCCGTCTGGCGTACGACCCGAACAGCACCGCCAGGAACACCGCGGCGGCCGCGAGCAGCAGCAGCCGGGACAGCAGCGCCGCCCCGGGTCTGGTCTGGAGCTGGTCGCGCATCACCCCGAGGTCGAGCGCCTGCCCGAGCCCCTTGCCGTTGACGTACGGCCCGCGCAGCAGCAGCAACGCGATGGTGGAGGCGGCCATCGCCACCCAGCCGGTCGCCGCGATCCGCTGGAGCGGGCGCAGCAGCGCGCCGCGCGGCCAGCACACCGAGAGGAACACCGAGGCGCCGACCAGCAGCGCGAAGCCGGCGTACGCGACGTAGCGGCCGACGCCGTACAGCGTGCCGGCCGCGCCGCCGCCGCGTGCCGCGACGCCGGACAGGTCGACGTCCGTCCTGGAGGGGGCGCCGATGGAGAAGGTGAAGGCGCCGGCGACGGGGTGGCTGTCCTGGGAGATCGCCCGCCAGGCCACGGTGTAGGTGCCGTCGCCCAGGCCCGGTTTGAGGGCGACGGTCGAGGTGGCGCCGGAGTCCTTGCCCTGGGCGTGGCCCGGGGTGCCGACGGCGACGTCGGTGCCGTGCGGGTCGAGCACCCGCAGCGAGTCGTCGGACAGCAGCACGCCCTCGGAGTAGGTGAGCACCACCCGCTGCGGCGCCGTCTTGACCACCGACCCGTCGGCCGGGTCGGTACGGATCAGGGCGGCGTGCGCCGAGGCGGGCACCGCCGTGCCGAGCAGCAGCCCGACCAGCGCGCCGAGCCCCACGAGCAGCGCCGCCGCGCGCCGCGGCCAGGACCAGGCCGCCCGCGCCGCGAGCGGACGCGTCCCGACCCGACGCCACCGCGACCCGGTTGGCCGGGCGCCCGGTTGCCGTACGTACGACCGTGTGTCCATCGGCTGTTCAGCCTCCTGGGTGGTACGTCGTCGGACGCACCGGCACGGTGACGGTCACCGTCGCCGGGGTGGCGTGCGCGAAGTGCAGGGTGAGCGTCACCTTGTCGCCCACCGCCGGCTTGTGGGTGAGGTCCTCCAGCATCACGTGGTTGCCGCCGGTGCTCAGCGTGAGCTTGCCGCCGGCCGGCACGGGCAGGGACATCACCTGCTGCATGGTGTCGCCGGCGGTGCGGTGCAGGGTGGCGTGCGCGGCCAGAGCGCTGGTCACGGAGGTGAGTTGGGCCGCGGTGCCGCCGGTGTTGGTGACGGTGAAGTACGCGGCGGCCATGTCGGTCAGCAGCGGCTGCGGTATGTACCCACCGGTCACCGCGAGTTCGGCGGGGCTCGCGGACCTGGCGCCGGCCGCGGCGGCGGAGGCGTCCGCGGAACCCGTGGAGCCCGGCGAACCCGCCGAGGACGAGCAGCCGGTGAGCGCGATGGTGCCGCCGGTCGCCACTGCGGCGAGGGCCACCAGCGCGGCCGCGCCGGCCCGGGTGCGCCGCCCGGCGGACCTGGTCGCGGTCACGACTTCTCACTCCTGATGATCTTCGGCAGCTCGCGCGTGTACTGGTCCGCGGTGGTACCGGACATGTACACCACGTGCGCCTTGTTGTCCTTGGGCCAGAAGCCCAGCACCTCGGCGCCGTGGGTGACGGTGATGCTGCCGTCCTTCTCCTTCACCGGCGGGTCGATGCCGACGCCGAGCGAGCGGGCGGCGGCCTGGATCGTGCTGAACTTGCCGGTCAGGCCGATGAAGCTCTTGTCGATCGCGCCGAGCCAGGCGTTCAGCCGGGCCGGGGTGTCGCGGTCGGGGTCGGAGGTGACGAAGACCACCTGGAGCTTGGCCTGATCGGCCGGGGACAGCTTCGACTTGGCCAGCGCGATGTCGCTCATGGTGGTCGGGCACACGTCGGGGCAGTGCGTGTAGCCGAAGTAGAGCAGCACGGGATGCCCGGCGGTCTGCTTGACCAGGTCGAACGACTTGCCGTGGTTGTCGGTCAGCACCAGGGAGGGCTTGGCGAACGGCGAGTCCAGGGCGACGCCCGGTCCCTGCGAGGCATGGGTCGACACGACCGCGGCGGCGTTCGAACCGCTGCCGGACGACGAACCCCCGCACGCGGTGAGCAGGAGAGCGGCCGACGCGGTCACGGCGACTGCGCCGAGTTTGACGGTGGTGCGCATGAGAGAAGTTCCTGTTCGCGAGTGCTCGAAGGGGCCGGGCGGCCGCGGTCCTATGGTGCGCGCACCGCGACCGCCCGGCGGAGGCCGGTCAGGCCGAGGGCGCGGAGGGGCCGTCGGAGGCGCCGCCCGCGGCACCCGTGGACGAGGAACCCGCGGACGAGGCACCAGGTACCCCGGCGCCGGTCGCGGGCGTACGCCGCCGGCCGCCGTACACGCCGAAGCCGACGCCGATCACGCCGACCACGATCCCGGCCATGCCCAGGGCGCGAGCGGTGTCGTCGCTGCTGCTCGCCGACGCGGTGGTGGTCGCCGCGCCCTTGCCGCCGGCCGGCGGGGCGGCCGCGGGGCTGCCGGTCGTGGCGGGAGCGGCGCCGGAGTCGCTGCCCGCCGCGGTGAGCTTCAGGGTCGGTGCCGGGTTCTGCGGCTCGGGCTGCCCGGCCTGCGGGATCTCGATCCACCGCACCACGTTGCCGTCGCTGTAGGTCTGGAGCGCCTTGAACGACAGCGAGTCGGCGTTGTCCGGCAACGGCCCGAAGGAGACCGGGAACTGCTGGAACTGCCCCGGCTCGATCTTGCCGCCGGTCCAGGTGATCTTGGTGACGGCCGAGGTGACGGTGCCGTCGTCGGTCTTCAGCGGGGTGGTCAGCTTGGCCGTGGTGACCTTCGCCGTCCAGCCCGGCACGGGCTGGATCGACACCGAGGCGATCGGGTGGTCGGTCGGGAGGTTCACCTCCAGCTTGACGGTGGAGGCGTTGTCCTCCTCGCACGGCACCTTGAACGCGACGGTGCTGTAGCTGCCCTTGGCGGCCGAGCCCGGCTGCACGGTGACATGGGCGAAGGCGGGTACGGCGGCCAGCAGGACGGCGGAGCCGGCGAGCGCGGCGACGGTTGCGGCACGGCCGCGCATACGGGAACTGCTCATGGCAGGGGTATCTCCACGATGAAGTGGTGCGCTGACGGTGGACCGCGCACGGCAATGTGCGCGGGGGGACGCGGGCAGCCCGCCCCGGACCCGCACGCGTACCCGTACCGGGGACCCCGGCCGTACGCGTGCGCGTACGGGCGTGTGATGCGGGGGACCGTCAGGGGTACGAGGGGTGCTGGTGGGAGGGCGGCCGGGCGACCCGCGCGTCCGTCGGCGCTCCCGGTGGGGAGCCGACGCCGCGTCAGGCCGCCAGTGCGACCACCGGAGGACCGCGCCTGGCCAGGCAGTGCCGCAGCCAGACGGTACGGTGCCGGGCCGGCGCCGACCACATGGCGCCCCGTATCGGGCGGCGGGCGCAGGGCACGGCGGCGGCGAGCGCCGCCAGCAGGACGCAGGCCCGGCGCAGCGCGGACGGCGCCAGCGAGGTCAGCCCCGCGGCGCCGCGCACCGACAGCCGGACCAGCCGCCACAGCGCGGCCTCACCGCGGCGCAGCAGCAACCCGGCGACCACGGCGGCCAGCAGGTGGCCGAGCAGCATGGGACCGGAGAACATCGACAGCAGCATGCAGGGCAGCGACGCGTGGGCGCCGTGCGCGCCGGAGGAGCCGGCGAGCGTCGACATCCCCGGCATCAGCACGTCCCGCGGCTGCGTGGTGCCGCCGACCGCGGCGGGGTCGATCCCGGCCCGCAGCACGATCTGCCGCGCGGCCCCCGGGGAGAGCGCGGAGCTGCTGCCACCGCCGCCGCACACCAGGCGGGCGGCGACGGCGATCAGCTCGTTCGTGGAGCCGCTCCGGGAGGAGCCGGTGACGGAGGCGCACATCTGCCCGGTGCTGAACACCGTGTGCAGGGCGAGTTGTCCGACGGCGAGCAGCGCGGTGATGCCCGGCAGGCCGCGCTCCCGGCCCGCCAGCGGCGCGACGACCGCGAAGGCCGCGAGCCAGCCGAGCGCCAGGGAGCCGACCGGAACCGCACGACCCGATGCCATGGCGTGCCCGATCGCGGCGAGCAGCACGCAGACCGCGGTGAACACCGCGGTCCGCAGCAGTCGCATCCCGGCGCCCGCGCGCACGGTGGGCGCGGGTCGGCAGGAGACGGAGGAAGGCGCAGCCATGACGGCGGTCATCATCTCACTGCCCGGTTCGCCCGCCTACGGCGCCCTTGCCGCCGCCCGCCCGCCGGGACCGCGCCGGGACGCTGTCGGCACGCCGCCGATGACCCGCCGACGCCCTGTCGACGACCCGCCGCGGACCCTGCTCGGGACGCCACCGGCGGGGCGATCCGGTACGCCGTACGGCCGTTGCCCGGGTCGTCCGCGGCGGCGCCCGTCGGCGCCGGCGGTCTTGACAGCCGCGCCCCCTACACCGCCGCGTGCGGCTCCCGCATCCGCCGAATGAGCGGCATCACGTCAACATCACGCTTACGCCCGGGCTTTCGCGGCAATACGTAACCGTATGTCGAGCCGCAGCCAGGAGGCTGGAGCATGAGCATCTGGTGGTCACTCCATTTGCGGCGCGAGGCTGCGAGCGTTCCGCTGGCCAGGAGACTGCTGCTGGGGACCATGGAGACGGCCGGGGTCGATCCCGACATCTCCTTCGATCTCTCGGTGGCCCTCTCCGAGGCGTGTGCGAACGCCGTGGAACACGCCGGTTCTGCCACGGGCTACAGCGTCACCGCCCAGATCGACGGCGACTGCTGCCGTATCGAGGTCGCCGACTCCGGGCCGGGCCTGCCCCACGACCACTTCCGCCTGCCGGCCCGGGCGCTGACCTTGCGGGGCCAGCAGGCCGAGCACGGCCGCGGACTGTTCCTGATCGAAGCCCTCGTCGACCATGTGCAGTTCCACGACCGCCCGGGGCACGGCACGGTCGTGGCGTTCGACAAGATGCTCAAGTGGCGGGAGGACGCCCTGCTCAAGGCGTCCTGACCCGTCGCCGAAGCATCCGTCCCACAGCGCCTGTCCCACAGCGCTCGGCCCGAAGCGTCGGGCCCCCTGCGTCCGGCCCGCAGCGTCGGGCCCCCTGCGTCCGGCCCACCCCGCTCATGCGCGGGGCGGGCCGGCCCATGACCGGTCAGCCCTTCAGCCCGGCCATCCACTCCTCGACCTCGTCCGAGCGGCGCGGCAGTCCCGCCGACAGGTTCCGGTTGCCGCTCTCGGTGACGAGGATGTCGTCCTCGATCCGCACCCCGATGCCGCGGTACTCCTCCGGCACCGTCAGGTCGTCCGCCTGGAAGTACAGCCCGGGCTCCACGGTGAGCACCATGCCCGGCTCCAGCGTGCAGTCCACGTATGTCTCGGTACGTGCCTGGGCGCAGTCGTGCACGTCCAGGCCGAGCATGTGCCCGGTGCCGTGCAGCGTCCAGCGCCGCTGCAGGGCGAGTTCGAGCACCCGCTCCACCGGCCCCTCCAGCAGGCCCCACTCGACCAGCCGCTCGGCGAGCACGCGCTGCGCCGCCTCGTGGAAGTCGCGGTAGGCCGCGCCGGGCTTGACCGCGTCGATGCCGGCCTGCTGCGCGTCGTGGACCGCGTCGTAGATCTTCTTCTGCAGCGGCGAGAACCGGCCGTCGATCGGGAGGGTGCGGGTGACATCGGCGGTGTAGAGGGAGTGGGTCTCCACGCCGGCGTCGAGCAGCAGCAGTTCGCCGGCCCGGACCGGGCCGTCGTTGCGCACCCAGTGCAGGGTGGTGGCGTGCGGGCCGGCGGCGCAGATCGAGCCGTAGCCGATGTCGTTGCCCTCGACGCGGGCGCGCAGGAAGAAGGTGCCCTCGATGTACCGCTCGGAGGTGGCCTGCGCGCGGTCGAGGACCTTCACCACGTCCTCGAAGCCGCGGGCGGTGGAGTCGCACGCCTTCTGGAGCTCGCCGATCTCGAACTCGTCCTTGATCAGGCGGAGTTCCGACAGGAAGACCTTCAGCTCCGTGTCCCGCTCGGCGGTGACCTTGTCGGTGAGGGCCGCTTCGACCCCGGCGTCGTAGCCGCGCACCACGCGGACCGGGCCGGTGGCCTCGCGCAGCACGTCGGCGACCGTGCGGACGTCCTTGCACGGCAGCCCGAGCAGCTGCTCGCCCTCGGTCAGGCTGTTGCGCCGGCCGACCCACAGCTCGCCCTGGCCGTCCAGCCAGAACTCGCCGTTCTCCCGGTCGGAGCGCGGCAGCAGGTACGCGGTCGCGGCGTGGCCGCCCTCGGCGATCGGTTCGAGGACGAGGACGGCGTCCTGGGTCTGGTCGCCGGTGAGGTGCACGTACTCAGTCGAGGCACGGAAGGGGTACTCCGTGTCGTTGGCGCGGGTGCGCAGGTTCCCGGCGGGCACCACGATCCGCTCGCCCGGGAAGCGGGCGGACAGCGCGGCACGGCGGGCCGCGGCGTACGGCGCTTGCGGTATCGGCTCCAGGCCGCTCCGCTCGGTGTCGGCCCAGCCGGACTTCATGACCGCGGTCAGCTCGTCGGACACCGCGGGATACAGCCCGTTCTTGCGCTGCTTGATCGGGCGGTCCTGCCCGTCGGACCCGGCCTCGCCCGCCTCGGCGGACTCCTGCGCATCGAGCGCTTCCTCCTGCCGGCCCCCCGCCGTGTCCTGCCTGTCCTCGGCCTTCGCCACGTCCTGCCTCCTCAAGAATGAACCGTTCGTCCATCGTATGGGCGCGGGACGGCGACCGGTCGGGGCGCCTGTGGATAACCGGGGGCGAGAAGGGGAGAAGGGGCGGAAGTGGAAGAAGAGTCACATGGTGGCGGTATGAATCGTATGAACGGGACGGAACGGTCGGAGTGGGAAGGGCGGGGTGGGCGCGGGGGACGGAACAGGTCTGCCGGCGGGCCGCCGTCAGTCGTCGAAGCGCACGGCGAGCAGTACCAGGTCCTCGATGTGGTCGGCCCGGTCCCGCCCGTCGGGGAAGAGCGTGCGCAGCACGTGGTCGGCCAGCTCCTCCGGGTCCGCCCGTACGCTCCTGGGCGCGGTCTGCGCGGCTGAGTGCAGCCGGGACAGCGCCCGGTCCGCCGGCTCCCCGGTGCGGTGCAGCAGCCCGTCGGTGTACAGCAGCAGGCTCTCGCCGGGCCGGACGGCCAGTTCGGCGCAGGGCGCCTCCCAGCAGCTCAGCATGTTCAGCGGCGCGGAGAGCGAGGTCTCCACGTACTCGCAGCGCCGGTCGCCGACCACCAGCGGCGGGCAGTGCCCGGCGCCGGCCATGGTCAGCTTGCGGCCGCCGCCCGGCAGCGCGGTGGCGTACGCGAAGAGCGCGGTGGCCGAACGGGCCGGCTCGGTCAGCCGCATCAGCAGTTCGAGGTCGGACAGCACCGCGACCGGGTCCTCGCCCTCCATCACGGCGTACGCCCGCAGGGACGCGCGCAGCCGGCCCATCGCGGCGACCGCGCCAGGCCCTGAGCCCGTCACCCCGCCGACGGCGAGCCCGAGCGCGCCTTCGGGCAGCGGCAGGGCGTCGTACCAGTCGCCGCCGCCGCGCGGGCCGGTGGTGTGGCGTACGGCCATCCGCAGACCGGGCACCTGCGGCAGTCGGGCCGGCAGCAGTTCCTCGGACAGCGCGCGGGCCGCGGCGCGGGCCCGGCCCAGGGTCAGGCAGCGGGCCACGTGCTCGACGGCGAAGCGGAGGTAGAGGCTGACGAGGCGGCGCTGGCGGTCGGTGGGCTCGGCGGGTTCGTCGTAGAACCAGACGGCGGTGCCGAGGCGGCCGGCGGGGTGGTCGGTGGGGAATCTGGTGCGGGGGCCGGTGCGGGGTCCGGTGGGGTGGCCGGCGGCGTGTTCGGCCCCGTCGCCCGCGCCGGTGCCGCTGTCGGCGGCGGCCTCCGCGACCAGCGGCACCGCGTAGCTCGCGGCCAGGCCGAGCTGGGCGGCGACCTCGCGGTGCCGGGTGGTCGGACCGGGGCCGTGCAGCAGGTCGGGGAGGACCGCCTCGGCGGACTCGGCGTCGAGCGGAACCGTCTCCAGGGTGCCGAGGTCGCTGCGCCCGAGACCCAGGCCGACGCTCGTCGCCGGGCCGAGCCGGTCCGCCGGGTCCAGGGCGATCAGCCCGCGCCGGGCGCCGACCAGCGTGGCGCCCGCCCGCAGCACCTCGTGCAGGGCGTCGTCGAGCGCGGCGGTACGGGCCAGCCGCTCGGTCAGTTCGTGCAGCAGGGACAGGTCGCACACCCAGGCGGCGAGCCGGTCCTGGACGGCGAGGGAGTGGTCGGGGGTGCCGCGGGGCGGCATCACGCGCGGGGCGGAGGCCGGCGAGGGCGGCACCGGGACAGGGGCGACGGGTGGTGCGGAACCGGCCGCGGTGGCGATCGTGGCGGCTGTGGCCGTACCGGGCGCGGGGGGAGCGGGGACAGGGGCGTCAGTGTCCGCCTGGACGGGAGTGGACGGATCGCTTCCGGCCACTTTTCTGACGGGTGCGGGGCTCATGGCCGGATACTTCCGGCCGGTTGCCGGTGAGCGGGGCAATCGGTGCTTTTCGTCCGCAATGCGCGGCGCATCTGCATGAATAGCATCGCAAACCCCCATGTCGTGCTGCGCTGCTGTCAAGACCCCACTTCTACACGCACGATCGTGGGCATGTCCAGGATTGTCCCGGTACACGGAGTGGTGTCGGCAGCGTGCCCCGGACGGCCCTGTTTCCGCGATGTTGGCCGAAAAGCGCCACCCCCGGTGTATGCGCACGATCGACTGGGGCCAGCCAACAGCGCGTCATTTCGCGGGTGGTGGGTAGGAACCCGAAGTCCGGCTCAAGCGTCGTAGTACGTATACAGTTGACGGCCGACCCAACCCCGAGTGGCGAGGGGTGCGGCGTCCGACGCGGACCATGACATATGGCCCGCGACCAGGGCGCAGTGAGTTCAGTGCGAGTCCAAGAGCGCCGGTTGCGCGCCACCCTCCGCCACGTTCCACGCTCGGCTGGCAGTGCGATGTGCTGCCTCAAATGCGGTGTGCTCGACAGTTACGTTGTGCAGTGGGCAGATCCCTGGGCGTTAACGGAAAGGAACGAGCGCTGATGCGCGAGATCCTCGGAAGGCGACGCAAGATCTCTCTTCGGCGGAAGGAGCGGACCGCGTATCTGGACGCGGCGCTGACTTACGCCGAGCGGTGGCAGTGGCGCGTGGTCCCCGGCGTGGGAGTCGACGGGCCGGGTGCGCGGCGCCCGGCCGGTGCCCCGGCCTGTGGCTGCGGGCGCCCCAACTGTCCGGTGCCCGGAGTCCACCCGGTCGAGCCCGGACTCCTCGCCGCGACCCGTGACCCGCGCATGGTCCGCTGGTGGTGGACCCGCCGGCCGGACGCGCCCGTGGTGCTGGCCACCGGCGACCGCGTCTCGGCGGCGAGCCTTCCCGCGGTCGCGGGAGCGCGCGCCCTGGAGGCGATGGAGTCGCTGGGCTGCCGGCTCGGCCCGGTCGTGGCCACTCCGACCCGCTATGTCTTTCTCGTCGCCCCTTACTCCCTCGCCGAGTTGGGCGAACTCCTCGACAGCCAGGACTGGGTGCCGACCTCGCTGCGCTACCACGGCGACGGCGGGTACGTGGCGCTGCCGCCGGCCGGCGGCCAGCCGGGCCCGCTGAAGTGGGTACGCCAGCCGGTCGTGCCCATCGTCCCGGTCGCCGCCGTCAGGGCCGCCCGGATGGTCGACGCCGTCAAGGCGGTCAGGAACGCCGAGCGGACGCCGTGGCTGCCGCGGATCGACACCCTCGTCGACGCCCTGGTCCGTGCCGGGCGCACCGCCCCCGACGGGGACCGACTGCGCTACTGAAGGTCCTCTGACGGGGTACAAGCCGGGTGTCGCCGGAACCACCGGTGGATTGCGAGCGTTATGTTCGCCCGGACCCCTGATGTCGAGTGCAGGTGAGCCCTTTGAAGTCACAGCAGCCGTCGGACGCTTCGGACCAGCGGGGGCGCTCCCGGTCTCAGGACCGGGAGCACGACCAGGACGGGGCTCGGGCGGACGGGCTGCGCAAGGTCGCCGCGGCGAGCGCGGCCGCGCTCGCCGCCGTACTGGCTCTCGCGGTGGCCACCGCCGGCTCCGACCACGGTGTCCCCCACCGGGGCAACGCCGGCCACAGCACCGCGCACGCCCACCCGTCGTCGGACGACGACTGAGGCGCTCGCCGCGGCCGGTAGGGCGATGACGACCGGTATGACGTGTACGACCGGTTTGGTGACGGTGTGTGCGATGACCGAGCCCGGGCCGCGCGCGACGGGATCAGTACCCGGGAAGCGGCGCCACAACGGATTGCGTCGATGCGGATCGGTCGGGGCATGGAAACGCCCGGTCGCTGGCGACGGGGGATGCACCAGCGACCGGGCTGCTCAAACGGTAACAAGACTTCGGCTGTTAGCAAATTCCCCGTTCGGGGGAGCTGCCCCATGACCCGGTGTTTCCAAGGCAGTTGTGATCGGAATCACTGAACGACCGCTTGGTCGGGACCCTTGCGGCGGACGCGCGTTCGACCTCGTTCGCCCGGTGTTCGGCGGCCGGCGTCGGTCAGGGCCGGCCGGCAGCGGCCGGCGGCGGCCTGCGGGGTGGCCGCCGACCGCCGACGGCCGTCAGCTCAGCGTGATCTGACGGTTGGTGAAGCCGCTGCGCGCCCTGCGCTCCTCCGCGGTCAGCGGACCGGTACGGGCCAGCGTCTCGGTCAGCCGCTCCTCGAAGGCCGCGGCGGGCTTCTCCACCTCTTCCGCGGACGTGCCGACCGGCAGGTCCCACACCGGCACCATCAGACCGTGCGCCCGGAAGGACCCGACCAGCCGGGTGCCCTCGCCGAGCCCGGAGGCTCCGGCGGCGTGCAGCCGCGCGAGCGCGTCGAGCAGGCCCTCCTCCGGGTGCGGCATGACCCAGCGCAGGTGGTTCTTCTCCGGCGTCTCGCACCAGTACGCGGCGTCCACGCCCGTCAGCCGGACCGTGGGGATCGCCGCCTGGTTCGCCCGCTCCAGCGACGCGGCCACCTCGCCGCCGGCCGCGTTCGCGTCCTCCAGCCAGAACTCGAAGCCGCTGTGCACCTCGGGCTCGAACGGCACGGACAGGTCGAGCAGGTCCTGCAACCGCGGTCCGTCCGGTGCGGGACGGCGGCCCTCCACCGGGTTGCCGGGCGCCGCGTCGAGCGCGCGGGTCAGGGTGTCCGCCAGGTCGCGGCTGATGTCGCCGCTCGACGCGTCGTTCTGCAGGCCGAGCAGCACAGCGCCGGTGTCGCGGCGCAGCGCCGGCCAGGCCATCGGCAGCACGGTGCCGAGGGTCACCGACGGCACGCCCGCGGGCAGTTCGCCCTTGAGGGTGAGCGGCACGGTCGCGGCCGGCACCAGCTCGCGCAGCGCCACCCAGTCGCACTCCCCCGGCAGGCCCTCGAACGGACGGCGGACCAGCTCGGTGACGGCGTGCGCCGCCTCCCGGCCGTGGCACGCCTTGTACCGCCGCCCCGAACCGCACGGGCACGGTTCGCGCGCGCCGACGACAGGAACGGCATCGCCTGCCGCCGCCTGCTGGTTCCTGGACTTGGTGGCGGTCGCGCGCTTCTTGGCCATGCTCGGTGTCTCCCGGCCTCTCCCGGTACGGCGTTCTTCCGGCCTGCGAGCCTAGCGGTCGCCGGGCCCCGCCCCGGCCGCAACGGACCTCGCGCCGCGCACGGGCATGCTCCGTTCGGCACGCGTGCCCGCGAGGCCGTACGAACCCGGACGACCTCGCGTGCCTCGTACGAGCGGGTCGGCGGGAGGGAGTCGGTAGCCGTACGGCCGGCGGGAGGAGGGAACCGGCCACCGGACCGTGCGTGGGCCGGCCACTGGACCGGCCACGGAACAGACCCCCGGACCGGCCACGGAACAGACCCCCGGACCGGTCACCAAACAGACCACCGGACCGGCCACCGAACCTTCGGCTATCCCAGGTCGTCCAGGGACTCGGCGAGGTCGAGCGGAAGGCCGAGGGGGACGCCCAGGGGGAGGCCGATGCCGGTGCCCATCGAGTCGTCGCGGCGGGCGTGCCTGCCGCGGACCGGCAGCAGCGCCCAGACCGTCACCTCGCCCGGCGCGTCGCGCACGCCCCAGCGCAGGGCGAGGCTGCCGACGATGCCCAGGCCGCGGCCGCCGTGTGCGGTCAGCGAGGGGCTCGACGGGCGCGGCCGGGTCGGGCCGCCGCCGTCGGTGACCTCCAGGACGAGGACGCCGCCGGCGTCCACCGACCAGGCCGCTCGTATGCCGCTGCGCTGCTCGGGGGTGTCCGCGCGGTCCGCACGGTCGGTGTGGGCGGCGCGGACCGGATGGTGTGCGGGCGTCTGCGCGCCCACCCGGCTCTCCGGTGTCCGCGGGTCGCCGCCGAACCCGCTGATTCCGTTGACACCGATCCCGCCGGCATCCGCGATCCCGGCGATCCCGTCGGAGCCGTCGAGTCCGATGTCGTCCAGCGGACGGGCGTGCCGGCAGGAGTTGCTGATGAGCTCCGAGAGGATCAGGACCGCGTCGTCCACGACCGGGTCCGGCACTCCTCGCGCGTACAGGTCGGCACGCAGTCTGCGTCTGGCGTCCGCGACGCCCGTCGGACCATGGGGCAGGGCCATGGTCGTGGACGTCGGCACCTCTTGCGCCACCATCAACGACACCCCCGAGACCTCCTTGTTCACCCCACGCCACAGGGTGGATGCCCCTTGGCACTCGAGCGGAAACAGGCCAAGCGCGATCTTTTACGGCACACTGACGGCTGATATGGAACACGTCCATGCCCAACGCACGATCCGGCGCGTGGCGTAACGATTCAGCCCGTGAGGCGTGCGCCTCGCGTGCGGCGGCGGCGGAAGCCCCGCCTGCGACACGGCGAAGGCGGTGGTGGCGGTGACGGTGGAGGAGACGGCCGCAGGCCCGCGCGGAGCCGTGGCCGGGGGTGGGGCGTCAGCCGGGGCCGCGGGGGCTGCGGGGGCCGCGGGGGTCGGCTCGGCCGCCGCCGGGCGGTCAGCGGCCGAGCTGGGCCAGCACCCTGCGCGGGCGGTTGGTGATGATCGCGTCGACGCCCAGCCGCGCGCACAGCTCGACGTCCTCGGGGCGGTCCACGGTCCAGACGTGTACCTGGTGGCCGGCGCGGTGCAGGCGCGCCACGTAGCCGGGGTTGGCGCGGACGATCCGCATGCTCGGCCCTGCGGTGCCCACGCCCGCCGGCAGCCGCCCGTCGCGGTGCCGCGGGGAGACGTACTGCATCAGGTAGACCGTCGGCAGGGCGGGCGAGGCGAGGCGGACCCGGCGCAGCGAGCGGGCGGAGAAACTCATCACCCGCACCTGGGAGGGCGCGCCGGGCGCCGGGCGGTCCAGGCCGAACCTGCCCAGCAGCTCCAGCAGCCGTTCTTCCACCTGTCCGGCCCAGCGGGTCGGGTGCTTCGTCTCGATGGCCAGCTCGACCCTGCGGTCGGTGTCGGCGACCAGTTCCAGCAGCCGCTGGAGGGTCAGCACCCGGCTGCGCTCGCCCGGGTCGTCCGGGCCGGTGCCGAGCCGGTCCTGGGCGAACCGCTCCGGCGCCTCGTGGTCGGCGTTCTGGCCCTTCCAGGAGCCGAAGTCGAGCGCCGCGAGGTCGGCCAGCTCCATCGACGACACGGCGCCGCGGCCGTTGGACGTGCGGTTCACCCGCCAGTCGTGCACGCACACCAGCTCGCCGTCGGCGGTCAGCCGGACGTCGCATTCGAGCGCGTCCGCACCGTCCTCGATAGCCTTCCGGTACGCGGCGAGCGTATGTTCTGGTACGTCCTCGGAGGCGCCCCGGTGGGCGACGACCTGGACCGGCCGTCCCTCCGGGTACGGCTCCGGGGCCACGCGCGCAAACGTCACCGGGCCATGGTGCCACCGTGCGGCCGGCGGCCACGCACCGTACGGCGGCCGGCCGCGCCGCCAGGCGTACGGGTCCGGGTGCGGGCTCCGTACGGCGGGCTCGCCAGTGCCGTAGGGCGGATGCCGTACGGCGGGTCGCAGGCTCCGTACCGCAGGCCGCGGGCTCCGTGCGGCGGACCCGCGCATGGCGCACAGCTACCCCTTACGGCGGTCCGACACGCCGTAGGAAATGCTATGGGCACGACGTGATCCGTCCCCTTGTCTTCTGTCGTTCGTCATGACCCTGAGGAGAAATGCTGTGAGCACCGAGAACGAGGCCGGGTCGTCCGTACCGGCTGCGGAGTCGGCGGCCGCGCCCGACGGTGCCCCGGCTGCCCACGTTCCGCCGGCCCCCTCCGCGCCGCCCGCCGCCCCGGCCCCCGCCGACCAGGTGCCGTCGCAGGCACAGGAGGCGGACGTCGAGCCGGGCCGGGCCGCGAGCCCCGACGCCTCCTCCTCCACTGGACCCGCCCCCGAGGCGGTGCCCACGCAGGCGCCCCCGCCGGTCGGTCCGCCGTCGCCGTACGGCCCGCCGCCGAGCGCGCTGGCCGGTGGCGGCCAGGCCCCGTCGCCGTACGACGCACCGAAGACGGGTGCGCCGTCGTACGAGGCGCCTCAGGCACCGCAGGGCCCGCACGCACCCCAGGCCCCGCAGGCGCAGGCACCTCAGCACCAGCCGCAGCCGCCTCAGCCGCAGTACCCGCAGCCGCCGGCCGCTCCGGCGCCCGCTTACGGCGCTGCCGCGCCGGCGTACGGCGCTGCGCAGGGCGGCCAGCCCGGGCAGCCGGGTCAGCCCGGTCCGCAGGGGCCTGAGCACCAGGGTGGCCAGGAGCCCGGTGCCCAGCAGCCCAATCCGGTGCACGACCCGTACGCGGTGCCGTCCACCCCCTCGTACGCCACTCCGCAGCCCGGCGCGGGCGGCCCCGGCGCCCCCGGCGGCCCGGTGTGGGGCACCCCGATGCCTCCCGGCTCGCCGTCCGGCGACGGGCGTGGCAAGCGCCGCATCGGCAGCATGGTCGCCGCGGTCCTGGTCGCCGCTCTGGTGGCCGGCGGGGTCGGCGGCGGCATCGGCTACTACGCCGCCAAGCACAACGACGACTCCGGCTCCACCACCATCTCCGCCGCCAGCAGCAGCAAGGCGCTCAACCGCGCCCCCACCTCGGTGGCCGGCATCGCCAGCAAGACGCTGCCCAGCGTCGTCACCATCAAGGCGCAGAACAGCCAGGAGAGCGACACCGGCACCGGCTTCGTCTTCGACAAGCAGGGCCACATCCTCACCAACAACCACGTGGTCGCCCCGGGCGCCGACAGCGGCAAGCTCACCGTCACCTTCTCCAACGGCAAGACCTACGACGCCTCGATCGTCGGCCGCGCCCAGGGGTACGACGTCGCCGTCATCAAGCTGAAGAACCCGGGCGCCGTCAAGCTCACCCCGCTCCCGCTCGGCAACTCCGACAACGCCGCCGTCGGCGACGCCACCATCGCGGTCGGCGCGCCCTACGGCCTGTCCGGCACCGTCACCACCGGCATCGTCTCCGCCGTCCACCGCCCGGTCGCCTCCAGCGACGGCGAGGGCAGCAGCGCCTCCTACATGAGCGCCATCCAGACCGACGCCTCCATCAACCCGGGCAACTCTGGCGGCCCCCTGCTCAACGCCAACGGCGCCGTCATCGGCATCAACTCCGCCATCCAGCCGGGCGGCACCTCGTCCCCCGGCAGCCAGGGCGGCAGTGTCGGCCTCGGCTTCGCCATCCCGATCAACCAGGCCAAGCGGGTCGCCACTCAGCTGATCAAGACCGGCCAGCCGGTCTACCCCGTCATCGGGGTCACCCTCAACACCCAGTACGACGGCGACGGCGCTCAGATCTCCACGGATTCCAACTCCGCGATCACCCCCAACGGCCCCGGCCAGAAGGCGGGCCTCAAGCCCGGCGACGTGATCACCAAGTTCGACGACACCCTCGTCGACAGCGGTGAGACCCTGATCGGCGAGATCTGGCAGCACGAGCCCGGCGACCAGGTCACCCTGACGTACACCCGGGACGGCTCCACCCACACCACCACTCTCACGCTCGGCCACCGCACCGGAGACAGCAACAGCTGACCCACCCCACCCCCGCCCGACGACCCGATACGCTGTCCCCCACGGCGCCCCCGCCCCCGGGGACACCCGTGGAGGCTTGCCCGAGCGGCCGAAGGGAACGGTCTTGAAAACCGTCGTGGCAGCGATGTCACCGTGGGTTCAAATCCCACAGCCTCCGCAGAGGTAGTGGTACGAGCAGGTCAGAAGGGGCGCCCCAGGTTCTGGGGCGCCCCTTCGGCTTGTCCGGTGTCCCGCCGCGGACCGCTCGTGTCCCGCTGATGACCAGTGCGTGTGGTCAGCCTGTGGTCAGGTTCGGCAGAGGTGGCGTGGGGCTACGCTCTGCTATCCCTGCTGGTTGGCGAGGGCTTCGCTGATGAGCTCGTTGGTACGGTGCTGAACGCCTCGGAGGATCTTCGCGTAGAAGCGGAAGAGGACGGCGACGCTGTGGCCGGCCCGCCGTGCGGCCTCCACCGGGTCCGCTCCCGCCCTGATCCACAGGGAGATTCCGGCCTGGCGGAGGCAGTAGGGCACTTCGGCCAAAGGCGCCTCCACTTCCTCGGCCGAGAGAACCTCTCTCCGTGCCGCTTGCCACAGTTCCGTGTATTCGGTGGACCGGACCCGTCCGCCGCCGGCCGCGCGGAAGAGCCGTCCATCGGCCGCCGTGCCGTGAACCCTCATGTGCTCACGCAGCATGCGCACCAGGACCGGCGGAATCGGCACGGATCTGGTGGCCTTACGCGCTCGCCTTTTGAGCCCACGCTTCTCGTACGACAGTCCGTCGTCCGTCCAGCCCGACCCCACTTCCGGCCGGGACTCGGAGAGGACGAGTTCGCCCCAGGCGGCTTCGTCCTCCTCCACCGGGAGCATGCATGCTTTCCTGCCGAGCGCGGCGGCTTCTGAGGGGCGGAGCGCCGCGTAGTAGAGGCACCCGAAAAACGCTTCCAAGTGGTCTCCGCGAGTGCCCTGTGATCCGACGGCCCGAATGAGGCTGAGGGCGAGATCCGGTTCGGGTACGTACCGGAAGTCGACCTCGTCATCGGTGTCGGGCGGTTCCCAGTCGATCCGCGACAACGGGTTCACCGTGAGCAGGTCACGTTCGACGGCGTAGCGCAGGGCGTTGTTGAACGTGGTCCGCCTCCGCCGGAACGTGTTGTCGGCGGCGGCCGTGCCGTCGAGTTTGAGCGACAGCGCGGTCAGCGCGGCGCGCATCCTCTCCGAGGTGCCCAACTCCGCCATCTTGAGGGAGTTCCTGGCGATCCAGGCCAGGGCTTCCGACTCTTCATCGGGTAGTGGGTGGGCGTCCTTGCGCGCGATCACACCTTCCTCGGTGCGGCACATCTGGAAGGCCCCCGTGCGCAGTGCGCGCCTGAGCAGCACTCGATCCGGCATCGCCCTGTCGGAGGAGACGAGGACGAGGGTCACGATCGTCAGGGACTCCGCGATGCCGACACGGTGCTTGGCGGCGGCCCGCGGCCACTTCATGAGTGCGTACGCGCACGCGTGCTCGTACCAGGTGGGCGAGCGTCGCTCGCGAAGCTCGGTCGCGGGCAGGCCCGTCTCCGAGTCGAACTGCTCGCCGCGACGGACGGCGGACATCAACTCCGAGCGTCGGCCGTCGGCGAGGGTGACGTTGGCGAAGACCGCGTAGTGGACCTGCGGGCCGACGCGCCACCGTAATTGGAAGGGCGAACTCTTGCTCGGGCGGCTCCGGACGCTCCAGATCCGCACGTCATAGGTCAGCATGACGTTCCTCCGTGCGGGTGCGCGCCCGCCGAGGGGCGCGCACCCGGGATCTGGGTTCAGTCGGACAGGTCCTGGCAGTTGGTCGACCACCACGTGTCGAGGTCGCTGCGGCGCACACGAATCTGACCGTTGGGGAGCCGTACGCACCTGGGTGCCTTGCCACGGGCGCGCATGCGGTAGAAGGCGGACCGGGACATGCCGATCTCGACCAGGACTTCGGGGAGCTTCAGGCTCGGGTGGCGCGCGGGCGTCTTCGGATGGCCCGGACCGCGGCCGGAGCGCGGATGAGTGGTCGGGTGCTTGGGCATGCTGGGGGCACCTCCTGTGCAGTTGTTGCGGGGTGGGAGGCCGGAGCAGCGGGTTTCCTTGGCCGGTTGGCCGCTGCTCCGGGTTGAGTCAGGTGGCGTCGTCGTCGTTATCGGCGTCGTCGGTGGGGTGGGTCGGGGCGACGGTGGTGGTGGCGACGATGGAGACGGTGCCGTCGGGGTCGCCTTCGAAGACGGTTTCCATCCAGTCCCAGGTGTGTTCGCCGTCGAGGAGGGTGTAGCCGAGGTCGGCGAGGGCGGTGGTGCGGGCGCGGAGGGTGGGGATGCCGTCGGCGAGGGGGAAGGGGACCGTGGGCCAGCGGGCTTCGTCCGGCAGCGCTACGAAGACCTGCCATTCGGTGCCGTCGTAGGACTGGATCATGTGGGCGCGGATCGCGCGGGTGTCGGGCATGCGCTCCTTTCGTCGGTGAGGTTCGGGTGCGCTCAGCTCGCGTGCAGGAAGCCGTGGACGTCGGCGAAGCGGATGAGGTGGTGGAGGGTGCGCTCGGCGTGCTCGCCGTAGGCGTGGGCGGTGTCGGCGAGGGCGGTCGACAACTCGGTCTCGGTGTCGGCCTCTTCGTTGTCCTGCGCCTGCTCGCACGCGATGAGCTGCTTGCGGAGGTCGGCGAGGTGGCGGCTGCCGGCCTGGACGGTGAGGGAGTCGCCGAGGTCGGGGAGGCCGTCGGCGGTGACGGGGTAGTTGCCGTTGCGGTCGCGCGGCAGCTTGGCGTGGTGGGGGCGGTCGGCGCGGAGGACGGCGGCCAGGGCGGTGGCGGTGCCGTGGGCGTAGCCGAGGGCGGCGTTCTCGTAGAGGTCGCGGGTGTGGTGTTCGAGGACGAGGTAGAGGTCGCTGAGCTGCCAGAGGGCTTCGTCGTGGGGGCGTACGGGCTCGGCGTTGCCCGGGACGGTGAGCAGGCCGGGGACGGGGATGATGCGGGCCGGGTCGGTGGTGCGGGCGGTGTGGCGGGCGTGCTGGTGGGCGTCGCGCAGTTCGCGGGAGGCGGCGCCGAGGGCGTGCACGCTTTCGAGGAGTGTGAGGTGCCATTCCGGGGTGGTGTCGGGCATGAGTTCCTCCGTTGGGTGAGTCGGGCGGGGCGTCAGGCCAGCGGGTCGGCCGGGGTGGTGGACAGTCCGGCGCGTTCGAGGAGTTGGCGGAGGTCTCCGCCGACGGCGGCGAGGCGGTGTTCGATGGCCTGCCAGGACTCGGGGTCGATGGACATCAACGCGGTGATCGCGGTGGGGCCCTGGCCGAGTTCAAGGGCGGTGAGGGCGTCGCGGAGGTCGCCGACGGCCATCAGGGAGAGCCGGGGCGCGGTGGTCTGGACGCACATGGTGAACTCCCTTGTGGTCACGTGTGGTTGCCGGGGATGGCGTCGCGGAGGGCGGACATGATCTGGTCGACGGAAGGGGCGGCGCTGCTGCGAGCGAGGTAGAAGCCGAAGAGCAGGGCGACGATCGCGGCGCCGGCGCCGAGAGCGCGGTAGCGGATGAGCAGGGCCACCAGGGCGCCGAACAGGACGAGCGCGGAGATGCTGAAAGCCATCGGGGTGCCTTTCTCGGGTGCGGGCGGCTCCCGCGGTCAGCGGGTGCCTTCGCGGCGCAGCCGCGTGGCGACGTTGTAGAGGTGGCGGCCGACGCGAACGCGCTGTCCGTAACCGCGGCAGCGTCGGCACTCCCGGCCGCGGACGATCCGTCCGCGCCGGTTCTGCCGCACCTTGAACCCGAACCCTCCGCACCTGCGGCAGACGCCGAGCGGACTGGCTGCGCAGAGCGCGGCGTAGCAGGCGGCGGCGAGGACGGCGAGGGTTATAGCGGCGACGAGTGGAGGCATGAGAGACCCCTTTCCAGGGCGGAATCAGGGTGTGCGGAAGGTGGGCCGCTAGGAGCTAGCGGCCAGGTCAGGGATGGTGTGGGGCGCTAGCGAGGGCGCTAGACCTAGCGGGGTGCGGTGCTAGGCCGGCAACCCCCGGGGCGGCCACGCACATCCACGCGCAGCTACGCGGCAGCGGTCCCGCCGTCTCGCTCGGCGAGGGCGTTGAGCACGTCCTCGCGGCGCAGTCCGCGGCGGTTGGCGCCCTTGCCGTCGGCGGTGCCCCACACCTGCACGGTGCGGAGGCCGTACGGCTTGACGGCGGCGGCTAGTTGCTCCGGGGTCCACTGGCCGTAGACCTCGGGGCGGAGTTCGGCGAGCCGGGTGACGATGTCCTCGCTCCACGCCTTCGCCTTGCCGGGCGGGAGCGCGGAGACGAGGTCGGTCAGCAGGTCGTACGAGGCTGCGCTCGCGGCTACGGTGTCCTCGCCGAGGGCTTGCCCGGTTAGCATCCCCGCCCGCTTCCGCAGTTCGTAGACGCGCAGGGCCAACGCGTCGGCGGCGGGCGCGTCGACTTTGACGCAGCGCACGATGCGGGCGTCGGCTCCTTCGCCGACGAACCACGCGATGCCCTTGTCTGCCCAAGCCAGGGTGTTGGCGCGGATGCCGCGCTTGTACGAGCCGGTGCCGAGCACCATGTCGTTCTCGATCTGGCCCATGACCTTCAGGCACCACCGCACCGTGGCGTTCGCGGAGATGGCGGTCGGCAGCGACTTGGAGTCGGGGCGCTGAGTGGCGAGGAGCAGCGTGATGCCCAGGGCCGGCCCGCGCTTGACGAGGTCGGTGCAGTGCTCTTCGAACTCGGCTCCGTATTGAGGGTGTTCGAACCACTTCTGGCATTCGTCCACGCCGATGATGATCGGGTGCAGGCCGAGGGACTTTCGGTCGGCGAGCGTTGAAGTGACCTTCGACTCCGGGCAGAGGTCTTTCGGGAGTTCGCGGATGACGCGAGCTCGGCGCCTCAACTCCGCGCGCATCTCCCGCAGGTCGGTGAGCGCGTAGGCGATGTCGTCCTCTTCCTCGCCCGCCCGATAGCGGTGGGCGACGCGGGCCAGGGGTGACAGGTCGCCGGTGCCCTTGAGGTCGTACGCGTGGATCTCGGCGCGCAGGTCCAGGCAGGCGATCAGCAGGACCAGGCGCAGGAGGAAGGTCTTGCCCATCCTCGGGACGGCTCCGATGATCCCGGAGACGTACATCAGCGTCTGGCTCACCCAACGTCCGCGCTGGTCGGTTGCGAACGGCTGGGGCCTGAACAGGTCGACCGAACCCGCTTCCAGGAGAGGCCACTTGGGCTGTCTGGTCCTGGACATGTCCTGGTCGCCGACCCACAGCCGCAGTCGCCCGGTGTGCTCGTCCGGGACGGCCTCCGGCCATACGCACCCGAGGGGGCGCCGTAGCCCGCTCGCCAACTTCTCGCGGCGGTCGAGGACATCGGCGACGGTGACGCCGTAGGGGAGGTCTCCTTCGGCGAGCCATCCGGGGCCGTCGCGCGTGATGGGTGCGGTGAAGGCGAAGCCTGAACCGCCCTTGGACTGGGACTGGTTGACCGCGGAAATGCCCAGTGCGCCGAGGGCGCGCAGCACGACGTCACTGGTGAGCTTGGTCGCCTTCGGGATTTCCACAGCCCTGTGGATGATCGGTGCGTCCTCCGGCTGACCGAGTCGGCCGAGTGCAAGAGTGAGCGCCGCGCCACACGCGGCGACCATCCACGCCGGGCCGAGTACGTACAGCGTCAGCGCGGTCACCGTGCCGCAGATCGCCGCGAGTGCGCCGACGACCGTACGCCACCGCACCCGGCGGTCCCGCTGCCGCGAGAGCTTCAGGTACTCCTCGACGTCCTCGCGCGTGGCCGCCGCTTGGCGCAGGGGACCGCCTTCCGCGTCGGCTACCCACCGCAGCGAGCCGCCGACGAACCGGGCGGCGCCGCGGGGTGCTTGGAGGGTGAGGCGGACGGCGTACCAGGGCGCCCGGATCGCGTGATACGCGCTGACGTGGCCGACGTACCCGCTCGCCCACCGTGCCGCGCCGCGGAGTTCGCGTCGCGAGCGGGCCCACGGCGGGACGACGGGGCGGCGCTTCGCACCACGGATGCGATCGGTGAGACCGGGGCCGGGCCGGTCGCTGAGCTTGTCGACCAGGAGCTCGGAGTCTGGTGGAGCTAAGGACGCTTTCGCGGGGTCGTCGTTGAGGTCATGGTTCACTGGCGGTTCCTTCCTGCGCGGAGGGACGCCGGGGCTCGGCCCTACCCGCCAAAGCAGCGGCCGGGCCCCGGTGATGGGGTGGCACGGGCGAGTGGCCTCAGCGTTCGGCGTTCACCGGACGCGGGCCGCGTTCACGGTCGAGCCGTACGAACACACTGTGGACGTAGCTCGGGGCGCGGGTGGCGCGGCGGGCCGTTTCGCGGACGGTGAGACCGTCGGTCCAGCCACGCTCGATGGCCGCCAACGCCTCGGAGGTGCCGAGCTTGGCGGGTGAACGGTCGGCAGAACGGATGTCGTCGAGGCGGCTGTTCACCTGCGGGAGTTCGGTGAACAGAGTCCGGGGGTAGCGGCGAACATTCGCGGTGGCGTGCGCCATCTGGTCGCGAACCTGCCCGGCCAGCGCGGAGGTGGCCGGGTCTGGCTGCGGAGCCCAGGGCGACTGAAGGGCGACCGTCGCGAGGCCGGCCGCGTGGCGGCGGGCCGCGAGTTGGTCGAGCAGCTTTGCCCGCTGGTCGGAGTCCGTCCCGACAGACGCCTTGTCCACGGCCACGGACAGCCGCCGCGCGATCCGCCGGCCGCGCCGCTTTTCTCGTCGCGCGGGGTCGAGAGCGGCGAGCCGGGCGGCCAGCGCCACCGCTCGTACGGTAGCCCGGTCGCGGGTGATCTGAGCGGCGTCACGGTGCCGTTCGGCGATCCCGAGCCGGGAGAGGAGACGTTCCCGCAACTCCCGTATGAGCAGGGCCCCGAAGCCGTTGGACGACGCGTCCGGTGCGCGGTGTCGTAGTTCGATGCCCATCGCGAGATGCCAGAGCAGCGCCGCCAACACCGGTCCGACGAAGGCCCGTACGGTGCCGCCGATCGGGCCGGACTCGGCGTACGCGGGGATGATCTGCACTCCCGTGATCGCCCAGACGAGGACGCCGGGGACGCCGGGAGCCGAGGTCGGCCCGTTCAGGTTCTGCCGGGCCAGCAACGCGGTCGCGAAGAGGGCGAGTTCGGCAGCTCCGAACATGGCGGCGCGCTCGGTCGTACCCGCCATGTCGAGGTAGTCGGCGGCGAACCGCCACGACGTGTCGGCGCTGTACGCCGTGCAGCCGACAGCCGCCAGGGCAGCGACGCGGACGGCCGGCGTGCCTCGGCGGAGTAGCCGGACAAGGAGCCATCCGACCCCGGCCGCGACGGCGGCGAAGGCGAGGACGGCTGCCGGGTTGCGGGTGAGGACGGTGAGAGCGTTCACGCCGCCTCCCGAACCGTGGCCGCGGTACCGCGCAGCAGCTCGGCGCCGCCGAGTCGTACGGCGTACCAGGCGTCCTGCAAGGCGAGGTCATCGTGTTCGCCCTCGTCCAGCAGCTCGGCCAGCACGTCACGGGCAACCGCCAGGCGGGCCGCCCGTTCGTCCGCCGACTCGCCAGCGTCCGGCGGCCCACGGAACAAGTCCCGGAAGCACCCCGGGAGTTCTCCTAAGTCGAAGTCGCCGCCGCTCTCGCAGCGACGGGTGAACGTACGCATGAACGCTCCTGCTCTGAGACGGATCGGGAGCCGTGGAGCGGCTCAGACGCGGAACCGCCGCGGCGACGCCAAGCGCGCCGACCAACGCACGACCGTGGTGGCGGCGCTGAAGCCTCCGACTCCGGCCAGCGCGGTCAGCAGCCAGTCGGTGCCGACCTCACGGGCCGAGTGGCCGGCGACAAAGGCGAAGAGCACGGCGAGGACGTATCCGACCATGCGCGCCGCGTTCCGGCGGCGCGTGGCGGGGACGGTCGCCCGGGCGACGAGGTCGAGGTCGCCCGGCTCCGCGAGGTGCAGGTCGGACGCGACCTGGAAGGCGACGAGGGGGCCGTCGGTGTGGCTGGCGAGGCCGGCCACCGTGCCGAGGGCCTGGTCGGTGCGGTCACGGACCACGTCGCCGATTGCGAGGTGCATCGGGTCCCTCCTTGGGGTGGTGGGGACCGCTCATCACGGACGAGCGGTCATGACCTCCGGCACCGCCGACCGCTCAGGGGCGGCGGCCGTGCCGGGATCAAAAGCACTCGTTCGATCAGGTGCGCGCTGTGGAGTTCTCAAGGGGCGGGCGCTGACTTCGGGACCGTTTCGCGGGCCCTCCGGGCGCTTCCAGGGCACAGCAACTCCTCAAGAGCTCCTGTCCTCAGGTCCTCTTTAGGAGTTCAATTGGACTATGACGTAGAACTCCTTAAGTCGTCAAGACCTCTTGAGGAGTTGTATGCTGAGGCCGCCCGACGATCAGGATGGTGAGCCGCGTGGCCAAGGCATACGAACGGATCGCTGACGATCTACGTCAGCGCATCCGTGCAGGTGAGCTGAGCCCCGGTGATCGCCTGCCTTCTGAAACGGCGCTCTCCGAGGAGTACGACAAGAGCCTGCCGACCCTGCGCCAGGCGCTCGGGCTCCTCCAAGCCGAGGGCTTGATCGAGAAGCAGCACGGCCGCGGCAACTTCGTGCGGCAGTCCCGTACACCCGTGTTCCGCACCAACGTGCGCCACCAGTGGGAGAAGGACCGCGCGCGCGAACCGGAGCCGCAGCGTAAGAAGACCGGTGCGACAGAGCACGACACCGGTCTCGAAATGGACGACCTGGTCTTCTTCGCGTCGTACGAGCAGGTAGAGGCCGACCAGGAGTTGGCCGAGATCTTCGGAGTGCCGGTCGGGACGGCGTTGGTGGAGCGGACGTATCGCACCCGGTACCAGGTGGAGAGCCATCCATTCAACCTCGTCCACTCCTACCTCGTACGCGACATGGTCGCCGCCAACCCCGACCTCCTCGATGCCGACAATGAGCCCTGGCCGGGCGGCACGCAGAACCAGCTCTTCACCATCGGCATCGAACTGGCTCGTATCGAGGAGCGCGTCTCGGCCCGGCCGCCCACGGCCGAGGAGTCCGAAGAGCTGGGGCTTCCTCCCGGCACGGCCCTGATCGTCCTCGGCAAGACGTCGTACGACATCACCGACCGCGTGGTGGAGCACTCCTTCGTCCGGCTGCCGGGCGACCGCACGGAAATGACCTTCGTCACCGAGCTGGGAAGGTGGTGACCGCCGTGGCGGACCGCCGCATCGACGTCATCACCGCCGTCCACGCGCCCTCCGCGCCCTACCTCGCGGACGCCTACAAGTCGCTGTGCGCCCAGGACTTGCCGGACGGCTGGGAGTGGCACTGGATCATCCAGGAAGACGGCCGGAGCGACACCGTCCGCCCCCACGTCCCGGACGACCCCCGCGTCACCTTCCACCAGGGCCGGCCCGGCGGCCCCGGCGTCGCCCGCACGATCGCCCTCGCGTACGCCTCCGGCCCTTACGTCAAAGTCCTCGACGCCGACGACCAGTTGACCCCGGGCGCCCTCGCCCGCGACCTGGCCCTGTTGGAGGGCGACCCTCACCTCGGCTGGGCCACCTCCCGCGTCCTCGACCTTCTCCCCGACGGTTCCACCGCCGGCTTCGACGGTGACCCGGACGACGGCCCGATCGCCCGCGGCGCCGTCGTCGACTACTGGAAGGCGAACGGTTTCCGCGCCCAGGTCCACCCGGCGACCCTTTTCGTCCGCCGTGACCTCTTGCTCGCACTGGGCGGCTGGATGGCCCTCCCCGCTTCCGAGGACACGGGTCTCCTTCTGGCCCTGAACACGGTCTCCCCCGGCCACTTCACCCGGGAGTACGGCCTCCTCTACCGCAAGTGGCCCGGCCAGGCCACGGCCCAACCGAGCCACACGGACGAGGCGGAGCGGGATGCGCGGATGGCCGTGGTGGCGGCCCGAGCGGAAGCGCTGTCGCGTGCGGGATGGAGGTCGTCCGTGGCTGACTGAGGCGGAAGGCCCCGCTCGCGCGGGGAGCACGCGGTGGCCCACCACAGGGCGCTGTCGCCCTCGGGAACAGCCTCGCTCTTCGCCGAAGAGGATGGCCGGGGGGTGCTTGCTGTAGGGAACAGCCCCGGCTCGCGCGGGGAGCACGACGGCGACGAATCCCGCAGGCTCGTCAACGAGGGAACAGCCCCGCTCGCGCGGGGAGCACGGAGGTAAGGGGTGCCCAGTCCCGGCGCCGTGGGGAACAGCCCCGCTCGCGCGGGGAGCACATTGCCATCGTGATTTCAACGATGCAGGGGATGGGAACAGCCCCGCTCGCGCGGGGAGCACAGCAGCCGCAGCGCTTGCGCTGCGGTTCCTCGGGGAACAGCCCCGCTCGCGCGGGGAGCACGTAGTTTTCGATGACGCTCGCGGACGCGATCAGGGAACAGCCCCGCTCGCGCGGGGAGCACTCCTATGGTGCGGGTTTCGTGCGGCTCGCACAGGGAACAGCCCCGCTCGCGCGGGGAGCACCCAAGCTCCGGAGAGCGATAGCTCACCATCTTGGGAACAGCCCCGCTCGCGCGGGGAGCACTGGTCCCACCATGCGACCTGTGCGCACACCGCGGGAACAGCCCCGCTCGCGCGGGGAGCACAACTGTTCAGCAGCAAGGCCCAAACCCACGGCGGGAACAGCCCCGCTCGCGCGGGGAGCACGCGGAGAAGGCGGGCGAGTTTTTCTCGGAGTCGGGAACAGCCCCGCTCGCGCGGGGAGCACCACAGCGCTGACTGGGGGCGCGTGCTGCACGCGGGAACAGCCCCGCTCGCGCGGGGAGCACAGGCCGGAGCCGGCGAAGCTCTCCGTGTCGATGGGAACAGCCCCGCTCGCGCGGGGAGCACGGGTGGCGACGAGGTGGGGGTCGATGCCAAACAGGGAACAGCCCCGCTCGCGCGGGGAGCACACACCGACCTGCCACGGACCGGCCGGCGTGCAGGGAACAGCCCCGCTCGCGCGGGGAGCACAGCTTGTCGCGGGTCCCCCGCTTGGCCGCGACGGGAACAGCCCCGCTCGCGCGGGGAGCACGGCGCCTACGTGGCGGTGGAGCTGCCGCCGTCGGGAACAGCCCCGCTCGCGCGGGGAGCACTGGGCCACGCAGGGCGGCCAGGCCGAGCCGCCGGGAACAGCCCCGCTCGCGCGGGGAGCACTGGGCCACGCAGGGCGGCCAGGCCGAGCCGCCGGGAACAGCCCCGCTCGCGCGGGGAGCACACCACCGCGGCGTGCGCGAAGCACGCCAGCGCGGGAACAGCCCCGCTCGCGCGGGGAGCACCCGTCGCTTCGGGACGCTTCACCCGTGTGGACGGGAACAGCCCCGCTCGCGCGGGGAGCACCCTCTTCCTTCCGAGGGTGCGGCCACGGCCGAGGGAACAGCCCCGCTCGCGCGGGGAGCACCGGTCGAGGCCGCCGACGAGGATCACCGACCCGGGAACAGCCCCGCTCGCGCGGGGAGCACCAGTCGCCGGTCCGAGGCCGGTTGCGGGCAGCGGGAACAGCCCCGCTCGCGCGGGGAGCACCGCCTGCTTCGCGGCCCACCGCCACGAGTCGCGGGAACAGCCCCGCTCGCGCGGGGAGCACGGTTCTTGGTACCGATTGGAATAAGAATGCTAGGGAACAGCCCCGCTCGCGCGGGGAGCACGGGAAATAGTCGCGTTCACTCTCGTCCGGGTAGGGAACAGCCCCGCTCGCGCGGGGAGCACGGATGATTCGGTGTTGGTGGTAAAACCGACGCGGGAACAGCCCCGCTCGCGCGGGGAGCACATCACGTCCGCCGACCACCCGGACGCGTCCGGGGGAACAGCCCCGCTCGCGCGGGGAGCACTAATTCCGGCGGCGATAGCCTGTGTTACGGCATGGGAACAGCCCCGCTCGCGCGGGGAGCACGCCCCCGTGTGTCGTGCCTCGCGCTGCCACCGGGGAACAGCCCCGCTCGCGCGGGGAGCACACTTGGCGACCTGCACGTTTACCGCGGCCGACGCGTGTTTTTACTTACTTCCCGAGAATCGGTCAATTCGGTCATTCCCAGTCTCGTGGGGCTCTGCGAAGCACTGTCGCACCCGCTCTCCTGTCGGCGTTCCAAGTTTTGGACATCGTTATGAGCCGACCGGGACCTCGTAGACGACTTCGCAGAGGTTCGAGGGGACCACGATGTCCGCGGTCTCGACCGGGCGGCCGTCCTCCGCGTAGTAGGTGCGCTGGATGTGCGTGGCCAGGGTGCCCTTTTGGACGCCGAGGAGGGCGGCTTCCTCGGCGGTTACGACCCGCGGTGAGGGCTGCTCCACTGCCCGGGTGACCGTGATGCCGATCTGGGCCATGCGGCGGACGACGCCGAGGCCGGCGTGGGGGCCACCCTCGGGGAGGACGATCAGGGTGCCGGCCGTGAGGGCGTACGGCTCCCAACTCGTCGAGAGCTGAGCGGGCTTGCCGTCGGCGAGGAATTCGTAGGCCGTGCGGACGCACAAGTCGCCCTCGGCGAGGCCAAGTCGGGCCGCGATGTCGGCGGGGGCCGACACCTTCGCATCGGTGCGGCTCTCCCAACTGCCGCGCCTGCCCAGGGCCGCCATGTCGGACTGGAAGGGCGAGCCGCCGGTCTGCTCGCGGTAGAGAGAACGGACGATCCTCAACTTCTCGCGCGGCGCGGCCACGTAGGTGCCGGAGCCGGCGCGGCCTTCGAGGGTGCCCACGGAGATCAGCAGCTCCTGGGCGCGGCGGATGACGTTGTCGCCGACGCCGTATGCGGCGGCGAGGTCGGCGCGCGAGGGGAGGCGGTCGCCGGGGGTCCACTCCTGGTCGGCGATGCGCTGGCGGAGGGCGTCCGCGATCCGGAGATACGGCGGCTGATCAGGCATGTGGACAATCTAGTCCACTAGCTCTAATCTAGTGAACTAGCTTCACTGAGAGTGCTTGGTTGGCAACGGAGGACCGTCTTGTGCCCCCACCCGAAGCTCGCATTGACGACATCTGCGCGCGCCTGGTTGCCGTGGGTCTGACGCCCGAACGGGCGGACGACGGCGACCACACGCAGATCGAGGCGCGGGTCCCGTCGGACTTCCCCGCCGGGAGTTGGCGGGAGCTTCTGGCGGTCCTCGAAACAGCCGACCGGTTCGGCTTTGCCGACAGCACCTCGCGCGGCCGCCAGTTGTGGGCGGTCGTGCGGACAGACCCCGGCGCGGCACGTCACGCCGCGTCGGGAACGCCCTGAACCGTAGGAGCTGATCCGATGCCCCACTTCTTCGGACGAGTTGCCGCCTGGATCACGCGACAGCTCTTCCCGCCGGCCGGACGACACAGGCAACGACCCTTGCCGCGCGTCATGTTGGTGCCGAATCCCGTGAAGGTCCCCGCCGTTTCGGCTCTTTGCGCCGGAAGAGCCGCTCCGCACTGGAACCTCCTCCACGCCGAGGAGACCGCGCTCGTCCGCCCGTACGTCCTCGCTGCCGAAAGCCGACGTCTGCGCGGGCCTGGACTTACGGCAACGCCGTGACCGCGCGCCACCAAGTCGTCGCGGACGACCTGCGCCGACTGATCGTCGCGGGCGAGTACGCGGTGGGGGAGCGGCTTCCCCCGGAAACGCGGCTGGCTGCGCGGTACCACGTCAGTACACCGACCCTCCGCGATGCGCTGGAAGTTTTGCGGGCCGAGGGCCTGGTCGCGAAGTTCCAGGGGCGCGGCAACTTCGTCTGCCGGCCGGCCGTACGCCTTACGTACCCCGTTGGCACCGGCACCGACGCCCTTGACGTCATCGTCAGCGCCGTCGAACGTACGGCGACCAGCGAACTCGCCGCCCACCTGGGCGGATCGCCCGACGATCCGATCACCGAGTACGTGTGCCTCAGCCATCGCGTGGACGGACCGCAAGCTCTCGCGCACGTCCACGTGCCGCACGCGGTGTCGGGCGGCCATGCGCTCCCGACCGGCTCCTCGGCATGGGGCGACGACATCCTCGACGGCCTCGCGGTCGCGTTGGCGGCCGGCAGTTCGGGGGTGAGTAGCTTCGACCAGGTCACCGCCCGGTTCCCCACCGGTGCGGAAGCACAGTCGTTGCGTATTACCGCCCGCACGCCCGTGCTCGCGATCCACCGGACGGTCATGGCCGACGACGGCCGAACGGTCGCCTGCGTCCACGTAGTACTGCCCGGCGACCGTGCCGAAGTCGCTTTCACCGTAGGGCCGGTAGGGGCCACGACGGCCGATGAGAAGGAGGCGACGCGATGATGCGGCTCCTGCCGTGGCTGGGCGTCGATGGGAAGCCGTGTTTCCTGGACACCGACGCCGACGGCTCGTCGTTCCTGTCCCGGCTCGCGGACAACTTGGAAGCGGTCCAACTCGGCATGAGCAGGGACCTGCTGGAGAACGTGCGGAAGTACACGGGCGAACGGGTGCCGCCCGAGAGCGACTTGCGTGCGATGGTCTCCCACCTGTGCATGGCCCTCGCGGACGTGCTGCGCGTGGCGGAGAGCCGCGGGGAACGGGTTCCGCCGCCGGAAGAGGACGACGATGCCGACGCCGTACGGCTGTCCCAGGCCGTCCAGTCCTTCACCGACCGCGCGATCGATCGGTGGAACGTGTCCTGAGCGCGGCTCTCCTGCTGAGTCAGCGGCTTCCCCCTCGCACCGCCACACCTCGACCATGGAAAGGGACTTCAACGATGAGCATCAGCGCTACGGCTGCCTCGTTATGTACGACGGACCAGCCACGTACGTGGAAGATCACCACGACCAACGGCATCACCGCGCACGGCTACCTCCCCTACTGGGCGGAGGACGACCCCAGCGAGACCGGTCTCGACCCGGAGAGTCTTCACGTCACGCTGGTCGACGTCGGGCACCGCAGTGCCTTCCGAGGCGTGACCTTGACGGCCTTCACCCCCGAGGGTGGCGCCCGTCGAGCCCAAGAGATCGAGTCCTTTCACGGCGAGATCGCGTGCCACCCGTATTCCGACTCCGAAGCGCCCGATGAGTCCGTTGTGCCGGTCGTCAACGTCCAGGTCGGGCCCGACTGTTGGGTGATCGGTCTGGAGCCGGTCGCCCTCGCCGAGTTGGCCGCGAAGCTGCGTACCCACGCCGACTACCTCGAAGGTGACGTACTGCCCCGGCTCGTTGCCGCTCGGGAGGATTGGGCCGCTCACCACTGCGAGGACACGCAGCGGTCCTGAGAGCCGCACCACTTCGCCCGGGGCGCGGAACTGCCCTATCCCGTGCGGACGCGAGCATCGCAGCGGCCCGTCCGATCGGAGCAGAAGCCGGACCTTGCGCCTGAACCGCCGGCGCCTCCCCCGCACTCACCCGCGCCGAAGTCTGCCTCGCAGGTCGTCATCGGCCACCGGGTAGCGATGCCGTCCGCCCGCCACCGCGCTCCATCCCAGGCGAGGTGGCGGCGGGCGGATGCACCGTAATCACTCACCCCGTAAGGAGCTTTGTCATGGCCAATCCCGGCCACTTCGCGGCGAAGAAGCTGGACACCACGCTGTGTGCGCGAGCGCTGTACGGCGCGGAGTTGCGGCACTACCGGGAGCGGAAGGGGCTGACCCTCGCGGAGTTGGCGGCCAGACTGCACATCGACATGTCCTTCCTCGCCCGGATCGAGCAGGGAGAGCGACGACTGCCGGACGAGTTGGCCGGCCCCCTGGACCGACTCCTCGACACCGGTGGCTTCTTCGAGCGCAACCTCGAAGCCGCCCGCTCCGCCCCCAGGCCGGCCAGTCGCACCCCGCTTGCCGAGTGGGAACGGCTCGCCGTCGCCATCCATGAGTGGGACGCCGCGCTCATCCCCGGTCTGCTCCAAACCGACGCCTATGCTCTGGCAGCCGCCGACGCCTACCGCCACGTACTCTCCGACCGCGTCCAACGCCACCGCTGGGAGGCGCGGTTGTCGCGCACGCCCGTCCTTCTCGACGCGCACGGACCTCGTTACGCCGCCGTCCTCGGCGAAACCGCCCTCCGCCGACCGCTCGGCGGCCCCGCCGCCATGGCCGTACAACTCGACCACCTCGCCGCGCTCGTCCGCAGCGAGCGCGTCACGCTCAACGTCCTGCCCTTCGCCGCCACCCCGCATCCGACCGCCATGGACGGTGCGCTGCGCGTCATGACGTTCGCCGACGAGAGCCCAGCCGTCCACTTCACCAGCCACCACACCGGCGCCCACGGCACCGAGCCCGGAACCACCGCACTCGCCCACCTCACCTACGACCTACTGCTCGCCGCAGCCCTGCCCCCGGACGCCTCTCTCGACGCGATCGAGACGGCGGCCGACATCTACCGGGCGGAAGCGGCCGGCGAGCAGGGAACCGCCCCTCAGGCCACGGCGAAGGAACGCCCCAGCCATCGTGCGGGGAAGCGCGGCGCCGTCGTGCGTCCTGCTCGGTGAGAGCGGCGGCCGATCGGTAACCCGCTTTTCAGGGAAGTGTTTCCGCATCGACGCGTGAGAAGACGAGGTCGCTCTCGCCGGTGACCGGGCCGCGCCACCGGACCGGTACGGCGGAGGCTCCGCGCAGCGCGGTCGGGTAGGTGGCGGCGGCGTACTCGTTGGCAAGCCGGTACACGTGGAAGCCGGCACCGCGCATCGTGTCGAGCAACTCCTCCACGGAGTCGCCGAGTTGTTCCATACGCTCCGGTGTGACCTCGACGGTGACCTCGGCGTCGGGCCGTAGCCGTTCGAGCATGGGTGCCATGCCCCGTACGACGCTGCCCTCCGCGCCTTCGACATCGACCTTGACGACCCGGGCCCGTTCGATCTCCTCGTCGGTCAGCACGTCGGGGAGCGGGTGGGCGTCGATGTCGAAGACGGACTCGGTCGGGCCGTCCCACGGGACGATGCTGTTGGCGCCCATGTTCGCCGAGCTGGCGAGGATGAACGTGAGCGTCTGGTCCTTGTCGGAGACGGCGGTGTGCACGGCGCGGATGTTCGTGCAGCCGTTGAGCCGCGCGTTCTGCTCGACGCGGTCCAGGAAGGGGCGCGACGCCTCTATGGCGACGACATGGCCGGTCGGGCCGACGAGCTGCGAGGCGAGCACGCTGAAGTAGCCGATGTTCGCGCCGACGTCGATGTACGTGTCCCCCGGGCCCAGGCGGTTCTGGAGCCAGTGCGTCATCCGCGGTTCCCACGTGCCGAACAGGTACAGGTAGCGCTGGATCAGGTCCTGCGTGTCCACGGCGAAGCGCGCGCCGGTCGCCGTCTCCGTGACGCGCCTGCGCGGCTCGTCCCGCAGGTGCGGGTTCAGCCAGCGGCCGGCCAGCGCCCCCTTGCCGAGCGTGCCGGGGGCGTTGCGCACGTACCGGCGGCCGAGGGTGACCAGGGCCTCCGTAGTGGGGTTGCTCATCCGTTCGCTCCTCCGCACGCCGCCAGGGCCCCCACACTACGGGCGGGCACCTGCCGCGCCCCAGAGCCCCACGGCCCGGATGCCCCGGAACCGCCCCCTCGCCTCCCTCCACCCTCCTAAAATCCTCAAGACGTCTTTACGACTCTTGGCCGGGGGTGGGCTTGAGCACGTCCGAGCAGTTGCTGACCATCGCCGCGGTCCTCCTGGGCGCCCTCACGACCTACGTCACCAACTACTGGACCGAGCGCCAGCGCATCCGGCGCGAGCTGCTCACCCGCTGGGACGCGAAGAAGCTCGAAGCGTACGAGAACTACATCGACCGCGTCCGCGCCGCCGTCTACCTCGCCGTCGAGCTCTACGAGCATCGCGAGGGCATCCGCGTCAGCGACGATCCCGAGTCCCGCCAACGCGCCGAACTCTACGAAGCCACCCACCTCCGCGGCCGAGCCTTCGAACGCATCATGCTCCTGGCCGGCGACGAGGTTATCGAAGCAGCCCACGCCCTGAACGCGACCACCCTGGAAGTCGACTGGCAGGCCACCGGCAAGACCCCGGGCACCCTGGACGACTGGCGCGCCCGCAACCGCGCGGTCTTCGCAGCGATCAACGCCTTCCACGAGACGGCCCGGGTGGACCTGGGCGTCAGCGGCTCCGTGACGGGTGAAGCCCACCCGGACCGGGATCTTTTGCTGCCGCCAGCTCAGCGTGAGAGGTAGAGCGGTCGTACTGTTGGTCCGTACTGCGCGGGAGTAATAGTTTTGAGGCGGCTATTTGGAGCCCTCCGCGCCCACCGGACAACGACTATTGTCGCCCGTGAGTTCTGCATGATCTAAATGTGCCATTTTTCGACCTCAACGCCATTTGCTAAATTGTTGTAGCGATCAAGGGCCCACTTCAGCATAGATGAGTGATGCTCCCCGCAATTTCTCGCTTCCATCCCGTTTCCAGAACTCGATAATTTCCACGTTCCTGCGCTTTCGTTCACCGGTGTACTGGGAAATATCGAGCATATAAGCTTCAAAGATGCGCCCAGGACGGTGGCGGACTGTGACGCGCGAGTTGATGGAATGTACCAACCTTAGGTCTACGAGCTCCTTTACTCGCTCGTAGGTCTCGGATGCGAGATCTTTCTCAACCAAGAAGCAGTTCTTCTTTTGCGTCACCAAACAAAAGGTCTTGATGCTCTCCAGTTCTCCCTCTAGTTCGAATTGTCCGTCCAGGACGTCCCTGTGGAACTCATCTCGTTTTGAGCTCTCGTGTTCTCCTGCTCCCTGGTTGACTGCCTCAACTCCGACTTTTTCCGAGCTTTGATCGATGGCGAATGCCACACTCTTTCTCAGAATTGACAGGTAATCGCGAGCTACGCCGCCACTCGCTAGTACCAAGCGATCCCGTGCTCCCTCGTTGATGATTTCTCGAAGATCCACCCCGGCCTGATTTGCCACGTTATCTGTTACGTCGAGAAGGAAACGCTTGGCTGTCTTGTACTTCTCCAATGTGAGGTCGAGATCGATCTCTTCGATATCATCCCCCAGTTTTACTCCAATCGGAGGGTCGCCGTTCTTGTACCATGAAGAACGGTGACGAATCGTACCGACTTTTAGCCACAAGCCGGTTCCCTTGAAAAGTCGATGGAAGTAGTCAAGAACCTCAGGCTGGCTTGCCCGCTTGATGTAGTACATGTCATCCAACAGAATAAATCCATTCCCTCCCGCCAGTTCTACGACTTGCCTAAGAGTCTTTTGGTAGGAAATTACACGCCGGTGCAAAGAGTCGATCTTAGAGCGCCGGATAGTTTCATGGACTTCGTCCAGCGATAGTGATCGACTTGAAGATGAATCCGAAAAACCAGCTTTGATGGGTCCCTTTTGTGCCGCAATGTCAAGTTTGGAGACCTGGTCGGATTGATTCTCATCTCTTTGCAGTAGCTGAATTTCTGCATCGTCGTATGCGTTAAGGAGAAGGTGTAGCTCTTTTACGTATCCATTGATCTCCACTGAAAGAAGAGAAGCGGTCGACCGCTTCAGCGGTGAGCGCTGAGGGACGAGCTTCTTCCAAAATGACTTCTTGTTTGCGGGAGCAATGGCTCCACCACTGAGCCATCCTTCGATATTCTCAAATGTTTCAATCAGGACGCTAATTAGCACGTCGGGATACGCGTGACCCTTAAATTTCTCCATGTCAATATAGGCATTTGGCCGCCTGTTTTCCATCATTTGACTTTTGGCCTTTTGGAGCAGGCTGGTCTTCCCTGAGCCTCGACGGCCGAAGATCAAATGATTTCGGTTCGCTGTGGCCCTCGCCAGAGTCCCCGCAGCTGGCTCAATGAACTCGTTGGCTGCTGGTCCTGTCGCGCGTGCAGCTTCTTCTAGGGCGATAGTGAACTCGCCAACGTTGACACCCTGAACCCCACTGCCTGCCATGTTTCCCCCTGTTTGCTGAGGCGGACATAGTACTCCCGATGGAGCCAGTCGGGAGCGGAATCAGGGAAGTGAGGCGTGACCGAATGTTGCTGAGGTTGACTCGTAATGTGGTCGGGAAGCCGACGGTCAAGCCGGTCCGGATGAGGCGGCCGTCGATCAGGTTGCTGCGGTGCTGGATGTGCCGTAGGCCGTTTACCGGTGCGGATGGGGTGTTCTGGTGTGGAGAAAGGAATCTGTGCGTTGGCGTGCTGCGGTGGATACGATGGTCGGGCAGGGGCATGTGGCGCTGGAGATGGTGCCGCGCCGAGCATGCCCAAGGAAGGTTGCGAAGGTATCCCGCCCCTTGCCGTGGCTAACCTGTGGTCAAACCCGGTGATCATTCTGAGTGTTTCATGTGTCCGCCGCAGGTCAGATGCTCTCCCGGCCATGTGCATTGGGCGGTCTTGAAAACCGTCGTGGCAGCGATGTCACCGTGGGTTCAAATCCCACAGCCTCCGCAGAGGTAGTTGGTTGAGCACGTCAGAGCGGGTGCCCCGAGGTTCGGGGCACCCGCTCTGCTGTTGTCTGTCTCACTGTGGGTCGCCGGTATCCCGGCCGCGATCAGACCGTGCGGGCCATACACGGGCCGGATTCCGCCGCTACGCTCCGTTGTCCTCCTCGGTGTCACCGCTGGTCAGAGCGCGTGCGATGCGGGCGTTGTCCGCGTCCTGTCGCCCCTTGATGACTTTCGCGTAGAAGCGGTAGAGCACGGTCACACTGTGTCCGGCGCGGCGAGCGACTTCCACCGGATCGACCCCGGCCCTCAGCCACAAGGACACGCAGGCGTGGCGGAGGGAGTACGGGACTTCTGCCAGGGGGTCAGCCAGGGAACAGCCCCGCTCGCGCGGGGAGCACGATGTCTTGCGTCTGCGGGGGGACCGTTGGGTGGGAACAGCCCCGCTCGCGCGGGGAGCACAACGTGCTCGAACCGCTCCAGGACCCGGCGCTGGGAACAGCCCCGCTCGCGCGGGGAGCACGACGACTGCGTGGACCACACCAACCACCACCAGGGAACAGCCCCGCTCGCGCGGGGAGCACACCCGGCGGATCGCCTCGGGCCAGTCCACCGTGGGAACAGCCCCGCTCGCGCGGGGAGCACCTGGGAGACCGCGTACGCCACCGCCTACCAGATGGAACAGCCCCGCTCGCGCGGGGAGCACACTTCGCGACCTGCGGTTCCAGGAGCCGAGATTGCGGTTTTTACTCACTTGCCGAGATTCCGGCATATCGGGCATCCCTCGTGAGAAGTGATCCGTAAAGCCCCCAGTACGGTGGCGGGCACCCTTCACCTGTTGCCGAACTTCCTGCGCTTCGCGGCCTTGCTCCAGCCGGTTTGCGGTGGAGCTGTCGGGCGGGAAGGGGAGGCGGGGCCGTCAGACGGGGTGGGGCGGTGGATGAGGGTGAGGCCGTCGTGGTCGGTGGGGTGCCATGCGTGGTCGTGGGTGGCGAAGGTGTAGCCCTGTTCGGAGTCGGTCTGGTGGGCGAGGAGGGCGCGGCCCTGGTGGGCGTAGGCGCGGACTTCGGCCCAGAGGGCTTCGCGGATGCGGGCGGAGGGGTTGCCGAGGAAGACACCGGGAGAGATCTCCAGGAGCCATCGGGTGAGGTAACCGCGCAGGCCGGCAGGGCAGTTGGTGAGGACGATCACGGTCATGGCGGAGCCTGCCTCACCAGATGATCTCGGAGGCGTGGTTGCGGCCGGACTCGACCTCGGCGCCGTGGTCGGACTGGAGCGTCACGCGGTCGCTGTCGGAGGAGGAGGTCGCGGCGGCTTCGTCGTAGCGCAGCAGGTCCTTGATGTCGCGGACGCAACGGTCCAGCAGGTGGGTCTTGTTGATGCGGTCGCGCAGGGCGCGGCGGGTGCGCGCGGCGACGTCCTCGGGTCCTTCCACGGCGGCGTCGAAGGCCGCAGGGATGGCTACTTCCGTCTTGTAGAGATCGGCGATGTCCATCACGAAGGACCGTTCGTGGCCGGAGTGGACGAAGCCGAGGGCAGGTGAGCAGCCGAGGGCGGTGACGACGGCGTGCGCGATGCCGTACATGCACTGGGCGGCAGCGGTGATGCCCTGGTTGTGGGGCGTCCCCGGCGGTGAAGTCGTCGCGGTGGTATTCGCGGCGGCGCCACGGCACGCCTGTGCGGGCGGACTCGGCGCGGTAGCAGGCCTTGAGGCGGTCGCCCTCCATGCCGAGGAGTTGCTGCCTGGTGCGGCCGGAGGGGTCCTCGTCGGGGAAGCGCAGGCGGTACATCGCGCGGGCGACGTCCAGCCGGGTGCGGCGGTTGGCCCACGCGGTGGCCTGCGCCTCGACGAGCGCGGAGGAGCGGGTCAACGCGCGCCCGCCGGCGTAGAAGCGGACGCCGTGTTCGCCGACCCACGCGACGCCGGCGCCGCACTCGCCGAGGACGCTCATCGCCTGGTGGGTGACGCGGGTGCCAGGGCCGAGCAGGAGGGTGCCGATGGTGGCGGACGGGATGTGGGTGACCCCGTCGGCATCGGTGGCGGTGATGGCGTTGTCGGCGCGGTGGACGACGCAGCGTTCGAGGTAGACGAACGACAACCGGTCACCGACGCGGGCGAGTTCACGCGGAGCGGCGGCGCCGCGCCGGGCGACGGTGCTCACGGCCGGATCACCGCACCGGTGCGAGGGTCATGAGGCCGCAGCCGTACGCCTTGGCCTTGCCGAGCCCTTGGACGAGAGTGCGCCGCAGGACGGCGGGTTCGGTGACGGTGAGCCGCCCGTCGTAGGTGACCGTGGTGAGCGACACGGTCCTGCGCTCGGCTGCCTTGGCGAAGCGCAGATCCCTCTTGTCCCGGACGACGAGCTGGAGTTCGTCACCCTGGTCCAGCACACGTTTGCCGGGCGGCGTCTCGGTGATGGCGAAGCCGGCGGAGTCCTGCTTGCTCAGCAGCCAGGCGGCCTGGTGCTTCGGCGTGATGTGGGCGGTGCGCTTGGTGGGTTCGTCGGCGGTACGGCGGATGCTGTGCACGGGGTTGGCGGTGAGCCGGAACGACCACGTGCTGCCCTTGGTGAGCTGATCGAGGAAGCTGCCGTAGTCGTACGTCTGCCAGCCGGGTGTGTCCGTGGCCGCGGGCCAACCCGCCTGCTCCACCAGGTGTGTCATGTCCGGGCGGCCGGGGCTGACGACGAACAGCACCACCTCGGAGGCGGAGTTGCGGTCGACGCGCCACAGGACGCGCGGGCCGGAGCCGTCGCGCGCGGGGGGATCGGGGAACGACATGTTCACGGCCGCGTGCATGCGGTGCGGGGAACCCAGGAGTTCGCGGCCCTCCCGGCGGGCGGTGTTGACGCGGAAGCGGGTCAGGTACATCAGACGGGTCCCAGGACGGAGGTCGGGTCGTGGTCGAACATCGGCCGGGTCGGCGGCGCTTCGGGCCGGGGGACGTTCGCCGAGGTGATGCCGCGCAGGCCGTAGCGGCGGTGCCGCGGGTCGAAGCTGAGCGGTGCGTCGCGGAGGGTCTGCTCCGGTGCCTCGCCGGGCAAGCTGTCGAGGAGGAGAGTGAGTTCGGTTCCCTCGCGGTGCCGGTCCCGGTACCAGGGCGACGCCTGCCACGGAGCCTGCTCCAGCGCGGTGGCCAGGTCGGCGTCGTCGCGCACGCCGAGGTCGACCGGTGCGGCCGGAGGGCAGGAACGGCGCCCCAGATACGGCAGGTAGACCGGCTCCCGCACGGCCGAGTACAGCCGCCGTACGACATCGGCCTCCCCTTCGACTCCGGCGACGAAGACCGCGTCGGCGAGGTAGAAGCGCTCGGAGAGCGGCATGGACTTGTCCGTGTCGAAGTGGTGGGCGGTCTGGAAGTCCCTTACCCGGGTGCCGGGTTGGTCGATCCTGACCCCGAAGCGCAGCGCGGCCAGGTCGGAGAGGTCTGCCTCGCGCGCCCTTCCTTCCGCGGCGGCGAGCATGCCCAGCACACCGCTCTTGGTCGGGGCGTTCTCCGTGGTGCGGCGTACGAAGCGGGCGGCCGACCCCCATGCCTGGAGCGGGCCGGACAGCCGCAGCAGGAGCACGCTCATGCCCCGGACCCCACCGGCTCGACGGGGCGCTCGGCGGACCCCAACTGCTCAACGACGGCGGCACCGACCGTCGAGATCAACTCCTCGATGCCGACCTCCCGGCCGAGGCCGGCCAGCGGTTCCGCGTCCTCGCCCACCCGCACCACCCAGGTGCGGTCCGCGTCCGCGACGCCGTACGCCTTCTCCAGGTCGGGGACGTAGCGGGCGAGCCGGGCACATGCCTCGCGGACGAAACCGCCCTCGTCGCCTTGCCGGACGGCCCGTTCGAAGGCGGCGACGAAGCTGATCGGACGCTTGGTGCGCAGCTTGACGATGACCGCGGTCGGGAGGGTGTGGTGGCCGAAGGTGTTCACCTTGCCGGTGGGCAGGGAGGTGATGAAGCCTTCGAGGAACGCTTCGACGGCGCGCCGGGTCGGGGCGGCGGCCTGCTCGGAGTCGTCGAGCCCGGCGCCGAGGTTGGCCTGGAGCCGGTTCACGTCGACGGCCGCGTAGCGGTACAGCGTCGCGGAGTTGAAGTCGACGACGCCGATCATGCCGGCACCGGACTCGGCGTCGGTGTTCCGGTCGTCGACGGCGGTGTAGTAGTCCGACTCGTTGTCAACGGCGTGCACGCTGATGGCGTGTGCGACCTGCGTGGCGGCCTCGACGTTGAGATCGGTGGCGTCGGCGACCATGCGGCCGAAGAGCGCGATGTCCACGGAGTGCCGGGTGTCGACGAGTTGGCGGGCGGCCGCCTTGTTCTCCTTGGCCTTGAAGAACTCCTTGAGCGCCTTCACGTCTCCGTTGCCGTCGCTGCCCTTGATCGTCAGGGCGGCGAGGCCGTCGAGTTGGGCGGCGCTGAGGAACATCAGGTACGACGATTCCGGCGCGGGGTCGGGCTCGCCGTCCTTGACCTTGCGCTTGGGCGGCTCGATCTTGGAGCCCGTGGCGGTGCGCAGTGCCTCGGAGGCGAGTTCGAGCGCGGCCGTGCGGTCCAGCGACGGGTCGAGCGCGGCCAGCCGATCGGCGAGCGCTTCGGCGACCTTCTTCGTGCGGACGCCGAGCTCGGACGGGTCGAGGAGTTCCTCGAACTTCCGCCGGGTCGCCCGCTTCCACGCCTGGCTGGACACGCGGGATCGCCGCACGCCCCCGTAGACCGCGGACTTGGGCGAGCCGGTGTCGTCCCGGTTGATGTTGCTCGGCGGCACGGTCTGGAGCACATGGACGTCGAGAATGGTGCGCGTCACGGGCGATCGGTTCCTTCGCGAAGCGGGGGCGGTAGGGGTCGGTGCGGTGGACCCTCTGGTCAGCTGTCGGTCGCGGTATGGGCACGTACGGCGCCCGCCAGGTGGAAGTCCCGGCCCCACTCGCGCCGGATGCCGGCCTGGGCGGAGGGAAGTTGCCACCAGTAGAGCTGCTCGGCCAGGAGTGCGTAGTCGAGCGGGACGCCGTCCTTGCGGAGCAGAAGCACGATCTCGCGCAGCCGCTGGCCGAGGATGTCGAGTGACGTGGCGGTACCGACTCGGACGAAGCGTCGGCGCACCGGTTCGTCCAGTTCGGGCGCGGACTTCACGGCCGCGGCTCCGGCGCCTCCGGCGGCCGGCGCCGCCTTGGACATCAGCGCGCGGACCGAACGGCCCAAGCCGTAGCCGGAGATGTGCGTGTCCATGTCGCGGTGGGACTGCTGGTGCAGGGCCCACATCGTCACGGCCAGGTGCAGCGCCTCCTCGGCGCGGTCCTGGTCGATCGGGCGCCGGCCACCGCGGGAGGTGTCGCCCGGCGATTCGTCCGCGATCTCGGCGAGCACCATGGCGAGGTCCTCCGTCCCGGTCTGGCCCCACAGGTCGGGGAGGGAGTTCGCGGGCTGTCCTGCCCCCCGACGCAGCCGGGCGAGGGTCGATACGGCGGACGGGCGGTCCTCGCGGTAGCCACGCTGGAGGCGGCGGATGAAGCGGTCGGCGCTGGTGCCCACCGGTCCGATCGCACGGGGGCCCGAGACGTAGGGGGCGGTGGTCGTCATTCCGGTCACTCCGTCGGTTCCTGGTCCGGGGCCGCGTCGGACGGCCGGCCTTCCTCGTCAAGCGGTCCGTCGGTGGCGGCGCTCGCGCGGGGCACAAGGGTCAGCACCTTGTTCAGCCGTCTGCGGAACCACACATCCGCCTGCGCGTCGTTGACCCATCGCTTGCCGCTGCCGTCGCGCTGATCCACGTAGCGGCCTTCGGAGGCAGCCGGGCCGGCGGCGTCGAGCAGACCGCGGCCGAGGTCGCGGATGATCTGGGACACGGTGGCCTGCCACTCGCCTCGGTACACCGCCGGGTCGGAGTGTGCGCCGAGCTTGCGCAGCCACTGGCGGTACGGGCCGTCCAGAGCCGCGTAGCCGAGGTCGTGGGCGGTGTCCGTGGGCGGGCCCGGCTCCGCGCCGACCGCGCGGGCGAGGTTGCCCGCCAGGTAGCCGAGGGCCCGCACCGCCTGGTCGGCGTCGGCCACCGCGTCGACTGCCGTGCGCCCGTACTCGGGTTGCGCGGCGTGCAGGGCGACCACGGGCAGCACGACCTCGTCGTCCACGATCTCGTCGATCACCGACTGCTGCGTGCCGTACGACGCGCCGACGATCCGGGTGCGGAGCAGGCCGAGCTTCGGGAGGTAGCCGCCGTTCGTGAGCCTGGCCAGCCACTCGACCACGCCGGACGGCAGGATGGCCGCGGCCTCCTGCCGCTGTTCGGCGCTCTCACGTGCCTGCCCCTGCGCGGGCAGCAGCGCGGCCAGACCTCGCCACGCCGCCCGGCTCGGGTCGTGCGTGCGCGGCATGTACGCCTGCGGAACGCCTTGCTTCTTCGCCTGCTGCGGGCTGTCGCGCCAGCCGGTCATCGGCTCGCGCAGGTGCTTGTTGAACGGGAGCAGTGTGTCGCCGTACGCCAGGACCACACCCGTGACGGCGCCACCCGAGTGGTGCAGGCGGACGCGGCGGCTCTGCCAGGTGTAGAGGTCGCGCGGGCCGGACGGCCGGGGATCGTCAGGGTCGGGCTCGAACGGTTCCGGGCCGACGATCGGGCGGCGCCACGCGGGACGGTCGTTCTTCTTGACCTGGAGGAAGTCGTTGTCCGCCGCGATGAGGTTGAGCAGCAGTGTCTCGCGCAGCGTGGTGCCCTCGGCGAAGATCCCACCGAGGTTGCCGGTCCAACCGACGCCTTGGGGATAGCCCTTGCCACCCTTGACCCTAGGGTCGCCGACCGCGCCGGATTTGATGCCGGACACGTCGAAGGCGTGGGCATGCACCAGCCAGCGGGCAGCCTCCGCGAACTCCAGTCGATCCGGGCCCGGTTGCCGCATGCTGAAGAACGGGTCGCCGTTCGGCACATCGGCGACGATCCGGTTGAGCGGGCCCACCTCATCCTTCTCCGTGTGCAGGTCGGCCACTTGGAGGAACGGGTGGTGCGGGTGCAGCAGGTCGAAACGGTCGCGGTGCCGTTCGAGATAGTCGGGCACGTCGGCGAAGGCATCCTCGCCGGCCTCCCACAACGCACCCCACTCCTCGATGTCCTCGGGCCCTTCGAGCGCGTCGTGCAGGACGGCCACCAGCAGCCGCAGCAGCGCGAACTCCTGCGTGGGCACGTCGCCGACCAGACGGCGGAGCTTTCCCGCGTGGGCGAAGGCGTCCCGCAGGGACAGCTCGGCCGTCGAGCCGTCGAGGCGCTGCACCGGCAGCCAGGGCCGGGCGACGAGATCGAAGTTGGGCACGCGGTCCACCACTCTTGAGTGACGTGCGCCGGCAGGCGTCACGAGGAGCCCGTCGGACGGGCTGTAGATGAGGTCGTAGCCTGCCAGCCGGGTCCGACAGTCCTCGTCGAGGACGAGGAACAACTCCCCGGCCAGCCAGGGGCATTCCTTCGCCTGCCACGCCTCGACCTGGAACTTCTCCAGTTCCGCGATGGTCCGGTCGATCACCCACGGCTTGGAGAAGTGCCAGGGAAGGGTGAGGGCGCTGGCGGCCGCCGCTGCTGCGGCCCGCGGCGGCGGTACGGCGTGCTCGGGCAGCTCCAGGCCGCCGCGGTTCCTGTCCAGCCACGGCACGGTCGTCAGGGTGCCGTCGCTGTGGCGTCGGATCACCAGGACCTCGACGCTCTCCTCGCTGTCGCGCACCTGGGCCCTGCCGGTACCGCTGTCGTCCGCGTCTCCGACGCCCGCATCCACCCAGCCGATGACCGGCCTCCCCGGCTTGCGGACCGGGCCGAGACGGAAGACCTCGGCGCGCTCGCGCTTGGTGGCCAGGAGTTGGCGGTACGCGCGGCGGGCTTCGTCCATCTCCGCTGCCCAACTGCTGGGGCCGAGCGGGGCGTTACCGTAAACCGCCTGCACCAGAGGGCTGATGTCGTCGGGCAGCCGCAACGGCTCCGCGTCCAGGTGTGGTTGGAGGGCCGCGAGCGTCCGCAGCAGCAGGTGCTTCCCCTCGTAGACGCCGACGGTTCCCTTCGCGGGGGTCGGCGGGTCGCTCGGCGGGTCGCTCGTCCACTCCGTGCCCGTCACCAGGCATCGGGCCGTTCGGAGCCGGGGAGGCCGGTCGCGTACGTGGCGATGCAGGCGGCCCATGCGCTGCAACATCAAGTCCACCGGGGCGAGGTCGGTGACGAGAAGGTCGAAGTCGATGTCGAGTGACTGCTCCACGACCTGGCTCGCGACGACGATGTGCGCTCCGGTCGGCCGATTGCCTTTCGGGCCGAACCGCTCCAGCAACTCGGAGTCCTTACGCGCCCGGTCGGCGGCCAGGAAGCGGGAGTGGGCGACAGTGACGTGGTCCTCGCCGAACCGCTCCCTCAGCCGCTCGGCCGCCTCCTGCACCCGGTCGACGGTGTTCCGTACGACCAAGGCGCAGCCACCATCGGCGAGTTCGGCTGCCAGGCGATCGCCGAGCGCGGCAACGTCGTCTTCCCACGGCTCCAGCCGGACGTCAGTACCGCGCCCGGATGCCGCGGACGGCTGCGCGATCATGGCGCTCCCGTCCCGCGATACGGCTGTCAGCAGCGGATACGCGTCCGCGGGCGCCTCCGCCGTCGGCACAGCCTCACCCACGTACGCCTCGACGAGCGCGCGTCGTCTTCCCGCCGGGAGCGTTGCCGACAGCAGGACGACCGGGACGCGGTAGGCGGCCAGCCACTCCAGGACCCGCTCCAGGTACGTGCTCATGTAGGCGTCGTACGCGTGGACTTCGTCAATGATGACGACCTTGCCCGCGAGTGCCAGGTGCCGCAGGGCGAGGTGACGGCTCTTGAGTCCGGCGAACAGCACCTGGTCGATCGTGCCCACGGCGAACGACGCGAGCAGTCCCTTCTTCCTCCCGCGCAGCCACTGGTGGGCCTGGAGGCCGGACGGCCGTCGCCGGGTCTTCGCACTCGGCCGCGACACCTCGTCGGAGCCGTCGAGGTCGACGGCCGCGATCGTACGGCTGCCGTCGCGTGCCAGACCCGCCCACGTGTCGTTGAGGGCGGCTTTGGCGTGGGCGAGGAAGACCGAGCGCGGGCCCTCGGCCGGCAAGTGGCCCAGCCAGTCGAGCAGTCGGGCGAACATCGCGTCCCCGGTCGCCCGGGTCGGCAACGCCACCATGCAGCCACCCGCCCCCGTACGCGCGGCAAGGATCTCGGCCGCGGCCAGGGCCGCCTCCGTCTTGCCCTCGCCCATCGGCGCCTCGATGATCAGCAGGCCCGCCGGGTTCATCTCCCGGGCGACCCGTACGGCTTCTTCCTGTACGGGGCGGATCGACGCGCCGTCCGGCAGGTCGAAACGCCGGGCGAACAACTCCGCAGCGGGGCCTTTTGGTTCTGCCGGCTCCCACGGAGCCGGCAGGTCCAGTCCGCGCCAGGCTGCTGCCAGCCTCTGTTCCGTGGTGCGCCGGTCACCGCCCTCATCGACCGTCTGATAGGGAAACAGCTCCGCCGAACTGGCGATCCAGTCGGCCAGGATGACCAGCGCGGTCAGCGTCACCTGTGCTATTTGCGGCAGTTTCACAGTCTTCCACGCGCTGAGCCGCTTCTTCACGTCCGCGGCCTGCGCGCACGCGTGCAGCAGTTCGAACTGCACGGCCTTCCACGCGGCTTCGCTCGCACCTCTCGTTCTGAGTAATTCCGGGTGCAGCGCCAGGTCGTGAATTCGCTGATGCCCCGGGTGCACCCCATGGTGGCCCCCGACCACGATCGCGAACTGTCCGCTGATCCGGTCGGTCCAGCCATGCTCCTCGGCGAGCCACTCCTGCGTGATCAGTTGACCGGCGAGCCCGTGCGGCCCCAACTTCCGGTCCTCTCCGAACTGTTTCTGGTCCGGCATCGCCAGTCCGGCATCCCGCATCGCGTTCGCGAGGGACTCCACCTGACATGCGAACGCGGGTGTCGCCTTCCCGACGTCGTGGCTTGCGGCGAGCCACACGGCGAGCCGCCGCCCGTCCTCGATCCCCCCGGGCAACGCCTCGCTGACCAGCACCTTGACGTTCCGCGGCAACCACGCGTCCCACAACCGCCCCGCCATGGCCCCGCTGTCGGCCATATGCCGCCACAACGGCAGCCATCCATCGGTGGGGCGATCGTGCTTCCCCCACGCCGTCCGAGCCGCGACCGAGAGGCCATCGAACGCCTCATCGAAGGTCGGGCCAGTGCTGTTCACGGCAGTAGTGCACAGCATGGCGCCGCCACCAAGGGCGGCAAGTCGTAATCTGCCCGATGTTGATCTCTTATGAGCGTTTGCGGGAGATGGGATCTACCCGGGGTATGGCCGTGACGGGCAGTAGCTATGGGGGAACAGCCCCGCATGCGCGGGGACCACGACGTGAACCGCGCGAACGCCGAGGCCGCCGAGGGGAACAGCCCCGCATGCGCGGGGACCACCTCGACGTCGGGACCGTGATCTTGACCTGGTGGGGAACAGCCCCGCATGCGCGGGGACCACCCGGGATCATCGCGTCGAACCGCGTCCCGCCCGGGAACAGCCCCGCATGCGCGGGGACCACCGGGCACAGGCCAGCACGATCGACGCAACGATGGGAACAGCCCCGCATGCGCGGGGACCACACGGCCTGGTCCAGGCTCGGCGAGGAGCTGGAGGGAACAGCCCCGCATGCGCGGGGACCACGCCGCTCAGCCGGATGGCGAGGAGCTGTACGAGGGAACAGCCCCGCATGCGCGGGGACCACCCGGATGCGTTCGGCCTCGTCGTCGCCTTCCGCGGGAACAGCCCCGCATGCGCGGGGACCACACTCCGTGGCCTGCGGTTTTATGGAGCGGGAGACGTGTTTTTACTTACTTCTGCAGATTTGGTCATTTCGGGCAATTCTGCTGGAGTGAGGCCGTCTTGGTGGGCTGGGTGCTGGTGGGCGGCGCCCTTGCTGAGTTAATCACGCGTCCTGTCGGGTGCATCTGCGCGTGGGTTCATGAAGTGGCTTTTGTGTGAGTGCGGTTGGGTGTTCAGGGTGCGCCCGCTGATTAGGGCGTCGGCGTGCACGGGGGAGCTGGAGGCGCGGACGAGGTTCGCGTTGTCTGGGGGCTCGGCGTGGTCGACCTGTGGCCCGCGCGAGGGGGTATGGACGGTGGTCGGGAGTGTTTGCGCAGGTCGGGGCCATTGCGCCTCGGGCCCCGGTCGTTCTGGCTGCCCGCTGCCGGGCGTTCGCGATGCTTGACGCCATCCTCGACGCGGACGCTCCCACCCACTCGTTCGCGACCGGCTGGCGGGCGGGTGTGGATCTGGCCTCCATGGACAACGGCGCGGGTGACCAGTACGCGATCGTGTTCGACCCGGCGGGAGTGTTCCTCTACGGGTTCGACCACGAGTGCGACGTGACGCCGTGGCGGGAAGAGCCTCGCGCGCACTGGCCCGGTCTCCTCGACGGCTTGCCGGCCTCGCTCGCGCACTACGCGACGACTCCGGAGTTCCAGTTCGACGGCTTCTTCGACGCGACGGTCTGCGTGTGGCGTGAGGCGGGTGCGCCTGCCTGGGAGTGCGGGCCGGTCGAGTTCGCGGACCACGAGTCGGACGGGGCGGGCTGGCTGTTCGGCCTGCTCACCGAGGGCAGCCCAGAGGCGTACGTGGGCTATGCGCAGGACTACTACGGAGGGCCGGTCGACCTGGACGCCGTGCGCGCGGTGCTCGCGGGCGACCCACTGACCCGCCGGACGGTCACCGCGCTTTCTGCCACGGCGAACTTCGAGGCCCTCACCCCGCGGGCCGGCGCGCTGGGCTACCGGGTCCAGGAGGAGCCCGGCCGCGGGCTGGAGGATCATGGGCGTGGCAGATCAGTCCGAGGGCCGGTCGGCGGCTGACGTGAGCTCGGCCGTGGTGGGCCGCCTGCACGAGTGGAAAGAGGACAGCATGCCTCTCAGCGGTGAGTACCAGCCGAGCCCGGACGCGTTCGTGCGGGATCAGGTCGCCCTGTACGAGAGTTCCGGGGGCACGGAGGGCACGACCCTGGAGGGGGTGCCGGTGATCGTCCTCACCAGCCTCGGGGCCAAGAGCGGCAAGGTCCGCAAGAACGCGCTCATGCGGGTGGAGCACCAGGGGACGTACGCCGTGGTGGCCTCCCAGGGGGGCGCGCCGAGCCATCCCGCCTGGTACCACAACCTGGTCGCGCACCCGCTGGTCGAGTTGCAGGACGGCGCCGTGCGCCAGGACATGACGGCCCGCGAGGCCACCGGCGAGGAGCGGGAGCTGTGGTGGCCCCGCGCGGTCGAGGTCTGGCCGGCGTACGCCGAGTACCAGACGAAGACGGACCGGGTGATCCCCGTTTTCGTCCTGGAGCCGGCGGCCCGCGCCGACTGACGCCGCTCCGATCCCGCGCTCCCGCCCGCCTCAGGGCGGGAGCCCCGCGTCGAACCGTGAGAAGTCGAACCGTGAGAGCACGGGATCGCTCGCGTCTGCCCGTCGTCCCTCCGCGGGGGCACCGCGCCAGTCGGACGTGCGCATGCTCAGCCCGCGCGGGAGAATGGCGGGGTAGGGATACGAACAGGGACGGCTGCGGGCCGATGAGGGTGCGGGTCGCCCATCGGTGAGGGGTGCCGAGTCCCGCCGCGCGGGCATGGTCTCGGACGGCGTGGCCGCGTACTCCCGGAGCCCTCGAAGCCCCTCGTGTCCGCGTACCTGGCGTGCGACGCCCACCGCGCCGATCCCGCGCCTTGTGCGGTCGGCCCGAGCGCCGCCGGCGATGCCTGGAGGTTCGTCATGAACTCACCGAGCACTCACGCTCACGGAGCGGTACGGGTCGGGGCCGGCAGGGGGCCGGCGGGTGGCGGGTCGGCGCGCACTCCGCGGCTGCGATGGCCGGTCGGCTGGGCGGCCACGTTCTTCGTCCTGACCGGCCTGCTCGCCTGGGGCGCGGCGGAAACGGACACGGGTGACACCCAGAACGTGATCGCCGTGCTGTCGACGGCCTGCTTCGTCTTGTTCTGCATGACGCTGGTCCACGTCGTACGGGTGGTGCGGAGGCGTTGACCCGGAGATGGCCCGGGGGCGCTGACCCGGAGGCGCTGACTCCGAGGCACTGATCCGGCGGAGCCGACCTATAGGTCGACGGGCTTCGAACGGGTGCCGGTCGGCCGGAAGGCCCGCGGGGGCGGGCCGGCTGACGCGTGAGGGCGGCCACTCCGGCACGACCGGGCAACTCGGTTCCGGAACGGGCCCGCAGAAGGGCGAGTTGGGGGCGGACTGCCCGGCCGGGGCCAAGGACACGGTGACCGAGCTGTACCGCATGCAGGCCCCCCGTGCCGTCCAGTTCGCGCCGCCGCGCACCGCTGGAGGAACACCTGGAGGAGCCCCCGGAGGAGCCCCCGGGGGAACAGCCGGGGGAGCAACGGCGCCCGCGTCCAGCCCTGTTGAGCAACTCGTCTCCATGCGGCGCGATCAGGCGGCGCACTACATGGCGCTGAAACGGTCCCTGGCGGCGACCTGCCCGCAAACCACGGTATCCGCGCTGGGGTTCAGGCCGATGGCTCCCCAGACGCTGCGATTCCGCCTGACCGATGTGGAGTTGGGGGACGAGGCGTTCGTCGAGGAGACCACGACGTGGGACGGCGGGAGCGACACTCCGTCGGCCAGGCCGGACGACGGTACGCGGACGTACACGGTCTACGTCCGCATGGGCAGCGTCGTCGTCATCTACGGAGAGTTCCCGACGGAGCAGGCGGCCGTGGCGGGCGGGGCGAAGGCGGCGGCCCGCGCGCGGACCGGGCTCGTACGTGCCGCCGCCGCTGCTCCCGCTGCCGGCACTTCCGCCGCCGGCGCGTCCCCCTCCGGCCAGGCCGGTTGAGTCCTGGGCGACGGCTGGGCGGCGCGGGAGCAGGCGGCCAGGCGGCTCGGGAGCAGGCCGGGCTGGCGACCCGGGGTACCCGGAGGGGATGGCCTGGGCGACGGTGGCTTGTTCACGCGGCATTGACACCCTGCGCGGGCCGTCACCATCATGTGCGCGGCATCCCTGATCGGGTATGTCGCGAAAACCTCCTCAGCGCGCACGATCGCGCAGGCATCTCCGCCTGAGCCGCCCCCACCGGACCGTCAGGAGAGCATTCGTGCCCAACATCAACCGTCGAAGGTTCCTCCAACTCGCCGGCGGCACCGCTGCCGCGTCCGTGCTCAGCGGCGGCATCGCCAAGGCCGCCGCGATCCAGGCCGCCGCCGGAACCGGGACGTTGCAGGACGTCGAGCACGTCGTCGTCCTCATGCAGGAGAACCGTTCGTTCGACCACTACTTCGGCACCCTGCGGGGTGTCCGCGGCTTCGGCGACCCGCGCCCGGCCACCCTGCCGAGCGGCAGCACCGTCTTCCACCAGGCGGACTCCTCCGGGCACGAGACGCTGCCCTTCCGGCCGGACGCCGACAACCTGGGCCTGCAGTTCATCCAGGACCTCGACCACAGCTGGTACGGCACCCACCAGGCGTGGAACGGCGGCAACTACGACGACTGGATTCCCGCCAAGGGCACCACCACGATGGCGTACCTCACCCGCGAGGACATCCCCTTCCACTACGCCCTCGCCGACGCGTTCACCGTCTGCGACGCGTACCACTGCTCGATGCTCAGCTCCACGGACCCCAACCGCTACTACATGTACACCGGTTACGCGGGCAACGACGGCAGCGGCGGCGGCCCGGTGCTGGGCAACGAGGAGGCCGGCTACGGCTGGACCACCTTCCCGGAGATCCTGGAGAACGCGGGCGTGTCGTGGAAGGTCTACCAGGACACCGGCACCGGCCTGGACAGCGGCGGCGGTTGGGGCTGGACCAGCGACGCCTTCATCGGCAACTACGGCGACAACTCGCTGCTCTACTTCGACCAGTACCGCAACGCCGTGGCCGGCGACCCGCTCTACGACAAGGCCCGCACCGGCACCGATGCCAACGGCGGGGACGGCTACTTCGACCAGCTCAAGGCGGACGTGCTGGCCGGGCGGCTGCCGCAGGTCTCCTGGATCGCCGCCCCCGAGGCGTTCTGCGAACACCCCAACTGGCCCGCGAACTACGGCGCCTGGTACGTCTCCCAGGTACTCGACGCGCTCACCGCCGACCCCGACGTGTGGAGCCGTACCGCCGTCTTCCTCACCTACGACGAGAACGACGGCTTCTTCGACCACGTGGTCCCGCCCTTCCCGCCCGCCTCCGCCGCCCGCGGCCTGTCCACCGCCGACGTCACCCAGGACCTGTACACCGGCGGCGTGTCCGGGTACGCCGCCGGGCCGTACGGACTCGGGCCGCGGGTACCGATGCTGGTCCTCTCGCCCTGGAGCACCGGCGGTTGGGTCTGCTCCCAGACCTTCGACCACACCTCGATCGTGCAGTTCATCGAGAAGCGGTTCGGCGTGCACAACCCCAACGTCTCGCCCTGGCGCCGCGCGGTCTGCGGCGACCTCACCGCCGCCTTCGACTTCACCCGCAGCGACTCCGCCGCGCCCACGCTCCCCGGCACCGGCGGCTACGCCCCGCCGAACCACGACAACCCCGGTGACTACGTCCCGACCCCGCCGTCCACCGGTACGGTGCCGGCGCAGGAGGCCGGCCTGCGCAACGCCCGCGCGCTGCCGTACGACCTGGCCGCGGACACCGAACCGGTCGACGGGCGGATGCAGTTCACCTTCGGCAACTTCGGCGCGGCGGGTGCGGCCTTCCTCGTCACCTCCGCGGTGCGCTCGGACGGCCCCTGGCCGTACACGGTCGAGGCGGGCAAGACCCTCACCGACACCTGGGCGATGCCCGGCGCCTCCTCGCCGTACGACTTCTCGGTCCACGGGCCGAACGGCTTCCTGCGCCGGATGGCCGGCACGGCGGGCTCGGTCGGCCCCGAGGTGACCGCCCGGAACGACGCCTCCGCCGGCCAGGTCACCCTGGTCTTCAGCAACCCCGGCACCGACCCGGTCACGTTCACCGCGACCGACGCGTACGCGCCCGACGACCACTACACGTACACCGTCGCGGCGGGCGGCTCGCACAGTGTCCCGGGCTGGGGCGTGGCCGCCGGCAACCACTGGTACGACGTCACGGTCACCTCCGGCGCCGACGCCGCGTACGTGCGGCGCTTCGCCGGACACGTGGAGACCGGCGCCGCGAGCACCAGCGACCCGGCCACCGTGACGGCCTGACCGCTCACCTTCTGCCCACCCGTCCGCCGGCCGGGCCCGTCCACCCTGGGTAGGGGGCGGGCGGGCCGGCGGGTGCGGGTACTCATCGGGGGTTGAGTAGCTGAGCCGATGAGGGATGATCTCCGGCCGGGCAGGCTGTTCCCATCGACCATAGGGAGCGGATGATGATGACGACGAAGGACAGCCGGAGTCGGAGCGGCGCGGTCAGGGCAGCGGGGCGGCGCGGGATACGGGCGTCGATGGTCGGGGCGGTGCTGGTGGGCGCCGCGGTCGTGGCGGTGAGTACGGCGTGCGGCGTGGACCTGCGGGATCGCGAGTGCACGTCGAACGAGTATCCGGTCCAGGCGGTCGGGCCGGAGGGCGGCGGCCAGTGCGTCACCAAGGGCAAGGAGCCGCCGGCGGGCACCGTCCGCTACCCGAAGGGGCAGGTGCCGAAGCGCGTCGGCGACAAGTGGGACCTGTACTGGCAGGACCACGGACTCGACGCGAACGGCAAGCTGATCAAGAAGTGACGCCGGGGTCCGCGCCGCGGGGGGTGGCGAGGATCGCACGGCCGCGGTCCGGGGTGATCAGCTGGGCCAGGACGGGGTCGGCGAGCAGGGATATCGGGGCGATGTGGTCCGCGCTCAGCGGGCGCCACAGGGCCAGTGCCGCCCGGAGTTCGGGCCACGCCTCCTCGCACAGGGCCTCGCGGGCCGCTCGGACCAGGGCGGGGCTGGACAGCGGGCCCGGTTGGGGGGTCGGGCCGCCGCGCGTCGCGTAGAGGGTGGCGACGATCGGGCCCCCGTCCACCGGCTGCTCGTCGGGGGTGCGGAAGGCGGGGTGTGCGGCGAGGCGGTCGGCGACGGCGTGCACCGCGGCGTCGAACTCGGCCCCGCCGAAGGTGAGTCGGAAGCCCGGCTCGGCGGCTCGGGCTTCGTGGTCGCGGATGAGCGCGCGCACCGGTTCTGACGCCTGCTCCTTGAGGCGTGGCAGGGGCCGCAGGTCGTGCGGGTGGGCGAGCTGGTTGTGCCGGACCAGCAACGGCAGCAACTCCGTGGCGAACAGCGGGCCGAGCAGGAGGTCGTCGCCGCCGGGGACGTGCCACAGCAGGTTCGCGATGACGCCGCGCCAGTCGCCGAGCAGCGCCGTCATCTGCGCGCTCAGCACATCGGCGCGCTCGCTGCCGTACTCGTGCGCCTTGGCGAACAGGGCGAGCGGCTCGTCCACCGCGCCGGCCAGCGCCTGACGACGGGCCTGTTCGACCTGCGCGTCCCAGTGGTCGCGCGTGGCGCCGGGCGGCTTGCGCAGGGCGTGGAAGGACACCCACTGCCGGCGCATGAGGTCGTGGAACGAGTCGTACCGCTCAGGACCCATGCCGGACCAGGACGCGAGCCAGTACGCCGCCCACTCGCCGTCCTCGTCCACGTCGTCCGGGTCGAGCAGCATGACGGCGGCGTCGCCGTCGAGGGACAGCCGCAGCGAACGCGCGAGGACCTTCGCCTCCGCGACCTCGAACGGCTCCTCCTCGTCTTCCTCCTCGTCCTCGTCCTCTTCGTCGTCCTCGTCGTCCTCGTCGTCCTCGTCGTCCTCGGCGCTGTCGGCCGCGAGGTCCTCGTACACCTCGATCCAGGTGCGGTCGTCGGTGTCCCGCAGCCACGCCAGCTCCTCGGTGCCCGCCAGCCGGTAGATGAAGTCGCCGGCGTCGCGCCACCCGTTGGTGACGAGCAGGAACTCCCGCAGCGAGGGCGGCAGCCGGCGTCCCAGCCGGGCCTCGGCGGCCGCCACCTCGGCCTCGCCCGCCGGCGCGAAGCCGAGCCAGGTGTCCCGGACGACCTCCTCCGCGAGCGGCAGGTGCTGCTCCGGGTCGTGCGCCGCGACCCACTCCGCGCTCCACTGCTCCAGGAACGGCCGCCACCGCGTACGCTCGCCCATCGCCCCCACCGTTCCTCGCCCGTTGTCGTCTCATGCCACCTCACCACAGGGGTACGACAACGGGCGTGACGGGTCGGCGCGGACGGGCCGCGTTGTCGTAGGTGCGTGCTACGCATGGGGTCATGGACGTGGAGAACGCATCGCGGGAGGAATTGGACGCGCTTCGGGCGGCGTTCGAAGTCGACGACGGGGGAGCGTCGGCGCTCGGGTGGGAGGGGGTGCGGGCGTTCGAGGCGGAGTGCGGGGTGGTGCTGCCGGAGCCGTACCGGACGTTCGTCGCCGAGGTGGCGGACGGTTCGTCGCTCGGGCCACCGGAGTTCGGGCTGGTGAGCCTCGGCGGTGCGGGCGGCGACGACGGGCGGAGCGGGCAGAACGGTCGGAACGGGCAGAACGGTCGGCGGGAAAGGGAGTTGGGGCGGCCGTTTCCGCTGACGGACGCGTGGGTGTGGGAGGACGATCCGCGGCCCGTGGCGGAGATCGACCCCGTCCTTGAGCGGGTGTTCGACGACGGTTCCGTCGTGCTGGGGACGGACGGGTGCGGCATGTACTGGCACCTGGTGGTCTCGGGGCCGCAGCGGGGACACGTGTGGCTGATCACCGGTGAGGGCGCGGTGCCCTTCGGCGCGGAGTTCGGACACACCGGCGGTGACGCGGGTTTCGCGGGGTGGGTACGGCACTGGGCCGCGGACCGGCCCTGGTTCGACGAGGGTTGAGGGGGCGGGCGGGCCGCTGCCGGGCGGTGGATCGCCCCCGGACAGGGCCTAGGTTTGGGGGGTGCACGCGGCCACGCGCGGTGCCGCGGTGGAGGAGGAGCCCCGGTGGTGGACGGATCGATGCCGTACGGCTGCGAGTTGGCGCGGCTGACGGTGGTGCGGCACGGGGAGAGCGCGGCGAACGAGCTGTTCGCGCGGGCCGTGGAGACCGGGGACGCGGACCTGCGGGTGGCGGAGCCCACCGACGCGCAGGTGCCGTTGTCGGCGACCGGGGTGCGGCAGGCGGAGGCGCTCGGGCGCTGGCTGGCCGGGCTGGGAGCGCGGGAGCGGCCGCAGTCGGTGATCTGCTCGCCGTACGCGCGGGCGGTGCGGACGTGGGAGGTGATGGCGTCGGTCGCGGACGCGGCGGGGGCGTCGTACGGGCCCGCGCTCGTGGACGAGCGGCTGCGGGACCGGGAGATGGGCGTGCTGGAACTGATGACGCCGCCGGCGGTACGCGCGTACGCCCCCGCGGAGGCGGATCGGCGCGAGCGGGTGGGCGAGTGGTTCTACCGGCCGCCGGGCGGCGAGTCGTTGGCGGATGTGGCGTTGCGGGTCAGGGACTTCCTGACGGAGTTGGGGCCCGCGGCGGCCGGGCGGCGGGTGCTGCTCGTGGCGCACGACGCGGTGGTGCCGGCGGTCGGCCGCGTGCTCGCGGGGATCGGTGGGGCGCGGGCCGCGACGATGCCGGCGCAGGTGCCGAACGCGTCGCTGAGCTGGTGGGTGCGCGACGGCGTGGGGATGCGGCCGGTGGTGATCGGCGGGACGCCGCACCTCGACGGCTGATCCCGGCGCGGGGTGGTGCGAGCCCGTACCGAGTGCGTCAAGTGCTGCGGAAAAGGGCGGAAGACGGGTTTATCGACAGATCGTCACGCGTGCGAGGGAAACGGATCATGGTGGGGCATTACGGGCGATCGGGTGGGCAAGTCTGCTGATGGCGACGCCGAACAAGCCGGCGGAGCGGTCGGCCGGCCGCTCCCCGAACCTCAGAGAGTCTGTCCCCTGGGAGGGAACACCATGGCAAGCATCCGTACCGTTCGTGTCCTGGCCGCCGTCGCGGCACTGCCCCTTGCGGGAGTGCTGTTCGCCGGCACCGCCGCGGCCGACAACGGTTCAATTGCGGGTGGCCACTCGAACGCGACGGTGGTGAGCAACTCCGGTGGCAACGTGGGCGGCGGCAACTTCGGGAACGTGACGACGACTCAGCAGGCCGCCACCGGAGCCGGCGCCTCGAACGTGAACAACACGGCCAACGTGGCGGGTTCGGCCTTCACGTCCGTCGACCAGAACACGGTGGGCATCCACTTCTCGCCGCTGTGGTGAGCCGCGGACCGGGTGCGCCTGCCGCACCGGTCCGCTGAGGAGGGGCCTGGTCACACGGGACGCGCGGCGGCGCGAGAGTGCCGTCGCGCGTCCCGGACCCTCGGGGAGGGCGGCGACGAGGGCGGGGTGGGGCCATGGGCGCGGCGGACGTGGGGAGCGGTGGGCGGTCACGGTGCGCGGGACGGGCACGACGCGGAGGGGTGAGGAGGAGGTTGGCGAGTGGGGTGAGCTGATGTGAGGTGACGCGAGGTGATGGGGTGGGGCGGTGAGGTGACGTACGGCGGGCGCGGAATCGGGGTCGGCGGTGAGGTGGCGCTGTGCCGGGTCGGGCGGTGGGCGATGAGAGGGGGATCGCCCACGTGGTGGCCTGCTGGTGCGCTGCGGGGGATGCCGGCCCGGGAGGGGCCGCGGGGAGGGCTCGTGGCGGCGTGGCCGAGGGCGGTGCGGCGCTCGCGGTCGAGTGGAGGGGGCGGATGGGGCGGAGGGAGTGATGGGGCGGTGCTCGCGTGGGGGTGCGAGGGGCGAAAACTTGTCCACAGCCTGTGGACAAATATCGGCCGGGGCCGGTTCTCCGGGCCACCGTCGGGTCACTGCCGGGCCCGGGCCCGCTGGTCCGCGCCGATCCGACCCCCGTGGCCGCCGGGCGCCCCACCCTGACCGTCCCATTCCGGCCGGCGCCGACCCGCCTCGCACCGCACGGCCCCGCATCGCCGCCCGCTCTACCCCCGTACAGGGGCGGCAGGGGCGGACGGGCGGGCGGCTTTCGTGGCCTCCCGGCGTGTCTGCGCGGTGCGGCGGCGCGATCATCGTTGACTCAACGAATGACCGAAACCAGTGCTTTTATCCGTTATTTCCTTGCGGGTGCCCTCGCGCTGACCGGGCTGCTGCTCCCGGCGGTGCCCGCGGACGCCGCCGTTCCGTCCGACGCCCAGCGCAACTTCAGCGGGCAGGCGTTCGACACCTGCCAGGCCCCCGACCTCGCCACCATGGACGCGTGGATCGCCCACTCCGACTACCGGGCGGCGGGGATCTACTTCGGCGGCCGGGCCAGGGCCTGCAAGTCGCAGACCCATCTGACCCCGGACTGGGTCCGGCAGACCACCAAGGCCGGATGGAGCCTGCTGCCGATCTACGTCGGCTCGCAGAGCCCGTGCGTGACGGGCTCCAACAAGAACCCTTACCGGATCGACACCAAGCAGCCCACGTCCCAGGGCACGAGCGAGGCCGCCGACGCGGTGCAGCAGGCGGACGCCCTCGGGCTGGACCCGGGCAGCGCGCTCTACCTCGACATGGAGGCGTACGACATCGGGGACACGTCGTGCGCGACGGCCACGTTGAAGTACATCCAGGCATGGGACAAGGGCGTGGCGGCGGCCGGATACGTCTCCGGGTTCTACAGCAGCGCCGACTCCGGCATCAAGCACATGGCGAAGTCGCGGCTGGCGGGCGTGTCCGACCTGCCGCAGGTGCTCTGGTACGCCCGCTGGGGAGTGACCCCGACGCTGACCGACGAGCCGTCGCTCGGGTCCGACGCGTGGACCCCGCACGCGCGTATCCACCAGTACCACGGCGCCGTCTCCGAGTCGCACGGCGGGAAGAAGCTGAGCATCGACCGCGACCTGGTGGACGCCCCGGTCGCCGTCGTCGGCTGAGCCGTAGCGGACCGCCACCCGCGTGCCGGCCGGGCGTACACGCCCGACGTACCAGCCCCGCGTCCCGGCCCGACCCCTACTCCCGCGAGCCGATCCCCTGCGGGACGGCCACCCCCGGCTCCACCCCCGGGGGGTGGGGACAGCCCCCGGCCTACGACCTGAGGGTGATTCCGTGTCGGCACCTGCGGCCGATCCGCCGACCGTGCCCCGGCTCCTACCTTTGAACCATGACCACGCCAGTGTGCACCAGCGCCAATACGACGCAGTTCACGGCCTACGTCCGGAGCAAGGGCCCGACGCTGCTGCGCACCGCGCGCTCCTTGACCCCCAACCCCTCCGACGCGGAAGACCTGCTGCAGACGGCCCTGACCAAGACCTACCTCGCCTGGGACCGGATCGACGACCACCGCGCGGTCGACGGCTACGTCCGCCGTACCCTCGTCAACACCCGCACGTCGCAGTGGCGCAAGCGCCGGGTGGACGAGTTCAGCACCGACGAACTGCCGGAGCCGGCCACCATCGGGCCCGACCTCATCGAGCAGCAGGCCCAGCGCGACGCGCTGCTGCGGGCGATAGCGCGGCTCCCGCCGCGGCAGCGCGCCATGGTGGTGCTGCGCTATTACGAGGACATGAGCGAGGTGCAGACCGCGGAGGCGCTCGGCGTCTCGGTCGGCACCGTCAAGAGCGCGGTCTCCCGCGCCCTCGGCAAGCTCCGGGACGACGCAGAGCTGGAGCTGTCCGTCGCCTGACCGCACCCGGCGACGGACCGGCGGAATCCCCGCGGGGTAGTGACATACCTAGCGGTATGGACGCAGAATCGCGGGCACACCCCTCGTAGTCGCCCGGAGGCCCGCGTGCTCAGCACTATGCAGGACGTTCCGCTGACCGTCACCCGCATCCTCGTGCACGGCACGCTGGTGCACGGCCGGTCCACGATCACCACCTGGACCGGCGGGGACCAGCCGCAGCGCCGCACGTTCCGGGAGACCGGCGTCCGTGCCGTCCAGCTCGCGGGCGCCCTGCGCGACGAACTCGGCGTCGGCCGCGGTGACCGGGTCGCGACCCTCATGTGGAACAACGCCGAGCACATGGAGGCGTACCTCGCGATCCCCTCCATGGGTGCGGTGCTGCACACCCTCAACCTGCGGCTGCCCGCCGGCCAGCTGAGCTGGATCGTCAACCACGCCGCCGACCGGGTGATCCTCGTCAACGGCACCCTGCTGCCGCTGCTCGCCCCGCTGCTGCCGGCCCTGGAGAGCGTCGAGCACCTGGTCGTCGTCGGCCCCGGCGACCGGTCGCCGCTGGACGGCGTCCGCCCGGCCGTGCACGACTACGAGGAACTGCTCGCCGACCGCCCGGCCAGGTACGACTGGCCGGAGCTGGACGAACGCGAGGCCGCGGCCATGTGCTACACCTCCGGGACCACCGGCGACCCCAAGGGCGTGGTCTTCTCCCACCGCTCGGTCTACCTGCACTCCCTCCAGGTCATCTCCGCCGAGTCGATGGGCCTGACCAACCGCGACACCTCGCTGCCGGTCGTGCCGATGTTCCACGTCAACGCCTGGGGCCTGCCGCACGCCGCCTTCATGTCGGGGATCAACCTGCTGATGCCGGACCGCTTCCTCCAGCCCGGCCCGCTCGCCGAGATGATCGAGAGCGAGCGGCCCACCCACGCCGCCGCCGTCCCGACCATCTGGCAGGGCCTGCTCGGCGAGCTGACCGCCAAACCGCGCGACGTCGGTTCGCTCAAGCAGGTCACCATCGGCGGCTCGGCCTGCCCGCCCGCGCTGATGAAGGCGTTCGACGAGCAGCTGGGGGTGCGGCTGGTCCAGGCGTGGGGCATGACCGAGACGTCCCCGCTGGGCACCATCGCCCACCCGCCGGGCGGCCTCACCCCGGAGGAGGAGTGGGAGTACCGCATCACGCAGGGCCGCTTCCCCGCCTCCGTCGAGGCGCGGCTGATCGGCCCGGACGGCTCGCAGATGCCGTGGGACGGGCAGTCCGCGGGCGAGCTGGAGGTGCGCGGTCCGTGGATCGCCGCCGCGTACTACGGCGGCGCCGGCGAGGAACCGCTGCGGCCGGAGGACAAGTTCAGCCCGGACGGCTGGCTGCGCACCGGCGACGTCGGGGTGATCTCCGACGACGGCTTCCTCACCCTCACCGACCGCGCGAAGGACGTCATCAAGTCCGGCGGCGAGTGGATCTCCTCGGTCGACCTGGAGAACCACCTCATGGCGCACCCCGACATCGCCGAGGCGGCCGTGGTCGCCGTCCCCGACGAACGCTGGGGCGAGCGCCCGCTCGCCACCGTCGTGCTGCGCGAGGGCGCCACCGTCGACTACACCGAGCTGCGCGACTTCCTCGCCGAACGGATCGCCCACTGGCAGGTGCCCGAGCGCTGGGCGATCGTGCCGACCGTGCCGAAGACGAGCGTCGGCAAGTTCGACAAGAAGGTGATCCGGAAGTCCTACGCGGACGGCGAGTTGGACGTCACCCGCCTCTAGCGCCGGCCGCGACGAGCGGGACCGCACCGGCCGAACGGTACGGACCCGCGCCGCGGTTACGGTGCCGCGCCGACCAATGACGGTGCCGCGCCGCGGTTACGGTCGGGCCCGTCGCCACGGTCCCGCGCCGTCGCCACGCACCCGCGCTCACCCCTTCGCCTCCGCCCCGATCCGCGGGAACAGCGGGCGGGCCGGGGGCAGCACCCCGTCAACCGGGGTGACCTGCGCGGCGATCCGGGCCGCCGCCCCCGGCAGGAACGGCTCGACCGCCACCGCCAGGGCCACGCACCCGCGGTGCAGCGCGGCCAGGACCGCGTCGAGCCGTGCGCCCGCCGCCGGGTCACCGCCGCGCTCGGCCTTCGCCGACTCCCAGGGACGGGTGGCCTCCACCGCGCGGTTCGCCTCCTCCACGATCGACCTCACCGCCGCACCGGCCCGACGGAAGTCGAACGCCTCCAGCGCCGCGTCGATCCGCCCGGGCGCCGCCTCGCACGCGGCGGCCAGCTCCTCCGTGCCGGGGGGCTGTTCGTCCGACTCCGGCACCCGGCCGCCACGGTAGGAGTGCACCATGGTGACGATCCGGTTCACCACGTTGCCCAGACCGCCCGCGAGGTCGGCGTCCGCGCGGGCCACCAGACGTTCCCGGGTGTAGTCCGCGTCCCCGATCCGGGGCACGTCGAGCAGCAGCCACCAGCGCACCGCGTCGGTGCCGACCTCCGCCGCCAGTTCCGCCGGGTCCACCGCGGTCCCCGCCGACTTGCTGATCTTGCGGCCGTCGACGGTCAGGTAATCGTGCACCAGGACGTCCGTCGGCAGCGGCAGCCCGGCCGACAGCAGCATCGCGGGCCAGTACACGGCGTGGAAGCGCAGCACGCCCTTCCCCACGAGGTGCACCCGCCGCCCGTCGCCCGAGCCCGTACCTGTTTCCGCCCCTGCGGCCGTACCCCCGGCCGCCTCCGCGCCCCACCACCGTTCGAAGTCCGTTGCCCCGCTGCCGTATCCGAGGCTCGTGACGTAGTTGCCGAGGGCGTCCCACCAGACGTAGACGACCTGGTCGGGGTCGCCGGGCACCGGGATGCCCCAGCCGCGGGCGCGGCGCTGCGAGCGGGAGACGGAGAAGTCGTGCAGCCCGGAGTCGATCAGGGCCAGCACCTCGTTGCGGCGCGCGGCGGGCTCGATCCGCAGGGTGCCGCCGGTGATCAGCGCGCGCAGCCGGTCGCCGTAGCGGGAGAGCCGGAAGAACCAGTTCTCCTCGGCGACGAGGTGCGGCCTGGTCAGGTGCTCGGGGCACAGGCCGTCCGCGGTGAGCTCGTCCGGTGTGTAGAACTGCTCGCAGCCGACGCAGTACAGCCCTTCGTAGTGCTTGCGGTACAGGTCGCCGGTCGCGGCGACCCGCTCCCACAGCCGCTCGACGCCGACCCGGTGCCGGGGGTCGCTGCTGGTGCGGATGAAGTCGTCGAAGGAGAGCGCGAGGGGCTCGCGCAGGTCGGCGAAGGCGGTCGCGTTGCGGTCCACCAGCTCCTGCACGGGGACGCCCTCGGCCTCGGCGGCGAGCACGTTCTTCAGCGAGTTGTCGTCGGTGCCGGTCAGGAAGCGGACGTCCCGGCCGGCCTGACGGGCCCGCCGGGCCAGCACGTCGGCCTGCACCAGCTCCAGCGCGAAGCCGAGGTGCGGACGGGAGTTGACGTAAGGGATCGTGGTCGTGACGTAGAAGCGCGACATCGGAACCTCCTGCGATCAGGGCGGCGGGGCTCCGACCCGCGACACGCGAACGAGGCCCCGACTCGGGGCCTCGGATGCGTCACACGTTCGCGTCAGCGGCCCCTGCGGGGCATCATCGCGAAGGCGTGTGCGGTCATGGGCCGACCCTAGCAAAGCGCCTGGAGCGGTCCGAACGAATTACCGCCCCCGGGTATTCCGCACCCGCGCTCGCCCCGTACGCGGGGTCCGGTGCCCCCGACGCCTGACGCCTGACGCCTGACGCCCGCCACCCGCCGCCCGCCGGACTGGCGCCTTCCGTCCGGCGGCCCGCCGTCCGCGCTCGCCCCGCCTTCCGGGCTCGCCCCGCTACGTGCCGATCTTCCCCAGCAGGTCCACGATCCTGGACTGCACATCCGTGCTGGTCGACCGCTCCGCGAGGAACAGCACGGTCTCGCCGGACGCCAGCCGCGGCAGCTCGGCCGGGTCGATGTCCGCGGAGGTGTAGACGACCAGCGGCGTGCTGTTGAGCCGGGAGTTGCCGCGCAGCCAGTCCACGATGCCCTGGCGGCGCCGCCGGATCAGCATGAGGTCCATCACCACCAGGTTCGGGTGGATCTGGGCGGCCTTGGTCATCGCGTCGGCCTCGGAGTCGGCGTGGGTGACCTGCATCCCGCGCCGCTCCAGCGTGGCCGAGAACGCCATCGCGATCGGGTCGTGGCCCTCCACCAGCAGCACCCGCGGCGGGTGCTGCTCGCTGTCGCGCGGCGCGAGCGCCTTCAGCAGCACCGCCGGGTCGGCGCCGTACGCGGCCTCGCGGGTCGCCTGGCCGAGGCCGGCCGTCACCAGCACCGGGACCTCGGCGGCGGCCGCGGCCTGGCGCAGCGCCTGGAGCGCGGTCCGGGTGATCGGCCCGGTCAGCGGGTCCACGAACAGCGCGGCGGGCGGCTCGGCGACCTGCGCGTCGACCTCTTCGCGGGATCGTACGATCACCGGACGGTAGCCCCGGTCGGTGAGCGCCTGCCGGGTCGAGACGTCGGGCTCGGGCCACACCAGCAGGCGGCGCGGCTCGTCCAGCGGTTCCTCGTGGCGGTCGTCGGCGGCCTCGCCGGCGGGCACGTCGGTGACGTCCACCGCGCCGTTCGGCCCGTCCAGCAACTCCGGTCCCTCGGCCGCGCCCGCCGCGGGCGCCCCGATCGCGTACGACCGGCCCGGCGGCTGCGGTTGCTGCTCCTCCAGTGGCGGCACGGGCCGCAGCAGCGCGGTGTCGCGCTCGCCGCCGGCCTGGCCGCGGCCGCGCGGGTCCGGCTTGCGCACCGGGAGCTGGCCGCTGTCGGGGTCGGCCTGCGGGTGCTGGCGGGCCTGGTGCTCGCCGCCCGGGCCGGGCTGCTGGTTCGGCACCAACGGCTGCGGGCCGGGCGGCGGTTGGAGCTCCTGCGGTCCTTGCGGGTTCTGCGGCTGGGGTGCGGCGAGCCTGCGCCGGCGCCCGGAACCGCCCGCCGCGACCTGCGCGGGAAGCCCCTGCGGGTGCTGCGCCTGTACGGCCTGGGTGGGCGTCTGCTCGCGCGGGTCGGTGCCGAACGGCACGCCCTGGCCGAGGGTGCGGACGCTTATGGCCCGGCTGTGGGCCTGCTGCGACGGGTCCTGCTGCGGGCCGCCCCGGCTGCCGGGCGTGCCGTCGTGGGCGCCTTGCGGGTCCTGGTGCGCGGCGCCCTGGCCACCGGCCTGCGGCCAGGAGGTGGGTCCGGGGCCGGCCGCGGGGTGGCCGGGGTGGTCGTTCGGCGCGGACGGCGCTGCGGGCGCGGGCCGTTCGGGGTCGGGCCAGGTCCGGGGGGCCGGCTGCTGCGGGGGCGCCGCCGGTTCGGGGGCGGGCGCGGGGCGCGGCTCGGCCCGCGCGGCGGGGTCGGTGCCGGGCGCGTCGGGACCCGGCTGCGGCCAGCTCTGGGCGGGCGGGCGCGGGTGACCGTTGTCCGGGGGGTCCTCCCGGTAGGGCATCCCGGGTACGGGCGGCTGCTGCGGCGCGGCTTCGAGGGCGCGGCGACCGCGGCGGCCGGTGCCGGGGGCCGGGTCCTGGCCGCCCTGCGGGTTCGCCGGGTTCAGCTGGTTGCCCGGGTTCGGGGCGCCGTCGCGGCCCGCGCCGCCGTCGGCCGGGGGCAGCGCGTTCGGGATGCGCGGCGCCGGAAGCTGCCGCAGCTCGCCGCCACCCTCGGGGGACTGCTCCTCCACGGCCGGACGTCCCCTGCGGGCCCTGCGCCCGGTCGGCCGTACGCCCTCCGCCGGGTCGGCGCCCTCGGGTCCGCCCGGTCCGCCCGGTCCGCCCGGACCACCTGGCCCGATCTGCGGAATCTGCGGCGACGGTGACGGCGACTGCGACTGCGCCTGCGGTGACCGCGCGCCGGCCTCCGGCTGCGGCTCGGCCGCGGCCTGCGGCTGGTCCTGCTGCCCGGCCTGCGGTTGCTCCTGCCCCTGCGGGTGTTCCGGACGGCCGACGGGCCGCCGCAGCGCACGCCGGCGCCCGGTCGGGGCCTCGGTCTGGTCGGCGGCCGGCGGGATCGACCACGGCGCCAGGACCGTACCGGTGTCGTCGCCGGGGTGGGGCGGCTGCGGGCCCGGCTCGGACCGCTCCCCCCGCTCCGCGTCCGTCCCGCCGCCGGGTGCCGCGTGCGAACGGCGGGCAGCACGCCCGCCGGGCACCGGACCGTCGGGCCCGGCACCCGTCGCCGCTCCCGCGGTCGTACCCGCGCCCGCGCGCGCCGCGTCGCCGTTCCCGCCGGAGTGCGCGCCCCCGCGCGAGGACGCACCCGTACCCCTGCCGCCGGCGGCTCCGGAACCGCCTTCCGCGGCTGCCGCCCGGGCGGCGCGCACCGTGTCCGGGTCGAGGCCGAGCGGCACTTCGAGGACGTACGCGCTGCCCTGGCCCGGCACTTCGTGGGTCTGCAGCACCCCGCCGTGCCGTTCGATGACGCCGCGCGCCAGCGGCAGGTGCACCGGGTCGCCGCCGGCGCTCGGTCCGCGCACGTCGATGCGTACGACGTCGCCGCGCTGGGCCACCGCGACCACGATGGTGGAGTCCCCGGCGTACGCGATCGCGTTGCCCGCCGAGTCCACCCCCGCCACGTCGGCGACGAGGTGGGCGAGCGCCTGGGCCATCCGCCCAGGGTCCACCGACGCCTCGATCGGCGCCGCGTGCACGGCGAACTGGGCCCGGCCGGGCCCGATCAGCTCGACCGCGCCCTCGACGGCCGCGGCCACCACCTCGTCCAGGCCGATCACCGAGCGGTGCAGCTTGTCGTCGCCGCGGTCCAGCCGCTGGAAGTCCAGCACGTTGTCGATCAGGGTGGTGATCCGGGCGTATCCGGCGGAGAGGTGGTGCAGGATCTGGTTGGCCTCCGGCCACAGCTGCCCGGCCGGGTCGGCGGCGAGCCCGGTCAGCTCGGCGCGCAGTTCGGCCAGCGGTCCGCGCAGCGAGGTGTCCAGCAGCGCGCGGAGCTGCCCGGTGCGGGCGGCCAGCGCGTCGTACTGGGTCCGGTCGGTGAACGTCATGACCGCGCCGACCAGTTGGTCGCCGTCACGGACCGGCGCCGTGGTCAGGTCCACCGGCACCGCCCTGCCGTCCTTGCGCCACAGCACCTGGCCGCGTACCCGGTGCTTGCGGCCCGAGCGCAGCGTGTCGGCGAGCGGGGTCTCCTCGTATGCCAGCGGCGAGCCGTCCGGGCGGGAGTGGTGCACCAGCGGGTGGAGCTCCTTGCCGCCGAGGTCGGTCGCCCGGTGGCCGAGGATCTGCGCGGCCGACGGGTTGACCAGCACGATCTTGCCCTCGGTGTCCACGCCGACCACGCCCTCGGCCGCGGCCCGCAGGATCATCTCGGTCTGCCGCTGCTGGCGGGCGAGTTCGGCCTCGGTGTCCACGGTGCCGGACAGGTCGCGCACCACCAGCATCAGCAGTTCGTCGCCGGTGTAGTGCGGCATGCCGTCGCCGAAGTCCGCGTACGCGGTGCGGCTGTCGTCCAGGTTCGCGCTCGTCACCTGGGCCGGGAACTCCGAGCCGTCGGTGCGGCGCGCCTGCATCCGGGTCGGCTTCGTCCGGGTGTCGTCGGCCGCCGCCTCCTGCGGGCTGCGCATCGACCCGGGGATGCGCTTCGGGTCGAACGACGGCAGCAGGTCCAGCAGTCCGCGCCCGACCAGTGCCGTGCCCGGCGCCTCGAAGGTCTCCAGCGCTATCGCGTTCGCGTTGACCACCGTGCCGTTGGCGTTGACCAGCAGCAGCGCGTCCGGGAGGGCGTCCAGTATCGAGGCGAGGCGAGCAGCGCCTCTGGATGGCCTGCTGCTCACGAGACGCGTCCTCCCTGTTACCGCATGTGCTGTTACACGTGGCGCAGTACCCGGTGTGGCGCGCAGTGTCGGGCGCGGCGTCCGGACGAACTCACCTGAGTCGTACGGCGCTGTCGGCTGACGTCACGGGCGGCCCATCTTGCCGCCGCCCACCGGGCCATGTCACTAGACCGAGTGTACGGGTCGGGGTTGCTCCTGTGGCGTTGGACGGTCATGTGCCGTCACGGGGTGGGGGGTTGGGGGTTGTGTGGTGAAGGTGTGGTGTACGTCACGAAAGCGGGAACGCGGGGGTTCCGTGCCTGGCCGGCGGGGTTCCTCGCGTTCTTCGCGTTCTTCGGGTTCCGCGGGTCTTCGGGTTCCGCGTGATGTGCCGTTCAGCTTCGTACGGGGGCGGCGTCTTGGCGCGAGGCGTCGGCCACCGGGTTGGGCAGCGCCGGGACCATGCGGTTCCAGCGGGCCACCTCGCAGCCGTTCGTCCTGCGGTAGGACTCCCGCACCGCCTGTCCCTGCCAGACGCCGGTCACCCGGGCGGACTGCGGGCCGCCGTAGATCATCGAGCACATCTGGCCGGAGGGTACGGCGGGGACCGGGCCGCCGATCTCGGCGAGGTGAGCGCAGGCGGTGGTCGGGTCGGGGCCGGGTGCGGGCACCGGAGTGGGCGCGGGAGCGGGTGCCGGGGCGGGGTCGGGTGCGGGTGCCGGAGCAGGAGCGGGTGTCGGGGAGCAGCTCAGCCGGTAGCTGCGGGTGTGGCCCGCGCCGTCGTCGTACGCCACGTCCAGGCTCGTGCCGGGCTGTTCCGAGGTCCAGATGGCCGGCACCGAGTGGGGGGACACCGAGGCGATCGGGCCCGGTGGCCGGTGCGACGGCCGGTGCGGCGGGTTCCCCGAGCCGTACGCGACGCCCGTCAGCGCCGCGGTCAGTACGGCCGCGCCGGTCAGCGCCGTGGCGCCCGGGCGGGCGAGGCGGGCCCATCGGGCGGGCCGAGCCGGTCGGGCGGGCCGGAGGGGGGCGAGCGGCGAAGAGTGCATGCCCTTCTCCTACCGCCGGCCCGCTCCTCCCCCCGGCCAACCACCCCTTCGTGGGCGCGTCCAGGGACCCGCCGACCGGCCAATCCCTTTGCTCTGCCCGGTCGCGGCCTTGTACCGTACTCTCGGATTGGTCGCAGCCCTCCCGGCTGTGCCATCATTTCCCCACGCGCCCGCTCACCCGGGCACGTACCAGGAGGCGTCGCCTAGTCCGGTCTATGGCGCCGCACTGCTAATGCGGTTTGGGCTTTACCGTCCATCGAGGGTTCAAATCCCTCCGCCTCCGCCACCTCTCCCGGAGCCCCGCCGTCCCACCACGGCCGGGGCTCCTTCCTTTTCCCGCACCTCCCCCCGGGCTCCCGTCCCCCGGGCGCCCCACCTCTCCCGCGCACCTCCTCCACACCTTCCCCCCACCACCCGCACCCCCCACGGCGCCGCGTTTCCCCAGCTCACCGCCCCTCTCCCTTATCGATTTCACCTCCCGCGCCCCCTCATGTAATGTTGTTCCCGCGACGCCGACCGGCCCCGAAAAGCCGCGAAGCCACCCGCACTCGTAGCTCAACGGATAGAGCATCTGACTACGGATCAGAAGGTTGCAGGTTCGAATCCTGCCGAGTGCACAGCAGGCCAGAGGCCCCGTGGATCACTCCACGGGGCCTCTGACGTTTGTCTCGACGGCGCGCTTCGACGGCAGCCGCCTCACCAAGCGGGCGCGGGGTTCCATGGCCGGCAACGCGGCATCTGGAGTACGTCCTCCTCGTGACGCTGCCGGGCATGCACACGGGAAGGGCGTTCGAGTCCCCGACGTGATTCCTCCCGCTGGTGCCATCCCGACCGGGCGAAGCCGAGCAGGCGGACAACCGCTGATCCCGGCGGACGGAAGGCGCCATCCCGTGGCGCCGGATCGAGCGGACCACCCGTTGCCACGCGGGGTCGTGGCTGCGGGCGGGCGGAGTCGCCGACGCTTGTTTTCAAAAGCCTCACAACTCCTCTGCGAGCTCTGACGTTTCAGCTGTTACGGTCATGCGCCTGCCCTTCGCGCGCAGAACGTGGACATGCCGGCGGCCTTCGGCTGCGAAGTCAGCACAGGGAGACCGCGGATGGACTACTGCTACACGTGCCAACGGATACTCAACGGTGTGCTGGTGTGCCCGGGTTGCGGCGCCTACGCGACCGAGGCGGAGTCGACCGCCGCCATGGCCGGTGGACCGCGCGACGGCGCGTACCCGACCGGTCACCTCCGCCGCACCGAGCCGAGCGGTTTCCGGCCCGCGGGGTACTCCGCGGCGCCGGCCCCTCTGCCGGAGTACGTGCCCACCGGTTACGCCGACCCGGCCCCGTACACCTCCACCGGGTTCAGCCCGGCCGCGGCAGCGGAGACCGAGGAGGAGCCGGCGGCGGAGTCCGTGCTCGGGCCCGCGTCGATCGCGCCGACGCTGCACCGGGGTCGCGCGGCCCGGCGCCGCCAGATGGCGCGGTGGAAGAAGAGCAGGCGCCGTGCGGGCGTTGCCACCGCCTTCGCGCTGTTCAGCGGCGGCGTGACCGTGGCGTCGATGCACGCCCACGGCAAGGGCGGCGCGACCACCGCCTCGTCCGACACGGTGGCGCCGGTGAACCTGCGGACCCAGACCTCGCAGGACGGCGGGCCGTCCTCGGTGTCCCCGCAGCAGGCGGGGACCCCCGCGCACCACGCCACCGCTTCGCAGCAGCGGAACGCCGCCGGCACCCCGTCCCACCCGACCGCGCAGGCCACCCACACGGTGACCGACAACGCCGGCGCGGTGCGCATCTCGGACGGCTCCCCGACCGGGCAGACCTCCGTCCAGCACAGCCGGACCCCGCAGACGTCCACCACCACAGCTCCGACGACCGGCGACTCCGGTACGGGCACGAGCGGTTCGACGGGCACGAGCGGTTCCACGGGCACGACGACCACGGGTGGAAGCACGGGTACGACCGGAGGCGGCACCACCGCCACGTCCCCACCGACCGGCTCCACCCCTTCCACCCCGCCGACCACCACCTCACCGACGACGCCGGCCCCCCAGCAGGGCCTGTGCATCCTGATCCTCTGCATCGGTTGAGCTGATCCGAGGGTTGCAGGTTCGCATCCTGCCGAGTGCACAGCAGGTCAGAGCCCCGCCCGGGTCACCCGGAGCGGGGCTCTTTCGTTCCGTACGGCAGCGAAGTGCGGCAACGGGCCCGGTCGGCGCCGGGGGCCGGCCCGGGAAAGCGGTCGCCCGGGTGCCGGCGCCGTGGAGTGATCCACGAAGCCCTTGGTGCTCGGGGTGGGGCTCAGACGGGCGGTGTGATGTGGGTGGTGGTGAGGTGCTGGTCGAGGAAGGCGGCTGTCAGGTGGGACTCGGCCTCGACGGCGGAGCGTTCGCGCCGGGTCAGGACGTCCATCTCGCGCTCTCCTCAGGCCGCCGCGCGTTCCGCGGTGGGGCGCCGCCGCCGGTCGGGAACGGTGAGTGAGGGCGGCTGGTAGGCGACGTCGACCGGGCCGAGGTCGGTGCCCGGTGGCACGATCTCGTCGATCCGGTCCAGCACCTCGTCGTCCACGACGGTCGAGGCGCCCGCCAGCAGGTCGTCGAGCTGGTCGAGGGTGCGGGGACCGATGATGGCCGAGGTGACGTCGGGGTGGGCGGTGGCGAAGGCCATGGCCAGATGGGTCAGGGGCAGGCCGGCGTGCTCGGCGAGGGGGATCAGCCGCTCGACGGCGTCGAGCTTGCGGGGGTCGGTCAGGTGCGCGGGCACCCAGCGCATGCGGGCACTGCCGCTCGGCGCGTGGGCTTGGCGATACCGGCCGGTGAGCAGGCCCATGGCCAGCGGGCTCCACACGAGCACGCCCATGCCGAAGTGGCGTGCGACGGGGAGGACTTCACGCTCGATGCCCCGGTTGAGGACGGAGTAGGTCGGCTGCTCGGTGCGCAGCCGGTGCAGTCCGCGCCGCTCGGAGACCCAGTGGGCCGAAACGATGTCGCTCGCGGGCAGGTTGGAGGAGCCGAACGCGCGGACCTTGCCGGCCCTGATCAGGTCGGTGAGCGCGGACAGCGTCTCCTCGATGTCCGTGCGCGGGTCGGGGTGATGGATCTGGTACAGGTCGATGTAGTCGGTGTCCAGGCGGCGCAGCGAGCCTTCGACCGCCTTGGTGATCCAACGGCGCGAGCTGCCGCCGTTGTTGGGTCCCTCGCCCATGGGGCCGTTGAACTTGGTCGCCAGGACCACGTCCTCGCGACGGCCCTTGAGGGCGCGGCCGACGATCCGCTCGGCCTCGCTGTAACCGTAGACGTCCGCCGTGTCGACGAAGTTGATGCCGCCGTCCAGAGCCCGGTGCACGATGCGGGCGCACGCGTCGTGGTCGGGATTTCCGTTCGGGCCGAACATCATGGTGCCCAGGCAGTAGGCGCTGACCTCGATGCCGGTGCGGCCGAGCGGGCGCATGCGCATGACCGTGTCCACTTTCTGTACGTGCCGATGTGTGTGCCGATGTGCGTGCCGATGCGTGTGGCGATGTGCGTGGCGATCTACGTGCCGATGCGGCGACGTGGAGGGCGGCGGGTGTGGCGGTCAGCCGGTGTAGGGCGCGGTGACGTCCAGGACCCAGGTCACGCCGAAGCGGTCGGTGAGCATGCCGTACAGCGGTGCCCACGGCGCGGGCTCCAGCGGGCGCAGCACGGTCGAGCCGTCGGCCAGGCGCTGCCACAGGGCGCTGACCTCGTCGGTGTCCTCACCGCGCACGGACACGAAGAACGGGTTGGCGCCCGGCTCGTACGGCATCGCCGAAGGCACGTCGTAGGCCATGACGTGGAAGCCGTCGTCGGCGGACACCTCGCCCCACATCACCCAGTCCGCCTCGCTCTCGTCCTGGACGTTGCCGGCGTCCCTGTAGGTCACGGCGGCGGTGCGCCCGCCGAAGACGGACCGGTAGAAGTCCAGCGCCTCGCGGGCCGAGCCGCGGAAGTTCAGATGCGTGGTGGTGGTGACGGACATGGGCTGCTCCTCGCCTGGGTGGGTGCCGGGATGTGCGCACGGACAAGCCGCACGGACAAGCGCACGGATGCGCGCCGGCCGGGGCGACCGCGAAGCGGCGGCGTGAGAGGCCCTGCTCCGCGGTTCGGTATCCACCGTCGCACCAGTAGAGGACAGGTGGTGTCCGCTACTGCGGCCATCATGGAGACATGCAGAAGACGTCCTCGCGCCTCCTCACCCTGCTCTCCCTGCTCCAGGCCCGCCGGGAGTGGAGCGGCGCGGAGCTGGCCGAGCGGCTGGAGGTGACCGTGCGTACGGTGCGCCGCGACGTCGACCGGCTGCGTGCGCTGGGCTATCCGGTCGCCGCGGCCAAGGGACCCGCCGGCGGATACCGCCTGGAGCCCGGGGCGCACCTGCCGCCGTTGCTCTTCGACGACGAGCAGGTCATCGCGCTGGCGGTCGCCCTTCAGACCACCGCGCACCGCGCGCTCGCGGAGGACGCCGGCCGGGCGCTCGCGACGATCCGGCACGTGCTGCCCCCGCGCCTGCGGCAACGCGTCGACGCGCTCCACGTCACCGTGGCCGGGCCGCCTGGGCCGCCTGGGTCGGCTGGACCGTCTGGACCGGAGACCTCGGCGCCGGCCGAGGACCTGGAGGTGCTCACCGTCCTGAGCGCCGCGATCCAGCGCCATGAGGAACTGCGCCTGGACTACGCCCCGCACCGCGACGCCGCACCGCAGCGGCGCCGGGTGCAGCCGCACCACCTCGTGGCCTGGCGCACCCGCTGGTACCTGCTGGCCTGGGACCTCGACCGCGACGACTGGCGGACCTTCCGCACCGACCACCTGACCCCCCGCGCGCCGACGGGCCCGCGCTTCGCCCCGCGCCAGGTGCCGGGCCACGACGTATCCACGTTCGTCGCCGGCCGGTTCCGCGGGTCGGACGGCACCGGCGCCGCCTGGCCCTGCCAGGGCGAGGTCGTCATCGACCTCCCCGCCACGAAGGTCGCCCCGTACGCCGACGACGGCACGGTCGAACCCCTCGGCCCCGCGCGGTGCCGGCTCGTCGCCGGGTCGTGGTCCTGGACCGCCCTCGCCGCCGGCCTGGGCCGCTTCGACGCGGACCTGCACGTCGTCGGACCGCCGGCCCTGCGGCGAGCCTGCGCCACGCTCGCCCGGCGCTACGCGGGTGCCGCGGCCCCGTACGCCGAAGGCCCCGCGGACGAGCCCGCGTAAGGAGCCCGACCCGGCCCCGACCAGGCCCCGAACCCAGCCCCGGGTCAGGCCGGATCAGCCCGGGTCAGTGGGGAATGGCGAGGATGATGTCGGCGGCGCCCTGCTGGAGGAGGTCCGCGGCGGCGCGGGCGCCGAGGGTGGCGGGGCTGTCGGTGGAGCGGGCGGTGAGGTGGGTGTGGACGGAGGTGGAGCCGTCGGCGCAGAAGACCATGCCGCGCAGGGTGAGCGCTCCGTCGGGCGCGGTGGTGCAGTGGCCGGCGATGGGGCTGTTGCAGTGGCCGCGCAGGTCGCCCAGCATGGCGCGTTCGGCGGTGATCTCGGCCGTCGTCCGCTCGTGGTCGAGGCGGGACAGCAGGCCGGCGGTGGGGCCGTCGTCGTGGCGGCACTCCAGGCCGAGGGCGCCCGAGCCGACGGCCGGGAGGATCTCCTGGACGGTGAAGACCTGGCGGCCGCGGTGGGTCAGCTCCAGCCGGGCCAGGCCGGAGGACGCGAGGATCATGGCGTCCGGCCGGCTGCCGGACTGCTTCCTGCCGTCGAGCGTGTCGATGCGGGTGCCGACGGCGCCTCGTACCCGGACGACGTCGAGGTCCGGGCGGAGCCGGTGGAGTTGGGCCTTGCGGCGTACGGCCGAGGTCGCCACGGTGGCGCCGGCCGGGAGGTCGTCGAGGGTCCGCAGCTCGGAGCCCTCGGGGAAGAGGAGGACGTCGCGGACGTCGTCGCGCGGGAGGTGGGCGGCGAAGACCAGGCCCTCGGGCAGCGGGGTGTCGCCGGGGACGTCCTTCACGCAGTGGACGGCCAGGTCGACCTCGCCGCGCTGGAGCATGACGTCGATCTGCTTGACGAACAGGCCCTTCCCGCCGAGCTTGGACAGGTCGCCGTGCCAGCGGTCCGCCTCGGTGGTGACGGGCACCAACTCGACCTGGAGACCCGGCTGTTCCTTGCGCAGGAGGTCGGCCACGAGGTTGGCCTGGGCCAGCGCCATCGGTGAACTACGGGTGCCGATCCGCAAGGTCCGGTCGGCCGGGAAGGTGTTCATGGGGCCAGTCCTCTCGTTCCGGCTCCTACGGTAGAGGGTCGGTCGGTCGCGCCGGGGCTGCCCCCGGGCACGGTACGTCGCCGAGATCGCCGAACCTGCGGACCTCCGGCGCCAGCACGGCCATCGCCGTGGCCAGCCGGACCGGATCGAGGTCGCTCAGGGTGGTGCCGCGCCCGAGCCGCACGACGCCCCGGAAGGCGGCGGCGTCGCCGGGGTCGACCTGGGTGGCGAGGTAGGCGTCCAGCTCTTCCAGACCGGGAACCGGGGGAAGGGCGGGGACCGGACGGGCGGCGCGGCGGTGCACCGTCAAGCTGCTGGTGCGGCCCCAGAAGTGGTCGTCGCCCGACCAGTCCACCGCCACCACGTCGGCCCAGGGCACGAACTCCGGTGCGCGGAAGGGCAGGAGGCGGTGGAGCGTGATGCCCCGCTTGTCCACCCGGACGGCCTTGCGGCGACTGGAGCAGACCGCCGCGGTCCACAGCGCGAACGGGCTGAACACCAGCTCGATGTGGTCCAGGTCCGGGGGTTCCACGTGCGGGAGGAAGCCCACCCCGATCAGCAGGGCCGTGACCGCGAACCAGCTCGCTCCGGCACGTGTCCAGCCGTGCCGGACGACGTACGCCCCGGTGAAGCCCCCCATGGCCACCACGATGGCACACCTCCGCGCAGCTCGCCGCCGTCGTGCCGGTCCCGGTGCCGGTCCCGGTGCCGTGATCGGGTTGGGGGCGGGCGGCGGTCTCTGGGAGGGTGGGGGCGGCTGGTCGGCGGCTTGGGGGCGGGAGTCGGAGTTGGAACGCATTGGTGGGTACAGCGTGGTGCGGCGGCTCGGCGAGGGCGGCATGGGGGTGGTGTGGCTGGCCAGGTCGCGCGGCGGGCGGCTGGTGGCGGTGAAGGTGGCCCGGTCGGAGCTGGCGGCGGACGCGGTGTTCCGGGAGCGGTTCCGGGCGGAGGTGGCGGCGGCGCGCAGCGTCGGGGGGTTCCACACCGCGCAGGTGGTGGACGCGGACCCGGACGCGGAGGCGCCGTGGCTGGCGACCGCGTACGTACCGGGGCCGACGCTCGCGCGGCTGGTGGCGGAGCAGGGGCCGATGGACGAGGCGCGGCTGCGCGGGCTGGGGGCGGCGCTCGCCGAGGCGTTGCAGGCGATCCACCGCTGCGGGCTGGTGCACCGGGACCTGAAGCCGGCGAACATCGTGATGGCCGAGGACGGGCCGCGGGTGCTGGACTTCGGCATCGCGCGGGCGGTGGAGAACACCCGGCTGACGGTGACGGGCACGGCCTTCGGCACCCCCGGGTTCCTCGCGCCCGAGCAGGCGGAGGGGCGCGAAGTCGGTCCTGCCGCCGATGTGTTCGCGCTCGGCGCGGTACTGGTCGCGGCCGCGGGCGGCTCCGCGTTCGGCGGCGGCACCCCGGTCGCGCTGATGTACCGCTCGGTGCACCACGAGGCCGATCTCAGCGCGGTGCCCGAGCGGTTGCGGCCGATCGTGGCGGCCTGCCTGGACAAGGAGCCGGCGCGCAGGCCGGATACGGACCGGCTGCTGGACTGGCTCGACCCGGTGGACCCCTCGGACCCGGCGGACGTGGCTGACGTGGCTGACGCGGCGGACCCGGCTGACGTGGCGCCGGGCGTGGCCGTCACGGACGCACGTACGGGTACCGGTACGGGTCCGGCCCCGGTCGCCGCCGCCGTATCCCTCCCGCCGGTTCCCCCGATGCCCGGCTACGCCCCCGCGCCTCCCGTGCCCTCCGCCCCGCTGCCGCCCTCGCCGTACGCCCCGCCCTCGCCGTACGCCCCCGCGGCCGGCTACGGCTATGCCGCACCGCCGCCGTTCCCCGCCGCCGTGCCCATGCCCCTCGCGGCTCCCGGCACCGGGTACGCCGGGCCGCCCGTGGACCAAGTCCCGCCCGACGCGCCCGAGTTCCTCGCCATGGACCGTAAGAACGCGGTCGTCGCCGACGCCGACGGCATCTCCCTCGGGGTCAACGGCCGTGTCGCGGAGTTCCCTTGGCCGGCGATCCACACCGCCTGGTGCGAACGGGCCACCGGGCGTGGCCATGTGCTGCTGGTGGCGGTGGCGCTGAACGACGGAAGCATCCACTCCTGCGAGGTCGGTACCCGTGACCCGGCCGAACTCACCGCGTGGCTGGCCCACTTCACGGCGCTGATGGCGTACTACGAGCCGGAGGACTGACCCGGCTGCTGCGGCACCCCGGACGCGTCGCCCGCGGCACCCGGCGCCGCGCCGCCGCCTCCTTCGACCGTACCGACCGTCCCCGTCGGCCCAACCGCGGTGGCCGGCAGGGCAGTCGGAGCCGTCACGGCCTCGACGGCCGCGGCCCCGACCGCCGCTGCCGCCGCGCCCGCCGCCGCCACGCCCGCACCCGCCGCCACCACCGTCGACACCGGTGCGGGCCCGTTCGGTCCGCTCGGTCCGCTCGGTCCGTTCGGTCCGGCCGGCGCCTCCGTCGCGTCCCGCCGCTGGAACGACCTGCGCAGCGCCCCCGGCAGCATCGCCGCGACCAGCCCCGACGCCGCCATCCCGAGCAGCCCCACGACGACCGCGATCTTCGTCCACAGCGACACCTGCGGCAGCACGAACACCGCGATGTCCAGGCCGAAGGAGGCCGCGCTGACCACGGTGAGCGCGGCGGCGACCCGGTTGAGCCGGGTGTCGAGGGCCTCGGCCCGCTCCGAGGCGGCGGCCAGCAGCGAACTGCTCACGTAGCCGAGGAGTTTGTCGGCGCGCTCCTGCGTGTCATCGAGGCCGATGGTCTGCCGCGCGGCCAGGTAGCTCGCGCGGTGCGCCTGGGAGGACTCCACGCGGTAGCTGTCGAGGTGGTGGAAGTCGGCCCACAGGCCGTCGAGGAAGCGGCGGAAGGCGTGCACGCCGGTGTTGGCGGGGTGCGCGTGCGCCAGGTCGCCGAGCACCCAGCGGCCGGCGATGAGCGCCCCGGCGAGCAGGGACTGCTGCGCGACCGCGATGTCGGTCGGCTCGGTCATCGTCAGCAGCTCGGCCAGCGCGGTGTCCGGGTCGCGGTCCCAGGCGTAGGTGTACGGCAGCAGGATGCGGCAGTCCGGGCCCGAAGAGACCGCGGGCACGCGGGAGTCCGGCTGCCATGGCGGGTCCTGGCCGACGAAGTGCGCGTTGTAGCGGGCCGATCGGCGGTCGATCGGTGAACTCGGGCCGGCCACCGCCAGGTCGGGGCGCAGCGCGATGCTGCGGAGCAGCCCGCTGCTGACGGCGGCGGACAGCACGGCGGACAGGATCGGCGCGTCGGTCTCGCGCAGGACCCGGTTGATGTCGGCGTCCAGGGCGTCGAGTTCGAGCAGGTCCAACGCGCGCAGGTCCTGCTCGTGGCGCAGCGCGTAGACCACCAGGATGGTGCCGGCGGCCAGGACGCGGGCGTGGCAGGCGACGACCTCCACCCCGGGCAGCGCGATGGCCGGTCGGATCATGCCGGTCATGTCCAACTCGACGGTGATGTCGGGGTTGTAGGCGAGGGAGCGCAGGCTGCCGAGGACCGGCTGTAACTCGCCGTGGCCGGGCACGGTGAAGGCGTCGAGCGAGGTGGTCGGGGTGCGGTGGTGCAACGGGTAGGCGCGGCACTGGAGATGGAGTACCCCGGTGCTCACGCGACCGCTCCGGACGGCCCTGCCGCGCCGATCGCTCCCCGCGTGCCCGGGGTGCCCCAGGACACGGCCACGTACTCCGGGATGAGGGCGGACTCGGGCACCACCACCCGGTCCAGGTAACGCCGTTGCAGATCCTCCGGGCCCTGGTCGTCCAGGGGCGCGCCCAGCAGCGCGGCCAGCTCGGCGTGCGTGTGGTGGCTCGCCTCCTCCGGGACGGACCTGCTGCGGAACCAGGCGCGCTGCTCGGCCAGCACCACGCTGCCCGAGGCCGCCGCCGGCCAGTAGCTCACCGCGGTGACGGCGGTCGTGCCGAACTCCGCGCCGAGCGTCACCACCGCACGCGCGTCGGCGGGCGGCAGGTAGAAGACGACGCCCTCGACGACGTACGCGACCGGCCGACCGGCCGCGACCGCCCGCACCTGCTCCGCCACCGCGGCGCGGTCCGCGGGCACGGCCAGGTCGGCACCGATGTGCCGCACGTCGCGCACCGGCAGCGTCCCGTCGGCGGTCAGCTCGGCCGCGCGCAGCCGCTTCGCCTCGGCCATGTGCGGCAGGTCCACCTCGACCGCGACCGGGAAGCGCAGCAGCCAGGGGTACGACGAGAAGCCCGCGCCGCACACCACCAGCACCGTGTCCGGGTCGGCCCGCAGCGCCTCGGCGAGGGTGTCCGCGATGAACCGGCCGCGGAGCGAGACCACCAGGTCGTCGTGCGGGTAGACGGCGTCGGCGAACTCCTGCCACAGCGCCTTGACGCCCGGCCGTTCCCCCTCGGGAATCCACGCGGCCGCCGGCCCGTCCTGGGCGAGGTCGGGCCGGCGGGCCCGCGACTCGTTGACGAGATATGCCGTCAGTCCGACTCCACCCTGCATCGTGTGACCTGCCCCCGTTCGTGACGTGACGTCATCATGGCTGTCAGCCAGTCGACTTCGTACCTTCGTACCATCGCGGGGTGGGGCGGCCGCAAGGGGGCGCCGGTACGCCGGTACGCCGGTAAGCGCCCGCGCCGGTACGCCGATACGCCGGTAGGCGGCCGCGCCGGTACGCCCGCGTACGTGCGCGGCCCGTCCCCGCCCCTGCCTCCCCCCGTCCACCGGCTGGTGCACCCCTGCCCCGCTTTACTCCACCGTCACCGGATTCTCAGAGTTTTCACAGAAACGGATTAAGGCTCCTCTCATAGCCGGTGCACAGGGTGTCCCGTATGCCTTCCACTTCATCGGCGGCCACCCGCTCCACCCACCCCGCCGCCCCCGCGACCCACACCGCCCCCGCGTCCGCCCCGGCCGGCGACCTCGCCCGCCCGGACGGCTCCCCGGTCCGCGTCCTCGTGGTGGACGACGAGGCCCCGCTCGCCGACCTGCTCTCGATGGCCCTGCGCTACGAGGGCTGGCAGGTCCGTACCGAGGGTGACGGCGCGAGCGCGCTGCGTTCCGCCCGTGAGAACCGCCCCGACGCGGTGGTGCTCGACGTGATGCTCCCGGACATGGACGGGCTCGAAGTGCTCGCCCGGCTGCGCCGCCAGACCCCCGACGTGCCCGTGCTCTTCCTCACCGCGAAGGACGCGGTCGAGGACCGGATCGCCGGGCTCACCGCCGGCGGCGACGACTACGTGACCAAGCCGTTCAGCCTGGAGGAGGTCGTCGCCCGCCTGCGCGGACTGCTGCGCCGCTCCGGCGCCGCCGCCATCCGCAACGAGTCCGTGCTCGCCGTCGGCGACCTCGTCCTGAACGAGGACAGCCACGAGGTCAGCCGCGGCGGCGACAACATCCACCTCACGGCGACCGAGTTCGAGCTGCTCCGCTACCTCATGCGCAACCCGCGCCGGGTGCTGAGCAAGGCGCAGATCCTGGACCGGGTCTGGTCGTACGACTTCGGCGGTCAGGCCAACGTCGTCGAGCTGTACATCTCCTACCTGCGCCGCAAGATCGACGCCGGCCGCTCGCCGATGATCCACACCCGGCGCGGCGCCGGCTACCTCATCAAGCCGGGCGAACCGGTGTGACCCGCCCCGCACCGACCGCACCCCACGCGGACGGCCCGGCCCCGCAGGCCGGACCGGGCCCCGGCGCGGGGCCTGGCACGGGCCACGGCGCGACCCCCGGCACCGGCTCGACCCGCGCCCCCGGTGCGACGGCGCCCCCCCGCCCGCGCGGCCGGCCGCACCGCGGGCGCTGGGCGCCGGGCCGCTGGTCCCTGCGCCGCCGCCTGGTCGCCTCCTGCGTCGCGCTGGTCGCGGTGGTCTGCGCGGTGATCGGCGCGGTCACGATATTCGCGCTGCACGACTTCCTGTACGGGCAGCTGGACGCCAAGGTGCACGACACGGCGGTGCGCGCCGACGGCCCGCGCCCCGACCAGGCCACCCCCGGCCAGAGCGCCCCCGGCGACCGGGGCGCGCTGGGGCCGACCGGCCACGGCAGGGCCACCGACATGCCCCGCAGCATCCCCTTCGTCTTCCTCGCCGGCGGTGGCCAGCCGGGCGAGACGGTCGCCGCGACCGTCAGCTCCACCGGCACCGTCACCGAGGCCGCGGTCAGCGCCACCAGCCCCAGCACCGGCCAGCTCGTCGCCGACGACCTCACCGCGAAGCAGGCCGCGGCCTTCGCCGGCGTGCCGCACGACGGCAAGCCGCACAACGTGACCGTCCCCGGCCTCGGGGACTACCGGGTCGAGTCGGCCGCGCCCGCCGACGACGGCAGCACCATCCTGGTCGGCCTGAGCACCGCGGGCACCGAGGACACCCTGTCCACCCTCCTGTGGGTGGAGGTCTCGGTCGCCGCCGCCGGGCTCGTCGCGGCCGGGCTGGCCGGCGCCGCGCTGATGCGGATCGCCCTGCAACCCCTGCGCCGGGTCGCCGCCACGGCCACCCGGGTCGCCGAACTGCCGCTGCACCGCGGTGAGGTGGCCCCGCTGAGCCGGGTGCCGGAGTCGGACACCGACCCGCGCACCGAGTTCGGCCAGGTCGGCGCCGCCCTCAACCGGATGCTCGGGCACGTCGGTTCCGCGCTGCACGCCCGCCAGGAGAGCGAGACCCGGGTCCGGCGCTTCGTCGCCGACGCCAGCCACGAACTGCGCACCCCGCTCGCCTCCATCCGCGGCTACGCCGAGCTGACCCGCCGCGGCCAGGAGCCGGTCGGGCCCGACACCCGGCACGCGCTCGGCCGGATCGAGTCCGAGGCGGCCCGGATGACCACGCTCGTCGAGGACCTGCTGCTGCTGGCCCGGCTCGACGCGGGCCGCCCGGTCGACCGGACCGAGACCGACCTGTCCCCGCTGGTGGTGGACGCGGTCAGCGACGCCCGCGCGGCCGGCCGCGACCACGACTGGCGGCTGGAACTGCCCGACGAGCCCGCGACCGTGCACGGCGACGCGCCGCGCCTTCAGCAGGTGCTCACCAACCTCCTCGCCAACGCCCGCACCCACACCCCGCCCGGCACGACCATCACCGCGCGGGTGCTGCGCCGCCCGTCCGACGTCGTGCTCCAGGTCCAGGACGACGGCCCCGGCATCCCGCCCGAACTGCGCCGGCACGTCTTCGAGCGGTTCGCCCGCGGCGACGCCTCCCGCTCCCGCTCGGCGGGCAGCACGGGACTGGGCCTGGCCATCGTGCACTCGGTGGTCGCCGCGCACGGCGGCACCGTGGAGGTCGCGTCCGTCCCGGGCCGTACGGTCTTCACCGTCATGCTGCCCGCCACCGAGGTGCCCGCGAAAGGCGAAGCGCCGGGAGTGGGCGGGCCGGAAGCGGGCGGGCCGGGTTCAGGTGCGCCGGGATCAGCTGTACCCGGTACGGCCGCACCCGGTCCGGCCGTGTCCGCGCCCCCCGCAGCGGCCGCGCGGGGTGCCGTCGGGCCGCCCGCCCGCGCCTCACGGGTGACGCATGGCACGCACATCCCACCCGCACCAACAGACTCATAGGTGCTGCTCAGCCTCGACACATCACCATGACAGGACCGTTGTCGAGGCTCGTGGCATGCGAACCACTCTCGGCAATCTGCCCGCCCGTCGGCACCTGCCGGTCACGGCCGCAGTACATCCGTCCGACGCCGCGACCCACCCGACCACCGGCGCACCACGCGTGCCCCCTGTGCCCGTCGCGCCCGTGCTCGACGTCGTCGTCCCCGTCTACAACGAGGAGGCCGGCCTCGGCCCCGGCGTGCGCCGGCTGCACGCGCACCTCGTCGACACGTTCCCGTACCCGTTCCGGATCACCATCGCCGACAACGCCAGCACCGACCGGACCCCCGCGATCGCCGCGCGGCTCGCCGCCGAGCTGCCCGAGGTCGAGTCGTTCCGGCTGGAGCAGAAGGGGCGCGGGCTGGCGCTGCGCACCGTGTGGACCGCCTCGGACGCGCCGGTGCTGGCGTACATGGACGTGGACCTGTCCACCGACCTCAACGCCCTGCTGCCGCTGGTCGCCCCGCTGATCTCCGGCCACTCCGACCTCGCGATCGGCTCGCGCCTCGCGCAGTCCTCGCGGGTGGTGCGCGGCGCCAAGCGGGAGTTCATCTCCCGTACCTACAACCTGATCCTGCGTGGCTCGCTCGCCGCGCACTTCTCCGACGCGCAGTGCGGCTTCAAGGCGATCCGCGCGGACGTCGCGCAGCGCCTGCTGCCGATGGTGGAGGACGCCGGCTGGTTCTTCGACACGGAGATGCTGGTGCTCGCCGAACGCGCCGGGCTGCGCATCCACGAGGTGCCGGTGGACTGGATCGACGACCCGAACAGCAGCGTGGACCTGGTGCGGACCGCCACCGCCGACCTGCGCGGCGTCTGGCGGGTCGGCCGGGCGCTGGCCACCGGGCGGCTCGCGCTCGACCGGCTGCGCAGGCCGTTCGGGGAGGACCCGCGCGACCGCGAACTGCCTGGCGTGCCGCCCGGGTTGGCCCGCCAGCTGGTCGGGTTCTGCGCGATCGGCGTGCTGAGCACGGTCGTCTACCTCGCGCTGTACTTCCTCTTCCGCGGCGCGATGGACTCCCAACTCGCCAACGCGCTGGCCCTGTTGCTGTCCGCGCTCGGCAACACCGCCGCCAACCGGCGGCTCACCTTCGGGGTGCGCGGCCCGGCCCGGGCGGTCCGCCACCAGGCCCAGGGGCTGGTGGTGTTCGCCATCGGCCTCGCGCTGACCAGCGGTTCGCTCGCCGCCCTGCACACCGCGGCGCCGCACCCCGCGCACCGCACCGAACTCGCCGTCCTGGTCGCGGCGAACCTCGCCGCCACGGTGCTGCGCTTCCTGCTCTTCCGCGCCTGGCTCTTCCCCGACCGCACCGACCAGTACGGCCGCGACGCCGGCACCGCCCCCGAGAGCCGTGCCGTCGTGGCCGCCCCCGGCGACCACGAGGGACGAGCCGACCGTACCGACCGTACCGACCGTGCCGACCCTGCCGGCCAGGCGGACTTCGACGACTTCGACGACCGCGACGACCACGACCTGAGGAGCGCCCGATGACCTCCCCGAGCGACGCACACGCGCTGGACGGCGTGGCCGGCCTGCCCGGCCCCGCACCCGGTCCTGTCGCCGCCCCCGGCGGCCCGCCCCACGCCATCGACGGCCCCCCGGCCGACGGTCAGGCCGCCGACAGTTCGGTCACCGCGCGGTCGGCCCGCTCCACCCGGCGCCTGCTGCACCGCACTTGGCGCGGCCGCCCGGAGGACCCGACCTGGGCCCGCCCGGCCTTCCTCGCCCTGCTGGCTGCCACCCTGGTGCTCTACCTCTACGACCTGGGCGCCTCCGGATACGCCAACTCCTTCTACTCCGCCGCCGTCCAGGCGGGCAGCCAGAGCTGGAAGGCGTTCTTCTTCGGCTCCTCCGACGCGGCGAACTCGATCACCGTCGACAAGCCCCCCGCCGCGCTGTGGCCGATGGGCCTGTCGGTACGGCTGTTCGGCCTCGGCTCGTGGCAGATCCTCGTGCCCGAGGCGCTGATGGGCGTGGCCACCGTCGGCGTCCTGTATGCGGCGGTACGGCGGCGGTTCGGGCCGGGCGCGGGCCTGACCGCGGGCGCGGTGCTCGCGCTCACCCCGGTCGCCGCGCTGATGTTCCGCTTCAACAACCCTGACGCGCTGCTGGCGTTGCTCATGGTCACGGCGATCTACCTCGTGCTGCGCGCCATCGAGGACGCCCGTACCAAGTGGCTGCTGCTGGCCGGCGCCGTCTTCGGTTTCGCGTTCCTCACCAAGACCCTCCAGGCGTGGCTGATCCTGCCGCCGCTCGCCGTGGTCTACGCGGTCTGCGCGCCCACCCCGCTGCGCCGCCGCCTGCTCCAACTGCTGTACGCCGGCGGTGTGATGGTGCTCGCGGGCGGCTGGTGGGTGGCGATCGTCGAGCTGTGGCCGAAGTCCTCGCGGCCGTACATCGGCGGCTCCCAGGACAACAGCTTCCTGTCGCTGACCTTCGGGTACAACGGCTTCGGCCGGATCACCGGCGACGAGACCGGCAGTGTCGGCGGCGGCGGGGGAGGCGGCGTCGGCAACGGCGGCGGCATGTGGGGCGCGACCGGGATCGGCCGGCTCTTCAACTCCGAGATGGGCGGGCAGATCTCCTGGCTGCTGCCGGCCGCGTTCGTGATGCTGATCGCGGGGGTGTGGATCACCCGGAAGGCCCGCCGCACCTCGGCGACCCGGGCGGCGTTCCTGGTCTGGGGCGGCGCGCTGCTGATGACCTTCGCGACGTTCAGCTACATGTCCGGCATCTTCCACCAGTACTACAACATCGCGCTCGCGCCGTACATCGCGGCGCTGGTCGGGATGGGCGCCTCCCTGCTGTGGCAGCGGCGGACCCACATCGCGGCCGCCTCGGTCCTGGCGGTCACGGTCGCGGGCACGTCCGTGTGGGCGTACACCCTGCTGCACCGCAGCCCCGACTGGCACCCGTGGCTGCGTACCGCGCTGGTCGTGGCCGGAGCGGTGGCCGCGCTGGCGCTGCTCGCGGGCGCGCTCCCGGGGATGGCCACCGCGCGGGCCGGCGCCCGGCTGACGGTGCTGTCGGCCGTGGTCGGTATCGCCGCGGTCCTGGGCGGACCGGTGGCGTACACCCTCGACACCGTGAGCACCGGGCACCAGGGGTCCATCGTGACCGCGGGGCCCTCCGTGCAGGGCGGCATGGGCGGGTTCCCCGGCGGGGGCGGCGGCCGTGGCGGCATGGGCCGGATGGGCGGCACCCCGCCGACCGGCACGTTCCCCGGCGGCGGTACGGGCGGTACGGGCGGTATGGGCGGAACCGGCGGGTTCGGCCAGGGCCAGGCGCCCGGTCAGGGTCAGGGCCAGGGCGGGCAGGGCCAGGCGCCCGGCCAGGGCGGGTCCCAGGGCCAGTTGCCCGGGCAGGGCACGAACGGCTTCCCGGGCGGCACCACCGGTGAGTCCCGCTTCGGCGGCGGGAACGGCCGGGGCGGCGCAGGCGGCATGGGCGGCCTGCTCGACGGCGCCCAGGTCAGCTCCGCCGTGAAGTCCCTGCTGCTGAAGAACGCCGGCGACTACACCTGGGTCGCGGCCGCCATCGGCTCGCAGAACCAGGCGAGCTACCAACTGGCCACCCAGAAGCCGGTGATGTCCATCGGCGGCTTCAACGGCTCCGACCCGTCACCCACCCTCGCCCAGTTCGAGAAGTACGTGGCCCAGGGCCGTATCCACTACTTCATCGGCGGCGGCGGCATGGGCGGCGGCTCGATGGGCGGCAGCAACGCGTCCTCCGCCATCAGCTCGTGGGTCGAGTCCCACTTCACCGCCAAGACCGTGGGCAGCACGACCGTCTACGACCTCACGGCGCCGAAGTAGGACGCCCGCAAGCCCGAGCCCGCGGACCGGTCCAGCCGGTCCGCGGGCTCGCTGGTGTTCGCGCGCGTGTTCGTGCGCGTCCTCGTCCTCGTCCTCAGGCGAGGCGGGCCGGGAAGCCACCGGTCGCGATCGGCCCCCACCGCTCGGGGGTGACGCGGATGATGGACTTGCCCTGCCGGACCATGGCCTCGCGGTACTCCGCCCAGTCGGGGTGCTCGCCGGAGATGTTCCGGAAGTACTCCACCAGGGGTTCCACGGACTCGGGGATGTCCAGTACTTCGGCGCTGCCGTCGACCTGGACCCACGCGTCGCCGAAGGAGTCGGACAGCACGATCACGCTGACTCGCGGGTCGCGCTTGACGTTGCGGGCCTTGGCCCGCTCGGGGTAGGTCGAGATCACGATCCGCCCGGAGTCGTCCACCCCGCAGGTGAGTGGCGAACCCTGCGGGCGGCCGTCCGCGCGGGTGGTGAGCAGGATGGCGTGGTGCCGCGGCCGGATGAACTCCAGCAGTTCGTCGAGGCCGACTTTGGTGGTGGTGGCGATGTTGGGAGCCATGACGGCACCTTACGTCGCCGCGCGGTGCGGTCCGTGAAGGAAGTGCGGGTCCCGGCGGCGGCCTCGGCCGTCCCCTGCTCCGGTCGCCGCCGGAACCCTGACCCGTGTCGTGCGTACCGGACCTCTCCGCTGCGGGTGCGGGCCGTACGACCGGGAGTTGTCGCCCCTGCCGGGGCGCTGTGCTGTGCGCTACCTGCTCGGTTACCCCGCCTGGCCGTCGCCCACCCGCGCCGGGGCCTCGGCGGTCTTCACGGCCTGCTGCAACCCGCTGCGGTCGCGCAGTGCCACCTCCTTGACGAAGACCACCAGCAGGAAGGCGATCAGCGCGAACGGGGCCGCGTACAGGAAGACGTCGCCGACGCCGTGGCCGTAGGCGCCCTCCACCACGCCGCGCACCGGCGCGGGCAGCTTGTCGACGTCGGGGATGCCGCCGGAGCCGTCGGCCCCAGTGGCCTTGATGTGCAGCGCGGCCAGGCCGGTGGAGGTGAAGTGGGTGACCCGGTTGCCGAGCACCGCGCCGAGCGCGGTGACGCCGATCGCGCCGCCCAGCGAGCGGAAGAAGGTGACCAGCGAACTGGCCGAGCCGAGGTCGGCCGCCGTCACCTGGTTCTGCACGGCGAGCACCAGGTTCTGCATCATCATGCCGATGCCCAGGCCCAGCAGCGCCATGTAGAGCGCCACTTCGGGATACGCGGTGTCGTGGCGGATCGTGCCGAGCAGGGCGCAGCCCGCGGTGACCAGCAGGCCGCCGGCGACCAGGAAGACCTTCCAGCGGCCGGTGCGGGTGATGATCCGGCCGCTGACCATCGAGGCCACGAACAGCCCGCCGATCAGCGGGATGGTCATCAGCCCGGACACGGTCGGGGTCTTGCCGCGGGCGAGTTGGAAGTACTGGCTGAGGAACACCGTGCCCGCGAACATCGCCACGCCGACGAAGAGGCTGGCGAAGGAGGTGAGGGTGATCGTCGCGCTGCGGAACAGCCGCAGCGGCACGATCGGCTGGGCGGCCCGGGTCTCGACGAAGATGAAGACCAGGCCGAGCAGCAGCGCGAGCGGCACCATCACATAGGTCTGGGTGGACATCCACGGGTAGTTCTGGCCGCCCAGCGAGACCCACACCATCAGCAGCGACACGGCGGCGGTGATGAAGAAGGCGCCCGCCCAGTCGATCCGTACCTGCCGCTTGACCACCGGCAGGTGCAGCGTCTTCTGCAGGACCACCAGCGCGATGATCGCGAACGGCACCCCGACGTAGAAGCACCAGCGCCAGCCCAGCGCGGAGTCGACGATCACCCCGCCGACCAGCGGTCCGCCGACGGTGGCGACCGCGAAGGTGGCGCCGAGGTAGCCGCTGTACCGGCCGCGCTGCCGGGGCGAGATCATCGCCGCCATGATCACCTGGGTGAGCGCGGACAGCCCGCCCGCGCCGATGCCCTGCACCAGCCGGCAGGCGATCAGCATGCCCGGGCTGTTCGACAGCCCCGCGACCATCGACCCGGTCACGTAGATCACCAGCGCGAGCTGGATCAGCAGCTTCTTGCTGAACAGGTCGGAGAGCTTGCCCCAGATCGGCGTGGTCGCGGTGACCGCGAGCAGCGAGGCGGTGACCACCCAGGTGTACGCGCTCTGGCCGCCGCCGATGTCGGAGAGGATGCGCGGCAGGGCGTTGGAGACGATCGTCGACGACAGGATCGCCACGAACAGGCCGATCAGCAGACCGGACAGCGCCTCCATGATCTGGCGGTGCGACATGGGTGCGGACGTCTCGGCGGTCGGGGTGGGTGTCGCCATCGGCTCGGTTCGCCAGCCTTCCTCTTGGTTGCCTGAAGCAACCATAGGAGGAAATGGTTGTATGACACAAGTGCTGTGGGCCGACTGAGAGCAAGGTCACGACAGAGCAATCGCCCGCCCCCGTGGCGGGAGCGGGCGAACGCTGGTGCGGGAAGGGCGCGCGGGAAGGTGTGCGGGAAGAGGAGGCGCGCGGGAAGGGGTGCCTGGAGCGGCCGCCGTCAGAGGGTGGTCAGGACGACGTGGTGGTCAGGACAGCACAGTGGTCAGGACGACGTGGCGGTCAGGACGCCGCGGCGGTCAGCGCCGCCACCTCCGCGTCGGTGAGCTTCAGCTCGGCCACGGCGGTCAGCGCCGGCACCTGCTCGGCCGTACGCGCGCTGGCGATCGGCGCGACCACCGTCGGCTGCGCGGCCAGCCAGGCCAGCGCGACCGTGCCGACCTCGGCGTCGTGGGCGGCGGCGATCTCGTCCAGCGCGGCCAGCACCTTCGGGCCGCTCTCCGTGTCGAGGAAGCCCGCGGCGCGCTCGGCGCGGGCGCTGTAGACCTCGGTGGCGCCCGAGCGGTACTTGCCGGTGAGGAAGCCGGAGGCGAGCCCGTAGTAAGGGGCGGTGGACAGGCCGCGGGCCGCCACCAGGTCGGCCAGCGGGCCCTCGAACTCGTCGCGCTCGACCAGGTTGTACTTGGGCTGGATGATTTCGTACCGCGCCAGGCCCTCGCGCTCGGAGAAGTCCAGCGAGGCGGCCAGCCGCTCGGCCGAGATGTTGGAGGCGCCGATCGCCCGGACCTTGCCCTCCCGCACGAGGGCGTCCAGCGCGGTGATGATCTCCTCGACCGGCACCTCGGGGTCGTCGCGGTGCGTGTAGTAGAGGTCGATGTGGTCGACGCCGAGCCGGCGCAGCGACGCCTCGGCGCCCCGCTTGATGGTGTCGGCCCGCAGCCCCTTGAAGTCCTGGTGGCTGCCGACCTTCGTGGCGATCACCACGTCGTCGCGGCGGCCGCGGCGGGCCAGCCACGCACCGATGATGGTCTCCGACTCGCCACCGGAGTTGCCCGGCACCCAGGCCGAGTACACGTCCGCGGTGTCGATGAAGTCGCCGCCGTGCGCGGTGTACGCGTCGAGGACGGCGAAGGACTGCGCCTCGTCGGCCGTCCAGCCGAAGACATTGCCGCCGAGGGACAGGGGGAAGACGTCGAGCGCCGAGTTGCCGATACGTGCCATGTGCTGATGCAACAGCCGGGGGGTGCGGGTTATTCCGCCGACACGCTAGGGTCAGGCGGCATGTCGAACTCCTCGCCCAACCCTGACAACAACTACGACCCGGCCGGCAGCACCCAGATGTTCCGCGCCTTCGTCGACGAGCAGCCGCCCGCCGTGCAGGTGCAGCGTGCCCAGGGCCGCAGCCGCGCGGGCCTGATCATCGGTGTGATCGTGGTCCTGGTGGTGATCGTGGGAGTGGTCGCACTCGCCATGAAGTAGCGGCGGGTCCGCCGGACATCCGGCGACCACTCCCCCCTCCTACGCCTCGCATCCTCTGGTCGGCGTTCCTCCTCGCTCCCTGCGCGGACGACCTCGTGCCTCGGTCGGCCACTCCGGGAGCTCGCTCGTCACGCCTCAGCGGTCAGTCCCACCCGCAGCTGAGCCAAAGTCCGGGTCAGCAGCCGGGAGACGTGCATCTGGGAGATCCCGACCTCCTCGCCGATCTGCGACTGCGTCATGTTCGCGAAGAACCGCAGCATGATGATCTGGCGTTCGCGCGGCGGCAGTTGGGCCAGCAGCGGCTTCAGCGACTCGCGGTACTCGACGCCTTCGAGGGCGCTGTCCTCGTATCCCAGCCGGTCGGCCAGGGTGCCCTCGCCGCCGTCGTCCTCGGGCGGCGGGGAGTCCAGCGAGCTGGCGGTGTAGGCGTTGCCGACCGCGAGCCCGTCGACCACGTCCTCCTCGGAGACGCCGAGGCAGCCGGCCAGTTCGGCGACGGTCGGCGAGCGGTCCAGCTTCTGGGACAGCTCGTCGCTCGCCTTGGTCAGCGCCAGCCGCAGCTCCTGCAACCGGCGCGGGACCCGCACCGACCAGGACGTGTCGCGGAAGAACCGCTTCACCTCGCCGACGATGGTGGGCATCGCGAAGGTCGGGAACTCCACCCCGCGCTCGCAGTCGAACCGGTCGATCGCCTTGATCAGGCCGATCGTGCCGACCTGGACGATGTCCTCCATCGGTTCGTTGCGGCTGCGGAACCGGGCGGCGGCGTACCGCACCAACGGGAGGTTCAGCTCGATGAGCGTGTCACGGACGTAGGTGCGGTCCGGACTGTCGACCGGTAGCTCCGCCAGCCGCAGGAAGAGCGAACGGGACAGCGTGCGGGTGTCGATGGCATCGCTGCGCACCGTGTCGTGCACAGCGTCATGCGGTACGTCAGCGTCGGTTGCGTCGGTACGAAGCACCTTGGGACTGCCCAACTGTACGGACATGCCACCCCCTTGAGGTCGCGGACGGGCGTCGCGAGCGACGGTTGTTCCTCCACTGGAATACCGGAGGTCCGGCCGTCACAAACGCGCTATCCGCAGAATGTCACATGTCGGCAACACGCTGTAGCGTCATGTCGACTTATCTGTGCAGGTGGCTTAATCCCGTTGGGTTACGCTTCGAGCTGGTTTGCGGACCGCAGTCGGGCGAAGCTGCGGGAGAGCAGACGGGACACGTGCATCTGCGAAACCCCCAGCTCCGCACTGATCTGCGACTGCGTCAGGTTGCTGAAGTAGCGCAGCAGCAGGATGCGCCGTTCGCGTTCGGGGAGTTGCACCAGCAGATGCCGGACCAGGTCGCGGTGCTCGACGCCGTTGAGCGCCGGGTCCTCGTAGCCGAGCCGGTCCAGCAGCCCGGGGGCGCCGTCGCCCTCCTGGGCGGCCTCCAGCGAGGTGGCGTGATAGGCGCGGCCCGCCTCCAGGCAGGCCAGCACCTCCTCCTCGGACAGCCGAAGCCGCTCGGCGATCTCCGCGGTGGTCGGGGAGCGGCCGTGCAGCACCGTCAGGTCCTCGATGGCGCCGCTGACCTGCACCCACAGCTCGTGCAGCCGGCGCGGGACATGCACGGTGCGCACGTTGTCGCGGAAGTAGCGCTTGATCTCGCCGACCACGGTGGGCATCGCGAAGGTCGGGAACTGCACCCCGCGCTCCGGGTCGAACCGGTCGATCGCGTTGATCAGGCCGATCGTGCCGACCTGGACCACGTCCTCCATGGGCTCGTTGCGGCTGCGGAAGCGGGCGGCGGCGTACCGCACCAGCGGCAGGTTCACCTCGATCAGCGCGGCCCGCACCCTGCTGTGCTCGGGCGTGCCCGGCTCCAGGTCGACGATCTGCTCGAAGAGCACCTGGGTCAGCGCCCGCGCGTCGGCCGCGTTGCTGTTCGGCGTCCGCGTCCTGGCACGCGGATACGTCGTCGCTGACGTTGACGCCGTTCGGGCCGACACCGGCACACCACACCCCTTATCGGTCCACTCCAGCCTGCTGCGACTGCAGCATCCGGCGAACATCCGTCAAAACGTCGGGCAAAGCGGTCATAGCATCACAATTCATGTGTGCTTTGTGCAAGCACCGCATATTGCCGTGTTGTACGAACGGGCCGCGCGTGGACCGGCACGGCGAAGCCCCCCACCGTGGACGGCGAGGGGCTGCTGCGAATGGGTGTGCGATCAGATCTCGTAGTCGGCGACGACCCAGGTGGCGAAGCTCGACCATGGCGCGACCGCCGCCTTGTGCGCGGGGTGTTCGAGATAGCGCACCAGCGCGTCGGGGTCCGGGACGGAGGAGTTGATCGCGAAGTCGTAGGCGATCGGCCGGTCCGACACGTTCCAGCCGCACTCCCAGGAGGCCACCTCGGGTATCCGGTCGCCGAGTTCGGCGAACCCGCGAGCTCCCGCGGCCACCCTCTCCTCGTCCCGGCTGACGCCCTCGTTCAGCTTGAACAGCACCAGATGACGGATCATCGCCACTCCTCGCCTTGCCCCACGGCCGTCAGTTGGCCAGGTCGTGCATGAACTGCCCGATGCTCTTGGCAGCGTTCGAAATCCCGACGAACCCTACCTGCACGAGGTCGGCCGCCCGAGCCGGCTGGTCGATGATCGTATAGAGCACGAAGATCACCAGCACGATGGTGGCGATCTTCCTCGCCTGCGCCATGCTCCTTGGCCTCCCCAGCAGCGACTCGGCACCAGCGGTCACACGTGTGCAATCGCCGAATTCTATCCGCCGTACGGAGTAACCAGACGAGCGGACAGCATCATCATCCGCAAAAACGATGATGATTGCGAGGCTTTGACGGCCGAGCGGACGGGAGGGCCCGCGATGGCCGGACCCGCGGGAGCGGGGACCGGGGGAGAACGCGCGGGGCGGGGGCGTGGCGCTCACCAGGGCCGCGCGGTGCGGTGCGGTGGCCGCGCCGGGGCTTTTGCCGGAAGGCCGTCAGGTCGGCATGCGAGCCGTGGCGTTGGGCCTGCTGGGCCCCGGCCCCGACGTGGACGACGTGGTGCAGGGCGCGGCTGGGGCGGAGCGGCCACTTCGGGCACCTGGGGGAACACGGCGAACGGGACCGCCCCCACAGGGGAGGCGGTCCCGTTCGTCCAGCTCATGGCGGTAGCGGTGGGATTTGAACCCACGGAGGAGTTGCCCCCTCACACGCTTTCGAGGCGTGCTCCTTAGGCCGCTCGGACACGCTACCGAGAGAGAGCTTAGCCCACGGGGAGCCGTGGTCAGAAATCGTTTGGGCGGAAGAAGCGGGTGAGGAGGTTCGCGCTCGGGGTGGGCAGCACCTCGGCGATCACCTCGGGGCGGTGGTTGAGGCGGCGGTCGCGGACCAGGTCCCACAGGGAACCGGCCGCGCCCGCCTTGGGATCGGGGGCGCCGTAGACCACCCGCTCCAGCCGGGCCAGCACGATGGCGCCCGCGCACATGGTGCACGGCTCCAAGGTCACCACCAGGGTGCAGTCGGTCAGCCGCCACCGGCCCAGCGCGGCCGCCGCGCGGCGGACGGCGAGCACCTCGGCGTGGGCGGTCGGATCGCCGGTCGCCTCGCGCTCGTTGTGCGCACGGGACAGCACCGAGCCGTCGGGGGCCAGCACGACCGCGCCCACCGGTACGTCACCGGTGAGCGGGGCGTGCTCGGCCTCCGCCAGGGCGATCCGCATGGCGGGCGCCCAGGGGTCGCGCAGGACGTCGGGTTCGGCGCCGGTGTCGGTCAGCGGACGGCCTCCAGCACGTCGGCCGCCCCCAGCGCGTCGGCGATCTCGCCCAGGGCCTCGCCGGTCAGGGCGCCGTCCCCGCTCAACGCGAGCAGTTCGGTGGCGCTCATGCCCAGGTCGGCCAGCAGGTCGGTCTCGCCGAGCGGGCCGGTCGGCACATGGTCCTCGGAGGAGCCGACCACGGCGTCCTCGTCGGTGTCGTCGGTGTCGCCGTCCTCGGTGCCGTCGAGGTCGACAAGGTCGTCGAGGTCGTCCGCGTTCTCCGGGTCGCGGCCCAGCACCTCGTCGGTGAGCAGGATCTCTCCGTACGAGCTGCGGGCAGCGGCCGCCGCGTCTGACACATAGATTCTGGGGTCCTCTTCACCGTCGACGCGGATGACGCCGAACCAGGCGTCCTCCTGCTCGATGAAGACCAGAACCGTTTCCTCCTCGTCGCCGGCCGTACGAGCCAGGTCGCTCAGGTCGGCGAGGGTTTCCACATCGTCGAGATCGGGTTCGCTCGCTTGCCAACCGTCCTCGGTGCGCGCGAGCAGTGCGGCGAAGTACACCGTGACTCTCCCACAGGTCTCAGGCCGTCCGGACCGGGTGGGCCCACTTGCGGTTCATGAGGGTTCATGACGGTCCCACCCACTCGGCATCGTGGCAGAAACAAGGGCGTCGCGAAGGGTCTTCGACACCGCGACGTGCCAGGACTTGGTCACTTCTCGGGAAAAACGCGATCTTGGCGGACCCCCGACCGGCCGCAGCGGTCACCCGACCGCTTCACATGGTGACGTTGCGCACATCGAGCCGGCGGGCGCGGGGCGCCTCGGCGGACGCCCGCGGACCACCCTCGGGCCACGCGCGGATCACCAGCGGAAGGTGCGCATCCGCATCTGCTGGCGCATCCGCGCCGCCCGGGCCCGCCGGGGCTGGACCCGGTCGCGCAGCTCCTTCGCCTCGTCCAGCTCGCGCAGGAACGCGGCCCGCTTGTGGCGCCGTTCCCGCTCCCGTTCGTGCTGGGCCTGCGAAACGGTCCGCTCACCGCGTGCGCCGCCGCTGCCGCGGCCCGTCGTGTCCGGCATGGGTGCCACCGTCCCCGCGTCTGTGTCGCGATTCCTCGGGAACCTTCCCCCGAAGGTATGGTTTACCCGTGCCCGCGCACAGAGGGCGAGGGTGAGGAAGGCGGGGCGCCGGGCGGAGGGCGCCGGATACAGTCCTCCCATGCGTCTCCATGTTGTCGACCATCCGCTGGTCGCGCACAAGCTCACCGCGCTGCGCGACGAGCGCACCGACTCGCCCACCTTCCGCCGGCTCGCCGACGAACTCGTCACCCTCCTCGCTTACGAGGCGACCCGTGACGTGCGCACCGAACAGGTCGACATCGTCACTCCGGTCGCGCCCACCACCGGGGTGCGGCTGTCCCACCCCCGGCCCCTGGTGGTGCCGATCCTGCGCGCGGGGCTCGGCATGCTCGACGGCATGGTCCGGCTGCTGCCCACCGCGGAGGTCGGCTTCCTCGGCATGGTCCGCGACGAGGACACCCTCCAGGCCCAGACGTACGCCACCCGCCTGCCCGAGGACCTGTCCGGCCGTCAGGCGTACGTGGTCGACCCGATGCTGGCCACCGGCGGCACCCTGGTCGCCGCGATACGGCTGCTGATCGAGCGCGGGGCCGACGACGTCACCGCCCTCTGCCTGCTCGCCGCCCCCGAGGGCGTCGAACTGATGGAGCGTGAACTCGCGGGCAAGCCCGTCACCGTGGTCACCGCCGCGGTCGACGCGCGGCTCAACGACCAAGGGTTCATCGTCCCCGGCCTCGGCGACGCGGGCGACCGCCTCTACGGCACGATCGGCTAGCCGCCGCGGCCGAGCGGGCCCTCCCGGGTGCCCCTGTCCTGCCGGTTCAGGGACCACCTGCCGGTAGGGGGCTGGTCGCGCCGTGCCGTCGTGGTGCCGGTCTGCTCCCGGCCGCAGGCCGGTGGCGCGCCCCTGGATCTTGCCCGGGTGCTCCCGGGGCAAGCACGAGCAGCACATACTCAGGGACGCGGGGAACTCCCCCAGAGGGCATGCCCCCAGCGACCAGCCCCGGACCGCGAGGTCCCGCGAACGGCAGGACGGGGCAGCCGGGTGGATCTGCTCAGTTCTTGGGGCTGCACGTCGGCTTGGGCGCCGGCGGATTCGCCGCGACAACCCGCGCCTCCGCCGCCTGCGTGGGCGTCGCCAGCTTCGCGAAGGCGTTGCCGATGAGCACGTCGACCGTCGCCCCCTTCCGCTTGGGGTCGATCTTCACGGCGGAGCCGACCATCTGCGTACCCGCCTCGCGGGCGGCGGCCTCCCCGGCCGGCCCGGAGATGATCAGCGCGGACTGCGTGATCTTCGCGTTGTACTCGTCGGGCGCGTTGCCGAACTTCGCCACCTTGAAGCCGCGGCCGGCGAGCTGGTCCGCGGTGGACTTCGCGAGCCCGCCGCGCGTGGTCGCGTTGAGGACGTTCATCGTCACCTGCGTCGGCTTCGGCAGGGCGATCGGCTTGCCGGTGGCCACCGGAGCGGGTGCGGGCGAGCAGGACGGATGGCTGGGCGCGGCGTTCGCCTTGGCGTCCTTGCTGTCGCCGCTGAAGACATGGAAGAGCTGCAGGGCCCCCCAGCTGAAGAGGCCGAGTACGACAACCGCGGCGATCAGGGCGGCCACGAATCGGCCGCGCCGCCTGGGCGGACGCATACGCGGATACGAGTTACCCGTTACCCGGTACTTCCCGCCCATCCCGGAGGGGGTCAGCATGCTCATGAGCGCAGCGTAAGCGGATTGTCAGTCCATCTCCAGGACCCGGGCGTGCAGCACTTGCCGCTGCTGGAGCGCCGCGCGCACGGCGCGGTGCAGCCCGTCCTCCAGATAGAGGTCGCCCTGCCACTTCACGACGTGTGCGAACAGGTCCCCGTAGAAGGTGGAGTCCTCCGCCAGGAGTGTCTCCAGGTCGAGCTGTCCCTTGGTGGTCACCAACTGGTCCAGTCGCACGGGACGCGGGGCGACGTCCGCCCACTCGCGCGTGCTGACCCGGCCGTGGTCCGGGTACGGCTTCCCGTTTCCGATGCGCTTGAAGATCACACGGAAAGCCTACCGGCCCGGCTTGTCCGGGCGCAGCCACGCCGCAGGGATGGCACGGGACCGAAAGGCCCATAGCCGTACGAAAGGTCGCCGGACCTGGTTCCGCCGACCGGGTGAGGGCTGCCGCGCCCGGGGGCGCGGCAGCCATTTATTTTTCGAGTAAAACACTTGGTAAGCTTGTTGGATGAACGGCGCTACCCCCACCCCCCGCTCGCACCGGCCGCGCAGGCTCCCCACCGCCGGTGTGCTGCGCCTGGGCAGGACGTCGGACATCTGGTTCAAGCCCGCCACCAGCGCGGTGATCGCCTCGGCGATCCCCAACGTCATCCTGCTCTGCCTGGGCCGGCTGGATCTGGCGATGTACACGATGGCCGGCTCGCTCTGCGCCACCTACGCGCACAACCGGCCGTATGCCGGCCGCGCCAGGACGCTGATCGGCGTCGTCCTCGGCATGGTCGGCGGCCTCGCGGTCGCCCTCGTCGTCGCCTCGCTCACCGGCAGCGTCATGGTGCTGATCACCGTCGGCGCGCTGCTCGCCGCGCTGCAGAAGCTGCTCTGCGATGCCACCAGGATCGGCCCGCCCGCCCATGTGATCTTCGCGTTCATCAGTTCGGCGGCCCTGTTCGCGCCCCAGACCCTCGGCCAGGTCCCCGGCCACATCGCCCTCGCCCTGGCATCGGCGGCCCTCGCCTACCTGGTGAGCATGGCCCCCGGGCTGGTCCGGCCGCAGGGCCCCGAGCGCCGCGCGGTACGCGGCGCGCTCCGGGCGGCGGCACGGTACGCGGGGCTCCCGGCCGGCGACCCGCAGGCGGGGCCGGCCCGCGCGAACGCGGCCGCCGCCATCCAGACCGGCTGGCAGAACCTGATGGTCAGCGGTCGGCGCACCGAGGACCGGCGGGCCCTGGAACGCCTGCTGATCCGCGCCGAGGTCGCGCTTTCCGCTCCCACCCCCGCCGACCCCGCCCTCCTCAGCGGCTGGGCCGCGCGGCTGCGCGGCACCGGCCCCGTCCCGCGCCCGGCCGGTCCGGTCGACGACACCGAACTCCTCGGCATCGAGACCGAGCTCGCCGCCGCCGCGCCCTCCCTCTGGCAGCGGCTGCGGCCGGGCGGTGTGCTCTTCCCGGTCGCCGTCCGCACCTTCCTCGGCTGCGCGCTGGCCGGCTACGCCTCCTTCGGCCTCGGCGTCGGACGCCCCTACTGGGCCATCGTCACCGCCGCCGCCGTCTCCCAGGCGAACGTCACCCAGTCCTGGCGCCGCAGCATCCAGCGGGTCGTCGGCAACCTGATCGGGGTCCTGGTCTTCGCCGCCGTGGTCCCGCTCACCCACACCGGCGCGACCGCCCTGGTGCTGGTCGCCCTGGCGTTCAACTTCGGCGCCGAGGCCCTCATGCCCCGCAACTACTGGCTGGGCAGCATCTGCGTGACGCCGATGGCGCTGCTGGTCGTCGAGTTCGCCGGGCGCCGGCCGGTCGGTGAGCTCCTCACCGACCGGGTCCTCGACACCCTGGTCGGCGCCGTCGTCGGGGTGCTGGTCGGCATGGCGGTGGTCACCCGCCGCCCCGGCCACCAGCTGCGGACGGCGCTGGCCGGCGCCCGTACCGCGCAGCGGCAGGCACGGTCCGCACTCGCCGCCCCGGCGCGAGGGACCCTGGAGGCCGATGGGCGGAGGCTGGCCTTCGCCCTGATCGAGCTGCGCCAGGCCAGGGACATCGCGGCCGGCGAGTGGTGGCAGTCCCCGCTGCCCGAGCAGGAGGTGCTGGACGTGGAGCGGGACGGACACCGTACGCTCGCCGAGACGGTACGCGCGCAGGGGCTGGTGCAGGGGCTGGAGGCCGGCGGCACCGCGACCGGTACCGGAGGGAGTGCGGCGGCATGACGGCAGCGAGCGAGGGCGGGCCGGCCGACGACACCGTGGCCGTGGTGGTCCGCCAGTGGCAGACCGTCCGCCCCGACCTGGACACCGCCCCGATGGAGGTCATCGGCCGGATCAACCGCTGCGCCGCGCTCCTCCAGCAGGCCGAGGACGCCCCGCTGCGCCGGGTCGGCCTGACCCGGGCCGAGTTCGACCTGCTCAGCACCCTGCGGCGGACCGGGCGCGAACTGACCCCCGGCGAGCTGGCCCGGGAGACCTTCTCCTCGGGCGCGGCCGTGACCAAGCGGCTGAAGCTGCTCGGCGAGCGCGGCTGGGTGGAGCGCCGCAGCGACACCAGGGACCGCAGGGTCGCCCGGGTACGGCTCACCCGCAGCGGCGGCGAGCTGATCGACTCGGTCGTGCCCGACCAGCTGCGCTACGAGCGGGTCGCGCTCTCCGGCCTCCCGGACGGCGACCAGCGGCAGGTCGCCGCGCTCCTCGCCGAACTGCTGGTCCAGCTGGAGGGACGGCTCGGGGTGCCCCCGGGCTGACCCGGGCGGCTCCGGGCCCGATGACGACTCCGGCTCAGGCCCCGGCCGTCAGAGTCCCGGTCGTCGGAGTCCGGGCCGTCAGAGTCCGGGCCGTCAGAGTCCCGGTCGTCGGAGTCCGGGCCGTCAGAGTCCCGGTCGTCAGAGTCCGGGCCGGTACCGCAGCGGATGGTCGGCCGGGACCTCCACCAGGACGATGCGATGGCCGTCGGGGTCGGTGATCCACATCTCGATCAGCCCCCAGGGCTCCTGGCGCGGCTCCCGCACGATCTCGGCGCCCCGGGCCCGCAGCTCGCGGTGGGCGGCCTCGACGTCGGGAACCTGGAGCCAGAGGCGCAGGGTGTCGGCGGGGGCGGCGTCGCAGCGCCCGGACACCTCCAGGAAGCCGCCGCCGAGGAAGTAGACCGTGCCCCGCTCGGGGCCCTCGCCGAACTCCCGGTACACCTCCAGGCCCAGGACGTCGCCGTAGAAGCGGCGGGAGCGGTCCGGGTCGGCGGGCCGCAGAAGGGTCCGGCTGCTGAGTACATGCACCATGCCGCCACCCTAGAGACCGGTACGCCGGAGAGCCGTACGCAGCGGGCGTCCGCGAGGACCCGTGTGCCGAGGGCACCGCGCCGGGCCCCGCTCCGTACGCACCCCCTTGAATCGCCGATCCGGCGACCTGCGGGCAGGGTGGAGCTACGACCCGACCCGGAGGAGGGACGCCGATGCAGCCCGACGTTCCGGGGCCCGGCAGCGCGGTGTGGCAGATGCTGCTGGACGGCACGCAGGCGGGTGTGGCGCTGCTCGACCCCGATCTGCGGTACCTGTACGTGAACCCGGCGCTGGCGCGGATGAACGGGGTGGAGGTCGACGCGCACGTCGGGCGGCGGATCGTCGAGGTGGTGCCCGGGGTCGACGTCGACGAGGCGATGATGCGCGCGGTGCTGGCGGACGGCCGGCCGCGCGAGCTGGACTCCAGCGGCCAGACCAGGGCGGGCTCCGCGCACGCCCGGCGGCACTGGCGCGGCAGTTGCCACCGGGTCCTGGACGGCGGGCGGGTGCTGGGCCTGGGCCTGGTGCTGATGGAGGTGAGCGCGGACCGGGAGACGCGGCGGGAGCTGGAACGGGCCAGGGAGCGGCTGCTCGTGCTGGACGCGGCGGCGATGCGGATCGGCTCCACGCTGGAGATGGAGCAGACCTGCGAGGAACTGGCGGACCTGCTGGTCGAGGTGCTCGCGGACATGGCGACGGTGGAGGTGCTGTCCAGCGGGACCCGGGACGGCCGCCGGCCGCCGCCGGACGGCACGGTACGGCTGCGCCGGTCCGCGATGAGCGCCCGCCCCGCACTGCGCGAGGTGGCGCCGAGCTTCGGCGCGCCCGGCACGTACGTCGACTACCAGCCCGGCTCGGCGATCCCGCGCTGCCTGGAGACGGGCCGCCCGATCGTGATGAACCTGCTGCCCGACGAGGAGCTGAGCAGGTCCGCGCCGAACGCCGAGCGGGCCGCGGCCTACCGGGCGGCGGGCATCCACTCCGGGCTGATCGTGCCGCTGGCCGCGCGCGGTCGGCAGATCGGCACGGTGACGATGATCAGGGCCGGGTCGTCGCCCGGTTTCGACGACGAGGACGTGGCCGTCGCCCGCGCGCTCGCCGAGCGGGCCGCGATCAGCCTGGACAACGCCCGCCGCTACACCCGGGAGCACGGCATCGCGGTGGAGCTGCAGCGCGCGCTGCTGGCCGCGCCGAGCACGCCCAACCCTCGGGTCGACGTCGCCACCCGTTACCTTCCGGCGGGCGCCAACGACCTCGTCGGCGGCGACTGGTTCGACACCCTGGCGCTGCCCGGCGGGCTGACGCTGCTGGCGATGGGCGACGTGATGGGCCACGGGGTCGGCGCGGCGGTCGAGATGAGCCACTACCGGTCCATGCTGCGGGTCGGCGCCGGCGAGGGGGACGCGCCGGACCGGGTGCTGAGCCGGATCGACCGGCTGCTGGCGGCTGGGGGCGCGGAGCGGCCCGCGACCTGCCTGCTGGGGATCGCCGATCCGCTGCGCGGCGCCGCGTGGTTCGCGAGCGCCGGCCACCTGCCGCCCGCGGTGATCGCCCCCGACGGCAGCGTGACGCTGCTGGACGTGCCGCCCGGCCCGCCGCTGGGCGCGGACCTCGGCGGGGAGTACGACACGGTGTACGCGCCCTGGCCGCCCGGGCACACGCTGCTGCTGTACACCGACGGGCTGGTGGAGCGGCGCGGCGAGGACATCGACGTGTCGCTGGGCCGGCTGGCGGGATTGCGGCTGCCGCACGCGGGGGACTCCCCGACGCAGCCAGGGGGAGGGTCGTTGGACGCGCTGCTGGCGCGGGTGGTGCACCGGCTCGCGCCGGCCGTGGCCGAGGACGACGTGGCGGTGCTGGCCGCGCGGGCGGTGCCGGGACACGGGCCGAGGGCGGAGAGGTCGTAAGGCCCGTCTTCCTGGAGGCCACCCCTTACCGCGCGGCCGGGTGGGCTTGTTAGCCTCGAAGGTGCACACCGTTGGTGCCCGGCGACCCCGAGTCGAGGCGTATCGAGGAGTGGACGCATGACCGAACGCAAGCCGCCAGGAGTCTCCTTCGAGACCTGGGCCGACCGGCAGATCCGCGAGGCGGAGGAGCGCGGCGACTTCGCGAACCTGCCCGGCCGCGGGAAGCCGCTCGCCTCGCTGAACACCCCCTACGACGAACTGTGGTGGGTCAAGGGCAAGATGCAGCGCGAGGGACTGTCCTTCCTGCCGCCGTCGCTGGTGCTGCGCAAGGAGGCCGAGGACGCGGTCGCCGCCGTCGCCGAGGCGCGCTCGGAGCGGCGGGTGCGGCAGATCATCGCGGCCGTCAACGAGAAGATCGAGGCCGCGATCCGCCGCCCGCCGCAGGGACCGCCGCTGAACCTGCGCCCGTTCGACGTCGAGCAGGTCGTGGCCGAGTGGCGCGAGCGCCGCGCGGGCAACGGGGGCACCGGTGACGGCGGCGCGGGCGACAGGGGTACGGGCGACAGGGGTATGGGCGACGGGCGGGGGCCCGCGGACTGAGCCCGGCGGACGGGGTGTTCCGGCTGCCCGTACCGCCCTGATAGGCATGGCCCGTGCGATTCGACGCGGTACCCAAACCGCCGCCCGTCGAGGCCAGACCGCGGGACGAGCGCGGCTATCCCGTGCCCGCGATCACCCCGTGGCAGGACGAGCGGCCGCAGTTCGCGCTCACCGACCACGAGCGCAGCGCCGACTGTGCCCGGCAGCGGCTGTGTTCGGTGTGCGGCACCCGCATGCCGCGCGGCACCGTATGGCGGGTGGTGGGCGCCGCCGAGGCCGAGGCGATCGCCGACGCGCGCGCGGCCGGCCGCCCGTACCGCAACCTCGCGCCGACCACCGAGGGCCCCGGGCACCGGGCGTGCATGCTCTACGCCTCGATGGTCTGCCCCTACCTGGCCCGCCCCAACGCCCGCCGCGGCACGGACGCCGAGCGCCCCGACGACATGACGGCGCATGTCGTACGGGGCGCGGTGCGCGGGGTGCTGGGCGCGGTGGTCGGCTTCGCGGAGTACGAGTTCGCGGTCACCGGGGCCCGGACCCTCTTCCGCTTCCTGGACGTGGTGGAGTTCCTGCTGCACGAGACGGCCGACACCCACCTGGCCGCGCTGCGGGCCGAACTGGGCTCGCCGGCCTAGGAGTTCCGGAAGGCCGGCAGTCCCCGGTAGCCGGAGATCCGCTGCGGGGTGCCGGAGCCGTCGGTGCGGACCTCGACGATGCCGTCCGGGGTGCGGGCGGCGATCAGGTCGCCGGTGGGCGCGAACGCCGGCTCGGTGTAGTCCGTGGTGGCGTGCGGGGTGAGGTCCTTGTACGCCGGACCGCTGTCCGTGGACTCCTCCAGGAACAGGTGGTCGTGGCCGTCCACGGAACGGACGAAGGCGATGGCCTCGTCGTCGGCCCGCGACATCGCCGGTTCTGAGCCGTCGGTGAGCGCCGAGCCCTGCTGCCGGAGGTTGTCGTCGCGGATGTAGACCTTGCCGCTGTCGGCGTTGGCGTAGGTCGCGGCGCCGGCCGTGCCCGCGTTCGGCCAGACGTTGCCGGTGGTCGGCAGCGGGTCGGGGTGCTCGCCGGCCATCTGGTTGAGGCTGATCGGCCGCGGGGTGCCGCCGGTGGCGGGGACGCTCTCCAGCTTCGTGGTGGAGCCCGACCGCACGGCGAACATCAGGTTGTCCAGCGCGGGCATGCCGTCGGCGGGGTCCGCCTTGCGGGTCTGCCAGGTCGGGTGCGACCAGGTCTGCCCGCCGGGGTTCTTCGCCGCGATCACCCGGCCGGTGCCGTCGGGGTTGCTCACCGCGAGGTCGCCGTCGCCGTCCACGAACGCGGCCCGGCGGCCGTCCGGGGACCAGGCGAGGTCGCGCACCAGGGTGCCGAAGTCGACGCGGGTGCCGTTCATGACGACGTAGCGGCTGCCGTCGCTGATGGTCAGGCCGTTGTGCGCGGTGCCGTTGAGCGGCGAGTCGGAGGTGACCGGCTTCGCGGTGACGGTCGGGTTCCCGGTTCCGCCGCTTCCGCTGCCGGTGGTCGCGGGCGGGGTGGTGCCGTCCGCGGTGGGGTCGTCGGGGCCGCATCCCGTCAGCAGCAGGGCGGCGCCCGCGGTGAGGCCCGCGGTCAGGGCGACGGCGGTGGCGGTACGGCGGCTACGGCCGCGGCTGCGGCGAGTGGACGCGGGCATCTCGGTTCCCCCATGAACGATGAGACGGTGCGGCGGTGGTGTGCGAACCGCTGTGAGGGCAGCGTGACAAGCCAACGTCGCCGCGCTGTGCGGTAGTTGTCACGGCCCGGCAACACCGCGGCGCGCCGTGCCCCTCCCGTCCCGCGGGTCGCCGGGGCCCCTCCGCTGTCACCGCCGGCCTTCACCGCTCACCGCCGCGCGGCCGGATGCGGCCGGACGGGTGCGACGCTCCACCTGAGCGGGTGAACGCGGTGGACGGGGGCTGACGGTGGGCGTCCCGGGCGTGCCCTGCGGGCGGGCTCGGACGTTGTACCGGCCATGAACGTATTCCGCATCCTCACCACCGCCGCGGCCGGCTCCTTCGTGCTCGCTGCCGCCTCGGCGCCCGTCGTACAGGCCGCCGACCTCAGCTCCACCCTCTCGAGCACCGCGGTGACCGCCTCCGACACCGGAGTGCAGGCCGGCAGCGTCGCCGGCGGGGTGGTCCAGCAGTCCGGGGTCGGCCCGAAGGTCGCCGCCGTGCAGAAGGCCGTCAAGGCCGGGTCCGACGCGGTGAGCGCGGGCAACCAGCTGGTCAACGGCTGACCGTCGCCCGCAGCTCCGCCCGGGTGGCAGCTCCGCCCGGGTGGCACCGCCACCTCACCGCGTACCTCGTACGATCCGCGAGGAAAGGGGCGCCCCCTCCGGGGCGCCCCTTTGCGTGGCCGCTCAGCCGCGCAGGCTGCCGACCGGGACCGTGAAGTGGGCCGCGCTGCCCAGCACCTCCTCGTCGGCGGCGAACGCGCGCAGCTCCTCCTCCGTGACCTCGGTGCCCGGGACCGCCTCGGGCCACGGGCGGCTGGCCAGGATCACGTAGACCGACGTGCGGGCGCGGGCCGCGGCCGTCCACTGCTCCGGCACCGGGCAGGTCACCTTCAGGTAAGGCATCGTCAGCACCGCCTTGCCGCCCTCCACGAGCAGCCCCACCTTCACCTTCGGAGCCTGCGCGATGTCCAGGATCGCGCCGCCCACCGGCAACCCGATCTCCTCGGCCGCCTCGAGCACTGCCTCCTGCCCGGCTGCCGGGCCGTCCACCCCGTCGCCGAGGGAGTAGGCCAGCAGGAACGGGGTGTCCTGGCCGTCCTCGTGGCTGCCGGCCCACGGGATCACCACGAGGGTGCCCAGCCGGCTCTGGAGTGACGACGCGGACGCGGTATTGGTCTGGCTCATGGGCCGGACCCTAACGGGCTACCGGCCCCGCACCCTGCCGATGTCACCTCAGCGGGGGACCCCCGGGCACAGGATTCGCCCGTTCGTGGAGCGGTCCGCCCCGGGCGCGCACCCCAACGGAGTATCCCGGCCGGGTGGTGGGCGAATCGCCGAACCCCCCGCGTTCGCAGTCGACTTGCGCCGGTGTCGGGTCGTGGGCCCCGAGGCCGCGAGGACGCTTCGGTTGCGGGAGCAGGTGCCGCTTTCCACGGTGGTCGAGGTAGCAGACTTGCCCCCACGAAGGGAAAACGTTCCATGCACAGCCACCGCACCACTGGTCTGGTCGTCTCCGCCGCGCTCGTGGCCGCTCTTGCGGGCGGCGCCGTCGGCACCGCCTCCGCCGAGACCCCGCACCACCACGCCGCCGCCCAGCCCACGGCACCCAAGGCGCAGGCCGACGCGGCCGCGGTGCTCGCCCAGGCCAAGACGCTCGGCAACCTGGGCGGCGTGCTCGCCCCGGTCACGACGCTGGTCCAGGACGCGCTCGCCACGCCGGTCTCGAAGGACAAGGTGGCCTCGGACGCGACCGCCGCGACGGCCGCGATCACCGCGGCGAAGAAGGCCCTCCCGGCGACCCCGGCCGCTCCGGCGACCCCCAACGCCCCGGCCGCGCCCAACGCCCCCGCGGCGCCCAACGCTCCCGCCGTGCCCAACGGTTCGGCCGCCGCCACCCGGGCGGTGCACCCGCGGGCCGCAGCCGATGTGCAGGCCGACGCCCTGGCCGCTCTCCAGACCGCCGTGGACTCCCTGAGCAAGGCCGTCGCCTCCGGCGACGCGACCGGCGCGCTCGCCGCCGGCACCGCGGTCGTCACCGGCCTGGTCAACGTCGCCGTCGCCACCGTGCTCGGCGGCGGCCTGCCCGCGCCCAACCTGCCGGGGCTGCCGGCCCTCCCCTCGCTGCCGTCCACTCCCACACTCCCCACCACCCCGACCCTGTGACCCCACGCCCGGCCCTCCCGCCGCGCTGACCGCGGACACCCGGCCCGCCGTCCGTCCTCGTCAAAAGGAACGGGCCGCGGGCCGCGTGTGTGCCCGCCCCGCGTCAATTCACCTCCTCGGCGTATTACGCGGGCGGCGCGCCCCAATTCCCGCGCCGGCCGCGCTTCCAAACCGAGGAACCCTCACCGATTCGGCCCAACCTGCGTGACCATTACCGGTCCCCGGCCGTTGCCCAAGGCGTCAATAGCCGCAGCGTTGCGGCAATTCTCATCTCGTATGACGTCTCAGGGAGATCTTGATGTCGCGTATCGCGAAGGCCGCGGCCCTCACCGCCGCCGCAGGTGCCGCGCTGGCCGCTGGTGCGGGTGTGGCTTCGGCCGACGCCGGTGCCGGAGCCGCTGCGGTCGGTTCGCCGGGTGTCGTGTCCGGCAACGTCGTCCAGGTGCCCGTGCACGTTCCGGTCAACATCTGCGGCAACACCGTGGACGTCATCGGCCTGCTCAACCCGACGTTCGGCAACCAGTGCGAGAACGACTCCTCGCACGGTGACAGCAACGGGGGCAACGGCGGCGGCCAGTACTGAGTTCCTCGCACCGCCGTACGGCCTCCGCCTCCGCACGAGGCGGGGGCCGTACGCGTGACGCGGCAGGTGCGGCAGGTGCGGCCAGGGGCACGCATGGCGCACCCCAGGCCGTCACTCGTAGGTGTAGTACTTGCGGTGGTCCAGTACCACCGACGGCTTCACGTTGAACGGGGGCATCGGCTCGGTGAGGCTGATCACCCGGCCGTGCTCGGGGTCGCCGGCGCTCAGCGGCTTGGCCGGCAGGAAGCCGGACTTCGGGTGCAGCCGCTGCCAGCGGGTCCAGATCAGGTCGATGAAGGCGTGGTGCAGCCAGAAGATCGGGTCGTTCGGCGAGGACCCGCCGGTCATGTGCCCGCCGACCCACTGGTGCACCCGGTTGTGCAGGTAGCCGCCCTTGGCGTCGCTGACCACCCACCCCTCCATCTTGTTGCGCAGCCCCTTCGTGCTCGGCGCGGAGTTCCACGGCGCGGTGTCGTAGGTCGCGATCTTCAGCGCGTCATCGACCTCGGCGGCGGTCGGCAGCACGATCGGCCGGTCCGGGCGGCCCATGTCGCGGGTCAGGTACTTCTCCCGCGTGACACCGAAGGTGATCGGCCAGTTGCCGCCCTGGTAGGCGAACGGGCCGGTCATCACCTGCCCGTCGCTGGAGCGGCCGTTGCCGCCCATGAAGTCCGCTTCCCACAGCGCCGACGTCTCGGAGCGGTCCACGGTCCAGTCCCAGTACGGGATGGTGACGTCGGGGTCGATCATCCGCAGTTCGTGCTCGAAGACCAGCAGGAACTGCCGGTGCCAGGGGAAGAACGTCGGGGCCATGTGCGCCACCCGCAGCCCGGTCTCGCCGTCCGCGCTGAAGTACTGCATGTGCAGTTTGACGTACTTGTCGTACCCGCCGTTCCGCTTGAGTTGCAGCACGGCCTGCACGAAGCGCGAGCGCTGGTCGCTGGTCAGATTCCGCTGGTTCATCCGGGTGTACACAGGTGCGGTCCCTCGACGCTCGGCGGGTCAGTGATGGTGCGCGGCGGCCGCATCGGCCAGCTCGGCGCTCCCGATGACGTCGACCGCGCCCCGGGCGGTGGCCAGCGGCGTCGGATACGGCTGGAAGTGGTTGGCCATGCTGACGAAGCTGCCGTCGTACCGGCGCATGGCGCCGAGCGGACGCCCGTCGATCAGCAGCAGCAGGCCGCTGGGATCGCCCGAGGGGAAGCCCTGGATGCGGCGGCCGCGGTAGACCTCGTCGAACAGCGGCGAAGCCACCTCGTCCAGCAGGGAGTCCGATCCGTCGCCGTCCGCCCCCGGTCCGCCGCCCTTCCCGTCCTGCCCGCCTGCCCCCTGCGCGGCGGCGCGCGAGGTCGGCTGCCCGGCGGCGAGCATCGGACGCAGCCCGGCCGCGGTGCCCGACACGGCGGCCGCGGCGATCAGCCCGGTCCTGAGCACTCTTCTGCGTGACGGCATGCCCGGCTCCTCTCGTCGGCACTCGGCCGCGGCTCATCTTGCCCCGTGCGGCCGGGAATCCCGGGATCGCGGCCGGTGGTCGGCAACGACGATCCGGAAATTCACCTGACCGGGTGATATCACCAGCGGCTCCCGGCCGCTATTGACGGGTGAGAGGATTCCTTTGTGGGCAAGGGAGTTCGGGGAGGAGGGCGAGAGAACAGGCCCGCCCGAAGTCCGCGGCACGGTCACGACCGAGCTGTCGAATCCGCGCGCGCCATTTATTCGTACGTTATGACTGACGGTCAGGCGGCGCGTCCGGCGCGCCTTTGCCGTCGAACGAGGAGTGGCCATGGCCGAGCGACACCACTGGTGGGTGCGGGGGAGCGTCGCGGCGGCCACGGCCGCGGTGCTGCTGTCCGGGGTGGCGGCGACCGCGCTCGGCGACGACTCCGCCGGGCGGCTGCTCGGTCTGCCCGCCTACGGGAACCCGGTGGCGGTCCCCCTGCCGTCCGCGGGCACGGCGACCCGCACCCCTTCCGTCCCGCCGAGCGCACCCGCGGCCTCGGCCGACGGGCTGCCGCCGATGGGCGCCTTCACCGACTCCGGCAGCAAGGGCGTCCAGAGCCTCGGCGGGCTGGAGAAGTGGCTCGGCGGCACCCAGGTGAACGTCGGCCACACCTACCTGCCGGGCGACAACTGGGACAGCATCGAGGGCGACGACGACCTGCTCCAGCCGTGGGCCGCGTGGACCCGGGCCGAGCCCGGCCGGCTGTTCGTGCTCAACGTGCCGATGCAGGCCGACAACGAGGGCCACGTCCCCGACGGCCAGGTGCGCGACCTGATCGAGCAGGGCGCGAGCGGCGCCTTCGACGCGCACTTCACCCAGCTCGCCCGGCGGTTGGTCCGGCTCGGCGTCCCCGACACCGTGATCGTGCTCGGCTGGGAGATGAACGGCACCACCTACACCCACCGCTGCGGCCCGGACCCCACGGGCTGGAAGGCGTACTGGAACCGGGTGGTCACCGCCATGCGCGCCGTGCCCGGCCAGCACTTCCGCTTCGACTTCGCCCCCAACCGCGGCCGGGACGCGATCGCCTGGACCACGTGCTACCCCGGCGACTCCACCGTCGACGTCATCGGCATGGACTCCTACGACCAGCCGCCCGGCACCGACTTCCACGAGCAGGTCACCGAGCCGTACGGCCTCCAGGCCCAGGTCGACTTCGCCGCCGCGCACCGGAAGGCGATCTCCTACCCGGAGTGGGGCCTGTTCAGGAACGGCGACGACGCCGACTACATGAGCCTGATGCTCACCTGGATCATCACCCACCACCCGCTCTACCAGACGATCACCGACTACTGCCCGCACGGCGTCTGGCAGTGCGACCAGAACCCCAACGCGTCGAAGGTGTACCGGGCGCTGCTCTTCGGCCGGAAGATCGCCACCCCCGCGTCCGCGTCCCCCAGCCCGGCCCCCACCCATGGCACCGGTTCCCCCGGCACCGGCACCCCGCCCACGTCCGTGCCCGTCGAGACCTGCGTGCCGATGCCGCTCAGCGAGGTGATGAAGCAGTCCTACGCCAGCGGGCAGGTGTGCGTACGGCTCAAGCCGCGCAGGTCGGCGCCGGCTGCCCCCGCGGCTCCCGCCCCGCCCGCGGCCGCCCCGTCCCCCGGGCCGACCAGCGCGCTGTGAGGGGGTCCGGCGGGCGGCCTACCGCCGGCGCCTGCGGCGTACCTCCCGCAGCCGGACCCGGGCCGCGGTCAGGGCCCGGCGGGCCAGGAGGGACGGCAGGGCGCGGCGGGTGCCCAGCAGGAGCCGGGAGTTGGGGACCGAGAGCGGACGCCAGTGGGCTTTGTGCGGTTCGGCGCCCCGCATCATGCTGAGGACGGGGCGGTCGCCGGCCGTGGTGAGGCGGGCGCCGTGCCGCATCAGCAGGGTGTTGAGGTCGACCTTCGCCGAGTGCAGGGCGGCGAAGTCGGCGCCGTAGAGGTAGCCGCCGGCCAGGGTCGGTGACAGGACGGTGAGGTTCGCGGCGACCACCTCGCCGCCGATCCGGAACTCGGTGAGCCGGGCCTCGCCGGACTCGGTCATCCGGGCGCAGGCGCGGCCGAGATGGGCGGCGAAGCGGGGGCGCAGGTGCTCGGGGGTGACGCCCCGGCCCTCCCACTGGGCGGTGTGCAGCCGCAGTATCGTGCCGATGGCGGCGGGCACGTCGGCGGCGGGCACGTCGTGTTCCTCGATGCCCGAGGCGTCGATCTTGCGCAGATGGGCGCGGATGCGCTGGCCGCGCGAGCTGCCCACCCGGGCGATCAGGCCGGTCATGGGCCCGCCGGGCAGCTCCAGGCACTCGGAGTCGGCGAGCCGCCGCTTGGGGCCGGGCCACAGGGCGTACACCCGCTCGGCCGCCGCGCCCGCCGGCACCTCGCGCAGGTCCACGACCCCGCCCCGGGCGGCCCGGCGCATCCCGCGGACGAGGGCGGCGGCAACCGGGTCGCCGCGCCGGGCGCCGTCACCCGTACGGTCCGCGCGGTCCGCGCGGTCCGCGCGGTCCTCGCCCGGGTCGGCGTCCGCTTCGGTGCCTGCTCCCGCGGTGCCGGGGGCGATGAGCACGTCGGAGTAGTCCGTGATGGCGCCGCCGAGCGGCACGAGCGCGGGCAGCGGGCGGTAGGTGCGCATCAGCGCGACCGCGCCCACCAACTCGCCCTCCCGGCGGCCCTCTTCGCTCCCGCCGCTCCCGCCGCGCCGGACCAGGACGACCCGCAGCCGGCCCCGCCGCCCGTACGACAGCCACCAGGAGTGCAGCCAGGCGTGGCTCTGGAACGGGGTGGCGCGGGGGCAACTGCGGTGCAGCCGGGTCCACTCGGGCGCGAGCGCGGCGAACTCGTCGGGGTCGCGGCAGATGCGCACGTCGAGTGTGCCGAGCGGGTCGGGCGCACCGGCTGCGTCCGCCGCGCTTCTGGGGTGCGGCGGGCGGACGGCGGCCGGCGGCGCCGCGGTGTCGGGGCCTTCCACCGTCACACCGCCGCCCGCTCGGGCCGGGGCTCGGACGAGGACGGCGAAGCGGAGGCGGACGGGGCGGCGGACGGGGCGGCGGACGGCGACGGGAGCGGGGTGCGGGCCGGGTGGGCGGCGTCCTCCTCGCGCCTGGGCCGGACCAGGAGGACGAGCGCGCCGAGCAGCCCGCCCGCGCTCGCGCCGACCGCGCCGGACAGCGCCGCCGACGGGGAGGACGGCGCGGCGGGCGCGGCGGCGGGCGAGAAGAGGAGCAGGCGGACGCCGGTGCTGTCCGAGTCGCGGTTGCCGGTGGCGGCCAGCGAGCGGGCGACGCCGTTGGCGATGGAGGCGGCGGTGCCGGCCTTGGACGAGCTGCCGGTGACCGAGATCATCGGGGCGTCCGGCGACGTCGCCGCCTGGACATGGCTCTTCAGGTCCCCGGCGGCGGTGTGGGTGGCGGCCTGCGCGCCGGCCAGCACCGCGGAGCCGGTGACGATCCGGCCGTACGCCTGGGCGAAGCCGAGCGCGGTCGGCGAGTCGGTGCCCTGCCGCGGTACGACCATCACGTAACTGGTCGCGGCGTACTGCGGGGTGGCCACCAGGCCGTACCCGATGCCGCCGAGCAGGCCGATGCCGATGCCGAGCGGCAGGGGCAGCCAGCGCGGCACCGCGCGTCGCGGCGTGCGCCGCCCGCGGTCCTGCGGGTCGTTGATGTCGTCCGTGTGGGTCACGGTGTGTCTCACTTCTGCGCGGGTGTCGGGGTGGTGGGTTCGGCGGCGGCCCCGGGTACGGTGCCGGGCGCCTGCCGGGAGGCCGGCGGGGCGGCCTGCTGCGAGACCGGTCGCGGCGCCGGCTGGGTCCCGGCGGCCCGGGCCGGGCGCGGTACGGTCGCGGCCGGACCGGACCCGCGCCGCCGCAGGCCCCGCCGCTCGCCCGCCTGCGCGTACAGCGCCATGACGCGCTGCGCGGTGCGGGCGATGTGGTAGTACTCGACCGCCGCGGGGGCGGGCAGCCGACGCGGCCCCGCGCGGTGCTCCGCGGCCAGGGCGGCGGGCAGTTCGCCGAGGTCGATCCGGCAGGCGCCGGGCGCGTCCTCGGCCGGCACGTCCTCCACGGCGGGGCAGGCCGTGTAGAGCGCGGGCAGTCCGGCGGCCAGCGCCTCGACCACCGCGAGCCCGAACGCCTCCTCGGCGGAGACCGAGACGAACAGGTCCATCGCGGCGAGCAGTCCGGGCACCTCCGGGCCGCTGGAGTCGGCGACGTGCACCCGGTGCTGGAGGTTCAGGTGGTGCACGAGCCGCAGCAGCGGCACCCGTTCGGGGCCGTCGCCGGCGAGCAGCAGATGCACGTCCGGGACCTCGGCGACCGCCCGGATCAGCGCGTCGAACCGCTTGCCGGGCACCTGCCGCCCCACCCCGCCGACCACGTACGCGCCGACGGGGATACGGAGCCGGGTCCTGGCCTCGGCGCGCACCTCGGGGTCGAAGCGGAACCGGTCCGGGTCGATGCCGTTGGGCGCGAGGTGCACCCGCGCCTCCGGCACGCCCCAGTACACCAGCCGTTCCGCGACGGTCGCCGAGACCGCGAGGGTGCCGTGGCCGAGCCGCTCGGTGGCCCGGTACAGGGTGCGGGTGCCCAGGCCCAGCGGCCGGCCCTCGATCTGGGTGGCGCCCAGCGAGTGCTCGGTGGCCACGACGGTGTGCACCCCGGCCAGCCGCGCGGCGATCCGCCCGTAGACGCAGGCCCGGTACAGGTGGGTGTGCACCACGTCGTAGTGGCCGGCCCGGATGAAGCGGGTGAGGCGGGGGAGCACGCCGACATCGCGGTTGCCGGTCATCCGCAGGTCGTGCACGCGCACGCCGTCGGCGCGGATCGCGTCGGCCACCGGGCCGGGGTCGGTGAGCGTGGCCACCTCGCACTTGGCGTCCAGGTGCCGCAGCAGCAACCGGAGTTGCTGCTCGGCGCCGCCGACGTTGAGGCCGGTGATGACGTGCAGGACCTTCATGCGTCGCCTCCTTGTGGCACGGCGGGGAGGGTGGCGAGCTCGGCTCGCCGCAGCCGGTGCAGCAGCCGTTTGGCATGCAGCCGGGGGGAGTTGTCGGCCTGGCCGACGTAAGTGCGCGGCAGGGCGTGGCCGCAGGCGACCGGCCCGGGGTCGACCGCGCAGGCGTAGTCGTATCCGGCCCGCCGGGTGGCGAGCGCGGTGCGCGGGTCGACCGCGCCGTAGGGGTGGCAGAAGCCCGCCGGGGCGGTGCCGGTGATGTCGGTCAACAGGCTTCTGCTCTCGGTCAGTTCGAGGTCGAGGTCGGCGTCGTCCAGAGCGGTCAGGTCGCGGTGCAGCAGGCCGTGCGAGCCGATCTCCATGCCGGCGGTGTGCGCGGCGCGGATGCCGTCGGCGGTCAGCAGCGGCTTGCGCGGGCCGTCCGGGTCCCAGGCGTTGGTGCCGCCGAGCCGGCCGGGCAGCACGAACACGGTGGCGGTGTGGCCGTGCGCGCGCAGCAGCGGCACCGCGTCGGTGAGGAAGTCGGCGTAGCCGTCGTCGAAGGTCAGCCCGACCAGCCGGCCGGCCCGGCCGCGGGCGCGGGCGGCGAGCAACTGCCGCATGCCGACGCCGGTCAGGCCGCGCCGCCGCAGCCAGCGCAGCTGTCCGGCGAGCCGCTCCGGGGTCACCGTGACCAGGTAGGGGTCGCCGGCCCGGCGGTCGCCCACCGAGTGGTACATCAGCGTCCAGGGCGCCCGGCGGCCGGCGTGGACGCCCGCGGGGGCAAGGAGGTCAGCGGTCATGGGCGGCCCTTCCGTGTGACGGTGGCGAGCAGGTAGGGGACTTCGGGCACCCGGGCGGCGAGCGCGGCGCCGGCGAACACCACCGGCACCGCCACCGCGCAGGCGGCCGCGGCCACCGCCGGGTCCGGCAGCCGGTGCGCCAGCGCCCAGCCGGCGGCCGTGGCGCACAGCGCGGCCAGCGCGATCCGCCCGATCCGGGGCGCCACGGCGGCGACCCGGACGGCGACGGTGTGCGCGCCCAGGCCCCGCAGCAGCAGGGCGGCGGTCACGGTGATGCCCAGCGCGTTGCCGGCCGCGATGCCGTACGCGCCCCACGGCCCGACCGCGGCGGCGTCCGCGGCCGCGGTGACCGCCAGCCCCAGCCCCATCGCGGCGGCCGGGTACCAGGTCGGGCCCGCCGCCGAGAAGTACGGCCGGACCAGTGCCCCGACCAGGCTCTGACCGAGCAGGCCGAGCGCGTAGACCCGCATCACCGTGGCGGTGTCCGCGGTGTCGACGGCGGTGAACTCACCTCGCTGGAAGAGGACTTCGATGATCTGCGGGGCACAGGCGATGACGTAGGAGGTGCCGAGCAGCACCACCAGGCAGGCGAGCGCGAGGTCGCGCTCGACCCGGCGCCTGGCCTGCTCGCGGTCGCCGTCGGCCAGCGCGCGCGACAGCACCGGGAAGGTGACCGTCACGATCATCACCGACAGTGACATCGGCAACTGGGCGACCTTTTCCGCGTAGTTGAGGTGTGAGATGGCGCCCGCGGGCAGCGGGGCGGCGAAGAACCGCTCGACCAGCACCTGCGCCTGGCGGCTGAGCGTGAAGACGATGACCGGCGCGAGCAGCGCCAGGCCGAGCGGGTTGTCCGGGCGCGGCCCGGCCGGGCCGGTCGGCGTGGACCGCAACACCCGCAGGAAGGACGGCAGTTGCGCCGCGATCATCAGCGCGCCGCCGACCGCGACCCCGGCGGCGGCCGCCCGTACCCCGAACCTGCCGTGCAGGGCGAAGAGCACGGCGACGATGCCGGTGTTGTACGCCACGTAGATCGCGGCGGGTGAGGCGAAGCGGCGGTGCGCGCGCAGCGCGGCGCTGAGGTAGCCGGCGACGCCGAAGGTGAGGACGGTCAGCGCGGTCAGCCGGGTGCAGGCCACCGCCGTGGTCGGGTCGGCGATGCCGGGGGCGAGCACGTGTACGACCCAGGGGGCGCCCGCCGCGAGCGCCGCGGTCAGCAGCGCCAGGGCGGCGAGCAGGCGCGGCAGGCTGCCGCGGATCAGAGCGTGCGGGCCCTCGCCCCGGGCGAGGGCGGCGCTGAAGGCGGGCACCATCAGCAGGGCCATGGCGTCCTCGATCAGGACGGTCGCCGCGATCTCGGGGATGGTCCACGCGACGAGGAACGCGTCGCTCTCCGCGCCCGCGCCGAAGAGGTGGGCGATGCCCTGGTCGCGGACGAGGCCGAGGACGGAGCCGGCGATGCTCAGCCCCGCGGTGGCCGCGGCGGCGTGGGCCATCCGGGAGGAGGGCTCCCGGGCCGGGCCCGGGTCGCGCGGCCGGGGCGGCGGTACGTCGATCGGCTCGGGCGGGGGCGCCCACACGTCGGGGGGCTCGGTGCCGGGGTACGCCAACACGGTCGGCGGGCGCGCGGCTTCGGGTGCGTCGGCAGGGTGGGTCCAGACGTCCTGAGGGGTGCCCCGGGCGCCTTTGACGAACCCTGCTTCCCTGTCGTTCATCGGGCGGGCTCGTCCGTGGAGTTGAGCGACCACCAGGCGGTGAGGCCGAGCAGGACGGCGGTGAGGGGGGTGGAGGGGCCACCGATGTCGGCGTAAAGGAAGTCGACGGCCTGCCAGAGGAGAAGGCCGACGGCGGCGAGGCCGGGGGCGATGGCGGTGCGGGCGTGGAAGGCGCCGCGGGCACGGAAGGCGCGCCGGGCGCGGTGCAGGCGGGCGGCGCCGCCGGTCAGGAGGGCCGCCCAGGAGCCGGTGAGCAGGCCGCAGCCGATCAGGCCCTGCTCGGAGAGGGCGAGCAAGTACATGTTGTGCGGCGAGAGCAGGGGCTCGCGGGTGAAGGTCTGCCCGGCTCCCGCGGTGTCGCTGCCGGAGTCGAGGGCGAGCGAGGCGTGGGAGTCGCGCTCGTCGGGGAAGCGCTTGAGGCCGACACCGGTGGCGGGGTGCTCGCGCCACATGGACAGCGCCGCCGACCAGAGGGTGTAGCGGTCGGTGACGGACTGGTCGGGCGCGTCGGTGACCTGCGTGATGCTGGCGAGCCGCTGGGTGATCAGCTGCGAGCCGACGCCGACCCCGCCGACCAGCAGCACCGCACAGGCGGCGAGCACCGCGAAGACGCGTACCGCCTGCCGCCATCCGGCGAGCAGGGTCATCGCGGCCAGCGCGAGCGCGGTGGCGATCCACGTGCCGCGGCTGAAGGAGACGGTGAGCGGCACCAGGAGCAGCGCCGCGCACGCCGCCGCCCCGGTGCGGACCGCGCGGCGGCCGGGCGCGAGGGCGTAGCCGACCGAGATGACCAGCCCGTACGCGACGACCGTGGCCATGCCCATGATGTCGGAGGGCCCGAACGTGCCGACCGCGCGGATGTCCTCGCCCTGGTACGAGGCGCCGGTCGCGGTGGCGTACTGCCACACGCCGATCCCGCCCTGGACCAGGGCGAGGGCGACCACCGCGCCCGCGACCACGGCGAAGTCGCGCCGGTCGCGCAGCAGGAGCACCAGCGCGGCCGGCACGAGCACGAACACCTGGGCGTAGCGCACGAATCCGGTCACGCCGGCGCCGGGGTCGGGCGAGGCGATCGCGGCGACCGCGAAGCCGACGACGGGCGCGCCGAGGACGATCGCCGCGGCCGGGCTGAGCAGGCGCCGCCGGTCGCGCAACAGGCGTACGGCGCAGGCGAGTACGAGCACGGCGGAGGCGGCGTCGGCCGGTGTGACCTTGCCGGAGGTGCTGACGTTGCCCGGGGCGACGGGCGCGGCCAGCAGCGCGATGGTGGCGACGGCGGGCAGCAGGTGCGCGTACGACGCGAGATGACGCAGCGTCAGGTGGTGTCGTACGGCGCCGTCGTGGCGGCCGGCGGGGCCGGCGCCGCGGGTGCGGCCGGACGGCGCGAGGGTCAGGGTCATCAGCTACCGCCGAACCGGAAGAGCGAGGTCGCGGTGCGGACGAGGATCGCGACGTCCTGCCACAGCGACCAGCTCTCGATGTAGTGGTTGTCGAACCTGGCCCGGTCCGGGATGGAGGTGTCGCCGCGCAGACCGTTCACCTGGGCGAGGCCGGTGATCCCGGCGGGCATCCGGTGCCGGTCCTGGTAGCCGGGCAGCTCGGCGCTGAACTTCTGCACGTAGAAGGGGCGTTCGGGGCGCGGGCCGACCATGCTCATGTCGCCGCGCAACACGTTCCACAACTGCGGCAGTTCGTCGAGCGAGGTGCGGCGCAGCAGCCGGCCGACGGTGCTGGTGCGGCTGTCGTGCGCCACGCTCCACAAGGTCGCTGCCTCGTGGTCGTCGGCGGGGCGCAGGGTGCGGAACTTCAGTACGGTGAACGGCCGTCCGCCCAGCCCGATCCGCTCCTGCCGGAACAGCACGCCGGGGCCGTCCGCGAGGCGCACGGCCAGCGCGCAGCCGGCCAGGATCGGGGCCGCCGCGGTCAGCGCGAGTCCGGCGAGCACGATGTCCAGCGCCCGCTTGCCGTACGGCCGTTGCCGGGTCCTGTCGGTGAACGGGCGGTAGGCGTAGCCCCACAGGTGGGCCGGCTCGATCCGCCCGGCCCCGCCTGGTCCGCTGCCGGGCCGCGGTCCGTCCTGGTCGGCCTGCCAGATCCGGCAGCCCCGCGCGGCCAGCAGCGCGACGGCCTCCGCCGTGGCGGGCCCGGCCGGCCCGACCACGACCACGTGCCGTACCGCGTCGCGCACGGCGACCCGGGCGATGTCCGCGGCGGCGGTCACGGCGAGGCGCGGGATCGACGCGAGGGCGGGGCCGGGGCCGGTGTCGGCGGTGCTTGCGTCGGGTGCGCCGTGGGTGGTGACCGGGACGGTGTCCTGGACGGCGAGGGGGACGGACGGCGAGGCCGAGGGGTGCGGCGGGACGTCCACGCGTGCGCCGGCCGGGCCGAACGAGGCCGTCTCCAGGGTGGGTTCGGCGCCGAGGGCCGCGAAATCGGCGGCGGTGAGGCCGTGTTCGGCGGGACCGCCGTGGTCCGCCGGGGTGGCGACGGCCACCGGGGCGAGGCCGTACTCGGGGTGGGCGCGCAGTGTCGCGGCGAGTTGCTCGGCCGCGTTCGGGGCGCCGACGACGAGGGTCGGGGCGGGTGCGCGGCGGGCGCGGGTGCGGTGCAGGCGATGGACGAGGGCACGCAGGGCGACGGCCACGCAGCCGGTCAGCGCGGTGGCGTCGAGGAGTTCGGGCCAGCTCAGCGCGCCGCGCGGCTCGGTCGCGGCGGTCGCGGCGGCGGCCAGGCCCCAGCCGAGCACCGTGCCCAGTGCGATGGCGGGCACCTCGTCCAGCGCGGTGGGTGTGAGCCCCGGCCGGTAGAGGCCGGCTCGCCGGTGGGCGGCCAGCAGCACGCACAGCAGCACCGCGGGCAGCACGGGCGCGCCGAAGGGCCCGACCGCGCAGAGCCCGACCAGGCCGGCGAGGCAGTCCGCCGCGGCGAGCACGCCGCCCGGCGACAGCAGCCGTTCGGCGCTCGACGGCCTTTCCTGCGAGGCGGGTTCGGCCGGGCGTCCGGGGGCGGCGGGGTGCCGGCCCGGGGCCGCGTCGGGCCCGGGCCACGTGCCGGCGGCGGGCCGGATCTGCGGCTGGGGGACGACCACCCGCAGGTCGGCGTCGGAAGCACGGTCGGCCGCCGCGGTCTGCCACCTGCCCGGGTCCATCGCCGTCTGCGACGCCTGCGCTGTCTGACCCGTCTGTCCCGGCTGGGCTGCCTGAGCTGCCTGAGCTGCCTTGGCGGTCCGGCCGGTGCGGGCCGTCCGGGTCGCCGTGCGGCCGTTCCCGGACCCGGCTTGCCCGGGTCCGGCCGGTGCCGCGGAAGGAGCGAAGTCGCCGAAGGGGGCACCGGGTCCGGCCGTGGCACCGTAGCCCGCGCCGTATCCCGCGTCGCCGTATGCCGTATCGCCGTACGCGGCGTCGCCATAAGCCGCGTCACCGTACGGCGGCAGGCCGGTCTCGGGCCAGGGCGGCGGGGCGGCGGCCTCGGGGAGGGCGGAGTGGTCCGGGGTCGAGGGGCGGTTCACGCGGTTCACCGGGCGGGCACCTCGACCTCGCGGTCCGGGTGGGTGGCCGGGGAGGTCGCGCCGGGCCGCGCCGGGTGCGGTGCGAGGGCCGTGTAGAGCGCGCCGACGGCCGCCGCGGACACGCGTACGTCGTGGTGCGCGCGGACGTGGGCGAGGGCGCGCAGGCCGGCGGCGGCACGGGTCGCCGGGTCGGTGAGCAGCCGCAGCAACGCGGCCGCGAGCGCCGCCGGTTCGCCCGGCGGCACGACGCACAGCTCGGTGTCGGCGGCCGGCACGCTCTCCCGGGCGCCGTCGACGTCGGTGGCCACCACCGGCCGCGCGCACGCCATCGCCTCCAGCGGGGCCAGCGCCATCCCCTCCCACCGGGAGGGCTGCACCACGACGTCGGCGGCCTGGTACCAGGGCAGCGGGTCGGCCGCGTTCCCGGCGAACAGCACACCCGGGGGCGCGTCGCCCACCAGCCGCTGCCGGTCCGGGCCGTCGCCGACCAGCACCAGCCGGGCGGCGGGCAGCCGCGCGGTCACCTCGGGCCAGGCCCGCAGCAGGACGTCCTGTCCCTTCTGCGGGCACAACCGCCCGACGCAGACCACCACGGGCGCGTCGGCGCCGAGGTCCGCGAGCGCGGGCAGCGCCTCCCGCGCGGAGGCCGGCCGCAGCGGCGGCCGGAAGTGCTCGGTGTCGATGCCGTTGGGCACGACCGCCCACGCGGCGCGCACCCCGTGCCGGGCCCCCGAGTCGCGCTCGGCGCCGCTGACGCACAGCACGCGGTGCGTCCAGCGGGTGGCGGCGCGTTCCCAGCGCAGCACCGCCCAGGCGGTCGGGCCGGACACCGCGTCGTAGGACCAGGCGTGCGGCTGGAAGACGGTGGGGACGCGGCCCCGGGCCGCCAGCCGGCCGGCCAGCCCCGCCTTGGAGCTGTGCAGGTGCAGCAGGTCGGGGCCGACCGCGCGGATCACCCGGGCGAGGGACCGTACCTCGGCGGGCAGCGAGCGGCCGGGCGCACGGCGGGCGGGCCAGGCCACCACCTCGGCGCCACCGTCGGCGGCGGCCGGACCGAGGTCGCCGCCGGGCGGGCAGGCCACCACGACCCGTGCGCCCCGCGCCGCCTGCGCCCGCACCAGGTCGGCGACGACACGGGCCACCCCGCCGTCCACCGGCTGCGCGACGTGCAGCACCGTCAGCCCGTCGAGCCGGGCTTCCCCGGCCGCTGCGGTCCCCGTCGTCAACGGGGCCTGGTCGTCATGGTCTTGCGGCATCGCGCGCCGTTCCCTCTCTCCGGGACCCGGGGAAGTCCGAAGTCCGGTCGGTACCACGGCCCGGCGATCGGCTCCGGCTGATCGCCCGGAGCGCTGGACCAACCTTGATCAACGGGCCGCGTGCACTCAACGAATGCGGTGCCTGTCAGGTAATCGCTCTGAATTCTCACAGCACGGTCGCAGACGACCCCGGGTAACGCGCGCAGGACGCGCGGCGCCGCCGGCAGTCGCTCTGAGCTGGCCGTTTCTTATGACCATCGGATTTCACCCACGCGACGAGGTGTCAGTGTCGGAGATCGGCAATCACCCTTGTGAGGGAATGCGTCCCGCACGGTGACCGGGGCTATCCGTTCGGGTGAAGGTTCATTACCAACCGGCTGTCGCGCTGTTGATCAGACTGGCCCTGGTACCGGGGCCACCCTCTCTTCCCAGAAGGACCTATCGTGATCAAGAAGATCCTCGCCACGGCCGCCGTCGCGGCCTCGCTCGCGGGTGTCTCCGCGACGGTCGCCCCCGGCGCGATGGCCATCGGCGACGACCACGGCACCACCACCGCCAACGGCAACGGCTCCGAGCAGAACTACGGCAACACCTACACCAGCGGTGTGATGAGCCCGTCGTTCGCGCTGATCCAGGGTTCGCTCAACAAGCCCTGCATCGCCCTGCCGGCCAAGGCGAACCTCGGCTCGCTCATCGGTGTCGTGCCGGTCAGCGTCCAGGACCTCAACGTGCTGACGTCGCCGCAGAACCAGCAGTGCACCGAGAACTCCACCCAGTCGCAGGGTGACGAGCCGCTCTCGCACATCCTGGACGGCCTGCCGATCCTGTCCGGCAACGGCGCGGCCAACCACTGATCCACTGATCGGCGCGCTTTCGCCGCCGACCGGATCGCGACCCGCTTACGACCGATTCCCGACCGGCTCGCTCCGGCCTCGTTCGGTCGTGTACGGCCCCGGCCCCCGATGTCTCCGTCGGGCGGACCGGGGCCGTCGCCGTGCGGAAAAGGGAACGGCCCGGGCGGAATCGGGGCGGCGCGGGATTCCGGGATTTCGGCGAGTTACACCGCCCATTCGGGTGGATAGTGTGCCCCGGTGGCGATCGGGGAGTTTCCTCGACACCAGGGCGCTCGTTGGTCCGGTCGGCAGCGGTGTGCTCGGGCGTGGAATTGCCCGGCGGGCCGTCACGAAAGCCGTGGCGGTGCACGACGCCGTTTCCGGAAAAGGAGTCCACCGTGAAGTACTCGAAGGTCGCAGCGGTCGCCGCCGGCACCCTGATGGCAGCCGGTGCCGCTGTCCCCGCGTTCGCCAGCGCCGGCGCCGGCGGCGTCGCCGCCGGCTCGCCGGGCGTGCTGTCGGGCAACGTCGTCCAGGTCCCGGTGCACGTGCCGGTCAACCTGTGCGGCAACACCGTCAACGTGATCGCGCTGCTGAACCCCTCGTTCGGCAACACGTGCGTCAACGCCGACAGCCACTGACGTCTGCCTGACGGGTCGTGACAGCGCCCTGATCAGGTACCGCCCCGGAGTGCGGCACGGATGATCGCTCCGGGGCGTCTGTCGGGGCCGCGGAAGAGCCGCGCGCCTCTGGAGTAGCAATGCGGAAAGAAGAGTCGATGCGACAGATCCTGAGCCGGAGCCTGCTCACCGTTGCTGCCGCGGGCAGTGTCCTGGCCGTGGCGGGAGGTGCTGCCCACGCCGATGCGGGCGGCGACAGCACCGCGGCCGGTTCGCCCGGCATCCTGTCGGGCAACTCGGTGGACGTCCCGGTGCACGCGCCCATCAACGCGTGCGGCAACACCGTGGACGCGGCCGGGCTGCTGAACCCGGCGTTCGGCAACTCCTGCCGCAACGACGAGTCCCCTGCGCCCACCACCCCCGCGCCCCAGGCGCCGCCGCGCACCGAGAAGGTCCCCCCCGTGTCCCCGGCCAAGCCTGTCGTGGTGCACCAGCGGCTGGCGGAGACCGGGCTGGACAACCGCGAACTCGGCATCGCGGGAGCGGCCGGAGCCGCTTTGCTCATGGGCGGAGCGCTGCTGTACCGACGCTCCCACGCGGCCTCGAATGCGGCGCGCGCCACGGCCCGAACGCGCTGAAACCGTTCCGGCGGCGTATCGAGGAATGCGCCCCGGAAAGGCGATTGACAGCAGGACCGCGCCGTTGTTCTGCACGTAAGGGTGATTGTCGGCCGATGCGGTGTGATTTCCGTTGCCTGCGGATCGGCGTGGTCGTTGTACACGGCGCCGGACTTCGGCATCCGACGGTGTCCCGCGGCACTCGCCCTCCCCAGGGCCGGGCCGCCGGCTCTCGGCTTAGGAAAGGGTGACAAGTGAAGTACTCAAAGGTTGCGGCGGCAGTGGCCGGATCGGTGATGGCGGCCGGAATGGCCGCACCCGCCTTTGCCGAGGGCGCCGGCGGCGCCCCCGTCTCTGTGGGCAACATGTCGACGATGCCCACGAGCATCAACGCCGGTGTCGACCAGGCGCTGAACGAGCAGCCGCTGCAGAAGATCGCCGACGCGACGCCCGTCGGCTCCGCCCTGCAGACGGCGCAGAACGGCACCGACATCGCGGGTTCCGCACTGTCCGGGCTGGCCAAAGCCACCGGGGGACTGCCCGCCGGTTCGCTGCTCGGCGGGCTGCCGACGAACGGCCTGCCGCTCGGCTGACGCCGCTCACTTGCCGCCTTCCCGACTTTCCCGTCCTTTCCGCCCGCCCGGCTTATCCCCCGTCGGAGTGAAAGGCCGGAACCAAACCTCGTTGGGGCAGTTGACCAGATTGCTCCAGACCTTCCAGAACAGTGCACCAAGCACCTAAAAAAGGACGAAAATGATCAAGAAGATGCTTGCCGGTGCTGCTCTCGCCGCGTCGGTCGCCGCCGTCGGTGCCGCCGCCGCCCCGCAGGCCATGGCCATCGGCAACGATGCGGGCACCACCACGGTGAACGGCAACGGCGCCGAGCAGGCGTACGGCAACACCCAGACCGGCGGCACCCAGAGCCCGCAGATCGGCCTGGTCCAGGGCACCCTGAACAAGCCCTGCCTCGGCGTGCCGGTGAAGGCCAACGTCGGCTCGCTGATCGGCCTCATCCCGGTCACCGTCCAGGACGTCAACGTGCTGACGTCGCCGCAGAACCAGCAGTGCACCGAGAACTCCACCCAGGCGCAGGGCGACGAGCCGCTCTCGCACGTGCTCAGCAACATCCCGGTGCTCTCCGGCAACGGTGTGGCCAACCACTGAGCCACCCCCGGCCGCTTCCCGGCCATCGGCCGGTGACGCTCGCCCCGCGAGCCGAACCGGCCCGCTCCACCCCGCACGGGCCGCCGGCCTTCCCCCCTCGCCGGCGGCCCGTCGGCATGCCCCGCTGTCAGTGCCCGCCGCTACGGTGAGGCGATGCCCAAGACGACGTACTTCACCGCGACGAGCATCGACGGCAGGATCGTGGACGAGGCAGGATCGCTCGACTGGCTCTTCACGGCCGACCACGGCGGGGAGGGCGGGGCCCGTTTCCCCGTGTTCTTCGAGGCGGTCGGCGCCTTCGCCCTCGGCGCCACCACCTACGAGTGGATGCTGGAGCACGAGGAGATGCTGCGGCAGCCCGAGAAGTGGCGCAGCTGGTACGGCGACACGCCGTGCTGGGTGTTCACCCACCGGGAGCTGCCGGCCGTGCCCGGCATCGACATCACCTTCGTGCGCGGCGACGTCCGGCCGGTCCACGACGCGATGGCCGCGGCCGCCGGCGACCGTACGATCTGGCTGGTCGGCGGCGGCGAGCTGGCGGGGCAGTTCGCCGACGCGGGCGTGCTGGACGAGCTGGTGCTCGGCGTCGCACCGGTCATCCTGACCGGCGGCGCCCCGCTGCTGCCGCGCCGGCTGGAGTCGGACCGGCTCACCCTGACCTCGGTCGAGCAGTTCGGCCAGTTCGCTTACCTCACCTACGGCCTCGGGCCGGAGCCGAGGGCGTAGCCGCAGGCAGGACCGCGCGGGGCACCGCGGGCGGAGGCTCAGCTGCTCCTGGCGGCGGACCGTGGGGCCGCGGGCCCGGCGCACCCGGCGGGCCGGGGTCGGCGGCTGGTCGGTAAGGTCCTGCTGACCTGCCGCTTCCCCGACCCGAGGTGTCCGCGTGAGCTCCGACCCCACCCCGGTGACCGTCGTCGGCATCGGCGCCGACGGCTGGGACGGGCTGCCCGAGGCGTCCCGTGCCGCGCTGCGCGCCGCGCACACGCTGATCGGCGGCCCGCGCCAACTCGACCTGCTGCCACCGGAGTGCGCCGGGCAGCGGGTGCCGTGGCCCTCGCCGCTGCGGCCCGCCGTGCCCGCGCTGCTCGCCGCGCACGACGGCCGCGCGATCGCCGTGCTGGCCAGCGGCGACCCGTTCTTCCACGGCATCGGCCGGGCCCTGGCCGAGGTGCTCGGCCCGGAAGCGCTGCGGGTGCTGCCGCACCCCTCGTCGGTCTCCTACGCCTGCGCCCGGCTCGGCTGGCCGGTCGAGGACACCGCGGTGGTCACGCTCGTCGGCCGCCCGGCGGCGGCCCTGGCCGCCGCGCTGCACCACGGCCGCCGGCTGATCGTGCTCAGCGCGGGCGCCGCCACCCCCGGCGAGGTCGCCGCGCTGCTGCGCGACCGCGGCTTCGGGCCCAGCCGGCTGCGGGTGCTGGAGCAACTGGGCGGTGCCCGCGAGCGCGTCGCGGCCGACGGCACCGCCGACGGCTGGCCGCACGCACCCGGCGACCCGCTCAACGTCGTCGCCGTCGAGTGCCGGCGCGCCCCTGACGCTCGGCGGCTCGGCGCGGTGCCCGGGCTGCCGGACGAGAGCTACGACCACGACGGGCAGCTCACCAAGCGCCATGTCCGCGCGGTCACGCTGGCCGCGCTCGCCCCCGCGCCCGGCGAACTGCTCTGGGATGTCGGCGGCGGCTCCGGCTCGATCGCGATCGAGTGGATGCGTACGCACCCCTCCTGCCGCGCGGTCGGTGTCGAGCGCGATCCGGTACGGGCCGCCCGGATCACCGCCAACGCCGCACGGCTCGGGGTGCCCGCGCTGCGGGTCGTCACCGGCGCCGCACCCGCCGCACTGGCCGAACTCCCCGCTCCCGACGCGGTCTTCGTCGGCGGCGGCCTCACCGCGCCCGGCCTCCTCGACGCCTGCTGGGACGCGCTCCCCGCGGGGGGCCGGCTCGTGGCCAACACCGTCACCCTGGAGTCCGAGGCGCTGCTCGCCGCCCACTACCGCCGCCGCGGCGGCGACCTCGTACGGCTCTCGGTCGCCCACGCCGCACCCGTCGGCGCCTTCACCGGCTGGCGTCAGGCGATGCCGGTCACCCAGTGGTCGGTGGTCAAGCCGGCCGATCCAGCAGAAGCGGAAGACGAATGACCGTCTACTTCATCGGCGCCGGGCCCGGCGCCGCCGACCTCATCACGGTGCGCGGTGCGCGGCTGCTCGCCTCGTGCGAGGTCTGCCTGTACGCCGGGAGCCTGGTGCCGCGCGAGTTGCTCGCCGACTGCCCGGCCGGGGCCGAACTCGTCGACACCGCGCGGATGGATCTCGACGGGATCACCGAGGCGCTGGTGCGGGCGCACCGCGACGGCCACGACGTGGCGCGGCTGCACTCCGGGGACCCGTCGGTGTTCAGCGCGGTGGCCGAGCAGATGCGCCGGCTCGACGCGGCCGGGGTGCCGTACGAAGTGGTGCCCGGGGTGCCCGCGTTCGCCGCGGCCGCTGCCGCGCTCAAGCGGGAGTTGACGGTGCCGGCGGTCGGGCAGACGGTGATCCTCACGAGGGTGGCGCAGCGGGCCACGCCCATGCCGCCCGGTGAGGACCTGCCGACCCTCGCCCGCAGCGGCGCCCTGCTCGTCCTGCACCTCGCCGCCGGCTACGTCGACCGTGTCGTCGCCGAGTTGACGCCGCACTACGGTGCTCAGTGCCCGGCCGCAGTCGTGGCATTCGCCAGCCGCCCCGACGAGGTGGTGCTGCGCGGCACCCTCGGCAGCATCGCGGAACAGGTCCACGACGCGGAAATCCGCCGGACCGCCGTCATCATCGTAGGCCGCACTTTGGCAGCCGAGTCCTTCCTCGACAGCCACCTTTACTCCACGGCCCGCGTGCGCGACTGAGCAGCGGGCGAGGTCGGCCGACCGCGCGGCCGGCGAGGTCAGCCACCCCCGCGGCCGAAGCGGATTGCCGCGGCGGCCAGTTCGACGCGTCGGGCGCAGGGGAATTGTCCGATGGTGATCGGCGGCGATCCCGAGTTGCCCCACCTCGTAAAAGGCTCCCGATTGCCGACCGTCCGGGAAATGGCCGAGTACGGCACGGGCAAAAGTCCGGATCGCATGGGCGGGTTCCGACACGCCCACCGTGGGTGAGATTGGGCTCTCCATGCTCCAAAGGGTGGATCATGGTGTTCGGTTCCCCATTCTTCGCGCGCGCTCGGAGACATTATGCGCTCTGACATCAGCACGTCACAGGACACCTCTGTGCCGGTTCCCCGCCCTGACTCCGGGGCACCTGCCCAAGCGCAGTCGGAGGAAAGGACGTTGGTCTTCGAGGGATTTGCGTATCACTGCCGCATTGTTCGTCAGGACAACCCCCGGACGGAACCGCTGGTGCTGCTGGGCGGTTCGGCGCAGAACCGCTTCGCGTGGCTGCGGCACCAGAAGTGGCTGGCCGAATGCAGTACGATCATCACCGTGGACCTGCCCGGTTACGGCAGTGCGGATTTCCTCCCCGCCAGCTACGGGATGGACTTCCTTGCCGACTGTGTGCACCACATGATGCAGGAACTGGGCATTCACCGGGCGAATGTCATCGGCAGTTGTTTCGGCGGGGCCATCGCTCTGCGATACGCGCAGCACTACTCCGACCGCTTGGTGAAGTTGGGCTTGGTCGGGATGACCACGGCCATCCCGGCGCACTACTCCTCCGCTGTCCCGCGGTGGGCGCGCATGCTCGAACTCGGCGACCGGGCGCAGATCGCCTCCGAACTGGTCGAGCAGTTCATGTCTCCTCCCGGAACCGGTGTGGTCTACAAGCACCAGGCGGTCTCGCGGTTGCTCTACGGACAGTTCATGGCGCAGTCCGAGGATGACATCAACAAGTCGGTGGAGCACAATGCGCGGCTGATGACCCACGACTGGTACCGGGACGAGCCGGTTCCCGCCGTGCCGATCCTGGTGTGCACCGGTGAGTACGACACGCTCTGCACACCGGCGATGGGCCGTGCAGTCGCCGCGGCCCTTCCGCGGGCCGCTTTCACCACCATCAAATACGCCGACCATCTGGCGCCGGTCGAGCGGATCTCGGAGTTCTCCGACCTGATCACCAGGTTCTGCACCGACCAGCAACTCACCGGTCTTTCGTACACCAACCCGATCGAGTGGCTGGGCAGGACCGCGTGACCGTGTTCCGGCCCGCGGTCTGAGGCGCACGCGAAGCGGAGCGCGCGCCGAGGCCGCCGGGGTGCACGACAGATGGCCGGGCCCGGGGACGATCCGGGTCCGGCCATCTGTCGACGGGGACGCAGTGGACGGGGTTCGGCCCGCCGCGCCTCATCCGTGGGGGCGGCGAGTGCCCGCCACGGCACTAGCGTGAGATGTCGGGTGCTTTGAATCCCTCGGGTGCCGGCGCGTGGTTGGAGCAGTCGACGACCGCCCCGATCTGCGTCGTCCCCGGCTGCCCCACCGCGACTTGCGGTGTCTGGGGCTCCTGACGCGACACGTTGGTGCAGTCCTGCTGCTGCTGCAGGTGGTAGGTGCCGTCTTTGCTGGTGTACGTGTTCTCGGATTTGGTGACGCAGGTGTCGTTCCCCTGAGCGTCACGCGTGCAGTTGGTGGACGGCCCCGCGGCAACGGCATGGCCGATACCCACGCAAGCCAACGAGAGGCCACCCACGAGCACGGAGAGGGCCGCGCTCTTCGTGTGTTTGAACATGTGCCGTGTTCCTTCGCGGTCGGTGTCACACTCGGACCAGCACCGGTGTCCGGTCTCAACTGGTCTCCGTGAGGATGGGCCCCGGCGCCCGAGGGGCCGGGGTTCGGCCGTGGATTCCGGGACCCATCTGGTACCTACTGGGCTGGTCTGGCTCAGAAGGCGCTGTTGCTGCAGCCCATGCTCGAGCCGAGCTGGGAGCTCTGGGCGCCCGGGTTGCCTTCGCCGCCCAGGGCGTTGCCCAGGGCGCCGTTGAGGAGGCCGACCTCGCCGAGGACGTCGAGGTTCAGGTCGTGCGACTTACACGAGGTGCTCTGCTGCACGTTGAACTTGTTCCCGCCGGGGTTGTCGGACGCGGCGGCGGTGCCGATGCCGACGAGGCCGAAGCTGCCGAGCATGGCGGCCACGGCGACCGCCTTGTAGATCTTGTGCATGTCATGCTCCATGTTTTGGGTCTGGCATGGTTGACGATGCGCGGTGCGATGGCCCTGTCATGGGCCCGGATGCGCACCGGTACTTCTGAAGGGGCGCATGAAAGCGGCGGGCCGTGATGGTGGGGCCCGCCGCCTCCATGGGTTCAGCTACTCCGGCAGCGCTCAGAAGGCGCTGTTGTTGCAGCCCATGGTCGAGCCGAGGCTGGTGGCCTGGGCGCCCGGGTTGCCCTCGCCGTTCAGCGCGTTGCCCAGCAGGCCGTTGAGGACGCCGACCTCGCCGAGGACGTCGAGGTTCAGGTCGTGCGACTTGCACGAGGTGCTCTGCGACACCTGGTACTCGCTGCCACCGTGGTCGCCGGCAAAGGCGGCACCGGCGCCAGCGAAGCCGATGGTGCCGAGCACGGCGGCCACGACGGCTGCCTTCTGGATCATGCGCATGTCTGTTTCCTTCGTGTGGTTGATCGGATACTCTCCGTGACCGACTCACGGTGTGATGAAGATAAGCACTGGATGCCGTGAGGCGTGAGAGGCACGTGAGGTGGCCAACCGGTTCTTCTGGGGCCATTCGGTCGAAGCGGAGTGCCCAACACCGTTCTCAGTGAGGGGAGTTGGGCCTCAGTGGTCGCTTGAGTGACGCGCCGCCCGGAACAACCTGATCGGCTCAGCCCGCAGGGTGTTCAGACTCGAAGGGCCGTCGCCTGGAGAGCGCAACGGAGACGGTCCCGTGGGTCCGTTCCCTACTTGTTGAAGGCGTTGTTCACCTGGGTGCAGGTGTCGCCCTGGGTCTTGGAGTCGCCCAGGAGGGCGATCGGGATGTTCGCCTGGAGCACCGTCTGCGGGCTGCACTCCTGGTACGGACGGAAGAGGTTGTTCTGCTCCTGCGGCGCCTCCTGGGGGGCGGCCTGCGGGGCTCCGAGGGGCAGGGCCTGCGGGAGCGTGACGGTCGGCGACAGCTGGGGAGCGACCTGGGGGGAGACCTGCGTCCCTTGCGGGGCCGGCGCGCTCTGGGGAGCTTGCTGGCTCTGGGGGGCCTGCTGCACGCCCTGGGGAGCCTGCTGGCCCTGCGCCTGCTGCGGGGCCTGCTGCATGCCGCCTTGGGGGGCCTGCTGGGCCTGCGTCTCTTGCGGGGTTTGCTGACCCTGCGTCCCTTGGGGAGGCAGTTGGCCCTGCGTGTCGGCGAAACTGACGCCCGCGCCAATGGCGGAAAGGCTGCCGACTGCCATGGCGACGACTGCCAGTTGCTGGAGTTTGCGCATATCCCTGATCCTTCAATTGACGCACGGGGTCGATTACCTACCGTGACTGCGTGAAGGCTAGCAGTAGCCGCCGATTCGGTCGGCCAGCCCGATCAACCGGGCGGTCCTCGTTCACAACTGCGCGGCGCAGGTGGGAGAGCCGGGCGGCGAGTTCACGCCTGCGCCGAATCCGACGGCGCGCATCTGCGGGGCCGGTGCCGGGAGCGATGTGCCAGGTTCGGCGGCCCGGTGGCGCATCGGCGGCACTGGTTGACCCGATCGCGATTCCACCGCCGACGGCACGCCCGCTAACGGGGTCTTTCGCTTCTCTGCGCTTCACTCGTTCGTGTCATGCGGCGCGGGCGGATCGTCACCGGGTGTCCTTTGTCGGTGTCAGGGGTGCGAATTCCGGTACCGGGCCCGGGGGTTCGCTCGCCGAGGTGTTCGACAACGGAACTGCGTTCGCCCGCAACCCCGTTGACCTGCGGCGCGCCGTCCGGTAGCCGTGGCAGGGAGGGTCGGGAGCCGTGGCGGCAGGCCGGTTCTGGACGGTTCTGGACGGTCGTTCGGCTGAGTTCGATGTTGTCGTCACCAAGGTCGACCAGTTCCGTCGACATGGTGGGCATGGGCGTTATGCGCTTTCCCGGACCGGGGTGGTGATCGACCGGCTCGACGGCAAATCGGAGGGCGCCTTCCTGCCCGGCTTTGGAAGCTCAGTAGGCGCTTCGGGGAGATTTCCGGAGATTCTCCGGCCGGCGGCCTGAAATCTTCACCAGCCGCGCGTTCGACTCGGCGACCGGCCGGAACGAGCGGAATGGCGTGAGCAGTTACCGGAATTCCCGCCCGTGCGCGGTCGGCACCGGGAGCACCTGCCGGCGGGTGGGCCGTCGACCGTCAGGGTGGGGTGGGCCGGGAGGAATGTTTCACGTGGAACGTACGATGCGGGGTCGAGGGGCTGGTGGGAAGGGGTGCGGTGTGCGGCATGTGCTGGTTCTCGGGGGGACCGCTGAGGCGAGGGAACTCGCGGGGGTGCTGGTCGCGATGGGCACCGTGCGGGTGACGTCGTCGCTGGCCGGGCGGGTGGCGGCCCCCCGCCTACCGCAGGGAACCGTGAGGATCGGCGGGTTCGGCGGGACCGACGGGATGACGCGGTGGCTGCGCGACCATTCCGTGGACGCGCTGGTGGACGCCACGCACCCGTTCGCCGAGACGATCAGCGCGCACGCGGCGGAGGCCGCCGCACACACGGGGGTGCCGCTGCTGGCGCTGCGCCGACCCGGGTGGACACCCGGCCCCGGCGACCGCTGGCATCCGGCGGCCTCCCTCGCGCAGGCCGCCGAGATGTTGCCCGGCATCGCCTCCAGGGTGTTCCTGACCACCGGACGCACCGGGCTCGCCGCGTTCGCCGGGCTGGACGACCTGTGGTTCCTGGTGCGGTCGGTGGACCCGCCGGAAGGGGCGGTGCCGCGCCGGATGGAGGTGCTGCTGGACCGGGGGCCGTACACGGTGGAGGGGGAGCGGGCGGTGCTGCGGGAGCGCCGGATCGGGGTGGTGGTGACGAAGGACAGCGGGGGTGCGGCCACGGCCGCGAAGCTGGTGGCCGCGCGGGAGGCGGGGTTGCCGGTGGTGGTGGTGCGCCGGCCGCGGGGGGTGGCGGGGGTGGAGGTCGCGGAGGACGTGGAGCGGGCGGCGCGGTGGGTGCGGGAGCGGATGGGCTGAGCGCACGGCGGCGGGAGGGGGTGCGGGGGCGGAGGGGCTGAGGGCGCGGTGGCGGGAGGGGGTGCAGGGGCGGAGGGGCTGAGGGCGCGGTGGCGGGAGGGGGGTGCGGTCAGCTCCGGGGGTAGGTGCGCGGTGTCCAGACCACCTGCTCGCCGTCGCCGCGCACCACGGTCCTGGTCTGGGTGGAGCCGACGATGAGCAGGGTGCGCATGTCGACCTCCGCGGGTTCCAGATCGGCGAGGCGGACGATCCGGACCTGCTCGCCCGGGCCGCCGACGTCACGGGCGACCACCACGGGGGTGTCGGGAGAGCGGTGCTCCAGCAGGAGTTCGCGTGCCTTGGCCACCTGCCAGGTCCGGCTCTTCGACCCCGGGTTGTACAGCGCGAGCACCAGGTCGGCGGAAGCGGCCGCGCGCAGCCGCTCGGCGATGACCTCCCACGGCTTGAGCCGGTCGGACAGGGAGACCGCCGCGTAGTCGTGGCCGAGCGGGGCACCGACCCGCGCGGCGGCGGCGTTCGCCGCGGTCACGCCGGGCAGCACCCGTATCGGCACGTCCCGGTACGGCGGTTGCGACGCGGCCTCCACCACGGCGGTGGCCATCGCGAACACCCCCGGGTCGCCGCCGGACACCACGGCCACCCGCCGCCCCCTGCGGGCGAGTTCCAGCGCGAACTGGGCGCGCTCGGCCTCCACCCGGTTGTCGCTGCCGTGCCGCAGCTGTCCGGCCCTGACCGGCACCCGGTCCAGGTAGGTGGTGTAGCCGACCAGGTCGTCCGCCGCGGCCAGCGCGCCGCGCGTCTCGGGGGTCAGCCACAGCGGCCCGGCCGGCCCGGTGCCGACGACCACGACATGCCCGACGCCTTCGGCCGCCGCCTCCTCGGCCCGCTCCTGCCGGGGCACCGCCGCGCCGCCCCGGCTCGGCAGCACCGCCATCGCGAAGTACGGCACCGACTCCGGGTCCACCTCGGCCAGTTCCGCGATCCGCTCGCCCGCCATCGTGGCCCGCTCGACGTAGCGCGCCTCCGCCAGCCGCCCCGACCGCTCCAGCGCCCGCCGCACCGCCGGGAACGTACGGCCCAGCTTCAGCACCACCGCGGTGTCCGCCGCCGCCAGCCGCGCGGCCAGCTCCTCCTCCGGCAGCGTGCCGGGCAGTACCGTCAGCGACTCCTCGCCCTCCACCAGCGGCGCCCCCAGCCGCGCGGCCGCGCCCGCCATCGACGTCACCCCGGGCACGACCTCCGTCGGGTACCGCCCGGCCAGCCGCTTGTGCATGTGCATGTACGACCCGAAGAAGAGCGGGTCGCCCTCCGCCAGCACCGCGACGCTGCGCCCCGCGTCCAGGTGCGCCGCCAGCCGCGCCGCCGCCTGCTCGTAGAACTCCTCCATCGCGCCCTGGTAGCCGCCGGGATGGTCGGTCGTCTCCGTCGTCACCGGGTAGACCAGTTGCTCCTCGATCTGCCCGTCGCGCAGGTGCGCCGCCGCTATCCCCCGGGCGATCGACCGGCCGTGCCGCGCGCTGTGGTATGCCACGACGTCGGCCGCCGCGATCACCTCCACGGCCCGCAGGGTCATCAACTTCGGGTCGCCGGGCCCGAGACCGACCCCGTACAGCCGCCCCACGCCGGAACCGGCACCGCTGCCGGCAGCGGTCGGGCCCTCGGGGGCGGTGGCGTCGTGCTCCGCGGAAAGGCGGCTGCTCATTCTTCCTCGCTCGCGATCGCGTTGAGTGCGGCTGCCGCGATGGCGCTGCCGCCGCGCCTGCCGTGGACGACCAGGTGGTCGAGGGCCGACGGGTGGGTGGTCAGGGCCTGCTTGGACTCGGCGGCACCGACGAAGCCGACCGGGACGCCGATGACGGCGGCCGGCCGCGGGGCGCCGTCGGCGACGAGTTCGAGCAGCCGGAACAGCGCGGTGGGCGCGTTGCCGATGGCGACGACGGCGCCGTCGAGCCGGTCCCGCCACAACTCCAGCGCCGCCGCGGTGCGGGTGGTGCCGAGTTCGGCGGCGAGCGCGGGCACCGACGGGTCGCCGAGCGTGCAGATCACCTCGTTGTCCGCGGGCAGCCGCTTGCGCGTCACCCCGCTGGCGACCATCGCCGCGTCGCACAGCACGGGCGCCCCCGCCCGCAGCGCCGCCCGGGCCCGGGCCACCACGCCGGGGCTGTACGCGAGGTCGGCCACCAGGTCGACCATCCCGCAGGCGTGGATCATCCGCACCGCGACCTGGCTGACGTCCGCGGGCAGCCCGCCGAGGTCCGCCTCGGCGCGGATCGTGGCGAAGGAGCGGCGGTAGATGGCCGCGCCGTCCTTCTCGTACTCGTACGCGTACGGGTTCGCGGAGCCCGGGGGGACCGGGGGCACAGGAGGCACGGTGGTCTCGCTCATTCGATCGGCGCGCCGCGGCGCGCGGCCGCCACGGTGGCGGCGAGGTCGGAGGGTCGGGGGTGGGCGCCGCGTGGCGGGGCGCCGGTACGGAAGAGGTCCACACGGTAGCCGCCGGAGGTGGCGACGACGTCGACGCGGTCGCCGGTGCGGGGGCGGCCGCAGCCGCGGGAGCAGCCGGACCAGTGGACGGGGAGGGGGCGGGCGGGGGCGCTGTCCCCGGGGGCCGGGTGGACGAGGGCCGCCGCGTCCGCGCGTACGTCGGCGAGCGACTTCGCGCATCCGGGCCGCCCGGCGCACGCGCTCACGCCGACCCACGGGGAGGCGGTGTCCGTCACCAGTCCGGCCGCCGCGAGGGCGGCCAGCTCCTCCTGGGCGCGGTCGGCGGGCACCCCGGGGACGACGGCGCCGCGCCACGGGGTGAGCCGCAAGTGCGCGGCCGGGGTGCGGGCGGCAAGCGCGGTCAGGGCACGCCACTGGGTGGGGGTGAGGCGGCCGAGGGGAGCGAGGACGGAGAGGGCGAGGGGGCCGCCGGGGGTGGCCGGGTGCGGGATCGGGCCGAGCGCGGGGGAGTCGGAGGGCGGGGTGGGGGCGGCTTTCCCCCGGGTGGGGTCGGGGGAGGCGGAGGGCGGGGTCGGCTCGGTGGCCGGAGGCGCGGTAAGGCGGTCGGCGAGGGCGGCGGTGAGGGCCGCGCCGCGGTCGGGCAGGTCGGCCACCCGCCATGCGGTGGGCTCGCCGCCGTCGGGCGCGGCCGACGTGACGAACGCCTCCGCGGCGAGCAGCGCGGCCCGGGGCGCGTCGGCGGCGGGAAGGCGGAGGGCCGGGTTGCGGCCGACCCGCAGCAACGCGGTCCCGTCCGGTGCCGCGCGCAGCGTCACGTCGGGGGCCAGGGCCGCGACGTCGCCGCGCCCGTCGTCGAGGGCGAAGAGGAACCGCCCGGACAGCGCCGCGGCCGTCCCGCTGCCGCACAGCAGCCCGTCGAGCGCCCGCAGCCACTCCCCGACGTCCAGGTGCCCCCGCCCGTCGAGGCCCGACAGCGGCGAGGCCACGATGTTCCGTACCCGCTCGTGTGCCGCCGACGGCAGCAGCCCGGCCGCGCCGAGCAGTTGGGCCATGTCCGCCCCGCAGGCCGCGCCCAGGCCGCGCAGTTGGACGTTGCCGCGCGAAGTGAGATGGACATCACCGTCGCCGAACCGCCGCGCCGCCTCGCCCAACCGCTGCGCCTGCGCCGCGGTGAGCACTCCGCCGGGGATGCGGACACGGGCCAGCGCGCCGTCGTCCGCCGGGTGCAGCCGCAGCGCCCCCGGGCAGGCGTCCGCCCGGTTCCGCGGCTGTCCGGCACCCTCGCGCACCTGCGCGTTTCCGTCCGCCGGACATGCCTCGGCGGCCGGCCGGGGCGGCCGGCGGGGCTGGTCGGGGGCGGTGGACATGGCGGCGAGCATACCGACCGTGCCACAAATCGGATGAACTGCTGAACGGCTACGGCGCTTACTATGCTCCCCGTGCGGACCTTCCGGTTCGCCATCGCCGCAGACGGCGACAGGGGAGGAAGCCCGGTGCGAATCCGGCGCGGTCCCGCCACTGTGAACTTGACCACCGGGTGCCTCCGGCGGTCGAGCGAGCCAGGAACTCCCGCCGTCCGACACTGCCCGGGGCGCGGACACCCCGAGGAAGGGTTTGCCGTGACCGTTACGGGTCCTCCCGAGTTGCCCCGTTCTGCCGGTTCCAGGACCACCTCTCCGGCGAGCGAGGGGCCGCCCCTTGCCGACGCGTCTTCGTCCGCGGGTGCGCCTGGGCTGGTCGCTCCGCTCTCCCCCGGCGCTTCGCCTGGGAGGGACCCCCACACGCCCCTTGAGGGTGACCGTGCTTCCGCGGATGCGGCGGCACACCACCAGGGGCACCGCGAAAGCGTTCTGCTGCTGAGCACTTCCGACACCGATCTGCTGAGCGCGCGGGCGGCGGGCGGGCCGGTGCCGTATCGCTTCGCGAACCCGACCCGCCTCGCCCTGGACGACCTGCCGGGGCTGCTGGAGGGCGCCGGCCTGGTCGTCGTACGCCTGCTCGGCGGCCTGCGGGCGTGGCAGGAGGGGCTGGACGCGCTGCTGGCCACCGGCCTCCCCGTGGTCGTCCTGAGCGGTGAACAGGCCCCGGACGCCCAGCTGATGGCGGCCTCCACCGTGCCGGTCGGCCTCGCCGCCGAGGCGCACGCGTACCTCGCGCACGGCGGCCCCGCCAACCTGGAGCAGCTCGCCCGCTTCCTGTCCGACACGGTGCTGCTCACCGGCCACGGCTTCGACCCGCCCGCGCCCGCGCCCTCCTGGGGCCCGCTGGAGCGCACGGCCGCCGAGACGCCCGCCCAGGCCCCCGCCGTCGCCGTGCTCTACTACCGCGCCCACCACATGAGCGGGAACACCGCCTTCGTCGCGGCCCTGTGCGACGCGATCGAGGCGGGCGGCGGCCGCGCGCTGCCGTACTTCGTCGCCTCCCTGCGCACCCCCGAGCCCGAACTCGTCGCCGAACTGGCCGCCGCCGACGTGATCGTCACCACCGTGCTCGCGGCCGGCGGCACCCGTCCCGCCGAGGCGTCCGCGGGCGGCGACGACGACGCGTGGGACGCGGGCGCGCTCACCGGCCTGGACGTGCCGGTGCTCCAGGCGCTCTGCCTGACCGGCTCGCGCGCCGCCTGGCTGGCGAGCGACGAGGGCGTCTCGCCGCTGGACGCGGCCACCCAGATCGCGGTTCCGGAGTTCGACGGGCGGCTGATCACCGTCCCGTTCTCGTTCAAGGAGGTCGACGCCGACGGCCTGCCCGCGTACGTCGCCGACCCCGAACGCGCCGCCCGGGTGGCCGGTATCGCCGTACGGCACGCCCGGCTGCGCCACATACCCGCCGCCGACAAGCGCCTCGCCCTGGTGCTCTCCGCCTACCCGACCAAGCACTCCCGCATCGGCAACGCGGTCGGCCTCGACACCCCCGCCAGCGCGATGGTCCTGCTGCGCCGGCTGCGCGAGGAGGGCTACGACTTCGGCCCCGACCCGGTCCCGGGCCTGGACACCGGTCTGGACACCGGCCTGGACACCGGGCCGGCACCGGCGAACGCCCCCGACCGCACCCCCGGCGACCCGCACCCTGGCGACGACCTGGAACGTACGCCCGACCCCGCCCCCCACTCCGGCGACGCCCTCATCCGCGCGCTCATCGACGCCGGCGGCCACGACCAGGACTGGCTCACCGAGGAGCAGCTGGCCCGCAACCCGGTACGGGTCCCCGCCGCCGACTACCGCCGCTGGTACGCCACCTTGCCGCAGGAGCTGCGCGCCGCGGTGGAGCGGCACTGGGGCCCGCCGCCCGGCGAGCTCTTCGTGGACCGCAGCCGCAACCCCGAGGGCGACATCGTGCTCGCCGCGCTCCGGCACGGGAACCTGCTGATCCTCATCCAGCCGCCGCGCGGCTTCGGCGAGAACCCGATCGCGATCTACCACGACCCCGACCTGCCGCCCTCGCACCACTACCTGGCGGCGTACCACTGGATCGCCGCCCCGGCCGCGGACGGCGGGTTCGGCGCCGACGCGATGATCCACCTCGGCAAGCACGGCAACCTGGAGTGGCTGCCCGGCAAGAACGCCGGGCTCTCGGCCGCCTGCGGCCCGGACGCGGTGCTCGGCGACCTGCCGCTGATCTACCCGTTCCTGGTCAACGACCCGGGCGAGGGCACCCAGGCCAAGCGCCGCGCGCACGCCACCCTCATCGACCACCTCGTGCCGCCGATGGCCCGCGCCGACTCCTACGGCGACATCGCGCGCCTCGAACAACTGATGGACGAGCACGCCCAGATCGCCGCGATGGACCCGGCGAAGCTGCCCGCCATCCGCGCCCAGATCTGGACCCTGATCCAGGCCGCCCGCCTCGACCACGACCTCGGCCTGGCCGACCGCCCCGACGACGAGGGCTTCGACGACTTCCTGCTGCACGTCGACGGCTGGCTGTGCGAGATCAAGGACGCCCAGATCCGCGACGGCCTGCACGTCCTCGGCCAGGCCCCGGCCGGCACCGACCGGGTCAACCTGGTGCTGGCGATCCTGCGGGCCCGGCAGATCTGGGGCGGCACCGCGGCCCTGCCCGGGCTGCGCGAGGCCCTCGGCCTCGACGAGTCCGCCGCCACCCGCACCGCCGCCGACGCCGTCGAGGAGCGCGCCCGCGCCCTGGTCCAGGCGATGGAGGACGCCGGCTGGGACCCGGCCGCCGTGCCCGCGGCCACCGCCGGGTACGGCGAGCAGGCCGCCGCCGTCATGGAGTTCGCCGCCCGCGAGGTGGCGCCCCGGCTCGCCGCGACCACCGACGAACTCGACCGCACCGTGCACGCCCTGGCCGGCGGCTTCGTGCCCGCCGGGCCGTCCGGCTCGCCGCTGCGCGGCCTGGTCAACGTGCTGCCCACCGGCCGCAACTTCTACTCCGTGGACCCCAAGGCGGTGCCCTCCCGGCTCGCCTGGGAGACCGGACAGGCCCTCGCCGACTCCCTGCTGACCCGCTACCGCACCGACAACGGCGACTGGCCCGCCTCCGTCGGGCTGTCCCTGTGGGGCACCTCCGCGATGCGCACCGCGGGCGACGACATCGCCGAGGCGCTCGCCCTGCTCGGCATCCGCCCGGTGTGGGACGACGCCTCCCGCCGCGTCACCGGCCTGGAGCCCGTGCCGCTGGACGAGCTCGGCCGCCCCCGGATCGACGTCACCCTGCGCATCTCGGGCTTCTTCCGGGACGCCTTCCCGCACACCGTCGCCCTGCTGGACGACGCGGTCCGGCTGGCCGCCTCCCTCGACGAGCCCGACGACCGCAACCACGTCCGCGCCCACACCCGCGCCGACCTCGCCGAACACGGCGACGAGCGGCGCGCCACCACCCGCATCTTCGGCTCCCGGCCGGGCACGTACGGCGCCGGGCTGCTCCAGCTCATCGACTCCCGCGACTGGCGCACCGACGCCGACCTCGCCGAGGTCTACACCGTGTGGGGCGGGTACGCCTACGGCCGGGGCCTGGACGGCCGGGCGGCCCGCGGCGAGATGGAGACCGCCTACCGCCGGATCGCCGTCGCCGCGAAGAACACCGACACCCGCGAGCACGACATCGCCGACTCCGACGACTACTTCCAGTACCACGGCGGCATGGTCGCCGCGGTCCGGGCGCTGCGCGGCACCGCCCCCGAGGCGTACATCGGCGACTCCACCCGCCCCGAGACCGTCCGCACCCGCACCCTGGTCGAGGAGACCTCCCGGGTCTTCCGCGCCCGCGTGGTCAACCCGCGCTGGATCGAGGCGATGCGCCGGCACGGCTACAAGGGCGCCTTCGAACTCGCCGCCACCGTCGACTACCTGTTCGGCTACGACGCGACCACCGGCGTCGTCGCCGACTGGATGTACGACAAGATCACCGAGGCGTACGTCCTCGACCCCGCCAACCGCGCCTTCCTCCAGGACGCCAACCCCTGGGCCCTGCACGGCATCGCCGAACGCCTGCTGGAGGCCGAGTCCCGCGGCATGTGGGCCGAGCCCGACCCCGCGGTGCTCGCCGAACTGCGCCAGGTCTACCTGGACACCGAGGGCGACCTCGAAGGCGGCGATGCGGAGGACAGCGCGGGGTAGGCCCCAGGGAGCGCGGTCGTAGGATCGCCGCAGCCAGGAGACCCCAGGAGACCCACCCAGGAGGAGCCGCCGTGCCGATGCGTGTCGCCGTACTGGACGACTACCAGCAGGTCGCCGAGTCGCTGGCCGACTGGTCCGGGCGGCTGCCCGGGGCCGAGACGGTCTTCTTCCCCGGGCACCTCGCCGACCGTGACGAACTGGTCGCCGCCCTGGAGCCGTTCGACGTGGTGGTGGCGATGCGCGAGCGCACCGCCTTCCCGCGCGAGGTGCTGCGGCGGCTGCCCCGGCTGCGGCTGCTGGTCACCACCGGCATGCGCAACGCGGCCGTCGACGTGGCCGCTGCCGCCGAGTTCGGCGTGCTGGTCAGCGGCACCCGCACCCATCCGACCGGCACCGCCGAGCTGACCTGGGCGATGATCCTCGGCCTGGTCCGCCAGGTCGCCGCCGACGACGCCGCGATCCGGGCCGGCGGCTGGCAGCAGCGGATCGCGCCGGACCTGGCGGGCGACGTGCTGGGTATCGTCGGCCTCGGCCGGCTGGGCGCCCAAGTGGCCGCGGTGGGAGCCGCCTTCGGGATGGACGTGGTCGCCTGGAGCCCGAACCTCACCGCGGAGCGCGCGGCCGAGGGCGGCGCCCGGCTGGTCGCGAAGGACGAGCTGTTCGCCACCGCGAAGGTCGTCACCGTGCACATGGTGCTCGCCGACGGCACCCGCGGCCTCGTCGGCGACGCCGAACTCGGCGCCATGCGCCCGGACGCCTACCTCGTCAACACCTCGCGGTTCGGGCTGATCGACGAGGACGCGCTGCGCCGGGCCCTCGCCACGGACCGCCCGGCCGGCGTCGGCCTGGACGTCTACGACACCGAGCCGCTGCCCGACGGCCACTGGCTGCGTGCGGCGCCCCGCACCCTGCTCTCCCCGCACATGGGCTACGTGACGGACACGACGTACCGGATCTTCTACACCGACGCCGTCGAGGACATCGAGGCGTGGCGGGCGGGCGCGCCCGTACGGACCCTCTGATCAGGAAGGGCTCTCGGACCTTCGGATCTTCAGACCTTCGGATCTTCGGACCTTCCGGCCGTACGGGCGCGCCGCCGTCGTACCCGGTCTTCCACCGGGTCCTACCGGGTGGTGCTCACAGGCCGCCGGTGAACAGCAGCCGGTTCGGGGAGTCGTGCTCGACCGTCAGCACGCCTTGGGTGCTGCTGTCGACCAGCGCGGCCTTGACCTGCTCGGCGGTCGCCGACGGGTGCTCGGTCTTGTAGAGCAGCGCGGCGCCGGCCACGTGCGGGCTGGCCATCGACGTGCCGCTCTTGGCGACGCTGCCGCCGCCGAGCTTCGCCGAGATGATGTCCTGGCCGGGCGCGAAGAGCGCCACGCAGGTGCCGTAGTTGCTGAAGCCGGTCTCGTCGTCGCCGCGGTCGGTGGCGCCCACCGCCAGTGCCTGGCCGGCGCTCGCCGGGGAGGCCCCGCAGGTGTCTTTGGTGTCGTTGCCGGCCGCGACCACCGGCAGCACCCCGCTGTCGGCCAGCGCGTCCACGGCCGAGTTGACCGCCGGGGAGTAGTCGCCGCCGAGTGAGGCGTTGAGCACCGCGGGCTGCTGGGCGTTCTTCGCCACCCAGTCGAACCCGGCGATCACCTCGGCGTCACTGCCGTTGCCCTTGCAGTCCAGCACGCGCACGCTCACCAGTGTCGCCTTGGGCGCGACGCCGAACGTGGCGCCGCCGACGGTGCCCGCGACATGCGTGCCGTGGCCGTGGCAGTCCTGGCCGTCCTGGCCGTCGCCGACCGCGTCGAACCCGGGCACCGCCCGGCCGCCGAACTCGCTGTGCCCGAAGTCGATCCCGGTGTCCATGATGTACGCGGTGCCGCCGGCGCCGGTCCCGACGGTGCTGAACTCGTCGTCCAGCGGCAGGTTGTGCTGGTCGATCCGGTCCAGGCCCCAACTGGTGGCCGTGGCCCGGCTGTGCGGCCCGCTGATCGTGAGGTCGGAGCCGGTGATCCGGCCGTTCTGCTCGACCGCCGTGACACCCGGGGTGTCGCGCACGGTGTCGAGCTGGGAGGCGGTCAGCGCGGCCGCGAAGCCGTGCAGCACCTTGTCGTAGCTGAACAGCGGCCTGATGCCCAGGGTGCGGACCTCGCCGGTGAGGTTCACGCCCTTGTCGAGGGTCACGATGTACTGGCCGGGCACCGCGTCGCCGGTGGCGGCGATCAGCGGGGCGGGGGTGGGCCTGGCCGGCCCCGGCAGCGGCGCCGCCGACGCGGCGGACGCGGCGGACGGCAGGACGGCCAGGGGTGCGAGGAGGAGGGCGGCGGACAGGCCGCGCGCGAACAGGCGCATTCGGTCTCCGTGGGGTGGGGGGATTCGGTGGGGGAACCGCAGGGGCCACGAGGGCCACGGCGGCTACCGGGATACGGAGCTTCGGAGCTGCTGGATTGCTGAGCGACTGGGTTGCTGAGTTGCTGAGTTGCCGAGCTGCTGGGCTTCTGGAGCGGCGCGAACGTCCACACGCGGAACGAGAGCGCGTCCGGCGGGCGCCACCACCACCCACCACCATCCGCCGCGACCGAGGCCCCTCCCACCCCGACACACCTGCCGCGCTTCCGCGTCAGCCGATCGGGCGCCACGACCGCCCGTCAGGGCATGCCCGCGGCCGACAGCAGCTCGCGGGCGCCGGCCGTGTCGATCGACTCGGCCAGTTCGCGCAGCGCGCTGCGGTCGGGGAGCAGCCCGGCGGCGTGGGCGCGCCGGGCGCCGCGGTCGAGCTCGTGCCACAGGAACGGGTTGGCGAGCAGCACCCGCACCTCCACCGACACCCGCCCGCCGAACGCGTCGCGCAGCACCACCCGGCGGTCTATCTCCCCCAGGAACCGCGCCGACACCAGGTAGTCCGTGTGCACGCGCCGCCTGCGCACCAGCCCGCGCACCTCCAGCCAGCCGTCGCCCGCCGTGGTGCGCGCCGGCAGCAGGATCGCGAACAGCGCCGTCGAGAGCGCCCCGCACGCCGCGAGCCGCAGCATGTCCAGCGTGCCGTCCCACCCGTCCATCACCAGCGCCACGGCCAGCACCGTCGCGGCCGCGCCGTACGCGCTCCACCGCCGTCCGGCCCAGGCGCGATCGGCCGCGACCGCGGGGCCGTCCGCTCCGCCGATCCGCGCCCGGGGTACCGCGCCGGAGCGCTCACCGTGTCCCATGCCCCAGACGCTAGGTTTCGGCCGGGCTCGCGCGCCCTTCCTTGACGCCCCCCTGACGCCCGGCGCGCCCTTCCTGGCACCCCCTTTACGCCCCCATGGCCGCGCCCGGGGCTGGGCGCGGCCGGAACGGTGCTTCCGGCTGCGGACGGAGGAGCCGTGCGGGCCGGTCCTGACAGCCCGGCCCGCACGGCTCAGTGGGAGGGGCGCCCTGGTGCGGCGGGGAGTTGGCACCAGGGCGCGTCCGGATCAGGTGCCGTAGACCTGGAACTCCCAGAGGGAGTACCCGTACTGCGTGGCCCGCTGCGTGCCGTACAGGCGCACGTAGCGGCCCGATCCGGTCACCGGCAGCGTCTGCTCGCCGCCGGTCCCGCTGGTGGTGGAGTAGACCGACGTCCAGTTCTGGCCGTCGGGCGAGGTCTGGATCTGGAACGCCGTCGCGTACGCGGGTTCCCAGTCGAGCTTCACCTGGCTGATCGTGTGCGTGGCGCCGAGGTCGACCTGGAGCCACTGCGGGTCGGAGAAGCCGCTCGACCAGCGGGTGCCGGTGTTGCCGTCGACCGCGGCGGACGCCGGGAAGCTCGCGTTCTCCGTTGAGGAGGCGGTGGCCGTCTTGCCCTGGGACAGCAGCGTGCCCGTGCCGCCGCCCGGGTTGCCGCCGTCGGACGGCGTGCCGTACAGCGCCAACTCGTAGAGCGAGTCGCCGTACTGGCTCGCTCTCGCGGTCGCGTAGACCCGCACGTAGCGCGCCGTGGTGTTCAGCGCGGTGTCCTGGAGGTCCTGCGGGCTGTTGTTGTTGGTGTAGACGGTGGTCCAGTTCTGGCCGTCGGCGGAGACCTGTAGCTGGTAGGCCGATGCCGCGGCCGCCTCCCAGGTGAGGCTCGCGTGCGTGAGGGCGTAGGACTGGCCGAGGTCGACCTGGACCCACTGCGGGTCGGAGAAGCCGCTCGACCAGCGGGTGGAGATGTTGCCGTCGGTCGCGTTGGACGCGGGGAAGTCCGCGCTCTCGTTCGAGGAGGACGTGGTCGGCTTGCCCTGCGCGATGTTCGGGCCGAGGTCGCCGGCGGCCGGCTTGTTGTAGACGGCCACGTAGTCGATGTTCATCTGGCCGCCGGACGCGGTCGCGGCGGTCGGGCCGCCGCCGAAGGCGCCAGGGAAGGCGCCGCCGATCGCCAGGTCGAAGATCACGTAGTAGCTGTGGTCGACGGCGTTGGCCCAGGTGGTGGCGTCCACCTGGCTGGAGTTGATGGTGAAGTACTCGGCGCCGTCGAGGTAGTAGCGGATCTGCTCGGGCGACGTCGAGCGGTCGATCTCCACCGCGTAGGTGTGGTACCCGGTTTGGCAGCCCGCGCAGGCGCGCTCACCGGAACCGATGCCGGTCGACTCGTTGCACGGCCCGCCGGGGCTCACCCCGCAGTGCAGCGTGCCGAACACCGAACTGCGGGCGTTGATGTCCTCCATGATGTCGACCTCGCCGGAGCCCGGCCAGCCGACACCGACCCGCAGCGGCGATCCCAGCATCCAGAACGCCGGCCAGTAGCCCGCGCCGCTGGTGGTGTTGAGGTTCGGCTGCTGGATCGACGCCTGGACGCGCACCACGCCGCCCGGCCGCGCGCCGAACCCGTCCGCCTGCGTCTCCACCCGGCCGGACGTCCAGCCGGAGTTGGGGTCGGTGCCGTCGTGCAGCGCCTTCAGCACCAGGTGGCCGTTGCCGTCGTGGTAGACGTTGGAGGTGCTGTTGGTCGTGGTCTCGATCTCGCCGGTGCCGAAGTTCGCGCCGGCGCCGTCGTCGTAGCGCCAGGTGCCGGTGTCCAGCGCGGAGTTGGCGGCGCCGTTGAAGTCGTCGCTCCAGGTGGTGCTGAACCCGGCCGGCGCGGCCGGCACGTCGGAGGGTGCCGCGGCGGGCTTGGCGGCGGCCGCCTTGACCGCCTTCACCGCCGGCGCGGCCTTCGCGGCCGTGCTCGTGCGCGCGTCGGCGCCCGTGGTGGCCATCGCGGACGGCGAACCTGCCAGGGCGAGGCCGGTGAACGCCGCGACCGCGGCGATCAGCCCGACCACGGCGCGGCCGCCGCGTATCCCGTGCCGTGAACCGCCTCGACGGCGCGGTGGTGGTACGCGCGTTTCTGGGGTGGACATGCGTGTCCTCCCTCTCCTTCTCCTGTGGGGGGTTGTGGGGGGTCGTGCGCGTTGCCGGTCGGAGAGAACCCGGCAATGCCTGAGAGCGCTCTCAGGCACACCCAGGAGAATCGGCCCTGGCTCCGAGCGGTGTCAAGAGAACGGCAACGTTTACGGAGTCGAGCCGCGCGGCTGCCCGGATTCCGCCGGGTACCGGTCACCCGGAAGTCGTCGGCGCGGGCGGCTCGGAAGCCGTCGGTGCGGGCGGCCCGGATCGGCCTGGGGCACGCGTGCTCGGTCCGGGTGCTCGGCCTCGGCTCTTCCCCCGTGCGGGCGGCGGGACTTGGGGCGGCGCCGCCCCACGGGTCAGGGCGCCGACAGGAGTTGGGCGCCCAAGGGGGTGAGGGTGTGGTGGACGGTGCGGCCGGTGCGATGGGTGGTGAGCAGGCCGGCATCGCGCAGGACGCTCGCGTGTTTGGAGGCGGAGGCCGCCGACAGGCCCGCGCGTGCGGCGAGTCGGTTGGTGGAGGCGCCGTCGGCGGCGACCTGGAGGACGGCGGCGCGGCTGTGCCCGAGGAGGGCGGCCAGCGCGGTGCGGCGGTTGTCGGGCCGGGCGAGGTGGGTGAAGAGGGCGGGATGGGCGCCGCCGAAGACCTCGTAGTAGAGGGCGGGTTGCTCGTCGGCGGGGTCGCAGGGCACGTACGTGCTGAACGCGCCCGGCGCCAGGACGAGGCCGCGTCCGCCGAGCCGGTACTCGTCGCCGTCGGCGTGCCCGTCGAGTTCCAGCACCGGCGGCCGCCAGCGCATCCGCGGGTGGAGGCCGCGCAGCACGGACTCGACGCCGCCGTGCAGGAGTTGGCGGCTGCGCACGGCGCGGTCGGCGGCGAGCGCGGCGGCCAGCCCTTCGCGGTACGGGGCGACCGCCACGCGGTGGTAGGCGCGTACGCCGGCGGCGAGGCGCGCGGTCTCGTGCGGACGGGCGTCGGCGAGGTCGCGGACCGTCCGGGGCGGCAGGTCGCGGTGGCGCGCGATGTAGTCGATGTCCGCCCGCAGCGACTGCCGGGGCGTCGCCCGTAACCGCTCCAACTCCTCGTCCAGCGTGCGCAGTCCGGCGTACGGTCGCAGGAAGCGGGGCACGGGGTGGGACGGCGCGGTCGGCGCCAGCTCGGCGAACGGGTCGTACCCGCCGTCGGTCGACGCCCGCAGCCCGGCCCGTACGGTGCGGCGCCACAGGTCGAGGCCGGGCGAGGGCGGTCCGTGGCCGAGCCGGTAGACGCTGAGGCTGGTCATCGCCAGCGGGCTCGGCGCGGGTGCCAGCCGGGTGCGGGCCAGGTCGTCCAGCGTGAAGTGGATGTGCATGATGCCCGCCTCCCCGCCCGACCCGGCCGCGTCGTTTCGGGCAGGATCGAAAAGTCTTCCCTCACGTCCTTTGTACACGGCACGCTGAGCGGGCGCGGCGCTTCCGTTCGTCTGGGTGTACGGGGGGCGAACGGACGTGCCGGGCACCGGATTCGGCGACCCCGCGGCGGATGACGGCGCCCGGACGACGTCGTGGCGGACGGCGGGACGGGAGGAGCGCCGGCGTGGGCCCCCACCGGCAGGTGGTCCCGGGTGCCGGGGGCGCACGGCACCCGGGAGGGGTCTGCTCGGACTGCTCCGCGGCACCCGGGAGGGCCGGTCAGACGGCTACCGGCGACTTCCACAGGTCGTCGATCGCGGCCTCGGCCGCCGCCAGGCTCTCCTCGGCCAGCGGCACCAGCTCGGCCATCGCCGGGTTGCTCCCGGCAAGCGTCAGCTCCGCGGTGATGAAGCGCGGCTCCAGGCCGGTCAGCGACAGACCGTGCGGGAGCCAGGGCTCGGCGTGGTCCCAGCCCTCGCGGGGCGTGCCGGCGCCGTAGCCGCCGCCGCGGGCCGCGAGCACCACCATCTCGCGCCCGCCGAGCAGCGGTGCCATCGTCTCGCCGTCCACCGAGAGCCCCGGCGCGATGAGGTGGTCGACCCAGGTCTTGACGCCGCTGGGGGCGCCGAAGTTGTAGAGCGGCAGGCCGAGCAGGACGGTGTCGGCCGCCTTGACCTCGCCGACGATCTCCTCGCTCAGCGCCCAGGCGGCGGCCTGCTCGGGAGTGCGGTCGGCCGCGGGAACGGCGCCGGAGTGCACGGTGGCGGGGACCAGGTGGGGCAGCGGGTGTGCGCCGAGGTCCCGGTAGGTGACGGTCCCGCCCGGGTGGGCCGCGCGCCAGACGGCGGCGGCGCGCGCGGTCAGCTTGCGGCTGACGGACCGCTCGCCCTGGATGCTCGCGTCGATGTGCAGGAGGTGAGGCATGTCGTTGACCTTCCACAGATGGTTTGTGTAGCGCCAACGATTTATAGCACATCACCATTCCCGGCGGACTGGGTAGACTCAAGGGATGGCCTCTCTGCCCGTGCTGAACCAGCCGCCGAGGCGGTCCGGAGCGCTGCTCGACCAGCTCGCGCGGCGGATGCGGCTGCGCGGGGAGTCCGTGCTGGCGCCGCTCGGGCTGCGGCCGCGCCACCTGGTGGCGCTCACGGTCCTGCGGGACCTGCACGGCAGCACCCAGCAGGCGCTGTCCTCGACCCTGATGATGGACCGGGCCAACGTCGTCGGGCTGCTCAACGAACTGGAGGCCGACGGCCTGGTGGAGCGGCACCGCTCACCGGAGGACCGGCGCCGCCACATCGTCAGCCTCACCGACCCCGGCATCCGGCGGCTGGCCGCGGCCGAGTTCGCGCTGGCCGGTGCCGAGGACGACGTCCTGGGCGCCCTCGACCCCGCGCAGCGCGACACGCTGTACGAACTGCTGCGGATCGCCGCGGCCGGCCGGCCCGCCCCCGACCGGGTGGAGGCGCTCGGCGGCCTGAGCGCGGACGAGGCCGCGCAGGATCAGCTCGCGGGCTCCCCCGGCGCCGGGCCCGGGTCCTGCCTCACCGACGACGCGTGCCTCGCGGCATCCGACCCCTGCGGCTCCGACGCGGGCTCCCGTTCCGACGCCCGCTCCGGCGCCGACTCCTGCCGCGAGGGCTCCGCCACCACCGCGCTGCCCAGCGACATCGCGCCGACGAAGCGCGGCGCGCCCTCCTCGTAGAACACGTCCAGCTCGGTCAGCGTGAAGCCCGAGCCGGTCAGCAGGTCCGGGATCGGGCGGGTGAGCCGGCAGCCGCCGGCCAGCCGGCGCTGGAACGGTTCGAGCCGCCGCTGCCAGCGCCGCACCTCCGCGTCGGGCGCGAGGCCGTGCTCCACGAACCGCAGGGTGCCCCCCGGCCGCAGCACGCGCCGTACCTCCCGCAGGGCGGTGTACGGGTCCGGGATCGTGCACAGCGTCCAGGTGGAGACGGCCGCGTCGAAGATCGCGTCGGCGTACGGCAGCGCCTGCCCGTCCAGGCCCGACCGCAGCACCGGTACGGACGAGGCCCGCACCCGGCCGCCGGCCAGCCGCCAGCCGGTGTCGGAGGGCTCCACTGCGTCCACCCGGGTCACGGCGGGCGGGTAGAAGGGCACGTTGCGCCCCGAGCCGAAGCCGATCTCCACCACCGCGCCGGTGAGTTCCGCGCAGACCCGGCGGCGCAGCACCGCGGCCTGCCGTGATCCGCAGGCGGCGTCGACCAGCCGCGGCAGCACCCGCTCCGAGTAGACGCCCATGGCCGCGGCCCCCTTGTGACGCTCCTCCCGCCAGTCTCGCACCGTGACGGCGCCGCCGGACCCCTTCGACGCCCGCGCCGTCCGTCCGTTTCCCGCCCCGACGACGCGACGTGCGCGCCCCGCCGCACCGCCGGCCGCCGCACCGGCCTGCGCGCGCCGAGGCACCGTTTTGAGTTGCCCTGCCCCCGGGTGTTCGCTGGAAGGACCACGGAGGTGGTGAACATGAAGGCTGTCGTCTACCAGAAACCCTTCTCCGTCGCGGTCGCCGATGTCGACACTCCCGGCATCCAGCACCCCAACGACGTGATCGTCCGCGTCACGTCCTCCGCGATCTGCGGATCGGACCTGCACATGTACGAGGGCCGCACCGCGGCCGAGGCCGGCATCGTCTTCGGCCACGAGAACCTGGGCATCGTCGAGGAGATCGGCTCGGGCGTCGCGTCGCTGGCGGTCGGGGACCGCGTGGTCATGCCGTTCAACGTGGCCTGCGGCTTCTGCAAGAACTGCCTGGCCGGCAACACCGGTTTCTGCCTCACGGTGAACCCCGGGTTCGCCGGCGGCGCGTACGGCTACGTGGCCATGGGGCCGTACCTCGGCGGGCAGGCCGAGCACCTACGGGTGCCGTTCGCCGACTTCAACTGCCTCAAGCTGCCGCCGGGCGAGCAGTTCGAGACCGACTTCGTGCTGCTCGCCGACATCTTCCCGACCGGCTACCACGGCTGCGAGCTGGCCGAGGTCTCCCCCGGCGAGTCCGTCGCGGTCTACGGTGCCGGCCCGGTCGGGCTGATGGCCGCCTACTCGGCGCTGCTGCGCGGCGCGGCCAAGGTCTTCGTGGTCGACCGGGTGCCCGAGCGGCTGGCCAAGGCCGACGCGATCGGCGCGGTGCCGATCGACTTCACGCAGAGCGACCCGGCCGGGCAGATCCGTGACCACACCGACGGCGAGGGCACTGACAAGGGCATCGACGCGGTCGGCTACCAGGCCCAGGGCCACGACGACGGCCGCGACACCGGCCACGAGGAGCCCGCGAGCGTGCTCAACTCCCTGGTCGAGACGGTCCGTCCGACCGGCAGGCTCGGCGTCCCCGGCCTCTACGTGCCGTCCGACCCCGGCGGCCCCGACGAGCACGCCCGCCACGGCCAACTGCTCGTCTCGATCGGCAAGATGTTCGAGAAGGGGCAGCGGATGGGCACCGGGCAGTGCAACGTCAAGCAGTACAACCGCCAGTTGCGCGACCTGATCACCGCGGGCCGGGCCCGCCCCAGCTTCGTGGTCAGCCACGAACTCCCCCTGGAACAGGCCCCCATGGCCTACGAGAAGTTCGACCAGCGGGTGGAGGGCTACACCAAGGTCGTCCTCCACCCCGCCCTGGCCGCCTGACCCCCACCCCACCCGATCCCCGGGCCGACCACCACCCGCCGCCGGCCCGGGACCACCGACGTCAAACCCGGCGCACCCCGCACTGACCGGATCGACGTGGTCGTCAGAGCACGACCACCGAGCGGAGGACGTCGCCGTCGCGCATGCGGGTGAAGGCCTGTTCGACGTCGGGGAGTTCGATGGTCTCGGTGACGAACGCGTCGAGGTCGAGGCGGCCTTGGAGGTAGAGGTCGATCAGCATCGGGAAGTCGCGTGAGGGCAGGCAGTCGCCGTACCAGGAGGACTTCAGGGCGCCGCCGCGGCCGAAGACGTCGAGCAGGGGGAGTTCGAGCTTCATCTCCGGGGTGGGCACGCCGACCAGGACCACCGTGCCGGCCAGGTCCCGTGCGTAGAAGGCCTGCTGGTACGTCTCGGGGCGGCCGACCGCCTCGATCACCACGTCGGCGCCGAAGCCTCCGGTCAGCTCGCGGATCGCCTCGACCGGCTCGCTGGTGCGGGAGTTGACGGTGTGGGTGGCGCCCAGGCGGTGCGCGGTGGCGAGCTTGCGGTCGTCGACGTCCACCGCGATGATCCGCGCGGCGCCCGCCAGCCGGGCGCCGACCACCGCGGCGTTGCCCACCCCGCCGCAGCCGATCACCGCGACCGAGTCGCCCCGGCCCACGCCACCGGTGTTGAGGGCCGCGCCGAGCCCGGCCATCACCCCGCAGCCCAGCAGCCCCGCGGCGGCGGGGGAGGCCGCCGGATCGACCTTCGTGCACTGCCCGGCGGCCACCAGCGTCTTGTCGGCGAACGCGCCGATGCCCAGCGCCGGCGACAGTTCGGTGCCGTCGAGCAGCGTCATCTTCTGCCGGGCGTTGTGCGTGTCGAAGCAGTACCAGGGCCGGCCGCGCCGGCACGCCCGGCAGTTCCCGCAGACCGCACGCCAGTTGAGCACCACGAAGTCCCCGGGCTCGACCTCGGTCACCCCGGCGCCGACCGACTCGACCACACCGGCCGCCTCATGGCCGAGCAGATACGGGAAGTCGTCCCCGATGCCGCCCTCCCGGTAGTGCAGGTCGGTGTGGCACACCCCGCACGCCTGCACCGCGACCACGGCCTCACCCGGCCCCGGGTCCGGTACGACGATCGTCTCGACGCCGACCGGGCCGCCCTTGCTCCGCGCCACCACACCCCGCACCTGCTGCACCACGGCATCCACCTCTCTGCGTCTGGGACGACCTCGCATTGTCCCGGGATGCGGGGCGCCGCGCGACCAGCCACGCAGCGCCCGCGCCCGCCGGAGACAGGAACCCGGAACAAGAACCGGTACGGAAACCGGTACGGGAACGGGGCGACCGCGCGCCGGCCGCCCCGTACCGAACCGGCGCTCCCGAACTAGCCGGCCGTGGTGCTGTGCAACGGGAACCCGAGCGCCTGCATCGCCCGCTCCACTTCGCCCGCGTTGAAGTCGCGCCGGTCCTGGCGGGTGAGAGCCGCGCCGACCTGCATCAGCGGGTAGCGGACCCCGCCGATGTCGACGGAGCTGCCGGTGACGGGCTCGGGAGTGACCCCGCTCATCACCTGCTCCACCTCGGAGGGGTGGAAGTAGAAGTGGTGGCGGGCGATGGTGACGCGCATCATGCCTCGACAGGGGAGAGGGGACAGGGCCGAAAACTCCACACTCTCATGTTTCCGGCAGGGGGCATACCTGCTGTTCGACCGCCCCGGACCGCCCCGGCCGGCGCCGTGGAAGGCGTCGTCCGAGGCGGGTCCGGGGACCAGGTCCGGGTCCAGGACCGGGACCAGGTCCGGTCAGGTGGTGGTCGCGGCCCGCAGCGGCGCGCCGACGTCGTGCAGATGGCGCAGTGCCTGCGCGTAGGAGGAGACCAGCCCGCTCTCCGCGTAGGCGATGCCCAGTTCCGCGCAGTACGCCTTCACTATCGGCTGGGCGCGCCGCAGGTGCGGCGTGGGCATGCTCGGGAAGAGGTGGTGCTCGATCTGGTAGTTCAGCCCGCCGAGCGCGATGTCGGTCAGACGCCCGCCGCGCACGTTGCGCGAGGTGAGCACCTGGCGGCGCAGGAAGTCGGGCCGGTCCTTGCCGGTCAGCGTCGGCATGCCCTTGTGGTTGGGCGCGAAGGTGCAGCCCATGTAGACGCCGAACACCGCCTGGTGGACGGCGACGAACGCCAGCGCCTGGAGCGGGGTGAGGATCAGCAGCAGCGCCGTGATGTACGCGGCGATGTGCACGCCGAGCAGCACCGCCTCCAGGGTGCGCTGCTTGTACGCGGGCCGGAACAGCGCCCGCACCCCGGCCACGTGCAGGTTCATGCCTTCGAGGGTGAGCAGCGGGAAGAACCAGTACGCCTGGCGGCCGCCGATCCAGCGGGCCACGCCGCGGGCGTTGCGGGCCTGGCCCTGCGACCAGACCAGGATGTCCGGGCTGACGTCCGGGTCCAGTTCCTCGTGGTTGGGGTTGGCGTGGTGGCGGGTGTGCTTGTCCTGCCACCAGCCGTAGCTCATGCCGACGCAGAGGTTGCCCGCGATGCGGCCGGCGGCCTCGCTGGGCCGGCGCAGCCGGAACACCTGGCGGTGGGCTATGTCGTGGGCGACCAGTGCGATCTGGGAGAAGAGCACCCCCAGCACGCCGCCGATCGCCAGCTGCCACCAGGTGTGGCCGAGCATCGCGAACGCCGTCCACGCGCCGATGTACAGCGCGGCGACGCCGCCGATCCGGGCCACGTAGTAGCCGGGGCGGCGCTTCATCAGGCCGGAGTCGGTGATCCGCCGGGAGAGCGCGGAGAAGTCGCTTCCCTCGCAGGGCACGCCGTCGTCGGCGGCCTTGTCGGGGAGCGGTGCGGCGGTGGCGAGCGCGGCCGCCGCGGCGGGCCTCACGCGGCGCGCCCGCGGGGTTGCGCGGTGCGGGCGCCGCCGGAGCGGGTGCCCCCTGAGCGGGAGCCGCCCGAGCGTCCGGCGGAGGTCCCCGCCGAGCCGCCGGCGGAACTGCCCGCCCCGCGGCCGGAGCCGCCGCCGGTGCGTGCGGGGTTGCCGCCGCCGCGGCCCGCGCCGCCCCGGCCGGAACCCGCGCCGGAGGCGCCGCCCGCCCGTGGCCTGCGCCTGCTGCCGCCGCGTCCGGTGGAGGTGCCGGAGGCGTGCGCCGCCGGCGCCGGTGCCGCGATGGTGACCGGCACCCCGGAGGGCACCCGGGCACCGGTGATCCGGGCCAGTTCCTCGTCACCGGAGTGCACCCTCGCGGTACGCGGGGTGATCCGGGCCTTGGCCATCAGCCGTTCCATGTCGCGGCGCTGGTCGGACAGCACCAGCGTCACGACGCTGCCGGACGCGCCCGCGCGGGCGGTACGGCCGCCGCGGTGCAGGTAGTCCTTGTGGTCGGCCGGCGGATCGACGTTGACCACCAGGTCGAGGTCGTCGATGTGGATGCCGCGCGCGGCGACGTTGGTGGCCACCAGCGCGGTCACCTCGCCGTTCTTGAACTGGGTGAGGGTACGGGTGCGCTGCGGCTGGGACTTCCCGCCGTGCAGCGCGGCCGCCCGTACGCCGCTGGCCAGCAGGGTCTTGGCGAGCCGGTCCACGGCGCGCTTGCTGTCCAGGAAGAGCAGCACCCGGCCCTCGCGGGCGGCGATCCGCACGGTGGCGTCGCGCTTGTCCTCGCTGGTCACGTGGAGCACGTGGTGCTCCATGGTGGCGACGGCACCGGCCGACGGGTCCACCGCGTGCACCACCGGGTCGGACAGGAACCGGCGGACGAGGGTGTCCACGTTGCGGTCGAGGGTCGCGGAGAACAGCATCCGCTGGCTGCCCGGAACCACCTGGTTCAGCACCGCGGTGACCTGGGGCAGGAAGCCCATGTCGGCCATCTGGTCGGCCTCGTCGAGCACGGTGATGACGACCCGGTCGAGCCGGCAGTCGCCGCGCTCCACCAGGTCCCGCAGCCGGCCCGGGGTGGCGACGACGATCTCCGCGCCGCCGCGCAGCGCCGCGGCCTGGCGGCTGATCGACAGCCCGCCGACGACCGTGGCCAGCCGCAGGCGCAGCGCCCTGGCGTACGGGGTGAGGGCGTCGGTGACCTGCTGGGCGAGTTCGCGGGTGGGCACGAGCACCAGCGCGAGCGGTTGGCGCGGCTCGGCGCGCTGCCCGGCGGTGCGGGCCAGCATGGCCAGCCCGAAGGCGAGGGTCTTGCCGGAGCCGGTGCGGCCCCGGCCGAGGACGTCGCGGCCGGCCAGCGAGCTGGGCAGCGTCGCGCCCTGGATCGGGAACGGCACGGTGACGCCCTGCCGGGTCAGCTCCTCCGTCAGCGCGGCGGGCATGTCCAGCTCGGCGAAGGTGGTCGCGGCCGGCGGGGCCGGGGTGACCGTGGTGTAGACCGACTCCTCGGAGCCGGTGTCGGCGGGGCGTCCGCCGGAACGGCCGGAGCCGCGGGAGGCGCCGGGGCGGCCGCCGCCCTGCTGGGGGCCGCGCGGCTTGCGCCGGGCGCGGGCCGGACCGCCCGAATAGGACTGGCGATTTCTTTCAGGCATGCGTGAAGCCTTCCTCGAAGGCGGCGCGTGCCGAAAAAGACTCCGCAAAAGGTGACATCAGGCGGAGACCCGCAGAACGAGCCGGAGAGATGAACAGCGGAGGAGGTGAACTGCGGTGGAACGGAAAACGTCCATCCGTCCGGGATTCGCACCCAGGTACGGAAAAGCCGGGCCCCGCGCCCAAAGTAGCGGGACCCGGCTCGAGTACTACTCGTCCGATCAGGCCGGGACGATGTTCTCCGCCTGCGGGCCCTTCTGGCCCTGCGTGACGTCGAAGGTGACCTTCTGGCCTTCCTGGAGCTCACGGAAGCCCTGGGTGGCGATGTTCGAGTAGTGGGCGAAGACGTCGGCGCCGCCGCCGTCCTGCTCGATGAAGCCGAAGCCCTTTTCCGCGTTGAACCACTTAACGGTACCGGTTGCCATGTCTAACTTCCTCTGATGGTGCAGTTCCCGAACTCGCACTTTACGAGCCAGGTGTCGCTGCAATGACCCCATCTGGAGGCCGGAAAACAAAATGCGCCCGAGGGTCACATCCCGTCAGGCGCACACAGAGTTCATGGGTACCACAACCGCAACAATTAAACGGTAGCACACCTGCGGCGAAGTGCGCAGTACCGCCGCCGCGCCGCAGCCGTACCCAGCCCTGCCACGGCCGGGTGAGCTGGCAGAACGTGATCGTCCGGCCGGCGCGCCCGCCGGGCGTTCAGTGCCGCTGCTGGGCCTTCATCACGTCCCGCATCGCCGCGACCAGCGCGCCGCGGTACCGGTTCAGGTCGTCGGGGCTCGCCGGGCGGCCGCGCAGCGAGTTCGCCACGGCCGGGTCGGGGGCGAGGTCGTTGAAGCCGGTCAGGGTGAGCGAGAAGACGGCGCCGCCGTGCAGCACCCGCAGCTCCTCCGTCTGCGTGCTGATGGTCAGCAGATACGCCTCGTCGCCGAGGCCCGGGACGGCGGTGTCGTGCTCGGCCGGGGTGAGGTCGCCGGTGTCGAGGCCGCGCTGGTCCTCGAACTCGGCCCGCGGGTCGGTGCGCTTGTGCAGGTCGATGGTGACGAACACCTGGTACCTGCTGGTGACGGCGCCGGGGGTGCGGGCCCCGACCGACAGGGTGCAGTGGATCTGGTCGAGCGCGGGGCCCAGGTGGGCGGCGGCCGGGGTGACCGCCTCGGTGTCGGTGGCCTTGAGCGCGGCGGTGAGCGCTGTGAGGCCGTCGCCCGCGCAGGGGCTGGCACCGAGCGTGTAGCCGTGCAGGTCGGGCCCCGCGCGGCGGTGGTCGTCGTACAGGTGCAGGCCGGCCGTCCACAGCGCGGACGCGACCGCGAGGCCGCCGAGTCCCCAGGTCCAGTGCCGCCGCGGCGCGAAGCGGAACCGGGAGCGGCCGCGGGTGCCGCGAATGCCGCGGGTGTCGTCGGCGTTGTCGGCGATCACGTCGGGTCCGGGCTCCTCGGAGCCGCCGGTCAGTTCCGGCTCGGTGATCACGGCGTCCCTCCTCTCTCCTCGTCTCCTCGCGAACGGCCCGCCGGTGTGTGTATGCCCCGGCCGCGCCGTCCGGACCGACTTCCATGGGGTTTGTTCGGTGTCGAGGGCCCCGCGGGTTGCCCGGCGGCGCCTCCCCGTGGCGGCAGGGGGATCGCGCGGGCGACCGGCCACCGGCCGGTGGCCCGTCAACTCGCCCCAGCGGCCCGGGCCCCCGGGTCCGCTTGTCGCACATACGGACCAACCCGCGGGGCGCCCCGCTCCGAATGGCTGGGTGGAGAGCCCCTCCACCCGGCGCGCCGGCCCCCAGCCGGCTCGTTGGTTCCCGCCCGAGCGAAGGACACAGCATGCAGCACACCAGCGCACGCGTACTGACGGCGATAGCGGTGGCCGCGGTCCCGCTGGCACTCCCGGCGGCGGCGTGGGCGGCGCCCGCCTCGCCCGACGTCCCGTGGGTGAGCTACCAGGCGACGCTGGACCCGGTCACCGCCAACCACGTGACCGGCAGCGGCACCGCGATGGTCCAGCTCTCCGGCAACACCGCGAAGATCACCGTGACCGCGTCCGGCCTGGTCGGCGGCGCCTCCCCGCACGCGATGCACCTCCACGTGGACGGCGGCGGGGTCTGCCCGAAGCCGAGCGAGGCCAAGCAGCACAACGGGCACAGCTCCACCGACGTCGCCGACGCGATGAAGGACTACGGCATGATCGGCACGTCGCTGACCACCAGCGGCGACAGTTCGGCCAAGAGCGCCCTGGCCGTCACCCGCTTCCCGTCCGGCTCGACCGTCCACTACAGCCGCACGCTGGAGGTCAGCGACGACGTCGCGGCCAACCTGAAGTCCGGCAAGGCGGTTCTGGTCGTCCACGGCATCGACTACAACGGCAACGGGAAGTACGACGACGTGCTCGGCGCCAGCGAACTGGACAAGTCGCTGCCCGCGGAGGCCACCGACCCGGCACTGTGCGGCGCGTTCACGACCTCGCAGATGACCACGATGCCCGGCGGTGGCGCGGACACCGGCGACGGCGCCACCCAGCACGGCCGCACCGACACGGGGATGGTCGCCGGCGGCAGCGCCGCGGCCCTGCTCGGCCTCGGCGTCGGCGGCTACGCGCTGCGCCGCCGGAACACCGCGGGCCGATGAACGACGACCCGGCGGGAGCGGCGGGCTCCGCGGACCCCGCGCGCGCCGGCCGCCCGGAAGGTCCGGACGGTCCGGCGTCCGCGGGCCCCGGCGGGCCGGGTGACCCGGCCGGCCCGGCCGACCCGATCGGCCCCGCCCGCAAGGAAGTCGCGGACGCGGTCCCGGGGCGTACGCGGAACTCGCGCCGTACGGCGGCCTTGCTGGTCGCCTTCGCGGTGGCCTGCGTCGCCACCGGCGTGACGGTGATCCTGGCCGGCGCCGGCGGCGGTGCGAAGCCGCCGCCGCAGGCGGGCCCGGCCGCCGCCGGCACCATGCCGGGGATGCCCGGCATGCCGCACGTGACCGCCTCGGGGCTGCCCGCGCCGACCACCGCGGCCGGCACCCCGGCCGCCGGCGGCGCGCTGCCCGCGTCCCGCCCGACCGAACTGGACATCCCCGCGATCGGCGTCCACTCCGACCTGCTCGACCTGGGCCTGAACAAGAACGGCACCCTGGAGGTGCCGGGCAAGCCGCTCCAGGCCGGCTGGTACCACAACTCGCCGGCGCCCGGCCAGGTCGGCCCGTCCGTCATCCTCGGCCACGTGGACTCGTACGCCACCGGCCCGGCGGTCTTCTACAAACTCGGCGCGCTCCGCCCGCACGAGCGGATCACGGTGACCCGCGCCGACCGCAAGACGGCTGTCTTCACGGTCGACGCGGTCCGCTCGTACCGGAAGAGGGCCTTCCCGACCCTCGACGTGTACGGGAACACGTCCGACCCCGAGCTGCGCCTGATCACGTGCGGCGACTGGAACGCCCGCACGCGCAGCTACGACGGGAACACCGTCGTCTTCGCGCACCTGGCGACGTGACGTGCCGTCAGGTCACTTCTTGAAGGCGTAGTCCATCAGCTTCTTCGCGTCCGAGGTGCGCGCGGACACCGAGGAGGAGGAGAGCACCGTGCCGATCACGGTCTTCTTGCCGCGGGTGGCGGCGAAGACGAGGCAGTAGCCGGCCTCGGGGCCCGAGCCGGTCTTGACGCCGATGGTGCCGGAGTAGGTGCCCAGCAGGGTGTTGGTGTTGGTCCAGGACATGTAGCGGTAGCCGCCGGACTTGGTGGTGACCTTCTGCTTGGTCGACTTGGTCTTCACGACCGTGCGGAAGGTCGAGTACTTCATCGCGTTGCTCGCGAGCTTCGTCAGGTCGCGCGGCGTCGAGTAGTTCTTGCCGTTGCCTATGCCGTCGAAGGAGTCGAAGTGGGTGTTCTTCAGACCGAGCGACTTGGCGGTGGAGTTCATCGTGCCGATGAAGGACTTCACCCGGGCGGCGCGGGTGGAGCCGGTGCCGAACTTGTCGGCGAGCGCGTAGGCGGCGTCGCAGCCGGACGGCAGCATCAGACCGTAGAGCAGCTGCCGGACGGTGATCTTGTCCCCGACGATCAGGTGCGCGGACGACGCGCCCTTGGAGACGATGTAGTCGCTGTACGCCTTCTGCACGGTCACCTTGGCGTCCAGGTTGAGGTGCTTGTTGGCCAGGACCACCCGGGCGGTCATGATCTTGGTGGTCGAGCCGGTGGAGCGGCGGGTGTCGGCGGCCTTGGTGAAGAGGGTGGCGCCGGTGCCGTTGTTCATGACGTAGCCGCCCTTGGCGACGATGGACGGAGCCTTGGGCGCGGCCTTCGCGGCGGTCTTGGCGGCCGTGGCGGTCTTGGCCGCGGTGGTCGCGGCGCTCTTCGCGGTGGCGGGCGCGGCCTGCGGGGTGGCCTGGGCCGCGGGGGCGGCGAGCGCGCCCGCCGCGAGGAGGGCGGCGGCGGTGACCGCCGCGGCCGAGACCCGGCGGATGCCGCTGATGTCGGTTCTCACTACTGCTCCAGATGTTCGTGGGGCGGCGTGCGGAAGTGCCGCTCTGAGGAGAGACGTTGGGCGTGGCCCAACGGTGCGTCCTCGCAGGCAATATTTTCTGATATTCCATTTGATTGGTACCCGGGGGGTCGGGTTTCCGCGGGTACGGCAGACTCCTGCGGTGGCCCCGCGGTTCGCGGCGCGCGACGGGTGCGGTGAGGGGGGTGGGCGTGACGGAGCGGGACGAAGAGCGGCTCGTGGTACGGCGGTTGCCTCCGGCGGCCGCCGGGGCGGTCCTGCTGCTGCACGGCGGCTACGAGCAGGACACCCGCGCGCCGTCCCGGCTGAACGTCCCCGCCCTGCGGATGCGGCCGTTCGCCACCGCCGTGGCCCGGGCCGCCGGGGGCCGGGGTGTGGCCGTCGCCGAGGCCCGCTACCGGTACCGGGGTTGGAACGGCGGGCGGGCCGACGCCGCGCGGGACGCCGCCGAGGCGGTCGAGCGGCTGGCGGAGCTGACCGGCGGAGCGCCCACCGTGCTGATCGGCCACTCCATGGGCGGGCGGGCCGCGCTGCGTGCGGCCGGCGCCGCGCACGTGGCCGGCGTGGTCGCCCTCGCGCCCTGGTGCCCGCCGGGCGAACCCGTCGCCCAACTCGCCCACCGTCGCCTGGTCTTCGCGCACGCCACCGCCGACCGCGTCACCTCGCCCGCCGAGTCGCTGCGGATGGCGGCCGATGCCCGCGCGGCCGGCGCCCAGGTGGCCCGGTACGAACTGCCCGGCGGCGACCACGCGATGCTCCGCCGGATGCGGGCGTGGCACCGCTTCGCGGCCCTCGGTGCCGCCGCCCTGCTCGGCCTCGCACCCGTGCCGGCCGAGATGTCCGCGGCCTTCGCCCGCCGCCCTGGCGACCCGGACGGCCTCGCTCTCCCGCTGCCCCGGGCCGCGTCTCCGCGCTCGTTGCCGTGAGCCGTGAGCAGTGAACCGTGAGCCGTGACCGGAAGGGCCCGCCGGTTCGCGGCGCCCCGCACGCGCTGCACCTGCCGTACCGCGGAGAGCGACGGAAGCCCGCTCGGCGCCGCCACCCCCGCTCGCGTGGCCGCCGGAGGCCGAGCACCCGGGGCCGGGCGCCGTCCACGCTCGCCCGGACCTCCCGCTCGGCCGCTCGCTCGGGCCGCCGCCCCTCTGCGGTCCTGCCCGCCCGGAGCAAGAATGGAGGTGGAGGCAGTTCCGCTATGCCCGAGCGAGGTGGTCCCGTGGACCAGGCAGCCATCAGCGTCTCCGGCCTCAGCAAGCAGTTCGGTTCCGTCCAGGCACTGGACTCCGTGGACTTCGACGTCGAGCCCGGCACCGTTTTCGGCCTGCTGGGCCCCAACGGAGCGGGCAAGAGCACCGCGATCCGCATCCTGACCACGATCGTGCGCCCCAGCAGCGGGCGCGCCGAGGTGCTGGGGCACGACGTCGTCAGCGAAGCCGTCACCGTCCGGAACCTGATCGGGCTGGCCGGGCAGTACGCGGCGGTGGACAAGAACCTCACCGGCCGGGAGAACCTGCGGCTGATCGGCCGCCTCACCCACGTCCGCCGCTCCCGGATCAGGCGGCGCGCGGGCGAGCTGCTGGAGCGCTTCGACCTGACCGCGGCCGGCGACCGCCCCGCGCGCACCTACTCCGGCGGCATGCGCCGGCGGCTGGACGTCGCCGCCGCGCTCGTCCCGGACCCGCCGGTGCTCTTCCTCGACGAGCCGACCACCGGCCTCGACCCGCAGAGCCGTATCGCGCTGTGGGAGATGATCCGCCAGCTGGTGGCCGACGGGACGACCGTGCTGCTGACCACCCAGTACCTGGAGGAGGCGGACCAGCTCGCCGAACGCGTCGTCGTCATCGACCACGGCCGGGCCATCGCCGACGGCACCCCCGCGCTGCTCAAGGCCGACCTGGGCAACACGGTCATCGAGCTCGACATGGGCGAGCCCGGCCGGGCCGTGCGGGCCGCGGAGGCGCTGCGCGACCGGGTGCCCGAGCCGCCCGACGTCGACGGCGTACGGCTCCGGCTGGTCTCTCGGGAAGGGTCCCGGCCGCTGCTCGGGGTGCTGCGCACGCTGGACGAGCGCGATCTGGTGCCCGCCGCCGTCGCGGTCAGGGAACCCAGCCTCGACGACGTCTTCCTGCAGTTGACCGGGCACCTCAGCGGTCCCGCGTCGCCCTCGGAAGGCGCGGACCCGCCCGCCGACGGCGATCCGCCTCCCGCCGACGGCGATCCGCCGCCCGCCGACGGTGAGTCCCGCGCCGACGGTGAGCCCCGCGGCGACGATCCTCCCCGCGGCGACGAACCCCGCGGCGGCCCGCCTCCCGGCGGCGGCTCCTCCTCCGCGGGCGCGGCGTCGTGACCGGGGCCGCCGCCTTGCGCCGCTACGCCGGCCGCGGAGGCGCGGACACCGGCGGCGCCCTGTCGCCCGGCCCGCCCACCCGGCCGCTGTCGCGCCTGACCCGCACCGCCCAGGACGGCATGGCGGTCGCCTGGCGGAACCTGATCGGGCTGCGCCGGGTGCCCCGGCTGCTGGTGTTCTCCACCATCCAGCCGCTGGTCTTCGTGCTGATGTTCCGCTACGTCTTCGGCGGGGTCGTCTCCCCCGCGCTGCACGGGGTCAGCTACGTCGACTTCCTGATCCCGGGCATCTTCGTGCAGACCGCCGTCTTCGGCGCCATGAACACCGCGATCGGCCTGGCCACGGACATGCAGACCGGGCTGATGGAGCGGTTCCGGTCGCTGCCGATGGCCAGATCGGCGGTGCTGGTCGGCCGGACCCTGGCGGACCTGGTGCGGAACGTCTTCGTCGTGGCGCTGATGACGGCGGTGGGCTTCGCCATCGGCTTCCGCATCCACGCCGGCGTGCCGGCCTTCCTCTGCGGAATCCTGCTGGTGCTGGCCTTCGGGTTCGCGATGTCCTGGATCTTCGCGGTGGTCGGCATGGCGGTCGGCGACCCGGAGACCGCGCAGGCCGCGGCCTTCCCCGTCCTGGCCCCGCTGGTCTTCGCCTCCGCGGCCTTCATCCCGGTCAACACCATGCCCGGCTGGCTCCAGGCGTTCGCCCAGCACCAGCCGGTGTCCCGTACCGCCGAGGCGGTCCGCGCCCTGGTGCTCGGCGGGCCGACCGTCAACGACGTCTGGCAGGCGCTCGCCTGGGACGCGGGCATCGTCGCGGTCTTCGCGCCGCTCGGCGTGTGGCTCTACCGCCGGGCGGTATGACGTCGCGGCGCCCCTTCCGACCCGCGCCCGTAAGCCCGGCCGTCCGCTCCCGTACCCGTCCTCAGAACGCCGCGGCCGCCGCCGCCCCTGCGAAGGACAGCCCCACGCCCGTCCCCACGGTGAGCAGCAGGTAGGCCGCCGCGGTGACCAGTCGCCGCTTGGAGGTGAGCGTCAGCAGCTCGTACGAGAACGTCGACCACGTGGACAGCGCGCCGCAGAAGCCCGCGCCGAGCAGGTAGGTGCGTTCGGGGGTGAGGTGGGCGCCCATGCCGGTGCGCACCACGTAGCCGAGCAGCAGCGCGGCGGCGGAGTTGGCGGCGAAGGTGCCCAGCGGGAAACCGCTGGACAGGCGGTGGTTCGCCTCGGCGCCCAGCAGGTAGCGGATCGGCGCGCCCACGAGCGCGCCGGCCACCACGAGCAGCCAGTCGGCCACCGTCATCGCCCGCCACCTCCCGTGGCCCGCACGCGGGTCAGGAGTGCCCGAGTGCCGAGCGCGCCCACCGTCACGGCGGTCAGCGCCGCCGCCGGCGTCAGCAGCAGGTCCCCCACCGCGTAGCCGGGCTGCCCGCGGTGGAAGAGCAGCCGCACGTTGTCGGTGTAGTGGGAGAACGACGTGAAGCCGCCGAGCACCCCGGTGCCGAGCAGCGGGCTGATCAGCCGGGGCGCGTTCGGGAACCCGAACTTGACGGTCGCCATGAGGACGCCCATCAGCAGGCAGCCCGTCGTGTTGACCAGCAGGATCGTCCAGGGGAAGTCCGGCGGCTGGTAGTCCGGCCACAGCCGTTCGGCGCCGACGCGCGCGCACGCGCCCGCGGCCCCGCCGACCGCGACGGCGGCCACCACCGGCACCTGGGCTCCCGGGTGGTGGTCCGGGTGGTCACGGCGGCTCATGGCGATCTTGTGCGGCATTCCGCCACATTGGCAGGTTCTTCCCGCCGACTTGCCACGCCTTCGCGTGGGGCGACGCGTTTTTGGTCCGAGCGGGTGTGATTCCGCGGCCGCTCCGAGCAGGCAGCCCATTCGACGTAAAGATTCTGCCAAGCTGCTCCCGCAGTCCCCGCCCACTTCCCTCCGGGATGTCCGGTCGTATTTCGGTATTCCGCCGACGCTGGGATTTCCCTTGTCCATCGCAGAACCCGATTTCCTCCGGAGGATCGAGAGGAAACAGCCGCACGGTTTTCTCGTCGCGAGCGTGCGCGGTGTGGGCCAGGTCGATCTCCAGCCCTGTATCTGGACCGGCGTGCTCATCCTGGCCGGGCTGTGGGCCGCGGGCTGGCGGATCGGGCTGTTCGCGACGATCGGCACGCTGGTGTCGACCGCCACCGCCCACCTCGCCGGGGTCGACCGCTCCAACATCGCGCTCGGTCTGCAGGGCTACTGCGGATGCCTCACCGGGGTCGCCCTGGTCACCTCGCTGGGCGCCCACACGTCCACCTACGCCCTCGCCGTCGTCGGCGCGATCATGTGCACCGTGCTGATGGGCGCGCTCACCGTCCTGTTCAAGCCGTACGGCCTCACGGCGCTCACCGCACCCTTCTGCCTGGTCTCCGGGATCATGGTGGTCGGGGCGTCGTCCTTCAGCCGGGTCTGGCACGGCGCGGCCCCCGCGGGCTTCAGCAACACGGGAAGCACCTCGCTGTCCTGGAGCAACCTGTGGCACGCCTTCTTCACCAACGTGTCGCAGGTCTTCCTGGTGGACAAGTGGTACGTCGGCCTCATCATGCTGGTCGGCCTGGCCTGCGCCGGAGTGCGCGTGCTGCTGTGGACGGTGGCCGGCAGCGTCGTGGGCATCCTCGCCGCATGGGCCCTGGGCGCGCCGGCGTCGTCCATCGCCAACGGCATCTACGGCTACAACGCCGTCCTCGTCGCCATCGCCATGGGTGCGGTCTTCCTCGCCGCGACGGTGTGGAACGGCGTGTACACCCTCGTCGCCGCCGCGGTCACCACGAGTCTCACGGCGGCGTTGACGGCGATCTTCAAGACGTTCGGCGGCCACACCTTCACCTGGCCGTTCATCCTCACCACATGGGCGTTCATGGCGGCTGTCCCGGTGCTGACCCGATTTCGGCCGGCCGACTGACCGCCCGACGACCCGCCTTTCCCTGCTGGACTCCCCGAGGAAGGTAACGACGTGAATCTCGCCCCTCGCGAGGTAGACAAACTGCTGGTGTACGTGGTGGCCGATCTGGCACGGAAACGCCAGGGCCGCGGTCTCAAGCTGAATTACAGCGAGTCCGTCGCACTGATCACCGAGGCGATTCTGGAAGCCGCCAGGGACGGCAAGAGCGTGGCCGACTGCATGGAACTCGGCCGGCACGTCGTCGGAGAGGACGACACCATGCCGGGCGTGCGCGACATGCTCGGGCTGCTCCAGGTCGAGGCGTCCTTCGTGGACGGCACCAAACTGGTGTCCTGCCACGACCCCATCGGCGGCTGACCGCGGTGTCGGAGCGCTGCCGGGTGGTCGCCGTCCGCGGCCACGAGGCCGGGTCCGGGCAGGAACTGTCGGAGTCGGCCGGCCCCGAGGTGCCCGTGGTCGGCAGCGGTCGCGAACTGTTCCGGTGCGTCTCGCGGCTGCGCGGCCAGGGCGAGCAGGTGTGCGTCGTCCCCATGACGCTGGGCCGGCACCCGGACCTCGTCGCGGACACCGCCCGTACCCTGCGCGCGCTTCCGGCCGGCGAGCGGCACGGCACGGTGCTCGCCGAGCCGTTCGGCACCTCGCAGCACCTGGTCGCCTGGCTGCGGGCGGCGGCGGGCCGGATTCCCGCGGACAGCGCCCTGCTGCTCACCGCGCCGTCCGGGGACCCGTTCGACGACGCCGAGTTGTACCGGCTCGGCAGCCTGGTCGGCCGGCACGGCGGTCACGAGCTGGTCGAGGTCGCGTTCCTCGGGGGCACGCCCGATCCGGGCGAGGGCGTACGCCGCTGCGCGCTGCTCGGCGCCTCCGCCGTGACGCTGCTGCCCGCCGCTTTCGTGCCGCCCGAGATCCCCGGCGACGCCCGGGTGCCGGTCCACCGGCACGGCCCGCTGCTCTCCCCGGCGGCGCTGGCCCGGGTGCTCGCCGAGCGGGTCGCCGACGCCCGACGCCGGTGGACCGAGCACGGTGACGACGGCGTCGCCGCCGCGCTGGGCTACGCCGACGACCACGGCTACGCCCACACCCACGGCCCCGGCGGCCATGACCACGGCCATGACCACGTCCATGACCATGACCACGGCCATGACCACGGCCATGGCCACGGCTCCGGCAGGAACGGCCACGAGCACGGCCACGGGCTCGCGCACGAGCACGGCCACCCCCACGCGCACCCGCATCAGCACCCACCGGCGCCTCACCATCCGCCCGCCCCTGGTGCGGGCCAAGTCAACAGGAGTACGTCATGACGCCCCGTCAGAAGTACCTGTACGGCGAAGGTCCGATCGAGATCAACGCCGGCCGCCGCACGGTCAAGCTCTCCGTCAGCAACACCGGTGACCGGCCGGTCCAGGTCGGTTCGCACTACCACTTCTTCGAGGTGAACTCGGCGCTGCTCTTCGACCGGCAGCAGGCGCTCGGCATGCACCTCAACATCGCGGCCGGCACCGCCGTACGCATCGAGCCCGGCGACACGCGGGAGGTCGAGCTGTGCGAGTACGCCGGCACCGGCCGCCTCGTGGGCTTCAGCGGGCTGCTCAACGGCAGCACCGCCTCCCACCCGATCAGGGTCGAGGCGGTGCGCAAGGCGATCGAGCGCGGCTACCAGGGCGCCCAGGAGACGGCCGGCACCGACTCCGGTGCCGCCGGGACACCTCCGAAGCCCACCAAGAAGTCCCAGCAGAAGAAGGGTTCGCACTGATGCCGATCCTGCCCCGCAAGCAGTACACCGACATGTTCGGTCCGACCGTCGGTGACCGCTTCCACCTGGCGGACACCAATCTCGTGGTCGAGGTCGAGAAGGACTTCAGCGAGGGCCAGTACGGCGACGAGGTCCTCTACGGCGGCGGCAAGACCATGCGGGACGGCATGGCCTCCGACCCGCAGGCGACCGCCGCCCAGGGGGCGCTCGACACCGTCATCACCAACGTCGTGGTCATCGACCCGATCGTCGGAGTCGTCAAGTGCGACATCGGCATCAAGGACGGGATGATCGCGGGCATCGGCAAGTCGGGCAACCCGCAGACCCAGAACAACGTCCACCCCGACCTGGTCATCGGGCCCGGCACCGAGGCGATCGCCGGCGAGCACCTCATCGCCACCGCGGGCGCCATCGACAGCCATGTGCACCTGATCGCCCCGCAGCAGGCCGAGCAGGCCCTCACAAACGGCATCACCACCCTGATCGGCGGCGGCACCGGGCCGTCCGACGGCTCCAACGGCACCACCTGCACCCCCGGCCCGTACAACATCGCACGGCTGCTGCAGGCGGCCGAGGGCCTGCCGGTGAACCTCGGCATCATGGGCAAGGGCAACGGCAGCCTGCCGGAGGCGCTCAACGAGCAGATCGTCGCCGGCGCGTGCGCGCTGAAGGTCCACGAGGACTGGGGCGCCACCCCCGCGGTGATCGACAACGCGCTCAACGTGGCCGACCGGCACGACGTGCAGGTGGCGATCCACACCGACAGCCTCAACGAGTCCGGCTTCTTCGAGGACACCCGCTCGGCGATCGACGGCCGCACCATCCACACCTTCCACAGCGAGGGCGCCGGCGGCGGTCACGCCCCGGACATCATGCGGGTCGCGGGCGAGCCCAACATCCTGCCCTCCTCGACCAACCCGACGCTGCCGTACACCCGGAACTCCGTGGACGAGCTGCTGGACATGGTGATGGTCTGCCACCACCTCAGCCGCGACATCCCCGAGGACGTCTCGTTCGCCGACAGCCGGGTCCGGGCCGAGACGATCGCCGCCGAGACGGTCCTGCACGACCTCGGCGTGATCAGCATGTTCTCCTCCGACTCCCAGGCGATGGGCCGGGTCGGGGAGTCGGTCACCCGCGCCTTCCAGACCGCGCACCACTGCAAGGACCAGTTCGGCCCGCTCGAGGGCGACTCCCCGCGCAACGACAACCAGCGGGTGCTGCGCTACCTGGCGAAGCTCACCATCAACCCGGCGATCGCCACCGGCATCTCGGACCACATCGGCTCGATCGAGAAGGGCAAGATCGCCGACATCGTGCTCTGGCCGATCCACTCCTTCGCCGCCAAGCCGAAGATGGTGATCAAGGGCGGCATCATCTCCTGGGCCCAGATGGGCGACCCCAACGCCTCGCTGCCGACGCCCCAACCGGTGATCTACCGGCCGATGTTCGGGCAGTACGGCAAGGCGCTGCCGTCCACGCACGTCACCTTCATGTCGCAGGCCGGCATCGCCGCCGGGGTCCCGGCCGAACTGGGCCTGCGGCGCAAGATCCTGCCGGTCGGCCGTACCCGCACCATCGGCAAGCACAACATGGTGCGCAACAGCGAGCTGCCGGACATCAGGATCGACCCGGAGACGTTCAAGGTCACCCTCAACGGCAAGGTCGCGACCATCGATCCGGCCGCCGAGCTGCCCCTCAACCACCTGTTCTTCCTGGTCTAGGGCATGTACCGCGACGAGCAGGGCGGCTCCGGGCCGGCGTCCACCACCGCCGGCCCGCGGTCGCCTGCGCCCGAGTCCGGACCCGTGTCCGAGTCCGGACCCGTGTCCGAGTCCGGACCCGTGCCCGAGTCCGGCCTCTCGCCCGAGTCCGAACCCGGGATCGAGTCCGCGCCCGAGCCCGGGATCGGCTCGCTGCTGGTCAGCCTCCAGCTGACCGACTCCGCCTTCCCGAGCGGCTTCTACACGCTGTCGCACACGCTCGAAGGCTTCGCCCAGGCCAAGGAGGTCGACGCCGACAGCCTGCCGGCGCTCCTGCACGGCCTGCTGCTGCACGCGGTCGGCCCGGCCGACGCCACGGCGCTCGCGCTGGCCCACCGGGCGACCGCCGCGGGCGACCCGGAGACGGTGGTCCGGATCGACGAGTACCTGTTCGCCACCAAGCTGGGCCGGGAGATGCGGCTCGCGTCCACCCGGACCGGCCGCCAACTGCTCGACCTGGCCCGGGAGGTCTTCGACCACCCGGAGATCGGCGCGCACTTCGAGCGGGTCCGCGGCGGTGCGGCGCCCGGCACGCAGGCGGTGGCCGCCGGGATCATCTACGCGGCGGCGGGCGTACCGCTGCGCCAGGCCGTCGTCTCCGACCTGTTCGCGTTCTGCGCGAGCTTCGCGGGCGCGGCCCTGCGGCTGCGGCTGACCGACCACCGCAAGGCGCAACTGCTGCTGCGGCGGGCCGCGCCCGTCATCGAAGCCGCCGCACAGGCCGCGATGCGCCGCGAACTCGCCGACGTCGGGGCGACCGCCTTCGCCTCGGACGTCATGTCGGGCCGCCACGAACGGGCCGAGGCACGGCTCTTCGCGAGCTGACCGGCCCCCGCCCGCCGGCGCCCACCGCCGGCCACGCCCACCACACACTCCAGGGAGCACCGTGAACGACAACGTCCTGCGGATCGGCATCGGCGGACCCGTGGGGTCGGGGAAGACCGCGCTCATCGAGGCGCTGGTGCCGGTGCTGATCGCCCGCGGCCACCACCCCTCGGTGATCACCAACGACATCTACACCCAGGAGGACGCGCAGCACGTCCGCCGCACCCTCGACGGCATCCTGGCGCCCGAGCGCGTCGTCGGCGTGGAGACGGGCGCCTGCCCGCACACCGCCGTACGCGACGACCCGACCATGAACCTCGCGGCCGGCGCCGAGATGCTGGAGCGCTTCCCTGACACCGACATGCTCTTCTTCGAGTCCGGCGGCGACAACCTCACGCTGACCTTCAGCCCCGCGCTGGTCGACCTGTTCCTCTTCGTGCTGGACACCGCCGAGGGCGAGAAGATGCCCCGCAAGCGCGGCCCCGGCATCACCGACTCGGACCTGCTGGTGATCAACAAGATCGACATCGCGCAGTACGTCAGGACCGACATCGGCGTGATGGAGGCCGACGCCCACCGGGTCCGCGAGAACCGCCCGGTGGTGCTGACCGACTGCCTCACCGGCGTCGGCATCGACGACATCGCCGGGTACCTGGAGTCCCGCCGCAAGGTGCTGGTCTGACGTGCGGGGCGCCCCGGCCCGTCCCCGTCCCGACCGGCTCGCCCCCGGCTACTACAGCGCGGCCCGGGTCCCGCCCGAGGTGGTCGGCCCGTCGGGGGCGCCCGACACGCTGCCCGCCGGCTCGGCGGCCAAGGTCGGCATCCTCGACCTGGCCTTCGCGGTGCGGGGCGGCCGCACCGAACTCGTCGAGCGCTACCAGAAGACGCCGCTGCAGATCATGCGGCCGCTGTGGATCGACCCCGAACTGCCCGGCATGAGCTACGTCTACCTGATGGCCACCGGCGGCGGCATCGTGCAGGCCGACCGCTACCGGATGGACGTCCGCTGCGGCCCCGGCACCCAGGTGCACCTGACCACCCAGGCGGCGAGCAAGGTGTTCAGGACGGAGTACGACTACGCGACCCAGCTCGTCCGGCTGACCGCCGAGGCCGGCAGCTACGTGGAGTACCTGCCCGACCCGGTGATCCCGTTCCGGGACTCCCGGTTCTACCAGCGCACCGAGGTCACCGTGGCCCCCGGCGCGACGGTCCTGCTCGGGGACACCCTGACCGCGGGCCGGCTCGCCCGGGGCGAGCGCCACCAGTACCGGGCGCTGGCCACCGACCTGGTGGTGGCCCGGCCGGACGGCACGCTGCTGGTGATCGACACGCTCCGGCTGACCTCCGGCCGGGACGGCGACGTGCCCGGCGGCGGTCCCGCGGTCTTCGCCGGCGCCGACCACGTCTCGTCGTTCTTCGTGGTCACCGACCTGCGGCCGGCCGCCGAGATCGCCGACACCCTGCACGAGGCGCTGGCCGGCCTCGGGGTCCGGTACGGCGCCAGCGTGCTGCCGCGGGACTGCGGCGCCTGGGTCCGGCTGCTGGACAGCGACCCGATCAGGGTCGCCGCGGCCCGTACCGCCGCGTGGCACCGCGTGCGCGAGCTGCTCACCGGCCGTCCGGCCCCCGACCTGCGCAAGGCGTAGCGACGGTACGGGCCGCGGCGACGGTCCGCGCGCGGCGCAGCCCCCATCCGACGATCCGCACCCCGCCCCCTAGTGAGGTAACCCGTGAGGTACTCCCTGTGAACGTCGCTCCCGCGCCGATGCCGCCCGCCTACAACTCCGGTGACACCGCGTGGCTGCTGGCCGCCACCGCGATGGTGCTGCTCATGACGCCGGGGCTGGCGTTCTTCTACGGCGGCATGGTGCGCACCCGGCACATCCTGATGATGATCAAGATGAGCTTCGCCGCGCTCTGCTTCGGCACGCTCGTCTGGTGGGCGATCGGCTACACCCTGGCGTTCGGGCCGGACGTCGGCGGGGTGGGGCTCATCGGGAACGTGGACCACGCGTTCATGCGCGGCATCGGGCTGACCACGCTGAGCGGGCACATCCCCACATATGTCTTCAGCACCTTCCAGATGGGCTTCGCGATCATCACGGTCGCCCTGATCAGCGGCTCCATCGCCGACCGGGCCACCATGAGGGGCTGGCTGGTCTTCGTGGTGCTGTGGCTGCTCATCGTCTACGTGCCGCTCGCCCACTGGGTGTTCGACCCGGACGGCTGGATCGTCCGGCACCTGGGCGCCCTCGACTTCGCGGGCGGCCTGCCGGTGGAGCTCAACTCCGGGGTCTCCGGGCTCGCGGTCGCGCTGGTGCTGCGCGCGCCGCGCGACTTCGCCCGCCGGGAGGAGCGGCCCAACAACATCCCGCTGGTGGTGATCGGCGTCGCCCTGCTGTGGTTCGGCTGGTTCGGCTTCAACTCCGGCTCGGCGCTGACCGACCAGGGCGCGGCGGCCGGCGCGTTCATCAACACCCAGCTGGGCGCGGCGGCCGCGATGGTGACCTGGCCGCTGGTCGAGAGGTGGCGCACGGGCACCGTCACCACCGTGGGCGTGGTCTCCGCCGCGGTCGCCGGCATGGTCGCGATCACGCCCGCGTGCGGCGAGATCAACACCCTCGGCGCGGTCATCACCGGTCTGGTCACGGGCGCGGTGTGCGCCTTCGCCATCACCCTCAAGTTCCGTCTCAACCTCGACGACACGCTCGACGTGGTCGGGGTGCACGGGGTCGGCGGGCTGATCGGCCTGATCATGGTGGGACTCCTCGCCACCGCGCGGGTCAGCGGCAAGAAGGGCCTGTTCTACGGCGGCGGAGGGGGGCTCCTGGGCCGCCAGGTCGTGGCGATCCTCGCCGTCATGGCGTTCTCCTTCGTCCTCACCTGGATCATCGCGAAGGCGGTCGACCTGACCGTCGGGTTCCGCGCCGAGGAGGAGTACGAGAAGGTCCCCGGGCAGGAGCGGGAACGCGCGTACGACTTCCAGACCGCGGAGCGGCTCGGCGCCCTGGTCTCCGGCAAGCCGGTCTCCAGCAACGACGAACTCGTGCGGCAGATCGCCACGTTGCTGCGGGCCCGGAAGGAGTCCGACTGATGGGGCCGGGCGGAGGGGCGGGCGCGTGGCCGTGTGGGCCGGGTGCGCGCGCGGGCCGTGGGCCAGGCGGTCGGGTGGGTCCGGGGCCGGCGGTCGCGCCGGGCGGGCGGATTGGCGGGGGCGGCCACGAGGCCGGGCGCGCGGGTTGGCATGATGCCTAAATGAGCCGAAACCGCCGAACCGCCTTCCGGTCGTCCCGAGCCTCACGCGCCACCCGGGCGATCGCGGTCGCGGCGGCCCTCACCGCGTGCGCCACGGCCTGCACGCACTCCTCCGGCACGTCCCACGCGGCGCCGTCGCAGGCCCCGACGACGGACACGCCCGGGCAGGTCACCGTGCACGAGGCCGACGTCGATCTGACCATCACCGACGCCGTCGCCCACCTCGACAGCGCGGGCAACGGCACCCTGACGATGGCGGTCCGCAACGACAGCGGGGTGCCCGAGCACCTCGACATGGTGGGCACCCCGGACGCGGGTCGCGGCGCCATCGCCGGGGCCGGCAAGAGCGGCGCCCCCGGCTCCCTGATGGACGCGGGGATCTACCTGCCCGACGGCACCACGGTGACCTTCGGCGGCACCGGCCCGACCGTCACCTTCAGCGCGGTGCACGGCGTCACCGCCGCGCACACGCTGCCGCTGATGCTCCAGTTCGGCGTGGCCCGCCTGGTCCACCTGTCCGCCCGCGTGGTCACGACCGGCTGACCCGCGGGGCCCCGGGTCCGCGGGGCGCCGGGTCCGCTGATCGGCAGAAGGTGCCGGCGGTTCGTGGACGGTCCGGGGTGTTGGACGGCGGGTGCGCGGTGGTGCGAAGCTCGCGTCATGACTGAGACCCTGCGGCCGCCCCCTGAGGGGCTGTTGCTCGCCGCGGCCGCGGAGAGACAGGGCCTGTCCGGGCGGATGGTCGCCGCGCGGACCGAGGTGAGCGCGGCGGTCGCGAAGAAGCTGGGCTACTCCAAGCGGAAGCTGAGCGAGCCGTGGTGGCGCTGCATCATCAAGGGCTTCCAGTCGGTGAACCGGACGAAGGTGGCGTACCGCGGCACCGGTGAGACCGTGGCCCGCTTCGCCCACGCGGTGGGGGCGACCGCCGAGGAGCTGACGGCCGCCGGCCGCGCCGACGCCGCCGACGCGGTCCGCGCACTCGCGGCCGTGCTCGCCCTGGAGGAGAAGGAGCGGCGCGACACCGCCGCCGCCCGCCGGATCTCCGGCAATCCCGCGCGGGTCGAGGAGCGCTGGCTGATGCTGGAGCCGGTGCTGCGGCAGGCGCCCATCGGCCTCGACCCCTCCGAGCGGGACGACCTGCGCGGCCGGATCGACGGCCTGCTCGCGGAGAGCCCCCCGTGGCAGCCGGTGGACGGGGACGAGGACGCCCCGCCGCCGCGTGCCGCCGCCGCGCAGCGGAAGCGCACGAAGCGCGGGTAGTGCGGGCGGCGGACCGGGCCCAGAGCCCGTCACGTGACGGCGACGGCGACGGCGATGGCGACGGCGCTAGGGGATCAGGACCACCTTGCCGAGGTTGCGGCGCTGCTCGATGAGGGCGTGCGCCCGGGCCGCTTCGGCGAGCGGGATCTCCTCGTGCACCGCGGTGCGCAGCGTGCCCGCGTCGCGCAGGTGCCAGAGCTCGCGCAGCCAGCGGCCGTAGAGTTCCGGTCGGCCGAGGGCGACGGCTCTCATCTGGAAGCCGATCACCGAGGCGCCGCGGACCAGGAGTTCGTACGCCTCCACGGTGCCGCCGCCGGAGCTGAAGGCCACCAGCCGGCCGCCCGTCGCCAGGGTCCGCACGGCGGGGCCGAGCAGGTCGCCGCCGACGCCGTCGAGGATCGCGTCGAACGGGCCGCCCCAGTCGGCGTCTTCGTACCGTACGACCTCGTCGGCGCCCATGCCGCGGACGAAGTCGGCCTTGCCGGCGCTGCTGACGGCGGCGACCACGCGTCCTGCGCCGCCGGCCCTGGCGTACTGGAGGGCGAGCGTGCCCACCGCACTGGCCGCCGCCGTGACCAGGACCGACTCGCCCGGCGCGACCCGCGCGGCCTCGTACGCGCCGCGTGCGACCAGACCGCTGCGGACCAGCGCGACCGCCTCCACGGCGCTCGCGCCGTCCGGCACGCGGGACGCCATCGCGGAGTCGAGGACCGCGTACTGCGCGTAGGCGTCGGCGAAGCACAGCCCGGTCACGCGCTCTCCGACGCGGAAAGCCGTGGCTCCCGCGCCGACGGCGACGACCTCCCCGGCGACCTCGCCGCCGAGCGGGACGGGCTCGGCGCTCTCCCGGAGCTTGCGCACGGTGGGCAGGGTCACCCCGATCGCCTCGACCCGGATCAGCATCTCTCCGGCTCCCGCCTCGGGGCGCTCGACCTCCTCGGCGGACAGCACCTCGGACCCGCCGTTCGCTTCATGGCGCATGCGCAGCAATGGACTCCCCGATCCGTTTCGTTGGGCATCCCAACGATAGGAGATTGTCGTTGGGGAGTCCAATGAATTTGGGTAGGCTCGGTCCATGACGTCAGCCCTCGCGCACATCCAGTCCCTGCCGACCTGGCTGGTCGGCCGCGTCGCGGCGCGGGGCAGGGGGCTGGTCGCCGAGGCGATCGCCGCGGAGGGGCTGAAGCTGATGCAGCACGCGGTGCTGGCCGCGACCGCCGAGTACGGTCCCGTCGCGCAGGCCGACCTGGGGCGCCGGCTCGCGGTCGACCCCAAGGACATGGTCGGCATCCTCAACCACCTCCAGGAGGCGGGGCTCGTCGAGCGTGCCCAGGACCCCGTCGACCGCCGCAAGAACGCGGTCACGGTCACCGCCGAGGGCGAGGCCGTCCTCGCGCGCTGCGCGGTGCTGGCCGAGGCGGCCAACGCCGAACTGCTGGCACCGCTCGGCCCGGCCGACCAGCGCCGGTTGACGGCTCTGCTGACCCGGCTCCACGAGGCGCCGTGAGCGAGGCGGGTCCGCCGGAAGGGGCGTGACCCGGGCGGGGTGCGCGGCGGGCGTGCTGCCCGGCGAGCCCCCGCGGTGATCCCCCGCGCGGTGGCGGTGGCGGTGGCGCGCCGGGCGAGGGAACGCGCCGGGGTGGAAGCGCCTGGGCGTACGCCGCTCGGTGGCGGGTGCGCCCGCGCGCCGGGGGGTGTTTCGGCGTCGTCCGGGTTCGTGGGCGGGGCCGGGGGCAGACTGGTGGGCCGGATCGCAGGGCGGAGGGGGACCCCGATGACCGAGCCGTCACCCGGGGCCCAGGCCGTGCCGCCGTCGCACGGCTCCGCGGGAGAACCGCCGGACGGCGGCACGGCGTCCGATGCGGACGCCGGGGCTGGCAACGGCACCGAGGCCGGCACCGGCACCGGGGCGCCGTCCGAACAGCCTCCGGAACCTCCGTCCGAACAGCCTCCGGAACCTCCGTCCGAGCAGATGCGGTGGGAGATCCCCGGCGGTCGGCTGCTCGACGCCGGCCACGCCATCACCCTGCGCGCGATGGCCCGCCGGCTGCCCCAACTGATCAGCCGGGCGCTGCGGATGGCCTGGCAGGTGGACCGCGGGGCGGTGACCGCGCTGCTGGTCTGCCAGGTGCTCTCCGGCGTGCTGGAGGCCGTCGGCCTGCTCGCCGTCACCGGCACCATCACCGCCGTGATCGCCTCGGGTCACATCACCGAACGCCTGCACCAGGCCGTGCCGTCGATCGTGTTGCTCGCCTCGGCGGCGGGCATCCGGGCGGTGCTGGGCATCGCGGTCGGCGGACTGTCCACCCGGCTGGCCCCGCGGATCGCCCGCGAGGCGGAGCTGCGGCTGCTGGACGCGGCGACCCACGCGGAACTGACGGCATACGACCACCCCGGGTACAACGACCGCTGGGACGCGGCCGATCGCGGTGTCGAGGTCTCGCAGGACCTGCTCAACCAGTCGCAGAACATCCTCGCCGCGGCCGCCTCGCTGGTCGCCGCGGCTGCCGTGCTGACCTCCGTGCACCCGCTGTTGCTGCCGCTGCTGCTGCTCGCGGCACTCCCGCAGGCGGTCGCCGGGGTGCGGGCCGCCCGTCTGAACTACCTCGCCTCGCTGGACACCATGGGCGACCGGCGCCTGCTCGGGCTGCTGCGCTGGCACCTGGTCGACAAGGACAACGCCGACCAGATCCGCTCCGGCACCATGGCCGACTTCCTGCTCGGCAAGTACCGCGCCGCCGGCGCCCGGGTGGACGCCGCCACCGACCGCGCGGCCTGGCAGGCGGCCAAGACCTCGCTGATCGGCAGCCTCGTCGGCGGGCTCGCGGCCGGCGCGGTCTGGGCGGCGCTGATCGCCCTGATCGGCACCGGCCGGATCTCCGTCGCCTCCGCCGGCACCGCGACCTTCGCGCTGCGGTCGGTGGCGTCGGGGCTGCACGGCATCGTCGGCTACGGCGCGATCATCTTCCGCACCGGCATGTACCTCGACGACTGGTCCGGCTTCCTCGACGAGGCCGGCGGCCACCGCATCCGGCGCGGCGCGGCCGTGCCCACCGGACCGGTGACCGTACGCGCCGAGCACGTCGACTACACCTACCCGGACGCCGACGGGCCGTCCCTGCGGGATGTCACCCTCGAGGTGCGCCGTGGCGAAGTCCTCGCCCTGGTGGGGGAGAACGGCTCCGGCAAGACGACGCTCAGCAAGCTGCTCGCCGCGCTCTACCTGCCCACGGCGGGCGCCGTGACCTGGGACGGCGCCGACACCGACACCCTTGACGCGCAAGCGGCCTGGCGCCGGGTCGCGGTCGTGCCGCAGGACTACGCGCAGTGGCCGCTGACCGCCCGGGAGAACATCACCCTGGGCCAGGCGGTGCCGGGCGACGAGGCGTCGGACGCCGACGCCGCCGTGCACTCCGCCGCCCGCGCCTCGGGCGCCGACGACGTGGTGGCGTCGCTGCGCTCCGGTCTCGACACCCTGCTCGCCCGCGAGTGGTGGGGCGGCCAGGAACTGTCCGGCGGCCAGTGGCAACGCGTGGCCCTGGCCCGGGCTTTCCACCGCCGGGCGGGCCTGCTCGTGCTGGACGAGCCGACCGCCGCGCTCGACCCCCGCGCCGAACACCGCATCTTCACCGGGCTGCGCGCGCTCGCCGCCGACCGCGCCGTGGTCCTGGTCACCCACCGCCTGGCCAACGTCACCGTCGCGGACAAGATCGCCGTCCTCGACAAGGGCCGCCTCGTCCAGTACGGCACCTTCCCCCAACTCCGCGACGCCCCGGGCCTCTTCCACGACCTCTGGGTCCTCCAGAACGACCGCACCGCCCTCCTCCCCACCCAGTCCGCGGCCGCGCCCGGTGAAGAGGCGGCCACCGGGGGTCAGTTGGGGGAGAGGCGGTAGAGGGACGCGGCGCCCGGGGGGAGGATGACGGCGAGGGTGGGGGAGGCGGGGACGGGGGTGTAGGCGGCGGTCGCGGGGGTGAAGCTCGCGACGGCCTTGACCTGGGCCGGGTCGACGCGGATCTGGACGGACGCGGGGGCGTCGGGGTCGCGGTTGACCACGAGGAGGTGGCGGGTGCCGTCGTCGGCGGCGCCCGGGGCCGGCTTGAAGAGCCCGAGGACGGCGGCGTCGCCGGTGACCGCGGTGAGGCGGTCGCCCGGGGTGAACGCGGTGGTGCCGGGCGGCAGCGGGGTGTCGTTCGCGTGCTGCACGGACTCCGAGACGAGCGGCTTGAGTTGGCGGCCGACCGGCTGGAGCCAGCCGGTGTTCAGCGCGGTGGCGGCGTCGTAGAGCGGGGTGCGCTCGCCGTCGGTGGTGATCAGGGCCTGGGTGTAGCCCTCGCCGCGGGCCGGGTCGGGGGTCCAGTAGGTGAAGTACTGGATGCCCTTGCAGCCGTACGCCAGGCTGATGTTGACCTGCCACGCCAACTGCGAGGCGGTGGGCACCCGGTGGTTGTTGTAGCCGGTCGACTGGATGTAGGTCCACGCGGGCAGGCCGGACTTCAGCGACGCGGCGCGGACGATCGCCCAGGTGTCGAAGTAGTCGATGTCGATCCCGTCGGTGAGGATCGGGTAGCGGTCGAAGGAGATCAGGGCGGGCTTGACCGTGTCGAGGTAGCTCTGCACGAAGTCGGCGTAGGTCGCGCCGTTGCCGCGGTTGATGTTGGCGTACGGCAGCAGCGCGGGCGCGGTCTTGCGGACGATGCCGGTCAGCGCGCCGACGTTGGGGAACCGGGCGCGGGCGGGCTCGTCGTAGACGCTGAGGCCCGCCAGCGACGGGTGGTTCGCGTAGCTGCCCAGCGAGGTGCGCACCCAGGAGGCGGCGTCGGCCGTGGTGATCGACGACGGCACGGTGCGGTCGTCGGTGATCGTCAGGTACTGGGCGATCGCCTCGATCCGCGGGTCGCCCGCGACCACCACCTTCAGCCCGACCTGGTCCGCCATGCCCAGCGCGTAGCCCGCGCTGCGCGCGTCGAACTGGTAGTTGCCGGTGATCAGGAAGGTGAACCCGGCGTCCGTGATCTCCCGGTAGCGGGCGAGCGTCGTCTCGTACGGGTGCGGCGGCCAGAACAGGCCGATCGGGAAGTCCGGTCCCCCGGTGAGCGGCAGGTCCGCGCTCACCGCGTCCAGCGGCGCGTCCGCCGGGCCCGCCGCGCCCGCACCGCTCCTGGTGGCCGGGATGCCGCCCAGGCCCGCCGCGTCCGCGCGGCCGGCCGCCAACCCGCCGGCCGCGAGCACCCCGGCACCCAGGCCGGCCGCCTGAAGCAGCGCCCGCCGGTTCACCCCGCGAGCCGATCCGTACGACGAGAGCTCCTGCTCCGGCATGCTCCACCCACTTCACTCGGAACCCGCGACCGACGACAGACACCCGCCCCGCCATCATGCAGACCCCGACCCCCGATATCCGCGCCGCCACGCCCCATTCGTCCGGTATGCCGTGCGCGGCTCGGGGCGGCCGGTCGGCGCGACCGCGTCACCGGCGCACCGCGCCGAGGCGGGCCACCTCCGCCGGGGTGAGGCGCAGCGCGCTCGCGGCGAGGTTCTCGGCGAGGTGGCGGGGGTCGCCGGTGCCGGGGATGGCGAGGACGTGCGGGCCGTGCTGAAGGGTCCAGGCGAGCCGGACCTGCGCGGGGGTCGCGCCGTGCGCGCGGGCGACGGCGAGCACGTCCTCGCTCTCGGTGCCGCCCGCGCCCGCCTGGCCGCCGGCGCCGGCGATCGCGTAGAACGGCACGAAGGCGACGCCCTGCTCGCCGCAGGCCCGGACGAAGTCGCGCTGCTCGGGCGCCGAGCCGACGCCGTACGCGTTCTGCACGCAGACCACCGGCGCGATCGCCCGGGCCTCGGCGAGCTGCGCGGGGCGGACGTTGGAGACCCCGAGGTGGCGGATGAGGCCCGCGGCGCGCAACTCGGCCAAGGCGCCGAAGCGTTCGGCGATCGAGTCGGTGCCGACGATCCGCAGGTTCACCACGTCGAGGTGGTCGCGGCCGAGTTGCCGCAGGTTCTCCTCGACCTGGCCGCGCAACTGCCCGGGCCCCGCGTGCGGCTGCCACCGGCCGGACGGGTCGCGGCCGGGTCCGACCTTGGTGGAGAGGACGAGGCCCTCGGGGTAGGGCGCGAGCGCGGCGTTGATCAGCTCGTTCGCCGAGCGCAGCGGCGAGAAGTAGAAGGCGGCGGTATCGATGTGGTTCACGCCGAGCTCGACCGCGCGGCGCAGCACGCGGATCGCCTGGCCGCGGTCGCGGGGTGCCGCTCCGGCCGCGAACGCCTCGCCGGTCTGGGGCAGCCGCATCGCGCCGAACCCGATCCGGTGGACGGGAAGGTCGCCGAGCACCCAGGTGCCGGACGCGTCCGCGGTGACCGGGCGGGGGCGGGCGTCCCCGGGGCCGGCGGCGGTCGTATGGCCGGGGCCGTCGGGGCCGGCCGTGCTGTCGGTCCTGTCGGTCCTGCCGGCCATGGAGCTGGCGGGTCCCGCGGGTGCAGGCTCCCCGGTCCCGCCCGCCGCCGGACCGGGCTCCCCTGCCGGCGCCGCGGAAGGAGCCGGGCCGGCCGGACCTGCCGGACCTGCCGGACGTTCCGGATTCGCTTCCGCGCTGCCCGAGGCCATGTTCTTCGAGGTCATGCCGGCATGCTCGCCGCGCACTAGGCTCGGTGCCAACGATTAAGGAATACCGAAATCCTGGAGGCCCCGATTCCCGCGGAACTGGCGTTCTCGACCAGCGATCTGGCGCAGACGCGGTTCGCCGTCTCGCCGATGTGGGAGGTCGGCACCAGCTTCCGGCTGCTGCGCTCGCGCGCGGCGCACGCCGTGCACCAGCCCTGGATCGACCAGGTGCGGCCGCGGGTGGCCGCCGCCGGGCTGGACCGCGGCCGGCTGGCCGAACTCATCCCGCCCGACGCGCCGGACGGCTACGTTCCGGACTTCCTCAACCCCGCGCCCGCAGGCCCCGCCCCCACCCTCGCGGCGGAACTGGCCCGGGTCCTCGCCGCCCCCGCCGCCCAGGTCCGCCACGACCTCGATCGGCTCCGCGAGGCTCCGGGTGGTCTCGGCCCGCGCGCCCGCGCCCTGCACGCCGAACCGCGCGCCCAACTCCCTGCGCTCGCCGAGGAGATCACCGCCTACTGGGAGGTGGCGCTGGCTCCCTACTGGGCCCGGGTCCGCGCGGTGCTCGACGCCGACATCTTCCACCGCGCCCGCCAGGTCGCCGAGCACGGCGCGGCCGCGCTGCTCAACGACCTTCACCCCTCGGTGAGTTGGAACCACAGCGCGCTACGGCTCGGCCGCCGACGGCGGGCCCTGGCCCGGAACACCGCGGGCGCGGGGCTGCTGCTGATCCCCTCCGCCTTCACCGGTCCGGGCCCCCTCACCCTCGTGCGGCCCCCGGACCCGCCCCAACTGGCCTACCCGGCAAGGGGCGTCGGCACCCTGTGGGCATCCCGCCCGGTGGTCCGGGGCGGCGCGCTCGCCGCCGTACTCGGCCGGTCGAAGGCGCTGCTGCTCGCCGAACTCGACTCCCCCGCCTCCACCACCGAACTCGCCGCCCGTACCGGCCTGTCGGCCCCCGCCGTCTCCCAGCACCTCACCGCGCTGCGCGACGCGGGCCTCACCACCGCGCACCGCACCGGCCGCAGCGTCCTGTACGCCCGCACCGCGACGGCCGAATCCCTCCTGGCCCCCTGAGCCCTGGCCCTCCTGAGCCCTGGCCCCTGAGCCGTGGCCCCCTGAGCCCTGGGCGCCGAAACGGCGCGGACCGCGCCCGGGCCATGGCCCCGGCGCGGTCCGCGCGTTCGGCAGTGCAGAGCGGTCGCTCAGGCGAGGTCGAACCGGTCGAGGTCCATCACCTTGGTCCACGCCGCGACGAAGTCCGTGACGAACTTCTGCTTCGCGTCGTCGCTCGCGTACACCTCGGCCAGCGCGCGCAGCTCGGAGTTCGAGCCGAACACGAGGTCGGCACGGGTGCCGGTCCACTTGACCGCGCCGGTGGCGTCGTCGCGGGCCTCGAAGGTGGTCGAGTCCTCGGAGGTCGGCGTCCACGTGGTGCCCAGGTCGAGCAGGTTGACGAAGAAGTCGTTCGTCAGGGTGCCCGGGGCGTCGGTGAGCACACCGAGCTTCGAACCGTCGTGGTTGGCGCCCAGCACGCGCAGGCCGCCGACCAGGACGGTGGTCTCCGGAGCGGTGAGCGTGAGCAGGTTGGCCCGGTCGAGCAGCAGGTACTCGGCACCCAGCCGGTTGCCCTTGCCGACGTAGTTGCGGAAGCCGTCGGCGCCCGGCTCCAGCGCGGCGAACGACTCCGCGTCGGTGTGCTCGTCGGTCGCGTCGACCCGGCCGGGGGTGAAGGGCACCTCGATCGCGTGCCCGCCGTCCTTGGCGGCCTTCTCGACCGCCGCGGCGCCGCCGAGCACGATCAGGTCGGCCAGCGACACCTTCTTCGCACCGGAGGAGGCGTTGAACTCCTGCTGGACGCCTTCCAGGGCGCGCAGCACCGTGGCCAGCTCGTCCGGGTTGTTGACCTCCCAGCCGCGCTGCGGCTCCAGGCGTACCCGGGCGCCGTTGGCGCCGCCGCGCTTGTCGCTGCCGCGGTAGGTCGAGGCCGACGCCCAGGCGGCGGAGACCAGTTGCGGGACGGTCAGGCCGGTGCCGAGGATCTTCGCCTTGAGCGCGGTGACGTCCGCGGCGTCGATCGCCTCGTAGTCCGCCGTGGGCAGTGGGTCCTGCCACAGCAGGGTCTCCGCGGGCACCTCCGGGCCGAGCAGCAGCGACTTCGGGCCCATGTCGCGGTGGGTCAGCTTGTACCAGGCACGGGCGAACGCGTCCGCGAACTCCGCCGGGTTCTCGTGGAAGCGGCGGGAGATCGGCTCGTAGACCGGGTCGAAGCGCAGCGCCAGGTCGGTGGTGAGCATCGACGGCGCGATCTTCTTCGAGGCGTCGTGGGCGTGCGGGACGGTGCCCTCGCCGGCGCCGTCCTTCGGCTTCCACTGGTTGGCGCCGGCCGGGCTCTTGGTGAGCTCCCACTCGTAGCCGAAGAGGTTGTCGAAGAAGCCGTTGCTCCACCGGGTGGGCGTGCTGGTCCAGGTCACCTCCAGGCCGGAGGTGATGGCGTCCGCGCCCTTGCCGGTGCCGTAGCTGTTCTTCCAGCCCAGGCCCTGCGCCTCGATCGGCGCGGCCTCGGGGTCGTCGCCGACGGCGTCGGCCGGGCCGGCGCCGTGGGTCTTGCCGAAGGTGTGGCCGCCCGCGATCAGCGCCACGGTCTCCTCGTCGTTCATCGCCATCCGGCGGAACGTCTCACGGATGTCGCGGGCCGCGGCGATCGGGTCCGGGTTGCCGTTGGGGCCCTCGGGGTTGACGTAGATCAGGCCCATCTGGACGGCGCCGAGCGGGTTCTCCAGCTCGCGGTCGCCGGTGTAGCGCCGGTCGTCGAGCCAGGTGGTCTCCGGGCCCCAGTAGACGTCCTCCTCCGGCTCCCAGACGTCCTCGCGGCCGCCGGCGAACCCGAAGGTCTCCAGGCCCATCGACTCCAGCGCCACGTTGCCGGCGAGGATCAACAGGTCGGCCCAGGACAGGCTCTGGCCGTACTTCTTCTTCACCGGCCACAGCAGGCGGCGGGCCTTGTCCAGGTTGCCGTTGTCCGGCCAGCTGTTGAGCGGGGCGAAGCGCTGCTGCCCGGCGCCGGCGCCGCCGCGGCCGTCGCTGATCCGGTACGTGCCCGCGCTGTGCCAGGCCATCCGGATCATGAACGGGCCGTAGTTGCCGAAGTCGGCCGGCCACCAGTCCTGCGAAGTGGTGAGCACCTCGGCGACGTCCTGCTTGACGGCCGCGAGGTCGAGGGTGCCGAACGCCGCGGCGTAGTCGAAGTCCTCGCCGAGCGGGTTGGCCACGGCGGGGTTCTTGGCGAGGATCTTCAGGTTGAGCCGGTCCGGCCACCAGCCGCGGTTCCCGCCGCCCTGGGTCGGGTGCGGGGCGCGGTCGTGCGCGACCGGGCAGCCTCCCGCGCCCTCCGTCTTGGCGTCCACGACGATCGCGTCGTTGTTGTGGGTGTTGTCAGACATGGAAATCCTTCCGGACCTGGCGGATCACGGTGCTCAGGCACTGCGGGCGGTGGAGGAGCCGGGGAGGCGGGACAGGGGAGCCGCGGAGCGCCCGGCGGAGCCGGAACGGCCCGGAAACCGCGGGTGAGCGGCTCGACGTCTGTGTCTCCTGCTCCTGCTCCTGCCGTGTCGGCTCTCCTGCCGTACAGGGCGCTTCCTGGCCCTTGGCTGTCGCCGGAACCGATCCTACGATGGACGCAGTCCAAGTCAAGAAGGGGCCCAAGGGCATATCCGGTCAAATTCCGGACGCTCACTGGTAAACTGCGGTCATTCCGCGATCCCGAATAGGTGAACCGACATGAGCGACCTGGTGGAGCGACTGCGGGCCCGCGGCTGGCGGATGACCTCCCAGCGGCGTGTCGTCGCGCAGGTGCTCGACGGCGACCACGTGCACCTCACCGCCGACGAGGTGCACGCCCGCGCCATCGCCCGCCTGCCCGAGATCTCGCGGGCGACGGTCTACAACACGCTCGGCGAGCTGGTCTCCCTCGGCGAGGTGATCGAGGTCGCCACCGACGGCCGCGCCAAGCGGTACGACCCGAACGCCCACCACCCGCACCAGCACCTGGTGTGCGCCGGCTGCGGCACCGTGCGCGACGTCCACCCCACCGGCGACCCGCTCGCCGCCCTCCCGGTCGAGGAGCGCTTCGGCTTCACCGTCTCCGCCGCCGAGGTCACCTACCGCGGGCTCTGCCCGGACTGCACGTAGCCGTACGCGCAATTCCACGCAGCGGCCGGGCCGTACGCTCAGCTCTCCAGGCGGACGGGCATCAGCACCGAGAAGGTGTCGTCGGTGTCGGCCCGCCGGATCGCCAGGGGCGCCGTGGGGGCGCCGAACTCCAGCACCAGCCGGTCGCCGGCCGCCGCGTCCAGGGCGTCCAGCAGGTATCGGCGGTTGACGGCGACCCGGCCCGGATCGTCGTCGCCGTCCGCGCAGACGGTCACCGCGGAGCCGTCCCCGGTCACCTTGAGGAGGCTCAGCTCCGCCCCCTGTCCCCCTCGCTCGCCCGCCGGCGCCTCGCCGGCGCGCACCGGGCCGGTTTCCACCGCCCGGCGGAAGGCCGGGGCGTCGACGGGGACGCGGGTGCCCGCCGGCAGCCGGACCAGCCGGCGGTAGTCGGGGAAGCCGTGGCCGAGACACTCGCCGGCCGCCTGGCGGCCCCCGGCTTCCAGGGCCACCTGGTCGCCGTCCAGGGCGAGTTCGACCTCCCCCGCGGCGGGCAGCAGCGCGCGCATCGCGTCGGCGAGCGGGGAGGGCACCACGAACCGGGCGGGCGGCCCGTCCTGAGCGGTGACGGCGGCCCGCGCGACGGCCAGCCGGTAGCGGTCGGTGGCCACGGTGTGCAGCGCCCCGTCCGCGACGTCGACCAGCACGCCGCCGAGCACGGGAAGGTCGGGGTCGGTGCCGGCGGCGAAGCGGACCGCGTCCAGCGCGGCGGCCAGGGCGGGTGCGGCGACGGTGAGACGGAGGGCCGTGGTGCGGAGCGGAGCCATGGGGTTCTCCCTGCGGTCGAGGAGTGCGCGGACCGTGGACAGCTCGCCGCGAGCCTCGGCCAGGCCCCGCTCCAGCCGGCGCACCTGCGCCCGGAGCAACCCCCGCACCAGGTCGGTGTCCGCACCGGACCAGCCGGCCAGCACCAGCCGGATGTCCGCCAGCGGCATACCGGTCCGGCGCAGCCGTGCCAGCAGTCGCGCCTCGTCGAGCTGCTCCGGGTCGTACCAGCGGTAGCCGCTGACCGGGTCCACCCGGGCCGGGGGCAGCACGCCCGCGCCGTCGTAGAACCGCAGGGCGCTCACGCTCAGTCCGCTGTCCCGGGCCATCTCGCCGATGCTGCGCATCTCGCTCTCCACTTCTGGAACTGTCGACCCTCGACATGGTCGAGGGTCAACCACGGCCGGTCGGAGCGAGGGCGCCGCGCCGCGCGGTCAGGAACTGGTGTCGGCGGTCCGCATGGACGCGACCGCCTCGGCGACGGTGGCCCCGTACAGGCCCAGCTTCGGCTTGAGCACCAGGGAACCCGAGCCGAGCCGGAAGTTGACGGTGTCGGCGTTCGGCATGTGGTCGCCGTTCGCCAGGACGTTCAGTTCGTCGATGCCGTCCACGGTCCCGGAGGTCGCGCCGCTGGGGTCGAGGTCGAGGACCGCGTAGGCGGTGTGCCCCGCGTAGACCGGGAAGGCCGGCGCGCCGCCGAGGCCGCTCGGGATGAGCGGCTTGACGGCCTTGCCGCCGTCCGCGGCGTGCGAGTCGTCCAGGGAGACCAGCGGGAAGTAGCTCAGGCCGCAGGAGGAGGCGCCGGTGTTGCGGACCTCGATCACCCGCTGGGTGGGCGCCGAGTCGCGGCGGGTCACGGTCACCCGCACCTGGCCCGCCGTGCAGGGGTGGGCGAAGGCGTAGCTGTCGCTGGTGGCGTGGGAGCCCGAGGTGCTGCCGCCGGAACCACCGGTGCCGCCGGAGTTGCCGGAGCCGGTCGAGCCCTTCGAGCCGCCCGAGCCGCCGGAGGAGGAGCCGCCGGACGTCGACCGGCCCGAGGGGGAGGCGGCGGGCGCGGAGGCCGACTCCTTGCCACCCGAGGCGACGGAAGCGGCACTCGCCTGCTGCGAGGGAGTCGCGTCACTCGCGGAGGTGGAACCGGACTGGCAGGCGGTGAGGCCGAGGGCGCTGACGAGGAGGACCGCGGAGGAGGTCAGGACGGATTTCACGTTCACGGTGGCATGCCTTCGCTGTGAGTGGTGGAGCGGTGGGATGCCGTAACTCTGCGCCGTGCCGCGTCCCGCGTTCGACAGTCTGGCCACAGTTGAGGGCACTGGAACCGTTCCACCCCCCTGAGCTGCGAGAATGACGCTTCCTGGAATGTCGGCCCGGGACGAGCAAGAGGGCGGAATGAGCACATATGTCGAGGAGTTCGCGAGTCGGCTGCGCGAACTGAAGCACCAGTCGGGGCGTACGTACGGTGCGCTCGCCGCCCGGACGCACGTGAGCACCTCCACCCTGCACCGCTACTGCAACGGCGCCGCGGTCCCCACCGAGTACGGCCCCGTGGAGCGGTTCGCGCGGCTGTGCGGTGCGGGTCCGGAGGAACTGGTGGCGCTGCACCAGCTGTGGCTGCTGGCGAGTGCGGAGCGGCGCCGCGAGCAGTACCGCACGTCTGCCGCGCCGGCCGAGCCGGAGCCGGCGGCGCCCGGACCGGCGGCGCCCGGACCGGCCGCACCCGTCGACGTCCCACCGGACGGCACGGACGAGGCGGCGCCTCCGGACGCGGCAGGGCCCGGCGCTACGGGCGTGGCCGCGGCGGGGGTGGACGGCGCGGGCGCGGACGGCGCGTCGCGAGTCATGGGGCCCGGCGACGCGGGAGCGGGCATATCGGCGCCGCACCCGCCCGCCGCCCCTGGCCCGCCCGAGGCGCCCGGACCGCCCGGCCCGCCCGAAGCACCCGAGTTGCCGGACCTGGCCGAGCTGCCCGAGGCCGGCGGCGAGCCCTCCTCGTCCTGGCGGCGCCGGACCAGGGTCGCGGTGGGAGCCGCCGCCGCGATGGCCGCGGTGCTTCCGCTGGTGCTGCACTCCGCGCACGGCGCCGACCGCGGCGCTCCCGCGGCCTCGCGCCCGCGGACCACGGCCGCGGCCGTCGTCGGCGCCCCCGCCGCGACCACTTCGACCACCGCGCCGGCGAGCCCCGCTCCCACCACGACGGCGTCCGGCCGGAAGGCCGGCGCGCCCTCCCGATCCACCGCGCCCACCACGCCGCCGGCCGCGGGCAGCTCGTCACCGCCGGTCCAGGTGACCGTGCTGTCGGACAACTGGGACACCCAGTGCGGCCAGTGGTTCCTGCTGCGGCAGCCGCCGGGCAAGGTCCCGCCCCCGCCGTCACTCCAGCAGGACGACGCGTGGGCCGGCGCGCTCGGCGGCGTACCGGCCGGGGACCTGCGGCTCCAGGTGACCGCGCAGAGCGTGTCCGGGCAGCCGGTGGTGCTGCACGCGCTGTACGTGCGCGTCGTCAGCAGCACGGCCGCGCCGAAGGGGAACGGCTACACCCCCGGCTCGGGATGCGGCGGCGGCCTCGAACCGGCGTCGTTCGCCGTCGACCTCGACACGACCGCTCCGCGGGCCCGCCCGGTGCGCGGCTACGTGGACGACGGCTCGACGCCCGTGCTGTCCACCTTCCCCTTCCAGATCGCCCGCGACTCGCAGGTTCTCGACGTGGACGCGCACACCTCGGACCGCGACGTCAGCTGGTACCTGGAACTCGTCTGGACCTGCGGCGACCGCCAGGGCACCCTGCGGGTCGACGACCACGGCAAGCCCTTCCGCACGGTGGGACTGAAGAACGACCCCACCTACTTCTACGACGGCAGCGCCTGGTCGCCGTCGACCCCGCAGAGCTGACCACGCCGAGGGCCGGCCGATCGCGCACCCGCGACCGGCCGGCCCCGACGTCACCCGGCGGGACATCTCACCCGGCGGGACAGCTCACCCGGCGTGCGATCTCCGGGTGCGCGACCTCACAGGGTGTGGGACGTCAGCGTGTGGTGGCCCGGGCCGACATGACCCACGCGGACGGTGGTGCCGTCGGCGCTGACCTGCGCGCCGCCCACCGCCCGGGTGCCGTTCCAGACCGTACGGCCGTCGAGTTCGACCCGGACCTTGTGCCCGCCGGTCGGGACCGCGAGTTCGCCGACGGTGCCGCGCGGGGCGGTGGCGGTCAGCGTGAAGCCGTGCGCCGAGGACCGCCAGGAGGCGGTGATGGCGCCGTGCGGGGTCGGGACGCTGCCCTGCGCCCAGGTCAGGCCGCCGGGGGTGGGCACGATCGAGTAGCCGGAGAAGCCGGCCGCGGTCGGTTGGACGCCCAGCACCTGGGTGGTCAGCGAGATCGTCGGGCCGGCCGCCCAGCCGTGCGCGAGGCTGGTGAACTGCGCGATACCGGGGTCGCCGTCGAGGTTCGCCTTCTCCCACAGGGTGCTGCCGGGGTCCTCGCTGAGCTGGTGGCCCCAGAAGGTCCGCATGAGCTGGAGCGCCTGCTGCTGCTCGGCGCCGCTGGGGTCGGGCACGTCCAGGCGCGCGCTCGCCTCGAAGCCGCTGGGCAGCGGCTCGTAGAAGGGCTGGATGGAGGCGTTGGGGGTGCTGGGAGAGACGGTCAGCGAGCCGTAGGTGCTCCAGTTGTTCTTCCGCAGGTACTCCATGGCCCGCGCGGAGCGGTCGCTGCTCGCGATGCCGGTGAGCACGGCGGCGGCGTTGGCGTCCTGCGGGTACGCGGTCGGGATCTCGGTGGAGAGCCGGTAGGCGCCGGTCGAGGCGTCCCACAGCTGGGAGTTGATCGCGTCCTTCACGTCGCCGGCGCGGCCGGCGTAGGTACGGGCGCCGGCGGCGTCACCGCGGGAGGCGGCCAGCGCGGCCATCTCGTCGAGGTTCCGCTTGTACAGCGCGTTGACGTACGTCTCGTGGCCGCAGTCGCTGTAGCCGTAGTGGCCGCAGGAGTTGGCGCTCGCGAAGGAGATCAGCCCGGTGCCGTCCTGGCTGCGGACCGACTCCAGCCAGGCCATCGCCTTGGTCAACTGGGGCCACCACTTGGCCAGATACGCCTGGTCGCCGGTGTAGAGCCAGTGCTCGTAGTGGTTGTACACGAACCAGGTGACGTACTCGCCGTAGGTGCGGATCTCGTCCTGGTTGTGCGGGCCGACCAGGCTCTCGGCGGGCATGTAGCCGTCGGGGAGCTGCTGGGAGGCGAGCGAGGAGAGCGAGTTGTCGACGGCGGGCACGTCGTCGGTGCTGAGGTAGGTGACCGGGGCCTGGATGGCGAGGTCGCCCTGCCAGACCACCCGGTCGCGCTTGGCGCCGTCGAAGATGACCTCCTGCCCGGGGTCGGCCCCGGGCACCTGCGCGTCGGAGTGGTCGGCCTCGCCGGTCTGGTAGGGCCAGCTCTTGGCGGTGTCCGACATCCAGGTGTCCAGCTGGACGGTGTATCCGCCGCTGTACCAGATCTTGTTCAGCTCGTTGTCGCTGGACAGGAACCAGCCCTGGTACGCGGCGGGGTCGGACTGCTTGGGCGCCGCCGAGAAGTCGAGGGAGACCGCGCCGAGGTCGACCCAGCCGGGGCCGTCGAGGAAGACGGTGGCGTAGCGGAAGCCGCCGCGCAACTGGCTGTCGGTGAGGGTGGCCGGGAGCTTGGCCGGGTCGACGGTGAAGGTGTGGCTGTCGGCGTCGTAGGTGTAGGGCTGGCCCGGGTAGCCGTTCCAGATGTTGGCGGTGTCGCAGCCGGGAGCGACCGCGTCCTCGCCGTTGTTGCTCTGTGCCGGGGAGGCCGCGAACTGCTTCGACTCGCTGAAGCACACGTGCAGTCGGGGCGGGGTCTTCGACGCGCCGGCCACCCGTATCCGGATCTTGCCGCCCACGTCCTTGCCGAAGTCCAGGGTCACCAGCGGCGATTGGGTGCGGTCGCCGGAACCGGTCAGCCGCAGCGGCTTGCTGCCCTTGCCGAGCAGCGCCTTCGGGTCGCCCTGGACGGAGCCGCCCCGGGCCGAGACCGAGGACACCGAGACCGGTTCGACGACGTGGCCCCGGGGCGCGAGGACGTAGGGCCGCCAGTCCCCCTGCCGGGGCTGGTAGCCGGTGTCGGTCCACGGGTTCTTCGCCGGCTGCGCGCCGTGCGCGGGCTGCGCCGCCGCCGCGTTCACCGTCAGCATGCTGATCACAGTGACGCCGGCCGACACCGCGGCCAGCGTTCCTCTGTGCCTCGACAGGTGGATCATGGCCCCTCTTCCCGTTCCACACGCGTGACGGCGGTATCGCGCCCGCTGGTCCGGCCCCACCGCTCACGATCCCGACTGAGACGATTCAATCCGCCAGCGCACGCTAGCCCCGGGGCTGCGTTCAATCAACAGTTCAACCAGGAATGATCTGCGCCGACGGGTGCGGCGGGTGTGAGCCGGGGGCGGCCGGACCGATTGAAAGCTTCAAGTGGCGGGCTCCGCGGCGGACGCACGAAGGGCGTTACGGCGTGCCTGTCGCTGGTAGGGCGCCGTGCTCTTCGGCGTCGGCCGACAGGGCGCGGAGCGCCTTCCGGGTGGGGGAGTCCGGCTCGGCCGCGTAGAGCAGGAGGGTCAACTCGTCGTCCGGCGGCGGCAGGCGCATCGCCTGGAACTGCAACTCCAGCAGGCCGTGCCGGGGATCGATGACGCGCTTGACGCCGTACGTCTTCTCCTCGACCTCCTGCGACTCCCAGAGCCGGGCGAACTCCGGGCTGCTTTCGAGCAGTTCGCCGACCACGTGGCACAGCCGCACGCTGTCCGGGAAGCGGCCGGCCTCGGCGCGGAGCACGGCGACGATCTCGCGGCGGACCTGCGCGACCTCCGGGTGGCCGGCCTCGACGTCCGCGCGGAGGAACATCTGCTTGGCGATGTTGCGCTCGCCCGGGGGCAGCCGGGCGAAGTCGCAGCCGATCAGCCCGCCCAACCGGTTCCACGCCAGGACGTCCATGGCCCGGCCGTAGACCACGGCCGCGACGCCGTCCATCGCGTCGATCATGACCCGCAGCCCGGGCCGTACGACCTGCGGGGCCTCCTCCCCGACCTGGCAGCGGGTGGTCGCGGCGTGCGCCGCGCGGTGCGCGACGTTCCGCAGGTATTCGTGCTCGGCCGCGGTCAGCCGCAGCCCGCGGGCGAGGGAGTCGAGCACCTCGGGTGAGACGTTGCCGCCGCGGCCCTGCTCGATGCGGGTGTAGTACTCCACGCTGATCCCCGCCAGGTGGGCGGCCTCGTCACGGCGCAGCCCGCGCACCCTGCGGCGGGTCCCGCCGGGCGGCAGGCCGAGCCCGGCCGGGTCGAGAGCGGCCCGGCGGGCCTTGAGGAACGCGTTGATCTCCGGCTCGGCGTGCATGGCCCCATTCTCCGGCATGCCCGGTCCGGCCCGCCCAGCCAGGCCCCGCGGGTACCAGCCTCGGCCCGGTCTGGTCGCCGCCCGGCCCGACCGGCAGGGTCGAACCCGGGTCCGGCGCAACGGAGTTCGCCACCAGGCCCATCCGGCCCACCCCGACACCGGACCCACCCGAACACCCCGACCCACCGAACCACCCGAAGGCAGGCACCCCATGGATCGCAGGACACTCGGCGGCACCGGCATCTCCGTCAGCGAGTTCACCCTCGGCGCGATGATGCTCGGCGCGTGGGGCACCAAGGACCACGACGAGGCCGTCCGGATCGTGCACACCGCGCTCGACGCGGGCATCAACACCATCGACACCGCCGACATGTACTCCGACGGCGAGTCCGAGGTGATCGTCGGGAAGGCGCTCAGAGGCCGCCGGGACGACGTGGTGCTCGCCACCAAGTTCCACTACGGGATGGGCCAGGACGCCAACCACCGCGGCAACTCCCGCCGTTGGATCGTCCGCGCGGTCGAGGACAGCCTGCGCAGACTCGGCACCGACCGGATCGACCTGTACCAGGTGCACCGCCCCGACCCGGACACCGACATCGACGAGACCCTGTCGGCACTGTCCGACCTGGTGCGTTCCGGCAAGGTCCGGGCGATCGGCACGTCCACCTTCCCGGCCGCGGAGATCGTGGAGGCCCAGTGGGTCGCCGAGAAGCGCGGCCACCTCCGCTTCCGCGCCGAGCAGCCGCCGTACTCGATGCTGGCCCGCGCGGTCGAGCGGGACGTGCTGCCCGCCGCGCGGAAGTACGGCATGGGCGTCCTCACCTGGAGCCCGCTCGCGGGCGGTTGGCTGTCGGGCAAGTACGGCGGCCCCGACGGCGCGGACCCCGCCGAGGCCACCCGGTCCGGCTTCCTGCCGCAGCTCTTCGACACCGGGCTGCCCGGCAACGCGGCCAAGCTCGCCGCGGTCACCGAGCTGCGGAAGGTGGCCGCCGACGCCGGGCTGACCCTGCCCGCGCTCGCCACCGGCTTCGTGCTCGCGCACCCCGCGATCACCTCGGTGATCATCGGCCCGCGCACCCGCGACCAGCTCACCTCGCTGCTGGACACCGCGGGGACGGTGCTCAGCGGCGATGTCCTCGACCGTATCGACGAGATCGTGCCGCCCGGCACCGACCTCAACCACGACGTCACCCACTACGACCCGCCCGCGCTCACGGACAAGGAGCTGCGGCGCCGGCCGCCCGCACGAATCTCGATCGGGTGACTTCGGCCGCTGCGCCTGACGGGGCCGCCAGCCATGGCGGTCCACCATGGTGACAGCACATTTCCGCCGAACGAGGAGAAAACGACCGATGCGACGGGGTCCCCTGGCCGGCCGCTATCCCGCGGTGGCGGCGATGGTCGTGTTCGCCCTGGTGCCGTTCCTGGCGCTCTCGGCGGCGCTGAGCAGCATCACGCCGCTGATCGCGAAGGACCTGCACATGAGTGCGGAGGCGCTCAGCGTGACGTCCGGCATGGCCAACGCCGGGTACGCGGTCGGCACGGTGCTGGCCGTCCAGTTCGCCCAACTGCTGCCGCAGCGCCGGATGCTGCTGGTCTACGGCAGCGCGCTGGTGGTCGGCTCGGTGCTCACCGCGGCGGCGACCGCCCCGGCGATGTTCGTCGTCGGGCACGTCCTCCAGGGCCTGTGCACGAGCCTGCTGCTGATCGCCGCCGTGCCGCCGCTGATCATCGGGTATCCGGCGGCCCGGCTGCGGACGACCGCCGTCGTGATGAACATGTGCATCTTCGGCGCGGTCGCGCTCGGGCCGGTGCTCGGCGGCGTCCAGGCGTCCGCGCACGGCTGGCGGCCGCTGTTCTGGGCGATCGCCGGCGTCGCGGTGGCGGCCCTGGCGCTGTCGTTGCTGACCTACCAGGAGGTCCCGCCGGCCGCGCCGGACGCCCCCATCGACTACATCGCCCTGTGCCTGGCCACCGTCGGATGCGTCTCCGCGTTCTTCGGCGCCTCGGAGCTGACCGCCCACCGCTTCGCCGAAGCCCGCACCTGGGGGCCGCTGATCGGCGGGCTGCTGCTGATCGTCGTCCTGTTCGTCCACGAGTACACGAGCAGGCATCCGCTGCTGTGCGTGCAGAGCCTGCTCAGTACGCTCCCGGTCGCCGGGATCGTGGCCGCGATCTGCGCGGCGGCCGCGTCGGTGTCGGCGATCTCGCTGACCCAGATCTCGCTCGCGCACCGGACCACGCCGCTGCACCTGGGGCTGGTCTACCTCCCCGAGTTCGGCGGCGCGGTACTCGCGGCGCTGTTCTTCGGCGCCACGTTCCACACCCGCCTGCTGCACTACTTCGTCCTCGTCGGCCTGCTCTTCCTGGCCGCCGGCGTCCTGGTCATGAACGCCGCCGCCCCGCCGACCTCCACCCTCGTCGCGGTCGGCTCGGGCCTGGTCGGTGTCGGGGTCGGCGCCTCGGTCGTCCCCGCCCTGTTCATCGCGGGCTTCTCGCTGCGCTCCAGCAACGTGCAGCGGGTCTTCGCGATCGTCGAACTCGTCCGCGCGGTCGCCGCGTTCCTGATCGCCCCGGTGCTGCTCTACGTCGCCGCCACCGTCGGCGCGAACGCGGACTCGGGCACCAGGACGGCGCTGTGGATCTGCTTCGGGATCTCCCTCGCGGGCGCGCTGATCGGTGTGGCCCTCTACTACCTCGGCCGGGTCCGCCCGCCGACCCCCTCGGTCGACGGCTGGCTCAGCGGCGAGCGCACCGGCTGGGACTCCCCGCCCCTGCTCGCCCGCTTCTCCCGCTTCGCCCGCGCCGGCGGGGACGACGACCCCTGCCCGTAGCTCTCGGCGGTCGCGGTTTTCGGCGCCCCCGGGGGCCGCGTGCGTACGACGCCGCGGCACCCGGGCGCCCGTGCTGCTTACGGGTGGTAGATCTCCTCCATGGCGGTGACCTGGTTCTTGCTGTTGACGCGGTAGTAGAAGTCCGCGTTGGTCAGCTTGTGGGAGACCAGCCAGCGCGGGGCGACCTTGTGCGGGGACGTGTCGACGTTGAGGTTGAGGACCTTGACGGAGGCGGTGGACGGGACGACGAGGGAGCGGGCCGCGCCGCTCGGCGTGTAGACGACGTCCTCGTCGTTGTGCGTGTTCACCTTGCAGGTCTCCGGGGTGACGCGCACCGTGACCTTGCCCTTGACGAGCTTGGCGGAGTGGTACGCGAAGAAGTGGTCGTAGCCCTTCGGCTTGTAGCACGCCTTCCAGTTGCCGGCCGCCGCCGCGGACACCTGCACGGACTCCTTCGCCACGGCGCTGACCGCCTTGGCGCCGCCCGTCGGCGTGCCCGAAGCGGCGTAGGACGACCCGCACGCGGTGCCGAGGAGCACGGCGGCTGAGCCCAGGACGACGGTGGTGAGCGCGAAACGGCGGTTCATGTATTTCCCCTATGCGACGGTCTGGTCATGTGCGTCGACTGACACTCATGAGGAGGGTGAGCCGTCGGAAGGGGTTTCCACGGTGCGTTCCCTGTGACGAGACGGTGACCACTGTCATACGACCGCGACGAACACCCGCGCGAACGTCAGGCGGGGGTGTGGGCGGGCGGCCGGGTTCGGGTGGTCAGGGAACGGAGGCTGATCGCGTGGACGACCTCGGCCACGCCCAGGACGATCAGCCAGATGCCGGAGACGATCGTGAGGGCGGTCAGCGAGCCGAAGGGGGAGACGATCAGCACGATGCCCGCCACGAGCGTGATCGCGCCGAAGAACACCTGCCAGCCGCGGGCCGGCAGGTCCTCGGTGGAGACCGCGACGGCGACCATCATGATCCCGCGCAGCAGCCAGCCGAAGCCGATCCACAGCGCCAGCAGCAGCAGCGACTCCGCGGCGCCGCGGAAGCAGATCAACCCGAGCAGCACGCTCAGCGCCCCGGTGACGAAGGACAGCGCCCGCATGCCGCCGGGCACGTGCGGGCCGAAGGCGCCGGCCAGTTGGAGGACGCCGCTCGCCACCAGGTAGACGCCGAACAGGATGCCCACCACCAGCAGCGTCGAGTGGGGCCAGGCGAGGACGATGACGCCCAGGGCGATCGCGGCGATTCCGGCGGTGAGCAGTACCTGCCAGGCGGATCGGGCGAGCGCGGCGAGCGCGCCTCCTGGGACATCGCCGGAGAGATGGGTCATGGCACTCCGCCTTTCGCGCACCGGCCGTGACGGGCCAGGGGTCGTTCCACCGTCGCACGACCGCCGGAAGCCCGCAGGTCGAGGCGGTGCGGGGGCCGTGCGGCCCCGGCCGGCTCAGACGGCGAAGAGCAGGGCGGCGCTGATCAGGAGGGTGACGGCGGTGGCGAAGTGGATGCCGAACGCGACCGCCCGGGTGCCGCCGTGGCGCAGCACTATCAGGGTGTCGCCGAGCGGCAGCAGCGCCACCACCAGCATGAACCAGGCTTCGGCACGGGCGCCGACCAGGATCAGCAGCACCAGGCCGAGCACGCCGTACGTGCCGTCCCGAACTCCCTTGACGGTGAGGAAGGCGGCATCGCCGTCCGGCTTGGCGGGCACGCCGTAACCGGCGGCGGCCGGCCGGGGCTGGAGCAGGAACCGGGCTCCGATGAAGACCACGAAGAGGTTGAGGACGACGGCGAGGGTGTACGCGGTGGCGGTCATGGCGCATCTCCGTTTCAGCGATTCTAGCGGTGCTAGCGACAGGAATGAAGCTAGCAGATCGCTGGCACGGATTCTAGCGATGCTAGAATCAGGTCATGTCGATCCAGACGCGCCGGGAGCGCGAACGAGCGGAGCGCGAGCAGCTGATCGTCACGACCGCGCGGGAGCTCGCGGAGGCGGAGGGCTGGGACGCCGTCACCACCCGGCGGCTCGCCACCGAGATCGAGTACAGCCAGCCCGTCCTGTACAGCCACTTCAAGGGCAAGGGCGCCATCATGGCCGCCGTCGCCGTACAGGGCAGCGCCGAACTCGCCACCGAGCTACGGGCGGCGCGCACCGCGGCCCACGGCGCCCGCGCGGCGCTCACCGCGGTGGGGGCGGCGTACACCTCCTTCTCGCGGCAGCGCCCGGCGCTCTACGACGCGATGTTCACCCATGCCGTCGAACTGCCCTTCGCCACCCCGGAAGCCCCCGCCGCCCTGCACGACGCCTTCGGTGAGATCCTCCGGGCGGTCCGGCCGCTCGCCGCCGGCGACGACCCGGGCGTCCTCACCGAGACCTTCTGGGCCGGCCTGCACGGCCTGGTCACCCTCACCCGCAGCGGCCGACTCCCCGAACCCGCCCGCGCCCACCGGCTTTCCCTGCTGATAGCCCGCTTCGCCCCCGCACCGGACTGACCCCGCCCGCGGAACGCGCCGTTCGCGGAACGCGCCGTTCGCGGAACGCGCCGTTCGCCGGTCCGCCCGTTCGCCGGTCCGCCCGTGCGGCGCTGGCCGGTGCGGCGAACTCCCCTTGTCCGCAGGGCCGTTCACGGCTGCCGCGTCGGCTGTCAGGGGCCGATGAAGCGGACCGTCTCCGTCATGTCCGCGCGGTCCGTGCGCAACGGCGGGACGCGGTCCTGCTCGTGGCCCACGGCGAGGCCGCACAGCAGGACGAGGCCGTCGTCGGCGCCGGTGGTCTCGCCGACCGTCGTGCGGTACATCGTCCACATCACCTGGGGGCAGCTGTGCAGGCCCTCCGCCCGCAGCAGGAGCATGACCGTCTGCAGGTACATCCCGGCGTCGGCCCACTGCCCGGGGCCCATGGTCCGGTCGAGGTAGCAGAACAGGACGACCGGGGCGCCGAAGGCCGCGGAGTTCAGGGTGGCGATCTTCGCGGGACGGTCCGCGTCGTCCCGCGCGATGCCGAGCGCGGCGTACCGCTGGGCGGCCGCGGCGGCGAAGCGGTCCCGGTAGGGCGGGACGAGTTCGGCCGGGTACATCGGATACTCCCGGTCGTCGCCGGGGTCGCCCGCCCGGGCCCGGGCCGTCGCGCGCCGCTTGAGCGCGGCCAGCGGCTCGCCGGTCACGACGTACACGCGCCAGGGCTGGAGGTTCCCGCTCGACGGCGCCCGCGTCGCCGCGGCCAGCACGCGGTCGAGCACGTCCCGGGCCACCGGTTCGTCGCTGAACGCCCGCACGGCCCGGCGGCTGTCCACGGCTTCGTACACGTCCACGTCCGCACGTCCTCCCGCTCGGCGACGGCTGTCCCCGTATCCCCGTACCGTGCGCGACCGTATACGCCCGCGTACGAGGGGACTTCAGCGGGCGTCGTCACGCGGCGGGCGTCTTCACGGGCGGGCGCGCTCCCGGGTCCGCGCGTTCACGGGCCGGTGCGCAGCGGCGTGGCGAGCAGGGACGACAGGCGGCGCCCGAGCGCGGGGGTCAGCGCCTGGGAGTAGCCCTCGGCCATGTGGCTGTCGTCGCGGTAGACGAACGTGTCGGCGGCGACGACCGGGCAGGCGCCGGCGCTCGGGCACAGCCAGGGGCGCGGGTCGATGACGCCGACGTCCTGGGCGCCGGCCGCCGCCCGGGCCGCGGCCGCGACCACCGGCTGCTTCGCCGAGCCCGCCACGGTGTTCGCGCACCGCCGAAGGTCCAGCGGGTAGGCCGCCGCGCAGTCCACCGGGTCGCCCTTCGGCCAGGGCGTGTCCAGCAGGGCCACCACGCGGGCCCCGGTGGCGCGCAGCGTCCGGAAGGTACGGGCGTACCCGTCGGTCCACTGCCGCAGCGGGTCCTTCGCGCGGGCGGCGGGCGTGGCCGAGTCGGAGGACGAGGTGACCACCAGCCAGGGGTGCGACTCCGCGATCCTGGCCAGCGCGTGGGCGCGCCAGGTGTCGCAGGAGGTGTACGTCCCGCTGCCCCGCTTGACCGGCACGTCGGCCACCTTGCAGGACGCCTTGGTCAGCGACACCAGCTTCCAGTGGTTCGCGCGCGCCAGCCGGTCCATCGGCTCGAACCACTGCGCCGCGTGCGAGTCGCCGAACAGCACGACCACCTTCGTCGAGTCGAGGTCCCCGTACGCGCACTCCGGCGAGTCGGTCGCGTCGTACCCGACATGGCAGTCGTCCTGGTAGACGGGCGACCGGACCGAGGTGACCTGCTCCAGCCGCGGCGTGAGGTTGCTCGGCAGCGCGTCGTTCGGCGCGGCCAGCAGCCGCGCCAGGCTCGCCTCGGGGTCGGGCGCCGCCGCCAGCGTGCCGGCGAGCGAGGGCGCGTGCCCGCGGGTGGCGATCGCCGGCGGGAAGAGCTGCGCCACCAGCGACACCGCCACGGTGCCCGCGGTGATCCCGAGCCCGACCGCCAGCGACCGGCGGGGGCGGGCGCGCAGTGCCCGGTGGAAGCGCACCGGGTTCTCCACCAGCCGCATCGTCACCCAGGCCAGCGGCAGCGCGACCGCGGACAGCGCCAGCGCCAGGCGGACGGACCCGGGCCGGTGCAGCGCGGCGGGGCCGATCACCAGCAGCGGCCAGTGCCACAGGTACCAGCCGTACGAGAGGCCGCCCAGCCACGTCGCCGGGCGCAGCCCCAGCAGCGCCCCCGCGCCGGCCCGTCCCGCCGCGCACCCGCCGCCGACCACCGCGACGGCGGCCAGCACCGGCAACAGGGCGCGGCTGCCGGGGAAGACGGTCGCGTCGTCGAACCGGAGGGCCGCGTAGCCGATGCCCGCCAGCCCCGCCCACGTCGCCGGCGCGGCCACCCACCACGGCAGCCGCTCCAGCCGGCCGGCCGCCAGCGCCACCAGCGCGCCCGCGCCGAGCTCCCAACCCCGCGTCTGCGGGCCGAAGTACGCCCACGACGGCGAGTCCGCGGTGGTCGTCACGCTCCACCACAGCGACACCAGGCAGAGCGCCCCCAGGGGCAGCGCCAGCACGGCCGGCGGCAGCGCGAACCGGCGGGCCAGCCTCCAGCCGGCCAGCAGCAGGAGCGGCCACACCAGGTAGAACTGCTCCTCCACGGCCAGCGACCAGAAGTGCTGGAACGGCGAGGGCGGGCTGTTCTGCGCCAGGTAGTCCGTGCCGGTCGCCGCCATCCGGATGTTCACCGCGTACAGCGAACTGCTCAGCGCGTCCGCGACGTACTGCCCGAACCGGGCCTTGTACAGGTAGAGCCAGCTCCCGGCGAGGGTGGCGACCACCACGAGCGAGGAGGCGGGCAGCAGCCGCGTCATCCGGCGCCCGTAGAACGCGGGTATGGACAGGCCGCCGGTCGAGGACAGCTCGCGCAGCAGCGCCGAGGTGATCACGAAGCCCGACACCACGAAGAAGACGTCCACGCCGACGTATCCGCCCGCGACGTGCCGCACTCCGGCGTGCGAGAGCACCACGAGCACGACGGCGACGGCCCGCAGCCCCTGGATGTCCCCGCGCAGGGCCTTCCGCGCGGGTGGGCTGCCGCTGGGGGAGCCGTTTCCGGAGCCGCTCCGGGTCTCGCTTCGGGTCTCGCTCCGGGTCTCGCGCGCTCGGCGCCTCTGCTCGGTGGCCGGGAAAAAGTTGCTCACGGGTGTACGACCGCCCGGCCGTCCCTTCGTTGCCCCGATCGCCAAAGCGTCACCGGCCCGCCGTTTCCCGTCCACCCGCCCGGCCGCCGTCCCCGCGGGCGAGGCGCGGAGCTGCGGGTTAACCGGATGTGAACCGGATACCAGCCACCGCCGAACCGCGGCCGCGAAGACTGGGGCCTCCGGGACGCGCACGACCCGCACGACCCGCAGGACCCGCACCACCCGCACGACGCACACACAGCACACGGCACACACAGGACACGCAGGAGCACCGTCGAGGCGCTGTGGAAGGGGCGACCCATGGCTTCCGAGCCTGGTGAAGCGGGCGGGCCGCCGCATGGGACGACCCCGGGCAAGCCGCCGGCCGGAGTGCCTGAAGCGGTGCGTGAAGGGGCGCGCGAGGGGGTGCGCGAAGGGGCGGCCGACGCGTCGCCCGCGGAGTTATCGGCCCCCGCGCGGGTGGTGGCCCGGCAGCGGATTCGCTTCGCGCACGCCTCGGTGGGCGGCGCGCTGGACGCGGGCCGGGTGGCCGCGGCGCAGCCCGTGGAGCGCGGCTGGGCCTGGGGCGGCGCGACCGGGCGCGGGGTGCGGGTGTGCGTGATCGACAGCGGCGTGGACAGCTCGCATCCGGCGATCGGCGGCAGCGCCGAGTCGTACGTGGCCGAGCCCGACACGCCCGCGCCGGGGGCGCGTTGGGACGTGGTCCCGGACACCGCGGGTGACCTGGCCGGCCACGGTACGGCCTGCGCCGGCATCATCCGTTCGCTGGCGCCGGAGTGCGAGCTGACCAGCGTCCGCATCCTCGGGTCGGGTCTGCGGGGCAGCGGCGAGGCGCTGGTGCGGGCGCTGGAATGGGCGGTGGAACGGCGGTTCGCCGTCGTCAACGTCAGCCTGTCCACGCGCCGCGAGGAGCACAAGGAGCGGCTGCACGACCTGGCGGACGCGGCGTACTTCGCGGGCGTGACCCTGGTGTCGGCCGCGCACAACAGCCCGGTGGACAGCTATCCGTGGCGCTTCCCCTCGGTGCTGTCCGTGGGCGCGCACGCCGAGCCGGACCCGGAGTACGTGGAGGCCAACCCGGACCCGCCGGTCGACCTGTTCGCGCGGGGCGTGGCCGTCGAGGCGCCCTGGCCGGGCGGCGGCAAGCGGGTGGTGTCGGGCAACAGCTTCGCCGCCCCGCACGTGACGGGCCTGTGCGCGCGCATCCTGGAGCGCCATCCGCGCTTCCGCACCCCCGAGTTGCGCCACGTCCTGACCGCCACCGCGGGGAACCTGAGGAGGAGCCAGGGATGAGCGGTCCGCAGCACCCAGCACAGTCGCCGTCGTACGACGAGATCCTGCGGTCGACGGTACGGCTGGCCCGGCTGTCCTTCTCCGCCGCCGCGGCCTCGGTCTTCCTGCGCGACGAGGACCAGGGCCTGCTGGTCTTCGAGGCGTCCTCGGGCGTGGGCGAGGACCGGCTGGTGGGCACGGCGATCCCCGCGGGGCAGGGCATCGCGGGCTGGGTGGCGGCCACGGGCGAGACCGTGATCGTACGAGGCGTCGCCGACGACGACCGGTTCGACCGCGACTTCGCGCTCAGCACGGGCCTGGTGCCCGACGTCCTGATGGCCGTCCCGATGGAGCACGCGGGCGAGATCATCGGGGTGCTCGAAGTGCTCGACCCGAAGACCGACGGCGTCGGCGACCTGGACGCCATGGACCTGCTCTCCGAACTCGCCCACCAGAGCACGGCCGCGCTGGCGCTGCTGCTGAGCCACCGGCGCACGGCCCGTACGGGGCTTACCGGGGACGTCGGTTCGGCCACGGGGGCCGGTACGGATGCCGGCCGGGCCACGGTGTCCCGGCCCACCGCCGAACCCCTCGACCGGATCAGGTCCGCCCTCGCCGGAGCCACCGGCCGGCGTGCCGACGCCGGCCACGCGCTGCTCGCCGCGCTCGCCGACCTCCTGGACCCGGCGGCCGGTCCGCCCCCTGGCCCGACTCCGGACCCGACCCCGGACCCGGAAACCGGCTCGACCCCGGACCCGACCCCCGGCTCGACCCCGGACCCGGAAACCGGCCGGGCACCGTAGGAACCCTGTTCGGCACACGCACCTCCACGCACCCCACAGCTACGAGGAGGAATTCATGCAGGATGATTGGGAGCGGTTCGACGGTATGTCGTCCGCACTGTGCCCGCTCTATGTCGACCCCGTTCTGATGGAGGTCGAAGCGCATTCCGCGGACGCCGGCGCCGACGATTCCGGCGAATCGGAAGAAGCCGCGGAATAGCTCCGAAGAAAGCGGATTGTCACTCGCGGAGTACGCGGGAATTGGGCTCTTGGATGGCTCTGGCCTGCCCTTTTGCCGTTTCCTCGGGAAATACACGTCACCTTTCACGGTGCGCTGTTCGGAGTCGGAATTCCTCTTGCCTTTTTACGGCGTGAGGTCGGAAAATGCGGCGAAGCACAAGGGGAATCGACTTATTGACACCCTGGTGGGGCTGCCGTAATCTCGGAAATCGGGGGCGCTCAGCACCCCGAAAACACCTTTACTTCCCTGGAGGAATCCATGTCTGGTGGGGCCGAGAAATTCGAGGGCGTCGAGGTCATCTGCGGCGTGTACGACAAGGACGCCGCGCCCGCGCTCTTGGGCAACGACGTCGAGGGCCACTCCGCCGAGCAGCTGCCGTCGGACGGCGTCATCTGTGGCGTGTACGACAAGGAAAACGCCTGAGCCACAGGGGAGCGGGCGCCGGCGCGCCCGCACCGCCGTTGACGCACCGCCGTTGACGGCACCGGTCCCGGAGGGCCCGGACCGGCGCGTCGCCGCGAGGCCGCGCGCCCGGTCCGGGACCCCTCACGTCGGCCCCCTCGTCCGGCTCCTCGGCCCCTCGTCCGGGACCTTCGTCCCGCCCGTCAGCCCCGCCCGTCACGCCCCTCGACAGGAAGCCCACGGCGAACGATGAGAGTCCTCGAAGGAAAGTCCGGTGTCTGGTACCTCGGTCCCGGCTCCACCGTGCTCATGCCGAAGCGGTTCCACGACGGCGGGCGGCTGACCGCCGAAGGACAGGCCGAGTTGGAGCGGTTCGGCGTCGAGCAGCCCAAGCCGGCCGCCCGCTACAGCCTCACCGTGGTCACCTCGACCGCTTGCAACCTCGGTTGCCCGTACTGCTTCCAGAACACCGAGGCCGCCCGGCCCGGCCGCTTCGACCCGCCGCGCATCCCGCGCGAGGTGCTCGACGGCCCGATGATCGACAAGATCGTGGCCTTCACCGAACCCCGCCTGCGCGCCACCGGACTCGACCGGCTGTTCGTGCTCCTCTTCGGCGGCGAGCCGCTGCTCAACCGCTGGGGCTGCACCGAACTGCTCACCCGGCTCTCCCGGTTGGCCCCGCTGACCGCCTCCATGGTCAGCAACGGCGTCCTGCTGACGCCCCGGACCGCGCGCCGGCTGGAGGAGGCCGGGCTGCGTTCGGCGCAGATCACCCTGGACGGGCCGCGCGAGCTGCACGACAGCACCCGCTTCACCCGGTCCGGACGCGGCACCTTCGACAAGGTGCTGGACAACTGCGCCGCCGTGCAGGAGGCCACCGGCCTGCGGCTGTCGCTGCGCCTCAACACCACCGCCGAGGGGCTGCCGTTGCTCGGCGGCCTCGTCGCCGACCTCGCCGGCCGGATCGACCCGGCGCGCTGCACCTTCGACATCGCCCCGGTGCTCAACTACGAGGGCATGTTCGACCCGGTGATGAAGCGCTCGGCGGACGACGTCGAGGTGCTGCTGCGCGCCTACGCGGACGCCCTGGAGCTCGGGTTCACCGTGGGCTGGCCGGGCGGCAGCGCCTGCGGCTTCTGCGGCGAACGCGACGGCGGCACCGGCGCGGTGATCAACGCCGACGGCACGCTGTACAGCTGCTGGGAGACGATCGGCAAGCCGGGATACGAAGTCGGCAGCGTGGACGACGGCTACCGGGAGTACCCGGCCGACCGGTGGGTGAGCTGCGGCGAGTTCGCGGTCAGCGCCACGACGGCCGCGCAGTCGCGGGCGTTCGACGACGCGTTGACGGTCGGCCTGCTGGAACTGCTGCGTGACCACAGGCGCCGAGCCGCCGCGGCGGAGGCAACCGCCGCACCGACAACGTCCCCGGCCGCGAACGGAGTCGGCGCACGGTCCGGGCCCGGGTCCCTGGCGGTGACCGGCTCGTGAAGGTCCTGCTGTGCCCGCTGAGCAGCGGCGGCTTCCTGCACCCGGCGACGGCGGCGGCCCTGGAGCTGCACCGTCGCGGGCACGACGTCACGCTGTTCGCCGCGGGCGCGGCGGGACGAGCGGCCGCCGCCGCCGGGATCGCGGTCCTGCCCGCGGCGACGGAGCGGGAGCCGTACGCCTTCGACGTGAGCCGCTGGTTCCGGGACGGCGAGTCCCAGTACCGGGTGGTGCGGGACGCGGCGCGGGCGCTGCGGCCCGATGTCGTGGTGACCTCCGTGCTGTGTCCCGGTGCGCTGCTGGCCGCCGAGGTCCTGGACCTGCCGGTGGTCGTGCTCGGCCTGACCTGCCACCTGTGGCCGTACGCGGGCCCGGCGGTCAGTGGGGACGCGGCCGGCTCGTACGCGGACCCGGACGCCGGCTCGGACGGGGGCTTCGACGCCGGCTCGGATGCGGAGGACCGGCGTTGGCGGCTGGCCGAGACCCTCAAGCACCACCAGGCGCTGCGCGACCGGTTGGGCCTGCGCACACCGCAACCCGCCGATCCCGCAAGGCAGTTGCTCGGCCGGGCGTTCCTGCTGCGCGGGCACCCCGGCCTCGAACTGCCGGGAGCGGTGCTGCCGCGGGGCGTACGGCACGTCGGCCCGCTGTGGTGGGAGCCGTCCCCCGACGACGACCCGCCCTCCGCCGGCGCCTCGCCGCACCCCGCTGACGACACCCTCGCGGAGCGCCTGGACCGGGTCGGAAAGCCGCTGGTCTACGTCCACTTGGGGCGCACGTTCGGCGGCGAGAGCCTGTGGCGCTGGATCGACGCCGCCTTCACCGGCACCGGCCACCAGGCCGTCGTGGAGCTGGCCCGCACCAGCACGCGTGCGCCCGCGCCCGGGTCCGATGTCGTCACGGTCCGCCGGCCGCGGATGGGCGATCTGCTGGCGCGGGCCGAGGCCGTGGTCAGCAACGGGACCAGCGCTCCGGTGCTCGGCGCGCTGCTGCACGCACGGCCGTTGCTGCTGCGGCCGAACGGCGGTGAGCAGCGGTTGCTCGGCGCCGCGTGCCTGCGCGCCGGGGTCGCGGCGGAACTGCCCGTGCACCCGGCGCCCGGTGACGCGGTGAGCCGCGCGGTCGGCGACGCGCGGCTGCGTACCGCGGCCCGCACGCTCGGGACCGCGCTGGCCCAGGCCAAGAGCGCCACGGCCGCGGCCCAGGAGATCGAGGAGGCCGCCCGCTGACCACGCCGCAGCCTCGCCTGACGGGGCGCCAACGCACCCGGCCCACAAGCCCTTGAGCCCACCCCAGCCCCGCCCGAGCCCGCCCCGTCCCGCCGGACCGAGGAGCGCACGTGACCGCCACCATCCCCACCGACCACGCCGCCGTCGCCTACGACGCCACCGCCCCGTTCTACGACCTGCTGTCCCAGGGCGACGACTACACCGTCTTCGGGAACATCCTGGAGACGCTGATCAAACGCGCGGACCCGCCGGGGAACAGACTGCTGGACGCCGGTTGCGGCACCGGCCGCAGCACCGTCGCCTTCGCCGAGCGCGGCTTCGACCCGGTGGGCGTGGACATCAGCGCGGGGATGATCGGCGTCGCCCGCGACAAGTACGCGGACCGCGGCATCGAGTTCCATGTCCACGACCTGCGGCTGCCGTTCACCGCGAGCGGCAGCTACGACGTGGTGCTGTGCATGAGCGACATCGCCAACTACCTCGCCGACAAGGCCCACTTGACCGACGCGCTGGCGAGCATCGGCAGCGTGCTGCGGCCCGGCGGCGTGCTCGTCTTCGACGCCAACACCAGCCGCGGCTACACGCTGATGACGTCCACGCACGTCTACGAGTACGACGGCCTGTACGCCACCATGAGCGGGCGCTTCCTGACCCGGGAGGGCGACCCGAAGCGGTTCCGCATGGTCATGAACGCCTTCCGCAGCATCCCCGGGCAGCCGGACACCTGGCGCCGGGAGCGCGTCGAGCACCTCCAACGGCACCACAGCCGCGCGGAGTTCGCCGCCGCCCTGGATGCCGGCGGGCTCGACCTGGTGGCCGCCCACGGCCTGGAGCGCGACGGCTCGCTCTCCGACAGCGTGGACGAGGAAGCGCACACCAAGGGCCTGTACGTCGCCAAGCGCCGCTCCGGCGCGTGACCCGGCGCGCGATCGTCGCCCGTTCCGGCGCCCGCCTCGTATCCCGACCCGTATTCCGCCCCGTATCCCGACCCGCTGTCCGACGCATGGACGATCCGGCTCACGCCCCGGGGGCATGACGTGATCAACCGCAGTTTCACCCTGATCTGGGTCAGCCAGGCGCTGTCCGACGTGGCCAGCGAGATGACGTCCCTCGCGCTGCCGCTGGCGGTCCTGGCGGCGACCCGCTCCGCCGTGGACGCGGCGCTGGTCGCCACCGTCGTCGGCATCGCCCAGCTCCTGGCGAAGCTGCCCAGCGGGCTGATCGCGGACACGTACAACCGCAAGGCGCTGATGCTGCTGTGCGACGCGGGACGGGCGGCCGTCGCGCTGCTGCTCGCGTGCGCGCTCGCCACCGGGAACCTCACCACCATCGTGGCGGTCGGTTCGGCGGCGACGATCGCGCTGTTCTCCTCGGTGTTCGGCCCGGCCGAGTCCGGGGTGCTGCGCCAGGCGGTGCCGTTGGAGCGGCGCCGGGAGGCGATCACCCGGAACATCGTGCGCAGCAACATCGCCATCGCGGTCGGGCCGCCGCTCGGCGGTCTGCTGCTCGCGGTCGGGGCGCCGATGGCGTTCGTCGCGGACGGCTGCTCGTATCTGCTGTCGCTGGTGCTGGTGACGCGCGTCGCCTACCGGCACATCCCGCGCCCCAAAGCCTCTGCGGCCACGGGCACGGGGACGGGCAAGGGCACGGGCGCGGGCGTCGCGGCGGTGAGTCCGCTGCGCAGCACAGCCACCGAGCTGACGCTGGGCTTCGGCTGGGTGTTCCGCCGCAGCGGTCTGGTGGTGCTCGTCGTCTTCGCCGCGTACGTCAACCTGCTCGGCCGCTCCATCGAGCTGCTGGCCGCGTTCGGCGTCTCGCACGACGGCGCGCACCCCGTCTCGGCCGGGCTGGTGCTGACCGCGGCGGGTGTCGGCGGCATCGCCGGCGGCCTGTGCGCGGGGTGGATACTGAAGCGGCTGAAGCCGACCACGATCGTCGCCGCGGCGTCGGTCGCGTGGCTGCTGATGATGCCGTGCGCGTCCACCGGCGACGAGTTGACCAGCGCGGTGGCCGTCGGCCTCGTGGTGTTCTCGCTGCCGTCGGTCGGCTCCCTGGTGGGCCTGACGATCAGCGTGGAGGCCCCGACGCATCTGCAGGGCCGGGTCGGCGGCGCGGTCACCCTGCTCGCCATCAGCATCGCGTGGGCCGGGCCCGGCCTCACCGGCTTCCTCATCGCCGGCCAGGGGCCGTTGACGGCGTCCGTGGTGCTCGCGGCGCCGATGGTGGTGCCGCTGATCGTGCTGGCGGCAAGTCCGCGGCTGCGGGCGGCCGTTCGCAAGATCGGCACCGTCGCGGCCCCGGACCCGGAACCCTCCTCCGGTGACGCGGGCGACGCGGGCGACGCGGGCGACGCGGGCGACACGGGAGACGGCGCGGACGGCGCGCCCGGCGCGGCTCCCGTCGAGGAGGACGTCATGGCGCACGCCTACGAGTCCGCCGACGCCGGCGGCACCCCCTCGCCGTCTCCGGTAGCCGCCGCCCGTAAGCCACTTGACGATCTCCCGGGCGCCCTCGGCCCGTTCACCATGCTCGCCCTCGGTCTCGGCAGGGCCCGCCCCCTGCCGTGACCCACCGGGGCCCACCCGCCCGGCACGTCGAAGGACCCCAGGAATCCGCCGGACTCCCGGGGCCCTTCGCGCGCGGCGGCCTACAGTTCCGCGAGCGCCGCGATCTTCGTGTCCTCCCGGGCGAACGCCACCTCGTCCACCGGGTTGCCGCGCACCGCCGCCGTGGCCGCGACCAGCTCCTGGAGGACGCACACCTCCACCAACGCCCGCTGCGGCGCGGTCAGATGGGCCGGGACCGTCACCGGCCGCACGCCCGCCGGGACGGGCGCCGAGCCGTCCGTCACCGCCAGCACACCGGTGGGCTTCTGCGTCAACTGGCGGGCGAGGGCCAGCTCCCGCGCGCCGCCCACCACCACATGGCTGGTGTGCTCGCTCGCGCAGTCCATCGGCCCGTGCAGGTACGCCCGGGTGCCGTACGCCGCCGACGGCACGAGCGGCCCCTCGCGCAGCAGCAGCGCGACGGCCTCGGCCGTGGTGAGCTGCGGCGCCGCCGCGACGATGTCGGCCGAGCCGCGGGCGAGCGGTCCTGCCGCGAACTCGCCGAGCACCTCCGCGTTGCGCGCCACCGACTCCTCGATCAGGTCGGGGAGTTCGCGCCAGCGGCCGTCCACCGCACCGTCCACCGAGCCGCTCGCCGCACCGCTCGCCGTGCCACTCGCCGCGACCTCGGCGAGCATCGCGACCGCCGCGTACGTGACGACGAAACCGACGGTCGAGACCCGGCTGTCCGGCTGCGCGCCGAGCGTCAGGGCGGCGCCGGCGGCCTCCCGCAGCGGGCTGTCGTCGGCGTTCGTCACGGCCAGCGTGGGCACCCCCGCCCGGCGGAACCGGGTCACCAGGTCCGCGGTCTCCCTGCTGCGCCCGCTCTGGGACAGAGCGACGACCACGTCCGGCCGGCCCGCCGCCACCGGGTAGTCCGAGCAGTCCGTGCGCCAGGCGTCCACCCCGGCCGCGCGCAGCGCGTACAGCGGCGACGCCAGCGCGGCGGCACTCGCCCCGATCCCGGCGAACAGCACGCGCCGCCACTCGGGCCGCCAGACGCCGCCGGCGAGCCGGGCGGGCAGCGTGGCCACGGTCTCCCGCAGCGCGTCGACCTCGGCCAACCGCCCTTCGTCGTAAGTACGGCCGTACACCGGGCCGTTCGAAGCGGTGGGTCCGGTCGGGCCGGCGGTCATGCCTGCGCCCCCTGCTCCTCGCGCGCACCCTGCTCCGCGCGCGGGTGCCAGGCGCGCCGCGCGATCGCGGGCACGTAGTCGCTCAGGTCGACGGGGAAGCGCACCACGGTCTGGGTCTCCGCCGCGTAGTAGGCGGCCATCAGCAGCTCGGTCACCGCGACCCCGCTGTCCAGCGACTCCAGCGGCGTGCGCCCGTCGGCGAACGCGCGGGTGATGTGCGTGTTCTCCGCGGTGTAGCCGTACGCGGCGGGCTCGTCGGCGATCACCGGCATCAGGCCCTGCTCGGCGTTCTGCTTCTCCAGCATGTCCTCGCCCGCGGCCTGTTCGAGCGCGCGCGAGAAGAACACGTTCGCGTCGCCGCTCAGCGAGTTGGCGTTCATCGAGTACTCAGGGCCGAGCAGCTCGAACGACAGCCGCATGCCCGCCCCGACGTATCCCCAGGACGTCATGGCCTCCACGATGACCGGCTCGCCGTCGCCGTTGACGAAGGTGAACGTCGCGTTGGCGTAGTCCTCGGACGGGGTGGTCCGGTAGTCCTGCACCCCCGGGTGGGTCTGCTCCAGTTGTGCCGCGTACCGTTCACGGCCCCACCGCAGCGAGGCGACGGTGGCGGTCACCGACACCGGCCGCAGCCAGTCCGAGGGGTTCTTGCCCGGCGGGGTCAGCAGGAAGCGGCCGGCCTCCAGGGAGTGGCACATCAGGTCGTTGAGGACGCCGCCGCCCTGGGCCTCGCTGTCCCAGAACCACGCGGAGTGCGGGCCCGAGTGCTCCTCGGTGCAGCGGGCCAGGTACGGGGTCCCGGAGCGTTCGGCGCCGCGCGCCCACATCAGGTCGCGGGTGCGGGTCAGCCGCGGCGAGTAGACCTGGTTCTCCAGGTAGGCGTGCGGGATGCCCGCTTCGTGCACCAGCGCGGCGACCTGCCGGGCCTCGGCGAGGTTGCGGCCGAGCGGCTTCTCCACGGCGATGCCGCGCAGCGACGCCCGCCCGGCGACGACCTCGTCGCAGATCGCCCTGACCACCTGGACCCGGGTGTGGTTGGGGGTGAGCACCCACACCGCGTCGACCCGCTCGTCCCGCACCAGGGCGGCGATGTCGTCGTACGGCGTGACGTCCTCGCCGACGCGCAACTCCTCCGCGTAGGAGGCGAGTTCGCGGGCCCTTTCCAGGTCGCGGGACTGGGTCGCGACGATGTCGGAACCGCGGATCGCCTGCCAGGACCGTACGTGGAAGTGGGCGATGAAGCCGGAACCGATGATGCCGATCCCGAGGGTCTTTCCGTTCATGGACTGTCCTTCATGCGTCGTGCGTGGTCGTGCGTGGTCCGTGTGCGGACGTGCGCTGCTGTGTGCTGCCGCGAGGCGGTGCGGGGGTGGGTGCGGGTCGGCGCCTCACCCCTTCACGCCGGTCAGCGTGATGCCCTCGACGAAGGTGCGCTGGGCGAGGAAGAAGACGAGGACCACCGGGAGCGTGGCGAGGGTGGTGACCGCCATGATCACGCCCCAGTCGGTGGAGTGGGAGCCGTGGAAGGAGGCCAGGCCGTAGGAGACCGTCCACAGGTCCGGGTTCTCCGAGGTGTACAGCAGCGGCCCGTAGTAGTCGTTCCAGCACTGGAAGAACATGAAGATCGAGGCCGCGGCGATCCCGGGCTTCGCCATCGGCACCATGACGCGGGTGAGGATGCCCCACTCGCCGTTGCCGTCCATCCGCGCCGCGTCGATGTACTCGGTCGGGATGGACAGGAAGAACTGGCGCAGCAGGAAGATGGAGAAGGCGTTGCCGAACAGGTGCGGCAGGATCAGCGGCCACATGGTGCCGACCACCCGGAACTGCGCCCACATCACGTAGATCGGCACCTGCGTGACCTGCGGCGGCAGCAGCATCGCGATGATCACCGCGAAGAAGATCGCCCCGGCGAAGCGGATGCGCACCTTGGCCAGCACGTAGGCCATCGGCACCGACGAGATCAGCATGAAGAGCGTCGAGGCGCCCGCGTAGAGCAGGGAGTTGCCGAACCAGCGCAGCAGGGGCGCGGTGTGGAACGCGGTGGAGTAGTTGGACCACTGCCAGGGGTGGGGCCACAGCGCGCCGGTCAGGGTCTGGTGTCCGCCCATGAAGGAGGTGAGGACCACGAAGGCGACCGGGACGAGGAAGATCAGGCCGAGCGCGATGAGCAGCGCGTGCTCGGCGACGTACGCGAGTGTTCTTCTGACGGGCACGGTGCTCATACCCCCTTCCGCCGGAAGAGTCCGGCCTTGCGCAGGAGGACCGCCATCACGGCCGCGGCCACGACGAACAGCACGACGGCCATGGCGGCCGCGTAGCCGAGTTGGAAGCTGCTGAAGCCCTGCACGTACATCCACTGGGTGTAGGTGAGCAGCGAGTCGTTCGGATAGCCGAGGAGCTGGTCGGCGCCCGCGTCGATGCCGGTCTTGCCGTTGGCGACGCTGGAGGCGACGGCGGCCTCGGTGAAGTACTGGAGCGCGGCGATCACGCCGGTGACGGCCGAGAACAGCAGCACCGGGGAGATGTTGGGCAGGGTGATGTACCAGAGCTTCTGCCGGCCGCCGGCGCCGTCCAGCTCCGCCGCCTCGTACTGGTCCTTCGGTACGTCGAGCAGCGCGGCGAGGAAGATCACCATGACGTCGCCCATCATCCAGACGCCGAGCAGCAGCAGTGACGGCTTGGACAGGGACGGGTCGTTGAACCAGAGCGGCCCCTTGATCCCGAAGGTCTTCAGCAGCGTGTTCACCGGCCCGGTACCGGGGTTGAAGAGGAACACGAAGCCGACGACGGACGCGACCGGCGGCACCAGCGCCGGCACGTAGAACAGGGTGCGCCAGAAGCCGGAGGCGCGCTTGCGCCGGGTCAGCAGCAGGGCGATGCCGAGCGAGCAGACCATCCGCACCGGCACGAGGACGACCACGAACCAGAGGGTGTTGCGGGCGGCGTGCCACACCCGCGGGTCCTGGGTGAACAGGTAGGTGTAGTTGCGCAGCCCGATCCACTTGGGGGAGCTGGCCAGGTCGTAGTTGGTGAAGGACAGGTAGACGTTGGCGCAGAGCGGATAGAGGAAGAAGACCAGCAGCCCGATGGTGGCCAGCGCCATCATCGACCAGATGGCCATCCTGCCGCGCAGCGCGCGGTACCGCCGGGCGCGCGCGGCGCCGGTTCCGTACCCGCTGTCGGGGGTGCCCGCACCGGCCGGCCGCGGGTGGGCGGCGGTGCCGAGGGCTTTCACATCACTCATGGGTCACTTCGCCCGTCGCAAGCTGAGCGCGTTGTTGATGTCGCGGTCGACCTTCTTGAGGCCGCCGGTGAGGTCGCCGCCGGAGCCCTCCTGGTAGGTGGTCCAGAAGTTGTCCATCGTGGCGGTGAGGGTGGAGCCGATCTCGGTGACCGGACTGGTGGCACTGGCCGGGCTGCCGGACGCGTCGATGAACGTCTGGTACTGGACCGGGGCCTGGAGCTTCGGAGAGGCGGCGGCGCTCTTCAGGGTCGGGATGTTCTTCACGCCGTTGGCGAGCTTCACGGCCGCGTCGGTGTCGGCGGCGATGTACTTCACCAGCGCCCACGCGGCCTCCTTGTGCCGCGAGCGCTTGTCGATGCCGATGTCGGCGGCCGAGACGAAGCCGCCGCCGTACTTCTGGCCGCTGCCGTCGAGGACCGGGAACGGCGCGGTGCCGTACCGCAGCTTCTTGGCCTGGTCCTGGATGAAGGCGACCCGCCACTCGCCGTCGAGCGCCATGGCGATCCGGCCGGTCTGGAAGGCGTTGTTCGCGGACCACTCGTCGCCGAGCCCCGCGGTGAACGTCTTGAGCTTCCCGTAGCCGATCTTCTTGACGAACGCGCGCTGCCAGGCGATGAGCCGGCGCCACTGCGGCGAGGAGGCGACGGCCGAGTCGCCGTCCTTCATCCAGGTCACCCCGGCGGTGCCGCCGAAGGTGGCGGAGGTGTTCTGCTGGAAGCCCACCAGCGGGTTGAAGCCGAGGGTCCTGATCGAGCCGTCGCTGTTGTACGTGGTGAGCTTCAGCGCCATGTCCTCCAACTGCTCCAGCGTGCGCGGCGGCTGGGTGTAGCCGGCCTTGGCGAGCAGCGCGGTGTTGAAGTACAGCCCGTACACGTCGGAGGTGGTCGGCAGCGAGCAGCGGCGCCCGTCGAACGCGGTGGCCTGGGCGAAGATGCCCTGGAAGTCGGCGGTGCTGACGCCGTCGCGCCGCATGTACGGCGTGAGGTCCGCCATGGTCTTGCAGGCCGTGCCGAGCGTGGCGTTGACGTTGGTGATCATCGCGTCGACGTCGCCGCCGGACGAGACCACCTGGGTGATCTTGGTGTCCTGCTGCCCGCTGTGGACATGCACCTTGACGTCCGGGTACTTCTTCTCGAAGTCGTCCACCACCGACTGGATCACCTCGGCCTCGCGGCCCGAGTAGTGGTGCCAGAGCTGCACGGTGCCGGACAGATGGGCGGGCGGGGTGGACGCCACGGGGCCGTCCCCGCCGCCGACCGCGCAGCCGGTCAGGCTGAGGGCCGCGGTGGCCGACAGCGCGGCGAGCGCGGTGCCGAGGCGTCGTGGCCGCCCTGGCCGGTGCGGCCGCGGTGGCCGCCGTACGGGGCGGGGTGATATCGCCGATTTCATCGCAGAGCCTTCCTGCCGAAGTGCGCGACGTGTCGTCGAGTGCGCTCCTCCGATACGGGCGCGGGTCACGGGCGTGGGCGCCGGACGTTGACACGGGAACGGGTCGGGCACGGGATACGGGTTGCGGGCATGGGGACAGGGACAACGGGGGTACGGGGCGGGGCCGGGCGCGGGTCCGAGCGCGGGTCCGGTGCGTCGGGGACGACGCGGGCACGGGTGGGAACGGGGCGGCGGGGCCGGCCCGGTGACGAGTCGCGGGGTGCGGGTGCCGGCGGTGTCCGGCGGTGTGGAGTGGTGGTGAGGTGGAGACGCGGAGGAGGGGCGGTGGGGCGGTGGGTGCCTTACGGGTGGTGGTGGGGCGCGGGCCGCCGGCGGATGGTTCCCGGGCCGGCGGTCAGCTGATGTCGCGGAGCTTGGCCGCGATGATCCGCGACCTGTCCTGCTCGGAGGCGGCGCCGCCCGCGCGGGCGATGAGCGCCTCGCGCAACCGCTCGCCGAGTACGGCCCGCGCGCCGCCGAGCACGGCGTCGTCCTCGACCTGGGTCACCTGTACCGCCGGGTCCCAGCGGGTGTGGTTGCGGATGGCCGTACGGGTCAGTTCGGCCAGTCGCGCGCCGCCCGACCGCCCCACCGGGCCGCCGAGCACGACGAGTTCGGGATCGAGCACCCCGAGCACCGGGATGACGCCCAGCGCCAGCCGGGGCGCGTACACCTCCAGCACCGGTCCCGGCAGCGGCGCGCCGCCGAGCACCTGCTCGAAGACGTGGTCCGAGCAGCCGGTCTCGCGGCCGACCCGGTCCAGTCCGGCGGCCCCGAGCAGGGTTTCGAGGTCCACCGCGTCGGTGTCCGGGTCGAGCACGCCGCGCGGCACCGGCAGGTTGCCGATCTCGCCGGCGCCGCCGGACGCGCCGTGCAGGACCCGGCCCGCGACGTCGACCGCGAGGCCGATGCCGTAGCCGACCCACAACAGCGCGACGGTGGCGTCCGGTTCGAAGGCGGCGGCCCGGCGTTCGGCCACCGCCGCGAGGTTCACGTCGTTGTCGACCTGCACCTCGCAGCCGAGAGCCGCCTCCAGCTGGTGCCGGATGCTCTTGCGCGACCACCCCGGCAGCGCCTGCACGGAGCTGAGTTCGTCCGAGCGGGGATCGACGCTGCTGGGTACGCCGACGCAGACGTGCCGGATGGCGGCGAGGTCGACGCCGGCCGACTCGCAGGCGCTGAGCACCGCGCCCGCCACGTCGCGGGCCGCGCTGCGGTCGGCGGACATGCCGGCGGCGGCCTCGCTGGCGACCGGATGGTCCGAGCCCTTCAGGTCGACGAGCGTCGAACGCACGCCGTCCTGGTCGACGTTGACCGCGACACCGTAGGCGAGGTCGTTCTGCACGCCGTAGAGCGCGGCGCTCGGGCCCCGGCCGATCGACTCCTCGCCGACGACCTCGATGAGGCCCTTCTCCTCCAGCCGGGCGATCATCTGGGCCGCGGTCGGCTTGGACAGTCCACTGCGCTCCCCGATGCCGTTCCGGCTGAGGGGGCCGTGGTCGAGCAGCAGGCGCATGGCCGTCGCGGCGTTCTGGTCCCCGAGCCAGGACGGGGTTCCTCTGACGGCCATGAGTGCTCTCTCTCGCCCTGCGGTGTGGTTGCCAGGAACGTATCAGAAACCTTCTTTATAGAAAGGGGTCGCGCGGCCTGTGATCGTTTCGTTATGAGAAGCGCCGATCCGTGGGTGACCAATCGTGCATTGAGGGAAATTGGGGCAATCGACACCACCCTCTGGTGCGAGCGGGGGTGGCATGCCTAGTATCCGAAAACAAAGTTGTCAGTAACGGAGATGAGGGTGAGATGACGGACGTCCTGCGCGTCGGTGTCCTCGGCAGCGGCGGCATAGCCACCGCGCCGTACGGAGTGCTGCCGAACCTCCACCACTACGCGGGGCGCGTCGAGGTCACGGCGATCGCCGACACCGCCCACGACCAGGCCCGCGCGGTCGCCGACCGGTTCGCGATCCCGGCCGCCTACGACTCGCTCGACGCGATGCTCGACGGCGCCGAACTCGACGCGGTCGTGAACCTCACCCCGATCCCGGTGCACGCCGAGACCTCCCGCCGCATCCTGGAGAGCGGGAAGCACCTGGCGAGCGAGAAGCCGCTCGCCGCGACCCTCGCGGAGGCCGACGAGCTGATCGAGCTGGCCCGCGCGCGCGACCGCGTCATCGTGTGCGCACCGCCCGACCTGCTCTACGAGCCGTACGAGCGCGCGGCCCGGCTGGTCGGCGAGGGCGCCCTGGGCAAGGTCGCCTTCGCCCGGGTGCGCAGCTCGCACGCCGGCCCCGGCGGCGGGCCGGACGGGTGGCCGTCCGACCCCAGCTGGTTCTACCGGGCGGGTTCGGGCCCGCTGCTCGACATGGGCGTGTACGGCATCCACGAGATCACCGGCATCCTCGGCCCGGCCCGGCGGGTCGTCGCGTTCGCCGGGATCACCGAGCCGGTCCGCACCGTGCGCGGCGGCCCGTTCCGCGGCCTGGAGATGCCGGTGACCGCGCCGGACAACTGCCTGTTCATGCTGGACTTCGGCGAATCCACGTACGCCGTGGTCGACGGCACCTTCAACGTCCACGCCGCCAAGAGCCCCAAGGTGGAGATCTTCGGCCGCCGGGGAGTGCTCAACATCCTCCGCCCGGACGGCCCCGACCTGGAGTTCTACCGGACCGACATCGCGGACGGCGTGGACGGCTGGGTGGAGCCGACGGCGCCGCTCGCCCGCAACGACCGCCGCGCCACGTACGGCAGGGCGCTGCTGGTCGGCCACCTCGCGGACGTGGTGCTCGACGGCGCCACCCCCGTCCTGACCGCGGAGCACGCCCGGCACGCGCTGGAGATCATGATCGGCGTCGAGGTGTCCGCCCGCGAGCAGCGCTTCGTGGACCTGACGACGACGTTCTGACGGCAGCACGTCCGCGGTCCGTCCTGACGGGGACGCCCGCTATGGCGTGTGCCCGATCCGTCCCGACCGCGACGCCCGTTGACGTCCGTACGACGCTCCGCCCCCCCAACTCCCAACCGAACCAGGGGAACCAGCAGCATGACCACGCCCATCCGCATCGGCATCATCGGCTTCGACCACTGGTACGCGGGCATCCCCTTCGCCCGCAAGGTCGCCGCAGAACCGACCGTCTCCCTGCACGCCCTCGTGGACCGCGACCCGGCCCGCGTGGCGCACGTCGCCGAACTCACCGGCTGCGCCCGCACGTCGACCGACCCGGCCTTCGTCCTCGACGACCCCGACGTGGACGCGATCGCCTGCTTCACCAGCGTCGACCAGAGCCCCGAGCTGTGCGTGGCGGCGGCCCGCGCGGGCAAGCACATCGTCTCGGTGAAGCCGCTGGCCATGACGCTGCCGGAGGCGGACCGGGTGGTCGAGGCGGTCGAGGCGGCGGGCGTCGTGTTCGTGCCGAGCGAGTCGCGCCACACCTCGCCGCTGGCCAGGCGGCTGTCCGAACTCGTCGGATCGGGGCGGCTCGGGGAACTGCGCGCCGGCACCTTCGCCATGGACAGCGGCCTGCCCACCGCGTGGCCCGGCTCCACCGCCGGCCCCGGCTGGTGGGCCGACCCCGCGAGGACCGCGGGCGGCGGATGGATCGACCACGCCGTCTACCAACTGGACCGTATGCAGGCGCTGTTCGGCTCACCCGTCGCCGAGGTCCGCGGGACCGTCGCGAACATCGCGCACCCGGACCTCCCCGTGGAGGACTACGGGCACGCCGTGTTCACCCTGGACAGCGGCGCGGTGGTGACCGTGGAGGACACCTGGATCGCGCCGGCCGGCGCGTCCAGCACGCGCGCGCACCTCGTCGGATCGCGGGGCGCCGTCTTCCACGACACAGCGACGGGCACCTTCGGCTTCGCCGAGCAGGGCGGCGAGTGGACGTTCGCCAAGCTGCCCGCGGACACCTTCGACACCCTGGAGGTGCTCCTCGCGGCGGTCCGCGACGGCGTGCCGCCGCAGTCCACGGTGCGCACCGCCCGCGCCACCCTCGCCACCTGCCTCGACTTCTACGAGGCGGCGCGGCACGGCCGTTGACGGGCGCGGCGGCGAACAGGGTCGGCGGACAACGGACGTTACGGAAAGCTCCGGGCACACGTGGAAACCAAGTACATCGTCGGCGTGGACGCGGGCGGGTCGAAGACCCGGCTGCGCTTCGCGGCAACGGACGGCGGCACCGTCAAGGACGTCACGCACCCCGCGGGCGACTGGACCAACGAGGACGCGCGCGGCAAGGCGCTGCTGATCGCGGCGCGGATCAGGGAGGTGACGGGCCTGCCCCCGGCCGCCGTGGGCATCGGGGCGCACGGCTGCGACTCGGACGCGGAGTGCGCCGAGCTGCGGGCCGCCACCGAGGCCGAACTCGGCGTGCCGGTAAGGGTGGTGAACGACGCGTTCCTGCTCGCGGAGGCCGTTCCCGACGGCGGGCCCTGCGCGGCCCTCGTCGTCGGCACCGGCTCGATCGCGGTGGCCCGGCACGCGGCCGGCGGGCACTCGCTGTACGCGGGCGGCTGGGGGTGGTTGATCGGTGACCCCGGCTCGGCCTGGGGCACCGTGCGCTGCGCCGTGCGGGCGCTGTCCGAGACGGAGAACCGTACCGGCTCGACGGGCGGGGACCCGCTGCTGCCCGCGCTGCTCGCCGCGTCCGGCGCCCGCTCGCTGCGCGAGGTGGTCGGGCTGATGCAGCGAACTCCCGGGCGGCACTGGGCCGGTTGGGCGCCCACGGTCTTCGACGCCGCCGAGGCCGGGTCCCCGGCGGCGCTCGCGGCCCTCCGCCAGGGCGCGGCCGATCTCGTCTCCCTGGTGGGCGACCTGCTCGCGCGGGGCGCCGACGCGCGGCGCGTGGTGGCGGGCGGCAGCGTGATCGCGGGCCGGCCGTCACTCGCGACGCGGGTGGCCTCGGGACTGCTGGCCCGGCACGGCCTGCCCCTGACGGTGTTCGCCGGGGAACCGGTGGCGGGAGCGGTGCTGCTGGCCCGCAGAACCGCCGCGCCCTGACCGACCGATCCGCCGCCCACCGGTCCGCGCCCGCCGGAATTCCCCCGGCCGGGCCGGCCCGGTACGGCCTGACCGGGGCCCCGGTGAGCGGGCGGTCGCGACCAGGACCGCGGCCGCCCGGCGACGTCATCCGAGCGCCGCTACCGCTCGCTCCCACGGGAACGCCTTCGGGTTTCCCTGCTTCGGCGGGTGCGACTCGTACCCTTCCGAGCCGTCCAGGTACACCACACCCTGCCCGCGGAGACGGGCGATGCTCTCCGCCACCGCCGGCTGCGCGCCCTGCGCCTGGTTGAAGTACGGCATCGCGAACACCGGTACGCCCATGTGAACGCCTTCCGACGGAAGGCCGATCGCCAGGGTGTCGCTGATGCCCTGCCCCCACTTGTTCAGCGTCGTGCACGAGATCGGCGCCACCAGCATGCTGTCTGCTTTCGGCAGAGCGTCCCGCTCCCACGGCAGCTTGTACCGGCTGCGCACCGGATGCCCGGTCAGCTCGACCAGCTCCGCCATCCGCGGCTCCCACCACCGCGCGGCCGACGGAGTCAGCACCAGGCACACATCCCACCCCGCGCCCCGCGCCACCCGGACCCCCTCGTCCACGTACTGGGCGGGGCCGGCGGCACACGCGATCAGGTAGAGCACACGGGTCATGCCCGGATTCCACACCGAGCCGCGAGCCCCCGCAACTCCCCGGACGGCACGGGGCTCGCACCCACCAGATCTTCAACCAGCGCCCGTGTCGACCGACGCCCCCGGACCTCCTCCGGCGCCAGACGCTCGGCCTCCAACAGCGCTTGCGCGGCAGGTTCCTTGTGGCGTGTCAGGAGCTGAGCGTGTGCCATCGTGATGAGGTGCTGGGCGCGCCGTTCACGTGCGATGTCGGCGAGCGCCCTCGCGTCCAGGTCTTCGGCGACCTCGATTGCCGACCACCCGTCCTCGAACCGGGCGAGGACGTCGATCCGATGCATCAGCACGTTCGTCGGGCCGAACGCGGTCCAGTCCTCGTTGAGGTCTGCGCCCTGCCGGTCCGCAACCTCGGCAGCTTCGTCCACGTGTCCCGTCGCAACACGCACCGCATCCGTGGATCGCTCTTCCGCAGCCGCGGCAATGGCGGCGTTCAGATGCAACATCCCCAACGTGGAAAGACCCGCCGGGCCCGCAGCCACCAGCTCGTCGTGCAGCGTGCGTGCCGCGTCCACCGCGAAGGCAACAGCTGCGGCGGGACGCCCCTGGTACGCGAGGGATTTGGTGACCCGCCGCGAGGCAGCGCCGATTGCGACCGGGTCCCCGGAACACTGCGCTGCAGCGAGCGACCGGTCAGCAACGACCGCAGCCTGCACGGCGGTCGCCGGTCCGTACTTGTGGAGGAATGACGCGGCCAGTTGGAGCACACGGGAGTTCAACACGTGCATCTCTGCACCGCTCGTGCTCGTAGCGGCCTGCTGCGCGGCGACCACCAGCCCGGGTAGATCCCGGCCGAGCGACGTGTAATGGCACGCTTGGAATGCCTCGCAGCAATACGTCAACCGGCGCCGCAGCTCTCCGATCGGTGGCGGCTCAGCATCGGCGGTACCGCGGTACAGCACATCGATCACGGTGAGCGCCTCGGTGGGAGGCGAGGTGGCAGGCGGCGATGCCGCGGGCCCGTCGGTCAACAGGGTCTCCAGGGGGATGCGCAGTACCTCGGCCGCGCGCACCAGCACCGACAGGCGCGGGTCCTGCTGCCGCTGGCCCCCCTCCAGCGACTGCACCCACCGCCTCGTCTGGCCCATGAGCCGCCCGAAGTCGTCCTGGGTGAAAGCCCTGCGCTCCCGCCAGTAGGCGATGCGTCGGCCGATGCGAGCAGTCTCCATGCAGACCCTCCGGAACAAGGCACACACACTGTGTGCCCCTTCTCGTTGTACCGCGCCCTACCGTGCATTTGCTGTCGAGCAGCGCAGGACAAACCTGGAGGAGTGGCAATGGACAGATCCGCATCCAGTCACCCGGCGCCACCCGCCTGGGACCTGACAGATGCACAGGCAGCATGCCTGCAGGTCAGGGACGCACTTCGGAGCCTCGGCGCGCAGCCTGATCTTGTGCGTGGCGTTGTCCCGCGCAGCGATCTCGGTGACCGCGGGTACGTCCACGTGCCTTCGTTGCCCGTCGAACTGGCTCTCCATGTCGCGGCCGTGCTGATGTCCGCTGTTCGCGGGCAATACGGTGCCCGGCGGTGAGCGCGTGGTGTACGCCTGGCCGGCACAGCGTGTCGGACCGTGACGCGCAGCAGATCCGCACGGACACGCTGCCGGACGGCACGGAATTACCGGTGTATGCCTGCCGGGCCGATGTGCAGCGACTCGGCCTGGTGCCGCGGTTGCCGTCGGGCGCCAGGTTCGTCGGCAGCCCGGATGCACCGCCGATTCCACCGACCCGTCACGAACAGGAACCCCACACCATGAAAGCGGTCCCCGAGCCCTCCGCCTTACCCGCCTCCACACACTTGCAGAAGGCACGGCGGTGGGTGATCACCACGACCACCGGTGAGACGGCCACCGGCCACCTCCCCTCTTGGGCTGAAGTCGACCCCAGCGAACAGGAGGTGCCCCCAGAGGAGTTGGCCGTACGCCTGGCCGACATCAACCACTCCCTCAAGCTCCCCGGGCAGGTCCTGCGCGCGTACTCGCCGGCCAACCCCACCGGGCGCCCGACGCCGGTGGAGGTTCTGCACGGCAGTATCGACTGCACCCCGTACGCGACGGCCCCCGAACTCACCACTCCGGTGGTCAACCTTCTCCTGGCCGGCGAGCACTGGCTCACCGACCTCGGCCCCACGGACCTGACCCAGCTCGCGGGCGGACTGCGCGCGCTGGCCGCCCGCCTCGAAGACGACGTCGTCCCCGCCCTGATCGAGGCCCGCACGGAGTGGACCACTTACCACCCCCACACCGCAGGCGTCCGCCAGTGAAGGCGCCCGCGACCAAGCCGAGCGAGCCCACGGCGCCGATGCAGACGTTCCTCAGCGGCGAGGTGACCGCTCGCGCCCTGTACGCCCACCACCTCGCCGAACTGCGCAGGAAGGCCGGACTCACCCTCGTCGAACTGTCCGACCGATGCCACTACGAGCAGTCGTACCTGCACCGGTTGGAGACTGGAGGCCGACTCGGCACCCTGGAGGTCGCCACCGCCCTGGACCGCATTTACGCCACCGACGGCCTCCTGGTCCAGCTATGGCATCTGGCCAAACGCGAAGGCAGTCAACTCACAGCCGGCGGCATCGCCGCACTGGAAACCACTGCGGCCGGCATCCAGGAATACGCCCTCAGCACCGTGCCCGACCTCCTCCAGACCCCCGCCTACGCCGAGGAGCGGCTCACCACCACCGGCCCCCGACCGCCCAATGCCCTGACCGCGCAGATCGAAGCACTCCGACGACGGCAAACCCGCCTGACCAACCACCACACACCCCCCACCCACTACCGCGCCATCCTCGATGAGGTCGTCCTCCACCGCGCCGCCCGCAGCCCCGCCACCTGGCTCGACCAGCTCGACCACCTGATCGACGCCGCCCACCACCCCGCCATCGCCGTACAGATCCTGCCCCTGCACACCGGTCCCCACCTCCTGCACGGCCCGCTCCAGGTCCTCACCTATCGCGACGGCCGCACCCTCGCCTACGCCCACAGCACCACCAGCGGCCACTTCATCGATGACCCAGACGACATCCAGCAACTCCGCCACACCTACGATGCCCTCCGCGACCTCGCCCTCACCCCCACCCAATCCCTCTCCCATCTCCAAGCCCTGCGCACCGCCTATGACCCGAACGACCGCGCGAGGAGCGACACCGATGTGAATGCGGGGGATGTCCCGTGATCCGCCGCTGGAAGATCGCCCTCATCGCCGGCTGGACCGGAATCGTGCTGATCGCACTCCTGGCCCTGGGCTGCGGCCTCGCGATCGGCCTGGTTATCGCCAGCGAGCCCCCTGTTCCGTAGCGCGATGGGCACCCCAAGGCACCCGAGCCGCACCGAAGCCGTTCGCTCCGCCTTCCACGACGCAGCGGGCAAGAAGCAGACGACCGGTCTCGGTCAGTGGTGCATTACGGTGTGGCGTGTGGGTCTTTCGGGCCGGTGGGACGTCGCAATCCACACCGAACCCGGCGGGCCCACACTTGTTCAAGATCCCCACACAGTGATCATGGCCACTGTCCACAACCCCCGGACAGAACACCTAGCCGATCGGGCCGACGTACGTGCCGGGGTGCGTGGCGCCGTCCTGGAGGAGGACCGGGCCCCACGGCCACGCGAGGGTCACGCTGGTGGTCTCGTTGGGGGGCGTGACGGTCACCGACTTCGGGGTCCACTTGCCCTTGAGCTCGGGGAGGAAGGTGATCTGGAAGTCGGTGTTGTCGCCGGGGGCGAGCGTGATCGCGCTGTAGTGCTTGCTCTGGCGGGACAGCGACCAGTGCGTGGAGCCGCCGTTGAGGTCCAGGCCAGGGAAGCCGCCGACCTGGCAGGCGTGGCTGCTGCGGTTGTGCACCGATATCCCGGCGGTCTGCTGGGCGTCCGAGGTCGTGTCGGGCGCCGCGTCCCCGCCCGTCTCGAACGAGAGCGTCAGGTCCGCGGTGTGGCACCGGGGTGTCCCCGACGACTTGCCGGCGGGCGCGCCCGCGGGCGCCGTGGTGGCTGTCCCCGGTGCCGTGGTGGCCGCCGCCGGGTCCTGGGTGGCTCCGCTGCCGTCGTTGCCGGAAGGCGAGAGGGTGGTTCCGTCGTCGGGTGCGCCCTGCTGGCTCGCGGAGTTCGACGCCGAGGCGTTCGACGTTCCGTCGGACGACCCGCACGCGGAGAGCGTGAGGGCGCAGGCCGCGGCGAGGACGGCGGCGGCGACGGCGGAACGTCGGGGGCTGATCGGCATGGGGACCTCAAGTCGCTTGCGCTTCTGGGTGTATCGGGCAAGCACCATCCTTCCGGCGGAGTTTCACCGAACGGTGACAGGAACTTCCCGGCCAGGCGACAGGTTCCCCGGCGGCCGGGGCCGCCCTGCCCTGCGCCTGACCGGTGAGAACGTGGGCGGGGCACGGCGTGGACGGCCGTGCCCCGCCGGCGCGAACCGCATGCGCGCGCCGCGCCCGCGGCCGGTCGCCGCGGCGAACGTCAGCTCACCGTGTACGCGTTGACGACGGTGGTGGTCGTCGAATCGCCGTGGCTGTCGTCCACCGTCGAACGCAGCGAGACCGTACCGGACTTGGGGTCGTGGACGGTCGTGGTCCATGTGCCGCCCGGGTGCTTGACGGTCTGTGCGTGCCAGGTCCTGCCGCCGTCGAAGGAGGCCCAGACCCGTACCTTCTTCGCCGTGTCGGAGAGTTGGCGCACCTCGGGGTCGGCCGACCTGTTCCGCAGCATCCCCAGGTCGATGGTGGTGGTGGCGCCCGGCCGGGCCCGGTCGGACGAGTCGAGGGCCACCGGCGTGAACCGGGTCAGATAGCCCCGCACCTGCTCGGTCGCCTTGGGGTCGGCGTAGAAGTGCATGCTCACCGTCGCCTTGCTGGACGAGGCGTCGGCCGCGAGCTTGTGGAGGGGGTGCCGGGTGGCCGACTCGGTCAGCGTGTACCAGCCGGCGCTCTTGATCACCGGCTGGTGCGACTTCGTGGACAGGGACTTGCCGGCCTTGGTGAGCTTGTAGGTCGTCGTGGCCGTGCCGGGGGTCCCGAGCACCGGGTCCGTGAACATCCCGATGTCCCCGAAGTACAGCCGGTGTCCGGAGCCCCACGTGTACGGCAGGCCGCCGCTCGGGCCCCACACCGCGCGGTTGAGCGTGATGCCGTAGCTCTTGCCGGCGCTGTACTGGTGCGTCGGGCCGTAGACGAAGTCGTCGGCGGTCTCGGAGACCTGCCAGGACCCGCCGGTCAGGTGCGCGGTGAAGCCGTACGGCAGCGTGGCGGTGGCGTCCACCCGCGCGGAGGACGCCTGGCAGGTGTCGCTGCTGTTCCGGGTGATCTCGACGTTCGAGCGGCCGGTCTCCGGGCCGCGGCGGGCGGTCACCTTGAGCGAGGCCAGCGAGGACTGGTGGAAGGTGGTGGAAAGCCCGCTCGGCAGGCCCTTCTTGTGCACACCCGCGCCCACGTAGACGGGACTGCGGCCGTCGCCGCTCTCGGGCGTCCAGGTCGAGCCGTAGGCCAACTCGACCGTGGACAGCGACGACGGGATCACGAACAGGGTGCCCGTGCCCGCCCAGGCGCCGACGTCGCCGGAGCCTTCCGTGGTGCACAGGTCGACGGTGAACAGCTGGTCGTAGCCGCTGGGCGCGGCCGGGCTCAGCGCGGCCTTCACGGCGTGGCCCTGCCGGGCGTCGATGGTCGTCTTCGAACCGCCCGACACCGTCACCCGCTTGGCGCCGAGCGTGTCGGTGCCGTCCCGGGTGTTGAAGACGTCCACGATCACGTCGTAACTGCCCTTGGGCAGCTTCGCCGCCTTGCCGCTGGTCAGGTAGTACAGGTCGTGGGTCTTGACGTTGACCGCCTGCGGGCGGCTGGACACGGACCTGCCGTCCCGGCCGATGGTGCTGACGGTCAGTGAACTGCTCGCCGCGGCGGACGCGGAGCCGGCGTTCATCAGGAGGAGCGGCGTCAGCACGGCAGCGGTGCCGGCGAACGCGGTGATGCGTCGCATTTCAAGAACCCCCCAGTCATTGAAGAAAAGCAGGTGAATCTAGCACGGGCGCGGAGCCTGCCCCGGCGCCGGGGAGGCGCGGTGCCGGGGAGGCGCGGTGCCGTGGGCCGCCGACCCGCCCGGATCGGGCGGGAGTTCGGGAACTGCCGGGTGCCGGGTACTTGTGGAGGTTGTCGTGCTCATGATGCTCTGGTGACTTCTGGTGCAACTGATGCCAAGGAGGCGCACGAGTCTCATGATCAAGCGAACAGTCGCCATGGCGGCGCTCATCCCGGCCATGTTGGGCACGACGTGCGGGGTCGCCTCGGCGCACTCCGCGCCGAAGGCGACCACGGCGGTGGTCACGCTGACATACGACGCCAGCCAGGCGGGGCAGTGGGCGAGCGCGATCACGCAGGGCGTGCAGAACTGGAACGACGCGGTGCACAACGTGCAGCTGGTGCCGGCGAGTTCGCCCGGCTCGGCCGACTACGTCTACGTGGCGACGGACGGCTGGCCCGAGACCACGCTGGGGCCGATCTTCCCGGGCGGCAGCGGTGAGGTGGAGCTGGGCCAGGAAGCCGTGGACGAGGGCTACGACGTGACCCGGATCGCGGCGCACGAGACCGGCCACATCCTCGGACTGCTCGACGACTACAGCGGCCCCTGCTCGGAGCTCATGTCCGGCCACGGCCCCGGCACTTCGTGCACCGACGCCACGCCGGACGCGGCCGAGGCGGCACAGGTCGACCAGAACTACGCCGACGGCGCGGCGGCGGCGCGCCCGCACCACCGGCAGGTCGTGGTCGACGTCTGGTCGGCGCCCGCGCTCGCCGGCGCACGCTGACCGTTCGCCACACCGTCCTACGGTCGAAGGGTCCCGCCGCGGGGGGCGGGGCCCTTCGCACGTCCTGGCCTCAGGGGAGTTGGCCGGGGAGGGCGTGAACCCGACCGTTCTGCCGGGTTCTTGTGGCCCGTGCCGCACCCTCGGAGGTCCGCTCCGCCCGGCTACGGTCGCCCGGCGCAGGTCCTCAAGTGGCCTGACACGGGGACGCGTTGGCAGCCCGGCACGGTGCAGAATCGGCCATCCCGGCATCCCGCGCGGGAGGGGACCCGAAGCACCGGGCGAACCCCCTTGCGACCAGCGGACGTTGGCGAATCCGGCCCGGGAAACGTCCGCCCGAAGGACCCGCCGCCCGGCTGTCCGCGGCGCGCCCGCGTGCACCGGAACCGTCGCGCAGGGCGCGGCCCAAGGGCTGGGACGCATAGCTCCGTTCCGACGCCTTCCGTAGACTGCCCGTGTCCCGGGCCGCCTCGCCGAAGCACCCGGCGCGGACCACGGTCACCAGGCTTGCTGCCAGGCGCCGTTGCGGAATCCCCGATCAGCCCGACGCGTTCGATGCGAGCCCGATGAGGAAAGGCCCCGCCATGAACGTGGAGCCCGGCGCGACCACCCGGCGAGCCGCCGCACCGGCGGAGGTGGCGGAGGGCGCCGATCGAGAGAGAGTGCCGGGGAGCGTGCCAGCCGGCGCGGTGGTCTTCTCGCCGGCCTTCCCGGCCACCGGCTGGGCCCTGGAGGGCGTGGGCCCGTGGACGGTGACCACCGTGCGCGCCGTAGTGGCCGTACCGGCCGCGGTGATCGCGGCCGTCGCGGCGGTCGTGGCGCTGGTGTGCGGCGCCGTCACCCAGCGGGCCGGCCGATGAGCGAGGACCCCGGGCTGCTCATGACCCTGGGCCGGCGCAGCGGTCCACTGGACACCGTGCTGATCCACCCCGCGGGCGGCGGGCTCGGCCAGTACGTCGGCCTCACGCTCCAACTGGCCCGGCACGGCACGGTCCACGGCATCCGCGCGGCGGGCCTGCTGCCCGGCGAGCGCCCGGAGCGGAGCGTCCCACGGATGGCGGCCGCCTACCGGGAACTCCTCGACGCACTGCCCCGACCGCCCGCCCTGCTCGCCGGCTGGTCGCTGGGCGGCATCCTCGCCTGGGAGCTGGCCGCGCAGGCCGCTGCCGCGGGGAACGCCGGGGACACTCCGCCGCCCGCCGTGGTCATGATCGACAGCCACCCCGAACTGGAACCGGACAACGCGCTGCTGCGCTCCCACCCACTCGACAGCATCGAACACTCCGCCGGCGGGCTGTCCTCGGGCTTCGAGCCGGCGCTGCTGCGCTCCACCGCCGCCGCCCATCTCACCGCGGCACGAGCCCATCGCGTCCGACAGCCCAGCGACACCCCCACACTCCTGCTCGCCTGCGCGAGCCCCGACCGCGAGGCGCAGATCGCCCGCTGGCGCTCGCTCGCCACCCGCCTCACCGTCCGGGACCTGGACTGCGGCCACTTCGACGTCTTCACCCCACCCCACCACAGACAACTGCTGTGCCACATCAAGGAGTTCGTCGACGGTCTCGCCGTGACGGCCTGAACGCCCCCCCCCGGAGCCCCCGCGGGCCTGACGTCAACGCGCCGCGCGCAGCCACGCGTCAACGGTGGCGAGGTCGGCGGCGGTGAGGCCGTGGTAGGGGTCGACCCGGTGCAGGAGGGCCGGGGCGGGGTGGTGCGCCCGCACCCAGGCGCGGTCGGCCCCGGTGATCTCGTCGTCGAGCCAGGCGAACGGCCGGCCGGCCGCCCAGTCCCGCAGGGGGCGGGTCTTCCAGTGCAGACCACGGAGTTCGCCCCGTTCGGAGGGCTCCGGCCAGGCGACCACGGGAAGTCGCGGCAGACCCAGGAGCGGCGCGAGGCACTCGTTGGCCTCGTCCTCCCACGTGGTGGCCCACACCAGGTCGCACGGCAGCGCCGACAGCCGGGGCCCGAGTCCGGGATCGACCCTGGCGAGCAGCGGATGCGAGCCGCTGTCCTGCGCGGTGTACGTGGGATGGCCGTTCGGGTACTCCTCCCGGGTCGCCCCGAAGGGAATGAGCGGTCCGTCAACGTCCAGGAAGAGCAGGGGCCGTGCCGATGAACCGATCACGGCCGCAGGATAACGGGCGTACCGCGGGCGGTTCGGCGGGTGCACAGGGGAGGCATAGCCGGCGGCACCCGCGCGCGTCAGTAGCGGCAGGAGGGGGCAATCGGCCGCCGGAGAGCGAAGGTGACCATGGATGCGGAAGACCAGGACAGTTTCCAGGAGTTCGTGGCGAACCGATCCACCGCGCTGCTGAGAACCGCCGTGCTGCTCAGCGGGGGCGACCGGCACGCGGCCGAGGACCTGCTGCAGAACGCGCTGGTCAAAGTGGCCAACCGGTGGCGCCGGATCGACGAGCCGGAGGCGTACGTCCGGCAGGTCCTGTACCGGCAGCAGATCAGCCGGTGGCGGCTCAAGGGGCGCCGCAAGGAGGTGTCCGTCGCCGAGCCGCCGGACGGCGCGGCCGGGGGCGACGGCACCGGCGCCGCCGACCTGCGCCTGCTGATGCGCGGCGCCCTCGCCCGGCTGACCACCCGTCAGCGCACCGTTCTCGTGCTGCGCTACTTCGAGGACCTGCCCGAGGCCGAGGTCGCCCGCGCGCTCGGCTGCTCGGTCGGCACGGTGCGCTCCACCACCCACCGCTCGCTCGCCCGGCTGCGCGCGCTGGCACCCGAACTCGGTGACCTCGACGGGTCCGCGGAACCGCGGCCGCCGCGGAGCGCCGCCCCGCGCGAGCCCGGCCACGGGCAGGCGCCGTACAGCGGCACGGTCAGCGGCCCGGCCGGCGCTCCCGCGCCGTCCGACGGGTCCGACGAGTCCGAAGGGTCCGACGAGTCCGAAGGGTCCACCGGCACGGAGGCCGCGCGGGTGACGGACGCGAAGGACACCGCAGGCCCGGCGAGCGCGGCGGACGCCGGGGACGCCGAGTCCCGCACCGCACCACCCGATCCGGCGCGGTCCCGGCGCCCCGCAGGTCGGGACAGGCCCGCCGCTCCCACCCGCCTGCCCGACGATCCCCGCGGCGCCGCCCGCCCGGCGTCCCCCGGCACCCCTCTGGAGGTACGACCGTGACCTTCGACGAACTCGTCCGCGACACGCTCCGCGAGCAAGCGGAGTACGTCCGGCCCGCGCCCGCCGACCTGGCCGGTCGGGTCCTCGCACGGCGCGCCCGGCACAGGACGCGCGGCCTCACGGCGGCGACCGTCGTGACCGTGGTCGCCGTCGCCGCCGCGGTGGCCACGCCCACCATGCTGGACTCCGGCCACGGGCCGGACCGGCACGCCCGGCACGACGGTTCGGCGGACATCCCCGCCGTCACCGGCGTCGAGAGCCATCCGTCGCAGTCCCCGCCCCGCGACCGTATCTCCGCGGGGAACCAGGTGCTGGCCGCCTACTACTCCACCCGCGACGTCCGCCAGCCCGACCACGACGTGGTCCAGACCCGCACCTACAGCCTGCTCGACCCGGACACCGGCCGCTACGCGACGGACTCGCGCTGGTCCGACGTGGTCGTCGCCCCCGGTCTGCGCACCGCGGCCGTGCTGGAACAGGCGCTCCCGGCCCGCCGGGTGGGCATTCTCGACCTCGGCACGGGCCGGGTGACCCACTGGATTCCCGTGCCGCAGGGCGCGGCCGCCCTGGACCTCTCGCCGGACGGCAGCAAGCTGGTGGTCACCACCTACGACCAGAACCCGAACCGCCTCTTCTGGGCCAAGCGGATGTCCGTCACCGACGCGAAGGGGACGTCGTACCAGCCGCAGCCGGAGTACTCCCGTACCGGTTTCTCCGTCATCGACCTGCCGTCCGGGGCGGCGCGGTGGCACGCGCTGGCGCCCGACACGTCGATGCCCCAGGGCGTCCCCGTCGGTTCCGGTGCCGCCTTGCAGTTCAACGACGACGGGACGCTCCTGACCGAGCTGCGGATGGCCGAGCCCCACCTCGTCTTCCTCAGCCTCGACGGGACCACGGTGCCCGCACCGGCGAAGGAGAAGCACGAGGACCCCGAACTCGCCCCGGCCGGGCTGTCACCCGACGGCAAACTGATGGCGGGGGACTTCGCCGGCGAGGGGTCGAAGACCGCCACCGAACTGCTCGACCCGGTCACGGGCAAGCGGGCCGCGCTGCTGCGCGGGCAGAAGCTGCTGGCCTGGGTCGACGACCGCCACCTCATCGCCTGGGACATCGCGCCCGGCGGCAACGAGTTCGGCACCCGCCTGGTGATGGTCACGGTCGGGAGCAGCAAAGAGGTCCCGCTCTCCGGAGCGCGGCACACGAAGCAGGAGGAGTCGCCGGCGCGCTGGGAAGCCGTCTTCGCCCATCGCTGACCCCGCGCGGTGCGGCTCCCGCTCTGGGAGGATGCGGTGCGGCGCACCGGGGGAACGGGGCAACGGGAGAACGGGGCAACGGGGCAACGGGGGAATCGCATGGGACTCGACTACAGCTACGAGATCTTCGTCCCCGCCCGGAACGTCGCCAGGACGCTGGCCGCGCTCGCGGAACTGGCGCCACGAACCGGCAGGGTGCCGCCACTTGAGGTCACCCTGCCGGGCGGCGTGCCGCTCGTCGTCCCGTTCACCTCGAACTTCGCGAGCGAGCCGGTCGACTGCTCGGCGGGCGGCACGCTGGATCTCGACACCACGATCATGTTCGGCGTCGACGACCCGGTGCGCGCGTACATGGAGGGCGGTGGCCGCGCACCGGGACCCGAACCCGGACCCGGACCCGGACCCGACGGGCTCGGGAGGGCCGGGATCGGGTACATCTACCTCACGGTCCGGTTCACGTCCGCGCCGCACCCTCGCTACGCGGTGCTGGAGTTCACCGCGGCCACGTCGCGGATGAGCGTGATGTTCGAGCGGTCCGCGAGCGTCAGAACGGTGTTCACCGGCCTGGCCGCCGCCGGCGGCGGCGCGTGCTGCGTACTCGACACCGAGAGCGACGCCCTCCAGGTCTGCTGGCTGAACGGCCGCACCCTCCGGGAGACGGTGCCCGGCCCCCGCTTCCCGAGCCTGGACGACCTCGCGGCGACCTGGCCCGACCAGGACCCCTGAGGCCGCCCGGCCGCACCGCGAGGCGCGCGGGGCCGGAGCCTCGCCGGCCGGCCCGGCTCGTCCGCCTGCCCGGCCGGCCGGTCAGCCGGCGTCGCCGGCCGGCCGCAGGGTGAGCAACGTGATCTCGCTCGGTGCGAAGACCCGGAAGGGCGGGCCCCAGAAGCCGCTGCCCCGGCTGGTGTAGAGCTGCGTCCGCTCGCCGTGCCGGCTCAGGCCGTGCACCACCGGCTGGTCGATCCGGACCAGGAAGTTGAACGGCCAGATCTGCCCGCCGTGGGTGTGTCCCGACACCTGCAGGTCGATGCCCGCGGCGGCGGCCTGCTCCACGTACTTGGGCTGGTGGGCGACGAGCAGGACCGGCCGGTCCGGGTCCGCTCCGGCCAGCGCGCCGGCCAGGTTCGCGCGGTGCCCGGCCAGGCCGGAGGACTCCGCGGTCACGTCGTCCACGCCGGCGAGCACCAGGTGGTCCCCGCCGCGCTCCACCACGACATGGCGGTTGTGCAGCGGCTCCCAGCCGAGTTCCGCCATCCGGTCCAGCCAGCCCTGGGCCTCCCCGAAGTACTCGTGGTTCCCCGTGACGTAGACCTTCGCCAGCCGGGCGCGGATCGTGCCGAGCGGCGCGGACTGCTCCCGGCGCTGGACGGGGGTGCCGTCGGCGATGTCGCCGGCGTGGACCACGACGTCGGCGTCGAGCGCGTTGGCCGCCTCGGCGACCCGGGCCGACCAGCCGGCCCGGTCGATCGGCCCGTAGTGGGTGTCGGCCAGCACCACGACCCGGGTCCCGTCCAGGCCGTCGCCGAGCCGCGGGACCCGCACGTCCAGCCGCTTCACCCGGGGTACGCGCATGGCCTCGTAATGCCCCCAGGCCAGCAGGACGGCGGAGACCGCGGCGACGGCCACGGCGACGACCCTGGCCCGGTCGGCGCCGCCGGTGCCGAGCCCCATCAGCACGAGGTGCACCAGACCGCCCAGCACCGACCAGGTGAACAGCACCCAGACCACACCGAGGGTGCTGTCCGCGACCCGGGCCGCCCGGTCGGCCCGCCGGCGCCCGTGGCCCGCGACCATCAGGAAGGGGAACGCGACCAGCCCGCACGCGAAGACGACCGTGCCGGCCACGAAGACCGGGACCGGCCAGCCGGCGCCGGAGCCGAACAGCGTCCACCAGGGCAGGACGAACAGCAGCGCGAGGACGAGGAACACCACGCTCCCGCCCAGCCGCCGGCGCAGGGACCGCCGCGGACCCGCACCCCCGTCCCCGGCCTCGGCCTTGCTCCCGTCCTCGGCCCCGTCCCCGGCCTTGCTCCCGTCCTCGGTCCCGGCACCCGCCACGGGCGCGGGACCGGCCTCGTCCTCGGGCCGGGTGACGGCCACGACGCTCTCCGGCCGCTCACCGGCCGCCCGAACGTCCGGCCGAACGTCCGGCCCGGACCGGGTGGATTCACCGTCTGCCATTGCGCCGCCCTTCACACCCGCCGCCCCACCGTCAGCCCCCATCATCCGGCACCCGGCGCCGAGTCCGAAGGGCCCCCACCAGTGGCCGCACGCGACAGCGTGGGGATCAGCGCCGCCGCCACGCCCTGATGACCTCGCGGCACGCGGCGAGGTGCCGGTCCGCCACCAGGAGGACGAGGTTGCCGGCGTGATCGCTGTACTGGGCCTCGACGTTGACCTCGGCGTCGCCGAGCAGGCGGGCGAGCGCGCCGAGTTGCCCCGGTGTCCCCTGGTCCAGGCGGGCCATGACGACATCGCGGGCGAGGGCGGGGCCGAGCCCCGCGGCGGCGACGGCGGCCAGGGCGGCGGGACCGTCGTCGACGAGGTAGTGCGCGACGGCCTGTCCGCCGCGGGTGAAGACGCCCCCGCCCTCCAGGCTCACCCCGCGCTCACCCAGCGCCTGTCCGAGGTCGGCCAGCGCGCCGGGGCGGTCGGGCAGCCGGACCTCCAGGTCCTGCGGGTGGGCTGTCGCGACGTCATCGCCGGTGGGTCGCGCCCGCACCGGCCGTTCTGTGGGTGTGTCCATGGCCGAACCATGCGGGCGCGACGCTTCGGCACCGACCGAAGCGTCCCCGCCGTACCGTCGCTCCCTCGCGCACCGCCCTCTTGGCGCACCGCCCCTGCCCCTTCCCCTGCCGGGTGCGGGCGTTGACGTACAGAACGCTGGGGCCGGTGTCGGGGATCGGGGGATTTTCCGGAACTCCCGTGACGGCGCGGGGTATTTCGTGGCCGGGGAAAAGAGCGCACGGGAGAGAGGCGCCCACGGGGGAATCGAGAGCGCCTGAAGCACGCGGGTGCACGTTTTCCGTGACGGGACGAGTGGTCCGATCCACCTCCTGAAGACGGCCTGCCGTATTCCCTTCGGCGCCGCGGGTGGCGCGGATTGGGCTGACGGCGCCTTGCCCGCGAGATTCACTCCGAAGCATCAACGGCCCGGTCCCGGCCTGCGGGAACGTCCGGTTCGCGCTTCGCGGCGGTGGCGTCGGGCGGCGGACTGGATCTTGACGGGAGGGCACCTGGCCGCTTCACTCCGAAACGGTCGCGACTTTCCCTGCCGAGGATCGCGGTTCCCGATATCCGTCACCGTGCCACCGAGTCCTTCTCCCCGCCGCGGAATCCGGGAGATCCAGTTCCTGACGACCTTGCGACCGGCCTTTTCCCGGGTCCCGCATTCGGTGGCGCCGAGCTGTTCCGGTGTCGCACGACCCGAACCGCGAAGGCCGTCGCGCTTTCCACCGAGCCAAGGAGCGAGCATGTCCGCACAGCACCCGCAGCATCCGCAACCCCCGCAGCACCCGCGGGAAGAGAGCCCGTCCGGGCCGGGCGTCGACCGGCGGGGCCTGATGAGGAACGCCGGGATGATCGGCGCCGCCGGGCTCGCCGCCGGAGTGGTCCTCGGCGCAGGTACGGCCGGAGCGACCGCGGCCGCGGCCGCCGAGTCCGCCGCGGCGAAGGCCGCGCCCGAGCCGGCGGTCGCCGAGGAGCCCGAGCTGTCCCAGGAGCCGTTGATGGTCCGGGTCGGTGACGCGGCCCGCGGCGAGCTGGACTTCTTCCACGGCGAGCAGCACCACCGGGTCGTCGACCCGGACCTGACCCGCGCCCTGTTGCGGCACGCCCGCTGACGGCAGGGCCCCCGTGCGGTCCGACTCCCTTCTCCGCCAAGGGAGTCCGCACCCCGATCCACCCGCCCGGGTTCCCACCCGCCCGGGTTCCCGCCCGCCCGTGTCCCCGCCCCCGCGTCCCCCGCACCCGCCCCGCGTTCCCGTATCCGTACCCCCGAACCAGTGAGGCCCGCTGAATGTCCTCCCACCGCGAAGCCCCGGAGATCTCCAAGGACCCCGTGGCCGACAGCACGGACGTATACGCGTTCGTCAGCCCGGACCGCCCCGACGCGGTCACCCTGATCGCCAACTACATCCCGCTGCAGAACCCGGCCGGCGGCCCGAACTTCTACGAGTTCGGCGACGACGTGCTCTACGAGATCCACGTCGACAACGACGGCGACGGCCGCGCCGACGTCACGTACCAGTTCCGCTTCACCACCAGGATGCGTACGCCGGGCAGCTTCCTGTACAACACCGGCCCGATCCTGACGCTGGACTCGCCGAACTGGAACCGCTTCCAGACCTACACGCTGACCCGCGTGGACGGTCAGGGCCGCAGCACCGTGCTGGGCCGCGACCTGACCTGCCCGCCGTGCAACATCGGCCCGCTGTCGACGCCGGACTACGCCAAGCTGGCGCAAGCCGCGGTGCACACCATCGGCAAGACCTGCAAGGTCTTCGCCGGGCAGCGCGCCGAGGGCTTCTACGTGGACCTCGGGTCGATCTTCGACCTGGGCAACCTGCGCCCGTTCCAGGAACTGCACAACCAGTACGGCATGAGCGTGTTCACCCAGCCCGCCCCGGGCGTGAACACCACCAAGGAGCTGAACGTCCACAGCCTCGCCGTGCAGGTGCCGATCGCGGACCTGACCCGGGACGGCTGGCACGGCAAGGACGCCTCCGACCCGCGCGCCACCATCGGCGTATGGACCTCGGCGAGCCGCCGCCAGGCGCGCGTGATCGAGGAGGGCCGCGGCCAGGAGCAGGAGTCCGGGCCGTTCGTGCAGGTCTCGCGACTGGGCAACCCGCTCTTCAACGAGGTGCTGGTGGCGCTCGGCGAGAAGGACGAGTGGAACGCGCTGCCGCCCAGCGACGACAAGCGCTTCGCCCACTACGTCGCCCACCCGGAGCTGGCGAAGCTGCTGCCCGGCCTCTACCCGGGGGTGTTCCCGAACCTCGACGCCTACAACAAGTCGGGCAAGTCCCGCGCCGACCTGCTGGCGATCCTGCTGACCGGCATCCCCGAGGGCGTGGTGCCCGGGTTCGAGAACTTCACCGGCACCACCCAGGCCGACATGCTCCGCCTGAACACCTCGGTCCCGCCCGCCGCCCACCCCGACATCCTCGGTCTGGTCGCGGGCGACGCCGCCGGATTCCCCAACGGCCGCCGGGTCTTCGACGACGTGGTCACCGTGGAACTGCGCGCCATCGCCGGCGCCACGCTCCCGCTGGTCGACAAGTCGTACACGCCTGACGCCGCGGCCGGCCAGATCACCGACGGGCTCACCCCGGCCGACGTGACCAACCCGTACCTGGACCACTTCCCCTACCTGGGCGTGCCGTACGACGGCTACCACCACCCGGCGTCCTGACCCCACCGCGTCATCCACCCGGCGGCGGGGCGACGCCCCGCCGCCGGACCCGAGGAGCCCCGCCATGCACGATCACCACCACACCGCCGCGCCCTCCTTGGCGGGCAGCGTCGTCCTGGACATCGGCGAGCGGACCGGTGCGGTCGTCATCCACACCGGCCCCGACGAGGAGGGCCTGGAGATCGAGGTCAGCCCGACCACCGATCCCACCCGCCGTACCCATGCCGCGGTCCGCCCGCGCCACCTGCCGGATCGCACCCTGCACTGCCTGGTCCTGTCGTCCCTGGAGGAGGGCGAGTACACGGTCTGGAGAAGCCCCGGCATCCCGCACGGCACCGTCACCGTCTCCGGCGGCGCGGTCAGCGAGTACCACTGGCGGTGAAAGAGGTGCGGGGGACAGGAGGGGGAACGGGAAAGGGCCGCGGAAAGTTGGTCTAGTCCTCTTGACGCGGCGGGCGTCCGCGCGGTTTGGTACGTACCAATCAGGCTTGAGACGCACGCTCCCCCCAACCCGCAGGCTCCCCCCACCACTTCACGCTTGAGGTGCTTCCATGCGCTTTGCGAAATGGGCGGCTTCCGCCGCCGCGCTCTCGCTCGCGACCGCCGGCGCGGTCATGGCCCTGGCCCCCGCGGGCAACGCCGCGGTGGCGCCGGCCGCCGACACCTACTCCGTGGCTCCCTACGTCGACATGTCGAACAGCCAGGAGGGCATGCTCGACACCGCCATCACCGGACACGGGCTCAAGGCGTACACCGCGGCCTTCGTGCTCGGCAGCGGCTGCAACCAGATCTGGGGCGACACCCTTCCGATCGGTGCCGACTCCTTCACCGACCCGCTGATCGCCAAGGCGAAGTCCGAGGGCGCCTCCGTCATCATCTCGTCCGGCGGGGCGAGCGGCCTGCCGCTCGCCTGGACCTGCTCCACGCAGAGCTCCATCGACGCCGGCTACCAGGCCCTCATCAACGACTACGGCGTCACCCAGCTGGACTTCGACATCGAAGGCGCGGCGATCGCCGACACCGCCTCGGTGGCACGGCAGATGCAGGCGATGAAGGACCTCAAGGCGTCCAACCCCAGCCTCAAGTTCTCCGTCACGCTGCCGGTCCTGGCCAGCGGGCTGACCGGCGACGGCGTGAACATCATCAAGGCCGCCAAGAACGCGGGCGTCAAGATCGACGTGGTCAACATCATGACCATGGACTTCTACTCGGGCACCGGCACCGAGATGGGCCAGGGCTCGGTCTCCGCCGCCGAGGCCACGCTGGCCCAGATGCAGTCCGTCGACTCCAGCTACGGCTACGGCAATCTGGGCATCACCCCGATGATCGGCAAGAACGACGACGGGTCCACGTTCACCCTCGCGGACGCCCAGACCGTGGAGAGCTTCGCCGCGCAACACGGCGTCGCCCGGCTGGCGTTCTGGTCGATCAACCGCGACCAGCCGTGCAGCGGCAGCGCCAACTCCCTTCCCACCTGCACCGAGATCAGCCAGAGCAGCCTGGCGTTCACCGACGCGTTCCTGCCGTTCGCGGGCAACTCGGGCGGGACCACGACCGGTGGCACGACGACCGGCGGGACCACCACCGGCGGGACCACGACCGGCGGCAGCACCACGGGCGGGACGACGACCGGCGGGACCACCACCGGCGGGAGCACCGGAGGCGCGACCTGCACCGCGGGCTCCTGGAGCTCCTCGCAGGTCTACACCGGCGGTGAGACGGTCGCGTGGAACGGCCACACCTGGCAGGCGAAGTGGTGGACGCAGGGGGAAGAGCCCGGCACCACCGGCGAATGGGGTGTCTGGCAGGACCTCGGCGCCTGCTGAGCCGTTGAGTTGCTGAACCGCTGAGCCGCTGAGCCGGTCGCTGAGCCACTGGTCCAGGAACTCTCCAATGCACCATCCAGGAACCCGCGACGGCCTGGCCCCGGTTCGGGGCCGGGCCGTCCGCCGTCCGGCTCCCCCGGCTCAGCGGCGCAGTTCCGTCGGGAGGGGCGACGGCTGATCGCCGGACTGCCGGGGAGAGGTGCCGGTGGGGTCGGATGCCGGCGGCGCCGCGGACGTGCTCGGGGTGGCCGGTACGGCCTGGGTGGCGGAGGCGTTGGCGCCGGACGGGACCTGCTTCGTGGACGGGACCTGCTTCGTGGGCGGGGCCTTCGCGGTGGGCGGGCCGCTGGTGGGGACGTTCGTGGGCGGCCTGGTGGCGGGCGACGGCGCCGGTGGCGAGGTGGGCCCGGCCGAAGGACTGCTCGCGGGCGGCGGGCCGAGCGGGACCCTCGGGGCGGCGGGCTCGACGGGCCCCGTCATGCGCAGCGGCACCACGACGAGGGCGGCGACGGCGCCGGACAGGCCGACCCCGACGGCGATCCGCAGCATCCGGCGGCGGGCCGCGCCGCGGCGGATCTTCTCGTACCGGCCCGGGGGCAGGCCGAGCGGGGCGGGGGTGGGGCGCAGGATGACGGTGAGCGGGTCGTCGGGGTCGAAGTCCTGACCGTCGTCAGACTGTGTGATCAAGGCTTCTCCTCAGATGGGCGCGGAGCAGTTCCCTGGCCGTGTGGAGGTCGGACATGACGGTCCCCTCCTTCCGGCCGGTGAGCAGGGATATCTCCCGGATCGGGAGGTCGGCGTAGTAGTGCAGGAGGATCGGCACCCGCAGCCGTTCCGGCAGCGACTGCACGAGCAGGCGCAACGACGGGTCGGCCGCTTCGGTCGGCGGCCGGACGGCGGCCTCCGCGGTGGCCCGGCGGACGGCCCGGCGTTCGCGCTCCAGTTTGCGCCAGTGGTCCCGGACGAGGTTGGTCGCGGTGACGTAGAGGAATCCGCGCGGCTCCGCCACGGCCGTCCAGCGGGCCCACAGCCGGGTGAACGCCTCCGAGGCGATCTCGTGGGCCGTCTCGTCGTCGTCGACCAGCCGGCGGCACCAGCCGGCGAGGCGCGGGTAGAAGGCGGCGAACAGCTCGGACGCTGCCTTCTCGCGGGACCGTTTCAACGCTCTCCATGTCGTGGTGGCACTGGTCGGACACGTGGGGGCCCTCTCGGGAGGACGGTCCCGGGCCGCCGGCGTACGGAACGGCGGCGGCCCGGGACCCGTTGCGGCGCGTCAGGAGCCCGTCGAGGTCAGCGCGGCGAAGACGATCACGTTGTCGAGGTAGCCGTCACCGCTGCGCGGGCCGCCGCACGTGATCAGCCGCAACTCGGGCCGGTCCACGTTCCCGTAGACCGCGCTCGTCGGAAAATCCGACTTGGCGACCGTACGGACGTCGGTGACGGTGAACCGCGGTGCCGTGCCGTCCTTCCGGCGCGTCACGATCCGGTCGCCCGGGCGCAGCCGCGCGAGGTGGCGGAAGACCCCGTCCCCGTAGGCGCCGACCGTGACATGGGCCAGGATCACCGACGGACCGGTCTGCCCGGGCGTCGGCGAGTTCCGGTACCAGCCGGCCCGGTCGTGCGCCGTGATCGGCGGGACCTGCACGCTGCCGTCCGCGGCCAACCCCAGCTGCATGAGCGGGGTGTCGACGCCGATGGCGGGGACCTCCAGCCTGACCGGGACCGAACGCCCCAGCGCACGTACCGACTTCGCGGCGGGCCGCGCGGACGGCGGCGTGCTCGGGGGGCGGGTGCCCGGTGGGCGGGTGGTCGCGGCGGCGCCGCCCACCTGGTGGCCGCCGCAGCCCGTGAGCAGCGACGCCGTCACCGCGGTGGCGAACGCGCGCCTGGAGAGCGAGGTCACGCCCCGGTCGCCCGCCGGCGCCGCACGAGGAAGAAGGCCCCGCCGCCGAGGGCCAGCGCCGCGGCGGCGCCCCCGCCGATCAGCCCGCCGTCGGCTCCGGAGTGCGACGCCACCGGCGCCACACCGGTGTCCGGTGCTCCCTTCGGCACGGCGGCGACCTGGCTCGGCTGCGCCACCTTGGTCGGTGCGGGCGAGGCGGCCGGCGGCGCGGTCGAGGGCCTGGCCGACGGGGACTGCGCGGAGGTCGGGCTCGGGGACGGCGTGGCCCCATCGGCGAACGCGGGCACGGTGCTCGCCAGGACGGCGGTGCACGCGAGGGCCACGGCGCTCAGGACGGTTCGGCGCATGGAATCGCTCTCTTTCGTCGGTCCGCCCGCGCTGTCACGCGGCGGGCTGTGTTGCGGATCGACTGAAAAGACGAGGCGGCGCTGGAGCCGATTGTAAAGACCCGGCAAAGTCGCCGGGCCGACCGTACGAGGGAGGGGCAGGGACCAGGGGTGGCCGCCGGAACCGGCGACCACCCCTGCCGCTCACTGCCCGTACGCCACCAGCAGGTTGGTGGCCGGAACCACCACGAGCCCGTCGCCCGCGCCGAGCCCGGTCAGCGGCTGGGACACGTTCTGCTCGTCGGGGCCGTTGATCGGCGCGCCGACGTCGGTGGACCAGACCGACTGGCCGGTCGCGCCGTTGACCGCCCACAACTGGCCGCTCAGGGAGCCGACGTAGACATAGCCGTTGACGACGATCGGTGCCGTGCTGATCCGGCCGTCGCCCTGGAACGTCCAGCGCGTGTCCAGGGTGGGGGTGTACCGCTCCTGGAGGACGCCGCCGTCCACGAAGTAGCCCTGGTGGCCGTCGATGGCCGGTGCCGGCGAGGTTCCGGCGGCGTCGTACGTGCTGCTGACCTCCCCGGTGCCGGCGTCGAGGACCGAGGAGGCCATCCCGTTGTCCCGGACCCAGACTCCGCCGTCGGCGAGGACCGGCGTGCGGCCGCCGCCACCGGAACAGCCCGTCTGGTGGTGCCAGATCGGGCTGCCGGACTTGGGGTCGAAGGCGTACGCCTGCTCGCAGGCGTAGGAGACGTAGACCCCCGCGGCATCGACGGCGGGCGAGCTGTCGTCCCCGTTGGCGACCGGCTGGCTCCAGAGCAGCGAGCCGCTGGCGGCGTCCACCGCGTACAGGGTGCCGCCCGAGCCGGCCCCGCCCGTGTACACCACACCGTCGGCGAACGTGGGCGGCGAGGTGAACGAGTACTGCCCGGGCAGCGTGACGGTCCAGAGCTTCGCCCCGGTGGCCGGGTTGAACGCGGTCAGCACGCCGTCGTAGTTCTGGGCGTAGAGCCGGCCGCCCCCGTAGGCGAGCGCGGACCACCAGTAGGTGCCGCCGAGGTCGACCGGCGCCCAGGCGTTCTCGCCGGTGGCCGCGTCGATGGCGTAGAGCGTGGTGCCGTACCCCGTCGGCGAGGCGGCGGTGGCGAAGACCCGCCCGCCGGCCACGACGGGGTAGGAGACGCTCCCGCCCAGGTCGCGCGACCACTTCTGGCTGAGCGGAGGAGCGCCGACGCCGGAGTCGACGACGGTGCCGTTGTGCCGCGCGTTGACCTGGTAGGTGGTCGAGACTCCGGTCTGCGCCGGCTGCGCGCCGGCCGGTGTGACGAGCGCGACGATCGACAGTGCCGCGCCTAACAGGACGGCGACAGCTCTTCGGGTCTTCACTCAGGTACCCCCTCGTTCGGCATCGCCCTGGCGATGCGCGCGGAGCGGACCCGCCCCTGGTGCGGCGGCCCGCCTTCCACGTTCCATGGTCGTTGACGGCCGTCCCGACCGGCGGGTTTTTTCGAACGGTTGAACAACATTCACCGCCGCGTTCCGTCATGGCAACGGGCCGCACCAGCCGGTCGGCGGGTACGGCCTGTTGGGTTCCGTTCCTCAGGCGCGCGGGCCCCGCGGGGCTAGTTCGCCGGGACGCAGGTGGGGAGTTGACGCACCAGGGTGATGGCCAGCGAGGTCACCGGGCCGCTCTTCGAGGCCGGCACGAACAGCAGGTGGTCGCCCGGGACGATGGCACCGGGATTGATGTCGCGGACCCCGTTGCTGTGGAAGCCGGACGGCGGCGCCACCTTGAGGAGGCTGCCGTGCGGGCTGTCGTGGGTGTGGCCGGTGGCGGAGCAGGAGGCCGAGGGCGCCATCACCTTCGCGGGGATGCCGGCCTTGTCCAGGGTGGCCTGCAGGCCCGGGACGCCCTTCAGGTCGAACAGCTGGACGGAGACCATGCCGCCCGGCTTGGACCGCACGGAGTAGTTGGCGTTGACGATGTTCAGGCCGCTGGTGCCCGAGCTGACCGAGGCGCCCGAAGTGCCGGAGCTGCCCGGGGCGCTCTGCCGGGCGGGCGCGGCCTGCTGGTCGCTGTGCGACGCGGACGTCGACGGCAGGGCGACCGCCACAGCGGCGGCGGCCGCCGCGGCCACGCCGACCACGAGGGCGACCCGGCGGCGCGGCGCGTGGAGCTGCAGCAGGGTCCGGTGGCCGGCCGGGGCGGACAGGGCCGCCGCGTGGGCGTTCAACTCGTCGGCGAGCTGCTGCTTGAAGTGCGCGGGGACGTTCACTGGGCGGCCTCCAGAAGGGTTTCGTAACCGGCGATGTGGGTCTGGCCCGCGCTGCGCAGGGCCTTGCGGGCGCGGTGCAGCCGGACCCGGGCGGTGGGCGAGCTGACGCCCAGCGCCTGCGCCGCCTCGCGGACCGTGAGCCCGTCGAGGTCGACCAGGTCGAGCACCTGGCGCAGCGGGTCGGAGAGCGCGGCGTGGGCGGCGGCGAGTTGCCGGACGGCTCGGTCGGCGTCGATCCGCGCCTCGATGGCGCTGACGTCCTGGTCGTCCAGCAGCCGCCGCCCGCTGATCCGGGCGACCGCCATCCGCTCGCGGGCGGTGCCGTGGAAGTGGGCGTGGATGACGTTGCGGGATATGCCGTAGAGCCAGGCGACGGGTGCGCCGCGCCGCGCGTCGTAGGTGTGCGCGCCCTCCAGGGCGGCCACGAAGATGTCCGCGGTCAGGTCGGCGGCCAGGTGCGCGTCGTCGACGCGCCGGGTGACGAAACCGAGCACGGTGTCGAAGTGCTGCTCGTAGAACGCGGCGAACCCGGCCGGGTCCCGCGCGGGTGGTGCTTTCGGATGCTCCGCTGGCACGGACGGCTCCTCAGGGCAGGTCAAAGGTGCGATGCCTTACACCCGGTACTAGTCCGCGGCACCCGAAAGCGTTACATCCGCGGTCCCCGTCCCTGTCCGCGGGTGGGCGCGGCCCCCAACGACACCCCGCCCGCGCCGGCCCGTCACGCCGCTCGCCCGCTCAGCCCGCGGCGCGCCTGGGCGACGTGCCCCGGCGGTCACGCCGTGGCGGCCGGGCGCGGCTCACCGTGGAAGACCTGCCGGGCGTGCCACGCCCGGTGGGAAGCGGCGATCGCGGGCGTGCCGGGCTGCGGCCCGAGCAGCGCGCGGCCCGCGAGGGCGACCACGTGCTCGCGGGCGGACGCGCTCCGCCCGACGAAATCCCGGGACACCAGGATCAGATGGCCGTCGCCGACACCGAGGACCCCCTTGTCGAAGAGCTTGTGATGGAGCGCGCACAGGCACACTCCGTTGTCGACCTCGTCCGGACCGTCGAACGCCCACCAGCGCACGTGCGCGGCCTCCAACCCGACCGGCACCGCGCCGATCATGCCGTCGTAGCCGCAGAAGGCGCACCGGTACTCGTACGCGGTGAGCACCGACTCCCGCATCCGCCGGTCCCGCCGGCGCCGTACCGCCGTGAGCGTCCCCGTCTCCGCCAGCTCCAGCTCCAGGCCGACCGCCTCGCACAGTTCGCCGTGCAGGGACGGCGGGAAGTGCAGATCGAGCAGCACCCGCGCCATCCGTCCGAGCAACGACGGCTCGCGCCGCAGCGCCGTCCTCAGCTCCGGCACGAGCCTGCCCGCCGCACCGGAGGCCCGCAGTTCGAGCACGCGGTTGCCGGGACTGCCGTCGCCGCGGTCGGTGCGCACCTCCCACACCCCGTCGCTGACCAGGTGATGGAACGGGTACGCGGGCGTGGTCCGATGGGCCGGACCGTACTCGGCCAGCAGCCGCCCCAGATCCGCCTCCACCGCGCTGTACCGCAGCTCCGCCTCGGCGTCCGCCTGGAACCGGCCCAGGGCGTACAGGAACAGCAGCGGCTTGTGCGGAGCCCGCGTCCCGTTGCCGGTCCACTGCCTCAGCTTCGCGGCGCGCTCGAGCCAGTCCATGACCGGCGATCATAAAGCGGCGCGGCCCACCGCGGGCGGCGCGCTGCCCGCGCCCCTGCCTGCCCACGCCCCTGCCTGACCCCGCTCAGCCGCAGGTCCAGCCACTGATGCGCCCCGAGTCCAGCTCGACGGTGATGACCGTGCGGTCCGAGGCGCCCGACACGACGGCGCCGGCCCGGTGGGCGCCGGTCCTGGTGAGCGGACCGACCCGCAGCGCGGCGGTCCGGGTCCCGCAGACGGCCGGGAGGGTGTCCGCGGGTCGGGCGAGGCTCACGGACAGGGCCGCTGCCTCGGCCCGAGCGGTGGCGGTGAGGTGCTGCTCCGCCAGGGCCGTCACCTCGGCCTCGGCGGTGGTGCTCGTGGTGTCCGGCGGGAGCCGGCGGTAGTAGTCCGCCACCGCGGCTCGGGCGGCGTCGAGTTGGGCCCGGCCGGCCGTGGGCCAGGCGGTGCCCGAGGACGGGGCGGCGGACCGGCCGGCCTGCCGGGCCGCGCCGGACCCCCAGCCGAGCCCCGCGACCAGCGTGAGACCGCCCGCCGCCAGCGCCAGGCCGCTCCCGGTGAGGGCCAGTTGCCGGCGCCGCCTGCGTGCCGTGCCGCGCAGCCTGACCTGGTGGGCGGTCAAAGGAGTGCGGGCCGGCTGGAGGGTGCCTTCGAGCAGCGCCGCACGGATTCGGTCGTCCAGGTCAGACATTGCTGGATTGCCTCTCTTCCGTGGCGAGCGACTGGGCGAGCGCCTTGCGGCCACGGGCCAGCCAGCTCTTGATGGTGCCCGCGGGAGTCCCGGTCTCGGCGGCTATCTGCTCGACGCTGAGATCGCACAGGTAGTGCAGGACGAGCGCCCGCCGCTGGTTCAGCGGCACGGTGGCGAGCGCCCGCTCCACCAGGAGCCGGTCGGGCGACGGCTCGGCGACGCTGGTCGGCCGGTGGTGGCGCAGCGTCAACTCCCAGCCGCGCCTCATGCGACGGAACCGGGAGGCGGCCAGCCGCCAGGCCGTGGTCCGTACCCACGCCTCCGGCACCTCCACCGCGCGCAGGGTGCCACGCCGGGACCAGGCACGGACGAACGCCTCCTGCACCGCGTCCTGAGCGGCCTCCGCGTCCCCGGTCACCAGCGTCAGCTGGCGCACCAGCCTCGGGAACGCCGCAGCGTAGAGGGCGTCGAACTCCCTGTCCTGCATCGGGCTGCACTCCTTCCCCAGGGGCCGGGGCGCGATCGGGAACGGTACTGGACCGCTGAGGAAGTACGCCTGCCGAGCGGGCGGCGGTGGCAGTCGATCGCGGTGATGTGGCTCACAGCGCTCGGCTGCCACTTTCGGCCGCCCGGCAGGCGTATGTCCCGCATCGCTGTCCGGATGCCACCGGACGGCAGCCACGAGAGAGGACAGCCCCATGTCCCACCGCGCACCCCGAACCGGACGCAGGCTGCTGAGCCGCCCCGCCGTCGCCGGCGCCCTTCTCCTGACCGGACTGGTCGGCGCCGTCACCGCGCAGGCCGAGGCCGCGCCGCACCCGGCGAACGCCCACACCGCCACCGACTCCGGCATGACGCCCGATCAGGCCCGTGCGGCGGCCGAGGCCAGTGCGAAGGCGGCGGGCTCGCACGAGCACGAGCACGGGAGCATGACGCGCGATCAGGCCCGTGCGGCGGCCGCGGCCAGTGCGAAGGCGGCGGGCTCGCACGAGCACGGGAGTATGACGCCTGACGAGGCCCGTGCGGCGGCCGAGGCCAGCGCGAAGGCGGCGGCCGCGCAGGGGCATTAGGTTCTGCCCTGCCGGGTGGCCCCGGCCCGGTGGTCTGCGCGGCGGCCGATCAGACCGTGCGGGTAAGGCCGTTACCAGCGCGTCGCGCTGAAATCGATGGGGCGGGGCCGCAGTTCGCCGGTGCGCGCCGCCAGCTGCCGGAGCCGCTGGGCCATGGCGTCGGCGGGAAGGTGCCGGCGGTCGCCGTGGCCGGGCAGCAGCCACTCGAAGCGCAGCCGATCGGCGGTCCGGGCCAAGGACGCGGCGAGTTCACCGATCGAGTACCAGGTGACGCTGTCGGCCACCTCGATGTCCGCTGTGCCGCGTGACCAGTAGAAGCTGTCGCCGCTGAAGCAGTACCGCTCGTCCGCGAGGAACAGCACGCTGCCGCGGGTGTGCCCGGGGAGGGGGAAGGCGGCCACCCCCTCGGCGATCTGCGCCGGGTCGGTGCCGCGCAGCACCCGGTCGGCGTCCGGGGCGGCGTCGAGGTCGCCCTCGTGGACCCACAGCCGGGCGCCGAAGCGGTCGGCGTAGCGGCGGCCGTGCGTGGCGTGGTCGCGGTGGGTGAGCAGGACGTCCGTGACAGGGCCCAGCTCCTCGAAGCGCGTGGCCAGCGACGCGCTCCACCGTGGTGTGTCCACCATCATGACGGTGCCGCCGGGGCGGCGCAGCAGGTAGGAGTTGGCCCCCGCGGTGTGCGTGGAGTTGTGCCCGCACAGGTACACGGTGTCGTCCAGGGCCAGGGGGAAGGGGTCGAGTTCCGCCGCCAGCCGCCCGGCCGGGGGACGGATCGACCGGGAGGGGCAGGCGTACGCCGCGGCGTTCAGCTGCCGGACCTCGGTTCGGTCGCGCGGCTGGCGCAGCACGACCGAGCGGCCGTCGACCTCGCCGATCAGGCCGGGAGCGAGCTGCCGGGCGACATCGCAGTTCACGCACCGCTCGTCCACCCGCCAGCCCGCCGCGAACCGTTCCTCACCCATGGCCCCGCTCCTTCCGCACCGCACCGCACCGCACCGCGCCCGCCGACCGGCCGTTCGTAGCCCAAGGGATATCCCGGGCCCTCCGGACAAAGGAAGGGGGATCGGACCTTGTACTTACGGCGTCGAGCCGCTCTCGCAACGGCCGGTTCGGCCCGGGAGGCACCCGGTTCGGCCCGGCGGTCGGGGGCGAGCCGGCAGCCGGGCGTACGGCGTTGCCCTCGTGGCCGGCGGGCCCGCCGCGGGGCGGCACGTACGGGCTATGCTCGCGGTGAATTCGCCCAGGGGGGACCATGGCTGACCCGGAAAGCCCGCTGCTCCACGCGCTGCGCCAGGCGGTGCGTTCCGCGCCGGAACAGGCCGAGTTCCGTGTCGCGCTCGCCGAAGCGCTCATCAACGCCGGTGATGCGGACGGCGCGATCGTCGAACTCGGCGAGGCGCTGCGCCTGGCGCCGGATTCCGTTCCGGCCAGGCAGCTGATGCTCAGGGCGCTGAGCGGCGGCACACCGGCGGAGAGCGTGCCCGCGGAGAAGCCCGACGCCGGCTTCGACTGGCCGACGGCGGAGGCCGAACTGCGGGACGTGGCCCCGCCGCCGCGCTTCACCCCCGCGCCCGCCCCGCCGCCGGCCGTGCCCGCCCCGCCGCCCGCCGCCGCCGACGACGCGCGCGAGGACCCGCGGGGCGCCCCGGCCCACGAGGTCGAGCGGCCGGCCCTGACCCTCGCCGACGTCGGCGGGCTGTCCGACGTCAAGGACCGGTTGCAGGCCGCGTTCCTCGCCCCGTTGCGCAACCCGGAACTGCGCAGGCTCTACGGCAAGTCGCTGCGCGGCGGCCTGCTGCTGTACGGCCCGCCCGGCTGCGGCAAGACCTTCGTCGCGCGCGCCGTCGCCGGCGAACTCGGCGCGTCGTTCGTCTCCGTGGGCATCGCCGATGTGCTCGACATGTGGATCGGCTCCTCGGAGCGGAACCTGAGCGAGCTGTTCCAGCTGGCGCGGCGTCAGGCACCGTGCGTGCTGTTCTTCGACGAGGTGGACGCGCTCGGCCAGCGGCGCAGCCAGACCCGCAACTCCACGATGCGCACGACCGTCAACCAGTTCCTCGCGGAGCTGGACTCGGTGGGATCGGACAACGAGGGGGTGTTCGTCCTCGGCGCGACGAACGCACCGTGGGACGTCGACCCGGCGCTGCGCCGCCCCGGCCGCTTCGACCGGACCGTCCTGGTCCTGCCGCCGGACGCCGAGGCCCGCGCGGAGATCCTCCGCTACCACCTGCGGGACCGGCCGATCGCGGGAGTCGACCTGGCGTCCCTGGTCGAGCGCACCGACGGCTTCTCGGGCGCGGACGTGGCGCACCTGTGCGAGTCGGCCGCGGAGATCGCGCTGATGGACGCGGTGCGCAGCGGCGAGGCGCGGCTGATGGGCATGCCCGACTTCGATGCCGCGCTGGCGGACGCGCGCCCGTCGACCGGACCGTGGTTCGACGCCGCGCGCTCGGTCGCGCTGTTCGCCAACGAGGGCGGCGCCTACGACGACCTCGCCGCCTACTTCAAGTCCCACAAGGGCACGAAGGGCCGTTGATGGCGGACGAGGCAGACGAGGGACCGGCCGGCCGCGAACCGTCGCAGGCCGCCGTCGAGCGCGCCGTCGCCCTGGCCCGCCTCGACCGCTATGCCGAGGCCGAGCCGATCCTGCGCAGGGTGCTGGCGGCCGACCCCGAGCACTACGGCGCGCTGGCGAACCTGGCCTGGCTGCTCGATCTGGCCGACCGCCGGGAGGAGGCCGTGGCGACCGCCCGCCTGGTGATCGCGCGCTGGCCCCAGGACACCGAGGGCTTCTACCGGGCGGCGTCGTGCCTCATGAGGGACAAGAACGTCGCCGAGGCGCTGCCGCTGGTCCGGCGGGCCATGGAGATCGCGCCGGACGAGGGCCGCGTGCTGCGGCTGTACGCGCGGGTGCTCGCCGACATCCCCGAGCGGCTTCCCGAGGCGCTGCCGATGGCCGACCGGGCCGTCGAGGTCGACCCGTTGAACGGCGAGAGCTTCCAGACCCGGGCGGTCGTCCTGGTGAGCCTGCGCCGCTGGCGGGACGCGGACGCCGCCCTGGCGCAGGCCCTCCAGCGGGAACCGACCGACACCGCCTACCTCATCCAGGCCGGCATCGTGAAGCTCCGGCTGGGGATGATCGCCCCGGCTCGTGACGCGTTCACCGCGGCCCTGCGGCTGAAGCCCAGGCCGCACCGGGTCCGGGAGGTGCTCGACACCCTGGAGACGCAGGGGCTGCCCGCGCCGCTGCTCGACGTCTACACCCTCGGCTGCGAGGCCCTGGACATTCCCGACCTCGGCTCGCCCGGCACCGCGGGCACCGACCGGGAACTGCTGCGCGAGCAGGCGCGGATCGCCACGTCCATGTGGAAGGCCGCGACGTACAACCACGCCTGGTCCAAGGACTCCCGCGACCGCTGCCGCACCCTGGTGGCGGCGATGCTGGCGGCGGATGCGACGCTGGTCCCCGCGCGCCTGCTGGCCGCCGAGATCGCCGGCGACGACGCGAGGTACGAGGACCTGGTCGCCCTCGCGGAGCCGCTGATCGCCGAGGGCGAGGCGACCGGTCAGCTGTACCGGGACACCGTCCTCGGCCTCGAACACCTGGACCGCCTGGACGACGCCGTCGCACTCGCCGCCGACGCGCGCCGCCGCTTCCCGCGGTCGAGCCGGGCCGCGAGCCTGCACGGCCGGATGCTGGCCGAAGCGGGCCGCCGCGACGAGGCGGTGGCCGCCGCCGATGCCGCGGCCGAGCTGGCCGACGGCGATCCCCAGGCGCTGACCTCCGTTGCGGGCGTCCACCGGCGGCTGGGCCGGAAGGACGAGGCCAAGGCGGCGTACAAGGCGATCCTGCGGGAGGCCCCGAAGGAGACGACGGCGCTGTTCGAACTCGGCTCGCTGTACATGCTCGGCTACCAGGACAACCGGGCGGCCGAGCGGCTGATCGAGCGCATCGAGCTTCCGGACGTCGGCGGCGACCGCACGGCCGTCCTCGGCCAGATCCGCTTCCAGCTCGGCAAGTGGGACCAGGCGGCGGCCGACTTCGAAGCCGCGATCGCCACGCCGATGCGCGCCCCGAGCACCGTCCCGGGCATCATCATCGGCTTGCAGCTGTTCGGCCCGCCCCGGCGTTTCCAGCCGCTGCTCGACCGGTGCGTGGAGATCCGCGGCGACGGCGTGCCGGCCGAACCGGTGACGATCGAGAAGCTGCGGCTGGCCGCGTTCACGACGCTCAAGTACGGCGCCCTGCCGCAGGCACAGGAGGTGCTGCGGCAGATCCTGGAGATGGACCCGGACCACCACGAGGCCACGGTGATGGCCACGGTCGTGGCCGATCCCGACGTGCCCGAGCACGCCGAGGCGCTCGCCGTGGTGTTCGCGCCGGACACCCACGACGACGAGCTCTGACGACGGGCTCTGACGACGGGCTCTGACGTCGGCTTCGCGCGGTCCGCCGAGGGGAGGGCCCGGCACGCGGGTGCGGCCGGGCGACGGCGGACGGGGACGAACGCGACACCGACCGGAGCCGGGGCGGTCGCACCCCTCACCGGAGCGCCGGCGCCGGCCCTGGCTCCTCGCGGACGCCCGAGGCGGACTCCGGCGCGTCCTCGCCTTCGTCCCCGTCCTCGTCGTCGTACCGGCAGGACCCGTCGTCCTCGAAGTCCGGAGCGTGGAAGGGGTCCGTCTTCGGGGGCGGCGAGGACAGCGCGGAGCGGCGGGGTTGCTCTTCCGGTGCGGAGAACAGCGAGGTCACGTCAATGAGAGGTCCGTCTTTCGTCGCGGGCCCCTGAAGGGGCCGGGTGTGCCGGGTCCGGAGCGGGATCTGCCGGGCCGGGACTAGAGCTTGATCATCTTGGTGTAGGGGCTCAGAATCCGCATCCGCGCGGACCCGAAGTCCACGAGTGCGGCGACTCCCTCCTCGGTATCGGTCACCCGACCGAGGCCGTACATGTCGTGGGCGACCTGGTCGCCGACGGCGAAGTGCTTGGGAGCAGGGGTGACCGGAGCCGTGAAGGGGCTCGTGGGCAGATGGCGCTTAGGTGCATGAGGCTTTGTCATTGCCCCTAGTGTGCGCCCGCCGGCGTCCTCTTCGCTCCGGTTGTCCACGTCGGATGCGCGGACATCGGCGTATCGCGGGTCGAAATCCCCGCTGTCCCGGTCGTGCCGCCGCTCGCGGGTCTCAGGCGAGCAGGCCGGAGCCCAGCCGGTCGGAGGCGTCCCGTACGCCCGGCAGCGCGAAGAAGTAGCCGCCGCCGGTCGGTTGCACGTAGTCCACCAGCGGCTCCCCGGCCAGCCGCTCCTGGACCGTCTGGAACTGCCGCCGCACGTCCTGCTGGTAGCAGCAGAAGACGAGCCCGACGTCCAGGTCCCCGACCGGGTCCAGGCCGCGGTCGTAGTTGTAGCCGCGCCGCAGGAACCGCTGGTCCGCGGTGGCCCGGTCGCGGGGGTTGGCGAGCCGGATGTGCGCGTCGAGCGGGATCACGTGGCCCTGCGGGTCGGAGCCGTAGTCGGGGGTGTCCGATTCGCGGCTCCCGTCGAGCGGGGCGCCCGAGTCGCGCCGCCGCCCGATCATCGTCTCCTGCTCCCGCAGCGAGACCCGGTCCCAGAACTCGACCAGCATGCGGATGATCCTGATCACCTGGTACGAGCCGCCTGCCGTCCAGGCCGGCTCGCCGTCCGCGGCGCCGCGGGTCCACACCAGCGCGTCGGCGACGGCCGCGTCGGCGACCGCCGGGTTGCCGGTGCCGTCCATGAAGCCGAGCTGGTTGCGGGCGGTGCCGGCCGGCCGCGGGTCGGCGTGGAAGCCGTCCGCCTTCCACAGCGGGCGCAGCCCGGCGCGGGTGTGCCGGGTGAGGTCGCGCAGCGCGTGCATCACGGTGTCCCGCGAGTCCGCGCAGATCTGCACCGACAGGTCGCCGTGCAACTCCGTGGAGCCCGCCACGTGGTCGTCGGGGAAGACCGGCATCCGGGTGAGCCGGGCGGGGCGGCGGGCGGCTAGGCCGTAGCGGTCGTCGAAGAGCGACGCGCCCACGCCCACGGTGATCGTGAGCCCGTCGGAGGGCAGCGCCGGGCCCAGCATCCCGCTGTCCTGCGGTACGGAGGCGACGTCGGCGGCCGGGACGGGGCCGCCTGAGGTCAGCAGCCGTATCCGATCGGTCAGCGTGCCGAACAGCTCCCGCAGGGCCGCCCGGTCCGGCGCGACGATCTCGAACGACACGAACGTCGCGGCGGCCTGCTGCGGGGTGACGATCCCGGCCTGGTGGACGCCCTCGAAGGGGATGTCGCGGCCTGACGCGGAACCGTGCCGGTCGTCCGCGTCCGCCAGCGTGACGCCGCCGAGCGTCGCTCCGCCCAGCGCGGCGGTGGCCGCCACCCCGACCGTCGTGCCGCGCAGGAACGCGCGGCGCCCGAGCGGTCCGGCGCTCACGCCGACGTCCGCGGCGCGAGCAGGCCGGGCAGCGAGGAGAGCGACTCCAGCAGGGCTCCGAGGTCGCCCTCGACCCGCAGCGTCCGGAGGGAGCCGGAGCCGGAGCCGGGGTCAGAGCCGGAGCCGGAGCCGGAGCCGGAGCCGGTGTCGGCGGGGCCGTTGCGGTCGGTGGTGCGGCCGGCCGGAGCGGCGCCCGGGTGCGGCTGGCGCAGGTCCGCGGTCACCTGGGCCAGCCCGCTCCGGATCGCGCGCAGCAGCGCCGGGTCGCGCGGCGCGATCAGCGGCGCGAGGACGGAGACCACCTCGGAGGTCCCCTCGACGTTGGCGCCGAGCGTGGCCAGGGTGGTGCCGCTGCCGTAGTCCGCGGCGCCGGTCAGCTGGAACTGCAACGCGTTCTCCAGGATCTCGTGGGCCCGCAGCGGAAGGTCGCCCGGGTCGACCTCCTCGCTGGGGAAGTCCGCGGTCAGCCGGCGGACCTCGGCGACCAGTCCGCGCGTCAGCGGCCGGAGCGCGGACGCCGGACGGCCGTGCCACAGCCTGTACTCGACGGCGTGGAACCCGGTCCAGCCCGGGTCGCGCACCCCGCCGGGCAGGCCGTCCGCGGTGCCGTCGATGGCGGCGTCGAAGTCGCCGAAGGAGTTGTAGGCCGCGCCGAGGCGCTCGTAGTCCAGGTGCGCGGGCAGCCAGTCGCGGCGGGCGGCGGCCAGGTCGCCGCGGGCGACGTCGGCGTCGAGGTTGCGGGAAGCCGCCAGCAGCGGGGGCAGCGCGGCCTTCAGCCAGGCCCGGTAGGCGGTGACCGGCGCGGTCATCGCGAGGTCGGGCAGCGGCCGGTACCCGGCGACGGCGCCCGCCGCGCGTCCCGACAGCGCCATGGGACGCGAGTCGCGCACCGTGCCGTCGGAGAAGACGCAGCGCAGCGTGTAGCGGCCGGCCGCGAGCGTGGTGGACAGCCGCTGGGTCGCCGCCGGCACGAGCCAGGGGATCTCGGCGTACACCTTCGCGCCGCCCGGGTCGGTCAGGTAGACGGCGACGAACAGCTGGGAACGGTCGGTCACGTCGAAGGTCACCGGCCCGGCGGCGCGGTGCGCGGGCAGGTCGCCACAGCCGGCGGCACCGACGGTGACCGGCCTGGCGGAGGCGCTGTCCCCGGCCGCGGCCGGCCCGCTGCCGGCCGCCGCGGCCGCCAGCACCAGCGCGAGCACCGCCGTACGCGCACGGTGTCGCGTACGGGGCTGCGCCCGCGGTCGGAGCCGGGGGCGGCGGGGGCCGGGGCGGCGAGGGGCGGGCAGGTCCGCCGCCGCGGCGGACGGCGGACGCGGCTCGGCTTCGCCCATGGTGCGCGTCAGTTCCAGATGTCGGTGACCGGGGCCGCGCTCGCGCTGGAGCCGACCTTCCCCAGCCCGTAGAACTGCTCCAGCGTGGCGAGCACGTTGTAGTGGTTGACGTTCTCGCTGTAGTGGCCGGCCGCCACGTTGGCGCCCACGAACAGGGTGGGGATCTGGTTGTTCTCGGTGTAGTCGTCCTCGTCCCACGTCACGATCAGCAGGCTGTTGTTGGCCTTCGCCCAGGTCGCGTACGCGGACATCTTGTTCTTCAGCCAGGTGTCGGCCTGCGTGATGGTCCCGTCGTGCATGTCGTCGTCGAGGTTCGGGATGACGAACGAGACGGTCGGCAGGGAGCTGTAGTCCGACGGGAAGGAGCTGAACGGCAGCGAGTCGGAGGTGGGGACGTTGCTGAAGTTGATCCACGGCGAGTGCTTGCGGGCGTAGGCGCCGGAGCTGCACGTGGTCGAGCCGGTGCTCGGCAGTCCCTCCGAGTAGCCCTTGAACGTCTTGCCCGCGGCGAGGAGTTCGGAGCCGAGGTTGGCGGCCGTCCCCTCGTTGACCGGGCAGGTGTCGGCGCTGAGCCCGTAGGTGCTGCCGGCGAACAGCGCCATGTAGTTGGGCTCGCTGGGGTGGGTCACCCCGAACGAACCCGTCAACACGGCACCCTGGGTGGCGAGTTGGTTCATGTACGGCGCGCTGGAGGTGTTGCCGATGATGTCGGCGTAGGAGTGGTTCTCCTCCATCACGATCACGACGTGCGAGGGAGCCGGCACCGAACTGGCGACCGGTTGGAGCGACTTGTCGGCGCTGTGCGGGTACAGCGTGGCAGCGGCCACGCCGGCGGCGGCGAGGGCGATGGCGGACGGCAGGGCGAAACGCGGCCTGAGGCGCATCGGTTCTCCATGGGCGCGAGGGGGGATGAGAGGCGCTCTCCCATGGAATCCAAGTTTGATGCTGTACGGTCAAAGTTGCAATGGCGCTCCGGTGAACAGGTTTCCACCGGTGGGCGGGCGCCGAGGCGCCGAGGGCCTGAGGCCACGGCGCAGCGCCCTGGTCCGGGCGGTGCGCCGTGGCCGCGTCGTCGGCCGGCAGATCCGGTCGGTCAGCCGATCGTGTCGGTCAGGCCGGTGGACAGGTAGGTCGCCTGGCGCTGGTCCTTCTCGCTGCGCCAGGGCTCGTTGAGTTCCAGCAGCTTGCTGGTCCTCGGGTCGATGATCACCTCGGTGGTGCCGACGCCCCCGCGGAAGGACAGCTCCGTTCCGCTGCGCCCGGCGCTGTCCTTGACGGTGCCGGCCACGCGCACGCCCTTCAGCTGGGCCAGCGCCCTGAAGAGCGCGCTGCGCAGTTCGGGACTGGCCGGGGCGTTGGCGAGCAGGGTGCTCGCCTGCACGAACCCGAGCGTGGCCGCGTCCTCGTCCTCGTCGGCGGAGTCCTTCGTGGTGTGCTCGATCTGCCCGAGCAGCAGCGCGGGGTCGGTGGTCAGGCGGTCGAGGGCGTTCCAGTCGAAGCGCCGCGAGCCGAGCCTCCAGCCGGGGTCGTGCGACGTGCGGACGGCCTTGCCGTCGACGACGTAGGTGAATTCCATCGACCGGGAGGTGTACGTGTCCCCGGTCTTGAAGTGGGTCTTCCAGTACGTGCCCGAACCGGTCGACTGGGTGGCGGCGACCTCGGCGACGTCGTTCAGGAAGGCCGACGCGGACTGCGCCCGCGGCCCCTGCTGCGTACCCGCGGGCCCTGCCGCCATGTTCGCGGACGCCACCGCGACGCCGGCCGCGACCGCGGCGACCGCGAGGAGGGCGACGGCGCGGCGGCGCTTCCAGAACGGCCGCACCACGGCGCCCTTCAGCGCGTCCTCCCGCGGAGCCTGGACCGAGGCCTCCCGCACGGCTTCCTCGACCGCCGCCAGCGCCTGGGCCAGCGCCTTCGCCGGCGGGGGCTCGACCCGACCCGCCGCCCGCAGAGCCTCGGCGCCCGGGAAGTCCAGCACTGCCTGCCGCTCGGTCATGCCCGTCTCCTCCATGTCGTACGTACTCATGCCAGGTCTCCCGTCGCGGCCAGGCTCTGTCCCGCGGGGCGGTTCCCCGCGGGACGGTCCGGCGCGATCCGCTCGCGCAATCTGCCCCGGGCCCGGTACAGCCGCGAACGGGCCGTTCCGAACGGGATGCCCATGGCGGTGGCCGCCTCGGCCGGGGTCAGTTGCTCCCAGCAGACGAGGAGCATCACCTCCCGCTCCTCGGACGGCAGTTCGGCCAGCGCGCTGCGCAGTGCGGGCGCCAGCGCCGCGGCGTCCAGCCGCTGGTCCACGGCCTGCCACGGGTCGCTGACCTCCACCTGCGCGGGGGCCTCCGCCCGCGCGGCCCGCCGCACATGACCCGCCAGGACGTTGCGGGCCACTCCGAACAGCCAGCCCCGGGCGGTACCGCGCGAGGCGTCGAACGTTCGCCGCGCGGCGAACGCCTGCAGCCACGCCTCGGCCAGCAGGTCGTCCGCCGCGCCCGGCATCCGCCGCGCGAAGTAGCCGTGCAGGGCCGCCGAGTACTTCTCGACCAGCGGCGTGAACGCCGCCGGATCGTCGGCGGCCCTGGACAGTTGGGCGTCACCGTCGCGGTCGCCGCGTTCGTCGTGTTCCGATGTCACGGAGTCTCCGTCTCCGACCGTCGGGTGACAGTCTCACCCTGTACTTGTCTCGCCGTGCCCCTTGCGTTCGCCCCCTTGCGTGGACGGCGGCCGGCGCGCGCAGGTGCGGTCGTCGTGCCGGGTGTCACGACCCAGGCCGGCAGTGACGAGCAGGGCATCCCGCGCGCGTTCCGCCGGCCGACCGGGACCGGGCTCCCTCCCGACCAGCCGGGTCAGCGCGGAAACGCTATGGTTGCGGCTGGCTCAGCCCCGCCCCACCGGCCCACTGATCTGCGGTGCAAGTGAACCTGGCACGACCCGGCAGCTCACGCCCGCCCGCCCGCGGAACGCAGGCGGTGCGGCGGGAGCGTGCCGCCACCGCGGTCGCGGGCCGTGCCGCCGCACCGCCCGCCCATGGTTTCCGAAGACCCGGCAAGGAACTCCGCACCAGCTCGTCCCTCGATCAATCGGGGCCGGAGCGACGGTGCGCGTGCCGGGATACGTCCGGGGCGGGTGCGTGATCACGGCCCGCCGCTCCCCTTGACCGCTGCCCGGCCGGCACGCGCCGTCATGCCGTCCGGCCACGGGAATGGGTAACACATGCAGACGGCGCAGTCAGAACTGGTCGGCCGCGACCGGGAGATCGGCGAGGTCGAGGCGATGCTCGCCGCCGCGGCGGAGGGCGCCGGACGGGTGGTGGTGGTCAGCGCGGGCGCGGGCACGGGTAAGTCGGCGCTGCTCGACGCGGCACTCGACCGGGCTCGGCGCGAGGGCTTCATGGTGCTGTCGGCCCGAGGGATATCGTCCGAGCGCGACCTGCCGTTCGGGCTGGTGAGCAGGCTGTTCGAGCCGGTGGCCGGCGAACTGGCGCACGTCGGGGGCCCGTTCGCGGATCTGGGTTCGGACGGCTCCAACTCCCCTTCCGGAACGACCGGTTCGGCCGGGGCGCCGGTGCCCACCGCGTCAACGACCACGCCCGGGCCCGTCCTCTCCGCCGAACTCCACTCCTTCCACCGGGCGTTGGCCCGGCTGTCCACCCGCGCCCCCGTGCTCGTCGCCGTCGACGACCTCCAGTACCTCGACCGCGAGTCGCTGCGCTGGCTGAGCGTCCTGCCGCAACGAGTCGACCGGGCGCGGATCGCCGTGATGCTCACCGTGTGTCCGGGCGAGCCGTGTGCCGACCCGGCGGTCCTCGACGAGTTGCTGGCCGTGAGCGCGGTGGAACTGCACCCCGCGGACCTGAGCGCTCCGGCGACGTCGGCGGTGATCGAACGTGCGCTGGCCGCCGCACCGGACGGGCAGTTCGTCGCCGCCGTGATGCGGGAGGCGGGCGGAAACCCCTTGTCCGTCACCGAGTTGACCTCGGCGCTGCGGGACCAGGCGGTCAGCCCCACCTCGGATTCGGCGGACGTACTGGGCGGCATCGCCGTTCCCCGGCTCGCCGCCCGGCTGCGCGCCCGGCTGCGACGGATATCGCCGTACGCCCTCGACATCGCCCGGGCCGCCGCCGTCCTGGGAGCCGAGGCGGATCTCGCCCGGGTGGCCCGCCTCTGCGGCGCCGAACCCGCGGTGGTCATGGAGGTCATGACCGCCCTCGACCGGGCCGGGCTGATGGGGGTGGCGGGCGAGTCGATGACGTTCGCGCAGCCCCTCATGCGCAACACGGTGCTCCAGGACGTTCCGCTCGCGGACCTCCACGCGCTGCACACCAAGGCCGCCGGGATACTCCGGGCGACCGGTGCGCCCGGCGACCGGGCGGCGGAACAGCTCATGTCCTCCTCCGCGCCCGCCGAACCCTGGGCCGCCGGCCTGCTGCGCGACGCCGCCGCGACCGCGCTCCGCCGCGGCGAACCCGAACGGGCCTGCGCCTACCTGGCCAGGGCCCTGCGCGAGCCGCTTCCCGACCCCACCCGTATCGCGCTGCTCGCGGAACTCGGCCACGCCGAGGGGTACACGGACCTCGACGCGGCGATCGACCGCCTGACGGAGGTCTCCCGCGCTGCGGCCGAGCCGGGCCGGACGACGACTCCGGCCGAACTGGCCGTAGAGGACCCGGGCGTACGCGATCAGGCGGGCGGCGACCCGGAGCGGGACCCGGGCGGCGACCCGGGCGAAGGGGAGGCGGGAGAACGGGGCCACCGTGAACCGGCCCACCGTGAACCGGCCCACCGTGAACGGGCCCTGCGCGAAGGAGACCTGCGCGAAGGGGCCCTGCGTGAACGGGCCCTTCGCGAGCTGGCCGAGCACCTCATCACGACCGGCCGCTCCCGCGAGGCGGACCGACTCCTCGACGCGTTCCCGGAGCCCACCCCCGGTGAGCGCACTCCCGGTGAGCCCACTCCCGGTGCGCCCACTCCGGGTGAGCGCACCCTGTGGTCCGCGGACGTTCGGTGCGACGGTGAAGCGGATGCCGAGGCGGCAGGCGGGTCGCTGTCCCGCCTGCGCCGGCCGGCCCGGTCCGGCGCGGTGGACGAGGGACGCTACCTGAGCCTTGTCGCCACCCGCACCGCACGGGCCGGCAGGTTCCGGTCCCGGGCCGCCGCACGCGCCGAACAGGCGCTGGCGGTCCTCCCGGTCACCCCGGAGGCCCTGCGGCCGAGCCTGCGCGCCGTGCTCGTGCTCGCGCAGGCGGGCCGGGCCGAGGACGCGTTCGAGCGCTGCGACGCGCTCGCCGGGCAGGCGGCGCGGTGGGGGCACCGGCCGGGCCTGGCCGGCGCCCGGTCGCTGCGCGGGGTGATCGCGCAGCAGTTGGGCCGGCTGCCGGCCGCGGCCGAGGACGCCGGGGCCGCGCTGGAACTCCTCGTCGGGTGCGGTGCCCCGCGGCACAGCGGCGCGGCGGTGGAACTGCTCGCCCGGCTGGTGCAGATCCACCTCGACTTGGGCGAGTCCGAGGAGGCGGCGGCACTGGTCGAGCAGGCGGAACCGCGCGCCGACGCATGGCGGACCTGGGGCGGTACGGCGCTGCTGCTCGCCCGGGGCCGGCTGCGGGTGGCCACCGGGCGCCCTGCCGACGGGCTGCGGGACCTGCTGGCGGCCGGCGGCCGGCTGCCGGCCTGGAAGGTGGAGAACCCGGCGGTCGCGCCGTGGCGCTCGGACGCGGCCCGGGCGCTGCTCGCGCTCGGCGAGCCGGCCGAGGCCCGCCGGTACGCCGCGGACGAGGTGGAGCAGGCGCGCCGCTGGGGCACGCCCGGCCCGCTCGCCGCCGCCCTGCGCACGATGGGCGCGGTCCTCGGCGGGGCCGAGGGGCTGGCGGTGCTGGAGAAGTCGGTCTCGGTGGCCGAGCGTTCGGACGGCCGGCTCGACCTGGCCCGGTCGCTGGCCGACCACGGTTCCGCGCTCAGCCGGGCCAACCGCCGGATACCGGCCAGGCGGGCGCTGCGTACGGCGCTGGCCCTCGCGGAGGAGTGCGGCTGCGCGGACCTGGCCGGGCGGGCGCGGATCGAGCTGTCCGCCTGCGGCGGCCGCCCGCCGAAGTCCTCCGAGACGGCGGGGGTCGCGTCCCTCACCGCGGCCGAGCTGCGGACCGCCACGCTCGCCGCGGAGGGCCGGACGAACCGGGAACTCGCGGAGATCCTCCTGGTGGGACTGCGGACGGTCGAGGTGCACCTCACCCACGCCTACCGCAAGCTCGGCATCGACGGCCGTGACCAGCTTCCCGCGGTGCTGCTCGGGCGGGTGGACACCCACGCGGACTCCCGTACGGACTCCCGCGCGGACTCCCGATCGGACATCCGTACGGACTTCCGCGCCGGCTCCCGCTGAGCGCGCGGCAATCCTGCACACGGTGACCGCATGAGGCGCACAGCACCCTGACGCGATCTCCCGCGCCCGGTGCCCGGAAATCGTAAGTCGCAGGTATGTCCGCATCGTGATCAACGGCGGTTCCGGCGGAGAGGAATAGCCGTTCGAAATTGTGTGAAGAAAACGTCGCCATCCGGTGGCCGGCCGGGCACGAACTCTGCTTGCGGTACCGAAATGCTGACCGAAACATCGAGGTGGTCGGGGTGGCCGGGCGGCCGGAACGCGTACTAGCGTCCTGCGTCGAACGGGAGTTGCGAATTGTGTTCGGTATTGGCTCGAACATCCGCCCCCCGTCTCACTCATCGGAATTCCGCAGAGTCATGAAGGGAACGCAATTCATGCGTAACACCGCTTCTCAGGTCGAGACCCGCGAGCTTGCCGACGGCGACCTGGACAACATCTCCGGTGGCGTCGGCGTCGCCCTGGGCATCGACGGCCTGGGCCTCGGCGACCTCGTCGCGCCGGTCACCGACGCGCTGCCGGTCGGCCAGGTCACCGGCCTGGTGGGTGGCGCCACCAACACGCTGTCCGGCATCACCGGTCTCGCGGGTCTCTGACCGCGAGACGTCCGACCATGGCCCCGGAACCGCCTGTTCCGGGGCCTGGCCGTGCCCGGCCGCACCCCGCGGCGCCCTGCGGCACCCCGCGCGACTCGCCCTGTCCGGACCGCCCGGCCGAGACGAACGCCGTTGAAGGAGTGGCCCCGTGCAGTTCCGGCAGAAGGCGCTCGCCAAGCTCGAGGCACCCGAAGAACTCGACATGCCGGTCCGCTTCGCCCGGCCGCAGGGCCGGCTGGCGCTCGCCGTCACGGCCGTCGTCATGGCCGCCGCCGCCTTCTGGGCGGTGACCGGCACGGTCTCCGCCAAGCTGACCGCCCCCGGCATCCTGACCCGGGCGCAGGGCAGTTACGTCCTACAGAGCCCGGTCGCCGGCCAGGTCACCGCGGTGTACGCCAAGGAGGGCGACACCGTTCCGAGCGGCGCGCGGCTGCTGAGCGTGCGCACGGACCGGGCGGTCGAGACGGTCCGCGCGGTGGCCGCGGGGCGGGTGACGGCTCTGGCCGCCAAGATCGGCGCGGTGGTCGCCACCGGAGCGGACCTCGCGACGCTGGAACACGCCGACGGCCCCGCCGACCCGCTGGTGGCGGTGTTGTACGCGCAGGGCGGCAGCGCGTCGTCGATCCTCCCGGGAGCCGTGGTCGACCTGACCCTCCAGACCGTGCCGACGCGGGACTACGGCGTGCTGCGCGGCCGGGTGCTCGCGGTGGGACGGGTACCGGAGACGCGGGAGCAGATCACCAGCTTCCTGGGCGACGCCCAGCTGGGCGACCAGTTCTCCGCGAAGGGCCAACCCGTCGCGGTGGTGGTCCAGTTGGACCGAGCCGCGGGCACGAAGTCCGGTTACCGGTGGTCGTCGACGGGCGGTCCGCCGTACGCGATCGACTCACGGACGCTGCTCAGCGGCGCCGTCCACCTGGCCGCGCAGCATCCGATCGACTGGGTGAAGCCGTGACCGCGCAGCACTCCCCGGCGGGCACCGGCCGCCGCACCGACCGCACCGACCGCGCCGACCGCGCCGCCGGGCGCCGTGCCCCCGAACGCCGCGCCGCCGACCGGCGGAAGCCCAAGGAGCGCCGGCCGAAGCGGCAGAAGACCGTCCGCACCCCCAGCGTGTTGCAGATGGAGGCCGTGGAGTGCGGCGCCGCCGCGCTCGCCATGGTGCTCGGCCACTACGGCCGCCATGTCCCCCTGGAGGAACTGCGGATCGCCTGCGGCGTCTCACGCGACGGCTCGCGGGCGAGCAACGTGCTGAAAGCCGCCCGCGGTTACCGCCTGGAAGCCAAGGGCATGCAGATGGAGTCGGCGGCGCTGGCGCAGGTCCGGACACCGGCCGTGCTGTTCTGGGAGTTCAACCACTTCGTCGTGTACGAGGGGACGGTGCGGCGCTTCGGCCGCCGTGGCGTGCGCCTCAACGACCCGGCCCGGGGACGCAGGTTCGTTCCCGACGAGGAGTTCGACGCGGGCTTCACCGGCGTCGTGCTGACCTTCGAGCCCGGCGTCAGGTTCCGTCCCGGCGGCCGCAGACCGGGAATCGCCGGCGCGCTGCCGGCCCGGCTGCGCGGCACCCGGGGCACCACGCTCGCCGCGCTGGCCGCCAGCTTCCTGCTGGTCGCCGTGGGGGTGGCGGTTCCCGCGCTGAGCCGCGCGTACATCGACACGTTCCTGTTCGGCGGCCGGACGTCGCTGCTCCCGGTGGTCTTCTCGTCGATGGCCGCGCTGGTCGTGCTGACCGCCGTGCTCACCGGCGTGCAGCAGGCCAACCTGCTGCGCGGGCGCGTCATCTCCTCCACGCTCGGCAGCGCCCGGTTCCTGCGCCACCTGCTCAGGCTGCCCGTCACGTTCTTCGCCCAGCGCAGCCCCGCCGACCTGGTGCAGCGCCTGCAGTCCAACGACTCGGTGGCCGAGACCCTGGCCCGGGACCTCGCCTCGGCCGGCGTGGACGCGGTGGTGGTGCTCCTCTACGCGGTCCTGCTGTGGACGTACGACCCCCAACTGACCCTGATCGGGGTGACGCTGGCCCTTCTGAACATCGTCGCGCTGCGCCTGGTGGCACGGATCAGAAGCACCCGGGTGCACAAACTCCGCGCCGACCAGGCCCGGTTGACCAACACCGCTTACAGCGGACTGCAGTTGATCGAGACGATGAAGGCCACCGGCGGCGAGAACGGGTTCTTCCGCCGCTGGGCCGGCCAGCACGCCACGACGCTCGACGGCCAGCAGCGGCTGGGCGTGCCGAGCGCGGCGCTCGCCGTTGTCGCGCCCACCCTCGCCGCGCTCAACAGCGCGCTGATCCTGCTGGTCGGCGGGGTCCGGGCGGTGGAGGGCCAGATCTCCATCGGGCTGCTCGTCGCCTTCCAGACCCTGGTCACCAGCTTCACCGCGCCGGTCAGCCGGCTCAGCGCGGTGGCCGGCCGGGTGCAGGACTTCACCGCCGACGTGACCCGGCTCAAGGACGTCGAGCGCTTCCCGGCCGACCCGCTCTTCGCCCGCGACCGGCCGGCCGCGAGCACCCGCAGGCTCAGCGGCCACGTGACCCTTGAGGGAATCACCTTCGGCTACAGCCCGCTCGACGAGCCGCTGCTCACCGACTTCTCGCTGTCGGTCGGCCCCGGCCGGCAGGTCGCGCTCGTCGGCGGGTCGGGCAGCGGCAAGTCCACGGTGTCCCGGCTGATCTCGGGCCTGTACCAGCCGTGGGAGGGCGAGATCCGGATCGACGGGCAACTGCTCTCCGACCTCTCGCGCGGCTCGCTGTCCGCGTCGGTGTCCTTCGTCGACCAGGACGTCTTCCTCTTCGAGGGCACCGTCCGCGACAACGTCGCGCTGTGGGACCCGTCGATCCCCGACGAGGCCGTCGTCTCCGCGCTCCAGGACGCGGCCGTGTACGACGCGGTCGCCCGGCGCCCCGGCGGCATCCACGCCCGGGTGGAGCAGGACGGCCGCAACTTCTCCGGCGGCCAGCGGCAGCGCCTGGAGATCGCCCGGGCGCTGGTCCGCGGACCCAGCGTGCTGGTCCTCGACGAGGTGACCAGCGCCCTGGACGCGGAGACCGAGCAGGTGATCATCGACAACCTGCGGCGGCGCGGCTGCGCCTGCGTCGTGATCGCGCACCGGCTCAGCACGGTCCGCGACAGCGACGAGATCGTCGTCCTGGACCGTGGCCGGGTCGTGGAGCGGGGCCGCCACGAGGACCTGGTCGCCGCCGGCGGGCCGTACGCCGACCTGGTCAGGGAGCGCTGAGGTGACCTCCGTGCACCCGCCGCTGACCGGCGGCGCGGGTCCCGTTGACCCGGTACTGGACGCCATGGGCGGGCTGGGCCGGCCGGTCCCCCCGGCCGGCCGGCGCAGCCTGTCGCTGGAGGGCCCGCACGTGCTGTGGCTGGTCGCGCGCGGGGCGATGGACCTGTTCGCGGTCGACGCGGCGCGGCAGGGCCGCTGGCACTTCCTCGGCCGGCTGCGCACCGGGACCCTGCTGCTCGGCCCGGCCGACGGCCCACAACACACCCTCGTGGCACGGCCGTTGGAGGACTGCGTCCTGCACCGCATCTCGCTGCGCGAACTGTTCGGCACCGGCTACGGCGATCAGCCCGCGCAGGGCGGCGGTTACGGCGACGGTTCGGCATACGGTTCGGCGTACGGCGACGGTTCGGCGTACGGCGACGGGTGGGCCGAGAGCAGCCAGGCGTGGGGCGGCGGCCCGCTGGAGAACGCGTTCGCCCGCGGCATCGGGCGCGGCCTGAGCGTCCTGTTCGACGCACCCGTGGAAGGCCGCCCGGCCCCGGGCGGCGCACCTGGCGCGGGCCGGCCCGGTGACCGGGCCGAGGAGAGCGGCTCGCCCGACGACGGCATCCTGTGGATGCCGGTGGCCCCGGGCAGCGTCCAGTACGCCTACGGGGACGGGTACGGGCAGGGGCACGCCGACGCCTACGGGACCGCGAACGGCGTACCGTACCAAGGCGGTTACGGCGGGAAGCCGGGCGGGGACCTGCTCGTCGACGGCGGGATGTGGCGGCGGATGGTCGAGCAGCAGACCCGGTTGCTGTTCGCCCTCGACCGCTGGATCGAGCAGTCGGAGCAGGCGCACGAGGACCGGGCGGCGGCCGGGATCAAGGCCGGCGAGGAGGTGCGCGAGCAGGCGGACCACACCCTGCTCGCGTCGATCGGCAAGCCCGGTGCCGGCAGGTCGGGACCCGGCCGGGCGGCCGGAAGCCGCGGACCCGCGGGCGACGACGGCACCCTCGCCGCCTGCCGCCTGGTCGCCGACGCGGCCGGGATCGACCTCGGGGCGGCCGTGGACGGCGGCCCGGGACCGGAGGGCGCGGACGCCGCCGACCGGATGAGCGCGGTCGAGCGGATCGCGGTGCGCGCCCGGCTGCGCACCCGTCCCGTACAGCTCAACGGCCGCTGGTGGCGGGAGAACTCCGGTCCCCTGGTGGGACATCGGGCCGCAAGCGGCGCCCCGGTCGCCCTGCTGTGGCGGCGCGGCGGCTACGAGGCGGTGACCCCGGCCACCGGGCGCCGCGCGAGGATCGGCAGCGCCAACGCGGCGGAATTCGCCCCCCGGGCCGTCATGTTCTACCGGCCGTTGCCCGAAGAGCCGCTGTCCGCACGCCGGTTGCTCGGCTTCTGCCTGCGCGGCACCGGCGCGGACCTGCGCGCCCTGCTGCTGGGCGGGCTGGTCGCGGTCGGCCTCGGCGCGCTGGTGCCGATCGCGACCGGCCGGGTGCTCGGCGAGTACGTCCCGAACGCCGAGAACAGCCTGATCGTCCAGACCGCGCTGGCGATCGTGGCCACCACCGTGGTCTCCACCGCGTTCATGCTGATGCAGAACACCGCCATCCTGCGGGTCGAGGGCCGGGTCGAGGCCACCCTCCAACCCGCCGTCTGGGACCGGTTGCTGAGGCTGCCGACCCGGTTCTTCGCCGAACGCTCCACCGGGGAACTGGCGAGCGCGGCCATGGGCATCAGCGCGATCCGCCGGGTGCTGTCGGGCATCAGCTCCGTGATCGTGCAGGCCGGCACGGTCGGTGCGGTCAACCTCGTCCTGCTGCTGTGGTACAGCGTGCCGCTGACGCTGGTGGCCGTCGCCCTACTGCTCGTGGTCGGCGCGGTGTTCCTCGGCCTGGGGCTGGCCCAACTGCGCTGGCAGCGCAAGCTGGTCGTGCTCACCAACAAGCTCAACAACCTGGCCTTCCAGACGCTGCGCGGCCTGCCGAAACTGCGGGTCTCGGCGGCGGAGAGCTTCGCCTACGGCGCCTGGGCAGGGGAGTTCGCCCACAGCCGGGAGCTGCAACAGCGGGTCGGCCGGACGAAGAACCTCATCACCGTCTTCAACTCGGTGTGCCTGCCGTTCTGCACGCTCACCATGTTCATGCTGCTCGCGGGCCCGGCCCGCGGTGCCCTGTCGGCCGGCGCCTTCCTCACCTTCAACACCGCGGTGACGATGATGCTGACCTCCGTGACGCAGCTGACCGGCGCACTGCTGTCCGCCGCCGCCGTGCTGCCGCTCTTCGAGCAGGTCAAGCCGATCCTCGAAGCGGCTCCCGAAGTACGCGGCGGCAGCACGCAGCCCGGCGCGCTGTCCGGCGCGATCGAGGCGCGGAACCTCACCTTCCGGTACGCCGACGACGCGCCGCTGGTCCTGGACGATGTGTCCTTCCGGGTCAGGCCGGGCGAGTTCACCGCGATCGTGGGGGCCAGCGGCTGCGGCAAGTCGACGCTGCTGCGGCTGCTCATCGGCTTCGACCGGCCGGTCTCCGGCGGCGTGCACTACGACGGGCAGGACCTCGCCGCCCTCGACCAGTCGGCGCTGCGCCGGCAGTGCGGGGTGGTCCTGCAGAACGCGCAGCCGTTCACCGGCTCGATCCTCGACTGCATCCGCGGCGCCGGGGCGTACACCCTCGAAGAGGCGTGGCAGGCTGCCCGACTCGCCGGGCTGGCCGAGGACATCAAGCGGATGCCGATGGGGATGCACACCGTGCTCTCGGACGGCGGCGGCGCCGTCTCGGGCGGGCAGCGGCAGCGGCTGATGATCGCCCAGGCGCTGATCCGCCGGCCCCGCATCCTCTTCTTCGACGAGGCCACCAGCGCGCTCGACAACGAGACCCAGGGCGTCGTGATGGAGAGCACCCGCGCGCTGCGGGCCACCCGGGTCGTGATCGCCCACCGGCTGTCCACGATCATGGACGCCGACCGGGTGATCGTGATGGCCGACGGCCGCGTGGCCCAGCAGGGACCGCCGGCCGAACTGCTCGCCGACACCGGCGGCCTGTTCCACCGGCTGGTCCGCCGCCAGCTGCACTGAGCGCGCGACCGCGTCCCGAGATCCGGGCGGCGCCGTGCCAGACGAACCGTCGGCACGTTGCGCGCCCCCGGCGGCGGTTCAGGGGAGCTTGACCGCCAGCAGGTCCGTCCGGTGGACCTCCGGGGCGGCCGCGAACATCCTCGGACCGATCTCCTTCAGGACGTCGGCGATCTTTCCGTCGAAGTGCGCGGCGCGGCCCTCCTCGTCGTCGAAGGTGTCGAAGATCCCGAACACGGTCGGGCCCTCCTTGAAGGCGAACCAGGTGACCGTGCCCTGCTCGGCGCGGGCCAGCTCCAGGGCGCCCCGGAGCGCGGCCTCCACCTCGGCGGCGCGGTCGGGCCTGGCCTCGATCCGGAGCCGGAATCCCACCTGCGACATGTGCTGCTCCCACCTCGTCGAATCCGGTCGGCGACCGCCGCCCACCACGACGCTAGGCGCCGCGCCCACGGGCCGGCAGTGGCGGACGCGGCACATTCGCTACCGTTTCCGTCATGCGCGTCGCCGTGCTCGTCCTCGACGGGGTCTTCGACTCGGGCCTGGCCGCCCTCCTCGACATCGTGCACTGCGCCAACACGCTGCGGACCCGGCTGCCCCAGCCGCCGCCCACCTGGCAGCTGACCACGGTCGGCTTCACCCGCACCGTACGCACGGGCGCGGGACACCGCGTCACCGCGGCGCCCGTCGCGCAGGCCGAGGAGTGCGACCTGCTGCTGATCCCCGGCGTGGCCGAGCGGCGCCCCGACGAGCTGGTGGCCCACCTGTCCGGCCCGCGTACGGCCCCCGCGCGGGAGCTGATCGCCCGGGCCCGTGCCCGGCGCACCCCGATCGCCACCGCCTGCGCCGGAAGCTTCCTCCTCGCCGAGGCGGGCGTCCTGGACGGCCTGCGCGCCACCACCACCTGGTGGCTCGCGCCGCTGTTCCGGCGCCGATACCCGCGGGTGACGCTCGACCAGCGGCAGATGGTGACCAGTTGCGACGGCATCACGACCGCCGGCGCGGCCTTCGGCCACATCGACCTGGGGCTGACCCTGATCCGCCGGCGCAGTCCCGCGCTCAGCGACCTGGTCGCCAACTACCTCGTCATCGACGAACGGCCCTCCCAGGCCGCCCACACCATGCCGGGCACCCTCGCCGCGTGCGACCCCACCGTCGCCGCGTTCGAGCACTGGGCCCGCGCCCACCTCGACCAGCCGCTCAGCGTCAAGGACGCCGCCGCCGCGATCGGAGTCAGCGAACGCACCCTGCAACGCACCACCCGGGCCGTCCTCGGCCTCTCACCCGTCCGCTTCGTCCAGGACCTCCGCGTCGAACAGGCCACCCACCTCCTCCGCACCACCGACCAGACGATCGAGACCATCGCCCGCCGCGTCGGCTACGAGAGTGCCAACACCCTCCGCGTGCTGCTCCGCGACCGCACCGGCAAATCCGCCACCCAGCACCGCCCCAGCTGACCCCACCTCCCCGCCCGCCACCCGCCAACAACCCGCCGCCTGAGAGGTTCCCCCGCCCAGCCGAAAGCGCCCTCGCCCGGGCCGCGACGGGCCCTCCGGCACGCAGCGGGCGGGCTCGGACGTCGCCAACCCGGCCTACCCCGCGCACGACATCCGTGCCCTGTGGTGATTGGCCGGTACCTGCGGGGGCGTTGATGCCCGCCCCTCGTCGGCGAGCACCAATGTGACGTGCAGCACCGCGGTGCGCCCCGGACCGGGTGTGCGGCATCCTCCCCCCGAACCGGCCCGGCGAACCGTCGGTGCGGCGCGGTCAGGGAGCCGACCACTCGATCAAGGGCGGCCCGACAGCGGCGCACAACGGGTTGCCCCGTACGTCGGTGAGCCCCAGCCTCCCGACCAGCGCGCCCCGCGCGACGGCCGCTTCGAGGACCTCGCGATCCACGCCGTTGAACAGCAGCTTCGCCCGCCGGAACATCGCGAAGCCGCGGTCCGCCTCGACCGTCCCCCAGGACAGGTAGACGAATCGGCCCCCGGGCCGGCCCTGCACATACGGCCCGCGCAGGTCCCATCCACCCGCGACCGCCGTGGCCGTGACCTCCAACTCCCACACCACCGACGGCGCGTCCCCCGGCACCAGGCCGAGCAGCTCACCCGGGTGCCCCCGGCGCTGCACGCCGACATGAACGTTCTGGTACCCCGACGGAGCATCCGGCGACGGCCCGCACTCCCGCCCGGGCAGTTCCCGCCCCTCGATCCGCACCAGCATCACCCCATCATCCGCCTCCCGACACCTCGCCGGCCGGGAAGACCGTGACGCGTCGTCCGTGCCGGGCTGTCCGTCGGCGTGCGACCCCCGCCGGTGAACTCGCGCACCTGGTGATGCTCGGGGGCTTCGCCCGGCCACGGGCGGCGTCGGTGCAGGCCGTTAGCGTGGCGTGGGTGAGGACGGGGAGCGTGGATACGGTTCTGGTCGTGGTGCGGGGCAACAGCGCGTCGGGGAAGTCGTCGGTCGCGGCGGGGCTGCGGGCGGGGTTCGGGCGGGGGCTGGCGATCGTCGGGCAGGACAACCTGCGGCGTACGGTGCTGCGGGAGTGGGACCGGCCGGGTGCGTCGAACGTCGGCCTGATCGGCGTGGTGGCGCGTTACGCGCTGGACCACGGCTTTCACGTGGTCGTGGAGGGCATCCTCTACGCCGAGCACTACGGCGCGATGCTGGCCGAGTTGATGTCCGACCACCGCGGCGCGACCCACGCGTACTACCTGGACGTGCCGTTCGAGGAGACGCTGCGCCGGCACGCGACGAAGCCGCAGGAGGGGGAGTACGGCGAGGCGGAGATGCGCGGCTGGTACCGCGCGGCCGACCTGCTGCCCGGCGGCGTCGAAACGGTCATCGGCGCGGAGAGCGCTCTGACGGCGAGCGTCGAACGGATTCTGCGCGAGACGGGCCTGGGCAGGTGGGCGGCCGGGGAACGGTGAGGGCGGCCGCCCCGACACCGGCTGCCGGATGTACGAGTCCGTCAACCACCCGGTCCTCGACGGGTCGCGTCACGCGTCGCGCTCGGTATCGCCTCTCGGTCCGTGGTTCAGAAGGAGCTGAGAAGTTGGCGTGGAAGGCTGCGATCTCCTTCCGAGCGACGTGGGCCGGCGACTGCCGCTGCTCGCCGCGCTCGTCACCTTCCGTGGAGAAACGCCCATGAGCCTGACGCACATAGACGGACTGCCGGCGCACATCCTGTTCGTGCACTTCGTGGTGGTGCTGGTGCCGTTGACGGCGCTGGCCGCGGTGGTGTGCGCGGTGCAGCCCAGGTACGCCCGGCGCTTGGGGCTGGTGCTTCCGCTGCTGGGGCTGGTGACGTTGGGGCTCGTGCCGGTCACCACGCACGCGGGTGAGTGGTTGCAGTCCCGGGTGGGCAACGACCCGCTCATCCGCAAGCACACGGAGTTGGGCGACGGTCTGCTGCCCTGGGCGATCGGTCTGTTCCTGGTGACGCTCGGGGTGTGGTGGCTGGGGCGGCGCCTTGCGCGGCCCGTGGAGGCGGCGGCGGACGGCCCCGCGGCCGGTGGCGCGCGGTGGAGGTCGCCGGCGTCGCTGCGTACGGTGGCCGCGGTGCTGGCCGTCGTCGTGTCCGCCGGTGCCGTCGTGGACGTCTACCGGATCGGGGAGTCCGGCGCGAAGGCGGCCTGGCACGACAACTACGACAAGTCCGCCGGTGGCCAGCACGGCTGACGGCATGTCAGGGCAGGCGTTGGCGCCGGACGACGGTGCCGCGCCACCGGGCTTCCCGGCATCACCCGGCACCTCGGCGTCACCGGCACCCCGGCGTCACCCGGCGCCCCGGCATCACCCGGCACCCGGGCGGCGCCCGGCACCCGGGCGGCGCCCGGGCAGAGTGACGGTGAACGAGGTCCGGCCCGGCCAGCTGCGTACCTCCGCGGTGCCCCCATGCGCGGTGGCGACCGCCTGCACGATCGCCAGGCCGAGACCGGCTCCGTGGCCCTGGGCCCCGGGGCGGGTGTGGTCGGCGCGGGCGAAGCGCTCGAAGACCGTGTCGAGGATGTCCGCGGGGATGCCGGGACCGTCGTCCTCGACCACGAGGCGGGTGCTCGCCCGGTCCTGGCGGAGCCGGACGGTGACGCGGGTGCCGGCGGGGGTGTGCTGGTGGGCGTTGGCCAGCAGGTTTCCGGTGATCTGCTGGAGCCGCAGCGGGTCCCCGGTGGTCGTGATCGGGGCCTCCGGCAGGTCGAGGACCCAGCGGTGGTCGGGCCCCGTGGCGCGCGCGTCGTCGACGGCGTCCAGGACGAGCCGGGTGAGGTCGACCGGGTCGCGGGCCAGTGGCCGGCCGGCGTCGAGGCGGGCGAGCAGCAGCAGGTCGTCGACCATGCCACCCATCCGGACCGACTCGGCGGTGATCCGTTCCAGCGCGCGCGCCACCCCGGGCGGGACGGGTTCCGGGTGGAGGCGGGCCAGTTCGGCGTGGCCGCGGATGGCGGCGACGGGGGTGCGCAGCTCGTGGCTGGCGTCGGCGGCGAACCGGCGCAGCCGCTCCTCGCTGGCGTGCCGCCTGCCCAGCGCGTTCTCGACATGGCCGAGCATCCGGTTGAGCGCGATGCCGACCTGCCCGACCTCGGTACGCGGGTCGGTGTCCGGTACCCGGTCGGGCAGGGCCACCTCGCCGCTGGCCAGCGGCAGCGCGGTCACCGAGGCCGCGGTGGCGGTGACCCGGCGCAGCGGCCGCAGGGACCAGCGCACCCAGAACGCCCCGGCCGCGCCCGCGACCAGCAGCGCGCCGCCGAAGACGGCGCCCTCCACCGCCACCAGGCGGGTCACCGCGTCCTCCACCCCGCTGAGCGGCAGGCCGGTCACCAGGACGTCCCCGTCGTCGCCGTCGACGGCCTTCACCAGGTAGTCGTCCAGGGCCGACAGCTCCAGCCGGTGGCTGCGGCCGTCGACCGGGACCGCGGCGATGGCCGCCTTGTCGCCTGCCGTCAGGGTCACGGACGTGTCGGCCCCGGACCGTACGATGCCGGCCGCGGTGACCTTTCCGTGCAGGAGCCGGGCGCCGAACGTACCGGGTGCCTGGCGGCGGGTGTCCACGTGCGCGTTGTCGGCGTCCGGCTCGCCCGGCCCGCGGTGTTCGAGGCTGGCCGGGAACGTCCCGCCGGCCTGGGTGAGCTGCTGGTCCAGCCGGTCGGTGAGGAAGGAGCGCAGCGTGAGGACGGCCGCGATCCCCACCGCGGCGCAGCTCACCGCGAGGAGCACCACCAGGCCGCAGATGAGCCGGGCCCGCAGCGTGCGCGGCAGCAGCCGCCTCACTGCGGCGCGGCTTTCAGCACGTAGCCCGCTCCCCGCACGGTGTGGATCATCGGCTCCCGGCCGGCGTCGATCTTCCGGCGCAGGTAGCTGATGTAGAGCTCCACCACGTGGGCCTGGCCACCGAAGTCGTACGACCACACCTGGTCGAGGATCTGCGGCTTGCTCAGCACCCGGCGCGGGTTGCGCATGAGGTACCGCAGGAGCTCGAACTCCGTCGGCGACAGGTCGATCGCCTCCCCGCCGCGGGTGACCTCCCGCGCGTCCTCGTCGATCGTGAGGTCGCCGACCACCAGCAGCGCCGCGTCGTCGCGCTCCCGGGTCATCCCGGCGCGGCGCAGCAGGCCGCGCAGCCGGGCGAGGACCTCCTCCAGGCTGAACGGCTTGGTGACGTAGTCGTCGCCGCCGGCGGTGATGCCCGCGATCCGGTCCTCGACGGAGTCCCGCGCGGTGAGGAAGAGCACGCACACGTCGGGACGGGCCGCCCGCAGGCCACGCAGCGCGGTCAGCCCGTTGCCGTCGGGCAGCATGATGTCGAGGACGACCGCGTCGGGCTGGAAGTCCCTGCCCTCGGCGAGGGCGGTCGCGAGGTCGCCCGCGGTACGCACCTGCCAGCCCTCGTAGCGCAGCACACCGGCCAGCACCTCGGTGAGGTCGGGCTCGTCGTCGACCACGAGCACCCGGACCGGTGAGCCGTCGGGCCTGGTGAGGGGCGCGGGCTGAACGCGCGGGGCGAATTCCATGGTCCGTCCAGCATCCCCCGGCGCGGCGGTGGCGTGGCGCACCACTTCCTCTGAATCGGCTCTGAACCTTCTCAATCCGCTGTGACTCCCGCCCCGGAACGCGGTCTCAGAGCTGGTTGAGAGGTTTCCCCCGCACAGTGGCCGTGCAGGGCGAAGGAAAGGACATTCCGTATGACCACCACCTACGGCCCGCGCCAGGCGCGGCACGCGGTGGCACCGCCAGGGCGGCGGCGCTCCCCGGCGGGACCGGTGCTCGCCCTCGGCTGGGCGGGCGCGGCCGCGGTCCTGGCGCTGTGGTGGCAGGACACCGGCGCCGTCGTCGGCACCGCGGACTGGCTGATCGGCGCGGGCCGGATCGCCGGACTGCTCTGCGGCTACACCTGCGTGCTGCTGGTCGGCCTGATGGCGCGGGTCCCCGTACTGGAACAGGGCGTGGGCAGCGACCGGGTGGCCCGCTGGCACGCCGCGCTGGGCCGCTACACGGTGTGCCTGCTGCTCGCGCACGTCACCTTGATCCTGTGGGGCTACGCGGTGCAGGCCCACACCGGCGTGGTCGGCGAGACCACGACGGTCGTCCTGACCTATCCCGACATGCTCAAGGGCACCATCGGCGGGGCGCTGCTGATCGCCGTCGGCGTGGTCTCCGCCCGGGCGGTACGCCGCAGGGTCCGCTACGAGACCTGGTACTACCTGCACCTGCTGACCTACTTGGCGGTCTTCCTCGCCTTCTGGCACCAGCTCGCCCTCGGCGCGGACTTCTCCTCCCACCCCCTGGCCCGCAGCTTCTGGTACGCGCTGTACGGGGCGGCCGCCGCGGCCGTGCTCTGGTACCGGGTCGCGGCGCCGCTGCGGCTGAACCTGCGGCACCGGCTCCGGGTGGCGCAGGTGGTCCAGGAGACGCCGGAGGTGGTGTCGGTGATCGTGCGCGGCGAGCGGCTGCCGCGACTGGCCGCCCGGCCGGGGCAGTTCCTGCGCTGGCGCTTCCTGGCCCCCGGGTTGTGGTGGACCGCCAGCCCCTACTCGCTGTCCACGGCGCCGCGGCCGGACCTGCTGCGTATCACCGTCAAGGCGGTGGGCGACCACAGCGCGGCACTCGCCCGGCTGCGGCCCGGCACCCGGATCTGGGCCGAAGGGCCGTACGGCGCGCTGACCGCGGACCGCAGGACCCGGCAGAAGGTGCTGCTGCTCGCCGGCGGGGTCGGGGTGACGCCGCTGCGGGCCCTGTTCGAGTCGCTGCCCGCGCGGCCCGGCGACCTGACCCTGATCTACCGGGCCCGCACGGCCGGGGACCTGGCGCTGCGCGGCGAGCTGGAGGCGATAGCCCGTTCCCGCGGTGCCCGCCTGCACTACCTGCTCAACGAAGCCGACGGCCGCAGCCCGCGGCTGACCGCCGACTTCCTGGGCGCCGCCGTCCCCGACGTCGCCGAGCACGACGTGTACCTGTGCGGACCGCCCGGCATGGCCCGCGCGTCGTACGAGGCGCTGCGCACCGCCGGGGTACCGGCCCGCCACATCCACCACGAGTCGTTCGAACTGTGAGGCGCCCGTGAACAGCCTCGCCGGCCGCCCGTCGCGGCGGGTCCTGCTCAGCACGCTGGTGACCGTCAGCGGTGTGCTGCTCCTGCTCGGTCTCAAGCCGCACACGACAGCGGGGGCGGCCGCTTCGGCCGGAGCACCCGGTGCGGCCGGTGCGGGCGGGGCGGCCACCCCACCCGCCGTCCCCGCCCCGTCCGCCTCCGCGACCGCGCCCTCCGCGGGCTCGGGCGGCACGACGGGGACCCGCACCGTGCAGGGCGACACGATCCAGACCCGTTACGGGCCCGTACAGCTCCGGGTCACCCTGAACGCCGGCAGGATCACCGCCGTGTCCGCCGTCCAGGTGCCGGACAGCGGGCCCCGGGACCAGGAGATCACCGGCTTCGCCGTACCCCAGCTCACGCAGGAGGCGATCGCCGCGCAGAGCGCGCACATCGACACCGTCTCGGGGGCGACCTACACCAGCGAGGGCTACATCCAGTCCCTGCAAAGCGCCCTGGACAAGGCGGGGAGCTGACGATGGCGGACGACGGCGCCCGGCTGCGCAGGGTCGAGCACACCATGGGCACGGTCTTCTCCTTCGACGTCCGCGGCGCGGGACCGCGCGCCGCCGCGGCCCTCGAAGCCGCGGTGGCGTGGCTGCACCACGTGGACGAGACGTTCTCGACGTACCGGCCCGCGAGCCAGATCAGCCGGCTGGCGGCCGGGACGCTGGCGCTGTCGGCCTGTTCACCCGAGGTGTGGGAAGTGCTCCGGCTCTGCGAGGCCGCCGAACGCCGCAGCGACGGCTGGTTCAGCGCGCGGTACGCGGGCGACTTCGACCCCACCGGACTGGTCAAGGGATGGGCGGTGGAACGGGCCGCCGCGATGGTCTCCTCCGCCGGCGCCGACGCGGTGTGCGTCAACGGCGGCGGGGACGTGCAGGTGCACGGCGGCCCCTGGCGGATCGGGGTGAGCGACCCGCTGCGGAGGGGCGCACTGGCCACCGTCGTGCACGCCGACGGCGAACTCGCCGTCGCCACCTCCGGCCCCGCCGAACGTGGCTGCCACATCGTCGACCCGGCGACCGGCCGCCCGCCGGCCGCCGCGCTCGCCTCGCTGACCGTGGTCTGCCGCGGCCTGACCGACGCCGACACGTACGCCACCGCCGGCTACGCCATGGGCGAGAGCGCCCGCGCCTGGCTGGGGTCCCTGCCCGACACCCGGTCCTTCGCGGTCACCGCGGACGGCAGCACGTGGAGCACCGGCGGGTCCGGCGACTGATCCCCCACCCGCGCTTCCCGTTCCTCCACCCGCGCTTCACCGCCCCCCACCCGCGCATTCCGCCGGCAGCCCGCCGCAACGCCGCCGGCAGCCCGCCGCACCGCCGACGGGAAGGCGCCGCAGGCCGTCCCGCTTCGGCGGTCAGCCGGTGATCATGCGGCCGCTTCCGGGGCGATCTCCTCGATCAACCCCTCGACCAGGGTCCTGATCTCGTCGCGGATCGGACGGACGGCCTCGACGCCCTGCCCGGCCGGGTCCGCCAGCTTCCAGTCGAGGTAGCGCTTGCCGGGGAAGACCGGGCAGGTGTCGCCGCAGCCCATGGTGACGCACACGTCCGACTCCCGTACCGCGTCGCTGGTGAGGATCTTGGGGGTCGCGCCGGAGATGTCGATGCCGACTTCCTTCATGGCCTCGACGGCGGCGGGGTTGACCGCGTCGCCGGGCGCGGAGCCGGCGGAGCGGACCTCGACGCGGTCGCCGGCCAGGTGGGCCAGCCAGGCGGCGGCCATCTGGGAGCGGCCGGCGTTGTGGACGCAGACGAACAGCACGGACGGCTTGGGGCCGGGCGTCTCGGTCATGGAAGGCTCTTTCGTCTCGTGGGCGGCACCGCTGCACCGCTGCACCGCTGCAACGACATCAGCGACCGCTGGTATCAGCGAGCAATGATGTGAAAGTATCAGTGCATGCTGACTTCAGTCGATGCTGATGTGATCCGGGTGCTGGGTGATCCGCTCCGCCTGCGGATCGTGACCCTCCTGGCGCGCGAGACGCTGTGCACGACGCACCTGGTCGAGGAGACCGGGGCCAAACAGACCAACCTGTCCAACCACATGAAGGTGCTGCGCGAGGCCGGTCTGGTGGAGACGGAGCCCTGCGGCCGGTTCACCTACTACAAGCTCAAGCCCGAGGTCCTGGCCGGACTGTCGGAGCAGTTCGCGCGGCTCGCCGCGTCCGCCGTCGCCGCCGGGCAGAACAAGAGGTCCTGCCCGTGACCACCGCGGAACCCGCCACGCCCGCCGCCGACGGCGGTGCTCCGGTGGCCGCCGGGACCGGCTCCGTGGTGAGGAGACTCTCCGCCCTGGACCGCTACCTGGCGGTGTGGATCGTGATCGCCATGGCCGTCGGCATCGGCTTGGGCCGGGCGATCCCCGGCCTGAACAGTGCCCTGGCCAAGGTGGAGATCGGCGGGGTGTCCCTGCCGATCGCGATCGGGCTGCTGGTCATGATGTACCCGGTGCTGGCGAAGGTCCGCTACGACCGCCTCGACCGGGTCACCGGCGACCGCAAGCTCATGGCGTCCTCCCTGGTCGTCAACTGGATCGTCGGACCCGCGGTGATGTTCGCCCTCGCGTGGTCGTGCCTGCCGGACCTGCCCGCCTACCGCACCGGCCTGATCATCGTCGGCCTGGCCCGCTGCATCGCCATGGTCGTCATCTGGAACGACCTCGCCTGCGGCGACCGCGAAGCCGCCGCCGTGCTGGTCGCGCTCAACTCCGTCTTCCAGGTCGTCGCCTTCAGCCTGCTGGGCTGGCTCTACCTCGACGCGCTGCCCCGGTGGCTCGGCCTGGGCGACGGCCAGGGCCTGGACGTACCGGTGTGGAAGATCGCGGTCAACGTCGCGGTCTTCCTCGGGGTGCCGCTGCTGGCCGGGTTCCTCACCCGCCGCGTCGGCGAGCGGAGGATGGGCCGCGACGCCTACGAGGCCGGGTTCCTGCCGAGGATCGGGCCGTGGGCGCTGTACGGGCTGCTGTTCACGATCGTCATCCTCTTCGCCCTCCAGGGCAGGACGATCACCCGCGAGCCCGGCGACGTGGCCCGCATCGCGCTGCCGCTGCTCGCCTACTTCGCCGTCATGTTCTTCGGCACGTTCGCGCTCGGCAAGAGCCTCGGGCTGCCCTACGACCGCACCGCCACGCTGGCGTTCACCGCGGCCGGCAACAACTTCGAACTGGCCATCGCGGTCGCCATCGCGACCTTCGGCGTCACCTCCGGCCAGGCCCTGTCCGGCGTCGTCGGCCCGCTCATCGAGGTCCCGGTCCTCATCGGACTGGTCCATGTCGCTCTCGCCCGGCGGGAGAAGTTCGGAGCCGGGGAGACGGCGACCGCGCCGTGACCCGCGGGCCTCTTGACCCGCGGGCCCCTCGGCCCCCACGGGCGGCTCCGCGTCAGGAACGCAGATCGAGCAACGCGGACATGCCCGCCACCACCGACGGCTCGACGGTGTAGTACACCCACGTGCCGCGTCGCTCCGAAGTGAGAAGTCCGGCCTCGCGGAGCTTCTTCAGGTGGTGGGAGACGGTCGGCTGGGAGACCCCGACGTCCTGGATGTCGCACACGCACGCCTCGCCACCCGGGTGCGACGCGATCTTCGAGAACAGCCGCAGCCGTACGGGGTCGGACAGCGCCTTGAACATCGCGGCCATCTTCTCCGCGTCGGCGGCCGACAGCTCGCCCGCGGTGATCGGCGGGCAGCACGGCACCGCCGGGGCGTCCTGGAGGACCGGCAGCTCGACCATCCCAGAGTTCGACATGTGTCTATGTTGACACCCATCAATAAGAGAGGCAACCTTCGATATATCGACGGACATCGAAACAGCGGCACCGGTCTCCGCACCGGGTCGCGCTGGAAGAAGGGCACAGTCATGCCAGCACCCGCCACCACCGAGCTGCCGGTCGTCGTCATCGGCGCCGGCCCCATCGGGCTCGCCGCGGCCGCCCACCTGGTCGACCGCGGCCTGACCCCGCTGGTCCTGGAGCGCGGCCCGGCCGCCGCGGACGCGGTACGCGGCTGGTCCCACGTGCGGCTGTTCTCCACCTGGGCCGAGCTGACCGACCCCACGGCCGAGAAGCTGCTCACCCCCGCCGGCTGGGCGAAGCCGGACCCGGGCACGTATCCGACCGGCGGAGACTGGACCGGGCGCTACCTGCAACCGCTCGCCGATCTCCTCGGCGACGCGGTGCGCTACGGCGCGACCGTCACCGGCGTCTCCCGCCTCGGCCGGGACCGGATCGTGGACGCCGACCGTGACAGCCGGCCCTTCACCGTCCACTACGCCCTCGCCGACGGAACGGAGGAGCGGGTGCTCGCCCGCGCGGTGATCGACGCCTCCGGCACCTGGTCCCTCCCCTCGCCCGCGGGTGCCAACGGCCTGCCGGCCCTCGGCGAACAGGCGGCGGCCGACCGCATCTCCTACCGCGTCCCCGACCTCGGCGACCCGGCCGTCCGGGCCCGGTACGCGGGCAGGCGCACCGCGGTCATCGGCTCCGGCGCCTCCGCCTTCACCGCCCTGGCCTCGCTCGCCGATCTGGCGAAGGCCGGCGACGGGCCGGGCACGCACGCGGTGTGGGTGCTCCGCCGCGGCATCTCCGGCTCGACCTTCGGCGGCGGCAGCGCCGACCAGCTCCCCGCCCGCGGCGCTCTCGGCCTCGCCGCCAAGGCCGCGGTCGACCACGGCCACGCGGACGCCGTCACCGGATTCCGCACCGAAGCGATCGAACGCGACGCCGACGGCAGGCTGGTCGTGATCGGCGACGACGGGCAGCGCCTGGAGCCGGTGGACGAGGCGATCGTCCTGACCGGCCTGCGGCCGGACCTGGGCTTCCTGTCCGAACTGCGCCTCGGCCTGGACGAACGCCTCCAGGCCCCGCTCGCGCTCGCGCCCCTCATCGACCCCAACCAGCACTCCTGCGGGACCGTCTACCCCCACGGCCACCGCGAACTGTCCCACCCCGAGACCGGCGTCTACCTGGTCGGCATGAAGTCCTACGGCCGCGCCCCGACGTTCCTGGCGATGACCGGCTACGAGCAGGTCCGCTCGGTCGTCGCCGCCCTCGCCGGCGACCTCGAATCCGCCGATCGGGTCGAACTCACCCTCCCCGAAACCGGGGTGTGCGGCGGCGCCGGCCTCTTCGACGACCCCGCCGCCGTGCAGGGCGGCGGCGGATGCTGCGTGCCCGCGCCCGTCGCACAGTTGGTGCAGATCGGCGCCTCCGCCCCGGCGTCCGCCGAGGGCGAGGAGGGGCCGGCGGCCGGCTGCTGCGGCTGACGGTTGGCGGCTGACGGTTGGCGGCTGACGGCTGACGGTTGGCACCGACGCCTCGCTGACGACGCGGAAGGGCCGCCCCGGCGGTGCGCCGGGGCGGCCCCTGGGTGACGGTGCCTCGGATCAGGACGTGGTGCGCGCGTGACGGTGGCGCAGGGCGAGGTACAGCCCGCCGCCGCCGACCAGCAGCACACCGGCGGTGATCCCGAGCGGCAGGGCAGCCGAGCCGCTCGCGGACCCCGCGAAGTCCTGGGTGGCGGCCGAGCCGCCGCCGGTTCCGGCCGACGCGGAGTTCGCGGCAGCCTCCACGGCGGCCGAGCGGTGCAGGTGCCGGACGGACTTCACCGAGCCGTCGCTGTTGAGCAGCACCTGGCGGTCGTTCGGGTGCTTGAAGTCGAATGCGCCGGTGAGGTTGCCCGCGCGGGTGTCGAAGGACGCGTCGCCGATCCGGCCCGCGTGCCAGTTGTCCTCGATGAAGCGGGTGATCGAGGCCTGCTCGGTGCGGGTGTGGTCGACCGCGTCGACCTTGCTGTAGGGGGAGACGACCAGCAGCGGCTGGCGGGTGCCGGGGCCGCAGCGGTCGGCGTAGCCGCCGATGGCGGACGGACCCCCCTGGCATGCCGGGCTGTCCAGGGACTTGCCGTTGGAGCCGGCCGTGGTGTCCTTCGAGCCGTTGGCCACCTTGGCGTAGGCGTGGTCGTACCAGCCGTCGGAGTCGTCGTAGGCGATGACGACCGCGGTGTCCTGCCACTGCGGGGAGGACTGGATGGCGTTGATCTCGCTGACCAGGAAGTGCTGCTCGTCGATCGGGTCGGAGTAGCCCGCGTGGCCGTCCTGGTAGGAGGCGGCCTTCAGGAAGCTCACGGCCGGCAGCCTGCCCGCCGAGAGGGCGGCGGAGAAGTCGGTGAGGTCGTAGTTGTGGTTCGCCTGGCCGTTGTGGCCGATCTCGGCCACGTTCTTCGGCGGCAGGTGGTGCGGGTTCGCCGTCGACTTGTAGTACTGGAACGGGTCGTGGTGCGCGCTGTAGTCGACCGAGGCCGCGCCGCCGACGTTGGGGTGCGTGGTGCCCTGGCAGTCGGCGTAGTCGCTCTGCTTGCCGTCCCACGCGGTGGAGGGGCGGAAGCCGCCCTGGAACCAGCCCCAGGACACGTCCTTGGCGTTGAGCAGGTCGCCGATGTTCTTGCCGGTCAGCGCCGCCAGCGCGTTGGTGCTGGTGTGGCTGTTGTCGGCGCAGTCGTCGTAGGCCGGGTCCGGGTCGTTGATCATGGTGCCGACGCCCTTGGCGTCCGGCGAGACGACCGCGTACGGGTCGGGGGTGGCGGTCTGCTTCGGGTTCTCGGTGCCGGTCGACGGGTCCATGGAGATCACGCCGTGCGTCTGGCCGGAGACGAGCTCGATCGCGCCGGGGGTGGACGGGCCGTACGCCGAGCTGTAGGAGTTGTCGCCGAGCGTGTAGTGCTGGGCGTAGTTCCACAGCGCGGTGACGGTGTTGCCGTCGTAGTAGTCCATCACCAGTCCGGGTTCGCCGAAGAGATTGCCCGAGCACTTGCTGGTCTCGGTGTTCTCCACGTACGCGTCGGACTTGCCGTTGTCGGCCGCGTACTGCTCCGGGCCGTACGAGTGGTTCTGGTCGCAGGTGACGGCCTGGGACGGGCTCAGCCGGGTCGGCGGGTACTGGTTCGGGTTCTTCGTCAGCAGCCCCGCGTGGCGGGCGGTGTCGATGTCCTTGGGCGTGTGCCGGTCGGCCGTGAACGGGGTGCCGTCGGTGTTCGCCGCCACTGGATACGCGCCGAAGTAGTGGTCGAACGACTCGTTCTCGTCGTAGATGACGACCACGTGCTTGATCGGAGTGGCGGTCGCGCCGCCGCCCCCATGGTGAGCCGTGTCGGCCCCGGCCGGCGCGGCTCCGCCCAGCAGTACGAGCGCTGCCGATCCCGCCAATGCCCCCCAGCGCGCCGCTCGTAGCCGCGAGCTCCCTGGTCTTCTGGTCGTACCGCTCGTCCCACGCATACCTGGTCAGCCTCCGCAGTGTGGTGCTCTTCGGCGTGCCGTCGATGAATGTTCACCTGCTGTACATGATCGTCCCATTGGGAGGAGCATGACAATCCCCCGGCGCGCCGCGTGTCCCCGCCGGAGGCGAGCCGCCGACGGTGCTCGTTCAGGTGAGCAGGGCGCGGCCGAGCCAGTCGGTGCGGTCGTGGACGCCGGGTAGTGCGAAGAAGTAGCCGCCGCCGTAGGGGGTGATGTAGTCGACGAGTGGTTCGCCGGCCAGTCGTTTCTGTACGGCGGTGAACTGTCGTTCGAGGTCTTGCTGGTAGCAGACGAAGATGAGGCCCATGTCGAGGTTGCCGTCGTTGTCCATGCCGTGGTCGTAGTTGTAGGCGCGGCGCAGGAGGCGGGAGTTGTCGGTTTTCGTGGTGCGGGGGTTGGCCAGGCGGATGTGGCTGTCCAGGGGGATGACGTCGCCCATGGGGTCCTGGGCGAATTTCGGGGTGTCGAATTCGTGGGTGCCGTCGAGTGGGGCGCCGGTGTCGCGGGCGCGGCCGAACATGCGTTCCTGTTCGGTGAGGGAGACGCGGTCCCAGAATTCGACCAGCATGCGGATGAGTCGTACGACCTGGTAGGAGCCGCCGGTGGTCCAGGGGGGTTCGCCGTTGCCGTGGGTCCACAGGAGTTGTCGGGCGGTGGTGGGGTCGGTGATGTCGGGGTTGGCGGTGCCGTCTTTGAAGCCGAGGTGGTTGCGGGGGGTGCCGGTGGGTCTTGGTGGGCTGGTGAAGCCGTCCATGCGCCAGCGCACTTGCATGCCGCCGCGGGTGTGGCGGGTGATGTCGCGTAGTGCGTGCAGCACGGTGTCCGGGTGTGGTGCGGCGAGTTGGAGGCTGAGGTCGCCGTGGCACCAGTCGGGTTGGAGGTCGTCGTCGGCGAAGGCGGGCATGGTGGTCAGGCGGAGTGGTTTGCGGGCTGCCAGTCCGAACCGGGTGTCGAAGAGGGACGCGCCGACCCCGGTGGTGACCGTGAGGCCGTCGTGCGGGACCTGGGGGCCGAGCGTGCCGCTGTCCGAGGGGGAGTCGGTGATGCCCAGCGGGGCGGGGGTGCCGCCCGTGGTCAGGAACCGGGCCCGCTCGGTCAACGCACGCAGGAGATCGGTGAGTTCGCGGCGGTCGGCGGCTGTCACGTCGAAGGACAGGAAGACGCTTGAGGGCTGCACGGCCTGAGTGATGCCGGCCTGATGGACGCCGTGGAAGTCGACCCGCTCCGCCTGCGGGCGACTCGGCGCGGCGGCGGAGGCGGAGTCGGCCGCGCCGCCCGCCACCGTGCCCCCCGCCAACGCGCCGACGCCCAGCGCCGCGCCACGCAGGAACCCCCGCCGCCGCAGATCGCTTTCGCCCCGCGGGTCGCCTTCACGTCGCGGGTCGCCTTCACCTCGCGGGGCGCCTTCACCTCGCGGGGCGTGCGTGCCGGTCGTCATGCCGTCCTCCGAACGTCGAAGATCGCCGCCACCGGGGCAAGGCGTTCCAGCAGGTCGCCGAAGTCGGCGTCGATCCGCTCGCGTTGGGCCCGGGTCAGGTCCCCCAGCGGCGTCCACCGACCGTCGTGGTGCTGGGCGTCGAGGTCGGCCGCCGCGCGGTCGAGCGCCGCGTTCAGCGCGGCCAGGCCCGTGTCGCGCGGCACCAGAAGGGAGTTGAGCTTGCCCAGGATCTCCCGCGTGCCGTCGATGTTGGCGCGGGCGGTGGCCAGGTTGGTGCCGCTCCCGTAGTCCGTGCGGCCGGTCAGCTCGAACTGCTCGGCGTTCTCGATGATCTCGTGCGCCCGCAGGCCCATGGCCATCGGGTCCATCCGCTGCGTGGACCACGTGGCCCGCAGCGCGCGGACGGCCTTGTCCAGCGTCGCGGCCTGGCCGCGCAGGGACTTCGCCGACTCGCCGTGCCACAGGCCGTACTCGATCCGGTGGAAGCCGGTGAAGTCCGGGTCCTTGAGCGGGTCCCGGCCGATCGCGGTGGTGCCGTTGATCACGCCGTCCGCGTCGCCGAAGGTGTCGTAGGCCGCGCCCATCCGCTCGTACACCAGATGGCCGGCGAGCCAGTCGCGGCGGGCCGCCGTCAGGTCGCCGCGGTCGACGTCCTCCTTCAATGCGCCCGTGTCGCCGACGAGTTCGGTCATCCGCGTGCCGATCCAGGTCTGGTAGGCCAGGGTCGGCGGGATCAGGTCGTGCTCGGTGACCGGGAGGCCGGCCGGTCCCCGCGGCGCGGTGCCCGGGACCGTGACGGTCGGGCCGGTGACCGCGTCGGTGTCCTCCTGGAGGCACTTGAAGGCGTACGTGCCGCTGCCCAGGTCCACCACCATCGGGCGGCTGCCGGCCGGGGCGAGGCCCTCGACCTCGCCGTAGACCTTCCCGGTGCGCGGGTCGATCAGGTCCACGTCGGTGGCGGAGGCCGAGGAGTTGTGCAGGTCGAAGACCTGGGTGCCCGAGCGCGGCGTGACCTTCCCGGGGCCGCCCCAGCCCCGCCCGCAACTGCCCGGCGAGGCGTCCACCGGGGTGTGCCGCAGCCCGTCGGCCGCCAAGGGGTGCCGGTTGCCGGTGCTCGCGTCGTGGTGGCCGGCCGATACCAGCACGCCCGCGGTGATCGCGGCGGCCACGAGGGCGGCGACGGCCGCCGCGACGATCCGCCGGCGCCCTCCGCCCCAGCGGGGCGCCGCCCCCTTGGCGGCGCGGTCGGGCGGCGAGCCGTACGCGGGTCCGCCGTCCGCGGACGCGGGTTCGGATTCGGGTTCTGGTTCGGCGGGCACCGGACCTCCGGAATCGTGCTCGGCGTTTCGTGGTCGCCGACATGCTAGGACGCCCCGGCGCGCTTGCTCATCGGTGCAAACGCCGCGAACCCGCGAATCCGACGGTGCGCTCCTGGTCAAGGGCCGCGGCGGGCCGCGCAGTTCCTCGGAGCCCACGCCCGCCGGCGACTCCTCCAGCGGCGGGTCCAGCCCCAACGGCGCCTCGCACACCCGCCCCAGCGGCGAAACCATGCGCAGCGTCCCGCCGTCGTCCGGCCGGACCAGCGCATGATCGGCCGGCACCTTCAGCGCCGCGTCCGTACTCCCGCTTCAACTGACCTACCGACTGCGCTCGGAGGCACGGTGAGGCGTTGGCCAGCAGGCGCCCTTCCTTGACGGGCCTGCACCGGTCACACTCGCGTCGGTCGCGGGGTGACAGGGTGACAGGGGATGGGGGATGCGTGGCGAGGAAGCGCAAGCGCCGTTCGGCCGCGCGGCGGAGGTACGAGTTCCGGCGGAACACGGTCCTGGCGGGGTGCGCCGTGCTGGTGCTCCTGGTGGCGAACTCCTGGGCGGACGCGTGGCCGTACGTGGCAGGGGTCGCGGGGTTCGGCGTCGTCGGAGGGGTGCTGTGGTGGCTGTGGCGGACGGACCGTCTGCTGCGTGGCGGGGATCGCCGGTGGCGGGAACAGGACGCGATACGGGTGAGGCACCGTTCGCTGGCCGAGGTGGACGCCATGCACTGGCGGGACTTCGAGCGGTACGTGGCGGAGCTGTGCCGGCGCGACGGCTGCACGGACGTGGTGGTCACCGGTAAGTCCGGCGACCTGGGTGCGGACGTGACGGGGACGCTCCCTGACGGACGGCGGCTGGTCGTGCAGTGCAAGCACTACGCCCCGCATCGGTACGTGCCCAGCGGTGACATGCAGAAGTTCGTCGGCACGGCATGGCTGCACCACCAGGCGGATGTCGCGGTGTTCGTGGCCACGTGTCCTTTCGGCAAGGCGGCGCTTGCTCTCGCCGTCCGGCACCGGATTCTGGCCGTCCACCGTGACCTGCTGGGCCAATGGAACACCGGCACCCCGCTCCCGGCCCTCCTCGCCCTCAACGGCACCGGTCAGGGCGACCGAGCCCACCGCAGACGGTGGAAGGACACGTACGGCGCCTGACGGGTTGCCGCCATGAGGAAGCGGAGAACGCGCGGGCCGGTCGGGGCGGGTCCGTCGCGGCACGGGAGGTGTGCGCCGAGGTCCGTCGTCTCAGGGGAGGAACCTCACCTCCGGGAAGGCCGGGCTCGGGCGGTCGAGCAGGCGCTGCCCGCGATGCCGCAGGTGCTGGTCGAAGAACGCGAGGGGGTACGCCTGCTGGATGCGCACGGCCCGGGCCGGGTCGAGGGTGCCGATCCAGCCCTGGAGGTCCGCATCGCTCATCCCGACGGCTCGTGCGAGTTGCGGGATCAGGACCTGGACGTCGCAGTAGGACGAGTGGATCGCGCCCTCCGCCTGGACGTTGAGCCGCCATCCCCGCAGACGCGACCACAGTTCGGCGACGCTCGGCTGCGCGGCTCGGGTGAACTCGGCGGTCATCAGCATGAACGGCCGGTCCAGGTCGGTGGTGACCGCCGGCTGCATCGGTCCGTCGAAGCTGAGCCCGGCCCGGACGCGCCGGTCCTGGCTCATCACGAGGGTGGTCGCCGTCGCGCCCTTCGACCAGCCGAACATGCCGATGCGTGACGGGTCGAGGGCACCGAGCAGGCCGGCCGGCAGCGGCCGCTGCCCGGCGTCGGGGTTGCGCCCGGCGGCGAGGTTCTCGACGCAGTCGAGCACGAACACGATGTCCGTGGCGAAGTCGGGTGCTCCCAGACCCGGGGTGTCGAGCGGAACGGTGAGCCGGCCGTCGGGGAACTCGCTGAACGCGTCGTACGTGTGGTCCACCGTGACCACCGCGTAGCCGTGGCCGGCCAGTTCCTGCACCACGTTGGTGGTGTCCGCACGGTGATCGTGCGCGCCGTGCGAGAACACGACGACCGGCAGCCGTCCGTCCGGCCGCAGCACGGGGGCGCCCTCGTGGCCGGCTGTGAGCGGAGCCACCGCAATGCCGGCCGGGAAGCCCGCGTTCGCGAGGAGCGCCCGTGTCACGGCGGGGGACGCGTAAGGGGCCAGGGGATACCGCCCGGCGTTCCTGGCGGGGTACCAGACGCTGGCCATCAACTCGCGGTGGCGCCCGGGGCCCGCCACGGGGTCAGGACGCGAGGGGTCGACGAGATGCAGTTGTACGGTGCCCACCGGGTACGGTCCGGTGGGTGCGGGCAGGGTGAGCCGCACCGGGTTCTCGGTGACCGGAGCGGCCGACGCCTGGCGTGCGACGCCGATCGGCAGGGCGGCCCCGGCTGCCAGGGCGGCACCTACCAGGCGGCGGCGCGTCAGGTGGTCCTGGCTGGTGATCGGTGTGTTCGTCATGGACCCTCCCGGGTTTTCTGGGCGGCACCGGGCCACGCCCCGCGTTCGAGGTCGGCTGTCGGCCCGGCGGATTCCTGTTTCCTGACCGGCTCAGAGGCTCGGCGGGGTGCGGCGGCCCTGGTGCGGGGCGGACATGAGGTAGGCGAGAACGGCCAGCACCCGGCGGTTGTCGTCGTCGGAGGGGACGAGCTCCAGCTTGGTGAAGATGCTGGTGCTGTGTTTGGACACGGCCTTCTCGCTGATGAACAGCCGGTTCGCGATGGCGCTGTTGGAGCGCCCCTCGGCCATCAGTTCGAGCACCTGGCGTTCCCGCTCCGAGAGCGTGGAGAGGGGTTCGCGTGCGCCGCGGCCACGGCGGCCGAGCAGCTTGACGACCACCTGGGGGTCCATGACGGTGCCGCCCGCGGCGACCGTGCGGATCGCGTCGACGAACTGGTCGTCGCTGAACACCCGGTCCTTGAGCAGGTAGCCGACCCCTCCGGCCTGGTCGGCGACCAGCTCCTGGGCGTAGATCTGCTCGACGTACTGCGAGAGCAGCAGGATCGGCAGCCCTGGGATCTGTTCGCGGGCGGACAAGGCCGCACGCAGCCCGTCGTCGGTGTGGGTGGGCGGCAGCCTGATGTCAACGATCGCGAGGTCCGGCCGGTGCTCCAGCAGCGCGCCCAGCAGGCCCGGCGCGCTGTCGGTGGCCGCCGCGATCTCGAACCCGCGCGCTTTGAGCAGCCTGACCAGCCCCTCCCGGAGGAGGAAGAGGTCCTCCGCGACGACTACGCGCACGGCACCTCCATGACCACGATCGTCGGTCCGCCGGACGGGCTGCTGACCGCCAGGATGCCGTCGAACGCGGCCAGCCGTCGCTCCACCCCGGCCAGCCCGCTGCCCCGGGTGGGATCGGCCCCGCCGACCCCGTCGTCGACCACCTCGATGCGCAGCAGCCCGTGCGTGCGGGCCAGCCGGATCTGCACGGCACGCGCCGAGGCGTGCCGGACGGCGTTGGTCACCACCTCGGCGATGGCGAAGTAGCAGGCCGCCTCCAGCGGGGCGTCGAGCCGTTCGGGTACATCGATCTCGGTCCCACAGGGCAGCGGCAGCTCCAGCGCCAGCGCCCGGACGGCCTCCGCCAGGCCCCGGTCGGCGAGCATCGGCGGGTACATCCCCCTGACCAGGCTGCGTAGTTCCTCCAGCGCCGCCGCTGAGGCGACGCGAGCCTCCACGACCAGCGCGGTGGCCTCGTCCGGACTGCTGAGGATCATCTCCTCGGCGACCCTGAGGTTCATCCCGATGGCGACCAGCCGCCCCTGCGCGCCGTCGTGCAGGTCACGCTCGATCCTGCGCAACTCGGCGGCCGCGGAGCTGACCGCCTCGGCCCGCGTCTCGGCCAGCTCCCGCACCCGCCGGGTCAGCGCCGGATCGGGACCCCGCCCGAGCAGCCGCAGGAAGTCCGGCAGCACGGTCAGCGGCAGCAGCCAGAGCCCGAGGGCCAGCAGCACGGCCCCCTGGATACCGCCGAGGACCGACGCGTGGTGAGCCATCTCCAGGGGGAGCGGCGGCGTCGGCCCGCCCGGGGAGCCGAACTTCTCCACCACCACCGAGGACGGCCCGAACCCGCCCTGGGCGACGTCGTACGCCCCGATCCCCACCAGGCCCAGGGCGGCCAGATCCGCCGCCGCCCTCGGCCACCGCACCAGCCCCAGCACGACGGCCGCCAGCACCGCCAGCCCCACCAGCCAGCCCGTCACCGCCGGCCCGATCCCGGTGCCCGGCGGCGCGCCCTGCCACAGATCGAGGTCGAGGAGGTCACCGGCCATCACCACGACGGCGGGCAGGAGCGGCCCCCAGCGCGCGGACCTCACCGCGTCGGCTCCGCCCGGCCGCGCGGGCCCTCCGTTCGCCGGCCGGACCAGACCCGCCCCGGCGAAGGCGGCGAGCACCAGGATGCTCACGCTGCTCGCCGTGATGTTCAGCGCTGTCCGGCCGGAGGACGCGGAATGCGTCAGCCAGTATGTCCCCAGCAGCAGTTCGCCCGTCCCCACGGCGACCACGGGCAGTACCCACCGCCTGGGCGCGCGCGCCGACGGGAGCAGCACGGTGGTCAGCAGGCCGGCCATCAGCAGCGCCGCCGGGAACAGACCGACGGGTTCCAGATCCGGCACGGTGATCATGTAGCCGGCCCCTCCGCGGCCGGGATTGTGCAGGGCGAGCAGCAGCACCGGCACGGCGCCGTACGCTGCCGCACCCACCAGCCCTGCGACGACCGGCCAGCCGATCCCCCCAACCGGTAACGCGGTAACCGTCGTTCGGCCCCGCGCCTGCTCCGCCCTGAATGCCAGCACAGCGCAGACCGCGGTCAACGCCACGATCACGCTTTGCGGCCAGGGCGTCCCGCCCACCGGAAACGGCCACATGTCCACCCCGCCCACCCCCTCGTCCCGTTGTCCAGGTCACGCGCCGTGGCCTCGTGACCATGCTGCTGGGAAGGGAACGGCAGGCGCCATGGACCGGAACCTACTTCCGAGGTGGGCAAACACCTACCTCTCCGCCGTCCTCGACGTATACGGTCCCGGACGCAGATCGTCCGGCCACCGCGTCCCGGGCCCGCGGCATCCGTCTCCGGGAACCCTCCACCGACCTCGAACCGGTCGCCCCCAACACGCTTTCCCACGGGCCACGCGGCCGAGCAGACGTACCTGCTGGGCGACCCGCGTGCCCGGCTGGTCCGTGAGTCCTCACCCGAGATCGGGGACGGCGCTGGCGTGGGCGGCGAGGACGCGCCAGGTGCCGTCAGCGTGAATCCAGGTGCGGGTGTAGCGAAGGCGCGCCTTGAACGGATGTCCTCCGGCGGTGCCCTCGAGCCCGGCCAGCACACGGGTGATCCCGGTGGAGTCCACCACGGTCACGTGCAGGTCCTGCTGGTCGAAGACCTCGACGGCCAGGGTCCGGGACCTGTGCGCTCCCAGGTCCTCCTCCTTCGTCATGGTGCTGCCGTCAGGTCCCGTGTAGATGACACGGTCGTCCAGGAGCAGGTCCAGCGCCTGCGCATCACCTGATCGAACAGCGGCCTGCAGCCTCTGCTCGGCATCGTGGAGAGCGGCTTCAAGAGCCACCTGGTCCATCCCCATCCCGATCCTCCTTGCCTCGCCGGCCCTGCGGAGAATACGGGATGCGAACTCGTGAGGGATTGCCCCAACACGCTTTCCAGCGGGCCACGGCGCGGTTCGCGGGAAGGCGAGGACACTCCGACCTGAGACGGAAGCATCGGCGAAGCACCCTGCGGACGGGACCGGACGGCGGCGAACGAGACCAGAGCTGGGCGGTGGCCACCGGCACGGTCGGCGCCGACGGCCGGATGACGGCGCCCGTCACGGTCAAGGGTTCCGCCAGCTACCGCACCTTCGACGCGCAGGGCACCGCCACCGCCGGCTACCCGTACGCGCTCGACAGCAGCGATTCCACCATCCTCAGCGTGCCGGCAAAGGCCGAGACCACTCGCATACGGATACTCAGCAGCGCCGACGTGAAGCTCCCCAAGGGCGGGCACACCACCCTCCGCGGCGTGTTGGAGCGGAAGGTCGGCACCGTGTGGACGCCGACACCGGGGCAGACGGTCAACGCCGACGGGCCGCCGTACTACCAGGCCAGCGCAACGACCGACCCCAGCGGCATCTTCACGATCACCACCGGCACCGCCGGGGCCTACTTCTTCGACAACTACCGCAACTACGACCCTTACCTCGACGAGAGCCAGACCACGACCCCGGTCTACGTGCACGTGCCCTCGCCCAGCCGGGTCACCCCGTTCCACGTCAGCGAGGACGAGTACGGCGAGGCGAAGATCGACGGCCGGCTCAACCTGAACGGGGTGGAGTTCGCCTCGGGGACCCAGTCGGTGACGATCCAGTTCTCGTACGACAACAAGACCTGGCACACCGTGGGCACCACGAAGATCGGCCGCTCCGGGCTGGCCGGGGACGAGTTCAGCTGCTACGCGACCTACGCCGGCCAGGCCAACGGCTACTGGCGGGCGTACTTCCGTGGCACGCCGGACTACTCCCCGTCCTACGGCTCCGCCGTGAAGATCTACCGGACCCCGTCCCGGATCACCGGCGGCACGCCCAGCCACACCACGGTCCGCAAGAACACCTACCTGACCTTCGGCGGGCACGTGCAGCAGCGCAGCACCTCCGGTAAGTGGTCCGGCATCTCCCACACCTACGCCTACCTGGAGTTCCGCCCCTCGGGCAGTTCCACCTGGCACTACGTCACCCGGGTGAAGACCGACTCCAAGGGCGCCTACCACCTGCGCGGCAAAGCCACCCGCACCGGCAGTTGGGCCGTTGTCTGGTTCACCTCCGACAGCCACCACATCGACTCCAACGGGCCGCAGCGCACCGTCCACGTCAAGAAGTGACCACCATCAGGCGGGCGGCAAGTGACGCGAACCCGCGCAACACGCACCCGTGTGGCCCGTGCAGTACGTCCCGCCTTACGTACTCCGCTCGGTGGTCAGGTCGTTGCGGTAGGCGTAGCGGACGGCCTGGGCGCGGTCGGTGGCGCCGATCTTGGTGAAGATGCGGTTGATGTGCGTCTTGACGGTGGCCTGACTGACCACGAGGCGGGCGCAGATCTGGGCGTTGGACAGGCCATCGGCGATGAGGGTGAGGACTTCGGCCTCGCGCGGGGTCAGGCCGTCGGGCAGCTGGGCCGCGGTGCCTTGCGAACGTCCCTGCTGGGAAGGGGAGTTCGCGGGCACGCGGGCGTCGGGCTGTATCGCGGCGACCAGGCGGGCCTGGACCACGGGGTCGAGCCAGGTGCGGCCGCCGTGCACGTTGTGGATCGCGGCCTCGACCTGGTCGTCGTCCGCGTCCTTGGTCAGGTAGCCGCGAGCGCCGGCCCGCAGGGCGGGGAAGACCGAGTCGTCGTCCGCGTAGGTGGTGAGCACGAGAACTGCGGTGTCCGGCAGCCGTTCGCGCAGCAGCTCGGTCGCGGCGACACCGCCGAGGACCGGCATGTCAAGGTCCATCAGCACCACGTCGGGGCGCAGCCGCTCGGCGAGTTCGACCGCGTCGGTGCCGTTGCGGGCCGCGCCGACCACCTCGATGCCGTCCAGCATGCCGACCAGCAGGACCAGTCCGTCGCGCACCACGCGCTGGTCGTCCGCGACCAGCACCCTCACCTTCGAGCCGGGTTCGGGTTCGGTGCCGGGTTCGGGTTCGGGTTCGGTCCGGGTTCCGGGTCCGGACCCGGGTCCGGGTCCGGGTCCGTTTCCGGGTTCGGTCCGGGTTCCGGGTCCGGGTCCGTTTCCGGGTTCGCGTCGTGCAGCGGGCAGCGTCACGCGGGTATCTCCATCCGTACGGTCCATCCGTGGCCGGTCGGGCCCGCGCTCGCGTTGCCGCCGGCCAGGGCGAGCCGCTCGCGCATGCCGGTCAGGCCCAGGCCGGAGCCGCCTGGCACCGGGGCCGGTACGGGGGCACCGCTGTCGCGCCGGTCCTCGATGGTCAGTGTCGTGGCCCCGGCCTCGTAGCGGAGGCTCACCGTGGTGCGGGCACCGCGTGCGTATCGCGCCGCGTTGGTCAACGCCTCCTGCGCGCCCCGGTACAGCGCCACCCCGGCGTTGTCGGGCACCGGCCGCCGGGTCCCGCTGACGGTCATCGTCACGTCGAGCTCCAGGTCGGTGCGGTAGCGCTCGACCAGTTCGGCCAGCCGGTCCAGGGAGGGCGGCCGGTCCCCGCGCAGCGCGCCGACGGCCCGGCGCGCGTCGCCCAGGCCGTCCTTGACCAGCGTCGCGGTACGGTCGAGCAAGCCGCGCAACTCCTCGTCGGCCCGGTCGCGCCGGGCCATCCTGCGTGCGGCCTGTACCTGGATGGCCAGTCCGGACAGGGTCTGGGCCAGGACGTCGTGCAGGTCCTGCGCGATCCGGGTGCGCTCGGCCAGTGCCGCCGCCTCGGTCTCCGCCTCCCGGGCGTCCTCCAGTTGGGCCAGCAGCAGTTCGGCGCGCGTCTCGTTGCCGCCCGCCTGCCGGATGTAGAACGCCATGACGGCCAGGACCGCGCAGAACTGCAGCTGGCCGACCAGATTGGTGGCGCTGCCGTCCATCCCGGCGAGGTTGGTGCCGAGCAACTCGGCCGCCAGGACGCCGCTCAGGGCCGTGGCCGGGACCGGCGACAGCACCAGGAAGGCGGTCAGCACGCTCGTCGACATCGGGAGCACGGACATGGCGTGGGGCTGCAACATGCCCAGCGCCAGCCCGAACTCGCCGATCAGCAGGCAGTACGCGACGCACGGACGCGGCGCCGTCACCTGCCACCGGCCGGAGGCGACGGCCACGATCGGCAGCAGGCATCCGGCGAGCAGCAGGGTCACGGCGAGGTGCACCCCGTGGGTGCCGGGCGAGGGACGGGCGGACAGCGACTGGACGCCGATGGTGATGATGACGACCCACAGCAAGGACAGCAGGCGCCTGATCCTGCGTTCTCGCCGGTCCTGGACGCGGGCCAGCGCCACCGCCAGTCGCGGGCTGACCGCGTCGGCGGGCGGGCCGTCCGGGAAATCCGTCATGCGCTGAAGGATAGGGCGGCGCTTGGGAGGCGCCGCAACGTACCGTGACCCGGCCCGCGGGGTGCGGGTCCGGGTCACGGGGCGGGCCGGGCGCGGGCCCGATCCCGTGTCCACGCAGTCAGCCCCGGGTCGGTGCGGTCGCGGTCGCGGCACTCGCGGTGACCCGGCGCGCCCTGGCCCGTATCACGACGAGCCGGGCCAGGACCTGGGCGAAGGCCATCAGCAGGAGCGCGACGGTCCACGCGTCGGAGCTGGTGATCATGTGGTCGCGGCTGAACCGCGCGATGTGCACCGCACCGCTGTGCGCGGACCAGAACTCGAACCCGGAGCGCAGCAGCATCCCCGCGATCCAGAACGCCGCCGCTGCGACCCCCGCCTTGGCGAACGCGACACCGTCGGAGCCGCGACTCATCAGAGTGGTCGCGCCGCAAGCGAGCCCCAGTACCGCGCCGACGGCCGCGCCGACGACGTACAGCCGCACGTCGTGGCCCCCGGTCGGGAAGGACTTGAGGTAGTACGCGGCCGCCGCCGCGACGCACACCACCGGCAGCATCGCGGTGCGCAGGGTGACCCGGGTGCCGTGGATCTGCGGGAGCACCAGAAGGATCAGGACCGCGGAGATGAGGTAATCAGTCGTCGTCATGCCCTTGAGACTGCCGTCCGCGCAGCGCCGCGACGTCAGCCGTCGGGTTGACCCAGGGTTGGTCCACCGCGTCAACCCACGGGTTGACGGCCCCGTCCGCCGAAGCCACGGGGCCGCGGCGGCCAGCGAAGGGGTGGAGGGCCATCTCTCTCCACGGCCGGAGGCGGCCGGACACGCTCGCACGCGTTCGCCCGATCCTCTCCGGCGGCGGCGCCGGCTCCCGAGTGTGGTCCAGGAGTCGCAGGCCCGAAACTGCCGACTGCAACCCGAACTGCAACCCCGTCTGGGGTCGGCGCAAGCTGCCGGGAGCGTGGGTCTACGGAGGGGACGCTCTCGGACGGAGGGTGTGGTGGCGATGGTTCGAGCAAGGGGCGCCCTGGCGCGCCGAATCGCCTCACCAGTGCAATCGCCGGGGCGGCCGGCGCCGGAACGATGATCGCGGAGACGGCGTCAGGACGTAGAAGCCCAGGCCTGGAGCCAGGCCAGCCAGCAGCCAGAACAGCACGAACACAGGCATCGGGACAGGCCCAAGCGGTGGGAACAAGGGAACGCATGCGGCCATGGCCATGAGCCCTGGCAACAGCCACGAGGCCACGATGACGGTCGTTGCCGCCTCACGCTCCTTGACCAAATCGGCGAGCCTTGCCCACTCTGCTGGTGAGATGCCGTACGTGTCCGTCGGCCGCCTCAGCAGTGAGCGTGCCCGCTCCAGGCGAGACGGCGCCGGCGACTCCGTCCAAGCCCGGATGAACGGCAGCCACGACAGGAACGTCATGGGTTTACGTCTACGCATCGGACCATCGCGTTCAAGCTGAATCCGGGATTCCTTTTGCGCAACGGCTGGTGATGGACCAATTCCCGTGCGTGCGTGTCCCGTTGTGGCGTGCGACGTATTCCTGCCCAGCGGTCATTTCGGGCTTGACGCGGCAATCACGTACGAGTTCACTTCTCTCGATCGTCAGATCACCAGGGAGGGGAATCTCATGAAAAGGATCACCAAGGCATCGGTGTTCGGCGCCGTCGCCGTCATGGCGTCCGTCGTGCTCGGCGCCACCCCGGCGTCCGCGTCCGCCATGGAGGTGGGCTGCGGCACGACCGGAGCCGACGGCTTTGTCTACGCGTCCAACTGGGCACCCGGCGTCACCAAGCTCAACGTCGAAATCGAGCTCAAGGACACGCTGGCCGACGGCCACCATGTGCAGATCCGCTTCATGAGCAAGGGCCCGGGCCTGGCCACCACCACCCTGTACCAGTGGCATTCCGTCACGTCCGGCAACGGCACGGCCGGCGACTGGGTGAGCAGCGCCACCGACCCCAACGGCATGTACGACATGGGTGTCACGGTCGCCCGCTTCGAGGGCGCTGACCAGCTGAATGCCTGCAGCGTCTGGCTGCTTGAGGGCGCCGCCTGATTTCCCTCCCGGACTCCCCGGAATCCGCCCCCGCCGTGCCCTCGGGCACGGCGGGGTTCCATGCCCCGATCTGGAAATCATCCGTCAATTCAGAGGGCGGAATGAGAGTGAATAGGAGTTTTGTCGTCACCTGAACGTGTGGCGGTGTGGAATCCCGGCCGGTCGGCGGACATGGGCGTGTTGGGCTGGACGTCGTGAGCGAGCGCAAGCCCTACAGGAGCGATGTGAGCGACGAGCGGTGGGCGCTGGTCGAGCCGGTGATCGCCGCGTGGAAGGCCGCGCATCCCTCGGTCAGGGCCATCAGGGCCGGTACGCGCCTGGCCGACCTCGGAATCCTGACGGAGACCGAGCCAGGCTTATTCACCCAGCCCCGGCCGCAGCCGACCGACGTCGTCACGACCTGCCCGCTCGTCCCACACGAAACGAATAATCGGGCACAAAGTCTCATACCGCCCTCTCGGAGTTGAGCTTCCGGCTTGCGACGGTGAAGAAGGTGGTGCGTCGTGCCTACTCGCGGCGTAGCACGGTCCCCTTCGCTTCTCACCGGAAAAGGGCCCTTCGGAAGCACGCCGGATTGATCGTCTCTGCCTTGCGAGTCACCGAGGCACGGCTTGATCTTGATCCGCCAACCGCTCGCGCCGAGATCGCTCGGCTTCTGCACACCATCAGCGAACGCTTCGCAGCCGGTCGTAGGTACCCGCAGCGATGTGCACCGTCTGCCCCGGCACGACGACGTCGGCCGCCTCCTGGACCGTGCAGAACGGCACCGCTTGCGTGCCGGGCCCGCTCTCACCGCACGATAGGCCCTGACCGACGTAGAGGTCGGCCGGGGGCGCATCCGCCGACACCTCCGACAATGGCACCAGACCGGCCGCGACACCCGCCAGCGCCGCCGCCCACACGAAAACCCTCCGCCGGAAACATCGTCCCCACCCCAAGACCCCGCCCGCGTCCTCGACAACTCCCCTTGTCCTTGGGCCTGCTGATAGGTTCTACCGCGCTCTCCTCACGCTCGATCGGTACCCAGGGCGACCCCGCCCGCGTCGAGCGGTGGAGCGCGGTCCCTGGGGGGAACTGTGCACAGATCACGTGTGGTTGGCGTTGCCGTGCTGTCGCTTCTTGTCGGCGGAGGGTTCCTGCCGGGTGCGGCGGTGACGGCGTCCGCCGACACGGGCACGCGGTACGTCGACATCCAGAACGCGTCCTGCTCCGACACCGCTGCCGGTACCGGCACGCAGGCGCAGCCGTACTGCACGCTCCAGGCCGCAGTCGACGCCGCGCAGCCCGGCGACACGGTGCTCGTGTCGGGCTTCGGGGACTATCCGGCCACCACGGTGACGTCGTCGGGCACGTCTGACGCTCCCCTCACCATCGAGGGCGACTTCACGGTCGCCGGGCTCGCCTTCGCCGGCGTCCACGACGTGGCCCTGCGGGACGGGACGGTGACGCTGTCCACCGGTTCCATACGCGTGCAGGACTCCGACGACGTCACGATCGACGGGTTCAACCTCAACGGCGCCAAGGACGCGTCCGTGATCGCGGTGTCGGGCAGCAGCAGCGACGTGACGATCAGTCGCAACAACATCCTCCCCGTGGACGAGGACAGTCCCGTGATCAGCGTGGGCGTGGGCGTACGGCGCACCGTCGTCACCACGAACGACATCGACGAAGGCGAATACGCCGACCGCGACATCGCACTCGACGGAGCTGTGGACACCGCCGTCACCAGCAACAACCTGGGCGGTCTCGCCGACCTCGTCGCGGTCGACGGCGGCTCCACCGGCACCACCGTGGAGAACAACGGGTTCGACCGTGGCCGGATCGAGGTGGGCGCGGACTCCACGGCCACTACCAAGGTCGGCTACAACCTCTACTATCCCCGGGCCGGAGGCGCCGTCTACCGCTGGGCGGGCACCGACTACACCGAGGTCGCCGCGTTCCAGGTCGCCACCGGGCAGGGCGGCCACGACATGGTCGGCGGAACGGCGGGTACCAGGGGCTTCCAGTGGTACGGCGAGGGCAACCCCGGTATCGACTCGGCCGACGCGAACGCGCCCGGCGAACTCGCCACCGACATCCTCGGCTACCCCCGGGTGGACGACCCGCTCACCGCCAACACCGGCACGGGGGCGGGCTACTTCGACCGTGGCGCGAACGAGCAGCGCAACCCGTTCGCGGTCGGCTACCCCACCGCATCTCCGAACCGCATCGCGGTCGGAGCCTCCGTGACGGTCACCCCGCACGACGACAACCCGTGGGGGACCACGGTCAGTCGCACGTACGACTTCGGTGACGGTACTCCGAAGGTCACCTCCACCGCCGGCTCCGTCCGGCACACGTACACTAAGCTGCCCGCCAGCGGGGGCAGCTTCGTGATCACGGTGGACACCGATGCACCCCCAGGGGCCCTTGCCGGGGAACGCCAACTGGTCGAGTCCGTCAGCCCGCAGGCACCCTTCACCGCCGGTATCAGTGTGCTCGCCCTTGACGCGAGCAAGCCGCTCGCCGTGAACGTCACCGACCGGGCCCTGCAGACGGACCCGTTCGAACTCGGCTCCTGCCGGATCGACTTCGGCGACGGAACGCCCGTGACGACCGGGACCTCCTCCTGCCAGGACATGCAGCACACCTACGCCAAGGCGGGCACCTATACCGTCCACGCCGACGAGAACGACCTGGGCGGGCGAACGTCGAGCACCACGGCCAAGGTCACCGTCGGTCCGGTGTTCGTCTCGACCAGCCCGACCCGCATCCTCGACACCCGCACCGGGCTCGGCGCGCCGAAGGCGCAGGTCGCCGCGGGGAAAGTCGTCCATCTGAAGGTCAACGGCGCCGGTCCCATCGCGAACGCCGGCTCCGTGCTCCTCAACGTCACGGTCACGCGCCCGACCGTCGGCGGGCACATCACTGCCTACCCTGGCGGGGCTTCCCAGCCCACCTCCTCGATCCTCAACTACGCCAAGGGCCAGACGGTGGCGAACCTGGTGACGGTCCCGATCGGCCCGGACGGAACAGTCTCCCTCTCCGTCTCCGCCGGCTCCGCCGACCTGGTCGCCGACGTCGAGGGCTACACCACCCTCACCCCCGGCGCGGACGACGGAGGAGTCCTGCTCGACGAGGGCCCTTTGCACAAGGTGTTGGACACCAGGGGCGACAAATCGGACGGCCTGCCCGCGCTCGGCAAGGTCGGCCCGAACTCCTCCCTCACCTTCACCGCGCTGCCCGGCATCGCGGAGAGGAACTCTCCTGAGTACGGGGCGACTGCGGTGGTCCTGGACGTCGTCGCGACCGGTGCGACCTCGCACAGTTACGTCACCGCCTACCGCCCGGGCGACGCGGTACCGACGGCGTCGAACCTCAACTTCGCCACCGGGGAGTCGCGTGCGGCCATGGTGGTCGTTCCGGTCGACGCGAAGGGCCGTGTGTCCCTCTACAACAACGCCGGCTCGGCCCATCTCATCGCCTCGGTCGAGGGCTTCTACGTCCCGTTCGGACCCCATACCGAGCCGTTCAACAAACCTCTGCACCCGATCACGCCGGTCCGCGTGCTGGACACGCGTTCCGGCACCGGCGGGCACAAGGGCGCCATCACGAGCGGCTCCAGCGTGCAACTCGACGTAGCCGGAGTCGCCGGTCTCCCGTCCAATGTCACCGGCGTCCTGATCAACCTGACCGCCGTCGGCTCCAGCGCCAACGGCTTCCTCACCGCCAACGACAACGACGACAACGCCGGTCCGGACGCCTCCACCCTCAACTTCATGGCCGGCCGCACCACCGCCGTCCTCGCATACGTGCCCCTCTCGGGGACCCACCTCAGCCTCCACAACGCCCACGAGTCCGTGAACGCCGTGGTGGACGTCGAGGGCTACTTCACCAACTGACTCCCGAGAGCAGCGGCCTCCTAGCGGCTGCCGAGGTCCCCTGCTCACGGGCATGGGCAGGTCGCCGGCTCGCCGGAACTCCTGAGACCGCGCGTCCAACGGGTCGACGCGTGGGGGCGAGGTGTCTCGGAAGGCCCTCCGCGACTGCCCACAGAAGTGGATACAACCGGGGCCGAGCGGCGGGCTGTAGGCAGCGCAGTCAGGTTCCGAGGCCCGGGCCCGGACCTGGCGTCGGACCGCCGGAAGCGGGCCGCCCGGGCAGGCGGCGAGAACGCGTTCTGCGTCATCGTAGGCACCAGTCAACCGCCGGATTACGTGCGGCGGCAGTGACCGGTGCCACGAACACGTCGTTGGCCCCCGCTGCGAGCAGCGGGGGCCAACGACGTCGTGCCCGGTGAGGCACTGGCGGAGGATACGAGATTCGAACTCGTGAGGGGTTGCCCCCAACACGCTTTCCAATTCTCCCAATCGACTTCCGCCGGGGTCCACGTCCTCCTGACGTGGGACGGAATGCCCGACCGAGTGGCGGCTGAACGTGGCCGGACGGGGGCGAATGAGACCAAGACTGAGACCATGCATGTCCAGGGCGGTTGCAAGTTCCGGGATCGCGTAGATCGTCTGCGCCCATCGGGAGTTGACGTGGCAACAGCACAGGCACGAGACCGGTGATCATCAGGGTGTCTACGCCAGCTGCACAGCGGGGGAACCTCAAGGACACCTCCACCGTCCACACCGGCAACGCGCCGCGGGCGATGGCCGCTCTGCGGAACCTGGCCATCGGCAGGCTACGACTGCCGGGAGCCGACAACATCGCCAAGACCACCCGAGTCATCCGGGACGCACCCGAACACGCCCGCTGGATCTGGGGCATCACCGACAACCCACTCCTACCAGGAACTTGAAGCCGCCCTGATGCATGCCTGCCTGGTCGGCAGGCTCGGCGGTCAACTGGCCCAGATGCCGTCGGGCGAGACACGGCGTGCGAGGTGTCGGCCGGCCTCACTGACTGGGGTCGACCAGGACCCCAGATGCTGATCGCCCACGCTGCATGGCGGGCGGCGTGTTCATTCCCGCCCTCCTCAGGAGCTCGCAGGGCCACGACAGCGCATGCCAGGTGGTGAACGATGCCAGAAAGCCGTGTGCGGGAGAACTGCACGCACGGTTTGAAGCGCCGGGGGATGGGAAACGGACTAACGGCAACCACGCCCTTCCCCGGCCCTACTCAGCTAAAGAGCATGCCCGGCGCCTCTTGGGCAGGGGCAGCGGAAACTCCGCGGACTTGAGCGCTGGTGATGTTCTCCCGGATGATGCGAGGCCATTCGATGAGAATTTCCTTGCCGATGATCAGCTCGTCGAGAAGTCCCATGTAGAGAAGGTCGATCGCTCGGCGGAAGTCAGCCTTCCTGGCTGTCCACTGTGCCAGGCCATCAATGATCGCGTAGTGATTGACGTGGATGCCGAACTGTTCCTCGAATGCACGGACTTCGAGGCCCACAAGGTGCAGCTCGTAGATGGCGTCCGACATCTTTGAGCCGCCGCTGGTCTTTCCCCAGTACTCCTTGATTTCCCAGAGGGCTACAGGGTTGAAAAGGCTCGGGAGTGCACCGTCGAGCCGTCGAGGGGATACCCAGATATGCTTGTCGGACAGCAAGGCGGCTCGGCTTTGGGGGTCGATGTCTACCGTCATTCCGGCCTGCATGCATTCAAGAGTGGTGATCGCGCCGATCGTGCCCACGACGGCCTTGGGGGACTTGTGGTGTCCAGCCAGCTGCACCCTGTAGCTCTGGGGAGCTTCCTCCGAGACGCTGTGAAGCTCCTCTATGGCCTCCTCCTCGCTTCGCAAGAGGGAGAAGTGTTCCGCGGTGACCTGCTCCCGTACGCGGCAGTAGTCGGCGAGCTGGTTGAGCAGGCTCTCCCGGGTGGCCAGGTAGGTGACGAGCACGTCCGCCGCCTGGGTGCCAGCGCGCTCAAGCAGCGTCATGATTTCGCCCGGAGTGGTCGGGCTAGTTCGACGTCGCGATGCTTGCTCAACGACCATGCGCTGCACGTTCCAGAACGGATCACCCCAGTGGGGGGTTGCAAGATCGATGTCACGCTTCAACGGACTCGCCTTCGCCCTCGTCTGCCAGCAGTTCCCCTGGGGGTACGCGGAGGGCACGCGCGATGCGATGGATGTTGATCAAGCTGATGTTGCGCTCCCCCCGCTCAACGCTCCCTATGTATGTGCGGTGGAGATGGGCAGCCTCGGCGAGCTCCTCTTGTGAGAGGCCATGCGCTTCCCGTAGCTTCCTTACCCGGCTTCCAAACCTCGCCAGAGCGTCTCGATCATCCACAATTCTTGTAGACTGCCCGGCGTGATGACGATAGGTCTACAGACGATGAGTAGCATCCGCGTGGGTGAGGCTCGCTCCTTCCTGAAGTGGGCGGGCGGCAAGACTCGCTACGCGGACCAGCTCGTCTCCATCGCGCCGCCGTTCACAGGCAGATACTTTGAGCCGTTCATGGGCAGCGCGGCGGTCTTCTTCGAGCTCGGGCCGGCACGGGCGTCACTCTCGGATGCCAACCAGGAGCTCGTGATCTGCTTTCAGCAGGTCTCGCACGATCCTGAGAAGATCATGTCCCTGCTCGATGAGATGCCGAACAATCGGGAATTCTTCAACGATCTCCGGGCGCAGAACTCCCTGGAGCTGTCCGATGCCGAGCGAGCGGCCCGCGTCATCTACCTGAACAAGACTGGCTTCAGAGGGCTGTGGCGAGTCAATCGCAAAGGAATGTTCAACGTTCCCTACGGGGAGTACGACCGTCCTTACTACAACCGCAAGACCCTCCTCGAAGCTGCGCGGAACCTGCAAGGAGTCGAGATTCAGCAGCGAGACTTCGAAACAGCGCTAGATGAGGCGCAGGCTGGAGACTGGGTCTATCTCGACCCGCCTTACATCCCCGCTGGGGGCTTCTCGGACTTTAAGCGATACACGGCTGAGCAGTTTGGCGAAGAGGATCATCGGCGACTCGCTGCCGCTATGCGCGCGGCTGGCGAGCGGGGGGTGCATGTCACGCTATCTAATAGCGACACTCCACTCAGTCGGGATATCTTCGGTGAGTTCCACCTGACAAGGATGGTCACTCGGCGTGACATCAACCTTCAGTCAGCGAAGCGCGGCAGCTTGGACTTGATCGCCACCAACTACCAGCACTCGAATAGCTTGGAAGAGTCAACTCTCTTCGTTTGATTATTGACGTTGAATTCGTGGGGTCGGCCTGATGGTGGTCATCCCGAGGCGGCACGGCGTCAGGGCGATTGCAAAGTCTGGTGGTCTTGGATCGGTGCTGGTCAGCTGAGCCCGAGGAGGGTCAGTGGCCGCTCGAAGGGGTGGAGGGGCATCTCGCGGAATCCGGCGGCGATGTTGGTGTGGCCGGCGGCGCGGAGCTGGTTGATGGCGAAGCTGCGGAGAGTGGCCATGTTCTCCGGCCCGTATCCGGTGCGGACCTTGGAGGCGTCCTCGCGGAAGGCGGTGTCCCGCACAAAGTGGAGCCGGTTTTCAATCACCCACTGTGACCTCACGATCTTTGCGATGTGCTCAGGAGCGGCCTGGCGGCTGGTCAGGTCGGTGATGACGTAGACGGTCTCGCGGGTGCGTTTGCCGGTCTTGGACGAGGTGCGGTGGCGCACGATCTTCGCGGCCTGGGCAGCGTGCGGGAAGTCGACGCCGGGTTCGGTGATGGTCAGCGCCTGCACCGCGCGGGTCTCCCGGCGCCCGTGGCCCGTGGCCGGTGGAGCGGTCGTGGAACTTCGCTGTCGCTTCGCCCCATGGCAGAATCCGAAGCTGCTCGTACAAGCCCTTCTGGTTCTTCTTCACCGTGAACGCGTAGTGCGCCTTCCGGGTCTCCACCAGGAAGCGGGCGTGGTCACGTTACGTGTGCAGAGCGTCGGCGGTGACCGTCACCCCGGTCAGGTCGTAGGGTTCCAGCAGCGCGGCGAAGCAGGTGATCTCATTCGTCTTGTCCGGCACGCGCAGTTGGGTGACCGTCATGCCGGTGCCGGTCATCGCCGCGAGCAGGTGCGCGGCCGGGGTGTCCGCATGACGTGAGCTGCGGGCGCTCTTGCCGTCCACGGCCAGGGCGTTCGTGCCGGCCGGGTTGTATCCCGGCAGGTCGGCCGGGCCGCCGGGACAGGTGCGGATGATCAGGCGGCGGATGGTGGCCGTACTCGGTGCCAGGCGGGCACCGAACGCAGTCACGGTGCGGGCGCCCAGCCGGGCAACGGTGTCCTGTGGGGCGTTGCGTGCCCACTGGCCGATCGCGGCGAAGGAGCAGGCCCCGGCTACCACGGCCGAGCAGGCCACCAGCATGACGCTCACGAACGGGTGGCGCTTCCCGCGCCGGTGACGCGGGTCGGCCGGCGTCCGCAGCCGTGTCGCCAGCGGGCCGGTCACACGATGCTGACGGACAGGCGACTTGATCAGGCAGACGGTGGCAGACTGACGGCACATCGAAGCTCCGGTTGGCGCAGGCGACTTGGCAAGGCCACCCGCATCAACGGGAGCTTCGTTGCGTTGGTAGCGCACCCGCCAGGCTCCTTCACACGGCCGCGACCAGCACGCCTACAAGATCAACCCGACTTTGAAATCGCCCTGGGCCAGCCGGTTGACCCGCAGGTGACGCCGCTACCAGCAACTGACTGATTCTCGAGGCAGAGACCAAGAGCGAAAGGCGGCCGGAGTTGGTGCCTCTCACTGGCCGCTCTTCGTAGCTATGGGTCTTGATGCCGAGGCACATGCTGCTCGGCCGGCCCGGAGCGCGCCCTGGACACACTCCGGCAGATCGAGGCTTAGGTCGGACTAGCCTTCGCTGTACAGCTTGTCGGCGAAGTGTTCGAGGCCCACGGAGCGGCTGGCTTTGATGAGGATGACGTCGCCCGGGGCGAGGAGGGGGGTGAGGGCGTTCAGGAGGGTGTCGGCGTTGTCCGCTGTGGCGGTCGTCAGGGCGGGGTTGGCAGTGCGGGCGGCTGCCGCGAGAGCGGTGATCTCGGGGGACATGCCGATCGTGACGAGGGTGTGGATGCCGAGCTCTGCGACGAGGCGGCCGATGGTTTGGTGGGCTTCGACGGCCGTGTCGCCGAGTTCCTTCATTTCGCCGAGGACGGCGATGGTGCGGCGGCCCTGGGCGAGGGCAACGAGGGTCTCCAGGCCGGCGCGGGTGGATTCGGTGTTGGCGTTGAAGGCGTCGTTGATGATGGTGGTGCCGTCGGGACGCTCGATGACCTGGAGGCGGCCGGCGGAGATGGGGGCGGCGGCGCTCAATGCCTTGGCGATGGCATCCGTGGCCATGCCCAGGCTGTGGGCGGCGGCTGCCACGGCCAAGGCGTTGTGGACTTGGTGGGCGCCGAGGAGTTGGAGGGTGACGGGGGCGGTGGCGTCGGGGGTGTGGAGGTGGAAGGCGGCGCGGCCGGCGGTCAGGTGGATGTCGGTGGCGCGGATGGTGGCGGTCGGGGCGGTGCCGTAGTAGGTCACGGCGGCTTTACTGCGGTCGGCCATCGCCGCGACCAGGTCGTCGTCCGCGTTCAGGATGGCGATGCCGCCCTCCGACGCTGGTGGGAGCGCTTGGATGAGTTCGCTCTTGGCTTCGGCGATGGCCTGGCGGCTGCCGAACTCGCCGACGTGGGCGGAGCCGACGTTGAGGACGATGCCGATGCGGGGTGGGGTGAGGCCGGTGAGGTAGGCGATGTCGCCGCGGTGGCGGGCGCCCATCTCCAGCACCAGATACCGGGTGGTGTCGTCGGCGCGCAGGACGGTCAGCGGCAGCCCGATCTCGGAGTTGAAGCTGCCGGGGGTGGCGACGGTTGAGCCGTGGCGGGCCAGGACCTGGGCGAGAAGGTCTTTGGTCGTGGTCTTTCCGGCGGAGCCGGTCAGGGCGACGATCTGCGCGCCGGTACGGGTCAGCGCGTGCTGGGCCAGCTGTCCGAGGGCGTTGGTGACGTCGTCCACGACGACGGCGGGTGCGCCGACGGGGCGGGTGGCCAGGACGCAGGAGGCGCCGGCGGCGATCGCCTGGCCGACGAAGTGGTGCCCGTCCACCCGTGCTCCCGATACGGCGACGAACATGCCGCCGGCGCGGACGTCGCGGGAGTCGCTGGCGCTCGGGGCTGTGACCAGCACCTGTTCGGGGTCGGGTGTGTCGTGGACGGTTCCCCCGGTGGCGTCGGCGATCTCGGCGAGCGTCAGCTTGATCACGTGGTGGCGGTCCTCTCGTGCGGTGGGGCGTCTTCGGTCTGTTCGGTGGCGGCCGGGAATCGGTGTAGGGGCGGGAAGGTGATCGCGCGGCCGGTGTACGAGGCCGCTACCCGAGCCAGGGGCAGGCGGTCGTGGGTCTGGCCCCAGAGGGAAGGGTCGCGGGTGAGGATCAGCGGACCGGTGCCGGCGTCGCCGCTGTCTTCGTATCCGCGGGCGATGACCAAGTGGCCGCCCCGGCGGCCGTCTTCGGGAAACTGGCCGGTGATCGAGATGATCAGCGGTCCGGCGGCGAGCCGTTCGGGAAGGTCCTCGGCCGCGACGGGTTCAGCCCGGCCCGGGACACCGTAGGACGCGGCGAGGTCGGCGAGCCCCGCGTGCGCGGCGCCGCGCGGGGTCATGATCTCGTGCTTGACGGCGAGCTTCAGCAGTTCGGTGACGGTCGGCGCCGGACGGCCGTATGCGAGCAGGATCATCCGCAGGCAGGCCATGCCGCACGCCCGGTCCGACCACTCCTCGCGGTCGCCGAGCGCCCACCCGCCGTGCTCCTCCCACTCCTGCGGGGTGATGAGCTGGCGGCACATGGGCACTTGGTGGACGTGCGGCACGCTTACTCCCGGCGGCGAATCAGACGGCAGGCTCCCGGGTGCGGTCCTCGGCGTCCTCGGTACCCAGCGCGGGAGTGGGCAGGGGCACATCGTACGGGCGGCGGGTCAGCGCCTCACGGAGGACGGCCCGGACGGCATCCGCATGGCGCAGCCCGCACGCCTCGGCGCCGACGGCGAAGTTCGATCCGACGGACATGCCGGGGGTGGTGTTGACCTCCAGCGCGTACGGCTGCCCCACCTTGGTGACGAGGAAGTCGATCCTGGCCCAGCCGCGGCAGCCCAGCCCGTCCCACAACGCCCGCGCGTGCCGAAGCACCTCGGCCTCGACGGATGCGGGTAGGTCCGCGGGCCCTACGGTCACGCCCCCGGTGGCGCCGGCGTCGAGCTTGGCGGCGGCGTCGTAGAACTCCGCGTCGGCCACCTCGGTTGCCAGCGGCGGGAAGAGCAGGAGCCCGCCGGGCAGTTGCAGTGCTCCGACGGTCACGGACCGCCCGTAGACGTACTCCTCAACCAGGACCTGCGAGGGGTCGCACGACCACGCGTACTCCAACGCCTCGGCGAGTTTGCTCTCCTGCCGGACCAGCCGCATTCCCACGCTGGACCCGCCGAGAGCGGGCTTGACCATCACCGTGGCGCCCGCCCACTTGAGCTTCTGGCCCGGCCTCCAGGTGTGCCAGGACGGCGTCGGAACGCCCAGCCCGCGCATGAACCGCTTGCACAGAGCCTTGTCCGCCGCCACCGCCGACGCGGCGACGTCGCTTCCGCACACCGGGACGCGCAGGTAGTCGAGGAGCCCCTGCAACCGGCCGTCTTCCCCGTACGGCCCGTGCAGGTTCGGCAGCGCGACGTCGAAGGCGGGCAGGGAGCGTACGAAGCCGGCGTCGCACGGGTCGAGGACGGTGACGTCCGCGCCGATCGCGGCGAGCGAGCGGAGCAGCGCGGTGTCGGAGCGCTGCTCGACGGGGCTCTCGGCGAGGTAGAGGCGGTCCTCGGCGGACAGCCCGCCGTAGACCATCGCCACTTTGAGCGGTGCGGCGAGACCGTCCTGCCACTTCCGTAAAGTGCTGAGTTCTCGGCGCACCGCCGCGCGGTCACGGAAGTCGATCAACGGGGTCATGTGAGTTCTCCTCAGTAGACCTGGGTGACGGGGCCGCCGACCCAGAAGGTGCTGTGGCGCTCGGCATGCGGACGCACCCGCAGCGGTGTTTCCGAGCGGTTGTGGACAGTGGCCTGTCCGTCGGTGACGAGCCCTCGCAGCCGGGCGATCACCACGGCCGCGACCGCGCCGCTGCCGCACGAGAGCGTCTCGGCCTCCACACCGCGCTCGTAGGTGCGGATGCGCAGGTCGTCGGGACCGGTGACCTGGACGAAGTTGACGTTCGTGCCGAGCGGCGCGAGCTGCGGGTGGTGGCGCATCATCCGGCCGCAGCGGTCGGTGTCGACGCGGTCGACGTCGGGGACCACCGCTACGACGTGCTCGGTACCGGTGTGCGCGGCGTCGTACCAGAACGGCCGGCCGTCGATGACTCCCTCGACACGTCGCAGCGCCGTCTCGCCGACCTCGGCCGTGACCCACACCTCGTCGTCCTCGACCAGCGCCTGGTGCTTCACACCGTCCATCACCAGTTCCACCGACCGGCGGCCGTACTCCGCAGCGGCCCACCAAGCGACGCACCGCAAGGCGTTGCCGCACATGGTCGCGACGGAGCCGTCGGCGTTGAGACATGTCACGTCGAGGACGAGCGGGTCGGTGGACGTCACGGCCGTCAGCACCAGGCCGTCTGCTCCGATGCCGGTCCGGCGTGCGCACAAGTGCCGTGCTGTGTCTGTCCAGTTCGTGGTGCCGTCCGGGTCGGGGCGGGAGAGGAGGACGAAGTCGTTGCCGGCTCCGTGGAGCTTCAAGAAGGGCAAGGGGAATCACCGCTTTCGTACGGAAGGGGACTCGTCGGTTCGGCCGGCTCGGACTCAGCTCCGGTCGGCGTCCGACGTGGCCGAGGGCGCCGTCGGCGTGTGGTGGGCGGCCCAGTCGGCGCGGGCGGCGACCAGAGCGGGCAGAACTTCACCGTCCAAGCGGTCAGCCTGCGCGCGTAGTTGCGCGGAGAACGACGCGAGGGCTTCGGGATCGAGGTCGGTGATCCAGCAATCGTCGGTCAGACGCATGTTGACCACCGGCACACGGGCGTCGGGAGGTTCGGCGTAGGGAGTGCAGTCGATGCCGCCGTGGAGGATCTCGACATCGGCGGATCGGCCACCGGGGTGGGAGGGGCTGTAGACCCGGAGGGTCTGGCCGGCGAGCGGGGAGTGGTGGGTGATGTCGGCCAACCGGACCTTCAGGTCGGTGCGGTGGATGCCGGTCTCGCTGGGGTCGTCGGTGGCCCAGTACGGGAGGTGGCCTTCGGTGGTCTGGCCGTCGAGGGTCGTGATCCGCCAGCGGCGCGCGGCACCGGAGCGCGGTAAGTCGGCTTCGTGTGCACCGTCGGCGAGTTGGTCGGGGGCGGTGGTCATCGTGGTTCGCTTCCTTGCTGTGGTGCGCGGGTCGATGCCGAGAGGCGGTGGCGACAGGACGTCCGGGGTGAGAGCCGCTGCAACGTCCGAGTGCGGGCTCACGCGCTCACTCCCGTGACCGCACCGGAGAGCGAGCACGGGGATATGGCCCGTGGCCGCGCCGTGTGAGGTGCTCCTCCGCACGCGTCTGCACGCGGCCTCACCCACGACGACGGAAGCGCCAAGCACGCCCATACCAACTTTCCGGGTGGGCCGGCGGTGTAGAGGAACCCCCACGTGCCGCCGCTCAGCTCGGCGACGAGGTGCAGACCCCGACCGCTCTCCGCCTTGTCGGACGGAATCCGGAGCACGGGAGCTCGTCGGCTCTCGTCGTACACGGCCACGTAGAGGCACTCCTCGTGGGTGCGCAGATCCACGGCGCATACGGGTGCTGCTGCGAGGCCCTGCTCCGGGGCGCGGCTGCCCTCACCCGTGTGCCGGACCGCGTTGGCGGCCAGCTCGGTCACGACGACGAGTGCGTCGTCCAGGACGTCACCGGGCACGTCCCACGTGCGGAGTACGTCGCGGGCATGGCGACGGGCGTGCGGGACCGCACTGGGCTCACAGGTCAGATCGAGTCGGCTGTGGTGACTTGCGGAAGCCATCGGTTCACCTCCTTGCTCACGGGACGGGCGCTGGCGGCGTCCGGCCGCTTCGGCGTATCCGCAAGTCAACGGCCGTGCGAGGCCAAGCGGCAGCGTTCATCGGGGAGTTCGCGTGTACGGGAGGTTCGGCGCGCGGAGAGGGGGTTCGCCGATGAACCCCCTGCCGCGCGCCGTCGCTGCGTGACAGCATTGCCACGTGCCGTCACCGTTCGATGGCAGGGGGATCATGGACAGAGAGCCCAACCACCGGCTTGCCATGCTGATGGCGGAGGCCGGCGCGTCCAACAAGGGCCTGGCCCGCCGTGTGCGCGATGTCGCGATGCGACACGGAGTACGCGCCGGTACCACGCACGTGTCGGTGCAGCGCTGGCTCGACGGCGCCGGCATCCAGGCGGACAACGCGGCCTACGTGGCCGAAGCGCTCAGCGCCAAGCTAGGCCGCCGGATCACCGCTTCCGACCTCGGTTTCGCCGGACTTACGATCAGGCCGGCACCTATCGGAACCAGTTACGCCGCCTCCCTCGCCGACGCGCTCGGCGTCCTCGACGGCCTGACGCAACTCCGGCCGGAGGAGAAGCCGCCCGCCGAGGAGCTGCTGCGCGACAACGAGGTCGACTCCGCCGTCCTGTCCTGGATCGTCTCGCGCCCGGACGGGTTGCCGACCGGCGGAGCTACGTCCCGGCGCATCGGCATGCGGGATGTGGCAGCCGTACGCACGGCCAACGCGATGTTCATGCGGCTGGACTTCCTTTTCGGCGGCGGCCACGGCCATGCCGCGCTCCGCCACTACTTCCGCCAGGAGGTCCTGCCACTGCTGAACGGTGGCTACTCCGAGAAGGTCGGGCAGGCACTCTTCACCGCGGCGGCCGAGATGGGCGAAGTCCTGGCGTGGACCGCCTACGACGTCGGCAACCACCACCTGGCCAACCGCTACCTGCTCGCCTCGCTCCGCCTCACTCAGATCACCGACGACCGCATGATGGGCGCCACGATCCTCGCCAACATGAGCCATCAGGCGAACTACTTGGGAAAACGCCCGAGAGCCGCCCGGCTCGCGCGTGCGGCTGTCGAAGGAGGCCGCCACAGAACAACTCCCCGTGCCCGCGCCATGTTCGCCGCCCATGAGGCGCGTGCCCTGGCCAACTCGCATGACCTCGTCGGGGCTTCGCGTGCCATGAACGAGGCGGAGCGCCACTTCGAACAGGCGGAATCCGCCACCGACCCGGACTGGCTCGCCTACTTCGACGAGGCCGAGCCGATCGGCGAGTTCTCGCACTGCTTCCGCGACCTCGAACGTCCCACCGATTCCCTCCGGTTCGCGCAACTCGCCGTCCAGAAGACCGCGCCCCAATACGCCCGCACGCTCGCGTTCTGCCGGATGGTCCTCGCGCAGAGCCAGTACCTGAACGGCGACGTGGACGCCGCTGTCGACACCCCCACGACGGCAGTGCGGGAAGGGGAATCCGTGCAGTCGGCCCGATTCAGGCACTACGTCGCCGAGTTCCAGCGGAAGATCTCACCGCACGCGTCGAGCGCCGTCGTGTGCGACTTCAACGAGCATGTGCGGCTCGCGCTCGCCGAGCAGGACGACGAGTAACGGGCCTATCCAGGTTGCCAGTTGCGTGGTGCGTGGTCATCCCGCAGCGACGCGATGCGCCGGCCGTACTCCGCGGCGGTCTCCGCGCTCACCCGGACGTTCTGCATGAGCCAGGTGGTCATCTTGAACTCCTGGATCGCGCACAGCGTCTCGAAGCCCGGCCACTCCCGCAGATCACGGCCGTACGCACCACTGAACGCCGCGTACTGCTCGTCGGACACCCACCCGAGACGGTCGTACTCGTGAGCCGCGACCATGAGATCCCATTCACCGTGGTCGCGGCAGAAGGTCTCGAAGTCGATCAAGTGGACACGACCCTGGGGATCGACCATCAGGTTGTTCGTGTGGGCGTCGCCGTGAACCGGGCCGCTGGGTAGCTCGAAGTCCAACTTCGCCATCAGGCGGCTGAGTTCGACCCGGCGTCTGCGCAGGAAGTCGCGGTCCTCCTCCGGGATACCGACGGCCCTCTCAATCCTCAGCGCCGAGCGGCCCAGAGCGTCGAACGGCGGCAGATCCAGGCCACGGGGCACCGGCAACGCGTGAAGGTCGCGCAGCACCGCGCCGAGCTCACCGTACGTCGCTTCCCGGTCGCCTTCCTCGATCAGGTGCCAGAACGTGACCGGGTGGCCGGACACCACGACGGCCTGTTCGACGTCCTCCACGATCCGCGCGGCGGGAAACCCCTCGGCCGCGAGCCACCGCGCGACCCGCACTTCCAGGAGTGCCGCTTCCCGGTACTCCTCGGAGCGCGCGATCCGTACGATCACCGGGCGTCGGACCAGCCGGAACAACGCGTTCTCGCCGAGCCGGATCAGGCGGGCGCCGTCAGCGTCCAATCCCACGGCGCGGCATGCCTCCGCCGCCACCTGATGCGCTCGCGCCGAGGTGAATCCCCCATGCCCGAGCGCGGCTTCGGACGACGGCATTCCGCCACCACTTTCCAGGTTCGTTCCATGACGTGCCGCGAGGTGTCGGCGACACGAAAAGATCATCGCGTGCCGTCTCTGCCTGCCCGTCCGACGGTATCCGACTCGTGTCATCGAGCCCTCACAGCAATGGATGGCATTCGGCCGCACAACTCCAAGCGCACGATCGACTCGTGGACGCGCCGCTGCTCACGGGCGGTGTCGGTGCAGGCCGTTAGCGTGCCGGGGGTGGGAACGGGCAGCAGTGACACAGTCTTGGTCGTGGTGCGGGGCAACAGCGCGTCGGGGAAGTCCTCGGTCGCGGCGGGGCTGCGGGCGGGGTTCGGGCGACCACCGCGGCGGAACGTACGCGTACTACCTGGACGTGCCGTTCGAGGAGACGCTGCGCCGGCACGCGACGAAGCCGCAGGAGGGGGAGTACGGCGAGGCGGAGATGCGCGGCTGGTACCGCGCTGCCGACCTGCTGCCGGGTGGCGGTGAGACGGTCATCGGCGCGGACAGCACCCTCGCGGAAACCGTAGACCGCATCCTGCGCGCCACGGGCCTGGCCGGCCCGCGGGACTGGGAGCGCTGACGTGGCCGGGTCGCGGAAAGTCCTGGACGCGAGCGAACACAACCAGAACCGCAACCGCAACCATGAGAGGCAGCGCGTCAAAGCACCGGCCACGCTGGATTCGGGCGACCGATGACTCCGTACATGCGTTCGTCGTTAGGCTGCGAGGCGTGGCGGAGCATGTCGGGTTCGGCGCGAGGCTGGCGTGGGTGCTGGACCATCGAGAGCTTGGCGTCGAAGAGTTGGCGGATCGCGCTGGGCTGAGCGCAGAGGATGTTCGAGCGGTGATTGCTGGGGCGGCGCCCGGCGAGGGACCGCTGCGGCGGCTCGCTCCCGCGCTGGGGTTCCACACCGTCGATCTGCTCATCCTTGCGGGGCTCGCGGTCCCGGACGACCTGGCGCCGCTGGACGTTGGAGCGGAGCGGTGGGCGCGGGATGCCCTGCTGGACGTGGTGCGTATCCCAGCGTCCATGCGCGGTGAACCCCTTCGGGTAGCCCGTTCGCTGCCCCAGGAGGAAAGGACTGGGGGCTTCACGCCGAAAGGGCTCGCGCCTCTGGTCGATGAGCCGGGTAACAAGGTCATCCGTATGCTCCGCTACCGCAACCTGGGCTGGTCAGGCATGGCGCACGCCCTGGCGTTCGTGACGCCGACCTACCTGTCGGCGGCCACGTACGGCGTGATCGGCTCCGGTCGCAAGGACCTCACCCCCAGACTGATCACTGACTTCGCCGTCCTGCTGGGGATCGACGCCCGCGAACTTGCCGCGTTCACCGGGGTCGATCTGGGCGAGGTGTCATTGCCGTCTCCGGAGGGAGCGGACGCCGCGGCGCTGCTGTGGGAGTTGCGACGCCTCACCGCCGCCCAGGCACAGCACGTCGCCGAGTTGGCGCGCTCCCTGCGCGGAGACTCCCGCAACGGGTGAATGACCGACCTGCCCGGGTCGCGACGTACGCCAGTACCCGGCTGTGGGAACGGCGGCGGGCGGCGATCACGACCGCGCGGCAGCGGGGCCTCCGCATCCGTGCGGATACGGCCTGGATCTTGATCATCGGTGGAGTGAGGGCCGGCGTGTGTGCGGCCGTGAACGTCGAAGGGCCCCGCCTTGCGGCGGGGCCCTTCGACGTCGTGCCCGGTGAGGCACTGGCGGAGGATACGAGATTCGAACTCGTGAGGGGTTGCCCCCAACACGCTTTCCAAGCGTGCGCCCTAGGCCACTAGGCGAATCCTCCGGGGGAGACATTACAGGGTGGAGGGGGGTGGGAGCGAACTCGTTCGGAGGGCGGGGGGTGGGGTAGGGTGGGCGCAGCCCCTCACGTGGCGCTATCTCGCTGAACTCCCCCAGGGCCGGAAGGCAGCAAGGGTAAGTGGGCTCTGGCGGGTGCGTGGGGGGTCTTCGCATGCCCGGGGGTGTTTTCGGGTCCGGGTGGGGCGGTGTCGGGGCGGCGAGACCTCGGCCGGATCGCGGCAGGACCGTAGTCGGACCCGGGTGGGACCCGAGGCGGACCCGTGGTGGGGCGCGGGGTGGGGCGCGGTGTCGGTGGGCCCGGCTAGTCTCGGAGGCGTGTCACTCGCTCTGTATCGCCGCTACCGTCCGGAGACCTTCGCCGAGGTCATCGGGCAGGAGCACGTCACCGACCCGTTGCAGCAGGCGCTGCGCAACAACCGGGTCAATCACGCGTACCTGTTCAGCGGCCCGCGGGGGTGCGGGAAGACGACGAGCGCGCGGATTCTGGCGCGCTGCCTGAACTGCGAGCAGGGACCGACGCCGACTCCGTGCGGGGAGTGCCAGTCGTGCCGCGACCTGGCGCGGAACGGCCCGGGGTCGATCGACGTGATCGAGATCGACGCGGCGTCGCACGGCGGTGTGGACGACGCCCGCGATCTGCGCGAGAAGGCGTTCTTCGGGCCGGCCGGCAGCCGGTACAAGATCTACATCATCGACGAGGCCCACATGGTCACGTCGGCGGGGTTCAACGCGCTGCTGAAGGTGGTCGAGGAGCCGCCGGAGCACCTGAAGTTCATCTTCGCGACCACCGAGCCGGAGAAGGTCATCGGCACGATCCGGTCGCGTACGCACCACTACCCGTTCCGGCTGGTGCCGCCGGGGACCTTGCGGGACTACCTCGCCGAGGTGTGCGGCCACGAGGCGATCCAGGTCGAGGACGGGGTGTACCCGCTGGTGGTGCGCGCCGGGGCCGGCTCGGTGCGGGACTCGATGTCGGTGATGGACCAGTTGCTGGCGGGCGCGAGCACCGACGGTGTGACGTACGCGATGGCGACGGCGCTGCTCGGTTACACGGACGCGGCGCTGCTCGACGAGGTCGTGGACGCGTTCGCGTCGGGCGACGGCGCGGCGGTCTACGGGATCGTGGACCGGGTGATCGAGGGCGGGCACGACCCGCGCCGGTTCGTCACGGACCTGCTGGAGCGGCTGCGCGACCTGGTGATCATCGCGGCCGTGCCGGACGCGGTGGAGAAGGGGCTGATCGACGCGCCCCGGGACGTGGTCGAGCGGATGCAGGCACAGGCGTCGGTCTTCGGCGCCGCCGAGCTGAGCCGCGCGGCCGACCTGGTCAACACCGGACTGACGGAGATGCGCGGCGCGACCTCGCCCCGGCTCCAACTGGAGCTGATCTGCGCCCGGGTGCTGCTCCCGGCCGCGTACGAGGACGAACGCTCGTTGCAGGCGCGGCTGGAGCGGCTGGAGCGCGGGGTCAGCCTCGGCGGCGGCCCGGCGAACGCCGCGACGGCTCCCGGCGGCGGGCCCGGCTACGGTGACGCGCCCGGCGGCCCGGCCCAGGCCGGCGGTGTCGCGGGTCCGGGTGGCGGTCCGGCGTACGGCGGCGGTCCCGCGGGCCCGTCCGGTCCGGCGGCGGCGAGGGCCGCACTGGGCCGTACAGCAACGGGCCCGGCGGCACCCGCACCCGCACCTTCATACGCACCCGCGGCTCCCGCCCCCGCGCCCGAGGCGCAGCAGCAGCCCGCGGCCCCAGCGGCCCCCGCGTCGCCGCCACCCGCGCCCGTACCGCCGGCACCGCCGGCACCGCCCGTGCCGGACAGCGGGGACGCGGCCCCCGACCCTTCCTCCGCCCCGCGCCCGGGTGCGTGGCCGACCTCCGCCGCGCCGGGTGCGCCCGCCGCCTCCCCCGCGCCGGCCCCCCGCCCGGGCGCGTGGCCGACCACGGCCGGCCCGTCCCAGCCGAACCCTCCGCACCAGCAGACGCACCAGCAGGCGCACCAGCCCCCGTCCGGCCCGCCGGCCGGAGCATCCGCGCCCCCGCCCGCCCCCGCGGCCACCCCCGCGCCCAGCGGCCCCATCGGCGACCCCTCCCGCGTCCGCGAGCTGTGGCCGCAGATCCTGGAGGCCGTCAAGCACCGCCGGCTCACCTGGATTCTGCTGCTCAACAACGCCCGGGTGGTCGGCTTCGACGGCGAGACGCTGCAACTCGGCTTCGACAACCTCGGCGCGCGCAACAGCTTCGCCAACGGCGACAGCGAGGACGTGCTGAAGCAGGCGATCGGCGCGGTGACCGGGGCGAGGTGGAAGATCGAGACCCTGGTCGACCCGGGGGGCGGCGGCAGCGACGGCGGCGGGCGAGGCGGCCCCGGGGGTGGTGGCGGCCGCGGCGGTCCCCCTCGGACGCAGGCACCCGGCGGCCCGGGCGGCCCGCCACAGGGCCAAGGCCAGGGGCAAGGCCAAGGACAGAGCCAGGGCCCGGCAGGTCAAGGCCCCGGCCGACCGCCCACCGGTCAGCAGCCGAACGGCCAGGGCGGCGCGCCCTCCGCGTACGGCTCGGCCCCGCCCGCCGCCGCCCCGCCCGCCCCTCGCCGGGAGGGCCAGGGCGGCACCGCCGTGCCCGGCCCCGGCGGCGGCCAGGGCGCCGGCCCGGGCATGGGTTCGGGTGCGGGCGACCATCGTCCGTACCCCGGCGGCTCCTCCTTCGCCGAACCCCCGCCCCTCGAGGACGACATCCCCGAGGAGGACGACCCGGAACTGGTGGATTCGGCACCGGCTCTCAGCGGCCACGACCTGTTCATCAAGGGGCTCGGCGCGACGGTCATCGAGGAGATCAGCCACGACTGAGCGCGGGTGCGCACCGGCGTCGGCGGGCGTACGCGCACAGGCCCGCGCAGAAGCCCGTGCACCGGCTCGCGTACACGTACGGGCACGGCTGCGACGTGGGTACGGCGGTGCGTGCGACCAGGGGAGGGGTGCGCGCCGCGCCGATCCTCCGTACGGCGTAGGGCGCTGGGCCGTACGAGCACGTAGGCTCGCCCTGTCACGTAAAACACGCGGCAATCCCGTAAAACCCGTAGAGCCGCAGTACTCGCAGGGCCCGTAGACAACAGACGGCACAGGCAGGAGCGATTCCGTGATCCCCGGTGGTGGTCAGCCGAACATGCAGGCGCTGCTCCAGCAGGCGCAGAAGATGCAGCAGGATCTCGCGGCGGCCCAGCAGGAGCTGGCCGAGACGACGGTGGAGGGCTCGGCGGGCGGCGGCCTGGTGCGGGCGACGGTGACGGGTGCGGGCGAACTGCGCGGGCTGGTCATCGACCCGAAGGCGGTCGACCCCGACGACACCGAGACCCTCGCCGATCTGGTGGTCGCCGCGGTGCACCACGCGAACGAGTCGGCGCAGAAGCTCCAGCAGGACAAGCTCGGCCCGCTCGCCCAGGGGCTGGGCGGGATGCCCGGGCTGCCGTTCTGAGCCTGAGCCGGCGCTCCGCCTGACGTCGTTCTGCCGGTTCGGTCGGTTGGACCGGTTCTGCCGGTTCGGCCCGTTCGACTCGGTCCGGCGCTCAAGGTCCGGCCGCGGTTCCCCGCCCCGGACCCCGATCCCCGGCTCCCGACCCTCACCCCCCGACCCCCGACCCCCGACCCCCAGGCCAGAAGCTCCGTGGGCCCCGAAGATCCGAAGGAAGGCACGGCGTGTACGAAGGCGTGGTGCAGGACCTGATCGACGAGCTGGGCAGGCTGCCGGGCGTGGGGCCCAAGAGCGCGCAGCGGATCGCCTTCCACATCCTGCAGGCCGACCCGGCCGACGTACGCCGGCTGGCGCACACGCTCTCCGAGGTCAAGGCGAAGGTGCGGTTCTGCGCGGTGTGCGGGAACGTCGCGCAGGAGGAGCGCTGCCGGGTGTGCAGCGACCCGCGGCGCGACCCCGCGGTGATCTGCGTGGTCGAGGAGCCCAAGGACGTGGTGGCGGTCGAGCGCACCCGGGAGTTCCGCGGGCGGTACCACGTACTGGGCGGCGCGATCAGCCCGATCGAGGGTGTCGGCCCCGACGATCTGCGGATACGGGAACTGCTCGCCCGCCTCGCCGACGGCACCGTCACCGAACTGATCCTGGCCACGGACCCGAACCTCGAAGGCGAGGCGACGGCCACGTATCTGGCCCGCATGGTGAAGCCCATGGGTTTGCGCGTCACGCGACTGGCCAGTGGACTCCCGGTGGGTGGCGACTTGGAGTACGCGGACGAGGTCACGCTGGGGCGGGCCTTCGAAGGGAGGCGGTTGCTGGATGTCTGACGCCGTGGTGGACGAGGACGCGCGGGCGAGGAAGAGCGGGAGCGGTAGGAACGTGAGCGTGGCGGGCAAGGACGTGGCGGGAGCGGGAGCAGCCGCGGGCAAGGGCGGTACGGGCACGGGCGGCCCTGCCGCCGGCAGGAGCGGTGCCGCGGGCGGGAGCGCCCTGCCGGGCCGGCCGGACGCCCCGGGGCCGACGCCGGAGCCGCAGGAACCGGACGAGTTCGCCGTCCAGATCAGCGACCAGATCGAGAGCTTCATCCTCTCGGTCCGCGAGGTCGCCAAGGGCGACGACCCGGACAGCGCGGTGCCGTACCTGCTGCTGGAGGTCTCCCAGTTGCTGCTGGCCGGCGGGCGGCTCGGCGCGCACGAGGACATCGTGCCGGACGAGCGGTACGAACCGGACGCCGGTCCTGAGCCGGACGAGGACGACCTGCGGCAGCGGCTGGCCACGCTGCTGGAGCCGATCGACGTGTACTCGGAGGTCTTCGACCCGTACGTGCCGCGGTCGACGCCGGTGGCCTGCCGGATCTCCGACGACCTGGCCGACGTGGTGGCGAACCTGGCCCACGGCCTCACGCACTTCCGGGCCGGCCGGGTGTCCGAGGCGCTGTGGTGGTGGCAGTTCTCGTACCTGTCGAGCTGGGGGCTGACGGTCAGCGCGTCGCTGCGCGCGCTCCAGTCGCTGGTGGCGCACGTACGGCAGGACAGCCCGCTGGACGAGCTGGACGGCCTGGACACGGGCGGCGACGAGGACGAGGAGCAGCTGGCGCGCGAGGCGGGCCGGGTGATGGAGGCGGAGCTCGGCACGATGGGGTTGCGCCGCCGCCGGCAGTGAAAACCCGGTGATCGCCCGGTGCGCGCCGCCGCGCGCGGTGGTCACCCGGTGCGCGTGGTGATCGCCCGGTGCTCGCCCGCCTCCGTATGGCGGTGATCACCTGGTGAACCCTGTGTCTCAGCATGTGATAAGGGCGGGGCGGTCGCGGGCGGCTCGTTAAAATGGGCCGACCGCATTCACCCTTGATCCACCCTGAGCGAGGAGCGCACGTGGGCCTTGTCGTGCAGAAGTACGGCGGCTCCTCAGTCGCCGATGCCGAAGGCATCAAGCGGGTCGCCCGCCGAATCGTGGACACCAAGAAGGCCGGCCACCGCGTGGTCGTCGTGGTGTCGGCGATGGGCGACACGACCGACGAACTGATCGATCTCGCCGAGCAGATCTCACCGATCCCGTCCGGCCGCGAGTTCGACATGCTGCTGACCGCCGGTGAGCGCATCTCGATGGCGCTGCTGGCGATGGCGATCAAGAACCTCGGCCATGAGGCGCAGTCCTTCACCGGCAGCCAGGCCGGCGTGATCACCGACTCGGTGCACAACAAGGCGCGGATCATCGATGTGACGCCGGGCCGTATCCGGACCGCGCTCGACGAGGGCAACATCGCGATCGTGGCCGGGTTCCAGGGTGTGTCGCAGGACAAGAAGGACATCACCACGCTGGGGCGGGGCGGCTCGGACACCACCGCGGTGGCGCTGGCCGCCGCGCTGGACGCCGAGGTGTGCGAGATCTACACGGACGTCGACGGGGTGTTCACCGCCGACCCGCGGGTGGTGAAGACGGCCCGCAAGATGGACTGGATCGCCTTCGAGGACATGCTGGAGCTGGCCAGCTCCGGCTCGAAGGTGCTGCTGCACCGCTGCGTGGAGTACGCCCGCCGCTACAACATCCCGATCCACGTCCGTTCCTCGTTCTCCGGGCTTCCGGGCACCTGGGTCAGCAACGAACCACCCCAAGGAGACAGGCCGATGGAGCAGGCGATCATCTCCGGCGTTTCGCACGACACGACCGAGGCGAAGATCACCGTGGTCGGGGTACCGGACAAGCCGGGCGAGGCCGCGACGATCTTCCGGGCGATCGCGGACGCCGAGATCAACATCGACATGGTGGTGCAGAACGTGTCGGCCGCGGCCACCGGGCTCACCGACATCTCCTTCACCCTGCCGAAGGCCGAGGGGCACAAGGCGATCGAGGCGCTCACCAAGGCGCAGACGGTGATCGCCTTCGACTCCCTGCGCTACGACGACCAGATCGGCAAGCTCTCGCTGGTCGGGGCCGGGATGAAGACCAACCCGGGGGTGACCGCGACCTTCTTCGAGGCGCTGTCCAACGCGGGGGTGAACATCGAGCTGATCTCGACCTCGGAGATCCGGATCTCCGTGGTCACCCGGATCGACGACGTGAAGCCGGCCGTGCAGGCGGTGCACTCGGCGTTCGGGCTGGACAGCGACAGCGACGAGGCGGTCGTCTACGGCGGCACCGGCCGCTGAACGTGCTGGTGAACGGCTAGGCCGTGTTTTGGAAGTAGCGCCGTCCGCCCAAAGGGCGGGGCCCGTGGCGTCTGGTGCGTGCGATCGCAAGGCGGAGGGTTGTCCTCGTAGTGGGCCTACTCGGACAAGCCCGACAACGAAGCGAGCGTGCGTGCCAGGCGCCACGGGCCAGGCGGGACTTCCAAAACACGGCCTAGTGTTCTGAGTCGGGAGTTCTGTTCATAACGGTAGGCTGTGTCTGTGGTGCGGACGGGTCGGCCGAAGGCCGAGTTGGTGTTGTCGGATGATGAGCGGGCTGCCCTGGAGGGGTGGGTGCGGCGTCGTTCGACGCCGCAGGCGTGGGCTTTGCGGTGCCGGATCATCCTGGCCTGCTCGAGTGGGGCGTCGAACAAAGACGTGGCGGCGGAGGTGGGCTCGACGCCGCATGCGGTGGGTCGGTGGCGGGCGCGGTTCGTTCAGCACCGGATCGCCGGCTTGGGTGACATGCCCAGGCCGGGTGGCCCGCGCACGGTGACCGATGAGCAGGTGGCGGACCTGATCGCCAGGACTTTAGAACGTACTCCGAAGGACGCGACCCACTGGTCGACGCGGTCGATGGCCAAGGAGACGGGGCTGTCGCAGTCGACGGTCTCGCGGGTGTGGCGGGCGTTCGGCCTGCAGCCGCACCGTAGTGAGACGTTCAAGCTGTCGACCGATCCGTACTTCGTCGACAAGGTCCACGACGTGGTCGGGTTGTATCTGGATCCGCCTGAGCGGGCTCTGGTGTTCTGCGTGGACGAGAAATCGCAGATCCAGGCACTGGACCGGTCCCAGCCCGTACTGCCGATGATGCCCGGAGTCCCGCAGCGGATGACGGCCGACTACGTCCGGCACGGCACGACCACCCTGTTCGCCGCACTGGAGGTCGCCACGGGCAAGGTCATCGGCTCACTGCACCGCCGGCACCGGGCCGAGGAGTTCAAGAAGTTCCTGGCCAAGCTCGACAAGGAGATACCGGCGGACCTGCAGGTGCACCTGGTCCTGGACAACTACGCCACCCACAAGACCCCGGCCATCAAGACCTGGCTGCTGGCACACCCACGGTTCCACCTGCACTTCACACCGACCGGCTCGTCCTGGCTGAACCTGGTCGAGCGATGGTTCGCCGAACTGACTAACAAGCAGATACGGCGAGGCGTCCACAAATCCGTCCAGGCCCTGGAGACCGACATCCGCCAGTGGATCGCCACCTGGAACACCGATCCCAAGCCCTACATCTGGACCAAGACCGCAGAGGACATCCTCGAACGCCTCGCCGGATATCTGAAGCGAATTCCCGACTCAGAACACTAGCCGGGCGGCTGCTCGGCGGGCCGTTGCCCGCGACGTCGGACATTCGCTCCCCCTCGGCCGCAACCGATGGCCGTGGGGGAGCGTCTTTGTGTCAACGCACGCCCACGGGGCTCACAGGGCTCCCCTAGGGTGGTGCACACCGAGCGCCGACCCGGGGGCGGTCGGTGCAGGTGGGGCATTGCGCGGCATTGAGGAAGAGCTGGTACGCATGGCGATATGTGGCACTCCGTCGAGCGAAGTGCCTTGCGCGTACAACCCTCGCGGGGGGATGCGTGTCCAACTGGCGTGGCGGAGGCATGGGGTATCGAGACGGGATTCGGGCGGCGTGGCGGTACGATCGCGCCTCCGCGGCCCTCGCGTACGGCGACCGGCGGTCTGCCGGTGATCGCGCCCTGGCCGGTGCGGGTGGCCGGCGCGAACCACGACGGCGCTGAAGGGGCGATGGCCGTCGGCACCACCGTGGACCACCTCACCGAGACCTACCGCGCCCACTACCGCTCGCTGCTCGGGCTGGCCGCGCTGCTGCTGGACGACACCGCCTCCTGCGAGGACGTCGTCCAGGAGGCGTTCATCCGGGTGCACTCGGCCCGCAGCCGCGTCCGCGACCCCGAGAAGACCCTCGCCTATCTGCGGCAGACCGTGGTCAACCTCTCCCGCTCGGCGCTGCGTCGGCGCATCCTCGGCCTCAAGCTGCTGGCCAAGCCGATGCCGGACATGGCCAGCGCGGAGGAGGGCGCGTACGAGATCCTGGAGCGCGACCAGCTCAAGGCGGCGATGCGCAAACTCCAGCGCCGCCAGCGCGAGGTCCTCGTGCTGCGCTACTTCGTCGACATGACCGAGGCGCAGGTCGCGGAGACCCTGGGGATTTCCCTGGGCTCGGTGAAGGCGTACGGTTCGCGTGGTCTTGCGGCGCTGCGCGTCGCGATGGAGGCGACGTCATGAGACCTCCACACGACCCCCAGGGCCCCAACGGCCCCACTGGCACCCACGGCCCCGAAGGCCCCGACGACGCACCCGAGATGGACGAGCAGACCCCCCGAGCCCCGCACGAGCCGCACGAGCCGCACGAGCCGCCGCAGGACGAGACGCGGGACGAGGCGCCCGCGCAGCAGGAACCGCCGACGCCGGCCGAACCGGCGTCCCCTGGCGCGGCGGACGCCGACGACTCGGGTTCCGCAGCGTCAGGTTCGGCGGACGCGGATGCGGACGCGGCTGGGGTTGCCGACGACTCGGGTTCGGCGGATGCGGACTCCACCGACGCGGGCTCCACCGACGCGGGTGCCGACGAGCCGACGGCTCCCGTCCGTGCGGTGTCCGGCCACGCCGATCCCGTCGGCGAACCGATCATGCACGACGTGACGCCCCTCAGCGGCGCCACCGACCTGGACGACCTGACCTCCGACGAAGCCTCGCTGCGTGCCCTCATGCACCAGGCCGTCGACGGGCTGCACGCGTCCCCTGACGCGCTGGAACACCTGCGGCGGGCCGTACCGCTGCGCCGCCAGCGCCGTCGCCAGGCGGTGCTCGGTGCCGTCGCGGCTGTCATCCTCGTAGGCCTGGCGGTGCCCGCCGTCGTCCGGGTCGCGGGCAGGTCGGGGCACACCACCGCCGCGCAGGTCGGCGTCGGCAGCTCGTACACGGTCACCCCCGACGCCGGCGGTCACCGCAAGGGCGACGCCGCGGACCCGTCGGGCAAGGCCACCCACCGGCCCGACAAGGACCGCCCGACCGCCGGTACGCCCACCGGCCCCCGGAGCACCCCGTCCGGCAGCGGAGCCCCGGCGCCCGACTGCTCCAGTGCCCAGCTCGGCCAGGGCCTCAGCGAGGCCGACAGCCCCGACGCCGACGGCCGCGTCTACGGCTGGTTCCGCGTCGCCAACGTCTCCGGCACCCCGTGCACGGTGCCCAGCGGCGGCGTCATCCGTGCCGTGGCGCACGGCTCCGCCGAGCAGGCCGCCATCCAGGTCGTCGGCCACACCCAGGGCGACCCGGCGACGGGCCTGCCCGCCGTCATGGCCGAGACCCCGATCGTGCTCGGCCCCGGCCAGGACTACGAGGTCGCCTTCGCCTGGGTGCCCACCTCGGGGACGACCGGCTGCGTCGCCACCACGACCCCGCCCACCTCCTCGACGCCGACACCGTCCTCGACCGGTTCGGACAGCAGCGACCAGGGCACGGACTCCGGCTCGGACTCGTCGAGCGGCAACGTCCAGCCGGCCGGCGGCGTCCCGCCCACCTCCGCGCCGGCCAGCGTCACCTTGGACCACACCCCGGCGGCGGGCGCGCCTGTCGTCGCCGGCCCGGTCATCCAGGGTGCCTGCGCGGGCACCGTCTACACGACGCCTCCGATAGCGGAGGCGCTCGCCACCGCGCCGTAGCCGCGGCGCCCCCCAGCCCCCGCGGCCCGCGTACGTGGGCCGGGGGCGCGGATCACGCGTGGGCCGGAGCGCCGGCCGGGACCCCCGGACCGGGGCGCTGGACCGGAAGACCGGATCGGCAACCGGGGGACGGGAACGCCGGACCAGGCCCCTGAGCAGGCGCGAGCCTCCCGCGGCGGCGGCCGTGCCCGGGCCGGTCGGGGGCGGTTGCGGCCCGCCAGGACCCGCCCCGTAACGTGGTGGCGTGTACCGGTTCCTGCTCACTCCGCGTTGGTTGGCGGTCAGCCTGCTCGCACTGCTGGCCGTGCCGGTCTGCGTGTTCATGGGAAGCTGGCAGCTCAGCCGGTTCGACATGCGGGTCGACCAGCACAAGAGCGCCGAGCACGACGAGAAGCGCGTGGCCGCCGCGGCGCCGGTGCCCCTGGCGCGGGTGCTGCCGAAGACCGGCTCCGCGGTCGGGAGCGACGACAGCGGGCGGATCGTCAGTGCCACCGGCCGCTATGACACCGCGCACCAACTCCTCGTCCCGGACCGCCTGCTCGACGGCCACAACGGCTACTACGTCCTCACCCCGCTGCGCCTGTCCGACGGCGCCGCCCTTCCCGTGGTCCGCGGCTGGCTGCCGGGCAAGGCCGCCGACGCCCGCAGCGTGCCCGCCGCGCCCGCCGGGCAGGTGACCGTCACCGGGGCCATGCAGTACCCCGAGACGACCGAGACCAGCGGCGTGGACACCAGCGGTGCGCTGCCCTCCGATCAGATCGGCATCATCAGCGGCGCCTCCCTGGTCAATGTGCTGCCCTATTCCGTCTACAACGGCTGGATCACCGCCAACCACCCCGCGAAGCCGCTGACGGCGGTGCCCCCGGCCGCCCCGCCGAACAGCGGCCTCGACCTCAAGGCGTTCCAGAACCTCGGCTACACCGGGCAGTGGTTCGTCTTCGCGGGCTTCGTCGTCTTCATGTGGTTCCGGTTCGTCCGCCGCGAGGGCGAGGCACGCGCCGACGCGGAGCTCGGCATCCTCCCGGACCAGCCGGACGGACCAGACGGCCCGGGCGGCTCCGGTGGCTCCGGCCGGCCGGGCGGACCCGCCGCCCCCGACCCGCAGGCCGAGGACGGCGAGCCGGGGGAGCGGGACGCCGAGGGCGCCCGGGACACCGTGTCGGTCGGGTCAGCCGCCCACGTGGCGTAGCGCGAAGGCCAGTTCCAGCCGGACCTGCTTGATCCGCTCCTCGACGACCAGCGAGCCGTGCCCCGCGTCGTACCGGTACACCTCGTGCGGCTTGTCGAGGGCGCGCAGCCGCTCCACGTAGTTGTCGATCTGGCGTATCGGGCAGCGCGGGTCGTTCATGCCCGCGCTGATGTAGACGGGGGCGGTGACCTTGTCGACGTAGGTGATCGGCGAGGACGTCTCGTACCGGTCCGGGACCTCCTGCGGGGAGCCGCCGAACAGGGTGCGGTCCAGGGCCTTGAGCGCCTCCATCTCGTCGGCGTACGCCGTCGCGTAGTCCGCGACGGGGACCGCGGCGATGCCGACCGTCCACGCCTCGGGCTGGGTGCCGAGGCCGAGCAGGGTCAGGTAGCCGCCCCAGGAGCCGCCGGTGAGGACCAGCCGGGACGGGTCGGCGAGGCCGGAGCCCACCGCCCACTCCCGCACCGCGGCGATGTCCTCCAGCTCGATCAGGCCGACCCGGTGCTTGAGGGCGTCGGTCCACTCCCGGCCGTAACCGGTGGAGCCGCGGTAGTTGACCCGGACGACCGCGAAGCCGTGGTCGAGCCAGGCCGCGGGGCCCGCGGCGAAGGAGTCCGAGTCGTGCCAGGTGGGGCCGCCGTGGATCTCGAAGACCGTCGGGAACGGGGCGGCCGGCGCGTCGTCGTCACCGGCCGCACGAGGCGGCCGCTGCACCAGCGCGTGGATCGGCCCGCCCGGTCCGTCCACCCACACGTCCTCCACCGGCACCGAGTCCGGGGCGCGCAGCCCCGGCGCCTCCAGGACGACGCCGCCCGCGGTGGAGCGCACCGCCGGAGGCCGCTCGGCAGACGACCACAGGTACTCCACGCTGCCGTCGGGCCGCGCGCTCGCCCCGCCCACGCTGCCGGCCGGGGTGTCCAGCCGGGTCAGCGAGCCGTCCGCCAGGTCGTACCGGAACAGCTCGCCGCGGGCGTGGAAGTCGTGCACCACCAGGAGCGCAGAGCCGTCCGGATACCACTCGGCGTGCACGTCGCCGGGCAGGTCGAAGGCCAGCTCGGTCTGCTCGCCGCCGGCCACGTCCCACAGCATCGGCAGCCAGCGGTCGGCACGCTGGTGGCCGACGAGCAGCCGGGTGTCGCCCGGCACCGGGGCGAAGCCGAGGCAGTCCAGGCCCAGCTCGCGCCGGCCGCCGTCGGTGTCGTCCAGCTCCGCGACGGTGCTGCCGTCGGAGACGCGAAGAACCCGCAGCGCGCTGTGCATCGCGTCGCCGTGCTCGGTGTGCTCGACCACGACCAGGGTGCCGTCCTCGGAGAGGTCGCCGACGCCCGCGGACTCCGGGTGACGGTAGATCTCGTACGCCTCGCCGGTCGGGGGCACGACGTGGACGGAGGTGCCTTCGTCGTCGGTGGAGCGGCCGATCACGGCCAGGCCGCCGACGCCCAGCGCGAGGCCCGCCGGGTAGGAGGGGGGAAGGCCGGGCGCGGCCGGTATGTCGTCACCGCCGGCGAACGGCTGCTTCATCCACACGCCGAACTCGTCGCCATCGGTGTCGGAGAACCACCACACCCATGCGCCGTCCCTGCTGAGGGTGCCGTCCGTCGTGCCGTTCGGCCGGTCGGTGACCTGGCGGCGGCCACCGGTGGCACGGTCCCACGCGTACAGTTCGTACGTCCCCGTCACGTTGGACACGAACAGGCTGCGGTCCGGGGCGTCCTCGGCCCACTCCGGCAGCCCCACCCGAGGCGCGCGGAACCGCGTTTCCCACGCCGGCATGGCGCCGGCTTCCGACATGGGTCCGACGGCGGACCCGGTGATCTCGTTCATGACCCCATGATGCTCCGCCGCGCCCACCTTCGGTGCGACTCCCCGCACAGCCTGTGGATAACTCCGCGACATCGCAGGTCAGAGGTATGGGGATGGGGAGGCGGGCGAGGGCGGGGTGCCGATCGTATGCCTTCAGCCCGCCTGCTTTCCTGCTCTCGGTCCGCCCGCCCGCCTGCGCTCAGTCCGCCTGCTGGGCCTCACCGCGGACCACCACGACCGGGCAGGACGCGTGCAGCGTCACGGTGTGGCTGACCGAGCCGAGCAGCGTCGAGCGGAACGTGCCGTGGCCGCGGACGCCGACCACGATGAGCTCCGCCCCCTCGCCGCGGTCGAGGATGACCTGCGCCGGGTTGCCCATCACGGTGACCGGGCTGACGGTGGCGGCGCGGTCCGGCGGCAGGGCCTTCTCCAACGCCTCCCGCAGCGCCCGCGCCGCGGATTCGCCCAGGTCGTAGCCCTCCGGCAGGCCCGGCACCGCGCCGCCCCAGCCGAACGACGCGGGCATCTCCCACGCCGTCACCGCCTCCAGGGACGCCCCGGTCAAGGTGGCCTGGCGGTCGGCCCAGCGCAGCGCGTGCAAGGACGGATCGGAGCCGTCGACACCGACCACGATCCGGCCGTATTCCGTCGCCGACTCGCTGGTGGGCGCGCTCGTGGCCTCGCTCCGCTCGGTACCCGGCTCCGTCATGGCCTGCTCCTCACGCGCTACGTCCTGCGGCCCGCCGCAAGATCCGCCGCCGGACATGCTGCCCGGCTTTGCCTTGCCCACGGCAAACCCTAGGGGACGTAGTGGGGCATTGTCGTACGGAAGGGATGCTTCTCGCGGGTGTGGCGGTGCGGGAGCCTCGGGCTACGGCTACGGCTGGCACCGCGTCCGCGTACGGCACCGCGTCCGCGTACGGGTCCGTGCCCGCGCTTCAGCCCTCGGCGGGGGTGCCCGGCAGGCCCGCGCAACTGTCGAGCAGGGGGCCCAACTCGCGGGCGACCGTGTGCAGGGGCGCACTGGACTGCTCGGCCCGGGCGATGAGGAGCGCGCCCTCGAGCGTGCTGATCATGAGCGTGGCGAGGGCGGGTGCTTGTGCGTCGGGCACACCGAGACCGGCGAGGGCTGCGGCGAGGGGCGCGTTCCAGGTGGCGAAGGCGTCGGCCGCGGCCTTGCGGGTGGACTCGGCTGACTCCGCGCAGTCGACGGTCGCGGCGGCCACCGGGCAGCCGGAACCGTAGCCGTCGGTGTCGTACTCCCGCGTCCACTGCCCGATCATCGCGGTGAACAGCGCGCTCGGCGACGGCTCGGGCAGGGCGGCGAGGAAGCGGTCGATCCGGCCGGCGGCGTAACGGCCGGCCCAGGTCACCGCCTCGTTGACCAACTGCTCCTTGCCGCCCGGGAAGTAGTGCTGGAGGGAGCCGCGCGGTGCTCCCGCGTGGGCGGCCACCTCGCGCATACCGGTGGCGTTCACGCCGTCGCGGCGGATGAGTTGGGCCGCGCTGAACACCATCCGCTCGCGCGGGCCGTACGTACGCGGCCGCGCGGAGGTGCCTTCGGCGGCGCCCGCTTCACCCACGGCCGTGCCGACGCTCGCCTGGTCCACGCTCGCCATGCCCGCGCTCGCCTGGTCCGTCTTGCCCGCGTCCACCGTTTCCCGCCTCCGTCCTCCGCTCCGGGCCCAGCCTATAGACGCCGGTCAGCGCGTCGATGTCACGCGTCATCCGCACCGGCTGGAGCCGTCGGCCCAGCGCGCCCAACAGCGCCCGCCGGCCCGGGAGTACCGACGCGGACACCAGCCGCACACCGCGCGTCCGGGCCCGGTCGAACAGCGCGTCGAGCATGGCCGCCCCCGCGCCGAGCCGCTGCCAGCCGTCCACGACGAGCAGCCCCAACTCGCCGACCGGGCAGGGGTACACGTCCGGGTCCGCGCCGCCGCGGGCGGCCGCGAGGCTGCCCAGCCCGACCGGGCCCGTCCAACCTCCGTGCTCCGCAAGGCTCTCGGGCACTCCAGGGCCCTGCGGGTACGCCACCACCGCGTCGTGCGACTCCGGCCGGCCGGCGAGCATCGCGTCCAGGTACGAGCGGGGCAGTTCCCTCGGCTGTCCGAAGAAGCGCAGCCGGACCGTCTCGGCGGAGCAGCGCGCGAACAGTTCGGCGAGCGCGGCCCCGTCCTGCGGACGTACGGCATCGACCCGCCAGCGCGGCGCGGTCCCGGGTGCGTAGGGCCCGGGTGCGTACGGCGCGAGGACCGGCGGTGGCTCGGGCGCGGGCCGTGGCTGGGGTTGCGGTCCGGGCTGCGGCCCGGGCTGCGGCGAACCCGTTATGACGGTCGTCATGGTCGCCAGTATTATGACCGTCGTCATAGATCGCAAGCGAGGACACGGCGGGGTGGTCCCTAATGAACGCAGGCCGTACTGGCGGTACCGGGCGGGCCGGCGGTGGGGGAGAGGCGCCCGGCGCGCGAGGCGGGGGCGGCGCGGGAGAGGACAGCGGCGCCGGCGCCACCGGGTTCATCGGGCTCGGCGTCATGGGTCAGCCCATGGCGCTGAACCTCGCCAGGGCCGGCGTCCCCCTCGTGGTGTGGAACCGCACCCCCGCCCGCAGTGAGCCGCTGCGCGCGGCCGGCGCGAGCGTCGCGGCGAGCCCCGCGGAGGTCCTCGACCGCTGCCGCACCGTCCTGCTCATGCTCTCCGACGGCGCTGCCATCGACGCCGTGCTCGGCCGCGGCACCCCCGACTTCGCCGCGCGCGTCACCGGCCGCGTGCTCGTCCACATGGGCACCACCTCGCCGGAGTACTCGCGGGAGTTGGAGGCCGACCTCCTTGCGGCGGGCGGCGGTTACGTGGAGGCGCCGGTGTCCGGCTCCCGAGTGCCCGCGCAGGAGGGCCGGTTGGTGGGGATGCTCGCCGGGGAGGCGCGATCCGTCGCCGCTGTACGGACGTTGATCGAGCCGATGTGCCACGAGGTGTTCGTCTGCGGGGCCGTGCCCGAGGCGCTGCTGACGAAGCTCGCCGTGAACCTCTTCCTGATCACCACCGTCACCGGCCTGGTGGAGTCCTTCCACTTCGCCGAACGGCACGGCTTGGACCGCGACAGCTTCCTTGCCGTGCTCGACGCCGGACCGATGGCCAGCGGGGTGTCCCGGATGAAGGCGCCGAAGCTGCGGGACGGTGACTTCGCCGTCCAGGCAGGGGTGTCGGACGTCCTCAAGAACAACGAGCTGATCGCGTCCGCCGCCCGGCGGTCGGGCCTGGCCTCCCCACTGCTGGACGTCTGCCACAGCCTCTTCGCCGAGACCGTACGTCTCGGCCACGGCGACGCGGACATGGTGGCCGTGCTGCGCGCCATCGAGGCCCGGACCGGGGCGGCCGGCGCCCCCTGACCGGTCCGTGCGAACGGTCTAGGCTGCAACCGCCGTACACCCCGAGCGAGTTGCGGCGGCGGAGCGGAAGACCGGCGGGACACGGACGTACGGAAGGCGGAACGCGCGATGGGCGTCGCAATACGCAGGGCCGGGGAGAGCGACCGGGAAGCCGTGGTGAAGCTGCTCGACGAGGGCTTCGCGCAGGACCCGGTCAGCAACTGGGTCTTCCCCGACAAGGAACACCTGCGCCGCAGCCACGCCGTGCTGATGGGCGCCTTCCTGGAGATCTCGCTCAGCGAGGGCTACACGGACATCACCGAGGACGGCACGGGCTGCGCGCTGTGGGCGCCGGTGCCGGCGGGCGACCACGGCGACCCCGACGACCCGGCGCACTTCCGGGAGTCGGTCGACCCGGACAACGAGCGGGTCGAGCAGATCGCCCGGCTCACCTCGGCGACCCACCCCAAGGACCGCGCCCACGAGTACTTGATGATGATCGCCGTCGCACCGTCCGTACGCGGCAAGGGAGTCGGCGCCGCACTCATCGCCAACACCCTGGAGCGCTGCGACCGCGAGGGACTGCCGGCGTACCTGGAGGCGAGCAGCCTGCGCAGCCGCGGGCTGTACGAGCGCCTCGGCTACACCTTCCTCGGCACCCCGGTCGAACTGCCCGGCGGCCCGCACATGTACCCGATGTGGCGCGAGCCGCGACCCGCGCAGCGGGGCTGAACCGTCCCATCAGGGCGGGGCCGGAAGCGGGCCGGTCCGGGGTAAGCCCGCGTACGGCCACTCACCCTTTCGTTCCACCCTTTCGCGCTCCGCCGTTCGCAATCCGCCTTTTGCGCTCCGCCGTTCGCGGTCCGCCGTTCGCGGTCCGCGCCGAAATCCGTTTCCGGTCGGCCGATCCGGCCGCATAGCGTGCCCGCACATGGACGACGACCAGAGCACACCACCGCGCCTCACCCGCCTCACCTTCCACGGACCGCTCTCCGAAGCCCGGGCGACGAGGATCATCGACCGGCTGGCCGGCACCGCGCCGCCCGGGACGGTGCTCGACATCGGCTGCGGCTGGGGCGCGTTCATGCTGCGCCTGCTCGAAGCCGTGCCCGGCGCGACCGGCATCGGGATCGACCTGAACGCCGAGGACACCGCGCGCGGCCGCGCCGACGCCGAACGCCGCGGCCTGGCCGGACGTGTCGCGTTCGTCGAGGAGTCCGGTGTCGGCACGACGCTGGGCCCGGCCGACCTCGTGGTGTGCCTCGGCGCCGGGCACGCGCTCACCGACCAGAGCCCACCTGACCACATCCGCGCCGCACTTGACGCACTCCGCGGCCTGGTGACCCCGCACGGTCGCGTGCTGTTCGGCGAGGGTTTCTGGGAGCATCCCCCGCCGCCCGAACGCCTCGCCGCCATGTGGCCGGACGCCACCGCCGACGAACTCCCCGACCTCGCGGGCCTGGTGGACCTGGCGGTCGCCGCCGGCTTCCGGCCCTCCTGGATCGAGACCGCCTCCGCCGCCGAGTGGGAGGACTTCGAATCCGGCTACCAGTCCGACGTCGAGGACTGGCTCGCCGCCCACCCCGGCCACCATCTTGCCGAGGAGACCCGCACCCGTCTCGACGCCCACCGCGCCACCTGGCTGCGCGGCTATCGCGGCCACCTCGGCATGGCGTACCTCACCCTCACCCCGGTCCTCTGAGTCCTGTCCCTCTGAGGTCCGGCCCGCTGGGCCCCGCCCGGTCGGACCTGATCAGCCGCACCCGGCCGCACCCGGCCGCCCCCGGACCGGCCCCGGACTGGCCCCGGACTGGCCCCGGACCGGCCCCCGTTCAGGCACCTCCCCCGCCACCCGTACCCGCGGGCGAAAACCTGTACGAAACCCCGTACCGGAGCTGGAGGATGGGGGCATGCCGAACGCATCCGCCTGGCCGGTACGCGCCGCCGTCGACGAACTGCTCGCCACCCTCGACCCGTTGCCGTACGGCGAGCGCACGCGGGAGCTGGCCGCGTGGGTACGACGGCGGCAAGCAGGCTCGGACCCGGCCCGGACGTCCGATCTGCGCGCCGTGCTGGCCGAGTTGGACAGCCGGGGCCACTACGGGCGCCGGCTCGCCGGAGCCGCGGCGGTGATCGGGCAGGACGTGGGATTCCTGGCGGCCCGTCTCACCGACCCGGACGCGGCGGTGCGCAAGCACGCGGTGAAGGCGGCGCGCCGCCTGCCGGTGAGCGACGCGGCTCTGGAACGGGCGATGCACGACGCACCCCAGGTCGCACGACGGCAGCTCGCCTCGGTGGTGGTGGCGAGCGGCCGGACCGCCCTCGCCGAGCGTCTGCTGCCGTCGGTACGGGAGTTGTGGGGCGACGAGGAGGCGGCACGGCTGCTTCCCGGCTGCGAGCCCGCGACGGTGGAGCGGCTGCTGCCCGAGCTCTTCCCCGCCGTGGCGAACTGGCGGGCGCTCGGACGCAGCCACCCCGACCAGGTGCTGGCCGAGGTCAGCCGGCAACTCGCCGAGCTTCCAAGGCAGTCCCGCACGCAGTGGTGGGCGCGCAACGCCGACGTCTTCCCGGCGGTGGCCGAGGCCCGGCCGCTGCGCGTCCTCGACCTGCTCGAAGCGCACTGCCCGCCCCAACTGCCTCTCCCGGTACGGAACATCCTCGGGTGGCTGGCCAGGGCGGCGCCCGGCCGCACCCTCCGGCTGATCACCGCACCCCGGCGCGGCACCATCCCCGCCCGTGACCTGCTCTCCAGCACCGCCCTGGCCCGCGTCGCCCGGCTCGACCCGCCCGAACTGGCCGACCTCGGCCGGGCCTGGAGCCACACCCCCGGCCACCTCGCCCTGCTGCTGCACGCGCTGCCGCCGTCCCGGCGGGAAGCCTGCTACGACGCCGCCACCGCCGGCCAGGACCTCACCCGCACCGGCCTGTCCGACGCCCTGCTCGACGTACTTCCGCGCCGCCGCGCCCAGTCCGAGGCGCGGCGGATGGCCGAACAGCTCGAACGGCGCGGGGCGCCCTGGGCCGTCGTGCTGTCCGTCGTCACCCACCTACCGGTCGCCGAGGCCCGTCCTCGGCTGCTGGCCGCCACCCGCCGCCCCGCGGCCGAGGACCGCGCGCAGGCGTACCCGCTGCTGGTACGGAACGCCGCCAGGTCGGCCGACCCCGCGGCCGTCGCCGAACTCGTCCGCGAACTGGGGCGGTTGCGCAACGAGCAGGAACCGGTGCGCACTCCCGCGCTCGTCGCGCTCGCCGAGGTCCCGCCGCGGCTGTTCTCGGGCGCGGACGCGGCCGCCCTCGACCGGATCACGGCCGACGCCGTGACGGCCCGCGACAGTTCGGCCGGCACCCGAGGCGCGCTGTCCCGGCTGGCCCTCGCCTTGCTGCGGGAGCACGCGGCCGGCGGCGAACAGCCCCTGGTCGCCTTCGCGTTGACGACCCTCACCCGGCTGGCGGGCGACACCGGCGGCGCCGACCTGGGCCGGCTGGACTCCGTGCTGCGCCGCGGGCAGGAGTTCCAGGTCTTCGAGGCGCTGCGGCCGTGGCTGGCGGCCGGCGCGGACAAGGTCGACCACTCGCTGACCTTCGCGCTGGCGCGGGCGCTCGGCCGCCGGGCCCACCGCATGCCGGAGCTGCAGGAACTCCTGTGGCAGGCAGTGCAGTTCGGGAACGACGCCGCGGTGCGCACCGCCGTCGACCTGTGGCTGGACGCCCCCAGGACCAGGAGCGAGCGGGCCGTCCGGGTGCTGGAACTCGAACCCTCGGCCGCCGTTCTCCACCCGATCCTGCGCGTCCTCACCCACCGCCGCACCGACCTGCTCGACGCGCTCCTGGGCGAACGGCCGCCATACGGGCGCTTCCTCACCGCCGGTGCGCGCTGGTTGCCGCCCACCGACGGCGCGGGCAGGTGGCTGCCGCGCCAGCAGGCCGCCGCCGCGAGCCTGTTGGCGAAGGCGGCGGCCGACGCCTCGCTGCCACCGCACGAACGGGCCGACCACATCCGCGTCGTGGCCTCACTCCCTGACGTCGGGCTGCAGGTCGTCAGCCGCTACCTCGACTCCTCCGACACCGTCCTCGCCGAGGCCGCACTCGGAGCCCTCGGCTGGACCGACCGGCCCGCCGAAGCGCTCCCGATCCTGCTCGCACACGCCGCCGACGACCGCGCCCGGGTCGCGCTGTACTCCGTCGGGCGCGCCGCGCGGTTCATCACCCCGTCCGCGCTGGAAACCGCCCTGCGTGCCGCGCTGTTGCCCGCGGCCGACGGAACACCCCCACCCGCGGCCAAGGTCACCAGCCGCAAGGAACTGGTCCGGCTGGCCGCCGACCGCCTGCCGGTCGGCACCGCCGTCGCCGTCGTCAGCGCGGCCTACCACCTGCCCGGGCAGCACCCGGACGTACGGGCCGCCTGCGTGCCCCTCGCGACGACGCGGCTGCTGCGCTCCCCGGTCGCCTGGGAACTGCTCGAAGACGCCGCCGCCGGTCCGCCCGCCACCCAGGCCGCGGTCCTGCGCACCAAGCCCTTCGAGCTGCTGTCCGGCGAACGCGCCCGCTACGCGCGGCTGGTGGCGCGGATACGGGAGTCCGCCGACGCGGAGACCGCCGACACCGCGACCGGCCTGATCGGCACATGGGCGCCGTGGTACCCCGAGGCCGCTCCGATCCTGGTCGCGGCGACGACCGACCTCACCAACCGAACGACCTGGCGCGCCGCCTCCGACGGGCTCGTCGCGCTCGCCTCCGACCCGGGCGGCGCGCCCGCGCTGCTGGACGCCTTCACCCGCCTCATCGTCGACGACGGGCACGCCGCGGAACGGGAAGAGGACGCGGCGGGCGAACGGGACCGGCCGGCCCGGCAGCGGATCGGCCACCTGACCACGCGGCTGTCGGCGAACGTGCTGGGCCGCGGCGACCCGGCCACCCGCGCCGCGGCCCGGCGTGCCGCCGAAATACTCTGCGCGGAACCGGACTTCGTGGCGTTCGGCGTGCGGCTCGCCGCCGTCTCGCTCGACCTCGACGCCGAGCCGCCGGCCGCTGTGATCGGCGCGCTGGAAGACCTCGCGGCACTGCACGCCAGCCGCCCGGTGCTGGCCGTGCGCACCGCGGGCGTCCTGCGCGCCCGCCTCACCACAGCCCGGCGCCCTGGCGACCCGCTCACCCTGCTGGCCGCGGTGGACCGGCTCGCCGGCGCCGAACCCGAGCATGTGGCAGGGCAGTTCGCCGTGGCGCTCACCGAGGCGCTCGGCGGGCGTACCGGCTGGACCGACGACTGGCGCACCCGCCTGCGGGCGCTCCGCCGCCACCCCGACCCCGACGTACGGGACGCCGCCTTGGCGGTGACCACCGCGGTGGAGTAGCGCGCGGCGCGGTCGTATGCGATCCGGCGGCTTCCACGCGAAGGATCGCCGGGCGCCTCCTCCGCGGGAAGCGGCCGGCGTACGCGCACGTCCCCGTGGCGCGGACCCCTCGGCGGGGCGGGCGCGGGCCGCCTCTCCAACGCGGCATCGGCGTGCGCCCGTTCACGGCCGGGCGATACCCCGTTCACAGCTGGACGTCACCCCGTTCGCGGCCGGCCGTCAGCCGTTCAAGCGAGCCCTCTCTCCGCCCGGAGGCGGCGTCGCCGGGCTCGTCCGTCCGCGTCGGCAGCGCAACTCCACGCCCCGGCAACCCCTTCCGTCCCACGGCCACCAAGTACCGGAACCACGCCGAGCATCGGGTCGTTCACCTTCTCTTCACATTCTTCACGGAATCACCATGACCTGTGAAGCACCAGGCCAGCCCGGTTCCGGCGCCCTTGCACGGAGGTGCGCCGCCCTGCGCCCACTTCAAGAACTGTTGACACTCCTGAACCAGGAGCGCAACATGCCGTGACGCGGGAGAGCGCTCTCCGAACTCTCCGCGGCCTGGCGGCCGAACCGCGTGCGCCCCGGAAGCGGAACCCCCGGAGGCGGAACGGCCGCCACGCGATATTCGCCGGAGCCACGAGAACGAGGAGGTCTCCGTGGCACACAGGTCGAGAAAACTTCCAGGGCTGCTCATCGCCCTCGCGCTGACCGCGGTCGGCGGCGCGGTGGCACTCACCGGAAACGCTTCCGCCGCACCGTCGTCGCACGGCACGGCGAGTGCCGCGCACGCGGTTTCGGCCAAGCAGGGCAGTCAGGCGATGCCGATGAACATGCCGGTGTCGACCAAGACGTCGGGTGACGACCCCGACGGCGACGGCTACATCATGGCCGACCCGCCGGTCACCGGCGTGACGCCGTCGACGTACGACCCGCCGCACGCGTACTTCCACGAGTTCCAGGCGAAGTGCGCGCCGTCCCACACGCTGCCGGACGACCCGATCGTCTTCCCCGGGCAGCCGGGCAAGTCGCACGACCACACATTCATGGGCAACGTCAGCACCAACGCCGACTCGACCACCGCGTCCCTGGACGCGGCGAGCGGCACGACGTGCAACGCGCCCGGCGACAAGTCGGCGTACTGGATGCCGAGCCTGTTCAACGGCGACCAGAAGATCCTGCCGATCGGCCCGCAGACGATCTACTACAAGTCGGGCGTGAACGACTACACCAGCGTCCGGCCGTTCCCCAAGGGGCTGCGGTTCGTGGTCGGCAACCCGATGCAGACTGAGGACCAGTTCAAGAACCTCAAGGGCACGGTGGAAGGTTGGGAGTGCGGGGACAGCTACGGGAACTTCGACATCCCGGTCTCCTGCCCCAACACCCCTGACGTGCAGCTGAACATCCGCTTGCAGGCGCCGAGCTGCTGGGACGGCATCCACCTGGACACGCCGGACCACCAGAGCCACATGGCGTATCCGATTGCGACGGGCGACAACGAGAACGTCTGCCCGGCCGACCACCCGGTCGCGCTGCCGATGATCGAGTTCAAGATGGCCTTCCCGGTCAACGGCGACATGTCCCAGGTCCACCTGTCCAGTGGAGCCGGCTTCTCGTTCCACTACGACTTCTTCGCGGACTGGGACGACGCGACGCTGTCCGCCATGGTCACCCACTGCATCAACGGCGGCCTCCAGTGCGACGACCACGGCTATGACCAGAGCCAGCCCGACAAGGGTGCCGTGCTCGACAGCAACTACGAGTTGATCCAGTAACCCGTCCGCGGGTCTCTCCCGGGCGGGTCTCTTCGGACCCCCCGGGAGAGCGCTCTCCAAGTTCCAGCCTGTCCCCCCAACACCACAGGTGATCCATGCACACCCCCACACGCTCCTCGCATCAACCCCCCACGTCCCTCGACCCGCCCGCTCCTCCTCCTTCTCCTCGACCTCCTCGGGCCTCGCCCGTCTCCTCCCGGCCGTCGCGCCGTGCGGCGCTCGCCGATGTCGGGCCGTTCGGCCACGTCCTCAACACCACCGGCCATCCCGTCAACAGCACCGAATCCGCCCTCACTTACCTCGTGAGCCACCCGTGACCGGGCCCATCCGCACCAAGGAGGAAGACATGCAGCGACCTTTCAGGAAGGGACGGGCGCGTCGCGCCGTCGCCCCACTCGCGGCGACCGCTCTCGCCGTCGCGGGACTCGCCGTGATCCAGGCGCCGGCCGCGCACGCGGCGGGAAGCGTGGTCAAGGTGACCGGCTCGCAGGGTAATTGGCAGCTCACCGTGGATGGCGCCCCTTACGAAGTGAAGGGACTCACCTGGGGGCCGGCGGCGACCGACGCGGCACAGGACATGCCGGACCTGGCCAAGATGGGCGTCAACACGGTCCGCACCTGGGGCACCGACGCGACCAGCGCGCCGCTGTTCGACGCCGCGGCGGCCAACGGCATCAAGGTGATCGCCGGGTTCTGGCTCCAGCCCGGCGGCGGCCCCGGCGCCGGCGGCTGCGTCAACTACCTGACCGACGACACCTACAAGAACGACATGCTCACCGAGTTCCCCAAGTGGGTGGAGACCTACAAGGACAACCCGGGCGTGCTGATGTGGGACGTCGGCAACGAGTCGGTGCTCGGGCTCCAGAACTGCTACAGCGGCGACGCGTTGGAGCAGCAGCGCGACGCGTACGTCACCTTCGTCAACCAGATCGCGCAGAAGATCCACTCCGTCGACCCGAACCACCCGGTGACCTCCACCGACGCGTGGACCGGCGCCTGGCCGTACTACAAGCGGGACGCGCCGGACCTCGACCTGTACGCGGTCAACTCCTACAAGGACGTCTGCAACGTCAAGTCCGACTGGGAGGCGGGCGGTTACGACAAGCCGTACATCGTCACCGAAGGCGGCCCGGCCGGGTCGTGGGAGGTGCCCAACGACGCCAACGGCGTGCCCGACGAGCCGACCGACCAGCAGAAGGCCGACGGCTACACCAGCGCCTGGAACTGCATCACCAGCCACCAGGGCGTCGCGCTCGGCGCCACCCTGTTCCACTACGGCAACGAGGACGACTTCGGCGGCATCTGGTTCAACCTGGTGCCCGACGGCCTCAAGCGCCCCTCGTACTACGCCGTGAAGCGGGCGTACGGCGGTGACACCTCGGGCGACAACCAGCCCCCGCTGGTCTCCGACATGACGGTCAGCGGCGCCACCGACGGTGTGCCCACCGGCGGGAACGTGACCATCACCACCCACACCACGGACCCCGAGAACGACCCGATCAGCTACCAGGTGCTCTACAGCAGCATCTACGTCGACAACAACGGCGCGCTCACCCCGGCCGACTCCACCGTCAACGGCGACACCATCACCACGAAGGCCCCCGACAAGCCGGGCGTCTGGAAGGTGTACGTCAAGGCCACCGACAACCACGGCAACGTGAGCTACGGCTCCAAGTCGCTGAAGGTGGTGCCCCCGAAGGTGGACGGCACCAACGTGGCGCTCAACAAGCCCGCCACCGCGTCCTCGTACCAGACCGACCCGACCGGCGGCTGCCCGTGCACCGCGGGCGACGCGGTGGACGGCAACAACGGCACCCGCTGGTCGAGCGACTGGAGCGACCCGCAGTGGCTCCAGGTCGACCTCGGCCAGAGCACCACGTTCAAGCACGTGCAGCTCTACTGGGAGGCGGCGTACGGCAAGGCGTACGACATCCAGACGTCGGAGGACGGCACCAACTGGACGACGGTGAAGTCCGTCACCGACGGGGACGGCAACGTCGATGACATCGACGTGAACGGCACCGGCCGGTACGTCCGGGTCCAGGGCACGCAGCGGGGCACCGGATACGGCTACTCGCTCTACGAGTTCGGGATCTACACGTGAGCCCGGCCCGGTCCGCGGCCGCTCGTGAACCGAGCGCGGCCCCGGCCCCGGCTCCGGTGCCGGGGCCGGTCGCCCGGCTCGACGAGGCTCGGCCGTACGCGCTCAGTCTGTTCCGTGCCGTGGTCGGACTGCTCTTCCTCTGCCACGGTGTCGCATCGCTGTTCGGGACGCTCGGCGACCACCGGATCGCCGCGGACAGCTGGCCGGGCGGCTACGCGGCTGTCATCCAACTCGTCGGTGGGGCACTGGTCCTGACCGGCCTGGCGACCCGCGTGGCGGCCCTGGTCGGCTCCGGCTCCATGGCCTTCGCCTACTTCGACATCCACCAGCACCACGCACTGCTGCCGATCCAGAACGGCGGCGAACCGGCGGTCCTGTTCTGCTGGACCCTTCTGCTCATCGTGTTCGCCGGCCCCGGCCCCCTGTCCCTCGACCACTACCTCGCCCCCGCCCTCCCCGGAGGCGCACCGGCAACCACCAAGCGGCGGGCCCAGATCGGCGCCCGCGCCTGACCGGTGGTCCGGCCCGACCGACGGCCCCGCAGGCACCCGGCCTGCGGGGCTGTTGGCCGGACCGCGGGCTGCGGGCGGAGCGGCTGATCTAGAGTGCTTCGGTCAGTACCCGTCACCCGGTGATCTGCGAAGGACCAACGGACAATGCCGACAGAGACGTTCGAGTTCCAGGTGGAAGCGCGCCAGCTTCTCCAGTTGATGATCCACTCGATCTACTCCAACAAGGACGTGTTCCTGCGGGAACTCGTCTCCAACGCCTCCGACGCGCTCGACAAGCTGCGGCTCGAAGCCCTCCGCGACGACTCCCTCGGCGTGGACGTCTCCGACCTGCACATCGCCCTCGAAGCCGACCCGGAGGCCCGCACGCTGACCGTGCGGGACAACGGCATCGGGATGTCGCGCGACGAGGTGGTCCAACTCATCGGCACCATCGCGAACTCGGGGACCGCGAAGTTCCTGCGGGAGCTGAAGGACGCCCAGGACACCGCGGCGACGGAGGGCCTGATCGGCCAGTTCGGCGTCGGCTTCTACGCCAGCTTCATGGTGGCCGACGAGGTGACGCTGCTGACCCGGCGGGCGGGCGAGAGCCAGGGCACCCGCTGGACGTCGAACGGCGAGGGCACGTACACCGTGGAGAGCGTCGACGACGCTCCGCAGGGCACCTCGATCCTGCTGCGGCTCAAGCCGGAGGACTCCGAGGACCAGCTGCACGACTACACCTCGACGTGGAAGATCCGCGAAATCGTCAAGCGGTACTCGGACTTCATCACCTGGCCGATCAGGATGGCCGCGCCGCAGGTGCCGCCGGTGCCGTCCGCGGCTGAGACGGATGCCGAGAGTGGCGGCGCGGAGGCCGGCGCGGAAGGCGACGTCGCGGATGCGGCCGAGCCCGAGGTGCTCAACTCGATGAAGGCGCTGTGGGCCCGGTCGCGCGACGAGGTCACCGACGACGAGTACCACGAGCTGTACAAGCACATCAGCCACGACTGGACCGATCCGTTGGAGGTCATCCGCCTCCAGGCGGAGGGCACTTTCGAGTACCAGGCGCTGCTGTTCATTCCCGCGCACGCCCCGCAGGACCTCTTCATGCAGGGCTACCAGCGCGGTGTGCAGCTCTACGTGAAGCGCGTGTTCATCATGGACGACTGCGAAGAGCTGATGCCGCCGTATCTGCGGTTCGTCAAGGGCGTCGTGGACGCGCAGGACCTGTCGCTCAACGTGTCGCGCGAGATCCTCCAGCAGGACCGCCAGATCCAGTTGATCCACCGTCGCCTGGCCAAGAAGGTGCTGTCGACGGTGAAGGACATGATGTCCTCCGCACCGGAGCGGTACGCCACCTTCTGGCGGGAGTTCGGGCGCGTGCTGAAGGAGGGGCTGCTCGGTGACGTCGAGAACCGCGACGCGATCCTCGGCGCGTCCTCCTTCGCCACGACCCACGACAAGGACCAACTGACCACCCTGGCGCAGTACGTGGAGCGCATGAAGGACGGCCAGGAGCACATCTTCTACGTGACCGGCGAGTCCCGGCAGGCCGTCGAGAACTCGCCCCACATGGAAGCCTTCCAGGCCAAGGGGATCGAGGTGCTGCTGCTCACCGACCCCGTCGACGAGGTGTGGGTGGACTCCGTGCCCGAGTTCGACGGGCGGCAGTTCCGCTCGGTCGCCAAGGGCGAGGTCGACCTCGGCACCGACGAGGAGAAGGCGGAGGCCGGCACCGAACGCGAGAAGCAGCAGGAGGAGTTCGCCGGCCTGCTCACCTGGATGACGGCCCGACTGGCCGACGAGGTCAAGGAAGTACGGCTCTCCTCCCGCCTCACCGTCTCGCCCGCCTGCATCGTCTCCGACACCAACGACGTGACACCGGCCCTGGAGAACATCTACCGGGCCATGGGCCAGGAGCTGCCCCGCGTCAAGCGCATCCTCGAACTCAACGCGAAGCACCCCTTGGTCGTCGGCCTCAACCGGGCGCACGGTGAGCGCCAGGACGACCCCGCACTCCAGGAGACGGCCGAACTCGTCCACTCCATGGCGCTGCTGGCCGAGGGCGGCGAACTCGCTGACCCCGCGCGCTTCGTGAAGCTGATGGCCGAGCGCCTCGAGCGCAGCCTGTAGAACCGGCCGCCCAGGGCGCCGCTCACCGTCGGGTCAGACGTCCCAGGCGGCGCCCAGGGCCAGCAGGCGTTCGCGGTATTCGATGGCGTCCACCCACGGTGCCGGCCAGGCGCCGGCGCCGTGGTGGGCGCCGGCGAACGCCCCGGCCAGGGCCGCGATCGAGTCGGAGTCGCCGGAGGAGTACGCGGCCCGCCGGACCGCCGCGGGCGGGTCGTCGGGGAACAGCAGGAAGCAGTACAGCGCGGTGGCGAGCGCCTCCTCGGCGATCCACCCGGCGCCGGTGGCCGCGCACGGGTCGGTCTCGGGATCGGGGGAGCGCAGCGCACGCTCGACGCGGTCCAGTACGGCCAGGCACTCGTCCCAGCCGCGGGCCGCGAAGGACACGGGGTCGGCGTCGTGCGCGCGGTCGGCGAGGTCGCCGAGCCAGTCGGCGGGGTAGTGGCCGCGGCTGTCATGGGCGTACGCGCGCAGCTCGGAGAGCAGTTCGGCGGTCCGGGTGCCCTCGGCGAGCAGCTGGACGGCGTGCGCGGTCAGGTCGCTCGCGGCCAGCGCGGTCGGATGGCCGTGGGTGAGCGCGGACTGCAACTAGGATGCGCCGGAGCGCTGTTGGCGGTCCAGCCCCGGGATCAGGCCGAGCGGCGCGACCCGCATGTTCGCCCCGCACCCCTTGGAGCCGAGCTCGCTGGCGGCCTGCCAGGTGCCGCCCCGGCTCAGTGCCTCGCAGGCGCGCAGGCACGTCGTGCCCGGCGCGCGGTTGTTCTCCGGCGAGAAGCACCACTCGACGAAGCGCGCCCGAACCGGCGGCTCCAACCCGGCTGCCGTCAGCGGCCCTTCGGCCAGCGCTTCGACCAGCCCCTCGCCGAGGGCGAGCGTCATCTGCGTGTCGTCGGTGACGTAGGCGCGACCCGAGGAGAGCGGCAGCGGCATCGTGCGCCAAGGGCCGCACTTCGCTTCGATCTGCGCCATCGTGTTGAACTCCGTGGGAAAGCCCATGGCGTCTCCGAGCGCCAGACCTATCAACGTTCCTGTCGCCGCCTGCTTCACGCGGCCTCCTCCCGTACTGTGCCTGCTCTCAGGTGTACCGCATGCGAGGTGCTGGGGGGCTGGTGAGGGGTGCGAGGCCGAGGTCCGAGGCGTCGGGGCGGCCACGCGGGGCGTACGGGCGGCGAGTGCGGGCGGCGCGTACGGGCCTCGGGGTGGCCCGGAAGCACGGCCGGTACCGGGTACGGGGTTACGGGTACGGGCTGCGGGGCTGCTGCGGGCGCGGGCTGTACGGAGTTCGCGGGATGCCGCTGCGGCAGGGGTGTCCGTGCTGGTGGATAGCCTGGACGTGCGGGGATGGGGACGGCGGTGTGCCGGCCGTGGCTGGGGGCGTCGGGCGGCGATCTGGTAGGCGAGGGGACGGGCGGGCTTCGAGGGTGGTGCGAGTGTCAGGGCGTTGGGCGGTGGGCGTGGATGCGGGCGCCCCCGCGGGGCCGGCCGGTGCCGAGGAGGTGGCCGAGCCGGTCGCGGTGGAGCGTGCGCGGCTGTTTAGGGCGCTGCCGGAACTGGCCGCAGGGGAGGCGCTGTTCCTTCCCGCCGATCCGCCCCGGCGCGGGCGCGTGGCGTTCTGGACGCCGGGCGGTGGGCCGCCGGATCTGGGCGTCGAGCCGGAGTGGCACACGCTGGTCCGACCGGCGGGGGAGCCCGGGAACGCGGAGCCGGCGCCGGCGGTGCGGGCGGGTGCCGTGAGCGTGACGGTGGCCGACGCCGTACCGCTGCTGACCCGCTGCCGGGCGCTGGGCGCGGGCGGGCGGGCGTCGGCGGGCATGGCGTTCTGGGGGGCCGCGGCCACGCTGGGACTGAGCCTGCTGGCGCGGGGGCGGTCGCGGTCGGAGCGGTCGCCGGCGGGCTTCGACGTGTGGCGGGTCGGCCCGCTGGACGGCGCGGACGAGGACCGGTTGGGTGCCCTCGCCGCCGCCATGCCGCCCGAGGCCCGCGCCGTACCGGTGTCGGGCGGCTCGCCGCTCGCGCTTCCGTCGGCCGAGGCGACGCTGCGGGCGTTCCTGGACGCCGTGGCTGACGCGCTGACGCGTACGCCGGCTGCCCGGCACGTGGCGGGCGGGTCGCCGTTCGCGGCGGCTGCGTCTGTGCGGAAGGCATGCCCGGCGCCGGAGCGGCGCACCCCGGCCGGAGAGGTGGCGAAGGGCGCCGGGGCGGCGGCGGTTGAGGACGAGGAGGCCGACGGGGCTGCTCGCGCTCGCGAGGCGGCCCTTCGGGTGTCGCTGCGGCTGGAGGTGGTCGCCGGCGGCCTCTCCGGCGAGAGTCCGAGCGGCCAAGAGAGTGTGCATACAGGCGGGTTGGGCGAGGCCGAAGCCCAGGGACGCGTCGAGGACGACGAGGGGCCCGGCGCCGGCTCCTTCCGGGCCGTCGTCCAACTGCACAGCCTGGCCGACCCCTCGGTGCTCACGGACGCCGCCGACCTCTGGGCGGGGACGGCCGAGGCGCCTGAACTCTTCGGCGCGCGGGCCCGGGCGGACACCCGGCTCGCGCTGCGGCGCGCGGCGCGCGTATGGCCGCCGCTCGCAGGGCTGTCGGGGCCCACCGCCCCCACCGGACTCGACCTGTGCGACGACGATGCCCGCGACCTGCTGGGCCGTACCGCCGAGCGTCTCGCGGCAGCAGGCGTGGCGGTGCACTGGCCCGGGGACCTGGTCCGACGGCTGACGGCGACGGGCGTCCTGGAGCCGTCCGGCGACCGCGCCCGGAGCACGACCTCCTCGGCCGCGTCCTTCCTGACCTCCGACGGGCTGCTGGACTTCCGCTGGCGGGTCGCCCTCGGGGGCGAGGAACTGACCGCGGACGAGGTGGATCGGCTGGTCCGCGCGCACCGCCCGGTCGTCCGGCTGCGCGGCCAATGGGTGCTGGTGGACGGGGAGTTGGTGCGGCGGCTGCGGACCGCGGCCCGGGCCGGGGGGCCGTCGCTGACGCCGATCGAGGCGCTGGGCGCGGCGCTGACCGGCCACGTCGAGGTGGACGGGGAACGGGTCCCGGTCGCCGCGGGTGCCCTGCTGGAAGAGCTGCGCGCGCGGATCGCCGACCCCGAGGCGCGTGCCGCGCGGGAGCCGCACCGCCCGCCGAAAGCGCTCGCGGCGACCCTGCGCGGCTATCAACTGCGCGGCCTGAACTGGCTGCACCGGATGACCTCGCTCGGTCTGGGTGCGTGCCTGGCGGACGACATGGGCCTGGGCAAGACCGTGACGCTGATCGCCCTCCACCTGCGCCGTCAGGAGCGGAAGGCCACCGCGGGCCCCACCCTGGTGGTCTGTCCGGCGTCCCTGCTGGGCAACTGGGAGCGGGAGATCCGCCGGTTCGCGCCGACCGTGCCCGTACGCCGCTTCCACGGACCCGGCCGCGAGCTGGTCGGCCTTGATGACGACGCTTTCGTGCTGACCACGTACGGCACGATGCGCCGCGACGCCGAACTCCTCGCCGAGCGGCCCTGGTCACTGCTGGTCGCCGACGAGGCCCAGCACGTCAAGAACCCGCACGCGCACACCGCCCGCGCGCTGCGCCGCATTCCGTCGCGCGGCCGGGTCGCGCTGACCGGCACCCCGGTCGAGAACAACCTGTCCGAGCTGTGGGCGCTGCTCGACTGGACCACGCCCGGACTGCTGGGCACCCTCGGCTCGTTCCGCGACCGCTACGCCCGGGCCGTCGAGGGCGACCACGACGCGCAGGCCGCCGCCCAACTGGCCTCGCTGGTAGGACCGTTCCTGCTCCGGCGGCGCAAGTCCGATCCCGGTATCGCTCCGGAGCTGCCGCCGAAGACCGAGACGGACCAGCCGGTGTCGCTCACGAGGGAACAGGTCGCGCTGTACGGCTCCCTGGTGCGGGAGTTGATGGCCGAGATCGAGGGCGCCGACGGCATGGCCCGGCGCGGGCTGGTGATGAAGCTCCTCACCGGTCTGAAGCAGGTGTGCAACCACCCGGCGCAGTACCTGAAGGAGCCGGACGGCGCGAAACTGCCCGGCCGGTCGGGGAAGTTGGCGCTGCTGGACGAACTCCTGGACACCGTGCTCGCCGAGGACGGGTCGGTACTGGTCTTCACGCAGTACGTGGCCATGGCCCGGCTGATCGAGCGCCATCTCGCCCAACGCGGCGTGCCGAGCCTGCTCCTGCACGGCGGCACCCCGGTCCGACGGCGTGAGCAGATGGTGGACGCCTTCCAGTCGGGCGGCACGAAGGTCTTCCTGCTGTCCCTGAAGGCCGCCGGCACGGGTCTGAACCTCACCCGCGCCGGGCACGTCGTCCACTACGACCGCTGGTGGAACCCGGCGGTGGAGGACCAGGCCACCGACCGGGCCTACCGGATCGGGCAGACCCAGCCGGTGCAGGTCCACAAGCTCGTCGCCGAGGGCACGGTGGAGGAGCGGGTGGCCGGGTTGCTGCGGCAGAAGCGTGCACTCGCCGACGCCGTACTGGGATCGGGCGAGGCGGCGTTCAGCGAGCTGAGCGACGGCGAGCTGGCCGAACTGGTGGCTCTGCGCGGTCGGCGGGCATGACCCGCCGCGCCAGGCCGGCGCGTCGAACGGGTCCGGGGTGCAAGGGCAGTTGACTCATGCCCCGGTGGGGAGCGTGAGCGACACGAAGGGCAGGCCGCTCGGCAACCCCCTTGTGAGCATGCGCCAGTTGACGTACAGGTTCGGGCCGGGGAAGGACGACGCCGGCGGGATGGTCGCCCGGACGGCGAACCGGACCGAGCCATGGGCGGGAACGCTGTGCACGGCACGGTTGTTGAGCAGGTACGACTTGCCGCCGTTGTTCAGTCCCTCGCGCCCCTGCGTGCCCGTGCACAGGACCTCCAGGGTGAAGCCCGGGCGCCCGGCCAATGACACAGCTTTGCCGGTGGGATTGGTGAGCGTGACGGTGAAGTCGACCGGTCGGCCGAGCCGTACGCTCCTCGGCACGTCCGTGGCGCGCGCGGTGAGCGTGCTCAGCGTGGAGGTGGCGGGGCGCGGGTCCGTGTTTCCGTCGCCGTCGGAGAGCGGTCCCGGCGAAAGGAACGAGGTGACCTGGGGGTGCAGGTCGTCGTGGACGCACCCCGGCACGGTCTGGTCCATCAGCCGCACCGCGACGTCGCCCGCACCGGGCAGATCGGCGTCGAGGGTGTAAGTGCCGTGCTGCGTGGGGCAGTAGGGGCCGCCCCAGTCGATGCGGAAGTTCGCCTTGCCGCCCGGCGGCAGGCCGACCGCCGGGCGGGATCGTGAACCGCTGTGCGGGAGCGGGACCGTGGTACCGCCCACCGCCAGCCGCAGTTTCGGGATGCCTTGCAGCTTGCACGCGGTGTGCGAGGTGTTGGTCAGCACCGCGTAGCCGAACAACGAGGCGTCCATGATCGGGTCGTTCACCTCGCCGTTGGTGCTCTTGTGTATCCATCGGGTGAGGGCGCCGGTCAGTTGGGAGGCGTGGCAGGTCGGCCCGGTGACGGGTGCGGGGGCTGCGCTGGGCGCCCTGAAATCGGCGTCCGTCGCCGGTTCGTCCACCCACGGCACGGTGCCGTCGGGCTCCAACGTCGCTGCCGCGGACACCCGCGGGGCCGTCGTCGGCGGCGTCCCCGTGCTTCCGGTGCCGTCGTCCCCGCTCTGGTTCCCGCAGCTCGTGACGGCGACGGCCAGCGCGGCCATCCCCACCGCGAGCGTCCCCAACTGACGTGCCTTGCGCATGACTTTCCCCCCGGGTGGTCCGCGTGCCCCCGTCGGCCGGCGGGTCGCCGTCCTCGGGGACGTCCTCAGGAGTCCCCTGGACGTTCCTGGGACGTTCCTGGGACGTCCTCGGGCGCGACCGACGCCCGGAAGTGTAGGGCAGGGCGGCAGGGGGCAGGGCGGTGACCGGCCGCTGTCGGTCAGCGGGGACCGGGACGCTGTCGGTCAGCGGCGGCCTGGGCGCGACGCCCGGAGGTCGGCTCGGTTCACGAGGGGCGGCCGCCGAACTGCCAGTCGTGGACCTCGATGTCGGCGTAGCGGCCGGCGGTGAGGACGGTGCGTGCCGTCGCCGGGTCCGGCGCCCGCAGCAGCGCGGCGGTGCCCAGCCAACCGGCGCCGTCGTCGGACAACAGCGGCCCGTAGGCGACCAGTTCGTGCCGGTCGGTCGGCGCGGTGAGGTCGGCGGCCTCGCCGGCGCCGAGGCCGATCACCAGGTAGCGGTTGCCGCCGGTGCGGCCGCCGGGGAAGTCCCACATGGTGCGCCCGAGCGTGTTGCGCCATCGGCGCAGGAGCACATCACGGTAGACGCCGGCCTGGTAGTTGGGCTCGTCGAAGGCGAACGCGCGGGCGGCGGCGACGTCGGGCAGGTCGACGATGTGCACGCTGCCGGTGGGGGTGTCACCGTCGTCGGCGAGCGTCGGGCCGCGCGCGATCAGCTCCTTGGCGTACCGGTCCATGTAGGACCAGTGCGCTTCGGTCAACTCGTCGCGCAGCGTGAGGGAACCGGGCCGATCGCGGTGGTAGCAGAGGAACTCCATGCCCCCAGGGTCCCTTCCGCCGGCCGTCCTGGTCGAGCGGATTGTCGTTCCGCGGCGCCGAGCCCGTGCCGGGGCGGTTTCGCCGTGCCGCAGCGTCGCCACGCCCGGCCCCGGTCGTCCGGTAGGCGCCGCAATTCGTCCCGCGGGATTTCTGGAGGCGCCGATTCACTCGATCGAGTGGGGTTGCTCCCGCCTATGCACGGGGAAAATTCATGGTGTGGCGGAATATCCGAACTGAAGGGGTTGAGGAGCGTTATGGGGGCCCTGCTGGACCAGAAGTACGAACGGCTTTTCTCGCTGTTGGACGTCAATGGCGACGGCGTGATCGCGGAGGACGACTTCGTGTTGATGGCCGACCGCGTGCGGGCCTCGTTCGGTGAGGAGCGCACCGCGGCGAAGGGCCAGAGGTATGCCGACGAGATGCTGAACTACTGGCATGCGCTGCGCGCGACGGCCGACACCGACGGGGACGGCCGGATCGACAAGTCCGAGTTCCGCCAGGCCGTGCGACACGTGAGCGACAACTTCGACACGCTGATAGGCCCGCTCTACGAAGCCGGCTTCCACTTCGCCGACCGCGACGGCGACGGGCTGGTCAGCAGGGACGAGTTCGCGGCGGTCGTGGCGGCCATCGGCGTCCCCGAGGGCGACGCGGGCGCGACCTTCGAGCGTCTGGCCGGCGGAGCCGACGGCACGCTGACGCTGGCGCGGTTGATGACCGCGGCCACCCAGTACTACTGCGACGAGGACCCGGCCAACAGCGCGAGTCATCAGCTCTTCGGCCCCCTGTGAACCCCGCCCGCACGGCGGCCGCGTGGCTGCCCGAGGGGCGCACCGGCGGCGGCACCTCGGAGCGTACGGCCGACGGCGCCACCGACCCCGGAGGCGCGGTGCGCGCGGAGTTGCTGACCGAGGTGCTCTTCGACGGGCGTTTCGACGACCTGCACCGGCAATGGACGGAGGTTCTCTCCCGGCGCTTATTCCGTTACCAGGACGGCTTGTCGATTCCGGAGCGCGCCGAACTCGCATATACACGGCTACGGGCCGTCAACGACGAAGTCGATTCGGTCGAGGAACTCGTCACGGCGACGGACCGATTGGTCGCGCTGCACGAATGGCTGGGAATGGTCGACGGCACCCTGACCACCCTGGCGACCGTCCACTACAACCTCTTCCTGGGCAGCCTCCTGCGTCTCGACCGCGAGCACGTGATCGACCCGACGCCGTTCACCCGCCTCCGGGAGTACGGCACCGTTCTCATCACCGAACTCGGCTACGGCAACAACGCCGCCGAGTTGGAGACGACCGCGACCCACCGGCCGGAGACGGACGACTTCGTCCTGCACACCCCCACCGCGGGCGCGCAGAAGTTCATGCCCAACACGGGCTCCGCGGGCGGACGCAAGAGCGGTCTGGTGGCGGCCAGGTTGATCGTCCGCGGCCAGGACTGCGGCGTGTTCCTCTTCCTCGTGCCACTGCGCGACGAGCGGGGGCCGCTTCCCGGCATCCGGGTGCGCCCGCTCTCGGAGATACCGGGATCGGCCGTCGACCACGCCATCACGTCGTTCGACCGGGTGGTCGTGCCCCGGACGGCGCTGCTGGCCGGTGACCACGCCGAGTTGACCGCCGACGGGAGCTTCCACAGTGCGGTCGGCAGCCGGCGGCGCCGGTTCCTGCGGTCCATCCAGCGCGTGACCACCGGCAAGCTCTGCCTGAGCGCGGCGGCACTGGGCGGCGCCCGGGCAGCGCTCACGGTCGCCGTGCGGTACGGGCATCGCCGGCACACGTTCGCGCCCGCCAGCAGGACCGGCGTTCCCGTCTTCGCCTACCGCTGCCACCAGACCAGGCTGCTCGGGGCGGTGGCGCGTGCGTATGCGGCGACGTTCCTGCTGCGCGAGGCCGTTCACGCCTGCGGACGCGGGGACGACCGCGTGGTGGCCGGGTCCGGGGCGGCCGGGCGCGGCACCAGGGTCGAGGCCGCGGTCGTCGATGTCGCCGAGGCCGCCGATGCGGAGGTCCTCGTCGCGGCGGCGAAGGGCTGGATCACCTGGCAGTCCAGGGACATCGTGACCGAGTGCCGGGAACGCTGCGGTGCCCAGGGCCTGCTGTCGGCCAACCGTGTCGTCGACCTGTTCGCGCCGATCGAGAGCACCATCACCGCCGAAGGGGACAACCTCGTCATCTGGACCAAGGCCGCCGCGGACATGCTCACCGGGCGCGGCTACCGTCCGCCGCCGTCCGACCGCGCCGCGTCCGCCGGCCCGCCGACCGACTCCCATCACCTCCTCGACCTGCTCGTACGGCACGAGTCGCAGTGCCTCCAGCACGCCCGTAGCCGGCTCGGCCTGCCCAGCGCCGACCCGTTGGACCGCTGGAACCACACGGTGAACCCGGCGCTGGAACTCGTCGACGCGTATGCCACCCGACGCGCCGCCGAGGCGTACCTGGCCGCGGTCGGCCGGGTCGGCGACGCCACCACGCGCGGGGTGCTCGACCAGCTCTTCCGGCTGTTCGCGCTCCAGCGCCTCGCCCCGCACGCCGGCACGCTCCTCGCGGACGGCCACCTCACCGCCGAAGCCGTCCGCGAACTGCGCCCCGCCGTCGACCGGATCAGCGCCGACCTGGCACCGCACGCGCTCGCGCTCGTGGAGGCGTTCGCGGTCCCGGACGGAATCCTGCAGGCGCCGATCGCGACGGAGGGCTACGCCGCCGCGTACGACGACCCGGCAGGGCCGTGGCAGGCGGTGGTCGTGGGCTGAGGCAAGCGGGAGCCCGGGCGAACCGGACGTGAACCAGGCGTGCGCCGGGTGGATGCGGGGCCGGGCCTGCCCGCGCCTTCCGTTGCCGGGGGACCCGCGCTCGCGGTCCGCGGTCCGCGGTCTGCCGGCCGACGGCTGCCGGCTGCCGGCTGCCGGCGACGGTCCGCCGATTGCGGTCGGCGGACCGCCGTGCGTTCGCCGCCGCGGGGATGCCCGTTGCCGGTGGGCCGAACGACGTACACCCGTGAGCTGATTGAGGAGCGTTCGCGCGCCATGAGCAACGCGTTCAGCCGTGAGCCGCGGTGGGACCCGCGGCGGTTTCCGCCCGCGCCGAGGGCGCCTCGCGCCGTGCAGACGGGCCGTATGCTCCTCGACCCCTTGGGATACGGACTCGCCCTGCGCCGGGAGTTGGGTCCGGTCTTCTCGGTCCGCACCTTCCCGTACCGCGCGGGCCTGGTGTGCGCGGCCGACGCCGAGGTCAACCGGGCGGTACTGACCGACCACGAACGGTTCGTCGGCGGGGACGGCGCCGCCCTGCTGCGGCCCGCGGTCGGCGCGGGCTCACTGATCTGCACCCCGCCGCCCCGGCACCTGCGCCACCGCAAGCTCCTGCTGCCGCCCTTCCACGGCACCCGGATCACCCGGTGGGCCCAGCGGATGCGGGAGTTGGTGCACGCGGGATTGCCGGCGCTGCTGACCGGCGACGGCGTACCCGTCCGCCCGTGGGCGCAGCGACTGGCGCTCGACGTCATCCTGCGCGTGGTGTTCGGCCTGACCGACCCGGGCCGGGCCGCGGTCTTCCGGCAGGCGCTGACCGCGTTCGTGGGCATGGACAACCTCGCCGTGCTCTTCCTGCCGAAGCCGTGGCAACGGGACCTCGGCCCGCTGTCGCCGGGCGGTCGCTTCAACCGGTTGCGCGCGACCGTAAGGGACCTGACGCGGGCGGAGATCGCGGGGCGCCGCGCCCGGTCCGACCGCGCCGCCGACGGCGGTGACAGCTCCGGCCGCGACGATGTGCTGTCCCTGCTGCTCGACGCCCGGGACGAGCAGGGCGCGGGCCTGGACGACGAGGAGTTGCTGGACGAGCTGACCGGGCTGGTGCTGGCCGGGTACGAGACCACCGCGACCACCATCGCCTGGACCCTGCACCTGCTCGCCCACCACCCCACCGCACGCGACGCCCTCATCGCGGATCTCGACGCGGGCTCCGACCGGCTCCTCAAGGCGACCGTCAAGGAGTCGAGCCGGCTGCGCCCCGCCGTCTTCTACGCCATCCGCACCGCCGCCCACGACACCGAACTCGCCGGCCGCCCGGTGCCGCGGCACGCCTTCGTCGCGGCGCTCTTCCCACCGGTCCACCTCGCCCCCCGGCTGTGGCCGAGTCCCCACGCCTTCCAGCCCCGACGCCACCTCGACGCGGACCCGCCGCCGTATGCCCTGACGCCGTTCGGCGGCGGCCTGCGTCGCTGCGTCGGAGCGCCGCTGGCCCAGCTGGAGATCGAGACTGTCCTCACGGAGGTCCTCGCCCGCGCCGTCCCCGCCCCCGCGGGCCCACCGGAATCCGCGCGGCTGCTCTCCGTCACGCTCGTCCCCGCCCACGGCGCCCGCGTCCGCTTCCACCGCCGCCGCCCACCGCCCGCCACCCGGTGAGGTCGCGTGGGTGGGCGGCGCCGGTCCGGGCGTCGACCCCTTCGCCGTTGCCGCGGCCGTAGCCGTACCCCGCGAGGGGCCCCGCGGTCGTGCCGCCAACCCGCGGCGTCCCGTTCCGGCGTTCCAGGGGCACCGTATTTCCGCTGGTCAGATGGGCTTTTGGCGTTCCAGCGTCCCCAACTGCCCGGCAGGCATGGCGGCTGGGACAGGTCACCCCACAAGCTCTGGTCATCCAAGCAACACAGCCACTCGAACGGCGAAAGAGGAACTCCCACATGTTCAGCATCCGCAACCCCCGTCTTGGCCTCGTAGGTGCCGCCGCGACCGTCGTGCTCGCCGCGCTCTCCCTGACCGCGTGCAGTGACGACGGATCGGGCAGCAGGAACGAGGGTGCTTCGACGGCTGACGTCTCGGCGACCCTGGCGCCTTCGGCGGGCGCTTCCTCGGCGGCGGGTTCCACGGCCGCGGGTTCCGCTGACGGCGTGTCCGCGCCGGCCACCACGGCGCCGTCCGGGATCAAGCCGTCGGCGGGGTCCGGTGCCACCCGGCCGGCGGCGAAGGGTGTTCCCACCAAGGTCCCGGCCGCCTCGGGGAAGCCGGTCACGTGCCAGGGCTCCGACACGAAGGTGGTGGCGGCCCCGTTGAACCGTCCGGTGAACCACATGCTGCTCACGGTCACCAACACCGGCAGCAAGACGTGCTACCTCTACAACTACCCGGAGCTGCGGTTCACCGGCGCGCAGGCGGTGCCGCCGGTGATCAAGGACTCCGTGCCGCAGGCCGTGGTCACCCTGGAGCCGGGCCAGTCCGGCTACGCCTCGGTCGCCTTGTCCGCGAGTGACGGCAGTGGCACGAACGGCCGCACGGTGAAGAGCCTGGAGGTCTACTTCTCCGGCCGCTCCGGCGTCGGCAGCGTCGGCACCGCCGCCCACCCCCCGCTGCCCGCCAAGGGCGTCTACATCGACGACTCCCTCGCCACCACCTACTGGCAGCAGACGATGGACCTCGCCCTGGCCTGGTGACCCCGGCGAACAGCCCCGAGCAGCAGCGTCCCGCAAACCCGATCGGACAGGTGACCCATCATGCGCAGCACCCGCAAGATCTCCCGTTTCGTGGCCGCTGTCGCCGGCGCGGTCTTCCACGTGGTCGTCCTGGGCGACGTGGGCGCCTCGGCGCTGGAGGCAGGGGTCTTCAGCCGCGGTACGAACTGATCCGTATCCCTCAGGGAGCCGGGCGGGCGGTGCGGGTGACGGGGAGCCGATCGTGCTCCGTCACCCGCACCGCCCGTCCGGCTCCACGGCTGCGCCTGTCCGTCACCCGCACGGCCTGTCCGGCTCCACGGCTGCGCCTGGTCCGTCACCCGCACGGCCTGTCCGGCTCCACGGCTGCGCCTGGTCCGTCACCCGCACGGCCTGTCCGGCTCCACGGCTGCGCCTGTCCGTCACCCGCACCGCCTGTCCGGCTCCACGGCTCCGCCTGCCGGTCACCCGCACCGCCCCGGAACTCCCGCGTTACGCGACGACCATCCCGGCCGGGTTGGTGGTCAGACCCAGGGCCGTACTGCCCACGAGCGTGAGCGACTTCGCGTCGATCGCGTCGACCGTCGAGGAGGCGTTCGTGGCGACCCAGACGGTGGAGGCGGTCGCCGTGACGGTGGTCGGGACGTGGTGGACGCCGACGGTCGCGATCACCCGGTCGCGGGCCGCGTCGATCACGGAGACCGTGTCGTCCTTGGAGTTGGTGACGTACACCCGCGAGCCGTCGGGACCGACCGCGACCTGCCACGGCACGCGGCCGACACGGACACGCGTGCGGACCCGGTGGGTGCGCGCGTCGATCACCGAGAGGGTGCCGTGCCAGGTGTTGACGACGTACAGCCGGGTGCCGTCGGGGTGGACGGCGACGCCGTTGGAGCCGGCCTGGTCGGTCAGCAGGGCTCGCTGCTCGCCGCTGCCGGTGTCCACCACGGACAGGCCGTCGTAGCAGGAGACGTAGAGCGTCCTGCCGTCCGTGGCGGGAGCGAGGGAGTGCGGGGCGTTCCCGGTCTTCCAGGTGGCGGTGACCTGGTCGGAGGCGGTGTCGATCACCGAGAGCGTCCGCGAGCCGCCGAAACCGGTGTCGGGACCGGTGTTGGCGACGTAGACGCTGCGGCCGTCCGGGGAGGTGGCCAGGCCGTGCGGGTACGGGCCGACGGGGATGCCGGCCGTGATCGTGCCGGTGGCGGTGTCGTAGACCGAGACGGCGTTCTCGCCCGAACTGCTGAGGTACAGCTTGCCGCCGTCGGCCGACTTCGTCAGGCCGTAGGGGCTCACCCCGGCCCTGACGCTGGCCACGAGCTGGTGGGCGGCCACGTCGATCACCGCGAGGGTGAAGCTGACCACGCCGACGGTGTAGAGGTAGGTGCCGGTGGTGGGGCCGACGCCGGGGACGGCCTCCTGGATGCCGGGGAAGTCGGTGCCCGCGGTGCCGTGCGGGAAGTCGGAGCGGTGCGTGGTGGCGTTCTCCACGATGCGGCTGATGGCGTACGGGCGGCCGCCGGGGTGCCCGGCCGAGCCGGCCTTGGGCGCGGCCGGGTTCGTCGTGGACGGGTTCGTCGTGGCCGGGTTCGGCGCGGCCGGGTTCGCCGTGGACTTCCCGCCCGCCGGCTCCTGGTGCGGCGGGGTCTGGTCGGCGCCGGGGAACGTGGCCGGCGGCAGCGTCGCGACTTCCTGCTCGGCGGCCCAGAACTGGTCCTTGGTCCCGGGCAGCCGGGGGAACGGCCGGGGAGGGGAGGACGGGAGCCCGAGCGCGGAGGTCAGATCGCCGAAGGTGCTGCGGCGCCAGTCGCTGATGTTGGTCTCGCGCACGCCGGTGATCCGCTCCAGGAAGCGCAGCACCGAGGTGTGGTCGAAGGGCTCGCCGGCCACGTAACCGCCCTGGGTCCAGGGCGAGACGATCAGGCAGGGCACCCGGACGCCGGCGCCGATCGGCACGCCGCCGACGAACTCGCCCGGTGTGCCGGCCGGCGGTGACGGCGGGATCATGTGGTCGAACAGGCCGTCGTTCTCGTCGTAGTTGACGATGAAGACGGTCTTGCGCCACACGTCGGGATTGGCCGCGATCGCGTCCAGCTGGAGGGCCAGGAAGTCGGCGCCGGCCGCCGGGGTGTAGTCGGGGTGTTCGCTCTGCTCCGAGGTCGGGATGATCCACGAGACGGTCGGCAGGCGGTCGGCCGCCGCGTCCCGAGCGAACTGGTCGGCCGGGCCGATGGTCATGGCGTGCTCGTACAGCGGGTCGCCGGGCTTGGCGTCCTGGTAGGTCCGGAACCACTCCAAAGGATTGGTGCCGTAGTCGTCCTCCTGCTGGTAGACGTGCCAGGAGACCCCTGCCGCGGTGAGGCGCTCCGGGTAGGTGGTCCAGCGGAACGGGGCGGGGATCACGTTGCTGATCACCGGGCCGCCGGCCAGGCCGTCGGGGTCGATGGTGCCGCTCCAGTGGTACAGGCGGTTGGGCCAGGTCGGACCGAGCAGCGAGCAGAAGTACGCGTCGCACAGGGTGAACGACTCGGCGAGCGCGAAGTGGAACGGGATGTCCTCGCGCTGGTAGTAGCCCATCGTGTACGGGCCGTTCGCCGGGCCGTCGGCCGCCCGGTGGGCGGGCAGCCACTGGTCCATCCGGCCGCCGTTGACCGCCGCGTGCTGGACCGTCCAGGCGTGGCTGGTCGAGGGGATCGCCTGCGAGCTGGTCGACTTGGTGTCGAGGTGGAAGGGCAGGAGGTAGCCGTCGGGGTTGACCGCGTCCGGCTGGTAGAAGACCGACCGCCCGGTGGACAGTGTCGCCGCGTCCGGGTCGTCGAAGCCGCGGACCCCGGGCATGGTGCCGAAGTAGTGGTCGAACGACCGGTTCTCCAGCATGAGGATCACGACGTGCTCGATGTCGTCGAGCGACCCCGGGTTCCTGGGCGACTGCGCCATGGCGCGCTGCAGGTTCGGCGGGAGCAGCGTCATCGCCGCCGCCGCGCCGCCGGCACCGAACGCGGACTTCAGGAGTCGTCTACGCGAGAAATCAGCCATGCCACACCTTCACTGCCGAGGATCGTGAACGGCCGTACGACACACCACGTGGTCGTCCGTCGTACGGCGCGTTGGAGACCGAGCCGTTCTCCGTGCGGGTCCGGCGGGCGTCAGTAGACGGTGACGTCCCAGTGGTTGCCCTCGTCGCAGTAGAGGTTGCCCGACGCGGCCTGCCACTGCGGATAGCCGTCGCCGCGGTAGCCGATGTAGGTGAAGCTGTTGTGCACGTAGTTGTCGATGCACGAGTTGTGCGCCAGGTCGACCTTGTAGCCGTTGTAGTGGCTGTAGGTGCCCGAGGCGTGGCCGACCTCGGTGCCGCCGGTGATGTTGATCGCGCAGCCGCTGGCTCCCTTCAGGGTGACCATGGCGTCGACCGTGCCGGAGTTGATCTGGTCGAAGGACGTGCACGTCGAGTTGGACCGGGTGGTGCAGTTGCCGCTGGAGCTCCAGGTGATGCCCGCGGCGGAGAGCTTGGCGGCCGCTGCCGACTGGGACATCTTGGTGCCGCTGGCCTGGGCGAACGGGGCCGCGACCAGAAGGACGCCCGCTGCGGCGACGGTGGCGACGGCGAGTCGGCGAGGACGGATGGGCACGGGTGCCTCCTGTGGTGGGGGAGGGGCGGGAGGTGCGTACGGGGCAGGCTCTCAGGCTAGCTCGAATCGTGAGCATGACAAGTACGGCGGGATGGCGTCCTGGCGAACGAAGCCCCGCTGGGCCGGCGCGGCGCCCCGTGGCCGATTCGTTCAAGACCACGGGTGCGGCGGCTGCCTACCCTCGGGGCATGGAACCGACGAACCCGGCCTCACGGCACGTCAGCACGCACATCGACCGCCCCGCCGGGGAGGTGTACGCCTACGCGTCGAACCCGGCCCACCTGCCCGAGTGGGCCCATGGGCTGGGCGATTCCGTCGACCGGGTCGATGGGCAGTGGGTCGCGCAGTCGTCGCCCATGGGGCGGGTGGTGGTGGCGTTCGCACCGGAGAACGAGTTCGGTGTCCTCGATCACGACGTGACCCTGCCGTCGGGTGAGGTCGTCTACAACCCGGTGCGGGTGATCGACGACGGCGCGGGGTCCGAGGTGGTGTTCACGCTTCGCCGGCGGCCCGAGATGAGTGACGAGGAGTTCCGGCGTGACGCGGAGACGGTGGGCGCTGACCTCGCCAGGCTCAAGCGGGTGGTGGAGGGGTGAATGTTCGTTCATATGTACTTATAGATGTGCTTATAGAGGTGTGGGCGCGTCGCGACTTACCGTTGCGGGGTGGCTGCCGCCGCTGACGGCGGGCACGGGTGGGTCGTGTTCCGGCGTCGAGGGGAGACCGCTCATGGCCAGCGCGTTCCAGGAGCGCAAGTTGCGGGGGATGTTCGCGGCGTTCGACACGGACGGCGACGGCTTCCTGCGCGAGGAGGACTTCAGGGCGCTGGTGGCGCGCTGGAGCCGGCTGCCGGAGGTAGGGCCCGGCACGGAACTGCGGGCCCGGGTGGAGACGTTGCTGATGGGCTGGTGGGCGGCGCTGCTGGAAGCCGGGGACGCCAACGGGGACGGATCGGTCGACCTGGGCGAACTGCTCCAGCTCGTCGACAGGTTGCCCTCCATGGTCGCGGAGGTGACGGCGACCGCCGACACGGTCTTCGACGCCGTGGACGCGAACGGCGACGGCCGCATCTCCCCGGCGGAGCACCGCTCGCTGGTCGAGACCTGGAACGGACGGCCGGTGGACATGACGGGCGTCTTCGAACGGCTCGACCTCAACGGCGACGGCCACCTCAGCCGCGAGGAGTTCGCGCTGCTGTGGCGCCAGTTCTGGATCAGCGACGACCCGGCGGAGCCCGGCAACTGGCTCTGCGGCCGGTTCCCGGGCTCGCAGGACTGATCGCCCGGGTTCAGGCGGTGGTGAGGTCGCCGACGGTCGGCTCGCCGGCCCACGTGTAGGAGAGCTGGAGCGACCCGTTCGGGAAGACCCGCGACGTGGCCAGCCGCAGCGCCGAAGGCACCTCGCCGCCCTCGAACACGCGCTTGCCGCTGCCGAGCACCACCGGGTACACCCAGAGGTTCAGCCGGTCCACCAGCCGCTGCGCGAGCAGCGACCGGACCAGGTCGAGGCTGCCGATCACGTGGACGCGGCCGTAGCGCTCCTTGAGCTCGGCCACACCCTCGGCGAGGTCGCCGCGAAGGACGCTCGCGCCCTCCCAGCCCAGCGGGTCCTGGAGAGTGCGGGTGGCGACGAACTTCGGGACGCTGTTGAGCAGGCGCGTGAAGTCCATCTCCGCCGGGGCCGTGGGCCAGTACCCCGCGAAGATGTCGTAGGTACGCCGGCCGAGCAGCAGCGCGTCCATGCCCTTGGCCTGCTCGAACACGAGCCCGCCGGATTCGGGGCTGATCAGCGGCGCCTGCCAGCCGCCGAACGCGAAACCGCCCTCGCGGTCCTCCTCGGGCCCGCCCGGTGCCTGCGCGACCCCGTCGAGGGTCATGAACTCGGTGACGACGAGCTCGCTCAAGGTGTGCTCCTCCCGGTGGAAACTCTCTCCCCCTGGAGACGACACGGCGGGCCCGGACTCATCGGTGGCTCAGCCGTCCGAGAGCCGGGACGACGGAATCGCGTACGGCCGCACCGGCGTACGGCCGCACCGGCGTACGGCCGCACCCACGCACGACCGCTACCGCTACCGCTACCGCTACCGCTACCGCTACCGCGGGTCGAGACCGTTGGACCGGGCGACGCCGCCGAGCCAGGCCAGCGACGGCTTGGGGGTGCGCACGAAGGTCTCCCGGTCCACCGAGATCAGGCCGAAGGTCGGCCGGTAGCCGGACGCCCACTCGTAGTTGTCCAGCAGGCTCCAGTGCAGGTAGCCCTCCACCCGCACGCCGTCCTCGATGGCCGCGTGCAGGCCGGCCAGCGCGCCGCGGGTGTAGTCGATCCGCCGGGCGTCGTCGGCGGTGGCGATGCCGTTCTCGGTCACGAAGACCGGCGTGCCCCCGGTCTTCTCCCAGGCGCTGCGCACCCCCAGCTCCAGCGCCCGCGGGTAGTACTCCCACCCGGTCAGCGTGGTCTCGACGCCTTCGGGCACCTGGCGCGGTCCTTCCGGGCCGATGATCGTACGGGTGTATGCCTGCACGCCGACCCAGTCGTCGCCGCGCGCGGCCTCCAGGTACCAGTCGTCGCGCTGGTACCCGTAGGCGTGCGCGACCTCCTCGCAGCCCGGCTCGGCCTGGAACGCCTGGGTGGCGACGGTCCATCCGGAGCGGACCCCGCCCACGCCGGACAGCACCTCGCGCGAGCGGCGGTGGCACTCCAGCAGGGTGTCCGCGACCTGGAGGTCCGGCGCCGGCAGGCCGTACGCCACCAGGTTCGCCGGGTCGTCGCCGCCCGCGATCATCGCGGCGATGTTGGGCTCGTTGACGGTGCAGACCCACTTGACGTCGTCGCCCAGCACCGGCAGCGCCAGCTCCGTGAACCGCGCGAAGCGGTCCGCCGCCTTGGGGCTGCGCCACATGCCCTCCTGCGCGAACCAGCGCGGGACGGTGAAGTGCATCAGCGTCACCATCGGGGTGAGGCCCAGCTCCAGCGCGGTGTCCACCATGCGGCGGTAGTGGTCGATCGAGGCGCGCGAGACCACGCCCTCCTCGGGCTCGATCCGGCTCCACTCGATGGAGAACCGGTACGTGTCCAGGCCCGCGTCACGCAGCAGCGTCATGTCCTCGCGGAAGCGGTGGTAGCTGTCGCAGGCGTCACCGGAGGGTTCGGCGATACGGGTGCCGGGCGCGTGTTCGCGCGGCCACCAGTCGTTGTTGATGTTGTTTCCCTCGATCTGGTGGGCGGCGGTTGCGGCGCCCCACAGGAAACGGTCGGGGAAGTGCAGCACGGAGAGAACCTCGTTCATGTGAGAAAGTGACGACCGGTCAGCTGGTGCGCGACCAGAAGTCGGAGAGCAGGTCCGCGGTGGCGACCGGGTTCTCCTGGTTGGGAAGATGGCCGGCGCCGGCGATGACCTCGTAGCGGGCGCCGAGGCGTTCGGCCATCGTGCGCTGCCACTCCTGCGGCCAGGCGTCGTCGTGCGCACCGTGGGCGACCAGGACGGGCAGCGCGGTGACGGCCAACTCGGGTGTGGAGTCGGCCGGGTCGGCGAGGATGTCGATGGCGCCCAGCAGGCTGTCCACGCTGGTGCGCATCGAGCGCTCGCGGAGGAACCGTTCGCCCGCGCCGAGCCGGTCGGGGTCGCGCCGTGCGGTCCTGGCCGCTTCGGGCCGGTCGAGGGTCCACAGGTCGATCCGCTTCCCGGCCCCGCGCAGCTTCGCCTCTTCGGCCGCCTTGCGGCCCGGCCAGCCGTGCGGACCCGAGCAGAGCATGGTCAGGTCCTCGAACGCCTCCCGGCCGCCGCTGACCGCGGCCGCCCGGGCCACGGTGCCGCCGAAGCTGTGGCCCACCAGATGGGCGCGTTGCCGGCCCGTCAACTGGGCGACGAGCGAGGCGACATGGAGCACGTCACCGGAGAAGGCGTCCAGCGTGTAGTGCTCCTCGCCGGCCGGCGCCGCCGAGTCGCCCTGCCCGCGCTGGCTGAACGCCCAGGCGTCGAAGCCGCGTTCGGCGAGCAGCGGCAGTAGCGGGACGAAGTCCTCCTTGGAGCCGGTGAAGCCCGGGACCAGCAGCGCGGTGCCGCGCACGGGCTCGCCGGGCCGGCCCTGGGGGAGCGCCCGGAAGGCGGTCAACGGCCCTACCGGAAGGTCCAGTTCGAGGATCTCGATGGAGGCCGGCACCGGAAGCACGCTGAACCGCCGCCCCGGCCGGACGCGTTGCGCCGCCTCGGTCCGGGCCCGCGCCCGCGCGTCCGCGCCGGCGCCGCCGCTCCCGGCCACGCCCGTGCCCCCGCTCATGCCGCCCCGCCCGCTCATGCCGCGCCCTCGTCGGGTCCGGCGGCCGCGAACCGGCGCGCGGGCTGCGGAATGGAGTCCAGCAGCCGGGTCGTGTAGTCGTGCTCGGGGAAGCGCAGCACCTGGACGGTCGGCCCCGACTCCACCACCCGGCCCTGGTGGAGCACCATGATCTTGTCGGTCACCATCCGCGCGGACAGCAGGTCATGGGTGATGTAGAGCAGGGAGACGCCGAAGTCGCTGCGCAGGTCGCGCAGCAGGGCCAGCACGCCGGCCCGCAGCGAGACGTCGAGCATGGAGACCGGCTCGTCGGCGATCAGCACCTGCGGGTCGCTCGCCAACGCGCGGGCGATGACGACACGTTGGCGCTGTCCACCAGACAACTCGTGCGGCAGCCGCGCCGCGAACTGCTCGACCGGGGTCAACCCGACGATCTCCAGCAGTTCGAGCACCCGCTTCCTGGCCTCCGCCCCCTTGCGCCCGGTGAAGTTCACCACCGGCCGGGTGAGCGTGTACTCGACCGTGTGCAGCGGGTTGAGAGCGGCGTACGGGTCCTGGAAGACCATCTGGACGTCGGCGTGCAGCTTGTGCAGCTGCCGGCGGCGCAGCCGGTCCACCCGCAGCTCGCCGAAGGAGACGGTGCCGCTGCTGGGCTGCTCCATCCCGGTGATCAGCTTGGCCAGGGTGGACTTCCCCGATCCGCTCTGGCCGACCAGGGCCATCGACTCGCCCGGCTCCAGCCGGAAGGAGACCCCTTCCACGGCGGTGACCGGGGCGTCCCCGCGCCGCCGCCCGGGGTAGACGCGGCTGACGTCCGCCACGACGACGGCGTCCTGTGCGGCCGCGCGGGTCCCGGTACGACCGCCCGCGTGCCCGCCCGCGTGCCCGGAGGAGCGACCGGCCGCGTGGCCATGACTTCCGGCGGCGGCCGGCGAGGCGTCGTCCGTAGCCGTAGCCGTAGCCGTAGCCGCGTCCGCGTCCGTAGCCGTGTCCGTAGCCGGCTCCGTCGTCTTCGTCGGCTCCACCGCCGGCAGTCCCGGCAGCTCCACGACCTCCGCGCGCGGGTCGGCGTAGTGGCCGAGCAGCGTCTGCGTGTACGGGTGCCGGGGCCGCTGGAAGATCTCCCGGGAGGGGGCGTCCTCCACGATGACCCCGTCCTTCATCACCATCACCCGGGCCGTGGACTCCAGCACCACACCCAGGTCGTGGCTGATCAGGACCGCGGTGAAGCCCTCGCTCTCCTGCAGTTCCCGGATGGTGCGCATCACCGCGTGCTGGACCATCACGTCCAGCGCCGTGGTGGGCTCGTCGAAGACCATCAGCCGCGGTTCGAGGGAGAGCGCGAGCGCGATCGAGACGCGCTGCCGCATGCCGCCGGACAGCTCGCCCGGGTAGCGGTCGAGTACGGACCCGGTCAGCTCGACCTTCTCCAGCAGCTCCACCGCCCGGCCGCGCCGCCGGGGCCGCGGCACATGGCCGTGGGCGGCGAAGACGTCGCCGAAGTGGTGGCCGATGGTGCGCACCGGGTTGAGCGCGTTCATCCCGGACTGCAGGACCATGGCGAAGCCGCCGCGCCGCTGCACCCGCACCTGCTCGGTGTCGAGCCCGGCGATGTCCGTGCCGTCGAAGAGGATGCGGCCCTCGGAGATCCGCGCCGGCGGCTTGGCCAGCCGGGTCAGCGCGAAGCCCAGCGTGGACTTCCCCGATCCGGACTCGCCGACCAGGCCGACGAACTCGCCCTCCTCCAGGCAGAAGGAGGCGTCCTTGACCGCGGTGGTCGGCTCGGCGCCGCGCGGCTCGTAGACGATGCTGAGGTTCCTGACGTCGAGCAGGCTCATCGTCCGTTCCCTTCCCGCAGCCGCGGGTTGCTCAGCCCGTCGACACCGAAGTTGACCAGGGTCATGGCGGTGGCCAGCAGCGCGACGCACAGCCCTGGGGCGAAGAGCAGAATCCACTGGCCGGTGAGCAGGGCGTTGGAGTTCTGCGCCCAGTAGAGCATCGAGCCCCAGCTGACCGTGAAGGGGTCGCCGAGCCCGAGGAAGGACAGCCCGGACTCCGCCAGCACCGCCGCGGTGGCCGCGCCGAAGAAGGAGCCGGCGATCATCGAGGTCATGTTGGGCAGGATCTCCCGGAACACCACCCGGGTCGCGCTCTCGCCGCTGAACAGTGCCGCGGTGACGAAGTCCCGGCTGCGCAGCGACTGGGTCTGCGCCCGCAGCACCCGCGCTCCCCAGGCCCAGCCGGTGATCACGACCACCAGCACGATCATCTTCAGCCCGCCGTTCTGCAGGTAGGCGGCGATGATGATCATCAACGGCAGGCCGGGGACCACCAGGAAGAGGTTGACGACGAAGTTGACCACGTCGCCGAGCCAGCCCCGCAGATAGCCCCAGGACAGCCCGACCGCCACCGCGACCAGCGTGGTCAGGCCGCCGGCGACGAAGCCGACCACGATCGACACCCGTGCCCCGTAGAGCAGTTGGGACAGCACGTCCTCGCCGGCGCCGGTGGTGCCCAGCAGGTGCGCGGAGCTGCCGCCGGTGTCGGGCGGGAAGTTGTTCGCGTGCGGGGAGTACGGCGCGATGAGCGGCGCGAAGATCGCCACCAGGACGAAGACCGCGAGGATCACCAGGCCCACCCGGGCCTTGCCGTTGCTCCACACCGTGCCGAACGAGCGGCCGAAGACCTGGAGCGCGCGCACCACTCCCGAACTCGACGGCGCCGCGGGCGCCATGGCGGCCGGCGGGGCCGAAGCGGCGGGCGTGGACGGCGGAGTCGGCGGGTTCGGCGGGGTCGCAGTAGGGGAAGTCATCTCGGTCACCGCCTGGTCCGGGGGTCGAGGACGCCGTAGAGGACGTCCACGATGAAGTTCGCGACCAGCACGCACACCGTGATCATCAGGAAGAGCGCCTGCATCAGCGGGTAGTCGTGGTTGGTCACCGCGCTGTACAGCAGATGGCCGACACCGGGGTAGTTGAAGACCTGCTCGACCAGCAGCGAACCGCCGACCACGCCGCCCAGCGCCATGCCGAAGCCGGTGAGGTTGGGCAGCAGCGCGTTGCGGGCCGCGTAGCGCAGGGCGACGGTGCGCCCGCGCAGGCCGTTGGCCTCGGCGAAGGTCACGTAGTCCTCGCCGATGGTGCCGATCATCGTGTTGCGCATGCCGAGTATCCAGCCGCCGAGCGAGGTCAGCAGGATCGTCAGCGCCGGCAGCACCGCGTGGTAGAGCGAGTCGCCGAGGAAGTCCAGCGAGAAGTTCGGCACCGCGTCCGCGGAGTACGCCCCCGAGGTCGGGAACCAGCCGAAGACGTAGCCGACGAAGAAGACCAGCAGCAGCGCGGTCCAGAAGTAGGGGAACGCCGCGAGGAACGCGCCGGACAGGGTGGGCAGCGAGTCCAGCCAGGTGCCCCGCTTCCACGCCGCGGCCACGCCGATCAACGAGCCGACGACGAAGGCCAGCACGGTCACCAGGCCGACCATCACCAGGGTCCAGGGCAGCGCCTGGCCCACCATGCCGGAGACCGACTGCGGGAAGAAGGTGTAGGACACCCCGAACCGCAGGTGGACCACGGTGTTCAGGTACTCCACGTACTGGTGCCACCAACTGCCGCTGGGCACGCCCAGTTGGGCCTCGATCGCGGCCCGGGTGGACGGTGCCACCGGGCCGTTCTGCGAGAGCTTCGCGACGGCCGCGTCGGCCGGCGAGCCCGGCATCAGCCGGGGAAGCGCGTAGTTGAGCGTGACCGCCGCCCACATGGTGAGCAGCAGCAGCCCGAACTTGCGCAGGATGTAGCGCATGAGGGGTTCTCCTCGTCCCTTCCGCGGTCGCCTACTGCGCCAACCGCAGATGCGTCATCACCAGAAGTGGGGTGGAACCCCAGGTCATCAAGGACGCATACGGATTCTGCGGGCTGGGCCAGCCCGTGAACTTCTTGTCGCTGGAAAGGCCCCACAGCCCGCCGTAGAAGAGCGAGATCTCCGGCAACTGCTGGTACACCACGCTCTGGAGCTGATCGGCCAGGCGCTTCTGCTCGGCCGGGTCGGTGGTGGTCCTGAACCGGTCCAGCAGCGCGTCGGTCGCCGGGTCGCCGTAGCGTTGGTAGTTCGACGCGGTGGAGGTGCCCACCGGCTTCTTGAAGGCCGAGTTCAGCAGGTTGTTGTAGTCCTGGTAGAGCGAGCCGGAGCCGCCGACGGTGCCCAGCGCCAGGTCGAAGTCGCCGTTCTGCAGGGACTGCTGGTAGGCGGCGGGCTGGGGCTTGTCGAGCTTGACGGTGATCCCGACCGCGCGGAGCTGCTGGATGATCTCCTGCGCGCCCTGCATCCAGTCCGCCCAGCCGTCCGGCACCGTGAGGTTGACGCTCAGCGGCTTGCCCGCGCTGTTCACCAGCTTGCCGCCGCGCTGGGTGTAGCCGGCCTTGGCGAAGGCGGCGAGCGCGGCCGAGGTGTTCTGGGCCACCATCCCCTGGTTCGGGATGGCGGTGTTGAGCGACGCCTTCTCGTTGGGCAGCAGCAGACCGGTCTGGCTGGCCGCCTTCACGTAGCCCTGCTCCGCCTTGTCGGCGATCTGCTGGCGGTCCAGCGCCAGCGACAGGCCGGTGCGGAAGTCGAGATTGTCGAACGGCGCCTTGGTGAGGTTGGGCAGCAGCCCGACGATGCCGCCCGGCGGGAACCAGTAGCTGTGGTGCGTCTTGTCCGCCTTCACCCAGGTGTTGTCCACGTTCGGGAAGAAGGAGTACGCCCAGTCGTAGCCCTGGGTGGCGATGGCCAGGTCCGGGCTGGAGCCCGGCACGACGATCTTCTGGACCGCGACCTTGTCGGCCTGCCAGTAACGGTCGTTCTTGGCCAGGGTGTACTGGTTGGGCGTGAAGCGGGCCAGCGTGTACGGGCCGGTGACCACGGGGTTCGGATCGGTGTACGTCACCGGGTTCTTGACGCCGCGCCAGATGTGCTCCGGCACGATGAGCGTCGCCTCGATGACCTTCGCCGCGGGGACGTCGGCGTTCTTCAGGTGGAACACCACGTGGTCGCCGCTGACCGACAGCGAGGCGATGTGCTGCCAGACGCCGCCCGTGTCCAGCGCGGGGTGGCTGCGCAGCAGCTCGAAGGTGTAGGCCACGTCGGCCGCCGTGAACGCCTTGCCGTCCGACCAGCGCACGCCCTGCCGGATGTGGAAGTCGACCGTCCTGGCGTTCGGCTGGGTGTAGCCGGTGGCCAGGAACGGCGTCTCCTTGCCGTCGAGGTTGTTGACGACCTCCAGCGGCTCGTACATCCACGTCGTCAGGTTGCGCTTGTTCGGCGAGAACGGGTTGAAGTTCCTGAAGAGGGCCGGCGTGCCGTTGTCGGCACCCCCGACCAGCAGGGTGGTCGGGCCGACATTCGAGGTGCCGGACTTCACGGAGACCGAGCATCCGGTGGCGACGAGTGTGGCGGCGACCCCGAACGCGGCGGCGGCCCTCAGCCGTCTCCCGCTGGCACGCGTCATGGTCGGGCGATCCTCTCCCTTGAGGCCCTCCGAGGAGGGAGGGCGCAGGCTCCTGTCCTGCGCTTTCCGCACTGTATGCGCATACATTTCGTTTCCGCAAGGTTCCGGGACTGTGAACTGCGGACCACCTCCGGGCCCGCGCCGACCGCACCGCGAGGGTGCCGGCGGCCGCCGCGCGGCCGGGGAGGGTACGGTGTGGTTCCTGCGTGTATGCGCATACGGGAACGGGCGTGCACACGCTGACCGGAAGAGGAGCATCAGGTGGCCACTGCGCGGAAGCCGGCGTCGGGCACGACCGGTACGCCGACGGTCTACGACGTCGCCGAGCGCGCGAGTGTGTCGATCGCCACAGTGTCCCGGGTCTACCGTTCGCCCGACGCGGTGCGCGCGCCCACCCGCGAGAAGGTGCTCGCCGCCGCCCGCGACCTCGGCTACGTCCCCAGCGGCAGCGCCCGCGGGCTGGCCAGCCGGAACACCGGCATCCTCGGCCTGTGCTTCCCCGACTACACCGACCCCGAGAGCGACGCCCCGGGCGACGGTGACGAGAACGCCGCCACCCTCTACGCCGACCACATCATCCGCGGCATGGAGCGCGCCGCCCGCAGCCGCGGCTACGCCCTGCTGATCGCGGCCTCGCTGCGGGACGGGCCGACGAGCCTGGTCGCCACGCTGGCCGGACACGTCGACGGCTTCGCGGTCATGTCCCGGACCGTGGACGCGAAGGAACTGGAGACGGTCTCCCGCCGGATGCCGGTGGTCATGCTGGCCGGGCCGCCCGAGTTGGACCACCTCGACAACGTCCAGGTCGACAACCGCGGCGGGCAGAAGGAACTGACGCGCCATCTGATCGAGGAACACGGCCTGACCGAGCTGGCGTTCGTCGGCGGACCCTCGGACTCCCCCGACGCCGAGGCGCGCTTCCTCGGGTACCAGGACGCCTGCCGCGAGGCCGGCCTGCCGGTGCCGCCCGAGCCGGTCCGGCGCGGCGACCTCACGCGCGTCGCCGGGCGGGACGCCGCAAGGGCGCTCGTCGAAGGGGCCGGATCGGGGTCGGGCTCCGGTTCGCGGTCCGGTTCGCGGTCCGGTTCGGGCTCCGGTTCGGGCTCCGGTTCGCGCGGGGCGGCGGGGCTGCCCGACGCGCTGATACTGGCCAACGACCAGATGGCGGTGGGGGCGTTGGAGGAGTTCTCCGCGCACGGCATCCGTGTCCCCGAGGACATCGCGGTGACCGGGTTCGACGGCATCCCGCTCAGCGCGATGGCCCACCCGCCGCTGACCACCGTGCGCCAGCCCAGCCGGCGGATCGGCGAGGAGGCGGTCGCGCTGCTCGTGGACCGCATCGGCGCACCGCAGCGCGAGCCGCACGCCCTGATGCTGCCGGTCTCGCTGCTGCTGCGGGCGAGCTGCGGCTGCGGGGAGTCCGTGCCGGCGCAGCGGCGCGGGTAGCGGATACGGGCGGGCGGCGCGGGTAGGGGCGGGCGGCGCGGGGAGCGGCGCCCGGGTCGTGCCGGACGCCGACTCCCCTTTCCCCGCGGCCCTCAGACGTTCAGGACCGTGTCCGGGGCGAGTTCGTAGACACCGTAGGAGAACCCCGCGGCCTGGATGCCGGACGCGGTCACGTCGACGCCGTGGACGGCGAGCGGGCGGGGGGCGGAGCCGGTGGCGGGCCACGGGGCCGTCGCGGGCTCGCGGCGCCCGTTGATCACCACGAGGTGGCGGTCGCCGCGCAGGTAGACGAAGGGGTAGTCGCGGTGCAGCACCTGTACCGTGCCGCCGGTGCCGAGGGCGGGCGTCGCCTTGCGCAGCGCGATCAGCCGCTGGACGTGGTGCAGCAGGGAGCCGTCGTCGGCCCGGGCGGCGGCCACCGTGGGCCGCTGCTCGTCGGGGTCGACGGGCAGGTAGAGCCGGTCCTGGGGCGCGGTGGAGAAGCCGGCGTTCGCGGAGCCGTCCCACTGCATCGGGGTACGGGACCCCTGGCGCGCCTCGCCGTCGAGCTGGCTGCCTTCCTTGTCCGGCAGCCCGGGGACGTATCGCATGCCGATCTCGTCGCCGTAGTAGATGACCGGCAGCGACGGCCAGGTGAGCAGGAAGGCGAAGGCGGGCGCGACCATGTCGCGGGTGCGGGGGCCGCAGGTCAGCCGGGAGAAGTCGTGGTTGGCGGTGGGCAGGGCGACATGGCCGGCGCCGTCGATCGCCTCGTCGGCCTCGCGCCAGGCGGCCAGGAAGGTGCTCATCGTGCCCCGGCCCTCGGGGTCGAAGTAGCAGGGCCGGCCGTCGGCCCACCCGCCCTGGCTGCCGGTGCCGTTGTCCCACAGCGAGCGCAGCGCCTGCCCGGTGAAGTGCAGGAAGAAGTCCGCGTGGAACCCGGCCGGTACGGCGGTCTTGGGGTCGCCCCACTCGGAGAGCAGGATGCACCCGGGGTGGGTCCGGTCGATCCAGTCCCGCATCTCCGCCCAGAGCCGGCCGGTCTCCACGAGCCCGGGGTCGTCCTTGACCAGGGAGGCGGCCATGTCGACGCGGAAGCCGGAGACGCCGCGGTCGAACCAGTACCCCATGATCTCCCGCAGCGCGGCGCGGTTGGCCTGAGGGCCCTCCGCGCTCACCGGCTGCCGCCACGGCTCGGCCGGGTCCATCCGGGCGTAGCCGAAGTTCAGGGCGGGCTGGATGGGATAGAAGTTCGCGAGGTAGTAGCCGCCGCGCGCCGCGTGGTTGGGAATCCAGCCGCGCACCGGGGAGGCGAGGCGGTCGGACCAGATGTAGCGGTGGTCGTCCGGGTTCTCGACGGCCTCCAGGAACCACGGGTGCTGGTGCGAGGTGTGCCCGGGGACGAGGTCGAGCATGATCCGCATCCCGCGCTCGCGGGCGGCCCCGATCAGCGCGTCGGCGTCCTCGTTGGTGCCGTAACGGGGGTCGACGGTGAGGTAGTCGGTGATGTCGTAGCCGCCGTCACCGAAGGGCGAGGCGAAGCAGGGGCTGAGCCAGAGCGTGTCGACGCCGAGCCAGGCCAGGTGGTCCAGCCGTTCCCGCACCCCGCGCAGGTCGCCGATGCCGTCGCCGTCGGAGTCGGCGAAGGTGGCCGGATAGATCTGGTAGAGCACGGCATCGGCGAGCCAGGGCGGTGGGTTCCGATGCGCGCCCTCGGGTGCGTTGTCACTGCGTTGTCCGTTGAACCGCACGGGAGCCCTTTCGTCGAAGGCTGCGATTGTACGACCGTATGTAAGCGCATACAAGCGAGTGCGGGGCGCCTGACCTGCGGCGGTCCGGCGGCGCCCCGACCGTGGAACGGACGGCCCGCTCCGTGCCGGACGGCCCGCGCTGCTCCGTGCCGGACGGAGTGGCTGCGTACGGTACGGCTCGCCCGGATGTTCACCAGGAGTTCGACCGTACGCCCCGGTCGCGAACCGGCGGGCCGCCATAGGGTCCACGAGCCGACAGGAGATCGTCAGGAGTGGCGGCGCGCGGACACGGGCGCACGCCGGGGGACGCGCCGACGACCACGGGGGCCGGGGGGTCGGGCCTGACGGCGCACACACCGTATGTCGATGCCTCACCGCATCGCGTCTTTGGGGGGCTCCACTTGAGAGTTCGTACCCGCCGCGGCCTCGCGGCGATCACCTCGGCCGCCTCGCTGGCGGCCGGCATTCTGGGTGCGACCGCACCGCGGGCCGGGGCGATGCCGATCGCCGCGGGGACCGGCCTGATCTCGGTCGTCGACGGCTCCGGCGTGACGACCGCCGGCGCCGACGGCAGCGGCGCCGCCACCGTGCCGCACCTGCCCAACACCGGCCGCCTGTCCGCCAACTGGGCGCCCGACGGCAGCCGTCTGGTGGCCGGCGGGCAGCTCCCGACCCGGCTCACCAGCACTCGCCTGGCCGGCGACGCCTCGCACGTCACCACCGAGTGGCCGCAGGGCGCGTCCGGCACGCAGTACACCGACGCGACCTTCTGGCTCGACGGCAGCGACATCGTCACCAGCACCGGCGAGGAGCTGTACTACGGACCCTCCGACGCGTCGATCGGCCAGCAGCCGCTGCTCACCGGCGCCAACCAGCCGCCGGCCGGCAGCTGCGACGTCCACCCGAGCGCGAGCATCCTCGGTCCGCTCGCCTTCGCCCGCTCCACCTGCGGCACGGACGGGTCGGACATCTGGACCCTGGACCCGGCCACGAACACCGTGCGGCGGATCGTGCCCGACGGCGCCGACCCCGCGTTCTCCGCGGACGGGGGCCGGTTGGCCTTCACCCGGGTCGTCGACGGACTCAGCCAGATCTTCACGGCGGCCGCCGACGGCACCGGCGTCCAGCAGGTCACCACCGACGCCGTGAACCACACCGACCCGTCCTGGGACCCGGCCGGCGGGCGGATCGCCTACGCCGCCACCGACCCGTCGGCCCGGGGCACCGGCTCCACCGGCGCCACCGGCTCCACGTCGACCAAGATCCTCGACCTGAGCGACGGCAGCAGCACCGTCGTCAGCGCCGGCAGCACCAAGCCGGCCTGGCAACCGGTCCGCAACAACACCCTGGACCGGGTGTACGGCACCGGCGGCATCACCATCGACCAGGCCGCGTCCCGTTTCACCTTCGACACCACCGGCGCGGCCCACGTACCCGGCCTGATCACCGCGCACTCGGCGGTCCTGGTCAACAAGGCCAACGCCACCTACGCGACCCCCGCGATCTCGCTGGCAGCGGAGAAGCAGGGCCCGATCGTGCTGACGGCCGGCGGCTCGCTGGACGCCACGGCCAGCGCCGAACTCAAGCGCACGCTCCCCAAGGGCAGCACGGTCTACCTGGAGGGCAACACATCGCAGTTGAGCTCCACGGTGTCCTCCCAGATCACCGCGCTCGGCTACACCGCACTGCGGATGGACGGCGCCGACCTCGCGTCGGTCTCCGCCCGGACCGCCACGCAGATCACCAAGAAGCCCGACTGGGTGTTCGTCGCCGACGGCATGGACTACCACGACCCGGTCTCGGCCTCCACCGCGGCCGGCGCGCTCGGCTTCCACGGACTCGGCGTGGTGCTGCTGGTGAAGGGCACGACCATTCCCGCCGCGGTCAAGACGTACCTCAACTCGCTGGACCCGGACACCACCGGGCTGGTGTCGGTGGGCGCCAACGCCAGGACGGCGCTGGAGAACACGCCGCTGGCCGACCAGTGGCAGTTCTACGACGTCAGCGGCACTTCGTACGAGCAGACCGCGGTCAACCTGGCGAACTTCTGGTGGACCGCGCCCAACATCGCCACCGTGGACGGGGGTTCGACCTGGTCCAACGCGGTGACCGGCAACGCGGTGACGGCGATCTACGGCCCGACCCTGTGGTCGGGCGCGGACGCGCTGTCCTCGCTGACCTCCGGCTACCTCACCAAGGAGTCCGCGAGCGTCCAGGAGGTGGCGACCTTCGGCGGCAACGACGCGTACGCGCCCGCCGCCCGCGCCGGCATCGGCGACGCGATCGGCATCAGCAGCGCGCAGCTGACCACCGTGTGGTGGGCCGGCGGCGCCGCCCCGGCCGCGCCCGCCGGCGGCACGTCATCGAAGGCCGTCACGAAGGCGCTGCCGACCGTCCACGGCCCCGGGTCCGAGGCGTCGGCCGCCGACCGTCCGTCGCTGACCGTGCAGACCCGCGGCGCCCACCTGCCCGCGCCGAACGGCCGTACGCTGCCCGCGAAGGACGACCGCACCCGCTGAACCGCCTCACGACTCCCGGTGGGCCCGGCCGCGACACCCGGGCCCACCGGGGCTAACCGTTCCCGTACGGGTTGCCGCCGAGCCGGGTGCGGCCGTCGACCAGCTCGCGTACCGCGTCCAAGTGACCGCTGTGGCAGGCGACTTCGGTGAGCACGTGGATCACGATGTGCCGGACGTCAGGCAGCCGCCAGGTCGGCCAGATCTCCACCGGCCAGGCGGCGGGCTCCTGTTCGGGCACGGCGGTGGCGAGCACGGCGTCCGCGCGCTCGATGGCCGCCCGGTAGTCGGCGAGGGCCTCCTCGGCGCTCATGCCCTCGGGGACGTACCAGTGCGTCTCGGCGCCCGTCGTGAGCTGTGCGGCCACGTCCGGCTCTCCGGCGATCACCCCCGGGAACCAGAAGCGCTCGACATCCACGGTGAGGTGGCGCAGCAGTTCCAGGCAGCTCCAGCCGCTCGGCAGCACCGGCCGCCGCAGGTCCTCCGCCGAGAGCCCTTCGAGGTTCCCGACGATGTGCCCGCGCTGCTGGTCCAGGGCGCCCTTGAGCGCCGTGAGTTCGGCGTTCACCGGGCGGCCCACAGGAGGCCCGGGCGCCGTGCGGGCAGCACCTGGGGCAGCACCCCCACCGGCTCGCCTGTCGTGCTCGTCATCCGCGCGCCTCCGTCGACCGCACAGCGTGAACCTGCCTACGCCCTCGACGCTACCGCGGGGGTACGACAACTCCGGCCCGGGACTCCTGCCCGCTCGCGTACGCGTACCCGGACATGGCGGCGGGGCGGTGCGTGGTGCACCGCCCCGCCTGTGGGGTACGTACGGCTGTCAGTGGTGGCCGGCGTGTCGCCTTCGGCTCACGTAGGCCATCACCGCACCCGAGCAGACCAGCAGGGCGACGACCGCGATGATCTCCGCGAAGCCGGACAGGCCGGTGGCGGCGAGGGAGCCCGAACTCGGGCTGCTCGAAGCCTGGTTGGTGGGCGCCGAGCTGTGTGTCGGGGCGGATGTGGGGGACGAGGACGTCGGCGGCGGCGAGGTCGGCGGCGTCTTCTTCGGGATGTAGACACCCGCGTCGATCGTGTGGTCCACGCCTCCCGCCTGCGCGGGAGCCGTGACCGGCGCGGTGCCGTCGCACAACCGGCCGGTGGTCGGCGGGACCACGTTGGAGTCGTGCGCCCGGTCCTTGCCGGCCAGCGGGAGCGTGAAGCGCAGCTTGTCCGCCCCCGGTGTGCCCGGCACGTCGCTGGTGTCCGCGGTGCACACGTCGAACTCCACCGTGTACTTCGCGCCCGGTGTCAGCTGGTAGTCGGCACCGACCCCGCCGAAGTAGTACTCGCCGTCGGCGTCGGTCGTGGTCGTGGCGACCTGCTTGCCGTGGGCGTCGAGCAGGTTGATCGTCGCGCCCGGCAGCAGCACCTGCCCGGCGTCCTGGATGCCGTTGTGGTCGCCGTCGTACCAGACCACGTTGCCGATCTGGATCGGCGCGTTCGCCGCGGCGTACGCGATGTCGCCGAGGCCGCCGGCCTTGCCGAAGCCGTTCTGCTCCTGGCCGACGAACTGGTACGCGTTGGTGGAGGTGCCGTTGCCCGGGCCCTGGCCGGTGGCGAGGTCGTAGTAACCCGTCCCGTCGGTCTCGACGTTGACCGTCGGGTCGAACTCCGTGCTGACGACCGACGGCTCCCGCGGGATGTGGGCCACGGCGCCCAGCGCGGTCTCCTGGTGGCCGCCGGAGAAGAAGTCACCCGGGAAGTACTCGACGACGGAGCCGGGTTCGTTGTCGTCGTTGGCGGGGGTGGCGTTGTTGGGGCAGCCGCCGGTGCCTTCCCACGCGTACCCACCGGTGGGAACGGCGCAGGCCATGTTGATGTCGCCGCCGGACATGCCGAACTCCGGCGTGTTGTTCCCCGGGCGGGGGTCCAGCCCGTTCGCGCCGAGGACGTCCATGAACCGGTCGCGGAAGCCCAGCACCATCGAACCGTCGTTGGCGAAGGCGAGTCCGGACAGCTCCGGCTGCGGGTCGATGTAGGTGGTGCCCGACGCCGCCCGCTGGTCCCACGTCGCGATGCTGGTGTCCCACGGGTTCCAGTGGGTGGCCTGGTCGGTGTTGCCGATACCGGTGAAGACGGTCCCGCGCTCGAAGCCGAGCGGCTGGGTCAGCACGGTGTCGAACCGCTTGCCGTCGTACGTGGAGACGACGGCCTTCAGGTCGGAGCGCGCCTTCGTGCTCTCCGCGTCGCACACGCCGCCGACGTACAGCTTGTTGTCGTGGACGGCGAGGGCGAACGGCCGCCAGTCACTGGACGCCGCGCAGCCCGGGTCCGGGATCGGCACCGTGGCCTTGGGCGCCGAAGCGGTCGACCCCGTCGCGTCGAAGCTCACCAGAGTGCGGGTGAGCAGGTTCACCGCGTAGAGCGTCGAGCCGTCCTCCGACAGGGCCACCCCGCCGATGCTCTCCTTGCCCGGGGCCTCGGTGAACCCGGGGTCCTTGATCATGTCGCCGGTGTCGTGCGCTGTCACGGCGGCGCCGGGCACCGTCGCGAACAGCTTCGCGTCCCCGCCGTCGACCGGGACGGTGTAGATCGCGCCGCCGCCGTCCGGCCCGTACGGGGCGTAGCGGCGGGCGAACGCGCTCTGGAAGAGCCGCCCGCGGTACCGGTCGTACGCCAGCCCGAACGTGGTGCCCACCTCGGCCTGGGTGTCCAGGGCGGTCGGGCACGACGCGTCGGTGGGGCACGAGCCCCGCACGTCCGTGCCGAACGCCACCAGCGCCCGGGTGTCGGTTCCCTTGCCACCGCTCTGGATCGGTACGTAGTACCGCGAGTCCGGCAGCGTGTAGTCGGCCGCGTCCCAGACGCCGGTGATCACCGAGGCGTCCTTGCCGCCCGAGACGTCGACGAAACTGGTGAAGCTGTCGAAGTGGTTCTGCGCGGTCGAGGCGGGCGCGGCCCGCAGATAGGCGCTGTACGGCGCGGGGACGGTGACGTCGACGCGGTAGCGGCCGCCGGTCAGTTCGGCCGACGGCGGTACCACGACCTTGCCGGTCGCGTCCGTGGTTCCGGTGACGTGGTGGCCGGCGGCATCGGTGACATCGACCTTCATGCCCCGCTGCGGCACGTCCGTGGTGGCGTTGATCACGCCGGTGCCGAAGAAGTCCCTCAACACCTCGACGGTCAGGGTGCCGTCGGAGGTCGACGCGCCGGCTTGTCCGGCGCTCGTCACGACCGTGCCGGTGGCGGCGCCCATCAGGAGAAGACCTGAGAGCCCCACTCGCACCAGCCTGTGTAATGGCATGGCTTTCCCTTGTTCGGACCACGTCGGCGCCGACCGCCGACGTCGACACAGCAAACTCGGTCGCCACGGTACAAGTTGACGGAGCGTCATGCACCGGAAACACAAAGTTTCGGCGGGGCCCGCCCAGGAGACCTGTTAGCATCGCGCCGCGTGAGAATCACCAAGGGTCTCCCGCGGCGCGCGGCGGGCAGCCGCCGCCCCCGGCGCACGCGGTTACGCTGGGCGGCCGCCGCCCTGGTCCTCGCGGCTGCCGCGGCAACCGCGTTCGTACTCGCCGGCGGCAGCGGCGGCGGTTCCACCGGCCGGCGCGCCCTGACCTCGGACGAGGCGAACCGTCTGGCGATCACCCGGTTCCGCAACTACCAGGCCGGCGGCCGCGCGGTGACGATCACCGTGCCGAGCACCGCTGGCGGGCTGGTCGTCACCGGGTCCATCGACTACCGCGCCGGGATCGGGTACGGGGTGGTCCGCGGCAGCGGGCGGGACACCTCCAGCGACGGGTTGGTCGAGTGGACCGCCGGCACGGTCCTCGTCCACCCGATGGCGAACGCCCCGGCCGTCGCACCGGCGTCGCCGCCCTCCTCCGGCTGGTACGGCCGTCCGCTGACGAGCGCCGGCAGTTCCCTGGACAGCTCGCTGGCCATCGCGCTCAGCCTCGGCAGCGACCGCCCGGACAACGCCGAACTGCTGCCGCAGAACGGCGCCGTGCGGGTCGGCCAGGGCACGGTGCACGGCCACCAGGTGGTCGTCATGACCGGTCCGAAGTCCGGCTCCGGGCAGGGGACTTCGGGCAGCGTGCGCTACTGGGTCGGCGCGGACGGGACCATGTACCGGGTACGGGCCGGCGTGGCCTCCGAGCCGGCACCGGTGGTCATCGACTTCGACACCCAGAAGTACGTCGCGGTCCGGCCGCTGCCGGGTGTCACGCCGTCGCCGTAACCGGGCTCCCGGCTCCTGGCTCCCCGGCGGCCGACGTCAAGTGCGCTGCTCCGTAGGCCCGTTCACGAGATCCGCACCCGGGCGCCGGTGGCGAGCAGCGACGGCGACGGCAGCGGGACGTGCGCGGTGTCCGGCAGCGCGGGAACGGCCGGCACGAGGGTGGCCCCGGTGGTGGTGGCGTTCGGGAACTGCGGTTGCGGGCCGGGCGCGGCCACGTCGGTGAACGGGATGCCGGACGGTGCCTGCGGCCTGGTCCAACTGCCCGACGGCGTCGCCGAATCGGCCCGCACCGGACAGGACGCGGTCGCCGCGATACGCGCGGGCGCGGTGGTGTGGAGGACGTTGCCCCGCAGGCAGTTGCCCTTCCCCTGCGTGGCGTTGGGGAACGTCCAGCCGACGTCCACGCCGTTGGCGCTGAACGTGTTCTCCGTGATCTGGTTGCCGTCCGGCGGCAGGTCGGCGGTCGCGGTGATCACGAACCCGGCGTCGGCGTTGCCGGTGATCCGGTTGTGCACGAACCGGTTGCCGCTGCCGCCGTCCACCCCGACGCCGATTCCCCAGCCCCCGTCGGCCTGTTCGGGCGTACGCGGCTGCTGGTTGTCCGCGATCAGGTTGCCGGCGATCACGGCGCCGCGCTGCGGGAGCAGCTTCTCCTGGTGGTCGGAGTCGGTGGTCAGGCCGACGCGGTTGCCGGCGAGGCGGTTGCCCACCACGTACATGTCGCCGCTGGCGTTGGTGCCTTCGTAGCCGACCGCGTTGAGTTCGGCGACGTTGTCCCGTACGACGATCCCGCACGGCTTGCACTGCCCGACGTAGATCCCGGAGTCGGCTCCGCCCGAGGCGTAGGAGTGCTCGATCACCCCGTTCTGCGCGGAGAACGCGTAGATGCCGTAGAGCCCGTTGCGGGTCGCGGTCACGTACGAGACCAGGAACGACTTCAGGAAGTGCACGGGCTCGTCGCCGGTGTCGTAGCCGCCGCTCTGCCCGGGCAGCCCGGCGACCGCCGCCGCGGAACCGGTGACCAGCACCCCGTTCTGGGTGTTGTTCTCCACGGTGAGGTTCTCCACGGCCACCCCGGGCGCGGCGACGACCACGCCGTTGGGCTGCCGCAACCGCCCGTCGATGACGACCTTCTGCCGGGACTCGCCGCGCAGCGTGACGCGGGCCGTGCCGATCCGTACCGACTCGTGGTAGACGCCCGCGGCGACCAGCACCAGGTCGCCCGGCCGGGCCAGGGACACCGCGGCCGAGATGGTCGGGGCGTCGGCGGGCACGCGGATCGTCACGTGCGTGCCGCTGGGCCGCCGCCCCTTGGCCGCTCCGTCGTCGCCATGGCCGCCACCGCCGCTGCTGCAGCCGGCCAGGAGCGCCAGCGCGACCAGTAACGCAGCCGTCACGCGAAGTGCTGATCGAGGCATGGGCACAGTCTGGCACGGCGGTGAAATCCGCGCGGGAATTGGGGAGTTGAGCGGTGTACGGGGATGCGGGTATGGCACGCTGCACATCATGCGCACGCCCGATCACCACCCGTCACGTCGCAGGTTCCTGGACGCGACCGGTGCCATGGTGGCCTTCGGTCTCGCCGCGGGGTGCACCGCGGACTCCTCCGCGTCCGACTCCTCCACGTCGGACTCTGCCACGTCGGGCTCTTCCAAGTCGCTCTCCGGCGGGCCGGGTTCGGCCTCCTCGGGTGCGCCCGGCCCCGCCGCGGCGGCCTCGCCCGCGCCGGTCCCGCCGACGGGCGCGCACCAGGCGGGCATCACCCTCCCGCAGCCGGCCCAGAGCAACCTGCTCGCCGTGGTGGCCGATCTGACCGCCTCGGCGGAGGCCGGCCCGCTGCTGGCCGAACTCGGCACGACCGTAAGGGCGCTCGCCAACGGGTCCGACGCCCGGCTGCTCGGCCTGCCGCCCGGCGATCTCACCGTGACGATCGGGGTGGGCCCCCGGCTGGTCCGGATGGCCGGCCGGTCGCTGCCCGGCACCACCGACCTCCCCCGGTTCTCCCGCGAGCGGATCGCCGCCCAGGCACGCGGCGGTGACCTGCTGATACAGGTCTGCGCGAGCGACGCCCTCGTACCACCGGTCGTCGCCACCGCGCTCCTGGACCAGGCCGGCGACCGCCTCCGCGAACGCTGGCGCCAGTCCGCCCACCGCGGCCCGAACATCGCCGTGGACAAGGCCCTCACCGCACCGCGCAACCTGCTCGGCTTCATCGACGGCATCGTGGGCCCGCACACGACCGCCGCGCAGGACCGCCACTTGTGGCTGGCCGGACCGGCCCCGGTCGCGGGCGGCACCATCGCCGTGGTGCGGCGGATGGAACTCGACCTGCCGCGGTTCGCCGCGCTGTCCGTCGCCGAGCAGGAAGCGGTCTTCGGCCGGCGCCGGGCCACCGGCGACCCGCTGTCCGGCGGCACCATCACCTCGGACCCGTCCCTCGGCGCCAAGACCCCCGACGGGCGCTACCTCATCCCGGCCGACGCCCACGTACGCCGCGCCAACGCCAACGCCGTGGGCGCCGGCCTCATGCTCCGCCGCTCCTACAGCACCGACTCACCCGCGCCCGGCCTGCTCTTCATCAGCTTCCAGAACGACATCCGGACCTTCACCAGCACCCTGACCCACATGGACGACTCCGACGCGCTGCTGGGCTTCACCACCACGACCGCGAGCGCGACCTTCCTGATCCTCCCCGGCTTCGACTCCCGCCGCCCGCTGGGTTCCCCGCTCTTCCCCTGACCCGGTCACCGCCGTGCTCGCGGCGCTCGGCCGCGCCTCGCCCGGGTGGCGCCGGCTGGGTCCGGCTGGGTCCGGCTGGGTCCGGCTGGCTAGTGCTTTGCGCGGCCGTCGTACTCCTCACGGGCGGCGAGGACGTCCTCGATGTACCGCACCGACCACTCGGTGAGCGCCTTCAGGGGAGCCCGCAGCGTCTCGCCGAGCGGCGTCAACGCGTATTCCACCCGCGGCGGCACCTCCGGGTACACGGTCCGCAGGACCAGTCCGTCGCGCTCCAGCGTGCGCAGCGTCTGGGTGAGCATCTTCTCGCTCACTCCCGCGAGCCGCTGCCGCAGCTCAGTGAACCGGCACGCACCGTGCCTGCCGAGTTCGCCCAGCACGAGCACCGCCCACTTGCTGCCGATCTGGTCGAGCACGTCACGCGAAGGGCAGCCGCGCGTGTACGGGTCCCAGGACCGTATGGGCTCGCTCACATCCTCGGCGGTCGTCACACCGCTCACCTCGATCCTTTCCTCCGGGTGGCCACCTTACCCGAAAGTGGCTCCTTACCAAAGGAGAGTGACCAGGTCACGCTGGGTTTCGTGCCGCGGGAGGCCCGCGGCAGGAAAGGACTTCACCATGTCGATCGTCGTCACCGGAGCCGCCGGACAGCTGGGCCGGCTCACCGTCGAAGCACTGCTGGCGCGCGGGGTGCCGGCGTCGGACATCGTCGCGACCAGCCGGGACGTCGCCAGGATCAAGGACCTCGCCGACCGGGGCGTCGTGGCGCGCCGGGCCGACTTCGCCGAGCCGGACAGCCTCACCGCGGCCTTCGCGGGCGCGGACAAGCTGCTGCTGATCTCGACCACGACCGTGGACGAGCGGGTCGCCAACCACCGCCGCGCCATCGACGCCGCGGTGGCGGCGGGCGTGACCCTGGTCGCGTACACCAGCATGCTGCGCGCCGACACCTCCACCACCGTGCTGTCCGCCACCCACCAGGCCACCGAGGAGTACCTGCGCGAGCGCGTCCCGAGCGTGATGCTGCGCAACGGCTGGTACCTGGAGAACTACACCGCTCAACTCCCGCTGGTGCTGAGCGAGTCAGCTGTCGTCGGTGCGGCCGGCCAGGGCCGGATCAGTGCCGCGACCCGCGCCGACTACGCTGCCGCCGCCGCGGTCGTGCTGACCGCCGAGGGCCAAGCCGGCGAGGTGTACGAGCTGGGCGGCGACGAGGCGTTCACCCTGGCGGAGCTCGCCGAGGCGATCGCGGCGGCGACCGGGCTGCCGATCACGTACACCGACCTCCCGGCCGACGCCTTCGCCCGGGCACTGACCGCCGCCGGCGTGCCCGGCGAGCTGGCGGACGTCCTCGTTGACGCCGATCTCGCCATGAGCCGCGGCGAGTTGTTCACCGACTCCGGCGACCTGCGGCGCCTGCTCGGGCGCCCGACCGTGCCGCTGACCGAGGCGATCGCGGACGCGCTGCGCTGACGAGGCGTGTTGACGCGGTGCGTTGACGCGGCGAGGGCGAGTCGACCGGCGAACTCGCCCGCCGCAACCTGGTCCGCGCCGCGCCGCCGCCGAGGCCGCTGCTGCCGGATTCGCCGCCGCGTAATCCGCGGCCTCCGTCCCGGCGGCGGGTTCGCGTACGGTCGTGCCGCGGCCCCGTACCGGCGACGTCGCCGCGGCGGCGTTCGCCGCCCGGGCCGCGAACGCCGCTGCTGCCTGCCCGAACCTCCGGACGTCGATCCTGCCGTCGTCCTGGGCGCCCTTCTCCACGCGTGACGGTGGAGGGCTCAGGACGCTTGGCAGGAAACGGTGGGCCAGGTCCAGGTGCCGTTGGTCTGGATCGTCACGCCCCAGTTGTTGCCGCTGCCGTTGGGAGTGGCGGTGAGCACCTGGCTGCTGGGCCAGGTCGCGTTGACGTTCCAGGTCGCGATGATCTTCTCGGGGGAGGGGACGTTCATGGTGACGGTCCAGCTGCTGGACCCGCTGACCGCCACATTGAGGTTGTACCGGTCGGACCATTGCTCGCCGGCGGAAAGCGTCGCGGTGCAACTGCCCCCGCCCGTACCGCCGGTGGTGCCGCCGGTCGAGCCGCCTGTCGTACCGCCTGTGCCGCCGCTCCCGCTGTCGGGGGCGACGGCGCGGCCGGTCTGCGGGGAGATCATGCCGGCGCACAGGCCCTTGCCCGCCAGCATCTGCGCGATCCGCGGGATGGCGGCCAGCGTGTTGGCCGGCCACTCGTGCATCAGGATGACCTGGCCGTTGGTGAGTTGGGAGTTGGCCTGCACGATGGCGTCGGTGCTCGCGCCGTTCCAGTCCTGCGAGTCGACGTCCCAGATGATCTCGGTCAGGCCGTACTTGGCCTCGACCGACTTCAGGGTGGCGTTGGTCTCGCCGTAGGGCGGCCGGAACAGTTTCGGGGTGCCGCCGCCCCCGGCGGCGATCGCCTGCTGGGTGCGGGAGAGCTCCGAGTCGATCTGCGACTGGCTCTCCTGGATCAGGTGCGGGTGGGTGTAGCTGTGGTTGCCCACCCACATTCCGGCGTTGATCTCGGCCTGGACCTGGGCCGGATACGCGGCGGCGTACTGGCCCTCGTTGAACATCGTGGCCCGCAGCCCGTTCTGCTTGAGGGCGTTGAGGATGGCGGGGGTGTGGTCGTTGGACGGCCCGTCGTCGAAGGTCAGCCCGACGTAGCCGTTGCAGGTGGCGGCGTTCGACGGGGCCGCGCCGACGCCGAGGGCGAAGGCGCCCGCCACGGCCAGCGCGAGGGCCGCCAGCACGGTGACCAGGGCGCGCGTCGTCGGGTGCGGTCCGGTGTTCAGGTGGGGTCTGGTGCTCATGGGACGCGTCGATCGGGCCGGGGCAAGATTCATGAGGGCGCTTCCTCCTGATCAAGGGTGGGGGGAAGGCAGCGCGAGGGGACGCTGCGCGGGTCACCGGTGGTGGACGAGCGGTGTGACGGCCGCGCGGTGGTGTGCCGCGCGGCGACCCGACCGCGACGACCGCCGTGCGCTCGGCGACCGGAGAGCCGGGGTGGGGAGGTGACCCGAGCCGGCGGGTGGGGTCCGCCGACGGCGCCAGTGTTGGCCAACCCTCAAGCGCTGTCAACACTTTCGGCACTGATGACGAATGATTCGGGAGAGCTGGAGTATCTTCTCCCCTCCAACTCCGCAGGCCAGAAGGTTGATGCGCCAGATCTTTCCAACGACCTTCCGTGCAACGCGAGATGTTCGACCGATCGGCGACGACTTGCTTCGAAAGTTTCGAACTCTTCCCGGGCACCGGGTAGGAGGGCCACGGCCACCGCTTCCCACCCGCAACGCGACGCGCGCGGCACCACCCGGCACTCCTCCCGTGGCCGAAACCCCTTGCCCTGTGGCCCAGTTAGGCAGATCATGGGACACGGCACGCAGGACGAACGGGACGGCCACCGCGCACGCGAACGGGGCCGCCAGCATCTTGAAGGTGCCGAGCAGGCGGTGCTGTCCGAGCGAATTCCCGCTCCCGGAACGGGAGATCGGGACCTGGCGGTGGGCGGCGAACCGGACGGCCCGTCCTCCCCGCAGGCGCTGACCGCGGCGTACGCGGTCGTCACCGACTCAAGTGGACGGATTCTGCTGGGCCGTTCGCCGCACGGCATCTGGGAGCCGGCCGGGGGGAAGAACCGCGGATCGGAGTCGTTCGAGGAAGCGGCCGTCCGCGAACTGGCTGAGGGGACCGGCCTGCGGGCCGACCCCGCGCACGCCCACCTGCTGGCGATGGTGGCCGACGACACCCACGGCGTGCCTCGGCTGACCGCGGTGGTCCGCGTCACCGCCTGGTCCGGAACGCTCGCGCGCCTCGAACCGTACGACTCCACGCGAGGGGAATGGGAGTGGCACGAGCCGCACACCCTGTCCGGCATCGGGCCGATCTCCGCGCCGGCCGTCCACGCGCTCGACACGGTCTGGCCCGGCATCCTGCCCGGCGTCCTGCCCAGCCTGGACCCGGCCCACCCGCCCCACCGCTACCCGCACGCCGTCGCGGCCGTCCCCGTACCGGGAGAACCCTCGGCCGCCGTCCGGCTGCGCGACGCGCTCGTCGACTCGATCGTCGCCGACGGATGCGTGCGTACGCCGCTGGTGGAGGCCGCGTTCCGTACGGTCCCCCGCCACCGCTACGCGCCCGAAGTCCCCCTGGAGACCGCGTACGACGCCAACCTGGCCGTGGTGACCCGCCGGGACGGCGACGGGCGGGCGATCAGTTCCGTCAGCGCGGCCTGGCTGCACGCCGACATGATCGAGAACGCCCGGCTCGCACCCGGCATGCGGGTCCTCGAGATCGGCTCCGGCGGCTACAAGGCGTCCCTGCTCGCGGAGATCGTCGGCCCCACGGGGACGGTCGTCAGCCTCGACATCGACCCGTACGTCATCCGCCGCGCGCGCCGGTTCACCGACGAGGCGGGCTACGGCCGGGTGCGACTCGTCCTCGGCGACGGCGCGCTCGGCGCACCGGAGCACCACGTGCCGCGAACCGGCTTCGACGCGATCTTCCTCACCCACAACTGCTGGGACCTCGCGCCCGCGTGGACCGCTCAACTCGCCCAGGGCGGACACCTGGTCGTCCCGCTCGAGGTCGGCGGCTACACCCGGGCGATCGCCTTCCAACGGCAAGGCGACACGCTGGTCGCCCAGGGCTTCACGGTCTGCGGCTTCGTACGCGACCAGGGCATCGGCGGCCGGCGGACACCCGTCGTGCAACTGCTCGATGGAAAGGCCCAGTTGCGGTTCGAGGACGGCGAACCCGCCGACACCGCCCGGCTGGACGCCGCCTTGACGACGCCGCGCCTGGACACGCCGACCGGGGTCACCATCGAGTCCGGCGTCCCCTTCGCCACGCTTCAGCTCTTCCTCGCCACCACCGTGCGGGGGTTCTGCCGGCTGTCCCTCACCCGGGGCCCCGACGATCCCGACACCGCGCACCTCGAACTGCCGAGCGGAGCCGACGCCGCCGCGGTCACGCAAGGACACTCCCTCGCGTATCTGACCCACGTCAAGATCCACGAGGCGGTCCAGGAGCCGACCCAGGAGCCGACCCATGAGCTTCCTCAGGAGGCGCAGCCCGTATGGGAGTTCGTCGTCCACGCCTTCGGCCCCCGCGCCCGCGCCCTGTCCGACCTGCTGGCGGACCGGGTGCGTGCGTGGGACCGCGACGTACGGTACGGCGCCGGCCCCCGTCTGACCGTCCACCCCGCCGACACCCCCGACGCCGAACTGCCCACCGGACACGTGCTGCGCAAGCCGCGGAGCTGCCTGGTCTTCGACTGGTCACCACGCCGCCCCTGACCGCCTGCCCGTGGAAGGCGGTACCCCTGCGCCGTGGACGAGGCGAGCCCGGACGCGATCACCCGTGCCGCCCGGCGAGGGCGGCTTCCTGAACTGGGTGCGGGACCGGCATACGGGCCAAGATCGGGTGGTGGGGCGTTTGGCACTGTGGCAGGTCAGGGGGTTGGCCCGAGCGGGCATGGGGCGCCCTCGCGGAGGTTCGGGGATCGGCTCCCAACTGACGCCCGACCCTGGGGTTATGGCAGTTCGACGTCGTGGCCGCCCGCGGCTTCGATCAGCCAGAGCAGGGCCTGGCGCCCACCGTAGGGCTGGCCGTCGGTGCCGAAGCGGACCCACCCGGTGGTGTGCCCCCTGGCTCCGCCGTCCCACCAGCGCCAGGTGCGGCTGCCGGCCATGCCGTCGGGGTCGAAGAGGTTGATCCAGTCCAGGAGCCGCCAGTCGGCGACCGCGTCCGTCTGTGGTGCGGTCGCGCGCTGCTGCCTGCTCAGGCAGCGCGACCGGGCGAGCCGAGCGGGCGTGGAGCCCCGGCGGGCGGGGGCCTCGGGCGCGCAGCGCCGTATGAACCAGGTCGGCAGGATCTCCGACCACTGCTCCTCGGCGGGCCATGCGTCGGCCGAACCGGCCGCGTACGGGAGGACGGCGAGCAGGACCTCGCGGATCAGGGCGACGGTTGCGTGGGGGTCTTCCGCGGCGAAGGTGGCTTCCGCGGCCAGGAGTGGGTTCCTGGTGTCGGGGTGCGGGCCGTACCGGACTCTGAGCAGTTCCGTTGCGGGGGCACCGGGTTCGAGCTGCTCGTGGAGGAGTTGACGGGTCCGGTGGGGGAGGACCGGGGCGGCGGCCTCGGTCAGCGCGAGCAGTTCGCGCCGCTCGTCGGCCGTCGGGTCGAAGGCGGGGACGACGTCGGTCCTGGCGTGCCAGGGAGAAGAGTGGAGGTGGCGGATCAGCGCGGCGGCCGTATCGGCGGCCCACCGGGCGAGCCGGGGGTCCGGGTCGGTGGCGATGCGGAGGTTCGTGCGGAGCCGCTGAAGTGCGTCGGGCTCGTCGAGGAGGCGGTATCCGGCGCGTCGGACGGCCGCGCGATCACGGTCGGACAGAAGCAACTCCGTCAGGCCAGAAGGGAGTTGGTCGAGGCGGGTACGGAGGGCTGTGGTGGCCTCGCGGATCACTTTCGTGGACGGGTCGCGCAGCAGCGGGACGGTGCGCTCGACGCGGACCGCGTCGAGCGCGCGAAGACCACGAACGGCTGCGGCGCGTACGGGCGCGTGGTGGTGGCCGAGCGAGGGAGCCAGCAGGTCGGCGTCCTCTTTGCGGCCGGTCTCGGCGAGGCCGGCGATCGCCCCCGGCGTGGGTGTGCGAACCGCGGTTCGGTACCAGCTGACTGCGTCCGTGCCCGTACGGCGGGCGGCGTCACGTGCGACGGCGCGGACGAGCGCCGACGTGTCGCCGAGGTACGGGGTGACCTCTGTCGCGAGCCCCTTTCTGAGAAGCCCGGTGAGCGCCAGGACACGGACGTCCTGATGCACGCTCGCCGCCAGTTGCCGCAGCAGGTCGGTCTGTTCGGTCCATACGGCTTCGCGTACGGCTGCTTCCGCCGCCTGCCCCCGGCACTCGCGGTCACTGTCCTGCTTGGTGATCGCGACCAGCGTTCTGAGCGGGAGCCGACGGCTCGCGAGTGCCGTTTGCAGGGCGAACCGGCGCAGCCGCCTGTCCGGCGAGGCGAGGAGCGGCTCGAAGAGAGCGGTCCTGGGCGAGGACAACAACGCGCTCACCAGCTGCTGCCGCGCGAAGTCTCCCCGCTCGCGCCGGACGATCAGGAGGGTGAGCGGTGCGGCGGCGGGCACCAGCGACTTGGGATGTTCGTGCAGGAGCACCGCCAGCGCGGCGCGGGCGCGATCCCTTACCGGCCCCGCCCAGTCGGCGGTCCGCAGGACGAGGAACGGTGCCAGCCCCACCGGGGGTTGGGGCTGCCTCAACAGCAAGTGCGTTCTGCGCACCGCGCGTTCGCGTATCCGCCCGTCCGGATGGCAGGAAGCCAGGGCGATGCCCAGCGGGGTCGTGTCCGCAGCGAGGGCGGACGGGTCCACCTCTGTCCGGCCGCCCCGGGGCCCGCGCCGGAAGCTGTACTCGGATGTCCGGCGGACGGCCTCGTCAAGACGCAGCACCACACGCGGCTGATCGGTGAGCAGGAGCAGCGCCGTGGCCCCCTCGCCGGCGGTGTCCATGCCGCGCAGCGCGGCGACGAGCTTGTCGTCGGACTCCGGACCGTTCACGGCCGCAGGCGCCAGCGCGGCCTCGAACGCCGCAAAGGCTGCGGATATGGGGTGCGCCGCCTGCTGAGGCTCGGGAGTCCTGGACATGGAGCCATCGTGCCGGACGAGCCATCCCAAGGCTTCGGCGTTTTCCACGCCCACGATCCGCGCCCACGATCGGCCGCCACGATCGGCCGGACCACCGACCGCCGACCGCCGCTCGCCCCCGCTCCATCCGCCCGGCCCCCGCGACCGGGGCCGTCTACCGCTTACCGCTGGCCGCTTTGTCCGCTTCCGGTGAGACGTTGAGCCGCATCGGGCCACGGGAGCGGTTCCTGAGCGTCCTCAGCCATCATGACCTCCTCCTCCCACCAGCCGGTTCCGTCCAGCCACGAAGTCAGCCACCGAGCGAGGGAGGGCGAGTCCTGAAACCAGGCGTCGGCCCAGTTGTCGGTCACGGCATTCGGCTCGAAGAGCAGGACGGGGGCCTCGGGTCGTGTGCAGTCGACTGCGGCGGACATGCCGCAGCCCCAGTCCAGGATCGGCAGGACGCCGCGAGGCCAGTACTCAGAAGTGGTCGTGCGGAGAGGCCCGTACTCGGCGACTGCGGTCCGCCCCTGGCCCGTCAGCGGAAACAGGAGGTACTCGGGCCCGAAGCCACCATTGGCGACATGGCGGTACAACCCGCTCAAGACCGGTGGCAGGGAGAAACCGAGAGTGGACTCGGCCTGCGCAATGTCCTGTTCACTGACGCACGGTGGAAGGTCCGCGGATTGCTGCTCGGCTCTGCTGCGTACACGCGCGAGGAGCGACAGGTACTCGGTCACGCTGCCCCTTTCGAGGTGAGTCGTATGGCGAGGATCTCTGCGGAGTCGAGGGCGGAGCGGTGGAACTCCCGTACGGGGGAGTGCCGCAATTGAGTTCAATGCATCGGAAGTTGGTCTGGAGAAGCGGTAGGAGTTCGTTTGCCGCACTGCCGAACCTAGCGGCGGGCACTGACGACGACCGGAACACACAGGTCGGGGCGACGACCAGCCAGAGCATCCACTGGCGGCTACCGGGTCACGGACCCCAACGGGACCGCCTCCGCCAGGGCCTGAGCAGGATCGAGCGCCGTCCGGCGGCGTATCTCCTCGACGAGGGTCTGCGGAGAGGCTTCGCGAACGACGTGGAGAGGCGCACAGAGGCAGTGGCCCGCTGCCGGACGGGGCGCGTCCGGCAGCGGGGCCAGTGAGTCGTGCCTTACTTCCGGATGCGGATGGCTCCTGCCAAGGAACCGGCGCGGATCAGGGCAATGCCCGTTTCCTGGTGGCCGGTCAGGGAGAGGACCGCACCGGTGGTGCAGAGGGCCGCGGACCACCCGACCGTGGTCCAGGCCAGGGTGCTCTGTGCACGTGTGCGGTCCGGGGAGCCCTGTTCCGGCGCGTCCGGCGCGTGCGGCGCGTGCGGCTCGCTCGGAGCGGCTTCGCGGGACTGCGGGTCATTCGCATGGGTGTCGTGGGTGTCATGGGCGTCAGTGGTGCTCATGGCGAGTCCTTGGTGTCGTGCATGCCGGGGGACGGCATGCGGTGGATTTGGGTGAGCGGACTCTGGAGGAGTCGGGGGTTAGCGGCGCAAGTCCCCTGGCGGGGCGGGTGACGCCCACCCAGGCGTCGGGGGAAGCCGCAAGGAGGGAAGGGCGTCGCTGCGCGTTCTCCCGAGGCCGGGGAGTCGCTGTGTGACTTCCTGAGGATGTCTGCTGCGCCCCGCCCGTTCGGCGCTGCTGACCTGTGTCTTTGCGAGCCACCGGCTTGCGCCGGTTGCGCGGTGCTGCCCCGAGCAGGGTTTCAGTACGGCCGGGAGCAGTTCGACCTTCACCGGTGCGCATGCTGCCCAACCGACGCCCTATGCGCGCAAGTCCGCCGCTTGACGTCCCTGGAGCACCAGGAGCAAGCCGTGTAACCGGAGCGACCAGCGAGTTTGTCGGGCCCGTCCGTCGCCGGCCACGACATCGGTCAGCCGGCGGTCCGGACGCGGAGCGGACCTCCTCCACCAGAAGCTCGCACCGTCGGTGCGCTGTGCACACCGCGGCGTCGTCCCGTGTCCGAATGACCGGATATCGGCCCATCGCTGCAGAGGCAATGGCAGCATGGGAGCCGATCGACACACCTTGGGGGAGAGGCGCGCGTGCACGCTCAGGAGACCACGTTCAACGACCTCGTCCAGGGCGAGAAGCAGTACCAAGTGCCCCTGTACCAGCGGACGTACAGCTGGGAGCGTGAGCAGCTGCAACAGCTCTGGGACGACGTACAGGAATTGGTCGAGGACCAGTTGGGGAACCGCGCTCCCGCGGCACACTTCCTCGGCTCCGTCGTGTTGGCGCCTGGCCGGATCACCGCGGGTGGGATGCAGCGCTGGCTCGTCGTCGACGGGCAGCAGCGCCTGACCACCCTCATGCTCGCCTTCACCGCGTTGCGCGACCGGCACCGCGCACGGGGAGCGGAGCAGAAGGCCGACCGCATCCACGACCTCGTCCTCGTCAACAAGTACCGCAGCGGTGACGACCATTACCGGTTGCTGCCGACCCAGGCGGACCGCGACGCGTTCATCGCCTGCATCGAGACGTCGCCCAAGGCGGGTGGCCCCGGAAACGTGGGTGCCGCCTACCGCTTCTTCCTGTCGGCGTTGACCGAGGGGGAGGAGAGCGGGGGCGAGGAGTGGACGGACACGGTGGAGTTCGTCCTGAGCGGTCTGCTGTCGATCGTGGAGATCACCGCTGCTGAGGGCGACAACGTCTACCGGATCTTCGAGTCGATCAACAACACCGGTGTCGGGTTGAGCCAGAGCGACCTGCTGCGCAACTACCTCTTCATGTGCCTGCCGACCCGCGGGGAGCGGGTCTACCGCAACCGCTGGCTGCCGATGCAGGAACTCCTCGGCCCGGACAACCTCGAACTCCTGGTGTGGCTCGACCTGGTCGTGGCCGGCAACAGCCGGGCCAAGCAGAGCGACATCTACCGCGACCAGAAGCGGCGCCTGGAACCCATCAGCACCGACGAGGCCGCGCTGGAGAACGAGATCACGGCTCTCGCAGCGCGTGCCGAACGCCTCGTGCGCATTCTGCGGCCGGAGTTGGAACCGGACCCTGATCTCCGGGAGGTCCTGGAGCGGATGTCCCGTTGGGGCGGCCAGACGCACTACCCGTTGGCGCTCATGCTCCTCGACCGGGTGGACGCCGGCCAGGCCACCGGACACCAGGCCGCTCGGGCGCTCGCCTATGCCGAGAGCTACATGGTGCGGCGGCTGCTGGCCGGCTACTCGACCATGGGCAGCAACCGCGTGTTCATGGAGATCCCCAAGGAGTTGGAGAAGGACGACGACCCCGCGGAGGCGGTGCGCCGCTTCCTGTCCAAGAACCAGGTGGGCGCCCGCGTCTGGCCCGACGACGACGCCGTCCGCAAGGCCATCCGCACCCGGCCCTTCTACAAGGCCGGCCGCGGCAACCAGCGCTTCCAGGTGCTGCGCAGGCTGGAGGACAGCTACGGGAGCAGCGAACCGGTCGACTACGCCAAGGCCCACCTCACCGTGGAGCACGTCCTCCCGCAGACCCCCGCTCATCAGTGGCTGGACCTGCTCGCGGAGGAGACCGAGGACGGTCAGACCCCGGAGGAGCTGCACGCCTCGCTCGTCCACACGCTGGGCAACCTGACGCTGTCGGCCGACAACGCGAAGCTCTCCAACCACCCCTTCCGCCGTAAGCAGGAGATCCTGGACTCCAGCGCCCTGCGCATGAACCAGGCCATTGCCGGCCAGGAGCGGTGGGGCCGAGCCGAGGTGCTGGCCCGCGCCGACGAACTCGCCGAGCGGGCGGTGCGGTTGTGGCCGGGCCCGATCTCCGGGACGATCCCGGCCGACGACGAGTGGTCCGGCTGGAAGGAGTTGCGCGCCACGCTCCTCGCCATGCCCGCCGGCACCTGGACCACATACGGCGATGTCGCGGCGCTCATCGGTACCCACGCGGTCCCGGTCGGCCAGCACTTGGCCACCAAGGCCGGGCTGCACGGTGCCTACCGGGTGCTGACGGCGGACGGCCGCGTCTCGGCGGGCTTCCACTGGCCGGACGGCGAGGAATCCGGAGACGCGCGGACCCGCCTGGAAGCAGAAGGCGTTCCCTTCGACGAAGCCGGCCGGGCCCGACGCTCCCATCGGTTGACCACGGCCGATCTCGCAGCCCTGACGGGCAGGGAGCACGACGAGGAGGCAGACCTCTCCAGTCCCGAGGACGACGCCGGGCGTCAGTCGGAGGCGGCCCGGTTCGAAACCCAACTCCGCGACAACCAGACCGCGCAGACCGCCGACGGAGTCCTGCACGCGCTGCGCTTCTGGGAGCGGCAGGGCGGTCACCTCGCCTACGGCCGTGCGAACGAGACGAGTTGCTTCCCCACGGCCCGGCTCGCCGGCACACCCACTATCCGTACGACGTGGCCGCTGGGGATCTACCCGGTGTCCGGCACGGTCGAGGTCGTCTTCCAGTACCTGAAGCGCCGCCCGCCCTTCGACGACGAACCCCTCCGGCGCGAGCTGCTCGACCGCCTCAACTCCATCGACGGCATCGGCCTGGCCGAAGCCAAGCTGGACCTGCGCCCGTCCTTCCCGCTGGAGGTCTTCGCCGAGCACAGCGATGAACTGTGCGCGGTGCTGGAGTGGTTCTCGCACACGGTCGCCCAGGCCAACCGCCGTCACGTGACCGTGGAGGGCGCGGACTCCCTCTGACCCCTGCATCAATCGGCACGCGTGGGCGACGCTGCTCCAGGTCCCACGCGTGCCGGTGCCCGTCGAGGAAGGCCAACCAGTCGCGCCGCGCGCTCGCCTTGGGCGAGGCGTCCGCCGGCATCAGAGACGAGCGGCTTACCGAAGTCCGTAGGGCCCCTTGGGCTGTGAAGCTGCCGGCGAGCCAGGCGGCTTCAACGAGCAGCCCCGGGACAACTACTCATCGTCTTCGAGCCGCTCGAGGATCTGCTCGAAGTCTCGTTCGTCGAGCATGCCGCTGATCGCCTGCGTCATGTTGTCGATGCCCGGCTCGCGGACGATGAGCCCGTCCGAGCACCAGAAATAGCGGCCACCCGCTGTCTCGCCGGTCTCGGCCCACCTCTCCATCAGGCGCTGCACCTCGGCGAGGGTGAACACGGTCGCGCTCCACCGCGCCCCGTCCATCAGCCGAACTTCGACGTCGACGTTGCAGACGGCGTCCAAGTCCTCGCGGGCGTCGGGCAGGAAAGACGCCACGAACCTGTCCGTACGGACCCGATACCAAGGCTCGTCCCACCAGCCCGCGGTCATCTCGGAGGGCGCGTCGATGGTCATCGCGCCAGTATCCCGGGCTGAGCGAGTGATCCCCAGGTTTTCGTCAACGTCGTCGGGATAGCGTGCTTCCGTGACCGAGCTGGATCTCGTGGGCCCGACGTTCGTGAACTTCCGGGACCACGTTTTCCCGGAGGGCAGCACCCACGGCTTTCGGTGGGTCGACCTGAAGTCCTTCCGTTTTCGGCGCGGCAGCCAGGACGCGGAACTGCTGGCAGCCGTCATCGCCCACGAGCAGTTCCGCGACGGCTACGCGGGCGGCGGCGTCGACCCGGACGGCACCCGTCACGGCCCCTACTGGCTTCGCTCGGTCAGCCCTGACGGCTACCAGCCCGTCAGTTGCACCGTCGCCACGCAGACGCTGCGGGACTGGGCGCGTCAGCACGGCGAGCTCCCGGACTCGCTGAGCGACGCACTCGATACGGCACTGTTCACCGTGGTGGACTCGGCCGGCCGGCTCTACCGCCTCCGCGATCTCGGCAGCACGTGCTTCCATGACTGGGGTGGAGTGCACATCGACTTCCACGAGTTCATCGCCATCGACGACGAGCGGCAGTTGCTGACTCTCCTCGTCGCGGCCGACGACTGATCGACGTGGGCCCACCCTCGTGAACGTCCTGACTCGGTTTGACGCTCCCTTCGAGCCGCCGGCTGCCGGGATTCGTCGACTGCGGGCCCGCCCCGTTCGCCGGGCTCGGCGAGGTGGTCTGCTGCGGGTCGGTTCCTACCGGCGTGCGAGGCTCTGCGGACGCGTTCGGGCGAGCCGTCGAGCAGGGCCCGGGGCAACCTGCGGGGTGCCACCTGCGGGGCGTCGTACACGTGGGTCTCGCTGACCTAGGTGCCGTCCGGGTGGCGCACCCGCTCGACGCGGCGGCAGCCGAGAGGGGTTGAGGAAAGGCGTCGGGCCCTTCGGCACTCCACCTTCTGCGTAGGGTCTCCGGTATGGCGATCAACGTGCGCAGGTCCCGCCCCGAAGATCACGCTTCGATCCTGGCATTGATGGACGAGGCCCGGGGAGCAGGGCTCAGTGACGAGGAACGGGCGCGTCGGGGCTTCGTGCAGGGCCAGTTGACGGAGGACCTCCTCGCCCGTTTCCAGGACGGCCCGGGCATTTTCGTCGCCGACGCGGGCGGGGAGCTGGCCGGGTTCGCGATCACGAGCGAGCCGGGCGGGCTGCCCCCGCAGCACCCGGCCGCGGCAGCCGTCGCGGCAGTCACGAAGGCGGCGGACGGCCGTGACCTGGGCAGGCTCTTCCTTTACGGCCCCGTCGCGGTCGACGCACGCTTCCAAGGGCGGGGGCTGCTGACGCAACTGCTCACGGCGCTCAGCCGCGCCCTGAAGGACGGCTTCGACCTCGCCGTCGCGTTCGTCGAGTTGGCCAACGAGCGCTCCCTGGCGGTGCACCGGCACTACGGGATGACGGAAGCCGCCCACTTCGAGGTCGGCGGACGCACGTACGCGGCCTTCACTTTCGCGCCGACCGCCTTCGCGCAGGCGCGCTCCTGACGCGCGGCGCACCGGAACCCGGGTCCAGGGCCGCGGGAAGAACCCGCGGATCGCTCTCCCCTCCACCGAGCCCCGACACCGGGGCAAGGGGGGTTAGGCGGACAGGCCGAGGACCTCAACTCCCCGTTCCCCAGGGGCGATGGCGGGCGCCGAACGCCCGCCACCGCCCCGACGACGGATCAGGGGGCGACGCTCAAGCCGCCCAGCCCGCCGCCGTCAACCGATCCAGCGGGCCGCGGCCTCGTAGGTCGTGTCCGGGCTGCTGTTGAACGCGATGGCCGCATCAGGTGCGTGCCGCCGAATCAGGTTGACGATCTGCTCCAGGAGTTCGACCTGGTCGTCCGAGTGCCGCAGGCCACCGCCGACGGTGACGCACTCCCACGGATGGGCTCGCAGCGCATTCGCGACGACCACGCCGATGTCGTCACTTCCGTCAAGGCCGAACAGGCAGCTCGCCACGCCCACGCCGTGTTCGGCGAACTTGGCCAGCCCCGCCTCGATCGCCCTGGCGGCCGGCTCGGGATTCCACGGCCCGGGCACCCGATACGGATCAAGCCCGATGACGAGGACGCGGGGTGTGCCGGCGGTGTCCACGTCTGGACGATACGCGTCGAACGCCCCGCGCATCAGGAGGTGATGACTCAACGGCTCCGGTGTCACGGAACGGCGGGGAGAGCCGTCATCACCGATCCTCATCGGCAGGGGATTCTGCTGCGTCCATGTTCGGCAGCCCGGTTGCCACGGTTCGAAGGGAAGCGCCTCGTGTGTGGCGCGCTGTGCCGGCCTACGGCGTGCCGCTGCGCCGGTATCCGGCCCACAGCCGGCCGCCTGCCTGCTCCAGCACCTGGTCCACCACGCCGACGAGGTTCTCTGCCTGCCCTTCGAGTGCCAGCCGGACTCCGTTGTGGAGCTGCGTGTTGAGCCCTGGCACCGCGGTGTCGAGCAGGCGCGCGAGCCACTTGCCGCCGGCGTCCCAGGAACCGTTGACAGCCAGGGCGAGTTCAGCGGTGCGGACCGCCAACTCGGAGCAGATGAAGAGCCGTTCGCCGGGGTCGGTGGACCCGTCGAGGTCGTCGAGGAGGTCGGTGATCGCGTAGCGGCGGTCCTCGATCTCCTGGGTGGTCACGGGCGGAGGTCCGGCCGCGGCCAGTTTCCGGGACGCGGTGGCGATGCGCTCGCCGATTCCGTCCGCGTCGAAGAGCAGCAGCCCGTCGGCGCACATGAAGAGCAGCGGTGACCGGCGCTGCGGTACCTCCCGGTCGACGAAGGCGTGCCAGGTCTCCTCGGTGTGCACGAACATCTCCACCGGCCAGCCGTGGCGCCGGAAGCTCGACCGGTACGGGGCGGGGGCGCCGTGCAGGAACACCACGAGGTCGAGGTCGGACTTCTCGGTCCGGCGCTCCGTCACGACGCTGCCGCCCAAGAACGCGGCTCTTGCGTCGGCATGGAGTTCTTCGACTACGGCTCGTGCTGCTTCGATCGCTTCCATACGGCAAGTATCCGGACCTGCGGTTCCGCGCGCCGAGAATTTTCCGCCGGTACCGGCCGCACCGCCGCTGGGCTCCCGCTGGGCTCTCGCTGGACTCCCGGTCAGGTACGTCGCCGAGCGCTGGGACCCGAGCACTCTGCCGGAGCCCTTCGCCCCGGCCGACCTCGCGGACACCCGCTGGGACCTCCACCTCAAAAGGGACAGGTGCGAAGCCGTCGTCGCCAACACGAACGGGTGGCCGTCCGGGTAGCCGTCGCGATCCGCGGGGGCCGGCCGGCGGCGGGGGTGCCGGGCTTGGTGCGGCCTCGGGCTCGGCTTCGACTTCGGCTTCGGCCTAAGGCTGCAACGGGGGCGGTGGGTGCGGCAGGGGGTGGGCGCCCTCGGGGCGCAGGCCGTCGAAGACCACCATCAGGTAGCGGCGCCAGAGGTCCGGGTACGCCTGGCTGAGGGGGCCGGCCGCGTATGCGGGTGCGCACATCAGCAGGACGACGTCGGCTCCGGTGATGTCAGGCCGTACGGCGCCCTGCGCGCGCGCTCGGGCGACCAGGGCGTCGACGGCGCGGACCATCCGCTCGCGTGCCTGATCGACCCCCGCCGGGTCCTGGATGTCCGCCGTGCCGCCGGCGAACATGGCGGAGAGGTCGAGCTGTTGCTGTTGCTCCGCACCCAGGGTCAGGAAGTCCAGCAGCGCCGCGCCGGGGTCGGACCCGGTGAGCAGGGCCTCGGCGGACTCGGTGAGCCGGTCGAGGCGGGCCACCACGATCGCGGTGAGCAGATGGTCCTTGCTCGGGAAGTGGTTGAAGACCGTGCCCTTTCCCATCCCCGCGCGGCGGGCGATGTCCGCGATGGAGGCGTCGACGCCGCGTTCGGTGAACTCCGCGGTGGCGGCGGCGAGCAGCAGTTCGCGGTTGCGTGCCGCGTCGGCCCGCAGGGAGCGCCGCGGGCGTGGGCTTTCAGGCGGGGTCATGCGGTTCGCTCGCTCCTCGGCATCGGCATCGGCATCGGCTCGGCACGTTCCTCGGACCGGTACCCGACGACTCCTCGCGGCGCGGGCCTCACCGCTCGGCGTCCCGCGGCCGTAAGTTGACCGCGCGGTCGCGTTATCGTACCGTCCACACTCAGAATAACCTGACCGCGCGGTCGGGTTCCTGTGGGTGCTTCGGGAGGATGCGGCATGACGCGAACGATGCGGGCCCTGGTGGCCCCGGGTTACGGACCGCCCGAGACCTACGTGGTGACCGAGGTGCCGGTCCCGCGGCCCGGCCCCGGGCAGTTGCGGATCAAGGTGGCGGCGGCTGCGCTGAACGCCGCCGACCTGGTGCTTCCCGGCGGCGACTACCGTGCGATGGTCGAGGTGGACTTCCCGCACGTGCCCGGCAACGACTTCGCCGGCACGGTGACCGACGTCGGCCCGGACGTGTCCGGCTACACCGCCGGGGACGAGGTCTTCGGTTTCGCGCTGCCCCGGGTGCTGCGCCCCATGGCGGGTGCGGCGCGACCGTCGCTGGGGACGGGATCGCTCGCGGAGTACGTGGTCGTCGAGGCCGACACGCCGTTCGTCGCCCACCGCCCGGCCGCGCTGCCGGTCGACCAGGCGGCGGCGCTGCCCATCGTCGGAACGACGGCCCGCGCGCTGGTCGCGGCCGGGGCGTTCGGCGCGGACGAGACGGTGCTGGTGGTCGGGGCCACGGGTGGGGTGGGAACCACCGTGCTGCCGCTGCTGGCCGCCGCGGGAACGCGGGTGACCGCCACGGCGACGGCGGCCGACGCCACCCTCGTACGGCAGTTGGGCGCGGCCGAAGTGGTCGACTACCGCACCGACGACGTCACCGCGGAGACGCTGCGGCGGCACCCCGGAGGAGTCGACGCCATCCTGAACTTGTACCTGCCCGGCACCGAACTCCGCGGCCTCGCCTCCACGTTGCGGCCCGGCGGCAGGTTGCTGACGATCACGCCCCCGCCGCCGGACGCCGACGCGCTGGGCCGCTCGGACGTGACGGGCAGCATGGTGCTGGACATGGACGGCCGCTACGGCGGCATGCCGGAGGTGGCGGCCGACGCGGTCGCCGGCACCCTCAAGGCCACGATCGGCCGCCGCTTCCGGCTGACGGACGCGGCGCACGCGTGCGTGGCCTTCGCGCGTGAGCACACGACGGGGAAGATCCTGGTGACGATGGACGGTTGACCCGAGCGGAGCGGCCGACGCTTCGCCGGCCAATCCGATAGCGGCTCGGAACGCCTCGCGCTCCCCGGTGCCGCGAGCCGCTGTTCCCGCTGACGGCAACGAATCTGTGAGCGACGACAGTGCAGGCTTCCCCCCGCCCCACCCGACGAACGAATCCGTGGAGGCGACGGTGCTACCGCAGCCCGGGCCCCGCCCCAGGAGCCGGGACTCCGTACTCGGCTCCCCGAACGGCTCCCAAGGGACCCCCAGGGACGACTCAGGGCCCCGATCCTCGGAAGGATCAGGGCCCTGACCTGCTGCTTTGGAGTCGGGGTGGCGGGATTTGAACCCACGGCCTCTTCGTCCCGAACGAAGCGCGCTACCAAGCTGCGCCACACCCCGGTGCAACGAGGATTACTTTAGCGGACCCGGAGCCGGAGGCGAAATCCGGTTTCGGGGGGAGCCGGGGGAGGGGGCCCGGGGGAGGGGCCAGGGAGGGGGCCCGGGGGAAGGTCAGGTGAGGGTGAGGAGGGTGGCCTCGGGGGGGCAGGCGAAGCGGACCGGGGTGAAGCGGTTGGCGCCGCAGCCCGCGGAGACGTGGAGGTAGGAGGTGGAACCGGTGGCGGTGTGGGTGGAGAGGCCCTTCACGCGGTCGGTGTCGAGGTCGCAGTTGGTGACCAGGGCGCCGTAGAAGGGGATGCAGATCTGGCCGCCGTGGGTGTGGCCGGCCAGGATCAGGGGGTAGCGGTCGGCCGTGAAGGCGTCCAGGACCCGGAGGTAGGGGGCGTGGACGAGCGCGAGGTTGAAGTCGACGTCGGGGTCGGGGCCGCCGGCCACGGCCGCGTAGCGGTCCCGCTTGATGTGCGGGTCGTCCAGGCCGGTGAGGCCGAGCACGGGGCCGTGGTCGAGCTTGAGCCGGCCGCGGGTGTTGCTCAGACCGACCCAGCCGGCCTCGTCGAAGGCGTCGCGCAGGTCGCCCCACGGGTTGCGGATCGCGCCGTGGGCGCTGCCGCTCTTGCCGTTCAGCCCGTGCTGGCCGCGGGCCTTCTCGACGAGATAGCGGCCGGGGTTGCGGAACTTGGGGCCGTAGTAGTCGTTCGAGCCGAAGACGTACGCGCCGGGGAACCGGAGCAGCGGGCCGAGGGCGTCGAGCACTTCGGGGACGGCGGTGGGGTCGGAGAGGTTGTCGCCGGTGTTCACCACGAGGTCGGGGCGCAGCCCGGCCAGGGACTGCAGCCAGCGGCGCTTCTTGGTCTGGCCGGAGACCATGTGGATGTCGGACAGCTGGAGGATGCGGATCGGCCGCATGCCCTCGGGCAGCACCGGCACCTCCACCCGGCGCAGGCGGAAGGACCGCGCCTCGAAACCTGCCGCGTAGGCCACGCAGGCCGCGCCTGCCGCCGTCACACCGAGGGGGATTCCGTATCGCGCGCGCATGCGTCCATCGTGTCAGAGTCGGCACCTCAGGTGTGCGCTGGTACGGCTGCGGTACGACGGTACGACGACTAAGGGATGGCCTTACGCCGATCGCGGTACGGCCGGGCGCCGACCGCGGCGAGCCCTACCCCGCCTACGGGAACTTCCGCGGGAGCGGCCACCGCGCGGTTAATACGGCGCACCCGCCGCGCCGTGATGCGAAAATCGCCCTATGACCACGACCCTCAAGCAGCGACTGCACGACGACCTGACCGCCGCGATGAAGAGCCGCGACGAACTGCGCTCTGCCACGATCCGGCTGACCCTCAGCGCCATCACCAAGGAGGAGGTGGCGGGCGACACGGCCCGGCAGCTCTCCGACGACGAGGTGCTGAAGGTGATCGCCCGGGAGGCGAAGAAGCGCCGGGAGGCCGCGGAGGCGTTCGCGCAGGGCGGCCGGGAGCAGTCCGCGCAGCGGGAGCGGGAGGAGGGCGAGGTACTGGCCGAGTACCTGCCCAAGCAGCTGGGCGACGAGGAGCTGGCGGGGATCGTACGGTCGGCGATCGAGGAGTCCGGCGCGTCCGGGCCCAAGGCGATGGGCGCCGTGATGAAGGTCGTGAGCCCCAAGGTGGCCGGGCTCGCGGAGGGCGGCCGGGTCGCCGCCGAGGTCAAGCGGCAGCTCGCGGCGGGCTGAGCCCACGGCCGGCACCCCACCGCCGGCACCCGCACTACCGCGGCCGCACCCACCGCCGGCCCCTGCCTCCGCCCCCGCACCCGCCGGCCGCGCCCGCTGCCCGCACCACCGCAAAGCAGTGGCACCGCGGAACCGCGGAGCGGATGACGTAAGAGGCATGACGTAAGGGGCACCCACCAGAGTGGGTGCCCCTTACGTCATGCCTCCTACGTCATGCCCGTTCACCGGGTGCGGCGCTCGACCGCCGCTATGGTGTCCCGCCCAGTTGCCCGCCGGTCTGCCCTCCCGAGGGGAACAGCCCCCCTGCCCCGCCGCCGGTCGTCCCGTCTGTGGTGCCCTGATCCGCTCCCCCGGTGGTCGTGCCCCCGGTCGTCACCCCGCCGGTGGTGGCCCCGTCGACCCCGCCCGTCGTCCCGCCGACCGTGCTCGTACCGGTGCCGCCGCTGGTGATCGCGCCGGTGGTCGCGCCCATCACCGTGAAGCCGCCATGGCCGCCGTGCCCGCCGTGGCCCTTGCCGTTGTCGCCGCCGTTGTCCCCAGTGTTGTCGCCGTTGGGCGGCTGCTGGGAGTCGCCCGGGCTCGGCACGTTGAGCGGGACCGTGGTGAAGTTCTCCGCGGGGGAGCCCTCCAGGGCGCCGTTCATCGCGTCCTTCCAGATCGGCGCGGGTCCGTCGGCGCCCTGCACCTTGTCGTAGCTGCGCGGGCCGATGGTGATGTCGATCATCTGCCGCTTGTGCGCCGGGTCGCCCATCCACACGGCGGACGCGAGGTTCGGCGTGTAACCGGCGAACCAGGCGGCGTAGCGGTTGTCGGTGGTACCGGTCTTACCGGCCGTCTCCCGGCCGGGGAGGTTGGCCGCGGTACCCGTACCGTCGTCGACGACGCCCTTGAGCATGGTGTTCAGGGTGTCCGCGGTCTGCTGCGACATCGCCTGCGAGCAGAGCGACTTGGGCACCGTCAGGTGCTTGCCCTGCGCGTTGGTCACCGAGTTGATCACGATCGGCGTGCAGTAGACGCCTCGGTTGGCGAACGCGGCGTACGCGGCGGCCACGGTCAGCGGCGACACCTCGTTGGTGCCCAGGGTGAGCGAGGCGCCCTGCACCAGCGGCTTGCCGTCGGCCCGGCCCACGCCGAGCTTGTCGGCCATCTTCACGATCGGGCAGAGGCCGACATCGGCTTCGAGCGCCACGAAGTAGGTGTTGATGGACTGCTTCAGCGCGTCCGGCATCGCGTACGGGCCGCGCTCCGACGGCATCTCGTTCTGCGTGGTCTTGTCGCTGTGCAGGACCGCGCCGCTGCAGTTGGTCACGTCCGGGTACTGCATCTTGTTCGGCGCCGGGTAGGTCTGCGAGGGCTTGTAGCCCGCCTCCAGGGCGGCCGCGGCGGTGATCGGCTTGAACGTCGAACCGTTCTGGAAGCCCAGCCCGCCGTCCATGTCCTGGTTCACCGAGTAGTTGATCTGCGTCTCGTTCTTGCCGAGGCCGTACGGCTTGCTCTGGCCCATCGCGACGACCTTGCCGGTGCCGGGCTGCACCATGGTCATCGCCGCGGCGATGGTGTCGCTCTTGTAGACGTGGTTGCTGATCCCGTCGAGCAGCGACTTCTGCGCCTTCGGGTCGAGTGTGGTGTGGATGGTCAGGCCGCCGGTGTTCCAGACCTTGGCGCGGTCCTCCTTCGTCTTGCCGAAGGCGGCGTTCTGCAGGAAGGTCTCGCGGACGTAGTCGCAGAAGAAGCCGGCGCCGTTGACGGCGGTGATACAGCCGTTCTTCGGGGTGCTGACCTTGAGGCCGAGCGGGGCCTTCTGCGCGGCGGCGGCCTGGGCCGGGGTGATGTCCTTGAGCTGGGCCATCCGCGCCAGCACGGTGTTGCGCCGCTGGGTCGCGGCGTTCGGCGCGCTGATCGGGTCGTACCCGGTCGGGGACTGGACCAGCCCGGCCAGCATCGCGGCCTGCGGGAGGGTGAGGTCCTTGGCGTGGGTGCTGAAGTACCGCTCGGAGGCGGCCTCGATGCCGTACGCCTGCTCGCCGAAGAAGGTGATGTTGAGGTAGTTCTCCAGGATCTTCTTCTTGCCGAGTTCCTTCTCGACCTGGATCGCGTACTTCATTTCCTTGATCTTGCGGCCCACGGTCTGCTGGGTGGCCTCGGCGACCTTGCTCGGGTCGTCGCCGGCCTCCTCCACGAAGACGTTCTTCACGTACTGCTGGGTGAGCGTGGAGGCGCCCTGGGTGCCGCTGTCCGAGGCGTTGTGGCTCAGGGCGCGCAGGATGCCCTTGAGGTCGATCGCGCCGTGCTCGTAGAACCGCGAGTCCTCGATGTCGACCAGCGCGTTGAGGATGTTGGGGCTCATCTGGGTGATCGGCACGACGGTGCGGTCACGCGAGTAGACGGTGGCGATGAGGCCGCCGTTGGCGTCGAGGATCTTGGACGCCTGACTCAGGGGCGGCTGCTTCAGCTCTCCTGGCAGGTCGTCGAAGCCCTTGACGGTGCCCTTCGCGGACAGCCCGAGAGCGCCGGCGGCGGGCAGCGCGATTCCCGCGAGCACCACGCCGGCCAGCACGCTGACACCGAGGAACTTGGCGACCTGCTGGGTCGTCGACAATCCCCCACCGGAACGCTTGTGAGCCATGCAGAGCAGCCTAAACCGTCATCCTGGGAGTTCCCGAGGCTTGGTGGCTTTTCTGGGCGGACGCGTACGAGACCGTGACAATACGAGGCCGTGACGTTCGTGACGGAAACGGGTCACGGGGTGGACGGGTGGTGAGGGGCGCGACCGCCGGCGGCGGACCCGGATGCAGGGGCGTACGCCGGCGCGAGGCGACACGGACGCGACGCGGGACCTCTCACGCGGCCTACGGGGTACGGGCGTTGCGATTTCCCGGACGCGCGGTGGGGTGGTCGCCTACCCTGGAGCAGGCGGGGCGCGAAGGGATCGCGACCTCTTGCCTTCCTTTGTCACTCTTGTGAGTGATGAGAACTGCCCGAATTTCGGTATATGCCTGGGGTCTTGGCGCCTCCAGGTGGGCGGAGAGCGCAGTTTCTCCGGATATATCCGATTTCGTCGCGGCTCACTCCGTTGGGTGATCTGCCGCGCACGCATAGTCCATTCGGGCCATGCAAGATTGGGCCTGAAAGGGCTGTTGCGCCGCGCCTACCTTCCGTAACGTCCTCAACTGGCAACGGTGAATATGCCGTTTGCCGCCGTGGGGGAGCCTCGATTCGGGAGAGGACGGCGCCAGCATGAGCAGCTGGGTAACCGACTGGAGCACGCAGGCCGCGTGCAAGACGACTGATCCGGACGAGCTGTTCGTCCAGGGTGCGGCCCAGAACCGGGCGAAGGCGGTGTGCACGGGATGCCCGGTGCGCACCGAGTGCCTGGCGGACGCCCTCGACAACCGGGTCGAGTTCGGTGTGTGGGGGGGGATGACCGAGCGTGAACGCCGCGCTCTGCTGCGCCGCCGTCCGACCGTGACGTCCTGGCGCCGGCTGCTGGAGACCGCCCGTACCGAGTACGAGCGCAGCACCGGACTGCTGCCGATCGGCGACGAGGCGGACGAGGACTACGCCGCGGCGGGCTGATCGCCCCTGAGACGCCGACGGTCCTTGCGACGCCGACCGTCCCTGAGACGGCGGGCGAGGATGGACGAGGACGGACTACGCCGCGGCCGGTTCATCGCCGCCGAGACGCAGGCCGATCGCCCGCAGCCCTTCCAGGTCGTGCACGTCGCCGGGCAGCGCCGTGACTTCGACCACAGGGACTTCGGGGTGCACCGACACGAAGCGGTCACGCGTGCGCCGCTCGCGGGCGACCACCTGCATCCGCTCGGCGTGCAGGCGCAGCAGCCCCGCGGCGAGGAGTTCCGTACGGTCCTGGGGGTCTGCCTCGACGCGGTCCCGGGCGCTGTCCGCGGCGCCCTTCCCGGCGCCTTCCGCGGCGCTGCCGGAACCTTCGTAGTCAGCTTTCCCGGCGGGGAGATCGACAATGCCGCCGTCGGCAAGATTTTCCGCGACCGCGTCCTCCAGCGCCTCGGCGGCGGCCAACGCCCGTTCCGCGGTGAGCTGATCGGCGCCGCTGCCGTGCACGCGGTTGAGCACCAGCCCGGCCAGCGGCATGTCCTCGGCGGCCAGCCGCTCCACGAAGTAGGCCGCCTCGCGCAGCGCGTCCCGTTCGGGGGCGGCGACCACCAGGAACGCGGTGCCGGGCGCCTGGAGCAGCCGGTAGGTGGCGTCGGCGCGGGTGCGGAACCCGCCGAACATGGTGTCCATGGCGGCGACGAACGTCTGCACGTCGCGCAGCAGCCCGGCGCCCATCACCTTGCTCAGGGTGCCGGTCATCATCGACATGCCCATGTTGAGGAACTTCACCCCGGCCCGGCCGCCGACCTTCGCCGGCGCCATCAGCAGCTTGATGAAGCGGCCGTCGAGGAACGAGCCGAGCCGCTTGGGGGCGTCGAGGAAGTCCAGCGCGCTGCGGCTCGGCGGGGTGTCGACGATGATCAGGTCCCAGGCGTCCTGGGCCCGTAGCTGGCCCAGCTTCTCCATCGCCATGTACTCCTGGGTGCCGGCGAATCCGGCCGACAGCGACTGGTAGAAGGGGTTCTCCAGGATGGCCCGGGCCCGCTCGGGGTCGGAGTGCTGCACCACGACCTCGTCGAACGTCCGTTTCATGTCCAGCATCATCGCGTGCAGCGAGCCGCCGGCCGACCGATCGATTCCAGCCACCTCGCGCGGGGTGTTGTCGAGTTCGGTCAGGCCCATCGACTGCGCCAGACGGCGCGCGGGGTCGATGGTGAGCACCACCGCAGTGCGCCCGCGCTCGGCGGCGCGCACGCCCAGTGCGGCGGCGGTGGTGGTCTTGCCGACACCGCCGGAGCCGCAGCAGACGATGATGCGGGCCTTGGGGTCGTCGAGCAGCGGATCGATCTCCAGCGGGGGGCTTTCCAGGCTCATCCGTGCGACCTCAGAACTCGGGCTCGTTGTACGCGGGGCCGGCGTCGGCTGTTCAGGCGGGCGTCGTCAGTCATCGTCCACGTCCACGTTCGCGGCGCGGGCGTCTTCGGCATTCTCGGAGTCGTCGGCGTCGTCCGGGGCTTCGTCGTCGTCCGGCGCGACGGGTGCGTGGGCGTCCTCGCGGGCGGGCGCCACCGCCTGGTGGCGCAGACTCTCGGCGAGCCGGTAGAGCCCGCCGAGGTCCACTCCGTCGCCGAGCAGCTCCAACTCCCTTACCGGCAGGCAGAGTCCGGCGATCTCCGCGCGCTGCTCCCGCTCCAGCACCACGCGCTGGGCGTGCTCGTGGGCCTGGGCCAGGAGCGGCTCGACGAGGCGTTCCGCGACGCCGCCGCGGCGCGCGCCGCCGAGCCCGGCCTGGGACAGCGCCTTGGCGACGGCGGTCCTGCGCTTGCCGTTGCCGGCCGCACCGCCGCCGTTGCCGCTCGCCCCGCCCGTGCCGTTCGCGCCGCTCTCGGTGCCGGACACCTCGGCCAGCTCGGCGTCCGCCAGCATCACCGGCCGCACCATGTTGACGATCACCGCGCCCACCGGCAGCCCGGCCGAGCGCAGTTCCGCCACGCCGTCCATCGTCTCCTGGACCGGCATCTCCTCCAGGAGCGTCACCAGGTGGATCGCGGTCTGCGGGGACTTCAGCACCCTCATCACGGCCTGCGCCTGGTTGTGTATCGGGCCGACCCTGGCCAGGCCCGCGACCTCGTCGTTGACGTTGAGGAAGCGGGTGATGCGGCCGGTCGGCGGGGCGTCGAGCACCACCGAGTCGTACACCGGCCAGCCCGCCTTGTCCTTGCGGCGTACCGCCTCGCACACCTTCCCGGTGAGCAGGACGTCGCGCAGGCCGGGGGCGACGGTGGTGGCGAAGTCGATCGCGCCGAGCTTCCTCAGCGCCCGGCCGGCCCGGCCGAGCTTGTAGAACATGTCGAGGTAGTCGAGCATCGCCAGCTCGGCGTCGATGGCCAGGGCGTGCACCTCGCCGCCGCCCGACGCGGAAGCGATCCTGCGCTCCTCGTACGGCAGTGCCTCGGTCTCGAAGAGCTGGGCGACGCCCTGCCGCTCCTCGACCTCGCACAGCAGCACCCGGCGGCCCTCGGCCGCGAGGGCGAGCGCCAGTGCGGCGGCGACCGTGGTCTTGCCCGTGCCGCCCTTGCCCGTCACGACGTGGAGCCTGACGGCTGATGACTGTTGAGGGCTCACCCTTGCGAGCCTAACCATTCGGCGGCCCCGTCACCCCTCCGGCCGCCGGTTCGCCCTCCGGAGCCGCCGCACGAAGCGGGCCGCCCCAGGCACTAAAGTCGCGGTATGGCGAAGAAGTGGGAGTACGCGACCGTACCGCTGCTGGTGCACGCGACGAAGCAGATCCTGGACAACTGGGGCGAGGACGGCTGGGAGCTGGTCCAGGTCGTCCCGGGCCCGAACACCGAGCAGCTGGTCGCTTACATGAAGCGGGAGAAGGAGTGAGCGGGGCCGTCGCGTCGCGGCTCGCCGAACTGGGGCTGACCCTGCCGGACGTGGTGCCGCCGCTGGCCGCGTACCAGCCCGCGGTCCGCTCGGGCGCGTACGTGTTCACCTCGGGGCAGCTGCCGATGATCGAGGGGAAGCTGCCGGCGACCGGCAAGGTCGGCGCCGAGGTGTCCCCGGAGCGCGCCAAGGAACTCGCCGCGACCTGCGCGCTGAACGCCCTCGCGGCGGTCCGCTCGGTCGCCGGCGACCTGGACCGGATCGCCCGCGTGGTCAAGGTGGTCGGCTTCGTCGCCTCCGCGCCGGACTTCACCGGCCAGCCCGCGGTGGTCAACGGCGCCAGCGAACTGCTCGGCGCGGTGCTGGGCGACAAGGGCGTGCACGCGCGCAGCGCGGTCGGCGTCGCGGTGCTGCCGCTGGACGCGCCGGTCGAGATCGAGATCCAGGTCGAACTGGCCGACTGAGCCCGGACCGGCCGCCGCGGTGTGCGGTGGCCGGGCGGGTGGCCGGGCGGGTGGCCGGGCGCCGCTGGTACGGCGATGCTGGTACGGCGACGGTTGAGGACGCGACGGGAGGGCGGCGCGGTGGGCGAGGGTACGCACGAAGGTGCCGGCGCTGCGGAGGACAGCGCGGACTCGGGCACGGGCAGGGGTGACGGCGCCGCACCGGCGCGGTCGGACCTGATCCTGCACCTCACCGAGCGCGCGCTGTGGGACGAGGCTCGCGCGATGGGCAGCTACGAACTGTCCACCCGCGACCGCACCCTCGGCGACGTCGGCTTCATCCACTGCTCGCTGCGCCACCAGCTCCCGGCGGTCGCCGCGCTGCTCTACGGCGCCGAGCCGGCCCGTACCGACCTGGTCGTCCTGGTGATCGCGGTGGACCGGCTCGACGTGCCGGTCCGCTACGAACCACCGGTGCCGGGCGGCGAGGAGTTCCCGCACATCTACGGCCCGCTGCCGGTCACCGCGGTGGTCGCGGTGGAGCCGTGGCCAGGGCCGTAACCGAGGCTGTCGCCGGGGCCGTCGCCGAGGCCGTGGCGCGGGGTTGTCCACAGCCGTTCGGGTGACCCTCGAACAAATCGCCGCGGGCACGTAGGCTCCGGCCATGAGCAGCATGAACGGTGCCTCCTCCACCGCCGACTGGGCCGAGCGCGTCCGCGCCCTGGCCCGCGGCGAACTGGTCCCGGTCGACGCGCGACCCGCCGCGACCGTGCTGCTGCTGCGCGACCCCGAGGCGGGCGGCACCCGTGCCGGCGAGACGGCCGGCGCGTCCGCGGGGGAGAGCGGCGGCCCCGCCGTCCACATGCTGCGCCGCCGCGCGTCCATGGCCTTCGCCGCGGGTGCGTACGCGTACCCCGGCGGCGGGGTCGACCCGCGGGACGAGCGGCCGGTGCGGTGGGCCGGACCGCCGCTGGAGTGGTGGGCGCGCACGCTCGGCGTGCCCGCGGGCCAGGCGCAGGCGGTGGTCTGCGCGGCGGTCCGCGAGACCTTCGAGGAAGCCGGGGTGCTGCTGGCCGGGCCCGACGGCGAGAGCGTGGTCGCCGACACCACCGGGCCGCGGTGGGAGGCCGACCGCGCCGCCCTGGTCGCCCACGACCTCGCCTTCGCCGACTTCCTGGCCGCCCGGGACCTGGTGCTGCGCTCGGACCTGCTCGCCCCGTGGGCGCGCTGGATCACCCCGGAGTTCGAGCGGCGGCGCTACGACACCTGGTTCTTCCTGGCCCTCCTGCCATCAGGCCAGCGCACCCGCGACGTCTCCGGCGAGGCCGACCACACCGTCTGGCTGCGCCCGGCCGAGGCGGTCGAGGGCCACGCCCGCGGGGAGATGGCGATGCTCCCGCCCACCCTCGCCACCCTCCGCTCGCTGCTGCCGTACGGACGCGCGGCCGACGCGCTGGCCGCGGCGGCCGACCGGGACCTGACCCCGGTGATCGCGCGGGCGTCCCTGGACGACGACGGCCGGGTCGTGCTGACCTGGCCCGGCCACGACGAGTTCAGCCGGGAGCAGCCGTGACCGCCACCCAGCCGCCGGGCCGCCCGCAGCCCACCGTCGGCGGCTCCGCCACCGCCCGCGCGCTGTGCGTCCTGGCGCCCAACCCGTCGCCGATGACGCTCGACGGCACCAACACCTGGATCGTCGCCGAGCCCGACTCCCCGCTGGCGGTCGTCATCGACCCCGGTCCGCTGGACGAGGAGCACCTGGCCCGGGTGATCGCCACCGCCGAGCAGCACGGCCGGCGGATCGCGCTGACCCTGCTCACCCACGGCCACCCGGACCACGCGGAAGGCGCCGCCCGCTTCGCGGAGCTGACCCGCACCCCGGTCCGCGCCCTCGACCCGGCGCTGCGGCTGGGCGACGAGGGACTGGCCGCGGGCGACACCGTGACCACCGGCGGCCTGGAACTGCGGGTGATCGCCACCCCCGGCCACACCGCCGACTCGCTCTCCTTCCACCTGCCGGCCGACCGGGCGGTGCTCACCGGCGACACCGTGCTGGGGCGCGGCACCACCGTGGTCGCCCACCCCGACGGCCGCCTCGGCGACTACCTGGACTCCCTGCGCCGGCTCCAGTCCCTCACCGTGGACGCCGAGGTGTCCACGGTGCTGCCCGGCCACGGCCCGGTGCTCGACGACGCGCGCGGCGCCGTCGAGTTCTACCTCGCCCACCGCGCGCACCGCCTGGCCCAGGTCGAGACCGCCGTCGAGTCCGGCCTGCGCACCCCTGCCGACGTGGTCGCCCACGTCTACGCCGACGTCGACCGCGCGCTCTGGCCCGCCGCCGAGCTGTCGGTCCGTGCCCAACTCGACTACCTGCGCGAACACGGACTCATCGAACTGCCATGACACTTCAGCCCTCGCCCTCGCCGTCCTCTCCCGCATCCCCGGCCGGGTCCCCGGCCGACGAGGCCACCGCCCCCGCCACCGCCCTGTTCGCGCCCTGGTCACCCTCCTTCGTCCAGGACCCCTACCCCGCCTACGCGGCCCTGCGGGCGGCCGGCCGCGCGCACCGCTTCGACCCCACCGACCAGTGGCTCGTCCCGCACTACGACGACGTCAGCGCCCTGCTGCGGGACCGCCGGCTCGGCCGCACCTACCTGCACCGCTTCAGCCACGAGGAGTTCGGCCGCCAGGCGCCGCCGCCCGCGCACGAACCGTTCACCACCCTCAACGGCAACGGGATGCTGGACCTCGAAGCGCCCGTGCACACCCGTATCCGCCGCCTCGTCGCCAAGGCGTTCACCCCGCGGATGGTGGACGACCTCGCGCCGACCGTGCACCGGCTCGCCGCCGAGCTGATCGCCGCCCTGCGCGCGGACGGCGGCGGCGACCTGCTGGCCCGCGTCGCCGAGCCGCTGCCGGTCGCGGTCATCGCCGAGATGCTGGGGGTGCCGCCCGCCGACCGCGCCCTGCTGCGCCCGTGGTCGGCGGCCATCACCGGCATGTTCGAGCTGAACCCGTCCGAGGAGACCGCCCGGCTCGCGGTGCGGGCCAGCGAGGAGTTCTCCGACTACCTGCGCGGCCTGATCGCCACCCGCCGCCGCGCCCCCGGCGAGGACCTGATCAGCGCCCTGATCGCCGCACACGACGACGGAGACGTGCTCAGCGAGCAGGAGATGATCTCCACCTGCGTGCTACTCCTCAACGCCGGCCACGAGGCCACCGTCAACACCACCACGCTCGGCTGGCTCCAGCTCTTCCGGCACCCCGACCAGCTGCGCCTGCTGAGCGACGCCACCGCCGGAGCCGTCACCACGGCCGCCGCCGGCACTTCCGCCGGCGCCTCGGCCGGCGACGAGCTGCTGCGCGGCGCCGTCGAGGAGATGCTGCGCTACGACACCCCGCTCCAGCTCTTCGAGCGCTGGGTGTTGGACGACATCGAGATCGGCGGCACCACCATCCCGCGCGGCTCCGAGGTGGCCCTGCTGTTCGGCTCCGCCAACCGCGACCCGGCCCGCTTCCCCGACCCCGACCGCTTCGACATCACCCGGCCCGCGGCCGGCAACAAGCACGTCACCTTCGGCGCCGGCATCCACTTCTGCCTGGGCGCGCCGCTGGCCCGGCTCGAACTCACCGCGTCCTTCGGCACCTTCCTGCGCGAAGCCCCCGGCATGCGGCTGGTCGAGGAGCCCGCCTGGCGCCCCGGCTACGTGATCCGCGGCCCGGAACAGCTGCTCGTCACCTGGTGACGGCGGTCTCCCACCCCAGGCGGGGGCCGGCCCTCAGCCCCCGCCCAGGTCCCGGCGCCGCACCCCGGCCAGGCCCGCCGTGAGCGCCACGGCGGCGGCGCATATCAGCCGGGCGTACGGCGACGCCGCCGCGCTGGTGCCCGCGCGGCCGATGGGCACCGAGCCCGAGGTGATGACCTTCGTCGAGCGGTTCGCCGCCGAGATGGTCGAGGCCGGGATGCAGCGCACGCCCGCCCGGGTCTTCGCCGCCTTGCCGGCCTCCGAGGACGGCGCTCTCAGCTCGGCGGGGCTGACCTGGAACCGGGCGAGCGGCTCCAGGTCAGCCCCGCCGCCGTGTCCGGCGCGGTGCGGTACCTCGCGCAGGTGGGCATGCTCGTCCGCGAGCGGGAGCCCGGCTCACGCCGCGAGCGGTACCGGGCAGGGCCGCGGACCGAACCCCCGGCCGGCCCTGGCGACCCACCTCATGCCCGCCCCCGGGCCCGGCCTTACCGCGGCACCGTCAGCCGCCATGCCGACGGCTCCACCGTCCACGTACGCGACCGCACCGGACCGGTGATCGCCGAGTCGGCCCGGTAGCGGAAGTCGCGGCCGGAGACGGTGATGGTGCGCGCCCGGGCGCGCACCTGCGCGGAGCCCGGGGTGCGGCGGACGAAGATCTCGGCGAGCCCGGTGGGCGCGGGCCGCACCGACACCTCGTGCACCGGCTCGTCCAGGTCGGCGAGCAGCACTCCGTCGGCCTCGACCCGCAGCCGCTGCCGGCGCGGCGGCGGATTGCCGTTGACCGGGATCGGTGAGGTCAGCGTGCGCACCAGGGAGCGGGCGGTCTTCTCCACCGGCGTCCACCAGTGCGCGGCGGTGTGCGCGACCGGTGAGCCGCACGGCAGGCTGAGCGTGCCGAGCACGATGCCGCCGCTCTCGTCGACCAGCAGGTCCAGCTCGCGCTCCACGCCGTCGAGCACCGCGCGGGCCGCCGCGGGCACCTGCACCGGCACCCCCAGCGCGCGCACCAGCGTGGAGCGCGGCCCGATCGGCACCACCGACAGCGGGGAGTCGTGCAGGGTGCGCTCGCGCCGCAGCGCGTTGACCGTGCGCAGCAGGGCCGCGTCGTCGCCCAGCACCACCAGATGGCGCCGGCCGCGATGGGCGAGCGCCCGCTCGGCCTCCTCGGCGGACTCGGGGAACGCCATCTTCACGGAGGCCGCGCCCGCACACAGCACATCCTTGGCGATCCGGACGGATTCGCCGTCGGTGGCGCGTGCGGCGGGGTCGATGACCACGAGCAGGGGATGCCCGGCCGGGACGTGAGCCGACACCTTGGTCCTTCCTCAGGTAAAGTCTTGGTGCAAGAGCCCCTTGCGCCTTTGCGTCAGGGGCTTCGTCTATTCCGGGGCAGGTTCGACGGCTCTCTGCACGTTGGACATGCCCCGCCCGGAAGGGGTGTACGCCTGTGCCCGCACTTGTGCTGCTCGGTGCTCAGTGGGGTGACGAGGGCAAGGGGAAGGCCACCGACCTGCTCGGCGGCTCAGTGGACTACGTGGTGCGTTACCAGGGCGGTAACAACGCCGGTCACACGGTCGTCGTCGGCGACCAGAAGTACGCACTGCATCTGCTCCCCTCCGGAATCCTGTCACCGGGCTGTGTCCCGGTGATCGGCAACGGTGTCGTCGTCGACCCGAAGGTCCTGCTCTCCGAGCTGAGCGGACTCAACGAGCGCGGCGTCGACACGTCCAAACTGCTGATCAGCGGCAACGCCCATCTGATCACGCCGTACCACCAGACCATCGACAAGGTGACCGAGCGCTTCCTGGGCAACCGGAAGATCGGCACCACGGGCCGCGGCATCGGGCCGGCCTACGCGGACAAGATCAACCGGGTCGGCATCCGGGTGCAGGACCTCTTCGACGAATCGATCCTTCAGCAGAAGGTCGAGGCCGCGCTCCAGGACAAGAACCAGATCCTGGTCAAGATCTTCAACCGGCGGGCCATCACCACCGAACAGGTCGTCGAGGAGTACCTCGGCTACGCGGCGCAGATCAAGGACTTCGTCGCCGACACCACGCTGGTGCTGAACAACGCGCTGGACGCCGGCAAGGTCGTGCTCATGGAAGGCGGGCAGGGCACGCTCCTGGACGTCGATCACGGCACCTACCCCTTCGTCACCTCGTCGAACCCGACGTCCGGCGGTGCCTGCACCGGCAGCGGTGTCGGCCCCACCAAGATCACCCGGGTGATCGGTATCCTCAAGGCGTACACAACGCGTGTGGGCTCCGGACCGTTCCCCACCGAGCTGCTGGACGAGGACGGCGACAAGCTCCGCACCATCGGACGCGAGTTCGGCGTCACCACCGGACGCGACCGTCGCTGCGGCTGGTTCGACGCGGTGATCGCCCGTTACGCGACCCGGGTCAACGGCCTCACCGACTTCTTCCTCACCAAGCTGGACATCCTCACCGGCTGGGAGCGCATCCCGGTCTGCGTGGCCTACGAGGTCGACGGCCGCCGGGTGGACGAACTCCCCTACAGCCAGAGCGACTTCCACCACGCGAAGCCGATCTACGAGTACCTGCCCGGCTGGTCGGAGGACATCACCGGCGCCAAGTCCCTCGCCGATCTGCCGAAGAACGCGCGGGACTACGTGAAGGCGCTGGAGGAGATGTCGGGCGCGCCGATCTCGGCGATCGGGGTCGGCCCCGGCCGGGACGAGACGATCGAGATCAACTCCTTCCTCTGAGGTCCTCCGGGTTCGTGAACCCTGAGGCCGAGCCGCCGCGCGCGCCCCGCGTGCCACGCACAGGTAAGCCCCGCCCACCCTGGTGAGCGGGGCTTACCCGTAGGTCCCGACGCGCCTGTGGACCCGGCGTGTCAGCCGTCGACCTTGGTGTACGTCAGCGGCGCCTTGCCGTCGTCCAGGTCGCTGCGCTGCAGGTGGGTCGAGTCGACCAGGCTCAGCTCGCTGGCGTCACCCGGGGCACAGGAGGACGCGGGCGTGCCGCTGACCACCTTCGACGCGCTCAGCTCCACCGGCGGCCCCGGCGCGGTCACCTTCATGTCCCAGAAGCAGGAGTACGACGCGCTGTCGCCCGACAGCTCCACGTCGCCGTTCTCGTGCACCGTCAGCGTCCGCGTGTTGTCGCCGTTGTCGGCGCTGGTGAACGAGGTCCGCCAGGTGCCCACCATCTCGCGCAGCCCGCCGGCGCCCATCGGTATCGGCTCCCGTGTCGACGGACCCGTCGGCGCCGCGCCGGAGGGGGCCGTCGAGGGCGCCTTCGTCGAAGGGGTCGGCCCCGGACCGGCCTTGTCGTCGGTGCCGTCGCGCGTCGCGACGTACGCGGTCGCCCCGCCCGCCACGAGCACGAGGGCCACCCCCGCCGCCACGAGCGGCCAGCGCTTGCGGCGAGGCGCCGGCGGCTCGGGGTCCGCCGGTCCAGGCGGCGCGGGCATCCCGCCCGGCGCCTTCGGGGCCCCTGGCGCCGCTACGGGACCCGGCACCGGCCCGGGCGCGCCGGTCATCTGCGGCAGCGGCGCGGTAGGCGGCACCGCTGCCTGTGCGACCACCGGTTGCGCGACCGCGGGTTCCTGTGCGACTGCCGGTTGCGCCGCTGCGGGTTCCTGTGCGACCACCGGTTGCGCGACCACGGGTTCCTGCGCGGCCACCGGCTGCGCGACCGCCGGTTCCCCCGCGGCACCTGCCGTGAACCCGGCCGGCGGCTCCGCCGCCCTCGCGCCGGGCCGCACCTTGGCACGGGTCAGCACCATGGTCTCGGCCGACTCCGCGGGAGCCTCCAGCGGCGCCTCCACCTCGGCCTCCAACTCCAGCAGCCGCACCGCGTGCCGCCCCAGCCGCGCGACGATCGCCCCGGGCAGCCAGGGCTCCCCGTCCGCGTCGGCGTCCTGCGCACCGTCCTCGCCGAGCAGCCGCCGTACGTCCGCGAGGGACGGTCGCGCGTCCGGTTCCTTGGCCAGGCAGGCGGCCACCAGGGCGCGCAGTCCCTCCGGTACGGCGTCCAGGTCCGGCGGTTCCTGCACGATGCGGAACATCTGCGCGTGCACCCCGCTGGAGGCCGCGCCGAACGGCTGGAGTCCGGTGGCGGCGTAGGCCAGCACCGAGCCGAGGCAGAAGATGTCGCAGGCGGGGGTGACGCGGTCGCCCCTCACTTGTTCGGGTGACATGAACCCGGGCGACCCGATCATCGCCCCGGTACTGGTCAGCGACGAGTCGGCGACCGTCTCCAGGGCGCGGGCGATACCGAAGTCGATCACCCGGGGGCCGTCGATCGTGATCATCACGTTGGACGGTTTGAGGTCGCGGTGCACCAGCCCGGCGCCATGGATGTCGGCCAGGGCGTGGGTCAGCCCCGCCGCCAGGACGCGGACCGAGTGCTCCGGCAGCGGCCCGTACTCCTTGGCGACGACCTGCTGGAGCGACGGCCCGGGCACGTAACCGGTGGCCACCCACGGGACGTCCGCCTCGGTCTCGGCGTCGAGCACCGGCGCCGTCCAGCGCCCGCCGACCTTCCGTGCCGCACGCACCTCGCGCCGGAATCTGGTGCGGAACTCCTCCTGCTCCGCCAGATGCGCCCGCACCACCTTCACCGCGACCGTACGGCCGCGCTGCGACCTGGCCAGGAAGACCTGCCCCATCCCGCCGGAGCCGAGCCTCCCCAGCAGTCGGTACGCACCGATCCAGCGCGGATCGTCGGTCCTCAGCTCGTCCATCGCCCGTCCTGCCCCCGCTCTCCGCCACCCCGGCCGCAGATCGCCGCCGGTCGCAACGGCCCAGCCTTCACGGCGAAGAATAAGCATACGAACGCCAGTCGCCTATGGTGTGCGAGGGTGCGGCGGGCACCGCAGTGACGGCTGGTTACGGCGAGGAGGCGGTATGCGGGACGGCGGGCCGCAGGTGCGGCGCAGCAGCCTGCGCCAGCAGATCGCCGACGCCCTGCGGGACGAGATCCTCACCGGCCGGCTCCAGGCCGGGCGGCACTTCACCGTCAAGGAGATCGCCGAGACCTACGGGGTCTCCGCCACCCCGGTGCGCGAAGCCCTCGTCGACCTCGCCGCGCAGGGCCTGCTGGAGGTCGAGCAGCACCGCGGCTTCCAGGTCCGGCAGTTCACCGCCGCCGACTTCCGCTCGCTCACCGAGGCCCGCACCCTCGTCGTGGACGCGGCCTTCCGCTGGATGACCGAGTACGGCGCCGCCGACCCGTCGCCCGACGCCATCGCGTCCGTACGGCGCCGCGCCGAGGCCGCCGTACGCGCCGCGCAGGCCGGCGTCCTGGACGTACTGATCGGCTGCGACCTGCGGTTCTGGCGCGAGCTCGCGGCCATGGGCGGCAACCCGCACCTGAGCGAGTTCCTGGACCGGGTGCGCGCCCAGGCGTGGATCTACGCGGTGCCGCACCTCCGCTCGCTGACCGACCTCGCGGGCGTGTGCTGGTCCGGCCACGTCGCCCTGGTCGACGCGGTCGCCGAGCGCGACACCGCCACCGCGCTCCAACTCACCCACGAGTACGGCGAGCACACTCTCGCGCTGGTCGAGAGGCTCGCCCTGGCACGCTCCTGACGCGACCTGTCCCGTCGCCTTAGGCTGTACGCCCCCGACCGGATGGAGTTGCTTCGTGGCCTGCGACCTGTGGCTCGTGCCTCTCGTGGATGTGCTGTGCCACAGCCCGGAAAACCCGTTCTCCGAGGAACTCGCCCGCTACGACAAGGCGTTGGCCGAGGCGGGCCAGCCGCCCGTGCCCGTCTACAACTACATGCCGGGGCTTTCCGGCGACGTGGCGCCGGTGGCCTGCTTCGACTACGACGCGCTGCACTTCCTGCGCCGCGCCTACCTGCTGGCCCTCCAGGGCCTCGAAGTCACCCCGGTCGACGCGCTCGGCGGCGACTACGAGGAACTGCTGGAGATGTTCGAGACCACCGCGCAGACCTCGCACCTGGTCTGGCACTACGACCACGCGGGCGCCTACGTCCCCCTCGACTTCCCCCAACCCGTCGTCAACGACGAGCTCCTCGAAGGCGGCGGTCCGCTCGGCTCCAGCCACGGCCTGCTGCGCGAGCTCGACTTCGTCGCGCCCGCCATCGGGATCGACCCGGCGAGGCCCCCGGCCGCCCCCGAGCCCCCGGCCCGCCACACCACCCTCGAAGAGCCCGCGCTCACCCCCACCGCCACGGGTCCCTTCGCCCGCGAACACCACGTCTGGCTCGGCCTCCACGCCGCCGCCACCCGCTCCCTCGGCCAGGGCTCGATGATCGTCTTCAGCTGAACGGCCCCCCACGGACAGCCGTTCGGTGCCCAGAACCGGGTGCCCAACACGGAAGAGCGGCTCCCCCGGACGGTGCCCACACGTGAGAAAGCTCCCACGTATCCCATCCCCGCACCCCCACCCCGTACCCCAGCCCCGCACAGCTCACCTCGGCGCTTCCGGGGGGCGTTGGCGGGGCATGGTGGGGCGGGTGCTGGGGTGGGGGAGGCGCAGGCCCGAGGGCGGGGTGGGACGGGGAGCGGGGGGTGGGGCGGGGGACTGGCTGCGGAGGGCGGCCGCGGCGGAGTGGGCGCCGAAGTCCACCATCCAGCCGGAGGTCTCCACGCGGACGAGGTCGGCGATGTCCTCGCAGAAGCCGCGCAGGACCGTGAGGCAGCGCTCGGCGGCCTCGGCGGCGGTCCCCTCGGTGGGCCCGAGCACTTCGCGGACGCTCTCGGCGGCCCAGTCGAAGCGGAGCGCCTCGATGCGGCGCTGCACGGCCTGCGCGGTCGCGACGTCCCGCATCCAGCCGGTGGTGAGCCCGAGCAGGCGGTCGGCGGCGACGCACGCACCGGCGAGCAGCAGCGCGAGGTAGCCCCAGCGGGCCGGCGACCTGCCGCCGTCGGCGAGTTCGATCAGCGGGAGCGCGGCGGCGGCCGCGCCGCAGACGGTGGCGCCGAGCCGGAGCGCGCGGGCGGCCCGCCGCTTCGGCAGGCGGCCGCGCAGGTACCAGTCCGCGGTGCGCAGGGCGCCGTCCTCGGCCCAGCGGTACAGCTCCTGGAGGCGCTCGGCGGGCTCGGCCCAGTCGCCGAGCGGGAGGGGCAGCGCCCGAAGGTCGTCGGGGTGACGGTGCAGCGCCCGCCGCGAGGGCTCGTCCCGAGAAGCCCCCTCGGGAAACATGTCAGGCTGGCTCACTGCGAAGGCTCCCTCGACTGCTGCGCACCGGGCGTACCCGAAGTACCCGGCACCCGCCGGTTGAAGTTCCCTTCTTACCGCCGAACGGCTGAGCCAGATGCACCGATATCCGGAATTCGCCCCGTAAGGCCCGTGTGATCAGGTATAGGCCGCTTGTCGCCGTCGCTCGAAAGAGTGAGGGCGGCCGGGCCCGGCCGGGCCCACTACCCTGGTGCGCGTGAAGGTCCTTGTCATCGGCGGCGGTGCCCGCGAACACGCCCTGTGCCGTTCCCTGTCCCTCGACCCCGAGGTCACCTCGCTGCACTGCGCCCCCGGCAACGCCGGCATCGCGGAGGTCGCCGAGCTGCACCCGGTCGACATCATGGACGGTGCCGCCGTCGCCGGCCTCGCGGGGGAACTCGGCGCCGACTTCGTGATCGTCGGCCCCGAGGCGCCGCTGGTCGCCGGGGTCGCCGACGCCGTACGGGAGCGGGGCATCGACTGCTTCGGCCCGTCCCGCGAGGCCGCCGCGCTGGAGGGCTCGAAGGCGTTCGCCAAGGACGTGATGGCCGCGGCCGGGGTGCCGACCGCCCGGTCGTACGTCTGCACCACGCCCGAGGAGATCGACGCGGCGCTGGACGCCTTCGGCGCGCCCTACGTCGTCAAGGACGACGGGCTCGCGGCGGGCAAGGGCGTCGTGGTCACCGAGGACCTGGCCACCGCCCGGGCGCACGCGCTGGCCTGCGACCGGGTGGTGATCGAGGAGTTCCTCGACGGGCCCGAGGTGTCGCTGTTCGCGGTGACCGACGGCGAGACGGTGCTGCCGCTCCAGCCCGCGCAGGACTTCAAGCGCGCCCTGGACGCCGACGAGGGCCCCAACACCGGTGGCATGGGCGCGTACTCACCGCTGCCGTGGGCCGACCCGAAGCTGGTCGAGGAGGTGGAGCGGACCGTGCTCCAGCCGACCGTCGACGAGCTGCGGCGGCGCGGCACCCCCTTCGCCGGGCTGCTCTACGCGGGACTGGCGATCACCTCGCGCGGCGTGCGGGTGATCGAGTTCAACGCGCGCTTCGGCGACCCCGAGACCCAGGTGGTGCTGGCCCGGCTGCGCACCCCGCTGGCGGGGCTGCTGCGGGCGGCCGCCACCGGCCAGCTCGCCGCCTGGCCGGAGCTGCGCTGGAGCGACGGCGCGGCGGTCACCGTGGTCATCGCGTCGTACAACTACCCGGACACCCCGCGCACCGGCGACCCGATCACCGGGCTCGCCGATGTCGCCGAGCAGGACGAGCACGCCTACGTCCTGCACGCCGGTACCCGTACGGCGGACGACGGACGGGTCGTTTCGGCGGGCGGCCGGGTGCTGTCGGTCACGGCCACCGGAGCGAGCCTGGCCAAGGCCCGCGACCGTGCCTACCGCGCGGTCGGGCGGATCGGCCTCGACGGCGGCCACCACCGCGGTGACATCGCCGCGAAGGCGGCCGAGGCCGCCCAGGACTGAGCCGCCGCCCGCCCAGGACCGAGCTGCCGCCCGCGCCGGGCGGCAGCACCGCGCGGTCACCCCGGCGGTACCCGTGCGGCACCCCTGCGGCACATCTGCGCGAGAGTGCGACGTCTGCCCGAAAGCCACTCCAAGGAGTGATGCCTGGGCCATACGGCTGACTCCTCCCCGGCACCCAACTATGGTGCCCGAAAGGCGCACCCCGGGGGCATTGCGGCAAACAGCCGTACGGCATTGCGATGTCGGTGGGCGGTGCGACAGTGGGGAGAGGCCGTCACCGAGGCGGCCACCGCCAGCGCAGGGGGTGCCAGCCGATGGCCGGAGAAGCAGGTGAGGCCGCTGCGCGGGCACGTGCGGGCGCGGTGCTGAGGCTGCGCGGATCGGCGCTCGCCGTCGCCCTGCTGCCCGCGGCGGCCGCGGTGGTGCTGCACGCGGGCCGGGCCACCGGCCGGATCGACGGCCCGGCGTGGGACGGCGTGCGCTGGGGGCTGACCGGTGTCGCCCTGCTCGTGCTCGCGGTGGCCGCGGCCGTCGCCGCCGTGATCGTCCGCGCCGAGCCCGCGGTCAGCCCCACCGTCCCGGTCGCCGAGTCCGCCGCGCCCGACCTGTATCTGATGGTCCGGGACCTCGCCGACCGGCTCCAGGTGCCGCCGCCCTCGTCGATAGAGCTGACTCCCGACTGCGACAGCTGGTTGGAGGACCGCAGGCACAAGGCCGGCGGGACCGACGCCGAGCGGCGCCCGGGACCGGTCCTCGTGGTCGGCTCGCCCTTCATGTGGTGGATGCGGATCGCGGAGCTGCGCGCCCTGCTCGCGCCCGTCGTCGCCGGCACCGCCCCCTCGGCCGACCCGGAGATATCCGCGGCCCGCCGCTTCGTCCGCGGCCTGGACGCGGCGGCCGCCGTCGCCGCCCAGGGCAGTGCCCGCCCCGGCGGGCGGGGGGTGCTGGGCCGCCCGGTGTACGCCTTCCTCGGCTGGGTCGCTCGGCTGCTGCTGCGCGCCTGCCGGGTCCACGCGGCGGAGATGGAGCGCGGGGTCGCCGCCTCGGCCTCCGAGCGTGCCCAGGCGGTCGACTACGGACTGCGGATCGTCGCCCAGGAGCAGGTCGGGCTCGCCTACGCGGGCTGGGACCGGCTGCTCACCCGGGTCGCGCTGCCCGCCTGGCGGATCGGCCGCTGGCCGTCCCGGCTGCACGCGGGCGTGGTCGCCGCGCTCACCGAGCTGTCCCGGCGCGACCGGCTCGCCGACGGCTTCGAGACCCGGCTGGGCGAGCGCCCGGCCTGCGACCTGCTGGAGGAGCCGGGCACCGTCGACGAGGCGGTCTCCCTGCTGGCCGCGCGGATCTTCCACGGCGGCCCGGACCGGGCCAGGCCCGGCTGGGAACCGGTGGGCTGGGCCCGCTACCCCGCCGAGGTCGTGGACCGGCTCTGGCGCGAGGAGGCCGGCCGCCTGATACGGGTGATCGAGGAGATGCGGCCGTCCGTCGAACCCGCGGCCGCGGTCTCCTCCCCGGCCGCCGCCGGTCGCGCGCTGCTGGTCGGCGGGGAGGGCGAGGCGCCCTTCGGCGCGGTGACGCTGGAGCGGGTCATCGACCGGCTGGCCGTCGCCGGCGGGCAGCAGGGCGAGGAGGTCGCCGCCCGGCTGGAGGCGGCGCCGCCGCTCGGGCCGTACGCGGATGCGGCCGCCGCGTATCCGCTCGTGCCCCAGCGGACCGGGCGCGAGCTGCTGGTCGACCACGTGGTGGCGCTGGTCTGCTGCGCCGCCGTCGACACCGCGGGCGCCGGCGCCGGGCTCGACTGGCTCGACGGTCCCGCGCTGCGCATGCCCGGGGTCCGCCGCAGCGAGCTGACCGCGGCCGTGCTGCACCTGGTGGAAAGCGGTGACCCGGCTCCGCTGCGCGCCTGGGTCGGCGGCACCCCCATCCGCCCGGACAAGCCGCTGCGGCTGCCGTAGCGGGACCGCCCGGGGTTGCCTGGTCCGGCCTGCTCCCGGACCGGCCCTCGGTGGCGCGCCGGGGGAGTACCGCAAACCCCACCCCGCCGTACGGAACAACTTGAGAAGAGGGAAACTGTACGAAACGTGACTGTCAGGGTGCATTGTGTGATGTGCTGGGCGTGAGCAGACCGCACCGTTGCACCCGGCGGAGCGGGAAGTGGTTGGCGCGGGAAGTGGTTGGCGCGGGGAGGCGATCGGCGTGGGGGAAGTACGGCGATGGGAGTCGGGGGCGCTGGCGCATGGGGTCTCGGACCCGTTCGGACAGGGCCCGCTGCCCTGGCTGAGGGGCGAGCCGCAGTATCCGGGCGACGACGGCCAGGTGGTGCCGTGGTACGTGGACCTCGCCGCGAGCAACGGCAAGGCGCCGCGCAAACCGCACCTGCCGGGCCCGCGCACCGCGGACGACGTGCGCCGCCAGATCAAGGGCTTCGCCGCGGAGGCCGCCGCGGCACCCGGGCAGGCGATCGACTTCAGGATCACCGTGGACCCGCCCCAGGAGTTCACCGTCGACGTCTACCGGATCGGCCACTACGGCGGCGACGGCGCCGCCCAGGTCACCGCGAGCCCCCGGCTGTCCGGCATCGCGCAGCCCGCCCCGCTCGCGGCGGGCCGTACCGTCTCGTGCCACCACTGGTGGCAGTCCTGGCGGCTGCACATCCCGCCGTACTGGAAGACCGGCGCGTACGTCGCGGTGCTGACCACCGCGGACGGCTACCGCAGCCATGTGCCGTTCACCGTGCGGGATCTGGAGGCCCCGGCCGACCTGCTGCTCCTGCTGCCGGACATCACCTGGCAGGCGTACAACCTGTACCCGGAGGACGGCAGGACCGGCGCCAGCCTCTACCACGCCTGGGACCCCGAGGGCCGGCTGCTCGGCGAGGAGGAGGCGGCCACCACCGTCTCCTTCGACCGCCCCTACGCGGGCGCCGGCCTGCCCCTGCACATCGGGCACGCCTACGACTTCGTCCGGTACGCCGAGCGGTACGGCTACGACCTCGCGTACGCCGACGCCCGCGACCTGCACGCGGGCCGGATCGATCCGACCCGCTACCGGGCGCTGATCTTCCCCGGCCACGACGAGTACTGGTCCCGCCCGATGCGCCGGGCCGCCGAGGAGGCCCGCGCGGCCGGCACCTCGCTGGTCTTCCTCTCCGCGAACACCATGTACTGGCAGGTGGACCTGGCGCCGGCCGCCGACGGCGGCCCCGACCGGCTGCTGACCTGCCGCAAGCGCCGGGCCGAGGGCGGCCAGGGCGAGGCGGCGAAGGGCCGCACCGCGCTGTGGCGCGACCAGGGCGAGCCGGAGCAGCAGTTGATCGGCGTGCAGTACGCCGGGCGGGTGCCGCAGCCCGCGCCGCTGGTGGTGCGCAACGCCGACCACTGGCTGTGGGAGGCCACCGGCGCGACCGAGGGCACCGAGATCCCCGGACTGGTCGCGGGCGAGGCCGACCGCTACTTCCCGCGCACCCCGCTGCCGGACTCCACCGAGCGCATCCTGCTCGCCCACTCCCCGTACGAGGCGACCGACGGCCGGATGTGCCACCAGGAGACGTCGCTGTACCGCGCGCCCAGCGGGGCGTACGTCTTCGCCTCCGGCACCTTCGCCTGGTCGCCGGCGCTCGACCGGCCCGGCCACGTGGACCCGCGCGTGCAGCGGGCGACGGCGAACCTGCTGGACCGGATCTGCAAGCGGGACTGAGCAAGCGGAACTGGGCAAGCGGGACCGAGCGAACCGGAGCGCGCGGGGCCGGGGGCGGGCCCTTGCACGCCGCCACCTCCCGGGTAGGCGAGAATCGGAGTCGAGCCACCGACTGGGGAGGACCCACCCATGCCCGGATTCGTCGACAAGCCCGAGCCCGTCCAGGTGCCCGGCCTGACCCACCTGCACACCGGGAAGGTGCGGGACCTGTACCGGAACCACGCCGGCGAGCTGGTGATGGTGGCCAGTGACCGCATCTCCGCGTACGACTGGGTGCTGCCCACCCTCATCCCGGACAAGGGCAGGGTGCTGACCCGGCTGTCGCTGTGGTGGTTCGACCAGCTCGCGGACCTGGTGCCGAACCATGTGGTCTCCACCGAGGTGCCGGCCGGCGCGCCCGCCGACTGGGAGGGGCGCACCATGGTCTGCCGTGCGCTGCGGATGGTCCCGGTCGAGGCGGTGGCCCGCGGCTACCTGGCCGGCTCCGGCCTGGTCGAGTACGACCGCAGCCGTACCGTGTGCGGCGTCGCGCTGCCCGAGGGCCTGGTCGACGGCTCGGAGCTGCCCGCGCCGATCTTCACCCCGGCGACCAAGGCCGCGGTCGGCGAGCACGACGAGAACGTGTCGTACGAGGAGGTGGCCCGCCAGGTCGGCGCGGAGACCGCCGCGCTGCTGCGGCAGAACACGCTCGCGGTCTACACCCGGGCCTGTGACGTCGCCGCCGAGCGCGGGCTGATCCTGGCCGACACGAAGTTCGAGTTCGGCTACGACGACGCGGCCGCGGACCGGGAGGGCGGCGCGCCCTTGGTGCTCGCCGACGAGGTGCTCACCCCGGACTCCTCCCGCTTCTGGCCCGCTGACGGGTGGGAGCCCGGGCACGCACAGCCCTCGTACGACAAGCAGTTCATCCGCGACTGGCTCACCTCGTCCGCCTCCGGCTGGGACCGGCACAGCGAGCAGCCCCCGCCCGAGTTGCCTGCGGCCGTCGTCGACCACTCCCGCGCCCGCTACATCGAGGTGTACGAACGGCTGACCGGACTGCCCTGGGCGTAGCCACGGCGACCTGCGGCGCCCGCGCGGCCAGGGCTCCGCTTCGCCTCCGACCGCGCCGCCGGCACCAGTTGCCGGCACCGGCACCTGCACCGGCGGCGCGGCGGCCCCCTGTCGTTCGGCTTCTCGTGGGTCCCTGTTTCACCCCGCGGCGGGCAAAGCCGTGGAGAATCAGGCGGCGTAAGGACTCCTGCCACCCAACGTGGAGTGTCACTGTGCGCGCAAAGGTTCTTCTCGCCGGCCCGACCGTCCTGCTGACCGCCATGGCCTGCCTCGCCGGCGGGGGCACCGCCCAGGCCCAGGGCGGACCGGCGGACCGGCCCGGAAAGCCGGCGGCGGGCAACTGCTCCGCGGACGTCCGGATCAGCGGCTTCTCCGACGCCCTGGACAAGACGACCTTCGACGGCACCTTCGTCGGCAACCTCTCCGCGCTCGCGCCGGACGCGCACGGCACCCTGGACGCGCTCTCCGACCGGTCGTCGCTGTTCACGCTGAGCGGCCGCACGTTGGGCGACCTCGCCCCGGAGAAGGTCGTCCCGCTCGCCGACGAGAAGGGCCAGCCGCTCGACTCCGAGGCCCTGGCCGTCGACCGGGACGGCACCCGGCTGATCACCTCCGAGGTCGAGCCGACGATCCGGCGCTACAGCCGGGACGGATCGCAGATCCTCGGCAGCCTGCCGGTGCCCGACGCGCTGAAGGTCGCTCCTGCCGGGCGGGCCACCTCCAACCTCACCTTCGAGGGGCTGGCGTTCCAGCCGGGCGGCCGCACGCTGGTCGCGTCCATGGAGGGCGCGCTGTCCGGTGACAACCACGATCTCGTACGGTTCCAGACCTGGCAGCGCGGCGGAAACGGCCGGGACTTCACGCTCGGGCGGCAGTACGCCTACCACGTGGACACCGACGCCAACGGCACGCTCCTGGGGGTGTCCGACATCGCGGCCACCGGTGACGGCCGGCTGCTGGTGCTGGAGCGCGGGTTCACCGCGGGAGTCGGCAACACCATACGGCTCTACCTGGCCGACCCGGGCCGCGCCGGCGATGTCAGCCGCGTCACCGACCTGACCGGGCAGCGGAACGTCAAGGTCATGCCGAAGACCCTGCTCGCCGACATCGGCGACTGCCCCTCCCTCGGCGCCACCGCCAAGCAGCCCCAGCCGAACCCGCTGCTGGACAACATCGAGGGCATGGCCGTCACCGGGCACGCTCCCGGCGGCGCGCTGCGCCTGATGCTCGTCAGCGACGACAACCAGGGCGCCACGCAGACCACCCGGTTCTACGCGCTGACCGCACGGCTGCCCCGGCGCTGAGGGACCCGGCACGAGCCGCGGACCCGGCGCGCGCTGCGGACCCGACGCGCACCGCGGACACGGCGAAGGCCCCGGTCGAAGTGACCGGGGCCTTCCTCCTGCTGGAGCGGACGACGAGATTCGAACTCGCGACCCTCACCTTGGCAAGGTGATGCTCTACCAACTGAGCCACGTCCGCAGGGCGTGCCGATACTGTACCCGATACCCGGCGGTGCCGAGGAAAACGGGGTGGGCCGGCGGCCGGAGGGCAACGAAAAGCCCCAGACCGTCGGTCTGGGGCTTCTCTTCTGAGCGGACGACGAGATTCGAACTCGCGACCCTCACCTTGGCAAGGTGATGCTCTACCAACTGAGCCACGTCCGCATGCGCTGCGACCACTGTACCCGATCGGCCGCCAAGGGCCGAACGAGTTGGTGATCAGAGCGGGTGACAGGAATCGCACACTGCGCCTCCCCCCTGGAAGGGGGGCGCTCTACTACTGAGCTACACCCGCGTGACCTCCGCTGACCTGGGCTTTTCGGCCCCGTCCTGCGGTGTGCCCTCAGACTAGCGGACGACCGGGGGTGGCTGTCCAATCGACACCGGCCGGGCGGGGAGCGGGTGTTGGGAGAGCGGCGGCCGGAGCCGCCGCCCCACCCCGGTCCGCCGACGCACCACGCCCGGACCGCGGTCCACCGGACCGCTGCCGCGAACGCCGGCCGGCCGCCGACTCCCTGCTCAGTCCGCCTTGTTGAACGCCTCGTAGACCTTCTTCGGGATGCGGCCGCGGGCCGGCACCTCGAAGCCGTTGGACTGCGCCCAGGCGCGGACGGTCGCCGGGGTGGGCGCGATCGGGGTCCGCTTGTAGGCGTGCCCGGAAAGGGTGCGGCGGCGGCCGGCCTCCACGTAGGGAGCGAGTTCCTTGCGCAGCCTGTCCGCGTTCCTCGACGAGAGGTCGATCTCGTACCACTGGCCGTCGACGCCGAATGCGATCGTCTCCTCGGCGTCGCCGCCGTCGAGATCGTCGGCGAGGGTGACCAGTACGCGCTGCGCCATAGGGATCGGTCCTTTCTTGTGCCGGCTGCCTGCGTCGCGACGGGGCCGGGCCCACGCGGGGTCCGCGACCGGGGCGCCCGAGGGTGAATGAGGCGGTGGAGATACCCGTTGCTGCTGTTAATTCCCGCCGCATCCGCGCCGCAAGCCTCTTCGCTTCGGGGACCTTATGTTTTCCGCCGCGGCTTTACCCAGATATTCTGCCAGCTGATATCCAAACGTGATCGGCGATCTGCGGCGGATGTGGTGGTGCGGTATATCTACTCGCGTAGATTTCCTCACCCGGTAGGCTGAGAGAACCTCACGCACCACACCATCGGGAGTGCCAGTGGCACGCGTCGTAGTCGACGTCATGCTCAAGCCGGAGATCCTCGACCCCCAGGGCCAGGCCGTACAGCGTGCGCTGCCCCGGCTCGGCTTCGACGGGATCTCCGACGTCCGCCAGGGAAAGCGCTTTGAGCTGGAGGTCGACGGCCCCGTCGACGACGCAGCGCTCGCCCGTATTCGGGAGTTGGCGGAAACCTTTCTCGCCAACACCGTGATCGAGGACTTCAATGTAAAGGTGGAGTCGTGACTGCGCGCATCGGCGTCGTCACATTCCCGGGGACTCTTGACGACCGCGACACGCAGCGTGCCGTCCGGGTGGCCGGCGGGGAAGCGGTCCCGCTGTGGCACCGCGACAAGGACCTGAAGCAGGTCGACGCGGTGGTTCTGCCCGGCGGGTTCAGTTACGGCGACTATCTGCGGGCCGGGGCGATCTCCCGTTTCTCGCCGGTGATGGAGTCGATCATCGAGCAGGCGCGGGCCGGAATGCCGGTGCTGGGGATCTGCAACGGTTTCCAGGTGCTCACCGAGGCGCATCTGCTGCCCGGGGCGATGCTGCGCAACACCGAGCTGCACTTCGTCTGCCGCGACCAGAAGCTGCGGGTCGAGACCGGCGGCACCGCCTGGACCGCGGACTACGCGGCGGGCCAGGAGATCTCCATCCCGCTGAAGAACATCGACGGCCGCTACACCGCCGACGCGCGCGTGCTGGACGAGCTGGAGGCGGAGGGCCGGGTGGTCTTCCGCTACGCCACCGACGGCCCGGCCGCGGACGGCTACGGCAATCCGAACGGCTCGCTGCGCGACATCGCCGGGATCACCAACGCGGCGGGCAACGTGGTGGGCCTCATGCCGCACCCGGAGCACGCGGTCGAGTCGCTGATCGGCACCGGCCGTACCGACGGGCTCGGCTTCTTCACGTCGGTACTCAAGAAGTTGGTAAGCGCGTGACCCTCGATACGGTGAAGCACGCCGAGCAGACCCCTGACGTGGAGCTGCCGTGGAAGGCGCTCGGCCTCAAGGAGGACGAGTACCAGCGGGTCCGGGAGATCCTGGGCCGCCGCCCGACCGGGGCCGAGCTGGCGATGTACTCGGTGATGTGGTCGGAGCACTGCTCGTACAAGTCGAGCAAGGTGCACCTGAAGCAGTTCGGTGTGAAGGCCCCGAAGACCGACGCGCTGCTCGTCGGCATCGGGGAGAACGCCGGCGTGGTCGACGTCGGCGAGGGCTACGCGGTCACCTTCAAGGTCGAGTCGCACAACCACCCCTCGTACGTGGAGCCCTATCAGGGCGCGGCCACCGGGGTCGGCGGCATCGTGCGCGACATCATCGCGATGGGCGCGCGGCCGGTCGCCGTGGTCGACCCGCTGCGGATGGGCGCGGCCGACCACCCCGACACCAAGCGGGTGCTGCCCGGCGTGGTCGCCGGCATCGGCGGCTACGGCAACTGCCTCGGCCTGCCGAACATCGGCGGCGAACTGGTCTTCGACGCCTGCTACCAGGGCAACCCGCTGGTCAACGCGGGCGCGATCGGCGTGATGCGGCACGAGGACATCCACCTCGCCAAGGCGTCCGGCGCCGGCAACAAGGTCATCCTCTACGGGGCCAGGACCGGCGGCGACGGCATCGGCGGCGCCTCGATCCTCGCCTCGGAGACGTTCGACGCCACCAAGCCGAGCAAGCGGCCCGCGGTGCAGGTCGGCGATCCGTTCCAGGAGAAGCTGCTGATCGAGTGCACGCTCGAGGCGTTCGCCGAGAAGCTGGTGGTCGGCATCCAGGACCTGGGGGCGGCGGGCCTGTCCTGCGCCACCAGCGAGCTGGCCTCCAACGGCTCCGGCGGCATGCGCGTCGAGCTGGACGACGTACCGCTGCGCGACTCCACGCTCTCGCCCGAGGAGATCCTCATGAGCGAGTCGCAGGAGCGGATGTGCGCGGTGGTGGAGCCCGCGAAGGTGGAGCGGTTCCTGGCCATCTGCGAGAAGTGGGACGTCATCGCCACCGTCGTCGGCGAGGTCACCGACGGGGACCGGCTGGAGATCTTCTGGCACGGCGAGAAGATCGTCGACGTGGACCCGCGCACCGTCGCGCACGAGGGCCCGACGTACGAGCGCCCCTACGCGCGGCCGGCCTGGCAGGACGCCCTGCAGGCCGACGACGCGGGCGCGCTGGCCCGCCCGGCCGGCGGCGACGAGCTGCGCGCGCAGGCGCTGCGGGTGCTCTCCTCGCCGAACGTGGCGTCGAAGGCATGGGTCACCGACCAGTACGACCGGTTCGTGCAGGGCAACACCGTGCTGGCCCAGCCCGAGGACGCGGGCATGATCCGGGTCAACGAGGAGACCGGGCTCGGTGTCGCCATCGCCACCGACGGCAACGGCCGCTACACGAAGCTCGACCCGTACACCGGCGCGCAGCTCGCGCTCGCGGAGGCGTACCGGAACGTGGCGGCGACCGGCGCGAAGCCGCTGGCGATCTCGGACTGCCTGAACTTCGGGTCGCCCGAGGACCCGGACGTGATGTGGCAGTTCGTGGAGGCGATCCGCGGGCTGGCCGACGGCTGCCTCCAGCTCGGCACGCCGGTGACCGGCGGCAACGTCTCGCTCTACAACCAGACCGGTGAGGCGGCCATCCACCCCACCCCGGTCGTCGCCGTGCTCGGCGTGATCGACGACGTGGCGCGCCGCACCCCGATGGCCTTCACCGACGAGGGCCACCTGCTCTACCTGCTCGGGGAGACCCGGGAGGAGTTCGGCGGGTCGGTCTGGTCGCAGGTCGTGCACGACCACCTCGGCGGGCTGCCGCCGGCGGTGGACCTGGAGCGGGAGCGGCTGCTCGGCGAGATCCTGATCTCCGCGTCGCGCGACGGCATGGTCGACGCCGCGCACGACCTGTCCGACGGCGGGCTGCTCGCCGCGGTCACCGAGTCCTGCCTGCGCGGCGGGCACGGCGCCCGGCTGGTCGTTCCGGACGGCCTGTCCGCGTTCACCTTCCTGCTCTCGGAGTCGGCCGGGCGCGCGCTCGTCGCCGTTCCCCGCTCGGAGGAGCTGCGCTTCACCGACATGTGCGGTGCGCGGGGTCTGCCCGCGACCCGGGTCGGTGTGGTCGACGGTGAATCCCTGGAGGTCCAGGGCGAGTTCACGATCCCGCTGGCGGAACTGTCGCAGGCTCACCACTCGGCGATCCCGGGGCTGCTGTCCTGACCGACCGTCACTTGCGGTGCAGGGGCGCCCACGCCGGTACTTCGGCGGGGGCGCCCTTGTCGTGTCGGCTGCTGCCGGCCGGTGGCAGTCGTGGCGGAGGCGGTCGTGGCGGCGGCAGTGGTGGCGGCGGTGGGTTCCGCGCGAACCGGAATCAACCGGCGCTCGCCTGAGGGCAGTTCGTCGCGGAGCGTGCGCGCGTACCGACCTTCCGCTGTCACAGAACCGGTACAAGAACGGCGTTGCGGCTTCAACTCCGCCCGGCTTACGGTGAGTAAGGCTCTTGTGGCGTGCGGGTGCACCGTGATGAGGGGGGACACATGAAGTTCGACATGGGTGCCACGACCCTGGCAGACCTGACCAAGAAGACCACCGGTTCCAGTGAGGACCTCGGCGTACTGATCAAGCAGCTGGTGGCTGCCGCCGATCCGCTGGAGGGCAAGTTCAACGGCGCGGGCAAGGCGGCCTTCGACTCGTTCAAGTCCCGCGCCGACAGCATCACCAGTGACCTGAACGGTTCGCTGCGCGCCATTCTCGGCGGACAGACCGGCATGGACCGTTCGTTCGGAACCGGCGACGAGGAGCAGGCGTCCAACGCGCATCAGAACATGGGCTCCGCGAACTTCGAGGCCGCCCGTTTCGGGGCGCGCTGACCGGACCCGCGCGCGAACGCGGGCACGTCGAGGAGGGGGAACACGACGATGGGAAGTTCCAGCGACCGCAGGTCGTACGACACGGACGCGTCCAGCGAGGTGCAGGGCGGCCTTCAGGGGATCATCAGCCGCCTGGAGCAGGTGCTGACCGAGCGCGACCAGGCGGTCAAGGCGGCGATGGCGGACTTCACGGCTGATGGGGTGTCAGCCGAGTACCACGGCAAGGAAGTTCGCTGGAACCGGGCGGCGGGCGAGGTGCGGGACATCATCCGGCTCGTGCGGACCACCCTTGAACAGAACGACGGTACGGCGCAGTCGACGGCCGCGCGGGCGAAGGCAGCGGTGGACGGGATCGGTTGACGGGACTGGTTGCCGGGTTCGGTTGCCGGCGGCGGTAGGCGGGATCGGTTGACGGGTTCGGTTGCCGGCGGCGGTAGGCGGCGAGGGCTGGCCAGGGCAGTTGATCGGGTCGGCGGACGGGGCCTGCTGACGGGGCCGGAGGCGGGAGCGTCGGCTCGGGTCGGCAGTCGGGGCCGGTCCGCGGGCCGGGCGTGCCGTGCGGCGGCGTCCGGAGGCACAGGGGGGAACTGATGGCGAAGTGGGACATCACGCCTTCGGGCGTCCAGAGCGTGCTGAACAAGGTGATCAAGGCCGCGGACGGGCTGAACGACGCCTCGACCGGCCTGGAGAGCGGTATCACCGGCGCCGCCGCGGCTGCCGGGACCATCAAGGCGGGTGACTACGAGAACGGGTACGCCGTTCTCAAGCCGGGCCAGTACGGGCCGCCGATGCCGGGCGCGGAGGGCCTGGTGGCCGCGGCGCTCGGCCAGTTCATCCAGGCCCACGAGAAGCAGCTCGCCTACATCGCCCAGCGCACCACCAACTCCCTCACCGGCGCGCGCGACGCGACCAACGAGTACGTCAAGGGCGACCTGGCGATGGCCGCGAAGGCGCAGCAGGAGGCACTCAAGGAACCGGTGATCCACATGCCGGGCGACGGCGGGGGCAAGGGGGACGCGAAGTGACGGCGGCACCCATCAACCCGGCGGAGATACCGCAGTTCACCGGCAGCCTCGTCCAACTCGAAGTGGAGATCGAGGACCTCAAGACCAACGCCGGGTTATGGCGGTCCTCGGGCTCCGACGTGGACACCCAGTTCCAGGGTCTGTCCGCGTTCTACAAGGCGCCCGAGGCCGACCAGTTGTTCGCCACCACCGCGCCGGTGGCCGCGAAGTCCGATGACTTCGCCACCCAGTTGGAGTCGGTGACCTCGGCGCTGGACGCGTACTCCACGGAAATCGGCCCGCTCACGGTCAAGTTGGCCCAACTCAAGCACCAGGCAACGGAGTTCGCGGCGAGCGTCGCCGGCGACCACCACTGGACCAACGACAGCAAGAAGGTCTCCCACAACAACGACCTGCGGCACGACGTGGACGTGACCGTGGCCGCGTTCTGGGCGGCCGAAGTGGCCTGCGCCAACAAGATCACCGCGCTGTTCGGCGGCACCCACTACATCCAGGACGACGGCAGCCACGCGCAGAACATGTACGGCATCGGGGCCAACGACCTGGACCACGCCTCGGAACTGCCGTGGGGCGACCACGTGGACCGCACGTACCGCTGGTACAACCCCAAGAAGTACGGCCACTGGGTGAAGTCGTTCGTCTGGGACGGCTTCATGGTCGACGGTGTGTGGGGCACGATCAAGGGCCTCGGCACGCTGGTGGGCACCGGCGGCTGGCACTCGATGGCCGAGGCGTGGACGAACCTGGCGAAGCTGGCCACCGGGCTGACGATCATGTCCTTCTCGCCCGCGCTCGCCCCGATCTTCCTCGCCACCCCCGGCAAGTACATGCCCAAGTGGGTGCGCGAGTCGCGCGACGCGGTGAAGAACACCGGCAAGGCGCTGGTCGCGTGGGACGAGTGGAAGAAGAACCCGGCCCGCGCGGCCGGTGCGGTCACCTTCAACGTGCTCACCGTCATCGCCTCCGACGGCGCGGGCAGCGCGGCGAAGACCGGCGCCGCGGCCAAGACGCTGTCGGTGGCGGCGAAGGCCGGGCGGATCGTCGACCCGATGACGTACATCGGCAAGGCGGGCACCTACGCGGTCGTCAAGGTCAGCGACCTGTTCAAGGGTGTCGGCGACGTGGACAAGATCACGCTGCCGCCGGACGTGGTCGAACTGCCGGACGGGACCGTGGCGATCCCCGTCAGCCCGGAAGGGCTCGCCGACGGGGTGCACGTGCCGGACGGGGTGCATGTTCCCGAGGGGGCGCACGCGCCGGTTGCGGGTGCGCCCGAGCACGCGATAGCCGATCCGACGAACCCGGCCGTGCACCTCCACCCGGACGGTGAACTCACCCGGCCCGACGGGAGTCAGGTTCCTCCGCCGCACGAGCCGAGTGCCGCCGAACGGGCGGCGGGGCACTCCGTGGAGCCGCCGGACGAGCCCCTCGCGTCCGGGGCGCCGCACGGCGCGAGTGGCCCGGACCGGCCGCCCGTCCTCGTGGGCGCCGGCGCCCACCCCGCGGCCGAGGCCGCCGCGCACGCCCCCGAGCCGCCCCCGGTCCGCCTCACCAGCGACGCCCCCGCCCCCCATTTCCCCGACGGCACCCCGCCCCCGCCGGAGCCCCACCTCCCGGGCGACGGCCCCCTCCCCCACGACCCATCGACCCAGGCAGCCCACGACCCGTCAGGCGGGACCACGCCCACCGTGCACGCACCGGGCGCCGGGCACCCGGGCCTCGATCGCCCCGAAACCGGCGGGCCGGGACGGGACATGCCGGGCACCGCCGCCGAGCGAACTCCGGCCGGGCTGGCGGGACATGAGCCGGGCGCCGGGGTGCCGCACGGCCCGGCGCACGAGCTGCCCCACGAGCCGCCGGGTGGACCGCACGACCCGTCCGGCCCGGCGACACCCGGCCACGACGACCTCCCACGCGACCCCAGCGCCGAGCCAGAGCCGGTCAGGGAGCACGACGGTGAACCCTCGCACCAGCCGAGCGAATCCACCGACCCGAAGATCGTCGCGGAACAGGTGCGGCGCGCCAACACGGACCCGGAATACTTCAGCAAGTACTACAGGAAAGACGGAATTCGCAAGAGCGTATACAGTATGGATGAATCGGGATTTGTCCCGCCTCACCTTGTCAAGGGGCATGTGAACGGCGACTGGATGGCGGAGAAAACCGCTCCTCGACCCATGAAGCCGGACTACCTCGATGACGGCCCCACGCGCTACCGGTTGCCCGACGAGAACGGCCACGTTCCACAGGGTGCGAATTACCGGCCGAGTTCCGTTCACGAGGCGACTCAACACGTTCTGGACGGCGCGGCTCAACGACGTTACGACGCGATCCAGGCGGACACGCCCAAGCACGGCCCCTTGGAGAAGTTGAAGCACATCATCAAGGGCCCACATGTTCCCGCCGACGTCCAAAGGTTCGAGGATGCCAGCGCGGTCCACGCCCCGCTCCACACGGAAATGACCAGGGCCAGTGAGGCGTACGGTGAGACGGTGGCCGCCGAACACGCGATCCCTGAGCTCTATCCCGGCAGCGAACGGATGGAGTTGGACGGACCGGCGAACGGGAACGACCAGTTCGACCAGGTCTGGCGCCGCCCCGACGGCGGCTATGTGGTGGTCGAAGCGAAGAGCAGCCTGACGACCGACTTGGGCAGCCGTAGGCTGCCCAGTGGCGAAAGAGTGTCGCAGGGCACGAGGAGATATTTCGACGACATCCTCAGAAAGATGCGCGAACGTGGGGAGGAGTCCAGCGATCCCGCGTTGGCCAGGGATTTGAGGAAGGCTCTGGAAGAAGGAAAACTGGACTACATCGTCGTCAAGGGAAACCCGATGGTAACGGAAGTGGAGCCTGGTGTTTTGAGGGCCTCGCACGGTGGATATGATACGCAGAGGTTCGACATCTCGGCTGGAAGAGTGAACTGATGATCGAAATTCCAAGGCATCGCAGTCGTGGTCCGCGAAGTGAGAATTACGCGCGGCTCATGGTGGATTCCGTGCGGGATGAAATCGAATACATGGAGCACTCGCCGATTAATTTTGGCGGTGCGATGAACACTGTTGAGCTGAATTTCAACGCCCAGTGTCTGCTGGACCCGCCTGGAGGCGGCATCGATACGTGGGAGGCTGCCGTTTGGGCGATGCAGGTCCACTCGGCTGTTTTTGAGTCTGCGACCGCTTCGGGTGAGAGCGTGGAGTGCCGGATCGGTGAGAAGGTCCGCCGCCTTCCGGTTTCGGGTCCTAGTTCCGCCGCCAGTGCCGCAGGTTGGGTGAGTGCGTTCTGGTACGCGGTCATCTGCCGTGAGCAGGAGCGAATGACGCGGTTGTGCGAGGTTCCGATCGAGTTGTTGCGTGAGTCGGAGCGGATCGGTGAGTTCGAGATCGACGAGTACGCCTACCACTGGGTGGACGCGCTTCAGCGCTACTGGCTGCGTCGGCCCGGCTTCGTGGAAACCCTGACCGAGGCGATCGATTTGTCGCATCCGGACGTCGCGACCGTCGCGGACCCTGAGGCGCTCAACAAGCTTCTCTACCAGCCGATCAACCTGTTCTACCGGTTCGTCACGCACAATGTGGACGGCTTCAACGACGCATTGGTGGATGCGCTGGAAGCACACAAGTCGTACTGGACCGCCGACGAGGACCGTGCGAAGAGTACGTCGGGGAACGTGCCGATCGGCGTCCTCGCCGTCGCGTGCCTCGCCTACGACGGCGAGATCCCGATCCGCGTGAGGTCCGACTACCTCCCCATCAAGCTCCTCGACCGCGCCTGGGTGGGGGAGTTCCCGACCGTGTAGGCGAGACGGACGCGGGCGGGACCGATCCCGCGGATGCCCTCGACGGGTGGGTCGGCCATCGATCAGACTTGCTGTAATCGGGTGACTTCGAGGCGTTGGACGGAAGAGGATGGCCGCGCAGGACTATGACAGTCAGTTGCTCGAATCGGTCTCCGTGCGGCGGAGGCGGATGCGGGACGCGCTGCTGTTCGGGGTGCTGCGGGCGCGGCGGACGGCGGACGAGCGGGTGGGGAAGGCGGTCGCGGGGCTGGTGATCGCCGCCGTGCTGTGTGCGGGCTGCGTCGGCTGGTCGTTCGTCTCGCACCGTCTGATCGGCCACCTCGGGACCACCACGCCGGCGCCGACCTCGACGGCGCCGGCGGTGCCGAGCGCGACCGGCACCCCGTCCGTCGCCCCGTCCGCCACGGTGCCGTCGCCGTGACGGATGTCCGTCCGAGCCACAACTGCCCCCCGAGCCAGGAGAGTTGCGAGCAGACCGATGCCGACGGGACACGCAATGACCGCTGACGGTGCCGACGGCGCCGGGATATCCGTGCGGAAGGCCGCCGGCCCGGGTCCGCGGGGCGGCAGGCTGAGCCGGGTCAGCCTGGTGGGAGCCCGGCGCCGGATGGACCTGGTGCTGCCGTCCGACGAACCGGTGGGCCGGCTGCTGCCGGACATCATCGAGATGCTGGACGACCGGGTCGCCACGCAACCGATGCTCCGTCAACTCGTCACCTCCGACGGCTCGGTGGTGCCCCACGACGGCACCCTGCGCGACGCCGGGGTGATGGACGGCACGGTGCTGCGGCTGGTCCGGGTGCAGGACGTGCCCTCGGCGCCGGTGGTGCACGACGTGACGGACGAGGTCGCCGAGGACCTTGACGTACGCGCCTGGCGGTGGAGCCCGCAGGCGCGCCGGATCACGGCGGGGGCCGCCCTCGTCGGCTGGCTGCTGGTCGGCGGTCTGCTGGCCCGGGTGTCCTACGCGCCGTCCGCCGTGGCCGCCACCCTGCTGGCCCTCGGCGCCGTGCTGGCCGTGGCGGGCGCGGTGGCCGGGCGCGCGGGGCGGCGCGGGGCGGCCACGGCGTTGATCACCGCGGCCGGACCGCTGGCGGCGCTCGGCGCGTGGACGCTGGGCGACGCGGAGGGCTGGAGCGCGGCCGGCAGCTTCGCCGGGGTCGCGGTCATGGTCTTCGCCGCGCTGCTGCTGCTCGGCGCGTTCACCCCGCTCGGCCGTGCGGGAGTGCTCGGCGCGGTGATGGTCGGGGTGGTCGCCGCCGTGGCGGAGGCCGCCGCTGCCGCACAGCACGGCGCGGGCACCGCACCGCGGCAGGCGCACACCGGCGCCGTGCTCGCGGTGGTCTGCGTGGTGCTGCTCGGTGTGCTGCCGCGGCTGGCGCTGTCCTCGGCCGGTCTGACCGCGCTGGACGACGAGCGGGCCGACGGTGCCTCGGTCAGCCGGCACCGGGTGGCGTCGGCGCTCGACGCCGCCCACCGCGGGCTGGTGCTGGCCACGGCGGTGGTCGGTGGCGGCGCGGCCGTAGCGGCCGTACTCGCGCTGCGGACGCCCACGGTCTGGACGGTGCCGCTGGCGGTGATCACCGCGCTGGTGCTGGCGCTGCGCTCGCGGGCCTATCCCCTGGTGACCGAGGTGGTCCTGCTGCTGCTGGCCGCCGCGGCCGTCGCCGTGCGCGGCGCGGTGCTGTGGTCGGACCGGTCCGGCGCCGCGGGCGCGCTCGCGGGGTGCGCGGTACTCGGGGCCTTCCCGCTGGTGCTGCTGGTGGTGGAGCCGCCCGAGCACGTCCGGGTCCGCTTCAGGCGGCTGGCGGACACCGCGGAGGCGGCCGGCGTCATCGCGCTGTTCCCCCTGCTGGTCGGGGTGTTCGGGGTGTACGGGCACCTGCTGGACACGTTCGCGTAGGTCTTCGCGCGGTTCACGGAGGAGGTAGTTCGGTGGCGTCGCAGGACGACTGGCAGGCAGGCGTGCTCAACGACCTGGTCGCACAGGGGGTGCCCGACGGGCGGGGCGGTCCCCCCGGCTCCGCCGCGCCCAGCTCACCCGCGCCCGCCTCACCCGCGCCCGCCTCACCCGCGCCACCGGCAGGACCCGCGGGAGCCGTGGCACCGGCAGGAGCCGTGGCACCCGCAGGACCCCCGACCCCGTCCACGCCACCCTCCGCACCGCCCGCCCCGCGCGCCCCCGCCCCCGGCCCGTCGTCCGCCCGGGCACCCGCGCCGGCCGCCTCGCGCCCGCCCGGCCCCACCGCACCCACCGCACCCACCCCGCCCTCCGCCGCCCCCGAGCCCACACCGGTCCCCGGCGCAGCCACCCGCCCGGCCCGCCGGCCCCTGCACGGCGACCCGCCGCTGCGCAGGGTCCTGCGCACCCTTCGGACCGTGCTCGGCTCGTCGGCGGCCCGCGGGGTCGCCGACGCCACCGCGACCGCCGAGCAGGTCCAGCAGCCGGTGACCACCGGCCGCCAGATCGTCGTCACCAGCATCCGCGGCGGCGCCGGCAAGACCACCGTGGCCGCGCTGCTCAGCCGTACCTTCGTGCACTACCGGCACGACCCGGTGCTCGCCATGGAGGCCGACTCGGCCCTCGGCACCCTCCCGACCCGGCTCGGCGCCACCTCGGTGCGCTGGACCTGCGCCGACGTGGCGGGTCTGGTCACCCCATCCATGCGGCTGACCGACATCACCGGCTACCTGGTCGCCCTGGACGACCGCGGCTGGCTGCTGCCCGGCAGCCGCGGCGACATCGGCGCCCCCGTGGACATCCCCACCTACCGCACCGTGGTGATGGCGCTGCGCCGCTTCTTCGCGGTGACGGTGGTGGACTGCGAGACGCTGCCCGGCGAGGTGGCGCGTACGGCCCTGGTCACCGCGCACGCGTGCGTACTGGTCGCGCCGGCCACGGTGGAGGGCGTCGCGTCGACCGCCACGGTGCTGGCCTGGATGTCGTCGCTGCCCAAGCAGGTGCTGCGCGGCACCGTGGTCGCGCTGACCTGCTCGGCACCCGACCAGGTGCTCGATGTCCGGCGCGCGGAGCGGGAGTTGCGCGAGGCGGGCGTGGAGGTGGTGGTGATCCCGTACGACCGGCACCTCGCCGCGGGGGGCGTGATCTCCGCGCCCCTGCTCGGCGCGGAGACCCGGGTCGCCGCCACCCGGCTGGCCGGGATCGCGCTCGACCGCGCGGTGGGCCGGGGCGCCGGCGGCGAACCGGCGGGCCGCCGGACACCGGTGGAGCAGCGCGGGCAGGCCCGGACCGAGGACCGCCGGCCGTGACGCAACGGATCGTGCACCGGCCCGCACGCACGTCGAGCCCCCTCCTGCGTGACGTCCCCCGGGTCGTGGAGGCGCCGCCGAACCTGCCCGAGGGCAAGGCCGGCAGCCCCGCCACCGCGCTGCTGCCGCTGGCCGGCGTGGTCAGCTCGGTGGTGATGATGACCGTCATCCGCAACAGCCAGTTCGCGGCGATCGGTGCCATCGTCCTGGTGCTCGCCGTGTGCGGCGCGCTGGCGCTGTTCCTGTCCCAGCGCGGCAAGGCGCAGCGCACCCGGCGCACCCAGCGCGAGCGGTACCTGGAGTATCTGGAGGAGCTGCGCGAGGAGTTGGGCGCGGCGGAACGACGGGTACGGGACCGGGCGCGGGTGCTCGACCCGCCGCCGGACGCGCTGTACGACATCGTGCGCGACCCGGCGCGCGCCTGGGAACGCCGCCGGCTGGACCGGGACTTCCTCCAGGTGCGGATCGGCACCGGCAACGTGCCGGTACGCGAGCTGGTGCTCGGCAAGGGCGGCTCGGGCGTGCTGACGCCGCCCGACCGGTTCATGCTCAACGAGGCCGGGGCGCTGCTCGCCCGGTTCTCCCGGGTGGCCGACTTCCCGCTGACGGTGCCGCTGGACCGGGCCGGGAACGTCAGCATCGTCGGGGACCGCGAGGACGTGCTGCGGGTGGCGCGGGCCCTGCTGGTCCAGACGGCGGCGCTGCACGCGCCCGACGACGTGGGGATCGCGCTGTCGGTGCCCGGCGGCCGGCTGCCGGAGTGGGAGTGGGCGAAATGGCTGCCGCACGTCCTGGAACCGGACGAGGAGGACGGCCCGGTGCCCGCCCGCCGGATCGCGCCCTCTCCCGAGCAGCTCGCCAAGGTGCTCCGGCGCGACCTGGTCCGGCGCGCCTCCTACACCGCCGAGCTGCGCCGCGGCCTGTCCGACCAGGACGCGCTGCGGCGCACCGCCCGGCTGCTGGTGTTCAGCGACGAGTACGGCGGTCCGGCGGTCGAACTGCCGCGCCCCGACATGGCGGTGGCGCTGCGGGACATGGGCGTCACCGTGGTGCACCTGCTGGCCGAGCACCTGCACGAGCCGGACGAGGTGACCGTACGGATCACCGTGGACGGTGACCACCTGTCCGTACGGGACCTGCGCGCGCCGGGCGGCGACGGGCCGGGGGCGGAGAGCGCGGCCTCGGCGGCCGTGCCGGGTACGGGGAACGCGGGCGGTACGGGCGGCGCGGGTGGATCGGCCGGCGGGCGCGCGGAGGAGGCCGGCGGCGCGGTCGAAGGGACGGCCGACCCGGTGACCGTCGCCGGCGCCGAAGGCATCGCCAGGCTGCTCGCACCGCTGCGGCTGTCGGAGGAGTCCGTCGACGACGGCACGCCGATCTCCGGAGCGGTGGACTTCCCCGCACTGCTCGGCGTGGCAGACCCGGCCGCCCTCGACCTGGCGCGGATGTGGGCGCCACGCGGTGAACGGGACTTCCTGCGGGTGCCGATCGGCCTGGACGACCGGCATCGCCCGGTGCTGCTGGACCTGAAGGAGTCCTCCCAACTCGGCATGGGACCACACGGGTTGTGCGTCGGCGCGACCGGCTCCGGGAAGAGCGAGCTGCTGCGCACCCTGGTCCTGGCGCTCGCCGCCAACCATCCGCCGCAGGACCTGGCCCTGGTCCTGGTGGACTACAAGGGAGGCGCCACCTTCGCGCCGTTCGCCGAACTCCCGCACGTCGCAGGGGTGATCACCAACCTGGAGAACCAGGCCGGCCTGGTCGAGCGGGTCCACACCAGCCTGGCCGGCGAGGTCAAACGCCGCCAGCAGGTGCTGAAGGACGCCGGCAACGTGGCGGACATCGGCCGCTACGCCGCGCTGCGGGCCGAACGCCCCGAGCTGGAACTCGAACCGCTGCCCCACCTGTTCGTGGTCATCGACGAGTTCGGCGAACTCCTCACCGAGAAGCCCGACTTCATCGACCTGTTCCTGTCGATCGGCCGGATCGGCCGGTCCATCGGGGTGCACCTGCTGCTGTCCAGCCAGCGCATCGAGGGCGGCAAGCTGCGCGGGCTGGAGACCTACCTGTCCTACCGGCTGGGGCTGCGGACGTTCTCCGCGGACGAGTCGCGCACCGTGCTGGACACCCCGGACGCCTTCCTGCTGCCGTCGCTGCCCGGCTTCGGCTACCTCAAGGTGGACACCTCCACCTACCGCCGGTTCAAGGCGGGTTACGTCTCCGGCGCGCACCGCCGTACGGCCGTCGCCGACGCGGCCGAGGAGCAGCCGCTGGCGTACCGCTACCCGACGTACAACGTCTCCGCGGCACTGGGCGGGCCGCTGCGCGGCGACGACGCGGAAGGGGCACCGGACCAGGAGCAGGACCGTGCGGCCGCGACCGCGCTGGACAGCGGCCCGACCGTACTGTCGGTGATGGTGGACCAGTTGCGGGAGGCCGGCACCCCCGGGCGGCGCATCTGGCTGCCGCCGCTGCCCGCGGCGGTCGCCCTGGACGCCGTCGCCGGCCCGGTGGAGGTGACCGGGGACGGGATGCGGCTGACCCGGCCGGCCGGAGCGATGCGGGTGCCGCTGGGCCTGCTGGACGATCCGGCCCGGCAGCGGCGCGGGCCATGGGTGCACGACCTGACCGTCGCCGGCGGGCACACCGCGGTGGTGGGCGGCCCGCAGTCCGGCAAGACCACGCTGCTGCGCACCCTGGTGCTCTCCCTGGCGCTCACCCACACCCCCCGCGACGTGGCCGTCTACTGCCTCGACCTGGCCGGCGGCGGCCTGTCGGCGCTGACCGGCCTGCCGCACGTCGGCGGGGTGGCCGGCCGGTCGGACCCCGAGCGCTGCGCCCGCACGGTCGCCGAGGTCCGCGGCATGCTCGCCGCCCGCGAGCAGCTCTTCCGCCGGCAGGGCATCGACTCCGTGGACCAGCTGCGCCACCTGCGCTCGGCCGGCGGACTGCCCGAACTCCCCAGCACCGAGGTGGTGTTGGTGATCGACGGATACGGCACCCTGCGCGAGGAGTTCGACGCCCTGGACGACGGGGTGGCCGACCTGCTGAAGCGCGGCGGCGGCTACGGCATCCACGTGGTGGCCGGCATGCTCCGCTGGAACGACGTGCGGATCGCCAACCAGTCGCTCTTCGGCAGCCGGGTGGAGCTACGGCTGGGCGACGCCACGGATTCCGCGATCGACCGGCGGCTCGCGCAGACCCTCGGCGCCGGTGACGCCGGCCGGGCCCTGACCGACGGCCGGCTGTTCGCGCAGGTGGCGCTCCCGCGCATCGACGGGCGCGCCACCGCGGAGGCCCTGGCCGCCGCACTCGGCGACGCCACCGCCACCATCCGCGCCACCTGGCACGGTGAACCGGCGCCCGCGGTAAGGGTGTTGCCCGCCAGGCTGCCCGCCGCGAAGCTGCCCTCGGCCGCCTCAGAACCCGCGGCGATCCCCCTCGGCGTCGATCAGGACGCCCTCGCCCCGGTGCTGCTCGGCCTGTTCGAGCGCGACCAGCACCTGGTCGTCCTCGGCGACGACGAATGCGGCAAGACCAACCTGCTGGCCCTGGTCGCCGCCCAGTTGATCGAGCGGTACTCCGACGACGAGCTGGTCTTCGCGGTGTTCGACCCGCGCCGCGGCCTGCGCACCGCGGTTCCCGAGCCGTACCGGGGCGGCTACGCGTACAACGTCCGCCTCTCGACGGGCCTGGCGGCCGGCATCGCGACCGAACTCGACAAGCGGCTGCCCGACGAGGCCGCTCAGGACGCGCTGCACCCGCTCGGCGACGGGCCCGGCTTCGACGGTCCGCGCATCGTGCTGCTCATCGACGACTACGACATCCTCACCGCCGCCGGCCAGCAGCCGCTGGCGCCGTTCCTGCCGTACCTGCCGATCGCGCAGGACATCGGCCTGCACGTGGTGCTCACCCGCCGGGTCGCGGGCGCCTCCCGCGCGCTGTACGACCCGTTCCTGACCGCGCTGCGGGAGACCGGCGCGACCGCGCTGGTGATGGCCGGCGACCGCGCGGAGGGCCAGCTCTTCCCGGGCGTGTACGCCTCCGCGCAGCCGCCCGGCCGCGGCCTGCTGGTGCGCCGCGGACGCGCCCCGCAGCTCGTCCAGACCGCCCTGGCCGAGCAGGAGGCACCGTGACCAAGGACATCGTCGTCCTGACCCCGAAGATGCCGGACGCCTTGCGGCTGCTGGCGAGCCTGTACGCGGGCGGCCCCGACCAGTACATGACCGGTGACGCCGAGGGAGCCGTGATCCAGCTGACCGGGCCCGACGGCCGGCCGCTGGTCTCCGTGGAGGCGCCGGTACTGGTGCAGGTGGCCGGAGAGGTCGAGCGGCTGCTCGGGGCGAAGGCGGCTCGCCGGGCCGGGCTGACCGGTGCGCGCCGGGGCCGGCCGGTGTGGTGGACCGAGGTGCGTGCGTCCACCGCCGTGCCGGACGCGGCGGCCCTGGCCGGCTCCGTCGCGGGCCGGCTGGCGCTGCTGCTGGACGGGGTGTGCCATCCGGCCGGGGCCGTACGGTCGTTGGGCGTGGTGCGGGTCGGCTCGCGGCCACCGGCGCGGGTCGGTCCCGGCGACGGTCCCGGCGAGGGCGAGGGCGAGGGCGAGGGCGAGGGCGGGGGCGGCGCGGCCACGGTCGGCGGGAGCGCCGGCGACGGCGCTGACGTCGGCGCGGAGGTGTCCGCGGCGGCCGCGCCACCGGGCGCGCTGCCCGCGGTGGACGTGGCCACCGCCACCACCGCCGTCGTCATCGGGGACCGGCCGCTGGTCTCCTTGTCGGCGTGGCTGTCCGACGTCCTGCGGGCCTGCGCCGAGACCGACCGCGCCCTGCAGATCGTGACCCCGCCGGGCACCCGGATGAGCATGCTCACCCGGTTCGCGCTCACCGGCGCACCCAGCCGCTGGGTGGTGGGCGACTCCTCGGGCTACTACGACGGCCTGTCCGGCGCCGAGCTGCACTGGAAGGACGGCACCTTCGCCGCCGTCCCCACCCCGGAGGGCACCGGGCGGCTCGCGGACGCGTTCCGTCCCGCCGGGCCGACCGCCGACCGGCAGCTGAGCCTGTCCTTCCACACCGTCCACCCGCCCGAGGAGGACCTGCTGCTCGGCGGCGCCGTGGAAGCCGCCTGGCAGGCGCTGACCGGCGCGCCGCCGACCGGATGGGGCACCGCGGAGCCGGTCAACCTGCCTTGGTCGCGGCGCCAGTTGACCGACCTGGCCCGCGGTCGAGCGCCCAGGCCCACCTTCCTCGCCGTGGTCGGGCGGCCCGAGCGCCCGGCGGTCGCGTCGGTCCGGGTGACCCGGGTCGGAGGCGGCGTCGAGCAGGATGTGACGCTCGTCCTCGGCTACGGTCCCGGCGACGCCCTCCCGCTGGACCGCATCGCGTCCCTGGCCGGCACCCTCGTGGCCGAGCACGGACTGGTCACCATGCTCGCCGCCGTCCGCCCGGCCACGCGCGACCTGACGGTGCCCGCGGTCTTCGAGGCCCCGCCGGTACCGGTGTCCTTCACCCTCGGCGCGGCCGGCGTCGCCGACGTCACCCTCACCCGCGCCCGCCGGCCCCCACTGGAGATCGAACCGCTCCAACTGGGCTCCTCCGTGGCCCCCGCCCTGCACTACCCGCTCGGCGACGGCACCGACGCCGAGGCATGGCAGTCCCTGCGCGTCCTCACCGAGCACCTCGCCGTCGCCGCTCCGTAGCGGCGCCGGACCCGGCTGTTACCGTCGTGCGCCTGGGAGGTCGGTTGCCGTGGGGGAGCGACCCGGGCGGGCCGATCCCCCGCGCGGCGCGCTCGCCCTCGACCGCGAACACGACAGCGACTCCTTCGGCTACGGGGCCGCCTTCATCGCCTTCCTGACCCTGGCCGGCGCCGCTCTCGTCGTCCTGGGCGCGATCTCCTCGCGACGGCCTGACCCGAACCGACCCCTCAACCGATCGGCAGCGCACCGGACTTCAGCGCACCGATGAACGAGGTCCAGGCGGTGGGGGTGAAGGTGAGGACAGGGCCTTCGGGGTCCTTGGAGTCGCGGACGGGCAGTACCGCCGAGTCGCCGTCCCCGACCTCGACGCAATCACCGCCACTGCCGTTGCTGTACGACGACTTGCGCCAGCCGATCTCGACGCACTCGCCGCCGCTGCCGTTGCTGTACGACGACTTGCGCCACTCGACGCTGGGGCCCAGGTCACGAGCAGTGGTCATGGTCTGCTGTACTCCTCCGCCACCGACGAGATGAGGTTGAGGGACGCCTCCGGCGACAGAGCAGCGGCCCGCGCACAATCGTATGCCTGCTGGTGTTCCGCGACCATGGTCGGCGAGTCCAGCAAGTGGCCGGAGTACGGCCCTTCCACGTACACGGCGGGCGGCGCGTCCTCGAACGTCATCAGGGTGACGTTGCTTCCTGCCATGGCATGCGCTCCCGCTGAGTACGGGATCACCTGGAGCATGATCCCCGGTGCGTGCGCCACTTCGAGTATGTGAGTGAGCTGATGGTGCATGCCTTCGGCGTCGCAGATGGGCAGGCGCAGCGCCGACTCGTGCAGGATCACCCAGTAGCGGGGCGTTGCCGGGTCGGTGAAGGTCTCAGCTCGTTCTCGTCTCGCCTGCACGAGTTCCTCGATCCGCTCGTCACTGGCGAACGGCATGGACGCGCGGATCAGCGCCCGGGCGTACGCCTCTGTCTGCAATACGCCGGGGATCAGTTGAGAGGCGAACCGGCAGATGCTCGTCGCCGTCGCCATCAGCTCGGCCACCTCCGCGAAGTACTCCGCGTGCTTCGTGGCCCGGAGCACCATCAGGCAGATCCGTTCGAGGTGGCCGTCGGTTCCGAGGGTGGCGTCGAGCCGTTGGGAGAGGTCCAACTGGGGCCTGCGGATGGCGGTTTCGAGCTGGCCGATGTAGCCGCCGGAGCAGAAGACGCGCTCGCCGAGCTGGTCCTGGGTGAGATGCGCCGCCTCGCGCAGGCGGCGCAGCTCGGAACCGTAGAAGCTCTGCGGGGATGCGTACGGGCTGAGGTTCTTCGGCTGGGTCATCGGGCACCGCCGTTCCTGCCTGGGAGGAGGGCAAAGGGAGTTGGGACCGTGGCACCGATGAGCGTAACTACGCGGTGGGCGCCGCGTAGTGCGCTCGGCGGATCGGGAGGAGGCGCCGGGGGGCGCGTGGGAGCGTGGCGGCGCGAATCGCGCGCTGGGTTCGCGCCGCCGGAGTGCGGTGACTGCGGGTAGTACGTTGCCCCCTCGGACGTGCCGCGCGGGTGGCGGCGGATGAGGAGGCGGTGGGCGTGGAGGCGCTGGGTCAGGTGCTGGCGGGGAACCCGTATCCGGGGCGCGGGGTGGTGTGGGCGCGGACCGGGGACGGGCGTTGCTGCGGGGCGTACTTCCTCACGGGCCGCTCTCGTGCCTCGCAGGCGCGCGAACTGCGACGCGGGGACGGTGAGTTGGTGGTCGCGGCGACCGAGGGCCCAGGCGGTGACCCGCTGCGGCACTACGTGGGCGCGCGGGAGCGCGGCGAGTGGCTGGTGTACGGCAACGGGGAGCAGGTCGCGGAGGTCGCCGGGCGGCTGGACGAGGGCGCGGAGCCGCTACGCGCGCTGTCGGGGCTGGCCTACGAGCCCGATCCACCGATCCACACGCCCCGGATCACCGTGGTCGCCCACGGTTCCACCGGGCGGGCCTGGCTCGGCGCGGCCCGGCGCAGTGCGGGCGGCCGGGACGCGGCCGACGTGCTCACGCTGGCGGTCGGCGCGCTCGCCCCGGGCGACGCGGTGCTGATGACCACCTACCGTTCCGACGGCCGTACGGTCGCCACCGCCGAGCCCTACGTCGACACCGCGACCCGGGCGAACACCCCGGCCGAGCTCGCCGCCGAGATCTGGGACGTCCTCGCCCCCGAACTCCGCGTGGCCCTGGCCGTGTTCGAGCCCGGGCATCTGGGCAGCGCCCTCCTGCGACAGCGGCCGCAGCCGCTACGTCACTGAGAGAGGAACACGTGGCGAACAGGCCATTGGTACCCGGCGAACTCGCCGATGACCAAGACGAGGGTGAGTCGGGGGTTTTCGACCGGTATGCCTTGCTTGCTGCGCGGGGGCTGATCAGGCGTGGGGCTGTCACGACGGCCGAACTGGGCCGCCTTCCCAGACGCGCGCCCGTCGACGGCGCGTCCCCCCTGGAGATTCTGTTCGCCGATCGTGAGGGCGGGTAGTGCCTCGCCCTCTCGGACGCCGTGCGCGGTAGCGGCGCACGAGGGGCAGCCCGGCGTGGTCAGGCGTTCGGGTCAGTGCAGGTCCGCGACCCGTACTCCGGGCAACTCGGCGAACGCCGCTTGCCGGTCGAGCGTGACCACCGCTCGGGCCGTGGCGGCCGCCGTGGCTGCGATGAGCAGGTCGTGCGCGCCGCGCGGCTTGCCCTTGCGTCGGACGTACGCGAGCAGGCGGGCGTGGACACGGGCGATGTCGAGACCGTATTCCTCGACGGGTACGACCGCGAGGACCGCGGTGACGAAGTCCTCACGGGACTGGCGTCGGGCGTCGTCGGCGAGTTCGACGCCGAGGAGCAGTTCGGCCGCGGTCACGGCGGCGATGGCGACGTCGTCGTCAGGGGCGAAGGCGACGGGGACGCCGGTGCGCTCGATGCCGATCAGCACGCCGGTGTCGAGGATCAGGCGTCGGGCCATGTCGCCGCCGTCTCGTCGGTCAGAAACTCGCGGGTCGCCGCCACGTCGGCGGCGAAGGCGTCGTCCTGGGACCTGCTCGCGAGTACGTCGTTGAGGGCGGCGCCGTTCCCCGTGTTGGCGGGCCCGATCTGGGCCAGCCGGCGTCCAGCCCTGGTGATCACGATGGTCTCGCCGTGCTCCGCGGCGTCCAGGAGCGCGGCGAAGTTCCGCGATGCCTCGGTGGCGGTCATCAGCTTCATGGAATCAGAGTATCTGATTCCAGGGTTGGACGCGGTTGTCGGCGGGTGCCGCAACCTCGGGGCCGGTCGGGTGCGTCAGCAGGTACGACGTGGCACTTACGCAGTACCGGGAAACCACCGAGAAAGGCCGGACATGTACGAGTACAAGGTCGTCACCTTCCGCGAAGCGCTGATCGGGGACGCGCTCGACAGCGACAAGTTGGAGAAGGTGCTCAACAAGCACGCCGAGGACGGGTGGGCGCTGAAGGACATCACCTCCGGCGAGGTGAAGGGCCGGATAGGCCCCGGCGCGGTCGACGGCCTGCTCATCACCTTCGAACGCCCCCGCCAGGGCTGAGCGCCCGGCGGGAGGAGGTCCGCGCGGCTACGCTCGTTGTCCGAGTTGCCTGAGTACACAGGCATGGGTGAGCGTGGCCGCGTGGTCACGTTCGGTTGCTGACCGTCTGTACGATCAGAATCTGAACGTGAGCATTCGGACACAGGGAGGTACGGGGTGACCGCTGTGGATGACCGGCTGCAGGCGTGGGATGACGCGCAGATGCTGCCGGAGACCTTCGAGGACATCGCCGCACTTGCGGCGCGTGACGAGGAGGGCCTCTGCTTCGAGCTGATCGGCGGAAAGCTGGGGGTCAAGCGCGTGCCGGACGCGATCCATGAGGCAATCACGATGTGGCTGCTCCGTCAGTGCATCCAGCAGAAACCCCAGTGGGATCTCCATACCGGTCAAGGGCTCAAGGTCGAGTCCTACAGAAACGGCCGGGCTCGGCCCGATGGCACGCTCGCTCCTGTCGCGCACTTCGTCGGCCGAACGGTCGGGGAGTGGGCCGACCCCGATGGTGTACTGATGGCGGTCGAGGTGACCTCGCGGGATCGTGACACCAACCAGCGCGACCGGGTCGACAAGCCGCGCGCCTACGCCGAGTCGGGCATCCCCGTGTACCTGCTGATCGACCGGGACCGCCGCGAAGTGAGCATCCACAGCGACCCGCAGGACGGCGCTTACCGCGACCGGCACGTCGTCGCGTTCGGCAAGACCGTGACCCTGCCCGAGCCGGTCGGGATCGAGCTGGATACGCGGCAACTGCTGGAGTGGACCGAAGGGGCCGCGGCACCCGAAAGCTAAGCTCGGGGGTATGCCGACCCCTGGGGAGAGCCGCCGCCGTGTCCGTACGTATGAGCCCACGCGGACGTGGGGAGCGTTGCGCGCGCAGGTGGGGCATGTGCGGGTGGCCGCACGGGGGTTGACCGGAGAGCAGTGGAAGTGGCCCTCGGGGCTGCCGGGTTGGGACGTGCGGCTGCTGGTCGTGCACATCGTGCGGCAGGTCGAGGCGATGGGGACGATGCTGGCGGCGGAGCCGCCGGCGGCCGGGGCGAAGACGGTCGGGCTCGACACCTGGGCGCTGTCCACCGCGGGAATCGCGGAGAAGCTGGACGCCGCGACCCGGGCGGAGGAGGCGCGGACCGCCGATCCGCTCGTGGCCCTCGAAGCCGCCGCGGAGCAGCTCGCCGCGCTGGAGGCCGAGGCGACCAGGGCCGACCGGCTGGTGCCGAGCCCGTTCGGCCCGATGCGGGCGAGCGACTTCCTGGTGACGCGGCTGGTCGAGCTGGTCGTCCACAGCGACGACCTCGCCCGCGCCACCGGCATCGAGATCGGCTTCGACCGGCACGCGGTCGCCGGGGCGGTACGGGTCCTCGCGGACGCGCTCGCCGCGAAGGCGCCCGGGAACTCCGTGGAGGTGCGGGTGCCGCCGTATGCCGCCGTGCAGTGCGTGGAGGGACCGCGGCACACCCGCGGCACCCCGCCGAACGTCGTCGAGACCGACCCCGTCACCTGGCTGCGCCTGTCCACCGGGCGCACCTCGTTCGCGGACGAGGTCGACGCCGCCCGCGTCTCCGCGTCCGGCGAGCGCGCCGACCTCGCGGCGTACCTCCCGGTCCTGGGGTAGCTCCTGCCCGGTCCTGGGGCAGCTCCTGCGAAGTGGCTCGGCCGCTTCCCCCAGGCGTCTCCCAAAAACCGGAGTCCGGTTCTGATTGCCCCCGGGCCGCCCCTTCTGTCGGTTCCGGGAGCGCCGGACGGGGGCGGCCCGGGTGGCGGCCATGAGGGCCACCCGACGTGATTGGCCGGAAAACGACCCTGCGCCCGGGCGCGCCCGACTCCGTAAGGCGAACATCACACCGCTTGCCACGTAAGGCATGACGCGCGTAGACCCAGGGAATTGAAGGTTCGCCCGTTCGGATGAGAGGCATTCCTGCCCTAGACTCGACAACGTGCCTCGTGGTGACGGACGACTCAGCCACGACCTGCTCCCCGGTGAGAAGGGCCCCCAAGACGCCTGCGGTGTCTTCGGTGTCTGGGCCCCAGGGGAAGAGGTCGCCAAACTCACCTACTTCGGGCTGTACGCCCTGCAGCACCGCGGACAGGAGTCCGCGGGCATCGCAGTGAGCAACGGCTCCCAGATCCTGGTCTTCAAGGACATGGGCCTGGTTTCCCAGGTCTTCGACGAGACCTCCCTCGGCTCGCTGACCGGCCACATCGCCGTCGGCCACGCCCGCTACTCGACCACCGGCGCGTCCGTGTGGGAGAACGCGCAACCCACCTTCAGGGCCACCGCCCACGGCTCCATCGCGCTGGGCCACAACGGCAACCTGGTGAACACCGCCGAGCTCGCCGAGATGGTCGCCGCGCTGCCGCAGGGCCCCGGACGGGCCACGAAGGTCGCGGCCACCAATGACACGGACCTGATCACGGCGCTGCTGGCCGGCCAGGTCGGGCCGGACGGCACCCCGCTGTCGGTCGAAGAAGCCGCACCACAGGTGCTGCCGAAGATCAAGGGCGCTTTCAGCCTCGTCTACATGGACGAGCACACCCTCTACGCCGCCCGTGACCCGCAGGGCATCCGCCCGCTGGTGCTGGGCCGGCTGGAGCGCGGCTGGGTGGTGGCCTCCGAGTCCGCCGCCCTGGACATCTGCGGCGCCAGCTTCGTCCGGGAGATCGAGCCCGGCGAGCTGATCGCCGTCGACGAGCAGGGCCTGCGCTCCTCCCGCTTCGCCGAGGCCCGCCCCAAGGGCTGCGTCTTCGAGTACGTCTACCTCGCCCGCCCCGACACCGACATCGCGGGCCGCAACGTCTACCTGTCCCGGGTGGAGATGGGCCGCCGGCTGGCCAAGGAGGCCCCGGTCGAGGCCGACCTGGTGATACCGACACCGGAGTCCGGCACGCCGGCCGCGGTCGGCTACGCCGAGGCCAGCGGCATCCCGTACGGCTCGGGCCTGGTGAAGAACTCCTACGTCGGCCGGACCTTCATCCAGCCCTCGCAGACCATCCGGCAGCTCGGCATCCGGCTCAAGCTCAACCCGCTCAAGGAAGTCATCCGCGGCAAGCGGCTGGTGGTGGTGGACGACTCCATCGTCCGCGGCAACACGCAGCGCGCGCTGGTGCGGATGCTCCGCGAGGCCGGCGCGGCCGAGGTGCACATCCGGATCTCCTCGCCGCCGGTGAAGTGGCCGTGTTTCTTCGGCATCGACTTCGCCACCCGCGCCGAGCTGATCGCCAACGGCATGAGCGTGGAGGAGATCGGCAAGTCGCTGGGCGCGGACTCGCTGTCGTACATCTCGATCGACGCGATGGTCGAGGCGACCACGATCGCCAAGCCCAACCTGTGCCGGGCCTGCTTCGACGGCGAGTACCCGATGGACCTGCCCGACCCGGAGCTGCTCGGCAAGCAGCTGCTCGAGGTCGAGCTGGCCGGTGGCGCGGACGCCGCCGACGCACTGCGCCGGCCGTGAGCCCGTACCGACCTGCCCCGCGGGCCGCCGGCCCGCACCGCAGCCCCCACCCGTGCCCCCGCCCCGGCCACCCCGGCCCGGGCCGGGCGCCGCGACCGTACGACCCGTACGACCGACACGAAGGTTTCCCCAGCCATGTCTGAGACAACCGGTGCCAGCTACGCAGCCGCGGGCGTCGACATCGAGGCGGGCGACCGCGCCGTCACCCTGATGAAGGAGTGGGTGCGCAAGGCGTCCCGCCCCGAGGTGGTCGGTGGCCTCGGCGGCTTCGCCGGGCTCTTCGACGCCTCGGCCCTCAAGCGCTACGAGCGCCCGCTGCTCGCGTCGGCCACCGACGGCGTCGGCACCAAGGTGGACATCGCCCGCCGGATGGGCGTCTACGACACGATCGGCCACGACCTGGTCGGCATGGTCGTGGACGACCTGGTGGTGTGCGGCGCCGAGCCGCTGTTCATGACCGACTACATCTGCGTCGGCAAGGTCTACCCGGAGCGGGTCGCGGCCATCGTCAAGGGCATCGCGGAGGGCTGCGTGCTGGCCGGCTGCGCGCTGGTCGGCGGCGAGACCGCCGAGCACCCCGGGCTGCTGGGCGCCGACGACTTCGACGTGGCGGGCGCGGGCACCGGCGTGGTCGAGGCCGACGGGCTGCTGGGCGCGGACCGGGTCCGGCCGGGCGACGCGGTGATCGCGATCGAGTCCTCCGGACTTCACTCGAACGGGTACAGCCTGGTCCGGCACGTGCTCTTCGACCGGGCCGGCTGGGCGCTGGACCGCGAGGTGCCCGAGTTCGGCCGCACGCTGGGCGAGGAGCTGCTGGAGCCGACCAGGATCTACTCGCTGGACTGCCTGGCGCTGGCCCGCACCACCGAGGTGCACGCCTTCTCGCACATCACCGGCGGCGGTCTGGCCGCCAACCTGGCCCGGGTGATCCCGGACCACCTGCACGCCACCGTGGAGCGCCCCACCTGGACGCCGGGACCGGTCTTCGGAGTGGTCGGCGAGCTGGGCGGGGTGCGGCGCGAGGAGCTGGAGAAGACGCTCAACATGGGCGTCGGCATGATGGCCGTGGTGCCGCAGGAGTCGGTCGACGTGGCGCTCGCGGTGCTCGCGGACCGTGACGTGGACGCCTGGGTGGCCGGCGAGATCCGGGCGCGCGAAAGCGGCGCGTCGGCCGTGGAGCTGGTCGGCGACTACGGCGACGACGCCTGACCCGGACGGTTACCCGCGGTGAGGAAACATGCCGACGACGAAACCCGGCCCGGGGCGGACCCCGGGCCGGGCCTCAAGCGTTGGCGGCGTCAAGCGCGACGGCGCTGAGACGACGGTGACGGCTCGGACTGTTCGTCCTGGTCATCGTCCTCGTCGTCGTCGTTGTACAGATCCGCGTACTGAGCGTACGGGTCGTCGTCCAACTCGTCGTCATCGTCCTCGACTGGCTCCGGATTAACCGGCCTCGACGGCGATGCGCCCAGCTCGTCGGCCAGACGTGAGAGATCCGTGCCGCCGCTGTTGTACTTCAGCTGGCGGGCGACCTTCGTCTGCTTGGCCTTGGCCCGGCCGCGCCCCATGGCTCGACCCCCTTAACGGCGGGGCTCGACGGCCCCGAGTCTTGACACGCGTTCATGATCCGGACGGCCTCCTTGGAGAGAGACCGGTCCGTAGGGCCTCAACGGTACCTGCTTCCGACGCCGCACGGTACGTCGCCCGCACGACGCGCGTCGGAACAGGGGATATTTGCGGCCCTGTCGTTCCTGGTCAGACCCGATTTTACCTTCTTCTAGCGCGAACTTGCTATCGGGCCGTGCTATCGGTCACGCCGAGGCCCCCGGACGGGCCCGTTCCGCCCCTGTCCGGGGACCTCGACGACGGCTCAACCCAGGCTCAACCCAGGCTCGGCCGCAGCCAGTCGGCGGCCAGGGTGCGCTCGGCGATCCGCTGCTCGGCGAGCCGGTCGGCGGCCACCGCGGGCGGCACTCCGTCGACCTTGGCGCGTTCGAATATGGCCAGCGTGGTGTCGTGGATCTTCGCGGCCTTCGCCTTGGCCCGTTCGAAGTCGAACCCGCGCAGTTCGTCGGCGACCTGGATGACGCCGCCGGCGTTCACCACGTAGTCGGGGGCGTACAGGATGCCGCGGTCGGCGAGGTCCTTCTCGACGCCGGGGTGGGCGAGCTGGTTGTTGGCCGCGCCGCAGACCACGGTGGCGGTCAGCGCGGCGACGGTCGGATCGTCGAGCGCGCCGCCCAGCGCGCAGGGGGCGTAGACGTCCAGCGGGGTGCGCACCAGCGCGTCGGCGTCGGCGACGGCGGTCACGCCCGGGTGGCGGGCGGTGATCCGCGCGACCGCGTCGGCGCGCACGTCGGTGACCACGACCTCGGCGCCGTCGTCGACGAGGTGCCCCACCAGGTGGTGGCCGACCTTGCCGACGCCCGCGACGCCGACCCGGCGGCCGCGCAGCGTCGGCTCGCCCCACTGGGCCTTGGCGGCCGCGCGCATGCCCTGGAAGACACCGAAGGCGGTGAGCACCGAGGAGTCGCCGGCGCCGCCGTTCTCGGGGGAGCGGCCGGTGGTCCAGCGGTTCTCGCGGGCGACCACGTCCATGTCGGCGACGTAGGTGCCGACGTCGCACGCGGTGACGTAGCGGCCGCCGAGCGAGGCCACGAAGCGGCCGTAGGCGAGCAGCAGCTCCTCGGTCTTGAGGGTGTCCGGGTCGCCGATGATGACGGCCTTGCCGCCGCCGTGGTCGAGGCCGGCCAGGGCGTTCTTGTACGACATGCCGCGGGAGAGGTTGAGGGCGTCGTCCAGGGCCTGCTCGTCGGAGGAGTAGGCGTGGAAGCGGGTGCCGCCGAGGGCCGGGCCCAGGGCGGTGGAGTGGAGTGCGATCACGGCCCGCAGGCCGGTCGGGCGGTCCTGGCACAGGACGACCTGCTCGTGTCCGCCCTGTTCCGATCGGAACAGCTTGGCGATGACGGCGGCGCCGTTGCCGCCGTCGGTCTGACGTACGTCGGTCACGGTGGTGACTCCCATAGTCCGGTGGTGCTCGCGGTCCCATTGGGTTCGGGTGTCTCGCCCCCCGTACGGGTGGCGGAGGGTTCGATGGCCTCAGCGTAGGCCCTGCACCCAGTGGCCGGGATCACCTCCGGCGGAGGCGGTCCCGTGGGACGATCGGAGGCGTCGGCACGGCGGGTACGGCGTTGGAGGAGCGGGCGTGGGCGGTTCGGCGGTACTGGTCCCGTACACGTCGTATCTGCGGGTGTACGAGCCGCTGGCGGCCTTTCCCGAGCCCGAACGCACCCACTGGTACCGGTATGCGGCCGCGGGCCGTGAGCGCGGCGCACAGGACGAGCTGAGGCAGTCGCTGGCCGGGCTGGTGCCGGTGCCGCCGATCGCGGTGCCGGTGCACGAGAGCCGGGAGGCGTTCATCGCCGAGGTGGGCGGGGTCACGCACGTCTGCCCGTGGCGGACCCGGCTGCGCGGCTGGATGGCGCTGGAGCAACTGGAGGGACAGTTGCCGGCCCCGGTGCTCGACGCGATGGTGCCGCCGGTGGTCAGGCGGCAGGCCGCGGCCGACCACGAGGCGTGGCGCGAGCGGAACCCCGACGCGCGGCCCTGGATTCGCTCGGCGACCTGGCACGTGCCGGTGCGCTGGTTCATCCTCGTCGGCGACGACGAGCGGGAGTACGAACCGGTCGGCGCGGAGGACGCCACGGGCGGGTCGAAGCAGCCGATGATGCGCTACCGCACCCCGATGGTGCAGGCGCGGCGCCGGGTGGCGCGCGGCCTGCGGGTGCTCAAGGAGGCGCTGGACGAGAGCCCGTTGGTCGACGGGCTGATCGACGTGGGGCGCTGGCTGGAGGAGTTCCACCCGCGCTCGCTGGTCGAACTGGACTACGGCGGGCTGGTGCACGTGATCGGCCCGGAGGCGCTGGCGGCCGACCGCTCGGCGGCGGACGCGGCCGAGGGGCTGGCGGCGCTGCGCGAGGGCGACTCGGCGGCGGCCGGCACGGCGTACGAGCGGCTGACCGATCGGTGGCGGGCGGTGCGCGAGCTCCAGTTCGCGAACTGAGCCGGGCCGTGGTGCACGGCGGGGCGGTCGGTATCTGACGGGTTGTTGTCTCCGGGTGGGCCGGGTGTTGTCTCCGGTCCGGCCCGCGACGTGCTTCTGCCCCTGGTGATGGTGCTATTGGCCCAAGCGTGACGCAGAGCACGTAACCGGACTCTTGCCTGCATCACCATCTGTCATGCCAAAATGGGACATCGGGTCCGCCTCGGGCTCGCATCGAAGGTGGGGATGTGGCGGATGATCGCGCTGTGACTGATCGTCACGTTGGTGTGACTGTCCGCTATGGCCCGGTCCATCGGCTTCCGTCGAGCTTGAACACCTGAGAGGGCAAATCCATCGGTTTGGCCGACGCGGCTGGACGGATGGTGTAGTTGTAGTGCCGAGGACAAGCCGTTCGTCCTATTACCGACTCGGCCCGCGTTCGCCCATATCGGGCAACGCGGGTCAAGGTGCAGAATTTAAGAGGAAAGAACCGCGTTGGTTCGGTTCTCTCGAGGAGGCCGCTCATGACCGCTCGCACCCCTGATGCCGAGCCGTTGCTAACACCCGCTGAGGTCGCCACCATGTTCCGCGTCGACCCGAAGACGGTCACGCGCTGGGCCAAGGCAGGCAAGCTCACGTCGATCCGCACGCTCGGCGGGCACCGCCGTTACCGCGAGGCGGAGGTCCGTGCGCTGCTTGCGGGCATTCCGCAGCAGCGCAGCGAGGCCTGACAGCCCTTTTGGGCGGCTTGTGGGGCCCCTACCCCATACGTCGCCGTCCGAAGGCCACCTGCCCCCATCAGGAGGCCCGAGGGGAGGGCGAACAGCAGGACGCAACACCGTATGACCGTAAGAGGATCGCATCGGACTCCGCCGGGTCCGATGCGATCCTCTTTTTTGTGTGCCCGGTCACACGTGATGCAGGTGGGTACCATTGCACATATTAAATCGAGAGCCTTGCGCAGGGCCTCCAGTTCCTTATGTGTCCCACAAGTTCGCGTGACTCCCGTCACATGTGCGGCACTTGAGGTTGTTGCCTGCGATGCGGTAATGAACCGGCTTGGCCCGTTAGGGTCTTCGGTGCCGTCGTGCCTCCGCGGCTGCCCCGGTCGCCGGCCCGGCGGGACGGAAGCCCTCAACTCCTCGCAGGCCGACGGGACTTGCCGGGCGCGTGGCCGGGTCGCCCCGGCGCGCGGAACGGCCCGCACGCGCGCGCCTGGGGCCGCGGAGCGCGCCCCCGCGTGCCGGCGGGTCCCAGGGGGCGGCGGAAAGCCCGCGTACGGGGGTGTGGTTGGCGGTGTGGGGCCGCGACCTGGGTGGGGACGGCCGAACGCTCGCCCGAGCCTGGACGGGACCGCGGAAAGCCCGCCTCCCGGGGTCCGGGTGAGGGGCTTTCGTTGTCTGGTGGGGGGGGACGGCGGAAAGCCCGCCTCCCGGGGCTCGGGGGACGGGCTTTGCCATCTGCTGCGGTCCTGACGGGATTTGAACCCGCGGCCTCCACCTTGACAGGGTGGCGAGCACTCCAAACTGCTCCACAGGACCTCGTTGCGAGTCAGACTGTACAGCAGGTCAGGGGGTGCGGTCGAACTCAGGACCAGGCGGCGTCGAGGGCCTTGAAGACGCGCTTGTCCGAGACCGGGAACGCGGTGCCCAGGGCGTGCGCGAAGTAGCTGACCCGCAGCTCCTCGATCATCCAGCGGATGTCGCGGACGGCGGCGGGGACCGGGCGTCCGGCCGGCTGGGCGGCCAGCAGCTCGGCGTACTCCGCCTGGATCTCGCGGACCTTCTCCATACGGGTGGTGTCGCGCTGGACGCCCGTCGGCATCTGCTGGAGGCGGCGGTCGGCGGCCACCAGGTAGCGCAGCAGGTCCGGGAGGCGCTTCAGGCCCGCCCCGGTGACGAAACCGGGGTACACCAGCCCGGCGAGCTGCTCCTTGACGTCCTGGACGTTCGCGACCAGGACGAGGCTCGCGGTGTCCTTCAGCCGGCGCTCGCAGGAGTGCCAGGCCGCGAGCACCTGCTGGACCTGCTGGATGGAGCGCCCGGTCAGCTCGACCAGGTCGGCCCGTACCGCGTCGAACAGCTTGCGGTAGCTCTCCTCGTCCCAGGCGGGCCCACCGTGCTCGGCGATCAGCCGGTCCGCGGCCGCGGTGGCGCAGTCCTCGAAGAGGCCCTGCACGCTGCCGTGCGGGTTGCGGGACAGCGCGAGCTTCTGCTGGTTGGAGAGCTTGTCGGCGGCGAACTTCGCCGGGTTGACCGGGACGTTCAGCAGGATCAGCCGGCGGGTGCCGCGCCACATCGCCTCGGCCTGCTCCGGCTCGGTGTCGAACAGCCGCACCGCGACCGTGGCGCCCTCGTCGACCAGCGCCGGGTACGCCTTGACCGGCTGCCCGGCCCGCCTGGTCTCGAAGGTGCGCGGGAGGGCGCCCACCGTCCAGTCGGTGAGGCCGGTGCGCTGCTCCATGGTGGCCAGCGCCGGGTCCGAGGCCCGCTCGAACGCCTTGGTGATCGCCTCCCGCGTCTTCGGCCGCAGCCGCTGCTTGAGCGCGTCGAGGTCCTTGTCCTCCGCGTGGCCGGCGACCTTGCGGCGCCGCTCGTCCACCACCCGGAAGGTGATCTTGAGGTGGTCGGGCACCTTCGACAGGTCGAAGTCCTCCGCCGAGACCCGTACCCCGACCATCCGCTGGAGTTCCCGCGCCAGCACCACGGGCAGCGGGTCGGGGCCGGCCGCGACCCGGTCGAGGAACGCCTGCGCGTAGTTCGGCGCCGGGACGTAGTGGCGGCGGATCGGCTTGGGCAGCGAGCGGATCAGCTCGGTGACGACCTGCTCGCGCAGGCCGGGGATCTGCCAGTCGAAGCCGTCGGGCACCACCTGGTTGAGCACCTGGAGCGGGATGTGCACGGTCACACCGTCGGCGTCCCCGCCCGGCTCGAACTGGTAGGTCACCCGGAACTTCAGCGCGCCCTGCCGCCAGGAGTCGGGGTAGTCGGCCTTGGTGACCGCCTCCGCGTTCTCGTTGATCAGCATGGAGTGCTCGAAGTTGAGCAACTCCGGTTCCTCGCGCCGCTTGTGCTTCCACCAGGAGTCGAAGTGGGCGCCGGACACGACGTGTTCGGGCAGCTTGCCGTCGTAGAAGTCGAAGAGCGTCTCGTCGTCGACGAGGATGTCGCGGCGGCGGGCGCGGTGCTCCAACTCCTCTACCTCGCCGAGGAGTTTGCGGTTGTCGTGGAAGAACTGGTGGTGGGTGCGCCAGTCGCCCTCGACCAGGGCGTTGCGGATGAACAGCTCGCGCGAGGTCTCCGGGTCGATCCGCCCGTAGTTCACCTTGCGCTGGGCGACCAGCGGGACGCCGTAGAGCGTCACCTTCTCGTACGCCATCACCGCGGCCTGGTCCTTCTCCCAGTGCGGCTCGCTGTAGCTGCGCTTGACCAGGTGCTCGGCGAGCGGCTCGACCCACTCCGGCTCGATCTTCGCGTTGACCCGCGCCCACAGCCGGGAGGTCTCCACCAGCTCGGCCGACATGATCCAGCGCGGCGGCTTCTTGAACAGCGCGGAGCCGGGGAAGACCGCGAACTTCGCGCTACGGGCGCCCAGGTACTCGTTCTTGTCGGTGTCCTTGAGGCCCAGATGCGACAACAGCCCCGCGAGCAACGACACATGGACCCGCTGCGGGTCCGCCGCGTCCTGGTCGCCGGTGGGTTCGGGCTCGATGGTGATGCCGAGGGACCGGGCGACCGAGCGGAGCTGGCTGTAGATGTCCTGCCACTCGCGGATGCGCAGGTAGTTGAGGAACTCGGAACGGCACATCCGGCGGAAGGCGGAGGAGGACAGCTCCTTCTGCTTGTCGCGCAGATACGCCCACAGGTGCAGGAAGGAGAGGAAGTCGCTGCTCTCGTCCTTGAACCGGGCGTGCTGCTGGTCGGCCTGCGCCTGCTTGTCGGCGGGGCGCTCGCGCGGGTCCTGGATGGACAGCGCGGCCGCGATCACCATCACCTCGCGCACGCAGCCGTTGCGGTCCGCCTCCAGCACCATGCGGGCCAGCCGCGGGTCGACCGGGAGCTGGGCGAGCTTGCGGCCGGTCTGGGTGAGCCGCATGCGCGGGTCCTTCTGCTGGGGGTCGAGCGCGCCGAGCTCTTCGAGGAGCTGGACGCCGTCCTTGATGTTGCGGCTGTCCGGCGGGTCGATGAACGGGAACTTCGCGATGTCGCCGAGCCCGGCCGCCGTCATCTGCAGGATCACCGAGGCGAGGTTGGTGCGCAGGATCTCCGCGTCGGTGAACTCGGGACGGGACAGGAAGTCGTCCTCGTCGTAGAGCCGGATGCAGATGCCGTCGGAGGTGCGGCCGCAGCGGCCCTTGCGCTGGTTGGCGCTGGCCTGGCTGATCGGCTCGATCGGCAGCCGCTGCACCTTGGTGCGGTGGCTGTAGCGGGAGATGCGGGCGGTGCCGGGGTCGATCACGTAGCGGATGCCCGGGACGGTCAGCGAGGTCTCCGCCACGTTGGTGGCCAGCACGATGCGGCGGCCGGTGTGCTGCTGGAAGACGCGGTGCTGCTCCGCCGACGACAGCCGCGCGTACAGCGGCAGCACCTCGGTGCCGCGCAACTGCCGCTTGGTGAGGGCGTCGGCGGTGTCGCGGATCTCCCGCTCGCCGGAGAGGAAGACCAGGATGTCGCCCGGGCCCTCGGCCTGCAGTTCGTCCACCGCGTCGCTGATCGCGGTGATCTGGTCCCGGTCGGCCTCCGCGGAACCCTCTTCGAGGAGTGGCCGGTAGCGCACCTCGACCGGATACGTGCGCCCGCTGACCTCCACCACCGGGGCGTCGCCGAAGTGCCGGGAGAAGCGCTGCGGGTCGATCGTGGCGGAGGTGATCACGACCTTGAGGTCGGGGCGGCGCGGCAGCAGCTGCGCGAGGTAGCCGAGGATGAAGTCGATGTTGAGGCTGCGCTCGTGGGCCTCGTCGATGATGATCGTGTCGTAGGCGCGCAGCTCGCGGTCGGTCTGGATCTCGGCGAGCATGATGCCGTCGGTCATCAGCTTGACCAGGGTGGAGTCGCCCACCTGGTCGGTGAAGCGGACCTTCCAGCCGACCGCCTCGCCCAGCGGGGTGCGCAGCTCCTCCGCGACGCGCTCGGCGACCGTCCTGGCCGCGATCCGGCGCGGCTGGGTGTGGCCGATCAGGCCGCGCACGCCCCGGCCCAGCTCCAGGCAGATCTTCGGGATCTGGGTGGTCTTGCCTGAGCCGGTCTCACCGGCGACGATCACCACCTGGTGGTCGCGGATCGCCGCGAGGATGTCGTCCTTCTTCTGGCTGACCGGCAGCGACTCGGGGTACGTGATCCGCGGCACAGCAGCCTGGCGGGCGGCTATCCGGGCCTCGGCCCTCCCGATCTCCGTGTCGATCTCGGTGAGCACCGCGGTGCGCGCCTCCGGCTTGCGGATGCGGCGGGCGCCGTCGAGCCGGCGGCCGAGCCGCTGCTCGTCGCGCGAGGAGAGCGCGGGCAGCCGCGCGGCGAGTCCGGAGAACTCGGCGGAGGAGGAGGGTTGCGTAGACATACGCGATCCAGCATCGCACCTGCCGGGGAGGACGGGCGAACCCATTTCGGCGGGGTTTTCGGGGCGTCCGGACGCGGGCGCGGTCCACGGGGTGCCCGCGGGTGCCTGCCGGTTGCTTACCGGGTGCCCGTCGGGGGGCCTGCCGGGGCGCCCGCGCCAACGACACAGGGCCCGTCTCCGATGGAAACGGGCCCTGTGTCGTGCGGTGGCTGGGGCCGGGGTCGAACCGGCGACCTACCGCTTTTCAGGCGGTCGCTCGTACCAACTGAGCTACCCAGCCGCAGCGGTCCTGACGGGATTTGAACCCGCGGCCTCCACCTTGACAGGGTGGCGAGCACTCCAAACTGCTCCACAGGACCTTGCTTGGTGCGGCACAAGTGTGACACATGATGTGCCCCGCTCTCGCACCGGTTTTCCGCGACGCCCGCGCCATGCCTTCCGGGCCCCCGGAAACCCCTGGGGATTTCCTGTGACCGTTCGGACATTTCGGCGGGCTGATGTCGCTGGATCAGCGTAGCAGAATCGGGGCGGGGTCCCGTACGCACCAGGTCCGCGCGGGCGCAGGTACGGCTTGGGAAAGAGCTTTGACGGTGTCATGACGCGCTGGGTAGCGTGCGGCCATGGACGTGCTGAGGTACGTGGCTTTCGCCACCGACGCCTCCGGGGGGAACCCGGCGGGCGTGGTGCTGGACGCGAGCGGCGCCGACGAGGCCGCGATGCTGGCCGTCGCCGCCGAAGTCGGCTACTCGGAGACGGCGTTCGCCGTGCCCCGCCCCGACGGCGGCCTGGACGTCCGCTACTTCAGCCCGCTGGCCGAGGTGTCGTTCTGCGGGCACGCGACCATCGCCACCGCGGTCGCCCACGCGCGTGAGCACGGCCCCGGCGCACGGGACTTCCACACCCGGGCCGGGCTCGTCAGGGTCGGGACCTCGGTGGGGGCCGACGGCGTGATCACCGCCGAGTTGGTGAGCGTGCCGCCCAGGTCGGTGCCGCCGGCCCCGGACGACCTGCCGGAGTTGCTCGCCGCGCTGCGCTGGTCCGCGGACGAACTGGACCCGGCGCTGCCGCCGCGGATCGCCTACGCCGGCGCATGGCACCCGGTGATCGCCGCCTCGACCCGGCAGCGGCTGGCCGCGCTCGACTACGACATGGCCGCGCTCGGCGACCTCATGCGCCGCCGCGACTGGACGACGGTCGACCTGGTCTGGCGGGAGTCGGAGACCGTCTTCCACGCCCGCAACCCCTTCCCGCCCGGCGGTGTGGTCGAGGACCCGGCCACGGGTGCGGCGGCCGGCGCGTTCGGCGGCTACCTGCGGGAGCTGGGCCTGGTCGCGCTGCCGGCCGAGCTCACCATCCACCAGGGCGACGACATGGGCCGGCCGAGCGTGCTGACCGTCGGCGTCCCCGCGGACCCCGCCGAGGGCATCAGCGTGCGCGGCGCGGCCGTACCGATCCCGGACTGACGTCAGGCCCGGCGCCGCGCGTCACCCGTACGGGGGCGGTACGGCCGGCTCGGGACGGGTCCCGGGTCGCACCGGGTAGACCTGGGGGAGCCGCCGGAAGGGGCGGACCCGGGTGGACCGGGGGCGCGAGCGGGGAGTCGAGCGATGGCCGGACACATGCGGTGCGGGTACGTCGCGGGCGCGGTGCTGGCGGCCGCGGTACTGGCGGGGTGCGGGTCGGGCGGGCACGGCGACGGGCACGGGAGCGGGACCGCCCAGGGGGCCGGGCGGACACCGGCGACCACCGCGGCCGCGACCTCCACCGCGCCGGCGCCCGCGCCGCCCCCGGTCCCGCCCGCCACCGCGAGCATTCCCACCACCGCGACCACTCCCGCCACCGCGTCCCCGAGCGCCGCCACCACCGATCTCCACGCCTGCTACGACGGCACCTGCGAGATCACCGTCTCCCGGCCGGTCACCGTCCCGGTGGACGGCCGGTTCGGCTTCTCCGCGTTCAAGGTCACCCACATCGGCCCCGACGGGGTCACCATCGAGGCGAACGGCGCCGGGACCCACCTGGAGTCCGGGGTCAGCCCCGGCGGCACCGCCGCGCTGAACGGCATCTCGGTACGGGTCCGGTCGGTGCACGGGGGCACCGCGGACCTGTCGATCTCGCACCGCTGATCCGCCGCGCGGGCGGTCAGGTGCTCGGCTTGACCAGGAGGAGTTCGGTGTTGTGGTCGGCGGAGGTACCGAGCTTGGCGGCGGGGGTGGCGTAGGGGTCGTTGAAGGAGAGCTCGCGGTAGAGGGCGGCGAGGTTGGGCTCGGTGGTGGTGCCGAAGTCGGTGGCGTAGGGGGCGGCGGACTCGACGAGGGTGGTGAAGAGCGACAGGGTGCCGTCGTGGTTGTCGGCGATCTCGATCAGCCGGGCGTGCTGCGGGAAGTCGACGTGGGAGGCGGTGTTGATCTCCCAGAACGCCCGCTCGGGGACGGCGTGGCCGTGCGGGGTGATGAGGTTGGCGTGCGTGTGGCCGTTCACCCAGGCCACCACGTTGGGGTAGCGCTGAAGCAGGGTGACGAGTTCGGTGCCGGTGTGCCGGCCGTCGAGGAGGTTGTACGGGTCGGGCAGCGTGTTGCCCATGGTGGTGCTGGTGTGGTGGCTGAACAGGACGACGAGCTGGTCCTGGGAGCCGCGCCGGACCACGTTGCCGTCGGTGTCGTACCAGTGGGTGCTGTACGACTGGAGCACCGACTCCAGCCACTTGAGCTGGGCGGAGCCGATGGAGCCGTCCGCCCAACCGGCGCGGTTGGTGGTGTCGAGGCTGACGCCGAGGACGCCGTCGGAGATCGGGAAGGTGTAGTAGAGCTTGCCGCTGTCGGCCGCCGCCGCGGTGAAGCCGTGGCCGTACGGGCCGGGGCCGGTGCGGGCGGTGTCGAGGTGCGCCTGGGCGAACTGCTTCGGGGTGAAGGGGGCGCGGCGGGCGTCGGGGGTGACCGAGCGGACCGGGCCGCCGCCTTCGAGCAGGCCGAGCAGGAGGGCGACCGCGGTCGCCGGGTCGTGCTGGATCGCGTCGGCGAGCTTGGCCGCGGTCGCGTCGTCCACGCCCTCGATCTTGCCGCCGCCGGTGTAGAGCGAGCCCAGCAGGCCCAGGTCGGGCAGGGTGCCCTCGATGCTGTCGTCGTGGTTGCCGACCGTGGTGTACCAGGGGGTGCGCAGCCCGGTCGCGGTGAACGGCTTCCCGGCCGCGGCCAGGAAGCCCGGCACCTGCGGGAAGCCGGCCGCCTTGTAGTGGTCCTGGTAGGACGACTCGGGGTTCCAGTACAGCGCGGAACCGGAGTTCTGCACGCCCTCGTACCGCGAGGTGTCCCCGGTGTTCGGGGTGATCGCGCCGCCGCTCATCACCGTGAGGTACCAGTCGAGTTCGACCTGCTCGTGGTTGTCGGTGTTGTCGCCGGTCGCCATCACCAGCGAGAACGGCAGGCCCGTGTAGGGGCCGCCGGAAAGGGAGTTGACCCGGTCCACCAGCGAGGCCGCGCCGCGCACGGTCAGCGCCTCGTGCGGGCGGTAGGCGGAGTCGATGTACTGCGCCAGGTACTCGAAGCGCACGGGCGACTCGGTGTCGGCCAGGTGCAGGTCGGTGAACTGCACGAAGGAGGCGAGCCCGGTCCGCGTGGTGTCCCGCCCGGAGCCGGCCGCGGCCAGCTCGCCGCGTACCACCAGCGGCCAACCGGGCCCGGCCGCAAGCCTCTTGTACGTGCCGGTGCCGGTCGCCGTCGCGGCCTGGGCGAGCGTGGTGCCCTCGACCGCGACGGCGCGCGCGGCGGTCGCGGCGACCGCGCGGTCGTGGGCCGCGGCCGACGCGAACGGGCTGTCCACGAGGGTCAGGGCGGCGGCCGCCGCCGCGGCGGAGGCACCGGAGAGGAACTGGCGTCTGCTGGCTGCGCGCATGGACAAGTCTCCTGACGGTGGGCGGGGTTGGCGCTCGTGCGGCTGCTGCTCCGGCCGTTCGCCGGCCGGCGTGTCGGGCGTCGCTCGGCCCGTGCCGGAGACGTGCCCGGCGCGCGCCCAGCTCCGTATTACCAGCCGGTAATGGCCAACCGCCAGGGTCCCGCCGCATCTTCACGGCGGGTTGGCCGCCGCGTGAACCGGCCGTGAAGCGACGGCGGCGGTACGCGGCGCAGGTCCGTACGCAGCGGATGCCCGTACGCGGCGCAGGTTCGTACGGGGGCACGTGGCCGGGTTCGGGTTCGCGGGGTGAAGTGCGGCTTTGCTCGGGGGAGTTCAGCTCTGGGCGGTCGGGCGGATCACGATCTCGTTGACGTCCACGTCCGCCGGCTGCTCGATGGCGTAGCCGATGGCCCGGGCGATCGCGTCCGGCGGGATGGCGATCTCGTCGCGCTTGGCGAGGAGTTCGGCGCGCACCCGCGGGTCGGCCGCGCCCGCCGCGAAGTCGGTGTGCACGAAACCGGGGGAGACGGAGGTGACGCGGATGTGCGGGCCGGCCTCCTGGCGCAGGCCCTCGCAGATGGTGCGGGCGGCGTTCTTGGTCGCCGCGTAGACCACCTGGCCGGGGACGATCCGCAGGCCCGCGGTGGACAGGGTCGTGACGAAGTGCCCCGAGCCCTGGGCGCGGAAGACCGGCAGGGCCGCGGCGATGCCGTGCAGCAGGCCCTTCACGTTGATGTCGACCATGTCCGCCCAGTCCTCGAGCCGCAGGTCGTCGAGCGGGGAGACCGGGCCGATGCCGGCGTTGCCCACCAGGACGTCGAGCCGGCCGAAGCGCTGCCCGGCGAGGGCGACGAGCGCCGCCAGGTCCTCGCTGCGGCGTACGTCGGTCCTGGCGGTGACGGCCTCGCCGCCGGCCGCGGTGATCCGCGCGGCGAGCGCGTCCAGCCGGTCGGTGCGGCGCGCGCCGAGCACCAGCCGGGCGCCGCGCGCGGCGAGCAGCAGCGCGGTGGCCTCGCCGATGCCGCTGCTCGCGCCGGTGAGGGCGACGACCTTGCCGTGCAGCGGGGGCGTGGGGGAGGAAGGGGATGCGGCGGAGGCGGGGGTCGCGGGTGCTGCGGTGGACATGGACTGCTCCTTGCCGGGGGTTCGCGGTATCGTCGGAGGGGGAAGCGGACACGCGTCCACTTCCATTCCAACGTAGCGGACAGGTGTCCGCTTAGCAAAGGACCCGGCCCGGTCCCGCCCTGCCGCGCCCTGCCACGGCGCGGCGCGGTGCGGCGGCGCGGCCGGACCGGAGGGAAGGAAGGGCGCCTCGTGACCGAGCGAGCACCTCGGCGGGCCGACGCGGAGCAGAACCGGGCCCGGATCGTGGACGTGGCCCGGGTCGCGCTGACCGAGTCGGCCGACGCGACGCTGAACTCGATCGCGAAGCGCGCGGGGGTCGGCCAGGGCACGCTCTACCGGCACTTCGCCACCCGAGAGGCGCTGCTGCTGGCCGTCTACCGGCAGGACATCGAGGAACTGCTGCGCGCCGCACCCGAGTTGCTGCGCGCCCACGAGCAGCGGCCGCTGGACGCCCTGCGGCTGTGGCTGGACCGGCTGGCGGCGTACGGCCGGATCAAGCACGGCGTCGCGCAGGCCGTGGAGGCCGCGACCCGGGCGGACCTGTCCAACGAGTACTACGACCGGGTGATCGACACGATCGGCTCGCTGCTGCGGGCCGGGCAGGACGCCGGCGCCGTGCGCGCCGACGTGGACGCGCCGGACGTGCTGCTCCTGGTGGACTTCCTGTGGCGCAGCGACCAGGGGCCGGACTGGGAGCCGCGCACCCGGCACCTGCTCGGCCTCGTGCTCGACGGGCTGCGGGCGCGGCCGGGTGCGTCGGCGGGTGCGTCGGCGGAGGGTTCAGCGGGGGCGTGACCCGGGGGCGTCCGCGGGCTCGTCGCCGAAGCCGTCCTCGTCCGGCTCGGTCTCCATCAGGTCCAGGTCCGGTGGCACCAGCGTGGTGGACTCGACCAGGCCCTTGAGGAGGTTGTGCAGGAGGTTGTTGTCCCACGGGGTGCCCGCGTCGCCGTCGTGCATCAGCGGGTACGGGAAGCCGCCCTCGTGCAACCGCCGCCGTACGGAGGCGAGTTTGTACTCGATCCGGCGCACGCTCCAGTTGTCGTCGGGGCGCAGGTACGCGAGTTGCTCGGCGGTCTGCCGGTATGCCAGCGGACGCGGGCCGTCCTCGTAGAGCAGGTAGTGCTGGCCCATGACGACCAGCAGCAGGCGTTCGTCGTCGTCCAGCGGCCACAGCTTGGGCGGCAGGGTCTCGGCGCGGCGGCGGGGTACGGCGCCGCGCTCGTCGTGGCCGGTGACGTACAGCTCGACCAGGTGCTCGCGGAAGCCGGAGCCCTTGACGAAGACCGGGGTGTAGCCGGGGACGAGCGGGATCGGGTCGGTGGTGGTGTGCATCAGGCGGCCGTGCGGCAGGCGGACGAGCTGCCGGCCGGTGTTGCGCAGCCACCACTGGCGCTTGCGGTAGGTGAGTTCGCCGTGCCGGCGACTGACCCGCAGGTCGTCCTCGCCGACCGGCAGGTCCACGTCGTCCGGGCGCTCGCCGCGGCCGAACCTGACCACCAGCCCGGCGCGCGGTGCCACCTTGATGCCGCCGGTCACGGTGCGGGCGTGGAGCGTGCCGGGGCTGGCGGGCGCGGCGCCCCGCGCGAGGCTGTCCGGGCTGTTCACTGTCTCCTCCTCATCGGCGGCGGGGGTGGGCCGCGCGCTCCCCTCCGGTGCACGGCCCCGCGGTGTCCCCCGTGCGCCTTCCACTCTCGTCGCGCACCTCTTTGTCCGAGTGTGCCCGGCCGGCGCGGGACCCCTCCGCAGACCGGTCAGCGGGTGGGGAGCCGGGCGGCGGCCGCGGCGGCGAGCCGGGTCGCCATGGAGCGCAGCCTCGCGTCGCCGCCCGAGCCGCTGACCTCCAACTCGAAGGTCTCGGCGAGCCGGTCGCCGTGGTCGTCGGTGTAGGTGCGGTAGACCACCTCGACCACGGCGGTGTGGTCGCCGTCGGAGTCGGGCGGGGCGACGAAGGCGCGGTGGCCGCCGAGGCGGGTGGAGGTGCCGTCGTCGGCGGTGGGCGGCTCGCCTCGGTCGAAGGCGAGGTCGACGTCGATGTCGCTGGTGGTGCTCTGCCACGAGCAGTCCCAGTTGCCGTAGGAGACGTCCGGGTCGTTGGCGTCGATGCCGGGGACGACTTCGAGCGCCGTCGCGGTCAGCAGCGTGCAGGCGTCCGTGTCGACCAGCGACTCGGCGGGCAACGCGGGTGTGCGGCGCGGGAGTCGGCCGCCGGTCGGCACGGCGTTGAGGGCGGCGACCGCGGCGGTGGTGGCGGTGTCGGCCATGCCGCACAGCACGGTGGAGGAGGGGTCGGAGTCGTCGGCCGGCTTCGCGGTGACGACGGCGTGCACGCTGGTGGAACGGTGCCGCCCGCCGTGGTCGTGGCCGCCGTTGCCGCTGTTGCTGTTGCCGGCGCTGTTGCCGCCGCCGGTGTCCGCGGCGCCGTCGAGCAGGAGCGTACGGTCGCACTCGCCGCCGTCCGCCGGCTCGTCCACGACGCGCACCCGGCCCGCGGTGTGCACGGTGCCGGTGGGCTGCGCCGAGCCGTCGACGAACTCCACCTCGATGTCGATCTCCGGCCCGGACCTGGTGTCCACGATGACGTCGCACCGGTCGAAGTTGCCGTATGCCGGGTCGAGTTCGGCGTCGCCGTACTTCGCCAGCACGGCGGGCTTCGCGAGCGCGCAGGGGTCGGCGGTGCGCTGGTCGCCGAAGAGGGCCGCGGAGACGGAGCCGGCGGACGTGGGCGCCTTCGGCGCGGGGCGGCCCGAGGGCGCGGAACCGGGTGCGGCCGACGCCCCGCCCGAACCGCCGCTCGCCGCCCACACTCCGGCGGCCGCCGCCAGCACGACCACGGCCGCGGAGACCGCGACGACCGACCGCAGGTGGTCCCGTAGGAATCGGCCGGGACGCAAGGGGGTGGGGCGGAACAGGCCGGGGCGGAACAGGCCGGGAGGAAAGCGGGCGGGCTCCGAACGGTCCTCCGCGGTACCGCTGCTGCGCTCCGTCGGCTCCAACGGGTCGGGAAGCGCGGGCAGTTCGGCGACCGGTCCGGCCGCCGCGCGCAGCAGCTCCAGCGCCTCGGCCGCGCTGGGCCGCGCGCCCGGGTCGCGGCGCAGCATCGCGGTCAGGGGCTCCCGCAACGGGCCCACGTCGGCGGTCAGTTCGACGTTCCGCCGGGATTCCGGGCCCGGCCGGTACGATCCCGCGCCCGGCGCACCCGGGGGCCGCGGCGGATCTCCGCTGATCAGGGCGTACACCATCGCGGCGAGCGAGAAGACGTCCGAGGCGGGCTCGGGCTGCCCGCGGACGACTTCGGGCGCGGCGTAGTCGGGGGTGTAGCCGATCGCGCTGTTCGGGGTGATCGTCTCCTTGCCGCCGACCCGGTACGCGGCGCCGAAGTCGGCGAGTTTCACGGTGCGGGGGCCGGTGGCCACGACGTTGCCCGGTTTGATGTCGCCGTGCACGATGCCCTCCGTGTGCAGGGCGATCAGCGCGTCCGCGATCTGCGCGCCGAGGTGGGCGGCGAGGTGCGGGGGCAGGGGCGGGCGGTGGTCCAGGCTGCCGCCGGGGGCGTACTCCATCACGAGGTAGGTGGTCGCGCGGTTGCGCCGGCCGACGCGGACGGCGTCGTGCAGGGTCACCACGTGGGGGTGGCTGAAACGGGCGAGGACGCGGGCTTCGGCGCGGAGCCGGTCGAAGCCGGTGGGGCTCTCGACGCCCAGGACCCTCTTCAGGACGACGTCCCGGCCCAGTTCCTCGTCGTGGGCGAGCCAGACTTCGCCCGAGCCGCCTCGGATCGGGCCTTTCGTCAGGCGGTAGCGCTCGCCGACCTTCGCACCCAGGCGCACTCGCGCATCCCTCACCCGTCACGCATGACCCATCCGCCGCAGACAGTATGGCCGTCCCCGACCCTCGGGGGTGGCTGGTTCTGTCGGTTCCGGGGGCACCTGGCGGTGGGGGGTCCTGGTGTGCCCCCGCTGGGGGTTCCCTGGGTGGGCTCGGCCTGGTTGGGGGGTGGGCGGAGGCGGCAGGGTGGGGGCGAGGGCGTTCGGCTGGCCGGGGCGCCGGGATCGCGTGACCGTGGATGAGGGGGCAGTCACGGTTCTGAGGGAGTGAGGGCATGACGCACTGGAACGACGCGGACCTGGAGAAGATCGGTACGGCCGGGGAGCTCGACCTGCGGTCCGAACGCGCCGACGGCACCCTGCGGGCACCGGTGACCATGTGGGTGGTGCGCGTGGGGGACCGCCTCTACGTGCGCTCGGTGAAGGGCACGGACGGCCCCTGGTACCGGGGCACGCGATCTCGGCACGAGGGCCTCGTCGAGGCCGGAGGCGTACGGCGGCAGGTGGCGTTCCGCGACGCCGATCCCGGAGAGTACGCGGACGTGGACGCCGCGTATCGCACGAAGTACGGGCGCTACACGGGCATCGTCGAGCACGTCCTGACCGAGGGTGCCCGGACCGCCACGCTCGGGCTCGAACCGCGCTGACGCCCGACCCCGGCCGGCCGCCCCGCCGACCCCCGCACCGGATCACCCGGATCACCCGGATCACCCGGATCACCCGGATCACCCGGATCACCCGGATCACCCGGATCACCCGGATCACCCGGATCACCCGGATCACCCGGATCACCCGGGACATCCCAGACACCGTGAGGAACACCTGCTCATGCGCGCCACACTGCTGTACGCGGCCGACGATATACGCGTCGAGGATGTCGCCGACCCCGAGATCAAGAACCCGACCGACGCGGTCGTACGGATCGTGCTGTCCTGCGTCTGCGGCAGCGACCTGTGGCCGTTCAAGTCGCTGCCGCCCACGGACAACCCTCGCCACATGGGGCACGAGTTCCTCGGTGTCGTGGCGGAGACCGGCTCCGAGGTGCGCGGGTTGCGGCCCGGCGACGTGGTCGTGGCGCCCTTCGTCTACGCCGACAACACCTGCGTGTACTGCCGGGAGGGGTTGCAGACCTCCTGCCTGCACGGCGGGCAGTGGGGCGTGAACGGTGTGGACGGCGGTCAGGGGCAGATCGCCCGCGTGCCGTACGCCGACGGGACCCTGGTCAGGCTGCCGGTCACGGAGGACTCGGAGCTGCTGCCGGACCTGCTGACGCTCTCCGACGTCCTCTGCACCGGATACCACGCGGCGCGCACCGCGGGGGTCGGCCGCGGTGACAGCGTCACCGTCGTCGGCGACGGCGCGGTGGGGCTGGCCGCGGTGATCTCCGCGAAGCTGCTGGGCGCCGAGCAGATCATTCTCATGGGGCGGCACAAGGCCCGCACCGACCTCGGGCGCGACTTCGGTGCCACCGAGGTGGTGGCCGAGCGGGGTGAGGCGGGCGTCGCCCGCGTGCGGGAGCTGACCCGGGGGGAGGGGACCCGCAAGGTGCTCGAATGCGTCGGGCTCAAGGACGCGATCGTGCAGAGCTTCGGGGTGGTGCGGGCCGGCGGCACCATCAGCCGGGTCGGTGCGCCGCAGTTCTCCGAAGTCCCGTTCGGGTTCCCCGACTTCATGCGCAACATCACGCTCACGGGTGGGGTGGCGCCCGCGCGGGCGTACATCGAGGAGCTGATGCCGCACGTGCTGGACGGCTCCATCACGCCCGGGCGGGTCTTCGACCGTACGGTCGGCCTGGAGGAGATCGCCGACGGGTACCGGGCGATGAACGACCGCGAGGCCCTGAAGGTGTTGGTCCGCCCCTGACCCTCCGGGGTGGGTGGTGCTGTCGGTTGAGGGACCACCTGGCGGTGGGGGCTGGTCGCGCCGTTCCCCGCGCCCGTTCGGGGCCGCGCCGTTCTCCCCCCGGAGCTACGCCTGGGCGCTACCCCCGCGCGCTCCTGGGGTGCGGGCGCGGGAGGGGTCCCGTTGGAGCGGCGGTAGGTAAAGGGGGTGGAGCGGAGCGGTCGGGACGGCGGAGGGGCTGACGGATGAGTGCGTCGCAGCACCTTGCCGTGGGGGCGCGGCCGGGGGAGTCGTCGTGGGCCGGGCGGGCGGACGGGGTGCGGCTGTTGGGCGTGTGGACGGAGCGGCGGCCTGGTCACGGGGAGGACGCGGAACCGTTGGTGCTGCACCATGTGCCCAGCGGGGCGGGGTTGTTGGCCGTGTTCGACGGGTCGGGCGGCTCGGGGGCGGCACCGGCCTGGCAGGGGGCGGACGGGCGGACGTACACCGGGGCGTGGGTGGGCGCCCGGGCGGCCAGGCTCGGCACCGAACGCTGGTTCCAGCGCCTGGTCGAGCACGGCGAACCCGACACCGCGGACCGGCTCGCCGAGCATCTGCGCGGCACCCTGCGCGCCGCGGCGCCCCCCGCCCGCGGCAAGATCACCGGCTCCATGCGGCGCGCCCTGCCCACCACGCTGTCCGCCGTGGCCTACCGCCTGGGCCCCGACCGGGTGAGCTGGCGCGCCCTGTGGGCCGGCGACTCCCGGTCGTACGCCCTGCTGCCCGGCAGCGGACTGCACGCGCTCACCCGGGACCACACCACCGAGGACGACGCGCTCGACCAGCTCCGCCAGGACCCGCCGATGACGAACGTGGTCTGCGCCGACCGCGACTTCACCGTCGACGCCCAACCTGCGTCCGGGAGGCGGGAGTTCGCGCTTCCGTGCGTGCTGCTCGCCGGCACCGACGGCTTCTTCGGCTACGTGCACACGCCCGCGCTCTTCGAGTACCTGCTGCTGAGCACGCTCGGCCGGGCCGGGGACATGGCCGACTGGGCGGCGCGGCTGCGGACGGCGGTGCAGGCGTACACCGCCGACGACGCGTCGCTCGGTCTCGCCGCCTTGGGCTTCCCGGACTTCCGGGCGCTGCGCGAGGCGTTCCGCGAGCGGTACCGGGCGGTGGTCGCGGCATACGTCGCCACCTTCCCCGAGCGGTACGGCGGGGATCGGGAGGCGGGCCGGGCGGGGGCCGAAGTGCCGGACGGGGGAGGCGGGTTCGGCGCGGGCACGGCCGGGTTCGACGCGCTGCGGCACTGGCAGGAGGAGACCTGGCGGGCGTACCGGCCCGGCTACGAGCGGTACATGCCGCCGCTGCCGCCCGTACTGCCCGCACAGCGGCCGGAGCGGCGTGTGGTGCCGCCGGCGGGGCCGGAGGCGGGCGCGTGAAGAGAGGCGACGTGGTCGGCGGCTACCTGGTCGCCACCGACCCGACCAACGCGGGCGGTGGCAAGTGCGTGTGGGCGTTCGCCGAGAAGGACGGCGGGCAGTACTTCCTCAAGCGGTTCCTGGAGCCCAAGCGGCCCCGGGAGGGCGGCGGCGGGAGCGCGGAGAGCCGCCGTATCCGGATGGAGACCTGCCGGCACTTCGAGGCGCGGCACCGGGCCGTGATGGAACTGCTGCGGCCGGACGCCCCGGGCGCGGGCAACCTGGTGCTCGCCACCGACTTCTTCCACCAGGGCAGCACCTACTACAAGGTCACCGAGCGGATCGACACCAGCACCCTGGACCACCCGCACACCCTCGACCCGCACCAACTGGCCGTCCTGCTGAAGACGTTGGGCGCCAGCGTGCGCATGCTGCACGGCATCGGCGTGGTGCACGGCGACCTCAAGCCCGCCAACGTGCTGGTCCGGAAGCGCGCCGAAACCGCCTTCCACACCGCCAAGTTGATCGACTTCGACGACGCCTACGTGGCCGGGGAGCCGCCGGGCCGCGAGGAGATCGCCGGCGACTCGCTCTACGGTGCCCCGGAGTGGCGGCGCTACGTCCAGGGCGCCGCGTCGGTCGACGGCGCCGACCTCACCACGGCGGTCGACGTCTTCGCGCTCGGCCTGATCACCCACCTCTGGCTGACCGGCGAACTCCCCAGCTACGGCGAGCGGTTCGGCTCGCCGGCCGACGCGGTGAACTCCGGTGAGCCGCTGGCGTACGACCCCCGGCTGAGCACCCCGATGCGGCGCCTGGTCAAGGCGATGGCCGCGCGGGAGCCGGGGGACCGGCCCAGCGCGGAGGAGTTCCTCGCGGCGCTGCGGGACCCCGGGGTGTGCGCGCTGGGCGAGCCGCACCGGGAGAGCCGGCTGCGGGTCAACCTGCCGGACAGGTCATCCGACCGGCCCGCAGAAGGGCCCGCCGGCAGGTCTGCCGGCAACTCGCCTGATACATCGCCCGGTTCGCCCGCCGGTCTTCCTCGCGACGCTTCTTCGGTTCCGGACCCGGACCTGGACCCGGACCCGGGACCGGGCGCGCCCGCCGCCGACCGTACCGGGCCGCCGTCCGTGCCGCCCGCCCCCGCACCCACCCGGTCCCGGGTCCGGATCAACCTCGGTGGCCGAGCCGGCCGCCACCCCACCACCCCTGAGCCGAGGAAGGACCCATGAGCGCGGAGATCGAGAAGTACCGCGGGAACCTGCAGTACGCCGTCGACATCGTGATGTGCATCGACATCACCGGCAGCATGAACCCGGTGCTGGACGCCGTGAAGGAGAGCTCGCTCCGCTTCCACCAGCGGCTGCACGGGATGATGGCGAGCAAGGGCAAGGAGATCAGCCAACTGCGCCTGCGGGTGGTGGCGTTCCGCGACTTCGGCGACAACCCTGACGACGCGATCGAGCAGACCGGCTTCCTGCGGCTGCCCGAACAGGCGGCCGAGTTCGAGCGGTTCGTCCGCGGGCTGCGCGCCACCGGCGGCGGCGACTACCCCGAGTCCGGCCTCGAAGCCCTCGCGCTCGCGGTCAACTCGCCCTGGGAGAAGGGCCTTGACCGGCGCCGGCACGTGATCGTGGTCTTCACCGACGCGCCCGCGCACCCGTTGGGCACCGTCGGCGAGGGCACGCAGACGTATCCGCGCGACATCCCGGCGAGCCTGGACGAGCTGTTCGAGCAGTGGGGTTACGCGCGCAGCCAGATGGCGGTGATGGAGCAGTCGGCGAAGCGGCTGGTGCTCTTCGCGCCGGAGGAGGAGCCCTGGAAGGAGGCCATCGGCGAGGAGTGGGACCTCACGCTGCACTTTCCGTCGAAAGCGGGCGAGGGGCTGGAGGAGTTCGAGATGGACGAGATCATCGAGACGATCGCGAACAGCCTGTGAGGTTGCAGGGCGTGGACGCGCTGCTCACCGCGGGGCAGCGGCTGGAGTTCCGGTGGGCCGGCGGCAACCAGCTGTCGATGGCGCCCGAGGCGTGCGTCGCGGTCTACGGGCACCCGTTCGGCCGCGAGGGCGGACTGCGGCTGGTGTTCCGCTTCCGGCCCGGCGACGCGGGGCCCAACGACGGGCACGTCACGGTCGCCGCCGTGATCGGACCCGAACACGCCGAGGACGCCTGGCGGTTCGTGCAGACGCTGGTGGGTGTCTACGGAATCGAGGACGCCGCCTGGACCGACGGCAGCAAGGTGGTGGCCGAACGGCCCGCCCGGATACCGCCGGACGACCCGGACTGGCTGGCCGCCCCCGCCTCCCCGCCCACCGAGGCGCTGCTGTGCTGGGTGACCCGGCGCCTCACCGACGCGGACGTGTGAGATGCCGCCGGACGGACCGGACGGACCGGACGGGCCGGACGGACCGGGTGAGCCGGGTATCCCGGGTTCGCCGGGTGGGCGGTCCGGCCGGCCCGGGAGGTGCGGCCGGGTCCCGGGCCGGCCGCCGGTGTGCCCGGGACCGCGGTGGCCCGCCCCCGGCCGGGTGCCGGCGGGGCCGTGGCCGCGCTGCCGTACGGGCGGATCGTTCCCGGTGGGCTGCCGGTGGCGCGGGGGACGGAGGCGCGCGTGACCGGGCCGACCTGGCGGTGCGCGGCGTGCGACACGTACAACGGCGCCGCCGCGGCCGTGTGCGACATCTGCGGCACCGAACGCAGCGAGCGTACGGAGGCGCCCGCCGCGCCAGCGGCCCCCGCGGCCCCGGCGGCCGCGACTGGACGGGGGGCTGGCGCGGCCGCCGGTTCGAAGGGTGGGCCCAAGGGCGGGTCCAAGGGCGCCGCGAAGCGCAAAGGGACCGGGCCCCGGCCCGCCGCGAAGAGCGGCTCGGGCGGTCCCGGCCGGACCGCCCGCGACCCGGGCGGCGTTCTCGGGGAGCCGTCCGACGAGGTGCTGCGCCGGGTCGGCTGGCCGCCGGGGCTCCGGGCCACGCCCGACATGGTCCGGCTGCTGCCCGACCTCTTCCACCCGGACGGCACCCCGAAGGCCGATCTGGTGACCGGCGTCCCCGGTCTCGCGGACGCGCTCGAACGTCCCAAGCCGAGCCGCCCCGCCACGCTGAGCCCGCGCCCCGGCGCGCCCCGCTCCGGATCGGGCCGCAAGCCACCCCGTACCCCGCCTCGCACCACTGCGCGCACCCCGGCCCGTACCGCCGGCTCGCGCACCGCCGCCGAGGGGGCGGAAAGGCCCGCGCCGAGCACCAAGGACGAGGTGATCGGCTGCGGGTGCCTGCTGCTCGTCGTGGCGGCGGTGGTCACGGGGATCGTGCTGCTGGTCTCGCACTGGGACGCGATGTTCGGCGGGTCCGGGTCGGGGTCGGGGTCGGGGTACGGTTCCCCGGTGCCGTCCGACCCGGCCGCGAGTACGGCCGCGAGCACGTCCGCGGGGGAGCCCGCGAAGGCCACGGCCACCGTCCGGGCCGGCACCGTCTGCCCGGAGGTGCTGCTCGAAGTGCTTCCGGCGAAGTACCGCGAGGGCACCGAACTGCTCGCGGTGTACCGGCGCACGGACGGGGCGGAGGAGTACGCCTTCTGCCACACCTCCGGCGGCGACTTCTACTTCAACGACCGACCGCCCGGCCCGTCGGGCACCATCGAGGGCGCCAGCGCGGCGAAGCGGATCACCGGCGGCTTCGACGTGCCCGTCGACGGGACCGGCGCGACGGGCAGCGTCGACTACCGCTTCGTGTCGGGGAAGTTGACCGCGTACGAGGGCGGCAAGGCGACGTGGAGCACGTCGTACGTCTCGAAGTCGGCGCTGTGAGCCGCCCGGACGCACGGCGGAGCGGGTCGGAGCGGGTCGGAGAGCACCGGCCGTACGGCGGCGCGGTGCGGCCCGACCGCCAACGGGCTTACGGTCAGCGGGCGTTGACGGGCGCGGGCGCGCTTTCGGCGTCGGCATCGACACCGACACCGACACCGGCATCGGCATCGGCATGGGCATCGGCGAGGAACTTGCGAGCCACCGCACCGTTGTACTTGGCGAACATCGCGCCCAGCGTGTGCAGTTCCTCCTCGGTCCAGCCGCCGAGCATGTCGGCCAGGCTCTCCGCGCGGGCGGTGCGGACCGCGTCCATGCGGCGCAGCCCGGCGGCGGTCGGCGTGATGATGCTGCGCCGGCGGTCGGTGGCGGCCGCCGCGCGCTCGACCAGGCCCTGCCGGCACAGCGCCGAGACCTGCCGTCCCGCGGTGGACGGATCGAGGCCGAGCGAGGCGGCCAGCGTGTTGATGTCCTGCGGCCCGACCTCGGAGAGCGTGCGCAGCAGCAGGTACTCCGCCCGGTCCAGATCGTCGTGGATGTCGGTGCGGCGGTAGAACATCTCGAAGTTGCGCACCAGCACCGCGGTCTGGCGTTCGATCACGTCAAGCGCCTCAAGGCTGCCGTCCACGCTCACGGGTCTCGCTCCAATACCGGTACGATGCATGTTAATATCGGCATTATACCGATGATTGTCGGTGGCCCGGGGAGCGCACGGCGGGGAGCCGTGACAGGGCCCGACCAGGGCAGCGTAGGGCAGGACGGACGCCGGAACCGGGGCGTCGCCTGCGCCACCTGCATCACCTGCGCCACCGGCGAGTACGGCTGGACCGACGGCCGCGGGCACCGCGCGAACCGCGGAACCCGCGTGGCACCCGTGCGGTGCCCGCGGTGGGTGCGGGCACCGACGGCAGCGAGGGCACGGCGAGAGGGGCACTGGACACGTATGGCGGCTACCGGCTGGATATCCGAGACGTGGGACCGTGTGGTCGGCTCCGACCCGGGACTTCAGCGGCTGCGCTCCGCGCTGTCCGCCGCGGTCGCGATGAGCACGACGCTCGGCATCGAGTACGTGTACGGCCGGGTCACCGACCGCGGACCGCAGGGCACCCTCGTGGTGATGCTGCTCGGCACCATGATGGCGATGATGGGCTCGATGGCGCTGGGCGACGCCGCCGGAGCCCGGCGGAAGATCGCCACCGCCGTGTTCTTCCCGGTCGCGCTCGGCGCCGGCATGACCGTCGGGGTCTGCGTGGCCAAGCACACCGACACCAAGCTCGCGGTCTTCGTCGCCGTGATGTTCGTGGCCGTCTTCATCCGCAGATTCGGCATGCCGTTCTTCTTCTACGGCTTCATGATCTGGATGGGCTACTTCTTCGCGTCCTTCCTCGGCGCCACCTTCGCCCAACTCCCCTCCCTGCTGATCGCGGTCGCCATCGCCGCCGCCTGGGTGCTGCTGCTGATGACGACGGTGCTGCGTACGCACGCGCAGCGCACCCTGGCCCGGGTCCGGCGGGCGTTCGGCGCCCGGGCCCGCTCGGTCGCCCGGGTCTGCGCCGACCTGCTGGAGGCCGACCCGCGGGACGCGCGCCGACTGGCCCGGCTGCGCCGCAAGCTGCACTCGCGGCAGCTCCGGCTGGCCGAGACCGCGCTGGTGATAGAGGGCTGGTCGGGCACGCCGGGCGCGATCCCGCAGGGCTTCTCGGCCGCGACCGTACGGCGCCGGGTGCTCGACGCCCATCTCGCGATCGACGCGCTGGCCACCGCCGCTGACGCGATGGCCGGGACCGACGCGCGGCACATCGCGGACGCGGCGAGGATCGCCGATCATCTGGCCGGCAGCGACTATGACGCGGCCGGGCGGGCCGCGCGCAGGCTTGTCGACCGGTACGACGAGGCGGGCCGGACCGACCCGGCCCCGGCCCCCGCGCCGGCCCCGTTCCCGGCCTCGGCCCCTGCGTCGGCCCCGGCCTCGGCCTCGGCCTCGGCGGCGAACCGGTCCGCACTGCGGGACGTCGACTGCCTCGCCCACCATCTGGCCACCGCCGCCTGGGAGTTCACCACGCTCACCGGGCAGGCCGGGGTGCCCGACACGGCCGTCGACGGCGAGGAGGTCTTCGAACCCGCGGTCACGCTCGCGATGGGGGCGCTGCCCGGGTCCGCCGCCGTGGCCTTCTCGGTCAGCGCGCGCAGCCGCTGGAACCCGCTCGGCAAGCTCTCGCTCACCACCCGGCAGGCGGTCCAGGTCGCGGTCGCGGGCACCCTCGCGATCCTCGTCGGGCGCGAGCTGTCGCAGGCCCGCTACTACTGGGCGGTGATCGCGACGTTCATCGCCTTCACCGGCACCGCGACCCGCTCCGAGACGTTCATCAAGGCGAGCAACCGCGTGGTCGGCACGCTGGTCGGGCTCGGCGCGGGCATCGGCCTCGCCCACCTCACCGCGGGGCACACCTACTGGATCATCACGGTCATCATCCTCAGCATGTCCTGCGGGTTCTACCTGGTGAGCATCTCCTACGCGGCCATGATCTTCTTCGTCACGATCATGGTCTCCCAGCTCTACAGCGAACTGCACGAGTTCACCGCCGGGTTGCTGATGCTGCGGCTGGAGGAGACCGCGATAGGGGCGGCGATCGGGATCGGCGTCGCGCTGGTCGTCCTGCCGACCAGCACCCGGGACACCGTCTACAGCGCACGGGTCGGCTACTACACCGCGCTCGGCGAGCTGTTGCGGGCCTGCGCGGCGCAACTCGCGGGCGAGCCGGCCGCGGAGGCGCCCGGACTGGACGCGCAGGTGCGGGTGGTCGACCACCGGCTTCAGCAACTCGCTCTGGTGGCAAGGCCGTTGACCAGGCCGCTGGTCTGGGGGAACGACCCCCGGGTGATGCGGCACCGGCTCACGCTCTACGCCGCCGTCACCCGGCAGATCAGGGCGCTCGCGGTGGGGCCGCGGCGTGCCCCCGGGTTGCCGCCGGCGCCGCACCTCGCCGCCGCCGCGCGGGCGCTCGCCGACGCCGCGACCGCGCTCGCGCTCGCGCCGAGTCCGCAGAGCCGGCCGGCCGCGGAGGTGGAGCGGGCGCTTCGGGCCGCCGACGCCGCCATGCTCGCGGCTCGGCCCGCACCCGGGACCGTACTTCCCGCGGTGACCAGGCCGTTGCTCCGCCTGCGCCAGCTGCTGCGCGAACTCGCGGTCCAGGGGCCCGCCCCCGAAACCCCCGGGTCCGCCGCCCCCACCTCGCGCATCGTCGCCGCCAGCGACGGCCCCACCCCCTCCCGCTCTGTCGGCCCCCGGAGCACGATCCGTTAGGACGGCGCGGCGCCTCGCGGCCCCTGGGCCCGGCGACTCCGTCCGCGCCCCGCCGGCGACGGACTGCCGCGAGGACGCACGGGAAGATGGCGCACGGCTCTGTTACGGGTGAGCCGGTGTGGTCATAATGCGAAATATGAGCTCGGTGATCACCGTGGTGTCGGTCGCATTGGTGATCGCGGGCGCCGCGGCGGCGCTGTTCTGGCTGGTGCGGGGGCGAAGGGGGTTCGGCACGCCCGCGGACCGGGCGGCGTTCGCGACGTTGCACCAGGCGTCACTGGCGGCGCCGCCCCTGCGGGACGGCCTGAACGCGGACTCCGCGAAGCGGGCGGCGCGCCATCTGAGGGAACTGCTGGGCACGCCGGCGCTGGCGGTGGTGGGGGAGGAGACCCTCCTCGCGTGGGAGGGCCCGGGGCGCAGGCACGCGGCTCAGGCGGTCGCGCACGCGAAGGACGCGATGGACGCCGGCCGTCCGTGGGTGGTGCCCGCGGAGGCGATCGCGTGCGAAGACCTGGACTGCCCGGTGCGCAGCGCCGTGGTGGTGCCGCTGGTGGTGGACGGCCTGGTGGTGGGCGCGCTGTCGGTGTACGCGCGGCAGGTGTCGGCGGGGCTGGTCCGGGCCGCGGGCGAGGTCGCGCACTGGATGATCTCGCAGCTCGAACTCGCCGAGCTGGACCGGTCCAGAACCCGGGTGATCGAGGCGGAGTTGAAGGCGCTGCGCGCGCAGATCTCCCCGCACTTCGTCTACAACTCACTCACCGCGATCGCGTCCTTCGTCCGCACCGACCCGGACCAGGCCCGCGAACTGCTGCTGGAGTTCGCCGAGTTGACCCGGTACAGCCTGCGCCGGCACGGCGAGTTCAGCACCCTCGCCGAGGAGTTGCACTCGGTGGACCGCTATCTGCGCCTGGAGCGCGCCCGGTTCGGCGCGCGGCTGCGGGTGGACCTGCTGATCGCCCCCGAAGTGCTGCCGGTGGCGGTGCCGTTCCTCTGCCTGCAGCCGCTGGTGGAGAACGCGGTACGGCACGGCCTCGGCCCGAAGGCCAGTTCGGGCCGGATCACGATCCGGGCCGAGGACGCCGGTGCGGAGTGCCGGATCAGTGTGGAGGACGACGGCGTGGGCATGGACCCTGAGCAGGTGCGCGCACAGCTCGCCGGGAAGGCCGGCGGGGACTCGCTGGGCCTGGGCAATGTGGACGAACGGCTGCGCGCGGTGTTCGGCGACGAGTACGGGTTGGTGGTGGAGACCGCACGGGGTGCGGGGACGAAGATCAACGTCAGGGTGCCCAAGTACCGGAACGGGGTGCACGCTTCGTGAGACCGCTGCAGGTCCTCGCGGTGGACGACGAGCCGCCCGCGCTGGAGGAGTTGACGTATCTGCTGCGCGGCGACCGGCGGGTGGGCCGGGTGCTGGCGGCGGGCGGCAGCGAGGAGGCGCTGCGGCTGCTGGAGGACGGCAGCACCGACGCGGTCTTCCTGGACATCCGCATGCCCGGGCTGGACGGCCTGGACCTGATGCGCGTGCTCGGCCGGTTCGCGCACCCGCCGGCGGTGGTGTTCGTCACCGCCTACGAGGACTTCGCGGTGTCGGCGTTCGCCCTCAACGCCTGCGACTACCTGCTCAAGCCGGTCGGCCCGCAGCGCCTGGCGGAGGCGGTACGGCGGGTGGCCGCGCTGATCGAGAGCGGCGGCACGGCCCCGGGCGCCCCCGGCTCACCCGTATCCGACCCGGCACCCGCATCTCCGCCCGACCCCAACGCCCTCCCGGCGCAGGACCGTTCGGCCCCGGACCGGCTCATGCCGTCGGGCTGGCCGCCGCCCCCGGACCGACCCGTCCGGCAACCGGACCGGTCCGACGAGCGCATACCCGTCGAGGTGGGCGGCGTCACCCGCTTCGTCTCCCGCGACGAGGTGTCCTACGTCGAGGCCCAGGGCGACTACGTACGCCTGCACACGCGCGGCGGCGCGCCCCTGCTCCGTATCCCGCTGGCCGTGCTGGAGGAGCGCTGGGGCCCGCACGGATTCCTGCGCATACACCGGCGGTTCCTGGTGGCGCTCGGACACGTGGAGGAACTGCGCTCGGACGCCGGGCACTGGACGGTACGGGTGGCCGGCGGCGAACTCCCGGTCAGCAGGAGGCACTCGCGCGAGCTGCGGGACCTGCTGACCCGGTGGGCGCCGCGGCCCGGGCCGGGCGGCCGGCCGTGATCGGCGGCCACCAGCCGCAACCGCCGCCGCCCCGCCGCACCGCGGTGTCGGGCCCGCGCCGGCACCGCCCCGGCGGCTGGTCGGCGCGCGCCAGACCGGCCGACCTGCACGCGCAGCCCCGGCTCGGCCAGGTCTACGTACGCTCCCTCGTCCGCGACCAACTACGGCTCGCACTCGGCGTGTTGACGGTGCTCGCGGTCGTGCTCGGCGGGGTGCCCGCGGCGTTCGCGCTGCTGCCCGGGCTGCGCACCGCCGAGGTCTTCGGCTTCCGGCTGGCCTGGCTGCTGCTCGGGGTGGTGGCGTATCCGGTGCTGCTCGGGATGGCCTGGTTCCACGTCCGGCACGCGGAACGGGTGGAGCGGGACTTCACGGAGTTGCTGCGCGGGCCGGACCCGACGGTGGCTTCGCAGGAGCCGGATGGAGCCCAGAACTCCTCTGGTGGGCAGGCTGGTTCGGACGGAGTGGAGCCGCACTTCACGGAGCACGGGTCCGCCGCTTCCGGGTCTGCGGCTCCGGGCTCGGCCGCTCCAGGCTCCGCCGCTTCCGGGGCTGCGGCTCCAGACTCCGCCACTCCAGGCTCCGCCGCTTCCGGGTCCGCCGCCCCCACCCCCGAGGGGCCCGGCCCGTCCGCTTCCCGACCCGGTGCCGGGTGAACCCCGCGCTCGGGCTCGCCGCGCTCGCCGCCGTACTCGTGGCGACCGTCGCCGTCGGCGTCTACGGGCTGCGGCTGTCCCGCGCCACCTCGGACTTCTACGTGGCCTCCCGCGAGGTCTCGCCGCTGTGGAACGCGAGCGCGATCAGCGGGGAGTACCTGTCGGCGGCGTCCTTCCTCGGCGTCGCGGGCCTGGTGATGGCGTACGGCGTGGACATGCTGGCGTACCCGGTCGGCTACGCGGCCGGCTATCTGGTCCTCCTGCTGCTGGTCGCGGCGCCGCTGCGGCGCTCGGGCGCGTACACGCTGCCGGACTTCGCCGAGGAGCGGCTCGGCTCCACCGCGGTGCGCCGGGTGGCGAGCGTGCTGGTCGCGGTGATCGCCTGGCTCTACCTGGCGCCCCAACTCCAGGGCGCGGGGCTCACGTTGCAGACGGTGACCGGGGCGCCCCGGTGGGCGGGCGCGGTCGTGGTCGCGGTCGCGGTGGTCGTCGTGTCGGCGGCGGGCGGCATGCGCAGCGTCACCCTCGTCCAGGGCCTGCACTTCTGGCTGAAGCTGATCGCGATCGCGGTGCCCGCGCTGTTCCTGGTGATGGCCTGGCGGACCGCCGGGTCGCCCGCGCTGACCGGGCCCGACGTGCCGCGCTTCCCGCACACCACGGTGGTGCGTATCCAGGACCCGGTGCGCTTCGACGTGCGCGCACCGGTGACGATCGCGGTCAGCGGCGGCCTGGACGGCAGGACGTACAAGGCCGAGGGCGCGCAGGCGGGTTCGGCCGTTGGCGCGGGCGCGGGCACTGCCGTGGCTGCGGGCGCCGACGCAGGAGCGGGCACCGAGGAGGCCGGAAACCCCTCGGGCGGCGGCGACTTGGGGACCGGCGGCCGTACCCGGACCGTACGGCTCGCGGTCGGCGAGCACTCCGCCGCCGCCGGGGCGCGGCTCACCTTCCCCGCCGGGGTGCCCGTGCCGCACCAGGTGGGCCTCGCGCCCGCGACCGGCTCGCAGTGGGCCCGGCCGCTGTCCGGCGCGGGCGGCCGCGGGCACCCGCTGTACGCGGTGTACTCGATCCTGCTCGCCACCTTCCTCGGCACGATGGGCCTGCCGCACGTCCTCGTGCGCTTCTACACGAACCCGGACGGGCAGGCCGCGCGCCGTACGACGCTGCTGGTCCTGGTGCTGCTGAGCGTCTTCTACCTGCTGCCTCCGGTGTACGGGGCACTCGGCCGGGTGTTCGCGCCCCAACTCCTGCTCACCGGGCGGACCGACACCGCCGTTCTGGTGCTGCCGCAGGTCGTGCAGGGCGGGGAGGCCGGGCGGTTGCTGGCCGCGCTGGCCACGGCGGGGGCCTTCGCCGCGTTCGTCTCCACCGCGTCGGGGCTGACGGTGTCGGTGGCCGCGGTGGTCTCGCAGGACCTGCTGCGCGGGTCGGCGCGCGGCTTCCGCTGGGCGTCCCTGGTGGCGGGCGTGCCCCCGCTGGTGATGGCGACGATGACGTCCGGGCTGCCGGTCGCCGACGCGATCGGGCTCGCGTTCGCGGTCGCCGCCTCCTCCTTCTGCCCGCTGCTGGTGCTCGGGATCTGGTGGCGCGGGCTCACCGACCGCGGCGCGCTGGCCGGGCTCGTCGCCGGGGGAGGGCTGGCCGCGGTGGCCGTCGTGGTCACCAGCGTCCGCGGCCCCGGGCACGGTTGGGGCGCCGCGCTCCTGGAGGAACCGGCCGCCTGGACGGTGCCGGTCGCCTTCGCGGTGATGGTGGTGGGCTCGCTCCTCACCCGCGGCCGCCTCTCGCCCGCCGCCGTGGACCGGGTGATGCTGCGCATGCATCTGCCCGAGGAGGTCACCGGCCCTGAGCCGCCGCCGGTGGGTAGCCCCAGCCCCGCAGGCGCGGGTGAACCGTAGGCCGGAGAAGCGTCTTTCCTCCCGGGAAGCGCCGACCGCGGGGATACAGGTCTCTAGGTCCACCGGAAAGCGGTCACGCGGTCGGTGACGTAGGTGCGCAGATCGCGGGGGACCGCTGCCCGTGAGGGCGACGATGTCATCGGAGTGCCAAGCGGCGTCTCCCTCGGGCGAGCAGCCAGAAGAGCTGGGCGCGTTGGAGGCCGGCGACCTGCTCGGGGAGCCCCGCCTCGATCATTCCTTCGCCGTGCCCGTCGGGCGTCACCCCGCGGTACGCGATCGCCCGGCCCAGGGCGCGGGTCAGCTCGGCCGCCACGTCGGCGTGGGCGACGGGTCCCGGACCCGTCAGCAGGGAGGTGCGCTCCGCGTGGCCGGGGCGAGCGGCTGCCACGGCCGCGAAGCAGGCGTGCTCACCGCCCCGATCCCCGGCTGGTCCACGGCCCACGCGGACCGTTGCGCACGGCCCGCGCCGCGTACGATGCCCGGCCGGCCGAGGCCGCCCGGCGCGGACGTAATGGCCCGGCGCCGACCTGATGTCCGGCGCCGACCCGCACCTGGCGTGCGGCCCTGGCCAGTGCTGTGACCGGATGGTCCACCGTGATCGGAAGGCGGCTCGCGGGAGGAGCGCACGCGAAACGGCTGGTATTACTGGGGGCATGCAGGAAGAGACCGCTCGCTCCGCGATCGACACGTTCATCTCGGCGTTCAACGCCTCGGACGACAACTATGTGACCGCCCTGCTCTCCCAGGCCCTGACCTCAGACGTGGTCTTCTGGGGGCCGTTGGGCCGCAGCGAAGGAATCGCGGCGGTCGAGCGGTTCGTGCTGGACATCCGGCGCCACCCGGCGGGGACCGGCACGATGGTGCGCTGCTCAGCGGTGGACATGCCTGACGAGTGGGCCCGGTACCAGTGGGTCTTCACCATGCCGGACGGAGGCCCCCGCCTGGCGGGAACGGACGTCGTCCATCTGCGGCGGAGCCTCATCGACCAGGTCATCGTCTTCGCGGGGGAGATCGAGCCGTCCGCCCCCTGAGCCGTCCTTCTGTCGCTGTGCTGCTCCTGAACCGGCCCCCTTCGGTGCTCGGGGGCTGCTGTTCGCGGTGGGTCAGGGTGCGGTGTTGAGTGGAACGTCCGCCCCAGCAGATGCCTTTTTCGCTGCGGGGGCGGGCACGTTCCTCGCGTGGGGCGGCGAGGTACGTCGGGGTGGCGGGCGTTGCTGTTGCGCCGGCGCAGGTAGCGGTGAGGTGCCCGGGTTTGCGCGGGGTGGCTGCGGTGGTGGGAGCCGGCCGGGGTGAACTGCCGCAGCGGACCAAAGTGGGCCTCGGTCCCTCCTGGTCGGTCGGTCCGCGTACACGGACAGGCCCGGCCACCGCGCCTCCAGCGATCGGATCGGACGTCACCGCACACCCGACCGTCGCGACCGCCAACCCGGCGAACCTTCACCGTCACCGCACTAGACGAGTGCGGCGCGCAGTTCCTGGGCCACGGTCGGCGCCGTGTCCGCGATCGTGTCGCACAGTGTCGAGGTGCGTTCGCGCACGAGCCCGCCGCGGTACGCCGTCGGCAGCGCCTCCCACACCCCTGCCGCCTTCTCGGCCGCATGAGCGGGGTCGCCCTCGGTGCTCATGCACGTCGCCCTGTCGATGTCCAGCAGGGCGCGGGTCATCACGGACGGCGCCCGGGTCAGCCCGAGGGCGGCATCCTGTTCGTCGTACGCCTCTTGCGTATTCCCCAACAGGGTGAACGCCTGCGAGAGGTGGACGTGGTGCTTCTGCATCGGATAGCCGAACCAGGTGTCGGCCGTCTCCGCCCCCTCCAGTTGCTCGGCGATGGTGCGCGTGGCGGCCACCTCGCGCAACGCGCCCTGCCGGTCGCCGTTCGAGGCGAGCGCCCTCGCGGTGACCGCGGCGGCGAGCGCCGCCGACGCGGAAGGAGCCCGGCCGGCCGCGGCTCCGGCCCGACGCGCAAGGTCGGCGGCGGCTTCAGGGGCACCGTAGTTGAGCGGGACCATCGCGTGCCGCGCAAGCGCCCAGGCGAGCATGTGGCGGTCGCCGGACTCCTGGGCCGCCCGTTCGGCGGTGGTGAACCAGCGATGAGCTTCGCGTTGGTCCCCACGGTCATGCTGGATGATCGCCACCAGGCCGACGATCCCGGCCGCGATACGGGCCAGGTGGGTACGGGTGGCCGCCGTGTGCGGACGATTCAGCACCGCCCGCAACAGGTCGAGGTCGCCGCGCATCTGGCCGAGCACCACCGCGGGTGCGCGACCACGGTAGCCGCCGCGGTGCCGCTCGAACGCGCCCTCCAGGTAGGCGAGATCGCCGGCGTCCGAGCCGGAGAGCGCGGAGTCGATGCCCTGACGCGCTTCGGCGATCTCCGCCAGCGTGCCCGACCCGGCCGTAGCCGTGGCGACCACTCCGAGGAACCGTCGTCTGTCCACTTCAGTGCCCTCCGCTCCGCCGATGGCCGCACCCGCCAGACCGTCACCGTCAACGGTAAGGGCCATTGTCCGCCGGTGGACAGCTCGCACGGGCGGTGCGATTCCGCGTCCGGGCCAAGCCGCGCCTGTCCGATCACGCGTGTACTCGGCGGCGCGTTCCAGTTCAGCAAGAGGCGTATCCAGTGCGCGGGCCAGGTCAGGCAGCCACGCAAGAGGGATACGTGCGCCTCGCTCCCAGCGCGAAACCTCGTGGCGCGTGACCGACGCCGTACCGGATAACTCGGAAAGGCAAGACGCCAGTTGACTTTGCGACTTTCGGGTGAGCTGTCGAAGCCCCGCGAGGTAGGCACCGAACTGTCGGCGCCGTTCATCGTCATTCATTCTGGCCCCCTCGTGGACCAGTCTGGCCCCTCCCCTGGCCCCTTGTCCGGCTCCCCACGAGAAAGACCCCCGACGGTTCGATGGAACCGTACGAACTCCGGCAACCGTGGCACCGGGCCCGGGGCGTGGCGGACCTGAGGAAAGCAGACGGACATGCGAGAGCTTACGGATATTCGGCGACCACGGGCGGGAGCGGGTTCCGCTTGGCGGTCGCTCACCGGGGACACGGGCGAATACGGGTACCGCCAGTGAGCGGCGACCGGTTGCTTCCGTGGGTGGGGCCTGGTGGGCGGGCGTGTTACCTGGCCTTGGAGGGGGGTGGCGCGTCGTCGGCGTTGTGGCGGTTGGCGGACGAGATGGAGTCGGTGCAGCTCGGGATGGGCTGGGAGCTGCTGGGTTTCGTGCGTAAGACGCTCGGGGAGGCGGCTCCGTCGGAGACCGAACTCCACGGCATGGTGACGCACTTGTGCACGGCGTTGTCGGACGCGCTGCGCGTTGCCGACAGCCGTGGTGCGCTGCTGGACCTGCCCCCGACAGGAACCCAGCCGTCCCTTTGATTCATGAACTCCCCCTTGTAGCTCAGTCAGGAAGAGCCCGGGCGGCCCCGCACACTCTCCGTTCATGCGTGCGGGCAGGCCCGATGACTCCGGTTCGAGTCCGGACAAGGGGACGTGGCGCCCCGGCACGCGGAATTCCCCTGAACTCAGGGGCGCATAGCACCAGCACGACCGACCACGTGGAGAGGAGATCCGTATGAGCGGCACCAGCGGAAAAGGCGGGAGCGGAAGCGGCGAGAAGGGCACCACCAGGATGCTCATCGACTGGGAGTGGTTGTCCGCGCGGGAGTTGTACGCCAGTGAGCTGGCCTATCGGCGGCAGCAGGCGGGCCTGACGTTGCTGGAACTCGCGGGGCTGTGCATGTATGAACAGCAAGCCGTTCCTCGGACTTGCCCCGTTGGAGGCGGACGCGGTGAGCGTGCAGGAATACGCGGTCAGCGCCGTGCCGTACCTGCTCCAGACCCGCGCCTACGCCGAGGAACAGCTCCGCACCGCCCGCCCGCACAGCATCAAGCAGTTGAGCGCCCAGGTCGCCGCACGGCTGAAGCGGCAAGACCGTCTCACCGGCCCGAACCCCGTCCACTACCGCGCGCTGATCGACGAAGCCGTACTACGACGCAAAGCCCGCGACCCGCAGACGTGGACCGCCCAACTGGAACACCTGATCACGACCGCCCAGCAGCCCGATGTCTCCCTGCACGTCGTCCCGTTCGGCACCGGTCCGCACCACATCCGCAGCTGCCTGGAGCTGATCTTCTTCCAGGACGGCCACGTCGTGGCCTACACGCAGAGCAGTTGGAGCGGCCACCTCGTCGAGGAACCCGAAGACGTCGAACCGCTGCGCCTGGCCTACGACTTGCTCCGCGACAACGCCCTCACGCCCACCCAATCCGTGACCTTCCTCCGGGCCGCGCTGGAGGAGCACACCGTGATGGAACGCCTCACCGCGAGGTGACGGGAGAGAGCCCGCCGTGACCGTTCGGCGCGTGAGGGGGACCGTCCACCGAGTGGAGGGGACCGCTGGGCGAACGGCTGGGTGTGAGGCAGGTCACGTGGCCGAGATTCGTCCTAGCGTGAAGCGGGGGCCGGGAACGGCCCCTGGGCACCCGGCCGCAGGCCCGCGCGCCCTCGCCTACCGCTGCCTTCCTCGACGAGGAGGAACCCCGCAGATGAGCATCCCCGCCCCGACCTCAGCAGAAGCCACGCCGGCACCCGCACCCGCGTCCGCCGCCGCGGACACGATCGCCGACCCCGGACCGCTCGGGCTGGCCGGTTTCGCGTCCACCACGTTCGTGCTCAGCTCCTTCAACGCGCACCTCATCGACCAGAACCTGCTCACCGTGGTGCTGCCGCTCGCGCTGTTCTACGGCGGCCTGATACAACTCCTCGCCGGCATGTGGGAGTTCCGCAAGGGCAACACCTTCGGGGCGACCGCGTTCGCGTCGTACGGCGCGTTCTGGCTGTCGTACGCGGCCTACGTGAAGTTCGTGGTCGGCACGCTGCCGCCGGACACCGCGCACCAGGCCACCGGCCTGTACCTGCTGGTCTGGGCCGTGTTCACGGTCTACATGACGGCCGCCGCGCTGCGCACCAACGCGGCGCTGCTCGCGGTGTTCGTGGCGCTGTCCGCGACCTTCATCGTGCTGGCCGTCGGGGAGTTCGCGACGAGCGTCACCGTCACCAAGGTCGGCGGCTGGATCGGCCTGGTCACCGCGGTGTTCGCCTGGTACGCGTCGTTCGCCGTCGTCACCAACTCGACGTGGAAGCGCCCGGTGATCCCGCTCGGCCCGCTCACCGGAGCCGCGCTCGGCCGCCGGGGCGGACCGGTCGAGGAGCCGCACGCATGAGTGGCGAGACCCTCTCCAACCTCATGTCCGAGGACCGCCGGTTCCCCCCGCCGGCGGCCCTCGCCGCTGAGGCCAACGTCACCGCCGAGGCGTACGACCGGGCCGCCGCCGACGGCGAGGCGTTCTGGGCCGAGGCGGCCGGCCGGCTGGACTGGGCCGCGCCGTGGCGGCAGGTGCGCGACTGGAGCGACCCGCCGTTCGCCCGCTGGTTCGTCGGCGGCCGGCTCAACGCGGCCCACAACTGCGTCGATCGGCACGTCGAGGCCGGCAACGGCGGCCGGGTGGCGTTCCATTGGGAGGGCGAGCCGGGCGACACCCGCACCCTCACCTACGCCGACCTGAAGGATGAGGTCTGCCGGGCCGCCAACGCGCTTGAGGCGCTGGGCGTCCAGTCCGGCGACCGGATCGCGATCTACATGCCGATGATCCCCGAGACGGTCGTGGCGATGCTCGCCTGCGCCCGGATCGGCGCCCCGCACACCGTGGTCTTCGGCGGCTTCTCCGCCGACGCGCTGCGCGGCCGCATCCTCGACTGCGACGCCCACGTGGTGATCACCGCCGACGGCGGCTACCGCAAGGGCGCGCCGTCGGCGCTGAAGCCCGCGGTGGACGAGGCCGTGGCGCAGTGCCCGGACGTGCGCAACGTGCTGGTGGTGCGCAGGACCGGGCAGGACGTGGCCTGGACCGAGGACCGTGACGTGTGGTGGCACGACCTGGTCGACGCGCAGCCCGCGGAGCACACCCCGGAGGCGTTCGACGCCGAGCACCCGCTCTACATCATGTACACCTCCGGCACCACGGCCCGCCCCAAGGGCATCCTGCACACGACCGGCGGCTACCTCACCCAGGCCGCCTGGACGCACTGGGCGGTTTTCGACGTCAAGCCCGAGCGGGACGTCTACTGGACCGCCGCGGACATCGGCTGGGTCACCGGCCACTCGTACATCGTCTACGGCCCGCTCGCCAACGGCGTGACCTCGGTGCTGTACGAGGGGACCCCGGACACCCCGCACCAGGGCCGCTGGTGGGAGATCGTGCAGAAGTACGGCGTGACGATCCTGTACTGCGCGCCCACCGCGATCCGCACCTTCATGAAGTGGGGCGAGGAGATCCCGGCCCGCTTCGACCTGTCCTCGCTGCGGCTGCTCGGGTCGGTCGGCGAGCCGATCAACCCCGAGGCGTGGGTGTGGTACCGGCAGGCGATCGGCGGTGACCGCTGCCCGGTGGTCGACACCTGGTGGCAGACCGAGACCGGCGCGCAGATGATCAGCCCGCTGCCGGGGGTGAGCACGTGCAAGCCCGGCAGCGCGCTGCGGCCGCTGCCGGGGATCTCCGCGGAGGTCGTCGACGACGCGGGCCGGCCGGTGCCCAACGGCTCCGGCGGCTACCTGGTGCTCACCCAGCCGTGGCCGTCGATGCTGCGCACCATCTGGGGCGACGAGCAGCGGTACATCGAGACGTACTGGTCGCGCTTCCCCGGGTACTACTTCGCGGGCGACGGCGCGAAGAAGGACGAGGACGGCGACATCTGGCTGCTGGGCCGGGTGGACGACGTCATGAACGTCTCCGGGCACCGGATCTCCACCACGGAGGTCGAGTCCGCGCTCGTCTCGCACCCGTACGTCGCCGAGGCGGCCGTGGTCGGCGCCGCCGACGCGACTACCGGGCAGGGCATCGTGGCGTTCGTGATCCTGCGCGGCGCGGGCGAGCGGGCCGCCGCTGAGGCCCAAGGGGACGATCTGGCCAAGGAGTTGCGCTCCCACGTGGCCAAGGAGATCGGACCGATCGCCCGGCCCCGGCAACTCCTGGTGGTGGCCGAGCTGCCCAAGACCCGCTCGGGCAAGATCATGCGCCGCCTGCTGCGGGACATCGCGGAGAACCGCGCGCTGGGCGACGTCACCACGCTCACCGACTCCACCGTGATGGACGCGATCAGGGAGGGCCTGCCGGGCGGAGCCTCCGGCGGGGGAGACGAGGAGTAGCCCGCCCACCCGTCGCGCGGCGCGGTACGACCCGAGGGGGGCCGTACCGCGCCGCCGTCCGTCCCGGCCGCCGGCGCTACGGTGAGCGGGTGACGGACAGCGAGCGGCGAGCGGCCGAGAACGCGCGACCCGAGCGGCATCCGGAGCAGGGGCCGGCGGAGGGGCCGGAACGGCGGCCCGAACGGCAGTCCGAACGGCCCAGGCAGGCACCGGAGTTCGCGGACGGCCGCGCGTACGACCGTACGGACGGCTGCCCTTACGACGCGGTGCTCTGCGACTTCGACGGCGTCGTCCACCTGTGGGCGCCCGACGCGATGTCCTCGCTCGACCGCGCCCGTGGCCTGCCCGAAGGGACAATGGCCGGGGCCGCGTTCCGGCCCGCGCTGCTCGAACTCGCGATCACCGGCGCGATCACCGACGAGGAGTGGCGGGTGCGCGTCGCCGCCGACCTGGCCGCCGTCTGCGGTTCCACCGCCGCCACCGCGATGGTCGCGCAGTGGACCGCCGGTACCGGCCGCCTCGACCCCGAGGTGCTGGCGCTGCTCGCCGCCGTACGCAGCCGGGTCCCGGTGGTGCTGGTCTCCAACGCCACCACCCGGTTCGAGTCGTACCTGGCCGCCATCGGCCTCGCCGACGCCTTCGACGCCGTGCTCAACACCGCCCGGTTCGGCGCCGCCAAGCCCGATCCCCGGGTCTACGCCGCCGCTGCCGCGCTGGCCGGCGCCGACCCGCGCCGCTGCCTGTTCGTCGACGACACCGCCGGACACGTCGCCGCCGCCGAGGCCGCCGGGATGGCCGGCCTGCACTACACGGGCGTCGACGGACTGCGCGCGGCGCTGCGCGCGACGGCCGCTCCCCGCTGACCGCCGACGCGACCCCGCCGAGCAGCGGTCGGACGTAATCCCAACTGCGTTCGGGAGAAAGCGTGTTGATGCTGTGCATATGAGTCGTGGCGAACGCCTGACAAGGATGCACCCTGTGTGAGCACAATGCTCGTATGAGTAGCGAGGAACAGGTCGAGCCGGACGGTCTGGTGATGCGGGTGCGACCGGTCGACCATCCGGTGGCGGCCGCGGAGGAAGCGGACGCGGCGGACGCCGCGCGCCGTTACGCGCACTACATCATCCGCGGCCCGGTGTTCGGGCTGGCCGCGCACACCCCGGGCGAGACCGGCTGGCGGATGGTGGAGCCGGCGGTGGAGGGCTTCCCGCAGGCGTCCCGCGACGCGCTCAACTCGTATCTGTGGCTGAAGGCCAAGGACGACACCGACGACCCCGTGGTGCGCCGCGAACTGCTCGCCGCGGTCGCCAGGTTGGAGCAGGAGCCGCTCGACGAGCTGACCGTGTGCGGGGTGCGCTACCGGGTGGTGCGCGCCGAGGAGTACGTCTACAGCAACGAGGACGGCCTGGAACCGCCGCGCCCCGCCGACCGGGACGCCCTGGTGCTCGACTGGGACGGTTCGCCCGACGAGCCGGGGGTGGACCAGGACTTCGTGATGGACCACTCCGCGGTCACCGGGGTGGTGGCGGGCTCCGAGCGGCTGGCGCTGCGCGAACTGCACTACCGCAGCGAGCGCTACCCGGCCGACGTCCGCGCCGACTCCCGCCGGGCGCTGGAAACCCACCCCGGCACCGTGGTGTTGCCGGCCGCCTTCCGGGTGGTGGAGCGCACCGAGGACGGCTGGGAGCCCTTCTCCATGATCGTGGCCACCCCGCACGCGGCCCGCCGCACCCTGGTGACGGCGCTCACCGAGATGTGGCCGCGGATGCGCAAGCTCACCCCGCAGGAGAAGGCGGAGTACGACCGGGTCGCCGCGCGGTTCCAGGCCGCCGGCCGCGCCAACGAACTGTCCGTCCACGACCGGCGGTTCTTCGTGGTCCGGGTCGGCCGCATGGTCCGGTTCGGCCTCGACGGCCCCGAACCGCCCCGCCCCTCCGACATCGACCCCTACGGCCCGTCGAAGATCCGCCCGACGATGGACGAGCACGGCACCATCACCTACAGCGAGGAGTAGCCGCTACGGCGGGGAGCAGCCGCCACGGCAGCGGCAGCCGTGGCCCGCGCTGGAGGCGGCTGCGCCCGGCGGGAGGCCACCACGGGCGCAGCCGCCGGTCACAGGGGCAGTACGGCCAGCGGCGCGGAGGTGGGCGCGGGGGAGCCGCCGTGCGGTTCCGCGGTCACCCCGACCGCGTCGGCGCCGTCCGTCCGCCCCTTGAGCAGGGCCGACCCGGACGCGGTGGCGGAGTCCACCAGGCCCGCGGGCACCATGGTGCCGTTCCTGCTGAACCACAGTTCGTAGACCCGCGAGCCCGGCAGCTTCGGCAGGTCGCGGTAGACCAGCGCGGCCTGCCCGGCCCGCGCCGAGGACACCACGGTCGCGGTGCCGCCGCCCTTGAGCCCCTGGGTGTGGAAGGACGCGTCGGGCGCGGTGAGCAGCGTGCTGAGCTGATCCGCCTGGTGTTCGGCCCGCGCGGTGCGGTCGCGCTGCCGGTCGGCGGTGTGCTCGGCCTGGATCGCTATGCCCGCGGAGGCGATCGCGCCGGCCAGGCACGCGGCGAGCGCGTAGTACGGCAGCCGGCGGCGCCAGTTGCGCCGGAGGGACCGCTGCGTAGCCGACGGCTCCGGCGGCAGCTGGCGCACCTCGGGCAGTGCGGCCAGCACCCGGCCGCGCATCCCCACCGGCGGCACCTCGGCCACCGCGAGGGCCAACCGGGCCGCGGTCTCGCGCAGTTCGCGCACCTCCTGGTCGCACGCCTCGCACCGGGTCAGGTGCCTGCGGAAGTCCCGCGCCTCCCGGTCCTCCAGCGCGCCGACCGCGTACGCGCCGGTCAGCGTGTGCAGGTCGACTTCGGTCACGACGCCACCCCCAAGCAGTCGCGGAGCCGGATCAGTCCGTCCCGCAGTCGGGTCTTGACCGTGCCCAGGGCCACCCCGAGCACTTCCGCGGTCTCCTGATAGGTGTAGCCGCGGTAGTAGGCGAGGGTCACCGACTCGTGCTGGAGTTCGGTGAGCCGTTCCAGGCAGCGCCTGACCTGCTCGCGCTCCAGCCGCCGCTCCACCTGCTCGGTGACCTCGTCGAAGGCGCGCACCCGGTCGCGCAGCCCGGCCTTGTGCTCCCGGTCGGCGGCCGCCTGCGCCGACCGCACCCGGTCCACGGCGCGGCGGTGCGCCATCGTCATGATCCACGCCATCGCGCTGCCCTGCTGCGGGTCGAACCTGGCCGCGCACCGCCAGACCTCGATGAGGACCTCCTGCGCGACCTCCTCCGACTGGGCCGAGTCGCGCACCACCCGGCGGACCAGGCCGAGCACGGCGCCGGCGACCGCCGTGTAGAGGTGCTCGAACGCCTCCTGGTCGCCCCGGGAGACCCGGTCGAGCAACGCCTCCAGCACCCCGGAGCGGGGCGCGGGGGACTGGCCGTCACGTGCTGCCACGCGCATGGACACCTCCGGACTGTCATGCGGTCACCGGTCATTCGTCGCTGTCCGGCGCGCGGATTGGTCGCGAACCGGCGGGGATGCGGGCGCGGAGCCGTACGGGGGTACGGCCTCGTGTGCCCGGCCGGCCCTCGCGACGCTAACCCACCGCGATCCGGGCCGGGCCGGGTCCGCGGCGGGTCCCGGACGGCTCACCGGGTGTTTTCGCCTCCGCGCCGTCAGCCACCCGGCGGTGTCTTCACCCGTGGGGGTGGACCTGGCGCGGCTTTCGGGCAGTGGACCAATCCGCGCCGGTCGCAGCGGCGAACGTGTCGCAGAGCGCCCGTGGACCGAGCGGGTGCGAGGAGAGATGGGGCGTGATGGGCGTAGAGCGCATCGACACCCGACTGCTCGAAGAGCTGACCGAGCAGTCCCAGGACCTGAACAGCGACGCCGTACGCATCACCCAGGACGCGCTGGCCGACTTCGCGGAGGCCACCGGGCCGCAGCCGCGCCGCTGGTGGCGGCGCGGAAGCGCGGTCGCGGGCGCGGCCGGTGCCGCGGCGCTGCTGACGTCGGTGCGCGCCGCCGCCGCCACGTCGAGCAACGACGTCATGGCGCTGCAGACCGCCGCGTCGATCGAGAACCTGGCGATCAGCGTCTACCAGACCGCCGCGGGCCTGCCGTTCATCAAGGACGGCAACAAGACGATCGTGGCCTTCATCGCGAAGACCACCACGCAGCACCAGGCGCACGTGAAGGCGTTCAACGCCGCGGTCACCCAGGCCGGCGGCAAGCAGCAGACCGGCCCGGACCCGAAGTACGCGGCCGTGGTGAAGAAGACGCTGCCCACCATCAAGACCCCCGCCGACGTGGTGAAGCTCGCCATCACGCTGGAGGACGTGGCCGCGCAGACGTACACCAAGAACGTCAGCCAGGTCAGCAGCGCCGAACTGCGCAAGCTGTTCGCCTCGGTGGCGCCGGTGGAGGCCCAGCACCGCGCGACGCTGCTCGCCGTGCAGGCGCTGCTCGCCGACAACCTCGGCGACCTGGTCGCCATCCCGACCGACGTCGCCAAGCTCCCCGCGGCCATCGGCAGCGTCGGCTTCCCCAACGCCTTCTACCCGACCAAGAACGCCTCGCCGATCACTGAGGGGGCCGTGAAGTGACCACCGCACGCGACGGCTGGGACATGCCGATCAGCGAGGACCAGCTCGCCCGGCTCACCCGCGACATGGAGACCGCCCACCGCGACACCCTGCCCGCCATGCGGGCCAGTGCGGTGGACCTCGCCGAGGACATCCGCGGCAACCTCGGCAAGCAGGGCGCGCGGGAGGACGGGCCGAGCGACCCCGCCCGCCGCCGCTTCCTCTTCGGCGCCGGCGGTCTCGCGGCCGCGATGGCGCTGGCCGCCTGCTCCAGCAGCGACAAGCACGACTCCGCCGCCGCGCCCTCCGGGTCCGCCTCCGCTTCCGCGTCCGGCTCCTCCAAGAGCCAGTACACCGGTGACCTGAAGGTCGTCGCGCTCGCGGTGGCGCTGGAGAACCAGGCGGTCGGCGCGTACCAGGCGACGCTCAAGGCGGCCAAGGCCGGCAAGCTCGGTACGGTGCCGCCGGCCGTCGCCACCTTCGTGACCACCGCGATGGCGCAGCACGCCGACCACGCCAAGGCGTGGAACGCGGTGCTCACCGGCGCCGGCAAGCCGGCGATCACGAACGTGCCGCTGTCCAACCAGCCCGCCACGCTGGCGGCGCTGGGCAAGGCGAAGACGGTGACGGACGTCGCGAACCTGGCGCTCACGCTGGAGGACCAGGCCGCGCAGACGTACCTGTTCGCGACGTACAACGTGAGCGCGGCGGCGGGTATCGCCACCGCGGCGACCATCGCGCCGGTCGAGGCGATGCACGCGGCGATCCTCAACTTCGTGCTCGGCAAGTACCCGGTGCCGGACGACTTCCTGCCGACGGACAAGGCCGCCAGTCCCGCGCTTCTGACGGTCTGACCCGGCCGTTCGGAACGCCGCCCGGACGGTGCCCAGGGACCGGGTGGTCCGCCCACGCGCAAGGGGCGGGCCACCCCTACCGGGCGCCCTTCCGGGCCCGGCCCGGCCCACCCGCCTTCGCCGTCCCGCGCCGTCTCCGCCGTCCCCGTCCCCGCCGTCCCCGTTGTCCCCGCCCCCGTCCCCACCCGAGGCCCGACGTGACCGACTTCCGTATCCCCGCCCGGCGCGGCAAGGGCGCGGCCCTCGCCGTGGCCGCCGCGCTGCTCGTCCTGTCCGGCTGCTCCTCCTCGTCGTCCGGCTCCGGCGGGTCCTCCGCGAGTCCGTCGGCGGCCGGCGCGACGAAGATCACCATCAAGGACTTCGCCTTCCACCCGGCCACGCTGACCGTCCACCCCGGCGCGAAGGTCACCGTGACCAACGAGGACACCACCGCCCACACCGTGACGGCCGACACCGGAAAGCTCTTCGACACCGGCCACGTCGCTCCCGGGAAGACCACGACGTTCACCGCTCCGGGCAAGGCGGGGACGTACGCCTACATGTGCACGATCCACCAGTTCATGACCGGCACCCTCAAGGTGAGCTGAGGGCCGGCTCAAGAAGAGCCGAGGTCCGGCGAGTTGACCTCCGTAGGGCGCACGCCGATTGCGTCCACCGGGTGAAAACGGCCCGGGCCTCCACAGGTCCTCCGCGGACGTCGTGATCATGGAAACGTGCCGTCGCCGCCGCGCTGCTCCGCGGCCGCGCCGGCACCGACCGACGATCGACGACCGATGTGGAGGACCCCTCATGCAGATCCGCAAGCGCGCCGGCCTGCTCGCACTCGTCATGGGCGCCGCACTGCTGTCCGCCGTACCCGCACAGTCCGCCTCGGCGGTGACCCCGCCGCCGTGCAGCGGCGGCTCGATCTGCTTCTGGAGCGAGGACGGCTTCTCCGGGGCCACCTGGGAGTGGACCGCGGCCAGCGGCTACCGCGACATGCCGCCGCAGTTCCACGACCACGTCGGCTCCTTCGTCGCCGGCGTCAACGCCTGCTTCATCAACTGGCAGCCGGTCCAGAAGCGCCAGGTCCTCAACGGCGACTGGCGGGCCACCTACCTGGAGGACTTCGGCGGCCAGATCGACGGGGTCGGCCCCGGCTCCTGCTGACCGGCGGCCCTTCCGGGGTCCTTCGACCGTGCGCGCGGGTGCCTGGCACGGGCCCGCGCGCGGGCGTACGCCATACGTCGTGCTTTCCGCTGGGCCGTCGGGATGACGGGGCGAGGCGTAGCCTGGGCGTATTGCCGAGGTCATCGGAGGGCCGCGATGTTCAACTTCTTCGACGAGTTGTTCGCGCCGGGCCGCAAGCACACCGAGGACGAGCGCAACCGGCTGGAGCTGACCCGGGAGGACGAGGGCAGCAGCGACCCGGCGCGGGGGCCGATAGACCTCGCCTCGGGGACGGTCACCGTGCGGGTCCCGGACAAGGCGGCCGACGACGCCGACGACGCCGATGACAGCGATGACACCGATGTCCCGGACGATCGCGACATCCCGGACGATCCCGCCGCCTGACCGCCGCCTGACCGCCGCCTGGCTGCTGCCTCACCGCTGCCGGACCGCCCGATGTGGCCTTGGTCACATCGCACGGGTGCGGGGCGGGTGCCGGTGACACGATCGGTCGATGGGTGATGCCGGCGCCGAAACCGAGGGACGGCGCCCGCGGGCGCCGCGCGATCGTGACTTCCTGCTGCTGTGGAGCGGCCAGACGGTGAGCGAGGTGGGCTCGCAGGTCTCCGTGCTCGCGCTCCCGCTCGTCGCCGTGGTGCTGCTGAAGGCCACCGCGTTCCAGGTCGGCCTGCTGTCGGTCGCGCAGACCAGCGCGTACCTGCTGGTGGCGCTGCCGGCCGGCGCCGTGGTGGACCGGGTGGCCAAACGCCGGCTGATGATCGGCTGCGACCTCGCGCTGTGCGCCGTGATCGCGTCGGTGCCGCTCGGCCACGCCTTCGGAACGCTGACCCTCGCGCAGCTCTACGGGGTCGCGTTCGTCGCCGGCGTGCTGTCGGTGTTCTTCTCCATCGCCTACCAGAGTTACCTGCCGACGCTGCTGGAAGCTGATCAACTCATGTCCGGCAACGGCAAGTTGGCCGCGTCGCAGTCGGCCGCGCAGATCGCCGGCCCCGGTCTGGGCGCCGGGCTGGTCGCGCTGGTCGGCGCCGCGGGGGCGATGACCGCCGACGCGCTGTCGTTCGCGGTGTCGGCCGCGTCCTTGTCGGCGATCCGCGGCCGCGAGCCGCGCCGGCCGCGCGCGGCGGCGGGGACGCCCCGGCCCACGCTGCGCGCGCAGATCGGCGCCGGCCTCGCCCACGTGGCGCGCGACCCCGTGCTGCGCCACTCCCTGGCGTTCACCGGTACCGCCAACTTCTTCGTGATCATGGTGGAGACGCTCGGCCCGGTCTACCTGATCCGCACCCTGCACCTGGGCTCGTCGCTGGTCGGGCTGCTGCTGGCGCTGGGCGCGGTCGGCGGGGTGGCCGGCGGCGTCGCGGCGAAGGGCCTCGCGCGCAAGGTCGGCTCCGCGCGGGTGAGTTGGCTCGCGATGACCGTGATGTCGCTGCCCGGCCTGCTGATCCCGCTGACCGGGCGCGGCTGGCGGGTGCTGCTGTTCGGCGCCGGCTGGATCTCGTGGACCTTCTCCTCCACCGTTTCGAGCATCTCGCTGACCAGTTACCGCCAGGCCGCCTGCCCGCCCGACCTGCTCGGCCGGGTCAGCGCCGCCGCGCGCTGGATCAACTGGGGCACCCTCCCGCTCGGCGGCCTGGCCGGCGGCGCCCTCGCGACGTCGCTCGGCGTCCGGCCCACTTTGTGGCTCGCCGTGATCGGCGGCTGCTGCGCGGGCCTGTGGCTGTTCTTCTCCCCGCTGCGCGGCATGCGCGACCTCCCGCTGCCCGGCCCCACCGCCGTACTCCCCGCCGCCGGCGCCTAGTGCCGTGAAGGAGCGCCGTCCGCCCCAAGGGCGGGGCCCGTGGCGTCTGGTGCTCCCCCACGGCCCTCGCCCGAAGCGCCCTGGCGGCGGTCGTCCGGCGCTGCGTGCCGGCGGTGGATCGGAGGTTCCGGACGGGTGCCGAATCCCGTAAGGTCCCAGTCCTCTAACACGTTTGCCATACGAACGGGGTCGCATGGGTGACGGGGGAGCGCAGGCCGAGACGCCCGCGCAGAAGAAGGCGCGCGCCGAGAACCTGCGCGGTTGCGCGCAACGGGCGCGGAGCATCGCCGGATCGCTGGCCGCACTGCTGGACACGACGGTGACACAGGCCACCGCGAACCCGCCGATCTGGGCCGGGGCGTACGCGCAGACCACCACCGGCACGCTCGTGGACCGCCGGGCGAGCCTGCGCGCGATGGCGGAGGACCTGCTCAGGGACGCGGCGCGCTGGCAGACCGAGGCGGACCGGCTGGACGACGAGGCCGCCACCGACACCGCCAAGAAGGCCGCCGGAGGCCACAAGTGAGCTTCCACGGCTTCGACACCGCTCAGATACGCTCGATGGCCGCGCACATGAAGTCCGTCGGCCCCTCCGCCCGTACCCTGCACGGCAAGGTGGCGGGTCTGCTGCTGGAGGTCCAGGGGCTGATGGACGGCAAGCCGGCCACCACCAGCCCGCGACTGGAGCCGCTGCTCGGCCAGGTCTTCCCGCTGTTCTACTCCGGTCTGCCGGCGTCCCTGCAACCCGAACTCGACGACACCTCCGCGTCGATGGACCGCCGCTGCAAGCAACTCGACGCGGTGCAGACCCTGGAGAAGCAGGGCTACACCGTCGATCCGAGCCTGTACTTCGACGACGAGCCACCGCCGGACGAGCAGAAGATCAAGGACGCGCTGAAGTACTTCGACGACCACATCGGCGACTCCGGCGGCTTCCTGTGGTCCGACTCGGCCCAGGGCGGCAAGGAAGTCCTCGACGACTTCGCGAAGTTGTCGCCGGCCGAACTCGACGCCGTGATGTCCCGGATGTCGGACAGCCAACTGAAGAAGCTCAACGGCCAGTTGGGCGAGGGTTCGTCGTGGTGGGGCGCGGGGGACTCGGACGGCGCGGTGAAGGCCCGCTGGGAGAACATGCTGCAGAAGGAGTGCGGCCCGACCACGCTGGCCCGGATCGAGCCCGCGCTGTCGAACCTGAAGTGGCAGCCGGACACCACCGTGGACGGCGCGCACTACCAGGCCGTCGACGACCCGCTGTTCGGCCCGAACGGGCCCGACCTGATGAACGACCTGCGCCAGGGGCAGGACGGCGACTGCTGGTTCCTGTCCTCGCTGGCCGCGATCACCGAGCGGGACCCGAACTGGCCGCAGGAGCACATCAAGCAGAACGCCAACGGCACCTACACGGTGACCTTCTACCAGAAGGGCCCGCTGCCGGGGATGCCGCCCACACCGGTCGAGGTCACCGTCGACAACAAGCTCCCGGTGGATTCCAACGGCCACCCCGTCTACGCCGACACGCGCAGCGGTGCCACCTGGGTGGCGATCTACGGGAAGGCGTTCGCGCAGTACTCCGGCGGCTACAAGAAGATCGAGGGCGGCTGGGGCGACGTGGGCATGTCCGACCTGACCGGGCAGCCGGCCACCCGGCACAGCCCCGGCGACGTCTCCTTCGCCGACATCAGCACCAGGATCGGCAAGGGTGAGGCGGTCACCATCGGCACCAAGGGCGACGGCGACGTGCACGACGACCGGCTGGTGTCCGGGCACGAGTACTCGGTGGAGCGGGTCGACATGAACGCCCACCCGCCGACCATCACCCTCCTCAACCCCTGGGGCTCCGGCCAGTACGAAGGCACCAGGCAGATGCCCCAGGAGGTCACACTGACCGAGGACCAGTACCGCAAGAACCTGAACGAAGTGTCGTTCACGCCGTCAGGAGTATGAGCCGATGCCCCACACCTACCGCCTCGGCCGCCGGGCCCAGTTCCGCCGCGGCGACCTCGTCGTCGGCATCGTGCGCACCAGCGTCGATCCCGACGACCCCTGGGCCCGCCTCAACCTCCTCGACGAGGGCGCCAGGACCGGCGACGTCGTGGAGGTGCGGGTCGGCGACGAGGTGCCCGTCGGGCGGCACGTGCTGACCCTGGTCGAGGTGGTCCCCGGCACCCGGGACGGCCACGTCGCCTTCACCGTCGCCTGGCCGGAGGGGGAGAACGATGCGTCGGCCGAGTAGGCGGGGCCTGATGGCGGCCGTCGCCGGGCTGGTCGCGGTGTGCGTGGCCGCGGTGGTGGTGGCCGTGGTGCTGCACTCCCGGAAGAACTCCGACGACGACGCCGGCCGCACCCCGCCACCGCTCGGCGGCCACCCGGCCGACGTCCAACGCCTCCATGTCGTCGCGCAGGGCAACCCGTCCAGCCCGACCGGCTACGGCAAGCGGGCCGACGGCACCGAGGTGGAGCTCGGCGTGCAGAACACCGGCAAGCAGCCCGCGCCGGGCCGGGCGATCCTCATGATCCGGGACGGGAGCGACACCTCCGTCCCGGCCAAGGTCCAGGTGGTCAGGACCGGCCAGACCGTCACCGCGCTCGGCGTCGAGGTGAAGGTGCTCAAGATCTGGCAGATGCCGAACCCGGACCACAACGCCATCGACGTCCAGGTGGACCCGGCGGCGACCTGACCCCGGCCCGCGACGCGCGCCGGGGTCACTCCACCCGGTGCGCGTCGTAGCGCCAGAACGGCCGCACCGCGAGGGCCGCGACCACGACCAGGGCGATGCACAGCAGCGCGCTGCCGGACCAGGCGACGGTCAGCGTGGTCGTCGCGGCCATGGCGCCCGCGCGCAGGTCCCCCAGCCGCGGGCCGCCGGACACCACGACGGTGAAGACGCCCTGCATCCGGCCGCGCATCTCGTCGGGGGCGTGGGTCTGCAGGATCGTCTGCCGGTAGACGGCGCTGACCAGGTCGGCGGCGCCGGCCAGCGCGAGCAGCAGGACGGCCAGCCACAGGGTGCGGGCGAAACCGGCCAGCGCGATCGCGGCCGCCCAGCCGGCCACCGCGAAGGTGAGCGCGACGCCCTGGCGGCGGACCCGGCCGATCCACCCGCTGCACAGCCCGGCCAGCACCGAGCCGATCGCGACCGAGGAGTAGAGCAGGCCGATCCCGCCGTGGAAGCGGGCCGCGGCGGCCTGCGGGAACAGCGCGCTGGGCATCGCCAGCACCATCGCGGCGATGTCCGCCCCGAACGACATGAGCAGCACCGGGTTGCCGCCGATGAACCGCAGCCCGTCGAGCACGGCGAGCAGCCCGGAGCGGGCCATGGCGCCGGCCGGCTTGATCGGCGGCAGCCGGAACGTCGAGTACAGCGACATGGTGAACAGCACGGCGTCCGCGGCGTAGGCGTAGCCGAACCCGTGCGGGAGCGCGACGAGCACGCCGGCCGCGAGCGGGCCGAGCACCTGGCCGACGTTGCCGACGGTGAAGCTGAGCGTGTTGGCGGCGGGGACCAGGCCGGGCGGCACGATACGGGGGATGATCGCGCCGCGGGTCGAGGAGGAGATCGCGAAGCCGGCCCCCTGGACGGCGACCAGGGCGAGGACGAGGCCCACCGAGCCGACCCCCAGCAGCGTCTGGGCCAGCAGCGCGATCGTCACCGCCCACGTCACCAGCGACGACCACAGGCACAGCAGGCGGCGGTCGACCCGGTCCGCGACGGCGCCGCCGTACAGGCCGAAGACGACGATCGGCACGAAGCCGGCGAGCCCGGCCACGCCGACGTAGAACGACGAGTGCGACATCGCGTAGATCTGCACCGGGATGGCGACCTCGGTGATCATCGTGCCCACCAGTGAGGCGCCCTGCCCGATCAGCACGCGCCGGAAGGCCGGTACGGCGAGCGGGCGGGTGTCGACGGCGGCGCCGCGCAGCCGGTCCGCGATGCCGGTACGGGGTTCGGTCGGCCGATCGAGGACGGCGGTCGGCGGCCCGGCGCCCGAGGCCGGGCCGGCCGTCCCGCCCGCGGTGGCCACGCCTCCGGGCCCGTCCCCTGGGCCGCCCTCCGCTATGCAGCCCTCTCCCGCGCCGCCGTCCGCTGGGCCGACCTCCGCGGTGCGACTGCCCCCGGGCTCGCCGCCGCCGCGCCCCGAGCCCCCTTGCGCTGTGTCCATGACGTCACGCTGTCACGCGCACCTGCTGGCATACTTCCCATATTCTGCCTACTTGTGTCGCATAACAGCCGCGGCCCGACCGCCGCCACCCCGCTGCCGCCCGCCACCACCCTGCCGCCGACCGGCGCCCACGACCACGCCCCCGGCGAGGTGATCGGCCGCCACCGGCACGACTACCACCAGCTCATCTACGTCAGCACCGGGGTGCTCGCCGTGCAGACCGAGGCCGGCGCCTGGGTCGCCTCCGGGGACCGGGCGGTCTGGAACCCCGCGCACATCTGGCACGAGCACCGCGTCTACGGGCACAGCTCGGTACACACCGTCGGCTTCCCGGTGGCCGACCCGCCGCTGCCGGTCGAGGGGCCGACCATCCTGGCCGTCGACGGCCTGCTCCGTGAACTGCTCATCGCCTGCACCGAACCCGGCCTGCCGGAACCCGAGTCGCGACGGCTGCGGGCGGTGCTCGCCGACCGGCTGCGCCGCGCCCACATCCAGCCCCTCGCGCTGCCCACCGCGCGCGACCCCCGGCTGGCGCACGCCTGCCGGCTGGTGCTGGCCGACCTGGGCACGCCCCGCACCATGGCCGCGCTGGCCCGCCGCGTCGGCGTCGGCGAGCGGACCCTGACCCGGCTCTTCCGCGCCGAGTTCGGCATGACCTACCCGCAGTGGCGGACCAACACCCGGGTCTTCCACGCCATGATCCAGCTCGCCGAGGGAGCGTCCGTCACCGCGACCGCCCGCCGCTGCGGCTGGGCCACGACCAGCGCGTTCATCGACACCTTCGCTCGCACGATGGGGCAGACGCCCGGCGCCTACCGGTCGGCCGCGCACCTCAGAGCCGGCGCAGCGGCATGTTGAGCGCTTCCGCGGTGAAGCGCGGTTCACCCGAGGGCAGGGCCCGGGCCGGCCAGGAGACGGTGATGTCGCGGCTCTCGCCGGGCAGCACCCACAGGTAGTTGTCGCTGTAACGGGCGGGCAGGACCCGGGCGTCGCTGTGCGCGTCCCGCACGCCGAGCCGCAGCAGCGCGACCACGCTGCCACCGTCGTTGCGCACGGTGACCGTCGCCCCGTCGCGGCCCTTTCGGCGCACGGTGCCGCGCAGCCGGGCGGGTGCGAGGTCGCCCACCGCCCGGACGTCACCGGCCGCGCGGTAGCGCAGATAGGTGTTGTCGGAGACGCGGGAGCCGTGCCGGTCGGTGAGGGTCAGGCGCAGCAGGTGCGCGGCGGGCAGGGCGGCGGTGAACGGCACGGTGAACGCGGCCGCCGCCGAGGACGCGGGCACGTCCAGGGTCTGCTGCCGCGCCGCGCCCAGCGAGGCGCCGTGCAGGTCGACGAGCCGGGCGGTCACCGTCGCGCCGGTGAGGCCGGCGGCGGTCTGGTTGACCGCGTGCACCTGCCAGTCGGCCAGGCTCGCCTGGACGTGCAGCGGCTCGCACCCCTTGCGGGCGCCGTAGTAGCTGCCGTTGACGTCGAGGTCGTAGTCGTAGGTCTGCCAGACGGTGCTGTGGTGGGCCGGGTGCGACATCCACAGCAGCACGCCGGAGGCGTCGTCCCACATCTTCGCGTTGTACGCCTCGAAGATGGCGCGCATGCTCTCGTAGTTGACGAACTGCGCGCGGGCGCAGAAGTCGTCGAGGGTGTCCGAGGCGCCGAACCGGTCGTCGATCGCGGCGCGGTAGGTGTCCGGGTTCTGGCCGCCGCGGGTGCACCAGTCGTGGTGGTACCAGACGTCGCCGATCGGCCAGGACGGCTGGTCGGCGGCGAGGTTCCGCATGCTCTCGGCGACCGGCACGGTGGGGATGCCGATCTCGGAGTGGAAGCCGTAGCTGCCGATGGAGTAGGTGTCGCCGGAGAAGTACGCCGCCGGGTCGATCCAGGAGTACGGGCCGTGGCCGGTGACGATCCCCCCGGCGGAGTTGCCCTGGTAGAGGATGCCCGGGTGCAGCGAGGTGACGGCGGCCCGCAGCCCGGCGTCGACGGCGGCCGGCGGGTCGCTCTCGTTGGTGGCGCACCACACCGCCAGGCACGGGTGGTGGCGGTAGCGCAGGACGGTGTCGCGGCCGATGTCGAGGAAGGCCGGCACGCCCGCGTCCGGCGGGAAGATCGCGTCGCCCTCCCAGAAGTCGTTCCAGACCAGGATGCCGTTGCGGTCGCAGGCGGCGAAGAACTCCTCGCGGTTGCTGGAGCCGATCCAGTTGCGGATCATCGTGAAGTTCATGTCGCGGTGCATGCCGACGGCGTCGTCCATCCGGTCGGGCAGGACCCGGCGCAGCAGTTCGTCGAAGCCCCAGTTGCCGCCGCGGCACAGCACCCGCACCCCGTTGACGGAGATCTGCAGCTGGGTGCCGGTGTTGCTGACCGACTGCACGTCGGTCCAGCCGGCCCCGTCGTCGGAGACCTGCACGGTGAAGGTCAGGGCGTAGGCGGTCTCCCAGGTGACGACGACCTGGTCGAAGGCGGTGGACGCGCCCAGGTCGACCTGAATCCACTGGTCGTCGGAGTAGCCGGACGACCAGCGGGTGGTGGCGTCGCCGTCGACCGCGTTGGCCGGCAGGTCGTTGTCGTTGTCGCTGGAGGAGGCCGTCGCGGCCTTGTGCAGCGCCAGGTCGCTGCCGGGCGCGGCGCTGTCCAGCACCGACAGGGTCCACATCGAGGAGCCGAAGCCGGTGGCCCGCTTGCCGCACTGGATGCGTACGTAACGGGCCTGCTGCTTCGGCAGGTTGACGGTCTGCGGCGGGGAGTGGCCGTCGGAGCCGATCACGATGGGCTGCACGTAGTGGTAGTCGAACTGCCGCAGGCCGACCGGCACGGTGCGCCGGTCGGAGCCGCGGCCGTCGGCGGTGGCGGTCAGCACCAGGTCGTGCAGGGCGGGCTCGCCGTAGCCGTTCGGCCACCACAACCGCGGTTTGCGGATGCGCAGTTGGGGGTGGTCGGCCGGGCTGAAGGTGAGCTCGCGGCTCTCGCCCGCCGCGAGGGTGACGGAGCCGCTCACCCGCGCGCCGTGCAGCGTCGCGGTGACGGTCGAAGTCCGCGATGTGCTGCCGGCGTTGCGGACCGGGACGACCACGGTCACCTCGGCGGTGGCGAGTTCGGGCAGGTCGGGAGAGCCGGCCGGGGCGGGCAGGTCCGGCAGGGCGGTGTCCACCCGCGGGTCGCCGATCACGACGTCGCCGGTGGAGCGCAGCCGCACGTGGTTCCAGATGCCCGCCGCCCGGTCGCGCACCGCCGGCATCCAGTCCCAGCCGCTGATGGACAGGTACGTCGGGGAATCGGCCTGGGCGGCGACCGAGTTGAGGGTCGAGATGCCGGACGGACCCTTGTCGCCCGGGTTGCCGGGGTGGGGCATCGGGGCGATGCGGACGGCGATCACCTGCTCGGCGTCCTTCGCTCCTCCCTTCGCGCTTTCCTCCGCGCTCTCCTTCGCCCCCGCCTGCCGTCCGCCGCCGAGGGCGTCGGTCACGTCGAAGGCGGCGCGGGCGACCGGGTACGTCACCTCGCCCGCCTTGCGGCCGTTCAGCCACACCTCGGCCTGGTGGTTGACGCCGTCGAACTCCAGCCAGACGCGGCGGCCCTGCCCGGTGGCGAGCCCTGACGGCAGCCGGAACGATCGGCGGTACCACCAGTCGTGCCGGGACAGCGCCTCGGGCGCCCGCATGTTGTTGAAGCCGACGGTCGGCTCCGGCAGGTGGCCCTGCTCCACGAGTGCCGCGTGCACGGTGCCGGGTACGGTGGCCGGCAGCCAGCCGCTGACGTCCACGGCGGGGGCGGACAGCGCGGCGCCGTCGGTCGAGCCCGCCCAGTCGTCCATGGTGAGGGTCCAGCCGGACTCCAGCGGGACGGTGCCGTCGCCGGCGACGGTCAGCGCGGGGGGTTGGGCGGTGTGCCGGCCCCAGTCGGTCCAGCCGGTCGCGGACGGCCGGTGCGTGGTGCAACTGCCGTACACCTCGAAGCTGTTCAGGCCGACCGGGTTGGCGTTCGCCCGCTTCGTGGAGGTCATCCGTATCCAGCGGGCCGTCACCGGTTGCGGCAGCGTGATCGTCGTCCTGCCGCCCGTGCCGGTGGACGTCTCGTGCACCGTGCGCCACGAGGTTCCGTCGTCGGACACGTCCAGGGAGAACGCGACGGCGCAGCTCGACAGGGCCTCGAAGCCTGTCGTGTGCAGGAACGGGTTCACGCCCGGGTCGGGGGTGAAGCCGGGGTCGGAGCTGTCCGCTTCGAAGACGAGCACGACCGATTCGATGGTGCTGCGGGCTTGGAGGTCGACGGTGATCCACTGCGGGTCGCCGGCCGCGGCGCGCCAGCCGGAGCCGCGAACTCCGGTTTGCGCGAGGCCGTCCACCGCGAACGATGCGGGTGTGGGTGCCCAGTCGGTGGAGGAGGCGGTCACCGGGCGGTACTGGGCGAGGTTGGTGCTTTTGCCGGTGCCGGTGCCTGTGCCGGTGCCTGTGCTGGGTTCGGTGCTGGGTTCGGTGCCTGCCGCGTGGGCGGCTTCTGGCAGTGCCGTGGACAGCGCGAAGCCGGCGAGCAGCGTGGCGTTCGTACGGAGGAAGGTGCGGCGGGACGTGCCGGGGGTCTGCTCGGGCATCAGGGCTCCGGGGTGCGGGTGTGCGGTGTGGTGTGCGCGGGTGGTGCGTGGGGCGGGGTCGGGGGGTGCGGGTCGTCCGGCCCTGCGGCGTGGGGGTCCGAAATCGCATATTTACGGGCCTGGCGGCCCACAAATATGCGGCAGCATTTCGGACCCCCACCCCTCCGGGCCGTCCTCCGGCCCGGGGAGGGCTCACGCGAAAGGGCGCTTCTGGTGGGGGCGCTTCTGGTGGGGGGTGCTTCTGGTGGGGTGGGGTGGCTCACGGAAGGAGGTGCACCTAGGCGCGGGGAACTGCGCGGTCAGCCACAGGCGGCCGCATGGTCCGGTGCGGCGCGGGTGGGGCTGGGTGGACGGATCGGTCACCGATCAAGCGCGTCCCAGGAGTTCGACTTCCGAGAGGGTTGTGGCCGTGGGGGCGGTGAAGTCGATGCGGTAGTAGGTGTGGGCGCCCGGGGGTGTGGTGGGGGTGAAGGCCCGGGTTTGCTGGCGCCAGGGGAAGGTTTGGTGGGTGCGGCGGTCGACGACGGTCCAGTGGGTGCCGTCGTCGGAGGTGCTGAGGGTCCAGGTGGAGGGGTCGCCGTTGGGGGTGGAGCCGCTGGTGAGGGTGTACTGGTCGAGGGTTTGGGGCTGGTCGAAGTAGTAGGTGAGGGAGGTGGGGCCGGGTGGGAGGGTCGTGGAGGTGGCGGAGGTGTTGTCGAAGAGGGCGGCGGGAGCGGGGGCGCCGTTGAGGGTGGCGGTGCCGTGGGTGGGGCCGGTGAGGTCGGCGGGTGGGGTGGCCGGGTGGGGGCCGGTGGTGAGGGAGGGGGGTGCGGAGGTGGGGGAGGTGCCCCAGGTGGAGGGGTGGGGGCCCATCCGGAAGTCGATCCGGCCGCCGTGGGTGAGGTCGGCGTGGGGGAGGTAGGTCTTGTCGTAGGGCTTGCCGTCGACCGTCATGGACTGGACGTAGATGTCGCGGTCGGAGTTGCCGTGGGCGGTGAGGGTGAGGGGGCGGCCGCCGGCCGGGTGGAGGGTCACCTGGTCGTAGAGGGGGGAGCCGAGGGCGAAGGTCGGGGAGCCGGACTGGAGCGGGTAGAGGCCCAGCGCGTTGTCGATGTAGAAGGCGGACATGGAGCCGTTGTCCTCGTCGCCCGGGTAGCCCTGGCCGATGGTGCTGCCGGTGAAGAGGCGGCTCATCGCGTCGCGGACGTGCTGCGCGGTCTTGGCCGGCCGGCCGACGTAGTCGTACATGTAGGGGACGTGCATGGAGGGTTGGTCGTTGAAGGCCCACTGGCCGACCCGGTCGTCGCGGGACTCGAACATCTCGTGGTACGGCCCGCCCCAGCCGCCGCCGTACTGGGCGGTCTCCGGGGTGGCGAAGAACTGGTCGAGCTTGTCGGCCAGCCCGGTGCGGCCGCCGTACAGGTCGGCGAGGCCGTTGCCGTCCTCGGGGGCGGCGAAGGCGTAGGTCCAGCCGTCGCCCTCGGTGTAGTCGGTGGCGTTCCAGTCCAGCGGGTCGTAGGTGGCGGCGCTGTGCTCGAAGGTGCCGTCGGCGTTCTTCGGCTGGAAGAAGCCGGTGGAGGTGTCGAACAGGTCGACGTAGTGCTGGGCGCGGTCCCGGAAGTAGCGGTAGTTGTCGAGGTATTCGCGGTGGTGCGGGTCGCTCGCCGGGGTGGTCCGGTAGAGCTTCTGCGACATCTGCGAGATGCCGTAGTCGGCGAGGTAGTCCTCCAGGGAGACCGACGCGCTCGACCCGCTGGTCTGCGGGGTGTAGCCGAGGAACGTGGACTCCTGCACGTCCGGCCGGCCGGTCAGCCCCGAGGACGGCACGGTGGCGTCCTTGACGGCCGCCTCGTAGGCGCCCTGGACGTCGAAGTCGGTGACACCGCGCAGGTAGGCGTCGGCGATCGCCACGTCGGAGTTGGTGCCGCTGAAGCCGAGGTAGCCGGGCGCGGTCCACTGGCCGATCCAGCCGGCGTCCCGGTACTGCTGCACGAAACCGTCGATCATCTTGCCGGTGAGCTGCGGGTAGAGCAGCGCGTCCAGCGGCCAGGCGGTGCGGTAGGTGTCCCAGAAGCCCTCGTTGGCGTACGGCTGCCCGGACTTGATCGCGGCTCCGGTCGTCGTGGGGGTGTTGGCGCCGGCCGCGGGCGCGTAGGGGCTGGCGTAGCGGTAGTCCGGCCTCGCGGTGGTGCCTGTGTTCTCGTACAGCTCGTTCGGGTAGAGGTTGAGCCGGTACAGGCTGGAGTACAGCGAGGTGAGCTGGTCCTGGCTCGCGCCGCGGACCGTGATCACGCCGAGTGCCTTGTCCCAGGCGGCCTGCGCGGCGGCGTGCACCGCGTCGAAGCCGCGCCGCCCCACCTCCTGGTCGAGGTTGCGCCGGGCCTGGTCGACGCTGATGAAGGAGGTCGCGATCCGCATGGTGAGCTGCCGGCCGGAGCCGAGCGCGAAGGAGGTGTAGCCGCCGACGTCGGGCCCGCCGCCGCCGGTGAGGGAGCCGGTGCCGGTCATCGGCCGGTCGAAGGTCGCGTAGACGAACATCCGCGGCGCGCCCCAGAATCCGGAGACGTCCGAGTAGCCGGTGACGGTGCCGTGTGCCCGGTCCACGGTCAGCCCGCCGCTGTCGTTGACGTTGTCGAAGATCAGGCTGTCGGCGCCGGAGGGGAAGGTGAACCGCATCACCGCGGCGTGGTCGGTGGGCGTGATCTCGGTACGGATGCCGTTGTCGAACGTCACGCCGTAGTAGTCGGGTTGCGCGGTCTCGTGGTCGTGGCTGAAGGCCAGGCCGCGGGTGGTGCGGTCGGCGGTCGTTGGGGCGCTGGACGCCGACGGCATGACCTGGAACGTCTGGTGGTCCTGCACCCAGATGCTGGGCTCGTGGCTGACCCCGAACGCCTGGATCACCGGTTCGTTGGCCGCGTTGTTGTCCTGCTGGTAGGTGTAGATCGCGCTGGTGGTGCCCGCGTCGGTCTCGGGCGTCCAGAAGTTGAAGCCGTGCGGGACCGCGGTGGCCGGGAAGTCGTTGCCGCGCGAGTAGTCGCCGGAGGAGTCCGTGCCGCGCGTGGTGATCACGCAGGTGGAGGGGTGCGCGCAGTCGTTCGCCGGCGGCGCGGCCCGCACCGTGATGTCGTCGAGCCAGCCGCTGAAGTGGGCGGGGCCGCCCGGGTTGTCGTAGTCGACCAGGACGCGGGTGATGGTCTTGCCCGCGGCGACGGTGCCGAGGTCGGCGTCGACCGCGTTCCACTGCCCGGCGTGCAGGATCTCCGCCGCGCCCTGGGCGCCGGCCGACAGTCCCTTGCCGTACTGGTCGGTCGCGCCGAGCCCGCTGAGCCGGCTGCCGTCGCTGAACACCAGGTCCACCGAGACGTAAGTGCTCGGGTAGGAAAGGTCGTTGCCGGTGCGCTCGGGGAAGATCGCGTACGACAGGCGGGTGTTGTGCCGGACCGGGATCGACACCCGGTAGATCTTGTCCTCGACGCTTCCGTGGCCGGCGAGTTGCCACCCGGCGTACTTCAACGCGTGGGTGCCGGTGAAGCCGACGTCCTTCTTGAGGGTGGGGCCGGTGGACGGGCCGTCGCCGACGGACGTGGTCATCCCGGCGGTGCCGCCGTCTCCCGCGGCGAGCGCCAGCTCGGCCAACTGGCTCTTCCCGTCACCGTGGTTGGCGGACACCGCGAGCCGGTAGCGGCTGTACGTCCCCGGGTGCCGGACCGTGAAGAGCCGGGTCTCGCCGCGCTGCGGGAAGTCCTGGCCGCTCTCGCCGTCGACCACCTGCCAGCTCTTCCCGTCGTCCGACCCTTGCAGTTGCCAGGACTTCGGGTCCTGGGCGGGGGAGTCGGCCGCCGAGGTCATCGTGTAGCGCGTCACCCGGGACGCGTCGCCGAGAGTGACGGTCAGCGAGGCGGACGGGGCGCCGGCCTGCCAGGCGGTGGCCGCGTCACCGTCGGTGGCCTTGGCGGCGCCGTGGTCGGGCGGCACTTCCGAACTCGCGGTGACCGAGGTGACCGACGCCATCACCGATCCCGGCAGCGCGCCGCCGTTGTCCGGGGCGACCCCGGTTGCCAGTGGTCGGCCGTCGGGGCCGGATTCCGGTGTGCTCTGCCAGTCCGGTGCGGGGTCGGATGCCTCGAACGAGGAGGAGAAGGCGGTGCGGTCGGGGGTGCGGGATGTGGTGCCGCCCGCTGAGCTGATGGCGGCTGCCGCGTGGGCGGTTGCCGCGTGGGCGGTTGCGGCGGGTAGTGCCGCCAGGAGTATGCCCGCGAGGGCGGCGGCGGTGGCCGGCCGACGGAGTCGTCTTGGTCGAACGGTGGTACGCGAGCGGCGGACGGGTAGTGCCATGGGGAGGCTCCTCCGTTGACGTCGCGGGTAGTCTCAGTGGCGGTGGCAACGTTGTCAACAGTTGTGGCGGGGCGGGTGTGCGCTGTGGTGTGCGCGGTGTGGTGTGCGCGGGTGGTGTGTGGGGTGGGGTCGGGGGTGCGGGTCGTCCGGCCCTGCGGCGTGGGGGTCCGAAATCGCATATTTACGGGCCTGGCGGCCCACAAATATGCGGCAGCATTTCGGACCCCCACCCCTCCGGGCCGTCCTCCGGCCCGGGGTGGCTCACGCGAGGGGGCGCTTCAGGGGGATACGCGGCCGGGGGTGTTGTCTGGTGGTGGCTACACGCGGTGGAGTTGGGGGTGGAAGGGGGGTGTGTAGCGCCTGAGGTGGCGGGACTTGGCGGTGAAGAGGACGACTGTGTATACGGCGAGGATCGAGGCGAGCAGGAGGTAGTAGGTGAGGGGGAGGGTGGTCATCCCGAGGATGTGGGCGAGTGGGGGGAGGGGGAGGAGCAGGCCGATCGCCGCGAGGCCGGCCGCGGCGGTGCGGATGGGGAGCGGTGCGCGGGTGCCGGAGCGGAGGAGGACCATGACCAGTGCCTGGGTGATGAGGTTCTCGGTGAACCAGCCGGAGTGGAAGGCGGCTTGGCCGGAGATGTGGGCCGAGGCGGGGACGATCAGCGCGAGGGCCGCGAAGGTGGCGAGGTCGGCCGCGGCGTTGAGCAGGCCGAAGGCGGTGATGAAGCGGAGGAAGTCGTGGGTGCGCAGCGGGGAGGGGTGGCGCAGCGCGTCCGGGCCCGGCTGGTCGTAGGCGAGGGCGAGTTGGGCGGCGTCGAAGCAGAGGTTCTGCAGGAGGACCTGGGCCGGGAGCATCGGCAGGAAGGGGAGTAGCAGGCCGGCCACGAGCATCGCGATGACGTTGCCGAGGTTGGAGGAGAGCGCGATCCGCAGGTAGGTGGCGATGGTGCCGGTGGAGTGCCGGCCGGCGGTGATGGTGTGGTCGATGGCGGTGAGGTCCTTGGCCGCGAGGACGACGTCGGCCGCCTCCCGGGTGACATCGACGGCGTCGCGCGGGCAGATGCCGACATCCGCTGCGTGTAGCGCCGGCAGGTCGTTCACGCCGTCGCCGAGGAAGCCGGTGGTGTGCCCGGCCGCCCGTAGTGCCCGCACCACCCGGACCTTGTGCTGCGGGGTGCAGCGGGCGAAGACCGTGGTGTGCTCGGCCTGCCGCGCGAGGTCCGTATCGTCCATACCGTCGATACGGTCGCCGGTGAGCAGGGTGCCGGGCTCCAGACCGAGGTCGCGGCAGACGCGGGCGGCGGTGCCCGGGTGGTCTCCGGTCAGCACCTTGACCGCGACGCCCCGGTCGGCGAGCGCTGCCAGCGCGTCGGCGGCGGTGTCGGCGGGCGCGTCCCGCAGCACGACGAACCCCGCGAAGGTCAGCGCCTGTTCGTCGGCGGGGCCGTAGTCGCCCAGCCGGGCGGGGCGTTCGGCGACGGCGACCGCGAGCAGCCGTAGTCCCTGCGCTGCCTGGCCCGCGGCAAGCGCGAGCAGACGCTCCCGCTCGCTGTCGTCGAGGTCCCGTTCCCCGGTGGTGGGGTTCTTTCGGGCCGGAAGGAGGGTGGTGGGGTTGGGGTCCGGTTCTGCGGTGGTGGTGTTGCGGTCCGGCAGGGCGGTGGTGGGGGTGGGGTCCGGTTCCCCGGTGGTGGGGTTGCGTTCCGGAAGGAGGGTGGTGGTGTTCTTGCGGTCCGGCAGGGCGGTCGTGGGGTTGGGGTCCGGCTGGAGTTCCCGTACGGTGCCGGACTGCTCCGCGGGGGCCGCGCGCAGCCGCGTGCAGTGGCGTAGTACCTCCTCTACGGAGCCCTTGGTGACCAGGGTGTGCAGGCCGCGGTGGCCCGGGCGGCGGACGACCGCGGTGGCGAGGCGGCGCACCGGGTCGAAGGGCAGTGCGGCTACTCCGTCGTAGGCGTCGTACGCGGTGAGGCTGTCGGCGGGTGGTTCGGCTGATGCGGTGGCGGCGTCCAGGACCGCCTCGTCCAGGGCGTCCGGGGCGGGCAGGTCGGCGAGTTGGAGTGTCCACAGGCTGTTGACGGCCGCCCAGTGCAGGACTTCGGGGTCGGGACGGCCGAACGCGTCCAGGGAGCTGTCGAGGACGGGCTGGTCGCAGGTGAGGGTGCCGGTCTTGTCCGTGCAGAGGACGTCGATCGCACCGACGTTGTGCAGTGCGGGAAGCCAGCGGACGATGACGTCGTGGTCGCGGGCGAGGGCGGCGGCCTTGCGGGCGAGCACGGTGGTGACGACCACCGGCAGCATCTCGGGGGTCAGCCCGACCGCCACCGCCACCGCGAACGGCAGCGTCTCCAGCCCCCGGCCGCGCAGCGCGGCGTCGGCCAGCAGCACCAGCGGCGGGGTCAGCAGCATGAACCGGATGAGAATCCAGGAGATCCCGTTGACCGCGCGGTCGAACGCGGACTCCCGGCGCCGCCCGGGACCGCGGTAGGCGCGGGCGAACTCGGTGGCCGCCCCGGTCGCCGTGACCAGCGCGGTGCCGCTGCCCGAGGCCACGCTGCTGCCCTGGAAGCAGGCGTGCGCGCGCTCGAACATGCCGGCGGCGGCGCGCGGCACGTCGTCGGGCCGCTTGGCCGCGGGGGCGGACTCGCCGGTGAGCGCGGCCTGGTGCAGGGTCAGGTTCTGGGTGCGCAGCAGCCGTACGTCGGCGGGGATCACGTCGCCCGGGCCCAGCCGGATGACGTCGCCCGGCACCAGCAGGACGACGGGGATCTCGCGGAAGCGGGGGGCCGCGCCGGGGGCGGATCTGCGCTGGACGGTCGCGGTGGCGGCGACCAGGTGCCGCAGCCCGTCCGCCGACCGGTCGGCCTGGTACTCCGTGCGGGACCGCAGCGCGCTGCTGACCAGGACGAGCACGGTGATCACGCAGGCGGTGCCCCACGCCGTGACCAGCGCGGAGACCAGCCCGAGGCCCAGCAGGATCGCGGTGAACGGGTCGCGCAGGGAGCGGGCGTAGCGCCGGGGCCAGGAGGCGGGGCGCCAGCCGGGGATGCTGTTCTCGCCGTAGCGGGCGAGGCGTTCCTCGGCCTCGGTCTCGGTCAGCCCGCGCGGGCCGCTCTCCAGGCCGCGCAGTACTTCGAGGGCCGTGGCGTCCGCGAGGTCGTCGCGTTGCGGGGCGGCCAGGGGGCGGGCGGAGCCGGCGAGCCTGTCAGGCGCCCAGGCCACGGACGCCTCGCGCCGGGGTGGGGCGCTCGGCGAGCTGACCGACCATCAGCCGCACCACGGTCACCACGTCCGGGTCGTCCACCAGGTAGACCTGTCTGCGGCCTTCGCGCCGGGCATGCACCAGACCGGCGAGCTTCAGCTTGGCCAGGTGCTGGCTGACCGCAGGAAGCGTGGCGCCGACCCGCTCGGCCAGTCCCGTGACGTCGCAGTCGCCCTGCGCCAGAATCCAGACGATGTGCAGGCGCATCGGAGAGGCCAGCAGACCGAAAGCCGCGGCCACGCTCTGCAGCACCTCTGCAGATGGCTCGCCCAGCTGTCCGCCAGACCTTGTCACGTGAACCTCCCTGACCGCGGCAATGTGCAGGCACCAGGGTACGCACCCGCGATTGCCGCGCTTCCCGCGCGAACGGGCGGCGGGCAGGTCCCCGGCCGCTCCCGGGTCCGCGGCCCGGTACGGGTCCCCAAGTCCGGTCTCGCGCAGGGGCCTCGGGCTTGGCTCCCGGGTACGGCTCCGGGGCCGGTCGTGGGGCCGGCCCTTGAGCGACTCCGGGGACGACATCATTGCACCATTACGCAATCACGCAAGCCGACTGACTATGCTGGAGGAGGCAGGGCCGGACCGGGCGGCGGGCCGGCTCGTGGTGCGGGGCAACGGGAGGCGGACGATGCGCGGCGACGAGCGGTGGGCAGGCCCGCACCGGGCCGACTTCACACGGGTGCTGGACCAGGCGCTGCGCGGCGAGGAGATCCTCGGGGCGGTGCGCGGCCGGCGGCCCGGCGGCCCCACCGTCGAGCAGCTGCGGGCCCGCGCCCTGAACGCGATGGCCGCGATCACCGCGACGGCGGCCCCCGAGTACGCCCAATACGCCGCGCTGCGCGACGCCTTCCCCTCGCTGCCGGCCGGGCAGGACGGGGAAGACGGGGAGGACGGGCAGGACAGGGAGGACGGTCACGACTCCCCGTCCGGCGCCGGCGCCGGACGCGCAGCCCGCGGGCCCGGCCTGTTCGCGCCCTTCGCCGTCCTGGTGCCGATGCTCAGCGGCACCGCCGCCGTGCTCTTCCTGGTGCTGGGATACGGACTGCGGGCCGCCGGCGACGTCGGCGGCGCGGGCACGCCGCTGATCGACATCGGGTACGCGGTCGCGGGTGTGTTCGGTGTCGCGCTGGTGGTCGGCGGGGTGGGCCTGATGCTCACCGCCCGGCGGGACGCCGCCGAGGCCCGCGCCGCCCAGCAGGTGGCCCGGGCCCGCGCGGCCTGGCGGCAGGCACTGCTGGTGCGCGGCGTCCTCCCCTATCTACGGCAGCAACTCGCCCACGGCGCAACGGCGGCGCCCTTCCGCACCGCGGCACCCGGACCGCCGGGCGAAGGTGGGGGCCAGGGCGACCTCGACGGCTCCGGCCTGGTCGTGAGGCGGCCGCGGCTGGGTTTCGGCAGCCCCGGCTTCACCAGCCCGGGCAGCAACGGCCCCGCCGGCGGCCCCGCTTGAGCGTCGATGGGCGTGGGGGCGGTCCTGCCCGGGCGGCAACGGGCCTGCGGGCGCGCCTGTTTGACGTCGATGGGCCTGCGGGCGCGCCTGCTTGAGCCGCAACGGCCCCGCAACGGCCCCGCTTGAGCGGTGCCCCGGTGCCGGCTCACCCTCCGGACGAGGGGCCGCCGTAGGAGAGGTCGTCGCAGGGGCTGTCGCTCGCCGAGCGGGGCGGGCTGGTGTCCTCCGGCGGGGCCGCGGAGGCGGAGTGGCCGGCGTAGTCCGGGCCGAGGATCAGCCGGACGCCGTAGCCGGTCGCGACGGGCAGGAGCCGCGCCCCGGGGAACAGCCGGGCGACGGCGGCCGCTTGGGCCTGGTCGCCCTCGCCGTATTCGACGACGGTGGTGGTCGGCGCCTGGCCGGGGGCGTTGCCGGTGCGGGTGACGGTGAAACCGGCGGTGGTCAGGGCCGCGGCCGCCTGCGCGGCGAGGCCGGAGACGGTGGTGCCGTTGTCCACCGCGACGCTGATGCCGGCGCCGGGTGCGCCCGTCGGGGCCGGGGTGGCGGAGGGGTGCGGCGCGGGCGCGGTGGTGGCCGCCGGCAGCGGGCGGTTGGCGCGCAGGTCGGCCCAGAGCCGGTCGACCGCCGGGTGGACGAGGGCGACGCGCGGGCCGTCGTAGCGCCAGGGGGCGGTGACGAACTGGACGTTGTGCAGGTCGATGTCCTTCAGCGACAGCGCGAACTTCAGCAGGTTCGGCACGGAGCCGAGTCCCGAATCGACGGTGAGCGAGCGGACGGCGGCGTTCGCCAGCGGCAACAGCACGGTCGGGTCGAAGCCCTTGGCCTTGACCTTCTTGAAGAGGCTTGCCAGGAAAGCCTGTTGGCGCTTCATCCGGCCGATGTCGGAGCCGTCGCCGATGCCGTGCCGGATACGGACGTAGTCCAGCGCCCGCTGTCCGGACACGGTCTGGAGGCCCTGGTGGAAGAGCAGCGCGCCGCGCGTGGCCCGGCCCGGGCTGAGGTCCTTCTGGTAGACGTCCTGCGGCAGGCAGACCTGGACGCCGCCGACCGCGGCGGTCATGGCGGCGAACCCGGCGAAGTCCACCACCACGGTGTGGTCGACGCGCAGGCCGGTCAGGTGCTCGACGGTGTTCTGCGTGCACGCCGGATTGCCGTCCGCGGTCAGCCCGGTGGCGAAGGCGCCGTTGAACATGGTGCTCTTCTGCGGCGCCGACCACGTGCCGTCCGGCAGGAGGCAGGGCGGGATGTCGACCAGGGTGTCGCGCGGGATCGAGACGCCGACCGCGTGCCGCCGGTCGGCGTAGACGTGCAGCAGGAGGGTGGTGTCGGAGCGCCCCACCGTGCCTTTCCCGCCGCCGAGTCGACGGTTCGTCCCGGCGCGCGAGTCCGAGCCGATGAGCAGGATGTTCTGGCCGTCGCCGGAGGCGGGCCGCTCGCCGCTGATGCCGTCCGCGGTGAACGTGTGCGGGTCGGCACTCGCGTGCAGGGCGATCCAGCCGCACCCGGAGACCAGCAGCACCAGCGCGGAGACCACGCTCGCCACGACCGTGCCCCGGCGGCTCCGCCGGCGCCGGGCCGCGGCCGCAAGTTCCTCACGACGTCCAGGACTTCCGCTGTGACGACCCGGCATATGCTCCCTCTTCGACGCCGAATGATCCGGATTCTCCGGTTTTCCCGTTTCCCGATTGCGCAACCTAGCAATCTTTGTCGGGCCGGAAGGGCGTCTGCGCGTGCTGTCACCCGGTGGTGTCAACTCGCTTCGGGGCCGGTACGTATCGGGGGAGATCCGGGTCGGACGGCCGTGCGGGTCGTACGGCTCGCACGGGCGTGCGGCTCGGGCGTCCAGCCGCTGGCCGCCCGCTGACCCGCCGCCGCCCGCCCGCCACTTGCCCGCCCGGCTCAGGGGCTCGCGCCGTCCCAGCCGTAACGCAGGGGCAGCGGGCCGGCCTTGCGGCGGTAGACCGACACCGCCGCCACGCTCACCTCCGGCGCGCCCTCCTCCACCGGGCAGTCCACGGTGACTTGGAGCACCTTGGGGCGCCCGGTCACCCGTATCCGCGTGCCGTCCGCCGGTCCCCCCTCCAGCTCGGCCGTCTCCCAGGTCACCGGCACCCTCCCGCTTCGCCTCGCCGCCTGCTGCATGGCGAACACTTTAGAGCTTGCGTAAGCCGGGAACCATGGCGACCATGAACACCCTCTACGGGGCGGGGGGCGTCGTGCCGCGTACGGGGTCGGCTGCGGGCCCCGGGCGCCCGGTGTGGCGCGGATCACCTGTGTCGCTCACGTCACTGGCACCACTCGCGTCACCGCATCGCCCGCGTGATCCGTGCGCCGCCGCATCGCCCAGCCCTCCGGCGGGAGCCGTACTTCGAGAGCGGGCGCAGCTCGCCCCGTTCGCCGTCCACTGCGGGCCGGCGGGCCGGGGCGGCCTCGCTGCCCGGCGCTCGGGTGACCCGGGCCGGCCGGCCCGAACTCATCGGGTCCGCACAGGGGCATGACCTATCCTTGCCGCATTGCGCAAGCGTGAAAACGGAGTGGAGTCACCGCTTCACTGGTCGTAACCGGCCGCGGGCCTCGCGAGGACTGCTCGGACAAGGGAGTGGGAGATGAGTGATCCCTGGGACAGGCCGGCCGGCGGCCCGCCGGAGGGCCGGGTGCCGTACGACCGCGCACCGCAACCGCCGGGGCCGCGCGGCGGCTCCCACGATGCCGGACCCGGCGACCGGGGCTCCCGCGCCCGTGGCGGCGACCCGGACCCCGGGGACTCCGGCGGCGGGATATCCGGCGGGCGGGCCGCGGCCCGGGCGGCGGCGCACGGCCGGGGCGGGTCGCGGCGGCGCGGCGGCAGCCGGGCGAAGCGCCGCAGCGGAGGGCGGCGGTTCCTGCGGATCGCGGCGATCACCGTGTCGTTGCTGGTGGTGGTCACCGCCGGCGCCGGCTGGTGGTTCTACCAGCACCTGAACGGCAACATCACCAGCGTCTCGCTCACCAACGGCGTCGGGAAGGACAGCGCCGGCAAGGAGAAGGCGGACGCCTTCGGCCGGACCCCGATCAACATCCTGGTGATGGGCAGCGACGGCCGTACCTCGACCGAGGACTGCAAGCTGGGCGGCGGCTGCGCCAAGACCGGCGTGCAGAGCGGGGGCAACGCGGACGTGGAGATGGTGCTGCACATATCCGCCGACCGCTCCAACGCCACCGTGATGAGCATCCCGCGCGACACCGAGGTCGACGTGCCGGCCTGCACCGACCCCAAGACGGGTGCGAAGACCGCCGGTTACCACGGCATGATCAACAGCGCGCTGGCGTACGGGCAGGCGTGCCAGGTGGCCACCGTCCACCAGCTGACGAACATCCCCATCGACCACTTCATCCAGGTCGACTTCTCCGGCGTGGTCAGCATGTCCGACGCGGTCGGCGGCGTGCCGGTCTGCGTCAGCGGCGACGTGTACGACACGTACTCCCACCTGAAGCTCTCCAAGGGCACCCACACCCTCAAGGGCGTGGGCGCGCTGGAGTTCCTGCGCTCGCGGCACGGCTTCGGGGACGGCAGCGACCTCGGGCGCACCTACGCCCAGCACGCCTTCCTCAGCTCGCTGATCCGCAAGTTCAAGAGCGCGGGCACCCTGACCAACCCCGAGGCCGTCTACAAGCTGGCGAACGCCGCCACCAAGGCGCTCACCGTGGACACCGGGCTGGGCAGCGTCAAGAAGCTCATCGGGCTGGCCGACGACGTGAACAAGGTGCCGTCCAAGCGGATCACCTTCACCACCATGCAGACCGCGCCCGACCCGAGCGACTCCAACCGGGTCGTGGTGGGCGCCGGCGCGCAGACGCTCTTCTCCACCATCGCGGGCGACCAGGCGCTGACCACCGCCGGCGGTGGCAAGTCCGCGGCGGCCAAGGCGACCGCGAGCCCGTCGGCCACCGCGGTGCCCGCCTCGCAGGTCACGGTCAGCGTGCGGAACGGCACCACCGTCGGCGGGCGGGCCGGCGACATCGCCGGCGCGCTGGTCAAAAAGGGCTTCGACCCGGCCACCAGCAGCGGCAACGCCGACGCCACGGCCACCACGACCCTGACCTACGGCCCCGGGCAGAAGGGCCAGGCGCAGACCGCGGCCAAGGCGCTCGGGCTGCCGTCGTCGCACCTGAAGCAGGGCACGGCGGCCGGCGTCACGCTGGTGATCGGCTCCGACTGGTCCAGCGGCACCAGCTTCCCCGGCGGCAGCGGCACGGCCTCCGCCGGCGACACGAAGACCGCGCTGGCCAACGCGCACCCCGAGACCGCGGACAAGTCGTCGTCCTGCGCCGAGGTCAGCACGTACAAGACGGTCGAGATCAACGGCGTCCCGATGACGCCGGGGCAGGCGTACGCGGCCTCTCCGGGGAAGAAGGACTCCGACGACTGACGGGCCGGGCCGAAAAGCTTGAGCTCTTACGCAAGCCGGGAACCGTGGCACGCCGTGCGGCGTCGGTTCCGGCAAGCAGCCGAACACGGAACGACGAGGACAACCGGAGGTAGTTCGTGGGCGTGACTTTGTCCAAGGGCGGCAACGTCTCACTGAGCAAGGAGGCGCCGGGGCTGACCGCGGTCACCGTCGGGCTGGGCTGGGACGTGCGCACCACCACCGGTGCCGACTACGACCTGGACGCCTCGGCCCTGCTGTGCGACACGGCCGGGAAGGTGCTGTCGGACCAGCACTTCGTCTTCTTCAACAACCTCGCCAGCCCGGACCACTCGGTCGAGCACAGCGGGGACAACCTCACCGGCGGCGGCGACGGCGACGACGAGCAGATCAAGGTCAACCTCGCGGGTGTCGCGCCCCAGGTGGACAAGATCGTCTTCCCCGTCTCCATCTACGAGGCCGAGGGGCGCGGCCAGAGCTTCGGCCAGGTCCGCAACGCCTTCATCCGGATCGTCAACCAGGCCGACGGCCGCGAACTGGCGCGCTACGACCTGACCGAGGACGCCTCCACCGAGACCGCCATGGTCTTCGGCGAGCTGTACCGGCACGGCCCGGAGTGGAAGTTCCGCGCCATCGGCCAGGGGTACGCCTCCGGCCTGGCCGGCATCGCGAGCGACTTCGGCGTCAACGTCTGAGCCGACGGGCCCGGCCGGCCTCGGCCGCCGGGCCCGCCCCGGCCCGCCCGGGTTACCCTCGCAGCGGGTGACCCGACCGATGAGGAGGCGAGCGTGGCCGGCGGACGCAGCATCTGGCCGTGGCTCGCCGTCGCGGGCCTGGTCGCCGCCTTCCTGGCGGTCGGCCACGGACACGGCGACCACGACGCCGACGCGCGGAGCACCGCCCCGCACAGCACGGCGGCGCCCACGACATCGGCCCCGACCCGGTCCGCGACACCGGACCCGAACGACCCGGCGCAGTTCGCCGGGCCCGTCGTCAAGTACGCCCGGCAAGCCGGTGTGCACGCCCAGTTGCTGATGGCGATCCTCTACAACGAGTCGTACAAGCCGCACGACCCCGCCTTCGAGCGCGCCTGGCAGAAGTCGAAGCCCGACGCCGCGTTCGGCATCGCCAACATGCACCGTGCCGCGTTCGACGACACCAAGCGCGGCCGGCCGTTCGCGAACCGCAGCTGGGAGGAGCTCCCGGACCACCCGGACCTGGCGATCCAGGCGGCCGCCTGGTACCTGCACGACCTCCAGGCCCAACTCCCCGCGCACCGCACCGGCGCGTACACCACCGACCAGTTGCTCGCGCTCGGCTACAACACCGGCACCGGCAACATGCGGCTGTTCGCGGAGGGCACCAGCCCCGGCTCGCAGGCCCGTTCCTATCTCGACACCCTCCGCGGCAACTGGTCCAAGGCGGCGCAGGCTCTCAAGTAGCCTTCCCGAAAAGGCGGTCGGCCTTCGCACAACGTTCACAAACGCGCTGGTGCGGGGCGGGACGGCCGCCCGTACCCCGAACCAGTCGGCACGCATCCGGGCAAAGTACCGAGCCCGGAAGGGCGTTCGCCGGGGAATTGCGCGGGCATTGTACTGACGTCGCGTCAGGATTTCACGTGCCAGCGGCACTTGCGCGCCCCGTGGCTGATCATGGTGGTACGATCGGCCCGCTTGCCAGGCTAGCCAATGAGCGTGCAGGACAGACGGCGATCGGGTCGAGAGGGTCCACCACACCGAGGAGCACCATGCCGCAGTCGGGCATACGGGCGCTCTTAGTTGTGCCGACCCGTCTGCGCTGCCGCCGGCAAGGCGCGTGCGACGCCCCGGGTCGCGCGGGTGCCTTAGCGGCACCCTCGCACATCAGTACCCCCCGGACGCAGAGACGCAGCCCCCCTTAAGTCCCTGGTGGTCGTCTAGTCGCTTGAAGAGAGTCTCATGACGCATTACATACAGGACCCGGCGCTCTGGGCTCTGATCGCCGGCGCGCCGTTCGCCGCAACCGTCATACTCCGCGGGCGGAAAGCGCGGGCCAGACTGCGGACCGAGAACGCCGAGTTGGAGAGCCGCTACGCGGAACTCGAGGGCGGCTACTCCGAGTCGGTGCAGGAAGCCCGGGTCCGCGCGGAGGACGCCACCAAGAGCGCGCTCAAGTCGGCCATGCGGACCCTCCAGGGCCTGGCCAACGAGCAGCAGGTGGCCATCTCCAAGGCCCAGGACAAGTTCGGCGAACACCACGTCCTCCAGGACCTCCTGGAGATCGACCACATGAACTCGCAGTTCGGCCGGCGTGCGCAGTCCATCGCCGTGCTCTGCGACGGGTGGCTGGGCCGGCAGCGGGTCGCCGCGTCGGTCTACGACGTGGTGCGCAGCGCGAAGGGCCGTATCCGGCACTACACGCGGGTCGAGATCCGTTCGCAGACCAACTTCGCCCTGATCGGCCGCGCCGTCGAGCCCGTGGCGCTGGCCCTCGCCGAGCTGCTGGACAACGCGACCAGCTACTCGGCCCCCGACACCCCGATCGACATCACCACCCGCACTGTGCCCAAGGGTGTCTGCATCATCATCGACGATGCCGGTGTCGGTATGAACGAGGAGGAGAAGGCGCGCGCCGACGAGCTGCTGTCCGGCCAGGGCCCGGCGGGCGTCGCCGGACTGGGCAACCCGCCGCAGTTCGGTTTCGCGGTCATCGGCGTGCTCGCCCAGCGGTACGGCTTCAACGTGTCCGTCGACTCCTCCTCCCCCTACGGCGGCGTACGCGCGGTGGTGCTTCTTCCCGAGGAGCTTCTGACCAACATGCCCGAGCCGAAAGAGCCGCCGGCCTCCCGTACCCCCGCTCCCAACGGGGTGGCCGCCGGGGCTGCCGCGCCGGCGGAGCGGCCGTCCAGCTCGACCCCCGGCGGTCTGCCGAGACGGAGCCGGAAGGGATCGATCTCCATCGTGCCGAGTGCGGACGCCCCCGCGCCCCCCACCCGGACGAACGAGGAAGCCGCTTCGATCATGGGCGCCTTCCAGCTCGGCACACAGTCCGGGCGCTCCGCACAAAGGGAAGGGCATGAACCGCAGTGAACAACGACCTGTCATGGATGCTTGAGAGTGCCCTGGAGGTCCCCGGGGCGCGCCACGCGATCCTGATCTCCGCCGACGGGCTGCTGATGGCCCGCTCGCAGCAGGTCAGGAAGGACGAGGCCGACACCGTCGCCGCGGCCATGAGCGGCATCCAGTCGCTGAGCCGCACGATGGGCAGCTTCTGCGGCGGCCCGGACATGGTCTGGCGCCAGACCCTGGTGGAGTTCGACGGCGGCTGGGTCTTCCTCATCTCCGCCGGTGCGGGCGCCTATCTGGCCGTCTCGTCCGCTCCGGACGTCGACATGGCGGCCATCACCTTCCGGATGCAGCAACTCGTCGGCCAACTCGGCAAGGTCCTGACCGCGCCGCCTCGCGAAAACACGAGTACCCAGGTATGAACGAATCGGATGAGCCCGTAGCGCAGTCCACGGATTTAGTGCGACCGTACGTCATCACGAACGGTCGCGGCCTGCCGGCCGACGACCAGTTCAACCTCATCACCCTGGTCACCGCGTCCGATCAGCCGCGTCCGGTCCATCTCGACCCGGAGAAGCACAGTGTCCTGGACCTGTGTTCGGGCGGCATGCTCTCGGTGGCCGAGATAGCCGGGCACATGAAGCTTCCGATCGGCATCATCAAGGTGCTGCTCTCCGACCTGTCGTCGGAGGGCTACCTGGTGGTCCGGCCCCCGGTGCCTCGTGCCCAACTCGCCGACGTATCGCTCCTTCAGGAGGTGCTGAATGGGCTCCAGGCCCGATTCGGCTGATGGCGTCTATCTCGACGGAGCGGTGAAGACCGCGGCCAAGATCCTGGTCGTGGGGCACTTCGCGGTCGGAAAGACGACGTTCATCGGCACCATGTCCGAGATCCCGCCGCTGCGCACCGAGGAGCGGATGACCCAGGCCGGCGCCCTGGTCGACGACCTCAAGGGAGTGCGGGGGAAGACCACCACCACGGTGGCCATGGACTTCGGCCGCATCACGCTGAGCGAGCAACTCGTGCTGTACCTCTTCGGAACGCCCGGGCAGGAACGCTTCGTCCAGGTGTGGGAGGACATGACCCGAGGCGCGCTCGGCGCGTTGATCCTGGTCGACCCGGAGCGGCTCAAGGAGTCCTTCCCCGTCATCGACCTCGTCGAACAATACGGGCTTCCCTACGCGATTTCCGTCAATCACTTCGACGACACGCCGGTCCGCTCCGACGACGAGTTGCGCGACGCCCTCGACCTGCTGCCCGAAACCCCCATCGTCACTTGCGATGCCCGCGACCAGAAATCGTCCGCCGACGCTTTGATCGCCCTGGTCCGGTATCTCCAGACGCGTACCGCTAGGAGCACCACGTGAGTACCGACTCAGGCTTCCCCTCCCCTCCGCCCGGCTGCCCCGCACACGGCCGAGTGCCCCTGCACGGCCCCGAGTTCCAGGCGGACCCCGACTCGTACTACGCCTGGATGCGCAACTTCGGCCCCACCGCGCCGGTGGAGCTGGCGCCCGGGGTGAACGCCACCCTCGTCACGGACTACTCGGCGGCGCTGCAACTGCTCCAGGACCCCGACACCTTCCGGAAGGACTCGCGCCGCTGGCGCGCCTTCAACGAGGGCAAGGTCAACCCGAACAGCCCGGTGGTGCCGCTGCTCGCCTACCGGCCGAACTGCATGTTCACCGACGGCGCGGACCACCTGCGGCTGCGCCAGGCCGTCACGGACACCATGGCCCGGGTGGACAGCCACCTGCTGAAGCGGAACGTGGACCGGGTCTCCCGGTACCTGATCGAGCAGTTCAGCACCCGCGGCTCGGTCGACCTGCTCAACGACTACGCCAAGCTGCTGCCGCTCTTCGTCTTCAGCGAGCTGTTCGGCTGCCCCGCCGACATCGGCGACCGGGTCATCTTCGGCATCAACGGCATCTTCGACGGCATCAACGCCGAGAAGGCCAACGAGGTGCTCGGCCAGTCCGTCGCCGAGCTGGTCGCGCTGCGGCGGGCGCAGCCGGGTGATGACGTGACGTCATGGCTCATGCAGCACCCGGCGAAGCTCACCGACGAGGAGATGGTCCACCAGCTGATCCTGCTGCTGGGCTCCGGTGCAGAGCCGTTGCGCAACCTCATCGGCAACGGACTGTGCCTCATCCTCTCCGACGACCGGTTCTCCGACGGCGGGCTGCTGGTCGAGGACGCCATCGACGAAGTGCTGTGGAACAACCCGCCGATGTCCAACTACGCGCCCCACTACCCGGTGGCCGACATCGAGTTCGCCGGGCGCCGGATCGACGCGGGCGAGCTGGTGCTGGTCAGCTTCGCGGCGGCCAACACCGACCCGGCGCTGTCCGGCTCGCGCCAACTGCTCAGCAAGCGCGCCCACCTGGCGTGGAGCACCGGCCCGCACGGCTGCCCGGCGAAGGACCCGGCCCAGCTGATCACGATCGCGGCCATCGAGAACCTGCTCAACCAGCTCCCGGACATCGAGCTGGCGGTGCCGGTGGACAGCCTGACCTGGCGGCCGGGGCCGTTCAACCGCGCGCTGGCCGCGCTGCCCGCCCGGTTCGCGCCGATACGGGTGGACAAAGGCCCGCAGACCGGGGCGCAGGGGAAGCCTGCGGCGACGGCCGGACAACAGGGCCCATCGCAGGGCAAGGCGCAAAAGGGAGGCTTGTGGAGTTCGTTCCTGGCCTGGTGGAAGGTGTGATCCAGCCGCGGAAGTGGCCAAAAAGCATGCGTGATTCAGGTCACGACGCGCATATGCCTGCAACTCACATGATCGTTCGACGGGACGGGTAGTCACCTGGGCGAAAATCGTTGGCCAGGACTAAAGGAGTTGTCACCGTGCCTGCTGCCGCCGATCCGCCCGTACCGCTACGACCGGCTGTTTTACCCCTACCCCGACCGTCGGATGTTCACTCCGGATCATCGAACATTTGTTCTCATCCCGAGTACCTGTGCGTGCCGGGGGATGCGCCGCCCGCCGAACCCGCCCTCCGGGGCGGGTCTCTTTTCGCCCACCACGGGCGTGTTCCGGCATATGCCATCGCGAGGGGAGGGCTCCGATGACCGGCGGCCGTTCCCCGATCCGCGACTTCGCCGGCTCCGGCCTCTCCCGGCTGGAGCCGGCCCAGCTCGGCGGTCTCGTCACCGGGCAGCTCGCCCGGCTGTGCGAGGTGGTGCGGCTGGACCGTGCGGACACGGAGACCTATGTCGAGGTCCTCGCCGACAGCCTCGGCCCGGCGGCCGAACGGTCGTTGGCGCTGCCCCCGCCCTCGCCTACCTTGCTCTCCGACGACCACACGCCGGTCGAGTACTCGCTGGCGTTCCTGCCCGGCTCCACGCCGGCCCTGCGGGTGCTGCTCGAACCCGGCTGCGGCAGCGGGGACCTGGCGGCGAACGGGCGTACCGGCCTGCGGGTGATCCGCGAGATGGCGGACCGCTGGAACTTCTCCACCGACCAACTCGACCGGCTGGAGGACCTGTTCTTCCCGGCCGCACCCGCCGGGGCGTTCGCCCTGTGGTGCGCGCTGGAACTGCGGCCCGGCGGCGTCCCCGCGGTGAAGGTCTACCTCAGCCCGGCCGCCAACGGCCGGGACCGGCGCGCGGAGACCGTACGGGAGGCGCTCGCCCGGCTCGGCCACCGGCAGGCGTTCGACGCGCTGCCGCCGGCCGACGACTTCCCCTTCGTCGCGCTCGACCTCGGCGCGTGGCAGGCGCCGCGGGTGAAGGTCTACTGCACCCACGAGAGCCTCGCCGCCGAGCAGGCCGGCGCGTACTCCCGCCTCGCGCCCGACGAGGGCCGGGACCAGACGATGGGCTTCTTCCACACGATCGCCGGCACCGGCAACGACGGCGCGGGCGGCGCCGCCGACGATGCCCGGGGGCCGCTCACCCGGCGCGCCCTGACCTGCCACTCCTTCACCGAGACGGCGACCGGCCTGCCCAGCGGCTTCACGCTGCACATGCCCGTGCGGACGTACGTCGAGCACGACGGACAGGCGCGCGAGCGGGCGGTGGCGGTGCTGCGCCGCTACGGCATGGACAGCGCCGCACTCGACCGCGCGCTGGCCGCGGTGACCACCCGCCCGCTGAGCGACGGGGTCGGGCTCGTCGCCTACGTGGCGCTGGTCCACCAGCGCGGCCAGGCCCCGCGGGTCACCGTCTACGTCTCCTCGGAGGCGTACGAGGTGCAACCGCCCCGTTGAACCGCTCCCCACCCGTGCCGGTCACGGGATCGGGCGCTGACACACCCGCAACACCACTTCGCACGACAGAAAGACAGGAGCAGCGGTCTGCATGGAGCCGTACCGGATCAAGGTAGTGGAACCCATCCCCGTCACGACGCGGCAGCAGCGTGAGGAAGCGCTGAAGCGCGTGCACTACAACCTGTTCGACCTGCGGGCGGAGGAGGTGACCATCGACCTGCTGACCGACTCCGGCACCGGCGCGCTGTCGGCCGCGCAGCAGGCCGCCGGCATGGCGGGCGATGAGTCCTACTCGGGCTCGCGCTCCTTCTACCGGTTCCACGACACCATCACCGAGCTGACCGGCTACTCCCACATCCTGCCGGTCCACCAGGGCCGGGCAGCCGAACGCGTGCTGTTCACCACGCTGTTGGAGCCCGGCAAGCTGGCGCTGTCCAACACGCACTTCGACACCACCCGGGCCAACGTCGAGCTGGCCGGCGCCGAGGCGCGCGACCTGCCGTGTCCCGAGGCGCGGAACCTGGACAGCACCCACCCGTTCAAGGGCAACATCGACCTGGACGAGCTGCGCCGCACGCTCGCCGGGCCGGAGGGCTCCCGGGTCGCGATGGTGGTCGTCACCATCACCAACAACGGAGGCGGCGGGCAGCCTGTCTCCATGGAGAACCTCAAGCAGACGTCCGCGCTGTGCCGCGCGCACGGCGTGCCCTTCTTCCTGGACGCCGCCCGGTTCGCCGAGAACGCCTGGCTGGTCACCCGGCACGAGCCCGGCTACGCCGACCGCACCCCCCGGCAGGTCTCCGAGGAGGCGTTCCGGCTGGCGGACGGCTGCGTGATGAGCGCGAAGAAGGACGGCATCGTCCACATCGGCGGGTTCATCGGGCTCAACGACCCGGACCTCGCCCAGCGGTGCGAGCTGCTGCTCATCGCCACCGAGGGCTTCGCGACCTACGGCGGCCTGGCGGGGCGCGACCTGGACATGATCGCCCAGGGGCTCACCGAGGTGACCGAGCCGTCCTACCTCGCCGAGCGGGCCGACATCGCCTCGCACCTCGCCCACCGGGTGCGCTCGGCGGGCGTCGACATCCTCGAACCGCCCGGCCTGCACGCGCTCTACCTCAACGCGGGGCGGCTGTTCCCGCACATACCCGCCCACAACTACCCGGGCCACGCGCTGTCCGTCCAGCTCTACCTCGAAGGGGGCATCCGCTCGGCCGAGTTGGGCTCCCTCTACCTCGGTGAGGAGGACGAGGACGGCAACCCGGTGAAGAGCGCGCCCTACGAGCTGGTCCGGCTCGCCCTGCCGCGCCGCGTCTACACCCGCAGCCACTACGACCACGTCGGCGAGACCCTGGCGAAGATCACCAAGAACGCCGACAGCGTCTACGGGTTCCGGATCGTGGACCAGTCCCCGATCCTGCGCCACTTCCGCGCGACCCTCGCCCCGGTCCCGGTGACCGGCTGACCTGGTTCGACGCAGCACCGTTCGCGGCCCGGGCCTGGGTGATGGCCCGGGCCGCGGGCATGCGCGGGGAGCGCCGACGCGCGCGGGGGAGCGGGGCGGCCGACCGGCAGGGGCCGGCGCGAGGGAGAGGCGTCGGGTAGTCCTCAGGGAGGAGGGGCGCGCACCTTGTCGTGCGTTCTCACCAGGCGGAAGTGACGGCAGCCGCACGACGCGCCGGCGGGGTCCCGAAGGACAGCCTTGGCAGTGCCCGAGACCATGACCCCGGAGAGGCATTCGCTGTGGCTACCCTCCTTTACCGACTGGGCCGTACCGCCTTCCGGCGGCGCCGGCTCGTCGCCCTGCTGTGGGCGGTGGTCCTCGTCGCGGTCGGGGTCGGGGCCGCCAAGGCGCCGGCCACCGGTGACAGCGGCACCACCTTCATGCCCGGCATCGAGGCGCAGAAGGCGTTCGACCTGATCGGGCAGCGGTTCCCGGGTGCCGACGCCGACGGCGCCACCGCCCGGATCGTCTTCATCGCGCCCGGCGGCGAGAAGGTCACCGCCGCCGACCACCGCGCCGCGATCGACACGCTGGTCTCCGAGGCCGCCGGTGAACCCCAGGTGGACAGCGCCGTCAGCCCGTTCAAGGCCCACGCGGTGAGCAAGGACGCGTCCACCGCCTACGCGACGGTCACCTACAAGGTCAAGGCCGACGACGTCAGCGACGCGAGCAAGGACGCCCTGGAGGGCGCCGTCTCGCAGGCCCGCGACAGCGGCCTCACGGTCGAGGTGGGCGGCACCGCGCTGGCCACCCAGCCCGCTGCCGGCGGCTCCGCGGAGGTGATCGGCATCGCCCTGGCCGCCGTGGTGCTGCTGGTCACCTTCGGGTCGCTCGCGGCCGCCGGGCTGCCGCTGCTCACCGCCGTCATCGGCGTCGGGATCAGCATGTGCGCCATCCTCGCGCTCGGCAGCACCTTCGGGCTCGACCTGACCACGGGCACGCTGGCGTCCATGCTCGGGCTCGCGGTCGGGATCGACTACGCGCTGTTCGTCATCTCCCGCTACCGGGAGGAGCGGGCGCGCGGTCGCGACCCGCAGGAGGCGGCGGGCCGCGCGGTCGGCACCGCGGGCTCCGCGGTGGTCTTCGCCGGGCTCACCGTCGTGATCGCGCTGGCCGGGCTGTCGGTGATCGGCGTGCCGATGCTGACGAAGATGGGGTTGTGCGCGGCCGGGGCGGTCGTCACCGCCGTGCTCATCGCGCTGACCCTGGTCCCCGCGCTGCTCGGCATGTGGCCGAACGCGGTGCTGGCCCGCAGGACCCGCAAGGCGGGCGGGGCACGGAAGGCGGGCCGAACACGCAAGGCGGCCCGGGGCCGTGAGGCGGGCGAGGTGGGCCGGGCGCGCGGGACCGCCACGGGCGGAGCCACCGCCCAGGACCAGGCCGGCGACCGTGACAACGGCGGCGCCCGGTGGGCCCGGTTCGTGCAGCGCCGCCCGCTGGCGGTGCTGCTGGTGGGCGTGGCCTGCCTGGGAGCGCTGGCGCTGCCCGCCACCCACCTGGACATGGGCATGCCCGGCGACGAGGCCAAGCCCACCTCCACCACCGAGCGGCGGGCCTACGACGCGCTCGCGCACGGCTTCGGCGCCGGGTTCAACGGTCCGCTGACGGTCGTGGTCGACGCCAAGGGCGCGCACGACCCGCGGTCGGCCGTCCAGGACGTCACCGCGACGATCGAGCGGACCGCCGGCGTGGTGTCCGTCTCGCCCGCGCGGTTCAACGCGGCCGGCGACACCGCGCTGTTCTCGGCCGTGCCCGCCACCGGCCCGAGCGACCAGGCCACCAAGGACATCGTGCGGACGATCCGCGCGGAGCGGCCCGCCCTGGCGGCGGACACCGGGGCGACCTACGAGGTCACCGGCACCACCGCGATGAACATCGACGTCGCCGGCGCCCTCCAGGACGCGCTCGTGCCCTACCTCGGCGTCATCGTCCTGCTCTCGCTCGCCCTGCTCCTGCTGGTCTTCCGCTCCCTGCTGGTGCCGCTGAAGGCGGCCCTCGGGTTCCTGCTGTCGGTGCTGGCCTCGCTCGGCACCGTGGTCGCGGTCTTCCAGTGGGGCTGGGGCGCGCGGCTGCTCGGCGTCGAGCAGACCGGCCCGATCATGAGCCTGATGCCGATCTTCCTGGTGGGCATCGTCTTCGGCCTCGCCATGGACTATGAGGTCTTCCTCGTCGCCCGCATGCGGGAGGCGTACGTCCACGGGGAGCGGCCCGCGCAGGCGGTCGTGAGCGGGTTCCGGCACAGCGCCAGGGTGGTGACCGCGGCGGCGGTGATCATGATCGCGGTCTTCTCGGGGTTCGTCGGGTCCGACGAGTCCATGATCAAGACCATCGGCTTCGGGCTGGCCGTCGCGGTGCTCCTGGACGCGTTCGTGGTCCGCATGGCGCTGGTCCCGGCCGTGCTGGCGCTGCTCGGCGCCAAGGCGTGGTGGCTGCCGCGATGGCTCGACCGGGCGCTGCCACGGATCGACGTCGAGGGCACCGGGCTCACCGCGAAGTCCGGGGCGTCCGGGGCGTCCGGGGACCCAGGGGCGTCCGGGCCCGCGGCGGAGGCGGGGGAGAGCGGGGCGCTGCCGCAGGAGCCGGCCCGTACCTGAGCGGCGGACCCGGGCCGCGCCCGTCGCGGGGCGGGCCGCGGCGCGCCACACGCGGGCCGCCGGTCCACCGCGTGGCGCGGCCCGCTTCTGCGACGCTGTCCTGATCGGCCCTACCCCGGAGATAGACGCGATGAGCACAAGCTGGCAGCGGTGGTCGGCGCGCCACCCGCGCGCGGTGGAGACCACCCTGCTGGCGCTGCTGCTCGCCGCGACCGGCTCGGGGGTCCTGATCACCCGCTCGGTCACGGACCACTCGCCCACCCTGTGGCCCGGCCTCGTGCTGTCCGTCCTGTCCTGCGCGGCGCTGCTCCGGCGGCGCAGCCACCCGCTGCCCGTCCTCGCGGTGACCGCGGTGTGCACCATGGTCGAGGGCGCCCTGGGATACCTGCTGACCCCCTTGCTCATGGGCCCCCTCCTGGTCGCGCAGTACTTCACGAACCTGCTCGCCCCCCGCAGGACCGCCTGGAACAGCGCACTGGCCTGCACCGTGGGCATCGTCGTCACCGGGTTCCTCAGCACGTTCCGGCACGCGCTGCTGCTGGCCGTCCTCAACCCGGCCACGTGGGTGCTGATGGTCGCCGCCCTCGGCAGCTACGTACGGGTGCGGCGCGAGTACGCCGCCTCCCGGGCCGAGCACGCCGCGCAGGAACGGGAGGAGGAGGCCCGCCGGCGGGTCGTCCAGGAGCGGATGCGTATCGCGCGCGAACTCCACGACGTGGTCACCCACCACCTCGCGCTCGCCCACGCCCAGGCGGGCACCGCCGCACACCTGGCCGCGACCAGGCCGGAGCAGGCGTTCGAGATCATCGCGCGGCTGCCGGGGACGACCGCCGCCGCGCTGCGCGAACTCAAGTCCACGGTGGGGCTGTTGCGCCAGGACACCGACCCCGACGACGAGATCGCGCCCGCTCCCGGCCTCGGGCGGCTGCCCGACCTGGTCACGAGCTACGCGGCGGCCGGCCTCGACGTCGCCGTCACCGTGGCGGGCGAGCGGCGGGACCTCGCCCCCGGGCTCGACCTCGCCGCGTACCGCGTCATCCAGGAGGCGCTCACCAACGTCGCCAAGCACGCGGCCACGCACACCGCCCGGGTCCGGCTGGCGTACACGCCCGACCGGTTGACCCTCACCGTCACCAACTCCACCGCGCCCGGCACCCGTCCGCCGGCCGGCCCCGCCACCGCGCACCAGGGGTTCGGGCTGCTCGGCATGCGCGAACGCGCCCTCGCCGCCGGCGGCACCCTGCGGGCCGGCCCGCGCCCTGAGGGCGGCTTCGAAGTCGTCTGCACGCTCCCGCTGAACGGCCCCGACGAAAGCGACATCGGCCCATGACCATCAACGTCCTGCTCGCCGACGACCAGGCCCTGCTCGTGGCCACCTTCCGCATCCTCATCGACTCGGAACCGGACCTGACCGTCGTCGGGGCGGCCGCGGACGGCCGGGAGGCCGTCGACCTCGCGCTGGTCCACCGGCCCGACGTGGTCCTCATGGACATCCGGATGCCGGGCACCGACGGGCTCGCCGCCACCGCGGAGATCTGCGCCCGCCCCGAACTCGCGGACACCCGGGTGCTGATCCTCACCACCTTCGAGAACGACGAGAACGTGGCCAGGGCGCTGCGGGCCGGCGCCAGCGGCTTCCTCGGCAAGGACGTCGGCCCGGAGCTGCTGCTCGCCGGCATCCGCACCGTGGCGGCCGGCGACTCGCTGCTCTCCCCGACGGCCACCCGCTCCCTCATCGACCGCTTCCTGGCGACCCCGGACCACCAGCCGCTCGCCCCGCCCGAGCGCCTGGCCACGCTCACCGAACGGGAGCGCGAGGTGATGACCCTGGCCGCGTACGGCAGGTCCAACGCCGACATCGCCGCGCACCTGGTGGTCAGCCCGCTGACCGTACGCAGCCACATCCAGCGCGCCATGACCAAGCTCGACGCCCGCGACCGGGCCCAACTCGTGGTCATCGCCTACCAGAACGGCCTCGTCCCACCGTCGTCCGGCACGCCGAACCCCTGACGGGTGTCCCGACGCACGCCCCGGCCCGACGGGTGCGGGCCGGGGCGTGCAGGCTGGGGGCACGGTCGGTCAGCGGACCGCCTTCGCGGCGGTGTCGATGAGCCGGGCGGTGGTGCCCGGGTGGCTGATCATGGCCACGTGGGACGCCCCCGGCACCTCGACGACGTCACGGGCGGCGGCGCGCCGGTAGAAGTAGCGCTCCAGGGCGGGCGGGATGGCCTTGTCACTGCCGGCCACCAGGCCCCAGGACGGGATGGTGTGCCAGGCGGCAGCGGTGGTGAGGTCGGTGAAGGAGGAGGCGTCGAAGGGGCGTTGGGTGGCCTGCATCAGCCGCGTGGTGTGCACGGGGAGGTCCGCGGCGAAGGCGGCGCGGAACCCGTCGGGCACCAGGTACAGGTCGGTGCCGGTGGTGCCGTCGGGCTTGGGGTAGGGCACGGGGGTGGTCGCGGCCTGGATGATGCTGCCGGGGTACTTGTCGATCAGCACGCCGAGTTGCTCGCCGATGTCGGGGACGAACGCCGCGACGTACACCAGGGCCTTGACGTTGGGGATGCCGGCGGCGGCGTTGGAGATGACGGCGCCGCCGTAGGAGTGCCCGGCCAGCACGACCGGGCCCTGGATCGACCGCAGGACGCCGGCGAGATAGGGGGCGTCGGTGGGCAGGCCGCGCAGCGGGTTGGCGGGCGCGACGGTCGTGTAGCCCTCCTGCTGGAGGCGCTCGATGACGCCGTTCCAGCAGGACGCGTCGGCGAATCCGCCGTGCACCAGCACGATGGTCGGTCGGGGACCGCTCGCGGAACGTCCCGCGGCGGTGGCGGAGGCGGTGGAGCTGAACGGTCCCATCAGCGCCGCGGCGCCGGCTGCCGCGGCGCCGGTGGCGAGCACGCGGCGGCGGGTGAGGTCAGGGCCCATGACGGACTCCTTCGAGGTGAACAGGCACGGTGGATCGGGTGGGGGCGCCGGGCTCGCCCGGACGGGGGCCGGGCGGGAGCTGACGCGGCGCGAACAAGGCGTTCAGGAAGGGCTGTCGGTGCCTTCGGCGGCCTGGGCGATGACCGCGGCCACGACGGCGGGCCGGGAGACGTAGACGGCGTGGCTGCCGGGCGTCTCGGTGACGGTGGAGTTGGCGCGCTCGGACATGGCGCGCTGGGCGGGCGGCGGGATCATGCGGTCGTCGGTGGCGACCAGGTACCAGGACGGCTTGGTCCGCCAGGCCGGTGCCGAGACCACCCCTTCGAGCGCCTCCACGCCCCACGGGACCTGGGAGTCGGCCATGAACTCCGCCACCTTCTCGGGCACGTCGGCGGCGAAGGAGGCCGCGAACTTGTCCTGGTCCAGGAAGAGGAACCCGTCCCGGGGCGGCAGGATCGGCGGGACCGGCGCCCCGGGCGGCGGGTCGGCGATCAGGGAGTTGACCGACTCGCCCTTGTCGGGCGCGAACGCGGTGACGTAGACGAGCGCGGCGACCTGGGGGTGCGAGCCGGCCTCGGTGATGACGGCGCCGCCGTAGGAGTGGCCGACGAGCACGGCGGGGCCGTCGAGGCCGTCGAGGACCTGGTGGGTGGCGGCGACGTCGCCGGCCAGCGACAGCGTGGGGTTCTGCACGACGGACACCCGGTAGCCGTCGGCGGTCAGGTGGTCGTAGACCCCCTGCCAGCCCGATCCGTCCACGAATCCGCCGTGTACGAGGACGATGTTCTTGATGGTTGCCATGGTCGCTCCTGACCTGGTGGGACCCGATGGGGTCTGACGGGACCGGTGTCGAGGCCGTCCCGGTGCGCTCAAGTCAAGTCGCGGGGCGGCCACCGGACCACGCAGAACAGCACGCAGAAGTACGGGCGGACGCCGGGCGGGGGCAGGTCGGGCGCGCGGGCGGCGCCGAAGCCCAGGCAGGTCGGGCGGTCACCAGGCCAGGCGGTCACCGGGTCGGGCGGTCAGACGGCCGTCGTGCCCAGCAGCCGGCAGCGCCTGCTCGCCTCGGCGTCGCCGGCCTCCTCGAACACCCGCGCCGCCCGCGCGTACCGGTCGCGGCTCTCGGCGGCCCGGCCCTCCGCGGCCAGCAGGGCGGCCAGCGTCTCCAGGCCCTCCGCCAGCCAGAAGCCCGACAACCGCAGCGCGTCCAGCAGGGCGATCCCCTCGGTGAGGGTGGCGATCGCCTCCGCGCTCCGGCCGAGTTCCCCCAGGCACTGGCCGACGCGGATCAGCGCGAGCGGCCGGCACTGCGTCATCACGGTGGGGGTCATCCGCGACTCCTCGTCGGCCATCACGGCGAGGCCGGTACGGAACGTCTCCAGCGCTTCGGCGTGGCGCCCCTCGGCCCTGAGGGACCCGCCGATGGACGCCAGGCTCTGCACGTACGCGTCGATGTCGCCCATGCTCCTGAACGTCTCCGCCGCCCCTTCCGCCGACGCGATGGCCTCGTCGGGCCGGCCGAGCATGCGCAGCGCCGCGGCGGAGTACTGGTGCGACCAGGCGATCTGCGCGGCGGCGCCGCCCGCGGTGGCCAGCTCCAGCGCCTCGGCCGCGTACCGCATGACGGCGTGCGGGTCGCTGGGCGGGACCCAGTGCACCCAGGCCAGGTAGTTCAGCTGGGTCGCCTGCTGGGCCGGGTCGCCGAGGGCGGCGGCGGCCTCGGACCCCAGGGTGAAGACCTCGCGCCAGTGCGGGCCGTGCGCCCACCGGTCGGAGAACCAGTGCATGGACTCGGCGCAGTCCAGGACGAGCGCGTGCCGGCCGTCGCCCGCCGCGATCCGCAGGGCGCCCAGCCAGTTGTCGACGTTCATCCGCAACCACCGGTCGGCGTCCTCCACGGAGGCCAGGACGGGCAGTTCGGGGTCGGGCCGCTCGGGCCGGCCGTAGCCGGGCTCGAACCAGCGGCCCGCCATGGTGGCCGTCCGCAGCAGCCACGGCACCACCAGCTCCGCCCGCGCGGCGCGGTCGGCCGCGGTCCCCTCCTCCCGGAGCCGCTCGCGGGCGAAGAGGCGGACCAGGTCGTGGAAGCGGTAGCGGCCGGCGGTGCTGTCCTGTAGCAGGCCGAGGTCGACGAGGTCGTCGAGCGCGTCCCAGACCTCCTTGACCGGCATCGCGCCCGCGACGGCCGCCAGGGCGGCGTCGAAGTCCGGGCCGGGCACGTCGGCCAACCGCCGGAACAGGCTCCGTGCCTGGTCGGCCAGTTGCTCGTAGGACATCCCGAACGCGTTGGCGATCCTGAGGTCACCGGCCGTGAACTGGTCGAGCCGTCGCTCCTCGTCCGCCAGCCGCGCGGCGAGTTCCCCGGCGTCCCAACCCGGCCGGCTGGCCAGCCGGTTGCCGATGATCCGCAGGGCGAGCGGCAGGCCGCCGCACAGCTCCGAGAGCCTGGTGAGGTCCGCCTCGTCGTCGGTGGCGGCGCGCTCGCCCAGAATCCCGGTCAGCAGACGGGTGGCCTCCGGTACGGGCATCGGCCCGAGGACCAGCCGGCGTACGCCCTCCAGCCCGGCCAGCAGCCGCCGGGTGGTGATCAGCGCCCGGCTCGTGCCCCCCGCCGGGAGCAGCGGGCGGACCTGCTCCTCCGAGGCCGCGTTGTCGAGGACGACCAGGACCCGCCGCTCCCGCAGGATCGACCGGTACAAGGAGGCCCGGCTCTCCGCGCCGTCCGGGATCTGCGGATCGGCGACCCCCAACGCCCGCAGTACGGACCGCAGCGCGTCGTCGGCGGGCACCGGGTGCGAGGACATGCCGAGCAGATCGAGGAAGAGCACCCCGTCGGGGAAGCTCGCCCGCACGGTGTGCGCGGCCCGCACGGCGAAGGTGGTCTTCCCCAGGCCGGCGGAGCCGGTGATGAGACCGATCACCCCGACGCCGGGCGCGCTCTCGGCGTAGACCAGCTCGCCGATCCACACCAGTTCGGCGGAGCGGCCGGTGAAGTCCGCGATCACGCGCGGCAGTTCGCACATGCCGCTCGGACGCGTCCAGTGATCCCGCAGCCGGCCCTCGCGCGCCAACCCGAGCAGTTCCGCGCGCGCGTCGTCCCCGACGACGAGCGCGTCGGCCAGGGCGGTGACGGTCCGCTGCTGGGGTCCGCGGCTGCGGCCGCGCTCCATGTCCGACAGTGTCCGGGCGCTGACGCCGGACGCCTCCGCCAGCTGTTCGAGCGTCAGCCGGGCCTCGCGCCGGTGGCGGCGCAGCACCTCGCCGAAACCCGGGTGTCCGGTGATGGCGGCCACCTCCTCCGGGCGCATCGGACGGACGACGTCATGTGGGTACATTAAGGGCCGGGTGGAGCGTGCCGATTCCGTCAAGTGACGTAGTCCGGCGGTCGTGGTCGCGGTGCCAAAGGCAGCGGTCGGCCCCTGGCGGCCACCGGGTCGCGGTCGTCCGGTCGCGGCGGGTGAGCGCGCGGTCCGACGGGAGAGCGGGGCTGGTCGCGGGGCCGTACCGCCTGCGCGAAACGGTTCTGCCGGGGTTAGCATCTGGGACACCTCGTGCGACATAGGACGTGCGCCCCGCGGGAGTTGCCACCCGCCCAGCGGCGCGGTAGGGGGCTGTGGTGATCGACCGGTCCGGCGACGGAAGCGACGACCTCCTGGTCGGCCGGGAGGCCGACACGGATCGGCTGGACGCGTTCCTGGCCGAACTCCCGCGCCAAGGCGGGTCGCTGACGCTGGTGGGAGAGCCGGGAGTCGGGAAGACGGCGCTCCTGGCCGCCGCCGTACGGCGGGCCGAGTCCGCGGGGATGCGGGTGCTGCACGCGGTCGGCGTGCAGTACCGGGTGCAGGCCGGTTACGGGGCCGTACGGCAACTGCTCACGTCGACACCCGAGATCAGCGCGAGAGCGGTGGACGTCCCCGCGCTGGCCGGCGCACTCGGCGTCGAGCAGGACACGGCGCCGGGGCAGGACGGGATCGCCGAGGCCGTGGTGGCGCTGGCCGCTGATCTCTCGCGTGCGGCACCGGTGCTGCTGGTGCTGGACGACGCGCAGTGGCTGGACCGGGCGAGCGCGGTCGTCCTGGGGCAGGTGGCCCGCCGGCTGCCCGGCACCGGCGCGGGACTGGTGTGCGCGGTCCGGCTCGGGGAGGAGGGCTTCTTCGACCACAGCGGCCTTCCGCTGCACGAGTTGGGCCCGCTCACCGAGGCCGCCTCCGACGAACTGCTCCGCCGCCGCTTCCCGGCGCTCGCCTCCCGGGTCCGACGGCGGCTGACCGCCGAGGCCGAAGGGAATCCGCTGGCGCTGCTGGAACTCCCCGCCGCGCTGACCGAGTCCCAGCGGCGGGCGTCCCAGGCCCTGCCGCAGCGCATCCCGCTGCCCCAGCGGCTCCAGTCCACCTTCGCCTCGCGCATCACCCCGCTGCCGCCGGCCACCCGGCACCTGCTGCTCGTCGCGGCGTTGGAAGGCAGCGGCAACCTGATGATCGTGCGGCGCGCGGTGGCCGGGCGGTGCAGCCTGAAGCACCTGGCGCCGGCCGAGCGGATGCAACTCGTACGCGTCGACGACGCGAGCGGGCGGCTGGCCTTCCGGCACTCGCTCATCCGCTCCGCCGTCGTGGACCTGTCCACCAGCGACCAGCGGCGCAGCGTGCACCGCGCACTGGCCCAGGCATGGATCGCGGTCCCCGAGCAGCGTGCCTGGCATCTCGCGCAGGCGGCCGTCGATCCCGACGAACAGGTCGCCGCGCTGCTGGAGGAGGCCGCCGACACCAGCGTCCGCCGCGGTGACGGGCCCAACGCGGTGGCCGCGCTGGTCCGTTCCGCGGAACTGAGCCCGGAAGGCGCCGGGTACGCCCGGCGGTTGGCGAAGGCCGCGTACGTCGGCGCGAACCTCACCGGCGACGTACGCGACGTACCGCGCCTGCTGGAGGACGCGCGGCACGCCGCCCCCGACGCGGACTCCCTGGCCGTCGCGGTGGCCGCCGCGCTGTACCTGCTCAACAGCTACGGGGACATCGACACGGCCCATCGCCTGCTGTCCGGCGCGATCGCCCTTCAGCCCGAGCCCTATGACCTGGCGGACGCCACCTTCCAGGAAGCCCTGTCCACGCTGCTGATGGTGTGCGTCCACAGCGGCCGGCGCGAGCTGTGGTCGGACTACGACGCGGCCGTGGCGAGGTGCGGCTCGGTCCCGGACACCCTGCGGTTGCTGCGGGCCACCTTCGCCGACCCGGCCCGGGCCCGCCCGGCCGACTGGGACCGGCTCGACACGGCCATCCGGGCGCTTCCCGGTACGTCGGACCCGGTACGGATCGTGCGGATCGCCACGGCCGCTGCCTACGGCGACCGGCTCGGGGCGATGGAGGAGCCGTTGCGGCTCACCGCCCGCGGCGGGCTGACCGGGGAGAACATCTTCCCGGCCATCCAGGCGTCGTTCCTGTGGAGCAGCCACGCCTGGTTCACCGGCCAGTGGCCCGAGTTGCGGCAGGTGACCGAGCGGGGTCTGCGCTGGTGCGAGGAACTCGACTATCCGCTGCGTTCCTGGACCGGCACGTTCGTGCTGGGCTGCGTGCACGCGGCGTGCGGCGACCACCCGGCGGCCCACCGGCTCGCCGACCAGATGGAGCAGTGGGCGCGGTCCCGCCGAGGCCACGCCGTCGCCTGCTACGCCGCCCACGTCCGGACGCTGGCCGCCCTGTCGCAGGGCGCCTTCGACGAGGCGTACCGGCATGCCCGCACGATCACGCCCACCGGGACCTTCGCACCCTTCGCCGGGCACGCGCTGTGGGCGATCCTGGACCAGGTGGAGGCGGCCGTGCGCACGGGGCGGCGCGAGCAGGCCGCCGACCACGTCACGGCGGCCCGGGACGCCGGCCTCGCCGCGGTCTCACCCCGTCTGGCCGCGGTGCTGCTCGCCTCGGCCGCGCTCGCGGCGAAGAGCGACGAGGAGGCGGTACGGGGGCTGGGCGCCGCGCTGGCCGTCGACGGGGCGGAGCGCTGGCCCTTCGACCACGCCCGTATCCAGCTGTACCTGGGCGAGCGGCTGCGCCGCGGCAAGGCGCCGGCCCGGGCCCGCCGGCACCTGGCCGGCGCCGCGGAGACCTTCGGGCGGCTCGGCGCCCACCCGTGGACGCAGCGCGCCAACACCGAACTGCGGGCCTGCGGCATCCCGGTGCTCGCCCGCACCGCGCCCCGCGGGCCGGCCCTGACCCCGCAGCAGTCGCAGATCGCCCGCCTGGCGGCCACCGGCCTGACCAACAAGCAGATCGGGCAGCGCCTCCTGCTGTCCCCCCGGACCGTCTCGACCCACCTCCACCAGCTCTTCCCGAAGCTGGGCGTCACCTCCCGGGCCGCCCTGCGCGACGCCCTGGAGCAGCTCGACCAACCGGAGGGCCGGTAGGAACCCGCCGCCCGGCCCCGCCCGCGTGGAACCGGGCCCGTGCGCAGGGGCGTCCTCCCTGGGGTCCGCAAGATCGACTCCGTGGAGGACCCGCCTATGTCCGGAACGGCCGCCCGCTACCTCTATCTCGCCCGGCACGGCGAGGCTTCGGCGGATGAGAGCGAACTGACCGACGCAGGGCGCCGGCAGGCCGCTCTCCTGGGGCAGCGGCTGCGCGGGGTCCCGCTGGCGGCGATCCACCACGGGCCGCTCGCCCGCGCCGAGCAGACCGCCCGCCTGGTCGGGGAGCAGCTCGACGGCGTTCCGCTGCGCCGCTCCGACACGGCCGGCGACTACATGCCCTACCTGCCGGCGCGCGAGGAGCTGCCGCCGCAGGCGGCCGACGACTGGGTCGCGTTCCTGGGCCAGTTCACGGCCGAGGAACGCGAGCAGGGCCCCGGGCTCGCCGCCGCGGCCCTCGCGGACTTCACCGGACCTGTCGCCGGCGACGAGCCGCGCCACGAGCTGGTCGTCACCCACAACTTCCTCGTCGGCTGGCTGCTCCGCGCGGCCCTCGACGCGCCGAAGTGGCGGTGGCTGGGCATCAACCACGCCAACGCGGCCCTGACGGTCATCCGCTACGCACCCGACCGCCCCCCGGCGGTGCTGCTCTTCAACGACACCGGCCACCTCCCCGTCGAGCTGCGCTGGACCGGCTTCCCCCCGGAGCTGCACGTCTGAGGCACGTACCGGGCGGCAACGGTTGACGCGAGGGCGGCGGGCGGCCGAGTCCCGTGCGAGGGGCGGTCACCGCGCCGCGGATCAGCCGTTGTCGGAGATCTCGTGGCCGGCCTGGGAGGCGGTGTGGTGCTGGGCGGCGGCCGCCGCCGCTTCCGGGTCGCCCTGGCGCAGCGCCGCGATGATGGCTTCGTGCTCCTGGAGGACCGCCCGCCAGTTCTGCGCGTCGCGCGGCATGGTGATGCGGTAGCGGCGGATGGTCATCAGCAACTGCTCGGTGAGTTCCGCCAGGATGCGGTAGCCGCTGGCCTCGGACAGCAGCCGGTGGAAGTCGGAGTTGAGTTCGGGGAGGCGCTCCGTCGCCCCCTGGTCGAGCTCCGCGCGCATCGCGGCCTGGACCTGCGCCAGGCCGGCCAGCAGCTTGTCGTCCGCCCGCTCCGCCGCGAGCCGGGTGACCAGGGTCTCGATCGCCTCGCGGGCGAGGAAGACGCCGCGCATCTCGGTCTTGTCGATCTCGGCGACGGTGACGCCCGCGTGCAGTTGGGAGCTGAGCAGGCCGTCGGACTCCAGGCGTTTGACGGCTTCGCGGATGGGGATCTTGCTGACGCCCAGGTTCCGGGCGAGCTCGTCCATGTTGATGCGCTCGCCGGACCGCAGATCCCCGGTGACGATGGCCTGGCGCAGAGTGTCGTAGACCAGGTCCGCCTTGCTCTTCACCGTGGGCAGCCTCGTGGCCCAGCTGTTCTCTGCCATACGTTCATCGTATGCGATATCCGCCGCACGTCCCCGCGCGGGCGGCCTGCTTCCGGGTGCCGTGAGGCCGACCGCCGTGACGTCGACCGTTGTGACGTCGACCGCCGTGACGTCGACCGTTGTCACGTCGACCGCCGGAGGCCCGACCGTCACGGCTCCGCGCGGGTCAGCGCGGCTCGCCGTGCAGCGGGGGAAGCCCCATCCGTTCCCGGTGCCCGTCCCGCAGCAGGCTCGCCGGGCTGACCGCGGACGCGCCACCGTCCAGCACCAGTTCACCGCCCGTCAGCAGTGCCGCGTCGGGCGAGGCGGCGAAGGCCACCGCGGACGCGACCTGCTCGGGCGAGGCCAGCAGACGCATGGGGTTGCTCTCGCGCAGCCTGCTCAGGTCCTCCGCGCCGCCGAGCCGCGACTCGGTGGCCGGGGTGCGGACCCAGCCGGGGGAGACCGTGACGAAGGAGATCCCGTGATGGCCGTAGTCCACGGCGAGTTGCCGGGTGAGCGCGGCGAGCGCGCCCTTGGCCGCGGCGTAGGCGGGCAGGCCGGGGGCGGCGGTGCGGTGCAGCACCGAGCCGACGGTCACCACCGCGCCTGAGCCCGCCTCGATCATGGCCGGCAGCACCTCGCGGACGCACAGGAACACCGAGGTGAGGTTGGCGGTCAGCACCGCGTTCCACTCCTGCTCGGTGGTGAGGTGCAGCGGGCGGCCCTCGGTCACGCCCGCGCAGGCGACGAGGACGTCCGGCCCGCCGCGTTCCCCGGCCGCCTCGCGCACGGCGGCGGCGACCTCGTCGGCCCGCGTCACGTCCGCGCGGTGGTAGGAGACGCCGGGCAGCCGCGGATCGGCGAGATCGACTCCCGCCACCCGCAGGCCGTCCGCGGCGAATCGGGCGGCGACGGCGCGGCCGATGCCGCCCGCCGCCCCGGTGACCAGGACTGTTCGTGTCATCGCGGGCTACCTCGCGCAGCTGGGGTGGGGCGGTCCGAGCCCATGCGGGGCCGGGAGCGGACCGGGGGAGCGGCCGGAAGGAAAGGTATACGATCTACTAAATAACGGCAACGGTTCTCCGGAGGCTCCCATGACGCCCGACGATCTCCTCTCCGCGCTACGCGCCCAACGGCTGCTTGCCATCGTCAGGGGCGCCGACCCGTCGGCGGCGCTCGACACGGTGCTCACCCTCGTCCGGTCCGGCATCGGCCTCGTCGAGGTCTCGCTGACCGGCACCGGCGCCCTGGACGTCATCGAACGGGCCCGCGCGGCGCTCGGCCCGGACGCGCTGCTCGGCGCCGGGACGGTGCTGACCGCGGGCGACGCCCGCCGGGCCGCCGAAGCGGGCGCCGGATTCGCGGTGACCCCGGGCGCGACCGAAGCCGTGGCCGCCTGCCGGGAGTCGGGCCTGCCGGTGCTGGCGGGCGCGCTGACCCCGACCGAGGTGGCGGCGGTCGTCGCCGGCGGGGCGGCTGCGGTCAAGCTCTTCCCGGCCGGCCTCGGCGGCGTGCCGCACCTGCGCGCGCTGCGCGCCCCCTTCCCCGAGGTGCCCTTCGTGCCGGTGGGCGGCATCGACGCCGACACGGCCCGCGGCTACCTCGCCGCCGGGGCGGTGGCCGTCGGCGTGGGCGGGCCGCTGGTCGGCGACGCCGCGGACGGTGCCGGCGCGGACGGCGCCGGCGGCCTCGCACAGCGCGAACTGGCCGAGCGCGCCGCGCGGTTCCGCGCCCTGGCCGTCCGGGAGTCGCGGTGATCGACGTACTGACCTTCGGGGAGACGATGGCCGCGCTGCGGGCCCGGGGGCCACTGCTCCTGGGCGGCTCGCTGGACCTGTCGGTGGCCGGCGCGGAGTCCAACGTCGCCATCGGCCTGGCGCGGCTCGGACACCGGGTCCGCTGGGCGGGCCTCACCGGCGCGGACGAGTTCGGGCGCCTGGTGACCCGCACGCTCAGGGCGGAAGGCGTGGACGTCTCCTGCGCCGGCGGCACCGACGCGGGACCGACCGGCCTCGTGGTGTTCGAGCCGAGGCTCGCCGACCTGACGCGGGTGACCTACTACCGTTCCGGTTCGGCCGGCTCCCGGATCACCGCCGCCCACCTGGCGCCCGCGCTCGCCGCCGGGGCGCGGATCGTCCACGTCACCGGGATCACCGCCGCGCTGGGCGAGCAGCCCCGGCGGGCGGTCGAGTCGGCGGTGCGGGCCGCCGCCGCGGCGGGATCGCTGGTCTGCCTGGACGTCAACCACCGCGCCCGGCTGTGGTCCCGCGCCCAGGCGGGCCGGACGCTGCGGCCACTGGTGCGCGACGTCGATGTGCTCGTGGCGTCCGACGACGAACTCGCCCTCGCCGCACCCGAGTCGGCCGGCACGGAACGGGCCCGGGTGGACGCGCTGCTGGCGGCCGGCGTCCGCGAGGTCGTGGTCAAGCGCGGAGCGGCCGGGGCGGATGTCTTCACGGCGGACGGCTCCACGTCACTGCCGGCCGAGCGCGTGCCCGTACGGGACACGGTCGGTGCGGGCGACGCCTTCGTGGCGGGCTACCTGTCGGCGCTGCTCGACGGCGAGCCCCCGGAGGGCCGGCTGCGCCGCGCGGTGTGCACCGGCGCGTTCGCCGTCGCCTCGTACGGCGACTGGGAAGGGCTGCCCGCCCGGCACGAACTGCCGCTCCTGCGGGCCGAACCGGGCAGCGCGCTGCGGTGACCCCGTACCACCCGACGGTCACGGAGGGTGCCCGGTGCGGCGCGGCGCGAAGTGTTTCGGGAATGTTCCCCCGGCCTCTGGTTCTTATTTCGTATATCTCATACGGTTGCCTCGTCCCCGTCCCCCTTCCCAGGTGGTGAACGCGTCCCATGACCAGTGCGACGACGACCGAAGACGGCAACGTGACCATGGCCCAGCACCGCACCGACCGGCGCACGATGCTCGCCAGCACCGTGGGCACGGTCATGGAGTGGTACGACTTCAACCTCTACGGCCTGGCCTCGGCCCTGGTGTTCGGCCCGCTCTTCTTCGGCTCCTCCTCCGTCGGCGGCACGCTCGCCTCCTTCGCCACCTTCGGCGTCGGCTTCGCCGCCCGGCCCATCGGCGGCGTGATCTTCGGTCACCTGGGCGACCGCATCGGCCGCAAGCACGTCCTGCTGATCACGATGCTCGGCATGGGCGTGGCGACCACCCTGGTCGGCGTCCTGCCGACCCACGCGGTGGCGGGCGTCTGGGCCCCGGTCCTGCTGGTGTTCCTGCGGGTGTGCCAGGGCATCGCGGTGGGCGGCGAGTTCGCCGGCGCCACCCTGCTCACCGTCGAGAACGCGCCGCCGGGCAGAAGAGGGCTCTTCGGCGCCATCCCGGCGATGGGCACGGGCGCCGGATTCGTGCTCGCCAGCGGTGTGTTCGCCCTCGCGTCCCAACTGCCCGACGGTTCGTTCGACAGCTGGGGCTGGCGGGTGCCGTTCCTGCTCAGCGCGGTCCTGGTGGTCTTCGGCCTGGTCGTCCGGCGGGGCATCGACGAGACGCCGGTCTTCGCCGAGTTGGAGGACCGCGGCGAGACCGTACGCTTCCCGCTGCTGCTCACCCTGCGCAAGCAGCCCGGCGCGGTGCTGCGGACGATGGGCATCACCGTCTCGGGCTTCGTCTGGGGTTACCTCATCCAGGCGTTCGCCCTGTCGTACGCGACCGGCACGCTGCACCTGTCGAAGACCACCATGCTGTGGGCCATCGCCCTCGCCTCCGCCCTGGAGATCGGCTCGATCCCCTTCTGGGGCTGGCTCTCCGACCTCATCGGGCGACGCCTGATGATCGCCGTCGGCCTGGTCTGCACGGTCGGCTACGCCTTCCCCTTCTTCGCGCTGCTGCACACCAGGAGCACCCCGCTGATCTTCCTCGCCATGGTGCTGGCCATCCCGATCTGCAAGGACATGGTGTTCGGCCCGCAGGCCGCGCTGGTGGCGGAGCAGTTCGACGCGCGCGTGCGCTACAGCGGCGTCAGCGCCGGCCGGGAGATCGGCGGCGCGCTGTTCGGCGGCACGGCACCCTTCATCGGCACCGCCCTGGTCGCCGCGGGCGGTTCGATCACGCCCGTCGCGCTGTACGTCATCGCCGGCTGCGTGGTGACGGCCGTCGCCGTCTTCTCCGGCCGCGAGACCTCCCAGGAGCAGACCGGGACCCTCGGCGCCATCAACGCATGATTCCGGCCGCGCACCACCCGAGCAGGCCACCGACCACGTGGAGAACCCCGTGAGCAACGCCCCCCTTCGTATCGCCAAAGTCGAGACCCTGGCCCTGTCGGCCAGCTTCGACGACCTCTACGACTCGCCCGACGACGTCCCCGGCTGGCTGCGCTACCCGGCCTCCAGCCACCTGGTGCTGCCCCGGCGCGGCCAGTACGCCACCCTGGTCAAGGTGCACGCCGAGGACGGCAGCGTCGGGATCGGCGAGTGCTACGGCCTGCCCTCCCCGGAGGTCACCGCCACCGTCGTCTCCACCGTGCTGGCCCCGCTGCTGGTCGGCCAGGACGCCCTGGCCACGACCGCGGTGTGGGAACGGCTCTTCCAGGGGCAGGCGGCCGGCGGCCACAACCGCGGCTTCTACCTCGAAGCCATCGCCGGAGTCGACCTGGCCCTGTGGGACCTGCGCGGCAAGCTCGCCGGCCTGCCCGTCCACCGGCTGCTCGGCGGCCCGATCCGGGAGCGGGTCGAGTGCTACGCGAGCCCCGTCGCGCTGCACGCCGACCCGCAGGACTCGGCGCGCCAGGCGCTCGGCTTCGTCGAGGCGGGGTTCCGGGCCCTGAAGGTCAAGATCGGCCGGGGCGTCCGGGTCGACCGCGCCCACCTGCGGGCGGTCCGTGCCGCGGTCGGCGAGGACATCGGCATCCTCACCGACGCCAACTGCGCGTACGACCTCGACGAGGCCACCCGCGTGGGCGCGGTCCTGCGCGACCTGGACATCTCCTGGTACGAGGAACCGCTCCAGGTCGACGACCTGGCCAACCTCGCCGAACTGCGGCGCAGGACCGGGCTCACCCTCGTCAACGGGGAGACCCACTTCACCCGGTTCGACCTGCGCGACTCCCTGCTGCACCACGCCATCGACGTCTTCATGCCGAACGTCGCCCGCAGCGGCGGCATCACCGAGGCCACCCGCCTCGCGGCCCTCGCCTCCGCCTTCCACGTCGACATCGCCCCGCACGGCGTCGGCTCGGGCGTCAGCCTGTGCGCCGCACTCCACCTGTGCGCCGCCACCCCCAACCTGCGCACCTACGAGTACAACCGCCTCCCCAACCCCATCCGCGAGCAGATCCTGCGCAACCCGCCGGAGTTCCGCGACGGGGCCCTCACCGTCCCCACCGGCCCGGGCCTGGGCTTCGAACTCGACGACGCCGCCGTCGACCGCTACACCGTCGCCCGCTTCTGACCCTGCCGTTCCCCGCCCGTTCCCCGCTCGCTCCCCGCCCGTTCCAGGCCCGCCTGTTTCCGGCCTGCCCGCTTCCGCCGAACCGCCCTCCAACCCCCACCCACGAGCCGCACCTTCTCCCCGGAGGAGTCACCGTGACCACGCAACCTCCACCCCCCAGCAGCTCATCGCCCAACAGACGCACCCCGATCGGCCTTCCGGCCGCCACCGTGGCGCCGAACACCATCGAGTTCCGGATCGAGGACGTCGCATGAGCCGTACGGAGCGCCCCCTCATCAGCCGCCGCTCGCTGCTCGGCGGCGCCGCGGCCGCCGGTACCGCCGCCGTGCTCGGCCCGCTCGGCGGATGGTCGGCGGCGGCCGCCACCAGCGGGTCGTACACCATCCGCTACGACCAGCCCCGCAAGCAGACCATCCTCGGCCTCGGGTTCGAGATCCAGTCGGACTCGATCGGCTCCGGCAACGACGGGCTGCCGGCGACCGTCAGCGGGGTCCCGTACGACCTGACGGACAGCGAGCGCACCCGCTTCTACCAGCAGATGCTCAAGGTGCGCGACGACCGGGGATTCCGCTACTGCCGGCTCGCGTTGGGCCTGTACTACCGGGGGACGGACGCCACCGGCAGGTACCTGCAAGGACGTTACCCCGGGCAGACCGCGCTGCTGGCGGACATGATCGGTCAGGCCGGCATCGAGGGCATCTCCGCCGAGTACTGGTCGCCCCCGCCCGGCTGGAAGAGCAACGGCTCCTACATCGGCGGCACGCTCGCCTCCTTCGCGGCGGCGGACCTCGACGCGCTCGGCGACGCGATGGTCCACGACCTGGACTACCTCACCTCGCTGGGCGTACCGGTGTCGATGTGGGGCCTGCAGAACGAGCCGGTGTACTCCACGGCGTACTCCTCCTGCGTCTACACCGCCGCCGAGTACCACCAGACCTTCGCCGCGGTCGCCCCGAAGATCCGCGCCAAGTACCCGCGGGTGATGATCCATGCGAACAGCCTCGACGGCTGGAGCGGCTCCTTCGGGCAGGCGATCAAGGCCGATCCGGCCGCGCTGTCCTGCGTGGACGCGTGGACCTATCACCGGATCGGCTCGGACAGCAACGAGCAGATCACCGGCGACTACACCTCCGGCGCCGCGGGGAAGCTCGTCTTCAACAACGAGTTCGAGTACCTGGACAACTCCACGTCGGACGTGCGGACCCTCAACACCGCCCAGTCGATCATGAACTGGATGGTGTTCCAGGACGCGCCCACCTGGTTCTGGCTGCACGCGCTGAAGCCGACCACCAACGCCGAGGCCCCGGGCTACTCGCTCGGCTACTGGCGGCCGCCGGGCGACACCGACTTCAGCCACTTCCCGGACATCCCCGTCGGGCACTGGGACTTCAACCCGCAGAACTGGAACGCGGTCGCCGGCTTCGTCCGCTACCTGCCGTGGGACTCGGTGCGCTACGGCGTCGACGAGTCCGCGGTGCTGGAGGACCAGCGGATCATGGCCTGGAAGACCGCCCAGGGCAAGGAGGTCTTCGCCGTCACGAACCGCTCCACGACGGACTCCTTCAGCTACACCGTCGACACGCAGACCGCGTCCACCTTCCAGGGGCACCGCTTCGGGCCCGCGACCCACAATCAGACGCTCGCGACCCTCGGCGGCCCGACCCTCGCCCTGACGGTGCCGCCGCTGTCCGTGGAGTTCTGGGTCCGCACTCCCTGACCCCTGACCCCTGACCCGGACGCGTCCGGGGCCGGCCGGCTCGCGCGCCGGTCCCGGACGAAGGCCCGTGCGGCCCCGGAGGCGATCAGCCCGAAGCGGACCGGGTTCTGGAAGAGTCCGTCCAGGCGGCGGACGAGCTCCTCTACGCCGTGCGCCGCTCCCGCCGTGCGATCTCCGGGCCGCTCCACCAGGCCCTCCCCTCTTCGCCCGGCTGCGGGGGCAACCATCGGAGGTGCTCGGCGGTCGGACGGGGTGTCCTGGAGCTGTACTCCGAGAATCCTGGGGGAGACCGCACGATGTCCTCACGCATATGGCGCCGATGGGCGGCCACTCTGGCCGCGATGGCGGTCACCTTGTTCGGAGGGGCGCTGACCACCGGCTCGGCCCACGCGGACGACGGGTCCGCACCGACCCTGTCCGCCAGGACGCCGGTCGGGCTCGCGGTGCCCGACGACGGCGAAGGCCAGGTCAGCTGGGGGCTGGACTCGAAGGGCCGCACCCTTCACGACGTGCGTGTCACCGTCGACATCACCGGCATCAGCTCGTTCGCCACCACGACGGACGACTACTGCGTCAACGGCCTGTGCACCTTCCCCGGCGGTGACGTCGGCCCGCACGGCAGCGGCGGCATCGTCGACATCAGTGCCAAGCCGGACGCCAAGCTCGGCGCCAGCGGCACCGCCGTCATCAACGCCACCGCCTCCGGCGTGACGATCGCGCCCTTCACCGTCAAGGTCAGCGTCGGCTCGGTCGACCTGGCCGTCAACAGCCTCCCGCAGATCGACCACGTCAAGCCCGGCACCACCCTGACCAAGCCGCTCACCGTGGCCAACATCGGCTCGCTGACCGCCGCGACCACGGACTACCGGTTCGCGATCTCCCCGGGCCTGTCCTTCGCGACGCACTTCCCGAACTGCGACTACGCCGACGCCGCCGGGAAGTGGGAGGCGACGGTCGCGACATGCCACTTCTCCACGCCGATCGAACCCGGCAAGAAGTACCGGCTGTCCACGCCGCTGAAGCTCGACGTGAAGAAGTCCGCGCTCTACGAGATCTTCACCTACGTGCCGACGGTCACCTCCAGCAGCGTGCCGACGACGCCGAAGAGCACCAGCGCCGGCGACCTGACCCTCGTACCGGACGGCAACGCGCAGCCGGGCGACCCTGATCAGCAGGGACGGCAGGGGCGGCAGAGCATCTACGCGGCCAACACCGCCGACATCGCCCTCACCGGTGACACCGCCACGGCCAAGCCCGGCGACACGGCCACGCTGACCGCCACGGCCACCAACCTGGGGCCGGCCTCCGTCAACCGGTACACGTACGACGACCAGCTCACGGTGATGGTCGACATCCCCAAGGGCACCACCGCCACGCAGGTGCCGGCCGGGTGCGTCCCGTGGGACAACGGCACGCGCGATCCCGCGCTCGGCGCTCCGCAGTACACCTGCGACCTCGACGGCATCTTCGACAGCGGCCACACGCAGAAGCTGACCTTCAAGGTGAAGGTGGACGCCGACGCCCCGGCCACGACCAGCGGCACCGTGGTCGCGCAGCTCGCCGACCTGGGCACGCCGCCGTACGACACCCACCTGGGCAACAACAAGGCGGCCTTCACCGTGAAGGTGCCGGGAGGCGCCTCCACCGGCACCGGCACCGGCACCGGCTCCACCGGCGGCTCCGGCAGCACCGGTGGCGGCAACCAGAACTCCACCCAGACCGGCACGACTTCCGGGACCTCCGGCGGCTCCGGCAGCACGGGCGGCGACGCCCCGGCCGCCACCGGCTCGCTCGCCCACACCGGCAGCGACGGCACGATGACCATCGCGCTCACCTCCGCCGCGGCCCTGGCCCTCGGCGGCGCGGTCTTCGCCCTCGCCCGCAGCCGCAGGACCCGCGTCCGCGCCTGACCGCACTCACCCCACCACCGCGGCCCGCGGGGCGTTCACTCCGGGAACGGCCCCGCGGGCCGCGGCATGCGCGGTCCCGGGGTGGGCGGATCTGAGGGCGGGCATTCCGAGGTCGTGCAGTCCGAGGGCGCGCGGATCTGCTCGCTGCGCCGCCTGGTCCAAGGCGCGGCGGTGCCGTCGTGGAAGCGGTGGAAGCGGTGGAAGCCGTGGGAAGAACCGAGGCGGCCGGGTGCGGCTCATGCCCTCCGGCACGCGGCGGCCCAGCAGGCGAACGCGCGGAATTCTGTGGTACCCCCAACGGGATTCGAACCCGTGCTACCGCCTTGAAAGGGCGGCGTCCTGGGCCACTAGACGATGAGGGCTGGGGCCTGCCGTGGTGGCCTCGCGGCGCACTTCGGGGACCCCGGAAGCATAGGGGATGGGTCGGGGGAACGGCAAAACGGTTGGGCGGGGTGGCGCGGTGCGGATGGTGCCGGCGCGGGGGCGGGTTGCGGGGGATGGGCGGGGGCGGGGCGGGAAGAATGGGGGCGTGCTGGAGATGAGCCGGGAGCAGTTCGAGGAACTGGTCGGCGAGGCGCTGGACCGGGTCCCCGCCGAGCTGACCCGTTTGATGGACAACGTGGCGGTCTTCGTCGAGGACGAACCGGAGCCGGGCAGCCCGGAGTTGCTGGGGCTGTACGAGGGGACCCCGCTGACCGAGCGCGGCGAGTGGTACGCGGGGGTGCTGCCGGACCGGATCACGGTCTACCGCGGCCCGACCCTGCGGATGTGCGCCACCCGGGAGGAGGTGGTGGCCGAGACGGAGGTCACCGTCGTGCACGAGATCGCCCACCACTTCGGGATCGACGACGAACGGCTGCACGCGCTGGGCTACGGCTGACCGTACGTACCGGGTGCGGGCGGGCCCCGGCCCGGCCCGGGCGTGTCCTGGCGGCCCGGGCGGGCGCGGGCGTGTCCTGGCGGGCCGCGTCCGCGTTGGTCAGGGCGACACCCCCGGGCGCGCGCGGCGGAGCGAGAAGCTGCCGGCGCAGCCGCATGACGTGCGCGCGCCCCGGCTCCGACCCCCACCCGAGGTGCCGACGTGCTGCCAGTCCCCGCCGCCCCCACATCCCCCGCCCCACCGGCCGGGCCGGCCGAGCCCGCCTCCGATCCCGTACGCCCCCCGCGCCCGCCCCGTGCGGCGGTCCGCGCCGGCGTGCGCGCCGCCGCCCTGGTGACGCTCGTGGCCGCGGGCGTGGCCGCCTGCGTCAGCACGGGCGGCGAGTCGCCCGACTCGAAGGCGTCCACCCGGGCCCCGGTCGGCGCGGCGGGGGGCGCGGACGCCCGGTCCGGCGGCGGACCGTACGCGCCGCAGCGGGGCGGGGCGTACGCCGGGAAGTCGCCGCACTCCGGGCGGGACGGCGCGGCCTCGCCCGGCAGCAGCGCGACCCCGTCGGGCGGCGCGACGCGGGTGACCGGCGTCACGCCCGGTACCGGAAAGCCGCGGCCGACCGCCCAGGGCTCGCCGACCGCCGTACCGACCAGCGCCGCGCCCTCGGGCCGCCCGTCGGACCCCGCCCCGCCGAGCACCCCCGCGGCGCCCACCGGACCCGCCGACCCGACGGCGGGCGCGGGCGACGCCGCGGGTGCTGGCGGGGTCGGCGGGGCGGGCGATTCCGCCGGTGCCGACGCGGGCGCGGACGCCGTGAAACACCGCCCCGTACGTGCTTTCAACAGGTGATTCGCGAAAGTGACGCCTGATGCGTATGCTGGTAGATCGTTTGATCCCACCTGCCTGGCGCCTGATTGATACGCGCCCCGTGGCGCGTTCCTTTTCTCCTGTGGCTGACCGCATCGAGGCGGTTGTAAGCAACCTGCGGAGCTGGCGCGTGCCGTAAGTCTCCGAGAGGTTTAGCTTCAGCATGTCCAATGACAGTGCCGACCGTTCCACCCTGCCCGAGAACGCGGCTGACGCCGCCGTCACGGCAAGCACCACCGCGACCGTGACCACGGCCGTGACCGTCGCCGACGAGCCGGCCGAGATCGCGGAGTCCGCGGCGCCCGTGCGGTCCGCCGACGCCGTGCGGTCCACTGACGCCGTGGCGCCCACCGACGCCACCGAGGCCGACGAGCTCAGCGACGCCGCCGAGGCCGAAGAGCCCGCCGAGCCCACCGTCACCTTCGCCGACCTCGGCCTCCCCGAGGCCATCGTCCGCAAGCTCACCCAGAACCAGGTCGTCAGCCCCTTCCCGATCCAGGCCGCGACCATCCCGGACGCCCTGGCCGGCCAGGACATCCTCGGCCGCGGCCAGACCGGCTCCGGCAAGACCCTCGCCTTCGGCCTGCCACTGCTCACGCTGCTCTCCGGCGGCCGCACCGAGCGCAAGCACCCCCGCGGTGTGATCCTCACCCCGACCCGCGAGCTGGCGATGCAGGTCGCCGACGCCCTCCAGCCGTACGGCGACGTGCTCGGCCTGAAGATGAAGGTCGTCTGCGGCGGAACCTCCATGCAGAACCAGATCTACGCCCTCGAACGCGGCGTGGACGTGCTGGTCGCCACCCCCGGCCGGCTGCGCGACCTGATCAACCGGGGCGCCGCCTCGCTCGACCAGGTGCAGATCGCCGTCCTCGACGAGGCCGACCAGATGGCCGACATGGGCTTCCTGCCCGAGGTCACCGAGATCCTGGACCTGGTCCCGGCCGGCGGCCAGCGGCTGCTGTTCTCCGCCACCCTGGAGAACGAGATCGACACCCTCGTCCGCCGCTACCTGGTCGACCCGGTCACCCACGAAGTGGACGCCGCCCAGGGCGCGGTGACCACCATGAGCCACCACGTGCTCGTCGTGAAGCCGAAGGACAAGGCGCCGGTCACCGCGGCGATCGCCGCCCGCAAGGGCCGCACCATCATCTTCGTCCGCACCCAGATGGGCGCCGACCGCGTCGCCGAGCAGCTGATCGAGGCCGGCGTGCGCGCCGACGCGCTGCACGGCGGCATGACCCAGGGCGCGCGGACCCGCACCCTGGAGGACTTCAAGGGCGGGCACGTCAACGTGCTGGTCGCCACCGACGTCGCCGCCCGCGGCATCCACGTCGACGGCATCGACCTGGTGCTCAACGTCGACCCGGCCGGCGACCACAAGGACTACCTGCACCGCTCGGGCCGCACCGCCCGCGCCGGCCAGTCCGGCACGGTCGTCTCGCTGGCCCTGCCGCACCAGCGCAAGCAGATCTTCCGGCTGATGGAGGACGCGGGCGTCGACGCCTCGCGCCATGTCATCGGCGGCGCGGGCGTGTTCGACGACGACGTGGCCCGGATCACCGGCGCGCGCTCGCTCACCGACGTGCAGGCCGACGCGGTGCAGAACGCGGCCTCCCAGGCCGAGCGCGAAGTCGCCGAGCTGACCAAGCAGTTGGAGCGGGTGCAGCGCCGGGCGAACGAGCTGCGCGAGGAGGCGGACCGGCTCACCGCGCGTTCCGCCCGCGAGCGCGGCGAGGACCCGGAGGAGGCGGTGGCCGCGAAGGCCGCCGAACTCGCCGCGGAAGCCGCCGCCGCGGCCGCCGCGGCGGCCGTGCCCGAGCCGCGCGAGGAGCGGTCGTCGTACCAACGGCGCGACGACCGGGGGAACTTCGAGCGCCGCGACGACCGGCGGGACGACCGCCGCGACTCGCGTCCCTCGTACCGGAACGACCGCGACCGCCGGGACGACCGCGGCGGCGACCGTCGTGACGCGCGCCCCGCGTACAACCGCGACGACCGGCGGGACGACCGCCGCGACTCCCGCCCGTCCTCCTCGTCCTCGTCCTCGTCGTCCTACGGTGACCGGAACCGTCGCGACTCCCGTCCGTCGTACGGCGACCGGGACCGTCGTGACGCCCGCCCGGCGTACAACCGCGACGACCGCCGCGACTCCCGTCCGTCCTACGGCGACCGGGACCGTCGTGACGCCCGTCCCGCGTACAACCGCGACGACCGGCGCCCGTCCTACGAGCGGCGCGACGACCGGCCGTTCAACCGCGACCGCCGCGACTCCCGCCCGTCGTACGGCGACCGGGACCGCCGTCCGTCCTTCGGCGGCAGCGGCGAGCGCGACAGCCGCCCGTCGTCGTCGTACAGCCGCGACAACGCGCCGACGTCGTACGGTGACCGCAAGCCGCGGTGGAAGCGGAACGGCTGACCGCCGCTTCCGGTAATCCAGTTGGTCCGGGCCCGCCTTCGCCGAGCGCGTTCGCCTCTGTCCTGTCCATGGCTCTGGTCTCCCTCCTGACCAGCACCGTCCTGCTGCACTTCCACGGCGCCCTGCTCGGGGTCCACTTCGGTCGGATCGACACCGTCTTCACCGTCGCGGCCCTGCTCGTGACCGCCGCCGGCCTCTTCTCCCTCCTCACCCTCCACCCGCCCCCGGACTGACCTCCACCGACCCCCCGCGAATCCCTGCACCCCTCCCACCCCCCACCCCGTTATGCTGTCGGTGCGGGCCGCTAGCTCAATTGGCAGAGCAGTGGACTTTTAATCCATTGGTTGTGGGTTCGAGTCCCACGCGGCCTACCGCTGGACCCCAGGTCAGACCACAGGTCGCCTGGGGTCCTCGGTGTTTCGGGGGGCTGGGAGGAGGTCACGCCGCAAAGGGTCGGGGCTGGTCCGGACCCCCGGCGGTCAACCGTTGCTCAGGCGGGAACGGTTGCCGAGGACGGCAAGACCCGCGCCCGGCCGCCTTGGGGGGCCTGCCGGGCGCTGGTGGTCAGGGCTCCTGCTGCTGGTCGGAGATGTTCCTGATCTCCGCTGCGGCTGCCTCGCGTCGCCGGCGGCCTGTGCGAGTTGGGCGATATCGGCCATGTCGTTCGTCTGGCTCGGGCGCGGGGGTGGTGGGCATGCCCGTCTCCTCGGGTGTGGCTGGTGGTGGGTGGCCCCGGCGCGGCAGGGGTCGGCGCGTGCGCCGGGGCCGGTGGTCGCCCGTTTGATGTCGGGCGGCCGTGCCGCGGGACCAACCGCGGCAGCTATCGGGGCGGGACGGTCATGGCGGAGCGGGGCGGGCTGTGGCTGGTGCTGCTCGTCTGCCAGGTGTGGGCGCCGCGGTGTCGGACGTACAGGGCGCAGCCGTCCATCCGGTCCGGGCTCGTTTCGGGGCAGTCGGCGAGGACTCGGAGGTGCGGGTTGCCGTCTCGTCGCCAGACGGCCCACACGGCGTGCGTCGGGTCGATCTCGGCGACGAGTCCGTAGTGCGTGCCGGTCTTGTGGTGGAGGCAGCACTGCACGGCCTTGTCGACGGCGCTGGAGTCTGCGGTCATCCGCACGGCGGCGGCGAGCGTGCTCAGCGGCAGGAGCGTCGTCGAGCGGCACACGATCGGCGGGTGGGCGTGGTGGATTCCTGCGGGGGCGGTCGACATCGTCAGGACTCGGTCGGGTTGCGGGTGGGCGGGGTGGTGGGTTTGGGGTCGGTGGTGCAGCCGCCCTTACGGCAGCCGGGAACGCCACAGGACATGGTGATCACTCCTCGGTGGGTGGGGCGGCCGGTGCCGCCTCGATCTCGGTGCGCAGCGCGATCGTGAGGTCAAGTGAGGCGCCGGCGCGGTGGTACAGGGTGCTGACGAGCACGTGCAGGCGCCGCCTGCCCTCGCCGGAGACCTGCCCTTCGAGGGCCTGGCGGATCTCGGCGAGCGTGACGTCGAGCGGACGAGCGGCCAATTCGGCGCACGCCGCTTCCAGTGACCGCACCCGCGGGATACGCAGCTCCGCATCGAGCAGACGTCCGACGGCGGACCGCCGAACCGTGGACTGCCGCATGCTGCGCCCCTTGCTGGCGTGGCCACACCCCGGACCGGTCGCACGGTCGCGGGGCATTCTGCTGCCGACGGTAGGAGCGTCCTGTGCGTACACGAAAGCGATGTGCAGAAATGTGCGAGTAGCCCATCGACTTGGCGACCTTTGCTGCGATGCCCTCTTGACCCACACCCTGCAAGGGGTGACCGTGGTGCGCACAACTGCACGTCACTCAGCAGGAGGTCGCCATGTCGTTAGAATTCTTCGGGATCGATCCCGACACCGGGGCCAAGTCGAGCCCCACCGTGTGGGTTGACCAACAGAAGCGCGAATTCGTCTTCCAGGGCTGGAAGCCTGACGAGGACACGCTCGCCGAGGCGGCCGCCTTCGAGGTGCCGGGCCATGCCGTCGGCATCCCGGACCATGAGGCCGTCGTCCGTGTCCCCGCCAGGATGGTGCAGATGATCAGGGAGGCGTGCGATGCCCTCGACGGGCACCCCGACGTTCGATGAACTGATCGAGACCTGCACTCGCTCAGCGGTACACCTGGAGATGCGTGACGCCTACGGAGTCGCCGATGAGGCCGACGACTTCGCCCACTGGCAAGCGACCGGCGAACGGGACACGGACCCGGGATCGCCCTACTGGGGTCCATGGGTGGAATGGGTCAAACAGGCCGTCAGCCGAGGCGTGACCATGCGCCGAGCCCGCATCGTCAGCGAGCCCGTCTCCGACTACATCCGGTACGAGCACGCCGGCACCCTCGTCAACCTCGGCGCCGGCGAGCAGGTACGGTGGCTGCCGCGTCGGCAGGCGTCGGATGTCGCCCTGCCCGGCAACGACTTCTGGCTGTTCGACAATGAGTGGGTCCACTGGAACCACTTCAACGGTGACGGTGGCTGGACGGGAGAGGAAATCACCAACCACCCGGCCACCGCCAAACTCTGCGCCAACGCCTTCGAGACAATCTGGGAACGAGCCGTCCCGCACAACCAGTACAACATCAAGTAACCCCCAGGTCGCCAATGCCCGATTCCCCGTCTTCGTCCGCCCAAGCAGCGCGCGAGGCCGTGGCCCGGCGCCTTCGCACCATGCGCAAGAGCGCCGGGCTCACGGTGACTGAACTCGCCGACCGGTGCGGCTGGCACCACGCCAAAACCAGCAGGATCGAAAACGGCCACACCGCCCCCAACGCCACCGACATACGGCGCTGGGCGGCAGCCTGCGGTCAGCCCCAAGACGCAGACGATCTCATCGCCCAGTCCCTCAACGCCGAGTCGATGTATCGGGAGTGGCGTGAACAGATTCGGGCCGGGCTGCGCCAGCTTCAGGAAAGCGTCATCGACCTGTACCAGCAGACCGAGCTGTTCCGGGTCTACTCCACAACCATGGTGCCCGGCCTGCTTCAGACCGAGGGATACGCGGCCGCCCTCCTGTCGGCCATCGCTGACTTCCGGCAAATCCCCGTCAACGACGGGCCCGAGGCGGCGACAGCTCGCGTCGAACGGTCCCGGATCATTCATCAGGCAGGGCACCGGTTCGTCATTCTGATCGAGGAAGCGGCTCTCCGGTATCAGCTCGGCGACGGTGACGCCATGGCCGCCCAGCTCGGCCACCTGCTTGCCGCAGGCGCCCTACCCGCCGTCTCCCTCGGCGTCATCCCCGCCGCGACGCCGGATCGCCGCATGTGGCCACAGGAGACCTTCCACGTCTACGACGACCGGATGGTGTCGGTCGAACTGCTGTCGGCCGAGGTGACAATTACGCAGCCCAGCGAAGTGGCGCAGTACGTTGCCGCGTTCGAGCGACTGCGGACCATGGCGGTGTACGGGGCGGAGGCCCGGGCGTTGATCGTGCGAGCCATCGACGCCCTGACGTGTTGAGGCCCCGTCGCGCTGTTGACGGGGCCGGTCCATCGCACCGCCCAAGTGGAGGGACTCCCACCGTAGGCGCGGCCACCGATAGCGGCAGACCCCGAGAATGCGCGTCACCCGGACGACAATGCTCGGGTCCTGAACGCACGAAGGCCCCCGCCCGGCGCGAGGCCGGGACATCGGCGGCGGTGGGCATGCTTTCCTCCTCCGGACTGGTCGGGGTGCTGGTCTTGTCGGCCCACGCCTTGAGCGCGGCCGTCGAGGCGAAGGCGGCGACGTTGCGGTCCAGGCCGCCCGCGTTTGAGTGCTGGGGCATCACCCAGGCGTGCTCCACCCGCGAAAGGACGACGAGGGGGCAGTCGCGGGCGTCGGCGATCTTGGCGATGTGTGCGGCCAGGGCGCGTTGGGTCAGTCCAGCCTTCTCCGCACCCAGGTGGCGGCCTCGGGTTCGTGGTGGAGCCGGCGGGGCCGGGTGTGTCGCCTGGGCACCGCACGTCAGCGTTCCGAGGGGTGGGGTCCAGCGGCAGCGCGAGGGAGCGTGCCGTGGAGTTGCCAGTCGCGGCGGGCCTGGATGAGGGCGGGTCGTACCTGGTGGTCGAGGAGGTCCGCGTGGGCTCGGAAGGTCGTGGCGAGTTCGGTGATGTCGTCGGGGCCCAGGGCTTCGAGGCGGTAATCGTCGACGAGGTGGAAGTTGAAGACAGGGATGCGCAGGTCGGGCTCGGTCGCGTAAGGGTCGCAGTCGATGCTGCCGCGGAAGACCGTGACGCTCTGGCCGTCGGCGTGACACGGATCGGGGGTGCGCAGCGGGAGGGTGTGGCCGTGGATCTCCTGATGGTGGTTGATGTCGCTGAGGGCGATGCCGAGGCGGTCGACGGGGAGTTGGTGCTCGCTGGGGTCGTCGGTGGCCCAGGGCGGGAGGTGGCCGCTGATGCTGAAGCCGGTGTCCGTGGTGATGGTCCAGGTACGGGGCTGATCCGTGGCGGGCATGCAGGCTCCTCGGGCGGGGTGTCGGGTCGGGTGGAACAGCCGTCAGGCATTCGGGTCGTTGAGGTCGATCGGGGTGAAGTCGGCCAGGTGCGTGATCAGTTGGTGGGCGCGGACCCATGGCAGGCGTGCGTCGCTGAAGGCGATGGGGCCGGAGTCCGCGAGCTTGGGGCCGGTGCGGGTGGGGACGTAGTGGACGCCGTTGACGCCGCTGGGGGTGAACGTCCGGACGCGGACGGCGGTGTGGCTCTCGCGCAGGTGGGGGCAGGCGCGAGTGGAGCGTTGGGCGCAGGGGCGGCAGACCGGCGGGTGGGCGGTGTCCTCCTCGCCGGGGAGGAGTTCCTCGGCGCGGGCGTCGATGGGCCAGAGCACGCCGTCGGGGGTGCGGTCGGCCGGCCCTCCGCAGATCTGGCAGCGCAGCCCGGCCATCGCGAGGCGTTGCCGCAGGCTGTGGACCGCCCCGAACTGCGGTTCCCCACGCCCGGGTTGGGACGGCGTACGCGCCCACAGCACGCCACGCTGGTCCCGGTCGTACGCCCGCTCGTCGGCGTACCGGATGCCCCGCCCGTCCCGCCGCGCCACGACGGGCATCGGCCCGTCCCGCTCCCCGCTCCACAGGGTCACGTACGGCACGGCAATAGAAGGCACGGTCGGTGGAGCCGGTTGCGTCGTGCGGCCGGAGTGGCTCTGCGTACTTGTACTCGATGCCGTCATCAACAGGGTCGCCGCTCTCTCGATGTGTGGAAGTTGAAGTTCTTCCAGCGTCGGCCCGGTCGTGATCCGAGAGAAGTACCGGCGGGTGTTACCGCCTCGGTAATACGCTGGGTACGTTCGGTCACGGCCGCGGAGAATCGCCAGGAGTTCCCATGCCCGCTCTTCAGATCCCGCAGGAGATCGTGACCAGGGCTGATGTGCGTCGCGCGCTCGCTGAGCACGACTTCGCGGACGCCTTCCGGATCATCAAGCAGTACGCCGGGTTCTCACAGAACCGGATCGCGATTGCCTGCGGTCTGACGCCCGGCAAGGTGTCCACCATCATGTCCGGCAGCACGCAGGTCACTTCGTACGACGTACTCGTGCGCATCGCCGACGGGCTGGGCATTCCCGGCGGCTACGTCGGCCTTGCCCCGCGTCCGTGGGAAGGCGAGGTCGTACCCCCACCCGACACGGCGGAGGTGCCGGTACACATGGATTCCCCTTGGCAGACTGACGTGACCGTGGAACTCGCGGGCCAGCTCACCAGCGCGGACCTCGCGATGAACAGGCGCACGCTGGCACGCGCTCTCGCCGCCACCACCGTGTCGGGCGCGCATCTGCTAGACAGCCTGGAGGGCTGGATGCACCCGGGTGAAGGTGGCCGGCGACGCACCCGCCCGGGGCGACTGGGCCTGGGGGATGTTGAGCAACTGGAGGAGTCTGCCAAGGCATTCCGTACGTGGGACCACCGCTACGGTGGGGGCCTGCGCCGCCGAGCCGTCCTCGGACAGCTCTCTGAAGTGGCTGCCACGCTGGAGGAACACCAGGCTCCCGTGGTCGAGGAACGCCTCCACCGCGTGCTCGCGTATCTGGCTGGTACGGCAGCCACCATGGCATGGGACAGCGGCCTCCAACGACGAGCACAGGACTACTACCGTCTGTCGCTACGGGCCGCACATGCGGGTGGGGATCGGTTGTGGGGGGCCAACGTGCTGGCAGGCATGGCCCGGCAGATGCTCTACAACGGTCGACCGCACGACGCCCTCGAATTGGTCCGCCTCGCGCAGGAGGGATCGCGTGGTGTCGCCGGGCCACGGGTACGGGCCATGCTGCGCACCCGGGAAGCCTGGGCCATGGCCGCGCTCGGACGTACTACGGCGTTCGAGAGAGCGACGGAGCTCGCCCGGCAGGACCTTGCCGACGCGTCTGCCGACGAACCGTACTGGATCGGCTACTTCGACGACGCCGAACTCACCGGGACTACTGGAGGGAGGCTCCTGGAACTGGCCCGCCAGAACCCGCGGCTCCATGCGGCACAGGCAGGTGAGCAGATCCGCGCGGCCCTCGCACGGCGCGGCCCAGAGGCAGGCCGCAGCCATGTACTCGATCGTCTGGGACTCGCTGAAGCGTACTTCCTCTGCGGTGACCTTGTATCCGGGTGCGCTCAGACGCACGCCGCCTTGGACGCGGGTGAGCAGATGCACTCCGCCCGCGTGAGAGAAGGCATGGCCCACCTTTATTCCTATACGGTCGGCCACGGGGCCTCGCCTACGGTTCGAGAGGCCCGCTCGCGGCTTCGCGAGCACCTTGCTGACTGAACTCCGAGAGGGAGCTGACCCGTTGACCGTCCTCGCCGTCACCGGCCATATGGATCTCACCGGCACCTCTGTGGGTTTGGTGCGAGAGGCGCTGCGCGAGGTGGTGACGCGGTATCGCGCCACCGAACTCGTCGGTGTCTCGTGCCTGGCAGCGGGTTCCGACACCCTCTTCGCGGAAGAAGTCCTCGCCGCCGGCGGTGAGTTGGTCGCGGTTGTTCCGTCCCGGGACTACCGGGCGGCAAAGGTGAAGCCCGGCCATGCTCCCGCGTTCGACCGGCTGGTGCAGGCCGCTGCCGAAGTGGTCGTCGCGCCCTTCGCCACGGCCGGGCGGGAAGCGTACGAAGCGGCGAACCGTGTTCTCCTGGAACGCGCGGACCGCTTGGTCGCCGTATGGAACGGCCGGCCGCCGGGCGGCAAGGGCGGCGGCACCGCCGACGTGGTCCTGCAAGCGCGGGCGGAAGGCGTCCCGGTGGACGTCGTGTGGCCGCCGGGAGCCGAGCGCGCAGGGGTGTAGGCCCCCTGCACGGTCGGTGCCTACGGGTTCCGGCTCGGCGCGGTGCTGTCCTCCACCCATCGCAGGTACGGGGGCGAACCCGCGGTGATCGGTATGGCGACGACTTCCGGCTTGTCCCAGGGATGGTGTTCCACCAGGTGTTCTTCGAGGGCGGGATACCGCTCGGAGGACGTCTTGAGCAGTAGTTGCCACTCCTCCCCGGTCCCGAACTCCCCGAGGTGCCAGAACACCGACGTCACCGGCCCGACCACCTGCGCCCCCGCGGCGAGCCGAGCCCGTACGACGGACTCCGCCAACTTAACTGCCTGCTCCCGCGTCTCGGTGGCGGTGGACACCTGCACGAAGTCGGTCACGCGACGAGCCTATCCACCGCCGGAGTCCTGGAGTCCTGTCGCAGCAAGTCCGGCATACTCCTCCTGCGTGAGAGATGCGTGAGCGGATGCGCCGGCACCCGACACCCGTCGCCGAACGAGTGGCTGCCTGTCGCCGTCTGACCCGCGGGTTCCGGACGGTGGCCCGCCGTCCTCCACCGCCCGGCATACCCTGGCCAGGACTTCTTCTTGGCGCGGCCCACGGCGTCCGGGTGGGGCGCTGCTGCCGCGGGTTTGTCCGACGGGGAGCATGGCAGGGGGAGAGCGTGAGCCGACCGCTACTGTTCCTCGACGTTGACGGGCCCCTCAACCCTTACGCGGCCCAGGCGGAGAGGCGTCCCGCCGGGTACACCACCCTCAGGGTGCCCCGAGAGGACCTGGCCGCCGTGGCACGCCTGGGGCTCCCGGCTTCTCGGCAGCCCCTCAGGGTGTGGCTCAACCCGGAGCACGGGAGCGACTTGCTCCGGCTCGGCTACGAGATGTGCTGGGCCACCACGTGGATGGGCGATGCCAACCGGTGGATCGCCCCGGTGCTCGGTCTCCCCGAACTCCCCTTCGTGGACTTCGGTGACGCCTTGCTCCGGGAGCGTCCCGACGGAGTCCACTGGAAGACGGCTGCCGTGGTGGACTACGCCGAGGGCCGCCCTTTCGCGTGGGTGGACGACGAGCAGAGCGAGCTGGACCAGGCGTACGTGACGGCTCACCACCACGCGCCCGGCCTCCTCCACCACGTCAACCCCCGGATCGGCCTGCGCGAGGACGACTTCCGAACGCTCGACGACTTCGCCCGTTCGCTGGGTCCGCCACGAGCCACCGGCTGAGTCCAGTGCGGGACGGGTCGGTTCGAGGGTTGGCGCTCGGTGGGGTGATGGCGTCGATACGGTGTGTGTCCGCGGGGCGTGGGCGTGACGCGTGCATGAGGGGATGTTCGACGCGTATGGAAGCAGAATCTCTGAGCAAGGGCGGGAACGCGGCGCTGGAGACGCAGGCCGTGGCGTTACAGGTGGCGACGCGGGAGACGCCCGTGGACGTTTCGGCGTTGCTGCTCGGGCCGAACGGCAAGGTGCGGAGCGACGACGACCTGGTTTTCTACCACCACCCGGCGCAGAGCGGGGTAAGCCTCGCGGGCGAGACCGTCACCGTCGACCTGCCGCGAATCCCCGCGGATGTCGCGACCGTGGTGGTGGTCGCGAGTGTGGACCCGTCGTCGCCGGGGACGGTGTTCACCGCCGCGCCGGTCCTCACCGCCGAGCAGGGGGACGGCACCCGACTGACGTTCGCTCCACCGGACTTCGCGGCAGGGGAGACCGTCGTCGTACTCGCCGAGCTCTATCGGCGGTCAGGGGGCTGGAAGTTGCGGGCCGTGGGTCAGGGGTACGCCACCGGGTTGGCCGGTCTGGCCACGGACTACGGCATTGATGTGGACCCCGAACCGCAAGTGGCCGTACCGCAGTCACCCGACCCGAGAGCGTCTTCTGCGGCCACGTCGAGCGGCGCTTCGTCGAAGGGCGGTTCGCCGAACGGCGGTTCGTCGAAGGGCGGTTCGCCGGAGGGCAGTTCGCCGAGCGGGGATTCGCTGAGCGGAGATTCGCCGGGCGCGGGTTCGGCGAACCTGCCGAAAGTCGAGACGCGGGCCCCGGCTCTGCTGCCCACCACACGCCAGGCGAGCGAGGCGCTGGCCCGCTCCGGAGTAGCCGACAGACGTGCGGCGGTCTATCTCATCCTTGATCACGACTGGGCCATGGCGGAACTGTACGAGTCGTTCGCGGTCCAGGCGTTCGCCGAGCGGGTCCTTGCCATGGCGGTCAACCTCGACGACGACGGCACGGTGCCGGTGATCTTCTCCAGCGGGAACGAACCGTTCATGGCGGAGATCCGGCTCGACAACTACCGGGGCCGGATCGGGCAGTTGCACACGCAGGTCGACTGGGGCTGGGGCAACGTCGGCGCAGCCATGCGTGCTGCGGTCAACCACTACCAGGAGTCCGGCGCCACGGACCCCGCGTTCGTCATCGTCCAGGTCGGCGACGATCCCTGGGACAAGTCGGAGTTCCGTGCCCTGCTCCAAAACACCGCGGGCTTGGGCGTGTTCTGGCTGTTCGTGGGCTTCGGGCGCGGAAAGCTGGCGTTCTACAAGAATCTCCACGCCTCGACGTCCGCCGGGTTCACCAACGTCTCCTTCTACGAGGCCGGCAGGAACCCTGGAGCCGTACCGGGGGAGAAGTTCTACGCCGACCTGGTGGAAGCGTTCGGCACGTGGATCAGCCGGTAGGAGCCGTCACCGAAGGAGGAGCCGCATGACCATCACGGCACGGCACGTGCGCGACACGCTCACCGTCTACCTGGAGAAGCACCCTGAGGACGAAGAGGCCCTCGCGGGGCTGAACGACGTCCTGGACGAGGCCGGGGACGGGATCACCTCGCGTAAGGAGTTCCGCGGTCACGTCACCGCCGGCGCCGTCCTGCTCCGCCCCGACGGCCGGGTCCTCACCATCGAGCACCGCGCACTCCACCGCTGGCTCCTGCCCGGCGGCCACCTGGAGCCCGAGGACGACACGCTCATGCTGGCGGCACTCCGAGAGCTCACGGAGGAGACCGGAATCGGCGCGGACGACGTGACCGCCCAGTCGCCGGTGCCACTCCACATCGACGCCCACCCGATCCCCGCCAACCCCTCGAAGGGCGAACCGGACCACCGGCACTTCGACTTCCGCTTCCTGTTCACCACGACCGTCGATGACGTCGTGCTCCAGGAGGAAGAGGTGACGGGAGCGTCCTGGCAGTCCGCCGACACGCTCCCCGGCGACATCCTGCGCGCCCGCGTCACGGCCGCCGCGTCCGCCGCGTCCGCGTGACTCCAGGGCCCCGCCCGCTCGCGCGGCCGGGGCTCGACTCGGTGTCCAGGGCGCGGCCGGTACGGGCGCCGGGTGACGGGGAGCCCGGACGTGTCCGAGGTGGCTGCTCGGACACGTCCGGAGCGGTGTCCGCTCAGCCGGAGGGCGGGAGGACCACGCGACGCCCTCAGCTTCCGCAGCTTCCGCGGCTTCCGCCGGTGTCGCCCGCCCGGACCCGGACTACCGGACTACTGGTGCGGCGGGTTGTCGTCCTTCCTGTCGGTCCCTCCCAGCTGATCGTTGAGCTTGTCCTGGGCGGTGTCGACCTGGCTCTGGTACTTGCCCTGGGTCTTGTCGTCGACGAAGTCCCCGGCCTTGTCGATGCCCTGGCCGGCCTGGTCCTCGTGGCCCTTCAGCATCTGCTTGAGCTTGTCCAGCATGGACATGGGCGACTCTCTCCGTTGGTTCCGTTGGTTCCGTTGATTCGGTCGGTTCGGTTGGTTCCGTCGGCATCGGGATCTCCGACGGCCGTGCATCGCTCCGCCACCCGGTCGGACGGCGGAGCCAGTCCAGCCAACGCCCTGATCGGGCAGGGCCCCCTCGATTGGGCAGGGCGTGGGCGGGGCGCGGGCAGGGCGCGGCAGCCGGTGGCAGCAGCCGGGAGCGTCGCTCGGCCGTACGAGCGTCGCCCTTCACCCACCGCCGGGACGGAGGGAGGCCGATGGGGAGCGGACCTGCGGGAACACCGACATCGCCGGCTGGTCCGACGCTCACCTTCCACGGGCTCTTGACGGTCAGGCCATGCCCAGTCCACCCACCGTTCCCCGGCGGCGAAAAGAGTCGCGGTGGGTCCCTCCGCCGAGGGCTTCCACGTAGCAGCCATCGAATTCGTGAGGACAACCCATGTGCCTTGACGGGCATTGCGAGCACAACGTCGACCCCCTCGTCCCCGGGACCGCGGATGGCGCGGGCGCCGCGGATGCCGATGCCTCGGCCGCTCGGCTCGGACGGCGCCGCGTGCTGGCCGCCGGGATCGCCGGCGCCGCCGCCATCACCCTGGCCCCGGTCTCGTTCGCGCAGGCGGCCGACGCCGACGCCGCGGCGGGCACCTCGGCCGGCGGTACGCCCCCGGCCGGCAGCCAGGAGACCCGCGTCGTCACCGGTTTCCTGGAGACCGGTGTCGCCGACTTCGTCTACCTCCCGGTGGAGATCCCCCGCGGCGTCCAGCGGATCGACGTGTCGTACGCGTACGACAAGCCGACCGTCCCCTCGGGCGTGCCGGCCAACTCCTGCGACATCGGCATCTTCGACGAGCGCGGGATCGAGCTCGGCGGGCGCGGCTTCCGCGGCTGGTCCGGCGGGTTCCGCACGGAGTTCACGATCAGCAACAGCGACGCCACACCGGGGTACCTGCCCGGTCCGGTCGGCCGCGGCACCTGGAACATCGTGCTCGGCCCCTACCAGGTGGCGCCGCAGGGCCTGAACTACAAGGTCCAGATCACCCTCACCTACGGTGCCCCGGGCCCCGCCTTCAAGACGAACTACCCGCCGCAGCGCGCCAAGGGCCGCGGCCGGGACTGGTACCGCGGCGACTGCCACCTGCACACCGTCTACTCCGACGGCAAGCACCTGCCGGTGGACGTCTCCGACGGCGCCCGGGCCGCGGGCCTGGACTTCATCGTCTCCACCGACCACAACACCTCGTCCTCGCACGCGGTGTGGGGGGAGTACGCCGGCCCCGACCTGCTGATCATGACCGGCGAGGAGGTCACCACCCGCAACGGGCACTGGCTGGCCCTCGGCCTGCCGGCCGGCGACTGGATCGACTGGCGCTACCGCTCGCGCGACGACGCGTTCGCCCGCTTCTCCCGCCAGGTGCACCGCGCCGGCGGACTGGTGGTGCCCGCGCACATGTACTGCGCGTACATCGCCAGCCAGTGGAAGTTCGGCTTCGACGACGCCGACGCCACCGAGGTGTGGACCGGCCCGTGGACGTACGACGACGAGCACGCGGTCAGCACGTGGGACCAGAAGCTGGGCGAGGCGGTGCGCACCGGCACCCGCTGGCTGCCCGCGATGGGCAACAGCGACGCGCACAGCGACCCCAACGTGATCGGCCTGCCGCACAACGTGGTCCACGCCGACGACCTGGCCACCGACTCGGTGCTGGCCGGCATCCGCGCGGGTCACAGCTGGATCGCGGAGTCCTCCGCCGTCAAGCTGACCTTCACCGCGAGCGGCAACGGCAAGCAGGCGGGCATCGGGGAGAAGCTGAGCGTTCCCGCCGACGCGCCCGTGGACGTCCGGCTGGACGTCGAGGGGGTGCCGGGCGGCACGGTCCGGTTCGTCACCGACGAGGGGCAGATGCACCAGGAGTCGCTGAACGCCGCGGGCACCGGCACGGTGGTGTGGCGGACGACCGCCTCACTCGCCGCGTACGTCCGCGCCGAGGTCCGCCACCCGATGGCCGACGGCACCCCGGGCCAGGGCAACACCATGGGCGACGCGCTCCTGTTCGGCCCGATGGCAGCGCTGACCAACCCCGTCTTCCTGGTGGCGAAGGGCCACCACTGAGCGGCCGCGGCCGCACTCCCGCCGGCCTCGGGACGCGTCGTACGCCGCCGGCGGACACCGGTGGGAGGGCCCGCCGCCTGTCTGGGCGGCGGGCCCTCGCGCACCGGGCCGTTCGATGGCGGCGCACCGGGCCGCTCGGCGGCGGCGCGGCCGGGCCGTGGGCTACTTCGTCCCGGGCGGAACGGCAGCGATCACCTTGGCCCAGACAGGGGCGGTGGCGATCGCGGCGAGCCGGCTCGTGCTCAGCGGCGGTGCGGGCCGGCTGACGGGAGAGTCCTTCTCGGCCGGGGCGTTCCACTCGGTGACCGAGACCAGCGCGCCGTCCTTGCGATGGAACTCGGCCATCCACTCCCTGGTGTCGGCCCGGTGGTCGGGGTACTCGTAGCCCTTCCACACGGTGAGCGTGCCGCCGGGGACCGTGGTCTGGCGGCAGTAGTCGTGCGCGGCTCGGGCCGCCCCGCAGTCCGCGGGCGCGCCACTTCGCGCCTGGACGACGACGCTGATCTCGGCCGGGCCGTGGCCGTCGTCGAAGACCACCTGGGCGTACGGCGCGGTGTCGTCGGTGCCGCGGCCGTCCCGGCCGGAGATCTTGCCGTGCGGCAGCAGCGAGACCAGGAGGTTCTCCACTTGCCGCGCGGTGAACGACTGCGGGGCCCGCGTGGCCGCGGTCAGTTGCGCGTCGCTGGGGAACCTCGGGGCGGCGACCCCGGTCCCGTTCGCCGCGGCGTGGCCGGTGCCGTTGCCGGAGGTGGCCGCGAGCAGGCCGCCGCCTCCGGCGAGGGCCAGCACGGCCACGCCCGCGGTGACCGCGGCGGTGCGGCGGCGGCGCAGCGAGCGGCCGCGGGCGTGGCCGGCCGCCGTCAGGGCGTGGCGGTCGGCGGGCGCCAGGCCGTCGGCGATGTGGTGGAGGGCGTCCGCGAAGGCCGCGGCCTCAGCGGAGTCGGGAGTGTCGGGGGTGTCGTCGGCAGGAACGGGCATGGCGGATCACGGTCTCCTTCGGAGAGGTCGGGAACTGGCGGGTCGTGCGGTCAGGTGGGTCAGGTGGGTGAGGCGGCTCCGCCGCGCGAAGGGGAGCCGCCGGCGGAGTGGTTCAGCCGGTGGTGAGGTCGGCGTGACTGTCGCCGAGGTGGCGGCGGAGCTGGGCGAGCGCGCGGGTGGAGCGCGTCCGCACCGCGCCGGCGCTCGCCTGCAGAACCGTGGCGGTCTCCTCGACGCTGCGGTCCTCCCAGTAGCGCAGGATGAGCACGGCCCGGTCCTTGGGCCCCAGCGCGGCCAGCGCCGCCAGCAGGACCACCCGGAGCGCGGCGTCGCCCCCGGCGTCCACGGAGACGCGATCGGGCAGCTCCGCGGCCGGACGTTCCCGGTTGCTCCGCCGCCGCTGGTGGCTGAGGAACAAGCGCACCAACGTGGTCTGGGCGTAGCCGGCCGGATTGTCGACCTCGCTCATCCGGTTCCACGCGACGTACAGGCGCCCCAACGTCTCCTGGACCAGATCCTCGGCGAGGTGCGTGTCGCCGCCGGTGAGCAGGCACGCGGATCGGAACAGGTGACCTGTCCGGGCCGCGGCGAACTCCTGATAGGCCCGTATCGCTGCAGCGCGCATTCCGATTGGCTCCTCCCGTCGGCCACACTTCAATGACGCGATGGGGGCGCGGGTACGTTACAAAGCGCTTCCCGCAGCACCTGACGGAGGGCGCCGGCAGCCGGGGCGGAGGGGCCGAGCGGGCGGCCGCACCGGCGGAGGGGGAGGGCGGCGCGGGTCCGGCCGTACGGAGGTCGAGGGACCTGCGGCGTTCGTCGAGCGGTCGTCGCGGACGGCAGATTTGACCAACTCAATACCCGACGCTGGGCGGAACGGGACCGGAGCCGCCGGGTACGTTCGATCATATGACGCTGCCGAAGGCGAAGCCCCCGTTGCGCAAATACCGCGATGTGGCCCCTGAGGGCGACGTCCCCACCACGCGGACCACCGGCATCGACCCGGACTTCTGGTACCCCCTGGCCCGGTCCCGGGACCTGAAGCCGGGCAAGACGCTGGCGGTGAAGTTCGCGGGGACGGAACTCGTGCTGGTGCGGCCGCAGAAGGGCGCGCCGTACGCCCTGGAGGACCGCTGCGCCCATCGCCAGGTGCCGTTGAGCATGGGCGTGGTGAAGGACGAGCAGTTGCAGTGCGGTTACCACTGCTGGGCGTACGACCGGACCGGCGCGTGCGTGAGCATCCCGTACCTGGACCGGAAGCGGACGCTGCCCAACGGCGTGCGCGCGTACGCCTGCCGGGAGGAGCACGGCTTCGTGTTCGTCTTCCCCGGCAACCAGGAGCTGGCCGAGGTCACTCCGGTGCCGGAGCTGCCCTACCACGGCGACCGCCGTTACAAGACACGGGTGTTGGACCGGGACATCGCCTGCCACTACTCGTTCATGCACGAGAACCTGATGGACATGAACCACCAGTTCCTGCACCGCAGCCTGATGGGCCGGATTCGGGCGAAGCTGCTGGACGTGCGCGAGGGCGAGGACTGGCTGGAGGCGGACTACTCCTTCTCCCGCACCTCGGGCAAGCAGTCGCTGGGCGAGCGGCTGATCATCGGCAGCGGCAACGACGACAAGTACGCCGACCTGATGACGATACGCACCGGCTACCCGTACCAGACGCTGCGCTACTGGACCGACGGCAAGCGCGAGGAGCCCCCGGCGCTCGACCTGTGGAACGCGTATGTGCCCACCGACCGGGCCCAGCACCACAACCACACCTTCGGCCTGATCATGGTGCAGAAGCCGCCGATCCCCGGCGTGATCCACCTGCTGTGGCCGGTCATCACGCTGTTCACGGAGGGCATCTTCGGCCAGGACCGGGTCATCGTCGAGGCCGAGCAGCGCGCCTACGAGACCCAGGGCGCCGACCTCAACAACGAGGTCTTCCCGATCATCCAGTCGCTGAAGGCCCTGCTCGCCCGCCGTGGCGTGCCGATCGCGCCGGAGGACCTGCGAGCGGATTCTGAATGATCCAATCCGCACGGGCGATGTGATTTGAATGGCGTAATCGCATGACATCATGGGCTTCCGAACGGCCGGCAGGCGTGAGCGATCGGGGAGCCGTATGGATGCCAAGGGCTTCGGCCACGGGGGCGCACGCGCGGACGTCACGGCGCTGATCCGGGCCGAGTTGCCGCACCTGACGGGCTCGTTGCGGAAGGTGGCGGAGCTGGTGCTCGCCGATCCCGCCTCCGTGATCGGCTGTTCGGCGGCCGAGTTGGGGCGGCGCACGGGCACCTCCCAGCCGACGGTGACGCGGTTCTGCCGTGCGGTGGGCCTGGATTCCTACCAGCACCTGCTGATCGAGCTGGCCCGGGAGGGCGCCCGCGGCGACGAGTCCACCTGGGGCACGTCGGAGATCGGGCCGGACATCTCCCCGGACGACGACCTGCGGCGGGTGGTCACCGTCGTCGGCCAGGCCGATCTCGGCGCGGTGCAGCGCACGTTGGACACCATCGACCTCGCGGCGGTGGAGCGCGCGGCCCAGGCGATCGCGCGGGCCCGGCGGATCGACGTGTACGGCGTCGGCGGCAGCGGCGCGGTGGCGGTGGAGACCGAACTGCGGCTGTTCGGGATCGGATGCGCGGTGCGCGGGTGGAACGAGGTGCACGCCGCCAAGACGTCGGCGGCCCTGCTCACCCCGGCCGATGTCGCGATCGGCATCTCCCACTCAGGGTCCACCCGGGAGACCATCGAGCCGTTCGAACTCGCCCGGGAGCGCGGCGCCACCACGGTGGCGATCACCGCCGACCCCAGGTCGCCGCTGGCGCGGGCGGCGGAGGTCCGGCTGATCTCCACGACCGCGGAGACCTCCTTCCGCGCCGGCAGCATCGGCGCCCGGCACTCGGTGCTGGTGCTGATCGACTGCCTGTACGTGCGGGTGGCGCAGTTGTCGTACGGCCGGGCGAGCGCGTCCATGGCGCTCACCGGGCACATCGCGGGGCAGCACGTGGTGAAGGGGCGGCGCGGGCGCTGAACTTCGCGGCGGGTGCCGAACGCTGCCGTGGGGCGCCGGACTCCGCCGTGGGCGCCGAACCCGGCCGGGGGTGCCGAACGTTGCCGTGGGGCGCCGAACTCCGCCGTGGGCGCCGAACCCGGCCGGGGGTGCCGATCGCTGCCGTGGGTGTCGAACTCCGGGCCGGGCGCTGAACCCCGCGCCGTGGAACTCTGCATGGTTCATTCATCAAGTGCGCGCACAATGGTTGATTGAACCATCATGGTCTGCCAGCATGTGTGCGTCCCGATACGGTCGCCGGCGGCCGTCGAACCGATGCGGGCGGGTCCGGGACTGTTCCCGGGCGCCCCGCCGGAGCCCCCACCCGCCGAACTCCGCACGCCGGCGCACCGATCGGACCTGAAGCCCCCCTCCTCGTTCACGCGTTCCAACGATCGGAGTAGGCCATGCCAGAGCAGAACCCCTCCATCTCCGGTACTTCGCAGCCGATGCACCGCCGAACGCTGCTGCAGGCCGCGGGCCTTGGCGCCGGCGTGCTCGCCGCGAGCGGGATGGCCGCCGGCCGGGCGGCGGCCGACCCGTCGGCGGGTAACTCGCCGGCGGGCAACTCGGCTTCCGCCACGACGAGTTCGGCCGCCGCCGAACAGGCCGCCGCGAGCAGCGCTGATCTTCCGCTCACCGGCGGGCCGGACTTCCCGATCGGGCTGTTCTGGCCGCCGCACCCGTACGAGACCACGCTCGACCGCTACCAGGAGATCAGCGACGCCGGGTTCACCTTCCTGATCACCGGCAACTACCAGTTCGACCCGCAAAGCGGCGGCTACGCCCTGCAGATGGCCGACCAGGTCGGCCTGAAGGTGCTGATAGCCGGCGACCCGCGGGTCCAGGCGATCGCGCAGTACATGGCGGTCACCGACGACCGGAGCGTGCCGTCCTCCCTCACCACCGCCGACGCGACCTCATGGGTCCAGTCCGCACTGGGCAGTTACGCGAGCCACTCCTCGCTCGCGGGGTTCAACGTCTTCGACGAGCCCGCCCAGTCCAGGTTCCCCACGGTCGGGGCGCTCACCGGCATCGTGCGCAAGGTCGCGCCGGGCCTGCTGCCGTACTCCAACCTGGTGCCGGGCAACGGCCCGGGCTACGCGGCCTTCGTGCAGGCGTACATCGACACGGTCCAGCCGCCGCTGATCTCGTTCGACCGCTACCCGATCCTCGCCGACGGCATCGACCTCAACTACTTCGACAACTGGGCGATCTACCGCGAGGCGTCCCTGAAGTCCGGTCTTCCGGCCTGGACCTACATCCAGTCGGTGGGCTTCAACAACCACCGGGTGCCCACCGCCTCGCAGTTGGCCTGGCAGACCAACATCAGCCTGGCGTACGGCTGCAAGGGCATCCAGTACTTCACCTACTGGACCCCCGACCCGGCCCGCGGCGAGGGCTTCACCAAGGCGCTGATCACCCCCGACGGCAAGCAGACCCCGCTGTACGGCGCGGCCCGGAAGCTGAACCGCAACTGGCTCCAGCCGGTCGGCCGCCAACTCAAGCCGCTCGTCTCGGAGTCGGTCCAGCACGCCAACGACACCCCGCTGCCGCCCAGCGCGGTGGCCTTCGCCCCTGGCGACCACCTGACGTCGGCCACCGGGGACGCCGCCGTCATCGGGCTGTTCAGGAACCCGCAGGACGACGGCACCCGCTACCTGCTGGTCACCAACCGCAACCCCGACGCCGCCGCCTCGGTGCGCCTCGGCATCAACCGGACGAACGTCGGGGGCGTGGCGGACTTCGTGCCGGCCACCGGCCGGTACAGCGGCGCCGCCCGCCGGGGCACGCTGCACGTTCAGTTGAAGGCGGGGGCCGCCGCGCTCTACCGCTTGTCGCCGGCCTGAGCCGGCGGAGCCGAGGCCACGACGGCCCGCCCGCACACGGTGTGCGGGCGGGCCGTCGGTTCAGCGGGCCGTCGGCTCAACGGCAGACGACGGCAAAGGAGTTGTTGCCGGAGCCGGCCGCGGGACTGGTGGAGACGGTGATGCCGACGTACGGGCGGTCGGGGTCCTTGGCGACGTCCGAGAGCTTGACGGTGTAGGCGAATCCCGTTGCCCCCTTGGGGAATTGCGCGGTCTGCGGAGAGACCAGATCGACCGCTCCCCGCGGTGTGCCCGTGGCGCTGCGCCACCAGGTGGCCCGCACGGTGCCCGCGCTGCCGTCGTAGCGGACGCGGATCGTGGCGTTCGCCGTGTCCGTACGACCGCCGGCGTCGCACTGGACACCCGTGATGGCGACGGAGGCGACGTGCGGTGCGTGCGGCTTCGGCGGAGGGGCCGCGTGGGTGGCCGGCGGGTGGCTCGGCGAGGTGGGCGTGGTGGCCGCGGTCGTCGGCGGGGTGGACGGGGCGGCGGGCGCCGAAGTGGGCGTCGAGGGAGGGGTGCTGGCCGTGGGCGAGGCGGTGGTGGCGTCCGCCGAGGGCGAGGTGGTGGTGGGCGGCGGCGTCGTGGCGGAGGAACGCGGGACCGTGGCGGCCGGCGTCGTGTCCGCGGCGGCGGCGTCGTGCTTGCCGCCGATCACCACGGCGGTGGCGGTGATGGCACCCGCGACGATCACCGCGGCCACCGCGATGAGGAGCGCCTTGGTGCGGCGGCCGAGGCGGCGGTCGTCGCCGTCGTCGGTGCCGCGGTCGGGGGCCTCGGTACGGCCGATGCCCAGGCCGCCGATGCCCGCGCCGGTGGCGGTGCCTGCGGTGCCGGCGGCGTCGGGGTGCGCCGGGCCGCCGGTCGGGATCGGCGCGGGGGCGGGGAGCGGTAGGGGTACGGCTCCCTGCGCCGGCTCCGCCGCCTCCACGGCTTTCACCTGGGATGTCAACGCGCCCACCAGCGAGGCGAGTTCCTGCCTGCCCCGCTCCTCCCACGCCTCGCCGTAGGCCGCCACGGCGACCGCTTCGAGTTCGACCGCGAAGTCGATGGCGCTCTGCGGGCGTTCGGCCGGGTCGGTGGCCAACCCCCTGGCGAGCAGGGGCTGTACGGGCGCGGCCGGGACGTCGGCTTCGGGGTCGGCGCCGGACGCGTGCGGGGGCTCGCCGGTGAGACATGCGCGGCAGGCGGCCGTTGCCGTGTGGAGGTCGGCCGCGACGTCGACGGGCGCGACGTCAACGGGCTCGCCGGGCGTACCGGGTGCCGCGCTGGGCGTGCCGCCGAGGTCGCCGAGGTCGACGAGGGACGGGGTGCCCGCGGCGGTGACGAGCAGGTGCGCGGGGTCGCAGGCGGCGCCGCCCGCGATTCCGGCCTCGTGGGCGGCGGACAGCCCGAGCAGCGTGCCCTTGAGGACGGTCAGCGCCGCCTCGGGGGTGGTCGCGCCGTTCTCCCTCAGGAGGGCGGCCAGGACGGCGCCCTCGACCGGCTCGCGGACGATCGCGGCGTGCGGGCCGTCCTCGACGTACGCGTACAGCCGCGCGACGTAAGGCGATTCGAGCGTGCCGAGGCGCTCGGCCTCGGCACGCAGAGTGGCGCGGAAGGACTGGTCCTCGGCGAGAGCCGGTGCCAGGTAGGTGATCGCGACCGGGACGCCGTCGGCCTCGCGGGTGGCCCGCACCACCTCGCTGGAAGGGCCGGCGCCGGGCACCGACTCGTGGGCGTAGCCCGGCACTTGCCAGGGGGCTGCCGTGGGGGCGTCCACGACGGGGGCGTCCACGGGGACGGGCGGCTGCGCGGGCGGCTGTGCGGTGGTGGCCGCCTCGGGGGCGGCGACGGGAGCATCGGGCGCCGCGTCGGACTTCGGGGCGGGTGTGGACCGCGGCGAGGCGGTGGCCTTCGCGCCCTTGGTCGCGCCCGCCGCTGCCGTCTTCTTCGCCGGGGCCGACTTCCTTGCCCGCGCCGCGGGTTGGACCGGTGGCGTCGCCCGGGCGGGCGCCGACTTGCGTCCCCGCGCGGCGGGTTGGACCGGTGGCGTCGCCCGGGCGGGCGCCGACTTGCGTCCCCGCGCGGCGGGTTGGGCCGGCGCCGCCTTCGTACCCGATGCACCCGCGTCGGCGGGAGCCGTCCGCGACTCCGCGCCGGCCGGTGCGGAGTCGCCGTCCGCCACTTCGCCTGCGGGGTCGGCCGGTTCGGGAGATGCGGTGCCGTCGGAAGGCGCGCTCGGCGCCGCCGGTGCGCCCTTCGCGGCAGCCGGTTCGGCCGGGGGCTTCCCGGGGGCCTTCCTCGCCGCCGGCTTCGGGGCGGCCTTCCGGGCGGGACGGCGTGCCCCGGCGGGCTTCTGCGGTCCGGGGCCTGCCCCGGCCGGCTGCTGCGGTCCGGCCGGTTCGCCGGCCCCGCCGGGTATGCCCGTACCCGCGTCCGCGCCCGTGTCCTCGTGGTTGTCCACCTGAAACCGCCCCTCGCGCTGCCCCTTGTGGAGGAGTTGCCGCTCGCAACCCCTCGACGCCCTGATCCGTCATCGGATTCCGCCGGCAGCCGGGCCGATCTGCCGGGGCTCACGGCACCCGTGCGGGCGCATCTCCCGCGAGAGAGGCCGGCGTCGGGAAACCGGGCAGGACCCGGGAAGCGCCCGGGGACCGGTGAGGAGGGGCCGTGAGGCTCAAGAGGGTACTGCCCCCGGCGACATGCCGGTGACCGGGTAGGCCGCGGGACCCGTGCGGAGGGAGGAAGGAGAGGAGCGTGGCGTCAGCTGTTCTTGTGGGCCACGCCGCCGTAGATGCCGATCTCGCCGGCGGTGCGCGGCGGCTTGGAGTCCGGCCGCCAGAACGGGACTTGCACCAGACCCGGCTCGACCAGCTCGAAGCCCTCGAAGAGGTGCTCGACCTCGGCGCGGGTGCGGAGATTCATGCTCGCGGTGGCGGTTCGGTAGGCGTCCTGCGCGTCGCTACGGTCGTTGAAGTCGCTGGTGGCGTGGGACAGCACCATGTAGCTGCCGGCCGGGAGCGCGTCGCGCAGGGTGGCGACGACCTGCGCGGGCTGCTCGGCGTCGGTGAGGAAGTGCAGGATCGCGACGAGGAGCAGGGCGACCGGCTCGTCGAAGTCGATGACCCGGTGGACGTCGGGGTGGTCCAGGATCGCCCGCGGGTCGCGCAGGTCCGCGAGCACGATGCTGGTCGTGCCGGCGCCGCTCATCAGCGTGCTGGCATGGGTGTTCACGATCGGGTCGTTGTCCACGTACGCGATGCGCACGTCGGGGGCGACCTCCTGGGCGACCTCGTGGACGTTCGGCGAGGTGGGCAGCCCGGTGCCGATGTCGAGGATCTGCCGGACGCCGGCGCCGACCACGTGCCGGACGGCGCGCTGGAGGAACAGGCGGTTGGACTGGACGCCGATCCGCGCCTCGGGCGCCACGTCGATGAGCTGGTCGCCGGCCTCGCGGTCCACCTCGTAGTTGTCCTTGCCGCCCAGCAGGTAGTCGTAGATCCGCGCGGGATGCGGCCTGCTGGTGTCGATCTCCTCGGCACGGAAGCCGTTCTGCGTCACGCTGCGCTCCTCTCTCCGTGACGGGCCCGTCCGCCTCGCCCCCGAACGCCCGACGGGTGACAGCGTCTCACGTCAACAGGCCTGCCTACGAACGGAGTTCCGCATCCTGGCCTGCGTGATCACGCCGTACGGGGCCGGTGGCGGCGCAGCGTCGGCGGTCCGGCGCGGAGCGTAGGGGAGGGTAGGGGACGACACGGGACCGGGACCGTACGGGACGGGTCCGGCACCGTGGGCAACGGCCGCAGGGCATGGGCACCTTGGGCGCGAGCGAGGCCGACCGGGCGGCGCCGCGGGCGCGTTCAGTCGATCGCGCCGCCCGCGCCGTCGGAGCGCCAGGGCAGCGCGGGGATGGTCGCCTCGGGCACTTCGAACCAGCCCTCGGGCTGCGGCGGACGCGGTATCTCGCCGCCCCGGCGCAGGGTGCGGCCGTCGCGGACGTGGCGGCCGACGAGCGCGCCGCCGAAGACCACGAAGCCGACGCCGACCAGCCAGGTCACCACGGTCAGCACGCTGCCCACCGGGCCGTAGGTGACCGCGTTGGAGACGACGAGCGGGGCGAAGAACAGGTGCGAGAAGATCCGCAGGCCGGCGAGGCCGAGCATGGTGAGCACCGCGCCGGGCAGCGCGGTGCGCACCCGGACGGAGCCGTAGAGCAGGAAGTTCTGGCCCCAGGCGAAGAAGAGCACGCCGAGCACGAAGGTGAGGACGGCGCGCGCGACGCTCGGCATCAGGCCGCTGCCCAGGACCGCCGCGCTCTGCGACTCGCAGAACAGGTAGGCGGTGAGCACCGCGAGCCACACCGCGCGGCGCCAGTCGCGGTGCCACGGTCCGGACGGCAGGTCCCAGATCTTGCGGTAGCCGGTCTCGACGCTCGCCACGAACGACAGCCCGAAGTACGCCGCCGAGGCCAGGCTCCACGCGCCGGTCGCGCTCAGGATGTGGTTGGGCGCCGCGAACATGCTGCGCATGCTCTGCGCGCCATGCGCGTTGAGACCCATGCCGTCGATGACCCACTGCGCGAAGCCGGGCCGGTTCTCCCAGGGAGTGGCGGCGGCGACCACGACGAGCAGCGGCATCAGCGTGACGAAGCCGAGCGCGGCGAAGCCCATCGAACGGTGCATCAGCTCGATGTGCGCCGCCTGCTTCGACAAGCGTCCGAGCGCGGACCGCTTCCAGGCGTCCGTCAGTCCTGCCATGGCGTCACCTTCCCGCAGCGTTAAGGCTTGTGGATACCTGGCGAAGTGCCTCACGCGCAACTCGGCTCCCGCGACGCACGGTTCGCGGCTCCCCGTTCCCGCGCGGGCCTGGTGGCGTGGCGGGCGAAGCGCGTACGTACGTGCGTTACGGGTGGCGGTGGCGGTGGCGGTGGCGGTGGTACGGCAACGGGCGCGGGAGCTCGCGCGGGACGGCGCGGGCGGGGATACGGTCAGGGGTGCGGGCGTTGTCGGTGGCCGGTGGCCGGTGGCCGGTGGCCGGTGGCCGGGGGGCCGGTGGTCGTTGGCCGTTCGGCGGTCGGCGGTCGGCGGTCGGCGGTTGCTGGGCTGGCGCGGGCGGTCAGCTCTTGCAGACGGTCAGTTTGAGTGCCGCGTCGATCGCCGCGCCCTGCGCGTCGGTCAGCGGGTGGCCGGGGCTGCCGAACCGCTCGGCGGCCAGGTGGTCGGCAGTCTGCGGGTCGCCGTTGATCTCGGTGCACTGGGTGCGGCCCTGGTCGATCACCTGGTTGGGGTCGGCCGCCAGCGACGGGTCGATCGCCTTCAGGGCGGCCAGGTAGGTCTGCCGGTTCACACCGCTCGGCGCCGGGGGGCGGGGCACGGCCGCGCCGGTGCTCGGGCCGGCCGAACCCGTCGTGGTCGGCGCCGCGGTGGTGGCCTTGTCGGACGCGTTCTTGTCGTCGCTGCTAGACGAGCACGCGGTCGCGCAGAACGTGGCGAGTGCGGCGGCGGCCACGGCCGCGGCGGCGATTCGGGTACGCATGCCGTCACCTTGCCGCACCTGGGGGCGCGTGCCCGTCGCTGTGACCGTGCTGTGACAGCTTCTCCGCACCTCCTCCCACCGGTGTGGGTCGGCTTGGGTCGGCTTGGGGCTGCTGGGCCGGATCGGTCCGGCTTGGTCCGGCGCGGTCCGGGGCAGTCCGGGGCGGTCGGGCGGGTCCGGCTTGGGCCGATCGAGTGGCGAATGTCAAAGTACCCTTTGGGGTATGAAGCTCAATGATCCCAAGGCGATGCGGGCGCTGGCGCATCCGCTGCGGCTGGATCTGCTGGAAGTGCTGTCGATGGTGGAGTCGGCGACGGCGGCCTGGTGCGGGCGGGCGCTGGGCGTGCCGCAGGCCAACTGCTCGTTCCACCTGCGTCAGCTCGGCAAGTACGGCTTCGTGGAGGAGGCGGAGCCGGGGGAGGACCGGCGGGAGCGGAGGTGGCGGCTGGTCGAGGGGAGCAGGGAGATGCGGGTCGATGTGGCCGGGGCGGACACGGCCGCGGCGGAGGCGATCGGACGACGGTTGGAACGGACGGTGGTGGAGCGGGAGATGGCGGCGATCCTCCGGTACGCGGAGCGCCGGAGCGAGGAGAGCCCGCAGTGGCGGGGGAAGGCCGGCGTGGTGAGCGCGCTCGCGGTCGTCTCCGCGGACGACATGCCGGAGATAGAGCGGAAGTGGCAGGAGCTGCTGCGGCCCTACCTCGCGCGGGCGGAGGCGCGCGGGGAGCCGGGGGTCGAGGTCGGCGACGCGGCGGCGGGCGGGGCGTCGTCGGAGCGACGGCTCGTGCGGTACTTCATGGCCGCGACTCCGGTCGGGGCCTTGGACGGGATGACGGGTGATCCGGTCGAGGGCGTGCCCGAGGGGGCGTCCGAGGGCCAGGGCGGGGAATCGGCCGCCGCTTCCGCGGCGCCGCAGGCGTACATGACGGGAGGGGACAGCGATGGCCACGACAGGTGACACCGACATCGACTTCGAGACCGCCGCACCGGTGGCCGGCTCGCTCGACGTGGACTGGATACATGGGGTGCGCACCCGATGGCAGCGGGAACCGCGTATCCAGGTGCACCGGTACGACGAGCACACGCTGGTGCTGCGGCAGAGCAAGGCGGTGAACTACGAGGCACCCTTCGTCTTCCTCCTCTTCGGCAACGAGCGGGCGCTGCTGCTGGACTCCGGCGCCACCGCGGACCCGGAGCTGTTCCCGCTGCGCGCGACCGTGGACGGGCTGATCGACGAATGGCTGGCCGCGCACCCGCGCGAGGGGTACGAACTGGTGGTGGCGCACACCCATGCGCACGGCGACCATGTGGCCGGGGACTCCCAGTTCGCCGACCGCCCGGCGACCAGGGTGGTGCCGAAGGAAGCGGACGCGGTACGGGACTTCTTCGGCTTCGCAGAGAGCTGGCCCACCGGGCAGGTCGGCTTCGACCTGGGCGGCCGCGTGCTCGACGTGCTGGGCACGCCCGGCCACCACGAGTCGTCCGTCACCTTCCACGACCGCTGGACCGGCATCCTGTTCACCGGTGACACGGTTCTCCCGGGCCGGCTCTATGTCGCCGACTTCCCGGCCTTCCTCGCGACGGTGCGGCGGATGGTGGAGTTCGCCCAGGCGCGTCGGATCAGCCATGTGGTGGGCTGCCACGTCGAGATGAAGCGCCGACCCGGCCGCGACTACCCGCTCGGCGCCACCTTCCAGCCGGATGAGCGGGCCCTCGCGATGACCGTCGGGCAACTCGTCGCGGTGCGCGACGCGGCCGTCTCCGTCGCCGACCGGCCCGGCGTGCACCGGTTCGACGACTTCGTGATCTACCACGAGCCCGGCAAGCGCGAGACCCGCAGGCTGCTCGCCCGCGCTCGGCTCCGCAAGGCGCTGGCCGCACCGCTGCGCGGCTGATCGACGGTCGGACCAGCGGGAGCTGCCGTGCCCGTTATCAGGTCTTGACGGACCGGATGCCTTCCCGGGGCTCCCGGAAACCGGAACGGCGGCGTTACGGTGTGCCCCTCGCGTCCCGATCTGGGGGAAACATGCGCATCCGCACCACCTTCCGCACCACCGGTACCAGCGCTGCCGTGGCGGTGATCGCCGCCTGCGTGCTGCTCACGGGGTGCTCGTCGGGTGGTAGCGGGGGAAGCGCGGCGGCGACGTCGCAGCAGCCGGTCGCGGTCGGGCTGACGTCGGCGGAGCAGGTCGCGTCGACGCTGGAGCAGAGCGTGTCCACCATGACGACGACGGTCGTGTACACGGCGGCGACCGACCCGGACCACCTGCTCGGCAAGACGCACGGCTACCTGTCCAAGGTGGCGTTCTCCGACTCCCGGGTCCAGCCCGCCGACGTCGAGGGCACCAAGTCCGACGCGATCGTGCGCGGCGGCAGCGTCGAGACGTTCGCGACCTCCGCGCAGGCGCACGCCCGCGCCAAGGCGATCGAGACCGGCGCGCAGGGCTCCGCGAGCGCCGGCGAGTACCACTACTACGTCGGCACCTCGCTGGTCCGCGTCTCCCAAGTGCTCACCCCCGCCCAGGCGCAGGACTACGAGCTGGCGGCCCAGAGCCTCAACTGACCCCTGCCGCAGCCGCTTTCACGGAGGCGCCGCAGGGACGCCGTCAGGGGCAGGCGCGGCCGGGGGCGGAGCGCTGCCGGGGGCGGGGCGCGGTCGCGGTCACGGACGCGGGCCCCCTCGGGTGCGGCCGGCCCTCGCATCGTACGAACGGCCCGTTCCGCCGCGGTCGCCCCCGCGCAGCGCGGCCGGTCCCGCCTGCCGGGCAGGCGCCTCCGCTCGGGTGTGAGCGGTGGGTCCGCGGGCGCGGTGGTCTTGACATGCCGACGACGGCACGCGCATCGTTTCCACCATTCGATAGGAACCTACCGACTGGTGGAATCCGTGTCGTCAACTCGCTGGACCGTCCACGCCGTCCTCCCGCACCCGGCGGGCGCATCGTGAGCGCCGCGCGGGCGAGCGGGCTCGCCGGCCGGCTCCGTGCCGCCGTCGGCGCCGCGAAGGTGCTGACCGACCCCGCCCAACTGCGCACCTACGAATGCGACGGGCTGGCCACCGTGCGGGTCCGTCCCTCGGTCGTGGTGCTCGCCGAGCGGCGCGAGGACGTCGTCGCGGCGGTACGGCTGTGCGCCGAGGCGGGCGTGCCGTTCGTCGCACGCGGCTCGGGCACCGGGCTGTCCGGGGGCGCGGTGCCGGTGGCCGACGGCGTCCTCATCGTGCTCTCCCGGCTGCGGGCCGTACGCTCCGTCGACCCCGACAACGCCCGGGTGGTGGTCGAACCCGGCGTGATCAACCTGTGGGTGACCCGCGAGGCCGCGCCGTACGGCCAGGCGTACGCGCCCGATCCGTCCTCCCAGCAGGTCTGCTCGATCGGCGGCAACGTCGCGGAGAACGCCGGCGGCGCGCACTGCCTGAAGTACGGCTTCACCGTCAACCACGTCATGGGCGCCGAAGTGGTGCTGCCCGACGGGGAGGTGGTGCGCCTCGGCGGCACCGCCCCCGAGCACCCCGGCTTCGATCTGCTGGGCGCCTTCGTCGGCAGCGAGGGCACCCTCGGTATCGCGACCGAGGTCACCGTCCGCACCATCCAGGCGCCGGAGTCGGTGCAGACCATGCTGGTCGGCTTCCACAGCGTCGCGGACGCGGCCGGCACCGTCAGCGACATCATCGCCGGGGGCATCCTGCCGGCGGCCGTGGAGATGATGGACGCCCTCGCGATCGAGGCCGCCGAGGCGGCGGTGCGCTGCGGATATCCGCGCGGCGCGGTCGCCGTCCTCGTCATCGAACTCGACGGCCCCCGGGTGGAGGTGGACGAGCAGTTCCGCCAGGTCGAACGGATCGCCACCGCCCGGCACGCCTTCGAGACCCGCATCGCCCGGGACGCGGAGGAACGCGCGCTGATGTGGAAGGGCCGCAAGTCCGCGTTCGCCGCGGTCGGCCGGATCAGTCCCGCGTACTACGTGCAGGACGGCGTGATCCCGCGCACCAAGCTCCCCGAGGTCCTCGACGAGGTGGGGAGGTTGGCGGACGCGGCGGGCATCCGCGTGGCGAACGTCTTCCACGCCGGCGACGGGAACCTGCACCCGCTGATCCTCTTCGACGACAAGGTCGAGGGCGCCGCACACGCCGCCGAGCAGCTGGGGTTCGCCATCCTCGACCTGTGCGTGGCCTCCGGCGGGTCGATCACCGGCGAGCACGGCGTCGGGGTGGAGAAGAAGTCCAAGATGACCGCGCAGTTCAGCGCGGACGACCTCGACACCATGCACCGGCTGCGCTGCGCCTTCGACCCGGCCGGGCTGGCCAACCCCGGCAAGCAGTTCCCCACCCCGCGGCTGTGCGGGGAACGGCCGGGGGTACGGACGGCGTCCGAGGACGAGGGCCGTGACGCGGCACTGGGCGAGGTGTTCTGAGGTGAGCGGGGCCGATTCCGCTGCGGGTGAGCAGTTTTCGCGTGGGTCGGGTTCGGGCGAGCGGAGTTCGGGTGAGCCGGGGTCGGGCGGGGCGGGTTCGGGTGAGCGGAGTTCGGGTGAGCCGGGGTCGTGGGACCCGGGTTCCGCCGCGCCTGCCTCGACCCAGCCCGGCGCGGCACGGCCTGCCTCGGCCCAGCCCGGCTCGCTCGGTGAGCTGGCCGACCTGCTGCGGTCCACCACCGGCACCCTCGTCCCCGTCGGCGCCGGCACCAAGGTTGGCTGGGCCGCGCCCGCCACCTCCTGCGACCTGCTGCTGCGCACCACCGCGCTGGACCGGATCACCGAGTACGCCCCCGGGGACCTGGTGGTCGTCGCGGAGGCGGGCGTACCGCTGGCCGCCTTGCAACGCCAACTCGCCGCGCACGGGCAGATGCTGGCCCTCGACCCGCCGGAGGAGGGCGCCACGCTGGGCGGCGTCGTGGCCGCCAACGCCTCCGGGCCGCGCCGGCTGCGCTACGGCACCGTGCGCGACCTGCTGATCGGCGTCACCGTGGTGCTCGCCGACGGAACCGTCGCCCGCTCCGGCGGAAAAGTGGTCAAGAACGTCGCCGGCTACGACCTCGGCAAGCTCCACACCGGTGCCCACGGCGGCCTCGGCGTCATCGCCTCCACCACCTGGCGGCTGCACCCGCTGCCGCCGGCCGCCGCGACGGTCACCGCCCGGGTGGACGGCAGCGCGCGGGCCGGCCGGCTCGCCGCCCTCGTCGCCCGCTCCACCCTCACCCCGACCGCCCTCGAACTGCGCTGGCGGCGCGGCACGTCGGCCATCACCGGCGAACTCGTGGCCCTCTTCGAGAGCATCCCGGCCTCGGTCCACGACCAGGCGACCCGCTGCGCGGAACTGCTGGCCGGCGAAGCCGGCGGGCTGGTCGTGGAGGTCGGCGACGCACCGCCCGCGTGGTTCGGCACACGGCCGGCCGGACCGCTGGTGCTGCGGCTGGCGTTCGCGCCCGCCGCCCTCCCGCACGTGCTCGACGCGCTGCCACCGGGCGCGTCCGGCACGGCTTCGGCCGCGGTGGGCGTGGCGTACGCGGCTGTGCCCGCCGCAACCGACCTCGCCGCCTTGCGCGCCGCCCTCGCCCCCTACGACGGCTCGGCCGTGGTGCTCGCCGCCGACCCCGCCCTCCGCCCGGCGCTCGACCACTGGGGCCCGCCCGGCGACGCCTTCACCCTGATGACCCGCGTCAAGGACTGCTTCGACCCCGCCCGGCGCCTGTCCCCGGGGCGCCTTCTGGGAGGACTCTGATGATCCCCGCCTCGCGCTCCACCCTCCCGCATCACCCCCAACCGCCCGCGATGCGGCCGACTTCTCCCTGCCCACCACCCGGCGCACGAGACGTCACGGACCGGGTGACGGCGGGGCCCGCCGCAGCAGAGCCGGCGTCAGCAGAGCCGGTGCCGGCAGAGCCGGTGAACTCGCCGTGGAACGCGGCGGGGCCGTTGCCGGGAGGACCGCGATGACCGCCACCCCGCCACCCGGGAACCCGGACCCCGCGCAGCCCGGTCCGCCGCAGCCGGACGCGCCCCAACCTGAAGCGCCGCGGCCCGCCACCCCGCCGCCCGCCTCCCCGCCACCCGTCCCCCCGGCACCGCTCGGAGCCACCGTCGCGGCCAGCGCTGACGCGGCGACGGTCGGCCTCGGCATGCCCGGATTCGGGCTGCCCGGGGGCGCGTTCGACGGGTGCGACCCGCCGGACGCCGCACTCGCCGGCGACTGCGTGCACTGCGGCTTCTGCCTGCCGACCTGCCCCACCTACGTGCTGTGGGGCGAGGAGATGGACAGCCCGCGCGGCCGGATCGACCTCATCAAGGGCGGCCTGGAGGGCAACCTGCTCGACGCGACCGCCGTGCGCCACCTCGACCAGTGCCTGGGCTGCATGGCGTGCATGACCGCGTGCCCGTCGGGGGTGCAGTACGACAAGCTGATCGAGGCCACCCGGGGGCAGCTGGAGCGCCGTACGACCCGCCCGCGCCGGGAGCGGCTGATCCGCGCACTGGTCTACGGCCTCTTCCCCTACCCCCGCCGGCTGCGCGCCCTGCGCGGCCCCCTGCGCGCCTACCAGTCCTCGGGGCTGCGCGGCCTGCTCGCCCGGGTCGGGCTGCTGCGCCGACTCCCATCGGTGCTGCGGGCGATGGAGGGGCTGGCACCGAGACTGGGACCGGCGCCCGCGCTGCCCGAGCGGACGCCGGCGACCGGCACCCGCCGACGTACGGTCGGCCTGCTCACCGGCTGCGTCCAGGGCACCTTCTTCCCCGACGTGAACGCCGCCACCGTGAGGGTGCTGACCGCCGAGGGCTGCGAGGTGGTGGCGCCGCGCCGGCAGGGCTGCTGCGGGGCGCTGTCCGCACACGCCGGGCGGCTCCCGGAGGCGGTGCGGTTCGCCCGGCACGTCATCGAGACCTTCGAGGCAGCGGACGTGGACGCCGTGGTGGTCAACGCGGCCGGCTGCGGCTCCCAGCTCAAGGAGTACGGCCACCTGCTGCGCGACGAGGGCGGCGACTGGCCGGCGCGGGCCGAGGCGCTGGCGGCCAGGGTCCGCGACATCACCGAACTCCTCGACGAGATCGGCCCGCTCGCCCCGCGCCACCCGCTGCCGCTCACCGTCGCCTACCAGGACGCCTGCCACCTCGCGCACGCCCAGTCCGTCCGCGACCAGCCGCGCCGGCTGCTGCGCGGGGTGCCCGGCGTGCAGCTGCGCGAGCTGCCGGAGCCGGAGATCTGCTGCGGCAGCGCGGGGACGTACAACCTCCTGCACCCCGAACCGGCCCGGGAGCTGGGCGAGCGCAAGGCACGCGCGGTGCTGTCCACCGGCGCCCGGCTGATGGTCACCGCCAACCCGGGCTGCTGGATGCAGGTGGCCGGCACCCTCGCGGGGATGGGCGAGCGGATGCCGGTCGCCCACACCGTGCAGGTGCTGGACGCGGCGATCCGCGGCATCCCCGCCGAACGCCTCCTCGCCGACGCCCTCGACGGCCCCGGCACTCCGCTGCCCGCGCCGCGCCGGCCCCGGCCGAGGGCCGAGGCAGAGGCCGAGGCCGAGGCCGAGGCCGAGGCGGAAGCAGAGGGCTGAGTGGCGGTCAGCCGCCGTTGACCAGGCGGATGTAGCGCACCCAGTCCCAGTTCGGGCCCGGGTCGGTGTGGTCGGTGCCCGGCACCTCGACATGGCCGATGATGTGCTGACGGTCCTTCGGGATGCCGTACTTGTCGCAGATCTCGGCGGTGAGGGCGGCGGAGGAGTGGTACATCGCGTCGGTGAACCAGGACGCGTCGTCGACCCAGCCCTCGTGCTCGATGCCGATGCTGCGGGTGTTGTAGTCCCAGTTGCCGGCGTGCCAGGCCACGTCATGCTCGCGGACGCACTGGTCGATGGCGCCGTCGGCCGAGCGCACCACGTAGTGCGCCGTGGCGGCGTGGGCGGGGTCCTGGAAGAGGGTGATGGTGTCGGCGAAGGTCTCCTGGGTGACGTGGATGACGACCATGTCGATCGCGTAGGTGGAAGGGCGGTTGGACGCCGTGTAGTTGGCGGTGCTGGCCGGAGCCCAGGTGGCGCCGGGGTAGTCGACGGTGGCGGCCGCCGCGGCACGGCCGCTGCCGGTCCACAGCTCGCCGGCGAACGCGGCGCCCGCGGCGGCGCCCAGCGCGAGGCCGCCGCGCAGCAAGGACCGTCGGGTGTGGGGGAGTCGGGGGCTGCTGGGGCGTTCCATGGCGGGCTCCCTGAGAGGTCGCGAGGTGGTCGGGTCCATGACAAGAACATCGGGCTCGCCCATCGTGGGGCCCGGGTCCTTGGCCTGCCAAGCGGTTCGCGCAATGGCAGAGGTCCACGCCATTGGCGGACCTGCCGCACGGCCCCGCGCAGCCGCCTGCGCGCCGAGTTCGCACACTCACGCAAAGTAATCACACTGGTCCCCGTTCGGATAACGACTGATGCACGCTCACATCACCGCCCGGCCACATCGCCTGACCGATTTGCCTACTCTGCCTATACCCTGCGCATTTTGTTCCCATGCCCAACTCTCCGATTCGGCTTGGAAAACGCCTCCGGCTCTATTAACGTTCGATAACGCAGCGCGGTCGTCACCGCCGCCGCCAGGACGGCGGACCGCGCGCTTGCCGAATCCCGTCCGCGGGAACCGGGGACCCGTGAAAATGGGGTGAATCGGGCAGCAGTCAGGCCCGTAGGAGACCTTCTTCCTCCGAACCCGTCAGCTAACCCGGTAGGCGAGAGGGAAGGAAAGGAGAGCGCCCGTCGTGGCGTCCGACCAGCTTGCCTACGCCCCCGCCCGGCCTGACGGCGACATCGCCGGCCAGGAGCGGGAAGACTTCCGACTTCCGCGTCAACGGGCCAACGCCCTTGCCGCCAACGGCACTTCCGGCGTCCCGGCTCCCGCGTTCGCCGCGTTCGCCGGTGCCGGAGCGGCGGGCCTGGCCCCCGCGCCGGCCGTCGAGCCCGCCGGGCGCCCCGCGCCGTACCCGCTGCCGGACGCCGGCCCCGGTGGCGCCGCGCTCGCCGGCCTGCCGACGTACGACCCGACGGCGCTGACCGCGCCCCCGGCCCCGGCGCCTTCGTCGGCCCCGGCGCCGGCGTCCGCGCCGGCCCCCGCTCCGGCCGAGCCGATCGCCCCCGCTCCCGCGCAGGCCGAGGCAACGACCCTGCTGCCGCAGCCCGTTGCCGAACCCGAGATCGCCGACACCACCGAGACCGGCCGGACCGGCGAGGCCGGGGCCGCCCCCGCCGACCCCGGCGAGGCGCTGTGCGCCCGCATCCTCGGCCAGGTCGCCGCCCAGCGCGAGGCCACCGCCCGCGCCGAGCGCGAGGCGGTCGAGAAGGCGGCGGCCGAGCAGGCCGCCCGCGAGGCCGCCGAGCGCAAGGTGCGCGAGCAGGTCGCCGCGGCGAAGGCCGCGGCCGAGGAGAAGGCCCGCGAGGAAGCCGCCGCGGCGGCCCGCGCCGAGGCCGAGCGCCTCGCCCGGCTGGCCGCCTCCTACATCAAGCCGGTCGCCTGCGCCGCGCTCGGCGCGGGTTTCGGCGAGACCGACCCCTGGGCCAACCTGCACAACGGGCAGGACTTCACCGCGCCGACCGGCACCCCCGTGCACGCCGTGCACGGCGGCACCGTCACCTCCGCGGGCTGGGCCGGCAGCGACGGCTACCGGGTCGTCCTCACCCTCGACGACGGCACCGAGTTGAGGTACTGCCACCTGTCGACCATGGTCGTCACCGACGGCCGGGTCACCACCGGCGACACGATCGGCCGGGTCGGCGCGACCGGCAACGTGCCCGCGCCGCACCTCCACTTGGAGGTCCGCCCCGACGGCGGCGCCCCCGTGGACCCGCTGCCCTGGCTGCGCGCCCACGACGTCACCGTCTAGCGAGCCGCCCGCGTCGAGCGGGCGAGCGGAGCCCGGCGGCCCCGCGTTCCTTCCGTATGACCGGCCCCACCGCCCCGGCGGCCCTGGCGACCACCCCCCCGGCGCCGGGGCCGTCGGTTTTGGCTGCGCGGCCCGGCGCGGCCCGGCCCGGAGCGTTCCCCGCGCCCCTGACCGGGGCGCGGGGAAGTCCGTCACAGGGCAGGCGACTTGGCGGTCCGAGGAGCCGGTGCCGCGTGCCGGGCGGCGAGGTCGACCAGGGAGATCATGTCGACCGGGGACGTGTCGGCGTCCAGGACGCGGTACTCGAGCGCGGTGAGGATGGCGAGCCGCTCGGTGAGCCCCCAGCGGGGGTTGGTCTCGGCGGCGATCAGCTCGGCGGCGGCCTGGGCGAGCGGATGGCCGGCCGCGTGGGAGGCGTGGATACGGTCGCGGACCCGGAGCAGGTATTCCGCGTTGGCGGCCACGTCCGCGGGCGTCATGACGGGACCGTGCCCGGGCACGATGATGCGCGGTTCGCACGCCAGCACCCGCTGGACCGCCCGGTGGATCTCGTCGAGCGGCCCGGCCCAGTGCACCGGGTGGTCCTCGCAGAAGATGACGTCGCCGGAGCAGACCACGCCCTCGCCGGGCAGGTTGACGATCAGGTCGCCGGCTGTGTGCGCGGGGCCGACCTCGATCAACTCGACCGCCACACCGCCGACTTCGAGGTCGAGCCGGCCGTTGAAGGTGCGGGTCGGCGGCACGGCCTCGCTCACCCCGAAGTCGCCGTAGCGGCTGAAGTGCCGGTGGAGGTACGCGCCGAGCGGCGTGTCCGGGTCGCTCTCCGCCACCAGGCGCGCGAGTTGGGCCGGACTCGGCTCCTTGCACAGGTGCTCGCTGTTGGCGTCGGTGCTGACCACCTCCGCACCGGCCGCCGTGAACACCCCGTTGCCGTACGAATGGTCGCCGTTGCCATGGGTGTTGACGACCGTGGTGATGGCGACGCCCGGCGGGAGTACCTCGGCGGTGAGGTTCAGGAGGTGCCGCGTCAGGTCCGTGGTGTAGGGGGTGTCGACCAGGAGCGCGCTGTCCTGGTCGGTGATCAGGATGCAGTTGGCCAGGCCCCAGGTGTCGTGGCCGTCGGGCAGCCATGCGTGGACCGCGGGCGTCAACGCCCTCAGGCTGCGCGGTGGTTCGATGCTCATGTCGTCCCAGTCTGCTGATGTCGTGGCGGAAGGCAATCGCGGGGATGGTCGTCGCCGGGTACGGAGCCGCGCCCGGGCGCAGGCTCAACCTACGGAACCAGGCTCAACCTACGTAAGCGGGACCAGGATCGGAACCAGGACCTGCGGAGCGGCCAGGACCGGAGTCAGGACCCGTGTCGAGGTCCACCGGACCCGTCGTCGCGGGAGCGTGCATCGGCTCCTGCGGCCCCGGCCGCTCGCCCCGGTCGAAGAGCACGAACATCAGCCGTCCGCCCGGCACGCCGAACGGTCCGGCCGCGCACATCGTCGCCCAGCCCGGGCCGAGTTCGGGGTGCAGCAGCGGCCGCGCCCCCTCCGCACGCGGCTGGAGGTACTCCGTGGTCGGGGCGTCGTAGCACGGTCCCACCACCGGGTCGCGCCGGATGTCGGCGATCAGCCGTTGGAGCGTCTTGTCGTTGGGGCGGGCGGTGGCCGCCGCTCGTAACTGCGGCACGAGCAGCGGCAGCCAGCTGTTCGCCCAGTCGGCGAGGGTGACCCGGGCCGCCGGGGCGAGCAGCATCCACCGCATCACGTTGCCCGGCACGCCGTGCGGCGTGAACAGCCGGGCGAACGCGGAGTTGTACGCGACCAGGTCCCATGCCGCGTCGCTGACGTACGCGATGTCCCGGCTGCCGGCCAGCACCCGCCGCCACGGCCGGGGGACGGAACGGCCGACCTGCGGATCGAGCGGGAAGGCGGGTGGGGTGCCGGTGGCGTACAACACCAGCGACTCCCACTCCTGTTCGGTCAGGCACAGTATCCGGGCGATCGGTTCGAGGATCTCGGTGTCGATGACCGCGAGCCGGCCGCGCTCGACATAGCCGTACTTGTGCTCGGGCCAGCCGAGCAGCCGCGTCATGTGCTCGTGGGTCAGGCCCTCGACCTTGCGGCCGCGCGGTTCGGCGCGGGGCGCCAGCCCGAGCGCGGCCGGGTCCTGACGGGCGCGGGCACGGGCGAGCAGGTTCCGCATGGCCTGACGGTCGTTCAACGACACTTCCCTCTCGAAGAGTTCGGTCCGACCGCCGCGGCGCTCGGGCCGTCCCGGTCGGCCCGCGCTCCGGCCGGGCGGCAGGCGGCCGTCATCCGTGTCCGGGCGACAGCTCGGACGGATCGAGCGCACGGGCCAGCTTGTACCCGACCTCGAAACGGCTGCCGGCGCCCAGGCGTTCCATCAGCGCGGCCATCACATCCTCCACCGCCTGCCGCTCGATGCGGAGTTTGCGGGCGATCCGGTCGTCGCCGTAGCCGCTCGTCATCAGCCGGATCACCGCCCGCTCCAACTCGCCGAGCGCGGCATGCCGCAACCCGGCGCCGGCGAGCGGCAGCGGAGTGGCGCGCTGCCAGTACGACTCGTGGATCGCGGTGAAGGAGCGGACCAGGGCCGAGCCGCGGACGCGGAGCAGCGAAGGGCCGGGCGGTTCGGACCCGTTGGGTCCGTCGGGAGCGTGGGGTGCGTCGGGGGAGCGGGAAGCGCCGGGCGCGCCGTCCAGGTCGTCCGGCCCCGCCTGGCCGTACCCGGCGCGCGGCGCGGGCCGTTCGCTCGCCGGCAGGCAGACGGTGTGCCGGTCGAAGATCAGCATGTCGTGCGCGACATGGTCGATCACCCGGACGATGACGCCCGCGTCGGACAACTCCTGGAGGAAACGGGCGCGTACGGGCTCACCGAGCACCGCGCGCGGGTACACCGCCCGGACCCGGACACCGCGCCGGGCGAGCGCCGCGTCGGCCTCCAACCGCCATTCCAGCTCGGCCCGGTCCAGCGGCGGCGGGTCCTGGTGGAGCGTGTCCGCGGATCGCCGCACCGCGGCCGCCAGTTCGCGCAGCACCAACTCCCCGGCGTGCGGCCCGCTGAACTGGTCCACCGTGACCTGCACCCGCTCCGGCAGCCCACCGGCCCCCTGATCCGTACCTGTGCCCGCACCCGTACCTGTACCCGTGCCCGTACCTGCTCCGGTTCCCGTTCCCATGCCCATCCCTGCGCCCCCCGCCGTGTAGCCGACATACGGGGCCGCGTGCGGCTCTTGCGTCGCCACGCCCGCCGGTTGTTCGGACTTCATCGCCAGACCGACCTCCCTGGCTCGCCGCGCGCCGCGATCGGCGTCCCCCGACGCGTAGGAGCCCCCCTGGATCGAGAAACGACCCATCCGGCACAGAGTGTTACAGCAGCATCACTGGATTTCCAGGCCGAATCCGTCCAGGAAATCAATCACCTGAAAGGGTTCATCGGGGGTGAAGTGGGAGGTATGGCGCGCAACGTCATGCGACCGGCGCACCGGCCGGTCCCCTGCGCGCCCGCAGAGCCCTCAAGTACGGCCGGAGGGCCTAGAGATGCTTCGGTACGTGCCGCGCCGGCTGCGTCGGGTCGTACGGCCGCGGAGGGCCGTACGGCGGCGGCGAGTCGTACGGCGGCGGTGAGTCGTACGGGGGCGGGGCGTCGTACCGGGGCGGTGAGTCGTACGGCGGGGCCGAACCGTACGCCTGCGGCGGCCCGTACGGCTGCGGAGGCTGCGGCGGCCACGTCGGGTACTGCGCGGGCGGGCCCCACTGCCCCGCGCGGGGCGGCGGAATACGCGGCGGCCACTGCGGGGTCACCGGCTGGTCCAGCGCCACCGCGTGGGCCAGGGCCGGCTGTGCCAGCGCCCTGCGGTGCCACAGGTGGGAGAGGAGTTCGGCCTCGCGTGCGGTGAAGTCGGGCTCGGGGGCGCCGCGTTCGGCGGCCGCGCGCAGGAACGCGAGGTGGGTGGCGAACGCGATATAGTCGCGGACCGCCCGGGCGGCCTGCTCGCCCACCAGCCGCTTCGCCTCGCGCTTGGCCTCCGCGCGTATCCGCATGGTGCCCAGCGCGTTCGGCTCGCCCACCGCCAGCCAGCCCGCGGCGGCGTACGGCGGCAGGTGCCGGCGGATCGTCCGCAACTCGTTGGACCGCGACCAGAACGCCAGCCACAGCACCAGCCCGAACACCGGCACCATCACCGACACATACGTCGTCAGGAAGCCGATCGGGGACAGCTCGGAACTGCCGTTCCACGAGCCGTGCAGCACCATCGCCATCAGCCAGCCGCAGACCGGCGGCACCCACCGCCAGCGCCAGCGCATCCCCGGCCGCATCGTGGCCGCCAGCGCGAAGCCGATCCCGGTCATCGACGTGAACAGCGGGTGCGCGAACGGCGTCATCAGCACCCGGACGATGAACGTGGCCACGGTGGTGCCGATCCCGTCGCCGCCCAGCGCCTTGTCCTGGTCGAAGGCGGTGCCGAGGTAGAGGATGTTCTCGGTGAAGGCGAAGCCGGTCGCGGTCAGCCCGGCGAGCACGATGCCGTCGAGCAGCGACTCGATGTGGCGGCGCCGGAAGAGGAAGAGCAGCAGCAGCGCGCTGCCCTTGGCGGTCTCCTCGACCAGCGGCGCGACGAACGTGGCCCCCCACTGGTCGGACTGCGTCTGGGTCGCGGAGAACGCCGTGGCGAGCAGCTTCGCGCCGTACTCGTTGGCGAAGATCGCCACCAGCGTGGCCGCGCACGCGCCCCAGGAGAAGGCGAAGACGATGTTCTGCCAGGGGCTGGGCGCCACGTGGTCGAACCACAGGTACGCCCAGACGATCAGCGGCACCGGCAGCAGCGCCAGGGCCATGCCCACCAGGAACGGTTCGGTGCCGATGTGGTGCCGCAGCACCGCCAGGATGACCACTCCGCACACCGCGAGCGCGGTGAACAGCGCACCCGTCCGCACCGCCCGGCTCTCCCAGAAGGCGCGCCGCGGCCCGTAGTGCACCGTGGTGGGCTCCCGTGCCGCGTCGTCCCCGGTGGGGGAGTCAGGCGCGGAAGGGTACGAAAACGTCGTCACCATGACGACAGTACGGGGGCGGGACGGCGCCGCGCGAGAGTACGGGACAACCCGGCCCCCGCACGGGCTCAGGTACGGACGAACAGCAGGTCGTGCACCACGTGGCCCTTCGCCAGCCCGGTCCGTTCGAACTTCGTCATCGGCCGGAACTCCGGGCGCGGCGCGAACCCGTCGCCGTGCCGGTTCGCCAGACCCGGTGCGGCGGTCAGCACCTCCAGCATCTGGTCGGCGTACGGCTCCCAGTCGGTGGCGCAGTGCACCACTGCGCCGGGCCGCAGCAGCGGGGTGACCAGGGCCAGGAACTCCGGCTGGATCAGCCGCCGTTTGTGGTGCTTGGCCTTCGGCCACGGGTCGGGGAAGTAGACCCGCAGCCCGTCCAGCGAGGCGGGCGGCAGCATGTCGCGCAGCAGCACGATCGCGTCGCCGTTGGCCACCCGTATGTTCGTCAGCCCGCCGCGGTCGGCGAGGGCGAGCAGGTTGCCCTGGCCGGGGGTGTGCACGTCGACCGCGAGGATGCCGGTCGCGGGATCGGCGGCGGCCATCGCGGCGGTCGCGTCGCCCATGCCGAAGCCGATCTCGACGACGACCGGGAGGCGGGCGCCGCCGGCGGCGGGGAACAGCCCGGCCGGGTCCAGTGGGGAGCCGTCCAGCTCCACGCCCCAGCGTGCCCAGTGCCGGTCGATCGCCGCCGCCTGCGCCTTGGTGAGCCGACCGCGCCGCGCGTGGAAGCTGCGGATGCGGTGCTCGCCGCGCGACCCGGCCGGATCGGGCGCGGGCCCGGACGGGAACATCACGGCGGGGGCGGGGGCGGGGGTGGAGGACGGCGTCGACACAATGCCGTCGATTCTACGGGGGCCGCGCGGGGCGGCGGGGCGACGCGGGGCGGGCGGGACGCGGGAGTAACGCAGGTCACGCGGGTGGAGCGGGTGTCGCGGGTCACCGTGCGGTGCGGGCACCCATACCGCCGGCACCGAATCCGGCACCGGCACCCGGCTCTCGTACCGGCACCCGGCGCTCGTACCGGTGCGCCCGTACCCGGGTCGGCACCGCCGCCGCTCCGCCGGCCCCGCCGCTGAGCGCCGCCCTGCCTCCTACGCAGGGGCCGCCAGTAGGGGGCGGGCGCGCTCGCGCAGATCGAGCACCTGGGGGTCGTCGTTGTACGGCTCCAAGCGGTGCAGGAGGTCGCGGACGTACTCCGTGGTGCGGGCGGAGGAGATCCGGCCCGCCACCTCGACCGCCTTGACGCCGGCGGCGCAGCACGCGTCGAGGTTGCCCGACTCCAGCTCCGCGACCGCGGAGACCACCAGCCGCAGGCCGTGCGAGCGGACGAACTCCTCGGTGGGCTGGGCCAGGGCCTGCTCGGTGAACCGCTGGACCTGGCGCGGCAGGCGCAGGTCGCGGTAGCACTCGGCGGCGTCGGCGGCGAGCCGGTCGTAGGAGTAGAAGCCGAGCCAGCTCGGATCGGCGTCGCCGGCGCGGGCGCGCTCCAGCAGCGCCTCGGCCGCGGACAGGGCGGCGCCGCACGCGGCGGCCTCGCCGGCCTTGGCGTGCGCGCGGGCCTCGACGAGGTGGAAGAAGCTCATGGTGCGGGCGGTGGCCAGGCCGCGGTTGCGCTCCAGGGCGGCCTGGGCGAGGTCGACGCCCTCGTCGGAGAAGTTGCGGTAGGTGGCCTGGAGGGACATCGACGCCAGGACGTAGCCGCCGAGCGGGACGTCGGCGGCGGCGCGGGCCAGCCGCAGCGCCTGGATGTAGTAGCGCTGCGCGGCCTCCTGTTGGCCGGTGTCGAAGGCCATCCAGCCTGCCAGCCGGGTGAGTTCGGCGGTGGCGCCGAACAGCGCGCGGCCGACGTCGTCGCTGTAGGAGCCGAGCAGCAGGGGCGCGGCCTCGACCCGCAGGCACTCCGGCACCATGCCCGAACGCCAGTCGCCCCCGCCGTACTTGGAGTCCCAGCGGCGCGCGTCGTCGGCGGCCTCGCGGAGTTTGGTGACGTCGGTGTGGCCGACGTGGGCCATGCCCGGGGCGGGGGCGTCGCGGGCCACGGTGGCGTCGGCCGGGGTGATCAGCCAGCGGGAGGCGGGAGTGACGTAAGCGCTCACTGCGAAAGAACCGGCCAAGCTCTGCCAGATGCCGCTGCCGCCGGGGCCGCGGCGCCCGGCGAGATCCAGTCGCCACAGATCGGTGGCCGATTTCACCGCCTCGCCGACGTCGCGCGGGAAGGCGAGGCCGACTTCGGGCGCGGGGTCGGCGTCGGCCAGACCTATCTCGTGCAACGGCACGGGCCGGCCGAGCTTGCTGCCGATGGCGGCGGCTATCAGATGCGGCGCCGCGCCTTGCGGCACCATGCCCTTGGTGACCCAGCGGGCCACCGATGTCTTGTCATAACGCAGCGTCAGACCGCGTTGTGCGCCGAGGTCGTTGACCCGGCGGGCGAGTCCGGCGTTGCTGATGCCCGCCATGGCGAGAAGGGTGCCGAGCTTCTCGTTCGGCCCGCGGTGTTCTCTGTTCACTGCGGTTCACCTCGTGATGCCGCTGGGGGCAGGCCGGCCCGGCCTGGTGATGTCATGGGGTACGGGGTTCACCCTCCCCTGGAGCCCGATTCGGCCACCGCGGAAGCCGCGGTGCGGCCGGTACGGTGCGTGTGCCGGGCACCCGAGCCGCGCGTACGTGTGCGAACCGGGTACACCCAGCGTAGTTCGCCGCATCCCGACCGTTAAGAGGCTCGTGCCGGATGGCCGGAAACGGACGGGTGCCCTCGGGCGCCCGGCGTGCGATGCGCGCACGATCCGGCGTGTGCTCCCGGTATATGTGGCCGTGCGCCCGGCCGTGCGCTCTGTGCCGTGCTGTGCCGTTGGGCTTGCATGGTGCCATGGGTCGGCCCGTGGACCCCGGCAGGCGGCTATGCCGGGGTGGAGCGGGCCACGGGGTTCCGCTGCCACAATCCCCGCGGGTGGCGGACCGGCCCGGGCGGCGTCCGAACGCCTCCCGGGCCGTTGACCCCGTGGCCGATTCTGTAAAGGTGATTCCCGGGCGGGTGGCCGCTCCGGGACACGTTCCGTGACCGTCGCCGATCACCGCAGGCGACCTGCCCGGCGCTGTCGAGGCATATCAACTGCGGCATGTGCCGCGGACTTTGGCGCGAACCAGACGTTTCGCCGCCGGCCCGCCGCCGGTTGACGCGCGGGTCGGTTCGGGCGGGTTTCGCCCCCCGGCCGAGCGCGCGACCCGGCCTGCCTTGGTGCACCCATGCGCCTCCTTGCGCGTCTCCACGTGGCAGCATGGTCTTTCGGACGTCAGACGTGGCGGCCCGGCGGGGCGAGCAGCGGGAGCAGCGGAGCCGAGCCGTGCCGGCTGTCCACAGCCTGTGGAGGCGGCGATGCGGTGGTTGGTGGGGTGGAGCAGTGCCACTGCGGGTCCGTTGCCCGGCGCGCGGTCCCGCGCACTCCAGCCCGTCGGCGCGCAACTCCTGTGGGGTGACCCCGATCCGCTGTGGGCGGTGGGGGATTGGCGCCCCGACGAGGTGCGGGTCGTGCATGCCGACGCCAACGCCCGTGCCAGGGCCAATGGTTCGGCGGGATACGGCGCCGGCGCCGCGTACGGCGGCGGTTACGGGGACGCGAACGGCCACGGCGGCGCCGACTCCTACGGCGGCGCGGGCGCGTACGGCGCGGCCTCGTACGGGAGTTCGCGGGGCGTGGCCCGGCTGGCCGTGCTCGGGCGGTGCGGGGCCACCGACGCGCAGTTGCGGCTCGGCCTGGTCGCGGCCCGCGGCGGCGCGCTGCGGCATGTCACCGCGTGGCCCGGCAGCTACACCGCGGTGCTCCAACTCGGCCGCCGGATCACGGTGCTGGGCGATCTGGCCGGCGCGCTGCCGGTCTTCCACACCCGCTGGCGGCACGGCACCGCGTACGCCACCGCGGCACTCCCGCTCGCCGACCTGATCGAGGCGGGGCTCGACGTCACCCACCTCGCGGCCACCCTCGCCTGCCCGGACGCGCCCGAGGCCCTGCTCGACGGCACGCCGTACCTGGGGGTGCGCCGGGTGCCGCCGGGCCACGCGCTGATCCTTCGCGACGGCGCACCCGAGATCACCGGTTACGAGCCCACCGCGTCGCTGGCCGTCGGCCACCAACCGGCCAGCACAGCAGACGGGTTGGCCGCCGTGGAGGGCGTACGCGACGCGCTGCTCGACGCGGTACGGGTCCGGCTGGCGCAGCCGCGCTTCGTGCCCGACGGCGCGTTGGACGGGGCCGGGCCGGCGCCCGGGATCGGCGCGGACCTTTCCGGTGGCATCGCGTCCTCCACGCTGGCGCTGCTCGCGGCCGGGCTGCCCGGCATGCCCGGCACGCTGCCCGGCGCGCCCGGGTCGCTCGCCGGGGAGCGACTGCTCGCGGTCACCTTCAACGACCTCGTCGGCGGGCTCGGCGGCGCGGACGGCGCGCACGGCTCGGCGGCCGAACTCTCCGAACTCGAACGGGCCCGGGAGATGGCCGCCGACCCCCGGCTGCGGCACATCGTGGTGCCCGGCGGCCCCGAGGCGCTGCCCTACGCCGACCTCGTCTCCGGCTGGTCCGAGGGCTCCGGAGGGCTCGGCGCGCTCACCGACGAGCCCGGGCCCGCGCTGGTCAGCGCCGAACGCCACCGGCGACGGCTGGCTGCGGGCGGCGCCGACCACCTGATCGGCTACGGCGCCCGGCAGGTGCTCGACGCCCATCCGGCGCGGCTGGCCGACCTGTTGATGGACCGGCGCCGCCGCCACCTGCTGCGACCGGTGGCCGCGCTCACCCGGGCGGACGGCGGCGGCACCCTCACCGGGTCGCTCACCTCCGTGACCGTGCCGCTCACCGTCTACCGCGCCGCGCGCCGGCTGGCCCGTACGCCGTACCGGCAGGGCGTCGAGGACGTCGCGTCCGCGCTGCTGCGGCGGGACTTCGGGCTCGGCGGACCGGACGGTCCCGGTGGCGGCGCGCTCACCGCGTCGCTGGCCGCGATGGTGTGGGTGCGCTCCGGTCCGGCGGCGCGCTGGCTGACCGGGGAAGCGCTGGCCGAAGTATCGGTTCGCCTTCAGGACGCGGCACACCGGCCCTGGCCGCTGGAACGGCCCGGCGAACGGCGCGCCCGCGCCGCCCTCGCCCGGCACGCCGCGGACTACCGGGTGCTGGAGCAGGCCGCGACCGTACCGAGCCAGCGGCTGCACGCGCCGTTCCTCGACAACCAGGTGGTGCGCGCCTGCCAGGCCCTGCCGAGCGCGTTGCGGGTCCGGCCGGGGGCGCGCGCGGAGGTGCTGCGGGTGGCGCTGTCCGGCGCCGGCGTCCACGGGCTCCCGCCGGGCTGGGGCAGCGGGTCACCGGCGGCCGCGGGGTCGTCCGCCGCCCGGATCGGGCTGCGCAGCGTGCTCGACCCGCTGCTGGACCTCTTCGAGGCGCCGCTGCTCGCGGACGCGGGGCTGGTCGACGCGCGGGTGCTGCGCGGGGCGTTCCGCGCGGCGGCCTCGGCGGCAGCGGGCTCCGGCGGGGCTTCGGGCGGCGCCGCGGGCAGCGGTGAGGTGCTCGCGCTGGAAGGGCTCGGCGAGGTCGTGGCCACCGAGCTGTGGCTGCGCCGGCTGCTCGGGCGCCGCGGCTCGTGCTGGACGGGGACGGACGCGCCAGAACAGCGCGCGCTGGCCGGGGGAGTGCAGCGGCTCACCCTGTGAGGAGGGCGCCTTGGGGCGGTGCGTCGCGGTGGGCGGTCGCCTGGGGCGCGGCGGCGAGCGGGGTGCCCGGGCGGGCGTGGACGGGACGGCGGGTGCCGGGGAGGGGACGGGACAGCCGGGGGGCGGACGGGGCGACCGGGACGTAGCCCTGGCGGAAGCCCGGCGAGGGGCGGCTGAAGCCCGGCGAGGTGGCCCGAGTGTCCTGGGTGTCCCGCAGAATGGGGGAGCGGGTGCGCCGGGTACGGCAGCGGCTCGCGGCAGAGGTACCGCGGTGGTACCCGGAAGACCAGGACACGAGCAGACGCCGGCCGGGCGGATGCCGGACGTGAGGCGAGGTGCGGGCGCGATGGCCGTGTGGGACGACGTGGTGGGGCAGCCGGCCGTGGTGGCCGAACTGGCCTCGGCCGCCCAGGCCGCGGACGCGCTCGTGACGCCTGACCACGGCGCCGAACAACCGCCCGGCGCCCCCGCGGCCAACGCCTCCCGGATGACGCACGCCTGGCTCTTCACCGGCCCGCCCGGGTCGGGCCGCGCCACCGCGGCGAAGGCGTTCGCGGCGGCGCTCCAGTGCGTCAGCCCGGACCGGAAGCTGGGCGCGCCCCCCGGCTGCGGCTTCTGCGACGGCTGCCACACCGCCTTGATCGGCACCCACGCCGACGTGGAGACCGTGCGCACCGACCTGCTCAGCATCGGCGTCAAGGACACCCGCGACCTGGTCCGCCGCGCCTCGCTCTCCCCGGCCGGCGGCCGCTGGCAGGTGATCGTCCTGGAGGACGCCGACCGGCTCACCGAGGGCGCCGCGAACGTGCTGCTCAAGGCGATCGAGGAGCCCGCCCCCCGTACGGTGTGGCTGCTGTGCGCGCCGTCCGTGGAGGACGCGCTGCCCACGATCCGCTCCCGCTGCCGGCTGCTGACGCTGCGCACCCCCTCCCCGGAGGCGGTGGCCGACGTCCTCACCCGCAGGGACGGCATCGACCCCGACCTGGCCGCCCGCGTCGCCCGCTCCACCCAGGGCCACATCGACCGGGCCCGCCGGCTGGCCACCGACGAGTCCGCCCGCGCCCGCCGCGCGAACGTCCTGCGCCTGCCGCTGCGCGTCGCCGACATCGGCGGCTGCCTGCGCGCCGCCCAGGAACTCGTGGACGCCGCCGGCGAGGACGCCAAGGCCGTCGCGGAAGAGGTCGACGCCAAGGAGACCGAGGAACTGCGCGCCGCCCTGGGCGCCGCGTCCGGCACCGGCGGGCGGATGCCGCGCGGCACCGCCGGAGTGATGAAGGACCTCGCCGACCGCCAGAAGCGCCGTGCCACCCGCACCCAGCGCGACACCCTCGACCTCGCGCTGACCGACCTCGCCGGCTTCTACCGCGATGTCCTCAACCTCCAACTCGGCGGCTCCCCCGACCGCGTCGCCAACATCGACCTCCTCGACGGCATCGAGCAGATCGCCGGCTCCTCCCGGCCCGAGCACAGCCTGCGCCGCATCGACGCGGTGCTCGCCTGCCGCGAGGCCCTCGACCGCAACGTGGCGCCGTTGCTCGCCGTCGAGGCCATGACCCTCGCTCTCCGCGCCGGCTGACCCGCGCACCCGCTCGCGCCCGAGTACGGCGTCGGGTGCGGGTGTGGCGACGGCGGTGGGCGCCGTGCGTGCCGTGCGCACCGTGGAGGCCGCCCGGACGCCGCCGCCACGCATGCCCGGGTCCCACGGGGCACGGCTCGGCGGTGCCCGGACGCCACGGGTCCCGCCTGCCACGCCCCTGCCCGTACGGCGATCCCGAACCCGAGCCCGTACGGCGAGCCCCGAGCCCCGAGCCCCGAGCCGGCGCCTGGGCACCCGGGTACCCGGGTACCCGGGCACCATCAGCCCCGCTCCCGCCCCTGCTCCCGTACGAGCCCGGACCCCACCCGTCGCACCCCGCCCCCTGTGCTGCCTTCGGGTGATCACGAGGCCCGGGCGCACCCGGGTCCCGCCCGGCGGGCGCCCGCGGATGCAAGGTGCAGGCAGCGTCCCCGCCGCTCGCCGTGTCCCCGCGGGGCCGCAGCCGTCCCGAAGGGGCTCCGCCGTGGCCGACGCCGTACTCGTCCTCCTCCTGCTGGCTGCCCTCGGCGCGACCGCACTGCTGGCGGTACGGGCCCTGCGGCACTGGTACGGCGAGCGCGCCGGGCGGGTGTACGAACTGCCCGTCGACCATCGCGGCACCCTGCTGCGCGCGGGCGCCTCGGGCGTGGCCGCGCTGTTCGCCGCGACCGTCGCCGTGCCGCTCGTGCACGATGCCGCGGCCGGCCCGGTCCGTACCCGCGCCGTGGCCGCGCGCGAGCCCGACGTCGTGCCGTCGCCGCCCGCCCGCACTCCCGAGCCCGCTCCGCCGCCGCCGGAACTGCGCGTCCTCGGCCACCCCGCGGGCGGCACCCTGCAGGAACTGCGCGACGGCACCCGCGTATGGCTGCCGCGCCACTACACGACCCCGTCCGCGTCCGGCGTCGCCTATCCCGTCGTCATCGTCCACACCTCCTCCGCCGGCTCCTCCGCCGCTTCTGGCCTGTATTCCGCGTTCGCCGGACAGGCGAACCGCGGCCGCGCCAACTCCTTCCTGCTCGTCGCTCCGCCCCGGTGCGCCGCCGACTCCGCGGCCGTGCTCACCGAGGTGGCCGCCCGCTACCGGACCCTGACCGCCCGCACCGCGCACGGTGTGATCGGGATCGGCTCGCAGGCACCCTGCGCCGTCCGCGAGGCGCTGTCCCACCCGGACCGCTACGCGGCCGCCGTCGGCATCTCCGGCGACTACCCGGCCATGACCCGCCCGACCGGCCGCTATCCCTCCCTCCTGCTCGCCTCCACCACCGCGCAGGCCGGCCAACGGGCCTCCGCGGTACGGCTGCGGACCTCGCTCCGGCCGACCGGCGACCAGGTCAGGCTGCTCGACGGGGTGCCCCGTGCGAAGGACCTGCCGGCCCAGGTCGCCGCGTATCTCACCGAGAAGCTGGACGGCCCGGCCCGCACCCCGACGGCGAGCCTCACCCCGACGCCCGGGTCGCCGTTCGCACCGACCGTCACCGCCACGCCGACCGGTACGTCAACCGCCACGCCGACCGGCACCGCGCACACCGCGCCCACCAAGCCCCCGCGCGCACCCCACTCCGCGTCCGCACCCACCTCCAGGGCACCCGCCGCCCACACACCGGCACCCGCGCGCAAACCCGCCACCGCACCCGTATCCACATCCGCACCCGTATCCACATCCGCGCCGGTCACCGCACCCAGACCCGCGCCCGCACCCACCTCCGCGGCCCGGCGAACCCCGCCGACACCACCGCGAACCCCTTCACCCCGCGCCCACACCTCCACGATGCCCAGCCACCCCCACGTCACACCCTGAAACCACCCGTAAAACCCGGAATCACTCAAAAGGCGACAGGGTTGGCGAACCTCGACGGCTTCCGCCGGATACGCTCGCCTCACCCAACGGGAGGACCTGAGCCGCTGATGCCCGCCGCCACGCACCCCACGCGCCTGCTCCGCATCCCCGCCACCGTGATCGCGGTGACCGGACTGCTGCTGACCGCATGCTCGGGAGGGAGCGGCCACAAGGCGGCCGCGGCCTCCTCGCCGGCGCCCTCCGCGTCGTCGTCGGTGGCCGGCTCGTCCGCGCCCTCCGCGTCGAGTACCTCCTCCGCGGACCTGTCGTCGTACTACAAGCAGAAGATCAGCTGGCACAGTTGCGGCGTGCCCGGGTTCGACTGCGGCACCCTGAAGGTCCCGCTGGACTACGCCCACCCCGTGGCGGCCGACGACCTCAAGCTCGCCGTCGCCCGGAAGAAGGCCACCGGCAAGGGCAAGAAGCTCGGCTCCCTGCTGGTCAACCCCGGCGGCCCCGGCGGCTCCGCGATCGACTACCTCCAGTACGCGGCCCTCGGCTACCCCTCCGCCGTCACCTCGCGGTACGACATGGTCGGCGTCGACCCGCGCGGCGTCGCCCGCAGCGAACCCGTGGAGTGCCTGAGCGACAAGCAGATGGACGCCTTCACCGCCGTCGACACCACCCCCGACGACCGCGCCGAGATCAACGCCCTCACCACCGCCGACCGCGGCTTCGACTCGGCCTGCAACCGCCGCTCCGGCAAGCTGCTCGGCCACGTCTCCACCGTCGACTCCGCCCGCGACATGGACGTCCTGCGCGCCGTCCTCGGCGACCCGAAGCTCAACTACGTCGGCAAGTCGTACGGCACCTTCCTCGGCGCCACCTACGCCGGGCTGTTCCCCAAGAACGTGGGCCACGTCGTGCTCGACGGCGCGATGGACCCCTCCATCAGCGCGCTGGAAAGCAGCCGTACCCAGGCCGGCGGCTTCGAGGTCGCCTTCGACGCCTTCGCCAAGGACTGCGTCGCCCGCGCCGGCTGCGCGCTCGGCACCACCTCCGTCGCCGACGCCGGCAAGCGCCTCACCGCCCTCTTCAAGTCCCTCGACGCCCACCCGTTGAAGACCAGCGACGCGGCCCGCCCGCTCACCGAGGCCCTGGGCACCACCGGTGTGATCTCCGCGATGTACGACCAGTCCGCCTGGCCGAGCCTGCGCAGCGCCCTCGCCGACGCGACCAAGGGCCAGGGCGAGGCCCTCCTCCAGCTCTCCGACAGCTACTACGAGCGCGACGACTCCGGCAAGTACAGCAACCTCATGTACGCCAACGCCGCGGTCAACTGCCTCGACCTGCCCCCGGCGTTCAAGTCCCCCGCCGACGTCGAGAAGGCCCTGCCCTCCTTCCGCAAGGCGTCGCCCCTCTTCGGCACCACCCTCGCCTGGTCCTCGCTCGGCTGCGCCTACTGGCCGGTCCCCGCGACCGGGCACCCCGCGAAGATCACCGCGGACGGGGCCGGCCCGATCCTCGTCGTCGGCACCACCCGCGACCCCGCCACCCCCTACGCCTGGGCCCAGTCGCTGGCCGCCCAGCTCAGCTCCGGCCACCTCCTCACCTACAACGGCGACGGCCACACCGCCTACGCCCGCGGGTCCTCCTGCATCGACTCCGCCGTCAACGCCTACCTGCTGGCGGGTACCGTCCCCCCCGCCCACAAGAAGTGCTCCTGACCAGCCCCTCCCCATGATCCCCCCACGGTCCCGAGCACCCTCCTCAACCCTGTAGACTTTCCCCCGCTGCTGCTGACACCCTTGTGCCCAGCAGCACGCCCCGCACCAAGCCGCCTTAGCTCAGTTGGCCAGAGCAACGCACTCGTAATGCGTAGGTCTCGGGTTCGAATCCCGAAGGCGGCTCCACGAAACCCCAGGTCACATAGCCCGTGACCTGGGGTTTTCTGCTGATCGAGGGGGCTGCCAAATGAAGGACTCCGTTCCGTAGGAGATGGTGACTGTCGGTGATAGCCATTGGAACAGGATGCGCTGACGGAGGAGGTCGGATACGGCTCGGCCGTGCATCTGCCCCATGATCCGCTTTGTGCGGGTGTTGACGCCCTCGGTGCGGCCGTGCTTCAAGGGGAGGGTCAGGCCGGCGTTGACGGCGGCACGGTCGAGTTCCAGGCCATTGCGAATCTGTGCAGTTGGGGCAGGGCTGCGCCGTGTACCTGGGCGATCCATTCCGCGAGCTTGAATTCGCTGCCGCTGGCGGGCGTCAGCGGGGCGGCGAAGTCGTGGATGAGGGAGGTGGGCTGGGTCATCTCCGGGCAGGCCGCAGTGAGGAGGCTCAGCAGTTCGGTGTCCTTGGTGCGCAGGTGGTCGGGGTGGCTGGAAGTCGTGCACCTGATCCACGAGCGAGTACTGGCAGGCGGGTCGAAGGGCCCGATCTGGCATCACCAAGGCGGTGGGAAGACGCTGTTGATGGTGTTCGCTGCTTCGCTGCTGCTGGCTGACCCGCACGGAGTCACCCACGGTCATTTTACTCTCGGATCGGACCCAGCTCGTGCGGCAGACCTCCGGGGTGTTCACCTCGGCGATGGGCGACGCCTACTTCCACCAGCCGGCCACCAGGAAGGAGTTGCATTCCTGGCTGGCTGACGATGTGCGCGGCGTCATCTCCACGACAGTCCACAAGTTCGCGGACGCTGGCAAGGATCTGCCGACCCGGGACAACATCATCGTGATGGTCGACGAGGCGCACCGGACCCAGTCGGCCAAATTGAAGTCCCTGGCGGGGCCGATAGCGTGCAGCGTTGCCCCACGCGACGTTCTTCGGCATGACCGGCACTCCGGTCAGGAATCTCGCCGCGGCCACCTTCGCCCTCTTCGGTGAGGAGACCGACCCGGACAGGGTGCTGTACCGGTACTCGGTGTCCCGGTCTTTGCGGGACGAGGCGCCCGTCCCGGTCGTGCTAAACACGCACCCGGTTGTCTTCTGGATCAACGACCGGGCGTTGCAGGCCGAACTCGACCAGTTCGCCGACGACTTCGACCTCGACGATCCCGAGCGCGAGACGCGTTCCCGCAAGTTCGGGCGCCTCATCTCGGTTCGCCAACCCCTACCGCATCGATGCGGTTTGCCAGCACACCGTGGACCACTATCTGGCTGGCGTCTACCGCAACGGCTTCAAGACGTCACAGGTGCTCGCCAAGGTCAGGATGCATGACCGGATCACCGCCGAGGTGAACATCTCCGTCTAACGAGCTCGTGCATGGTTGGCGGTAGCGCGTCGAGACCTTGATCGTTGATCATGATCCGTGTGGTGGGGAGCCGGACACGTGCAGCAATCATCCGTAGCCAGCGGATCACCGGGCTGGCGCCCGACGTGATCGCAGAACTCGTCGCAGAGATCGGTCCGTTGTGGCACGAGCGGCACCAGGCCGTGCTGACGTCCCGCCCTCGCCGCCGGGCCGTCGGTGCCGGGGCCAAGTACAAGCTGGTCTTCGTCGACCGCCTGTTGGCCACGCTCGTGCATCTCCGCCATGCAACGACGCACGACGTGCTGGCCTGCTGGTTCGGCGTGGACCGCTCCACCATTACGCGTGCGATCGGTGAAGTGCGGCCACTGCTCGCCGAGCGGGGCTGCACCGTCGCGCCTGACATCCGACTGTGCACACTCGCCGAGGTCATCGACCATCTCGGCGCGAGCGGGCAAACCGGAATCATCGACGGCACCGAGGTCCGGGTGCGTCGCCCGGCTGTCGGACGCAAGGACCGGGAGAAGTTCATCTCCGGGAAGAACAAGCAGAACGCCGTCAAGTCCATGGTCGTCACGGACGCCGAGGGGCGGCTGCTGTTCTGCAGTCCGGCCGAGCCTGCGAGCTGCGCGGACATCACGCACGCCCGGAAGCTGGGCCTGGTCAAGCTCCTGGCCGACGGTCCGGCCGTAGAGATCCTCGCCGATGCCGGCTACCAGGGCCTGGGCGCCCAGACCGGCGGCCGCGTGGTGACGCCACCGCACCGCAAGTTCAAGAAGAACCCGCCCGAGTGGTACGAGGAGATGCACGAGCGCCAGCGCAAGGCCCACTCCTCACGCCGCATCCGGGTCGAGCACGGCATCGGCCATCTGAAGAACTGGCGATCTCTCGCCCGCCACCACGGCCGTCGCGAGCACATGAGTGACATCATCCAAGCTGTCGCCGGACTGCTCTCGCACCAGCAGGCGGCCACGTCAAGCGGTACACGAACGTGAACACGGCGGACCGTCCGCGGCCTTCGACGCGCTACCGCCAACCATGCACGAGCTCGTTAGGACGCCAAGGACGAAGACCCCGCCATGCGGCCGTTCCAGCTCTCGGAGATCGATCAGGAGAAGCAGAAGCGGCGATTTCTCACACCGGACGAGCCTCTGTGCTTCCTGGTGGTGACCGCGAAGCTGATGACCGGGTTCGGTGCCCCGAACGAGGGCGTCGCGCACTTACCTCGGCTGACATCAACCCGAAGCAGTACGCGACTGACTTGCTGGCCGAGCGGTGCCTGTTGTTCGTGGCGTGCACACGAGCGCGGGATGGGCTGTATGCCGCGTGGGCGGGACAACCAAGTAGCCTTCTCACAGGAGCTGGTACATGCGTCCAAGACGGAGGCCGAAGTTGGCGCGCTATGATCTCCCCAGGCCCGGCTCGGTGCGGTGGCAGGTGGTTCGGGGGAGTGGATGGAAAACGCACAACCAAGGAGAGTAGATCTCCCGTCTCCGGCGCGATCGCCGCGGCTGGCGATTCTGCGCCCTGACAATGACCTGCTTCGTCTGATCGATGCCGACCACACCAAGGAAAGGTCCTACTCCCAATCCTGCCGTGATTGGCCTGAAGTCAAGTCACATCTCGCGATCCTGCTTGCTCCTGCCGAGCAGCAGGGTGACGGAGGTGGCGGGGTGCAACCCGAGCGGATCTGGGGGTTGGGAATTGTGCGGCCCGCCCATGGGACCGACCGTGACCGAAAGGTCGTCGTCACTCGTGCGCGGAGCTTTCGAGGCAGGGTGCCCGCCTCAGGGCTCTGGTGCGCTGCTGGTGAGCGGGACGTCGCCCTCGCCAGGTCGCTTCCGGAAAGTGGTCCTGTCACAGTCGGCGCCGATACCTTGTTCGTTAATCTCCGGCGGATCTCCTCTGTCGTCGAGGCCGAAGTCCAGAAATTGATGCCTCTACTTGACGACGCCGAAGGCTGGAGTGAGAGTGAACTCGCCTGGCGTGATGAGCGCGACGCTCTTCTGCTCTTTGCCAAGATCGCCGGATTAGCCCCGAACGACTTCTCGGAGGTACGTCTCTGGGACAAGGAAGCCGCTCGCAGAGCCTTCATCGGCGGGCTTACGGGGACTGCGGTCCAGCCGACGCTTGACGATATCCGTGGGTGGGCAGCGACGAGGTTCCGTCGCGGCGGTGAGACCGTCATCCGGACGTTTGCAAGTCGTGGAGGTAGCCTAAACTATGACTTTGAGGCCACGTCGATAACCGATCGGTGGGTGGCGGATGGTGGAGACGGTTCCCTCGATGCCTACTACTACCACGTCGACACCCAGACGCTCGTCGTACTACGTTACGTGCGTCCCGGCCCGGACGGACTTTTTTCCTCTGACGCCCGGCACAGGCTGAATGAGTTCTACAGCCGTGTTCGCCGCCTCCCCAGACGTGCTCGGCAGAATGCCGACGATTACAGCTTCCTTGAAGACCCTCTATTTCTCCGCATTCATGAGCCGGTGCCATTCACCGCGGCTCTGCACCGGACGAGTTCTGGTGCGATTTACCCCTACGGCCAGGTCGCCGCTGCGATCTCGGCCGCGGTGGAGCCCAGTCTCCCGGGCCATTCCGTGGGCGAGCTCACCCGCCACCTGGTACCGACCGACTTCGCCCGGCTGGTGCGGGACGGTTGGCTCGGCGCGAGACGGGTACCTCTCGAGGTGGCCATGGGCTGGGTGGAAGCCACGATCGACACGGCTGGTGTTGCGTTGGTGGTTGTGGACTTTAGTCTCCGGCAGCGTGGCAACGGCTCGGGGATCAAGACGCGGGGCTAGGCGATCAAGAAGACACCAATGGGAAGGCAACCATCCATGGCCACCTCGGGGGCGGGCATACCTCGCCAGGTAATGCAGGTACGCGAGCAGCTGCATGAGACATTTGACGGGGTGATAGATGACAGCGATATTGCCCACTTCCGCGGTGTCAATTACGAGCAGCGCTTTCTCTCGCGTGCCCTTGCAGCCCTCGCTGTACGACGCGTGGCCAAGTGCAGTGTGGCTGAGGCGGCCCGGTTTGTGACTGACGGCATTGCGGACCAGGGAATGGATGCCATCGCCCCCCTGCCGGAGAGCGGGCTGGCTCTGCTGGTCCAAGCGAAGTGGAGTGATAAGGGCACGGCGACCTTCGATGTGGACGCTGCCAAGGCGATGGTGGACGGTCTCAACCGGATCGAGAACGAGCTGTACGACCAGTTCAACCAGCGTGCCGGTGCCCTCGCCTTGGAGGCCAGGCCGTTCATCATCAACGAGAGGGCCACTCTGGTCATCGCGCTGATGGGCACCGTGGAGCCCTCTCCGCCCGCACGCGAGGTTCTGGACAACGCTCTCGACGAGTTCAACAAGCACGGCGCCCGATTGAGTATCGAGCTGCTATACGCCGCAGACTTCCACGACCAGGTTCATGCGGACCTTCGGCCGGAGCCGATCTGCCTGGATGTACGTCTTGATGACTGGTACCAGCAGAAAGGACCGCTTGAGTCCTATCAAGGCACTGTCGCCGCCGAGAGTGTCGCTGAGTGGTATGAGACGCACGGTACCGGTCTTTTTGAGCAGAATCTCCGGGCTCCGCTCGGGACCACCGTCACCAATGCGGAGATCGGTCAGACTCTTACGTCCGATCCCACCAGATTCTGGCACCTGAACAACGGCATTACCATGATCTGCGACTCCCTTGCGGCTAAGCACGACAGCGCCAAGGCACCGCAGAGCAGGCCAACCACTCTCACCGTGACGGGGGCGAGTATCGTCAATGGCGCACAGACGGTACGGGCAGTCGCCAGAGCCATGCATGATGATGGTGAGACTGCGGCCCATGCGACTCTGAGCATCAAGGTCATCAATACATATGAGGACCGGAAGTTCGGCGTGCAGGTCTCGCAGGCAGCGAACCGGCAGAACGTCATTGAGCAGCGCGACCACATCGCGCTCGAACCTGTACACCAGGCGATCAAGGCCAACCTGCGCGCCGAACTGCGCAAGCAGTACGTGATCAAGCGGGGCGAGCCGGTCGCTGCACCCGAGACCGGTTGTTCACTGGACGAACTTGCCCTTGCCCTGGCCTGCCTGCACTCGGATGCAGAACAGGTCGCCAGGGCTGCCAGCTCCACGGAGAATCTTTGGGAGCAGGGTTCCAAGGGCAGCCACAGTGTGCTGTTTAAAAGCGAACCCTCCCCGCAGAAGGTGTGGCGCTCCGTACTCACCCTGCGCGCGTCACGGAGCGCGGTCTACGAACTGGGCAGTGGGGAGAACGGCCGCGAAGCTGCGACAACGGAACATGGAAGCTTTCTCGTCACCCACTTGATCTTCCAGCATCTGGGCGCCACGAGTATCGATGATCCCGACTTCGACTGGGATAGCGAGGTGCTGGAGAAGATTCCTGCCCTTGTACCGGAACTGGTCCGTCGTCTGACCCATCAGATTTTGACTCGTTACGGGCCGCGTCCCCAGATCAGGACTGCTTTCCAGACCGCGCAGACATGTAGGGAACTCGCGAATCATGTCCTTGGCGACCTGGCCGAGGGCGTCGCTCTTCCCGAACCTCCTACGAAGGAGCGCAAGCCGCGTCGCCCGAACACGGTGCCGCTTCTGGTTGACCGGCGTGTCATCAAGGATGGAGTCCCCCTCCGGTACAAAGCCATGAACGTGCCCGAGCGTGATGCCATGGAAGAGTGGCTTGTTGAAGACGAAAAGCGACGTCAGGCGACCTGGGTTAATCACCGGACCAAGCCGATCCTGTGGGCCTACGATGAGCAGCAGTACTCGCCGTCCGGCCTGGTGTCGAAGATGTGGGCGGACGCCGCCTGGGACGAGCGGCCAGTGGCCAATCAGGGAACGGCTCGCTGGTATCGGTCGGATGACTTGACCTTGTGGGATCTGGCTCAGCGCATCCATGGCGAGGAGGCAGAGGATGAGGTCTGACGGCGGCTGCGCTGTACTGGCAGGATGCCAGCGAGAGGAGGTTCCACCGGATTGCCAGCTGCGCAGCCGGGTGAACAGGTCGTCCGGTACTTTGAACCGTTCCGGGTTCAGTGGAGACTCGATTCTTTGAGAAGATTAAGTCATGGCACGTCCCTCCTCTTATTCCGCTAAGTTGCGGCGTCGTGCAGTATGCATGGTCGCCAGGGTCCGCCCTGATTACGAGACCGAGTGGGCCGGGATGAAGGCCGTCGCGAGTAAACTCGGAATCGGCACGGCCGAGAGGTGCGCCAGTGGCCCGCTGGGACCAGATCGACTTCGGGTCCCGGCCCGGGACGGCATCGGAAGAATCCGCCCAGCTAAGACGGTGTCCTATGTGGTGAGGCGTCGTTGGACTGAACATGGGCCGTGGTATGTGGAGTTGGATCGTTCCGGACGGGCTGTGGGAGATCGCGGAGCCGCTGATCCCACCGTCCAAGGTGCGGGTGAGGGTGGCGGGACCCAGGACACCCCTGATGAGACGCTGTTCGCCGCGATCATCTACGTGCTGGTCAGTGGGTGTGCCTGGCGGGTGCTGCCGCCGTGCTTCGGGATATCGAAGTCGACCGCGCACCGCAGATTCCTGATCTGGTCCCGGGCCGGGGTCTGGGGCCGGCTGCACGAAGCGATCCTGCACCGGCTCTATGACGAAGGGCTGCTCGACCTGTCCCGCGCCGTCCTCGACTCGGCTCACGGGAGGGCTAAAAAAGGGGCGGACAGACAGGTCCGAGCCCCGTGGACCGGGGTAAGCCGGGTTCCAAGATGCACATCCTGTCGGACGCGAACGGACTGCCCCTGGTCGTCGGCGTCTCAGCAGCCAACGTCCACGACAGCCTCGCGCTGAAGCCGATGGCGCTCGGTCACCAAACGAGACACGACCCCCACCGCGGCCGCTACTTCAAGCCCCAACCCTCCACGCCGACAAAGCCTACGACGTATCTCACCTGCAGAAATGCTTACAGGGCAAGCGCATCGGCGTGCGTATCGCCCGCAAGGGCATCGAGTCGAGTGAGCGCTTGGGCCGCCGCCGCTGGGTCATCGAACGGACAATGTCCTGGCTATCCGGATACCGCCGACTGAGTCCGCGCTACGAACGCCATCCCCGCAATTACCTGGCCTTCCTCGCCCTCGCCGCCATCTGCTGCTACAAGAGACTCCGTCGCCTCACCACATAGGACACCGTCCAAGAGCCCTGAAGAAGGAATTCGCAGAGTTCAAGCGGGCCAACGAGATCCTCAAGGCAGCGCCTCGGCTTTCTCCGGGCCGAGCTCGACCAGCCACATCTTCGCTCATGATGTTCATCGCCGAGCACCGGGACCGCTTCGGTGGCCCCGAGCCGATCTGCACCGCGCTGACCGGGCATGGCATCAGCATCACCCCTGCATGTACTACGCGGACAAGGCCCGCCCTCCCCGGTCAGGACGGTGCGCGAGGGAGAACTGAAAGCCCTGGTCCAGAAGGTGTTCAAGGCCAACTACAGCGTCTACGGGCCCGCAAGATCTGGCACCAACTGCGTAAACTGGGCCACCAAGTCGCCCGCTGCACGGTCGAACGGCTGATGCGCGAAGTCGGCATCACCGGCGCCGTCCGCGGCAAGAAGACCGTCACCACCCTCCAGGACCGGGCAGCCGAGCAGGCCCCCGTTCTGGTCGATCGTCGCTTCGTCGTCGATGCGCCGAATCGGACCTGGGTCGCTGACTGCACCTATGTCGCGGCCTGGGCCGGCAGGGTCTACGTCGCTTTCGTCGTCGATATCTTCTCCCGCCGCATCGTCGGCTGGTTCGCGGTAGCCACCAGACAGACCGAACTCGTCCTGTCCGCAGTCGAGATGAGCCTGTGGCAGCGCGACCACGAAGGATGGCGGCACCAGCCCGGCGGGCTGATCCATCACAGCGAAGCTGGAAGGCCTTATCTGAGTCGAACTACCCCAGGTCACGGTCAAGATCTAGAGTCTCCACCAGACCCGGAACGGTTCAACGGGAGGGTTGCAGTTTGGGTTGCGTCCAGCGTCGTGATCTGCCATATGTGCGGGACGACATGGGTGGGAGGGAGTACCGTTCCTGCAGCTCACCCAGATCTGCGGAAGGGCTGAGGCAGGGGCTGCTCTTGCGTGAGCGATGCGTGAGCGGACGGGGCGGCACCGGCTGGACTAGTCATCACACCGATCGGGGTCACACGTCACTGACCTGGGAAGACGGGATTCGCTGGCACAGCCCTGCACGACCGAACGCGATCTTGCAGGCCCTCGTAAACCCCAGGTCACCTAGCCTGTGGCCTGTGGTCTTTGCTTTTCTCCTGCGGTGCTTGTTTCAAGGGGCCCAGGGGAGTGCGGCGGGAGCTCGGCGCGCTCGGGGGGCGTGCCGGTTCCGGACCGGGGTGACGGGGCCGGCCGGCAGCGGATTGTGGACGGAGTGGGGTCCACCAGTACATCGTGGGCGCGGGCCGCGTCGCGGAAAGCGCCCGGAGACCGCGGAGTTCAACGCCCCGAAGGCCCTCGTCCACCTCTACCCGGCTATCGTGGGCTGCACGGCCCCCTGTTCTTGACCGTCGTCAGATACGTTCATGATCACGGTCGCCGTCCGCATCCCCCCAGCAACTCACCCGACCTGCGTAGACACCCCAACGATCAAGACTTCGCAGCTGCCGTAGGGCGCTTCCCTCCCACATGATCGTCCGCTATAACACAAACGGCGATGCGCGGGCCTGTGAGGTTCACGATCGGTTGCCTAGGCTTTCCCTGAACGGGGCAGGGGGCGGCGACGGACTGTTTGGAAGGGTGCGGAGCGGTTGAGGACAGCAGACCAGGAGGCAGCGTGAGCAGCGATCGGGACTACAACCGCGCGGGCGGGGCCGGTCCTGGCGACGACCTGTCAGAGTCCGACCGCACCAGTGAGTTGACGATCAGATCGCGGCTGCCCACCTGGTACATGGTGAGCGCGCCGGACGCCGCCGAGCCGGACACCGCGGAGCCCGAGGACGCGGTGCCCGGGCCGACAGCCGCGGCAGGGACGGCCGGGGCGGCCGGGGCGGCGGCGTCGGTGCCGGCGGCCGCACCGCAGGAGCAGCAGTCGCAGGAAGAGGAAGAAGAGGAAGAGCCGCGCACGCAGATTCTGCGTCGGCCCGTCCTCCAGGGCGGTGCCGGTTTACCGCAGAACCAGCAGCCGCAGCCCGGGACCGCGGGAGCGCCGCAGCGGCTGCCCGCGCGGAGCGGATACGGGTTCCCGCAGTCGGACCAGCCCGCGGCGCCCGGCCTGCCCGCGGCTCCCGTGGTGTCCGGCCCGCCCGCGGCTCCCGCGGCTCCCGTGGCGCCCGCGCCCGTGACCGCGATACCCGCTGCACCCGCGGCACCTGCTGCGCCCGCGGCACCTGCTGTGCCCGTGGCACCCGCTGCGCCCACGCCCGCGACCCCCGCCGCGCCGGCGGCACCCGCGACTTCCGGCCCGCCGGAACCACCGACGGGCACCCCGCAGCCGGGTGTCACGCCCGGCGACCCACGGACCGAGCAACCCGGAGTGCCGCAGGGATTCGGCCCTCCCGTCGACCCGCGGGCCGGTGGCTGGCCGACGGTGACGCCCGATCAGCGCCAGCGCACCACGCAGGGCGGCGCGCCTCTCGGCTACACCGCGGCGGTCGAGCTGAGTTCGGAGCGGCTGCTGCGCAACCAGCCGAGGCCGAAGAAGCCCGGTGCCAACGCGCAGCCGTCCCGGTTCAAGCTCGGCGGCAAGAAGGAGGAGGCGGAGCGGAAGCGGAAGCTGGAGCTGATCCGTACGCCGGTGCTGGCGTGTTATCGGATCGCGGTCATCAGCTTGAAGGGTGGTGTCGGCAAGACGACGACCACCACCGCGCTCGGCTCCACCCTCGCGAGCGAACGGCAGGACAAGATCCTGGCGATCGACGCCAACCCGGACGCGGGCACGCTGGGCCGCCGGGTGCGCCGGGAGACCGGCGCGACCATCCGCGACCTGGTGCAGACGATCCCCTACATCAACAGTTACATGGACATCCGCCGCTTCACCTCGCAGGCGCCCTCCGGTCTGGAGATCATCGCCAACGACGTGGACCCGGCAGTCTCCACGGCCTTCAACGACGAGGACTACCGCCGCGCCATCGACGTGCTGGGCCGCCAGTACCCGGTGATCCTCACCGACTCCGGCACCGGCCTGCTCTACAGCGCGATGCGCGGCGTCCTCGACCTGGCCGACCAGCTGATCATCGTCTCGACACCGTCCGTCGACGGCGCGTCCAGCGCCAGCACCACCCTCGACTGGCTGTCCGCCCACGGCTACGCCGAACTCGTCGCCCGCAGCATCACCGTCATCTCCGGCGTCCGCGAGACCGGCAAGATGATCAAGGTCGACGACATCGTGGCGCACTTCCAGACCCGCTGCCGCGGAGTCCAGGTCGTCCCCTTCGACGAACACCTCGCCGCCGGCGCCGAGGTCGACCTCGACATGATGCGGCCCAAGACCCGAGAGGCGTACTTCAACCTCTCCGCCATGGTCGCCGAGGACTTCGTGCGGGCCCAGCAGGCACAGGGCCTGTGGACGCAGGACGGCAGCAACTCACCGCCCGTACAGGCGCCGTCGATGCCGGGGCAGCCCGGCTACCAGGGCCAGCAGCCAGGCCAATCCGGTCAACCCGGTCAACCCGGCCAGTATCCACCGCCCAACCCGCAACAGGGCTACGGCTACCCGCCACCTCAGCAGTAGCCACCCGCCGCCGAAGCCGGTGAAAGGCCGTCCCCGTGCCGTCCGCACGGGGGCGGCCTTTCACGTGTTGGGAGATCGTCCACCCTTTGGGCCGGCGGCGGGCGGAGCCGGCGCTCCCCGCCGCCATCGCCAGAAACGATCATCTCGTGATCAAATCAAGGAGATTTTGCGAAGTTGTGGAGTGCATGACGATGGGGTGGCCGGACCGTCACGAAGACAACCTATGGTGAGAGGCCGGCCTGACAGCCGTGCAGGCCACCCGCTTCAGCTCGACGAACTCGTCCGTGACCACTGGAAGATCGAGACCCTGCACCATGTTCGCGACCTCGCATTCGCTGACGACGACTCTCTCCTGTGGACCGGCAACACCCTCCGTATGAAGGCGACATGGCGCGAGTTCCCCGTCGCGGCCCGCTGTACTGCCGGAGTGAAGAACATCGCGGCCGGTCCCCGCATCGCATGCGGAGCAACAGGGGTTGAGGTGAGGAGGCTCCGTGCAGCCTGAACGTGTGTCGGAACTCTCCGACCTTCTGACCCGTGCGCGCAGTGCCAGGGCAGGCAAGGGCAACACCGTTCTGGTCCGGTCCGTCTCGGGCATGCGATGTTCCACCTTCCTCGCCGAAGTGGCCGAACGGGTAAGGCGCTTGGGCAGCGTGGTGCTGAGCACGTCCTGTTCCCCTTCGGACGCACACAGCCAACTCGGGGTTGTCCGCCAGCTCGTGGCCGCCGCACTCGAGGTCGCCAACAGGGACCGGGCCACCGAGGACGAGGAGTTCCTGCACGGCGTGCTCGAAGGCGCCGGCCCGTTCGACCATCGGCTCTTCGAAGCCCTGCGGGAGGTCTTCGCGCGAGGCGCGCGCCGGCAGCCCCTGGTCGTCGTCGTCGATCACATCCAGTGGATGGACGAGACCTCACTGCGCTGGTTCGCCTATCTGGTACGGCACTTGAACAATCTGCCGGTCCTGCTGGTCCTGGCCTACCGGACCGACGAGACCGCGGTCGACCGCAAGCTGACCGACGACATATCCAAGCGGGACCAGTGTTTCACCCTCACCCTCAGCCCGCTCTCGTCGCACAGCGTACGCGAAGTGGTGGAGGCCGCCTACTCCGGGCAGGGGTGCGACGACGAGTTCGTGCAGGTCTGCGCCGAGACGTCCCGCGGGCGCCCCTCCCGCCTGGACAAGCTGCTGGCGTCCCTGACCGCCGACTTCGTGCCCCCTCGGGCGTCGCAGGTCGAGCAGATACGGCGCTGCGGTGCACGAATAGAGGCCGAGGCCGCCGCCGACCGGCTGCTGCGCCAGCCCGTCCACCTCCGGGAGGTCGCCGAGGTCGCGACGGTGCTCGGTGAAGAAGGCGACTGCGCGGTGATCGCGGACATGCTCAACCTCTACGGGGACGCGATCAGCGGACTCATAGCGGAGCTCACCCCGGTGGGGATCTTTCGCGAGACGGGCGTCTCCGGCCGGTACCGTTTCAGCAGTGCGGAGCTGCGGAGCCTGATCCACCGTGACATGTCCGCCGATGCGCGGCGCTCCCTGCACATGCGGACCGCCCGGCGGCTGAACGATCTGGGGGCCCCGCTGGCGCAGGTCGCCGAGCACCTGCTCCAGGCCGACATGTCCGACGACGCGTGGGCGTGCAGCGTGCTGAAGGAAGCCGCGGACGACGCCCTGAAGACCGGCGACCCCAAGACGTGTGCCAAGTACGCGCGGCGGGTCCTCCGGGACAGGATTCCGGACGAGGAGCGCGCGGAGGTGCTCTGGCTGCTGGGCCGCGCCGAGGCGCTCTTCGCGCCCGCGGCCGCCGACCGCCATCTCGACGAGGCCGTCCGGCTGTTCTCCGATCCCGCGCTCCAGGCGGGGGCGATCGTGGAACGTGCCCACGCGCGAGTCCTGCGGCCGGGCAGCGCCGAGTCGGCTCTGCGTCCGTCCCGGACCGTGCTCGCCCACGTCGACCACAAGGCGTTCGCCGAACTCGGCGACTCCGAACTGCGCCTGAGCGTGCAGTCCCTGACCCACACGGTCCCTGCCGAGGGCCGGGCGGCGGCCCTGGAGGCGCTCGGCGGTCCCACCCTGAGCATCAACCTCGGAGTCACGCCCGGCGAGCGGGAGTTACTCGCCTCCATCGCCGGCGATCTCGCGTGCAGATCCGAACCCTGCGATGTCCCGCTGGAGCTGGTGCACCGGGCGCTGGCGGGCGAGCGGCCGTCCGGAAGCGCTTCGATGGTGCTGCTGCTGCGATGTATCACGATACTGACGTGGGCAGGCCATCTGCGGGAAGCGCAGCGCTGGGCGGATCACATGCTGACCGGAGCGCTGGCCACGGACGCGCTCTTCCCGCGGGTGATCGCCCTTTGCCAGCGCGCCAAGATCGCGGTGCGGATGGGCGACCTTCCGGTGGCGCTCGCCGAGGCGGAGCAGGCGCTGGCGCTCACCACCGAACATCACGAGGTGAAGAGCTGCCGTGCGGTCGCGGTGACCGAGGTCGCCAGGGCGCGCGGGGCGATCGGCCACTACGAGGGGGCCGTCGACCTCCTGCAAGGACTCCACGACCTGCCCGCGAGCACCCTGGGCGTGCGGGGGATGTTCCGCCTGCACCTGGGTGACCTGCGGGGCGCACTCGCCGACCTGATGGAGTGCGGGCACCGGCTGGAGGCGCTGGGGATCGTCAACCCCGCCTTGAGCGACTGGCGCAGCCTCGCCGCGCGGGCGTGGAAACAGCTCGGCAACGACAAGGAGGCTCGCGAGCTCGCGGAGGCGGAGGTCGAACTGGCCCGCCGCTGGGGCGATCTCGCGGTGGTGGGCCGGTCGTTGCGCTCGCTGGGGGAGGTGAGTTCGGGGGCGGCGGCGGAGCGCGCGTTCGCCGAGTCCGTGGCCCTTCTCGAACAGACCGACGCCCGGCTCCAGTTGGCGCTCTCACTCGTCGCGGCGGGCCAGGCGCACGGGCACAACGGCTCTCTCGCACAGGCCAGGCGGGCGCTGCACCGGGGGATGCTGCTCGCCGAGGAGTCGGGGGCGCGTTCGCTCACCACCGAGGCGCGCAAATCGCTGCTCGCCGCGGGGGGACGGCTTCGGCGCACCCCGGCGTCCGGAGTGCCCGCCCTCACGCCGACCGAGCACCGCGTCGCCATGCACGCCGCCCGGGGGCGGACCAACAGGAGCATCGCCGACCTGCTGCACATCACCCCGCGCACCGTCGAGGTCCATCTCACCCGCGTCTACGGCAAGTTGTCCATACCGGGACGGACCGCCCTGGCCGACGCCCTCGGCGTCAACTGCGCCGGGAGCGGGAACAAGCGCGTCAAGTCCTGACGGAACGCGGTCCGTGACAGGGCCGGGCCGCACCTTCCGGTGTAGGCCCGACCGGCTCGCGCCCGCCGCCGGCCGGGCCCTTCCCGACCGCCGGCGGGCGCAAGGACCCCTGGACCGTGGGAGATTGCGCGCCCCCTTGACGCCGGCCGGCGGCCGCCCCGGGTCTACCGCCGTCCCACCACGGCGAACCCCAGCAGCAGGACGAAGCCGTCCCGCGCCACGAAGTTCTGCCAGGCGGTCATCGCCCGCAGATACGCGGTCAGGCTGAGCGCGCCCCGCTCGACCAGCGGCAGCAGCCGCTCGGGGGAGAGCTGCGGCGCCAGGGCGTCCAGCCCCACTTCGTCGCTGGTGTAGGCGAACGGCTGCACGGTCACGTCCGTGAACCCGGCGTCCCTGAGGATGCGGGGCAGTCGCCTGGCGATCAGCCGGTCCCCGCCGTCCGCGGACTGCGCGGCGCCGAGGGCGCGGTACGCCTCTTCCGAGAAGCCGGACAGATCGGGCTCCGCCGTCCCCCACAGTCCGGCATCGACGTCGATCACGGCAAGGTGCCCGCCGGGCCGCAGCACCCGGCGCAGTTCCCGTGCGACGCCGATCGGCTCCGGCAGGTGCTGGAAGACGTACCGGGAGAGCACCAGGTCGAACGTCTCGTCCGCGAACGGGGTGTCGCCGACATCGCCCAGGAACAGCTCCGGTTCCGGTCCGCCCGTCCCGCGGGCACCCGCCCGCTCCAGGAGTCCGGGGTGCGCGTCCAGGCCGACGACCCGGGTCCCCGGCAGCGCGGCACTCAACTCCGCGGTCACCGCGCCGTTTCCGCAGCCCGCGTCCAGCACCGCCCCACCACCGGAAGGCGCCAGGGGCCGCAGGATGCGCCACTCGTGGGCCCAGGTCAGCGCGGCCTGGTGGTCCAGCCGCGTGACCTCCTGCTCGAAGCCGCCCAGCTCCTCTTCAGGGCGGTAGCTGCGAGCGGCCGGTCCCACCTGCTGTGCCGCGTCATCCATGGCGCCGCTCCACCTGCATCAGCAGGCCGTCACGCGGCCGCAGGGTCACCAGCGCTTCGGGCACCACCGTGGTGCCGGGCGCCTGGGTCAGCCGGAGCCGTTGCAGGACGACCGTCAGCACGAGCATCGCCTCGGTCGTGGCGAACGCCTGCCCGATGCAGACCCGGGGCCCCCCGCCGAACGGCAGGTACGAGTGGCCCGCGCGGGCATGCTGCTGCTCGGCCTCGAACCGCTCCGGCCGGTACTCCTCCGGCGCCTCCCAGTGGTCCGGATGCCGGTGCAGCGTCCAGGGGCTGACGCACACCAGCGTGCCGGCGGGGATACGGAGCCCGCCGAGCGTGTCGTCCTCCACCGCGAGCCGGGAGATCAGCCACACCGGCGGGAACAGACGGATGGCCTCGTCGAGGCACTGCCTGGTGTAGACCAGTCCGGACAGGTCCGCGGCGGTCGGCAGCCGCGTACCCACCACCCGGTCGATCTCCTCCCGGACCCGCGCCGCGTGCTCGGGGTGCCGGTCGAGGAGGTGGAGCGTCCAGCTGAGGGCCTTGGCGGTCGTCTCGTGACCGGCCATCACCATGGTCAGGACCTGGTCGTGCAACTCCTGGTCGGAGAAGGCGTTGGCGTGCTCGTCCCGGGCGCCCAGCATGGCGTCCAGCAGGTCCCCGGGGTGCTCGTCGGGGCCGGTCAGCCGCCGGGCTCCGATCATGGTGCCGACCACCCGGTCCAGGAAGCCCTTCGCGCCCGTGTACGCCCGGAGCCGGGCCCGGAAGTCCGCGTCCTGGGGCGGGGTCCCGTCGAAGTGGCCGATGAACCGGTTGATGTCGTCGACGGCCTGCCCGAACCCGCGCCCGGCCGCGGTCAGTTCGGAGCCGAGCAGCGCGGAGGCCACCACCCGCAGCGTCAGCGCCGTGAAGTCGTGGTCCACGCGAACGGCCTCGCCCCGGTCGGCCGCCTCGCCCCAGGCGGTGGCCAGATCGACGGCCGCCTCGACCATCAGGCCGTCGAACGACTCCACCGCCACGCGGCGGAAGGACGGCGCGGACAGCCGCCGCTGGCGTTCCCACTGCGCGCCGTTGCTGGTGAGCAGCCCCTTTCCGAGCAGGGGGGTCAGCATGAAGTCGTCCGGCGTGCCGGCCTTGGTGTAGTTGGTGTAGTTGTCCTTGAGAATGTGCTGGACGAGTTCGGGCGAGTTGGCGAACCACACGTTCTGGCCGCGGGTGCGATGGCTGCACAGGTCGCCGTACTCGCTGACCAGGTCCTGCAGAAAGGCGAGCGGGTCCGCGCGGATGCCGGCCAGCTCCAGGTCCTCTGCCGGTCCTGGGGGACGATCGTCGGAGCCGGCTGCCGGGATGACGCCGGACGTGGAGGGGCGGGGCATGACAAATCTCCTTCGGAACGGGCAGGTCGGGGATCACGCGCCCGGCACGACCGGCCACCGGCCACGGCACCGGGCGGTGCCGGGCGCCGGCATGACGGCTCGGAGGCCGCATGCCGGCGCCCGTCGCACCGGCGGGCCGGGCCGGCGGGGCCGGGCAGGCCGCAGGTGGCAGCGGGTCAGGACATCTGCCGCTGGACGAGGCGGTAGAACATGCCGTCCTTGTCCTGAAGCAGCTCGTCCGGGCTGCCGGACTGCACGAGCCGGCCGGCGTCCAGGACCAGCACCCGGTCGGCCCGCATCACCGTCGACAGCCGGTGGGCGATCACGATGCGGCTCGCGTTCAGCCGCCGCATGCTCTGGGTGACGATCTCCTGCGTGCGGTTGTCCAGCGCGCTGGTGGCCTCGTCGAAGAAGAGGATGCGGGGCCGGCCGATCAGCGCACGGGCGATCATGAGCCGCTGTCGCTGGCCGGCCGACAGCGTCGTCGCCCCTTCGGACAGGACGGTGTGCATGCCCATCGGCATCCGTCCGAGGTCCTCGTCGAGGCCGGCCATCTCGGCGGCCTCCCAGGCTTCGTCGAGCGAGTAGTTGCCCATGCCGCAGATGTTGGACAGGATGCTGCCGGCGAACAGCTGCCCGTTCTGCAGCACGACACCGCACTGCCGGCGGACGGCCGTCACGTCGAGCGACGACAGGTCCATGCCGTCGTAGAGGACCGCTCCGGTGGTGGGCTCGTCGAAACCGATCAGCAGCCGCAGCAGCGTCGACTTCCCGCACCCCGTCGGACCGACGATGGCGACGAACTCCCCGGGCCGAGCCTGGAAGCTGACATCGTGCAGCACCGGCGGCGTGTCGTCGTGGTAGCGGAAACTGACGTTGCTGACCTCGATCTCGCCGTAGAGGTCGCCGGGCGACTCCTTGGCCGCCGACACCTCCGGCACCTCGGAGATCACCGGTTGCAGGCCGTCGAAGAGCGGTCCCACGGCCGATGCCATGGTGACGCTTCCGGTGATCTGGATGCAGGCCGCCAGCATCATGCCGTAGGCGCTGTTGAAGGTCAGGAACCCGCTGGTGGACAGCTGGTGGCTGGCCGGGCCGCCGACGAGCGCGAACAGCAGCAACGAGCACACCAGCAGATAGCCGGAGTTGAAGATCGTGACCACGTTCTGCAGGCGGCGGGCACGGGAGGACAGCCGCCTCGATCCGGCGAATCCCAGCGCCCAGTGGGAGAACGCCCGGTCCTCCGCCACGGCGACGCGCAGCTTGGACAGGCCGCCGAGCATCTGGAAGAGGATGCCGGCCAACTTGTGGTCGTGCTCGGTCAGCAGCTTCTGCCACTTGGTCTGCTTGATCCCCACGATCAGGCAGATCAGGCCGCCGCCGAGTGCCAGGGCCAGCGCCATCAGGGCCAGCGGGACGCTGTAGAAGAACAGCAGGCTCATGTTGGTGATGAACATCAGGCAGCCCAGCACCACTTGGGTGGTGATGCCGGACAGCACGTCCCGGATGGTGCTGATGCCCATCGCGGAGTTGCTCAACTCGCCGGTGGAGGTCTTGTTGAAGAAGGAGGTGGGAAGCCGCAACAGCCGGTCCCACACCGCGGCTTGGGCCCGCGCCTCGAAGCGCCCCTCCAGCCGGAGCAGCGACAGGTTCTGTACCGCCGACAGGACCGCCGAGAGCAGGGCCGCGGCGAACAGCACCACGCACACCTGCGTCAGGGGCCCCCGGTCCGCATGGGGCACCAGGACGCCGAGCACCTTACCGGTGAGCACCGGGACCAGCAGGCCCAGCAGCGCCGCGCCCAGTCCGAGCCCGATCATCATCGCCGCGTCGCGGGCGCTGCCGCGCAGCCCGAAGCGGATCAACGCGTTCCGGTCCAGGGGTTCGTCCGGCAGCGGCGGGTAGAACATCCACGCGATCGGCTCCAACCGGGCGGCGTAGGAGCGGCCGACCCTCGTGGTCCTGCCGCCCGGCTCGCGGACCTGGTACCGGCCACGGTGCCAGATCAGTGCCACCGGGGTGCGCTTGCTGACGTTGATGTCCGACGGGCCGCCCGGCCCTTCGGTGGCATCCGAACCGAGGTGGGCGAAGAGCGGCCCCAGGTCGGTTTTCCACCAGTCGCCGTCCAGGCGGACCTCGCGGGTGCGGAAGCGCGAGGACACCGCGATCCGCTCCACGGGGCCCAGCCGGGAGTCGGATGCCTCCGACGTGGAGGTGCGGGTGACCTCGACGCCCGAGGCGTGCCCGACGACGCGGGCCACCGCCAGATAGGTGTCCTGGTCGGCCGGGTCGAAGTCGCCGCTCCCCGACAGGCGGAACGGGTCGAGCACCGATGCCAGAGCCTGCGAGGAACGCTGGAGCGTCTCGGCGTCCAGCCTCCGCCGCTGGTTCATCTCCCGGCGGGCCGTGGACCGCCGGCTGTGCATCCGATCGGTCAACCGGCGCATGAGAAGGCGCTGCTGGGACAGCACCTCCTCGGCGAAGCCCGGGTCTGCCATGACCTCCGGGGTGCGCAGTACGCCCACCGTCGCGCCGTCCGCGGAGCGCACCCAGTCCGACTCGGTGACCAGGAACCGCTTGGTGACGCCCCGGCCGGGCCAGCCCATGGTGGCGAACGGGTCATGGGCGGGCGGTGCGGGCTGCGCGGGGGGCTGTGCGGGGGCGGGAGCCGGGGCGGGGGCAGGGGCGGGCCGGGCGGACCCGCCGGACTCGTCGAAGTCGGTCAGCGCCAGTGCGACGGAACCGCGGATCACCTCGATCCACACCACACCGTCGACCGAGCGTGCCATGGCACCGGGCGGCAGCAGGGCGCGGCGCGACCCGTCGGCGTTGTCCGTCTCCAGCGGGACGAACTCCCGCGGCGGCAGTTCGGTCCGCACCGCGTCGGCCAGTGCCACGAACCCGGCGTCCAGTCCGTCCGCCAGCAGCTTCGCCAGCCGGCTCGCCGGCGCGCCGGCACCGTATCCGACCCGCGGGAGCGCGACGTTGAGCGCCTCGCCCAGCGTGCAGGACTGCACGGCGCCCCCGGGCAGCGGTTTGCCGACCAGGGTCGGCCCGTCCAGCCGGGCGCCGCACAGTACGCTGCCGGTCCCGACCCGGCACAGGAAGGTCCAGCGTCCGCCCTCCTCCTCGCTGGCGGCGAAGAGGTCGAGCATGCCCTCGGTGACGAACCAGATGCGCCCGGGGTCGGCCAGCGCGAAGACGCCGTCGGTCCGGGGGCTGAGGACCGTTGCGAGCTCGGACAGATCCATCGCGTCCGGGCCGTAGTTGATCGAGAAGTGGGATGTGCTCACGGCTTCACTGCTCCCGGATCAGGTCGGCGTACAGTCCCTCTGCCTTGACAAGGGCGTGGTGCGTGCCGCGCTGCACGACCCGGCCGTGATCGAGCACGAGGATCTCGTCGCTGTCCCGGATCGTCGACAGCCGGTGGGCGATGATCACGCAAGCGCAGCCGAGCCGGCGGAGGTTGTCGTCGATGCGTTTCTCGGTCTCCGCGTCGAGGGCGCTCGTGGCCTCGTCGAGCACCATGACGCTGGGCCCGCGCACCAGGGCGCGGGCAATCTCCAGACGCTGCCGCTGACCGCCCGAGAAGTTGGTGCCGCCCTCGGAGACAAGGCTGTTGAGGGTGCCCGGCCGGGAGGCCACGACGTCGTAGACGGCCGCGTCGCGCAGCGCCGCGACGATCCTCTCGTCGGGGATGGAGGTGTCCCACAAGGTGACGTTCTCCCGGACGGTTCCCTCGAAGAGGAAGATGTCCTGGTCGACGAAGGCCACCGAGTTGCCGAGGGTGTCACGGGTGTAGGTCCGGCGTTCCCGGCCGTCGAAGAGGATCTGACCGGACCGCGGCTCGTACAGGCCGGCGATGAGCCGGCTCACCGTGGACTTTCCGCTGCCCGAGCCGCCCACCAGCGCCACCCGCTGGCCGGGCAGCACGGTCAGGTCGAAGTCGCGCAGCAGCGGTTCACCCAACGGGCTGTAGCCGAAGGTGACATCGATCATCTTCACGCTGGCCACGCTGGTGGGCCGACGGGAGGACTTGCGGGAGGAGGGCCGGCCCGTGCCGGGCTGCCCGTGCGGGTCCTGCGGCACCGGCGGCTGGCCGGGCGCGCCGGCCGGCGCGGCGGCCGAGCCGGTGTCGATCACCTTGTTGGTGAAGTCGGAGGCCAGCGGGAACCGTTCGATGTCCTTGAGCCGGTTGATGTCGGCGGCCACGTCCTGCACCCGCGGCCCCAGGTTGCTCAACTGGGAGACGGGGCGGGTGAAGTTCGTCACCAGCGTCTGGAAGGCGACCAGCAGACCGATCGAGATGTGCCCGTCGATCGCCTTGGTCCCGCCGATCAGCAGGATGCAGCCGCTGTCCACCGCCGCCAGGAACGGTGGTACGACGGCGAGCAGCGCGGTGGGAGTGCCCAGGACCTGCGATCCCGAGGCCACCTTGGCCTGGAAGCCGGCCCAGCGGCCGAAGTAGTCGTTCTCCGAGCCCGACGCCTTCATCGTCTCGATGAGTTGCAGGCCGTTGAACGACGCGGCGGTCAACCGCGCGCGGTCCGCCCGGAGTTTGGACACCGCGTCGCTGCGGAGCCGGGCCACCAGGCGCAGCACCACGATGTTCAGCAGGGCCACCCCGACGCCGATCAGGGTCAGTTGGACGTCGTAGGTCCACAACAGGATCGCGTAGAAGACCACGAGCAGCGCGCTGACCGCCGCGGTCGCCACGTCCCGGGACAGGATCTCGGCGATCCGGTCGTTGGAGGCGACCCGTTGGGAGATCTCCGCCGGGTTGCGCTGGGTGAAGAAGACCACGGGTAGTCGTAGCAGGTGCCGCACGACGCGGGCGGAACTTCGGATCGCCGTCGACGACTCCACCCGCAGCAGATGCGTCTGTTGGAGCAGGGTCAGCACCACTGTCAGCACCGAGGCCGCGGCCATCGCGCCGATCAGCGGGGTGATGAAGGAGTGGTCGCCGTTGTTCAGCACCCGGTCGATGAAGGCCCGGGTGAACGCGGGAACCGCCACGCCGGGGATGATCAGCAGGATGCTGGCCAGGAGCGCGAGCATCAGCGCCCCGCCGTTGCGGCGGTAGCGGGAGTACAGGTCGGTGGAGATGCGCGGGGGGCGTCCGCCGCGCCTGAAGTCGGGCCCGCGCTCGAAGGTGAGGACGACGCCGGTGAAGCTCTTGTCGAACTCCTCCATGCTGACCGTGCGCTTGCCGGAGGCCGGGTCGTTGAGGTGGACCACCGGGCGCCCGAGCCGCGTGCCCATGCCCTCGTAGACCACGAAGTGGTTGAAGTTCCAGAACAGGATCGTCGGCGGCCGCAGCTTCTTGAGCTTCTCCACCTCCATCTGCCGGCCGCTGGCCAGCAGTCCGTAACTCCGGGCCGCTCGCAGCAGGTTGACGGCCTTGGCGCCGTCACGGGAGACGCCGCAGGCGGTCCGCAGCTCCTCCAGCTGGACGAAGCGCCCGAAGAAGCCCAGCACCATGCTCAGCGAGGCCGCGCCGCATTCGACGGCCTCCAGCTGGATCACGGTGGGGGTCTTGACGCGCATCCGGTTCCTGGCGCGTTCGCTGCGATCGCGCCGGCGACCGCGGCCACGGGACGGTCCGCCCGGCGCCTTCGAGTCGGCCCTCCGGCCGGGTGCGGGCAGTGGGGGCGTGGATTGAGTCGTCATTTCGGCAACAGCCAATCGATGGGACGCTCACCGGGCAGCCGGCCGTAACCGGTCACCTGGGTCCACGAGTTGATCCGGAACGGGGGGCCCGAAGCCGAGGTCCAGCGGTAGCCGCTGGAGACCTTGGAGTCGGTTTCCAGGTCGACGGTGATGCGGACCGGACCGCCCTTTTTCAGGAGCTGGTTGGACAGCAGCTGGTTCCCGCCCAGGAAGTCCAGCACCTGCTGCTCGGTCTGCGGGAACGCGTCCACGGCGGTGACATGGCCGCGCATCAGGCCGAACGCCTGCGCGGGAGCCGACGACACGTCCATGTCCACGTCGTCGCCGATCTGCAGCTGGCCCGCCTTGTCCGCGGGGGCGAACAGGACGGCCACCAGCCGGTCGTTCTTGCTGTCGGTGCGCTCCACCGTCATGAACGTCGCGCCCGCGTTGACGTACTGCCCGTTGTCGACCAGCAGGGCGATGGTCCGGCCGGAGAAGGGGGCCCGGACGATCTGGGTGGCACCGTGGGCGTCGACCAGCGACAGCACCGGGGCGCCCTTGGTCACCGGGTTCCCGGTCTGGGCGAAGACGTCGGAGACCAGTCCGCTCTGCGGACTCTCGACCTTGGAGACCCCCAGCGGGTGGGTGAGGATGCCCGGTATGTTCACGTTGCGGGCCAGGGAGCCGTTGAAGGACCACACCAGGCCGCCCGCGATGAGCACCGCCACGAGTGCCAGCACCGCCCAGGCCCGCGGCCGGGCCAGGCGCAGGGGGCTGTCCAGGTCGTCGGGTGCGCGCAGGTTCTCCAGTGCCTTACGCCGGAACTCCACTGCCGTCCTCCTCTCCACGGCTGCCGAGCAGGAACTCGCCGACGGTCGACTCGCTCTCCCAGGCCACCCCGGAAGCAGCGGCGAACGCGTCGGAGTCGCCGCCGCCGAGCCCGCAGCCCGCGAGCCCCATCGCGGTGGCGACGCTGTACATCACCTGGTACAGCACCCCCACGTGCTTGAGCACCAGGGCGTAACCCATCGTGGAGTACTTCCACATCACCCGCCCGAAGCGGGCCGTGATCAGCAGCGTCACCTGCGGGGCGGCGGACATCTGCGCGGTCGCGCGGGACATCTCGGTGAGGCGGGTCAGCGCCGGCCCGGGCTCGGCGACGAGTTCCAGCCGGTGCCCCTCGGGGTCGTAGTGGTACAGGCCCGGTGCCACACCGTCCACCTGGTCGATCAGCGGATAGATCTCCAGCTCGTACGCCCGGCCGCCGGACGGGTAGGGCCGGTCGCCGAGTTGCTGGGAGCCGTCGTCGTACTGGGCCCGGTTGCGTGCGCTCCGGTACAGGAACTCGCCCAACTGCGCGGCGGTGAGCGGCGAGGAGCTGTCGTGCAGCCGCAGCGAGTGCCGGTCCTCCAGTACCTCGGTGAGGGTCCGGTCGCTCGCGCGCAACGCCTCCAGGTCCACCCGGGGCAGCTCCACCGAGACGCCCTCGAAGGACGGCCGGACCGCGGGCAGCGGCTCGGCGGTGCCCTTGGCCCAGTACGTGCCGCCGTACGGCATGTCGTGGCGTCCGACGCGGGTACGGCTGTGGAACCACAGCTCGTGCGGCGACCACTGGGCGAAGCGGAAGTCCTCCTCGGCGGCGCCGCTGCGCGGCACCAGGAAGCCGTGCCGGGCCAGGGCGCTCAGCAGCGCGGAGACCACTTCCGGCTGCTCCGGCAGGTGGGTCCGCGCGCTCTCGGTGTCCTGGGGAGCCTGCCCCGGGTCCTGCCGCGCGGGCAGCGAGGCCAGCAGCCCGGCGAGTGCGGGATCGTGCAGTTCGACGGCGACGTGCGCCAGCGGCGACTCCAGCACCATGCCGGTGCCCTCGGCGCGCAGGACGGCGAAGCGCGACATCCGCAGCTCGGCCGGGTCACCGTCGTGCTTGAGAACGGGCGGAACGGCAGGGCCGAGCGGCCGGAACGTCAACAGCGGCTTCCCCGCGGCCTCCAGGGTGACCGCGAGCCAGCCGCCCGCGCGCAGCCGCTGCAGCAGCTTGGGCGTCTTGAGCATGCCGAGCTCGCCCTCGTGGCTCCGGACGACCTCCAGCAGCTCGTCGTTGTCGACCGGCTTGGTGCCGAGCAGTTCGACGGCCGCCGCCAGTCCCGGTGACAGGGCACCCAGCGAGGTGCCGCGTTGCCCGATGAAGATCTGGGTCGCGCCGCTGGGGACGGGGACGACCCGAGCGCCCGGGTGGAGCCGCAGGAGTTCACCGACCCGCACCGGACCGGGTGCGGGTGGGTGGTTGCTGATGACGCCGGAAGCGTCGGGACCAGTCATGTCATCTCCAGGGAGACTGCGGTGGGGAAAGCCCTGTCACTGGGCAAGGCCATGACGTTCAGGCCGCCGCCCCGGCGGGGGTCCGCTCGGGACGACGGCATGAGAGACGGATCAACGGACCGGCGGGCCGGCAGAGCGGCGGACCGGCGGACCGGGAGACCGGCGGATCAGCGGATCAACGGATCGAAGGAACGGTGGACCGGCTGATCGACGGACCGACCGATCAGAAGAAGACGCTGCGCGGGTTCATCTGGTCCTCGGCGGTCGGCTCGGACAGCCAGCCCAGCTTCACCGGCACGTCGTAGAGTCGGCCCGGAGCCAGCCGGCGCCAGAAGTGGCGCATGCCCGGGACCATGACCTTGGCGACCTTCAACTCCAGGTCGGGCAGGCTCTGGTCGAGGACGATCACTTCGAGGCCGGCCTTCTCGACCCGCTCGACACCGTTGCGGATGTCCTTGGCCAGGTCGCCGGAGAACAGGCCGGCGTAGGTACTGGCCGACGTGGGGGTGAGGTTCGCGGCCGGAGCGACCCACGGGTCCTGGGCGACCGTCACCTCCTTCAGCCACGCGAGGGTGTCCGGGTCGTCCTCCCAGTAGTCCGTGGAACCGTCCGCGTTGCGGTTGATCACCGCCGGAAGGAACTGGTTGACCTCGGTCAGGGCCCGCAGGACGGCGATCCGCACGTCGAGGTGTGCCCCGAAGCCCAGGAGCACGTCCTCCACCGGGTGGTCGGTCCGGCGCGAGACCGCGGCGAAGGTGGGAATGCCCAGGTCGGTGGTGATGTCCACCACCTCAAGGCTGCGGTTCATGCCAGTGTAGAAGTCGCGCAGGGTGTCGATGTACGGCTCGCCCAGGCTGTCGAGGTCGAACCCGGGTCGCAGCACCCGGTTGTACCACCACAGGGCGACCGCGTCGCGCTCGGAGATCTCGTAGAACGCCTGCAGGATCGCCTCCTCCAGGGTGTTCCCGGCGGCGTTGCCGTTGCCGTCGCTGAAGCAGTAGAAGTTGTCCACCAGGTCGGGGTGGCCGAACCAGGCGTATCCCGCCGGCACCAGGCGCTCCCGGTCGTGCGTCAGCGACCAGGCCGACGTCCACTCGATCTCGCGGCTGGTGTCGAACGGGTCCGGCACGATGTGCAGCCGGCCCGCGCCGGTGTGGTTCCACACCTCCCGGCCGGCGTACTGCGCCTCGGAGTACTGCAGCAGGTCGTTGGCGTGCACCGCCAGGTCGGGACCGAGCGCGTCGAAGCTGGCCCGGCGGGTGCGGCGGTCACCGCGCCACACGCCCGAGTACCGCTCGATGGCCTCGCACACTCCGCTGACGCGCGCCTGGATGTCGCTGCGGCCCTTGCCGCCGCTCTGGCCGCGCAGGTTGCGGCGCAGCATGGCCAGGTTGTCGCCGGGCATCGCGAAGTTGTGGCCGGCCGAGTAGCTGTAGGTGACGCCGTTGTCGACGTCGTTGAGCAGCCGCAGCGAGCTGACCGCGCCGGTCAGCCGGCTGATGTGCTTCTCCAGCCGCTTGTAGGTGTCGTCGGGGCGCATCGTCCGGTGCCCGCCGTCCGCGCTGAACTGCACGGTCTGCTCGGTCAGTTCGATCCGGGGGTCGATGTGCAGGACCGCGGGGTCACCGCAGCCGGGACACTGCGGCTGCCGGATCAGCTGGTGGCGCTCGGTGCGCATGGTCGGGACGTGCACCGAGACCAGGACGCCCTGGTGGTCGGACGCTTCGGCCCCGATGATGTTGGCCACGGCGCTGGCGACCAGCTGCGCCGAGAGCCCCACCGACCAGGGGGAGGCCGCCAGCGAGGTGAGGAGCGGAGCGTCGTCGCCGCGCTTGCGCTTGAGGTACGCCTCCACCTGCCGGTTGCCGTCGAGGCGTTGGGCCAGGCAGCGCCAGCATCCGGTGGCCTCCGGCACCATGTACGGACCGGTCCAGACATCGGCGCCGTTGGGCTTGGCCAGCAGCCAGGGGATGCCGGCTTCGCGCAGGCGGGCGTCCACGGCCTCGAGTTCGGGGTTGCAGTAGTCGTCGGCGAGTACGACGACCATGGTGGGAGCGGCGGCACCGGCCTTGGCGGCGGTGACCGGCCGCACCTTGATGCCGGTGGTCCGCAGCGCGGACACCACCTCCGCCTCGTCCACCGCGCCCACCGAGGTGATCTCCACCTGGGCCTCGTCCAGTCGACGGGCGGCCTCGGCGGCGTCCACTCCCCGGGACTCCCAGACGGCCACCGCGGCGCGGTCGGTCCCGACCGGGCCCTCCGCGAGGTGGTTGAACCGCTGGAACTTGCTGATGGCGAAGACGACTTCACCCAGCGTGAATCGGTCGGAGAGCTTCTGGGCTATCTCGGCGATCGTGTGGGTTCCGTCCAGGAAAGGCACGACCTCGGCCACGGCCTTTCCCTGGACCAGGTAGTGGCCTTCCTCCGAAACGAGAAAGACCCGGTCCGAGCCGACGGCCTGCGGGACAAGGTGTGCCTTGAAGCGGGGCAGATCCACCGCGACCTCCAAAAATTATTCGACTTGATCGGACACTTTAATACCCGCCGGGATGGGTAGAGCAAGGAAGTCGAGACGACCGTCGGCTATCTTTTCGGTGCTCGCGACTTCCCCCCGCCGGGGGGTCTTCTTATCTGTAGGGGGGTCCCCTACTAGTCCTAAGGGTCCCCTACTTCAGACCACTCTGAGCTGCGGCAACCGTACGAGGTGGCGGGTTCTGCGGGTGCGGGGAAGGCCGCAAAAAGAATCGGGTCGAAATGCAGAAGAGCGCAGTTGACTTGCGGGGGGTCAGCTCTGGATGATTTCCGCATCAACCCGAAGCTGGTTTGATACCGAAATCGACAAGTAAGGGGTGCTCATGGAGCCCAGGGAAAGGTCGGCATTCGTCAGTGCCTACACCAAGGTGCTGACAGCTGCCTGGTCGAACGAGGACTACGTGTCGCGGCTGCAGGCGGACCCGCGTACCGCGCTGGCCGAACAGGGTCTGGAACTGCCCGCGAATGCCACGGTGCACGTGGTCCGGGATGTCGGCGGCGATCCCGACCTGGAGGCCCAGGTTTCGCTCTGGGGCGCCGGCAAGGCGACCGGCGTCTACGAGCTGAGGGTGCCCGCCTCGCCCCAGATCGAGGACCGCGAACTGTCTGAGGCGGACCTGGAAGCGGTCTCCGGCGGCGACAACACCTACTGCTGCTGCTGCTGCCCCTGCTGCACCTGCACCTGACAGGTTGGGCGTCGCGGCGACCGGTGGAGCCGCGGCGCTCTCCACCTTCGGCCTTCGATCCACCCCCGGCCTTCGATCCACCCCCGGCCTTCGATCCACCTTCGGCCTTTGATCCACCTTCGGTCTTCGATCGCGCACAGCACCAGACAGAGCAGACCCGCGGAACCTCGAGGTGATACCCATGCCCGGACCGGAAGTGATCGGGGTGTCCGGACTACGCAAGTCCTACGGAGCCGTACCCGTGCTGCACGGGGTCGACCTCCACGTGGGACGCGGCGAGATCTTCGGTCTGCTCGGCCCGAACGGCGCGGGGAAGACCACCACGCAGGAGATCCTCACGGGCTTCAGCAGCCGCAGCGCGGGGTCGGTCAGCGTCCTCGGCCAGGACCCCGCAGGCGCGGGGCCGCAGTGGCGCGCCCGGATCGGCATCGTCCCCCAGGACATGGGCTCGTTCGACCAGCTCACCGTCAAGGAGGTCGTCTCCCACTTCGCCTCCCTGTACCCCGACCCCTTGCCCGTCGGCAGCGTGATCGAGCGGACGGGACTCGGCGAGAAGGCGAACGAACGCACCGGCCGGCTCTCCGGCGGCCAGCAGCGCCGCCTGGACATCGCGCTCGGCATCGTCGGACGCCCCGAACTGGTCTTCCTCGACGAACCCACCACGGGCCTGGACCCGCAGGCCCGGCGCGTCACCTGGGACCTGATCCGGGCCCTGGCGGCGGACGGCACCACGCTGATGCTCACCACCCACTACCTCGACGAGGTCGAGGTGCTCTGCGACCGGGTCGCCATCCTGCTGCGCGGAAAGGTCGCCGAAGAGGGCGCACCCGCGGACATCGGCGGGCGCGCCGACGGCGAGGCCGTCATCGAGTTCCACGCGGCGGGCGCCCTGCACGGAGTCGAACTGCCGGCCGTCCAACCGGCCGGCGCGGCACCGCTCGGACGGGCGGAGGGCCAGGTCCGGATCGGCACGGCCGCACCGGCCGCCACCTTGCGGGTCCTGCTCGACTGGGCGGCCCGGCTGGGGAGCGACGACCTGCCGGGACTGACCGTCACCAGGCCCACGCTGGAGGACGTCTATCTCCGGATGATCGCGGCCGACACCGCGACCCCGGCGCCCGAACCCGAACTGGAGCACGTCGCATGACCGGTGGAACGGAAACCACGGCCCTGGAGTACCGGTCCGAGCCCCGCGCGCGCGAGCGGCGGACGCCTTCGATCGGCAGGGTGGCGGCGGCCCGCGCCGGCATCGAGCTGAGGAGCTACTTCCGCAACCGGCAAGCGGTGGTCTTCACCTTCGCCCTGCCGCTCGTGCTGCTGCTGATCTTCGGCGCCATCTACTCGGGCAACGCCCCCGGTACCCACACCCCCATGAAGCAGGTGCTGATCGCCGGGATCATCGCCTCCGGCATCATGAGCACCACCTTCTCCAGCCTCGCCGTCGCCATCGCGGTCGAGCGCGACGACGGCACGCTGCGCCGGCTGGCCGCGACGCCGATGTCGCCGGTGTCGTACTTCCTGGGCAAGGTCGTCCAGGCGTTCGTCATCGGGGTGCTCGAGACCGTGGTGCTGCTGGCGGTCGGCGTGGGCCTGTTCGGCCTGCACCTTCCGGACACCGGGGCGCGCTGGTTCACCTTCGTGTGGGTGGTGGTCCTGGGTATCGTCGCCTGCTCCTTCCTCGGCATCGCCTACAGCCGGGTGGCCCCCAACGCGCGTGCCGCAGCACCGGTGGTGCAACTGCCCTATCTCGGGCTGCAGCTCATCTCGGGCGTGTTCTTCGTGTTCACCTCCCTCCCCGGCTTCATGCAGGTGATAGCGGGATGCTTCCCGCTCAAATGGATGGCCCAGGGACTGCGGTCGGCGTTCCTGTCCGACTCCTTCCAGCAATCCGAGGCGGCCGGCAGCTGGGAGCACGGGCGTACGGCCCTGGTTCTCGGCGGGTGGTGCCTGGCCGGGCTCCTGCTGAGCCTGGCGACCTTCAAGTGGGGGCGGGCCAGAAAGTGAACGCACTCGGCAGGATAAGAACGTGGACGGCCGTGGCAGGTCTCGCGGTGCTCGTCGCCGGATGCGGCAGCGGATCGTCCACGCCCAAGGCAACCGCTTCTCCCGCGGCCCCCCCGCCGGTCGGAGTGCCTCTGGCGACCAAGTTGCTGGAGCAGTACTCATCGACCAGCAACGCGATCACCCTCAAGAACGTCAAGACGCTGTCCACCATCGAGGAGCCGCCGGCTTCCGTGGCGAGCAAGGCCGCTCTGACGGTCGCGAAGGCGCAGAAGATCCAGGTGACGGACCGGAGCTTCGTCACGCCCAGGTTCGTCTTCCCGCGAGTCACCAGCTACCCGCACTACTTCCTGGCGATCGCCCCGATGCTCCAGTCCGACCGGGTCACCCCGGAGCCGGTGTACACGCTGTTCGTCCAGGACCAGCCGTCGGCGAAGTACAAGGTCGCCTACTACCCGTTGGCCACCGACACCACCACCGGGCCGCCGACGCTGGAAGAGGACAGCGCCGACGGCGCGCCGGAAGTCACCAGCAGCGACGGCCTGCTGGCATCGCCCAGCGAACTGGCCAAGGCATACAACGACTTCGCGCAGGGCCATAAGGACGCCGACGTGCCGCTGGCTCCGAGTCAGGCGCTCACCGTCGATCTCGCCGGCACCTTCAACGCCAACGCACAGGAGTTGAAGTCCCGCGGCGGCGTGCTGAACCGCGTCCTGCTGTCGCACGAGTACCCGTCGTACATGCTGCGCACCCGGGACGGAGGGGTACTGGCGTTCAGCGCGGTCAAGGTGCAGGACACCATGACCTCCTCCTCCGGCTACGGGACGGTCGCCCTCGACCCGGGCAGCCCGGAGGCGGCCATGGCGGGCAGCCCCCAGGGCGCGCACTCCTCGCAGTACGTGATCGACCGGCTCGAGGTGTACCTCAGCGTCATCCCGCCCGCCTCCACACCGGGCCCCGGGGTCCAACTCCTCGGCTTCAGCGACTACCTGCTGTCGGTCGACGGATAGGTTCCCCGCCCTTGCGGCCCGCACCCCAGAATTCCCGGCCTTCCCGGCAGGGATCGTCCCGGCCTCACCGGCAGGGACGCCCCGGACGTCGACTGTGACGCCCGGTAGTTGATCAAGAAGGAGATCCATGGAACCGCGAGAAAGGTCAGCGTTCGTCAGCGCCTACACCAAGGTGCTGACGGTTGCGTGGTCGGACGAGGACTACGTGAACCGGCTGGAGGCGAACCCGCGTACGGCGCTTGCCGAGCAGGGCCTGGAGCTGCCGGCGGACGCCACCGTGCGCATCGTCCGGGACATCGGGGGCGACCCCGACCTGGAGGCCCAGGTGGACCTCTGGGGCGCCGGCAAGGTGACCGGTGTGTACGAGCTGCGGGTGCCGACCTCGCCCCAGATCGAGGACCGCGAGCTGTCCGAGGCCGACCTTGAGGCCGTGGCCGGCGGCGACAGCTACTGCTGCTGCTGCTCGCCCTGCTGCACCTGCACCTGATCCGAAGGTGGTTGCCGGAATCAGTCGGCCGCGACGGACGAGTTCCTCGTCGGTCCGGCCGGCTGATTCCGGCGGTGCCGGTCAACGCAACCGAACGTCGAGAAGGGTTCGAGAAATGACGTCAGCCGACCTGTCTGCCGGGCCCGGTGCGCCCCCTGCCGCGGCTGCACGGCGCCAAGTGCACCTGGTCGAGCTGACCGTGATGCCCGGTGTCCGCTACAGCGCCGTACTGGGCTACCTGCAGGCCGCCGCCGAGGCGGCCCCGGACCTCGCCGAAGCCTGTTCCTTCGCCAAACACGTGTACATGCAGGGCGGGGACGCCTTCGAGACCGCCTGCGCCAAGGTGCTGGACGCGCTGGACGATCCCCTGGCGGTCGCGTTCACCGTCTACTTCTGGAACCGGCCCGGCACGCTCGAACTGGCCCGCCGGATCAAGGAGCGCTGGCCGCGCTGCCGCATCGTGGTGGGCGGCAACGACGTGACGCACCAGCCGGTGGTGTTCGACGAGGCGCCCTGGGTGGACGTCCTCGTCCACGGCGAGGGCGAGATGCGCTTCCGCGACCTGCTGCGCGTCTTCCTGCGCCACGAGGAACCGGCCAGCGCGGAGAGCGAGTTGGGCGACCTGCCCGGCATCAGCTACCGCTGCGCCGACGGCGAGGTGGTCACCACCGCCGCGGCCCCCCGGATCGAGGAACTCGCCGAGCTGCCCTCGCCGCTGCTCGGGAACACCTGGGCCGACGAGGACATCGCGCAGTCCCGGATGCTGGTGTACGAGACCAACCGGGGCTGCCCCTACTCCTGCGCCTTCTGCTACTGGGGCGGGGCCACCAACTCCAAGATCCGCCAGTTCCCCATGGACCGCATCCTGAGCGAGCTGGATCGGATCGTCCGGGTCGCCGCCAACGGCACGCAACTGTTCATCGCCGACGCCAACTTCGGCATCGTCGCGCGCGACGTCGACATCGCGCGCCACATCGTGGAGCTGTGCCGGCGCCACAACAAGCGTCTGCTGGTGATGACGAACTGGGCGAAGAACACCAACGGCCGGGTGGTGGAGATCGCGGGAATCCTGTACCGGGCCGGGCTGACCGGGGCGATCACCCTGTCGGCACAGTCCTTCGACCCGGATGTCCTGCAGATCGCCAACCGCCGCAACATCCGCGTCGACAACTACCGCCGTATGCAGACCCAGTTCCGGGCCCAGAACATCCCCACCTACACCGACCTCATCTGGGGTCTGCCCGGCGAGTCCCGCGCCACCCACATGACCGGGATCGAGGAGGCGATCACCTCGGGCGGCTCACCGGTCATCTACCCGCTGCTGCTGCTCAACAACACCGACTACACGCATGACCGCTTCCGGGACGATCACGGCCTGCGCACCAGGCACCTGCCCTGCGACCCCGGCAACACGGACCTGATGGCCGACGTCGTCACCGAGCACTCCCGGGTGACGTTCGACGACTGGCTGAGCGGCATGGCCTTCCGGATTCCGCTGACGCTCTTCCACAAGTGCCTGCTCCGCTCGACGATCCGCGTCCTCGCCGAGACCTCGGGTGCGCGCACGGTGGACCTCATCGAACTGCTCGGCACGTTCCTGCGCGAGGGGGCGGTGGAAGACCCGCTGATCTCCTTCCTGATGGCCGACTACGACCGTGTCTGGCGGGAGCCCGAGAGCTTCGACCGCGACCTGCTGTACCGGAACATCGGGCGTCCCGTGATCCACGAGGAGCTCCACTACCAGGCGATCCTGCGGCGCATGGTCGGCGATGCGGACCGCGCCGCCCGCTATGCTCGAAGTGCCGTGGACTTCCTGTACGAAGAGCTCACCTCCCAGGGGCGCCCGTTGCCGGACCGCAGCGACCTCGACATGGTCACCGGCCTGGACCTGGCGGCGGCGGCGGTCTTCCGCGCGGGAATCCACGGGAAGGCGGAGCAACACGACTTCGCCCTGCCGGAAGCGCTGTTCGACCTGCTGAGGTCGTACGGCGACGTGCCGGGCGGCGCCCCCGCCGCCGTTTCCGGCGAGAGTCTGGTGCACGGCCGGATCGAGGTACCCGAGTCGAGGACCCGCTACCCCTTCAGCCCGTACTCGCTCTCGGTCTGGCACGGCAGCGGACGCCCTCTCCACGACGTCGGCATGCGCCTCGATGTCCAACGCCTGCCGCAACGCGAGACGGTTCAGCCGATCGCGGTTCCCCACACTGCCTAGCCACCCCCGTCGACTCCGCCCCCCGAGCCCACCCCCCCAAGAAGGACCCCTGCCGTGAACCGAAACGTCCGCAACGCCACCCCGCCGATCTACGCCTTGCTCATCCTCGGGGGCTTCCTCATCAACACCACCGTCGGGATCGCCGTGATCATCGTCGGCGGCGTGCTCACCAGCATGGTGTACACCATGGCCAGGGGCGGTGGCGCCGAGGGCACGCCGCGCCGGGCTCCGCGGCAGCGCAACCGCCGCTGAGCCCGCGGGGGCGGTGCGGTCGGCAGCCGGCAAGGGCGGGTTCGGGGGGCCCGGTCCGGCTGCCCCCGTTCGCTATCCTGCCGCCATGCGAGGGGGGACCGGGGACGAGGTGCGCCGCGGGGCGGCGGGCCCGTACACGTACCGACCGGGACGGTGACCGCCGTGCCGCTCGGTGCGGTCGGGGGTGTCGCCGCGTCGGGAGCGGCGCTGATCGGGCTGTACGTGCTGGCGCTGCGGCGCACCGCGGGTCTGGCCGCCGCGGGGGCGGCCCTGGCCGTCTCGGTGGCCGCCGCGACCGCCGCGGCGGCGGGCCTGCGGCCGTGGAACGTCGCGGGCACCGCACTGGTGGCGGCGGGCGCCGCCGCCGTCGCGTGGGTCCTGGGCCGGTCCCGGCGGCGCAGGCGCGCCGAGCGGTCCGCGCTGGCCGCGTACCGTACGGGCGCGCCCGAGATCCCGCGGTTCGCGGCGCTCGCGGAACGGGACCGGCTCGCCGTCGAGTTGCATGATGTGGCCGCCCACCGCCTGACAGCGATCGTCGTCTCCGCCGCGGCGGCGCGACGCCTCGCCGACCCCGGGCGCGGGGCCGCCGCGCTGAGCCACGCGGCGACCGCCGCCCGCCAGGCCATCACCGAACTCGACGTCCTCACCGACCGCGACGACGCTGACCTCGACGTCATCGCCGCCCTGGCCGCCGAGTCCGGTGCCCGTTACCGCTCCACCGCGACCGCGGTCCCCCCGTCGACCGCCGCCCTCGCCCACCGCGTCGTGCGCGAAGCCCTGACCAACGCGGCCCGCTACGCCCGGGGTTCGGCGACGCGCGTGACCGTCGAGGCCGCGCCCGGCCTGCTCACCGTCACGGTCGGCGACAGCGGCGGCACCGCGCTCGAACCCCACCTCGGCACGGGCCACGGCCTGCTCGGCCTCCGTACGACCGTCGCCGCGGCCGGGGGCGTCCTCAGCTACGGCCCCGACGGCGCCGACAGTCCCCACGGCCCCGGCTGGACCGTCCGGGCCGAACTCCCCTTCCCACCGGACCCGCCCGGCAGGACACCGGGCGGGACACCCGGCCCCCGTCGCCGTCCGCTGTGGCGGGGGCCCACCGCGCTCGACTGGGCGCTGGTGGTCCTCGCCGTCGCGCTGTCGCTCGGCGCGAGTCTGCTGTCGGACGACGTGCCCGACGCGTTTCGCGGGGTGCTGCCGAGCGTGCCGGTGGTGGTGCTGTCCGGGCTGCACGCGGTGCCGTTGGGCTGGCGGTCGCGGGCACCCGGCGCGGGGCTGGTGGCGGTGCTGTCGGCGCTGGTGCTGTGGTGGGGCTGCGACCGGGCCGGGTGGACGAGGCCGCCGGTCAGCGACATCTTCCTGGTCTACTGGTGGGTCGAGCTGACGTTTCTCTACAGCGCGGGCGCGTATCTCACGGTGCGGCGCGGCGTGGTGGCTCCGGTGGCGGTGGCCGCGACCGGGGGTCTCGCGCTGGCCAGCGCCGACGGCATCACCGGGAGCAGGGCGGCGGCCTGGGCGGCACTGACCGGGCTGCTGGCGGTGCCGTCGTTCGCGCTGTGGTGGCTGGGCCTGGTCACCGCGCGGCGGCGGGAGCGGCGCGCGGCCGCCGCCGCGCGGGGGCGGGAACTGCTCGAACGGGACGCCGACGCGGCCGTACGCGACCAGCGCCGGCTGATCGCGGCGGGCCTGCTGCGTACCGCCCGGCAGCACGCGGCGAACGTGGCGGACGCGGCGGACGCGGGACGGCTCGACGCCGTTCTCGACGAAGCGCGTGCGGCCCTGGGCGCGCTCCGCGAACTCCTCCGCGACCTGCGCGGCCCGGACGGCGCGAGCACCCCGCCGCCCACGGTGGCCGGGATCGCCGCGCTGGCCGGCCGGTACGGCGCGACCGTCCGCTACCGCGGGCCGCACCGGGCGGTGACCGTCGTCGTGGGCGTGGCCGCGTACCGGATCGCCGCGCTGCTGCTCGCCGAGGACATCACGCTCACCGTGCTGCGCCTGGACGCGGGAGTCGAACTCACCGCGCCGCCACCCGGGAGCCCCGGCGCCCTGCGGCAGGTACGGGCGGTGGCCGATGCCGTGGGCGGTACGCTCACCAGGACCGACGACGACGCGGTACGCGTCTGGCTGCCGGAGGTGTTCCCATCACCATCAGGGTGACTGTCGCCGACGACCAGGCGGTCGTACGCGCGGGCATCGCGGCGATCGTCGACGCGGAGCCGGGCCTTGCGGTCGTCGGCCAGGCCGGCGACGGGGAGTCGGCCGTGGCGCTCGCCCTGGAACTGCGCCCGGACGTCGCGCTGATGGACATCAGGATGCCCGGCACCGGCGGTCTGGCCGCCACCGCCCGGATCACCGCGGCGGCCCCCGCCACCCGCGTCATCGTCCTCACCACCTTCGACCTCGACGAGTACGTGTTCGCGGCGCTGCGCGCCGGGGCCGTCGGCTTCCTGCTCAAGGACGCCGAGCCGGAACGGGTGGTCGACGCCGTACGGGTGGTCGCCGGTGGGGCCGCCCTCCTCGACCCCGCGGTGACCGGGCGGCTGATCGAGCGGTACGCCGCCGGGCCCGTCCCGGCCGACCCGGCGCGGCTGGCGCGGCTCACCCCGCGCGAGACCGAGGTGCTGCGGCACGTCGCCCGCGGCCTGGCCAACGCGGAGATCGCCGCGACGCTGGGCATCAGCCCGGCCACCGTCAAGGACCACGTCGCGGTGGTCCTCGGCAAGTTGGGCGTCCGCGACCGGGTCCAGGCGACGATCACCGCGTACGAGACGGGTCTGATCCGCCCCGGGGTCGGCTGAATCCCCGGCCCGCGGCCGGGCACCCCCGCCGTGCGGCGGGGGTCGACACCCCGCCGACCAGCGGATTCCGGCGCGGGCCGGTCGTCCGGTCGCACGACGACCCGGTGACCGAGGCGTACCTAGCCTCAGCGGCATGGCACTGAGACTTCCCGCGCTTCCCGCGCTCGCGCGCCGCGTACTCGGCGGCGTCCTCCTCGTCGGCACGGTGGTGCTGACGCCCGTCACCGCCGCGGCCGGATTCCTCGCGGCGGCGTTCGCGACCGCGAACATACCCCTGCTCGCCCTGTGCGGCCTGGTGGTTGCCGCGGGGACGGCCGCGCTGCTCGGCCGCGGCGCGTTCGCCCTGCTCGGCAAGGGCGGCGTGCGGGCGACATGCGTGCTCACGGGCGTGCTGCTCCTCGCCGTCTCGGCGCTCGCCGCCGGTACGATCCTGCGCCCGATGCCGACCTCTGCCGCGGCCCCGGCCCCGCCGGGCGTCAGCTTCTGGAACCTGCCGACCGGCTCACGGATCGCCTACGTGCACGCGCCCGCCGTCGGCACCCCGAAGCCGACCCCGGTCGTCTTCCTGCACGGCGGCCCCGGCACCCCGACCGAGGGCATCCCCACGGGCGGCAGGGAACTGGCCGCGGCCGGCTTCGACGTCTACTCGTACGACCAGGTGGGCGCCGGACGCTCCACCCGGCTCTCCGACATCACGCAGTACACCGTGGCCCGCCAGGTCGCCGACCTCGACGCGATCCGCCGCACGATCGGCGCGGACCGGATCATCGTCGTCGGCCAGTCGTGGGGCGGTTCGCTGGCCGCCCAGTACCTGCTGGCGCACGGCACGCACGTCGCCAAGGCCGTGTTCACCTCGCCGGGCGCGCTGTGGGGCCACGAATACCCCGGCTCCGCGGCAGGAGACCCCTGGCAGCACCTGACGGCGGCTCAGCGCTCGGACCGTGACCGGCTCGACAGCAAGCCGCGGCTGATCGCCGCCGACCTCCTGCTCCAGGTCAACCCGAACGCCGCGCACGCCCTGGTGGGCGACCGCGAAGTCGACCACTGGATGCACGAGATGGCCCTGCTCGGCAAGGACACCACCTCGTGCGCAGACGCGGCGCCCACCGAGGCGCACGCCAACCCCCAGGGCTTCTACAGCAACCAGATGACCGTCAAGGACTTCGAGCGGCTCCCCGACCCGCGCCCCCGGCTGCGCGCGGTCCACGTCCCCGCCCTGATCATGCGAGGGGACTGCGACTTCATCAAGCCCGCCGTGACCCAGGAATACCGGCAGACCCTTCCGGACTCCCGCATCGTCCACGTCAAGGACGCCGGCCACGCCATCTCCCACAGCCGACCCGCCCTCTACACCGCCCTCCTGCGGTCCTTCCTCCTCGACCGCCCCCTGCCGGCACCCGCGTCGTGAACCCGCTGCCCGGCCGGCCGTCGCGCGTGCGCCCGAACGGTCGTGCCGGACGGCGGTGCCGACGCGAGCGAGACCCGAACCGAGGACGCCGCGGGGTTGTCCTTCAGATCGCCGTCTTTCGGATCGGCCGCGTGGCGTGGACCTGGACGAGGCCGTACGTGCCGCTGGTGCGCCATCGCTCGCCCGTGGCGTCGAGCCTGGCGACCACCGGTCGGTCGAGGCCGACGACGACGTCCGACTTCAAGGTGCGCAGGGCCGCCACGGGGGACGGGAAGTGGCTGACCCTCTCGGCGAACGATGACGTGGCGGCCCAGCGCCGGTCGCCCACGAGACGGCGGTAGTTGAGGTCGCCCTTGACGATCGTCATCGTGGCACCGGAGAACCCGGCCACGAGGTCGGCCGGCATGTCGTGGAAGGGCAGCGGTGCGCAGAGGAACGGGTGCGTGCGGATCGCGAGGGTGCCGCTGTTCATCGCCCGCCAGAGCCGGCGGCCGATCCGTTCCGCCTCCTGGCCCGCCTGGTTGCGGAGGCGGTCGAGCGTCGCGAGGACGTCGGCGGTGGTCGCGTCCGACACGTAGTACGGGGCGGGCTTGACGTACAGGACGACCTCGGCGGCCAACCCGCTGGTCAGCAGGTGGTCGATCAGGACGAGGTCGGGCAGCAGCTCCCGGCCGGCGTTGTCCGCGAGGACGCAGACCCTCGGGTTGCTCGAAGCGGCGAGCGTCGACCACAGGAGCGGGCTGTCGTCCGCGACCAGGGCGGCGGGGTGGGCGTCCCCGGCGTCCCCGGCGTCCCCGGCCGAGCCGGTGATCTGGAAGCCCAGGTCCGCCCGGTTGCCCCAGAGCGCTGAGGAGAGCAGTACCTCGGCCCGCTTCTCGGCGGGCAGGGAGGGCAGTTGGTCGAGAGCCGCCAGCTCGTCGGTGACTGCCGGGCCGGACAGTTCGGCGTTCTTGAACGGTGCGAACGGGTCGATGCCCTGCCAGGTCCCGGGCCGGAAGTAGCCGGTGGCTTCGAGCAGCCTGCGGTAGAAGTAGCTCTCGGCCCACAGGAACGGCGCCTCGTCCCACGGCCGCCCGAACAGGCCCTCGCCCCACTCCCGCCACTGCCGCTGATCGTGGGCGCCCGTGCCGAGCGGCTCCAGCACGCCGTCGGTGCTCTCGACGAGGAGTTCCTCGACCGCCGCCCGCTCGACCGGCCCGTACGGCAGGGCGTCGAGCACCTGCCGGACGAGCTTCGGGTGCCGCTCGTGGAAGACACCCCAGGCGAAGGAGCCGGGGGTGTTGCTCAAGATGGTGGGTGCGGTGGGCATGTTCAGGCTCGTCCCTCTCCTCGGCGTACCCCCACGACAGTGTGGCGCCGGTGCCGTCCTGCCCGCATGTTCACCGATCGGCGTTGCCGGGCGGGACGACCCATTCGGTGGGCTGGCCGGTGCGCGAGGCGATCATGTCGAAGCCGCCGTCGTAGTGGAGGACGGTCCGCCGGTTGACTTCGGCGGTGGCGGCGATCAGCAGGTCCGGGAGGGACCGGGCCCGATGGAAGCCGGCGTTGAGAGCTCATGAGGACGGGGTCGCGAAGGGGCGTGGCGCCTGCCGGCCGCAAGGCTTGCGTCGAGGGATGTGGGCGTCGGTGGATAGGTCGGATGTCTTTTTAGCGCGCGAGCGTCTCCGTGTCCAGATGTGGCGCAGGAGTCTGGTCGGCTGGAAAATGAGGGGAGATTCGTAGGATCTATCACCGCAGCCCGCCGACCTGGGAACGCTCTCTTGCGGTGAGTGTTTTTGTTTTTTCTTGTGCAAAGTCGAACCTTGCGATCAGGTATCCGGCTCTGTACGGTCGGTGCGATTCGCGCTCGCGTCATGTATGCGTCAACCCGCATGCCGGCCCCCACGGAGCGCCGAACACACCCCCCCCACGTCCCAGGAGCATTCGAATGCACGGGTTCCCCAGAGGCTCACGGCACCCAGGGGCGACGGCGGTCGGCGCCGTCGCCACGATCGGCGCCGACTTCGCCGACCACTTCCCCGACCGCGCCGAGCGCCGTATCGGCGGCCGGCTCTGCGCGCCGCCGGCGCGCCCGCGCTGAGCGCTGAGCGCCGAGCGCTGAACGAGGACAGCACCGCCCGAAATCAGGGTCACGTTGGCCCGGCCGAGGAGGTCTTGTGTCGTCACGTCCGATCATCCTGAGGTGGACGCCGCTCGTCGCGGTGCTCTCCCTGATCTCTCTGTTCCTGTCCGTGCTCGTCGATCCGCCGACCGCGTCGGCGGCCACCACCACGACGGCATGGCAGAACGGCAACTTCAACCTGGACCCCGGCGGGGTCGTCAGCCGCTCCGACATCGTGCTCGGCACGCCGAACACGCAGGCCGCGCAGTCGCTCGGCCTGGGCAACGGTTCGCTGGGGGTGGCCGCTTGGGCGGCGGGCGGGTTCACCGCCCAGCTGAACCGCACCGACACCATGCCGGACCGCAAGTCGCCCGGGCAGGTGCAGATCCCGGGGTTGAGCACGATGACCTCGGCGTCCGACTTCACCGGCCGGCTGGACCTCTACAACGGGGTGCTCACGGAGTCCGGCGGCGGCCAGACCCTGAAGGCGTGGGTGCCTTCGGGCAAGGACGAGTTGATCGTGGACGTGACGGGCGCGAACCCGAACACCACGCAGACCGCCGACGTGCACCTGTGGTCGGGCCGCAACCCGACCGCCGCCACGTCCGGCACGATCGGCACCCTGGCGGAGACCTGGGTGGACAACGCCGAGCAGGAGCCGTCGGGTCGGACCTTCGGCTCGCTGGCCGCGATCACCGCCGGCGGGCAGGGAGTCAGCACCTCGGTGGTGAACTCCACGACGGTGCAGGTCAGTTTCAAGCCCAACGCGGACGGGTCGTACCGGATCGTGGTCGGCGCGCCCAGCTGGACCGGGGGCAACGCCGCCACGACGGCGGCCGCTCTGCTGGGCGGCGACGCGACCGCGGCCGAGTCAACCCTGCTGAGCAGCCAGTCCACTTGGTGGAACGGGTTCTGGGCGAAGAGCGGCCTGATCGAGCTGAACTCCTCGGACGGCTCCGCCCAGTACATGGAGGCGCTGCGGACGATCTACCTCTACACCGAGGCGGCCTCGATGCGGGGCACCTACCCGGGCAGCCAGGCCGGCGTCACGGACATGTTCAACTTCGGCCAGGACCAGCAGAACTGGACTCCGTCGTCGACCTGGTTGTGGAACCTGCGCACCCAGATATCGGCCAACATGACGTCGGGCAACTACGCCCTCAACACCCCGATCTTCGACCTCTACCTGAACAACCTCGCGGCGATCGAGACCTGGACGAAGGCGCAGATGAGCGGGCACGCCGGTGCCTGCGTGCCGGAGGTCATGCGCTTCAACGGCAACGGCGGGGACCCGTCCGCGGGAGCCAACGCCGCCTGCAGCGAGCCGGGCAGCCCGAACTGGAACGCCCTGGACATCACCAGCGGGGCGGAGATCTCGCTGTACGTGTGGCAGCAGTACCAGGCGACCGGTGACACCGCGTTCCTCACCAAGTACTACCCGCTGATGCAGCAGTCGGCGATCTTCCTGCTCGGCTACCAGACCAAGGGCTCCGACGGCCTGCTGCACGCCACCGCGAACGCGCACGAGACGCAGTGGGCGGTCACCGACCCGACCACCGACATCGTCGCGGACCAGGCGCTCTTCCCGGCGGTGATCAGCGCGGCGCAGAAGCTGGGCACCGACGCCTCGCTGGTGTCCCAACTGCAGACCGCCCTCGGTGAACTGCCGCCCTACGCCCGCACGGACGAGGCGACCAGGACCCAACTGCTCACCCCCGCGGACGACGCGGCCGGCGCGGACGTGATCGCCGACTCGTACCAGCCGGCGGCGACGATCAGGAACTCGGAGAACATCGGGCTGGAGCCGGTCTGGCCCTGGAACGTGATCAGCGACACCTCCAGCATGCTGGCGCTGGCCAAGCGGACGTACACGTACCGGCCGGTCACCGGCGGGAACGACTGGAGCCTGGACGCCATCCAGGCGGCCCGACTCGGCCTGGCCGGCGAGGTGCAGAACCGGCTGGTCGGGATCACCGAGTCGCACCAGGTGTACATCTCCGGAATGGCCGACCTGGGCAGCACCGTCGGCACCGAGTCGTACATCGAGCAGGCGGCCGGGGTGGCGGCCGGGGTCGACGAGGCCCTGGTGCAGGACTACGACGGCCTGCTCCGGTTCGCTCCCGCCTGGCCGAGCGGCTGGGACGCCGCCGGCACCGTGTTCATCCAGGACGGCGGCAAGGTCGACGTCCAGATGGAGGGCGGCACGCTCGCCACGGCCGCGATCCACGCCGGCACCACCGAGACCATGAAGGTGCGCAACCCGTGGTCCGGGAAGTCGGCCGAGGTCGTCAACGGGTCGACCGGCGCCGTGGTGGTGGCCGCCACGACGGCCGGCACCCTCAGCGTCCCGGTCACCGCCGGCCAGAGCTACCTGGTGGAGCAGCCTTCGGCCCTCACCACGTCGTTGCCCTACGCCCAGGTGACCGGAACCGCCGCGACCACCGCCAAGCACCTGGGCGGGGTGAAGATCGGGCTGGACGGCGCCGGCGGCGTGGCCGGGCCGACGTTCTACCCGAACACCAACTACGGCGGAACCGGCGTGAAGTTGGGCGACGGCAGTTACACGATCTCCCAGATGGAGGCCGCGGGCATCACCAACGACGCGATCTCCTCGATCCGGGTGCCGGCCGGATTCACGGTGGTGGCCTACGCCGACGGCGATTTCACCGGCGCCTCGTGGACGTTCACGGCGGACAACGCGGACCTGACGGGCCTGGGTGCCAACGACACGATCTCCTCGTTCAAGATCACCGGAAGTGCGGCGGGGTGATCGTCCCGGGGCGAGCCCGGCGAACGGCCGAAGGCCGGTCAGCGCTGTAGGGGTCGCGTGCACCTCCTGCTCCACGTGTCGCGTGGAGCAGGAGGGCCGCCTGGTGGAGGTGGTGCGACAGGAGCGGCGCGGCGGGTCGGTCACACCTTTGCCACGGGCGCGGGAGGACCCGTATCGGGGGGTGGCGGGGCTGGGATGATGCGGGTATGGCAACCAACGGGGGCACGGGCGGGCAGCCCGAAGACGAGGCCACACGGACCGTGACGAGCTACGAACTCAGCCCGCCGGGGGCGTCGGAGGCCGCGGCCACGCCACCCGTGGGAGCCCCGTCCGCCCCCGCCCCGACCGGTGCCGGTGGTACGGGCGGCGGGCGGCTGGTCGGTGAGCGCTACCGCCTCGTCGAGCGGCTCGGCTTCGGCGGCATGGGCACCGTGTGGCGGGCGCACGACGAGGTCGTGGACCGCGACGTGGCCGTGAAGGAGCCGCGGGTCCCCGAGCACATGACCGACGCCCAGCGGCAGACCGCGTATCTGCGGATGCAGCGCGAGGCGCGTGCCGCCGCCCGGATCGACCATCCCTCCGTGGTCACCGTGCACGACGTGGTCGTCGAGGACGACCGGCCCTGGATCGTCATGGAGTTGGTGCGCGGCCGGTCGCTGGCGGAGGTGCTCGCCGAGGGGACGGTCCCGGCGCGGGAGGCGGCCAGGATCGGGCTGGCGGTCCTCGGCGCCCTCGTCGCCGCGCACGAGGCCGGAGTGCTGCACCGCGACGTGAAGCCCGCGAACATCCTGCTCGGCCGGCACGGCCGGGTGGTGCTCACCGACTTCGGCATCGCCCATGTCGAGGGCGAGGAGCCGCTGACGGAGACCGGGGCGTTCATCGGGTCGCCGGAGTACATCGCCCCCGAGCGGGTGCTGGGGCAGCGGCCGGGGCCCGAGTCCGACCTGTGGTCGCTCGGGGTCGTGCTCTACCAGGCGGTGGAGGGCGTGTCGCCGTTCCGCCGGCAGGCCACACCGTCGACCTTCCAGGCCGTCCTGCTCGCGGAGTTGCCGCCGCCGCGCGCGGCGGGGCCGCTCGCCGGGCCGATCCTGGGGGTGCTGCGCAAGGAGTCGTCGGCGCGTACGACCGCGGCGCGGTTCGGCGACGAGCTGCGCTCCGTCCTCGACCCGCCGCGCGTTCCGTCCCAGGCCGGCGGCACGGCCGTGGCCACCGCGGTCGGCGGGATCGGCGGAGCCGGCGCGGTGGTCGGGGCCGGTTCGGCCGGCGGGGGAGGCGCCGTCGAGCCCGCCGCCGGCCGGGCGGTACGGGCACTGCGCCGCAGCCGCCGCGCGCAGGCGGTCACCGCGGTGGTGGTCGCGGTCGCGGTGGCGGGGGCGGTGATCGCGATCGTCTCCCCGTTCGGCGGTGGCCTGCCCAAGGGCTGGAAGTCGTACCAGGAGCGGGGCGTGGACGCCACGGTCGCGGTGCCCGGCGACTACGTGCGCAGCATCGCCGACAAGAAGGTGACGTACACCGACCCGCACGGGGTCTTCACGGTGACGCTGTCCAAGAAGCAGGGCGAGAAGGACAGCGCGGCGGGCGTCGCCAACGCCAACCTGCAGTGGTACAAGGACGGCGGCCAGATCAAGTACTCCGACACGGTGCAGGACGCCGACGGCCGGGTCGTCGAGGCGACGCAGCAGGGCCAGACCGCGGCCCGGCTCGACGTCCACTACACCGACCTGTCGGTCGACGCGCACACGGCCGCGCGCGAACTCGAACTGGACGTGGTCAGCGGGGACGGCGACCTGTACACGCTGGATGTGGTGATGCCGGCCGCCGCCACCCAGTCCGCGCAGGGGCAGCGCATCTTCGACCAGGTCAAGAAGCATCTGACGATCCACACCTTGTGAGTGCGCCCGTCGCCCGTGGCGGCCGCGCACCGAAGGATCGTCCCGGCAGGCGAGAAGGAGAGTCATGACCACACCTCCCGGAGGACCGGGGCCCTACGGCAACCCCGGAGGCGCCGGAGCCGACCCCCGGGTCGCCGGCGGCTACGGGCCTCAACCCGGCGGCTACGGGCCCCAGTCCGGTGGATACGGTGCCCCACCGGGCGGGTATGGCGCCCAACCCGGCGGGTACGGGCCGCCGCCTACCACCGGATACCCGCCCCAGGGGCCGGGGCCGGGGCAGGGGCCGGGGCAGGGCGGGGCGCTTCCGCAGGACGACGGCCGTACACCCGGGAGCGGTGGCTGGCAGCCGCGCGGCGCCGAGGCGTACCGCAAGCAAGAGCCGCCCGCCATACGGCAGTTCGACGCCGCGCCGCGCCGCTCGCGGTTCGGGCTGGTGGCCCAGTTCGTGTTCCAGTTCCTCTACATACCGGTGTGGGCGCTGATCGCGCTCGCCCTGCTTGCCCTGGTGATCTGGATCGACACCGGCTCCAGCGCCAACGTCGGCCTGTCGGAAGGGGTGTTCGGTTTCACGAAGACCGGGATCTCCTGGCGGCGGCTGCGCGCGGAGTGGAGCGGCCGGGTCGAGAGCTGGGCGCCGTTCACCGACTCCCGCCTCGCGGAGCGCTTCACGAAGGCGGAGAAGAGCAGCGGCTGGGCCGTCTCCGAACTCCCGCCCAGCGGCGTACGGCGCGCGAAGTGCGAACTGCCGGTGGAGCACTACCGCGGCCTGGACTCGGCCGCGCTCGACCAACTCGCCCGGCGACGCGGCTGGTCGATGGACTGGGACGCCACCAAGAAGCCGGCCGAGGCGGTGCACTTCTTCCGGCTGATCCCGCCACCGCAGCACACCGGTGTGCCGGACCCGTACGGGCCCGCGCCGTACCCGGGAACGCCGTGGGGGCCGCTGCCGCGCCGGTTCGCGATGCCGCTGCTCACCTTCGTCTTCCTGCCGCGGCTGCGCGCCCTGGAACTGCGGGGCAGCGCCGACGCCTACCTCGCCCACCTGCGGGCGTACCTGCCCGAGCAGATCCGCACCGAGACCGAGAGGAACCCCGCCAGGGGCTACCAGGCCGACGAGTCCGGCCGCGTCCTGCGCCGGATCGCGGTACGGCCCTGGCACTTCCGCGGCGCGGGCGCGCACGCCGTCCTGCGCGTGGCGGCGGAGCAGGGATGGCGGCTCGACCACTCCTTCCCGGCCCGCCCCGCCGGCACGGTCCACCTCTGCTGCCCGGAACTCGCCACGCCCGTCGTCCCCGGATGACCCGCGGGACCCGGGAGTGCCGCTTCAGGGTGCCGAGTTGAGGAACGGGTTGGGCAACCCGGTTACCGGCGCGAAGACTTCGGGGAGAAGGGGGACGATGGCGTCGTGAGGCGGATCTTGGTGGTGGGGGTCACCGGTGCCGGGAAGACGACGCTCGCGCGGGCCCTGGGCGGCCGACTCGGGCTGCCCTGGCACGAGATGGACGCGCTGTACTTCAACGGACCCGGCTGGGCGGTCAACGGCAGGTTGGCCGAGGACGTGTCGAGCCTTGTCGCCGAGCCGGGCTGGGTCTTCGACTCGCTCGGCTATCCGGAGGTCCGCGATCTGCTGTGGGACCGGGCCGGCACCGTGGTGTGGCTGGACTATCCCCGGCGGGTCGTCATGCCCCGCGTCCTGTGGCGTTCGTTGCGGCGTACGGTCACGCGCGAGGTGCTCTTCGGCGGCAACAGGGAGACGTGGGCGGGCTGGTTGAGCCGGGAGCACCCGGCGTGGTGGGCGTGGTCCCAACACGCGCCCCGGCGGCGCGAGATCGGGCGCCGTGCCCGCGATCCCCGCTTCGCGCCTCTCGACGTCATTCGCCTCGGCCACCCCAAGGACACCGCGGCCTGGCTGGCGTCGCTCCGACCGGGCGGCGCCTCACGCGCCGGACCGGCGGAAGGCAACGGGCGCGTGCCGCAGGCGGGTTGAGGCGCCCCCACCCCGATCGTCCTCTCGACCGTCTTCTCGATCGTCGAGGCGGCCGTCCGAACGGAGCCGCCCGCCGTCCGCTCAGCCGGCCGTCGTCCGCTGCGGTGGCGGGTCCACCGCGGCGGCTACGGTCGCCATCGCGGCCAGGGCCCGAGCGGCGGACCCGAGCCGTCGGGTGTCGGAGACGGCCAGCGACACCGGCCAGCGCAGGTCGGCGTCCGTGACCGCCAGCTGCCGTATGTCGTCGCGCGCGGGGATGACGAACCGCGGCAGCAGGGCGATGCCCAGGCCCTGCCGGACGAAGGCCGCGCCGGTGGAGATGTCGGTGATCTCGATGGCCACCTGCCGGCTCAGCCCGGCGGTGGCGAACGCCCGGTCGGTGACGCTGCGGTTGCCGTAGCCGAGGGGGAAGTCCACGAACCGCTCGTCGGCCAGTTCGGCCATCGCCACCGACGCCCGCTCGGTGAGCCGGTGCCCGGCCGGCACGACCAGGTCCAGCGGGGCGAAGGTCAGTTCGTGCAGGCGCACGCCCGCCGGGGGCGGCCCGGGCAGGGAGACGAAGGCGAGGTCGAGGGCTCCTTCGGCGAGCGAGGCGACCAGACCGCCCGAGCCGGTCGGGGCCGCCGTCAGCCGCAGTGCCACGTCCGGGTGGCGGCGGTGGAACTGCCCGAGCAGGCCGGGCAGGTCGATCAGCGCGACGGATGTCAGTGTGCCGATCCGCACGGTGCCGCGCAGGCCCCCGGTCACCTCGCCCACGGTGTCGCGGGCGTCCTCGACGGCGTCGAGCGCGTCCCGGGCCTTGGGCAGGAGCGCGGTCCCGGCGTCGGTCAGCTCCACCCGGCGCGAGGTGCGGTCGAGCAGCGGGACGCCGAGTTCCCTCTCCAGTGCCTTCACGGTCGCGGACACCCCGGACTGCACCACGTGCAGGCGCTCGGCGGCCCGGGTGAAGCTGAGCTCCTCCGCGACGGCCACGAAGTACTCCAGATGCCTGAGCTCCATGGCCGCGATCCTCTCATATTCATCATTCGACGTGCTGATTGCCAGCAGAAACGATTGTTGGACGTGATGGACCCGCGAGGCGCACCGTGGTGTCGTCGAGCCACGGAGGACAGACATGACGACCGAGACGGCACCCCAGACGGCATCCGAGACGAAGACCGGCACGACCGGCAAGGCGCCCGGCCCCGCCCCCTCACCGGAGGCGTACCCCGAAGCCGATCCGGCCGGCCGCGGCTCCCGCCGGCACTCCGTCGGCTTCTGGCTCATCGCCGCCGTGTTCCTGACCTCGATGGCCTTCTCGACGGTGCCGACCCCGCTCTATCCGCTCTACCAGCGGCGCGACGGCTTCTCGACCTTCACGATCACCGTCGTGTTCGCGGTCTACGCGGTCGGTGTGGTCGCGAGCCTGATGCTGGCCGGGCACATCTCGGACTGGGTGGGCCGCAAGAGGGTGCTGATCCCGGCGCTGGCCCTCGAAGCCGTCGCCGCCGTGCTGTTCCTGTCCTGGCCGGCGCTGCCCGGCCTGATCGTGGCGCGGTTCGTCACCGGACTGGGCGTCGGCATGATCACCGCCACGGCCACCGCCCACCTGCACGAACTGCACGCGGCCGGCCGTCCCGGTGCCGGCCGCGGGCGCTTCGAGGTGGTCTCGACGGCCGCGAACATCGGCGGTCTCGGGGTCGGCCCGCTGGTGGCCGGCTTCCTCGCCCAGTTCGTCACCGAGCCGCTCCGCACCCCGTACCTGGTCTTCGCGATCCTGCTGCTCCTGGGCATCGTCGCCGTGGCCGCCGCCCCCGAGACCGTCGAGGAGTTGCCGCAGCGGCCGGCCTGGCGGCCGCAGACCGTCTCGGTCCCCTCCGGCGGCCGGACCGGCTATCTCGCCGCCGTCGTCTCCGCGTTCAGCGCCTTCGCGGTGTTCGGCATGTTCTCCTCGCTCGCCCCGGCCTTCGTCGCCGGCCCGCTGCATCACCCCAGCCGCCTGCTCGCCGGGGTCGTCGTCTTCATGGTCTTCGGCACCGCGGCGCTCGCCCAGTCCGCCACCACCCGTGTGACGGCGGGCATACGGCTGGCCGTCGGCCTCCTCGGCGAGGCCGCCGGGCTGGTCGTCCTGGCCGCCGGCATGGAGCGGGCCGACCTCGCCGCGTTCCTGGCCGGCGGCGCGCTGGCCGGCGCGGGCGCGGGCGTGCTGTTCAAGTCCGCGATCGGGACCGTGATCGCCAAGTCCGCTCCCGCGCAGCGCGGTTCCGCCCTGGCCGGGCTCTTCCTGATCGCCTACCTCGGGCTGATCGTCCCCGTCGTCGGCCTCGGCGTCGCGACCCGCTCCCTGCCGGTCACCACGGCGATGCTCTGGTTCACCGGTGCGCTCCTGGCCGTCATGACCGGGGCCGCCGCCCTGGCCGGTACGGCCCGCCGTACCGCCGCGGGCGCCTGACCCGCCGCCTGACCAGCCGCCTGACCCGCCGCCCTACGGGGGAGCCCGGGCGTCCCGATCACGTCCGTCCCGGAGCGGTCCGAGCGCACGGCGAACGCGCCTGGGCCGTACGGGACATGGGGCCGCGCCCCACCGGCTCCGGCATGACACGGCGTACGGGCTTGACTAGCCTGCTGCGCATGACTGCGTACGGGGGAGACGGAAGTGGCCCGAGTGGGATGGGAGCCGAGCCACTCGCCGAGAACGACCCGAGCCGGATCGGCCCCTTCACCCTGCTGGGCCGGCTCGGGTCGGGCGGGATGGGGCGGGTCTACCTGGGCCTGGCCGGCGGGCGGTTCGCCGCGGTCAAGCAGGTGCACCCGCATCTGACCGACGACGAGGGGTTCCGGCGGCGCTTCGGCCACGAACTCGACAACCTGGCCCGCCTGCCCGCGGGAGTCAGCGCCGAACTCCTGGACAGCGACCGGGAGTCGCGGCCACCCTGGCTGGCCACCGCGCACATTCCCGGTATCACCCTGGACGAGGCGCTGCGGGTCAACGGCGGACCGATGCCCGTCGCGGACGTCTGGCTGCTGCTGCGGGAGGCCGCGGCGGGCCTGGCGGTGGTGAACGAGGTCGGCATCGTGCACCGGGATCTCAAGCCGTCGAACGTGATGCTGCGCGCGGACGGGCTCACCCTGATCGACTTCGGGGTGGCGATGGCGCTGGAGCAGAGCCGGTTGACCCAGTCCGGGATGGTGATCGGCACCCCCGCGTACATGTCGCCGGAACAGGCTTCCAGCCAACGGGATTTGACGGGTGCCACGGACGTGTTCGCCCTGGGCTGCCTGCTGGGGTACGCGGCGACCGGGCAGCCGCCGTACGGGGACGGCGGCGGCGTGCAGATGCTCTACCGCATCATCCACCAGGAGCCGGACCTCGCGCCGCTTCGTGCGGTCGACGCGGAACTGGCGACGGTGGTCGCCGACTGCCTCGCGCGCGAGCCTCAAGACCGGCCCACCGCAGCGGAGTTGGCGGCGCGGGCCGCGTCGCACGTCGCCGCCGGCGTGCCGCCCTGGCCGCCGCGCGTGCGCGAACTGCTGGCCACGCGCCGCGAGTCGGCGAAGCGGGTCCCCGAACCGGAGGCGGGGGAGCGGGCGACGGAGGCCGCCGTTGAACTGCCCCCGGGTTCCGAGCCCGGACCCGGCCCCTCGGGCCCGAAGCCCGGACCCCAGCCTGATCCGGAGCCCGCGCCCGAACTCGCGCCCGCGCCCGTGCCCGAGCCCGAGCCCGAGCGGCGCAGGTTGCGGCTGCCGCGCGTCCTGGTGATTCCCCTGGTGGTCGTCGCGACCGGCGGTGCGGTGGCGCTCACCCCGTACCTGCTCACGCCGAAGGACCACGACGCGCACTCACCGTCCGGTGGCGGCGGCACGGCGGCCGCCCTGCCCAGCACCGGCACGTCGACCGGCTCCGCGACGCCCTCCGGGTCCAACTCCGCTGTCAGGAGGGGGCCTTCGCCCTCCAAGGGCGCGACGTCCACCTCGGGCGGCACGCACGCCGGCGCGGCCGGCACCGGGACCTCGGGCACGCGGGCCGGCTCGGGTTCGGCCGGCCGTACCGGCGGGTCCTCGTCGGGCTCGGGCGGGTCCGGCGGCTCGAAGACCTCGGGCAGCTCCGGCGGTTCGGGCAGCTCCGGCGGTTCGGCCGGCGGTTCCTCGGGTTCCACCGGCTCGTCCGGCTCGGGCTCCACCATCACCGCGAGCGGCACCCACCGGCTGGTGTCCGCCCTGGACGGGCACTGCCTCGCCTACGACGTCAACCACAGCACCTCCGCCTACCTGGCGAGCTGCGGCTCCAGCGGCCCCTTCAAGTGGACCTACGCCGCGGTGTCCGGCGGCACCTTCGAACTGCGGAACGCCGGCAGCGGCAACTGCCTTGCCGGCAGCGGGGACAACTTCAGCTACGTGGTCTCCTGCGGCAGTTCCGACGCCGACCGGTGGAAGCTCGGCCGCTCGACCTCCTCCGGCACCACCCTCCAGAACGTCTCGGCCGGCCAGTGCCTGCAGAACGACACCACCGTCGGCGCGTACGCGACCACCACCGCCTGCGGCAGCTCCGCTGACCTCCTCTGGTCCAACGACTGACCGTCCGCCCCCGCGCCACCGCCCCGCCCGAACCCCCCCGCCCGAACGCCCCGCCGCCGTCGGAGCCCGACCGCACGGCGGGCGGCGATGGCGACGGGAACGCGAACGGAACGGCGTGCGTGCGTTCCGCGCCGCCGAGGTGGGGCCTACACGGGTGACAGCAGCCACTGCTGCGAGGTGCTCCCGGTGTTGCCCTGCTGCTGGAGCGTGGCGCTCCGGCTGGTGGAGGCGCCGGTGACGCCGAGGACGAGGCCGCTTCTGACGCTGGTGAGGGTGACGTAGCCGTTGCCCACGGGGGCGGTGGTCCACTGCTCGTTGGTGCTGCCCTGGAGCGGGTACTGGATGATCGCGGCACCGGGCGACCTGCTGCCACCGGCGACGTTCATGCCGAGGCCGGAGGACACGTTGACGAGGTTGTGGACGCCGCCGGGCAGCGGGACGAACCTCCAGCTCTGGTTCGCGCCGCCGTCGACCGGCCACTGGATGAGCGCGGTGCCGGCGGCCTTGGAGGCGGAGGGGTCGTCGATGGCCAGGCCGCTGTTGCGGTTGACCAGCACATGGGTGGCGGCGGGCGCGGGTGATCCCGACGTCGCGTAGAGGCGGCCGGCGAAGCGGCGGGCGAAGCCGTCGCCGGTGGAGGCGGTGACGGTGTAGTCGTAACGGCCGGCCGAGGTGGCCTTCAGCGTGGTCCGGGAGCTTCCGCCGGCCGCCACGGTGAGGGTGGTGGCGGCGGCGCCGGCAGGGGCGAGGTAGGCGGCGTTGGGCTGGACGGTGAAGTCGGTGGGGACCGAACCGGCGTTGCTGACGGTCAGGGTCAGCGTGGCGCCGTCCTGGTTGTCGACGACACGGGCCTCGGGGTGGGCCTTGGTGGTGTCCGTCCAGGTCAGGACGTTGCCCTGGAAACCGCGGAGGTAGCCGTCGGGGCCGTGCAGGTCGATGTCGTAGGGGCCGCCGCCGTAGGTCTTCGCGGAGAAGTAGTCGGTGAGGCTCCCGCCGACCGGGCAGTTCAGGTTCCACGCCTGGAAGGTGCGGTGGTTGACCGTGTAGGCCGTGAAGCTCCCGGCCAGGGTGCCCGCGTTGTCGGTCTCGAACCAGACGCGGTTCGTCGAGGTGTCGGTCCAGGACGCGGTGTCGAAGACGTAGCCCAGCGGCTGCGCGGGGCGGTCGCCGGACTCCTGCGCGGGCAGCGCGCCGGTGGCGGGCAGCGTGGGGGCCGGCAGCGACTTCTGCCGGTCGGCGGCGGCGACCAGGGCCGCGGTGTCGGGCAGGTCGGTCGGGAACGCGACGGGACCGGTGCCGAAGGTGAAGGCGCTGGTGAGGTCGCCGCTGACCGCGCGCCGCCAGTCGGAGATGTTGACGCAGCGCACGCCGGTGACCAGTTCGGCGAACCGCACGGGGGAGGTATGGTCGAACACCTGGGAGCAGACCCGGCCGCCGGTGGACCAGGGGGAGATGACGGTCATCGGGACGCGCGGGCCCATCCCGATCGGGGTGCTGCCGACGAACTCCGCGGCGGTGCCGGGGGCGGGGACGGGCGGCGCGACGTGGTCGAAGAAGCCGTCGTTCTCGTCGTAGTTGTAGAAGACGACGGTGGAGTCCCAGGTGGCCTGGTCGGCGGCGATGGCGGAGAGCACGCCGCTGACGAAGTCGGCGCCGTCGGCCGGGCGGTAGGCGGGGTGTTCGGACTTGGCGGTGGGGGCGACCACCCAGGAGACGGTGGGGAAGGTGCCGGCCGCGATGTCGGCGCTGATCGCGGAGGTGATGCTCGCGACCCTTGCCATGCCGCGGGTGTACAGCGGGGAGGTGGTGGGGGCGTTCACGAACTGGGTGAACCAGGCGAGCGGGTTGCAGTCGTAGTTGTCCGCCTCCTGGTAGACCCGCCAGGAGACGCCGGCGTCCTGGAGCATCTCCGGGTAGGTGGTCCAGGAGCAGCCGCTCTCGACGTTGACGGTGACCGGGCCGCCGGCCGTGCCCGCCGGGTCGATCATCCCGGTCCACAGGTAGAGCCGGTTGGGGTGGGTGGGGCCCTGGACCGAGCAGAAGTACTGGTCGCAGATGGTGAAGGCGTCGGCCAGCGCGTGGTGGAAGGGCACGTCGGCGCGGGTGTAGTAGCCCATGGCGTAACCGGACTTGTTCGGGACCCAGTTGTTGTTCAGGCCGTTGTTCCAGGCCGCGTGGGTGCCGGACCAGGAGTGGTCGAGGTCCTTGACCTGCTGGGCGTCGCAGACCGAGGTGTCGAGGTGCCAGGGCTGGAGGATGCCGCCGCCGCCCGCCGAGCCCTTGGTGTCCTGGTTCCAGACGTTCGAGCCGCTCGGGAAGCGCAGCGGCGAGGTGTCGCCGAAGCCGCGTACGCCTCGGAGGGTTCCGTAGTAGTGGTCGAACGAGCGGTTCTCCTGCATCAGGATCACGACGTGCTCGACCGAGGAGAGCGAACCCGATCCGGTGGAGGCCGCCATGGCCTTCTGGACGCCGAGGGGCAGCCCGCCCAGCGCGGTGCCCGCGCCGACGGCGGCGGCCGAGCCGAGCAGGGTTCTGCGGGTGATCGGGGACATGGACAGACCTTTCGTCGGGCAGCGCGGGGTGGGGTCCCGCGGCTGCTGGGATCTGGCTATGCAGAACTTGGCGCATCACACCTTCACCTGTCATGACACATTGGCTGTCCGGCAGGTGAACGGCTGTCGAGCGGATGGCCGCCATGATCGGCGTCAATTCCGTTGCTGGGCGCGGTTTTCCCCCATAGGGCGCGGTGCGGCGGGGGCTCGGCGGTGCATGGCGGCGCATGGTGGGCGAGCGGGGGATCGAGGCGGTCCGGTGCTGACAGGGTGAATAATAAGCCAAGCTGTAGCTATAGGTCTTTGATTTCTGCCTGCCGTCATGACAAGTTCAGTCCATGACGTCTTCGATGGATACCGTCCCGGTCCGCTATGCCCGCTGGGACGGGGTGGGGAGCCCGTTCTCCGTGGTCTCGGACCGCACCTCCGTCGTTCCGGGGTCCGGAGAGCTGCTGGTGCGGATCGACCTGGCCACGGTCTGCGGCAGCGACCTCCATACGGTGTCGGGCCGGCGTCCCTCCCCGGTGCCCGCGCTGCTCGGCCACGAGCAGGTGGGCACGGTGCTCGGGGTGGGCGCGGGCGGCGTGCGCTGCGTGGACGGGTCGCCGGTGACGCCCGGCACGAGGGTGGTCTGGTCGGTCACCGCGTCCTGCGGCGGCTGCGAACGCTGCGCGCGGGGACTGCCGCACAAGTGCCTGGGTCTGCGGAAATACGGGCACGAACCGCTGGTCGAGAGCGCGCCGTTGACCGGCGGGTTCGCCACCCACTGCGTCGTGCTGCCGGGCACGGCGGTCGTCGCGGTGCCCGCCGACCTGCCGGACGAGGTGGCCAGTCCGGCGTCCTGCGCGACCGCGACCGTCGCCGCGGCGATCGCCGCCGCGGGCCCGCTGGAGGGCCGGCGGGTGCTGGTGACGGGAGCCGGGATGCTCGGTCTGACGGCGGTGGCCATGGCCACCACGGCGGGCGCGCGGGTGGCCGCGGTGGACCCCGATCCGGCCCGGCGCGACCAGGCCCTCACCTTCGGCGCGGCCGAGGTGCACGACGGCTCGTCCACCCCGGGGGAGGCCGATGTCGCGATGGAGTTCTCCGGCCATTCGACCGCGGTGCAGCGGTGTTTGGACGCCCTCGCGGTGGGCGGTACGGCGGTGCTGGTCGGTTCGGTGTCACCGGGCGCGACCGTGGCGCTCGACCCCGAGCGGGTGGTCCGCGGGCTGCACACCGTGGTCGGCGTGCACAACTACCGCCCGGTGGACCTCGCGGCCGCCGTACGGTTCCTCGCCGCACACCACCGCGGCTATCCGTTCGCCGACCTGGTGGGGGGAACGTACGGGCTGGACCGGATGGACGCCGCGCTCGCGGCCGCCCGCGGAGCCGCGGCGCCGCGGCAGGCCGTGGCGCCGCGCCTTTGAGGCGGTTCGCGCCTTGCCGGTGAACCGGGGCCCCGGCGCCGAAGCCGGGGCCCCGCGCGGTCAGAGCCTCGCGGTGCGCGTACTACGGGTGTTGGTCACCGTCACGGTGGCCACGTCCGGCCGGTAGCGGTCGTCGGACCACTCGATCGGCACGCCCTGGGAGTCGGTGGTCAGACGCCGCTCCCGCAGCAGCGCCGACCCCGGTGCCACGTCGAGCAGTTCGGCGTCGGTGGCGTCGGCGGCCACCGCGTCGAAGGTGTGCCGGGCCGAGGCGAGATCCGTACCCAGTTCGGTGAGCAGCGCGTAGATCGAGCCCGCGTCGAGATCGGCGCTCATCAGCGGCCGTCCGACCGACTCGGTGTAGGTCATCCGCTCCAGCATGGCCGGGCGGCCGTTGAGCAGGCGCAGCCGCAGGAGCTGGACCACCAGGTCGTCGGCGCCGATCTGGAGGGCGGCGGCCACCGCCGGGTCGGGGCGGCGCAGGGCGATCTCCTGGAGGCGCTGGCCCGGGACGTGTCCGGTCAGCTCGGCGCGCATGGTGAAGGACAGGAACGACCCGAACGGCTGGGACGGCACGGCGTCCAGGACCATGGAGCGCTTCCCCTGGCCGCCGCTGATCAGGCCCTCCTCGCGCAGCGTCGCCAGCGCCTGCCGTACCGGGGTGCGCGAGGCGGAGAACTCCTCGCAGAGGTCGGCCTCCGAGGGCAGTGACTCCCCGACCCCGATCTCGCCGCTTCGGATGCGCCGACGCAACTCGGCTGCCATGGCGCTGTGCAGAGACTCCTTCACACGCCTGACCCTACAGGCGGGCGAATTCTCCCGATCCGTGGCCCCGGATCGCCGGGGTAACCGATCTTGTCATCATAGGGCGAGGCGTCGTGTGTGATCGGTGTGATCCAAGGGGCCGATGGGGTCGATTGGTCCGGATTCATCGCGTTGGTTCCAGGTGAACAGTCGATGACTTGTAAGTACAAGACGTTGACGCCCTTCTGGGCCGCTGCGACAGTCCTACTCAACCGCGAGCCGGCGCACCCCGTGACCGTCCCCGCCCGCAGTCCGCGGCCTCCGCACGCGAACCCACCACCTCGCGCACACCACCACGAAGGACGACTGTGCGAACTCCGCTCCCATCGGCCTGCCCCGACCGCACCCGCACCCACCTCCGCGACAGCGTGGCGGCCCTGCCCGCGCTCATGGACGCTCATGACCTGGGGGACACGCTGTGACCGCCGCCGCCACCACGACCATCGCCCGCCCCGCCGGCGTCCAGAAGACCCTGGACGACGCCCCGCTCAGCACCTTCCACCTGAAGGCCGCCGTCGTCGCCGGCGCCGGCTTCTTCACCGACTCCTACGACCTGAACGTGATCGGCACCGTGATGTTGCTGGTCAAGCCGCAGTTCGGGCTCGACTCCGGCCAGGTCTCGCTGGTCACCAGCTCCACCCTGCTGGCGGTCGCGGTCGGCGCCCTCGTCTTCGGCCGCCTCGGCGACCTCCTCGGCCGGCGCCGGATCTACGGGCTCGAAGCGGTGCTGATGATCGTCGGCGCCCTGGTGTCGGCGTTCGCCCCGAACTTCGCGATCCTGCTGGCCGGACGGCTGATCCTCGGCCTGGGCATCGGCGGCGACTACCCCGCGAGCGGCGTGATCATGACCGAGTTCGCCAACCGTCGCAACCGGGGCCGGCTGGTCGGCACGACCTTCCTGTTCTACGTGCTCGGCCAGGTCGCCGCCTACCTGGTGGCGCTGCTGATCCTCGCGGTCGGCACCCCCGACCACATGGCCTGGCGGATCGTGCTGGGGCTGGGCGCGCTGCCCTCGCTCTTCGTCCTGTGGAACCGCAGGCACATGCCCGAGTCGCCCCGCTGGACCCTGAACGTGGCCGGCGACGCGGCGCGGGCCGCCGACGACCTCGCCGACTACTCCGGGCACACCGTGGCCCGCGAGACCCGGAACTCCGGCACGCCGCGCCCGTCCCTGACCTCGGTACTGCGCGGCCGGCGCTTCCTGCTCGCCCTGCTCGGCACCGCCGGCGCCTGGTTCTTCTTCAACGTCGCCGTCTACGGCAACTCGGTCAGCCAGCCGCTGCTGATCGCCAGCATCACGCCGCAGGCCACCACCATCCGCAACATCGCCATCAACGCGGTCCTCGTGGTCTGCTTCAGCCTCACCGCAGCGATCGTCGGCCTCGCGCTGCTCGACCGGATACCCCGGCGCCGGCTCCAGATCATCGGTTTCGGATGCAGCGCCCTGTCGATGCTGCTGATCTCCGCCATCGGCGGGCTCACCCACACCGTCGTCCCGTTCGCCCTCGTCTTCGGGATCTCCCTGTTCGGCATCGCGCTCGGCCCGAACTACACCACCATGCTGCTCGCCGCCGAGACCTACCCCACCGCCGTCCGCTCCACCGGCCACGGCCTGTCCGCGGGCATCGCCAAGATCGGCGCGTTCCTGGGCGCGCTCATCACCCCGATCGCACTCGACCACTACGGGCTGCGGGTGGTCACCCTGATCGCCGGCATCTGCTTCGTCCTCGGCATCGCGACCACCCTGGTGCTGCGCGAATCGAAGGACCTGGCCCTCAGCGACCTCGACGAGACGCCCTCGGGCCGTCCCGAACCCGAGCCCGTACCGAGCTGAGCCGGGCGGCCGGCGCACGTCAGTTGTTCGCCGCCTGGGCGGCGCGGGCCGAGGAGAGGGCGCCGGTGACGCCCTTCGTGACCGCCCGGACGGCCTCCCCGACCGGTTCGCTCGCCCAGGGACCCGCGGCGAACTTCCGCAACCGGTCCTTGCGGGTGCGCCGGTCGATCCGCGGGAAGACCCGCGTGGACAGTTCGGAGGCGTCGACGAGCAGGACGAGGGCGACGGTGCGTTCGTCGGCGTCGCCGCCGCTCACCGCCCGGGCGACGCGGTCGCGGATCTCGACGCCCGGCACGGGGTCCGCCTCGGTCCAGCGCGTGGCGGGGAACAGGCCGAGGACGCGGTGGCGTTCGGCGTGCACGATGCCGCGGTCGCGGAGCCCGGTCCGCACTTTCTGGTACGCCTTGTCGTTCCTGGCGGAGCCCACCCACCGTGCGGCCCGCCGCGGGCGCCGCTGCTCGCGGATGCGCTTCCACAACTCCTCCGCGGCCGGCCCGGCCTGGCGTACGGCGAGCGCGCCGGACCCGCCGTCGAGCGCGACCAGCCGGTTGTCGCGCACCCCGATCCGCCCGTCCAGCGCCAGTTCCATCAGCACGGCCCCCGCCACGCCGAACGACACCGCCTCGCCCGCGGCGAGCCGACCGGACTGCTCGTTCCTGGAGAGGAGCAACAGCTCTTCCGCCAACGTCAGTTCCATCTGTTCCGCCTCCCCTGGAATAGCTTGGACGCCGTCCGCGGGGCGCCCGGTTCGCCGCGCACGGCATCCGTTTCGCCGTACCCGGCGTATCCGGCGTACCCGGCACCGGCACCCGGTACACCGCACCCGCTTCGGCCCCGCGAGGCCCCGCGGACCGGCGCCGGATCACTCGCGGGTCCCGGCCGCCCCGAGCGGGCCGCGGCGCAGCAGGACCGCCGCCGGGACCAGCGCGGACGCCACGGCGAGCACCGCGCACGCCCCGGCCACCGCGCCGACCGTGCCCCACGGCACCACCACGGCGGACCGTACCGACAGCAGCGCGAGGGCCACCCGGACACCGGCGAGGTCCAGGCCCGTCACCAGGCCGCCCAGCAGCACGCCGACGGCGACCACCAGCAGCGACTCCGCGGCCAGAAGCCACAGCACCTGCCGTACGGTCGCGCCCGCGAGCCGCAGCGCCGCGAGGTCGCGGAAGCGGTCGGCGGTCGCCATCACCGTCGTGTTCGCCAGCGCGATGCCCGTGTAGAGCAGGGCGATGCCGAGCACCAGCCAGAAGCCGGTCAGGGTCTGCCGGCCGGTCCGCGGGTACCGCGCCGACATCCACCGGTCCGCCGTCCGTACCAGCCCGCCGGCCGGCGCCACCGCGTCCCGCAGCGCCGTCACGACGGTGGCGCGGTCCGCGCCGGGCCGCAGCCGCACGTCGATCCGCCGCACGGCGGAGCCCGCACCGTTCGCGGGCGTGACGTACACGCCGTTGTCGCCGGTGCCCTGCCGCAGCACCGCCGCGATCCGCAGCGACCTGCGCGTGCCGTCGCCCAGCCACACCCGCACGCGGTGACCCACCGTGTGGTCGGCCCACTCCTCGTTGACGACGATCGAGTCGTCGTCGAGCGCCGCCAACCGGCCCGCGACGACGGGCGGACGCGCCACCGCCGCCAGCCCCGCCGGGGAGACCGCCTCGGCCTGGTCCGCGACCAGGGCCACCCCGTCCTCCAGGGTGTGCACGGTGGACGGGGCGAACGCGGCCGCGTCGGCGCCGGGCACCGCGGCGACCCGGGCGACGGTCGCCGGGGCGAACCCCGCGCCGTCGGCGGCGGTGACCACGAAGTCGGCGGCGCTCTGCCCGCGCGCCTCCGCCGCCTTGGCCGCGTCGACGGTCGCGGCCGCGCCCAGCAGCGACCCGGCCAGCGCCACCGACATCAGCACCGGCGCCGCGAGGGCCGCGCTGCGGCGGACGGCCGCCGCGGCGCTCTCCCCGGCGAGCATCCAGGTCGCGCCGGGCAGCCTGGCCGGCAGCCACGCCAGCAGCCGGACCAGCGGTCGCACCACCGCCGGCGCGAGCAGCGCGACCGCGGTGATCAGCACCATCGGCTGCACGGTGTACGCCTTGCGGTGCAGCGCCCCGCCCGGGTCGGCCACCAGGCCCGACACCAGGAGCCAGCCGCCGCCCAGCAGCATCGCGCCGCCCGCGACCAGGCGGCCGGGCGCCATGACCCGGTGGTCGAGGGCCGCGTCCCGCAGCGCCTCGGTGGGCGCGACCCGTCCCGCCCGCCGGCCGGCCGCCCACACCCCCGCCAGGACGACCAGCAGACCGGTGCCGAACGCCGCCCCGTACGGCCAGGCCGCCCCGCCGATCGCGAACCACCGCGGCGCGACCCGCTGCCTCACCAGCGTCCGGGCCAGCCACGGAGCGCCGTATCCGCCGAGCACGCAGCCCGCCGCCGACGCCGGCACCCCGACCGCGAACGCCTCGGCGCACACCATCCGGCGGACCTGCCGCGGGGTCGCCCCCGCGGTCCGCAGCAGGCCGAACTCCCGCCTGCGCAGGGCGACGGAGAACGCGAACGTCGACGCCACCACGAACACCGACACGAAGCCGGTGACCCCGCCCGCGGTGCCGAGCAGGGCGTAGACGGCGACCATCGCCTCGTGGTCGCCGTTCCGGTCGGGGTCGGCCAGCCGCCGCCGGTCGCCGGTCAGCACCTGGACGCCGGCGGCCGCCGGGTCCGCGGCGACCGCGGAGGCCACCGCGCGGGCGGGCGCCGCCACCACCACGTCGTGGACGCGCGGCGAGAGCCGGGCCGCCTCGGCGCCGGTGAAGAACACCGCCCGCTCGAAGGGAAGAGCGGCGACCGTGCCGACCACGGTCCTGGTCCGTACGCTCCCGGCCGCGCGCATCGCGATCCGCTGCCCCGGGCGGGCCCAGGCGCCGGAGACGACGACCTCGTCCGGCGCGGCCGGCGCGCGGCCCGCGGTGAGCCGGTAACCGGCGAAGCCGGCGGACGCCCAGGGGTGGCCGGTCAGTTCGGTCGGGCCGTCAGCGCTGTCAGCTCTCTCGGGGCTGTCAGGGCTGCCGGAGTCGTCAGGGAGGACGAGGCGGTCGGCACCGGCCCGGCCGCTCGCGGCGCTCACCGCGAACGACCGGTCCGCGGTGACCCTGCCGAGCTTCGCCAGCGCGGCGACCAGGCCGGGCGGCACCGGCCGGGGCTGCGACAGTTCCGCGGTCCGTACCCCGATCGGCGTCGGCACCCGCAGGGTGTCGGCGCCGTGCACGACCACCGGCGCCGAGGGGGACGCGAACCGCTCCGGGCCGCGGTGCGGGGCGTGCGCACCGGACGCGAGCGCCAGGCCCGTCGTCGTGATCAGGCCCACCCCGATTGCGAGGGCGACGAAACTGCCGGCGAAGGTGACCCAGCGGGCCCGCAGGGTCCGCAGCGCGGTGCTCAACACGCCGCCGCCTCCAGCCGGGCCATGCGGGCGGCGACCGACTCGGCGGTGGGGGAGTCCAGTTCGCCGCTCGGCCGGCCGTCGGTGAGGAACAGCACCCGGTCCGCGAAGGAGGCCGCGACCGGGTCGTGGGTGACCATGACGACGGTCCGGCCGTCGTCGTCGACCATGGCCCGCAGCATGGCCAGCACCTGGCGGCTCGCCGCGGAGTCCAGCGCGCCGGTCGGCTCGTCGCCGAACAGCACCTCGGGCCGGGTGATCAACGCCCTTGCCAGCGCGACCCGTTGCTGCTGGCCGCCGGACAGCTCGGCCGGGCGGTGCCGGGCCCGCTCGGCGAGGCCGACCCGGGCCAGCGCCTCCGGCACGGCGCCCTTCGCCGGGCGCCGCCCGGAAAGCCGCAGCGGCAGCGCGACGTTCTGCTCCGCGGTCAGCGCGGGCAGCAGGTTGAACGACTGGAAGACGAAGCCGACCCGCCGGCGGCGCAGCAGCGTCAACTCCGTCTCGCTCAGCCCGGTCAGGTCGGTACCGCCGAGCAGCACCGCCCCGGACGTCGGCCGGTCGAGCCCCGCCGCGCACTGCAGCAGCGTCGACTTGCCCGACCCCGACGGGCCCATCACCGCGGTGAAGGTTCCGGCCGGAAAGCCCAGTGTCACGTCGTCGAGCGCGGTGACCCGCGCGTCCCTCGACCCGTATGTCCTGCTCACCGAGCGCAGTTGGACCGCTTCGTTCGCCATGCCTCTCACCCAAGCGCCGGGCGCGGCGGGGCGCAGGAGGGCAGGACCGAGTCCTGGGGTGGGCCCAGACCCACCGGACAAGGCCGTACGGCTGGTAGTACGGCTGGTGGGGGGTGGGATGGACAAGCCCTGAACAAGGGGAAGTTGACGGTCACGGCGGCCACGCGGCGTGCGGGCGGGACGGGTTCGGGGTAGGGCAGGCACTACCGCGGAGTTCGGTCCAGCGGGATCGCCTGGCCCCGAACCGCTCTTCTACGGTGGGCGGATGCGCTCCCGCAACGTCTGGCAGGCCCTGGCCCGGCCCGACTACCTGCTGACCTCGTGGCCCTGGCGGGCGGCGGGCTACCTGCTGAGCAGCGCTCCGGTGGGGCTGGCCGCGCTGGTGGTGATCGCCGGGTACGCGGTGGTCGCCGGCGGGCTGACCCTGGTGCTGGTCGGGCTGCCGCTGCTGGCCCTGCTCGGCCTGGTGGGCATCCCGGTGGCGGCCGTCGAACGGTGGCGGCTGCGGCTGATCGACGCCGACCCGGCGCCGAGCGGCCACCGGCCGCCGGGCCGGCCGGGCGTCGTCGCGCTGCTGCGCACCCGGTACCGGGAGCAGGCGACCTGGCGGGAGCTGGCGTACACGCTGCTGTTCGCGGTCGTGCTGTGGCCGCTGGACCTGCTGGCCGCGGGCGTCGCGCTGGCCGTGGCGCTGGGCCTGATCGCCACCCCCGTCCTGGTGGCGACGGTCGGCCACGGACGCCAGTACAGGGTGCTCAAGACGTGGAGCGTGTCGTCGTATCCCGAGGCGCTCGGCGCGGCGCTGCTGGGGGTGGTGCTGCTCGGCGTCGTCGGATACGTGCTCGGCCCGCTGGCCGGCGCACGTGCCGGGCTCACCCGGCTGCTCACGTCGCCGCGCGACGACGCGCTGGGCCGCCGGATCGTGGAACTCGCCAGCTCCCGGGGCCGGTTGATGGACGCCTTCGAGGCGGAGCGGCGCCGTATCGAGCGCGATCTGCACGACGGCGCCCAGCAGCGGCTGGTGGCACTGACCATGACCCTCGGCCTCGCCCGCCTGGACGCCCCGCCGGGTCCGGTCGCGGACCTGATCGCGAAGGCACACGACGAGGCCGGCGAAGTCCTCCTCGCGCTGCGGGAGTTGATCCGCGGCATCCACCCCAAGGTGCTGGCCGACTACGGCCTGCCGGCGGCGATCCCGGATGTCGCCGACCGGTCGGCGGTGCCGGTGGACGTCTCCCTCGACCTGCCGGGCCGGCTGCCCGACGCGGTCGAGGCCACCGCGTACTTCGTGGTGTGCGAGGCGCTCACGAACATCGCCCGGCACAGCGGCGCGACCCGGGCCGGCGTGGTGGGCAGGTACGCCGCGGGCCGCCTCACGGTCGAGGTCGGCGACAACGGGCGCGGCGGCGCCTCGGCCGGCCGGGGTTCGGGCCTGATCGGCCTCGCCGACCGGGTATCGGTGCTGGATGGAAGACTCGAACTGTCCAGCCCTCCCGGCGGACCGACGCTGCTGAGAGTGGAGCTGCCGTGCGAGATGACGCCGTCGACCGTCCGCTCCGGGTAGTGCTCGCCGAGGACAGCGTGCTGCTGCGCGAGGGGCTGACCGGACTGCTGGCGCGCTTCGGCCACGAGGTGGTCGCCGCGGTCGGCGACGGCGACGCGCTGCGCGCCGCCGTCGCCGCGCACCGCCCGGACGTCGTGGTGACCGACGTCCGCATGCCGCCCGGCTTCACCGACGAGGGGCTGCGCGCCGCCGTCGCCCTGCGCCGCGCGACGCCCGCGCTCCCGGTCCTCGTGCTCAGCCAGTACGTCCAACGCTCCTACGTCACCGAGCTGTTGGAGACCGGCGACGGCACCGGCGTCGGCTACCTGCTCAAGGACCGGGTCGGCCGGGTCGAGGAGTTCGTGGCAGCCCTCCACCAGGTCGCCGACGGCGGCACCGTGGTGGACCCCGAGGTGGTCCGCCAACTGCTGCGCCACCGCCGCGATCCCCTGGAACGCCTCACCCCGCGCGAACGGGAGGTCCTCGCGCTGGTCGCCGAGGGCCGCTCCAACGCCGCGATCGCCCGCGGGCTCGTGGTCTCCGAGGCCGCGGTCGGCAAGCACATCGGCAACATCCTCGCCAAGCTCGACCTGCCCCCGGCCGAGGAAACCCACCGCCGGGTCCTGGCGGTCCTGGCGTTCCTCCAGTCCTGACGGCGTTCCGCTCACCGTCCTGACGGCCTGCCGCTGAACCGCCGAACCGGATCAGGACGGGTCAGACCGCGCTGGGCTGCCGGAGCCGGCCGAGCAACTGGTCCCCGATCCGGGCCACTTCCGTGCGGTAGGGGGTGTCGGACAGTACGAAGTGGGTGATGCCGAGTTCGCCGTACCTGCGCAGCGCCGCGGCCACGTCGTCGGGCGAGCCGACCAGCCAGCTGCTGCCCGCGCCGACGCCGCCGACGCGGCCGGGCGCGGTGTACAGGCAGGAGTCCAACACCTCGCCGCGCTCGGTGAGTTCGCGCAGCCGGCGCTGCCCGACGGCGCTGTGCCAGTAGGCGGCCGTGGTGTCGGGCCGGTCCGCCATCGCGGCGACCTTCGCCTCGGCGTCGTGCCACGCCTGCTCGGTCGTGTCCCGGATCAGCGTGGTGATCCGCAGCCCGAACTCCAGCGGGGCGTGCGGCCGTTCGAGCGAGGCGCTCAGTGCCTTGAGCCGGTCGATCCGCTCGGCCAGGCCGTCGAGCGGCTCGCCCCAGAAGAGCTGGACGTCGGCCTCGGCGGCCGAGACCCGCTCCGCCGCCGCGGAGGCGCCGCCGAAGTACAGCCGCGGGGTCCTGCCGTCCTCGGCACCGTACGGCGGCGGGCTCACCGTGGAGTCCTCGACGCCGAAGAACTCGCCGCGGAAGGTGACGTTCTCCTCGGTCCACAGCCGGCGTACGAGCCGCAGGAACTCGCGGGTGCGGTCGTAGCGGCGGGCCGGGTCGCTCTCGCCGTCGCCGTACGCGGCGGCGCTGTCCAGGCCGCTGACGATGTTGACCAGCAGCCGCCCGCCGCTGAGCCGGTCCAAGGTGGCCGCGGAACTCGCGAAGTGCGCGGGCTGCCAGTAGCCGGGGCGCACCGCCACCAGCGGCTTGAACGTGGTGGTGCGGGCGGCCAGCGCGGTGGCCACGGTGAAGGTGTCCGGCCGGCCCCACCCCGCGCCGATGAGGGCGCCGCCCCAGCCGTGCTCCTCGGCGGCGAGGGCGAGTTCGGTGGAGAATTCGAGCGTGCCCCAGCCGGTCGTGGTGTCGTCGCCACGGTGGCCGGGTTCGACGGTGTTGGGGATGTACCAGAGGAATTCCGAACTCACGGCGGGACTCCGATTCGTTGCGTCATCGTGCGTTTCCGCGCGTTTCCGTGTGGGCGGCGACGGGGCCGGCGGGATTCCGGGAAAGTCCCTACGGGGCACCGGAATCGGCCCGGGCGCGGGCGGGTGCGTTGCGCAGCGGGGGCACCGCGGCTGCCGGGGACGGGGACATCTCGGAAGCGCGGGTGCTGGTGCGGGCGCGAGCACGGCCCGGAACGGGCGAAGGGGGCTGCGGGCCTAACGACACAACGCGCTTGCCGACCGCAACAGGTCGACGTACACGCGGGTCACCAGCCTCGTCCTTTGCCGCACACCCGCCAAGCTATGCGCCCCGCGGACCGCTGGCAATGCGCGCACGCGTGACGGCTGTGTGACATCTGCGCGCGGCACCCGGCTGGGGCCTGTCGTGTGGATCTCCGTGGGTGAGGGACCGGCGTCCGGTGCTCCCCGACAGCCTTCGGCGGGGGAGGTGCCCCCAGATCGCAGCACATCCCCCCGCCGAAGGGAGGGGGAGGGACTTCCTCAACACGGCCTCAGCGTCCTCGGGTCGCCGTGACGGCAGCGGCGCCTCTTTGGTTCCCCGATGATGGCGAGTTGGCGCAGCTTTGGTGAACTCATGGTGTGGTCATTGCGAAGATCATGTCAGGATCTCCCCGCCGACAACGCGGTGCGAGGCGCGCACTGCCGTGCACGTCAAGGGCGGGAAACGATGGAGACGTTGGAGGGCGGCCGCACCGCCGCGGGCGCGATGGACCGGGCCGCGCGGCGCGAACGGGCCCGCGAGGGGCAGCGCATGAGGCACCCGCTCACGGCGGAGCCTCCGGAGGGCTCCCGGACGGCGTACGCCTGCGCGGGTCTGGCCGGCCGGGCACCCGTCGGCGGCGGCGAGGTCGCGACCGTCGAACTGGCGTCCACCGGAAGGCGGTTCGCCGCCATGGTGATCGACCTGGCGATCGCCGCGATCTCGCTCGCCGCGCCGGGAACGCTCGCGTCCGGAATCCAGTACGCGGTGGACCCGGACGGCCAGGGGTACTTCCTGCTCGCGTTCTGGCTGCTCGGGTGCGTCTGGCTGACCTTCTACGGCGCCGTGTTCGTGGCCCTGTGGGGCGGCACCCCCGGGCTGCTGCTGACCGGTCTGCGCGTGGTCCGGCTCTGGGACGGCCACGAGCGGCCGACCTGGAAGCAGTCCTTCCGGCGGGCGCGCCTCCTCGCGGTCGTGGGCTGGCTGGTCCCGCTGGTGAACCTCGTGGCGTTCCTCAGCCGCCCCCTCCGCATCCTCACCGAACGCCCCTACCACCACAGCGTGATCGACATCGCCGCCCGTACGGCCATAGCCCGCCGCCCGGCCCGCTGAAGTCCCGGCCCGCTGAACCCCCGGCCCGCCGAACCCCCGGCCCGCCGACCCGCTCAGCCCTCCGAATCCCCGTCGTCCTCGGCCGCGTTGGCGATGGAGATCGCCTTCCGGTAGCGGAGGTTCACCGCCAGCATCAGGGGCACGATGCCGATCCACACGTAGGTCGCCGCATCGGTGTCGAACGGTGCGAGGGCGGCCGACGTGGCCAGCGCGGCGGACACCGCGAGGGTGCGGGCGAGCACCCAGCGGCCGTAGGCGATGGGGAGGTAGTCGGTGAAGTGGCCGACGTGGCGCAGCCGTAGCCAGAGCAGCACGAAGACCGCGGCCACGGCGAGCACGGCGAGGTTGAAGAAGACCACGGCCGCCGCGTTGGAGCCGTACCGTCCGACCAGGGCGGAGGGGAACGGCAGGAACGCGATCAGCAGCAGGAAGAAGGAGTTGAGGCGGCCCACCCATTCGTCGTGCCAGGCGGAGAGGTGGAAGAGCCGGCGGTGCTGCTGCCAGAAGGCGGCGATGATGACGAACGTGGCCGCGTAGCTGAGGAACTGGCCCTCCAGACGGGACAGGGCGGTGCGCATCTGCCGGGCGGAGCCGCTGTCGGCGAGCCGCGGCACGGGGATCTGGAGCACCAGGACGGTCAGGGCGATCGCGAAGACCCCGTCGGTCAGGGCCGTGAGCCGGCCCAGGGAGTGCCTGTCCTGCGCCACGCCACCGCCTTGCTCGCACACCGGGTACCTGGGAGAACCAGAGCTTCCCGTGCGGGCGGCCCGGGTCCGGCCCATTGGTCCGTACGCGGCGTGTCACCGCGGATCGGCGCGGGGCGGCGAGGACCCTGCGGCGGGAGGGGCCCGTGTGCCAGACTGAGCCGCACTTTTCATACCGGGGGGTTGAGCGTACGTGTCCCTGTTCCGCGGCCGCCGCAAGGTCCGCCTCACCCGGCACCGCACCGTCGACAGCCCGTTCGGGCAGCTCCGGATCAGCTACGACGGCTGGCCGTCGGTCATCGCGGTGCTCGACGGGCCGAACGTGCCGACGGTGACGACGCTGCCCGGCCGCGACCTCGGCGGCATGACGTTCGACGGCCGGCCGATACCCCTCCAACGCGCCGGCCGGGCCTGGTCGATGAGCCGCGCGAGCCGTACCCGCACCGCCCTGGTCGGCGACCGCGGCTACGAGCTGCGGCCCACCGGCCTGCGCCGCGCCCTCCTCCTGCGCGACGGCACGCCCATCGCCGCCGCCCACGGCACCCTGCGGTCGTACTCGCCCTTCCGGGAGATCCCCGGGCTCGACGCCCGCCTGCGCTGGCAGCCCGGCATCGACCCGACCGACGTGGCGATCGGCCAGGCCCTGGTGATCGCCTTCGGCGCGGGCGCCCCGGGCGCGCTGGCGAACGTCTTCCTCTTCTGGCTCGACTGGATCTAGGCCGCTCACCGACCAGGCCGCTCACCGACCAGGCCGGTCCCCCGACCGGCGCAAGGGGGTCCGGCGAGCTCCGGGGAGGCCCCCGGGAACGAACGCCGCGGCGTTTCCGTCTACAGTCCTGTAGTCAGACATGGATCGTAGGGCGGCGCCCGCGTGGCGCCAGGAAGGCGGCGGCTTCGTGAAGCGGTCCCGACACGGCGGCGGTGGCGCGGCGAGGGCGGCCGGCGCGGCCATGAGCAAGGTACCCGAAGTGACCGTGCTGTTCTGGCTGACGAAGGTGCTCACCACCGGTATGGGTGAGACCACCTCGGATTTCCTCGCCCGGGTGCTGAGCCCGGTCGGGGCCGGAGCGATCGGGCTGCTCGGGCTGGTCGGCTCGCTGATGCTCCAGTTCCGCGCGCCACGCTACTCGGCCTGGACGTACTGGTCGGCGATCGTCATGGTGAGCGTCTTCGGCACGATGGCCGCCGACGTCGTGCACGTCGTGGTGGGCATCCCGTACGCGGTCTCCACCGTGGCCTTCGCCGTGATCCTCACGGCCGTGCTGATCGCCTGGTACCGCAGCGAGGGCACCCTGTCGATCCACAGCATCCGCACCCGGCGGCGCGAGAAGTTCTACTGGGGCACCGTGCTGGCCACCTTCGCGCTTGGCACCGCCGTCGGTGACCTCACCGCGGGCGGTCTGCACCTCGGCTACTTCTCCTCCGGCGTGATGTTCGCGGCGCTGATCGCCGTACCCGCCGTCGCCTGGCTCGGCTTCCGGCTCAACCCGGTCGCCACCTTCTGGGCCGCCTACGTCCTGACCCGCCCGCTCGGCGCCTCCTTCGCCGACTGGATGGGCGCCTCCACCGCCCACGGCGGCCTCGGTTGGGGCACCGGCCCGGTCAGCCTGGTCCTCGCCGTCCTCATCGCCGGCCTCGTCGCGTGGCTCGCCGCCCGCCAGCGCTCCACCGCCCCCACCGACCAGCCCCACCACTCCACCGAGACCCCCGCCCCGGCCTCCGCTCCCACCCGCTAGCGCGGTGGCCGCGCGCCGGAGACGAACCGGACGCGCACCGGCGCCGCGGCGCCGCGGGACGGTTCGCCAGGGGGTCAGTTCCTCGGCGGTGCCGGGAACGGGGCGCCGGTCAGCTGTTCGCTCAACTCGCGCAGCCGGCGCCGCGCTTCGGGGTCGTAGGCGTCATGGGCGGCGCGGGTACGGCGGGCGCCGTCGAAGTACTGGCCGGAGACGCCGTCCAGGGCCGGATCGGTGATCAGGCGCAGCGTGTTGCGCATGCCCTCTTCGAGGGTGCTGTGCGGGGCGATGCCCATGAGGATCTTGGTCGGCATGAAGGTCGCGGGGTGCAGCGCGTTGGCCGTCACGCCCTGGGGCGCCAGCGCCTCCGCGAGGTCCACGGTGAGCATGATCTGCGCCAACTTCGCCTGGCAGTACGCCTGCATCACGTCGTAGCCGCGGGTCAGCATCGGGTCGGCGAAGTCGATCGGCGCCTGGCCGGCCGAACTGACGTGCACGATGCGGGCGGGGGCGGAGCGGGCCAGCAGCGGGGCGAGGCGCACCGCGAGGACGTAGCCGGCCAGGTAGTCCACCTGGAACGTCAACTCGTGGCCGTCCGCGCTGACCTGGCGGTCGGGGGAGGCGATCCCGGCGTTGTTGACCAGCGCGTCCAGCCGGTCGAGCCCGGCCGCCCGTTCGGCCAGCGCGTGGACGTCGGCGAGGTTCGCGAAGTCCGCGCGCAGGAAGCTCAGCCGGTCGTTGCCGGTGGCCGCGCGCAGCTCCGCGAGGAGGTCCTCGCCCTTCCGGTCGCTCCTGCCGTGCAGCACCAGCGTGGCGCCCCGCGCGGCGAGTTCACGGGCCAGCGCCCGGCCGAGGCCGTCCGTCGCCCCCGTGATCATGATCGTCTGCTGTTCGATGGCCCGCATGGTCCCGAGCCTACTCTTGTTACGAGACTTTCCGTCTCGGATTTACGGGGGTGTGCGGATGGCCGAGGGCGCGCCCCGCGAACGCGCGGCACTCCGCGAACGTGCGGCACCCCGCGAACGTGCGGTTCCCCGCGCCCCCTTCCGAAAGGGTGCGCGGGGAACCAGGACGACGGGACGCCCGAACGCCTACAACTCCGTGCTCGCCGCCGACTCCGCCTCGGCCTGCGCGCGGGCCTGCGCACCCGAGAGGCTGCGTAGCGGCACCTCCTTGATGGTGAGCATCAGCAGGAACGCCAGCAGAGCCACACCGGCGACGATGATGAACACCAGGTGCATCGAGTCGGCGAACCCCTGCTTGAAGGGCGCGGCCAGCGCGGGGTCGAGGTGCTTGAGGAAGGACGAGTCGGTGACCACGGACTTCGCGCTCTGCGGCGACAGCGCGTGCGGATGCGCGGCGACGGCCTTCTGGAAGTCCGGGTGCGACTGCGCCTTGCCCAGCGCCGTGGTGATCTTGCCGCCGACCGTGCTGAACAGCACCGACAGGAAGATCGCGGTGCCGGCGGTACCGCCGAGCTGCCGGAAGAACGTCGCCGACGCGGTGGCGGTGCCCATGTCCTGCGGCGGCACCGCGTTCTGCACGGACATCACCAGCGTCTGCATGGTCAGACCGAGCCCGACCCCCATCAGCGCCATGAACGCCATGGTCTTGGGCAGCGGGGTGTCCCACTGCACCTGGTAGTGGAAGAGCAGCATGGTGACGAACATCAGCGCCGTGCCGACCACCGGGAAGATCTTGTAGCGCCCGGTCCTGGAGGTGGCCTGGCCGGCGGCGATGGAGGCGACCATCATGCCGAGCATCAGCGGCAGCATCTCCAGGCCGGACCTGGTCGGGCTCGCGCCCTTCACGATCTGGAGATACTGCGGGATCATCAGCAGCCCGCCGAACATCACCATGCCGACGATCAGGCTGAGCAGGCTGGTGCGGCTGAAGACGTTGTTGCGGAACAGCCGCATCGGGATCAGCGCCTCGTCGCCCATGCCGCGCTCGACGAAGATCCAGGCGGCCACCCCGATGACGCCGACCGCGTAGCAGAGCACCGCCCGCGCGGAGAGCCAGCCCCACGCCTCGCCCTGCTCGGCGATGAGCAGCAGCGGCACCAGGCCGATCACGATGGTCACCGCGCCCCACCAGTCGATGCGGTGGTTGCGCTTGATGTGCGGCACGTTGAGCACCCGGGCGACCACGAACAGCCCGATGATGCCGATCGGCACGTTGACCAGGAACACCCAGCGCCAGCCGGCGATGCTCAGGATGGTGGACTGGCCGGCGAGGAAGCCGCCGATCAGCGGACCGGCCACGCTGGAGGTGGCGAAGACCGCGAGGATGTACCCCTGGTACCTGGCCCGTTCGCGCGGCGGCACGATGTCGCCGATGATCGCCAGCGCCAGTGACATCAGACCGCCGGCCCCGATGCCCTGGAAGGCGCGGAAGACCGCCAGTTCCACCATCGAGGTGGAGAAGGTGCACAGCACCGAGCCGACGATGAAGATGCTGATCGCGGCGATGAAGTACGGCTTGCGCCCGTGGATGTCGGAGAGCTTGCCGTACAGCGGGGTGGCGATGGTCGACGTGATCAGGTAGGCGGTGGTGGTCCACGCCTGCTGGTTCAGGCCGTGCAGGTCGTCGGCTATGGTCCGGATCGCGGTGCTGACGATGGTCTGGTCGAGCGCGGCCAGGAACATGCCCAGCATCAGACCGCTGAGGATGGTCAGGATCTGACGGTGGGTCAGGCCGCCCGGTGCGAGGTCGGCCGCGGGGGCCGCGGGTTCCGGGGCGGCCCCTGACGATGGTGAGGTCCGGCTGCTGCTGCTCACTTAGGTGGTCTCCTGGATCTGACCCGGGGTGCGGGCCCGGCGGTGGTGCGGAAGTGGGAGGGGGGCGGTCGCGCCGCCCGGTGCGTCGGCGCCGTGTCCGGCTGCCGGGTCGCGGTCGTGGCCCGAGGGGCCGGAGTGGGTGTGGCCGTGCGGGTCGCCGTGGGCGTGCCCGTGGGCGTGGCCGTGTCCTTGTGCGGGAGCGCACACCGGCCGCACGTGCCGTTCGGCGAAGTCGTCGTTGAAGCGGGCCAGCAGGCGGCCGAGGTCCCGGCGGTCCGGGCCGGGCCAGGCGGCGAGCGCGTCGGCCAGCTTCTGGTCGCGCTGCGCGCGGTAGCGCTCCACCGCGGCGAGCCCCTGCTCGGTCGGGGAGAGCAGGGTGCCGCGGCCGTCCTCCGGGTCCGGCCGCCGCTCGACCAGGCCCCGTTCGACGAGCGAGCGGATCTGCCGGCTCACCGTGGACAGGTCGAGCAGGGTGTCGGCGGCGAGGTCGGTGGCCCGCCGCGGGCCGCCCTCGGCGAGCCGTCCCAGCAGCAGCCGGTCGCCCCACCCCTCGTCCCGCACCCGGTGCTTCCACGCGCCGACCAGCCGCATCAGCCGCGACAACTGGTCGCCGACGGTGGCACTCTCCAGCACGACCTCGGTCTCGTGCGTGGCGTGCGTCGTGTCCGCCGGGTGTGCCGGGTGCGCTGCGTCCGCCGGGTGCGTCGCGTCCGGCCGGTGCGTTACGCGCGTACCGTCCGTCCCGTGCGTCGCGTCAGTCCCGTGCGCGACGCCGTCGGTCGCGGGTACGGCCTCGATGTCCGTCGCCCTCGCCCCCTGTTGTCCGATAAGCAGTTGTTTGCCTTCAGCAACTTATATTACTTGCTGGAGGCAAGCAACTGATATCGGGGGCGTGCGGAAGCTACTCGATCGCGTCGTCCTGGGTCGTACTCACCCGGTGCACGCCGTCGATCTCCGCGAGCGCCGACGCGAGCTCCACCACCGGCCGCGGACCCTGCACGGTCAGATGCACCGTGACGGTGCCGCGGTGTTCGGGTTCGTGGTCGTGCTCCGCCGACAGGTCGACCACGTTGAAGCCCATCTTCGTGCAGGACTCCAGGGCGGATCGCAGCACCCCCCGACCGTCCTCGTAGTCCAGCCGGAGCCAGGCGGGGGAGCGGGTCGAGCCGGGGATACGGGCGGCCAGCGGCGCGAAGCCGAGCACGATCAGGAAGTGCGCCCCGGCCACCACCAGGGCCAGCACCGGCAGTCCGGCGCCCGCCGCCATGCCGATCGCGGCCGTCATCCACACCACGGCCGCGGTGGTCAGTCCGCGCACCACGTCCTGGCGTACGAAGATCAACCCGCCGCCGATGAAGCCGATCCCGGAGACGATCTGCGCGGCCACCCGCGACGGGTCCAGCACCGTGTCGTGGCCGAGCACGTCGCTGAAGCCGTACTTCGACACCAGCATGATCAGCGCGGCGCCGAGCCCGACGAGCGTGTGGGTACGCATGCCCGCGCTCTTCTGGCGTACCTCGCGCTCCAGCCCGATCGCCGCCGACAGCACGAACGCCAGCCCCAACTCGCCGATCTGCGACCAGCCCTGGCCGGTCGCTTCGCCCCACATCGCCAGTTCCATCCCAGCCACTGTAGTCACCGGCCGGTGCGCCGGGCCGTCAGCCGGGCGGCGCCTCGCGGACCACGTCGGCGGGGTCCTTGTCGTCGCGCAGCCCCAGGAAGCGGGGGTGGCGCAGCATCCCGTCCCTGGTCCACTCGGTGAAGGCGACCTGCGCCACGAGCACCGGCTCCGCCCAGTGCGCGGCGCGTTCACGCACCGGGTCGGCGAACGGCGACGCCGGCCGGGCCAGCGCGTCCAGGCGCGCCCGCACCTCCCGCAGCACCCGGTCGCGGTACCCGGTGCCCACCTTCCCCGCGTAACGCAGCGCGCCGTCCGCGTCGTGGTAGCCGACCAGCAGCGCGCCGAAGCCGATCCGCGAACCGGCCGGCTCGGTGAAGCCGCCGACCACGAACTCCTGCCCGGCCGCGCACTTCAGCTTCAGCCAGTCGTGCGAGCGGCGCGGCTGGTAGGCGGCGTCCGCGCGCTTGGCGATCAGCCCCTCCCAGCCCCGCGCGCAGGCGTCGGCGAGCAACGCCGGGGTGTCGCCCGCGTAGTTGCGGTGCGGGGTGAAGCGCAGCGGCCCGCCGTACGCCAACGCGTCGCGCAGCAGCGCCTTCCGGGTCCGCTGCGGCACCCGGGAGGTGTCCCAGCCGGCCAGTGCGAGCACGTCGAACACGTAGTAGTGGACCTCCACCGGGCTGGCCCGCACCGCCCGCGGATCGGTGAGCCCCATCCGCTGCTGGAGCAGCGCGAAGTCGGTGCGCCCCGCGCGCAGCGCCACCACCTCGCCGTCGACCGTGAAGTCCGCGCACTCCTGCGCCGCGAGCGCCGCCACCACCTCGGGATAGGTCGCGCTGACGTCCCGTCCGGTGCGCGAGAGCAGCCGCACGCCGTCCGCGTCGCGTACGGCCAGCACCCGCACGCCGTCGAGCTTCCGCTCGAACACCCAACTCCCGTCGAACGAGCGGCGGTCGGTGGGGGTGGCGAGCATCGGGAGGACCGGGAGGCCGGCGCGGTGCGCGGGGACCGGGCGCAGCAGGCGGGCGGGTACGGCGGAGGGGCTCAAGGCGGGGGAGGCAGAGGAGCCGGGGGAGCGGCCGGGCGAGGCGGTGCGGGGGGCCGCGCCGCGAGGGGCGGTGCCGCGGGGGGAGCCGGGTGAGGGGCCGCGGGAGGCGGTCAACGGTTCGAGTGCCAGGTCGGTCCGCCCGCCGCGGCCACCTGCGCGAGGGTGCGGCCGGTGCGCGCGCTGCGGGCCAGATGCGGGTCGGGGGTGCCGCGGCCGCGGGCTTGCTCGGCGGAGTCGCCCGGGTCCGCGCCGTGCGGGTCCGGGTCGGCCGCGCGCCGGCCGTGCGCGCCGGGACCCGCCCCGGCGGCGGCCGCTCCGCGCGCCCGGCCGCGGCGGGCGGCGGCACGTCCGCGTCCGGCACCGCCGCGGCGGCCCTCTTCCGCGGACCTGACCAGCAGCCACGCCTCGCCCCTGGCGTGTCCGCTGTCGTCCTCGGTGCCGGGTTCGCCCGCGCGGAAACGGGTCAGCGACCAGCGGCCACGCAACTTGCCGCCGACCAGCCGGAAGGACGCGTGGCCGTGCGCCAGCGCCTCGGCGAAGGGGACCTCGCGGCCGGACCGGTCGGTGCTCGCGTTGCGGTAGCCGCCCGCGTCCCAGACGATCACGGTCCCGCCGCCGTACTCGCCCGCCTCGATCACGCCCTCGAAGTCCCGGTACTCCATGGGGTGGTCCTCGGTCGGCACCGCGAGCCGCTTGTCCCGCGGATCGGTCGAGGGGCCCTTGGGCACCGCCCACGACTTGAGCACGCCGTCGACCTCCAGCCGGAAGTCGAAGTGCGTCCGGCTCGCGTCGTGGATCTGCACGACGTACACCGGGCCGCCGTCCGCCGAGGCGCGCGTCCCGCGCGGTTCGGCGGTACGTCCGAAGTCGCGCTTGCGGTGGTACGCGGCGAGCCGGTCCCGGCGGTCCTTGCCGCGGGCGGCGCGGCGCCCGGGCCGGCCGCGGTCCGGGGCGTCCGGTGCGGGCGCCCGCGGGTCGTCCGTGCTCCCGGCGGTCCCGCCGTTCCCGGTGTTCCCGGCGCTCTCCGAGGTGTCCGGAGTACCCGAGGTGTCCGATGCGGCCACGGCGCCCTCCTCGCTGCTGCGGCTTGCCCTTCGCCCCCGGCCCCGGCCCCGCCCGGTCCCCACCCAGCCTCCCCCGACGGGTCACCACTCGGATGGAGGACAAACCTCGGCTTGACTTGGGTAGACCTGTCTGTCTAGCATCAGAAATCCGAAGTAGACAGGTCTGTTCAATCATCCATCGAGGGAGCAGCCATGCCCGTCCCCCCGGCCAGTGAGGCCGTCGCCCGCCGAAGGCGCACGACGAGGTCCGCGCCTTCGGGCGCCCCCGGCATCGCCGGTGCCGTCGGCCCTGCCGGCCCCGCCCCCGCCTCCGCGGGAGGCCGCAGTCTCGGCCCCACCGCCGCGCTGATCCTGCTCGCCTCGATCATCGTCTCCCTGCTCGCCGCCTCCAGCGCCCCGACCCCGCTCTACGCGGTGTACCAGGGCGAGTGGGGCTTCTCGCCGATCACCACCACCATCGTCTTCGGGGTCTACGCGGTGGCGGTGCTGGTGTCGCTGCTGGTCTTCGGCAAGATCTCCGACCACATAGGCCGCAAGCCCGTGCTGTTCGTCGCGCTCGCCGCGCAGGCGGCCGCGATGGTGGTGTTCGCCACCGCCGGCGGGGTCGACGTGCTGATGGCCGGCCGGGTGGTCCAGGGGGTCGCGACGGGCGCCGCGCTCGGTGCGATAGGCGCCGGCCTGCTCGACATCGACCGGATCAAGGGCTCGGTCGCCAACTCCTTCGCGCCGCCGATCGGCACCGCGGTGGGCGCCCTCGCCTCCGGGCTGGTGGTGCGGTTCCTGCCCGCGCCGACCCACCTCGTCTACTACCTGCTGCTCGGCGTCTTCGCCCTCCAGGCGCTCGGGGTGACCGCGCTCAAGGAGCCGGTGACCCGCAAGCCGGGCGCCTTGGCCAGCATGGTTCCCGAGATCAAGCTGCCCCGCGCCGCCCGCGGTTCGATCGCGGTCGCCGCGCCGGTGCTCTTCGCGGTCTGGTCGCTGGCCGGCTTCTACGGCTCGCTCGGTCCGGCGATCACCAGCCGCCTGGTGCACTCCGACTCGGTGGTCTACGGCGGGCTGGGCCTGTTCGTGCTGGCCGGCGCCGCCGCGCTGTCGGTGCCGCTGCTGCGTGAGACGCCGACCCGCACGGTGATGGTGAGCGGGGTGAGCGCTCTGATCGTCGGCGTCGCCGTCACGGTGCTGTCCATCGGTTCGGGCGCGGGCGGCACCGGTTCCGAGGTCGGCTTCTTCGCCGGCAGCGCGGTGGCCGGGTTCGGCTTCGGGGCCGGCTTCCAGGGCGGCATACGCCTGGTGCTCCCGCTGGTGCAGCCGCACGAACGGGCCGGCGTGCTCTCGCTGTTGTACGTGGTCTCCTACCTCGGCATGGGGGTGCCCGCGGTGATCGCCGGCGTCCTGGTCGTCCACGGCGGCGGTCTGCTGGACACCGTGCGGGAGTACGGCGCCGCGGTGATCCTGCTGTCCGCGGTGGCGCTCGTCGGGCTGCTGCTCGGCCGCCGCGCTCCCCAGGCGGTGCGGGAGAGCTAGTGGGTGCCCTAGGGTCTGGCTCCGAGTCGAATCCCCGTTTCCGAGTCATATCTCCGATACGGTGCCCGCGTTAGACTAGACAGGGTTGTCTGAGAGGTGATCGGGATGGTGCAGAGTTCCGTGCCCGGGGTGCCCGCGAAGGCGTCCAAGGCGCCGAAGATCTCCGCGCGGGAGCGCCTGCTGCTGGCCGCCAACGAGTTGTTCTACGCGGAGGGCGTGCAGTCGGTCGGCATCGATCGCGTCATCGAGCACGCCGGCGTGGCCAAGGCGTCCCTCTACAACTGCTACGGCAGCAAGGAGGGCCTGGTCCGGGCGTACCTGGACTACCGGCGCGAGCGGAACGTCGACCGGATCACCCGGGTGCTGACCCGCTTCCGCACCCCGCGCGAGCGGCTGCTCGGCATGTTCGACGCGCAGGGCGAGCTGATCACCTCGCCGGGCTACAACGGGTGCGCGTTCGCCGCGGCCAGCGCCGAGGCGCCGCGCGGCGGCTCCGTCGAGCAGGCGTCCGACGAGTACCGCGCCTGGATGCGCGCGCTGTTCGCCGAGCTCGCCGCGGAGGTGGGAGTCGCCGACCCGGAGGGTCTCGCCCGCCAGTTGCACCTCCTCTACGACGGCGCCACCTTCAGCTCCAAGATGGACCACGACCCCACGGCCGCGTCCGTCGCCCGCGAGGCCGCCGCCATGCTGGTGGACGCGGCGCCGATGGCATCGGCCCAGGACAGGGAGCCGGCCGCGGCTGACGGCGCGGCGGCCGCGAATATCGCAAAACATGCGATTGGGGCGGATTTGGGGAGTGTTCGACCCCCCGTGCATGGGTAGAGGGACGAAAGAACCGCCAATGCGGGCAAACCGTCCAGGCGTCGGGTGGCCACAAGGCTGCCAGGAGTTTTACTCTGAGTAAGGATGCGGCAGCTTCGGAATGGAGAACCGAAGGACATCCGGCGTCAGAAGCGACTGCTCTTGCGAAAGGGAGGTGGCTTACATGGCCACCGATTCGAGCCATTCGCCGACTTCTCCGTCGACGCGCTCCACCATCGAGGAACACCCGGACATCATGTCCCTGCGGGACCGGTATGCCGCGGTGTCGGACAAGCCGATGGCCGGCCTGATCGAGGGTCTGTGCCTCCTCACCGGTCTGTACCTGGCCATCTCGCCTTGGGTGGTGGGCTTCACCGGCCTCACCAGCCTGCGGGTCACCAACCTGGTGGTGGGTATCGCACTGGCCGTGCTGGCCATGGGGTTCGGCTCCGTCCTGGAGCGGACCCACGGACTCGGCTGGGTCGCGATTGCGATCGGCGCATGGACGATAGCGGCTCCTTGGGCGGTGTCGGGCCACGCCGACATCCACAAGGCGATCGTGAACAACGCGATTGTCGGTGGTGTTGCCATCCTGCTTGGGCTGGCCACGATGGGCCTGGGCCTGATGAAGCGGAGGGTCCGTAGCTGACGGGCTGACGCTCCACCGGACACCAGGAAGTACCAGAGCACGAAGAGAAGCGCGGGCGACCTCTCCGTCACCGGAGGGGCCGCCCACGTGTGTGTCGAGGGCGAGGCGGCGGCCGGAAAGGCCGTCAAGCAGGCGGTCGGGGCAGGTGTGTCGGGCCGCGGGCGGCCGGGCCGGGCGGTCTCTTCAGCCGGTCAGTCCAGGCCGTGCCGCTGGGCGTAGCGGGTGGCGGCGGCGCGGTCGCGGGAGCCGGTCTTGGCGAAGATCCGGTTGATGTGGGTCTTGATGGTGTTGCCGCTGAGGAAGAGTTCGCCGGCGATCTCGGCGTTGTTCCGGCCGCGGGCGATCAGCGCCAGGATCTCGGCCTCACGCCGGGTCAGCCCGTCCGGGAGTTCGGGGCGAGGGGCCGGCTCGGCGACGGAGTTCGGGCCGGAACCCGCCGGGTCACCGAACGTCGCCCTGGCGCCGGCGTCCGTCCCCCGGTCGGGTTCGGCGGCGGCCAGCAGCGTGGCCTGCACCTGCGGGTGCAGCACCGTCAGGCCGGCGGTGGCGCTGCGCAGCGTCTGCGCGATGTGCAGCCGGTCCGCGTCCTTGGTGAGGTAGCTGCGCGCGCCCGCCCGGAGCGTCTCCAGCACCGACCGGTCGTCCGCGTAGGTGGTGAGCACCACGATGGCCACGTCCGGGTGTTCGGCGGTGAGCCGGCGGGTGGCCTCGATGCCGTCCATCACCGGCATGTGCAGGTCCAACAGGATCGCGTCCGGCTGCTGTTCGGCGACCACCGCGAGCGCCTGCCTTCCGTCGGCCGCCGAGCCGACCACGTCGATACCCGGCAGCAGGTCCAGCAACAGCACCAGCCCTTCGCGCACGGCGGCCTGGTCGTCCGCGATCACCACCCGCAGGGCGGGTTCTCCGGTCGCCGGGGGAGTGGGGTTCACGCCGTTGCCCGCCCGTTCCTCGGCACGCGCGCGGTCACGTTCCAGCGACCTTCCGCCGGACCCGCGTCGAGGGTGCCGCCGAGCAGCAGCAGCCGCTCGCGCATCCCGGTCAGGCCGTAGCCGCCGTCGACGGTGGAGAAGCCGGCGGCCCGCCCGGCCGGGGAAGCGCCCGGCGCGTTCGGCGCGTTCGGCGCGTCCGGCCCGTCCGGTGTGTCCGGCGGCGGCTCGGCGGGCGGCGGGGTGCCGCGGCCGAGCGGGTTGGTGAGGGTCAGTGTCACGTCGTGGTCCCCGTAGCGCAGATCGACGGTCACGGGCCGGTGCGGCGCGTGCTTGGCGGCGTTGGTCAGCGACTCCTGTGCGGTGCGCACCAGGGCCAGCGCCTGGTCCGGGGGCAGCGGCGCCGCGCCGCCGACCACGGTCAGCGTCACCGTACTCCCGTGCCGTTGCTCGTGGGTGGCCGCCATCCGCGCCAGTTCCTCGGCGAGCGGCGGGGTGTCGGTGCGCAGGGCGTGCACCGCGCGGCGGGTCTCGGACAGCCCGTCCGAGGCCATCCGCTGCGCGGTGGTGAGCACGTCGATCGCCCGGTCGGTGTCCTGGTGGTCGGTCAGCAGGGCGCGGGCGGCCTGGATCTGGATGCCGAGGGCGCCGAGCGAGTGGGCGAGCACGTCGTGGATCTCGCGGGCGATCCGGGTGCGTTCGTCGAGCACGGCGACCCGGCGCTGCTCGGAGCGCAGCCGCTCCGCCTGGTCGAGCAGCGCCTTGCTCTGCGCGGCCTGGACCCGGTAGGCACGGCGGTTGAAGCCCGCCAGCAGCGCGAAGGCGAACAGCAGGGGGACGCCCTGCGCGGCCTTCGGGTCCGCGCTGCTGAACAGCAGACCGACCTCCGCGGCCAGCGCCCCCGCGCCGAACACGTACCAGCCCTCGGCCCGCCGGATACCGGTGCCCGCGTCGATCGTGGCGATGAAGCCCACGCCCACGATCGTGGTCGCGCCCGGCTGCACCGCCACCGCGCCGGAGACCGACGCGAGCAGCGCCAGCACGGTCGTCCGCTGCGCCGAGGTGCCGCCGTCGCCGACGTTCAGCAGCGCCCACAGCACGAGCAGCACCCCGGACAGGCCGTACGCGATCGCGACCGCCGGACGTTCCACCGGACCGTACGAGTGGTGGCTGAACAGGTCGGCCCCGAACAGGGCGTAGGCGACCGCCCGGATCAGCCAGGACACGGAAGTCAGCACCTCGGCACGATAGCCCTGGTCGTGCTCGGCGCCCGAGCCGTGCGTCCGGCCGGTGGCCCCCGGCCCGCGGAGCGCCGTACGGCTCCCGCGCGCGACCGCGGGCGCCGATGTCACCGGTACCGCCGCGAGGCCCGGCGGTCGGTACGGTCACGGCGGGCGGCGTCGCCCCGGTCGTACGTGTCGTACCGGTCATGGTCGTAGGTGTCCCGGCGGCGGGAGCGGTCGTCCCGGCCGTAAGCGTCGTACGGGTCGTACCGGCCGTCGTCGGCGCCGTCGCGGCCGGGGTGAGGGTGACCGCCCTGACCGCCCTGAGCGCCCTGACCGCCTTGGCCGGTGAGGCGGGCGCCCAGGCCGGAGAGCTGGTCGGAGAGGAAGACCGAGCCGTCCTTCTCGCGGGCGAACGGGATGCCCATCGCCAGGGCGCGGCGGGTGATGAGGGCGGCCTGGCCGAGCCGGTTGACGCCCAGCATCAGCACGATCGGTGCGGTCGAGGCGGCCACGTGGGCGCCGAGCGCGCTCGCCAGGACCGTCATGGCCACCCGGGAGCCGACCAGGGCGGCCCACAGCAGCAGGCTGCGCGGCGGCATCCGCCCCCACAGGCCGCCTTCGCGGTTCTCCAGCCGCATCATCGCGCCCTGCCCGGCGCCGATCGCCGCCGCGATCACGCCACTGGCGACCAGGCACGCCACGTCCACCGGGCGCACATGGTGGCTTCCGCCGCCCAGCCGGGTCAGCCCGACCACCACCAGGATCGCGGGCAGCAGCAGCACCCGCTTGCCGCGCAGCGACTCGCCGAGCAGTTGGCGGCCGATGACGTAGACCACGATCGCGATCACGGCCAGTACCTCGAGCACGGGAAGCTCCTCCGGTCAGCGGCGGCCCGGTCCGGCCTGCCACCAGCGACGTTACGGAGCCGGCCTCGCGCGGGCGTCACACCGCGGGGTGAGCCGCGGGGTGACGTCCAGGGGTGACGTCCAGGGGTGAGGCACGGGGTGACCGGGTGAGGGGCGGGCGGCGCGGATCACCCCGGGAATCGCCCCGTGCTACGGCGCGGTCGTACCGGCGCGGAGCCGACGCTGTGGGGGTCGGGTCGTACCCCCCCCGGCGCCCGGCGCCCGGCGCCCGGTGCTCCAAGGCCGAGCCGGCCGACATCGCCACCACCCCGAACCACGTCCACCGTCCCCGGCCACCCCGAACCACCTCCGCGCACTCCGAGACAGGGACTCCGCTCATGTCCACGCTCACCCAAGCCATGGTGATCAACGCCGTCGTCCTCTTCGCCGTCCTGGAGGCGGACCTCGGGCCGCACCGCAAGATCGGCGCCTTCCGCATCCTGCGGCCGCTGTTGACGTCGGCCGCGATCGTCCCGCTGTTCCTCGCGTCGCCCGCCACCCATGGGGACGGCCTCGGCATGGAACTGGTCGCCGTCGTCGCCGGGGTCGTCGCCGGGCTGGCCGCGGCCGGCCTCACCCACGTCTATGCCAGCCCCCGCACCGGAAAGCCGGTCAGCCGTACCGGCGTCGCCTACGCGGGACTGTGGGTCGCCGTGATCGGTGCCCGCGCGGCCTTCTCCTACGGTTCCGAGCACTGGTTCTCCGCGCAGCTCGGGCACTGGATGATCCACCACCAGGTCACCGTGGACGCGCTCACGGACTCGCTGCTGCTGATGGCGGTGGCGATGACGCTGACCCGTACGCTCACGCTCGCCACGCAGGCGGCGGCCGTGCGCCGGCGGAACCGGGGGCCTGCCGTGGCGGCCTCGGCCTGAGCGCGGCGGCCCGGGCCGTACCCGGCGGTGGCCCGGATCGTGCCCGGCGGCCGGTCGTGCCACGGGATCGGCGCCGGGAGGGGACACAATGCCGGGCATGGACGGGGAAGCGGTGGCCGGCGGCGGCGGGGACGGGCGGGGCGGTCACATCCGCGCCGCCCGTCCCGTCAGAGAGGTGTGAACCCTTTGACGACGAGCGACGACAGCGACGACGCGAACCTGCTGGCCCGCCACTTCGAGGAGTACCGCTCCCATCTGCGGTCGGTCGGCTACCGCATGCTCGGCTCCTTCAGCGAGGCCGACGACGCGGTGCAGGAGACGTGGCTGCGGCTGAACCGTACCGACCCCGACGGCATCGACAACCTCGGCGGCTGGCTCACCACCGTCACCGCCCGGGTCTGCCTCGACATGCTGCGCTCGCGTGCCGCGCGCCGCGAGGACTCCCTGGACACGCACGTGCCCGACCCGCTGGTGAGCGCGGCGGACGACCTCGATCCGGAACAGGAGGCGCTGCTCGCGGACTCGGTCGGTCTGGCGCTGCTCGTCGTGCTGGACACCCTCGCCCCGGCCGAGCGCCTCGCGTTCGTGCTGCACGACATGTTCGCCGTGCCGTTCGACGACATCGCGCCCGTCGTCGGCCGGACCTCGGCCGCCGCGCGCCAACTCGCCAGCCGGGCCCGGCGGCGCGTCCAGGGCGCCGAGGCCACGCCCGATCCCGATCCGGGCCGGCAGCGGGCGGTGGTGAACGCCTTCCTCGCCGCCGCCCGGGACGGCGACTTCGACGGGCTCGTCGCCGTGCTCGACCCTGAGGTCGTGCTGCGCGCGGACGTCGGGGCGGGAGGGCGCGGCGTCTCCCAGGAGGTGCACGGCGCCGCCGATGTCGCCCGCCAGGCACTGCTGTTCCGCGGGGCGGGGGCCGCGCCGCGCCCGGTCGTCGTCAACGGCGCCCCGGGCACCCTCACGGTGGCCGGCGGCTTCCCCCGGGCGCTCGTCGCCTTCACCGTGCGGAACTCCCGCATCACCCACATCCACGTGCTCGCCGACCCCGACCGCCTCGCCGCACTCGACCTCCCTACGGACTAGGGCCGCGCGGGCGGCAAGCGGCAAGCGGCAAGCGGCGGGCGGCGGGTGTCGGGCGCCGCCCGCCGAAGTGAAGTGGGGTGCTCCCCGCCGCTTCGGCTGCTCCCCGCCGCTTCGGCTACTCCGCGCTGCTCGGCGTGCCGCGGAGCGCGGAGGCGAGGGCCGCGAGCAGGGACATCCCGGCCGCGGTCGCGAAGACGATGACCAGGCCGTGGTGGAAGGGCGAGGAGATGAGGTTCGGGAAGAACTCCTTCCCGGTGAGGACGTCGCGGTTGTGCGCGGGCAGCTTCGCCAGCGTCCCGGAGGGCTTCAGCAGCGTCTCGACCGGGTTCACCCCGAGGAACGCCGAGAACACCGTGGACACCGGTGGGAGCGTCGCCGCGTGGTGGGCGACCCCCGCCGGCACCCCCTGGGCCCGCAGCCCCGCCTGGAGCGTGCTCGGCAGGCGGTCCGCGAGCCCGACGATCAGCAGCGAGAAGAAGACGCCGATCGACAGCGACGTCCCCGAGTTCTGGAACGTGGACCGCATCCCGGAGGCCGCCCCGCGGTGCGTGGCCGGCACGCTCGACATGATCGCGGACGTGTTGGGCGCGGAGAACATCCCCGAGCCCATCCCGTTGAGCAGGATGAGCAGCGCGAACGCCCAGTAGGGGAAGTCGATCGGCAGCAGGAGCAGACCGACGAAGCTGGCACCGAAGAGCAGCAGCCCGCCGGTGGTGAACCAGCGCACCCCGAACCGGTCGGAGAGCGTCCCGGAGACCGGCCCGGCCAGCAGGAACCCGGCGGTCAGCGGCAGCAGGAAGATGCCCGCCCACAGCGGCGCGTCCTCGAAGGCGTAGCCGTGCAGCGGCAGCCAGATGCCCTGTAGCCAGATGATCAGCATGAACTGGAGCCCGCCGCGGGCGATGGAGGCGAGCAGCGCGGCGGCGTTCCCCGCGGCGAAACTCCGGTTGCGGAAGAGCCGGAGGGTGAACATCGGCTGCTTCACCCGGGTCTCGATCAGCCCGAACACGACCAGCAGCACGGCGCCGCCGATCAGCCCGGTGAGCACCTTGGGGCTGGTCCACCCCATGGTGTGTCCGCCGTAGGGCTGGATGCCGTAGGTGATGGAGACGAGGATCAGCCCGCAGCCCAGCGCGAAGGTGAGGTTGCCCCACCAGTCGATCTTCGCCGGGTTGCGCGCGGAGATCTCCCGCAGCGAGCGGTACGCCCAGATGGTGCCGAAGATGCCGACGGGGACGTTCACCCAGAACACCGCGCGCCAGTCCCACGCGGACAGCAGCCCGCCGAGCACCAGTCCGATGAACTGCCCGGACAGCGCCGAGATCTGGTTGATGCCGAGGGCCATGCCGCGCTGGCTGGCCGGGAAGGCGTCGGTGAGGATCGCCGCGGAGTTTGCCATCAGCATCGAGCCGCCCAGCGCCTGGACGATCCGCCAGCAGATCAGCCACAGCGCGCCGTGCGTGCCGTGCGCCGGGTCGAAGGAGAGCGCGATGGAGGCGAGCGTGAAGATGACGAAGCCGAGGTTGTAGATCTTCACCCGGCCGACGATGTCGCCCAGCCGCCCGAGGCTCACCACGAGCACCGCGGTGACCAGCAGGTAGCCCATGATCATCCACAGCAGGTAGGTGATGTTCCCGGCTGCGAACGGGTCGAGGTGGATGCCGCGGAAGATCGCGGGCATCGAGATGATGACGATCGACGCGTCCACCGTCGCCATGAACATTCCGAGGCTGGTGTTGGACAGCGCCACCCACTTGTAGCGGTCGGGGCGTTCACCCATGGGGCCGGACGGCTCGGCGGTGACGGTGGCGGCCGTGCTGCCGCCGGGACCGCGGGGACGGCCGCCTCCGCCGCTGCTCCGACCGCCGCTGCCCCGACCGCCGCCGCTCCCGCCATCGCCGGCTCCGCCTCCCGCGGTCCCTCCCGCGGCCCCTCCCGCACCGTCGCCCGGACCTCGGCCGGGTCCCCCGGGGGAACTGCCGGACGGCGGCTGCTCAGACACGTCGGGTGATCCTTTCCAGCAGGGGGATCGCGGCCGCCAACTGCTCCTGCTCGCGCGGGCTCAGTTCCTCGCCGATGGCGAGGGTGAGCCGGCGGGCCCGTTCGCGGCGGGCGCCGTGCAGGCCGTCGCGGCCGCTGTCGGTGAGCGATACGACGATCCGGCGGCCGTCGCGCGGGTCCTGCGCGCGGGAGACCAGGCCGCGTTCGGCCAGCACCCCGACGATCGTGCACATCGACTGCGGCCTGATCCCCTCGCGCGCGGCCAGCTCCGACGCGGTGGCCGGGCCGTCCCGGTCCAGCAGCACCAGCGCCGAGGTCTGGGACAAGGTCAGTTCGCCGTCGGGTTTGACGGTGCGCAGCCGCCGGGTCAGCGGGCCGAGCGCGGCCCGCAGGTCCGTGGCGATACGGGCCGGGCCGCTGGGCGGCGCCTCGGCGGGGGCCGGGTCCGGACTCTGAGCCGGTGTCAGGGCCGATGCCGGGTGCGGCGGCGGGTCCGGCGGCGGCTCCTGTGCTGGGGTCGCGGTCGGAGGACCGCCGGTTGATGACATGATCTTCAGTATAAACTGATCAGTCCAGCCTTATGGTATAGCTGACGCCCATGAGCGATTCCCTCCCCGGACCTTCCACCGGCTCGCTGACCGCGACCACCGTCTCCCTCGCCGGTCACGGCGGCGACGCGATCGAGGCGTACCTCGCCCGTCCGGAGGGCGACGCCCGCCGCGGCGGTGTCGTCGTCATCCACCACATGCCCGGATACGACCGGCAGACGAAGGAGATGGTCCGCCGCTTCGCCGAGTCGGGCTACGACGCGGTCTGCCCCAACCTCTACACGCGGGAGGCCCCCGGCGCGGCCCCCGACGACGCGGCGGCCGTGGCCCGTGCGCAGGGCGGTGTGCCCGACGAGCGGCTGATCGGCGACGTGGCCGGCGCCGCCGCGTATCTGCGGGCGCTGCCCACCTCCAACGGCAAGGTCGGTGTCATCGGGCACTGTTCGGGCGGCCGCCAGGCCGTGCTCGCCGGCTGCGCCACGGACGTGGACGCGGTGGTGGACTGCTACGGCGCCTTCGTCATCGGCCCGGTGCCCGAGGGCTCCCCGATGAAGGTCACCAGCCTCGTGGACCGGCTCCCCGACCTGGGGGCGCCGCTGCTCGGCCTCTTCGGCGATGAGGACACCCACCCCGGCCCGGCCGAGGTCGCCGAACTCGGCCGCCTGCTCACCGAGTCGGACAAGGCCTTCGAGTTCCACACCTACCCGGGTGCCGGCCACGGCTTCTTCGCGGTGAACCGCCCCAACTACAACGTCGCGGCGGCGAACGACGGTTGGGAGCGGATCGAGGAGTTCTACGGCCGGCACCTCGCCGGCGGCGAGCGGAGCTGACCCGACCATGTGCACCTACACCACCGTCAAGGACGTCGTCGACGGCAGCGCCAAGGGTCCCGGCAGCCCGTGGTTCCACGTCACCGACGTGACCGTCTACTTCGACCACCCGGTCCACGCGATGGCCGAGCACACCCTGAACGTCGACTTCGCCGATCCGGCCAAGGGGCCCTCCGCCCGGGTGGCGTTGGAGCTGACCGCGGAGTCCGCGCGCACGCTGGTCGCCGCGATCCAGGAGGCGCTGGCCGCGGTGCCGGCGGAGATGCAGGTCTGACCGTTCCGCTCCGGCACGTCGGCCCGGGCGCGGGCCCGTTCCCCGCGCCCGGGCTCCTTTCTGTCCCGGGCCCCCTTGCGTGCTCCGTCCGAGCGGCCCGGCGCGGCCGTTGGCGATCTTCCTGTGATGATTGTCGTGACGCGTGTGGCGTTGCGCCACGGAGCTGTAACAGGCGCTGACTTGGGAAGTTGTCCATGTCAAGGTCGTCATGTCCGCAGGTGGTCGCCCCGTCCGGGGGCGGGATCGAACCCGTCACCACCGCGGCGGACGACAGCGTCGAGAGGGAAAGAGGAACAACATGCGTACCAGGGCCGCTCGTTGGGGTCTGTCCACTGCCGTGCTCGTGGCCGCGGGGCTGGCGTTGACCGCGTGCGGACCTGACAACGGGAACTCCGCCGACGGTTCGTCCACCACGTCGCCGGTCGCCACGGGTGCCACGCAGGCCACCACCCCGCCCACCGCCACGAGCGGCCAGGGCTCCACCCAGGCCGCGCCGTCGGGGACGAGCACCGCCGGGAACTCGGGGGAGAAGTGCACCGACCGGATCGACTACGCGGGCGATCCGCGGTCCAACGCCGAGATCAACAGCATCGGTGAGCAGACCGGCAGTTGCCCGTCGCCGTCCCCCGCCACCGGCAGCGGCAGCGGTGGCGGCGACGCGGACAACGCGCACACCGTCGTCGGCACCCTGGAGTACCTCGCGCCCGGCAAGCTGATCGTCAAGCCGCAAGGCGGCGGCACGGATCAGGCGTTCTACGTCTCCAACGCGACGACGATCCTCGGCGCGGCCGCGATCTGCTCGGGCCCCGACGGCAACGTGACCATCGGCAGCGACGACTACGGCACCACGAAGTGCACCGAGAGCCAGCTGGAGAAGGCCGCGAAGATGAGCAGCGTGACCGTCCGGGTCACCCTGGACCGCACGTCCGGCGGTGCCGACACGGTCGCCGAGCGGTACCACCCGTAAGACCGGCCGCCGGACCCTACTCCGTGTCGAGTCCGGCCAGGCCGCGCAGCGCGGCCTCCTCCTCCGCCGGCAGCCGGTGCGCCCGGGCGAGGCCCAGCGACTCCTCCCAGCACGCGCGGGCCGCGGCGCGGTCGCCGCGGGCCAGGTGCGCGCGGCCGAGGACCTCCAGGACGTCCGCCGCGGTGGCGCGGTCGCCGAGCCGGTCGAGCAGGGCGAGCGTCTCCTTGAGAGCGTCGACCGCCTCGGCGGGACGGCCCCGGGCGAGCCGGGCCTCGCCGAGACTGGTCAGGGTGCGGGCGATGCTGACCATCGAGCCGCGGGTGCGCCAGGCCGCGAGCGCGTCACGGAAGCACTCCTCGGCGGCCACCGGGTCGCCCGCGTACAGGTGGGTGTCGCCGAGGTTGCCCAGCACCGTGGCCACCCGGTCGAAGTCGCCCAGCGAGCGGTGCAGTTCGAGCGACCGGTGGCCGTACTCCAGCGCGAGGCCGTACTCGCCGGTGCCGCGGTGCAGGGCGGTGAGGTTGGTGAGGATCGCGGCGACCCCGCGCTGGTCGCCGGCCGCCTCGAAGCGCGCGCGGGCGACGTGCAGATGGCCGAGGCTCACGTCGTACCGCTCGGCCATGCCGTGCGCGACGCCGAGCCTGCTGTGCATCCACGCCTGCCCGAGGACGTCGCCGTGCGCGGTGACGCAGGCCATCGCCTCCTCCAGGCAGGCGGTCCACTCGCCGGTCCACCAGTACGCCTGCGCGTAGCCGAACAGCCCGGCCGCGGTGCGCCAGGCGATCTCCGGCCAGCCCTGGGCGATCGCGGTGGCGATCACCTCCTTGATCGCGGGCAGTTCGCGCACGCACCAGCGCAGCGCCTCCTCGTCACTGGTGAACTCGACCACGGGCAGCGCCGGTTGCTCGTCGAGTGGCGGCAACGGGTGCCCCTCGGGGGCGAGTACGGCCAGCGAGGCGGCGACGGTGACGGCGTACCAGACGGTGATCCTGCGCAGCGCGGCCCGGCGTTCCGCCGCGGTGAGTTCGGCGAGCGCGCAGACCGCGGCGTACTCGCCGACCAGGTCGTGGAAGCTGTACCGGCCCGGCTGCGGCGCCTCCAGCAGGTGCGCGTCGACGAGCGCTTCGAGGACGTCGTCGGCGGCGCCGGCGGACGTCCGGCCGAGCAGCGCCGCGGCCGCCGACGGGTCCAGCCCGTGCCCGGGCCAGACCCCCAGCGTCCGGAACGCGCGGGCAGCCGCGCGGTCCGCGGCGAGCAGGCCGTCCCGCATCGCGACATAGCTCATCGCGAAGGTGTCCTGGACCGCGAGGCCGCCGGTGGAAAGGGCGTGCAGCCGGGAGCCGCCCGGGCCGTCGAGGCGTTCGGCGAGCGCGGTCAGCGGCCAGTTGGGGCGGGCCGCCATCCGGGCGCCGGCGATCCGCAGCGCCAGCGGCAGCCCGCCGCACGCGGCCAACACCCCCGCCGCCGCCTCGGGTTCTGCCGCCACCCGCTGCCTGCCGCAGAGCGCGACCAGCAACTCCCGCTGCTCCTGGGCGGAGAGCGGCTCCAACGCCAGCCGCGCGGCGCCGGGCAGTTCGCCGAGGGTGCGGCGGCTGGTGACGACCACCGCGATGTCGCCGCCGCCCGGCAGCAGCGGCACCACCTGCGCCGCGTCGCCCGCGTTGTCCAGCATCAGCAGCACGCGCCGGCCGTGCAGCGCGTCACGCCACAACACCGCCCGGTCGTCCGGGTCTTCGGGCAGCGGCTGGCCGTCCGCGCCGAGGTCGCCGAGGAAGCGGGCCAGCAGGTCGGCGGGACTGCGGGCGCCACCGGCGCCGAACCCGCGCAGATCGGCGTAGAGCTGGCCGTCGGGGAACTCGGCCCGCAGCAGGTGGGCGGCGCGCACCGCGAGCGCGGTCTTGCCGACCCCGCCCATCCCGGAGACCACCGCCACCCGCGGGCCGCGGTGGTCCGCACCGCCCCGCAACGCGGCCAGCAGCGTGTCGAGTTCGGCGGCGCGGCCGGTGAAGTCCGGCGTGTCGGCGGGAAGTTGGGCCGGTGCGGGGCGGCGGCGGGCAGCGGGCGGGAGCCCCGCCGAGGCCGCCGCCCGGACGGGGGCCGCGGGCCGGTCGTGCGCCCCGGGACGGTCGCCGTCGCCGCCCCCGGGCCCTTCACCGGTGTCACCCGAGCCCTCGGTGCGGTGCGCGGCGCGGTCCTGCCCGGGCCGCGAGGACGTGCGCCCGGCACCGGCCTGCTCCGGCGCCGACCGGTCCCATCCGGGCACGGGCACGGGTACCGGCAGCACGGGCGCGGACGCGCGCGTGGGTTCGGATACGGATACGGCGCCGCCGGGCGTCGCGGCGGCGGTGCCGGGCGGTCCGGACGCCCCGGCCTGGTGCGCGGGCGATCGCGCGGGCGGGCCGGGCACCGTGGGCACGCCCCCGGGTCCCGCGGTGCCGTCGGCCGCGTCGGTGGTCGCGCCGCCGGAGAAGCCCCGGCCCGTACCCGGGACGGTCACCCCGGCGACCGCGCCGACCCCGCCGACCCCGCCCGTACCGCCACCGGCGGGCTCGCCGGCCGGGACTCCGGGCGCGGCCCGGGTCTGCGCCGGCTCGGCCAGGATCTCCTGGTAGGTGGCCTGCACCGCGGAGTCCGGCTCCACGCCCAACTCGTCCACCAGGGTGCGGCGCAGCCCGTGGTAGACCGCGAGCGCCTCGGCCTGCCGATGGGTGCGGTGCAGCGTGAGCATGAGCTGCCGGTGGAAGGTCTCGCGCAGCGGGTGCGCGGCGGCCAGCCCGGCCAGCTCCGCGGCCATGCCCTGGTGCCGGCCGAGTGCCAGCTCCGCGTCGAAGCGCCACTCCATGGTGAGCAGCCGGGCCTCGGTGAGGTGCGCGGCGAGCGCCCGCAGCGCGTCGGAGCTCAGCGGTACGTCCGACAGCGGGTCGCCGCGCCACAGCGCCAGCGCGGCCCCGCACTCGGCGAGCACCGACGCCCAGTCCCCGGCGCGGTGCGCGGTGCGGGCGGCCGCGTGGTGGCCGAGGAAGATCCAGACGTCGAACTCGTCCTCGTCGTCGGCGATGTCCAGGACGTAACCGGGCGGCGCGGCGCGCAGCCGGGAGACGTCCCGGCCCTCCTCGTGCAGCACCCGGCGCAGCCTGGCCACGTGGTTGTGGAGCGACGCGGTGGCGGTGGTGGGCGGGGCGTCGCCCCACAGCGCGGACTTGAGGTGGTGCAGCGGCACGGCGCGGCCGGGGGTGGCCAGCAGCGCGGCGAGCAGTGCGCGGACCTTCGCCGACCCGACCGGCCGGGGCAGGCCCTGGCCCGTGTCACCGCCCGCGTCTGCGCCCGTGCTCCCGCTCATGCCGCCGCCCGGGTCGCCGCTGGCGACGACCGTGACGGTGCCGAGCAGGCCGAACCGCATCCGTGGGCCTCCCTGGCCGGATCAGTCGCGAACGCGCCCGCGGCGCCGGACGCCGATGTCGCGCCACCTCGCGCGTGCCTTCGCCGCGTTCCGTGCCGTCGCGCGTGTCCTCGGGGCGGTGGCTCCTGGGCGGTGGACCGCCCGCTGCCGTACCCGGGTCGGCCGCCGGGTGCGCCCGCCGGACGTCCACCGTGGCGCGCGACGACGCGGCACCGGGTCGGAACCGAGCGGACGGCCGACGCTGTGGGGACGAAACGTTAGCCATATGTTAGCGGTCGGTTGGCGCCCTTCCGCATGATGACGGAGTCGGGTTCGGCCGCTGCGGGTGTGCGTGGAAGCCCACCTTCCGCGAACGGGGGCACCTGTGTCGCGGCCGGACCCACATCCCGGACCGCGTCCCGAACCGCGTCCCGAACCGCGTCCCGAACCGCGTCCCGAACCGCGTCCCGAACCGCGTCCCGAACCCGCCCGCCGGCCGCCCGCCCCGCGCCGTCGGCATGGCGTTGCGGGGCGCCGGTCCCCGCCGCTGCCAGACTCGGGGAATGCGTAAATTCTCCCTGGACGCCCAGGTACGCGAACATCTCCGCCAGGCCGCCGAGGCTTCCACCGGCCGCAGCGCGGAGACCCTCTACGGTGGCCACGAGCAGGCGCTGCGCCAGACCCTCATCGCGATGACCGCCCACACCTCCCTGGCCGACCACGAGACCCAGGGGGAGTCGACGCTACAGGTGCTGCGCGGCCGGGTCCGGCTGACCTGCGGCGACGACGTCTGGGAGGCGATGGCCGGGGACCTGCTGGTGCTTCCGCACGCCCGGCACGGCCTGGAGGCGCTGGAGGACAGCGCGGTCCTGCTGACGGTCGCGACGCTCCGCTGACCGCCTGACCGCCTGACCGCCTGACCGCTCTGACGGGCTGACCTGGACGGGCCGACCCGCCGCCCCAGGACCGGCTGACGGGCTGACCCGGACCGGCCGACCGGCTGCCCGGGGCACGGCCGACGGCCTGACCTGGACCGCCGCTACGAGCCGCCGCCCCGGCCTCGGCCGGCCCTCCGCTCCGCCGGACGGCCGCCTCGCCCGGCCCCGCCCTGTCCGATTGGGGCGGATTCGCGGCGCCGCTCGCCGCCGTTGCGGAAACCCGCCGTCCGGTCGCGTACGAGCGCTTCCGCGCAGGTCGGAGCGGGGGTGGCGGGGTGGGGTGAGGGTGTCCGGCACGCGGGACAAGGGGGGCTGGGTCTTCCCGTTCACCAGCTTTTTGCGCATGCTTTGAGTACCCGGGTAGCCGTCGGCAACGGTGGCCGGGTGACAATGCGACACTAGAGAGCTGTGAGTCGGCCATAACGAAACGAGGATCATCCCATGTTGCGAAACGGGTTGGAGCCGTGGCACCTGATCGTGGTGGCGATCGTCGTCATCGTGCTGTTCGGTTCCAAGAAGCTGCCTGAGGCCGCCCGCGGTCTCGGCAAGTCGATGCGCATCCTGAAGTCCGAGGCGAAGGCGATGAAGAGCGACGACGCGACGCCCGCCGGCGCCACGCCGCACGCCTCCACCACCCCGGCGCCCGACGCGATCACCCCCAGCGACGTGGTGACGGCCAACGAGGCGCAGACGCAGGAGCCCGCGACCGGCTCGGTGAAGTAGCGGCCCGGGGTGCGGGCGCACCCCAGGCCGTGACCGCCGGCGGCGGAGCGCGGCGCCGGCACCGGACGCGCCCCGCGCGCTCCGGCAGGTCCCCGCGCCCGTGACAGGCCCCCCGCTTCCGGGACCCGGCAGTCTTGGTACGTTCAGGACGTCCGGGTACGGGAAGCGAAGCGAGGGGGCCTGTTGTGTCGTCGGGGGCGGGTACGAGCACGGGGCACGGCAGCGGGGACGGGCCGGGGCACCCAGGCGGTTCGGGGCGCGCGGGTCGGACCGGGCACGCGACGGGCGACGGCGCCGTACCCCCGGAGTTCGTGGCCGGCTTCCCCGAGACGCTGGCCGAGATATCCCGCAGCTGCCGCACCCTCACCCGCGCGGAGCGGGAGAGCCGCCGCGTACTCGGCGAACACGCCGCCGACTCCGGGTTCGGGCTGCGTGAACTGACCGCCGTCCACCTCGCCGAGGCCCGACGGGCCTGGCCGCACCTGCCGGGCGTGGCCGCGGCGCGCGACGCGGGCGAGCTGCGCCAGGTCGGCGGCGCCGTACTGGCCGCGCTGGAGACGGGGATCGCGGCCCTCGCCGAGGGGCACGCACGGGCCCAGCGGCACGCGGTGCGCCGTGCCGAGGCGGCCCGCCGGACGTTCATCGACGACCTCCTCTACGGCCGCAGCGATCCCGGCCGGATCGCCGAGCAGGCCGAGGGCTTCGGGCTGCGGCTGGCCGACCGCCATGTCGTCGCCGTCGCCGCGCCGCCCGCCGACGAGCCGTACCACGAGACGCACCCGCTGCTGCACCGCGTCGAGCGCGAGCTCGCCGGGCGCTTCGGCGACCACGACCTGCTCATCGCGTCGAAGGACGGCCGGCTGGTCTGCGTGGCCCCCACCGAGCAGCGGCCCGCCCTCGACGCCTTCGTCAAGCTCGCCGCCGCCGGGCGGGTGGCCATCAGCCGCCCGCACAGCGGCGCCGCCGGAGTGGTGCGCTCCTACGAGGAGGCGCTCAGCGCCCTCGACCTCGCGCACCGGCTGGGCCTGACCGCGTCCGTGCTCAACTCCGCGGACCTGCTGGTCTTCCCCGTCCTCATGCGCGACCGCGCCGCGATGTCCGACCTGGTCCGCACCGTGCTCGGTCCGCTCGTCCACGCCCGCGGCGGCGCTCAGCCGCTCGTCGAGACCATCTCCGTGTACGCCGCCGCCGGTTACGTCAACGCGGAGGCTGCGCGCCGGCTCGACCTCAGCGTGCGCGCGCTGTCCTACCGGCTCGAACGCATCGCTTCTCTCACCGGGTTCGACCCGGACGACGCGCTCCAGCGCTACACCCTCGAAACCGCGGCCCTTGGCGCCCGCCTCCTCGACTGGCCCACCCGCACCCTCTGATCCCGCCCCTGACCCCCCCGGGTGCCCCCGTCCTGTCGGCCCCGGGACCACCCGCCGGTGGTGGGCGGTCGCGCCCCCCTGCGGGGTGACTGCCTCGCCCTCCTCTGACGGCCCGCTCTGGCTGGTCGCGCAGTTCCCCGCGCCCCTGGGGGTGGTTGCTCGTCGTCCCACGGTGCCGCTGCACCGTGGCTGGTCGCGCAGTTCCCCGCGCCCCTGGGGGTGCTTGCCCGCCGTTCCACGGTGTCGCTGCACTGTGGCTGGTGGCGCAGTTCCTCGCGCCCCTGGGGGTGCTTGCCCGCCGTTCCACGGTGTCGCTGCACTGTGGCTGGTGGCGCAGTTCCTCGCGCCCCTGGGGGTGGTTGCTCGTCGTCCCACGGTGCCGCTGCACCGTGGCTGGTGGCGCAGTTCCCCGCGCCCCTGGGTATGTGCGGCTGCTCCGCAGCGCACCGGCACCCGTACCGGGCAGGGGGGAACGGACACCCGACAACGGCGAGCAACCCCCAACAGGGGCGCGGGGAACTGCGCGACAAGCCCACCACGCACCGCAAGGCGAACGACCAACCGGAAGGGGCACCCACCCAGGGGCGCGGGGAACTGCGCGACCAGCCACCCACCGGCCCGCGGACGAGGACGAGGCAGCCACCCCGCAGGGGGGCGCGGGGAACTGCGCGACCAGCCACCCACCGGCCCGCGGACGAGGACGAGGCAGCCACCCCGCAGGGGGGAGCCGAAGGGGCGACCAGCCGTAGCGCACCGCAAGGTGGAGGACGACCGGAAAGGGCAGGCACCCACCGGGGCGGGCTCAGCCCGGGCAGCCGTCCGGGTCAGCCCCGCCGCGGCCAGCGGCTTCGCACGCTTCCGCTTCCGCTTCCGCCTCGGCCTCCTCCTCCCGCACGGAATCGCACTCCGTGCGCAACCCCGCACTGATCGCGCGCCCGATCCCGCGCAGAGCATCGAGCTGCTCGGGCGTGAGGACGTCGAAGAGGTGCTCGCGCACCGCGGTGACATGCCCGGGCGCGGCAGCGGCGAGGGCGTCGAAGCCGGCTGGAGTCAGCTCGCAGACCCACCCGCGGCGGTCCCCGTCAGCCGGGCGCCGTTGCACCCAGCCGTTCTTCTCCAGCGCGGAGACAGCATGCGAGAGACGGCTGCGCGAGGAGAGAGACGCGTCCGCCAGCTCGCTCATCCGAAGGCACCGCCCCGGCGACTCCGAGAGCCGGACCAGAATCTCGTAGTAGGCCATGGGCATGCCGGAGTCCCGGCGCAACTGACGATCGACATACGCGGAGAACTCCACGCTCGACGTCATGTAGGCCCGCCAGACCTCCTGCTCCTCTTCGGTCAGCCAGCGCACGTCGTCCATACGATCCAGCATACGTGTGGTTGAACTTTCAACACCAGAGCAGTATGGTCAGTGAAAGCTCAATGATCTCGCATACATCCCAGTTCCGTTTCGAGGAGCCCTCCCCATGAGCACGCAGACCGAAGTGATCGACGGCTACGTCGCCGGCACCTGGAAGATCGACACTGTGCACTCGGACGTGTCGTTCTACGTCCGCCACCTCGGTGTCTCGAAGGTCCGCGGTCACTTCGCGGCCTTCGAGGGCACCATCGTCACCGCCGAGAACCCGCTGGAGTCCACGGTCGAGGCCGTGATCAGGACGGACTCGGTGAGCACCAACAACGAGGGCCGCGACGCCCACGTGCGCGGCGAGGACTTCCTCCACGTCGAGCAGTTCCCCGAGCTGACGTTCACCACCACCGGCATCCGGGCCAAGTCCTCCGAGGTCTTCGAGGTCGACGGCAACCTGACGCTGCGCGGTGTGACCAAGCCCGTCACCCTCGCCCTGGAGCTGAACGGCTTCGGCGCCGGCTTCGACGGCAACGCGGTCGCCGGTTTCTCCGCGGCCACCGAGATCAGCCGTGGCGACTTCGGGGTGACCGGCGGCGCCGCCGGTGCCGCGGTCGGCGACAAGATCCGGATCGCCCTGGAGATCGAGGCCGCGAAGGTCGAGGCCTGAGGCACCCCTGATCCGGCCGGCCGTTGCTGATCGTTCCGGGCAACAGCCGCTGAACCGGGCCCACTTCACCACCGGGCCCGCCGCCGGACCATCCTCGATCCACCTTGGTCCACCCCGATTCACCCTCGTTCCACCCAGGTTCCACCTTCTGACGACGGCCGTTGTGGGCGCTTGATCCGGCGCCTACGACGGCCGTCGCGTTTCGGTTGCAGGTGGACCAGGACATCTGAAGGCCGCCAAGTCTGCCGGGATGCGGAAATGCCGTACCCGCCCGCGCGCTGCCACGATCTGTCCGGCAGGACGGAACGGCAGAGGGGGGAGGCGCACCCGGCATGGGGGAGTTCGTCGATGTGTGCCTCGGCTTTCCGACCGTCCTGTTCGGGGGGGCGCTGGTGGTCGTGGTCGGCTTCTGGGGCCTGGTGCTGGTCGGCGCTGCCGACTCGCACGGCCCGGGCCACCACGGCGCCGACGGCGGCCACTCCATGGGACACGGGGGGTCCCATGGAGCGGCCCCGGCCTCCGGCGACGGGCTCGCGGGCCACGGCCACGCGGGCCACGGCCACGCGGGCGGCGGCGCCCACGACGGCGGCGCCCACGACGGCGGCGACCACTCGGCCGACTCCGGCCTGCTGGCCGCCGCAGGGCTCGACGGCGTACCCGTCACCGTGGTGTTCTCGCTGCTCATCGCGCTCGGCTGGTTCCTGAGCCTGGCCGGCTCGGCCGCCCTGAACGGCGCCGGGCTGCACGGGCCCGGCCGCGCCGTCGCCGACGTCGCCCTGATCGCCGCCGCGCTGGTCGGCGCCTGGCTGCTCACCTGGGTCCTGGTACGGCCGCTGCGCCGCCTGTTCCCGTACGAACTGCCGCCCTCCCGCGCGGACTTCGTGGGCCGGATCTGCGTGGTCCGCACCGGCACCGTCACCAGCCGGTTCGGCCAGGCCGAGGTGACCGCGCCCGACGGCTCCACCGCGATCGTCCAGGTCAGGCGGCCGGAAGAGGATACCGGCGGCCCCCTCGCGGCCGGCAGCAGCGCGCTGCTCTACGACTACGACCCGCAGGGCGAGTTCTTCTGGGCCGCACCCTACGAGGACCCGGCCGCCGGACCGCCGCCGCCGGGTGCCCGGTCCCTGACCTGACTCGCTGTCCCGTCCTGTCCTGACCGCGGCGCGCCACGTCCCGCCGTACATCTGACACCCACTCATATCCGCTTCACCGCATCGAGGTTGGTCCGTCATGGATGCCACCGTCATCGGGATCGGCGTGCTCGTCGCCGTCCTCCTGCTCATCGCCCTGGGCGTGGTCGTCACCGTCACGAAGCTGTTCAGGAAGGTCTCCCAGGGCCATGCGCTGATCGTCTCCAAGTCCAAGCACGTGGACGTGACCTTCACCGGCACCGTCGTGCTCCCGGTGCTGCACAGCGCCGAGTTGATGGACATCTCGGTGAAGACCATCGAGATCCAGCGCACCGGCCGCGAGGGCCTGATCTGCCAGGACAACATCCGCGCCGACATCCATCTGACGTTCTTCGTCCGGGTCAACAAGACCAAGGAGGACGTGATCAAGGTGGCGCAGGCGATCGGCACCGAACGCGCCAGCCACCAGGACACGTTGCAGAAGCTCTTCGCCGCGAAGTTCTCCGAGGCGCTGAAGACGGTCGGCAAGCAACTCGACTTCGTCGACCTCTACACCCACCGCGAGCACTTCCGCGACCAGATCATCCAGGTGATCGGCACCGACCTCAACGGCTACCACCTCGAGGACTGCGCGATCGACTTCCTGGAGCAGACCCCGCTCACCCAGCTCGACCCGGCCAACATCCTGGACGCGCAGGGCATCCGGAAGATCACCGAGCTGACCGCGATCGAGCACGTGCGCACCAACGAGTTCCAGCGCACCGAGCAGAAGGAGATCACCCGGCAGAACGTCGAGGCCCGGGAGACCATCCTGGAGCTGGAACGCCGCCAGTCCGAGGCCGAGATCAAGCAGCGCCGCGAGGTCGACACGCTGCGGGCCAAGGAGGAGGCGGTCACCGCCAAGGTCCAGGAGGAGGAACGCCTCAGCGCCCAGGGCGCGTTCCTGCGCACCGAGGAGCAACTCGGGGTGCAGCGGGAGAACCAGGCCCGCGAGGTCGCCGTCGCGCAGAAGAACCGCGAGCGGGTCATCGCGGTGGAGAACGAGCGGATCGAGAAGGACCGGGTGCTGGAGGTCATCGCCCGCGAGCGCGAGACCGAACTGGCCAGGATCTCCAAGGAGAAGGAGGTCGAGGGCGAGCGCCGGGACGTCGCCGACGTGGTGCGCGAGCGGATCGCGGTGGACCGTACGGTCGCCGAGCAGGAGGAGTCGATCAAGCAGCTCCGGATGGTGCAGGAGGCCGAGCGGGAGCGGCAGGCGCTGATCATCACCGCGGAGGCGCAGGCGCAGGAGCGGCTGGTCAAGGACATCAAGGCCGCCGAGGCCGCCGAGCAGGCCGCCCAGCATAAGGCCCGCGAGTCGCTGACGCTGGCCGAGGCCCGCAAGCGCGCCGCGGACCTGGACGCGGACGCCAAGGTGCGGCTGGCCGAAGGGCTGCGCGCGGAGGCGGCGGCCCAGGGGCTGGCCGAGGTCGAGGTGCGCGAGCGCAGCGCGGCCGCGATCACCAAGGTCGGCGCGGCCGAGGCCGAGGCGACCACCGCCCGGCTCAAGGCCGAGGCCGAGGGTGCCCGCGCCAAGTCCCTTGCCCAGGCGGAGGGTACGGCCGCGCAGGCGACCGCGGACGCCGCGATGATCGGCGAGCGGCTGAAGGCGGAGGCGGCCGGGCTGACCGAGAAGGCCGCGGCGATGGCGGCCCTCGACGACGCCTCGCGCGGGCACGAGGAGTACCGGCTGCGGCTGGCCGCGGAGAAGGACGTCCGGCTGGCCGGGCTCGACACGCAGCGGCAGATCGCCGAGGCGCAGGCGACCGTCCTGGCCACCGGGCTGGAGAAGGCGGACATCAGCATCGTCGGCGGTGACGACGTCTTCTTCGACCGGCTGCTCGGCGCGGTCAGCGCGGCCCGCTCGGTGGACTCCTTCGTCGCCAACTCCCAGACGGTCCAGGCGGTGGCGGCGCCCTGGCTGGACGGGTCGGAGCGGTTCACGCAGGACGCCACCCGGGTGCTGTCCTCGCTCGGCGGGGGGATGGGCGGTATGAGCGTGGCCGGCCTGCTGAACCGGCTGATCGCGAGCGGCGGCCCGCAGGCCGGCGGGTTGCAGCAACTGCTGGACCAGGCACGGGCGATGGGGATCGCCGACACCGCCCTGGCGGGCGTCGCGGGCGCGGGCGCCGCCGGTTCGGGCGCCGTCGGTTCGGGCGCTTCCGGGTCCGACGCCGCCGGTGCCGCGGTACCCGTCGCCGCCGGGGCCGCGGTGAACGGCACCTCGGGCGCGGCCGGCGGCGCGCAGGCGAACGGACTGGCGAAGAAGTGAGCGAGCAGCTCTCCACGGCGGACGCCGGCCCCGGACCGGAAGCGGCCGGGCCGGCCGGCGACGCCTACCAGGTGCTGCGCACCCGGTTGTCCGGCACGGCAAGGGAGTTGGCCCGCCGGGCCGAGGCGCTCAACGCGGCCCGGCAGGAGGTCTTCGGCTCCACGGAGCTGCGGCTGGCGGGCGCTGAGCGGTTGCGCACCGCCCGCCCGGCGCTGCCCGCCGACATCGCCCCGGTCGGGCCTTACCTGCTGTTCGCCGCGAACCCGGCCGACGTCGAGGACGTCGCCGACGTGTTCCGGGTGCGCCGCGCCGACGACCTGGACGGCGACGGGACGGGCGCCGGTGCGGCCGGCGCCGATACGGCCGCGTCCACCGCGCCGGACACCGGCCCGGCCGGGCTGCTGGACGACCCCGGTTTCGTCCGCGACTTCCACGAGCTGTACCGGTACTACCGGCAGACCCGGGTGGTGCGGGTGCGGGTCTGGGAGGGCCGGGTGCTGGCGGTCTTCCGCACCGGCGCCGGCCCCGACGACGTGAAGGCGCTGGGCTGGCGGATCGGCCGCGACGGCCGCTGCGCCTACGAGGGCACGGCCCGCGAGGAGCCCGCCGAGCCGCCGGAGACGGTGCGGTGGAGCGCGGTCGGCCGGGAGGCGTACGTCCCCGGCCGCCGCCCGCACATCGCGCTCACCGCGCCCGACGGCGGCACCCTCACCCTCGACACCACCGGCGGCGCCCTCACCCTGCGCACCGGCGGCGCCGTCCACGAGGAGCCCGTCGACGACGCCCTCCAGTCGCTGGCCGACGCCGACGTCGCGCTCGCCGGCGCCGGGCCGCTGGTGCTGCTGCGGGTACGCCCCTACCGGGAGTCCGCCGACCGGCACTTCGCGGTCAACACCCGCACCGAGCAGATCGAGCGGATCGACGCGCTCGGCCAGGTCTGCCTGCGGCTGCCCGACGACCAGGGCGTGGTCTTCCCCGGCGGCTACGTCCTGGCCACCGGCGGCACCCGCACCTTCGACCTGGCCGACCTCGCCGGCCGGGCCGAACCCGCCGGTGACCCCGGTACGCCGCCCGCCGCCGGTGAAGCGGCCGCCACCCGGCTGGAGTTCGAGCGCGCGGTGCGCTCGGCCAACGGCGAGGACGTGCTGTACGTCTTCCACGCCCCCGCCGACGGCCACCGGCTGCTGCTGCCGTACAACCTCATCCGCAAGGAGGCCGCCGCCCCGCTGCACGTCCAGGGCAGCGCGCTGTACGAGGACGGCACCCTGATCACGCTGCGGCCCGCTGAGGGCGGCGAGCCCGGCCGCGTGCACACCCTCCAGCGCTGGCACACCCCCTTCCTGTCCGACACCTACGCCGCCGCCCGCCCGGTCGGCGACGGCCCGCTGGCCCGGATCGGCAACCCCGACCTGGTCCGGGCGGTCTCCGACGCGCTGTCGGTGGCCCGCGCCGCCCTGGAGCCCGAGCCCGCCGCGGCCGTCTACGAGGCGCTGACCGCCGCCGCCGAGCGCGTTCTGGACCGCCACCACTGGCTCGCCGACCCGGCCGCGCAGGACCTGGCCGGACCGCTGACCGAGGTGCGCGACACCGCCCGCCAGGTGCTCGCCGAGTACGCCCGGGTCCGGGAGTCGGCCGCGCGGGCCGCCGCGGCGGCCGACGAGGCGGAGGCGCGGATCACCGCGCTCGGCCGCCGGGTACGCGGCGAGGCCGCCGCGTCCGCGGACGAGTGGGTCACCCGCCTCACCGAACTACGCGGCGCGCAGGGCCGGTTGGCGACGCTGCGGGAGATGCGGCAGGCCGACCCGGCCCGGCTGGACGCCCTGGACGCGCTGCTGGCCAGGGAACTGGCCGAGGCCGCGGCCCGCGCCGCCGCGCACTTCGCCGACGAGGCCGCCTTCGACGGCTACCGGCAGCGGGTCGCCGACGTGGCCGCGCGGGTCCCGCGGGCCGCCACCGCCGCCGACACCGCGCCGCTGGCCGCGGCCCTCGACGAGCAGGCGGCGGGCCTGGCCACCGTCACCGAGACCGCGGGCACCCTGGAGATCACCGACGCGACCGTCCGCACCCGCATCCTGGCCACCGCCGCCGACGTGCTCGGTGCGGTCAACCACGCCAGGGCCGTACTCGCCTCACGCAGAAGGGAGTTGCTCGCCGCCGAGACCGGCGCGGAGTTCGCCGCGCAGAGCGCGCTGCTCGCCCAGAGCATCGGCGCGGCCCTCGACGCGGCCGGCACCCCCGAGGCATGCGAGGAGCAACTCGGCCGCCTGCTGGTGCAGATCGAGAACCTCGCCACCCGGTTCGCCGCCGACGAGGAACGGCTCGCGGCGCTCGACGCCCGCCGCGAGGAGGTGCGGGAGACCTTCGCCGCCCGCAAGCAGGCGCTCGCCGACGAACGCGCCCAGCGCGCCCAGCGGTTGACTGCCAGCGCGGCCCGGCTGCTGGACGGCATCCGGCGCCGCGCGGCCACCCTCGGCTCCGCCGACGCGATCCACACCTACTTCGCCTCGGACCCGCTCGCCGCCGAACACCGCAGGATCGCCGAGGAGTTGCGCACGCTCGGCGACCCCGCGCGGGCCGCGGAACTCGGCTCCGCGCTCGCCGCCGCCCGCCAGGCCGCCATCGGCGCCCTGCGCGACCGGCTCGACCTGTACGAGGACGGCGGCGCCGCGATCCGGCTGGGCCGGCACCGCTTCGCGGTCAACACCCAGCCCCTCGACCTCGCGCTCGTCCCGCACGCCGACGGCCTCGCCTTCACCCTCACCGGCACCGACTACCTCGCCCCGGTGGACGACCCCGCCTTCGCGGCCACCCGCGCCTTCTGGTCCCGGCCGCTGGTCTCGGAGTCCCCGCGGCTGTCCCGGGCGGAGTTCCTCGCCGGCGGGCTGCTGCTTGACCAGCTCGCCTCGGGCGCCCCGGCCACCGGCGACGTGCCCGCGAGGGTACGGGCGGCCGTCGCCGAGCGCGCGTCGGAAGGGTACGAGCGGGGGGTGCACGACCACGACGCGGTGCTGCTCCTCACGGCGCTCGCCGAACGTGCCTCGCACGCCGGGCTGTTGCGGTACTCCGCCGGCACCCGGGCGGGCGCCCTGCTCTTCTGGACCTACGGCAGCCGGCCCGCCGAACGCGCCGCGTGGACGGCGCGGGCCCGCTCGCTCAGCCGGGCGCGGACCACGTTCGGCGGGGCCGGCGCCGGGCGGGCGCTGGACGCTCTTGCCACCGAACTCGGCGCCGCCGCACGGGACTTCCTGCTCGCCGCCGGCCTGCCGGAACCGGTCCGCCCGGCCCCGGACTCGGCGACCGACGCCTTGCTGCTGGGGGAGTACCTGGTCGCCGAACTCGCCGCCGAGCAGGCCGGTTTCGCGGTCGGCCCCGGCGCCCGCACGGTCGTGGTCCGGCTGACCGAAGCGCTGGGCGGCCCGGACGCGGTGCCGTACAAGGAGTTCAGCGCCGATCTCGACGCGCTGGGTGGGGAGTCGGACGCCGGGCTGGGCGCGCGCTGGCAGCTCGCCCGGGCCTGGCTCGGCCCGTTCGCCGGCGAAGCCGACGGCGGCGACAGTGCGGACGGTGCGGACGGAGCCGAAGGCCCGGGCGCCGGCGACCTGGTGGAGGCCGCGGCCGGACTGGTCTGCGGCGCCGGGGCCGTACGGTACGAAGTGGACGCCGAGGTCGAGGTGACGGTGCGCGGGCTGCTCGCGGCGCACCCCAGGGCCGTGGACGGCGCCATGACCCTGCGGGTGGACGAACTCCTCACCCGGGTAAGGCGGTTCACCGCCGAGGAGGTGCCGGCGTACCGCGCGTACCAGCGGCACCGTACGGCCGTGGTCGCCGCCGAGCGGGACCGGCTCGCGCTGGACGGCTACCGGGCCCGCCCCCCGGCCGGCTTCGTCCGCAACCGGCTGCTGGACGAGGTGTACCTGCCGCTGGTCGGCGACAGCCTGGACAAGCAGTTCGGCCCGGCCGGCGGCCTGCTGATGCTCATGTCCCCGCCCGGATACGGCAAGACCTCGCTGGTGGAGTACGTGGCGAGCAGCCTCGGCCTGGCACTGGTCGGCGTCTCCGGGCCCGCCCTCGGCAGCGGCACCACCTCGCTCGACCCCGAACGCGCCCCCGACGCCGCCGCCCGGCGCGAGCTGGAGAAGGTGCGGCTCGCCCTGGAGATGGGCTCCAACGTGCTGCTCTACCTCGACGACATCCAGCACGCCTCGGCGGAGTTCCTGCAGAAGTTCATCCCGCTGTGCGACGCGCAACGCCGGATCGAGGGCCCGGCGGGTGCGTACGACCTGCGCGGCAAGAGGTTCGCGGTGTGCATGGCGGGCAACCCGTACACCGAGTCCGGCGCGCTCTTCCGGGTGCCCGACATGCTCGCCAACCGCGCCGACGTGTGGAACCTCGGGGATGTGCTGACCGGGCGGGAGGACCTGTTCGCCTTCAGCTACGTGGAGAACGCGCTCACCGCGAACCCGGTGCTTGCCCCGCTGGCCGGGCGCGACCGGGCCGACCTCGATCTGCTGGTACGGCTCGCCGCCGACGATCCGACCGCCCGCGCGGCGGACCTGGCGCACCCCTACTCCGATGCCGAGCGGGCGGAGATCCTCGCGGTGCTGCGGCACTTGCTGCGGGCTCGGGACGTCCTGCTCACCGTCAACGCGGCGTACATCGACTCCGCGGGGCGGGACGACGCGTCCCGCACCGAGCCGCCGTTCCTCCTACAGGGGTCCTACCGCAACATGAACCGGATCGCCGGGAGGATCACCGCGACCATGAACTCCGCGGAGCTCGACGCCGCCGTCACCGACCACTACCGGGCCGAGGCCCAGACCCTCGCGCACGGCGCCGAAGCGGCTCTCCTCAAACTGGCAGCCCTCCGAGGCACCCTCACCCCCACCCAATCCGCCCGCTGGACCCACCTCAAATCCCCCTACCCCTCCCCCTGAGTGCCCCTGCGGGGTGGCCGCCTCGCCCTCGTCCGCGGGCCGGTGGGTGGCTGGTCGCGCAGTTCCCCGCGCCCCCCTGCGGGGTGGCTGCCTCGTCCTCGTCCGCGGGCCGGTGGGTGGCTGGTCGCGCAGTTCCCCGCGCCCCTGGGTGGGTGCCCCTTCCGGTTGGTCGTTCGCCTTGCGGTGCGTGGTGGGCTTGTCGCGCAGTTCCCCGCGCCCCTGTTGGGGGTTGCTCGCCGTTGTCGGGTGTCCGTTCCCCCCTGCCCGGTACGGGTGCCGGTGCGCTGCGGAGCAGCCGCACATACCCAGGGGCGCGGGGAACTGCGCCACCAGCCACGGTGCGGCGGCACTGTGGGACGACGAGCAACCACCCCCAGGGGCGCGGGGAACTGCGCGACCAGCCACGGTGCCGGGGCACTGTGGAACGGCGAGCAACCACCCCCAGGGGCGCGGGGAACTGCGCGACCAGCCACGGTGCGGCGGCACCGTGGGACGGCGGGCGAGCACCCCCAGGGGCGCGGGGAACTGCGCGACCAGCCAGAGCCGGCCGTCAGAGGAGGGCGAGGCAGCCACCCCGCAGGGGGGCGCGACCGCCCACCACCGGCGGGTGGTCCCGGGGCCGACAGGACGGGGGCACCCCGGGGGGTCAGGGGCGGCCACCCCGCAGGGGCCCGCGGGGACGGATCGGAACCCCGACAGTGGGGAGCCGTACACCGAGACGACGGACCGCGAGCATGAGGAGCCACGCCACGACCCCGCCCAGTACGAACCCCGCCAGGACGTCATGGGGGTAGTGCACGCCGATCCACACCCGGGACGCCCCGAGAAGAAGGGCGAACGGGACCGCGATCCGCCCGAGTCGCCGGTCGGCGAGAAGAAGGGCCACCGCCGAAGCCGCCGCGATCGCCGAATGATTGCTGGGGAAGGACCAGTCCCCGAGAGCAGGGCACGCCTCGACCGTGGGAGCGACGTGCAGCGTCTGACAAGGCCGTTGCTCGGTGAAGATCGACTTGACGATGTCGTTCGCGAGGAAGGCGAGGACCACGACCACCGGCACCGCCAGCACCGCTGCCATCCGCGCCCGGTCGCCCCCACCCCGCGCCCGCCACCACGCCCAGAGCATGAGGACCGCGAACACGCCCACCCCGTAATCGCTGAAGAGCCGCACCACGCTGTCGAGCGGACCGGGCGTGTGCTGCGAGAGACGCACGACCCAGCGGTAGAGGCCCGCGTCGAACCCGGCGTTCATGACCCCTCCGGCGGGACGACGGCGTGGCGCCCGCGCGCCCGCTCACGCCGCCCGCGCCGCAGTTCCACCGCGAGCGGCACCAGCGACACGACGACCACGACCGCGACGATCGGCAGCAGATAGTGATCGACGTTCGGCACGGACGAGCCGAGCCCGTAGCCGGCCAGCACGAGCCCGACCGTCCAGACCGCGCCGCCGACCGCCTGCCACAGCGTGAAGGTGCGGACGGGCACCGCCAGCGCCCCGGCCAGCGGGTTGAGCACGGTGCGCACCACCGGGACGAAACGGGCCAGCACCACGGCCCTGGCGTGTCCGTACCGGGCGAGCAGGTCGGTCGCGCGCGCCGCGCCCTCGTGCAGCCGCCGGCCCCGGGACCTGGCCAGCAGCGCGGGACCGGCTCTGCGGCCGAGCACGTAACCCGTTTGGGCGCCCAGCAGCGCACCGGCGAGCGCGGCGATCAGCACCTGCCAGAGCGTGAGGTGCACCGCGCCCGAGGCACCCGGCGCGCACAGCAGCCCCGCGGTGAAGAGGAGGGAGTCGCCGGGCAGGAAGAAGCCGACCAGCAGGCCGGTTTCGGCGAAGAGCACGACCGCGATGCCGAGGGCGCCGAAAGAGGCGAGCACGGAGTTGGCGCTGAGCGGGTTCAAGGCGAGGTGCGCGACCGGTTCGGCCGCTGCATGGGCGACGAGTACGGGCACGGGCAGAGGCATGGCGGTGGAGCCCTCCCATAATGGTTCAGGGGGCGCCTGCGGCGACCCCTACCGACTACAGTGATGTAGACGGTCTACAGCACTGTAGACGAATGAGGCGGAAGGGGCGATCGAGCCATGCCGGAGCCGAGCGCGGGCCGCCGCCCGTCGGGCGAGCTGGAGGCGAGCGTCCTGGCCGCGCTGTGGGCGGCCGGCGGCCGCCCGCTCACCCCCGCTGACGTGCAGCGCGAACTCGGCACCGCCCTGGCGCGCACCACCGTCACCACGATCCTGGCCCGACTGTACGAGAAGGGCTCCGTCAGCCGCGCCCGCTCCGGCCGCGGCTACGCCTACCTGCCGGTCCAGGACTCCCCGGGGCTCGCCGCCCGCCGGATGCGCAGCGAGCTGGACAAGTCCGCGAGCGACGACCGCGGCACCGTACTGGCCCGGTTCGTCTCCGGGCTCGGGCCCGACGACGAGAAGGTGCTGCGCGAGCTGCTGGCGCAGGCCGGCGAGGCGCCCGCCGCGGCCGGGGACGGCCACGGCCACGGAACCGGAAACGGTCGCGAAAGCGTCCACGGAAACGGCTCCCACGCGGGGGATCGCATGGGGGACGAGGAGGTCCGGTGAACTTCTCCGTCTGGCTGCCCCTGCTGCTGCCGCTGCTCGCCGCGCCCGCCGCCCGCCGGCTCGCCGACGCGCTGCCGCCGCGCACCGCCGCGTGGCTGCTGGCCGTGTCCGCGGCGCTGCTCGCGATGTGCAGCACCGCCGCGCTCGGGCTGCTCGCCGGGGCGGGCGCGCTGCGGCTGCCGCCGGTGGCCGCGCTCGGCCACCTCGTGCTGCCCGTGGTCGGCGACCAGGTCACCGTGCCGGCCGCCTGCGTGGCCGCCGGGCTGCTCGCCGTCGTCGCGGTGGCGCTCGTCCGGGCGGTACGGCGCCACGTCCTGCTCGCGGACCGGGCCCGGCGCGGCGCGGACGACTCCGGTACGGCCGCGGGCGACCTCACGGTGCTCAGTGACCCGCGGCCCGATGCGTACGCCCTTCCCGGGCGGTTCGGGCAGCCCGGGCGGATCGTCGTCACCTCGGGGATGCTGCGGGCGCTCGACCCGGCCGAGCGGGAGGCGCTCCTCGCCCATGAGCGGGCCCACCTCGCCGGGCGGCACCACCTCTTCCTCGCGGTTCTCGCGCTCGCCTGTGCCTGCCATCCCGCGCTTCGGCTGTTGCGGGTGCCGCTGTCCTACGCGCTGGAGCGGGCCGCGGACGAGGCCGCCGCCGAGGCCGTCGGGGACCGTCGGGTCGCCGCTCTCGCGATCGGGCACGCGGCCCTTGCCGGGCGGGCCCTGCCGCGGCCCTACGCCGCCCTCTCCGCCACCACCGGGCCCGTGCCCCGGCGGGTCTCCGCGCTCCTCTCCCCCCGGGCCGCCCGTGCGCCCCGCGCGGTCGCCGCCCTTCTCGCCGGCGCCCTCGCGCTCTCCGCCGGCTGCGCCCTCCACGCCGCCTACGAACTCCACGGCAACATCGAGGTGGCCCAGGGCGAGCCCCGCTGACCTCCTACGGAGAAACCCGGCCGATTCCCCCCGAGCCCCCCGGCCCGCCTCCGGCCAGTCGCACGCCGGGTGCGTCTACGGTCAGGGGCGTCGAACCTGGCTCCGGCCAGTCGCACGCCGGCCCGCCTACGGCCAGGGGTGCCGAACCCGGCTCCGGACAGCCGCGCCCCGGCCCGCCGCACCCCGCCGCACCCTGGCCCGCCTGCGGCCACGCGCTGCCACGGCTGCGGCAAGGCCCGTGGCTGCGGCAAGGCCCGAGGCCGCGGGCGCGAGGCGGCGTCACCCCGCGGACCCTCGGGGGCGTGACGTCGCTCACGTCACGGTGACGACGGTGGCGCCGGGGCCTTCGCCCGGCGCATGTCACCGATGGTCTGCCATAACCGCAGTGCCCGTTCCTGGTGCCGGCGTGCGAGGTCGTGGGCGCCGGCGGCGGCGTCCAGGTCGCCGATCAGTTGCCAGCAGGCGGCTTCGTCGTGGCGGTCGCCGTGCCGGTGGAAGAGTTCGGCCGCGCGTTCCAGCGCCGGGCCCGCCCGGTCCCGGTCGTGCCGGCCGGCGTACACGCGGCCGACTTCCAGCAGCGTGTACGCGGCGCATCGCTCGTCGGCCATGCCCTCGAAGGTGGCCAGCGCCTGCCGCAGGCAGCGCAGCGCCTCGTCCGGATCGCCACGCCGGTCGTGCAGCCGGCTGAACCGCCGCAGCACGACCGCGACCCGGTGCCCGTCGTCGAGCGCCCTGGCCTGGCGCAGGGCCCGGCCGAACCAGGACTCGGCCTCGTCGAGGTCACCGTGCATGAGCCGCATCACGGCCATCGAACCGGACAGTTGCGCTTCGAGGTGCCGGTCGCCCTCACTGACCGCGATGGCCAGCGCGTGCTCGACACGGTCGGCGCCTTCGCCGTAACGGCCCCGCACCCGGCTGATCGTGCTCAGCATGGCCAGCGACAGTGCCTCGCCGCGCCTGTCGCCGCCGTCCTTGCACAGCCTGACGGAGGACTCCAGGGCACCGGTCGCCTCGTCGAAGTCATCCTGATAGATGTGCAGTTGGCCAAGGCCGCGCAGCAGCACCGATGCGCCGCGTGCGTTGCCGGCGGTCTCGGCCGCGCCCAGGGCGAGCCGGTGCCCGTGCTCCCAGTCCTGGTACAGGCACCGGTGGTCGTAGTAGGTCACCGTGCCGGCGGTCAGTTCCCAGGCCAGCTCGTCCAGTTTCCAGTCCACGGCCAGTTTCACCGCGCCGAGCAGGGTGGCGCGTTCGGCGTCGAACCAGCCGACCGGGTCGGCCGTCAACCGGGCCACGACCGCGTCGGGCAGCGACCGGCGCGGCGCGGAACCGGGCTCGCCGACCAGCAGCCCGGCCGGCAGCCGGGCGGTGCAGCGCCCGGCCAGGTCGAGCCAGGTGGACAGCACCCGGACCATCGCGTCGCGCTTGTCCGCCGCCGGTAGCCGGGTGGCCGCCTCCACGGCACAGGTCCTGATCAGGTCGTGCAGCCGGTAGCGCGGCTGGCCGAGGGCGTCGGTGGTGGTGAGCCGCACCAGGCTGGCGTCGACGAGGGCGTCCAGCACCTCGTCGGCGTCCGGGCGGTCCAGCAGCGGGCCGACCACCCAGCCGGGCAGGGTCTGGGCGCCGAGCAGACCCAGCAGGCTCAGCGCGCGCACCGCGTCGGCGGGCAGCAGCCGCAAGCTCAGTTCGACGCTGGCCCGCACGCTGAGGTCCCCGATCCTCAGCTCGGCCAGCCGCCGGGACTCGTCCTCGATCCGTTCCCGCAACACCCGCAGCGACCAGGCCGGGCGGCCGGCGAGCTTGGCACCGGCGATCCGGATCGCCAGCGGCAGGTTGCCGCAGCAGTCGAGTATCGCGTCGGCCTCCGCCGGTTCCCGCTCGATCCGCCGCCGCCCGACGATGCCGGTGAACAGCTCCCGGGCCTCCGCCGGGCTCAGCACGTCCAGGTCGACGTGCCGGGCGCCGGGAAGGTGCGTCAACAGGGTGCGACTGGTGATCAGCACGGCACAGCCGTCGGCCCCCGGCAGCAGCGGCAGCACCTGGTCGGCGTGCCCGGCGTCGTCCAGCACCACGAGCATCCGGTGGCCCGCCAGCAACGAGCGGAAGAGCGCGGCCCGTTCGGACACCCCGTTCGGGATCGCGCTGCCGGTGACCCCCAACGCGCGCAGCGCCTCGGCCAGCATCAGTGCCGGGTCGCGCGGCTCGTCCGATGTCCCGGCGAGGTCGAGGTACAGCTGCCCGTCGGGAAAGGAGGCGCTCGCCAGCCGCGCGGCGTGCGTCGCCAGGCAGGACTTGCCGACACCGGGACCGCCCACGACGACGGCCACCGGGGACCGGTCCGGCGCCGACCCGCCGAGTAACCGGGCCACCTCTGCCAGCGCGTCGGCCCGTCCCACGAAGTCGGGCAGGTCGAGCGGAAGCTGGCGCACCGGCATCGCCATGACCGGTCCGGTGGCGGCGGCGCCGGGCTCTTCCGGCCGGTCGTCCGGGGGACCGCTCGCCGGGACAGCGGCCGCCAGCGCGGGATCGGCCACGAGGATGCGCCGGTGCAGCGCCTGGAGCGGCGGGGAGGGGTCGACGCCGAGTTCGTCCGCGAGCGTCCGGCGCAGCCGCTCGTACACCTCCAGCGCTTCGCCCTGGCGCCGGCACCGGTAGAGGGCGACCATCAGGTGTTCGGCGACCTGCTCGTCATAGCGGTGCTCGCGCAGCAGGGCGGCCAGTTCCTCGATGACCTCACGATGCCGCCCCAGGTCGAGTTCGACACCCAGACACCGTTTGTGCGTGGCCGCGCGCTTCTCGTTCAGGCGGACCGCGTCCGACTGGAGGACCCGGCTCGCGATGCCGGTCAGGGCGTTGCCGCGCCAGCAGGCCAGCGCGCGCCGCAGCCCGGCGGCCGTCTCGATCGGAGCGCTGTACCGCGGGGCGAGGTTCCGCTCGTGGTCGAACTCCAGGAGGTCGAGCTGGTCCGGGTCCAGGTGGATCTGGTAGCCGCCGCGCCGCGTGCTGATCAGGGAGCGGGGCGCTCCGCACGCGGCGAGGTTGCGGCGCAGCCCGGACAGGGCGTCCTGCACCTGGCGGACCGCGGTGGCGGGCACCTTCTCGTCCCACATCACGGCAACGAGCCGCTCCATGGCGACGAGGTCGTTCGCGTCGATCAGAAGCGCGGCCAGCATCTTGGCCTGCCGCGGTCCGTCGAGTCGGACCTCGCGCCCGGTGATCTGGGCGTGTAACGGACCCAGCACGCCGAATCTCATGTCCCCCCCGGCACTTCACGATCAGCGCCGAACCCCCGTCCGACCTGGCACTAGGACGAATCTAGGACGGCCGGCGGACGAGTGTCCATACGGTCGCCGCAGAAGGGCCCGACACCACCGCGCCACCCCGGCGCGACGCTCGATGGCGAGGGCTGAGGAAGCGACCCGACCGCACCTGACCACCTGACCAGCAGGCCACGCCCCGGGTTCGTGCCGGTGGCGGACCGCTGCCATGCTCCAGGAGGAGCGATGAAGACGACGCAGAAGCGTTCCAAAGTCCTCGCCCTGACCGCCACCGCCGTGCTGGCCGGATGCTCGCTGCCGGTGCTGGCGGCCGGATCGGCGAGCGCCACCGACTGCCTGCGGTCGGTCGGCACGGTCTTGAACCTGGTCGCCGACAACCAGCACATCGGCGTGTTCTACCAGGGGTTCGACCAGTGCAACAAGACCGCCTACGCGGAGCTTCACTTCGACAGCTCGAAGGCGTCGAGCGAGGTCACCTCGACCGACCCGTACACGGACAACTGGATTCAGATCGCCGACCGGGTGCCCAGCGGACCGCGGCTGAAGAACAGCGTCCTGCCCAGCGGGGACTTGTACTGGGACGCGGGCTCGGTATCGGTCGAGCAGCCCGATGAGGAGATCTTCGACGCCTCCACCAGCTTCTACTACTGGACCGGCAGCCACATCGCGGACTGCTACGCCGTGACGGGCTGGAAGTACGCGGACGGCAGCCCCCAAGGTGCCCACGCGAACTGCCAGGACGTCTGACGGGCGATGCCCCGCTGCCCCGGCCGCCGGCCCGAACCCGTGGGCGGCCGGCCCGCGGCGGGCGGTGCGGCAGGATGGGGGGATGGAGTGGCTCGGTACGGGGGAAGCGGAGGTCGCGGCTTCGCAGCTCGCGGGGGCGGGGGAGCAGTGGGCGGCCGTCGCGGCGGACGCGTACGCGCGGGTCGTACGGGAAGCGGCGGCGCGGGGGTGGCAGGACGCGGACCTGGTACGGATGGCCGGGCGGGAGCTGGGCGCCGACCACCACCGGCTGGCCGAGGCCCTCGCGGCGCGGCCCGGGCCGCGGCAGCGGATCGCCGAGTTCGTCGCCGGGGAACGCCTGGACCGCTTCTCGGCGGCCCTCCTCGTCGTCGAACTGCTGCGCCTGTACGCCACCCTCCCCCCGATCACCGCCCTGAGCGTCCCCCCGCCGCCCCACCCGGGGGGAGGAGGGCCCGGCGGCAAGGCCCTCGCCCGTATCCGCGCCCTGCTGGCGAAAGCGGAGTCCACCGGCTTCCCGGAGGAAGCCGAAGCGCTGTCGGCGAAGGCCCAGCACCTGATGGCCCGGCACAGCATCGACGCGGCCGCGCTGGCCGCCGCGCACGGCGGCGGCCCCGACGCACCCGCCGCCCGCAGGATCGGCGTGGACCGTCCCTACGAAGGCGCGAAAGCGCTCCTCCTGGACGCGGTGGCCGCCGCCAACCGCTGCGAGTCCGTCTGGTCCTCGGAATTCGGCTTCGCCACGGTCGTCGGGCACCCCGCGGACCTGGAAGCGGTCGAGGTGATGTTCACCTCGCTCCTGGTGCAGGCCGACCGCGCCCTGCACCGCGGCCGCCCCTCCCGCTCCCGCGACTTCCGCGAGTCCTTCCTGATCGCGTACGCCGCCCGGGTCAGGGAACGCCTCACCGCCGCCACCGACGCGGAGGTCGCCGAGGCCGCCCGCGAGGCCGGCCCCGCACTGCTGCCGGCCCTGGCCGCCCGCGACCTCGCCGTGCGCGACACCACGCGGCGCCTGTTCCCCCGGACCACCGCCACCCGGCTCAAGGGCCGCGACCCGGACGGCTGGCGGCACGGCCGTACCGCCGCCGACCGCGCCCGACTCCGCGACGGTTAGGCCGTGTTTTGGAAGTCCCGCCTGGCCCGTGGCGCCTGGCACGCACGCTCGCTTCGTTGTCGGGCTTGTCCGAGTAGGCCCACTACGAGGACAACCCTCCGCCTTGCGATCGCACGCACCAGACGCCACGGGCCCCGCCCTTTGGGCGGACGGCGCTACTTCCAAAACACGGCCTAGGAGCCGGCGGCCGTCAGCCGGCGTGATCGTGCCTCAGCCCTGGCCGGTGTCGATCACGCAGAAGCGGTTTCCCTCGGTGTCCGCGAGCACCACGAAGTCGGCGTCCTCGGGATAGTCGTGCCAGTCCACCCGCCGCGCGCCCAGCGCCAGCAGCCGCTCCACCTCCGCGGCCTGGTCGGCCGCGTCCCCCGCGTACAGGTCCAGGTGCACCCGGGGGTACTCCTGCACCGGGGTCTCGCTCAGCCCCAGCGACAGCTGCGGCCCACTCCCGGCGGCGGGCACCAGCACGACCCAGTCGTCCTCCGGCTCCTCCCGCGGCACGTAGTCCAGCGCTCGCATCCAGAACGCCGACGCCCGCGCCACGTCGCCGACGCCCATCACCACCGACCCGATTCTCAGCATGCCCCGCATTCTCCACGGCCCCGGAACGCGCGGGCGTACCCGGAACATGCGGGCAGGCCCGGAACGCGCAGGCAGGCCAGGAACGCGCGGGCAGGCCCGGAACATGCGGGCGGCCCCGGAGCCGAGAGCTCCGGGGCCACCCGTGGGTCGAGCCGGCCGCCTCACGCGGTGAGCGGGCTGAGCACCATCGGCCTGACCTTCCCCTCGATCATCGCCCCGAGCCCGCGGACGGCGACCGTGTCGGGGTTGGGCGCCACGTTCACCGGCATGTTCGTGGCCTCGCGGAGCATCAGGTCGAGCCCGGGCATGTGCGCGCTGCCGCCGGCCAGCATGATCCCGCGGTCGGCCAGGTCGGAGACGAGGTCGGGGGCGCAGCGGCGCAGCACGTTCGTGATGGCGTCGAGCACCGCGTTGAGCGGGGTGCGCATCGCGCTGCGCACCACCTCGGTCTCGACCAGGACCGAGCGGGCCAGCCCGCTGGCCACGTCCCGCCCGTAGACCTCGGTGGTGGTGGTGCCGCCGGACTCGGCCGTGCCGAGCACCTTGTGCAGCGGCCGCACCGCCTGGCTCGGCAGCATCAGCGCGTGGTTGCTGCGCAGGTGGTCCACCACCGCCCGGTCGATCGCGTCGCCGCCGACCGGTACGGTCTCCGCGGCCACGATGGAGCCGAGCGAGAGCACCGCGACCTGGGTCGTCCCCGCCCCGCACACCACGATCATCGTGGCCTCGGGGTGCTCCACGGGCAGCCCGCAGCCGACCGCCGCGGAGATCAGCGTGTCCACCATCTCCACCCGGCGCGCGCCGAGCCCGTACATCGTCTCGACGGCGGCGCGGCGGGCGATCGGGGCGCTGCCGTGCGGCATGCACACCGCCGCGCGCATCACGGGGGTGCCGCGCAGCCGCAGCCAGCGCCGGCCGAGCTTGTCGCCGAGGACGTGCCGCAGCATCCGCTGGGCCATCTCGATGTCGACGACCGCGCCGCCGGCCACCGGGCGGGCCACCCGGATGTGGTCGGGGGTGCGGCCGGACATCGTCTCCGCCTGCCTGCCGACGGCGATCAGCGCCCCGGTGCGGATGTCCACCGCGGCGACGCTCGGCTCGTCGACCACGAGGCCGCTGCCGCGCAGGTGGACCCGGGTGCGGGCGGCGCCGATGTCCACCGCGATGGTGCAGCGCCGCAGTTGGTCGAGGCTGGGGGACAGCACGTTGGGGTTCACAGCGCGCTCCCGTACGGCAGCTTCCGCGGGTGGTAGGTGGCCAGCGCCCAGATCACGAACGTGTCGATCGCGATCATGATGATCGCCCAGATCGGCTGGTAGGGCAGGAACATGAAGTTCGCGATCAGGTTCAGGCCGGCGATGAAGATGCCGATGAACCGTGCCCACGCCAGGCCCCGCAGCAGGAAGTAGCCGACCAGCAGGGCGATGACGCCCAGGACCAGGTGAATCCAGCCCCACGCGGTCACGTCGAACTTGTAGACGTAGTCGCCGCGGGTGCGCACGTAGACGGAGTCCTTGGCGATGCCGACGATTCCTTCGAGGATCGCCAGCACGCCGTTGATCATCAGCATCAGCCCGGCGAAGACGGCGCCGCCGGCCGCCCAGGCGCTGCGCGAGTCGTCGCGGGGGTCGCGGCCGCCGGTGGAGCCCGGCGGGTTCGATCCGGGAGGCGGGGTGGCTGCGGTGGATTGGCTCATGGCGGGCTCCCGAGAATGCGTCGGCGTCCACGGCGGGCCCACCCGGCCGAGTATGCGGCCCAACCGCACGAACCGGGCGAAAACCTGCCTTCATGACAAAAGGATTTGCCGGATTGTCGGTCTTGGCGAGAGATGTTGCGCCGAACGGGCAGCGGCCGTACGGGCAAACGCCCCCGTACGGCGCAACGCGGCGCGGTACGGGGGCGCGAGGGAAATCGGCGCGGAGACGGATACGGAGGGGGCCCGGCGGCGGATACGGATACGGGCGCGGAGACGGGTGCCGAGACAGGCGGGGAGACGGCCGGGGGAAACGATCCGCCGGGCTACTCCGCGTCCTCCAGGCGGAAGCCCACCTTCAGGCCGACCTGGTAGTGGTCGATCTCGCCGTCGACGATGTGCCCGCGCACCTGGGTGATCTCGAACCAGTCCAGACCGCGCAGGGTGCGCGAGGCGCGCCGGACGCCGTTGCGGACGGCGGCGTCGACGCCCTCGGTCGAGGTGCCGACGATCTCCGTGACGCGGTACGTGTGGTCAGCCATGACGATGTCCCTTTCGTGTGGGGGAGCGGCCCGCTCAGTGGTGGAACGCGGTGGCCACCGACTCGGGGCGGTTCAACGGGTGCGCCTGGCGGCGCAGTTCGGGCAGCAGCGAGGCCACGTCGTCCATCAGCAGGTCGGCCAGGTCCTCGGAGAAGCCGTTGCGGCACACCACCCGCAGCACCGCCAGGTCCTGCCGGTTCGCCGGGTAGGTGTACGCGGGGACCAGCCAGCCGCGTTCGCGCAGCCGCCGCGAGACGTCGAACACGTCGTACGCCGTCACCTCCGGCGTGGTGGTGACCGCGAACACCGGGAGCTGGTCGCCCCTGGTGATGAGCCGGAAGTCGTCCAGCGACTCGAAGCGCTTCGCGACGGTGGTGGCCACGTCCCGGCTGGACTGCTGCACCGCGCGGTAGCCGTCGTGGCCCAGCCGCAGGAAGGAGTAGTACTGCGCGACCACTTGGGCGCCCGGGCGGGAGAAGTTCAGCGCGAAGGTGGGCATGTCGCCGCCGAGGTAGTTCACCCGGAAGACCAGCTCCTCCGGCAGCGCCTCGGTGTCGCGCCACAGCGCCCAGCCGACGCCGGGGTAGACCAGCCCGTACTTGTGGCCGGAGGTGTTGATCGAGGCGACCCGCGGCAGCCGGAAGTCCCACTCCAGGTCCGGGTCGAGGAACGGCGCGATCATGCCGCCGGAGGCGCCGTCCACGTGGACCGGGATGTGGGTGCCGGTGCGCTGCTCGTAGTCGTCCAGGGCCGCGCAGATCTCGGCGACCGGCTCGTACGACCCGTCGAAGGTGGAGCCGAGGATCGCCACCACGCCGATGGTGTTCTCGTCGCACAGCGCCAGCGCGGCCTCGGCGTCCAGGTGCAGCCGGTCGCCGCTCATCGGCGCGAGCCGCGGTTCGACCTCCCAGAAGGTGCAGAACTTCTCCCAGCACACCTGGACGTTGGCACCCATCACGAGGTTCGGCCGGGCAGTGGCCGGGTAGCCCGGGGTGCGCTTGGACCAGCGGCGCTTGAGCGCCATCCCGGCGAGCATGCAGGCTTCGGAGGAACCGGTGGTCGAGCAGCCGACGACCGAGCCGGGGTCGGGGGCGTTCCACAGGTCGGCGAGCATCGACACGCAGCGCCGCTCCAGCTCGGCCGTGCGCGGGTACTCGTCCTTGTCGATCATGTTCTTGTCGACGCACTCGGCCATCAGCACGTTGGCCTGCGGCTCCATCCACGTGGTCACGAACGTGGCGAGGTTGAGCCGTGAGTTGCCGTCGAGCATCAGCTCGTCGTGCACGAGCTGGTACGCCGCGGTGGGCGTCATCGGACCGTCCGGCAGGCGGTGCTTGGGCGGGGCGGTCTGCATGGCGCCGATCGGATCGGCGGCGCCGAGGTAGAACGGATTGACGGAGACCTCGTGGGGGGAGCCCGAACCTTTGTGCAGCGACATGCGGGGACCTTCCCGGCAGCGGAGCGGTGACCGGTCGGGCCGTCCGGCCCGTACGGTCCTACCGCCGTACGCGCACGACGTTACGGGCTATCCGCGCGGCCCGCAGGCCCTACGACTCCCGTGGAAGCAGGGCTTCCTGGGTGAAGCGGTGCAGGGCGCGGGCGAACGCCTCGGCCTCGGCGGGCGGCCAGTGCGCGAGGTAGGCGTCGAACCGCTCGGCCAGACGGGCGCGCATCCGGGCCACGACGCGCTCGCCCTCGGCGGTCAGGACGAGCAGGCTGGCGCGGCGGTCGGAGGGGTCGGGTTCGCGCCGGAGCAGGCCCGCGCCCTGGAGCCGGTCGGCGTGCCGGCTGACCACGGAGCGGTCCAGACCGATGGCGTGGCCCAGGCGGGCGGCGCTGCGGGGGCCGCCCCTGGCGAGGCCGCTCAGCACGGGGTAGGTGGCCTCGTCCAGGGCCGGGCCCAGGCCCGCGGTGAGTTCGCCGTAGACCACGGCGCGCGATTCCCGGCGGACGATGTCCCCGAAGTCCTCGGCGATCTGCTCTCCGGCGGTGGATTCGGTCATCCCCTCAGCTTAGCCCGTGCATCCCGCACGTACCTCCTGCGGAGTGGCCGCCCCTGACCCCCCGGGTGCCCCTCTCCTTCCCGCCCCGGGACCCTCCCTCTCAGCAGGGTGCGGTGTCCTTACGGCTCCCCGCCGTGGGGGTGCCCGTTCCTTCCCGTCTGCCACCCGGTGGCTGGTTGCTCGCGCGGTTCCCCGCGCCCCTGGGTGGGTGCCCCTTGCGGTGCGTGTTTGTCTGTCGGTCTGTCTGTGGTGGGGCGCGCAGTTCCCCGCGCCCCTGTTGGGGTTGCTCGTCGTTGTTGGGTGCGGGTTGCTCCGTTCCCGGGGTGGCCGGGTGCTGCGGAGGAGCCGCACATATCCAGGGGCGCGGGGAACTGCGCGCTCAGCCAGAGCCGGCCGGTAGGCAAGTACGCACCGCAGGGGGCACCACCCAGGGGCGCGGGGAACTGCGCGCTCAGCCAGAGTCGGCGGTCAGGCGAGGGCGAGGCAGCCACCCCGCAGGGGGGCGCGGGGAACTGCGCGCTCAGCGATAGCCGGCGGTCAGGCGAGGGCGAGGCAGCCACCCCGCAGGGGGCACCCACTTAGGGGTGGTTAGAACCCGAGGGCGCGGAGGGTGGCCGCGTTGGATTGGGTGACCCCCCACAGCATGCGCTGGCGTTCGTGGACGTCGGCGACAGCCGCATCGTGGTTGAGGAGGAGCGCGGTCGCGCGGTCGGTGAGGTGCGCGGAGAGGTCGCGGTCGTGGACGGACACACCCCACTCGGGGCGGTCGATGTCCGCGAGGAAATACGCCATCTTGGGGTGGGAGATGAGGCTGATGACGGGGGTGCCGCAGCCGAACGGGACCATCCCGGCGTGCCCGCGCATGCCGATCACCAGCTTGGTACGGGCATAGGTCGCGCGGATCTGGTCGTTGTCGAAGTCGTACATCGGTACGACGGGCATCGTGACGCCGTGCTCGCGCCGCAGGTCGTACGCGATCCGCTCGTCCTCGACCGTGTGGGCGACGCAGCGTACTTCGGCGTGGGCGCCCAATGTCCGTATGGAGGAGGCGAGTTCGGCGAGGAAGTGGCCGTAGTCGTGGCCGAAGCGCAGCCCCGCGCGGTCGTACGCGGCGTTGAGCAGGATGGTCTCGTCACGTCGCTCGGGGTCGGTCCAGCCGGGGACCAGGTGGCGGGTGACGGTGGTGGGGCAGGGCTGGAAGCGCACCTTGTCGTGGAGTTCGGGCGGCAGCAGGCGGCGCACCTGCGCGATGGAGCCGTGGTTGCGCAGGCCGAAGAAGACCGCCCGCTCGGCGAGCCGGCGCAGCGCCGTGCGGAACCGGTCGTGCCGGTAGGACTGGCCGTCGAAGACGTTGAAGCCGACCGCGTAGACCGCGATGGGCACCTCGATCCGCTCCAGCAGGTCGTCGGGGACGTTCCACTGCCAGGCGCTGTTGCCGTTGGGCATGGTGTCGGGCAGGAACAGCCCGCCGCCGCCGATCACCAGCCCGCGCCGGGAGTTGACCCGTTCCAGCGCGGCCTCGTCGAAGAGCCGGTGGGCGTGGACGGAGTGCCAGCGGCGCGGGCCCGCGTCGGGGCCGAACGCGAGCCGTACCGCCTCGGGCAGCACCTTGTCGCCCGCGTTGCCCTGCTGCGGCATGTAGAACGCGACATGCGCCAACTGCTCGCGCCGGTCGACGGGTTCGGGCGCGTCGGACTGCCCGGCGAGGCCGTCGCCGGCGGCGGTCCGCAGCAGCATCTGCCGGCACGGCCGGTGGGTCGGGTCCGCGTCGAGCCCGGCGAGCGCCAACTCCCGTGCGGCGTCGTCGTCTCCGCGCACCCAGGCGATCTGGGCCAGCCGGGCGAAGGCGGGCGGCGCCCAGTTGGGGGAGGCGGTGGCCAGCCGCAGGTGCGCCCGCGCCTCGTCGTCGCGGGAGACGCTCATCAGCGCCTGGCCGTAGACCTCGTGCGGCCACGCGTCGTCCGCCGGGATGCGCACCGAACCGAGCAGGTCCACTGCGTCCTGGTACTCGCCCGCGGCGATGTGCGAGGCCGCGACCCGGCGGGCGCAGCCGACGTCGCCGGTCCTGGCGGTGTGCGGGGTGCCGAACTGCACGAGCAGGTCGTGGTGCGCGGCGCCCGGCAGCGCCATGAACTCCGCCCGGAAACCGGCGTCCGCCTCGTCCGCGTCCTCGGGTTCCCCGAACTCCCTTGATACGGCGCCGGGTTCGCCCGGGTCCCGGTCCACCGTCGTGAACACCCCGTCGATGTCCAGCGGCACGAACTCCCCGTCGAGCGCTGCCGCCAGCACCCCCGCCGCGGCCCGCCCGCGCGGGTGGCCGCCGTCGAGCGCCACCGCGTCCAGCCGGGCGCAGAACGCGTCCGTCAGGTGCTCTCGCTGGAGCACCAGTACATCCGTGCCCGGCCCGTCCTCGCCCGCCCGGTACGGTGCCGCCGCCAGGCCGCGGCGCAGCGTGAGCAGCCGGCCGAGCGGGCCGCACGCCACCCGCGCGGTGTCCAGCACGATCACGGTGTCGTGGTCGCGGACCCGGAACGCCTCCAGCACGCCGTACTCGCCCGGCTCGGCCGTGCCGCCCGCGGCCTTCGCGTACGACGCGAGACGGGCCGCCGACTCGGGCTGCACGCAACGGAGTTGGGCGCGCGGGTGCAGGGCCGCGATGCGGGCGGCGGCGCCCTCGGGCAGCCCGTCGTGCAGGACGAGGAAGTCCTCGCACACGGTCTGGTTGGTCAGCGCGAGGCTGCGCAGCAGCGCCAGCAGGCCGGGCAGCCGGTCGGCGTCCACCCACGCGGCGAAGGCGATCCGCCGCTTGCCGGTGAGCGCGGCGGCGGAGGGGACGGGCGCGGGGGCCTCGGGTGCGGCGGTTGAACGGGCTTCGGGCCCCGCGGGTCCTTCGGGTCCTGCCGGTTCGCGGTCGTGGGGGGTGGTGCTCATCGCAGCGAGATCACCGGGCCTGCGACGTTTCTGGCGCGTTCCATGACCCATGCTTTCTGGCTGGAGTTCGCCTCGGCGGAGGCGACCGGGACCGGTATCGCGTCCGGCAGGCGGTAGGGGGACGTCTGGTGGAAGTCGAAGCCGATCAGGTCGAGGCGCGGGCTGACGTCGAGGAAGTCGATCAGCCACATCGCCTCGAACGAGCAGGTCGGCGGGTGCGGCCAGGTGTCCGCGCCGAGCCGGCCGATGCCCCTTACGGGGGCGCGCAGCGACTCGTCGCCGGTGTGGCGCTGCGCGCCGGGCACCAGGCGGGCGCGGATGTCGGTGCGCCAGGCCGCCGCGTTGTCGCCGAGGACCAGCCGGGTGGTGACCGGGCGGTCCCAGTTGAAGACCTTCCGGTGCCCGGTGACATGGATGTCGGTGCGGGTGCCGGTCGCGGCCGGCTCGATCACGTAGGAGGTGAAGCGGAGCACCAGGTCGTAGGAGTCGATCAGCTCGCCCAGCGAACCGTCCCTGACGGTGCCGGAGTTGGCGACCAGGCAGATCGAGCGGCCGCTGATCCGGTTGCGGAGGCCGCCGAGGTCGAGCCAGCCGGTGCCGCCGTAGGTCGGGTCGGGAATCGGGGCGCGCAGGCGGTGCCGGCGCTGGTCCGCGTACAGGGCGATCACCCGGGGGAGGGTGGCCGAGTCCGCCGGCGCGGCGGCGAGTTGCTCGTCGATGTGGCGCAACGCGGCGGCTTCCAGGGCCGGTACGTTTCCGGCCGTGCTGTCGGCGCCCGGGAGGAGGGCGGCGAGCGCGCGTTGTTCGGGGAGCGCCGCGCGCAGTGCCGCGGCGCGGGTACGGGCGTGGACGTCGTGGCCGGCGAGTTCCACGCAGCGGTCGTACGCCGTGAGGGCGGCCGCCGAGTCGCCCACCGCTTCGAGGGCGCGGGCCCGCAGGCGCCAGGCCGGGCGGGATTCCTTACGCAGCGGCAGGACCGTTTCCGTGATGGTCAGGGCGAGGCGGTGGCCCTCCTCGCCGGCCGCCACCGCGGCTTCGCCCGCCGCCACGAGGGCGTCGAGCAGGTCGTCCGTCACCGCGGGGGACACCGGGGTGTCCGGGCCCAGCTCGTCGGGTGACGGCAGGTGGATCAGGTGCTTCGCCAGCTCCGGGTGGGGGCTGCCGCCTCGTACCGCGGTCAGCGTGCCGCACATCCGCGCGCACGCCCGCAGGCACTCCACCACGGTGACCGGGGCCCACGGAACTCCCGAGGCCGTGGATTCCGCTTTCTCCGGCGCCGGTTCCGGCTTCCCCTTCGCCGCCACGGCCCCTCCCTGCGGCCCCAGGGCGCCCTTATGACGTGGCTTGAACCAATGCCCGCGGGTCGTCGTCACCATGTGGACGTTAGGGCGCCCCCATGAACCCCCGGTGAACCCCTCCTTACGTCCCCCCGCCCCCGCCGCACGGGTGCCGTTTCGTCCCCGGGTGCCCCCGGTGGCCGGTTGCTCGCGCAGTTCCCCGCGCCCCCGGGTGGGTGCCCCTTGCGGTGCGTGTTTGTCGGTCGGTCTGTCTGTGATGGGGCGCGCAGTTCCCCGCGCCCCTGTTGGGGTTGCTCGTCGCTGTTGGGTGCGGGTTGCTCCGTTCCCGGGGTGGCCGGGTGCTGCGGAGGAGCCGCACATATCCAGGGGCGCGGGGAACTGCGCGCTCAGCGATAGCCGGCGGTCAGGCGAGGGCGAGGCAGCCACCCCGCAGGGGGGCGCGGGGAACTGCGCTCCCTCAGGGTTTCGCCCGGGAGGTACCCCCATCCGCCCACCCACCGAGGGGTGGTCCCGGGACGGGGAGGGGAGGGGCGCCCCGGGGGGTCAGGGGCGGCCACCCCGCAGGGGCCCGCCCTACTCCAGCCGTGGCTGCTGCGCCGGGGCCGGGCAGATGCGGTTGCCGTCGCGGTCGAAGACGTAGAGGTGCGCGAGGTCGACCAGGAGAGGCACCCGGTCCCCGCGGCGTACGCGGATGTCAGGGCCGGTGCGGACCACGAGATCGCCGGTCTGGGTCTCCGGAGACCCCGCGGGCCGGTCGATCACGGCGGCCGGCGCTTGGCTGGGCCGGGGCGGTACCCCGTCCCCCGCACCGTCGCGCGCCGGTATCGACGCCTGGATGCGCCGGGCCGCCTTCTGCGCCAGCTTGCCGATGCCGCCACCCCCGCCGCCGGAACCGTTCGCGGCGCGGCGGCTGCCGGTCCTGGGCGCGGGTGCCGGCCGGGGCGCCTCCAGCTCGGGCACCACCGCGGGCCGCGACCCTGTGTTGAGGTGCACCAGCGACTCATGGCCCTGGTACTCCACATGCTCGACGATCCCGCTGATCACGACCTCGCCGGAGTGCGCCTGGCTGGGCTGGGCGATCCGTACCGCCTCCGAGCGCAGGCCGACGATGATCGGCCGGCCCTGCTGGATGCGCAGCATCTGGTGGTCGTAGCTGAGCGGCTCGGGCAGGCCCAGTCGCTGGCGGCCGAAGTCGATCCACATCCCTCCGCTGAGTGGAGCGATCACGGTCGCCTGGAGCAGGTTGATCCTGGGGGTGCCGACGAACGCGGCCACGAACACGTTCTCCGGCAGGTGATACGCGTCACGGGGGCTGCTGAGCTGCTGGAGCACCCCGCTGCGCATGATCGCCACCCGGTCGCCGAGCGACATCGCCTCGGCCTGGTCGTGGGTGACGTAGACCGTGGTGACGCCCATGCCGTGGGTGAGGCGGGCGATCTCGGCGCGCAGGTGCGCGCGCAGCTTCGCGTCGAGGTTCGACAGCGGCTCGTCCATCAGGAAGACCGAGGGGTGCCGGGAGATCGCCCGGCCCATCGCGACGCGCTGGCGCTCACCGCCGGACAGCTGCCCGGGGTAGCGGTCCAGGATCTCCTCGATCCCGAGGATGCGGGCGGTCTCGTCCACCCGGGGCCCGGGCTCCTCGCCGGGCATCTCGAAGCGCAGCGGGAAGCCGATGTTCTCCCGGCTGGTCATGCTCGGGTAGAGAGCGAAGTTCTGGAAGACCATGGCCATCTTCCGGTCGCCCGGAGCCAGGTCGTTGGAGTACTCGCCGTCGAGCAGCAGCTCGCCGGTGGTGATGTCCTCCAGGCCGGCGATCATCCGCAGGACGGTCGATTTTCCGCAGCCCGAGGGGCCGAGCAGCACCAGGAACTCACCAGGTGCGATGTCCAGCGAGAACCGGTCCACGGCCGGCGACGGCTGCTTCGGGTAGTACTTGGAAACTTCGTGCAGAGTGATGGCGCGAGTCATAACGGGAGCCGCCAGGTAGTTCGGGCACGGTGACGGGGCACGTGGGGGGAGGTTTTGCTCACAGGCGCCACACAGGTGCCGGTTGGGTGTGACGTGTGTGGCCTGCGTGACTTGCCAGACTTGCGAAGATGCGTGGTTGACGCTGCGCAGACGGTAGTGCACTACTCGTAGGTTGCGGAACGCTTGTATCAACACTGGATTGATACTTTTGACTCGTGACGAACCTCGCGCTCGGCCCGAGCTGGCTCGACCCGAACCATCTGATCAACACCTACGGCCTGTGGGGCGTGCTGTTGGTCGTGTTCGCCGAGTCCGGACTGCTGATCGGCTTCTTCCTGCCCGGTGACTCCCTGCTGTTCACCACCGGGCTGCTCGTCGCGTCCGGCACCCTGCACCAGCCGCTGGCCGTGGTCGCGGCGCTGATCGCGGTGGCGGCGGTGGTGGGGGAGCAGACCGGGTACTGGTTCGGCCGCAAGGTCGGCCCCTCGCTCTTCTCCCGGCCGGAGTCCCGGCTGTTCAAGATGGAGAACATCGAGAAGGCGCACGCCTTCTTCGAGCGGCACGGGCCGAAGGCGATCGTGATGGCCTGCTTCGTGCCGATCGTGCGGACCTTCACCCCGATCGTGGCCGGCGTCAGCCGGATGAACTACCGCACCTTCGCGACTTTCAACATCATCGGCGGGACGCTGTGGGGCGCCGGCGTCACCCTGCTGGGGTACTGGCTCGGACAGATCGCGTTCGTCCGCGACAACATCGAGGCGATTCTCGTCCTGGTGGTGCTCGTCTCCGTGGTCCCGGTCGCCATCGAGTTCCTGCGCTCGCGCAAGAAGTCCGCCGCGGGTGAGGGTGCCGGTACGGGTACGGGCACGGGTGCCGGCCTGGAGACCGGCGACGGGGCCGCGCCGGCCGCCGACCTGGGTGCCGAGTCGATCGCCGCCACCGCCTCCCGCGGTGGGCGGCACCGCGCGACGAAGCGCTGACGCCTTGGGCGAGGAGCAGCGGGGCCCGTCCGGCGGGTCACCGGAAGGGCCGGGAGAACCGGGACAGCCGGGACAGCCGGGAGAACCGGGACAGCCGGAAGGGCCGAAAGGGCCGGAAGGCCCTGAGAGCGACCCCGGCCCCGTCGATCTCGGGGCCGCGCTGACGCCCGCCGACGGCATACCCGTGATCACGCTGCCGCCCGAAGGCGGACTGTGGCAGGACCGGATGCGGGCGATGCTGCGGCTGCCGTCGACCGAGCGGCCCGCGCCGCCCGCGGACCGGCCGGGGGCGGCGGGCACGGCGAGCGGCGGTTCGGTGCCGCGCGTGCTCGACCTCACCCTGCGGATCGGGGAACTGCTGCTGGCCGGCGGCGAGGGCGCCGAGGACGTCGAGGCGGCGATGTTCGGGGTGGCCTTCGCGTACGGGCTGGCCCGGGTGGAGCCGACCGTCACCTTCACGCTGCTGGGCATCTCGTACCAGCCGTCGCTGACCGAGACGCCGCACACGATGAGCCGTACGGTGCGCCGGCGGGGCACGGACTACACCCGGCTGGCGGCCGTCTTCCACCTCGTCGACGGGATCACCGCGCACGAGGTGACGCTGGAGGAGGCGTACCGCAGCCTCGCCGACATCCGCCGCAACCGGCACCCGTACAGCTCGTGGGTGCTCACCGGCGCGGCCGGGCTGCTGGCGGGGGCGGCGAGCGTGCTGGTCGGCGGCGGTCCGCTGATCTTCGTACTGGCCGCGCTCGCCGCGATGCTCGGCGACCGGCTGGCGTGGCTGCTGGCCGCGCGGGGGCTGCCGGAGTTCTACCAGTTCGCGGTCGCCGCGATGCCCGCCGCCGCGATGGGCGTGCTGGTCGGGCAGTACGGCCACTGGATACCGGGCGCGACCAACGTGCAGTCCTCGGCGGTGATCACCGGTGGGCTCTTCGCGCTGCTGCCCGGGCGGGCGCTGGTCGCCGCCGTCCAGGACGGCCTCACCGGGTTCTACATCACCGCCTCCGCCCGGCTGCTCGAAGTGGTCTACCTCATCGTCGGCATCGTGATCGGGGTCACCCTCGTCCTCTACGCGGGGGTCCACTCCGGGGCTCGGCTCAACCCGGACCAGGCGCTGCGGGCGTACGACCGGCCGTGGGTGCAACTGCCCGCCGCGATGGTGCTCACGCTGGCGTTCGCGGTCCTGCTCCAGTGCGAGCGGAAGGTGCTGCTGGTCGCCACGCTCAACGGGGGCGTCGCCTGGACCGTCTTCGGGGTGCTCCATCAGCGGGCGGGCGGCAACCAGGTCGCCGCGACCGCCGCGGCCGCGGGGCTGGTCGGGCTCTTCGGGCAGCTCATGGCCCGCTACCGCTTCGTCTCCGTCCTTCCTTACGTCACCGCCGCCATCGGGCCGCTCCTGCCCGGTTCCGCGACCTACTTCGGGCTGCTCGCGCTCACCCAGCACCACCAGTCCGCCGCGCTCAGCCAGCTCACGAAGGCGGCCGCGCTCGCGCTCGCCCTCGCGATCGGGGTCAATCTCGGCAACGAGGTCGCCCGGCTCGCGCTGCGTGCGCCCGGGGCTTCCGCTCCCCGCCGCGCCGCGAAACGTACCCGCGGGTTCTGAGGGTGCCCCTGCCCCTCCGGGGTGGTGCGTTCCGTCGGTTCGGGGGCCACCTGTCGGTGGTGGGTCGGCCGCGCCCCCGCGTAGGTGCGGCTCCTTCCGCACGGGCGGGAACCGTGGCGGCGGGTTGCCGTACGCTCGGTGAACGTGGCGTTCAGTAAGGGTGGAGGGCGGCCGGATGGACGTGGAGGAGCTGGGGCACCCGGGGCGGACCGGCCGGCCTCGCAGCGAGAAGCGCAAAGCGGCGATCCTGGCGGCGGCGGGCGACCTGATGATGGAAGGCGGGCTGAAGGCGGCGACGATGGAGGCCATCGCCGCGCGCGCGGGTGTCGGCAAGGCGACGGTGTACAAGTGGTGGCCGTCGCGCGGCGCGGTGGCCCTGGAGGGCTTCATGCTCCGCGCGGCGGATTCGTGGACGCTTCCCGAGGGAGCCCCGGCCGCGGAGGCGCTGCGGGTCATCGCGGTGGCCGCGGTGCGGCTGTTCACGCGGAGCCCGGCGGGCCCGCTGATGCGCGCGCTCGCCGCGGACGCGCAGTCCGACCCGGAGATCGCGCAGGCGCTGCGCGAGCAGTGGCTGTCCCCGCGCCGCGCGGTGACGGCCGAGGTCCTGCGGGAGGGCATGCGTACGGGGGAGTTGCGGGCGGACCTCGACATCCCGGCGACGCTCGACCTGATCTTCGCGCCGGTGTACTTCCGGCTGCTGTTCGACCATGAGCCGCTGGACGAGGAGTTCGCGGAGCGGACCGTGCGGCAGGTGTTCGCGGGGATCGCCGCCGGCGGGAGGGAATAGCCGGCTCCGGATCGCCGTTGCCTCAAACTGAACGAAGCGTTCAGTAATAACGAGCACCGGAGAGCCCCCGTATGACGACCAGCGGCCCGTCCCCGTCTGCCGCCCACGCCGCCCATGCCGCCCACGCCGCCGACGCAGCCCTGACCGAGTCCGAACCCGAACCGGTGCCCATAGCCGGCGCCTCCGCCGAGCCGGGGCGGGCGCTGCGCTGGGTGATCATCACCCTCGCCTTCGCGTGCGGCGCCAGCGTCGCGAACCTCTACTACGCGCAACCCCTGCTCGGCCTGCTCAGCAACTCCTTCGACGTGAGCAAGGGCACCGCCACCGTCGTGGTGACCGCCACCCAGATCGGTTACGCGCTCGGCCTGGCCCTGCTGATTCCGCTCGGCGACCTCCTGGAGAACCGGCGGCTGGCCTCCCGCACGCTGCTGATCACCGCGGTCGCGCTGGCGGTGGCCGCGTTCGCCCCGGACTTCTGGGTCTTCCTCGCGGTGTCGGTGCTGATCGGCGTCACCTCCGTGGTGGCGCAGATCCTGATCCCGCTCGCGGCGCACCTCGCGCCGGCCGAGTCGCGCGGGCGGCTGGTCGGGCAGGTGATGAGCGGGCTGCTGCTGGGCATCATGCTGGCCCGTTCCGTCGCCAGCTTCGCCGCCGCCGCGTGGGGTTGGCGCAGTATCTACGCCATCTCCGCCGTCGTCATGCTGCTCACCTCGCTGGCGCTGCTGAAGGTGCTGCCGGTCCGCAAGCCCGACCACTCCGCCCGCTACGGCACCCTGCTCGCCTCGGTGGCCGGCCTCGCACGCAGCGAACCGGTGCTGGTGCGGAGGGCGTTGACGCAGGCGTGCATGTTCGGCGCGTTCACCGCGTACTGGACGGCGGTGGCGTACGAACTCGCCGACCGGCATCACATGTCGCAGAACGGCATCGCGGTCTTCGCGCTGGTCGGCGCGGCCGGGGCGGCCTCCGCACCGGTCGCCGGGCGGCTCGGCGACGCCGGGCGCGGGGTGCCCGGCCGGGCCGTGGCGATCCTGCTCGGCCTGGTGGCCATGGTCGTGGCCGGGTTCGGTGTCGACAGCCTCGTGCTGCTCGCGATCGGCGGCGTGCTGCTGGACTTCGCCGTCCAGGGCCACCAAGTGCTCAGCCAGCGCGACATCTACGCCCTGCGGCCCGACGCCCGCGCCCGCGTCAACTCCGTCTACATGACCACCGTCTTCCTCGGTGGTGCCGCCGCGTCCGCCGCGACCGGCGCGGTCCACTCCGCGTGGGGCTGGACCGGCGTCACCGTGATGGGCGCCGCCCTGACGGTGGCGGCGTTCCTGCTGTGGTCGGTCGAGCGGTTCCGCCCGGGGGCGGCTCGGAGCAGGGTGAACTCCCTCTAGAACAAGGCCGGTTGGAGAGCGGCGGGGGCTGGACGCCGGAGGGGCCGTGTGCCCGCTGTCGCGGACGCACGGCCCCGGGTGGTGCTGACGCGCGGTCGCGGAATCACCGCGCGGGCGTGCGGTTCGTCAGTTCTGGTACTGGAGCAGGACCGGTCGGGGCGCCTGCTCGCCGCCCGCGCTACCGCCGGCGATCACCGTGTTGGTGCGCGGGTCCGCGGCGATCGCGCGGACGTCGATCGGCGACGGGTCGGAGACCGCGGGCAGCGGCGACTTCGTCCACACGCCGTTGTCCAGGCGCAGGACGGTCGCGGCGACGCTGAGCCAGACGGTTCCCCCGGAGTACGCGGCCCCGCTGGTGTAGTCGGAGACCGCGGGGAGGGAGATGCCGGTGTTCTCCTTGTGCCAGGTCGTGCCGTCCCAGCGCAGGTAGCCGTTGGCCGTCGTGAAGTCGAAGACGTACACCTCCTTGGAGGACACCGTCACCGCGGACTGCTCGCTGTTCTTCGACGTCCAGGTCGACGGCAGCGTGGACTGGACCCACTTGGTGCCGTTCCAGTGGTAGGCGAGCGGGCCGAAGGGCGACGTGTTCGACGAACCCATGAGCCACAGGTCCTTGCCCGACGTGCCCGTCACGATATCCGGGCTCGACACCGTGTCGGGCAGGGCGACGGTGTTCCACGAGGTGCCGTCGAAGTGGTGCGCATAGTGGTAGCTGAAGTCCCACATGTCGTTCGCGGCGAATGCCTGGAAATTCATGGAGGGATAGGTGTCACCGGTGAGGGTGTGCTGCCACGTGGTGCCGTCCCAGTGCCACCGCCCCGGAGCGGTGTCGGCGCTCAGGGACTCCTGGTCGTAGATGTAGAAATCCGAACAGGAGATGCCGCCGATGGAGGCGATGTAGTCGCTGTTGTGCATCTGCGGAATTCCGGGCTTGGGCACGACCTCCCAGCCCGTGCCGTTCCAGCAGCGGATGTCCTGCCCCGGGTCGGTGGCCAGCACATCGCCCGACACCGTCGACACGACGTCGTGGAAGGCGTACATCTTGGCCGGCGTGGTGCCGACGTTCACTTCCTGCCAGCTTCCCGTCGCGGTCGAGGTCGCGGTCGCGGTCGCGTTCGGGTCGGTGGCCGCGGCCGTGGACGGCTGACCGCCGTGGGCCTCGTCTGCCTGTGCTGAGGGCAGCAGGGCCGCAAGGCCCACGAGCAGTCCTGCCGCGGCGACGGCCGCACGACCGATATGGCTTCTTCGCAAAGCAGTCTTCTTTCATCCGGAATGAGATGATCCGCATCCGAAGGGAAGTGTTTCCATCTGCGATCGACTGCTACGCCTGCGGTCCGGCGTTCACGCGACCCGTGAAGTGGGACCGCGTGAAAGAGACGCGAGAGCGCACTTGAACCGATGCGAGGGCACGTCGCCAAACGGAATGGCTGATTCCGTGGCGGGCCGGCGCAGGCCAAGCGTGATCGACGAAAAAATTGTTCCCCGTGTGATTGGCTCCCGATCCTGCTTGCCTGTGAAGTTCTTGTCAACTCAGCAGCGGGCAGCGGGGATTAGCGCGCTCCTGGCACAAGGCGTGCCCGTAATGGCGAACAAATGCCGACATGGCGAAATCCCTCTACCATGGGGGGCGTTGGCTAAGCGCCGAGGGCAGGGGGATGCCGTGCTGGATCATGCGGGCCGGGTCGAGAAGACGTTCAAGGCCGTGGACGTCGGTGACGGTGGGGACGGGCGCTGGGCCGCGCGGGTGCGGGAGGTCGCGAAGGAGAGCGACCCGGCCAAGTGGCTGACGGACGAGGGCCGGACGCCGGAGGGAGCGGTGCGGGCGAAGGAGCTGTTCGCACGGCACATGCCCGAACTCCTGCCGGTGCTGGAGCGGTTGGCCGCGCAGGTGCCGGAGATGCGTGCCGGCGAGACGCTGTTGACGCACGCGGCGGCGAAACCGTTCTGGAGCGGCTGCACGCAGACCGCCCGCCCCGGACGGCTGCTGCGCAACTACGACTTCCCGCCCGAGGCGTGCGAAGGCACCATCGTCCGCTCGCACTTCCTGCGCCCGGTGATCGGGATGCAGGATGGCGCGTGGGGGCTGCTCGACGGGATGAACGACGCGGGCCTCGCCGTCTCCCTCACCTTCGGCGGCCGCTTCGTGCACGGTCCTGGCCTGTCCATCCTGATCGCGCTGCGCTACGTACTGGAGACGTGCACCACGGTGGACGAGGCCGTCGAGTGCCTACGCGGCCTGCCCATCTGCATCCCGCAGAACGTCACGCTCACGGACCCGGACCGCGCCGTCACCGTCCAGGTCGGCCCGGACATCCCGCTCACCGTCGACCCCGACCCGGTGGCGTGCGCCGCTAACCACCAACTCGCCGCGCCCGTCTCGCCCGAGGAGGAGGCCGGCAGCCGCACGCTCGCCCGGGTCGCGGCGATCCGCGCCGCCGGCCCCGACACCCCCGTCGCCACGATGCTGCGCCCGCCGCTGCACCGGCGGGAGTACGACGAGGGGTTCGGCACCCTCTACACCGCGGACTATCGCCCCACCGACGGGGAAGTCGGCTATCACTGGCCCGACGCCGAACCCTGGACGCAGTCCTTCGCCGCCTTCCACGAGGGCGCCCGCACGATCGAACTCGCTCCGGCGCCTGCCCTTCCCGAGCCCGCGCCCACCCCTACCTCGTCGGCCGACTAGGGCCTTTCGAAAGCGGGTTCGGGGAGATTCGGGGCACGCGAGGGGGAGGAATGGTGCCTCGAATGTGGAGGGAGATGGTGGGTGGTGGATCGGGCGGAAGTGGGATGGCTGGTCGCCGCCGTGGTGGTCGTGGGAGTGGTCACGGCCGTGATCGCGGTGCGGACGCTGCTCAAACTGGTGCGGGCGCGACGGATGTTGAAAGCGACCGGGATGCCGCTGTCGACCAAGGCCATGTTCTGGGGCTCGATCGCGTATCTGATCTGGCCGGTGGATCTGCTGCCCGATCCGATCTACGTGGACGACATCGGTTTCCTGATGCTGGCCCTGCGTTCGGTGCACGCGGCGGCCACGCGGCTATCCGCGGAGCGGGCCGTCACCGGCGGCCGGGAAATCCGTACCAATCGGCATAAACGCGGTCGCTAAAGGGGCGGTTGGCCCCGTGTATAGTGGCCAGCTGTTGTCAGTATTCAAGTGAATGCGGCGACTTCGGGGGAGGCAATGGGGGCCGATTTCGATGCGCGCGCATTCGAAACGGGGTAGTACATCATGCGTGTTCGGGTTCATCCCAGTCTTCCGGTCATTGCCGCGATACTCGTCGGCGGCGCGCTGCTCACCGCGTGCAACGACGACTCCAGCTCGTCCGACGACGCGGGCTCCACGCCCTCGACCTCGGCCGCCGCGCCGACCACCACCAGCGCCGCGCCCACGACGAGCGCGTCCGCGACGACCGACGGCGGCGACGGCGGGTCGTCCGCCAGCCCGGTCACGGTGAACAAGTCGTTCACCGACGACGTGATGGGCGAGAAGGCGACCGTGCTCAAGTACGTGAGCGGGTACCAGCCGTCGGCCGCGTCCAAGAGCAAGTACTCGGCCCTCGCGGACGAGAAGGTCGTCCTGGTCAACGTGAAGGTGACCGCCAGCAGCAAGTACTACGACACCTTCGGCGCCGACTCCTTCTACCTCACGGGTATGTCCAACGGGATCGACCAGGCGAGCACCACGATCCTCGACGACGAGATCAAGGCCGCCGGCTACCCGCCGCTGCCCGACGCCGAGACCGGCAAGACCACCACCGGCTGGGTCGTGTTCACTCCGACCAAGGACACGACGAAGCTGGTGCTGCGCTACAAGCGGCTCGCCGCGAAGGCGTCGAACGGCACGAACATCACCGCGAAGAACTTCGACATTCCGCTCAACTGATCGACGTAATTTCCCGACGGCCCGCCGGAATCACCCGGCGGGCCGTCCGGCATATCCGAACGCAATGGCGATTCACCAACTTCCTTGCTCCCTACGGGAGTTCCAGCGGCACGGTGGTGAGGGTCAGGTCTTCGTCGAGGGGTCGTGGCGGGTGAAGACGCAGTCGGAGTCGGCGTCGACTACCACTGTTGTGGTGGTGTCGCGGCTGAGGTCCACGGTCCAGGAGGATTTGGGCAGGGTCGCGCCCGCGTGGAGGTCCGGGGCGGACGTGTAGTGGGGTTCGTAGTGCTGGCGGGCGAAGTAGGCGCGTGCAGCGGCGACTGCCGGTTGGACCTGACTCCGTGAGACGACCAGTTTCAGTGCGTAGTCGTATTCGAACCGGTGCTGTCCGGGCGTCTCGGTCGTGCACTTGCTCCATGCGTCGCTGTAGATGGTGGTTTTGGGCGTGCCGATGGTGGAGTGGAGGGCGTCGAGTGTCTGCTGGGTGAGGGTGTGGGCCTTCTTCTCGACGGCGTCGGGTTGGACGTCGCCTTGGTGTGCGGCGCCGCAGGCGGTGGTGAGGGTGAGGAGCAGGGCGGTGGCCCCGGCGGCGGCCATGCTGCCTGTGCGCGTGGTTCTGGTCATCGCTCCTGCTACTAGAGGAAGTCGGTCACGGTGTGCACGACGTTCTTGCCGCCGTCCACGAGGGAACTGCCCGTGTCTTTGAGGTCGTCCAGTGTCCCGCCCGGGTCGCCGGAAATCAGGTCGGTGGCCGAGCCGATGAGGTCGTTCTGGGCCTGGCCGACATCGTGAAGGGCATCTCCGGTGTCCTCCAGCGGCCGTCCCCAGTAGCCCCCGACCGCGTGGCCGGCGTTCTGAAGTCCGGCGCCAGCGAGCTCTTGGATTCCCGCGACGGGATCAGCGACTACATCTGCGAAGTTGGGAAGCGGGCCGGTCTTGTCCTCCGTCGGCATCTTGCTGACCTTGTCCGTCTGCCCGGTCACGATGTCCGTCATGTTGTCCAGGGACGGTCCTGCGTCCCAGTACTCGCTGTGCGCGTGCTTCACCCCGCTGCCGGAGCCGGAGTCGAACGTCTTTCCCCCGAACTCCGTGGAGGTCGGGTCGTTGCCGAACCGGTCGCTGTGGTCGTCCACCCAGTGAAGCGGGTCGAGTGGCGCGCCGATCTGCGGGATGGGGTCGAACTTCTTCTTGCTCGCCCAGACATGGTCGGACCCGATGCCGAGCTGTGATGCCTTCCCTGCGGTGACACCCGGCGAGCCGACGAAGACGACATCGTTGGGCCGCATGCCGAAGTGGGCGCACGCGTCACCCACGAGCGTGCTGCCGTAGCTGTGCCCGATCACCGTCAGGTGGCCGCGGCCGGTGTGATCGGACTGCAAGGACTTCACGAACGCGGTGAGCTTGGGTGCACCGTCGTTGGCGAAGCTCTGCACGGTGGGGCCGCCAGGAAGCTCGCTGAAACTGGGCGCGTCGTAGCCGAGCCAGAAAACAGACGCCGTTGAGCCTGGTTTCTGTTCATTTGCAGATGTGTACAGCGTCATGGCCCGATCCATGTCGCCTTTCGCGCTGTCAAGGTCGGCGCCGGTGCCGGGCACGTAGACCGCGGTGTTCGCGGCCGTATCCGGGTTGCCGAACGACACTGAAACGTGGCCGTTGCCCTTGGCATCGAATCCCAGTAGGTAGACCCCGTTGTCCTTGAACTTTGGTTGTGCCAGGTACGCGGACAGCTTCTTCAGCGAATCCGGGCAGTCCGTCGCCTTCAGGCACTCTGCCAGGCGCAGGCGGTTCAACTTGTCCGCATCGGTGGCCGGTAGCCCCTGGAAGGCGGTGATGTCGTCGGGGGAGGCGTCGGCGTACGCCTTCAGGAAAGCCGGGTCGTTCAGGTTCTTGCTCAGATCGCTCTTCACCAGGGCGAGGCCGGCCGAGTCGTGGTCCTTCGTCGCCTGCTGGAAGAGGTAGGCGTCGGCCGCCGCGACGGAGATCGGCTCCGGGACCTGGACATGGTCGCCCCCTGCGCCGATGTGCACGGCGAGCGCGTGTCGCCGGCGCAGGTCGGGGAGTTGGTCGCGGGTCCAGGAGGCGATGGCGCTGAGCTTGCGCAGGTTCTCGGTGTCAAGCCCGTACTTGCCGAACTGACTGCTGAGCGATGCACAGTTGGTGGACAGCGCCTGGGCGCCGGTGTCCATCTGCTGGATGGCTTGGGCGAGTACCGCAACGTCCACGGCTGCGATCTTGGTCATGTTCCCCCCCGGGAGTTGGTGTTGAGGCCAGGGCTGCGGCGATGCGTCACCAGTCGTGCTGGTGGTCCCTCTGCATCTGCCGGGCCTGGCTTTCCGTGACCTTCAGCGGCTCGGCACGCAGCGCGTCGGCGACGACGTCCCGTAGCCCGTTGGTCAGGGTGTGGACGGAGCTCTTGCGACCCGTGATCTCGGCCTGGAACTTGGTCGCCGCCTCCGTCCCGATCCACGCCTTGCCGCTGCCGAAGTCGGCGGCGGGCTTGTCGAGTACGGGCCGCATGGCCTCAAGCGTCGCGTCCATGGTGGACAGCAACGTCTGGAGCCACGCGCGCCGCGGGTTGTCGACCATCTGTCCGGACATCTCGAACGCCCCCCGTGTTTCGCGTCAGATGGCCAAGAACGTAGGGACGTCCGAAGCCTGGGGCAATGGTGACGCGGCGTTGTGAAGCTCACACGGAAAGAGATGGCCGAGAGTGCATGTGCCCGACGGGCGGGGCGGATGGGGGCAGAGGTGATCGAAGTTCAGCACTTTGTGAGCGATTACTGACATTCCGTGAACATGAGTGGGTGTCAGACCCTACGATCGGTTTCAGGTGAGCCTTTGTCCGGGCAAAGGGGCTTATTTGCCTATGCCCGCAGGCAATGTGGCGAGCCGTCAGGGATCGACTCGGAAGACGAAGGCCAGGTCGGAGGCTCGACTGCCGTGCGCGGGCGGGCTCTTGACATGGCCTTCCGACAACTGGAAGGGATCGGAACCACCATGAACGACAGCAACAGCAACGCGGGCGTTGGTAGCGGGCCTTCGGCGCGGCGGATCTACGCCAAGGAACTGGCGAAGCTGCGGGAACGCGCGGGTCTGACGTTGGTACAGCTCGGCGAGCAGACCAGGTACGAGCAGTCGTACCTGCACCGGCTGGAGAACGGCGAGCGGCTGGGCTCGTCGGACGTCCCCAAGGTGCTCGACAGGTTCTACGGCACCGGTGACCTGCTCGCCGACCTGTGGAAGCTCGCCAAGCGGGAGAAGAAGCAGGGCCGGTACGAGGGCTTCATGGACGTCGAGGCCGAGGCCAGGAACATGCAGGAATTCGTGGCCGGCCTGATCCCCGGACTGTTGCAGACCGAGCGGTACGCCGCGTCGCTGCTGAGTTCCGACCTGTCGGCTTCCCTGGCGGAGGTGAACCGGCGGGTGCAGGAGCGGATGGCCCGGCAGGCCCGGCTGTTCGGGAAGACGAACCTGCTCGACTACCGCGGGCTGATCCACGAGTCGGCGCTCCGCAGCGGGCTCAAGGACCACGACGCGTGGACCGAGCAGCTCGAACGGCTCATCGAGGCAGCCGGGCTGCGGCATGTCTCGCTGCACGTCGTGCCGTTCAGCGCCGGTCCGCACTTCATGTTCGGCGGCTCGCTGAGCATGCTGTGGCTGCCCAGCGGGCGCAACATCGCCTACGTGGAGGGCAGTCTCAGCGGCGACGTCATCGAGGACGCGGAGGAGGCGGAGCAACTGCGCTTGGCCTACGATCAGTTCAGGGACCTCGCGATGACTCCTGAGGGGTCCCTGGACCTGCTTCGCACCGTACTGGAGGAGCACACGTCATGTTCATCGCTGCCAAGGACCTGAGCGGCGCCGCCTGGCGCAAGTCGTCGTACAGCAACGGCAACGGCGGCAATTGCGTCGAGGTCGCCGACGGCTTCACCGGCGTGGTGCCGGTCCGCGACTCGAAGGACCCGCACGGACCCGCGCTGGCGTTCTCCGCGGACGCGTGGGCGTCCTTCGTGGGCGCGGTGCGCGCCGACGAGTTCCCCACCGTCTGAACCGCCGAACCGGTTCGTCCCCCGTGGCGCAAGCGGACCACCGCGTGTCCGCTTGCGCCACGGCGTGCGCCGCCTTGACCTGCTGGGGCGTTTTCGGATGAGCTGAGGCAATGGCTGTCATCCACAAGACCACGCTGGTCCCCGGCAAGCTGGAACTCGTCGCGCCCTGGCTGGCGGCGCAACCGTGGTACGTCGGTACCGGGCGGGCGCCCGAACTCGACAAGTCCGGCGGGTTCCGGCTCGACGACCCCGAGGGCGAGGTGGGCATCGAGTTCCTGGTGGTCACCGACACCTCGGGCGAGGACGAACCGCGCGCCTACCTCGTACCGTTGACGTATCGCGCCGAGTCGCTCGACGGTGCCGACCACGCGCTGATCGGCACCACCGAGCACGGCGTGCTCGGGCACCGCTGGGTGTACGACGGGACCCACGACCCGGTGCTCCAGGCGCAGTTGCTCGCGTTGATCCAGGACCGGGCCGAGCCGCAGGCGCAGTCCGCCTCCGACACGCCCGACCCCACGGTGGTCCCGACCCTCAACGGCCCCGCGCTGCCCGTGGACGCCGTCGCCACCACGGTCTCCCACGGTCCCGACGGCACCGAACTCGCCGTCGAGATCCCGGCGTACGCCGCCCACACCCTCCACCTCGTCCGCGCCCTCGACCCGAACTCCGCTGCCCCGGCCGACCCCGCCCTCCGCGCCCACCTCACCGCGGAATGGCAGGCCCCCGACGCCGACCACCGCGTCACCGGCCTCCTCGCCGTTCTGCGGCCCACCGCGAGTTGAGCGCGATGTGGGACGCTGGGCGGCGTGACGTCAGGGACCGCCGAGGAGTTCACGGAGCACCGCCGGAGGATGTTCGGGCTGGCCTACCGGCTGCTCGGGTCCGCCGAGGAGGCGGAGGACGCGGTGCAGGACGCGTACCTGCGGTGGAGCCGCGCGGACCGGGAGGCGATCGAGCAGCCGGGGGCGTGGCTGGCCAAGGTCGTCACCAACCTCTGCGTGAACCGGCTCACCTCCGCCCGCGCCCGGCGCGAGCGGTACGTAGGGCCGTGGCTGCCGGAACCGGTGATGACGCGGGACGGCGCGCTCGGCCCGCTGGAGTCCGCGGAGCAGCGTGACGCCGTGTCCACCGCGATGCTGGTGCTGCTGGAGCGGCTGACCCCGACCGAGCGCGCGGTGTACGTGCTGCGCGAGGCGTTCGGCTACAGCCACCGGGACCTCGCCGGCGTGCTGGAACTCACCGAGGCCAACTGCCGCCAGGTGTACCGCAGGGCAGTGAAGCGCGTGGCCACACAGGAGACCCGCTTCACGCCCGCGGTCGAGCGGCAGCGCGAACTCGTCGAGTCCTTCGTCACGGCCGCACGCGAGGGCGACCTCGCCCGCCTGGAACGGCTCCTCGCCGAGGACGTCACCTGGTGGAGCGACGGCGGCGGCAAGGTCAGCTCCGCACGGCGCCCGATCCTGGGCCGGGAGAAGGTCGTCCGCTTCATCTCCGGCACCGTCCGCAAGTTCACCGGCGCCCTCGCGGTCGACATCGTCGAGGCCAACGGCGCGCCGGCCCTGGTCGTCCGGGTCAGCGGCCACCTCTACACCGTCATCGCCCTGGACGTCCGCGACGACGCCATATCCGGCGTCTGGTCCGTCCTGAACCCGGAGAAACTGTCCTTCGTGCAGCGCCAGTTGGCGACGACGGCGTAGGTCGCTCCGGGTGGTGCGGCCGGCTCGTGGTCAGTGGGTGGCGGGGATGACCTGCCAGGCGAGGACGCCGGTCGGGACGTCGGTGAACTCCTTGGCGAAGAAGAAGTTCTCAAGTTTGTTGCCCGTGAAGGGGAAGCGCAGGACGTCGCCGTCGCAGTACACGTCCGGCATGATGGCGGGATCGGGGGCATTCATCTCCCAGGCGAACCACACGGCCCCGGTCCCGGCGCAGGCTGCTTCGAGGACGTAGGCGTGGGCGTCCTTGAAGTGGGGTTCCGTCTTCATGATCCGCATGTTCTTGTTCACGGTGCCGGTCCAGTGCATTTTCACCTGGGACGACTTTGTGAGCTTCGCCTGTGCCTGCTCGCGGAGTTGGGCCTCGCTCCGGGGTGGTGTGGGTGTCGGTTTGTCCTTGTGGCCGCCGGAGGAGCATCCGCTCAGCACCACGGCGATCGCTGCGGCGACGCCCAGGGCCCGCCACCGGCGCTTCACCATCGCGAGCCCCCTGCCCCTGTGTACGCGACACCCTCTGGTCCTCAACGTATCCGACGCCCGTTGGCCGCACTGGTGCTCCTGCGAGCTGCCCGGGGGCGTTGTCACGTTTGCGGGGGCCGGGCGGTTCTGAGGGGGTGACGGGCGCTCCGGTAGGGGGGCGCCCCCGGCGGAGGGACGGCGAGCGGGATGACGGTGACGGGGAAGACGACGATGGTGACCGGGGGCACCGGGACGCTCGGGCGGCTGGTCGTGGAGCGGCTGCGGGCCGGCGGCGGCGAGGTGCGGGTGCTCAGCCGGCACGCGCCGCCGCCGTACGCCATCGACCTGCGCAAGGGCGGCGCGGGTCTGGTCGAAGCGCTCACGGGCGCGGACACCGTGGTGCACTGCGCGTCCAACCCGCGCGGGGGCGACGAGGAGGCGGCCCGCCACCTGATCGAGGCGGCGCGGGCCGCCGAGGTGCGGCACCTGGTGTACATCTCGATCGTCGGCGTCGACCAGGTGCAGTTCGGCTACTACCGCAGCAAGCTCGCCGTCGAGCGGCTGATCGAGGAGTCGGGGCTCGGCTGGAGCGTCCTGCGCACGACGCAGTTCCACGACCTGGTGCTCCAGGTGCTGTCGGCCTTCGCGAAACTGCCGGTCATGCCGGTCCCGGTCGGCCTGGTCGACCAGCCGATCGACAGCGGCGAGGTCGCCGTACGGCTGGCCGAGCTCGCGGCGGGCGAACCGGCCGGCCGGGTACCGGACATGGGCGGACCTGAGGTGCGGACCTTCGCCGACCTGGCCCGCGCCTACCTGCGCGCGAGCGGGCGCCGCCGCCCCCTGCTCAAGGTCCCGCTGGCGGGCCGCACGTACCGGTCCTTCCGGGCGGGCGGGCACCTGGCGCCGGAACGGAACGTCGGCGTGGGCACGTTCGAGGACTTCCTCGCGGGACGTTTTCCTCCTGCGGAAAGTCGCTAGCCCACGGCCGCGCGGGAGCCCCACTCTGGCCGAGGGGACACGTCCACCGGGGAGACGTGTCCCGATCGGCCGGACCGGCCGACCGGACGAGATCCGGCCGGCCGGGTCGTCCACCGCCCTACGGCGCCGCTTCGAGCACGGCGCCGTAGCGGCGTGTTGTCCCGAAGTCCCTTCCGCCACGGGCACGTACGTGGACCCGAGCAAGGCGAACATCCGGGCGGCCTTCAATTCCCTGGTGCACCGTTGAGCGGTTCCTCTCCACTCAACGGTGCGCCGTAGGCACGAAAATGCCGCCGCCCCCCACCCGCACGGTGGGAGCGGCGGCACTTTCGCGAAGAGCGCTGCCGGGCCGGGCCCGGCTACTGGCCGATCCGCGGCAGGTTGCCGAGCGGGCCGGGCAGCTCGGTGCCGGTCTGCTGCGCCCGCAGCAGCGCGATGACCGCGCCGACGCCCGCGAGGATCAGGCTGACCCAGAAGCTGAAGCCGTGGCCGCCGGCCGGGCCGAAGTCGGAGTGCGCGAAGATCGCGATCACGTAGAGCACGAAGCCGATGCCGAAGCCCAGGAAGGTCAGCGCCCTGGCCGGGGTGGGCAGTTGGATCTGCGGGGCGAAGAGGCTCGCGGCCAGCGCGCCGGCGCCGAGCACGGTCAGCACCATCGCGAACCAGGCTATGAACAGCCCGTGGTCGAAGTGCCAGGCGCTCCAACTCACACTTCCGAGGTGCACGCCGTACGCGCCGAAATCCCAGGAGTAGTAGTCGAAGAACGAGAAGATGAGGACGATGAACCCGATCCCGAGAATCGCCCAGTCGAGCCGGTTGACCGAAGCGGGGTCGAATGAACCCCCGGACGGTCCACCCGCGTGCGGCGGCGGGGCCGGCGAGCCGGGGGGCGGCGGCACGTCGTGCGTCATGGTGTCTTGTCTCCCTGGTGACATGCGTGAACGAAGAACTCCGGGCGGCTGAGACTAGCGGTCCGCCGCCTGCTCCGTAAGCAAGTCGCGGCGGCATGCGTCGGGTGGGTCCAATTGGTCGTACGGATACGGGAGAAACCCCTGTGGCGGGAAGTGCCTTTCCTGGTGTGCGGGTTTTCGTGGTGCGGACGGATAACGCCCGTGATGTCGGTTGGCGATGTTCAAACGGTGGCAAATGAGCCGGAGTTCATCGGAATTCGGCGGAGCCGGCGACCGGCGACGGGGCAGCCGGACCGGCCGGGGGTTCGCTAAGTTCGGCTGCCTGAAGCCGAGTTGGGGCGAGCGTGGAGGCGGACATGGCGGACGGCACGCGGCAACCGGGCCAGGGCGGCGCTTCGTGGGTGGGGCTCCCCGACCCCGTGGACATCCTGACCAGCCAGGACCTGGTGCTCGACTTCGACGGCGCGATGGAGCTCGCCCGCGCCTACCTCGACGTGGACGCCCGGGAGCACGCCGCCGCCGTCGCCGTACGTGCCGGGGGCTCCGGCGAGGCCGACGTGCGGGTGGCCGGGGAACTCGTCACCGCGCTGATCCACCTCGCCGAGGGCGAGTCCCGGCAGGCGGTCAAGTGCCTCAAACCGCTGGACGGCTTCTCCGACCTGGACGTCGCCGCCGAGGTCTTCCTCGTGCGCGGCATGGCCATGGAGGCGCGCGGCAAGCGGGGAGACGCCGACGCGAACTACCGGCTGGCGATGGGCCTGCCGCGGGCCATCAGCGCGGGCCTGGCCGCGATCCGGCTCGCCGGGATGGCCCTGGCCACGGACGACCTCGACGAGGCCGGCCGGATGCTCCAGGCCGCGATGGGATGCGGCGTGCCGGTCGTCACCGCCCGGGCCGAACTCGAACTCGCCCTGCTCCTCGAACGATCCGGCAACCAGGAAGCCGCCATCAAGCGTTACCGCGCCGCCATCGACAGCCCGCAGCAGAAGACCGCGCTGCACGCCGCGTTCAACCTCGCCGGGCTGCTCCGGGAGACCGGCGACAGCCCCGAGCAACTCGCCGAGTCCCGGCACTACTTGGAACAGGTGCACGCTTCCGGGCACCCCGGGTACGCGCCCAAGGCCGCGGTCGACCTCGCTGTCTCGCTGCTCGAAGAGGAGCGCGCCGACGAGGCGGTGCCGCTGCTCGAAGAGGGAACCGCCGCCGCCGACCCCGCGGTCTGCGCCCTCGCCCACTTCCACCTCGGCATCATCCTCATCGACGCCGAGCAGGCCCGACGCCACCTGCGCACAGCGCAGAAGACCGGCACCGGCGAGGTGAAGACCCGCGCCGCGGAAGCGCTGAGGCTGCGCCGCGACCGCTGAGACCCTTACGGCGCAGGCCCGTTCAGCAGGCGCCCGCACGACGCCCGTACGACGCCCCGTGCGACGCCCGTACGACGCCCCGCACGACGCCCGTACGACGCCCCGCACGGCGTCCGTACGGCGTCGCTACGGAGCCTGGGCCACGGCGCTAGCGTGGGGACGGTGACAGATGAACCGCCCCGGCGGGGGCGCCGGCCGGGGGCTTCGGACACGCGCGGCGCCATCCTCGCCGTCGCGCGGCAGAAGTTCCTCGAACACGGCTACCAGGCGGTGACCCTGCGCGCGATCGCTGACGAAGCCGGCGTGGACGTCGCCCTGATCAGCTACTACTTCGGCTCCAAGCGGGGGCTGTTCGGCGCGGCGATGGCACTGGTGGCGAACCCGGCGGACGTGCTGACGCGGGTGCTCGACGGCGACCCCGCCACGTTCAGCCTGCGGGCGCTGCGCGCCTTGGTGACCATCTGGGACTCCTCCGACACCCGGCCCGCCCTGGAGGCGATGGTCCGCAGCGCGGCGGCCGACGAGGCACTCGCCGCGCTCCTGCGGGAGATGCTCGAACGCGAGGTGTTCGGCCGGATCGCCGAACGTATCGGCGGGGCGCACGCCCAGGCGCGGGCGATGGCGTTCGGCGCGCAGATGGCGGGCATCATCATGACGCGGTACGTGCTGCGCCTGGAGCCGATCGCGTCCATGTCGGTGGACGACATCGTCCGGCACTTCGGCCCCTCCCTGCGGCTCGCCCTTCAGGGCCCGCCCACCCGTAAGCGGCGGTCGTCCGGGTAGCGAGGCGGCCGGCCCCGGGAATTCATCAGGGCCGGCGGATTCGGGCGGTGCGTCGGACAGGAGCCCCGTACGACCGGCGGCCGGAATTCATCAACGTGGCGAGTGGCCGACCCCGGGCGGGACCGTGAGCAGGACAGCGACATCCCGTAGGAGGAGGCTCCCATGCGCACCGTGGACTCGCGGAGCGGCACCCCACCCGCCGAACCCGCCCGCCCCGCTCACCCCGCCTCACCGGCAGGCCCGGCCGTCCGGCACGGTGTGGTCCTGTTCGTCACGTGCCTCGCGCTCGGCGCGGTGGTCTCGGCGATGGCCTCGCTGAACGTCGCGCTGCCCAGCCTGGCCCGCGAAACCCACGCGAGCCAGACGCAGTTGTCGTGGATCGTGGACGCCTACAGCCTCGCGTTCGCCTCGTTGCTGCTGCCCGCGGGGGCGTTGGGCGACCGGTTCGGGCGGCGGCGGGCACTGGTGGCCGGCCTCGTGGTCTTCGCCGTGGGATCGGTGCTGGCCGTGTTCACCAAGGACGCCGACGAACTGATCGCGCTGCGAGGCCTGTTGGGGGTGGGCGCGGCGCTGGTGATGCCGGCGACGCTGTCCACCATCACCAGCACCTTCCCGCGTGAGCAGCGGACGAAGGCGGTGAGCGCGTGGACCGCGGTGGCCGGCGCGAGCGCCGTCGTCGGCCTGCTGACGTCGGGCCTGCTGCTCCAGGAGTGGTCGTGGCGCTCGGTGTTCCTGCTCAACGTGGTGCTCGCGGCGGTCGCCGCGGTCGGCACGCTGGTCTTCGTACCGGAGTCGGCGGAGGCGGAGCGGCCTCGGCTCGACGCGGTGGGCGCGCTGATCGCGGTGCTCGGCCTGCTCGCCCTCGTCTACTCGGTGATCGAGGCGCCCACCCGCGGCTGGGCCGACCCGCTCACCCTCGGCGGCATCGCTCTCGGCGTGCTGGTGCTCGCCGCCTTCGTCGGATGGGAACTGCGCCGGGAGCAGCCGCTGTTGGACCCGAGGCTGTTCCGCAACCGGCGGTTCTCGGCGGGCTCGGTGTCGGTCACGCTGCAGTTCTTCGTCTTCTTCGGCTTCATCTTCGTGGCCATGCAGTATCTGCAACTGGTCCGTGGGGACAGCCCGTTGGTGGCCGCGGTGAGCGTGCTGCCGCTGGCCGGCGCGCTGGTGCCCGCCACCCGGCTGACCCCGCGGCTGGTGGCCCGGGTCGGCGTGCGGCGGCCGTGGGTGGTGGGGCTGGTGCTGGTGGCGGTCGCGATGGCGGTCCTCTCGCGGCTGGGCACCGACAGCCCGTACTGGCTGGTCGTCGCCGGACTGGTCCCGCTCGGGGCCGGGATGGGCCTGGCGATGACGCCGGCGACCACCGAGATCACGGACGCGCTGCCGCGGGCGCTGCAGAACGTCGGCTCGGCGATGAACGACCTGTCACGCGAACTGGGCGGGGCGCTCGGCATCGCGGTCCTCGGGAGCCTGCTCAGCGCGGGCTACCGCACGCACCTGCACCTGCCGGCTGGGCTGCCGCCGCGGGCGGCGGACGCGGCCCGCTCCTCGCTGGCCGGGGCGAGCGGCGTCGGCGGCCCGGTCGCCGACGGAGCACGGCACGCCTTCGTGGACGGCATCCACCAGACGCTGCTGGCGGGCGCGGGCGTGGCCCTGCTCGCGGCGGTCGTCGTCGCCCTGCTGCTGCGGGGCACGCGGTCGCGTTCCGCTGAGCGCGGCGAGCAGGCCGGTGAGCAGGTCGGCGAGCAGGCCGGCGCGGCGGATGGGACGGCTTCCCTGCCGGACGGCGCCGTTCCCCGGCCGGGCAGCGTGGGCTCAATGCCGGACGGCACGGGTTCAATGCCGGGCAGCGCGGGCTCAACGCCGGACGGCGCGGGCTCAATGCCGGACGGTACGGGCCCTCGGCCGGACGGCACGTACACCGACAAGCGCCAGCCGCAGCCCCGTTGACCCACCCCGCCTGATCCGTCCCGCTCGACCCGCTCCGCCGTGCGGCCCCTCCTCCACCCGCACGGCTCGGGCCCGCGGCCGATGACGGCCGCGGGCCCGTAGTGCGGGAAACCGGGGGTCAGTGACCGCCGTTGTGCTCCTTCAGGCGGCGGAAGGACTCCTCGATCTCCGCCTCGGCCTCGGTGCGGCCGACCCAGTTCGCGCCCTCGACGGACTTGCCGGGCTCCAGGTCCTTGTAGACCTCGAAGAAGTGCTGGATCTCCAGGCGGTCGAACTCCGAGACGTGGTGGATGTCCCGCAGGTGCTCCACGCGCGGGTCGGACGCGGGCACGCACAGCACCTTGTCGTCGCCGCCGGCCTCGTCGGTCATCCGGAACATCCCGATGGCGCGGCAGGTGATCAGGCACCCGGGGAACGTCGGCTCGTCCAGGATGACCAGCGCGTCCAGCGGGTCGCCGTCCTGGCCGAGGGTGTTCTCGATGAAGCCGTAGTCCGCGGGGTAACTCGTGGACGTGAAGAGCCTGCGGTCCAGGCGGATACGACCGGACTCGTGGTCCACCTCGTACTTGTTTCGTGAACCCTTCGGGATCTCGATCGTGACGTCGAACTCCACGGCCCTACTCCTCAATGATCAGCACACAGTGTGGGTGGTTAAGTGTCTCCCACGCATCGGGGTGGTCGCGAAAGGGGCTGGTCGGCTGTGCCGCTCGGCAGGACGTGGCAGGTCGTGGCGGTATCCGCCGGGATGGGCGTGGTCGTCGCCGCGGGGGCGGCGGCCGCGGCCGGGCCGTGGCAGGGCGGGCAGCGCACCGCGGAACGGAACTTCGCCGCCACGCGGGACGCCGAGGCCGGACCGGGCGGGAAGCCGAAGGCCACGCCCGGCCCCGCATCCACGGCCGTCTCCCCGGTCGGACCCGGGGGCATATCGACGGCCGTGCCGTCCGCGGCGCCCGTCCTGCTGCCCGTCGGCGGCTCCGCGGCGCCCCTGCCGGCCGGCCTCTCCGTCGAGCTCGCCCGCAAGCTCGACCCGCTGCTGACGGCGTACGGCATGGGCCCGGTCCGCACCGGCGCCGTGATCGACGTGAGCAGCGGCAGCGTGCTCTACGACCACCAGGACGGCACCGCGACGACCCCCGCGTCCACCACCAAACTCGCCACCGCGACGGCCGCGCTGGGCCTGCTCGGCCCGGAGAAGCGGCTGACCACGCGGGTGGTGGCGACCGGGACCACCGGGAAGGGTGACGTGGTGCTGGTCGGCGGCGGTGACCCCACGCTGGAGTTGGGGCAACTCGCCGAGGACACCGCGAAGGCGCTGAAGGCGGCCGGGCGGACGAAGATCGCGCTCGGGTACGACACGTCGCTGTACAGCGGGCCGGCGCTGCACCCCATCGGGCACAACGAGAACCTCGCGCCGGTCACCGCGCTGATGGCCGACGAGGGGCGGCTCGACGGGAGCAGCAGCGGCCCCGCGTCCCGCGCGTGGGACCCGGCGGCGAGCGCGGCGGGGGACTTCGCGCAGTTGCTCGGCAAGCAGGGGATCACCGTGGCCGGCGTCGCGCACGAGCACGCGGGGACGGCGGGGAACGTGGCCGGCACCACGCTCGCCACGCACGTGTCGGCGCCGCTGGCCGACCTCGTGGAACGCATGCTCACCAACAGCGACAACGACCTCGCGGAGGCGCTGGCGCGGCAGGCCGCGATCGCGAGCGGGCGGCCGGCGAGCTTCGCGGGGGGTGCGGCGGCGATCAGGGCGGCGCTGGTGCGGTACGGGGTGCCGCTGCCGCGGGCGTCGTTCCACGACGGGAGCGGGCTCGACCACGACGACCGGCTGGCGCCGGTCACCCTCGCGCGGTTGCTGGCGCTGGCGGCGAGCCCTGAACACGCCGAGCTGCGCTCGATCCTCACGGGGGTGCCGGTGGCGGACTTCACGGGGACGCTGGCGGCGCGGTTCCACGGGTCGCCTGCGGCGGGCCTGGTGCACGCGAAGACGGGGACGCTCACGGGGACCAACACGATCGCCGGGACCGTGGTCACCGCCGGCGGGCGGCTGCTCGCGTTCTCGTTCATGACCCAGGGCGGATACGACCCCGTCGCCACCGAGCGCGCCCTCGACGCCCTCGCGACAGCCGTAGCCACCGCCTGACCCTGCGGGGCTCCCCCGTTCTGTCGGCCCAGGGACCACCTCCCGGTGAGAGCCGGCCCCTGCGGGGTGGCTGCCTCGTCCTCGTCTGCGGGCCCGTTGTGGTTGGTCGCGCAGTTCCCCGCGCCCCCCTGCGGGGTGGCTGCCTCGTCCCCGTCTGCGGGCCCGTTGTGGCTGGTCGCGCAGTTCCCCGCGCCCCTTCGGGCTTGCGCCGTTGTGGGTTCGGTCTGCTTCCCGGCCGCGGGCTCGTTGTGGCTGGTCGCGCAGTTCCCCGCGCCCCTTCGGGGGCCCGCCGTCGCAGTGCCGGTTGGTTCCCGAGTGCTGACCGGTGGCCTGCTGTGCGCTGCGGAGCAGCCGCACATACTCAGGGGCGCGGGGAACTGCGCGACCAGCCACGTCCGGCGGGCAGGTAGGTGCCCACAGCAAGGGGCCGCCACCCAGGGGCGCGGGGAACTGCGCGCTCGGCCACGACGGGCCCGCGGACGAGGCGAGGCGGCGACCCCGCAGGGGCACGCGCTCGGCCACGACGGGCCCGCGGACGAGGGCGAGGCGGCCACCCCGCAGGGGCACGCGCTCGGCCACGACGGGCCCGCGGACGAGGCGAGGCAGCCACCCCGCAGGGGCCCGCGGGCGGATCGGAGCCCTGAGAGCGGGGGCGGAGAAGCGTTAGGCACCCCCAAAGCGGGAGCGGCAACGTACCGTGAAGGTATGACGAGCATCGGTGGAAGCGAGATGGTCGACTGGAACCTCGCCGTGGCGACCGCGCAGCGGCTGACGCGGCCCGGGCCGGAGGTGAGCCGGGACGAGGCACGCGCGATCGTGGCCGAGTTGCGGACCCACGCGGAGGAGTCGGAGAACCACGTCAGCGCGTTCACGCGGATGTACGGCGACGGCGGGGCCCGCCCGCACGGCACCCCCGTGCTGATCGTGGACCGCCCCGGCTGGGTCCGCGCCAACGTCGCGGGCTTCCGCGAGGTGCTCAAACCGCTGCTGGGCAAGATGCAGGCCCGCCGCCCGGGCGGCCCGGGCGGCGTCATGCTGGGCACCGTGGGCGGCAAGGTCACCGGCGTCGAGGTCGGGATGCTGCTGAGCTTCCTGTCCTCCCGGGTGCTCGGCCAGTACGAGACGTTCGCCCCCGCCACGCGGGAGATGCCCGCGGGACCGGTGCAGCCGGGCCCGGGGGAGCCCAGGGCCGGGCGGCTGCTGCTGGTCGCCCCGAACATCGTGCACGTCGAGCGCGAGCTGGACGTCGACCCGCACGACTTCCGGCTGTGGGTGTGCCTGCACGAGGAGACCCACCGCACCCAGTTCTCCGCCGTGCCCTGGCTGCGCGACCACATCGAGGGCGAGATCCAGTCCTTCCTCGGCGAGACCGAACTCGACGCCTCCACGGTCGTGGAGCGGGTCCGGCAGGCGGTGCAGACCTTCAGCGGCGCCGGCAAGGACCGCGAGGAGGGCGAGGAGGGGGCCGACGGCGAGCCGGACGACGGCCGCAGCCTCGTGGACCTCGTGCAGACCCCCGCGCAGAAGGAGATCCTCACCCGGCTGACCGCCGTGATGTCGCTGCTGGAGGGGCACGCCGACTACGTGATGGACGGCGTGGGCCCCGAGGTGGTGCCGAGCGTCGCGGAGATCCGGGAGAAGTTCGGGCAGCGCCGCGCCAGCGGCGCGGGCCGGCTCGACCAGGCGCTGCGCCGGCTGCTGGGCCTGGACGCGAAGCTGCGGCAGTACCGCGACGGCGAGCGGTTCGTGCGCGGCGTGGTCAAGGACGTCGGCATGGACGGCTTCAACCGCGTGTGGACCTCGCCGAACACGCTGCCCACCAAGGCGGAGATCGCCAAACCCGCGGAGTGGGTGGCGCGGGTGCACGGCCGCACCGACGGCTGAGCCGGGCGCCGTACCGTACCGCCGTGGACGCGGGCGGGCTCGTTCGCAGGAGCGCGAGCCCCGGCCGCGCCTCCGCGAGCCCTGGCCGTTCGCACCCTCCGCCTCACCCGTACCGGCCGTGCCGCCCCGCTGAGGGTGGTCCGGCCGCTGGTTTTGCGCCCGGTTCACCCGTCCGAGGGACCGCTGGCGTGGGGTGCCGCGTGCGATGCTCGGGTTATGCCCGGGCTTCTGTCACCATCTGAATACCCTGCGTCAACCTGTCTCGCAGGGCTTCTCGCTCTGCCCGCCCCACCCAGCCTCCCCAGGAGGGAACCGGACATGGGACCCCACCCCACGGTCGCGGCGATACGTCTGGCGGTCCGCCGCGTCCTGCACGACGTGCTCGCAGCCTCCGCCGACGCGTCCGCCGCGCCGTCCACCGCCACCGCGGGCGCCGCCGGCCCGCTCGTACTCGCCGCGTGCAGCGGCGGCGCCGATTCGATGGCGCTGGCCGCCGCCCTCGCCTTCGAAGCGCCCCGGCTCGGCATGCGTGCCGGCGCCGTCACCGTCGACCACGGCCTGCAAAGCGGCTCGGCCCGCCGCGCCCAGGAGGTCGTGGAGCGGCTGCGTGCCCTCGGCCTCGACCCGGTCGACGCGATCGGCGTGACCGTCGGCCGGCAGTCCACCACGGCCGCGCACGGCGGCGCGTACGTCGGCACCGCGGGCACCGGCACCGGTCGCCGGGTCGGCCCCGAGGCCGCCGCGCGCGACGCGCGGTACGCCGCGCTGGACACCGTCGCCGAACGCCGCGGTGCCGCCGCGGTGTTGCTCGGCCACACCCGGGACGACCAGGCGGAGACGGTGCTGCTCGGCCTCGCCCGCGGCTCCGGCACCCGCTCGCTGTCCGGCATGGCCGCGGTCTCCGGCACCGGCGGCCGCTACCGCCGGCCGTTCCTGCTGCTCGACCGCGACACCGTCCGTCAGGGCTGCCTCGCCCAGGGCATCACCGTGTGGGAGGACCCGCACAACCACGACCCCGCGTACACCCGCTCCCGGGTCCGGCACGAAGCGCTGCCGGTGCTGGAGAAGTCGCTCGGCAAGGGCGTCGTGCAGGCGCTGGCCCGTACCGCCCAGCTCTCGCGCGACGACGCCGACGCCCTCGACCAGTGGGCCGCCGACGCGCAGGCCGACGTGGCCGGCGACGACGGCAGCCTCGACGTGGCGCGGCTGCACCGGCTGCCCGCGGCGGTCCGGCGCCGGGTGCTGCGCAGAGCGGCGGTGGCCGCCGGGTCCCCGCCCGGCTTCCTCTTCGCCCGCCACATCGAAGAGGTGGACCGCCTGGTGACGGGCTGGCGCGGGCAGAAGGCGCTCAACCTGCCGGGCGGCGTCGCCGTCCGAAGGGCGGATGGCAGACTGGTGTTCTCGCCGTCGTAGAGCCGCAGACCTGAGGACGTACCGCGTAGTGAACGAGACCGACATGGGCGCCGACCTTGAGAAGGTGCTCATCGCCAAGGCAGACATCGACGCGAAGCTGGGGGAGCTGGCCGCCGAGATCGATCGGGACTACGCGGGCAAGGACCTGCTGATCGTCGGTGTCCTCAAGGGCGCCGTCATGGTGATGGCCGACCTGGCCCGAGCCCTGTCGAGCAACGTGACCATGGACTGGATGGCGGTGTCCTCCTACGGCGCCGGCACCAAGTCCTCCGGCGTGGTCCGCATCCTCAAGGACCTCGACACCGACATCGCCGGACGGCACGTCCTGATCGTCGAGGACATCATCGACTCCGGGCTGACCCTCTCCTGGCTGATCAGCAACCTCGGATCGCGCGGCCCGGCCTCCCTGGAGGTCTGCACGCTGCTGCGCAAGCCCGAGGCGGCGAAGGTTCGCATCGATGTCAAATACACTGGCTTCGACATCCCCAACGAGTTCGTGGTCGGTTACGGCCTGGACTACTCCGAGAAGTACCGCAACCTGCCGTTCGTCGGCACCCTCGCACCGCACGTCTACGGGGGCTGAGGCCGCACTGAGACCACCCTCACGGCGGCCCGGGGAACCCCTGTCGGTTTCCCGCCGTTGGAGCAGGGGAAAGCCGGATTGTTAACGGTCGGCGGCAACCTCGGGTCACAATGCTGGGGTACCGTCCGAAGGATCGGGTCATACACCGGATGCACACGCCGCCCACCAGCGGCTGTGCCTCACTGCGGCAGGAGGGACGGGGCGTTTACGCCCCGCATGGATGGACGTGAAGCGCTATTTCCGTGGGCCGGTCATGTGGATCGTGCTGGCTGTCCTTGCCGTGGTCGTGTTGATGGAAGTCGTCGGCTCCGGCGGCGGCTACAAGACAGTCGACACAGGCCAGGTACTGCACGCGATCAACACCAACCACGCCAGTTCCGCACAGCTGACCACTGGGGACGACAACTCCATCAAGGTCCAGCTCAAGGACGGCTACAAGATCAAGGGCAGCTCGAAGGTCCGCGCCAGCTACATCGGCAACCAGGGCTCCTCGATCGCCGCAAACCTGCAGAAGATCCAGGACGGACAGGTCAAGGGCGTCGCACTGCCCGACGGCTACACCGTCTCGCCGTCCAAGCAGAACGCGTTCGTCAGCATCCTGCTGTCGCTGCTGCCCTTCGTCCTGATCGTGGTGGTCTTCCTCTTCCTGATGAACCAGATGCAGGGCGGCGGTTCGCGCGTCATGCAGTTCGGGAAGTCCAAGGCCAAGCTGATCACCAAGGACACCCCCAAGACCACCTTCGCCGACGTCGCGGGCTGCGACGAGGCGGTGGAGGAACTGCAGGAGATCAAGGAGTTCCTGCAGGAGCCGGCGAAGTTCCAGGCCGTCGGCGCCAAGATCCCCAAGGGCGTGCTGCTCTACGGCCGTCCCGGCACCGGTAAGACGCTGCTGGCGCGAGCCGTGGCCGGCGAGGCCGGCGTGCCGTTCTACTCGATCTCGGGTTCCGACTTCGTCGAGATGTTCGTCGGCGTCGGCGCCTCCCGGGTCCGCGACCTGTTCGAGCAGGCCAAGGCGAACGCCCCGGCGATCGTCTTCGTCGACGAGATCGACGCTGTCGGCCGGCACCGCGGTGCGGGCCTCGGCGGCGGTCACGACGAGCGCGAGCAGACCCTCAACCAGCTGCTCGTCGAGATGGACGGCTTCGACGTCAAGGGCGGCGTGATCCTCATCGCCGCGACGAACCGGCCGGACATCCTCGACCCGGCGCTGCTGCGCCCGGGCCGGTTCGACCGGCAGATCGCGGTCGACCCGCCGGACCTCAACGGCCGGCTGGAGATCCTCACCGTGCACCAGAAGGGCAAGCCGATCGCGCCGGACGTCGACCTCATGGCCGTCGCCCGCCGCACCCCCGGCTTCACCGGTGCCGACCTGAGCAACGTGCTCAACGAGGCGGCGCTGCTCACCGCGCGCAGCGACAAGAAGGTGATCGACAACAGCGTGCTGGACGAGGCCATCGACCGTGTGGTGGCCGGCCCCCAGAAGCGCACCCGGATCATGTCGGACAAGGAGAAGAAGACCACCGCTTACCACGAGGGCGGACACGCCCTGGTCGCGGCGGCCTCACCGAACTCCGACCCGGTCCACAAGATCACCATCCTGTCCCGCGGCCGTGCCCTCGGCTACACGATGGTGCTGCCCGACGAGGACAAGTACTCCACGTCGCGCAACGAGATGCTCGACCAGCTCGCCTACATGATGGGCGGCCGGGCGGCGGAGGAACTGGTCTTCCACGACCCGACCACCGGCGCCTCGGACGACATCGACAAGGCCACCACCACCGCCCGCGCCATGGTCACGCAGTACGGCATGACCGAGCGGCTCGGCGCGATCAAGTTCGGCACCAGCGACTCGGAGCCGTTCCTCGGTCGTGAGATGGGTCACCAGCGCGACTACTCGGAAGAGGTCGCCGGGCTGGTCGACGAGGAGGTCAAGAAGCTGATCGAGACGGCGCACAACGAGGCGTGGGAGATCCTCGTCGAGAACCGCGACGTCCTCGACAACCTCGTGCTCGCGCTTCTGGAGCGGGAGACGCTCAACAAGGAGGAGATCGCCGAGATCTTCGCCCCGGTGGTCAAGCGTCCGCCGCGCCCGGCCTGGACCGGTTCGGCTCGCCGGACCCCGTCCACCCGGCCGCCGGTGCTCTCCCCGAAGGAGCTGGCACTGACCAACGGCGCCCAGGCGATCAACGGAAGCGGCCCCTCGCCGGTCTCCACCACCAAGCCCACCGAGCCGGTCGACCTGCCGGAAGACCGCCCGGAGAGCTGAACATCACACCGATCCACCCCGTTTCGGGCACTGTCCGGAATGCGATTCGCGGCCCCAGGGTTCTAGCCTTGGGGCCGCGGCCGTGTTTTCGACCGGCTGCGTTTCCCTACCGGCCGCGATGGCAGCAGCAAGACGCATCAGCAAGGCGGCACCGGCGAGGCGGCACCGGCCAGGTGGCGCCGGCAGGAGGAGCGAGGCCCATGACCGACCCCGTGACGCTCGACGGCGACCAGATCCCCGGCGAGTTCGACGAGAAGCGGGCCGAGGCCGCGATCCGTGAGCTGCTCTACGCGGTGGGCGAGGACCCCGACCGGGAGGGCCTGCGCGAGACCCCGAGCCGGGTGGCCCGCGCCTACCGGGAGATATTCGCCGGGCTGTGGCAGCAGCCCGAGGACGTACTGACCACCACCTTCGACCTCGGTCACGACGAGATGGTGCTGGTCAAGGACATCGAGGTGATGTCCTCCTGCGAGCACCACCTGGTGCCCTTCGTCGGCGTCGCCCACATCGGGTACATCCCGGCGAGCAGCGGGAAGATCACCGGACTGTCGAAGCTGGCGCGGCTGGTGGACGTGTACGCGCGGCGCCCGCAGGTGCAGGAGCGGCTGACCACGCAGGTCGCCGACGCGATGATGCGGATACTGGAGCCGCGCGGGGTGATCGTGGTCATCGAGTGCGAGCACATGTGCATGACGATGCGCGGGGTGCGCAAGCCCGGGGCGAAGACCATCACGTCGGCGGTGCGCGGCCAGCTGAGGGACCCCGCGACGCGCTCCGAGGCGATGAGCCTGATCATCGGCCGCGGGTAGCTGCTCGGGGGAACCGGGGCAGCCAGGCATCCGGCGCAGCCGGGGGATCTGCCCGGGTAACCGGAAGCAGCCCGGGGGGAAGGTTTCCGGTCGTACCGGCGGGCTGTCGAGCGCGCCCGGCCGAGAGATCGTCGCGGATTGACACGACTCGCGCGCAACCCGTAGACGGATGATTCCGTCCTAGTGGGCGCAACCGTCCCTCATACCGGAACCTGTGAGCACCTTGTCCGCTGACCGCGCCCGCATGACGCACCACCGCCTGATGCCGCACGCCTCGTCCGTACCGAAGATCTTCGGTACGGCGGCGGCCGTGATCGGCCTGCTCGACGTGGTCTCCGCGGTGTTCCCCGCCTTCCGCAACCGGCGGATGCACGAGCTGGCCGCGGTCTTCCCGGGCACCGTCAGCTCGCTCGCGGCGGCGACGGCGGTGGTCACCGGCATCCTGCTGCTGATGCTGGCGCACGGCCTGAAGCGGGGCAAGCAGCGCGCCTGGTGGGCGGCGGTACTGCTGCTGCCGCTCGGCGCCGCCACCCAGATCGTCTACCGGCACTCGATCTTCGGCGCCGTGGTCTCGCTGGGCCTGCTCACCCTGCTGATCAGGTACCGCGGCGAGTTCACCGCGCTCTCCGACCCGCGCACCCGCTGGCGGGCCGTGGTGAACCTGGTCGGCCTCAGCACGCTGGCGTTCTGCCTCGGCCTGGTCATCACCAGCGCCCACCCCGCCTCCGAGCGCGGCAACCCCGGCATCACCGACCGCTGCCTGCACGTGCTCTACGGGCTCTTCGGCTTCTCCGGCCCGGTGCACTACACCAGCGACCGGGTCGGCGACGTGGTCGGCTACTCGCTGGGCGGCCTCGGCCTGCTCATCGCCTGCTCCACCGCCTACCTGGTGCTGCGGCCGGCCCGCCCGGTCGCCGAGCTGAGCGAGGACGACGAGCAGCGGCTGCGGGTCCTGCTCGCCCGGCACGGCGCCCGCGACTCCCTCGGCCACTTCGCGCTGCGCCGCGACAAGTCCGTGGTCTTCTCGCCCAGCGGCAAGGCCGCGATCTGCTACCGGGTGGTCTCCGGCGTGGCGCTGGCCAGCGGCGACCCGATCGGTGACGTGGAGGCGTGGCCCGGCGCCATCGAGTCCTACATGGACCTCGCCCGCGCGCACGCCTGGCTGCCCGCCGTCGTCGGGTGCAGCGAGACCGGCGGCGAGGTGTGGACCCGGGAGACCGGCCTGGACGCCCTGGAACTCGGCGACGAGGCGATCGTGGACGTCGTGGACTTCACGCTGGCCGGGCGGGCGATGCGGAACGTACGGCAGATGGTCAAGCGGATCGAGCGGTGCGGATACGTCTGCCGGGTGCGGCGGGTGCACGAGCTGACCGAGGAGGAGAAGCAGCGGGTGCGGCTCGCCGCGGACGCCTGGCGCGGCACCGACACCGAGCGCGGCTTCTCCATGGCGCTCGGCCGGTTCGGCGAGGAGACCGACGGGGACTGCGTGGTCGTCACCGCCCACAAGGAGTGCGAGCCGGACGCCGCGCACCCCGAACTCGGCGACCTGCGGGCCGTCCTGCACTTCGTGCCCTGGGGGGCGGACGGCATGTCCCTGGAGCTGATGCGGCGCGACCGCGCCGCCGACCCCGGGCTCAACGAACTCCTCATCGTGGCCGCCCTGCAGAAGGCGCCCGAGCTGGGCGTGAAGCACGTCTCGCTGAACTTCGCGATGTTCCGCTCGGCACTGGCCCGCGGCGAGCGGATCGGCGCCGGGCCGGTGCTGCGCGGATGGCGCGGGCTGCTGGTGTTCCTGTCCCGCTGGTTCCAGATCGAGTCGCTGTACAAGTTCAACGCCAAGTTCCAGCCCCAGTGGGTGCCGCGGTTCCTGGTCTTCCCCAACTCGCGCGACCTGCCCCGGATCGGCTTCGCCATCATGCAGGCCGAGGGCTTCGTCACCCTGTCGCTGCCGCTGCCCGACTCCCTCCAGCGCTTCCTGCCCGGCCGCGCCGCCCGCCCCGCCCACCGCCACAAGCCCGGCTACGCCTCCCTGGAGGACGCCCCCGAGCGGAAGTTCGTGGCATAGCGCCCGGCCCGGCGCCCGGAGGCGAGTCGGCGGCGTAGGGACAGACCCGTACGCTGGGCGCATGAGTACGTCACAGGCTCGGAGCGGACCGGTCGGACTGCCGCGGTGGGATCGCTGCGCCGTCATGGGTGTGGTGAACGTCACGCCCGACTCGTTCTCCGACGGCGGGCAGTGGTTCGATCCGGAACTGGCGGTGAAGCACGGCCTGGACCTGGTCGCGCAGGGCGCTGACCTGGTCGACGTGGGTGGGGAGTCCACCCGGCCCGGAGCGGCGCGGGTGGACGAAGCGGAGGAGCTGCGCCGGGTGATCCCGGTGGTGCGCGAGCTGGCGGCCTCCGGGGTGCTGGTGAGCGTGGACACGATGCGCGCGTCCGTCGCCGAGCAGGCGGTCGCGGCCGGCGCCCGGCTGGTCAACGACGTCAGCGGCGGCCTGGCCGACCCGGCGATGGTCCCGGTGGTCGCGTCGGCCGCGGTGCCGTTCGTGGTGATGCACTGGCGCGGCCGCAGCATCGACATGAACAACCGCGCGGTCTACGGCGACGTGCTCGGCGAGGTGCTCGCCGAGCTGCGGACCGGGCTGACCCGGGCGCTGGAGGGCGGCATCGCGCCCGAACGGATCGTGGTCGACCCGGGCCTGGGCTTCGCGAAGACCGCCGAGCACGACCTGACGCTGCTCGCGCACCTGCCCGAACTGGCCGCGCTGGGCCGCCCGCTGCTGGTCGCCGCCTCCCGCAAGCGGTTCCTCGGGCGGGTGCTGGCCGGGACCGCGCAGGCCGCGCCGCCGCCGGCCAGGGAACGGGACGCGGCGACCGCCGCGGTGACCGCGATCGCCGCGCGCGAGGGCGCGTGGGCGGTGCGGGTGCACGAGGTGCGGGCGAGCGCCGACGCGGTACGGGTGGCCCGCGCCATCGAGGCCGCCGGCTCCGGCGCGGTCGCCGAGACCCCCGAGGGACAGGCGTGACGGGGCGTACCGCGGAGTCGCGCGCGGTCGAGCGGGCCAACCAGGCGTTCTACGACGCGATCGAGCACTCCAACCTCGACGAGCTGGAGGCGGTCGTGCTGACCGGCCCGCTCGCGGAGTCCGTCTCGACGGTGCACCCCGGCTGGCCGGTGCTGCGCGGGCGGCGCGAGGTGATGCGCTCGTACGCGCTGATCATGGCGAACACGGAGTACATCCAGTTCTTCCTCACCGACGTGGAGGTCGCGGTCGACGGCGACGCCGCGCTGGTGACCTGCACCGAGAACATCCTCACCGGCGGCCCCGCCGAGGAGGACGGCTCCGCGGGCGCCCTGGTCGGCGGCCTGGTGGTCGCCACGAACATCTTCCGGCGCACCTCCGAGGGCTGGCGGCTGTGGGCGCACCACGGCTCCCCGGTGCTCGCGGAGGAGGATGACGACGACGAGGACGACGACATCGCGGCCGACGACGTCGACGCCGCCATAGAGGACGTGCTCGGCGAGGTCCTGGAGGCCGCGAAGGCCGACGACGAGGACCTGGACGGCGCCGACAACGGTGCCGACAACGGTGCCGACGACGGCGCCAACGGCAACGGTGGCGGCGACAACGACGACGGCGACGGTGGCGACACCGACGGGCACGACGAAGAGGCCGGCGACGGCACCACCAAGGCCGATGACGGCGACGACGGCAAGGACGACGGCGACCACGGCGACGACGGCGGCGAGGACGGCCGCGGCCGGCGCGGCGCCGGCGACGGTACGGAGGAGTGAGCAGCGTGGACCGGGTCACACTGCGCGGGCTGAGCATCCGCGGCAACCACGGCGTGTTCGACCACGAACGGGCGGACGGCCAGACCTTCGTGGTCGATCTCGCGCTCGGCCTGGACACGTCCGCGGCGGCGGCCGGTGACGACCTGACGCGTACCGTGCACTACGGTGTGCTGGCCGAACAGGTCGCGGCCGTCGTCTCCGGCGAGCCGGTCAACCTCATCGAAACCCTCGCCCAGCGCATTGCCGACACGTGCCTGGGGCACGCTCAGGTGGAGGAGGTGGAGGTGACCGTGCACAAGCCGGACGCGCCGATCACCGTGCCGTTCGACGACGTGACCGTGACGATCACCCGGAGGCGCCCGTGAGTGCGGAGAATCCCGACGACAGCACCGGACACGCCCCTGAGTTCGGGGTGGCCGATCCGACCGTGCAGCCCGTGCCGGCCGAGGTGACCGCCCGGGTCGACGCCGCCGACAGCACCCTGCAGAACCCGCGCACCGCGGTGATCGCGCTGGGCGGCAACCTGGGCAACCGCCTGGAGACCCTGCAAGGCGCCGTGGACGCCCTGGAGGACACCCCGGGGGTGCGGGTCAAGGAAGTCTCCCCGGTGTACGAGACCGAGCCGTGGGGCGTCCCCGAGGGCAGCCAGCCGGCGTACTTCAACGCGGTCGTGGTGGTGCGCACCACGCTGCCGCCGGCCTCCCTGCTGGAGCGCGCCCACGCCATCGAGGAGGCGTACCTGCGGGTGCGCACCGAGCACTGGGGCCCGCGCACCATCGACGTCGACATCGTGGCGTACGACGCCTGCGTGTCCGACGACCCGGTGCTGACCCTTCCGCATCCGCGGGCGCACGAGCGGGCCTTCGTCCTCGTGCCGTGGCACGACGTGCAGCCGGCCGCCGTGCTGCCCGGCCGCGGCCCGGTCGCCGAACTGCTGGCCGCGGTCGGCGACGGCGGCGTACGGCGGCGCGGCGACGTGGAACTGCGGCTGCCCGAATAATCGTTGGGACCTGCGCCGGCATATTCGGCGAGTACGTACGCGAATCCCGTATCCGCGTACCGGAACGTGTGGAAAGACGTGGAGGCGGACACCCGGTGAGGACCCTGCGGATCAGGACGCTGGCCGGCATCTTCGTGGTCGCGGGTGTGCTGTCGTGGGCGGCGGCGAAGTTGTGGGACACCTTCGGGACGCTGCCGGGGGTGCCGCTCGCCGCGCCCGTCGTGCTCGCGCTGATCGCCGCCGCGCTCTTCGCCACCGCGCTGTCGATAAGGTCCCGGCTGCGGGCCCAGCGTGAGCGGCAGCCCGGCGCGAAGGGTGTCGATCCGCTCGCCGCCGCCCGCGCGGTCGTCTTCGGGCAGGCCAGCGCGCTGGTCGCGTCCCTCGTGGTGGGGATGTACGGCGGCACCGGGATCTTCCTGGTGATGTACAAGCTCGACATGGACCCCCGGCGGCAGCAGGCCATCTACGCGGGGCTGGCGGTGCTGGCCGGGATCGCGGTGGTGGCGGCGGCGCTGTTCCTGGAACGCGTCTGCCGGCTTCCCGAGGACGACGACCGGCAGCACGGCACGCCCGCGCAGCGCTCCCGCTGAGCCGGACCCGGCAGGGCGGTCCGGCGGGGCGGACCTGGCGCGGCGGAGTCCTCGGCGGTGGATCGGCGGGGCGGACCCGGCGCGGACTCTCGTGGTGGATCGGCTGGGCTGATCCAGTGAGCCGGTCCCGTGCGGGCGAGCCGCGTGCGCCGGGCCGCCGCCCGGTTCGGCCGGCGCGGCGGCCGAACCGCTGTGATCTGCGCACTTGACCGGCGGGGCCGGAGATGGTTCAGTCCGTTCCGTGAACGGCACGCGCCTGCTTCTGCACCGGAGGGTCCATCTCGACCTCCTCCGGTACGCGGGCTGCGTGTGTACGGCCGCGCGCTGACGCGCGCCCTCGGCCCACCGTTCGCCCGCGCGTCGTCCGCGCATTCCTCCCTTCGGGTGGTACCCATGTCCGCCGTTCCCGCTGCCTCTCCCGTGTCCTCCGCCGGCTCCACGGCCGTCGCTCCGACGACTTCCGCTCCGGCGACTTCCGCTCCGGCGGCTCCCGCCGAGGGACTTCAGGCCCCCGCGCCGGCCGTGTCCCCGGCGCCCACCGCCGCCGAACTCCTCGACTTCGCCCGCTCGATCGCCGCCGACGCCGCCGTCGTGGCCGAACTCCCGCTGGACGCCGAAGGCCGCACCTGGCGGCGGCTGGAAGGACCCGGCGGGGCCGAGGCGTGGCTGATCGGCTGGCCGCCCGGCGCCGAGACCGGCTGGCACGACCACGGCGGCTCGTACGGCGTCTTCGTCACCGCCGCGGGCGAGTTGACCGAGCACTCGCTGGCGGTGCCGCTGCCGACCGAGGGCTGGCGGTCGCTGGAACTCGCCGACGGCGTGGACCGGCGCCGCGTCCTGCCCGAAGGCAAGGGCCGCGCGTTCGGCCGCGAGCACGTGCACCAGGTGGTGAACGTGTCCGAGACCACCCACGCGGTGTCCGTGCACGCGTACTACCCGCCGCTGCCGCTGATGCGCCGCTACAGCCGCAAGGACAGCACGCTGCGGCTGGAGTTCGTCGAGCGCCCCGAGGAGTGGTGACACGGATGACCGGCGCACAGGGCGGTCCTTCCGGGACGTCCCGCTCGATAGCGGACCATCTGGCCGCCATACGCACCCGGTTGGCCCGGCTCTCCCCGGCCGAGGCCGCCGCGGCCGCCCGAGACGGCGGCGCGCTGCTGGTGGACATCCGCTACGGCGCGCTGCGCGACCGCGACGGCACCGTGCCCGGCGCGGTCATCGTGGAGCGCAACGAACTGGAGTGGCGGCTCGACCCGGAGGGCTCGCACCGCCTCCCGCACGCCACCGGCCACGACCTGCCCGTCATCGTGTTCTGCAACGAGGGTTACGCCTCGTCGCTGGCGGCCGCCTCCCTGCATGACCTCGGCCTGCACCGCGCGACCGACCTCGTCGGCGGCTTCCAGGCGTGGCGCGCGGCGGGCCTGCCGGTCACCCCGCCGGACGGCCGTCCGACCGTTCCGCACCCGCCGATCGCGCCGGGCGCGCACCCCGCGCGGTGACCCCCCGACCGGCGGTCCTGACGCGTGGGGCCCCGGGTGACCAAGATCCAATATGTCCGTGCGCACGTGCCGTGTCCGATCGTGCGCGGTGGGTGACGAACGTGCGCAACGGTACGGCCAAACCCCCCGAAAATTAGGGCCCCGGGCCCCCACGGAAGCCTTGCGCACGCTAAATTTCTGGCCATGCCCCGTGGACGTCACCGCCATTCCCAGCCGCTGCACCGGATGATGCCGCCGCTGACCGTCGCAGGCACCGCGGCCGTACTGGCCGTCATATCAATCTTCGCCGGTGATACGGAGCTGCTGCGGGTGCTCGCGGTGGCGATCGCGCTCGTCGCGGTGGCCGGGGCGCTGCTCGCGCGGACCTGGGACCGTTCGGCCGGGCGCGAGGTCGCGGAGCTGACCGCGCTGCGGACCCGCGACGAGTGGAAGACCGACGAGCGGGTGGCCGAGCTGGAGACCGACCTGGAGGAGTCCAGGGAGATCCGCGGCCGGCTGGAGAAGAAGCTGCGCGGCAAGCGGTCGGAGCTGGCGCGGCTGCGCTCGGAGCACGCCGATCTGCTGCGGCGCTACGCCACCGCGGAGAGCGAGCGGGCCCGGGCCCTGGAGGCGCGGCGCCGGCTCCAGCGGGAGGGCGCCACGGCGCCCCGGATCGCGCTGGGCACCGGGGTGGCCGCGGTCGGCCCCGCCGCCTACCTCAAGGCCGCGGACGCGCTGCGCAACCTCGCGCGCAACTCCGCCACCCAGCAGGCGCAGCGCACCGTCGAGGACGCCCGGCGCCGGGACGCCGCGGCCGCGGACGAGCCGCAGGGCAAGCACGCGTCGGGCTCGCAAGGGCTCCCGGTCCGCGAGCACCGCCTGGTGCCCGCGGCCACCGCGGCGGCCGTCCTGCCCTACGCCCAGCCGGGCCGCTCCACCGCCACCCAGGCCCATCGCGCGGTCGGCGGCTTCGACTTCTTCGGCACCCACAAGTCGCTTCCCGCGGCCGCCCCGGTGCCGCTCGCCGCGCCCGCCGCGATCCCCGCGCCGGCCGCCGAGCCCGAGCCCACCGCCGAGCCCGAGGCCGTCACCGCGTCCGCGTCCGCGCCGGCCGCCACGCCCGACCACGAGCCGGCCGCGGCCGAGGTGATCGACCTCACCGCCCACGACGACACCGAGCAGCTCGACGTCAGCGACCTGCGGGGCGCCGCGCGCTGACGGCCGCGGCGCGCTGGCCGCCTCCGCCGGGACGGCGGCAACGGCGCCCGGGCACCGGCTACTTGTCGATGTCGCCGACGACGAAGAACATCGAGCCGAGGATCGCGACCATGTCGGCCACCAGCGTGCCCGGCAGCAGCACGTTCAGCGCCTGGATGTTGTTGAACGACGCCGAGCGCAGCTTCAGCCGGTACGGGGTTTTCTCGCCCTTGGACACCAGGTAGTAGCCGTTGAGGCCGAGCGGGTTCTCGGTCCAGGCGTAGGTGTGGCCCTCGGGCGCCTTGAGGACCTTCGGCAGGCGCTGGTTGACCGGGCCGGGCGGCAGTTCGGCGAGCCGGTCCAGGCAGGCGTCGGCCAGCGCCAGCGCGTTGTGGGTCTGCTCCAGCAGCACCTCGAACCGGGCCAGGCAGTCGCCCTCGGTCCGGGTGGCCACCTTCAGGACGTCGCCCAACTCCCCGTACCCGAGGTACGGTTCGTCGCGCCGCAGGTCGAAGTCGACGCCGGAGGCGCGGGCGATCGGCCCGCTCACCCCGTACGCGTGCACGTCGGCCGCCGACAGCACCCCCACGCCGCGGGTGCGGCCGCGGAAGATCTCGTTGCCGACCACCAGGTCGTCGAAGCGGCCCATCCGCGACCGCACGCCTGCCACCGCGGCCCGCGCCCGCCCGGTCCAGCCGTTCGGCAGGTCCTCCTTCAGGCCGCCGACCCGGTTGAACATGTAGTGCATCCGGCCGCCGGAGACCTCCTCCATCACATGCTGCAACTCCTCGCGCTCGGTGAACGCGTAGAAGATCGGCGTGATCCCGCCCAGCTCCAGCGGATACGACCCGAGGAACATCAGGTGGTTCAGCACCCGGTTCAGCTCGGCCAGCAGCGTCCGGAGCCACACCGCGCGCTCGGGCACCTCCATGCCGAGCATCCGCTCGACCGCGAGCACCACGCCCAGCTCGTTGGAGAACGCCGACAGCCAGTCGTGCCGGTTCGCCAGCATGATGATCTGCCGGTAGTCCCGCGCCTCGAAGAGCTTCTCCGCGCCGCGGTGCATGTACCCGACGATCGGCTCCGCGGTCCTGATCCGCTCCCCGTCCAACACGAGCCGCAACCGCAGCACCCCATGCGTCGAGGGATGCTGAGGCCCGATGTTCAGCACCATGTCCGTGCTCTCGGCCGCCCCACCGACCCCGACCGTCGTCTCCGTCATGCCCCCATCCTCTCAGGCCGCCCGACCGGCTACGCCGTCGGCGGATTCGCTGGGACGGGGACCGGGGTGGAGGGAGGGTGGGGGGATGGAACTACTTGTGCTGGGTGGGACGGAGTTCGTCGGGCGGGCCGTGGTCGAGGACGCGGTGGAGCGCGGGTGGGGGGTGACGGTGTTCAACCGGGGAAACCGGGAGGTGCCGCGGGGAGCGCGGGGCCTGCGCGGGGACCGGGCGAAGGGGGAGTTGGGGGAGCTGGCCGCGGGGGAGTGGGACGCGGTGGTGGACACGTGGTCGGGGGACCCGGCGGCGGTGCGGGACGCGGTCCGGGTGCTGGGCGGTCGGGTCGGCCGGTACGGATACGTGTCGAGCCGGTCGGTGTACGCGTATCCGGCGGGCGCGGGCCTGGACGAGCACGGCGCGCTGGTCGACGGCAAGGGCGACGACTACGCCGACGTGAAGCGGGCCGGCGAGATCGCGGCGCAGGAGGCGTACGGCGACGCGGCGCTGCTGGTGCGGGCCGGGCTGATCCTGGGTCCGTACGAGAACATCGGGCGGCTGCCGTGGTGGCTGCGGCGGATCGCCCGCGGCGGTGAGGTACTGGCGCCCGGGCCGCGGGATTTGGCCCTGCAGTACATCGACGTACGGGACCTGGCCGGCTGGACGCTCGACGCGCTGGCCGCGGGCCTCGGCGGGCCGTACAACCTGGTCAGCCCGTCCGGGCACACCACGATGGGCGAGCTGCTGGAGACGTGCGCGCGGGTGACCGGCTCGGACGCGGCGCTGCGCTGGGTGGCGCCGGAGGTGGTCGAGGCGGCCGGGATCGAGCCGTGGACGGACCTGCCGGTGTGGCTGCCGCCGGGCGAGCTGCACGACACGCTGCACCGCGGCGACGTGCGGAAGGCGCTGGGCGCGGGCCTGCGCTGCCGTCCGGTCGGGGAGACCGTCGCGGACACCTGGCGCTGGCTGGAGGGCATCGGCGGGGTGGCGCCCCAGCGGCCGGACCGCGAGCCGGTGGGGCTCGACCCGGAGGTGGAGCGCAGGGTGCTCGACGGGCTCGGCGAACTCGCCGGCTGACGCACAGCGTCCGGCGCACGGCGTCCGGCGCACGGCATCCGGTCCGCTCAGGTCCGCGCCGGTCCGCTCCAGCGCACTCCGCTCCGCTCAGCCGGACTGGTAGATCGTCGTGCACAGCAGCGTGCTGCCGTCGTTCACCAGCCAGGCCCAGTACCGGGTCCGGTCGCTCGCCCCCTGCACGCAGTTGTTCGCGGAGGCGCCCGACGGGGCCCGGTAGACGCCCGATATCCACATGACCTGGTTGTACGGCACCGGGACCTGCTTCGCGGTGCAGTCCACGGCCGTCATCGGGCCGATGCTGATGGAGTCGCCGGACTGCGTGCCGAGCAGGCAGTAGTGCGGGAGGAAGACGCGGGTGAGGCACAGCCGCGTGGTGTCGCCCGAGGACGCGGAGTAGTAGCTCCACGACGACTTGCCGGTACCGCTCGGGCAGCTGCCGCTGGTGCGGCTGGTGACCTGGACCAGGCCGCCCCACTGGCCCGAGCAGGACACCGGGCTCGGCGGGACGGAGGCGCTCCACGCGATGGTGCTGCCGCCGCGGCCGGTGTCGTAGACCGGCAGGCAGTCGCCGACCGGCACGGCCTTGAACGCCTCTTCGGTCGGATCGGGCGGCGGGGTCGTGGTGGTGGGTGCGGGAGGCGTCGTGTCCGGGACGGTGTCGCCGTCCGAGCCGTCCGAGCTGCCGACGGAGCCGCCCGAGTCGTCCGAGCCGCCGTCCGACGCGGTGCCGGCGTCGTCGCCGCCGGTGCTGTCCGAGGCGGCGCCGGCGTTGCCGGTGTTCGGGTCGTCGGACGAGAGGCCGCTCCCGCCGGACGAGAACGCGTTCGCCGACGCGTTGCCCGTCGCGCCGGCGGTCGAGCCCGAGCCGTGGTGGCCGGTCCACGGATGCCAGGCCACCAGCGCGACCAGAAGCACGACGGCCAGCAGCATGCCGCTGACGGACTCCCCCTGCTTCGACTTGGCCGCGGCGGCACGGCGTTCGGCCGCGCGCTGGTCGGCCTTGCGCTGCTCGGCCTTCTTCTGCTCGGCTGCGCGCCGCTCGGCGGCCAGTTCCTCGGCTCTGCGCTGCTCCGCCCGGCGCTGTTCCGCTGCGCGCCGCTCGGCCTTCTCGCGTTCCGCCTTCTCGCGCTCGGCCCTCTTCCGGGCCGCCTCCGCGGCGGCCGCCGCTTCCGCCGCCTCCTGTTCTGCCCGCCGCTGCCGCTCGGCCTCGGCCGCCTTCGCCCGTGTCGCCGCGGCCAGTTCGCGCAGCTCCCGCTCCCGCTGCTCGCGCGCCTGGCGGGCCTGCTCCTCCCGCTCCCGGCGGGCCGCCCGCTCCCGGGTGTCCACGAGGGTGGGCGCCGGCGGCGGCAGCGGGCGGGTGTGCTCGTCGGCCATCGCGACGGCGCCGCCCTCGTCCAGGTCCAGCGCCCGCCCGTGCGCCTCGTACGCGTCGATCAGCGCCGTCCAGCGCACCGGCAGCCGGTGCTGCGCGCCGCGCGCCGCGGGCGCCCGGTCGGCCTCGTCGATGAAGCGCACCAGGAGTTCGCCGAGGGTGGGGCGCGCCTCGGGTTCCGCGGCCAGGGTCGGGTGGATCAGCGGGGCCAGCGCCGGCGGCAGACCGGACAGGTCGAGGGTGCCGGCCTGCACCCGGGCCAGCCGTTGCAGCGGGCCGTCGTCGGTCTCCGGGTAGGGCGCGCGGCCGACCGCGAGGTGGAAGAGGGTCGCGCCCAGCGAGAACACGTCCGACGCCTGGGTGGAGCGCCGGCCGAGCGCCTGCTCCGGCGAGGTGTAGTCGATGGTGCCCAGCGTCAGCGAGGTGGTGGTCTTGTCGATCGCGTGCGAGATGCCGAAGTCGATGACCAGCGGCCCGGTCAGCGGCAGCAGGATGTTCTGGGGTTTGACGTCGCGGTGCACGACGCCCTTGTCGTGCAGGGCCAGCAGGGCCTGTACGGTGCCGGCCGCCAGCCAGGGCAGCGCCTCGGGCGGCAGCGGGCCCGCCGCGCGGACCAGGTCGCCCAGCGACGGCGCGGGCACGTAGTCGATGGCCATCCAGGGCCGTTCGGCCCGGGCGTCGGCGTCGAGCAAGCGGGCGGTGTAGGAGCTGTCCACCCGCCGGGCCAGATCCACCTCGCGGGCGAAGCGCTTGCGGTCGGGCTCGCTGACCACGCCCTCCGCCAGCAGCGTCTTGACCGCGACGAGCGGGCCCTCCCGCTGGGGCCTGGCCAGGTAGATCCGCCCCATGCCGCCGGTGGTCAGCCGCCACAGCAGCCGGTACGGTCCGAGCCGCCTCGGGTCGTCCTCGCCGAGCGGCCTGATGCCGATACCGGCCATGCCCCCGCCTCCCCCTGGCCCCTGCTGACCCGTCCCGTGTCCCTGGGTGACACGACGGTCGCGCCTTGCGCGGTTGCAGACGGGGCGGACGAACGCGGGGAGGAGGAAGGGAGGAAGGGTGAACGACCCGCGGAGGGAAGCCTGTCGGCGGGCCGGGCGGCGCTCAGTCCGCGGCCGGCGGCCGCAGCAGGTCCGCGCACCCCGCGCCGACGGCCGTGGCGAGCCACAGGAAGTCGCCGAGGCCGCCCTTCGCGGTCAGCTCGGCCGCTTCCGTGGCGGCGGCCAGCGCCCGCAGATAGGCGGGCGCGTCCTGCGCGGCCAGGGCGAGCGGGGGCCGCTGCCCGCGCACCCCCAGCGCGTGCAGTGCCTCGCGCTGCGTGGTCAGGGTGCCCGGGAGCGCGTCCATCGCCACGTGCGCGGTCAGGTCCATCGAGCCGTCCGGCACGGCGACGGCCTGGCGGCCGTCGCGATACCCCGTCAGGGTGCCCAGCGCCGGGCGGGCCGCCGCGGTGTGGCCGTAGTCCACCGCCACCGCCAGGCCCGCGGCCAGCGCGGCGACGGCCCGCCGCCAGGCCGCCTCACGGTCGCGGCCGATCTCCGCACGCCGGTCCGGCCCGCCGCCCGCGCCCAGCGGCCACCACCTCTCCAGCCACCTCGCGTCCTCATCGCTCACCCGGGCGCCCAGGCGTTCCGCGCCGTCCGCCCGCCGCACCTCGACGTAGCGGGCGTGGCCGTCGGGGCCGGGCGCGGCGACCGGCAGGGGAACGTTGTCGAGCCATTCGTTGGCGAACAGCAGGCCGCGCGCGCCCGCGGGAGGTTCGGCGGTCCAGGTGACACGGGGGTCGAGCCCGGCCGGGCGGGCGGAGCGCTCGACGGCGTGCACGCGCACGCGGGCCGCGAGCGACGGCGGGAGGGCGGCCAGCACACCGGCGGCGAGTTCGCCCGAGCCCGCCGCCATGTCGACGAAGTCCAGCTCCGCGGGGTGGCCGAGCGCGGTGTCCACCCGGGCGAGGAGTTCCGCCACGGCGCCGGCGAACAGCGAGGACGCGTGCACGGAGGTGCGGAAGTGGTCGGCGGGCCGCTCCCGGCGGAAGAATCCACCGGGGCCGTAGAGTGCCAGCTCCATCGCGTCCCGCCAGGGCAGCCACCCGGGCACGCGGTCCTGATCCGGGCCCGGACCCGGATCGGGGCGGCCGGAACCCGTGGCGCTGCTCACAGGGGAACCTTACCGACCTGCCCACGCGTCGAAGAGCGTGGGAGGTGTGTCGTCCGAGGCCGGTAAGGTGCCTGGCATACCACAGTCGAGGGAGTGGACAGCGGATGACTGCCGGAAACGACGGCACGCCGGAGAACGACGACCCGTTCGCGTATCTCTACCGGTCGGAGGGCGACGACCAGCCCGACCCGGCCGGCGGCCAGCCGGCGGCCGGGCAGCCCGGCGTGCCCCGCACCTCGTACCACCAGGTGCAGCGGGTCGGTGAGCGGCGCCCGGCGACCGGTGGCTACGGCTACCCGCCGCAGGCCCCGCCCCAGCAGCAGGGCGGCGGCGGTTACGGCTACCCGCCCCAGGCGCCGTACGGCTACGACCAGGGCCGGCAGCAGTACGCGGGCCAGTACGGCGGGCCGACCGCGCAGTACCCGCAGGCGCAGGGCCAGCCGCAGCAGTCCGGCCCGCCGCCGTACGACCCGCAGCAGGGCCCGCCCGGGGGCCGCAGGGCCGGTGGGCCGGGCGGCCAGGACGGCTCCGGCGCCCCGAACCGCAGGGGCCTGCTGATCGCGGCCGTCGCGGTGGTCGCCGCCGTCGCGATCGGCATCGCGTTCGCGATGACCAACAGCTCGGGCGACAAGAAGAAGCAGGCCGACGACAAGCCGACCGGCGCGACCAGCGCGAGCACCGCGCCGAGCCAGTCCGCGTCGCCGTCCGCGACCCCGGCGCCGTTCGACTCGAAGAAGGTCGACGCGTCCACGCTCGCGCTGACCGGCGGCGCCGCGAAGAGCACCGAGCACCCGGGCGCGAACGCGTCGGGCGGCACCTACGTCGACAGCATGGGCACCCAGGGCGCCACGGTGAGCTGGACGGTGGTCGTGCCGAAGGACGACGCCTACACGTACTTCGTCAGCTACGCGAACGCCGGCCCCGACGCCACCCTCACCCTCGGCGTGAACGGCAAGCCGCGCACCGACCCGGTGAAGCTCAAGAACTACGGCAACGCCACCGACTGGGCGAAGGCGTGGAACATGACGACCTTCAACTACGTGAACCTGAAGAAGGGCGCCAACGTCCTGACGCTGTCCTGCACCCCGGCCGACAGCAACTGCGGGGCCAACCTCGACCAGGTGTGGCTCAAGGAGGGCACGGTCACGAAGTAGGCGGACCGCTCCGCGGGGCCGGCGCTCCCGGCCCGGCCGCCCGCCTCGGCCGCCTACCCCGCCGGGACGACCTCCACCTTCGGCAGCAGCTCCCCGTACCCGGCCTCGTCGTACTCCCCGGCGGCCGGTGCCAGCACGGTCGCCGCCGACAGGGCGACCGCGCGGGCCAGCCGGTCCGGCCACGGCAGCCCCTCCACGTGCCCGGACAGCAGCCCGGCGACCGCCGAGTCGCCGGCGCCGGTGGGGTTGCCCGCCAGCCGGCCCGGGGGCAGGGCCCGCCAGGCGCCGTCCTCGGTGACCGCGAGCATCCCGTCGGCGCCGAGCGACGCGGCCACCCCGCGGGCGCCCCGCCGCCTGGCGTCGTGGGCCGCGCGGGCGGGCTCGGAGAAGCCGGTCAGCCCGGCCAGCTCGGCCGCGTTGGGCTTGATCAGGTCGGGGCGGGCGGCAAGGCCGCGGCGCAGCGGCTCCCCGCTGGTGTCGAGCAGGACGTAGACGCCCGCCGCGCGCGCCTCCCGGACCAGTTCGGCGTACGCGCCGACCGCCAGGCCCGGCGGCAGGCTCCCGCACAGCGCGACCGCCTCGGTGTCGGGGCCGGCGAGCAGCTCGCGGTAGACGTCGAGGAACGCCGCCCACTCGGCGGGGCCGACGGTCGGCCCGGGCTCGTTGAACATGGTGGTGTCGCCGGTGGCCGCGTCCACCACGCCGACCGTGCGCCGGGTGCTGCCGGCCACCGGTACCAGGGCGTCGGTGAGCCGGTCCGCGTGCGGCACCGCCGCGAGGCCGCGGCGCAGCTCGTCGCCCGCCGGGCCGCCGGCGAAGCCGGTGACGGTGGCGCGGTGGCCGAGCGCGGCGAGCACGCGGGCGACGTTGAGTCCCTTGCCGCCGGGCCGTTCCACCGCCTCCAGCACCCGGTGGGTGGCATGCGGTATCAGGGACGGGACCCGGTAGGTCACATCCAGGGCGCTGTTGAGCGTGACGGTGATGATCACCTGTTGATTTTGGCAAACGGACGGCGGCGGGCCCAGAGCGGGACGGCCGCTTTTACCGGGAAGTTGAAGACGGGACGGGCGACGGGCGCCGGGCGGGCGGCCCGAAGCAGCCCGTGGCGGCCCCGCGGCCGGGGAGGGCCGACGGGGCCGCACGGGCGACGGGCGGGAGGGCTGGGGCGCATGGCGGGCCTCGGGTTCCGCTACGACCGCTCGGCGGGAGCGGCCGAGGCGGGGGACGCGGGGGAGGCGGAAGCGGGCGGCTCGACCACCCACGCGCCCTTGTGCATGACACCCACCAGGTCGTACGCCTCGTCCAGCACCACCAGGTCCGCGTCCTTGCCGGGCTCCAGCGAGCCGATCCGGTCCGACAGGCCCAGCAGCCGGGCCGGGTTGACCGAGATCGCCTGCACGGCGTCGGTGAGCGAGAGCCCGTCAATGGTGAGCGCGCGCTTGAACGCGGTGTCCAGGGTGAGCGTCGACCCGGCGATCGAGTCGCCCTCCGCCAGCCGCGCCACGCCCTGCCGTACCTCGACCTTCAGCGGCCCGAGGTCGTACATCCCGTCGCCGAAGCCGGCCGCGTCCATCGCGTCGGTGATGAACGCGACCCGGGCGGCGCCGGCGCTGCCGAAGGCGAGTTCGAGCACGGACGGGTGCAGGTGGGTGCCGTCGTTGATCAGCTCCACCGTGATCCGCTCGTCCTCCAGCAGCGCCGAGATCGGGCCCGGCTCGCGGTGGTGGAGCGGCGGCATCGCGTTGAACAGGTGGGTCGCCACGGTCGCGCCCGCGTCGATCGCCTGGCGGGTCTGCTCGTAGTCGGCGTCGGTGTGGCCGATCGCGGCGATCACCCCGAGGTCGGCGAGCAGCCGTACCGACTCGATGCCGCCGGGCAGTTCGGCGGCGAGCGTGACCATCCGCACCGCGCCGCGGCCGGCCTCGATCAGCTTGCGCACGGTCGCCGGGTCGGGGTCGCGCAGCAGCGTCGGGTCGTGCGCGCCCTTGCGGCAGGGCGAGATGAACGGGCCCTCGTAGTGGATGCCGGCCAGGTCGCCCTGCTCGACGATCTCGGAGAGCAGCGCCGCCTGCCGGGCGAGCGCGTCGAGGTTCTCGGTGACGGTGGAGGCGACCACCGTGGTGGTGCCGTGCTCGCGGTGGGTGCGCACGCCGGTGAGGATGTCCTCGGCGGTGCCGGAGGTGAAGGACGCGCCGCCGCCGCCGTGGTTGTGGATGTCCACGAACCCGGGCACCACCGTGTAGCCGCGCCCGGCCAGGTCGTGGGTGGCCTGCTCGGCCTGCTCGTCGGCGGCGATCCGGGTGCCGTCGACCGTGATCCGGCCGCTGTTCACCACGCCGGACGGCAGCACCACGCGGGCACCCGTCAGGACGGTGCGCTGCGTTGTCGTTACGGGGGCCATCAGGCGGATACCTCCACGGAGATCAGATCCCAGGCGAGCAGGCCCGCGCCCAGGCAGCCGGCGGTGTCTCCCAGCGCGGCAGGGACGATGAGCGGGAGTTTCTGGAAGGTGATGCGCGCCTCGACGGCCGCCCGCAACGGGCCGAAGAGGGTGTCGCCGGCCTCGGCGAGGCCGCCGCCGATGACCAGCACCCGGGGGTCGAGCAGGGTCAGTCCGGTGACCAGGCCGTCGGCGAGCGCGTCGATCGCCTCCCGCCACACCTCGATCGCCGCCAGGTCGCCGGCCTCGACCGCCCGCGCGCAGGCGGCCGCGTCGGCGGCCGGATCACCGCTGGCGGCGGCCCAGGTCCGGGAGACCGCGCCGGCCGAGGCGTACGCCTCCAGGCAGCCGCGCTGCCCGCAGCCGCACTCCCGGCCGCCGGGGCGGACCACGATGTGGCCGATCTCCCCGGCGTAGCCGTGCGCGCCGGCCTCGATCCGGCCCTCGATGCCGATGGCGCCGGCGATGCCGGTGCCCAGCGGCAGGAACAGGAACCGGTCGGCGCCGTTGCCCGCGCCGATCCGCCCCTCGGCCAGGCCGCCGGCCCGCACGTCGTGGTTGAGCGCCACCGGCAGACCGTCCAGCCGCTCGGAGAGCAGGTCGCGCAGCGGCAGGTCCTTCCAGCCCAGGTTGGCGGCGTAGACGGCGATGCCGGCCGCGGCGTCCACGATGCCGGGCACCACCACGCCGGCGGCCACCGCGCCTTCGCCGTACTCGGCGCGGCCGTGCTCGCGCAGGTCCGCGGCGAAGTCGAGAATCGCGGTCACCACGGCCTGTGCGCCGCGCTCGCGGCCCGTCGGTCGGCGTGCCTGGTGCAGCAGCGTGCCGTCTTCGGCGACCAGCGCCGCCTTCATCCCGGTGCCGCCCACATCGAGGGCGATGACATGTCTCACGTGGACAGTCTCGCGTCTCACCCCTATAGAGGTCTAGTCCACTCGGCCCGGAAGATCGATTCTCAGGAAAGATGCATATTGCCGGGCAGGTCAGAGGGGTGCGGTCGGGGAGGCGAAAAAGCCCGTCACGAGGCGGGCGGCGGGCGCAGGATGGGGCCCGCCGTCGAAGAGATCTCACTCATGGTGTAGACCTTGGCTAAAGATATGGGGAAGACTCGGCTCTTTCTGCGGTGGCCCGGCGGGCGGCCCCGCCCGCATCCCGATCTTTCCCGAAGTCCCAAGGGTGGTAGGAACAGTGCAGCGGCGACGACTTCTCGGCCTCGCGGCCGGCCTCACTTCCGCGCTGGCCCTGACGGGGGTCAGCGCCTGCGGCGGCTCCACGGCGCAGAGCAAGGACGTGACGCTGCACCTGGTGGCCGCGGACTACGGCGACGCGAAGACCGACAACAGCTCGCTGGTGTACTGGAACGACATCGTGCACGGCTTCGAGAAGCAGTACCCGGACATCAAGGTCGATGTGCAGGTACTGAGCTGGAACGACGTGGACGACAAGGTCGCCGCCATGGTCAAGGCCGGCAACCCGCCGGACATCGCGCAGATGGGCTCGTACGCCGACTACGCCGCCAAGGGCCAGCTCTACAGCGCCGACCAGCTCTTCACGGTGAGCCAGCAGGCCGACTTCATCCCCTCGCTGGCCCAGGCCGGATCGGTCGACCGCACCCAGTACGGCCTGCCGTGGGCGTCCAGTTCCCGGATGTTCTTCTACAACAAGGACCTGTTCAAGCACGCCGGCATCTACAAGGCGCCCAGGACCTGGGACGACCTCGCCGCCGACGCGAAGCTGCTCAAGGCGGACGGCGTGAAGGTCCCCTACGGGCTGCCGCTCGGCCCGGAGGAGTCGCAGGCGGAGTCCCTGATGTGGATGCTCGGCGCCAACGGCGGCATCACCGACACGGTCGGCAACTACACCTTCGACTCCGCCGAGAACGTCGAGGCGTTCACCTGGCTGAAGAAGAACCTCGTCGACGCGAAGCTGATCGGCGGGAAGGACCCCGCCAAGACCAACCGGCAGGAGGTCTTCGACGACTTCATGTCCGGCAACGCGGGCATGATCAACGGCCACCCGACGCTGCTGGCGCAGGCCCGCGCGCGCGGCGTCGACGTCGGCGTCGCGCCGCTGCCGGGCAAGGACGGCCCGGACCAGGACACCCTCGGCGTCGCCGACTGGGCGATGGCCTTCAAGCAGAACGGCAACCTCGACGCCGACCGCAAGCTGCTCCGGTACGTCTACCAGACCAAGAACACGGTCAAGTTCCTCGACGAGTACGGCCTGCTGCCGGTGACCACCTCGGCCTCCCAGGTCATGCAGGGCGAGAAGCGCGACGCCGACCTCGTCCAGTTCCTGAACCTGCTGCCCGAGGCGGTCTTCTACCCGGTGGACAAGACCTCCTGGACGAAGGTGAACGACCGGGTGAAGAAGGTCATCGGCACGGCGGTGCACAGCGACCCGAAGACCGTACTGTCGCAGTTGCAGAACTTCGCGGAGGTCCAGGACGGGCAGGGGCTGACGTCCCAACCGCAGTAGGGGGTGCGATCGAGGTGACCGAGCGGGGCGGCGAAGCCGCACGGACGGACCCCGGTGCGGATACGGATACGGGTGCGGGTGCGGAGACGGTCGGCGGTTCCGCCGGGCTCTCCGCGCGGGACCTGGCGGTGCTCGACCTCGCCGGCCGGAACTGGACCGGGCCCGGTCCGCGCGACCGGGCGATCCGGGAACGGCTCGGCATCTCCCCGACCGCGTTCTTCCAGCACCTCAACGCCCTCCTCGACGACCCCCGCGCCCTCCGGGCCGCCCCGACCACGGTCAACCGCTGGCGCCTGACAAGACAACGCCGCTCAGAAAACCGCTGAGCCGGGTGTCCTGGGTGACCCTCTTCTCGCGGGAGGGGCCGCACGAATCCGGGGGCGCGCGGAACGGCGTGCGCAACCACCGACAGGTGGCCCCCGGACCGACAGCACGGACCACTCCGGAGGGTTCCGCTAGGCTCGACCGCATGGCTTACGCCGAGACGTTCACCCCGCACACCCCCGAGGGCAAGGACGCTCTGACCGCGTTGCTGGCCCACCCCGAACGTGCCGTCGTCGCGCTGGACTTCGACGGCACGCTCGCCCCCATCGTGCCGGACCCCGAACAGGCCCGTGCGCACCCGGGCGCGGCAGGAGCGCTGGCCCGGCTCGCCCCGCACCTGGCCGCGGCGGCGATCATCACCGGCCGCCCGGCGGGGGTCGCCGTACGGTACGGCGGCTTCGCCGGGGTCCCCGGCCTGGAGCACCTCGTGGTCCTCGGCCACTACGGCGCCGAGCGCTGGGACCCCCGCAGCGGCGAGGTGCACGCGCCCGCCGCGCACCCCGGCGTCACCGCCGTCCGTGCCGAACTGCCCGGCTTCCTGGAGTCGATCGGCGCGTGGCGCGGCACCTGGATCGAGGACAAGGGCGGCCGCGCGGTCGCCGTCCACACCCGCCGCACCGAGGACCCGGACGCCGCGTTCGAGGCGCTGCGCGTGCCGCTGGGCGAACTCGCCGCGCGGCACGGCCTCGTGGTCGAACCCGGCCGCTACGTCCTCGAACTGCGCCCGCCCGGCGTGGACAAGGGCGTGGCCCTCGCTTCGTACCTCCGCGAGGTCGGCGCGGGCAGCGTGCTGTACGCCGGCGACGACCTCGGCGACCTCGCCGCCTACGCCGCCGTCGCGGAACTGCGTGCCCAGGGCCTGCCCGGGCTCCTCGTCGCCAGCGCGGGCGCCGAGGAGACCCCCAAGGAGGTGCTGGCGCAGGCCGACCTCACCGTCGAGGGCCCGTCCGGCGTCGTCGCCCTCCTCAACCACCTCGCCGACGAACTGGGTTGACCCGGCCGTCGACCCGGCGCCGCGGGGTCCGTCACCGCGAGGTGATCCTGCGGTGCGTGACGCGCCAACCGCGCGGGCCGCGTACGAGGGTGTCGTCGTAGGTGACGCTCCCGCTGGTGCCGTCGGCCATGACGCCGATCCCCTTGGACCGGGCGTAGGCCCGGTCCGCGTGTTCGCCGGCGCGGACGACCGTGTTGGTGACGTGGTGGCCGACAGGGTTGGCCGGGCCGAGGGCGTGGGCGGCGTCGACGAGGGCGTCGAGCCCGTGCAGGGTGCCGCGGGCCGGGGTGAGTCCGGTGAGGTCGTAGACGACGTCGGAGCTGAACACCTCGTCCAGCCGGTCGAGTTCACCGGCGTCGGTGAGGTGGCCGTGCAGGGCCAGCAGGTCGGTGATCGCGATCCGGTCCTCGCCGCTGACCACGCCGGCCGGGCTCGCGGTGGTCCGGTCCGGCCCGGGTGCCGGTGCCCCCAGGGCCGTGAGGAGTTCGGGCAGGCGGCCGAGCGCCTTCGCCCCGGCCAGCGGGTCGGCATAGTCGCGGCTGTGCACGATGTGGCCGTCGCGGATGGTCAGGAACATCGCGAAGGAGAGGGTGAAGGGCGCGTCGCCGGCGAGCAGGCGGCCGTCCAACGTGTACTCGGCGACGACCAGTTCGGGGTCGCCGGTCTCGTGCAGCCGTACGTCCCGCACGGTCTCGTAGCGGCGGACGGCCGCACCCGCCCGGAACCGGGACCGTAGCTCCTCGCGGGTGGTCTCGGTGCGGGCCGGATACAACTCGGGCGGGGCGAAGGGCATGTCGATGACGACGTGCGGGGCGTAGAAGTCGGCGAGGGCGCCGGGGTCCTCGCCGATGGTGGCGGCGAGGAACCCCTCGACGGTCTCGCGGGGCGTGCGCGTGGGCATGGCTGACGTCCTCCCGGGGCACCGTAGAATCGGAGAGTGCGCCCCGGTTGTCACCGTACCGGAGAGTGCTCTCCAGTTGAAGTGGTACCCGGGACCGGGTACGGGAAGGGGCGATCGACGTGCCGGAGACGAGGCCGCTGCGGGCCGACGCGCAGCGCAACCGGGACCGGCTGCTGGAGGTCGCCCGGGAGGCGTTCGCCACCGAGGGCATCGCGGTGCCGCTCGACGTGATCGCCCGGCGCGCCGGGGTGGGTCCCGGCACCCTCTACCGGCACTTCCCCACGAAGGAAGCCCTGTTCGAGGCCGTCGTGCACGACCGGCTGCACCAGCTCATCCACCGGGCCCGCGAACTCGGCGACGCGGACGGCGACTTCGGCGGCGACCCCGGGACCGCGCTGGCCGCGTTCCTCGACCACCTGCTGCGCGAGTCCGCGCCCAAGCAGGACCTCGTCGACGCGCTGGTCGGCTCCGGCGTCGACATCCAGGACGCGGTGCTGGCCACCGCCGCCGTCCTCCGCGAGGAGATCGCCGGGCTGCTCGCGCGCGCCCAGGCCGCCGGCACCGTCCGCGCCGACCTCACCGCCGCCGACCTGATGGCGCTGGTCTCCGCCTTCCTCCACGCCATGCGCCCGCGCTCGGCCACCCCCGCCGACCCGGCCCGGCTGCTGTCGGTCCTCCTCGACGGCCTGGCCCCGAAGCCCCCGGTTTCTGAGCCGGCTGTCGACGCCGGCTCCTGACGCGGGCTCCTGACGCGGGGTCCGCCCCGGTGTCCGGGGCGTGGGCTACGCGCCCGCGCCCGGGACGGAGTTGAGCAGGTGCACGGCCGCGGGGGTGAGGGTGTGCCAGACGTGCTCGCGCTCGCGACGGGAGGTGAGCAGGCCCGCCTCGCGCAGCACCGTCGCGTGCTTGCTCGCGCTCGACGCGGAGATGGCCAGCCGGCGCGCCAACTCCCCGGTGGTGGTGCCGTCGTCGACCGCCTCCAGTACCGCGGCGCGGGTGTGGCCGAGCAGCGCGGCCAGCGCCGAGCGCCGTGCCGACGGCGGCGGGGCGAGGACGCGGGCGACGTCGGACGACTCCAGCGGCACCGGGTGGATCAGCACGGCCTCACCGCCCTCGGTGGGCCTGAACATCTGCGGGGTGTCGCAGAAGAACGACGGCACCAGGGCCAGGCCCTGCCCGTCCAGCCGAACGTCTCTGGTGCTCCAGGCCGGTTCGGCGGCGATCTCCAGCACCGGCGGCGACCAGCGCAGCCACGGCCCGAGCCGCGCGAACAGCGCGTCCACCCCGCCGCTCGCCATCGCCCGGCCGTACGAGGCCAGTTGACCGGACAGCGCACTGTGCAGCCGGTCCCAGTAAGGGCCGATCGCCGTCGAGAAGGCCGAGTTGAGCGCTCCCGACACCCGCGCCGCCGAGGCGCCGCCGCCCCCGATCCCGCTCATCAGCCAATCCGGCTGGCGTTCGAGGAACTTGGGCGGATACAGCCTGAGCTCCTCCCGTAACCGGCGCGGTCCCGCCAGCAGATCCGCTATGCCCTCGTCCAGTTCGGCGTCCGCGCCCAGGGCCGTGAACAGGTCCAGCGCCCGGCGCGGCTCCGCCCAGGCCAGCGCCAGCGTCCGCGCGTCCGGCGGCAACCTGTCCCGCACCCGCGCCCGCCACCCGCCCAGCAGCGGTGTGCGGCACGGCAGTTGCGCCGTCGACAGCGCGACCATGCACTCCGTCAACGGCCCGGCGGGCGCCACCCGCAGCCGTGCGACGTCCCCGGCGGTGAAATGGACCCTCAGCACTCCGGACTCCCCCGTCGAAGCGTCGGCTTCCCCTCCCACGCTAGCGCCGTGCCCGGAAAGGTTCACCGGTTCGCGGCGCCGGCGCGTGGGGCCACCGGTCGTATCCGCTCCGCCGGCCGCCGTCCCACCGCGGCCGTGACGTCGAGGACGGCGCCCTCCTCGCGGGATGGCCCGGATGGCCCGGAGGAACCGGATGGCCCGGAGGAACCGGATAGCCCGGAGGGCCCGGATGACGTCCGACTACCCGCCGAGGGCGTGGAGCTGGTCGAGGAACCACTGGCTCGGGGGGAGCGCGGTGGCTGCCGCGGCGAGGCGCTTGGTGCGGTCGGCGCGGTCGGCCTCGGGGAGGGTGAGCGCGAGGTTGAGGGCGACGGCGGTCGCGCGGATGTCGTAGGGGTTGACGGTGAAGGCGTCGTCCCCCAACTCCTCGAAGGCGCCCGCCTCGCGGGACAGCACGAGCGCGACCCCCTGGTCGGAGACGACCGGGACCTCCTTGGCGACGAGGTTCATGCCGTCGCGGATCGGGTTGACGAGCGCCACGTCGGCGAGGCGGTAGGCCGCGAGCGAGCGGGCGAAGTCGTCGTCGACCTTGAGGATGACCGGCGTCCACCCGTCGGTGCCGAAGTCGTCGTTGATCGCGGTGGCCACCCGGGAGACCTCCGCGGTGTACTCCCGGTAGATCGCCAGGTCCTGCCGCGACGGGTAGGCGAAGGCGACGTGCACCACGCGCTCGCGCCAACCCGGGTGCTCGGTGAGGAGCTGCCGGTAGGCGTGCAGGCCGCGCACGATGTTCTTCGACAGCTCGGTGCGGTCCACCCGGACGATCAGCCGCCGCCCCGGCCCGGCCTCCGCGCGCAGCGCCGCCATCCGCTCGCCGACGTCGGGCCGCTGCGAGCGCTCGCGCAGGAACTCCCCGTCGGCGCCCAGTCCGTGCACGCCCAGCCGGGTGGTCCGGCCGCGGTACGTGACCGCGTCGCCGTCGGCGGACACCTCGGCGCCCAGCACGTCGGCGCAGCACGCGGCGAACGCAGCGGCCCAGCGGCGGGTGAGGAACGCGGCCCGGTTGGCACCGAGGATGCCTTCGAGCAGGCGCGCGGCCACGTCGTCGGGCAGCAGGCGGAAGTAGTCCGGCGGGGCCCACGGCGTGTGCGAGAAGTGGCCGATCCGCAGGTCGGGGCGGCGCTCGCGGAGCAGCGCGGGCACCAGCGCGAGGTGGTAGTCCTGCACGAGGACGGCGGCGCCCTCGGCGGCCTCCTGGGCGAGCGCGTCGGCGAACGCCTCGTTGTACGCCTCGTAGGCGGCCCACTGGCCGCGGAACTCCTCGTCGAAGACCGGCTCGAACGGGGTCTGGTAGAGCAGGTGGTGCACGAACCACAGCACCGAGTTCGCGATGTCGTTGTACGCCGAGTGGAACACCTCCGGCGGCACCGCGATCATCCGCACCCCGGGCTCGGCGACGCCGCGCCGCACCGCCTCCCGGTCACCCTCCGAGAGCGCCGCGCACACCCACACGGCGCCCGCGTCCGGGCCGATCGCGCTCAGCCCCGAGACGACGCCGCCACCACCGCGACGGCTCCCCAGGGTGCCGTCGGGTGCCACGGTGTACGACACCGGGCCGCGGTTCGACGCGACCAGAATCCGGGCACCCTGCGAAGATCCCTCCATGCCGCGAGCCTAGCCATTTACCGTGCAGCTCAAACGTGTATTCGGTGCCCTTCGCCCGTCGCGACGCCGCGCTACGCCGCCCGGCGGGCGAGGTATTCCGGCAGGACGCTCATGGGGGGCCGCTCCTCCGTGTCGACCGGGTGGGTGCTGGGGACGAAGGCGGCGCCGGAGCGGCCGAACTGCGTGAGCCGCGGCCGTACCAGTTGCCCCCGGGCGAGCCGGACCTGCGCGGTCCGGTAGATCGCCGCCGCCATCCGCCCGAGCGCCTGGCCGTCCTGGTGCCGGTGATGGCGCACCCCGACGTCGACCTGCCCGAGCGCGTCCAGCCCGACCAGGCCCAACGCATCGATGAGCATGCCGAGTTCGACGCCGTACCCGACCGGGAACGGGAGCCGTTCGAGCAGCGAGCGGCGGGCCGCGTACTCCCCGCCGAGCGGCTGGACGAAGCCGGCCAGCTGCGGCCAGTGCAGGTTGAGCAGGGGGCGGGCGACGAGTTCGGTGACGCGGCCGCCGCCCGCGGGCACCACGGTCCCGCCGGTCTCCAGCGGGCGGTCGTACATCGCCTTGACCAGCTGCACGGCGGGCTCGGTGAGCAGCGGCCCGACGATCCCGGAGACGAAGCGGGCGTCGAACCCGCGCAGGTCCGCGTCGACGAAGCAGACGATCTCGCCGCTGGTCACCAGCAGCGACCGCCACAGCACCTCGCCCTTGCCGGGCACGGCCGGCAGCCGCGGCAGGATCGCGTCCCGGTCGACCACGCGGGCGCCCGCCGCGGCGGCGACCTCGGCCGTACGGTCGGTCGAGCCGGAGTCGACGACGACCAGCTCGTCCACCAGCGGCACTTGCGCGGACATCAGGTCCCGGCGGATCGCGGCCACGATGGCACCGACGGTGGCCTCCTCGTCCAGCGCCGGCAGCACCACGCTGACCGTGCCCTGGCTGCCGGCCGCGCGTTTGGCGGCGAGCAGCAGGTCAAGCGGCCGGTCGGCGGCCGACCACGACCTCCCGCGCAGCCAGTGCTCCACCTCGTCGAGCACGTGAGTCCTCTCCCTCGGACACGCCCTGATGCCCGGCGTGTGATCCATCTCGCGGTGCGGACGACTATCTCAACCGCCGCCCGTGTCGGTTACAGTCTTGAACAACGCGTGACGCCACCGCATGCCGGGGGCGTGGCGCGTGACAAACGCGACGGGTGCGGTCCGTACCGCCCGGTCGCCATACCGCTCATCCAGAGGGGCAGAGGGAACGGCCCGTAGAAGCCCCGGCAACCCTCCCGCCGACCGCGAGGTCAAGCACGGTGGGGAAGGTGCCAATTCCGTCTCGTGACGCGCCCGCGTGCGAGGAAGATGAGGAGAAAGGGCCTCGCCTGTCATGGCTGCGCAAACCGTCGCAAGTACCACCACCACCGACTCCGCCCTCGGCGCCCAGGGTGCCCAGGACGCCGGAGCACCCGCACCGTTCGGACCGGCCGCCGCGCTGTCCTGCCGGGAGTGCGGCACCCGCTACCCGCTGAGCCCGGTCTTCGCCTGCCTGGAGTGTTTCGGGCCGCTCGAAGTGGCCTACGACCTGCCGACCGGCGACCCCGAGGCGCTGCGCGCGCGGATCGAGGCCGGGCCGACCAACATCTGGCGGTACGCCCCGCTGCTGCCGGTGCCGGTCGACGTCGCTACCAAGCCGAACCTCAACCCCGGCTGGACCAAGCTCGTCAAGGCCGACAACCTCGCCCGAGAACTGGGCATCACCGGCGGCCTGCACGTCAAGGACGACTCCGGCAACCCCACCCACTCCTTCAAGGACCGGGTGGTCGCGATCGCGCTGGAGGCCGCCCGCACCTTCGGCCTCACCACGCTGTCCTGCTCCTCCACCGGCAACCTGGCCGGCGCGGTCGGCGCCGCGGCCGCCCGGGCGGGCTTCCGCTCCTGCGTGTTCATCCCGCACGACCTGGAGGCCGGCAAGGTCGTGATGGCCGCGGTCTACGGCGGCGAACTGGTCGGCATCGAGGGCTCCTACGACGACGTGAACCGCTTCTGCTCCGAGCTGATCGGCGACCCGATCGGCGAGGGCTGGGGCTTCGTCAACGTCAACCTGCGGCCGTACTACGGCGAGGGCTCCAAGACGCTCGCCTACGAGATCGCCGAGCAGCTCGGCTGGCGGCTGCCGGACAACCTGGTCATCCCGATCGCGTCCGGCTCGCAGCTCACCAAGATCGACAAGGGCCTCAAGGAGCTGATCGCGCTCGGCCTGGTCGAGGAGAAGCCCTACAAGATCTACGGCGCCCAGGCCGAGGGGTGCTCCCCGGTGTCGGCGGCCTTCAAGGCCGGGCACGACGTCGTGCGGCCGGTGAAGCCGGACACCATCGCCAAGTCGCTGGCGATCGGCAACCCGGCGGACGGCCCGTACGTCCTGGACATCGCCCGGCGCACCGGCGGGGCCGTGGAGGACGTGAACGACGAGCAGATCGTGGACGCGATCAAGTTGCTCGCGCGGACCGAGGGCATCTTCGCCGAGACCGCGGGCGGTGTGACCGTCGGCGTGCTGAAGAAGCTGATCGAGTCCGGGCAGCTCGACCCGGCCGCCGAGACCGTCGTGCTCAACACCGGCGACGGACTGAAGACCCTGGACGCGGTGGCGCCGACCACCGGACCGACCGCGACCATTCGCCCGACCCTTGCCGCATTCCGAGAGGCTGGCCTCGCATGAGTGCTTCCGTACGTATCCCCACCATTCTCCGCACCTACACCGGCGGCCAGGCCGAGGTGCCCGCCGAGGGTTCGACCCTCGCCGAGGTGATCGGCTCGCTCGAGCGCGATCACAAGGGCATTTCGGCGCGCGTGCTGGATGACGCAGGAAAGCTGCGGCGCTTTGTGAACGTGTATGTCAACGACGACGACGTGCGGTTTTCCCAAGGGCTGGAGACGGCCGTGCCGGATGGCGCGAGCGTCTCGATCATTCCCGCGGTAGCCGGCGGCTGAACCTCGCGGACGGACTTCGTCTCGGCGACCGAACCGGCCGTCGCCCAGCGGGAGTTGGTCCGCCAGTGCGGGTTCTGGCGGTTTGTGCCCCGTTCACCCCTTCGGGTGGACGGGGCATCCGCGTCGCAGGGCGGTAGTTGAAAAGTTGTACAGTTGCCGGAGGCAATCTCGCAGCGCGGACACCCGGTCGAGCCGGCTGCGGCGATTTATCGCCAAATTCACGAACGAATTCTCCCTTTCGCCCTTTATGTCCGGCCCGGGTTGCCCTGGCTTATCGTTTTTTCTCGGGCTATTTCCGATGGGTCGCGCCCAGAATTCTCGTCCGATTGACCTGTTGCAGACGGCATCCGTGCAGATACATTCAGCCGCGGTCGACGCGTTCCGGCGCACGCCCCCCAGGACCCCCACCTGTCGACGGTAAGGGGCGAACGGGTGGGTGAGGTCTGACCCGGGCCCGTGAAGTGCGGGGCCGCGATAGGGCCAGCAATAGGGGAGTTAGGAATGGCTCAGGGCACCGTCAAGTGGTTCAACGCGGAGAAGGGCTACGGCTTCATCGCGGTCGACGGTGGTGCGGATGTCTTCGTCCACTACAGCGCGATTCAAATGGACGGGTACCGCACCCTCGAAGAAGGCCAGCGGGTCGAGTTCGAGATCTCGCAGGGTCAGAAGGGGCCGCAGGCGGACATGGTCCGTCTCGCCGGCTGACTTCACGGCGCGTTCGGCCATCGACGCGACCTTTCACACGGAGGAGCCGCACCCCACGGGGTGCGGCTCCCCCTTTTTTCCCGCCCGCGGGGCTCCTCGCGGAAGGCGTGCGCCTTCCAGGGGGCGCTGGGGGCGCCTCCCAGGCGAAGCGCTGGGGAGGGGGTACCTTCCGGCGAGGCCGGCGGGAGAACCGCGCGAGCGACCGCCCACGGGCAGGTGGCCCGGCAACTCGCCGCGGGGGCCGGGCCGGCGGGCGCGGCGCGCCCCGCAAGCGGCCGAACGCGCAGGTCCGCGTGGGTGCGGCCCACGCCGCAAGGACGCCCCTGCCCATGGGGAGTGGGCGCCGCCCGTCCGCCAGGGCACCCCTCCCACGGGGGGTGGGCACCCAAGGACCGCTTGCACTCGCACAGGGAGAGTGCTAATCATTGGCGTTAGCACTCTCCCTGTGAGAGTGACAGCAGGGCCGGGTCGGTGAGGGTCGTACGGGTGCCGGGAAGGAACCGGTGGCCGGCGGTCCGTCCGTCGCGGGCACCACACGGTCCCGAGCGCAAACAACCCAGTCCGCGGAGGACACTTCACCATGGCCAAGATCATCGCGTTCGACGAGGAGGCACGGCGCGGCCTTGAGCGCGGGATGAACCAGCTCGCCGACGCCGTCAAGGTCACCCTGGGCCCCAAGGGCCGGAACGTGGTCCTCGAAAAGAAGTGGGGCGCCCCCACGATCACCAACGATGGTGTCTCCATCGCCAAGGAGATCGAACTCGAGGACCCGTACGAGAAGATCGGCGCCGAGCTGGTCAAGGAAGTCGCGAAGAAGACCGACGACGTGGCCGGTGACGGCACGACGACCGCGACCGTCCTGGCCCAGGCCCTGGTCAAGGAGGGCCTGCGCAACGTCGCCGCGGGCGCCAACCCGATGGCCCTCAAGCGCGGGATCGAGAAGGCCGTCGAGGCCGTCTCCGCCGCGCTGCTGGAGCAGGCGAAGGATGTGGAGACCAAGGAGCAGATCGCCTCCACCGCCTCCATCTCCGCCGCCGACACCCAGATCGGCGAGCTGATCGCCGAGGCCATGGACAAGGTCGGCAAGGAAGGCGTCATCACCGTCGAGGAGTCGCAGACCTTCGGGCTCGAGCTCGAGCTCACCGAGGGCATGCGCTTCGACAAGGGCTTCATCTCCGCCTACTTCGCCACCGACCTGGAGCGGATGGAGGCGTCGCTCGACGACCCCTACATCCTGATCGTCAACTCCAAGATCTCCGCGGTGAAGGACCTGCTTCCGCTGCTGGAGAAGGTCATGCAGTCCGGCAAGCCGCTGCTGATCATCGCCGAGGACGTCGAGGGCGAGGCCCTCTCCACCCTGGTGGTCAACAAGATCCGCGGCACCTTCAAGTCCGTCGCCGTCAAGGCCCCGGGCTTCGGTGACCGCCGCAAGGCCATGCTCGGCGACATCGCCATCCTCACCGGTGGCACCGTCATCTCCGAGGAGGTCGGCCTCAAGCTGGAGAACGCGGGCCTCGACCTGCTCGGCCGCGCCCGCAAGGTCGTCATCACCAAGGACGAGACGACCATCGTCGACGGCGCCGGTGACACCGAGCAGGTGGCCGGCCGGGTCAACCAGATCCGCGCCGAGATCGAGAACAGCGACTCGGACTACGACCGCGAGAAGCTCCAGGAGCGCCTGGCGAAGCTGGCCGGCGGCGTGGCCGTCATCAAGGCCGGTGCCGCCACCGAGGTCGAGCTCAAGGAGCGCAAGCACCGCATCGAGGACGCGGTGCGCAACGCCAAGGCCGCCGTCGAGGAGGGCATCGTCGCCGGTGGTGGCGTGGCCCTGCTCCAGGCGTCCGCCGTCTTCGAGAAGCTGGAGCTGGAGGGTGACGAGGCGACCGGCGCTGCCGCCGTCAAGATCGCCCTCGAGGCCCCGCTGAAGCAGATCGCGGTCAACGCCGGCCTCGAAGGCGGCGTCGTGGTGGAGAAGGTGCGCAACCTCACCCCCGGCCACGGTCTGAACGCGGCCACCGGTGAGTACGTCGACCTCGTCGCCGAGGGCATCATCGACCCGGCGAAGGTGACGCGCTCCGCGCTGCAGAACGCGGCCTCCATCGCCGCGCTCTTCCTCACCACCGAGGCGGTCATCGCCGACAAGCCCGAGAAGGCGGCCCCCGCGGGCGCCCCGGGTGGCATGCCCGGCGGTGACATGGACTTCTGATCCCCCCGGATCGGCGTCCAGCACACGCGTGACGACGGCGCCCCCTCCCTTCGAAGGGAGGGGGCGCCGTCGCGCGTGCGGGAAGGCGTGCGCGGATCAGCCCTGGAGCACGGACTCGACCGCGGCGCGCAGTTCGGGGTCCTGCGGGGTGATGCCCGGACGGAAGCGGGCGACGACCTGGCCGGCCGGGTCGACCAGGAACTTCTCGAAGTTCCACTGCACGTCGCCGGCCTCGCCCTCGGCGTCCGCCTGGCCGGTCAGCGTCCGGTAGACGGGGTGCCGGTCGGGGCCGTTGACCTCGACCTTGTCCGTCATGGGGAAGGTCACACCGTAGGTCGTGGAGCAGAACTCCTGGATCTCCGTGTTCGTGCCCGGCTCCTGCCCGCCGAACTGGTTGCAGGGGAAGCCGACGACGGTGAAGCCCCGCCCCGACAGCTCCTTGTGCAGCTCTTCCAACGCGGTGTACTGCGGGGTCAACCCGCACTGGCTGGCGACGTTCACCACGAGTGCGGCTTTTCCGCCGGTCAGTCGGCCGAAGGTGGTCTCCTCGCCTGCCAGTGTGGTCAGGCCCAGCTCATTCAGATCGCTCATGCCCCCATCATGCTCCACCCGTCCCGGGGGGAAGCGACCCACCGGGGTGGTGCGTTCTGTCGGCCCCGGGACCACCCGCCGGTGGTGGGCTTGTCGCGACGTTCTCCCCCTGGCTTCGCCGGGAGGTACCCCCACCCCCAGAGCTTCGCCTGGGAGGTGCCCCCAGCGCCCCTGGTTCGTGCGGCTCCTTCCGCGGAAGAAGCCGCAGTTGCTCAGGGGCGCGGGGAACTGCGCGCGCAACCACCCACTGACAGGTGGTCCCTGAACCGGCTGAACACGGCACCCCGGTGGGTCAGTTCACCGCGTCAAGCGCTTCGCGGAGGTGGCCGCCGGAGGCGGCGAGGAGGCGGAGGGCGGTCGGGGCGTCCACCTTCGCCAGCAGGGCCAGGATCGCCGGCTTGACCTCGCCGTCGGTCGCGCTGAGCGCCTCCTCGATGGCGGCGTCGGCCGCACCCGTGGCGAGGGCGACGATACGGCGCGAGCGCGCCCGGAGCTTCTCGTTGGACGCCCGCACGTCGACCATCAGGCTGCCGTAGGTCTTGCCGAGCCGGATCATCGTGATCGTCGAGAGCATGTTGAGCACGAGCTTCTGGGCGGTGCCGGCCTTCAACCGGGTGGAGCCGACCACGAGTTCGGGCCCGACCACCACCTCGATGCCGTGGTCGGCGGCCGCGGCCAGCGGCGACCCGGCGTTGCAGGACAGCCCGACGGTCAGCGCACCGGTCCGGCGGGCGGCCTCGACCGCGCCGAGGGCGTACGGCGTGCGCCCGGACGCGGAGATCCCCACCACGCTGTCGGCTTCGGTGAGGTCCAGCGCGGCCAGGTCCGCCGCCGCGAGTTCCTTGCTGTCCTCGGCACCCTCGATCGAGGTGACCATGGCCGCCGGGCCGCCCGCGATCAGTCCGACCACCTCGCGTCCCGGCGTGGTGTTGAAGGTCGGCGGGCACTCGCTCGCGTCGAGTACGCCCAGCCGTCCGGCGGTGCCGGCGCCGGCGTAGACCAACCGGCCGCCGCGGCCCATGCGTTCGGCGATGCCGTCGATGGCGGTCGCGATCAGCGGCAGCTGCTGGGCGACGGCGGCCGGCACGGTGAGGTCCTCGCCGTTCATGATCCGCGCGATCTCCAGTGTGGACAGCCGGTCGATCTCGGCGAGTTCGGGTCGGAACGCCTCCGTGGTGAGCGTCTCCAACTCCCGGCGCAACTCGGTGTACTGGTCGGTCATGTGCGGCTCGTTCGTCCTTCTCGGGTGGCTGGCGCGATGCGGGGGGATGGGTGAAGCACGGTGGGTGCGGCGAGCACGGCGCCAAAGGGGTGAGGGTCGGGTCGATCGGGTCGGTCGGGTCGCCGGCGGCGGGTGGAGCACGGGCCGGCGGCGGGAGGGGCGTCGCGGTCAGCTGGGGCGCGGCGCGCGGTGGGTGTGCCGGTGGGCCAGGGCCTCGTAGGAGGCGGACAGCGCGGGTGCGGCCTCGTCGTAGGTGCGCTGCGCCACGCCTATGAACAGGCAGTCCACCACCAGGAGTTGGCTGGTGCGGCTGGACATCGCGGCTGGTCTCAGCTCGCTCTCCCGCGAGCAGGAGGTGGTGAGCACCACGTCGGCGTACTGCGTGACCGGGCCGTCGGCACGGCCGCTGATCGCGATGGTGGTGGCGCCGCGGTCGAAGGCGACCCGCAGCGGTTCGATGACGTCCTGCGTGGTGCCGGAGTGCGTGATCGCCAACGCCACGTCGCCGGGCCGTAGTTGTACGGCGTTGGTGACCGCCAGGTGCGGGTCGATGTGGGCGTGCGCGATCAGCCCGATCCGCAGCAGCTTCTGCGCCAGGTCCTGGCCGACCAGTCCCGACGCGGCGATTCCGTACACGTCGATCCGCCGGGCGACCGCCAACGCGGCCACCGCGGCCTCCAGTTGGGCGGTGTCGAGCTGGGACGCGGTGTCGGCGAGGGTCTGCTGCTCCTCCAGCGCGAGCTTGGTGACCACGTCGCCGAGCGGGTCGTCGACGGCGATGTCGGCGGTGACGGCGGGTGCGGCGCCGGTGGCCTGGTGGGCGGCGAGCGCGGCGAGCGCGAGCCGCAGGTCGCGGTAGCCGGGGTAGCCGAGCAGGCGAGCGGTGCGGACGACGGTCGCCTCGCTGGTCCCGGTGCGGACCGCCAGCGCGGTGACGGTGAGGTGCGAGCAGCCGGCCGGGTCGCTCGCGACGGCTTCGGCGACCCGCTGCATGGAGCGGGTCATCGAGGGCGCGAGAGTGCGGACCTTGGCGGCGAGGGCCCCGGGGTCGGGGGCCGTGACTGGTGCGGGCGCGCCGGGTACGCCCCGGAGGGCGCGGACGCTCGGGGAGAAAGTTTCCTTCACGCTATAGGTCACCCTCTGAAAGGTATTTTCACCTCCGCTGCCGCGTCAACCCCGCAGCGCCGGGTGGCGTCGAGGAGCCGTCCAGGAGCGTGGTAGACGGGCGCGCGGACCGCGACCCCCGGGGCGTCTCGAACGGGCCGGCCGCGGTGGCCATGGCGGGGTCGCGCGCCGCCGGTTGCACAATAGACGGATGGAAGCCGCCCTCCACGACGCCCGCGCGCGCGTCCTCGCCGACATGAAAGCCTGCGACGTCGCCGACGCCGAGATCGTCTCGCTGCTGGAGGACGCGCTGAGCAAGCGCCGGTGGTGGCTGGAGCAGTGGCCGCAGGGCGCCGAGTTCGTGCCGGGGCTGCTCGCGCAGGACGTGCAGGACGCGCTGCTGGAGACGCACGGCCGGTGGCCGCTGTGCCCGCTGTGCGACGACCCGCACGCCCTGGCGGTCGAGCCGGAGCTGGGCGCGGACCCGCACTGGGTGTGCGAGGTCCGGGGCGAGGCGGTCGCCGCCGTCGGGGCGCTGGGCGCGCTGGGCGGGTGAGGCGCGGATGACCGTCTACATCGATCCGCCGACCTGGCCGGGCCACGGCCGGGTCTGGTCGCACCTGGTGAGCGACAGCTCCTACGCCGAACTGCACGCGTTCGCACGGCGGTTGGGTGCGCCGCAGCGCGCGTTCGAGCGGGACCACTACGACATCCCGTCGGCCGACTACCCCGAGGCGGTGCGGCTGGGCGCGGTCGAGATCGGCAGCAAGGAACTGGTGCGGCGGCTGACGGAGGCGGGCCTGCGCCGCAGGAAGCCGCCGCCGGGCGGACCCGCGCCCGCCCGCTGAGCCGAGGCGCGCCACCGCACTGGCGCCGGCTCCGGGCGCCCCGCCGATGCGGTGACGGTCGGCCTCGTCACGGTTCCGGTGGGCACCGCGGCCTGCCTGCCCGCTCGCGCTGCGCCTGCTGCCGCGCAGGGCCCCGGCGGACGCGTTTGGCCACTACGGCTGACCCGCCCGGCGAAAAGGGCGCAGCTCCCCGCCCCGGGGGCGGTCGCCGGACTCCCGTAATCGGCCCCTATTCGGCGTGTGAATTCCGAATGAACAGGGCCGTCGGCCGTGCCCGCGGGAATGGGGAATCCTCTTGTCCCGCGGTGCGCGCGCTGGCTACGATCGCTGCTCCATGTCCTCCGCACCCGCAGAACCCCGCGAGCCCGACGACAGGCACCACCCTTCCCACGAAGCCGAGCCGGCGCGACCGCCACAACCAGCGGCGCCGACCCTCCCGGCCGGGCCGGCGGAATCCCCGGAATCCGCGGAATCCGCCGCCGCGACCTCCCGGCCGGCCGCGCTGGGCCGCGAACTCGTCGAGATCCACGACTGGTTGCGTGCCGAACTGGCCCAACTCCGCGCCGAGGTCGAACTCCACCTCGACGGCCGCCCTTCGCCTGGCCGCCAACCGTCCCGGCCGCTCACCGCGCACTGCCTCTACTTCTGCGCCGCCCTGACCGGACACCACCGCGCCGAAGACGCCGGCGCCTTCCCGCTGTTGGCCGAGGAATTTCCCCAACTGCGGCCGACCATCGAGAAACTGGCGGAGGATCACCTGCTCGTCGGCGAGATCATGTCCCGGCTCGAAACGGTGGTCGCCGGCATTCCCGCCACCCCTTCCGACGCCGAGGCGCGGCGCGTCCGCGGCGAACTCGACGGACTCGCCGCCATCCTGGAGTCGCACTTCACGTTCGAGGAGAAGCGCATCGCCGCCGCGCTCGACGCACTTCCGGGGACCGGACGGCGGACCGCGGCGGACCTGCTCGGAACGGTGTCACCCGACAGCCGCTGACGGGCCGTCCACTGCCATTGTGGGCTCGTATGCTCCTCAAATTATCTTGACAATTTGAGGGTTTAGATGCGAAATTCGCATACCGGTGATCCGGGGGTGTGGGGGCGCCTGCGGGTCGGCGTGGTGGGAGGCGCGGAGGGGGCTCCTCCCGCCGCGCAGCCGGCCAGGTTCCGGCCCGCCGCCGGTCGGGTCCCGCCGGTCGGGTTCCGGCCCACCGGTCAGGTTCCGGCCCGGGCCGCCAACCGCCGGGCGAGGTACCCCGCCGTCCGGCTGCCCTCGGCCTCGGCCACCACGGCCGGCGACCCGGCCGCCACCACCCGGCCGCCGTCGTCACCCGCGCCGGGCCCCAGGTCCAGCACCCAGTCCGCGCCGGCCACCACGCCCATGTCGTGCTCGACCACCACCACCGAGTTGCCCGCCTCGACCAGCCCGTGCAACTGCCGCATCAGCAGGTCGGTGTCGGCCGGATGCAGGCCGGTCGTCGGCTCGTCCAGGAGGTAGAGGGTGTGGCCGCGCCGGGCCCGCTGCAACTCGGTGGCCAGCTTGATGCGTTGCGCCTCCCCGCCGGACAACTCCGTTGCCGGCTGGCCGAGTCGCAGATAGCCGAGGCCGACGTCGCGCAGCGTGCGCAGGCTGCGCTCGGCCGCGGGCACGTCGGCGAAGAACCCCGCCGCGGTGTCGACCGACATGTCCAGCACCTGCGCGATGTTCCGTCCGTGATAGGTGATCTCCAGCGTCCGCGGGTTGTAGCGGGCGCCGTGGCAGGTCGGGCAGGGCGCGTACGTGCCGGGCAGGAAGAGCAGTTCGACGGCGACGAACCCCTCGCCCTGGCAGGTCTCGCAGCGGCCCGACGCCACGTTGAACGAGAACCGCCCCGGGGTGTAGCCGCGCGCCTTCGCCTCGTCGGTGCCGGCGAAGACCCGCCGTACCGCGTCGAACAGGCCGGTGTACGTCGCCAGGTTCGAGCGCGGGGTACGGCCGATGGGCCGCTGGTCCACGCGGACGAGACGGTCCACGACCTCGATGCCCTCGACCGACCGCACCCGCGCGACAGCCGTCCCCGGTCCGCCCGTCCCCGGTCCGCCCGCGCCCTCCCACGGGTCGTCCCCCTCCCCGTCCGCGGGCTCCGCCTCCTCGCCCGCACCCCCCTCCGGGCTCAGCCGCGCCGCGACCACCTCCGCCAGCACCTGGCTGACCAGCGTGGACTTCCCCGAGCCCGACACCCCCGTCACCGCGGTGAACACCCCCCACGGCACATCGACGTCGAGGTCGTGCAGGTTGTGCCGGTTCACCCCGCGCAGCCGCAACCACCCGGCCGGCGACCGCGGTTCACGCCGCACCCCGGCCCCGGCCCCGGCCGTTTCCCCGCCGCCGGCCCCGGCCGTACCGCCGTCCCCGAACAGGTACTTCCGGGTGGCCGACTCCGCCACCTCCGCCAACCCCGGCACCGGCCCGCTGTAGAGCACCCGGCCGCCCTGCTCGCCCGCGCCCGGGCCCACATCGACCACCCAGTCCGCGCGGCGCACCACGTCCATGTCGTGCTCCACCACGAACAGCGTGTTGCCCTCCGCCCGCAGCCGGTCCAGCACCGCCAGCAGCGGCTCCGTGTCCGCCGGGTGCAGCCCTGCCGAGGGCTCGTCGAGGACGTAGACGACACCGAACAGCCCCGCCCGCAACTGCGTGGCCAGCCGCAGCCGTTGCAGTTCACCGGGCGAGAGCGTCGGGGCCGGGCGGTCCATGCCCAGGTAGCCGAGGCCCAGGCCGACCAGCACCTCGATCCGGGCCACCAGGTCCTGCGCGAGGGAGACCGCGGCCTCGGTGGCCTCGCCGGAACCGGCCGAGGCGGTCGCCGCGCCCGGTGCCGCGAGGCCCGCGGTCTTCCGCAGCACACCGGCGAGTTCGGCCAGCGGCAGCGAGGCCAGCTCCGCGATGTCGCGGCCCGCGAAGGTGACCGCCAGCGCCTCGGGCCGCAGCCGCTTGCCACCGCACACCGGGCACACCGCGCTCTCCAGATGGCGCTGCACGCGCCGCCGGGTGGCGGGGCTCTTCGACTCGGAGAACGCGCGCATCACATACCGCCGCGCGCTCATGAACTTTCCCTCGTACGGCCGTTGGATACGCCCGGCCTCGCGCACCGGGTGCACGGTCACCACCGGCTGCTCGTCGGTGAACAGCAGCCAGTCCCGGTCCGCCTGCGGCAACTCCCGCCACGGCCGGTCGATGTCGTAGCCGAGCGCGTCCACCACGTCGCGCAGGTTCTTGCCCTGCCAGGCGCCCGGCCAGGCCGCGATCGCGTGCTCGCGGATGCTCAGCGACGGGTCGGGGACGAGCGAGGACTCGGTGACCCGGTGCACCGTTCCCAGGCCGTGGCACTCCGGGCACGCGCCGATCGCGGTGTTCGGCGAGAACGCGTCGGAGTCCAGCCGCTCGGCGGTGCCCGGCGGGTACGACCCGGCGCGCGAGAAGAGCATCCGCAGCAGGTTCGACAGCGTCGTCACGGTGCCCACCGACGAGCGCGAACTCGGGGCGCCGCGCCGCTGCTGGAGCGCGACGGCCGGCGGCAGCCCGCTGATCTCCTCCACCTTCGGCGCGCCCACCTGCTGGATCAGCCGGCGGGCGTACGGCGCGACCGACTCGAAGTAGCGCCGCTGGGCCTCGGCGTAGAGGGTGCCGAAGGCCAGCGACGACTTTCCGGACCCGGAGACCCCGGTGAAGACGGTCAGCGCGTCACGCGGGACGTCGACGTCCACCCCGTCCAGGTTGTGCACCCGCGCGCCCCTGACCCGCACGTACGGGTCGGAGGCGCCTTCGCGATCATTGCCCACGGCTCCACTGTCCCACCGGCGGCGCGGTCATGCCCGCGGCGGGAGGTGCGGGGGCTCACCGTCGGTCCACACCGGGGTGATGGACAGGTCGCCGAACCGCCAGCCGCCGGCCGTACGGCGAAGCGCCGCGCGGCACCGCCCGCCGACCGTGAAGATCCGGCCGTCCGGGTGGAGGTGCGTCATCAGCGCGTTCCACGACGCGTCGGCGGTCGCGCCGTCCGCGGCGGCCGTCACCAGCACGTCCGTCGACATGTGCTGGGTCCGGTCGAACCGGCGCACGGCCTCCTCCGCCTGCGCGGCGATCGCCTCCCTTCCGCGTACGGCGCCCACGGGGGCCCGGACCGCCGCGTCCTCGGTGAAGAACGCGGCGGTCCACCCAGTCTCGAACGCCCGCTCGTCGAGGGCGCGGAAGTAGCGGCTCACGAGGGTGCTGACGGCGGTCTGCGGTTCCAGAGGGGTGTCCATGCGGACGATCCTGCGACCTCAAGCGGGCTTGAGGTCAAGGGGACGCGCGGGTCGAAGGGAGGCACGGGTCGAGGGGACGCGCGGGCCGTCACGCCGTACGGGACGGCTCGGGGAGGAGGAGGCCCAGTGCCAGGGCGACGGGCGGGACGACGAGGAGGGCGGTGAGGGCGCCGCGCGGACCGTGGGCGTCGGCGATGAGGCCGAGGACCGGGGAGAGCAGCCCGCCGATGCTGACGCCGAGCCCGAGGGTGACGCCGGCCGCGGTGCCGGGGCGGGTGGGCAGGTAGTCCTGGCCGAGCTTGACGAGGACGGCGAAGGGGAGGTTGAGGCAGACACCGGTGAGGACCGCGAAGAGCAGCGGCGCGATGCTGCCCGGGGTGAGCACGAGCCCGGCGAGCATGGGCAGCGCGAGCGCGCCGCCGAGCTGCACGGTGCGCACCATGCCGATCCGGTCCGCGATCCGCCCGCCCAGCAGGGTCCCGCCGACCCCGCCGGCGAGGAAGACGGTGAGCGCGGCCCCGGCCAGCCCCCGGGAGGCGTGCAGATGCCTGATCCAGTACAGCTCGATGAACGTGTTCACCCCGAAGAAGGCCACGGAGCGCACCACTTCGAGGCAGGTCAGCGCGGCGAACGGACCCCAGCGGTCCTTTCCGGCGCGGGCCGCCGCCGACGCGGGAACCGCGTGCCGCCGGCGGCGGCGCAGCAGGACGTACCCGGTGAGGACGGCGGGCGGGATGAACAGGGCGGTGGCGCCGACGCCCCACGCGATCAGCGCGGGGGTGGCGAGGACCGGCGCGAGGAAGAAGCCGACGCTGCCGCCGGCCGCGAAGACGCTCATCGCGGCGGCGCTGTCCCCGGCGTCCTCGCGGGCGGACTTCCCGGCGGCCGGGTGGAACATGGCGATGCCGAGCCCGGAGAGCATGATCAGGCACCACACGGCGGCGTACGACGGGACCAGTCCCGACAGGCCGAGGCTGATCCCGGCGATGGCGACGCCGACGCCCGCGAGCCAGCCCAGCCGCATCCGGTCCACCGCCAGCCCGATGAACGGCTGCGGCACCGAACTGCCCAGCGTGGCGGCGAGGGTGAGGCCGGACGCGGCGACGTAGCCGTAGTGCCGGTCGAGGACGAAGTACGGCACGGTCGCCGGGACCAGGCCCTGGTAGAGGTCGTCGACGGCGTGGGCGATGCCCCACACGCGCATCCGCTGCCAGGTGGTGCGGGCGGGGGCCGGCCCCGGGGGGCCGGAGGAGTCCGGTCGAGGTGTTGCCGTGTCGGCGGTCTGGGTCATATCCGCAGCCTGCCGAGTGGGCACACTGGTCGACTACCGATACTCTGTCTACTTATGCCGACAACCCGCCAATCGGCCGGGGAACCGCCCCGCCGGCCCGGACCGCCGGTTCCCGACGCGCCCGGGCCGCGCCCGCTGGACGCCGCCACCCGCCAGAAGCTGGTCCACCGCGAGCGGATCGCCTGGCACCACCACGCCGTGCACCAGCTCATCCACCCCAGCCGCGGCGTCCTGCGGGTGTCCACGCCGCTCGGGGCGTGGGTGGTGCCGCCGTACCGCGCGGTGTGGATTCCGGCCGGGGTGCCGCACGCCCACGAGGCGCACGGCCCGACGGACATGCGGACGCTGTCGTTCGCGCCCCGGCTCGGCCCGCTCGGCGGCGACCGGCCGACGGTCGTGGCGGTCACGCCGCTGCTGCGCGAGCTCGTGGTGGCCCTCAGCGACACGCCCGGCCCCGCGGACCCGCCCTACACCGCGGCTCAGCGGGCCGACCTCGAACGGGTCACCCTCGATCAGCTGCGGCGGGTGGACGCGCTGCCGCTGCATCTTCCGGCGCCCTCCGACGATCGGCTGCGCGCCGTGGCGAGGCTGCTGCACGCCGATCCGGCGGATGATCGCTCGCTGGCGCAGCTGGGGGCCGCGGTGGGCGCCGGTGAGCGGACGCTCAGCCGGCTGTTCCGGCGCGAACTGGGGATGACGTTTCCGCAGTGGCGGACGCAGTTGCGGCTCCACCACTCGCTGATGCTTCTCGCGGCCGGGCAGTCCGTCACCTCGGCGGCCACGGCTTGCGGGTACGCCAACCCGAGCGCGTTCATCGAGGCCTTCCGGCACGCCTTCGGGGTCACCCCCGGCCGCCACGCGTCCCCTGACCGGGGGTGACAGGACCCCCGGGCTGGGTTGTCCTGCCGCCCCCGGGACCGCCCGCCGGTGGGCCGGTCGCGCCGTTCCCCGCGCCCCTGGGTTCGTGCGGCTCTTTTCGCGGAGGAACCCGCAGCCGCTCAGGGGCATGGAGGCCGGGGCCGGCGGCCCTCCACCGGGAGGTGGGCCCTGAGCAGGGAGGACGGGGGCGTTCGGGGGGTCCGGTTGCCGCCATCCGCAGGACCGCTCAGCATGAGGGGACAGGAGGTCGTCTCATGGGCCTTTACTTCGTGAACGTGGCCGACGAACTGGTGGGGGACGCGCTGGCCGGCTTCGCCCGGGCGCACGCGGAAGACGTGCGCTGGGACGAGCGGGACGGCTTTGTACGGGCGCTGAAGCCGGCGCCGACCCGCAGGGTCGGCCTCGTCTCCGGCGGCGGTTCGGGCCATGAACCGCTGCACATCGGATACGTCGGCACCGGAATGCTGGACGCCGCCTGCCCTGGCCGCGTCTTCGCCTCACCGCACAACCGCCAGATCTTCGCCGCGTCGCGCGCCGTCGCGGGCGAGGGCGGGGTGCTGCACGTGGTGAAGAACTACACCGGCGACAAGATCAACTTCGGGATCGCCGCGGAACGCCTCGCCCGGGAGGGCATCGCCTGCGGCCGGGTGCTGATCGACGACGACGTGGCGACCGAGTCGGACGAGGTCGCCACGGGCCGGCGCGGCACCGGCGCGACCGTGCTGGTCGAGAAGATCCTCGGCGCGGCCGCGGACACCGGGATGGGCCTGGCCGAACTGGTCGCGCTGGGCACGGACGTGGCCGGCCGGTGCCGCAGCCTCGCGGTCGCCTCGGGCGCGCACACCTCGCCCGCGACCGGCCGCCCCGCCTTCGACCTGCCGCCGGGCGCCATCGAGTACGGCGTCGGCATCCACGGCGAGCGGGCCCGCCGCACCCTCGGGGAGATGTCGCTGCGCGACCTCGCCGAGGACATGGTCGCCGCCCTCGCCGACTCCCTGGACCTGGGCCCCCGGGCGCAGGTCGTGCTCCTCGTCAACGGACTGGGCGGGGTCACCCGTCTGGAGCTGTACGCGGTGCTGGGCGAGGTGACGCGGCTGCTGGACAAGCGCGGCGCCACCACCGTACGGACCCTCGTCGGCGACTTCGTGACGGCGCTGGACATGCGGGGCTTCTCGCTCACGCTGCTGGCCGCCGACGACGCGACGCTCGCGTACTACGACGCGCCGGCCTCGGCACCCGCGTGGTGCGGGCGGGCGGGCTGACGGCGGCCGCGACCGGGTGCCCACCACGGTGCTCACCACGACCAGCGGGCAGGCAACGACGGGAGATGCAGCGATGCTCACATCAACCGACACCGAGTTCTCCGAGCCCTTCCGGCCCATCGACTTCACCGGGTTCACCGACGCGTGGGTGCGCCGGTTCGCGGCCTCCGCGACCGCGACCGAGGCCGAACTGACCGCGCTCGACCAGCAGGTCGGCGACGGTGACTTCGGCGCGAACCTGGTGGCCGGGCTGCAGGCCGCGCTGCGGCGGCTCGACGCGTCCGACGTACCGGTGCTGCCCGCGGTTCCACCGGCGCCCGCCTGGCCGTTGGAGGCGGCCGCCTCCGCGTTCCTCGACGAGGTCGGGGGCACCAGCGGCCCGCTGTTCGGCCTTCTGCTCCAGGAGGTCGCGGTCGCCGTCGCCGCTGCCCGGGACGGGGCGCCCGCCGCCGCGCTGGCGGTCGGCACGGGCAACGGCCTCGCCGCGATCCAGCGGGTGGGGGAGGCGGCGGTCGGTGACAAGACGCTGGTCGACGCGCTGGTGCCGGCCTGCGAGGCGCTGGCCGCGCGGGCTCGTACGGTGCCGGGTGATCCCGGCGCCGCGGTCGCCGGCGCGGCCGACGCCGCGTGGGGCGGGGTGCGGAGCACCGCTCGACTCACCGCGCGGCGGGGGCGGGCGAGTTACCTCGGCGAGCGGGCGGCGGGCGTGCCCGACCCGGGGGCGGTCGGGATCGCCCTGCTCTTCGCCTCCGCGGGCACCACGGTTCCCTCTCTCACGCCGTACCTGGCCTGATCGGCCCGGCCCGGCCTTCCGGGGCGGGTGGCACTGGTCTCAACTCCAGGACCACCCGCCGGTGGTGGGCTGGTCGTACGGTTCCCGGCTCCTTACCGGTCAGCGTGACGACCAAGAGAAGATGTTGGGGTCGTCGAGGGAGGCGACCCAGATGTCGACGGTGGCGGCGAGGTCCTCCCCGGGCCAGGGGCCGACGCCCATGGTGCGCAGGCCGGCGCGGGTGGCGGCCTCGATGCCGCACGCGGAGTCCTCGACGGCGAGGGAGTCGGTGGGCGCGGAGCCGCACAGGCGGGCGGCGGTGAGGTAGACGTCGGGGTAGGGCTTGGGGCGGATGCCGGGTCCCGGCACCACGATGTGGTCGAAGTGCTGCCGCAGCCCTGCGGTGCGCAGGCACGTTTCGACGACGTCCAGCGGGCAGTTGCTGGCGACCGCCAGAGGCGCGAACTTCGCTGCGTTGGCGACGAGTTCGCCCGCGCCGGGCATCGTCTGCGGGTCCGCGGCGACGAGCGTGCGGAAATGGCCGAGCAGCCGTTCGGTGAGTTCGCCGCCGAGTTCTGGCCGCCCGGATTCGTCGGCCATGAGCTGACCGCATTCGGTGTAGTGCAGGCCCTTGCTGCGTTCGGCGAATCCGTCTTCCGTCACGAGCTGGAAATCGCGCAGGGTCAGATCGCGGGCGTCCTGCCAGTGCCGCTCGGTGTCCATCAAGGTGCCGTCGCAGTCGAAGACAATCGCCGCCGGGGTCCAGGAAAAGAGGGGGTGAGGGGTCATGGGGGCAAGTCCGTTCGAGAATGCCTGAACGCGCTGAGGGTGGTCGCCGGGAATGCGGGCGACGGACGGCTGTGCGCTGTTTCGTCAGGCAGGCGCGGGCTCTCGGCGAAGGCGTCCGGAAATCCCGCGGACGGCGCGGAATTCGGAGGGCACCACCGAGAACATATCGATCGTTACGTTATGGACGACCGCGTAAGGTAGTCAAGCGAATGCAATAAGTCACACCGCGTGTCGGCCGTATCCGAGCACCCCGTATGCGGTGCAGGCGGGTCCTTGCCGGACCCGGAAGACGCAGGTGCGGTGGTGCGGCACCGGCTCGATCCGGGCGGCCGGCGCGTGCTCGGTGAAGCGGGTGGCCACCAGCCGTCCGGAGACCGGCCGCAGCAGCGCGCCGCCGCTGGCCTCGGCCGCGGCCTGCCGGGCCGCCTCCAGCAGCACCATCCCGGGCACGTGGTCGCTGGCGTGGTCGAAGAAGAACGGGTGCCGAGGGTCGGCCGGTTCGATCGCGAGGCCGCCGTGGCGGCGGGCGATCACCACGTCGCCGTGCCCGGTGACCGCGAGCGCGGAAGGCTCGGGGCGGCCGTCCGGAGCGGGGCGTGAGGCCGGGTTCGAGGCCGGGTTCGCGGCCCGGTTCGCGGCCGGTTTCGAGGCCGGGTCCCGTGCCGGGTCGGGAGCCCGGCCGGGAGCCGGGAGCCGAGCCGGGTCCGCGCGCTCGGCGTCGTCGTCGTACCGGTTCCGTACGGCGCGGTAGCCGTCCGGGTCGACGAAGCGGGCGCCGCCGCCGGCCCGGGCGAAGTCCGTCCCGGCGCAGGCGTAGCGGACGTCCAGCCGCAGCCCGGTGACCGCGCCGTCGGCGTCCCGGCGCACCTTGCGCACCGCGATCGCGCAGGTCACCTCGGTGCCGCCGTGGCCGACCCGCGGCTCCCGGTCCGGGGCGAGTGCGAAGTACAGATCGCCGATGAGCAGATGCGCGGTCGGCGCGACGCCGAAGTAGCGCAGCGGCAGGTAGATGCCCAGTTGCCGCAGTGTCTCGACCACCAGCAGCGGGCTGTGCAGGTCCGAGCCGTCGCGCGGGAAGGTGGCGTGCGAGCGCGGCCAGCACGCCGCCGCCTCGAACCCCCCGGTGCCGTCCGGCCGTACGTCCGTCAGCAGCACCTCGGCGACGGACGACCGGTGCACCATTTCCCTGGCGACCGTGCGGGACCAGCTCAAGCCCGGTGAATCGTCCTGTCCGGAGTTCCGTCCGGACCCATCCCCGACCGAATGATTCATACCATAAGAAGAACTCACGTCCGGCTGATTCGCATGTGCGTCATCCGGAACCCGGTAGGGATCGGTCTTCGCGACGCGCTAGATTGCCGGGGTCGGCGACGAAGCGGCTACCGGGGTGATCGTGCAGGGACGGGCGGAGACGACGCGCAGGTGTCTCGTGGAGGCCGCGGCGCGGCTGTTCGAGGAACGCGGTTATGCCGGCACCAGTATCAGCGACATCAGCGCGCTCTCCGGGCGCACCAGCGGGGCGATCTACTTCCATTTCGGCAACAAGGAGCAGCTGGCGCTCGCTGTCGTCGAGGCGCACTTCGCGACCTGGCCGGAGATGATCTCCGGAATTCACCGGTCATACGAATCCGCGCTGGAGAGGCTGGTGGCGCTGAGTTTCTCGGTCGCCCGCGCCTTCCGCGACGACGTCGTGGTGCGGGCCGGGTCGCGGCTGTGGACCGAGCGCCGCGCCATCGACACGCCGCTGCCCGCGCCGTTCCTCGGGTGGATCGACACCGTGGGGTCGCTGCTGCGGGAGGCGGCCGAACAGGGCGAACTGGCGGGCGGGCTCGCCCCGGAGACGGCCGCGGTCGGTGTCGTCTACGCGTTCTTCGGGATGCACACGGTCTCCGACGCGCTCGACGGGCGCGACCAGATCGAGGACCGGCTCTACGACCTGTGGCTGCTGCTGCTCGCCGGGCTCCAGGCGAAGCCCGACGCCCGGGAGCTGTTGACGCGGGTGGGCGCGCCCGGCCCGTCCTGCCTGGTGCGGTAGGGCCCTGGCGCCCGGCGCACTCGGGTGGGGGAGGGGAACCCGCGTCGGGGGGCACCCGTGCTCTCCCGGGAGCGCGGTGGACAATGATCCGCATGCCCGAGAGCCGAGCCGAAGCCCATCCCCGTTACGCCGCTCTGCTCGCGGAGTGGTGCGAGCTGTTGCGCCGCTGCCGGAACGGAGCGGCGGACGAGCCCGATCCGGCCGTGTACGGGCGGGAGTTGCTGGCCCGCTGGGCGGAGCCGCAGCGCCGCTACCACACGCTGGACCACCTGGTCGCGGTACTGGCACGGGTGACGGAGCTGACGGTGTACGCGCAGGACCCGGACACGGTGGCGCTGGCCGCGTGGTTCCACGACGTGGTCTACCGCCCGGAGCGCAGCGAGAACGAGGAGCGCAGCGCCGCGCTCGCCGAACGGGCGCTGACCGAGGCCGGGGTGGACCCGGAGCGCGTCGCGCAGGTCGCCCGGCTGGTGCTGCTGACCGTGGACCACGACCCGGCCGAGGGCGACGCCGACGGCGAGGTGCTGTGCGACGCGGACCTGGCGGTGCTGGCCGGCGACCCGGCGGCGTACGCGGGGTACGCCGCCGCCGTCCGGGAGGAGTACGCCTTCGTGCCGGACGAGGACTTCCGGACCGGCCGCGCCGAGGTGCTGCGACGGCTGCTGGCGCTGCCGAACCTGTTCCGCACGGCGTACGGACGCGAGCACTGGGAGCCGGTGGCCCGCCGCAACGTCGGCACCGAACTGGAGTTGCTGGAGGCATAGTCCGCCCGCCCGGCCGGTTTTTCCGGGCCGTGGCGCGGGACCCGGCCCTCGCGCGGGAGGGGCTGGTGTGGCACTCTTGCTCATATGTCTAGACCAATCTTCGAGGTGATCGCCCTCGGCGCGGAGGATGCCGTTGCGGCCCAGGACGGCGGGGCCGACCGCCTCGAACTGGTCACCGATATGGCCGCGGACGGGCTGACGCCCTCCCGGGAGACGTTCGGCGCGATCAGGGCGGCGGTGCGGATTCCGCTGCGCGTCATGCTGCGGCTGTCCGACGGGTTCAGCGCCGGCGACGCCCGCGAGCTGGACGTGCTGTGCGAGACCGCGCAGGGCCTGCGGGCCGAGGGCGCCGACGAGTTCGTGCTCGGTTTCCTCGACGCGCGGGGCCGGGCCGACCTCGACGCGATCCACGCGCTGGTCGACGTGATCGACGGCTGCGGCTGGACGTTCCACCGCGCCATGGACCGGGCCGCCGACCGCGACGCGCTGCGCCTGCAACTCGCCGGGCTGCCCGGCCTGGACACCTACCTCACCGCCGGATCGGCGGACGGTGTGGCGGCCGGGCTGCCGGTCCTGTGCGACGAGTCGGCGCGGGCCGGCGAGCCCGGATACGAGCCGGAGCTGCTGGTCGGCGGCGGCCTGCTCCTGGACCACGTGCCGACCCTGCGCGCGGCCGGACTCAGCGGCTTCCACGTCGGCGGCGCGGTGCGGCCCGGCGGATGGGCCGCCCCCGTCGACGTCGCCGCCGTCCGCACCTGGCGCGAGGCCCTCGACTCAGCGGTGGCCGTCGGATAGGTCCGCGCGGCTGGAGTTGCCGGGCTCGGCGCGGGGTCAGCCGACTTCCGCCAGGGCGCCCGGCAGCGGGGCGGCGTGCAGCACCGTCAGGCCCGACACCGCGCGGGTGAGGCAGACGTACAGCCGGCGCAGGCCGGTCCGTTCGTCGGGCTCGGCCGCCACGATCGCGGCGGGGTCGTCCATGACCACGTAGTCGTACTCCAGGCCCTTGGCGAGGGACGCGGGGACCAGGGTGAGCCGGGCGGTCGCCGAGGTCTCCTCGCCGGGGGAGAGGTACGGCAGGCCGGCGGCGTCGAGCGCGGCGGCCAGTGCCGGGATTCGGGGGTCGGCCGCGATGAGGCCGATGGAGCCCTCGTAGCCGAGCGACTCGCGGCAGGCGGCCAGCACGGCCGCGTCGAGCCCGTCCTCGGCCGTCGGCCGTACGAACAGGGCGCCGGGCGACTCACGGACGGAGGTCGCCGGCGCGAGCCCGGGAGCGATGGCCGGCAGCAGCCTGGACGCGTACGCGATCACCTCCCGCGGTACGCGGAAGCCGCGGGTCAGCTCCTCGACCCGGGCGTCCGGCTTGCCCAGGTGGGACAGCGCCTCGGCCCAGGAGGCGGTCGCCCAGGGCGTGGTGCCCTGCGCGAGGTCGCCGAGGATCGTCGCCGACCCGGTGGAGCAGCGCCGCCCGACCGCGCGGTACTGCATCGGCGAGAGGTCCTGCGCCTCGTCGAGCACCACATGCCCGAGCGAACCGGTGCGCTGCACCAGGTCGGTGGCCTCGTCGATCAGCACCGCGTCGGCCGCCGACCACTTCGCCGAGGCCGGTCCGCGGGCCGGCTTCGCCCACAGCACCTCCCGCTGCTCCTCCGGCGAGAGCAGCCCGTCGGCGCACGAGGCCAGGAACTCCGGGTCGGACAGCAGCCGCAGCACCGTCTTGGCCGGGTCGACCGGCGGCCAGCACGCCTTGACCGCGGCCTTGACCGCGGGGTTGCGGGCGACCGCGTCCTGCACCCGGTCGTCGGGCGCCTCGCCGGACCGCTCCATCTGCACCAGCACCGCGTGCGCGATCCGCTGCGGCAGCGCGTCCCTGGCGGCGCCGTAGCGGATGTCGCGGCCGGCCATCTCCCGGACGATCTCCTCCAGTTCGTACGCCGGCACCCGCCAGCGCCGGGAGCCGCGCACCACCACGACCGGCTCCTTCGGCATGGTGATGCCCGAGCGCACCGCGCGCCGCAGCACCTCCGCCATGCGCGCGTCGCCCTTGAGCCGCGCGGTGGCCGCCGAGTCGGTGCTGCGCACCTCGACATGGGCCACCAGGTCGTCCACGGTCGCCTGCTTGACCTGGAGTTCGCCGAGCGCGGGCAGCACCTGCTCGATGTACTGGAGGAAGGACGCGTTCGGCCCGATCACCAGGGTGCCGGTGCGGGCCAGCCGCTCCCGGTGCGCGTACAGCAGGTAGGCCACCCGGTGCAGGCCGACCGCGGTCTTCCCGGTGCCCGGCGCACCCTGCACGCAGACGCTGCCGCCCACCCCGGCACGCACGATCTCGTCCTGCTCGGGCTGGATGGTGGCCACGATGTCGCGCATCGGCCCGACGCGCGGCCGCTCGATCTCCGACTGGAGCAGCTTGCTGGAACGGTCCTCCTCGGTGGCGTCGGTCAGGTGCTCGTCCTCGTACGCGGTCAGCTCGCCGCCGGTGTAGCCGAAGCGGCGGCGCAGCGCCACGTCCATCGGCTCGGCGCGGGAGGCGCGGTAGAACGGCTGCGAGACCGGGGCGCGCCAGTCGATGACCATCGGGTCGCCGTCGGCGTCGTGCACATGGCGCCGCCCGATGTAGAAGCTCTCTCCCGCACCCCCTTCGGCCGCCTCGACGCCCGGCGCGCGCAGGTAGTCGAGGCGGCCGAAGAAGAGCGGGGTGCCGGCGAGGTCGGCGAGCGCCTTGATGCGCACCTCGATCTCGCCGGCGAGGATCTTGGCGTTGACCCAGTTCCCGGTGACGTCGCTGATGTCGAGCGCCTCGACGTCCTCCCGCATGGCGCGCAGCGCGGACCGGGAGGAGGCGAGGTGGGCGCGCTCGTGGCCCAGCGGGTCGGCCGGCGCCGGGTCCGCGGGCGGGGCGGAGGAAGGGGCCGCGGCTGTCGGCGAGGCGGACTGGTTGCGGGCGTGCGAGGGCACGGCTTTGCCTCCGGCTGATACGTGGGAGCGTACGGCGTCGCGTACGCACGCGGTGGTGATCACGAAGGGCCGGCCGGTTTCCGTCCGGGCGGCGGCACTCCCGTCAGGGAGGCGGCAAGACGCGGAACTATACGCCCCGGGTCGCGGCGATGCTAACCGTTTTCCGCCCCGGTGCCCGCCGCCGGACTCGGGGGGACCCCGAGGGGCCCGTCAGGGTCGGGGGTCCGCCCGAAGTCGCACACGCCCGGTGCGATATCCGCCCATGGCCCGACGTACGCCGTGCGCGTGATGCCTACCGTGGAGACATGGCCTCCACCACACTTCCCCCAGGTCCCAGCGTCCATGGCGGCACCGCGATCGGTGCCCGCTCCGGCAACCCCCGACACCGCGTGGGCAACGCGCTGCGCGCGGTCAAGGTGTACGTCACCACCGCCGTCGAGGTCGTCCTCCTCGGCACCGAGAGCAAGCGTTACTGAGCACCCGGAGCGCTACCGGTGAGTAGCCTCCCCGCGCCGAGGTGAGTACGGCGGCGCATGTGCGAGACCGCCCTGGGCGCTGTGATGGGACCCATGGCGACACACACCGCAGGGCACTGCCACGGGGCCGACGATCCGGACCCCGCCCGGCCCCACCCGCCTGACGGGCGCGGCCCCGACGCGAGTCCTTCGTCCGGCCCGCCCCTCCAGTCCGGCCCGCCTCTTCCGCCCCGCCCCGCGCTGCCGCCCACCGCGGCCGGCCGGCCGCCGGAGCCCTGGCCGTACGCCGTCCACCTCACGGGCACCGACTCCCCGCGGGAGCCCCGCGAGATCTTCGTCCCGGTGCTGTGCAGCGTCCTGTGCGCCCCGCTCCTGGCGATCGGCGCGCTCTTCTTCATGCTCTCGCCGCTCGCGACCGACTCGTGCGAGCCGGACGGCTGCCACGCGCTCTTCCGGGCGATGGAGGTCGACCCCTGCGTGCTGGCGCTCGCGGCGGTCCTGCTGGCCGGTTGCTGGGCCGTGCCGAACCGCTGGCACGCCGTGCGGCCGCTGCTGGGTGTCGGGGCACTGGCGGCCGCGCTGACCGGCGTTTACCTCTACGTGCACCTGCCGCTGCCGAACTGAGGGCGGGCCGAAGCCGTACTCGGGCGGGCCGAAGCCGTACGGGGGCGGCGCGGCCGTGCACCGGACGGCTGCTCAGACGTCCTCCGCCTCCGCGGAGCCGGTGAGCAGGTCGTCGGCGTCCACGATGCGGTAGGCGTACCCCTGCTCGGCGAGGAACCGCTGGCGGTGGGCCGCGAAGTCCTGGTCGATCGTGTCGCGGGCCACCACCGAGTAGAAGCGCGCCTCGTGGCCGTCGGCCTTCGGCCGCAGCACCCGGCCGAGCCGCTGCGCCTCCTCCTGGCGGGAGCCGAAGGTGCCCGACACCTGGATCGCGACCGTCGCCTCGGGCAGGTCGATGGAGAAGTTCGCCACCTTGGAGACGACCAGCACCGACAGCTCGCCCTGCCGGAACGCCTCGAAGAGCTTCTCGCGCTGCGCGTTCGTCGTCTCCCCCTTGATCACCGGCGCGTCGAGGTGCTCGCCCAGCTCGTCGAGCTGGTCGATGTACTGCCCGATGACGAGGGTCTGCTGCCCCGCGTGCTTGGCCACCAGCGCCTCCGTGACCTTCCGCTTGGTCGCGGTGGTCGCGCAGTAGCGGTACTTCTCCTCGGTCTCGGCCGTCGCGTACGCCAGCCGCTCGGTCTCGGTGAGGTTGACCCGGACCTCGACGCAGTCGGCGGGCGCGATGTACCCCTGCGCCTCGATCTCCTTCCAGGGCGCGTCGAACCGCTTCGGCCCGATCAGCGAGAACACGTCCGACTCGCGGCCGTCCTCGCGCACCAGCGTCGCGGTCAGGCCGAGCCGGCGGCGGGCCTGGAGGTCGGCGGTGAACTTGAAGACCGGCGCGGGCAGCAGGTGCACCTCGTCGTAGACGATCAGCCCCCAGTCGCGGGAGTCGAACAGCTCCAGGTGCGGGTAGACACCCTTCCGCTTCGTGGTGAGCACCTGGTACGTGGCGATGGTGACCGGGCGGATCTCCTTGCGGGTGCCGCTGTACTCGCCGATCTCCTCCTCGGTGAGGGAGGTGCGCTTCACCAGTTCGTGCTTCCACTGGCGGGCCGAGACGGTGTTCGTCACCAGGATCAGCGTGGTGGCCTTCGCCTGCGCCATCGCGCCCGCGCCGACCAGCGTCTTTCCCGCTCCGCAGGGCAGCACGACCACCCCGGAGCCGCCGTGCCAGAAGCCCTCCACGGCCTGCTGCTGGTACGGGCGCAGCCCCCAGCCGTTCTCGTCCAGCTCGATCGGGTGCGCCTCGCCGTCGACGTATCCGGCGAAGTCCTCGGCCGGCCAGCCCAGCTTCAGCAGCACCTGCTTGATCTGGCCGCGCTCGGAGGGGTGCACGGCGACGGTGTCCGCGTCGATCCGCGCGCCGACCAGCGGCTGCACCCGCTTCGAGCGCAGGATCTCCTCCAGCACCGGGCGGTCGGTGGTGGTCAGCACCAGGCCGTGCGCCGGGTCCTTGCTCAGCCGCAGCCGCCCGTAGCGGTCCATCGTCTCGGCCACGTCGACCAGCAGCGCGTGCGGCACCGGGTACCGGGAGTACTCGACGAGCGCGTCCACCACCTGCTCGGCGTCGTGTCCGGCCGCCCGGGCGTTCCACAGGCCCAGCGGCGTCAGCCGGTAGGTGTGGATGTGCTCGGGGGCCCGCTCCAGTTCGGCGAACGGGGCGATCGCACGGCGGCAGGCGTCGGCCTGCTCGTGGTCGACCTCCAGGAGGAGCGTTTTGTCGCTCTGGACGATCAAGCAGGACAAGGGGGCCTCCGACGGATGGCGGGCGAACAGACAACTGTACTTCGCCGCGCGGTTCGGTCGGAGCGCGGCGGGAGGGGGCGGGGGTGAGGCGGGGTGGGACGGGGGTGAGGCGGGGGCGTGCGTCCGGACAGGGGAATCTGCGCGCGGCATGTGCTCTGCATACAAGATGAACAGTCGTATTTGATGTTTTCTGCCCCCATGGATCACCAGCAGACGAATCCCCCCACCGCGTCGCGCCGCCGGGGGCCGTTCCGTGCCGCCGCGGCGTCCACGGCAGTCGTCGGCGCGGCAGTCATGGCCGCGGCCGGCCTGCTGCTGCCCGGCTCGCCGGCCGGTGCCGCCACCTCGGACGACGGCGGGACGACCGCCGCGCTCGGGACCGCCGCCGCTCCGTCGGACACGTCCTGGCCGAACGGCAGCGAGTGGCCGCCGAACACTGCCGCGCCGTCGTCGTCGCCCAGCGGCGACAACGCGTCGTGGCCGAACGGCAGCCAGTGGCCGAACAGTGCGGCGCCCTCCGGCGCGGCACCCTCCAGCTCCGCCCCTTCCAGTTCCGCCCCCTCCAGTGCGGCTCCCTCCAGCGCTGTCCCCTCCAGCGCGCCGCCTGCCGAACAGCACACCACGGCGCCGGACGGGTACGGCTCCACGGCGCCCGACGACGGATACGGCTCCACGCCGCCCGACGACGGGTACGGCTCCACGGCGCCGGACGACGGGTACGGCTCCACGGCGCCGGACGACGGGTACGGCTCCTCGGCCCCGGGCTACGGGGACACGTGGCCGAGCGGGAGCCCGTCGCCCAGCGACAGCACCAGCTGCCCGCCCACGACACCTCCGACCAAGCCTCCGACCACACCGCCCACCAAGCCCCCGACCGCCCCGCCGTCCCACCACCCGTCCCATCACCCCTCGCACCACCCGAGCCATCACCCCTCGCACCACCCGAGCCACCACCCGTCGCACCACCCCAGCCACCCGCCGACGACGCCGCCCACCAAGCCGCCGACGACCCCTCCGACGAAGCCGCCCACGACGCCCCCCACGACGCCTCCGACCACCCCTCCCACGACTCCGCCGTCCCACCACCCGAGTCACCACCCGTCCCATCACCCGAGTCACCACCCGTCGCACCACCCCAGCCACCCGCCGACCACCCCGCCCACGACGCCGACCACGCCCACCTCGACCCCGCCGACCCTTCCGCACACCGGTGCGTCGGCCCAGGTCGAGTGGGCCGCCGCGGCGGCCGTCGGGGTGCTGGGCGCCGGCGGTGCGCTGGTGGTGTTCAGCCGCAGGCGCGGGCGCCACAACTGACGCCACGCGTATGACCGTTCGTACGATCCGTACGATCGCCGCCGGTCCGGCCGCCGCACGCCTTCCCACGGCGTACGGCGGCCGGTCGGGGGTAAGCGCCGCAGGGACAGTGCCTATTCGAGGGGGCCGCGTTCCATGGCGCTACGAGTCCCGCTCTTCCGTGCCGGCCCGTCCTCCGGGTCGAGCGGGGCGGCCACACCGGGGGCGGCGCGGAAGGCCGCGCCCAAGTCCGTTCCGAAGTCGAAGCCCGAGCCGAAGCCCAGGTCGAAGCCGGAGCCGAAGCCGGGGCCGAAGCAGGGGCCGAAGCCCAAGTCCGCGCGCAAGCCGGGCTCTTCGCCGAAGCAGGCGGCCGGGCGGCCCCGCAAGGCCACGGCCGGCCAGGCGCCGAAGTCCCGCCGTACGTTGCCCGGTTGGTGGCCGCGCTCTGGCGGCGACGTACCGGCGAAGTCGGCGAAGTCGGCCAAGGTGGCAGGGCCCGCCAAGTCCGCCAAGCCCGCCAACTCCGCCGCGTCCGCCAAGTCCGCCGCGCGCCGCGACGCCCCGCCCGCCCCGCTGCTCCAGCGCCGTTCCGCGGTCGCGCTGGCGGCCCGGGCGCTGGTGCTCGCGGTGCTCGTGGTCGCGATGGTGGCCTTCGCGGTGGCGCTGGCCCGGGTGACCCTTGTGCCGTCGCCCGCCTCGGACGCCCTCGTGCACACCAACCTGCGCCCCGGCGCGTCGATCCGGGCCTACCTCGACCAGCCGGACACCCGCGACACCGTCAAGCAGATCGGCGGCAACATCCTGCTCGGCGTGCCCTTCGGCATCCTGCTGCCCACCCTCTTCCCGCGCACCCGCGGGCTGATCCGGGTCGTCGTCGTCACCGCCCTCGTGATGCTCATGGTCGAGACCACCCAGGGAGCGATCGTGGAGGGCCGCGCGTTCGACATCGACGACGTCATCCTCAACACCGCCGGCTCCCTGCTCGGTTACCTCGCCCTCGGCCTCCGCCTCGGCCGCGCCCTCCACCCCCGCCGCCCCCACTGGTACCACCGCTACGGCATCGGCAAGGCTCCGGAGCCCGCCCCCGCCGATCCCGAGCGCTGACCGGGCACCCGCCGGCGGGCGGTGCGCGTTCGCGGTGCGCCGTACCGGAGCGGGGCGTTCCCCTATGGCGAGAACGTGTGCACCCCCTGCGCCCCTGTGGCACCATCACTTCGAGCTGGGCCGGCCCAGGGGCCGCGCGGTGTGCCAGGAGGCGGAGAGTTCCAGATGCGGGTGGAGATCCGGGCGACGAACGACGACGAGGTTCCTGCCCTGCACGACTTCTTCCGCTGGCTGAGGGACGACCAGGACGGGCCCGAGTCGGTCCGCCTGGAGAACGCCGCCACCGGCCGCACCGGGGCGATGGGAGCCCTGGAGGTCATCCAGGTCGTCCTCGCCGAGTCGACGACCATCGCGAGCCTGGCGATGCAGTACGTCTCCTGGCGCCGCTCGCGAGCCGGCGGCGGGCGCGGCGCGGGATTCACCTTCACCCGCGCCTCGGACGGCCTGTCCGTCACCGTGGAGAACGGCACCGACGACGAGGTGCGCCGGGTCCTGGCGGTGCTCGCGGCGCTGCCGGAGCCACCTCCCGAGCCCGACCAGCCCGCCCCCGACCAGCCCGCGCCCGACCCTGACGACCAGGTCCCTGAGTAGCCCGCATGGCCACCCAGGGGGACAGGGAACTCGCCGATCCGCACCGCTCGTACGCGGTCCTCGTCGGAGCCGCGTCGTACGACCACGCCTCCCTCGACGAACTGCCCGCGGTCGCGAACAACCTCGGCAGGCTGGCCGAGTTGTTCACCGACGCCACGATCTGGGGCCTGCCGCAAGGGAACTGCGTACGGCTGCCGCAGCCGGAATCCCGGGAGGAGGTCCTCGACGCGATCCACGACGCGGCGCGCAGGGCCGAGGACACGCTGCTGGTCTACTTCGCCGGGCACGGTCTGGCCCATCCGGACGTCAACGGCCTCCTGCTCGCCCTGCCCGGCACCGATCCCGAACGGGCCTACACCGCACTCGACTTCGACGCCGTACGCGGCGAGGTGCTCCGTACCCGGCGCGACGTCAACCGGGTCGTGATCCTGGACTGCTGCTACGGCGGGCGGGCGTTCGAGGGGGGCATGGGCGGCGCCGGCCGGGCGGTGCAGATGGCCGAGCAGACGCGCATCGCGGGCTCCTACCTCCTCACCGCGAGTTCCGCGACCCGGCAGTCGCAGTCGCCGCCCGGCGAGACGTACACGGCGTTCACCGGAGAGCTGATCCGTCTGCTGGAGAGCGGGCTGCCCGACGCCGGCGAACTGATCGAGGCCACCCACGTCTACGAGCACCTGTACGGCGAACTGCGAGCCAAGGGACGCCCGTTGCCGCAGCAGCGGCTCAGCAACACCGGCCGCACCCTCGTCTTCGCCAGGAACCGGAACCTGGCGGAGAGCGCACCGGTGGACGACGAGGAGCAGGGCGCGAGCCCGTCCGGCACCCCCCACGTGGTGACCGGGCCGGCCCGGACGCCACGCGAACTCGTCCAGGAGGCCGCGAGGTCGAGGACCGCGGACGGCGGTGCTGCCGCCGACGCGCTGCTGCGGGAATGGGCGGCGCGCCGTCCGGTCCAGGAAGTGGCCGCCCTCGCGGCGCTTTTGAGCGCGGCGGACGACCGGGCTGCCTCCGGTGTGGTGACCGCGGCCCTGTCCGATCGCGGCCCGCAGGCCGTCGCCGACTACCTCGACGCCCTGTACGCCGTCGATGACGAGCCGGCGGACGCCGCACGCGTCCTGCACCATGCCGCCGGCCAATCCGTCGATGTCGTCGCGGCCACCTACAAGTCCCTGCGCTCCAACGGCCGTTCGGCCGAGGCGGACCGCCTGCTGTCCCTGCGGACCGAGCGTCTGAGCAGTACCGACGACGTCCTCGAACTGGCAGGAGCGCTCTGGTCCGCCGGTCTCGAGCCGGAGGCCGACCGGGTCCTCACGGCCGCCACCACGGACTCCCCGGAGGAATCAGGACGCCTGGCCGACGCCCTCCTGGCCATCGGCCAGCAGGACCGGGCCTTCGCGCTCTACCTGCGGACCCAGGAGACGGTGACACGGCGTCCCGTGCCCGCGTTCGTGCAGCTCCTGCGGAAGATGCACGAGGCGGAACACGAGGACGACGCCGCCACGATCCTCGAAGGGTGGATCGCCGGCGCCGTTCCCCCGTCAGCGTCGTCGGTGCGTCCCGATCTGCGGACCATCGCCGAACTCTGCGCGGAACTGCGTTCGGCGGGCCTCGGCCCCGACGCCTCGACCGTGCTGCGGCGGTGCGCTGCCGCGATGTCTCCGGCGGACCTGACGGCACTCGCCAAGACGCTGTACCGGCAGGGCCGAGGTGAGGACTCCGTCCTGCTGTTGTCGATGGCGACCCGCACCGGCCCGGTCGAGGCCGCGGTGGACTTCGTCGACAGCCTGCGCGAGATGGGCCGCCCCGTGGACGCGAACGCCCTGCTCGACGAGGTCGGCCAGTCGTCCGCGCAGGACGTCGCGCGGCTGCTGGAGGGGTTGGAGGAGCGGGGCCGGACCCGTGACCGTGACCGGCTGCTGTCCGCGATCGCTGCTCAACCGGCACCTGCGCGGCTCGCGTTGCTCAGAGAGCCGTTCCTGGCGGACGGGCGCTACGACGAGGTGTTCACCTCGTTCGGCACCGCGTCGGGCGAGGCGTTCGCCGAGGTGCTGGAACAACTGCGCGACATCGGAAGCCATCTGGACCTCCTCGCGCTGTTCGACTACGGCGCCCGCAGGGCTCCGGCGGACCTCGCCGCACGGCTCGCCTGGCTGGAACACGGAGGATTCCCCGAAGCCCTCGCGCTGCGGGCCTGCTTGTCCGACCGCGGGATCTCGGCCGGCGGACGTGTCCCGACCCTGTACAAGAGCAACCTGGAGGCCGTGGCCGACCGCTTCGGGTCTCCCACCGGGCTGGCGCTGGCGCTGGCGGCCTTGCGGGCCCTCGGCCGTGAGGAAGCGGTCCGGTACGCGGCCCGGCGGGCGGCGGGGGCGTGGTTCGACTCCGCGCGGCGGCTGGAGTTGACGCTGTCCCTGCGCCGCAGGGGACTGCACGGCACCGCCCGGGTCGTGATCAAGGGGGGATCGTGGGACGCGATCGGCCACCTGCGCGCCACGGTCACCGGGCTGCACGGCGCGGGGTTCCCCGACGACGCCGCGTACGCGCTGCGCTGCTACGCCGTCCGGCTCGGCGGCCGGGCGAAGAAACTCGCGGTCTCGCTCGGCCTGGAACCGCCGCCCGGTCCGGCGTACTTCCCGCTCCTGCGGCGCTCCGTGCTCGACGACGGTGACGGCACGGCGAGCTGACCGTTTCGGAACTGCCGGGTTTCGGGTGAGGCCGGGTCAGGACGGGTGTCGGAACAGGCCGGGTCAGGACGGGTCTTCGGCGAGGGTGGAGACGCCGGTGATGCGGTGGAGGGCGAAGGTGCGGTTCTCGTCGGCGGTGTGGTCGTAGGCCGTGACGTAGCCGCCTTCGACGCGGAGCGGGGCGATCACGCGCTGGGTGGCGGCGCCCTCGGCGTTGACGTAGCCGATCCAGAGGGACTCGCCGGTGAGGGCGGCGGCCTGCACGGTGGCGAGGGTGTCGGCGGCGGGGGTGCGGGGCAGGCCGCCGTCGCGGGCGGCGGGGGCGCTGCGGGTGACGGTGGCGGCGCGGTCGCCGGCCCGGATCGCCTTGACCGCGAGGCCGAGCAGCGCGTCGTCGGGCGCGGGCGGCCCGTCGGTGACGGGCAGCGGCGGGGTGCGCGGCGGGGTGCGGCGGGCGTCGGGGCGGGTGATCAGGACGTCGCCGTCGGGCGATTCCGCGGCCGGGGCGAGGCCCATCGCGCGCAGCCGCTCCAGGAGGGTGGCCGGGTCGGCCTGCGCGGCCAGCACGGTCGGGGCGAGCCGGCGCAGCCCGAGGCCGCCTGCCCGGCGGTCGGCGAGGAGTTCGGTGAGCACGGCGTCGTCGTCGCAGCGCAGGTACGCGGCGGCCACGCCGACCCGCAGCGCGCCGTGCCGGCGCGCCACGTCGTCGATGAGATAGCTCAGCGGCTGCGGCACGGGCGTACGCGAGTGGGTGGTCAGGAAGGACTGCAACTCGGCGGCGCTGCGGCCCGCGTCCAGGGCGCGCCGCACCGACTCGGGGGTGAAGCGGTAGACCGTGGCGCCGCCCTTGGACTCGATGTCGGCCAGCATGCCCAGCATCTCCGCGAGCGGCGCGACCAGCGGACCCGGGGCGACGGCCGTCAGGTCGGCCTGGAGCAGCACGTGGTCGAGTGGTTCCGGCAGCAGCGGGGCGAGCGCGGCGGCGGCCGCGTCCGGGTCGCCGGCCAGCAGCGGCCGGGCGTGCGCGGCGAGCGCGCCGCGCCCGGTGACGCCCAGTGTCTCGGCGTCCATGAGGGTCCAGTCGAGCAGGTCGGTGCGCAGCGCGTCGGCGCCCGGCCGCAGCGGGCGGTCCCAGCGCAGCCGGGCCAGCAGCGCGTCCCGGTCCGCGGCGGTGCCGGGCGGCGGCTCGGCGAGCAAGTCGAGGGCGGCGCGCCGTACTTGGGGGGCGAGCGGGCGGTCCAGGTCGGGGCCGAGCGCGGCCAGTGCCCGCCCCTTCGGGTCCCGGCTGCCGACCAGCCCTGCGGTGCGGGTCGCGGTCAGCCAGGCGGAGGCCAGTACCGACCACTGCTGCTGGGACGGGAGTTGGGCCCATCCGTCGGCCGCGGGAGTCGGGGCGTACGCCTCCTCGACCTCGCCGTCCGCGGCCACCAGCCCCGCGGCGTAGGAGAGTTCGACCCAGAAGGCGGCCTGCGGCTCGGGCAGGTCGAGGGTCGCCGCGGTCCGCTTGAGGTCGCGCACGCTGATCCCGCCGGCCCGCAGCACGGCCGGCCCGCCGGTCTCCCACGCGGCGAGCAGTTCGGCGACGGTGCGTACGGCGGTCAGCGCCTGGCCGGCCGCGGTGAGGTCGACGGTGCGCGGGGTGCGCGGCACCGGGGCGATCGGCGGCGGCGCCGGCTGCGGGGAGCGGTGCGCGCGGCCACCGCGCAGCGCGAGCGCCGCCTCGCGGGGCAGCGCGACGTTGTGCGGGCCGGCCGGCAGCAGCAGGCCGCGGGCGAGCAGCCACTGCACGGCGGTCGAGGCGTCCTTCGCCCGTACGGGTGCGGTCGCGTCCCGCACCTCGCCGTACGGCGGTCCCCACACCAGGCGGTCGAGCACGGTGCGCACGCCCTCGGGCGCGGAGTCGAGCAGCGGGCCCAACCCGCCCGGATCGGCGAAGAGTTCGGCCAGCGCGCGGGTGGCGCTCACCGGGTCGTGGGTGGCCGGCAGGCCCGCGTCGGCCACGATCTCCTGGAGCCGGGCGGGCGACATGCCCGAGGTGGCCTCGCCGACGGACGGGCCGAGCCCGGTCGCGGACGCCACCGCGGGCGACGGCGCCAGCACGTCGCGGGCCGCGCGCACCAGCCGCAGCCGGTCCTCGCCGCCCCACACCACGCCCCGGGTGCGCAGCCGCTCCACCGCGCCGGGCAGGGCGGCGGTGACCGCCGCGGCGAGGTCGGCGGGCAGCGGCTCGCCGAGCGGGGCGGCGCCGCCCCCGGCCGGGTCCGCGCCGGCCATCAGCACGCGCAACGCGTCGTACGGGCACGGGTCGGCGGCCACCGCGAGCGCCTCCGCGACCTGGCGGGTGAACGCGTCGACCTGGTCCAGCGCGCGCAGCACCGACGCGCGGGTGGCGGCGCGGGTGGCGAGCTGGGTGAGGTCGTTCGGGACCGGGGTGAGCAGGTCTGGCCGGGCGCGCAGGAGGCGGGCCAGCGCGTCGTCGTCACGTGCGCGCAGGTCCTCCGCGAGGGTGCGCGGCTCTGCCGTATCCATCCGTCCCACATTAGCCGCATGGAGGTAAGCGGACGGGTACGGTCGTCGTGGCGGGCGGCGGTGCGGCGGACGGCGGAAGGAGCCCGGCGGTGGGCGTGGAGAGCGACCGGCTGGTGTTCGACTACCTCAGCCGGGTCGGTGACCTGGCGCAGACCGCGCTTCCGGCGGCCGACCGGATGCGGCTGGTGGCGCAGTTGCGGACCGACATCGACCGGGCCAGGGGCGAGGGGGACAACGCGGCGGCGGTGCAGCGCATCCTCGGGCGGTTCGGCAGCCCGGACGAGGTGGTCGAGGCGGCGGCGGGCACCCGCGGGTCGGGCCGGTCCGCTGCCGGCGCCGCGTCGGGGGCTGCCTCCGGGTCCGGTGCGGGCGAGCCGCCCGCCGGGGAGCCCGCGCCGGGGACGTACGGGCCGTACGCGAAGCCGCGCGGGGCGGCGGTGCCGAAGTCGCGGGAGAGGTCGCCGGAGGAGCCGTCCGACGGGTCGCGTGACGATTCGCGCGAGGAGCGGCGGGCCTCCCGCCGGGAGAAGCCGCGGTCGCGCGGCGAGCGGGAGCCGGAGTGGTGGGGCGGCGGGCTGGGGGAGGGGCGGCTGCGGGCCGGGGACGAGCTGGCCGGGCTGCCGGGGATGACCGGGGGGATCTTCATCCCGTTCGACGACGAGGACCTGGCGGGGAAGGAGGCGGGGGAGGAGCTGCGGCCGCTCCCGGGTGCCCTCGCGGGGGGAGGGGGCGGTGGCCCCGGGGAAGGCGAGGGGGCGGCGGGCGGCGGGCCGGCCGAGGCGGGGCCGACGGGGCGGAAGGGGCTGCGCGGGCTGCTGCGGCCGGGCGCGGGCGCGGGCGGGGGCGCCCGTGCCCGCGTGAAGCGGTGGGGCAGCCCGCTGCTGCTGTGCGCCGCCGCGCTCCTGGTCGCCGGTGTGGTGATCGGCTCATGGATTCCGCTCGGGCTCGGCTGGCTGGCCGGATACCTCTCGCGCACCCTCACCCGTACCCAGGCCAAGATCGCGGTGTTCGGGGTGCCCGGGGCCACGGCCGTGGGCTACGCGGTCTGGCTCTGGGGCCGTGACAAGGGCCGCTGGGGTTCGCCCGTGGCCCAGGGGCAGATGGGCCACGTGATCCGGGACGACCTCCCCGTCGCGGTCCGCGTCGCCGCCGTCGGCTCCGCCCTGTACTTCCTCTGGCGGGCGCGCAGGTCCGCGTAGCGCTCGGCCCGGGCGGACCCTCCGGGTCGCCCGGTGCTGTCGGTGCCGGGACCGCCTTCCGGTGCCTCCGGTCCCCCCGGAGGACGGAACGGGGCGGGAACGGGGGCACCGGGGTGGGTCCCGTCGCCGTCAGGGACAATGGGCGGGTGACCAAGGACCTCGCCGCCCCGTTGACCGTCGGGTTCGACCTCGACATGACCCTGATCGACTCCCGCCCGGGGATCAAGGCGGTGTACGACCGGCTGGCCGCGGAGACGGGCACCTTCATCGACTCGGCGCTGGCCGTCACCCGCCTCGGCCCGCCGCTGGAGGACGAGCTGGCGAACTGGTTCGCGCCCGAGCTCATCGCGGAGATGGGCGACCGCTACCGCGCGCTCTACGTCGACCACGCGATCCTCCCGACCCCGGCGATGCCCGGAGCGGTGGCCGCGGTGGAGGCGGTACGGGCAGCGGGCGGCCGGCCGCTGGTCGTCACGGCGAAGCACGCCCCGAACGCCCGGCTGCACCTGGACCACGTCGGCATCGAGGCCGAACTGCGCGGCTGGCTGTGGGCGGAGGCGAAGGCCGAGGCGCTGGTCGAGTACGGCGCGTCGGTCTACGTCGGCGACCACGTCGGGGACGTGCGCGGGGCGCGTGCCGCCGGCGCGCTGTCGGTGGCCGTGGCGACAGGGCCGTGCGGGGAGAAGGAACTGCTGGCGGCGGGCGCCGACGTGGTGCTGGCCGACCTGACGGAGTTCCCCGCCTGGTTCGCGGACTACCGCTCCGCGGCGGCCTGATCCGCGGCGGCCTGCCCGGCCGCCTGCTGCCCGATCCCGGACTTCCCGACCACGGACTGCCCGAGCACGGCCGTTCCCCCCGCACCGCCCGCCGTCGCGTGCCGCTGGGCCAGCGCGGACTTCAGCAGCCCGACCAGGGCCAGCGCGAGGCCCAGCCCCATCAGCATCGACACGAAGTACGCCGGGGTGGGCAGCCGCTTGGTGTGCAGCAGCAGCGGCGCGACCGTCACCACGGTGCCAACGGTCCCGACCAGGAACGTGATGGCGCCGGTGCGGACCAGCAGGTCACCGGGGCCCAGGGTTTGTTTGCTCACCCGACAAGGGTAGGTCCGTGGGGTGGACGGAGTGGAACGGAGTCAGGGCCGCCGGGCGTCCTGTCGTACGGTGGCGGGCCGTCGGCGCGCTGCCGGCGACTGTTCGGACGGGTCCGCGGACGGGTCTGCCGACGGGTCCTCGGACGGGTCCGGAGCGGTCCGCTGACGACCTGCCGGGAGCGGTTTCCAGCTGCTCTCGGGTAATTCTCCAGCAGCCCCCGGCGGGTTCGGGTAATTTCGAGTAACTTCCATCAGCTCCGAGAACTTCGGGCGACACCGAGCAATGAGGACGAGGTCGGACGTGCCTACCGGCAAGGTCAAATGGTTCAACAGCGAGAAGGGCTTCGGCTTCCTCTCCCGCGATGACGGCGGCGACGTCTTCGTGCACTCGTCGGTGCTGCCCGAAGGGGTGGCGGCCCTCAAGCCCGGCCAGCGCGTGGAGTTCGGCGTGGTCGCGGGCCAACGCGGTGACCAGGCGCTTTCGGTGACGCTGCTCGATCCGGCACCGTCCGTCGCGGCCGCCCAGCGGCGCAAGCCGGATGAGCTGCTGCCGATCGTGCAGGACCTCACCTCGCTGCTGGAGGACGTCGCGCGCTCGCTCCAGCGCGGCCGCTATCCGGACAAGGCGCACGGCCACAAGATCGCCTCGGTGCTGCGCGTCGTCGCCGACCAGCTCGACGTCTGACCCTTCGGCGGCGAGCGCCCCCTTTTAACCGGGCTTTACCGGAACCGTGGATTCCGGTAAAGCCCGGTGCGGTAATTCAGGTCACATCCGTCACAAATCCGCCGGTTATCCGAAAGCCAGCGCGCCGGCCGGCAGCGGCGGCACCAGACCCTCGGCCGCGGCCCGGGTGAGCAACCCGCGCACCGCCGCGTAGCCGTCCTCGCCGAGGTCGGCGGTGAACTCGTTGACGTACAGCGCGATGTGCTGGTCGGCGACCGCGGGGTCCATCTCCTGGGAGTGCGCGAGGACGTACTCCCGGGACAGCTCGGGCTCGTCCCAGGCGCGCCGCACCGACGCCCGCGCCGCATCGGCCAGCGCGCGCAGCCGCTCGCCGCCCAGCGACCGCTTGGCGATGATCGCGCCCAGCGGGATCGGCAGCCCGGTGGTGGCCTCCCAGTGCTCGCCCATGTCCGCGAGCTTGTGCAGGCCGTAGTTCTGGTACGTGAAGCGCGCCTCGTGGATCACCAGGCCCGCGTCCACCCGGCCGTCCCGCACCGCGGGCATGATCTCGTGGAACGGCAGCACCACGATCTTCCCGACGCCGCCGCTCACCTCGGCCGCCGCCCACAGCCGGAAGAGCAGGTACGCCGTCGACCGCTCGCTCGGCACCGCGACCGTCTTCCCCGCCAGGTCGGTGCCGGCCTCCTTCGTCAGCACCAGCGGCCCGCACCCCCGGCCGAGCGCCCCGCCGCAGGGCAGCAGCGCGTACTCCTCCAGCACCCACGGCAGCACCGCGTACGACACCTTCAGGATGTCGAACTCGCCGCGCTCCGCCATGCCGTTGGTGATGTCGATGTCGGCGAACGACACGTCCAGCGGCGGGGCCTGTTCGACCAGGCCGTGCGCCCAGGCGTGGAAGACGAAGGTGTCGTTCGGGCACGGGGAGTACGCGATGCGCAACGCCGACTCCCGTTCGGCCGACCCGTCCTGCCCGGCCCGCTGATCCGGCCGCTGCTGCTCTGTCTTCTGCTCGTCACCCATGATGTGCCTCAACTCCCAGTACGGCCGGCAGCTTCCCGAACGCGGCCGTCAGGGCCGCCAGCGCCTCCCCGATCCGCCAGGCGGCCCGGTCGCGGGGACCGACGGCGTTGGACACCGTACGGATCTCCAGCACCGGCAGGCCCGCCGCCGCGGCCGCCTCGGCCACTCCGAAACCCTCCATCGCCTCCGCCACCGCGCCCGGGTGACGGCCCGCCAGTTCGGCCGCCCGCTCGGCGCTGCCGGTCACCGTGGACACCGTCAGCACCGGCCCGTACGCCGCCGCGAGGCCGTCGGCCACCGCCCGGCTCAGCTCCGGTGGCGGGAGGTGGCGGGAGGTGCCGAAGCCCAACTCGGCGACCGGCACGAAGCCGTCGGGCGTCTGCGCGCCGAGGTCCGCCGCCGTGATCGCGCTCGCCACGGCCACCGAGCCGACCGGTGCGGTGGGCGCGAAGCCGCCGGCGATGCCCGCGCTGAGCACCAGGTCGTACGGCTGCCCGGCCGCCTCCGCGCGGGCCAGTGCGGTCGCGGTGGCGGAGGCAGCGGCGCCGGGGCCGACGCCGCCGGCCAGGACGGTGGCGATGAGTGCGGGCGCGGGCCCGGGGTCGGGGGCCGTGGCGGGATCGGGGGCGTCCGTGGTCACGGCGCCCGGGGGGAGGACCGCGGCCAGGCCCGCGGCTGCCGCGTCGCGCTCGGCGGCCACCGCGGTCACCACCAGCAGGCGGTTCGCGGGGGCTGTCGTACCGCTCATCCGTTCAACCGCCCATCCGTACGGCGACGGACCGGGGCGCGGCCGACCGTCGCTCAGCCGTCGTTCACTTGCCGCTCAGCGGTGGCTGAGCAGCGGGCCTCAGCCGTCGCTCAGTTGCCGCTCAGCCGGCGTTCAGTGGTCGCTCAGTGGTCGCGCCGCAGCTCGAAGGAGATCACCCGGGTGACCTTGGCGCCGCTGGTGTCCGCGGACTCCACGATGTTCAGCGTCACGCTGTCCACCGGGGTGGTCTGGCCGGTCTGCGGGTCCTGCACGTGGAACAGCTCCGCGCTGTCCACCGTGAAGTAGGTCTTGTTCTTGAGCACCTCGTCGTTGGCGAGCGAGGTGTTCTGCACGATCAGCCAGCCCTTGTCGCCGATCGAGGGGTCCACGCCGATCCGTACCTGGTCGCCGACCGGGACGGTGATGTGGTGGGTCGGCTTCGCCTGGAGGCACTTGGCGAAGATCGCCTGCGGCAGCAGCGCGCCCTTGGCGTAGCAGGCCTTGCTCGCCGACGCCATCACTGACTTGCTGCCCACGGTCACCGTCGCCTCGGCGGTCGGCTTCGTGCAGGCGGTGAGGGAGATCAACCCGAGGGAGATGGCACCGAGGGCGGTGGCGGCGCGGCGAATGCTCATGGCAGGAGGCTACCGGGCGGTCGCCTCCACTCCGCGCGCGGGTAGGCCGTGTCCCCCGAGATCGGGCCGGTGGCGCGGGCCGGGCGGCCGCCGGGAGTTGTGCGGACGGGGCGCCCTCAGGCGACGGGGGCCTTGGTCGGCGAGCCGTGCTCTCAGGCGACGCGGGCCTTCGTCGACGAGCCGCGCCCTCAGCGACGGGGGCCTTCGTGGACGAGCTGTGCCGTCAGGCGACGCGGGCCTTCGTCGACGAGCCGCGCCGGGCGGCGCCCAGCAGCCCGCGCACCGCGACCAGGAACGCCGCCAGCACCAGGCAGGCCGCCGTCGCCATGCCCAGCGAGCCGTTCAGCGGCAGCACGATGCCGATGCCGCCGCCGACCACCCAGGACAGCTGGAGCACCGTCTCTGAGCGGGCGAAGGCCGACGTACGGACCGCCTCCGGCACGTCGCGCTGGATCAGCGCGTCCAGCGACAGCTTCGACAGCGCCTGCGCGATGCCCGCGACCGCGGTCACCGCGGCCACCGTGATCAGGCCGAACCAGCCCGCCGCCACGGACGCCACCGACAGCGCGCACACCAGTGCCGTCGCGATGATCACCTCGGGGCCGCGGGCCTTGAGCCAGGCGCCCAGCGCGGTGCCCAGCGCGTTGCCCGCGCCGGCCGCGACAACGGCCACCCCCAGCGACAGCTCCGGCGACAGCCCGCCGATCGGATGCTCGCGCAGCATGAACGCCAGGAACATCGTCAGGAAGCCGGACAGCGCGCGCAGCCCGCAGTTGCCCTGCAACGCGTGCAGCACCGACGAACCGACACCCAGCAGACCCGGCTTGCGGCCCGGGACGCCGGACGGCTCCGCCGGCGCCTCCTCGTCGGCGGTCAGCCTGGCCCTGCGCTCGCCGCGGGCGGAGTCCACCTTGTTCGGCAGCGCCATGCACAGCACCGCGCCGCACATGAAGATCGCGAAGGCCCCGTACAGCGGCCACTGCGGACCGATCTTGTGCAACCCCGCGCCGACCGGGGCCGCCACCGTGGTGGCCAGCAGACCCGAGAGGGTGACCCGGGAATTCGCCTTGACCAGGGTGGTGCGATCCGGCAGCAGCCGCGGCACCACCGCGCTGCGCACCACGCCGTACGCCTTGGAGCCGACCAGGCTGCCCAGCGCCGCCGGATACAGCCCGAGGCCGGCGTGCGAGACCATCCCGGCCATCATCCAGGCGAGCACCGCGCGGGCCACCATGGACATCGCCATCGCGGCCCGGCGGCCGTGCTGAAGGCGGTCCAGCAGCGGGCCGACCACCGGCGCGAGCAGGGCGAACGGCGCCATCGTGATCAGCAGGTAGAGCCCCACGCGGTTGCGGGCCTCGCCGCTGGGGACCGAGAAGAACACGGTGCTGGCGAGCGCGACGGTGATCATCATGTCGCCGGCCGAGTTGACCGCGTGCAACTCGATCAGTTTCGCCAGGCCCGACTCGCCCGCACCGCCCGCGTGTGTCGTGCGCCGGATACGACGGCGCAGCGCTCCCGCCGACCGCCCCACGCCGCTCGCGAGGGCGCGCCCGGCCCTGCGTGCGGGCCCTGGGCCCGCGGTCACGGTTCGTGCCACGACGCAATCCTGCCCCAATTGGAAGACGGCGCACCCCCTCCTTTGCGCGCATGGTGCGCACCGGTAGCGTGCGATCGCGCAGAATGGGTGACAACAGGTGCGCCCGATGACGCTCGGGCAGGGCCGGGGAAGCGGTGAACTCAGGCGTTGAAGCGGTCCGTCGGTCCGCTCCGCCGAGGTTCATCGCGCCTCGGGTCCGCCCGCCCGCGAGCGCACACGTGAGACGGCGTAGAGAGAGAAACGATTTCTGTGAGTCCTGCGATGCGAAGCCGTACCCCTGATCGCCTGTGCGCCGAGGCGGTCGATGTCGCGCTGGCCGTGACGAGGGAGGCGGTGGGCGCGGCATCGGTCGGCGAGCACCTCGGCGTCGTCGCCGAGGGCGACCGCGTGGTCACCCATCTGTTCGCCTGCACCGAGCCCGCCTACCGGGGCTGGCGGTGGGCGACCACCCTCACCCGGGCGTCCCGGGCGAAGGCGGTGACGATCGACGAAACGGTGCTGCTGCCCGGTCCGGACTCCGTACTGGCACCCGAGTGGGTGCCCTGGAGCGAACGGCTGCGGCCGGGCGACATGGGCCCGGGCGACCTGCTGCCCACCGAGGCGGACGACCTGCGGCTCGAACCGGGATGGACCGGGGACGGCGCCGCGGCGGTGTCGGCGGCGGCGGATGTCGCGGGGGCCGTGGAGATCGAGGAGGCCGTCGAGGCGGCGGAGGCCGGGGATGCCGGTGGGGCCGCCGAGGGCGAAGCGTCCGGTGGGGCCGGAGCGGCCGGAGTGACCGCGCCGGGGTCCGGAGCGTCGACGGCCGGTGACGTGGTCACCGGGGTCCCGAGCATCGCCGAGATCCGCTCGGTCGCGCGCCAGCTCGGCCTCGGCCGGCCCCGGGTGCTGTCCCGGTACGGCCTGCACACCGCCGCCGACCGCTGGGAGGAGCAGTTCGGCCCGAAGACGGCGATGGCCCAGGCCGCGCCCGCGAACTGCGTGAGCTGCGGCTTCCTCGTGCCGATCGGCGGCTCCCTCGGGCAGGCGTTCGGCATCTGCGCGAACGAGTACTCCCCGGCCGACGGCAACCTCGTCTCCCTCGCGTACGGCTGCGGCGGCCACTCCGAGGCCGCCGTGATGCCCAAGACGCCCGAGCCCGCGCCCATGGTCCTCGACGACCTCGACGACGACGAGACCCCCTGAGGGGCACTGCCTGAGGGGCCCTGCCCGCCGCGGAGCGGGCCGAGCCGGCGACGGCGGACGGGGCGGCGTAGGGACGCGTGGGGGAGACCCTCAGGCGCGGTCCCGAGCGCGGTCCCGAGCGCGGTCCTGAGTGCTGCCCGCGCACTGCCCCAGGCGCGGCCCCGGGGGAGCCCTGGCGGACGGACGGCTCGGGCGGACCGGAACGGACCGTTCGGGCCCTGGTGGACAGAACCGACCACTTCAGGGGGTCGGAGCACCCATGGGACGCAGTGGAGTACGGTCGGGCTGAAAGGGGCCCGGAGCGGCCGGAACCCGAAGCGCACAGTGCATGACGAAAGGTCCAAGTGACCCGCCCAGGCGTGATCCGCACGACCCCGGAAGGCCAGCCGGACCCCTTCCGTACCGCTTCCCTGCGCCAGGCCGTGCTGACCGCGTGGTCCGCGTCCGCCGCGCGGTTCCGCGAGGACGCCAACGCCGAGGAGGACCTCGCGCTCGGCGGTCACCGCGACCGGCTGATCGTGGAACTCGCCCAGAACGCCGCCGATGCCGCGACCCGCGCCGGCGTCCCCGGACGGCTCCGGCTCACCCTGCACGACGCCGACCCCGGCGCCGCCGACGGCACCGGTTCCTCCTTCGCCTGCCTGGCCGCCGCCAACACCGGCGCCCCGCTGGACCCGGCCGCCGTCGAGTCGCTGTCCACGCTGCGCGCCTCCGCCAAGCGGGACGACGCCGCGGAGGCGGTCGTCGGCCGCTTCGGTATCGGCTTCGCCGCGGTCCTCGCGGTCAGCGACGAGCCCGCCGTGCTCAGCCGCAGCGGCGGAGTGCGCTGGTCGCTCGGCGAGGCCCGCGCGCTCACCGCCGACATCCCCGACCTGGTCGAGGAGTTGCGCCGCCGCGACGGCCATGTCCCGCTGCTGCGGCTCCCGTTCCCCGCCGAAGGCAGCGCCCCGGACCCGTACGACACCGTGGTGGTGCTGCCGCTGCGGGACGGCTCCGCCGAGGATCTGACGAACCGTCTGCTCGCCGCCGTGGACGACGCGTTGCTGCTCGCGCTGCCCGGTCTGGCCGAGGTCGTCATCGACACGCCATCGGGCGTACGGACGTTGACCCGGCGTCAACTCGACGGCGGTGACGTGCTGATCGAGGACAGCTCCCGCGACGCGCCGGCCCGCTGGCGGGTCGACGCGAGTGGCGGCGAGCTGACGCCCGAACTGCTCGCGGACCGCCCGGTGGAGGAACGCCTGCGCCCGGTCTGGTCGGTGACGTGGGCGGTGCCGGTGGACCCCGAGGGTGCCCCGGCCGCGCCGCGTACCGCGGGCGTTGTGCACGCCCCCACCCCGACCGACGAGCCGCTCGGCCTGCCCGCGCTGCTGCTGGCCACCTTCCCGCTCGACCCGACCCGGCGGCACACCGCGCCCGGACCGCTCACCGACTTCCTGCTGGACCGCGCCGCGGAGTCGTACGTCCGGCTGCTCGCGGGGTGGCGGCCGACCGGCGCCGGCGTGGTGGACCTGGTGCCGGGACCGCTCGGCAAGGGCGGACTGGACGCCGAACTGCGCCGCCGGGTCCTGGACGCGCTGCCGCGGACCCCGTTCCTGCCGCGCGCCGTGGAGGCCGGTGCGGCCGCGCTCGAGGCGGGCGGCCCCGCGCCGGACCCGGACGCCTGGGACGACGGCGGCCGGCTCGCGGGGGAGGGGCACGCGCTGCGGCCGGTGGAGGCCGAGATCGTGGAGGGCGCCACCGCCGAGGCGGTCCGGGTGCTCGCCGAGGTACTGCCCACGCTGCTGCCCGCGAGTCTCGAACGGCGTCCCGCGCTGCGCCAGTTGGGCGTCTCCCGGCTCTCGCTCGCCGACGTGGTGGACCGGCTGGCGGGTGCCGAACGCCCCGCCGACTGGTGGTGGCGGCTCTACGACGCCCTCGCCGGCACCGACCCCGACGTGCTCAGCGGCCTGCCCGTCCCGCTCGCCGACGGCCGTACGGTGGTCGGCCCGCGTCAGGTGCTGCTGCCGGTGCCCGGTGGCGGCGACGAGGACGCCGCCGGCGGTACGGGCCGGGGCGAAGACGCTTACGGCGTGGGCGACTTCGACGGCTCCGGTTCCGGCTCCGGTTCGGGTTCCGGTGCCGGCTCCGGCGAGCGCGCCGGCGGTGTGGACCCGGCGGTGCTCGCCCGGCTCGGCCTGCGGGTCGCCCACGCGGACGCCGCCCACCCGCTGCTGGAGAAGCTGGGCGCCGCCCCCGCCACACCGCGCGCGATCCTGACCAGCCCGCAGGTGCGGGCCGCGGTGGCCGCCTCCCTCGACGACGACCGGGTCGCCTGGGACGACGAAACGGGCCTGGACGCGGAGGAGTTGGCCGACGCGGTGCTCGCACTGGCCCGGGACGCGGGCCTCTCGCCCGGTGACGAGCCGTGGCTGGCCGGGCTCGCGCTGCCCGACGAGGACGGCGAACTGGCCCCCGCGGGCGAGCTGGTGCTGCCCGGCAGCCCGCTGGAGTCCGTGCTGCGCGAAGGCGAACTCGCCGCCGTGGACGCCGACCTGGCCGACCGCTGGGGCGAACAGCCGCTCACCGCGGTGGGCGTGCTCGCCACCTTCGCGCTGGTCCGCGCCGAGGACGTGGTGCTCGACCCCGACGACCTCGACCCGCGTGACACCGACTGGGCGGAACCCGACGACGTCGGGCTGCTCGACGCCGTCGACGTGTGGTGCGAGGACGTCCTCGACCAGCTTCCGGAGGCCGACGTGCCACCGGTCGCCACCGAGGTGATCGGCGTCCGCGACCTCGACCTGGTGGACGACGACGCCTGGCCGCAAGCGCTCGCGCTGCTCTCCCGGCCGCCGCTGCGCGACGCGGTGACGGCACAGGTCCGGGTCCTGCTGCCGGACGGCACCACCGAGTCTGTACGGCCTTACGCGGCCTGGTGGTTGCGCGATCACCCGGTGCTGGGCGGGCGGCGCCCGGTCGGCCTGCGCGCCGCCGGCGGCGACCGGCTGCTGGCCGGGCTCTACGACGAGGCCGAGACCGACACGGCCGTGGACGCGCAGGTGCTGCGCGCGCTCGGCGTGCGCACCACGGTCGACGCGCTGCTCGCCGAACCGGGTGGCGGCGCCGAGCTGCTCACCCGCCTCGCCGACCCCGACCGCCCCGTCACCGCGGCCCAACTCCACGGTCTGTATGCCGCGTTGGCCGAGCTCGACCCCGAACAGGTCACCCTGCCGGATGAGTTGCGGGCGGTGCGGGACGGCGAGGTCGTGGTGGTGGACGCCGCCGACGCGCTCGTCGCCGACGCGCCCGACCTGCTACCGCTGGCCGGTGGGCTGCCGCTGCTGCCCGTACCGCCGCGGCTGGCCGCCGAGTTGGCCGAGCTGTTCCAGGTCCGCCGGCTGAGCGAGGCGGTCGAGGCGGCGGTGATCTCGGACGGCGAGCCGCACGACGTCCTGCCCGCCGTGCACGACCTGCTGCCCGGCGCTCCGACCGGCTACGTCGAGCACGAGGAGCTGCTGCTCACCGGCGGCGTCGAGGTCGACTGGCGCTGGGTGGACGGGGTGCTGCACGGCGCCACCGTGGAAGGTGTCGCGGCCGGGCTGGCCTGGGCGGCGGGCCACTGGGAGCGCCGCTTCGAGCTGGCCGCGCTGCTGGAGGACCCGACCCGTACCGAGGAACTGGCCCGGGCCCGCTGGTTCGACTAGGCCGCCGCCGCCGCCACCACCGCCACCGCCACCGCCGCACGGTCGCCGACGCCCGTGCTTTCGTGACGGCGCCGCGACCCGTACGTCCGTGACGGCGCCGCGACCCGTACGGCCCCGGCGCCGTACGGGTGTTCAGGCGGGTGTTCAGGCTTGGGCGCGGGTGTCCCGGCGGCGGACCCACGCCCAGCAGAACTCCAGCACCACCCCGCCGGCCGCGGCGATGCCGACCGCCGACCACGGAACCTCGTCGCCGATGAGCTTCAGCGCGAAGAACCGCTGTAGCCACGGCACGACCAGCACCACCAGGAAGCCCAGCACCATCGCGAACACCAGCGCGACCCGCCACCAGGTGTAGGGCCGGGCGACGATCGCCAGCACCCACACCTCCATCAGGAACAGCGTCAGCGTCGCCGCGCTGGTCTGCGCGTCCAACGCGCCGGCGCCGGAGTAGTGGTGGCGGGCGAACAGGTACGTGGCGAAGGCCGTGAGGCCGCAGATCACGCCGGCCGGGGTGGCGTAGCGCATCACCCGGCGGACGAAGTTCGGCCGGGCCCGCTCCTTGTTCGGCGCGAGCGCCAGGAAGAACGCCGGCACCCCGATGGTCAGAGTGGACAGCAGCGTCAGGTGCCGCGGCAGGAACGGGTAAGGGATCTGCCAGAACACCACCAGCAGCGCCAGCAGCACCGAGAACACCGTCTTGGTGAGGAACAGCGTGGCGACCCGGGTGATGTTGCCGATCACCCGCCGCCCCTCCGCGACCACGTAGGGCAGCGTGGAGAAGCTGTTGTCGAGCAGCACGATCTGGGCGACCGCGCGGGTGGCCTCGGACCCGGAGCCCATCGAGACGCCGATGTCCGCGTCCTTGAGGGCGAGCACGTCGTTGACGCCGTCGCCGGTCATCGCCACGTTGTGCCCGCGGGACTGCAGCGCGCCGACCATGTCCCGCTTCTGCTGCGGGGTGACCCGGCCGAAGACGGCGCCCTCGTCCAGCACCTGGGCCATCTCCTCCCGGCCGGCCGGCAGCCGCCGGGCGTCGACCGGCCGCTGGGCGCCGGGCAGCCCGAGCTTCGCGGCGACCGCGCCGACCGACACCGCGTTGTCGCCGGAGATCACCTTGGCGTGCACGTCCTGCTCGGCGAAGTACCGCAGGGTGTCGGCCGCGTCGGGCCGCAGCCGCTGCTCCAGGACCACCAGGGCCGTCGGGACGACCGCCTGGGCGGCGAGCGGGTTGTCCAGCTCCCGGTCGGTGCGGGACAGCAGCAGCACCCGCAGTCCCTCGTCGTTCAGCCGGTCCACCTCGGCCAGTGCCTCGTGCCCCTCGGGCAGCAGCACGTCGGGCGCGCCGAGCAGCCAGCGGCTGGTGGTGCCGTCGGGCTCGGTGAAGGCGGCGCCGCTGTACTTGCGGGCCGAGCTGAACGGCAGGGTGCCGGTGCCCCGCCAGTCCTTGGCGGACTCCGGCGGGTAGGCGTCGATGATCGCCTGGAGGCTGGCGTTGGGGTGCGGGTCGGACCGGCCGAGGGCGGCCAGCACCCGGCCGGTGTGCTCCTCGTCGGCGCCGTCGAGCATCCGCAGCTCGGTGACGTCCATGCCGCCCTCGGTGAGGGTGCCGGTCTTGTCCAGGCAGACCACGTCCACCCGGGCCAGGCCCTCGATCGCGGGCAACTCCTGCACCAGGCACTGGCGTCGGCCCAACCGGACCACGCCGATCGCGAACGCCACCGAGGTGAGCAGCACCAGCCCCTCGGGCACCATCGGCGTGATGCCGCCGACCGTACGGCGCACCGCCTCGCGCCAGTTGTGGTCCTCCACCGTGAACTGGCTGATGATCAGGCCGATCGCGGTCGGCGCCATCATCCAGGTCACCCACTTGAGGATGCGGCTGATGCCGTTGCGCAGTTCGGAGTTGACGAGGGTGAAGCGGGACGCCTCGTCCGCCAGTTGCGCCGCGTACGCCTCCCGGCCGACCTTGGTGGCGGTGAAGGCCCCGCCGCCGGCGACCACGAAGCTGCCGGACCGCACCTCGTCGCCCGCGTGCTTGAGCACCGGGTCGGCCTCGCCGGTCAGCAGCGACTCGTCGATCTCCAGGCCGTCCGCCTCGGCGAGCCGGCCGTCCACCACGACCTTGTCGCCGGGGCTCAACTCGATCAGGTCGCCGAGCACGATCTGCGAGGTGCCGATCTCCGCGGCCGTGCCGTCCCTGCGCACCATCGGCTTGGCCTCGCCGATCACCGCGAGGCTGTCGAGGGTGTGCTTGGCGCGCAGCTCCTGGAAGATGCCGATCGCGGTGTTCGCCACGATCACGAATCCGAAGAGGCCGTCCTGGATCGGCCCGACCACCAGGATCACCAGGAAGAGCCCGCCGATGATCGCGTTGAACCGGGTGAAGACGTTGGCCCTGACGATCTCGCTGACCGACCTGGACGAACGCACCGGAACGTCGTTGACCTCGCCCCGCTCCACCCGCCGCGCCACCTCGGCGCTGCTCAGCCCGGGCTCGCGGGCGGGTGCGATGCCGGGGTCCGTACGTTCCGTCATGGCTCGACGGTACGTGGCGGGCCCGGCTTCCACCCGTTCACCCGTGTTGCGGCTTCTCCGGGTCGGTGGTGTCCGATGCGGCCGGGGTCTGGCCGGAGGCGTCGGGGGAGGCGGGGGCACCGGGGCCGGCGGCCCGCGCCCTGGCGATGGCGTCGCGCCGGGCCCGTACGTACATCAGGCCCAGCAGCCCGCAGGCGCCGCCGGCCAGGCAGGTCCAGATGAACCAGGTGTGCCCGTGGTCGGAGTACCAGCCGTAGAAGGGCAGCTGCACGAAGAAGAGCACGAACCAGACGATCACGCCCACCGTGATCGTCGCGACGTCGTTGGCCTCCAGGGGCTCGGGGGCCTCGCGCAGAGGGGTCCGCTCCTTGCTCATGGGGTCATCGTATGCGGCCCGGCAGGGGGCGGGGACGGGCGGGGTCGGCCCGAGTCCATGGGCTTCTACGCGCGGAGATAGCGTCCGGTTTCCTGTTTGTTCATACTGAAACGGTCACTGGTTGACCGAAAACACTCGTATGATCGCCCAATCCGTGGCGATAAAAGCACCCTGAGGACCCGCATGTCCCCCACGGCCCCCGCTCCGGTCGACGCGCGCCCGCCCATCGGTACCCCGCCCGCCACCGGCCTGGACCGCTACTTCCGCATCTCCGAGCGTGGCTCCTCCATCCCGCGGGAGATCCGCGGCGGGCTGGCCACGTTCTTCGCGATGGCGTACATCATCGTGTTGAACCCGATCATCCTGGGCTCGGGCACCGACAAGTTCCACCACCACCTCCAGGGCGGGCAGCTCGTCACCGCCACCGCCGTGACCGCGGCCTTCACCACCCTGCTGATGGGCGTGATCGGCAACGTGCCGGTCGCGCTCGCCGCCGGTCTCGGCGTCAACACGGTGGTCGCCCTCCAGCTCGCGCCCCGGATGAGCTGGGCCGACGCGATGGGCATGGTGGTCCTGGCCGGCCTGGCGATCATGCTGCTGGTGGCGACCGGCCTGCGGGAACGGGTGATGAGCGCGGTGCCGCTGGGCCTGCGCAAGGGCATCGCGATCGGCATCGGCCTGTTCATCCTGCTGATCGGGCTGGTCGACTCCGGCTTCGTCACCCGCATCCCGGACGCCGCCCACACCACGGTGCCGCTGCAGCTCGGCGGCAACGGCCACCTCACCGGCTGGCCGGTGCTGATCTTCGTGCTCGGCACCCTGCTGACGCTGTCGCTGATCATCCGCAAGGTCTCCGGCGCCATCCTGATCTCGATCGTCTCGATGACGGTGCTCGCGGTGGTGGTCGACCTGATCGCCGACGTGCCCGCCGCGAGCTGGGGACTGACCGTCCCCAAGTGGCCCGGCAACCCGGTGGCCACCCCCGACTTCGGCCTGGTCGGCAAGGTCAGCCTCTTCGGCGGCTTTCATCAGGTCGGCGTGCTCACCGGCATCCTGTTCGTCTTCACGGTGCTGCTGTCCTGCTTCTTCGACGCCATGGGCACGATCCTGGGCGTCAGCGACGAGGCCGGGCTGCTGGACAAGAAGGGCGACCTGCCCGGCATGAGCAAGGTGCTGATGATCGACGGCATCGCCACCGCCGCGGGCGGCGCGACCTCCTCCTCGGCGAACACCTGCTTCGTGGAGTCGACGGCCGGCGTCGGCGAGGGCGCCAGGACCGGTCTGGCCAGCGTCGTGACCGGCCTGATGTTCGTGTTCGCGCTCTTCCTGGCGCCACTCGCGGAGATGGTGCCGGCGCAGGCCGCCACCCCCGCGCTGGTCGCCGTCGGCTTCCTGATCCTGTCCGGCTCGATCCGGGAGATCGACTGGAGCGACTTCACCATCGCGGTGCCGGCGTTCCTGACCATGGTGCTGATGCCGTTCACCTACTCCATCACCAACGGCATCGGCATCGGCTTCATCACCTTCTGCCTGCTGCGCACCGTGGCCGGCCGGTGGCGCGAGGTGCCGATCGCGCTGTACGCGGTGGCCGCGGTCTTCACCTTCTACTACCTGATGCCCGCGCTCGGCCTGGTCTGAGGCCGGCCCTGGGAGCGGGCCCGCCGTGCCGCCGGGTCGCGGGCGGCGGGGCCCGGCCCGGCGGGCGGTGCCTGCCCGGGCCGGGGTGCGGCGGCGTAGAAGCGGTCGGTCTCCTCGACCGCCGTCTTGAAGCGTTCGTCGAAGTCGTCGCGAATGAGCGTCCGGACCACGTAGTCCTGGGCGCTCATTCCGCGTCGGGCGGCATGGTCATTGATCCGGTCCCACAGCTCTGCGTCTATCCGGAGGCTGAGCACTCTCGATGCCATGCGACCACCGTCGCCGCACAGCGCGGCCGCGCGTGTCGCTTTCGGCGCGAATCTCACCCGTACGGGTGAGTTGCGGGAGCTGCGGGGTTCGGGCCGTGAGTGACGGGCATCATTCGCACGCAGGTGTACTTAGCCAAAGTAATGAGCTAGACTAACGACCGTGACCGAACTGTCCGAGGACGACCGCGCCGCGGTGAGCGAAGTGCGGGGCGCGGTGATGCGGCTGTCGCGCCGGCTGCGCCACCAGCGTGTCGACGAGTCGCTGAGCCCCACCGAGATGTCGGTGCTGGCCACCCTGGCCCGCTGCGGCTCCGCCACCCCCGGGGAGCTGGCCCGCAAGGAACATGTGCAGCCGCCGTCGATGACCCGCATCGTGGCGATGCTGGAGGGCAAGGGGCTGGTCCGCCGGGAGCCGCATCCCGACGACCGGCGCCAGGTGGTGGTGAGCCGCACCTCGCAGGCCGAGGCGATGCTCGCCGAGAGCCGCGACAAGCGGAACGCCTGGCTCTCCGAGCTGGCCGAAGGGCTCACCGACGAGGAGTTGGCGATCCTGCGCCAGGCCGCCCCCGTCCTGGAGAAGTTGGCACACCTGTGAACCGCAGGTCACCGCGCGACCCGCGCGTGACCGCCTGCGCGGCGTGCCCTCAAGGGCCCGCCGCGCTCGAATGACCCAAGGAAGGGCAGGCGAGTACCGATTGAGTTCGGCAGCCGGACCAGATACCGCAACCGAACCTGACCGTCCCGCCGCTAAGACGGGCACTTTCAGCTCCCTCAAGATCCGCAACTACCGGCTCTTCGCGACCGGCGCCGTGATATCCAACACCGGCACCTGGATGTCGCGGATCGCCCAGGACTGGCTGGTGCTGAGCATCACCGGCTCGTCCTTCGCGGTGGGCATCACCACCGCGCTGCAGTTCCTGCCGATGCTGCTGTTCGGCCTGTACGGCGGCGTCATCGCCGACCGCTACCCGAAGCGCAAGATCCTGCTGGCCACCCAGCTCGCCCTCGGCCTGCTCGGTCTGCTGCTCGCCACCCTCACCCTGTCCGGCGTCGTCCAGGTGTGGCACGTCTACGCCATCGCCTTCCTGCTCGGCATGGTCACCGTCGTCGACAACCCCACCCGGCAGACCTTCGTGGTGGAGATGGTCGGCCCCGACGTGGTCCGCAACGCCGTCTCCCTCAACGCCGCGAACTTCCAGGCCGCCCGCCTCGTCGGCCCCGCCGTCGCCGGTGTGCTGATCACCGCCGTGGGCAGCGGCTGGGCCTTCCTCATCAACGGCCTGTCCTTCCTCGCCCCGCTCACCGGCCTGCTGCTGATGCGCACCTCCGAGCTGCACAAGATCGAACGTGCTCCCCGCGGCAAGGGCCAGCTCCGCGAGGGCCTGCGCTACGTGGCGGGCAAGCCGGAGCTGATCTGGCCGATCGTGCTGGTCGGCTTCATCGGCACCTTCGGCTTCAACTTTCCGATCTGGCTGTCCGCCTTCGCCAACAAGGTGTTCAACGCGGGCGCCGGCACCTACGGCCTGTTCAACACCCTGATGGCCGCCGGCTCCCTGATCGGCGCCCTGCTCGCCGCGCGCCGCACCCGCACCCGGCTGCGGATGCTGGTCGCCGCCGCCCTGCTCTTCGGCCTGCTGGAGATGGTGGCCTCGGTCGCCCCGGCCTTCTGGCTCTTCGCCATCCTCCTGGTGCCGATCGGCGTGTTCGGCCTCACCTTCAACACCACCGCGAACGCCACCGTCCAGCTCGCCACCGACCCGGTCATGCGCGGCCGGGTGATGAGCCTGTACATGATGGTCTTCGTGGGCGGCACCCCGATCGGCGGCCCGGTCATGGGCTGGGTCACCGACACCTTCGGTGCCCGGATCGGCTTCCTGTCCGGCGGTCTGGTCTCCGCCGCCGGCGCGGCCGGTGTCGGGCTGGTGCTCGCCCGGGCCGGTGGACTGAGGCTGCGGGTGAACCTGCGGGCCGGCCGCGACAAGAGCCGCCCGCTGATCGCCTTCGTGCCCCGGGAACCGCTCCCCGATGTGCCGGCCGAGGCGGGCACCGCGACGGCGGGTCCGGCGCCGGACGACCCGGCGGGCTCCGACCCGGCGGGCTCCGACCCGGCGGGCGCTGCCAGTGCCGGTGCCGGTGCCGAAGACGCCCCCGGGCAGAGCACCTCGACGCCGGGCTCCTCGGAGCGAGGCGCCCCCGAACGAGGCGTCCCCGAGCGAGGCGCCGGCGAACGAGGCGCCGGCGACCAGGGCACGCCCGGCACGGACCCGAGCCCGTCCGGCAACCGGCTGACCTCCGCGGCGTGAGGCTCTTCACGGCGGTCCTGCCGCCCGCCGCCGCGGTGGCCGAACTCACCGCCGCGCTCGCACCCCTGCGGCGCCTGCCCGGCGCCCAGGACCTGCGGTGGACCGTCGCCAGGGGCTGGCACCTCACCCTCGCCTTCCTCGGTGAGGTGCCCGACGGCGTACGTCCCGAACTCGACGAACGTCTCGCCCGCGCCGCCCGCCGGCACGATCCGCTCACCCTGCGGCTCGCCGGCGGCGGCCACTTCGGCGGCAGCGCCCTGTGGATCGGCGCCGAGGGCGACCTGCCGGCCCTGTCCCACCTCGCCGCGTCGGTCCAGGCCGCGGGCCGCCGCGCCGGGGTGCCCCACGACGCCGAGCGGCACGCCTTCCGCGCCCACCTGACGCTCGCCCGTGTCCCGCGCTCCACCACGGTGCCGCTGCGGCCCTTCGCGGACGCCCTGGCCGCCTTCCGCGGCTCGCCCTGGACCGTCGGCACCCTCGCCCTGGTCGCCAGCGTCCTTCCGAGCTCCGGCGTACCGGGCGAGCAGCCCCGCTACGACACCGTGGCCACCTGGCCGCTCGGCCGTACCCCGGGCCCGGGCGGCGGACCGGCTCCCACGGACGGCTAACCTCGAAGCGTGGACCCCAAGACCCGTACCCGTGTGATGACCGCCGCCTTCGTCCTGATGCTGGCGGTGGTGGTCGTGGCCGCCGCGGTCCACTGACCCCGGCGGCCCACGCACACTCCTGGGGCGAGTCCGCGAGCGCCGCCCGCGCGCCCGCTTCCTTCGCCGTCAGGGCTACCAGGCGAAGGACTCCGGGGACGGCCCGGGGCCGGGGAAGATCTCGTCCAGGGACGCCAGGAACTCCTCCGACAGCTCCAACTCCACCGCCCGCAGCGCCGAGTCGAGCTGCGCCTGCACCCGCGGACCCACGATCGGCCCGGTCACGCCCGGCCGGGTCAGCAGCCACGCCAGGCCCACGTCGCCGGGGTCGACGCCGTGCTTGTCGCAGAGGTCCTCGTACGCCTGGATCTGGTCGCGCTGCTGCGGCGACTTCAGGGCGTCCGCGCTGCGGCCCGCGGTGGAGCGCGCGCCGCCGCCCTCGCGCTGCTTGCGCAGCGCCCCACCGAGCAGGCCGCCGTGCAGCGGCGACCACGGGATCACCCCGAGGCCGTAGTGCTGCGCGGAGGGGATGACCTCCATCTCCGCGTCCCGCACCGCCAGGTTGTACAGGCACTGCTCGCTGACCAGGCCGAGCGAGTTGCGCCGGGCCGCTGCTTCGTTGGCCTGGGCGATGTGCCAGCCGGCGAAGTTGCTGGACCCGGCGTAGAGGATCTTGCCCTGCTGCACCAGGACGTCGATCGCCTGCCAGATCTCCTCCCACGGCGTGTTCCGGTCCACGTGGTGGAACTGGTAGATGTCGATGTAGTCGGTGCCGAGCCGCTTGAGGCTGGCCTCCACCGCGCGGCGGATGTTCAGCGCGGAGAGCCGGTCGTAGTTGGGCCAGTCGGCGTCCTCGGCCGCCATGTTGCCGTAGACCTTGGTGGCCAGCACGACCTTGTCCCGGCGGCCGCCGCCCTGCGCGAACCAGCTGCCGATGATCTCCTCGGTGCGGCCCTTGTCCGCGCCCCAGCCGTAGACGTTGGCGGTGTCGAAGTAGTTGATCCCGGCGGCGAGAGCCGAGTCCATGATGGCGTGGCTGTCCGCCTCGTCGGTCTGCGGACCGAAGTTCATCGTGCCGAGAACCAGGCGGCTGACCTTGAGGCCGGAACGTCCGAGCTGTGTGTACTCCATAGCCTCAAGCCAAGCTCTTGGAGTGCGCTCGAATCAAGAGGGGCACTCGGCCGCGGGACCGTCTGTGACCGGATGGCACGCTTGGCCCATGCGTACGTACCTGCCGGCCGCCGCCGCCGGTGCCGCCGTCGTCCTGAGCTGCGCCTGGGCCGTGCCCGCGAGCGCCGACAGCGGGCCGGCGGTTGCCTTCCGGATCAGCGACCCGCGGATCACCGAGTCCAGTGGCCTCGCCGCCAGCCGGCTGCACCCGGGGGTGTACTGGACGCACAACGACAGCGGCGACGGGCCCTACGTCTACGGCGTCGACGCGGCCACCGGGAAGACCGTCGCCACCCTCACCATGCGCGGGGTCCACGCCCGCGACGTGGAGGCGATCTCGCTGGGCCCCGACGGCGACCTGTACGTCGCGGACACCGGCGACAACCTCAACTCCTGGCCCGAGGTGTGGATCTACCGCTTCCCCGAACCGCGCGACCTGACCAGCCGGACCGTCGACGTCACCCGCTTCACCGTCCGGTACGAGGACGGCCCCCGCGACGCCGAGGCGCTGATGGTGCAGCCCACCACCGGCCGGGTCTACCTCGCCAGCAAGAACCAGAAGGGCGGTCACCTCTACGAGGGCCCCACCGCACTGAGCGCCCGCGGGGTGAACGTCTTCCACCGGATCGGCGATGTCCCCTGGGTGACCGACGGCGCCTTCTCCCCGGACGGCAGCCGCCTGGTGCTGCGCGGGTACCTCTGGTCCGCCGTCTACCGCTGGGCCGACGGCCGGCCGCACAGGATCGACTCCCTCACCGTGCCGATACAGCCGCAGGGCGAGTCCGTCACCTTCACCCGCGACGGACGCTCGCTGCTGTACGGCAGCGAGGGGAAGGACAGCAAGGTGTGGAAGGCGATGCTCGGTGGTGAGGAACTGCCCGACGACGTCGCACAGTCCGCCGGCGCCACCGCGCGGACGGACGCCTCCCCGACCGCGACCGGCTCGCCCGGGGGCAGCCCGTCGCCGCGTCCCACTGCCGGCACCGGCGCCAAGAAGGCCGAGAACTCCGGCGGGAGGACGGTCGGTTTCGTCCTGCTCGCCGTGATCGCCGCCGCCGGGTACGGCCTGCGCAGGCTGGGGCGCCTGCGCCGCAGGCGGGACTGACCCTCCGTCATACCCCGTCGGCGTGCCGCCGACGGGGCCGCCCGCCGTGCGGCGGCCCCGGGACGGATCAGCAGGTCACCGCAGCGGTCAGAGCTGCCCGATGACGTAGTCGACGCACGCGGTGAGCGCCTCGACGTCGGACGGCTCGACGGCCGGGAACATCGCGATCCGCAGCTGGTTGCGGCCCAGCTTGCGGTAGGGCTCGGTGTCCACGATGCCGTTGGCCCGCAGCACCTTCGCCACCGCGGCGGCGTCGATGCCGTCCTCGAAGTCGATGGTGCCGACGACCTGGGAACGCTGCGCCGGGTCGGCCACGAACGGCGTCGCGTATGACGCCTTCTCCGCCCAGCCGTACAGCCGCGAGGAGGAGTCGGCAGTGCGCTTGACCGCCCAGTCCAGACCGCCCTGGCCGTTGATCCACTCGAGCTGCTCCTTGAGCAGGAACAGCGTGGACAGCGCGGGGGTGTTGTACGTCTGGTTCTTCAGCGAGTTGTCGATCGCGGTCGGCAGGTCGAAGAACGCGGGGATGTGCCGTCCCGACTCCGCGATCGACGCGGCGCGCTCCAGGGCGGCCGGCGAGAAGACCGCCAGCCACAGGCCGCCGTCGGCCGCGAAGGACTTCTGCGGCGCGAAGTAGTACACGTCGGTCTCGGTGATGTCGACCGGCAGGCCGCCCGCACCGGAGGTGGCGTCCACCACGACGAGTGCGTCGTCGTCCGCGCCCGCGACCCGGCGGATCGGCGCCGCGACGCCCGTGGACGTCTCGTTGTGGGTCAGGGCATACACGTCGACGCCCGCCTCCGCCACCGGCTCCGGGTGGGTGCCCGGCTCGGACTTCACGACCGTCGGGTCCGCCAGCCACGGCGCCTGGAGGGACGCCTTCGCGAACTTCGAGGAGAACTCGCCGAACGACAGGTGCTGCGACTTCGCGCTGATCAGCCCGTGAGTGGCGACGTCCCAGAAGGCGGTGGACCCGCCGTTGCCGAGCACCACTTCGTAGCCTTCAGGGAGCGAGAACAGCGCGCGCACGCCGTCCCGGACCTGCCCGACCAGGTTCTTCACCGGCGCTTGGCGGTGAGAGGTGCCCAGCAGGGACGTCCCGGTGGCGGCCAGCGCGTCGAGCGCCTGCGTCCGCACCTTGGAGGGGCCCGACCCGAACCGTCCGTCGGCGGGCTTGATGTCAGCGGGGATCTCAATATCGGCCACGTCCGCAGCGTAGTCCGTTACGGGCGGGTTGCCGCCGGCGTTCCATCCGATGAGACGGTGCGTCCCCCACCTGTGATAGCGGCGGCCGGGGGCGCCGTTACGCCCCGCCGGATCGCCGCGCACCCCCGCCCGGCCGCAGCGCGGCAAGCTGGACCCATGACGGTTGCCATGCCCCCCGGGGCCGAGCGGGCACTGCGCGCGGCGGTACGCGGCGAGGTCGCCTGCGACGCCGGTACACGCGCGCTGATGACGATGGACGCGTCCAACTACCGCCGGGTGCCGCTGGCGGTGGTCGCGCCCCGGGACGCCGACGACGTGGCCGCGGCACTGGCGGTGTGCCGCGAACACGGCCTGCCGGTGGTGCCGCGCGGCGGGGGCACCTCCATCGCCGGGCAGGCCACCGGCACCGGCGTCGTGCTGGACTTCACCCGTCACATGAACCGGGTCCTCGCGCTGGACCCCGACGCGGGCACCGCCCGCGTGCAGCCGGGTGTGGTGCTGGACGATCTGCGGGCCGCGGCCGGCCGGCACGGACTCACCTTCGGCCCCGACCCGTCCACCCACAGCCGCTGCACCCTGGGCGGCATGATCGGCAACAACGCCTGCGGGGCGCACTCGGTGGCCTGGGGCACCACCGCCGACAACGTGCGCGCACTGGACGTGCTCACCTACCGGAGCGAGCGGGTCCGGCTCGACGGCGCCCTCACCGCCGACGCGCCGCCCCGGCTGCGCGACGGCCTGCGGACCCTGGCCGACGAGCACCTGGCGCTGCTGCGTACCGGATTCCCGCAACTGCCCCGCCGGATCTCCGGCTACGCCCTCGACCGGCTGCTGCCCGAGCACGGCCGCGACGCGGCCCGGGCCTTCACCGGGAGCGAGGGCACCCTCGGGGTGCTCACCGAGGCGACGGTGCGGCTGGTCCGGGCCCCGGCCGCCCGTGTGCTCGCCGTCCTCGGCTACCCCGACGAGTCCGCCGCCGCGGACGCCGCGCATCTCCTGCTGCCGCACGGCCCGTTGACGGTGGAGGGGATGGCCGCAGACCTGGTCGGGGAGGCCGGCCGGACCCTGCCGCGCGGCGGGGCCTGGCTCTTCGTCGAGGTCGGCGGCGACGACCCGGACGACGCGCTGGCCCACGCGCGGGAGTTGTGCGGCGCGGCCGAGGGCATGACCGGTCATGCCCTGGTGGCCGACCCGGTCCGGCAGCGCTCCCTGTGGCGGATCAGGGAGGACGCCGCCGGCACCGCCACCCGGATGCCCGACGGCACCGAGGCGTGGCCGGGCTGGGAGGACTGCGCGGTGCCTCCGGCCCGACTGGGCGCGTATCTGCGGGACTTCCGCGCCCTGCTGGCCGAACACGGGCTGCGCGGCACGCCCTACGGCCACTTCGGCGACGGCTGCGTCCACGCGCGCATCGACTTCGACCTGGTGGACAAGGCCGGGGTCGCGCGCTTCCGTCGCTTCTCCGAGGCTGCCGCGGACCTGGTCGTCTCGCACGGCGGCTCGCTCTCCGGCGAACACGGCGACGGGCAGGCGCGCGCCGAGTTCCTGCCGAAGATGTACGGCCCGGAGTTGATCGCTCTCTTTGCAGTTTTCAAGGACCTCTGGGACCCCGACGCCGGGATGAATCCGGGGATGCTCGTGCGTCCCGCGACAAGTGTCAGCAATCTGCGGTTCTCGGTGCTACCCCCTTCGAATGACCGGAGGGTCGCCATGGAATTCACGCGAACAGGTGATGGAGATGATTTTCCGGCCGCGGTCCGGCGCTGTGTCGGCGTCGGAAAATGCCGTACGGCGACGCTTCCGGAGGGCGGTTCCGACGTCATGTGCCCGTCATTCCGGGCGACCGGAGAGGAGCGCCACTCCACGCGCGGCCGGGCCCGGCTGCTGCACGAAATGCTCGCCGGCGAGCTGATCGAGGACGGCTGGCGCTCCACGGAAGTGCGCGACGCGCTCGATCTTTGCTTGTCCTGCAAGGGTTGTCGCAGTGACTGCCCGGTCGAAGTCGACATGGCCACGTACAAAGCGGAGTTCCTGCACCGCCACTACCGGGGGCGGCTGAGGCCGCGCTCGCACTACGCGATGGGATGGCTCCCGGTGTGGTTGCGGTGGGCCGCGCCGTTTGCCGGGCCGCTCAATCTCCTTGGCAGAGCGCGGTCAACGAGCTGGCTCGCGAAGCGCCTCGCGGGAGTCGCCGCCGAGCGGAAAATGCCCGAACTCGCGTCCGAGACATTCACTCGATGGTGGCATGGGTCCGACACGGACGGGCTAACCGACGGGCCTCCCGGCGGCCCCGCCGAGCTCCGCGGAGCAGCCGGAACCGTCCGGCCCGAGTCCTCCGCGGACACCCGGGTCCCGCCCGCGGGCCCCGCCGTCGTCCTGTGGCCGGACACGTTCACCGACCACCTCGCGCCCGAGGTCGGCCGGGCCGCGGTCCGCGTGCTGCGGGCCGCGGGGCTGCGGGTGCGGATTCCCGACGCGCCGGTCTGCTGTGGCCTGACCTGGGTCTCCACCGGCCAACTCACCCGCGCCAAGGCCGTCATGCGCCGCACCCTCGACCGGCTCGCACCGCTCCTCGACGCCGGTCTGCCGCTGGTCGTCCTCGAACCGAGCTGCGCCGCCGCGCTCCGCGCCGACCTGCCCGAACTCCTCGGCGCCGACGACCCGCGCGCCCACCGCCTCGCCGCGTCCGTGCGCACCTTCGCGGAAGCGCTGGAGGAGTACGCGCCGAACTGGGAGCCGCCGCGGCTGGATCGGGCCGTCACCGGCCAGACGCACTGCCACCAGCACGCCGTGCTCGGTGACGCGGCCGACCGCAGGCTGCGCGAGCGGGCCGGACTGACCGGCGCCATGGTCGGCGGCTGCTGCGGTCTGGCCGGCAACTTCGGCTTCGAGGAAGGCCACTACGAGGTCTCGGTGGCCTGCGCGGAGGAAGCGCTGCTGCCCGCGGTCCGGTCGGCCGGCCCCGGCACCGCCGTCCTCGCGGACGGGTTCTCCTGCCGCACCCAGATCGACCAACTCGCCGGCGTCGAGGCCCGCCACCTCGCGGAACTCCTCGCCGACGCGCTGCCTCCGGAGACCCGTCGCTGACGCCCGACCGACCCCGACCCGACGGTGTCCCCAGGGGGCGCGGGTGACTGCGTTCCGGAGACGGGCGAGGCCGAACTTGCCGGTCCCGCCCGCCCCCGGCAGGTCAGTGAGCCACGTCGGGGAAGCCCTCGACGTCCTTGACGCTGCGGGTGCCGGGCCCGATGTAGCGGGCCGAGGGCCGCACCAGCCGGCCGGTGCGCTTCTGCTCCAGGATGTGGGCCGACCAACCGGCCGTGCGGGCGCAGGTGAACATCGAGGTGAACATGTGCGCGGGCACCTCCGCGAAGTCCAGCATGATCGCGGCCCAGAACTCGACGTTCGTGGCCAGCACCCGGTCCGGCCGCCTGGCGTGCAGCTCGGCGAGTGCCGCCTTCTCGAGGGCTTCGGCGACTTCGTAGCGCGGCGCGCCCAACTCGCGGGCGGTGCGCCGAAGCACCCGGGCCCGCGGGTCCTCCGCGCGGTAGACGCGGTGGCCGAAGCCCATCAGCCGCTCGCCCCGGTCCAGCGCGGCCTTCACGTAGCCCTCCGCGTCGCCGGTGCGCTCGATCTCCTCGATCATGCCGAGCACGCGGGACGGCGCCCCGCCGTGCAGCGGCCCGGACATGGCGCCCACCGCGCCGGACAGCGCGGCGGCCACGTCGGCGCCGGTCGAGGCGATCACCCGGGCGGTGAACGTCGAGGCGTTCATGCCGTGCTCGGCCGCCGACGTCCAGTACGCGTCCACCGCCGCGACGTGCTTGGGGTCCGGCTCGCCGCGCCAGCGGATCATGAACCGCTCGGTGATCGACTGCGCCTTGTCGATCTCCCGCTGCGGCACCATCGGCAGCCCCTGGCCGCGGGCGGACTGGGCGACGTACGACAGCGCCATCACCGCCGCGCGGGCGAGGTTGTCCCTGGCCGCCTCCGCGTCGATGTCGAGCAGGGGTTTGAGGCCCCATACGGGCGCCAGCATGGCCAGCGCGGACTGCACGTCGACCCGGATGTCACCGGAGTGCACCGGGATCGGGAACGGTTCGGCGGGCGGCAGGCCGGGGTTGAAGCGGCCGTCGACCAGCAGGCCCCACACGTTCCCGAACGAGACGTGGCCGACCAGTTCCTCGATGTCGACCCCGCGGTAGCGCAGCGAGCCGCCTTCCTTGTCCGGTTCTGCGATCTCCGTCTCGAACGCGACGACTCCTTCGAGTCCCGGTACGAAGTCGGACATGGGGCGGCTCCTTCACGATCACGGCTCTGTGCTTGTCTCCCCGTCATGCCCCGTAGCCGGTCAGGTCACCCCGCCGAGCGGGGTTCCGCGGCGGGTGACATCCGGCACACGGGGTCACCATGGGACCGCCCGCGCCGCGGTCCTGCAAGATGTGCGCGTGCACGAACCTCTCCGGCAAGACGACCAGACCGCTCCGCGTCCGGGTGACGACGACCCCGCGGCCATGCGCAAGCAGTACCGCGCGGCAGGGCTCACCGAGGCCGAGCTGGCCGCCGATCCCTACCGGCAGTTCGCCCGGTGGTTCGCCGACGCCGTGCGGGCCGCGGCACGCGGGGAACTCGCGGAGCCCAACGCCATGGTCGTCTCGACGGCCGGACCGGACGGGGTGCCCAGCTCCCGCACGGTGCTGCTCAAGGGCTACGACGAGGGTGGATTCGTCTTCTTCAGCAACCACGGCTCGCGCAAGGGCCGTGAGCTGGCCGCCAACCCGTACGTCTCGCTGCTCTTCCCCTGGCACCCCATCGCCCGCCAGGTGATCGTCAGCGGCACCGCCGTAAGGACCACCGCCCAGGAGACCGAGGCTTACTTCCACAGCCGTCCGCACGGCTCGCAGATCGGTGCCCACGCCAGCCGGCAGTCCTCCGTCGTCGCCTCCCGCGCCAGGTTGGAGGAGAGGTACGCCGAGCTGGCCGGGCGCTGGCCGGAAGGCAGCGAGGTACCGGTGCCGCCGTACTGGGGCGGATACCGGGTACGCGCCCGCGCCGTCGAGTTCTGGCAGGGCCGGGAGAACCGGCTGCACGACCGGCTGCGGTACGTGTCCGGCGCCGACGGCGGGTGGTCCGTGGAGCGCCTGGAACCCTAGGCGCTCAGCACCCCAGCGCCCGGTCCCTGACGCCAGGGCGCTCAGGGAGCGAAAAAACGGAACGACCCGCGGGCTGCTCCCCGGAGCCGGATGGCTCCGGGCACCGGCCGGACAAGTCCGACGAGCCCGCGGGTCGGGTGAACTGCGTGGGATTGGCGAGCATCACGCACGCCCAAGTGCGCGGAGCTAGCCCGCAGTCACCTCACGTGTCCGAGTGCAACTCATGCTTCAGACCACCTCCCTTCGTGTGTGCCGCAACAGTAAGAACCTCACGGGGGAAGGCACAAGCCATTTATCCAAACGGCCTGTGACGCGGCCCACACGAGGGTTGAATGTTGTGACGTGCAGCCTTTCGATGCGCAATCCAAGGGTGACGAGCAGCTTCTCGCGGCGCTGCTCGACGGTATGGAGGCGGGCTTGTGCGCCTTCGACCGCAAGGGGGTCGTCACCCACTGGAACGCCGAGGCCACCCGCATTCTCGGCTGGAGCGCGGCGGACGCCATAGGAAGGCGCGGATTCGACGGCTGGGCGGCCCGCGCCCCGGACGCCAGGCAGGCGGAGCAGCGGCTGCTGGCAGCCATGAGCGCGGACGGACGCCGGGTGCACGAGTTCGCGCTGGTCACCAAGGACGGCAGGCGCGTCCTGGTCCGTACCCAGTCGGCGGCCGTCCTGGGGCCCGACGGGCAGCCCAACGGCGTGTACTGCGCCTTCTCCGAGGTCGACGCCCAGATCGACCTGGAACGCTCCGTCGCCCTGAGCGAGTCGCTCTTCGACGACGCTTCCTGGGGCGTGGTGCTCGTCGACGCCGACCTGCGGCCCGCCCAGGTCAACGCCCACGCCGTCCGGATGCTGCGGGCGGGCCGGGAGGGCGTGCTCGGCCGTCCGCTGGGCGACCTGCTCGGCCAGGGCGCGGAGCAACTGGAGAGCACGCTCCAGCACGTGCTCGCGGAGGGCGCGCCGCCCGCCTCCACCGACCTGTGGGTGAGCCTGCGGGGTGACAGTGCCGGCACCCGGCACTGCTGGCGCAGCGGCTTCGTGCGGCTGGGGTCGCCGCTGGGGGAGGAGCCGGTGCCCTTGGGCGTCGGGTGGCTGTTCGCCGACATCACCGAGCAGAAGAGCGCCGAGCACGAGAGCGCCCGGGTCCGCTTCCGCTACCAGCAGTTGCATCGCGCGGACCGGGCCGCCGCGGAGTGCGAGGGCGCCCTGGAGGCGGCGGTGCTCCACCTGGACTTCGCGCTCGCCGGGTTCGCCGACCACGCGCTGGTGGACCGCGCCGACGGTGCCGGACGGCTGGTGCGGATCATCGCCACCCCGGAGGGCGAGCCGGGCCCCGGGCGCCCCGCCGAGGGCAATGTCGTCCCCGTCGGCTACCGGCGCGACCACCCCGCCTGCCAGGCCGTCGAAAGGCTGGGCACCGTACGCACCAGCTTCGGGGCACCCGACGCCGAGCGGGCCGCGCCCCGGGACCGTACCGACGCGTGGGCCGAGGCCAGGCAGTGGCCGGCGGGCACCGTGCACGGGCTGGCCACGGTGCTGCGCAGCAGGGACCGTACGGTCGGCGCGCTGACGTTTCTGCGGCGCGCCGGGCGCCGGCTGTTCGATCGGGCGGACGCCGCGTATGCCGAGGACGTCGCCGCCAGGGTCGCGATGGCGCTGGACCTGGCGGGGGTGGCGGGCCCGGCGGAGCGGCCGGACGTCGCGGCGGACGGGGACCGCGACGGGCCCGGTGGGCGCTGAGCGCGCCGCGAGCCCGGCTCCTCGGTCCGGCGCCGGCGGGCGGGCAGCGCGGCCCGCGCACCGGGCCGGCGGCCCTCAGCGCCGCCGGCGGGCCTCAGCGCCGGAAGAAGATCCGGTCGCGGTACTCCTCGAAGACGCGGCCGTTCCACTCGTGGCCGCCGTCCACGTTGCCCGAGCGGATCATCGGGGGGACCGCGCCGCGGGCGGCGAGGTCGGTGGCGGCGGTCGCCATCACGGCCTGCATCAGGGCGCTGGTGACGACGGTGGAGGCCGGCGCGAAGGGCGCGGGAATCCGGTCGTCGGCCAGTTCGGCGTCGCCGACCGGGATCTTGGAGTCCACCACGATGTCGCAGTGGTCCTTCAGGAAAGTGCCGGTCGAGTGCCGGGAACCGGTCTCCCGGGCGTATGCGAGCGAGGTCACACCGATGACGGTCATGCCCAGGGCGCGGGCGTTCTGCGCCATCTCGATCGGCAGGGTGTTGCGGCCGGACAGCGAGATCACGAAGAGCACGTCGCCCGCGCGGGCCGGACTGGTGTCCAGGGCGGCACCCGCCAGCCCCTCGACGCGCTCCAGGGCGCTGCCCAAGGTGGCGGGGACCACATCGACGCCGACGACACCGGGGACGGAGAGTAGGTTGACCAGGGCGAGGCCGCCCGCACGGTACACCACGTCCTGGGCGGGCAGCGAGGAGTGGCCTGCCCCGAAGGCGAAGATCTGGCCGCCCGCGGTGATCGCGTCAGCGACCGCGGCGGCGGCCTGCCGGACGGATTCGCCCTCCTCGTCGCGGGCCCGGCGAAGTAGTGCGATCGCGGCGTCGAAATAGCGCTCGGCCGGTTCCTGGCGGGGGTCGGTCATGCGGATCACCGTGCTGCCAGGCCCTGGCCGGTGTCAAGAAAACCAGCGTGCGGCGGAGCTGTCCGGTCGGCGCGGAGTCCGATGTCCGTGGGATGAGTCAGAATTGTGGCGGGGCCACGCACGAGTAAATGAGGGGCGCGCATGTCCGGACTGATCGACACGACGGAGATGTATCTCCGCACCATTTTGGAGCTGGAGGAGGAAGGTGTGGTTCCGATGCGCGCTCGGATCGCCGAGCGGCTCGACCAGAGCGGGCCCACGGTCTCCCAGACCGTGGCACGCATGGAACGCGACGGGCTGCTGCACGTCGCGGGGGACCGGCACCTGGAACTCACCGACGAGGGGCGCCGCACGGCGACGCGGGTGATGCGCAAGCACCGCATCGCCGAATGCCTGCTGGTCGACGTGATCGGCCTGGAGTGGGAGCAGGTGCACGCCGAGGCGTGCCGCTGGGAGCACGTGATGAGCGAGGCCGTGGAGCGGCGGGTGCTGGAGATCCTGCGGCACCCCACCGAGTCGCCGTACGGCAACCCGATCCCGGGCCTTGAGGAGCTGGGCGAGGCCACGGAGGCGGACCCCTTCCTGGAGGAGGGCATGGTCAGCCTCAGTGAACTCAACCCCGGCAGCGCCGGCGCGAGCGTGGTGGTCCGCAGGATCGGGGAGCCGATCCAGACCGACGCGCAGGTCATGCACACGCTGCGGCGGGCCGGCGTGCAGCCGGGCGCCGTGGTGAGCGTGACGGGTTCGGCGGGCGGCGTCCTGGTCGGCAGCGGCGGCGAGGCCGCCGAGCTGGACCCCGAGATCGCCTCGTACGTCTTCGTCGCCAAGCGGTAGGGCGCGTCACGCACCAGGACGCGCCATCTGTGCGGTGTGCCGGGCGGTGCGTCCGGTGCGCCGCGGGACAAGGCGAGGCCCCGGTGCCGCGTGCGGCACCGGGGCTCTTCCCTCCCCTCGCCCCTCCCCTGCGATCCCCGAAGGACCCGGGACCCCGAGCTTCCCGAGACCTCCCCGCGACCCGCTTCCCCTGCACGCCGCGTCCCGTTCAAGTCCTCCCCTCGGCCCACACGGCCAATCCTTGAGCGCTGTCACTCGAACGAGCGGTGTTGGGCGCGTGAGCCCCATGTTCGAATAGAAGTTCGATAGCGTTGCCGGTGCAAGGGATCAGCGCGGCGCGGAAGAACCGTGACCGAGCGGCCGGCGGGCGCCCCTCTGCACCCGCCGGTGTCGGACGAGGAGCGGAAGGGGGTGCGGGATGGCCACACGGCATGAGGTCACGGGAGCGGGCGGTCTGCGGCTCGCGGCGTGGGAGTACGGCGGGCCGGTCGCGGCCGGGCCGGGCGCACCCGCGGGTGCGGGCCCGCCGGCCGATGCGGGTAGGGACAGGGCCGTACGGGCCGACGCGCGCGCGGCGAGCGGCGTGGCTCTGGCCGCCGGGCGCCCGGCGGCGGACGGGGCCGCCGAGCCCCGCCCCGGAATGCTGCTGCTGCACGGCCTGCTCGGCCGCGCCTCGCACTGGGCCGCCACCGCCCGGCGGCTCGCCCCGCACTATCGAGCGCTCGCCCTCGACCAGCGCGGCCACGGCCACAGCGGCAAGCCCGACGGCCCCTACACCCCTGAGGCGTACGTGCGCGACGCCATCGCCGCCATCGAGCAACTCGACCTCGGTCCGGTCACCCTCGTCGGCCACTCGATGGGCGCGCTGACCGCCTGGCAGTGCGCGGCGCGGCGGCCCGACCTCGTGGCGGCCGTCGTCATCTGCGACATGCGCGCCTCGGCCCTGGGGGAGACGGGACAGCGGGAGTGGGCGGAGTGGCTCGCCTCCTGGCCACTGCCCTTCGCCACGCTCGGCGACGTACGCCAGTGGTTCGGCGTCGCCGACCCGTGGGCCGATCCGCCCGACCCGGTTCGCGGCGACTTCTTCGCCGAGGTGATGAGCGAACGGGAGGACGGCTGGCGCCCGATGTACGAACCCGCGCATCTGCTCGGCTCCCGCGACCCCTGGATACGTGACGCCCACTGGGACGAGTTGGCCCGGGTGCACTGCCCGGCGCTCGTCGTCCGCGGGCCGGCCGGTGAGTTGGGCCGCGCCGAGGCGCAGGAGATGGTCCGTGTCCTGCCGCGCGGGCGCTACGCCGAGATAGCCGACGCCGGTCATCTCGCCCCGTGGGACCAACCCGAGGTCTGGGTCGAGACGTTGGAGCGTTTCGTCGGTGAGGCGCTCGCCGAACGGGAGGCCGCGGGCTCGGCATGACCCGGTCGGGAGCGCCCAGCCGGGGGCGGAGACGCGCGCCGGCCGGGACGCGGACCGACGTGGCCGCGCGCTCGCCAGGCCGCGTACCGACGACCGGGACAGGCCCGAGCGAGACGGGTGCCCACGCCGTCATCACCCGTACGGCGTCGGCCCGTAGCTGTGTCGCGGCGGTGAGGCTGCTGTGAGGCGGGAATGGGTGGTTGTGGTGCCTGTGTGTGGCGAATGTGGAGCCGTGCGTGGCTGTCGGGGTGAGGTGCGGGCGGGACGGGGGTTCGGACTGCGCGTAGTCGTTCGGCTGCTGGTAGCTTGCGTGTCCGCTGGGTTCCACATCGCGACATGGGGGAGTGCGGATGCGCTGTCGGAGTCGTTTGAGCCGTCGAAGTCGCAGTCGAAGTCGAAGCCGCCGGGACGGGCAGAGCGGGCCCGGTGCCGCGGGCCTGCGCGGCCGCGCCACGGCGGCCGGATACGCGGGTACGGCGACCGCCGCCGCGGTGGTCGCTGCCGCACTCCTGCTGACCGGGTGCGGGGGCAGCGGTCGCGGCACCGACGCCAGGAAGGAACCGAGCGCGAGCCGGACGGCCACGCTGCCGCCGGCGCCGTCGGTCTCCGCCGCGAGCACCGTCACGCCGAGCGCGACCGGTTCGGCCACCGACACCGCGGAGGGCGGCGACACCGGTGGGGCGTCCACGGACTCCACACAGACCGTCGAGGGCGTCTGGCTCGCCACCGTCGACGGGGTAAAGGTGCAACTCGTGCTCGGCAAGGGCAAGGCCGCCTTGACCAGCGACCACCTGTGCGGCGGCAGTTTCACCGACCGGGACGGCGTCCACCTGACCATGACCTGCATGGACGGCGACAAGGAACGGACCTCCGGACACGGCGTGATGGCCGCGGACGGCAAGACGCTCACCGTGCAGTGGACCGACGGACCCACCGACACGTTCACCCGAACCGGCTTGCCCAGCAGCTGAATAACGCGGCTCGCACGGAACAGCGGCGCGCACCGAACAGTGGGCGGACCGCGTCCCGTGGGTGACGTTCCCGTGGGGATGTCCACGTTCGGCAACAAACGGGCGGGGCGTCTGGGACGGGGGCTGCATTCACGGCCCCTGTTTGCTAGCGTCCCGTATGGCGGATGAGGTGTCCGCCACGTTTTCCTACTAACGGGGAGGGACGCACATGGCGGGTATGCAGGGCGCCGATATCGCCCAACTGACTGCACTGGCGGGAAAGTTCGGAACCGAGGCCGGTAACCTCGCGACGCTGATCAACCACCTTCACTCTGCGACCAGCAGCAGTGCGGACTACTGGAAGGGCCCGCGCGCCAACCAGTTCCGCAGCGAGTGGGAGCAGCTGAAGCCGACCTTCGAGAAGTTCGTGTCGACGCTGCACGAGGCCCAGAACTCCGCCAAGACCAACGCGACCAACATCGAGCACGCCACCAGCTGACGCTGGTCCGGTCACGTTCGAGGCCGCGCGGTACCGCAAGGGCCGGGCTTCGGAGCATCGCTCCGACCGCCCGGCCCTTCCGCGTGCCCGGCCACTTCCGTATGCCCCGCCCGTCCACCCGCCCGGCCCGTCCACCCGCCCGGCCCTTCCACCCGCCCGGCTCTCCACCCGCCCGGGCGCCTGCCCGCCGTGCCCGCGCCTGCCCCAGCCGTCCGGTCGCAGGTCAGCCGGCCAGCCGGCCGGAGACTTCAGCGGGGCCGCGCCCTCGAACGGCGCGGCCCCGCAGGCCAGTTGCACACAGGCCCCGTCAAGCGAACCCCGACTACACCGGCTCCGCCGCCTGCACCTGCATCACCGTGCCCCCGCGGATCAGCAGACCGCGGCCGAGCGGGCCGCCGCCCACGTCCCGCGGCAGCCGCACGTTGAACAGGTCGCCCTCGGAACCGCCCTGCGGCGACAGCAGCATGCCGTTGCGCGACTTCCGCGCCTCCACCACGAAACCGCGGTACTGCGAGCCCATCGAGTCCGCCGACCCGGCCGCGATCAGCGCGTGGTCGCCGTCCATGCCGCTCTTGACGACCTCCTCCAGCGCCGTCTCCAGCGTGGTGTCGTAGAGGAGTTCGCTGTCGTCCACGAGAACCACGAACTTCTCGCCGCCCGCCTTGCCGGTCAGCTCCGTCAGGTCCTCCGCGCTCGCGTCGGTGCCCATCAGCAGTCCCAGCACGCCGGGTTGACCGGCCAGGTCGCGCAGCGGGGAGCGGCGCGGGGTGACCAGCACCACCGGCGTACCGGCGGCGAGCAGCGACCGTGCCGCCGTGATCAGCGCCGTCGAGCGGCCCGACTTCGGCGGCCCGGCGATCACGAACCCGGGCCCGGCGTCCTGCAGATCGATCCCGACCGGCGCCAACTCGTCGCCGCCCACGCCCATCAGCGCCCACAGCGGTGACGACGGCGTGAAGTCCGGGTCGAGCGCCATCGCGTCGGTCAGCGTGACCCGCGGCGGCAGCGCGTCCACCCGCATCGGCCGCTGCGGCTTGGGCAGCCGCCCCACCCGCCCGATCCGCTCGGTGGACTGCCGTCCGATCCGCTGCAGCACCTCCACCTGCGCCTGGCCGGCCGGGTCCGCGGCCAGCAGCGCCACCTGGTTCTCCTGGACGCCGTGGTCGGTGGGGCGCAGCGCCCGTCCGGACGGCATGTTCTTCGGCACGTCACGCGGGCCCAGGCCGCCGTTGACGTAGTCGTTCGGGTCGGCCATCCGCAGGATCAGCTTGTCCGCGAAGACCGACGAGATCGCTCCGAGGAAACCGGACCGGTCCGACGTCATGACGACCTTCAGCCCGGCCGAACCGCCTTCCCGGAACAGCCGCATGGCCCCCTCGATCAACTTGCCGTAGTTGTACGACTCGAACGTCGAGGTGTAGCCCTCCCAGTTGTCGAGCAGCAGCACCATCCACGGCAGCCGCTCCTCCGGGGTGGCGGCCATCGCCCGCTGCTCGGCGGCACTGGACGCGCCCTTGACGGCGAGGAGTTGCTGCCGCCGCGACACCTCGCTGGAGAGCCGGTCCAGCAGTCGCGACAGCCGCTCCGGCTGGTCGCGGGTGACGACCGCGCCGCAGTGCGGCAGCGCCACCAGTGGCAGCAGCGCGTTGGCGCCGCAGTCGATGGCGTAGAGGTGCACGTCGCTGGGCGCGGTGTCGCGGGCGAGCGAGCCGGCGATCGTACGCAGCGCGGTGGAGCGGCCCGAGCGCGGGCCACCGGCGATCAGGACGTGCTCGCCGTGCACCAGGTCGACCGAGAGCCGGGCGCGGGCCTGCTGCGCGGGCAGGTCGGTCAGACCGTAGCCGATGGGTGAGACGTCGCCGGTCGGGGTCGCGCCGGCATCCGCCGGCAGGTCCTCGGCGACGATGTGCTCGGGCAGCGGGTCCAGCCACGGCTTGCGCGGCGCCGGGAAGCCGAGCAGGTCGGAGGCTTCCCTGATCGCGTCCACCAGCACCGCGAGGTCGGTCACCATGGTGCCGTCGTCGCCGTCGCCCTGCGCGCCGCGCGGTATCGGCCGGCCCAGCGACCGCCAACCCAGTGGCGCCACCTCGGCCTTGGTGCGCTCCTGGCCGACCGCCGGGCGGCGGCCACCGATACGCGCGGACTGCACGCCGACCAGCGACTGGGCGCCGGAGCGGACATAGGCGCGGCCCGGCGTGGATTTGGCGATCGCCCCCGAGTCGGGCGCGTCGATGACGTCCCGCGACTCGTCGGCGTCGGTGACGCGAAGCGCGATCCTCAGGTTGGTGTTGGCGCGGATGTCGGCGCTGACCACACCGGCGGGCCGCTGCGTCGCCAGCACCAGGTGCACGCCCAGCGAACGGCCGCGGCGGGCGATGTCGACCAGACCGGCGATGAAGTCCGGAAGTTCGGCCACCAGGGAGGCGAACTCGTCGATGATCAGCACGAGTCGGGGCATCGGCTCCAACTCCGGCCGCATCCGCCGCGCGTCGTTGTAGTCCTCGATGTCCTTGGTGCCCGCGTTGAACAGGATCGTCTCGCGGTGGTGCAACTCCGCGGCGAGCGAGGCGAGTGCGCGCTCGGTCAGGTGCGCGTCCAGGTCGCTGACCATGCCGACGGTGTGCGGCAGCCGCGCACAGTCCTGGAAGGCGCTGCCGCCCTTGTAGTCGATCAGGACGAAGTTGAGCGCGTCGGGGCGGTTGGCCACCGCGAGCGAGGCGATGATCGTCTGTAGCAGCTCGGACTTGCCCGCGCCGGTGGTCCCCGCGACCAGCGCGTGCGGGCCGTCCTTGCGGATGTCCAGGACGAAGGTGCCGTCCGCGCCGACGCCGATCGGCGCCGCGGTCGTCGAGCCGCCGCGCTGCCAGATCCCGGCGACCTGCTCGCCCACCGGGTCGGGCATGCCCAGCAGGTCCAGCAGCCGTGCGGACGTGGGCAGCGCGCTGTCCGCGTCGTCGCGGCTGACGTCGCGCACCGGCGCCAACGAGCGGGCCACCAACTCGCACCAGTCGGGACCGACCTGGTCGGCGAGGACCTCGCCGAGCCGTTCCAGACCCGCGCCGCGCAGGTGCAGCCGGCTGGCCGCGTGCTGCGACCAGCACACCGCGAGCCGCACCTCCTCGGGCAGCAGCCGCTCGTCCTCGTCGACGCACAGCGCGAACATCCCGAACTGCGGCCCCTCCTGGAGGAGTTGCGGCAGGCCGGGCATCCGGCGCAGCAGCCGCGCACCGTCCAGCACCACCAGGACGTACGGGTCCGGGCGCAGCCGGCCGCTCTGGTTGGCGGCGGAGTCCGCCTTGCGCCGGGCCAGTTCCTGGAGGAGTTCGTTGATCCGGCGGCCGGCCGCCTCCTGGTCGGTGCCGATCAACGAGACGCAGTCCTGGCCCTGTTGGGGAGCCAGATGCGGCAGCCAGTGCGCCCAGCTCCACGACTGCTCGGCGTCAGGGGCGGAGGAGAGCACCACGATCGACAGGTCGCGCGGGCTGTGCAGCACCGCGGCCTGCGAGACCAGCCAGCGGGTGGTGGCCAGCGCCCTGGCCCGTTCGCCCGCGACACCGATCACGCCGATCTCCGGGAACGGCAGCGGCAGCGGCACGTCGTAGACCAGCGGGACTTCCAGCGGCGGCGCGCCCTCGGGCATGTTGCCCTTGGGCTGCAACTCGATGTCGGCGGGCAGGTCGGCGACGCCGATCCGCAGCCGCATCGCGTCCGGGTCGGTCAGCCGCCGCTCCCACAGCCGGCGGCGCGGGCCGGTCGCGAAGAGCAGGATCTCGGCGGCGTCAGGGTAGTTGGAGCGCCGCTCCCGCTGGTCGAAGAGCCGGGCGGCCTCCAGGTCCTGTTCGTGCTCGGCCATCGCGGCCTTGAAGCTCTTCGCGGCGTCCTGGTTCTTGCGCTTGCCCTGGCGGTTCTCGCTGACCCACTGGCCGACCATCATCACCGGGCTCATCACGCAGAAAAGCAGCATGTAGACCTGGTGGACCATGAAGTACATCATCACGCCGAAGAGCAGCGGGACGACCAGGGTGAGCACCTGGAACCGGGCGCGGTCGTTCTTCTCGCCCTTCTGCGGGACGTACAGCCGCGGCCGCGGCGACAGCGCGTTCAGCCGGGGCGGCCGGTTGTAGGCGAGGCCGCCCTCGCCCATCGGGGACAGGTGCGCGTCCGGCGTGCTCGGCTCGTCCAGCACGAGCACCGACTCACCCGCCTTCACCTGCGCGCGCAGCGGCCACTGCCGCTCCGACTCCACCGGTTCGTTCTCCAGCGTGAGGCCGGAACCCGGCGCGCCGATCAGCGTCACGGTGCCGTCCATGGCCACCGAGACGCGCGCGGCGGTCGGCGCCATCGCCGGGTCCTGCACGGTGACGGTGCAGCCCACCGCGGAGCCGATGGTCGCGGTGCCGACACCGAGCCGGGCCACCCGGCCGGCGCCCGGCCCCGCGCACACCCGCAGTTCGTAGCGCCCGGACGGCTCGCCGGTGCGCATGAACGGCCCGATCGAGTCGTCGACGGTGACCCGCATGCCGTCGCGCAGCACCGTCGACGCCTGCGCCTGCGGGTCGCAGGGCACGCCGTCGGCCCACAACACCGGTGCGGTGACGACCGGTTGGGCGGGCCACGCCCTCGATCCGCCCGGCTGGCCGAGCGGTTGCCGGGTCGATTGGCCGCCCGGTATTCCGCCCGGTTGTCCGCCCGCCCGGGTGCCGCCCTGGTGCTGCCCGGGGAACTGCACGACCACGCCCCCGACCTGCCCGGCCGGCTCCTGCGCCACCGCGCCGACCGCCCGACCCAGTGCCAGCGCCACGTCCTCCGCGCTCGCGGAGTCGTCGGCGGTCACCAGTACGTCCTGCGCGTCGACGCCCTGCTGTACGACCGTCACGGTCACGCGCATGGCTGTGTCCCTCCCCGTGGGCCCGCACCGGGCCCCGCATCCACTGTGCCTGTGTCCATTAACCATCCCGGTGTTCCCACGAGGCTATAGGCCCGCGGAAACCGCCGGTAAGTCCCGTCACGGGCCCGGCGGGGCCGACGGCTCCGGCGTCCGCCACCGGAACCGCCGTTGAGGGCGGAACCGTTTCTCGCGGCTATGCGATCCTCGTCTACAACACGGGGCCGGCCGGGTGCGCCTTGTCGCGGGGAAGACGACGTCCTCACGAAGCGGAAGCTCGGCAAAAGGCACAAACGGACAACGGGAGGAGAAGCGGATGGGTGAGTTTTCCGGGATAGATCCGGACGGCCTGCAGAAGATGACGAGTTCGTTCAAGGGCGACAAGGACCAGTTGCGGACCACTGCGACGTCGTACAAGTCGCAGTTCGCCGAAAAGGGGCTGGATACCTCGTCTCTCTCCCAACTGGTCGGCATATGCGGCTGGTTGGATGATCAGATGCCGATGCTCACCCGTCGCTACCACCTGGCGATCGCCACCGAGAAGCCGTATCCGGGGCACAAGGGCATGGTCACCATCGACGACAGCATGGTGAACACCACGGCCCAGTCGCAGAAGGACGGCAAGGCCCTCGCGGACAAGTACAAGGACGCGATCAAGAACGGCGACGACCCGTCCGAGGACCTCTTCTCGGATCTGAGCGCCCACGGGGACGACCCGGACTATCTCAAGTCGTTCTACAACGAGTTGGGTCCGCAGAACCTGATGGTTCTGACCAACGACATGGCCGACGACAACATGTACAGCCGGTACGGCGACCACCCGGACCAGGCCAAGCACGACCGTGACGTCATCGCCAAGACCTTCGGCACCTTCACCAAGGTCGCCTACGAGGGGCAGACCGCCGCCCAGAAGCAGGCGAGCTGGGACAAGTGGTTCGACAAGTTCAAGGACCCCCGGGGCGTCTTCCGCGCCGACTACCTCACCGGGCTGCTGCCGGGCGGCTCGCAGGACAAGGACTACCTGGTCGCGCTGGGCAACCGCGTCTTCGACAAGGACAGTTCGAAGAACGGCAGCGAGTTCATGAACAGCTCGGGCATGGAGAAGGGCGTCTTCGGTGACGACCACTACACCCAGCTCTTCAACGCGATCAGCAAGAACCCCGAGGCGTCGGGTGAGTGGATGGACCACAACTACGACACCATGCAGACCATCATCTACCCGCACGGCCCCTGGGACCTCGGCCAGCCGCCCGCCCGGGCGAAGGCGTTCGCGGACATGATGTCGGCCGGCACGATCGACCTGAAGACAACCAACCGGCCGCTCGCCGAGAAGCTCACCGGCCGCATCATGATGGACAACTACCGCCATCAGAACGGTGATTCGAGCAAGATCCACCCCTACGACCCGATCGACGTCTACTACGGCAAGCTGATCACGGCCAACTGGAGCGACATGGTCTACGGGATCACGTCGCCGACCGGCAACACGCTGTGGGGCGCCGACGCCACCTCGGGCGGCTTCACAGAGAAGATGTCGCAGTGGGACCAGAAAGCGTTCCTGGCCGGCCAGGACCCGAACCGCCCGGGCCTGGAGGTGGGCGCGCCGCTGTGGCAGGCGCTGCTCAACGAGTCGGCCCGGAACCCGACCGTCGCCGGCCAGGAGAGCGCGCTCTTCGACTCCTTCCGCACCCAGATCACCAACGAGGTCGGCAGCGCGAAGAAGGACACCACGGAGCACGCGCAGGACTACCGGGCCATGCAGCGCGGGATGATGATGAAGGCGTACAGCACTGCCTTCGAGTACGCCAAGGGCTCGATCGAGACGGACGCCGACGACTGGGCGGAGAGCGTCAACAGTGCGCGAACCGCGCTGATCTCGACCGCGAAGGACCTGGCGGTGGGGGCAGCCACCGGCGGTACGGCCGCGATCACCGAACTCGGCACGGAGAAGGCCACCGAGCTGGGTGGGACCGCGACCGACCTGCTCACGGACTACATCGCCAGCAAGGTGTCGGTGTCCCCGGAGGACGCCCCCGGCCTCGCCGCCAAGTACAAGCAGATCAACGACTCCGAACTCGACGTGAGTTGGCAGCACGAGTACCAGAGCGAGGCCAACTCGCAGCTCAGCGGCGGCGGTTTCTCGTCCGACGTGACGGCGCCGGTCACGATCCACCCCAGGAACGGCGAGCCGAAGACGTACACCGGCAACCCCAAGGACTACATCAAGGCGCCGGCCGACAACTTCATCACGTCCGACGGCACCGTCATGGACATCGACAAGATGAGCCCCCGCCAGCGCACCGCCTACAACAGCTGGCTCATGGACCCCGCGATCGTCAACCACGTGGACTCACGCGGCTTCACGCAGGGGCAGCAGCTCCAGCACCTGGCGGAGTGAGGAAAGCGGTTCGCCGGGCGGCTACCCGGACGCGGGTGGCCGCCAGCCGGACCGGACCGGACCGCGGTCAGTCCTGGGCCTTTGGCTCGATCTTCAGGGCGTCGAGGAAGGAACGCAGGACGTCGGCGGCGTCGTGGTCCACGATCGTGTGCTGGTCCAGACCGGGCGAGAGCGTGACCGTGGCGGCCTTGCTCTGCCAGGCACACCGCGAGATGGTGCGCCCCGCCGCGGAGATGTCGGCGCACTGGATCGTGCCGCCTTGCCTGCCGGCCGGAGAGCTGGTGATCTTCTCTTTCCCGTCGGTCCCCAGGAGTTCCGCGGTCATCGATGCGGAACCGGGTCCGTGGTCGGTCTGGTCGCTCTTGTAGTCCGGCGGGTCGAGAGACACGTCGACCAGTGCGGCGCGGCCGCCCGACCCCAGGTAGATGAGGTCGACGTCGCCCTTGGTGATGTCCGTGTTGTGGGGTGTGAGCCCGGCCCACCCGGTCCCGTCCTTCGCCTCCGTGTACGCCCCGAACGCCTTCGGGATCGCCGCGGTGTGCTTGGTCGGCTTGGAGTCACCGCTGTTCGAGGCCACGGCCCACCAGCTGATGCCGCCGGCCACCACGACCACCGCTCCCACGAGCGCGATGATCTTCCTGCGGCGTTTGGCGCGGTCGCGGTCGGTGGGGTCGGGCACGGAGATCGGGGTGAGCGCGATGGCGTTGTCGTTGTCGGCGGCGTTGTTCGTCACGTGGTCCTCGTCCTCCTGCGGGGGCTAGCAGATACCATAGGGGCAGGTGCGCCGCGCGCACACGGGGACAGCGGGCCGAAAGCGGAAGCCGGGACATCCGGCCCGGAGCTTTCAGCTCCGGCGCCTGCTCCCGTTCCCGTGCAGTCGGCGCTTCGTGCAAGCGCGGATATTCTCGTTGTGATCGTGTTCGGCTACGGGGGACAACTCGATGGGTGACAGCAGCACCAGCAACCTCGCGCCACAGGCGACAGTGCCGAATCCGGCGATCGAGGATCTGCAGGCTCTCAAGCGCAGACTGATGCAGGATCTCGGCGCGCTCAAGGAGCCGTTGAAGACGACGGTTTCGGACATGGGCGGCGGCAAGGTGTGGGTCGGCAAGACAGCGGACTCCTGGGGCGCCGATGTGAAGGGCCGCCACGGCACCATCCAGACGCTGCTCGGCAAACTCGTGCCGGTGATCGACGCGGAGATCGGCAAGCTCCCGGAGAAGGTCACCCCGGGCGAGGCCAAGATGTACCACATGCCGTACTAGCGGAGCGGAGGGCGCCGCGCGGGCCTGGGCCCGTACCGCCCCGCAATCCCGCGTGATCGCGGTATCGAAGTATCGCCGTATCGGTGCGGTGGCCCGGATTTCCGGGCAATTGCCGTACGTGCGGGGGTTCATGGCGGGATCGGAGTGGTTGACCGGTCCGGGCGGGCGTCGTTTCGTTCTGTTGCAATGATGTGTGCGGGTTGTCACCGGCCACGCCTTGAGGGCGTTTGTTTGGCGCTGATAGCGTGCGGTGACTTGACATCGGCCTGTGGGGTCGTCGCCGGACAGGAGAGCGACGGACTCGCCGCACGGGGCCGAAAAAGCTGATGCGATGCGCCGGCTCGGGGGCAGTGAAGTGAAGACCAGGGAACGTTCCGCCGCGGGCGGCGGCAGTGGCCGCCAGTCCGTTCCCGCACCGCACTTGAACGGACCGGGCGCCGGGCGGTTGCCGGTCGCGCCACGCGAACGCAAGCCCGCGCTGGCCGCGCTCGCCGTGCTGCTGATCCTGGTGGGCGCGCTCGGCGCCACCGTGATGGTGCTGCGCGCGGGCAACAAGGTGTCTGTCATCGAGGTCACGGATGCCGTCGCGGTCGGCGACAAGATCCCGGCCAAGTCGATGCAGGAAGTGATGGTCGCCGACGGCACCGCCGTCGACTACATCCGGTGGGACCAGCGTGAACAGGTGATCTCGCAGTGGCGCGCTGCCACCAACCTGACCAAGGGGTCCGTCCTGGTCCGCTCGATGATCACCCAGAACTCCGACGTGCTCGCGCCCGGCAAGACCCTGGTGGGTATGTCACTGAAGGCGGGCCAGTACCCCAACGGCCTGGCCAACGGCCTCACCGTGGCGGCGTACCTGGTCGGCAACGACGCCAAGTCCTCCAGCGACTCGGGGACGTCGACGAGTGGTGCCAATGGCACCGGCGGCGCCAGCAACCTCATCAGCGACAACCTGGTCATCAAACACTTCGACGCCACCAGCGGCGGTAACTTCGGCGACGGCTCCGCGAGCGTCACGGTCATCGCGGACGTCGCCGACGCCGGCCCGCTGGCGGTCGCCTCCGCGGCGGGCAACGTCTCCCTCGTGCTCGTCCCCAGCAAGCACTGATCGAGCGGCGCGGACGAGGCAGACGAGATGGCACTGATCGCAATCGCAGCGGACAAGGGCTCCCCCGGCGTCACCACGACCGCGGTGGCGCTCGCCGCCGTATGGCCGCGCCGCGTCCTGCTCGCCGAGGCCGACCCGGCCGGCGGTGACCTCGTCTACCGCTCGACGGGCGCCCACGGCGGGGTGCTCAACCCCAACTCCGGCCTGCTGTCGCTGGCCGCGACCGCCCGGCACGGCCTGGCCGCCGAGCAGTTGTGGGACCATGCCCAGCCGCTGGTCGGTGGCCTTGACGTGCTGGTGGGCCTTGCCGCACCCGAACAGGCCGCAGGGCTCTCCGGATTGTGGCCGATGCTCGGGCAGGCGTTCGCCACGCTCGCCGAGTCACCCAACGGCGCCGCCGACGTGATCGCCGACTGCGGCCGGATCGGTCCCGACTCGCCGAGCCTCGAACTGCTCCCGCACGCCGCCCTGGTGCTGCTGGTCGCCCGTACCGAGCCGGAGAACCTGGCCCGGGTCCGGGACCGGGCCGGCGCGCTGTCCGCGAAGCTGCACGGCTCGCAGCGCGGCGCCGCCGCGCTCGGCTACCCGCCGATCGGCGTGCTGCTGATCGCCGACACCGGGCGCAGCGCCCGGCTCGCCGCCCAGGTCAACGAGATGCTGGTGGCCTCGCAGATCTCCGCCCGGGTGGTCGGCACCCTCGCCGACGACGCGGCCGGCGCCGAGATGCTCAGCGGCCGGCGCCGCGGCCGCCTCGACAAGTCCCTGCTGATCCGCTCCGCCCGCCAGGTCACCGCCGACGTACCGCAGCGGTACGGGGTCCTGCGATGAGCGAGGTGGACCACTCGCTCGTCAAGCGCTTCCGGCAGGAGGCGGGCGACCGCATCGCCGAGCAGCGGCGGCTGGACCAGGTCGCGGCCCGCACCGCGATGTCGCCGGAGGACGAACGGCACTTCGCCCGCGCGATCATCGCCCAGATACTCGAGGACTACGCGCGCGCCGAGATCGCCGTCGGCCGCACCCCGCCGGACGCCCACGGCGAGGAGGCGTACGCCGCCGCGGTGCACGCCGCGCTGTTCGGCGTCGGCCGGCTCCAGCCGCTGCTGGACGACCCCGAGGTCGAGAACATCGACATCAACGGCTGCGACCAGGTCTTCGTCGGCTACTCCGACGGCCGTGAACTGCAGGCCGAACCGGTCGCCGAGACCGACGAGGAACTGATCGAGCTGATCCAGGTGCTCGGCGCCTACTCCGGCCTGTCCTCGCGCCCGTTCGACACCGCCAACCCGCAACTCGACCTGCGGCTGCCCGACGGCTCCCGGCTCTCGGCGGTCATGGACGTCACCCGCCGCCCCGCGCTGTCCATCCGGCGCGCCCGCCTGGGCAAGGTCTTCCTCGCCGACCTGGTCGGCAACCACACGATCACCCCCGAGGTCGGGTCGTTCCTGTCCTCGGCGGTGCTCGCCCGCAAGAACCTGATGATCGCCGGGGCCACCAACGCCGGGAAGACCACGCTTCTGCGTGCGATGGCCAACGTGATCCCGGCGCACGAGCGCCTCATCACCGTCGAGCGCGCCCTGGAACTCGGCCTCGACCAGTTCCCCGAACTCCACCCCAACGTCGTGGCGTTCGAGGAGCGGCTGCCCAACTCCGAGGGCCTGGGCGCCATCTCCATGGCCGAACTCGTCCGCCGCTCGCTGCGTATGAACCCCTCCCGCGTCATCGTCGGCGAGGTGCTCGGCGACGAGATCGTCACCATGCTCAACGCCATGTCGCAGGGCAACGACGGCTCGCTGTCGACGATCCACGCCAACGGCTCCGCTGAGGTCTTCAACCGCATCTCCACCTACGCGCTGCAGGCACAGGAGCGGCTGCCGGTGGAGGCGTCGCAGATGCTGGTGGCCGGCGCCATCGACTTCGTGGTCTTCATCCAGCGCCGCAACGACTTCCAGCGCGGCGGCACCCTGCGCCGCGTCGTCACCTCCATCCGCGAGGTGAACGGCGTGGACGGCCGCGTCCTTTCCAGCGAGATCTTCGCCGAGCACCCGGACGCGGCGGTGGCCCTGCCCCACGCGCCCATCTCCTGCCTCGACGAGCTACTCGCCAACGGCTACCAGCCCACGGGGGTGTGGCGGTAATGTCCGGCTTCTTCTCGATGACCACGCTCTACGGTCTGCTGGCCGGGGCGGTGGGCGGCGGCGGCATCGCGCTGTTCATCGTCGCGATGCGCGGCTGGGCACCCAAGCCGGTGGCCCCCGGGCAGTCCGGCGCCGAACGCGCCTCGGAGATCGGCCGGTTCCTCACCCAGCGCGGTTCGATCGCCATCGTGGTCGGCCTCGCGGTGCTCGGCCTGACCCGGTGGCTGGTGCTCGGCGCGGCCACCGCACTGCTCGTCTTCGCCTGGGACCGGCTCTTCGGCGGAGCCTCCGACGAACGCGCGGCGATGAAGCGGGTCGAGGCGCTGGCCGGCTGGACCGAGTCGCTGCGCGACACCATCGCCGGCGCCGTCGGCCTGGAGCAGGCCATACCGGCCTCCGCCCGGGCCGCCGCGCCCGCGCTGCGGGTCCATCTCGACGCCCTCGTCGACCGGTTGCGGGCCCGCTGGCCGCTGCCGGACGCGCTCCAGATGCTCGCCGACGAGATCGACGACGCCTCGGCCGACATCATCATCGCCGCCCTCATCCTCAACGCCCGGCTGCGCGGCCCCGGTCTGCGGGACGTGCTCGGCGCCCTGGCCAAGTCCGCCCGCGAGGAAGTGGACATGCGGCAGCGCGTGATGGCGCAGCGGGCCAGCACCCGGCGCAGCGTGCAGATCGTGGTCGTGGTCTCCGTGGTGTTCGTGCTGGGACTGGCCATCTTCAACCGCGGCTTCGTCCAGCCGTACAGCAGCGCGGTGGGCCAACTCGTGCTCGCCATCGTGTGCCTGCTGTTCGCGGCCGGGTTCTGGTGGCTGCGCAAGTTGTCGAAGATCGAGACGCCGGACCGCTTCCTCGTGCACGGACCCGAGCGGACCGGGCAACAGCCCTTCGCGGCCGGGCAGTTCCCGGCCGGCGGCCCGCAGGGCGCGGCCGGCCGGCAGGGCGGACCGTACGGCGGCACGGCGCAGCAGGCGCCCGGCGCGGCACAGGGCGTCCCGGGCTACGGAGCGCAGGGCCGTCCGGCCGTGCCGGGACAGGGGGCAGGCAACCGATGAACACCATCGTCTTCGCGTGCCTGGTCGGCGCCGTCTTCGGCCTGGGCGTCTTCGCACTGATCCGGGCGCTGATGCCGAGCCGGCGCAGCGCGGTGTCCACCATCGCGCAGATCGACGCGCTGCGCGCCACCGGCGCCACCACCGCCGACACCACCGCCAACTCCGTCAAGGCCGAGGGCTGGCGCGCCCAACTCGGTCGGCGGGTCGCCGCCTTCTACCTGCAGCAGGGCTGGGAGCTGCGCTCGCTGCGTTCCGACCTCGCGGTGCTCGACCGCAGTTGGGAGACGTTCCTCGCCACCAAGACGGCGCTGGCCGCGGCCGGTGTGGTCTTCGGCCCGGCGCTCTTCGCGGTGGGCGCGGAAGTGGGCTTCGGCGTCAGCCCGATCATCCCGGTCTGGCTGGCGCTGCTCTTCGCCGGGGTGTTCTTCCTGCTGCCGGACCTCGAGGTGCGGCGGGACGCCGCGGCCAAGCGCAAGGACCTGCGGCGGGTGATCGGCGCCTATCTCGACCTGGTGTCGATGAACCTGGCCGGCGGCCGCGGTCTGCCCGAGGCGCTGATGGCGGCCGCGGAGATCAGTGACGGCTGGGCGCTGATGCGCATCCGCAACTGCCTTGCCGACGCGCGGATCACCGGCACCAGCCAGTGGGTCGCCCTCGGCCGGCTCGGCGACGAACTGGGCATCGAGGAGTTGCAGGACCTCGGTGTCACGCTCGCGCTGGTCGCGGACGACGGCGCGAAGATCCGCGAGTCGCTGGCCTCGCGCGCGGAGACGATGCGCCACCGGGAACTGTCCGAGATCGAGGGCCAGGCCGGCGAGCAGTCCCAGTCCATGCTGGTCGCGCAGATGCTGCTCGCCGCCGGCTTCCTGGTCTTCCTGATCTACCCCGCCGCGATGCGGGTCTTCCAGGTCTGATCACCATCGTGCAGCTCCGACGACGACCGTCCACCGAGAGGACCGAGCCATGAACCGCATGGACCGACTGACATCCTTCGACCCGAAACTGAGTTTCCTCTACGTCTACCTGCGTGGGCGGATCGACCGGGTCCGCACCGAGGAGGACATGTCCCGCGGCGCCTCCGCCGTCGAGTGGGTGGTGATCTCCGCGATCGTGGTGGCCATCGTCGCGGCGGTCGGGTTCATCATCAAGAACGCCCTGAACAGCAAGGCGACCGGCGTCAGCAACTGCATCGCCGGCGCGGACGGCAGCAAGAACGGCTGCTGACCGGCCTGTCAGGGGGAGAGCAGCCATGGGACGGACGACCCGTACTCTGCGCCGCGCCGTACGCCGCCGGCTCGACGCGGCGCACGGCGACAGCGGTGTGGGCAGCCGCGCGCCCGCGGCGCCGGGACGTGCTCCGGCACGCCCCGGCGGCGACCGCGGCATGACCGCGATCGAGTTCGTCTTCCTCACCCCGGTGCTGTTCTTCATGATCTTCGCGACCGTGCAGTTCGGGATGTACTACTTCGCCGACCATGTCGCGCAGGCGGCGGCGCGAGCCGGCGCCCGCAAGGCGAGGGACGAGGCGTCGACCGGCCAGGACTGGTCCGGGGACGCGAGCCAGACCGCGAGCGACTACATCCGGCAACTCGGGCCCGAGCTCCTGATCGACCCGCACGTCGTCCCGAGCAGGGACGCGAACGACGCCGACACCGTCCGCGTCCAGGTGACGGCGAAGGTGCCCACGGTCTTCCCGCTGGCGGGCTTCTCCTTCAAGGTGAACGAGACGTCGTCGGGTCCGGTCGAGCGGTTCGTGCCGGACAACGGGGGATGAGGGACATGGAGTTCGCGCTCAGAGCGCGCGCCGCCGCGGTAGGCGGAGTACGCGCGGCGGCCGGCCGGTGCCGTACCGGGCGCCGCGACGGGGACCGGGGGCTGTCCACCATCGAGGTGGTCATCCTCGCCCCGGTGATCATCATGTTCGTGCTGATGCTGGTCGCGTTCGGCCAACTCGTCGACGGGCGCGGGGCGGTGGACGGTGCGGCTCGCGACGCCGCCCGGGCCGGCTCGATCGAGCACAGCCGCTCGGAGGCGATCCAGCAGGCGGTCCAGGCGGCGCACGAGGACCTGGCGGGCACCTGCACCAAGCCGGCGACGGTCACCCCGGTCGGCGACACCAGCTTCCGTCCCGACACCCTCTTCACGATCGAAGTCACCTGCACGGTGCGCGGGTTGAGCTTCCTCGGGCTGCCCATCACCAAGACCGTGACCTCCACGTCGGCCTCGCCGCTCGACCCGTACCGCAGGTCGGCGACATGAGGGCGGCGACGAAGGTGAAGGCGCCGACGAACGCGGTGGAAGCGGCCGCGGGCGAGGCGCTGGGCAACGTGGTGGACGACGTGATGGAGGACGTGGTGGCGTTCCCGAAGCGGACGGCCCCCGCAAGGCGCACCGCCCCCGGCGGCCGCACCGCCGGCGACGGCAGCCCGCTCGCCGGCCGTACCCTGACCGCCCGGCTGCGCGCCCTGCGCGGCGACGACCGGGGCTCCGGCGCCGCCGCCGTGGTGATCTTCGCGCTGGTGTTCATGGCCCTCGCCGCCTTCGTGGTGGACGGCGGGCTGTCCATCGCCAAGCGCGAACGCGCCGCCGACATCGCCGAACAGGCCGCGCGCTACGCCGCTCAGGACATCGACGTGGAGGCGCTGCGCAACGCCGGGAGCGGCGCCCAGCCGGTGATCGACTACCAGCAGTGCACCGCCCGGGTGCAGCAGTTCGCGCGGGACGTCAACCTGCCGGCCAGCGACTGGCGCCGGGCCGGCTGCCCGACCCCGCCGACCGGGCCCGACCGGGTCGAGGTGGTGGTGTACGTGACCTACAAACCGATCCTCAGCGGCTTCTTCTACAAGAGCTCGATCACCGTCGAGGGCAAGGCCGACGCGGTGTCGATCACCGGCCCCGGCAACTGACAGCGGCACGCGAACCGTACGACAAGGACCCGTACCACCGAAGGCAGAGGAAGCAGCCATGGCACGCACGACCGCCACGGGACGTAACCGCCCGCAGCAGGGCGGGGGAGCGGCCCAACCACCGCGCAGGCAGCGGACGTTCGGCGACATCGTGCGGGCGTTCGGGGCGTTCCTGGCGCTCGCGGTGCTGGTGGTGGCGGTGCCGGCCGCGCTGCTGATGTACATCGGGTCGCCGTTCCCGCACCACTTCAACTCCGACGTGCTCCAGCAGCCGATCACCTCGGAGACGTTCGTCAACACGCTGGCGGTGCTGGTGTGGGTGGCGTGGGCGCAGTTCACCGCCTGCGTGCTGGTGGAGGCGAAGGCGGCGGTGTCCGGGGTCGGCATGCCCACCCGGGTGCCGGGCAGCGGCCCGAGCCAGTTGCTGGCACGGCAGTTGATCGCGGCGCTGCTGCTGGTCGGCGTGAGCACCGCGGGCCTGGTCCCGGGCCTCGCCCAACTCGGCCAGCAGCACTCGATGGAGAGCCAGGCCCGGCCGGGTGTGGCCGCGACCGCGCAGGCCACCCCCGGGCAGGCGGCGGCCCATCAGGCTGCGGTGCAGCACCAGTCGGGGCCGAGCGCGTCCACCGCGCAGGGCGGCGGCCAGTCCACCCAGCAGGCGACGAAGTTCTACCGGATCAACCCGCCCGAGGGGCGGCACCACGACTCGCTGTGGGAGATAGCGCAGCGGCACCTCGGCGACGGCCGCCGCTACAAGGAGATCTACCAGCTCAACAAGGACCGCGTGCAGCCCGACGGTTCGCAGCTGTCGCAGGCCAGCCTGATCCGGCCCGGCTGGGTGCTGGAGATGCCCGCCGACGCGCACGGCGGCGACCTCGTCGAGATGCCCGTCGCGTCCCCGCACACCGCGCCCGACATCCTGCACTACGCCCAGCACGGCGGCGCGAAGGACACCACGGCCGAGGGCGCGCACGCCGCGCACCAGACCCCGGCGGGCGAGCAGGGCGGTTCTGGCGGCTCGGGCGGCTCGGGCGGCTCGGGCGGCGGTGCGCACGAGAGCGTCGCGGGCGGCGCCAGCGAGGTGGTCACCGGGCTTTCCGCGTCGCACGGCTTCGACCTGTCCGACGCGCTGATCGGCGCGCCGCTGCTGGCCGCGGGCCTGCTCGCCGCGCTGGGCCGGCGGCGGCGCACCGCGCTGTGGCAGTCGCTGACCGCGGGCGCGCTGCGCAGCCCGCGTACCCCGACCGGCGCGGAGGCCGACGTCGCCGACGCGCTGCGGATCGGTGCCGACCAGGACGCCGTCAACTTCCTCGACCGGGCGCTGCGTTCGCTGTCGGTCCGGCTCGACGCGGACGGCCGCAAGCTTCCCGTGGTGTACGCGGCCTGGCTCACCGAGGACGCGCTGCACCTGCAACTGGCCTGGCCGGACGGGCAGCCGCCGGCGCCCTGGCAGACCGGGCAGGACGAGACCTTCTGGCAGGTGGAGCGGGCCCGGCTGGTCGAGGACATCGACACCTCGGCGGCGGCCCCGTACCCGGGCCTGGCGGTGCTGGGCACCCTGGACGGCGCGCGGCTGCTGCTCAACCTCGAAGCGGTGCCCGGGATCGTGTCGCTGAGCGGCGCCAAGGCCGACCGCGAGGCCGTACTCGCCTCGGTCGCGGCCGAGTTGGCGACCAACGGCTGGTCGGACCGGATGACGGTCACGCTGGTCGGCTTCGCCCAGGACCTGACCGCGCTGGCGCCCGCGCGGGTGCGGCACATCGGCACGGTCGCCGAGGTCGTGGAGATCATGGCCGCGGAGACCGTGCAGCGCTCCGGGGCGCTGCGCACCGCGGGCCAGGACAGCGTGCTCACCGGCCGTACCGGCCGCGCCCAGCACACCCAGTGGGCGCCGCACCTGGTGCTGCTGGCCGCCGAGCCCTCGCCGGAGGAGGCGCAGCGGCTGGCCGAACTCGCCGCGGACGCCGGGCGGTTGGGCATCGGCTACCTGGTCGGCTCGGGCCGCACCGATCTGCCGGGCGCCGCATGGGAGTTGGAGGTCACCCCGGCGGGACGGCTGCTCGCGCCACTGCTCGGCCTGGACATGAAGGCCCAGCTGCTGCCCAAGGCGCAGTACGAGTCGGTGCTGCGGCTGTTCGCCGAGGCGGACGGCGACGGCCCCGGCCCGGAGGCGCCGCCGTTCCTGGTCGACCTCAGCGACCAGGGCCGCCCGGGGGCGTACGCGCGGCTGCTCGGCCCGTTCGAGGTGGTCGGCGTCGACGCGCCCGACCGGGAGCGCAGCGGCCTGCTGCACGAGGCGCTGGCGCTGCTGCTGCTGCACCGCGAGGGCGTGCACCCGCGGGTGCTGGCGTCCGCGCTGTGGCCGCGCGGGGTCACCGAGGACGTACGGGACGCGCTCATCGCCCGGCTGCGGGACTGGCTGGGCACCGACCCCGACGGCGGGGAGCGCCTCACGCTCGACAGCACCGGGCGGATCGTGCTCAGCACCACGGTCGTGTCGGACTGGGACGTCCTCCAGACGCTCCACCACGAGGCCACCGAGGGCCGGGCGGCGGGCGATCCGGCGGCCCGGCGCCGCCTGCTCACCGACGCCCTCTCGCTCGCCCGCGGCCGGCTCTTCGAGGACCGGGCGCCGGGCCGCTACGGCTGGCTCGGCCACGAGATCGTCGACGCGCAGCACCCGGTGCTGGTGGCGGAGATCGCGCTCGCGCTCGCCTCGCTCCACCTCGACGCGCACAAGCCGAAGGCGGCCGTCGCGGCGATCGAGACCGGCATGGCGATCTCGCCCGACGACGAACGCCTCTGGCTGGCCTACCTGCGCTCCGCCAACGCGACCGGCGATCCGGGACGGCTTGAGGCGGCTGCCTCGGCGCTCTTCGCCCGCGCCTCCGCCAACGGCCCGTCCAGGGGGCTGCCGCCACGGGTCGAGGCCCTCCTGGACGAGCTGCTGCCCGCTTGGCGCGGCAGCATCGCCAACTGAAGTCCGTCGCGCACGGAAGCCCGCCGGCCGGGGTCGCCGCCGGCTGAGTTCGCGGCCGACCGCAACCTCAGCCGGTCGCGGCCGACCGCAACCTCAGCCGGTCGCGGCCGGCCGCCCGCCGGGTGCCCCTGTTCGCAGGGGCGCCCGGGCGGTTCAGGGGCGGGCGACGGCGGCGAGGATCTCCGGCAGCCGGTCGAGCAGCCGGGGCGCGGTGAACCGCAGGCTCGCCACCGACAGCGCGGCCGCGTACACCGCGCCGACCGGCAGCACCGTCCACAGCAGGGCGTGGTGGCCGGTCAGGTGCAAGGCGAGGTCCAGGCCCAGCACCGGCAGGCAGAAGGCGGAGGCGATCACGGACCCGCCCAGCGCGTTGAACGCCACCATGGAGCCGTTGCCGGGCGCGGCGTTCCCGAAGGCGTTGTCCTGCGCGACCGCGTACGGGAAGCGGACGCTCGCGTAGCCGCCGGTGGAGATCAGCGCGCCGAGGAACGCGAAGGCCATCCCGAGGACTTCGGGCAGCGCCCCGGCCCGCCCCAGCAGCAGGGCGGTCGCGCAGGTCACCACGGTGACGTAGGGGAGGGCGACCACCGCGAGCATCAGGGCCCGGCCGCGCAGCTCGGACTCCGCGTCCTTGCGGGTGGTGATGGTCGCGACGACGGTCCAGAACGCGGAGTTGTCCATCCCGAACTGGTTGTACATCTGCATGCCGAGCAGGCCCGCGGTCCACAGGCACTGGTAGACCGAGCCGTGCTGGACGACCGCGACCAGCGGCAGCAGCAGGCCCACCGCGAGCCCGGTCGCCCAGGACGCGCGCAGTTTGGGATCGCGCGCGGCGTAGCGGAACTGGCGCTCCATCACCGTCGCGGTCCGGCCGGCCAGCGCCCGTTCGGGCAGCAGGCGTGAGAGCAGCGGCGCGCGGCCGCCGCCCCTGCGCACGGTGCTGTCGGGGACGGGCTGGAGGGTGGAGGAGTCCGGCGACATCATCAGCCGGTACAGGGTGCGGTACCACCAGCGCAGCACCACGGCCAGCAGCGCGACGGCGAGCGCGAGTTGGGCCGCCGCCTGCCCGTACGCACCGTCGGAGACCGACCGCACCGCGTCGACCGCGGAGGCCGGCGGGACCCAGCGCAGCACGGAGGTGACCGAAGTGACCCGGTGCAGGCCGTGGTTGGAGGACAGGGAGCTGAGCCCGAGGTTGACCAGCTGTGCGCCGACGGCCACGATCAGCCCGCTGAGCAGCGCGAGGTCGCGGCCTTTACGGCTGGTCAGCAGCCGGGTGTTGGCCGCCGCGACGCCCCGGGAGGCGGCCGCGCAGATCGCCAGCAGCAGCGCCACCGCCGGCACCGCGACGACCGCGGCCGCCGCGCCGTGCGCCACCGCCACCACCGAACCGGTGCCCACCAGCAGCGTGAACAGCGGGCCGGCGCCGATCAGCGACGACGTCAGCAGGGCGGTGATCAGCGGGCGGGGGCGCAGCGGCAGCATCGCCAGCCGGGTCGGGTCCAGGGTGTCGTCGCCGCCGAAGAAGAACAGCGGCATCACCGCCCAGCCGATGGCCAGCACCGCCGCCATGGTGACGGCGGCGGCCGGCGCGTACTCGTTTCCGCGCAGGGCGATCATCCCGGCGCCGTTGCCCAGCGCGTAGAGCATCGCGAGGCCGACGCCGATGCACCAGCTCACGGTGCGGCCGCGGGACTGCCGGACTCCGTTGCGCAGCACGGCCAGTTTGAGGCGGACGAACGTCGCCGTCACCGGGGCGGCCCGGTCCGCGGCGGGCGGCGCGGGCGAAGGGGGCGGCGGCGACTCGGCGGTGAGCGGGCCCGCGCCGGTCATTTCGGGCCCCCGCCCAGCCAGTCCAGGTCGCCGCCGGAGCGCCGGTCGGCGCCCACCAGGGACAGGAAGGCGTCCTGGAGGGTCGCCGCCTCGCCGCGCACGTCGGCGATCGGGCCGTGCGCCACGATCCGTCCGGCCGCCATCACCGCGACCCAGTCGCACAGGCTCTCCACCAGCTCCATCACGTGGGAGGAGAACACCACGGTGCCGCCGGTGGCCGTGTACCGCTCCAGCACGCCGCGGATGACCTGCGCGGACACCGGGTCGACCCCCTCGAACGGCTCGTCCAGGAAGAGGACCTCGGGGTTGTGCAGCAGGGCCGCGGCGAGCCCGATCTTCTTGCGCATGCCCGTCGAGTAGTCCACGACGAGTTTGTGCTGCGAGGCGGACAGGTCCAGCACGTCCAGCAGTTGGGTGGCGCGCAGGTCCACGTCCTTGACCGGCAGGCCGCGCAGCCGACCGGTGAAGGTGAGCAGTTCGCGGCCCGACAGCCGCTCGAACAGCCGCAGTCCTTCCGGCAGCACGCCGATCCGGGACTTCACCTCGACCGGGTCGCTCCACACGTCGCGACCGACGATCTGCACCAGGCCCTCGTCGGGGCGCAGCAGCCCGGTCACCATCGACAGGGTCGTGGTCTTCCCCGCTCCGTTGGGCCCCACCAGGCCGGCGAAGCGGCCGGCCGGCAGCTCCAGGTCGATGCCCGCGACGGCCTCCTGCTCGCCGAACCGCTTGCGCAGGCCGCGCACCCGCAGCGCCGGCGGCACGCCCGACGGCTGCCGCGGCGGCTGCTCCAGCCCGGACCCGGCCGGGCCCGTCCGATCCCCGTAGTACGACGGGAGTCGCCGGCTGTCCGGCTCCCGCTCCGCACCGCGCGCCTCACCCATCGCACCGCACCTCTCCCCGATCCCCGTCCACGCTCACCGCGACGCTTCTCCGGCCGCGTTCACCACGCGTGCGGCCACCCTATGTGCGACCACTGACAGTGACGGAAAGCCCGGGTGACTTCCGGGAAGGACGGAGAAAACCGCTCGTGCGGGCGGTGTTGGGTTTGACGGCGAACGCGGGGGGTAACACAACGTCATCGGCTCGGTGCCGGGTCCTGCTCAGCGTACGGCGCGGGTCTCCGCCGCCTCGCGCCCGCACGCGTACGCCAGCGGGCTCAGCACCTCGCCGACGTCCGGCAGCCACCGATGCGCCGCGGTCGGCCGGCCGGCCCGCCCACTGCGCGCACCCTCCCGTGCCCATCCGGGTCGGCGGGGCGGCCACCCAGTCGCCTCCGCCGCGCGCGGTGAGGTGCAGCGTGTCCGGCGGCCGGCCGAGCGCGCCCAGCAGCCGGGGCACCTTCGCGCATGCCCCGGGCAGCACGAAGAACGCCATCCGGCGGGTGGGCGTGGAGATCACCGGGCCGAGCTGCACCTCCAGCCGCTCGATCCTGGCGAGCGCGTGGAAGCCCGCGCTCTCCGGGACCTCCGGCACATCGAAGGTGCGCCCCGTGGGCAGCAGCACCGAGGAACGCGTCCGCCCGGTCCACATCCGCCGCACCTCCGAGCCGTTGCCGCTCGCTCGGGTCGCCCGGGTCGCCCAGTCCGCGCTGGTCGGACGGGCGCCGGGGGCGGGGCACGCCGCCGAGGCGCACGAACAGCGCGGTGCGCCCCCCGCGCTCATCTCCAGCCACGTGCCGGGCAGCACCTCCCAGTGCCGCTCCTGCACGTACGAGACCGCCGTGTCGAGCAGTCGGGCACCGCTGAGCTGCCGCGGAACCGCGGGGGTGTCGTCCACGCGCTGCACAACTGTCCACGTGGGCGGGGGATACGGGCATCCGGCGCGGCCCGTCACCGCGCACCGCCGCTCATCGCCGGGCGCACGGAAGCATCTGCGGGGGCGCGTACGGGCACCTCGTCAGGAATCGGGTAGGAACCGGACGAGCGCCCGCCGGCCCGGCCGGCCCGGCGCCGCCCAACGGCCTGGTACGGGTGAATTGCCGTCAATAAGGGGTTTATCCACCGGGGTTGGGGAAGGAAGACCCACGAAGAACGACAAGGGGGGATCGATGGCCGCACGACCACTCGTGGCGCGGCAGCCGAACGAGAGGCTCCAAGCACTGATCCAGGAGGCCGGCTGCTCCAACGCCGGCCTCGCACGCAGGGTGAACATGTGCGGGAGCGAACACGGCCTCGACCTGCGATACGACAAGACATCCGTGGCCCGCTGGCTGCGCGGGCAGCAGCCGCGCGGGCGCGCCCCGGGCATCGTCGCCGAGGCGCTGGGCCGCAAGCTCGGCCGCGCGGTGTCCATCGACGAGATCGGCATGGCCAACGGGCGGAACCTCGCCACCGGCATCGGGCTGCACTTCGCGCCCACCGTGCTCGGCGCGATCGAGCAGGTCTGCGAGTTGTGGCGCAGCGACGTCGGCCGGCGCGACTTCCTCACCGGCTCCACCGTCGCCGCCTCCGCACTCGTCGAGCCCAGCAGGGACTGGCTGATCACCCGCCCCGACCAGGGTGTGGCGCGCAACGGCGGGGCCAGGGTGGGGATGTCCGACGTCGAGGCGGTCAAGGCCACCACCCAGGCGCTCACCGACCTCGACCACCGCTTCGGCAGCGGCCATTGCCGCCCGGTCGTCGTGCACTACCTCAACAGCGTGGTCTCCGGGCTGCTCGCCGGCAGCTACCGCGAGTCGGTCGGGCGCGAACTCTTCTCCGCCGTCGCCCGGTTGACCGAGCTGGCCGGATACATGGCGGTCGACACCGGCCAACCCGGCCTCGCCCAGCGGTATTACATCCAGGCGCTGCGGCTGGCCCAGGCGGCCGGCGACCGCGCCTACGGCGGATACATCCTGGCCGCGAGCATGAGCCATCTCGCCGCCTCGCTCGGCAACCCCCGCGAGATCGCCCAACTCGCCCGCGCCGCCCAGGAAGGCGCCCGCGGTCAGGTCACCGCCACCGTCGAGGCGATGTTCCACGCCGCCGAGGCACGCGGCCACGCCTTGCTCGGCGACGCCCGCACCTTCGCCACCGTCGCCGGGCTCGCGCTCGACGCGATGGACCGTTCGGAGCCGGACCAGGACCCGCCGTGGATCGCCCACTTCGACCACGCCTACCTGGCCGACGAGTTGGCGCACTGCCACCGCGACCTCGGCCAGGCCGAGCCCGCCGCCCGCCGTGCCGAGGAGGCGCTGGCCGCCCACCCGGCCACCCGCGCCCGCCGCCGCGCGATCGACCTGCTGCTGCTCGCCGACACCCAGGTGCAGCAGCGCGAACTGGACGCGGCCTGCCAGACCGGCGAGGAGGCCGTCGTCCTGCTGTCCGGGCTGCGCTCCAACCGCGGCGCCGAGTATCTGGACGACTTCCGCCGTCGCCTGGAGCCGTTCGCCGGTGAGCCGGTGGTGCGCGCCTTCCACGCCCGGCTGGACGAACGGGAGGCGGCCTGAAGGTGACATAGGGGTGCCGCCCGCCCCCGCACGCCGAATCGTTACCGGACCGACACTCCGCGCCCACATCGCGGTCAAAGCGCTGCGCAGACCCGCCGAGCCCAGCGCCCGCGCCAGTAGCCGCCCCGTCGCCCAAGTGTGAGGTGACGCTCACCTGTTCATGAGCGGGGGCGGCGCTCAGCGGGACCCGGTAGCGTTGGCCGACGGTTTGCACGGTAGGCCAGAGTCAGGAGTGGGCGGCGATGCACAGCAGCGGACGCGGCGAGGATTCGCCCGAAGCGTACCGGGGCGTCGTGCTCCCCTCGGGCCGGCAGCAGCAGCCGCTGCAGTACGGCGAGCACGTCCAGCCGGCCGGCGGCACCCCGTGGGGCGCGCCCGACGGCCCGCCGGCCGCCGAGCCGGCCGACGCCACGCAGATGCTGCCGCCCTACCCCGGTGCCGACCCGCTCGGGCCGCCCGCGCAGCCCCCCGCGCCGCTGCCCGCGCCCCCGGTAGCCGACGCCACGCAGATGCTGCCGCCCTACCCCGGCGACGCCCCGGCACCACCGCTGCCGCCGGTGCCGCCGCAGGCCCCGCCGCCCTCGTACATACCCGACCCCTCTCCGGCAGAGGCGACCCAGGCGCTGCCCTTCTTCCAGGACCGGCAGGACCACCCGGGCGGCTACGACCAGCAGACCGGCTACGACCAGCAGGGGTACGGCCAGGCGCCGTACGAACAGCCCGGCGGCTACGACCAGTACCCGAACCCGGGCGGCCCGTCGTACGGCGGCCAGGAGCAGCACCCCGGCCAGTACGGCGGTTTCGAGGAGGAGGAGCCGCAGCCCGGCCCCGGGCACGACAGCGACTACGACCACCTCTTCCGGCATGACGTGCCGAGCCCGGCGCCGATGCGGCCGCGCATCATCCAGCCGCCGGACCGCCGGCAGCCCGCCCAGCAGCCCTACCCGCAGGGCCCCGGCGGCGGTCCCCAGGAGCCCGGCTACGGCCCGGAGCGGGACTACGGCTACGACGGCGGCGGCGAAGGCGGGCGCCGGATGTCGCCGAAGGCGCTGATCGGCATCGTGGTCGGCGGCTGCGTGGTGGCCGGCCTGGTGGTCGGCGCGCTGCTCAACTCCGGTGGCGGTGGCGGCGGCAAGACCGGCACCGTGGCCGACTCGTCGAGCGCCTCGCCCGCGCCCGGCACCTCCGCGGGCGCCAAGCCCGGCCCCTCCGACGGCGCCGACGACGCCGCCAAGCAGCAGGCGTCCGCACTGGACTCGCTGCTCAACACCAGTGACGCCAGCCGCAGTTCCGTGGTGAGCGCGGTCGCGTCCATCAGGAGTTGCAGCAACCTGCCCGGCGCCGCCGGCGACCTGAACACCGCCGCCGACCGGCGCAAGTCCCTGGTCACCCAGCTGGCCAAGCTGCCCCTGGACCAGCTGCCCGACCACGACGCCCTGAGCACCGCGCTCACCAAGGCGTGGCAGGCGTCCTCCGCCGCCGACACCCACTACGCGAACTGGGCCGGCCAGGCGCAGAAGAACCACAAGGTCTGCCACGGCGGCCACGCCAGGAACACCAGCGAGACGCAGGCCGGCGACCGGGAGAGCGGCACCGCCACCACCGAGAAGAAGAAGGCGGTCAAGCTCTGGAACGCGATCGCCAAGAAGTACGGCCTCACCCAGCGGCAGTACTCCCAGCTCTGACGGCTCAGCTTTGACGGCCCAGCTCTGACGTCTCAGCCCTCACGGCCCAGCTCTGACGTCAACCGGCCGGCTACTGGCCGTCCCGTTTGAGCGGGGCGTACGACGCCGGCTTGAGCGTCTTGGTCACGTTCACGAAGCCGGGCTGCGCCTGGACCAGGCGGCCCTGCCGCACCTTCTGGTAGACGATGTCGGCGTTGACCATCCGCGGGTGGTCGGGGATGTTCAGCAGGTCGGTGTCGGTCCAGCCGAGGTCGGGGGTGAGGCCGCCGGTCGACAGCTTCGTGGTCGCGTCCATCGCCCGCCGCACGCTGTCCGCGGTGATCTTCGTCCTGGCGTCCATCGCGCGCACCACCTTGGCGAACACGGAGTACGCGATCCACGTGGTCTGCACCCCGGGGTCGGCCACGTCGATCGTGTCGTCGCCGAACGCGTACTTGCTGATCACCGACTTCATCTCGTCCCACTTCGGGTCCGAGGCCGGCGGGTACCAGTCGGCGATCTTCGCGCCCTCCAGCGGGCTCTTCGCGCCGCCGCTCGCGTCCACCACGGACTGCTGCACGCTGCCGATCACCGAGGAGAGCTGCACCTTCGGCTGCACGTCGCCGATCCGGCGCAAGGAGTCGAAGAAGGTGCTGGTGTGGTCGCCGAGCACCGCGGACACGCAGGTGGACGTCTTGTCGTCGCCGACCGCCTGGGTCGCGACGTCGGTGTAGTCGGTCGAGTCGTCCTTGGCGAGGATGTCCTCCACCGGGCGCTTGCCCTCCTCCTTCAGCCCCTGGTCGAGGAAGATCGGGAACTGGTCGCCGGTGATCGAGTCCGGCCGCACCAGCGCGACCTTCTTGCAGCTCTGCGCGAGTTGCAGCCCGCTGCCGGCCAGCAGCGCCGGCAGCCCGCCGTTGATCGGGTACGACATCAGGGACTGGTACTCGTCCTCGGTGATCCCGTAGCCGCCGATGTACGGGATGTCGTCGCCCTCCAGCGCGGAGATGAAGCTGCTGCCCTCCTCGCTGTACGACCCGACGACGGCGACCGCGCCCGCGTCGGCGGCCTGCTTGGCGCATTCGGTGACCGTGACCGCGTCGTCGCGCTCGTTGCAGGTGAGCACCTTCAGCTTGCGTCCGTGCAGCCCGCCCTGGTCGTTGACGTAGCTCTCGACGGCCTTGGCCATCCCCAGCATGCCGGGCATGTTGGTGGCGTTGGTGCCCACCGGCGCCCATGTCATCACCACGATCGGCCCCGGAGAGCCCCCCGCGCTCCCCGGAAGGACACCACACCCGCTGACCAGCGCGGATACGGCGAGTAGTGGGACGGCGGCACGCCGGAGCGCGCCCCTGCGGCGGTCAGTCATATCAATGGAAGATTCCGCTTCCGGCTCAACGGCCGGGTGACCGGATGCCAACGCCCGGTCACGTTCGGGTGAATTACAGGTGTCGCCGATCGGGTGCGTACGATCGTGCGCTGTGCAAGGTTCGGAGAAGTCTTCCCGTCGCGGCCGTCACTCCTCCACGATGGGTGGCATGCCCCTCAATGACATGCCGTGGTGGCGCTGGCGCAGCAATGTGCGCTCCGCGCTGCACATGATCAGCGACCCCGTCTTCCAGATGGAGGTGTGGCGGACCGGCCGCGAGGGATACGGCGATGTCACCGACGCCGTCTACCGCCTGGTCGAGGACACCTGGCTCGACAACTGGTCCGCCGAGAAGTACGTCGGCACCATCTTCCGCGACGCGCAGGAGGCGGCGCTGGTCGACGTGGCCGTGCTGCGCGTGCTGAAGATCCTGCACCAGGTGGGCGCCGACGCCCCCGCGGTCGCCTACCTCGACCACTCGGCCTGGCCGGAGGCGGTGCACGCGGCCCGCGAGGCGCACGTGCGGATGGCGTCGGCCGACGGCGAGGACCCGGACGTCCCGCCGCGCTCGCTCGAGGTGCTGGCGATCTACAACCGGACGGCGTGACCCCGGCGAGTGTCGTGACCACGTGCACGCGTGACCACGCGGTCGTGACGGCGTGATCGGGTCCGTGTGCCGGACACCCGCGCCTTCGGCTGCCTGCTTGTGCCAGGCTGGCGCCTGTGAACGAACAGCAGTCGCAGCCCCCGCAGTACGTCCTCACGCTGTCGTGCCCCGACAAGCAGGGCATCGTGCACGCGGTCTCCAGCTACCTCTTCATGACCGGGTGCAACATCGTCGACAGCCAGCAGTTCGGCGACCAGGGCACCGGGCTGTTCTTCATGCGGGTGCACTTCTCCGCCGAGTCCGAGGTGACCGTCGACAAGCTGCGGGCCAGCTTCGCCGCGGTGGGCGACGCCTACCACATGGACTGGCACATCCACCCGTCCGCGGAGCGGATGCGGATCGTGCTGATGGTCAGCAGGTTCGGCCACTGCCTCAACGACCTGCTCTTCCGCGCCAGCACCGGCGCGCTGCCGGTCGAGGTCGCCGCCGTGGTCTCCAACCACACCGACTTCCGCGCCCTCGTCGAGTCCTACCACGTGCCCTTCCACCACATCCCGGTCACCAAGGACACCAAGTCCGACGCCGAGGCGCGGCTGCTGGAGATCGTGGCGGCGGAGAACGTCGAACTGGTGGTGCTCGCCCGCTACATGCAGGTCCTCTCGGACGACCTGTGCCGGAAGCTGTCCGGCCGGATCATCAACATCCACCACTCCTTCCTGCCGAGCTTCAAGGGCGCCAAGCCGTACCACCAGGCGCATGACCGCGGTGTGAAGCTGATCGGCGCGACCGCGCACTACGTGACGGCGGATCTCGACGAGGGCCCGATCATCGAGCAGGAGGTCGAGCGGGTCGGCCACGGGGTCACCCCGGAGCAACTCGTCGCGATCGGCCGGGACGTGGAGTGCCAGGCGCTGGCGCGGGCGGTGAAGTGGCACAGCGAGCACCGGGTGCTGCTCAACGGCGGCCGGACCGTGGTGTTCGGGTAGCGGCTGGCGGGTAACAGGTGGCGGGGGCGGGGCCCGCAACTCCTCAGGCCCGCACGTCTTCGGGGCGAGGCGACCTCAGAGCCGGGACAGCGCCGCGGTCGCGTACAGCACGTCCCGGATCGCCGCCCGGTCACCGGCCTTGCCCGCCGCCACGCGCTCCGGCACCACGTGCCCCGTGGCGAGCTGGCAGAACTCCAGGCTGTCCATCGCCACATGCGCCACCTGGTGGTCGGGCGAGGCCACCGCGCCCGGCGAGTCGAGCGCCAGCAGCCACTCGCCGCCACCGTCGCCCTCGATCTCCAGCTTGAGCGAACGCCCGGGCGAGCCCGCGGCCACCAGCCGTGCCGGCGACGTGGCCAGCCCGGCCCGGCGCCGTGCGGCGAGCGCCCGGGTCAGCTTGCCGGCGGTCAGCCCGACGATCTGCCGCATGTGGCCCTCGGCGGGCGTGTCGTACGGGTAGTCCACCGCCTCGGCGATGTCCGTGGCGTGCGTCCAGCACGCGAAGGCGCGGTCCACGAACGCGTCCTGGAAGGGCAGTTCGAAGTCGCCGTGGTCCACCGGGAGGCCCGCGACCCCCTCGCCCGCGAACGCGATCGTCCGCACCAGCCGGTGGCTCTGCTCGCGCCACAGCAGGCGGAGCGTCGCGCCCGGCAGGTCCTGGTGAGCGGCCCAGTGCGCCGCCGTGCGCGCCGCGGGTGAGCGCGGCAACTCGATCTCCTCGGCGGCATGGCTCAGGCGTACCGGCCGCGGCCGGTCGAGACCGTAGCGTTCGGTGGCGTCGTCGGCCGCCGTCTCGATGCTCTGCTGCGGCAGCCCGAGGGCCCGGCCGACCAGGCCGTCGACGGCGATCAGGTGGGCGATGACCTGTCCGACGGTGAACTCCCGTGTCACCGGGGCGCCGTCGAACCACTGCAACCGCACCGGCGCGGTCCAGTAGCCGTCACCCAGATCGCGCAGCAGCGCGTCCAGCCGGGCGGCCTCCGCGTCGTAGGGCCCGGCCCACTCCGGTACCGGGATGCGCGCCGGACGCCGCCCGAGGCACCCTTCGAGCACCCGCGCCCGCAGCAGCGGGTCCAGGTCCAGCGAGTCCTCCTGGTGCAGCAGGCCGACCGCGTCCCGCAGCCGCAGCGCCTCCTCGGCGCAGCTCGCGCAGTCCGTCAGGTGCACCTCGACGGCGAGGGTCTCGTCGCGAGAGCAGGCCGCCAGTGCCCAGGCACCCAGCAGCGACTTGAGGGTGCCGTGGTCGTACGGCGGCACGCGGACGGTGGTCACGGCCGAGGCCGTCGCCGGGCTGACGCGGGGCAGGTGGGGCAGGTGCGGCACAGGCGGGTCCGCCCCGTCGGTCGGTTCGGTCGGTTCGGGAGATACGGGGGACTCGGAGGAGCCGGAGGAGCCGGTCGGTCGCGGCGCGCCGAGGGCGGCAGGCGCGGTTTCGGCCGGGGAGCCGGTGGCAGGCCCGGCAGGCGTACCGGGGCCGGGCGACTGCGGGCCGAAGGAGCCGAAGGGCACGTCATCGGGCGCGTCGTGCTGTTCGCGCTGGGCGGGGACGCGGGCACGGCGCCCGTCTCCTCGGCCGTCGTCGGACGGGCCGTCGCCGTCGTGGTACGTCGGGCCGCTCACCGCTCGCCTCGCTTGGTGTTCTGCTCGAACGACGCCTCGGCCTGCTCGTCGGGCTCCATCGCGGTGGACAGCAGTTGCAGGCCCAACCGCAGCCTGCGGCGGGCCTCGTCCTCGCTGACCCCGAGATCGGCCGCCGCGGCGCGGTAGTCCAGCCGTTCCCGGTAGGCGAGTTCGAGGGCGGCGCGCAGCGGAGCCGGCATCGATGTCACGATGAAGTCGGCGCGCGCCGCGGTGTTGGCCTCGCGCACGCGTGCCTCCAGCACGTCGGGGTTGGTCCGGCCGCGGTTCGCGTACTGGCGCAACCGGTGCACCGCGTGCCGCTGGGTGAGCGCGGCGATCCACGACCGCAGCGAACCGTACTTCGGCTCGTAGGCGTCCGGGTTCTCCCAGACGTAGCCGAACACTTCGCGGGTGATCTGGTCCGCCGCGTCGTCGTCGTCGGTCACCCGGTGCGCGAGACCGTGGACCAGGGAGGCGTAGCGGTCGTACAGCTCACCGAGTGCCGCCTCCTCGCCCCGCGCCAGCCGCTGCTGCATCTTGCGGTCCCAGCGCGGCGGTGCGGGTGTCGCCATCTCCCGGCCCCCTTGCGTCGTCCGGCCTGTGCCTGCGTCCCCGACGTTACCGGGCACCCATGAGGGTGTACGCGGCTTTGCACCAACCTGACACCGGATGCGACCGCTTCTGTCGGTCTGTTATGCGGGTGTGACCAGAAGATTGCGGGGTTGCGACCGGGAGCGGGCATAGGGTCGTAGGACGGGAGAATCCAAGTCGACGGCGAGGCGAGGTGGGAACCGGTGCTGGTGACCCAGGCCGAGCGGGACGGCTGGGCGGTGGTCACGGTCGCGGGGGAGATGGACCTGATCTCCTCGCCCGCGGTCCGGCAGAAGGTGCATGAAGCGGTCGCCGACGGGCGGCGCAGCCTGGTGCTCGACCTCGCCGGGGTGCGGTTCTGCGACTCCAGCGGGGTGGGCGTGCTGATCGGCGCCCGACGGCTGATGCGGTCCTGCGCGGGGCGGCTGCGGATCGTGCTGCCTCGGGAGGACGACGAGGGTGCGCCGCACGGGTCGTCAGGCTCGTCCGGATCATCCGGCTCGTCCGGGGCGTCCGGGCAGATCGCCGGCCACGGCGGGGAAGCGCACGTCAACCGGGTACTGGCCGCGCTCGGGGTGCGCCGGCTTTTCGAGGTCTACCCGGACCTGGACGCGGCCACCGACGACACCGCCAGGCCGCTGTCCGCCTGAGCGCAGCGCTTCGCGGGCGGGCGCCCGCAACGCCGGGCCCGCGTTGTCCAGTACGTGGCCGGCGCGGGGTGACCGAGGATGGCCCCATGACCCTTCTCACCTTCGTGCGCGGCGACATCACCGAGGAACCGGTCGACGCGGTGGTCAACGCCGCGAACTCCTCCCTGCTCGGCGGTGGCGGCGTGGACGGCGCCATCCACCGCAAGGGCGGCCCCGAGATCCTGTCCGCCTGCCGCGACCTGCGGGCGTCGCACTACGGTCGCGGGCTGCCCACCGGCCAGGCCGTCGCCACCACCGCGGGACGGCTGCCGGCACATTGGGTCATCCACACCGTCGGCCCGGTCTGGCGGGCGGGGGAGGACCGTTCCGAACTCCTCGCTTCCTGCTACCGGGAGTCGCTGCGCGTAGCCGACGAACTGGGCGCCGCCACCGTCGCCTTTCCCGCCATCTCCACCGGCGTCTACGGCTGGCCGATCGACGACGGCGCCCGCATCGCCGTACAGACCGTGCGCGCGGCCTCCACCTCCGTCACGGAGGTGCGCTTCGTCCTCTTCGACGATGTCGCTTATGAGGCGTTTACGGCTTACGGGTAAACCACTTGCGGGGTGCTCGGCGTGGTCACGGAGCGTCCGCGGCGGGTTGTGTCCGATGCGTGACTTGTTACGCGGTGGAGTCGGGGTGGTCCTCAGGTACGCTCCATCGGGTGCGCGTACGTTCCAGGCTTCCCCAGGGAGCCGCTCGGCTGGTCCGAAGCGGTTCCGTGCCTGGCTGCGCGATCCCTGACCGGACGCGGCGCACAGTATGCGGTACGCCCGCTCCGTTGCGAGGGAATATGCCCGAAGCGCTTGTTGGAGTACCAGTCGGTCGACCAGGCTATGTGACGTCTGTGTCACATACGGTGACGACGGGCAGGCGTGAGACGTCGGGTCAGCCGGTTCGGATGGTGTGAGCAGTGCAGATGCTTCAGATGCAACTGGAGGTCGGTGTCGACCCGGCGGAGGTCGGACGCGCCCGCCGCTGGGCGAGGTCGCGACTGGTGGGTTCCGGGATAGGAGCCGACGAACCGGTCGCCGAGACGCTGCTCCTGCTCATCTCCGAACTCGTCACCAACGCCGTCGTACACACCGGCTGTCCGGCCGTGCTGCGCATGCTCTTCCCTGCCGCGCCGGCCGCTCCGGTACGGGTCGAGGTCGCCGACGCCAGCGTCCTGCCGCCCGCCCCGCGCCATGCCAACCGTGACGAGACCGGTGGCCGCGGCCTGGAACTGGTCGACGGCCTCGCCGACCGCTGGGGCTGGCACCCGGAAGGCGCGGGCAAGCAGATCTGGTGCGAGGTCGACCGAGGCGCGGCCACCGCGGTCCTGACCTGACCCTTTCGCCTCAACCGGACCGCCGGGCCGGCCGCGCCCTAACCGCGCGCCGACGTCTGGAACGTCCGCCGGTACACCGTCGGTGACACACCCAGCGCGCTCTGGATGTGCTGCCGCAGCGACGCACCCGTACCGAACCCCGCCTCCCGCGCGATCTGGTCCACCCCGAGATCGGTCGACTCCAGCAACTGCCGCGCCCGCTCGATCCGCTGCTGCGTCAGCCACTGCCCCGGACTCAGCCCCACCTCCTCCCGGAACCGCCGCGTGAACGTCCGTACGCTCATCGCCTCCCGCTCCGCGAGCTGCCGCAACGTCACCGGCTGCTCCAGCCGCTCCAACGCCCACGCCCTGGCCCGCTCGGTGCCCGCCAACTGCGGCTCGGGCAGCGGCCGCCGGATGTACTGCGCCTGACCGCCCTCCCGATGCGGCGGCACCACCGTCCGGCGGGCCACCCCGTTCGCCACCGCGGTGCCGAAGTCCCGCCGCACGATGTGCAGACACACGTCGATCCCCGCCGCCACCCCCGCCGAGGTGAGCACGTCGCCGTCGTCCACATACAGCACGTCCGGGTCCACCCGCACCCGCGGGAAGAGCCGTTGGAAGTGGTCCGCGCTGCGCCAGTGCGTGGTCGCCGGCCGCCCGTCCAGCAACCCCGCCGCCGCCAGCAGGAACGATCCCGTGCAGATCGACACCACCCGCGTACCCGGCCGGATCGCGTCGAACGCCGCCCTCAGCTCCGCGCTGAGCCGACCCTCCTCGTAGACGTCCTCCATCTCGTGTGACGCGGGCACCACCACCGTGTCCGCCTCGGCCAGCGCTTCCATGCCGTGCTCGACCGTGATCGTGAAGTCCGCGTCCGTCCGCACCGGACCCGGGCGCACGCTGCACGTCACCACCTCGTACAGCGCGGGGCCGCCCTCTTCCCGCTCCTGGCTCCTCGCGGCCCCGAAAATCCGCAGCGGGATGCCGAGTTCGAACGGGATCACCCCGTCGAGCACGAACACAGCCACCCGGTGCCGCCCACCGCCGCCGAACACCCGGGCCCGCGGGGGAATCCGAGAATCTGCCATGGCCCGATTCTTTCACACCATGGCCCTCGGGCCACTCGTCACCGAGGAGCTCTCCTCGGAGACTGAGCACCGTGACGCAGACATCTCGCACTCCCGCGCCCGCCGACGGCCCAGCCGCGCCCACCGGCTCCGCCACACCCGGCGACGCCACCGGGACGCGCCGGCACCCGCGCCCGCACCGCGCCTGGGCGGTTGCCGCCGTCACGTTCGTGACCATCATCGGATCTGCCGCATTCGCCTCCCTTCCCGGACTTCTGATCGACCCGCTGCACAGCGAGTTCGGCTGGTCGCGCGCGATGATCGGGTTCGCCGTCTCCATCAACCTCGCGCTGTACGGGCTGACGGCGCCGTTCGCCGCCGCGCTGATGGACCGCTTCGGCATCCGGCGCGTCGTCGCCTGCGCGTTGCTGACGATCGCACTCGGCGCCGGACTCACCGTCTACATGACCCAGGTCTGGCAACTGGTGCTCTGCTGGGGTGTCTTGGTGGGTCTGGGCAGCGGTTCGATGGCGCTCGCGTTCGCCGCGACCGTCGCCAACCGCTGGTTCGTCGCCCGCCGCGGCCTGGTCACCGGCATCCTCACCGCCGGTGGCGCCGCCGGGCAGTTGGTCTTCCTCCCTCTCCTTTCATGGATCACCGAACATCACGGCTGGCGTCCTGCCGCCGCGACGGTCGCGTTCGCGGCACTCGCCGTCGTGCCCTTCGTCTGGCTGCTGTTGCGCGACCACCCCGCGGACATCGGTGTGGCCCCCTACGGCGCGGCGGAGTTCACGCCCAAGCCCCCGCCGGTCACAGGGGCGGCCGGTCGTGCGCTGCGGGCTCTTCTCCAGGCGGCACGCGGCGGTACCTTCTGGCTGCTGGCCGGCAGCTTCGCGATCTGCGGTGCGTCGACCAACGGTCTGGTGAAGACCCACTTCGTGCCCGCCGCGCACGACCACGGGCTCCCGGTGACGACCGCGGCGTCCCTGCTCGCCGTCATCGGGGTGTTCGACATCGCGGGCACGGTGGCCTCCGGATGGTTCACCGACCGCCTGTCGCCGAGGCGGCTGCTCGCGATCTACTACGGACTGCGCGGACTCTCGCTGATGTTCCTCCCGATGCTCTTCTCGGACAGCATCCACCCCTCGATGGTGCTGTTCATCGTCTTCTACGGCCTCGACTGGGTGGCGACGGTGCCGCCGACCATCGCGCTGTGCCGTGAGCACTACGGCGAGAGCAGCGCGATCGTCTTCGGCTGGGTGCTCGCGGCCCACCAGATCGGTGCGGCCCTGGTCGCCTACCTCGGCGGGGTGGCGCGTGACGCGCTCGGTTCCTATGACGTCGTCTGGTACACCTCCGGTGCGTTGTGCGCGGTGGCCGCGCTGATGTCCCTGGTCGTCCGCCATCGGCCGGTCGCCGCGCCCGTGATGGCGGTTACTGGATGAACGCCCCGAATGTCTGTGCTAGTTCCGATTCGAGTGGAGTTCACTCGCCCGGGTGAACGGGACCGGCCGGAGCGGGCGGTGGGCGCCGCTCTCGCCCGGATCGGCCCTGGCAGAGCGGTCCGTACGGCCCGTTGAGAACGATTCGCGGTGAACGAGGCGGCACGCGCGGAACAGTTCGCGTGGATCGCCGTGGAGAAAGGGCCGTGCGCGTGCGCAACGGCCGGGGCGGGCGGCTCGCAGGGAACGAGCGGTGCGGATCGAACGAGCCGCGGTGACGGGGGCGTTGCACCGCCGCCCGCCGCCCGCGCCCGCCGCCCACCGCTCACCGCCCGAGGCAGGCCTCGCCCGCGCCCGCGCCGGTCGGCTTCCGCGTACCGCTCTACCGCGCGCGGGCGGCCGCGCGCGCGATGCGGCGCGCGTCGATCGCCATTTCGCGGAACATCCCGCTGATCGGATTGGTGAACCCGGTGAAGTACAGCCCGGGCGCGCTCGCGGGCGTCCTGGCTCCGTGCACCACCGGGCGGCCGCGGCCGTCGAGCACGCCGAGGTGGCCCACGAGCGGTTCGAGGCCCCGCCGGTAGCCGGTCGCGGTGATCACCGCTTCCGGGCTGATCTCGGAGCCGTCGGCGAGGCGCACCTTGTCTCCGTCGAACTCGGTGACGGCGACGACGGGTTCGACCCGGCGCGAGCGGACGGCCGCGATCAGGCCGACGTCCTGCACCGGAATCGCGCCGTCCAGCACGCGCGAGTACAAGCCGGTCTCGGGGCGGGGCAGGCCGTACGCGGACAGGTCCGGTACGCCGGCCCGTTCGATGTACGGCGCGACGCGGTCCACCAGCCGCGTCGGCAGTCGGCGGCAGACGATCCCGCTTGCCTGCGCGGGCCAGCCGAGCGTCGAACGGCGCAGGATATGAGGGGGTGTCCGCACCGCGAGGCGTACTCGCGAGGCGCCGCCCTCCATCAGGTCGACGGCGATCTCCGCACCGGTGTTGCCCGCGCCGACCACGAGGACGTCCCGCCCGTTATAGGGGACGGCGTTGCGGTAGCGGGCCGCGTGCAGAAGATCGCCGGAGAAGGTGTTTCGTCCCGGCCAGTCGGGTATGTACGGACTGTGGTTGTGGCCGGTCGCCACCACGACCACGGCGGAGGAGAGCACCCGGCCTCCGGTCGCGGGCAGTTCCCAGCCCGCGCCCTTCCGTTCCACTCGTCCCACCTCGATGCCGGTGGCGATCTCGAGTTCGTGGTATTCGGCGTACTTCTCGAGGTAGCGCACCACGTCGTCCCTGCTGACCCATCGGCCGAACCGGCGCGGAATGGGCAGTCCCGGCAGCGCCGACAACCGCCGCGTGGTGTGCAGATGCAGCCGGTCGTAGTGGCCGCGCCAAGACGCTCCCACGTGTTCCGCGCGTTCCACCACGAGCGGCCTGAGCCCCCGCTCCCGCAGTGCCGCGGCCGCGGCCAGTCCGCCGGGGCCGGCGCCGATGACGATGGCGTCGGGAGCTGCGGGGGGCGGGGGGACCCGGTCGGTGGCGGTCGTGGGGTCGGCCATGGGGGCACTCCTGAGCCTGAATACGTCTGTCGCGAGCAAGGTGGTGGTAGCCGGAAGGTATTCCGACGAGCGGGTGCGAGCGTAACCCCCCATGCCGGTCGAGCGGCATGGGCCGTTGCGGGCTGCCCACTTGCCGGTCACGGTCCGCCACTTGCCGCCCACAGGCAACCGGTTGTCGGCCGATACCGATGGCCGGTCGCCCGCAGCGCCTCGCCGCCGCTGGCGGTGCGCCGCTCGCGTTGCCCGTCTGACCGGAAACGCAGCGAAGCGGGCGCCGGCGGTCTCCCCCGAGACCTTGTGGCGCCCGCGTCGAGGCGTGGTGTTGCGGCAGGACTGGCGAGTGCGGGGCCGAACGGCCCTGCGGGTGAAGGGTGTTGGGACGGTCGCTACTTCGGTGGTTTCTTCCCGGTGACCCCGAGGTGGACGAGCAGCGCCAGGTTCGGCTTCAGGTCGGCCTGCTTGACGCCGGACCCGGTGAAACCTTTCTGGTGGGCGGCGACCGCAGCCAGCATGGCCACCAGCGAACCGGCCACGGCCGGCGCGCTGACCTGCTTGTCGACCTTGCCCTTGCTCTGAAGGTCCTTGATGGACTCGGTGAGTGAGCCCGTCACGGAGTTGAGGATGCGGGTGCGGATTCTGTTGAAGCGCTTGTCGCCTTCGGCGGCACCGAGGTCGATCACGCGCAGGATGGCGTCGTTCCTGCGCCAGAAGGACAGGAAGCCGTCCACGAGTTGGTCTGCGGCGAGCGCGCCGGACTTGCCGACCCAGGAGCGGCCCGCGACCAGTTCGGTCAGGCTCGCCCCCTCTTTGGCCATCTCATCGGCGAGTTCAAGGACGGCGCCCTCGACGTCGGGGAAGTACTGATAGAACGTTGCGGGGGAGGTGCCCGCCATCCGGGCGACGTCAATCACCTTGACATCCCGGTACGGCGACGTGCTGAGCATCTCGCCGAGGCAGTCCAGCAGCTTCTGCCGCGTTGCCTGCCCGCGGCGGCCCGCAACACGGCCGTCGACGGTGCGAACTTGTCCTGTCATGCCGTCAGTTTACCGACCCGTGATCGGCGCGCGATTTGGCGGCGTGCAAACGGGGACGCTCTCCTTCCGCTTGGCGAACCACCAGTTCAACGGTGCTTTCTTCCGTCCCGGCGGCCCCACGGGGCGGCGCGTGAAATGTGGCGAATGGGTGATTCGGCGGCCTGGAGCGGGCGACTCGAAGAATTGACCATATGTTCGAATTCCAGCGGGTGTGGTGGGGAAGATCACTGGTTACGGTGGCGATGACAGCGTGTCGCGGACACGGCGCGGGCCATCGTGAAGGTACGGGAGGATCGAGTCATGTCGGCATTCGGAGAAGGCGCCCCGTGCTGGGCGGATGTGGCACTGCCCGACCTCGCCGTCGGCCGGACCTTCTACGGCGAACTGCTCGGCTGGACCTTCGAGGACCAGGGGGAGGAGTTCGGCCACTACACGATGGCCCTGCGCGACGGCGTCAAGGTCGCGGCCCTGATGCCGAAGGTGGACCCGTCGATGCCCACCGCCTGGGGCGTCTTCCTCGCGGTCGCCGACGTGGCCCGGACCGCCGAGAAGGTCAGGGCGGCCGGCGGGCAGGTGGCCTTCGGGCCGGACGCGGTCGGCGACAGCGGAGTGATGGCCGGGGTCGTCGACCCGGGCGGCTCCTTCGTCGGCCTCTGGCAGCCCGCCGGCCACCAGGGTTTCGACCTGGTCAACAAGCCCGGCGCCTACGCCTGGTCGGAGAACCACACGCGGGATGCCGAGGCCGTGGACGCCTTCTACCAGGACGTCTTCGGATACGAGTCCCAGCAGGTCGGCGACGGCGTTCACTTCGACTACAAGGTGTGGTCCGTGCCCGGCGCCGAGGACCCCTCGCTCGGCCGGCTGAAGCTGGACGGCACCGCGGAGGACACCCCCAGCGCGTACCAGGTCTACTTCGCGGTCGGTGACTGCGACGACGCGGCCGCCACCGTCCGCCGGCTCGGCGGCCAGGTGCTGGTGGGCCCCGCGGAGTCGCCGTACGGCCGCACCGCCATCGTCACCGACGACCAGGGAGCGCGGTTCGCCGTGATCGACCTCGCGCGCCGGTCCGACTCGATACCCGGTCAGTGAGGCCGGACGCCACCTTCTGACACCCGTTCCGGCGCGGCGGATGGCCGTCGGGCACCGGGCAGCGGATGATAACGAGTTCGCTTTCCGGGCGTGTCGGGACGGCCCCGGGTTCGCAACCGGCGCTCTTCCCAGGAAGAATCGGGTCCGTACCCTGGCACGGGAGCCAGCGACCGGCCGGACGGGGCCGCGCAGCACGGGGAACGGCCGCGGACAACGCGGGCACGGGGAGGTGGCAGGGCAAGTGGTGGAGCAGCTTACGCAGCATGACCCGAGACGGATCGGCCCTTTCGAGGTGCTGGGACGGCTCGGCGCCGGCGGCATGGGGCTGGTCTATCTCGCCCGCTCGGCCTCCGGTCGGCGAGTGGCGATCAAGACCGTGCGGGCGGAACTCGCCGAGGACCAGCTCTTCCGCGTCCGCTTCACCCGTGAGGTCGAGGCGGCCCGTGCCGTGTCCGGCTTCTACACCGCCGCCGTCGTCGACGCCGACCCTCGTGCCGCCGTCCCCTGGCTCGCCACCGCCTACGTCCCGGCGCCGTCCCTGGAAGAGATCGTCAACGAGTCCGGCCCGCTGCCCGCCCAGGGAGTGCGCTGGCTCGCCGCCGGGATCGCCGAGGCCCTGCAGTCGATCCACGCCGCGGGCCTGGTGCACCGGGACATGAAGCCGTCGAACGTACTGGTCGTCGAGGACGGACCGCGGGTGATCGACTTCGGCATCGCCTCCGGGGTGTCCAACACCCGGCTGACGATGACGAACGTCGCGGTCGGCACCCCCGCCTACATGTCGCCCGAGCAGGCCCGTGACTCCCGCAGCGTGCGCGGCGCCAGCGACATCTTCTCGCTCGGGTCCACCCTGGTCTTCGCCTCGACCGGCCATGCCCCGTTCCACGGGGCCAACCCGGTCGAGACCGTCTTCATGCTGCTGCGCGAGGGCCCCGACCTGGCCGGTCTGCCCGACGAATTGCGCCCGCTGATCGAGTCGTGCATGCGGATGAAGGCCGAGGAGCGTCCCACCCCGGCCGATCTGCAGGCGCAGCTCGCCCCGCACCTGTTCTCCTCCGGCGGCGACGACACCGGCACCGCGTCGGCCTGGTTGCCCCCCGGCGCGGTCGCCCTGATCGAGGAACGCCACCGCAGCAGGATCGGCCCGGTGCAGAACGGCGGCCGCAGCGCGCGCCAGCCCGGCGCACAGGTGTCCGGCCCGCAGGTCCCCCTGCCGTCGGCCCCCGCGCCCGCACCCCAGCCGCCCATGCCGCAGGCTCCCGCGCCGCAGCCCTCCGGCCTGGTGCCGCCGCCGCCCGTGTCACCGCCCCGCCCGCAGCAGCCGCCCCGCAGCCCCGCCCCCCAGCACGCGGCCGCGTCCGTACAACTCGCCGGGTCCGCGCCGATCGGGCCCGGGCTGCGGCTGGCGCGGGCGGCCGACCTCAAGGCGACGGCCGGACCGGTTCCGGGAACCGAGTGGGTGCGCCCCCGCGGCGGTGCCCATCGGGCCGCGGAGGCCCCGCCGCCGTCCGTGGCCGCGGTACCGCGTCCGTCCGGCCCGCCGGGGGAGTGGCGGCCCTGGCGGTTCCGGATGTCGAACGACGTGTGGGGCACACCCGTGGTGGACAGCGGACTGCTGTACGTCACGTCCTTCGAGGTACACGCACTCGATGTGGCCAGCGGGCGGCGGCAGTTCAAGACCAGGGACGTGGCCTGGACGATGGCGGTGGCCGGCGGCCGTATCCACGCGTCGGACGGGCCCAGCCTGTTCGCGTTGGGCGCGACCGACGGCGGCGAGCGGTGGCGTACCCCGATCGACGGCTGGGTGTACGCCGTGCAGGCCGACGCGAGCACCGTCGTCACCGGCACCCGTGGCGGCGTGGTGCAGGCGTGGGATGCCGAGCGGGGGACGCTGCGGTGGGAGCGGGCCGGGGCGCAGACGGAGTTCGAGTCGCCGGACGCCGGACCCGCCATCGAGAACCGGACGGTGTTCTACCAGGGCGGCGGCCTGCTGCACGCGGTGGACGCGCTCAACGGCTCGGAGCTGTGGTCGTATCCGGTGGGGGAGCCCGGCGCGGCCGGGTCGGTGGTGACCCGGCCGGTGGTCGCCGACGGCGTCGTCCACCTGACCGCCGGCACCCGGGTGCTGGCCCTCGACGCGCGCACCGGCGCGGAGCGATGGCACTTCGAGGCGCCCGCCGTGATGTTCGCGCCCCCCGCGCATGTACCCGGCCCGGGCGCGTCCGGCGGCGGGATCTACGTCACCGACCACCTCGGCACGGTGTACGCGCTGGACCCGGCGGACGGCCGGGACCGCTGGCGGGTCGCCACCGAGCCGCGGCAGTCGCTGGAGCCGGTGGTGGTCGCCGCCGGCGGGGTCCACCTCGGGGCGGGCAGCGCGCTGTACACGCTGGACGCGGTGAGCGGGACGCCGCGCTGGCGGTTCGCCGCGCAGGGCGAGATCGTCGGGTCGCCCGCGGTGGCGGACGGGCGGGTGCACTTCGGTTCGAAGGACCACTGCCTGTACACGGTGGACGCGCAGGGTGGCCAGTTGCGGTGGCGGCTGGAGACCGGTGGCGAGATCACCGGATCACCGGTCACCGCCGACGGTGTGGTCTACGCCTGCTCCAAGGATCGTTGCGTCTACGCCCTGGACGCGGCGAAGGGCACCGGCTCGACCTCGCGCCGGGCCTGAGCGGGGAGCGGGAAGCAGGGAGCGGGGAGCAGGGCCCTGCGGGGCGGGCCCGGACGGTAGGCCCCGGGCACCGGTGGTTCACGGCTCCGCCGGACCGTCGGGGGAGAGCGGCTCGGAGCGCTTCGAGTACGGCGGCGGCGACGGCGGGTAGGGCGGAGGAGACTCCTGCGGCGGTTCGTCGACGTCGTCCGACGGCAGGGGTTCGGGCCGGCCGTAGCGCGGGCGGCGCAGCCCCGAGAGCAGGAAGGCCCCCGCGAACAGCAGCAGCCCGCTCGCGACCGCGACACCTACGCCCGTGTCGAGCCCGTCGCCGCCCGCGGTCAGTGACCCGGAGAACTGCGCTTGCCGGACCATCCACAGCACCGTGACGCCCAGCGCCAGGCAGCCGGCCAGCGCCACCGCCGCCCATGACCGCGCCAGCACGCCCAGCAGCGTGAGCAGCGCGGCGAAGCCCATCGGCAGGAAGAGGGAGCCGAGCAGGGCCGCGTCATGATCGGTGACGCCGACGCCCGTGAAGAGGTCGTTGACCCGGATGTCGGAGCCGTGACGGCCGCCGTACCAGGCTCGGAAGGGGCACCAGACGGCGGCCGTCGCTCCGGCGAGCGCGAGCAGTGACCCCATGACGTTGCGGACCATCGGGGTGCCACCGCCTCGTGTCGCTCACTCGGCCCCCACGTGGCCGACGCTACGCCGGGCGCCGCGGCACTGCCACGCGAGCGCGGGCGCGGGAGTGACCACCGCGCCGACCAGCACTTTTACCCCACGGGCTCACCTACCGGCTCCCCTACGGGGACCGAGGCTTCACCGGTTCCACGGCCCGACCCGCGCTTCCGGTTCCATCCGCTGCACCGGCACTCCGCGGGTGCGGAATCCCCGCGCACCCCGCGCACCCGCGCACCCGCGCACCCCGCACCCCGCACCCGCGCACATCTCCCACCCTCCGCACCGCACAGGTCGGCCGCAGCGCCCCCTCCGCGCTGCGGCCGACCTGCTGCCCGGACTGTGAGCCGGCCCCCTGAGCCAGCTCGCCGGTCCCCCCTCGGGCGTCCCCCTCTTCTCCAGCGGACCCGGAAACCCCCATCTCCAGGTCCACGGGACCATGCCCGCCGCTGGGCAGTTCGCCCGGCGCCCCGTGCCACACCGTGCCGTGCCGCACGGGCGCCTCGCGGCGGATCAGTTTGCGGGCTCGGACTCGGTGTGCCAGTTGTTCGGCTTGACCTGACCGGGCTTCGTCGTGGGCTTGTCCGCCAGCAGCCCGTCGACCGGGGCCTCCGAGGCGTCCTCCGTGTGCCAGTTGGCCGGCTCGACCTTTCCCGGAGTCGGCGTGGTCGGCGGAGCGGGGTCGGTCGGGTCGGTCGGCGGCTGGTTCTCGGTGGTCTCGGTGGTCTCAGTCGTCATGGTGGTTCTCCTGCACTTCGGGGACCTGCTGTGGTGAAGCCCACCCGGCGACGACCCCCGTGCATCACCGGGCGGGCGGCTCGTGCGGTGATGGAATCGTGGCAGCCGCCGATAATCAACCGATAAACGGTATCGATGAGTTGCCGAATCGGCTGGTAGCAGTCCCGGGCCGCGAGTCCGGTGCCCGTTTCCGCCCCGTCCCGCCGGGCCCGTGCCCGGTTCCGCCCGGTCGCGGGACCGGGCCGCAACCCGGTCCCGTCAAGTCCGGTACACGGTCCGGCTCGGGCCCGCCGCGTCGCACTCCGTGCCGGGGCCGGCCGTCGTCAGCCGACCATCCGGATCACCGAGGGCGCGGTCTCGTCACCGAGCAGCCGCCGTACCTCCTGCGCCTCCGGAGAGCCGAGCGCCACGTACATGCCCAGCGCGTCGTGCCAGCATGCGTGCGCTCGTACGAGCTGGCCCATGTCGGCGAGCGCCCGGCCGAGCACGGTGAGTACGTTGGCGGTGCGCCACTCGCCGCCGACCTCGCGCTGGATGACCAGGGCCTGTTCGGCCGCGGCCGCCGACCGCAGGCTGTGGCCGGCCGCCCGGTGCGCCTCGGCCAGCCGGTAGAGCGCCATGCCCTCCCAGAACTGCTGCCGGGCGTCGCGGAAGATCTCCACCGCCTCGTTCAGGCGGGCCACCGCCTCGTCGATGCGTCCGGCGGCGGTCAGCGCGACGGCGACGGCGTACAGCCCGTTGCCGAGCCGGAAGCCGACGTTCAACTCCCGGTAGACGGCGAGCGCCTGCTGGCTGTTGGCCACCGCCGCGTCGGAGTCGCCGAGGCTCAGCTGGGCGCGGGACAGGTTGCTGAGGGCGGACGCCTCACCGTGCCGGTTGCCGTCGGAGCGGAACGCCTCCAGGGCGGCCTCGTGGTATTCGGTGCAGACGTCGAAGCGTTGCGCCTGGTGCGCGATGATGCCGCGCAGGTTCGGCGCGTAGCTGCAGGTGACGGGGTCCTCGGCGGCCAGCCCGACGACCATCGCGCGCCGCGCTTCCTCGTCGGCGGCGGCGAAACGGGCGGTCATCCGCAGGAGTTGGGCGACCAGCACCCTGGCCCGGCCCTCGACTAGGGCGTCACCGCAGGCGTTCGCGGTGGCCACGACCGCGTGTGCGGCCTGTTCGTACTGCCGGGCGTAGATCCCCGACTCCATCAGGTCCTGGGCGGCCCACAGCAGGTCCGTCGCCTTGCGCATCAGGCCGCCGCAGCCGTCGTCGGCCGACTGCTCGACGGCCGCCAGCAGGACCTGGGCCTCGGCGAACAGCCACTCCAGCCCGGCTTCGCGGGAGTCGAAGGCCATGCCGGGCAGGGAGGTTACGGCGAGGTGGTCCAGCACCCGGTCACCGGGGTTCTCCAGCGCGTAGACGGCCGTGGCCGAGGCGAGGTAGAAGTCCAGCAGCCGGGACAGCGCCGAGCAGCGCTCCTGCTCGGTCTCGTCGCGCTCGGCGCACTCGCGCGCGTACAGCCGCAGCAGGTCGTGGAAGCGGTAACGGGCCGGCGCCGCCGACTCGATGAGGCTTATGTCGACCAGCGTCTCCAGCAACTCCTCGGCCGTGTACGGGTCGAGGTCCAGGACGGCGGCGGCCGCGTCCAGCGAGATGTCGGGGCCCTCGGGGAGGGACAGCAGCCGGAAGGCGCGGGCCTGTTGGGGCGACAGGTGGCCGTAGCCGAGCGCGAAGGTGGCCTTGACGGCGAGGTCGCCGGCCCGCAACTCGTCCAACCGGCGGCGCTGGTCGGCGAGTTTGCGGGCCAGTACGGAGACGGTCCAGGTGCGGCGGGCGGCCAGCCGGGCAGCGGCGATCCGGATCGCCAGCGGGAGGAAGCCGCAGGCGCCCACCACGGCGAGCGCGGCCTGCCGTTCACCGGCCACCCGCTCCTCGCCGACGATCCGGCTGAAGAGCTGGAGGGCCTCCTCGGGCGACATCACGTCGAGGTCGACCAGGTGCGCGCCTTCCAGGTCGACCATCCGCATCCGGCTGGTGACCAGAGCGGCGCAGCCGGGCGTGCCGGGCAGCAACTGCCTTATCTGCGCGGCGTCGTAGGCGTTGTCGAGCAGGGTGAGGACGCGGCGGCCGTCGAGGGTGGAGCGGTAGAGCGCGGCGCGCTCGGCGAGCGAGTCGGGGATGGCGGGGTTGGGAACGCCCAACGCCCGTAGGAACGCGCCGAGTACGGCCTCGGGCTCGGCCGGGCGCGGTTCGGTGCCCTGCAGGTCGACGTACAACTGCCCGTCAGGGAAGGCGTCCCGGACCGCGTGCGCGACGTGCACCGCGAGGGTGGTCTTGCCGACGCCGCCGATCCCGGCCACGGCGGAGACCGCCATCACCCCGCCCTCCTTGCCCTGCTCGGTGGCCAGGGCGAGTTGGCGGCCGAGTTCGTCGGCGACGGCGCGGCGGCCGGTGAAGTCGGGCACGCTCGCGGGTAGTTGCGCGGGGCGGACGATCTCGGGGGTGCCGGCGTGCGCGGAGACCGGCGCGGCCAGGTCCGGGTCGGCCTCAAGGATGCGCTGGTGCAGGTCGCTGAGTTCGGCGGAGGGGTCGATGCCGAGCTCGTCGGCGAGCAGGCGGCGGGTGTCGGCGTAGACGCCCAGCGCCTCGGCCTGGCGCCCGCTGCGGTACAGCGCGAGCATCAGCAGGACGCGCAGCCGCTCGCGCAGCGGGTGTTCCGCGGAGACCGCGGTGAGTTCGGAGACCGCCTCGGCGTGCGCGCCCAATTCCAGGTCGAGTTCGAGGCGTGCCTCGATCAGGCCGACCCGCCACTCGGCCAGCCGGGAGCGCTGCGTCTCCGCGTACGGCCCGGGCAGGCCGGCCAGCGGTTCGCCGTGCCACAGGTCGAGGGCGGCCGCCAGCAGGCGCCGGGCGTGCTCGGGGTCGCTCGCCTTCGCCTTCTCCGCGTCGGCGGCGAGACGTTCGACGACGGTGTAGTCCAGGGCGTCGGGCGCGACGTGCAGGGCGTAGCCGCCGGAGTCGGTGACCAGCGCCTTGGGGCCGAGCGCCTTGCGCAGCCGGAAGGCGTACGAACGCAGCGCGGCGAGTGCGGTGTTGGGCGGGCTCTCGCCCCAGACGGCGTCGAGCAGTTCGGACGCGGAGGCGGTGCGGCCACCGCGCAGCAGCAGCGCGGCGAGCACCGCCCGCTGCTGTGGCGCCCCGGTGCCGATCGGGACGTCGCCGCGCCAGGCACGCACCGGGCCCAGCACCGCGAAGCGCAGGCCGCCCGGGTCCGTGCTGCTTTCCATCGTCTGCCCCCTGGATCGCCCATGTGCACATGCCGGGTGCGTCCCCGAGCCCGGCGCTCCGCGCGTATATCTATCGTTCATCGCTGGACGGAACAGTTCTCTGCATGACATGCGGAGCCGAAAGTTCGGCCCCGTCCGTGCCAGTTTGCCGTGTCGGGCGGCCGAGGTCACCCCGTGCATGGTGCCGATCCGGCCTCGTGCCGAATGTTGGGCCGAATTCGAGGTTCTGTCTGTGCGTGCGCGGAGGTTGTGTTGTGTGGGACAGGTTCACACCTATGTGTGTCCTGCGAACGGGCGGGTGACAGAGACATGCGGGTGTCGGGCAAAAACGATTCGGCGGATTCTTCGGTTTCAGGAGGATTGCGCCGGGAAACAACACTTGTGTCCGGTGCGGTGCTCTCCTGGCCGTCGTTGCACGGGACATCCACGCTCCCGGGGACGGGACCCGTACCGCCCGCACCCACCGGGACGGATACGGTGACCCGCGGCGGCGGGAAGCACAGCCGGCGCCGGCGGGGGCGCGGCGGTGGTTCCCACACCACCCTGGGCGAAGGCGGGCGCCTGCCCGGCCCGTTGCTCCGGCAGCGGGCCGAGCACCGGCCGCAGGGCATACCCGCGCTGCCCTACGGAGACAGCGCGCCGACGACCGGTACCGCCGGGTGCAGCTTCGCCGAGCTGGACCGACGGGCCCGGGCGGTCGCCGCGCGGCTGGGCAGCGTGCTGCAACCGGGCAGCCGCGTCATGCTTGTCTACCCGCAAGGGCCCGACCTCGCGGGCGCGTTCCTCGGCTGCCTGTACGCGGGCATGTCCGCGGTGCCGCTCGTGCTGTCCTCGCCCGGGGCGACGAGTTCGGTGGCCCACGCGGTGCGGCGCTGCGACCCGGCGATGGTGCTCACCGGCACCGACACCTGGACGCCGCTGGCGGTCGACCGGACGCGGGTCGAGGTGGTCGAGGCGGATGGCGTCCATGTCTCCGGCGAACCGGTGTGGCGGCTCGCGCAGAACTGGCGGCCGGTGGGCGTGCTGCGCGGCGCGCCCGCCTACCACCGGTACCACGATGACGGGGCGGTGGGCGGTCGGCTGGAGCCGGCGATGTCGCACGGCGATCTCACCGAGGTGATGGACGAGTTGGCCCAGGCGGTGCGGCTCGGCACCGACGAGGAGAACGTCGGCTGGATCGCCGCGGTGCACGGCGTGGAGGACGCCGTGTGGCGCATCCTGCTGCCGATCCGGATCGCGGTGTAGTGGTCGGCGCGATGCGCGGACGGCAGCAGGAGCGCCCGGACGGATGAGCATGGATCAGAACGGATGAGAAAGGCAGGAGGAACGGAGACGAGGGGGCGGTGCCGCGAGGGGCTGCGCCGCGAAGGGGTGCGCGAAGGGGTTATCGGCGGCCGAGCCAGATCGGGTTGGTGAGCGCGGCGGCCGGTCCGGGCAGGCCGGAGGTGTCGCCTGCCGCCGCGGGGTGCCGTACTTCCGCGCGCACATAGGACGCCAGCGACGCGGTGGTGGTCCACTCCACGGCACCGGAGGCGGGCAGGACCTGTCCGACGACCTGGCCCTCGTCGGTGAGCAGCCGCAGCAGGGAGCCGGCCGGCACGCCGGCGACCTGGAGGCGGACGGTCACCTCGGCGTCCGCGGCGACCTGCAACCGGTCGCCGATGCCGGCGTGTTCGCCGTGCGGGCCGGTGGCGGACAGGGAGAGCCGGACGTCGGCGTTCTCGGCGATCCAGGAGTGCCCGGCGCGGATGCCGGCCTGCAGGGAGCGGCGGTCGAGGCCGTCGGCGAGCACCACTGTCTGCGGCAGGCCGACGACGTCGGGGTCGCGGTGGGCGTCGGAGTTGCCCATCGCCGGCAGCCACTGGCCGTCGCCGCGCCGGGCCGCACCGGTGAGCAGGTTGTCCCAGGTGAGCAGGGAGGCTTCGTCGTCGGCGGTCCAGGGGCCGTTCCAGACCTCGATGGCGTCGACGTTGTCGTAGCCGAACTTCCACTGGCTGGCGAGGCTGGTGCCGTACGGGTGGGCGGGCACCACGATGCCGCCGGCCCGGCGGATCTGCCGGGCGAAGCGGTCGAAGGCGTCGTCGCGGGCCCGGTAGCGCCAGTCGATCCACTCGCCGCCGTCCAGGCCGATCGCGAGGTAGTGGCCGTTGCGGGTGGTGATCTCCTCACCGGTGAGGATGAGCAGGTCGTCGCCGGCCAGCGGGCCGAGCAGCGGGTGCGCGGAAGAGGTGTTGTGGTCGCTGGAGTTGATGAAGTCGAGCTTCGCCGCCCGGGCGAGCGTGGCCAGTTGCTCCAAGGTGCGCTTGCCGTCGGAGTGCACGGTGTGCAGGTGGCAGTCGCCGCGGTACCAGCCGCGGCCGCGGCCGCGCACCTGCTCCGGCGGGTAGTCGGGCACGGGGGTGGTGCCGCGGTCGCCGAAGGTGAGGGTGACGGTCACCGAGTAGTCCAGGCCCTGCGGCGCGACCGTGTACGGGCCGAGCACCACATGCCAGGTGCCCGCCTCGACCGGTCCGGGCAGGTAGCCGGGCGTCGCCTGCTCCGCGCTGATCGAGAACTCCGTGCGCGCCCCGCCCGACCAGCCGCGGAAGCCCCGGCCGCCCAGGTCCGTGCCGTGCTGGTCGAAGATGCCAATGTCGCAGGCGTTGCCGAGCAGCCCGGCGGGCACGTCGGGCCGGTCGTAGGTGTACGACACGGCGATCTGCCGTACGCCGCGTGGCACGTTCAGCGGCAGGTACACGAAGTCGGCCACGCCGGTGGGCAGGTGGCCGGTGAGGGTACGGGTCACCTCGGTGCCGTCGGCGGGTGTCGGGGAGCCGGCCGCGGGGTCCTGGCCTGAGCCGGGGCCCGCGCCGGAGTCGGAGGCGGCGGCGAAGTCCACGGGGGCCAGCGTAAGGACGCCGGCCGCACCCGCGCTCGCGGAGAGCTTCAGTACATCTCGTCGGTCCATGGCGTCCACGGTCGGGGGTCCGGGTGAAGGGTGCGTGGCCGGGTCCGGTGCGCCCGGGGACGGTAGGCGGCGGGATCGGTGTGGCGGTACGGCCGTTCGGGTGAGTGGAGCGCACGTCGGAGCGGGCCCGGCCCGTACGCCGGGACGGCCGTGGGCTTGTGCGCCCGGGTGCGCCTCGGCACGCTCGCCCGCCTGCACATGCACATGCCAACCCCTCGCCCGGGCGCGTGGTCGTACGACCCGCACGCGCGGGGCCGTATGCGGTGGGAAAGCGCGGCGCGCCCCTCGTGGGCTGCGTGATCCGTGCCGCGCGCCACCGCGGCAACTGCGCCGCCGTGCGGGCGAATTCGCCGCAGCGCCGCCGTCCCGTCGCCCGCGGTTCACCGTGCGGCCCGCGCCGGGCTGCTGAAGTCCTTCCGGACGAAGCTGAGTTGCGGGTCGGAGGAGGAGACGTGAGCGGTCGTACGAGAGCCACGGCGGGGCCGACGGACAGCGGGGCACGGGTGAGGGCGCGGGTGCGGGCCGGGGGAGCGGCGGTCGTGACGTTCGCGGCGCTGGCCGGCGGTCTGGCGGGGGCGTCGGCGGCGGTGGCGCGGGACGCCGGCGGCCTGCCGTACTCCCAAGTGGAGCAGGTGGCACGGGGAGTGACGTACGGGCAGTTCTCGGTGGACGGCGGGAAGGGCGCCGTGACCGGGTACATGCTGACCGTCGACCTGTCCGACCCGCGGGTGCGGGTGGACCTGCTGACGCCCGGTGCGGTGGCCGACCGGGCGCCCGTGTCCCAACTCGCCGACTCCGCCCGGGCGGTGGGCGCCGTCAACGGCGACTTCTTCAACATCAGCGAGGAGCACGCCGGCGTCACCCCGACCGGCTCCTCCGACGGCCCGGAGATCGCCTCGGGCCGGGCGCTGAAGGCAGCGGTTCCGGACGCGCAGCGGTTCGGCCCGGCGATGCCGCCCGGCGGGACCACGCGGGACGTGCTCGGCGTCGGCGTGGACCGCAGGGCCCGGCTGGACCGGCTCACCCTCGCCGGCAGCCTCCGTACCCGGCAGGGCAGTCACCCGCTCGGCGGCTTCAACCAGTACGCGCTGCCCGAGGGCGGCATCGGCGCGTACACCGCCGGGTGGGGCACCGTCTCCCGCGAGCGCGCCGTCTGCGGCTCCGACACCTCCCGCGCCGCGGCGTGCAGCACCGACACCTACGAGGTGACCGTGCGCGGCGGCCGGGTCACCGCCGTGGCCGACACCCCCGGGCAGGGCGCGATCGCGCCGGGCAGCACCGTGCTGGTCGGGCGGGAAGCGGGCGCGGACACCCTGCGCACGCTGCACGTCGGAGACCGCGCGGACGTCGGCGAGCGCCTCGTCCCGACCGCGTCGCACGTGCCGTACGCCTTCGCGGTGGGCGGCTTCCCGGTGCTGCGCGACGGCGCCCCGCTGCCCGGGCTCGACGCGAAGACGGCCGCGGTGCGGACCGCCGCGGGCTTCGGCGACCACGGCCGCACGCTCTACCTGCTCGCGCTCGACGGGACCGCGGCCGCCGACCCGGGCCTGACCGTCGCCGAGGTCGCCGACGTGATGCGGCAGGCGGGCGCCGACGACGCGGTCAACCTCGACGGCGGCGGCTCCACCACGCTGGTCACCCGCGCCGCGGGGGACCCGGCCGCCACCGTGCGCAACCACCCCTCGGGCGTGGCCGAGCGCCCGGTCGCCAACGCGGTCGGGGTGTTCAGCGCCGGCCACTGAGCCGGCGGGGAGCCGGCCGCCGGTCCGCGGGCCGTGGAGCCGGCTCCCTGGAGGGGCGGCACGGTGCGCTGCACGTACGCCGGAGCGCACTTGGCACTCCTGGATGGCACCCGGCGTACGCCCCCTGACCCTCTGCTGAGCCCCACCTGACCCATGCCTGCCCCCGCCCGCCCCTGCCTGCTCCTCTCCAACCCCGGCCCGACCCCCACCGCCCCGACCGCCCCCCCGACTGACCGAAGCGACCGAAGCGACCGACCGAAGCGACCGGCCCAATCCGCCCCAACCGACCCACCCGCCCCGCCCCGTACCGGGAGAAACCCCGGAAAACGCCGGAAAAGACGGCCCTTCGCGGACAACCCCGCACCTACCCTCGGCCCCCCTTCCGCTCTCGGTTTCGTCGGATATCGTGCGGCGCAGCACGGGATCGGATCGGGTGATGTTCGAAGGGGAGCGCATTGACCGCTGTCTGGGGACGCGCGCAGCAGCAGGACTTCCGCAGCCGGGTGCGCGGCTGCCTGCTCGGCGGTGCGATCGGCGACGCACTCGGCGCCGGCGTGGAATTCGAGTCGCTCGAGGCCGTCCTCAACACCCACGGCCCCGACGGCGTCACCGACTACGTGCCCGCGTACGGCAGACGCGGTGCCATCACCGACGACACCCAGATGACGCTCTTCACGGTCGAGGGCCTGATCCGCGCCCAGGTCCGCCGCGACACCGGCGCCTGGCACCCGCCGACCGACATCCACCGCGCCTACCTGCGGTGGGCCGCCACCCAGAACGAGTGGGGCCCCGACGAGCGCCGCAAGGACACCGGCTGGCTGGCCCGCGAGGAGTGGCTGTACGCGCGCCGCGCGCCCGGCGGCGCCTGCCTCAGCGGCCTGTCCGACGACCGGATGGGCACCCTGGAGGAGCCGAAGAACCCGGGCTCGAAGGGGTGCGGCGGGGTGATGCGGTCGGCACCGTTCGGCCTGCTGGTCGGGTGGGAGCCGCAACTCGTCTTCCAGCTCGCGGTCGAGTGCGCCGCGCAGACCCACGGCCACCCCACCGGGCAGCTCGCCTCGGGCGCGTTCGCGGTGATCGTGCACGGGCTGGCCCGCGGCGAGGCGCTGGACGGTTCCGTGCAGCACGCCCTCGCCCTGCTGGGCGCCCGCCCGGGCCACCAGGAGACCACCGACGCCCTCCAGAGCGCGCTGGGCGCGGTACGCCAGGGCCTGCCGTCGCCGCAGCGGGTCGAGGCGCTGGGCGAGGGCTGGACCGCCGAGGAGGCGCTGGCGATCGGCGTCTACTGCGCGCTGGTCGCCGAGGACGTCAGGCACGGGCTGCTGCTGGCGGTCAACCACTCCGGCGACAGCGACTCCACCGGGTCGATCTGCGGCAACCTGCTGGGTGTCCAGCACGGCGAGACCGCGCTGCCGCCCGCCTGGATCGCCGAGTTGGAGGGGCGGGCCACCATCCTCCAGCTCGCGGACGACTTCGCGATGGAGATGACCCAGTCCCCGGCGCTGCACGGCCCGTCCGGCGCGAGCCCGGCGTGGCTGGACCGCTACCCGGCGGCGTGACCGCGGGGGTGCGGGGCGGGGCGGGGCGGGGCGCGGGCGGCCGCGGACCGGCACCCGGTACGGCCGTACCCGTGCGTGGCGGTCGGTACGCCCACCGTGTGCGGCGCCTCGCGGTCCGGATGCCCGCATCGTGGAAAGTAGCTGGACACAGCAACGATTCTTCGTAGGCTGCACGCCATGACGACCAGCCTCCGCGGAGCACCCCCCGAACTCGCCGGCCGCGCCCGCTCGGTGGGTTCCTCGCCGGTACGCGAGATCCTCGCGCTGACCGCGCGGCCGGAGGTGATCTCCTTCGCGGGCGGGCTGCCCGCGCCGGAACTGTTCGACGCTGAGGGGCTGCGCCAGGCGTACGACCGGGTGCTCGCCGAGCGCCCCGGCCAGGTGCTCCAGTACTCCACCACCGAGGGCGACCCGGACCTGCGTGCCGCCATCGCGGCCCGGCTGTCCGGGCGCGGCCTGCCGACCGAGCCGGACGACCTCCTGGTGACCGGCGGCTCGCAGCAGGGGCTGAGCCTGGTCGCCACCGCGCTGCTGGAGCCCGGCGACACCGTGCTGGTGGAGAACCCGACCTACCTCGCCGCGCTGCAGTGCTTCGGCCTCGCCGGCGCCCGGGTGGTCCCGGTGCCCACCGACGCCGACGGGGTGCTGCCCGACGCGCTGGAGGAGCTGGTGCGGCGCGAGCGGCCCAAGCTGCTCTACCTGGTGCCCAACTTCCAGAACCCCACCGGCCGTACGCTCCCGGCCGAGCGGCGCAGCGCGGTCGCCGGGATCGCCGGGCGGCACGGGCTGTGGATCGCCGAGGACGACCCGTACGGGGAGTTGCGCTTCGAGGGGGCGCACCAGCCGCAGATCGCGTCGTACGACGCCGCGGCCGACCGCACCATCCTGCTCGGCAGCTTCTCCAAGGTGATGGCCCCCGGGCTGCGGCTGGGCTGGCTGCGTGCTCCGGCCGGCTTCCGCCGGGCCTGCGTGATCGCCAAGCAGTCCGCCGATCTGCACACCTCGACCGTCGACCAGGCCGCCGTCGCCCGCTATCTCGCCGACCGCGACCTGGACGCGCACCTGGACCGGGTCCGGGCGGCCTACCGTATCCGGCGCGACGCGCTGGTGGCCGGGCTGGCGGACGCGCTGCCGGCCGGCTCCGGGTGGAACCGGCCCGAGGGCGGCATGTTCCTGTGGGTGCGACTGCCCGAAGGGCATGACGCCACCGCGCTGCTGTCCGTCGCGGTCGGCCACGACGTCGCCTACGTGCCCGGCGCGCCGTTCTTCGCCGCCGACCCCGATCCGGCGGCGCTGCGGATGTCCTTCACCACGCACACCGCGGCGGAGATCGGCGAGGGGCTGGCGCGCCTCGCCAAGGTGTTCCGGCCGTAGGAGCGCGGCTGCGACCGCTCGTGCCGGTCCTCTCCTTCCTGTACGGCCGCCCGGAACTCCCGCGTCCCGGGCGGCCGTTCCGTCATGCCGCGCGCCAGGGCGCGGGGGTGCGGACGTCCGGCGAAGTGCCCGCTCATCGTCGGTTCGGCGGGCGGGTCGTCACAATGCCAAGCTGAGCAAAGAACGAGTAAAATCGTTCTGCTTTCTGACCTGAGTTCAGGTTCATGAACAACCTAGCCCTTGACCGTTCCCCCGGAACAAGGGTTCAATCCCCCAAGTCCCCACTCCCGCAAGGGGGCGACCCCGCCCGAGCGAGCGGCACGGCGAAGCGCCCTCACGTTCACAAGGCGGACCCCCGGGAGGGGACATGAACAGTCTCGACTGGACCGTTCTCATCGCGTACTTCGGCGTGATGGTCGTGATCGGCCTGTGGTCCCACAAACGCGTCGACGACGTCGGGGACTACTTCACGGCCGGCGGACGGATGCCCTGGTGGCTGTCCGGCATCTCGCACCACATGGCCGGCTACAGCGCGGTGATGTTCACCGGTTACGCGGGCATCTCCTACCAGTACGGCTTCACGTCCTATGCCACCTGGGCGTTTCCGATCGCGATCGGGGTCGGCATCGGCGCCAAGCTGTTCGCGCCCCGGCTGAACCGGATGCGCTCGCAGCTGCACGTCGCCTCACCGCTGGAGTACCTCAAGGACCGCTACAACCTCACCACCCAGCAGGCGCTGGCCTGGTCCGGGGTGCTGCTCAAGATCGTGGACGTGGGCGCCAAGTGGGCCGCGATCGCCACCCTGCTGTCGGTCTTCACCGGCATCACCATCACCCAGGGCATCGTGATCACCGGCGCGATCACCGCCGTCTACTGCACGGTCGGCGGCCTGTGGGCCGACGCGCTCACCGAACTCGGCCAGTTCGTCATCCAGTTGATCGCCGGCGTCGCGATGCTGGTGGCCACGCTGCGCCACATCGGCGGCATCAGCGGCATCTGGAACGTCTGGGACGAGCCCGCGCTGCGCCACCACGGCCACCCCACCGCCGGCCCGTACACGACCGTCTTCCTGCTGGCGTACCTGTTCATCAAGACCTTCGAGTACAACGGCGGGATGTGGAACCAGGCGCAGCGCTACATGGCGACGCCGTCGGCCCGTGAGGCGTCGCGCTCCGCCGCGCTGTCCTCGGCGCTGTGGTTCGTCTGGCCGCTGGTGCTCTTCTTCCCGATGTGGGTCGCGCCGCTGCTGGTGCACGCGAACAAGCCCGACGCGTCCGACTCCTACGCGCTGCTGAGCGAACGGCTGTTGCCGCACGGGCTGTTGGGCCTGGTGGTGGTCGGCTTCTTCTCGCACACCATGGCGATGTGCTCCTCGGACGCCAACGCGATCTCCGCGGTGATCACCCGGGACATCGCGCCCGCGGTCTCCCGGGGCGCGCGCGGCTGGACCACCCGGGTCGGCCTGTTCGCGGCGCGGATCACCACGCTGGTCTTCCTCGGGCTGTCCATGGCGGTGGCGACGCAGGTCAACTCGCCCACGTTCAAGGACATCATCACGGTGGTGATCAAGTGGGTGGCCGGGCTGGTCGGGCCGATCGCGATCCCGTTCATGCTCGGACTGATGCGGCGCTTCCGCAGGTCGGGCCCGACCGCGGCGCTGACCAGCTGGGCGCTCGGCCTGCTCGCCTTCTACCTGCTCAACTACCCGGTGAACGACGCCGTGTCGGGCGGGGTGAACCTGGAGTACCAGATCGCCGGTCCGGTCGCGGTCTCACTGGTGCTGTTCATCGTGATCGGCTGGATCAAGCCGGAGGACACCCCCGAGCGGGACGCGATCATCGCGAAGGTGGACGCCGAGGGGGCGGCCGAGGCGGCCGGGGCGCCCGGTACGAAGGGTGCGGAAGGCGTCGAGGGTGCGGGCGGCACGGACGGCGCCGGCGACCCGCTGGGGCGCCCGAAGCCCGCCACGGAGTGACGGTGACGGGGTAGCGGCCGCCCGGAGACGGAGCGAGCCCCCTCGGCCAGGACGGCGGCCAGTCGAGAGGGCTCCTCTGCGGTGTGAGTGACGCTCGCGCGGTCGGTGTCAGCGCAGTTCGAACGCTCCGCCGTCCACGTCGGTGACGAAGGACGCCCACGCCTCGGGGGAAAAGGTGAGGACCGGACCCTGCGGGTCCTTCGAGTCGCGGACCACCACGGCCTCCACGGCGGGTGACTTGACCTCGACGCATGCGCCGTTGCCGGTCGAACGCGAGGACTTGGTCCAGGCGGGGGTGCTGCCCAGCTTGATAGCCATCTGTGCTCCGGTCTGTGCTGGTTGCGGTCGGCGCGGTATACGCCATTGACTGACGCATTCGACGCTACCGGCCAACATCAGGGCACGGAGAGGCCCTTCACCCGACTGGATGGCATATTCCCCTCAGGACTTCCGCATTGACCGGCCAGGGGCGTATGCTGCCCGCTTTCACCCGCCAACGGGGCTTTCCGGGGCGGAAGTTACGCGTAGCGCGCGGCCGCGTCGGTGATGAACGCCCGGGTCTGCTCGGCGCTCAGCGCCTGCGCGCGCAGGTGCTCGTACATCACGCTGTACGCCTGCACGTCGGTGTCCTTCTCCAGGTACAGGTCGCTGTTCACGCCCTCCAGGTACACCACGGTCGCGTCCGTGGTGTCGGTGAACTCCAGCACCGCGAACTGCCCGCTCAGACCCGGGTGCGCGCCCACGTCGAACGGCAGCACCTGCACGGTGACGTGCGGCAGGTGGCTCAACTCCACCAGCCTGGACAGCTGTTCGCGCATGACCTGGTTGTCGCCGACCCGGCGGCACAGCGCGGCCTCGTCGACCACCGCCCACATCCGCAGCGGCGAGTCGGGGTCGGTGATCCGCTCCTGGCGGCGCATCCGCACGCTCACCCGCTTGTCGACCTGCTCGGTGGTGGCCTCCGGCAGGTTTCCCGCGATCATCGCGGCGGCGTACGCCGGCGTCTGCAACAGGCCCGGCACCACCTGGGGTTCGAAGACCCGCAGGCTCGCCGCCTCGGTCTCCAGCCCGATGTAGACGCTGTACGGGATGTCGCCGAAGGCGTGCCACCAGCCCTGCTGCCGGGACTCCTTGGCCATCTGCATCAGCGACTCGACGATCCGCACGTCCTCGACGCCGTAGACCCCGCACAGATCGCGTACGTCGCGCTGGCTGATGCTGCGGCGCCCGTTCTCCAGGCGGCTGATCTTCGACTGGGAGACCAGCAGCCGGGCCGCGACCTCCTCGGCCGTCATCCCCTTCTGCTCGCGGAGCTTGCGCAGCTCCGACCCCAACCGGCGTCGCCTGACGGTGGGGTTCACGTTCGCGACCACAGGGACTGCACCTCCACGCTGAACCGTACTGATGGTCAGCAGCCTGCCACTACCGGTCATCGCCGCGCTGGCGAATGGACGGACAACCTTGCAACCGCCGGTTGCCGGGGATTCGCTTGCCGGGGGAACCGGTCGCGGGGGAAGACGGCGGCGCGCGGGGCGGCGGCGGTCCGGACGATGTCCGGCACGTCGCCGCCCCGCGCGCCACAGCCGCTCCCGAACGCCCTTGGCCCCGGGCCGGATTCACGGTCGCGGTGCGTACTCCCGCCGAAAGGCCCGGAGGGCACCGCCACCGCCATGTGTACGGGTAGCAACCTGATGTGTACTGTGTGTCGCGTGAACGACATATGCTGTCGGCCTGCCGTCGGTCAGGTCACCGGGCTCCCGCCCGCGCCATCCCGCTGTGCCCCGCGGAGCGCTGCGCCTGGGCCGGCGGACGCTTCGGCTGCGCCGCCACCCCGTTCTGCACATCCATGACGGCGTGCGCCACGAGACCGCCCATCGGGTCGTACCTGATCAGGTCACGCAGGCGCGATCGCGATGACCGGCCCTCGTTGCCCGGGTACAGGTGCTTGCCGAGTCCCACGGCGTGGGCGAGCGCGGCGAGCGCCGCGGTCCGCGGGTCCGGCGGCACGCCGGTGCGGATCGCGCTGTCCAGCCGGGACCTGATCTCCCGGCTGACCGCGCTGTCGGTCGCCTGGTACCGCGTGGTCGGCAGCACCCCGCACATCTGACCCGGCACGGCGTGCACCATGCCGCACCGCTCCAGGTGTGCGAGATACGTCTGGCGCAACCCCAGCCGGGGCCCGCCGATCCAGTGGACGGCACGCACCGGGCTGCCGCGGCGTCGCAGCAGTTCGAGCGCGGAGTCCAGAGTCGGATCTCCTGTCGGCCGTGGGTGCACCACGGCTATACGATCCCCGTCAGGGGCTATCCGTCCGGCCAGGGCCAGCTCGACGAGCTGCGCCCCGGCGAGGCCGAGGTCGAGCGATTGCGGCTGCGCCGTGGTCCCGGTGGTCGGGTCCAGGGCGAGCAGCAACAGCTCTTCCGGAATTGTTCTGCGGCTCTTGCCCATCCATGCCTCCCCGCGTGGATGAATGACAGGGTGACGCCTCTCACACCGGCCTGTCGAGAGCGCCTTCGCCATATCGGCGGGAACCGGCTGGTATGTCGTTCTCGTCTACGGGGTGGATGGGGTGTCGCAGACGGCCTGCGCGCCTCTCGCGGGACACTTGCCAGTGTGGTCGAGGACCGGTAAAGGCGCCGTATCCGGCCGCTTTTGCCCGAGTGTGTGCATGAGTCATCACGATGTGTGGAGGAGGTCTGCGTGGCGGGCGACGCCCCCGGCAGGGAGCAGCAGCACGAGACGTCGGGGGAGCCGGGTATCCGCCCGGCCACAGATCCGAGGCTGGCGGTGTTCCGAGTGCCCATGGAGACGCCGGAGGCGCGGGTGACCGAGGACGGCCCCGAGGAGCAGACGGCGGGCGACGCGGTGGACGCGCCGCCCTCGCACGCCCAGGACGACATCGAAGATCCCAGTTCAGAGCCCCGATCGCACCCGTCTGACGACGTTTCCGCGGAGCCGTCGGACGCCTCGTCCGTACGGTCCCGGGCGGGCGCGGTCGCTACGTCCGACGACGTAGTGACCGTGGACGCCGTGACCGATTCCGCGCCCCCCGCCGCACCTCCCGCGCCCCGTTCGGCGCAGGAGGAGAGCGGGAAAACGGAACCGAATCGTGACCAGACGGATGAGGCTGAGGAGGCCGCTGGGGCTGGTGGGGCCAGTGGGTCCGACGAGTCCGGGGCGGGTGGCGCCGAGGACGCGGGCGAGGACGCCGACGCGGAGGCGAACGAGGGCTCCGTCGGCTCCGACGGCGACTCCGCCGAGGACTCCGACGCGGACTCCGCCGAGGAGGAGGACGGTGCTCCGGTCGCCGCGCCGGAGGACGCCGAAGCCGCGGACGAGCCGGACGAGGCCGGGGCCGACGCTGATTCCGCCACCTTCACCTTCACCTTCAACGCCGCCGCCTCCACCGCGAACACGGACTCCGCTGCCGACGCGGACGACAGCACCGACGCGGACGACGGCACCGCCACGGACGACGGCACCGATGCCGATGCCGATGCCGATGCCGATGCCGATGCCGATTCCGATTCCGCTTCCCGTTCCGGTTCCGTCGCTGGAACGGGTGCAGAGGCTTCCCGGAAGGCCGACGCCCGGGCGGGTGAAATCCCGTCCGTCGGCGCGGACATCGAGGACGGGCGCCCGGCCGACGCCCCCGCGCCCCCCTCCGCGCCCCCGGAGCGCCCTGGGCCGACGGTGAAGCCGCTCGTCTCCGACATCCCCGCGGAGTGGCCGGAAGAGCCGCAGAACGGCCGTCAGGCCCCTTCCAGCGGGTCCTCCGTGGCGTTCGGCGCTCCCGGCCGCCCGACGCGGGCCGAGACCGCGCCGCCGCGCCCGGCTCCGCTGCCCCCCGCGCAGCCTCCCGCCGCGCCCGCCAAGTCCGCTTCCGGACCCGCGGCGCCTTCCACTCCCCCCGCGCCCTCCGCTCCCCCCGCCCCCGGCGGTGCCGACCGCTCCGCCGAGGAGGCCGCCGGCCCCGGGAGCACCCGCTCCATGCCGGTGCCGCCGCCCCCCGACAAGCAGCCGCTGAAGCTGCTCGCCGAGCTGACCAACACCCCGCCGCCGCCGGACACCGCGCTGCGCACCGTCGCACGCCGGTTCAAGATCTGGACGCCGCTGGTCGTGCTGCTCGCGATCGTCTTCGTCGTGGTCCAGGCGCTGCGCCCGCTGCCGTCACCGCACCTGTCGCTGACCGCGGAGCGGACGTACACCTTCGCCGGCACCCCGCTGCCGCAGACGATGCCGTGGCCGAACGAGGGCCAGGCGGTCGCCGAGGTCGAGGGGCTGGGCTCGCTCGGGGTGCACGGCACCCAGTCGCCCGTGCCGATCGCCAGCCTCACCAAGGTCATGACGGCGTACGTGATCCTGCACGACCACCCGCTCACCGGCAGCCAGGGCGGGCCGACGATCAAGGTCGACGCGCAGGCCGCGAAGGAGGCCGGGTCCGACGACCAGTCGACGGCGCCGGTCAAGGAGGGCCAGCGCTTCGACGAGCGGCGGATGCTCCAGCTGCTGCTGGTCCCGTCGGGCAACAACATCGCCCGCCTGCTGGCGCGTTGGGACTCCGGCACGCAGGACGCCTTCGTCGCGAAGATGACCAAGGCGGCCGCGCAGCTCGGCATGACGCACACCACCTACACCGGCGCGAGCGGCATCGAGGAGACCACCGTCAGCACCGCGGTGGACCAACTCAAGCTCGCCCGCGAGGTGATGAAGAACGACGTGTTCCGCTCGGTGGTCGCCATGCCGAACGTGGACATCCCCGGCGTCGGCCGGATCTACAACAACAACAACGACCTGGTGAAGGTCGGCGTGGTCGGCATCAAGACCGGCTCCAGCACCCCGGCCGGCGGCGCGTTGATGTGGGCGGCGCACAAGACCGTCGACGGCAAGCAGCAGTTGGTGCTCGGCGTGGTGCTCCAGCAGCACGGCGGCACCACCGTGGACGACAGCCTCCAGACCGCGCTCGCCCGCAGCCAGGCGCTGATCGAGTCCGTGCAGGGCGGGCTCGGCTCGTCGACGATAGTGAAGAAGGGCACGGTCGTCGGCAAGGTCGACGACGGACTCGGCGGCAGCACCCCGGTCGTCACGGGCAAGGACCTCACGGCGATCGGCTGGGCCGGCATGAAGCAGGACCTCACGCTCGCGGCGGACAGCAGCGGCGTGCCGCACCACGCCGCGGCCGGCACGCAGGTGGGCACGCTCAGCTTCGGCAGCGGCTCGGCCCGTACGTCGGTGCCGGTGGTGTTGCAGAGCGACCTGGACGCGCCCGGCTTCGGGGCGAAGCTCACCCGGTTCTGAGCGTTCGTACGTCGTCCCCCGCTCGACCGCGTTCCTGCGGTCGGTCGGGGGACGACGTGTGTCAACGGCCTTGTCGCGAGCGGTGCGTGTCGGGCAGGCCAGGTGCGCGGGTCCGTTGCGCGGGTCCCTCGTACAGGTCCGTTGAGCGGTCAGGCGAGGGGTGAGAACCTGCGCAGGCGCAGGCTGTTGGCGACGACGAAGACCGAGGAGAAGGCCATCGCCGCACCCGCGATCATCGGGTCGAGCAGCCCGGCCGCGGCCAGCGGGATCGCCGCGAGGTTGTACGCGAACGCCCAGAAGAGGTTCGTCTTGATGGTGCCGAGGGTGCGCCGCGCCAGCCGGATCGCGTCGGCCGCCACCAGCAAGTCGCCCCGTACGAGGGTGAGGTCGCCCGCCTCGATGGCCGCGTCCGTGCCGGTCCCCATCGCCAGTCCCAGGTCCGCCTGGGCGAGCGCGGCCGCGTCGTTGACGCCGTCGCCGACCATCGCCACCACCCGCCCCTGCTCCTGCAGCCGCCGGACGACGGCCACCTTGTCCTCGGGCAGGACCTCCGCGTGGACGTCCTCCCCGTCGATCCCCACCTGCGCGGCGACGGACCGGGCGACCTGCGTGTTGTCACCGGTGAGCAGGACCGGCCGCAGCCCGAGCGCCCGCAGCCGCCGTACCGCTTCCCGGCTGGTCGGCTTGACCGCGTCGGAGACCACGAGCACGGCCCTGGCCTGCCCGTCCCAGCCGACGGCGACCGCGGTGGCGCCGCGCTCCTCGGCGGCGGACTTGGCCGCGGCGAGCGCGGACGGCAGTTCCTGCGACCACTCGCGCAGCAGGCGCTCGCGGCCCACGAGCACCGCGTGCCCGTCGACGATGCCCTGCACGCCGAGCCCGGGCACGTTGGCGAAGTCCTCGGGCACCGGCAGGGTGCCGAGCCGCTCCGTCGCGCCGGCCGCGATCGCGCGGGCGATCGGGTGCTCGGAGGCGCCCTCCAGGGCGCCGGCCAGCCGCAGCACCGCGGCCTCGTCCTCGCCGTCCGCGAGGTGCACGGCGGTCAGCGTCATCGAACCGCTGGTGACCGTGCCGGTCTTGTCGAGCACCACGGTGTCCACGGCCCGGGTGGACTCCAGCACCTCGGGTCCCTTGATGAGGATGCCGAGTTGGGCGCCGCGCCCGGTGCCGACGAGCAGCGCGGTGGGCGTGGCCAGGCCGAGCGCGCACGGGCAGGCGATGATCAGGACCGCGACCGCCGCGGTGAACGCCGCCGTGGCGCCCTCGCCGAGCGCGAACCACACCACGAGCGTGCCGAGCGCCAGCGCGATCACCGCGGGCACGAACACCCCGGAGATCCGGTCGGCGAGCCGCTGGGCCGCCGCCTTCCCGTTCTGCGCGTCCTCCACCAGGCGGGCCATCCGGGCGAGTTGGGTGTCGGCGCCGACCTTCACGGCCTCGACCACGATCCGGCCGCCCGCGTTGACGGTAGCGCCGGTGACGGGCGAGCCGGGGCCGACCTCGACCGGCACCGACTCGCCGGTCAGCAGTGAGGCGTCGACCGCGGAGCCGCCCTCGCGGACCACCCCGTCGGTGGCGATCTTCTCGCCCGGGCGGACGACGAAGTGGTCGCCGACCGCCAACTCGCCGATGGGCACGCGTACTTCGATGCCGTCGCGGAGCACCGCCACGTCCTTCGCGCCGAGTTCGAGCAGGGCGCGCAGCGCGGCGCCGGCCCGGCGCTTGGCCCGGGCCTCGAAGTACCGCCCGGCGAGGATGAACGCGGTGACACCCGCGGCCGCTTCGAGGTAGATCTCGCTCGCACCGTCGCCACGGGAGATGGTGAACTCGAAGGGGTGGGTCATGCCGGGCATCCCCGCGTCGCCGAAGAACAGCGCCCACAGCGACCATCCGAAGGCCGCGAGGGTGCCGACCGACACCAGGGTGTCCATCGTCGCGGCGCCGTGCCGGGCGTTGGTGTACGCGGCGCGGTGGAAGGGCCAGCCGGCGTAGACCACCACGGGGGAGGCGAGGGTCAGCGCGAGCCACTGCCAGTTGGTGAACTGCAGCGCGGGCACCATGGACAGCAGGATCACCGGCAGGCCGAGGACGACCGCCGTGGTCAGGCGCTGGCGCAGCGTGGTGAGTTCGGGGTCGCCGGCGTCGGCGGGGCCGTTGCCTTCGGCCGCGGAGCCGGACGGTGCGTCCGGGTGCGCGGACGGCGCCGGGGCGGCCGGGGGAGCGGGCACCGCGGCGGTGTACCCGGTGGCCTCGACCGTCGCGATGAGGTCGCCCACCGCCACCTCGCCCGCGTACTCGACCCTGGCCTTCTCGGTCGCGTAGTTGACGCTCGCGGTGACCCCGTCCATCCGGTTGAGCTTCTTCTCGATCCGGGCGGCACAGGACGCGCAGGTCATGCCGCCGATCGCCAATTCGACCCGCTTTCCCGCGGGTTCGCTGTGCGTGTGTGCTGTGCTGGTCGCCACTGCTCACTCCCTGGTCGATCCGTGCGGCGTTCGATGTGCGCCCGGTGCGCCCGGTGCGTGCGGCCCGCAGCCGTGCCCGCGGAGGCGGCCGGTCCGGTCGGGGCCGGCCCGGCCGGTCAGGTCCGATCCGTCCGTACGGTCCGTCCGGACGCGGTCCGCCGCGGGTGGGGCTGCTCGGTCAGGCCCGGCCGACGAGCTCGTAACCCGCCTCGTCCACGGCCGCGCGCACCGCCTCGTCGTCCAGCGGCTGCTCGGACGCGACGGTCAGCAGGCCGCTGCCGGCCACCGCGGTCGCGGAGGTGACCCCGGGGATCGCGCCGACCTCCTTGCTCACCGCGGACTCGCAGTGCCCGCAGGTCATACCGGACACCGAGTAGACGGCCTCGCTCATGCTGTGCTCCTCATCCACGGGTACGCGCGACGCGTACGGCTGGTGCGGCTGCGGTCGATGTCGCCGGGCCGCGCCGCGGCGAGCGGGCGAATCTCCCGCCCTCACTGGTGGCAACCATATACCCCCTAGGGGTATTCCCAAGGGGTGGGTCGATCCCGATCGACCCCCGTTGCCCGCGGTGGCTTTCCCGCCCGCCGCTCAGCCGTCGTCGTCGGCGAGCCGGTCGAGCAGCGTGGCGGCCAGCCGCAGCAGCGCCACCTCCGTGTCGTTCAGTTCCGCGGCCATCCGCCGGCGCAGCCACTCGTCGCGGTGGGCGACGTCGCGCGCCATGGCCTCGAAGCCGCTCGCGGTCAGCTCGACCAGGCGCTGCCGTCCGTCGCCCGCGTTGCGCGAGTGCGTCACGTAGCCGTCCTCGCGCAGGGCGGCCAGCGTGCGGGTCAGCGACTGCGGCTGCACGTGGAGTGCCGCGGCCATCGCGCCCGGCGTGCTCGGGCCGCCGCGGTACAGCTGCGCGAGGACGCCGAGCCGGGCACTGGGCAGCCCGTCCGGCAGCCGCTCGGCGCGCATCCGCCGGGCCAGCCGGTTCACCGAGCGGCGGACCACGGCGCTGTCGTCGGACGGCGGGGGAGGGAACGACATCGTGCTGTTTCCTAAGCTAGGCGTATGATTTTCTACCCTGACACGGGCATGATCTGGCTATCCGAGCGGACGAGCGGTCGGCGTGCGGCCGAAAGTCGTACGCAAGGCTTATCAATCTGGAGCGCGTGACCGGGTACGGCCCGCCCGAGGAGACGTCATGGCGGGGACGAGGGGGGACGAAGGATGCTGATCCGGCTGCGCCTGCTGGACCCGGGACGGGTACGGCTGCGGATCGCCGTGCGCACCGTGCTCGCCGCCGTCGCGGCACTGCTGGTGTCGGGCGCGGTCGGCCGGGCCGCCGGCCTGCCCGGCGGCATGGTGGTGATCGCGACCGTCGTCGCGGTGATGGTGTCGCGCAGCCTGCACGCGACCAGCCTGCCGCACCGGCTGTCGGCCCTCGCGTACGTCCCCCTGGTCGGCGTCCTCGCCGCCTTCGTCGGGCGGCTGATGGCGCAGAACGCGTGGTTCGGCGCGGGCGTCTTCGTGGCCGCGGTCGGCGGGTCCCGCTACCTGATGCGGTTCGGCGGCAAGGTGCGGCGCTTCGGGCGGCTGGCGCTCACCCCGCTGATCGCCGTGCTGGTCACGCCGGTGCCGCCGTCCGCCGCCAAGGCCACCGGGCCGCTGTGGGGTGCGGTGTGCGGGGTCATCGCGGTGGCCTGCGTGCTCGGGTCCCAGCAGCTGCTGCCGTCCCGCCCCACCCGCGAGGCGGCCGCGGCGGCGGGCGACTTCGTACGCGGCGCCGCCCGCCTGCGCGCCCTCGCGCCCGGCGGCGCCCGGCACGCCAAGGCCGCGCTGGCCCTGCACCGCACCGCCCTCACCGTCGAGGACCGCCTCGACGCCGCCCGCCTCCCCGCCGGCGCCGACCGCACCCCGCTCGACACCCTCGCCGCGGCCGTCCTCACCGCCGAGGTCACCGCGGGGCAGCCGGCGGCCGCCCCGGCCCCCGGCGTACGGCCCGGCCCCGGCGACGAGCCCGCGGGTGCGGGCGGTTCGGGCGGCGCCGGCTCCGCGCAGGCCGCACCGGAGCAGCCGACCCCCTCGGATCGGGCCGCACCGGAGCAGGGCGTATCGGCGCAGGGCGTTCCCGCGCAGGGCGTACGTGCCCCGGTCGTACGGTCCCGGGTCGCCGGGACACCTGCCGCGGTGGGCAGTTCGGGGACCGGCGGCGCGGGGACGGGCGGACCCGGGGCGGACGGGCCGGGGGGAGGCGGCGCCCTGGACGACGCGCTCGCCGCCGTGCGGGCCGCCGCCGCGGCGGTACGCGGGGTGCGGGCGGTGCAGGGGCCGGCCCCCGAACCCCCGGCGCCCGCGGCGCGGCCGGGCGGCTGGCGGAACCCGCAGCCGCAGGCACGGCTGGCCGCGCAGCTCGCGGTGGCGATGGCGGCCGCGTTCGCCGTCGGCCACCTGGTGTTCCCGCGGCACTGGTCGTGGGCGATGATCACCGCGTTCGTGGTGTGCAGCGCGGCACGGGGGCGCGGCGACGTCGTGCACCGCAGCGGGTTGCGGGTGGCGGGCGCGTTCATCGGCGCGGTCACCGGGACCCTCGTGGCGCACCTGGTCGCGGGCGACGACGCCGCGGCGATCACCGTCATATTCTGCTACCTGCTGGTCGGCCTGTGGCTGCGCGAAACCACCTACGCGGCCTGGGCGTTCTGCGTCACGAGCCTGCTGGCGGTGCTCTACGGCCTGAACGGCGAGCAGGGCGGCGCCCTCCTCGTGCAACGCCCCGAGGGCATCCTGCTCGGGTCGGCCTGCGGGATCGCGGCCGCGTACTTCGTGCTGCCGCTGCCGACCGCCACGGTCCTGCGCGGCCGGGCCGCCCGCGCCCTGCGGGTGCTGGCCGACCTGCTGGTCGCGGCCCGCGCGCCGGAGCCGCGGCCCGCGGAGATCCGGAGGCTGGCCCGCCGCTTCGACCGCGCCACCCGTGAACTCGCGGTGGCCGCCGCACCCGCCCGCGCCCACCGCGCCCTGATCCGGGGCACCCTCGGCCACCCCGCGTGGGGGACGCGCCGGGCCGCGCCCGCGCCGCCGCACGCCGCCGACTGGGTGGACGCGCTGACCGCCTGCGCGCACGCCGGCCGTGCGCTCGCGCTCAGCGACGCGTCCGGACTCGCCGCGGCGCGACCCCAACTCGGCCTGGCCGCACGCAACCTCGGCCAGGTGCGCCGCCGCCTCGGCAACCGCCCGGACGCCGCACCCCCGCGGCCGGTCCGCACCGGACCGCCCGCCGTGATCCGCCTCGACGCCGCGCTCGTCGAGCTCTACGACCGGTTGCCCGCGCCGCCACCGCCGCCACCGCCGTCCTCGCAGGCGCCGGCGGCGACCGCGGCCGGCTGACACCTCCGCCCGGGACCGCGGCGGTGTGCCGCCTGCCGAGAACCGCGCTCGCGCACGCAACCTCGGCCAGGTGCGCCGCCGCCTCGGCAACCGCCCGGACGCCGCACCCCCGCGGCCGGTCCGCACCGGACCGCCCGCCGTGATCCGCCTCGACGCCGCGCTCGCCGAGCTCTACGACCGGTTGCCCGCGCCGCCGGCCCCCGCGCCGCCACCGCCCTCCTCGCAGGCGCCGGCGGCGACCGCGGCCGGCTGACATCTCCGCCCGGGACCGCGGCGGTGTGCCCGCCTGCCGGGACCCGCGCTCCTTCGAACTGCCGGGACCCGCGCTCGTTCGAACCCCGACCCGGCCGCTGAGATCTTCCGCACTCCGCCCCGCACCCCCCACCGCGCCCGGGCCCGGCGGCCCTACCCTGGAGGCGACGGCGCGTATCCCGGCAGGGAACGCGACCCACTCACCCGCCAGGAGGCGACGCCGTGCTGCGCACCATGTTCAAGTCCAAGATCCACCGGGCCACCGTGACCCAGGCGGATCTGCACTACGTGGGTTCGGTGACCGTGGACGCCGAGCTGATGGACGCCGCGGACCTGCTGCCCGGCGAGCTCGTGCACATCGTGGACATCACCAACGGCGCCCGGCTGGAGACCTATGTGATCGAGGGCGAGCGCGGCTCAGGCGTCATCGGCATCAACGGGGCCGCCGCCCACCTGGTGCACCCCGGCGACCTGGTCATCCTGATCAGCTACGCCCAGGTCGAGGACGCCGAGGCCCGCGAGCTGCGGCCGGCCGTGGTCCACGTCGACGCCGGCAACCGGATCGTCAAGCTGGGCGACGACACCGCCGAGCCCGCTCCCGGCACCGATGCCCTGCGACCCCCGCACGCGGTCGTCCACGGCTGAACCCGTGGGCCGCGCGCCCCTTCAAGCGGCGGTGACCACCGAGGCGCCCCGCACCGGCCCGGCCACCGGACGTATCTCCACCCGAACACCGCGCGCCGCCGCCGTCCACTGGGCGCGCAGCCGCGCCAGTTCGGTCAACTCCTCGGCCGTCCAAGGCCGGTCGCCGTGCTCCTGCACATAAGCGCGCAGGGCCGCGTTCGCCTGATCGAGATCTCCCCCGTACATGTGATCCACCCTAGACCGGCCCACTGACAATCCCGAACCGATTGACCACCGCGCGTGCTCGGCCGGACCGGCCCCGGGTCGTTCACCAGGCTGTGACCTGGCACGAACGGCGGTTGTCGGAGTCTGCTGGCATGCTGAGTGTGAGGGAGGACACAGCGGCCGTATCGGCTGCATATCCCACGGAATCCGGCACCTGGCGCATTCCGCTCCGCCCTCCCGCGTTCCGCACGTCGCGCGCGCGTTCGGGCTCACGATCACGGAGGACCGCACCATGCTCACCAACGACTACGTGCCCGGCGCACCGAGCTGGCTCGACCTCGGCAGCCGCGACGTCGAGGGCGCGGCGGCGTTCTACCGCGCGCTGTTCGGCTGGGAGTTCCGCTCGGCGGGCCCCGACGCCGGCGGGTACGGCATGTTCCAGCTCGACGGGCAGACCGTCGCCGGCCTCGGCCCGATCACCGAGGAGGGGGGCAGCCCGGCCTGGACGCTGTACTTCGAGACGGCCGACGCCGACGCCACCACCAAGGACGTCGAGCAGGCCGGCGGCTCGGTCCGGTTCGCGCCGCTCGACATCGGGGACCAGGGCCGGATCGCCGGGTACACCGACCCGTCCGGCGCCCAGTTCGCCGTCTACCAGCCCGGCACCCTCAAGGGGCTGGACCGCACCGGCGTCGGCGCCCTGTGCTGGACCGAGCTGTACACGACGGACGCCGAGCAGGCCAAGCGCTTCTACGGCAGCCTCTTCGGCTGGGACACCGCGGACATGCCGCTGGCCGCCGACGCCGGGGTCTACACGGTGGTCTCCCGCGCCGGCGGCGGCCAGGCCGGCTCGCACGGCGGCATCATGCAACTCGCGCCCGAGCAACTGCCGGACGGGGTCTGCTACTGGCAGCCCTACGTCGGCGTCGCCGATGCCGACGGCGTGGTGACCACAGCCGCCTCGCACGGCGCGACCGTGCTGATGCCCACCACACAGGTGGGCGGCATCGGCCGGGTCGCGCTGCTCAGGGACCCCGAGGGGGCGTTCTTCGCCGTCCTCCAGCCGGACCCGCAGATGGCCTGACCCGCGGCCTCCTGCTGCCGTCAGCCGTCAGCCGTCAGCCGTCAGCCGTCAGCCGTCAGCTGTCCGCCGTCAGTCGTCCGCCGTCCGCGCTCGCCGCCCGGCTCGTCGGCGTCGGACGGCCACGCGGACAGCCGGCGCGCGCTGGCGAACCGCAGCTCCCGGCCGGTCAGCGGATCGGTGAACTCCAGCGTCCGCGCCAGCAGTTGAAGCGGCCGTGCGTACGGGTCCGCGCCCTCCTCGGCCGCCGCCTCCGCCCACACCTCCGGGTAGATCGGGTCGTTCAACAACGGCAGCCCCAACGCCTGCATGTGCAGCCGCAACTGGTGGGTGCGGCCGGTCAGGGGCCGCAGAAGGTAGCGGCCGAGCCCGCCGCGCCGCGCCAGCAGCTCGACCACGCTCTCCGCGTTGTACGGCCCCGGCACCTCCCGCGCCGCCATCTGCCCGCGTTCCTTCACGATCCGGCTGCGCACCGTCGCCGGCAGCGCGACCGCCGGGTCGTAGGCCGCGACGGCCTCGTACTCCTTGCGTACCAGCCGGTCCCGGAAGAGCGTCTGGTACGCCCCGCGGTCCTCGGGACGTACGACGAACAGCACCACTCCCGCGGTCAACCGGTCCAGCCGGTGCGCGGGGGACAGCAGCGGCAGGTCCAGCTCGCGGCGGAGCCGGGCCAGCGCGGTCTCGGTGACATGGCGGCCGCGCGGGGTGGTGGCCAGGAAGTGCGGCTTGTCGGCGACCACGATCCGCTCGTCCCGGTGGAGCACCTCCACCGGGAACGGCACGGCCGGCTCCGGCGGGAAGTCGCGGTGGAACCAGACCCACGCCCCGGGTGCGTACGGCGTCAGCGCGCCCACCGGCCCGTCCGCGGTGACGAACCGCCCCGCGGCGAGCATCGCCTCGATCCGCTCCCGGCCGACCGCCGCGCCGTACCGCTCCAGCAGGTACCCGCCGATCGTCGTCCAAGTCGCGCGCCCCGCCGCACCGTCGGCATCGCTGTCGCCGTCGGCGGGGTCGGGCAGGCGCACGCGCACCGGATCGACGCCCTGGCGCTGCCCCAACGGCGCGGCAGGCGCCCCGCGCCCCGCTCTGCGCGCCATCGCGTGTCTCCCGGCTCTCCGGCCCCGAACCGACCCGGTCCGTCCGACCCGGCCACCGCGACCTGGTCTTTTCCAGGCCGCATACCGCCAGGTTACGACGTACGACGTCGCCGGGCCGTGGCCGGGCCGCCGCCGGACTCAGTCCTCGCGGGCGTCCGCGATCTCCCGGAGCCGGTCCAGGTGGCCGCCCCTCTTCTCCCATGCCGCCAGGGCCGCCTCGATCTGGTCGTGCGTGGCGTCCGGCTTGCCCTTGACCACCACCACCATCTCGGTGTTGGGCGACAGCGGCACGACCGCGGTGTCCAGGGTGACGCCCTCGGCGAGCGCGCGGGAGATCCGTACCGGCAGCTCACCGCCGGCATCCGGCCGCGCGTGCCGGGTGTAGTAGCGGTTGCCGGGGGAGTCCGGCGGCAGCGGGTCGCCGCCGTCGAGGATGTGCTCGATCGAGCCCTGGCCCCACTCCAGAATGCGTTCGATGTCCCGCAGGGTCGCCGTGACGCTCTGGAACTCGTGCCCGCGCTCGATCGTCTGGATCACGGTCCGCTTCACGCCGATCGAGTCGCCGAGGCGCACCTGGCTGAGTCCCTTGCGCTTGCGCGCTGCCCGGATGACGCCGCCCAGCCGCAACCAATCTCCGTCCATGGCCCACATCATGCCGGACTGCACGCAACCACGCAGCCATCTTCCGAGCCTTCGACCTGCGGCCGATACGGCCGGAACTCGCCCATTGGTTGCGTGGAATGGCGGTGATGCGGCTCGGGAGAAGGCGATCGAATGACGCCATCGAGCTTGGAAAGCTCACATTTAAGATCTGTTGGACTTGCAAGCGCGGTGGTTGGCGGATACTTTCGAGACGTGAGACCGAACGGCGCGGCAATGAGGGCACTTCGCATTGCTCGGAAGATGAGCCTTCGCGAGATGCAGGTGCTGACGGGGCTGGACCGGGGCCATCTCTCCCGCCTGGAACGCGGCTTGGTCGGTGCGAGCGACGACACGATCCGGCGCTGCGCCCACGCTCTCGACGTCCCCGTCGCCGCCATCACCCACGACGACCGCTGACCGGCGTCACCTGACGTGAAGTCACCCGGCCTCGCGGTCATCGCAGTTGACGCCTTCCCCGCGACGCGGGCGGCGGCCGGTTCAGATCTCGTCGAGCCAGATCACTATCCCCGTCAGGTGGTTGAGCACGGCCGCCGTGCCCGCGCCGATCGCGGCGGTGCAGCGCTCGGCGGTGAACGAGGCGGCGTCGTAGGTCGAGGACATGCCGAGCCCCTCGCCGCGGAACGACGCCCCCGACCAGTCGACCGAGGTGACGTTCTGCGTCGGCTCGGCCAACTCCGCCCCCACCACCAGGAACTGCTGGGACAGGTGGTTCGCGGTGGCGGTCGCGAGGGGGTCGACCAGGCCGTCGCCCGCGCTGACGACGAGGTCCGGTCGCGCGGCGAGGGACCTGGTGATGGCGGGGAGCAGGTCGGAGGGGCCGTCGGCGACCACCGTCCTGAGGCTGACGTGCTCCTTCGCGGCCCAGTCCTTGACGGCGGTGACCAGCGACCTGGTCGGGCGGTCGTCCCCGGCGGTGAGCAGGACCACGCGGTAGCCCTTCGACGGGTGGACTCCGTTCCAGGAACCGGGCCGCGGGGTGATGGTCGCCTCCGGCGCGGGCGGGGCGGAGGGGTCGGCGAACCCCGCCTCCAGCGTGCCGACGGCGCTGGGTGCCGGGTGCGGCCGTGACCAGTCGTCGCCGGAACCGCATCCGGTGACCAGCGCGGCGGCCGCGGCCAGCAGGGCGGCGGCCCGGAGCGGGGGGCGCAAGGCGATCGTCCTCCGAGTGATGGCGGAATGGTGCGTCCCATCCTGCTGATTCCTTTGGCGCCGAATAGGCCCTGAGGCGCCGTTCGCGCGGTTGTTCTTTAATGATTCGGCAAAGGGATGGTCTTTGTTCATCCAAGGCGTGCACCGTGCACGGGCAACCCCGAAGGAGCCCCATGCCAGCACGTGCCCGCCGCACCGCCGTCGCGATCGCCGTAGCGGTGATCGCCTTCCTGAGTCTCGCCCCGCCCGCGTCGGCCCACGGGTTCACGTCGGTCGCCTACGTCCACGTCACCGAGGGCGAAGGCGACGGCGCCCGCGACGGTGGCGGGCGCCGGCTGCGGACGACGCTGGAGCTGGAGTACGACCTCTACGTCATCTCCACCGCCGACTACGAGCACGACGACGCCCTCTTCCGGGCCGGGAACGCCGCGTTCGACGCCGGCGACACCAAGGCGCAGGCCGCCGCGCTCGACGCGCACGCCCGGTCGGCCGTCGGCTACGTCACCCGGCGCTTCTCCGTCACCGCCGGCGGCAGGGCCTGCACGCCCGCCCGGGCCGGCGGCTTCACGATGACCCGGCGGCAGGGCGTGCCGTACGCCGTGCTGCCGCTGGACTGGGACTGCTCCGGGCGGGCCGGCGAACCGGTGCTGCGCAGCGGGCTGTTCCCCGACACCGAGACGTATGTCACCGACACCAAGACGATCGTCACCTACCACCTCGACGGCCGGTCGGGCAGCGCCGCGCTCGACGCCGCCCACCCGTCGGTCTCGCTCGCGCAGCCGTGGTACGACCAGTTCGGGGAGTTCTTCCGGCTGGGCGCCGAGCACCTGCTGACCGGGATCGACCACATCCTGTTCCTGCTGGCCCTCATCGCCGGGTCGCGGCGGCTGCGCGAGATCGTGCTCGCGGCCACCAGTTTCACCCTGGCCCACTCGGTGACCTTCATGCTCGCCGCCCTGGGCCTGGTCGACGTGCCGGCGCGGGTCGTGGAGCCGGTCATCGCGCTGTCGATCGCGGTGGTGGCCGGCTGGTACCTGTGGCGGCTGTGGCGGCGCGGGGACGAGGCGACCGAGCTGGAGACCTCCGGCGGCGGCCACTTCGCCCTGGACCGGGCCGGCTGGACCCGCCTCGCGGTCGTGTTCTGCTTCGGCCTCGTGCACGGCCTGGGCTTCGCGGGCGCGCTCGGCATCGACAAGGCGTTCTCGTGGACGCTGCTGTGGTCCCTGCTGGTGTTCAACGTCGGCATCGAGGCCGTCCAGTTGACGATCATCGCCGCCGTCTTCCCGCTGCTGGCCCTGCTGCGCCGCCGCGCGCCGGTGGCCGGCCGCTGGGCGACCGGTGCGATCTCCGCCGGTGTGACGGTTATGGGACTCATGTGGTTCATGCAACGGGTGTTCATGTTCTGAGGCATAGGTCTGTGGGAAGTTCAGCCGCTCCAAAGGTCGTATTCGCGAGCGGTTCACCCTCCCGCGACAGCTTGACGATCGCCAAGTTATGGTTTTCTCTTAGTAAAGGGAACGAAAAAACCCATGAAATCGAGCAGCTCGACGCAGGCCCGCGGGCCCGCGCGGCGCCGCGTGGCCACCGGGGTCACCGCGGCGTTCCTGGGCATGACGATCGCCCTCGGCGGCGCCGCGGCCTCGCCCGCCGGCGCCGCGTCGCCCACCACGCTCAGCGGCGTCATCCTCGGAGTGGGCGCCAACGAGGCGCAGCGCACCGTCTCCTGGTACTCCTCAGCCGACACCGCGCAGCAGATCCAGGTCGCCCCGACCGCGGAGCTGACCGCCGGCGAGTTCCCGGCCGGCGCCGCCACCTTCGACGCCGCCGGCGGGGCGAACATCGCCTCCAGCGGCGGCTACAACCGCCACGCGACGATCACCGACCTCAAGGAGAACACCGCCTACTCCTACCGGGTCGGCTCCGCGGGCGACTGGTCCGCGACGTACGCGTTCACCACGCAGGACTTCGACGGCGACTACGACTTCCTGTTCTACGGCGACCCGCAGATCGGCTCCTCCGGCAACACCGCCAAGGACCAGGCCGGTTGGCAGGACACCCTGGACGTCTCCCTCGCGGCCAACCCGAAGGCCGAACTGCTGGTCTCCGGCGGCGACCAGGTGGAGAGCGCCAACACCGAGTCCCAGTGGAACGCCTTCCTCGCGCCCGACAAGCTGCGCCAGTACCCGTGGGCGGCCACCATCGGCAACCACGACGTCGGCGGCAAGGCGTACGAGCAGCACCTGTACACCCCGAACACCGACCGCACCGCCCCGTACTACTCCAACGGCAAGCCGGAGTCGGACAGTTCGGGCGGCGACTACTGGTACATCTACAAGGACGTGCTGTTCATCGACGTCAACAGCAACAGCTACACCACCTCCCAGGGCGGCGGCGGTGACGAGGCCCACGTCAAGTACGTGACCGACGTCATCAACCAGCACGGCTCCGAGGCCAAGTGGAAGGTGCTCGTCTTCCACCACTCGATCTACTCGCCGGCCTCGCACGCCAAGGACAGCGACAACAAGGTCCGCCGCGTGGACTTCCCGACCGCGGTGTCCAAGCTCGGCGTGGACCTGGTGCTCCAGGGCCACGACCACAGCTACGCCCGCAGCTACCTGATCAAGAACGGCGAGAAGGCGGACGCCGCCGAGCAGCCGGGCGCCTCCGACGTCTACCCCGGCCCCGGCGGCGTGCTCTACGTGACCGCCAACTCGGCCTCGGGCTCGAAGTACTACGACATCACCGCCCCGGACTCCAGCGGCACCAGCGGCGCGGGCAACGGCGCCGACCCGCTGAACCCGGGCAACTACTGGTACAGCTCCGTGCAGAACCAGGAGCACGTGCGCAGCTACGTCAAGGTGCAGGTCCGCAACGACAAGCTGGTCGTCGAGGACGTGCGCAGCGGCACCTGCGCGGCGCCCAACGCGGCCGTCGAGGGCGGCGACTGGTGCAAGAACACCACCGCCGGCCAGCCGGTCGGCTCGCTCGTCGACAAGGTGAGCGTGCACCCGTACCACGGCTCGGGCCAGGACCTGCAGGTCGACGTGCCCGCCGCCGCGCCGGGCGAGTTCGGCTGGACCATCGACGGCTACAACGGCCTGGTGGACCTCGGCACCGCCAAGGACCACGACGGTGACTACTTCGACGCGACCGGCCGGATCAACCCGATCGCCGTCTCCGACAGCCGCCGTTCGCTCGCGCCGTGGTCGATATCGGCGAGCGTGGGCGACTTCAAGGACGCCGGCAAGACGTTCTCCGGCGCCTACCTCGGCTGGACGCCGAAGGTGCTGGAGGGCGGCGCCGGCGCCAAGGCCAGCGGTTCGGTCGCCTCGGCCTATGACGACCACGGTCCCGGCCTGTCCGTCTCGCGCGGTCTCGGCTGGGCCGACCAGGGCCACCCCAAGGGCAAGGCCGAGCTGGGCGCCGACCTGGATCTGAAGATCCCGGGCAGCGCCGACAAGGGCTCCTACCGCGCCACCCTCACGATCACCGCGCTGAGCAGCTGACCGTACCCGTCCCACCCGGCGGGGCGGGCACCCAGCTGCCCGCCCCGCCGGTCTCACCCCACCGACCGCCCGAGGACCCGAGATGCACCCGCCCGTGACGCGCCGGACGACCTCCGCCGCCGCCCTCATCCGTACCGTCGCCCTGGTCCTGCTCACCCTCCTCGCGGTCGCCGGGCTGCCGGCCGGCTCCGCCTTGGCGGCGGACACCGACGCCACCTGGACGGTGCGCACCGGCTCGGGCAGCCACGGCGACGACCGGTCCAGCTACAGCTACACCGTCAACCCCGGCGGCCGGGTCGAGGACACCCTGGTCGTCGCCAACCGCGGCAAGGAGCCGCTCACCCTCGACCTCTACGCCGCCGACGGCTTCACCTCCGACGCCGGCCAACTCGACCTGCTCCCCCGGGCGAAGAAGTCGGTCGCCGTCGGCGCCTGGCTGCACACCGACCGGAAGAGCGTCGAGATCAAGCCCGGGAAGTCCGTGGACGTCCCCTTCACGGTGACCGTTCCGGACCGGGCCACGCCCGGCGACTACGTCGGGGGCGTCCTCACCGCCCTGACCCAGCCCGACGACGCCGCGGGCATCAACGTCGACCGGCGGCTCGGCATCCGGGTCAAGCTGCGGGTCAGCGGCGAACTCACCCCGGGCCTGGCGGTCGAGGACGTCCACGTCGGCTACTCCGGCCCGCTCACCCCCTTCGCGAAGGGCGACACGGTCGTCACCTACCGGGTCCACAACACCGGCAACGCCGTGCTGTCGGCGCGCCAGGCGGTCTCCGTCGCGGGCCCCTTCGGCCTGCTGCGGACCGAGGCGGGCAAGGTCGCCGCGATGCCGGACCTGCTCCCGGGGGAGAGCCGGAAGGTGACGGTGCCGGTGCACGGCGTCGAGCCCGGATTCCGGCTGGCGGCGCGCGTGACCCTCACCCCCGTGGCCGTCGACGCGTCGGGCTCCACCACCGAACTGGAGCCGGTCCGGGCGACCGGCGGCGGCTGGGCCGTCCCGTGGCTGCTGACGCTGCTGGTCGTGGCGCTCGCCGCAGGGATCGCCGCGGCGCTCGTCCTGGCCCGCCGCGCCCGCGCGCGGCGCGCGCGACGCGAGGACACCCGGGTGCGGGACGCCGTCGAGCAGGCGCTGCGCGACCGCACGCCGTGATCCCCGCCCCGGTCCGCGACCTGCCAGGACCGTACGGCCGGTCCGTACGACCAGTCCCTACGACTGGTCCGTCAGCACCCCGAGTTCGACGGTCAGGCCGTACTCGCGCAGCTGGGCGACCTGGGTGCCGGTCGCGTTGTCGCCGACGATCAGCAGGTCCAGATCGCTGAGCGGGCAGACCGGGGCGAGGTCGGTCCTGCCGAGCTTGGTCGAGTCGGCGAGCAGGATGTGCTGCGTGGTGGCGCGCAGCATCCTGATCTTCATCTCGGCTTCCTGGATGTTGATGTTCGTGACGCCGGTGTCGGGGTGGATGCCGCTGCACGACAGGAACGCGGTGTCGGCGTGGATGTTCTCCAGGATGCGCCCGCCCATCGGGTCGACCAGGGACCGCTGCAGCGGGCGGAGCGTCCCCCCGGACAGCACCACGGTGAAGCGCGGGATGGCGGGTTCGAGCTGGTGGGCGACGCTGGTGCTGTTGGTGAACACCATCAGGTCGGTCAGATCCCGGCGCGCGACCAGCTCGCGGGCGAAGAAGGTCGTGGTGGTCCCGGCGTCGATGACGAGGGACTGGCCGCTGCCGACCCGCTGGGCCGCGGTCTTGGCGATGGCGGCCTTCTCCAACGCGGCCGAGCCCAGCGACTGTTCGTAGGAGGGCTCGTTCCGCGTGTCCAGCGGCGCGGCCCGGGCGCCGCCGCGGACCCGGCGGATCAGGCCGTGTTCCTCCAGCACGTCCAGGTCGCCCCGGACGGTGACCACCGAGACGCCGAACGCCTCGGCGAGGGCCGCGATCCGCACGAAGTCCTGCTCCTGGACCAGGGCGAGCATGCGCTCGCGGCGGACCTCGGCCGGCATCGGCTCATGGGTACTGGTCACGCCTGGCCCTTCCGGTCCGCGAGACCGGCGGGCAGCAGGTCGCGGTGTGCTTCGGTCATCTCGTCGCAGAGCTGTTCGATCGCGGCCAGCGAGAGCGTCGCCGCGGTGTTCGGGTCCAGCATCGCAGCGTGCCGCACATGACGCGGTTCGCCGTCCAGCACGGCGCGGACGGTCAGTTCCGCGACGTTGACGTACGCGCGGTTGAGCGCGGCCAGCTGCGCGGGATAGCGGTCGATCGGGGCGGCCGTGACGCCGCCGGCGTCGATGTCGGCGGGCACCTCGACGAAGCACTCGGCCGGCAGCGCGGGGATCAGGCCCTCGTTGGGCAGGGTCAGGTTCACCCGCCGGGCCTCGCCGGTGATCATCGCCCGCAGCACCTCGGAGGCGATCTCGGGTTCCAGCCAGCGCATCAGCATCGGCCGCCCCTGGGCCAGCCCCCGGCGGATCTCCTCGTAGGCGTGCAGGCTCCGGCTGAGCACCCCCAGGTACTCGCCGACGGGGATGCCCAGCCGGGCGATCTCGTCGTCATGGCGCATGAACCAGGGCACGTACTCGGCCGCGTGCTCGCTGGACTCGGTGGGGAAGTAGCCGAACCGGCGCCACATCTCCATCCGCACATGCCGCCCCAGCTTCGGGTCGGCCCGCACCGCGGCCTCCAGCTCCGGGTACAGCGACCTGCCGTCGGCCTCGAAGCGCAGCACGAACGCCTGATGGGTCAGCCCCGCGGTGAGGAAGGTGAGGTCCTCGGCCTCCCGGCCGACCGCGTCGGCGAGGAACGCGTGGGTGTCGCGGACCGCGTGGCACAGGCCGACCACGCGGCTCATGCCGGTGACCTCGCGCACCGCCCACAGCGTCATCACCAGCGGGTCGGTGTAGCTGAGCAGCCACGCGTCGGGGCACTGCTCGGCCATGTCCCGGGCGAGCCCGACCATCACCGGGATGGTGCGCAGGCCGCGGAAGATGCCGCCGATGCCGATGGTGTCGGCGATGGTCTGGCGCAGCCCGTGCCGGGCCGGGATCTCGAAGTCGCGCAGCGCGGTGTCGTAGCCGCCGACGCCCAGCTGGCAGACCACGTAGTCGGCGCCGTACAGGGCGGCCCTGCGGTCGGTGTACGACTCGATCACCGCTCCGGCGCCGGCCTCCGCGTCCAGGCTCCGGGCCAGGGTGAGGGCGGTGGCCAGCCGGTCCGGGTCGATGTCGTGCAGCCGGATGCGCAGGCGGCCGGCCAGGGCGGGGACGAGGAACAGGTCGGACAGGATGCGCCGGGTCATCTTCACGTTGCCCGCGCCGGTCAGCACGATGTCGGCCATGCCCCCGTCCTCCTCCGGCAGTGTCGTTTCGGTCAGTGTCGTTCCGGTCGTCCTGATGGCGCACCCGGTGGTGCGGCCGGTGATGAAGGCGGCGGTGCGTCTCGTGGTGCACCTGCGGGTGAATCCGTGGGTGGACCTCGGGGTGAAAGCGGCACTCAGCGTACGCCGAGCCGGGTGCCGGCCACATGATCCGCGCGCGGACCACGTGACCGGCGCCCCGGTCCTGATACGGGCGATGGACGAGGTCAGCCGACGGTGATGCGGTCGATGTCGGGTGCCCAGTCATCCGGGTTGGCGAGGGTGACGGTGTTGGCGTTCCCCGCCTTCAGGTCGAGCGTCACGGTGGCGGTGGAGGTGGTCTGCCAGTCGGCGGTCGGGGTGACGGACACGCTCACCGGGGTGCCGCCGTCGGCGCTGATCCGCAGGGTGCGGGCGACGGCGCTGGTGTAGGCGACGGTCACCTGGGTGGCGCCACCGCTGCCGCCGGCCACGTTGTCGAAGGTGAGCGTCGCGCCGTTGCCCAGGTACCCGACCTTCTGCCCGCCCGAGCAGCCGGTGCAGTCGGCGACGGCCGCGCCGCCGGTCAGGGTGTTGGCGGACGCCTCGGCCTCGTAGGAGGTGGAACCGCCGTCCCCGCCGCCGCTGTTGCCGGAGCCCACGTCGATGGCGCCGAGCCCCAGCCAACCGTCGGCGTTCTGGGTGGCGTTGGCGAAGCGCAGGCTCTTGGCGGCGGCGTTCACCGCCGAGAGCGGGTTCACCACGTCCATCACCAACTGGTAGGAGCCCGACGCCACGGAGGAGGTGTCCACGCTGGTGTCGAAGTACTCCGGGTACCCGTACGGCAGGTACGTCGGGTCGGTGCCGGCGTTCCAGTCCGGGAACGCCCGGATCTTCAGCGGCATCACCTTGGTCAGGTCCCAGGAGGTGTCCCAGGTCTTGACGACCTTCCCCGAGGAGTCCTTCAGGCCCAGGCGCACCGTCCAGGGGTGGTAGAAGGGCGCCACCCCGTCGTCGGAGATCTTCACGCCGATCTTCGCGGTGCCCGAGACGCTGCTGTCGTAGTACGCGTCCGGCACGGTGAGGTCGTAGCCCATCGCGCGGACCGCCGCCCCCACGTCGGGATCGGTGGGGCTGTAGCCGGTGCTGCCCTGGTCGAGTTTCCAGGTGGTGTGCTCCATCTCGATGCACGCCTTGATGTCGTCGTCGGAGCCGCTCGCGCCGCTGCCCCAGGTGCCGAAGACCGAGCCCTGGATCTCGGGCCGGACCTCACCGCCCATCGAGTCGGTGACCCACTTGTTCTCCACGCCCTCGTCGAGCGCGTACTGGAGCTGGGAGTAGTCGGCGCCGCCCATCGACTGGGGCAGGGTGACGCCCGCGAGCGGGTCGCCTTCGCGGTAGCAGAACGAGTCGTCGTGGTAGCCCACGTCGAGGTCGTTCGCCGCCCCGCCGCCGGACGTGGGGTAGCGGACCTCGATCTTGGTGGTGTGGAAGGCGTTGGCGAAGGCCCTGACGATCAGTGCCGCGTTCGCGTCGGTGGCCATGAAGTCCGGGTAGCCGCCGGTGCCGTTCTCCGGCCAGGTGTGCCACTCGCCCCAGTAGCCGATCAGGCCCATCTGGATGAAGCCGATCCGCGGGTCGCCGTCGTACTTCGCACCGAACTGCCCGATGAACTGCTGCAGCGAGCTGAGCAGGAACGCGTTGTTGTAGTCGGGGCTCTGGGTGTTCCAGTACGTGTCGTCGTTGGTCGGCACCTTGCCGTTCCAGCAGGCGGGGATGCCGTTGGTCGGGTTCCCGCTGGGGTAGTCCAGATAGAACCGGATCGCGGCGGTGTTGCCGTACGACGCGGTCTCGTCGAGCATCTTCTCCACCGGGGACCAGTCCAGCGCGGTGCAGTCACTCGCGTCGGTCATCACCGCCGAGAGCGGGAAGTAGCTCCAGGTGATGCTGTGCGGGTAGCCGGTGTTCTGGTCGGTGCCCGCGTTGTAGTAGACCGCCAGGCCCTTGTCCGGGTTGTCCAGCGGTCCCGGCGCGTACGTCAGCGGGTGGTCGGTCAGGGACGGGTCCGGGGTGGCGGGCGGTGCGGGGCGGGCCGGGGCGCCGGCGGAGGCCGGCGCGGCCGGGGCCGCGGACGCGCTGTGCGTGCCGGCCATGGTCGCCGCCAGCAGCGCGAAGAGCGCCGCCAGCGCCATCGCAAGGCGCGTCCTGGCGTGCCCGGTTGGTCTCGTGCGTGGTTGCATCGTGTCGACCTCCGTTGGTCGATCGCAGTGAACGGTGCGCGTGGTGCCCTCCGGCCCGACCCCGGAAGAATCGCCCCCCTGAACCCCCCGGCCCCCCGGTCCCCGAACTCCCTGCGCCCCCAGGTCACATGGCGGCGGTCAGTCGCCCCGGCGCAGCGCGGCCGCGGTGAAGTCCACCTCCTGCGCACCGATCTCGAACCGGTAGCGGTCCAACTGGCGCACCTCGGGGCGGGCCTTGAGGAAGTCGGCGAGCGCCGCGCGTTCGGTCGTGGCCAGCCACGCGGGCGGGTCGGAGGTGGCCCGGAAGTCGCAGACATGGGCGAGGTCCACCAGCAACCGCCGCTGCGCCGCCGTCAACAGGCTCTGCCGGTCGCGGAAGTAGGCGGCGTCCGGGTCGAGTTCGACCAGGCCCTTGAGCCAGAGCCGGTTCACCGAGGAGACCAGGGCGTTCTGCGCGGTGGCGTCGGAGGGGTCCTCGGTGGCGTAGTGGGACCAGAACGGGGCGACGTCGGGCCCGACCCGGATGCCGTCGCACACCCCCAGCGACGGCAGCACCGGCGCACCCGAGCCCAGGATGTAGACGTCCTCGCCGGCGGTCTGCCGGATCAGCCGCATCGCGTCGCGGTAGGCGCTCTCACGGCCCACCGTCGGGTCGTGGCGCCGCGCGGTGATGGCGGCGGCGTTGACGAAGTCGAGCTTGAGGTAGCGGAATCCCCAGCCGACCACGGTCTCGATCGTCTGCCGCAGGTGGTCGAGGGCCTCGGGCAGGGTGACGTCCAGGGCGTAGTACGGCCCGCCCCAGTTGTAGCCGGCCGGGACCGGGGTGCCGGCGTCGTCGGTGAGGAACAGGTGCGGCCGCTCCTTGACGATCCGCGCGTCCGGCCGGGCGATGAACGGCGCGATCCACAGGCCCGGGGTCAGTCCGGCGCCGGTGACCCGGGCGGTGAGGTCGGCCATGCCCGAGGGGAACTTGGCGTTCGGCTGCCAGTCGCCGACCATCCGCTCCCAGCCGTCGTCGATCTGGAAGACGTCGAACGGCAGCCCGGCCAGCCCGTCGAGGTTCGCGTGCAGGGTGCGCTCGTCGATGTCCTCGTAGTACGCGTACCAGCTGGACCACACGTTGCCCGCCCGCCGGCCGGCCCGCCCCAGGTGCTCGCCCAGCAGTTCGGCGTAGCGGGCGAAGACCTCCAACTCCGGTCCGTAGCCGCAGAACCAGGGCGCGCCCGCCTGCTCGTACCAGCCGGTGACGGTGTCGCGGTCCACGCTCAGCCGCGGCACGTCCAGGCCGAGCGCGCCCAGCAGCAGGACGTTGCCGTCGCCGGCGGTGAGCGCGGTCACCGCGGAGGAGTGGTGGCGCCCTTCCTCGTCCCAGACGGTGTCGTCGGCGGTGAGGCGGCGGATCGGGTTGGCGATGCGCAGCGGCGGCTCGTCCATGGCCCGCCAGCCCGACGGGCTCCAGGAGTTCCAGCCGTGCCGGTAGACCTGGGCGTCGGGCAGGCCGTGGAGCAGCGCCACCCGGCCCGGCGGCAGCAGCAGGCCCCCTTCCACGGTTTGCGGTGGGCCGCTGAGCTGCGCGGGGAGGTGCAGAGGACCGAGGTCCAGGAGGTGGGGCATGGTGTCCCTTCACTTCGGGGAGGGCCGGGGCGCCGTGGTCGGGACGGCGTCCCCGGCCCGGTCACGGGTGCGTCGTGGCAGCGGGGATCGGTGCCGGCGGGGATCGGTGCCGGCAGGGTGGTGCCGGCGGGGATCGGTGCCGGCGGGTCGGTCAGGGCTGGGCGAAGTACCCGTTCACGGCCTTCTGCGCCTTGGCCAGCGCGTCGGCGCCGTCGGACTGGCCGAGCCAGACCCGTTCCAGGTCGGTCTGGACCTCCTGGGTGACCTGGTCGGCGTGGTCGGTGATGGGGTAGGTGAAGGTGCCGCCGGGGGCGGTGGCCTCGTCCACGAAGACCTTGACGTCCTGGCCGGCGGCCTTGTGGGTGGCCAGCGCCTTGTCGCTGTCGGTCTTGAGCGCGGGGAAGACCACGCCCTTGGCGGCGATGATGTCCTGGCAGCCGGTCGAGCCGAGGAACTTCACCCACTGCCACGCCTGGTCGGGGTGCTTGGTGCCGGCGTAGATGGCGTCGGACAGGCCGTTGAGGAAGGTCTTGCGGCCCTTCGGGCCCACCGGCAGCGCCGCGAAGGCGAACTTCTGGGTGGCGGTCGGGCCCAGGTAGGTGTTGATGTTCCACGACCCGGTCATCGTCATCGCGGCCTTGCCGGCGTTCAGCACCGCGTCAGGGCCGAGGCTGGAGTTCTTGTCGTAGGCCGGCGCGTAGCCCTTCTTGGCCAGGCTCGCCTCCCAGTCGACGGTCTTGGCCAGCGCCGGGTCGTCGTAGTGGTACTTGGTGCCGAACGGGTTCTTGTCCAGGAAGGTGAAGCCGGCCGAGGCGGCGAGGTTGCCCCAGCTGCTCTGCCCGGTCGAGCCGTCGTCGTAGGCGAGTTCGATGCCGTACGTCTTGACGTGCTTCTTGTCGAACTTCGGGTCGAGCCCGTCGCGGCCGCTGGTGTCGACGGTCATCTTGGCGATGAACTGCTCGAAGGTGCCGCCGTCGTCGGGGTTCCAGGTCAGCTTGGCCAGGTCCGCGGCGGAGTAGCCGGCCTTGGCGGCCATGGTGGTGTTGTACGCGATGGCCTCGGTGTCCCAGTCCTTGGGCAGGCCGTACCGCTTGCCGTCCTTGACCCAGGCGTCGGCCAGCCCGCTCTGGTACTGCGACAGGTCGACGTGGTCGGCGGCGACCTGCTGGGAGATGTCCAGGATCTGGTTGTTCTTGACCAGGTTCGGGTAGTAGGCGACGTGGTCGGTGAACACGTCGGGGGCGTTGCCCGCGGTCATCTCGGTGGTCAGGTTGGTCCAGTACTGGCCCCACGCGGTCTGGGTGATCTTGATCTTGATGTCGGGGTTGGCCGCGGTGAAGGCGTCGGCGCAGGCCTGGTAGGCGGGCAGCTGGGCGCTGTCCCACAGCGCGTAGTCGAGGGTGACGGGGCCGCCGGCCTTCGAGGAGTCGCTGGAGCAGGCCGCCAGGGTGACGGGGAGTGCGGCGGCGAAGATGGCGACCGCGACGCGGACGTTGCGTCTCATGGGGGATCGTTCCTTCCTTGGGCCGGGGCGGTCCCGGCGGAGGGGCGCACGAGGGTGCGGGGAGAGGGCGTGCGCCCCTCCGGGTTCGGGGGCGTCGTCGCGGGCTACGGGCTGCCTGTCGCGGGTTCGCTGCGGGGGCGCTGCGGGATCGGTGCGGGATGGGTCCGGGACCGGTGCGGGATGGGCGCGGGCTACTTGATGCCGGTGAAGCCCATCGACTCCACCAGCCGCTTGCCGAAGAAGATCAGCAGCAGGGCGACGGGGACCACGGTGAGCACCGATGCGGCCATCAGCCCGGTCCAGTCCGGCGCGGTGTTCGGGGACTGCTGCAGGAAGATCCCGAGTCCGGCGGTCAGCACCCGGGTGCTGGGGTCGGGGCCCACCAGCAGCGGCCACAGGTAGTCCTTCCAGGCCCAGACGGCCGTGATCAGGCCGATGGTGAACAGCGGCCCGCGGCTCATGGGCACGATCACCTGCCAGAACTGGGTCCACTTGCCCGCGCCGTCGATCGTGGCCGCCTCCTCGATCTCGCGCGGGATGGACAGGAAGAACTGGCGCAGGAAGAACACCGCGAACGGCGTCATCAGCAGCGTGGGCGCGACCATGCCGGCGAACGAGCCGAGCCAGCCCAGGTTCTTCATCAGCGCGAAGTTCGGCAGCAGCGTGAAGATCGGCGGGACCATCAGCGACATCACGAACAGCGAGAAGAGCAGGTTCCGGCCCCGGAAGCGCAGCCGGGCGAGCGCGTAGCCGGCCATGGCGCAGCAGAACGTCTGGACGGTGGCGATCAGCGCGCAGTAGATCAGGGAGTTGCGCAGGTAGAGCAGGAAGTTCAGCTGGGCGCCCGACCCGCCGGCGGCCTGGTTCTGGGCCAGGCTGGTCAGGCCGATCACCCGCCTGAAGTTGATCAGCGTCGGGTGGTGCGGCCACAACCCGGAGTTGTCGGCGAGCAGTTGGTGGGCCGGGGTGAGCGCGGTGCGCAGCATCCAGTAGAACGGGAACACCGTGACCAGCAGGGCCAGGATCAGCACGGCCCAGGCGAGGGTACGTCCGGTGGGCAGGCGCGGGGAGAGGGAGCGGCGGGGCATCGTCGGGACTCCTAGGCCAGGTCCGAGCGCGATGCGCGCAGCAGCCGCATCTGCACCATGGTCAGCACGCCGAGGATGAGGACCAGCGTCATCGCGACCGCGCTGGCGTAGCCCATTTCGAAGTGTTTGAAGGCCAGTTCGTAGATGTAGTAGTAGATGACGCGGGTGGAGTTGACCGGGCCGCCGGGACTGGGCGTGATCGCGACCGTGTCGAAGATCTGGAACGAGCCGATCACCGACACGACCAGCACCAGCGCGAGGACCGGCCGGATCAGCGGCAGGGTGAGCCGGAAGAACATCCGGATCTCGCCGGCGCCGTCCAGCAGCGCGGCCTCGTAGATCGGGTCGGGGATCTGGAGCATGCCCGCGTACAGCAGGAGCGCGGTGTAGCCGGTGTAGGCCCAGGTGTTGGTGAGCGCGATGGTCGGCATCGACCAGGTGGTCGAGGAGAACCAGCCGTGCGTGCCGACACCGACCGAGCTCAGCACGTGGTTGACCAGTCCGAGGTCGGCGTCGAACAGCCACAGGAAGAGCAGCCCCACGGTGACGTTCGGCACCAGCCAGGGCAGCAGCAGCATCACGCGGATGGCCACCGACCGGGTCAGCCGGAACATCAGCCCTGCCAGCACCACCGCCAGCACCGTCTGCGAGCCGACGTTGAGGACGACGTAGTAGGCGCTGACCTTCAGCGAGTTCCAGAACAGCGGATCGTGCAGCAGCGTCGAGTAGTTGGCCGCGCCCACGCCGTGCGGAGCGGAGAGCAGGTTGTAGTCGGTCGTGGAGAAGTACGCGCCGCGGATCGCCGGGTACACGTAGAACACCGCGAAGCCGAGCAGTACCGGCGCCAGGAACAGCAGCGCGACGGGTCCGTCCCCGCGGCGCCGGGGGCCGGGCCGCGGTCGGTGCCCCGTACGGTCCCGGGCTTCGGCTCGCGCCTCTCGCGCTGTTCCCGCCCGTTCGCGGGTCTGCGACGCACCACCGGCCACGGAGACTCCTTCAGTACGACTTTCCATAACTTTCTCTTCTCATCGCTTGGAGAGAAGTAACGACCTTCGGCCCGGCGTTGTCAAGGCTCTCGTCGGCAACGATCGCCGAAGTTCCGGTGCGGCGGCGGGGTTTGCCGGGATCGGGGCGAACGGTGGGGGAGCGGCGCCGCGGTCGCGGGGGCGGCGCCGGCCGGATCGGTTCTGGCAGGCGTTCGAGCTGGCACTTTGTCGGTGCGTCAGTGCCCTTGGCGGTAACGGGAGTTGGCGGGTTCGGCGGACGGACTGCCGGCGGCGGGGTGGGCGCGTGCGCGCGGGCGGGCGCCGCCTTCCAAGGGCCCGGGGGCGGGTCCCGGCCGGGCGGTCTCGGGCCCGCATCGGAAGGCTTCGCCGACCCTTGACTTTCTAAAACTTTCCATCGATGCTCCCTGCGAGGTGTTTGCCCCGTCCCCGGAGGAGAGTCGAGCCGATGCCCGAACAGCGCGCCGCGGCCCTGGCCGGCGGCCGGCCCCACCCCGTCCCCGACGCACCGACGCACGCCCGCGGCGCGCTGCTGCCGATCCAGCGCAAGCGCGCCATCCTGGCGATCCTGGCCGCCGATCGCGCGGTCGAGACCGCGCGCCTGGCCGCGCGCTTCGGCGTCTCGACCGTCACCATCCGGCGCGACCTCGGGCAGCTCCACGAGGAGGGTCGGCTGGAACGGGTCCGCGGCGGGGGCCGGCCGCGCTGACCGTACGCCGCCCCCTCGCCGCCCCCTCTCCGCCGCCCCGCCGTCGCCCGCGCCACCGTCCGGCCGACGCCCGCGCCACCGACCACCGCTGCCCCGCCATCGCCCCGCCATCGCCCCACCACCGCGCTCGCGCACCCGTGAGGTGCCGTTTGACGTGCACGGAAAGCCCGTGCATGATTCCACTACTTGATTAGTGGAATGAGGGGTGCGGTGGCGATGTTCGCCTTCCGGATCGACCGGCAGAGCGGGGTCGCCAGCTACCTGCAGATCGTCCAGCAGGTCCAGCAGGCCCTGCGGTTGGGCCTTCTGGAGCCGGGCGACCGCCTGCCCACCGCCCGCGCGGTGGTCGAGGCGACCGCGCTGAACCCCAACACCGTGCTCAAGGCGTACCGCGCACTCGAGTCCCAGGGCCTGGTCGAAACCCGACGCAGGCACGGGACGTTCGTGGTGGGCACCCTCGGCTCCTCCGGCGCCGACTCACCCTGGCGGGCCGAACTCGCCGAGGTGGCCGCACGTGCCCACGCGGCCGGACTGGAACGCGACGACCTCGCCGCGCTGTTCGCCGCCGTACTCGACGATCTCCATCCACCGAAGGATTCCGGCCTTGTTCCCCACCAGCAGCGCTGACCCGGCGCTCACCGCGCGCGGCGTCACCAAGAGATATCGGCGCAGAGGCCCGGACGCGCTCGGCGGTTGCACCTTCAGCATCCCGGCCGGCGCCGTCTGCGCCCTCGTCGGACCCAACGGTGCGGGCAAGTCGACCCTGCTGGAGATCGCGGCCGGGTTCGAGCAGCCCGGCGCCGGCACCGTCGAGATCTTCGGGAAGCCGCCCAGGGCCGGCCATCCGCGGGTCTCCTACCTGGCCCAGGACCGGCCGCTGTTCCCCCGGCTCACCGCCGCGGACACCCTGCGCTTCGGCGCGCTCGCCAACAGCGCCAACTGGGACCGCGAGCTGGCCGAGCGGGTCGCCGACCTGGCGCGCCACGACCGCGACGAGCGGATACGGGACCTGTCCGGCGGCGCGCGCGCCCGGATCGCGCTGGCCGTCGCCCTCGGCAAGCGCGCCGACCTGCTGCTGCTGGACGAGCCGATGGCGGAGGTGGACGTGCTCTCCCGCCGTGAGCTGATGGGCCTGCTGCTGGCCCACGCCGCCGAGACGGGCAGCACCGTGGTGATGTCCTCGCACATCATCTCCGACCTCGCCGACACCTGCGACCACCTGCTGCTGCTCGACGGCGGCCGGGCCCGCCTCTGCGGCGACATCGACGACCTCACCGCGTCCCACGCGATGGTCACCTACTCCGGGGGCGCCGATCGGCTCGCCGGCCACACCGTCGTCGAGTCCCGCCCGGCCGGCCGCGGCACCAGCGCGCTGATCCGCCCGGGAGCCGCGATCCCCGCCGACTGGCAGGTCCGGCAGCCCACGCTGGAGGAACTGGTGCTGGCCCACCTCGCCGCCCCGGACGCCCCCGACCTCGTACTCGCCCAGCAGCCCCACCCCGAGGAGTCCGCCGCGTGAGCGCCGCCACCGAGACCGTGACGTCGACCAAGTCCCGCCCCCGTGGGGAGCGGTGGCCGCTCACCCGGATCGTCTCGCGCCAGATGTGGCCCGTGGCCGCCCTGCTCCTGCTGGTCGCGCTGCGCATCGGCGCCTACCTGGTGTTCCACTACTTCGGCTGGTCCCACGCCGTGGACCTGCGCGCACGCATCGGCAAGCAGGAGTACGACTTCGGACGGCACCCGGGCGACGCGCACGTCCGGACCGCCCAACTGCTCCAGGACGGCGCGCGCCTCGCCTTCCAGCCGGCCCTGTACGCCGCGGCGCTCACCGGTGTGGTCACCGGCCGCGAGTGGCAGTCCCGCCGGGTCGCTCTCACCCTCGCGCAGTCCGTCTCCGCGCGGCGCTGGTTCGCCGCCCGCTGGGCCGGGCTGGCCGCGGTGGTCCTGGTCCTGGTCCTGCCGCTGGTGGTGCTGTACCGGCACAGCACCGTGCACGCCGTCCACCTCGACCTGCTGACCCACGGAATCGACCGGCACACCGCCTACTTCACCATCGGCCCGGTCACCGTCGCCTACGTGCTGCTCGGAGTCGCCGCCGGCGCCCTGACCGGAACCGTGCTGCGCCGCACCGTGCCCGCGCTGATCGCCGCACCCGCGCTGACCTGGCTGCTGACCGCCCTGCTGGTGCGCTCGCGGGTGGCACTGCTGATCGACTTCCCGGCCTGGTCGCGGGTCAGCGGATGGCACGCCGGCGGTGTGCTCGGCCTGCAGTTCTACGACGTGCTCCCGCAGGACACCTTCCTCGTCGACTCCCTGAAGCCGGGCGACTACTGGCCCTACCAGATCGCCCAGAGCGCGGTCGTGCTCGCGGTGGCGGCCGTGCTGACCTGGGCCGCGCTGCGCGTCCTGCGCCGCCGTACCGCGGGGTCCTGACCGCGCGGCCGCCGGGCCGGGCCGGACGCACGCCGTCGAGTGCCCGGTCCGCCCGCCGCTCGGCGAAGCCGGTCACAGGGTCCGGCGGACTCCTGGCTGCCGCTCGATGTTCTTCAACTGGCTGGCGAGATCGCCCTGGATGGCAAGTGCGGTGCCGCGCCGCCCGATGGGCAGGATCGCGCGTCCGCGGGTCTCCTCCAGGAGCAGGGCCCATGCCGCGTACATCGAGACCGCGGCGAGGATGAAGCCGAGGGCCGCCCCGGCATGGGCGGCGTCGACGTTGCCGGTGATGTCGGCCACCCCCGACACGGAGAACCTGGGCACGGCCACCACCAGCACCGCGGCGAGGGCCCGTTTGGACAACGCCGTCAGCATCACGAGGAGGACGAACACGGAGAACGTCACCAGGAAGATGCCGAGCACCTTCTGCGCCTCGGGGGGATGCACGAAGTACAGCAGGGTCTCCACCAGCCAGTTCGCCGCGAAACTCGTCATGGCCGTGGCGGCGGTCGCGTCACGGCAGAACACGGCGAGGACCCCGACGATGATCTGGAGGACGAAGGCGGGCAGCAGGACGAGCGCGACCGCGGCTTCGGCGTTCTTCGGAAGAAGGCCGGCCTGGTACGTGGACACGATGGTCGAGTCGATGGCGACGGTGAAGTACCCCAGCGGCAACGGCGTCGCCATCGGGCGCAGGTTGACCCGGATCATGGACCGGACATCGGGTGGGGGCGGGTCGCCGTCCGGGAAGGGCGGCTCGGGACCTTCCGTCACCGGCCCCGCTGTGGTGCTGTCCACGCCCTCATCCCTCGGTGCCGACCTTCGCCCTGCCCTCGCCCCGCGCTCCGCCCTGCCGTCGTCATGTCGTCGTGCGCTCGGGGCCGTTCGCCCGAAGCGCGGACGGCCGTGCCGCACAGTGGTGTGCCGCGGCCACTCGTCCCTACGACTCGTCCATACAGCCGCATTCCGCAGCATAATCCGTAAACCGCCGTCTTTCGGGCAACGCGCCCGGTCGTGGCGGTGCCTGCGAGCGAGCGGCGCGGCTTCGAGCGGCGCGGCTTCGAGCGGCGCGAGGAGTACGCCGGGGTCACCGCGTTCGGCGGACTCCGGCCCGCCGTTCGATCTCCGCGCCGGCCGGTCGTCGGCCGCCCGCTGTCACCAGAACGGGCTGCTGGCGCCGGGCAGTTCGCCGTCGCGTGCCATCAGGTAGTAGCGGGCGAAGTCGAGGTAGTTGGCGGCGATCCGCCGGCGGGCCTCACGGGCGGTGGAGCGGTGGCGCAGGTGCGCGTGCAGCGGGTCCCACCAGATGCTGCGGCCGATCGCGAACCCGACGAACCCGGCGACGGGTGCCGCGACCTTCAGCCAGTGATCGAGCCGGTCGTGCGGTGCGTGCCGGCCGAGCACGATGCACTCGGCGCTGCGGCCGCCTCGGCGGGCGGCGGCCAGCACGGCCTCGGTGTCCTCGTGGCGTTCGAGTCCTTCGATCTTCCAGATCGCCGGCTGCACGCCGTGGTCCTGCAGGTACTCGATGACGGCGACCGTGAGGCCGGGGCGGACCTCGGCGTCGTACCGGTCGGTGTCCTCGCCCAGGGCCTGCCGGTCGGAGTCGCTCGCCGGGACGAGCAGTTCCAGGATCAGCGGCCGGCCGGCGTCCTCGGCCCAGGAGGAGACCTGGGCCAGGTCGGCGGCCTGCTGGGCGCGGCGGCCCGGGTCGAACCCCGGATTGTCGCGGACCAGGACCTTCGCGTGGTCGGCGGGGAAGAACTCCGCGTGCCGCCGCCACTGGTCGCCGTAAGCGAACTCGAACCAGTCGCTCCCGCTGGCCTCGATCGGCACGGACAGGTTGATCGCGCCGCCCGAGCGGCCCGCGAGTTCGATGACCGCCGCGCCGTACTGCTCGTCGATGAGGATTCCGGGCTGCGGGCCGGCCGGGAGTTTGCCCGCGGCGTCCAGCAGGGCCTGGTAGATCAGGAGCTTGTCGGCGCTGATCCGGGCCGCCTGAGCCGGTTCGGGGGGCCCGCTGAGCTGGTAGAGGTCCCGTTCCAGGCTGTTCCTGTGATCCGCCGCGAGGATGAGCAGCGCCTTCCCGTCGGGCGTGGTGGCCGCTGCCGATTTCTCCGGCTCGGCGAGAGGAACGTCGGACATGAAGACCTCTTCTCGGCTTATCGGCTTCTCGGCTTCTCGGCGGAAATGTTCACAGGTCGGCGGAAATGATCACAGGAATCCAGCTTGCGGCCGGCGGCCGGGCCTGTCCAACGCTGGCCGGCGTCCATGAGCAGCGGGAACGGCCGGAACGCCCTTCCGGGTGCGGAACAGGCGGGGCGCGCGGGCTGTCCGCATGAGGTTGCCGCGCGGGTGTGCTTTGCTGGCCGGGCGGGCCGCGTGCCACCCGGGGAACGGGGTGGGCCGCGTGATGGCGGCGCCCTCGGGACCTGTGGGATTCCGGTCTGAAAGCGACCACACCGATGCCGGCTACCTCCAAGACGTCGAACAGGCTGCACCAGCTCGGGGCCGCGCTGACCGTCCGCAACTTCCGACGCTACGTGAGCGGCCAGTCACTGTCGCTGATCGGTACCTGGGTCGAGACGGTGGCCCAGGGCCTGCTGGTCCTGCACCTGACGCACTCCGGGGCGCTGCTCGGATTGACCACGGCCACCCGTTACGCCCCGGTGCTGCTGCTGTCGCCCTATGCCGGGCTGCTGGTGGACCGGTTCTCCAAGCGGCGGGTGCTGCTGGTCACGCAGTTCGGGCTCGGTGCGGTCTCCCTGCTGCTCGGCGTGGCCGTCCTCACCGACCGGGTCGCGCTGTGGCAGGTGTTCGTGCTCGGCGTTGCCTTCGGCACCTTCAGCGCCCTCGACAACCCGGCCCGGCAGGCGTTCGTCTCCGAGGTCGTGGGCCCCGCCCTGGTCCGCAACGCCGTCACCCTCAACTCCACCCTCGTCAACGTGGCCCGGGTGATCGGTCCGACGATCGCCGCGCTGCTGGTCGGCTCGGCCGGGATCGGCTGGTGCTTCGTCATCAACGCCGCCAGCTTCCTCGCCGTGATCGCGTCGCTCCTCGCCCTGGACACCGGGAAGTTGCACCCGGCGGTGCCCGTTCCGCGGGGGCGCGGGCAGTTGCGGGCCGGGTGGCGCTACGCGGCAGGGGTGCCGGACATCATCCGGCCGGTGGTCATGATGGCGCTTGTCGGGACGTTCGCCTTCGAGTTCGAGGTCAGCTTCCCGTTGCTGGCGCACGACACCTTCGGCGCCGGCGACGACGCCTACGGGTGGCTGCTCGGCTCGTTCGGCCTCGGCGCCGTGGCCGGCGGGATCTACGCCCTGGGCCAGGAGCGGACCGGTGTGCCGCGCCTGCGGCGGATCGCGATCGGCTACGCCACGGCGATGGGGCTGCTCGCCGTCGCCCCGACGCTGGCCGCGGCGTTCGGTGCCTGCTTCCTGGTGGGCGTGGCCACCATCTTCTTCCTGTCCACCGGCAACGCCACCGTCCAGCTCGCCTCCAACTCCCGTTACCGGGGGCGGGTGATGGCCCTGTGGTCGATCGCGCTCGTCGGCAGTACCCCGATCGGCGCCCCGATCATCGGCGCCGTCTCCCAGGGGCTCGACCCGCGCGTCGGCGTCGGCCTCGGCGCGCTCTCCTGCCTGGCCGCGGCAGCAGTCGGCCGCACCCCGCGGGCCCAGCGGCCGCCACGGGGCGCCGCGGCGACGATGAAGGCTCCCGCACCAACCCGGCGGCCCTGGCGCAGGTGACGGCGCGGTGACGCGTCGGTGATCCGATCGTCCCAGGCTCTTCGTAGTGCCCCGGTACTCCGGTGCCGGGGGACGGCACACGCGACGAGAGGGGAAACCGTGTTCGCCCACCACTCCGCGTCCTCCCGGTCGTCCTGCCGGTATGCGGAACGCGTTCCGTCGGGTCGATCCGGCCACTTCGGCCACTTCGGCCACTTCAGCCTCTTCGGCTCCTCCGGCCGATTCCGCCGCCCCCTCGTTTCGCGCTGGATCTACGACGCGATCCTGCTGTCCGCCGTCGTGCTGGCGGCAACGCAGCACGTGCTGGCCCGAGGAGCGGTCGTGGCCGCCTTCCTGGTCCTACGCGTCGCCGCCCGCCTGTTCCTCCGTGGCCGGCGCCCGCTGGCCGCGCCCGGCCGCCCGGGCGCGGAGCCGCGTCGATGAGGGCCGGACGTGGGTCCGAGCCCACCCCGTCAACCCACCCGTGGACCGTCCACCGCCTGAACCGCCTGAACCGCCTGAACCGCCTGAACCGCCTGAACTGCTTGAACCGCCTGAACTGCTTGAACTGCTTGAACTGCCTGAAAGGACTTCCGTCATGACCCAGACCACCCGGCGCAGCACGCCGCAGCCCATCCGTGACGGTCAGGGCGCCACCGACCCCGGCCCCCGCAACACCCTGGTGGACCTGCAGAACCCGGACGTCCTGGTCCCCCCGGAAACCGACGCCGGCACCATGCCCAGCCTGAAGTACCCCTTCGGCCAAGCCCACATGCGCCTGGACGCCGGCGGGTGGGCCCGCGAGGTCACCCAACGCGAGCTGCCCATCGCCACCACCCTCGCCGGCGTCAACATGCGCCTCAAGCCCGGCGGCATCCGGGAACTCCACTGGCACCTGCAATCCGAATGGGCCTACGTCCTGGAAGGCAGCTGCCGCATCAGCGCCGTCGACCAGGAAGGCCACGCCTTCCTCGAAGACGTCTCCGCCGGCGAACTGTGGTTCTTCCCCCAGGGCATCCCGCACCACATCCAAGCCCTCGACGACGGCGTCGAGTTCCTCCTCGTCTTCAACGACGGGCAGTTCTCCGAGAACAACACCTTCCAGGTCACCGACTGGTTCAACCACACCCCCCGCTCCGTCCTCGCCAAGAACTTCGGCGTCGCCGAAGAGGACTTCGACGCCATCCCCACCTCCGAGCTCTACATGTTCAACGGCGCCGTCCCGCCCCCGCTGGAATCCGACCGCATCATCAGCCCCACCGGCGACGTCCCCCGCAGCTTCAAGCACAACCTCGACGCCCAGACCCCCACCCGCACCAGCGGCGGCACCGTCCGCGTCGTCGACTCCACCAACTTCGCCGCCTCCACCACCACCGCCGCCGCACTCGTCGAGATCGACCCCGGCGCCATCCGCGAACTGCACTGGCACCCCAACAACGACGAATGGCAGTACTACATCTCCGGCCAGGGCCGCATGGGCGTCTTCGCCAACTCCGGCCACAACCGCACCTACGACTTCCAGTCCGGCGACGTCGGCTACGTCCCCTTCGCCATGGGCCACTACATCGAGAACACCGGCGACACCCCCCTGAAGATGCTCGAGATGTTCCGCGCGCCCCGCTTCGAGGACATCAGCCTCGTCCAGTGGATGGCGCTGACCCCCCGCGAACTCGTCCAGCACCACCTCAAAGTCGGCGACAACGTCATGAACTCCCTCCGCCGCGAGAAGCAGCCCATCTTCCGCCCGTGAACGACAAAGGGATGAACCCCAACGGGTGAACCACAAGGGAAGCGGCTGAACACCCCGCACACCCCCCGCCCGGCGACCGGACCCACCACCCGGTCGCCGGGCCACCCCCGTGTCGGAACCCTCGAACCCTCGATCCCCTGGCTGCCCGAACGGACCGGCCCAGCAAGGTGGTTGTCACCTCAGCCGGAGCGCGAGCGTGCCGACTCCGGCGAGCAGGAACGTGCCGGTGGCCGTCACCGCCACGCAGCGCGCTTTGAGCCGCAGGTAGCGTTCCGTGTACTCGGCCCGGAGTTCGGCGGCGCGTTCGCAGATCCGCTGGAACATCGCGTGCGCGGCGGCGGTGCGCTCGACGACGTAGACCCGCTCGACCTCCTCGCGCTGGGCGGTGGTGAGCCAGGGCAACTGGTCGGTGAAGGAGCGGGCCTGGCTACGGGCCCGCTCCACCTCCGCGTGGCCCATGAGGTACCCCTCGATCCGCCACAGCCCGTGGTCGTCGTTCTTGTCCGGCTGCATGGGCGTGCCTTCGGTGGTCGGCGCGGGTTATCCGCGGCTGTCGCCGGAGGCGGCGGATGTCGACGTGTGGGGGCGGTTGGCCTCGTCGTCGGCGGCAGCGATCTCCGGGTGGTGCAGGTCGAACGCCGGGGACTCGGAGCGAATCCGGGGCAGGGTGAGGAAGTTGTGCCGCGGCGGCGGGCAGGAGGTCGCCCACTCCATGGAACGGCCGTATCCCCAGGGGTCGTCGACCTCGACCTTCTTGCCGTACTTCGCGGTCTTCCAGATGTTGTAGAGGAACGGCAGCATCGACAGGCCGAGCAGGAACGAGCTGATCGTGGAGACCGTGTTCAGCGTGGTGAAGCCGTCGGCCGCGAGGTAGTCCGGGTAGCGGCGCGGCATTCCGATGACGCCCAGCCAGTGCTGGACCAGGAAGGTCCCGTGGAAGCCGACGAACAGCGTCCAGAAGGTGATCTTCCCGAGCCGCTCGTCGAGCATCTTGCCGGTCATCTTCGGCCACCAGAAGTGGAATCCGGCGAACATCGCGAACACCACGGTGCCGAAGACCACGTAGTGGAAGTGCGCGACCACGAAGTACGAGTCCGAGACGTGGAAGTCCAGCGGCGGCGCGGCGAGGATGACACCGGTCAGCCCGCCGAAGAGAAACGTGATCAGGAAGCCGATGGACCACAGCATCGGCGTCTCGAAACTCAGCGAGCCCTTCCACATGGTGCCGACCCAGTTGAAGAACTTCACCCCGGTCGGCACCGCGATCAGGAAGGTCATGAACGAGAAGAACGGCAGCAACACGGCCCCGGTGACGTACATGTGGTGCGCCCACACCGTCACCGAAAGGGCGGCGATCGAGATCGTCGCGGCGACCAGGCCGATGTAGCCGAACATCGGCTTGCGGGCGAACACCGGGATGATCTCGGAGACGATCCCGAAGAATGGCAACGCGATGATGTACACCTCGGGATGGCCGAAGAACCAGAACAGGTGCTGCCACAGGATCGCGCCCCCGTTGGCCGCGTCGAAGACGTGCGCCCCGAACTTCCGGTCGGCCTCCAGGCACAGCAGCGCGGCGGCCAGCACCGGGAAGGCGAGCAGCACGAGCACCGCGGTCAGCAGCACGTTCCAGCAGAAGATCGGCATCCGGAACATCGTCATGCCGGGGGCGCGCATGCAGATGATCGTGGTGATGAAGTTGACCGCACCCACGATCGTGCCGAATCCGGACAGCGCCAGACCCATGATCCACATGTCGGCGCCGATACCGGGCGAGTTCACCGCGTTGGACAGCGGCGAATACGCGAACCAGCCGAAGTCGGCCGCGCCCTGCGGGGTGAGGAATCCACCCACCGCGATCAGTGAGCCGAAGAGATAGAGCCAGTAGGCGAGCATGTTCAGCCGCGGGAAAGCGACATCGGGCGCGCCGATCTGCAGCGGCATGATCCAGTTGGTGAAGCCCGCGAACAGCGGCGTCGCGAACATCAGCAGCATCACGGTGCCGTGCATCGTGAACGCCTGGTTGTACTGCTCGTTGGACAGGAACTGGTTCCCCGGACGCGCCAACTCCGCCCGCATCAGCAGCGCCATGACGCCGCCGATCAGGAAGAACGCGAACGACGTCACCAGATACAGACTGCCGATCGTCTTGTGGTCGGTGGTGCTCAGCCACGACACCACCGCGGAACCGGCCCGTTTGGGGCGGACGGGTACTTCGTCCTCGTACGAGTCGTCCTGCTCTGCCACATCCGCGGCAGCCCGATCGGTCACCTCAACGCTCCTTCGCCTGGGCCGAAATGGCCACGGGGATCAGGATGGCGATGACCGGTCGGAAGCGCCGCTGGGCCCGCCGGGGCTTCGCCCGAACGGCGCAACGCGCGTCGAGAATCGCGGAAGAGCCGTGCGTCACAAGGCTGTTGTCGCGCGACGCCGCTCCCGCTGCCGGCCGGGGAAGCGGAAGCTCCGGCCGCAGGGGGGCGGAGACCGGAGCTTCGACCGTCGGCGCTGTCGGGGACTTGGGCCCTACTGCGGGTGGTCAGGGCCGCGCATCACGTCACACGGTGGTTGCCGGTTGCCGGTTGCCGGTTGCCGGGTTGCCGGGTTGCCGGTTGCCGGTTACGGCTGCGGGCCGCCCTGGACGTGGGGCCGGGCCGTCCGTCGAGGTCGCTCCCCGCACCCTGAGCGGCTACTTCCCCTGCCCGTCCGGCAGATCATCGAGCCGGGATCGGGCCCCACCGCCAACTCGGGTGGAAATCCTGGCCGGATGACGGCCCACGCGGGCCCGGCACCGCCGGCCGAGCGGACCTGAGCGCTGCGTCGCCCGCGGTCGCCCCGTCGTCAGCTCAGCCGAAGGACCTCGAACGCCGACGCGTAGGTCACACCCAGCCGGCTCCCAGCCGTCCGCCCGGACGACTCCAGGAAACCCTCGGCGTCGGCCATGTCCCCGCCCAACCCGGCAAGGTAGGCCCGGTGCGCCTTGAGCGAGGCGACACCGCTCGCGAAGTGGCCGGTGGTGTCGACCGCGTGCGCTGCCTCCGGCGAGCCCGCCGCGAGGACCATGCGAACGCCGTTCCAGGACGGATGGCCCTCGTCGGCGAGTTCCCGGAACACCCAGCCGTTGCCCGCGTCCCTGACACCGTCGAGCACCGCCCGGCCGACGGCGATGTGGTCGGCCTGGTTGGGAAACGACCCCCCGTAGGTGTCCCGGAAGTTCGTGGTGACCACGACCTCGGGCCGATGCCGGCGCACGCAGCGGGCGATGTCGCGGCGCAGCGGCAGCCCGTACTCGACCACGCCGTCCGGGTGGCCGAGGAACTCCACCACGTCGACGCCCACCAGCGCCGCGGACGCGATCTGCTCGGCCTCCCGAAGGGGGCCGCACTCGGCAGGATCGAGGGAGGCGATGCCGGCCTCGCCGCTGGTGACCATCACGTAGACGACGGTCTTGCCCTGCGCCGTCCAGCGGGCCACGGCCGAGGCCGCGCCGTACTCCATGTCGTCCGGGTGGGCGACGATCGCCAGGGCGGTGTGCCAGTCCTCGTCGAGGGGTTGGTAGCGCGTCGGCGCCTGCTCGGTCATCTGTTTCCGTCCTGTCGAGGTCCGGCTGGTCAGCGCAGGGCGCCGTCGTGGATTTCGGTGACGAAGCCTCCGGGGAAGCGGACTACGGCGCTGTGTCCGCCCCGACCGGTGTACGGGCCCCACAGGACGGTGGCGCCGTGGGCCCGGGCCTTGGCCAGGGTGGCGGTCAGGTCCGGCACGTCGATGCCGCTGACCTCGTCCCCGAAGGGGTGGTTGAAGTAGCCGTCCTTGGTCGAGATGACGACCGTGTCGCCGTACGCCGAGGTGATGGCGATGCGGTGGTAGGTGGTGCCCGGCGCGCCGATCTGGGCGCCGTCCGCGTGCGGGTCGTCCAGGACGACGCGGCCCTTGGTGAAGGCCAGGTACGACTTGAGGAAGTCGGGGAGTGTGTCCCGGGGAACGTAGACCCGGTTGTCGGGCACCGTCGTCAGAGCCGGGAAGGGGTCGGGCGACAGCGTGGTCTCGTGCCAGAGCTGCGTGTCGATGCCGCCGGGGAACTGGATGACGCTGTCGTGGCCGATCGGGTCGGCGAAGGTCGCGACCAGGGAACTGGCTCCGGCCGCCTGGGCCTGCCGGGTTGCCGCGGCGGTGTCGGTGACGCCCCACCCGGTGCGTTCCTGGCCGAAGGGGTAGGGCACGGGAGTGGTGAAGTCGAACACCGACAGCAGGGCCACGGGCGAGAAGACCTGGGTGGCCAGGGCAGAGCTCGGTGTGGGGGTGAGCTGCGTGGTGAACGGTTTGACGTAGCTGCCGCCGAACGTCCCCACCCAGCTCTTGGCGAAGGCTTCCAGTTGTCCCGGCTGCACGTAGACGTGGACGGCGCTGTACTGCGGGCCCAGCGCCATGGCCTTGGCCGGAGCGGCGACCCCCGAGGCCGCCGAGGCCGCACGGGCCGGGGTGTGGGCGGAGGCCGCGGTCGCTCCCGGGGTGCCCAGCACCCCCGCGAGGACCGCCGTGGCTGCGGCGCCCACCGAGATGATCCTGCCGTATCTGCCGTATGACCTGAGACTCATGTCCGACCTTCCTGGTGGAGGGGGGAAACCCCGGCAGCGCGGACCGGCGGCAGCCGCCGGGGCACCCGAGCGGGTGGCTGATCGTGCTTGCCCTCGGGTCGCCGCGCCTCCCGCGCCGGTGCGCGTCGGGAGCGTGTCGGCCGGTGTGCGGGCGGGCGGCGGTCTGTGGGCCCTACGCCTGGTAGGCGGCGGAGATCTGGCCGACCAGGACGGCGAACGGCATGTCGAGGGCGGCATAGAGGGCGCCGGACTCGGGGGCGGCGTTGTCGGCCAGGGCTTCGACCATGAGAGTGGCGTAGTCGCTGACCATGACGCCCGCCTGCTGCATCCGCAGCAGTCCGGCCTCCCGCTTGGTCCGGCTGAAGGTGCCGGAGGCGTCCACGGTGACGTACGCGTCGTACCCGGCGGCCGTCGCGGAGATCGCGGGCAGTGCCGCGCACACCTCCAGCGACACTCCGGCGATGATCAACTTCTGCCGGCCGGTGGCCTCGACGGCCTCGCGGACCCGGTCGTCGTGCCAGGCGTTGACCGTGCTGCGGTCGATGATCTTCTGCCCGGCGGGCAGGGCTTCGACCAGTTCGGGAGTGGTCGGCCCCCACATGCTGTCCGCCGCGGTGGTGGTGACGACCAGCGGGATGTCCAGCACGGTCGCCGCCCGGGCCAGTGCCACCACGTTGTGCTTCAGCTCGCCGACCGGGATGTCCCGGACGCCGGACAGAAGGCCCACCTGGTGGTCCACCAGCACGACGGCGGCGTTCTCCCTGGTGATCGACTCCTGGAACCTGCTGCGCTCGCTCATCATCCGCTCCTTCAGGGTTGGGCCGTGCTCCGCATTGGTCACCAAATTTGATAGTCAAACTTGGTGACTACTTTGATGCTATGCCTCGGCCCCCTGGGGTGCAAGCAATGCTGGGGAAGGGCCGCCCGGAATCCGGGGCGATGCCCGGCCCACCGGGGGCGGACATCGCTAGAATCGCTGGTCACACACCACGGTGGCGGACGAGCGCCAGGACGGGAGAGACGTTGTCAGGAAACCCGGCCCCCGAGCCGGACCTCGGCGTGCTCGCCGCCCGGGTCCTCACGTCCGTTCAGCGCGAGCTGTTCACCACGCTCGCCGGGCAGGGTTTCGACGACATCCACCCCCGCACCGGCGCCGTCCTCGCCCACCTGCGTGCCGACGGCATCCGCGCCAGCGAACTCGCCCGCGCCTCCGGGCAGCACAAGCAGGTCATCGGCACCCTCATCGACGACCTCGAACGCATGGGCTACGTCGAACGCAAACCCGATCCCGCGGACCGCCGTGCCAAGCTGATCTACCCCACCGAGCGCGGCCTGCTCCAGATGGAGGCGGCCGCCTCCATCATGCGCGCCATCGAGGAGCGCCACGCGACGGCACTGGGCGCGCAGGAGTACGCCGCCTTCAAGACCGCCCTCCATCGTGTGGCCGAGCTCCAGCGCCAGGCCCCCCACAACAGCCGGGGCGGCGGGACGTCACCAGGGCAACCGGGCGACCCTGTGTGACGAGCAACTCGCCGCCACCGAAACCGCGTTGCAGCACCCCAAGCCCGCCCGCGCACCCCGCGCCGGGCCCCGCCGCCGGGTGCGCAGCCGCCGAACAGGCCCGCATGGCACCGGACTTGAGGAATTCCACCGCTCTCGGGTGATCGCGTATGCCCGGGGGACCGCGCGGAACTCCCGGACGTGCTCCAGCCCTCCGTCGGCCACCGCCGCCCGGGAGGCGGCGCCGGCCGCCGCCGACTGCGTGGGCCCAAGACCGGGCAATCGACCGTCGGGCCGACGAAGACGCAGGTCAGGACAGGCCTGATGTTGTGCCCCAGGCAGGATTCGAACCTGCGACACCGGCTTTAGGAGAGCCGTGCTCTATCCCCTGAGCTACTGGGGCGGGGATGTGCGCACCACCGAAGTGGTGCGGTGACACTGTACCGGTTGCCGGCGGGTCGCCGCGGAGCCGTACGGACCTCGCGGTGCGCCTCGTGGTACGGGACCGCGCGGGCAGCCGGCCGCGCCGGGGCGGGGCCTGTCGTACGGCGGGGGCGGGCCCGTACGGCAGAGGCGGCTCGCTCCCGCGGATCAGGCGTCGTAGTCGACGGTGAGCGTGTCGGACGCGGGGAAGGACTGGCAGGTCAGCACGTAGCCGGCGTCGACCTCGGCGGGTTCGAGGGCGAAGTTGCGGCGCATGTCGGCCCGGCCCTCGGTGATCTTGGCGCGGCAGGTGCCGCAGACACCGCCCTTGCAGGCGAAGGGGAGATCGGGGCGGGTGCGTTGGGCGCCGTCGAGCAGCGTCGTGCCGGTGGGCAGGGCGGTGGTCGTGGTGCGGCCGTCGAGGATGAGGGTGACCTGGCTGACCGGGCCCTCGACGGTGTCGTCCGCGTGGCGCAGGGGCGTGATCGGCTCGTCGTCGGCGAAGAACAGCTCCTGGTGGACGCGCTCGTCGGGTATGCGCAGCCGCGCGAGCAGGTCCCGGGCGTCGGTGACCATGCCGTGCGGGCCGCACAGCCACCAGTGGTCGACGCTCGGCACGTCGACCAGGCCGTCGATGAGCGCGGCGAGCCGGTCCGCGTCCAGGCGCCCGGACAGCAGCTCCGCCTCGCGCGGCTCGCGCGACAGCACGTGCCCTATCTGGAACCGTGCCGGGTGCACGTCCTTCAGGTCGGCCAGCTCGTCGGCGAACATCACCGTGTCGCTGCGGCGGTTGCCGTAGAAGAGGGTGACCTGCGAGACGGCGTCGGCGGCGAGCACGGACTCGGCGATGGACAGCATCGGGGTGATGCCCGAGCCGGCGGCGATGAGCACATGATGCCCCGGAGCGCCGAGGTCGGGGGTGAATGCCCCGCTGGGCGCCATCACCTCCACCCTGTCGCCAGGGCGCAGGTCGTTCACCAGCCACGAGGAGAACAGCCCGTCGGGCACGACGCGTACCCCTATACGGGGCGCCTCGCCCGCGGGCGAGCAGATCGAGTAGGAGCGGCGCTCGTCGCGCCCGTCCACCATCCGCCGCAGGGTCAGCGACTGCCCGGGCCGGTGGGCGAACTCCTCGGCCAGCTCGGCGGGTACGTCGAACCCGACGGTCACTGCGTCCTCGCACAGCGGCCGCACCTCGATCACCCGCAGGGAGTGGAACGCGGGACGCCGCCGCGCGCGTACGGTCCCGCCCGCCGTGTCGGCGGCGGCCGTGCCGGTCGTGGTGGTGGGGGCCATCACAACTCCTTGACGTGCTCGAAGGGTTCCAGGCAGCCGCGGCAGCGCCACAGCGAGCGGCAGGCGGTCGCCGAGAAGCGCGACGTCTGCTCGGTGTCGGTGCTGCCGCAGCGCGGACAGGGGACGGCCTGCCGGGTGGCGCCGAGGACCAGCGGCACCGGCCCTGCGGCCCTGCGCGGCGCCGGGCCGGGGGGCGCGATGCCGTGCTCGCGCAGCTTGCGGCGGCCTTCGGGGCTGATCCGGTCGGTGCTCCACGGCGGGTCGAGCACCGTGCGGATCTCGACATGCGCGAACCCGGCCGCGTGCAGCCGCGCCGCCACGTCGGCCCGCATCTCCGCCAGTGCGGGGCAGCCCGAGTACGTCGGTGTGAGGCTGGCGACCACCGTGCCGTCCGGCGTGGTGCGCACCTCGCGCAGCACCCCGAGATCGGCGAGGGTGAGCATCGGCAGCTCGGGGTCGGGGACCTCCGCCGCGATCCGGCGGGCCCGCTGCTCGTCGAGCCGGGTGGGTGCGGTCACCATGTCGCCTCCGGGTGGGCGCGGGCCACGCTCTGCAACTCCTCCAGCAGCGGGGCCAGATGTTCGGTGTGCTCGCCGTGCCGGCCCCGGTAGGGAGCCGCGGGCCGCTCGGGCAGGTCGAGCCCGGCAGCCACCAGCACCTGCCGCAGTACGCCCAGCGTCTCCTCGCGTACGGGCCCGGAGATCTGTACGGCGTCGGCATCGGCGGCCGGGCCGGCCGGGGCGCCTCGGACGGCGGTGCCGGTCGCGGTGAGGACTTCCTCGACGTACGGCGCGAGGCCCTCCAGGGCGGCGCGCATCCGGCGGTGCGACTCCTCGGTGCCGTCGCCGAGCCGCACCACCCAGTCGGCGGCGTACTGCCGGTGGTAGGTCAGCTCGGGCACCGCCTTGGCCGCGATCGCGGCGAGCACCGGGTCGGGGCCGGCGGCGAGACGGCCGAGCAGCGCGAGCCGCCAGGTCGCCAGGACCAGCAGCCGGGCGACGGTGAACGCGAAGTCCCCGTTGGGCAGTTCGGCGAGGGCCACGTTGCGGAAGTCGCCGGGATCGCGGAAGTAGGCGTACGCGTCCTCGCCGCGGTCGGTGCCGTCGACCTGGCCGCAGCGCGCGTACAGCATCCGGGCCTGGCCGAGCAGGTCGAGGCCGATGTTCGCGAGCGCGACCTCCTCCTCCAGCTCCGGAGCCCTGGTGCACCACTCGGCGAGGCGCTGGGCGGCGACCAGCGCGTCGTCGCCCAGGGCGAGGCAGACCGCGGCGAGTTCGGCCGCGTCCACGCCGTCGGGCAGCGTGGTGTCGACGCCGTGCAGCGGGTCGGCGAAGCCGGTGCCGAACGCCCAGCGGGTGTCCGTGTCGCCGTGCTCCTCGGTCAGGGAGAGGTAGACGTGGTCGTCGTCGGCCGTCTCGGTGCGGTCCATGCGGTCTGCCTCCTTTCGGGTGCGCTTCAGATGTGGGGGACGTCGTCGGGGATGTCGTAGAACGTCGGGTGGCGGTAGACCTTGTCGGCGCTCGGCGCGAAGAACGGGTCCTTCTCGTCGGGGGTGGACGCGGCGATGTGCGAGGAACGGACCACCCAGATCGACACCCCTTCGTTGCGACGGGTGTAGAGGTCACGGGCGTGCGTGAGCGCCATCCTGTCGTCGGCGGCGTGCAGCGATCCGACGTGGACGTGGTTCAGCCCGCGCTTGCCCCGCACGAACACCTCGTACAGCGGCCAGTCGCCCTTGCCGGCGGGCGCCGCACCGGCGGCTTCGCCGGGCCCGCCGGAGCCGTCGCCGACGCCGTTGCCGTTGTCCGTGCCGCTCATGCCGCCGCCCCTTCCCGTGTCGTCCCCGCGGCCGCCCGCTCGGCCCGCTCGGCCTGCTTCGCCGCATGGGCGGCGGCCGCCTCGCGTACCCAGGCGCCTTCCTCATGCGCGGCCGCGCGCCGCTCGATCCGCTCGGTGTTGCACGGTCCGTCGCCGGCTATCACCCGCTGCAACTCCGACCAGTCGGGCGTGCCGAAGTCGTGCCGCCCGCGCTCCTCGTTCCACCGCAACTGCGGGTCGGGCAGGGTGACGCCGAGCTTCTCCGCCTGCGGGACGGTCATGTCGACGAACCGCTGGCGCAGCTCGTCGTTGCTGTGCCGCTTGATCTTCCACGCCATGGAGGCGGCCGAGTTGGGCGAGTCGCCGTCGGGCGGCCCGAACATCATCAGCGAAGGCCACCACCAGCGGTCCACCGCGTCCTGCACCATGGCGCGCTGCGCCTGCGTCCCGCGCATCATCGTCAGCAGCAGCTCGTAGCCCTGGCGCTGGTGGAAGGACTCCTCCTTGCAGATCCGCACCATCGACCGCGCGTAGGGACCGTACGAACTGCGGCACAGCGGCACCTGGTTGCAGATCGCCGCGCCGTCCACGAACCAGCCGATCACCCCGACGTCGGCGAACGTGGGGGTCGGGTAGTTGAAGATCGACGAGTACTTCTGCCGGCCGGAGATCAGCCGCTCGGTCAGGTCCGCGCGGTCAGCGCCGAGGGTCTCGGCCGCGGAGTACAGATACAGCCCGTGGCCGGCCTCGTCCTGCACCTTCGCGAACAGGATCGCCTTGCGCCGCAGCGACGGCGCCCGCGTGATCCACTCGCCCTCGGGCTGCATGCCGATGATCTCCGAGTGCGCGTGCTGCGCGATCTGCCGGACCAGCGTGCGGCGATACCCCTCGGGCATCCAGTCGCGCGGCTCGATCCGCTGATCCCTGTCGATCGTCGCGTCGAAGCCGGCCTGGAACCGCCGGCCCTCGGGGTCCTGGTCCCGGCCTTCGTCCTGGTCCGCGGCGCGCGCGGGTCCTGCGGTCATCGCTGCCTCCCAACCGACCATTCGTTCGGTTCGAGTCTCGCCGATTCCGGCGGCCCGCGCAAGCACGGGAGGGCGGGCCTGTGGATAACCGCGGAGCTGTGGACAACCGCGGGGGTCGGCCGCGGCGGGTGGCGGTGGAGGGGGCGGCCGGAGCCGAGGCGCGGAGCGGTGGCCGGGTGGCGCGGTCGACGGGCAAACGGGCCGGTGGGCCGGTGGGCCGGTGGGCCGGTCGGTGGGGGTGGGGGCTGCGGGAATAGCGCGCTGTGGTGGAATGTTCGTGTGGTTGAACAATCAACCAGATGGGACGGTGGGACAGAGATGCAGTTCGGAATCTTCACGGTCGGCGACGTCACGACCGACCCGACCACGGGCCGTACGCCGAGCGAGCACGACCGGATCAAGGCGATGGTCGCGATCGCGTCGAAGGCCGAGGAGGTCGGGCTGGACGTCTTCGCGACCGGCGAGCACCACAACCCGCCGTTCGTGCCGTCCTCCCCGACCACCATGCTCGGCTACATCGCCGCGCGGACTGATCATCTGATCCTGTCCACGTCCACCACCCTCATCACGACCAACGACCCGGTGAAGATCGCCGAGGACTTCGCGATGCTCCAGCACCTCGCCGGCGGCCGCGTCGACCTGATGATGGGGCGGGGCAACACCGGCCCGGTCTACCCGTGGTTCGGCAAGGACATCCGCCAGGGCATCCCGCTCGCGGTCGAGAACTACGCACTGCTGCACAAGCTGTGGCACGAGGAGTCCGTGGACTGGGCCGGTCGCTTCCGCACCCCGCTGCAGTCCTTCACCGCCACGCCCAGGCCGCTGGACGGCGTGCCCCCGTTCGTCTGGCACGGCTCCATCCGCAGCCCGGAGATCGCCGAGCAGGCCGCGTACTACGGCGACGGTTTCTTCGCGAACAACATCTTCTGGCCCAAGGACCACTTCAAGCGGCTGATCGGCCTGTACCGCGACCGCTTCGCCCACTACGGACACGGCACGCCCGAGCAGGCGATCGTCGGCCTGGGCGGTCAGGTGTTCATGCGGAAGAACTCGCAGGACGCGGTGCGCGAGTTCCGCCCGTACTTCGACAACGCGCCCGTATACGGGCACGGGCCGTCCCTCGAGGAGTTCACCGAGCAGACCCCGCTCACCGTCGGTTCGCCGCAGGAGGTCATCGACAAGACGCTGACCTTCCGAGAGTCGTTCGGCGACTACCAGCGGCAGCTCTTCCTGATGGACCACGCGGGCCTGCCGCTGAAGACGGTCCTCGAACAGCTCGACATCCTCGGCGAGCACGTCGTTCCCGTGCTGCGCAAGGAGTTCGCCAAGGGGCGCCCGGCACAGGTTCCGGACGGCCCCACCCACGACGCGCTGGTCGCACGCCGCGACCAGCGCGACCAGGACCCGGCCGGCGCCCCGGCCGACACCCAGGAGGTGCGGGCATGACGAAGCAACTGGTCGTGGTCACCGCGGGCCTCGGCAAGCCGTCGTCGACCCGGCTGCTCGCCGACCGCCTGGCGGCCGCCACCGCGCGGCACGCCGACGTCGACGTCCAGGTGATCGAACTGCGCGAACTCGCCACCGACATCGCGCAGAACATGGTCACCGGCTTCCCCTCGCCGTCACTGAGCGACGCCGTCGAAGCCGTCACCTCCGCCGACGGTCTGATCGCCGTCACCCCGGTGTTCACCGGCTCCTACAGCGGACTGTTCAAGTCGTTCTTCGACGTCATCGACAAGGACGCCCTCACCGGCCTGCCCGTGCTGGCCGCGGCGACCGGCGGAACCGCCCGGCACTCCCTGGTGCTTGAGCACGCGATGCGGCCCCTGTTCGCCTACCTGCGGGCAGTGGTCGTACCCACCGCGGTGTACGCCGCCTCCGAGGACTGGGCGTCGGACGGCGACGGCGCGCTGGCCGCCCGCGTCGACCGTGCCGCGGCCGAACTCGCCGCGCTCCTGGGTGCCCGTCCCGGCCGGCCGCTGCACCCGGCCGACGGGACGGAGCACCTGGGGGAGCCGCGGGAGCCGGCCCGGGCGGACGACATGGAAGTGGTGCCGTTCGCGCAGCAGCTCGCCGCGCTCGCCGTGGAAGGGTGACGTCGCGGGACGGAAGATGACGCGCGTCTTCGCAAGGGTGACTTCCCGGGCGGCGGGTTGACGTCGGAAGGCCACGAAGGCGCGCGTTAAGGGGCGCTGGCCTTCGGGCCGCTTCCCCGACGGCGGTCGTCCAGGAACTCGACGACCGCCAGCGCCGCGAGCGCCGCCAGCGCGATCCAGAAGATGACCATCCCGGTCGGGTACGACCACAGGAGAAGGACGACCACCGCCACCAGGACCACCAACCAGTGCAGCAGGTGGCGATACCGGTGCACCCACGGACCCACCGGCCCCAACGACACCCCTGTGGCCTCCCTGGCCGCCGCGAGCCCCGACTCCCACACCGACCTGACCCGCGCCGCCCACCGCCCGGCGCCGCTCAGCCACGCGCCGAGGGCCACGACCACCCCCAACACGATGACCGTGCGCACCGTCTCCCGCAGGAAGTGCACGATCTGGTCGTAGACCACGCCCGCCGCCCGCTCGTCGACGTCCGTCGGAAGGTGGTCCAGGTAGACGATCCGGAACACCGTCAGGCCGATCCCCAGCACCGCCGCCCCCGCGGCGATCGCCAGCGCCGCGGTTACCAGCGCCCGCCGCCGGCGTGCCGCCAGCAGCACCCCGCCGCCGGCCAGCAGCACGGTGACCACGGGCAGCCAGTTCCCGGCCAGTTGCAGCACCCGGAACCCCGTCCTGGCCCGTTTGACGTCATCCGACTCCAGCAGCGTGAAGTCCGTGTGCACCCGCGGAATGCGCGACGCCACCGTCAGCCCGCGATCCACCAGCCGCTGCTTGACCTGCTCGACGACCGGCGCCAGGTCGAGCGTCACCGCGTCACCGTTGATCCGCACCGCGCTGTCGCTGTTCCCGGTGAGCGCGCCGATGAAAGCGGCGTGCGTGCGGCGGTTGAGCTGCGTCCACAAGGTCTTGAAGGCGTCGCTCGCCACGAAGGAGGCGACCGTCTGGTGCACGAGGTCCCTGATGCCTTCGGTGATCGGACCACCCAACGCGCCCAGCGCCGCTTTGACGCCGGGCCGCTTGTCCGGCGCCACCTGCGACAGCAGGGTGTCGATGTCGATCCGCTGCATGACCGCATCGGTGACGGTGGTGGCCACCGCCGCCTGGACTTCGGGTTTCGACGCCAGCGGCGCGACCGTACGCACGTAGCGGTCGGTGTTCGCCATGTCGTCCGCCACCCACACGGCGACCGCGCTCAGCGGCGCCAGCAGCGCGGCCAGGACGATCAGGACGGCCGACAGCGCCGACCGCAGCCTGTGGCGCGCGGGGAGGCCGGCCCGCAGGGCGTCGAGTTCCGCCCGCTCCCCGGCGCCGAGCGGTGCCTGGCTCGCGCCTTCGGAGTGCGTGCCGTCCGCGTCGCCGGCCATCCGCACCCTCCCCTCGCCACCTCGCCGAACGCTCGGGCACTCCGTCCCCCCGACCCCAGAAAACGGCCTCGGCGCACGTACCGCGCGCGGTGTTAGTGCGTACGTGAACAGCCGCAGTCGTTCACGTACGGGTGACCGTCGATCACGCGGATCTGCTGATCGGCGGACCATCGGACCGGCACATGGCAACCCGGGAGCGCCGTACACCGCCGTGCGCCGATGTGCTCATCGGGCCGCGCCATCCGGGTGACACGGCGTTAGCCGCACGGAGCCCTCGGATAAAGATCGTTTTGTCGGTGCCGCACACCCGGTGAAGCACGGGTCGCGCGGCGGTCGGTCACACGAAGGGCACGCCGGTGGACGTTCGTCTGCTGCTCAGGGCACACAGGGCCGTGACAGGACCGGCCCTGTCGGCCCGCGCCGCAGGCCGCTCGCCCGCCGTGCCGCCGGCCCGCAACCCGCTCGCGCGCCCCGCCGACCACCGCGCGGCCGACCGCTCCGTGACCGTCATCGCCTCCCGGGACGGTCGCCCGATGGCGGTCGCGGGTGATCTCCGGTTCCCCGCACCAGCACCAGGCGGCGAATCCGGGGACGGAGGATCTGCCCCCACGCCCGGGACGGGGCCCGGGCGCGGGCGGCCCCCCGAATCCGCCCTGCCCCTCACCGCACCCGCGCCGCCGCCCACCTGACGCGAGCCGCGCGCAAGGGCCGGTCCCCGGACCACGAGTCGGAGGACCGGCCCTGCAGACGTGGGCGCGGTGGCGCTCCCACGTGGCAGCCCCTCCGACCTGCGCCTAGCGTGGGACCGACCTCGGGGGGTGCGCCACTCGCGCTAAGGAGAGCACCTCATGGCCCGTGGCACCCAGGGAACCTCTGCGGGCTCGGACGTGGGCGGCGGCACGAAACGGCCCCGGCGTCCGAGCGTCGTCGACTCCCCGAACCACCGCTGGTGGGTGCTGGGCGTCGTCGCCCTCGCCCAGTTGATGGTCGTCCTGGACGCGACCATCGTGAACATCGCGCTGCCCTCCGCCCAGACCGCACTGGGATTCAGCAACGGCAACCGGCAGTGGATCGTCACCGCCTACGCGCTCGCGTTCGGCTCCCTGCTGCTGCTGGGCGGCCGGCTCGCCGACCTGATCGGGCGCAAGAGGACGTTCCTGATCGGTCTGGTCGGTTTCGCGGTCGCGTCGGCCATCGGCGGTGGCGCGCCGAGTTTCGAGGTGCTGGTCGTGGCCCGCGCCCTGCAGGGCATGTTCGGGGCGTTGCTCGCCCCCGCGGCTCTGTCGCTGCTGACGACGACGTTCACCGACCCCGGAGAGCGCGCGAAGGCGTTCGGCATCTACGGCGCCATCGCCGGTGCGGGCGGCGCGGTCGGCCTGCTCCTCGGCGGCCTGCTCACCGAGTACCTGAACTGGCGCTGGTGCCTGTACGTCAACCTGATCTTCGCCGTCATCGCCTTCATCGGCGGCATGCGCCTGCTGCGCGCGGGGACCCCGCCCGACCGCCCCACCCTCGACCTTCCCGGCGCGATCCTGGTCTCCGGCGGTCTGTTCTGCATCGTCTACGGCTTCTCGAACGCCGAACGCCACCCGTGGAGCGCCCCGAGCACCTGGGGTTTCCTGCTCGTCGGGGTCGTGCTCCTCGTCGCCTTCGTGTGGTGGCAGGGGCGCGCACGCCAACCGCTGCTGCCGCTGCGCGTGGTGGGCGACCGCGACCGGGGCGCGTCGTTCCTCGCGATGTTCATCTCGGGCGCGGGCATGTTCGGCGTGTTCCTGTTCCTGACCTACTACCTGCAACGGACGCTGCTGTACTCGCCGGTGAAGACCGGCCTGGCGTTCCTGCCGATGGTCGCCGTCATCATGATCGTGTCGGTGACCACGACGAACCTCCTCGTGCCGCGCTACGGCGCGAAGCCGATCGTCCCGACCGGCATGCTGCTGTCCGCCGGCGCGATGGCGTGGCTGACGGCGCTCGACCGCAACAGCACCTACGCGGCCCATGTGCTGCCCCCGCTGCTCGTCCTGGGTGTGGGCCTGGGCATGATCTTCGCCACCGGTATGAACCTCGCCACGGCGGGCGTCAAACCCCGCGACGCGGGCGTGGCCTCGGCGATGGTGAACACCTCGCAGCAGGTCGGCGGCTCCATCGGCACATCACTGTTCAACACCCTGGCCACCAGCGCCGCGACCCGGTACGCGGCGGGCAAGCCGCCGTCCGCCGCGGTCGCCGCCCAGGCGCAGCTGCACAGCTACTCGGTCGCGTACTGGTGGGCCTCCGGGTTCTTCGCCGTCGGCTTCGTGGTCACCTTGCTGCTGTACCGGCGCGGTGTGCCCGCGAGCCTGTCCGACCCGACCGCCCAGGGCGGCGCCGCGATGTGAGCCGGGCGGCTGGGACGGCGGCCGCCTGCCGATGGGCGTGCCGCAACGCGGGCCGTATCCACATCGCGGAATGCCCGTGCGGGCAGTTGGTGCCTACAGCTAGCGTTTCGCCATGGCAGCGAACGGCAAGGACACGACCGGTCCCACGCAGCCGGTGGTCGCGGCTCTCGACGCGGTCAGCGTTCGCCGGTACACCACCGGCCAGGTCATCCTCGACGACATCGACTGGACCGTGCGCTCCGGTGAGCACTGGGCACTGCTGGGCGCCAACGGTGCCGGCAAGACGACCATGCTCCGGTTGATCGGCGCCCTCATGCACCCGACGACCGGTTCGGTCGAGGTGCTCGGCCACCGTCTGGGCCGCGTCGACATGCGAGAGCTGCGCGCCCACATCGGCCTCGTGTCCTCCGCGCAGAAGGTCCCGCAGGACGCGACCGCGCACACCATCGTGCTGACCGGCCACACCGGCACCGTGCAGCCGCTGTGGCGCAAGTACGACGACGAGGTGCGGGAGCGGGCACACGCCCTGCTGGCCGAGTTGGAGATCAAGGAACTCGCCGACCGCGCCTTCGGCGTGTGCTCCGGCGGCCAGCGGGCGCGCATCCTGGTGGCGCGGGCGCTGATGGCCGACCCGTCGCTGCTGCTGCTCGACGAACCGTTCAACGCGCTCGACCTGCCCTCCCGCGAGGACCTCATCGACGCCATGCACCGGCTCGCGACCATCCGCACCTCCCTGGCCACGATCACCGTCACCCACCACCTTGAGGAACTGTCACCGGCCATCGGCCACGTGCTGCTCCTCAAGGAGGGCCGGGTGCTCACCGCGGGTCCCGCCGGGGACGTCCTCACCGCGGAGCGGATGAGCGAGTGCTTCGGCCGGCCGATCGAGGTCAGCCGCCACGAAGGCCGGTGGCTGGCCCGCTCAGGACGCCGCTGACGGCCTGCTGGGCCCGACAGGCTCCCGGCGGTCGGATTCGGGACGAAAGCGCCGCAGACGGCCGCTCAGCGGCTTGTGGAGGAGTTTGCTGCGCTGCGCGCTCAGCGGAGCCAGGGCAGGTCCGCGCCCTGCGGGTGGTGCAGGCCGTCGGCGATGATCCGGGAGATCTCCCCGAGCTGCTCGGCCTGTTCCGGGCTGAGCCGCTCGAAGATCGCCGTGCGGACCGCGGTGACGTGCCCGGGTGCGGTGCGCACCAGCTCTTCGTACCCGGCGTCGGTCAGCACCGCGAGCTGCCCGCGACGGTCGGAGGGGCAGTTCTCGCGGCGCAGCCAGCCGTTGCCCTCCAGGCGCGCGACGGCGTGCGAGAGCCGGGAGCGGGTGATTTTGGTCCGCTCGGCGAGATCGGTCATCCTCATCCGGCGCTGGGGCGTCTCGGAGAGCGTGCTGAGCAGTGCGTAGTACATGTGCGGCATGCCCGCGTCCCGCTGGAGCTGGCGGTCGAGATGATCCTCCAGCAGGGTCGTGGCCTGCAGGAAGGCACGCCACGTCGCCTGCTCGTCTTCGGTCAGCCACTTCATGCGCCCATCGTAGGGCCCCTCATTGAAGCTTCAATAAAAACGGATCATCGGATGTGACGCGCCTCACTTATACGCGGGAAATATCCGGGGACCGACTCCCCGTTTAACCCTGCGTACGGAAACGGGGAGACCCTCCGCTTCGCCACCGGCCCTCCCGGGCCCAGCTGACACCGGCACCCAGACCGCCGAAAGGAGCTTGGTCGTGACGCTCGACATCAGCACCGCCGCCAAGCCGCGCACCGCGAGGCTGCGTGCGGACGCCACCCGCAACCGCGAGCGGATCGTCGAAGCCGCCCGCGAGGCGATCGTGGAGTTCGGCCCGGACGTTCCCCTGGACGAAGTGGCGCGTCGCGCCGGCGTCGGCAACGCCACGCTGTACCGCCACTTCACGGACCGCACCGAACTGGTCCGCCAGGTCGCCCTGTCGGTGATGGCCCGTACCGCGCAGCGCGCCGAGGACGCACTCGCCGAGGAGCCCGACGCCCTCTCGGCACTCCAGCGGTTCGCCTTCGAGGCCGCTGAAGAACGCATCGGCGCCCTGTGTCCCATGCTGTCAACCGCGTTCGACCGCGCCGAGCCCGCGGTGGACCACGAAGCACGCCGCATGGAACGCGCGATCACCGCGATCATGGACCGGGCCCAGTGCTCCGGCCAGATACGCGGCGACATCGCGGTCGGCGACCTCATGGTCGCGCTGACACAGCTCACCCGGCCGCTGCCGGGCACCGGCTGCATCGGCTTCGACCGCTTCATGCGACGGCACCTGCAACTCTTCCTCGACGGACTGCGCGCCCCCGCGCGGTCGACGCTCGAGGGGACCGCCGCGACCCTGGAGGATCTGCAAGGCTGCCATTAACCGTTCGCTTGTCACCCCGGGCGGGTATTAGCGTGGGCGACTTCGCCGCGCCGTCGATCACTCCACGGATCGCGACCCGCACGCAACGGCCGACCAGTACGGCGGCCGACCGGCGCCACAGAAGACCGCTCGTCTCCCCCGTGCGCCGGAACCGGGTTGAGGACGCCGATCCCACCCGGACCACTTGCTGACACACGTCCCCACGTCCTGTCACTCCGCAACTCGTTCTGTGAGACCACACATGCCTGAACAGCTCCAACCTGATCCGAAGCGCTGGACAGCGCTCATATTCATCGCGCTCGCCCAGCTGATGGTCGTGCTCGACGCGACCGTCGTGAACATCGCGCTGCCATCCGCCCAGAAGGCGCTGGGCATCTCCGACGGCAACCGCCAGTGGGTCATCACCGCCTACACCCTGGCCTTCGGCGGCCTGCTCCTGTTCGGTGGCCGCATCGCCGACATGTGGGGACGCAAGAACGCGTTCGTCGTCGGCCTGCTCGGTTTCGCGGCCGCCTCCGCCCTCGGCGGCGCGGCGGTCAACCCGGCGATGCTCTACGGCGCCCGCGCCCTGCAGGGTGCCTTCGGCGCGCTGCTCGCGCCCGCCGCCCTGTCGCTGCTGGCAGTCATGTTCACCGACGCCAGGGAACGCGCGAAGGCGTTCGGCGTCTACGGCGCCATCGCCGGCGCCGGAGCTGCCGTCGGCCTCATCCTCGGCGGCGTCCTCACCCAGTACCTGAACTGGCGCTGGGTGCTCTTCGTCAACATCGCGTTCGCCGTGGTCGCCGTCATCGGTGCCGTCATGTACATCCACGAGCCCGCCAAGGGCCGCAACCGCAACCGCCTCGACATCCCGGGTGTGGTCCTCGCGAGCGCCGGCCTGATCGCCCTGGTCTACGGCTTCAGCCGCGCCGAGGCCGACGGCTGGACCTCCAGCATGACGATCGGCCTGTTCGTCGCCTCCGTGGTGCTGCTGGGCTCGTTCGCCTACGTCGAGGCGCGCGTCCGCAGCCCCCTGCTGCCGCTGCGCGTCGTCACCGACCGCAACCGCGGCGGTATCTACCTCTCGCTGGGTCTCGCCGTCATCGGCATGTTCGGCCTGTTCCTGTTCCTGACCTACTACCTCCAGCAGGTCAAGGACTACTCGGCGCTCAAGTCCGGCTTCGCCTTCCTGCCGATGGTCGGCGGCATGATCGTGGGCTCCACCCAGATCGGTGCGCGACTGATGCTGCGGGTCCGCCCGCGGCTGCTGATGGCGCCCGGCTTCCTGGTCGCCGCGATCGGCATGGCCATCCTCGCCCAGATCAAGGTCGACTCCAGCTACGCCGAGGTGCTGCTGCCCGGCCTGGTCCTCATGGGCCTGGGCATGGGTACGGCGTTCATGCCGGCCATGAGCCTGGCGACGTACGGGGTGCGGCCGGAGGACGCCGGTGTGGCGTCCGCCATGGTCAACACCTCGCAGCAGGTCGGCGGCTCCATCGGCACCGCGCTGCTGAACACCCTGGCGGCCAGCGCGACCACCTCCTGGGCGGCCAGCCACATGCACAGTGCGGCTGACAAGACGAACCCGCTGCTGATCAACGAGGGCGCGGTCCACGGCTACTCCGTCGCCATCTACGTGGCGATGGGCATCCTGCTCGCGGCCTCGGCCATCGCGTTCACCTTCCTGAACGCCGGTGTCCAGAACACGGGCACCCGTGCCGACGGCGACGACTCCCTCGAGGACATCGCCATCCCGGTCGTCGCACACTGACGATCGAGCGCCGCGCCCTAGGCGCCGACGCGTGAACGGCAGGTCCCCGTCGCCCCGGGTTTTCCCGGATGCGACGGGGACCTGCCGTTTGTGTCCGCCGTGACCGCCTCGGTACCTGCCTTGCTCGACGAGGCAGCGAAGCCGTTCGATCGGCCGGCCGTGCCCTTCGCGATACGTCGAATCCGCAGGGGTATGCGCGTCTTACTGCTCAGCCGAACTGGACGGAACGCTTGGCCAGCCCCATCCAGAAGCCGTCGATGATGCTGCGCTGACCGCCGATCTCGGACTCGGCGGCGCCGAGCGTGACGAACAACGGCGCGAAATGCTCGGTACGCGGATGCGCCAGCCGCCCCGAAGGGGAGGCGTGCTCGAAGTCCAGCAGCCCGTCGATGTCCTGGGCTCCCAGCGCCCGATGCCCCCAGTCGTCGAACTCCGTCGACCAACTCGGCGGACCGTCGCCCGCATGCCGCAGTGCCGCCAGGTTGTGCGTGAAGAAGCCGCTGCCGACGATCAGCACGCCCTCGTCACGCAGCGGCGCGAGCTTGCGCCCCATCTCCATCAGCTTCTGCGGCTCCAGCGTCGGCATCGACACCTGGAGCACCGGGATGTCGGCAGCCGGGAACATCTCCACCAGCGGCACGTACGCGCCGTGGTCCAGGCCGCGCTCAGGGACGTCCTGCACCGGCCGCCCGGCGCCGCGCAGCAACTTGCGCACATCCTCGGCGAGCGCCGGGGCGCCAGGGGCGTCGTACGTCACCTGGTAGTAGTGCTCGGGGAAACCCCAGAAGTCGTACACCAAGGGGACGCGGCCGGTGGCGCCGATCGCCAGAGGCGCCTCCTCCCAGTGCGCCGAGACGATCAGGATCGCCTTCGGACGGGGCAGAGAGGCGGCCCAGGCGGCGAGTTCCCCCGGCCACACGGGGTCGTCCGCCAGCGGCGGCGCGCCGTGCGAGAGGTAGAGCGCGGGCATGCGCTCCGGTGCCGCCGTGGTCATCGCGCCTCCTTGAAGTTTCAACCGTATGCCTTGACGGTATCCCATGACATTGAAACTTCAAAGAGCCGCCTCGGGTGGTCCGAGTCCTGGAGGCCTGGTAGGGCGCGATGTCAGGCGAGCCGCTTCTCGAACCACGCCACGTCGTGGTACTCGCCGAACTTGCGACCCACCTCCTCGTACAGCCCGACCTGCCGGAACCCGAACCGCTCATGGATGCGCACCGACGCGTCATTCGGGAGAGTGACGCCCGCGTACGCCCGGTGGACGTCCTCGGCTGCCAGCGCCTCGAAAAGCCGCTCGTAAAGCAGAGTTCCGATGCCGCGCCCTCCGACATCGGACGCCAGGTAGATGCTGGTCTCCACCGACGTCGCATACGCGGCCTTCGGGCGGAACGCGCTGCTGGTCGCATAACCGAGAACCCGCCCGTCCGAACCGGGTATCCGAGCAACCATCAGCCGGTGAGGGCCGTCTTCCGGATGGGAGAGCAGCCACGGACGGCGTTCGCCGGGCGTGAGGGGAGTGACGTCGAACGTGACAGCCGTCTCGCGGACGTAGTGGTTGTAGATGTCCGTCAGGGCTGCCAGATCGGCCTCGCCGCCGGGGTCGACCTGCACGTTCATACGATCTGCCACCATGTGGCCTCTCTGTGTGGCGGAACAGGGTACTGCATGATCATAAAAAACAGGTGACGACTTGGGAATTGTGTCCGTATTCCAGTCGTTATCCAGAACGGATGGGGCAGCCGCAGAACTAAGGAAGCCGCACACGGCGGAAGCCGACGAAGCGACCGTACCGATCCGACAAACAGACCGACCGCACCTTCGAAAGGGAGCACGCATGGCAACCCGTGCCGTCGCCCGTCGTCACGCAGGCGGGACCAGCAGCGTTCGCGCCGCAGGCGGGGAAGTCGCCGACCGCGACCTCGTCGGCATGTACCTGGACGAGATCGCGCGCACACCGCTGCTCGACGCCGCCAGGGAGGTTGAGCTCTCCCGCGACATCGAAGCAGGCGTCTATGCGGAGCGCATACTCACCGCCGACGCCGAACTGCCCGCGTCCGCGGGCAGCGACGCCAAGCGCGAGGAACTCGAAGCGCTCGTCGCCGCAGGCGAACGCGCCAAGGACATCTTCATCCGCTCCAACCTGCGCTTGGTCGTCGCCGTCGCCCGACGCTACCCGCGCAGCGGTCTGCCGCTGCTCGACCTGATCCAGGAGGGGAACGCCGGCTTGGTCCGCGCCGTCGAGAAGTTCGACTACGCCAAGGGCTTCAAGTTCTCCACCTACGCGACCTGGTGGATTCGCCAGGCCATCACACGCTCCATCGCCGACCAGTCCCGCACCATCCGGCTGCCCGTCCACCTCGTCGAGGAACTCGGCAGGATTCGCCGTGTCCAGCGCGAATTCAACCGTGAGAACGGCCGAGACGCCGAACCCTCCGAGATCGCCACCGAACTCGGCTCCACCCCCGAGCGCGTCTCCGACGTCCTGGACTGGGCCCGCGACCCGGTCTCGCTCAACATGTCGGTCGACGCCGAAGGCGAGACGGAATTCGGTGACCTCGTCGAAGACGGCGCCGCACCCTCCCCGGAGGACTCGGTCCTCGTCATGCTGCGCCGCGAGGAACTCGACGGCCTCATCGACCGCCTCGACGACCGCACCGCGTCCATCATCCGGGCCCGCTACGGCATCGTGGACGGCCGCGAACGCACCCTTACCGAGGTCGGCAAGGAACACGGCCTCACTCGCGAACGCATCCGCCAGATCGAAAAGCACGCGCTCGCCGACCTCAAGCGCATGGCCCGCGCCACCGGCCTGGACTACGAAGCGGCATAACCCACCGCCACGCAACCCGTGGCCCCCAAGACCCGAGCCCCGGTGCATCCCCCCCGCGCCGGGGTTCGGCCTGTCCTGCCACCGCCTGCAGGGCGCGGAATGAGACGCTGCCTGGCATGAGCGACGACCGCGCCGGCAACAGCGACAGACCCGACGCACCGGACCTGGCGAACCACCCCAGGGAACGCCCCGACGAGCCGCACCACAACGGCCTCGGCGCCCGCCTGAACTGGCTGCGTGCCGCCGTCCTCGGCGCCAACGACGGCGTGGTCTCCACCGCCGGCATCGTCGTCGGCGTCGCCGGAGCCACCGACTCCCGCTCCGCGCTCCTCACCGCCGGCCTGGCCGGACTGCTCGCCGGCTCCCTGTCGATGGCCGCCGGCGAGTACGTCTCCGTCAGCACTCAGCGCGACTCCGAGCAGGCCGCGCTCGCCGTCGAACGCGAAGAACTCGCCGCCACCCCCCAAGCCGAACTCGCCGAACTCACCGGCCTGCTCGAAGAACAAGGCATCACCCACGAACTCGCCCACGAGGTCGCCAAGCAACTCACCGCCCGTGACGCCCTGGGCGCCCACGCCCGTGTCGAGCTCGGCATCGACCCGAACGAACTCGCCAACCCCTGGCACGCCGCCTGGGCGAGCTTCGTCTCCTTCACGGCCGGCGCCTTGCTGCCGCTGCTCGCCATCGTGCTGCCACCCCACGGCTGGCGCCTGGCTGTCACCGTCGTGTCCGTACTCGTCGCGCTCGTCACATGCGGCAGGATCAGCGCCCTTCTCGGCAACGCCCCGGTACGCCCAGCCGTCGTCCGTAACGTCGCAGGCGGCGTCATCGCGATGGCCGTCACCTACGCCGTTGGCACGCTCCTTAGCGCCACCGGGGTCTGAGGCAGGTCCGGCCCACACTCAGGAACCGGCGAACGCTGCCTCCGGATCACCAGATGACGAACGAGACCAGTACAGCAAGCAGAAGAGGGCGGCGCGGTCCAACCGGAGCTACCCGGCTTACGGCCCCTCCAGCCGCCCGGTGGCCAGGAACCGCTCCAGACACTCCAGATACGGCCCGATATCCAGGCCCTGCTTCAGCAGCCACGCGTCCGCGTAGTACTTCTCCACGTAACGCTCGCCCGGATCGCACAGCAGCCCGACGACGCTGCCGCGCTCGCCGCGCTCACGCATCTCGGAGATGATCCGGAACGCCGCCCACAGGCCCGTTCCCGTCGATGCCCCCGCCCGCCGTCCCAGCAGCTTCGCCAGGACGCGGACGGCGGCGACCGAGGCCGCGTCCGGTACCCGCATCATGCGGTCGATCGCACCCGGCACGAAACTCGGCTCCACCCGCTGCCGGCCGATCCCCTCGATCCGCGAACCCGTCGCGGTCGTCGCGCTAGGGTCGTTGTCCCGCCAGCCCGGGAAGAACGCCGAGTTCTCCGGATCGGCCACGCAGATACCCGTCGTCGCCTGCGCGTAGCGCACGTATCGGGCCAGAGTCGCCGAGGTGCCCCCCGTCCCGGCCGTCGCCACGATCCAGGTCGGGACCGGATGGCGTTCCGCGGCCATCTGCCTGAAGATCGACTCCGCGATGTTGTTGTTGCCCCGCCAGTCCGTCGCCCGCTCCGCGTACGTGAACTGGTCCATGTAGTGGCCGCCGGTCTCCTTGGCCAGCCGGGCAGCCGCCTCGTACACCTCGCTCGGGTTGTCGACCAGATGACATCGGCCGCCCTGGAACTCGATCAGCTCCACCTTCGCCCGTACCGTTCCGCGGGCCATCACGGCCACAAAGGGGACACCGATCAGACGGGCGAAGTACGCCTCCGAGACCGCCGTCGAGCCGCTCGAAGCCTCGATCACCGGACGCCCCGGCCTGATCCATCCGTTGCACAGGGCGTAGAGGAACAGTGAGCGGGCCAGCCGGTGCTTCAGCGAGCCCGTCGGATGAGTCGACTCGTCCTTCAGATAGAGGTCGACGCCCCAGTCCGCCGGGAGCGGAACTGACAGCAAATGGGTATCGGCGGACCTGTTGGCGTCGGCATGGACCTTCGCCACAGCAGTGCTCAACCAGCGACGGTACGCGGGGTCGCTTCGGTCGAGGTCCATTACCTGCACGAGTGCGCTTGCGTGCGGTGGCGCTGGGGACGGCGTCGGCTTCGGGGTGTCCATGAGGCCAGGTATATCCGGCCGGGTGCCTCAAACGGACACTTGGGGTATCTCCGTACACCTTCTTGGGTGGGGACGGCTCCCGCGAGTCCTGTGCGGCGCCGTACCCTGGTGCCATGACCACAGGCGACGAGACCGGACGCGTGCCCGCGACATCGGGCCCGGGACCCTCCGTCCGCCCCACCACGGGCTGCCGGCCTTCGGTCGGGGTGCCGTCCTCCGCGGCTGCCGGGTTGGTCTTCGACGACCCGCTCGACCGGCCGGCGGCCGACGACACCGACCGGGGCTGGGGCGATTCCCCTTCGGGCGGGGCGGATGACGACTTCACGCGCTTCCTCAACGAGAAGCCGCCGCACCACATCTGAAGCAGGTCCCGGCCGCCGACCCTGTCACCGTTCCCACGGACCGCGTTCGCCGCACCGATCAACTGCCGGCGCCAGCGCTGCGGGCGGCACTCACGTCCCTGACGTCCCTCAGCAGCAGGGTCTTGTCGCCCTTGAGGTTCACCATTCACGGCCTTTTGTGACAGGACGAGTGCCCAGCGGGGTCCGTCATACCGAATGCACCGACGAGCGGACCGATGGATTCGCTCGCCACCGAATTCGCGATATTGCTGAACACGGCACCGGTGAGCGCCACGATGATGAGATCGATCATATTGCCGTGTGTGAGGAGTTCCTTGGACCTGGCCGGCAGGTTCGGATTGCCTTTGCCGCACAGTGTTGTGCGTCTCCTCGGCTCCCGATGCGGCGGATTGATGTGTGCCGTCATGAAGGGTGCTGGGGCCCGTGGCTGTCTGATTGCTCTTCGTGGGCGGGCGGTTCAGCACAGCGTCACCCCCAGGGGCGACGTCGCGGCGGCCCCGGACAGTGCCGCGGCCGTGCGACGCGGCACGGCCAGCACGATCAGCGCGCCGCCACTCGTGCCGGCGTTCTCGGGCGCTACGGGACTCGCCTGCTGGAGCTGAGCTGAACTTGGCGGTACCGACACCACGGCGACACTCGAAGCCACCACCCGGGCGCCGGCGAGCACATCCACACGCGCACCCGGGCGCAGCAGAGCTACCGTTTCCGGATCGGCGATCCGTACCGGTGCCTTCACCAGCCGCGTCTCGGGACTCGTACGCGACGCGGGGGTGGTCGGGGAGGTCCGGGCGGTCGCGCGGGGTGCCGCCTGTTCGCGCCGTGGCGAAGCGCCGTGTGCCGAGGAGACCGCAACTACCGCTGCCACCACGGCCAACCCGGTGGCAAGGTGTCGCCGTCTACGTCGAATCGCCGCACCGAGCCTTCCTCCGCCTCGTCCGCCTGCGCGGATGGGCGGGAAGACCGGCACCGCGACGCGTGGCGGCGTGTACGACTCGGGCGTGCTGGATGCCGATCCGGGATGCGGCCCGGCAGGAACGCAGGATGCGGAAGACATGGGGGGATTGGGGAAATTCATGCTCGAACACCGCCCGACGTGGAGGATACGCCGACCGCAATCAGTCGGCGTATCCACGATGACGCATTTCCCGCAACATCGTTCGAGCACCTGTGGATAACCGACACCCTGTGGATAACGGGTCGCCTAGCAGGGTGAAAATTATTCTGCTCGTTGACTTATCGGGTCGGCGTCGCTAGGGAAGCGTGATGCCGGGTTCCTGGCCGCCCAGCGGGTTGACACACAGGCAGTTTCGTTCGCTGTCGGCGGGCAGCGCTTTGACCACATCGAAGAGGACGTCGCGCATCCTACCGACATTGGCGGCGAACACCTCGAGCACCTCCTCGTGCGAGACGCCGTCACCGGTGTCCGCGCCCGCATCCAAGTCGGTAACCAGCGTCAACGACGTGTAGCAGAGCCCGAGTTCCCGGGCGAGGACGGCTTCGGGGTGCCCGGTCATCCCCACGACCGACCATCCCTGCGCGGCGTGCCATAGGGATTCCGCGCGAGTAGAGAACCGCGGTCCTTCCACGACGACCAGCGTCCCCCCGTCCACGGCGTCCCAGCCGCCGGCCCGCGCAGTGCTGATCGCGGCGCTCCGGCCGACAGGGCAGTAGGGGTCGGCGAAGGTCACATGAACCACGTTGGGCGTCTGCCCGTCGGCTCGGGTCTCGCCGTCGAAGTAGGTCTGGACGCGGCCTTTCGTCCGATCGACCAACTGGTCAGGGATGAGGAGGGTGCCCGGACCGAACTGCGCGCGCAAACCGCCGACCGCGCACGGCCCGAGGACCTGGCGCGCGCCGACCGCCGCGAGCGCCCACAGATTGGCGCGGTAGTTGATCCTGTGCGGGGGCAGATGATGCTTGCGGCCGTGTCGCGGCAGGAATGCCACCCGGCGTCCGGCGACCTCGCCGATGAACAGGGAGTCACTGGGAGCGCCGTAAGGAGTATCGACGGTGACTTCTGTCACATCGTCGAGAAACGAGTAGAACCCCGATCCACCGATGACGCCGATCTCGGCCTGCGCCTGCGCGCCGCTGCTCTCCACCATGTGGATCAGCCTAATCGGCGGCCGGAGACACGACGAACCCCTGCTGTAGGGACAGCAGGGGTTCGTAAGGTCTTGGAGTGTGGGGCCGGGGACGAACGTGCGGGTCAGGCGGCCGACGTGCTGCTCGACGACGACGAGGAGGTGCCGGACGTCGTCGTGCTGCTCGAACTCGACGATTTGCTGCTTTCGGTGGACTTGGTGTCCGAACCGCCGCTCTTGGGCGCCGGGGTGCTACTCGACGACGAGCCGCGGCTGTCGGTCCGATAGAAACCGGAGCCCTTGAAGACCACGCCCACCGCCGAGAAGACCTTGCGCAGCCGTCCGGCGCAGTTGGGGCACTCAGTCAGCGCGTCATCGCTGAACTTCTGCACCGCCTCTAGGGCCTCGCCGCACTCGGTGCACTGGTACTGGTACGTCGGCACTTGCTCCTCCTGGCACTCTCACTTGTTGAGTGCTAACGACGCTCAATAGTGCAGTATTTCCCGCCGTCAGTCCACTGAGACCGGCGGACGGTGACCGATCCCACCTGCCACGCCCGCTCCCGAGGGAGCAGGCACCAGCCGCCCGCGGAGCCCGACGAGCACCACGAGTGCCAGCGATGTGCCCACCAGCGGCACCACGAAACCGGCCGACGAGCCTCGCGCGTCAGTCAGCAGACCCGCCACCGTCACCGCTATCGCCTGCCCGAACGCGACGGCCCCGGTCAGCCACGTGAACGCCTCGGTTCGGGCCGTTCGCGGCACCAGGGCGTCGACGAGCGAGTACCCGGTCACGATCGTGGGTGCGATGAACAGACCTGCGATCAGCGGAAGCACACTCAACAAGGCGAGGGAGTGAGCGGCCCACAGGGGCGCGCAGGCCACCGTGAGGCCCACATAGGCGGCGAGCAGCCGGGTACAGGGCGCATGGCGCCAGGAGACCGCGCCGTAGACCGCACCGGCCGCCATGTTGCCGGCCGCGAACGTGCCGTAGAGCACGCCGTTGAGCCCCGGCCTGCCGACTTCCTGCGTGAACGCGGCGAGCGACACCTGCATGCCGCCGAACACTGCCCCGACGCCCAGGAACGCGACCGCCAAGGCACGCACCCCAGGCAGCGACAATGCGGAGGTGTGCGCCCTTCCCTCGCTTGCCGACGCTTGGTGCGTATGCGGCTCGGATCGTCGTTGGGCCGCGAAGAGCATGCCGCCGACGAGGGTCAGCGCGGCTTCGGCGACCAGCCCCGCCGCCGGGTGGACCGCCGTGCACAGAGCCGTCGCGATGACGGGACCCACCACGAAGGTGAGCTCGTCGGTCACCGACTCGAAGGCGGCCGCGGTCTGCATGAGGGGCGACAGCGGATCGTCCAGCGCGACAGCCCAGCGCGACCGCACCATGGGCCCGACCTGGGGGACGGTGGCACCCGCCGGCACGGCTGTCGAGAGGAGTGCCCACGCCGGTGCCCCGGACACGGCCAGCACCACCACTGCCGTGACGGACAGCGCGTGCAGGACGACTCCCGGGAGCAGGACCGCGCGCTGCCCGTAGCGGTCGGCGAGCCGGCCGCCCTGCGGCGCGCATAGCGCACTCGCCGCCCCTGTGATGGCCGCCGCTGCACCCGCCATCCCGTAGGAACCGGTCGCGTGCCGGACCAGCAGCACCATGCTGATGGTGAGCATCGCGAACGGTTGCCGCGCGGCGAGGCCGGGCAGGACGAACGCCCAGGCGCCGGGGGTGCGCAGGAGGCTGCGATATCCCGGGCTACGAGCTTCCCCGTCCGGCTGTGGGCCCGAGGCGGTCGAACCTGACGCCTGTGGCGCCGGTCGGGGAGGCGAGGAGGGCATGGGGGAAGGCGAAGGGGTGGGCACCTTGGATGCCACGATCCGGACTTTCTGCCGCCTGGTGACGCGTACACGTGCCTTTGGCCGCGCTCGCGCCGAGGACCGTCCGCTCAGCGCGGATCACCGCGCCGGTCCTGCGTCAGGCAGGGGTCGCACTCGACTAATACCGGATCATCATACGTAAACCTCACCTCGTGTCCGCCACCCGAAGTCATCAGCCGCCGCTCAGCCAGCCCGCCAGCTTGCCGCCGCGTCCGACGGCGCGAAGCCTGTCCTCCGTCGCGTCACGTACCGGATCGGTGGTCACGACGAGTAGCTCGTCCCCCCTGCGCAGCATCGTCGCCGGCAGCGGCACGAAGCTCCTGCCGTCGCGCACCACGAGCGTCACAGCAGCGCCCTGCGGCAGTCGCAGCTCGCCGACCTCGACGCCGTGCATCTTGGAGCCGCCCGGGATCGCGACGGACAGCAGGTGCCCTTGCAACCGTTCCAGGGGCGCGGACTCGATGCCCAGGTCGGCGGTCCCGGCGCCGTCGATGTCGCCCAGGTGCAAGTGCCGCGCCATCCAGGGCAGCGTCGGTCCCTGCACCAAGGTGTAGATAATCACAAGGACGAAGACGATGTTGAAGATCCGTTTGCTGTCCGTGACATCGGCGACCATGGGGATGGTCGCCAGGACGATGGGCACCGCCCCCCTCAGCCCGGCCCACGACATCAGCGCCTGGTCGCGCCATGGGACGCGGAACGGCACCAGGCTGACGACGACCGACGCGGGTCGGGCGACCAGCGTCAGGAAGAGCCCGATGACGATGGCGGGCACTATGTCGTCGCCCAGCTCGTGCGGAGTCACCAGGAGCCCGAGTAGCACGAACAAGCCGATCTGTGCGATCCACCCCAGCCCTTCTGCGAAGCCGCGGGTTGCGGGACGGTGCGGCAGCTTGGCGTTGCCCAGGATGAGCGAGGCGAGGTAGACGGCCAGGAAGCCGGAGCCGTGCGCCATGGCGCCGGCGGCGTAGGCGGCCACCGCGATGGCCATGACGGCGATCGGGTACAGGCCGGACGCCGGCAGAGCGACGTGCTTGAGGGCGTACGCGCCGAACCAGCCCACCGCCAGGCCGATGGCGGCGCCGATCACCAGTTCCAGCGCAATCTCGCCGAGCAGTTGGTACCAGTGGTCGATGGGTCCGGCCGCGGAGAACGCCACCACGAGGATCACCACCGGGGCGTCGTTGAACCCCGACTCGGCCTCCAGGACGCCGGTCACCCGTTTGGGGAGCGAGATGTTCCGCAGCACCGAGAACACGGCGGCGGCGTCCGTCGACGACACCACCGCGCCGATGATCAGCGCCTGACGCCAGCCGAGGCCGACCAGGTAGTGTGCTGCGCCGGCGGTGATGAACACGCTCGCCAGCAGGCCGACGGTGGCCAGGACGGCGGCCGCCGGAACCACGGGTTTGATCTCGTGCCACTTCGTGCCGAGGCCGCCCTCGGCGAGGATCACCACCAGCGCCGCGTAGCCCAGCACTTGAGTGAGCTGAACATCGTCAAAGGTGAAGCCGAACAGGCCATCCTGTCCGATAATCACGCCGATGCCGAGGTAGATGAGGAGCGTCGGAAGCCCGCTGCGTGAGGCGAGCCGCACGGCGACCACAGCGACCAGGAGGACCGAGGCGCCGATCAGCAGGATCTCGTTCAGGTGGTGGACAGTCAGGGGCTCGATCCTTTCAACTTCATTGCCTTACCTAACAATTTACCCTCCCTTGACGTTCCTCGGTCCACTGCATGGTCACCTGGACGCCGCGTCTCCCGGCCACAGGCCGTACGCCTATGGTTGCCCTTGCACCATCAGCACTTGATCATCCGGTCCACCCTGCCCCTCGAAGGACAGCGATGCCCGCACGGAAGAAGTCCCGCCGCCTACGCCTCATCGTGATTGCGGTCGTGCTCCTGCTCGTGGCGGGCCTCGGCTACGGGTCGTACTGGAGCGTCAGCACGGTGCGCGCCTCCTTCCCGCAGACGTCGGGCTCCTTGAAGCTCAAGGGCCTGTCCGCGCCGGTCGACGTCGACCGGGACGCCAACGGCATCCCGCAGATCTACGCCGACACCCCCGACGACCTCTTCCGCGCCCAGGGCTACGTTCAGGCGCAGGACCGCTTCTACGAGATGGACGTGCGCCGCCACCTCACCTCCGGGCGGCTGTCGGAGATGTTCGGCAAGAGCGAGGTCGAGACCGACGCCTTCCTGCGCACCCTGAACTGGCACGGCATCGCGCAGAAGGAGTACGACACCGAGCTCGACTCCTCCACGAAGGAGTACCTGCGCGCGTACACCGACGGCGTCAACGCGTACCTGAAGGACCACAGCGGTGCCTCGCTGTCGGTGGAGTACGCCGCGTTGTCCTTGAGCAACAACTACAAGCCGGAGCCCTGGACGCCCGTCGACTCGGTCGCATGGCTGAAGGCCATGGCATGGGACCTGCGCGACAACATGCAGGACGAGATCGACCGCACCTTGATGACGAGTCGACTCAGCCAGGCGCAGATCAAGCAGCTGTATCCCGACTATCCCTACAGTCGCAACCAGCCGATCGTCGAGGCGGGTACGGTCGACCCGGCCACCAAGGTGTACAAGCCCGCGGGTTCGGCCGACTCGCAGAGCAACGCCGGCTCAAGCGACCCGCAGGGTCTCAGCAGCACCGTCGACACCCAGCTTGCCGGGATTTCTCAGATCATCGACCAGATGCCCACGCTGCTCGGTCCGACCGGCAGCGGCATCGGATCGAACTCCTGGGTGGTGTCCGGTCAGTACACGACAACGGGCAAGCCGTTGCTGGCCAATGATCCGCACCTCGCGCCGCAGTTGCCCTCCGTCTGGTACCAGATGGGTCTGCACTGCCGCACGGTGAGCAAGTCGTGTCCCTACGACGTCACGGGATTCACCTTCTCCGGCATGCCCGGTGTGATCATCGGCCACAACCAGGACATCGCCTGGGGCATGACCAACCTGGGTGCCGATGTGACTGACCTCTACCTGGAGAAGGTCACCGCGAAGACGTACCTGCGCGACGGCAAGCAGGTGCCGTTCACGACCAGGCGCGAGACGATCAAGGTCGCCGGCGGAAAGCCCCGTACGATCACCGTCCGCGAGACGAACAACGGACCGGTGATCTCTGACCGTAGCGACGAACTGCGCACCGTCGGAGAGACCGCGCCCGTCACCGATCCGCCAGGGGGCGTCAGCGGCGGTTACGCGGTTGCCCTGAACTGGACCGCGCTGCAGCCGTCGAAGACCATGGATGCCGTCTTCGAGCTCGACAGGGCGACGGACTTCACCCAGTTCCGCGCGGCGGCTGCGGACTTCGCCGTGCCGTCGCAGAACCTCATCTACGCCGACACCAAGGGCAACATCGGCTACCAGGCGCCAGGCAAGGTCCCGATCCGTGCCACGGGCGACGACGGCACCTATCCCGTGCCCGGCTGGGACTCGCACTACGACTGGAAGAAGTACATCCCCTTCAAGTCGATGCCGTACGAGTACAACCCGCCGAGCGGCTACATCGTCACCGCGAACCAGGCCGTCATCGACCAGAGCAAGTACCCGTACCTGCTGACGAACGACTGGGACTACGGCACCCGCAGCCAGCGCATCAACGACCTCATCGCGTCCAAGATCAAGGACGGCGGCAAGATCTCCATGGACGACATGCAGTCCATGCAGAACGACGACAGCAGCGAGATCGCCAAGCTGCTCGTGCCGTACCTGCTGAAGATCAACATCAAAAATGACAAGGGCAGTTATGTGCGTGACGCACAAAAGCTGCTCGAAGGATGGGACTACAACCAGGATTCGGACTCGGCGGCGGCCGCCTACTTCAACGCGGTGTGGCGCAACGTCCTGAAGCTGGCGTTCGGCAACAAGCTGCCCAAGGAGCTACGTCCCAAGGGCCAGTGCCTGAGGGTGCCGCCCGTGGGGGAGACCGGTCCGGTCGACGACCTCGACGGCAAGCCCAAGACGATCGAGGAGTGCGGCGAGCGGGACGCCGACGAGGCGCAGCCCGACGGCGGCGACCGCTGGTTCGAGGTGGTCCGCAATATCCTCCAGCAGCCCGACAGCCAGTGGTGGACGATGTCCACGACCGCGTTCTTCGGCGTCGACCAGAACCCGGCCCACCGCAGTGACCGCGACCAGCTGCTCGAGCAGGCCATGAAGGACGCCCGCTACGAACTGACCGCCAAGCTCGGCAAGGACATAGACACCTGGAGCTGGGGCCGGCTCCACAAGCTGGACCTGAAGAACCAGACGCTGGGCACCGACGGTCCCGGTGTCCTGAAGTGGATGCTCAACCGCGGCCCCTGGCAGCTCAGCGGCGGCGAGGCGGCCGTCGACGCCACCGGCTGGAACGCGGCCGGCGGGTACGACGTCGAGTGGGTGCCCTCCATGCGGATGATCGTCAACCTCCAGGACTTCGACAAGTCCCGCTGGATCAACCTCACCGGCGCCTCAGGACACGCCTACAACGCTCACTACACCGACCAGACGAGCCTGTGGGCGGCGGGGAAGCTGCTGCCCTGGTACTTCTCCGACAAGCGCGTCGACAAGGCGACAAAGGCGAAGATGGCGCTCACTCCGTAGCTGTGCCGCCCGGGTGACGGAAGCGGCGCACACCCTCGGGAGTGATGGCGGCGTCGACGAGGTGGTCGTGCGGTTCACGCGGAACCGCGTCGACCACCTCGTGCGCGTACAGGAGCACTGCGAGCGCGGGATGCGTCCCGGCCGCGGACAGGCGCTCCAGCACCCGGTCGTAGGAGCCGCCGCCGCGGCCCAGGCGCACACCGTGGAGGTCGACGGCGAGCCCGGGCAGCAGCACCGCGCTCGCCTGCGTGACCGTCTGTGGTCCCAGGCGCTCGCCGCTGGGCTCCAGGAGGCCGCGGGAGGTACGTTCAAGGCTGCCAGGGCCGTCGTAGCCGGCCCAGTCGAGGTCGTTGTCGGCCTGAAGCACCGGAAGCAGTACGCGCGTGCCGTCCCCGTGCAGGGCGTCGATCAGATCATGCGTTCCAGGCTCAGTGCCCATGGACGCGTAGGCGGCCACCGTCCCGGCCCTTGCCAGCGGCGCCCAGTCACGTACCCTCTGCACCAGCGCCGCGCTCGCCGCCTGGCGTTCATCCGCGGTCAACGCGCGCCTGGCCTCCAGAAGCCGTACCCGCAACTCGGCCTTGCGCGTTCGAACCCCGCTCATACCATGCCCAAGCATTGTGTATAAGCCATAATCCACCCGTTCTTCATCTTCTCCACATTCTTCGCCGCTATGGTGCACGGCATGACGAGTACACGTACACGGATCTCCAAGGCTGTCATCCCGGCGGCGGGGCTGGGGACCAGGTTCCTGCCGGCCACCAAGGCCACTCCCAAGGAGATGCTGCCGGTGGTCGACAAGCCGGCGATCCAGTACGTGGTCGAGGAAGCGGTCGCGGCGCAGTTGTCGGATGTGCTGATGGTCACCGGACGCAACAAGCGACCGCTGGAGGACCATTTCGACCGCAACTACGAGCTCGAGGAGGCCCTGCGCCGCAAGGGTGACGAGTCCCGGCTCGCCAAGGTTCGCGAGTCGAGTGACCTCGCCACCATGCACTACGTGCGCCAGGGCGACCCCAAGGGCCTGGGGCACGCCGTGTTGTGCGCCGAACCGCACGTCGGTGACCAGCCGTTCGCGGTACTGCTCGGCGACGACCTCATCGACCCGCGCGACCCGCTGCTGTCACGGATGATCGCCGTCCAGGAGGAGTACGGGGGGAGCGTCGTGGCACTCATGGAGGTGGAGCCGGCCAGCATCCATCTGTACGGGTCGGCCGCCATAGCGCCCACCACTTACTCCGATGTCGTGCGTGTCACCGACCTGGTCGAGAAGCCCGAGACCTCACAGGCACCGTCCTTCTACGCCGTCATCGGACGCTACGTGCTCGACCCCGGGGTCTTCGAGGTGCTCAAGAAGACCCAGCCGGGCCAAGGCGGTGAGATCCAGCTCACCGACGCGCTGCGCGAGTTGGCCCACCAGGAGACCGACGGCGGCCCCGTCCACGGCGTCGTCTTCACCGGGCGCCGCTACGACACCGGCGACCGCGGCGACTACCTGCGTGCGATTGTCCGACTGGCATGCGAACGTGAAGACCTGGGGCCCGATTTCAGGACCTGGCTGCGTTCGTACGTCAATGAGGAGATGCAAGAGTGAGTCACGACGTCGATCGTTTGTGGTCCGTCACAGAACACCTGGACAACATCCTGGGGCAGCTCTCCCCGCTGGACCCGATCGACCTGCAACTCCTCGACGCCCAAGGGTGCGTACTGGTCGAGGACGTCACGGTGCCGACCTCCCTGCCACCGTTCCCGAACAGCTCCATGGACGGTTACGCCGTCCGGGTCGCCGACACCAAGGCCGCGACCACCGACCACCCCGCCGTACTCGACGTGATCGGCGACATCGCCGCCGGCAGCGGCGAGCCACCCACCGTGGGGCCCGGCCAGGCCGCCCGCATCATGACCGGAGCCCCGCTTCCCCCCGGCGCCGAGGCTGTTGTCCCCGTCGAGTGGACCGACGGTGGCACAGGCGGTGGGCCGGTCCGCTCCATGGCGTCCTTCGGTGACGACCCCGGGGGCGCCGGCGGTGAGGTGCGCGTGCACAAGGCTCCGGAGACCGGGCAGTTCGTACGGGCCCGCGGCAGTGATGTCACCGCGGGGGAGTTGGCACTCGCCGCGGGCACCGTGCTCGGCGCGCCCCAGATCGGACTGCTGGCCGCGATCGGCCGCGGTACGGTCACCGTCCGACCGCGCCCCCGGGTCGTGGTCGTCTCCACCGGCAGCGAATTGGCCCAGCCGGGTGAGGAACTGGGCCCGGGCCGTATCCACGACTCCAACAGCTTCGCCCTCACCGCCGCGGCCAGGGCCGCCGGCGCCATCGCGTACCGGGTCGGCGCGGTCGTCGACGAGGTCGAGACGCTGCGCGCCACCATCGAGGACCAGCTCATCCGCGCGGACATCATCGTCACCAGCGGGGGAGTCAGCGTCGGTGCCTACGATGTCGTCAAAGAGGCGCTGTCGTCACTGGGCGGATCGTTCGGCGAGGACGCGGAGGAGGCCGCCGGGTATGTCGACTTCCGCACACTCGCGATGCAGCCGGGCAAGCCGCAGGGCTTCGGGCGGATCGGCCCCGAGCGCACACCGCTGCTGGCGTTGCCGGGCAACCCGGTGAGCGCCTATGTGTCGTTCGAGATGTTCGTACGACCGGTCATCCGCACGCTCATGGGCGCGGGTGACGTTCATCGGCGGGTCGTACAAGCCGCGTGCACCACCGCGATCGAGGATTCGCCGGACGGCAGGCGGCAGTTCCTGCGTGCGCAGTACGACAAGCGGTCCCGTACTGTCACCCCTGTGGGTGGCGCCGCTTCCCACCTGGTCAAGGCCCTTGCGCACGCTGATTCACTGATCGTCGTACCGGAGGCCGTCACCTCGCTCTCCGCGGGCAGCGAAGTCGACGTGGTCGTGCTGGACTAGCACCCGGCATCCCGGCTCGCGGGCCAGCGCGCCACGCCCGGTCGCAGGCCGGTACGGTGTCTGCCCAAGCGACCGCACCGGGAGAACGATGAGCAGCGCGCAGCAGCACCTCACCCACGTAGACGAGGCAGGCGCAGCCCGCATGGTCGACGTCTCCGCGAAGGACGTCACCGCACGTACCGCGCGTGCCACCGGGCGCGTCCTGGTGGCACCCCATGTCGTCGAACTCCTACGCGCCGACGGCCTGCCCAAGGGCGACGCGCTCGCGGTCGCGCGGGTCGCCGGCATCATGGGCGCCAAGCGCACGCCTGACCTCATCCCGCTGTGTCACCCGCTGTCGCTGTCCGGTGTGAAGATCGACCTGGCTGTCACCGATCAGGCGGTCGAGATCACCGCGACGGTCAGGACGACCGACCGCACGGGCGTCGAGATGGAGGCGCTGACCGCTGTCGCGGTCGCTGCGCTCACCGTTGTCGACATGGTCAAGGCCGTCGACAAGGGTGCCGTCGTCACCGATGTGCGGGTCGAGGAGAAGACCGGCGGTAAGTCCGGCGACTGGCGGCGGCCATGACCGCGCGCAGCGGCGGCCGACCACCGGGCCCGCCGCGCGCCCTGGCGGTCACCGCGTCCAACCGGGCCTCCGCGGGGGTGTACGAGGACCGCGGCGGCCCGCTGATCGTCGCCGCGCTGGCCGAGTGGGGCTTCGCCGTGGACGGCCCCCGGGTGGTCCCGGACGGGGAGCCCGTGCGGGAGGCGCTCATCGCGGCGGTCGACGCGGGCTACGACGTCGTGGTCACCACCGGCGGCACCGGGATCTCACCGACCGACCGCACCCCCGAGGTCACCCGTGCGGTGCTCGACTACGAGGTACCGGGCATCGCAGAGGCGATCCGTGCGGCAGGCGGGCGGAAAGTGCCCACCGCGGCGCTGTCCCGTGGTGTCGCGGGGGTCGCCGGCCGCACCCTGGTGGTGAACCTTCCCGGATCGACCGGCGGGGTGAAGGACGGCCTTGCCGTACTCGCGCCGATCGTCGTACATGCCGTCGATCAGATCCGTGGCGGCGATCACCCGAAAGAGCAGTCGGATCATCACTCGGACGATGATCCGCAATCCGTCACTGGGAGACCGAGCTGAACGGGTCCTGGCCGGCCGAGTTGGTGGACGGTGACATCACCCTCCGCCCGATCCGGATGCGTGACCAGCGCGCATGGCGCGAGGTCAACCGGCGCAACCGCGACTGGTTGCGCCCCTGGGAGGCCACGGTGCCGCCCGCGCCGCCGGGGCAGGTCGTACAACGTCCCACATACCGTCAGATGGTCAGACATCTGCGCCGGGAGGCGAACGCCGGGCGCATGCTGCCGTTCGTCATCGACTACCAGGGGCGCCTCGCGGGTCAACTCACCGTCGCGGGAATCACCTGGGGCTCCATGTGCTCCGCGCACATCGGCTACTGGGTGGACGAGGCGGTCGCCGGCCGGGGAGTGATGCCCACATCCGTCGCGCTCGCCGTGGACCACTGCTTCCGGCGGGTCGGGCTGCACCGGGTGGAGGTGTGCATTCGCCCCGAGAACGGGCCCAGCCGCCGGGTCGCCGAAAAGCTCGGCTTCCGCGAGGAGGGGCTTCGTCCGCGCTATCTGCATATCGACGGCGGATGGCGCGACCACCTCGTCTACGCGCTCACCGCGGAAGAAGTGCCCGACGGACTCGTCAGCCGATGGCGCCAGGCAAGGCCGGGCACGCCCCAGAAATAAGACTATTGTTCGACGGTAAAGCTCATCGCGCGTTCATCGCACAAAAATCTCGACGTATCAGCCAGATCGTGCGACACACCGGGCCGAATTGCCAATGGCGTGTCTCGATCCCCCCTACCGTGTAGCACGTGAGCAGTAGCGGCCTCATCTACGCAGTCATCGTCGGGGCCTGGGCTGCCTACCTGGTGCCGATGTGGCTCCGTAGGCAGGACGAGCTCAACGAAGCGCGTCCGACGGAACGCTTCAGCACCGCCATCCGGCTGCTGTCCGGGCGGGCGGCGATGGAGCGGCGCGTCGCCAAGGCGCGCGGTGAGACCGTCGACCCCGCCGCCGACGCACCGGACGACGACGCCGACCCGGACGAACCGGACGCGTCGGTCGACGTCCGGGGGCTGGCCGTGCCCGCGACCGAGGTACGGCGCCCCGCGGCACGCCCGGCGCCCGCCGCCCAGGCTGCCGGCTCCCGGGACGCGGGCAACCAGCGAGCCCAGTTGCTCGCCCGGCGCCGCCGCACCACCACCACGCTCTTCCTCGCCTTCACCATCGGTGCCATCGCCGCGGCCGTGGGGGGCGTCGCGCTCCTCTGGGTCCCCGCCATCCCTGCGGTCCTGCTGACCGTCTACATCGGTCAGATGCGCCGCCAGGAGCGCCGACGCTACGAGGTGCGCCTCGACCAGCGGCGCGCCGCGGAGGCCGCACGCCGCCTCAGGGCCCCTCGGCCGGCCGCTCCGGCGGCCGAGCGCGGTCGCGACCGTGACGAGCGCCAGGCGCCCGCCCCCGCTGCCCAGGGTGCCCGCCCGACGCCCTCTGCCGTACCCGCGCCGTCGCCCCGCTCCGCCGACCGCCGCGCCCTGGTCGAGCAGACCGACCACGCCGAGTGGGTCGACCAGCAGCGCGCGCAGCAGTCCGCCGACGACGGCTGGGCGCCCGTACCGGTGCCGCTGCCCACCTATGTGACCGCCCCTGTCGCCCCTCGCACGTCCCGGGGCGTCGACCTCGGCGCACCCGACACCTGGAGTTCGGCCCGTTCCGGTACGACGCCCGGCGATTCCGCGGCGGCGCGCGAGCAGCGTGACCGCCGCGAGGCCCCGCAACCCCGGGAGGCGGCCGAGCCGCGCGAGCAGCAGCCGCCGGCGCGCCGCCCGCGCACCACGCGCACCCCGCTGTTCGACCAGTACGCCGACCCCGACCGCCCTCGCGCCGCCAACGAGTGAGCCTGGTGAACCAGCCGATATCAGGTTCACGACCACCCTCCCGGGGATGCTAGAGTTTTCCTCGTTGCAAGGGCCTGTGGCGCAGTCCGGTAGCGCACCTCGTTCGCATCGAGGGGGTCAGGGGTTCGAATCCCCTCAGGTCCACAACGCGACTGTTCTCGATTCACCTCGGGAAGAGTTCATGAGATCCCGCCCGGTCATGAAGACCAGGCGGGATTTTGGCGTCTGCGGGGACTGAACGCCGCGGCATCCGGACGCGGCGGCGTCGGACCTGATCGCCTGGTCGCCCGATTGCTTTGGGTACGGAGTCTCGTGGCGGTCCGGAGCCACTTCGCATCAGGGGGTTACCGTGTTGTTCCTCCTGTACGGCACGAACTGCGGCTGCCTCTCGGCCCGTGCGCAGCCGGCCGGTACGTCGAGGTCGGTTGTGTGAGCAGGGGGACGCCGAAGTGCGGTGACCTCCTGGTGGCAAGCCCGTGCTCGTCATCCGCACGCCGAGTGGGTACCTGCGAGGGCACCGTGCTCTGCCCTTCTCGCCCTCCCGCGCGGGCCGGGCACCGGTGTATGCATGGAACTGCCCGTCTGTGCCGTGACAAGGGACCTAACTCATGCGTGCCCACGAGAGTGACAAGACGCCCCAAGCGGCCGTACGCCGTGGGGCGGCCGGTCGAACGGCATCGCGACCCTCACTTCCAGCGGCTCTCCAACCTGGAGGCTTGAACGGGGCCTCGCTCCTTGCCCTGCAACGCACCGTGGGCAACGCCGCGGTGGCCGGGATGCTGGAGCAGGCCCAGCCCGCCCACTCGGGCAGCTGCGGGCACCAATCCGCCGCCTCGGCTCCGGCAGTGCAGCGTTCCTCCTTCGACGAGGTGCTCCGTACCTCGGGCACGCCCTTGGCCGAGCCGGTCAGGCGGGAAATGGAGGCGCGGATCGGAGCGGACTTCTCCGAGGTGCGGCTGCACACAGGGATCGCCGCGCAGCGGTCCGCAAGCGAGATCGGCGCCCGCGCCTACACCATGGGCAATCACGTGGTCATCGGCGACGGCGGCGCGGACCGGCACACCCTCGCCCACGAGTTGACGCATGTCGTCCAGCAGCGGCAGGGCCCGGTTGGGGGGAACGACAACGGCCAGGGCCTGAGGATCTCGTCCCCGACCGACGACTTCGAACGGGAGGCCGAGGCCAACGCGACCAGGGTGCTGGCCGGTCCGGCACCTGTGCAGCGGGCGGTCGGCGGCGCGACAGCCGGGCACGCTTGCGAGCCGGCCGTCCAGCGCACCATCGGCTACGAGAAGGGCAAGTGGTCACAGGAGAACCTCCCGCCGGACCGCTTCGCCGAACGACTCGCCAAGGCGGCGGGCGAGTTGGAGGGCGTTCACTTCGCCATCCCGTATCGCAAGCTGTTCAGGGAGCTGGAGGAGGCATCCATCAGGATCGAGATCGACGATGAGACGAGCTTCGCGGGCGCGCGCGCCAAGTTCGCCATCGACGATCAGACCGCGGAGGGCGGCGTGCTCCGGATTTCGCGGCCCGCTGACGACGCGTCGTCTCGCGAACTGCGCGAGTTCGCCGCGACCGTGACCCATGAGATGCAGCACGCCCTCGACTCCGTCACACGTCGCTTCAAGTCCCAGACCCCCGCGCTGACGATGAAGGAGCGGTGGATCTGCTCGGAGCTGCGGGCGTTCGGCAGTGAGGCCGCGGCGGCGCTCAAGCTCGCCATCGGGGACAGTTACCTCAAGAGCCAGGGCAAGCTCTCCGCGATCCTCAAGGACGTCAAGGAGGACCGACTCTCCTCCGAACGCAAACGACTCGCCCTGGAGTTCCACTTCATGGACAGCCACGTACACGCCGGGTCCCCGGCCCTGTCCGTCTACGGGAGCTCGGCCGCCATCAAGGACAGCGAGCTCCTGAACCGCCTCGCCGGCTACTTGAGGGTCTACAAGCTGGTTGCGGGTTCTCCGACCAACGAGACCGCGCTGAAGTGGCTGTCCGGGAACCCGACCGTCGAGCAGAAGGGGCTTCTGGAGGGCGTCGCCCTGTTCCACCAGCAGCGCCCCCAGCCCGAGTAGGACGCCCGGCGACGACCCTGCCGGCGTGGAGCGATGTGTGCAGCGGCCTGGGGCAGCGGTCCGTACGCGTAGCGCCGGGGGATGGCGGCGCACACGGCGAGGGGAGCGGGCCGAGAAGCCCCTCCAGTGGCCCGCTCAAAGCCCGTAGGCGGCCGTCTGCGGCGACGCCGCCTCTCGGGTGGGGAAAATCCCGCTCGGGTCGGCTGTGTGGCCGTACAGGGCGATTCTGGGACTTTCGGCGGTATGCGGTCCCTGTCGGACATGCGCCGACCGCGTGCCACCTATCCTGCACCGGAGGGCGACTGCAGCCCGCAGTCGCAACCGACGCCGAGCTACGCCGAGGAACAGAGCATGCCCCCAATCGCGTTCGAGGACGGCGACCCGCGCCGCCGGCTCCTGGACGTCCTTCGCTGCCCGCTGTGCGGTGACGGTCTCCACACCTCGGCGGGATCTCTGCGGTGCGGCAGGCGCCACACCTTCGACATCGCGCGCCAGGGGTACGTCAGCCTCCTGACGGGTGACATGCGGGCCGGAACCGCCGACACCGCAGCGATGGTCGGCGCCCGTGACGCGTTCCTGAGCGCCGGGCACTACGCGCCGCTGGCCCGCGCGGTGGCCGAGGCCGCGGACCGATGGTGCGTGGCGCGGGGCAACGTTCTGGACGCGGGCGCCGGTACTGGCTACTACCTTGCCGCCGCCTTGGACGCGGTGCCTGAGGCGGTCGGGCTCGGCCTGGACGTCTCCAAGTTCGCACTGCGGCGCGCGGCGCGGGCACATCCGCGGGCGGTCGCCGCCGTATGGGACGTGTGGCGTGACCTCCCGGTGCGGTCGGGGTCGATGGACGTCGTGCTGAACGTCTTCGCTCCGCGCAACGGACCCGAGTTCCGGCGTGTCCTGTGTCCGGACGGTGCGCTTGTGGTGGTCACCCCGACCCCACGGCACCTGGCCGAGGTGCGGAGTGCCGCGGGCCTGCTGACCGTTGACGCGGCGAAGGAGGAGCGGCTCTCCCGTACGCTCGACGCCCACTTCCGGCCCGAGCACGCTGATGCGCTGGAACTGGAGTACGGCTTGCGGCTGACACCCCAGGAGGCGAACGACCTCGTGTCCATGGGGCCGTCGGCTCGCCACGTCGACGCCGCGGAACTGGGCCGACGTATCGGGGCCATGGGTGACGTGGTCGAGACGAGTGCGTCCTTCGCCGTGGCGGTCTACCGGCCCAGGTGACGTGCTGCGGCGCGCTGGGCCGCCTCCTGGGTGTGTCCCGACATCGATGATCGCGCCGCCCGCCTCGTCGCGTGGCTCCACCCCGTGGGCGGCGCCGCCGTGTGACCCGACCCACGAGATCGGGCGGAAATAAACCGCGACCGGGAGGAGCTTGAGGTTTCAAGATCTTACGAGGGAGTGGCGATGACGGTTGACGCTGGTGCGGCTGTGGCCGCCGCCAAGGTCCGTACGAGGGTGCGTGTTCCGCTTCGGTTCTCCGACGGGTGGGGGACGACCGCCGATGTGTACGCGTTCACCGGTCTGGTGGACGGAAAGGAGCATCTGGCGCTGGGCATCGGCGACTACCGCGCTGGCGGCGTGCCGCTGGTGCGGCCGCACTCGGAGTGCATGACGGGTGACGTGTTCGGCTCCGAGCGATGCGACTGCGGGCCGCAGTTGAGGGAGTCGGTGGAGCGGATCGCCGCCACCGGCGGCTACTTGCTCTACCTGCGGCAGGAAGGGCGCGGGATCGGGCTCTACGCGAAGCTCGACGCCTATGCCCTTCAGGACGACGGCCTCGACACCTATGAGGCGAACCTCGCCCTCGGCCGTGGGGAGGACGAGCGTGACTACACCGCCGCCGCGCAGATGCTCATCGCCCTGGGCGTCGGGAGCGTCCGGCTGCTGACCAACAACCCGGACAAGGCGCGGCAGCTCGACGCCCTGGGTGTCGAGGTCGTCGAGCAGGTGCCGACCGCCGTCCACGTCTCGGCGTCGAACGTCAGCTACCTGCGGGCGAAGGTCGAGCGCACCGGGCACACCATCGCGCTGCCGGCGTGACGGTCTTGGCGGTCCGTTCCTGACGTGGGTATTGCGACGGGCGCGCTCGGGTGTGCGGCGCGCGGGGTGCCGGCACGAAATCACCTGATGGCGGCTTGACGGTTGCCTGGCGGAGACGTGATACGGCCCACGATCGAAACGGTGGCGTTTCGATCGTGGGCCGTTTACGCTCTTAGGTGTACGACATCGTTTCGAAGCGTATCCATACGGAGCGATGACTCCGTATGATCGGCGCGACCGTCAGACAGGGAGGAGAGGGCATGTCGCCGGAAACCGGTACCTCTACGCGGCGCAGTCGCCTGACTCCCGAGCGCGAGCGGGAACTGTACGAGGCTGTGGTCGACCTGCTGCGCGAGGTCGGCTACGAGGCACTGACCATGGACGCCGTCGCCGCCCGTACCCGCTCCAGCAAGGCCACCCTCTACCGCCAGTGGAAGGGCAAGCCGGAACTGGTCGCCACGGCGCTTCGGCAGTGCAAGCCGGTCTCCCTCGCGGACATCGACACCGGTTCCCTCGCGGGCGACCTCCACGAGCTCGTGCGGCTGCACGACGAGAGCGAGGTCAAGCGCGACCAGGAGCTGATGCGCGGGCTGTCGCATGCCGCGTTCCAGAACATCGACCTGTTCCGCGCCCTGCGCGAGCTGCTCATCGAGCCGGAACTGGTCAGCTTCGCCGAACTGGTGCAGCGCGCGGTGGACCGCGGTGAACTGGCCGCGGACAACCCGGCGCGGGACTTCGTGCCGCACATGCTGTTCGGGGGGGCGCTGACCCGCCCGATCATCGAAGGCATCGACCCAGATCCGGAATACAGCCACAGATACATCGACGCGGTGGTCGTCCCGGCGCTCGGCCTGTCCTGAGCACAGCGACTCGATGATCGGTCCGGTCGGCCGGATCGGTTCGTCCGGCCACTGATCCGACCGCGTCCGCACCAGCGAACCTTTCCGTACCACCACATCAGCACACCACGCTCCACCTGACACGCCGCTCTCGTCGTCGGGCTGGTTCCTCACGCCCATGTCCGCCCCCTCCTGACGGGAGCCCATGCCTCCATGGCCACATTCCTCTACAAGCTGGGCCGGTTCTCCTTCCGGCAGAGGCGCTACGTAGTCCTGTTGTGGGTGGCGCTGCTCGCCCTCGCGGGTGTCGGCGCCGCGACCGCGCGATCCGCGCCGGCCGACAACTTCACGGTCCCGGGCACCGAGGCGCAGCAGGCGTTCGACCTGCTCCACGAGCGCTTCCCCGGCACCAATGCCGACGGCGCGTCCGCGCGCATGGTCTTCCAGGCGCCCAACGGGCAGAAGATCACCGCTGGGCCGAACAAGGCGGCGGTCGAGAAGGTCGTCACCGATCTGAAGAACAGCCCGCAGAAGGCGACGGTCGCGGACCCGTTCACTGCGGACGCGGTCAGCAAGGACGGCACCACCGCGTACGCGTCCGTCAGCTATGTCGCCAAGTCGACAGAGATCACCGACGCGACCCACACCGCGATCGAGGACGCGGCGCAGCACGGTCGTGACGCAGGGTTGACTGTCGAGACGGGTGGCACCGCGCTCCAGGCGTCGCCGGAGACCGGCAACAGCGAGGTCATAGGCGTCGGCATAGCGGCGGTCGTGCTTTTGATCACGTTCAGTTCGCTGGTCGCTGCCGGCCTGCCACTCCTGACCGCGATCATGGGCGTCGGTGTCGGCATCGCGTCGATCACCGCCCTGGCGACGACACTCGGCCTGTCGAGCACGTCGTCGACGCTTGCGTCGATGATCGGACTGGCGGTCGGCATCGACTACGCGCTGTTCATCGTCTCGCGCCACCGCCATGAGCTCATGGAGGGCCGAGACGGCGAGGACGCGGCGGGGCGCGCGGTCGGTACGGCCGGGTCGGCCGTGGTGTTCGCCGGGCTCACCGTGCTGATCGCGCTGGCGGGCCTGGCGGTGGTCAACATCCCGATGCTCACCAAGATGGGCCTGGCGGCGGCCGCGACGGTCGCGCTTGCCGTGCTCATCGCGCTCACGCTCATCCCCGCGCTGCTCGGCTTCGCCGGCCCCAAGGTGCTCACCCGCAAGGTGCGCAAGGGTCGCGCCAAGCCGACGGACAAGCCGAACATGGGCACGCGCTGGGCGCGGCTGGTCGTGCGGCGCCGGGTGCCGTTCCTGGTCGCCGCGGTCGTGGCGCTGGGTCTTGCGGCCATCCCGATGAGCCGGATGGAACTCGGGCTGCCCGACGACGGTTCGCAGCCGGTCAGCACCACCCAGCGCAAGGCGTACGACATGCTGTCGGACGGTTTCGGGCCGGGCTTCAACGGGCCGTTGACGGTGGTCGTCGATGCTGCGCACAGCAAGCAGCCGAAGTCGGCCGCCCAGGACGTCAAGCGGACCATCGCCGGCTTCGCGGACGTCAAGACGGTGACCGGGCCCGCGTTCAACCCGAAGGGTGACACGGCGACCCTCACCGTGGTGCCCGCGTCGAAGCCGAGCAGCACGCAGACCGAGGACCTGGTGCACACCATTCGCGGCCATGCGGGTGACTTCACCGACTCCACGGGTGCCACGGTGCTCGTCACCGGTACCACCGCGATGAACATCGACGTCTCGCAGCGGCTGAACGACGCCCTGCTGCCGTATCTGGCGCTGGTCGTGGGGCTGGCGTTCCTGCTGCTGATGGTTGTGTTCCGGTCGGTGCTGGTGCCGTTGAAGGCGGCGCTCGGCTTCCTGCTGTCGGTGCTCGCGGCGCTCGGCGCGGTGGTGGCGGTCTTCCAGTGGGGTTGGCTGTCCGGTCTGATGGGCGTTCAGCAGACTGGTCCGATCATGAGCATGATGCCGATCTTCATGGTCGGTGTGGTCTTCGGACTGGCCATGGACTACGAGGTGTTCCTGGTCACCCGGATGCGTGAGGCGTACGTACACGGCGAGTCGCCGCGTCAGGCGGTCGTGACCGGTTTCACCCATGGTGCGCGGGTGGTGTCCGCGGCCGCAGTCATCATGATCAGTGTGTTCGCCGGGTTCATCGGATCGTCGGAATCGATGATCAAGATGATGGGCTTCGGACTTGCGATCGCGGTCGCGTTCGACGCGTTCGTCGTCAGGATGACGATCGTGCCGGCGGTGCTCGCGCTGCTGGGGAAGTCCGCGTGGTGGCTGCCGCGCTGGCTGGACCGCGCACTGCCCAACGTCGACGTCGAGGGCGAGCAGTTGCGCAAGAACCTCGCCGAGCGGCCGAGTCTCGTTGCGTCCTCGGACGAGGACGAGGACGAGGACGAGGACGAGGAGGACCTGGAGGGCGTGCGGGTCTGACAGCCGCCGCTGTCGTAGCGCAGCAGGTGCAGGGCCCCGGCCGGTCGTGGTGACCGGCCGGGGCCCTCGCGCCCAAGTGGCGAGACGGCGGCATGTCACCCGCGCGGGTGACGTCACGTCAGGGTCGGTTGGTGTGCACCGCGTTCGAGGTCGAGCAGCCACTGCTTGCGGGCGAGGCCGCCGCCGTATCCGGTGAGGCTGCCGTCGGCGCCGACGACACGGTGGCAGGGGACGATGATGCCGATCGGGTTCTTGCCGTTGGCCAGGCCGACCGCGCGGGAGGCGGTGGGGCGCCCCACCGCCGCGGCGAGTTCGCCGTAGGTGACGGTCTCGCCGTACGGGATGCCGCACAGTGCCGCCCACACGCGCTTCTGGAACGGCGTGCCGAACATGTACAGGGCGAGGTCGAAAGAGGTGAGTTCGCCGTCGAAGTAGGCGGCGAGCTGTTCCTGGGCGCGGTCGAAGGCGGGCAGGCCGGCGCGCGGGCCGAAGCTCGCCAGGGGCGGGAGGTGCCGCTGGTCGGTCATGTAGAGGCCGCTGAGTTCACCCTCCCGGGCGACCAGCGTGAGGGGGCCGCAAGGGCTGTCGACCACGGTGTGGACGGCCGACGCCGTCGTGGTCGTCGTCATGGTGCTCATGGTGCGGTGCCTTCCGGAACTGAAGTGGCGCGGTCGTCGGAGGGTTTGACGGCCGGGTGGTCGTCGTCGGGGAGCACGTTGATCGGATGATCGCCCGTCGCCCACAGGTACTGCGTCGCGTATGCGCGCCAGGGCTGCCAGGCGGCGGCGTGGCGGGTCAGCGCGGCCGGGGTGACGGGCAGGCCGAGGTCGCGGGCCGCGTACCTGACACCGAGGTCGGTGGGCAGGAACGCGTCCGGGTCGCCGAGCGCGCGCATGGCGACGGTCTCCACGGTCCACGGCCCGAAGCCTGGAAGGGCCGTGAGCCGGGCCCTGGCGCGCTGCCAGTCGCTGCCGACGTCCAGGTCGAGTTCGCCGTCCACCAGGGCGCGCAGCAGCGCTGCGAGGGTGTCCTTGCGGGTCTGCGGCATCGCCAGAGACGCGGGGGCGCGCTCGATGAGCGTCTCAGGTGAGGGGAACAGGTGGGTGAGGCCGCCGCCCGGGTCCGCGACGGGCTCCCCGTACGCCGCCACCAGGCGTCCTGCGTGGGTGCGCGCCGCGGACGTCGAGATCTGCTGGCCGAGCACCGCGCGCACTGCGAACTCCGGCCCGTCGGCGACCCGCGGCACCCTGCGTCCCGGTGCTTTGGCCACCAGGGGCGCCAGCACCGGGTCGCAGGACAGGAGCGCGTCCACGGCGAGCGGGTCGGCGTCAAGGTCCAGCAGGCGCCGGCAGCGGCTGATCGCCTGCCCCAGGTCACGCCAGTCGGTCAGCGACAGCCGGCAGCCGATGTGGTCGGGGCCCGGTCGCAGCGACACCGTGCCGGGGCCGTTGGGCAGCCGCAGCGTGCGCCGGTACGCGCCGCCGCGCCACTCCTCGACACCTGGGACGGCGGTGGCCGCGAGGTGGCCGAAGAGGTTGTCCGGGTTGAGGGGGCGGCGGAATGGCAGCCGCAGCGCTATCGAGCCCACGGCGGCGGCCGGGCGGCCCTTGGCGACCCTGGCGCGCAACTCGCCCGGGGTCAGGGCGAACACCTCCCGCACGGTGTCGTTGAAGGTGCGGATGCTGGCGAAACCGGCCGCGAACGCCACCTCGCTCATCGGCATGGTCGTCGTCTCGATGAGCAGCCGCGCGGTCTGCGCGCGCTGGGCCCTGGCCAGTGCCAGGGGCCCTGCGCCCAGTTCGGCGAGCAGTTGGCGCTCGACTTGCCGCGCGCTGTAGCCGAGCCGGGATGCCAGGCCCGGTACGCCCTCCCGGTCGACCACGCCGTCCCCGATCAGCCGCATGGCCCGGGCCACGAGGTCGGCGCGCTCGTTCCACTGCGGCGAGCCGGGGCTGGCGTCGGGGCGGCAGCGCTTGCAGGCGCGGAACCCGGCCTGCTGGGCGGCTGCCGCGCTCGGGTAGAAGGTCATGTTCTCGACCTTCGGCGGCACGACCGGGCAGCTCGGCCGGCAGTAGATACGCGTGGTCAGCACCGCGGTGAAGAACCACCCGTCGAAACGGGAATCCTTCGACTGCACGGCCCGCACGCAGGCGTCGAAGTCCGTATGCACCTGTCCAGTGTCGCGCCTCGTCACAGCGTCGGTCTGGCGAGAATCCGACATGGACCTCGGTGCGGGCGGCACGCGCACGGCACGGACGCTACGACGGGCCGACTTGCCTGCATGGGTGCCAGCCAGGTGCCGGCCTGGCATCCATGGACGCGTGGCCCGACATCCAGGGTGCCTAGTCCGTCACCTTGCTGTCAGGTGCGTAGCGCAGGTCCTCGTAATCGGGGTGCTTGCTGATCCACTCGTCGATGAAGGGGCAGATCGCCAGAACACCGAGCCCGCGGGCACGGGCGTCGTCGAGGGCGGCGCGGGCCAGCGCCGAGCCGATTCCGCGGCCTTCGTAGCCCTCCTGCACCTCGGTGTGGACGAACGCGATCAGCACGTCGCCGCGCAGGTAGGCGGCGAAGCCGGCCAGGTCGCCGTCCGTGCGGGCTTCGTAGCGCTGCGCGGCGGGGGCGTCGACGACGGTGAGGTCGTCGGGGGCGGGGCTCACGAACGGTAGCCCTCAACGGTCGAGGAGGGCCGTACGCGCGCGCCTCCCGGGTCCTCGCCGGCCTCGGACAGGGCGCGGCGCTGGCGCAGCAGGTCCCAGCACTGGTCGAGTTCGCGCTCCAGGGCGGCGAGGCGTTCGCGCTGGTCGCCGCCCTCGTCGTCGCCTCCCGCGAGCAGGTCCCGCAGGGCCTTCTCGTCGGAGACCATCGCACTGATGCGACCCAGGATGGCCTGTTCGGCGTTGGCGTCTTGAGGCTGTTGCACGGGGCACCTCCCGATCGATGGGCCGTTTCCACTGTCTCAGGTCGTACGGTACGACGCGCGCGGGGCGAGGGTCAGGGTTCTGGCGTGAGGGGAGGCGGGCACGGCCGCTGCGGTCGTTCATCGCCGGCGGGGCCGGGAGCCGCGTCGGCGTCGCGGTCGTGCGCGGTGCCGGGGGCGTCGCCATGGGTGCCGGGGGGAGGCTCTGTGTGGCTTCGCATCCAGGTGTCGATCTCGGCGCGCACCTTGCGGTCCATGGCGAGTGACATCTCCGCGTCGACGATGTTCTTGGCCAGCGGGCGCAGCCGGTGCAGGGACTCGGCGATGCGGTGGGCGTCGCCGGGTGTCAGCCCGGTCAGGTCGCCCATGACGTGGGATTTGATGACCTGGGTGAACAGGTCGGCCATCGCGTCGACGTGGTTGCGTACCTCCCGGCCCGCGGCCAGGACCGCGGACAGCGGCACGCCTTCGCGCACGAGCGCGGCGGAGGCGTCCAGCAGGCGGCGGCTGACGTGCACGACCTGCTCACCGTCGACCGCGATGTAGCCGATCTCCAGGGAGTCGGTGAGGTTCTCGGGGCTTATGTCCTCGCCGAAGTAATCGGCGAGCTCCTGGGGGCTGAGCCTTACCGGGGTCTCCTCGGACCAGGGGATGGCGAGTGCGCCTTCCAGCCCGAGCAGTTCGGCGACACCGTCCAGGGTGCGGCCCTGCTCCCAGGCCGCGATCAACTCGGCGATGCCGCCCAGGGTGTGGCCGCGCTCCAGGAGGGCGGAGATGGTGCGCAGACGCGCGAGGTGGTCCTCGGAGTACCACGCGATCCGTCCTTCGCGGCGCGGGGGCGGGAGCAGGCGCCTTTCGCGGTAGAACCGCAGTGTCCTGACGGGGATGCCGGCTGCTTCGGCCAGTTCCTCGACGCGGTACTCGCGCGGCACGGTCGCGTTGTCGTCCACGTCGCCAGCCTAGGGGGTGCAGAAATCCTTCTCCGCGGCCGACCGGGGTGCTCCTCTGGGGGAGCGCTCGTCGCGCGTGTTCCGGGGGCGGCGCCGGGCGCTTGCGGGCGCGGCGGGCGGCCGAAATCCGGACCTACCCCTACCGGAGGTAACGCCCGGTGCCTTACAGTCCGACTATGCCAGTGATTGCTGGCGCGATTGAGAGAAGCGGGAAGGCGGTGCCATGGACGACGACATCGAACACGTGCGGGTGGCGGTGATCGGGTCCGGCTTCGGCGGTCTAGGGGCCGCGGTGAGGCTGCGGCGGGAAGGGATCACCGACTTCGTGATCCTCGAGCGCGCGGACGCGGTCGGCGGCACCTGGCGCGACAACAGCTACCCGGGCTGCGCCTGCGACGTGCCCTCCCACCTCTACTCGTTCTCGTTCGCACCCAACCCCGACTGGCCGCGCGCCTTCTCCGGCCAGGAGCACATCCGCGCGTACCTCGAACGGGTCGCCGACACCTTCGGGTTGCGGCCGCACCTGCGCTTCGGCGCCGAGGTGCTCCAGGCGCGCTGGAACGCCGAGGCGCGGCACTGGCATCTGACGACGGCCGCCGGCGAACTGACCGCCGATGTGGTGGTCTCCGCGACCGGGCCGCTGTCCGACCCGAAGATCCCGGACGTGCCGGGGATCGAGGACTTTCCTGGGCGGGTGTTCCACTCCTCGCGCTGGGAGCACGACTTCGACCTCAAGGGCAAGCGCGTCGCCATGGTCGGCACCGGGGCGTCGGCAATCCAGATCGTGCCGTCGATCCAGCCGGAGGTCGGGAAGCTGACCGTCATCCAGCGCACCCCGCCGTGGGTGATGCCACGGGTGGACCGGCCGATAGGCGCGGCGGAGCGGTGGTTGCACGGCACGGTGCCCGGCACCGCGAAGTTGCGGCGCGGCGCGCTGTGGCTGATCCGGGAGTTCCAGGTCGGCGCGTTCGTCAAGCAGCCGAAACTGATGAAGGCGGCCGAGCGGATCGCACGCGGCCACTTGAGGCGGTCCGTCAAGGACCCTGGGCTCCGGGCTCGCCTCACACCGGACTACACCATCGGATGCAAGCGCATTCTGTTGTCCAACACCTACTATCCGGCGCTCTCACAACCCAACACCGAGGTCGTCACCTCGGCGCTCAGCGAGGTGCGCGGCTCATCGGTGGTGATGGCCGACGGTACCGAGCGCGAGGTCGACGCGATCATCTTCGGCACCGGGTTCCATGTCACCGACATGCCGATCGGCGATCGGGTCATCGGATCGGACGGCCGCAGTCTCAGCGAGCACTGGAAGAGCGGCATGGCCGCGCTGCGCGGCTGTGCCGTCGACGGCTTCCCGAATCTTCTGTTCATCATCGGACCGAACACCGGTCTCGGGAACAGCTCGATGATCCTGATGATCGAATCATCACTCAACTATGTCGCCGACTACCTGCGCACCCTGGAGCGTTCCGGTGCCGCGGCCCTGGACGCCAAGCCGGCGGCGGTCGCCGCGTGGAACGAGGAGATGCAGCGCCGCGCTTCGCGCACCGTGTGGAACACCGGCGGCTGCAAGAGCTGGTACCTGGACGCCAACGGCCGCAACACCACGGCGTGGCCCGGCACCACTGCCGAGTTCCGGCGCGCCACCAGGCAGTTGAAGCTCTCCGAATACAACCTGCTGGCCCCCGCGGGCCAGTCGTCCGTCGAGTCCGTGACCGGGCCGGCCGCGAAGGTGGCGTCATGACCGCGACATACGAGGCTGTACAGCCGCGCAGGGCGCTGACCGCGGTCTCCGCGGACGGCACGCGCCTGAACGTGGAGGAGTACGGCCGCACCGACGCTCCGACAGTCGTACTGGTGCACGGGTGGACGTGTTCGACGCTGTTCTGGGCGCCGATGGTGCGGGCCCTGTCATCGGATTTCCGGTTGATCGCCTACGACCAGCGCGGCCATGGTCTCAGTGCGGCGCCCGCCACCCGCAAGGGTTACAGCACGGCCATAATGGCCGATGATCTGCAGGCAGTACTGGAGGCCGTGCTGCCCGAGGGCGAACGTGCCCTGCTCGTCGGCCACTCCATGGGCGGTATGACGATCATGGCAGCCGCCGAACGGCAGTTCGTGCGCGACCGTACCGCCGCCGTGCTGCTGGTGAGTACCGGAGCCAGCCGGCTGATCGGGTCGACGCAGGTGCTGCCGCCGCGACTGAGCGCCCGGTGGCTGCGGCGGGTGCTGCACCGCCAGATCCTCGTCTCGAGCCTGCCGCTGGGCCCGGTCACGCCGATGGCCAAGGCGGTGTTGAAATACGGGGTGATGGGCCCGGATTCGACACCCGAACAGGTGGATTTCTGCGCTCGGATCGTGCACGCCTGCCGGGCGCGGCCGCGTTCCGCGTGGGGCAAGGTGCAGGCCGTCTTGGACCTGGACGCCGAAGTGGCCGCGCTCACCGCGCCCACCGCGGTCGTCGTCGGAACGGTCGACAAATTGACTCCCAAGGTGCACTCGCACCGCATCGCCGCTGCGCTGCCGCACTGCGTCGGACTGACCGAACTGCCCGGCCGCGGTCACATGACGCCGGTCGAGGACACGCCCGCCGTGGAGGCGCTGATACGCACCCTGGCGGCTGATCATCTGGCGCGGGGTGACGCGGGATCGGAACGTACGACAAGCGGTGGGGCCGAGGCGGCCGGCGAACAGGAGAAGAGCGCATGAGCGGATCATCGTTGGACGGCCGGGTCGTGGTGGTCACCGGTGCGGCTCGCGGTGTCGGTGAGCTGCTCGCCCGCAAACTCGCCGCGCGCGGCGCCCGGCTGGCCCTGGTCGGCCTCGAACCCGATGAACTGAAGAACGTCGCCGCGTCACTGGGCGGCGAGGCGGCCAGTTGGACCGCCGACGTCACCGACCGGGCGGCGATGGCCGAGGTGGCCGCCGACGTGCGCGCGCGCTTCGGGCGGATCGACGTCGCCGTCGCCAACGCCGGTGTCGCCACCGGCGGGCCGTTCCTCGAATCGGACCCGGACGCCTTCGATCGGGTGATCCAGGTCAACCTGCTGGGCAGCGTCTCGACCGCAAGGGCGTTCCTGCCGGCGCTCGTTGACTCGCACGGCTATTTTCTGCAGATCGCATCGCTGGCCGCGATCACCCCCGCGCCCCTGATGGCCGCGTACTGCGCGAGCAAGTCGGGTGTCGAGGCGTTCGCGCACAGCCTGCGCGCCGAGATGGCCCCCAAGGGCGTCAAGGTAGGTGTCGGCTACCTCAGCTGGACCGACACCGACATGGTGCGCGGCGCCGACGAGGACGACGCCCTGCGGGCCATGCGCGCGCGACTGCCGTGGCCGACCAACCGGACGTACCCGCTGGAACCGGCGGTCGAGCGGATCGTCGCCGGGATCGTACGACGATCACCTCATGTGTACGCGCAGTGGTGGCTACGCGGCATGCAGCCGGTGCGCGGCTACCTGCCCTCGGTCATCGGCGGCGCGCTGGGGCAGCGGGAGATGCGCCGGGCCGCGCCGGCACTGGCCCGGGCGGCCGGGGTCCGGCGCGGCCTGGTGGGCAGGGGAGGCGCTGCGGACGAGTCGGCGCGGACCTCCGCAAATCACGCTCCGTAGCTGTAATCGCTCGCTGACCTGGGGTTATTGTCCCAGGATGCGGGGGGTGTCCGGCCATGTAAGTCTTGTCGAGGCCCCATCCCCACAAAACTCCAGGAGGAGTAGCCATGGGCGCTTTCGATCAGTTCAAGGACAAGGCCGAGGACTATGCCGAGCAGGCCAAGGGCGCGCAGGGCGACAAGCGGAACAAGTCCGCTGCCGCCCAGAACCCCGAGCAGGCCCAGCGCGGCATGCAGCAGGAGGGGCAGGAGCGTCGTTCCGACCTCGAGGACCAGGCGTCGCGTCGCATGGGCCGCGAGTCCGAGGACGACAACCAGGACGACTGGGCCTGACGTCCGCTTGAGCTGACCTCGGCGTCGCGCATCGCGCGGACACCGAGAACGCCGTGACACGGAAGGGGCGCCCCTGCGGGCGCCCCTTCTGCGTGCCCTGCGGCGGACGTTGAGCCCGGACGCCGGCTCCCGCGCCCATGGTGGCGGACCGCCACCAAGGATGCGAAGCCGTGCAACCCGGACCTGGCGGCGCCGCGTCGGTGCTCCTTGGTGCCGCCCGGCGCTCCTAGGCCCAATACCGGTGATTTAGGTTATTTTCCGGCGGGTTGGGTTGGCTTTGGTCGGGCCGACCAGTTGGACGGTGGGGGTGTTGGGGCGGGGCGGGTGGTTGTGCTCGGCTCGTTTCAGTGCCCAGTTCGACATCTTGCGTTTGATGACGCGGGGGTTGGAGCGTGGCCGCCGTGCGGGTAGGGGCCGTTCGGTGATTTCACGCAGACTCTGTCTGAGTGTGTGGGTCAGGCGGGAGGGGGGAAAGTGCCGCCTGCCCGGTGACGTGGCGGCGGACGATGCGCAGGGTGCGGGTGAAGGAGATCCGGTCGGGGTCGTGTCCGGCGTGTATGGCGGCTTGATGCATGAGGTCCCGTAGGGCGTGGTGGACCAGCAGGAACGCGAAGATCTCCTGTTCGACCCCGCGGGGGTGCTGGGAGCGCAATACGATCCCGGGGCTGCCCTGATGGTTCTTGATCTCATCGAGTGTGTTCTCGATCTCCCAGCGCTGGGCGTAGAGGGCGGCGAGTTCGCCCGCCGGGGCGTCGGCGGGGTCGAGGATGGTGGTGATCAGCCGGTAGACGTCCCCGTCAGCCCCGCCCGGACCGAGCGTGTACTCGATCACTCGAACCTGTTCGGGGTCGGCTCGGCGGTGTTTGTCTCGGGTGGCGACGATCTGCGAGAGATAAGAGCCGTCCTCCAACGCGGCCAGGACCGGCAGCACGATGACGCTCCGCACCCGCCACAGCAGGTCAGCGCCTCCGGCCTTGGCCGCCCGCCACAGGTCCAAGCCGCAAAAACCCCGGTCGGCCAGTACGAGCATGTCCCCGGTCAAAGCAGGGAAGATCCGCCGGGCCAGGGCGGTCTCATGCACCGACAACGGGCCGGCCTCGGCCGCGAACACGGCATGGGTGCCGCACTCGGCCAAGGCCGCTACTCTCACCTGTGGATACGCGCTCCTGCCCTGCCCGCGGCTGCTGCCCGGACGCCCGAAGAACTCCGCGTTCGCGGCCGTGTCCGGCACGTCGAAGACGGTGCCGTCCACCGCGACCAGCCGCCACCGGCCATACCAGGCACCCGGGGTCCGCGGGACCGCCACCGGTCGGCAGACCCGGTCGAACAAGACCCGCAACGGCTCCGGCCCCAGCCGCAGACGCGCACGGCCGATCGCCCCGGTGGTCGGCACCCGCCAGGCCTTCACCCAACGGCCCTCACGCTCCAGCCCCTGCACCAACAACCGGGCCACCTCCTCGTAGCCCTGCCCGAAGAACAGGCACATCGCCAGGACGAAATACATCACCACCCGAGCCGGCAACAGCCGGTTCCGCTGCTCGACCCGACCACACTCGGCGACGACCTCGTCGATCAACTCGGGCGGGAAAGCCCGCGTGAGCACCCCCAACGCGATCCGATCCGAGAACCGCTCAACCCCCGACGACTTCACCTGTCCAGGCCTTGGCACACACCGACCAACGACCAGACACCACCAAAGTCACCAGTATTGGGCCTAGGCGCGCGGAGGAAGCGGCGGGCGGGCGCGGTTGGGGCGGGAGGACAGGTCGGGCGGTACCGCAGCGGGGTGTTCGCCGAGCAGGGACAGCGCCTCGCGTACGGCGACGGCGAGTTGGCCGTGCCTGCCCTCGGCCCAGTCCAGCGGCGTGCGCAGGCACTCGATGTCGGGCGCGACACCATGGTTCTCGATGGACCAGCCGTAGGCATCGAACCAGGCGGCGTTCATCGGGACGGTGATGACCGTGTTGTCACCCAGGCGGTGGCGGCCGGTCATACCGACCACGCCGCCCCAGGTGCGCAGGCCGACCACCGGGCCGAGCCGCAGCAGTTTGAAGGCCGCGGTGATCATGTCGCCGTCGGACGACGTGGCCTCGTCGGCGACCGCGACCACCGGGCCGCGCGGGGCGTTGCCGGCGTAGGAGACGGGCTGCGCGTTGCGCGTGACGTCCCAACCGAGCACCGTACGGGTGAGCTTCTCGATGACCAGCTCGCTGATGTTGCCGCCGGCGTTGCCGCGCACATCCACCAGCAGGGCGTCGTAGGCGACTTCCTTGCGCAGGTCGCGGTTGAACTGCGCCCAGCCCGAGCCGCCCATGTCGGGGATGTGCAGATAACCGCAGCGGCCGCCGCTCAGGTGCCGGACGACGCTGCGCCGCTTGGCCACCCAGTGCTGGTAGCGCAGCGGCCGTTCGTCGACCAGGGGCACCACGGCGATCCGGCGGGGCGCGCCGCGGCCGCCGGGCGGGGTGAAGGTCAGTTCCACGGTGGTGCCGCCCGCGCCCGACAGCAGCGGGTACGGGCCCGCTTGCGGGTCGACGCGGCGGCCGTCGATGTGGGTGAGGATCGCGCCCTCGCGGATGCCGGTGCCGGCCAGCGGCGAGCGCGCCTTGGAGTCGGACGACTCGCCGGGCAGGATGCGGGCGACGGTCCAGGTGCCGTCCTTGTTGTGCTGGAAGTCGGCGCCCAGCAGGCCGATGGGGCGCTGGTAGTGCGGCGGGCCCTCGTTGCGGCGGGCGGGCTGAACGTAGGCGTGCGAGGTGCCGAGTTCGCCGAGCACCTCGCGCAGCAGGTCGGCGAACTCGTCGGGGGTGGCGACGTGTTCGACCAGGGGCCGGTACTGGTCGAGGATCGCCGGCCAGTCCACGCCGCACATGTCGGGCGCCCAGAAGTAGTCGCGGATGAGGCGGCCGGCCTCCGCGTACGACTGGCGCCACTCGGCGGTCGGTTCCACCTCGTGCAGGATGCGGCGCATGTCGACGTAGACGGTGGAGTCGTCGTCGCCGCGCTCGGTGGCGGGCAGGACGGCGAGTTCGCCCTCGTCGAAGACGGCCAGCCGCAGGCCGTCGCCGCTGACGGCGTACCAGTCCATGTGGCGGACGAGTTCGGTGCGCTTGGACTTGCCGAGGTTGAAGTGCTCCAGGGTGGGGCGGGCCGACGGGTCGGTCGGGTTGACGAACGTCTCGCCGAGCGCACCGGAGATCGGCCACCGCAGCCACACCAGACCGCCCTGTACGGGCTCCAGAGCGCTGTACTTGGATGCGGCCACCGGGAAGGGCGTCACCCTGCTGGGAAGCCCCTCAGCCTCCACCACGACCGGTCCGTCGCCGCCGCCCTCGCCCGGGTCCAGACCGGTGCCGACCGGGCTGCCGTCGACCCGCAGCGCGAACGGTGACGGCGTGGCGGAGTTGAGTGGCACCAGGTACGGGCGGCAGCCCAGCGGGAAGGACAGGTCGCCGGTGTGGACGTCGTACACCGGGTCGAAGCCGCGCCATGACAAGAAGGCCAGGTAGCGGCCGTCCCGGGTGAAGACGGGCTGCTCGTCCTCGAAACGGCCGTTGGTGACGTCGATGATCGTATGGTCGGCGAGCCGGGCGATCTTGATGGAGCGAAGCGAGCGTCCGACGCCAGGGTGCGACCAGGTCAGCCACGCCGAGTCGGGGGAGAAGGCGAGGTTGCGGACCGGGCCGTTGGTGGAGCGGACAAGCTCGTCGACCGCGCCGGTCACCACGGGTGGGCGGGGCGGGCCGTACTCGTCGTCGGTGTCGCCTTCGCCGGTGGCGACGAGCAGCAGCCGACCGTCGTGGGAGGCGACGGCGAGGACGGCGCCGTCGGGTGAGGAGACCATCTCGGTGACGCGGCCCAGACGCCCGACGGCCAGCCGCGCGTGGGGGGTGTCGGGCGCGTCGCCGAACGGGCTCGGGTGGGTGGCGCCACCGGTACCGCGCTGTCGCCCGCCGCCCCTGCCGCCGCCTTCGCCGTCCGCCTCCTCCTGACCGTCGTCCGGGCCGTCGTCGCTGCTGCCAGGGGCGTACGACTGGGAGCTCGCGTCACCCGCGCGGGTGACCTCGCCCGGCGTCACATCCGCGCCCGCCGACCCACTCGTACGGGTGAGGTCGCTGGTCCAGCGGACCGGCCCGCCGATGGTGCGCCCGCCGACCGGGACGACATCGACATCGGCATCCGCGTCGGCGCCGGCGCCGGCCCGCGGGGCGAAGGCGAGTTCGGCGGTGAAGTCGCCGGGAACGTCACCCGCGCCCTCGGGGCCGCGGGTCAGCGCCCGGGAGGCGCGCCCCGGCAGGTGGGCGAGTTCGATGCCGTCCTCGCCCTCGCCGTCGGTGACATAGGCGACCAGACCGGTGTCGCCGAGCATCTCCGGCAGGCGCACCCGGGCACCGGGGACGTCGCTGATGGTGCGGGCCGGGCCGTCGCGGTGGGTGAGCCAGTACAGGCTGCCGCGTACGCAGACGGCGCTGGCGCGGCCGGTGCGGTCCATGGCCAGGCCGTCGAGATTCGCGGCGGCCGGCACCTGGTAGGGGCGGCGCCCGCTGCGCGGTCCGCCGAGGCGGACGTCAAGGCGTCGGGGCTCGGCATCGGCGGCCAGGTCGTCGACGAGCCACAGGGAGCCCGCGCACTGGTAGACGACACGGTTGCCGTCGGTGGCGGCGGAGCGCGCGTAGAAGTCGGCGTGGTCGGTGTGGCGGCGCAGGTCGCTGCCGTCGGGACGGCAGGAGTACAGGTTGCCGATGCCCTCGTGGTCGGAGAGGAACGCGATGCGGCCGGCGACGAACATCGGGGAGGCCAGATGGCCGTCGAGATCGGGCACGAGCCGCTCGCCGTGCAGCCACAGGCGGCCGGTGGCGCCGCCGCGGTAGCGCTTCCAGGCGTGCGGTTCGTGCGGCGGGGTGCCGGTGAGCAGCAGGGTGCGGCGCTCCCCGTCGTCGCAGTCGTGCACGGCGATGTCGGAGACCGGCCCCCAGGGCAGCGGACCGCCGGGCTCGTGCTCGGTCGGCACGCTGTGTGCCCAAGTGTGGTAGGCGAACGGCTGCCCGTGCGACGACACCGCCAGGATGTCGCCGTCCGGCGTCCAGGAGCACACCCGGGTGTCGGAACTGCCCCAGAACGTCAGCCGCCGCGGGGCGCCTCCGTCCACGGGGACGACGTACACCTCGGGGTCAAGGCTCCGCCAGGTGGTGAAGGCGATGGAGGTGCCGTCGGGCGAGAGGCGGGGGACGCCCACTCTCGTGCGGTCGGCGGTCACCCGCCAGGCGCGGCCGGGCGGCGCACCCGGTGGCCCGAGCGGGGCCACCCAGATGTCGTCCTCCGCGGCGAAGCAGAGCAAGTCGCCGTGCAGGTGCGGGAACCGGAGGTACGCGCCGTCGCTCACCTCACCCATGGTTCGGGGCGCCCGCGGGACGGGCAACTTTTCACGCCGTCGCACGCCCCCGGGCTGCCTCCGTACGCCCCGCGCCGGGCATGCGGACGCGGGGGCGTACGGAGGCAGCCCGGGGCCCGCACCTGGAGCGGCACGCACGCCTGCGTCCCGCGCGCTGTGCATGCCTACGCGTGCCGACGACGTGCCTACGACGTGCCTACGACGTGCCTACGACGTGGCGCGGGCCGCCGCGCGTCCGGCTGTACGGCCCGAGAACAGGCAGCCGCCGAGGAACGTGCCCTCCAACGAGCGGTAGCCGTGCATGCCGCCGCCGCCGAAACCGGCCGCCTCGCCGGCCGCGTACAGGCCCGCCAGGGGCGCGCCGCGGCCGCCGGCGCCCTCGTCGCCGCCGGGAGCGGTTCCGGCCAGCACACGGCCGTCCAGGTCCGTTTCCAGGCCGCCCAGCGACTTGCGGGTGAGGATGTTGAGCCGGACCGCGATCAGCGGGCCGGCCTTCGGGTCGAGCAGGCGGTGCGGGGAGGCGGTGCGCACCAGCTTGTCGCCGATGTAGTTGCGGGCGCCGCGGATCGCGGTCACCTGGAGGTCCTTGGTGTAGGTGTTGGCGATCTCCCGGTCGCGGGCCTCGATCTCGCCGCGCAGCGCGGCCTCGTCGATGAGCCCGTCGCCGGTGACCGCGTTCATGCCGCGCACCAGGGCGCCGAGGTCGCGCTCGACCACGAAGTCGACGCCGTGCTGCTTGAACGCCTCGACCGGCCCCGGGGCGCCGGGCAGCACCCGCTTGAGCACCTCGCGCACGCTCTTGCCGGTCAGGTCCGGGTTCTGCTCGGAGCCCGACAGCGCGAACTCCTTCTCGATGATCTTCTGGGTGAGGACGAACCACGTGTACTCGTGCCCGGTGCCCATGATGTGCTCCAGGGTGCCGAGCGTGTCGAAGCCGGGGAAGTACGGCACCGGCAGCCGCTTGCCGGTCGCGTCGAGCCACAGGGACGACGGGCCGGGCAGGATGCGGATGCCGTGCCGGGCCCAGATCGGATTCCAGTTCTCGATGCCCTCGGTGTAGTGCCACATGCGGTCGCCGTTGATCAGACGGCCGCCCGCCGCCTCGGTGACGCCCAGCATCAGGCCGTCGACGTGCGCGGGGACTCCGGACAGCAGCTTGGCCGGCGGGGTGCCCAGGCGCTCGGGCCAGGCGGCGCGCACCAGGTCGTGGTTGCCGCCGATGCCTCCGGATGTGACCACCACGGCCTGCGCGCGCAGTTCGAAGGCACCCGTCACCTCACGGGAACTGGCCACGCCGCGCGGTACGCCACTGGGCGCCAGCACCTCGCCCGCCACACCGTCCACGGCGCCGCCGGTCTTGGTCAGGGCCGTCACCCGGTGCCGGAAGCGCAACTCGACGCGGCCGCCGGCGACCGCGTCGCGTACCCGCTGCTCGAAGGGTGCGACGACGCCCGGGCCGGTGCCCCAGGTGATGTGGAAGCGCGGCACCGAGTTGCCGGGGCCGGTCGCGAGGAAGCCGCCGCGTTCGGCCCAGCCGACCACCGGGAAGACCCGCAGGCCGCGTTCGTGCAGCCAGGCGCGCTTCTCACCGGCGGCGAAGTGCACGTACGCCTCGGCCCAGCGCCGCGGCCAGTGGTCCTCGGGGCGGTCGAAGCCGGCGGTGCCGAGCCAGTCCTGCCAGGCCAGGTCCGCGCTGTCCTTGATCCGCATCCGGCGCTGCTCGGGAGAGTCGACGAAGAACAGCCCGCCGAACGACCAGAACGCCTGGCCGCCCAGCGACGTCTCCGGCTCCTGGTCGACGAGGATCACCTTGCGGCCCGCCTCGGCCAGTTCCACCGTGGCGACCAGCCCGGCCAACCCCGCGCCCACCACCACGACGTCCGCGTCCAGCGCCATCGACCCGCTCCCTCGGTCACCCTTACTCGCCGGTAGAAACCTTAGGGCAGCACGTTACGCGAGCACGCTCCCGCGGTCAGGGGTTGTGGCGAACCCGGCTTCGAGGCTCCTCGGGCGGGCGGCCCGGACGTATTCGCGACCGGCCGGCGCGCACCCCGGATCGGCGACAGAGAGTGACGGGCGGCGGGAGTCGCGGGGCAGGGGAGCGGTGGGCGGGATGCGTACGACGCGTGCGCCTCAGCGGCATGCGACGCATGGGTGTGATGCCGAGATGAGGGCACGCGCCGAGCACATGATGTGCCCGCGAACCCACTCGTTCAGGTGACCTGACGGCCTGTCCGCCGGCGCCCGCGACCTCACCCGTACGGCCGCGGGAGCCTGATCGGCCCGCTGCCTGACAGCTCGTCAATCAGCGGTTCTGTAAATCTATTGACGGTACGTCAACGATCTCGCCTGCGGCCCATGCGGCGGCATCCGGCTCGCGCCCTGCGGCGGCGCGCCGTGACCTGGGTGGCGACCGGTGCCTGTGTCCTCGTCGTGTTTCAAGCATTGACAGGAGCGGGGCGGCTCCCCACTATGGGAGCGCTCCCACGTTAAGAGCGTGTAACTCCACACCGCACCAACGGCACCACCTCCCATGACCTTTCGACGGAGCTTCGAAGGTCCATCCCCCCAATGGAGGTCGTTCGCACATGGCAGTTCCGATAATCCGACGCAGAACAGCCGCACTGGCCGCAGGGGCGCTCGTCGTCGCCTCCGGCGCGGTCGCGGCCGCGTTGAGCAGTACCACCGCCCAGGCGGCGTCCAGCGCCTGCACGGTCGACTACACCGTGTCGTCCCAGTGGGACAGCGGCTTCACCGCGTCCGTGACGGTCACCAACAACGGCGCGGCGACCACCAGCTGGAAGGTCGGCTGGTCGTTCGCCGGAAACCAGAAGGTGACGCAGGGCTGGAGCGCCGACATCAGCCAGTCCGGCTCGGACGTCACCGCGTCCAGCCTCTCCTACAACGGCACGCTGGCGTCCGGCGGAAGCGTCGACTTCGGCTTCAACGGCTCCTACAGCGGGGCCAACGCGGTTCCGACGGCGTTCACCCTCAACGGCGTCGCGTGCGGTGCCGCGGGCGGCGACGGCGGCACCACGGGCGGCGGGACCACCACCCCGCCGACGACTCCCCCCACCACACCCCCGACCACCCCGCCGAGCGGCGGCGACGGCCAGCGGGTGGACAACCCGTACGTGGGGGCGAAGGGATACGTCAACCCGGAGTGGTCGTCCGAGGCGTCCGCTGACGGCGGCGCCGCGATCGCGAACGAGTCGACCGCGGTCTGGCTGGACCGGATCGCCGCGATCAACGGCGTCGACGGCGCGATGGGCCTCAAGGACCACCTCGACGAGGCCGTCGCCCAGGCCAACGGCCAGCCGCTGACCGTGGAGTTCGTCATCTACGACCTGCCCGGCCGCGACTGCGCCGCGCTCGCCTCCAACGGCGAGCTGGGCCCGGACGACCTGTCGACGTACGAGACGCAGTACATCGACCCGATCGCGTCGATCATGTCGGACCCGGCGTACGCGAACCTGCGGATCGTCAACATCATCGAGCCGGACTCGCTGCCGAACATCGTCACCAACGCCAGCGGCGAGGCGGGTTCCACCGCCGCCTGCGCGACGATGAAGCAGAACGGCAACTACGAGAAGGGCGTCGGCTACGCGCTCGCCAAGCTCGGCGCGCTGTCCAACACCTACAACTACATCGACGCCGGTCACCACGCGTGGCTCGGCTGGGACAGCAACTTCGTCCCCGCCGCGCAGGAGTTCCTGAAGGCCGCCACCACCAGTGGCGCCACCGTCCACGACGTACAGGGCTTCATCACCAACACGGCCAACTACAGCGCCACCGTGGAGCCCAACTTCAAGGTGACCGACAACGTCAACGGCACCACGGTGCGGCAGTCCAAGTGGGTCGACTGGAACAACTACGTCGACGAGCAGTCCTACGCCACCGCGCTGCGCACCGAACTGGTCAGCGTCGGCTTCGACAGCACCATCGGCATGCTGATCGACACCGGCCGCAACGGCTGGGGCGGCACCTCCCGGCCCACCGCCCCCGGCGCCACCACCAGCGTGGACACCTACGTCGACGGCGGACGGATCGACCGGCGCATCCACGCCGGCAACTGGTGCAACCAGTCCGGTGCCGGCATCGGCGAGCGCCCGACCGCGGCCCCGGCCGCGGGGCTGGACGCCTACGTGTGGATCAAGCCTCCGGGCGAGTCGGACGGTTCGAGCAAGGCCATCGCCAACGACGAGGGCAAGGGCTTCGACCAGATGTGCGACCCGACCTACGGCGGCAACGCGCGCAACGGCAACAACCCGACCGGCGCGCTGCCGGACTCGCCGCTCGCGGGCCACTGGTTCTCGGCGCAGTTCCACCAGCTCCTGCAGAACGCGTACCCGCCGCTGTCGTAGCACCTGGCAGGTAGGCAGCGGAACCCCCCACCGGGCCCGTGACGGGGCCGCTCCCGGGTCACCACGACCGGGACGGTCCCGCTACGGGCCCGCCGCGTGCCCCCGCCCGCCGGTTCGTACGATCGGGGAGTACGGGGACGGGTGGGGGCGGGTGTTTCGGGAGGCGGCAGAAGATGAGCGGCGAGGGCGGCGGCATCCGCGGCGCAGGCGGCGGCGACCCTGCCGCGGAAGGCGCAGGCGGTTCGGCCGGTCAGGGCGGTCCGGGCGGTGTCGTGGTGCACGGGACGGTCGCGGACGGCTGGGAGCCGGTGCGGGACGCCTTCGCGGACAACTTCGCGCGGCGCGGGGACGTCGGGGCGGCCGTGGCGCTCCACTACGAGGGCCGGCCGGTGGTGGACCTGTGGGCCGGGCGTACCGGCTTCGACGGCGGCGGGCCGTGGGAACGGCGGACCGCGCAGGTCGTCAGGTCGGCGGGCAAGGGTGTGGCGGCGGTGTGCCTGCTGCTGCTCCACCAGCGCGGGCAACTGGACCTCGACGCGCCCGTGGCCACGTACTGGGCCGAGTTCAAGGCGGCGGGCAAGGACCGGGTGACGGTGCGGGACGTGCTGGCGCACCGGGCCGGGGTGCCCGCGCTGGACACACCGCTCACCCCGCGGGAGGCGGTCGACGGGGTGTCGGGGCCGCGGGCGGTGGCCGCGCAGGCGCCGCTGTTCGTGCCGGGACGCGAGCACGGGTACCACGCGCAGACCTTCAGCTGGCTGGTCGGGGAACTGGTGCTGCGGGTCTCCGGTCGGACTGTCGGACAGTACGTCGCCGAGGAGGTCGCCGGGCCGCTCGGCCTCGACCTGTGGCTGGGGCTGCCCGCGGACCAGGAGCACCGGGTCGGCCGGATCGGGCCTGTCGCCACGCCTGAACCGCCCGCGTCCGGCGGGCTGCGGGCCCGTCCCAAGCGCACCGTGCAGGACGCCTACGCCGACCCCGCGTCGCTGACCACCCGGGCTTTCGCCGCGATCACCCCGCTGCCGGACGAGAACGACCCCGGCTACCGGGCCGGCCAGCTGGCGGGTTCCGGCACGATCGCGACCGCGCGGTCGCTGGCGCGCTGCTACGCGGCGCTGGTCGGCGACGTCGAGCAGGGCGAGCAGGGCGAGCAGGGCGAGCAGGGCGGGCAGGGCGAGCAGGCCCGTGACGTCGAGCAGGGCCGGCCCGTCGCGGCGAGCCAGGGCGGGGGCCGGCGGCTGTTCGCGCCCGGCACGCTGGCGGCCGCGCGCACCGTGGAGGCGGACGGGCCCGACCGGGTGCTGGTGGTCAACACCCGTTTCGGGCTGGGCTTCATGCTGCACGGTCCGGCCTCGCCGCTGCTGGCCGCGGGTTCGTTCGGGCATCCGGGGCGCGGCGGGTCGCTGGGGTTCGCCGATCCCGAGGCCGGGATCGGCTTCGCGTACGTCACCAACGGGATGCAGCGCAACGTGACCGCGGATGCGCGTGCACAAGCTCTGGTCAGGGCTGTTCGGCAGTGCCTACGCTGACCGGATGACTGAACGCTTCGACGGCTACGGCGTGGTGGTGACGGGGGCGGCCCGTGGGATCGGTGAGGCGACGGCGCGCAGGTTCGCCGCCGAGGGCGCGGGGGTGCTGATCGCCGATCTGGACGGGGTGGCGGCTTCGCGTACGGCCGCCGCGATCCGGGCGGACGGCGGACGGGCGGAGGCGGTGCGCTGCGATGTGGCGGAACGGGCGTCGGTGGACGCGGCGATCACCCGCGCGGTGGACGTGTTCGGCACGCTGGACGTGCTGGTCAACAACGCCTACTCCTGCGGCGAGCACCATGAGGACTTCACCCTGGAGAGTGACGAGGAGTGGCAGCGCGACCTGGATGTCACCCTCAGCGGTGCGATGAGATGTTCGCGCGCCGCTCTTCCCCACCTGATGAACGCACCGCGCCGACGTGGCGCGATCGTCAACATCGGTTCGGTCAACGGGTTGTCGTACTTCGGCAACCACTCCTACAGCGCGGCCAAGGCGGGCCTGGTCTCGCTCACCCGCACCCTCGCGGTGCACGCGGCGCCGGACGGGGTCCGGGTCAACCTCGTGGCGCCCGGCACGATCCGCACCCCGGCGTGGGCCGGCCGCGAGGAGATCCTCACGAAGGCCGCCGGGTCGTATCCGCTGGGGCGGATCGGTGAGCCCACCGACATCGCGGCGGCCGTCGCGTTCCTGGCGTCGCGGGACGCCGCCTGGATCACCGGGGTCACCTTGCCGGTGGACGGCGGGATTCTGAACAGCAATTCGGGTTTCACGGACGCGTTGGCGGCTGAGTGAGGCGAGGCAGGCCGCGCACCTCCTGAAGACCTCAGGTCCTCAGGTCCCCAGGTCCCCAGGTCCCCAGGTCCTCAGGTCCCCAGGTCCTCATGTCCTGAAGTCCTCAGGTCCTGCTGAGGTCTTCAGGACCTGAGGACATCCGCGTACCGGGCTCCGGTCAGATCCACGAGTCCAGCCACATCCGGGCCTGCCAGGAGTGGTAGGGGATCGTCATGCCCGTGTAGATCGGGAAGAAGTAGATGAAGTTGCGGCAGGCTGGAACCAGGGGCTCTGACCAGCTCATTTGGGCCGGTCGTGGCCGCCGCCGGGCTGTGGGGCCGTCTGTGGGCCGTGCTCCTCCACAGGCCGGGCAGGCGCCATGACGTTGGGAGTCCTGGTGTGCCGAATCCCGCCGCAGCCCTCCGCTACGATTTGGCGATGTCCTGCGTCTTCTGTGGCGGTTCTCCCGTCACCAGGGAACACGTCTTCCCCCAGTGGTTGAACCAGTATCTTCCGCCGGGGCGACAGCAGATCGAGCAATCCCGCTATGGGGTGGGTGCCTACGATGTGACCAGAGAGAGCGTGGGCCTCGACTTCACGGTCAAGAAGGTGTGCGCCCCGTGTAACAACGGCTGGATGTCAAAGCTCGAAAAATCGTCCAAGGTCGTCTTCGAACCACTGATAATCCGACAGGACCTCACTTTCATCTCTCTCCGGCAGCAACGTCAGATCGCGCTATGGGCCACAAAGACAGCGATGATGGCTGATCAGGTCCAGCAGGAGACCCTTCTGCCGTCCCATCAGCTCCGGAGAATGCGCACTCACCGAGCGATCCCTGGTGGAACGCGCGTTTGGCTCGGTTCCTGCCCCGAACGCAACCCCACTGTCACCTGTCACACCGTAAGGATGGACCTTACGGTTGAGTCCACTCCCGACACTCCCCAGCCGGTCGGCTTCTACTGCCCCATGAAGATCGGCCACCTATGCATCTACGTCTACTTCCCGGCCGTCGACGTCGTCATCCAGCACGCCCCCGAATTCCATCTCTCCGTCGCCCGAATATGGCCGCGCCGCTCCAGTGACCTGCCTTTCCCTCCGCCTGGCCAGCCACGTAACGGCGAAGAGTTCGAAGCATTCGCCGATGCGCTGCGCGAGAGCCTCTACCTCTACACACCCGAGCAGGCGGCCGAGCACGGGCTCAAGGAGTCCTGAAATCATGAAGTGGGTGAGCCAGCCGCCAGGTAGACGCTCTCGACCGCTTTCCTGGTCCGGCCCTCGCTGCTCGGGAGCAGGTGCGTGTACACGCGCAGGGTGAAGCCGGGGTCGCTGTGGCCAAGGTAGGTGCTCAGTGCCTTGATGGTCTCGCCGGCGTCGAGGAGGACCGAGGCGTAGAAGTGGCGTAGGGCATGCATGCCGTGTTCGCGGGCGGCCGGGTAGCGCTGGCCGCGGGGAGGCTGCTTGATCAGGCCGGCGACGGCGAGGGCGGGCTTCCACATGAAGTCGTCGAAGTAGCTCGCCCGCACGGTGTCGTTGGTGTTGCCCGTGAAGTACAGCTCTTTCGTCACGGCTGGCCCGGTGGGCAACTTCCACGGCAACGTGATGCGGGCCGGGGGGAATTGCTTCGCGTGAGAGCGCAGAGACGCTGCGACGGAACCGGGGAGCGGCACGTCACGCAACTTTCCGCGCTTCGGCGGAGCGAAGACCAGGGCGCCGCGGACGCGCTTCACCTGGTGCCGTAGGGCCACCCACTCGTTGTCGAAGTCCACTTCATCGACGGACAGGCCGAATATCTCGCCCTGCCGCAGTCCGCACCCACCGCCCACGTCCACCATCGCCCGGAATCGCGCGGGCAGGGCGCCACGCACGGCGAACACCTGCTCGGCGAGCCAGGGAGTGACCCTCGTTGGGCTGGACTGCGGAGCCCTGACCGACTTGGCTTCGCAGGGATTGCGGGCGATCAGCAGGTCATCGACGGCCGCGCCGAACACCGCCGACACGGTGCCGAAGATGAGGCGCCGGTACGACTCGGTCGGCGCAGAACCCTTCAGCTCTTCCAGGAAGTCACGGACATGCGCGGGTTGGAAGGCCGTCATCGGCCGGGACCCGATCAGCGGGTACACGTGCAGTCGAAGGTGCCGTTCGATGGCGTCACGTCCGGTGATGTCGTTCGCGGCGGTCGTCGCCCAGCGTTCGGCGTACTGCTGGAAGGTGGTGCGGGCGGTCTTCGGGTCGACGTACTGCCCGCCTTCCATGTCCGTTTGAATCTTCGCCAACCACGCCTCAGCAAGGCGCTTTTGCCGGTCGGGGAAGCTCTTGGACTTCTCGGTCCCGTCGGGGCCGACGTAGCGGGCCCGGTAACGGAGCCCCTTGCCGTAGCGGTCGGTCTTGACGCGGATGGTCTTGCCGTTGGCGTCTTCTTCGGTCTTGTACCAGCGGTCTTGGATGTGGCCTGCCATGTGCTGCCTTTCGGGCAAGGGCGGGCGGCCGGCGGCGGGTAGGTCCGCCGCCGGCCGCGAGGGAGAAGGGGGCGCGATCAGGCGGCGGTGCTCTGCTCGCTGATCCAGGTGTGGACTGCGCGCGGGTCGTAGCGGATGTGCTTGCCGACGCGGAATCCGGGCGGCCCGGTGCGCTTCTTGCGCCACTGGTAGAGCGTTTCGACGGGAACGGAGAGCAGGGCGGACAGGTCGTCGGGGGTGAGGTAGCGGTCGGGCAGGCCCGAACGAAGCGTTGCCCGGGGGTCCGTGTGTTGGGCTGGCACGGTTCTCCTCGTGGGGTGGGCGCCGCAGAAACCGCGGTATCCGCAGAAAGCCCGGAGACGGTCCGTGACCTGCGGGAACGGTCGATGGGATGGCTTGCCGCAGAAACCCGCAGAGGTGCCGCAGAAATGGGCGGCCGGTTGGGCGGGTCGGCATTTGTGCGGTGGTTCCGCAGGTTTCTGCGGTCCGGCGGGGTGGGGAGTGTTCCCGCAGGTCAGCAGTACGCCAGGGGGTTTCTGCGGATAGTGCGGTTTCTGCGGCGCGGGTCAGGCGTCGGGGGTGCTCACGTCGGGGTGGATGAGGTAGCGGGGCGAGGGCGGACGGCCGCGGGTGCCGGTCCGCAGAACGGGCAGGGCGCGCACGTATCCGTGGTCTTCCAGGAGGTTCAGGGCGCTGTCGAGTTCGGCGACGGTGGGAAACTCGGAGCGGCTGACCTTGGCGAACACGTCGCGCTTGCTGATCTCGGACCACTGGTTGGCCCGGAGCACGTCAAGGACGGCGCGGGCGCGTTCGGCGGTGTCGTTGGCGCCCATGCGGTCGAACACGGCGAGGGCGTGGCCGGCGAAGTAGTCGGCGAGGTCGAGCGCGGCCCGCATGGTGTCCGCCGTGACCGGGTGGGCGTGGCCGCCGTCGAGGTGTTCGGCAAGGTGCAGCAGGCCGGCGATACGGGCGGCGGCGCCGGGGAGCTTGGATGCCCAGTCGGAGACGTGGCCCAACGATCCGCCGTGGGCGGCGAGTTTGGGTTCGGTGCGCTCCTGGAAGCGCTGCAAGGCGGTGTCCGCCTCGGGCGTGAGCTGGATGACGGCGGGGTCGGTCCAGTCCGCGAGGGCGAGTGTGAGCGCGACGACGTTGTGCCCGTAGGTTTCGGCGACGGCTTCCGGTACCGGCTCGGGCAGGGTCTTGCGGCGACCGAGCAGGGATTCCGGCAGGGAGTACAGGAAACGTCCCAGCAGACCGCGGCCCTTGGCTCCCTTGATCTTGGCCATGCCGTCGAGGACGGCGGGTTGGACGGACAGGCCCATGGTGAGCGCGGGGTGGTCGACGTATTCCTTGCGGGTCTGCCGGTCCACCCGCAGACGGTCTCCGGCGTGGCCCTTGAGGAACGGGCCCATGTTCGGGGCGCCGGAGTAGCGGCCGGCGATGATGTCGAAGATCTCGCCTTCCGCCGACATGACCGCGATGCGCCCGCCCTGGTCGGCCATGAGCGAGGTGATGGTTTCCGGGGTGGCGTCGTCGGCGAGCAACTGCGGCTCGGGCGGCACGGTGAGCCCTTCGGCCTGCTGTGCCATGCCGACCGCTTCCGCGATCAGCGCGTCCCGCCCGTCACCGGAAGCCGAAGACGCCTTGTGCGCCGCCTTGTCGGCGGCCTCGCGGGCGAGTTTGGCGGTCAGACCGGCCTCGATGATGGCGGGCAGGGCGCGTTCCTTCAGCAGCTTCTCGGCGTCGTACAGAGGGTCGGTCATGGCGGCGAACACCGCGGACTTGCGGTTGCCGGGCGGCAGGGCACACACCGTGAAGAGGTTGGTGGGCTCGCGCCATCGACCGCGCACATGGACGACGGCGCGCCCGCCGGCGCACGTGGCCAATACGGCGAGGGCCACGCACCCGGCGAGGTCGACCGGCGTCTGTGTCTCCTCGGCGAGGGCGCCGGTGAAGTCCCGCAACCAACCCGGGAAGGCGTCGACAGGGAACGGGGGCAACTCGCGCCGCCGCTTGAGCGGCACCGGGGCGTCCCACGGCAGCACGGTCGGGGCGGTGTCCTCAGCCGGGAACGCGGCCCACATGTCGGCGTCGGGCGTTGTGGTCATGACGTGCCACCTCCTTGCCTGGCCTCGGCGGTCGGCAGCGGGTCAGAGCGCAAGAGCAGGAAGGGCGCCCTCCGGGCGACGACCTTCGGCGCGCCCACGATCCGCCGTGGCGGGCGCTGTACGGCGTCCTGTGGGTCGTTCGTGGTAGTACGGGATGCTTTGTTCACGAGATGCGCTCCGGGGCCGTCCGTAGGCCGTTGGCGACCGCGCGGCGGGCGTACCGCTCGGGAACGCCCACGGACACGGCGGCGGCCACGATCTCGTCACCGATGGCGTCCAGACCGCAGGGCCCGGGGCACTGCGCGTGCTGCGCGGCGAGGAACCGCGCCGCGCCGAACGCCTGCGACGTCGCACCCGATTCACGGTGCGCGCGTACGCGGTCAAGGCCACGGTCGAGGCCGGTGCGGACGTAAGCCGCGGTGTGGCGGCACCCGGTGGCGACGTCCAGGTTCCACGTCGCTCCGGGGGAGGAAGACACCACCCCCCGGGCGGCGGGGGTGGTGTCTTCCCTCACCGCCAGCGCGCGGACGGCCGGCGGCAGGTCGGTCATGCGGCCGTCGCCGGGCCCGAGCCACCGGGCGTACGCCATCTCGGACTTGATGTCGACGCCGGGCCGGACCGCGTTGGACGACCGCATGGCGCCGCGGTAGATCCAGTGCTGTCCGCGCGTCGTCGGCACGGTGCGGGTGGCGGGCAGGTGCTCGCGCGCCCACTCGACAGCGGCCGCGCTGTCGAGGTCGACCACGGTCACCCCGGCACCGCCCGGGTGGTAGGCGAGCGCCACAGCCTCGCGCCATGCTGCCTTCCACAGCGGGGAGGAGATCACAGCGAGGTTGACCGTGGCGGCGGCCCACGCGTGGCAGACGTACGGGCACTGGCAGGGCCCGGCGGTCTTCATGTTCGGGCGTCCACCGCAGGCGCCGCCGGCGCAGGCCCGGCAGTTGCCGAACGGCACCTTGCCCTGTCGCAGCGGCAGTACGGGCACACCGACCGATGCCAGTTCGAGAGCGGTACGCAGCAGCGCACCGCGGGTCTGTTGCGTCATGCTGGGGGTACTCCTGTTCCTTCGGGAACGGCGAGGGAACCGGGGTGGCCGCGTGTCTTTGGCGAGATCGGGCGGCCACCCCGGGGGACCTACAGGTCAGTCAGCGCGTCGGTGGGGATCTCGTAGACGTCGAAGTAGTCGTTCGCGTACCAGAACCCCGTGCGGTAATGGACGTAGGCGACGATCAGCGGAGCGCCGGTGCGGTCGGTGGTGGCGTAGACGTGCACGGCGTCGAACATCTGGTGCCGGTTGCGGCGGGCCGCGCGCACGGTGACCGCAGCGTCGATCGCGGTCATGGGGTGACCGGCGTAACGCAAGGCGCTGGGGCCGTCGGTGCTGACGGCGTGCGTCATGGCGACGCGGGGTTCCGGGGTGGTGGTCACAGCGACGTTCCTTCCGAGCCGGTGGTCAGTTCCGGCAGTCCGGACTTGGTGAGCGTGGCGGGGTCGTAGCCGGGGAGAGCGGCGCGGGCGGTGAGAGCCGCGGCGAGGGCGGCGGTGTACTCCCCGCCGGCGAGGGCGGTTTCGACCTGCGCGCGGGCACGGATGAGTTCGACGGTTTCGACGTGGTGTTGGGTCTCGCGCCGCGCCTCGGTCGCCCGGTCGTACGCGATGTGCTCGCGGTGGTCGGTGCGCCAGTGGCGGGCCGCGGCCACGTAGCCGAGGACGGTCGCGATGCCCCACAGCAGCAGGGGCAGGGGTAGGCCGTCGGTGTAGGCGGCGACTCCGGCGAGGGCGAAGGTGCCGGCGGCGGTGAAGCCGATCGCGGCGGCGGTCGGTTCGCCGCTCTGGCCGCGGGCGAGGGCGTTGCCGGCGAACGCGGCGCCGATGGCGAGTGCTCCCATGACCGAGGCGTCGCCGATGCTGTGCTCAGCACCGTTGGCGTTCCAGATGCGGGCGAGGGCGAGCACGGTCGTGGTGGCCAGGGCTGGGGCGGTCTTGGGCGCGGCGGTCGCGATCCAGTGGCGCTGTACGAGCGGGGTGGTGGTGCCGGGCGGGGTGTAGGTGGGCGGCTTCATGGGGCGGTGTTCCTCCGTTCCTTCGGTCAGCCGCGCATGCTGCCGATGGCGTGTGCGGTGGCGGTGACGATCTCGGTGATGGGCTCGGCGACGCCGGTGGTAGCGGCGTAGAAGCCGAACAGGAACACCACCAGGGCGGCACCGAAGTTGGTGGACTTGGAGCGGATCGCGAAGAGCGTGCCGGTGCCGAAGAGCAGCACGGCGGAGACGGACAGCATCACGGGCGGGGGCTCCGTTCCGGTGGTCAGCGGGTGCCGTCGTGGTGGATGCCGCGGGCGAGGTTGTAGGCGTGCCGGCCGCGGCGTATGCGGATGCCGTGTCCGTGGCAGCGGCGGCAGGTCTTGCCGCGGCGGACCTTCCCGCGGCGGTTGGTGGTGGTGGCGAAGCCGAAGCCGTGGCACTTCCCGCACCGGGCGAACGGCTGGGCCGCACACACACCGGCGTAACCGAGAGTGACGGCGAGAAGGAAGGCGATAGCGAGGACGATGGGGGTCACGACGTGCCTCCGGGGCGGTTTCCTGGGGTTTCCGCAGGTGGGCCGCTATCCGCTAGCGACCTGATCAGATGTGGTGTGGGGTGCTAGCGGGGCCGCTAACGTTAGCGGGGGCGGGTGCTAGCGTTAGCGGCCCCGACGGGTCAGCTCGCGTCCCGTTTTCCGTCACGCTCCGCAATCGCGGTGGTGATGTGGGAGCGGTCGATGCCGCGCCGGTTGACGACCTTCCCGCCGTCCCGGCGCCCGACCTGGATGGTGCTGATCCCGTGCGGCTTGAGCGCCGCGGACAGCGCGTCCGGCTCCCAGCCGCCGTAGGTCTCCGGCCGCAGGTCCGCCAGGCGGGCCACCACGGTTTCGGACCACACCTTGGCCTCGGAGGCCGGGACCACGGCGAGGATGTCGGCGAGCAGGTCGTATCCGGCCGCGGCCGGCTCCGGGGCCTCACCGAGCGCGTAGCCGGACAGGGTCCCCGCCTGCTCGCGCAGGCGGCGGGCGCGGGCGGCGATGGCGTCGGCGCCGCGGCCGTCGACGTAGACCGACCGCACGATCCGGGCGTCCGAGCCCTCACCCACGAAGTAGTGGATGCCCTTGTCACCCCAGGCGAACATGGTCGCCCGCACCCCGCGCTTGTACGCCGACGTGCCAAGGACCATGTCGTTCTCCAACTGGCCCATCACCTTCAGGCACCAGCGGGCCGACGCGTTCGCGCTGATCCCGGTGGGCAGCGCTTTGGCGTCCGGGCGCTGGGTGGCCAGCAGCAGCACGATCCCGGTCGCCGGGCCGCGCTTGACCAGGTCGGTGGCGATCTCCTCGAACTCCTTGCCGTGCTCGGGGTGCTCGAACAGGACCTGGCATTCGTCCACGCCGACCACGATCGGGTGCAGCCCCAACGAACGCTTGTCCGCAAGCTGGGAGGTGACCTTGGATTCCGGGCAGATGTCCCGCGGCAGGGAACGGATCACCTTGGTACGCCTGCGCAGTTCCTCGCGCAGCGCGCGGAAGTCGTTCAGGCAGTACAGGACCGATTCGTCGTCGTCGCCGGCAGTGTGGCGGTGGGAGACGGCGTTGCCGACCGGGTCGAGGTCGCCGGTGCCCTTCATGTCGTAGGTGTGCAGCTCCGCGCGCGGGTCGAGAGCGGCGATGAGCAGCAGCAACCGCAGAAGGAACGTCTTGCCCATGCGCGGGATGGCGCCGATGACGCCGGCGATGTACATCAGCGTGGCCGACACCCACCGGCCGCGCTGGTCGGTGCCGTAGGCAACGGGCTTGAACAGGTCGACGCTGCCGGACTTGACCAGCGGCCACGCCGGTTGCTTCGCCCGGGACATGTCCTGATCCCCGACCCACATCACCAGGTGCCCGGTGTGCTCGTCCGGAACCGCCTCCGGCCACACGCAGCCCAGCGGCCGGCGCAGACCCGACGCCAGACGCTCGCGCCGCTCGATGATGTCGGTCACCGTGACGCCGTACGGGAGGTTGCCCTCCGCACGCCAACCCGGGCCGTCGCGGGTGATCGGGGCGGTGAACTCGAACCCGTCCCGGCCCTTGCCCTGCGCCTGGTTGATCGCCGGAATCCCCACCGCGCCCAGCGCGCGCAGCACGATGTCGGAGGTGAGCTTGGTCGTCTTCGGCAGTTCCACCACGCGGTGGATGACCGGGGCGTCCGCCTTGCGGCCGGCCATGCCCAGCGCCATCACGACCGTGCCGACCGAGACGGCTTGGAGCCACCCGGGGGCGAGGACGTACATGGCCAGGGCGGAGGCCAGTCCGACGAAGCAGGCCAGCACCACGGTCAGCGTGCGCAGCTTGACCCGCCCGTCGCGCTGCCGGGACAGCTTCAGGTACTCGGCGGCGTCCTCACGGCGCACCGCGGCAAGCCGGACCGGCTCGCCCTCGCGGTCGGCCATCCACCGCAGCGTGCCCCCGACGAACTTCGCCGCGCCGGCCGGAGCCTGGAACGACAACCGGGCGGCGTAGACCGGGGTCCGCAGCGCGTGATAGCCCGCCGCGTGCGCGTAGTGCCGGCCCACCCACGCCGAAGCCGCCTTCAACTCCGCGACCGACCGCAGCCACTCCGGGACCACCGCGCGCCGCCGCGCGGCCCGCAACCGACCCAGGTACCCCGGACCCTGCGCGGGGCCCGACGCGTCGACCATCACCCGCACCGACGGGTCACCTGATCCCGCACCCGACGCGTCCGGGCGGGAGTCGCCCGACGCGTCGGACGCGGAGTCGGGCGCCGTGTCGGCTCCCGAGTCGGCCGACCGCGTACCCGACGGGTCGGGTGACTTGCGGGCGGACCGCGCCTTGCCCAGGTCGACCACATCCCCGCCGTAGTCGGCCGACAGGTCGGCCTCCAAGCGGTCGAAGAACTCGTTTTCGTCTTCGTGGTTCACTGCTGTTGCTTCCCTTCGGGAGGTGAGGCGGGCCCGGCCGACGCTTTGGTCGGTGAGCGGCCGGGCCCGCGGATTTCTGTCGTTCAGGCGATGCACTGTTCCTCGGGGTAGGCGCACGGCACACACGTGCCGAGCGAGATCGGGATGACGTACCCGGCGTCGAGCCGGCAGACCGGGCAGGTGCGCCGGGCGCGCATCGCCGCGGCGAGTGAGGCCCGCTTGCCCGGCGTCAACGGCCGCACCGGCACGGCGCGGTCAATGCGGTAGAGGTAGGCGACCCGCACCGCGCCGCGGGTCTTCCGGGAGCGCCACATGAGCTGTGCGGCAACCGGTTGCCCGCCCGGCCGTAGCCCGTCGGCCCGCAGTTGGCGTCGGGTGGCGTAGCCGTCGGGGGCGAGCCGGAAGGGGAAGGTAGGAGTTCCGTAGCGCTCGCCGGTCGGGTCGTAGAAGCGGCTCATGCCGCCGCTCCGAGGTCGGGCAGGGTGTCGGTGCGGGCGGTCAGGAACGCGCGGCCGATCCAGTGTGTGTATGCGGGCGGAATTGCCTCGGTCAGCTCGTTCCGGACGTTGGTCCATGTGATGCCCATGGCCTGTTGGAGTTCGGACACGCTGGGTTTGCCGCCGCCGGAGCCGTACGCGGCGACGTACGGGCCGGTGTGCTTCTCACCGTGCCGCCACCCCGACACCCGGCCGCGATGCGGCAGATGGGCAGGGCGTGGGGTGGTCCAGCCGCCCAACTCGAAGTTGCGGTGCCGGATCACCCCGAGGCCGAACATCTCTCCGCACAGCGTGAGGTCTTTGCGGATCTTCGCGCGGCCGTTGGGCTGTTCGATCACGTACGGCAGGCCGGTCTGCTCCAGCAGATCCCGGGTCGGTGCCACAAGGTCCGCGTGGGTCCCGCCCCATCCTCGGGAATGGTTGGTGCCCACGGTCAGCGCGCATCCGTGCTGGCAGGGCGGGGAGGCGTGCACCATCGCGTACCGGGCGACGCCACCTGACGCGATCAGGTGGGCGAGGTGTTCGAGCGCGTCCGCCCGGTGCATGCGGAAGGGGTAGTTCGGCCGGTCGGTGATGTCCACCCCATGAACCTCGAACCCTGCCCGGTGGTAGCCGGTACCGGCGCCGCCAGCACAGCAGAACAGATCCAGCAGCAACGGACGCGTCACGCCGCCACCCCCGGTCCGGTACCGCGGCGGCCGGGGCGTCGGCCGGCCAGCGTGGCGAGCAGCGAGCCGAGACCGGCCCGCCGCACCCGCGCGGGGATGCGCTTGGCTGCGTACATCGCCTCATCCGCCCGCCGCAGCAGCTCCGGCAGTCCCTCGTCGGGGAAGTCCGCGGCGCGGGCCCACCCCAGCGAGACCGTGGTGTGCACCGCCGGGTCAATGCCGTCGGCCGGGCGGGCCAGGACGCCACCGAGGACGGCGAGCAGGTCGGCGGCGGTGCCGTCGCGGTCGATGAGCACCGCGGCGAACTCGTCGCCCCCGAGCCGCCCGGCGACCCCGGCACGGCCGGTGTAGTGGGCCAGGCGGGCGGCGGTGGCGGCGAGCAGGGCGTCACCGGCGGCGTGGCCGTGGGTGTCGTTGACCTGCTTGAAGTGGTCCACGTCGGCGAGCACCACCACCGCGCGCGGGTCGTGCAGCAGCCGGGCCGCGCGGCGGGTGAACGCTTCTCGGGTCCACAACCCGGTGAGCGGGTCACGGCGGGCGGCGGTCAGTCGGCCGCGCAGCCACACCAGATGGGCCGACCATCCGGCCGCCACCGCGACACCGGCCGCGACCGCGGCAAGCAGCGTGTTCATGCGGCCACCGCCTCAACGTCGCCGACCGGTTCGGTGGTCGTGCCGCGCTCGGCGCGCAGCACGTCACGCGCCGTCCGGGCATGCTGGGCACCGCAGTTCACGGCCTGCCGGATACGGTCAGCCGTCAACTCACCGACCGGCCAACCTGTGGTGGCGGTGCGGGCGTCGGCCAACACGTCGTCAAGGTTGCGGCGGGCCGGGCGCTTGGCCGGCGGCTTGGCAGGGCGCTTACGCGGCGCGGGCTGCGGCGCCTCCGTCGGCGACTCGGAAGGTGTCTGCACCGGCTCCGCCGGTTCCTCCGGGGTGGGAAGTTCCGGTGTGGTGGTGGGGGCGAGTTCCCCGAGCTTGAGCAGCACCCGCGTACGGCTGTCCGTCTTCGACCGCCACCGCCGACCGTGCTCAGCGCGCAGGTCCGCGCGGACGAGCTGCCGGTCACGCTCACGGGCCAGCGCATCGCTGTAGGAGGTGATCTCCCACAGCGTCATACGCCGCCACAACGCGAACGTGGTGATCGGGGCGAGCAGCCACCGGGACTTGCGGATCTTCTCCATCCGCTTGCCCGTGGCGATACCGACCCGCACCGCGTACACGTGCGCCGCGACCTCCGACAGCACCACCCACAGCAGCGGCATCGTCCCGTGCGCCACCCGCGCGGACAGCGACGTACCGGCGGCGATGTTGAGCCAGCACGTCACCAGCGTCAACGCCCACGGCACAAACCGTACCCACGCCAGCGCCATGCCCATACGGATCAGCAGCAGCGTCACCGCGGTGAACGTCGGAATGGCAAGGTCGATGGCCAGCGGCAGCATCTGCGGCGTGGCGAACCCCCACCGCGCGGCGGCCGCGGTCACCGTGTCGAACGACAGCGCCAGGCCCACACCGCCCACACCCACACCCAGCACCGACGCGCCGGCGAGTAAGACGCGTTCGCCCCGCGACAGTGGCGGAAGCTCAACCGGGGCGCTCATACCGCACCGCCGATCACCGAAGCCGGCATCGCCGGGGCGAAACCGACCAACTCGACAGCCGCGCCGGCGAACGCGGTGGTGGCCTTGAGCGTCATGTGTCCGCTACCGGGGCGCTGCTGGTACTCGATGTCGCCGGCCGGGATGCCCAGGACACTCCGCCACCGCTCGAAGCCGTCGAGGTTGTCGTGAACAGAGATCGTCAACTCGCCCGGGGTGATCGGGCTGAGGTTGAAGTCGGCGGGCGGCAGGTGGCCGAGGGCCGCAGCGATTTGCGTCAGCGCGTCCAACGCGGGGCGCTGGTCCCGGAGAGTGCGAGCGGCGCTCATGCCGCACCCCCCAGCGCGCACAGCGCGGCGACCACCAGCAGTGCGCCGCCGACGCACGTCCCGTCCACCGCGCGGCGCAGCAGTACGTACTTGCGCACCGCGATCCGCGACAGTGCCGCCACATGCTCGGCTCGGTCCTCATCGGCGAGTTCGGCGCGGACCTGCGCCGCGCTCAGCGTGGCCCAGAGGGGGAAGCCCACCGGCCGGGGCCCGCCCAGGTTGGGACGGACCGCCCACAGCAGCAGACCGGCCACCGCGACCAGCGAGCCCACACCGGCGAGCCCGAATCCCACCGCGCCGGCGGGAAGGGGCCAACCGGCGCCGACCGTCCACACCCCTGCGAGCAGGGCGCCGACGAACGCCAGCAACAGCGAGACCTTGCCGTCCGTCCGCGCGATCTCCGCCTTCACGTCCGCCCTTGCAACGTCCAAGTTCCCGTTCAGGAAGGCGATACCAGTGGCGGTCTCAGCGGTACGGGTGATGTCCGGAGTGCTCACGCCGCACCCCCGGAGGGAAGTTCGTCGTGCACGTTCGTGAGGTCACGGCGGGCGTTGAGCAGGCGGCGCCGCGCCCGGCGCAGGCGCCGCAAGTCCAGCTCGCACGGCTCGCGGTCAAGGGTCATGATCTCCGCGTCCAGCAGCTCGACACCCGCGAGGATCACGGGCATCTCGGCTTCCAGGGCGGTCAGTTCGGCGTCGGACGGCTCGCGCTCGTCGTCCAGTACGGCGACGGCGGCGCCGTCGTCGTGATCAGGCAGGTACGGCGACATAGGAGGCTCCAGTTCCTTTCCGGAACGGCAATGAGGGAGCCGGGGGCGTCGCGTGTCTTTGGCGAGATCGGGCGACGGCCCCCGGCGTACGGAGTTGGGATGCGCTGTTCATCACGCGGGGGTGAACCCGCGTGGCCGCCTACTTGGCCGAGGAGAGGCGGCGTGATCCCCATTCAGTTGTCAATGTCCGACCGCTTCCTTCAGGCACGTTTCACGGAGCCCTCCGGGCGGAGACTGCGCCTCAACTGGTGCGCACCAGAAGATTGGCATCTGGTGCGCACCAGAGTCAAGCGGTAGGGCCCGGTGTTGCGGCCCCGCCGTCTCCGGCGCACTTCCAGAACACCGCGCCGAACGGTCGGCCGGTAGCCAACAACCCCGCATGACGAGAGCAGTTAAGGTCGGGGTTAACCCCTGTTGAGCTGCGGTGATGTGAGGCATGCTTGTTGTGACCAACCGTCATTGACATGGGGGAGGGCGGCCGTGAGCGAGGGCTTGAGGGACGCACGGCGGGCGCGCGGATGGTCGCAGGACCGTCTGATTTCTGAGATCGAGTTGTACGCGCGCCGGCATCTCGCGGACATCGCGTCGCGGGCGAGCCTGCGCGTCTACGTCTCAGAGTGGGAGAACGGCCGGCGGCCGATCTCCGACCGTTACGCGGCCATCCTGCGCGGGCTGCTCGGGGTGACGGATGCCGAACTCCGCGGCGCTGACCACCGCGAGGCGCCCCCGGCGGCGGACGGGTACGCCGACCTGCTGACCCGGATCGACAAGGCAAGCAGCGTCAGCGAGTCGATGGTGAAGACCTTCAACGATCAGACGGAGTTGCTGCGGACGTTCGACCGCCAGATGGGCGCAGCGGGGTTGGTCGACCAGATGACGGGACACCTGGGGGCCCTGGAAGACGCGCTCAACTTCGCGGTGCTGCCCAGTACGCGGCAGCCGGTAGCGCTGGCGTTGGCGGGCGCCTCAACACTCGCCGCGTGGCAGGCACTCGACACCGGAGCGGTGGAACGGGCTTGGCGGCTCTACGAGTTGGCGAAGCGGGCGGCGCAGGATGCCGACGCCCCCATGTACCTCGCCCACGCGATGGCCGAGCAGGCATACGTGCTGTGCGAGGCCGGGCGGCCGGCACTCGGAGTCGAATTGGTTCGCGACGCGCGGCGTACGGTCGCCGGCCGGGCGTCGGCGCGGCTCACGGCGTGGTTGTGGGCGGCCGAGGCGGAGTTGTGCGCGCAGGCCGGGATGCCTGCCGACTGCCGGAACGCGCTGGACGCGGCAACCGCGGCTATCCCGGACGGGCCGGAGGACCGTGACCCCGACATGTTGAGCATCTTCCTCAACGGCACGCACCTGGCGCGTTGGCAGGGCAACGTGCTGGCGATGCTCGGGGATGACGACGCGGTGGTCCGGCTGTACGCAGGGCTTGAATCGCTGGACCCGACGTTCGTACGGGCGCAGGCCGGTGTGCGCTACGACCTCGCGTACGCGCACCTGGCGCGCGGGGAGTACGACCAAGCCGACTCCCACCTTCGGCAGGCGCGGATGCTGGCCAACCGCACCGGCTCGGTCCGCCAGTTGCGCCGGATCGACCTGCTCAGTTCGCGCCTTTAGCGGTGTACTTGGCCCGGTTTGCCAGGATGTGCAGCAGTGCCACCAGCGTGCCGGAGCCCATGAGGTCGCCCTTGGCCATCAGGCCAGGGATGTCCGACAGCGGTACCCACTGCACGTGCCCCGCCTCTTCCAGGTCGGTCGGCTCGCCCACCTTCTCGGCGCCCCGCCCCACGTAGATCTCATGCGGGGAGTCCACCATGCCGATCATCGGTTGGAACGTCACTACGTGCTCAAGCCCGGCCGGCCGCCACCCGGTCTCTTCCTCGGCCTCCCGCAGCGCGGTAGTCAGCCCGTCCTCACCGGTGTCCACGATTCCGCCCGGCAGCTCCCACCCGAATTGATCCGCCACGAACCGGTACCGCCACAGCATCAACACCCGGTCCTGATCGTCCAGCACGGCCGCGATCGACACCCGCTGCAACGTCACCACGTGATGCTCAAACCGCTCCACTCCGGGAGGTTCAACGTCCCAGAGTTCGAGCTTCACCCAGCGGTTGTCGTACAGCTCTCGCTTGCCATGAAGCTGCCATCGCTCCAACCCGGCTGGTACGTCGACAGTCGGCCCGGCCGGAACACGATAAGAACTGCGGCCGTGCACCTCAATGGCACCCTCAGTGACGAGTCGAGTGAGAACCTGTCGCAGAGCAGTACGACCAATGGCAAGCTCACTTACTAGCGTACGTTCGGAAGGCAGCCTTTCTCCTGGCGCGAGCCTTCCTTCTGCGAGCCATTGGCGGATCGTTGCGTAGACCTGCGCCGTCTTCGGACCCATCTACCGCGACTCTCCATTCGTTAATTGACCTATACGAGGTCTGCATGTTCAAACGACGTCATCAAAAGAGGCGACAGATTTATCCGCCTGGAATGCTGTCACCTGCATGACGGCCCGTTTTCCGGGCGTCGCGTCAAGGATACCCCGAACTATGATGGGCCGTCGTTCTCCATGGTATCGAGCTGCCAGGGCATAGGTATCCAACGGAAGGTCGAAGGAAACGATCCTGACTTTTCCGTCCAGCACAGTTTCCATCGCGACCTGGCCTCGCGTGTCATTTTTCTTCAAAGCGAGTCGCCTGATCACTCCGTATAGGATTCGCTCGGTCGGAGCCTCCGTCTCTTTAAGCTCTGATTCCAGGTGGTGAATTACTTCGGCCGCCTCGCCGTTGAATTCAATGTGATCGGATACCGAATCTGCTACTGGCGATGTGGGGGCCCAGTTGAAGGTGATGTCGAATAGGTTGATATCACCTTTTCCAATGGCATCCAGGACTGCACCGCACAGTTCGCTGGAGACGCCTTCATCTACGGCGTCGCGTACTTCATCTCTGCTAGGTGTTCTGTCTCGCACCATTGTGATTTCGGCGAGAGTTGCAAGAGCGCCGGAAAGGGTGGTGAGCATCCTGCGCTCAAAGTATGAGTCGTCGGCTTCAGCAAGAATTCTTGGTTCGTCGGAGTCGCGAGCCACCAATGCGCCGAACCGCGCGTTACTGATGATCGGGACGATGTACGACCCTGGCCGGGTCTGCCCCAACCTCATTCTGCGCGCATGTCGGTGAGCCGCTCTTGGCATGGAACTACCGTAGTAGCCTTGCCTGTGGAGTGTAGCTGCGGCCGCCGAGACCATGAGCCGGTGCGCGGAATTAAAAAGCCCAATTCCTGCTGCGAGAGGAATCGTGCCTTCCGAGATGTCGGCGTCATCCGCCCGTAGATCCGTTACGTCAATGAATTGACGAGAGATGGCTAGGGTGATTTGATCTGGATCTTTTCTCTCTTTTCGCGCCAACTCCCCGGCCAAGAGAGCAATCGCTTTGTGGAAGTCCGGAGCCCCTGATTCTTTCGGTACTAGTACAGAGTTCGCGGTATCCCCGACTGGGTGCCACAATTCTGCGAGTGGTCCCGATCGGGCGCGTTCCCAACCGGAGCGAGAGAGGTATGAGACGACTTCTTCAAATTTGATATCTGACGCGTTCATGCACTTGCCCCCGTATCTGCGGAGGTTGGTGATCCCCAAAGCCTTTCGTATGCGTATGTGAAAACATCGTTCATTCCGGCCTGATCGATTCGCTGCTTCTTGGGAAGGTGAATTCTTTTGTATTTTCCAGAAGCGGGGGGAAGGTTTTGTACTTTTGCGTAGTAGCCTGAGCAGTGCATGAATAGTAGCTCTTCGTTGTGCACCAGCCAGGAATTCATGTCTCTGGAAACTACAACGAGACCAAGGTAGCCAGCGGCCGCACGAGTGGACACGCGCAATTCGTCGTAGGTTCGCATGTCTAGATCAAATGCGTACGTCTCGCCATCGGCCAGAATGGTAGGGGCGAAGGTGCATTTCATCTGAAATTCCACAAAAATGTGGTTCCGTTTCAGAGTGACATCCACCCCGTCCTTGTCCACGTTCCAAGTGGCAGAAGTTGCACCAGCTCGTGTGGCGACGGCGGACAAATACGCGAGGCTTATCTGCTCTTGCTGCCAGGTCTCGGGCGACTCCTCCACGCGGCTCCCTTCGCATACGCTAAGTGAAGGGTATCCTGCTGGTCGTGATGGGGGCACCCAAATGGCGCCAAGAACTGCGGGTCGTTTGGTTGCGGGGATCGAGGGCGTATGGCTGCCTGTCCCTGCTGCCAATGTGTCACCTCCCGCATCTTTGGTAGCCGCTGCTGTAGTGGCTCCAGCGTGCTTGCCGACGAACCTAGGCAAGGTTGCGCCTCTTCCCCGCGCCAACGCCCTCACTGTGCCATCCGGTACCGGGTATGCCCCTCGTCCCGGGGTCGTAGATATGCGTCGGGGGGCTTCGACGGGCTGTCAACCTCTCGCTGTTTCGTGGGAACGCAGAGTTGGCCTTGCCAAAGATCGGAGTCGTCCGTTCACAAGATCGCGTTACGGTTTATACCTTTGGTCCCCGAGAACATCGGTCACTGGTTGCCCGGCGGCGTGGGAAGACAGGATGAGTAACGGACCGCAGCGTTGCGCGAGTGGTTCGTGGGCCGTCCCTGGGCCGTCCGTTGACGGCCCAGGTCCACCAGCAACGACCGAGAACGACCGAGGGGCCCCGCGCCCACCTCCCGGCGCGGGGCCCCTCGTCACATCGTTGACCTGGCTAGATCCACGAGTCCAGCCACATCCTCGCCTGCCAGGAGTGGTAGGGGATCGTCATGCCCGTGTAGATCGGGAAGAAGTAGATGAAGTTCCAGATGATGAGCAGCACCAGGGTGCCCGCGCCCACCGCGCCCCACATACGTCTGCTCTCGGTGGCCCCGCGTGGACCGAGGAAGGCGCCGATCATCATGGTGACGGCCAGGCACAGGTAGGGCACGAAGGCGACCGCGTAGAAGTAGAAGATCGTGCGGTCCTGGTAGTGGAACCAGGGGAGCAGGCCGGCGCCGGCCGCGCAGAGGATGGCGCCCGCCCGCCAGTCGCGCCGGGCGATCCACCGGTAGAGCAGGTAGACCAGGGCGAAGCAGGCCGACCACCACAGCAGCGGGGTGCCCAGGGCGAGGATCTCGCGGGCGCAGCCCTCGGAGGCGGTGCAGCCGTCCTGCCCGTACTTGGGCGACTCGAAGTAGTACGAGACCGGCCGCCCGAGGACCAGCCAGCTCCAGGGGTTGGACTCGTACGGGTGGTAGGTGTGCAGGCCGACGTTGAACTTGTAGACGTCGTGTTCGTAGTGCCACAGGCTGCGAAGGGGCGCCGGGATGAAGGACCAGAAGCCGCCGCGGCCGTCCGCCCAGTGCCGGTCGTAGGCGTCGCTGGACATGAACCAGCCGGTCCAGGTGATCAGGTAGGTCACCACGGCGACCGGCAGCATCGTCAGCACCGACCAGCCGAGATCCTTGCGCAGGACGGCCAGGTACGGGCTGCGGGAGCCGGCGACGCGCCGCGAGCCGACGTCCCACAGCACCGTCAGGATCATGAAGAAGGCCAGGAAGTACATGCCGTTCCACTTGCTGGAAGCGGCGAGGCCCAGGAGGACGGCGGCGGCGATGCGCCAGGGGCGCCAGCCCATGCCCTGGCGGGAGGCGGTGGCGTCGTCGGGCCCGGCGAAACCGTCCTCACCGACCGGCAGGGCGGCCGCGAGGCGGCCTCTGGCCCAGTCGCGGTCGACCAGCAGGCAGCCGAACGCGGCCAGTGCGAAGAACATGATGACGAGGTCGAGCAGCGCGATCCGGCTCATCACGAACTCGAGGCCGTCCACGGCCATCAAGGTGCCCGCGATGCAGCCGAGCGCGGTGGAGCGGAACAGCCGGCGGCCGATCCGGCAGAGCATGAGCACCGCCAGGGTGCCGAGCACGGCCATCATGAAGCGCCAGCCGAAGGGGTTCAGCCCGAAGATCCACTCGCCGAACCCGATGATCCACTTGCCGGTGGGCGGGTGCACGACGTAGCTGCCGACCTTGGACAGCGGGATGACCTGCGGGTGCGCGAGGATCTCCGGGTTGGAGACCTTGCCGTCCGGCCACGTGCCCTCGTAGCCGTACTTGATCATCGACCAGGCGTCCTTGGCGTAGTACGTCTCGTCGAAGACGACATCGCGCGGGCTGCCCAGGCGCCAGAAGCGCAGGCCGCCCGCGAGGACGGCGACCATGATCGGGCCGAGCCAGCCGGACCACTTCGCGGCCAGGTGGGCGAGGCGCGGGCCGAGGCCGAGCATCTGCCAGATCCTGGTGCCGGGTTCGGGAAACGGCGGGACCAGGCGCTCGCGGGTGTCGGTCCGGGGCGGTTCGACGTGCCCGAAACCGCGCAGCCGCCGCGCCCACGCGCTCGGCTCCGCCTGTGCCCGGACGCCCTCTGGGGCACGGTCCTGCGCCACGGTCTCACTCGTCACCGGCCCATCGTAGGGAAAGCGTCTGAGATTGCGATGAGCTGTCCGCACCCGGGGCGGCTTTGTCCGGTAATCCGAGCGCGGAGCCGGCCCCTGGGCCGCGCCTAGACTCAAGCCGTGACCAGCTCATCCGAAGATCCGTCCGACCGCACGGCCCGGCACACGTCCCAGCAGGCGGCCCGGCAAGCGGAGCGGAGCGTGGCCGACGACACGGTCGCCGACGGCACCGCGAACGTCACGACGAACGGCACCGCGCCCGCGCCCATCGCATACGACCCGTCCGCGGTGCGGACGGTACCCGCCGGCGAGGGCCTGCTCGTGCTGGCGGGCACGCCGATCGGGGACGTCGCGGACGCGCCGCCGCGGCTGGCCGCCGAGCTGGCCGCGGCCGACGTGGTGGCCGCCGAGGACACCAGGCGGCTGCGCCGGCTGACGCAGGCGCTGGGCGTGGAGCCGGCCGGGCGCGTGGTGTCGTACTTCGAGGGGAACGAGGCCGCCCGCACCGGGGAGCTCGCCGACGCGCTGCAGGGCGGCGCTCGGGTGGTGCTGGTGACGGACGCGGGCATGCCGTCGGTGTCCGACCCGGGCTACCGGCTGGTGGCCGCCGCGGTGGAGCGCGGGGTGCGGGTGACGGCGGTGCCGGGGCCGTCGGCGGTGCTGACCGCGCTGGCGGTGTCGGGCCTGCCGGTGGACCGGTTCTGCTTCGAGGGGTTCCTGCCGCGCAAGCCGGGGGAGCGGCTGGCCCGGCTCAGGGAGGTCGCGGCAGACCGCCGCACGCTCGTGTACTTCGAGGCGCCGCACCGTATCGACGACACCCTGGCCGCCATGGCGGAGGTGTTCGGCGCCGAGCGGCGGGCGGCGGTGTGCCGGGAGCTGACCAAGACGTACGAGGAGGTGCGGCGCGGCCCGCTGGAGGAGCTGGCGCGCTGGGCCGCCGAACGGGTGAGGGGCGAGATCACCGTGGTGGTCGAGGGCGCCCCGGCGCCGGTGGCGGGGGACGTGGCACCGGAGGAGCTGGCCCGGCGGGTGGCGGTACGGGAGGAGGCGGGGGAGCGGCGCAAGGAGGCGATCGCGGCGGTCGCGGTGGAGGCGGGGGTGCCGAAGCGGGACGTGTTCGACGCGGTGGTGGCGGCGAAGCACGGGAAGGCGTGAGGACCACCCGGAAGGCGTGAGGCAGCCGGAAGCCCCCCGCCCGTTTCCCGGGTCGCTTGCCGTGCCGCGCCGTCGCCCCCCCGCCCCCGCCGTCGCCCCCCGTCCCCCGCTTCCGGCCGTGACCGGCGCGAACTTCGGCCGGCCCGGGAGGGCGGACATAAACGTGGTGCAGGGCAAAGCAATATCGCCGATCTCCCACATACGCCCCAAATCTGGCCCAAGTCTCTCCCTGGTGTGCTGCGGGAGGGGCGGGCGGGGCGTTCGCTGGTGGTGGGAAGTCCCGGTCGGACAAGGCGTCCGTAGGGCCGCAGGAGCTGCCATGAGCGACACCGTCGGAAGCGGACGTACGGCGACGGGGGCGAGCACGAGTGCGGGACACCCGGTGCCACCCGGTGCTTCCGCGTACAACGTCAGGGAGGCCTACTCCTTCGCGTGCATGAACTGCGGGCACGGCTGGGAGCAGGCGTACGAGATAGAGCACCGTGTCGACACCTCGGGTCGCCCCTATGTCACGTACCTGGCCGACGGCACCGCGGTCCCCTCGCCGCTGACCCGTCCCAACTGCGGGAACTGCGGCGGCCACCTGGTGCGCATCATGCGTTCCGGGCAGGTCGACGAGGTGGTGTCGCGGTGGCACGCGCCGCGGCCGCCGCACGCCGAGCCGCACGCGCACCACTGGTCGGTGCTCGGGCTGCTGCGCAGGCACGGCGGGCCCGGCACACCCGCAGGACCCGCGGTCTGACGGGACCCGGTGGACCCCGCCCGGGTCCACCGGGCAGGTGACGGGCCCCGCGGGGGACCGCCGACCGCGTGACGGGCCCGGTCGCGCCGATCCCTAGGATCGGACCCATGCCGACGAAGCCGACGAAGCCGACGAAGAAGAGCGCCGAGCCCGCACCCGCCCCGCAGCCGTTGCGCGTCCCGGTCGCCGACTCGCACACCCACCTGGACATGCAGTCCGGCACGGTCGAGGAGGCGCTGGCGGCGGCAGCGGCGGTCGGGGTGCACACCCTCATCCAGGTCGGCTGCGACCTGGAGGGCTCGCGCTGGGCGGCGCGGACCGCGGCGGAGTACGAGGCGATCTGGGCGGCGGTGGCGCTGCACCCCAACGAGGCGCCCAGGATCGTGCACGGCGACCCCGACCACTGGTCACGCCAGGGCGACCGGGAACCGGGCGGGATGGCCGCGTTGGAGGCGGCGATCGACGAGATCGACGCGCTGGCCGCGCTGCCGCAGGTGCGGGGCGTGGGGGAGACCGGCCTCGACTACTTCCGCACCGGGCCGGGCGGCGCGCAGGCCCAGGCGCACTCCTTCCGGCGGCACATCGCGATCGCCAAGCGGCACGGCAAGGCGCTGGTCATCCACGACCGGGACGCGCACGAGGACGTGCTGCGCATCCTGCTGGAGGAGGGCGCGCCCGACACCGTGCTCTTCCACTGCTTCTCCGGGGACGCGGCCATGGCGAAGCTGTGCGCCGAGCGCGGCTACTACCTGTCCTTCGCCGGGAACGTCAGCTACAAGTCGGCGCAGAACCTGCGGGACGCGGTGGCGGCCGCGCCGCTGGACCGGCTGCTGGTGGAGACGGACGCGCCCTTCCTCACCCCGGTGCCGCACCGGGGGCGGCCCAACGCGCCCTACCTGATCCCGGTGACGCTGCGGGCGATGGCCGCGGCCAGGGGCGAGGACGAGGACACCCTGGCGGCGGCGGTGGCGCGGAACACGGCGCGGGTCTTCGGGTACTGACCGGCGGCTGGTAGGAGCCGGTGCGGGCGGCGGATAGCCTTGCGGGTGTGAGTACGACAGACCCCGACGCGCCCGGCGCCCTGCTCGGACCGGCCGACGTGCGCGCGCTGGCCGCCGCGCTGGGGGTGCGGCCGACCAAGCAGCGCGGCCAGAACTTCGTGATCGACGCGAACACCGTACGGCGGATCGTGCGCACCGCGGAGGTCGGGCCGGACGACGTGGTGGCCGAGGTCGGGCCGGGGCTCGGGTCGCTGACGCTGGCGCTGCTGGAGACCGCGGACCGGGTCACCGCGATCGAGATCGACGACGTGCTCGCCGCGGCCCTGCCCGCGACCGTGGCCGCGCGGCTGCCGGAGCGGGCCGACCGGTTCGCGCTGGTGCACAGCGACGCGATGGCGGTGACCGCGCTGCCCGGCCCGGCGCCGACCGCGCTCGTCGCGAACCTCCCCTACAACGTGGCCGTGCCGGTGCTGCTGCACATGCTCGCGACCTTCCCGACCATCGAGCGGACCCTGGTGATGGTGCAGGCCGAGGTGGCCGACCGGCTGGCCGCGGCGCCCGGCAACAAGGTGTACGGGGTGCCGTCGGTGAAGGCGAACTGGTACGCGCAGGTGCGGCGTGCGGGCTCGATCGGGCGCAACGTCTTCTGGCCCGCGCCGAACGTCGACTCCGGCCTGGTGTCGCTGGTGCGGCGCGACCCGCCGAAGACCACGGCGACCCGGGCCGAGGTGTTCGCGGCCGTCGACGCGGCGTTCGCCCAGCGCCGCAAGACGCTGCGGGCCGCGCTGGCCGGGTGGGCCGGGTCGGCGGCGGCCGCCGAGGCGGCGCTGGTCGCCGCGGGGGTGTCGCCGCAGGCGCGGGGCGAGGCGCTGACGGTGGAGGAGTTCGCGGCGATCGCCGAGCACCGGCCGGTGTGACGATCCCACCGGCCGCGGGGCGGGCGGGCGAACCGGAAGAACGCAGAGACGAACGTCGTACGAACCGAGGAGAATCTGATCGTGACCGCCGTGACCGTACGTGTGCCCGCCAAGGTCAATGTGCAGCTCGCTGTCGGCGGGCGGCGGCCGGACGGGTTCCATGACCTGGCGAACGTGTTCCTCGCGGTGGGGTTGTACGACCATGTGACGGCCAGGTCCGCGGATGAGCTGACGATCACCGCGGAGGGGCGGGATGTCGCCGGCATCCCGCTGGACCGCACGAACCTGGCCGCGCGGGCCGCGGTCGCGCTCGCCGAGCACCATGGCATCGAGCCCGGCGTCCACCTGCACATCGCCAAGGACATCCCGGTGGCCGGGGGGATGGCGGGCGGCAGCGCCGACGGTGCGGGTGCGCTGCTCGCGTGCGACGCGCTGTGGGGACTGCGCACGCCGATGGCGGAACTGCTGCGGATCGCCGGGGAACTGGGCAGCGATGTGCCGTTCCCGCTGCTCGGCGGGGCCGCGCTCGGGGTGGGGCGCGGGGAGCGGCTCACCGCGCTGGAGGTCAGCGGTGCGTTCCACTGGGTGTTCGCGCTGGCCGACGGCGGGCTGTCCACGCCCGAGGTGTACCGCGAGTGCGACCGGCTCCGCCGGGAGAGCGGGGCGGGCGACCTGGCGGGCGAGGTGGCCGAGCCCGCGGCCGACCCGGCGCTGGTGGCCGCGCTGGCGGACGGGGACGCCCACGCGCTGTCCCGGGTGCTGGTGAACGACCTCCAGGAAGCGGCGCTGTCCCTGCGCCCCGGCCTGGCCGACACCGTTGCCGCGGGGCTCGGGGCGGGGGCGCTGGCCGGGATCGTCTCCGGGTCCGGGCCGACCGTCGCCTTCCTCGCCGCCGAGGAGGAGGGCGCCGCCAAGATCGCGGCCGTGCTCGGCGATTCCGCGAGGGTCGCGGTCGCACCCGCCGCCGGAGCCACCGTCCTCCCGCAGGCCGACCGGTAGCCCCTCCCGTAACCGTCCTCACGCCCCCGGCCACCTGCCTGCCACCCCGCCCGTCACCTCACCCGTCACCTCACCCGCCACCCCTCCCGGGGGCCCGCCCCGCCCGCACACCACCGCGGCGCGGACGCTCCCCCGGCCCGCCGCCTCACCCCGCCGCCCCACCGGCGTCCCAGCTTCCTCCGCTCCCCGCCGCCGGCGGCCACCCCGCCCCGTTTACCCTTGAACCCGTCCCCCACGACAACCCCCGTCCCCCAAGAGAGAGCCGTCCGTGGCCGTCAACCTCGTCAATGTCGAAAGCGTCAGCAAGACCTACGGGACGCGCATGCTGCTCGAAGGGGTGTCGCTCGGGGTGTCCGAGGGGGACCGGATCGGGGTGGTCGGGCGGAACGGCGACGGGAAGACCACGCTGGTGCGGATGCTGGCCCGGCTGGAGGACCCGGACGCGGGGCGCGTGACGCAGCAGGGCGGCCTGCGGCTGGGCGTGCTGACGCAGGGCGACTCGCTGGACCCGGCCGCGACCGTCCGGCAGGAGATCGTCGGGGACCGCCCGGACCACGACTGGGCCGGGGACGCGCGGATCAGGGACGTGCTGACCGGGCTGTTCGGGGCGCTGGACCTGCCCGGCTTCGACCGCGGCCTGGACACCGTGATCGGCCCGCTGTCCGGCGGCGAGCGGCGCCGTATCGCGCTGGCGAAGCTGCTGATCGGCGAGCAGGACCTGATCGTGCTCGACGAGCCCACCAACCACCTGGACGTGGAAGGCATCTCGTGGCTGGCCGGCCATCTGCGCGCGCGCCGCGCCGCGTTGGTCTGCGTCACCCACGACCGCTGGTTCCTGGACCAGGTCTGCACGCGGATGTGGGACGTGCAGCGCGGCACCGTCTACGAGTACGAAGGCGGCTACAGCGACTACGTGTTCGCGCGCGCCGAGCGGGAGCGGATCGCCGCCACCGAGGAGGCCAAGCGGCAGAACCTGATGCGCAAGGAGCTGGCGTGGCTGCGCCGCGGCGCCCCGGCCCGCACCTCCAAGCCGCGGTTCCGGATCGAGGCGGCCAACGCCCTGATCGAGGACGTGCCGCCGCCGCGCGACAGCGCCGAGCTGATGAAGTTCGCGAACTCCCGGCTCGGCAAGACCGTGTTCGAGCTGGAGGACGTGACGGTCACCGCGGGCCCCAAGACGCTGCTGGAGCACATCACCTGGCAGCTCGGCCCGGGCGACCGGGTCGGCCTGGTCGGGGTGAACGGCGCCGGCAAGACGTCGCTGCTGCGGGCCCTGGGCGAGGCGGCCGCAAGCGACGGGGAGCGGCAGCCCGCGCACGGCCGGGTCGTGGTGGGCCGGACCGTCAAGCTCGCCTACCTCTCCCAGGAGGTGGCCGAACTCGCCCCCACGCAGCGGGTGCTGGAGGCGGTGGAGTCGGTACGGCAGCGGGTCGACCTGGGCAAGGGCCGGGAGCTGACCGCGGGCCAGCTCTGCGAGAAGTTCGGCTTCGGCAAGGAGAAGCAGTGGACACCGGTCGGCGACCTGTCCGGCGGTGAGCGCCGCAGGCTGCAGATCCTGCGGCTGCTGATGGACGAGCCCAACGTCCTCTTCCTCGACGAGCCGACCAACGACCTCGACATCGAGACGCTGACCCAGCTGGAGGACCTGCTCGACGGCTGGCCCGGCTCGATGCTGGTGATCAGCCACGACCGCTACTTCCTGGAGCGCACCACCGACCGGGTGTTCGCGCTGCTCGGCGACCGGACCCTGCGGATGCTGCCGCGCGGCGTGGACGAGTACCTGGAGCGCAGGCACGCGCTCGTCGCCGCCACCGCGCCGCCCGCCGCCGCCCAGAAGCCGGCGAAGGCGGCGAAGTCGGCCCAGCGGACCGCCGACGGCGCCGGCGCGAACCCCGGCCCGGGCGGCGCCGGAGCCCGCGACACGCGTGCCGCGAAGAAGGAACTCCAGCGCGTGGAGCGGCGGTTGGACAAGGTCGGCGAGCGCGAGGGCGAACTGCACGCCAGGATCGCCGAGCACGCCACCGACTTCGAGAAAGTCGCCGCCCTCGACGCGGAGTTGCGCGCGCTGCGCGAGGAGCGCGAGGACCTGGAGACGCGCTGGCTGGAGCTGGCCGAGGACGCGTAGCGGGGCCCGGCGGCAGCGTGCCGGGGGCGCCGGCGGGCGCGCTGGTGGGGGACGTGTAGCGGGCCGGTAACGGAACAGCGGCGGCCCGGGGAGTCAAGTGGGGCGGGTGATAGAAAGAGTCTCCGCTCGCCCGAACTCCATTCGCCCGGCCCGAAGAAGGACCAGCTGATGTCGCAGCCGCCCCCGCCCCCCGGAAACCCGCCCCCGTACGGCGGCGCCGGCGGAGCTGTGCCGCCGCCCCCTTCGCAGCCGGACAACCCGTACGCCTCTCCGCCGCCCCCGGGCCAGAACCCGTACGCGGCGCCGACCCAGCCCGCGTTCCCCCAGCAGCAGCCCCCACCGCCGCCGCAGCCCCAGCAACCCCGCCAGCCGCCGCAGCAGCCCCCGCCGGCGCCCGCGCCCGGCTACGGCTACCCCGGCCCGCAGCCGCCGCAACCCGGGCAGGGCTACGCGCAGCCCGGATACGGCCAGCAGCAGTACGGTCAGACGCCGCCGCCCGCCGGACCCTACGGGTACCCGCAGCAGGCGCCCGCCCCGCAGTACGGCCAGCAGCCCCCCTACGGCGGTCAACCGCCCTACGGGCAGCCGGGCATACCCGGTGGCGGCGGGTCGAAGAACAAGCTGGTGATCATCGTGGCGGCCGTGGTGGCCGCGGTGCTGGTGATCGGCGGCGGCGTGTACTTCGCGACCAAGGGCGGCGGCAAGGACGATCCGAAGCCGCAGGCCAACTCCGGTGGCACCAGCGGCGGTCCGAGCACCGCCGCGCACAAGTCCCAGCTGGACTTCAAGTGGGACAAGGACGCCGACACCGTCGCGGAGAAGGACAACCTGAAGGACGAGCTGGGCGTCTGGTTCACCGACAAGTACGTGGTGAAGAACCAGATCAACCAGGTGGTCGGGTACGACATCGGCACCGGCGCGCAGGCGTGGGCGATCCCGGCGGCCGCCGGCTCGGACTGCACCGCGGCGCGCGACGCCTACCACGACATGACCGCGATCCAGTACGGCGCCGACTGCGGCAAGATCATGGCGATCGACCTGGCCTCGGGCAAGATGCTGTGGACCGCGCAACTCCCCGGCGGCGACAGCTCGCCGAGCTACCGCGACGCCGAGATGGCGGTCAGCGGGGACTCGGTCGGCATCACCTGGGGCGAGGGCTCGGCCGGCTACCAGCTCAGCGCGCAGAAGACGTTGTGGCAGTCCGGCGACGGCGACAGCGGCGACAACTGCAGGGACGACGGGTACGCCGGCGGCGCGCAGTTCGTGGCCGTCCTCGACTGCGGCTACGACACCTCCTACAAGGTGCAGGTGGTCGATCCCGCCAATGCCGGTGCCGCGAAGTGGACCTGGGCCGCGCCGGAGGGCCTGCGGGTGACGGCGGTCGTCTCCACCGACCCGGTGGTGGTGCTGCTCGGCACCCAGGACACGATCTACACCGACGTGGCGTCGCTGGTCGACGGCCGGTTGCAGTCGCGGGTGTCGCTGGGCACCAAGAAGTACCGGATCGACGACGACGGCATCGAGGTGCAGTCCGTGCACGACGTGCTGGTGGACAAGGACACCGTCTACCTGACGCTGGCCGGCGACACCGCGGGCGAGGGCAAGGTGCTCAGCGGCATCGTGGCCTTCAACCTCTCGGACGGCAAGCAGAAGTGGGTCGCCAAGCCGGCTGACAACTACGACATCACCGGCATCGGCTTCCAGGACGGCAAGGTGCTCGGGTACGAGGCGCCGTCGTACGACAAGCCGGGCAAGCTCGTCACCCTCGATCCGGGCGACGGCACGATGACCACCTACGCGACGCTCGGGTCCGACGCGTACAACAAGCTGGACTCCTTCGGGGACGAGCGCTACATGGTGTGGCACGACAACGTCCTCTACCTGGCCTCGAAGACCGTCTACGCGGGCGAGACCGGGCAGAAGTACCTGGTGGTGTACGGCTGATCACGCATCGGCCCGGAACGCACCGGGCGCTCCGGGGACACCGGGCGATCCGATCGTAGGACCGTGGCACGTTTCCACCGGTAGGGACGCGCTCGGCGCCGGGAAGCGGGTATTTTCGCGGCGAGCGCGTGCTTCCGCCCGCAGGCGCGGTTGGGACCGGTCCGGTCGCGGTATGGACTGGGGACCGGTACCGGCGGCCGTCGGGCCGCAGGGGGATGGGGGAGACCCGAGATGGGTGTACGGCTCGTCGTGGTCGACGACCACCGGCTGCTCGCCGAGGCGCTGGCTTCGGCGCTGAGGCTGCGCGGGCACCGCGTGCTGGCGGCCGCGGCGCCCGCCGCGGGCGCGGCCGAACTGGTGCTCAACAGGACGCCCGAGGTGTGCCTGTTCGGTACCGCCGCGCCCGCCGAGCCCGGCGCGTTCGACACGGTGGCGCGGATCAAGCGTGAGCGGCCCGCGGTGGCCGTGGTGGTGCTCGGGCCGGTGCCCGACCCGCGCGGGATCGCCGCGGCCTTCGCGGCCGGCGCGTCCGGGTACGTCCGGCACGACGAGCGGATCGAGGGCGTCGAGCGGGCCATGGCCAAGGCCAGGACCGGCGAGGTCGCGGTGGCCCAGCAACTGCTGCAGGGCGCCTTCGCCGAGCTGCTCAACCCGGCCCGGCAGCCCGACGACGAGGGGGCCCGGCTGCTGGACATGCTCACCCCGCGCGAGGTCGAGGTGCTGGTGCGGGTCGCCGAGGGTGAGGACACCCGGGTGATCGCGGCCGGGATGCGGATCGCGCCGAGCACCGCCCGCACCCATGTGCAGCGGGTGCTGATGAAGCTGGGCGTGGGTTCCCGGCTGGAGGCGGCGGCGCTCGCGGCCCGGACCGGGCTGCTGGAGCGGGCGGCCGGAGAGCCGACGCGATGAGCGAGGGGCGCCCCTGACCGCCCGGGGCGCCCGTTTCCGAACGGTCCGAGGGACCGCCCGTGCTCGGGCGGTCCCTCGCGCCGTTGTCCCCCCGGGTTTCGTCCGAGTGGGGTGTCCCGGGGTTTCGCCCGGGTGGGGTGTCCCCGGCGAGGCTCCGGGGGAGTGCTTCCGCGCCCCGTTGCGTCGTGGTCTGTTCGGCTTTGTTTGGTTGTGCCCCGCTGCGGTCGGGCGCGCTTGCGTACGGCCTGATCCCCCATCGTGACCAAGCTATGTGACTTCGTAGGCCCCCGGCATTGACTGTACTGTTGCGTTGTGATTCATTGTGTTCGGTTCTGTTGGAAGCGTGTTGAGTGATCGTGGTGTGAGGTGCCGTAGGTGAAGAAGACGCCGACCCGGCTCGCGGACGGCCGTGAGCTGATCTACTACGACTCAGCCGACGCCGTGGTCCGCGACGCGAGCGATCCCCGCCCGCTCGAACCGGTGGCCACCACCACCGAGACGCGTTTCGACCGGCTGCTCGGCGACAGCGTGGCGGTCGCCTCGCACCGGCAGGGCCGCACGTACCACCCGCCGGCCGACCAGTGCCCGCTGTGTCCCTCGCGCGAGGGACGGCAGACCGAGATCCCGGCCGCGGACTACGAGGTGGTCGTCTTCGAGAACCGCTTCCCCTCGCTCACCGGCGACAAGGGCCGCTGCGAGGTGGTCTGCTTCACCTCCGACCACGACGCGTCCTTCGCGAGCCTCACCCCGCAGGCCGCCCGCCTGGTGCTCGACGCGTGGACCGACCGCACCCGCGAGCTGTCCCAGCTGCCCGGTGTCGTCCAGGTCTTCCCGTTCGAGAACCGGGGCAAGGAGATCGGCGTCACCCTCGGCCACCCGCACGGGCAGATCTACGGGTACCCGTTCACCACCCCGCGCACCGCGCTGATGCTGCGCTCGCTCGCCGAGCACCGCGCGGCCACCGGCCGCAACCTCTTCGACGACGTGCTCGCCGACGAGCGCGCCGACGGCAGCCGGATCGTGCTGGCCGGCGAGCACTGGACGGCGTTCGTCCCGTACGCGGCGCACTGGCCGTACGAAGTGCACCTCTACCCCAACCGCCGGGTGCCCGACCTGCTCGGCCTCGACGAGGACGCCCGGGCGGAGTTCCCGCACGTCTACCTGGAGCTGCTGCGCCGCTTCGACCGGATCTTCGGCCCCGACCAGCCGCCGACCCCGTACATCTCCGGCTGGCACCAGGCGCCCTTCACCGCGGCCGACCGCCGGGAGTTCGCCCTCCACCTGGAGCTTTTCACCATTCGGCGCGCATCGGGCAAGCTGAAGTTCCTCGCGGGTTCCGAATCCGGCATGGGCGTGTTCGTCAACGACGTGCCTCCGGAGGCCGCGGCGCTGCGACTGCGAGAGGTGGCCACGAAGTGACCGACACCACCGGGTCCCCCGGACGTAAGAAGCTGCTGGTCACCGGCGGCGCCGGCTACGTCGGCGGGGTCGTGGCGGCGCATCTGGTCGAGGCCGGCCACCAGGTGACCGTGCTGGACGACCTGTCCACCGGCGTACGCGAAGGGGTGCCCGCGGGCGCCGAGTTCGTCGAGGGCCGGGTCCAGGACGCCGGCAAGGTGCTCGACGGCTCCTACCACGCGGTGCTGCACTTCGCCGCGTCCTCCCAGGTCGCCGAGTCCGTCGCGAACCCGGAGAAGTACTGGCGCAACAACGTGGCCGGCACCCTCGAACTGCTCGCCGCCATGCGCAGCGCGGGCGTGGGCACGCTGGTCTTCTCCTCCACCGCCGCCACCTACGGCGAGCCCGCCACGGTGCCGATCACCGAGGACGCGCCGACCGCCCCCACCAACCCCTACGGCGCCACCAAGCTGGCCGTCGACCACATGATCAGCGGGGAGTGCGCCGCCCACGGCCTGGCCGCGGTCTCGCTGCGCTACTTCAACGTGGCCGGCGCCTACGGCGCGCACGGCGAGCGCCACGACCCCGAGTCGCACCTCATCCCGCTGGTCCTCCAGGTCGCCCAGGGCCGCCGCCCGTCGATCGCCGTCTACGGCGAGGACTACCCGACGCCCGACGGCACCTGCCTGCGCGACTACATCCACGTCGCCGACCTCGCCGAGGCCCACCTGCTGGCCCTCGACAAGGCCCAGGCCGGCGAGCACCTCATCTGCAACCTGGGCAACGGCAACGGCTTCTCCGTCCGCGAGGTCATCGAAACCGTCCGCGAGGTCACCGGGCACCCGATCCCGGCCACCTCGCAGCCGCGCCGCCCCGGCGACCCCGCGGTGCTGGTCGCCTCCGCGGACCGGGCCCGCGAGCGGCTGGGCTGGCAGCCGTCCCGCACCGACCTGGCCGGCATCGTCCGTGACGCCTGGGACTTCGCTCGATCGCTCGGGGAGGGCGACATACGATGACTGACGACTCCGCATTCGAGGCCGCGTTCAAGGACGTCTTCGGGCGCGCCCCCGAAGGCGCGTGGGCGGCGCCCGGCCGGGTCAACCTGATCGGCGAGCACACCGACTACAACGACGGCCTGGCGATGCCGTTCGCGCTGCCGCACGTCACCCGCGCGGCCGTCGCCCGGCGCGACGACGGGCTGCTGCGGCTGCACTCGGCGGACATGGACGACGGCACCGTCGAACTCGCGATCGCCGATCTCGCCCCCGGCACCACACCCGGCTGGGTCCGCTACCCGGCCGCCGTCCTGTGGTCGCTGCGGCAGGCCGGCCACGACATCGGCGGCGCCGACCTGCTCTACGACAGCACCGTCCCGGTCGGCGGCGGGCTGTCCTCCTCCGCGGCGCTCCAGGTCGTCACCGCCCTCGCGCTCACCGAACTGCACGGCGTGCACGGCATGTCCCGGCAGGACCTCGCCCTGCTCTGCCAGTCCTCGGAGAACACCTACGTCGGCGCGCCGGTCGGCGTCATGGACCAGACCGCCTCGGCCTGCTGCACCGACGGCCACGCCCTCCACCTCGACGTGCGCGGCCTCACCCAGCGGCAGGTGCCGCTCGACCTGGGCGCCGCTGGGCTGGCGATGCTGGCGGTCGACACCCGCGTCAAGCACGCGCACTCCGACGGCGCCTACGGCGAGCGCCGGGCCGGCTGCGAGGCCGCCGCCGCCGCGCTCGGCCTGCCCGCGCTGCGCGACGTGGCCTTCGACGGCCTGGCCGACGCCCTCGCCGCGCTCCCCGACGACCGGCTGCGCCGGCTGACCCGGCATGTCGTCACCGAGAACCGCCGGGTCGAGGAGGTGCTCGCGCTGTGCGACGCCGGCCGGGTCCGCGAGATCGGCCCGGTGCTGACCGCGGGACACGTCTCGCTGCGCGACGACTTCCAGGTCTCCTGCCCGGAACTCGACCTCGTGGTGGACACCGCGCTGGCCGCGGGCGCGCTCGGCGCCCGGATGACCGGCGGCGGCTTCGGCGGCTCGGCGATCGTGCTGCTCGAAGCGGGCGACCTGGACCGGATCACGCAGGCGGTGGCGGCGGCGCTCCCGCAGTCCCGGCACTTCACGATCGCCCCCTCGGCGGGTGCCCGCCGCCTCTGGTAGGCACGCGGCGCCTGCGGGGCGCACAGGTACACGGGCGGCGCCGGGAGCACCGGCGCCGCCCGCCGCCGTCAGCGCACCAGCGGCGCCGCCCGGGAGACGAACTCCTCTATGGCCCGGCGGGCCGACTCGTCGCGCGTGTCGTGCTCCCGCTGGTCCGCCGCGTTCGACAGGTCCCAGGTGGACCGGTAGGCCCGCTCCGCGGCGAGGACCACGTCGGGTGCGTCGGTGACCAACTTCACCCGGTACAGCGCCTGCCGGGCCGCGGTCCGCAGCCGGTGCGCCTCGTCGCGCACCCGCGGATACGCCTCGCCGTCGGGGCGCTCCGCCCGGACGTACCAGCGGGTGGCCTGACCGTGGCGGTACTCCTCGACCGCGGCGGCGTACCCGCTGTACGTCGCCACGCGCTCCTTGCGTAGTTCCTCGGCCCGCGCGAACAGCTCGCTGCGGCCGGCCGCGAGGCGCTGGAAGGCGTAGGTGAGCACCGAACCCAGCAGCGTGCCGGCGACCGCCACGGCACTCGTCCAGACAGCTTCCACGGCACCAGTCGACCACACGCCCGCGGCGTACGGGGCGGGTTCCCGCACGGGTTCCGCACGGGCTCCGGCCCGGCCCCGGACCGGCTTCGTACGCGCCCGCCGCCAGGTCAGCTCTTGCGGTGGCCGATCAGCCGGGGCTGCTGCTCCAGGCCGGACAGGCCGTTCCAGCTCAGGTTCACCAGATGCGCGGCGACCTCGGCCTTCGGCGGGCGGCGGGCGTCCAGCCACCACTGGCCGGTCAGCGCGACCATGCCGACCAGCGCCTGCGCGTACAGCGGGGCGAGGTTGGGGTCGAAGCCGCGCTGCTCGAACTCGTGGCCGAGGATGTCCTCGACCTGGGTGGCGATGTCGCTGATCAGGGAGGCGAAGGTGCCGGTGGACTGGGCGACGGGGGAGTCCCGGACCAGGACCCGGAACCCGTCGGTGTACTGCTCGATGTAGTCCAGCAGGGCGAAGGCGGCCTGCTCCAGGAGTTCGCGGGGGTGGCCGCCGGTGAGTGCGCCGGTCACCATGTCGAGCAGGCGGCGCATCTCACGGTCGACGACGACGGCGTAGAGCCCTTCCTTGCCGCCGAAGTGCTCGTAGACGACGGGTTTGGACACCCCCGCCTGGTGTGCGATCTCCTCCACCGACGTGCCCTCGTAGCCGCGCTCGGCAAAGAGCACCCGGCCCACGTCGAGGAGTTGTTCGCGTCTTTCCTTGCCGGTCATCCGGACCCGCCGGGTGCGCCGCGCGCTCGGGCCCGCCGGGGCGGAGGGCTGCCGGGCTCTTCCGTCTTCGCCGTCGCTCACCGACCCATCATGCCGCTTCGTCGACGTCCTGCCGGTTGCTCTCCTGGCGGCGGGCGGCGATCCGGGCGGCGTCCGGCCAGCGGACGTCGGAGGCCCAGCCGGCGAGCTCGAACCAGCGGATCAGGCGGGCACTGGAGTCGACCTGGCCGCGCAGCACGCCGTGCCGGGCGGAGGTGGGGTCGGCGTGGTGGAGGTTGTGCCACGACTCGCCGCAGGACAGCACCGCCAGCCACCACACGTTGCCCGAGCGGTCCCGGGACTTGAACGGCCGCTTGCCGACCGCGTGGCAGATCGAGTTGATCGACCAGGTCACGTGGTGCAGCAGTGCCACCCGGACGAGTGACCCCCAGAAGAACGCGGTGAAGGCGCCGTACCAGGACATCGTGGCCAGGCCGCCGACCAGCGGCGGGATCAGCAGGGAGAGCGCCGTCCACAGCCAGAAGTCACGGGAGATCCGGCGGATCGCCGGGTCCTTGATCAGGTCCGGCGCGTACTTCTGCTGCGGGGTCTGCTCCTCGTCGAAGAGCCAGCCCATGTGCGCCCACCACAGGCCCTTCATGAGGGCGGGCAGGGTCTCGCCGTATCGCCACGGGCTGTGCGGGTCGCCCTCGGCGTCGCTGAACTTGTGGTGCCGGCGGTGGTCGGCGACCCAGCGCACGATAGGGCCCTCGACGGCCATCGAGCCGGCGATGGCGAGCGCGATCTTCAGCGGGCGCTTGGCCTTGAACGAGCCGTGGGTGAAGTGCCGGTGGAAGCCGATGGTGATGCCGTGGCAGCCGAGGAAGTACATGACGACCATCAGGCCGACGTCCAGCCAGCTCATCCCCCGTCCCCAGGCCAGCGGCACCGCCGCGGCGAGCGCCACGAAGGGGATGCAGATGAAGAGCAGCAGGGAGATCTGCTCGATCGATCGCTTGCTCTCGCCGCCGCGGGTGGCACTTGGCAGCGGCGATCCCTGTCCTGAGGACCCGGGTTCCCGGGACTCGGTGATCACGTCCGTCTGTGTGGTCATGTGCGTCCCTTGAGGAGAGGAGGGGACCGAAATGGGCTGATGGGAAAGCTGATGGGAAAGTCACTTGCACGGCGCAGGGGCCGTGTGCCGCACAACCTACGCCTCCGTAAGTATTGCAGCGGCGTCCGGCGGGCGACAGGACCAGTCGGGTAAGGGTCGCCTTCCCTTGCGGGTGTCGTTCGAGTGGATCTTTACCCCGCAACGGCGTCGCGTCCACCCCGTGTCGTACGGCATGATGGTTTCGTCCGGCATGAAGGACCCCGACGACGGGTCCCGCAGGTCGAGTTGATCCGCCGTGGTGTAATTGGCAGCACTGGGGCTTTTGGTGCCTTAAGTCCGGGTTCGAGTCCTGGCGGCGGAGCGGATCGGGAGAAGATTCCCCACCCTCGGTAAGCTGCGGTTGTCCAGCACCCGAAGCCCCGAAGCCGAGGAGTCTCCCGCGTGAGCCCCAACCGCCCGGCTGCCGTCGTCATCCTCGCCGCGGGTGAGGGCACCCGCATGAAGTCGGCCACCCCGAAGATCCTGCATCCGATCTGCGGCCGCTCGCTGATCGGCCACGCCGTCGCCGCGGCCCGCGCGCTGGACCCCGAGCACCTGGTGGTCGTCGTCGGACACGGCCGCGAGCAGGTCACCGCGCACCTCGCCGAGCAGGACCCGAAGGCACTGACGGCCGTGCAGGAGGAGCAGCTCGGCACCGGCCACGCGGTGCGCGTCGGCCTGGCGGAGCTGAACCGGCGCGGCGCGGCCCTGGACGGCACCGTCGTGGTGACCTACGGCGACGTGCCGCTGCTGACCACGCAGACGCTGGCCGCGTTCACCGCCGCGCACCGCGCCGAGGGCAACGCGGTCACCGTCCTGACCGCCCAGGTGCCCGACCCGACCGGCTACGGGCGGATCGTGCGCGGCTCCGACGGCCAGGTCACCGCGATCGTCGAGCAGAAGGACGCCGGCGACGCGCTGCGGGCGGTCAAGGAGATCAACTCCGGGGTGTACGCCTACGACGGGCGGCTGCTCGCCGAGGCGCTGGGCAAGCTCACCACCGACAACGCGCAGGGCGAGGAGTACCTCACCGACACCCTGGCGATCCTGCGCGACGGCGGCCACCGGGTGGGCGCGTACGTCGCCGCGGACCACCAGGAGATCGCCGGCGTCAACGACCGGGTGCAGCTCGCGCGGGCCCGCAGGGCGCTCAACGACCGGCTGCTGGAGCGGGCGATGCTGGCCGGCGCCACCATCGTGGACCCCGCCACCACCTGGCTGGACGTCACCGTCACCGTCGAGCCCGACGCGCTGGTGCACCCCAACACGCAACTGCTCGGCGCCACCAGCATCGCCGCGGGCGCCGAGGTGGGCCCGGAGTGCACGCTCACCGACACCTCGGTGGGACCGGGCGCCCGGGTCTCGCACGCCGTCGCCGACCACGCCGAGATCGGCGAGCAGGCGTCCGTGGGTCCGTACGCCTACCTGCGGCCGGGCGCGCGGCTGGGCGCGAAGGCCAAGGCCGGCACCTACGTCGAGATGAAGAACGCCGCGATCGGCGAGGGCACCAAGGTGCCGCACCTGAGCTACGTGGGCGACGCGACCATCGGCGACCACACCAACATCGGCGCCGCCACCGTCTTCGTGAACTACGACGGCGAGACCAAGCACCACACCGTCATCGGCAGCTACTGCAAGACCGGCGCTGACAATATGTTCGTCGCCCCCCGGGTGATCGGCGACGGCGTCTACACCGCGGCCGGCTCGGTGATCACCAAGGACGTGCCGTCGGGTTCGCTGGCCGTCGCCCGCGGCCAGCAGCGCAACATCGAGGGCTGGGTGGCCCGCAAGCGGCCCGGCAGTGCCGCTGCGCAGGCGGCCGAACGCGCACAGCAGCAGGGTGACGAGACCGACGCGCCGGAGTGAGTGAGGGTCGTCTCATCGGCCGGACGTGAGGTGCACAGGTGCGCCGGATGGGGCGTACCGTGTGTGGTGCACACAATTCCGCCAGCCCGCCCGACTTCGGGCGACGCTGTGCCGAACACCAGTCGAACACCAAGGAGACGGTGCAGTGACCGGGATCAAGACGACCGGTGAGAAGAAGCTGATGCTCTTCTCCGGCCGCGCCCACCCCGATCTGGCGGAGGCGGTGGCATACGAGCTGGGTGTAGAGCTCGTCCCCACCCGTGCTTTCGACTTCGCCAACGGCGAGATCTATGTGCGGTTCGAGGAGTCGGCCCGCGGCGCCGACTGCTTCCTGATGCAGAGCCACACCAGCCCCATCAACCAGTGGATCATGGAACAGCTCATCATGGTCGACGCTCTCAAGCGGGCCTCCGCGCGGAGCATCACCGTGATCGTGCCGTTCTACGGCTACGCCCGGCAGGACAAGAAGCACCGCGGCCGCGAGCCGATCTCGGCCCGGCTGATGGCCGACCTGTTCAAGACCGCGGGCGCCGAGCGCATCCTCACCGTCGACCTGCACACCGACCAGATCCAGGGCTTCTTCGACGGCCCGGTGGACCACATGGTCGCGCTGCCGGTCCTGGCGGACTACGTCGGCGCGAAGGTGGACCGGGCCAAGCTCACCGTGGTCTCCCCGGACGCCGGCCGGGTCCGGGTCGCGGACCGCTGGTGCGACCGGCTGGGCGCGCCGCTGGCGATCGTGCACAAGCGCCGCGACCCCGACGTCGCCAACCAGGTGAAGGTCCACGAGGTGGTCGGCGACGTCAAGGGCCGGGTGTGCGTGCTGGTCGACGACATGATCGACACCGGCGGCACCATCTGCGCCGCGGCGGACGCGCTGTTCGCCAACGGCGCGGAGGACGTCATCGTCACCGCCACGCACGGGGTGCTCTCCGGGCCCGCCGCGGACCGGCTGAAGAACTCCAAGGTCAGCGAGTTCGTCTTCACCGACACGCTGCCGACGCCGGCGGAGACCGACCTCGACAAGATCACCGTGCTGTCGATGGCGCCGACCATCGCGAACGCGGTGCGCGAGGTCTTCGAGGACGGTTCGGTCACCAGCCTCTTCGAGGACGCGCACTGACCCAGCACTTGAGCTGACAGGGCGCTCGAGCTGACAGGGCGCCGTCAGGCCGCCCGCCGCACGGATTTCGTTCCGGGCCCTTCCCACGGTTACGCTGTCGAGGTTGCTCGGCGAGGGAAGGGCCCGGACGTACGTCCGCAGCACCTCCGTTATCGACGCGCTCCTCGTGAAGGATCGGCCCGTCGCGGCCGGGCGACCGTACTGCCCACCATTACGAGGAGCCGATTCCCATGGCTGAAGTGAAGATCCCCGCCCAGGCGCGCACCGAGTTCGGCAAGGGTGCCGCCCGCCGGGTGCGCCGCGCCAACCAGGTCCCCGCGGTCGTGTACGGCCACGGCGCCGACCCCCGGCACGTCACGGTCCCCGGCCACGAGCTGCTGCTCGCGCTGCGCACCCCGAACGTGCTGATCTCGCTGGACATCGACGGCGCGTCCGAGCTGGTCATCCCCAAGGCGGTGCAGCGCGACCCGCTGAAGGGCTTCATCGAGCACATCGACCTGCTGTCCGTGAAGCGCGGCGAGAAGGTCACCGTCGAGGTGCCGGTCTCCGCCGAGGGCGAGCTGGCCCCGGGCGGCAACCTGCTGGAGCACGTGCTCAACACGCTGTCGGTCGAGGCCGAGGCGACCCACATCCCCGAGGCGTTCACGGTCTCCGTCGAGGGTCTGGAGGCGGGCGCGTCCATCCTGGCGAAGGACGTCGAGCTGCCCAAGGGCACCACGCTGGTCACCGAGGAGGACGCCGTGGTGATCCAGGTCGTCTCCGCGCAGGCCGAGGCCGAGGAGCCCGCCGAGGGTGAGGGCGAGGCCGCCGCCGAGGCGCCCGCCGCGGACGCCTCCGACGAGAGCTGAACCAGAACGCGCCGGCCGCCGTCGTACCTCCGGGTGCGGCGGCGGCCGTTTGCGCGGTGCGGCGGTCGTACGCGGCGGGCGCGTGTAAGGACCGCCGGCCAGGATGCGCGCCCCTTACGGTTCTACGGTGTACGGCGACTGCTTTCGGAGACGTGGATGAGCGACAGCACAGGGCCCTGGATGGTGGTGGGCCTGGGCAACCCGGGGCCGGAGTACGCCGGCAACCGGCACAACATCGGGTTCATGGTGGCCGACCTGCTCGCCGAGCGGATGGGCGGGAAGTTCAAGCGGGCCCACAAGGCGCAGGCGCAGGTGGTCGAGGGGCGGATCGGGCCGCCCGGCCCGGCGAGCGCGCGGGTGGTGCTGGCCAAGCCGATGTCGTACATGAACCTCTCGGGCGGGCCGGTCACCGCGCTGAAGGAGTTCTACAAGGTGCCGACCGACCGGATCATCGCGGTCCACGACGAGTTGGACATCGACTTCCCCACCCTGCGGCTCAAGCTCGGCGGCGGCGACAACGGCCACAACGGGCTGAAGTCCATCACGAAGTCGCTCGGCGCCGATTATCTGCGGGTGCGGGCCGGAATCGGCCGGCCGCCCGGGCGGATGGACGTGGCGGCGTTCGTGCTCAAGGACTTCTCCTCGGCCGAGCGCAAGGAACTGGAGTGGTTCGTGGACCGGGCCGCCGACGCCGTCGAGGCGCTGGTCACCGGCGGGCTGGAGCGGGCGCAGAGCAGCTACAACGGCTGACCGGCCCTGGCAACGGCTGACCGGCCCGGCCGCGACTGCCGTACGGGGCCCGCAGGTTGACCCGGTGGCATGCGATGGCCAAAGATCGCCCGCATGGCAACTGGGAGCGGTGACCGCGGTGCCGCGCAGGCGGGCGGGCTGGTGCAGTTCGCCCGGGTGGTGGGCGTGGGGGCGGTGGCGGCACTGATTCTGGTGTCCGGCGCGTGGGGTTCGTGGCGCGACGCGCAGTACGTGGTGATCGGCAAGGGCCATGACCACGGCACCGTCCGGTTGGTGGCGTGCGGCGACACGGACTGCACCGGGCCGTTCGCGCCGCACGGCGACGCGCTCCCCCGCGCGAAGGTCACCGTCAGCCTTCCGGTGCGTCACCACGTGGGGGACTCCGTCGGGGTGGTGCTCAAGCCCGGTACGGACACCGGGGTGCGCGACGGGATGGGCGGGCTGCTCTTCGGGTTCGTGCCCTTGGGCGGGGCGCTGCTGCTGGCGGCGGTCGTGGTCGCGCTGGGGCTGCGGCTGCCGCGCGTCGCGTGGACCTTCGCGGTGGCGGGTGCGGCGCTGCTGGGCGGCGCGTTCCTGACGTTGTGAGCCCGGCCCGCCGAGGTGCGGCGAGCCGGGCGGGTGGTGCGGTGGTGCGGTGGTGCGGTGGTGCGGTGGTGACGGTAGTACGGCGGTGCCGGTGGTGCCGGTGGTCGTACGACCGGATCGCGGCAGCGGCGTACGGTCGGATCAGATGGTGGTCGGCTCCAGGAACTCCAGCCGGTTGCCGACCGGGTCCTCGCAGTAGAAGCGCAGGTGGCCGGGCAGGTCGTAGTCCCATACGACCGTCGTGCCCGCGGCCTGGAGCTCCTTGGAGAAGCCGTGGATGCCGTTGACGCGCAGGCCCGGGTGGGCCTTGCGGGCGGGGCGGAAGTGCTCCTCGATGCCCAGGTGCAGCACCGCGGTGCCGGCCGAGAACCAGCAGCCGCCGCGGCCCGCGAGCACCGGCGGCTTGGTCAGTTCGGCCATGCCGAGGACGCCGGTGTAGAAGGCGCGCAGCTGTGGCTCGCTGCCGGGCGGTGCGGCGAGCTGGACGTGGTCGAGGCCGGCGATCACGACGCGGCCCCGGCGGGCGCGGCGGCGGTGCGGGCGATCGCGAAGATCCGGCGGAACGGGAAGACCGTGCCGTGCGGCCCCACCGGGTACGCCTTGCGGAGCAGGTCGCGGTACTGCCCGACGAACTCCCGGGCGGCCACCGGGTCGTCCTCCAGCGCGGTGAGCACCGGGCGCAGCGCGGTGCCCTTCGTCCAGTCCAGCACCGGGTCCTCGCCCTGAAGCAACTGGACGTAGGTGGACTCCCAGACGTCGACGCCGGTGCAGCCCAGCTCGGTCAGGCGCTCCAGGTAGTCGGCGGGGGAGAGGATGTGCACGTAGCGGCGGCCGTGGCCCTCCAGGCGGGCGCGCCAGTGGGGGGTGTCGCACAACTCGGCGAGCAGGGCATGGCTGGGGGCGTTGAAGTTGCCGGGCACCTGGAAGGCGAGGACGCCGCCGGGGTTGATGTGCTCCAGCCAGGACGGGAAGCGGTCGGCGTGTCCGGGCACCCACTGCAGCGCGGCGTTGGACACGATCAAGTCGAAGGGCTCGTCGGGCGTCCACACCGCCGCGTCGGCCTTGCGGAAGTCCAGTTCCCCGCCGCCGGGGGTGGGGCCGGCGTGCTCGCGGGCCGCGTCGAGCATGTCGGCCGAGCTGTCGTAGCCGGTGATGTGTGCGCCGGGCCAGCGGTCGGCGAGCAGCGCCGTGACGTTGCCCGGGCCGCAGCCGATGTCGGCGATCCGGGGCGCGTCGCCGCCGGGCAGTTCGGTGATCCGGGTGAGGAGGTCGAGGAAGGGGCGGGTGCGATGGGTGGAGTGCCGGAGATACTGGTGCGGGTCCCACGTCGGCGCTGCTGGCATCGTTCGTACTCCCTGGGTGCTACGGAGTCGGCGAAAACGGAGGGCGAGGTTCTGCCCTTCACCTTCAGCCTGCTCCCAGAGATATCTTGATGTCAAGAGACTTCATGTCGACAGACCTACTACACTGATCCCATGGAGGACGAGGTCGACCGGCTGGTCGCTGCATGGCGCCGAGAGCGCCCCGACCTCGACGTGGAGCCGCTCGAAGTGCTCAGCCGGGTCAGCAGGCTCGCCCGGCACCTGGACCGGGCCCGCCGGATCGCGTTCGCCGAGCACGGCCTGGAGCCGTGGGAGTTCGACGTGCTGACCGCGCTGCGCCGGGCCGGCGAGCCGTACCAGCTCTCACCCGGCCAGCTCCTCACCCAGACCCTCGTCACCTCCGGGACCATGACCAACCGCATCGACCGGCTCGCCAAGAAGCGGCTGGTGGAGCGGCAGCCCGACCCCAGCGACCGGCGCGGCGTGCTGGTCCGGCTCACCCCGCAGGGCCAGGACCGCGCCGACCAGTCGCTGGCCGGGCTGCTCGCCCAGGAGCGGGCCATCCTGGGCGAGCTGACCGACCGGCAGCGCACCGAACTCGCCGGGCTGCTGCGGCAGCTAACCGCGCCGTTCGACAACGTCCCCGGCTGACGGCAGCAGTTCGACCGGGCCCACCCCGGCCCGCCGGGCCAGCGCGACCGCCGCGAGCGTGGAGTGCACCCCGAGCTTGCCCAGCACGTTCTGCATGTGGGTGCGGACGGTGTGCGGGGACAGGAACAGCCGCTCCGCGACCGCCTTGCGGCCGAGCCCGGCCACCATGCAGCGCAGCACCTCCTGCTCGCGCGGCGTCAGCGACTCCACCAGCTGCTCGCTCTCGGTACGGTGCCGGCGCGCCGCGGTCAGCTCCCGCAGCACCCCGGTCAGCAGCGCCGGCGGCAGGTGCGTCTCGTCGCGCAGCACCCCGCGGACCACCGCGAGCAGCCGCGACAGCGAGCAGTCCTTGGCGACCCAGCCGGACGCGCCGGCCTGCAGCGCCCGCGCGGCGCGCACCGGGTCGTCCCGCTCGGCGAGCACCACGGTACGGGTGCCCGGGTAGGCGGCCCTGATCCGCTCCACCAGCGCGAGGCCGTCCAGCACCGGGTCGCGCGGCTCCAGCGGGCGCGGCTGCGACGGCAGCGCCGGCGGGACCGCGGCCAGCGTCACCGGCGGGCGCGGCCCGGCGCCCAGGTCGGCGTCGACCAGCAGGACGTCGTAGCGGCGGCCGTCGGCGGCCGCGCGGTCGAGGCAGCGCTGCGCGGCGGAGCCGCTGCCCGCCGCGGACACGTCGACGTCGGGCTCGGCCGCGAGGGCGGCCGCGAGCGACTCGGCGAAGATGCGATGGTCGTCGACGACGAGGACCCGGATACGACCCACGGACACCACTCCCGATTCACGGCACTCCCCCAGTGGCGATGGGGCGTCCGCCTCGCTTGGAGCCCGGCACCGGGCAGGGACCGCCGTCCTTGCCCAGGCGCCGGACCCCGTGCGTCTCGCCCCCTGATGGACGCCGGCCCCCACCGGCGTCGTGGAAAAAGAGTAGGTGCTCGGCCGGACAATGGAGCCACCTTGGCCGAACTTCCCGGCCTGGATTTTACCGACGTGCGCCGCCGACGGGCCGGGTGCCGCCGCTGGTGGCGGACCCGAAGCGGAACCGCCGGCCAGATCCCCCGCGGCTGCTCACCCGTCCTTCCCGCGCGGGCGCCCCGCGCAGGTTCCCCGCGCACATCGCCCGCGCGGGTCCCGCGTCGCACGTTCCCCCCGTCGCACGTTCCCCGCATCGCACGTTCCCCGCGCCGCCGGGTGGCGACGCGGGGAACGTGCGGGTGCGGTGTCAGCCCGTGTTGCGCAGACCCGCGGCCACACCGTTGACCGTCAGCAGCAGGGCGCGGGCCAGCAGCGGGTCCGGCTCCTCACCGCGGGCGGCCGCTTCGCGCTGCCGGGCGAGCAGCGTCACCTGGAGGTAGGAGATCGGGTCCAGGTACTGGTCGCGGATGTGGAAGGTCTGCGCCAGCACCGGGCTGGCGGCGAGCAGTTCGGACTCGCCGGTGATCCGCAGCACCTCGCGCACGGTCAGCTCGTGCTCCGCCTCGATCGTGGCGAAGACGTGCTTCAGCTCGTCGGGCACAAGGGTGTCGACGTAGTGGCGGGCGATCCGCAGGTCGGTCTTGGCCAGCGTCATCTCGACGTTGGACAGGAAGTTGCGGAAGAAGTGCCACTGGCCGTGCGCCTCCTCGATCACCGAGTCCAGGCCGGCCTCACGCGCCGCCTTCAGCCCGGAGCCGACGCCGAACCAGCCGGGCACGATCTGCCGGGACTGGGTCCAGCCGAAGACCCACGGAATGGCCCGCAGGCCGTCCAGGCCCGCGCCGGAGTCCGGCCGGCGGGACGGACGCGAGCCCAGGTGCAGCTCGCCGAGCTGGTCGACCGGGGTGGAGGCGAAGAAGTACTTCGGCAGGTCCGGGTCCTCGACCAGCTCGCGGTAGGCGCAGTGCGCGGCCTCGGAGATGATCTCCATCGCCGAGTCCCAGCGCGCCAGCGCCTCGTCGGACTGCCGCGGCGCGGTGTGCAGCGCGGACGCCTGGAGGGTGGCCGCGACCGTCAGTTCGAGGTTCTCCCGGGCGAGCGAGGGGATCAGGTACTTGTCCGAGATCACCTCGCCCTGCTCGGTCACCTTGATCTCGCCCTCCAGGGTGCCCCACGGCTGCGCGAGGATCGCGGTGTGCGAGGGGCCGCCGCCGCGGCCGACGGTGCCGCCGCGGCCGTGGAAGAGCCGCAGCCGCACCCCGTGCCGGTGTGCGACGTCGCGCAGCCGGCGCTGCGCGCGGTGGATCTCCCACTGCGAGGTGGTGATGCCGCCGAACTTCGAGGAGTCGGAGTAGCCGAGCATGACCTCCTGCACGTCGCCGCGCAGCGACACCAGCCGCCGGTAGGAGGGGTCGGAGAGCATCTCGTCGAGCAGCTTGTCGGCGATCTTCAGCTCGTCGGTGGTCTCCAGCAGCGGCACGATGCCGATCTTCGCGACCCCGGCGTGCAGGTCGATCAGCCCGGCCTCGCGGGCCAGCACCGCTGCGGCGAACACGTCGTCGGAGCCCAGGCACATGGAGATGATGTACGACTCCACGACCTCCGGGCCGAACCGTTCGAACGCCTCGCGGATGGTGTGGAAGACGCCGAGCGTCTTCGCGCCCGCGGCGTCCAGCGGCGCCGGGCTCGGGGCCAGCGGGCGGCGCGAGCGCAGCTCCTTCGCGAGCAGCTTGCGGCGGTAGTCGCGCGGCATGTCGGAGTACCGCCAGGACTCCTCGCCGAGCCGGTCGAAGAGCTGGCCGAGCGCGTGGTGGTGCGCCTCGGCGTGCTCGCGCACGTCCATGGTGGCCAGTTGCAGGCCGAACGCGGCGAGTGTGCGGATCGTCCGGTCGGTGCGGCCGTCGGCGATCAGGCCGCCGCGGTGGGCGCGCAGCGAGTCCTGGATCAGCTGCAGGTCGGTCAGCAGCTCGGCGCTGCCCAGGTAGTCCCGGCCGGGGACGTGCGGAGTGCCACCGGCCAGCCGCTCACGGGTGTTGACCAGCTTCTGCCGGATGCAGGTGGCCTTCAGCCGGTAGGGCTCCTCGGCGTTCAGCCGCTTGTAGCGGGGGCTGATCTCCGGCAGCGCCACCAGGTCGTCGGAGAGGGAGTCCAGCAGCTCCTGGCTCGCGCCGGAGTTGCGGATGGAGTTCGACAGCGCGCCGCGCAGGAAGTCGACCTGCTCCAGCGCGTCGGTGATGCCGTGCTCGTGCTGGAGGATCAGCACGTCCCAGGTCACCTCGGGTGTGACGTTGGGGTTGCCGTCGCGGTCGCCGCCGATCCAGGTGCCGAAGGTCAGCGGGCGGGTCTGCGGCGGCAGCGGCACCCCGACCCGCTCCAGCTCCGCGGCCAGGTCCTCCAGGACGTCGCCGACCGCGCCGGCGTGCAGCTCGTCGAGGTAGTAGATCGCGTTGCGGGCCTCGTCGGCCGGCTCGGGGCGGACCACCCGCAGCTCGTCGGTCTGCCACAGCAGGTCGATGTTCTCGGCCAGCCGCAGGTCCGCGCGCCGCCGGTCGCCGGAGGAGACCGGGGTCTGGTCCAGCAGCTCGGCGATCCGGCGCAGCTTGTTCAGCACCGAGCGGCGGGCCGCCTCGGTGGGGTGCGCGGTGAAGACCGGCCGCACGTTGAGGTTCTGCACGCTCTCCCGCACGTGTACGGGGTCGCCGTCCTTGAGCAGGTCGGCGGTCTGGGCCAGCAGGCTGCCCTCGTTGGCCCGGCGGGAGCGCAGGTCGCGGCCACGGTGCACCTGCTCGGTGACGTTGGCAAGGTGGAAGTAGGTGGAGAAGGCGCGGACCAGCTTCGCCGCGGTCTCCAGGTCGGTCTCGCCGAGCAGTGCGGCGGCGGCCTCGCCGTCGCTGCGGGTCAGTGCGCGTACCTTCTCGACCAGGTCGAGGAGTTCCTGGCCCTCTTGCCGGACGAGGGTGCCGCCCAGCAGTTCGCCCAGGCGTCGGATATCGGCTCGCAGGGCGGTGCTGCTGTCCGGTGGGGTGTCGGCGCTGCTCACAGGTGCGGCTCCTTGTGCAGTGGGATGGGCGACGGCTTGGGAGACGAGTGGGTACGAACTCGGGTACGGGGACTCGCGGACCGCGCTGTCCGACCGGTCCAGGATAGGTCGGAGGCCGCGCGGCGAGACGCCCGGCCCAACAGACGGACACCAGGACGGGCCGTTCCCGTGCTCCGGGTACCGCCTACGCTGGACGGCATGAGTACGACGGGGGCGCGCGTACCGGACGAGGAGGCCGACGCGGCACACGCGGGGTCCTGGTCCGGCCTGTGGTGGTGGACGAGGCGGCGAAGTGTCGCGCTGGACGTGTCGCTGGCGGCGGCCTCGGCGCTGGAGGCGTCCTTCGAGGGCGCCACGTTCGCGGCGAGGATCGGGATCGTCAGCGGACTGGGCGCCCTGATCGGGTTGCTGGTGGGCGCGATGCTGGTGCTGCGCCGGCGCTGGCCGATCGCGGTGGTGCTGGTCGCGATCGCGGTCACCCCCGCGCAGACCGGCCTCATCCTGTCCATGGTGGGCTTCTACACCCTGGCCGCGTCCGAGGTGCCGCGCCGGCTGACGGCGCTGTTCGCCGGGATGAGCGGCCTGGGCACCATGCTCGTCGCCTTCGTGAGCATCGAGTCCAGCGTGCGGCACTCCAGCAGCCGGCTCGGGCTGCCGCTGGTGCTGGCCATCTCGATCCTGGTCGCCTTCGGCCTCACCGCGCCGCCGGTGCTGTTCGGGCTGTACGTACGGGCCCGCCGCCGGCTGGTGGAGAGCCTGCGGGACCGGGCCGACGGCCTGGAGCGCGAGCTGGAGCTGCTGGCGGAGAAGGCGCTGGAGCGGGCCGAGCGGGCGCGGGCGGCCGAGCGGGCCCGGATCGCCCGGGAGATGCACGACGTGGTCGCGCACCGGGTGAGCCTGATGGTCGTGCACGCGGCCGCGCTGAAGGCGGTGGCGCTGAAGGACCCGGCCAAGGCGTCGGCGAGCGCGGAACTGCTGGGCGACATGGGGCGGCAAGCGCTCACCGAGCTGCGGCAGATGCTCGGGGTGCTGCGTTCGGCCTCGGGCACGGGGACGGGGGATGCCACGCCCCGGGCGAAGTACGCGGGTGGCGCGGCGGACCCGGCGGCCGGCGAGGCGGGGGTCGACGCCGCGGCCGAGGCAGGGGTCGAGGCGGGGCTCGGCCACGAGCCCGACGCCGGGCCGAGCCTGGCGGAGCTGGCGCAGCTCGTACAGGAGTCGCGGGCGGCCGGGATGGGGGTCGAGCTGGCCGTCGAGGGCGAGCAGCGGCCCTGCGGGCGGCGGATCGAGGCGACCGTCTACCGCGTGGTGCAGGAGGCGCTCACGAACGTGCGCAAGCACGCGGTCGGGGCGAAGGCGCAGGTGCGGCTCGCCTACCGCGAGGCCGAGGTGGCCGTCCTCATCGTCAACGGCCCGGCCGAGGCGGTGGTCGCCACGGCGCTGCCGAGCGGCGGGCACGGGCTCACCGGGATGCGGGAGCGGGTCACCGCCCATGGCGGCGGGTTCGCCGCCGGCCCCACTCCCGACGGCGGCTTCCGCGTCTCCGCGATGGTCCCGACGGCGCCCTGACCCCCGGGGTACCCCGCGCAAGGGGCGCGTGGGGGCGGGCAACCCTCCACCGGCAGGTGCGCCCCGAACCGGCAGGACGGCGCGCCCCGGTGGGTCAGGGGGTGCCCCGCGCGTCAGCGGCGCCGCACGCGTCAGGGGCGCCCGGTCAACTCCGAGAGCGTGGCCTTGATGTGCGCCAGGTGCGCCCGCACCTCGTCCCGGTGCAGTTCGTGCTCCCGCAGCACCCGCTCCGCGTCCCGCCGCACCCTCTCCTCATGGGTGCGCGCCTCCGCGATCAACGCGTCGGCCCGCGCGTCGGCCTCGGCCTGCTGGTCGCGCAGCGCCGCCTCCGCGTCGGCCCGCTCCTGCTGCGCCTGCGCCAAGCGGCGTTCCGCGTCGGCGAGCAGCCCGGACAGCCGGCCGTCGACCACGGCCTGCTGCTCGGCGAGCTCCTGCTCCAGGCTCTCGACCCGCTCGCGCTGCTCCGCGTCGACGGCGGCCCGGTCCCGGTCGACCTGCTGCTGCATCGCGTCGAGCGCGGCGCCGGCCTCGCCCCGTACGGAGTCGGCTTCGGCGCGGGCGGCGCCGAGGATCTCCGCGGCGCGCCCGCACGCCTCGTCCAGTACGTGCTGGGCCTGCTCCTCGGCGGCGGAGAGCCGTGCGGACGCGGCCGCGCGGGCCTCGTCCTGGAGGGTGCGGCGGGCGGTGTCGGCGGCGTCCCGGGCGTACTGCGCCTCGACCTCGGCGCGTTCGCGTACCGCGGCGGCCTCGTCCTCGACCATCTGGAGCAGTTCCTGCGCGCCGGCGCCGAGCCGGGCGAAGTCGGTCGGACCGAGCGCCTCGACCTGCTGCCGCAGGGAGGTGCACTCGGCGTCCATCTCGTTGGCGAGCACGGTCAGCCGGGCGGCCCGCTCCCAGGCCGCGTCCCGGTCCTCGGACAGCTCGTCCAGGAAGCGGTCGACCTGGTCCGGCCGGTAGCCGCGTCCGCGCGCCGCACCGAACCTCTCCCGTGCCTCCGGCTGCGTCTGCGTCGATGCGGACGTATCACTGCTCATGGCCACTGCCCCTCGCGACGTCGGGCCGTTCCCGTGTTCCCATTTATCGCTTATGCCCGAATTGTAAGAGCCTCGACACTCCGACTGTCTCCTACCCCGGAAACGCGGACGGGCCGAGCGGAAGACGCAGCTTCCACCCGGCCCGCACGAAACGGCCGCACATCCGTACGATCCGCCTACAGCAGCCCGTCCCACATCTGCTCGACCAGCACCGACCACCAGTTGTCGGGCGAGGCGATCGCGGCCGGGTCCTGCGCGGCCAGTTGGGCCTGGAAGTCCACCGTCCAGTGCCCGGCCTGCTCCGGCGTCAACCCGATCCGCAGCCGCCACATCCGGCCCAGCAGCGCCATGCAGCGGGCGAACTCCGGCAGGCTGGAGTTGACGAACTGCGGCTGCGCCGGCTGCCCGCCCGGCCCGGCCTCCAGCGGCACCGCGACGATGTGCGCGGTGCCGTACTGCACGCACAGCTGGCGGCCGAAGTCGTTGCCCATCACGAGGTACGACCCGGCGTCCGCGGCCGGCTGCACCCCGCGCTGCGCGGCCAGTTCGGCGAGCGTGGGCACCGGCTGACCGGGCTGGGCCTGCGCCCAGAAGAACGGCGAGAAGTCGACCGGCAGCCCCGACCACATCAGTGTCTGGGCCACGATGTCCGGCACGCCCTGCCGGGACACGGCCCGCTGCTCGAACCTGAACACGCCCTGCGGCCCGAACGCGCTCGCCACCTCCTGGCCGATCACGTCGAGACCGACCGGCGGCACCCGCAGCACGCTGTGCGGATCGGGCATCGGCACCCGCTGCGGCTGCGGCCGGGCCGGGGCGCCGGCCACCTGGTGCAGCTCGCCCTGGTGGGTGAGCAGGTGCTGGACGCCCTGCCGGCGGCCGGCGTGGTCGCGGCCGTACGGCGCGGTGTGGCTGATCCGCACCTGCGGCCAGGTCTCCCGGATCATCCGGGTGCAGTAGCCGCCGGGCAGATCGCAGGACTCCAGCTCGGTGTGGAGTTCGAGCACCTGCTCCGGACGGATGCCCAGCGAGCGCAACTCGTGCAGGATCTGCCACTCCGGGTGCGGGGTGCCCGGCGCCGACCGCCGGATGAGCTGCTGCTCGCTGCCGTCCTGGCCGCGGTAGCGCAGCACCGCCATGTAGCCGGGGCCGACCGTGGGCACCGCTCCGCCCTGCGGGTAGCCGTATCCGGGCGGCGCGGGCGGGGCCATCGCCGGCCCGCCCATGCCGGGCGGCGGCGGGGGCGGGGTGCCCATGCCGGGCGGCGGCATGCCGGGTCCGGCGAGCATGGTGGCCGCGTAGTGCGGGTCGTTGCCCGCGGGCGGCGGGGTGCCGGCACCGGGGGGCGGAGTGCCCATTCCCGGGGGCGGCGGCGGAGTTCCTGCTCCGGGCGGCGGCGGGGGCGGGGTGCCCATGCCGGGCGGGGGCAGGGTGGGTCCGGCGAGCATGGTGGCCGCGTAGTGCGGGTCGTTGGCCGCGGGCGGCGGGGTGCCGGCACCGGGCGGCGGGGGCGGCGGGGTGCCCGCGCCGGGCGGGGGCGTGCCCATGTACGGGGGCGGCGGGGGAGGGCCGCCCGCGCCGGGACCGGGCGGGGTCGTGCCGGGTCCGGCGAGCATGGTGGCCGCGTAGTGCGGGTTGTTGCCCGCGGGGGGCGGGGTGCCCGCGCCGGGTGCGGGCGGACCGGAATATGGCGGCGGGGGCGGGGTGCCCTGAGCCGGACCCTGGCCGGGGCCCTGACCCTGGCCCGGTGCCTGGCCCTGGTTCGGCTGCCGGCCGATGTCGGCGGGGCCGGGGCCCACGGGCGCGGCCGGACCGGCCGGACCGCCCGCGCTGCCCGGCGGCGGCAGCGGAACCGCCGGACCACCGGGCGGCGGGTACTCGGAACCGCCGATCGTGTGCGGCACCCCGGGCCGGGCCGGGGGTGCCGGTTGCTGTTGCTGTTGCTGCGGTGCGGGCGCGGTGCGGGGCAGCGAACTCCGCCCGGACAGCAGCTCGGTCCTGGCCTCCGCGCCCGTCGCCGGCTCCTCGGCCTGGTCCGTGTCGCTGATCGGCGGGGCGAAGACGGTCGCCGGCACCGGGACGGACTGCCCCTCGCCGGAGTCGTTCACCGTCTTCCCGGCCCAACTGCCGCCGCCCGAGCTCTGCGAGGGCACCGAGCCGGGCCGCCGGTAGTCGATGCCGCCCGAGCCGGAACCCGTGGGGCCCGGCGCGCCGCCGCCCGTCGATCCGGCGGACCCGGACCCGGACCCGGACCCGGAGTCGGCCGCTGCCGCTGCCTGCTGCCCGTCCGGCTGGTCGGCCGGGCCCGGACGGGAGGCGCCGCTGTCGCCGGGGCGCCGGTAGTCGATGCCGCCCTGCGCGCCGGAACCCGCCGCGGCAGCGGCCGGCGCCGCGCCGGACCCCACGTCCTGCCCGCCGCCGTCGCCGGGACGGCGGTAGTCGATACGGCCGCCGGTCGAGGGCGCCGGCTCCCCGGCCGCCGGGGCGTCGCCCGCCGCGGGAGCGGGCACCGGGGGCTGCTCGGCGGCGGACGGCCGGCGGTCCGGGATGCCCATCCGGTCGGCGGCGTCCTGGAGCCACTGCGGGGGGCTGAGCAGGAACGAGGTCGCTTCGAGGTCGAGTCGCTGGGGCGGCTCGGGCGCCGCGTCATCGGGCACCGGGCCGTACTCCTCCTCGTAGCGGCGAATGAGTTCGCCGATGGGCAGAGCGGGCCACAAGGTGGCGTCGCCGCTGTCACGGGCGATCACCACCCGGACCGACCCCTCGTCGGAGGACGGGCCGTCCTCCCGGGCCTCGGACCACACCACGAAGCCCAGGTCGAACTCCCGGACCCGGATCTCCCGGGTCTCGTACGCGGGGACGTCCGCGTTCACCCAGCGCTCCGCGCGCTCCTGCGCCTGCGCGAAAGTGACCATGTGCTGTCTCATCCCTCCACGGCTACGGCGTCGGCGAAGCCGCCGTCGACCATCAGATTCGCGACCGTGTCCAACTCGGGTGGATTGCCGGCCAGTCGCAGCAGGAACTCGTCGAACGAGTCGCCGCAGGGCAGCAGCAGGTCGGCCACCCGGTCCGCCGGGGTGTCCCACCCGTCGCCGTCGCGCGCGTCGTCGTAACCGCAGAACCAGACGGAGCCGGTGCCCTCGCCCTTCACCCGGACCGCGAGGAGGCCGCCTTGGACGTAGCCGATCGCGAGGTAGTCCTTGGTGAGGTGGTCGCGCAGGCACTTGTTGACGTACACGAGGTCGTTGACCGCCGCGTCGTCGCGGACGGTGAAGAACGGCTGGTCCAGCAGCAGGCCGAGGCCGGGGTCGAGGGCGACGCCCTGGGGGGCGCAGCCGCCGGCGGCCTTCAGGAAGGCGCGGTACGCGCCGGGCAGGCGGTACCCCAACTCCTCCTCCACGTCGCGGACCTGCTGCTCGGTGACCGCGACCGGCTCCTTGGGCAGCCCGAAGTGCACGGGGCGGGTCTCCTGGAGCGGGCGGGTGCCGCGCTTGGTGTGGTCGGCCACCGAGGTGGCCAGCCCGCCGTGGTGCCGCAGCAGCGACTTGACCTCGACCGGCACCAACTCCAGCCGGCGGCTGCCGCGGACGTGGTGCCAGGTCCAGCCGTGCGGGGTGGCCACCGGCAGCAGGTTGCCCCACAGTTCGTGCCCGGCGGCGTGCAGGGCGGCGTTCGCCGAGACGTAGTCCGTCAGGCGCAGTTCGTCCACGCCGAAGCCCTCCGGAGGCTCGGCTATCTCCGCCGCCGCGCGGGCGTACGGCGAGAAGTCGGGGTAGCCCTCGTCGTCCACCCACACGCCTTGCGGGTGGCGGGCGGCCCGGACCGGGTCGGGAAAGTGCACGACCTGTCCGGCGTAGGCCGCGTTCGGTGGCGCGGCCTGCGCGGCGGCTACGGGTCCGGGAGGTGATCCCAGCCCTTGCGGGCCTGTGGTCATGGCGGTTGCCCCCTGCTGCGTCTGAGCTGATGACGACAGCCTAGGGGGTCCGGCAAGAGCGGCGTGGGTCCCGTCCTCGTCCCTGTGGACAACTCGGCCACCGCCATCCGGATCGCCCCGATCGGCCCCGGATCGGCCCGGTTTCGCGACGGCTCCCGCCCGCCGCAGCCGGTACGGGTCTCAGCTGCCGCCCGCCGCGGCCCGCAACTTGGCGACCTGCTTGCCGGCGATCGCCGGGCGCAGCGACGCGGTCTTGTGGTCGGCGCGGACGGTCTCGAAGGCGGCGGTGGAGTCGCCGACCCGGAGGACGGTGACCAGCGCCACCCCGGAGGCCCCGAGGGCGGGGTCGGTGACGGTGTAGGTGACCCGCTGGTCGCCGTAGGTGCCGGCGGAATCGGCGGGCCCGGTGGACGGGTCGACGCTCTTGACCGTGAACTGCGACGTCCGGCCGTTGCGCGTGACCTTGTAGCCGGGGCAGTGGGCGACCGCGGTGGACAGCTGGTCGAGCACCTGCTTCGCGCGGCCCGCCGGATACGACGCCACGACCTCCAGCGAGATCGTCTTGGCGCCCGCGTCCTTGGCGGCGGTGTCGGTGACCAGCGCGCCGGTGTAGACGGTGCGGGCCAGCTTCGGCTTGAGGCTCCACTGGTCGGCCACCGGCTGGCACGCGGCGGGGTCGGTGGTCTGCTCGTCGCCCAGGAGCTGGCTCGTACTGGTCGCGGGCACCACCTTGAGGTGGTCGAGGTCCTTCGCCGTGATCACCGAGCGGGTCAGCTTCCGGGACGCCGCGCTGCCGCTGCCGCTGTCCTTGCTCTTCCCGCCGCCCCCGCCGCCCCCGCAGGCCGCGGTGAGCGCGAGCGCGGGCAGCAGTACGGCCACTGCCAGCACCTTGCGGCTACCGGTCGGTAGGCGACGGCGTGCGCGTATCCGCATCGATGAGTACCCCTGTGTCGTGTGCGGGCCCGGCTGCGCGGCGCCGCCCCTGCCCGCGTGCCGCGTCCGGTCCGGAGCGTCCCGGCCCGGCCCTCGCGGGCGTGGGCCCGCTGCCGCGCGACTCTACGGCACCGGGCCCGCCCTGCCTCCTATGGCACTGCTCACAACACGATCACCACACGGTCACGGTGACGCACTCCTCCTCTCCGGCCGCCGTCCCGTGCGCGGCGCCGCTCACTTCCGCGCGGCCAGGGCCGCCCGCAGCTTCCGGTCCTCCTTGCGGGCGACCTCCAACGGCACCTGCCCGGCGCCCCCTTCGGTCTTCGTCGACAGGTAGGAGGTCACGGTGTCGCCGGTGCGCACCACCGTCACCAGGGCCGCGCCGGTCTTCCTGTCCGCGGTGTCGGTCATGACGTACGCCACCGACTCGTCGCCGACCTTCACCGCCGGGCCCTTCCCGACCCGGAAGGGCGTACGGGTGCCGTTCTGGTCGCGGGCCTCGAACGCGGTGCAGGTGGCGAGCGCGCCCTTGATCGCGGCCATCACCTTCCGCGCGTCGCCCGGGGCGTGGCTGGCGATCAGCATCCGGTCGATCTCCTTTGGGGCCTCACCGGCCGTGGGAGTGGCCTCGGCGAAGGTGGCGCCGACCGACGCCATCCGGTGGATCGCGGGCTGCGAGCTGCTGACGTCGGCCAGCGGCCGGCACTCGGGCTTGTCGGCGACCAGCACCGGCGAGCCGCTGGTGTCGTCCTGCGCGCCCAGGTCGTCGGGGTCGAAGCCCCCGGCCGGCGCGGTGGTCGCGGTGCCGTCGTCGGTCTGCGTCATCTCGATCACCCAGCCGGGCACGTCATGGTCGGTGACGAGCGCGCGGGAGAGCTGGGCCACGCTCAGCGGCGCCTTGCCGGCGTCGACCGACGCCTGGGCCGCGGAACGCCCGCCGCCCTTGCCGCCGTCGGCGTCGGTGGAACCTGAGGAGCCGGACGAGCAGCCGGCCGCCAGCAGCAGCGCGGGCAGCACGGCGAGGGCGGCGGCGCGGGCCCGGGCGCGTGGGGGACGCCGCGGGCGGGGGACACGTCGTACACGGCGGGCGCTCGGGGCGTCCGCGTCTCTTCGGGCACGGTGCATGGGGTCACGTTCCCTGGGTCGTGTGTGTGGGGGGATCGGCGCCGGTTCGCGGCGCCGATCCGATCCTCCCGGTCGCGAACGGCCCCGTAAACGGCGCGCGGTGACGCTGTGACCGCGCTGTGTGCCGGCGGCCGGCCGGTGAACGGCGGCAGATGTGCGCGCTGCGTGTCCATGGCGCCGACGTAACGTCACAAGACGGTGACATGGCCCACACAGGAAGGTCGCCACACCGCGTTCCGCTTCCCCATCGGATGGCCTGTTTGGCACTCTGATTCGGCATACGGGGGAGCTGCCGCCTTGGGCGGATGGATGACGGAACGGGGCAGGATATGACAACTCGCCTACCAGCGGCGGGCACCGCCGACCCGAGGCTGAGCTGGAGCGCTGCCCGCGACCCGCTGGAGCCCCCGGTGCTGCGGCACCGCAGGGACGGCATCCTGCCCGCGATCGCGGCCGCGCTGTCCATCCGCGACGAGGTGCTGACCTGCACCGGCGCCAAGGGGGAGCAGCCGCCCGTGCTCCACCCGATCGTGCAGGAGTTCCTGGACGCGCTGCCGGTCGCCCAGCGCGAGCGGTTCACCGGGCGGTGCCCCGAACCGGTGCTGATTTCACGTCACCTGACGGCGGTGGAGGCGACCCGCGGCAAGCGGGCCTCGCGCCGCCCGCTCACCCAGGGCGAGGCCCGCAAGGCGCTTCGCGGCGCCAAGCTCACCGCGCGCCGGATACGCGAGGACGGCGACCCCGCGCACGGCGCCTACGCGCCGCCCTGCCGCTCCTGCGCGCCGCTGCTCGCGCACTTCGGGGTGCGGCCGTTCGACCCCGGCGTGGGGCGGGCGTGAGCGCGGGCACGGCCGGCGGCACGCGCTTCCCGGTGGGCGTCGACGCCGCGTTGCGGGCGGCCGGGTGGCAGCCGGGCCGCTGGGACATCAAGCAGGCCGAGGAGTGGGCGGACCGGCTGCGCGGGCACCTGTCGCCGGGCGGCCACCAGCACGCGGTCTTCCCGGCCGCCGTCGAGGCGTGGGCGGAGTTCGGCGGTCTGACCATCCCCCCGGTGTCCGGGCCGGGCCGGCAGGTCGCGCCCGCTCCGGTCGTCGTCGACCCGCTGCGCGGCCTGCACCTGGCCCGCACCTTCGGCGACCTCGGGCGCGCCCTGGAGACCGAGATCAGCCCGATCGGCGAGGAGTCCGGGTCCGGCGCGCTGCTGGCGATCGACCCCGACGGCAGGGTCTACGCGGTCGACCACACCGGCGACTGGTACGTCGGCGCGGACATCGACCGCGCGCTGTCCGCCCTGGTCGGAGGGGTCCGCCCGGTCCGCCTCACCATGAGCTGAGCCGCCCCGGGCAAGGCACCCCGGGCAAGGGCCCCGGCCCGCAAGGCGGCCGCCCGGCCCGGCCGCCTGCCCCGGCCGCATGCCCCGCCCGCAGGTCCGCCCGGTCCGCCGCGCCCTCCGCCCGTACCGCTCACACCGCCGTGAACCCGCCGTCCACCGGCAGGATCGCCCCGTGGATGTGCGACGCCTCGTCGCAGGCGAGGAAGGCCACCGCCGCGGCCACCTCGTCCAGGCGGCCGAGACGGCCCGAGGGAGTGGTCGCCAGGAGCGGCGCGAGCTGGTCCGCGTGGGCGATGTTCTCCTCGGTCGCGGTCGGGCCGGGGGCGACCGCGTTGACCCGTACGCCGCGCGGACCGTACTCCGCCGCCCAGGACTTGGTCAGGGAGTGCACCGCGGCCTTGGTCATGCTGTAGAGGGCGGAGTTGGCCCAGCCGCTCGTGCCGCTGATGGAGCCCATGTTGATCACGACGCCGCTGCCGCGCTCGGCCATCGCGGGCACCAGCGCGCCGGTGAGCTGGAAGGCGGACTTCACGCTGACCGCGTAGGCGGCGTCCAGGGTCGCCTCGTCCACCTCGGCGGTCGGGCGCGGTTCGAGCAGCAGCGCCGCGTTGTTGACCAGGATGTCCAGCCGGCCGCCGACCGCGGCCAGGGTCGCGTCCGCGAGGCCGCGTACGGCCGCGCCGCCCGCCGCGAGGTCGGCCGGCACGAACACCGCCCGGCCGCCGGCCGCCTCGATCTCCTCCGCCACCGCCTCGCCGCGTTCGGCCCGCCGGCCGCTGACCACGACCAGCGCGCCCTGGGCGGCAAGGGTGCGGGCGACCTGCGCCCCGATGCCCGATGTCGAGCCGGTGACCAGGGCGGTCCTGCCGTCGAATCGCCGTTCCATGACTGTCGTCCTCCTGGGTGCTGCCCCCGACTGGTGTCCGCGGTGGCACGCGGTGCTGCGGCGCGCCGACCGGTGCCACCCGTCTCGCGACCTCGGCGTTCTCCCGACGCCTGGTGGTGCTCCTTGGTGGCAGGGCCGAGCGTGGCACCCAGAAAGTGGACCAGCAAGTCCAGAAAACGTGCCGCGGTGTGCGACGCTGGGGGCATGACGCAGCAGCCGGTCAGGTTCACCGCGAAGGGCCGGGCCACCCGGCAGCGCATCGTCGAGGGCGCCGCCGCCGAGATCCGCGCCCGGGGCGCGGTCGCCACCACCCTGGACGACGTCTGCCGGGTGACCGCGACCAGCAAGAGCCAGCTCTTCCACTACTTCCCCGGCGGCCGGGAGCAGTTGATGTACGCCGTCGCGGAATACGAGGCGGACCGGGTGCTGCTGGACCAGGAGCCGTACCTGAGCGACCTGACCTCCTGGGCGGCCTGGGACGCGTGGCGCGACGCCGTGCTCGCCCGCTACCGCCAGCAGGGCACGACGTGCCCGCTGGGGGTCCTGATGACCCAGTTGAGCCGCACCACGCCCGCCTCGCGCGAGGTGACCGCGCGGCTGCTCGAACAGTGGCAGCGCAAGATCACCGACGGCGTGCTGGCGATGCGCGACCAGGGCGCGGTCGCGCCGGGCGTCGACGCCGAACGGGCGGCCGCGGCGCTGCTCGCCGGCATCCAGGGCGGGGTGTCGATCCTGCTGCAGACCGGCCGGCTCACCCACCTCGAAGCCGCGCTCGACGTGGGCATCTCGGGGCTGCGCGCGGGCGCCTGACGGCACGTCCGCCGGGGCCGCCGACCGCCGACCCTGAGCCGCGTCTCCGACCGTGGTACCAGACCCCTAGGGGGAGACACCTACTTTCGGCGCCCACCGGTTCGTACCGGCGGATGACGATCGGGTGCCGGGCGGTGCCTACGGTCATAGGGCGGGATGGAACCGCTCGCCCGCACCTCGGAGGTGGGGATAGCCCCACCCCCGATCCGGAGACCTGCCCCATCGTCAGGTGCGGCACGCTCCGGCAGGCTCATGGACACAAGGGCGATCGGCGCCCCGCACGCACGCGGTCACGTACGACGACACCACCACGGGAGACAGAAGTGACGACGGCTATGACGGTTCCCACAGCCGGGGGCAGCGGAGAACGTACGGCCGTTGCCGCCGCAGGACGGTCGGTGACCAAGGCGTACGGCTCGGGCGAGACCCGGGTGGTCGCGCTGGACGCGGTGGACGTGGACATCGCCCGCGGGCGCTTCACCGCGATCATGGGCCCCTCCGGCTCCGGCAAGTCGACCCTCATGCACTGCCTGGCCGGTCTCGACACGGTCAGCGAGGGCCGGATCTGGATCGGCGGGACCGAGATCACCCACCTCAAGGACAAGAAGCTCACCCAGCTGCGCCGGGACAAGATCGGCTTCATCTTCCAGTCGTTCAACCTGCTGCCCACGCTGAACGCGGCGGAGAACATCACGCTGCCGATGGACATCGCCGGCCGCAAGGTCGACCGCGAGTGGATGGACCGCGTGGTGGAGACCGTCGGCCTGGCCGGCCGGCTCAAGCACCGCCCGACCCAGCTCTCCGGCGGCCAGCAGCAGCGCGTCGCGGTGGCCCGGGCGCTGGCCGCCCGGCCGGAGATCATCTTCGGCGACGAGCCGACCGGCAACCTGGACTCCCGGGCCGGCGCCGAGGTGCTCGGCTTCCTGCGCCGCTCGGTGGACGAACTCGGCCAGACCATCGTGATGGTCACCCACGACCCGGTCGCCGCCTCCTACGCCGACCGCGTGCTCTACCTCGCCGACGGCCGGATCGTCGACGAGATGGTCAGCCCGACCGCCGAGTCGGTGCTGGAGCGGATGAAGTCCTTCGACGGTCGCGGGAGGACCTCGTGACCGTCTTCAAGACGTCGGTGCGCAACTTCTTCGCGCACAAGGGCCGCATGGCCCTGTCCGGGGTCGCGGTGCTGCTGTCGGTGGCGTTCATCTGCGGCACCCTGGTCTTCACCGACACCATGACCGCCACCTTCGACCGGCTCTTCGGCAACACCGCCTCCGACGTCACCGTCAGCGCCAAGGAGGTGAAGAACGAGCAGGCCACCGGCATCCCGGACACCCTGCCCGCCTCCCTGCAGGGCACGTTGGCGCACGTGAAGGGCGTGGTCTCCTCGGTGCCCGACGTCACCAGCCAGGACGTCACCGTCGCCGACGCGCACAGCGACAAGATCAGCCCGTCCTCCGGCGCGCCGACCGTCGTCAGCAACTGGGACTCCACCGAGACCAGGGCGGTGAAGCTCACCTCCGGCCACCTGCCCACCTCGGACACCGACGCCGTGATCGACGCGGACACCGCCAAGGCGAAGCACCTGAAGATCGGCGACACGCTGCGGGTCATCGCGCAGCCCGGCGACTTCAAGGTCACCCTCAGCGGCATCGTCACCTTCAAGTCGACCAACCCCGGCGCCGCCGTGGTCTACGTGGACACCGCCGTCGCGCAGTCCAAGCTGCTCGGCCGCGCCGACGCCTACACCGGCTACGGCCTGACCGCCGCCAAGGGCGTCTCCGACGAGCAGCTCAAGGCGAACGTGAAGGCGGCGATCGGCGGCCACTACACGGTCGACACCGCGAAGGAGACCACGAAGAAGCAGGAGGACGACCTCGGCGGCTTCCTGAACTTCATGAAGTACGCGATGCTCGGCTTCGCCGGGATCGCGGTCCTGGTCGGCATCTTCCTGATCGTCAACACCTTCTCCATGCTGGTCGCCCAGCGCACCCGGGAGATCGGCCTGATGCGGGCGCTCGGCTCCAGCCGCCGCCAGGTCAACCGGTCGGTGCTGATCGAGGCGGTGATGCTCGGTGTCAGCGGCTCCGTGGTCGGTATCGGCGGCGGCATCGGTCTGGCCGTCGGGCTGATGAAGCTGATGGGCAAGGCCGGTCTGAAGCTGGACAGTTCCGAGCTGACCATCAAGGCCACCACCCCGATCGTCGGCCTCGTCATCGGCGTCGTCGTCACCGTGGTCTCCGCGTACATCCCCGCCCGCCGGGCCGGGAAGATCTCCCCGATGGCCGCGCTGCGCGACGCCGGCACCCCGGCCGACGCCAGGGCCGGCCGGATCAGGGCCGCGATCGGCGTGCTGGTCTGCGCCGCGGGCGTGCTCGCCCTGGTCGCGGCATCCCAGTCGGACAAGGCGTCCTCGGGCGGCGGGATGCTCGGTATCGGCGTGCTGCTGTCGCTGGTCGGCTTCGTCATCGTCGGCCCGCTGCTCGCCGGCGTGGTGGTCCGCGCGGTCAGCGCCGTGGTGCTGCGGTTCTTCGGCCCGATCGGCCGGCTCGCCGAGCGCAACGCGCTGCGCAACCCGCGCCGCACCGGCGCCACCGCCTCCGCGCTGATGATCGGCCTGGCGCTGGTGGCCGGCATGTCGGTGGTCGGCTCGTCCATGGTGGCCTCCGCCAACGACCAGCTCGACAAGTCCGTCGGCGCGGACTTCATCATCGAGGTCGGCAGCAACGGCTCGCAGCCGATCACCCCGGCCGCCGCCAAGGCGATCAGGTCGGCGTCGGACCTGGACCACATCACCAACTACACGATCGTCAACGGCACCCTGACCACGCCGTCCGGCAAGAAGATCAAGGGCCAGCTCAGCGCCGCCGACAGCACCTACACCCAGGACGTGCAGCTGGCGACCACGCAGGGCAAGCTGTCCGACGCCTACGGCAAGGACGCGATGTCCGTGCCGGAGCAGTTCGCCAAGGACAACCACGTCAAGGTCGGGGACACCATGACCGTGGCGCTGGTCGGCGGGCGCACCGCGCACCTGAAGATCGCCGCGGTCACCAAGGGCGGCACCGCCCTGGAGAACGGCACCCTGTTCACCAGCATCGACACCGCGCGGACCTACCTGCCGGCGGACAAGATGCCCGGTGACTTCCTGATGTTCGCCAAGGCCGCCGACGGCAAGGAGAAGGAGGCGTACGCCTCCCTGAAGGCCGCGACGCACGACTACCCGCAGATCGACGTGCGCGACCAGGCCGACTACAAGCACCTGATCAAGGACCAGGTCAACCAGCTGCTCTACATGATCTACGCGCTGCTGGCGCTGGCGATCATCGTGGCGGTGCTCGGCGTGGTCAACACCCTGGCGCTGTCGGTGGTGGAGCGGACCCGGGAGATCGGCCTGATGCGGGCGATCGGCACCTCCCGGCGCCAGCTGCGGCGGATGATCCGGCTGGAGTCGGTGGTCATCTCGCTCTTCGGCGCGCTGGTCGGCCTCGCGCTCGGCCTGGGCTGGGGTTCGGCCGCCCAGCAGGTGCTCGCCTCCCAGGGGTTGCAGATCCTGCGCATCCCGTGGAGCACGATCGTGATCGTCTTCGTCGCCTCCGCGGTCGTCGGCCTGCTGGCCGCGCTCCTGCCGGCCTTCCGGGCCGCGCGGATGAACGTACTGAACGCGATCGCCACCGACTAGGAAGGCGGCCCGGCCGGACCCCGGCCGGGCCGTTCCCCGGCCCGCACGTGACACAAAGCGGCCCCGGATGCGCAGGACTTCTGCGCTCCGGGGCCGCCGCGTCACGTGCCCCGCGCACGCCGCCCGCAGCGGGCGGCGTGCGCGTTCCGGCGTCTAGGACGTGAAGTAGCCGGTGATGTCCGCCAGCAGGTTGACGCTGCCGGCCGAGTTGTAGAAGTCGACCTTGCCGTCGACCACCGGGACCACCACCAGGTTCGGGATGGTCTGCCCGGTCGGGAAGTTGAGGCTGGAGGTGTTCGGCCGCGTGGTGCCGTCGGGGTAGACGATGACGTGGCCGGTGGTGGTCGGGCTGACCGCGGTGACGTTCATGACCACCGCCGTCACCCCGCTCGCGGGCAGGCCGCCGTGGCCGGTGAGCGGCAGGGTGACGGTCTTGCCGCCGGCGACCGCGCCCTTGACGCCGCCGGTGCCGTTGCGGGTGTCCATCAGCCGGGTCGGCCCGGTGGAGTGGAAGAGCGAACCGCTCGCCGCGTAGTAGCCGGTGACGTCGGCGAGCAGGTTGACGCTGCCGGCCGAGTTGTAGAAGTCGACCTTGCCGTTGACCACCGGCACCGTCACCAGGTTCGGGATGGTGGTCTTCGCCGGGAAGTTGAGGCTGGAGGTGTCCGGCTGGGTGGTGCCGTCGGGGTAGACGATCAGGTGGCCGGTGGCGGTCGGGCTGACCGCGGTGACGTTCATGACCACCGCCGTCACCCCGGTGTCGGGGATGCCGGTGGTGCCGCCGGTGACCTGGAGCGAGACCGTCTGCCCCGCCGTCACCGGACCGGTCACCCCGCCGGTGCCGTCACGCGTGTCCATCAGCCGCTCGGGGCCGACCGGATCGAACCGCGACCCGCTGCTGGACGAGGTGTAGTAGCCGGTGACGTCGGCGAGCAGGTTGACGCTGCCGGCCGAGTTGTAGAAGTCCACCTTGCCGTTGACCACCGGCACCACGACCAGGTTCGCGATCGTGCGGCCCGCGGGGAAGTTGAGGCTGGAGGTGTTCGGCTGGGTGGTGCCGTCGGGGTAGACGATGACGTGGCCGGTGGTGGTCGGGCTGACCGCGGTGACGTTCATGACCACGCCGGTCACACCGCTGCTGGGCACCCCGCCCTTGCCCGCGACCTGCAGGCTGATCGTCTTGCCCGCGCCGACCGCGCCCTTGGTCACGCCGGTGCCGTTGCGGGTGTCCATGATCCGGGTCGGGCCCGCCGCGGTGAACGTCCCGGCCGGCGGAACCACCGCCGAACCCGCCGTGACGTCGCTCGCCTTGACGAAGCCGAGCCGGTGGTTGAACCGGATCGGGTAGTAGACGGTCGTGCCCACCACCCGCGTCTGGTCGCCCGGCGCGCTCTGGTCGATGTTCTTGGCGTAGTAGTAGTCGGCGTTCACCGGGTCGTCCGCGACGTACGACTGGCCGGCCGGGATCGTGTAGCCCAGCGGCGCCACGATCTGGGTGTCCTCGCTCGCCACCCCGGCGATCACCGACGGGTACGCGGACGCCTCCGGGTAGGCCCGGCCGTACACCGGGACCGCGCTGCTGCCGGCCGGTGTGACCACATGGCGCGCGGTGTTGCCGTTCGCGACCGCGAACCGCCCGCCCGGGTTGTAGAACCACGCCTTCTGGCCGCCGTACCAGATCGCCGTCCAGTCGCCCTGGACGCCGGCCACGACGAACGACTGCCCGGCGACCGCCTTGTCGGTCACGTCGGCGGCCTGCGTGGTGCCGTTGGCGACCTTGTTGGCCGCCATCACCGAGTCGCCGATCAGCGCGGCCGACGAGGACGGCGAGGTGCGCAGGTAGACGAAGCTGGTCGGCTGCGCGGCGCACGGGTTGGAACTGCAGCCGGTGACCGTCGGCTCGTTCGCCGAGGTGAACGGCGGGTCGATGGTGACCTCGCCGCCCACCACCGGGGTGCCGCCGCCACCGGGAGTGGCGCCGAGCAGGTCGAGGTAGTGCGACCAGTTCCAGTACGGGCCCGGGTCCCAGTGCATGCTGGTGAGCTGGGCGGTCTGCGGCGAGGGCACGTCGTCGTGGCCGAGGATGTGCTGCCGGTCGAGCGGCACGTCGAACCGGTTCGCCAGGTAGCGCACCAGCGCCGCCGACGACTCGTAGAGCGACTCGCTGTACCAGGACGCGCCGGAGATCGCGATGCCCTCGTGCTCGATGCCGATCGAGTGCGCGTTGATGTAGTAGTTGCCGGCGTGCCAGGCCACGTTCTTGGTCTGCACGACCTGGGTGACCAGCCCGTCGGACGAGCGCACGATGTAGTGCGGGGTGGCGTACTTCGTCGGGTCCTGGAATATGCCCAGCGCGCTGCTGTAGCTGCCCTCGGTGTCGTGGATGACGATGTACTTGATGGAGTTGCCGTCGGCCGGGCGGTTCGCCAGGTCGTAACTGCCGTACTTCGACTTGTCGTTCGGGTCGGTCTGCTTGTAAGCGGCCGGCACGTAGTTGCACGTCAGGCCGGACGGGCACTCGGGCGTCGGGTTCGCGGCGGGGGTGGCGGTACCGGCCGCGCCGGCCTTCGTCTCCTGCGCGGCCTCCGCGGTCGCCGACGGCAGGCCGAGGTCCTTCAGGGCCGAGGTCCTGGGCGCCACGGCCGGCTCGGCCGCGAGCGTGACCAGCTGGCCGTCGGCGGTGGTGCGCGAGGCCCCGGCCCGCAGCGTGGTGTAGACGCGGTCCGCGTACTGGCCGGCGCCCTGGGCGTCGGTGGACTGGCTGAAGCGGGCCACGGCGCCGTACCAGGCGCCCGGGTCGGCCGGCAGGGAGCCGGCCAGCTGCTTCTCGTAGTGCGCGAGCAGCGCGGCGCCGCCCCGGACGCTCTGCAGCGGGTCGCTGCGCAAGCGCGCCTGCGACGTCCCGGTCAGCGCGGCCGCCGCGTCCAGCGTGCGGTAGGCGGCGGTCGGGCCGGCCGCCGACGGTGTGGCGGTGGCGCGCGGCGTGGTCGGGGCGGCACTGCCGCCCTCACCGCGCTGGCCGGTGTCCGGCGCGGTGCCCGCGGCCCGCAGGGCGGCGGTGTCCACATGGGTCAGGCCCATGACGTTGTAGTTGCCGGTGGTGCTGGGTGCTCCGGCGTGCGTGTCCCACAGCGACTGGTGGTAGGCCACCGCCATGAGCAGGCCCTCGGGCACGTGGAACTCCTTCGCGGCGCTCGCGAAGTCCCCCTGCAGCGTGTCGCGCGCGGTGCCGGCTGTGCTGCCCGCCGTGCTGCCCGCGGCGCTCGCGCCGCTCCTGGCCGGTGCGGCCTGCGCCACACCCGTCCAGGACAGTGCGCCCGCGACGACGGCGGCCACCGCCACCGTCCACGCTCCGCGCGGCCCCCCGCGGCGCCCCTGATCTGCCTCTCTCAAGGCCCCTCCCCACAATCCTCGGTTTCCGGGGCCCGGTGTGCCGGGCCCGAAGCTGGCAACGTAGCAGCACGCTCCCCGGGCGCGGAGGCGCCAGGAGCGGTCCGGCGGTGGCTGTCACCGGTACGTCGTACGCTGGAGGTACCCCCGGCCCGTGCGACGTGTCGGGCGCTTCGCGTTGCTCTGCCCTCTTCTTTCGGGCCCTCTTCTTTCGGGACGGAACCCTGATGAGTCTGAACGGTCTGGTCGACGTCGTCGTCGAGGACGCCGCTCTCGCCGAGGCGGTCGAGTCCGCCGCCGCGGGCAACCGCCCGCAGGTGGACCTGGTCGGTCCGCCCGCCGCGCGCCCCCTGGTGGTCGCCGCGCTGGCCGCCCGCGCGCGCCGTACGGTGCTCGCGGTCACCGCCACCGGCCGCGAGGCCGAGGACCTGGCCGCGGCGCTGCGCTCCCTGCTGCCGCCGGACACGGTGGCGGAGTACCCGTCGTGGGAGACGCTGCCGCACGAGCGGCTGTCCCCGCGCAGCGACACCGTGGGCCGGCGGCTGGCGGTGCTGCGCCGGCTGGCCCATCCGCACGCCGACGACGTGGTGGCCGGCCCGGTCCAGGTGGTGGTCGCGCCGATCAGGTCGGTGCTCCAGCCGCAGGTCAAGGGGCTCGGCGACCTGGAGCCGGTGTCCTTGCGCAGCGGTGGCAGCGCGGATCTGGACGCCGTGGTCGACGGACTGGCGGCGGCCGCGTACGCCCGGGTGGAGCTGGTCGAGAAGCGCGGCGAGTTCGCGGTGCGCGGCGGCATCCTCGACGTCTTCCCGCCCACCGAGGAGCACCCGCTGCGGGTGGAGTTCTGGGGCGACGAGGTCGAGGAGATCCGCTACTTCAAGGTCGCCGACCAGCGCTCCCTGGAAGTCGCCGAGCACGGCCTGTGGGCGCCGCCCTGCCGCGAGCTGCTGCTGACCGAGCAGGTCAGGGCCCGGGCGGCGGCCCTGGCGGCCGAGCACCCCGAGCTGGACGAGCTGCTGGGCAAGATCGCCGAGGGCATCGCGGTCGAGGGCATGGAGTCGCTGGCCCCGGTGCTGGTCGACGACATGGAGCTGCTGCTCGACGTGCTGCCGGCCGGTTCGATGGCGGTGGTCTGCGATCCGGAACGGGTCCGCACCCGGGCCGCGGACCTGGTGGCGACCTCCCGGGAGTTCCTGGAGGCGTCCTGGGCGGCCTCGGCGGGCGGGGGCGCCGCGCCGATCGACCTGGGCGCCGCCTCCCTGTGGTCCATCGCCGACATCCGGGAGCACGCCCGCCGCCTCGGCACCCCGTGGTGGTCGGTGAGCCCGTTCGCCGCCGACGAGCAGGGCGCCGCGCCCGCCGGACCGTACGACGAGCGCCCCTCGCTCGGGCCCGAGCTGGAGTTCGGCGACACCCTGCGGCTGGGCATGCACGCCCCCGAGCTGTACCGCGGCGACACCGCCCGCGCGCTCGCCGACACCAAGGGCTGGCTCGCCGAGGGCTGGCGCACGCTCTACGTCACCGAGGGCCACGGCCCGGCGGCGCGGCTGGTGGAGGTGCTGGGCGGCGAGGGCATCGCGGCCCGGCTGGACCCGGAGCTGACCGACCCGGCCATGCTGGCGCCCTCCGTGGTGCACGTGGCGACCGGCTCGCTGGAGCACGGCTTCGTGGACGCCGCGCTGAAGCTCGCGGTGCTCACCGAGACCGACCTGTCCGGGCAGCGCTCCACGGCCAAGGACATGGGCCGGATGCCGTCGCGGCGCCGCAAGACCATCGACCCGCTCACCCTCACCGGCGGCGACTACATCGTGCACGAGCAGCACGGCGTCGGCCGCTACGTGGAGATGGTGCAGCGCACCGTCCAGGGCGCCACCCGCGAGTACCTCGTGGTGGAGTACGCCCCGGCCAAGCGCGGCCAGCCCGGCGACCGGCTCTTCGTCCCCACCGACCAGCTCGAACAGGTCACCAAGTACGTGGGCGGCGAGGCCCCCTCGCTGCACCGGCTCGGCGGCGCGGACTGGACCAAGACCAAGGCGCGCGCGAAGAAGGCGGTCAAGGAGATCGCCGCCGACCTGATCCGGCTGTACTCCGCGCGGATGGCCGCGCCCGGCCACACCTTCGGCCCCGACACGCCCTGGCAGCGCGAGCTGGAGGACGCCTTCCCGTACGCGGAGACGCCCGACCAGCTGACCACCATCGCCGAGGTCAAGTCGGACATGGAGAAGTCCGTGCCGATGGACCGGCTGATCTGCGGCGACGTCGGGTACGGCAAGACCGAGATCGCGGTGCGCGCCGCGTTCAAGGCGGTCCAGGACGGCAAGCAGGTGGCGGTCCTGGTGCCGACCACCCTGCTGGTGCAGCAGCACATGGGCACCTTCGCCGAGCGGTACTCCCAGTTCCCGGTGAACGTCCGCGCGCTGTCGAGGTTCCAGACCGACAGCGAGGCGAAGGCGGTCCTGGAGGGGCTGCGGGAGGGCTCCGTCGACCTGGTGATCGGCACCCACCGGCTCTTCTCGTCGGAGACGAAGTTCAAGGACCTCGGCCTGGTCATCGTCGACGAGGAGCAGCGCTTCGGCGTCGAGCACAAGGAGCAGCTCAAGAAGCTGCGCGCCAACGTCGACGTGCTCACCATGTCCGCGACGCCGATCCCGCGCACGCTGGAGATGGCGGTCACCGGCATCCGCGAGATGTCCACCATCACCACCCCGCCCGAGGAGCGCCACCCGGTGCTGACGTTCGTCGGCCCCTACGAGGAGAAGCAGATCGGCGCCGCCATCCGCCGCGAACTGCTGCGCGAGGGCCAGGTGTTCTACATCCACAACCGGGTGGAGTCCATCGACCGGGCCGCGGCGCGGCTGCGCGCCATCGTGCCGGAGGCGCGGATCGCCACCGCGCACGGGCAGATGGGGGAGTCGCAGCTCGAACAGGTGGTGGTGGACTTCTGGGAGAAGCGGTTCGACGTGCTGGTGTCCACCACGATCGTGGAGTCCGGCATCGACATCGCCAACGCCAACACCCTCATCGTCGAGCGCGGCGACACCTTCGGGCTCTCCCAGCTCCACCAGTTGCGCGGCCGGGTGGGCCGCTCCCGCGAGCGCGGCTACGCGTACTTCCTGTACCCGCCGGAGAAGCCGCTCACCGAGACCGCGCACGAGCGGCTGGCCACCATCGCCCAGCACACCGAGATGGGCGCGGGCATGTACGTCGCGATGAAGGACCTGGAGATCCGCGGCGCGGGCAACCTGCTCGGCGGCGAGCAGTCCGGGCACATCGCGGGGGTCGGCTTCGACCTGTACGTGCGGATGGTCGGCGAGGCCGTCGCGGACTACCGCAACGCGCTGGAGAGCGGCGGCGAGCCGGAGGAGGAGCTGCTGGACGTGAAGATCGAGCTGCCGGTCGACGCGCACGTCCCGCACGACTACGCGCCCGGCGAGCGGCTGCGGCTCCAGGCGTACCGGTCGATCGCCGCCGCGAACAGCGAGGAGGACATCGCCGCGGTGCGCGAGGAGCTGACCGACCGCTACGGCAAGCTGCCCGAGCCGGTGGAGAACCTGCTGCTGGTGGCCGCGTTGCGGATACTGGCCCGCAAGGTCGGCGTCGGCGACATCACGCTCCAGGGCGGCAACGTCCGCTTCGGGCCGGTCGAGTTGCGCGAGTCCCAGGAGCTGCGGCTCGGCCGGATCTACCCGCGCTCGGTGATCAGGCACGCCACGAAGCAGGTGCTGGTGCCGCGCCCGGCGACCGCCCGGATCGGCGGGAAGCCGGTGGTGGGCCGCGAACTGCTCCAGTGGACCGCGCAGTTCCTGACCACGGTGCTCGACAACTAGGCGCGGGGCAGCCGGGTGCCCGGCTGCACGAGGCGCCCGCGGTACGGCGGGCGCCTCGGCGTGGTACCGGCCCGTTCCACCGGCTTGCCCTACCGGCCGCCCGATGTGAGGTGGAGCACCACATATCCCTGGTTGTCGGCGACCATGCTGTAGGTGGCGGCCGGGTGCAGCTGCTTGGCGTACGTCACCGGGTCGCCGGCCCAGCCGGATGTGTTGTCGATCGCGATGTACTGCGGGGTGACGCCCTGGGTGTCGCCGACCCAGTACACGGTGGTGCGGTGCACCAGGTGGCTGATCGGGCCGACGTTCGCCTCCACGGTGGCGCCGTCGGGGATCTCGTCGAGGGTGTGCTCGATCGCCTTGGTGCGGGCGTCGACCTTGTAGGTGGCCGAGTGGCTGAGCGATGCCAGGGGGAGGGTCAAGGTCAGCGCCAGGGCGGCGCCGGCCGCGGCCGCGGGCAGCCCGGAGGCGTAGGAGCGCAGCCAGGGGCGCGGGCTGCGCCGGGAGGTCACGGCGGCGTCCACGAGGGCGAGCATGACCACCGGCATCAGCACCGCGCTGTAGTGCCAGTCGGTGCCCCAGTAGTGGTCGTCGTGCGAGACGAACCGCCAGCCGATGGTGGGCAGCGCGGCGAGGATCAGCGGGGAGCGCAGGGCGAGCAGCCCGGTGGTGGGCAGCAGAATCCACAGCAGGGTGTGGGCCGCGGTGTCGAACGGGATGTGCCCGGGCATCGGGGCGCCGTTGCCGTTCAGCTTGTTCCAGTAGTCGTACCCGCCGGTCTTGTTGAACGCCGGGATGATCACGGCGAAGGCGAGGGCGGACATGGCGACCCCGAAGCCGGCCAGGCCGATCGCCCAGGGGCCGAAGCGCAGGGCGTCGGACAGCCGCCCGCCGTGGGCGCCGTGACCGGTGCGGCCGTCGCCCTCGGTGCCGGGGTCGGTGGCGGAAGCGGGGCCGGCGGTGGCGGGACCGGTGCCGGACTCCGCGGCGGGCTCGCCCGGCGCGGTGCCGGTGTCCGTACCGTGGTCCGTGTCGGCGCGCGCCGCGTCCACCGCCTCGGCGCCCCGCTCCTCCCGGGTGCGCCACCACACGATCACACCGATCGCGGCGGCCGTGACACCCATGTCCTCCTTGACGAAGACCAGCGGCACCGCCCACCACATCGCCGCCGCCCAGCGCTTGCGCAGCACCGCCTCCAGGGAGAAGGCCAGCAGCGGCATCGCGAACGCGATCTCGTGGAAGTCGAACTGGACGGCCTTCTGCACGCCCCACGACAGTGCGTAAGCCACCCCGATCGCGAGCCCGCGGCCCCGCCCGAGCAGCAGCCCGGCGACCCGGGTCACCGGGATCACCGACACCGCGAACAGCAGCGCCTGGGCGACCAGCAGCGTCACCGGGGTCGGGAAGACCCGGTAGAAGGGCGCGATCAGCGCGGTGATCGGGCTGAAGTGGTCGCCGAGGATGTTGAACCCCGGGCCCTTGAGGTCCGCGACCGGCGCGTGCAGATGGGCGTAGGACTTGATCGCCTGCTCGAAGATGCCCAGGTCCCAGGACATCGTGAGCAACTGCCGGTAGCGGGTCACCGACAGCGCGGTGTAGGCGGCGAAGAAGACGACCGCGAGCACGTAGGGGTCCGCGCCGGCGCCGAACCTGCGCAGCCGCAGCCCGGTGCCGCCGGCCCCGCCGGCGGCCTTGGCCGCGCCCGCGCCCGCCACGGCATCGGCGTCGGCGTCGGCCTCCTGCGCCGGGATGACGGCCTCGGCCCTGTCCATCGTCGTCCTCCAGCGGAAGCGGGGTCGGGGTCTGCCGGAAAAGATACGGGACGACGCTGTGCCGGCGGGACCCCGCGCGGCACGGGCACCGACCGGGTGCCGCGAACGGTCCCCGCCCCGGCGTCCGCGGGCGAAGGCGCGGGCGAAGCGCGGGCGAAGCACGGACGGTGCACGGACGCCGGGTCGCGCCGGGGAACCGGGCCGGCCGAAATAGTTATCCACAGGTCGGGGGTGAGCGGGGGACGGCCGCGCTCTGCGGCCGATACGCTCACAGGGTGTTCGCCGATGGGTGGGCGCGGGCACCCGCGGTGTCCGTGTGGCGGCGGACGTCGAGCAGTCACCGCCCGCCGTCCGTGGCCCGACGACCCAGGAGCACCCACATGTACGGCCCAGGTCCGGTGACGCAGGGGCCCAAGCCCGCACACCCCACGACTGCCGTCGTGCTGCGGGTGATCCTCACCGTGCTGCCGGTGGTCACCCTGGGCTTCCTCGCGTGGTGCTCGATGCTGTACCTGGCGGTGCTGCGCAAGCGCACCTCCGACTGGCTGATGCTGGCCGTCGCGGTCGGCATGGCGGTGATCGCCGTGGTCTGCTTCGGGCTGTCCGACGACGACAACGACTGGCAGGCCAACACCGGCGGCACCCTCATCCTGATCTGCATGTTCGGCGGCGCGGTGTACTTCCTGGTCGCCGACATCCTCAGGTACCGCACCGGCCACCAGGGGTGGCCCGCCGCGGCCGGCTACCCGCAGCCGAACCCGTACGCCACCGGCTACGGCACCGGCGGCCCGATGGTGCCCCCGCCGCACCAGGGCTACCCGGCCCCGCGGCAGTACCCCGGTCCGGCCGCCCACCCGGCCCCGATGCAGGGCGCGCCGAACATACCCAGCATGCCCAGCGTGCCGAACGCGCCGGTGAACCAAGGCCCGTCCACCCCGCCGCCGGTGAACCGTCCCGCCACCCCGACCCCCGTGCCCCGTCCCACCCCGCCGCCGGCCCCCCGCATCGACCAGGTCCGGGCCGAACTCGACGAGCTGAGCGACTTCCTGCGCAAGGAGCGCGGCGACAGCCAGGACAGCGGTGAGGGCGAGGGGGCCAGGTGACCGGTCGGCTCATCGCCGGGCGGTACGAACTGGCCGCGATCATCGGCCAGGGCGGCATGGGGCAGGTGTGGACCGCGTACGACCGGCGGCTGGACCGCCGGGTCGCGGTGAAGCTGCTGCGCCCCGACAAGGTCGCCGGCGGGGACAACGTGGAGGAGCTGCGGCAGCGGTTCGACCGCGAGTGCCGGGTCACCGCCCAGGTCGACCACCCCGGCCTGGTCACCGTGCACGACGCGGGCGCCGACGGCGACGAGCTGTATCTGGTGATGCAGTACGTGGAGGGCAGCGACCTCGGCGACCACCTGGCCGCGCACACGCCCTACCCGTGGCCGTGGGCGGTCGCCGTCGGCGCGCAGTTGTGCGCCGCGCTGTCGGCCGTGCACGCCGTCCCGATCGTCCACCGCGACCTCAAGCCGCGCAACGTGATGATCAGGACCGACGGCACCGTCACCGTGCTCGACCTGGGCGTCGCGTCCGTGATGGACACCGACACCACCCGGCTCACCCACACCGGCTCGCCGATCGGCAGCCCCGCGTACATGGCGCCCGAGCAGGCGATGGGCGGCGCCATCGGCCCGCGCACCGACCTGTACGCCCTGGGCGTGGTGCTGCACGAACTGCTCGGCGGCGAGGTGCCGTTCGGGGCGCCGACGGCGCTCGGCGTGCTGCACGGCCACCTGTACGAGCCGCCGACGCCGCTGCGCCGCATACGCCCCCAGGTGCCCGAGCCGCTGGAGGCCCTGGTGCTGCGGCTGCTGGCGAAGGACCCGCAGGACCGCCCGGAGGACGCGCAGGACGCCTTCCGGCAGCTCGTCGCCCTGGTGCCGCCCGGCGGGCCCCGCTCCGCGCCGCTCGGCCCGATGGACCCCACCCGGCCGTTCCTGCGCCCGCACGCCCCCTGGCCGGACAAGCCCGCGCCCGCGCCGCTGCCCGAACGCCCCGCCTACCCGCCGGCGGTGAACTCCGCCGGCCCCGACCTGGCCGCAGCCGTCGACGAGGTGCGCCGGCTGCTGGCCGCGGGCCGGATCACCCAGGCCGTGGACGTGCTCGGCGGGCTGCTGCCGGCCGCCGCAGAGAAGCACGGCGAGCACTCCCCGGTGCTGCGCAGCCTGCGCAAGCAGTACGCCGCCACCTTGATGGAGGACGGCCAGTACCGCCGCGCTCTGCCCGAACTGCGCCGGCTGTCCGAGGAGTTCGCCTCCCAGTACGGCGGCGCGGACCGGCAGGCCCTGCAGTACCGCTACGAAGCGACGCAGTGCCTGGAGCAGTTGGGCGACACCACCTCCGCGCTGTCCGAATACCGCGTCCTGCTGCCCTACTTCGAGCGCTGGGCCGCCACCGACCCCGGGCCGCCGCTGGAGATCCGGCGCCGGATCGGGCACCTGCTGCTGTCCGTCGGCGACCGGCACGCGGCCCGCGACGTGCTGACCCGCCTGCTCTACGACGCCGAGCGGGTGCGCGGACTCCACCACCCCTTCCCGGCGGAAGTGCGCCGTACGCTCGCCTGGTTGGGGCAGGTTCAGGGGTAGGACCTGCCGTTCGGCAGGGCGGGAGGGGCGGGTGGCGCCCCGGACGAGCGAACTTCCGAGGTGTGATCGATGGGCATACGCAGGACGCGGGCGCTGGCCTGCACGGCGGTACTGGCCGCGACGCTGGGCGTCGCCGGGTGCAAGGACACCAGCCTGGGCGCGGACCCCACCAGCAGCGCGAGCAGCGGCGGCAACACCGGTGCCACCGGCGGCGATCCGGGTGCCACCCCGAGCGCCGCCCACGGCAGTGCGCTGGCCGCCGCGAACGCCCTGAAGGTCAAGGGCCGTGCCCCGAAGACCGGTTACTCCCGCGACCAATTCGGCCCCGCCTGGGCCGACGTGGACCACAACCACTGCGACACCCGCGACGACATACTGCAGCGCGACCTCACCAAGAAGACGTACCGGGCCGGCACCAAGGACTGCGTCATCACCGGCGGCACCCTCGCCGACCCGTACACCGGCACGCGGATCGTCTACAAGCGCGGCGCCAGCAAGGTCGACATCGACCACGCCGTGGCCCTGTCCGACGCCTGGCAGAAGGGCGCCCAGCAGTGGTCCAAGGACCGCCGCGAGGACTTCGCCAACGACCCGCTGAACCTGCTCGCCGTCGACTCCTCCACCAACCGCCGCAAGAGCGACGGCGACACCGCCACCTGGCTGCCCCCGAACACGTCGTTCCGCTGCTCCTACGTGGCCCGCCAGGTCGCCGTGAAGAAGAAGTACGGCCTTTCGGTCACCTCCGCCGAGCAGGCCGCCATGCGCAAGGTGCTGAACACCTGCCCGAAGCAGCTGCTTCCCACCGGCTGACCGGCCGCAACCCTCCCGGCCCGGATCACGTTGTGCAGAGTGCTGGATATCGGCCGCCGTTGGTCAATATCCTCGTGCTCGATCATCCATCACGCCAGGAACGCGAGACGCGAGACGCGAGGAGAACCTCCCCGCTGTTCCCCGCCGTCACCCGCCGGGAGGCACCCATGGTCCGCCGCCGTACCGCCGTCTCCACCGCCGCAGTCGCACTGCTGCTGGCCTCGCCCGCACTGACCGCGTGCGGGTCGGGGCCCAACCGCACGGGCGCGGCCGCGGTGGTCGGCGACCAGCGGGTCACCGTGTCGACCGTGCAGGCGCGCGTGTCGGACCTGCGGACGGCCGCGAACGGAAACCCGCAGGCCGCGCAGGCGGTGTCCGGCGCCACCCAGCTGCCGACCCAGGTGCTCAACGTGATCGTGCAGACCCAGGTGGTGGACAAGGCGCTCGCCGACAAGGGGCTGACGGTGTCCGCGGGCGAGGTGCAGCGGGAGTACGACGCCGAGGTGCAGCAGCTCGCCGGCGGCTCCCAGAAGAGCTACGAGGCCGGCATGCTCGCGCAGTACGGCACGCCGCCCGACCAGATCGACAGCTACCTGCACGAGAAGATCGCGATCACGAAGATCATCGCGGCGCTCGGGTACCAGCCGGGCAGCGACGGCGGCGAGAAGGCGCTGGAGGACTACATGGTGCAGACCGCCAAGTCGCTCCATGTGCACATCAACCCGCGGTACGGCGTCTGGGACGGCAAGAGCGCGTCCATCGGCAAGGTCAAGGACCCGTGGGTGATCGACAAGACCCCGGTGACGAGCCCTGACGACACCGCCGCGCCCACCGACGTCGCCTGAGCGCCTCGCCGGACCTGAGCGCTCCGCCGGACCTGAGCGCCTCGCCGGACCCTGACCGCCTCGTCGCCCGCCCGCGCCCGGCCGCCCGCCCCGTCGATCGCCGGGCGGGTGATCGCCGGGCCGGCGGCGCGCGGTACGTTCGAGGGGTGACCGAAGAACCCGCCGCCGTGCCCCCCGGGCGCCTGGTGCTGCTCACCATGAGCGACCGGGTCGCGCCTGGCCTGCTCTCCTGGCCCGCGTGGCAGGTGCTGCGCGACGCCGACCGCGTGCTGTGCGCGGACCCGGACCACCCGCAGCTGCCCTACCTGCGGCAGGCCGGCGTCACCGTCGAGACGGCGCACCCGACCGGGCAGCAGCTGGTGGACGCCACCGCGGGCGGCCGCACCGTGGTGTACCTGCCGCCGGACGCCGGCGCGGACCCGGCCGTCACCGACGAGCTGGCCCGGCTGGGCGGCTCCGGCCGGGTCGCGATGCCCGAACTGGAGCTGCTGCCGGGGTCGTACGACCTGCCCGGCGCGCGACTGCTCGACCTGGTGCGGGTGATGGACCGGATCAGGGCCGAGTGCCCGTGGAGCAGCACCCGCACCCACGAGGACCTCGCCGCGTACGGCATCGAGGAGATGTACGAACTCGTCGAGGCGATCGAGGAGGGCGACCGGACCGCCGTCCGCGAGGAGTTGGGCGACGTGCTGCTCCAGGTGGTCTTCCACGCGGCCATCGCCGAGGGCGACCCGGAGGAGCCGTACGGCATCGACGACGTCGCCGCGGGCCTGATCACCAAGCTGATCCACCGCCACCCGCACATCTTCGGCGACGAGCAGGCCCGGACCCCGGAGGAGGTCCACGCGATCTGGCTGCGGCGCAAGGGCGCCGAGAAGGCCCGGGAGTCCGTCACCGAGGGCGTCCCGGTCGCCGCCCCCGCCCTCGCGCTCGCGGCGAAGCTCGCCGGCCGCGCGCGGGCCGCGGGACTCCCGCTGCCCGCCGTCCCGGCCGCGCCCGGTGCCGGCGACGAGACCGCGCTCGGCGACCACCTGCTCGCGGAGGCCGCCGCCGCGCAGTCCGCGGGCATCGACCCGGAGCGCGCGCTGCGGCAGGCCGCACGCCGCTACCGGGCCGCGACGAAGGCCGCGGAGGCGCGTCGCGCGGCGCAGACCGGTAGCGGTAGCGGTACCGCTACCGCTACCGGTCCGTCGGGCGACGCGGACGCCGACGCCGCCGACACCACCGGCCGTACCGTGGAAGGCGGTTGACGCCGGTGCGGCTGGACGTCCCCTATGCCTGGCCGGCCGGCGAGGCCGAAGCCCTCGCACTCCAGGAGCGGCTGCGGCCGCACACCGACCACCGCGGCCCCGGGCCGGCCGCGCCCCGCCTGGTCGCGGGCCTCGACGTCGCCTACGCCGGCGACGGGCGCGGCACCGGCGACCTGGTCGCGGCCGCCGTCGTGGTGATCGACACGGCGACCCTCGGCGTGGTCGAGCGCGCCACCGCCGTCGCGACCACCGCCTTCCCGTACGTTCCGGGCCTGTTCGCCTTCCGCGAGCTGCCCGCCCTGGTCGCCGCGCTGCGCAAGCTGACGACCACCCCCGACCTGCTGCTGTGCGACGGGCACGGCCGCTCCCACCCGCGCCGCTTCGGCCTCGCCTGCCACCTCGGGGTGCTCACCGGCCTGCCGACCGCGGGCGTCGCCAAGACCCCCTTCACCGGGCGGCACGACCCGGCCGCCCTCGGCCCGGACCGCGGCGACCACGCCGACTTGGTGGACGACGGCGAGGTGGTCGGCCGCGCGCTGCGCACCCAGAGCGGCGTCAAACCGGTCTACGTCTCCACCGGCCATCTGATCGACCTGCCGACAGCCTGCGCCCGCGTCCTGGACCTGTCCCCGCGCTACCGCCTCCCCGAGACCACCCGCCAGTCCGACCGGCTGTGCAGGGACGAACTGGCGGCAGCGGCCGGATGACGACACCGGTTCCCGCCGGTCGTTCCGTCGCGGTGGTCCCGGGTCGTCCCCGATCAGTCCAGGGTCAGTTCCATCTCGATGGGGAACGGGACGGCCACCTTGAGCTGATGGTGGTGGATGCCGGTGATGACATACGTGCCGCTGGCGGGTTCGAGTTCGTAGACGTAGACCACTGGTTCCTCGCCATTGCGTTCAACGCGCCAGAAGTGCTCGATGCCGGCCCGGGCGTACTTCTGGGGCTTCGCCGTGCGATCCCGCTCCACCGACTCCTGCGAGACCACCTCGATGGCCAGCCTGACGTCCGCAGGCTCGTAGGAGGTCTGCTCGGGCCCCTTTCTCGCCCGGCGCGGCACCACCATCAAGTCCGGCTCCGGCCGGTCGCGCTCGCCCAGCCTTGTCGTCATCTCGCGTACGACGTAGAACTCCTCCGGCACCTGCGTACGCAGCCCGTACTCCAGCAGCCACAGCGTCGCCATGCGGAAATGAGTCCGCGGACTCACGAAGAACAGCCCTCCGTCGATCATCTCGGTGTGTGCCGGGAGGCCCGGAATGCGGTCCAGGTCGTCCGCGGTCCACCCACCGGGCGGCGGCACGGGCCAGGTGAAGCCCGTGCCCTGATCGCCTTCGGCTGCGGTGCTCATCAGCGCTCCCATGCGACGGATTTTGGCGCGTACGGAAAGCGTACCCAGGCCGGACGACGATCCCTCACCCGAACGGGTGAACCGAGCCCGCCGGGACCGCGCTGACCAGGGGAAATGTTGCCCCGGTGGCATCGTCCGCCCGGGCCCGGCGCAAGCGAGGGCGCCCGATACGGTCAGGGGGTGACCGACCTACCCCCGCCGCCGCACGGCACGCCCCCGGCGCAGCCGGAACTGTTCTCCTGGGAGTTCGCCACCGACCCCTACCCCGCGTACGCGTGGCTGCGCGAGCACGCGCCCGTGCGGTGGACGACGCTGCCCAGCGGCGTCGGGGCGTGGCTGGTGACGCGGTACGCCGACGCGCGGCAGGCGCTGGCGGACGGGCGGCTGAGCAAGAACCCGGTGCACCACGCGGGGGAGTCGGTCGCGAAAGGGAGGACCGGCATCCCGGGGGAGCGGACCGCGGAGCTGACGACGCATCTGCTGAACATCGACCCGCCCGACCACACCCGGCTGCGCCGCCTGGTGTCGAAGGCGTTCACGCCGCGTACGGTCGCGGTCTTCGAGCCGCGGGTACGCGAGTTGACGGACGGTTTCATCGACGCGTTCGCGGGCCGGGGCGAGGCGGACCTGATCCACGAGTTCGCCTTCCCGCTGCCGATCCACGCCATCTGCGACCTGCTCGGGGTGCCGAGGCAGGACCAGGACGACTTCCGGGACTGGGCCGGGATGATGGTGCGTCACGCCGTGCCGGGCCAGGGTGGCGGGCCGCGCGGCGGGGTGGCCCGGGCGGTGAAGAAGATGCGGGCGTATCTCGTCGAGTTGATCCACCGCAAGCGCGGCGACCTCGGCGACGACCTGATCTCGGGGCTGATCCGGGCGAGCGACCACGGCGAGCACCTGACGGAGAACGAGGCCGCCGCGATGGCCTTCATCCTGCTCTTCGCCGGCTTCGAGACCACCGTCAACCTGATCGGCAACGGTGTGCACACCCTGCTGGCCCACCCCGCGCAGCGCGCCGCCCTCCAGGAGTCGCTGGCGGCCGGGGAGAGCGCGCTGCTGGAGTCCGCGGTCGAGGAACTGCTGCGCTACGACGGCCCGGTGGAGATGGCGACCTGGCGGTACGCCACCGGGCCGCTGGAGATCGGCGGCCGGCCGATCGCGGCCGGCGACCCCGTGCTGGTGGTGCTGGCCGCCGCCGACCGCGATCCGGCCAGGTTCGCCGCGCCGGACACGCCGGACCTCGCCCGCCGCGACAACCCGCATCTCGGCTACGGGCACGGCATCCACTACTGCCTGGGCGCGCCGCTCGCGCGGCTGGAGGCGAGGACCGCGTTCGCCGCGCTGCTGACCCGCCTGCCGGACCTGCGGCTGGCCGTGGAACCGGCCGAACTGCGCTGGCGCGGTGGCCTGATCATGCGTGGACTGCGTACCCTGCCGGTGGAGTTCACCGCCGAGGCCACGCCCGTCAGGTGACGCGGCGTCAGCACCGTGATCGCGACGTGATGATCGCTACACCGACTTGTGACGCACTGGCCAAGCCCGCTACGTTCTGCGGTCAACGCAAGGCGTGTACCGCGTGGCCCGTGGCACGACGCGTGGCAGGGCCCACGGAAATGGCTTACGGCTTGAACGAAAGGCGACCGCATGCTCTCGTCCGGTAACGGCCGGCACCGACGCCCCCGGCAGGCCCCGGCGGCAGTGGTGACCGTGGCGACCGCCGCCGCGACAGGCGTCGGTATCGCGCTCCCCCTGATCAGCGCCGGCTCGGCCCAGGCGGCCGACGCGACCACCTGGGACAAGGTGGCGGCGTGCGAGACCGGCGGCGTGTGGGGCGCGAACACCGACAACGGCTTCTTCGGAGGTCTGGCGATCACCCAGGACACCTGGGACCAGTACGGCGGCGACGCGTACGCCAAGCGGCCCGACCTCGCGACCCGGGCGCAGCAGATCACCGTCGCCCAGAAGATCCTCACCGACCTCGGCCCCAACGCGTGGCCGGGCTGCGAGCTCACCACCGGGCTGCTCATCGACACCGCGACGCCGGACGTCGACCCGACCGCCACGCCGGTGCCCGACCCGTCGGGCCCCACCGGCATCCAGCCGAGCTCCGGTGCGACCACCGCGCCGTCCGACTCCGGCACGCCCACCACGTCGCCGACCACGCCGGACGACCCGGGCACCCCGACCACGGGCACGCCGACCGACCCGGGCACGCCCACCACCGGCACCCCGAGCACGCCGCCGTCCGGCTCCGGCACGCCCACCACGTCGCCGACCGCGCCGACCGGCTCGGGCACGCCGACCACGGGCACGCCGACCGACCCGGGCACGCCCACCACCGGCTCCGGCCGGCACGGGAAGCCGTACGACCCGACCGACGACGAACTGGCCGCCCAGGACCGGGCCACCAGGACCGAGGTCTTCTCGACCGCCGACCCCACCCCCGCCTCCGACGGCGCGAACGGCGGCGGCAGCGGCAGCGGCAGCCAGGGTGCCCACCGGACCAAGCCGTCCACCGGGCAGCCCGCCGAGGGCAAGAGCACCACCGACGGTTACGAGGTCGGCTCCGGCGACTCGCTCTCCGGCATCGCCGCCGCGCACCACGTCGCCGGCGGCTGGCACCAGCTCTACGAGACCAACCACGCCCTCATCGGCGACGACCCCAACCTCATCAAACCGGGACAGATCCTCAACCTCGGCTGAGCGGAAGGCGCGTGGCGGCCGGAAGACAAACCGGACGTATCAACTCCCGGCTGCCGCCGCCGATGTGACAAGGGTCTCGCGGCCTCGTTCGGCCGTTCGATCGTCAACTCGCGAATGCCACCCTCCCGACCTGCGCCGATATCCACCCGCCGAGCGTGAGCGCGCAGTTGGAGCCCGCCGCCGGAATGTTTGAAGAACCCGGTGCGGTGTGCTTAACGTCTAAGCGCTCGCCACAGCGGGCCCCGTTCGGAGCGGAACGCCGAGTCCTGCCGCCGCCCCACGGGAACAGTCGACGCGAAAGCGCCGCAGGCAGGAGCGGGGGACCCAAGGTCTTCCGCCGGACCAGCCGCACGCCGCGGCGACGGACAGCGACCGTCGCGGCCACCGCGGCAGCACGGTCCGGCTCGGGGTGAAGCCGAATCGCCGCCTGAGGCGGCGCGGCCGGGCAACTCACGTCCGAACCCGACAGCTCACCTCGTAGGCGTCGGTGAGGGCTATAACAACATGGGTAAGCACCGTCGTGCCTCGAAGAGGTTTGTCCGCATCGCCACGCTCGCCGGAGTCGCCGGCACCGCGATCACCGTTCCGCTGATCGCCAGCACGTCCGCCTCCGCCGCCTCCGTCGCCACCTGGGACGCGGTCGCCCAGTGCGAGTCCGGTGGCAACTGGTCCATCAACACCGGCAACGGCTACTACGGCGGCCTGCAGTTCTCGCAGTCCAGCTGGGAGGGTGCGGGCGGTCTGCAGTACGCCCCGCGCGCCGACCTGGCCACCAAGGACCAGCAGATCGCGATCGCCGAGAAGCTGCTCGCCATGCAGGGCCCGGGTGCCTGGTCCTGCGCGTCGGCCGGCGGCCTGACCTCCGGTGGCCCGTCCCCGGACATCAACCCGTCCGGCTCGTCGTCCTCGTCGTCCTCCTCCTCGTCGTCGTCGAGCACGCCGTCCACCCCGGCCGCGTCCGCTCCCTCGAAGTCGACGTCGACCAGCACGCACACCGGCACCTCGCAGAGCAGCCGCAGCACCACCCGGCACGCCGCGCCGACCAGCATCCCCAAGGGCGACGGCGAGTACACCGTGGTCAAGGGCGACAGCCTCTCCAAGATCGCGGCCGCGCACCACGTGTCCGGCGGCTGGCACAAGCTGTTCTCGCTCAACCACGACATCGTCAAGGACGCCGACCTGATCTACCCGGGCCAGCACCTGCACCTGAGCTGAACACCGGGTAACACCGGAACGAAGGTCCCCACCGCCCCGGCCGGGCGCGCGCACCGAACCGCGCGCGCCCGGCCGGCGCGTTCCCGCGGGACCGCGGCCGCCGGCCGTCTCAGGGGTCGGGCCTTCCGCCAACGCGGGTGGGGAAGCCGGTTAGGCTCGTCCTGATAAAGACGAGAAGACATCTCAGAAGGAGACAACGTGCCGTCCATCGACGTCGTCGTAGCCCGGGAAATCCTCGACTCGCGAGGCAACCCCACCGTCGAGGTCGAGGTCGGCCTCGACGACGGCAGCACCGGCCGCGCCGCGGTCCCGTCCGGCGCCTCCACCGGCGCCTTCGAGGCCCTCGAACTGCGTGACGGCGAGAGCGACCGCTACCAGGGCAAGGGCGTGCGCAAGGCGGTCCTGTCGGTCAGCGACCAGATCGGCCCCGAGCTGGTCGGGTACGACGCCACCGAGCAGCGCCTCATCGACCAGGCGATGCTCGACCTGGACGCCACCCCGGACAAGTCCTCGCTCGGCGCCAACGCCATCCTCGGTGTGTCGCTGGCCGTCGCGCACGCCGCCTCCGAGGCGTCCGACCTGCCGCTCTTCCGCTACCTCGGCGGCCCGAACGCGCACGTGCTGCCGGTCCCGATGATGAACATCCTCAACGGCGGCTCGCACGCGGACTCCAACGTCGACATCCAGGAGTTCATGATCGCCCCGATCGGCGCCGAGTCCTTCTCGGAGGCCGTCCGCTGGGGTGCCGAGGTCTACCACACCCTCAAGGGCGTGCTGAAGTCCCGCGGCCTGTCCACCGGCCTCGGCGACGAGGGCGGCTTCGCGCCGAACCTCGGCTCCAACCGCGAGGCCCTCGACCTCATCGTCGAGGCGATCAAGCAGGCCGGCTACGCGCCCGGCCAGGACGTCGCGCTCGCGCTCGACGTGGCCGCGTCCGAGTTCTACAAGGACGGCAAGTACCAGTTCGAGGGCGGCGAGAAGTCGGCCGCCGAGATGACCGAGTACTACGAGGACCTGGTCGCCTCCTACCCGCTGGTCTCCATCGAGGACCCGCTGTTCGAGGACGACTGGGACGGCTGGAAGGTGCTCACCGACCGGCTCGGCGCGAAGGTGCAGATCGTCGGCGACGACCTGTTCGTCACCAACCCCGAGCGCCTGCAGAGGGGCATCGACCACGACACGGCCAACGCGCTGCTGGTGAAGGTGAACCAGATCGGCTCGCTGACCGAGACGCTGGACGCCGTCGAGCTGGCCCAGCGCAACGGCTACAAGTGCATGATGTCGCACCGCTCCGGCGAGACCGAGGACGTCACCATCGCCGACCTCGCCGTCGCCACCAACTGCGGCCAGATCAAGACCGGCGCCCCGGCCCGCTCCGAGCGCGTCGCGAAGTACAACCAGCTGCTGCGGATCGAGGAGATCCTGGACGACGCCGCGGTCTACGCCGGCCGCAGCGCCTTCCCGCGCTTCAAGGGCTGAACGCCGCCGCGGACGGCCGCTGAGAGCCCCCGGGCTCCCGGCGGCCGTCCACCGCTCGGCGGCTGACGTCCCGTCAGCCTGCGGACGTCCCCGCACCCGGTCCCGTACCGTGGGGCGGGGACGTACGCATCTGACCGTCAGCAGGACGGCGAGGGGAGTCACGGCGTGGGGTCGGACCGCTTCTCTGACCGCTTCACCACCTCGGCCCGGCTCAAGGCCATCGGCCAGGAGGCGCAGGCGCGCGTCTACCGTGCCGCGGCCCGGCGGCCGGTGCGGCGCAACAAGCTCACCGGGCGCGCGGCGCTGCTGGCGCTGGTGCTGTGCGCGCTCGTGGTCGCGCTCGCCTACCCGACCCGGCAGTACATCGCCCAGCGCTCCGACATCGCCGACCAGCGCCGCGCCGCGCAGCAGGCCAAGCGGAAGGTCGAGCAACTGCGCGAGGAGAAGGCCCGCTGGCAGGACCCGGACTACGTCCGCACCCAGGCCCGCGCGCACCTGCACTTCGTGCTGCCGGGCGAGACCGGCTACTCGGTCGCGGGCACCGCCGGCACCGGCGACCCCGACCCCGCCGCCGAGCGCCGCGCCACCGACGAGGCCGCCGCGCACCGCCCGTGGTACGACAACATGTGGGACGGCGTCGACCAGGCCGACGCGGCAGCGGCCCCCCGGCGTTGACCGCCGAAGCCCCCGCGGGCCCCGGCCCGCGGTCCTGCTCCGCCCCGCCGCCCGTCCCGACCCCCGCCGCCCGAACTCCCGCACACCGCAAAGCAGAACGGCTCATGGACACCACCCCGGAACAGACCCCGCCCACCGAGTCCGACATCGCCGCCGTGCGCGCGCAGCTCGGCCGCGAGCCGCGCGGCCTGCGCGCCGTCGCGCACCGATGCCCCTGCGGCAACCCGGACGTCGTCGAGACCGCGCCCCGGCTGGAGGACGGCAGTCCCTTCCCGACGACGTACTACCTCACCTGCCCGCGCGCGGCCTCCGCGATCGGCACCCTGGAGGCGGAGGGCGTGATGAAGCGGATGACCGCCCGGCTCGCCGAGGACGAGGAGCTGGCCGCCGCCTACCGCGCCGCCCACGAGGACTACCTCGCCCGCCGCGACGCCATCGAGGTGCTGCCCGGCTTCCCCAGCGCGGGCGGGATGCCCGACCGCGTCAAGTGCCTGCACGTGCTCGCCGCCCACTCGCTGGCCGCGGGCCCGGGCGTCAACCCGCTCGGCGACGAGACGCTCGCGCTGCTGCCCGAGTGGTGGGCCAAGGGCCCCTGCACCGGTGAGGGGACCGCCAAGTGACGGTACGGGTGGCCGCGATCGACTGCGGCACGAACTCGATCCGGCTGCTGGTCGCCGACGTCGACCCGGCCACGGGCGGCCTCACCGACCTGGACCGGCGGATGCGGATCGTCCGACTCGGGCAGGGCGTGGACCGCACCGGCCGGCTCGCCCCGGAGGCGCTGGAGCGCACCTTCGCGGCCTGCCGGGAGTACGCCGAGGTGATCGGCGCGCACGGGGTGGCGCCGGAGCACATCCGTTTCGTGGCCACCTCCGCGTCGCGCGACGCGGAGAACCGCGACGACTTCGTGAACGGTGTCGTCGCCCTCCTCGGGGTGCGCCCGGAGGTGATCTCCGGCGCCCAGGAGGCGGAGTACTCCTTCACCGGCGCCACCCGCGAACTGACCGGCGCCCCCGACCTGGCCCCGCCCTACCTGGTGGTGGACATCGGCGGCGGCTCCACCGAGTTCGTGCTGGGCGACCGCGAGGTGACCGCCGCCCGCTCGGTCGACATCGGCTGCGTGCGGATGACCGAGCGCCATCTGCTGGTGGACGGCGCGGTGGTGGACCCGCCGACCCCCGAGCGGGTCGCCGCGATCACCGCCGACATCGACGCGGCCCTCGACCAGGCGGCCGCCGACGTCCCCCTCGACCGGGCCCGCACCCTGGTGGGCCTGGCCGGTTCGGTCACCACGATCTCCGCGATCGCCCAGGACCTGCCCGCCTACGACCCGGCCGCGATCCACCACTCCCGGGTCCCGGTCGAGCGGGTCCGCGAGATCACCGGCCGGCTGCTGGCCGCCACCCACGCCGAGCGCGCCGCGATCCCGTCGATGCACGAGGGCCGGGTCGACGTGATCGCCTCGGGCGCCCTGGTGCTGCTGCGCATCATGGAGCGCACCGGCGCGAAGGAGGTCGTGGTGAGCGAGCACGACATCCTCGACGGCATCGCGTTCGCGGCGGCGGGTTGAGCGGGTCGCGCGGTTCTTGAGCGTTGATCGGGTCGAGCGGGTCGAGCGGGTCGAGCGTTGATCGGGTTCGGCGGGTTCAGCGGGTCGGCGGTCGCGCGGCTTGATCGGCTTGATCGGCTCGCGCGGATTGAGCGGGGCGAAAACGGGTATGGCGTAGGCGTCCGCGGGTAAGCAAGCGCTCAGAAAGTATCCCGCATCACAGCGGCGGCCTGGTGACGCGCTCCGCTACGTGCGGGTAACTTCCCAGGGGGCCCGGCGACGGCCCCACGCCGCGCCGGCCGGCGCCGCACCTGCCGGCCGGCGGTCCCGCCGCCTCGAAGAGGAGTGTCGCGATGCCCGAAGCCGTCATCGTCTCAGCCGCCCGTTCGCCCATCGGGCGTGCCTTCAAGGGCTCGCTGAAGGAACTGCGCCCGGACGACCTGGCCGCCACCATCATCAGGACCGCGCTGGAGAAGGTGCCGCAGCTCGACCCGCGCGACATCGAGGACCTGATGCTCGGCTGCGGCCTGCCCGGCGGCGAGCAGGGCTTCAACATGGCCCGGATCGTGGCCGTGCGGCTGGGCATGGACCACCTGCCGGGCTGCACCGTCACCCGCTACTGCTCCTCGTCGCTGCAGACCACGCGGATGGCGCTGCACGCCATCAAGGCGGGCGAGGGCGACGTGTTCGTGTCGGCGGGCGTGGAGATGGTCTCGCGCTTCACCAAGGGCAACTCCGACAGCCTGCCCGACACGATGAACCCGCTCTTCGACGAGGCGCGGGCACGTACCGAGAAGCGCGCCGAAGAGGGTGGCGGGCAGTGGCACGACCCGCGCCAGGACGGGGCGGTGCCCGACGCGTACATCGCGATGGGCCAGACGGCCGAGAACCTGGCGGCGCTGAAGGGCATCAGCCGCCAGGAGCAGGACGAGTTCGGCGTCCGCTCGCAGAACCTCGCGGAGGAGGCGCTCAAGAACGGCTTCTGGGAGCGCGAGATCACCCCGGTGACGCTGCCGGACGGCACCGTGGTCGCCAAGGACGACGGGCCGCGCGCGGGCGTCACCATGGAGGGCGTGGCGGGCCTGAAGCCCGTCTTCCGCCCCGACGGCACCGTGACGGCCGGCAACTGCTGCCCGCTCAACGACGGCGCCGCCGCCCTGGTGATCATGTCCGACACCAAGGCGCGCGAGCTCGGCGTCACCCCGCTGGCCCGGGTGGTCTCCACCGGCGTCTCCGGGCTGTCCCCGGAGATCATGGGCTACGGCCCGGTGGAGGCGTCCAAGCAGGCGCTCAAGCGGGCGGGCATGGCCATCGGCGACATCGACCTGGTGGAGATCAACGAGGCGTTCGCCGCGCAGGTCATCCCCTCCTACCGGGACCTGGGCATCGACCTCGACCGGCTGAACGTCAACGGCGGCGCCATCGCGGTCGGCCACCCCTTCGGCATGACCGGCGCCCGGATCACCGGCACGCTCCTCAACAGCCTTCAGTTCCACGACAAGCAGTTCGGCCTGGAGACGATGTGCGTCGGCGGCGGCCAGGGCATGGCGATGGTGATCGAGCGGCTCAGCTGAGCCGAGCCGAAGCGGGCCGAGCTGAGCATCGAATCGCGCCGAACCGGGCTGAGCTGGGCCTTGTCACGGCGCGCGATGACGCGACTTCTTTGTGTACGCAGTGTGACGTAAGTCGCAATCAAATTGCCCCCGGGGCGTGATTTTCCCGGGGGCGTTCGCGTTTTCCCAGGTCAGGTCGGGTGTTACGGAACCGGGCAAGGGGGCAGACCTGTTCAATTCATGACGTTCCGCACTGCAAAGGCCAGGGGTTTACCGGCAGAGTGAGTGAGGGGGAAGTTTCGCCCACCGTCCTGGTGGGCATTGCTCGGGTCGCATCAGTCGGGAGTAGCTCAGTGAGTGTGAACTTCACCGTCCTGCTGGTCGCCGCGGGACTCGCCGCGGCCGCGGGCGCCGCCGCCCTGCTCACCGCCCGCGGCACCCGCCGCGAACTGTCCGCCCTGCGCCGCGATCTGGCCGGGCTGAGCGTTCCCGGGCCCCGGGACGGCGCGAGCGACATCCGCACCGCCGTCGCCGAGGCGCTCGCCGAGGAGCGCGAGCGCGAACTGGCCGAGGCGCGCGCCTTCTGGGCCGAGCAGGAGGCCCGGGAGAGCGCCGGCGACACCGGACTGCCGCGCGGCCCCTTCGGCGCGTCCAGCGGCGGTCCTGGCGCCCTGGCGGACGATCCCGCCGACCTCGCCGGCCACCGCGACTACGAAGTCCCGCCGGTGCTGCCCTACCTGCCCCGGCAGGCCGACTTCGCCGGGATCGAGCCCGGCGGCCCGGACGCCGTCGCCTTCGAGGCGGCCCTCGACGCCGCCGCCGACCCCGAGGCCCCGGACACCCCCGAGATCGCCCGCCCCGACGCCACCCGCCCCGCGCCCGGCGCGATCCCGCACCCCTCGGGCCCGGACTTCGCGCCCTCCCCGGTGGTCGCCTCCCCGGACCAGACCGCGGACCGCCTCTCCGACCTCGCCGACGGACGTATCCCGCTGTCCGACGTCCGGCCCGGCCCGCTCGGCACCCTCGACGTCTACGTCTTCGCCGACGGCACCACGCTCTGCATGACCCCGGGGCACCGCGAGACCGCCCTCAAGCTCAGCGAGGCCCTCGACCGCGGCGAGGTCCCCGTGCTGCGCGGCGGCTCCGCGATAGCCGGCGCCTACGCCCTGACCTTCGCGTGCGGCGACGAGGCCGTCTATGTGCTCGCCGACCGCGTGGTGGCGTCGCTGTAACGCCCGGGCCCGGCCGGCGCCGGGGCCGCGACGCCCCCGCGGGCGCCGCGAACGCCCAAGGGGTCAGCCGATGCTCTTCGCGGCCCGTGCCACCCGCTCCAGCGCCTCCGTCACGACCGCGGCGGCCCTGTCGGGCTCGACCGAGCCGAGGGCCATCGCCAAGTCATGGCCGGCGACCGCGAGTTGGTCGCCCACGATGAACATCCCGTCGTTCGGCATGCGGTGCGGCGCGCGGTCCGGGAACTCCAGGGTCTCCGCCTGGACGGCCAGCCAGCGCGCCAACTCCAGTGCCTCGGCGGCGGCTCCGCCCTGGAGCCTGCGTTGCGGGAGCGACCGCAGCCGCCCGGCGAGACGGTCGACGGCGGTGTGCAGCGCGGTGCGATCGGACATGACCGCGACCCTACCCGCGCGCCCGGCGCACCCGCGCGGTGCGGCTTCGCACCGATATCCGCACGCCCGGGATGGTTGCCAACGAACGACCTCTCGGGCACGGTGGGGTGACCGGATCGCACACCGGAGGCGCCATGTACCCCACGCACATCTCCGACGAAACCCACCGGAACCTGATCGACCGCATCCCGCACTGCACCGGCCGCGAGGTCAGCGAGTGGCTGCGCGACCTCGCCGACGGACCCTCCCTCCTCCGCTTCGACGAACGCGTGAGCTGGCTGCGCAGCGAGCACGCCCTGTCCTACGGCCACGCCAAGGCCCTCGTCCACGAGTACGACCTGCGCCGGGCCAGGCGCAACCTCCTGTAGCGGCTGGTCCGGACTCCGCCCGGGTCCGTCCGGACCCCGCCTGGGTCTGTCCAGACCCCGCCTGGCTCCGTCCGGCTCGGTCCGGTTCCGTCCGGCTCAGTCGCGCAGGATGGAGATCAGGCGCAGGAGTTCGAGGTAGATCCACACCAGGGACAGCGTCAGGCCGAACGCGGCGAGCCAGGCGTGCTGTTGCGGTACCCCGTGCCGGATTCCGTCCTCGACCTGCTGGAAGTCCAGCGAGAGGAAGAAGGCGCCGAGGAGGATGCCGAGCGCGCAGAAGGCGATGCCGAGCCCGCCGGTGTGAATCCCCAGCGTGTCGCCGCCGCCGAAGGCGGAGAAGAGCAGGTTGACCACGATCGCGATCAGGAAGGCGACCGAGACCGCCAGCCCGATCCTGCGGTAGCGCGCGGTGACCCGGATGAGGCGGGTCCGGTACGCGAGCAGCATGCCGCAGAAGACCGCCACGGTGCCGAGCACCGCCTGGACCGGAGCGCCCTGCCACGCCTCGTTGTAGGTGCGGCTGAGGACGCCGAGGAAGACGCCTTCGAAGAGGGCGTAGCCGATGATCAGGGCGGGCGACGGTGTCCGCTTGAACGACTGCACCATCGCGAGCACGAACGCGATGACCGCGGCGCCGATCGCGAGGCCGTACCGCTCGGGCAGCGCGAACCAGCCGAGCAGCACGCCGAGTACGACCGTGCCGAGGGTCGCCGCGGTGCGGGCGACGACGTCGCCCATCGTCATCCGGCCGGTCCGCGCGGGCCCGGCGGAGGGGCGGGCGTACATCGTCTCCAGCTGTGCGGCCGTCAGGTCCCGCGGCTGCTGGGAGGTTCCGCCGCCCTCGGTGAAGCCGCGGCCGGTCAGCACGGGGTTGCTGCTCTTCATCACGGTCCTCCGATGCCGCGCGCTGCGGCTGCCCCCAGGGTAGGTGCAGGTCAAAAGGGCCGCATGGCGGCGGAGAAGGGGTGGCGGCGGGGCCGAGAAGGGGCGGGGCCGGTGCGGTTCAGCGCCGCCGGCGGCGGAAGAGACCCCTGCGGGCGGGCCGCGGCGGCGGGCCGGCGGGCTGCGCGGCCGCGGCCGGCCGCGGGTCGGATGCGGTGCCCGCGTGCGTGCCTGACCCCTCGTCCGTGGCCGCGGTCGCAGGCGGTTCCGTATCCGTGCCCGTGCCCGTGCTGTCGGGCTCCTGCTCGGCGCGCCCGATCGCGGCGAGCAGGTCGCGGGCCAGGTCCGTATAGGTCGCGTCCAGCCACGGGCACAGCAGCACCAGGCGGCACAGCGAACCCAGCACGGTGACCTCGCGGGTGCGGTACGCCTTGGCCGCGGCGAGCATCCGCTCGGTGACCCGCAGCCCGACGTCCTCGCGCACGGAAGGGTCGACCCAGGCGGTGGCCACCATCGCGAAGGAGGCCGTCTCGGCGAGCCAGTCCTCGGGGCCGTCGAGCAGGTCGAGCAGCACCGAGCGGCGCAACGACCGCGGCCACGGCTCGTCGGTGCGGTGGTGGGCGACCCCGAGGCAGGCGAAGGTCTGCACCGCGCGGACCCACAGCTCCGGGCGGTACGCCCGCAGGTAGCGGCCCTGCTCGTCGTCGGGCGGCTCGGGCGGGTGGACCATGACGCCGAGCAGGTCCGCCAGCGGCAGCCCGGACAGCCGCACCCCGTGGTCGTAGGCGGCCGGGATGTGCGGCCAGGACGCGGCCGCCGTGTCCCGTACCAGCCGCGCGGCCTCGGGGGAGGGCGGGGGCACGGCCGGGTGGGCGATCAGGCCGTCGTACGCCCACAGGGTGCGGCCGACCGCGCCGACCGGCTCGCGCGGGTCGGGGTCGCCGACGGAGCGGCCGGCCACCTCGCCGTTCGGGAAGGACATCAGGAAGGTGAGCACCGCGCTGGGCGGCTCGATCATCGACGCGGTGAGCTGCACCTGCCGGCCGCGGGCGGCGTCCGCGTCCGGGCTGCGCAGGAGCTGGTGCAGCACGTTGACGGTGGCCTCGGTGGCGCCCGCCACCACGCCGAGCCACGGCCGCCACTCGCTGTGCCGGGCCAGCACGGTCGCCGCGTAGGAGTGGTCGGGGTTTGCGCGCAGGTGGTCGGCGAGGGCCAGCAGGTGGGCGGCGTCGCCGTCGGCGGCGTACCGGACCCCGAAGACGGCCGGGCCGGCCTGCGGGTCGTCCGGGCGCGCCGCGGCGGCCCGTTCGGCCCACGGCAGGCCCTGCGCGGCCCGCCCGGTGGAGGCGTACAGCTCGGCGATGTCGACCATCAAGGACAGGTCGGTGGCGTCCCTGGCGATCTCCTCGCGCCACACCCGCAGCGCGTCGTCGGGCCGCCCGGCCGCCCGCAGCGCGTAGCCGAGCATGATGCTGGGGATGTGGTCCGGCTGGAGCCGGTGCGCCCGCTCGGCCCAGGCCACGGCCTGGTCGGTGGCGCCGATCCGGCGGGCGAGCGCCGAGCCGATCGCGGCCAGCCGCGCGTCGTCCGGGTGGTGTTCGACCACGGCGGCGACGAGTTCGTGGAAGGGCGCTATCGCCTCGCGGCCCGGTTCGGGCAGCGGGTCGGGCAGCGCGGTGACCATGTGCGCCAGCGCCTGGGTCACCACGTCGGCCGACAGCAGCCCGGGCAGCGCCTCCTGGCCGAGCCAGGCGACATGCGCCCACGGGTGGTCGTACCGGGCCCGGATCGCGCCCGCGATCAGCAGCACCGCCTCGCCCCACTCCTCGCAGGCGGCGAGCAGGTGCGCACGGCAGACCACCGCGCCTACGAACGACCGGTCCGGCGGGAAGAACACCAGGGCAGCGGCCGGTCCGCCGGCCCGCCCGGCCAGTTCGGTGAGCGCCTCGTGCGCGTCGGGCAGCCGCGGATCGGCGGCGAACGCGCTGCCCAGGTGGTCGGCGGCGTGCGTCAGGTCGCCGCCGTCCATGATCAGCCGGGCCAGTGCCACCTCGCCCTCCGCGGCCAGGCGTTCCGCTCCGTCGTCCCGGTTCGGGTCCGTGCCGTGCGTGTGCCGTTCGTCCATCTGCCCCCACCCCTCGGTCCCGCGTGGGCCGCACCCGGCCGGCGTCCCGGGCCGCGCCATCGGCGTCGCCCCCCGGCGTCGCCCCGTGCGGTGTCCCGGGCGGTCCTCCGGCCGGTGCGTGCCGACGATGCCGCCAGTGCCGACGGTATTACCCGACCGCCGTGCCGCGGCACCGGGGTGACGGCACCGTGACCCGCGGTACGGCGACCAGGGGCCCGGGTCGCCGACGCGGACCGGGCCCGGGTCGCCGACACGACCGGTATGAGGTGGACGCCGGCGGCCGGGCGCGGTATCACTGAGGGGTGGAGACGAACACGCGTTCGAAAATCAGGGAGCAGGCCATGCCACGCCCCGACCACATCCGCGCCCTGCACACGGCGCTGCTGACCGCCCTGCGCGGACTGCCGGTCTTCCCGCTGTCCCGCACGAAACTCCCCGCCGTCCGCTCCCCGCACCGCGACGAGCCCCGGGCCACCGACTGCCGCGGTGCCTGCGGCCGCCCCGGCCACGGCGTGCACGACGCGACCACCGACCCCGACCGCATCCGCGCCTTGTTCGCCCTCGCGCCCTGGGCGACGGGGTACGGCATCGCGTGCGGCCGCGCCCCGCACCACCTGGTGGGCCTCGACCTCGACGTCAAGCACGGCACGGACGGCATGGCCGCGCTGCACGCCCTCGCCGAGCGGCACGACTTCGCCGTGCCGCGGACCGTCACCGTCCTCACCCCCAGCGGCGGCCGCCACCTGTGGCTGACCGCGCCCGGCCCGGTGCCCAACTCGGCCGGCCGGCTCGCCCCCGGCATCGACATACGCGGCGCGGGCGGCTACGTCGTCGGCCCCGGCTCCCGCACCGTCGCCGGCCACTACCTCCTGGAACCCGGCACCGCGCAGCACCCGCTGGCACCCGCGCCGCCCGCACTGCTCCTGCTGGCCGCCCCGCCCGAGCCGCCGCCCGGCCGCGAGCCCGCCCCGCCGGCCCCGCGCCATCCGGCCGAGAAGCGCGCCGCGGCCCTGATCCGATTCGTCCTCGACTCCCAGGAGGGCGAGCGCAACGGCCGCCTGTTCTGGGCGGCTTGCCGCGCCTACGACGCCGGCCTCGGTGACGCGCTGGCCCCGGCGCTGGTGACGGCCGCGGTCCACACGGGCCTCAGCGAACGCGAGGCGGCGGCCACCGTCGCCTCCGCGGGCCGGCTGCGCGCGTCGGTGGAGCCGTGAGGCAAGCGTGCGTAGCCGTAGGGCAGGCGTCTGTGGAGCCGTAGGACAGGCCCGTCGTCGTCGCTGGTCAGCAGTTCCCCAAGGGCCCGCTGGTTGCTACGGAATATCCGGAAGTGGGGTCGTCGTAGCCGTCGCTGTTGAGCACGTTGCTGATCGCCGTCAGATGCCGGACGACGGTCCGGGAGCTCTCCCGGTTGCCCAGGTCCAGGAACTGGATACGGCGCCGCAGCAACTCCACCTGACCGAGGTACTCGCCCGCGACGTGCAGAGTGCTCCGGAGCGCGTAGTCGCGATCGCGGTCGTGGCCGTGCGTGTAGTAGACGTTCAGGAAATCCCTGTCCACGATGTTGAACAGGCGCGACTGGAAGTCGAACGCCGCCCACAGCAGCGGATCTCGGCGCTGGCTCATGAGGTCCTGGTGCTCGGCGAACTTCGACTGCGCCGCGCCCTGCTGCTCCAACTGCGCCGCGAGCACGGTCTGTTTCCGGCTGAACCGGGCGCTGACCAGGATGCTGGACAGGGCGACCGCACCGGAGAGCGAGGCCACCACCAGCTCGGTGTTCATACGCCAGGACGCTGGCGCTGCCCACGACCACCGTGAAAGGGGCGGCGCGACCTCCCCGGGCGGGGGCCTCACGACGCGAGCAGGCCGGAACCCGTCACCGCTCTGCCTCGACACCAGGTAGTCACCCCCGGGCGTCCGGGATGAGCGCGCCCTGATCAGGTCTGGAGGCGTAACGACGGACGCGACCGTCTGACGTGTCCAGGGTTCCCGTGCGGACATGCGCCAGGGCCCCGGCGTGCCTCGGGGGCGGTGTCGACGAGGAAGCGTCCGGGCCCGTCCGTGCCGCAGGGGCCCCGTGGGGCCCCGCAGCGCCAGAGGGTCTCGCCCGATGCCGGCCGTTCTCACTGGTGGAGGGACCAGCGAGAGATGGTGCCCGGAGCCGGACTTGAACCGGATACCCGCAAAGCCCTGACCAGCAACAACGCTGCGACCAGCACCAACGCCACACGATCCAACCCGTTTCAGGCCGTCCCGACCCCACCAGGCCCGCAAAGACCCGCAGTCGTTTTCCCATGGGAAAACCGCCCGAGAGGCCATGAACATGACGCGGCCCGGGTGGTGCAACCACCAGGGCCGACCTGCGCACCAACCGCACTCGCGACCCGCACTACACCCCACCACCTCACCGGGTGCCCCGAACCGGCGCCAAGTTTGGCCGAAACATACAGGGCCGGACTGACGACACCTGATCTCCGCAGTTGGGCCAGGTCCCGAACCTGGAATCGACAGCCCTGCGTCACTGGTGCGGTCACACGGCCAAGGAGCGCACGGCATCGCTGAATTCCTCGGTGGCCGGCAGCGCCGGGTAGCGCATCTGCAACCGTCGGTCCAACTGGCTCACGCGGCCTCGGATCGACTCCACGAGACGACCACCGGTCAGGACCGGCCGGGCAGCAGCGACCGCTGCTTCGGGTTCCCCCGTCGCCACGTGCGCCAGAGCGAGATCGAGATGGGCCATGGCGAGGCGCGTCGGCGCCTGATACGGCCCGGACATCGCCTTGTAGTGGGAGATAGCCTCGGCGGCCGCTGCGCGGCTCCTCTCCGGCTCTCCCAGCCACCCCCAGGAGGTGGCCTCGTAGCTGACCAGGCGTACGGCGTCGGTGGAGAAGAGGCCGGAACTCGACAGGGGCAGTCGGTCCTTGAGGCGGTTCAGGCGGTGGTCGGCTGCGCAGAATCCAGCACGGTCGCCGACACTGGCGTGGGCACGAGCCTGTTGTGCGGACAGACGGACCGCGGCGTCCCCGGTGGGGTCAGCGACGGCTAAGCCCCGAGTGGCTGCCGCAAGAGCGTCCAGCGGGCGGCCATCGTAGAGGGCTTCGGTGGCGCGGACATCCTCAGCCCACGCTCCGACTTGCGGGTCCCCGGCCTGGGTCGCCTGGACCCAGGCGTCTTCGCAGAACACCTCGACGAGGTCTTTGCGGCCGAGGTCGTGTGCAAGCCAGGCCAGGATCACGGACAGCATGCCGGCATGGTGGGCCAACTCGCGTCCCTCCTTGAGCGTGTGACGGTGCTCGGAGGCGAGAAGGAAAGCGGTGTGTCGGTGGGCTGCCATGGCGGGCATCAGGTCGCGGGGGGGCTTCGCAGAGTAGATCGCCCCGACCTGGTGGACGGCCAACTCGAGGTCGCCGAGATCGGCAGGGGCCAGGTCGGAGCGCACCGCATGTTGCGTGTAGGCGCGGGCGGTGTCGGCGGTGGGGACGCCGGCCGTCAGTGCGGCCGCGGCGAGAGAGAAAGCGGTGCGGCGTTTCGTGGGATCACCTGCCTGGTCTGGCGCCGGTGGCGCGGGGATGCCGTCGGTGCTGCTTGCCTGATTGTCGCGCGGAGGCATGCCGATATCGGAGGGCGTGAGCGGCGTGCTGCGGCCGCACTTGAGCGTGAGGATCTGGGCCAGGTAGTCGGGGATCGGGGCCTTGGGCACCTCGCCGTCGCTGACCCAGTGTCCGACGCGGGTGCGGTCGCGCGCCAGCTCTGGCCTGCCGTTGGCGAGAGCTACTCGCCTTAGTTCGACGGCTACCTGGCCCCAGCTCAGCCCCGCGGCCTTGATCCAGTGGGCCAGGGCTTCGTTCGGGCCTTTGCGGGGCCGGGGCGGGTTCGGTTCGGTCATGCCGGCGTCCCTTCAGTGGTACGCGGATGCTCGGCATACCACGGTATTGGAGCGGGCCCGGCACGGGTTCCTGACGCGGAGAACTGGACCTGTGCGCGCGTCAGTTCGCGTCAGTTCGCGTCGGATCGCTATCTGGCTGCGCCACACCCGGCGGCGGTGAACTGATCTGGCGGCGGCTCACCGGTACGCCGGTTGGAGTCGTGGCAGGCAGTGTGCGCCGGGTCGTCTTCGCGGCCCGGCCGGCTTCGGAATCTGCGGAGGAAAGATGCCCAGGAACTTGTACGACAGCCCGGTTGCCGGGGAGTTCGCTGCGCTGTGCGGCGGAGGCACCGACAACGACGGCTCGATGGAGGACTGCCTGACCCTCGCGGAACTCGCCGGCGGCGGCTTCGCCGTGCGGGACACCAAGACCGCCGGCGAGGGTCGCGAGCTGCGGTTCAGCGAGGCGGAGCTGACCAGCTTCGCCACCGGGTGGCTGGCGACGCGGGCCTGACACACCCCGCCCCGCAACCGTCTGAGTATCACCATCAGGGGCGGCCCGCGTCCGCAGGGACAGCGAGCCGCCCCGCCCCGTCCCCCCGTGCACACACTTCGGAGGCGCGATGTCGTCGTTGCTGTCGTCACTGCTTCATCTGCCCGGCTCGATTCCGTCCGAGTGGCCCGACGATCCGGTACGCGCTCACCGGGACCCCGCGAACTTCGCGCACCTGCTGACGCGGCAGGCCGTAGACGCCCTGATCGATGCCGACTGCCTGGCAATGCGCCATGTGGCTCTCCTCAAAGACTCCAAGGTCGTCGAGCCGGTGACCTACGCCGACGGTGACATGCCGCGCCGCGGTGTGCTCCGTGAGCACCTCGACGAGGGCGGCACCCTGTCCGTACGGCAGTTGGAGCGGCTCGTGCCCGCCATCGCGCACCTCCAGCAGGCGCTCCACGCGGAGACTGGCCACCTCACGCACGTCAACGCCTACTACACGCCGGCCGGCGCACACGGCCTGAAGTACCACTACGACCCGTACGTGACCTTGATCATTCAGCTTTCGGGCCGCAAGATGTGGCCGATGCACCCCCCGGTCGTGGAGAACCCGGTCCGTGAGTACCAGAGCTTCCACGTGGTGGGCTTCACCAGCGAGCAGCGGCACTTCCTGGAGCACACGCCGCCGGACCAGAGCCACACTCTGGAGCCCGGCGACGTGATGTGGCTACCACGGGGCTGGGTGCACTCCCCGTACACCGTGGGCGACGAGCCGAGCCTTCACCTGACCGTCGCGATCAAGGAGCGCACGCCGCACTGGGCCGTGTCGGTCCTTGCCGGCGAGCTTCTGGCCCAGGCGCTGGTAGACCCGGCGATGCGCCGGACGATCGTTCCGGCGGATCTCCTGGACAGCCCCGAGTCGCCGACGGGTCACGCGCGGGCCTACCTGCTGGGGGCTCTTCTGAAGGCGGACGAGAAGGAGATGGCCGAGGTTTTACGGAGGGCTGCGCTGGTCGAAGGGTGACACTCCGGGCGGGAGAATTCCGCGTCCGGCGGGTTCCTGGCCCTGATCTGCGGTAACCGTGCGGCCCCGTTCCAGCGTCCCGTGGACGACCAGAACCGGGGCCGCACAGCTACTACGCTGAGCAACTCACCGGCCGCCGCTTCGAGGAGTCAGGGTGCCTGAAAGCTTCGTTCACCTGCACAATCACACGCAGTACTCGCTCCTCGACGGCGCCCAGAAGCTCGGGCCGATGTTCGAAGAGGTCGCGAAGCAGGGCATGCCCGCGGTGGCCATGAGCGACCACGGGAACATGTTCGGCGCGTACGAGTTCTTCCAGGTGGCGAAGAAGTCTCCGGTCAAGCCGATCATCGGCATCGAGGCGTACGTAGCTCCCGAGTCGCGCCGCTACAAGAAGCCCGTGTTCTGGGGGCCCGGCGGCCAGCGGGCGATGTCGGACGACGGCGAGGGAAGCAAGGACGTCTCCGGCGGCGGCAAGTACACCCACATGACGATGTGGGCGCGCAACACCACCGGCCTGCGGAACCTGTTCCGGATGACGTCCCTTGCCTCATTGGAAGGGCAGTACCCGGCAGGCACGGCACGCATGGACCGCGAGCTGATTGCCGAACACAGCGACGGGATCATCGGCACCACGGGCTGCCCGTCGGGTGAGGTGCAGACCCGGCTGCGGCTCAACCAGTACGACGAGGCCCGGAAGGCAGCCAGCGAATACCAGGACATCCTCGGCAAGGAGAACTACTTCCTGGAGCTGATGGACCACGGGATCGACATCGAGCGGACCGTCCGACAAGACCTGCTGCGCCTGGCCAAGGATCTGGACATCCCGCTGCTGGCCACCAACGACGCCCACTACGTCTTCCAGGACCAGGCCGACGACCACGACACCCTGCTGTGCATCGGCACCGGAAAGAACAAGGACGACCCGAACCGCCTCAAATTTGCAGGCTCCGGCTACTACCTCAAGTCCGCCGCCGAGATGCGCGAACTGTTCGCCGAACTGCCCGAGGCGTGCGACAACACGCTGCTGATCGCTGAGCGGATCGAGCCCTACGACGAGGTCTTCGCCTACGTCGACCAGATGCCCCAGTACCCGGACGTGCCCAAGGGCGAGACGCAGGAGTCGTGGCTGCGCAAGGAGGTCCTCAAGGGCCTGGCGGTGCGCTACGGCGACCCGATCCCCGCGGAGGTGACCGAGCGCTTCGAGACCGAGATGAAGGTCATCGGTCCGATGGGCTTCTCCTCGTACTTCCTCGTGGTTGCGGACATCTGCCGGTACGCGCGGGACAACGGCGTACCCGTCGGGCCCGGCCGTGGATCGGCGACCGGCTCGATCGTGGCCTACGCGACGAGGATCACGGAGCTGTGCCCGCTGGAGCACGGGCTGCTCTTCGAGCGGTTCCTGAACCCCGAGCGCATCAACCCGCCGGACGTCGACCTCGACTTCGACGACCGCAAGCGGGACCAGATGGTCGCCTACGTGGTGGAGAAGTACGGAGACGCGTACACCGCCCAGGTCACCACCTTCGGCACCATCAAGGCCAAGAACGCGATCAAGGACAGCTCCCGGGTCCTGGGCTACCCCTTCGCGCACGGCGAGCGGATCACCAAGGCACTGCCGGCCGACGTGATGGGCAAGAGCATCCCGATCGACGGCATCTTCAACTCCGAGCACCCGCGGTACGGCGAGGCCGGCGAGATCCGGGCCCTGTACCAGAACGAGCCCGACGTCAAGAAGGTCGTGGAGGCAGCCCGCGGAATCGAGGGCCTGATCCGCAACACCGGCGTGCACGCGTGCGCGGTCATCCTGTCGAAGACACCGCTGCTCGACCTGGTTCCGCTGCACATGCGGGCCAAGGATGGCGTGATCCTCGCCGGGTTCGACTACCCGTCGTGCGAGTCCATGGGCATGATCAAGATGGACTTCCTCGGCCTGCGGAACCTGGGCGTGATCGACCAGGCGATCCAGAACGTACGGGAGAACCGCGGCGTCGACCTGAGCACCGAGAACATCCCGCTGGACGACAAGAACACCTACGCGCTGCTGGCCCGCGGTGACACCTTCGGCGTGTTCCAGCTCGACGGCGGCGGCATGCGGACGCTGCTCAAGGCGATGGAGCCGAGCCGGTTCGAGGACATCGCGGCGGCCCTGGCGCTGTACCGGCCGGGCCCGATGGCGGCCAACGCGCACATGAACTACGCCAGCCGCAAGACCGGCCGGCAGGCGATCGAGCCGATCCATCCGGAGCTGAAGGACGCGCTGGAGCCGATCCTCGGCAACACCTTCCACCTGCTCATCTACCAGGAGCAGATCATGGCCATCGCCCGCCAGCTGGCGGGCTACACCCTCGGCGGCGCCGACCTGCTGCGCCGCGCGATGGGCAAGAAGAAGCCCGAGGTGCTGGCCGCGGAGTGGGAGAAGTTCCACGGCGGCATGCGGGACAACAACTACTCCGAGGAGTCCATCAAGGCTCTGTGGGACGTCATGCTCCCGTTCTCGGGGTACGCGTTCAACAAGTCCCACACCGCCGGCTACGGCCTGGTGTCGTTCTGGACCGCCTACCTCAAGGCCAACTACCCGGCCGAGTACATGGCGGCGCTGCTCACCTCGGTCGGGGACGACAAGGACAAGGCGGCCATCTACCTGGCCGACGCGCGCAAGAGCGGCGTCCAGGTCCTGGCGCCCGACGTGAACGCCTCGGTCGCGGAGTTCACCGCCGTCGGCGAGGACGTCCGGTTCGGCCTGAAGTCCGTGCGGAACGTCGGCGAGGGCGTCATCGAGGCCCTGATCGCGGCACGCAGGTCCAAGGGCGTGTTCACCTCGTTCGCCGACTTCCTGGACAAGGTGAGCATCCCGGTCCTGAACAAGCGGGCCATCGAGTCGCTGATCAAGGCCGGCGCGTTCGACTCCCTCGGCCACACCCGGATGGGACTGTCCGCCGTCTTCGAGGACGCGGTCGACGCGATCGTCCCGGTCAAGAAGGCCGAGGCGTACGGACAGGACGACCTCTTCGCGAGCATGGGCGCGCCCGGCGAGGACGTACAGACCTTCGGGCTGGACTTCGCCATCCCCGAGAGCGAGTGGCCGCGCAAGCAACTCCTCGCCATCGAACGGGACATGCTCGGCCTGTACGTGTCGGCGCACCCGCTGGACGGCACCGAGCACATCCTCGCGCGCAACCGCGACACCACCCTCGCCGAGCTGCTGGCGTCCGGCCAGGAGCGGCCGGTGAAGGTCGCGGGGCTGATCACCGGGGTCGACCGCAAGATGACCAAGCAGGGCAACGCCTGGGCCGCGGTCACGTTCGCGGACCGGGACGCCAGCATCGAGGTGTGCTTCTTCCCCGCGACCTACCAGCTGGTGGGTCACGCGCTCATCCCCGACAGCGTCGTCTCGATCAGCGGCCGGGCGCAGGACCGCGACGGCACGATGAACATCATCGGTTCCGAGCTGGCGGAGCTGGACGTCTCCTCCGCGGAGAGCGGCGGGAAGCCCCCGGTGCAACTGGCCTTCCGCGAGCACAGGATCCTGCGCCACGACGCGATCAACGAACTGCGGCGCATCCTGTCCGCCCACCCCGGCGAGAGCCCGGTGCGGGCGAAGGTCTCCGGCCCGCAGAAGACCACCGTGTACGAGCTGGGATTCCTCGTGGACCCCACCACGGTCGCCTCGGAGATCAAGGTCTCCTTCGGCGCCGATGTCTGGCTCGGCGTCGCCTGAGCGGACCCCCTCGTGACCGTGACTGACCTACCAGCAGAGAGGAAGCCACCACCAGGCAGAGGACCCAGGCGCCTGCTGTCCCCTCCCTTTCGCGAACTGGCCCGCTGATGGGTCAGCAGCCCGGACGCGGGGACTCGACCGGATCGTGGGGGCGGTCGGCGTACTCGGCAACGAGTTGCTCCAGACGCGCTATGCATCGCTGGCAGGCATAGAGCGGAGCGTGCCCGGCCGCGGTTTGCACCGGGCCCCGCCACATCACCGGTAGCCCGGCGGCGTCACACCGCCAGCAAGTACCCACGACCCACGAGCGGTCCATAGACCGGCGCTACCGGAGACCGAGGGCGAGCGCGCTCAGCGGGCCGACCAAGGAGGCCACCATCAGTCTTACGACGGCGGCGATTCCCGCCCACCCGGTAAGCAGGACTACTGCCCAGCTGCGGATCACGATGTACCTCTTCGAGGATGTACCTCTTCGAGTCGGACGAGATCAGGAACGCGATACGGGGGTCGGTCGGCGCCGTGACCGGGGCTATCGCCTGAGTGCTGTAGCCGTAGAACTCGCCCAACACCGCAGGGTCGTCGGTGCCCGGAACGGCGGCTCCCCACTCCACGACGTGACACGCGTCCGCGAACGGCGACCAGCGCGCTCACCCTGCTCCGGAGCGACATCACCGACGGTCGACGGCAGGAGCCTGCCAGGTCCGCGTCCGGCCTGCTGGACCCGTGGCGGCGGCACCGGGAGGCCAAGGGGATCGCTGGGCCGCAACCATGGTCGCCACTCCACGTACGCGGACGCCTGGAACTCCGTTGCTGCGAGGGCGAACTGGGCGCGCAGTCGAGCCATCGCCGGCAGCAGCTTCCATGCCCGGTCACGTGAGACGATCAAGGAGCGCGAGCGGCCGTCCGTCGGTCCAAGAGGGCGACGTAGGCGGCCTCCAGACTCGGGAAGCTGACCGGTGATGCGGCTTCGTGAATTTCCCCAGGGCTGCTCTTCGTTCCCCGGACAGTTGCTGTCGGCAACGAGGGCCGGCCCCTCCGCCGTGGCGCCCGCCCGCAGGTCACCGCCTCGCGGGTGGGGAATCTCAGCGAGCAGGTCTGTCCCCACCCCGAGCAGAGGGTGGGGAATTTCAACGAGCCCCATCACCCCGAGTCACGTGGCAGGGGTACGGGCATTTGCCCTCCTGGTTGTCGAGCGAGCAACGGCAGGGGCGATGGGACGGTCCGCAAGGCGCGGTTATGCGGCAGGGGATCGTCCGCAGCTACGAAGAAGGGGCAACTTCGCCTCCGAACGCTTCGCGGATTTCGACGGGAATCTCTCGAACGGGACATGCGATTGCGGAAATGGGTGCGTCGATCGCAATGGCGAGCCGTACGATTCTTGCGCTGCTCATGGTCGATATTCCATTCTCCAGGCGAGAGAGGAATCCTCGGTCGATCGTGGCCTTTCCGCCGTCCCTCGCTATCCGTTCGATGACATCGCGCAGGCTTAGATGTCGACATTCACGTATGGCCCGTACGGTTGGCCCGTTGGGAATCAGTTCATATGGATCGTGGAAATTCTTGAGTGACCGCGGCATGGTGAATGCCACTGCTGGAAATGGCACTTCGAGCACGCTGGCCAGACGCATGACCCTTCCGTCCTCCACGCGGGGGAGGCCGAACTCCATTCTGGCGATTTGCCGAGGATCGAACCCGGTGCGGCTAGCCAGTGAGGCGAGACTGATGTCTCGCAGTAGGCGCAGCTCTCGTAAGGCCGGTCCTAGGATGTGGCTTGCCTGTTGCTTTCGCTCTAGATCGACTAGTGGGCAATCCAATGCATCGGCGATCTTGGCAAGATGAGACGGAGTGGCAGTGCGATTCCCACGCTCGATGGCGGTCAGCAGGTTTACGGAGAACCCCACCCGAGCAGCTAGTTCATTCTTGGTCAACCCGGCGGTCTCCCGCGCCCAGGTGACGGCCTCGGGCTCGTGGAAGAGCTGGAGCGGGCGGGACCGGGTATGGGGTGCGGCTTCAGTGCCGCTCACTGGGTCGCCCGCTCGACCAGCCCGGTCGTCGTGGTGATCGTCCAGTGCGCCCCAGGGCTGGATAATTCAGCAGGGGGCCCGGCCGGGACGGGAAGGGCAGAGTTCATCATCGATGTCCTTGGTGTTGGGAGGGGAAGCACGACCGGCGTCTACGGCACCGGTCGGCGGTGGAGGGGGAAGGCGGCCGCGATCGGGGGCGGGTCTTCCAACTCCCAGCTGTGACCGCCCGGGTGGCCCTCGAACTCACTGCACGGGTGGTCCGCTTCGCGCCCGGCCGGGCAGTCGGCGCGCTCGACCACGGCGGCCGGCTCGCTGCGGTCCCGCCACAGCACCCACAGCGTCCCCGCTTCGGCCCCGCGCAGGTTGAGCGCAGCACCGTAGTGCCGCGGCCCCGCGTGGGTTTCGATGGTGCACATCAAGCTGGCGCTCACGTCGTCACGGGTATAGGCGGTGCCATCGATGCCAGTCGCCATCTCCAGAACGGTGCGCTCCAGCGCGGCCGGCATCAGGGTGCGCTGGCCGCATATGAACCGCTGTGTCTGTTTAACGGGCATGTCCACCAATTCCTTGGTCGGTCCTTCCGGGAGTGCTGGTGATGAAGAGAGACCCGCTCCGGCCGGAGGTGACTAAACCGCGAGTCCGCCCCGCCGGGGACGAGCCGAAAAACGGGGTCCTGCAACGGACTCTGCGGCCGGAGCGGGCCGACTGGGGGAGCTCAGGGCCCGTACGGGTTGCTAGCGATGGCGAGACCGATCTCCAGCCCACACGCCACCGCCAACGCGATCACGAAGACGATCCCGGTCCAGCCGAGCAGGAGGAGCATTCCGCACTTCCTGATCACGTGCGCGCCACCACGGGAAGGGACGCGGTCCGGCGGCTTATGCACCTTGCTCACCTCTCTCGTCGGATGCTTCACGGCCGTCAATGACCAGCCGCTCCACGGCGATTCCTCCGCACAGAGCCCCCGGGCCGTCCAGCGGCACCGCCCAGTAGGGGCCAGGTGCGGGCTTGGTGCGTGAGACGGCCGGCACGCCGAGGTACGTTTCCGGTCCGAAGCACTCGACGCCGGGGCACCTCCAGTACCTCGCCGTGCTAGCCGTGGTGACCGCGTAGTACAGCGAGTGCCGCGGGTCGACGAACACGCCGCCGCCGAGGGCGCGAACGAGGAACTCGGCCACCTCGGCCGGCGAGTCCGTGCCAGCAGCAGCGTGAACGTACCTGGCAGGGATACGGACTGCGGTGAACACCCTGCCGCACCGCAACAGCGCGACGCCGTGGACAGCCCATTCAGTCCGCGCGTGCGCGGGATTGGTCGCGGCGTTCAGCAGCCACCGCTCCGCGGCGGCCCGGCATCCGCGGCGCGCGTCGTGGTGAACGGCCCGTAGGAGTGGGCCGCTTCCTACGGTCGTCATGAGACCCCCTGGAATCGGCGTGCCCCAAGCCTGCTCCCGTCGCGCGCCGGGCTCACTCCGGCAATTCCATGAAAACCACCGGGTTTCGTCGAGGCGCGGTGATAACGCCGCGCTGGGTCACAGCGGCTCTATGAAAACCGGCCGCAGAGACGGCGCGGCCCCCTACCGTGGGTGACAGCGGGAGACAGGAGGCCAGCCGTGCCACGTACGGATCACCGCAAAGCCGCGGCACAGACGCTGGCCGCGCGCGCCAAGGTCGAGGGATGGCATCCGTGGGTGCTGGCATCGGCCGTCGCCGCCGAATGCGAGTGCACACTCCTCCAGGCACACCGGCTCGCTCGGGGCTGGACACTCGACGACGTGCGCCTCCGCCTCGCCGAGCTGGGCGTTCGTGTGACGGTGCAACAGATCTCGACGTGGGAGACCGCCCGCGGCAGGCCGAGCGAGGGCAACCTGGATGTGCTGTGCCGCCTGTACGAGACACGCCCCGACCGGCTCGGCTATGGCCGCGACTACACCCCGGCAGAGGACGACAGCAGAACCACGCCCGCCCCGTTACCGCGGATCGAGGGCGCGTCGGCGGATGCGACCGCAACCCTCGGACCGGTCGGCTCGGGCCCACTCGCTCCTCAGCTACTCACTGCCCTGCGGCAGATCCGTTCCGGCATGACATCCGTGCTGGAGTCCTCCCTCTCCGAGCTGAGCATCGAGCAGTGGGAGCGGGGCGCGGAGGAATACGGCCACGAGTACCAGATCCGGCCGCCAAGCGAGCTGCTTGCCTCCAGCGTCCGCGACTTCGTCGAGATCCAAACCCTCCTCCAGCGCCGCCAGGCCGCCGACACCCGGGCACGCCTGTGCCGCATTACCGCCCAACTCGCCGCGACCGCCGGCATCGCTCTGGTCGCGCTCGGAGAACACCGAGAGGCCCGTGCCTGGTACCACGTGGCGCAGTTGGCGGCCGACGAAACTGGGGACCGCGCTCTACGCGCCTGGCTGGTGGCGAGAGAGGCGGTCGTACCCTTCTATTTCGGGGCGCCGGCTGCCTCCGTTTCCCTCGCCGAGCGAGCTCGTCTCCTGGCCGGGTCCTCGGTGTGCTCGACCGCGGCCTGGGCGCCGGCGCTGGAAGCACGCGGGCTCGCCAGGATGGGACGTACCCGCGAAGCACAGGACGCCCTCCGCCTCGCGAAGGCGGCCTTCGACCGCCTCGGCGACAGCGAGACCGCAGACACCGCCTACGGCTACACCGAACGCCAACTCGCCTGGCACGAGGGCAGCATGTGGATCACGCTCGGGGACACCCGCCGCGCACAGGCAGCACTCGACCGGGCCCTGACGCTGTACGCACCAGACGAGTACCTCGACCGGGCGCTCATCGCGATGGACACCGCGCTGGGCCTGCTCCGAGTCGGGGAGATCTCCGTAGCCTGCCGCGAGACCGAGCAGCGCCTCCTCGGCCTGCCCCCCGAGCACCTGACCGGCATCGTCGTCGCCCGCGCCCGAGACGTCCTCAACGCCGTGCCCGCCCGCGCCACGATGTCCGCTCCCGCCTGCGACCTCCGCGAACTCATCCGGGACAGCGGCCGGACCGCGATCGCCGCCGGCTAACGCCCCGCCAGCAGACGCAACAGCCCCGTCACAGCGACCCCCGCGACGATCTCCCGACGGTCGATCATCCCCAAGACGGCGTCGAGCCGATGCCACTCGATCCGATCAGCCTCGTGCGTATCCACCGGGTCCCCGACCCGCACACCGTCCCGTGCAAGGAACACGTGGTGCTTCGCGTCGGACATGCCGCCAACGGGCTCGTTGTACGCCAACGGCTCCAGCTGGCCGGGATCGACCCGATAGCCGGTCTCCTCCAGCACCTCCCGGGCCGCAGCATCCGGCAACTCCTCACCAGCCTCCACGATGCCGGACGGGATCTCCCAGCTCCACGTGCCCGTCGTGAAGCGGTGACGCCACATCAACAGCACCTCGGCGGAGTCGTTGAGCAGCACCGTCGCGGCCACCGGCGCCCACCGCACGAGATGATGCTCGTACCGCTCATGCCCGGGCGGCTCGACGTCGACCAAGTCCAGGCTCACCCAGGGGCTGGTGTAGATCGTGCGGGTCCCGTAGACCGTCCACTCACTCACTGCACCTCCGCGCGCTGTCGCGACCACCCTTGCACAGGCCCGCGCCGCCGCCCAGCCTCCCGCCGTATATCAGCTGTATATCCACAATCGCGTAGCCTGTGTCGGTGCCCCCGCCCTCGACCGCCGCGGACACCGAGCAGCCGCCGGTGGACGCGATCAACACCGCGATCCGACAGCTCATGGACCGGCCGGCCAGCGCGGAACGCACCGAGGAATACGTGCGGCTACTCACCCTGTGGGCAGGCGCACTGGGCGACTGGGACACAGCCGCCTGACCGAACGTTTCGCGACCCCATACCCCGCAGATGCTTGCCAGCTGTGGATCAACCCCGCAGGTGCGGGGAGCGTTCCTTGGTGCGCGACGAAGGGTCCACTGGGACATCCCCGCATGCGCGGGGAGAGGCCCACGACGCGATCTGGGCCTACCTCGCCGACCTGGACGACGCCGAGATCTCCCGCACCCCCGACAAGCCCCAACTCCTGGAGCACAACCCGGGCGACCTCGACATCTACTACTGGATCACCATCACCGACGACGCCGCCCAGGTCGTGCGCGAGGCCGTCGCCGCACAGATGGGCCTCGTCGCGGACGACGAGGAGCCGGAACTGTGGTCGGCCGCCGACGTCGCCGACCACCTCGGGATCGACACCGCCGCCGGCGCCCGCTCCACGCTATCCCGGTGGGGCGTTAAGGCCGCCCGACACGAACCCGGTCCGTCCGGCCGGGTCGAGGCCCGCTACGACGCCGACGAGGTACGAGAGGCAGCCGCCAACGCGCCCGGCCGCGGCCGCCGCACCGACCTCGACGGCGCCGATGCCTGAGCCCCGCATCGTCAGGTACCTGGGTGGCCCGTTGGACGGGCAGACCATGGACGGTGCACGGTTGTCACACCCCGGTCGTAGCGTGGTGGCCATGGCTGACGACGCGATCCCTGACGACCTGCTCGACCTCCAGCGGAAGCACGCGGCTGCCATGGCTGAGACTCGCCGCGCCGCCCAGGACGGCGGGGACGTCGTCGCGGCCACGAAGGCGGAGGCGCGCCTCGCGGCCGAGCTACTGGCCTACCGGGAGGCGCACCCCGAGTGGGCGACCGTCGGGGCGCAGAAGCGGCTGCGGGAAGCGGCTGGCGGGGCGTGACGACTGACCAGCCCGAGGCCCGCGAGGTCCCCGCGTGGCGCCCGGAGGACGGTCCGATGCGCACCCGGACCTGGGTGGTTGGTGGCCCCGTGCTGGAGGTGGACGTCGAGGGTGCATGGCGGCCGGCCACCGTCGTGCAGCGCCAGGACCGCCGCGCCGGCACCGCCTATGCGGTCGTCCTCATCCTGCCGTCTGTCAGCAGCACCAGCTCGTGCCACCGCACCTACGCCTGGGACCCGGTCACGATGCGGCCACTGCACCCGGCCACGACGGACCCGGTGCAGAACGCCACATGACGCGGCCCCGCCGACGGGGGTTCGGCGGGGCAGGCGCCCTTTGAGGGTCAGGCCAGCGTGCACCCGGACGGGGGCGGCGGCCATACGCATAAATGCGCAGGATCAGGGCTGTATGCCTCCGTGGTCCTCGGCGCCCGGAGTCCGTTCTCCCGGCCACGTGTTGCACCAGTGGCACGACCAGCGCAGATTCGACATCGCGTTGGGGCCGCCCTCGATGCGCGGCACGATGTGATCCAGGCTCCCGATACGGCGGCCGACATGCCCCCACGGCGCGGGCTTCCGCGTCACCGGATGGACCGGGGCACCCTCGACCGCCAGCGACCCGCAGTGAGAGCACCTGCCTCTGGCGGCCACCAGGATCGAGTACACGTCCTCCGTGCTGATGCGTTCGACTGGCCGGCCGGACAGAAGCCGGCCTCGGTTGGCGCGTTTCGCCTTCAGGCCGCACCAGGCCCGGACGTCCCGCAGTGAGATGGCGGCCCGGTACTCCTCGTAGGTGACGTACAGCGGCGGTGGCGTCTCGGCGGGCGGCGGGTGCTCAGCCTCGTACTCGGCCGCGCTTGCGGGGGCCGACTGGGCGCCGATCGCCGCAAGGAGCAGCTCGGGCGGCAGGGGCGACGTATCGGCCACGCTCAACTCTTCTCGGTCTTCACGCACTCCGGGCATGGGGTCTGCCGCGCGGCCGCGGCCGTCTCCGTGGTGAGCCCGAGGATCGGGTGTCGCTCGTCGCCGGTGTGCCGGCCGGCCTGGAAGCGGGGGCAGGCCGCGGTGGCGTGGTAGCGGTCGCTGGCGTCGGTCGTGATGTAGACGCGGCCGGCGCGATCTTGCTTCTTGATCCAGTCGTGCATGGCTTCGATCAGGGCGTCGGACCGGTCGCGTTTGGCGACTTGTGTGCGGGCGTCGAAGTCGTCGCGCACGGGTGCTGGTGGTCTGAACGAGATGGGTGGGGTCTGGCCGGTCTTGGGGCGGGCCATGGGGTGCGCCTCCTCAGGTCTGTATTACAGGAACAGCATCCCATCTGCCGCGCAGAGTTGACAAGCCGCCGAGGAAGAGTGCATTCTCGTATTACAGAAACGAACGGCGAGCAGGGGGAACGGAAATGTCAGCGCGATTCTTCGGCTACTGCGAGCGCAAGGGCTGCACCGTCCGCAAGCCGTTCCTCGCGGTCACCCTCGACGACGGCACGCCGGTGGCACGCACCCCGGACAGGATGCTGATCAGCCTGTACAACGCCGCCTACTTCCGAACGGCTGCCAGCGATGCCCTCATGGAACGCCGTGGACTGTGGTGCGACTCCCACGGTCCCATGCGAGTCGCACCGCTGAACGCCACCTACAACCCCGACAAAAAGTGCGACGGCCGGTGCGCCAACGCCAAGCGCGCAACCTGCGACTGCTCGTGCAACGGGGCGAACCACGGAGCGGCGTACTGCTGAGACAACCCCCACCCCACCGCTGCGGTGCCCCCAGCGGCGCGGGGGGCGCTTCAAATCCTCCGCAAGGCACCAGCCCACCAACCACAACCAGGGAGAATCGGCATGAACGCAGACGACCTCAAGGCCGGCGCCCGCGTCACCACCACGGTCGGCAGGTACGCCGGCCAGACCGGCACCGTGCAGGAGGGCAACCGCGGGACCGTCACCAACACGGAGCACGAGAACTACGACCGCGAGTTCGTCTCCGTGCGCTGGGACGGCACCCCGTCGATCCCGTGGGGCGAGACCTGCCGGCCGTTCGCCGACGAACTGACGATCGTGGAGCACGCCGACGCCGGTCGTCTGACCCTGGAAGAGGCGCTTGCGAACGCGGCCGACTTCCGGGCTGCGGGGTCCCTGGCCACGGACTGGGAGACGAACTGGCCGGCCCCATCGCCCGCCGCGCCCGCGTGCGAGGGCCACAACGGCGAGGCCGCCGACGCCGGCCGGTACTCCCTGGCCCAGGCGCTCGTGTACGCGGACATCCAGCGGACCGAGGCCGAGCGGCACGACCGCACCAACTCGCCCGCGTACAACTGGCCGGACCCGGCCCGGCCCTTCCGTCAGATCACCACCACGGACGGACGCACCGTCTACGCGGCCCAGCTTTGCCGTCCCACGGCCGAGGGCGACGAGGACGAGCGCGCCTTTCCCTTCACCGTGCTGATCGGCCGCCACACGACGTACTTCAACGACCGTGAGAGCGCGGACCGCTACGCCGCTCAGTACAGCGGGGCCATCGTCGCAACCACGTGCGTGCTCAGCGACTCGCCGGGCACGCCCTGTCCGAACGCCATCGTCGGCGCCCGCTACGCCACCGCCGGCCCTCTCCCCGGCTGCGTGTACCACCTCGGCCACTGACCGAACGGCCCGGCTGGTGACGCAACCACCAGTCGGGCCATGTCGGCGTAGAGCGAAGATGACCTGAACTCACTACACAAATGGCTTGTGTAGTGACTTGTGTTGTCGCTACATTGGGGCCATGTCGACCAGCGAGCCCACCCCCGCAGACCGCCTCCGCGAGCAGATCCTCACCGCCATCGAACAGTACGAGCTGGACCGCGCCACCGAGACCGCCACCGACGACTTCGAAGACGATCCCCTCAGCCGCAACTACCTCCGATGGCTGGCCAAACATCAGAGCCGCGCCAACCGCAAGGATCCCTCCGAACGCGATCGGCAACTTGCCCAGATGATCGCCGACGAGTTCAGCCTCCAGGACGTGCGCATCCTCCGTGCCGCCGCTGAGGCCGTGGCAGCAGCCACCCCCGCTATCGTCATGAAGCACGTCGGCGATGGGATGGAGCCGCCCGAGATCGCCACGGAGATGGGCCTCACCCCCTCCCGCGTCTACGGCATCATCCGCGAACAACGCCAGCGGGAGACGCAAGCCATCATCGCCGCCGGCATCGCCAACGATCCCGACCCGAAAGCCTCGTACGAGAAGTGGGAGCGCGTGCTTGCCACCACCACCGATCCGGCCGAGCGCGCGACCGCTGAGCAGTTTCTCGCCGAGTTCCGCGCAGCCCTCCCGGACAAGAAGGCCGAGCCGCGCTCCACCTGACAGCCCCAGCAACGGCCCGTCTGCTATCCGGCGGACGGGGCGGCGGTGCCTCTCAAAGCGCGGAACCCCTGTCCGCCCCCTACGCCGCCCGTAGGGGGCGGACCCGTGCACCACGAGGTGTGTTCTCTACACGTCGTCGTCGCCAGCGAGGTTCGCGGTGCGGCGGTCGACGCGGTCGACGGCATCCCGCATGGACGAGCCGTTGTTCGGTCGGACCTCGTGGACCACGTCGGCCATGGCGGCCTCGATCGCGTGCAGCCGCTCCATCACCCCGGGATGCCCCTCCACCCCCGGCCGAGTCGGGACGCCGTTCCAGTCCTCGACGAACCGCTCCACCAACGTGGCGAGGCGGCGGAGCTGCCGGATCACCCGCCAGGCCAGCCCGAGCAGCCCAGCCACCGCGGCGATCGCCGCGGCCCACACGACCACCAGGTCCAGGGCGTGCACGCCGGTGCTCGGGTCGGCCAGCCAGCGGGTCACGACGCGGCGATTCCGTCATCGGCCGGCTCGCGGGGAATGCGCGGCAGGGCCGGTACGCGCGGGCCGGCCTTCGGCGCGACCTGGGTCCGGACGAACATCGCGATCACGGCCGCGGCGAACGACAGCACGACGGACTGCTGGTCGGGCGACCAGCGAAGCCCGAAACCTACGGCCAACGCGACGGCGGCCTGGACGAGGCCGAGGATCGCCGCGGCGACACCATCGTGCACGGCAAGCGCGGTCAGCAGCCCGACCACAGCGGCCGCGAGCGCGTTGATCGTGGCCTGCTGGCCGGTGGACAGGTCTAGCCCGAATGCGGTGACCAGTTGGACGCCGACGGAGACGAGGGAGAGCCACAAGGCGGGCTCACGGCCGAGGATCTTCATGGGGTTCCTTCCCTTCGGGGAGATGAGCAGCAGGACGGGGCGGTCAGGTCGCGGCGATCCCCACGTGCTCGGCGATCGCCGCGACCGCCGCCGTCAGCTGGCCGACCTGCTCGACCAGGCCGTCGACCTTCGTGTCCGCGGAGTGGGCGTGACCTTCGGCCACCGCGAGGTAGTACCCGGCCGCGTGGGTCTCCGGGACCGGCACGTTGGTGCGGTTGATGGACATCAGGTTGGTGTGCAGATCGGCCAACTGCCGGGCCTGCTCGGGCGTCATGTCGGTGTCCTCCAGCGGGTTGGTGGCGGCCGCGAGGATCGCAGCCATGGGGAGCGAGCCCGGGTCGCCGTGGTCGTTCTCCGGGACGTGCTGGTGGCCGGCGTGCCCGCGGAACGCCGTCCAGGCCGCGCCGCTCATCCGGACGCCGTTGGTGGTGCCGTAGCTGCCCGGGTAGCTCGCCCACCGCAGCCCGGACGTGAGCGGCACGCCGTGCTCGGTGTGCGCCCACCGCGCGAACGCAGCCAGGTCGCGGATCGCCCAGTCGGGCAACTCCGGCATGTACAGGTGCTGGCCGCCGGACTTCGTCCACGAGGCGTGCGTGGCCGGGTCGCACGTGCCGACGACCTCGACCTGCGCCACGTTCAGGGTGTTCGTCTGCACGCCACCGGGGGCGTTGACCAGGGCGCGGGCGGAGGTGTCGAAGTCGAAGTGCTGGGACCAGACGAGCTTCTCCGTCGTCCAGTTGGGGACGGCGGTCAGGGTCGGCGCCACCGCCCCGCCGCTGTACGTCGACAGGCTCGCACCCTCCGTGCTGTGCCACACGATCGCGTTGACCGTCATCGAGTCACCGGGGTACGCGCTCTGGTACCAGTGCGCCGTCGACGCGCCCGGGTAGAGCTGCGCGCCCGTCACCGCCCACCCCCGGCCGTGCCGTCCCCGCCGCCGAGAGCTGTCGGGGTGTGGCGGGCGATCGAGGCGTTGGCCGCCATGACCGCGTAGTCGACGTGGTCGAGCGCCCGGCGCCGCTCCGGCGACGCGGGGCACAGCTCCATCAGCAGCGCGGCGAACTCCCGCGCGGTGCCGCGCAGCCGCTCGTACCGGGTGGGCTGGTCGCCGACCGGCGGGTGGTACGTGAACCGACGCTCCACCTCGGCGGACTCCCCGGGCGTCATCCGTACAGCTCCACGACCACGATGCCGTCGCCGCCAGCGGCACCGTCGAAGGCCGCCCCGTACGACAACGCCCCGCCCGCTCCGGCGCCATGACCGCGCGGGTGCGTGCCGGCGCCCTCGACGGCGCGGCCGGTCCCGCCGTACCCGAACCGGCTGTCTCCGCCCTGACCGGACATCCCGGCTGTCCCCGACAGCCGAAATGCCCCCTCACCGTTCCCGCCGGACGTGATGATCTGGCCGGTGCCGCCTGCGGGGCCGGAGGGACCGGTGGCCACGGTGACGATCGCACCCGAGGCGATGGTGATGGTGCCGCCGGTGCCGCCGGGCGCCACCACGAAACCACCGAAAGACGAGGTGTCACCGGCGCCGCCGGCCTGGTTACCCGATCCGGCGGTCCCGCCTGCTCCGACCACGACGGTCTCCACCGCGCCGAGCGCCGACGCCTCAATGAGGCTGGTGACTTGGCCGCCGCCCGCGCCGCCCGGGCGGGCGACGCACTGATCCGGTGTGGCGTCGGCGCCGCCGGACCCGCCGCCACCACCCTGCGCGTGGACCCGGATACGGGCCAGCCACGGGTAATCGGCCGTCACGAACTGGCTGGCGCCGGGCTCGTCGAACACGACGATCTGACGCAGCCCCATCGTGCCCGGAATCAGACACAGCTCGCCGTCGTCACCGACAGTGAAATAGTCGCCGCACACACACGCGGACGCCATGGCGCTCCTCCCCTACGGGGGTCTGCGCCCGGCCCGAAACCAGCGGCACCGCTCAGGCTACCCGGCGGCCTCGGGCGCGGCGGTGTGCACGACCAGGTGGACGTCGACACCGGCCGCCGGGTGCCCGCCCGGGCCCCAGACGCGCACAGCCACCCCGTGCTCATCGGCCGCCTCAACCACGACCACCAGGTGCTGACCGCCGGACGCGACCGGAACGGCGCAGACCACCGGCCGGCCGCCGAGCGGCACCGGGAGATCGCGGTACGCGCGGCCGTCGGCGCCGGTCGTCACCACCGAGGCGTCCGGCGCCGAACCGGGCGGGCCGGGCTCGCCGCGCGGGCCCCGCGGCCCGCGCGCGCCTTCGGGGCCCGGCTGCCCTTCGACCGGCCGCGCCCTGTACATCCGTTCGCGGCGGGACCTGCGCCCGAGTTCGCGCAGCACACCGCCGAGCGGATCAGTGCCCCCGCGGTGTGCCGCGCTTCCCTGTACACCCATGCCGTCTCCTCACGCTCCTGCCGGTGCCAGCGTGACCGCCACGGCCTCGCCGGTGCTGTCTTCGGTGACCTTCACGCTGCGGATCTTCATGGATTGGGCTATGGTCCGGCACGTCCTGGTCGTGGAGACGTCCACGCACCAGCCGGGCACCAGGCTGGGGACGTCGACCGCGGCATCCGGCGCGAGGGTGGCCTCCTGGCTGGTGATGAAGACGGGCGCGGGATTCGACGCCCGCAGGTGCGACAGCGCTGCTGCGGCCGCTGAGGCGTCGTCCAAGACGGACGGCTCGTCGACGTACGTCTCCAGCAGCCCGTAGTAGTCGTCGACGCCGCCTGCGGTGCCCATGATGTCGGGCTGCCCCTGCTGCCCCTGCTGGCCGGCCACGACCACGCGGGTGGCCAGCGACGAGCCGTCCTCGGTCACGGTCAGGCCGTTGGGAAAATCCGCGTCCGTCAAGCTGCCGACGCGGCCGGTGAAGTCCTCGGGCAGCAGCAGAATCCGCGACCCGACAGCGGTGTAATCCACGCCGGTGTCCGCCAGATCAGCCAGGTGGTCGGAGACCAGGCCCACGTCCTGGGTGTACGCGCGGTCGCCGCGGATGCGGGTCGGCGCGACGATCTGCACCTCGTGGCCCGGGTCGTCCGGCGCGAACCCGTCCGTGATCAGCCAGTCGGCGATCTCGGCGAGATCGCGCGCCTTGAAGGCGATGCTCCGGTGGGGGACGCGGCGGGCGAGCCAGCCCACGACGTCCACGGCGGTGATCGTCACGCCGTCCGCCGTCCACTGCGGCGTGACGATCGGTCCCTCCCAACAGGGCTGGTTGTCGCGGTAGATGGCGAGCGTGTGGCGCCAGGAGCGGACGCGGGCGAGGGCCTGGCAGCAGTCTCCTTCGGGGGTCACGGTGATCGTCGCCGTGGAGATGTCGTCGAGGGTGCGGTTCCACTCGACCTTGGTCAGGACGTCGGCCTGGGTGATGACCGCGCCGCCGCGGTCGATGATCAGCGCCGAGTGTGTGGCGCATCCGACCGCCACCTCAGCCCGCCTGTCCGGACACGGCGATCGTCACCGTGGCATCGGCCGCCGCGGTGGCGATGGCATCGGCCTCCAGCAACACGCAGTACCGGCCCGCGCGCAGCAGCGGCACGCTCAGCGGTGCCCCGCCCGCCCCGTACACGTCCGAGGCGGCCTCGCACTGCCCGGCGCAGTCCACCAGGGCCCGGCCGATCTGCCCGTCCACCGTCACCGTCGCCCCGGCGGCCACGTAGCCGACCTCGATCTCGGCAGCGGCCTGGCACCGGCCGGCCTCGGCAAGGTCCTGGCAGGAGATCGAGTCGTCCGTGCCGGGAGGCCGCTCCACAATCGTGATCGTCAGGTGCCGAAGCGGGCTGCTCCCCGCGTACACCTCGATGATCGGCGCCAGCCCGAACCAGACGGGAAACGAGGTGAGATCGAGGTCGTAGGCCTCGCTGTTCACCGCGAGGGCGTAGCAGAAGCACGTCGCGGGCGGGGGCGGCACGGGCGGCGCCGGCGTCGTGCAGGCCGGGTCGGCGCACAGGTCGTCCAGGTCCGGACACGGGGCGAGTCGACAGCCTGCCCCGCACGGCCCGGAGTCCTCCAGCGTCGGCCATGCCGCGCCTGCGCACCCGCCGTCCCCGAACGGCACGGAGAGAGCCGACGGGCAGGAGTCCGAGAGGTCCACGCACACGGGAGCGTCGGGGCCGCCGTGCACGCACCACGTGATGCACTCGGTGCCGTCGTCCGTGGGCACCGGCACCGTCTCCAGCACGGTGACCGGGTCGGTCCACTGCCACGGCGTCGCGGCGCTGAGCACGAACTCCACCGTCAGCATGTCCGCGCCCGCGCTGCACCCGCCGGTGCCGGTGCACCCGGTGCCGGCCCGCGCGGTGACCGTCGGCCCGGAGACGAGTGCGACGCGGCGCACCGTGCGCCTGTGCTGCTCGGCGAACTCGTCGGGGTCCTCGAACGTCGCGGGGCAGCAGTTGTACAGCTCCAGGCAGTCTCCGCCGCACGCCGCTCCGGTGGTGCCACCGAGGGCCGCGGCGAGCCAGCGCAGCCCGTAGTCCACCCCGCAGCACGTCACCCCCAGCAGCACGCCGGTCACGGTGATCGTCCGCGCCTGGGTGCGCCCCGGGCCGAGCGCGGCGCCTCCGGCCACCGCGCCGGTCACCTGACGGGTCACCGGGTAGTCGGCCAGGCCATCCACGCTGAGGACCATCAGCCCGCAGAACTCGGTGCTTTCCGGGACCGCCGGGTCCCACCACGGCGCTGGCGAGGCCGGGTCGGCGGGCGTTGTGTACGGCTCGTCACCAACCAGCTCGGCGTCGAACGTCTCGCAGCCGCACACCGTCTGGCTGTCCAGCGGCGACCCGACGGTGTCCAAGTACGTATTGAGACGGCTGTGGTTGGCGATCTCCGTGCCGCCCAGCGTCAGGTACCACTCCAAGGCCATGGTCAGACTCCCGCGCTCAGGGCGATGCGGTGCATGACCCGGCGCGCCGTGGTCTCCGCATCACCCACCTCGTGGATCGTGAAGTGGTTGGTGATCGACGCCCCGTCGCTCGACCTCGGCCGCGGTGCGGCCGGGCCGGCGCCGAGGCGCGGCACGGGAGTGGTCAGCGCGGGCAGCCCAGCCGGCCGGTCGGGCAGGTACGCTGCGAGCTGCGGACCGAGCACGTCCAACAGCCCAGACGCCGCCGCGAGCTGGAGGGCGCGCTGCGGCTTCGTGAGCGGGATGACGACCTCGCGTTTCCCGCCTTCGCCGAGCTGTGCCAGGATCGGTCCGTCTACGATGCCGCCGTTGGCCAGGCCCGGGATGACGTTCTTCACCGCCGACGGAAGCCCAGACTTGATCTTGCTGGTGATGGCCCCGCCGATATCGCCCAGCCCGGAGACGATCTTCCCAGCCAGCCCGGAGAACAGCCGGACAATCCCGCTGACCATCGCGGACGCCGCCCGATACGCCGAGCTGGCCGCGGAGTTGATCGCGCCAGCGATGCGCGCCCCGAGCCCCGACAGCGCCGACCCGATCCGGCCCGGCAACCCAGCGAAGAACGTCACCAGGGCGGTTCCCGCGGTGTGCGCCGCCGACAGGCCCGTGGAGCCCGCCGACGTGAACGCGTGCCCGACGACGCCGCCCAGGGTGACGAGCGCCGACCCGATGCGGCCAGGCAGCGCGGCAAAAAACCCGACGGTCGACGCACCCCATGAACTCAGCGCCGAGGTCGTCGCGGTGAACGCCACAGTGAAGGCCGCCGCGATGATGCCGCCCAGGGTGACGAGGGCAGAACCGATGCGGCCCGGCAGCGCGGTGAAGAACGCCGCGGTCGCCGTCGCCCAAGCGGCTACCGTCGTCGTGGCAGCCGTGAGGCCCGTCAGGAAGGCAGCCGCCACGATCGGACCCAGCGTCACCAGCGCCGTCGCGATCTGCGTCGGCAGCATGAAGAACAGGTAGATCAAGCCGGCCAACGCGCTGAGCAGACCGATCGCGACACCGGCCACCGCATCCTCGAACGCCGTCAACAGCAGCCCGGGGAGCGCTTGGAGGGCGGCGACGATCTCGCCCGGCAGCGCCACGAAGAAGGCGAGGACGGCGGAGCCGGCCGCAGCGAGCCCAGACCCGACGATGCTGCCGAAAGAGGAGAGAGCCCCGCCCACTTGACCCGGCAGGGACGTAAAAAACGCGACCACCACCGACCCGGCCGACGTGACCCCCTGCACGGCGCCGTCCCACGCGGCGGTGAAGAACCGGCCGACTGCGCCACCGAACGCGGCGAGGGCCTGTGGCGCGGCCGCGATGACCCGCAGCACGTCGGTCACCGCAATCACCACGGCGTCGATCACGGCGACCGCGCCCTCAAGGAGCGGCACGACCGACTTGAGGATCAGCCACGCCGTGAACGCCGCCGCGATCGCGAGGATCGGCGCCGCGACCTTCACCATCAGCGAGACCAGCGGCACCATCGCGGCGACCAGGTCCGCGACGGGCGGCAGCAGCGGCACCAGCGCTGCCACCAGCGCGTTGAAGACCTGCACGACCGGCGGCAGCGCCGGCAGCAACGACGCGACGATCAGCCCCACGAACGGCGCCAGCGCGGCGACGATGTCGGTGAACGCACCACCCGCCGAGTTGAGGAGCGGTACCAAGGCGGTCATCGCGCTGCCGAGGCCGGCGCCGAGCGCGGCCACCACCGTGGTCAGAACGGGGACCAGGGGCAGCAGCGCGTCGACAAGGTCGGCAGCGAACTCGACGACCGGAGCGATCAACGGGATGATGATCTTGAGTCCGGCGCCCAGCGTCACTGCGAGCAGGCGCCCGACCTGCACCAGGACCGGAGCCAGCGTGACACCCAACAGCTGGATGAACGGCGCCGCGGCGGTGACGAGTTGAGCGAACGCGGGCACCAGCGCACCGACCAGGATCGGCAGGAGCTGACTGATGGCCGGGAGCAGCGCCCGGACGGCGCCCGCGACGGCAGTTCCCAACGTCGACAGGACCGGCGTCAGCCCCGCAGAAAGAGACGACATCGCGCCCGTCACCTGCGCCAGCAGCGGCGGCAGAACCGACAGCAACGGCGTGATCGCCGCAGTCACCAGAGCGATCGAGACGCTCAGGTGCTCCGTGAAAAGCGCGCTGAGCTGCGTCAGGACCGGCAGCAGCGGCCCGATCGCGCTGTTCAGCGAGGTCAGCACCACTCCCAGGGACCCAACCGTCGTCCCGCCGCCGGCCGAGATCGCCGAGAAGACCGAGCCGAACAGCTTGCCGAACTGGACGACGACGACGCCGAGCTGTTGGAACGTGGCCAGAGCGCCGGACACCCACGTGACGGCTTGCCCCGACATGGCGATCCGGGACATGAAGCCGCCGAACTCCGCCCCAAGCTTGGCGATCGCCGTGCCGGTCTGTGCACCGAACGCGGCAGCGACCGCACCACCGAGCTGGACGAACCCGGCGACGACCGGCGCGATCGCCTTGGCCAGGCCGGAGGTCGCTGCCTGAGTTCCCTGGAGGACCTGGGTAACGGCAGCGATGCCCTGGGCCGACGCCAGGAAGCGCGTGACGCCGCCAGCCGCCACACCGAAGTTCGCCGCGATCCCGGCGAGGCCCTTCGTCACGGGCCCGCCCAACGCCGCCGCAAGCGCGGTGAGCTGACCGACCAGCGGCGCGAACAGAGCCTGCTGGACCGTCGCCTCCAGGCCGTCCAACTGCGGCTTGAGCGCCGCCAGCTCCTTCGCGACGCTGGCCGCGGCAGGCGCCAGGCCCTTCAAGGACTCCTGGAACTTCTGGGCATCCCCACCTAGCGCGGCCGAGAACGCGTCCCCGACCCCGGACAGCCCGATCTTGAGGGCGGCGACCGACGAGACCAGCCCGAGGATCACAGCCGGCCCCGCAGCCGCGATCCCCAGCAGCGGCTTGAGCGACGTGACCAGCGACGCGACCGACGGCGCCGCCTCGACCGCCGCCTGGACCAGGGACCCGATCCCGAGCCCCGTCCGGAGCTTCTTCAGCAGGCTGCCGCCGCTGCTGTCCGCCTGTGACAGCGACCGCTGCAATCCGGCGGTGTTCCCGTTAACGGAAACGTTTACGGGCGGCGCGTGATGGGCTCTAACCTGCGCGTCGAACTGTGCGAAATCAGGGGTGACCCGGATCGCGATCGACTCACCGCGCAGCGCCGCCCGCAGCAACGCCATGAACCGCGTGACGTCCGGCCGCACCGGGATGCTGAGGTAGTCGATGCTCCTCAGGTCACGGACGAGCGCGGTGTCGAACCCGCGCAGGTCCGGCCTGACCTTGATGTTGATCGAGTCGATGTGCCCCAGTTCGCGGACGAGCGCGGTGTCGAAGCCGCGCAGGTCCGGCCTGACCTTGATGTTGATTGAATCGATGTGCGCCAGCCCACGGACCAACGCCCGGTCGAAGCCGCGCAGGTCCGGCTCGACCGGGACCCGGAGCGCGTCGATGTGCGCCAGGCCATCAACCAGGCCGCGGTCGAACCCCGCGAGATCCGGGGCGACTGGCACCTTGATCCCGCTCGCCTGCGGGAGGCCGTCCGTGAGCGCCCGCTCGAACCCGGCCACATCCGGCGTGACCGGGATGTCGATCGAGCCGATGTGGCCCAGGCCGTGGACGAGCGCCTGGTCGAAGCCCGCCAGGTCCGGAGCGACCGGCAGCGACAGCGCGCTCACGGAGCGGACCTGTCGGCGCAGCGCGGCCTCGAACCGAGCGGTGTCCGGGGCGACCTTGACCGAAACGGTCAACCCCCGGGTCTGCGCCCGGAGTGCGGTCTCGAACCGCGCTGTGTCCGGGGCGACCTTGACCGGGATCGTTAGGCCGCGGGTCTGCCGCCGGAGTGCGGTCTCGAACCGTGCCGTGTCCGGGGTGACGGTGACGGCCGCGGACGCCTGGCGGATTTGCCGCTGGATGTCCCGGCCGATGTTCCGGGTGCTGCGGTCGATCGCGGCAGCGATCCGGTCGCCGAGCGCACGGGCCTCGGCTGTGACGCCGCTGTCGTCCAGCTCGATCCGGATGCGCGCGGAACCGTCGACGTCGCCGGGCATCGGGCAACCCCCCGCTGTGCGGTGGTGGTTGCCCGGCCCGGAACCAGACGGCTACCCGACCTCGTCGGGCGGTGTACTTCTCAGACTATCCGCGCGCGCTCCGCGTCCCGCGCAGTGCGGCGTCCTCCGCCTCCAGTTGCGCGACCAGAGCCATCGCAGACTGCATGCCGCCGCCGGCCGGCGCCGTACGAGGTGCACGCACCGTCCCAGCAGGCGGGGCGTAGAGCTTGGCCCGGTTGCGGGCGCGCTCGGCGTCGTCCTCGGCGGTCTGATCCATCGCGGCCTCGGCCGCGGCGAGCAGGCGCCTCAGCGGCCACGCGCGCGGGTCGATGCCTTGGAGCGCGAGTTGGCCGTCCCACGCGTCCCAGCCCTCGCCGACGGCGTGGAGGAGGCGGAGGACGACCCAGTAGGGCGCTCCCCTCCTCCGTACAGCTCCATCGTCCACTCGAAAAGGCCGGTCACCACCCGGTTCGGAAGGGGCGTCGCGCCGAACCGCTCCGCGGACTCCGGGAGCATCAGGCCCGCGAGGAAATCGCGGGTCGCCGCGATCGCCTCACGCAGCGACTCGACGTCCTGACTCTCCTCGGTCCCGCCGACCAGCCCAACGGCCGCCAGACGCTCCTTCATCGCCTCGTACTGGTCCAGGTACTGGTCGCCCATGACCTCGGGCTGGAACTCGAAGGTGATGTCGTCGCCGATCTCGGCGATGTGCGGCTTGGTGTGAAGAGCGAATTTCCTGGTCGCCATGGGGCACCTCCACGCGTGACGTGGTCAGTGCCCGGCCCGAAACCAGATCGGCACCACGAGGGTACCCGGCGGGGCGTCAGCCCAGCCCGCGCCGACCACCCGACCCAGGGGCACCTGGGAGCCCTTCAGCTGAGGTCGCCAGGCGCGAGGTCCGGCCGGAGCCGGTACCACGACGGGTGCCGCAAGTACCCGGCCCGCGTCCGGGTGGTGTACCGAACCTCTCCCACAAGCCGCAGCAACACCCAGCGCGCGCCCGCGATCCGGGGCACCGGCCGGAACGGGCACTCGGAGACCGACGCGACGTGCAGCAGCTCGGCCAGCTCGCCGCGCTGACGGTCCGTCCACCCTGTGCCCACTGATCCGATGTACCGCAGCGCACCGTCGTGGTGCTCGCCGAGCAGCAGCGCGCCCGGCACGTCGGCCAGGCGCCCGCCGCCCGGCACCCAGCCGCCCACGATCGCATCCGCAGTGAGCGTGTTGCGGATCTTCACCCAGTCGCGGGACCGCACCCCCGGCTGGTAGTTGCTCGCAGCCGCTTGCAGACGATTCCCTCAAGGCCCGCGGCCCGGGTCGCCTCCAGGGCCTGGGCGGCGTGGTCGACCACCGCGGTCGGTACCGACCAGTTCGGCCCGGCCAGCCCGAGCGACACCAGCGCCTCCCGCCGCTCCGTCCACGGACGGCCCGTCAGGTCCCGGGCGTCGAGCAGCAAAACGTCGAAGAGCACTAGGTGCGCCGGCACCCGCACCGCGAGCGCGGCGGCACGGGCCGGGGACCTAGCGAGACCCATACGAGACTGAAGCCGTTCAAAGTCGGGTCGTCCCGGCTCGTCCGGAGCGATGATCTCGCCGTCCAGGATCGCAGGCACTCCGCCGAGCGCGGCCGCCAGGCCGTGCAGCTCCGGGTACGCCGCCGTGATGTCCTGCCCGCTGCGAGACCGCAGTGTCAGCGTACCGTCCCCGGGCGCGTAGCTGACGGCTCGCTGCCCGTCCTGCTTGGTCTCCACTGCCCACCGCTCATCATCGCCAGGCAACGGAAGGCGACCCGCAGTGGCGAGCATGGGAGCGATCAGCGGCAAGGCAATCATGGACGACATGTCGCCGGAGTTGGCCGTCCCTACACACGCCGTGTGCTGAGTTCGCCTGGACAGGGTCACAGGAGGCTTGCGGTTCTCCCGGTCAGGCTATTCCGCAGCCGCTGTACCGGTTAGCGTTGGCGTTGCTTGTGACGGTGCATCATCGTGACTTCCAGTCCGTCCCGACCGGAGACGGCTCGCGTAGGTTGCAGCCACACCCAATGCGCCCGACCCAGCGAGTGCTGAACCGCCGGTCTCGTGACCGTGCGCGATGAAGTAACTGGCCCCTGCCAGCGTCCCGATGCTTGTGATGGCAGACAAGAATATTCCTGCCCACCGTGCATGATGCTCATGTCGTTGCTGGCGCTCCACCATGGCGAAGGCGCGCTCCCCCAACCCTGGCATTTCTGCATTCAGTTCACGAATCTCTTGCGCATCCGGAAAGCCGGTCCAATAGCTCTTCCGCTCAGCCATTGTCACTTCCCCTTATGGGCTCTTCGTTAATCGCGAGAGATCCCTGGCTTGAGATTCGGCGAACCATGGCGTAGATGGATTCTTGAACCTGAATTTGAGTGGCCGTTGAGCTCCTAAACTCTGCGAGGAGTCGATCGAGTGCTGGGAATGGGGGGATTTTGGCGCCTAGAAGCAGCTTATTTACCGCCATGTACTGCTCGTGAAGACTCTCGGAGATTATGTCGAATTTGTCGACGGTCACAACGACTTGCTGAATTATCTCTGTGCTCACGCCTTCGGGGGGGAATGTGAGATCCATGGCGATATGCCTTTGAAGCTGCTCAAGTTGCGCAGTGGTGGCTGCGTACCGTTCGAGGTATTTTTCCACCGCTCTCTCGACTCCCGACGTTTGGCCACTTAGCGACCGGCCTATGGCCGGCAGATTTCTGACGCGGCGGATGTCGGCAACTAGGGGTCGAGGGCGACGCTTTGGATGAGAGTTTTCCAACGTGGCGCGGCGAGTTTTTACGCCGTCGGTATGCGAAAACCGGCCTTCGCGAAGAATGGACGCCATTAGATCCTGTGCATTAGGTCGCGCCCGAGCATTCGGCAACGCCGCCGACCCCGTTGGGTCGTAAACGGCACCGAATCCTGACGCGAACGCGCTCCAGAGCCTCCCCATCCCGTCAGTGTGGCACTCGACGGGATACAAAACACCCGATCCGACAACTTTGCAAGAACGAGATCTACAGCGCCTCGTGGAGCGCCCGGCCGAGGAAGTCGTTCGCCTGAGTGCCCGGATGGTGCACCACTGTGGCGTACACCGTCCGGCCGCCCGCGGTGAACCGAAGGGCTCGTGCGCGTCGGGGGCGGATGATGTGCGGCCGGGTGCCGTAGATGACGTACACGCTGGCCGGATGCTCGGAGGTGACGTACGCGACCAAGCCGGCCGCGCTGCCCTCGATCCGGGTGGTGATGCCGGCCGGCATCGTGCCGGGCGCGAGCTCGCGGGCCCGGTTCGCGACGCGGTCGGCGCGGTCTTGGAGGATGCGCTCACCGATGCCGCCCGGCCGCTGGAGGGACGCGCGGAGCTTGTCGGTGTCGATGGTGACGGTGGTGGTCACAGTGACTCCTCGCCGGGGCACGGGCCGCAGCCGGGGAGCGCGACGGTGACGCGCTGCTCGACGCCGACGCAGCCGCCCTGCGGGCCGACGATGGTCGAGGCGCCGAGGACGAACCGCCTGCCGCGGCGGCCGGCGGTGTGCGGCAGGCAGCACGTCAGGGCGTTGTAGATGGTGGCCTGGTCGGTGTACGTGATCGCGGCCGCGCCGGTCAGCTCGTCGCAGCCGGGCGGGCACCCGTTCTCGTGGACCACGGGCGCGCACCGCAGCAGCGTGACGACCAGCTCGGCCGCAGTGGTCGGCGGGGGCATGCAGCCGCGCAGCCCCAAGACGGTCTGGTCCTGGGCCGGGAACGTGCTGGAGGGGTAGATGCGGGCGACGTGGACGGAGAGTTGCCCGCCGGCGCCGTCTTGGCCGCACGGGTCGTCGCAGCCGTCCCAGGCAGGGGCGCCGGGCACGACGCACGCCCGGCACGGGCATCCGGGCTGGCCGGGCAGCTCGATGGCGACCTGGTCGAGGGCGGCGCACACGCACTCCAGAACCATCGTGGCCATGTCGAACACGGCGGTGGGGTTCAGGGCCACTGCATCATCCGCGGGCGTCGGTAGTCCGGGCTCACGACGCGGCTGGCGGACGGCAGCCCGTCGGGGTTGACCGTCGTGAGCCACAGGTCGACGGTCGGCAGCCCCGTGCGGCCGGCCGCGAACACCATGGTCGGGTCGAAGCTGTCGACGGTGACGCCTTGTCGGGTCGTGGTGGACACGCCTTGCCGGGCAAGGCGGGTGACGTTGCCCGGCAGGCGGCACGGCCCGCACGACCCGGCGGGCAGGCACGCCTTGACCAGCTCGCACGTGAGCTCGCTGACCGCGGCGGTCGCCGAGGCGTCCAGGCGCAGCCCCGTCCGGTACGTCACGCACACGGTGCCCTCGGCGCCGCACGGCGCGGCCATGTCCTGGCACGCCGGCCAGCACTCCCCATCCGTGCGCACCAGCAGGTTGGGCACGTCGACCCGGTATGCCTCCGGCACGAGCGCCTCGCCGTCGACCAGAACCTCGACGATGTCGTACACCGGCCCGTCGAGCCGGGCCTCGCACAACTCCGAGCAGGAGCACGACGTGCGGCAGCCGCAGCCGACCGACGCGTTCCGCCACTGCCCGTCGGCACCGATGTACGGCACCCACCCGCCGGACTGCATCCCACCGGCTGAGCCGAGCGGCAGCAGCGACCCGATGCAGCTCCGGCCGCACGGGCGGACGGTGACCGGGCAGGACGGGCCCCAGCGTCTGCCCGACAATCGCCACAGGGTCTCCGAGGCGATGCGCTGCCACCGCTTGAGGACCGCGGGGTCGAGGTCTTCGGGAAGGTCGCAGCAGCCCAGGTCGAGCGGCCACGGATCGCACACGCTGGGGCTGGTCACCGGCGGCGGCCGGTCTCGTACGGGCCCGGCGTCGGGAAGCGGGCGCGGATGTAGGTGCCGACCGCGCCGTGGTTGAACGTGTCCGGCATCGTGGACAGGAACGTCGCGCTGCGCGGGAATCGCGGGCCGCGGGTGAGGATCTTCGGGTCGGGGATCTGGTTGCCGCCCAGGCCGTGGAGGTTGCCGTAGAGGGTGCGTTTGTGGAGAACCGGGAGGTGCGCGCCGGTGTCCAGTGTCTCCAGCAGCCTCGTCTTGGTCATGGGCATGGGTACGTGCAGCTCGTACGACAGCGGGTTCGGGTGGCCGAGGCCGGCGAGCAACGCCTTCGTGTCCCGCAGCCCGCGCAGGTACTGGCCGCGGCCGCGGGTCGCGTAGTACGCCTCCACCCGCGCGACCGGCCCGCGGTGGAACACTGGCATTCCGCCAGCGAGCGGCTTCATGACGAAGAAGTCGTCGTTGAAGTACAGGAACTCGCCGGAGACGCCGTCGTGCTCGGCCGCGGCGCGCAGATTCGCCGTGCTGGAGGCGTACTTCGTGGCGCGCTTCGGCACCGGGATGGCGCCGACGTCGGCGGCCCAGCGGGGGCAGTACCCGGCGATCCACACCCGGCGGTGCGGCACGTGCGCGGCGACGCTGCGCAGGCTGTACCGCAGCGCCTCGTTGTGCTCGCCGGGCCGCACGGCGTAGACGATGTCCGGCAGCGCCATGCTCAGGACGCCTCGCACATCGCGCCGGTGACCGGCACGTACGTGGTGGACGGCTCCGGCGGCGCGATGTTCGTGATGAACATCCGCCGGTGACAAGAGTTGTCGAGGGGGGTGAGCATGGGGCCCGGCGTGCCGGCCTTGTCCTGCGCCATCACGTCGTACGGGCCGACGCCCCACCGGCCGCCGTCGCGGGTGGCGCCGGTCAACTCCAGCGTCACCGCCTCGTCCGCCAGCGTCAGATCACCGATCTGCCCGTTGGTGACCCACGGCAGCAGGAAGTACACCCACGCGCCGTCGCCGGTGTCCTCCTCCGGGCACACGTCCGGGCCGAGCACGTCCGTCCAGACCTCGATCGCGAAGCCGCCCCGACACGGGATCGAGCAGCTGTCGAAGCCGATCGGCGCGCCTGAGTAGTCGTAGAACACCGGCGAGGCGGTCATCAGCTCGATGAGCTCGGGCGACGCCTCGAAGAAGTCGAAGGTGACGTCGAAACCATTGAACGTCGGGCAGCCCTTCTTGTAGCCGCACTGCCTCCCGTTCGCGGCCTTGAACGTGATGTCCGTGCCGTCGTCGGTGTTCGCCGCCATCTCGACGGACGCGAAGCACTCGGTCACGTAGGAGCCTTCAGGGCCGCAGACGGGGCGGCCACAGCCGTCCACGCGCGTGATCCGGACGGTGGCCGCATTGGAGATGAGAGGGGCCGACATGGGGGCCTCCACCAGAACGATGGTGAGGCCCGGCCCGAAACCAGAACGGCGGCTTCCAGCCTACCCGGACCAGTTCCCCGTCAGGCGGTAACCAGCGCGGCAGGGCCGCGCGATCGCGTACGTCTTCACCAACCCTCCCTCGCTGCATCGCCGCCGCGCCTACTCTGAGTACATGGCGACGAGCAAGGCGCGACGTGCCTGGGACGACCTGAACCAGCGTCAGCAGACCTACCTCCGCATCCTGTACGACGCGGACCAGGCCCTCGAAGAGGAACACCACGACCAGGGCGCGCGCGGGCAGTGGAGCAGCGCACCGGCCCGCGTATGGCGCCGGATCGACGTGAACAGCTACTACTCGTCCGTAGCGGGGCGGTTGCGTACGCAGGGCGTCTACGACTCCGGGCTCGGCTCCACGCTGTCCGCCCTCACCGACCGGGCCCTGATCCAGACCGGCGATGACCGAGGATCGGTGTGCGCGTGGATGACCCGAGCCGGCCGGGCCGCCGTCCGCTCCGGACTCGGCATCGGACCCGCGGCCGACCGACCGGCATGGGCGATGTCCGAGTGGATGTGGCGCGCACTGGTCATGGTCGCCGAGACCGGCACCGAAGGGCTGCCGACCAGCGAGCTGTGGAACGCGGCCCACCGCTACCTCGTCGTAGACGAGCTGATGCAGGGCAACCGCGGCTACCTCGACGTCACCATCACCTACGTCCAGTACAAGGTCCGCGACCACAACGGAGCCCTGTACGACCCGCCGCACTACGGCACCAGGGACGACCGGCACTACCACCTCACCGACGCAGGCCGCGCCCACTACGTCGAGCACGTGGCGGTCTACCGGGAGCTGTACCCGGACATCGACGCCCCCGACCTGCCGACCAACACCCCGATGCCGACCGAGGCCAGCGGCTGACCGGTGTCACTGCCCCAGCTCTCTCCAACGCGTTCGCGGCGCACGGACACCGTGGCGGATACGACGGGATCACGTCAGCTCACGTGTGGGGCGACGAAGCCTGCGGAACCACAGCCGGGAGGCGCCGCCGCTGATCGGGTCCAGCTCTGCCCTCACACGGGACCGAAGGACGTCCTGCGCGCCCTCCAGCGGTTGCAGCCGTTCGGGAGACCCCATGTACTCCGCGTGCTCTTCAGGGTCGAGGACCTCATCTGCCTGCATGGCAGCAATCTCCAAGTCCTCTTGACGAGACAGGACGGCATGCCAGCAGGAACGAACCTCCGTTGAGGCGAAGGCGTCCACACGGGACGTGAGCTCAAGCCGACGCGCCTTCATCTCCGGGGTGTCTGGCGAGAGCGGATCGAAGCCCGGAAAGTACTCGCCGCGGGGAAGCATCGCGTTCAGGTCGGCGCGGAGCAGATCAACGTAGAGTTCGGCCCGTCGCCCCCAGAGTCGCTCCTCGCGGGCCAACCGACTTTGCCGGGACGTCTGCCACCAGCTTGTGACGAATGACCCGGCCAGGGCGATTCCGCCGCCTATGAGTGTGCTGACGAGAGTTGAATCCACGGGCGAAGTATGGATCAGCCGTTCCCAAGGCGGCTGGGGTTCGGTGATCACAGTCCCGGCCGCCGTGGTGCTCGTCGCGGCGGCCGGGCTGTTGTGGTCAGCCGGTGGCGGTCAGTTCGGCCCTACCTGGCCTTCGCGCGCCGAGCCTGGGCCGGCACGGTGGGCGCTGCATCCGCCTCGACGGGCGGCTTGTCGGGCGGGGGCACGGCGATCGTCGTCGCCGCCGCGTTGTACTCGGCCTCGGTGACCTCGCGGTAGCCGGTGGGCACCAAGGCCAGGCCGCCGGAGCCCGTGACCGCGCCTGGCTTGCCGCTGGGGGTCAGGTAGTAGTGCATCGGGACCGCCTTACAGGGTGGAGGTGGTGGTGTGGATCGTCGCGTCGGACTCCCACGAGTTGATCGTGATGCTGCCGGTCATCACGCGGGCGACCGCGTAGAAGATGACGGACTCCGCGGCGTCGGGGGCGAGGTTGAAGCCGGCGGCCTGGGCGGTGCCCGCGTGGCGTTCGCGGCGGGCGGCGCCGGTCGGCGTGAGGATGCCCCAGACGGGCCGGATCTGGGCGGTGCCGCCGTCCTTGCTGAGGCCGTAGCCGACCTCGAACGTCGCGTCGGCCGTCCAGGAGATGTCGAAGGTGCCCGCGCACACGCTCAGGTACTCCCAGACCCGGCAGTCGTTGCCGAGGAAGTTCGCGGGGACCGTGAACTGCACGAGCGCGGTGGTGCCGCCGGTGTCGGTGAAGACGCGCCAGTCGGTCACCGTGACGGGATCGGCCCAGCCGCCCTCGAAGTGCTCGACGTAGATCGAGTCCGCCGCGCTGTAGTGCTCCGGTGGCGTCCACAGCGCGCCATCGGAGGGGTCACAGTGGAGGGTCGAGTGCGTGGCTGCGTCGCACGCCCAGGTGTCCGCCCATGCGGCTTGCCCAGCAACGGGGTTGGCCGTGATGGGGTCGGCGGCGGTCCCGGTGCCGGTGAGTCCGCAGGCGACCGCCGGGGGCGGGACGAGCAGGCCCCCGTCCGTGCCGAACTGCACGAGGTTCCCGGCATCGGTGGACAGACGTGCGTCGACCTCTCCGCTGTCGGGGTCATAGGCGGCTCCGTCGCCGGCAGAGATGCAGCTGCGGATGTCGGCGCACTCGACGTACAGCCCATCGTCCCCGGCATGGACGAGGTTGTCGCCGCCGCCGGGCGGTGCCGGGTCGACGATCACCGCGGCGGTCACGTCGTACGGGTCCGTAGCGGTACCGGCACCGGTGAGCGTGAGGTCCACGGTCGGCGAGTCGGTGACAGTGAGCGCGGCGGGAGCGCCGCCCCCGCCGTCGGCGCCGATGACGTACGGGTCGGTGCTGGAGCCGTTGCCGTCGACGGTGACGCCGGGGCCGGCGGTGACGATGCAGTCGCAGGAGCGCTCGTCGCAGCAGCTCATGACGGTTCCCCCTCCTGGGGTTCGGTGGCGATCAGGTGGACGGTGACGCCTGTTGCGGGCAGGGCGGCGGCCAGGACGGAGATGCCGAGCAGTTCCACGACGGCGGCGCCGTCGGCCTGCACGGTCGTGGAGCTGGCCGAGTTGGCGGTGATGCGGGCGGACCGGAATCCGCTGCTGCTGACCTGCACGGCGAGGGCAACGACCGGGGGCGCGGAGAACGGGGGCGACCAGGTGATGACGGCCTGCCCGCCGTTGTCGGTGACGGCGGACGCCCGGGCCACCCGAACGCCGGGCCCGCCGGCCGGTCCCGGTTCGCCAGCGGGCCCGGCCGGACCGGGGATGGCGAGGGTGCCGCTGGTCCCGCTCACAGGGCGACGCTCGCGGTCCAGGCCACGGCCACCGGGCCGTCGCCCGCGGTCACGGTCAGCGGCCCGGTCAGAGCGGCGTCGGAGTCGCGGGCGACGGACCAGCCGATGCTCTCGCCCGCGACCAGGTCGCTCGCGCCGTCCGCGGTGGTCACCGTGGCGGTACCCCGGGCGACGACGGTCACCGCCTGGAGCAGCGGCACCGTGCTGGCGTCCCACGTACCGCCGGGCGCGACCATCACCCTGTGCGCCTGGACGCCGCGGGCGGCCGGCGCCCCGGCTACCGGGCCATCAGCCACCGGCGCCACGGGCGTGTACGGGCCTGTCAGTCCCGGCTCGTAGGTCCCGACCGTGGTGAGGGCTCCGGTGCAGCCGTCCACCGCGATGACCTCGACGTACCGGGTATCGCCGGTGCCGTCGCCGTCGGTGTCGTCCCAGCGGCACTCCTCGCGGAGGTGCTGGACGCACTCGGGCTCGCCGGGCGACTCGTCCTCGTTGGCGACGGTGCACACGTGGACCGCGCCCGCCGTCGTATACGCGGTGACGCCGTCCAGTTCGGTGTCGGCCGTGGTGACTGTGCCGTCGGCCGCGATCGTCAGGAACCGCAGGAAGCCGGTCGTCGTGCCGTCGGCGGCGACATCGCACAGCGTCAGAACCTCCGTGTCCGGACCCGGCGCCACCGTGGTTCCGTCCTCGTCCGAGGAGCCACAGCAGGTACCGACGACGCCCCGGACCGTGTAGGTGCCGGAGCCGTCCACCGCCAGGTCCTGGCTGCCCGTCAGCAGCCCGGAGCAGTCGAAAGTCATGGCCCGCAGGAACTGCGTGGAGGCGACCGTGAGCGCCGCCGTCCGCAGCTCAATCGGGCTGATCAACAGGTCCCGGTCGTTGGCTCCGCCCCCGGTGGTCTGGTCGGTGAAGCGGATCGTGACCGAGCCGGAGGTGGGGGCGATGAACGCGAGCGCCGGCAGGTCCTCCGTCAGCACAGCGCCCGGGGACACGCTCGACCCGTTGGACACGTTGCGGGTCCGCGTGGCGATCACGCTCGTGCCGTCAAGGATGTCCAGCAGGTACACCGCGTTGTTGTTGGCCGGGTCCGGAGATCCCGCCCCCACCCACGCAGACTCGAACCGGAACTCGTACATCACGGCCGGGAGCAGGCCGCCCACGGTCAGCTCGGCAATCCCGTTCGCGTCCTGGTTGGCCTGCGCGAACCACAGGGCGTTGCCGCCGGTCAGCACCACGTTCCCGGTCAGCGTGAACGTGTCCGCCGCGGTCGGAATCGGGGCCTGCGGCGAGTACACCAGGTCGCACAGCTCGACGACTTCGGTGTCCCCACACGGCTCGTCGGCCGGTCGGCACAAGCCGACAGTGCCGGCCGGGGCGTATGGCGTCACGCCGTCGAGGGCGGTGTCGACGACGGTGGGGGCAATCGCACCGGGCAGGTAGGCCAGGTGCCGCAGGAAAGGCGTGGCGGTGCCGGACTCGTCGTCGCTGATGTCGCACAGGGTGACGATCTCGATGTCCGCGGTCGGCTGGTCCGCGCAGAGGGCGAGGGTCGCCCCGTCGGGGAGCGCGACCTCGTCTCCCGTGGTCGGGTCGACCAGGCGCTGGGCGGTCCGGTCGCCGGACTGGTCGTCGTAGACCCGCTCCACGAGGACCTGGGCGCCGGTCGGCGTGCCGTCCGGGCCGATCACGCACAGCACGTCCGACTCGACGTCCACGCGGGTCTCGGGCGGGGGCTGCTCGCAGCACTCGCTCACCGGCTGGCACTGGCCGACCTCACCCGTCACCTCGTACGGCTGCCCGTCGAGATCGGTGTCCGTGGTGGCGATGACCTCGCCCGTGGCGCAGTCGGTGACCTGGTGGCGCATGAACTGAACGGTGCGCGGGAGCGCGATGTCGAGGCGGCCGACGACGTTGTTGATGCCACCGACGTCCCGAACCTCGATCTCGACGGTGTTCTCCCCGGCCGTGACCGGGATCTGCGCCGTGCCCGAAGTGGCGGGCTGGTTCCACTGCCCGTACATGCCGGCATCGACGCCGTTGATCCGAACGCGGGCTCCACCGTCACCTCGGAACCCGGAGGACTGGGCGACCGCGACGCCGTCCTCGGGCGCGGTGAAGGTCTTGCGGATGACCCAGCGGAACGGGGCCGCATCGTAAGTGGTCCAGGAGCCGCCTCCGTAGCCGGCGGACTGGTCGGTGCGGGCGCCGAGTGCTGGGTACCCGTACGGCGTCCCGTAGATCGCCGGGTACGGCAACGGGCCCTCGGGCTGCGCGTCCGGTTTCGCGCTGACAAAACTGATGACCTGCCAGTCGTCCGCGTCCGGCCGGTTCGCCGGGTCGAAGACGGTGATCAGGTCGGTGGCCGAGGTGTCGCACAGGAGCGTCGAGTTGGTGTTGCGGCACGGCGCCTCTCCCGGCGACTCGTCCCCGGTGTCGCATAGTTTGACCAGCAGCGCCCGGCCGCCGTTGTCGCACGCCACGATGTCCGCGCCGCCGCTCCCGGTGCCGGGCACGCAGGTCACGGTGGCGTCGTCCGGGACCGGTTCGCCGGTGTCCGCGTCCGTGTAAGAGCCGTCCGCCTCCTTCACCGCGTCCCACGGCGCCGTGGTCGCGGTGACGCCGCAGAACCGCTCGTTGTCGGCCGGCGGGTCCGCGAACCCGCTGGGTTTGATGATCATCTGGACGGGTTCGGAGAACTCGACGCGGAACCCGGTGCCCGGGGCGCCCGCGGTGGCGCCCGGGTTCAGCCGCAGTAGCGACGTCGTGCCGACGTGTGACAGGCCCTGGCCGGCCGTGTCGGTCAGGGTGATCGTGACGCCGTTCGCGGTCGCCGTGCCCACGTAGCCGGGCGCCGTCAGCGTGGGGAAAGCCGGGACGGGTGGCGTGAACGTCGCGAAGTCGACCGGCGCGCCCAGCGTCGCGGTGGTGTCCAGTTGGATGTTCGACGCCGTGTTCGCGTCGGACTGGTATGCCGTCATCTCGAAGGAGGTGACGCGGTCCCCGTAGGCGTACTGAGTGGCGCCGCCCACGCCGACCCAGCAGCCCGGAAACGCGGCGTTCGCCATGTCGAACCCGGTGAACGTGTCCGGCAGTGTGTACGTGCACACGTCCGGCGTCCCCGACGACGAGGACGTGCCGGCACAGCGGCCCACGGCCCCCGCCGGGACGTAGGGGGTCACGCCGTCCAGCGCCGTGTCCGTGACGGTGCCGGGCGTGCCGTCCGACCCGTACGTGATGTGCCGCAGGAACGCGACGATCGTGCCGTCTGCCGCGGTGTCGCACAGCTCGACCGTCGCCGCCGACGAGCCGTCACCGCCCGCGCCTGTGCAGCCGCAGCAGCCGTCAGGGACGAGCGTCGCGCCCTGGAAGGCGACGGCTGAGCAGGCGTTCCCGCCGCCCGTGTTGCCGTACCGGTAGCTGATCGTCGCCGGCGGGGCATCCCAGTACACGAAGCAGGTGCCGTTGCTCGTGTTCGCCGTGATCGTCGAGCCGTTCCAGGTGACGTCACCTTCGACCCGCGAAGGGACCGGGGAGAGGGCGGTGACGCCCTCGAACGTGTCGAAGTCCAGCAGGTCGAGGCGGAACGTGCTCATCTGCTGCGCGGTCGCGTCCAGGGTGTACGTGTACACCGTCGGGTTGTTGAACACCGGCGCGGCCGGGTCGTACGCGCCGCACGCGCCGCCGGCGGCGGTCGACGCGTGCAGCCGGATCTCGGCGTTCTCGCTGTTCTCCGGGTTCGTGACCGTGATGACGAAGTCCTGTCTCGCCACGCCGGCGGGGTCTTCGGCGATCCCGGACTGAGGCCAGATCAGTTCGCGCAGCGCGGGCACTCCGCCGTTGCCGCAGTCCGTCACCGTCACGGGCGTGTACGGGGTGGTCCCGTCCATGGCCGTGTCGTGGCTTTCGACCAGGGCACCGGTGCAGTCGTGCACCAGGTGCCGCAGGAACGGCACCGAGCAGCGCAGGCCGTCGTCACCGGGTTCGACGGCCGGGTTGAGGTCACACAGCCGCAGGATCTGCACGGTGGACGCGCACGGCTCGACCTCCGGAGGGTGGCAGACGCCGACCTCGCCGGTCGGCGTGTACGGGGTCGTGCCGTCCAGGGCGGTGTCCGTGGTCGAGATCACCGCGCCGTCGCAGTCCCGGCACACCGTCCGCAAGAATTCCCCGCCCAGGCTGACGTCTACGGCGCCGAAGGCGTAGTTCCCGAACACCTGGCATTCCTGCACGATCGCGCGAGTGCCGAGGTAGTGCACGGTCACCGACGTCACCCCGGACAGCCGGAACCGGGCGCCCGCCTCCCGGGTCGGGGTCTGCTGCGTGCACCCCGTGACCGTCGAGTCGATGCTGACAATGCCGGTGGCCGCGTCGTAGCTGTAGCCCGACGGCAGTTGCAGCGGGATCGACCCGACGGGGATCTGCGCCGTGTTCTGGCCCGCCGCGGCGGCCGCCAGCCACACCATGACCACGCTGAACTCGACGTTGACGGACCGGTTGAACGTCCACGTCACCGGCGACGTCGTCGAGTTCGGGAACAGGGCCGTGTTCCACCAGGCGGCGCCGTCGCTCTGCCTGCTCGGCGGGAACGCCGAACTGCCGGTCGCGGTCCAGGGGACCCCGTTGGCGAGCGACCCGGACGCGGCGGTGCCGGCGATCGTCGACAGCGGCAGCCTGTCGATGTCGCACAGCGTCAGCGTCTCGCAGTTCGAGCAGGAGTCGGGGGGCGGGCACACTGCGAGGTGCGCCCCGCCCGGGACCGGCACCGGGCCGCCGGTCACCGCATCGACGTACCGCACGCCGGACCGGACGCCCGTCGCCTGGTCGTACACGACCTCGGCCAGGATGTTTTGCAGGACGTTGCCGGTCGCGTCGTCCACGACGCACAGCGGGATCGGCGCGACTTCGAACGCGGCCGGGAGCTCGCCGGGCGACTCGTCCCCGTCGGCGCTGACGCAGTCCACCGGGGCCAGGGGCGTGTACGGCTGGTCGAAGTCGCCATCCTGCCATGTCCCCAGCAGCACCGGCGGCGCACCGGGAGTGCACGGGTCGACGGCCCACAGCTCCGTGTACGCGACGTCTCCGAATCCGTCGCCGTCCGTGTCGTCGCACCCGCACCGCTCCACGATCTGCGGCGCGCACACCCGCTCGGGCTCACCCGGCGACTCGTCCTCGGTGACGAGCGCGCAGTCGACCGGGGCGAGCGGCACGTACGGCGTGCCGAAGTCGCCCGGCCGGTACGTCCCCACCAGCACCGGCCCGCTCGTCCCGCCCGGGTCGACGGACCACAGCTCGACATACGCCGTGTCGGCGACACCGTCCCCGTCCGCGTCGTCACACAGCTGCTGCACGACGACCTGGCGGCCGCACAGCAGCTCCCCGGGAGATTCGTCGCCGTCGTCCCCGCCTGCACCCGGACAGACCGTCAGCGTGCCTTGCAGCGTGTACGTGGCGCCCGTCGCCGCCGAGACGAGGCGCACCGACTCGATCGCCCCGGTGTCGTCGTAGTGGTACTCGACCACCACCAGCCCGAACACCGTCCCGTCCGGGGCGAGGTCGCAGAACACCCCGGCGGTCTGGATCGACCGGGAGTCGCCGCACGCCCCGGCGCCGGCCGGCGGAACCCCCGTCGTGTACGCGCCCGTCGCCAGATTCAGCCATCCGGTCTGTTGGACCGTCCCGACGCAGTCCCTTTCGGCGATCACGGCCAGGGGTGTGCCGTCCGGCAGGCACAGGCCGGTCGTCGCGATGGGTGTGGTCGGCGATGCGCAGTCGCTACCGCCACAGCCACACGAGCTGAAGCCTCCACCGACGGGCATGGGATTCTCCGTTCAAGTCGAGCATGGTCAGGCGAAGCGATGAGGCGGGCAGGGTCCTGGGGTGCCTAGTTGCTGATCTTGGTGAAGGCGAGGCGTTCACCGGTGAGGGACGACAGAGTGGAGTCGTTGAACCCGACGTGCTGGCGCATCCCCTCCAGGCGGATCGTGGTCGGCCCGGTCACGGCGATGAAGGCGTTCAGCGCGCCTGCGTTCTGGAACTCCAAGACGCTGCCGCCGCCGTCGTTGACGTTGTCGTACTGGATGCGCCGTAGGGCGTCAGGCACTGGTGCGCCGGCCGTCACGTCGAACAGACGGGCATTGACAGCCACCGCCCACGGAGTGGTCCCGTTGATGTCCGAGTACACGTCAGCGGACACCGTGTACGTCCCGGCCGTGGGCAGCGTGACTTCCAGCCCGGTCGTCACCCACGTGACCGACGGGACGGCTTGGAGGTCCGCGACCCCGCCGGCCGTCGTCTCCCCGTACACCGGGGGCGGCGTGTAGGCGCCGCTGGTGCCGCTCACGCGATGCGCTCCCAGCCCATCCACGTCTGGCCGCCAGCGCCGGTCACGATCTGCGCCTGCGTCTGGGCGCCGGTTGCGTCCCCGCGCATGCCCTCCACCCGGACCACTGTCGGTCCGTCGACGGACATGCGGGTCGTGATCGGCGCGGTGTTGTTCTGGCCCTGGTTGGCCGCGGCACCGTTCAGCTGTTCCACGAGGCGCAGCGTCTGCCCGATCGCCACCGAGTCAGTCACGTTGAAGAGTCGGCACGTTACGAAACCGCCGCCCGCGACGGCCGCCCTCACCTCCGCCTCTACGCGGTAGGTGCCCGCCGCGGGGAGCGTGACGTTGATGCCCACGCCCGTCCAGTCGTTGACCGCCGTCGGCATCAGGTCGAAGTCGTCTGCGAGGACGGTGCTGTCGTAGTCGTGGGGGATGCTGTAGCCGCCCGAGGTTCCGCTCATGTGATCCGCTCCCGTGTTGCAGTGGTCAGAGATGGGTCCCCGCGGCCCGGTTCTGGAGTGCGCCGGGTCGCGAGGCGGTCAAAGGGAGGGTCAGACGTTGGTCCACGCCACAAGGGCGGTGGCCACGGGGCCGGTGGTGACGGACGTGACGGTGAGGGCCTGGTCCTGGTCGCGGGTGACCGACCAGGTGAGGGTGGCCCCGGCGGGGATCGTGACCGAGCCAGAGTCCGTGACGACCACCGTGTTCCCGGTCAGCGTGGTGACGGTGAGGGACTGAAGGCCCGACGTGGGCAAGGAGGCCGCCGTGGACGCGGCAAGGTTCGCGCCGCCCGAGTGCACCGTCACCGGCGTGGTGGGCGTCGTCGGGTCGGAAGACGACGTGCAGTCCACCGGGGCCACCGGCGTGTACGGCTGAGTCAGGTCGCCGTCCTGGTAGGTGCCCAGGAGCGCCGGGGCGTCGACGCCGTCCGGGTCGATCGCCCAGATCTCGGTGTAGGTGACGTCGCCGATGCCGTCGCCGTCGGTGTCGTCGCAGCCGCAGCGCTCGAGGATCTGCTTGCCCGACGGGATCGGCCCGGGGGATTCTTCCTCGCCCCCGGTGCAGGTGGTGACGGTGCCGGCCGGGGTGTAGGCGGTGGTGCCGTCCAGCGCGGTGTCCGTGGTGGTCACCGTGCCGTCCGACGCCACGCTGTAGCGGCGCAGGAACGGCGTGGCAGTGCCGTCGGCGGCTACGTCGCAGAGGACGACGATCTCGTTGTCAGCGGGGATGTTGACGGTGACGGTGCCGCCACCGCCACCACAGCAGCTCTTTCCGGCCATGGGCTTTCTCCTTGCCTGTCAGGTCTGTACTGGTCAGAGGGGCAGCAGGGTTACGACTCGTCGCCTCCACAAGGGCTGAGCCACTGGACGTAGACCGTCGCCCCTTCGGCGACATCGACCGTGACGGGGCCGCACAGCTGACCCGGTTCGCACCGCGTGCCGGTGGCAGCCCAGTTGAAGGTCGCCCCGCACTCGTTGATCACGGTCGCGTTGCCGGAGCAGTCGGTGATGGTGACCGGCCCGCACGTGACCGACACCGCCAGCGATTCGGTACCGGCCGGGACCGTCCACATCTCAGGGCCTGTGATCCCGAGTAGTTGGGGGCACATCGGGACGGGCTCGCATTCCGGGCACTCCCCGACCTCGCCCGTTGGCGTGTAGGCGGTCCTGCCGTCGGTGGCGGTGTCGGTGGTGCCGGTGACCGTGCCTCCGCAGTCGTGGATCAGGTGCCGCAGGAACCGGGTGATTGTCCCGTCGGGATGGACGTCGCACAGCTCGACCACGGCGACGCTTCCGCATCCGCCGGCCTGCGTGCACGGACCGGACCCGGCCGGTGCCGGGCCCGCGGTGAAGACGCCGCTGGCCGGGTCGATCCAGCCGACGACTTCGGGGTCGGCAGGCGGGGTGGGGCCGCAGACGCAGGGCGAGCGCACCATCAGCAGCACCGGGGAGCCGTCCGGTCGGCACAGCGAGGTCGAAGTAATCGACGGGGAGCAGCAGGACACGGCCGGTTCGCCGGGAGACTCACCGCCTCCGGCGGGACCGCAGGGCAAGGGCTGTACAGGCACTGGGTTACTCCTCCACGCCCATGCCGTGGACCTTGCGGGCGTGCATATCCCGGCCGCGCGCCGTCGTCAGCTCCTTGTCACAGTGCGGGCACGGGAACACCCCCTCCGGGATCTCCGGGGCCTCCTCGGCCTGGGTGGGCGGCCGCTGATCGTCTCCGGGCGGGAGCGGTTCGGCGGCCGCAGCGACGACTGCCGCGGCGGTCATCACAGCACCCACAGCGGCTGAGGGGGCGGCCGGCACGAGTGCAGCCGTGTCAGCGGGGGCGATGTCCGCCTCACCGCCGGGGTCGGGGGCGCCGGGTGCAGGGCGGCCGAGAGTAGCGTCCTCGACCGGGGACACGTAGCCGTGGCCGTCGATCAGCGCGCCGATCAGCAGCTCCTCCGGCATGCCAGCGAAGAGGCCGGCGGGCACCGCGAAGGCGCTCGTGCTGACGGTTCGGATCTTCGGCCGCTGGGCGGTCGCCCACACCGCGAAGGGACGGCGCAGCTCAGCGGCGGGCTGGACATGGATCATCGGGCGCACGGCCCCTCCCGAGGTTGCGGTCATGGGCACAGCTCCACGTTGATCGCGCAGATGGAGCAGGTCGTGCTGACGACGACCGTGCGCTCCGCCAGCACGCGCTGGTCGTTGTAGCGGCGGTCGATGCTTGGGCCGGCGCGGTCGGGGATGACGTCGACTGGGCCGCGGCGGACGATGACCGGGCCGGAGATGTACAGCCACGCCGTGCCTGGCTCGGCCGGTACACCGCCGGGCCCGGAGTTCTCGTAGCTGTAGCCGGCGCCGATGATCGCGCAGTTCCCCGCCAGCGTGGACGGCGTCCCGGTCGCCAGGGAGAGGATGTTGCAGCACCCGAGCAGGGCGGCTGCGCCTGCGGGGACGTGGAGGACACCGATCCCGCCATACGTCTCGGCGAGGCAGCCTTCGAGTGCGGCGACGCCGGCCGCGAGGTTCACCGGCCCGTCTGCTGGGGTGAGGTCGACGGCGTTCATCGCGAGGTTGTCCCGCCAGAACGCGGCCTCGATCGCGCGCTGTTCACCCAGCTCCAGCGTCGCCTTGACCTGCTCGACCGCCTCTGCGTACGACCAGCCCATCGTGGAGCAGACCGCCCCGGCGTAGATCGTGTGCGGTACCGCGTGCTCCGTCTGCGGCGAGCAGAACTCCTTCTGCGGCGCCGGCCCGGGGGATTCCTCGCCCGGGGACTCGTCCGCGCACCAGTCGGTGTCACGGACGGGGCAGCAGCCCAGGCTCATCCACTCGACACCGTTGAGCTGGTGGATCTCGTCGTCGGTGACGTCCAAGACGGAGGCGCAGCCGCCGAGGATGCCGTGCGGCAGCGGCGTGCCGGGGATCGCCTCGACGCGGGCGCGCAGACCAGGTGACGGCACAGGCCGACCTCCTCACGTGGGACAGGGGGTGCCGGGGCCGGCCTGGCGGACAGTGGGCGGCCCCGGCGGTTGCGGGTGTCAGGCGATCGGGCAGTCGATACCGAGCTGCTCGCCGGTGCGGCCGTCCGGGCAGACCGGGACGGTCACGACCCGCGCTTCGGAATTCCGCGCGATAAGCGCAGTGCATTCCTCGGTGAAAAGCGCCGTGTAATCATTTGTCTGGAATTTCGTGCTGTCGTGAATTACGCCGAGGCTGATTTCTCCGCCGCGCCCGGCTTCGAATGTGCCAGCCGGGTAGATCAGGAACGGGATGCTGTCTGGCCAGGTGGCAGCCGGGTTGGTGCCGCCGATCTGGGTGGGAACGGCGGGGGTGAGGCCGCGGGCCCACTGGATGGAGATGCCGAGTTGCGCGAACGCGCTGATGATCTCCTGGACGTTGATGTCGGCGACGGAGACGCCGTTCTGCCGGGCGATGTCCGCGAGCATGAGGTTCTTGCTCCACCAGGGGAACACAACCTCGATGTTGATGTTCTGGCAGAGCGACAGTTTCTCGGTGAGGTCGCTGGCCTGGAGCGCGACGGCGGCGAACAGCGCGGAGAACGCGCCGAACGTGGCGGCGATGGTGACCGGCGTCGAAGCGGCGAGAGCCTGCGTGAAGAGTTCCTGCTTGATGCGGATCTCGTGCGCGATCATCGCCTGGGACTGGTAGAACGCCACCAGCTCCGGAAAATGACGCTGGGTCAGAATGCCGGCCTCCAGGCACGCCCCGATGGCCTCGCACCTGACCTCGACCGGGTCCGGGCAGGGGATCTTGAAGCAGGGCTTGGGGTTGCCGGCGATGTCGTCGGCCTCGGTGTGCACCCACGTCAGAGTGGAGACGTCCAGGCTCGGCATGGGGAAGTAGCGCAGGCCGCCGCGGGCGAGCTGGATCTCGGGCAGGTCCCACAGCATCTCCGGGCACGCCATCCCGGTCAGCGTGTACACCGTCTCGGACGGCGCGCACCAGCCGCCGGACGCGACGAGGTTGCCGCCCTGGAGGCGGTTCTGCTCCCCGGCGAGGAGGACGGCACGGGTGCCCTCCGTGCCGGAGGAGGAGTCGTTGACGATCAGCTCCGGGGCGAACGGCAGCCGGTAGCTGGCGGTCAACCCGACGCCGCCTCCGGCCGTCTTGAGTGCATTTGCGCGGCGGATGATGCCCTCGGTGACGCCCTCCATGTCGAGGGCCTGGCCCGGGGAGTAGCCGGGGACATCGACGGAGGCGGTGATCTCCGGGCGGGGGTTGGGGTCCTGCGGCAGCACGGAGGGCTGACGGCGGCGGACGCCGGACAGGTCGATGGTGCGGCGCGGCTGCGCGGCCGAGGCGGTGGTGTCCGGCTCCGCCTCGGCCGCGGTCGCCGGGGCCGGCTCGGCCTCGGGGGCGTCGGCCGGCTCGGCCGGCTCTTCCGGGGCGTCGCCGCGGACCTGCGCCGCGAGGGCGTCGATCTCCGCAGCAGCCTGCTCGGCGGCTTCGACGCGGGCGGCCTGCTCGGTACGGATCGCGTCGACGCCGGCGGCCAGGGTGCGCAGGTTCGCCAGGTCGTCCGTGGTGAACGCCGCGGAGTTGCTGAGGGTGTCGAAGGCGCGGACTGCGCCGTCGAGCGCTGCCTGGAGTTCGTCCGCGCTGAGCGCGGCGAGGTCGTCGGGGAGAGTGAACTCGGGCTCGTCGGCCACGCGAGTCTCCTGGTGTTGCGTAGGAGACTCGGCCCGGAACCAGACAGTCGATCTATGGGAATGGTAGCGGGCGGTGCGCGCAGGACTGCGAAGATCGCGCTGCCTGCCGTGGTGTCAAGGGGTTGCCGGTGCTGGCGTGCCGGGCGCGGTGTCTATGAGTCGGTCCATAGCCCGGGTACGTCGAACATGGGGAGGACCCCGCCGATGCATCCGGCGGTCAGTGCGTCGTTGTGGTCTTGGTGCGCGGCCGTCAGGTCGGCCGGCATGTTGTGCTCACACCACCAGCGGGCGTTGTCCATGTCGGCGTTCACGGCGTCGTGGACGCTGCCTTGAGGATCGGAGGTCTCGGCGATGTCGCCGGATATCCGGGCGTCGTCTTGGTGTTGGCGTCCGAAGGCTCGCCCGGCTGCGTAGGCGGTCGAGATGGGGCCGCTGGGCGAGGGCGCCGGGTGTGCCTTGGACGGTGTTTGCTGGTCGCATCCGACGACGCCGAGTATGAGGACCATCATCATCACGGCGCTTCGTAAATGAGTGGTTGCCACAGGTTGATGGTAGTCGCGAGGGGTGCACGCCGTCCGGGAATGTGGCTCGGCGTGCACCCCGGGGGCGGGTCAAGCAGTCGGTGCTGGTGTCGTCTTGGCGCCGGGCTTGTGCTCGGTGACGGTGCTGCCGGGGTAGCGGCGGGCCACGGAGTCAGCGGTCGGCTTGTTGGTCGAGGAGTAGACGACCTTGCCGTCCGTGTTGGTCACCTTGTAGGTGGTCTTGTTCTTCGCGCAGCTGCACGCCACGGTGTCCTCCGATCGTCAGGCCGCCGTGCTGGCGGCGAGCTGCGCCCGGGCGGGCGCGAGTTGCTGGGCGAGGTGTGCGACCTCGGCGCGGGCTGCCTCGTCCCGCTCGGCCTGGCGGCGGCTCAGGGCGTCGGCGAAGGCGTCCAGGACCGCGGGCGCGGTGAGCGCGGCGACGAGTCCGGACATGTCCGGGACGGTGTCCGCAGGCGGGGTGTCCGGTGTCCGCACAAGGGTGTCCGCGTGTCCGGACACGGTGTCCGTGCTGGTCACAGCGGCGGACGCGGATGCGGCGAGGGCGAGGTTGGAGCGTTCGGCGACGGCGGAGGCGAGGAGCGGGGAGGAGTGTCCGGGCTCAGGGACGGACAGCACCGCGCGGAGCTGCCAGGCTCCGCCGGCCCCCTGGCGCATGTGGTAGCTGGGCTGGCACGCGGCGAACACCTGCCGGTCCCACTCGGACAGCCAGGGCGCGGCGGCGCCGGAGAACCACATGCCGCGAGCGTTCATGCCGACGGTGACGATGCCGGCCACGGTCCTCGTATCGTCGAATTGGCAAGCGCTCGTCTCGCACTCGGCGCCATCGCGGTGGTGGCCGACGTTCATCGTGAACGCGCCGGCCCGGACGGTGCGGCCGTCATCGAGCCGGAACTTCGCGCGGAGGAAGTGCGTGGTGTCGATCGCGCCCAGGGACTCGATCGTGAGGTTCCGGCCGGGGAACCCGGCGTGGGGCTCGCCGCTCTGGGCGACCCATCCGTAGATCCGGCCGCCCGCGTAGTGCACGCCGCCGGATCCTGGCGGCAGCTCCTGTTCGGTGGGCTCGGCGAACCAGGCGGCCGGGAGCGGGTCGGTGTCCCGTAGCGCGGTCCACGCGGACGCCTCCAGCTCGGCGGCGGCCGCGGTCTGGTCGTCGTCCCACGGTGCATGAAGGTCGGGGTCGTCCAGGGCGGTGGCGAGGCGGGCGTACAGGGCGGTGACGCGGTGGCGGAGCTGGTCTTGCTCGTCCTGCGGGATGTCGGCGCCGCCCATGGCGCCTTGGAGTACGGCGGCGACGGCGAACACCCCGCGCGGCACGATCCGCAGCTCGCCGTCGATGACGTCGGCGTGGCCCAACTTGTAGGCGGCGAGCGTGGCCGGGTCGCCGTCCGGGTCCCTCCACAGGAACGCCCGGCCGAGCTTGTCGGCGTCGACCTGGTCGTCGTCGCCGGTCGCCCACGCCAGCACGCGGGACCCGGCGCCCGGCCCGTCCCAGGCGTGGTCGCGGTCCTTGAGGATCGGCAGGTCAGTGTCGCCCGACATCGCCGCGGTCACCTCGTCCTCGGGCAGGCTGCTCGCGCCGACGTACAGGCCGCGCGCGAGGCGGACGACGCGGCCGGAGTTCGTCGCACGCCGCAGGTAATTGCGGGCCTGGGCGACGGTGATGCCGACAGCGTCGGCGACCTCGCGGGCACTGACCGCGATGGGTGCGGTGGACACGTGGGCGACGACCCGCTCGTGGTCGTCTCCGGACGCGGCGAGAGCGGGGGCCGGCCGGGCGGCGGCGGTCTCCTCGGGCGCGTCCAGGACGATCCGGGCGGTGCTGTAGGCGGGCATCGCGACGAGGGTGGCGCCGCGGAGTCGTGCCCGGGTCACCCGCACCAGCATGTCGCCGGCGGATTCGGTGTGGACGACTTCGCCTTGGTCGGGCTGGTCGGGGTCACCGGCGGCCGCGGTCAGGGTGATGCCGGCGGCGGTGAGCGCGGCGTGTACAGCGGCGGCGGGGATCGTGCCGTCCGGGCTGGTGGTCCACTCGATGCCGTGGGAGGTGCGCAGCAGCGCGGCGCCGCTCGCCGTCCATCCCGAGGCCGGTGCGGAGGCGCGCATCACCCATGCGCCGTCGGGTAGCTGCAGCAGGCTGGTTTGGCCGAGGCGAGCGGTCATCCGGGCGCCGCTGTAGCTCTCGGCGTCGAGTTCTTCGGGCGGTCGGCGGTCGACGAATTCGACGCTCACGTCATCGAGGTCAACCGAGATGCCGAGTGGCGCTTCTTGGTCGAGGAGGTCGGCGGCTTCCATGCCGGCCCAGCGGGTGAGGTAGAGGTCACCGGTGGAGGTGATGCGGTTCCCGTCCCTGGCGACGGTCTTGATCGCGCCGGCGAGTTCGGCGCCGTCGTGGCCGGACAGCATCTCGTCGGCGTACTGGAGGGGCCATGGGCCGTCCTCCCAGTACAGGGAGCCGGGCGCGAAGATCCGGCCGTCGCCGGTCTCCTGGTCCTCGAAGGCGATGGCGGTGTCGTCGGGGGTGGACCAGGTGCGGACCGGTGTGTACAGCTCGGGTACGGCGGCCGCGGTCGCTGCGGGGGACGGGCCGAGGTGGATGTCGGTGGTGTCGCCTCCGAAGGTGACGCGGAGCCGGTCGAAGACGACCGGGCCGAGGCGGGCTTCGAGTTCGGGCAGCAGGCCGGGGTCGTCGCTGTAGGCGGCGCAGATGTGCGGGACCCACGGGCTGTGCTGCTCCGGCAGCATGTCGCTGTCGACACTGGAGGTGAGCAGGGCGTCTGCCGCGGTCTGGTGGAGCTGCGCGAGACACGGGGTGTCGTCCGGGCGGTCGTCGCCGCGCTGGTCGCCGACGGACCACACCCACGACGGCTCGGCGCTGCCCGCGTTCCAGTGGGCGGCGCCGAACGCGTTCGCGGTGAGGGGACCACGCAGGAGGTCCTGTGCCCAGGCCGTCAGGTTGGCGATGATGCTGGCGCGGTCCTCGGCGCCGAACGCGTCGCCATCGGGGCCGAGGTAGTACAGCGTCAGGTGCAGCTCGCCGGCCGCCTCGCCGCCGGGCACGGTCAGGCGCTGCGCGTCCTCGTCGGACGGCACGAGCGCGATCATCGCGCCTTGCAGGTGACTGCCATCGGCGGCAGCGGTTTGTGAGGCCATCGTGGCTGTTCTCCTTGGATCAGAAAATTCGGCCGGCTGGGCACCCTGAGAATCATCGGCTGGCGGGCGGCCCCGGGCCGGGTCGACGCGGAACGACGCGAACGCGGCGGCGACCTCCGTGGGGCTGCTGGGGCGCGCCGCTCGGCTGCTGTAGGGGCGTAGCGCCGACTGGTTGGCGGCGAGCCACCCGCCGAGCTGCACCTCGCGCTGTACGGGGTCCGGCGGACGGTCTGCGTTCTCCAGCCGGTCGGCCAGGGTGCGCAGGTCGAGCGCGCGGGCTGCGTCTGCGAGAGTCGGCGCCTTGATCAAACCCTTCGCGTACTCGCGCTGGGCGGCCGCCAGGCGGGACTCTGCGGGCCGGAGCTGGAGACGCACCACGCAGCGGCAGTTGATGACCAGTTCCGGCGGGGCGCTGGGGTCGCCCGGGTGCGCCATGGAGACGCCCCCCACGGTGAACGGGTCGTCCAGGAGCTGGATCTGCCCGTTCGCGTCCTTGTGGGCCTCACGGACCTTCAGGTCCCTGCGGGTGCGCCACTGCTTGACGATGGGCCGGTCCGGGCCGGTGAGTGCCTGTGCGGCGGCGAGGGTCGCGGTGTTCCAGGCGCGACTCGCTTCGGTGGCGGCGATCCGGTGGCCGCGGGCGTCGCCGAGCTGGGCCGCGTCCCGGGAGAACACCGAGCGGAGCCGGGCCCGGAGCGGGCCGATGTCCTCGCCGGCATCGACGCCTTCGGCGAGGGACTGCACCGCGGCGGCCGACAGGCGGTCGCCGACCGCGCCCAGCAGGTGCTCGGTGGTGGTGACGTACTGGCCGATCCCGGCCGGGAGAGCGTCGCCCCGCTCGTGGCGGCCGGGCAAGTCGTCCCAGCCGTCCGGGAGTTCCGCGTCGACCTGGTCGGCGGCGTGGGCGGCGGCGGTCTGTGCGGTGCCGAGGAGACGCCGCAGCAGCGCGGGGATGCCGGCGCGCCACATGCCGGCGATCCGGGACACGCTGAAACGCGCGGCGACCAGGTCGGTCGCGTCGGCGAGCGCGGCGGCGAACTGCCGCGCGACGTCGTCCAGCAGCGCGTCGACCGCGGCATCCACCTCGTGCTCGGCGGTAGCGAGCGCGTCTTCCGCGGCGTCAGCCACCGTTCCTCCTGGTCGGGTTCGGGCACGGCTCCGGCCCGGCCGGGCCGATGTAGACGGCGGTCGGGCCGGTGAATCGCAGGGAAGAAGTGCCGGTGGCGCCGTCGATGCTGATGCTGCTGATTCCGGGGACCCGGTTGAGGGTGACGGTGCTCAGGCCGTCGCAGTCGGGGCACAGGTCGATGCGGTGCAGGCAGTCAGCCACGGTCCGGCTCCCACAGGGGGTGCGGGGTTGCTCCGCAGCCGGCACACAGGGCCCACCCGCCGATGTGGCGGGGCGGCCCCTCGTCGGGCTGGACGAGGTGCACGGAGACGGTCGTCAGGGTCTGCTCGCCGCACTCGGGGCAGCGTGTGTCCTCGGATGTTACTGAGATCCAGGAGGACGCGGCCTGTGGGTTCGCCTGGAGTGCTTCTTCGCGGAGTCGTTGTGCGCGGGTGTCGGCTGCTCGCCAGGCCAGTGCCTCGTCGGTGAAGGTGTGGCCGGGGCACGTCACGCACCAGCCGAGTACGCGGTGCGCGGCGATGCTGTGGCCCGGCGGCGGCATGTCGGGTTCGGTGCCGGTGTGGGGCTGGTCGCTGCTCATGCTGCCTCCAGGACGCTCGTGCGGGCGCATCCGGCGATGACGGGGCGGACGTGAACGGGGTCGTACTCCACCCCTGCGGCCATGAGTTCGCGGAGGTAGGCATGGAGGGTCTGGCGGAGGCAGGTCGGGTCGGCGCCGTAGCGGGTCGCGATGTCGGGGACGCGGTCCAGGACGCCATCGAGGAGGCGGTAGGCGTCTACGTCGTCGCGGGTGACCGGGTAGGTGATGTGCCGAGCCGCGGCGACGATCGAGCGGGCCTCGGCGCGGCGGTCGCGAGGGCAGGCGCCGGAGCGGCGCAGCTTGTCGCCGGCCTGGTGGAGGGCGTGCCACAGCACGCCGTCGACCGCGGCGACCAGGGCGTCGCTCGGGCCCGCCACCGAGGCGGTCACGTTGCCGCCGGTCGGGGCGGTTGGTTCGGTGGGCGGGCTGTTGGTCTCGTCGACGGGCAGCGGTGTGCGCGGGGTGGGCATGGTGTCCTCCTGCTCCTGGTCGTCGTCGGCGGGGCGGGCGCGGGGTTCGTCGGCGTCGGGGGCGTCGTCCTCGCTGAAACCGGTCTCCCTGCGGAGCGCCCGCCCGCTGATGCCGCCGGCCTGGAAGACCTCTACGGCGGTCTGGGCGCGGTTGGTGCGGACACGCAGCGGGGAGGTGTCGGCCCAGACCACCCACTCCTCCGCGTCGGGCAGGCCGTCGGTTTCCAGGAGGGGTTGGAGCCATTGCGTGGTGTAGGCGTGGGTGACGACGTCGAGGCGGGGCTCGACGCCGAGCTTGATCGCCTCCTCCTGGAGTGACCAGCTCGTCCAGTGGTTGACGTCGCCCTGGCCGAGGAGGATCTCGGCGGGGATGTCCGCGCCGACCGCGATCCGGCTGATTGCTTCTTCTCGGAGCTTCATCAGCAGCTCGTCGAAGCTGCTATCCATCGTGACGTGCTGGATCGCGGCGATCGCCTCTGCGGGCAGTTCCACGATGATCGGGACGGTGGCGGCGGCGGACTCGGGGTCGCGGATCGCGGTGGACGACACCTCCATCAGCACGTCCACGAGGTCGTCTTCGGCTGCGCCCTCCTGCCCGGCCTTCGTGGGGAAGCGAGCGCCTTGGGGGACGAAGAGGATGCCGCGGCCGGTGAGTCGGGACAGGGCGACGGCGCGGACCGCCGCGGACAGCAGCCGCAGCTCCTCCAGGATGTCCAGGCAGCCGAGCATGGGGGAGTCGGCTTGGAGGTGGTCGGCGGGGTCGGGGTCCCAGATCCGGATGGCGACCGGCGTGGTCGGGTCGACGGGGTGTCCGTCCGGCGCGGCGGCCGGGATGAGCAGGCTGTCGCCGTCGACCTGGGCTTCCAGCGCTCCGCCGCGGTTGGAGACTTCCAGGACGGACCGGACGTGCCACACCAGGCCGGTGGTGCGGGGCTGGATGATCGTCCACCCCTCCCCGGCGACCGCGAGGTGCCTGCCGTACTCGCGCAGGTGCTGTCGGCGGCCGTCGGGTCCGCCGGCGATGGCCGCGACGTACTCGCTGGCGGGATGGGAGGCGGGTGCGGCGGCGATCGTGCCGTCGGCGCGAGCACGCCCGGCCCGCAGGATGGTGTGGGACATGGCGTTGCCGACCCAGTTCGCGTACGACCGGACTTCGGGGACGGCGCGGTAGCAGTCCCACGCCTGGCGCTGTCGGCCGATGCTGCTGGTCTTGGCGGTGGTCTTCGCGGTGGTGGTCGTGTAGCGGGTGGCGGACCCGACGAGCTCGGTCACCCGGCGCCCCCGCACTGGTTACCGGCGCTGTGGCAGCGGCGCGCGGCGCGGCGCTCCACGCGGTGGGTCAGCCACTCTGCCCCGACCCCGAGCCCGAGTCCGGTGATCGCGATGACGGCGATGGCTGCGTTGCTGGTGATGCTCACGAGCCCGCCTCGTCGCGGGTGTCGTTCCAGCGGTTCAGCAGCGCTTGGCCGCCGGCGACGGCGAGCCACTGCACGCCGTGCACCACCAGAGGCGCGGTGGTCCACTGGTCGGTGGCGAGGAGGTAGGCGGCGAGGGCGGCCCCGGAGATCCACCAGCCGGCGCAGTACGTGCACGAGATGAGCGTGATCAGCGCGGTGCGGGCGGGGGAGTCGGGGCGGGCGGCGTGCCAGGTGAACAACCGGTCGCGGACCGGGTCACCGATCGAGTCGTGAACGACAAGGTGGGTTGCCCGGTAGGCCGCCAGGGCGAGTAGGGCGAGCACGGCGAGGGGGAGCACAGCGGCGGCCTCCAACGGGCGATCTGAAACATCTGCGCCCGATGGTAGCCGTATGCCGCAAAACGTCCCGTAAATGCCGTCTGTAGCCGGAAAATCTCCCGAGCGTGGAGTTGCTGTCGAAGTGATGCTGGTGCGTGAAGGGACGGCGGGGCTCGGCTGGTGTCAGCGTCTGGACAGCGCAGGACGGTTCGCGCCCGTGGCTCCGGCTTGTTGGTCTAGCTCACCGTCCCCGGTGCGCTCCCTCGGCGTGCACTGACCGCGTCGAGGCGGACCGACCGGAGCGCGTGCCTCCAGGCGGGGCCTCTGCCGCATCGTTGGAGTCCTGGTCTGCGCGCTGGTGTAGGCGTTGGTGTACGTTGCGTCGCAACGCCGCCTGCTGGTCGAGGATCTGCTGGTTGTTGGCGTTCAGCACCCGCACGACGCTGAGCAAGCAGGCCCGGATCACGTCAAGAGGGACGGCGTCGCTTCGTGCGGAACGGGACGCAGGTTCGCGGATGGACATGGAAGGGACGCCCCCGGTCCACTGCACGGCGATCTCGGGCTGCCCGTCATGAGCCTGCGCCCATTCGAATCCCAGCGCGGCAGCGCTGCGGGCCACGTCCTCGACTGCCTGGCGACGCGCGATCTCGAGCACCTGGGGTCCCGACGACAGGTCGTTGCGCCTCTGGGCCTGGGGCTCTTCGTCGGGGCTCTCGGGGCCGGCGACGACTTGGGCCAGTTCGCTGTCGCCGTCGGCCGCGATGCCCAGAGCAGCTTCCGTTTGCACAAGGTTTAGAGCCATGTGAGCTTGACCGACGCCCACACTGAGATTTCGCATTCTGAGCCAAGCGCCCACGGCCCGGCGCACGCTCGGACTGCGCAGCGCAACCACGAGGAGCAGAGCGAGAAGCAGCACGGTTACGGGCCACTTGACTGCGGCGATGAACTCCAACGTGGTCACCCGCACATCTTGACCTGCTCATTGCAGTCGCCGCAGCCGGTTGCGGAGTATGGGCGAAGGTGCGCCTTGCCGACCTCAGAACAGCGGGGTGATCAGTTCCTGCTCGGCGTCGAGCCCGATCTCCAGCTGGTAGCCGTACGCGGGCAGCTCCACTATCTCCAGCGAGCCGGTGCACGACACCAGCGGGCCGCTGTAGCGACGGGAGGCGTTGGGGTCGTCGTGGCGCCACAGGCGACCCCGGCCGGGCCGACCGGCTACGGGACCGGCAGCGGTCGGCCGGCCGCACGTCGCGCACCTGACACGAGGCATCTGCATGGGGCCCAGTGTCGCCAAGGCAGGGGTGGCGTGCAGGTGAATATGCTGAAATGGCCGGAGGTTCGGAAGCACAAGGGGAGCGTGCGCACGACCTGGCGCGCATCCTGGCGGCACCTGGCCAGCGGTGCCTGGTGTCTACGAGGATCGGAGAACGCATGGAGACTGACGGGGGCATAGCCGGGCCGGTAGCTGAACGGCACCGCGGCAACCTTGAGGCGTTCGTACTCCGTGCCCGTCGGGTGGAAGCACACTCGCTCGCAGCGGACAGGCAGGCCCTCCGAGCTCTGTCGGCAGCAGCGATCAATCTCTCCAGTCGGGGTGGCACGATTCGGATTGGGCAGGAGCTTCCCGCTGAGGAGTTGGTTGAGTCAGCCGCCGCGCGGATTCGGCCGTTGATGCTGGAGAACGAGGACTGCAATGTCCTGAAGGCGCTGGCGGCAGTCAAGTATTTCTGCCGTGCCCAACCGGACGTGACCGAGCGGATCAAGCAGGTGCGCAAGGCATGGCAGCGCCGTGTAGCAGAGTCATCGACCGGTGAAGCCGGCTACTGGGTGACGGTCGACGATAGTGCCGGAGGAACAGCTCACCTCGATCAGGTGCGGCTGGCGCTGGCCTGGATCTACGGAGACGTGGTCCACCACGATCACGAACGGCGCCAAGCTGCCGACCCCTTCGGTCTGCTTGAAAGGTACCGAGCCGCCGTGCCGCTGGTGGCCTTCGTGATGTGGTTCGCCATCGATGTGCTGAGCTCTGTGCGCGAACTTCAGGACGACGGGTACTTGGATCTTGACCCACAGGTGTTCGACCGAGAGGTAGTCCTGGCCTCTACGACGTGGGAACTGCCGGCACGGGCGTACGCCGCACCTGTGGGAACTCCGCCTCCCGCTGATATCGAGGCCCCTTTCGGCGCGGGGTGGGTCGAGTTGTCGAGACCCCCGGTCCCTGAGGACGAATGAGCCACGGAGGCTGACCGCCCGATGTCGACTTAGTGAGCACCGTCCCCGCTCGTGATCGAGTGCTCGGCGTGAACGGAGGCGCGGGTATGGGGGCGACTGCCGCCAGATGTTGTGCTGGGTCCTGACCGGCTTCTTGCCCAAGCCCTACGCTGCACCTGGCGGAGCCGTGGGGGACGCCCTGAAGGGTACGGGCCCCATGATGCGACGGGGGAGATATCAGGGGAGATGAACGGCATCCTGCATGAGAAGGCGCGGCAGAGGGTGGAGTCTCGGGTGCGTCCCGACGAGGAGCTTCTGAGGCTTGTCGGCTATGAGCGTTCGATGTACCCAGGTGGAGACGGACAGGTTCGTCCCGGGCCGAGCGGCATCCTCGGGGTCACCGACCTGCGGGTCATCCATGCCGAGGCCGGCGGAACGCGCAACGACACCTCGTACCCGCATCCGACAACCGTCGGGGCGCAGGTGCGCACGAAGATCGTCGGGCTGTCGATTCTCACCCTCAACGCCGGGCCGTTAGGCGTCGTCGCGCTGTTCGGCGGCCGGCATGAAATGAGGAGCCTTGCTGAGACGATCAACGGGCTGGCAGGCAAGGAGATCCCCGAGCAGCCCTTGAGCTGCCTTGTACCGGACTTCCCGCCCAGCGCTCTCATCTGCAAGCAGTGTCAGGTGCCCCAGCAGCACCACCGCTGGGACACCGAACCCACCTTCTGCCACGGGTGTCTACGCACTTTCGCCTGGACGGACGGCGAGCGTGAACGAGTCGCCGAGCTCCGCACCTGCTTCGACGAGAACGCGAGCATCATCCAGCTGCCCCAGCACCTGCAGGAGTGGGCCTTGCAGGAGTACCGCGAAAGGATGAAGTAGCGAACTTCGCCCGCTACCGCTGTCGTCTGGCCCAGGGGGCGGCGAGGACGTGCAGTGGTGCCGACGTTGGTACACGCGGCCAGGGCATACGGACCGGTGGAGCGCCCCGCAGACTTCACCGGATCGGCCGTGAGTAGCGGCTCGCGGTCTGCGGCCGGGCCTTCGGCGGTGTGGCCGGGGACTGCACGGACACCGCCGAAAGGTGGTCTGCCCACAGCAGCATCGCCACGGCGTCGCCCCGGTCCGGGGAGCGGCGCATGCGTTTCACCACGGCTTCTTTGGGCTCGACCTGGATGCGCGGCGGGACGCCGGTCGTCACGTCCCAGGTAGGGGTGGTCAGGTCGGCGTGTAGCAGGTCGTCGGGCGGGAGCGCCAACGTCGGGCTGTAGGCGGGGTCGAGGAGTTCGCGGACGTGCCAGTAGGCGGCGCTCCGGACGTTGGTGAAGCCGAACTCGCCCTCCCGGGTGCGGGCGTGGGTCTTGGCGGCGCCGGTGTACGCCAGGACCGGCACCCGGAGTTCTCGGAGGCGGTCTACGACGCCGCCGCCGACACCGATGGAGTCCACGACCGGCACCGCCCCTTGGCGGAGGTGGAGCGCGGCCTGGACGCGCGCGGTGGTCTGCATCGTGTCTTCCAGGTGGTGGATCTCCAGGTTGGTGACGATCGGGCCGCTGCCGTGCGCGAAGACGGTGGAGTCCCCGCCGGTCCGCGCGACGTCGACGCCGATGGCCTGGCGGCCGGGCGCCGGCGGCCGGCCTGCGGTGTCCCACTCGTGCCACCGCTCTACCGCGGCTTCCACCCAGCCGAGCGGGATGACCGAGTCCTCGTCGGACGCGTGGAACTCGCCCAACACCCTGTTGGCGAACATCGCTGACTGGGCGCCCCACTGGCGGCGGCGCTGGTCGGCCCACTCGCGGGAGATCCGGCCGGCCGCGATCGCCTCGTCCAGCGTGACGTGCCTCGTCCACCAGTCCTCCAGGCCGGGCGAGCGCTTGTGGATCTCGTAGAACCGGCCCGTCGGTGACCCGGGGGTGGAGATCGCGAGGGCGAACGCCTGTGGCCCGCGCGGTCCGCTGCCGTCCCCGGTGCCAGTACGGCCCCCGGAGAACGCGCCCTCGATCGCGTCCCACGTGCCGTCAGGCACGACCTTGGCCTCGTCGATCAGGTACAGCAGCTCCTCAGCGTGCGCGCCCTCGATCAGCTCCGGCTTGGCAGACGCGACCGCCGACGCAGCCCCGTAGTCCAACTTGATGTTCAGCGCCAGCAGCTCGTGAATAGTGAACGGCAACCGGCCAAGGACGTCCCACTTGATGCGCCGGACCCACTTGTGGATCTCCGGCCACAAGTAGACCGACAGGTGACGCCACGCCGAGGCAGTGGTGATCACCTTCCAGTCCAGCCCCGCGGCCTCCCGCGTCGTCACGAACCACAGCACCGTGAGCGCGGCCGTCGTGCTGTTGTGCGTGGGCACCATGGCGTCGCTAGCGAGGAACAGGTGCGAGGCCGAGTCGACCTGGATGCACTGGGTGGGCTGGTCGTCCACCTTCCTGATGTCCACGATGGTTCGCTGGGTGTGCCGCGAGGCTTGGTTCGCCGCGGGCTGCCAGTCGTAGCGCGGCAGCCGGTAAGGGTTGAAGTCGAACCGGGCGGCGATCCGCCACCGGCGGCCGACGACGCGCCCGTTCAGTTTGGCGTCGCTCTCCCTGACACGGACCACCATGCCGAGTGAGTGCAGCAGCTCGGTGATGCCATCGGCGAGCGCCTTCGAGGTCGTAGTCAGTTCGTCGCTCCCGCCCCCCTGCCGGTAGCCGTCCGCGTCCCACAGACCGCGCACCAGGTCGCGCCGCTGCTCGACGGACGCCCGCAGGTACGCCATGGGGATGTGCTTGTTGCTGATGACTCCCAGCGCCCGCAGACGGGTGTGCAGGGAGTCCCGGCCGACCGCGCCTCCGAGCACCACGGGCTGTGTGGAGACGGTGACGGTGAAGGTTTCCGGGGCTTCCTTGTGGCCCCGGGGCTCGCCGTGGTGATATCCGGCGGCTTCGATCTGTTCACGGAGGCACGGCCAGTCCCTGCTGTGCACGGTGAATCGGGCACTGTCCGACGACCCATCACCGAGCCAGTAGCCGAACATGTACGGGTCGACCGGCAGGTCGGCCGGAGACAGGTCCAGCGGGCGCGCTGTCGGGATGCGCCAGCGGGGCATGCCGCCTGCGGTGCGCAGGTTGGCCGCCATGTGGGCCGTGGTGACGCGCTTGGTGGCGTACCAGTGGTCACGCCAGTCCGCGACAGGTACGGGCCGCCTGTTCGGCTTCGGCGTCTTCGGGCGGTTGTAGACGTCGATAGCGTTCCACTCGTGGGCGCCGTGTGTCGTGATGACAGTCCCGTCCGAGAACTCCACCTCCCATGTGTCGTCGGTCCACACGGGGGACTTGGACACGACGCGGCACGGCTTGCCGTGCTCGTCGAACAGTTCGTCGCCGGGTTGCAGTTCACCGATAGTGGACCACCCGGTTGGAGTAGGAACGCGCACATTGCAATGCAGCGCCTTGCCCAACCCGTGGGGGCCGCGCACAGCCACGCGGTGTTCCGTGGGCAGGTGGTTCATGGCGTCGGCTTGGTAGTCCGTCAGGAACTGCCCGGACGGCCAGTCGATGACGTCTCGGGCCCACCCGACCGGGTTGTTCAGGTAGCGCAGCGCTCGCCGCGAGGTGCGGCGGTTCTTCGCGGCGCGCGCTCTGTCGCGGATCTGCCGCAGCGCGGCGACGTCGCCGGACGCGACGAGATCGCGGATGTGCTGTTCCAGCGCATCGCGGTCAGGAGCTGGGCTCACGGTCATCGTCGGCGCCACCGATCAGGCTCAAGATCTCGTCTCCCAGGCGCTTCGCGTCCAGATTGATCTTGGTGGGGGCGTCGGTCCCCTGCAGGCGAGCGCGTTGGGCCATCACGTCCAGAACGATCTTGGCCGCCTTGATGTCCCCCTTCATCGCGGGGCCCCAGAACGCGGTCTGGAGCCGGTCATACCGCAGCAGCGCCGTGCGGCGCAGGTCGTCGATACTCGCTTCGTCCCGGGCGATCGAGTCCTGGAGCGCCCGGTCGATCGCTGTCTTCGCCGCTGACCCGTCGGCGTATCCGACCTTGTCGGCGATTGTTGCCAGGTCCACGCCAGCGAGCCGCAGACTCAGGGCTTGCCGGCGGCGCGCGGAGGCGCTCTTGCTCTGGCGTGGGGAGGCGGGCATGGGCACCTCACGGGGTTGACGAATGTGTCCACGTTCGACGTTCAACGAGTTGGTGAGCGTCGGGGGGACGGTGGGCGGTGAGGGGATGCGGGGGCGTCAGTCGAGCCGGCAGGAGCCTGAGGGGGGCTGTTCGTCGGCGAGGAAGATCGTTTGGGCCATCATCCGGTATCCGTTAATGCGTTCGCGGAACGCCTCGATCGACTCCTCGGGGTGGACGGAGTCGATGACGGCGTGGGGCCCGTGGGCGTTGAACTGGTGGCTGACGCCGCGGGGGATCTGCATATCGGCCCACGAGTTCGGGGGGACGATGACGTTGTACCGGTCGCGGCGGTGGCCGGCGGGGACGTCGGGGGCGTCGTCGGTGAACGTCTCGGGGGTCCACTGGGTGACGCCGGGGACGTCCGTGACGTGGATCGGGGCGAGGGACGAGACGCGGATGCGGGTGCCGGGGCCGGTCATCATCCGGACGAAGCGCAGGCCGGTGTGCAGGTGCATGCGTGAGCAGATGTCCCGGTCGGTGACGTCGTAGAAGTCCATCAGGTATCGGTCGGCGAAGTACCCGTCGTAGGGGGCGCCGAGCATGTAGACATCGCCTTCCTCGAAGGTCTGGGCCCGGGTGATGCCGTCGGTGTCGGGCGTGGTCGCTGGGGTGGAGCGGTGGGCGTTCTGGACGATGGCGCGGAGGGCGTCGGTGACGGCTTGGGCGATCATGGCGGGGAACTGGACGACCGGGGTCACCTGGCAGCTTCCGGCGTCGGTGTGGGCGAGGACGTCGTGGACTTCGTTCTCGTCGTCGGGGGTGTGCTTCATCCGGCCGGCGTCGGCGGCCGCGGTGGTCTGGGCGGGGACGGTGGCAGCCTTGGCCATGGCGCGGTGCTCCTGGTCGTGCTCGTCGGGGAAGGCGTGGGCGGAGGCGGTCCGGGGGGCGGTCATCCGACCGTCCAACCGGTGTTGAAGGTGTCGGAGGCGTGGCGTTTGAGCATGTCGCCGCGGTCGGCGAGGCGGGATACCTCCTCGGCGTCCATGCCGAGGCGGGCGCGGATCTGGTCGGGGGTGATGCCCAGCTCGACCAGTTCGGCGACGATTGCGGCCATGCCCAGCACGTGGTGCGTGCCGCGGGCGCGGTTGTGGCGGATGGTCGCCATGCGGGCGGTCGCCTCGTCGGTCGGCGGCAGCACGACGACGGGGACCAAGCCGTCTGTGAGCGCGGCTACTTCCGGGTCGGCGGACGTCAGCCATCGGTGGTAGCCGTCCACGATCTCCAGGCGGTCGCCGTGGTCGCGGGCCACGATCGGCTGGGTCCAGCCGTTCTCGATGATCGACGTTTTCAACAGCCGTTGCTCTGGTGGGGCCTGCTTATTCGGGTTGTAATCGTTGCCGACGACGGCGTCACGCTGGAGCCACTTCACCGAGGCGATTGGCTGCTGTGCCGCGCCGGGTGAGGCCTTTGAGGAGGTCGGCGAGTTCGAGTTCGCGGTCACTGTAGGGAGTCCACCATCCTTGACGACCGCCCTTCTTGAGGCGGCCTTGGTCATCGAGCCCGACGCGGGCGATCCGGAGCTCGCAGAACTCCTTGATCAGAGTCCAGTTTTCGATCTTGGTCACGGTGTACGGGAGCAGGGCATCGGCCATTGCCAGCACGTAGCCGGTGCGGGTGATGTTGTAGCCCCAGATGTCTTTGTGGTGCGCCTTCCGTTCGTGCCAGGTGTGCTTGGCGGTAGTCAGCCCGATTGCCTGGAGAACCTCGACGGTCTTCGCCACGGTTCGTTCGTGGGTCATCTGGATCTGCACCTGCGGTGTGATGACCGCGTTGACGTTTCCCGGGCGCTGGTACCTGCTGATGCCGACGGAGCCTTCTCCGTCCCAGAGGCCGGCAAGCCATGCGATGTCCGTTTCATGCGTCATACACTGAAACCTAACTACTTGTACCGATATGTGTTAGGTCTTGACCTGGAGGTTCACCCCTACGTGCCCACCGGCGGCTCCGGGGCGCGGTACCGGTCGGGGATGAGCGCGTACGGGTCTTCGGGGAACGAGCGGGGGTAGCCGAGTTCCGCGGTGGTGCCGGCCGCGACGGTGGCCGCCAGGTCGTCGGCGTACGTGCGCCACAGCGTGGCGGGCTCCCGGCCGCCTACCGAGGTGCCCTGCTGCTTGCGGTTCTTGAAGTCGCCGCGCATGGCGATGGTGAACAGGAACGACCAGCTGATGCCGGTCAGCGGGTGCGGGCGCTTCACCGCGATGGGGTGGGAGGTCTTGCCGTAGTGGGTCTCGATCAGCGTCCGCAGGCGGTCGGCGACCTTGGCCTGTTCGCGGGGGCGGAACATGGCGAGGTAGTGCGCGCACCATTCGGGCCACGTCATGCCGTCCGGCTTGGTGGGGCGGTCGCGGTAGGCGTACAGCTCGGTGAGGGCGTAGCGGGCGGCGGAGCCGACGCCGGGGACGCGGTCGACCATGCGGGCCCACACGTCGGGGAAGCACTGTGCGTAGGTGTGGATCTTCTGCAAGGGCTCTTCGCCGAAGGCGGGTGAGCAGCGCTGCATGCCGGGGCTGATGCCGGCCATTTCCAGCAGGTCATAGGCCCGGTTGTAGTCCCAGCCGTGGAGGGCGGGCGCGGCCCAGACGTCTTCGGTCCGCCAGTCGTAGATGGGGTACGCCTTCCACACGTTCCCGGCGTTCGTCGTGCTGCCGTTGTCGTAGATGAGGTAGTTGTCGACCGTCTTCTTGATGACGGCCCGGAGGCGGGTGACGGACTCTTGGGCGCGGATGCCCATGAGCAGCACGGTGGTGTGCGGGGGCGGGGCGAGGAGCCCGGAAATCTGGGGGATGGTCAGGCGGGCCTCGGGCGGGTCGATCGGGAAGCCCGGCAAGGCCGTGATCGCTTCGGGCGGCAGCGGCCGGCACCACAGGTCGCGGGCTTCGGGCGCCCACGGCCACCAGTACGGCGCAGTGCGGCTGCAGGCGTTGCGGTGCTGGACGGGGAGGCACAGCCACTCGCCGGCGATGTCCGGGCGGGAGAAGACGCGGCGGACGTACTGCTCCGTCTCGTACGGGATGGCTTCCTCGTCGTAGTGGATGACGCGCAGCGGCAGGTGGCGCTCGTACCGGGGGTCGGAGTGCGCGACGGTCAGCGCGATGTTCACGACGGCTGTGCTGTCCTTGCCGCCGGAGAACAGGACGGCCACGCGGTCGTGGTTGTCCATCAGGTAGGCGGTGCGCTCGCACGCCAGGGTGTAGACGTCGGTGGCGACGGGGATGCGGTCGAGGGTGGTGCGGACGTGGGTGTCGGTCACGTCGCCTCCAGGTGCAGGGTGTTGTCGGGCAGGGGGCGCGCGTCGGGGTGGAAGCGGCGCGACGCGAAGTACGTGCCGGTGGTGTGGGCGAGGTGCCACAGCGGCAGGTCGTGCCGCCACGCCACGAGGGGCCCTTGGGCGTCGAGGACGAGCAAGGCCCATGCGCGGGTGACGGCGGGTGCCAGCGCGGCGCTCAGGGCCTGTGGTGGGCCGGTGGTGGGGGCGCGGTGGGCGGCGTAGGCGCGGGCCAGGGCGACGGTGTCGGAGGCGGCGTCAGGGTCCCACGAGGTGTGGTTGCGGATGGTGCCGTTGTGGGCGACCAGGTGGCCGCCGGCCTCTGCCGGTTGGACGCCGGCCAGGTCGCGGGAGTCGCCGCGGGTGGCCAAGCGGGCGTGGCCGATCACCGCGGCCGCGGTGACGGGCCGCAGCTGCTCGGGATCGAGGGGGCCGAGTGCGCGGTGCGCGGGGGCGCCGGGGATGGCCCAGCCGTGGCCGTGGGGTCCGCGGGCGGCGGCAGCGCGGGCGGCGGCCACGAGCAGGTCGGGGTCGGGAGCTCCGGGGCCCCGGTAGGCGAACAGTCCACACATCGGCTCAGCTCCTGCCGGTGCGGGCGAGCCAGTCCGCGGCGGCGGGCAGCTCGGGGGCGGCGGCACGGATGACGTCGGGGTCGATCGTCCACACTTCGTCGAAGCCGTGGTCGATCGAGGTGGTCCATTGGCGGGCCGGCCACGAGCCGGTGCCGACCTGGTAGCCGCGCGGCCAGTCGTAGCAGGGCGGCATCGGCAGCTGCTCGCGGTCGATCAGCGCGAACACCGCTTCGTGGGACCAGCGGGCCAGGGGGCTGTAGCGGGTGGTGCCGTGGCGGTTGGTGTAGAGGGTCTGTCCGCGGGGGCCGGTGTAGTTGCCGTCGGCGTGGCGGCGGCCGAGCAGGAGCACGTCCAGGCGGTTGGTGTCGTAGTACTGGCGCTGGCCTTTGTGGTTGACCAGGGTGAACCAGCGCGGGCCCTTGGGGCCTTGGGGGAAGAGCATGCCGGGGTGGTTGCGGAGCCACGCCAGATCGGGGCCGGTGTTGATGACGGTCAGGCCGTCGGGCATGTGGTCGGTGACCCAGGTCAGGAACTCGGGGAACTCGAGGTCGGAGATCGCCAGCACGCAGTCGGTGATGCCGGCCTGCTCGCACAGCCACCCCAGCGCGATGGAGTCCTTGCCGCCGGACCACCCGTACGCGGCGCGCTTGCCGCGGGTGGTGTCGCGGATCGCGGTGACGGTGCGGTCGACCAGGTCGTCGAGGGCGGCGGCCGGCCACAGCTCGGCGGCGCGGGCGCGGGCGGCGAGCCAGGCCGCGGGGTCGGCGAGGTTCTGCTTGCGGCCCAGCCCACGGGCGGCGGTGAGCGTGGGGGCGGTCATGCGGCGGGCTCGACAACGGTGTCGAGGTAGTGGCTGGCGATGGTGGCGAGGGCGGCCGAGGCGTTGTCGAGGTCATGGGTGCGTTGGGCGCGCTTGAGGGCGGCGCGGATCGCGGTGCGCTGGTCGACCGTCACGACCCACTGCACGGGCACGAGCTGGGGAGCGTCGGGTAGCGCGGGGGGCTCGCCGGCCGGGGCCGGGGCGCCGGGGCCCTGGTACGGGTCGGGGCCGGTGTGGACGGGGTTCGGGGGCGGGCCGGACGTGTCCGTGCCGGTGTCCGCGTTGTCCGCCGGGTCCGCCGCGGTGTCCGTGTCCGGGTGTCCGGAGCTGTCCGGGCCGGTGTCCTCGGTGTCCGCTGCTGCGGCGGCAGGCCGGGTCTGGGGCGCGCCGGGAGCAGGGAACGGGTTGGACACGGGAGGCGGCGTCGCCGGCGAGGCAGGCTCGCCCGCGGGGGTGGCAGCGATGAACGGGGCAAGGAAGTCGTTGGTCTCGTCCGCGAGCTGGCCGGTCACGCGTAGCAGTTCGTCAAGGTCGCCGTTGTCGTAGCCGGTGCCGTCAAGGTCGTTGGCGTCTTGGGCTGCGGCGAGGAGCGCGGCCAGTGCGTCGTCGTCGAACCCGCCGAGTTCGGGGATGTGGTTGTCCGCGAGGTTGATGGTGCGGGCGGTGTCGTCGTCGCATGTGATCACTTCGCACCGCGCGGTGGTGTGCCCCTCAGCGGCTAGAGCGTCGCGGGTGTGGTGTCCGGCGAGGATGACCAGGGCGCCGTCAGCGTCGCGGACCACGAGCGATCGGTATTGGCCGTTTCGGCGAAGGCTGGCGCGGATCGCGTCGACGTCACCTCGTTTGGCGTTTCCCGGATACTCCGCGAGGTCGTCCAGGGGGATGTCGGCGGTACGTAGATAGATGGCCGCGCCGGTCATTTCGTGCCTCCCTGTGATGACGTGTTGCTCAGGGTAAGCGATTGGCCCACTAGGTCTTGGGTTCCGTTCGAGATGTAGTGGGCCACTTGGAGGGGCGTGGCCGCGGGGATATGACGGCCGGTCGGATCGGTACGGGCCGGGAGCGTGCCTTGCTGCTCGGCCAAGCGCTCGGAGACGCCGACGTCGAGCGCGGCCTTCGACCCCTGCACGAAGGGCTCGGGCCGCCCCGTTCTTCAGGGCGGCCCGAGCGTGACGGCAGATAGGTGGTGGGGTTCAGCGCTTGGAGGCCGGCGGGGTTGTCGGGGTGACGGGGCGGGTCCATCCGCCGGTCTTGGGGTCGTACTCGCGGGAGTGCTGGTCGACGGGCCGGTCGTCGCGGATGGGCATGGGGGGCAGTGGCATGCTGGGCGGTCCTGTCTCGTGTGTGGGATGGGGAGCCCGGGGCGGTCGAGTGCTTGGCCGCTGTCGGCCGCTCCGGGGGCTTGTGGGCGTCGCGTGCGCCGTTCAGTCGCTCTCGGTCGGCCGAGAGTCGGGCCGAGAGTGGCCGAGAGTGGTCAGAGATTTGTGCAGGTCAGATGGGTCAGAGAGTGGGAGAGAGGCCGGTTCTGGCGGGGCCTCGGCCGTGGTGGGGAGGCAGGCCAGGACGTCGGCCCGGCGGACCCCCGTACGGCCGCTGATTCCGTTCACCGTGATGGAGCGTGGGAGGGGCACCCCGAGCGCCCGCACCAGGGCCCCGATCTGGGGCCGGGGGACGGTGGCGAACAGGGGGTGTCGGGAGGTGTGCAGGAACAGCTCGTCCAGGTGCACTCCGTTGCGCCTGCGGGTGACCTTTTCCAGCAGTGCGAGCAGCGCCTGGCGGTCGCGCTCGATGAGGTCCTCCGGGGTTGCCTCGGAGGCCGGTTCGGGGGCGTCGCCGAGGGGTGGCTCGGGGGCTTCCTCGGAGGAGGTCTCTTCGGTCTCGTGCGCCTTTTTGTTGCGTGGCCAGGCGGGGCGTGCGAGGGCTGCCCAGTCGTGGCGGCGGGCGACGGTCCACGCGGTGACGGTCCACGCGAGGGTCGCCCAGCCGAGGATGCCGGCGACGCTGCGGGGGGTGGCGCGGTGTGCCAGGGGAGCGGCGGCCGTTGCGAGTACCGCGAGGGCGATGGCGGCGGTGACGATGGCGATCCCGATGTGCTCGGCGCGGGCGGTCGTGGTGCCCTTGCTCTTGGTGTCGGTCGGCTCGTCGGTTGTGGTGCTCTTGGTGTTCTTCGGTGGCGGGGCCGTTGCGCGTCGGGACGCGTCAGCAGCTGCTCGCACGGCGGGAGTGGCGGCGCTCAGCATGATCCGGGTCCCGGTGGCGATGTCCTTCCGTACGGCGGCGGCGCCGTGCAGCGGGGTGAGGACCTGGTCGCGTAGGGCGCGGATGTCCATCAGGCCGCACCGGTGACTCGCGCGATCATGGTGCGGAGCGCGTTGACGAGGGTTCCCCAGATGCCGCCTGCGGACGCGTAGGTGACGGCTGCTGAGATCCCGAGGATGGTCGGGATGATCCGTTTCTTCCACTCGAACACGAGCGAGATGAGGGTGATGGCGAGCGCGATACCGCCCGCGCCGTAGTTGCCGCCGCCGGTGCCGAGGATGCTCGTGGGGAGGCTGGCGATGCCGGTGGCGGCGTTGGCCCACGAGCCGCCTGCGGCCATCCAGGACGTGCCGGTGAACAGGGCCCAGGCGGCGGCGGTTTCGCTGTTGTGGAGGAACTTGACGCGGCGGTTGCCGCGGAGGCCGGCCAGCATGACGATGCTGGTGGCGAGGGCGATGCCGGACAGAGTGATCGCGCCTGCCATGTGCGGGCCGAAGCCGGCGTCTTTGCTGACCGCGGCGGCGGTGGTGAGGAGGGTGTGGTTCATCGGGGGGCTCCGGGGGCGTAGAGGGCCATGGCAAGGGCGACGGAGGCGAGGGGGATGCGGGCTGCCCAGCGGACTCCCACCCACCAGGTCCGGGTGCGGCGGTCGATCGCCCACCACAGGACCCCGCCGGTCCCGGCGAGGGTGGTGAGGAGCGTCAGGTCGTGGGTGCCGAGTCCGATCCGGGTGCCGAGGTGGTCGAGGTGAGCGGTGGTGGTGGGGGCGATGGCGCAGCCGAGGAGGACGGCGCCGAAGGCGAGCACAACCCGGCCGGCGAGGGACATGCGGGTGCTGCGGGTGGTGCTCAGCGCGAGGATGGCGCCCGTGGCGGCGAGGACGATGGCGATGTCGTTGGTCGATCCGGGGCCGAGTGGGCCGGCGGGCAGGGTGTGCTGGAAGCGCTGCACGAGGTGGAAGAGGTAGCCCGCGGCGGCGGCAGAGCCGTTGAATGCCAGCCACCGCAGCCGCGGGTTCGGGAGCAGGGCGGTGAACCCCGCGGTGATCCCGGTGCCCGCGGTGTCCGCGCTGTCCGGGTTGGTGTCCGCCGTGTCCTTGGGGTCGTCGTCGGCAGGCTCGGCCTCGGTGCCCGGAGCGGCCGTCGACGGGGGCGAGAAGAAGGTTCGCCGCATCCGCTCCGTGACGCCGACGGAAGAAGTGGCGGTGTCCTTGTCCGCAGCGTCCTCGGTGTCCGGAGCGGTGTCCGCACTGCCCTTGTCCTCGGTGTCCTCGGTGTCCGGGGTGTCCGGGGTGTCCGGGGTGTCCGGAGCTTGATCGGCCGGCCGACTTTTGGGCGCGGGGACGGGGAACTCGGGACTCGGCCCTTTCCGCCAGTCCGCGAGGTGCGCGGCGCCGCGAATGGTGCCGTCGTCACGCGGGCTGGCCTTGCGGACATCGCGCTCGGAGGTGTCTTCCGCATTCGTGGTGTCCGGAGACGGGGTGTCCTCGGTGTCCGTTGCGGTGTCCGCAGGTTCAGGAGCCGTGTCGTTCGGGTCGGGGGTGCTGGCCTGCTCCCCGACCGGAGCCACGCCTCGACGGCGCAGCAGGAAGCGAAGGCGCAGTTCGTCTGCGCCAACGGGCTTCACCGGTGCCTGCGGGTGTACGGCGGCAGCAGGTGCTCCGCACGGTCAGCGAGCGCAGCAGGATCAGCGCCCCTCCGGTGGCCGCGGGTGCGGTTGAGGTCACGGAGCACCACGCACAGCCGGTCGGCGGGGACGATGAGGAGCCCGTCGACGACCAGCTCGCCGGCCGGGATCGGCGGGCCGTCCATGGAGATGAGCGGGATGACGGGCACGCCGAGCGCGTCTGACACTGCGGCTGCTTCGTACCGGGCGCTGTCCAGACGGCGCGTCACGTCCCAGGTGCCGTGCAGGAGGCGGCCGTTCACCAGGCGCAGCTGGTACCGCGACGTCCACAGTTTCGAGTCCGGCATGATCACGATGCCGGTGGGCGAGACCACCAGGTGGTCGACGTTCGCTCGGCCGTGCGGGAGTGCACGGTCGTGGAGGATGATCCAGCCCTCGCGGGCGAGGGGGGCCAGGCGAGCAGCGGTTCGCTGTTCGCCCACGGCGCCGGCCTCGGAACGGTCGGCTTCGCGGCCGCGCTGGGTGGGGATGCCGAGCGCAGTCGCGATTCGTACGGTCGGGGTGCGGAGCTGCCGCGCGCGGGCGGCAGCCGAAGCGCCAGGGCCGGGCCGGGTGGTGCGGCGGTGGTAGAGCCATGCCGCGATGGCGGCGGCGACCAGGACGAGGGCGAGCATCACAGGAGCTCCCGGAGGATTACGCCCGCGGTCATTCCCGCGAGGAACATCACGAACAGGGGGATGCGGCGGGCGATGCTCGCGAAGGTGAGGCCAGCGCCGAGGACGCCGATCGCCACCAGTGCGTAGAGACCGGCGGTCATGACGCGGTCCTCCTCTCCTCGCGCCGGAGGGTGCGCGCGACGGTGGCCGCGAGCGTCGGGCGGTCGCCGTGCACGTCACGGCATCGGTCGACGATGTCGGCGAGGTCGGTGATCCCTCGGCTGCGGCAGTCGCGGATCGTCGACGCGATCGACGGCTGGTCGGTGTCCAGCGAGTGCACCTGGGCAGCGGCAGCGGCATCGGGGGGTTCGGGGTCGGCCGGGTCGGGCACCGACGCCTCGGCGGGGGCGGGCGCCGACGGGTTGGCCGGAGCCGGCCGAGGCCGCTCGGCCGGGTCGGGCAGCTCCGCCTTGGCAGTGAAGACTGCCGCGCGGGCCTGCGCAGCACTAGGGCCGTACACTGCGGCCGCGTACGCTTCTTGACCGTCCGCCCGCCGCAGCTCAGCCGCCAGCACGCGCTCCGCGGCCACCTCCCGGCGCCGCTCGATGACCCAGCCGCCGATACGCGGCCCGAGCGGAACCGCGTAGTAGCGCAGCACGATCACCCACAAGCCCTTGGCGAGCACGGACACCGCAGCGCCGACCCCGCCGGCCCAGATCGCCCCGGTGACGTAGCCGTGCACGACCACCGCGGTGACGGCGATCGTGAGAGCGATCCACCCGCCGACCCGGGCGGCGGTCGCGCGCTCCGGGTCGTGGCGCTCCAGCCACTCCAGGCCGAGGCACGCCAACCAGGTGGTGTCGAAGATCGAGGCGACTCCGTAGGCGACGGGGGCGGGCACCGTGGCGGCCAGGAGCGCGCCGATCCCGGTCGTGGTCCAGGCGACGGACAGGCCCGTGCCGACGCAGGCCGCAGCGGTGACGCCCCGGAGCACGGCACGGTCCCAGTCCCTCGGCGGGACGGGCACCGTGACGGTGTACGTCTCGGGCACCATCCGGGTCTCGCCGCCCACCGTGATGGGCACACGGCGTTCCCGCTGCTCGGTGCGGTAACGGACACCGGGGATCTGGGGCTGAGGAGCCGGGGTGTCCGGGAATCCGGTCATGTCGAAGTCCTCCGACGACGGAGTGGGGTGTGGGTTGGGGAGCGGCCGAGGCCGGAGTCGATCCGGCGGCATCACGCCGTGGCGCGGCCGAAGGTGGCCGGGCCCGCGGGAGGGGTGCGGGCCCGGCCGGTCAGGGGATGGTCAGGAACAGCCGGGGCACGTCTGCGACGGCGTGTCGGACTCGAACCAGGCGGAGCACTGGCTGCACTGCCACTGCGCCATGCGGGTCGTCGCGGCGAGCAGCACCCGCTGGACGCGGAGCCGGGTACGGAACATCAGCTGCGCCTCCGATCCGTCTGCGCGGACTCCGCTGCTCCGGCAGCCGCGCCCGACGCCGGCCGCGCCGCGTCGGTGCGCTGCGAAGCCCCAGCGCGGTACGCGTCCTTGGCCTTGTCCTGCTCGTTCTGGGCGCTCACGCGGACCTCCCCGGCTGGTAGAAGCCGCGGCACTTCGAGCAAACGAACTGGTCGCCTTCACGCTGCATCGGACGCCCGCAGCACTTCGGCGTGTCGGAGTCGGCACGAGGTCCCGGGATGATCGGGATCACCCGGTCGTTGGCGTCATCGCCCCACATCAGCGGCCACCCGTCTTCTGCACGGGCAGCGGATGGGCAACGAGGCCCGCGCGGACGCTGGCGTGCGACGGGTGCCGCAGCTGCGAGCACGACCGGCACGTCTTCGGGTCGTGCGGCGCGGCACTCATCGAGCACCACCGCTCGTGATCACACGGCCGGACGCACCGGCCGCGGTAACCGTCGTGACGACCCGCCGACCGTTCCTCGTCGGCAGGACCGAGCCGATCGCCACGGTCCGACGCGAGGAGTCGCCGGACTGCGGCGACGTCGAGGTGGAAAGATGCTTCATGGTCAGGCTCCTGTCTGTAGCAGGTGACTGGCTGACCCGGCCTCGTGTGCAACCACGAATGCCGGGGTTGAGGCGCCGCCCGGTGTGCAACCACCGGGCGGCGTCGTTCTCAGCAGCCCCGACTTCGCGTGCAACCACGAAGCCGGGGCTTTGTGCTGATGTGAGCACTGTAAGTCACCTACTTTACAGTGTCAATTAGGTAAGGCAGGATGGTGTGTCATGCCGGAGCGGAACGAGCCGTCGAGGGAGGAAGGAGGGCGAGAGCTGTTGAACATGTCCGGGCTCGCCAGTGCGCTAGGAGTCACACGGCAATGGCTCCACGCCCTGCGGGTGAAAGACCCCAACTTCCCCCAGTCGGAGCGCTTGACGGGAAGCACGCGGGAGGTGTGGGACCTGAATGCTGTACGTGCTTACTACGAAGGGCGTGAGCTCCACCCCGGCCAACGGACCGACCTGAAGCGACAGGCCCAGGAGGCAACCAGCGATGAGCAGCACGATCCCGGTGGTGGAGACGCGCCGACCGGCTGACGCCGAGCGGAAATCCGAACGAACGGCCCTATACCGACTGCACGACGAGGACGCCCAGCTGCTGTACGTCGGGGTCACGAACGACCCGAAGGCGCGATTCCGGCAGCACGCCCGCGACAAGCCGTGGTGGCCGCGCGTGTCAACGCGCGAGATCGAGTGGTTCGACACCCGTGAGGAGGCGCTCCGCGTCGAGTCCCAGGCGATCATCCGGGAGCTGCCTCGCCACAACGACGCAGGCGTGCAGTGGCCGCACCACCGGCTCGGCGAGGCTCCGGCCCGTGTGATGCACACGAGCGACTTCAAGATGGACCCGCAGGCGTGCTTCGACCAGATCGCGGAGACGCAACAGCCGGTCGTGGTCACCCGCTACGGGGTGCCGCAGGTCGTGATCGTGCCCTACTTCGACCGGCAGGCCGAGGAGCCAAAGACGGACTGACGGGCGGGGCCGTCTGCGGAAGGATGTGCAGCGTCGCGCGCGGAGGGGGTAAGCCGATGGGTTCTCGCAGAAGACGGCGGCAGGAGGCGTCGCCGTACCAGGCGCCCCAGGTGTGGCAGTTGTTCCGGCAGCCTGACGCGGAGGCCGACGGCTTCGAGTTCGTCCTCTACAGCGACTCGGTTCCGCTGCTTGCTCCCGGAGAACCCCACGCTGCAGGTCCGTTGACGGTTTGGAGCACGGGGCCGGACGCTGGCCTTGGCTTCGGCGCCCGGCTGGTGTTGCGTGCTTGGCCGGCCAGCCCGGTGGACGACCCTGGGGCGAGCGAGGCATTCACCGAAGGCGGTGAGCGGCAGTTCCTCGCGGTGATGCAGAAGTCCGCGCAGTGGTGGCTGGGTGAAGCCGTCGATGAAGAGGTGGCCGCGCTCCTGAGCCTGGGGATGGGCATCCGTATGCGGTCGGGGAGCATCACCCGGCGGTTCACGGCTGGCGGAGATCCGGCGGGGTCGCCTGAGTGGCATAACCACCTCGTGCCGGTGCTGCCTGCCGTACCGGATCACCTGGTGCAGATCCACTTCATCCGCGGGATCGAGACACCCTTCGCCCTGGCGTGGAAATTGGTCCAAGAGGTTCCCCGTGTTTCGGCCACCGAGGCGTTCGTGTTGGTCCGTGCCGCGATCCAGTACGCCGAAGCCTTGTGGGTCGTCGACAGCGATCCGCAGTTGGCGTGGCTACGTCTCGTGACCGCCCTTGAAGGCGTCGCTGTGCACGTACAGGCGGAGGCGAATCTGCTGCCTGATCTCATACGAAAGCAGTTCCCGCACACCGCTGACGCCGTACAAGGTGCCGATGGGGAGATCCCTCCCAAGGTCCTGAGCGAGTTCGACAATCTGCTGGGCGCCGGCGCCCGGTTCACTGAGTTCACGACGCGCTTCGCCCCAGGGGCCTATGACCCGCGACCACCAGTCGAGTTCCAGGTTGATTTCGACAACTTGGGGCCGAGGTTGAAAAAGATCTACGATCACCGGTCCAAGCTCCTGCACGAAGGGCACCCGTTCCCTCCGATGCTGGTGGCGGGAATACCCGAAAGATTCGACAACGGTGCATGGGCTGAGCAGCCCGGCGATACGGTTCACCTCACCGGCTCAGCGGGATGGTCGCCGCAGGATTTGCCGATGCACCTTTGGACTTTCGCCCACATCGCCCAAAGCGCAATTCTCAATTGGTGGAGATCGGTGCCGAAGTCAGACCCGACCTGATCAGCGGGCGCGCGGTGCGGCTACTTGGTGATGACGAGTAGGCAGACGACCAGCACGACGAAGAAGCCGATGGTGGCGAGGCGCTCGGCTCGGGCGTTGGCGGCCGAGGTGGCGCGGGCCTTGGTGGGGTGGCGGCGCTGGCCGGCGGCCGCGAGGTCGGCGAAGGTGCCGCGGGCGGGGCCTCTGCCTGTCGCGGGTTCAGTGCAGGGCGAGGATGCCCAGCACGAGAAGCAGCACGGGGAGGAGGAGCGTGGCGACGCGTTCGGCGGGGGTCATCTGGCGTGGCCCGGGTCGGGTGCCGGCGGGGCGCTGGGTGGCGTAGGAGGCTCGTGCGTTGCGGGCGAGCTGGGCGAGGGGGCCGGGGATGGGCATGATGCGGTCGGCTGGTGCGAGGCCGTGGTGTGCGCGGCGTCGGTGGTCGGCGCGGTCGCCGGTGGACTCGCGGCGGTCCCGGCGGGCGGGTGCGGAGGCGCGGCAGTTGTCGCAGCGGTAGGTGTATCGCACGGGCGTCAGCGTAGTGGTTGCCAGGGCCCTGTTGTGCTTTTTGTGCGATTAGTGGTGGTAGTGCGGTGGTTGGTGGTTGTGCGCCCCCGGCGTGGGAGGGGGCGCAGTGCTTGTGAAGTGGCTTTGCGGGTGGGGGAGTTGCCGTACGGTCTGTCGTCCTGTTGCTCATATCTGCATCTGGAGGACTCGTTGCTTAGCTGTACCCGTGCTGCTCTCGTGGTGGCTGCTGCCGGGATGGTCGCGTTGACCGGGTGTTCGTCCGGTGGGTCGTCGGACGCTAAGGCGGGTCGGACGGCGTCGCAGGCGTCGACTGCTGCTCCGGTGCCGGCGTCGCCCCGGGAGTCGACGGCTGCGGCCGGGAAGGGCGACGTGCGGATCGTGAAGGCCGGTACGGCGGATGATCCGGTGTGGGGGCCGAGCGCGTACGTCGTGCACTACGTGATCACCAACCACGGGTCCACCGCGGCGGACTACTTTGCTCAGCTGGAGTTCCTCGACTCGGACGGTGATCACCTCGGCGCGACGGGGGTCACGGCCGACCAGCTCGGCGTCGGGAAGACCAAGACCGGCGACACCGCTCCCCTGTCTGCGGAGATCGAGAACGGGACCATTGCCGATATCGCGTCGGTGCGGGTCTCCGAGGTGGATCGCACGCCGTCGGCGTGACGGGGTGACCGGGGTCGTGGCCGGCCGGTCGCGTCGTCGTTGATCTTGGTGGAGGTGGTCAATGATGGCGGGAACGACGGCGTTCGTGTGGGTGCTGCTCGCGTCGGCGGTGGTGCTCGTGGTGGGGATCTTGGCGAAGATGCGGGTGGAGGTCGCGCGGATCCGAGCGCGGGAGGGTCGCCAGCGCGGGTGACGCGTGCACGAAGCAGCGCCCCGTCCGCCAGTTGTCCGGGCGGGGCGCTGCCGTGTTGGGGGCGTTGGTCAGCTTGCGGGCGTGTAGGCGACCGTGGTGGTCGAGCAGGACGCGGCGATCCGGGCGAGCGCGGTCTTCTCGGCGGTGTCGGCGGTGAGGTTCCAGCGGAGCTTCATGCGGACCCAGTCGGCGGCGTAGGTGCACTGCGCGTCGGCGGCCGGCGGCATCCACTCGGCGGGGTCGTCGTCGCCCTTGGAGCGGTTCGCGTGGGCAGTGACGGCGATGAGGGATCGGCCGCCGGCGAGGTCGTTGGCGTACCGCTCGCGGCGGTCGGCGGTCCACGTCCAGGCCCCGGAGTCCCAGGCTTCGGCGAGCGGCACGACGTGGTCGATGTCGAGCTGGTGCGCGCTGGTGACGGTGGTGTCGTCGTAGTAGGAGCGCCAGCTGCCGCCGGTGAGGGAGCAGCGGGGGCCGACGGTGGGGGCAGTGACGGCTTGGGCGATGAGGACTTCCTGGCGGGTGTTGCACCCGTTGTGGTCGGCGTCGATCCAGAGATGGAATGCGTCGCGGGTGTAGCCGGTGCGGTGTTCGGCGGCGGTGGGGATGCTGTTGATGGCGTCGGAGAGGGGGGTGCCAGCTCCGGTGGTGGTGTCGGCGGCGGGTCCTTCGGCGTGCTGGGCGGTCGTGGTGGTGGTCGTGGCCGGTGTGGTGGTCGGAGTGCAGGAGGCGAGCGCGGCGGCCAGGGCGAGTGCGGCGACGGCGGCGAGGCGGTTGGGCATCGGAACTCCTCTTGGGAGGTGGGGTGTTGTTCAACGGGCGGGGTGGGGGGAGGGTGGCGCCGCCCCGGGGCCGGTGATGGTGTTCCGGCCACCCGGGGCGGCTGCGGTCAGTGGAGGTCGGCGAGGAGAACGGTGGCGTTGTCGGCTCGGCCGTCCAGGTCGAGGGAGGTGTCGACGGCCAGGCGGACGAAGTCGCGGGCGGCCTCGGCCGGTGAGTCCAGGTCGAGTTCGGCGTACAGGTCGTGCCTGGCGTCCTCGTGCGGTTCGTAGGCGCCGTCGGAGGCGAGGAGAAGCCGGACGGGCCGCTTGATCCGCACCGTTTTGGTCTCGATCGCGGGGTGGTTGTAGTGGTTCGTGGCCTCCTCGTCGGTGAAGGTGTTGCCGAGGTACGACGTGATGACGTTGCGGTTGCCGCTGTGCGGGTTGGTTGCGGTCGGGGGGAAGATCCGACGGAGGTTGTGGTCGTCGGTGAGTCGTGCGGCGATACCGCGGTCCAGGAGGTAGGCGCGGGAGTCGCCGCTCCAGGCCAGGGTGAGCGGCTGGCCGGGCGCGGTCACTGCGACGACGGCGGCCGCGGAGGGCATGTATTGGCGCATGTATTCGTCCTGGCGCTCCGGGTCGGCGGCGTAGTGGTCGTAGACGCGGCGGAGGCCGGTTTCGGCGTTGCCGCAGCGGGCGGCGGTTCGGGCCAGGCGCCGAGCGGCGGTGCGGGTCCACTCGCGAATGCTTTTGTCGCTGCCGATGCCGTCGAGGAGGGCGTACGCACGGGCGCCAGTGGGGGTGGTGTAGACGGCGGTGGCGTCGCACTGGGTGCTGCGGGTGCCGATGAGCTGGGCGGTGGCGTAGGTGCGCACGGTGGTCTCCGTTCGATGTGGGGGTGGGGTGGGTGGTCGCCCGGTGGGGCGTGGCGACCTCCCGACACCCCCATAGTTGCAATCTCGCATTGCAATATCAAGTTGCAATAAGGGGTGTGTCGTGGCGTGCTGGCCCGGCCGTTGGGTGCGGGCGGCGCCGTCGGTGGCAGACGGCGCGCCGCGCGGGAGTATCAGGGGCGGTTGAGCAGGCGGACTGCGTCGTCGGGGTGCAGGACGAACGGGTCGTTCCTGGGCTCGCTCTCCACGTAGAGGTGGACCAGCGGCACCGAAGCGCCGCGACCGTCGCAGCTGGCCGCCAGCTCGACGTGCGCGATGGTTTCCGGGCGGCCGGCCAGTTCGACGACGTCGCCGATGGCGAGGTCGGCGGCGCGCGGGAGGTCGATCATGGCTGCTCCGTTCGTGGGGGGCGGGGCCGGGCGCTGGTGGTGCGCCCGGCCGGGGTGGGGAGGGTCAGGCGGCGATCGAGAGCAGGTGGGCGGCGATGCGGTGCTTGCAGGGGTGGAGGCCCCGGATTCCGGCGGGGCAGGTGCAGGCGGCGCGGTGGGTGCGGTAGGCGGTCGAGCCGTCGGAGGAGGCGGCGAGGAAGACTCGGTTCGCGCGGAGCGGGATCAGGCCGCCTTGCTCGATCAGCTCCTGCGCCTTCTCGATCTGGTGGGGCTTGTACTGGGCGACGACCTCGGCGCGGGCGGCGCGGCGGATCATGGTGCGGCACTTGGGGCCGTAGCCGTCGGGGGACGGGTTGGTGAGCGCCCGGCGGCACCGGAGGCAGTGGCCGATGACGGGCTTCGCGGCGGCCTTCGCGGTGTGGGTGGTGGTGTTCATGGCGTCCGTCCCTCCGGTTGGTCCGGGCTGGTGCCCGTTTCGACATGACCAATATTGCATCCTCACATTGCAATGTCGAGTTGCAAAGAGAAAGTGCGTGTCGAATGGGCTCGAATGGCCGAACGGGGTCCCCGGCGCGGACGGTACGAAACCCCGCCTCGCGTTGCGTGAGGCGGGGTTGTGACCTGTGGAAATGCGACTCAGGAGCTCGGTGCCGCCCAGTGCTTCGCGGCAGCCCCCCACAGGTGGATCTCGCGGCCGCTCTCGTCCTCGCCGTACCGGATCGAGCCGCTCATCCACGTCCGAACGACCGTCACCGGCGTGCCCGACACCTGCTTGCGGTCCCGTGCCGGGCGGAACCGGTCCCCGTCCTCCCTGCCCCACAGCAGGAACGGTGTGGCCAGCCCCTTGAGCGTGCGCCACTGCGGCGTGGGCGCGTCCTTGATCGACTCTGTGGCCGCGATCGCAGCCGTGTCCGCGTCGGCGTCGACGGGGCGTCCGGCGGCGAGGTCCTCGTCGCGCACGGCGTACGCGAGCGTGGCACTGGCCGCACTCCGCTGGTCCTCCAGCGCCCGGGCGCGCGTGCCCCGGGAGGTGATCCATCCGTATTGAGCCGAGGAGCCGGTGTCGATCCGGAAAGTCCAGCCGAGGAGCCGATCGGCCGCCCGCGCCGGCTGCACCTCCTGCACTCCCGCCCAGTGGCAGGAGAGGAGTTCGAGGGCGTGGTCGTCGGTCAGGGGGAGGGCGGAGGACGGGTCGGTCTGGCGCAGGGTGGCGGACAGCGTGCCGAGCTCGGCGGCTGAGAATGCCTCGACTGCTCCGTGGGGCGCGCGGGCCTCGGACGTGTTCTGCGCGCTCTCGCGCAGCGCGTGTTCGGCTTCCTCGCGCGTGGTGTAGCCGGGGCGGGCGGCGGCGTGCCCTTGTCCCGTCACCCAGGAGTACTGGCACGACGGCGCGTGTGCGGTCCGGTAGGTCCAGCCGATCGGGTATGGGCTGTCGGCCGGGAGTACCGGGTGGAAGTGGACGCCGTGGCGGTCGGCGACGAGTCGGGCGGTGGCCTCGCGGACAATCGCTGAGCGGATGGCGTCGGCTTCGGGGGTGGTCTCGGGTGCGACCGGTTCGACTCGGGCCCGCTCCACGTTGGAGCGGGCGAAGTACTCCAGTTCGGTGACGAGCTGCCAGCCGAGTGCGCCGAGTGCGGCGCTCAGGCTGTGGTGGGCGTCGTGCGGGAGCGCGACGTACTGGAGCGTGGACGCGTCGCCGGCGCGCCGGATGGTGAGGCGGTCCTCGTGGTAGCCGGGGGATGCGAGGCGCGTCTGGGCGTCGACGATGAAGTGCTCGGGCATGGGTCTCCGTTCGACGGGGTTGGGCGCTACGCCCAATCTGCAACTCATGTTTGCAATACGAGATTGCATAGTCAAGTTTCAATGTGGGGCTGGGTTGCGGTCGTGTCGCCGTGGTGTCTGATTGCAAACCGATATGTCACACTGGCGCGATGGCGACCACTGACCCCACTGCCCAGGCCCTGGCCGAACTCGACCGCCTGACCAGAGCCTTCAACACCGCACAGGACCGAGTCGAGAAAGCCCGCGGGCCTCTGCACGAGGCGATCGTCCGGCATCTGCGTGAGCGCAGCGCTCGCCCCGGCGTGATCGCCGAGCACACCCCGTACGACCGGAATCACGTCGGCGCGCTGGGGAGAGCGGCGGGTGTTCCGCCCGTCAAGGGCAAGGGCGCCGCCGGTCCGCCGCCGGTCTACGACCCCGCGATCGCTGCCGAGGCCCTGGCCGAACTCGATCGCCTGACCAAGGCATTGACCTCCGCGGAGGAGAAGGTCGAGAAGTCCCGCGGGTCTCTGCACGAGGCGATCGTTCGGCATCTGCGTGAGCGCAGCGCTCGCCCCGGCGTGATCGCCGAGCACACCCCGTACGACCGGAATCACGTCGGCAAGCTGGGGAGAGCGGCGGGTGTTCCGCCCGTCAAGGGCAAGGGCGCCGCCGGCGCTTCCTGATCAGCCCGTCTCTTCCAGGAAGTCCGCGACCAGAGGCAGTCGGCGGTGGCGTGCCAGGACCGAGTGCAGGCCGGCAAGCGTGCTGGACGCGCGCGCCGAGCTGACGCCGCCCATCAGCTCGACCGCGTGCCGGGCGGTCTCGACCGCGCCGTCGACATCGCCGAGGTCGAGATACGCCTCCGCGCGGCGGGCTTGGTAGATCGCGGCTCCGCGCGGCTCGTGGACTGTGTTGTAGGGGGGATCGGCGGCTTCCGCGGCGGCTTCGTAGTACGCCAGGGCGCGGCCGGGGTCGCCGAGGGACTGGGCGGCGGAGCCTGCGGACTGGAGGATCTCCCCCACGGTGATCCAGTACACCTGCGGCACGTCCTCGTCGACGGTGAGGTCGCCGGCCTGGTACGCGGACAGCGCGTCGTCGATCGCCGCGTACGCCGCCGTGGCGTTCCCGGCGATGGAGTGCGCGCGGGCCTGGCGGATCTTCAGAAGCGCGACCACGCGGGGGGACTGCACGCGGCCGTGGGCGAGGGCCTTGGTCGTGAGGTCGACCGCGCTGCCGGGGTCGGGCTGCGCGGCACCGTACCGGGCGTTCGCCCAGAACGCTGCGGCGACGGCGCCGACCGAGGTGTCTCCGGCTTCGGCGGCGGCCCGGGCGGATGTGACGAAGTGCTGCTCGGCCGCCGCGGTGTTCCCGCTGTCGTAGGCGCACCAACCGGCCAGCCGTGAGGCTTCGGCGGCGGCGGACCACAGGCGGCGGTGCGTGTCCAGGCTGTATGACCGCTCGGTGATCAGCCGGCGGATCAGGCCGATCTCGGCTCGTGCGATGTCGTAGACGTGGTCGGCACCGAGGTCGTCGTCCAGCAGGCGCAGCGCGGCGAGTCGGGTGTCGATGTGGTCGACGGTTGTGGTGCCGATCCGGCCTCTGCCGGTGTCTTGGGCTGGTGCGGGCAAGGCGGTGGCCCACTGGGCGATGATCGCGCCGACTGTGCTGGTCGAGGCGATGAGCATACGGCGACGATCCACAGGTCCTCCGTCATCGAGGGCGGCCACGGCGCCGTCGGTCGTCCAGGGCGCGGTCCACGCCGCGTGGTCGCCCGGAAGCGCCAGCAGGAGCCACTGCGGCCACCCGCGGGTCACCACGTCGTGTGCGGGGATTCCCACGACCGCGGCCATGGCGAGCTGGGTGAGCTCGCTGGGGACCTGCGGCCGCTCGGCTCGCGTCCACCGGCTGACCTTCTCCTTGCGGGTGGCAAAGTCCCTTCCGTACCCCCGGCGTACGTACTCCGCCTGCACCCGCCGCAGGTAAGACTGCGCTGTCCATCCACGCAGCGCTAAGAGCCGGGCCAACGGGTGGCGGTCATCGGGCATATCGGTCTCCCACTGTCCGAACTCCCCTCAGTGTGGCTGAGATTCGGTCTTGTGGGGAGGGGCGGAGCAACCGGAGCAACCGGGGCAACGGGAGCAACCGGAGGCAACCGGAGGCAACTGTCTGCTGCTTCCACGCGGCGTGCATGACCCGCTGTGATGGGGGAGGGCCGACAACGGTCTTAACCCTTTCGCGGAGGTACAGCCATGCTGGAGATCCAAGAGAGCACCACTCCGAGTGAAGCGCCGGGCGGCGGACTGGTCCTGGCACGCCGCCAGATCGCTGCCGCTCGTGCCCGCGGCACCGCGCCGTCCGACGGCGGTTCCACCGGCCGTTCCGACGGCAACGACTAGGACAGGGTGACCCTGCGATGACCCACGAGATCATCGCGGAGCGCCTGGGCCAGGACGAGTTCCTGGCCCAGGCGTACACCCGCGAATACCGTCATGTCCCCGGCGTGATCAAGGCTCCCGGAGCACTGCTGTCCTTCGACACCCTCAACGACCTCATCGGCCGGGCCCGGCTGGAGCCGCCGCGCCTGCGGTTGTCCGTGGACGGTGAGGCATTGCCGCAGTACCAGTACGCCGAGCCGGTCGATACGCGCCGGCACACGGTGTGGCACCGCGTTCACCCGGACGAGTTGCACCAGCGGCTGGCCGAAGGCGCAAGCCTGGTCATCGATGCGATCGACGAACTCCACGGCCCGATCGGTGATCTGGCAGCCGGCCTGGAGGGCTGGTTGCGGACTGGTGTCCAGGTCAACGCCTACGCCTCGTGGACGAAGACCGAGGGGTTCGGGACGCACTGGGACGACCACGACGTCATCGTGGTCCAGGTCTCGGGCTCCAAGACGTGGAAGCTGTACGGTCCGACGCGGCACAAACCTATGTACCGCGACGTCGCTGCCCCGGAAGAGCCGCCGGAGGATCCGTTGGCCGAGCTGGTGCTCAACCCGGGTGATGTGCTGTATCTGCCGCGTGGCTGGTGGCACGCTGTCACCGCCGACCAGGGCACCCCGAGCCTGCACCTGACGTGCGGTCTGACCCCGCACACCGGCGCGGGCCTCCTTGCGTTCCTGTCGGAGATGCTCCGCAGCAGCGAGCTGGTCCGCAGCGACTTGCCGCTGCACGCTCCTGTCGAAGAGCAGCGCTTCTTCCTGAGCCGCCTCGGCCGACAGGTCGCCACCGCGCTGGCCGACCCCAGCACCTTGGACTGGTACGCAGCCACCCGCGATGCCCAGGATGTAGGGCGGCTGCGCCCCTCCCTGCCGTACATCACGAGCGTCCCCCAAGACCCGTCGGTTCAGGTGCGGTTGACCACCGGCCGTGCTCGGATCACCGGCGTGGACGAGGGAGGGCAGCACTTCGTGCGGCTGACCGCCGCCGGGTCCGAGACCGACTTCGCGCCGACCGTCCGTCCCCTGCTGGAACTCCTCGTCACCGGGGGCTGGCGGCGCCTGGGGGATCTCGCCGACGCTGCCAGCATCCCGGTTGCCGCGGCAGCCGAGCTTGTTTCGGAGCTGGTTGCCGCGAGGTGCGTCACCATCCAGTCGGTTGGAGTCGAACTGTGACCGCCGCGCTGGGGCTGGGGACGTACCGGATTGCCGGCGAGCACATGACGGCTGCGGCTCGCCTCGTGGCCGGATCGCCGGCGGCGTGGATCGACACCGCCCCGAACTACTGCCACGGCCGCGCTCACCGGTTGCTCGCACCGGCACTCGCGGACCATCCCATTCTCCGTGTCGGGACGAAGGTCGGCTTCATCGAGCCGACCAGGCTGCGGTCCGCGATTCGGGCTGGAGTGATCGACGACCGTGAGGCGGCCGCCTATCACAGCATTGCCGCTGACTACGTGCGGTGGCAGGTGGAGCGGAGCCGCGACGACCTCGGCCGCGGGCGAATCGACACCGTGTTCCTGCACAACCCGGAGCGGACCGTGCGGCCGGCTGATCTGCAGGAAGACCTGCGGGCGGCGTTCGTGGCGCTGGAGGAGACGGTCGCGCTCGGCCACGTCCAGTACTACGGCGTTGCCACGTGGGACGGGTTCGACCGCGGAGCGGTCACCATCGCCGGCCTGGACAAGCTCGCCCGCGAGGCGGCAGGTAGCGGCGACCACCACCTTCGGGTGATCCAGATGCCCGTCAGCCTGGTCAGCGCTGGCGCCTTTCTCGACGCGTTGGAGGGGCGCGGCCCGATCCTCCAGGCGGCCTGGCTGGGCTGGGAGGTCCATGCGTCCGCGCCGCTGCACGGCGGGGAACTGCCGAGCCTGGCCACGCGGGAGTTGACCGACCTGATCATGCCGGGTGCCAGTATTCCGGTGGCGTGCCTGGCTGCGGTGGCCTCGTGCCCCGGCATCTCCACTGTGCTGCTGTCGACCCATGATCCGGAACACTGGGCCCAGGCGCTGGCCGCGGTCGGCGCGCAGGTGCCCACGTCGAACGTACGGAGCATGCTCGATGTACTCGCCACCCCCGTGTGACGTCGATGCCCAGCGGTTGATCCTGGCGCAGTGCAGGGCGGCCCTCGCGTTGGGGGTGACGCTGGACGGGCCGCCCGTGTGGGGGTGGCGCGGGCGTACCATCGGCCGGCTCGCGTTGCACCCACAACGCGGCGCGTGTTGGCTGCGGCTGCTGTCCGCACCGGTCGACGATGCGGGCGGCAAGCAGTGGGAGGGAACCGAGTTGGCCGCGACGCTGTTTCCCGGCGTGCACAAACCCGCCTTGCACGCGGTCCACGACCACCAGCAGGACGGCGTCGCCTACCGGGCCGAACTCACCGCGTACGTGGCGGCACCGGTGCTCGCGCGTGACCCGGTGCTCCGTCACGAACTCGTTCTCTCGCCGCCGTTTCTGAGAGACCTGCACGCCGACCTGCTGAAGGTCGCCGTGGTGAGCACGGACAGGGTGGCGGTGCGGCAGCAGTGGATCGACCGGCGCGTTCCGGAGCTGACCGGCCAACCGGCCCCGCAGATCCGGGACTGGCGGTGCGCCCACGGTGATCTACACCCGGCGAACCTCACGGCGTCCGGCGTACTTCTGGATTGGGAGGGGTTCGGCATGGCACCGCGCGGCTACGACGCGGCGCTGCTATACGCCTACAGCCTCCTCGCGCCGCAGACAGCGGACCGGATTTTCGCCACGTTCGCGGACGACCTGACCAGCCCAGACGGGCGCGCCGCGCTCCTGGTCGTAGCCGCCGATCTGCTGCTGTCGGCATCGCGCGGCGACCATCCCGACCTCGTCCCCGCCCTTCGGGACCTGATCGACCGGTGTGCCGGAACCCCTCGGAGGAAGCGATCATGAAGCGAGCTGGGCTTCTGACGGCCGAGGAGAACAGGGCGCGGAACATCCAGCGGATCATGTTTCCGCCCGCCCCGACCGTCAGGGACCGGGCCCGCCGTGTCCTGCACGGAGTCGAGGAGTGGTGGCGCCGGCACGTCACCCAGCGCAGGCTGTACCGGCTCCTGGATCGGGCCAGGCTGGTCGACGTACGACGTGCCGCCCTGCCTGGTGGACTCGATCCACTCAGGTCGTCATGCCTGCCGTCCGACGAGGCGTGACCAGAACCCCCGCTCCTGGCGAATGCACGCTGCGTGCAGGCGGCGCGCAGCGATCTCGCCAGGGGCGGGCCCAATCGTCGCCCCGGCCGCCCCTGTTGGGAGACGGTCCGGCCGGGGCGGTGGCCGTCGCAGCGGCTACGGATGCGACAACCATCCGGGTCTCCCTGGCGTTCTGCGAGATGGCCGAGCGCTGTTCTTTGAGGAGTTCGACTTGACATTTCGTCGGTCATCGGCGACGACAGGTGCGGCGGAGCCCGACCGGGCTACCCACATCCGGAGTCGGCTGCTGGAGTGGTGGCATCGGCCTTTGACCAGCGTCATCAGCATCCGAGCCGTCTCCATGCTCCGATACGCGCGGCGGGTAGTACTGGTCGTGACCTTCGTGACGCTCGACAACGCCGCTGGCGCCCAGATGTCGCTTCTGGTGAGCGGCCATATTGCGCGGTCGGTGGTGTGGATGGCGACGTCGGCCGTCTTCAGCGTGGTGACGGGTCTGGCGTGGGGTGTCGCCGAGGAACTGGCGAGCCGGCGGCCGGATCGCACTGCTAGGTGATCGAGCTTCCAGGCAAGATCCTTGTCGCCTGGGTGAAGGTCGCGGGGGTTCCGACGGCACCCCCGCGGACGGGGCCGGGCGGGGCTGCCGTCGGTCCGGACAGTGTCCGGGGCGGTCAGTCGTCCTGTCCGGACACCACCACGGCGGCGAGTGCGATCCACCCGTGGTGCCACGCCTGGTCCATCAGCGGGCCCGCCCCGGGATCGGCGACGAGCCAGCCGCTGTGTCCGGCCGCGTGGGCGGCGCGGACCAGGAGCGGTGCGTCGTCGCTGTCGTCCGACCAGTGCCCGGCGCAGCGGTCAGCGACGAAGTGGGTGGCGGCGGACAGCGCCAGGCCGGCGGCCGCGCGGCGCCAGGTGATGCCGACGCGAAGGTAGCGGTTGGCGGCGTAGAGGGCGAGCGCCTGGGTGGCCGTATAACTGGCGGTGTGGCGCGCGCAGGCGGCGATGCCGGCCGGGCCGTGCTTGCCCTTCGCCTTGGCGTCGGTGTCCTGCTGGACGAGGTAGTCACCGACCCAGTGGGCCGCTTCGAAGGCCGCGTAGGCGACGACGGCCCGCACAGCGGCGGATTGGTTGTGCTCGGTGTTCACGTGACGCCCCTTCTCGGTGGATCTCCAGACTGCCGCGGGGAGTGCGGCCGCAGTGCCCAGCGGCAGGCACTGCGCGCGTGGCTGATGCCACGCACGAGAGCGGCCTTCCGTCCCTGCGTGGGGAGGAAGGCCGCTCTCGGGAGCCCGGGCACTGTCCGGGCTGGTCAGTGGCGGGATGGCGGCGAGTCGTACATCGTGGCCTAGGCCGGCCGGTCCGATCGGTGGGGCCGGTGCCCGCGTTGGGCGGGCACCGGTCTGGTGGGGGTCAGGTGAGGCTGTGGCGGGAGTTCCACAGCAGATAGGCGGTCATGAGCCATCCGAGCCAGAAGCCAGGGCTGTTGAGGGACTCGCGGACGAGGTTGAGCAGGTCGCGGATCTGGTCGCGAAGGGAGCGGCGCATCGGGGGTCTCCTCAGTGGGTGTTGGTGTGGGCGGTGGTGCAGGCGGGGCAGGGCATGCCGTGGCAGGTCCAGCACCGGGAGGGCGGTGAGTACCGGGCGGTGGAGGGGAGGAAGCCGCGGGTGCAGGTGCAGGTGCAGGTGTGGAGGCACGGTTCCGGTGGGGCGGTGTAGTCGGCCGGAGCGGGGATGATCGCCATGGGGGCGTCGGCGTCCTCGGGGGTGTGGGGGTAGGTGACGACGGCCGGGCCGGTGTAGCCGTTCATCCAGTCGACGCACGCGTGGCAGTCGGTGCGGAACGGGCCGGGCTGGGCGACGTAGGGGACGCAGAGCCAGTCGCTGTTACGGAGGCGTCCGGCGCGCCCGGCGCGGGAGCCGAGGTCGCCGACGATTAGGTCTCCGGGGTGGAGTTCGGCGGCGGGGACGAGGGTGAGGCGGGCGGGGTCGTAGGGCGCGGGGATCGGGCGCATACCGATGGTGGGACGGGCGGTGACGACGGCCAGCGCGAGCGTCACAGGAGTGGGCACGGGTTGCCTCCGTGGGCGGTTGGTGGGGGTGGGGCCGCCTGCCGTGCGGGCGGCCCCGGGTGAGGGAGGGTCAGACCTTGTCGGCGCACACGGGGCCGATGCCGCGTTCGATGCTGGCGGGGTCGGTCAGGGTCTTGCCGCACACGCAGCACGCCCCGAGGCGGCGGGAGTATGCCTTGGCGTCGTCGGCGGACATGCGGTGCTCGGGCCGCAGGTCGCGGATCGCGCCGGGGGCGAATTCGAAGCGGGCCGGGGTGTCGTTGTCGCCTTCGGTCCAGAGCTTGGCGTACAGGCGGCCGGCTTCGGAGAGTACGACGCGGTAGACCTTGCCGTCGCGGGCGTACATGCCGGGCTCCAGGCATTCGGCGGGGGCGGGCCTGGCGGCGGCCTTGAGGGTGCGCAGGGCGCGGGCGGCGGGGATGAGCCGGTCGAGGTAGAGCCTGGCCAGGTGGAAGGTCATGTCGCCGTTGGCGAGGAACAGCGCGGCGTTGTCGCGGTGCTTGGCGGGTTCGCCGGTGGCGTCGGCCAGCTCGTCCAGCAGGCGGGTGAGGGTGGTCATCTGGGCCATGGTGGGGACGTCGGGGCGGGCGGTTCGGCGGGAGCGGCCGGTTCCGGCGGTGCGGGTGCGCGCGGCGGTGTCGACGGGTCGGATGTCGGGGGTGAGCGGGGCGGTGAGTCGGGTCTCCAGGAAGGCGCCGAGGCGGCACCGGCCGGCGGCCGTGCAGCATCCGGAGTCGTGGGCCAGGAGCGCGTCTCGGGCCATCTCGCGCTGGTAGGCGGTCGCGTGGGAGGTGGGGGTGGCGGTGGTGGTCATCGGTGTTCCCTTCGTCGGCGAGGTGGCGAGTGGTGAGGCGCGGGGGCCCGGTCGGTGCCGGGCCCCCCCGGGGGGTGGTCAGGCCGCCTCGTCCTCGGGGAGCGGCGGGTAGTACCCGACCGGCAGGACGGTCAGCAGGGGGGCGGTGTCGGGGGCGGCGTCGGAGGGGACGGTGAGGCCCATGGCGCTGGAGATGACCAGGCAGTCTTTGCCGACGAAGTCCTTGCCGTAGAAGCGGGACGGCCACACGGTCTGCGGCAGCATCGACTTGTTCGCGGCTTCCTGGACGGTCCGCAGGTGGCGCTCGTTCAGGTCGGGAAGGACGAGGGGGGCGCGGGTCTCGTGCCAGAACCGGTTTCGGTTTTCGGCGACCTGGACGGCGCGGATGACTCCGGCGTCGGTGAGCGTGGCGTGGGAGAGGTTGCCCTCGCTCCAGCCGCACACCAGCAGGGCTTGGCGGGTGTTCTTGGCGGTGGCCGGGGTGACCCGGTTGTAGTTGTCGGCCAGGGCGGCGAGGAGGGCGGCGGCCTGGATGGCGGTGGGGGGACGAGGGGTCATCGTGGCCTCCGGTGGTTGGTGGGGCGGTCCGTTCCGTCCCGACACCTCCAATATTACCCAAGTCATCTTGGCCAAACCGACTTGGCCAAGTAAGTTTTTTTGGCGTGTCGAGACAAGGCCGCGCCATGCCCCGGGCGGCAGCCGGACAGGGCGGACGTCGGGATGGACATGCGGACGCCCTTGTCCGGGCGAGAGGGCCGCGGTGTCCGCGCCGAGGCGGACACCGCCTGCCTCGTGTCCGGGCAAGGGCGGTTGAGCTGCGGGGACACTGTCCGGCGGACAGCGGGGACACCGGGCCGGACAGTGTCCGCCCGGTGTCCGCTCACGAGCGCGGGCCGCAGGCCGGCCGGGCGCTCACTCCTCGGTGTGGGAGCACTTCACGTCGCGGATCTCCTCCCACCCGTGCTTGTCCGTCCACGAGTAGCCGGTTTCGACGGACACGGTCTTGACGTTCGCCCTGACGACGGTCCGCCACCCGAAGCGGAGGAGGACCAGGTCCCCCTTGTGGACGTTGCTCTTGTCCCAACGTCCGTAGCGGCCTTGGGACTTGGCGGTCTCCAGCAGGGCGCGGTCGCCGCGCAACTGCTCGGCGATCAGCGCGCGCCTCGCCTCCATCTCCTCGCGCCACGCCGACCGCTGGTCGTCGGTGGAGGCGTTGACGCGGGCCAGCTGGCGGACAAGGCGGCGGTCTTCGGCCTCCAGGCGGGCGACGCGGCGGGCGGTGACGTCGGGGCGTTCCTGGTGTGCCTCGCGGCGGTACGAGCCCGCGATCCGGTCGGGCATTTGCTCGGCCTCGGCGGCGGTGCGCGAGGCGCGGATCGCGGTGTCGATCGACCGGTCCAGGAGGTTGCGGTGAGCGCGGCCTCGCGCGCCGGGCATGACGGGCTGGCCCATCGGGATGTGCTCGACCATCGCGTTCGACGCGGCGTGCAAGGCGTCGGCGCGGGCGGCGAGCTTCTCGCCCTTGGCCTCCAGCGCGGCGCGGCGGTCGTCGAGCCGCTCGTGCCGGTGGGCCTTGACCTGGTCGTAGGCGCGGGGGGGTGTCGTCGATCGTGACCGTGACGTCGAAGCCTGCGGCGCGCAGAGCGTCGGCGGCCTGGTTGATCGCGACGCGGCGGGCGACGCGGTCGCGGGAGCCGCGGATGCCGTACAGGCGGATGGAGGGCATCCAGCGGAAGCCGTAGGTCTTGAGGATCGGGCCTGCGCCGTCGCCCTTGCTCGTGCCGTCGGCGAGGGTGCCGTCTTCGTGGGTGTGGGTGATCTCGATCATGGGGGTTGCTCCGTTCCTGGGGTGGGGGTGGGCGTGCGCCGGTGACGGCTGCTGCGGCTGGCGGTGTGTCACGGGCGGTCGGTCGGCGGGGTGGTGTCGTAGGTGCTCGGGGCGCTCAGGGTGTCCGCGATGTCCGTGGCGGTGGCGAGAATGCCGTGTTCGATGCCGGGGCCGGCCAGGCGCCACATCGGGTCGCCGTACATCAGGCCGAGGTAGGTGGTCTCCCACGGACGGCCGTCGGGCGTGGTCAGGGGGTGGGTGAGGCGGGTGCGGGCCTTGAGTGGGCCGACCTCGACGCCTGTGGTGGCGAGGGTGGTGGTGAGGGCCTGGAGGGTGGCGGCGGGGATGGAGTGGGGAAGGACCGGCACGAGGTGCTCCGTGGGGGTGGGGGGCGGGGCCGGGCGCTGGTGGTGCGCCCGGCCGGGGTGGGGAGGGTCAGGCGGCGATCGAGAGCAGGTGGGCGGCGATGCGGTGCTTGCAGGGGTGGAGGCCCCGGATTCCGGCGGGGCAGGTGCAGGCGGCGCGGTGGGTGCGGTAGGCGGTCGAGCCGTCGGAGGAGGCGGCGAGGAAGACTCGGTTCGCGCGGAGCGGGATCAGGCCGCCTTGCTCGATCAGCTCCTGCGCCTTCTCGATCTGGTGGGGCCTGTACTGGGCGACGACCTCGGCGCGGGCGGCGCGGCGGATCATGGTGCGGCACTTGGGGCCGTAGCCGTCGGGGGACGGGTTGGTGAGCGCCCGGCGGCACCGGAGGCAGTGGCCGATGACGGGCTTCGCGGCGGCCTTCGCGGTGTGGGTGGTGGTGTTCATGGCCCCGTCCTCCGGTTGGTGTTTCGTTCGTCCCGACACCTCAGATATTACCCAAGTTGACTTGGCCAAACAGAATTGGCCAAAAAGACTTTGGAGCGCGTGTCGCGTGTCCTTGCAGGTGGGCGCGAGTGGGCATGAGGAAGCCCCGCCTTGGATGGCCAGAGCGGGGCGGGGGTTGGGGCGGCAGTGGGGGACCGGCGGCCGACCGCTGTCCGGCAGCGGCCGGCCTGGGCCCCAGGTGGGGCCGTCTTACGCGGCGTCAGCGTCGCCCGTGGCGGCGCGGAAGGCGATGAGTCCCGCTCGGTGGCCGTCGCACTTCGAGCACACCCGGGCCTTCTTGCCGGGCGTGCTGTCTCCGGCGGCCTTGCCGCAGTACGTCTGGCCTTCGTCGGGGAAGACGTAGTGGGCGATCGCGCTGGACTTGGTGCCTTCGGACAGGCGGCGCTCCGGCTCGAGGTCGGATGAGGCCAGCAGGTAGAGCGCGAGGGACCGGTCGCAGGTGGGGCACATGCTGTGCGCGGTGTCGTCGCCGATCGGGGCCAGGGAGGGAGACCTGTACCCGCCGCAGATGATCGCCGGGCCGTGCTCGGTCATCGCGCCGAGGTGGAAGGTTCCCGACCGGCGGTTGATCGAGAGGCGGATGAGGTCGGCCGGGAAGGCGGGGGCGTCGTCGTCCTCGGCGGCATCCTGTGGCTGCGGCTCGGTGCCCTGGTCGGCGGGGGCCGGAGTGCTGTCGCATTCCGGCTGCCTGTCGTCTGCGGCCTCGGCCGGGGTGTCCGTGGGGGGCTCGTCGGCGGGTGTGGCCGGGGTGGCGGGGGTCTGGGTGGAGGCGATGCGGGAGAGGGCGGCCAGGGCGACGGGGACGTCGGCCGGGGTGGCACCGTCGACTTCGGCGTCGTCGGCGGCCAGGCGCAGGGTGTGGGTGTAGACGGCGTCAATGCCGCGCCCGTCGCACAAGACGGTGCACCGCGAGTTGATCTTCCACGGCTCGCGGTCGACGCGGACGCGGATGGTGCGGGGGTGGCTGGAGGCGACCACGCCTTCGACCAGGTCGCCGGGGCGGATGGTGGCGGGGAGGGTGTCGGTGTTCTCCTGCGTGTCGTCGTCGGCGTCCTCGGCCGGAGCCTCGGGGGCGTCGACCTCGGGGCCCGGGGCATCCTCGGCTGTGGCGGTCGGGATGGTGTCGATGGCAGGGGCCTCGGCGGGCTCGGCGTCGGCAGCCGGGGCCGAAGAGCCGGCCTTGGCGAGGCAGCGGGGGCAGAAGGTGTACAGGTCGGCGTGCTCGCTGCCTGCGATGTCCGCCCGTGTGCGAAGGCTCTCGTGGCCGACCAGGACACCGTTCTTCCGGGCGCAGTCAAGGGACCGGATGCGGCGGTTGCACACGGCGTGCAGGTCGTCGGTGAAGCGGTGGAGGAAGTTGAACCGGGAGTGCGTGCCGCACCATTCGGCGGGGTCGCCGTCGGCGGCCGGGGCGCCGTCCTCGGTGGCCTTGGCGGGGTCGTCCTCGGCCGGAGCCTCGGCGGTGGCGCGGCCGGCGTCGACGATCTCGACGGTGTCGACCACGTCGTGCAGGGCGGCCATGAGCTGGGAGGCGCCCGCCAGGCTGATGGAGTTCGCGCGCTCTTCGGCGACGCGGATGCAGCCGCCGCAGTGCTCGTAGTCGAGGCCGACGGCCTCTTCGGTGTCGGTGTAGCGGGTGATCGCCTTGCCGCACAGGCTGTGGTCGTTGGCCGAGTAGTGGATGCGCTTGCCCTTGCCGATCACGGCGAGGCGCGTCTCGGCTCGGCGGTACAGCGGGGCCTCGGCGGGCGGGGTGATGGCGGTGGCGGTGGCGGTCATGTCGCGCTCCCTTGCTCCGGTGGGGCGGTTGATCCGTCCCGACACCTCGGATGTTACCCAAATCGACTTGGCCAAATGTGATTGGCCAAATGTTTTTGAAGACGTGTCGCTGCCTACTCCGATCGAGGTGGAAGCGCGCCATCCTGGTTTGGCCAAGCCGACTTGTGTCATGCTTCCGGCATGAGCGCCAACAAGCCCGAGCCGCAGGTCTACGTGCCTAGCGACCAGCTCCGTGAAGCACTGGCCGACCTCACCGACGCCGAGGAAGCGCTGGTCAAAGCCCGCACCGGGATGCGCGCGGCCATCGCCGCGGATTTGCGCGCCCATCCGACGCTGAGCACCGACGAGATGGCCAAGCACACCCCGTGGAGCAATGAAACGGTGCGCGGGATCGCGCGGGAATACGACGTGCCACGCAAGAGGAAGCCGACCGTGCGGTCGATCGCCAGGAAGCCATGACCGTCCCGGGCCATGACCTGGCCCGACGGATCGACACAGCTCCAATGCGGCCTCAGAGCGGCATGTCGCGGCCGGCGAGCGCGGCCCGGTCCGGCCCGTGAGGCGGGTTCTTCGCCGAGCACCAGGGGCCGGTCAGGGCCTGGTGCGGTCGGCGCCGGCGGCTCGGCCGGGCTTGCCCTTCGCCTTGGCGTCGACGTTGACGGCTCTGTCGTGGCACCGGGTGCCGCGGGTGTACTCGGTGACACGGACGGCTGCGCACGGGCAGTGGTACTGCTCGCCAGTCTCGAACTGCTTTGGAGGCATGGGGTGATGCCCCTTTTGTCGTTGCTCACGGTGGGTTGATCGGTCACGGAGCGGCGTACTGGCGATGTCTCGGAGGGCCTGGTGCCAGTCGGTGAAGCGGACCGCGCGGTCGTCCAGGTATGCGCGGGCGGGCAGCTTGCGGTTGGTGACGAGCAGCTGGTCGCGCAGGTCCCAGAACGGCATGAGGCGGCTGCCGTGGCCGGGGCGAGTCGGGCGACGCGCAGGGCCGGGAGTGAGTGGCACCCCGGGGCCGGGGTGCCACTCGTGGGGTGCGGTGCCGCCGCGGTCAGACGTGCCGCAGCGTGATCTCGGCTAGCTCGGCGCGCGCTTCCTCGACGGTCCTGCGGCCGGTGGCGAGATGGCCGATGAGAACGGCGGCGTGATACTCGCCGTCGTCGGTGGCGTCCTCCAGCTGCATGGCGATCTCGGAGATCAGGGCGAGGACTGCGCTGTCCGAGTCGGTGAGGCCGTCGTCGTCGTGGAGATGGACGTCGTGGTCGGCGAAGGCCGCGACGATCGCGGGATCGTCGCGGACGAGTTCCAGCGAATCGGCTTCGGTGGTCCAGCCACAGTCTTGGAGCAGGTTGATCAGGTGGCCCAGGACTTTCCGCTTCACCTCTGGGGTGCGGCCGCTGTTGATCATTGCCTCGGCGGCGCTGTCGAAGATCTGGTTTGCGTTGTCCCAGCTCATGCTGCCTCCTTCGTGGTGGGGGGTTCGCGGGTGAGGCCCGGGCTCAGCGCTTCCGGCTGGAACGGGAGAAGGAGTTGGACTTGGAGGTCTTGGCCGGAGCGGCGGTCTTGCTCAGGTGGACCGGAGTGCGTGTCGGCGTGGGCTTGACGGTCTTGGTCGGCGTCGTGGACCGGTTGGTGGGTGCTGTGGCCGTGGTGTTCGCCGGCCGCGTGACGGTGGTGTGGGCGGGGGGAGATGTGGTGAGAAGGCACGGCCGGCGTCCGGCCGTGACGTAGTCGCCGTTGACGGTGGTGGTCACGTGGGTGCAGACGGGCGTGGACGTGGTGTGCGGCGGGTGGGTGAGGGCGCGGCCGCAGCCGGTCGCCAGGCCGGCGACCAGGAGGACCGCGGCGGGGGCCAGGAGACGGTTCATCGTGGGAGTTCCGGTTCTGCGAGCAGGTGCCCGCTGTCGATGTGGTGGTGGAGTGCGCCGGTTTCGGCGTGCGGCAGGCGCGGCATGGGCTGGCCGTGGACGGGCCGTGGGCGCCTGGGGCCGGTCACCGCTCCTCGCCGGCCTGCGTGGCGGCCATCTCGGCGTACGTGGCGAACAGGGCCGGCCAGCCGTCGCCCGGCGTCAGGACCTCGGCCGGCAGCCAGCCGTACGCGACGACCAGGCGCACGCCGAGGTGCCGGTGTCCGACGGTGGCTAGCCACCCGGCGCACGCCTTCTCGCGGCCTTCCTTCGTCTTGTGGCAGGCGAACATGGGCGCCCCGATGCCGGGCTCTGCGCCGGGGCGCTGCTCGCTCGTGGAGCGCAGTTCCTCGTACCGGGAGGTCGGGAACTCTCCGGGCTCGACGTCCTTGCGCCACGGGCAGCGCGTGCACGGGACCTTGCAGTGCGGTACCAGCCGGGCGGTCACTGGGCGTTCCCGGCCGAGTCCAGGTACTCGTCGTGGAGCTGGCCGATCTCGTCGGCGTGCTCGATGATCCACGCGGCGGCGGCGTCGCGGGCGACCGTCGTACGGGCGCCGGACTCCTCCCAGATGGCCGCGAGGGAGTCGATCGCGCCGAGGTGGGGCCGGTCGACGGCGGGGCCGTCGGTGACTGGCTCCCATCGGGCGACGATCACCGGCCGCTGCTCCACCTCGACGGCTTCGACCGTGTCCCCGTGCCATCCGTGGTTCTCGGGCGGCGGGCCGAGTTCGTAGTCGCCGGCGTCGAGATCGGCCTCGTACGTCACTTCGTAGGTGCGGCCGTCGTCGTCGCGGAACACGCATCGGCGCTGCTGGCTGTACTTGAGCGTGCTCAGGTGCTCGTCGACGAGGATGGTTTCGTTGTACTGGACGTCGTCGGGGTGGTCGGGCGGGACACCCAGGTCGGCCAGGTGGTCGATCGTGAACTGCTTTACAGGCATGGCTTGTTCGTCTCCTGGTCGGTTCGGTGCTGGTGGGTGGGGTTCTGGGCGCCGGAGGAGCCGGTCGTAGTCGTGGAGGTGGGGGTGTGGTGGAGGAACGCCTCCATGGGGGTGCCGTCCGCGAAGAGCAGTGGTCGGTAGCCCGTCGATGTCGGTCGCAGCCGGTCGAGACGAATGCGGGTGATCCGCGCACCGGGCAGATCGGCTGCGACGTGGTCGGTCTCGTTGTAGGCGGTTTGGACGACCGTGGCGTGGGCGTCGTCGGTCTGGAGGATGCGTACGTATCGGCCGCGGCTGCGCTTGTCGTTGTCGGCCCAGATCTGGTGTGCGGCTGGGGTGATGACCGGTGCGGGGGTGGTGTTGTCGGGTGTCGTCAAGGTGTCCTCGATCACGGGTGAGAGGGGCCCGGCCGGGGAAGTCGGCCGGGCCGGCGGTGTCAGGTGAGGGGTACGGAGGTCGAGGTGATGTCGGTCCACGTGCGGCGCTTGTACTGGGCGGGGCTGAAGGTGTGGTGCCTGAGCGCCGGGCCGCGGCCGAACCAGCCCCAGGCGGCGGGGTAGCCGTAGAGGGGGTGGGTGGTGAGGTGCTCGCAGATGAACCGGTACTCGCCGTGCGAGTAGGTGTGGCCGGGCTGGAAGAAGACCGGAGCGCCTGTGCTCTTGCTCTCCCGTCCGGGCCGGGCCATGCCGCGTACGGTCTTTGCGGCCTCCCGGATCATCTCCGCCGTTCCGGAGCTGATGCCGGACGCGGGCCCGAAGTGGTCTGCCACAGCCGTCTCAACGGTGTTGGCGATGCGCACCAGCTCGTCGGCGGCCTCGGTGAACGCCTCGGCCCGCACTACGCGACGGTGTCCTTCGACCAGCTCTTCGCCGCGGGCGGGCAGGACGTGCCCCTTCCACAACAAGTCGATCAACGTGTCCCTGATGCCCATGGGTGCCTTCTGGTAAGGGTTGGGTGTGGCGCCGCCCCGGTTCGGACGGGGCGGCGCCACGTTGATGGTGTTCAGAGTTGGTCGGCGATGGTTTGGGCGATCGCCGCGACCACGCTGTTCCGGACCGTTTCAGGGACGTCCGAGGCGAACGCGAAGTAGATGCGGGCGAGGTGCTGGTCCCCCGAGCCGATGCGGAGGACCTGGCCGGCGGGCTCCAGGCCGTCCGCTCCCATCGAGATGGCCCACTTGGACGTGTCCGCGGCCGAGGTGAGCAGGTCCGAGATGGACTGCTGGGCGGCATCGAAGTCGGCGTCCGTGAGGGACGTCCACTTGGTGTCGGTCATGCGCTCTCCGCAGCCCATGTAGTCGGGGTCGGCGGTGAGGTCCCGGTGCTGGGCGGCTGCCTCGGTGCGGAGGTCGGCGTCGGAGTAGGGGCGGTCGTTGCTGGTCATGAGCGTTGGTTCTCCTCGGGGGTGTGGGTGGGGTGTTCGGTGGTGCGCGCCGTGAGGGCGAGGGAGAGGACGAGGGCTGCCCAGCCGATGGCGGTGCACAGGGCCGCGCAGGCTGCCGGGGACGGGGTGGTCATCGCGGGGTGCGGTACTGGTCGGGGCTGTCGCCGAGGTAGCCGCTGCCGCCGCAGTGGTTGCAGGCGACGACGTTGGCGGCGGCGACGACGCCGGTCCAGTACTCGACTTGGCGGTCCCACTCGGCGCGGGCGGTCTCGTAGTTGTCGGCGCCGATCGAGTAGGGGATGGGGAGGGTGAGGGTGTGGTCGACGAGCACCTGGTGGTGTCGGCCGGTCTTGAGGGTCTTGCCGGTGCGGTTGCTGATGTCCGGGCGCCAGACGGCCTCCGGCTGCTCGAACGGCACGCGCAGAGAGACGTAGACGCCGGGGCGGCTCTGGAAGTCGTTGAGGACGTGTTGGACGCGCGGCATGCGCTTGATGACGTCCATGAGGTGCTGGCGGAGGCCGTCGAGTCGTCCGGGGAAAAGGCGGGCGTACTCGGGGCGTTGGGTGATCTGGTCGATCAGGTTCACGGTCCAGGTGGGGCCGTCCGCTGCGGGTAGCTCGCCCGCGCCGATGACGGTGAAGGGGCCGTCGTCGTGTGTTTCGACGGGGTCGGTGTCAGTGGTGACGGCGTGGTAGAGCCGGTGCAGCGTCATCTCGACGTCGGTGGAGTCGGCGTCGGCGAGGCGGTCGTTCCACTCGTCCGGGGTGAGCGTGGCCGGGTAGCGGACGGACAGGGCGTCGGTGTCACGGAGTTCGTAGCCGGTGACGGTGGGGCGGCCGGGGGTGATGAGCGTGATGCGCTCGGCTTCGTGGTCGGTGGACCACCAAGACGAGGATCCGAGGCGGGTCATGGGCTGTCCGTCGGCGAGAATCTCCTTGTTGAAGCCCCACTGGTTGGTGCCGGTCAGGTGGTAGAGGTAGCGGCCGTCGGGGTGCTGTACGGCGTAGCGGGCGAAGTCGGGGCGGGGCTGCATCGGTGGGCCTTTCGGAAGCGGCGTGTGGGTGTGTGGTGCGGGGGTGGGGTGCCGTCTCGGTTCGGGCGAGGCGGCACCCAGGGCCGGGCTACGTGGTCGCGTTGCGGGCCGCGTAGCGGTGGCCGAGGTATCCGTGCCGGTGGTCGTAGGCGCTCTTGTCGCAGTGCGCGCAGCCGGGGAGGTAGGTGGCGGGGAGGGTGACGGGTGCGATGTGCCAGTCCGTCTCGATCCACATGTCGGCGTCCTCGTAGCACAGGGACCAGGTGGCGAGGCCGTCGGTTTCCGTCGAGCGCAGCGTCAGCTCCGTGCTCCCGTGGCGGGAGCGGTACATGTCCATGGCCAGGGCGTAGGCGGCGTCGAGGGTGGCGTAGCGGCCTACGGCGTCGTAGTCGGTGGTGCTGCCTTCGCGGACCTCGAAGTAGTCGATGGGCAAGGGTTCCTCCTGTTGAGCAATTGCCGGTGATAACTAAGATTGCAAACATGGATTGCAAATACAAGTTGCAATGCTTGGTTTCGCTCGTTCGGAGGTGTCGCCAAGGGCGATCAGCCGGCGCCCGCGGGTCGGCTCGTACGGGCCGTACGTCACCAGTCCCTTGTCCAGGAGCGCGCGGAGGGTGGCTGGACGGATGCCGGCGCCGTGGTCCGGGCGCCCGGGGTCCCGGCCGACGTACAGGGCGCGGTCGGCGATGGCGGCGAGCGCTGCTTCCTGAGCGGGAGTTCGCGTCACGTCTCGCTCCCGTCCTGCTCGGCGGCGTGGTTGGCTCCGGCCATCGCGATGAGGTCGGGCCACGGGCGGGAGGACGGCTGGTCGAGCGCGGTGGCGAGTTGCCGCCGGTCCACCTCGCGCGCCGCCTGCTGCTCGGCGAGTTCGGCGGCGAGCCGGTCTCGCTCGGCAGTGGTCATGGGGTCCTCTTGGGGGTCTTGGTGCGGTGGGTGGCGGCCAGGGCGCGGGTGACGCTGAGTCCGCCGTAGCGGGTGGCGGCGGCGTCTTGGCCGTGCTCGGCGATCGCGGCCAGGACCTCGGTGATGTCGGGGTCGAAGGCGTCGGTCGGCGAGGTGGCGCTGCGGGCGCGGGTGGTGCGGCAGAGCAGGCAGCCGGCGGTGGTGCCGGGTTCGGTCGGGCCGCCGGGGTGGCGGCGGCATGCGGTGGTGGGGGCGGGGCGGGAGGCTCGGTCGAGCGCGTGGCGGGCCTCGGTCAGGGCTTCTGCGACGGAGGCAAGTTGTTCGGGGGTGGCGTTGGCAGGGTCGAGCCAGGCGCCGTAGCGGCCGAGTTTCCGAAGGACCTCGGCGAGGGCCTGGACGGCGGAGCGGTTCATGCGTTGACCACCCCGTCGGTGCAGCCGTCCCTGGCCGCATCCATGCGGCTACCCCTGGCCGCACCGGTGCGGCCACCTGGGACGTGGAAGGACGAGGGACGGGTGTTCACGCTGTCACCGCCGGCTGGTTCGGGCGGGGGTGCTTGCGGCACCACCCGGTGACGTGCTGCTCGACCCGGTGCTCCAGAAGCTCGCCGTAGACACCGGCCTGCTGCAGCACAGCCCGCAGCCGCCGCTCTTCGGCGTCACGATCAGCTGTCCATCCGTCCAGGGCGGCCGTAGCGGCGTCCTGGACGGCGATCTGCGCCTCCCACGTCGCAGCGGCGCCCGCAGCAGCCGTAGCGGCGTCCTGGGCACCCTGGAGCCGCGTGGCGGCCCGTTCCCGGCACGCCACACACGGGCCGCCGCCGATGATCTGCCCGTCCTCGCACCCGGGGTCCGGGCAGTCCCGCGCCAGGATCGCCGCAGCCAACCACGAGTTCCGGTTACGGATGCGGTCACACCCGTCCGGGTTCGTCTCGGAACGGCGGGGAGCACCGCACCCGGACGGCGTGCACCGGTCGCACCCCCGGTAGTCCGCAGCCGAGCGGGCATCGGCCTGCTCACCGAACCACCTGCGATTGATCCGAGCAATCACCTGGTCCGGCGACCGCCGCGGGACGCCCGGTGCGCCCGCCAGCAGATCGTTGATGGCCCGGTGCAGCCCCGGGTACAGCCGAGTGCCCGGCGCAGCGACAGCGTGCGGGACAGCGGCGCGCACCGCCACGAACGCGTCCGACTCCTGCCGGGGCCGCGTCTTCGTCGTACGGGGGCCCCGGCCGGTCTGGCGCTGCCGGGGGAGATCCGGGGTTTCCGACGCGGCGCAGCCGCCCACGGCCTGCCCGCTCTGCCCACCCGCGCTCGTCTCCGCGCCCGCACTCGCGAAACCACCTGCACCCTGGCCTACGGCGTCAGCCACAGCGCGGTTGTTCTTCAAGTTGGTCTGCTTCTTGTTGGTCTTCTTAGGGCCCTGTTTTTGGGGGTATGGGTCACCCGGTTTTTGGGTGGAGGGATGGCCCTCTTTTTGGGGGGACCCCTCCACTGATCGGGTGACCGGCGCTGTGGCCATGGAGAACCCGGCCCACCGGTCTTCGAGTTCGTCCGTCGACAGGCCGTAGAAGTCCGACAGGCAGCGCGGACCGTCGTACCCCCGTGGGGGGTTGAAGCGCAGGACGTACCGGTACGCGCGGCCCTTTGGAGTGGCGATCTCCTCGATCCGCACCGCGCCGACGTCGACGAGCGCGCGGGTGTAGGGCGTCACCTTGTCGCTCCGGCCGAGCTGGAGCGCGCGGGCGATCGATGCCTGCCCGGGGAACGCCACCCGGCGCCGCCCGTCGGTCGGCACGTGCGCCATGAGGAACGCGTATTCGCGGACTGACTGTGCTTTCAGCTGCGGGTGCAGGGTGATCCAGTCGGGGACCTGTGCGAACGTCGCGGGCCACTCGTCATCGATGCCGACCTCATCGCCCGTGGCGGGCTCGTGCGGCCTCATCACCGCCGAACACCCCCAGCGGGGGACTGTGCCGAGGCGACTACGTCGCGGCTCATTCGGTCTCTTCTCGCGTGCATCGGGTGGGGGGTGAGGGGGAGGGAGATCAAGGCCAGGGAACGATGAGGATGGAGGCGAGCCGCTCGACCTCTCTCGGGGTGAGGCTGGTCCGGATGTCGTGCGCCATGGCTTGGATGTCGTAGTCGTCCATCCCTTGCGTGGGCACGTAGGGCTTGGAGATGTCGACCTGGTGCCGCTGGCGATCGGTGAGCACCTTGTTCGCGCGGGCGAAGTCCTCGGCGCTCGGAGCCCCATACGCGGCCAGGTGGTACGCGTGTGCCTCGTCCTTGCGGTGCTCGGTGCTCGGTCCCCACGGAGCCGTGCCGTCGTACCGCGACATGAGCGCGTTGCACCGGTCGCACAGGAGGCCACGAACGAAGTTCACGCCCATGCCGTCGAAGTGGTCGATCACGAGTGATCCGCGCGGAGTCTCAGGGCCCGGGGTACGGCACAGCTCGCAGCAGTCGCCGGCCCGGTCGCGCATCTCTTCGTACTGAGCGCACGTCAGGCCGTAGACGGTGGCGTGCAGGCACGTTCCATCCGAGCCGTTGAAGTGGCCGTAGTCGGTACGCAGAGAGGTCTCCAGGGCAGGCGTCCGCCCGCCCTTCATGGGCTCTTCGTTCATGTGACCCATAATAGCCTTCATGGCTCTGGCGTACACGAACGGATGGCTATGTCGTACAGTGACGCCATGACGAACAGGACCGAGCACGAGGCCCGCATCGCGGACGTGCGCAACTCGTTCGCGGATGCAGTAGGCCGCGCCCGCTACAGCGGCGAAGTGACCGTGCTCACCAGCCGGGGCAAACGAGCAGCCGCGATCGTCCCGATGGACTTCTACGAGCGCGCCCTTGCCGCGCTCGGCGAAACCGCCGTGCCCGCACCGGGGCCGACAGACTGACCGCTGCTTCACCTACGGCCGTCCTCGAAGAGCGCGGCCCCACCGGCATGCCCCGGCTCGGCCTCGGAGCCACGCGGCCAGAACACGGTGTGGCCGGCCTTCTCGATGAGCGACGTCGCCGAGTAGCAGCCGACGCACAACGCCCGTACCAGCCCGTCCCGTACGGACCGGTACGAGAACACGTGGCGGTCGTGTCGGCACCGCTGGCAGCGGCCGCGCGGCGGCGGCGCGCTCACCGTGTGCCCGGGTCGCGGGTCAACGGAGGTGTTCCGCTCGCTCGGTGGCGCGCGCCCGTGCGCCCTTCTCCTCTGCCTGGCGGCGGAACTCGGCCTCGTCCGGATACGCGACGAACGCCTGCGACAGGATCGCCCCGGCCGGGTCGGGCCCGCCCTCGATCGAGTCCAGAGTGCCGTGCACCTCGCGGGCCCGGTACATCGCCCGCCGGGCCTCCCGCAGCGCCGTCTCCTCGTCCCGGGTACGAGCGACCTCGCACCCGGACACGCGCACCTTCACCTGCGGGTCTTTGTCGATGTCCTCGGCGTGGCCGGTGTACGAGGTGCTCGTGAGCTCCACGATCGCGACGACGGTGCTTCCCGGGGCTTCGAACAGGTCGCGGCGCTGCGCGGCGCTCAGCGCCGCCTCTACGACTGCGGCCGCGGACTCCAGCCGCACAACCGGTACTTCTCCGTGAGCAAGGCTCGGCAAGGGGACTCTCTCCTTCGAGACGAACGAACAAGGTGGGGGTGGCCCGCGGGCCGGAAACCAAGGGCGGGCGCCGGCGGGTATCACCGGCGCACCGCCAGAACGTGCGCGACCTCGCCGAACACGACGAGCGCCACAGCGCCCGCCACGTCCGCGTACGACAGCCCCGCCCCGGCCACGAACCAGCCGGTCCCGAGCCCGAGGCCGGGCACGGCCAGGACCACGAACACCACGTACGCCAGGACCAGCGCGTCGAAGACCACGGCCACCGCCGCCCACCCCCGGCGGATCCGGACGCCCGCACACGGACGCAACCTCACCGGGCCGCGATGCCGGCCGGCGACGAGCTGCACCACGCACATGCCGAGAGCAGCGGCAGCGATCGCCGCGACGATCCCGAGCCCGCCGCGCGCGAGCATCCCGACGAACAGCACAAGGCCAGCGATCGAGATGGCGGCGTGCAGTTGCCGACACCAGCGGTGCGGGAGCGCCCTCGTCGCCCGGTGAGGAGGCGTCGTGCTCACCGAATCGTCAACGCCGATCCGCGGGTGCCGAGCCGCGTGTCGAGCGTCACCCGGGCCGCCGCACCGGCGAGATCACACAGCGCGCGGATCGTGCGATCCCGCCCCCTGCCCGCGACAGCGGCCCACAGCGCATCGGTCGTCCCGGTGTCCCGGTTCCCGGCGGCAGTGAGGTACCGATACGCCCACAGCAGCTCGGGAGCGCGCTCGGCCGCCCCCGGTGCCACGGTGAGCACCCACATCTCGTCGGCGTCCAGCACACGCCCGCGCGTCCGGTACACCGCCGCGACCGCAGCCTGCGCGAGCAGCCGGGCGACCGCCTCGAGGTCGTCGTCGGGAATGGTGCCCGCAAGGTCGGCCAGCAGGTCCACTGCACCAGCAGCGTCACCGCGTAGTGCAGCGTCAAGCGCTTCGTGGGTGATCCGTACGACGGTCGTCGTCACCATGGCTCCTACGTAGGCAAGTTGGAATGGACGGTCCGCGCCCCCGGACCTCCCAGACGGCGGGCGCGGACCCAGGACCGGGCGGAGCACTGGCAGCAGCTCCGCCCGGCCCGGTCAACCGGACGCCGCGGCGCCCTCGCTCTCTCGGGTGGAAGCCGCCTTCGCCCGCTCGGCGCGGAGGCGCGCCCGCCGCTCTTCCTGCCGCACGCGCTGCGCCTCCCGGCACTGGTCATCCGGAACTTCCCCGGCTTCGATGTGGCGGTGGTACGCGGCGGACGTCCCGCACGGCTTGAGCTGCCGGGTGCCGCCGCTCTTCTGCTTCACACCCCCCGCACGCCGATCAGCGACCGACGCTCCGCCCCACACCCCGTACCCAGGACGCACCAACCGCGCCTCGTCCGCGCACTGTTCACGCACCGGGCACCGCGCGCAGACCTCCTTGGCCAGCTCCTCCTGCTTGTTGCCGGCCTGCTTCGGGAAGAACAGCTCGGGGTCCTCGTTGCGGCAGGCGGCGCGGTCCCGCCAGGACAAGTCATCCCTCACCGAGCCCATGCGCCCTCCTGCCGGTAGGCGTCCACGACAGCCACCGCTGCCGCCGCGGCGGCAGCCTCCGCGCACGTCTTGTGCGCGGGACGGCCCTCGTCATCGAGCAGGTGCGTCAGCCCCGGGCAGTACTCACACGGGCGACTCTTGGCCGACCAGTGCCGACTGTCCCCCCAGTCCAGCACCACGCTCGGCGTCTTCGGTGCGGTCATTGCTCGGCCTCCCACGTCTGCCGCCACCTGGGCAGCGTTCGCTCGCTGACCCCCACCAGTGCCGCGATCGCCCCGGCCGACATGCCGGGCCGACCGTCCAAGAGCCGCGCTGCCGCGCGCCGTTCACGGTGACCGCCGGGCTTCGGGTGCTCCCCCGACATCAGCCGCCGCACCGCCACCAGATCCACGCCGTCCCGCGCCGTCACCGCCGCAGACGAAACGTCGGACTCCGTGAGCGTCGTCATGCCCACACCGCCTTCCGCACACGAACCTGCGCGCCGGGCCGATCCAGAGCCGTCCCGGACACGGTCCAGATCTTCCGGACCCGCAGGTCCACCACCTGGGCGTCGTCGTGCCACACGGCCGCGTGCGACAAGGCGTCGAGGACGGCCCGCGCGTGGTGGTCGATGTCGGAATGCGTACGGTTCGCCGGAGCCGGATCACCGCGGCGTACGGCGGCCGCGGACGGAGCCACGGCCACCGTGAGGTCGACCTCCAGCGGCCCGTCCAGCAGCCCGTGTTGGGCCCGGGGCCGATCGCACCGGACGCACGGGTGCGTCCGGTCGTCCAGGGCCTTCGGCAGCATCACGTGCGGGTGCGTCCCGGCCGCCTCCTGCGCAGCCGCCGACACCGCCTCACGCCACGGCAGCAGACGCGCCCGGTTCGTGTGCACCGCCGGACGACCCTTGCCGAGGAAACTCACCTGACCCTGGCCGGCCGGAGTGCCGTACGCCACGAACCGCACCTGCCGCGTCGGCTGCGCGCTGGGCGCGTCCGTATCGGTACTCACGCCGCACCTCCCGCCCGCGCAGCCAGGTACCGACGACCGGCGTCGGTCACCAGCAGCTCGCCCGGCTCGCTCGTCGTGACGTACCGCCAGGTGCGCAGCGTCCGCAGCACCGTCCGCGAAAACGAATCTGCTGTCCCCGCCCCTGCCCGCGCCGTCGCCGACTGACGCTGCCCGGCGAGTTGCCGCAGCACCGTCTCGGTCTCCGCGTCGAGCGGCAGCTCGGCCGCGTGCTGCACGGCCAGCTCCAGGACCGTCCGGTGCGCGACCGTCCCGGATTTGTCCGGCGCCGAGCACGGACACCCGCGCACGGTCTCCCGAGCAGCCGGGTTGGAGAACTGGACGCACCCGAGTTCGTGCGTTGCACCCTTCGCGCACAGCGCGGCCGTGCAGCACGAGCAGCTCGGACAGTCCGGCTGCTCGTCCGGACGCAACACGGACAGCGGGCCGGCGGGCCCGCCGGCCCCGGCTGACGCCAGGGCCGACGGGACGGTGGCCGCGCTCACTGCTCCGCCGTCTCACGCTGGGTGTACGGGACCACCGGCCACGACCGGAGAACCCCGTCCGCGCGGTGCCCCTTGCCGGGCGTCCGCGCGAAGTACGCGGCCAGCTCGTCCGCCTGGACCTTCGCCCAGTCGGTCTGCTTCTCGTGGAGGAATGCCGGGGGCGCCGCAACGAACGCGGGCTCGCGCTCCAGGATGCGCCGGACCACGCTCACCGCCGCGGCCGAGTCCGCCGCCGAGGTGTGCGCGTCCCGCAGCTCCACCCCGTACACCGTGCACAGGCTCTCCAACTTGCGCGGCCCGCGCCTGTACTGGTCGATCTTCTTGTCCAGCACCCACGGGTCCAGCACGCACAGCCCGTCGTCACCGACGAGGTCGACCAGCGGCGTCACACCGTGCCGTCGGCACTCTCGGTCCAGAACCGTGAGGTCATAGGGAGCGTTCATGATCACGATCGGGACGCCGTCTCGCGCGTACAGCGCCAGATGTGCGACCAGCTCGCCGATCACCTCGACCGGCGGCCGACCCTCGGCCCGGGCCCGAGCGGTGGTGTAGCCGTGCAGGCGCGCCGCACGGTCGGGGATCTCCACCCCCGGGTCAGCAACCCACGTCACCGGCTCCTGCACCGGCACCGCCCCGTCGAGCGTCAGCGACGCCGTCACGATCCGAGCAGTCTCCGGGTCCACCCCGGTCGTCTCCAGGTCGAACCCGACCAGCACGTCGTAGGCGTCCATCAGGCGACCGCCCCTTCGACGCTGGTGGCCAGGGCGTGCAGGGCCTCGGCGGCGCCCGGCAGGGTGCTCAGGCTCTCCACGTGGTCCAACGCCCCGACCTGCCACGCCTCGGCGACCGCCGCCGCGTCCAGGCCGCGCATCGAGTGCGACGCGCCGCGCGACGACGCCAGCTCGACCCCGGGCACCGTCAGCGGCCGGGACCGGCCGTCCAGCAGAATCCGCGTGCTGCCCGCCATGGTGAGGTCCCGGAGCAGCACCTTCTCGTACGCCGGCCGCAGCGTCGGTTCGACGGTGACGTTGTGTGGCACGTACTTCTCCGCCCACCGTGCGAGCTTGGCCTTGTCGGTGACCTTCGCCTTCGGCGCGGGCGCCTCGGACCGCGAGACCACCGCCAGCTTCCGGGTCCCGGCGAGGACGTCCGCGGACTTGACGCCGGTCGACACCAACTCCTTCTGCAGCTCGGTGTGCACCGCAGTGCGGCGAGCGCGCACCGCCGCGAGCCGCGCGGTGATCTGCTCCTCGATGGCGGCCAACGCCGCCTCTTCCACGGCCAGGGTCTGAACGGTCATGGGGAAACTCCTTGCTTGGGGGCGGGCCGCCCGCCGCGTGAGCAGGCGGCCCGCAACGAATAGAGGGGGGAGGGTCAGGCGGCCGGGCGGTCGGCGAGCTGGTCACGGAAGCGGCGGAGCGTGTCCGCCGTCAGGTCTTCCAGCGGCACGCCGTACAGCCGCCAGGCGTCCGCCTCCACATCGAGGTCGGGGATGCCGCGCTCAGCCGCGAGCGCCCGCAGCGCGGCAACGGCATTCGCGTGCTCCGGGTCGGGGTCGGCTGCCTCGGGAGAGCCCGCAGCGGACTGGACAGCCCACGGGTCGGACCCGTCCGACGGCGCGGACGCCCAGTCGTCACCCGGCTCCACGCCGGTGTACGGCGGGGCCTCCCACCCGTCCACGACGGACAGGTCCGCCTCCGGCCCGGACGCGTCCGGGGCGTGTCCGCTGTCCGTGTCCGCAGTAGCGGACATGTCCTCGGACGTCTGTGACCTGCTGTCCTGCGCGGACATGCCCGTCACCGGCGCGGTGTCCGCGCCAGCGTCGGGACTGTCCGGGGACACTGGCACCGGCCCGGACCCGGACTGTCCGGACGGGCTGTCCGTGTCCGGCGGGCGGGCCGTCCTCGGCTTCGTGCGGGCGATAGCGGAGATCTGATCCAGGTACGGCCGCTCCGCCCCGGCCTTGCTCGCCTCACGGCGCACGGCCCACGCGGTCTTGGCATCCGGCGCGTCCTGCGCCTCCTGGAGGTAGTCGCGCTGCGGCGCCTCGGCCTCCGACACCGGCTCCGCCACCGGGGCTGGGGCCGGGGGAGAGGCTGAGAGCGGCTGATCCTGGACCGGCCGCGCCGGGGCGGGCGGATCCTCGGCCGGCGTGCCGTACGGCGCCGCCCACCGGACGACCGGATCGAACGACCCGCTGTCGTACAGCGACAGCCCGAACTGGTCGCCGATGTTGACGGCCGCGCGCTTCAACGCCTGGGAGTCCGCTTCCTTGACCGCGTCGTCGTGCGCCTCGCCAGGCGTCCACCGCTCGGCGGCGCCGGTCGCGACACCGTCGAACGACGCCAACCGGTTCCCGTGGACGTCCTTGACGGTGAGCCGCTGGTGGACCCGGTAGACCGCCGCGTACCGGTAGCGGCCGCCCTCGGCCCGCTGTGCAGCGTCCCGCAGAACCGTCACGGACAGGATCTCGGTGTCGAACCCTCCGAACCCGAAGATCCGGATCAGCCAGCGCCGCACGTCCCACTGCTGGAGGTGGGAGAACCCCTCGGGGGTCTGGTGCACCCGGGTCGGGCTCAGCCCGCCGAGCAGCACCCGCCGCTGCTGCTCGGTGAGACGCCCCGACAACTCCGCCGGACCGGCCTCCGCCGGGGCGGCCTTCGGCGCCCGCTTCGCGGCCTTCGCCGCCGGGGCATTCGTCGTGCGCTTCACCAGACACCACCACCAGCGTGCCGTTCGACCTCGGCGGCGCGGTGCCACCGGACGCGGCTGGACAACGGCGGGTGACCATCCCCCAGCAGCGCCACACAGGTCGTGATCGCGTCCGGTGCGGCCAGCCGCTCCACGAAGAGCTCACCGCCACAGTGGCCGGCCTCGTGCCGCCAGCCGTCCAGGGACGACCACCGAAGTTGCATGTCCGGCCACGAGAGCAGCGCCACGAACTCTTCATCCGGCCCGGTCGTGGCAGGGCTCGCGGTGAGGGACGCCGGGGTGTAGCCCGCCTCGGTCAGCGCCTCGTGTACAGCGTCGAGATACGGCAGATACGGACTGTGCGTCACGACGCACATCCGAGCCGGGTGACGACGCGCACGATCAGCCCCGGCGCGGTACCCGTCGGCCGGTCCGTGTCCGGGCAGGTCCACACCTGCTGCTGGCGGTCGTCCACCCACGGCGCCCAGTCCCGCGGCCCAACAGCCGGGCGCGTCAGGTCGTCACACCACTCACGCGCCGCCTCCGACGTCGCGAACAGGGCGAGTTCGTCCTCGTACGTCGCGACGAACAGTTCCCGCTCCGGCACGTCCGCCCGTGCGGCCTCTGCCTCCTCGGACCGAATCCGCACCGTCCGCAGCTCGTCCTCCGAGGCCCGGCACCGCCGCGACCACGCAGTGATCTGCTCCTGCAGCACCCGCACGGCCTGCTCGTCGTTGGTGGTCATGCCGCCGCCTTCCCGCGCTGGGCCGGGACGCCGAGCACGACGCCCGCGTTGACGGCGATGGCCGCCTCACGGGCGACCCGCTGCAACTCCTCGGCGGACATGGCGATGACCGGCTTCGTCATCTGCGCCTCGTCCTCGAGGTCCTGGACGAACTTGTCCACGGTCCGGCCCTCGCAGTCGTCCACGTCCCGGACGGCATCGATCAGCGCGTCGAGCGCATCCCGCACGCGGTTGTCCGGGTCGGCGCGCAGCGCGGCCGCGAGCTGGGTGAGGGTGTCCCGCCGGATACGGTCCGCCTGCAGCGCCGCGCGGCGGCCGAGCACCCCGGGGAAGATCCGCAGAACGCTCATCGACCCTCACCCCCGGTGAAGGGGCGCATCTTGGCGCCGAACAGGTCTTCCAGCTCCGCCTGAGTGGACATCACCCACGACGGGCAACCGGACGTACCGTCCAGGTAGTACAGCGCGTTGCCGTCGCGGGTCTCGACGGCACAGCGCCACACGTGACCGTCCTTGTCGATCAGGTCCCCGCCGGGGGCCTGAGTAGGCTGTGCACTCATCAGTGCCTGCCTCGCTCTCTGTCTGTCTCTGGGTGGGTAGGTGCTGTGGGGGTCGCCCGGCCGGCAAGCAGGGGCGGCCCCGTTTCGCGGTGTGATCAGGAAGCGTTGCGGCGTCGGGGCGGCGCGGGCCTGATATCCGCCAGTCGCGGACGCTGCGCGGTGGTGGCCCGTTCCGCGGTGGTGGACTCGACCGAGGCCGGCTCGACCCGGCACATCTCCTTGATCCGCAAGATGTCCGCGGCGTCGAACGCAACGGCCTGGCCGATTTTCTGGTGCGGGTAGCGGGAGAGGTTGTCCTCCAAGTGCCGCGGGCCACAGCGCAGAAGGCCAGCTGTCTCCTCGACCGTGAAGTTCTGGAGGTCGGTCATGCCGTCGGTCATGCCGCGGCTCCAACCGTCATCGGCGTGGAGACCACCAGGTCATCGAGGGAAATCCCGTAGAGATCCCGGATGGCCACCAACGTCGTGAGAGAGGGCTGGATGTCCCCGACCAGCAAGCGGCTGATGGTCGACGCGGACACCTGGAGCTGCTGGGCGATCGCATACGCGGAGTCGTGGCCTTGCTCCGCTGCCCTCTTGCGCACCAGTTCCGTTCGAATCTCAATCATGTGCATACCGCCACATCTGCGCACATGCCGTAATTGCGTGCATGCATGCACGTTACTACATATGTGCATGCATGCGTGCACGTTCGCGAATTCCGCGTGTCGGCTCGAATCGCAAGCGGCGGCGGTGCGCTACGGCGCACAACCGCCGTGGGCAGGCTCGACGTGCGATCGATCATGTGACCTGGGCAAATGCACGCATGCACGCACGTGCATGCGTGCATGCGTGCGCGCTAGCCTCGCGGTATGACCAACCCCAACGCCCAGCAATTTGGCGCCTACCTCCGCGAGGCCGCCACGAAGGCTGGCTACGACCTCGGCCCCCGCGGCGGAGGACGGGCTGCACTTGCTGCCGACGTCGGCATGAGTCCATCCGCCATCAGCCGCGCTCTACGCGGCGAAACACTCCCTCGTCCGGCTCAAATGGAGGGTCTGGCAAAGGCGTTGGGTGTGCAACTACCCGACATGATGAGAGAAGCAAATCTACTTTCAGACACGAATGACCACGAATGGCCCAAAGCGGCGGTACGCTCAGTGCCTACTCCCGAGGGCATCGCAGACGTGCTCGGGATCACCCACCCAGTCGTGCGCGAAAACCTGGTTCTGGACATCGAGCACGCGATTCGAGCGCAAGCCCGGGTCGAGGGGGAGGACGACCACAGAGCGAGGGGGTAGGGTGCGCGACCGTTTCACCACGTGGGGCATCGTCGCTGTAGCCGCAACCGTCGTCGGCGGAATGGCACTTGACGCCGACGGCCTCCGCGCACGCGACTGGGTCCCAGCCCTCGGAGGGACCAGCCTCCTCCTGCTCGGCGGCACCGGCACCGTCCTGGTCCTGGTCCGTCGCTGGCTCGCCCTCGCGGAAGAACGGCATACCGCTGACCTCAACGCCGCGGCCCAACCCCGACGGCTGATCATGGTCGCCTCCTCCTCGCCCGGTGCAGACGCCCAGCGAGTGGCGGAACTGGAACACGAGCTGAAGGAAATGCTCGACGAGTACAACCTGCTCGTGATCGAGACCCTCCAGTCCCGGGACGACCGATTCAACGTGCGAACGTGGGGCGTCAGCAGCGCACTTCATCGCCGCCCCACAGCGACCCGCCGACGCCAGACCATCCCACCGACCGCATCACGCCAAGACCAGCCCTGAACCCCCGGGCCCCGTGCTGAAAGGCGTGTGCCGGCACACGCGGCGCGCATCCTCCAGGGCCTGAGCGAACGTCTCCCGAACCGCGATCTCGTCCGTCCCCCACACCTCGGCCACGGTCAGCGACTCCCCATCCGGCAGCCACTCCACCCGGGACACCGCCGGCTCGTCCGTATACCGCGAATCCCACTCCCACACCCACCGGCCGGACACCTCGGAATCGGCCCGCCCCGTGATCACCTGCTCCCCGTCCGACTGGAACAGCACCGGCCCGGCGCTGACGATCCACACACGATCCGGTAGCGCGTCACGCAACACGTTCCGGCCCCCCGGCGCCGACCGCCGCCACCACGACGTGCTCCACGTCTCCAACCGCGCAGGCCGCCCCGTATCGAGATGCCACTGCTCCACGACCTCCCGAGCGACCTCCTGATCACGGAACCCCACCGGAACGTCGAGTTGGGCGACGTACACCATCCCGCCGATCGCATCCGCGCCCGCCTCCAGGACGACCTCAGTCGGCGCCTGGCCGCCTCGCAGCGACCGCTCGATCGTCTCCATGGCGGCGTCGTCGGCCTCGGGCAGCAGGTGCCCGTACGTGTCGCTGGTCGTCTTGATGGACTCGTGCCCGAGCCTCCGCTGCACGTACGTCAGTGAGTGACCGGCCGAGATCAATGCTGCCGCGTGCGAATGCCTGAGATCGTGCGGTGTCGGGTGCTTCTCGCGCGGCAACACCCCGTCCTTCTTCGCCTGCTTCACTGCCCGGTTCCACCGGTCGTGGAAGCTGCTGTAGTGCAGGCGCTGGCCGGCCTCGCCGGTGAAGAACAAGGTCTCCTTGTTGTCGAGGCTCAGCAGGCCCAGCTCGATCAGCGCAGCCACGACCGTTGCACTGACCCGGAGCGTCCGCCGTGACCGCTTCGTCTTCGGTGTCCCGATGTAGTACCCACCGTGGCCATCTTTCTTCCACGCACGCCTTACCCGCAGCGTCCCGCTCTGCCCCTCGTTGGGGATGCACATCGGCGCCAGCGCGATGATCTCGCCCCACCGCAGGCCCGTCCCGTATTTCACGATGGCGAGCAGCTGGTCGCTGCGCCGTCTAAGGCGCGAGACGACCCCGTCGACCTCCTCCGGCGTCAGGAACTCGACGTCCTCGCCGTCCTCGCCACTGGTCCCGTCGTCGTCCGTACGCGGCAGCGTCGTGAGCTTGCACGGGTTCCGCTCACGCAACGGTGGCTCGGCCTTGACCGCTGCCTCTAGGATGCTGCTCAGCAACCCGTGGAGATTGCGGATCGTCTTCGGGCTCATCTGCCGCATCTTCGCCCGCCCGAGCTTCGGCGTCTGCCCGCGCTGGACGAGCGTCTGCTCAAGCTGCCGCACCCACGGGCGGATCGTGTCGCTGGAGAAGTGCTCGACGGACCGCACGTCGCACTCACCGAACGTCGGGAAGATCCACTTCTCCAAGTCGCGGTAACACGCCTGTCGGTAGTGCTCTTCGATGCCGGTCCGGTTGTCGATCTCCCGCGTCGCGTAGACCCGGAACCTGAACCGGTCGCCGTCCGCGTTCTCCCCGTCCGCCTGGGTGATGTAGCCCTTGCCCTTCACCCACCCCGCCGGCCACTGATGCCCGGCCGCCTCGACTTCTCCCCGGAAGATCTCGGCCGCGGTCTCGTCGGTGAACCGCTCGGTCTGCCAGGGCCCGCTCCGGGGTCCGCCCAGGTGCCACTTCACCTGATAGCTGGTCACGTTGCCAGCCTTGCCAATCCGTGGAACCACACTCGCCATGGCCGGACCGTACGCCTGTGTTCCCACGGTTTTCCCACGTGACATGCAGACGCCGCCCGGAACCGGCCGTTCTCGCTGGTCGGGTGCCCAGCGAGAGATGGTGCCCGGAGCCGGACTTGAACCGGCACGCCCTCAAAGGGCAGCGAGGTTTAAGCTCGCCGTGTCTGCGTTCCACCATCCGGGCCGGCGGGGCGCAGAGAAAAGCGTATCCGGGTTGAGAGTCGTGAACAGGGCGCCTAAGTGGCCATGTTGTCTTATTTTAGGGGTTACTGACGTGTGGTCAGGGCGCCGCCCGCGGTCTCGTCGCACCACAGGCGGCATCCCAGCAGCATCAGCCCTCACGCACAAGTGACGTGAAATCGCTCTCCGCAACCGGAGTTCGGGCTTGTCGAACGGCCGTCGAACGCGTCACGACAGCCACGCCGAGCGGGTGGCGGGCAGCCCGGACCGGCCGACCGGGTCGGTGCGCACCGCCATCACCTGGTTGACGCCGATGCGGTTGCGTTCGAAGGACAGCGCGGACGCGGCCATGTAGAGCCGCCACACCCGGGCCCGGCCGGCGCTGGTCGCGGCGACGGCCTCCTTCCAGTGCGCCTCCAGGTTCGCCACCCAGGTGCGCAGGGTGCGCCCGTAGTGCTCGCGCAGCGCCTCCACGTCGCGCACCTCGAAGCCCGCCTCCTCCAGCCGGCCCACCGTGGTGCCGACCGGGGAGAGTTCGCCGTCGGGGAAGACGTAGCGGTCGATGAACTCGTCGATCCGGTACTCCTCCTCGCTGCGCAGCGGGCGGCGGGCGATCTGGTGGTTCAGCAGCCGGCCGCCCGGCTTGAGGAGGGCGTACAGCGTCCGCGCGTACTCCAGATAGCGCTCGCTGCCGACGTGCTCGGCCATCCCGATCGACGAGATCGCGTCGTACGGGCCGTCCTTGACGTCGCGGTAGTCCTGCACCCGGATCTCGATACGGTCGGCGAGCCCGGCCTCCGCGATCCGCTTGCGGGCGAAGGCGGCCTGCTCCACGGAGAGCGTGATCCCGGTGGCCCGCACTCCGTAGTGCCGGGCCGCGTGCAGCACCATGGAGCCCCAGCCGCAGCCGACGTCCAGCAGCCGCTGTCCCTCCTGCAACCCCAACTTGCGGCAGACCAGGTCGAGTTTGGCGTACTGCGCCTGTTCCAGGGAGATCCCGGCGGCGCCGACCGGATCGGTGCCCTCCGCGGACGCGCCGGCCACCGACGCCGCGGTCGCGGCGGCCGCGGCCCGCCTGCGCGCGGTGTCGGCGCTGACCTGGTCGCTCACCTCGTCCCCCGCCTCGTTCCCCGCCTCGGCGGCGGCGAGGCCGGAATCGGCCCACAGCGCGCACGAGTAGACCATGGACGGGCCGAGCACGATCTCGTAGAAGGCGTTCCCCACGTCGTAGTGGTGGGCGATCGCCTCCTTGTCGCGGCGCTTGGTGTGCGCGAGGCCGCTGCGGCGGCGCACCTCCTCGGGCGGCGCGGAGGGCGGCAGCCCGGGGCCGGCCAGGGACAGCACGCTGCGGATCAGCCGGTAGGTCGCCGGGTCGCGCAGGGCGACCGCGGCCTGGCGTACGCCCTCGCCGCGGCCGGCCGCCGGGTCGGGCTCACCGCGCTCCCAGATCAGCCCGGAGAGCGTGTCGAGCGCGGTGTAGAGGTCGCCGTCGACGTCGAGGTCGCCGGCCACCCACGCTCTGGCCAGGCCGAGTTCGCCCGGCCGCCACAGCAGCCGGCGCAGTGCCCGGCGCTTCCTGAAGACGAGTGCGGGTGCGCCGACCGGTCCCGCCTCACTGCCGTCCCAAGCGCGCACGCGCAACGGGAACGGGCCGGGGAGAACGTGCTCGGCGATGTCGAGGATGCGATGAGCCGCGTCAACCATGGATCTGAGCGTACGACTGAAAATCGCACTTGAGGCGCCTGACGCGGAAATCTACGTTGCGGATACACGCAGTTGGGCCGGAAGAGGTGGAATGCCCCTCAGCCGGGCGCGTCGCCGCCCGTCGGGAGGGGTGCTGTGCGCAGGCCGCCCGGGCATGCGGAACGGGGCCGGGAGGGGCCGGGCGGGGCTGCGCGACGTCGGGCGAGCGGCGAGAGGCGCGCGGCGAGGGGTACGCGGCGAGAGGCGCGCGGCGAGGGGTGCGCGGCAGGGCGTACGGCACGGAGCCGGGCGGGCGCGCGGAACCGCGTACGGCCGGGCGTGCCAAGGGAGTTCGCGCGGGCATGCCGAAGGGCGCCCGCACCACGGATGGCGGGCGCCCTTCGAACCGCGCTTCTGCTCCTGCCGAGCCCTGCTAGGAGGCGACCTTCTCCGCGTCGGCGGCACCCTTGGCCGCGCCGGCCTCGGTGCTGCCGGTGCTCTTCTCGGCGGCGGGCGCCGGGATCGGCCGCGCTGCCTCGTAGAACTCCTCGCGGGGGTTCTCGATCGCGCCGAGCGAGACGACCTCGCGCTTGAGGAACATGCCGAGCGTCCAGTCGGCGAAGACCCGGATCTTGCGGTTCCAGGTCGGCACGGCGAGGCCGTGGTAGCCGCGGTGCATGTACCAGGCGAGCCGGCCCTTGAGCTTGATCTTGGTCTTGCCGACCACGATCATCGCGACGCCCTTGTGCAGGCCCAGGCCCGCGACCGCGCCCTTGTTGGCGTGCTTGTAGTCCTGCTGCGGGAAGCCGCGCATCCCGGAGACCACGTTGTCGCCGAGCACCTTCGCCTGGCGCAGCGCGTGCTGCGCGTTCGGCGGGCACCAGGCACCCTCGCCCGCGGCGAGGTCCGGCACCTGGGCGTTGTCGCCCGCGGCCCAGATGTAGTCGGTGCCCTGCACCTGGAGGGTGGGCGCGGTGTCCACGTGACCGCGCGGGCCCAGCGGCAGGCCGAACTTGGCCAGCGCCGGGTTCGGCTTCACGCCGGCGGTCCACACGATGGTGGAGGCGTCGACCTCGAGCCCGTTGGCGAGCACCACGTGCTTGTCGACGCAGCTCTTCATGGAAGTGCTGAGGTAGACCTCGATGCCGCGCTCCTGGAGGTGTTCCAGGCCCCACTTGCCGAGCTGCGGGCCCACCTCGGGGAGGATCTTGTCGGCGGCGTCCACGAGGATGAAGCGCATGTCCTCGCGCTTGACGTTCGGGTAGTACTTGGCCGCGTCGCGGGCCATGTCCTCGACCTCGCCGATGGTCTCCGCGCCGGCGAAGCCGCCGCCGACGAAGACGAAGGTGAGCGCCTTGCGGCGGATCTCCTCGTCGGTGGTGGAGTCGGCCTTGTCGAGCTGCTCCAGGACGTGGTTGCGCAGGCCGATCGCCTCCTCCACGCCCTTCATCCCGATGCCGTTCTCGGCCAGACCCGGGATCGGGAAGGTGCGGGAGACCGCGCCGAGCGCGATCACCAGGTAGTCGAAGGGCAGCTCGTACGGCTCACCGACCAGCGGCTCGACCGCGGCGACCTTGCGGTCCTGGTCGATGGTCGTGACCCGCCCGGTGAGCACCTCGACCCCGGGCAGCACGCGTCGCAGCGGGACGACGACATGCCGCGGGGAGATGCTGCCTGCTGCGGTTTCGGGAAGGAAGGGCTGGTACGTCATGTACGAGCGCGGGTCGACAACCGTGACGGTCGCCTCGCCGTACCGCATCTTCTTCATGATGCGGCGCGCCGCGTACAGGCCGACGTAACCGCCGCCTACTACGAGAATCCGTGGACGCTCCGTGGTGCTCATGGTTCGAGTATCCAGCACGTCCGGGGGTGTACCTCGTGAGCCCCTTCACAAGGGTATGGACACCCTCTGCTACACTGCGCACCTTCACGGCCCAGGGTGGCGCGGAAACCGAGCGCCCAGGGCGGCCACCAGCCGTTATACACGTCGCTGAGCAGCGTCGATCGCCGGCCCGTCCGCTGTGGTTCTCCCCTCCGCAATGCCCCGGAAACACGGATGGCCCAGGGATTCAGGGGGATTTGGGGCCCCGGGCGCCGGAAAGTTGACCCACTGGGCGGGAACTTCATGTGAAGAGTTTCACAAAGGATTCCGCGTGCCCATGATCCGGACGGGCCGGCGCCCCGTCCGACGCGCTCACCAGGGAAGTTCGCGGTCTCAACTGAGCGCGCGGGGCCGCCTCCTGGGTGCCTGGGCGGCGCGGGTAAGCCCCGGCCTCCAGGGGGCCAGGGCTTACCGGGGCTACCGGACACGGGCCGGCTCGGCCGTAGGGCGCCGGCAAGGCGCCCGCGCGTCCCGGCTACGGTCACGCGCCGCGTCGGGCCGCGCCCTCGGCCGAGGTCTCGGCCGCGTCCCCGCTGTCGTCCTGCGGATGCTCCTGCTCCACCAGGCGCCGCCGGCGCCGCTTCATCAGCGCCCACCGCCCGCGCGGGCCCGCCGAGACGGCATGCGCGGCCGCCACCTCGGTGCCGGCCTCGGCCGCCGCCTCGGCCGCCGCCTCGGCGACCGGCAGGAAGCCCTCGCCGCGCCGCGCGTCCGGCCGCTCGTCGGCCTCCGGCCACAGTCCGAGCGAGGCACACAGCGTCGGCAGGATCGCCATCGCCGCCGTCGCGTAACCCTCCGCCGAGGGATGGAAGTTGTCCGGCCCGAACAGCTCGCGCGGCCGCGCCTCGAACTCCGGGCCCAGCAGGTCGCCGAGCGAGACCGTACGCCCGCCCAGGTCCACCACCGCGATGGTCTGCGCCGCCGCGAGCTGCCGGCTGGCGCGCCGGGCCAGCCAGCGCAGCGGCTGGTAGACCGGCTCCACCGAACCCAGGTCGGGACAGGTGCCGACCACCACCTGGCTGCCGGTGTCGCGCAGCCGCCGTACCGCGTCGGACAGCAGCCGCACCGAGGTGGACAGCGGCATCCGGCGGGTCACGTCATTGGCGCCGATCATGATCACGGCGACGTCGGGCGGGGGCAGCGTGGAGTCCAGCAGCAGCGAGACCTGCCGGTCCAGGTCGTCGGACTGGGCGCCGGGCAGCGCCACGTTCATCAGCTTCACCGGCCGCTCCGCCACCGCCGCGAGCCCCGAGGCGAGCAGCGCCCCCGGGGTCTCCCGGGCCCGCCGCACCCCCTGTCCCGCCGCGGTGGAATCACCCAGAAAGCCCAACCGGAGCGGAGCCTCGTCCGTACGGTGGGCGAACGCCGATCCGTACCGGCCGTCGGCCCGCGGCGGGATGTCGTCCGACCCGCCGACCATCCGCTTGGCCAGCCGTGCCTCCGTCAGCAGCAGCCCCACCGCGGCCCCGCTCAGCAGGCTGATCCCGCCACCGCCGAACGCCGCCGCGGTCGCGATCCGCCGTGCCACCCTCGCCCTGGACATCATCGAGTCGGCCACCTCCCTGGACTGTCCGGACACCACCATGCGCCACCGCGCACACACGTTCCCCCGCCACACGCCGAAGACCGGGCACCGACCCGCCGCGACGCACGCCACGCGTGACATCCCTTTCCCACGTCGACGTGACACCCCTACCCACCTCAACGCCGACCGCAGCGTCCGCGTTTCCACCAGGCTCTAACCTGGTGCCACCATCTCGGAGAACCCGGAGACACACGGTGCAGTTTCACGACTCGATGATCAGCCTCGTCGGCAACACCCCGCTGGTGAGGCTCAACAGCGTGACCGCGGGGATCAAGGCGACCGTCCTCGCGAAGGTCGAGTACTTCAACCCCGGAGGCTCGGTCAAGGACCGCATCGCCCTGCGGATGATCGAAGCCGCGGAGGAGAGCGGTGAACTGCGTCCGGGCGGCACCATCGTGGAGCCGACCTCCGGCAACACCGGAGTCGGCCTGGCGATGGTCGCGCAGCGCAAGGGCTACCACTGCGTCTTCGTCTGCCCGGACAAGGTCTCGGCGGACAAGATCAACGTCATGCGGGCCTACGGTGCCGAGGTCGTGGTCTGCCCGACCGCCGTCGACCCCAGCCACCCCGACTCGTACTACAACGTGTCCGACCGGCTGGTGCGCGAGACGCCGAACGCCTGGAAGCCGGACCAGTACAGCAACCCGAACAACCCGCTGTCGCACTACCACTCCACCGGTCCCGAGCTGTGGAAGCAGACCGAGGGCAAGATCACCCACTTCGTGGCCGGCGTCGGCACCGGCGGCACCATCTCCGGCACCGGCCGCTACCTCAAGGACGCCAGCGACGGCCGGGTGAAGGTGATCGGCGCCGATCCGGAAGGGTCCGTCTACAGCGGCGGCTCCGGGCGCCCGTACCTGGTCGAGGGCGTCGGCGAGGACTTCTGGCCGACCGCCTACGACCGCGAGGTGGCCGACGACATCGTGGCCGTCTCCGACAAGGACTCCTTCCAGATGACCCGCCGGCTCGCCCGCGAGGAGGGCCTGCTGGTCGGCGGCTCCTGCGGCATGGCGGTCGTCGCGGCGCTGGAGGTCGCGGCCCGGCTCGGCCCGGACGACGTGGTCGTGGTGCTGCTGCCCGACAGCGGCCGCGGCTACCTCTCGAAGATCTTCAGCGACGAGTGGATGAGCTCGCACGGCTTCCTCGACGAGAACGAGGGCGAGCCGCGGGTCGTCGACGTGCTCGCGCACAAGGACGGCGGGCTGCCCAACCTCGTGCACATGCACCCGGACGAGACGGTCGGGCAGGCGATCGAGGTGCTGCGCGAGTACGGCGTCTCGCAGATGCCCGTGGTCAAGCCCGGTGCCGGGCACCCCGACGTCATGGCGGCCGAGGTGATCGGCTCGGTGGTCGAGCGCGAACTGCTGCACGCGCTGTTCACCAAGCGCGCCGCCCTGGACGACCCGCTCGACAAGCACCTGTGCCCGCCGCTGCCGCAGGTCGGCTCCGGGGAGCGGGTCGGCGACCTGATGACGGTGCTGGAGAACGCGGACGCGGCGATCGTGCTGGTGGAGGGGAAGCCGACGAACGTCGTGAGCCGGCAGGACCTGCTGGCCTTCCTCGCCGGTCACGGCGGTTCCTGAGGGGTACCGCGCACCGGATGGCCGGTGCGCGGTAGCTCCGGCCGCGCATTCCGCGAACTGGTACGCCCGCGACACGTCCACGCAGCACGCGCTTAACACGGGTCCGGCAGATTGGGTGATGTCGAAAGCGCGGCCGGTTCGCCCGGCCGCATCGGCACCCAAGTGGCGCCAAGGCTTCCGGAGCGGCTCCCGGACTCCATGGTGACCCTGGACGCGCAGGCCCGGCCCTGACCCGGCACGCGTCCCGGCGAGGACCGCCGTCGTCCCGCCCCCCGGGCAGCAATGCCCCGGGGGTGCGGCGGTCCTCGCCCCCTTTTTTTTGGGCTCGCTCGCCGCTTTTCCCGCTCGCTCGCTCGCTCGCGACCCGGGCGAAGGGGTGCCCTCTCAGCGAGGTCGTCCGCCGCGGAGCGGTATGTGCTCAGGACCAGTCGTCGCGGTCGGGGTGGCGGTCCTTGGAGAAGAAGTTGCCCACGCCCTGGGCGAGGTTGACCGCGACGATGCCGGCCCAGCTGATCAGGAGCCCGGTGGTGCCCGCGTTGGCCACGCCGATCGCGGAGAGCGGGATCGCGGCGATCATCGTGAACCCCGCGAAGCCGTAACGGGCGAAGCGGGGGTTGCTCTGGGGCGGCCCGATCGGGCGGCGGTCGGCGCGCGCCGACGACGTCTGCTGCTGGGCCAGCTCGCGGCGCACCCGCTGCTCGACGCGGCTGTCCACGCGCTCGGCCACCTTCTCCATGAACGAGTCGACCAGTTCCGACTCGTATTCCTCGCCGAGTGTCTTGCGCGCCTGCAAGGTGGCGGCGAGTTCCTTCTTCAGTTCCGGGTCGCGGGCGTCCATAGGGCAACCGTAGGAGGCGCGGCGCTTGGGCGACACTGGGGCTAACCCCCGGTTTTCCTGGGGGCGGGCTGCCCAGTAGGAGGATTCCCATGGCATCGGTGCCGCTGCTCACCGCCTTGCACGGAGGGTCGGACCGTCCGGACGCACTGCGGGTCGACGGCAGGGCGTGCAGTTACGAGGAGCTGCTGGGCGCCGCGGGGGCGGTCGCCCGGCGGGTGTCGGGGCGGGAGGCGTTCGCGGTGGAGGCCGGCGCGTCGCTGGAGACGGTGGCGGCCGTGGTGGGCGGGCTGCTCGCCGGGGTGCCGGTGGTGCCGGTCGCCCCGGACGCGGGACCGGACGAACGGGCGCACGTCCTGCGGGACTCCGGCGCGGAACTGCTCCCCGTGGACTTCGCGGAGCGCGCCGACTTCAGCGCGGCGGTCGATGACGCGGGGGAGCCGGATACGGGCGGCGGGCGGCCGGCGCTGGTGCTCTACACCTCGGGGACGACCGGCCCGCCCAAGGGCGTCATGCTCTCCCGGGCCGCGATCGCCGAGGACCTGGACGCGTTGGCGCGGGCGTGGGAGTGGACGGCGGACGACACCCTGGTGCACGGGCTGCCGCTGTTCCACGTGCACGGCCTGGTGCTCGGCGTGCTCGGCGCGCTGCGGGTCGGCAGCCGTCTGGTGCACACCGGCCGCCCCACCCCGGCGGCGTACGCGGCGGCCGGCGGCAGCCTCTACTTCGGCGTGCCCACCGTCTGGCACCGGGTGGCGCGCGAGGAGGCCGCGGCCCGCGCGCTGTCCGGCGCGCGGCTGCTGGTGTCGGGGAGCGCGCCGCTGCCCTCTCCGGTCTTCGCCTCGCTGGCCGAGTTGACCGGGCACGAACCGGTCGAGCGCTACGGCATGACGGAGACGCTGATCACCGTCTCCGCCCGGGCGGACGGGCCGCGCGCCCCGGGTGCCGTCGGCGTCCCGCTGCCCGGGATCGCCACCAGGATCGCCGAGTCCGCCGACGGCATCGGCGAACTCCAGCTCACCGGCCCCACCCTCTTCGACGGCTACCTCGGCCGCCCGGAGGCGACCGCGGCGGCGTACACCGACGACGGCTGGTTCCGGACCGGCGACATCGCGGCGATCGACCCGGACGGCACGCACCGGATCGTCGGCCGCGCGTCCACCGACCTGATCAAGTCCGGCGGTTACCGGATCGGCGCGGGCGAGGTGGAGAACGCGCTGCTCGCCCACCCCGCGGTGCGCGAGGCGGCGGTGGTCGGCGCGCCCCACGCCGACCTGGGACAGGAGATCGTCGCCTACGTGGTCGCCGACGGGGTGAGCGCGAGCGAGCTCACCGACTTCGTCGCCACCCGCCTTTCGGTGCACAAGCGGCCGCGGCAGGTCCGTTTCCTCGGTGAACTGCCGCGTAACGCGATGGGAAAGCCGCAAAAGCGGTTGCTCCCGCCGCTGTGATCGGGGTAGTCATACCGGGTCCTTCTGCTCGCGCGGCTGCGACGCGCAGGAGTTGCCCGGGGGTGGTGGTTTGCCCCTTGCCGGGCGGCAAGTAAGATCTGGGTCACAACCCACCCATATGAAAATCTCCGGCCGGCGCGCGCGCCGTTCGGGTCGCCGATGCCCGGGAACCGCTCCAAAGGGTGGCGGTGATACGTCCTGCCATGGAGGCAGCACCGCATGTTCCACCGCATCGGACGCGCAGTCGTCCGCCATCCCGTATGGACGATCGTCGCGTGGCTCGTCGCCGCCGTCGCGATCGTCGCTACTGCGCCGAGCCTGCCGTCCAACAGCGACGAGAGCAGCTTCCTGCCCAGTAGTTACCAGTCGATCAAGGCGATGGACCTCCAGGAGAAGGCGTTCCCCGCGGCCTTCACCCCGTCGGCGATCGTCCTCTACCAGCGGAGCGACAACGCGCCGCTGACCGCGGCCGACAAGGCCGACATCACCAAGATCACCACTGCCCTGGACGGCAAGCACATCGACCAGGTGCAGAAGGTCGTCGCGGGCACGGAGTCCAAGGACGGCAAGTACGACACGGCCTATGTCCAGATGGACAAGAAGACCCAGGGGCAGCCGAAGCAGGCCGACGCGGCGAAGGCGCTGCGCACGGACTCCAAGGACCTTGCCAAGGGCACCCATCTGAAGGTCCAGGTCGGCGGTCAGGCCGCGCAGAACCTCGACCAGCAGGACGCGGGCAACACCTCCGACGCCGTCGCGCTGATCGGCTCGCTGCTCATCATCATCATCACGCTGCTGATCATCTTCCGGTCCCCGCTGATCGCGATCATGCCGCTGGTGATCCTGATGGGCCTGGTGTTCACCACGTCCAACGGCCTGATCGCCTACGCCACCAAGCTCTTCGGCCTGCAGGCCAACAGCTCGATCTCCGCGCTGCTGATCGTGGTGGTGCTCGGCGTCGGCACGGACTACTTCCTGTTCCTCATGTTCCGCTACCGAGAACGGCTGCGGGCGGGTGACGAACCCAAGGAAGCGATGATCAACAGCGTCACCAGGGTCGGTGAGGCGATCGCCTCGGCGGCCGGCGCGGTGATCATCTCCTTCCTGGCGCTGGCCCTGTCCACCCTGGGCTTCCTCACCCAGTTGGGCCCGGCGCTCGCCATCCTGGTCGCGGTCACACTGATCGCCGGTCTCACGCTCTTCCCGGCGATCTGCTCGCTCATCCCGCCGAAGGCGCTGTTCTGGCCGGGCAAGAAGTGGCACCTGGAGCCGTCCGGCACCCGCTTCACCTCGATCGGCCGGATGCTCGGCCGCCGGTCCGGCCTGGTCGCCATCGTCTCCGGCCTGGTGATGCTGCTGCTGGCGCTCGGCACCCTCGGCTACAAGGCCGACTACGACCTCGCCTCCGGGTCCATCCCCAAGACCAAGGAGTCGATGGTCGTCCAGGACAGCATGCAGAAGGCGTACTCCGCCGGTGCTGCCGACCCGACCTCGGTCTTCCTCACCAGCACCGACGGCAAGCCGCTGAACGGTGTCGACTTCACCGCGTACAAGGAGAAGCTCAGCCAGGCCGACGGCGTCGCCAGCGCGACCTTCGACCAGAGCACCGGGCTGAACAAGGACCACACCACGGCCCTGTTCAACCTGACGCTGAAGTACTCCGGCGCGAGCGACAAGGCCATCGCGGCGGTCGGTGACGTCCGCACGGCCGCCAAGGACAACGCTCCGCCGGGAACCGAGGCGGTGGTCGGCGGCACGTCCTCGATCTACCGGGACATCAACGCGGCCGTGAACCACGACTACCGCACGGTCTTCCCGGTGGCCGCGATCCTGATCATGGTGATCCTGGGGTTGCTGCTGCGCAGCATCGTCGCGCCCTGGTACCTGATCGCCTCGGTGGCCCTCGGGTTCGGAGCGACGCTCGGTGCCACCGTGCTGATCTTCGGCCGCGGCAGCGGGCTGATCTTCATGCTGCCGATCATCATGTATCTGTTCGTGGTGGCGATCGGAACGGACTACAACATCCTGATGATCGCCCGGCTCAGGGAGGAGGCCCGCGAGGGCCGCGAGCCACGCGAGGCCGCCGCGGAGGCGCTGCGGCACGCGGGTCCGACGATCGCCTCGGCCGGGTTCATCCTGGCGGCGACCTTCGCCACCCTGATGCTGTCCGGGAACTCGTTCCTCACCGAGATGGGCTTCGCGATCGCCTTCGGCATCGTGGTCGCGGCCTTCGTGATGGCGATGTTCTTCACGCCGAGCCTCACCGCGCTGATCGGGCACGCCGCTTGGTGGCCGGGTCACGCGGACCGCGCCGTCGACTCGGACGACGCCGGTGTGGTCGCCGCGGGCGCCGGCGGGGGCTCGTACGACGCACCGGAGCTGGACGAGACCGGGCGGCGGTAGGCAGCGCCGAGCGGGAGTTATCCACAGGGGCCGGACAGGTGGGAACACCTGTCCGGCCCTTCGGCTACGCTGACACCGTCACGGATTGATTGCGGAGCGTGAGCGGATTCGGGCTCTTCGCTGCGCGGGGTGACGGTTTGTCGTACGGGGCCGGCCCCGGGGCGGGCGGGTGTTCGGGCGGTCCGGCGGGCCAACGGGTGGATCGATGTGCGGAGTTGCCGGGGGAGGCTGAAATGGCGGGGGAGCGGGGAACGGAGCGGGTCGCGGCGCCGGAGTGGCGGCCACCGGAGGTGGAGTTGCCGTCGGCGCGGTGGCGGCGGCGGGTGCTGGCGGCGCCGGGGCTCGCGCTGCTCGGAGTGGCGCTGCTGGTGGCCGGCGTGTGGCTGGACGACCGGAAGGGCCGGCGGGAGGAGGCGCTCTGTCACCAACTGGGTGTGCCCTGGACGCAGTTCGTGGTGGGCTACGCGGCGCTGCTGTGCGGGGTGGCGGCGTCGGTGCTGTGCGTGCTGTTCTTCCGCACGGCGGCGCGGGCCGGCGCGCGCGGTGCCGAGTCCTGGCAGGGCACGCTCGCGCTGTGCATATGCGTCGCCAACGCGGTGGCGCTGCTCATCGAGGTGGTCGCGGTCTACGGAGTGCACGCCGAGGCCGCCGATCCGTACTGGCGGTGCTCGGGAGCGCCCGCGCTTGCCGGACTGCATACGTTCATGCAGAGTCATGTCCTGTGAATAGACGGTCGGCGGGGCCCGTGGGCTGCCCCGGCCGGGCGGTTCGGACCAGGGACGGACGGGCATGGGCAGTGCTGACGGGGCGGACAAGGCTGACGGTGCCGGCGGTGCCGGGGCGGACCGTGCGGGCGGCGTGAACGGCGTGGGCGACGCGGGCGAGGGCAATGACGTCGGCGACGGCGGCGACGCCGGTGACGTGAACGGCGCGAGCGGGAGCGGGAGCGCCACGGGTGGTGGGGCCGCGGGCAGAAGCGCGGGGAGCGGTGCGTCCGCGCGGCTGCTGAAGCTCTTCGAGGCGCACCGGCTGACCCCGACCCAGCGGCGCATCGCGCACTGCCTGGTGCGGCAGGCGGACGAGGCGGCCTTCCTGTCCAGCGTGGAGGTCGCCGAACTCGCCGGGGTCAGCCAGCCGTCGGTGACCCGGTTCGCGGTCGCCCTCGGTTTCGACGGGTACCCGGCGCTGCGCAAGCACCTGCGCGAGGTGGCGCCGGCGCCCGATCCGGCCGGCACGACCTCGTACAACGAGTACCAGCAGGCGGTGCACGCGGAGATCGAGAACCTGCGGCACCTGGTCGAGCTGCTGGCCGACCCGGAGCCGGTGGCCAGGGCGGGGGCGGTGCTGGCCGGGTCCAGGCCGCTGCCGGTGCTGGGGCTGCGGGCGGCGGGTGCCCAGGCGCGCGGGTTCGCGTACTTCGCGGCGAAGGTGCACCCCGATGTGCGGCTGCTGGACGAGGGCGGCACCATGCTCGCCGACCGGATCGACGCCGCGGTCCGGGCGGGCGCGAGCGCCCTGCTGTGCTTCGCGCTGCCCCGGCACCCGCGGGAGGTGGCCGACGCGCTCGGCTACGCGCGGGCGGCCGGGCTGACCGTGGTGACCGTCGCGGACAGCGCGTTCGCACCGGTGGCCGCGCACAGCGACCTGCTGCTGCCCGCGGCCGTCGGCACCGGGCTGGCCTTCGACACGGCGTGCGCGCCGATGCTGCTGGGCCGGGTGCTGCTGGAGTCGATGTGCGACGACCTGCCGGACGCGCAGGCGCGGTTGGAGGAGTTCGACGCGCATGCCGCGGCCCGCGGGGTGTTCATGGAGTGAACGCCCCCGCGGGCCGCGGGTGGTGCTGGTGCCGGTGCCGGTGTCGCTGGTCTGCCGGGTTCTGCTGGTGCGTGGAGCGTGGCCGCCCCGGTCAGGAGCCGGTGGTCGTGCGGCGGGTCCTGCGGCTGTGGGCGAGGGCGAAGGCCGCGGCGCCGAAGGCGAGGGCGGCCGCTCCCAGCCAGGTGAGCAGCTGGGTGCCGTTGCCGCCGGTCGAGGCGAGCGTGCCGGTGGAGCCGGAGGTGCCGGAGCTTCCGCCGGCCGTGCTCCCGGCGCCGGTCTGGGTGGAGAGGTGGTTGCCGCCCGAAGTGCCGCCCGTGCTGGTGGCGCCGGCCGAGGAGGTCGGGGTGGCCGTCGCGCCGCCCTTGACGTGGACGGTCACCGCGGCCGTGTTGTTCGTCACGTCGGGGTCGAAGGGCAGCTTGTTGTCGTAGACGGTGGTGGCTTGGACCGTGCCCGTGGCGAGCGCGGGCGCGTCGGCGTCGATCCGCAGGGTGAACGGCATCTTCACGGTCGCGCCGACCCGCAGCGGCGGGTTGACCCAGCAGATGTACTTGGGCGCCCCGAGCTTCTGGTCGTGGGGACCGCCCTCTCCCCACGTGTAGCAGGCCTTGGGGATCTTCACCACGGTGGTGCCCTTGGGGACGTCGAACATGACGCCGAGCTGGTCGTCGCTGGTCTCGATGTCCACGGTGGCCGGGCCCTTGTTCCGCATCGACGCGATGACCTGCACCGTGTCGCCGGGCTTGCCGCTGACGGTGTCGCCGCCGGCCGCGATGTCCGCGGTGTTGTCGGTGTCGATCGTCCAGTCGGAGGTGTTCGTCCCGCCGCTGGGGGCCGCGCCGTCCGGCACGAGCGAGAGCACCGGGCCGTCCGCGCGGACGTTGTTGCCGGTCGGCGTGCCGGGCTTCGGGCTGACCGTGAAGCGGACCAGGTCCCACAGCGCGCTGCTGGTCACGTCGATGCCCACCGGAGCGGAGAGCCGGTACTTCTTGCCGGGCTCGATGGTGGTGGCGAAGTGGCAGACCGCGTTGTTGTTCAGCGTCGCATAGCCGTTGTCGATGGTCTGCTTGCTGTAGACGCAGTTGGAGAAGTGCTGCGCGTAGCCGAGCCCCTCGGTGGTGGTCACCCTCAGGTCGGCCCCGTCGGCCGGGAGCTGCCCGGTGTTCGCGATGGTGAGGGGCGCTTCAAGGCTGTCGCCCGGCTTGGCGTGGTCGACCTGGGTCGGCTTGTTGACCACCAGCCCGACCGCGCCGACGGTGACCCGCACGGTGAGGGGGGTGATCGTCGCGTTGTCCGCGGTGCCGGACAGGACCGCGGTGCCCGTGGTGCCCAGCGCGGCGCCCGGCTTGGCGTGGAGGTCGACCAGCCCGCCCGCACCGCCGACGCCCAGCTCGGCGCTCTTCCAGGTGACGGTGTCATCCGGGTACCCGTTGTCGGCGGTGATGAAGGAGCTGATCCCGGAGAGGTCCAGTGAGACGACCACGTTCGTGACGGTCGGGCCGCTCTTCGGCGGGGCGAGCGCCCAACTGATCTGCGGCGGGTCCCCCGAGTTGTCCGGCTGCGGCACCCCCACGCTGGTCTTCTGTATCTGAAATGCCAGGGTGGGCCCTTCGGCCGCATGCGCGGGCGCCTGCGCCGCGGCGGCGCCGAGCAGCGCGACCGCGAGGGCGGTCAGCGCGGCGGCCGAACGGCGCCATTTGAGGAGCGGAATCACGGGATCTTCCCCCAAGTCCCTTGGAGCATGGTGGTGGTACGGAACACCCCTTGCGACCCTCGGCCCCGGCAAAAGGTTGTGCTCAGCGGAATGACATCTGGTTTAACGAAAATCTGAGAATCGCGAAGTAGTCTCCCTCCCCAGCACTTGGCCGGCGCCGCCGTACCACCGGGACGGCGGGCCGGGACGACGACGGAGGGAGCGCGACGTGGTGCGCGGGGCCTACACATTGGCGCGGGTGGCGGTGGCGGTGCGGGTGGCGGCGGTCTGGCTGTGGTGGCTGGGCGTGATCGCTGCCGTGCCGGGCACCGCCGTGACGTTCAGCCCGACCGGCCGCCGGATCGGTGTGCTGGCCGGTGCCGCGCTGTTCGTCATCGCCGCGGTGACGGCCTTCCTCGTCCGCGGCCGCCGGCACGCCGAACGCGCCAAGGCCGCCTCGCGTGCGGCGAAGTCCGTCTTCCTCCAGGACCGCAGGGTCACCGCCCGGGCGTGGCTGCGCCGCCGCCGCTGGTGGCTGCTGCTGGTGTTCGTGGTCGCCGCCGCCGCGAACGTCGTCCTGCCCTGCGCGGCGGGCATGCTCCTCGGGGGCGTCGGCGCCGGGCTGTGGCTGCGGTCCCGCCGGGTCGCCCGCATCGAGCGCTCCCACGACGCCCTGCTGTGGTTCCGTCCCGACGGCAACCCCGCGCTCTACCAGCTCACGGGGATCGCCGCCGGCGACGCGGCTCCCGGGGGCGGCAGGCGCCGCCCCTGACCCCCGGGGGCGCCGCGCCGCCCCCGCGTCCTTACGACCGCAGCCGCAGGGACGGGAATCCGGCGCCGCTCTCCGCGAGAAGCTCCTCCTGGGTCTGCGCCGCCCGCACCGGCGAGAACGCGACCGCGCCGTCGGGCAGGACGCAGTACCCGTACACCGCGGGGCGCGGCAGGGAGTTGTAGGCGAAGTGGTTGGAGAAGTAGTACGCACCGGTGTCGAGCAGCGCCACATGGTCGCCGGCCTCCAGCAGCGGCAGGGCGCGCCCCTTGGCGACGAGGTCGCCGGCGAAGCAGCAAGGCCCGGCCACGTCCTGGACCACTGGCTCGCCCGTCTTCTCCGCGCCCTCGGCGTCCAGCGCGAGCACGCGGATCGGCCAGGAGTCGGGCACGAACACCGTACGGGTGGCCACCTGGGCGCCGGCGTGGGTGACGGCGATGGGCCGCCCGCCGGCGGACTTCGCGTACTCGACCCGCGCCAGCACCGTGCCGTTCTTGGCGAGCAGGGAGCGGCCGAACTCCGTGACGATGCCGTAGCGCCCGTCGAAGAGCCCGGGGATCTCGGCGCGCAGCAGGTCGGCGTAGTCGGCGAAGGACGGCACCGTCGCGTCGGAGCCGAAGTTCACCGGCAGGCCGCCGCCGATGTCGAGCGCGGTGACCTGCTGCCGTCCGGCGGCGGCGTTGATCCGCTCGGCCAGCTCGTAGGCCGCCCGCACCCCGGCGACCATCAGTTCCAGCGGCACGCCCTGTGAACCGGTGTGGGTGTGCAGCCGGTTGAGCCACGGCCGCCGCGCGTACGCGTCCAGGACCCACTCCAGCGCGCCCGGGTCGCGCAGCGCCACGCCGAACTTGGAGGTGGCGGTGGCCGTGCTCATCGCCCCGATGCTGCCGCCGCCGACCTGCGGGTTGACCCGGAGGCCGACGGGCGAGGCGAAGGGCGAGCCGGCGGGCGCCGACTCGCGCAGCCGGTCGATCCGGGCCAGTTCCTCGGGGTTGTCGGCGTTGACCGCGATACCGAGTTCGAGCGCCTCGCGCAGTTCGGCGAGGGTCTTGGCGGGGGAGTCCAGCACGGTCCGCTCCGCCGGGATGCCGGCCGCGCGGGCCAGCGCGAGCTCGCCCGGGCTGGCCACCTCCGCGCCCAGCCCGCACTCGGCGAGCAGCCCGAGCACCGGCACGAGCGAGGCGGCCTTCACCGCGAAGGTATGGGTCACGGTCACACCAGGGGTGGCGAACGCGGCATGCAGGGCCGTCGCCGAGGCGGCGATGCCCGCGATGTCCAGCAACCCGACCACCGGTTCGGCCTCCCCGGCCAGCCCCTGCTCCACCGCGGCCCGCAGCGCGTGCCCCCGCCGTATCCCCAGCTCATCCGTCATGCCCGCCATCCCACCACCTTCCCGCGCGGGACTTCCACCCGGGTCCTGTTGACTAGAGGTATTCATCAGACGAGGATGTGAATATATTGCTACGGGTGCGCCGCCCGGCGGCGCGCGCACCGTCTTCCGCCACCACGCCGCCACCACGAGGAGGCTTGCCCGATGACCGGACCGAGGCCGGTACGCGCACCGCGCGGCACGGAACTGAGCGCCAAGGGTTGGCAGCAGGAAGCCGCGCTGCGGATGCTCCAGAACAACCTGGACCCCGAGGTCGCCGAGCACCCCGACAAGCTCGTCGTCTACGGCGGCACCGGCAAGGCCGCCCGCGACTGGAACTCCTTCGACGCCATGGTGCGCACCCTGCGCGGCCTGAAGCAGGACGAGACCATGCTCGTCCAGTCCGGCCGCCCGGTCGGCGTCATGCAGACCCACGAGTGGGCGCCCCGGGTGCTGATCGCCAACTCCAACCTGGTCGGCGACTGGGCCAACTGGGAGGAGTTCCGCCGCCTCGAAGCCCTCGGCCTGACCATGTACGGGCAGATGACCGCGGGTTCGTGGATCTACATCGGCACCCAGGGCATCCTCCAGGGCACCTACGAGACCTTCGCCGCCGTCGCCGCCAAGCGGTTCGGCGGCAGCCTGGCCGGCACCATCACCCTCACCGCCGGCCTCGGCGGCATGGGCGGCGCCCAGCCGCTCGCGGTCACCATGAACGGCGGCGTGGTGATCTGCGTCGACTGCGACCCGCGCGCCATCGACCGCCGGATCGAGCACCGCTACCTCGACGTGCGCGCCGACTCCCTCGACCACGCGCTGCGCCTGGCCACCGAGGCCCGCGACGCCCGCCGCCCGCTGTCCATCGGCGTCCTGGGCAACGCCGCCGAGGTCGTGCCGCAACTGCTCGCCATGGGCGCCCCTGTCGACGTGGTCACCGACCAGACCTCCGCGCACGACCCGCTCGCCTACCTCCCGCTCGGCATGGACTTCGCCGACATGGCCGACTACGCGGCCGAGAAGCCCGCCGACTTCACCCAGCGGGCCCGCGAGTCCATGGCCCGGCACGTGGAGGCGATGGTCGGCTTCCAGGACGCCGGCGCCGAGGTCTTCGACTACGGCAACTCCATCCGCGGCGAGGCCAAACTCGCCGGATACGAGCGGGCGTTCGCCTTCCCCGGCTTCGTGCCCGCCTACATCCGCCCGCTGTTCTGCGAGGGCAAGGGCCCCTTCCGCTGGGCCGCCCTGTCCGGAGACCCCGCCGACATCCACCACACCGACCGGGCGATCCTCGACCTGTTCCCCGAGAACGAGTCGCTGGCCCGCTGGATCAAGCTGGCCGGCGAACGCGTCCACTTCCAGGGCCTGCCCGCCCGCATCTGCTGGCTCGGCTACGGCGAACGGGACCGCGCCGGCGAGCGGTTCAACGAGATGGTCGCCGACGGCACCCTCAAGGCGCCCGTCGTCATCGGCCGCGACCACCTGGACGCCGGCTCCGTCGCCTCCCCCTACCGGGAGACCGAGGGCATGCTCGACGGCTCCGACGCCATCGCCGACTGGCCGCTGCTCAACGCCATGGTCAACGTCGCCTCGGGCGCGTCCTGGGTCTCCATCCACCACGGCGGCGGCGTCGGCATCGGCCGCAGCATCCACGCCGGGCAGGTCACCGTCGCCGACGGCACGCCGCTCGCCGCGGAGAAGATCCGCCGGGTGCTCACCAACGACCCCGGGATGGGCGTCATCCGCCACGTGGACGCCGGATACGACCGCGCCGAGGAAGTGGCCCAGGAGCGGGGCGTGCGGGTGCCCATGCGGGAAGGCGACGCCACATGAGCGACGCCGCGGGGAGCCCGGGCGCGGAACGCCCGGGCGCGGAAGGCAGGGGCGCGGAACGCCCGGGCGCGGAAGGCAGGGGCCCGCAGCGCCCGGAGGACCGGCGCCGGCCCGCCGCGGCACCCGGGCGGCGACATGACCCGGCCGCGGAGCCGCAGGTGCGGGCCCCCGGGTTCCAGACGATGTGGCGGGAGCTGGCCGCGGTCGGCCGCGACGCCGGCAGCGGCGGCTACCGCCGCTACGCCTGGACACCCGCCGACACCGACTGCCGCGCCTGGTTCCGCGAGCAGGCCGGCGTCCGCGGCCTGGACTACGAACTCGACCGCAACGGCAACCAGTGGGCCTGGCTCGGCGACCCCGCGGCCGGCGACGCCGTGGTCACCGGCTCGCACCTGGACTCCGTGCCCGACGGCGGCGCCTTCGACGGCCCGCTCGGCGTCGTCTCCGCGTTCGCCGCGATCGACGAGCTGCGCGCGCGGGGCGCCGCGCCGCGCCGGCCGCTCGCGGTGGTGAACTTCGGCGACGAGGAGGGCGCCCGCTTCGGCCTGGCCTGCGTCGGCTCCCGGCTGACCGCGGGTCGGCTCACCGCCGAGGACGCGCGCGACCTGCGCGACGCCGACGGTGTCACGCTCGCCCGCGCCATGGAGCGGGCCGGACAGGACCCCGACGCCATCGGCGCCGACCCCGAACGCCTCGCCCGCGTCGGCGCGTTCGTCGAACTGCACGTGGAGCAGGGCCGCGCCCTCGACCTCGGCGGCCACCCGGTCGGCGTGGCCTCCGCGATCTGGCCGCACGGCCGCTGGCGCTTCGACTTCCGCGGCGAGGCCAACCACGCGGGCACCACCCGGCTGGAGGACCGGCACGACCCGATGCTGACCTACGCCGGCACGGTGCTCGCCGCCCGCGAGCAGGCCCGGCTGGCCGGCGCGCTCGCCACCTTCGGCAAGATCGCCGTGGAACCGGGCGGCGTCAACGCCATCGCCTCCCTGGTCCGCGGCTGGCTCGACTCCCGCGCCGCAGACGAGGAGACCCTCGCCGCGGTCGTGGCCGGGATCGAGCGGGCCGCCAGGGACAGCGGCGCCCGCGACGGCGTCGCCGTCGACGTGGTCCGCGAGTCCTTCACCCCGGAGGTCGAGTTCGCGCACGCCCTGCGCGACCGGCTCGCCGCGCTGCTCGGCGCGGACGCGACGCCGGCCCCGGTGCTGCCGACCGGCGCGGGACACGACGCCGGAATCCTCGCCACGGCGGTGCCGACCGCCATGCTGTTCGTACGCAACCCCACCGGCGTCTCGCACTCGCCGGCGGAGTTCGCGGCCGAGGACGACTGCGCCGCGGGCGTCACCGCGCTCGCCGACGTACTGGAGGGGCTCGCGTGCCGGTGACGTACTGGCTGGAGCACGCCTGGCTCGACCCGCTGGTCGAGCCGGGCGTGCTGCTGACCGCCGACGGCGGCCGGATCACCGAGGTGCGCACCGGCGCCGCCTCCCCGCCGCCGGGCGCCACCGTGCTGCGCGGCCTGACCGTGCCGGGGCTGGCCAACGCGCACAGCCACGCCTTCCACCGCGCGCTGCGCGGCACCGCCCAGGTCGGCGGCGAACCCGGCACGCCTCCGCCGGGGCGGAACGACCCGGCGGTCGGCGCTGCGCGTCCGCCGACCTCGTTCTGGACCTGGCGCGAGACCATGTACGCCACCGCCCTGCACCTCACCCCCGACTCCTACTTCGACCTGGCCCGCGCGGTCTACGCCGAGATGGCGCTCGCGGGCATCACCTGCGTCGGCGAGTTCCACTACCTGCACCACCAGCCGGACGGCACCGCGTACGCCGACCCCAACGCGATGGGCGAGGCACTGATCGCGGCCGCCGCCGACGCGGGTATCCGGATCACCCTGCTGGACACCGCCTACCTGCGCGGCGGCCTGACAGCGGACGGCTACCTCCCGCTGGAAGGCGTGCAGCGGCGCTTCGGCGACGGCACGGCCGACCGGTGGTACGACCGCTGGTCGCGGCTCCGGGGCGGCGAGCACGCCAGGATCGGCGCGGCCCTGCACTCCGTGCGGGCCTTCTCCGACCGCGACGGCTACGCCGCCTTCGCGGAGCGCACCAGGGACGTGCCGGTCCACGTCCACCTGTCCGAGCAGCCCGCCGAGAACGGGGCGTGCCTGGCCGTGCACGGCCGCACCCCGGCCCGGCTGCTCGCCGACGCGGGCCTGTGGGGACGGAACACCACCGCGGTGCACGCCACCCACCTCACCGACGACGACATCGCGGTGCTCGGCGGGGCCCGCGCCACGGTGTGCATGTGCCCCACCACCGAACGCGACCTCGCCGACGGGATCGGCCCCGCGCCCGCGCTTCAGCGGGCCGGCAGTCCGCTGACCCTGGGCAGCGACAGCCACGCCGTGGTGGACCTGCTGGAGGAGGCCCGCGCGATGGAGCTGAACGAGCGGCTGCGCACCCGGACCCGCGGCCACTGGTCCGCCGCCGATCTGCTGCGCGCGGCCACCGCCGACGGCCACGCCTGCCTCGGCTGGCCCGAGGCGGGCCGCCTTGAGCGGGGCGCGCTCGCCGACTTCACCACGATCGCGCTGGACTCGGTCCGTACCGCGGGGCCACCGCCCCGGCTCGCCGCCGAGACCGCGGTATTCGCGGCGACCGCGGCGGACGTCCGGCACACGGTGGTGGCGGGCCGTCAGGTCGTGGCGGACGGACGGCACCTGCTCGTGCCGGACGTGGCGGGTGCGCTGGCCACCGCGATCGCCGCCGTACGCGGCTGAAGGCGGGGCGCGCGCGTGCGAAGCCCGTCCGGCCGTCGCCCGCCGAGCCGCCACCTCGACCCGCGGGGACACCGGAACCCGCCGGTCGCGGCCGCGCCGCGGAGGACCCCCGTGCCCCCGCGAAACGGCCCCGAACCCCGGCGGGCACCCGCGCCACCGCGGGCGCCCACGCCCACGCGAGCACCACGAAGGAGCAGGCCATGACGGTCAGCACGGCCATCACCGACATCGGCAGCCTGATCACCAACGACCCCTCCCTCACCAGCGCGGACAACCCTCTCGGCCTGATCCAGGACGCCGCCGTCGTCATCGAGGGCGACCGCGTCGTCTGGACCGGTGCTTCCAGCAAAGCACCCACCACTGACAATCGGGTCGACGCCGGCGGCCGCGCACTGCTGCCCGGCTTCGTGGACTCCCACGCGCACCTGGTCTTCGCGGGCGAGCGCGGCGCGGAGTTCGCCGCGCGGATGGCCGGGCGCCCGTACAGCGCGGGCGGCATCCGCACCACCGTGGCGGCCACCCGGGCCGCCTCCGACGCCGAGCTCGCCCGCAACCTCGCCCGCTACCTCGCCGAGGCCCGGCGGCAGGGCACCACCACGGTCGAGGTCAAGTCCGGCTACGGCCTCACCGTCCACGACGAGGCCCGCGCGCTGCGGATCGCCGCCGAGCAGACCCCGGAGACCACCTACCTCGGCGCCCACGTCGTCGCCCCCGAGTACGCCGACGACCCGGCCGGGTACGTCGCCCTCGTCACCGGCCCGATGCTCGACGCGTGCGCGCCCCACGCCCGCTGGGTGGACGTGTTCTGCGAGCGGGGCGCCTTCGACGGCGACCAGGCGCGCGCGGTGCTCGAAGCGGGGCTCGCCCGCGGCCTGACCCCGCGCGTGCACGCCAACCAGCTCGGCCACGGCCCGGGGGTCCTGCTCGCCGTCGAACTCGGCGCCGCGTCGGCCGACCACTGCACCCACCTCACGGACACCGACGTGGACGCTCTCGCGAGCGGCGGGACCGTCGCCACGCTGCTGCCCGGCGCCGAGTTCTCCACCCGCGCCGCCTACCCCGACGCCCGGCGCCTCCTCGACGCGGGCGCGACCGTCGCGCTGTCCACCGACTGCAACCCCGGATCGTCGTTCACGTCCTCGATGGCCTTCTGTGTCGCCGTCGCCGTCCGCGACATGGGCATGACCCCCGACGAGGCGGTCCGCGCGGCCACCCAGGGCGGCGCGCGCGCCCTGCGCCGTACCGACGTCGGGACGGTCGCCCCCGGCGCTCGGGCCGACCTCCACCTGCTGGACGCCCCCACCCATGTGCACCTCGCCTACCGGCCCGGCGTCCCGCTCACCGCGGCGGTGTGGCAGGGGGGCGAGCGGGTCCGCCCGGACCAGCCGCCGCTGTGACCGCGTGCGGGTGCCGTGACCGTACGGCGGCGGGCTCCGTGCGTGCCGGTGCCGGTGCCGGTGCCGGTGCCGGTGCCGGTACCTGTGCCGCGGCCGTACGCCGCTACGCGCGGCCGGGGGCTCAGGCCCTGGCGGGCGGCACCCGCAGGATGCGCAGCAGGGTCGAGGTGAGGGCCTCGCGCAGTTCGCGGTCGGTGAGGTCCATCAGCTCGGCCAGGCAGTCCGGCACGGTGAACACCGCGTTGTAGGCGAGCCGTTCGGCGCCGCTGGGCTGCTCGCCGAAGAGCAGGTGGAGGCCGCGCTCGCGCATCGTGAGCACCTGGGTCTTCTCCGGGTGCACGGGCCGCTCGGGGTCGGTGGAGGCCATCACCATGTTCTGCCGGTTGGCGACGAGGAAGTCCACGAAGCCGTGCACCACGTGCTCGATCCTGGCCCGCCGGCCGCGCAGCGCCGCCGCTTCGTCCAGCAGCGTGCCCATCCGCTCGATGCCGGGCATCAGGGCCGCGTGCAGGATGTCGTTCTTCGCCCGGAAGTGGTAGTAGACGGCCGCCTTCGTCAGACCCAGCTCGTCGGCGATCATCTGGAGCGAGGTGGCGCTGTAGCCGAGTTCCGAGAAGAGCCGCTGGGCCGTGTCGAGGATCTGCTGCCGTGTCTGCTCGGCCTGCGCCGCGCGACTGGTCAGGCCCTTGGCCGACGTCGCCATGGCTGCGTTCCTCCTTCGTCCCCCTTGAGTCCGCAGCATACAAGCCACCGGACCCGCCGTCACCAGATCGCACACCGAGCTGCCGCCCTGCCGCCGGACCTGCCGCCCCACCTGCGCGCCCGCGTCGTCCGGCTGATCGCGGCATGACGATTTCACCGGCCTCCGGCTGGTGAATCACCTGCCGCTGGCCAGTCATTCACTTGACGAGCGGCTAGTGAATGCTTAGCGTCGTCGAGCAGGTCGGCAACCGCGCCGACCTGCCGTTCGGATGTACGGGAGACGTGGGGAAGTCACTTATGTCCAGCTATCTGTACCGCCTCGCCCGCTTCTCCTACCGGCGACGCGTCCTCGTTCTCGTGCTGTGGCTGGTGGCCGCGATCGCCGCCGTCACGATCGCCCAGGTGAGCGGCGGCAAGACCAACGACGACTTCACGATCCCGGGCACCGAGGCGCAGAAGGCGTCCGACGTGCTGAGCGCCAAGCTCCCCGCGTTCAGCGGCGGGCAGAGCACCATCGTCTTCGCGGCCAAGAAGGGCGCCACGCTGACCACGCCCGCCGCCCGGGACGAGATCCGTACGGCGATGACCAAGCTGTCGTCCGTGCCGCAGGTGTCGAAGTCCGTGGACCCGTTCACCGGGCGCCTGGTCTCCAAGGACGGCCGGATCGCCCTCGGCCAGGTCCAGTGGACCGCGAAGCCACCGGACGTCAAGGACGCCAACCTCGACGCCATGCAGGACGTGATGAAGCCGGTGCGCGCCGCCGGCCTGGAGGTCGAGTACAACGGCAGCGTCTTCCCGGGCTGGCGTTTCGAGGTCTCCGAGACGCCCGAACTGATCGGCCTGGTGATCGCGTTCGGGATTCTGATGGTCACCTTCGGCGCGTTCGCCGCCGCCGGCATGCCGATCATCAGCGCGATCATCGGGGTGATCACCACCCTGATGGGCGTCACGGCGGCGGCCTCGGTCATCACCATCGCCTCCGCCTCCACCACCGTCGCCCTGATGCTCGGCCTGTCCTGCGGCATCGACTACGGCCTGTTCATCCTGTCCCGGCACCGCGCCAACCTGCTGCGCGGCGTGCCGCCGGAGGAGTCCGTGCCACTGGCGATGGGCACCGCGGGCAGCTCGGTGGTCTTCGCCGCGCTCACGGTGATCATCGCGCTGTGCGGGCTGACCGTGGTCGGCATCCCGTTCCTGACCGTCATGGGCCTGGCCGCGGCGGCCTCGGTCCTGGTGGCGCTGCTCATCGCGCTCACCCTGCTGCCCGCGCTGCTCGGCTTCGCCGGGCGCCGGGTGGCCCGCTTCAGCCGGCTGCCGAAGTTCGGCGCGCACGCCGAGCGGGTGGCCCGCCGTACCGCCGCCGACCCGAACAGCACCGCGGGCGCCGGCTGGTCGCGGTTCGTCGTACGCCACCGGGTGCTGGTCACCGTCGTCGGCGTGGTGCTGCTCGGCGTGCTGGCGATCCCCGCCACGAGCATCCGGCTCGGTCTGCCGTCCGGCGCCTCGCAGCCGACCGACAACACCCAGCGCAAGGCGTACGACCTGACCACCGAGGGCTTCGGCGCCGGCTTCAACGGCGCGCTGCTGATCGTCGCCCAGGACGTCTCCTCGCCGTCGGACACGCTGAAGATCTCCGCCGCGCTCGGCCGGCAGGCGGACGTCGTCCAGGCCACCCCGATCGCCGCGCAGAACGGTGTGGCGCTGATCCGGGTGATCCCGAAGTCCGGGCCGAACGACTCCGCCACGCAGGACCTGGTGCACACCCTGCGCGACAACCGGACGACGATCGAGTCCGGCACCGGCGCGCACATCCTCGTCGGCGGCACCACGGCCTCCAACATCGACGTGTCCGCGAAGCTCTCCAGCGCGCTGCCGGTCTTCCTGATCGCCGTCGTCGGCCTGGCGTTCGTCCTGCTGACCTTCGCCTTCCGGACCATCCTGGTGCCGCTGAAGTCGATCGTCGGCTTCCTGCTGTCGATGGCCGCCGCGCTCGGCGCCCAGGTGGCGGTCTTCCAGTGGGGCTGGGGCCGGCACCTGCTGGGCATCACCCCGAGCGAGACGATCAGCTTCCTGCCGATCATCATGCTCGCGATCATCTTCGGACTGTCCAGCGACTACGAGGTGTTCGTCGTCTCGCGGATCAAGGAGGAGTTCACCCGGCACGGTGACGCCCGCGCGGCCGTGCAGCGCGGCACCGCGCTGTCGGCCCGGGTGGTCACCGCGGCCGCGCTGATCATGTTCTCGATCTTCGTGGCCTTCATGTTCACCAGCAATCCGACCATCCAGGCGATCGGCTTCAGCTTCGCGGTCGGCGTGTTCCTCGACGCCTTCGTGGTGCGGCTGACCCTGGTCCCCGCGGTGATGGCCCTCATCGGTGGGCGGATCTGGTACCACCCGAAGTGGTTCGGCCGCTGGGTGCCCGACTCGGACATCGAGGGGCAGCGCCTCGAAAAGCGGCTGGCCGACGGGGACTTCGGTGCCGAGGCGGCGAAGGCGGCGGAGAAGTCGAACGTGGCGGGCCGGTAGCGGCAGGCGCGCGTGGACGTGCGGGTGGTTGGCCGTCCCGGTGCCCGGCGGGCACCGGGTCGGCCGGCGGTCGGAGCGGGGACGTCCCACCGCCCTGGGCAAGAGCCGCATCCCGCCCGCGCGGCGCTCGCGAGCTGGGCCGTCGAGCACCACGAGGAGATCGAGACGAGCAGGTCCGAGTACGGCAACCGGCCCCGCTGACCACCCCGACGGGGGCGTTCTGCGGGGCCGGTGGGCCGCCGGGGCGGGCGGGCCCTAGGCCGTGTTTTGGAAGTAGCGCCGTCCGCCCAAAGGGCGGGGCCCGTGGCGTCTGGTGCGTGCGATCGCAAGGCGGAGGGTTGTCCTCGTAGTGGGCCTACTCGGACAAGCCCGACAACGAAGCGAGCGTGCGTGCCAGGCGCCACGGGCCAGGCGGGACTTCCAAAACACGGCCTAGTCCTCGACCAGCAGGCCGCGGCGCAGCCGGGCGAGGGTGCGGCTGAGCAGGCGGGAGACGTGCATCTGGGAGATGCCCAGCTCCTCGCCGATCTCGGACTGGGTGAGGTTGCCGACGAAGCGCAGCGAGAGGATGGTCCGGTCCCGGGCCGGCAGCTTGGCGATCAGCGGCCTCAGCGACTCGATGTACTCGACGCCTTCGAGGTCGTGGTCCTCGTAGCCGATCCGGTCGGCGAGCGCGCCCTCGGGGTCGTCCTCGGTGGGCTGGGCGTCCAGCGAGCTGGCGGTGTACGCGTTGCTCGCCGCCATGCCCTCGATCACCTCGTGGTCGGGCAGGTCGAGCCGGTCGGCCAGTTCGCGCACCGTCGGGCTGCGGTCGAGCTGCTGGGCCAGCTCGTCGCCGGCCTTGGCGAGGTCCAGCCGCAGCTCCTGGAGCCGCCGCGGCACCCGCACCGACCACGAGGTGTCGCGGAAGAACCGCTTGATCTCGCCGACGATGGTGGGCATCGCGAAGGTCGGGAACTCTACCCCGCGGGCCAGCTCGAACCGGTCGATCGCCTTGATCAGGCCGATCGTGCCGACCTGGACGATGTCCTCCATCGGCTCGCTGCGGCTGCGGAACCGGGAGGCGGCGAACTTCACCAGCGCGAGGTTCAGCTCGACGAGCGTGTTGCGGACGTAGCTGTACTCGCCGGTGCCCTCCTCCAGGGACTGGAGGCGGCCGAAGAGCGTCTTGGACAGCGCCCGCGCGTCCACCGGGCCGATCTCGTCGTAGGGCGGGATCTCGGGCAGATCGTCGAGTTCGAGGCCGTGGTGTTCGAGGCCGTGGTGTTCGACGTCGGCGTGGGCGTGCTCGCCGTCGTCCTCGCCGTGGTCAGGACCGGCGTGTTCGTGGCCGATGTGTGCCGCCTCGTGCGTCTCCTCGCCGAGCATCCCCTCCCAGCGGGCGGGGAAGCCCCCCTGTCGCTCCTGGTCCTGATCCGGGCCGAGCCGGGGTGTCATGCGCTCATCCCTCTCTTGCGGCGCGGGTGTCTTTCCTCTGCCGTACTTCAGCCCTACCGCCATCCGGCGGTGTCCCGCAAGTCCGGGGGCTTGCCGGATCGACTACCGCACGCACCCGGGAACGCGTAGGGTCGGGCTCGCGTCACCCGGGGGCGCAGGGTGTGTGACCAGGGACGCAGCGAGGGAGAGCAGATGGACCAGGAGGCGGTGGGCACCGCCGGTCTCGGCCGGCTGCACGTCGAGGTGGGGCAGCAGGGCAGCAGTACCGTTTTCACCCCGTCGGGAGAGCTCGACCACCACACCGCCGACCTCCTCGCCGAGCCGATGACCGCGGCCGTCGACGGGGGCGCGATCCGTCTGGTGGTGGACTGCTCGGGCCTGGAGTTCTGCGACTCCACCGGGCTCAACGTCCTGCTCGGGGCGCGGCTCCAGGTCGAGGCGCGTGGGGGCACGGTGCACCTGGCAGCCATGCGGCCGACGGTCGCACGGGTATTCGAGATCACCGGCGCAGACGCGGTGTTCACCGTGCACGAAACGCTCGACCAGGCACTCCAGGAGTAGCGGGGTCGGGGACGGGGGCAAGCTGCATGAGAGGAACCAGCCGGATCGCACGCGCATTGGTCGCCTGTGGCGCGTGTTCCCGGAGATCGACCGGGCAGAAGACAGTTCGGACCCAGCCGGACATCCGTGAGGTGAGGCCAAGATGAGCACCACCCGGCCGTACGCCGCGGGTGACCACGCGCCCGACGCGGGCGACGGCGACGGCGAGAGCGAGTCGGACGTGGATCTGCGGGCGCCGGAGCCGGTACGGCGGCTGGCGCTTTCCGGGGAGAGCGGGATCGTGCCGCGCGCCAGGGACTTCACCCGCCAGGCGCTGCGCGACTGGGGCTGGCTGCCCGGGTCCACCGCCGACCGCAAGGCCGCCGCCGAGGACGTCCTGCTGGTCGTCTCCGAACTGGTCACCAACGCGTGCCTGCACGCCGGGGGGCCCGAGGAGCTGCGACTGCTGCGCAACGGCAAGGCGCTGCGCCTGGAGGTCGTCGACGGCGGCAGCGGCGAGCCCGCGCCGCGCTCCCCGCACCGCGCGGGCCGTCCCGGCGGCCACGGCATGTTCATCGTGCAGCGGCTCTGCCTGGACTGGGGCGTGGTCCGCGACGGTGAGCGCCCGGGCAAGACCGTGTGGGCGGAGCTGGCGGCTCCGCAGTAGTCGTCCGCGCGCCGCCGCGGGCGGGGGCAAGGACGGAACGCTGGGCCCGACCGCGGCCGCGCCCGGGGTGCGGCCGCGCTACGGCCTGGTCAGCGCGGCCATGAGCGCGTCCAGCGCCGCCGGGTACGCCCCCTCGCCCGGCGTGCCGTATCCGATGATCAGACCTTGCGGGCGGTCCGCCGCCGCTGACGTGTGCGCGGGCCCCTGTTCGGGCGGGCCGCCCTCGTGCGGTCCGTCGTTCTCGTGCCAGTGGTCGCCCAGCGTGCCCACCGCCAGCCCCAGCCGCGCCGCGCGCCGCCGGATCTGGGCCTCCGCCGGTTCGCCCGGCGGCAGGGTCAGCAGGGCGTGCAGGCCCGCAGCGATCCCGTCCAGGCCGTACGGCCCGCCCTCGCCGCCTTCGGGCCCCGTGCCGTACGCCCGCCGCAGCCGTGCCACCAGCAGGTCGCGGCGCCGGCGGTAGCGCAGCCGGCCGGCCCGCACCTGGCGGTCGTAGCCGTGGTCGCGGATCAGCTCGGCGAGGGTGAGCTGGCCCAGCGCGCCGGTGTGGAAGTCGCTGTGCAGCTTCTCCTCGGCGACCGGCGCCACCAACCGCGGCGGAAGGACCATCCAGCCCAGCCGCAGCGCCGGGCCGAGCGTCTTGGAGGCGGTGCCGACGTACACCACGTGGTCGGGCGCGGTGCCCTGGAGGGCGCCCACCGGCTGGCGGTCGTACCGGAACTCCCCGTCGTAGTCGTCCTCGACCACCAGGCCGCCGGTCTCCCGGGCCCAGGCGGTCAGCGCGTGGCGGCGCGAGGGGTGCAAGGTCACGCCCGTCGGGTACTGGTGCGCGGGGGTGACCACGACCGCGTCCACCGCGCCCGCGCCCGTGGCGAGCCGGTGGGTGCGCGCGCCGCGCTCGTCGGTGGGCAGCGGGACTACCCGGCCGCCGGCCCGCCGGACCACCTCGCGGTGGAAGGGCAGCCCCGGGTCCTCCATGGCGACCGTGCGCGCCGTGACCCGCACCAGCAGCGCGAGCGCCTGGACGTATCCCGAGGTGACGATGATCCGCCCGGGCTCCGCGACCACCCCGCGGGTCCGCCCCAGGTACTCCGCCAGCGCCGTCCGCAGCTCGATCCGGCCGCGCGGGTCGCCGTAGTCGTACGCGGCCGAGGGAGCCGCGCCCAGGGCCCGCCGGGTCGCCCGCATCCAGGCGGCGGTGGGGAAGGAGGTCACGTCGGGGCTGCCGGGCCGCAGGTCGTGGCGGGGGACGGGGGCGGGGCCGCCGCCGTCGCCCGGGTGCGCGGCCGGCGGTCCGGGCCGGTCGGCGACCACGGTGCCCGAGCCCTGCCGCGCGTCGAGGTAGCCCTCGGCCACGAGCTGGTCGTACGCGGCCTTGACGGTGCCGCGCGCCACCCCGGTGTCGGCGGCGAGCCGGCGGGTGGACGGCAGGCGCGCGCCCGGGGCGAGCCGGCCGTCGCGGACCGCGTCCCGCAGCGCCCGCTCCAGCGCGGCGCGGCGGCCGCCCTGCCCCGGGCCGGTCGGCAGGTCGAGGTGCAGGTCCACACCTGCGGCACCCGTCGAAGTGGGCCAGGATTCGCGCATGGAAATGGATCTTATCCGCGGTCCATTCCGGCCCTAGGTTCGCCCTATGAGCAACGACACCAGCACCGCGAAGACCACCGAGCCCGCCACCGACGCGGCTCCCGCCACCGACTCCGCTGCCGGGAGCGGCAGCGCGGCCGACGCCCGCGTCGTGCCGCCGGTCCGGTTCGCCGTCGACACCCTCGCCCCGCACATCAACCGCGCCATGAACGCCCTGGACGCCGCCTCCCGCAAGGTCGGCCTGGAGGCCCCGCTGCTCGAACTCGTCCGGACCCGCGCCTCGCAACTCAACGGCTGCGCCTACTGCGTCGACACCCACACCAAGGACGCCCGCTCGGGCGGCGAGAGCGAGCAGCGGCTCCACGCGCTCGCGGTCTGGCGGGAGACGCCGTTCTTCACCGCCCGCGAACGGGCCGCCCTCGCGCTGACCGAGGCGGCCACCCGCCTGACCGACGGCCCGGTGCCCGACGCCGTCGTGGACGAGGCGGCGGAGCACTTCGGCCCCACCGAACTGGCCGAGCTGCTGTGGACGATCACCGTGATCAACGCCTGGAACCGGCTCGGCGCGGTGGCCCGCCCCTGGCCGCTGGCGTGAGCGGCGCCTGAACGGGCGGAACGCGCGGGTGCGGACAGGTGCGGACAGGTGCGGACGGGGGCGTCGGAGCGGCGCAGGGGAGCGCTCCGACGCTCCCGCCGGCCCGACGGCCGCGCCTGCCGGCCTTCGCCGCTCTCCGCGCCGTCCCGTGGGTCGTGGGTCGTGGGTCGCGGGGTCAGCCGTCGAGCTGCCCGATCGTCGCCGCCGACGGCCCCCGCTCGGCGCGCAGCCCGGCCGCCGCCGACTCCGCGTCGCGCAGCACCCGTACCGCGTTGTGCCAGGTGAGCTTGGCGATGTCGGCGTCGGACCAGTTGCGGTCGAGCAGTTCGGCGATCAGGTGCGGGTAGCCGGCCACGTCGGAGAGGTCGGTGGGGGTGAAGGCGGTGCCGTCGTAGTCGCCGCCGATGCCGAGGTGGTCGACGCCGGCCACCTCGCGCATGTGGTCGAGGTGGTCGGCGACCGTGGCCGCGGTGGCGGTCGGACGGGGGTGCGCGGCCTCGAAGGCGTGCTGCACGTCCATGCCGGCCGGGGTGGTGTCCAGCGGGTGCAGGCCGTGGGCGCGCATGTTCGCGTCCGCCTCCAGGGTCCACTCGATCGCGGCCGGCAGGATGAACTTCGGCACGAACGTGGCCATCGCCACGCCGCCGTTGCCGGGCAGCAGCGCGAGCACGTCGTCGGGGATGTTCCGCGGGTGGTCGCAGACGGCGCGGGACGAGGAGTGCGAGAACAGCACCGGCGCCTGCGCCACCCGCAGCGCGGCGCGCATGGTGTCGGCGGAGACGTGCGAGAGGTCCACCAGCATGCCCAGCCGGTTCATCTCGCGGACCACCTCCTCGCCGAAGGCGGTCAGCCCGTGCGCGGCGGGCTCGTCGGTCGCGGAGTCCGCCCAGGGGGTGTTGTCGTTGTGGGTGAGCGTCATGTACCGCACGCCCAGCGCGTACAGGGCGCGCAGCGCGGCCAGCGAGCAGTCGATGGAGTGCCCGCCCTCGGCGCCCATCAGGGAGGCGATCCGGCCCGAGGCGCGCGCGGCCTCCATGCCGTCGGCGCTGGTCGCCAGGTACAGGTCGTCGGGGTAGCGCTCGGCCAGCCGGTGCACCACGTCGATCTGTTCGAGGGTCGCGGTGAGCGCCGCGCCGCCCTTGAGCGACACCGACACGTACACCGACCAGAACTGCGCGCCCACCCCGCCGGCCCGCAGCCGCGGCAGGTCGGTGTGGGTGCGGGCGGTCTGGTCGGCGGCCAGGTCGAACCGGTCCAGGTCGTACGCGACCTGCTCGCGCAGCGCCCACGGAAGGTCGTTGTGGCCGTCCACCACGGGGTGGGCGGCCAGCAGGTCACGGGCGCGGTCGAGGAGGCGGTCCACGGCAGTACTCCAGGTGCGTGCGGCGGCGCGCACCCTGGGGGCGCGCACCGCGACGGGTCGTCGGTCCGCGCGGCTACCGGGCGAAGCCGAAGCCCGCGGTCCCCTTCACCTTCGCACGCAGCCGGTTGCCCTTCTCCGTCGCCTGCTCGGTCAGCGACGTCTGGAACTCGCTCATCCGGGTGCGCAACTGCGTGTCATGGGCGGCCAGGATGCGGACGGCCAGCAGCCCGGCGTTGCGCGCGCCGGCCACCGACACCGTGGCGACCGGGACGCCGGCCGGCATCTGCACGATCGACAGCAGCGAGTCCATGCCGTCCAGGTACTTCAGCGGCACCGGCACGCCGATGACCGGCAGCGGGGTGACGGCGGCGAGCATGCCCGGCAGGTGGGCGGCGCCGCCCGCGCCCGCGATCAGCGCCTTGAGGCCGCGGTCGGCGGCCTGCTCGCCGTAGGCGACCATCTCGTGCACCATCCGGTGCGCGGAGACGACGTCGACCTCGTAGGGCACCGAGAACTCGTCCAGCGCCTCGGCGGCGGCCTCCATCACCGGCCAGTCGGAGTCGGAGCCCATCACGATGCCGACGAGGGGGGACGGCGCTTCACTCATCGATGGTTCCTCGCAGGTAGCCGGCCGCGTGGCTCGCGCGCTCGCGCACGTCGGCCAGGTCGTCGCCGTAGGTGTTGACATGGCCGACCTTGCGGCCGGGCTTCACGTCCTTGCCGTACATGTGGATCTTCAGGCCCGGGTCGCGGGCCATGCAATGCAGGTACGCCGGGTACATGTCGGGGTAGTCGCCGCCCAGGACGTTGGCCATCACCGTCCAGGGCGCGCGGGGGCGCGGGTCGCCGAGCGGCAGGTCGAGCACGGCGCGCAGGTGGTTGGCGAACTGCGAGGTGGCCGCGCCGTCCATGGTCCAGTGGCCGCTGTTGTGCGGGCGCATCGCGAGTTCGTTGACGAGCACCGCCGGGGTGCCGTCGGGCCCGCGCACCTCGAACAGCTCGACCGCCAGGTGCCCGACCACGCCCAGCTCGTGGGCGATGGTCAGCGCCAGCCGCTGGGCGCTCGTGGACAGCTCGTCCGGCAGCCCGGGCGCGGGGGCGATCACGGTGTCGCAGACGCCGTCCACCTGGATCGACTCGACCACCGGGTACGCCACCGCCTGGCCGTGCGGCGAGCGCACCACGTTGGCGGCCAGCTCCCGGACGAAGTCCACCTTCTCCTCGGCGAGCACCGGCACCCCGGCCTTGAACGGCTCGGCGGCCTCGGCCCCGGACCGGACGATCCACACGCCCTTGCCGTCGTATCCGCCGCGGGCGGTCTTCAGCACGACCGGGAACCCGGCGCCCTCCTCGGCGAACCGCACCACGTCGTCGGGGTCGGCCACGACCCGGTTGCGCGGGCAGGGCACGCCGATCTCGGCGAGCCGGCGGCGCATGACCGCCTTGTCCTGGGCGTGCACCAGGGCGTCGGGGCCGGGCCGCACCGCGATGCCGTCGGCCTCCAGGGCGCGCAGGTGCTCGGTGGGCACCTGTTCGTGGTCGAAGGTGATCACGTCGCAGCCCGCGGCGAAGGCACGCAGGGTGTCGAGGTCCCGGTAGTCACCGACGGTCACGTCGGCCACCACCTGGGCGGCGGAGTCCTGGGGGGTGTCGCTGAGCAGCCGGAACCGGATGCCGAGCGGGATACCCGCTTCGTGGGTCATGCGGGCGAGCTGGCCGCCGCCGACCATGCCGACTACGGGGAATGTCACGATGTGTGTCCTGCCGGTGGTACGGGGCTGGGCACTGTCCAGGATATCCGCCGGGCGCCGGACGGAACTCACCGCCTTCGACGGCCGTCTTCCCCTGCGAGGCGACTAGGCTGTGGTCGGTACGCCGCCCCCGGCACTCCGACCCCAGCAGGAAGCCGAGCAACCAGACCCCGACAGACAGGCCCCACGGACACCATGAGCGGACTGCGCGCACTGCGTTCGAAGCTGGCCCTGCTGTACCGCGAGATCGCCAAGTTCGGTGTGGTCGGCGCGGCGGGTGTGCTGGTCAACATCGGCGTGTTCAACCTGGTCAGGCACAACAGCGGGTTGCAGACGGTACGGGCCAGCATCGTCGCCACCATGGTGTCGATCGTCTTCAACTACGTCGGCTTCCGGTACTTCACCTACCGCGACCGGGACCGGGCGGGCCGCACCAAGGAGCTCAGCCTCTTCCTGTTCTTCAGCGCCATCGGCCTGGTGATCGAGAACGGCGTGCTCTACACCGCGACCTACGGCTTCGGCTGGGACACCCAGTTGCAGAGCAACGTGTTCAAGTTCGCCGGTATCGGGGTGGCCACGCTCTTCCGGTTCTGGTCGTACCGCACCTGGGTGTTCCGCACGCTGCCGGCCCGCGAGGCGGTGGAGCAGGCGGAGTCCTTTCTCACCGCGGCCGAGCGCGCGGAGGCGGAGAAGGCCGGCAAGCGGAAGCGGCAGGCCGCCGACCGGATCGGCTAGCCGATGACCCGCTGGGCGATGACCTGCTGGGCGATGACCGGATCGGCGGGGGTCTGCTCGGCTAGCCGATGACCTGCTCGCGCGGGGGCGGCGGGGTGATCTCCTGGGCCAGGAACAGCGCGAAGACCGGCGGCCGCTGCTGGAGCAGTTCCAGCCGTCCGCCGTCCGCCTCGGCGAGGTCGCGGGCCACCGCGAGGCCGAGGCCGGTGGAGTTGCGGCCGCTGACCGTACGTTCGAAGACCCGGGCGCCCAGGTCCGGCGGCACCCCCGAGCCGTCGTCCGAGACCTCGACCACCGCCTGGTTGCCGGTCACCCGGGTGTGCAGGGCGAGGGTGCCCGCGCCGTGCATCAGCGAGTTCTCGATCAGGGTGGCGAGCACCTGCGCCACCGCGCCCGGCGTACCGACCGCGCGCAGCCCGCGGGCGCCGGACAGCTGCACGGCGCGCCCCTCGCTCTGGTAGGCGGGCCGCCACTCCTCGATCTGCTGCCGGATCACCTCGTCGAGGTCGAAGTCGACCGCGGAACCGCTGCGCGGGTCGCGCGAGTTGGTCAGCAGCCGCTGGACGACGTCGGTGAGGCGCTCGACCTGGCCGAGCGCGATGGCCGCCTCCTCCTTCACCGCCTCGTGGTCGTCGGCGGTGGCCACGATCTCCTCCAGCCGCATCGACAGCGCGGTCAGCGGGGTGCGCAACTGGTGCGAGGCGTCGGCGGCGAGCCGCCGCTCGGCGGTGAGCATCCGGCCGATCCGCTCGGCGCTGGCGTCCAGGACGTCCGCGATCCGGTCGAGTTCCGGCACTCCGTAGCGGCGGTGCCGGGGCCGCGGGTCGCCGGAGCCGAGGCGTTCCGCGGTCTCGGCGAGGTCGGTGAGCGGGCTGGCCAGCCGCCGGGCCTGGCGCACCGCGAGGGCGACCGCGGCCAGCACCGCGAGCAGCGCCACCGCGAGGATCACCAGCAGGGTGCGGCCGATCTGCCGGCTGACCGTGGAGCGCGCCTCCTCGACGGTGACGGACTCGCCGTGGTCGCCGCGCTGGGTCGACTTCAGGACGGCGCCCGAGGGGCGGTCGCCGAGCCGGACCTCGGGGTGGCCGGGCACCCGGACGGTCGCGTACCGGTTGTCGGCGATCTGCCGGTCCAGGCCCTTGGCGTCGACCGACTCACCGGCCAGGATGCGGTTCTCCACGATCCCGGTGAGCCGGACCGCCTCGGACTGCACGCCGTCCTGGGCGCTGCTCTGGATGGTCCTGGCCTCCACGATGACCAGGGAGATGCCGAAGACGGCGATCACCACGAGCACCACGGCCAGCGTGGAGGAGATCAGGCGGCGGCGCATCGAGCGGGCGGGTCAGTTCTTCTCGAAGCGGAAGCCGACCCCGCGGACGGTGGCGATGTAGCGCGGGTTGGCCGCGTCGTCGCCGAGCTTCTTGCGCAGCCACGAGATGTGCATGTCCAGGGTCTTGGTCGACGACCACCAGGTGGTGTCCCACACCTCGCGCATCAGCTGCTCGCGGGTGACCACCCGGCCGGCGTCCCTGACCAGCACCCGCAGCAGGTCGAACTCCTTGGCGGTGAGCTGGAGTTCGTCGTCGCCCATCCAGGCGCGGTGCGACTCGACGTCGATCCGCACCCCGTGGGTGGAGGGCTGGGCGGGCTCGGTGGTGCCGCGCCGCAGCAGGGCGCGGACCCGGGCGAGCAGTTCGGCGAGGCGGAACGGCTTGGTGACGTAGTCGTCGGCGCCGGCGTCCAGGCCGACCACGGTGTCCACCTCGTCGGCCCGGGCGGTGAGCACCAGCACCGGGAAGGTGTGGCCCTCCGTGCGGATACGGCGGCATACGTCGAGACCGTCCATGCCGGGCAGGCCCAGGTCGAGCACCACCAGGTCGACAGCGCCGAGCAGCGCGGTCTCCAATGCGGTGGGTCCGTCCTCGCGCACCTCGACCTCGTACCCCTCGCGGCGCAGGGCGCGTGCGAGCGGTTCCGAGATGGATGCGTCGTCCTCGGCGAGAAGTACGCGGGTCATGGGCTTGATGGTAGTCCGCGCCGGACCGTACCGGCCCGGTGGTACGCAGACCCCGTTCGACCGCCGGTCACAGCACCTTGCGGCGGATCAGTGCGCTGAGCGTCAAGGTCGCGGGCAGCAGCGGCAGCCAGACGCTGGTGATCCGGAACGCGAGCACCGCCGACGCGGCGGTCTCGGTGGGGGAGCCGGCGGCGACCAGGGCGAGCGCGAGGGCGGCGTCGACCGAGCCGATTCCGCCGGGGGTGGGCACCAGGGCGGCCGCGCAGGTGGCGGCGAGGTAGGCGAGCGCCACGTGCACCGGCGCGACCGGCAGGCCGAGCGCCCGCGCGACCGCGGCCATCGAGCACGCCTGGAGCAGCGGGAAGACCAGCGAGCCGCCCCACAGGGCCAGCACGCGGCCGGGCCGGGCGTGCAGGGCGCGGGCGTCGGCGAGCGCGGCGCTGACGAAGCCGGCCACCGCGCGCCGCAGCGGCCGGACCAGCACCAGGGTGAGGACGGCGGCGGTCACGGTGGCGGCCGCCGCCGCGGCCAGCAGCAGGACGCCGGTTCCGTCCGGCAGCAGGCCCCCGGCGTGCAGGGCGTGCGGGTAGGCGGCGAGCAGCACCAGCAACAGGCCCACGCGGCAGGCGGACTCGGCCAGCGAGTACAGCGCCAGGGCGGCCGTGGAGCGGGCCAGCGGCACGCCGTTGACGCGCAGGAAACGGAGGTTGACCGCGCTGGCGCCGAGCCCGGCGGGGGCGAGCTGGCCGGCGGCGGTCGCGGCGAACTGGGTGGCCAGCAGCCGGCCGCGCGGCAGGGGCTCCAGGACGGTGCCCTGGCGGGCGACGGCGTTGGCGACGTAGCCGAGCCCGGTGCCCGCGAGCGCGGCCAGCAGCCAGCCGGGGTCGGCGTCGACCATGTCGTGCAGGCCCGACGCCATCAAGGAGCGGTGCAGGGCCACCCACACGGCCACCAGGACCGCGGGCACGAGTCCGGCGAGGGTGCGCAGCGGCAGGCGCCGCCACAGGGGCGCCTGGGCGGGCCTGCGGGGGCCGCTGGCGGCGTCCGGGGCCGGGGAGGTGTCCGGGGCCGCGCCGGGCTCTGTGCCGGGGCCGGGCTCGGCGTCGGTCGCGGTCCGGGTGCGCGCGCGGGTGCGCGGCCGCAGCCGGGTCCTGGCCGGCGTCCGCAGCATCGCCCTCGCCCCCGCCCCGCTTGTCGCCGCCTGTCGGGCGCGACCGGGCGGCCCCCCCTGGGGCAGCATCGCGGGGCCGGGATACGGCGGGGATACGCGCAGGCCACGGATGGGACACGTCCTGGCGTCGGCCGGACCCGCGCGCCGCCCGCCCGGAGGTGGCGGACTCCCCTCCTCCGGGCGGGCCCGCCCGGAGGGCTACCGGGTCAGCAGGCGCACAGGCAGAAGGGGTGCCCCGCCGGGTCCGCGTACACCCGCCAGTTGCGCGCCCCGTCCTGGTCGCCCTCCAGCAAGGCCGCGCCCAGGCCGAGCACATGCCGCTCGGCCGCGTCGAACTCCGCGCGCGGCACGGCGATGTCGAGGTGGAACTGCTGGGGCCGCTCGGGGTCGGGCCAGGCCGGCGGCCGGTGGTCGGGGGCGAATTGGAAGGACAGCCGCTGGCCGCCCTCGCGGTTGAGGTCGACCCAGGTCTTGTCCTCGGCGTCGACGGTGCCGCCGACCAGTTCCGCGTAGAAGGCGGCGAGCGAGACGGGGTCGGGGCAGTCGAGGACGACAGCGCCGAGGGTGCCGATCATGCGGGCTCCTTGGAGGTGGGCGGGTACCCGGAAGGCGTCGCGTGCGCACCTGCGCGGGCTGCGTTACCTGTGAACGGCCTATGCCGGTAACAGTTACTCCATGATGGGGGAGCAGTGGTAACGACGCAAGGGTGATTCGGCAGTAACGTTGCGAGGGTGGAACAGCCCGGAGACCGTCATGCCGCACCCGAGCCGCTGCGGCTGGTGCAGGACCTGGTCAACACCGTTGACCTGGAGGACGAGGCGGACGAGCTGGACAGCCCCGAGGCGCTGACCGCCTGGGTGCGCGGGCGCGGTGTCGACCCGGGCCCCGAGGGTTTCGACCGGGCCGGACTCGACGCGGTGCTGGTGCTCCGGGAGGCGCTGCGGGACGTCTGCTCCGCGCACGCGGGCACCGACATGCCCCCGGACTCGCTGGCCGCGCTCGACGGGTTGCTGGCCGCCGCCCCGCTGCGGCTCGCGATCGACCCGCTGGGCGCCGCCACGGTGCTCCCGGCGCCCGCGCCCGGCGGTGTCGCCGCCCTCACCGCGCGGGTGGCAGCGGTGATCGCCGCGGCCGCCGCGGACGGCACCTGGCAGCGGATGAAGGCGTGCGCCGCGGACACCTGCCGCTGGGTCTACTACGACCGCAGCCCGGCGGGCCGCAGTCGCTGGTGCTCGATGGCGATCTGCGGCAGCCGGGCGAAGATGCGGGCGTACCGCAGCAGGAAGTGACCGGCGGGCGCCGCGGGTCGGCGACGCGTGTTCGTGCGTACGGACCCGCGCGCCCTGGAGTCCGGTAAGGCCCGCGCTCCTGGAGGCCGGGCCTTACCGGACCTGGTCGCGCTACGCGTTCGGGCGGCCCATCGCGCGGTAGGTCCAGCCGGCCTTCCGCCACAGCTCGGCGTCGAGCGCGTTGCGCCCGTCGAGGATGTGCCGCTGCCCGGCCACCTCGGCCAGCCGCGCCGGGTCCAGCTCGCGGAACTCCCGCCACTCGGTGAGGTGCAGGACGATGTCGGCGCCCCGGACCGCGTCCACGGCGCTGGGGGCGTAGCCGAGGGTCGGGAAGAGCCGCCGGGCGTTCTCCATGCCCTTGGGGTCGTAGACGGTGACCTGGCCGCCCTGGAGGTGGATCTGGCCCGCCACGTTGAGGGCGGGAGAGTCGCGCACGTCGTCGGAGTCGGGCTTGAACGCGGCGCCGAGCACCGCGATCCGGCGGCCGAGGAAGCTCCCGCCCAGCGCCTCGCGGGCCCAGTCCACCATGTGGGTGCGGCGCCGCATGTTCACCGAGTCGACCTCGCGCAGGAAGGTCAGCGCCTGGTCGGCGCCCAACTCGCCGGCCCGGGCCATGAACGCGCGGATGTCCTTGGGCAGGCAGCCGCCGCCGAAGCCGATCCCGGCCCGCAGGAACTTGTGGCCGATCCGGTCGTCGTGCCCTATGGCCCGGGCGAGCACCGCGACGTCGCCGCCGGCGGCCTCGCACACCTCGGCCATGGCGTTGATGAAGGAGATCTTGGTGGCGAGGAAGGCGTTCGCCGCGGTCTTCACCAACTCGGCCGTCGGGTAGTCCGCGACGATGAACGGCGTCTCTTCTGCGAGCGGCCCGGCGTAAACCTCCCGCAGGAGTGACTCCGCGTGCTCGCTCGCCACGCCGACCACGATCCGGTCCGGGTGCAGGGTGTCCTGCACCGCGAAGCCCTCCCGCAGGAACTCGGGGTTCCAGGCCAGCTCGACGTCCTCACCGGCCGGCGCCAGGTCGCTCAGCATCCCGGCCAGCCGGGCCGCGCTGCCCACCGGCACCGTGGACTTGCCCACCACCAGCGCGGGCCGCCGCAGATGCGGGGCGAGCAGGGAGAGAGCGCTGTCCACGTGGCTCATGTCGCAGCCGTACTCGCCGTGCTTCTGCGGGGTGTTGACGCAGACGAAGTGCACGTCGCCGAAGTCGGCCACCTCCTGCCACGAGGTGGTGAAGCGCAGCCGTCCGCTGGAGCCGTCGATCCCGGCCACGTGCTTGGCCAGCAGGTCCTCCAGGCCCGGCTCGTACATCGGCACCCGGCCCTGCGCCAGCATGGCGACCTTGCCCTCGTCGATGTCGAGGCCGAGCACCTCGAATCCCAGCTCGGCCATGGCGGCGGCATGGGTGGCGCCGAGGTAACCGGTGCCGATGACGGTGAGCTTCAGAGGCATGCGCCGAAGCATAGTCGGCACCGGCTGGGCCGAATCCAGCGTGGGGACAGGGCCAGAGGGACACAATGCGTGCATAGGGCCACAGGTCTACCGGGGTGGGGGTGCGTCCATGGCGGACGAGGGTGGAGCGGACGGCACGAACGAGGGTGACGAGGGTCCGGCCGGCCCTCCGGACGAGCCCGCGGGCCCCGCATGCGATGAAGCCGTACCCGCAGAGGCCGTACCCGCTCAAGCCGCGCGCGCCGAAGAGGCACCTGCCGAACCCGAACCCGGACCCGGACCCGCCGCCCTCGCCCCCGGCCCCTTACCCGACCGTCGCTCCCGGCGCCGGCGCCGTACCCGCCGGGTGCTCTACGCCGCCCTGAGCCTGCTGTGCGCCGGCGTCCTGCTGATCGTCGGCACCGGCTACTGGGCGTACCACCACTACACCGGCCGGGTGCAGCGCATCCCCAACGCCTTCCCCACCGATGTGCCGGAGTCCGCGCTGCCGCAGCCGTCCAAGGGCGGCAGCCAGACCTTCCTGCTGGTCGGCCTGGACGCGCGGTCCGACCTGCCCACCACCGGCAAGGGCGCCAAGGCCCCGGAGTGGAAGCCCGGCGCCCAGCGCAGCGACACGATGATGCTGGTGCACATACCCGCGAACCACAAGAACGCGTACGTCGTCTCGCTGCCCCGCGACTCCTGGGTGAGCATCCCCGGTCACGGCAAGGCCAAGCTGAACGCCGCCTTCTCCTGGGGCGGTCCGCCGCTGCTGATCGACACCGTGCAGCGCATGACCAAGGTGAGGATCGACCACCTGATGGTGATCGACTGGAGCGGGTTCAAGAAGCTCACCGACGCGATCGGCGGGGTGGACATCACCGTCGACAAGACCGTCTCGCGCCGCAACGGCCCCGGCGGGGTGTGGACCGCCGGCACCCACCACATGGACGGCGCCGAGGCGCTGGACTACGTCCGCGAGCGCTACGGCCTGCCGCGCGGCGACCTCGACCGCACCCACCGCCAGCAGAACTTCCTGCGCGCGGTGCTCGCCAAGATGCTCTCCACCGGCACCTTCACCAACCCGCTCAAGCTCAAGCGCGCCCTCGACCAGGTCACCTCGGTGGTCAGCTTCGACGACAAGCTCTCCGACGGCGACCTGCGCGACCTGGTGTGGAACATGCACGGGGTGCGCTCGAAGGACATGTCGTTCATGAACGCGCCGGTCGCGGGCTTCGACACCATCGACAAGCAGTCGGTGGTGCTGCTCGACGCCAACGCCTCGGCCGAGCTGTGGGAGGCGATGCGCAACGACACCATGGCGCACTACATGGCGACCGCCGACGGCGTCGACACGCTCGGCAAGAACGTGTCCTGATCCGCCCGGCCCGGGTGTCGCCGACGTCACGCGAGGGCAAGGATCACCCGCGCGGGCCCGTTGGCACCCGCCCTCCCGCGACCGTAGGGTGACGGGGTTACTGAACGGTAGCGAACACACTCGGGAGTGAGACTTCATGGCCGCAGCAGCCGACTTCGACCTGTTCCGGACCTCCGAGGAGCATGAGATGCTCCGCGACGCCGTCCGGTCGCTGGCCGAGGCGAAGATCGCGCCGTTCGCCGCGGAGGTCGATGAGCAGGGCCGTTTCCCGCAGGAGGCGCGGGACGCGCTGGAGGCGAACGACCTGCACGCGATCCATGTCCCTGAGGCGTACGACGGTTCGGGGGCGGACGCGTTGTCGACGGTGATCGTGATCGAGGAGGTGGCGCGGGTGTGCGCGTCGTCCTCGCTGATCCCGGCGGTCAACAAGCTGGGGTCGATGCCGGTGCAGCTGTCGGGGTCGGAGGAGCTGAAGGCGAAGTACCTGGGAGCGCTGGCGCGTAAGGAGGGCATGTTCTCCTACGCGCTGTCGGAGCCGGAGGCGGGTTCGGACGCGGCGGGGATGAAGACCCGCGCGGTACGCGACGGCGACGGATTCGTCCTCAACGGCGTCAAGCGCTGGATCACCAACGCGGGTGTCTCGCAGTTCTACACGGTGATGGCCGTGACCGACCCCGACAAGCGCTCCAAGGGCATCTCCGCGTTCGTGGTCGAGAAGGACGACGAGGGCGTGTCCTTCGGCGCCCCGGAGAAGAAGCTCGGCATCAAGGGCTCCCCGACCCGCGAGGTCTACTTCGACAACGTCCGCATCCCCGCCGACCGGATGATCGGCGCGGAGGGCACCGGCTTCGCCACCGCGATGAAGACCCTGGACCACACCCGCGTCACCATCGCCGCCCAGGCCCTGGGCATCGCCCAGGGCGCCCTGGACTACGCCAAGGGATACGTCCAGGAACGCAAGCAGTTCGGCAAGGCCATCGCCGAGTTCCAGGGCATCCAGTTCATGCTCGCCGACATGGCCATGAAACTGGAAGCCGCCCGCCAGCTCACCTACGCCGCCGCCGCCAAGTCCGAACGCTCCGACCCCGACCTGACCTTCTTCGGCGCCGCCGCCAAGTGCTACGCCTCCGACGCCGCCATGGAGATCACCACCGACGCCGTCCAACTGCTCGGCGGCTACGGCTACACCCGCGACTACCCCGTCGAACGCATGATGCGCGACGCCAAGATCACCCAGATCTACGAGGGCACCAACCAGGTCCAACGCATCGTGATGGCCCGTCAGCTCCTCAAGGGCTGAACCCGGCGGCCCCCGGCCGCGGCCGTCGACACCGACCGTGGCCCCCGGGGCTCCGGGTGCAATTGCGGCGCGATGTCGAAGCCGGGGTCCGGCGCGCGCGGTTCCGCTACGTCTCAACTCTGTAATAAACGCGGACGGAGCCGTGACCGGCTGGGCGAACTTTGGGTGGTTGGAAAGGTTTAGCGGGCGGTTTGCGATCAATTGACAAGCAACCGCAGACACTTGTAGAGCTGTGTGGGCCATCAGCAGCGACGGGGGGCGTACGCCACTCGCTGGATGGCCATCCGCGCTTCTGCTCCGAATCTGTGAAGGGCAAACGTGTCCATATCCCGCCGCACCTCTCTCACGGTGCGTTCCGTAGGCGTTGCCTCCGCCGCAGCCGCTCTCGCGCTGGGCGTCGCAGGCACCGCGTCAGCTTGCAACATCCGTGACTTCTCGTTCACCGGTTCCGTCACCTGCGACCAGCCGAACCGCGCCGGTGTCATCACGGTCCACGACACCGACGGCACCCGTCCGGTCACGATCACGGTCAAGGACGACAGCGGCAAGCAGGTCGCCCAGCAGCAGTACAACGACCGCAGTGGTGACTTCACCATCTCGGTCCCGTGGGCCGCCGGCACGCACTACCAGGTGCTCGCGTCCGTCGCGAAGTACTTCGACAACCAGGCCGTCGGCAACGGCGTCACGCTGCCGAACACCGAGTGCGGCGCCAGCAGCACCCCGACCGCCTCCCCGTCGGACTCCCCGACGACCCCGGCGAGCTCCGTGCCGTCGAACTCGCCGACCAGCGAGGCGCCGTCCGCCAGCCCGACCGCCGCGGCCAGCACGTCGGCCGCCGCCGTGGCCGACACCAGCTCCCCGTCGCCCAGCGGCAACCTCGCCGAGACCGGTGGCGGCAGCAACACCGGGATGATCGCGGGCATCGCGGGTGCCCTGGTGGTCGTCGGCGGTGGCGCCGTCTTCGGTCTGCGCCGTCGCGCGGCTTCCGCGCGCCACTGACCCTCGGGCTCGTCACGGGTTCGTCTCGACGACGTTCCCAGCATGTCCCCGACAGCTTCGAGGACGGTACGCTGCGACGCCGCCGCCGGTTCGCCGGTGGCGGCGTCGTCGCATGTCAGCACGTCCAAAAAATGGGGGCACGTCATGGCCATTCGCAAGTCCACCATGCAGGAGCAGGTGGCGCAGGCCATCGCGGAGATCAATCCGGGCGACCGGCCGATCGCCACGATCCACGTCCAGACCGGTCCGAGCCCGTGGCTGATCGCTGCCATCGGTGCCATGGGCACACTGTTCGTGAAGTACTACTTCGTCACGGTCACCGAGCAGGCCGTGGTCTTCCACAAGGCGAGCCGGATGAGCGCTCGCCCCAAGGAACTCGTGGCGGCGATACCGCGGCAGGAGGCGGCCCGCCTGATCAGCGAGGTCCACCGCAACACGATGTGGAGCTCGCTGAAGTTCCTGCTCCCCGGCCAGGAGAAGCCGACCCGGCTGAACGTCGCGCGCTACTGGCGCAACGAGCTCGACCAGTGGGTGCCGGCGGCGACCGGGATGCCCGTCGCCCAGTGAACGACCGCGGCCCCGGCCCCCGCCTGGCGGGAGCCGGGGCCGCGGTGCGCGGTGCGCGGGAGTGCGGTCCGGTCAGCCTGCGCTGACCTTCTGGTCCTGCTGCAGCTCGCTGAAGAGCCGGCCCGCCTTCGTCTTGTCCCACAGCACCGAGTCGCCGTCCCCGGTCTGGTAGTTGGCGTTGGCTATCGGCACCGTCAGCTGGTTGCCCTTGCCGCCGCTGACGCTCTTCATCGCGAAGAACATGTGCGCCAGGTCGAGCAGGCTCATGTTCTTGTCCACCACCAGGGTGTCCAGGCCGGAGCCGATCACCGGGTAGAGCTTGAACGGGTTGAGGATGGTGGACGGCGACGCCGCCTGGTGCGCCAGCGTGGCGAGGAACTGCTGCTGGTGCTTCATCCGGCCCAGGTCCTGGTCCGCCTCCTGGTGCCGCTCGCGGACGTAGGCGAGGGACTCCTTGCCGTTGACCTTCTGGCAGCCCTTCTTGAGGTCCGCGCCCGACGCCTTGTCCTTCAACGGCGAGTCCAGGCACAGCTGCACCCCGCCGAGGGCGTTGACCAGGTTCACGAAGCCGGAGAAGCCGATCTCCGCGTAGTGGTCGATGTGGATGCCCGTGTCGTGCTCGACGGTACGGGTCAGCAGCTCCGGGCCGCCGTCCGCGTACGCCTTGTTGAGCTTGTGCGTGGAGGCCGGGTACTGCTTCTTGGTCTCCTTGCCGTAGAACGACGGGATCGTCACGTAGGAGTCGCGCGGCAGGCTCAGCATGGTGGTGCCGTTGCTGCCGGTGTGCAGGATCATCATCGAGTCGGTGCGCTGGCCGGAGTCGGAGCCGGTGTGCAGCTCCTTCTCCTGGGCCTTGGACAGACCCTCGCGGCTGTCGGAGCCGACGATCAGGTAGTTGGTGCCCTTGCCCTTGGCGGGCGCGCCCTGCTCGTTGTTGATGGCGCTCAGGTCCACCTGGCGGCGCACCTTGGAGTCGGCCCAGAAGTACGTGGAGACCGACACCACGAGCAGCACCACGACCAGGCCGAGCGCGGTGTAGCCGAGCTTCTTGCGGGTGCTCCAGCGCGGTCCGCGCGGTCCGCGCCCGCCCGGCCCGCCTGTGCTCGGCGGCCCGTAGCCGTCACCGGAGCCGCCGCCCGGCTGCGGGCTCGGCTGCGGCCGCCGCGCCTGCTGCGGCGGGACCCCGCCGTGGGCAGCGGCGGCACGGCGCGGCGACAGTTCTGGGGGCAGCGGAGGCTCGGCGAGCCTGCGCCGCTCGGTGTCATCGCTCCTACCGTTCATGTCCGCCAGTGTGCCCGGACCCGGCGGGGGACCCGCAATCACCGGCGGTTCTGTAGCAGATCCGATGCATTCGGCCACCGGCCGCAGCACATCCGCGACAGACGCATACAGGACCGCGACACATTTCACGGCGGACTTACAGTGGGGGACGTGATCGACTCATCCGCCGCCCCGGAACCGCTGCCCACCCCGCAGGTCCCGGTCCTCCCGGGCAAGCCCACCTCCGCTTCCCGCATCATGCTCTCGCACATCATGAGCGCCCATGACACGAACCTGCTGGGCACCGTGCACGGCGGCGTCGTGATGAAACTGGTGGACGACGCGGCGGGCGCCGTCGCGGGCCGGCACTCCGAGGGCCCGGCGGTGACCGGCGCCATGGACGAGATGGCCTTCCTCGCACCGGTCAGGGTCGGCGACCTGCTCAAGGTCAAGGCCCAGGTGAACTGGACCGGGAAGACCTCCATGGAGGTCGGGGTACGGGTGGTTGCCGAGCGGTGGAACCAGGCCGGCCCCGGCGAGCAGGTCGCCAGCGCCTACCTGGTCTTCGTGGCCGTCGACGCCGACGGCAAGCCGCGGCCGGTGCCGCCGCTGCTCCCCGAGACCGACCGGGACCGGGGCCGCTGGCAGGAGGCCCAGATCCGCCGCACCCACCGGCTGGCCCGTCGCCGGGCGATCCTGGAGCTGCGCCGCGAGCGGGCCGCGGAGGGCCTGGACGGGTAGCGCCGGCCGGACGGACAAGCGGCAGCGAGACGGACAGCGGCAGCAGGACGGACAGCTCCGGCCGGACGGACAAGCGGCAGCGAGACGGACAGCGGCAGCGGGACGGACAGCTCCGGCCGGACGGACAGCGGCAGCCGGACGGACAGCGGCAGCCGGGCAGGCCGCTCGGCGACGGGTCAGCAGCCCACCACGTCGCTGGTCTGCCCGCTGCCCGCGGGCTGCGACGCTGGCTGCGACGCGGGCTTCGGCGCCTGCGTGGTCACCGGCCGCACCGTGCGGCCCTTGAAGTCCATGCCGAGGGTGACCCGCATCACCGGACCCTGCCCCTTCGCCTGGACCAGTCGCGCGCCGGGCAGCGCGGCGGCCAGCGACTTCGCCGAGCGGTCCCACCGGGGGTCGTACCGGATGGTGGTGTGCTGGGCGTGCCGGTCGGCGGTGACGGGCAGCCCCGGGGTGGCGAAGCCGGTCGCGTGCAGCGCCTTCTGCGCGGTGCCGGCCAGGCCGTTCACCCCGGTGGCGTTCGCGACCTGCACGCTGATGGAGCCGGGGGCGACATCGACCTTGACCGCATTGGCGGAGGAGGCGCCCGACGTCGCGCCCTCCGCACCGGAGGGCCCGGAAGACCCGGAGGAGCCGGACGATCCGGAGTGCCTCGACGACCCCGACGCGGCGTGGTGCGCCGTCAGCGGCTGGTCGGCGCGGATCGCCGCCCACAGCTTGCCGGCCTTGTCGGTGTCCCACTTCACCGTGGAACCGACGCCGGGCACGTTGTAGTTCAGGTTGCTCAGCGGCACCGACTCGAACTCCGAGGCGTCGGAGGTGAAGCCCTTCATGCTGCGGGCCAGCGAGATCAGGTCGGTCGGCTCCAGCCCCTCGTCGGCGCGGACCGAGCCCAGCACGGTGCCCGCCACCTTCTCCAGCTTCATCGGGTTCGCCAGGGTGCCGCCCGAGGTGATCTTGTGGATGACCTGGGCCACGAACTGCTGCTGGCGCCGCATCCGCCCGAGGTCGGAGTCGGCGTCGATGTGCCGGGAGCGTACGTACTGCAGCGCCTCCCCGCCGTTGAGCGTCGTGGTGCCCACCGGCAGGTCCAGGCCGCTGTAGGAGTCCTTCAGTGGGCGGGTGGTGCAGACCGGGACGCCGCCGAGCACGTCCACGGTCTTCATGAAGCTGACGAAGTCGACCTCCAGGTAGTGGTCGATGTGCACGCCGGTCAGCTTCTCGACGGTGCTGACGGTGAGTTGGGGCCCGCCGTCGGCGTACGCCTCGTTGATCTTCGCGGGGTGGGTCGGGACCAGCGGCTTCCCGCCGGCCGAGGTGGCGGTCGCGGTGGCCCTCGCGGTGGCGGCCGCGGGCGTCGGGCCGCCGGATCTCGCCGTACCGCTGCCGTGCGGCTCCGTCGCCTTGGCGTTCGGCGCGGCGCCCCGCCGCTTCGCCAGTACGGCCGCGGGCCCCACGTCCGGCAGTTGCACGTACGTGTCGCGGGGGATGCTCACCACGCTCGCGCGCTGCCGGTCCTGCGAGAGGTGCACCAGCATGATCGTGTCCGTGCAGTGGCAGGGCGCGCCGCCGAGGTGGTACTGCTTCTTCTCCGCCGGGTTCAGGCCGTCCCGGCCGTCGGTGCCGACGAGCAGGAAGTTGGTGCCCTTGCTGTCTCCCGGGCGGTCCTGCATGCCGCCGAAGGCGTCCACCCGGTTGATCGCGCCGTTCAGCCCGGCCACCACCGCGTGGCCGACGCCGCTGGCGGTGATCACCAGCAGCGCCACCCCGCCCGCGATCCGGGTGCTGAGCCGGACCGGCGGGCGCGGGCGCGGCCGCCGTCCGCCCGCGGGCCGCCGCCGCGCCGCGCCGCGGGCCGGTGCCGGGACCCGCGCCGGAGCCGACGCCGGTACCGGTCCCGGGACCGGGGGGCGGACCGCGGAGGACGACTGGCGGCTTCGGGTGGGCGGCACGGGCGACCTCCGAACAGAGCGGTGCAGCCGTCGCGATGCGGGCAGGACGACGCACTGCGACACAGCGGCTGCGTACAGACCCGTTCAGGCTAGGGACAAATAGGACTGTCAGTCCTCACCCCACGCGCTGGTGTCCCCCGTTAGCGGTAACGTTTGATGGGATGAACGCCGTCACCCCCGTCCCGCTCCCGGCGGTCTCCGTGATCATGCCGGTGCTCGACGAAGAGCGTCACCTGCGCGATTCCGTCCGGCACATCCTGGAGCAGGACTACCCGGGCGAGCTCGAAGTCGTCATCGCGCTCGGCCCGTCCGCGGACCGCACCGACGCGATCGCCACGGAGCTGGTCTCGGAGGACTCCCGGGTGCGTACGGTGCCCAACCCCACCGGCCGCACCCCCGCCGCGCTCAACGCGGCGATCAAGGCGTCCCGGCACCCGGTCGTGGTCCGCGTCGACGGCCACGGCATGCTCGCGCCGGACTACATCGCCACTGCCGTCCGCCTGCTGGAGGAGACCGGCGCGGCGAACGTCGGCGGTCTCATGCACGCGGAGGGCGAGAACGACTGGGAGCGCGCGGTCGCCGCCGCCATGACGTCGAAGATCGGCGTCGGCAACGCGGCCTTCCACACCGGCGGGCCCGCCGCCCCCGCCGACACCGTCTACCTCGGCGTCTTCCGCCGCGAGGTGCTGGAGCGGCAGGGCGGCTACAACGTGGAGTTCGTCCGCGCCCAGGACTGGGAGCTGAACCACCGCATCCGCGAGGCCGGCCACCTCATCTGGTTCTCGCCCGAACTGCGGGTCTCCTACCGGCCCCGGCCCAGCGTGCGCACCCTCGCCAGGCAGTACAGGGACTACGGCCGCTGGCGCCGCGTGGTGACCCGCTACCACCGCGGCTCGGTGAACCTGCGCTACCTCGCCGCCCCGGCGGCCCTGCTGGCCAATGCGGCCGGCATCGTGGTCGGCGCCGCCCTCACCCCGTGGGCCCTGGCCGTTCCGGCCGCGTACGTCGTCGGCATCACCGCCGGTTCGCTGCCGGCCGGGCGCGGCCTGCCGGTCGGCGCCCGGCTGCGGGTCCCGCTCGCGCTGGCCACCATGCACATGTGCTGGGGCTTCGGCTTCCTCACCAGCCCGCGCTCGCTGGCCCGCCGGGTCATCGCCGGCCGCCGTCCCGCGGTGACCGGCCCCGCACGCCCCGCGCCGGCCGACGTGTAGCCGTCGCCCGCCGCGCCACAGCAGTACGGCGAGGGCCCACCGGAGAAGTTCCGGTGGGCCCTCGCCGCTTCCCTCGCCGTATCCGCGCCGGCCGCCGCATCCGTACCGGCTGCCGTATCCGCGCCGGCGGTCAGAACTGGTAGGTCGGCAGGATGTCCATGCATCCCTTGGTGTCGGCGCCGTTGATCACATCGGCGTCGTCGGGCACGGAGCCCGCCTTCGGCAGCGTCTTGCTGTAGTCGGTGCCGCTCTTCCAGTCCGAGCCGATCGTCAGGGTGATCGTCTGCACGTCGGAGGACGCCTTGACGTTGTTCGAGGGGATCTTCAGCGCCTTCGCCACGGACAGCGCGTCGGACTTGCTCTGCGCGCCGCCGCTGGACGGGTAGTTCAGCACGGTGCTCTCCCGGGGCGCGGTGTTCTGGCTCGCCTCGGCCTTGGTGAAGCCGGCGGTGCCGAGCGTCTGGGCGATCGAACCGGCGCGGCCGGGGGTCGCCACGCCGTCCGCGCTTCCCGCGGTGCCGTTGACCACGGTGACCGGGATGCTCGCCGCGGCCTCGGCCGCCGGGCCCGACGGCGCCGACGTGCTCGGCTTGGGCGACGCGGTGCCGGTCTTCGCCTTGCCGTTGGCGTCCATCGCCACGTCGTTGCGCAGCAGCGACCAGACCGTGGCGGCGCTCGGCGCCGGCAGGTAGTGCGCGTCGGGGGCCTCCGGGTCGGCGATGTGCGGCATGGTCGCCATCGTGATCCGGTCCGGCGGGATCGTCTTGAGCTGCATCCCGAGGTCGTAGAGCTTCTTCGGGGTGCCGATCTCGGAGGACACCTCGAACGCGGACATCGCGGTGGTGGCGATCTTGTTGAGCTTCGCCGGGTCGGTGAAGAGATCCTGGCCGCGCAGCTTGCGGATCAGCGAACTCATGTACATGTGCTGGGCCTTCGAGCGGCCCGCGTCGCTGCCGAAGGCGTGCCGGGTGCGCAGCCACTGGAGCGCCTGGTTGCCCTTGACGGTGTGGGTGCCCTTGGTCAGGTGCAGGTGCGAGCCGCCGGGCTGGGCCGTGGTCGGGTGGTCGTCGACGTTCTCCTTGACGCAGACCTCGACGCCGCCGACCACGTCGGCCATCTTCACCACGCCGGCGAAGTCGATGGTCAGCCAGTGGTCGATGTAGAGGCCGGTGAGGTTCTGCACCGTGGCCAGCGTGCAGCCCGCGCCGCCCCGGCCGAGCGACTCGTTGATGATGGCGTTCTTCTTCGCGTACACGTGGTGCGTCTTGGGGTCGGTGCACTCGGGGATGTCCACCCGGGTGTCGCGCGGGATGCTGACCACCGACATGTTGCTGCGGTCGGCCGACAGGTGCGCGATCATGATCACGTCGGCCCGGGCGCCGGCCGCGTCGGCGGCGCCGCCGAGCTTCGCGTCCTCGGGGTCGTCGCGCGTGTCCGAGCCCAGGATGAGGATGTTCATCGGGGTCTGGCCGGCCGAGTTCGCCTTGGACTTGGCGACGGTGGTCTTGCCGCTGCTGCGCTCGCCCTTGCGGATCTTGCTGGCGAGGTACTCGTAGTAGCCGTAGGCCGCGCCCGCGGAACCGAGGACGGCCACCGCGACCACGATCGCCACCCAGCGGATGACCTTGCGCTTGCGGCTCTTGGCCTTGCGCCGCCCGCCGCGCCGGTGGCCGCCGCCCTGACCGGCCGGGCCGGTGCCGTCACCGGAACTGCCGGAGTCGCCGGGTCCGCCGGAGTCGCCGGGTCCGCCCGGACCTCCCGGTCCGCCGGAGCCAGAACCGTCGCCGATCCCGTCGCCGGCGCCGTCCGCGCCGCCGCCGCGCTCGGTCGGGTACCCGGCCGAACGCGGCCCGGGTATCGCGCCGTCGTGCAGCGGCGGCTCCGCGGCCGGGGCGAAGTCGTTCTCGTAGCGGGCGTACGACGGGTCGCCGGGAGGCCGGCCCTGGCGGAGGTCCTGCGGGTACCCCTCGTGGTAGGAGCCCTGGTCCCACTCCGGGCCGCCGGGGTTGGAAGCGGCCCCGTATCCGGGCCCTCCCGCCCTGCCGTCGCGCATGGGGACTCCTCCACTGTCACCGGTGGCTGTGCCAGCCGTCATCCTGTCTTCGCCGTCTGCTGCTCAGACCGTCTTCTCAGACCGTCCTCATGTCAGACGGTCAGGCACCGGCCATAGTTGCAACCCGGTGCCTGTGACTTGCTGTGACCTCTCACGCCGTGCGTCGCGCCGCCTGGTCCCCCCGGGCGGCCGCGCGCGTGACGCACCGTACACACCGTGTGCGCCGGCCGGACGCGACCAGCGGGCACTTCGTGTACCGCGGGCACCGCACATCCCCCACCACCGGCGAGGCCGCGCCCTCGCGGCCGACAACGACGGTCGGCGTCACGCTGCCGATGCCGGTGATGCTTTCACACCGGTGCTCCGGAGCCCATGGGCACCGGGCACCCGAAACGCCCGCCGGCTCGCCGCGTCGCCGTCAACGGGGTTGCGGGACCGGACACATGGGTCATCACCGGACAATCAGGAGTGTGACCTATCCCACGCAGGTGGTGTCGTCCGCGGTGATCGACTTCAGGCCCTTGGGCGGGGTGGTGGGCAACGCGATGGGGGTGCCGGGCGCGGTGTAGTCCGCGCCCAGGGTGAGCGACATGTACGTGAGCGGTGGCACGTCCTTGGTGCCCTCGATCAGGGCCGAGGCGGGCAGGCCCATCATCGCGGCGAGCGAGCGGGCCTGGTCGGCCTGGTTGGGGGCGTACCGCAGGGTCGTCTTCGCGGGGTGCTGCGAGGAGTCGCCGCCGTTGGCGGAGCGGTTGACGCCCTCGTCGTTCTGCAGCCAGGCGAGCACGTCCTGGGAGGCGCCGAAGGTGCCGGTGCCGTTGTAGACCGTCACCCGCGTGTCGTGCGGGGTGGCCTTGGCGCCGACGAGCTTGGCGTCGGTCCCGACCGGGCCGCGCGACAGCGAGATGTCCTGCTTGACCACGTCGAACAGCTGCGTCGACTTCGCCTTGTCGAGGACGACCGTATGGTGGGTGCCGTCGGCCGGGTTGTCCTTCACCGGCAGCTCGGCGAACGTGAAGTGCTTCCCGTCGACCTTGCCGAACTCCCCGGCCAGGTCGTCCAGCGCGCTGACGCTGCCGATCGGGGTGTCCACGGTCAGCAGGCTCGCCGCCGTGGTGGCCAGCGCGGTGAGCTTCTTCGGATCGGTCAGGGTCGCGCCCGAGGTGGCGGTACGGAACAGCGCGGCCAGGAACCGCTCCTGCACCTGCACCCTGGCCAGGTCGCCGCCGGCGGGCACACCCGACGAGCCGGGCAGTTCCCGCTCGGCGCGCACCAGCGCCAGCGCCTGCGCGCCGGCCACCTTCTGCTTGCCCGCGCCCAGCGACAGACCGGACGCCGGGTCGCGCAGCGGCTCCTTCAGGCACATCTCCACGCCGCCGAGCGCCGTGGTCAGCTTCTGCACCGCCGCGAAGTCCACCATCAGGAAGTGGTCCACCCGCACCCCGGTGAGCTGCGTGACCAGCCGCATCGCGCAGCCGGGGTCGCGCCCGGCGAGCACCGTGGAGAACCGCTGCCCGCTCGCGCCCTTCACCACCGTGTTGCCCACCGGGCACTCGGGCACATCGGTGACCAGGTTGGGCGGGATGCTCACCGCGGTGGCGTTGCTCCGGTCGGCCGACAGGTGCAGCAGCACCGCGGTGTCGGCCTGCCCGGTCGCGGCCGCGGTGCCGTGCTCGTGGCCGAGGCCGGCCCGGCTGTCGGTGCCCAGCACCAGTACGTTCATCTGCCCGGTGGTGGAGAAGGCCGCGCTGCCCGCGTTGCCGACGTCCACGGCGTGGACCACGGTGCCGGAGCGGTGGAAGGCGACGTAGCCGCCGATCCCGCCGGCGACGACCGCGAGGCCGATGGTGCCGGCCGTCCACAGCATCGCCTTGCTCCTGCGCTGCTTGGGCTTGCGGCGGCTCGGGGCGCCCCCGGTCGCCGTTCCGTTCGCGGCCCCGTGCGCGCGCCGGGCGCCCCGGCCGGAGGGGGCCCGGCGGCTGCCCGGGGCGCGCGGGGTGGCGGGCGGCGGTACGGCGGCGGGCGGCGGTACGGCGGCGTCCGGCGGTACGGCGGCGGGCGCCACGGGAGCGGCCGGAGCGGCGGAGGCGGCCGGCGTTTCCTGCGGAGATACGGAGCCGGTTGCGGGCGGGTCCGCCGACTCGGCCGGTTCCAGCCGCAGTTGGTAGGTGCCCGTGACCGGGTCGAGCACCCACTGGTCCGCCGGGTCGACGTACCCGGAGCCTTGCGTGTCCACGGTCGCTCGGGACCTCCATCCGCAGTGGCCGGAGCGCCCTACCTTAGTTCATCGGCCTTCGCCGCAGATGTCTCGGTCGGCCGTCGTTCCCTTGAACGTCAAGGTGTTCGAAGGGGTGCTCGAGGGCGTGTTCGACGGGGTGCCCGAGGTGCTGCCCGACGGGGTTCCGGACGGGTCGGGGCTGCCCGGGGCCGTGCTGGAGCCGCCGTGGGAACCGCTGCTCTTGCCGTCGCTGCTCACCCGCACGGGCTGGTCGGCGCGCACCGCGGCGAAGAGGTTGTCGGCGTCGGGCTCCACCAGCTGGTCGCGGTTGCGGTCTTTGACGTACTGCTCGACGGGCGTGGTGACGAAGTGGATCGCGCCGGTGGGGATCTTCTGCAGGCGCTGCGCGAGCGAGTACAGCTCGCTGAGCGAGTTGAGGCCGGGGTCGGCGGTCAGCGAGTGGGTGGCCGCGTTCAGCAGCGGGTACACCTTCCCCGGGTTGAGCAGCACCCCGTTGCTCTGCACTTTCTTGATCAGCGACGCGAGGAAGTCCTGCTGGCGGCTGATCCGTTCGGTGTCGCTGCCGTCACCGATGCCGTGCCGGACCCGTACGTAGCCCAGCGCCTGCTCGCCGTTGAGCTTGTGCTTGCCGGCGGACAGGTGGAGGCGCGAGTAGCTGTCGTCGATCGGCTCCGGCGTGCAGATCTCGACGCCGTCGACCGCGTTCACCATCTTCTTGAAGCCGCTGAAGTCCACGATCAGGTGGTGGTCGACCCGCACCCCGGTCAGCTCCTCGACCGCGCGGATCGTGCAGGCCGCGCCGCCGAACTGGAAGGCCCAGTTAAACTGTTCGAACGCCGGGCTGACCGTGCTGCCGTCGGACTTGGTGCACTTCGGCACGTGCATCATCAGGTCGCGCGGGATGCTCACCGCGGTGGCGTTGCTGCGGTCGGCCGACAGGTGCAGCAGGATCGTGGTGTCCGAGCGCTGCCCGCTGTCCTTGCCGTACTTCGCGTTGGCGCCGTCGCGGATGTCCGAGCCGATCAGCAGGATGTTCTCGGTCGAGGCGGGGCCCTCGGGCGGGCGCTGCGACGCCTGCGCCTTAAGCTCGTTCTCGGTCACCGTGTCGGTGGTGATGTTGCCGTTGAGCTGCTGGTACACGTACCAGACGCCACCCGCGCAGGCCAGCACGAGGACGGCGGTGCTGATCGCGACGACCTTCAGCCAGCGGAAACGGCGCCGGGGGGCGGGGGCGGCGGGGGTGTCCGCCGCGGCCGCGGCGACTGCCGTCTCCGGGGTGCCGGGGGCGTCCTCGGGGGAGTCCTCGGCGGTCGCCGAGTTCGATATGCCGGGTATCTCGGGGGCGTTCGGTACGTCCGGTACTTCCGGTACGTCCGAGGCGTCCGATGCTTCTGGGGGGCCGGGCTCTTTCGGGGCGTCCGCGGTGCCCTCGGCGGTCGGCTCGGCGACGGGTGCGGCTGCCGAACTCGGCGCGTCCTCGCCCGTATCGGAACCCTCGCCCGAATCCGAAGCCTCGCCCGAATCCGAACCCTTGTCGGCGTCGGAGCCGTCGTCCGCGTCGGGGCCGTCGGAGTCCGTGTCGCTCTGGTCCGCTGCGTCGGCCGCCTCCGTCGCGGAGCCGTCCGCCGCGTCGGCGGCGGAGTCGTCCTGCGGTGGCTCTGCTGGCGTGGTCACGTCGTGCCCGTCCCTCGGTCAGGGGCCCGGCGGATCGCGCCGGGCGTCATCAGTCGCCGGGGGATCGGACCCGAGTACCCGCACGGCATTCGTTCAGACTGTCGAAACGCCTCAAGGGTTGCCCAGGGCACCCATTACGTGCGGGAGTTGAGGAAGTTCTCATGCAGGATCGACACCCGCGCGATCAGCGGGCGCTCAGCCGGCGTCCGGCACTGCCGTGTGGGTGACCCGCTCCGCGTCCTTGCGGCGGGCCAGCCCGTCGGCCGGCAACTGGTCGAGGTGGCGGCACAGGACGACGGAGGACTCGGCGGCGAGCGGCGCCAACAGCCCCGCGGCCAGGCCGTTCCAGCCGTCGTAAGGCAGTCCGGACAGCAGCCGCGAGCCAGGTGACAGCTCCAGCACGTCGGCCTCGGAGCGCGCCCTGACCACCACCTCGCCGCCGGTCAGCACCTCGCCGCCCGGGAGTTCGAGCGCCGGGTCGTCCGGACCCACCGGCACATACGGTACGAACCGGTCACCCTGGCCCGGCACTTCGACGGCGTAGTCCGCGAACCCCCGCGGCGGCTGCGGGAACCGCCCGCCGAGCGGCCGCAGCGCCAGCGCCATCCGCTCGCCGCCGCAGCTCTCCGCCTCCGCCAGCGTGTCCGGGCCGCTCACCACCAGGTCCGCGTCCGCGGGGTCGCCGCCGGGCACCGCGACCACGCCGGTGGAGAACGCGGCCAGCAGCCACACCGCGGTCTGCCAGTGCGCCGGGAGCAGCAGCGCCACCCGGTCGCCGGGCTCGGCGCCGAGGCCGTCCTGGAGCAGGTTCGCGGTCTTCGCCACCCAGTTGGCGAACGTCGCCACCGACAACTCGACCCGCTCGCCGGTCGCATCGTCGTAGAACGTGATCAACGGGCGGCCCGGGTCCGCGCGCAGCGCGTCGGCGAGCAGTCCGGCGGGAGTCAGTGCGCTGGAGGTCACGCCGGTCAGGCTACCTGGGAAGATCCGCGGCGCCGCGCGGTGCGGCCGTCGGACGGGGTGGCGAAACGGTTGACGAGTTATCAGATGATGGTTTATCGGGTTTACCGCTTATGCCACTATCGTTCCCATGCGAGCACACCCCGCCTCCGCGGCCGGTACAGCCGATCCGACCCAACGTCCCGCCACCGAGGCGATCCTGCTGGTCGGCGGCAAGGGCACCAGACTGCGCCCGCTCACCGTACACACCCCCAAGCCGATGGTCCCGGCCGCGGGGGTCCCGTTCCTCACCCACCAGCTGGCCCGGGCCCGCGCCGCCGGTGTCGAGCACATCGTGATGGCCACGTCCTACCTGGCCGAGGTCTTCGAACCGCACTTCGGCGACGGCTCCGCGCTCGGCCTGCACCTGGAGTACGTCACCGAGACCGATCCGCTCGGCACCGGCGGCGCCCTGCGCAACGTCGCCCACCGGCTGCACTCCGCGCCCGACGAACCGGTCCTCGTCTTCAACGGCGACATCCTCACCGGCCTGGACATCCGCGCCCTCGTCACCGCCCACCGCACCCACCGCGCCGACGTGTCGCTGCACCTCACCCGCGTCGACGACCCGCGTGCCTTCGGCCTCGTCCCCACCGACCCCGACGGCCGCGTCACCGCGTTCCTGGAGAAGCCGCAGACGCCCGAGGAGATCGTCACCGACCAGATCAACGCCGGCGCGTACGTCTTCACCCGCGCCCTGCTCGACGCGATTCCCGCCGGGCGCCCGGTCTCCGTCGAACGCGAGACCTTCCCCGGACTGCTCGCCGACGGCGCCCACCTGCACGGCATGGTCGACTCCACCTACTGGCTCGACCTCGGCACCCCCGAAGCCTTCGTACGCGGCTCCGCCGATCTCGTCCTCGGCCGCGCCCCCTCGCCCGCGGTCCCCGGCCGCCGCGGCGAGCACCTCGTCCTGCCCGGCGCGGTCGTCGCCGACGACGCCAAACTCTTCGGCGGCACCTCCGTCGCCCCCGGCGCCGTCATCGGCTCCGGCGCCCTCGTCGAGGGCAGCGCCATCCTGTCCGGCGCCCACATCGCCCCCGGCGCGGTGATCCGCGACAGCCTCGTCGGCGCGAACGCCCGCGTCGGCTCCCGTACGGTCCTCGTCGGCGCGGTGATCGGCGACAACGCCGACGTCGGCTCCGACAACGAACTCCTCCGCGGCGCCCGCGTCTGGTGCGACGCCCGCCTCCCCGCGGCCGCCATCCGCTTCTCCTCCGACCGGTAGCCCGACCGGTAGCCCGACCGGTAACCCGGCACGGCGACCGACACGGCAAGCGGCCGCCGGGGCCGGCCCGGGGCGAACCGTGACGTTCGCGGCGGGGCTCCCCGGCGGCGCGCTATACCCTTCCGGGGTGCCCGAAGAGACCGCGCCCCCGCGGGCGGCCGCCGCGCAGGCGACCGCCCCGACGCAGCCGCCCTCCCCGGCGCCGGGCCGCACGCGTACGTGGGTGCCCCCGGCCCCGCTCGACGTACGCCGCACCCTCATGCCGCTGCGCCGTGGCGGCGGCGACCCCGCCTTCCGCATCGCCCCCGACGGCACGGTGTGGCGGGCCAGCCGTACCCCCGCCGGTCCCGGCACCCTGCGACTGACCGGCAGCCCGGCCGCGATCGAGGGCACGGCCTGGGGCCCGGGCGCCCAGTGGCTGCTCGACGGCCTCCCCGCGCTCCTCGGCGCCGACGACGACCCGTCCGCCTTCGTGCCGCGGCACCGCATCGTGCACGCCGCCCACCGGCGGCACCCCGGACTGCGGCTGACCCGCACCGGCCTGGTGCTGGAATCGCTGATCCCGTCCGTACTGGAGCAGAAGGTCACCACGATCGAGGCGTACCGCGCCTGGCGGCTGCTCCTGCTCCAGCACGGCGAGGCCGCCCCGGGGCCGCAGGGCGCCGACATCCCGCGCGGCATGCGGGTCATGCCGGACCCGCGCGGCTGGGCCCGGGTGCCGTCGTGGGACTGGCGCGGCGCCGGCGTCGACAACAAGCGGGCCTCCGCCGTCCTGCGCGCGGTCCGCCTCGGCGCCCGCCTGGACTCCCTCGCCGACCGCCCGGCCGAGGACGCAGCCGCCCTGCTCTGTACGGTCCCCGGCATCGGGCCGTGGACCGCCGCGGAAACCCTCCAGCGCAGCCACGGCGCCCCCGACGCCGTCACCGTCGGCGACCTCCACCTCCCGCATCACATCGGCTACGCCCTCACCGGCGAACCGCGCTCCGACGACGAGACGATGCTGCGCCTGCTCGCCCCGTACGAAGGGCAGCGGCACCGCGCCACCCGGCTGATCCTGCTCGCCGCGCCCGCACCGCCCCGGCGCGCGCCGCGGATGGCGCCGCCCCGCCACCACTGAAGCCGCACCGGTCGGCCGCGGGGACGGCCCGCCGCCCGCCGGGGGCGGTCAGCGCACCGCGAGGAACGGTTCGGCCGCGCGCTCGGCCCGGGGCGCGGGCGCCTCCGCCGGCCGCCCGATCGCGATCGTGCCGAGCGGGTCCCAGGAGGGCGGCAGGTCGAGGACCTCCCGCACCACGTCGCGGCAGAACAGCGCCGAGGACACCCACGCCGACCCCAACTGCTCGCCGGCCAGGGCGACCAGGAAGTTCTGCACGCCGGCGCCGCCGGAGACCAGGAACATCTCCCGCTCGGCCGTCGCCCGCCGCGCGTCCGGGTACGGGTGTGCGCCGCCCTCGGTGACCAGGCACGGCACCACCAGGTACGGCGCCTTGCGCAGCACGTCGCCGCGCCGCAGCCGCTTGGCGACGCTCTGCTCGGAGAAGCCGTCCCCGCGCAGGTCCGCGGCCCAGGCGTCGCGCATCGCGTCGAGCAGCCGCACCCGCACCTGGGGCGTCTCCAGCAGCACGAACCGCCAGGGCGTGGTGTGGTGCGGGGCGGGCGCCGTCACCGCGAGGGCCACGGCACGCCGTACGGCGGCGGGGTCCACGGGGACGTCGGTGAACTCCCGTACGGTGCGGCGCAGCGACACCGCCTCCCGCACCGCCTCCGATGTGCCGAGCCGGAACATGTCGTTGGCGGCGACCCGGACCAGCGCCCGCGCCCCGATGTCGCCCGCGCCGTCGTCGTCCTGACCGGGGCCGGTGCCGGTGCCGCTGCCGCTACCGTCCGCGGCGCCATCCGCTCGGGGGGCGGCCGGCAGCAGTACGCCGCCCAGGCCGCGCACCACCGCGACCGGCAGCCCCGTGGCCTTGCCCTTGACGAGGTCGCCGGCCGCGGCCAGTTCGTCCGCGGTCGCGGTGACCGTGACGCTCAGCGGGTTACCGTGGGAGTCCTGGCCGCCGCGCAGATCGTCCAGCACCCGCACGCCGGCCGCGCCGATCGCCACGTCGGTGAGCCCTTCGCGCCAGGGCCGCCCGAAGGTGTCGGTGACGATGACGCCGACCCGCACTCCCAGCGCGTCGCGCAGCCCGTCCCGGATGGCGCGGGCCGACGCGTCGGGGTCCTCGGGCAGCAGGAGGATGGTGCCCGCGGGGGTGTTGGACGCGTCGACCCCGGCCGCAGCCATCACGAAGCCGTGCCGCGTCTCCACGATCCGGGTCGGCCCGCGACGGGCCACCAACCGCACCGCCTCGGCGTCGATCGCGGCCTCGCGGTCGTCCGCGTCCACCACGCGCCCCTCGGCCTTGCTGACGATCTTCGACGTGACCAGCAGCACATCGCCGTCGGCGAGGTCGGTGCCGGCCTCGGCGATCAGCTTGGCGATGTCGGTACCCGGCTGCACCTCGCCGATCCCGGGCACCCCGAACACCTCGTAGCGGGGCGCTTCCGCGGTCATGCCCGCACCTCCTCGGCGAACGCGAGCGCTTCCCGCGCCATCCGCGTGGTCGCCTCCAGGTCCGTCATGAGCAACGGCACCGCTCGGCAGCGGATGCCGGCCGCCTCGACCTCCTCGACGGCGCCCGCGTCCACGGTGTCGACGAGCCACCCGTCCAGCAGCCCGCTGCCGTAGTGCGCCGCCACCGCCGCAGCGGTGGACTCGACGCCCACGGCGGCCAGCACCTTGTCGGCCATCCCGCGCACCGGCGCGTCACCGACGATGGGGGACAGGCCCACCACCGGCACCCCGGCCTCCGCGATGGCCTCCCGCACGCCGGGCACGGCCAGGATGGTGCCGACGCTGACCACCGGGTTGGACGGCGGGAAGACGATCACATCGGCGCTGCCGATCGCCTCCAGCACCCCGGGCGCGGGCTTCGCGCCCTCCGCGCCCACCGGCACCACCGCGTGCGCGGGCACCGAAGCGCGCAGCCGCACCCAGTACTCCTGGAAGTGGATCGCCTTGCGCTCCCCGTCGACCTCGACGAGCACGTGCGTCTCGATCCTGTCGTCGGACATCGGGATCAGCCGCACCCCGGGCTTCCAGCGGGCGCACAGCGCCTCGGTGACCGCGCTGAGCGGGTAGCCGGCGCTGATCATCTGGCTGCGGACGATGTGCGTGGCGAAGTCCCGGTCGCCCAGCCCGAACCACTCCGGCCCGACGCCGTAGGCCGCGAGCTCCTCCTTGACCGCGAAGGTCTCGTCGGCCCGCCCCCAGCCCTGCTCCTCGTGGATGCCGCCGCCCAGGGTGTACATGACGGTGTCCAGGTCGGGACAGACCTTCAGCCCGAACAGGTGGATGTCGTCTCCGGTGTTGCCGATGACGGTGATGTCCGCCTCCGGCGCCGCTGCCTTGAGGCCGCGCAGGAAGCGCGCTCCTCCGATACCTCCGGCCAGAACCACGATTCGCATGGGCCCAGTCTGTCAGCCCCGCGACCGGGGACGCCGGGCCGTCCCGCCGGCTACGCCTGTGCGGGCGTGCGGACGCCGGGCGTGCACGCGTACGGGGTCATCTCGGTCAGCCCGGGGAAGTACACGTGCAGGCTGACGGCGCCGTCCAGCGACTCGTTGACGACGTCGTGGACGTAGCCGGGGGCGAACACGCGCTGGTGACCGGGCGTCAGGGTGCGGCGGGTCTCGCCGCGGGCGGTCAGCGCGCGTTCGTGCAAGGTGCCGTCCAGGACGGTGAGCACCCCGCTGGAAAGGCCGTGGTCGTGCAGCCCGCTGCCCTGTCCGGGCAGCCAGCTCAGCAGCCACACCTCGTAGCCGGGGCCGGTTCGCAGGCGTGCGTACCAACGGGTGGTGGCGTCGTAGCGCACCTGCGGAGCCCACTGCGCGCGGTCGGCGGCGATGGAGCGGGCCAGCCCGGCGAACTCCGCGACGCTGTGGGGGTGTTGGGGCACCGGCGGGAGCAGGTGGGGCAGTTCGAGCGGGTCACCGGCGATCGAGACGTCGGAGTACATGGGGTGAGTTCCTCGGGGTGCGCATGATGCGGAAGGTGCCGGCGGCCGTGGCGGCCGGTCAGGGGATCAGCGGCAGCGGGAGGAACAACAACAGCTCTGTGCGAGCGCGACGCAGCAGGACTCGCGGCGGCGAGTCCGGAAGGGCGCGTTGTGCTCGGCATGCATGAGAGCAAGCAAAGCGGTCGGAGCGGTGGCCTGTCAACCGAATGTCCGAAATGCCCGACTGCTTTCACCTGATCCGGCAGGGTCGGGTGGTGAAAGGTTTGTGCGCGACGGGGTGCGGATAGGAGGTGGCGCATCCGCGCAGATCTGATGCGGATTGCCTTCCGGATCTGGGAGAACGCGCCATCCCGGTATGACGTTGTGCTTCTGTGATCGAAATGTGATCCGCAACGCTTCACTCGAACGGACGGAACGTCGCCCGTCACCGCAGCGTCTGACGGAACGTGAGCGTTTGGCCGTGAGGGCCATGGTTGACGGATGCGGTCGTTTAGGCCGATATCAACACTATCTGTCACTCCTTGGTTCAGCGGAGTGAATAACGGGCCCAATAGCAGATCTCGGCTTGACTGGCCCGGATCGGCACACTTGTAATTTCACTCGTGTCGTTCGGCCGGACCGCCGGACGTGGTCCGACGGCCAGGCACCATCACGGGGAAGCACGACAGACAGGGGCGCGCATGACCGAGCAGTTCCAGTTGCTGCTGGCTGAAGAGGCCGACGAGGAACTCGGCTGGCAGGAGCGCGCGCTGTGTGCGCAGACCGACCCCGAATCCTTTTTCCCCGAGAAGGGCGGCTCCACCCGCGAGGCGAAGAAGGTCTGCCTCGCCTGCGAAGTCCGCTCCGACTGCCTGGAGTACGCCCTCGCCAACGACGAGCGCTTCGGCATCTGGGGCGGCCTGTCCGAGCGGGAGCGCCGCCGGTTGAAGAAGGGCGTCGTCTGACCCCCGATCCCTGGCCGGCACCCCGCCGCCCACCCGGTTCCCGCCCCTCGGGGACCTCGCATCCGGCCCGTCTCCCGCGCCCTTCGGCACGGCAGGCGGGCCGCTGTTGTGCCCACACCCGGACGGCCGCGCCGTTGTGAGCCGTTAGTGTGGGGGGCCGTCCGAGATGCATGCCCCGCCAGTGGCGGGTTGATGCGTCCACCGCAGTCCAGCGAACCGGGGCCCGAACCTCGATGTCCGTGAACAGCCCAGCACCGGCCGTCCATCCGCCCGGTACCCCTGAGTTCCCGCGCCATGTCGTCACCGCCGTGCTCGTCGCGCACGACGGCGCGCGCTGGCTGCCCAAGGCCCTCCAGGGGCTGCTCGCGCAGGACCGTCCGGTCCAGGACGTCGTCGCCGCCGACACCGGCAGCGCCGACGACTCCGCCCGGCTGCTCGCCGAAGCCCTCGGCGACCAGCGGGTGCTGCACCTCGCCCGCCGCACCGGCTTCGGCGCCGCCGTCGAGGAGGCCGCCCGCTCCACCACGCCCCTGACCGCGGACGACCTGCCCTACCTGCGCCGCCGCAGCGGCTGGGACCCCGTCAGCCGCACCTGGAACGACGACGCGTACGACGAGCCCGCCGAGCCGCAAGGCGACCCGATCCAGTGGCTGTGGCTGCTGCACGACGACTGCGAACCCGACCCCGGGGCGCTGGCCGCGCTGCTGCGCACCGCCGAGACCTCGCCGTCCGCCGCGATCATCGGCCCCAAGCTGCGCAGCTGGTACGACCGCCGCCAACTCCTGGAGACCGGCGTCTCCATCGCCCGCAGCGGACGCCGCTGGACCGGCCTGGAGCGCCGCGAGCAGGACCAGGGCCAGCACGACCAGGTCCGCCCCGTGCTGTCCGTCTCCTCCGCCGGCATGCTCGTGCGCCGCGACGTGTGGGAGGAACTCGGCGGCTTCGACCGGCGCCTGCCCCTCATGCGCGACGACGTCGACTTCTGCTGGCGCGCCCACGCCGCCGGCCACACCGTCCTGATCGCCCCCGACGCGGTGATGCGGCACGCCGAGGCCGCCTCCCGCGAACGCCGGCCCGTCGACTGCGCCGGCCGCTCCGCGGTCAACCCGCACCGCGTCGACAAGTCCGGCGCCGTCTACACCCTCCTGGCCAACACCCGCGGCCCGCTGCTCCCGTACGTCATGCTCCGCATCGTCGTCGGCACCCTGCTGCGCACCCTCGCCTACCTCGTCGGCAAGGTGCCCGGCCAGGCCGTCGACGAGATCGTCGGCCTGCTCGGCGTCCTGCTGCGTCCCGGCCGCGTACTCGCCGCCCGCCGCCGCCGAGGCCGCGGCGCCATACCGCCGTCCGAACTGCGCCCCCTGTTCCCGCCGCCCGGCGCGACCGTGCGCGCCACCGTCGACCAGGTCGTCAGCAACTTCGCCGGCCGCGCCGACGCCGCGACCGCCGCCGCCGGCCGCCATGGCGGCGCCGTCGAGTCCGGACCCGGCGACGAGGACGGCGACTTCCTGGAGCTGGAGCAGTTCGGCCGGCTGAAACGGATCGCCCGCAAACCGGGGCCGGTGCTCTTCGCCGTCCTGCTCGTCGTCTCCCTGGCCGCCTGCCGCGGCCTGCTCGGCGGAGGAGCGCTGGCCGGCGGCGCCCTGCTCCCGGCCGACCCCGGCGCCTCCGACCTGTGGGACACCTACGCGGGCTCCTGGCACGCGCTCGGCAACGGCGGCACCCAGGCCGCGCCCCCGTACATCGCGGTCCTCGCGCTCTTCGCCACCGTGCTGTTCGGCTCCACCGGCCTGACCTTGACCCTGTTCCTGGTCGCCTCCGTGCCGCTGGCCGGCGTCACCGCCTACTTCGCCTCCCGGCCGCTGGTCGAGTCCCGCCTGCTGCGCGCCTGGGCATCGGTCGCCTACGCGTTCCTGCCGGCCGCGACCGGCGCGCTGGCCGGCGGCCGCCTGGGCACCGCCGTCCTGGCGATCCTGCTGCCGCTCATGGCGCGCGCCGCGATCTCCTCCGCGGGCCTGCAACTGAGCGACTCCGCCATCGAGCGCGGCACCCGTCCCGGCTGGCGCGCCACCTGGGTGCTCGCCCTGATGCTCACCTTCACCACCGCGTTCACGCCGGTCACCTGGCCGATCGCCCTGGTGCTCGCCGCCGGAGCGATCGCCTGGCGCCTGGTGCGCGGACAGCAGCAACTGCTGGTGCCGCAGCTCCTGCGCTCGGCCGCCCTGGTCGTCACCCCGATGGTGCTCCTCGCCCCCTGGTCGCTGACCCTGCTCGCGCACCCCGGGCGCATGCTCAACGAGGCCGGCCTGGCGTACTCCACCAAGACCGCCTCCGGCCTCGACCTGCTCCTGCTCAGCCCCGGCGGCCCCAAGGCGTCCGGCGGCTTCCTGCTGATCGGTGTGGTGCTGGCCGCCCTCGCCGCCCTGATGCGCGGCACCCGCCGCACCGCCATCGTCACCGCCTGGGCCGTCGCCCTGACCGGCCTGCTCTTCGCCGTCATCGAGAACGGCAAGGACTGGGCCGGTCCCGCCACCCTGGTCTACGGTCTCGCGCTGCTGGCCGCCGCCGCGATCGGCGCCGAGGGCGCCAACGAGCGGATCGCCGCCAGCGGTTTCGGCTGGCGCCAGCCGGTCGCCGCCCTGGTCGCCTTCGCCGCGGTCGCCGCCCCGCTGCTCGCCGCCTTCACCTGGGTCATCGACGGCGCCGACGGCCCGCTCAAGCGCACCAACCCGCAGCAGGTGCCCGCGTTCGTCGCCGAGGAAGCAACCACCAGCGACCAGCCCCGCACCCTGGTGATCAGTGGCACCGAAGGCCACGTTGACTACGCCGTCGTGCGCGGCTCCGGCGCCCGGATAGGCGACGCCGAACTCGCCGCCGAGGCACCCCACGACCACGCCCTGGACACCGTGGTGGCCAACCTCGTCGCGGGGTCCGGCGCCGACCAGGGCAGCCGGCTCGCCGGATACGCGGTCCGCTACGTCCTGGCCCCCAAGGGCGCGCCCCACTCCTTCGGCCGCGTCCTCGACAGCACCCCCGGCCTGTCCCGGCTCAGCCAGTCCGACGGCACCGAGCTGTGGCAGGTCAACCAGAACGTCGCCCGCATCACCATCACCAGCAAGGGCTCCCAGCCCGTCAGCGTCCCCTCGGGCCGCATCCAGGCGCACACCAAGGTGCCCGCCGGCCCGTCCGGCCGGGTGCTGCGCATCGCCGACACCGCCGGCTCCGGCTGGCACGCCACCCTCGACGGCTCCGCGCTCACCCCGGTCACCGTCGACGGCTGGGCGCAGGGCTTCGACCTGCCGGCCACCGGCGGCCGCCTGGACGTGACCTACAAGGAGCCGATCACCCACATCGGCTGGCTCGGTGTCCAGGCGCTCCTGCTGCTCGTCGTCGTCGTGCTCGCGCTGCCCGGCCGCCGTCAGGAGATCGACGACGACCTGCCCGACGCGGAGGGCGCCGTCACCGCCGACATCCCCGGCCAGGCCACGGGCGAGGGCCGCCGCGCCCGCCGCCTCCAGGCAGCCGCGGACGCGGAGGCCGCCGAAGCCGCGGACGGGGCCGCCTCGACCTCCGCCGCCGCGCCATCCACCGCGACGGTCGAGGAGCCCGATTCCCCGGACGCCCCCGCCGAACCCTTGCCGGTCCGCGTACCGCCCGCCCGGGAAGAGGCCCAGGAGGCCCAGGAAGCCGGTTACGACCAGCAGCCCGGCTATCCCGCCCCGGCCGGCGGCTACGACCCGTACGCGGCCCCTGAGAGCGCCGACGGCTACACGTACCAGGACACCGGCTACCAGGAGGGCGGCTACCAAGAAGGCGGCTACCCGGACCCGTCCTACGCCCAGGGCGCCCCCGGCTGGGAGGGCGGGCAGCAGCCGTACCCGGCCGAGCCCGGGACGTACGACCAGCAGGCGTACGGCGACTCCTACGGCTACCCGGCGCAGCCCGGCTACGACCCCTACGCGGCGCAGCAGCCCGCCCAGGACGGCCAGGCGCCGTACGAACAGGGCTACGGCGAGCAGCGGCAGGAGTACGGCGAGCAGCAGGGCCAGGACGGCCAGGGCGGCGGGCAGCAGCCGTATCCCGACCAGGCCGGCTACGTCGACCCCGCCCCGTACTACGCAGATGGCGACCAGCGCCGCGATGGGAGCGACTACCAGTGAACCGCAGCACCCTGTCCCTGGCCGGTGCCGTGGTCGCGCTCGCCGTCCTGACCGGCGCGGCCTCGATGACCGGTGGAGACGACTCGCACACCGCCCCTGCGGCGTCCGCGTCGCGCCTGCCGGTCCAGCGCAGCACCCTGCTGTGCCCCGAGCCGTCGACGTCGGAGTTCGCCGACACCACGTACACGTCCTTCACGCCGCCCGGCAGCGGTTCGGGCACCGGCGCGTCCGGCGGCGACGCCACGCTGCTGCCGGCCACGCCCAAACCCAAGGCGCTCAAGCCGCTCACCGCCACCGGCAAGCCCGTCACGTCGTCCACCGACAAGTCGGACTCGCCCGCGCTCATCGGCACGGCGAACGGCCCCCTGGCGCCCGGGTGGAGCGTGCAGCAGACGACCGTCGTGAGCGACGGCCCCGGCCGCGGCCTGCTCGGCACCTCGTGTGTCGCCCCCGACAGCGAGTTCTGGTTCCCCGGTGCCAGCACCCAGGACGGCCGCCAGGACTACGTCCACCTGGTCAACCCCGACGAGACCCCCGCCGTGGTGGATGTCGACCTGTACGGCAAGGACGGCCAGCTCAAGGGCTCGACCGGCGACGGCATCACGGTCCCGGGCAACAGCTCCAAGCCGGTGCTGCTGTCCACGCTCATCGCCGACAAGGTCCAGGACCTGACCGTGCACGTCGTCGCGCGCAGCGGCCGGGTCGGTGCGGCCGTGCAGGCCACCGACAACAAGGCCGGCACCGACTGGCTGCCGGCCGCCGCCCAGCCCGCCGGCGACCTCGTCATGCCGGGCATCCCCGCCGATGCCACCGACGTCCGCCTGATCACCTATGCGCCCGGCTCCGACGACGCCGACCTGACGCTGAAGCTCGCCACCTCCACCGGCTCGATCACCCCGGCCGGCCACGAGACGCTGCACGTGCGGAGCGGCATGACCACGGCCGTCGACCTCGGGGACCTCACCAAGGGCGACGCCGGGTCCCTGGTCATCGGATCGAGCAGCTCGCACTCCCCGGTACCGGTGGTGGCCGCGCTGCGGATCACCCGCGGCAAGGGCAGCAAGCAGGAGATCGCCTTCCTGCCCGCGACCAGCCCGATCGACCGGCAGGCGACGGTCGCCGACAACCGCGCCAAGGGCTCCACGCTCGCCCTGACCGCCACCGGCAAGGACGTCAGCGTGAAGATCACCTCTTCGGCGGGCTCCACCGCGGGCACCGCCGCCGGCAAGACGGTCACCGTCAAGGCGGGCTCGACCCTGTCCATGGCTCCCTCGGAGCCCTCCGGCCTCAAGGGCTCCTACGCGGTGACCGTGCAGCGGCTGTCCGGCGGGCAGTTGTACGCGTCACGGATGCTGGCGCTGCCGCTCGACGGGGTGCCGATGTTCACGATCCAGCCGATGCCGGACGACCAGGGGATGGTCGACGTGCCGCAGGCCGCATCCGACCTGCGCGTCCTTCAGCACTAGCGTCCTGGGGCGCCTGGCCTCCTGGGGTGCGTGATCGCCCAGGGTGCCTGGCGCCGCCTGGCGTCCTAGGGTCGCAGGCGCCGTCGTGCCGCCTTCGCGCCCAGGGTGCGAAGGCGGCCCTCACTCCTCGCCGTATTTGGGGTCGACGTTCTCCGGCGACAGCCCGAGCAGCTCGGCGACCTGCTCGACGACGACCTCGTGCACCAGCAGCGCCCGCTCGTCGCGGCCCTTGGCGCGGATCTCCACCGGGCGGCGGTAGACCACGATCCGGCTCGGCCGGTCCTTCGCCGCGCCGATCAGCCGCCCGAGCGGCACCGGGTCGCCGTCGGACGGCGGAGCGTCCTGCGGCCAGGGCACGTCCTGCACGGCGAACTCCACGTCGGCCAGTTGCGGCCAGCGCCGCTCCAACCGGTCGGCGGCATCGCGCACCAGGTCGTCGAAGGCGTCGGCCCGGCTGAGCGCGAGCGGCACCTGCGGGGGCGCGATGGGCCCGCGCATGCCGCGGCCGTGGCGGTCGCGGTGCCGCGGCCGAGGCGCGGGCTGGGGCGGGGGAGTGGGGGCCGAACTGTCCATCAGCGTGAGCCTAGCCCCCGAGACGGGTCCGCACAGCAGGGCGTCACCTCCACCCGCGCCCGGCCCGCCGTACGGGCGAGCCACGCCCCGGCCGCCGGCCGCGTCTGCGACCGCGACAGTGACCGGTTACTGCCCGATCCGTTTCCCGTTGGGACCGGATCGGGCCACAGAAGTGACGGATATCCGCCAGCCGGCATGCGAACCCGACGCACGTGACGACGGCGGCCACAGCGTTACTCTCGGTATCCGCTTCTGGTGCTCCGACGGTTGCCGCAGGTCAGCCTCGTACATCCGGCGTAGCCGGCCCTGAACGGCGCCGAGCGACACGACCGGGTGACCTGGCGGAGAGTCGTCGCGGCCCGCTCAAGAGTGCGGTACCGTCCAACCTCGTGAGCCCTGTACGTCGCTGTTCGCGCACCGCTTGCGGCCGCCCCGCCGTCGCGACACTGACGTACGTCTACGCGGACTCCACAGCCGTGCTCGGCCCGCTGGCCACGTACGCCGAACCCCACTGCTACGACCTGTGCTCGGAGCACTCCGAGCGGCTCACCGCGCCGCGCGGCTGGGAGGTCGTCCGCCTGGCCACCGACACCGGCCCGGTCCGGCCCAGCGGCGACGACCTCGAAGCCCTCGCCAACGCGGTCAGGGAAGCGGCCCGCCCGCACGAACGCGGCCAGGGCGGTGCGGCCACCGCGCGCGACATCGACCCGGTGGAGGTCGCCCGGCGCGGGCACCTGCGGGTCCTGCGGTCACCGGACCAGTAGGCTCGCCGGCCCCGGACCGCGTCTCGGATAGGTTGTCCGGACCGGACCGCCCGGGACCGTAACGCAGAGGTGTGCAGTGCCCCAATCATCGGGTTCTTCGGCGTCACCCGACCTGTCGCAGATCATCAAGGCGTACGACATCCGCGGAGTCGTCCCCGACCAGTGGGACGAGCCGCTCGCCGAGGTCTTCGGCGCCGCTTTCGCCACGGTCACCGGCGCCACCGCCATCGTCGTCGGCCACGACATGCGGCCGTCCTCGCCCGGGCTGTCCCACGCCTTCGCGCGTGGCGCCGCCTCCAGGGGCGCGGACGTGACCGAGATCGGCCTGTGCTCCACCGACGAGCTGTACTTCGCCAGCGGCCGTCTCGACCTGCCCGGCGCGATGTTCACCGCCAGCCACAACCCCGCCCGGTACAACGGCATCAAGATGTGCCGGGCCGGTGCCGCACCCGTCGGCCAGGACACCGGCCTCGCCGAGATCCGCGACCTGGCCGAGCAGTGGTCCGCGACCGGGCTGCCGGCCGGCGCCGCCACCCCGGGCACCATCACCACCCGCGACGTCCTCGGCGACTACGCGGGCTTCCTGCGCTCCCTGGTCGACCTGTCCGGCATCCGCCCGCTGAAGGTCGTCGTGGACGCGGGGAACGGGATGGGCGGCCACACCGTGCCGACCGTCCTGGACGGCCTGCCGATCGACCTGGTGCCGATGTACTTCGAACTGGACGGCACCTTCCCCAACCACGAGGCCAACCCGCTCGACCCGAAGAACCTCGTCGACCTCCAGGAGAAGGTCCGCGAGACCGGCGCCGACCTCGGCCTCGCCTTCGACGGCGACGCGGACCGCTGCTTCGCGGTGGACGAACGCGGGGAACCCGTCTCCCCCTCGGCCGTCACCGCGCTGGTCGCCGCCCGTGAGCTGGCCAAGCACCCGGGCGCCGCTGTCATCCACAACCTGATCACCTCCCGCTCGGTGCCCGAGGTCATCGCCGAGCACGGCGGCACCGCGGTGCGTACCCGCGTCGGCCACTCCTTCATCAAGCAGCGGATGGCGCAGACGGGCGCCGTCTTCGGCGGCGAGCACTCCGCGCACTACTACTTCCGCGAATTCTGGAACGCCGACACGGGCATGCTCGCCGCGCTCCACCTGCTGGCCGCCCTCGGCACCCAGGAGGGGCCGCTGTCCGCCCTCGTCGCCTCCTACGACCGCTACGCGGGCTCCGGCGAGATCAACAGCACCGTCGCCGACCAGGCCGGCCGTACCGCCGCCGTACGGGCCGCCTTCTCGGCGGAGGAGGGTGTCAGCTTCGACGAACTCGACGGCCTGACCGTCTCCACCCCCGACTGGTGGTTCAACCTGCGCGCGTCCAACACCGAGCCGCTGCTGCGGCTCAACGTCGAGGCCCGCGACGCCGCGACGGTCGGGCTCCTGCGCGACCGGGTGCTCGCCATTGTCCGCGACTGACCGCGCTGTCCGCGCCGGGCCGACGGGCCTGAACGGCGGCGCCGTTCGGCCGGTTGCCGGCAGGGACCGGGCGTCCGGGCGGCGCCGTACCGCGGCCCGGACGGGCCGCCCGGCTCCCGACCGCGCCCGGACGGGAGCCGGCAAGCGGGCGGGTCCGACCCGCCACCGGGCACGGCGATAGGCTGAACCCGCAGGCCGCAACGGCCCACGACCGCCGCAACCCGCACGGAGGACCCGCCATGCCGCTCGTCGAACCCAGCCTCCTGGAGATCCTTGCCTGCCCGGCCTGCCACGCGCCCCTGCGCGAGGACGACGCCGCGGCCGAACTCCTGTGCACCTCCGGCACCTGCGGCCTGGCCTACCCCGTGCGCGACGACATCCCCGTGCTCCTCGTCGACGAGGCCCGCCGCCCCGCCTGACCCCAGGCCGTACCCGCACCCGACCGGGAGGTCGTGTTGTTCGACGAGTCGCTGTTGGAGGACCCCGACGCGCTCGCCCGCGCCGACGTCCACGGACTGCTGCGCGGCGTCGCCGCGGCCGGCGCACGGGTGCGCACCGCCCTACGGCTCGCCGAGGAAGCGGGCCTGGCCGAACTGCGGCCCGACGGCCGTCCGCGTGCGCTGCTCATCGCGGGCAGCGGTCCCGAGGCCGCCGCCGTCGCCGACCTGTTCGCCGCGCTCGGCTCCGGCGTGGCCCCGGTCCAGTTGCTCACCCCGACCGGCCCCACACCGGCGCAGGCCCGCTGGACCCTGCCCGGCTGGACCGGCCCCCTCGACCTGCTGCTCCTGCTCAGCGAGCACGGCACCGAGCAGGGCCTCACCGATCTCGTCGAGCAGGCGTACCGCCGCGGCTGCACCGCCGCCGCCGTCACTCCGGCCAGAGCCCCGCTGGCCGACGCCGTCGGACAGGTCCACGGCATCGCGCTGCCCTTCGCCGGCCCGGGCGGCGGCTTCGACTCGGCCGCCGACTCCGCCCCGGCGACGACCGACACCGGCGCGTTCTGGGCACTGCTCACCCCGGTGCTGGCCCTCATCGGCCGGATCGGCCTGATCAGCGCGTCCACCAGTGCCCTCCAGGCCGTCGCCGACCGGCTCGACGCGATCGCCGCCCGCTGCGGGCCGGCCGTCGCGACCTACAGCAACCCGGCCAAGACCCTCGCCGCCGAACTCGACGGCTCCCTGCCCCTGTTGTGGAGCCAGGGCCCGGTCGCCGCCGCCGGTGCGCGCCGCTTCGCGACCGTCCTCGCCACCCGCGCCGGGCGGCCCGCACTCGCCGCCGAACTGCCTGCCGCCCTCACCGCTCACGGCCCCCTGCAGGCAGGCGCCCACACCCTGGCCGGCGACCCCGACGACTTCTTCCGCGACCGGGTCGAGGACACCCAGGAACTGCGACTGCGCATCGTCCTGTTCCAGGAGGCCCCCGACCAGCCCGGCTCCGCGGCACCCGCCGCCCGCGAGCAGGCATACGCCCACGACACCCCGCTCAGCGAGATCACCGCTCCCGGCGGTAGCCCGCTCGACACCGCCGCAGAACTCCTCGCCCTCACCGACTTCGCCGCCGCGTACCTGGCCGTCGCCTCGACCGAGAGACCATGACCGGAATGAATCGCCTCACCAACACCATCCGCCCCTACGCCTGGGGCTCCACCACCGCCATCCCCGAACTCCTCGGCACCGCGCCCACGGGCGAGCCCCAAGCCGAACTGTGGATGGGCGCCCACCCCGGAGCCCCCTCCCGCATCGACCGCGGCCACGGCCCCGTCGCCCTCGACGCCGTCATCGACGCGGACCCCACCGCGGAACTCGGCGAAGCCGCCGTCAAGCGCTTCGGCCCCCGCCTGCCCTTCCTGTTCAAGGTCCTCGCCGCCGGCGCGCCCCTTTCCCTCCAGGTCCACCCCGACCTCGCCCAGGCCGCGGCCGGTTACGCCGAGGAGGAGGCCCGCGGGATTCCCCTGGACGCCCCGCAGCGCAACTACAAGGACGCCAACCACAAGCCCGAGATGATCGTCGCGCTGTCGCCCTTCGACGGCCTGTGCGGCTTCCGCCGGCCCGCGGAGGCCGCCGACCTCATCGACGCCCTGGGTGTCCCCACCCTCACGCCCTACGTCGACATCCTGCGCGCCCACCCCGAGGACCGTGCCCTGCGCGAGGTCCTCGCGGCCGTCCTCGGCGCGGACCCCGCCGCCATGGCCGAGACCGTACGCGCCGCCACCGAGGCCGCTGCCCGCCTGGCAGCGACCCCGGGCACCTCCCACGCCGCCGCCTACGCCGCCTACGCCAAGGCCGCCCACAGCTTCCCCGGCGACCGCGGCATCATCGCCGCGATGCTGCTCAACCACGTACGCCTCCAGCCCGGCGAAGCCCTCTACCTCGGTGCCGGCGTCCCGCACGCCTACCTCGACGGGCTCGGTGTCGAGATCATGGCCAACTCCGACAACGTCCTGCGCTGCGGGCTCACCCCCAAGCACATCGACGTACCCGAACTCCTGCGCATCGTCCGCTTCGAGGCCGGCGACCCGGGCGTGCTCCGCCCTGAGGCTGCGCCCGACGGCGAGGAGCTCTACCCGGCCCCCATCGACGAGTTCCGCCTCTCCCGCTACCTCCTCGCCCCCGGCGCCGACCCCCGCACACTGCCCGCCGGCACCCCGCAGATCCTGCTGTGCACCAGCGGCGAGATCCGCCTGCGCACCGTCGACGCCTCCCACGCCGCCTCCTCTCCTGCCGCCACCCTCACCCTCTCCCAGGGCGAATCCGCCTACGTCCCAGCCGGCGAACGCACCGAACTCACCGGCCAGGGCACCCTCTTCCGGGCGACCGTGACCGCGTAGCCCGCCTGACGCACCGCCAGACGAACGGGACGCCGCCACAGGGCTCTGCGACAATGCCCGTCCGAACCCCCGAACCGACGGGTTCCGAGCGCCCGCCGACCGAGCCGACCGAAAGGACACCCACCACCCATGAGCGCGTCAGGCGGAAGCAAGGCGATCATCGCGGCCCTCAGCGCCAACCTCGCGATCGCCGTCGCCAAGTTCGTCGCCTTCGCGTTCAGCGGCTCGTCCTCGATGCTCGCCGAAGGCGTGCACTCCGTGGCCGACTCCGGCAACCAGGCGCTCCTCCTCATCGGCGGCAAGAAGGCCAAGCGCGCCGCGAACGACGAACACCCCTTCGGCTACGGCCGCGAACGCTACGTCTACGCCTTCCTCGTCTCGATCGTCCTGTTCTCCGTCGGCGGCATGTTCGCCCTCTACGAGGGCTACGAGAAGATCCGCCACCCGCACCCCGTCGATCACTGGTACTGGCCGGTCGGCGTCCTGGTCTTCGCGATCCTCGCCGAGGGCTCCTCCTTCCGTACCGCGGTGAAGGAGTCCAACCACACCCGCGGCGGCCTGTCCTGGGCCGAGTTCATCCGCCGCGCCAAGGCACCCGAACTCCCCATCGTCCTGCTGGAGGACTTCGGCGCCCTGATCGGCCTCGTCCTCGCCCTGGCCGGCGTCGGTATCGCCCTCGCCACCGGCAGCGGGGTCTGGGACGGTATCGGCACCCTGTGCATCGGAACTCTCCTCATCTGCATCGCACTTGTCCTCGCCGCGGAGACCAAGTCCCTGCTGATCGGCGAAGGCGCCGGTCCTGAGGTCAGCGACCGCATCCGCACCGCCATCGCCGACGGGGACACCGTCACCGGCGTCATCCACATGCGCACCCTCCACCTCGGCCCGGAAGAACTCCTGGTCGCCGCCAAGATCGCCGTGGACCACGACGACACCGCCGTCCAGGTCGCCGCCGCCATCGACGCGGCCGAAGAACGTATCCGCGCCGCAGTGCCGATCGCCCGCGTCATCTATCTCGAACCCGACATCTACAGCGCGGCCGCCGCCGCGGCGGGCCCCGACCCCGACCAGACCCCCGGCGGCCGCTGACCGCGACCCCCTGCGGCAGAAGCGCCGTCCGGTGTAGATTCATACGTAGCCAGACGTCGCTGCTGATGGCGGTCGGGCGGTCATCGCACAACGACCGGCCGAGGGAGAGAGGGCCTCCGACGGATTGCGCTGCCACAAGGGGACAGGTGTGTCCGTAGTACTCGGAACGCCATGCCGCGCGGCAGCGCCGTGTCCATGTCCACCTCGACCACCACGAGGAGCAGCCCGTATGACCACCACCGCCACCGACTTCAAGGTCGCGGACCTCTCCCTTGCCGCGTTCGGTCGCAAGGAGATCACCCTCGCCGAGCACGAGATGCCCGGCC
>NZ_CP109018.1:5980000-7472500 GCF_036226785.1 Streptomyces sp. NBC_00669
AGTTTGCGGTGTGTTGCGAGGTTAACCCGTGTGGGGGAGCCGTAGCGAAAGCGAGTCCGAATAGGGCGTTTCAGTAGCACGCTCAAGACCCGAAGCGGAGTGATCTAGCCATGGGCAGGTTGAAGCGCGGGTAAGACCGTGTGGAGGACCGAACCCACCAGGGTTGAAAACCTGGGGGATGACCTGTGGTTAGGGGTGAAAGGCCAATCAAACTCCGTGATAGCTGGTTCTCCCCGAAATGCATTTAGGTGCAGCGTCGTGTGTTTCTTGCCGGAGGTAGAGCACTGGATAGGCGATGGGCCCTACCGGGTTACTGACCTTAGCCAAACTCCGAATGCCGGTAAGTGAGAGCGCGGCAGTGAGACTGTGGGGGATAAGCTCCATGGTCGAGAGGGAAACAGCCCAGAGCATCGACTAAGGCCCCTAAGCGTACGCTAAGTGGGAAAGGATGTGGAGTCGCAGAGACAACCAGGAGGTTGGCTTAGAAGCAGCCACCCTTGAAAGAGTGCGTAATAGCTCACTGGTCAAGTGATTCCGCGCCGACAATGTAGCGGGGCTCAAGCGTACCGCCGAAGTCGTGTCATTCACGCAATATCCCCAACGGGAGTGTGGATGGGTAGGGGAGCGTCGTGTGCCGGGTGAAGCCGCCGCGTAAGCGAGTGGTGGATGGTTCACGAGTGAGAATGCAGGCATGAGTAGCGATACAAGAGTGGGAAACTCTTGCGCCGATTGACTAAGGGTTCCTGGGTCAAGCTGATCTGCCCAGGGTAAGTCGGGACCTAAGGCGAGGCCGACAGGCGTAGTCGATGGACAACCGGTTGATATTCCGGTACCCGCTTTGAAACGCCCAGTACTGAACCGAGCGATGCTAAGGCCGTGAAGCCGCCTCTGATCTCTTCGGAGTGAGGGGGAGTGGTGGAGCCGCTGAACCGGACTTGTAGTAGGTAAGCGATGGGGTGACGCAGGAAGGTAGTCCAGCCCGGGCGGTGGTTGTCCCGGGGTAAGGGTGTAGGACGTCGTCCAGGTAAATCCGGGCGGCATGTGTCTGAGACCTGATGCCGAGCCGATTGTGGTGAAGTGGATGATCCTATGCTGTCGAGAAAAGCCTCTAGCGAGTTTCATGGCGGCCCGTACCCTAAACCGACTCAGGTGGTCAGGTAGAGAATACCGAGGCGTTCGGGTGAACTATGGTTAAGGAACTCGGCAAAATGCCCCCGTAACTTCGGGAGAAGGGGGGCCACTTCTGGTGATGGAGTTTACCTCTTGAGCTGGGGGTGGCCGCAGAGACCAGCGAGAAGCGACTGTTTACTAAAAACACAGGTCCGTGCGAAGCCGTAAGGCGATGTATACGGACTGACGCCTGCCCGGTGCTGGAACGTTAAGGGGACCGGTTAGTCACACTTCGGTGTGGCGAAGCTGAGAACTTAAGCGCCAGTAAACGGCGGTGGTAACTATAACCATCCTAAGGTAGCGAAATTCCTTGTCGGGTAAGTTCCGACCTGCACGAATGGCGTAACGACTTCTCGACTGTCTCAACCATAGGCCCGGTGAAATTGCACTACGAGTAAAGATGCTCGTTTCGCGCAGCAGGACGGAAAGACCCCGGGACCTTTACTATAGCTTGATATTGGTGTTCGGTTCGGCTTGTGTAGGATAGGTGGGAGACTTTGATATCGCGGCGCCAGCCGTGGTGGAGTCGTCGTTGAAATACCACTCTGGTCGTGCTGGATGTCTAACCTCGGTCCGTGATCCGGATCAGGGACAGTGTCTGGTGGGTAGTTTAACTGGGGCGGTTGCCTCCTAAAGGGTAACGGAGGCGCCCAAAGGTTCCCTCAGCCTGGTTGGCAATCAGGTGTTGAGTGTAAGTGCACAAGGGAGCTTGACTGTGAGACTGACGGGTCGAGCAGGTACGAAAGTAGGGACTAGTGATCCGGCGGTGGCTTGTGGAAGCGCCGTCGCTCAACGGATAAAAGGTACCCCGGGGATAACAGGCTGATCTTCCCCAAGAGTCCATATCGACGGGATGGTTTGGCACCTCGATGTCGGCTCGTCGCATCCTGGGGCTGGAGTCGGTCCCAAGGGTTGGGCTGTTCGCCCATTAAAGCGGTACGCGAGCTGGGTTTAGAACGTCGTGAGACAGTTCGGTCCCTATCCGCTGCGCGCGTTGGAGTCTTGAGAAGGGCTGTCCCTAGTACGAGAGGACCGGGACGGACGAACCTCTGGTGTGCCAGTTGTCCTGCCAAGGGCATGGCTGGTTGGCTACGTTCGGGAGGGATAACCGCTGAAAGCATCTAAGCGGGAAGCCTGCTTCGAGATGAGGGCTCCCACCCACTTGATGGGGTAAGGCTCCCAGTAGACGACTGGGTTGATAGGCCGGATGTGGAAGCCTCGTGAGGGGTGGAGCTGACCGGTACTAATAGGCCGAGGGCTTGTCCATGTGTGCTCGCGTCCACTGTGTAGTTCTGAAACAACCAGCAACCACACACCCATCTAGCTATAGGGCTGGGTTGGTGTGTGGTGTGTGGGACAGTTTCATAGTGTTTCGGTGGTCATAGCGTTAGGGAAACGCCCGGTTACATTCCGAACCCGGAAGCTAAGCCTTTCAGCGCCGATGGTACTGCAGGGGGGACCCTGTGGGAGAGTAGGACACCGCCGAACAAATATTGAGCCTCGGCCCCCAGTTCCGACTGGGGGCCGAGGCTTTTTTGCGTTCTCCCAGCCTTTCGGCTGGGAGCGCTCAGTCCTGCTGGGCTGCCTGCGTCAGCTCGATGTCCAGCGACTCACGGCGAATTCGCTGGTCGATGTAGAGCAGGGTGACCGAGCCGGCGCTGATCGGCAGGGTGAACATCGAACCGATGACCGCACCGATACCGGTGATGATGAGGAACGTCCAACTGGGGTTGCTGTCGGAGTTGTAGAAGGACGAGAAGGACTCGTTCGTGAAGGCCGCTGACAGCAGCGTGAACGGCAACTCGATGATGGCCGACGCGATGTACGTGATGACGACGGTCAGGAGCTCCACCCCGAGGACACGCCACCAGGCGCCGCGAACGAGTTTGGCCGAGCGCTTCATCGCGCCCACGATGCTCTGGTTCTCCAGCATCAGCGCCGGAGGCGCCAGACTCAGCAGAATCCACAGCCAGATCATCAACACCATGCCCGCACAAGCGCCGAGTACGGCCAGTGCCGCGCCGCCGTCCGACGAACCCGCCGCAGCGACAAGGATTCCCGGCAGCACGGTGACGACGAGTACCGCGATGTAGAGGAAGACGAGCAGGAACGAGAGGCCGATGAGCCGGCCCACGCGAGGACGGGCCTCGCGCCAAGCCTCGCCGACCGACACCGTACGGCCGAGCGTCGCGCGGCTGGTGACCATGGTGAGCATGGCGGTGGCGGTGAGCACTCCGAGCGCGGCGATGATCGCGGTGAGTCCCAGTCCGGCGTAAGCGTCGCGTAGCGCGTGCAGGACGTCGTGGGCGCTCGGGTGATCGTTGTTCTCGATCTTCTGGATGCTGCTGTTGTCGGTGAACAGCCCCTCGACAACGACGGCGATGGCTTGCGTGACGAGGGCGACGGCGAAGGTGACGCTGAGGATGGCTCGCCAGTGGCGTCGCAGCGTGACGATGGAGCCGTTGAGGATCTCACCGACGTCCAGAGGACGCAGCGGGATGACGCCGGGCTGAGGAGCGGCCGGCCTGGTCCAGGGGCCCTGCTGCTGCCAGCCGTTGGGCGGGGGAGGGCCGCCCCAGCGGGGTCCGCCCTGTGCCGGAGGCAGCGGAGGGCGGCTGCCCTGCGGTGGCGTCCAGCGGGCCCAACCCGTGGTGTTGGCCGGTGGCTGCTGAGGGGACCAGCCGGGATGCGTATCGGGATGCTGCGGCAGAGCTTGCGGCGGTACAGGTGGTACAGGCCGATCAGCTGTCTGACTCTGCACAGGGCGTTCGGGTGTCGCCGACGGGGCGGGGTCGGGACCGGTGCCGCCGTCCGGCTCGGGGGAGTCGGAGGGTCCGGGCGTCGTAGAGCCCGGAGTGTTGGTCATCGGAGGTTGCCCCTCTTCGTGTTGCTCGGCTGGTTCAAGCCGCCATCGTGCCATGGGCTGACGCCAACACGGTTTGGCAGGGCAGACTGAGAGATATGGGTGATCACATCACGCGACCTGAGAACGGCTTCATTCCCGCGTTGCGATGGGAGGAACCGCCCGAGGGGCCGGTACTGGTACTGCTCGACCAGACCCGACTACCTCAGGAGGAAGTCGAGTTGGCCTGCACGGACGTGCAGGGGCTCGTGGGCGCGATCGGCGCGCTCGTCGTACGGGGAGCCCCCGTGCTGGGGTTGGCCGGAGCGTATGGTGTCGCGCTGGCGGCGGCGCGCGGATACGACGTGGAGGACGCGGCCGAGTCGCTCGCGCAGGCTCGCCCGACAGCGGTCAACCTCGGATACGGAGTGCGTCGGGCGCTTGCCGCCTACCGCAAGGCCGCGCCGGACCAGGCCGCGGCCGCGGCACTGGCGGAGGCGCGGGCGTTGCACGCCGAGGACGCCGCCGCGAGCGACGCGATGGCACGCCATGGCGGGCAGTTGCTGACCGAACTCGTGCCCGGCGGCGGCTACCGGGTTCTGACGCACTGCAACACCGGTGCCTTGGTGTCAGGCGGCCAGGGCACCGCGCTCGGCGTGGTGCTGGCAGCCCACCGGGCCGGGGAACTGCGGCGGTTGTGGGTGGATGAGACCCGGCCGCTGCTCCAGGGCGCGAGGTTGACCGCTTATGAGGCGGCGCGGGCGGGAATGCCGTACACGCTGCTCTCGGACAGCGCCGCGGGCTCGCTGTTCACGGCGGGAGAAGTCGACGCGGTGCTGGTGGGCGCGGACCGGATCGCGGCGGACGGTGCGACGGCGAACAAGGTCGGCACGTATCCCCTTGCGGTGCTGGCGCGCTACCACCACGTGCCGTTCATCGTCGTGGCGCCGACGACGACGGTCGACCTGGATACACCGGACGGAGCGTCGATCGAGGTCGAGCAGCGGTCGAGCAGCGAGGTGACCGACCTGGCGCCTTCCCCGCTGGGCACTCAGGCCTACAATCCCGCTTTCGACGTGACGCCGCCGGAGTTGATCACCGCGATCGTGACGGAGAACGGAGTGGTCTCGCCGGTGACGGCGGAGACGCTGGCAGCCGTGTGCCGGTAAGGTCACCTGGCGGTCGCGGCACAAGTTATCCACAGGCTGTCACAGGGGGACAGCGCAACTGCGTACAACCATGGAGAATGGTTGCGTAGCGTGACCTCGATCACCAAAGGTCACCGGTATCGATATGCAAATGGGATGATGGTCGGTATGAAGGGACGAGTCCTGGTCGTCGACGACGACACCGCGCTGTCAGAGATGCTCGGCATCGTGCTGCGTGGGGAGGGTTTCGAGCCGTCGTTCTGCGCCGACGGCGACAAAGCGCTTGCTGCTTTTCGGGAGGCCAAGCCTGATCTTGTGCTGCTGGACCTGATGCTGCCCGGAAGGGACGGCATCGATGTGTGCCGGCAGATCCGGGCTGAGTCCGGTGTGCCGATCGTGATGCTCACGGCGAAGAGCGACACGGTGGATGTGGTGGTCGGCCTGGAGTCCGGGGCGGACGACTACGTCATCAAGCCGTTCAAGCCCAAGGAGCTGGTGGCGCGGGTGCGGGCGCGGCTGCGGCGTGCCGAGGAGCCGACACCTGAGCAGCTTGCGATCGGGGATCTGCTGATCGATGTCGCCGGGCACTCGGTGAAGCGTGGCGGTCAGCCGATCGCGCTGACTCCGTTGGAGTTCGATCTTCTGGTCGCGCTTGCCCGCAAGCCGTGGCAGGTGTTCACACGTGAGGTGCTGCTGGAGCAGGTCTGGGGCTATCGCCACGCGGCGGACACACGGCTGGTGAATGTGCACGTGCAGCGGCTGCGGTCGAAGGTGGAGCAGGACCCGGAGCGTCCGGAGATCGTCGTGACCGTTCGCGGTGTCGGCTACAAGGCAGGACCGGGCTGACATGTGCGCGTCGTACGAGCGTGAGCGCTTGGAGAGTCGGCTGGCCGATCCGATGCAGGGGCTGCTGCCGGTGATCCGCTCGTTCGTGCGCTGGGCGCGGCGTCCGCTGCAGCCGGCGGTGCGGCTGTGGCGGCGCAATCTTCAGCTCCGGGTGGTCGCCTTCACGTTGCTGATGTCGGTGGGCGTTGTGCTGCTGCTCGGCTTCGTGGTCATCGGCCAGGTGCAGAACGGGCTGCTCGACGCGAAGGAGAAGGCCGCGACGAACCAGGCGACCGGCGGTTTCTCCATTGCGCAGGACATGGCGGACAAGGGCAGCCAGACCCAGCAGGCGTCCGGCTCCGGTGCTGCGCAGGGCCGGGTCGACTCGGGGACATGGCTGAACAGCCTGGTCCAGCAGTTCGCCAGTGGCGGTAAGGGCGTGTACTGGATCGTCGCGCTCAGCCCTGGGCGGGGCGACGATCCGCCCTTCGCCGGGGGCAACGCGGGCAGCGTGCGCGGACCGCGTGGCTCAGGCAGCGTGCTGCCGGACGAGAGCATCCCGAAGTCGCTGAGCGACGCGGTGCGCAGCCATCCCGGCGCGCTCAAGCAGTACACGATGGTCAAGACCGACGACGGTCACAAGCCGCGGCCGGCGTTGGCGGTGGGCAAGCGGCTGACGGACATCAACGGGAACACCTACCAGCTGTACTACCTGTTCCCGTTCGACCAGGAGGAGAAGACCCTCGGGCTGGTCAAGGGCACGCTGGCCACCGCGGGGATATTCGTGGTGGTGCTGCTCGGCGCGATCGCGTGGCTGGTGACGCGGCAGGTGGTCACGCCGGTGCGGATGGCCGCCGGAATCGCCGAGCGACTGGCGGCCGGGCGGCTCCAGGAACGGATGCAGGTCACCGGGGAGGACGACATCGCCCGGCTCGGCGAGTCGTTCAACAAGATGGCGCAGAACCTCCAGGTCAAGATTCAGCAGCTGGAGGACCTGTCGCGGATGCAGCGCCGCTTCGTCTCCGATGTGTCGCACGAGCTGCGGACACCGTTGACGACGGTGCGGATGGCGGCCGACGTCATCCACGACGCCCGGACGGACTTCGATCCGGTCACGGCGCGCTCCGCGGAACTGCTGCAGAACCAGTTGGACCGGTTCGAGTCCCTGCTGTCCGACCTGCTGGAGATCAGCAGGTTCGACGCCGGCGCCGCGGACCTGGCCGCCGAGCCGATAGACCTGCGGGACGTGGTGCGCCAGGTCGTCGATGCCGCCGAGCCTCTCGCGGACCGCAAGGGCACCCGTGTGATCATCCGCGGCGACGCGCAGCCGGTGATCGCGGAGGCCGACGCCCGCCGGGTGGAGCGCGTGCTGCGCAACCTGGTGGTCAACGCGATCGAGCACGGCGAGGGCCGTGACGTGGTGGTCCGGCTGGCGACGGTCGACGGCGCCGTCGCGGTGGCGGTGCGGGATTACGGCGTGGGCTTGAAACCGGGCGAGGCGACTCGGGTGTTCAACCGCTTCTGGCGGGCGGACCCGGCGCGGGCGCGTACCACCGGTGGCACCGGGCTGGGTCTCTCCATCGCGGTGGAGGACGCCCGATTGCACGGCGGGTGGCTGCAGGCGTGGGGCGAGCCGGGTGGCGGTTCGCAGTTCCGTATGACGCTTCCTCGTACCGCGGGGGACAGCCTGCGCGGTTCGCCGATCCCGCTGGAACCGGACGACTCGCGCCGCAACCGGGGGCTGAACTCCTCGGGTCTGCCGGCCAAGGCGGGGACGTCGGTGCCGGTGCCGCGTACGGGCTCGCCGGGTGGTACTTCAGGTGACGGTGTCGTGGTGCGGCAGGCCACTGCGCGTGGACCGCAACTGCCGTCGATGCCGCTGGTGCCCAAGGCGTCGACCCGGCCGCCGGTGGCGGACCCCGCGGCGCTTCCGGGCAGCGGCGCGCGGGTCGTGGAGCGTAGGGAAACCATGCGGGAGGACGACGTCTGATGGGTGTGATGGGGGGCGGCCGGGGGCGGCTGCTGCCGCGAGGGTTGCTGGCGCTGTTCGCGGCGCTGCTGCTGGCCGGCTGCGCCTCGATGCCCAGCAGCGGCGAGGTGCGCAAGGTCAGCGAGGGCCAGCGCGCGGACTCCGACTCGCAGGTGCGGGTCTTCGGCATCGCGCCGAGTCCGGGCGAGAGCGCCTCCGACATCGTCAACGGGTTCCTGGAAGCGACGACCAGCAGCGAGTCGGACTTCGTCACCGCGCAGAAGTACCTCTCCAAGCAGGAGCGGCACCGTTGGAAGCCGAACACGGGGATCACCGTGTTCTCGGGGGAGCTGACCCCTCGCGAGGTGGGCGGCAGCGGTCGCAAGGAGGGATACACCACGGTCACCCTGTCGGCGACGAAGGCGGCCGTGGTGGACACCAAGCACGCCTACCAGCCGGACCACGGCCCGTTCAGCACGTCGTTCCACCTGGTCAAGGAGAACAACCAGTGGAGGATCGACGGCCTTGAGAACGGCCTGGTGCTGTCCGACCTGGACTTCCAGCGGATATACCACTCGGTGAACATGTACTACTTCGCCAAGCTCGGACCGGACGGGCATCCGGCCGGCGGTAGCAGCAACGCGACGCTGGTCGCCGACCCGGTGTACCTGCGTATCCAGAACGACCCGCTGGTGTCGACGGTCTCGGCGCTGCTGGGCGGGCCCACCGACTGGCTGTCGCCTGTCGTCACCACCGCGACACCCGCCGGGACGAAGCTGGAGGACAAGGGCCCGGACCACGGGGTGTCGCTGGACGACTCGCAGCAGCTTCAGGTCCGGCTCGACCACAGCGCTGACGGACTGCGCGGGCAGCGCTGCACCGAGCTGGCCGCGCAGCTCTTCGCCACCGTCCAGGCGCAGGCGTCCGCGCAGTTGGCGTCGGCCGAGGTGGACCATGCGGATGGTTCCACCGCGTGCAAGCTGCCGAGCGGGGAAGCCCTCAGCTACGGCCCCGAGAACCTGGTCGGCGCCAACCCGCGGCCCTACTTCGTCGAAGCCGACAGCCAGCACCGGCTGCTGGAGCTGACCGACGACGGCAAGGGCAGCACACCGAAGGCGACACCGGTGCCCGGCCCGTTCGGCTCCAGCAAGGCGTACCTGGACTCGGTGGCGGTGCGCAGGGACCAGGAGGCGGCCGCAGGGGTGCGCTCCGACGGTCGTGAACTGGTGGTCGCGTCGCTCGTTGCCGGCCAGACCTTCGGCAAACCGGTGGTGACCAGCAAGGTCAAGGACGGGCTGAGCGCACCGAGCTGGGACGGTTTCGACGACTTGTGGGTGGCCGACCGTGATCAGGACGCTCCGAAGCTGATGGTGTTGCCCAACGGCACCGGCGAGCCGATCGAGGTGCCGGTGCCGGACCTCGACGGCCGGATTCAGTCGCTGCGGGTGGCCTCGGACGGGGTGCGGATCGCCCTGGTGGTGCAGCAGGGCAGCGGTACCCGCCTGATGCTCGGCCGGATCGTCCGGGAGGGCACTGCGCAGCACCCGGAGTTCTCGGTCGACAGCCTGCGCTCCCTGACACCCGCAGGAGAACACATGACGTCCGTGTCGTGGGCCGGTGCCAGCAAGCTCGTGGTGCTCGACACCGAGCCCGGCGGAGCCCAGCAGATCGAGTACATCAGCTCGGACGGCTCGGCCGGGTCCCTGCCGCAGGGCGTCAGCGAGGCCACGTCCGTCGCCTCCTCGGAGAACCAGGCGATGCCCCTGCTCGCCTCGTACAACGGCAGGGTCTACGAACTGCCCACCGACTCGAACTGGAAGCAGGTCTCGCCGAAGGGCAGCAATCCCGTCTATCCGGGCTGACCTGTGGAGATCGAGTTATCCACAGCCACGAAAGAGTGACTGGCAGCGGACTTGCCGCAAGGCGCAAAGTTGAGTCATGCGGGGCTGGTGGAGGGAGATCACCGGGTTGGTCCTCCCGGTGGACTGCGCGGGCTGCGGGAGTCCGCGGACGGAGCTGTGCGAGCGGTGCCATGGGCTGCTGGGCGGAGCAGCCACAGCACGGCGCGTACGTCCGTCACCCGAGCCGCCGGGGCTGCCACCGGTCTACGCGGCGGGCCGGTACGGCGACGAGGTGCGGGCTGTCGTCCTCGCGCACAAGGAGCGCGGCGCCCTGGGCCTCGCCCGGCCGCTGGGAGAGGCACTGGCGGGAGCGGTCGTCCGGGCGACCGGTCCCATCGGCGCCTTGCCCGGCCCAGCCGTCCCGCATGCGGTCGGCCACCGCTGGAACCTGCCTGGACGGGCTCCAGCGGCAGCCGACGCCGACCACGGGCCCCGCCTCGGCCTGTGGCCGGTCCTCCACGGCCTGGAGGTGCCTCGCACCGCCCTGCGAGGCACTCCCGGGTCACGGGTACCGAGACCGGCGTCGCAGCGCGGCCCGCTGCTGCTGGTGCCCGTGCCCTCGTCCCGCCGGGCGGTTGCCCAGCGGGGGCACGACGCCACCGCCCGGATCGCCCGGTCGGCGGCCCGCGAGTTGAGGCGGCAGGGCGTGCCGGCCCGGGCGGCGGCCGTGCTGCGGCAGCGGCGACCGGTCGCCGACCAGTCCGAGCTGAGCGCGGACGGGAGGTTGGCGAACCTCTGCGGCGCGGTGGCAGCCGCGGGCAGCGCCGTGCCCCTGCTGTCGGCGGCTCCGGTGGTGCTCGTGGACGACCTCATGACCACCGGGGCGTCACTCGCGGTGGCCGCCGGTGCCGTGGCCGCGGTCGGCGGCTGGGTCGCCGGCGCCGCGGTGGTCGCCGGACCGCACGATTCTCGGATCGACTGATTTGCGCATCGATGCAGGTGGCCATGGTGGGAATTCATCCGAACGGAGGTAAGCCTGCGCTGAGGATGCCGAGACGCACACTCCGGGACTATGTTCGGGAGAGAGGGAAGCGAACACCGGGGGTGTTGATCTTCCCTGTGGGGCAGAAGGAGGTGAAAGCCGCAGCTTCGCGGTACCCGGATCAGCCCGGGTGGCGGAGCGGCAGCTAACGCAGCGCCGGCAGGGACTGGCACCCGCGCCGGCCTCATGAAAGGGATTGCCCCTGGTCACGGGGGCGGTCCGGAACGGAGTTCTGCGTGGACATCGTCGTCAAAGGCCGCAAGACCGAGGTGCCCGAGAGGTTCCGGAAGCACGTGGCCGAGAAACTGGACAAGATCCAGAAGCTCGACGGCAAGGTGATCAGCCTCGACGTCGAGGTGTCCAAGGAGCTCAACCCCCGGCAGGCGGACCGCAGCGACCGGGTGGAGATCACGCTGAACACCCGCGGCCCCGTGGTGCGCGCAGAGGCTGCCGCCGCGGACCCGTACGCCGCGCTGGATGTGGCGGTCACGAAGCTGGAAGCCCGGCTGCGGAAGGCCGCGAGCAAGCGGCACACCCGCCGGGGCAACGGCCGTACGCCCGCCGCCGAGGTGGCCGAGAACGTGCCGGGCGCCGCGCGGATCAACGGGGACGGCACGCTCGTCGCCGATCAGTTGGTCGACGGAGAAGTGCCCACGACCCGGTTCGGGCCGCTGGAGGTCCACGGCGAAGGCCCGCTCGTGGTCAGGGAGAAGACCCACGCCGCGGCACCGATGGCGCTGGACCAGGCGCTGTACGAGATGGAGTTGGTCGGGCACGACTTCTACCTGTTCGTCGACAGCGAGACCAAGCAGCCGAGCGTGGTCTACCGACGGCAGGGCTACGACTACGGCGTGATCCATCTCAACGCGGACGAGTCGGGTGCGGCGTCGCCGGCCGGGGCCGGCGACGCGCTGCACCACGGCGTCTGACCTCGCGGGCCTGCGAAGGGCCTGTGGCGAGTAAGGAGCGTCGAATGCCCCCGGGTGCGTCCGGGGGCGTCGGCGCGCCGGGACGTGAAATGCTGGGCCAGTGGTCAACTCTGGTCTGACGGGGAGGAATTGATGCCGGACTTCGAGCACGGGTCGCCCGGCGAACGAGGCCCGGTGCTGTACGGCGAACCGTCCGGTCCGCCCCGTGCGGAGCCGATTCGGGTACTCGTGGTCGACGACCACGCGCTGTTTCGGCGGGGCCTGGAGATCGTGCTCGCGCAGGAGGAGGACATCCAGGTCATCGGCGAGGCCGGAGACGGCGCCGAGGCCGTGGAGAAGGCCGCCGACCTGCTGCCGGACATCGTGCTGATGGACGTCAGGATGCCGCGGCGCGGGGGGATCGAGGCGTGCACCTCGATCAAGGAGGTCGCGCCCAGCGCCAAGATCATCATGCTGACGATAAGCGATGAGGAAGCCGACCTCTACGAGGCGATCAAGGCCGGCGCGACGGGCTACCTGCTGAAGGAGATCTCCACCGACGAGGTGGCGACCGCGATCCGGGCGGTCGCCGACGGGCAGTCGCAGATCAGCCCCTCGATGGCGTCGAAACTGCTCACCGAGTTCAAGTCGATGATCCAGCGCACCGACGAGAAGCGGCTGCTTCCGGCGCCCAAGCTCACCGACCGCGAGTTGGAGGTGCTCAAGCTGGTGGCCACCGGCTTGAACAACCGGGACATCGCCAAGCAGTTGTTCATCAGCGAGAACACCGTGAAGAACCACGTCCGCAACATCCTGGAGAAACTCCAGCTCCACTCCCGCATGGAGGCCGTGGTCTACGCGATGCGGGAGAAGATCCTGGAGATCCGCTAGCCCTGGCCGCGGGCGAGGGCGGCGGTCAGAGGGGCGCGCAGGGACTCGGGCAGGACGCGTTCGGCCCGGGTCCGGGTGCAGCCGACCCAGCCGGCGGCCTCGGTGAGGGCGTCAGCAGCGGGCTGGACGGCCTTGGGGCCGTCCAGGGTGACCTGGCGTGCGACCAGGGTCTGTCCCTCCCGGGCAGGGTCCACCCGGCCCACCAGCCGGCCGCCCGCCAGCAGCGGCATCGCGAAGTAGCCGTGCACGCGTTTCGGCTTGGGGGTGTAGGCCTCCAGGCGGTGGGTGAAGCCGAAGATCCGCTCGGTGCGCGGGCGGTCCCAGATCAGGGAGTCGAAGGGCGACAGCAGCGTGGTGCGGTGCCGGCCGCGCGGCGGGGCGGCGAGCGCGGCCGGGTCGGCCCAGGCGGGCTTGCCCCAGCCCTCGACATCGACCGGGACCAGCCCGGTGGAGTCCAGCACGGCCGCGACCTGCTCGCCCTTGAGGCGGTGGTAGTCCGCAAGATCCGCCCGGGTGGCGACGCCCATGGCCGCACCCGCCTGCGCGACCAGGCGCCGTACGCACTCGGTGTCGTCGATGTCGTCGTGCAGCAGGGTGTCGGGCACGGCGCGCTCCGCGAGGTCGTAGACGCGCTTCCAGCCGCGGCGCTGCGTGCAGACCACCTCACCGGTGTCCAGCAGCCACTCCACCGCGATCTTCGTCTCGGACCAGTCCCACCACGGGCCGCCGTTCTTCGCGCCGCCGAGCTCGGTGGAGGTCAGCGGACCGTCGATCTTCAGGCGGTCCAGCACGGCCGCGCAGGAGCGCTCGGCGTCCTCGAGGATGTGCCAGCGGTGGCCGCGGGCGCGGCGGGCCCGGCGGCGGAAGGCGAAGTGCGGCCACTCCTCGATGGGCAGGATGCAGGCGGCGTGCGACCAGTACTCGAAGGCGTGGCCGTCGGACCAGTACGCCTCCTCCACCGCGTCGCGGCCGACCGCGCCCAGGCGCGCGTAGGGGATCAGTTCGTGCGACCTGGCCAGTACCGAGATGGTGTCGAGCTGGACCGCGCCGAGGGACCGCAGCACGCCCCGGGTCCCCGACCGCCGGTCCGGCGCCCCCAGGAGGCCCTGCGCCCGAAGGGCGATCCTGCGGGCTTCGTCGGCGGACAGGGTCAGCTCGGGTGACGGCAGGAGAGTCATGACGGCCAGCGTAGAACCGGCCACTGACAGTCGGCTGTGACCAGCGGATTCACTCGTTCCGGCGACTTCTCCCGCGGCGGTGGGCGGCCGCTACTTCGCGTACGGGAGGTACGGCAGTTGCGACGGGCGGTCCCAGTCCGAAGGGAGCAGGGAACCGCTCCACGCGTCCCGCCGGGTGCCTTCGTGGACGACCCGCGAGCGTACGGTGCCCTCCATGGCGAACCCGAGTCTCAGGGCGACCGCGCGGGAGGCTTCGTTGCCGGCCTCCGCGAACCATTCCAGGCGTTCGACACCCAGGGCGTCGAAGGCCCAGGTGCACACCGCTCGTGCCGCCTCCACCGTGTAGCCCTTGCCGCGCTGGTGCTTCGCCGTCCAGTAGCCGAGCTCGGCCTGGCGCTGCGGGGCGGCCAGGTGCTGGAGGCGGACCAGGCCCATCGAGCTGACCAGGGCGCCTTCGTCGCGCGTGAAGACGCCGAAGTTGTACATGGTGTCGTCGCGCCAGCCGTCCGCGCACACGACGTCGATGAAGTGGTCGGCGTGCTCGCGCGGATACGGCGAGGGAACGGATGTCCAGCGCGGAATCTCTGGGTCCTGACAGGCGGCGTACAGGGCGTCGCCGTCACGCGGTTCCAGGGCCCGCAGGAGGAGGCGCTTTGTGGTGAGAACAGGTGTTTCCATGGCGGGCGCGCACCTTTCCGGCGGACTTTCCGGCAGAGGTGCCGGGCCCCCGTTGTGGCCGCATATCGGGCGGCGGGAGGACTGCGGCCGAGTATCCCGGACCCCTCGGCCCGGGGGAAAACCGTTTTGCCGCTGCCGGGCCTCCCGGGCCGCTGGTGTCCTCGCTTACGATGGCCGTTGCAGCAGGGCCAGGCAGACAGGACCCGCGCTGTGCCCCGCGCGGGAATTCGCGCCAGGCCCGACCGGCAAGGAGTCAGCCTACGTGTCCGTCATCAGCAAGATCATGCGTGCAGGTGAAGGCAAGATCCTGCGCAAGCTGCACCGCATCGCGGACCAGGTCAATTCCGTCGAAGAGGACTTCGTCGAGCTCACCGACGCCGAGTTGCGGGCACTCACCGACGAATTCAAGCAGCGCTACGAAGACGGGGAGTCGCTGGACGACCTGATGCCCGAGGCGTTCGCCGCGGTCCGCGAGGCGGCCAAGCGCGTCCTCGGCCAGCGCCACTACGACGTGCAGATCATGGGCGGTGCGGCCCTGCACCTCGGCTATGTCGCCGAGATGCGCACCGGCGAGGGCAAGACCCTGGTCGGCACCCTTCCCACGTACCTCAACGCGATCTCCGGCAAGGGCGTTCACCTGATCACGGTCAACGACTACCTCGCCGAGCGCGACTCGGAGTGGATGGGCCGGGTGCACAAGTTCCTCGGCCTGAGCGTCGGCTGCATCCTGGCGAACATGACCCCGGCCGAGCGCCGCGAGCAGTACAACTGCGACATCACCTACGGCACCAACAACGAGTTCGGCTTCGACTACCTGCGCGACAACATGGCGTGGTCGAAGGACGAGTTGGTCCAGCGCGGCCACAACTTCGCGGTGGTCGACGAGGTCGACTCGATCCTGGTGGACGAGGCGCGTACCCCGCTGATCATCTCCGGCCCCGCCGACCAGGCCACGAAGTGGTACAGCGACTTCGCCCGCCTGGTGAAGCGGCTCACCCGCGGCGAGGCGGGCAGCCTCGGCAAGGAGGAGACCGGCGACTACGACGTGGACGAGAAGAAGCGCACCGTCGCCATCCACGAGTCCGGCGTCAGCAAGGTCGAGGACTGGCTGGGCATCGACAACCTCTACGAGTCGGTGAACACCCCGCTCGTCGGTTATCTGAACAACGCCATCAAGGCCAAGGAGCTCTACAAGAACGACAAGGACTACGTCGTCATCGACGGCGAGGTCATGATCGTCGACGAGCACACCGGCCGTATTCTCGCCGGCCGCCGCTACAACGAGGGCATGCACCAGGCGATCGAGGCGAAGGAAGGGGTGGACATCAAGGACGAGAACCAGACGCTCGCCACGATCACCCTGCAGAACTTCTTCCGCCTGTACGACAAGCTCAGCGGGATGACCGGTACGGCGATGACCGAGGCCGCCGAGTTCCACCAGATCTACAAGCTGGGCGTCGTGCCGATCCCGACCAACCGCCCGATGCAGCGGATGGACAAGCCCGACCTGATCTACCGCACGGAGGAGGCGAAGTTCGCCGCCGTCGTGGAGGACATCGTCGAGAAGCACGAGAAGGGCCAGCCGGTCCTGGTCGGCACCGTCTCCGTCGAGAAGTCCGAGTACCTGTCCGCGCAGCTGTCCAAGCGGGGCATCCCGCACGAGGTGCTCAACGCCAAGCAGCACGACCGTGAGGCGACCATCGTCGCCCAGGCCGGGCGCAAGGGCGCGGTCACCGTCGCCACCAACATGGCCGGCCGTGGTACCGACATCAAGCTCGGCGGCAACCCCGACGACCTCGCCGAGGCGGAGCTGCGCCAGCGCGGCCTGGACCCGGTCGAGCACGTCGAGGAGTGGGCCGCAGCCCTGCCCGAGGCGCTGGAGCGCGCCGAGGAGGCGGTCAAGGCCGAGTTCGAGGAGGTCAAGGACCTCGGCGGCCTTTACGTCCTGGGCACCGAGCGGCACGAGTCGCGCCGGATCGACAACCAGTTGCGCGGCCGCTCCGGCCGCCAGGGCGACCCGGGTGAGTCCCGCTTCTACCTCTCCCTGGGCGACGACCTGATGCGGCTGTTCAAGGCGCAGATGGTCGAGCGCGTGATGTCCATGGCCAACGTGCCCGACGACGTGCCGATCGAGAACAAGATGGTGACCCGGGCGATCGCGTCCGCCCAGTCGCAGGTCGAGCAGCAGAACTTCGAGATCCGCAAGAACGTCCTGAAGTACGACGAGGTGCTCAACCGCCAGCGCGAGGTGATCTACGGCGAGCGCCGCCGCGTCCTGGAGGGCGAGGACCTCCAGGAGCAGGTGCAGCACTTCATGGACGACACCATCGACGCGTACATCGACGCCGAGACGCGCGAGGGCTTCGCCGAGGACTGGGACCTGGACCGGCTGTGGGGCGCCTTCAAGCAGCTCTACCCGGCGAAGGTCACCGTCGACGAGCTGGAGGAGGCGGCCGGCGACCGCGCGGGCATCACCGCCGAGTTCATCGCCGAGTCGGTCAAGGACGACATCCACGAGCAGTACGCCGAGCGGGAGAAGCAGCTCACCGAGGACATCATGCGCGAGCTGGAGCGACGCGTGGTGCTGTCGGTGCTCGACCGCAAGTGGCGTGAGCACCTCTACGAGATGGACTACCTCCAGGAGGGCATCGGGCTGCGTGCCATGGCGCAGCGCGACCCGCTGGTGGAGTACCAGCGCGAGGGCTTCGACATGTTCACCGCCATGATGGACGGCATCAAGGAGGAGTCCGTCGGCTACCTGTTCAACCTGGAGGTCCAGGTGGAGCAGCAGGTCGAGGAGGTGCCGGTGACGGACGAGGTCCAGGACGCGCCGCCGTCGCTGGTCAAGCAGCCCGAGATCCGCGCGAAGGGCCTGGAAGCGCCCAAGCGGGCGGACCGGCTGCACTTCTCCGCCCCGTCGGTCGACGGTGAGGGCGGCGTCGTGGAGGGCGAGTTCGAGGAGGCGGGCGTCTCCGGGGGCGCTGCCGGCGCCGCCGACGAGGAGGCGGGCACGACCCGCGCGGAGCGCCGCAAGGCCGCCAAGGGCGGTCGCCGCCGCAAGAAGTAGGCAGCGAGGCAAGCAGCGCCGCCGCACGCGGCGGCGTCGTACCACCGGCTCGGGGCCGGGCCGATTCGGCCCGGCCCCGAGCCGTTCGTCCGCGCGGGCCCGCGTCCGCCCGCGTCCGTCCGCTTCCGCACGCGGCGGCGCGGGTGATGCGCAGGTCGATGCGGGTCGGCTCATCGCGCGGCGACGTCGGTGCAGTGCCAGCGGGCGCGGCCGTAGCCGGGTCCTGAGTCGGCGTTCCCGGGTTCGAGGCGGAAGGCGATCGCCCGGACCACGTCGTCGTCCAGGGCGACCACCGCGGTCACCTCCAGCGCGCCGCCCGCGGTGGGGAAGACCCGGCAGCGGCATACGTACGGGGTACGGCCGCGGGCGCGGCGCCGCCAGTCCTCGCGTTCGGCGTGCAGCTTCCACAGCCGCTGGTATGCCTCGTCCCTGACCCGGCCGGCGAGGGAGGTCAGTGGCCGGCGGCCGGTGAGGACGTCGAGCAGCCGCTCGGCGAACCACAGGTGCGGTGGTACGGGCCGAGCCGCGGGCCCGGGCCGGGTCGTGGGGCGGCGCGGGTCGGTACGGCGCGGCGGGGCGGTGCCGGCGGCGGGACGGCGGCCCGGGTGCGGCGGTGCGGGACGCGGCGCCGTGGGATGCGGTGCCGGCGCGGGACGGGCTGCCGGGTGCGGCGCGGTCGGGTGCGGCGCGGTCGGATGGGGCGCCGCGTGAGGTGTCGCGCGGGTGGCCGGGCGGGCCGTGGCGCGGGTGCTCGGTCGGTTCGTGGGCGTCATGCGCATGGCTGTTTCCCCAAAGATCGTTTCCGGTGGTCGATGGGGTGGTTGTAGGCGGCGGCAGGGATCACGGGCAAGCGGCAGGGCGGCCGTCCGGGGGGAATCCGTCGGACGGGAGAGATTCACCTGTGAAGGTGGTGACACCCGTATGCTTCACGCCATGCGCGTCTACATTCCCACCACCCTCGCCGGGCTGGCCGAGGCGTACAAGGCGGGCGAGCTGGGTCCGGCCCCGCTGGACGCCTTCGCGGTCACACCGAGCCTGCGCGAGTGGTACGTCTCCGACGACATCGAGGAACTCGAGTACGCGGCGCTGACCCGAGCCGCTCAGGCGTCGCTGCGGATGCTGGCCGTGCGGCCCGAAGTGCCGCGCAGGCGCGTGGTCGTGGCGGTCGACGTGGCCGACGGCGCGGTGCGTCACGACCCCGACCGCGGCCTCGATCCCGCCGCGCTCGGCGAGGTGCGGCTGGCCGGTGCGGTGCGACTCGCCGAGGCGGCCGCGGTGCATGTGGACGCCGACGACGCCGAGTCCGACGTGGCGGCGGCGGCCGACGCGGTGGGCGCGGTGGACGCCGGGGACGAGGACGCACAGTTCACCGTCGACGGTGCCGAGGATCACGAGCTTTTGTGGTATGCGACGCAGGAGATTCCCCACCTGATCGGCTGACCCCGCACGGAAGTTATCCACAGGCCGGAAACGGGCTGTCGCTGTGCGCGAGTAACGTTCTTGGTGTGAACGCGCACCTCGTATGGGACTGGAACGGGACCCTCTTCAACGACATCGAAGCGGTGGTCGGGGCGACCAACGCCTCCTTCGCGGAGCTCGGCCTGCCGCTGATCACCGCCGAGCGGTACCGCGAGCTGTACTGCGTCCCCGTGCCGCTCTTCTACGAGCGGTTGCTCGGCCGGCTGCCCTCGGACGAGGAGTGGGCCGTGCTGGACGCGGGCTTCGAGCGGCATTACCTGCGGCTGGCCGAGCAGTGCGCCCTCGCCGAAGGAGCGGCCGAACTGCTGGCGTCCCGGCAGGCGTCGGGCCTCACCCAGTCGCTGTGCTCGCTCGCCACGCCCCAGCAGCTGCTGCCGTTCGTCACCGCCCACGGCATCAGCGGGCACTTCGTGCGGATCGACGGCCGCAGCGGAGCGGCGATCGAGGGGAAGTCCGGCCAGATGGCCCGGCACCTGGCCGCGCTCGACGGCCTCGACGGCCGCCCCGTCGTGGTCATCGGCGACGCCCTGGACGACGCGGCCGCCGCCGCCCACGTCGGTGCGTTCGCGGTGCTGTACACCGGCGGTTCACACAGCCGTGCGAGCCTGGAGACCGCCGGGGTGCCGGTCGCCGACAGCCTCGCCGAGGCCGTCGAGCTGGCCGAGCGAATAGCGAGCTGACCTGGACAGGAGCCCCGGTTTCTGTCCATTCGGGCCAAACGTGTGTGGTGCATTTGTACGAAGACGGCGCATGACAGCCACCCCGGCCGGGACGATAGCCTGGCGGGCGTGATCACTGTTGATCCGTGCTCCGGGGGCATCGCGTGCTGACGGGCACGACGAGCCTCCTTTCCGGCATAGCGTCGTCCCGTAGCGGAAACCCCGCGTCGCGGTACGTCGTGCCATCAACCGACGTCACGCAATGGCGCGCGACAGGAGTCAGAGGACATGCAGACCAAGCTGGACGAAGCCAAGGCGGCGCTTCTCGAACGGGCGGCTCTGGCAGGTGAGAACAGCCCGGCGGGGGGACCCCCCGGCCAGGGGCTCGACGCGCTGGCGCTGACCGCGTTTCTCCAGCGCTACTACCTGCACAGCGCACCCGAGGACCTGATCGACCGCGACCCGGTCGACGTCTACGGTGCCGCGATGTCGCACCACCGCCTGGCGGAGAACCGCCCGCAGGGCACGGCCAACCTCCGGGTGCACACCCCCACGGTGGAGCAGAACGGCTGGCAGTGCAGCCACACCGTGGTCGAGGTCGTCACCGACGACATGCCCTTCCTGGTGGACTCGGTCACCAACGCGCTGACCCAGGCCAACCGGGCGATCCACGTGGTCGTCCACCCGCAGTTCCACGTCCGCCGCGATGTCGCGGGCAAGCTGATCGAGGTCATCGGATACGCCTCGGCGGCCGAGGGCGAGTCGCTGCCGCACGACGTGCTGGTGGAGTCCTGGATTCACGTCGAGATCGACCGGGAGACCGATCGGGACGACATCAAGGAGATCACCGCCGATCTGCGCCGCGTGCTGTCGGATGTGCGCGAGTCCGTCGAGGACTGGACGAAGATGCGGCAGGCCGCGCTCACCATCGCCGACGAACTGGCCGCCTCCCCGCCGCCGCTGCCCGAGCAGGAGACCGGCGAGGCGCGGGAGCTGATGCGCTGGCTCGCCGAGGACCACTTCACCTTCCTCGGCTACCGCGAGTACGAACTCACCACCGACACCGACGGGGCGGGCGACACCGAGGGCGAGGACGTGCTCGTCGCCGTGCCCGGCACCGGCCTGGGCATCCTGCGCTCCGACCCGCAGCACCCGCACAACGACGGCACCCACCCCGGGCACCCCGGCCACCCCACCTCGCCGTCCTTCAGCCGGCTGCCCGCCGACGCCCGCAAGAAGGCCCGCGAGCACCGGCTGCTGATCCTCACCAAGGCCAACAGCCGCTCCACGGTGCACCGCCCGTCGTACCTGGACTACATCGGGGTCAAGAAGTTCGACGCCGAGGGCAATGTGATCGGCGAGCGGCGCTTCCTCGGGCTGTTCTCCTCCAGCGCCTACACCGAGTCCGTGCGCCGGGTGCCCGTGGTGCGCCGCAAGGTCGAGGAGGTCCTCGAGGGCTCCGGATACCAGGCCGGCAGCCACGACGGCCGCGACCTGCTCCAGATCCTGGAGACCTACCCGCGCGACGAGCTGTTCCAGACCGGCGTCGACGAGCTGCGCTCCATCGTCACCAGCGTGCTGTACCTCCAGGAGCGCCGCAAGCTCCGGCTCTACCTGCGCCAGGACGAGTACGGCCGGTACTACTCCGCGCTGGTCTACCTGCCGCGGGACCGCTACACCACCGCGGTGCGGCTGCGCCTGACCCACATCCTCCAGGAGGAACTCGGCGGCCTCAGCGTCGACTTCACCGCCTGGAACACCGAGTCGGTGCTCTCCCGGCTGCACTTCGTGATCCGCGTCAACCCCGGCAGCCGGCTCCCCGAGCTCAACGACTCCGATGTCGAACGGATCGAGAACCGGCTCGCCGCCGCCGCCCGGTCCTGGGCCGACGGCTTCGCCGAGGCGCTCAACGCCGAGTGCGGCGAGGAGCGCGCCGCCGAACTCGGTCGCCGCTACGCGGACGCGTTCCCCGACGGGTACCGCGCCGACTTCGCCCCGCGGGTCGCCGTCGCGGACCTCCAGCACATCGAGAGCCTGGGCGAGGACGACTTCACCCTCTCGCTCTACGAACCGGTCTCCGCCGCCCCCGAGGAGCGCCGTTTCAAGATCTACCGCACCGGCGCCCCGGTGTCGCTGTCCGCGGTGCTCCCGGTGCTGCAGCGGCTCGGCGTCGAGGTGGTCGACGAGCGCCCGTACGAGCTGCGCCGCGTCGACAACTCGCGGGCGTGGGTCTACGACTTCGGGCTCCGCCTCGACCCCGCGCTCGGCGATCTGGGCGACGACGCGCGCGAGCGGTTCCAGGAGGCGTTCGCCGCGACCTGGACCGACCGGGCCGAGAACGACGGCTTCAACTCGCTGGTGCTGCGCGCCGGGCTGGACTGGCGGCAGGCGATGGTGCTGCGCGCCTACGCGAAGTACCTGCGGCAGGCCGGTTCGACCTTCAGCCAGGACTACATGGAGGACACCCTCCGGACGAACGTCCACACCACCCGGCTGCTCGTCAACCTCTTCCAGGCCCGGCTCTCGCCCGACCACCAGAAGGCCGGCAGCGAACTGACCGACGGCATCCTGGAGGAGCTGGAGGGAGCCCTCGACCAGGTCGCCAGCCTCGACGAGGACCGCATCCTGCGTTCCTTCCTCACCCTGATCAAGGCGACGCTGCGCACCAACTACTTCCAGCGCGCGGCGGACGGCAAGCCGCACTCCTACCTGTCGATCAAGTTCGACCCGCAGGCCGTGCCCGACCTGCCCGCGCCGCGCCCCGCCTACGAGATCTGGGTGTACAGCCCGCGGGTCGAGGGTGTGCACCTGCGGTTCGGGAAGGTCGCCCGCGGCGGGCTGCGCTGGTCCGACCGCCGGGAGGACTTCCGCACCGAGGTGCTGGGCCTGGTCAAGGCCCAGATGGTGAAGAACACCGTGATCGTGCCGGTCGGTGCGAAGGGCGGGTTCGTCGGCAAGCGGCTGCCCGACCCGGCGGTCGACCGTGACGCGTGGATGGCGGAGGGCATCGCCTCGTACCGGACGTTCATCTCCGGCCTGCTCGACATCACCGACAACCTGGTCGGCGGCGAGGTGGTGCCGCCGCAGGACGTGGTCCGGCACGACGAGGACGACACGTATCTGGTGGTGGCGGCGGACAAGGGCACCGCGTCCTTCTCCGACATCGCCAACGAGGTCGCCGTCTCCTACGGGTTCTGGCTCGGCGACGCCTTCGCCTCCGGCGGGTCGGTCGGCTACGACCACAAGAAGATGGCCATCACCTCCTCCGGCGCCTGGGAGTCGGTGAAACGGCACTTCCGGGAGACCGGCCACAACACGCAGGAAGAGGACTTCACCGTCGTCGGCATCGGTGACATGTCCGGCGACGTCTTCGGCAACGGCATGCTGCTGTCGGAGCACATCCGGCTGGTGGCCGCCTTCGACCACCGGCACATCTTCCTCGACCCGAACCCGGACGCGGCCACCTCCTACGCCGAGCGGCGCCGGATCTTCGAACTGCCGCGCTCCTCCTGGGCCGACTACGACTCCTCGCTGATCTCGGCCGGCGGCGGCATCTACCCGCGCACGGCCAAGGCGATCCCGGTCAGCGCGGCGGTCCGCGCCGCGCTGGGTATCGAGTCCAAGGCGGCGAAGCTCACCCCCGCCGAGCTGATGAAGGCGATCCTCAAGGCCCCGGTCGACCTGCTGTGGAACGGCGGCATCGGCACCTACGTCAAGGCGTCGACCGAGACGCAGGCGGACGTCGGCGACAAGGCGAACGACGCGATCCGGATCGACGGCACCGACCTGCGGGTCAAGGTGGTCGGTGAGGGCGGCAACCTCGGCTTCACCCAGCTCGGCCGGATCGAGTTCGCCCGTTCCGGCGGCCCCGACGGCACCGGCGGCCGGATCAACACCGACGCGATCGACAACAGCGCCGGCGTGGACGCCTCCGACCACGAGGTCAACATCAAGGTGCTGCTCAACAGCACCGTCGCCGAGGGCGACATGACGGTCAAGCAGCGCAACGCGCTGCTCGCCGAGATGACGCACGACGTCGGCAACCTGGTGCTGCGCAACAACTACGCGCAGAACGTGGCGCTGGCCAACAGCATGGCGCAGGCCGGCAGCCTGCTCCACGCGCACCAGCGGTTCATGCGGCGGCTGGTGCGGGACGGCCGGCTGGACCGGGCGCTGGAGTTCCTGCCCACCGACCGGCAGATCCGGGAGAGGTCCGCGGCCGGTGTGGGCCTGACCCAGCCGGAGATGGCCGTCATCCTCGCCTACGCCAAGATCACCGTGGCCGACGAGCTGATCCAGACCGAGCTGCCCGACGACCCGTATCTGCGGTCCCTGCTGCACGCGTACTTCCCGGTGGCGCTGAGGGAGCGTTTCGCCACGCAGATCGACAACCACGCGCTGCACCGCGAGATCGTCACCACCGTGCTGGTCAACGACACGGTGAACACCGGCGGCACCACCTTCCTGCACCGTTTCCGGGAGGAGATCGGCGCGACCACCGAGGAGATCGTGCGGGCGCACACCGCGGCCCGGGCGATCTTCGACCTCGGCCCGATCTGGGACGCGGTCGAGGCGCTGGACAACACGGTCGCGGCCGATGTGCAGACCCGGATCAGGCTGCACTCGCGGCGGCTGGTGGAGCGCGGCACCCGCTGGCTGCTCAACAACCGGATGCAGCCGCTCCAGATCGCCGAGACCATCGAGTTCTTCGGTGAGGGCGTCACCGCGGTGTGGTCGCGGCTGCCGAAGCTGCTGTGCGGCGCGGATCTGGAGTGGTACGGCACGCTGCACGACGAGTTGACGGCCGCCGGGGTGCCGGACGAGCTGGCGACGCGGGTGGCCGGGTTCTCCTCGGTGTTCCCGGCGCTGGACATCGTGGATGTGGCGCGGCGGGCCGGCAAGGAGCCGCTGGACGTCGCCGAGATCTACTTCGACCTCGCCGACCGGCTGGGGATCACCCAACTGCTGGACCGGATCATCCAGTTGCCGCGGGACGACCGCTGGCAGTCGATGGCGCGGGCGGCGATCCGCGAGGACCTGTTCGCGGCGCACGCGGCGCTCACCGCCGACGTGCTCAGCGCGGGCGAGGCCGGTGCCACCCCGGAGGAGCGCTACCAGGCGTGGGAGGAGCGCAACTCCGGTCTGGTCACCCGGGCCAGGACCACGCTGGAGGAGATCCAGGGTTCGGAGGAGTTCGACCTGGCGAGCCTGTCGGTGGCGATGCGGACCTTCCGTACGCTGCTGCGCACGCACCACTGAGGTCCGACTGAGGTTCGAGGGGGCGGGCACCCGACATCTGGCGCCCGCCCCCGCCTCTGACCCGCCTCCGCCTCTGACCCGCGCTCGCCCTGCCCCCGCTCCCGCCCCGCGGCCTTACGGGCTCGGCATCTTCCACAAGGTGAGCTTGCCGGTGTAGACGGGCGTCTTGTAGTAGTTCTCGCTCGGGGTGGTGCCGGTGATCAGCCACATGGCGAGGTGGCCGGAGGTGGTCACCGTGCAGAGCCGGTCGCCGGTCCTGATCAGCGGGTCGTCGCCGACCAGGTCGCTCGCCTGGACCTGGCCCGGCAGCGGGTTGGCCTCGGCGGCCTCCCGGCAGGCCACGGGGGACGCGCTCGCGGACTTGCCCGTGGGCGTGTCGAAGGTCAGGTAGTCGTCGCCGTAGTTGAGTTCGACCTGGCTGCTGGACAGGCTGTGCTTCGGGTCGACCAGCGGGGTGTCGAGGTCGACGTCGGGGCCGGGGTCGATGGAGTTGGGCGGGCGGACCGTCAGCGAGCGGTCCGCGAAGATCACCTGGTAGCCGCCGTCGACGGCAGAGCCGCCGCCGGGGGTGGTGGCCGTGTTGGTGGCCGGTGCGGTCGCGGGGCTGCTGGGCGTGCCGGTGGACGGCGAGCCGCCGGAGTGGGTGGCCGGCGCCGAGGTGGCGTGGTCCGGGCCGGCGGAGGAATGGCCGTTGTCGCTGGTGTACCGGGTGATGGCGTAGGTCAGGGTGACCGCGAGGACCAGGGCGAGCGCGCCGCCGCCGATCACCAGCAGCTTGTGGGCACGGCCGCCGGGTGTCGGGACCTGCCGCGTGTCGGGCTCGGGGTCGGTGTTCGGCGGGCCGTAGGCGGCCGGTGGTTGCCCTTCGCCCGGGATGCCCGTACCGGGGGAACCGGGTGCGCCGGCTCCCGGGTGGTTCGGCGGCACGCCCGGGCCCGCTCCGAACCCGGTGGGCGGCGCGAACGGGGGGACCGGGGGCTGCCCGGCTTGGGAGCCGGGCGGTGCGAAGGCCGGCGGGTCCGGCACGGTCGGCCCGGAGACGGGTTCCGGCTGCGGCGGGTTTTTGGCGGCGGCCTCCCGCCGTACGATCTCGGCCGCGACCGGCTGCGGCAGCCAGTCGGTGAAGTCCCGCAGCGAGCGGCCGGCGGCGTGGGCGCACAGTTCGGCCAGTTCGGCGGGGGAGGGCCGCACCGCGGGGTCGGCGGTGAGGCAGCGGGTCAGCACCGGCCGCAGCACGTCGGGGTAACCGGACAGGTCCGGCGGTCGTATGGAGGTGTTGGCGATCTTCGTGGCGAGGGTGATGGCGCCCGCGTCGCCGTAGGGGTGGCGGCCGGTGGCGGCGACGGCGGCGATCAGGCCGAGCGAGAACAGGTCGGCGGCCGGGGTGAGTTCGAGCCCGTTGGCGTGCTCGGGGGACATGTACTGCGGGGTGCCGATGAGACCGCCGCTGCGGGTGAGCTGGGTGGAGTCGGCGGCCCTGGCGATGCCGAAGTCGATCACCCACGGCCCGCCGGCGGCCAGCAGGACGTTGCTGGGCTTGAGGTCGCGGTGGATGATCCCGGCCGCGTGCACGGCGCGCAGCGCCTCCGCGGCGCAGCCGACGAGTTGGAGCACGGTCGGCAGCGGCAGGGCGCCGTACCGGGCCAGCGCCTCGTTGAGCGGCAGCCCCGGCACGAACGTGGTGGCCAGCCATGGCTGGTCGCCGGTGGTGTCGTGGTCGACGACCGGGACCACGTGGTAGCCCTGTACCTGCCGGGCGGCGCGCACCTCCTGCTGGAAGCGGCGGCGGAACTCCTCGTCGCGGGTGTACTCGCGCCGGATCAGCTTCAGCGCGACCGGCTGCCCGCCGCGGGTGTGCGAGAGGTAGACGGTTCCCATGCCGCCCTCGCCGATCCGGGCGACGAGCCGGTAGCCGGCCTGCTCGCGCGGGTCCTGCGGGCCGAGCGGGCGTAACTGGCCGCCCTGGTCCGGGTTTTCCCCGCCGCGCCCGGCCGTACCGCCGCTCGCGCCTGCCCCGCCGTACGCGGGTCCGTTGCCGTACATGTGTCCGTCGTCGTGGCCGGCGATGTCGGGCACCCCCCTTGGATAGTCGAAACGGCCTGATGGTACCGAGGGCGCCCTTCCCGCATCGGCCACGTCGTCAACTCGGGTCAGGTTCGGGGCACTTCGGTGACGTACGAAGCCGCGGGCGGCGAGGAACGGGAGCCGTGCGGGCATGACGGCGCCCGTTCTCCCGCCGGGTGGGCGGGCGAACGGGCGCCGGGTTGGAGCTACTTCACCGCCCCCGCCATCACGCCGGAGACGAACTGCCGCTGGAACGCGAAGAACACGACCAGCGGGACCACCATCGACAGGAAGGCGCCGGGCGCCAGGATGTCGATGTTGTCGCTGAACTGCCGTACCTGTTGCTGGAGGGCGACCGTGATCGGCTGCGAGTCGCTGTTCGCGAAGATCAGCGCGACCAGCATGTCGTTCCACACCCACAGGAACTGGAAGATGCCGAGCGAGGCGATCGCCGGGCCGCCCAGCGGCATGATCACCCGGGCGAACAGCCGGAGTTCGCCGGCGCCGTCCAGCCGGGCCGCCTCCAGCAGCTCGCGCGGGATCTCCGCGAAGAAGTTCCGCAGCAGGAAGATCGCGAACGGCAGTCCGAAGGCGGTGTGGAAGAGCACCACCCCGGAGATGTCGCCGAAGATCCCGATCTTGCCGAAGAGCTTCGCCACCGGGACCAGCGCCACCTGCACCGGCACCACCAGCATCGCCACCACCCCGATGAACCACCAGTCGCGGCCGGGGAACTCCATCCACGCGAAGGCGTAGCCGGCCAGCGACCCGATCACCACGACCAGCAAGGTGGCCGGGACGGTGATCAGCGCGGTGTTCCACAGCGAACTGGTGATCGCGTGGTTGTCCAGCAGGGAACGGTAGTTGGTGACCGTGAGCTGGGTCGGCGAGGTGAAGACCTTCCACCAGCCGGTGGCCGCGATGTCCTGCCGGCTGCGCAGGCTGGACAGCAGCAGCCCGATCGTGGGCATCAGCCAGAACAGCGCCACCACCAGCAGGACCAGCCGGAGCAGCCCGCCACTCGCGGCGCCGGCCAGCCGTGCCCCGATCCCGCGCCGGCCGGCACCCGAAGACGCCGCGCTCGGAGCCGCCGTGCTCGGAGCCGCCGCGCCCGGAGCGCCCGTCACGGCCGCACCCGCACCCGTACCCGTACCCGCTCCCGCGATCGCGCCCTCATCCGTCGCATCCGCGCTCATCGCCGTCCCTCCCTGCGCAGCCGCCGGATGTTGAAGATCATGACGGGCAGCACCAGCAGCAGCAGGATCACGCCGATCGCGCTGCCCACGCCCAGGTCGTTGCCGCCGCCGAAGGACGACAGATAGAGCTGGAGGGCGAGCACGTTGGCGTTGGACTGGGTGTTGCCGGGCGCGATGATGTAGACGAGGTCGAAGATCTTCAGCACGTTGATCATCAGCGTCACCATCACCACCACCAGCACCGGGGCCAGCAGCGGCACGGTGATCCGGCGGAAGACCTGCCACTCGCCGGCGCCGTCCACCCGGGCCTGCTCCAGCAGTTCGCGTGGCACCCCGGCGAGCCCCGCAGCGATCAGCACCATCGCGAAACCGGCCCACATCCACACGTAGGAGCCGATGATCGAGGGGGTGACCAGATCCGGGCCGAGCCAGTTGATGCCGTTGTACTTGCCGGAGAAGTTCGAGGCGGGCAGCCGCAGTTGGGCACCGGCCGCCTTCGCCGGCAGCGCGTAGGTGCCGTCCTTGCCGGACTTGGCCGAGGCGATCACCTTGCCGTCCTTGACCGCCTCCACCTTCACCCCGGACAGCGCCTTCTCGCCCGGGTCGATCACATTGGGCTTGCCGGTGCCGCCGGGCCGGAAGTCCAGCCACACCGTGCCGGTCACCGAACCCGGCTTCGCCGGAGCCGGCTTGGCCTGCTTCGCGTTGGACGGCAGCTCGGTCGGCGGGATACCGACCAGCGGCAGGTCCGCCGACGTGCCGATGCTCGCGGTCGACGTGGAGGTGAACGACCCGCCGGCGGTCGGCTTCAGGTCGCTGTCCGGCCGCGGACGCGCCCCCGGGTAGGCGGAGTTGCTGGTGAACGTGTCGTGCACGGCCACCACCACGGCGTTCGCCACACCACGCGAGGGGTCCTGCTCGTACACCAGCCGGAAGATGATGCCCGCGGCCAGCATCGAGATGGCCATCGGCATGAAGATGATCAGCTTGAAGGCGGTTCCCCAGCGGACCCGTTCGGTGAGCACCGCGAAGACCAGGCCGAGCGCGGTCGCCACGGTGGGCGCCACCACCACCCAGATCGCGTTGTTGCGGACCGCGGTGAGGATGCCGTGGTCGGTGAAGACCGTGCCGAAGTTCTTCAGCCCGACGAACGAGTCGCCGTTGGCGTTGAAGAGGCTGCGGTAGACGGTGTAGCCGATCGGATACGCCACCAGCGCGCCCAGCAGGACCAGCGCGGGCAGCAGGAAGAGCGCGGCGATCCACGGGCGGGTGCCCATGACACTGCGGCGCTTGCCGGGGCGCCGGCCGGAGCCGGGCCCCTCGACGGAGTCCGTGGCGGACCCCCCGACGGGACCCGGACCAGCCGGAACGGGGACGGCACCGGAGATGCCGCCACCCGCTCCGACCGGACCGCCCGCCCCTGGAACAGAGGCGTCAGTCATCCGACCTCAGCTCCCGTACGCCTTGGCCGCGTCGGACTCCAACTTGGCCTGCACGCCGGCCACATCGGACGGCTTGGCGAGGAAGACCTGGAGGTCCTTCCACTCTCCCTGGCCCTTGGTGCCGCCGAAGGCCGCCGGCGCCTGGTCCGACATGTCGAACCGGAAGTCGTCACCGGAGCCGATCAGCGCCTGGGCGATGGTGCGTTCGGTCGCGTCCGGGTACGCCGAGAACGGCAGCGCCTTGTTCGGCGAGAGGTAACCGCCGCTGGACGCCCAGATCTTGGCCGCGTCGGTGGACGCCACATACGTGAGCAGCGCCTGCGCGCCGGCGTTGTCCTTCAGCGCCACACCGACGTCGCCGCCGCTGACCACCGGCGCCTTGCCGTTGCCGACCGCCGGGAACGGAAACACCTTCGCGTCCGTGCCGACCTTCGCCTTGGTGTTGGCGGAGATGAACGACGCGACGAAGTCGGCCTCGTAGACCATGGCGGCCTTCGGCGGGTTGCCGCTGAACACCTGGGTGACCGACTTCGGGAAGTCGTTGGCGAGCGCGGTGGACGTGCCACCGGCGACCAGGTCCTTGTTCCCGAAGAGCTGGGCGAGCGTGGTCAGCGCGGTCTTCACCGACGGGTCGGTCCACTTGATCTTGTGCGCGGTGAGCGCGTCGTACTTCGCCGGACCGGCCTGCGAGAGGTAGATGTTCTCGAACCAGTCGGTGAGGGTCCAGCCGTCCGCGCCGCCGATCGACACCGCCGGGGTGCCGGACTCGTAGACGGTCTCGGCGGTCTTCAGGAAGTCCGCCCAGGTCTTCGGCACGGTCGCGCCCGCGTTGCTGAAGGCGCTGGAGTTGTACCAGATCAGCGACTTGTTGGCGACCTTGGCGTAGACGCCGTACTGCTTGCCCTTCCAAGCGCCCAGGTCCTGCCAGCCCTTGGAGTAGTTCTTGCTCAACTGCGCCTGCGCGCCCGGGCCGAGCGGTTTGAGCCAGCCCTTGTCGGCGAACTGGTGCAGCACGCCCGGCTGGGCGAGGAACGCGACGTCCGGCGGCTGCCCGCCCTCGATCTTCGTGCCGAGGAAGGTCGACTGGCTGTCACCGGTCGGTACGAAGGTGGACTTCGCGCCGGTGAGCTTGTCGAACTGGTCCAGGACCTTCTGGAACGCCTTCTGTTCGGGGCCGGTCCACACGGCCGCGACTTCGAGCTTCTGGCCGTGCAGGTCGGGCAGTTTCAGTTCGCTTCCGTCGCTCCCGCTCCCCGTGGAGGACGCCGACGACGTGTTCTTGGCATCGTCCTTCTTGCCGCTGCCCCCGCCGCACGCCGCGGTGGTGAGCGCAAGCGCCGACACCGCCACCGCGGCGAGCGCTATGCGCGTAGTGCTCCGTCGTGCGTGCTTGGTGTGTGTGCGCTTTAAGGTACGCATGTCGTCATCCCCTCAGTCCCGTGGCGACTGTCCTACGCCCGTCGCGACAGCGCTCGCAAGGTCTTACGCGGGCTTGCGGGGGTCATTGTGACTATGCCGTGATCTTGGATCAAACCCTTCGGGGGCAGGTACGGACGGACCGTCAGGTCCGGGCGGAAAGCCGTGCGGAACCCCTCGGTGAACGTGCTGGCGCGGGCCTCGGCGAACGCCGGAACGGGGCCCCTGGCAAGGGATTTGGCCGGAGTTGCCGCGCCGCGCCCGGCCGCGCCGTGTCCGCGCCGCGCCGTGCCGTGTCCGATCCGCACGGCGCCGTGTCCGCGCCGCGCCCCTGCGGCGCTGCCTTCCGCGCCGCGCCGCCTTCCGGGCCCGGCTGCTTCCCCGCCCTAGATCCGCGGCTGGATCAGCGCGGCCGGCGCGGTGGCGGCGGCCGCCTGGCGCGCGCCGCGCGGCGCGGGCTCCTCCGGCGGCGTCTCGGCGGCGCGTTGCAGCGCGCTGGCCAGCAGCGCCAAGTCGGTCGGCCCGTTGCCGAGTTCGCGGACCTGGCGGCGCGCCGGCGGGTCACCCATCCGCTCCCACTCCAGCGGCACGACGGTCGGCCGCAGCGTCGCGGTACGCGGGATGCGCGCGCTGACCCGGGCGGCCTGGAACGGCGTCACCGCGCCGCCGGGGCGCCGTAGATAGCCGCGCCCGGGCACGGCGTCGTCCAGCCCCGCCGGGTCCTCGACGTGCACCAGCAGGGCCGCCGACTCCGGGTCCGCGGTCCGCAGCGCTATCCGCAGCCGGGCCCGTTCGTCGGTGTCGGTGCCCGCGGTGCGTTCGGGGCGGCCGGTCGCGGCGAAGAGGTGCACGCCGAGCCGTTCGCCATCCCGCGCCACCGCTTCCAGCGCCCGTACCACGCTGCCCGCGGACGGCCGTCCGGGACTGCCGAGGCCCGGCGCCACGAGCGCGTCGAAGTCGTCCACGACGACCACCAGGCGCGGGAGTACGGGCACGGGCCGCGCGGCCGCACCCGGCCCGGAGCCGACCGAAGCGGAACCGGTGGAGCCGGCGGAACCAGGAGAACGGGCCGAACCCGCGGCACCGGCCGAACTCGGGGCGCCGGCCGAACTCGCGGCACCGGCGGAACCGGCGGCCGAACCCCCCGCACCCGTCGCGGAGTCGGCAGAGCCCTGACCTCCCCTGCGCCCGCCCTGATGCGGCACCATCCCCGTCATCGCGCCCCTGCTGTGCCACGCCGCGAAGTCCTCGCCGCCGAGCACCTCGGCCCGCCGCTTCAGCTCCGCGCTCAGCGCCTGCGCGAACTCCCGCATCCGCACCGGGTCCGTGGCCACCAGATGCGTGGAGACGTGCGGCAGGTCGGCGCAGGAGGCCAACCCCTCACCGCGCTCCGCCCCGGCCCCGTCCACCAGCACCAACGCCAGCCGCTCCGGCCGGTCCGCCGCCGCCAGCGCGGCCACCAGCGAACGCAGCAGCTCCGTCTTCCCCGCGCCGGGCGCGCCCCCGACGATCGCGTGCGGCCCCTCGGCCACCAGGTCGACGGCCACCCGGCCGCCCGCCCCCACCCCGATCACCGCGGCCGCACCTCCGGCCGTCCCGGGCGCCTCGCCCCACCGCGCCGCGATCCGGGCGGGCGTCGCGATCGCGAGGTCGAGCTCGTCCAGCAGCCGAACGGTGGTCGGCAGCACATGCCGTGACGGTACGTCCACCGATCCGGCGTCGGCCTCCCGCAGCGGTGCGAGCGCCCGCGCGAAGTGCTCGGCCCACACCGCGGACACCGCGTCCAGCACTATCGTGCCGTCCACCGGCGCCGCCGGGTACGTGCCCGCACCCGCCCCCGCGCCGTACGTCCCCGGGGCCGCCTCCAACCGCAGCGTGGTCGCCACGTCGCCCGACACGTGGGCCACCACGCCGCCCTGGACGGCGGGGCGTTCACCGGTCTCGGCGAGGCACAGCACATGGATGCCGGCCGACGGTCCGGCCGTCGATATGCGGGTCAGGGCGTCGCGCAGGGCCGCGGAACCTGGGTCGCCGTCGAGGACGAGAAGCGTGTACGGGCCGTCGTGGCGGGCCGCGGCGGCGGTGACGGCGGACTCCGGCGCGGTCGCCCACCCGGGCCCGAGCGGTCCGGACTCCAGCCGCCGGACCAGCTCGGAGGTGCGGGCCTCGGCCTGGTCGCGGTCGAAGGCGAGCAGCAGCCGGCAGTCCTGGCCGTGCGCGGGCCGCAGGTGCGGCAGCCAGTTCAGCCAGGACCACTCCTCGGTGCGCTCGTCCGCGCCCCGGGTACGGTCCGCGCTGACCAGCACCACCTCCAGCACGGCGGGGGAGTGCAGCGCGCACAACTGCGCGAGCACCGCCCTGGCCAGCCCGGCCAGCCGCGGCCGGGGACCGGCCAGGGTCAGCGCCGAAGTGGCGGGGGCCCGCAGGTCCACGGTGTACGGGGCGCCGCGCAGCAGCCCGGTGCCGTCCGGCGCCGGCAGGTCGGCGGTGCCGAGGCGTACGGTCAGCGCGTCCGGGTGGGTGGGGGCGCGCTCCCACAGCCGGCGGCCCGGGCCGAGTGCTGTCAGCAGGACCGCCGCCGGGTCGGGCCAGCGCTCGCGCAGTGCCTCCGCGGCGGCGGGGTCGTCCGCGGCCGTCTCGGGCCCGGCGTCGTCGGGCGCCTGGCGACCGCCGGCCAGCCGCCTGGCCCACGCTCCTATGGCGCCGACGACCCCGGCGCGCGGCGGCTCGTCGAGGTCGCGGCGGTTCCGCTCGCCGGTGGCGCGCCGGGAGCTGTCCACGGCGGGTGGCTCGGCGGGTGGCCACGCCGCGCCCCCGAGAGTCTCCGGGCCGCGGTCGTGGCCGCTGTGGTCGCTGTGGTCGCTGTGACCGCCAGCGCCGCCGTCACCGGCGAAGCCGCCGTAGCCCCCGTGGCCGTCGGCGCCGCCGGGAACGGCGTCACCGTCCGGCGCCCCCCGGCCGGCACCGGTCGGAGCACCGTGCGGATCGTCGCCGCGGACTTCTTCGTACGGCCCCGGTCCTGCGGTCGGACGTCCGGCGCGGGCCGAACCCCTGGTCCCCGGCTCCGCGCCGCTCTCCGGCCCGCCGTCCCCGCCGCGCGGCGCCACCCGCAGGTGCCCCTCGCTGTCCACGGCGGTCGAAAGCGGCGGGGGAGCGGCCGGGCGGGCCCGGGTGAGGCGGAGCGTGGACTCGCCGATCCGCAGCAGTTCGCCGGGCGGGAACGGCAGCGGGTGGGTGCCGACCGGGCGGCCGGACAGCGTGGTGCCGTTGGTCGAGCCGAGGTCGGCGACGGTGACCGTGCCGTCGGCGCCGACCGCGATCTCGCAGTGCAGCCGTGACACGTCGGGGTCGTCGAGCGGCACGTCCGCGTCGGCGGAGCGGCCGACACCTGCCTGCCCGCCCTGGAGCAAGTGCACGCCGCCCGCGTCGGGACCGCCCACCACATGCAGCGTGGCGAGGTCGGCGGGCGGCCTGCCGTACTGCCCGAAGCGGCCGTACTGGCCGTGGTCGCCTTGTTGCTCGGCAGGGGCGTGCAGGGAGATCAGCGCGCCGTCCACGAGGGGCGGGACGCCGAGGACCGCGGTGGGGGCGAGCCGGCCGGTGCCCGCGTACAGCACCACGGAGCTGCCCGAGGAGCGGCCGCCGGGCTGGGCCGAGCCGGCCGCCGAGGCCAGGGCGCCCGCGACGGTGCTCAGCGCGGTGCCCGCGGGAGCGGTGACGAGCACGTCACAGCCGCGGGCTGCCCGGCCGCTGCCGCGCGGCCCGAGGACGGTCAGCCGGATCTGCATCTCGTCCGCGGTCCCTTCTCCCCGTGGCCCGGGTACGCGCAGGGAAGATGCTCCCCGCCCGCGCCCGCACCTCGACGTACACCTACGCGGTCACGCGCGCAGTGGCTCGACGGACGCGCGTACGCGGTGACTTGACCCCTGCATCCTCCCACCCCTCGGTGACAGTTCGCCCCCGCCCCGACGATCTTGGCTCCCCGGGGGTGCGGTTGGTGCGGCCGGGGGCCGCAGGCCCTGCCCCCTGCGGTGGGTGGGCCGGACCATCGGCCGGTGGGTGGCTGGTCGCGCAGTTCCCCGCGCCCCTGGGGGGGTGAGCGTTTTCCGCGATGGTGAGCCACAGCGGGGGGCTCGGGGTACGGCGCGGCTTGCTGTGGCGTGCTGGGGCCGCAGGCCCTGCCCCCTGCGGTGGGTGCGCCGGACCATCGGCCGGTGAGTGGCTGGTCGCGCAGTTCCCCGCGCCCCTAAGGGGTGAGCGTTTTCCGCGGTGGTGAGCCACAGCGGGGGGCGCAACCGTTGGGGCGCGGCGCAGCGTCTACCTGGGAATCCGGCACCCGGCGGCGGCAGGCTCTACGCTGGGCCGGACCGGGAAAGACCATCACGCAGCAGGGAGCGCATGACGTGCGGCCGGTAGGCAGCAAATACCTTCTGGAGGAACCGCTCGGACGCGGCGCCACCGGGACCGTCTGGCGTGCCCGCGTGCGCGAGGACGAGGGCACCCTGGTCGCGGTCAAGGTGCTCAAGGAGGAACTGGCCGGCGACCCGGACGTGGTGATGCGCTTCCTGCGCGAGCGCTCCGCCCTGCTGCGGCTGCGGCACCCGCACATCGTCCGGGTCCGCGACCTCGTGGTCGAGGGCGACCTGCTCGCACTGGTCATGGACCTGATCGACGGCCCCGACCTGCACCGCTACCTGCGGGAGAACGGCCCGTTCAGCCCGATCGGCACCGCCCTGCTGACCGCCACCGTCGCGGACGCGCTCGCCGCCAGCCACGCCGACGGCATCGTGCACCGCGACCTCAAGCCCGCCAACGTGCTGCTCGCCACCACCACCGGCGAGGACGGCGCCGAGCGGATGCACCCGATGCTGACCGACTTCGGCATCGCCCGGCTGGCCGACTCCCCGGGGGTGACCCGCACCCAGGAGTTCGTGGGCACCCCGGCCTACGTCGCCCCGGAGTCCGCGCAGGGCCGCCCGCAGACCTCGGCGGTCGACGTGTACGGCGCCGGCGTACTGATGTACGAGCTGGTCACCGGGCGTGCGCCCTTCCGCGGCGACTCCGCGCTGGAGGTGCTGCACGCCCACATGACCGACCAGGCCGAGCGCCCCGGCAACGTGCCGGAGCCGCTGTGGACCGTGATCGAGCGCTGCCTGCGCAAGAACCCCAACCAGCGGCCCAGCGCGGAGAACCTGGCGCGGGCGCTGCGGGTGGTCGCCGCGGGCGTGGGGGTGCACGCCAGCCCGGCGCAGGCCGAGGCGGCACTCGGCGTAGGCGCGCTGCTCGGCCCCGAGGCCGACCCGGCGCTGGTGCCGGGCACCGGTGACCCCGGGGCCGCCGGAGCCTTCGGCGACGCCGAACCCACCCAGGTGCTGCCGGCCGGCAGCTCGGCGTACGACCCGAACGCGACGACCGGAGTGCTCGACTCGGACCGCTACCGCGGGGCCGTGGACGCCGCCGATGCCGCGAACGCCGCTGACGCCGCGGGTGCGGCCGGCGCCGCCGACGGCACCCGTGTCCTGCCCGCCTCCGAGGCGCAGGGCCCGCCGCAGGCCCAGGGCCCGCACCCGTGGGAGTCCCAGCTCAGCGCCGCCCGCCACCGCAACGAGCAGACCGAGGTCCGCCAGGTCCCGCCGGAGATGGACCCGCTCTACCGCCGCCCGGTGCGCAGGGCGCAGCAGCAGCCCCCGCAGCAGTCGCAACCCCCGCAGCAGTACGGCGCCCGGCCGTACCCCCAGCAGGGCAACCCGGGACAGGCCGGTCCGTACGGCTACCCGCAGCAGCAGCCCCAGCAGCAGCGGCCCCAGCCTCAGCAGCAGCGCTACCAGCCGCCGCCGCAGAACTACGAGCCCCAGCGGTACGAACCGCAGCGCCCGCCCGCGCCCGCGGCGCCCGCGCGGGGGCACGAGCCGCGCGAGCCGCGGCGCAGCGCGAACCCGATGAAGATCCCGGGCCTGGGCTGCCTGAAGGGCTGCCTGATGGTGATCCTCGTGCTCGTGGTCATCTTCGTCGTGGTCTGGTACACCACGCCGCTGCCCGACTGGGTGAACAGCACCCGCAACCTGTGGGACGCGACGTCGAGTTGGGTCAACACCGCGTGGGACAAGATCTCCGCGATCACCGGCGACTCCGGTGGCGGCTCCGGCAGCAACTGACCCTGACCGTTCCGGAAGCCCGCCGCACCCCGTCGCGCCGCACCCCGTCGCGCCGCAGCCCGTCGCGCCGCACCCGTCCCGGCTCGGCTCGGCCTGACCCGGCCTCACCCTGCCCGTCCCGGCCCGGCCTTGCCCGTCCCGAGGATGCCCCGCCGCGCCCTCGGGACGGCCCGCATCCACCCGATTCGCCTCCTGGGTTGGGGATTTGTCGACTTCCAGAGGGTGATTTCTCCGGCAGAACGCCTCCTCACCGGCCGGGGGCGTCCCGAACAGCCGTCGAGCCGCGTAGCTTTGTCGCCAACACGAGCCATCACGCGGTGCCCCACGGCGTCCCGGTCCCACCCGACGCCCCCGACACTCGGCAACGCGGCGGACCGTCGGAGGAGTCGGAGCAGCCTTGGCCAGGAAGATCGGCAGCCGGTACACCGCCCACCAGGTGCTGGGGCGCGGTTCGGCGGGCACCGTGTGGCTCGGCGAGGGACCCGAAGGCCCGGTCGCCATCAAGCTGCTGCGCGAGGACCTCGCCTCCGACCAGGACCTGGTGGGCCGGTTCGTGCAGGAGCGCACCGCGCTGCTGTCGCTGGACGACCCGCACATCGTCGGCATCCGCGACCTCGTGGTCGACGGCACCGACCTCGCCCTGGTGATGGAGCTGGTGCGCGGCACCGATCTGCGCTCCCGGCTGGAGCGCGAGCGCCGCCTGCTGCCCGAGGCGGCCGTCGCGATCGCCTCCGACGTCGCCGACGGCCTGGCCGCCGCCCACGCGGGCGGTGTCGTGCACCGGGACGTCAAGCCCGAGAACGTGCTGCTCGACTCGGCCGCGGTCCCCGGCCCCGGCGGCGCGCCGCCCGCGCTGCTCACCGACTTCGGCATCGCCCGCCTCGTGGACACCCCGCGCCGCACCCGCGCGACCCGGATCATCGGCACCCCCGACTACCTCGCCCCCGAGATCATCGAGGGCCTGCCGCCGCGCGCGTCCGTCGACATCTACGCCCTGGCCACCGTGCTCTACGAACTGCTGGCCGGCTTCACGCCGTTCGGCGGCGGCCACCCCGGCGCCGTACTGCGCCGGCACGTCACCGAGACCGTGCAGCCGCTGCCCGGAGTGCCCGAGGAGCTGTGGCAGATCCTCGCGCAGTGCCTGGCCAAGGCGCCCGCGTCCCGGCTGAAGGCGAGCGAACTGGGCGCGCGGCTGCGGGAGTTGCTGCCGGACCTGGCCGGGCTGCCGGCGCTGGACGTGGCCGCGCCCGGAGCGGAGGGCGAGCCGGAGCGGGCCGGCGGGGTGTACGACGACGCGGACGAGCCGGTGGGCGGCGCCGGCTTCGGCGCCGACCCCGACCAGGGCCTGGGCCGGCCCGGCGACGACCCCGGGGGCCGCCCGGCGCGGGACCGCAGGCGCGGCGCCGTGCCGCTGGTGCGCGGGGCCGCCCCGGACTCCAGCCGCGACACCCACACCAGCATCAAGCTGCCGACCGCCGAGGAACTGGCGGGCTTCGGAGCCGAGGCCGCACGCTCCGGGCGCCCGGGCCGGGCCGGCCAGGCCGACGGCGCGGGCGCCGCGACGGGTCCGGCCGGCAGCGCGGGAGGCGGCGGCGGGAGCGGCGCGGGACGCGGTCGCGCCTCCGCGGCCGACCGCCCGGCCAGCCCCCGGCACCGCTCGGTCTCCGACGCCGTACGCCAGCGGCGGATCAAGCTCGCGGCAGCAGCCGCGGCCGCGCTCGCCGTCGCCGGGCTCGGCGGCTGGGGCATCGCCTCGGCCGGCTCCCCCGACCACGGCGGCCACCCGGGCCCAGGCGGCACATCCCGCGACGACAAGGGCCCCTCGACCGACTCAGGCTCCGGCTCCGACACGGCCCACGGCGCCAACGCCGGCCACGGCACCCCGGCCGCCCCCACCGGGGGCGCCGACTCCCCGCAGGGCCGCACCGGCGCCCCGGTCGACCTGCCGAAGTGGTCCGCCTTCCGCGACGCGCCCGCCGCCGGGGTGCGGCTCACCGGCGGCCCGCGCACGCTCGTCGTCGGCGGCGACACGTACGTCTTCGCCCGCGGCACCGACAAGAACGTCTGGTACGTGGTCCGGGACGGCTCGGGCTACGGCGCCTGGCACAGGCTCACCGGTATAAGCGTCGACGCCGACCCGGCCGTGGTGTCCGCCGGGCCCGGGTCGATCGACCTGTTCGCCCTCGGCACCGACGGCCTGCTCTACCGCCGGACCCTGACCGGCGGCTACTGGAAGCCCTGGCTCCAGGTCGACGAGCGCACCCACTTCGACGCGGCGCCCGCGGCCGCCTCCTCCGCGCCCGGCCGGATCGACCTGGTCGGGCGGGTCGGCGGCGACCTCGTCACCGCCTCCCTGGTCGACGGCCGCTGGAACGCCTGGGCGCTGGTCCCGACGGCCGGCCGGATCACGTACGCGCCCGCGCTGGTCTCCTCCGCCCGCGGCACCCTGGACGCGTTCGTCGTACGCAAGGCGGACGGCGCGGTGCTCCGGCTGTCGTTCTCCGACGGCGCGTGGCGGCCCGCCAAGGTGCTCGCCCACCTCACGGGCGACGTGCGCCCGGACGCGCTGGCCACCGGCGGCCACCTCTACGTGTTCGCCGCCGCCGCCATGATCGACGCGGCGAACGCCGCGAGCGCGAGCGGCGCCGAGCCGGCCGGTGATCTGCTGCTGCCGCACGGCGCCTCCGGACCGATCGGCGCGAGCGCCTCCGCCCACACGCTCGACCTCTACGTGGTGACCGCCCAGGGCCGGCTGTCCCGCGCGACGGCCGCCGCATGACCGCCCCGCGACCGAAAACCGCCCATCACCCGACCAGCCGGTAGGCTGGACCCCGTGGCGATCGTCGACGTTTCCGAAGAACTGAAGTCTCTCTCCTCCACCATGGGGTCGATCGAGGCCGTGCTCGACCTCGACCGGATGCGGGGGGACATCGCCGCGCTCGAGGAGCAGGCCGCGGTGCCCTCGCTCTGGGACGACCCGGAGAACGCGCAGAAGGTCACCAGCCGGCTCTCGCACCTCCAGGCGGAGCTGCGCAAGGTCGAGACGTTGCGCGGCCGGATCGACGACCTCGCGGTGCTCTTCGAACTCGCCGAGGCCGAGGACGACGCCGACACCCGCACCGAGGCCGAGTCCGAGATGGAGCAGGTCCGCAAGGCGCTGGACGAGATGGAGGTCCGCACCCTGCTCTCCGGCGAGTACGACGCCCGTGAGGCGCTGGTCAACATCCGCGCCGAGGCCGGCGGTGTCGACGCGGCCGACTTCGCCGAGCAGCTCCAGCGGATGTACCTGCGCTGGGCCGAGCGGCACGGCTACCCCACCGAGGTCTACGAGACGTCGTACGCGGAGGAGGCCGGCATCAAGTCGACCACCTTCACCGTCAAGGTCCCGTACGCCTACGGCACCCTCTCCGTCGAGCAGGGCACCCACCGCATGGTCCGCATCTCGCCCTTCGACAACCAGGGCCGCCGGCAGACCTCCTTCGCCGGCGTCGAGGTGCTGCCCGTCGTCGAGCAGTCCGACCACGTCGAGATCGACGAGTCCGAACTGCGCGTCGACGTCTACCGCGCGTCCGGCCCCGGCGGCCAGGGCGTCAACACCACGGACTCCGCGGTCCGCATCACCCACCTGCCGACCGGCATCGTGGTCTCCTGCCAGAACGAGCGCTCGCAGATCCAGAACAAGGCGAGCGCGATGAACGTCCTCCAGGCCAAGCTGCTCGAACGCCGCCGCCAGGAGGAGCAGGCCCTGATGGACTCGCTCGGCAAGAGCGACGGCGGCAACTCCTGGGGCAACCAGATGCGTTCGTACGTCCTGCACCCGTACCAGATGGTGAAGGACCTGCGCACCGAGCACGAGGTCGGCAACCCGCAGGGCGTTCTCGACGGCGACATCGACGGGTTCATCGAGGCGGGCATCCGCTGGCGCAAGTCCCGCGAGAAGGCCGACGCGTAACGGCTTGCGGGCAACGGCAGTTGCGTCTCCCGTGTCACAGTGCTGTACGGAACTGACGGGCACAGGCGGGCAATTCGCCCAAGGTGTGCGTAACGACCTTGACGGTGCTGGGCAAAGTCGCAAGGGTGTTGCGCGGCATGCGCATGTTTATGAGGTGTGAGCGTTTGGGGGCGGGCGCATCCGGGCCCCAGTGGCACCGCACTCCGCATGGCTGCGCATCCCTAAGCAGACATCTGATGGGGGTACTTGAGACATGACCAAGCGCAACACACGGCTGCGCGTCACTCGCATAGCCGCAGCGGCCGTGATCGCGGCCGGCGCCTCCCTGACGGCCGTGGGCGCGGCCCAGGCGGCCTCCCAGCCCAGCAGCACCCCGAGCGTGAAGCCGGCCAGCTCGCTGGATCTCATCGGTGGCATCACCAGCGGTGTGACCAACGGTGGCATCACCAGTGGGGTGACCAACGGTGGCACCACCGGTGGTGACACGACCACTTCGGGTGGCGACACCACGTCCGGCGGCGACACCACCTCGGGTGGGGACACCACGTCGGGCGGCGACACCACGTCGGGTGGGGACACCACCTCGGGCGGCGACACGACCACGATCGGGGGTGACACCACCTCGGGCGGGGACACCACGTCCGGTGGCGACACCACCTCCGGTGGGGACACCACGTCGGGTGGCGACACGACCACGTCCGGTGGTGACACGACCACTTCGGGTGGCGACACCACGTCCGGTGGGGACACCACGTCGGGTGGGGACACCACGACCGGCGGCGACACCACCACCTCGGGCGGCAACACCGGTGGCAACACCGGCGGTACCGGCTCGACCGGTGGCGGCAACTCCGGTGGCTCCTCCAGCACCGGGGGCAGCTCCAGCAGCGGCGGTTCGTCCACCTCCGGCGGTGGCTCGTCCACCTCGGGCGGCAACGACAACACCTGCACCCTGACCGGCGACAGCGTCGACTGCGGCAACAACGCCAGCACCGACAACCAGCAGGTCCAGCAGGGCAAGACCACCTCGCAGCTCGCCGAGACCGGCTCCAGCGGCACCACCTTCATGATCATCGGTGCCGCGACCCTGATCGCGGGCGGTGTCGGCTTCCGGCTGACCCCGCGCCTGATCAACCGCGGCGGCGGCGACGGCGCCGCGGCCTGACGGTCGCAGCAGCACGAACAGGCGGGCCCGGGGCGCTCAGCGCCCCGGGCCCGCCGGTGTCTGTCTGTCCGTATCGGTGTGCCCGCTGTGCGGGCGCGTGTCACGCGGTGGCGTGCTCCACGACGATCACCACTGCCAGAAGCGCCACCAGGAGTGCTATCAAGGTGGCGGGGGATATCGTCGACCAGCCGCCCTGCTGTTCCATGCGCGCGCGGTTCGCGCGGCAGACCGGACAGCGGCCCTCGCTCACGGGGCCGGCGCAGTTGGCACACACCAGTCGGTCGAACGTCATCGCGCTCTCCTTTTCCGTCCGGTGAACGCCCCCGGTCATGAAATCGTTCCCTGGGCTCGACGCGTCTACTCCGTGCCCGCCCCGTGGCTTCCATTTGTGCCGCGGTGTCCTGACAACGTGCACACTCTCTACTGTGCCAGGTTCCGCCCGGAAGGGCGCCCCGAGGGCGTCATCGCGGGCCCGGAAACGGCGGCCCGCGGAAGGGTCGCGCGGCGGCGGGATCGCGGTGCGGAAGGGGGCGATGACGGGTTTGTCCGAGTGTGCCCTGTGGTCCGGGCCACCAACCGCTCACCGCGACTGCGCGCGCCTCGCCGGGTCGCGTAGTGTCGCCCCCACATCCCCTATCCGGCCCTACCCCAAACCCCGATCCCGCAACCCCTGGTGCCAACGTGATCCGTTTCGACAGCGTCACCAAGACCTACCCCAAGCAGAACCGTCCCGCACTTCGGGATGTCTCGCTGGAGATCGAGAAAGGGGAGTTCGTCTTCCTGGTGGGCTCGTCGGGCTCAGGGAAGTCGACCTTCCTGCGACTCATCCTCCGCGAAGAGCGCACGGACACCGGCATGGTGCACGTCCTGGGCAAGGACCTCAACCGGCTGTCGAACTGGAAGGTTCCGCAGATGCGGCGCCAACTCGGCACCGTCTTCCAGGACTTCCGGCTGCTGCCGAACAAGACCGTGGCCGAGAACGTGGCGTTCGCGCTCGAAGTGATCGGCAAGCCGCGCGGCACCATCCGCAAGACCGTGCCCGAAGTGCTCGACCTGGTGGGTCTGGCCGGCAAGGACGACCGGATGCCCGGCGAGCTGTCCGGCGGTGAGCAGCAGCGGGTGGCGATCGCCCGCGCCTTCGTCAACCGCCCGATGCTGCTGATCGCCGACGAGCCGACCGGAAACCTCGACCCGCAGACGTCGGTGGGCATCATGCGCCTGCTGGACCGGATCAACCGGACCGGCACCACCGTGGTGATGGCCACCCACGACCAGAACATCGTCGACCAGATGCGCAAGCGCGTCATCGAACTCGAGAAGGGGCGACTGGTCCGCGACCAGTCGCGCGGTGTGTACGGCTACCAGCACTGACTGGGCCGGCCCGCTCGCACCAACCCTCCGGAAGGAACCCCGACCCCCATGCGTGTCCAGTTCGTTCTGTCGGAGATCGGCGTCGGTCTCCGCCGGAACCTCACGATGACCCTTGCCGTCGTCATCTCCGTGGCGCTCTCCCTCGCCCTCACCGGCGGTGCCCTGCTCGTGAACAAGCAGGTCGACGCGATGAAGGGCTACTGGTACGACAAGGTCGAGGTCAGCGTCTACCTCTGCAACAAGAACGACGCGGCCACCACGCCCAACTGCGCCGCCGGTCCGGTGACCGACGACCAGAAGGCCCAGATCCTCGCCGACCTGAAGAAGCTGCCGGTCGTCAAGAAGATCTACTACGAGACGGCCGAGGGCGCGTACAAGCACTACAAGGAGCAGTTCAAGTCCAACAAGCAGCTCGCCGACTCCATCACGCCGGACCAGATGGAACAGAGCTACCAGGTCAAGCTGAAGGACCCGACGAAGTTCGAGGTGGTGGCGAGCGCCTTCAACGGGCGCAAGGGCGTGCAGTCGGTGGAGGACCAGCGCAAGGTGCTGCAGAACCTCTTCGACCTGCTCAACGGCATGACCCGGGTCGCGTACGTGGTGCTGGCGTTCATGCTCACCGTGGCGATGCTGCTGATCATCAACACCGTACGGGTGTCCGCGTTCTCCCGGCGCCGGGAGACCGGGATCATGCGGCTGGTGGGCGCGTCGAGCTTCTACATCCAGATGCCGTTCATCATGGAGGCCGCCTTCGCGGGGCTGGTCGGCGCGGGACTCGCGTGCGTGATGCTGCTCGGCGGACGGTACTTCCTGATCGACGCCGGCCTCAGACTCCAGGACAAGATCCCCTTGGTGTCCTTCCTCGGCTGGGGGCCGGTGGTGCAGGTGCTCCCGCTGGTGCTGCTGATCGGCGTGGTGATGCCGGCGTTCGCGGCGTTCATCGCACTGCGTCGCTATCTGAAGGTCTGAGCAACTGAGGGGCTGACGCTCCGGGCGGCCGACGTCCGGAGGTTCGTACGGCGGGGCGGCGGCGCCCCGGGGCCGGGTCCGTTCGCGGGCCCGCGGTCCCGGGGCGCCGCCGTTCGCGGTTGCGGCGGCCCCCGGTCGGGTGTAGCCGCAACTTGCCGTGTGCGTACGGTTTCTGCCCTAGACTTCCGGCCATGTCCGGCCCGTCGTTGTTCGGGACGCCCCGCCGCTGGCGCCGCGGGGCCACCTTGACATTGGTGTGCGGCGCGATGCTGGCCACCGGCGCGGCGGCGAGCAGCCTCACCGGTGTGGACGCACAGGGCCGCAGGAACGGCCACGAGGTCGCCTCGGCCCCGGCCGGCGCCGCACGGACCGCCGCAGGCGCGCCCTCGGGCGGCGCCACGGGCAAGGGTTTCGGCTCCCCCGGCAGCGGCGTGACGGGCAGCGGAAGCACCGACGACGGGCGCGACGGCGGCGGCGCCCCGGCGGCCACGGCGGGCGCGGGCAAGGACCCGGCGGCGGACACCGGCCGCATCAGCCGGGAACCCGAATCCGGCGCCCCGGGCTCCGACGCCGCGCAGCAGCTGGTCAGCCGCAGCGGCGACCGCTGGTCGTCGTTCTACACCGCCCAGGAGTACGCGGGCTTCCAGCAGGCGCTGAACGGGCAGTACGTCGGGACCGGCGTCTCCGTGCGCCGGATCGACGGCGGCCGCATCCAGGTCGCCAAGGTCCAGGCCGGCAGCCCCGCCGACCGGGCCGGGCTGCGCGGCGGCGACGTGCTGGCCGCCATCGGCGACACCCGATGTACCGGCCTGCCCGTCACCGAGGTCGTCGCGGACCTGCGCGGCGACAACGTGCCGGGCAGCCCCGTCACCCTCGACGTGGAACGCGGCGCGCGCGACTGGACGGTCGCGGTGCACCGCGCGACCCTCGCCACCGAGGCGGTCACCGTCACCCGGCAGCAGGACGGCCCGACCGTGATCAAGGTCGACGCCTTCACCAAGGGGGTCGGCGAGCAGGTCGCGGCGGCGGTCAAGGACTCCGACCACGGCGTCCTGCTCGACCTGCGCGGCAACTCCGGCGGCCTGGTCACCGAGGCGGTCGCCACCGCGTCGGCCTTCCTCGACGGCGGCCTGGTCGCCACGTACGACGTGCACGGACAGCAGCAGGCGCTCTACGCGGCGGCCGGCGGTGACACCGCGGTGCCGCTGGTGGTGCTGGTCGACGGCGGCACCATGAGCGCGGCCGAGATGCTCTCCGGCGCGCTCCAGGACCGGGGCCGGGCGGTCGTGATCGGCTCGCGCACCTTCGGCAAGGGCTCGGTGCAGATGCCCACCACCCTCGCGGACGGCTCGGTCGCCGAGCTGACCGTCGGGCACTACCGGCTGCCGGACGGCCGTACCGTCGACGGCAAGGGCATCACCCCTGACGTGGTCGTCTCCGGCGGGCAGGACCCGGTCGCCGCGAGCCGCGAGGTATTCGCTGGCCTCGGTGCCCCCTCCTAGTGGGAGAATGGCCCCGCTATGGCTAAAGAGACGGGTCGCAAGATCATCGCGCAGAACAAGAAGGCGCGGCACGACTACCTCATCCTCGACACCTACGAGGCGGGGCTGGTCCTCACCGGCACCGAGGTGAAGTCGCTGCGGATGGGCCGCGCGTCACTGGTGGACGGCTTCGCCCAGCTGGAGGGCGGCGAGGCGTACCTCTACAACGTGCACATCCCCGAGTACACGCAGGGGACCTGGACGAACCACTCGGCACGCCGCAAGCGGAAGATGCTGCTGCACCGCGCGGAGATCGACAAGCTCGACCAGAAGTCCCAGGAGAGCGGGCACACCGTGATCCCGCTGGCGCTGTACTTCAAGGACGGCCGGGTGAAGGTCGAGATCGCCCTCGCCAAGGGCAAGAAGGAGTACGACAAGCGGCAGACGCTGCGGGAGAAGCAGGACCGGCGCGAGACGGACCGTGCGGTCTCCGCGGCACGGCGCAGGCAGCGCGCCTGATCCGTGGGAATGCGCTGGCCCCGTGGCGCGTTCTGCCACTACACTGGTGAACGCGGGGCCAGCGGAAGCTGGACCGGCACCGAACCGCCGGGTGACCGGCGGTGCACCTTGAAAACACCACATGGGGATGATCGGTTTCGACTGGGGATGTCGAAGCAGGGGAAGCGAGCCGAGGAAGCGGCAATGATCTCGTTAACCATATGCCGAAACCAATAATCGCCAATTCCAAGCGCGATTCCTCCGCCTTCGCTCTCGCTGCCTAATTAGCAGCTAGCGAAGACTCTGCGGAGTGTCAGCCCGGGGGTGTTCCCGACCCGGACCCTGGCATCATTAAGGGGACTCAACCGCCGAGCCCGGCCACGGGGCACGGCGGGAAATCTCACAGTGGCTGGGCCCGTCGGTAGCTTGTCCGCGTGACTGCCGGGGCCGAGAAAAGCACAGCGGACTGCGCTCGGAGAAGCCCTGGTTCCGCACCACAGGACGCGGGTTCGATTCCCGCCATCTCCACGAAGGCGACAGGCGAGGTATGCCCGCGGAATGCGCGGGCCGCCTCGCCTTCGTCGTTTTCTGCGCGGCTTCGCCGCGCCTGCGGGGGCTGTGCCACCCGCACCCCCGAAGGCGGCAGGTGAGGTATGCCCGCGGGATGCGCGGGCCGCCTCGCCTTCGTCGTTTTCTGCGCGGCTTCGCCGCGCCTGCGGGGGCTGTGCCACCCGCACCCCCGAAGGCGGCAGGTGAGGTATGCCCGCGGAGTGCGTGGGCCGCCTCGCCTTCGTCGTTTTCTGCGCGGCTTCGCCGCGCCTGCGGGGGCTGTGGCACCCGCGCCCCCCAGTACTGCGCGACGAAGCGACGTCGCCCGCGAAGCGGGCCGCGTCGCTTTTTCGTTTTCGGGCCGCCCGGGTCGTATACCGGTGGCGGCCGGACGTGGTGGGCGGGGGAGCGGGTGCGGGGTGGGCGGCGACGGGCGTAACACCCGGGAAATCCGGGCGAACCGCATGCGTCACCCTGGATGGGGAGGATGGTCCTCCCGGGGACAGCAGCGAGGTGGGACAGCGATGGACGCGGACTCCGAACCGAACGGGGCGGCCGGCGGGGTGCCGCCGCTCGCCGGGTTCACCGTCGGGGTGACCGCCGCCCGTCGTGCGGACGAACTGGCCACGCTGCTGGAGCGGCGGGGCGCGGTGGTGCTGCGGGCGCCGAGCCTGCGGATCATGCCGCTCGCCGACGACACGGAACTGCTGGCGACCACCAAGCGGCTGCTGGACGACGCGCCGGACGTGGTGGTCGCCACCACCGCGATCGGCTTCCGCGGCTGGCTGGAGGCGGCCGACGGGTGGGGGCTCGGCGAGGCGCTGCTGCGGCGGCTCGCCGAGGCCCGGGTGTTCACCCGCGGGCCGAAGGTGCGCGGCGCGGTCCGCGCGGCCGGGCTCGCCGAGGCGTGGTCCCCGGCCTCCGAGTCGATGGCCGAGGTGCTGGAGCAGTTGCTGGCCGAGGGCGTCGAAGGGCGGTGCGTCGCCGTCCAGTTGCACGGCGAACCGACGGCCGGGTTCGACGAGGCGCTGCGCTCGGCCGGGGCGCGGGTGGTGGCGGTGCCGGTCTACCGGTGGATGCCGCCGGAGGACCTGGGGCCGGTCGACCGGCTGCTCGACGCGGTGTTCGCGGGCGGCGTCGACGCGGTGAGCTTCACCTCCGCGCCCGCGGTCGCCTCGCTGCTGAAGCGGGCGGAGCAGCGCGGGCGGCTCGACGATCTGCTGCGGGCGTTCCGGGGGGAGGTACTGGCCGCGTGCGTGGGGCCGGTGACGGCCCTTCCGCTCCACGAGCGGGACGTTCCGACTCTGCGGCCCGAGCGGTTCCGGCTCCTGCCGCTCGTGCAGGTGCTCGCGCGTGAACTGCCCGCGCGGGTCCACCCGTTGCCGGTGGCCGGGCACCGCGTCGAGGTGCGCGGGCACGCGGTCCTCGTCGACGGCCTGCTTCGGCCGGTGCCCCCGGCCGGGATGGCGCTGCTGCGGGCGCTGGCCCGCCGGCCGGGGTGGGTGGTCGGCCGCGGTGAGCTGCTGCGGGTGCTGCCCGGGGCCGGGCGCGACGAACACGCCGTCGAGACGGCGGTGGCGCGGCTCCGTACCGCCCTCGGGGAGCCGCGGTTGGTGCAGACCGTGGTGAAGCGGGGGTATCGGTTGGCGCTGGACCCCCCGGGCTGATGCCTCCCGCCGCTCCCGGGACCACCCCCCGGTGGTGGATACGGCGTCCCCCCGTCACGGTTCTGCCACGTCCCCGACCGCAGCCCAGCGCCCCTTGGGGGTGAGCCTCCTTCCGCGGAGCGGGCCGCACAAACCCAGGGGCGCGGGGAACCGCGCGACCGGCCCACCACCCGGGGAAGGCCGGTACGAGTCGGAACCGTGGCGGCGGGACGGGTAGCGGCTCCACCCCCGGAGGGGCACCCTGGGGTGGGAGGTGCGGGTGGATGCGGTTTGACGGGGGCCGGGTGTGTCTGGATCTGGCGGCCACGAAGGAGCACGGGCAGGCGGAGACCGCGGACGAACTGCGGGACCCCGCGCAGCTGAGCCGGTGGCTGTACGGCGCGGGCCTGGTCCCCGCGGCCACCGCGATACCGGTGGAGAGCGGGTGGCTGCCCCACTTCCACGAGCTGCGCGCGCTGCTGCGGCGGCTGGTGGCGTGCGAGGTGGACGGCGACGCGCCGACCCCGGACGACATCGCCGCGCTCAACCAGTTCGCGCGCCCCGCGCCCCCCGCACCCGCGGCCGTACCGGAGCCGCGTACCGAGCCCCGTACGGCGACGAACACGGCGACGAGCACGGCGACGAACGCGGCGACGCGGAAGCCGCCGCAGCAGGAGACGGAGCCGGCCGTCGCGCTGTCGAGGCGGCTCGCCGCACCTCCCACCTGGGAATCCCTCGCCTCCGTCGTGGCCCGGGACGCCGTGGACCTGCTCACCGACCCGGCCGCGCGGGACCGGCTGCGCCGCTGCGAGGGCGAGCGCTGCCACCGCGTCTACCTCGACACCTCGCGCGGCCGGCGCCGCCGATGGTGCAGCAGCGAGGTGTGCGGGAACCGGGAGCGGGTCGCCCGGCACCGCCGCCGCACCACCCTCGCCGGCACCCAGGGCTGACCCGGCGGCGGGGCCGGCCGGCGGGCCCGGCGCACGTCGGGTCCGCCGCGGGCGCGCGCCCGGGTGGGCACGGGCGCGCAGGTCGCGTACGGTTGCAGGCTGCCCCACGCACGGACGCGCACGGGGCGTCGCACAGCAGAAGGGGGTCCTGCGTGGCCGCGCAGACCGCAGCACCGGGGGTCCGGGACCAGGAGATCGCCGCGGAGCAGGCGCACCTGGACCGGGTGTACAGCCGCTTGGAGGAGAAGATCCACGAGGCGGAGTTCCTGATGAGCGACGCCGCCAAGCGCGGGCAGGTCGGCACGCCCGGCGCGCTGGCCGAACGCGACGCGCAGGTCTTCCGCGCGGGCATCCACCTCAACCGCCTCAACAGCGAGTTCGAGGACTTCCTCTTCGGCCGGATCGACCTGCTGCCCGGCAAGGACGGCAAGAAGGGCGCGGACGGGGCGTACACCTCGATCGAGCCCGCCGACGACGCGATCCGCGCCGACGGCGCCGCGGACATCGCCGAGACCCTGCACATCGGCCGGATCGGCGTGCTCGACGCGGAGTACGCCCCGCTGGTGATCGACTGGCGGGCGCCGGCCGCCGCGCCCTTCTACCGGTCCACGCCGGTCGCGCCCGGCCGGGTGGTGCGCCGCCGGGTGATCCGCTCCAAGGGCCGCCGGGTGCTCGGCGTCGAGGACGACCTGCTGCGCCCGGAGCTGACCACCGGGCTGCCGGTGGTCGGCGACGGCGCGCTGATGGCGGCGCTCGGCCAGGCGCGTACGCACAGCATGCGGGACATCGTCTCCAGCATCCAGGCCGAGCAGGACCTGGTGATCCGGGCCCCCGCCGCGTCCGTGACCGAGGTGTCCGGCGGCCCCGGCACCGGCAAGACCGCGGTGGCCCTGCACCGGGCCGCGTACCTGCTCTACCAGGACCGCCGCCGCTACTCCGGCGGCATCCTGTGCGTGAGCCCCACCCCGCTGCTGGTCGCGTACACCGAGGGCGTCCTGCCGTCGCTCGGCGAGGAGGGCCAGGTCGCGATCCGCGCGGTCGGCTCGCTGGTCGACGGCGTGACGGCGGAGCTGTACGACGACCCGGCGGTGGCCCGGATCAAGGGTTCGCTGCGGATGCTGAAGGTGCTGCGCAACGCGGCCCGCGGCTGCCTGGAGCTGCCGCCGGACACCGCTGCGGGCGGTGGCGCGAGCCCGCAGGGCGGGCGGCTGCGGGTGGTCGCCTTCGGCCGCCGGGTGGAGCTGGAGGCGAACGAGCTGAACGCGGTGCGCCAGCAGGTGCTGGGCGGCACCACCCCGGTCAACCTGCTGCGCCCGCGCGCCAGGCGGCTGCTGCTGGACGCGCTGTGGCGCAAGACCGGCCGCCGGTTCGACGACCCGGACCTCGCCGCGCAGGAGCGCGCGGGCTTCGACGAGGACATCAGCACCGAGCCGGACTTCACGGAGTTCCTGGACGCCTGGTGGCCGGTGCTGGAACCGGTCCGGGTGCTGGCCGCGCTCGCCGACGACAAGCGGCTGTCCCGCTGGGCCCGCCGGGTGCTCAGCCCGCCGGAGGTGCGCCGGGTGGCCAGGTCGCTGCGGCGGGCCGGCACCTCGGTGCACGACGTGGCGCTGCTGGACGAGCTGGACACGCTGCTGGGCTCGCCGCCCCGGGAGAAGCGCCGCGAGGTCGATCCGCTCGACCAGCTCACCGGGCTGGAGGAGTTGATGCCGCAGGCGAGCGCCGAGACCCGCAGGGAGCGGGCGGAGCGGCTGGCGCGGGAGCGTACCGAGTACGCGCACGTGATCGTGGACGAGGCGCAGGACCTCACGCCGATGCAGTGGCGGATGGTCGGCCGGCGCGGCCGCACCGCCACCTGGACCATCGTCGGTGACCCGGCGCAGAGTTCGTGGACGGACGTCGACGAGGCGGCCCGGGCGCGTGACGAGGCGCTGGGCACCCGTCCGCGCCGCCGGTTCACCCTCACCGTCAACTACCGCAACCCCGCGGAGATCGCCGAAGTCGCCTCCACCGTGCTGGCGTTGGCGATGCCCGGCAGCCCGTCGCCGCGCGCGGTCCGCTCCACCGGGATCGCGCCGCGCTACGACGTGGCCGGCGAGGATCTGGGCGCCGACGTGCGGGCCGCCGCGCAGCGGCTGCTCGGCGAGGTGGACGGCACCATCGGGGTCGTGGTGGCGATGAACCGCCGCGCGCAGGCCCGGCGTTGGCTGGAAGGGCTCGGCGACCGGGTGGTCGCGCTGGGCAGCCTGGAGGCCAAGGGGCTGGAGTACGACGCGACGGTCGTGGTCGGGCCGGCGGAGATCGCGGAGGAGTCCCCGGCGGGGCTGCGCACCTTGTATGTCGCCCTGACGCGGGCCACGCAGCGGCTCACGGTGCTGGCGGTGCCCGCGGACCTGCCCGACGCGGCAGGCGTGCCGGACCTGTTGCGGGCGGACTGAGCCCGGCCGCGGCGCGCCCCGGGCGGACCGGAACCCGGCCGGGCGGCGGACCAGAACCCGGCCGGGCGGCGCGCGGACCGAGTCGGGCCGGCTGGACGCACATCGGGCGCCCCCTTCGCCGAAGGGGGCGCCCGAATGACGCTTGCGACACCGACCCGCCATGCTCGCCTCGCGGCAAGTGGGCGCTCGAAGCGCCTAAGGTTGGGCCCGGGGGCTTGGATCGAGCCGGTGCCGTATCCAGGCTAACAAACCCTCCTGCGAACCTCTTCCCGCAGGCCGGAATTGGTCGTCCGTCACCCGCCCGCCACGTGTTCTTCCGCCGCTGTGCACCCCGCGCGTGGCCCGCTCCCGTATCGCGGAAGTACGATTCCACTGCTGTGGGCGGGTTTACGCGTACCCGCCGGTAGGTGCGACCATCACGAGAATCCCTCAGGCAGGAACCGGAAGAAGGCAGTCATGGCAACGGCGCCAAGCGTCTCGTACTCGATCACGGTACGGCTGGAGGTCCCCGCCAGCGGGGGCGCGGTCGGCCGGCTCACCACCGCGGTCGAGTCCTCCGGCGGGTCGGTCACCGGCCTGGACGTGACCGCGTCGGGCCACGAGAAGCTGCGCATCGACGTCACCATCGCGGCCAGTTCCACCGACCACGCCGCCGAGATCGTCAGCAAGCTGCGCTCGATCGACGGCGTGACCATCGGCAAGGTCTCCGACCGTACGTTCCTGATGCACCTCGGCGGCAAGATCGAGATGCAGTCCAAGCACCCCATCCGCAACCGTGACGACCTGTCGATGGTCTACACGCCCGGCGTGGCGCGGGTCTGCATGGCCATCGCCGAGAACCCAGAGGACGCCCGCCGGCTGACCATCAAGCGCAACTCGGTCGCCGTGGTCACCGACGGCTCCGCGGTGCTGGGGCTGGGCAACATCGGGCCGAAGGCGGCCTTGCCGGTGATGGAGGGCAAGGCGGCGCTGTTCAAGCGGTTCGCCGGGATCGACGCGTGGCCGCTGTGCCTGGACACCCAGGACACCGACGAGATCGTCGCGATCGTCAAGGCCATCGCGCCGGGCTTCGCGGGCATCAACCTGGAGGACATCTCCGCGCCGCGCTGCTTCGAGATCGAGGCGCGGCTGCGCGAGGCGCTGGACATCCCGGTCTTCCACGACGACCAGCACGGCACCGCGATCGTGGTGCTCGCCGCGCTGACCAACGCGCTGCGCTGCGTCGGCAAGCAGATCGGCGACCTGCGGGTGGTCATGTCGGGCGCGGGCGCGGCCGGCACCGCGATCCTCAAGCTGCTGCTGGCGGCCGGGGTGAAGCACGCGGTGGTCGCCGACATCCACGGCGTGGTGCACGCCGAGCGGGACGACCTGAAGGACGCCGGCCCCGAGACCGCGCTGCGCTGGATCGCCGAGAACACCAACCCCGAGGGCGCCACCGGCACCCTCAAGGACGCCGTGGTGGGCGCCGACGTGTTCATCGGGGTCTCCGCGCCGAACCTGCTGCAAGGCGCGGACATCGCCCGGATGGCCGAGGGCGCCATCGTTTTCGCGCTGGCCAACCCCGACCCCGAGGTGGACCCGGCCGAGGCGCGCGAGACGGCCGCCGTGGTGGCCACCGGCCGCAGCGACTTCCCGAACCAGATCAACAACGTGCTGGTCTTCCCGGGCGTCTTCCGCGGCCTGCTGGACGCGCAGTCCCGCACCGTCAACACCGAGATGATGCTGGCCGCCGCACGTGCGCTGGCCTCGGTCGTCGGCGACGACGAGCTGAACCCGAACTACATCGTGCCCAGCGTCTTCAACGACAAGGTGGCCGGCGCGGTCGCGGACGCGGTCAGGAACGCGGCCAAGGCGGTCACCCCGGAGCGCGGAAACGGATTCCCAGCGTCGACCCTCTGACGACAGCGCGTGATGCTCTCGCCCCAGGGTGCCGCCGCCTGGCCTCTCCCAGCGCTTTTTCCGCGACTCGCGCGGGCAGGCGATTGGCTTTCCCCCCATATATGGGGGCAGGATGCACACCTGGGCGGTGAGGCACACAGCAAAAGCTTCGGCTCGCGCCCCCATGGCAGCAAGAACACGGGAGTACAGATATGAACCGCAGTGAGCTGGTGGCCGCGCTGGCCGACCGCGCCGAGGTGACCCGCAAGGACGCCGACGCCGTGCTGGCCGCGTTCGCCGAGACCGTCGGTGAGATCGTGGCCAAGGGTGACGAGAAGGTCACCATCCCCGGCTTCCTGACCTTCGAGCGCACCCACCGCAGTGCCCGCACCGCCCGCAACCCGCAGACCGGTGAGCCGATCGAGATCCCGGCGGGCTACAGCGTGAAGGTGTCCGCGGGTTCCAAGCTGAAGGAAGCCGCCAAGGGCAAGTGAGCCCGGTGGTGCAGTAGCACCGAAACGCCGAGGGCGGCCGCCTCCCGAGGGAGACGGCCGCCCTCGGCGTGTGCCGGGCCGGCAGGGGCCCGCAGGCGCCGTACCGGCCGGGCCGGGCTCCGTACCGGCGGCATACGGCTCGTACGGCCCGTACGGGGGCGCTGCGGGCCGTACGAAGGCTCGGGTCGGGGCTCCAGCGGCGGGACCGGGGCCCACGGCTCCGGCCACGGCTCGGGTCGTGGCTCTCAGGCCACCTCGGCGGCCCCGCTGTCCGGCAGCGGCGGAAGCTCGATGTCGGCGCCCAGCCCCTGGAGCTTCGCCAGGAAGTTCTCGTAGCCGCGGTTGATCAGGCTGATCCCGTGCACCCGCGAGGTGCCCTGCGCGGCCAGCGCCGCGATCAGGTACGAGAAGCCGCCGCGCAGGTCGGGGATGACCAGGTCGGCGCCCTGGAGCTTGGTCGGCCCCGACACCACCGCGGAGTGCAGGAAGTTGCGCTGCCCGAACCGGCAGGCGCTGCCGCCCAGGCACTCGCGGTAGAGCTGGATGTGCCCGCCCATCTGGTTGAGCGCCTCGGTGAAGCCCAGCCGGGACTCGTAGACCGTCTCGTGCACGATCGACAGCCCCGACGCCTGGGTGAGGGCCACCACCAGCGGCTGCTGCCAGTCGGTCTGGAAGCCCGGGTGCACGTCGGTCTCCAGCGCGATGGCCTTCAGCGGGCCGCCCGGGTGCCAGAAGCGGATGCCCTCGTCGTCGATCTCGAAGGCGCCGCCGACCCGGCGGAAGGTGTTCAGGAAGGTCATCATCGAGCGCTGCTGCGCGCCGCGCACGTAGATGTCGCCCTCGGTGGCCAGCGCCGCGCTCGCCCAGGAGGCGGCCTCCAGCCGGTCCGGGATGGCCCGGTGGACGTAGCCGCCCAGGGAGTCCACGCCGGTGATCCGGATGGTGCGGTCGGTGTCCACCGAGATGATCGCGCCCATCTTCTGCAGCACGCAGATCAGGTCCTCGATCTCCGGCTCCACGGCGGCGTTGGTGAGTTCGGTCACCCCCTCGGCGAGCACCGCGGTCAGCAGCACCTGCTCGGTGGAGCCCACCGACGGGTACGGCAGCCTGATCCGGCAGCCGCGCAGCCGCTGCGGCGCCTCCAGGTACTGGCCGTCGGCGCGCTTCTCGATCGTGGCGCCGAACTTGCGCAGCACGTCGAAGTGGAAGTCGATCGGCCGGCCGCCGATGTCGCAGCCGCCCAGGCCCGGGATGAACGCGTGCCCGAGCCGGTGCAGCAGCGGGCCGCAGAACAGGATCGGGATGCGCGAGGAGCCGGCGTGCGCGTCGATGTCGGCCACGTTGGCGCTCTCCACCCGGCGCGGGTCCAGCACCAGCTCACCGGGCGCGTCGCCGCTCTCCACGGTGACGCCGTGCAGCTGGAGCAGGCCGCGCACCACCCGCACGTCGCGGATCTCGGGCACGCCCAGCAGCCGGCTCGGTTCGCTGCCCAGCAGGGCGGCCACCATGGCCTTCGGCACGAGGTTCTTCGCACCTCTGACCTTGATCTCGCCCTCCAGGGGGGTCCCACCATGGACAAGCAGCACATCGGCGATGTCGGTCATGGATCTCGCGATCTTCTTCAGAAGTCGTACGGGCTTCGGCGTGCACGGCCGCGGGTCTTTCGCCGCCGCGCGGGAACCAGAAGAGATGGTAATGCGCTTGACGGGTCCGCCTACCCCGCCGTTGACCCTCCGAACGGGCATCGGTTGGGGGATCATGTGCACCATGACCGAGGTGTCCTCGCTCACCGGACGACTGCTGGTGGCCACGCCGAAGCTCGCGGACCCCAACTTCGACCGGGCGGTGGTGCTCCTCCTCGACCATGACGCGGAGGGGTCGCTCGGCGTCGTCCTGAACCGGCCGACGCCGGTCGGCGTGGGCGACGTCCTGGAGTCGTGGGCGGCGCTCACCGTCGCCCCGCCGGTGATCTTCCAGGGCGGCCCGGTCTCGCTGGATTCCGCGCTCGGCCTGGCCGTCGTCCCCGGCGAGCCCGGTGCGGACGGCGACGAGGCGATCCTGGGCTGGCGCCGGGTGCACGGCGCGATCGGCCTGATCGACCTGGAGGCGCCGCCCGAACTGCTCGCCGCGGAACTGGGCTCGCTGCGGATCTTCGCCGGGTACGCGGGCTGGGGACCGGGCCAGCTGGAGAAGGAACTGGCCGACGGCGCCTGGTACGTCGTCGAGTCCGAGCCGGGTGACGTGTCCGCGCCGGACCCGGAGAGGATGTGGCGGGCGGTACTGCGCCGGCAGCGCGGCAAGCTCGCGATGGTGGCCACGTATCCCGACGATCCCTCTCTCAATTAGGCTTGACGGTTATGAGCACTCTTGAGCCCGAGCGCGGGGCGGGCACCGGCACACTGGTCGAGCCGACTCCGCAGCTCTCCCACGGTGACGGCGACCACGAGCGCTACGCGCACTACGTCCAGAAGGACAAGATCATGGCGAGCGCGCTGGAAGGCACGCCCGTCGTCGCGCTCTGCGGCAAGGTCTGGGTCCCCGGCCGGGACCCGAAGAAGTACCCGGTCTGCCCGATGTGCAAGGAGATCTACGAGGGCATGCCGGCCGGTGGCGGCGGCAACGACAAGTCCGGCTCCGGCAAGTCCGGAAGGGGCGGCAACGGCTGACAGCGGCGCGTTCGGTGCGGCGGACGCGCCGGACGACGACGCGAGCAGCGGTGAGCGCGTGCACTCCCTGGTGGGCCAGGGCCGGTTCGCCGAGGCGCACGCGCTGATCAGTGACGCCTTCGTGGAGCGCAACGGCAGCGCGGGGTACCTGCTGCGCGCCTGGGTGCTCGCGCAGGAGCAGCGGCCCGCGGAGGCCCGCGACGCCGTCGACTGGGCGCTGGCGATCGCCTCGCCCGCCGAGGCCGGCGACGTCTTCGTGCTCGCCGGGGTGGTGCTGCTGTCGCTGGACGAGGCGCACGCCGCGCTCACCGTGGCGCTGCGGGCGACCGGGGCGGACCCCGACGGCTGGGAGCCGTCGGTGCTGCTCTCCGACGTCTACCGGCGGCTCGGCCGTATCCCCGACGCGATCGCGGCCGCCCGCCGCGCGGTCACGCTCGCCCCGCGCGAGGCGGAGGCGCAGATCGCGCTGGCCCGCTCGCTGTCCGCGGGGCGCGGCGTGTTCGGGCGGATACCGCGCCGCAACCGCGCGGAGCACCGTGCGGCGGCCGAGCGGGCACTCACGCTCGGCGCGGCACCCGGGCAGCTCGTGGTGCCGCGCGGAGGCGCGGTGCTCGGCGGCGTGGGGCTGGCGGTCTTCCTCGGGGTGCAGCTCTACCGGATCGAGACCGGCGGGACCTGGGAGCTGGTGGCCGCCGGGATCGTCTTCGGGGTCACCTTCGGGTTGATCGGGGTGCTGGCCGCCATGGGGTCCAGGCGGTCCGGGGTGAGCGCGCGCACCCGGTTGCGCGGGGTCCGCGCCACCACCCGTACCGAGATGGTCGGCGACGAATGGCTGTGGCGGATCGCCGCGGTGCACGTCGCGACGGTCCTGCCGCTGCCCGCGCTGCTCACGACCGGGCTCGTCGCCGACCGGGCGTGGCGCGGCGCGCCCTGGCCGCTGTGGTCCGTGGCCCTGCTCTCCGCGGCCGGGCTCGCCGCGGTCTGCGCGGTCCTGCTGAGCGTGCCCTGGTGGTACGGCGAGATGTTCGCCCGCCGCATCCTTCGCTACGCCGGACTGGTCCGGCTCCAACTCACGGCCACGGGGCTCCTGATCGGAGGCACCCTCGCGCTCGCGGTGCGCGGGCGGACCTCCACGGAGGCGTGGGCGCCGGTCGCCCTCGGGCACCTGTTCTGGACGGTCGGAGGGTGGCTGGCCGCGAGCGTCTTCTCCGCCCGCCTGCACGTGTTGCGGCGCCGCGCGCTCTAGTGTTCTGAGTCGGGAATTCGCTTCAGATATCCGGCGAGGCGTTCGAGGATGTCCTCTGCGGTCTTGGTCCAGATGTAGGGCTTGGGATCGGTGTTCCAGGTGGCGATCCACTGGCGGATGTCGGTCTCCAGGGCCTGGACGGATTTGTGGACGCCTCGCCGTATCTGCTTGTTAGTCAGTTCGGCGAACCATCGCTCGACCAGGTTCAGCCAGGACGAGCCGGTCGGTGTGAAGTGCAGGTGGAACCGTGGGTGTGCCAGCAGCCAGGTCTTGATGGCCGGGGTCTTGTGGGTGGCGTAGTTGTCCAGGACCAGGTGCACCTGCAGGTCCGCCGGTATCTCCTTGTCGAGCTTGGCCAGGAACTTCTTGAACTCCTCGGCCCGGTGCCGGCGGTGCAGTGAGCCGATGACCTTGCCCGTGGCGACCTCCAGTGCGGCGAACAGGGTGGTCGTGCCGTGCCGGACGTAGTCGGCCGTCATCCGCTGCGGGACTCCGGGCATCATCGGCAGTACGGGCTGGGACCGGTCCAGTGCCTGGATCTGCGATTTCTCGTCCACGCAGAACACCAGAGCCCGCTCAGGCGGATCCAGATACAACCCGACCACGTCGTGGACCTTGTCGACGAAGTACGGATCGGTCGACAGCTTGAACGTCTCACTACGGTGCGGCTGCAGGCCGAACGCCCGCCACACCCGCGAGACCGTCGACTGCGACAGCCCCGTCTCCTTGGCCATCGACCGCGTCGACCAGTGGGTCGCGTCCTTCGGAGTACGTTCTAAAGTCCTGGCGATCAGGTCCGCCACCTGCTCATCGGTCACCGTGCGCGGGCCACCCGGCCTGGGCATGTCACCCAAGCCGGCGATCCGGTGCTGAACGAACCGCGCCCGCCACCGACCCACCGCATGCGGCGTCGAGCCCACCTCCGCCGCCACGTCTTTGTTCGACGCCCCACTCGAGCAGGCCAGGATGATCCGGCACCGCAAAGCCCACGCCTGCGGCGTCGAACGACGCCGCACCCACCCCTCCAGGGCAGCCCGCTCATCATCCGACAACACCAACTCGGCCTTCGGCCGACCCGTCCGCACCACAGACACAGCCTACCGTTATGAACAGAACTCCCGACTCAGAACACTAGGCCGTGTTTTGGAAGTCCCGCCTGGCCCGTGGCGCCTGGCACGCACGCTCGCTTCGTTGTCGGGCTTGTCCTAGTAGGCCCACTACGAGGACAACCCTCCGCCTTGCGATCGCACGCACCAGACGCCACGGGCCCCGCCCTTTGGGCGGACGGCGCTACTTCCAAAACACGGCCTAGCCGTCCCCCCGGAGAAGTCGCACGTACGCAGGGGCGCGGGGCGGCGTATTGGTCTATGCCAATCGGTGGGGCGTATTGCAGGATGGGCCCATGGATCTCATCCCCATGCCGAGCGACGCCACGACGTACTCCGCCGACGACGAAGTCTTCACGCTGCGGCCGGAGACGGTGATCGCGGCCGGGCCGGGTACGGAGGCGGCCGCGCGGTGGCTGCGGGGCACCGTGGGCGCGGCGACGGGGTTGCCGCTTTCCGCGGGGGAGGCGTCGGGCGGGGGAGCCGTGCGGCTGGCGGTGGACGAGACGGTGCCGGGCGGGCCGGAGGGGTACCGCCTGACCGTCGACCCGGTGGGCGGCGTGCGGATCACCGGCGCGGGCCCGGCCGGCGTCTTCTGGGGCGCCCAGACGTTCCGCCAACTCCTCGGCCCCGACGCCTTCCGCCGTGCCCCGCTGGCCGAACGCACCTGGACCGTACCGGCCTGCCACCTCGCCGACGCCCCCCGCTTCGGCTGGCGCGGCTTCATGCTGGACGTGGCCCGCCACTTCATGCCGAAGGACGTGGTCTTCCGCTACCTCGACCTGATGGCCGCGCACAAGCTCAACGTGCTGCACCTGCACCTCACCGACGACCAGGGCTGGCGGGTGGAGATCCGCCGCCACCCCCGCCTCACCGAGGTCGGCGCCTGGCGCGAGCGCACCAAGGTCGGCCTGCGCGAGTCCCCGCTGTGGGAGGAGCGCCCGCACGGCGGCTACTACACGCAGGACGACATCCGCGAGATCGTCGGATACGCCGCCGCCCGGCACATCACCGTCGTCCCCGAGGTGGACATCCCCGGCCACTCCCAGGCCGCCATCTCCGCCTACCCCGAACTCGGCAACACCGACGTGCTCGACACCAGCGCCCTGCCGGTGCTCACCAGTTGGGGCGTGAACCCCAACGTGCTCGCCCCGACCGAGGCCGTCCTGCGCTTCTACGAGGAGGTGTTCACCGAACTGCTGGAGCTGTTCCCCGGCACGTTCTTCCACATCGGCGGCGACGAGTGCCCCAAGGAGCAGTGGACCGCCTCGCTCACCGCGAAGGACCGCATCGTCGAACTCGGCCTGCGCGACGAGGACGAACTCCAGAGCCGGCTGATCAGCCACTTCGACCGCTGGCTCGCCGAGCGCGGCCGGCGGCTGATCGGGTGGGACGAGATCATGGAGGGCGGCCTGCCGGAGGGCGCCACGGTCTCCTCCTGGCGCGGGTACCGCGGCGGAATCACCGCCGCACGGGCCGGCCACGACGTCGTGATGTGCCCGGAGAGCCATGTCTATCTCGACTGGCGACAGTCCGACTCGCCCGACGAGCCGGTGCCCATCGGGTACGTCCGCACCCTGGAGGACGTCTACCGGTTCGAGCCGGTCCCGCCGGAGTTGACGCCGCAGGAGGCCGCCCACGTCATCGGCACCCAGGCCAACGTCTGGACCGAGGTGCTCGATTCGGTCCGCGCGGTCGACTACATGGTCTTCCCCCGGCTGGCCGCCTTCGCCGAGGTCGCCTGGTCCGCGCTCGGCGCCCCCGCCGACCGGGACTGGCCGGACTTCCAGGCCCGGATGCGCACCCACTACGCCCGGCTCGACGCTCTCGGCGTCGAATACCGCCCGCCCGGCGGCCCGAAGCCCTGGCAGCGCCGCCCCGGCGTCCTCGGCCGCCCGAAGCCCGGTTCGCCCCCGATCGTGTGACCGAACCGGGAACCCGCCGCCGCGCCGCGCGCCGCGGCGGCACCCTGGACCCGTACCGTCCCAACTGCCTTGAAGGGTGGCAATGCAGACACAGCGCCCGATCCGTGTCCAGTCGTACGATCAACCCTGTGAGGGGCGGATCGGTACTTCGTGGACCCTCGCGTCGGGCGCCCCGGAACATGTGCCAGAGTTGCCACGTCCGGGCTGTCAGCACGTACGGTACGGCTACCGCGTGACGTAGGTAGGCCGGGAAGGGGCAGCGTCGTGAGCACGTATGCACGGCAGGAGGCGGCGAACGTCACGCTGCCCTCCTCGCTCGACGAGGCGGTGGCGGCACTGGCCGACATGCCCAGTGCCGTGCCCGTCGCCGGGGGCACCGACCTGATGGCGTCGGTCAACTCCGGCCTGCTGCGCCCGGCCGCGCTCGTCGGCCTCGGCCGGATCAGCGAGATCCGCGGCTGGCAGTACGCCGACGGGGCCGCCCTGCTCGGCGCGGGCCTGACCCACGCCCGCATGGGGCGCCCCGACTTCGCCGCGCTGATCCCCGCGCTGGCCGCCGCCGCCCGCTCCGCGGGCCCCCCGCAGATCCGCAACGCCGGCACCCTCGGCGGCAACATCGCCAGCGCCGCGCCCACCGGCGACGCCCTGCCGGTGCTGGCCGCCCTGGAGGCGAGCGTGATCCTCGCCGGGCCGGACGGCGACCGCGAACTGCCGGTCAGCCACCTGCTCACCGGCATGGACCCGCTGCGCCCCGGCGAGTTGCTCGCCTTCGTCCGTATCCCGCTGCTGCACGCCCCGCAGACGTTCCTCAAGGCCACCGGGCGCACCGGCCCCGGCCGGGCGGTCGCCTCGGTCGCCCTCGTGGTCGACCCCGCCCGGCGCCAGGTCCGCTGCTCGGTCGGCGCCGTCGCGCCCGTGCCGCTGCGGCCGCTGGAGGCCGAGCAGTGGGTGGCGGGGCTGATCGACTGGGACGGCGAGCGCAGCCTCGCCCCGGAGGCGTGCACCGCCTTCGGGGAGTACGTGGCCGCCGCCTGCATCCCCGACCAGCCAGGTGTCGAACTGCCACCCGCCGCCGTCCAGTTGCGCCGTACCGTGGCCGCACTGTCCCGCCGAGCGCTCGGGAGGGCCCTGGCATGACCGACCAGCAGCCGAACGAGCGGGACCAGCGGGACCAGCAGGGCCGGCACGGTCCCGGCACCGCCGGCGCCTGGCAGCCGGTGCCCGGTGGCGGGGACTACGACCCCGACCAGACCATGCACGTCTCCTTCGCCGCCCAACTCCCGCCCGAGCCGCGCCCCGGCGAGGACCCGCTCGGCGCGCACGGCCCGGCCGGCCCCGGCTGGTCCGGCCACCCCGACGAGGAAGCCGGCTACCTGGAGAACGGCGGCTACCAGGTCGGTCAGCCGCTGTACGGGCCCGGCCCGGACGGCGGCTCGGCGTACGACTACCGGCCGCAGGAGCAACCCGGCCCGCACGGCGGGCACTCCGGCCGGCTGCCCGGCAACCCCGAGCGGCCCTACGAGCACGGGGGACACGGGGGATACGGCGCCGGGCAGGACGTCCCGGCCGGTGCTCCCGGCGGTGCTTCCGGCGGCGGCCACGGCGGCGGGCACGGCGACGGGGGTCCGGCCGACGGCGGTTCTGGCACCGGTGGCTTCGGCGCGGGCGGAACCGGTGGCGCGGGTGGCGTCGGCGGTGCGGGCGGCGACCCCGACCCGGTCACCGCCTGGTCGATCCCGGTCATAAGGGAGGAGTCCGAGGCCGAGTCCGGCGAGTACTCCCTCGGTGCCTTCTCACCCTCCTGGGACCAGACGCCCTCACCGGCGCCCACCCAGTCCTTCCCCGCGGGCATGTTCGGCCAGGGTGCCGCTGCCGCCGCCCAGGCGGCGCGGGAGCGGGCCGCGGCCGAGCGGGAGCGCGGCGGCGCCGAGGCGCCGTCCGACGCCGGCAGCGGCCACTGGGAGATGCCGTTCACCGGCCCCGAGGGCGGCGACGCGGTGCCGTGGCTGCCCGCGCACGCCCCGGCGGCGGACGCGGCCTGGTCGGGCATCGTGGACGACCCCGAGGGTCCGCCTCCCGCGCCCCACGCGCCTCACGTCCCTTCCACGGCCGACGGCATCGACACCGGGCAGGACCGGCCCGCGGGCCACGACGTCGCCGCGGGCGGCGAGATCCCCTACGCCGTACCGTCCTTCGACCAGCCCGCCGCCGTCGACCAGCCCGCCGCCGTCGACGAGCCGGCCGGGTACGGCGAGGACGTCGGATCGGCCCGGCACGACGGCCCCGACGGCCATGGCGACCTCGCGGACCTCGCCGACCTCGCGGGCCCGGACGACGTGCGGGAGCCCGCAGCAGCACCCGGCGCGGACGGCCCGGATGACGCCGAGGCCACCGAAGTCGCCGAGGCCGTTTCCGAAGCGTCCGGCACCGACGACGCGTCCCCGCACGACGGCCCCGAACTCGGCTCCGACGTCGACCCCGACTTCGGCGCCGGACCCGGCCAGGACGGCCAGGACGGCGCGGACGGCACCCCGCACGGCGACGCCGCGTCCGACGGCGACACCGGCGCCGCCCCGGACGCCGCGGCGGACTTCGGTACCGCGGACGCCGGTTCGGCCGATCCGGACCCGGCGGAGCCCTTCGAATCCCCCGAGCCGACCCGCAGCGAGCACCCGCTCGCCTCCTACATGCTCCGGGTCAACGGCACCGACCGGCCCGTCACCGACGCCTGGCTCGGCGAGTCCCTGCTGTACGTCCTGCGCGAGCGGCTGGGCCTGGCCGGCGCCAAGGACGGCTGCGAGCAGGGCGAGTGCGGCGCCTGCTCCGTCCAGGTCGACGGGCGGCTGGTGGCGTCCTGCCTGGTGCCCGCGGCGACCGCGGCCGGCAGCGAGGTGCGCACCGTCGAGGGCCTGACCGTCGACGGCCGGCCCTCCGACGTCCAGTGCGCGCTGGCCGACAGCGGCGCGGTGCAGTGCGGCTTCTGCATCCCCGGCATGGCGATGACCGTCCACGACCTGCTCGAAGGCAACCACAAGCCCACCGACCTGGACGTCCGCCAGGCGCTCAGCGGCAACCTCTGCCGCTGCTCGGGCTACCGCGGCGTCCTTGACGCCGTCCGCTCGGTCGTCGCCGCGCGCGACACCGGCCGCGACCCCGACGACCCCGCGGCCGCGGGACCCGACGACCCCGCCCGCGTCCCCCACCAGGGCGGCTCCGCGGGCTCGGGAGGTGCCCAGTGAGCAGCAGCATCGTCGAGGGCCCCGGAGCGGTGGCCGAGACGCTGGCCGGCCAGGGCGGCGAACCGCACGGCATCGGCGCGCCGGTGCCCTCCGCCGAGGCGCTGCCGAAGGCGCAGGGCACCTACCCGTACGCCGCCGACCTGTGGGCCGAGGGGCTGCTGTGGGCGGCGGTGCTGCGCTCGCCGTACCCGCACGCGCGGATCACCCGGATCGACACCTCCGACGCGGTCGCGATGCCCGGCGTACGCGCCGTCGTCACCCACGAGGACGTGCCCGGCGACGCCATGCACGGCCGCAAGGTCGCCGACCGGCCGGTCTTCGCCCACGACGTCGTACGCCACCACGGCGAGCCCATCGCCGCGGTCGCCGCCGACCACCCCGACACCGCCCGGCTCGCCGCCGCCGCGATCCTCGTCGAGTACGACGTGCTGGAGCCGGTCACCGACCCGGAGAAGGCGTTCGCGGCGGAACCGCTGCACCCCGACGGCAACCTGATCCGGCACATCCCGCTGCGCTTCGGCGACCCGGAGGCGGTCGGCGAGGTCGTGGTGGAGGGCCTGTACCGGGTCGGCCGCCAGGACCCCGCGCCGATCGGCGCCGAGGCCGGCTTGGCCGTCCCGCGCCCCGACGGCGGCGTGGAGCTCTACGTCGCCTCCACCGACCCGCACGCCGACCGGGACATCGCCGCCGCCTGCTTCGGGCTCGAAGCCGACCGGGTCAAGGTCGTCGTCACCGGGGTGCCCGGCGCGATGGGCGACCGCGAGGACTCCGGCATCCAGCTCCCGCTGGGCCTGCTGGCGCTGCGCACCGGCTGCCCGGTGAAGTTCGTGGCCACCCGCGAGGAGTCCTTCCTCGGCCACGCCCACCGCCACCCGACCCTGCTGCGCTACCGCCACCACGCCGACGCCGAGGGCCGCCTGGTCAAGGTCGAGGCGCAGGTGCTGCTCGACGCGGGCGCCTACGCCGACGCGTCCTCCGACGCGCTCGCCGCCGCGGTCGCCTTCGCGGCCGGCCCCTACGTGGTGCCGCACGTCTTCGTCGAGGGCTGGGTGGTGCGCACCAACAACCCGCCGTCCGGGCACGTACGCGGCGAGGGCGCCCTCCAGGTCTGCGCGGCCTACGAGGGCCAGATGGACAAGCTCGCCGCCAAACTCGGCCTGGACCCGGCCGAGATCCGGATGCGGAACGTCCTGGCCACCGGCGACCTGCTGCCCACCGGCCAGACCGTCACCTGCCCGGCGCCGGTCGGCGAACTCCTCAAGGCCGTGCGCGACGCCGACCTGCCGCCGCTGCCCGACGGCGACGACGAGTCCCAGTGGCTGCTGCCCGGCGGCGTCTCCGGCGCCGGCGAGCCCGGGGCGGTGCGCCGCGGGGTCGGCTACGCGCTCGGCATGGTGCACCTGCTGGGCGCCGAGGGCACCGACGAGGTGTCCACCGCGACCGTACGCATCCACGACGGCCGCGCCACCGTCATCTGCGCCGCCGTCGAGACCGGGCAGGGGTTCACCACGCTGGCCCGGCAGATCGTGCAGGAGGTGCTGGGCGTCGACGACGTGCGGGTGCTGCCGTCCGACACCGACCAGCCGCCCGCCGGGCCCGCCGCCCGCGGGCGGCACACCTGGGTGTCGGGCGGGGCGGTGGAGCGCGCCGCGAAGATGGTCCGCACCCAGCTGCTCCAGCCGCTCGCCGCGAAGTTCGGCATGTCCGTGGAGCTGCTGTCCATCGCCGACGGCAAGATCACGTCCTACGACGGGGTGCTGTCCACGACGGTCGCCGAGACGCTCGACGGCAAGGAGCTGTGGGCGACCGCGCAGTGCCGCCCGCACCCCACCGACCGGCTCGACGACAACGGCCAGGGCGACGCCTTCGTCGGGCTCACCTTCTGCGCGATCCGCGCGGTGGTCGACGTCGACATCGAGCTGGGCGCGGTGCGGGTGGTCGAGCTCGCCGTGGCCCAGGACGTCGGGCGCGTGCTCAACCCGCGCCAGCTCGCCGCCCGGATCGAGGCCGGCGTCACCCAGGGGCTGGGGCTCGCACTCATGGAGGACCTGCGGGCGCCGCGCGGCATCGTCAAGCGGCCCAACCTCACCGGGTACCCGCTGCCGACCGCCCTCGACGCGCCCGACGTCCGTATCGTCAAGCTCGTCGAGGAACGTGACGTCGTCGCGCCCTTCGGGGCCAAGGCCGTCTCCGCGGTGCCCGTCGTCACCTCACCGGCCGCCGTCGCCGCGGCGGTCCGCGCGGCCACCGGCCGCCCCGTCAACCGCCTCCCCATCCGCCCCCAAGCAGCCGTCGTCAAACCCCCCACCCCGTAGGAACCCGCGGGCGCCGCGCCGCCACGGTTCCGCCCTTGCCCCCGGGCTCCCGCCGGTGGCGGGTTGCGCGCGCCGTTCCCCGCGCCCCTGTCGGTGCACGTCTTCCGCACGGTCGAACACCGCCCGTGGCGTGGGCGCCCGCGGGCAGAAGCGGCGATCAGCCACGTACGAGGGGCGCGGGGAACTCCCCCCCGAGGGAGTACCCGCGGCGACGAGCCACCCCGGGCCGTCAGGTCCGGGTACTCCCGGGACGGGGCAGCCCGGGCGGACCGGCTCAGCCCCGCAACGCCTCCGCGGTGACGCGGAGATCGTCCATCGCCTGGTGCTGCATGCCTCCCCCGAAGGTCACCCGGGTGGCGCCGAACACCCCGAGTTCACGGGGCGCCGGGCCGCCCGGCTTGCACAGCGCGTTGACGGGGAGCCCGACCCCCTCGGCGATCAGGCCGAGCGCCTGCGGAGCGGCGAGGATCGGGTAGATCACGTCCGCCCCGGCCTCGGCGTACCGCCGCCCGCGGGCGATCGCGGCCGCGGGCGTACGGTCGGCCCCCGCCAGATAGGTGTCGACGCGCGCGTTGAGGACGAGCGCGTCGCCCGCCGCGGCCCGCACCTGGGCGAGGAACTCGGCCTGGGCGTCCGGGTCGCGCAGCGCACCTGTCGCCGGGTCGGAGTCCTCCAGGTTGCACCCGACGGCCCCCGCTTCGAGCAGCCGCTCCACCAACTCCGCGGCGGGCAGCCCGTATCCGGCCTCGACGTCCGCGCTGACCGGCACGTCCACGGCCCGGGTGATCCGGCGGATCGCGGCGAACATCTCGGCCGGGGGAGTGCCCTGCCCGTCGGGGTAGCCGAGCGACGCCGAGACCCCCGCGCTCGGCGTGGCCAGCGCGGGGAAGCCGGCGTCCGCGAACACCTTCGCGCTCGCGGCGTCCCACGGTCCGGGCAGCACCAGCGGATCGTCGGCCGCCCGGTCGTGGTGCAGGGCGCGCAGGACGGCGGCCTTGCCGCCGATGGCCGTGCCGCTCATGCCTGGCTCCCGGGGGCCGTGCGGAACGTCACGTTGAAGCGGTTCCACGCGTTGATCGCCACGATCGCGCTGACCAGCCGGGTCAGTTCGGCCTCGTCGAAGTGCGCCGCGGCCCGTGCGTACACCTCGTCCGGCACGAACCCCTCGGTGAGCACCGTGACCGCCTCGGTCAGCGCCAGTGCCGCCCGCTCCTTGTCGGTGTAGAGCCCGTCGACCTCCTCCCACGCCGCCAGCAGGTCGATCCGCTCGTCGCTCTCGCCCGCCTTCCGCGCGTCCTTCACGTGCATGTCCAGGCAGAACGCGCACCGGTTGATCTGCGAGGCCCTGATCTTCACCAGTTCCCCGATCACCGGGTCGAGCCCCTTCACGGCCGCCTGACTGAACGCCAGCATCGTCCTGAACACGTCCGGCGCCTGCTGTGCGTAACTCCCTCGTCGCGTCATACCCCTGACGCTACGTCCCCCCGCCCCTCCACCCCTGGGCCACTACGACCCCCGATCTCCGGGCCAATCCCGGCGGCGGCCGGACGCCCCCACTGCGGGGGCGGTGGAACCGGGGATTCGGGAGCGGACGTCATGAGGGGTGGCGGTGGGGGTGGTTGCTAGAGTGCCCGGGTTCGGGCGTGCTCGGACGCTTGGTCGGTCAATGGGGCGGGCAGTGCGCGCGAAGCGCGGGATGGGGGACGGGCGTGGGTCTGTTCGACGCGATCCGGGGCGAGTTCATCGACATCGTGGAGTGGACCGACGACAGTCGGGACACCATCGTGTGGCGCTTCCCCCGGCACGACAACGAGATCAAGATGGGCGCCAAGCTCGTCGTGCGCGAGTCCCAGACCGCGGTGTTCGTCAACGAGGGCCAGATCGCCGACGTCTACACGCCTGGCACCTACACCCTCCAGACCCAGAACATGCCGATCCTGTCCACGCTGAAGGGCTGGAAGTACGGCTTCGACTCGCCGTTCAAGGCCGAGGTGTACTTCGTCACGACCCGCCAGTTCACCGACATGAAGTGGGGGACGGCGAACCCGGTGATCGTGCGGGACGCCGAGTTCGGGATGGTACGGCTGCGGGCGTTCGGCTCGTTCGCCGCGAAGGTGGTGGACCCGCCCGCGCTGCTGCGCGAACTGGCCGGCACCGACCCGCAGTTCCGCACCGAGGAGGTGCAGGAGTACCTGCGGCAGCTCATCGTCGGGCGGCTGTCCAACGCACTGGCCACCTCGGGCGTGCCGATGCTGGACCTGGCCACGCAGCAGGACGCGATCGGTGCCCGGCTGGCCGTGGTGCTCAGCCAGGAGCTGGCGTCGGTCGGCATCTCGGTGCCGAAGTTCGTGATCGAGAACATCTCGCTGCCGCCGGAGGTCGAGCAGGCCATCGACACCCGCTCGCGGATGGGCATCGCGGGCAACCTCGACCAGTTCACGCAGTTCCAGGCGGCGAACGCGATCGGGGAGGCGGCCCGGAACCCGGGCGGCGCGGGCGAGGGCGTCGGCCTGGGCATCGGCATGGCGATGGGCCAGCGGATCGCGGCGGGGCTCACCCCGCAGGCCCCGGCGGCTCCCGCGACCGCGGGCCCGGCCGCCGCCGCCCCGGCCGCACCCGCACCAGCTCCCACCGCGGCCACCCCGCCGCCGCTGCCCCAGCCCGCCCAGTGGTTCGTCGGGATCGGCGGCGCCCAGCAGGGCCCGTACGACGCCGCCGCGCTGTCCGGCCTGGTCGGCGCGGGCACCCTCACCCGCGAGACGCTGGTCTGGAAGGACGGCATGGCCGGATGGCTGCCGGCCGCCCAGGTCCCGGAGGTCGGCGGGCTGTTCGGGGCCGCCCCGCCGCCGCTGCCGCCGCAGGCGTGAGGACGCCCGGCGCCCGGGCGGCGTGGCACGGCGCACCCGTGTAGCCGGCCGGACCCGTCGCGACGTACACAGGTACGCACGTACGGACGCACGCAGGCACGTCGAGGCACGGACGGACGACCCAAGGAGTGGGGGAGAGCACTGCCATGAGCACGGAAGAGCGCGGGCCGGAGGGCGTGGTGGCCGGCACTGGTTCCACCCAGGCGGGGCCGGGACCGGAGGCAGGGACGGCGGCCGGGGCGGGCGGCGTGCAGTCGACCCCCTGCGAGGCGTGCGGCGCCACCGTCGAGTTCTCGCCGGGCGCGGGCGCGCTCAAGTGCCCGTACTGCGGCCACGAGCGGGCGTTGGCGGAGCTGCCGCGCCAGGTCCGCGAGCACCCCATCGCGGAGCTCGCGACGCTGCGGGACAAGCCGCGCGCCGCGGTGCTGGGCGAGGCGCGGGCGTTCGTCTGCCCGGGGTGCGGCGCCCGTACCGAGACCGACGACCTGTCGGCGCGCTGCCAGTTCTGCGCGACCCCCCTGGTCGCCGACGCCGAACTGACCGAGCGGGTGGTACCCGAGGCGGTCGTCCCGTTCGGCCTGGACCGCAGGGCCGCCCGGGACCGGCTGAGCACCTGGACGTCCTCGCGCTGGTTCGCGCCGAGCAGCCTGAAGAAGGTCACCGAGGCGGAGACGTTCAAGGGCAGCTACCTGCCGCACTGGACGTACGACGCGGCGACCACCTCGCACTACCAGGGCCAGCGCGGCGAGCACTACTACACCACCGAGACCTACACCACGACGGAGAACGGGGAGCAGGTCACCCGCACCCGCCAGGTCCAGCACACCCGCTGGCACCACGCCTCCGGCACCGTGGCCCGCGCCTTCGACGACATCCTGGTGGCCGGCACCAGCCATGTGAAGTCCAAGCAGCTGGACAAGCTCACCCCGTGGCCGCTGGAGGAGGCGCGCCCCTACCAGCCGGAGTACCTGGCCGGCTTCCAGACGGTGCGCTACGACGTCGAGCCCGAACAGGGCCTGGAGACGGCGAAGCAGCGGATGGCCGGCGTGATCCAGGGGGACTGCCGCGCCGACATCGGCGGCGACGAGCAGCGGGTCACCTCGGTGAACACCCGGTACGACGACGTGACGTTCAAGCTGATGCTGCTGCCGGTGTGGTTCCTGACGTACCTGCACGCGGGCAAGAGCTGGCAGGTCATGGTGAACGCCCGCACCGGCGAGGTGATCGGCGAACGCCCGTACAGCGCCGCGAAGATCACGGCGGCGATCGCGGCACTGGCGGTGGTGATCGCGGTGATCGTGGCGGTGGTGATGGCCAAGTGAGGCCGCCAGGACGGGGGTTGCGGGGTTGCGGGGGTTGACCCGCCCGCGGCCCGGCATCCCGCCGCGTACGGACGCGTGAACGCAGGACCGGCCCGGGCCCGTGGGACGGGCGCCGGGCCGGACGTGGAGGCCGCGACCGGATTCGAACCGGTGTAGCTCGCTTTGCAGACGAGTCCCTGACCACTCGGGCACGCGGCCGCGTGCTCTCGCTGCTATGACCATGCCGGTCCGCGGTACGCGCGGTCAACGGTCCGGCCCACCCCGCAACACGACTGCCACACGGCGTTCACGGCCGGCCGCGCGCCCGGCGCCCGCCGCACGTTCCGGCGCGCGGCCTAGGTCCATCGGCTGATCCGATTAACGCCTACGGGTAGGGGCGCTCACTGCCCGGCGACCCTTACCCTGGCCGGATGGCACCGACACGACCGACCACGCGCACTCGCCACGGACGGCGCGGTGCCACCGCGGGGAAAGCCGCTGCGGGCACGACCGTTCAGGCCGGCGCCGCGCCGGACGGCATCGCTCCGGGCAGCGCGCACGGCGCGGGGACCCTTCCGGACCAGGCCGCCGCACGGGACCTGGCGCAGATGCCGGCGACCGACGGCGGCGTGCTGTCCCGCCCGTACCGCGCGCTCACCTTCGGCATCGTCTCCGTGGTGCTGATGATCGCCTTCGAGGCGACCGCCGTGAGCACCGCGATGCCGGTCGCCGCCCGGGAACTGCACGGCGTCGGGCTGTACGCGTTCGCGTTCTCCGGCTACTTCACCACCTCGCTGCTCGCCATGGTGGTGAGCGGCCAGTGGTGCGACCGCGGCGGCCCGCTGGCGCCGCTGGCCACCGGCATCGCCGGGTTCGGCGCCGGCCTGGTGGTCAGCGGCACCGCCCAGTCGATGGGCGTGTTCGTGCTGGGCCGGGCGGTGCAGGGGCTCGGCGGCGGCCTGGTGATCGTGGCGCTGTACGTGGTGGTGGGCCGGGCCTATCCGGAGCGGCTGCGGCCCGCGGTGATGGCCGCGTTCTCCGCGTCCTGGGTGGTGCCCTCGATCGTCGGGCCGCTGGTGTCCGGCACCGTCACCCAGCACCTCGGCTGGCGCTGGGTGTTCCTGGCGATCCCGGTGCTGGTGGTGCTGCCGCTGGCCGTGATGCTGCCGGCGCTGCGCCGGGCCACCCGGGAGGCCGCGGCGGCGCAGCGCGGGCAGAGTTCCGCCGCGCGGCCGGCGGGCCGGCGGATCTGGTGGGCGGGGGCGCTCGCGTGCGGCGCCGCGCTGCTCCAGTACGCCGGGCAGGACCTGCGGCCGCTGTCCGTGCTGCCGGCGGTGGCCGGCGCGGGGCTGCTGGTGCCGGCTGCGCTGCGGCTGCTGCCGCGGGGCACGTTCCGGGCCGTACGGGGGCTGCCGACGGTGGTGCTGATGCGCGGCATCGCGGCGGGTTCGTTCTTCGCCGCGGAGAGCTTCGTGCCGCTGATGCTGGTCACCCAGCGCGGCCTGTCCCCGACGCTGGCCGGCCTCTCGCTGTCGGGCGGCGGGCTGACCTGGGCGCTCGGCTCCTACCTGCAGTCCAGGCCGCGGCTGGAGCCGTTCCGGGAGCGGCTGGCGCAGGCCGGCATGGCGCTGACCGCGGCCGCCATCGGCACGCTGCCGTTCGTGCTGATCCACTCGGTGCCGCCGTGGATCGTGGCGGTGGCCTGGTGCGCGGGCGGCCTCGGCATGGGGCTGACCATCTCCGTGCTGAGCGTGCTGATGCTGCGGCTGTCCCCGCCGGCCGAGGCGGGCACCAACTCCGCGGCCCTCCAGGTCGCCGACTCGCTCTCCAACGTGCTGATCGTGGGCGGCGCCGGCACCGTCTTCACCGCGCTCGGCGGCGGCTCGGTCGGCGCGGCCACCGGTGCCGCGGTCGCGGGCGCCACCACCGGGCACCCGGCCGCGTTCGCCGCGGTGTTCGTGCCGACGGCGGCGATCGCGCTGGCCGGCACGCTGGTCGCGGCGCGGCTGCGCACCAGGCCGGCCCGCGACTGAACCCCGGGAGGGCCGCGGGCGCGCGAGCGGGGTCCCGGGCTGGAACTCCCGGGTCCGCACAACGGGGCCCGAAGTTCCGGCTTCCGGGTTCCGGGCCTCGGCTTCCGGGTTCCGGGCCTCGGGTTCCGGCTAGGAGACGGCCACTTCGAGCGTGTAGTGCACCATCCCGTCCAGTGCGAGCCGTCCGTCGCGGTAGGCCATGCCGGCCGGCAGGGAGCAGGGCAGTTCGAGGGCGCTCACCGCGTGCGGCAGCGTGCAGTCGAGCACGTGCGCGGCGGTGTGGCTGTGCCCGACGACCCGGGCCGTGCCGTCGTGGAGGTGGACGATGTAGTCGTTCAGGCCACCGGTGGACCCGCTCCCGCCGCTCCCGCCGACCGCGTCGACGTAGACCCCGTCGGCGCCGTCCCCGGCCAGTGACTGCACGGTGAGCCGGTCGGGGTCGCCGGGCAGGCCGGCAATCCTCTTCGGGACCGGGACCGGCGCGGACGCGCCGGACGGGGTGACCCGGGTGATGCGGTGGGAGAGGCCGGCGACGTGGTCGGCCGCGGCCACGAAGTACACGTCACCCGCGGCGTCGGCGGTGGGCCGTACGGCGTCGGTGTCGGTGTCGGTGTTGAGGTAGGCACTGGCGACGGGGGTGTCCAGCACCTTGGTCGCGGTGCCGTCCTTGACGGCGTAGACGGCGGTGAAGTCCTGGACGAGCAGGGCGCCGTCCGGCCGCGTGCCCAGCGGCCGGGCCACGCCGACGAACGCGGTGGAGCCGGCGGGGAGGGTCGAGCCCGTCGCGTCGGTCGACCCGGCGGGGCCCGCGGCGCCCTTCGCGCCGGAGTCCCCGCGCGTGCCGCCGGTGCCGCTCGTACCGCCGGTGCCGGTGCCGTCGTCGCCCTTCCCGCCCTTCCCCTTCTTCTTCCCGGGCGCCGGGTCCGGGCTGCCCGCCAGCGTCGACGCCTTGCCGTGCGTGTCGATCCGCAGCACCCCGCCCCGCACGCCGACCGCGACGGTGCCGTCGCGGAGCACCGCGAGCCCGCCGGTGGCGTACGCGCCGGCCCGCCACACCCGGGACACCTTGCGGTCGGGCGAGACCCTGAACAGGTCGGTGCGCAGCACGTAGAGGGAGCCGTCGGGAGCGAAGGCCATGCCGTCGTCGGCGCGGATCGTGTTGAGGTCGAGACCGGAGCCGGCCTGGTCGGCGGTGAGCAGGATCGACGCCTGGCCGGCGCGCGGCGGCACGTACGGGGTGCCCTTGTCGCGCCGCTCGTACTTGACCAGCGCCACCACCCCCGCCAGCACCAACAGCACCGCCAGCGCCACCACGCCGGCCCGCGCCCGCCCGCCGCGTCCGGTCATGCCGATTCCCATCCCGCCCCCCGGGTTCGCCGCCGCCCCCTCGCGGCCCCACACCGCGCTGTCAGGCAGTCTGCCGCACCGGAGACGCAACCCGCGCCGTCCTTTCGCCGCACTGTGAGGTGGGTCGCACCGGGGCGGCGCGCTCGCGCCGCCGCGGGATGGCCGCCGTGCCGCCCGGTAGGCTGAGGCGGTTTTCGTACCGAACCGACCCGCGCGCGGCCGCCCGCGCCGACAACCCCCTTACGGAGACCGTGACTACCGCCGCCTCGCACCCCCATTCCCACCACCTGTCGCCCGCCTTCCCCGGGAGGGCCCCCTGGGGCACGGCGAACAAGCTGCGGGCCTGGCAGCAGGGCGCCATCGACGCCTACGTGGCGGCGCAGCCGCGGGACTTCCTCGCGGTGGCGACGCCCGGCGCCGGGAAGACCACCTTCGCGCTCAGCCTGGCGTCGTACCTGCTCCACAACCACATGGTGCAGCAGATCACCGTGGTCGCCCCGACCGAGCACCTCAAGACGCAGTGGGCGGACGCCGCGGCGCGGATAGGGATCAAGCTCGACCCCGACTACAGCGCGGGCCCGGTCGGACGCGAGTTCCACGGCGTCGCGGTGACGTACGCGGGCGTCGGGGTGCGGCCGATGCTGCACCGCAACCGCTGCGAGCAGCGCAAGACCCTGGTGATCCTCGACGAGATCCACCACGCCGGCGACAGCAAGTCCTGGGGCGAGGCGTGCCTGGAGGCGTTCGAGCCGGCCACCCGCCGCCTCGCGCTGACCGGCACCCCGTTCCGCTCCGACACCAACCCGATCCCGTTCGTGGTCTACGAGGAGGGCAACGACGGCATCCGCCGCTCCTCCGCCGACTACACCTACGGGTACGGCAACGCGCTCGCCGACGGCGTGGTCCGCCCGGTGATCTTCCTCAGCTACTCCGGCACGATGCGCTGGCGCACCCGGGCCGGCGACGAGCTGTCCGCGCGGCTGGGCGAGCCGATGACCAAGGACGCCACCGGCCAGGCGTGGCGTACCGCGCTCGCGCCCACCGGCGAGTGGATTCCCAACGTGCTCAAGAGCGCCGACCAGCGCCTGACCGAGGTCCGCAAGGGCATCCCGGACGCGGGCGGCCTGGTGATCGCCACCGACCAGGACTCGGCCCGTGCCTACGCCAAGCTGCTCAAGGAGCTGACCGGGCACAAGCCGACCGTGGTGCTCTCCGACGACACCGGCGCCTCCAAGCGGATCGAGGAGTTCGCCGCGTCCGAGGACCGCTGGATGGTCGCGGTGCGGATGGTCTCCGAGGGCGTCGACGTGCCCCGCCTGGCGGTCGGCGTCTACGCCACCACCATCTCCACCCCGCTGTTCTTCGCGCAGGCGGTGGGCCGCTTCGTACGGTCCCGGCGGCGCGGCGAGACGGCGTCGGTGTTCGTGCCGACCATCCCGATGCTGCTGGAGTTCGCCAACGAGATGGAGGTCGAGCGCGACCACGTGCTCGACAAGCCGAAGAAGGGCGGCGAGGAGGACCCGTTCGCCGAGGAGGACCAGCTGCTCGCCGACGCCGAGAAGGCCGACGACGAGGCGACCGACGACGACCTGCTGCCGTTCGAGGCGCTGGAGTCCGACGCGGTCTTCGACCGGGTGCTCTACGACGGCGCCGAGTTCGGCATGCAGGCGCACCCGGGCAGCGAGGAGGAGCAGGACTACCTCGGCATCCCCGGGCTGCTGGAGCCGGACCAGGTGCAGATACTGCTCCAACGGCGGCAGGCCCGGCAGATCTCGCACAGCCGGAAGAAACCGGACGAAGAGGCCGATCTGCTCGAACTGCCCGCCGAGCGGCGGCCGATCGTCACCCATCGCCAGCTTCTCGAACTGCGCAAACAGCTCAACACCCTGGTGGGTGCGTATCACCACCAGAGCGGCAAACCGCACGGCGTCGTGCACAACGAGTTGCGCCGGGTTTGCGGTGGTCCGCCCAGTGCCGAGGCGAGCGCCGGGCAGCTCGCCGAGCGCATCAAAAAGGTGCAGGAGTGGGCGACCCGAATGCGGTGATCTCCGCCGGATTGTAGGTGATCGGCACCGGGATGAACCCCAAAGTCCGGTCAAGGGAGCGCCCGGATTGTGGACGACCCCTTCCGCTGAGCGGTACTCGCTCGCTACGGTGCCGGTCACGCACGCGCCGTGGCAGTGCAGCCGCGGAGCGCAGCCGGGTAACGAACCGACCGGCGGCCTCTCCGCGCACTGCCGCGGGACCGGCAGTGCGCACCCCGATGGCGGGGGTGGTGAGATGCGCCGCCGATTTCACGAGGAGGGGGCGTCGTGACCGCGGAGACGTCTCAAACGCTCGACCGGGGCCTACGGGTTCTCAAACTGCTCGCCGACACCGACCACGGTCTGACCGTGACGGAACTGGCCGCCAAACTCGGCGTGAACCGCACGGTGGTGTACCGCCTGCTGGCCACGCTGGAGCAGCACTCGCTGGTCCGCAGGGACCTCGGTGGGCGGGCCAGAGTGGGGCTCGGGGTGCTGGGTCTCGCCCATCAGGTGCATCCGCTGCTGCGGGAGGCCGCGCTGCCCGCGCTGCGGGCGCTGGCGGAGGACATCGGGGCGACCGCTCATCTGACCCTCGTCGACGGCACGGAGGCGCTCGCCGTCGCCGTGGTCGAGCCCACCTGGACCGACTACCACGTGGCCTATCGGACCGGCTTCCGGCACCCGTTGGACCGCGGTGCCGCCGGACGGGCGATCCTCGCCGGCCGCGGAATGCAGCCCACCGCGGACGGGGGTGGCTGGGAGCGGGCCGAGAGCGAGGAGTTCGCGGGGTTCGCGGCGAGGTCGGTCGGCGCGGTGGATCACCCGGTCGACGGGACCGACCGCGTCATCGGGGTCGGCGGGGCGTTCGGGCAGGCCCGCTACGTCATCACCTCCGGCGAGTTGGAGGCCGGTGCCGCCGGCGCCGCCGCCCCCCTTCTCGGGGTGCCCGGTATCGAAGGCAGCGTCGGTGTTGTCATGCTCGCGGAATCCGTCCCGGAACGGGTGGGTATGCGCGTGGTCGAGGCCGCGACGGAAGTGTCCGAGGCTTTGCGCTGACCCTGCGGGGTGCCTGGCCCGGCTGGGGACTACCCCCCGCGCCCTTGGGGGTTGCGGTCCTTCCGCGGAAGGAGCCGCACATACGCAGGGGCGCGGGGAACCGCGCGAGCAACCACCGTGCACCGCAAGGTGAAGGCGCCACCGCAAGGGGCACCCACCAAGGGGCGCGGGGAACCGCGCGACCAGCCACCCACGCACCGCAAGGTCCGGGCACATCCGCAGGCGGGCGGCCCGGGCGGACCCGTTAAGCTCGGCGCATGCCTGCCGTATCCCGCCGCACCCTGACCCTCGCCGTGTGCGGCGCGATCGTGGTCGCGCTGCTGGCCGTCGCCGCCCTCGCCCCCCTCCCCATGTCCATCGTGGTGCCCGGGCTGACGGCGAACGTGCTGGGCGCCGACAAGGGCACCCCGGTGATCACGGTGAGCGGAGCGAAAACGCGGCCGACCAGCGGCCAGCTCCGCCTGGTGACCGTGGCGGCCACGGCCCCGAACGCCTCGGTGCACTTCTCGGACGTCGCGAAGGCGTGGTTCAGCTCGGACAAGGCCGCGATGCCGCGCGACTCGGTCTACCCCAGCGGCAACTCGGTCGCGGAGATCCAGAAGGCCAACGAGAAGGAGATGACCGACTCCCAGCAGGACGCCACCACCGCCGCCCTGAAGCACCTGGGCCTGTCACCGTCGAAGGTGAAGGTCACGCTGCGCCTGGCCGACGTGGGCGGCCCGAGCGCCGGTCTGCTCTTCACCCTCGGCATCATCGACAAGGTCGACGGCGACGGCCACGGCGGCGACCTGACCGGCGGCCGGGTGATCGCCGGCACCGGCACCATCGACGGCTCCGGCAAGGTCGGCGCGGTCGGCGGCGTGCCGTTGAAGGAGAAGGCCGCCGTCCGGGACGGCGCCACCGTCTTCATCGTGCCGCGCGGCGAGTGCTCCGACGCCAAGGCCGCGCTGCCCGGCGGCCTCAAGCTGATCCCCGTCACCACCCTGGACAACACGCTGTCCGCGCTGTCCGCCCTGCGCGCCGGCCAGAAGACCCCCACCTGCTGACAGCGGGCCCGCCCGGGCCGGTACGGCTCCGGACGGGCCCGCGGCCCCGGACGAGCGGGACGAGCGCCCCCTACGCCTTCCTGACGTCTCCCTACGCCCCCGCGCCGACCGGCTGCCGCGCTTCCTCGGTGGCCAGGTCCCCGGCCGTGTCCCAGGCCCGGAAGGCGGGCAGGACGAACGGGCTCAGCGTGGTCACCAGGTAGATCGCGCTGACCGTCACCATCCCGGTGCGCAGCCCGGCGTACTGCACGATGTACCCGCCGAGCAGGCCGCCCAGCGGCACCGCGACCAGCACGCCCGAGGTCACCGCGCCGAAGACCCGGCTGCGCAGCCGCTCGGGGATCAGCCGCACCATCTCGGTGCCGATGATCGGGTTGAGCACCCCGGCGCCCAGCCCGCACACCGCGGAGACGATCAGCAGCGGCGTCAGTCCGGGGAGGAACGCGGCCACCGCCGTGCGCGGGAAGCCGCAGACCAGGAAGCCGCCGATGAACAGGGCGCGTTGCGAGAACCGGTGCCCGATCGCCCCGAACAGCAGTGACCCGGTGAGCGCGGTCGCGGCGAAGACGCCGGAGACCATCCCGATGCCGACCGATCCGCCCAGGTGCTCGCGCGCCTCCACCGGCAGCAGCACCGACGACCACGCCTGGTCCAGCGCGTTGGTCACCATCACCATCGCCACCACCGAGAACAGCAGCCGGGCACGGACCAGGTAGCGGTACCCCTCGGCGAGTTCGGCCCGGTACGCGGCGAGCGCCGACCCCTTGCCGCCCTTGTCGGCCTTGGCGGCCTCGGCGGGCTTCGGCGCCGCGGTCCGCTCCGACCGCCGGGTCCGCTCGTGCACGCCCAGGCCGATCAGCAGCGCGGACACCGCGAAGGTGCCGGCGTCCAGCACCAGGACGTTCGCCGCGCCTATTCCCGCGATCAGCACACCCGCCAGCGGCGCGCCCAGCATCCGCGCCCCGCGCGAGGCGCCCTCGTATCCGCTCGACGCCCGCGCCACCGTGGTGCCCGCGCGTTCGGCCAGCCGCGGCATCAGCACCTCGCGGGCGGTCTCGCCGGGGGAGTGGAACAGGCCGCTGACGGCGACCAGGACCAGCAGCAGGCCGTACGTCAGGTGCCCGGTCGCGTGCAGCACGGGTACCGCGACCACCGCCAGCGCGCACACCCCGTCGGAGACGACGCTGGTCACGGTGTAGCCGAGCCGGTCGATCAGCGGGCCGCCCAGCAGCGCCGCCAGGATCACCGGCACCGTCGAGGCGAAGGCGACGAGTCCGGCGCGGGCCGGGCTGCCGGTGGTGGAGAGCACGAACCACGGGATGGCGACCAGCGTGAGCATGTTGCCCGCGACGGAGACGACGTTGGCGGTGAGCAGCAGCAGGAGCGGGCGGCGGTCCCTGGGACGAACCGGCGTCCCGGGAGCGGTCGGCGAGCCGGAAGCGGGCATGGCTGATGAACTCATGGCGGGTCCCCCCGTGAGTGCGATGAGCGGTATGGGCGTTGCGGTGCGGGTGGCGCCGGTTCTACGGTGCCCGGTCGGTCAGGAGATCGGGTGGTGCGGCCTGCTCAGTCGACGCGGCGCGGGAAAGCATGAAAGTGGATGCGGACGCTCGCCGAGCCGTCGGCCGCGGGGCTGCGCGGGTGCTCGTCCTCGGGCGGCTCCGGCACCCGGTCGCGGTAGGACCCGATCAGCTCCTCCACCCGCTGGCTCAGCTCCGTGGCGAGTTCATGGGTCAGCCGCAGGGTGAAGCTGCTCAGGTTCCCCGACTCCCGCCAGGGCTCGGGCCATTCGTCCGAGGTGCCGAGCCAGCCGGTGAGCTGCTCCGCGTGCTCCACGGCGATCTGGTGCATGAACGAGCGCATCGCGCCGCGCACTTCGGGGTCCGGGTGGGCGAGGAAGTCCTCGGTGCTGTCGAACCGGGTGCCCCGGTGCACCGCCTTCCACCACCGCTCGCGGCCGGTGCCGCGCTTCGGGTCGTCCTCCACGAAGCCGTGCGCGGCGAGTTGCCGCAGGTGGTAGCTGGTGGCCCCGCTGGACTCGCCGAGCCGGTCGCCGAGCCCGGAGGCGGTGGCGGGACCGTACTCGCGCAGCGCGGCCATGATCCGCATCCGCAGCGGGTGGGCGAGGGCGCGCAGGGCGCGCGGGTCCATGACGCGGACCTCGTCGGCGGGGGCTTGGTGGCGGATCTCGTCCGCGGGCTTCTTGGGCACGTCCCTACCGTAGGGGAGTGCAAAGAACCTTTGCAAGACTCTTTTGCAAAAATTCTTTGCATCCTCGGCCGGGCCCGGCCGGCCCGTGCCGTCCCGCCCCGGTTCACCCCTCCTTGATGAAGCCCTCCTTGACCAGCCAGTCCTTCGCCACGTCGTGCGGGTCCTGGCCGTCCACGTCCACCTTCGCGTTGAGCTGCTGCGCGACCGCGGTGTCGAGCTTGGCGCTGACCGGGTCGAGCAGCTTCGCGATCACCGGGTGCTTGCGGAACGCCTTGGAGTAGATCACCGGCGCCGCGTTGTAGTTGGGGAAGAAGTTCCGGTCGTCCTTCATCACCGTCAGGTTCATGGACTTGATCCGGCCGTCGGTGGTGTACACCTCGCCCAGCAGGCAGGAGTTGCTCTTGTTGATCTGGGTGTAGATGATCCCGGCGTCCATCTTCTGGATGTTCCCCGACGGCAGGTTCATGCCGTACGCCTTCTCCATGCCCACCAGCCCGTCCTGCCGGGAGGCGAACTCGTTCTCCACGCAGAGTGTGACGGCCTTGGGGTCCTTGCGGGCCAGTGCGGCCACCTCGGAGAGCGTCCTGAGGTGGTACTTCGCCTCGTTCTTCGCGCTGATCGCCAGCGAGTAGGTGTTGTCGAGGGTGGACGGCGGCAGCCAGGTCAGGCCGTTCTTCAGGTCCTCGTCGTGCACCGCCTGCCACTGCGCGTGCGGGTTCTTGATCGGGGTGGTGTGCCCGAGGTACGTGATCCAGGCGGTGCCGGTGTACTCGTACATCGCGTCGGCCTGGCCGGACTTGACCGCCTCGCGGGCGCCGATCGACCCGGTGATGTTGGTGCGGTCCAGCACGGAGGCGCCGGCCGCTTTGAAGACCAGGCCGATCATCTCGCCGAGGATGATGTTCTCGCTGAAGTTCTTGGACGTGACGGTGAGCGAGGCGCCCTTGAGCGGTTTGCCGCGGCCGAGCGTGCCCGGCTGCACGTTGTCCACCAGCGGGCTGCCACTGGTCAGGCCGCACGAGGAGAGCACGGCGAGCGCGGCCAGCGCGGTGAGGGCCGCGGTCCCGGCGAGCAGCGTCCGCCGGCCCGGCGCCGTCCGCCGGCTCGCCGTACGTCCGCCGCGCCGCCCGGCGGTCGCGGTCCGGCCCGTGCCCCCGGCCCCTCGCCCGCCCCCGGCCCCTCGCCCGCCGCCGGCCCGCCTCACGTCTCCGCCCCCAGCCCGCGCGGCCGCAGCAGCGCCTCCGCGATCGCGGCGAGCCAGTCCACGAACAGCGCCAGCGCCACCGTCAGGATCGAGCCGAGGATCAGCACCGGCATGCGCTGGTTGACGATCCCCGACGTGATCAGGTCGCCGAGCCCGCCGCCGCCCCCGAAGGTGGCCAGCGTCGCGGTGCCGACGTTGAGCACCAGCGCGGTGCGCACCCCGGCCAGGATCAGCGGTACCGCCAGCGGCAGTTCGACCCGGGCCAGCACCCCCGGCGCCGACATCCCGATGCCGCGGGCGGCCTCCACCATCGTCGGGTCGATCGCCCGCAGCCCGGCGACCGTGTTCGACAGCACCGGCAGCACCGCGTAGGCGACGATGCCGATGATCGCGGTCCGCGCGCCGATGCCCAGCCAGATCACCAGCAGCGCCAGCAGCCCGATCGCCGGGGTGGCCTGGCCGATGTTGGCCAGCGCGGTGAACACCGGTGCGACCGGCCGCAGCCGGCGCCGGGTCAGCGCGATGCCCAGCGGGATCGCGATCAGCAGCACCCAGAAGGTGGAGATCGCGGTGAGCCGGATGTGCTGCCACAGCCGCAGTTGCACGTTGCCGTTGTCGAGCGAGTTGTGCTCGATCGCGTCCAGGTGGATGTTGGTGATCCACAGGTAGGTGGCGACCAGCGCGATCACCAGGACGGCCGGGCGGAACACCAGCATCCGCCAGGTCACCTTGCGGGCGGGCCGGCGCGACCGCCCGCCGTCCGCGCCCTCCCCGCCGTCGCCCCCGGCTCCGTCGATACCGGCGTCCGCGTCCGCGTCCGTGCCGTGCGGCCCGGGCCCGGCGGCCCCGCGCGCCTCGTCCCAACGGCTCGACCCGCCGCGCCCGCCGCTCCCGACGCCCCCGCTCTGCTCGCCGGGGCGGACCCCGGTCATGACGGCGGCTCCGCGTCCGGGCCCGGCGACTGGCCGCCCTGCTCCTGCCGCGCCCTGACCTCCTCCAGGTCGTGCCGGTGCTCCATCGCGGTCAGCCGGTCCGCCTCCAGCATCTCGTGCACCGAGTTCATCAGGGTCTCCATGTCCACCACCCCGATGTACTCGCCGCGCCGCCCCGTCACCGCGACCCGCCCGCCGCTGTCGGTGAGCACCGCCTCCAGCGCGTCCCGCAGCGTCGCGTCCCGGGTCACCGTGTGCGTCACCAGGGTGCCGGAGCGGGCCAGCGAGCCCCGGGCGCGCATCAGGTCGCCGCGCCGCAGCCACTTGTACGGCCGCCGGCGGTGGTCCAGCAGCAGCAGTTCGTTGTGCTGGCTGGTGCGCAGCCGGTCGAAGATGGACTGCAACGGCTCGTCCACGGTCACCGCGGCGAAGTCGGCGATCTCCACGTCCCGCACCCGGGTCAGGTTCAGCCGCTTCAGCGCCGCGCCCGCGCCCACGAAGCCGGAGACGAACTCGTCGGCCGGGTTGGTGAGGATCGCCTCCGGGGTGTCGAACTGCGCGATGTGCGAGCGCTCGCGCAGCACCGCGATCCGGTCGCCCAGCTTGATCGCCTCGTCGAAGTCGTGCGTGACGAAGACGATGGTCTTGTGCAGCTCGTGCTGGAGCCGGATCAGCTCGTCCTGGAGGTGGTCGCGGGTGATCGGGTCCACCGCGCCGAACGGCTCGTCCATCAGCAGCACCGGCGGGTCGGCGGCCAGCGCCCGCGCCACGCCGACCCGCTGCTGCTGGCCGCCGGACAGCTGCCGCGGGTAGCGGCCGTGGAACTCCCGCGGGTCCAGGCCGACCAGGTCGAGCATCTCCTCCACCCGGTCCCGCACCCGGCTCTTGCCCCACCCGACCATCTTCGGCACCAGCGCGATGTTCTCGGCGACCGTCATGTGCGGGAAGAGCCCGGAGGACTGGATCGCGTAGCCGACCTTGCGGCGCAGCTTCACCGGGTCGATCCCGGTGACGTCCTCGTCGCCGATCCTGATCCGCCCGGACGACGGCTCGATCAGCCGGTTGATCATCTTCAGCGTGGTCGACTTGCCGCAGCCGGACGGCCCGACCAGGATCACCGTCTCGCCGGCCTTGATCTCCATGCTCACGCTCTCCACGGCGGGCCGCGGGTTGCCCGGATAGCGCTTGGTCAGGTTCTCCAGCACGATCGGGGCGCCCGACGCCAGTCCGCCGCCGGGCGCCTGTCCGCCGCCGAGCGCCCCGGCGCCCTCCAGGGCCCCGCCGCCGTCCTTCGCCCGTGCCGGCTCCGCTGCCTCAGCCACGAATCCCCCTCGGGATGGTCAGCCGGCCGATCAGGACGTAGACCGCGTCGAAGGCCAGCGCCAGCACGATGATGCCGAGGGTGCCTGCCAGCACCTCGTTGAGCGCGTTGGCGCTGCCCAGCGACGCGATGCCGGTGAAGATCTCGTTGCCCAGGCCCGGCCCCGAGGCGTACGCGGCGATCGCGGCGATGCCCATCAGCATCTGCGTGGAGACCCGGATACCGGTGAGGATCGGCGGCCAGGCCAGCGGCAGTTCCACCCGTACCAGCCGCGCCAGCCGGGACATGCCGATGCCGCGGGCGGCCTCCACCAGCGAGGCGTCCACCCCGCGCAGGCCCACGATCGAGTTGCGCACGATCGGCAGCAGCCCGTACAGCACCAGGGACGTCACCGTCGGCGGGACGCCCAGGCCGAGGATCGGGATCAGCAGACCGATCAGCGCCAGGGAGGGGACGGTGAGGATCGCCGCGGTCGTGGTGATCGCGAGGTTGCCGGCCCACTCGGTGCGGTAGGTGAGCACCCCGATCAGCACGCCGATCACGGTGGCGATCACCATGCACTGGAAGACCGCGCTGGCGTGCTGGTAGGCGTCGACGAGGAGCTGCTGGTGCCGGCTGGACAGGAACTGCCAGAAGCTCACCGCCGGCCTCCTCCCGTCGCCTCGCGTCCCGCGCCTCGCGCGGCTCGTCAGGTGTCCCGCGCGGCCTGCTCCACCAGCGGGATGATCCGCAGCGGCACCGGGTTCTCCATGACGATCGCCGTGGCGGCCCGGACGATGCCATCAAAGCCGACAACCCGATCGATCACCCGCTGGAGATCGGCGTTCGACCGGGCCACCAGCCGGCAGAGCATGTCGCCCTCGCCGGTCGTGGTGTGCAGCTCCAGCACTTCCGGCACCCCGGCCAAATGCGCGCGCACGTCCGCGCCTTGGCCCTGGCGGATCTCCAACGTGGCGAACGCCGTCACCGGGTAGCCGAGCGCCGCCGGGTCCACCTGCGGTCCGAAGCCGCGGATCACTCCGTTGGCCCGCAGCCGGTCGAGCCTCGCCTGCACGGTGCCGCGCGCCACCCCCAGCCGCCGCGACGCCTCCAGCACGCCGATCCGCGGCTCCCGGTCCAGCAGTGTGATCAGCCGCCCGTCCAGCGCGTCGATCCCCATCCCCACCCGCCTTCCATGGTCATCCTGTACAGATTGACGATACGAGCCTCACCACTGCTGAACACTCTGTCCAGCGAAAACCGGAACTATTGCGCACTCTGAAGGGCGGCGGGACGCTTTTCCCATGACTGCACTCACTGGGACCCCGGATGCTTTCCCCGTCAAGGGCATGGACGCCGTCGTCTTCGCGGTGGGCAACGCGAAGCAGGCCGCGCACTACTACTCCACCGCGTTCGGCATGCGCAAGGTGGCCTACGCCGGCCCCGAGAACGGCAGCCGCGAGACCGCCTCGTACGTCCTGGAGTCGGGTGGCGCCCGCTTCGTCCTCACCTCGGTGATCAAGCCGGTCAGCGAGCACGGCCGCTTCCTCGCCGACCACGTGGCCGCGCACGGCGACGGCGTGTTCGACCTCGCCATCGAGGTGCCCGACGCCCGCGCCGCGTACGCCTACGCGGTCGCGCACGGCGCCACCGGCCTCACCGAGCCGTACGAGCTGAAGGACGACCACGGCACCGTCGTGCTCGCCACCATCGCCACCTACGGCGAGACCCGGCACACCCTGGTCGACCGCACCGGCTACGACGGCCCCTACCTGCCCGGGTACCAGGCCACCGAGCCCATCGTCGAGCCGCCCACCCGCCGCTTCTTCCAGGCCGTCGACCACTGCGTCGGCAACGTCGAACTCGGCCGGATGAACGAGTGGGTCGCCTTCTACAACAACGTCATGGGCTTCACCAACATGAAGGAGTTCGTCGGCGACGACATCGCCACCGAGTACTCCGCCCTGATGTCCAAGGTGGTCGCCGACGGCTCCCGCAAGGTCAAGTTCCCGCTCAACGAGCCGGCCGCGGGCAAGAAGAAGTCCCAGATCGACGAGTACCTGGAGTTCTACGGCGGGCCGGGCGTCCAGCACATCGCGCTGGCCACCAACGACATCGTCGCGTCCGTCCGGGCCATGCGCGCCGCGGGCGTCGAGTTCCTCGACACCCCCGACTCCTACTACGACACCCTCGGGGAGTGGGTCGGCGAGACCCGCGTCCCGCTCGACGAGCTGCGCGAACTGAAGCTGCTCGCCGACCGCGACGAGGACGGCTACCTGCTGCAGATCTTCACGAAGCCGGTGCAGGACCGGCCGACCGTCTTCTTCGAGATGATCGAGCGGCACGGCTCCATGGGGTTCGGCAAGGGCAACTTCAAGGCGCTCTTCGAAGCGATCGAGCGCGAGCAGGAACGACGCGGCAACCTGTAGCGGACCCTCCAGGGCGGGTGGTTCCGTCGGTTCCGGGACCACCTGCCGGTGGGCGGTTGCTCGCGAGGTACCCCGCGCCCCTTGGGGGTGACCCCGCTTTCGGGGAGCGGACCGCACTCCACAACGGCGGAGCCGTATGACACGCTGACGGCATGCGCGACGACGTAAAAGCCGAGCTGGCGGCGGGGCTGCCCGCGGAAGCGATACTCACAGATCCGGACGTGGTGGCGTCGTACGCCCACGACATGGCGAGCTTCTCGGACGTGGGTACCCCGGACTTCGTGGTGCGCCCCAGGTCCGTGGAAGAGGTCCAGCACGTGATGCGGACGGCCACGAGGTTCGGCGTCCCGGTGGTACCGCAGGGCGCCCGCACGGGCCTGTCCGGCGGCGCCAACGCCGTGGACGGCTGCATCGTGCTGTCGCTGACCGCGATGGACCGCATCCTGGAGATCGACCCGGTCGAGCGGATCGCCGTCGTGGAACCCGGCGTCGTCAACGCGGTGCTGTCCCGCGCGGTCGCGGAGCAGGGCCTGTCCTACCCGCCGGACCCCTCGAGTTGGGAACAGTGCACGATCGGCGGCAACATCGGCACCGGCGCCGGCGGCCTGTGCTGCGTGAAGTACGGCGTGACCGCGGAGTACGTCCTCGGCCTCGACGTCGTGCTCGCCGACGGGCGGCTGCTGAGCACCGGCCGGCGCACCGCGAAGGGCGTCGCCGGCTACGACCTGACCCGGCTCTTCGTCGGCTCCGAGGGCACCCTCGGCGTGGTGGTCAAGGCGGTGCTCGCGCTGAAGCCCGCCCCGCGCCCGCAGCTCACCCTGGTCGCGGAGTTCCCGTCGGCCGCGGCGGCCGGCGCCGCGGTGTGCGCGGTCATGGAGAGCGGCCACGCCCCCTCGCTGCTGGAACTGATGGACGCCACCACCATCCGCGCGGTCAACGACATGGCGCGGATGGGCCTGCCGGAGAGCACCGAGGCGCTCCTGCTCGCCGGGTACGACTCCGCCGACCCGGCCGCGGACCTCGCCGCGCTCGCCGAACTGTGCACGGCGGCGGGCGCCACCGAGGTGGTGCCGGCCGACGACCCCGCCGAGTCGGAGATGCTGCTGGAGGCCCGCCGGCTGGCGCTGCCCGCGCTGGAGCGGATCTCCACCGCCTCGATGATCGACGACGTGTGCGTGCCGCGCGCGAAGCTCGCCGACATGCTCGACGGAGTGGCCGCGATCGCCGCGAAGTTCGAGCTGACCATCGGGGTGTGCGCGCACGCCGGCGACGGCAACACCCACCCCATCGTCTGCTTCGACGCGCAGGACCCCGACCAGACCCGCCGGGCCCACGAGTCCTTCGAGGCGATCATGGCCCTCGGCCTCTCGCTGGGCGGCACCATCACCGGCGAGCACGGCGTGGGCCTGCTGAAGAAGGACTGGCTCGCCCGCGAACTGGGCCCGGTGGGGGCGGAGTTGCAGCGCGGCGTCAAGGCGGTCTTCGACCCGCTCGGGCTGCTCAACCCCGGCAAGGTGCTCTGACCGCGCCCGGCCACGGCACTAGGCACTGGCGTCCGGGGTGTCGTCGGAGTCCGACCACGGGTCGCGCAGCCACAGCTCGTCCCCGGCCGCGGGGGCGAGCAGCCGGCTCAACCCGTCGTCCATGCCGAGCTGTTCGTGCTCGCTGCCCGGCGGGACCACCCGCAGGGTGCGCTCCAGCCAGGCGGCCACCGGCGACGACGGCGCCTCCAGCAGCGCGTCGCCGTCGGGCGAGCTGAGCGCCATGCACAGCACGCTGCGCCCGTTGACCTTGGTCGGCCAGATCCGCACATCGCCGTGCCCGCACGGCCGGAACACCCCCTCCACGATCAGCTCGCGCGCGAACGTCCAGTTGACGGGCGCGTCGGAGCCGACGTGGAAGGTGATGTGCACCGCGTACGGGTCGTCCGTACGGTAGGCGAGCCGGGCCGGCACCGGAATGCTTCGTTCCGGTGAGAGTACGAGCTGCATCTCGAGTTCGCGTTCCACCACGTTCTGCATGAGTCCGACGTCCTTTCCTTGGCGCGGTGGCCCCGGGGGCGGGTGTCGCAACGGGGCCCGCACCTGGAAGAGAGCGCGTGCCTCCTCAACCATTACGCGGGTTTCCCCGATTCGGTTCAGATTTCCTGAACCCGGAGCGCACGACGGCGCATCGGGGTAATGACGTGTCCACGAGACGTCAGCGAGCGGAGTGCGCGGCACGGTGGACACGCCGGGTCGGCCATTCTGGTAGATGTGGACGTCACACCACCCCGCGGCCGAGCAGATACGGAACTGTGACCATGAGCGCACCCACTTCTGGCTCCTCAGGTTCGTCGGCGTCCTCCCAGCCGTCCGCTTCCGCGGGTGGGTCCGGCGCCCCGGTGCCGGGGTACTACCCGGACCCCTCGATCCCGCACTACATCCGCTACTGGAACGGCTCCGCGTGGGTGCCGGGCACCAGCCGTCCCGCGCCGGTGGACGAGGCCCCTCCCGGCCGCGTCGAGCCGGTGGACGAGGCCCCTCCCGGCCGCGCCGCGGCGAGCGGTGCGCCCGCGCTCGACGAGTCCGGCCCGATGTTCCTCGACGAGGACCCCGCCGCGCCCACCGCCGACCACTGGCCCACCGCCAGCCAGGAGCAGGTGCCGGCACCGCCGCCCGAGCAGTGGCGGCCGGCGCCCGACCCGCGGGCGCACCTCGCCCAGGACCCGGCGCCGTCCTGGCCCGTGCCGCAGGCCCGGCCGGAACCGCAACTGCCCCCGATCTCCTGGGGCGCCCCGGCCCAGCCCCAGACCCCGGCCCAGCCCCAGCCGCAGTCCCCGGCGCCGTCTCCGGCTCCCGCGCCCGGCCCCGCCCCGGCCGCCGACCGCGCGCCGCAGCCCGCGCTGCCGCGGCCGCAGGAGCGCCAGTCGCTGCCCGCCGCCGGTTCCGCCCCGGCCGGTCAGCAGCCGCCGCTCCAGGCTCAGCCCCCGCTGCACCCTCGGCCCGCGCCGCAGCCGTCGCCCCTGGTGCCCGCGCCCGTGCCCGAGGCCGCCGCGCAGGCGTCCCCGCCGTGGGCCGCGCAGGTGCAGGACCTGGCCCGCGGTGAGGGCGGGGTGGTGCCGTGGCGACCGCCGGCCAGCGACCCGTTCGGCGTCTCGCAGGGCCAGGACCGGCCCGGCGGCCTGGTCCGCCGGTTCCTGGCGCGGCTGGTGGACGCGGTGGTGCTGGCCGCGGTGACCGGGGTCGCCGCGGTGCCGCTGGGCACCGCGGCCTACCACCACGCCAAGGACAAGGTGGACCAGGCCCGGCTGACCGGGGAGACGGTCAAGGTCTGGCTGATCGACGGCACCACCGGGGTCCAACTCGGCGTCGTACTGGCCACGTTCCTCGTCGCCGGGGTGCTGCTCGAAGTGCTGCCCACCGCCAGGTGGGGACGGACCCTCGGCAAGCGGCTGGTCGGCCTGAGGGTGCTGGACATCGAGGCGCAACTCCCGCCCGGCTTCGGCGCGAGCGTGCGCCGCTGGCTGCTGCGGACCGTGCTGAACCTGCTGGTGGTCGGCGTGGTCGGGGTGGCCTGGTGCCTGTTCGACCGGCCGTGGAAGCAGTGCTGGCACGACAAGGCAGCCCGCACGTTCGTGGCCCGCGGGTAACCGTCCCGGGCCGCGCGCCCGCCGCCGTGCGCCCGCCCGGCGCCGTACTCCGATCGGCTGCCGCCCACGGGCGGTGACGCACCGTGCGGGTTTGACTCGGGACATGAGTAGCGATCAGCCCGGCGGCGGCTCACCCTACGACAAACCGTCAGGCGGCCAGCCCCCGCCGAACCAGCCCCCGCCCGGCAGCCCGTACGGCGGCGGTCCGTACGGTGCCCCGCCGCCCGGCGGCCCGGGAGGTCAGGGCGGTCAGGGCGGCTTCGGCCAGAACCCGTACGAGCAGAACCCCTACGGCCAGAACCCGTACTCGGGCGGTCCGGGTGGCCCCGACCCGCTCGCCGGGATGCCGCCGCTCGCCGAGGCCGGCAAGCGGGTGCTGGCGCGGATCATCGACATCATCATCGTGCTCATCCCCGCGTTCCTGCTGGACTGGGCGGCCGTCGGGGTCCAGGACAGCCACTTCAGCACGGGCCGCTCCGCGGTCGGCGGGATCTTCACCGCCGGATTCGGTTTCGTCTACGAGTTCCTGATGACCCGTGCGAGCGGGCAGACCGTCGGCAAGAAGATGATGCGGCTGCGGACCGCCATGCTCGAGAACGGCAGCGTGCCCACCTCCAACGCCGCCGCGGTCCGCGCGGCCATCCTGTGGGTGCCCGCGTTCTGCTGCTCCTGCGTGTGGTTCCTCGTCATCGGCGCGACCGTCCTCGTCGACCGCCCCTACAAGCAGGGCATCCACGACAAGGCGGCGAAGACGGTGGTCGTCCAGACGGCACCCTGACGCTCCGTCCCGCGGAAGGAGCCGCACCTCCTCAGGGGCGAGCAACCACCCACCGGCAGGTGGTTCCCGAAGGGGCGGAACCCGTCAACCCGGGGGGTGTGCCGTCACCCGAACGGCTGGTTTACTCAGGGTCATGACGGCAGAACACCCCGAGGGCATGGCACCGCTGGCCACCTTGGGTCAGCGCTTCCTCGCACGGTTGATCGACACGGTGATCCTCCTCGCCGTGGTGGTCCTGGTCTCCTTGGCCGCGATGGGCGACGACATCCGGCACGGCACCGACGGGGCGCTCGGCAAGCGCGCGCTGGTCGCGGTCGTCGCCTACCTGCTGTACTTCGTGATCGAGGGCGCCATGACCGCCGCCCGCGGCCAGACCGTCGGCAAGATGGCGCTGCGCATCCGCGCGGCCCGGCTGGTCGACGGCGGGGTGCCCGGCCCGGCCGGCTGGCTGCGCGCCGCGGTCTACGTCCTGCCCGCGGTGCTGAGCGTGATCCTGATCGGCCCGTTCTTCTGGTTCGTCAACTCGCTGTGGTGCACATGGGACCGGCCCTTCCGGCAGTGCCTGCACGACAAGGCGGCCAAGACCGTGGTCGTGGCCGCCTTGTGACGTGACGTGCGTTCCGGGCGTGCCTGGTGCCCCGGGACGTCGGAGCGACAGCGCCTACTGGAGTGAGTGCTCGCCCACCCGCGCCTCGGCGCTCTGCACCGAACCGCTCACCCGGGCCCGCGGCACCGCCGCCGGCACCGTGGGCGCGGCCATGGCGGCGGACCTGCGTCCGCCCGGGCTCAGCGCGGCGCCGACCAGCAGGCCGAGCAGCAGCCCGAGCGCGGCGACGGCGACCACCGCGCCGGCGGAGCGCACGTCCGCCAGCAGGAGGACCGCGAGGGTGAACAGGACGACGGTCGTGGAACCGTAGGCGACTTGCGCGTTCGTAGGACGTGGCATGAGGGGAACCGTCCTCGGAGTACGTCGATGCGGGGGCATGCTGACGGGGGGTGACTCTACGGTTCGGAATGCCCAGGCCCGCCCCCGGGTAAGCATTACCTTACCGACGGTGCGGAGCACAGGGGGGCGCACGGGGTCGCACGTGTGACCGATGCCTCAACGCATGTGCACCGGGGGGCTGTTGGTGCGGTGACGTCCGGTCAGCGGATGGTGGACACCGGGAATCGGCCAACCTAACCGGCCGTCATGCTCAAGTCAAGATCTGTCTTTTCCTCCGCCGCTCCGGTGCAATGGCCTTTCCCAAGGGGAGGTCAAGGATCTTGAAAAGACAGCACTGGATCAGCCAAAGCGCCGCCCTGGCAGTCGCGATAGCCGTGCTCGGTGTCCCCGCGGTCGCCACCGGGGCGGCCGCGGCGACCCCGGGCCACAGCAGTAGCCCCGCGACTCCGGCGGCCGGCCACGACCCCGCGCAGAGCGAACCACACGACCTGCCGGGCCCGTTCAGCAAGCAGCAGGCGGCCGAGCACTCCGCCGCCCTCCAGCAGGTCGTCTCCGGCGACGCCACCGTCCAGCAGCGCGACGGCTCGCAGGTGGTCCAACTCGGCCACGGCAAGGGCAAGCAGAGCAAGTACGTCGAGCTGGGCCGGGAGAAGACCGACAAGATCTTCACCATCCTGGTGGACTTCGGCGACCAGGTGGACGACACCACCACCTACGACCCGGACGGCCCGGACGGACCCGAGCCGCCCACCACCAAGTACGGCGGCGACCCCGGGCCGGCGCACAACACCATCGCCCAGCCGGACCGTTCGCAGGACAACAGCACCGCCTGGCAGGCGGACTACAACCAGCAGCACTTCCAGGACCTGTACTTCTCGCACGACAAGGACAAGGAGTCGCTGGCGAAGTACTACGAGAAGCAGTCCTCCGGCCGCTACTCGGTCGACGGCGAGGTCACCGACTGGGTCAAGGTCCCCTACAACGAGGCCCGTTACGGCTCGGACTGGTGCGGCTCCACGATCTGCTCCAACGCCTGGGACCTGATCCGCGACGCCACCACCGCCTACGTCGCCGACCAGAAGGCGCAGGGCCGTACCGACGCGCAGATCAAGGCCGACCTGGCGGCGTACGACCAGTGGGACCGCTACGACTACGACGGCGACGGGAACTTCAACGAGCCGGACGGCTACATCGACCACTTCCAGATCGTGCACGCCGGCGAGGACCAGTCGGCCGGCGGCGGCGTGCAGGGCACCGACGCGCTGTGGGCGCACCGCTGGTACGCCTACGGCAGCGACGCCGGGAAGTCCGGGCCCACCGGGAACAAGGCCGGCGGCACCGAGATCGGCGACACCGGCATCTGGGTCGGCGACTACACCCTCCAGCCGGAGAACGGCGGGCTGGGCGTCTTCGCCCACGAGTACGGCCACGACCTCGGCCTGCCCGACGAGTACGACACCTCGTACGTCGGCGAGAACAACACCGCGTTCTGGACGCTGATGTCCTCCGGGTCCTGGATGGGCACCGGGAAGGACGCGATCGGGGACCTGCCCGACGACATGAGCGCCTGGGACAAGCTCCAGCTCGGCTGGCTGAACTACGGCACCGCCAAGGCCGCCACCCGCTCCACCACCAAGCTGGGCGTCGCCGAGTACAACACCAAGGACAAGCAGGCGCTGGTGGTCCAGCTCCCCGACAAGTCCGTCACCACCACCATCACCACGCCCGCGGAGGGCGACAAGCAGTGGTGGAGCGGCATGGGCGACGACCTGTCCAACACCCTGACCCGCACCGTCGACCTCACCGGCGCGTCCAGCGCCTCGCTCGGCCTCAAGGGCTGGTGGGACATCGAGCAGAACTACGACTTCCTCTACACCGAGGTCTCCACCGACGGCGGCGCGAACTGGACCGCGCTCGACGGCACCGCGAACGGCAAGGCCGTCCCGCGCGACGGCAGCGACCGGCCGGCCCTGACCGGCACCTCCGGCGCGTACGAGGACCTGTCCTTCCCGCTCGACGCCTACGCGGGCAAGCAGATCCAGCTCCGGTTCCGCTACGCCACCGACGGCGGCGTCGCCCAGCAGGGCTTCGCGGCCGACGCGATCACCGTCACCGCCGACGGCAAGACGCTGCTCACCGACGGCGCCGAGACCGACGACAACGGCTGGAGCGCCGACGGGTTCTCCCGGATCGGCGCGTCCTTCAGCAAGGACTACCCGGAGTACTACGTCGCCGAGAACCGGCAGTACACCTCGTACGACACCACGCTGAAGACCGGCCCGTACAACTTCGGCTGGACCAGCACCCGGCCCGACTGGGTCGAGCACTACCCGTACCAGACCGGCCTGCTGGTGTGGCTGTGGGACACCTCGCAGCCCGACAACAACGTCGGCGCGCACCCCGGCAGCGGTGAGATCCTGCCGGTCGACGCGCACGCCAAGCCGGAGACGTTCACCGACGGCACGGTCATCCGCAACCGGGTCCAGGCGTACGACTCGGCGTTCAGCTGGTACCCGTCCGCCGGGTTCACCCTGCACAACGACGGCGTCGCCAAGCGCATCCCGGCGAAGCTCGGCAGCCCGGCCTTCGACGACCACTACGGAACGTACTGGTACGCGAACAACCCGTACGGCAGCGTCAAGGTCCCCGACACCAACACCCGGCTGACCATCCTCAGCCAGGCGCTCGACGGGAGCACCATGACGGTCCAGGTCAGCCCGTCACACCGGTAACATGCGTCACATTCGCCGGTCTGACCTGCACTGATGCGACGTTCGGCCGCCGTCCCCTGGTGGGCGGCGGCCGATGCGCACAAGATGTGCACATGGCGGTCGGAGGTTTCATCAAGCTCCCGGGCGGCACGGTCGTGGTGGCGCTCGGCCTGCCGCACCCGGCGTGTCCCGAGCTGACCGTGCGGGTGGTCGTGCACGCCCTGAACCGCCAGCGCGCCCTGACCCGCCTCAGCAACCTGGGCTTTCGCGGTGCGCGGCTGTCCGGCAACGCCGAGCCGCCCACCCCCGACGAGGTCTCCGCGGTGCTCCACCACCCGGACGGCCTGGTGTGGCGCGAGTACCGGGCCCGGGGCGGCGACCCCTGGCACCCCATCTCCGCGCTGAACCGGGTCACTCCCCGCCCGTAGCCGCCGGCTCGCCGCGCAGCTCCACGCCGGCCTCCCGCAGCCGGACGAGCGCCTGCCGGGTGGTGTCCGCGGCCACCCCCGCGGTCAGGTCCAGCAGCACCCGCGTCCTGAAGCCCTCGCGGGCCGAGTCCAGCGCGGTGGCCCGTACGCAGTGGTCGGTGGCGATCCCCACCACGTCCACCTCGGTGACGTCCCGCTCGCGCAGCCACTCGGCCAGGGCGGCGCCGTTCTCGTTCTCGCCCTCGAAGCCGCTGTACGCCGCCGCGTAGGAGCCCTTGTCGAACACGGCGTCCACCGCGCCCGACGCCACCGCCGGCGCGAAGTTCGGGTGGAACCCGACACCCTCGGTGCCCGCGACGCAGTGCGGGGGCCACGACGTCACGAAGTCCGGGTGGTCCGAGAAGTGGCCGCCCGGGTCCACATGGTGGTCCCTGGTCGCCACGACGTGCCGGTACGTCCCGGCGGACTGGCCGATCAGGTCCGTGACCGCCGCGGCCACGTCCGCGCCTCCCTCCACCGCGAGGCTGCCGCCCTCGCAGAAGTCGTTCTGCACGTCGACGACGATCAGTGCGCGGTGCATGGTCTCTCCGAGGGTTCACCGTTCCGGACTACCGAGCGTATTGCGGAAGCCCCGCGCCAACCAGGCCCGGGGCGCCTGTCCGGGAGTCGTTCACCCCTGCCGAGCGGGGGGCCTACAGGGTCTCCGTGGGGAGCACCGGCTCGCCCCGCGACAACTGCGTCGCCGACAGCGGAAGCCCCGCGCGGGCGGCGATGTGCCGGGTGCGGGCCGCGTCGAGCGGCTCGCGCCCCACCACCTTGCCGTTGCGCACCAGCGGGACCAGCAACTGCCGGTCCGCCAGCTCCGCGGGGACCGGCCCGCTGCCGATCACCTCGGCCTCGGCGACCCCGTCGGCGTCCAGCCGCCGGGCGGCCCACTTCCGGCCGCCGACGCTGGTCTTCCCGCCGAGCGCCTTCTTGGCGACCGGCGTGAGCGGCGCGTCGGCCCGGTCCGGCACCGACGCGCGGGCGACCAGCTTGTAGACCATGGCGCAGGTGGGCTGCCCGCTGCCGGTCACCAGCGACGTGCCGACCCCGTACGCGTCCACGGGGGCCGCGGCCAGCGACGCGATGGCGTACTCGTCGAGGTCGGAGGTGACCACGATCCGGGTGTCCTTCGCGCCGAGGTCGTCCAGTTGCTGCCGCACCCGGTGGGCGAGCAGCAGCAGGTCCCCGGAGTCGATCCGCACCGCGCCCAGCTCGGGCCCGGCCACCTCCACGGCGGTGCGCACCGCCTCGGTCAGGTCGTAGGTGTCGACCAGCAGCGTGGTGGAGCGGCCGAGGGATTCGACCTGGGCGGTGAAGGCGTCCCGCTCGGTGTCGTGCAGCAGCGTGAAGGCGTGCGCGCTGGTGCCGATGGTGGGCAGGCCGTAGCGGAAGCCCGCGGCGAGGTTGGAGGAGGAGCGGAAACCGCCGACGTAGGCGGCCCGCGACGCGGCCACCGCGGCCAGCTCGTGGGTGCGCCGGGCGCCCATCTCCATCAGCGGCCGCCCGCCGGCCGCCACCGCCATCCGGGAGGCGGCCGCGGCGATCGCCGAGTCGTGGTTGAGGATCGACAGGATCACCGTCTCCAGCAGCACCGCCTCGGCGAAGCTGCCCTCCACCCGCAGGATCGGCGAGCCGGGGAAGTACACCTCGCCCTCGGGGTAGCCCCAGATGTCGCCGGTGAAGCGGTAGTCGGCCAGCCACTTCAGGGTCGCCGCGTCCACCACCTTCTCCCGTTCGAGGAACTCCAGCACGGGTGCGTCGAAGCGGAAGTTCTCCACCGCGTCCAGCACCCGGCCGGTGCCGGCCACGACGCCGTACCGCCGCCCTTCCGGCAGTCGCCGGGTGAACGCCTCGAAGACCGACCGGCGGTGCGCGGCGCCGCTGCTGAGGGCCGCCTGGAGCATGGTGAACTCGTACCGGTCGGTGAACAGCGCGGTGGACGGCACGTCCACCGGCAGTGCCAGGTCTGCTGTGCTCATGGCGACGATGCTACCCCGCATTTCGTCAAACTGACGAGATGTCGCGGGGTGTGTGCCCCCTCACACGCCCATTTGTGCGACGGCCCCACGGAGCGGCAGCATGGAACCTGTGAGTGCCCACCCGTCTCTGACCGTCCCTGCGAGGACGCTCCCCCAGCCTCCGGCCGGGGGGACCCCGATGTGCAGCGTCGCACCTGCCGAGATCGAGCGCACCGAGTCCAGCGAGGCCCCTTCGGTGGTCCCCGAGCCGGACGTGCCCTGGGTGACCCTCGTGCACAACGACCCCGTCAACCTCATGAGCTACGTGACGTATGTCTTCCAGACGTACTTCGGGTACTCGAAGGGCAAGGCCACCAAGCTGATGAAGGACGTCCACTACAAGGGCCGGGCCGTGGTCTCCAGCGGCACGCGCGAGGAGATGGAGCGGGACGTGCAGGCGATGCACGGCTACGGCCTGTGGGCGACGCTGTCGCAGGACCGCTGATGGCGCGCCGACGGGGCCGTGCCGGCTCCTTCGAGCCGGTCCGCGGCGGCGGCGCCACCATCACGCTGGACGAGGTGGAGATCTCGATCCTGCGCAGCCTCGCCGTCCAGCTGCTGGAACTGGTCGGGCCGGGCGACCAGCCGGCCGACGCCGACGACGACCCGCTCGCGCAGCTCTTCGCCGAGGGCCCCACCAAGCCGCCGGACGACCCGGCGCTGGCCCGGCTCTTCCCCGACGCCTACGAGGAGACCGAGGACGCCTCGGAGTTCCGCCGCTTCACCGAGAACGACCTGCGGGCCCGCAAGCGCGAGGACGCGCTGGCGATGATCCGCGTGCTCGACGCCGGCGGCCCGGTGCTCAAGCTCACCGAGGACCAGGCCCGGCAGTGGCTCGGCGCCCTCAACGACCTGCGGCTGACCATAGGGACCCGGCTCGGCGTCACCGAGGACGAGGCCGACGAGCTGTACCACCTGCCGGAGGGCGACCCCCGCAAGCCGCTGGTCATGGCGTACCTGTGGCTCGGCGGCCTGCAGGAGAGCCTGGTCGAGACGCTGCTGCGCTGACCCTTCGCCCTTTCCGGTGACGTGCGGACCGGCGGCGGTCCCACCCGCCGCGCGGACGCCGCCGCGGGGTACGTATCCGCCCATGGTGGACGAAACGCGCGTGCGGCCCGTGTCGGACGGCCCGGAGGGCGGGCCGGGCGGCGGCCCGGCGACCGGCGAGGAGGGCTACACCCGCGGGCTGGGCAGCCGGCAGATCCAGATGATCGCGATCGGCGGCGCCATCGGCACCGGCCTGTTCCTGGGCGCCGGCAGCGCGATCCACCGGGCCGGCCCCAGCCTGCTGCTGATGTACGCCGTCGCCGGCGCGGTCATCTTCTGCATCATGCGCGCGCTCGGCGAACTGCTCACCTACCGCCCGGTCTCCGGCTCCTTCGCCGACTACGCCCGGGAGTTCCTCGGCCCGTTCACCGGCTACGTCACCGGCTGGACGTACTGGCTGATGTGGGTGGTCACCGGCATGGCCGAGGTCACCGCCGCCGCCACCTACGTCAACTACTGGTGGCCGGGGGTGCCGCAGTGGACCGCCGCGCTGGTGTTCCTGCTGCTGCTGGCCACCGCCAACCTGGTGTCGGTGCGGCTCTTCGGCGAGATCGAGTTCTGGCTGTCGACGGTCAAGGTCACCGCGATCCTCGGGATGATCCTGATCGGCGTCGGCGTGCTCACCCTCGGGGTCTCCGCCGCCGGGCACACCGCGTCGGTCGGCCACCTGTGGCGGGACGGCGGCTTCTTCCCCAACGGGGTCGGCCACTCGCTGCTGACCTTGCAGATGGTGATGTTCGCCTACCTCGCGGTCGAGCTCGTCGGGGTCACCGCGGGCGAGGCCCGCGACCCGCGCAGGACCCTGCCCAAGGCGATCAACACGCTGCCGTGGCGGATCGTGCTGTTCTACGTCGGCGCGCTCACGGTGATCCTGTGCGTGGTGCCGTGGACGGAGTTCCAGCCGGGGGTCAGCCCGTTCGTGGCCGCCTTCGCGAAGATCGGCATCCCGTTCGGCGCCGGCGTGGTCAACTTCGTGGTGCTCACCGCCGCGCTGTCGTCCTGCAACTCCGGCATGTACTCCACCGGCCGCATGCTGCGCGACCTGGCCGCCAACGGGCAGGGCCCGCGCGCCTTCGACCGGCTCACCGCCCGCCGCACCCCGGCGCTCGGCACGTTCGCCTCGGTGGCCGTGATGGGCATCGGGGTGTGGATCAACTACGTGGACCCCGAAGGGGCGTTCACCTACATCACCGCGTTCGCCACGGTGGCCGCGGTGTGGACCTGGGCGGTGATCCTGGCCGCGCACATCCGCTACCGCGCCGCCGTACGCGCCGGGCAGGCCGCGCCCGCGTGGTTCACCGCCCCCGGGGGAGCGGCCGCCAGCTGGTGCGCGCTGGCCTTCCTCGCCCTGGTCGTGGTGCTGATCGGCCTCGACTCCGACGCCCGGGTGTCGCTGTACGGGGTGCCGCTGTGGGCGGCGCTGCTCGGCGCCGGCTACCGGGTGCTCAAGCGGCGCGACCCGGCGGCGTTCGCCCGCCGCCCGCACCTGCCGCCGCCGGCCGCGGCCCCCGCGCCCGGCGGCGGCCCGGCGGTGAACCCGGGAGCGGGCAGCGCGGAGGACCCGGCGGAGGACCCGGCGGCGGGGGAGTCCGGCGGACTTCCGGGCACCCCGGCGGTGTAGCGGCCGGGCCGGCCCCTGTTACTTTTCCCGCATGCTCACCATCACCCAGGACCTGTACGACGCGATCGTGGCCCACGCCCGCGCCGACCACCCCGACGAGGCGTGCGGGATCGTGGCGGGGCCGGAGGGCAGCGGCCGCCCCGAGCGGTTCGTGCCGATGCTGAACGCGGCCCGCTCGCCGACGTTCTACGAGTTCGACTCCACCGACCTGCTCAGGCTCTACCGCGACATGGACGACCGCGACGAGGAGCCGGTGATCGTCTACCACTCGCACACCGCCACCGAGGCGTACCCCTCCCGTACCGACATCTCCTACGCCAACGAGCCCGGCGCGCACTACGTGCTGGTCTCCACCGCGGAGGAGTTCCAGTTCCGCTCGTTCCGCATCGTGGACGGCCAGGTCACCGAAGAACCGGTCGAAGTAGTGCCTTCCACGTCGTGAGCTTCCGGATACTGGGACGGACCAGCCGGACGGGGCAAGGGAATCGATACGATGACCCCATGGTTCTCCTCGGTGTGAGCGACTCATGAGCGACACGGCGCCCGGCGCGCTGCTCGTGGCGCGGCTGCACGTCGACCTGTGCCGCCGTACCAGCGCGGCGTGTCCGCGCGCCTGAGCGCGCCCGCCGCCCGGGCGGCACACCGCTCGTCGCCGTCCGGCACCGCACCCGCACGGCCCGCACGGAACCACCCCGGCTCCAGACCGGCGCCACCCACCCAGCTTCGTCCGTACTCACAGGAGCGCAGTCATGGCCATCGAGGTCCGCATCCCGACCATCCTCCGCACGTACACCGACGGCCAGAAGGCCGTGCCGGGTGCCGGGACCACGCTCGACGAGCTGTTCACCGACCTCGACTCCCGCCACGCGGGTCTGCGCGACCGCGTCGTGGACGGCGGCGAGCTGCGCCGCTTCGTGAACGTGTACCTCAACGACGAGGACGTCCGCTTCCTCGACGGCATCGCCACCAAGGTCGCCGACGGCGACAGCGTGACGATCCTGCCCGCCGTGGCCGGCGGCTCGGGCGCCCCCGACCCGGCCGCGCGCACCGCGGCCGCGCCGGCCGGCCGACGCTGATGCGGTACGACAGCCCGCTGGCCGCGGTCGGCAACACTCCGCTGGTGCGCCTGCCCCGGCTGTCGCCGTCGGAGCAGGTGAGCGTCTGGGCGAAGCTGGAGGACCGCAACCCCACCGGCTCGGTCAAGGACCGCCCGGCGCTGCACATGATCGAGCGGGCCGAGGCGGAGGGCGTGCTCACCCCCGGCTGCACCATCCTGGAGCCGACCTCCGGCAACACCGGCATCTCGCTGGCGATGGCGGCCCGCCTCAAGGGCTACCGGATCGTCTGCGTGATGCCCGAGAACACCTCCTCCGAGCGGCGCGAACTGCTGGCCATGTGGGGCGCGGAGATCATCTCCTCGCCCGCGGCCGGCGGCTCCAACACCGCGGTGCGGGTCGCGAAGGAGCTGGCCGCCGAGCACCCCGACTGGGTGATGCTCTACCAGTACGGAAACGCGGCGAACCCCGGCGCGCACTACGCCACCACCGGCCCGGAGATCCTCGCCGACCTGCCCACCATCACCCACTTCGTGGCGGGCCTGGGCACCACCGGCACCCTGATGGGCGTCGGCCGCTACCTGCGGGAGAAGGTGCCCGGCGTCGCCATCGTGGCCGCCGAGCCGCGCTACGACGACGTCGTCTACGGCCTGCGCAACCTCGACGAGGGCTTCGTACCCGAGCTGTACGACGAGTCGGTGCTGACCACCCGCTTCTCGGTCGGCTCGCAGGACGCGGTCCGCCGCACCCGTGAACTCCTGTCCGAGGAGGGCATCTTCGCCGGGGTCTCCACCGGCGCGGCGCTGCACGCGGCACTCGGCGTGGCACGCAAGGCCGAGCAGGCCGGCGAGCGGGCGGACATCGTCTTCGTGGTCGCCGACGGCGGCTGGAAGTACCTGTCCACCGGCATCTACACCGCCGCCTCCACGGAAGAGGCCGTCGCCGCGCTGCACGGCCAGCTCTGGGCGTAGGCCCACAGGTGAGCGGGCCCCCGGCCGCCCGGGCCCTAGCACGGTGACCCGCTCCCCGCGGGGTACGCGGGGGCGGGTCGCGTTCGCAGCCGGGTTCGGGGTGACCCGGACTGGTGATTCCGCCCACAACCGGTGCCCGTAAGAGCGCGCTGCGCAGCCGCCCGCTTTACCCTTCCTAGAACGTGGCGGGAGTCCGCCACCTAGGAGCCGGATCGGGGCGATGCGCCGCGCCCTCGGAGGTGTACCCCGCGATGAACCTCACCGTCGTCGGCTGCTCGGGCTCGTTCCCGTCCGCGGACTCGGCCTGCTCGAGCTATCTGCTCGAAGCCGACGGCTTCCGGCTGCTGATCGACATGGGCAACGGCGCGCTGGGCGAACTCCAGCGCCACTGCGGCCTGTACGACCTGGACGCGGTGCTGCTGAGCCATCTGCACGCGGACCACTGCATCGACATGTGCGGCTACTTCGTGGCCCGTTACTACCGCCACGAGGGCGGCCCGGTCTCGGCGATCCCGGTCTACGGCCCGGCGGGCACCGAGCGCCGGCTGAGCATCGCCTACGGCGACGTGCCGGACGAGAAGTGCATGAGCGAGGTCTTCGACTTCCGCACGCTGCGGCCCGGCGCGTTCCGGCTCGGCCCGTTCGAGGTCACCACGGCCGCGGTCAGCCACCCGGTGGAGGCGTACGGCTTCCGGATCGAGGCCGACGGCCGGACGCTGGCGTACTCCGGTGACACCGGACCGTGCGAGGCGCTGCGCGGCCTGGCCGAGGGCGCGGACCTGTTCCTGTGCGAGGCGTCCTTCACCCACGGCAAGGAGGACATCCCCGACCTGCACCTCAACGGGCGCGAGGCGGGGCAGATCGCCGAGGGCGCGGGCGTGGACCGGCTGGTGCTCACCCACATCCCGCCGTGGACCAACCCGTCGGTGAACCTCCGGGACGCGCAGGCCGCCTTCGCCGGTCCGGTGGAACTGGCGAAGGCGGGCGCGGTCTACGAGATCTGACGGAGCGACTACTTCGTCAGATCCTCGACTTCCTCCACGGGTTCACGCCCCGGTGTCTTGAGGTCGAACTTCACGATCGCGAACCGGAAGACGGTGTAGTAGACCGCGGCGAAGACCAGGCCGATCGGGATGATGAGCCATGGCCGGGTGGCGTGGTTCCAGTTGAGCACGTAGTCGATGAAGCCGGCCGAGAAGTTGAAGCCGGCGTGCACGCCCAGGCCCCAGGTGACGGCCATCGACGCGGCGGTCAGCACGACGTGCACCGCGTACAGGATCGGCGCGATGAACATGAAGGAGAACTCGATCGGCTCGGTGACGCCGGTGACGAACGAGGTCAGGGCGAGCGAGACCATCATGCCGAGCACGGCCTTGCGGCGCTCGGGCCGCGCGGTGTGCGCCATGGCCAGCGCGGCGGCGGGCAGGCCGAACATCATGATCGGGAAGAAGCCGGACTGGAACATGCCCGCGGTGTGGTCGCCGGCCAGGAACCGGGTGATGTCGCCGTGCACGACGGTGCCGTCGGGCTTGGTGAAGTCACCGAGCTGGAACCAGGCGACGGTGTTCACGAACTGGTGCATGCCGACCGGGATCAACGCGCGGTTGACGCCGCCGAAGAGCGCCGCGCCGCCCGCGCCGAGACCGGTCATCCAGTCGCCGAAGTGCGTGATGCCGTTGCCGATCGGCTCCCAGACCAGGCCGAAGAAGACGCCGACGAGCAGGCCGACGAAGGCCATCAGGATCGGCACCAGCCGGCGGCCGTTGAAGAAGCCGAGCCAGTCCACCAGCTTGGTGCGGTGGTACCGCTGCCAGATCACCGCGGAGAGCAGCCCCATGATGATGCCGCCGAGCACGCCGGGGTCGTTGTAGACCGCGGCCACGTCCACGCCCTTGTTGGCGGTGGTGTTGATCACCGCGTCGTGCACCGGGAACGCCTGGAGCACCTTGCTGTAGACGAGGAAGCCGACGACCGCGGCGAGCGCCGTGGAGCCGTCCGACTTCTTGGCGAAACCGATCGCCACGCCTATGCAGAACAGCAGCGGCAGCGCCCCGGTCAGCGCGCCGCCGGCGTTGCTGAAGACGGTGGCGACCTTGCCCCAGCCCAGGCCGTCCTTGCCGAAGACGTCGTCGGCGCCGAGCCGGACCATGATGCCCGCGGCGGGCAGCACCGCGATCGGGAGCTGGAGGCTGCGGCCGACCTTCTGCAGGCCCTGGAAAAGGCCGGAACCCCGCTTCTTCGCGGGGGCCGCGGGAGCCGCGGGGGCCGGAGCGGTGGCCGTACTCATCGAAAATCCTCCGTGGGGACAGGTCTATACCACTAAGTGGTGTAGACCTTTGTAACACGTGAGGCGGAGGGAGCGGAATCCTTGATTCCGTATGTGCTGCGCCACATCGGCCGGCCGGCCCGCCGCCGCCCGGCGCTGCCCGACGTCGTCCATCCGTCGCCGTCGGCGCGCTCTCCGCCCGCCCGGCTCCTCGGGCTCACGACCGGGCGTTTCCGGGTCGAAAGGGAGGGCGGCAAAGCGGACGAGAACATAGTAGACCAGCGCGAAGCGGGCGCCGACGATCGGCGACGGACGCGGCCGGGTCGTAGTCGGCGGCGTGAGCGATCGCTCCCGCGGCTCCCTTGCGGCGGCCCGATCGGGTCGGTCGCGTACAGTGGTCTAAACCACTGGTTGCGCTCCGGCGCGTTCCGTCGCCGCGGAGGGCACCCCGCGGACGGGGTCGTCGGAGGCCGGAAGGGACGCCCCGGGCGAGCCTTCACCACCCGTGAAACAGGGCCAACCGTGGGTTAACGTGACATAACGGAAACATACCGACCCGCCGGCGGGTCCCGGTGGGCACGGGAAGCGCCCGGCGGGCCAGGACAACAGGAGAAGCAGATGGCCACCAAGGCAGAGAAGATCGTCGCCGGGCTCGGCGGAATCGACAACATCGAAGAGGTCGAGGGCTGCATCACCCGCCTGCGCACCGAAGTGGTCGACCCCACCCGCGTCGACGAAGCCGCGCTGAAGGCCGCCGGCGCACACGGCGTGGTCAAGATGGGCAACGCGATCCAGGTCGTCATCGGCACCGACGCGGACCCGATCGCCGGGGAGATCGACGACATGATGTAAGTGCGGGGGACAGGGGCGGCCGCTCACCCGGATAGGCTCAACCGCATGTCACGATTCGACGGCCGCACCCCCGACCAGCTCCGCCCCGTCACCATCGAGCGGGGCTGGAGCAAACACGCCGAAGGGTCCGTCCTGGTCGCCTTCGGCGACACCCGAGTGCTCTGCACCGCCAGCGCCACCCAAGGCGTACCGCGCTGGCGCAAGGGCAGCGGCGAGGGCTGGGTCACCGCCGAGTACAGCATGCTGCCGCGCGCCACCAACACCCGCGGCGACCGCGAGTCCGTCCGCGGCAAGATCGGCGGCCGCACCCACGAGATCTCCCGGCTGATCGGCCGCTCACTGCGCGCCGTCATCGACTACAAGGCGCTCGGCGAGAACACCATCGTCCTCGACTGCGACGTCCTCCAGGCCGACGGCGGCACCCGCACCGCCGCGATCACCGGCGCCTACGTCGCGCTCGTCGACGCGGTCGCCTGGATGCAGGCCAACCACCTGGTACGGCTCAAGGCCAAGCCGATCACCGGCACCGTCGCCGCCGTCAGCGTCGGCATCGTCGACGGCGCCCCCGTCCTCGACCTCGCCTACGAGGAAGACGTCAAGGCGGAGACCGACATGAACGTCGTCTGCACCGGGGACGGCCGCTTCGTGGAGGTCCAGGGCACCGCGGAGGGCGCGCCCTTCGACCGGGCCGAACTCGACGCGCTGCTCGCACTCGCCACCGGCGGCTGCGCCGACCTCAGCAAGCTCCAGCAGGCGGCCCTGGCCACCGTGGCCGACTGACGGCTCCGGCCGGCGGCCCCGCACCGGGCGCGGAGAGCACCCCTCTCCGCGCCCCGCACCCCTACCCACACCCACCCCTATCTGCGCCCGCACCCCAGTTCGGGGGCAACCCTCCCCGCGCACGCCGCGTGTCTACAGATGCGCGTGGTACGCCGCCGCGCGCGGAGCCGGGGAGGGATCACCGCAATGAACCGCCGCCGCACCGCCGTTCGCACCGCCCGCTTCGTACCCGCGCACGTCATACGGGCCACCGCCCCCGTACGCGCCCACGCCCGCGCCCGCGCCATACGGGTCCTACGCGCCACCCGCGCCGAACGCCGTACAGGCGCCGCACCCGCCCACGGCAGGCGAACCGGCCGCTTCTTACGCACCCGCGCCGCCGTCCTGCCGCTCGCCGCCCTGCTCTTCGCCGTGACCCTCACCGCCTGCCACGGCGTCACCCGCGCACTGGACTGCGCCAAGACCGCCGCCACCGTCGCCGGCGACGTCCAGGACCTGCAGAGCAACGCCACCAACATCGGCCAGGTCTCCGACCCCAGCCGCCGCAAGGCCACCGTCAAGGCCCTCGACAAGGTGCAGACCGACCTCGACCGGATCGGCGACCGCCGCCACGACCCCGACGTCAGCCACGCCGTCTCCGACCTGTCCGCCTCGGTCCGCCGCGCCCGCACCAGCGCCGCCGACGGCCACAACCCCGACCTGCGCCCCGTCGGCAGCGCCGCCGGCCACCTCACCGCGGTCTGCGCCCAGGGATAATCGGTCCATGACCACCCGTCTCGTGCTCGCCACCCGCAACGCCCACAAGGTCACCGAACTCCGGGCCATCCTCACCGAGGCCGGCCTCGACAACGACCTCGTCGGCGCCGACGCCTACCCGGAGATCCCCGACGTCAAGGAGACCGGGGTCACCTTCGCCGAGAACGCGCTGCTCAAGGCACGCGCCCTCGCCGAGGCCACCGGGCTGCCCGCGGTCGCCGACGACTCGGGGCTGTGCGTGGACGTGCTCGGCGGCTCGCCCGGCATCTTCTCCGCCCGCTGGGCCGGCAAGCACGGCGACGACCTCGCCAACCTCGACCTGCTGCTCGCCCAGCTCGGCGACATCGAACACCCGCACCGCGCCGCCCACTTCGCCTGCGCCGCCGCCCTCGCGCTGCCCGACGGCACCACCCGCGTCGCCGAGGGCCGGCTGCGCGGCACCCTCCGGCACGCCCCGGCGGGCGCCGGCGGCTTCGGCTACGACCCGATCCTCCAGCCCGACGGCGAGGAGCGGACCTGTGCGGAGCTGAGTGCGGCGGAGAAGAACGCGATCAGCCATCGCGGCAAGGCGTTCCGGGCGCTGGTCCCGATGCTCACCGAACTCCTCGGCTGAGCCTGCCGAGAGCGCGGCATCCACGGATGGGATGCCGCGCCCGAGCGGTGGGCCCGGTGGGACTCGAACCCACGACACGCCGGACCTAAACCGGTGCCCTCTAGCCTGCTGGGGTACGGGCCCGCCGCGTTACTTTACTTCGTCGCGGGCGTCCCCCGCACGGCCGGACCGGCGCCCGAACGTAGCGGTCTGGCTGTGGCACGACGGGCACAGGTACCGCAGGTTCTCGCGGCGGTCGTCCAGCGGGTCGCCGCTGATGTGATCGATCTCCAGGACCAGGCGTCGGCCCTGCCACAGCTCACCGGTGCGGCACTCGGCGCAGACCCGCGGCACCCCGATGTCGTCCAACGCGCGCCTGAGCATCCTCGTCCCGGTACGGCTCGCGCCTGCACGGCGTCGGACGAGTATCTGCTCGGCGGGCTTCCGGTTCGGTGACACGCTGCCCAGGAAGTGCTGCTGCCCGGTGAAGTGGGCGGTGTCGATACCGAGCGCGTCCAGACTTCTCCTTACCCGCCTGCGTCCCGTGGTGTCGCACCGTAGGCCCAGTGCTCTGAGCACGCCGCTGACGCTGCTGGACGCCGTGACGGCAGCCGTGAGCACCTCCCGCCCGATCAGCTCCTGGCCGTAGCCGCGTAGGTCGGTGAAGTGGGTGGTGTCGACGCCGCAGCGCGTCAGTCTCCGGCGCAGGCCGCTGCGCGAGACGGGATCGGAGGGCAGGCCGAGACGGTCCTGGAGTTGCGCGAGGCTGGTGCAGTCCACTGCTTCCCGCGCCAGTAGCTCGCGGTCGAACCGTGGCGCGCTCATCGGATTGCGCGGCTGCGGCCGCGGTACGTGTCGGTGACCGCATGGCAGTTCGGGCACAGGAAGCGCAGGTTCTCCCGGCGGTTGTCCCACCACTCTCCGCTGAGGTGGTCGACTTCGAGGGTGAGCGGCTTCCCGTTCCACTCCGTGCCGATGCCGCACATCGCGCAGGTCTGCGGCACGCCCGACCGCACCAGCGCGCCGCGCAGCCGGCGGCCGGGAACCCTGCCCCGGGCCGGGTCGCCCAGCCGCAGCGGGCCCTCCCGCCGGGCACCCGGGGCGCGTTGGGGCGGCGGCGCGAAGTGCGAGGTGTCGATGCCGAGCGCGGTGATCCGGCGGCTGATGTGCGTCTGGTTGCCGCCGACCTGGCTGATACCGAGGTGGCGCACCACGCCCTTGACGCTTGTCGACGCTGCCACCGCGGCGCGCAGCCTGTCCTCGGTATGTCTGGTCCGCTGGGTGGCGAAGTGGGTGATGTCGATACCCGCCTCCGCCATCTTCAGCCGTAGATAGCGCCGGCTGCCCGGCGTCGGACGGCCTCCGCAGTGGCGGACCGCGTCGTCGATGTGCGCTTCGCGAGCCGCCTCCTCCAAGAGCTCGCGGGTGTACCTGACTGCCATGGCCGCCTCCGCAACCGTGCGCGTGTTCGTACTCTCGTACGGGTCAACGAAGGCGGTGGGTGGGGGTTACGTGGCGGGGGTGGGTGGGGGTCAGATCTTCAGGTCGCGGAGGAGTTTGGCGACGTGGCCGGTGGCCTTCACGTTGTAGAAGGCGTGCGCGACCTTGCCCTCCGGGTCGACCACGAGGGTGGAGCGGATGACGCCGGTGACGGTCTTGCCGTACATGGTCTTCTCGCCGAAGGCACCGTACGCGGTGAGGACGCTGCGGTCGGGGTCGGCGAGCAGGGTGACCTTGAGGGACTCCTTGTCGCGGAACTTCGCGAGCTTCTCCGGCTTGTCGGGGGAGATGCCGAGGACGTCGTAGCCGGCGTCGGCGAACACCGCGAGGTTGTCGGTGAAGTCGCACGCCTGCTTGGTGCAGCCGGGGGTGAGGGCGGCGGGGTAGAAGTAGACGATCACGTTGCGGCCGAGGTGGTCGGCGAGCGAGACCGGGTTGCCGTCGGCGTCCGGCAGGGTGAACGCGGGGGCGGTGTCGCCGGGGGAGAGACGGTCGGACATGAAGGCTCCTGGGGCAAACGGGGGTGCCGACGAGGCGCGGGCCGCGTCGTACTGACAGACTGTCCGAACGCTACCTAATCAGGCGATGGAGGCAGTGCGGTGTCGGAAGGTGCCAGGACGGCCGCTGAGATCGAGGCGGATATCGCCCGCAGGCGGCAGGACCTCGCGGTGACGCTTGACGAGATCGCGGTCCGGGTCCACCCGGTCACGATCATGCGGGACACCAAGGCGAAGGCGGTGTCCGCGCTGGACAACACGGTCGGGCAGGCCTATGTCGCGGCCAACCGCGCGGTCAGCCGGGCGCGGGCGCAGTTCGTCGACGAGGACGGCGCGCCGCGGATGGAGCGGATCGTGCCGGTCGCGGTGGCCGGGGCGGCGGTCGCGGCCGCGGTGGTCGGTCTCACCGTGTGGCGCCGTCGCCGGTAGGTTCGTCGGCGTGAGTTCGAAGAGTGCACACGACAAGCTGCCCATCCGCATGCTGCACGACCGCGTTCTGGTGCGGCAGGACAGCGGTGAGGGCGAGCGCCGCAGTGGCGGCGGCATCCTGATCCCGGCGACCGCGGCCGTCGGGAAGCGGCTGGCCTGGGCCGAGGTGGTCGCGGTCGGCCAGCACGTGCGGAGCGTCGAGGTCGGCGACCGGGTGCTGTTCGACCCGGAGGACCGGGCGGAGGTGGAGGTGCAGGGCGTGGCGTACGTCCTGATGCGCGAGCGCGACCTGCACGCCGTGGCCGCCGAACGCCTCCAGGGCGACGACTCGACCGGCCTGTATCTGTAGGACCCCCCCCGCCCTGTCCGCCCCCGGCCGCTGCCGGCCGGGGGCGTTGCCTTGCGTGCGGTCAGGCCGGTCTGCTGGTCAGGCAGGTCTGCCGGTCAGGCGGGTCTGCCGGTCTGGCTGGTCAGGCTGGTCTGGCTGTTCGAGCCGTCCTGGGAGCCGTCCCCGTCCTGCGGGGCGAGCGTGTCGGTGGGGCCGCCGCCGGGCGGCTGCACCGGGCCGGTGGGCACGGAACTGGTCGGCGGGGTGCTCGGTGTGCCGGGCGGCGTGGTTCCGGTGGTCGGCGGGGTGCTCGGTGTGCCGGGCGGGGTCGTTCCGGTGGTCGGCGGCGGGGTGTCGGTGGCGGGCGGTGTGGTGGAGCCGCTGTCCGGCGTGGTGGGCTGGTCGTTCTGCGGCGCGACCGTCTCGCTGCCCTTCTGGAGGTCGAGGTGGAAGCCGGTGACCGGCTGGTTCTTCAGGGCGGCGGCGGTGTAGTCGGCCCAGACGGCGCCGGGCGGGCCGCCGCCGTTGATCCGGCCGGTGTTCATGGAGCCGGTCAGCTCCTCCTGGGCGCCGTTGGTCGGGTTCATCCCGAACAGGGCGACGACGGTGGCGAGTTTGGGCGTGTATCCGGCGAACCAGGCGGCCTTGTCGTTCTCGGCGGTGCCGGTCTTCGCGGCTGACGGCCATCCGGAGTTCCGGGCGGCCGAGGCGGTGCCGGTGGGGCTGTCGACCACGCTCTTGAGCATCGCGGTGGTGGTGTCGGCGGCGCTGCGCGGCACGGACTGCACCGGCTTGCGGTCGGGCAGGTTCAGGGCGTTGCCGTCCTTGGTGACCTTCGCCACGATCGAGTACGGGATCTCCACGCCGTGGTTGGCGAGGGTCGCGTACGCCTGCGCCATGTCCAGCGGGCTGGCGCTGTTGGGGTTGGCCTGGCTGCTGCCGAAGGCGCCCAGTGCCATGGCCGGGGTCTGCGGGATGTCGACGGCGTCAGGGATGCCGAGGTCGTGTGCGGTGTCGATGACCTTCTTGGTGCCGACGTCCTGTGCCATCTGCGCGAAGACGGCGTTGACCGACTGGTCCATCGCGCGGGTGACGGTGATGTTGCCGTAGTCGACGCCGTCCTCGTTGTTCGGGTGGTAGCCGACCGGGCCGTTCGGGCCCTGCACCTGGCGGCCGCTGTCGCCGTTGTAGACGGTGGTGGGGGTGATCGTCCGGCCGTCCTGGGTGGTGGACTGGTTCTGCAGCGCGGCGGTGAAGATCACCGGTTTGAAGGTGGAGCCGGGCTGGTAGGTCCGGTTGGTGGCGCTGCTGACGTACTGCTTGGTGTAGTCGATGCCGCCGTAGAGCGCGACGACGTTCCCGGTGGAGGGGTCGATGGAGACGCCGCCGGCTCGGACGTACTTGTCCTGCTTGGTGTGGCCGAGCTTGTCGTAGACGTCGTCCTGGGCCGCCTTGACGAAGGCGTCCTCCTTGGGTTTCTGGATGGTGGTGACGATGCGGTAGCCGCCGTGGCTGAGCGCGTCGGCGTCCACGATGTGGTGGTCGGTGAGGTACTGGTTGACGGCCTCGATGATGTAGCCGCGCTGTCCGGCCTTGCTCGCGATGGGCTTGGGTTTGCCGATCGTCGGGAAGGTGACGGCGGCGCGCTGGGTCGGGGTGAGCCAGTGCTCCTTGACCATGCCGTCCAGGACGTAGTTCCAGCGGGCCTTGGCGGCGGGGGCGTTCTCGGGGTGCGCGGACAGGTCGTACTCGCTGGGTGCGTTGAGCAGTGTGGCGAGGTAGGCGGCCTGGCCGGTGGTGAGGTCGGCGGCGTTCTCGCTGAAGTACGCCTGGGAGGCGGCCTCGATGCCGTACGCGTTGCGGCCGTAGTAGCTGGTGTTGAGGTAGCCCTCGAGGATCTGGTCCTTCGTCTCGTTGCGGTCGAGCTTGATCGAGATGAAGAACTCCTTCACCTTGCGGGAGGCGGTCTGGCTCTGGGTGAGGTAGTAGTTCTTGACGTACTGCTGGGTGATGGTGGAGCCGGACTGCTTGCCCTTGCCGGTGGCGGTGTTCCAGGCGGCGCGCACCATGGACTTCGGGCTGACCGCGGACTCGTGGTAGAAGTTGCGGTCCTCCGCGGCGAGGGTGGCGTAGCGGGCGGTCGTGGCGACCTGGTCGAGCGGGATGCTCTGCCGGTTGACGGCGCCGTCGCGGGAGATCTCGGTCTTGCCGTCGGAGTAGAGGTAGACGTTGTTCTGCGCTATGGCGGCGGCGTTCGCGTCGGGGATGGACACCAGGGCGTAGCCGACGAAGAAAGCGCCGACCAGGAGCAGCAGCAGGGCGAAGGACCCGCCCAGGACCATCCGCCAGGTCGGCAGCAGCCGGCGCAGGCCGGTGCGGCGCGGGCGGCCGGACGAGGACTGGCGGGGTGCCCACCCTTCCTGCCGCAGTCCCTGCGGTCCCGACGGCGAACCGTTTCCGTGGCCGTCGCTGCTCCGGTCCGTACTCGGGTTCGGATCGTCACTCATGTCTGTAAGGACTCCTCGGCCGCCGTCAGGGTTGGCCTGCGGCGGTACATCATGGACCAACCGTTACGTACGCGCCCGTACACCCACGTAGTCCTCCGACTCCCACACTGTCGCATCATCCGCCCGGTGCCGACCGGCATCGGGTATCCGTGACAGGGCTGTGACGGGCCGTCCGGCGCAGCTCGCCCACCCGTTCGGCCCAGGAAAACCGTTGGCAGCGCTGGCCGGCCGAACGCTAGGGTCGGCGGTTTGTGTGCCAGGCCACGTGAGGGGGTTCACAGTCGATGGGCGGTTTCTACGTGGCGGTGGTCACGCGGGGCTTCCGCCGCTACTCCACGTACCGCGTCGCCACCGTCGCCGGTGTCTTCACCAACTGCGTCTTCGGGCTGATCATCAGCTACAGCTACCTGGCCCTGTGGGACCAGCGCCCGCATCTGGGCGGCTACAGCGAGGGCCAGGCGCTGACGTACGTGTGGCTGGGGCAGGCGCTGCTGTCGCCGATGGCGCTGATGGGCGGCGGGTGCGAGGACGAGTTGATGGAGCGGATCAGATCCGGGGACATCGCGGTGGACCTGTACCGGCCGGCTGACCTCCAGGGGTGGTGGCTGGCGCAGGACCTGGGGCGGATGGCGTTCCAGCTGCTGGGGCGCGGGGTGCTGCCGGTCCTGTGCGGCGCGCTCGTCTTCGACGTGGCGCTGCCGTCCACGCCCGTGACCTGGCTGCTGTTCGCGGTGTCGGTGGGGCTGGGCGGGCTGGTGAGTTTCGCGCTGCGCTTCCTGGTCGGGCTGAGCGCGTTCTGGCTGCTGGACGGCAGCGGGGTGAGCCAGGCCACGATGCTGACCGGGCTGTTCTTCTCGGGGATGCTGCTGCCGCTGACGGTCTTCCCGGGTGCGCTGGGCGAGCTGGCGCGGGCGCTGCCGTGGGCGTCGATGCTCCAGGTGCCCGCGGACGTGCTGCTGGGGCGGCACCAGGGCACCGGGGCGGTGCTGGCGCTGTGCGGCCAGGCCGGCTGGGCGGTGGCGCTGCTCGGCGCCGGGCGGCTGCTGCAGACGGTCGCGGCGCGCCGGGTGGTGGTCCAGGGTGGCTGAGACGGAGCTGCCGCGGCAGCCCGGCGGGTACGGCGGCGGCCGTGGTCCCGGCCGTGGTCTCGACCGCGGTTTCGGCCACGGCAGGGAGCCGTACGGCTCCGGGCGGTACGGCCTTCGGCGGTCGGCGTGGCAGGCCCGCGAGGCGGTGCGCGCGTACGGCCTGATCGTGGGGATGTGGGTGCGCTCCACCATGGCGTACCGCACGTCCTTCTTCCTGACCGCGCTCGGCAACTTCGTCGCGACCGGGCTGGACTTCGCCACGATCGTGATGATGTTCTCGCACATCCACCGGCTCGGCGGCTTCTCGCTGCCGGAGGTGGCGTTCCTCTACGGCGCGTGCAGCACCTCCTTCGGCATCGCCGACCTGGTGATGGGCTCCATGGAGCGGCTCGGCCGCCGGGTGCGCGACGGCACCCTGGACACGCTGTTGCTGCGCCCGGTCCCGGTGATCGCGCAGGTCGCCGCGGACCGCTTCGCGCTGCGCCGGGTCGGCCGGCTCACCCAGGGTGTGCTGGTCCTCGGTTGGGCGCTGCTGCGGGTGGACGTGCACTGGACGGTGGTGAACGTGCTGATGGTGCCGATGATGCTTCTGTCGGGCGGGGTGATCTTCAGCGCGGTGTACGTGGCCGGCGGGGCGTTCCAGTTCTGGGCGCAGGACGCCTCGGAGGTGCAGAACTCCGTGACCTACGGCGGCAACACGATGCTCCAGTACCCGCCGGGGATCTTCGCCCGGGACCTGGTGCGGGGCGTCACCTTCGTGGTGCCGCTCGCCTTCGTCAACTGGCTGCCCGCGCTGTACGTGCTGGGCGAGCCCGATCCGCTCGGCCTGCCCGGCTGGCTGGACTTCGCCTCCCCGGCTGTCGCCGTGGTCTGCTGCGCGCTCGCGGCCACGGCCTGGCGGGTGGGCCTTCGTACGTATCGCAGCACAGGGAGTTGAGGGAGCCGACATGGTGAGCGACACCGAGGGGCCGGTCGAGCGGGGCCCGGCCGTCGAGCAGGGCCCGCGCGTCGGGGAAGAACCGGCTGTCGAGGGTGAACCGCGGGTCGGGGGTGAACCGGTGGGCGGCCCCGGCGCGGGGTCGGCTGTCGCCGATCCGATCATCGAGCTGGACGGGGTGGAGAAGGTCTTCGACGTACGCCGCAAGGCCGGGCTGCTGCGGCGCGAGCGGCACCAGGTGCGGGCGGTCGACGGGATCACCTTCAGCGTGCCGCGCGGCGAGATCGTCGGCTACATCGGGCCGAACGGCGCGGGCAAGTCCACCACGATCAAGATGCTCACCGGCATCCTCAACCCCAGCGCGGGGCGGGTCCGGGTCGACGGGATCGACCCGGCCCGGGACCGGACCCGGCTGGCCCGGCGGATCGGCGTGGTCTTCGGGCAGCGCACCACGCTGTGGTGGGACCTGCCGCTGCGCGACTCCTACGAGCTGGTCCGGCGGATGTACCGGATTCCGGCCGCCGCCTACGCCCGCAACCTGGGTGCCTGCGTGGAACTCCTCGACCTCGGGCCGCTGCTGGACGCGCCGGTACGGCAGCTCTCGCTCGGGCAGCGGATGCGCGGGGACATCGCGGCGGCGCTGCTGCACGACCCCGAGGTGCTCTACCTCGACGAGCCGACCATCGGTCTCGACGTGGTCAGCAAGAGCCGGGTGCGGGACTTTTTGCGCGACTTCAACGCCGAGCGCGGCACCACGATCCTGCTCACCACGCACGACCTCACGGACATCGAGAGCCTGTGCCGCCGGGTGATGGTGATCGACCACGGCAAGGTGATGTACGACGGCGGGCTCGGGGGGCTGCACGCGGTGGGGGAGAGCGAGCGGACGCTGGTCGCGGACTTCGCCCGCGAGCTTCCTCCGGTGGAGTTGGCGGGGGCGCGGCTGGTGTCCGCCGACGGGCCGAGGCAGTCCTTCGCGTTTCCCGCGGGGGCGAGCGCGGCGCCGCTCGTCGCCGAGCTGGCGACTCGGCATCCCCTGGTGGACCTGTCCATCCGCGAGCCGGACATCGAGGACGTCATCGCGCGGATGTACGGGCGCGCCTGACCCCCCGGGGTGCCAGGTGCTGTCGGGTGAGGGACCACCCGCCGGTGGGGGGTGCGCGCACGTCCTCGCGCCCTTGGCAGGTGACCCTCCGTCCCGACGGAACGCGCCACCCTAGAGGGTCGTCAGCGCCGCGTGGACGTGGTCGGCGGCCGCGGGGGTGGTGGAACCGTGGGCCGACAGCCGGACGGAGTCGGGGCGGACGGTGGGCGTGACCCCGTGGGCGTGGAGGGCGGCGGCGACGTCGGCGGCGGGGGTGCGGGGCATGCGGAAGGAGAGGATGCCGCCGCGTTCGGCGGGCGCCTCGGGGGAGAGCAGGTGGCCGCCGCAGCGGTGTACCACCTCGATCAGTTCGTCGAGCCGCGCGGAGACGTGGGCCTCGATCGCGGGCACGCCGACCTTCTCCACGAGGTTCAGGGCGGCTTCGAGGCCCGCGGCGGCGACCGGGCTGAGGTTGGTGACGCTCCAGCGCTGGGCGCCGTCGGCGGGCGGGTGCCCGCGGTCGTCGAAGAGGGCGGCGTCCTGGACGCCGGTCCACCCGGTGAGGGTGGGTTCTAGGCGTTCCAGGGCGCGGTCGGAGAGGGTCGCGAACCCGGTGGACCAGCTCGCGCGCAGCCACTTCTGCCCGCCGGTGACCACGACGTCGGCCGCCTGCCAGGGCAGGTCGGCGACGCCGAACCCCTGGATGGCGTCCACGATCAGCAGCCGGTCGGGGCCGATCACCTCGCGCAGGGCGGCGAGGTCGGCGCGGTATCCGGTACGGAAGTCCACCGCGCTGACCGACAGCGCGACCACGTCGTCGCAGAGCGCGACCCGTACCGCGTCCGGGGTGACCCGCCCGTCCGGGGCGGCGGCCAGCCAGTGCGGCACGGCCCGGCCGAGCCCGGCCGACCGGCGCCAGGGGTAGTGGTTGGCCGGGAAGTCGCCGGCGGGCACCAGCACGGCGCCGCCGGGCAGGCCGAACGCGGCGTGGAACATGCCGGTGGAGGCGTTCGGCAGGAGGACCGTGTGCGCCGGGTCGGTGCCGGCCAGCCGCGCGGCGGCTTCCCTGGCCCGTTGCTCCGCCAGCATGAGGTCGTTCACGGTGTGCCGGTCGGCGCGGGCGGACCGGTTCAGCGCGTCGGAGGTGGCGTCGAGCACCTGGCGGGACGGGGGGCCGTAGCGTGCGAAGTCGAGATAGCCCGCGGGCTCCTCGAAGTGCTCGGCGTATCCGGGCAGCCCTCCGCCGGTGCGCTGCGGTGTCATCGGGGTGTTCTCCTGGGGTCTGCGGAACGGTTCTGGGGGTCTTCGCACGGGCGCGGGGGCCCGCGGGAGGCGCCGGGAACCTGTCGTACGTTCCCAGACTGGCAGTGGCGGTGAGAATACCCGGGTGGAGCCGATGGACACGGGGCGAGTGGACGGCGCGGGCAGCGCGGACGACGCGGGCGACGCGGAGGGCGCGGGCGCGGCGGCGCGGTCGCGCGCGGATACGGGGCCCGGGCCCGGGCCCGGGCCCGGGCCGGGTGGTCCGGGCGCTCCGGGTGGTCCGGGTGGGCCGGGTGTGCCGGGTGCCGACCCGGACGAGGCACGGCGGGCCGGCGTACGCCGGATGAAGCTGATCGCGACCGGCTTCCTGCTGGTCGCGACCGTGGTGTACGGCCTGGCGAAGTGGGCCGGATCACAGGGCGCGGGCGGCTGGGCCGGTTACGTGGCGGCGGCGGCCGAGGCGGGCATGGTGGGTGCGCTCGCCGACTGGTTCGCGGTCACCGCGCTCTTCCGCCGCCCGCTGGGCCTGCCGATCCCGCACACCGCGATCATCCCGACGAAGAAGGACGCGCTGGGTGCGAGCCTCGGCGACTTCGTGGGCGAGAACTTCCTCTCCTCCGACGTCGTACGGACCCGGCTGCGCGCGGTCGGCATCGGGTCGCGGCTGGGCGGGTGGCTGTCCGAGCCGGCCAACGCGGACAAGGTGACCGATCAGGCGGCGGCCGCGCTGCGCGGCGCCCTGCGGGTGCTGCGCGACTCCGACGTGCAGGCGGTCGTCGGTGAGGCGATCACCCGGCGGGCCGAGGCCCACGAGATCGGGCCGGGGCTCGGCAAGCTGCTGGAGCGGGTGGTCGCCGACGGCGGCCACAAGCGGCTGGTGGACCTGGTGTGCGTACGCGCCCACGACTGGCTGGTGGAGCACGGCGACTCCGTGATGGTGGCGGTGCAGGGCGGGGCGCCCGGCTGGACGCCGCGGTTCGTGGACCGCAGGATCGGCGAGCGCGTCTACAAGGAGTTGCTGAGGTTCGTCACCGAGATGCGGGACTCGCCGGGGCACCCGGCGCGTGGTGCGGTGGACCGGTTCCTCGGGGATTTCGCGGGCGAGTTGCAGTCCGACCCGGACACCCGGGCGCGGGTGGAGCGGCTGAAGAGGGATCTGCTGGCGCGCAGCGAGGTGCAGGACCTCATCGCCAGTGCGTGGGGTGCGGTGCGGGCGATGGTGGTGGCCGCGGCGGACGACGAGCACAGCGAGTTGCGGCGGCGCGCGCGGACGTCCCTGCTGGCGCTCGGTGCGCGGTTGAGCAGCGACGCGCGGCTCCAGGCCAAGGTCGACGGGTGGCTGGAGGACGCGGCGACCTATCTCGTGACGACCTATCGCGACGAGATCACCTCGCTCATCAGTGAGACCGTCGCGGGGTGGGACGCGGAGCAGACCTCCCGCAAGATCGAGGCCCACGTCGGGCGTGACCTCCAGTTCATCCGGATCAACGGGACGGTGGTGGGCGCGATGGCCGGGCTGCTCATCTACGCGATCTCCCGCGTGGCGGGTGGCTGACCCCCCCTGGGGTGCCTGGTGCTGTCGGTCCAGGGACCACCTGCCGGCGGGGGGTCTCGCTGGGGGCTACCCCCCTCCGGGGGAGTTCCCCGCGCTCCTGAGTGACTGCGGCTCCTTCCGCGGAAAGAGGGCCGACCTCAACGGCGCCCGGCCGAAGGCGGCTTCGGGGGGACGTTGACGGGTCGGGCGGTTCGCAGGGAGGATCGGGGGAGACATCCGATGACCTGGTGAGGGCAGGGTGGCCCGTCCCCCGCCGGAGGCGCCCCCCAGGGGGTCGGCGGACCCTGAACCACGTATGGAGTGCACCTGTGAAGCTGTTGCGTGTCGGACCCGTCGGGGCGGAACGCCCGGCCCTGCTGGACCGCGAAGGCGTCCCGCGGGACCTCAGCGGGATCGTCTCCGAGATCGACGGGGCGCTGCTCGCGGACCCGGCCGCGCTCGCGCGGATCGCCGCGGCGGAGGCCGAGGGCACGCTGCCCGCGCTGGACCCCGCGGAGCGGGTCGGCCCGCCGCTGGCCGGCATCGGCAAGATCGTCTGCATCGGGCTGAACTACCACGACCACGCCGAGGAGACCGGCGCCCAACCGCCCGCCGAGCCCGTGGTGTTCATGAAGGCACCGGACACCGTGGTCGGCCCCGACGACACCGTGCTGGTGCCGCGGGGCAGCGAGAAGACCGACTGGGAGGTGGAGTTGGCGGTCGTCATCGGGCGCGAACTGCGGTACGCCGCCTCGCACGAGGAGGCGATGGCGGCCGTCGCCGGGTACGCGGTGGCGCACGACGTGTCCGAGCGGGCCTTCCAGATCGAGCGCGGCGGGCAGTGGGACAAGGGCAAGAACTGCGAGACGTTCAACCCGCTCGGCCCCTGGCTGGTCACCGCGGACGAGGTGCCGGACCCGCAGGCGCTGCCGCTGAAGCTGTGGGTGAACGGCGAGTTGAAGCAGGACGGCTCGACCGCGAGCCAGATCTTCCCGGTGGCCGAAGTGGTGCGCTACCTCAGCCAGTTCATGACCCTGTACCCGGGTGACGTGATCAACACCGGTACCCCCGCGGGCGTGGCGCTCGGGCAGCCCGAGCCCAAGCCGTACCTCAGGCCCGGTGACGTGGTCGAGCTCAGCATCGACGGACTCGGCCGCCAGCGCCAGGAGTTCAAGGGCGCCTGACCCCTCGGGGTGGCCCGGAAGGGACCACCCCGGCGGGTCAGAGCCGTACGGTCTCCCCGGTGGCCGCGGAGCGGTGGGCCGCTTCGATGACGTCCAGGGCCGCGGCGGCGTCGTGTGCCGTCACCGGGGCGGCCGCACCGGTGCGGAGCGCGGCCGCCACGGCCGCGTAGTACGCGGGGTAGTCGCCCGGGAGGGTGGGCACCGGGGCCGTGGTGCCGTCCGAACCGGCGGAGCCCTCGGTGCCGGCGGTGCCCCGGTCGGCGGGCGGTGCCTCGCCCCACGGGGTGCCGTCGCCCGGGCGGCGGCCGGCGCGGAGGGCCGCCTCCTGCGGGTCCAGCCCGTGCACGACATACCCCGCGGTGCTGCCGAGCACGCGGAAGCGCGGCCCGAGCAGCGGCGTGACGGCGCTCATCCACAGGTGGGAGCGCACCCCGGAGGCGTGGGTGAGCGCGATGAAGGCGTCGTCGTCGGCGCTCGCACCCGGGCGTACCGCGGCGGCCTCGGCGTAGACCAGCGCGGCCGGGCCGAAGAGCGCGAGCGCCTGGTCGACGAGATGCGCGCCGAGATCGTAGAGCAGACCTCCGATGTCCGCCGGGTCGCCCGACTCCCGCCAGCCGCCCTTGAGCTGGGGGCGCCACCGTTCGAACCGGGACTCGAAGCGGCGCACCTCGCCGAGCGCGCCGCGCTCGATCAGATCGCGCACCGTGCGGAAGTCGCCGTCCCAGCGGCGGTTCTGGAAGACGCCGAGCAGCAGGCCGCGGGCCTCGGCGAGCGCGGCGAGGGTACGGGCCTCGGCGGCGGTGGCGGCCAGCGGCTTGTCCACGACCACCGGCAGCCCGGCCTCCAACGCCTCGGTGGCCAGCGGCACATGGGTGCGGTTGGGGGAGGCGAGCACCACCAGGTCGAGTTCCCCGGCCCGCGCCCACAACTCCTCGGCACGGTCGGCGAAGCGTACGCCCGGGTGTTCGGCAGCGGCCTGCGCCCGGCGTTCCGGGCTGCTCGTGACGATCGTGTCCAGGACGAGGCCGGGGGTCGCGGCGATCAGCGGGGCGTGGAAGAACGAGCCGGCCGGACCGTATCCGACCAGGCCGACCCGCAGCGGTGGGGGAGTGCTCATGCCGTCACTCTCGCACGCCCCCCGGCACGACCCCCGGCGCGGCCCTCCGGCCGGCCGCGGCGGGGCGGGCACCCGGCCCGGGTGGGCACCCGTACGCCCGTACGCAGGCGGTATGCCGGGGACGGGCCCGGGGGCCGGCCGGGCGTGGCCGACGGATCTGGGAGGATCGTGGGATGAGTGATGCGGCTGATTCCCGGGCCCCGATCCGCGCGGGCATCCCGGAGCACGGCCGGGTGCCGAAGTACTTCGCGGTGAAGACCCGGCTGGAGGGCATGCTCGACGACCTCGGGGAAGGCGGGCTGCTGCCGACCGAGCGGGAGTTGGCGGCGGACTTCGCGGTGGCGCGGGAGACCGTACGGCAGGCGCTGCGCGAACTGCTCATCCAGGGCCGGGTCCGCCGCAAGGGCCGCGGCACCGTGGTGGCCGGGCCCAAGCTGGTCCAGCCGCTGTCCACGGCGAGCTATACCGAGGGCGTACGGCGGCAGGGCCGCGTCCCCGGGCGCAATCTGATCGGCCTGGAACAGCTGGAGGCCGACCCCACGCTCGCCGCCGAGCTGCGGATCGGGACGGGGGACCCGGTCTGGCACATGGAGCGGGTGCTGCTCGCGGACGAGGAGCGGGTCGGACTGGAGAGCACGTACCTGTCCGTCGCGCGACTTCCCCATCTCGCACGGGACTTCGCGCCCGACACCTCCTTCTACGCGTTCCTGAGCGAGCGGATGGGGCTGGCGCCGACGGTGGTGGACGAGCGGATCGAGACGGTGCTGGCGACGCCGCGGGAGGCGTTGCTCATCGGCACGCCGCCGGCTTTGCCGATGCTGCTGCTGCACCGGTCGAGCAAGGACGCGTCCGGGGTGCCCCTGGAGCGGGTGCGGTCCCTGTATCGGGGGGATCGGTTCAGCTTCACCGTCCACCTGGACTAGGAGACGTCAGGGGGCGCCCCTGAAACGGTGTGGCCGTCCTCCTGATATCACGGAAGGGTAACGGGTCTAGGCCAAGTTTGGAGCCTTGTTCACCGGGGCGACCGTATCCCGTTGTGTCGCGGACATCTGCGGTCGCGAACGTCGGGGTCGTGAGAGTCACTGTCGTAGGAGCCGGGGTGCTGGGCACCATGCACGCCTGGCATGCAATCGAACGCGGCCACGAGGTCGTCCACCTGGAGCGGGAGCGCGAGGCGCGCGGCGCCTCCGTCCGCAACTTCGGCCTGGTGTGGGTCGGGGGCAGAGCGGTCGGCGCGGAGCTGGAGACGGCGCTGCGCGCCCGGGAGCTGTGGGAGGAGATCGGCGCGAAGGTGCCGGGCGCCGGCTTCCGGGCGAACGGCTCGCTGACGGTGGTGCGCACGCCCGCCGAGCAGGCGGTCGCCGAGGACGTGCTGGGCCGGCCCGACGCCGCCGAGCGCGGCTACAAGTGGCTGTCGCCGGCCGAGGTCCGCGCGTACAACCCGGCGCTGGGCGGCGACTTCCTCGGCGCGCTGCTGTGCGAGAAGGACGCCGCGGTCGAGCCGCGCACCACGCTGCCCGCGCTGCGCGCCCACCTGGCCGCGACCGGCCGCTACACGTTCGTACCCGGCCGGGAGGTCCGCGACGTGGCGACGGGCTCGGTCCGGGACGACCACGGCACGGTGTACCGCTCGGACAGCGTGGTGCTGGCGACCGGCGCCTGGCTGGGCGGCCTGGTCAGGGAACTGGCCCCGGAGCTGCCGGTGCGCCGGGTCCGGCTGCAGATGGCGCAGACCGCGCCGCTGGGCGAGGCGCTCACCACGTCGGTCGCCGACGGCGACAGCTTCCGCTACTACCCCGCCTACGCCGGCGCCGCCCTGGAGGCGCTGCGCTCCGGCGAGCCGCAGCCGCCGGTCGCGGCCGAGCACCGGATGCAGCTGCTGATGGTCCAGCGGCTCGACGGCGGCCTGACCATCGGCGACACCCACGAGTACGACGAGGCGTTCGCCTTCGACGTGACCGAGGACCCCTACGAGCACCTGCGCGAGCGGGCCGCCGCCCTGCTCGGCCGCCCGCTGCCGCCCATCCGGCGCCGCTGGGCCGGGGTGTACGCGCAGACCGTCGACACCGCCGAGGTCGTCCACCGCGAGCAGGTGCTCGACGGGGTGTGGCTGGTCACCGGGCCCGGCGGACGCGGCATGACCTGCTCGCCCGCGATCGGCGAGACCACTGCGAACCGAATCGGCTGGTGAACACCGTGACCTCCACCCCCACCTCGACCCCGTCCCCTTCCCCCGCGCCCACGCTGGTCGTGCTCGACATGGCCGGCACCACCGTCGCCGACGGCGGGCTGGTGGAGTCGGCCTTCTCCCGGGCCGCGCAGGAGCTGGGCGTCGAGCCCGGCAGCGCCGACCACGCCGAGAAGCTCGACTACGTCCGCGCCACCATGGGCGAGTCGAAGATCACCGTCTTCCGCGCCCTGTTCAGCACGGAGGAGACCGCCCAGCGCGGCAACTCCGCCTTCGAACGCGCCTACGCCGAGCTGGTCGACGGCGGGCAGTGCAAGCCGCTGCCCGGCGCCGAGGAGGCGATCCGCGAACTGCGCGCGCAGGGCCGCAAGGTCGTCCTGACCACCGGGTTCGCCCGCACCACCCAGGACGCCATCCTCGACGCCCTGGGCTGGCAGGACATCGCCGACCTCACCCTGTGCCCGGCCGACGCCGGCCGCGGCCGCCCACACCCGGACATGGTGCTCACCGCGCTGCTGCGCACCGGCACCGAGTCCGTGCGGCACGTCGCGGTGGCCGGTGACACGGCGTACGACATGCTCAGCGGCGTACGGGCCGGCGCGGCGGTCGTGGCCGGGGTCACCAGCGGCGCGCACGACGAGCCCCGGCTGCGGGCGGCGGGCGCCACCCACGTGCTCGGGTCGGTCGCCGAACTCCCGGCGCTGCTCGGGGGGTCGTGACATGACCCGCACGAGCACCGCCACCTCCTCCGCCCGGGGCGCGGCCACCGGCCCCGGCACCCTCAAGGGGGCCGCGGGTCCGGCCCGCGCCGCCGGCCCCGCCTCCGGCATCCGCTTCGACCACGTCAGCGTCACGTACGGCGCCACCACCGTCCTGGACGCGCTGGACCTGACCGTCGAACCCGGCGAGGTGATGGCCCTGCTCGGCCCGTCCGGTTCCGGCAAGACCACCGCGCTGCGGGCGGTCGCCGGGTTCGTCCACCCCTCCGCCGGGCGGGTGCTGATCGGCGGCCGGGACGTCACCGGCCTGCCCCCGTACAAGCGCGGCATCGGCATGGTGGTGCAGCAGTACGCGCTCTTCCCGCACCTGCGGGTCGAGCAGAACGTCGCGTTCGGGCTGAAGGCGAACCGTACGCCGCGCGCCGAGGTGGGCCCGCGGGTCGCGGCCGCGCTGGAGATGACCGGCATGGCCGGGTACGCGCGCCGCTACCCGCGCGAGCTGTCCGGCGGCCAGCAGCAGCGGGTCGCGATCGCCCGCGCGCTGGCCATCCGGCCGGGCGTGCTGCTGCTGGACGAGCCGCTGTCGGCGCTCGACGCCCAGTTGCGCTCGGGCATGCTCGCCGAACTCGCCCGGCTGCACCGCGAACTGCCCGACGTGTCGATCCTCTACGTCACCCACGACCAGATCGAGGCGCTCACCCTGGCCGACCGGATCGCCGTCCTGGACCGGGCCAGGCTGCAGGACTGCGGCACGCCGCACGAGCTGTACCGCACCCCGCGCACCGCCTTCACCGCGAGCTTCGTCGGCAGCGCCAACCTGCTGCGGGTGCGGGCCGAGGGCGACGGCGTGTTCCGGCTCGGTACGGCCGCGCTGCGCGTCGAGGTGCCGGCACCGGCTCCGGCCGCCGGCGCGGAGGCGACGGTGTGCCTGCGCCCGCACGTGCTGCGGCAGACGCCGCTCACCGCCGAGCCGGGCACGGAGGAGGTCAACGTGCTGCGCGGCACCGTCACCGCCGTGCAGTGGCGCGGCCACACCCACCGGCTGCTGGTCGACGCGTACGGGAGCGAACTGCGCGCCGACGTCGGCGACCTGCGGCAGCCGCCGGGGGTCGGCGAACCGGTCGCGCTCACCTTCGACGCGCAGGACGCGGTGCTGCTGCCCGGCGGCCTGGCCGCGGACGGCACGGACCGAGCCCCCGAACCCGCCCCCGGGCGCGGCGGCGGCTCCGCGAACGGCGGCTCCGGGAACGGTGGCCCCGCGAACGACGGCTCCGCGAACGGCGGTCCCGCGAGCGACGGCTCCGCGAACGGCGGCGACGGGGGAGGTGCCGGCGATGGCGTCGGCTAGCGCGGGCTCGACCGCGGTCGGCCCGCGGGTGGACGGCGACAGCAGGCCCAGGCGCCCGCGCGCCGTACCGGCCTGGCTGTGGGCGGTGCCCCCGGTCGCCGGACTCGGCCTGGTCTTCCTCTATCCGCTGGTCCTGGTGGTCAAGCAGTCCTTCTCGCCCGACGCGGGCGGGCACTCCACAAAGCCCTGGTCGCAGGTGTTCCAGGAGCAGTCCTTCCGCAAGGCGCTGTGGAACACCGTGTGGATCGCGGCCGGTTCCACCGCGGGCTGCCTGGTCCTCGGCTTCCTGCTCGCCCTGGTGATCGCCTTCGTGCCGTTCCCCGGCGGGAAGGTGCTCAGCCGGTTCATCGACATCTTCCTTGCCTTCCCGTCCTTCCTGATCACCCTCGCGCTGCTGTTCATCTACGGCACGGTCGGCATGGCCAACGGGCTGTGGACGGACGCGACCGGGGCGGCCGCCGGACCGGTCGACTTCCTGCACACCCCCTGGGGCGTGCTGCTCGCCGAGGTCACCTACTTCACGCCGTTCGTGATGCGGCCGCTGCTCGCGGCGTTCTCGCAGGTCGACACGGCCCAGCTGGAGGCCGCCTCGTCGCTGGGCGCGCGGGCGCCGCGGATCGTCCGGCAGGTGATCCTGCCCGAGGCGCTGCCGTCGCTGGCCGCAGGCGGCGGACTCGTCCTGGTGCTGTGCCTCAACGAGTTCGGGATCGTGCTGTTCACCGGCGCGAAGAACACCACGACGCTGCCGATGCTCGTCTACAGCAAGGCGATCCTCGACGGGGACTACCCGGGGGCGTGCGTCGTCGCGGTGGTCTCGGTGGTGCTGTCGGTCTCCTTGTACGGGCTCTACCGGGTCCTGGTGGCCCGCACCACGGGAGGTGCACGCCGTGCTGGTGCATAGCAGGCCGGGCCGGATCGCGTCCTGGGTGGTCTTCTTCGCGCTGTTCCTGCCGGTGTTCGCGCTGCCCTTCCTGGTCGTCCTGATGGCGTCGTTCGCGACGAACTGGAGCGGGGCCTTCCCCTCGCACGCCACGTTCGCGCACTACCGGGACATCGGGAGCGGCGACTCGCTGCACGCGCTCACCACGAGCCTGCTCACCGCGCTGTGCGCGAGTCTGCTCGCGCTCCTGGTCGGCGGGTGGGCGGCGCTGGCCGCGGAACGCCTGCGCGGGGGCGCCCGCAAGCTGCTCGACGGGCTGTTCGTGCTGCCGGTGGCGGTGCCGTCGGTGGTGGTCGGGCTGTCGCTGCTGGTCGCCTTCTCCAAGCCGCCGTTCCTGCTCAACGGCACCGCGAAGATCGTCATCCTCGCGCACACCGTGCTGGTCACCGCGTTCGCGTACCAGTCCGTCAGCGCGGCGCTGGCGCGGCTGGACCCGGCGTACGAGCAGAGCGCGGCGAGCCTCGGGGCGCGGCCGTCGTACGTTCTGTGGCGGGTCCGCATCCCCCTGCTGCTCCCGTCGCTCACGGCCGCCGCGGGGCTGTGCTTCGCGCTGTCCATGGGGGAGCTCTCGGCCACGATGATGCTCTACCCGCCGGACTGGATGCCGTTGCCCGTACAGATCTACGGCGCCACGAACCGGGGCTCGCTCTTCGAAGGAGCGGCGCTGGCGGTGGTGCTCATGGTCAGCACGCTCGTCGTGCTCCTGGTGATGGGCCGGATACGGACCCGGGCCGCCTTCCGCTGACCCGAACCACCTCCTGCCTCGCCCCTTGCCCCACCTCACAACAACGTTCATGACTCAAGGAGTTAGATCTGCCATGCGCAAGCGCAACAGCAGCAGCCGTCTGCTCAGCCCGATCGCCGCCGTGAGCGGGGTCGCCGTGATGGGCCTCGTCCTGGCCGGCTGCGGGGGTTCGTCGTCGGCGGACAGCGGCAAGCCGTCGACGACGGTGACGGTGTACAGCGCGGACGGGCTGCACACGGACACCGGGGACGGGTTCTACAACAAGGTCTTCAAGGACTTCACCGCGAAGACCGGGATCAAGGTCAAGTACGTGGAGGGCGGCTCCGGCGAGGTCGTGCAGCGGCTGGTGCGGGAGAAGTCGAACACGCAGGCCGACGTGGTGGTGACGCTTCCCCCGTTCATCCAGCAGGCGCAGGAGAAGGGGCTGCTGACGTCGTACAAGCCCGCCGGCGTGGACAAGGTGGCCGCGGCGGACAAGGACGCGGACGGCTCGTGGGAGTCGATCGTCAACAACTACCTGTGCTTCATCTACAACACCAAGGAACTCGCGCAGCCGCCGAAGACGTGGGACGACCTGCTGGACGGGAAGTTCAAGGGCAAGCTGCAGTACTCGACGCCGGGCGTCGCCGGTGACGGCACCGCCGTGGTGATCAAGGCGATGCACGACCTGGGCGGCAAGGACGCGGCGATGGCGTACCTGAAGAAGCTCCAGGCGAACAACGTGGGCCCGTCGGCGTCGACCGGCCAGCTCGCCCCGAAGGTCGACAAGGGCGAACTGCTCGTGGCCAACGGCGACGTGCAGATGAACTACGCCGACAAGGCGTCCATGCCGAACCAGGGCATCTTCTTCCCGGCGGCGAACGCGACCGGCAAGCCGACCACGTTCGCGCTGCCGTACGCGGCGGGTCTGGTGAAGAACGCCCCGCACGAGGACGCCGGCAAGAAGCTGCTGGACTACTTCCTCAGCCCGGCCGTGCAGCAGGAGGTCTCCTCGGTGGGCGGCGGCTTCGCCGCCCGCACCGACGTGACCGCGACCGACGCCAACGCGGCCGCCCTGAAGCAGATCATGGCGGGGGTGGACGTCTTCACGCCGGACTGGAAGGACATCAACGACAACCTCGACTCGTACGTCGAGGCGTGGAGGTCCGCCACCGGCAGCAGCTGATACCGCGGGCTGGACGGCCGGGGCGGGTGCGACCCGCCCCGGCTACGCTTGGTACATCTCAGGCGGTACCCAGGACAGGAGAGCGAGCCGTGTCGACACGCAAGCCGATCGAGTCGTGGCTGACCGACATGGACGGGGTGCTGATCCACGAAGGCACCCCGATTCCGGGCGCGGACGCGTTCCTCAAGGGGCTCAGGGCGTCGGGCAAGCCGTTCCTGGTGCTGACCAACAACTCCATCTACACCCCGCGCGACCTGCACGCGCGGCTGACCCGGATGGGTCTTGACGTGCCGGTGGGCAACATCTGGACCTCGGCGCTGGCCACCGCGAAGTTCCTCGACGACCAGCGGCCGGGCGGCACCGCGTACGTCATCGGCGAGGCGGGCCTGACCACCGCGCTGCACGACGTCGGCTACGTCCTGACCGACCACGCCCCGGACTACGTGGTGCTCGGCGAGACCCGCACCTACAGCTTCGAGGCGCTGACGAAGGCGATCCGGCTGATCAACGGCGGCGCCCGCTTCATCTGCACCAACCCCGACCAGACCGGCCCCTCGCCGGAGGGCGTGCTGCCGGCCGCGGGCTCGGTGGCGGCGCTGATCACGAAGGCGACCGGCAAGGACCCGTACTTCGTCGGCAAGCCGAACCCGCTGATGATGCGGGCCGGGCTGAACGTCATCGGCGCGCACTCCGAGAGCAGCGCGATGATCGGCGACCGGATGGACACCGACGTGCTGGCCGGGCTGGAGTCCGGCATGGAGACGTTCCTGGTGCTCACCGGGCTGACCACCCGCCCGGACATCGACCGCTACCCCTTCCGCCCGTCCCGGGTGGTCGACTCGATCGCGGACCTCGTCGACGAGATCTGACCCCCGGCACCGGCACCCCCCGGCACCGGCACCCTTTACGGCGGTCGGCCCGCACCCGTGAGCCGGACGCGCCGTTTTTACTCTCCGTAGACGAATAGTCACCCCAATGGACCACTGAGCCGCCGCTCGGAGTGCGGGCGGCGCCGGGCGGCGGAATCTTCGTAAGCACCGGGCGCGGGTCCCCGCTCCCGGCTGAGCGGAGGTCCTCATGTTTGGTCTGAAACTGCCCGCCATCGCTGCTGCCGGCGCCGTCGCCGTGCTCGCCGTGGGCGGCGTCTCCGGACTGCCGAAGCCGGCCGTCGCCGACGACGGCGGGGGAGGGTCGGGCAGCTCCTCGTCCAGCAGCTCGTCCAGTTCGTCGAGCTCGTCGAGCAGCTCGTCGTCCGGCGCGGGCAGCATGGACGTCTCGCCGCGGACCGTCGCCCCCGGCGGCGTGGTCTCCCTGCACCTTGCGACCTCCTGCAAGGCCGGGAAGAGCGCGACGGCCAGCGCCGACGTGTTCGTGGACACCGTGACCCTGGCCCCGGCCAGCGGCGGCCGGGGCATGGAGGGTGACGCGTTCATCAGGTCCGACGCCGTGCAGGGCTCGTACGCGATCGCGGTGCGCTGCCAGGACGGCACCAGCTCCGCCAGCGCGTCCATCACGGTCAGCACCAGCAGCAGCGTCACGCCGGTCAACCCGATCCACCCGGTCAACCCGGTGCCGGCCGGCGGTGGCGGCGCGGCCCGGCAGCTCGCCGCCCGCAGCGGTGGCGCCGAGCAGCTCGCCGCCGGTCCGGCGGCGGCCGGTGGCAGCACCGCTCCGCTGCTGGTCACCGGTGGTGTCGCGGCGGCCGGCCTGGCCGGTCTCGCGCTCTACCGGCGCCGCAGCGCGGCCCGCGGCTGACCCGGCATGCCCGAAGGGGAGGACGCGGAAGCGGTGCGGGCCGACACCCGGGCCAGGCCCGACAGCAAGACGTGGACGGCCCTGGCGGTCGGACTGCTCCTGCTGGCGGCCTGGCTGGTCGGCCACGGCTCCGGCGGCGGTACCGCAGCCGCCGGGGCCGTCCGCGCGCAGGCCGCGGCGGCGAACGACCACCCGCCGCACCTGTACGCGGCCCATGTCCCGCTGCCCGCGTCCGACCCGGTCCGGCTCGACATCGGCTCGATCGGGCTGCACGCCGACCTGGTCGGGCGCGGGCTGACCGACGGCACGATCGACCCGCCGCCGTACTCGACCCCGAAGGTGGCCGGCTGGTACACCGGCGGCCCGACCCCGGGGACGGCCGGCGCGGCGCTGATCGTCGGGCACGTGGACACCGAGACCGGCCCGGCGGTCTTCTTCCCGCTGAGCACGGTCAAGCCCGGCGCGCTGGTCGCGGTGACCCGGGCGGACCACTCGGTCGCGGACTTCTCGGTGGAGGCGGTGGAGGTGGTCCCGAAGGACCACTTCGACGCGACCCGGGTCTACGGCTCCGACGCCGCGGACCGCCCCGAGCTGCGGCTGATCACCTGTGGCGGCGACTTCGACAGCGCCCGGCAGGCGTACTCGGCGAACGTCGTGGTCTACGCCTCCCTGACGGGCTCGCGCGCGGCGCCCGGCAGCGGGGCTTAGGGTGCGGACAGGTGCAAGGATGCCCATCGAGGTGGGCGCGTACGGGGACGGAACGCCCGGCGGGGTTCCGTACCGGACAGCAGGCGGGACGACGGACGGAACGGCGTACGGAGTGGCCGGCGGAACGGTGTGCGAAGCGGTGTGACGATCCCCTTATCGGAGGTCCGGATGCCCAAGCGTGACCCGCGGGGGGACAGGTGGCGGCCCCTGCCCGCCGCGGATGTGCGTCCGGCGCCGGACCGGGTCGAGGAGGCCCGCGCGGCCGGCACCCCGCACGGGCTGCGCACCGACCTCGAAGCGCTGATCGGCCCGGGCAAGGTGCTCGGCGGCATCTCCGACCTGGTGCGCTACGCGTCCGACGCGAGCCCGTACCGCTTCGTGCCGCAGGTCGTGGTGGTCCCCGACAGCGTGCAGGACGTCGTCAAGCTGATGGGTTACGCCCGCGGGCAGCGCCGCAACCTGGTCTTCCGGGCGGCCGGCACCAGCCTGAACGGGCAGGCGCAGGGCGAGGACATCCTGGTGGACGTGCGGCGCCACTTCAGCGGGGTCGAGGTCGAGGCCGACGGCGCCCGCGCCCGGGTGCTGCCCGGGACCGTACTGGCCCGGGTGAACGCCGCGCTGGCCCGGCACCGGCGGGTGCTGGGGCCCGACCCGGCCAGCGCGGGCGCCGCCACGATCGGCGGGGTGCTGGCGAACAACGCCTCGGGGATGGCCGCCGGCACCAGCCGCGACTCCTACCGCACGGTCGTGTCGCTCACCGCGGTGCTGCCCTCCGGGACCGTGGTGGACACCGGCGACCCCGAGGCCGATGCGGCGCTGGCCGCCGCCGAACCCGAGCTGCACCAGGGCCTGCTGGACCTGAAGGACGAGATCGAGGGCGACCCGGGGCTGACCGCCCGTATCCGCGCCAAGCACGCTATCAAGAACACCAGCGGCTACCGGCTGGACGCCTTCCTCGACGCCGAGACCCCGGTGCAGATCCTGCGCGGGCTGATGGTCGGCTCGCAGGGCACCCTCGGCTTCGTCGCCGAGGCGGTCTACGAGACGCTGCCGGTCCGGGCCGCGGCCACCGCCGGGCTGCTCTTCTTCCCCACGCTCGACGCCGCCGCGGCCGCGGTGCCGCTCTTCGCGCAGGCCGGCGCGGAGGCCGTCGAGCTGATGGACGGCCATGTGCTGCGGGCGTCCGTCGGCGTGGCCGGGGTGCCGGCCGACTGGGAGGGGCTGCCGGCGGAGTGCGCCGCGCTGCTGGTGGAGTTCCAGGCCGCCGACGAGACCGAGCTGGCCGCGTACGAGCGGGCCGCGCGCCGGGTCTGCGACGACCTCGGGCTGGTCGCGCCGGTGCCCTCGGCCGGCAACGACTTCAGCCGCGACCCCGAGACGATCGGGCGGCTGTGGCGGGTCCGCAAGGCGTTCGTGGCCGCGGTCGGCGGTCGCCGGCCGCCCGGCACCACCCTGATCACCGAGGACTTCGCGGTGCCGCCGGCCCGGCTGGCCGAGGCGTGCGCGGAGTTGCTGGCGCTCCAGGAGCGGCACGGCTTCGACGCGGCGGTGGCCGGCCACGCCGCCCACGGCAACCTGCACTTCCTGCTCGCCTTCGACGCGGCCGACCCGGCCGACGTGGAGCGGTACGCCGCCTTCATGGACGACTTCTGCCACACCGTCACCGAGCGGTTCGACGGATCGCTCAAGGCCGAACACGGCACTGGGCGCAACCTTGCTCCGTTCCTGGAGCTGGAGTGGGGCTCGCGCGCCACCGCCCTGATGTGGCGGGTCAAGGCGCTCCTGGACCCCGACGGCATCCTCGCCCCCCGCGTCGTCCTCGACCAGGACCCGCGCGGCCACCTGCGCGGCCTCAAGACGCTGCCCGCCACCGAGGCCGCCGCCGACCCCTGCATCGAGTGCGGCTTCTGCGAACCGGTCTGCCCCAGCCGGGACGTGACCACCACCCCCCGGCAACGGATCGTGCTGCGCCGCGAGATGTTCCGGCAGCCGGCCGGCTCGCCGGTGCTCCGCGAACTCCTCGACGCCTACGGCCACGACGCCGTCGACACCTGCGCCGGCGACTCGCTGTGCGCGGCCGCCTGCCCGGTCGGCATCGACACCGGCGCGCTGATGAGGGACTTCCGCCGGGCCGGGCACACCCGCGCCGAGCAGCGCGCCGCCGCCTCGCTCGCCACCCACTGGCCCACCGTGGAACGGGCCGTCCGCGCGGGCCTCGGCGCGGCCGGCGCCGTACGCGACCGGGCCGGCGACCGCCCGCTCACCTCCGCGAGCGGGCTCGCCCGCCGGGCGCTGCGGCCCGAACTCGTCCCCGAATGGCTGCCGGAGACCCCGGGGGCCGCGCCGCACCTGCCGCGAACGCAGCGGCAGGGCGCCGCCGCGGTCTACTTCCCCTCGTGCGTCAACCGGATCTTCGGCCCGCCGCGCGGCAGCGGCCGCGGCTGGGTGGTGCAGGCGCTGGTCACCCTCGCCGAGCGGGCCGGGCAGCCGCTGTGGATTCCGCCCGACGCGACCCGCGCCTGCTGCGCCACCATCTGGCACTCCAAGGGGTACGACGCGGGCAACGCGGTCATGGCGAACCGGGTCGTGGAGCACGCCTGGGCGTGGACCGGCGGCGGGCGGCTGCCCGTGGTCGTGGACGCCCAGTCCTGCGCGCTCGGGCTCTCCCGCGAGGTCGTGCCCTACCTCACCGACGCCAACCGCGAACTGCACGGGGAGCTGACCGTCGTCGACGCGGTGGCCTGGGCGGCCGGCCAGCTCCTGCCCAAGCTTTCGGTCACCCGGCCGATCGGCTCCGTGGTCCTGCACCCCACCTGCGCGGCGGTCCACCTCGGTGACGCCGCCGACACCGGCGACGGCGGGAGCGCGCTTGAGGCTGTCGCCCGGGCCTGCGCGCAGGACGTCGTCGTCCCCGACGACGCGGGGTGCTGCGGCTTCGCCGGGGACCGGGGCATGCTCCACGAATCGCTCACCGCCGCAGCGACCCGCCCCGAGGCGGAAGAGGTCGCCGCCCGCGCCTTCGACGCCCACCTCTCGGCGAACCGGATGTGCGAACTGGCCATGGAGCACGCCACGGGTGAGCCGTACGAGTCGGTCCTCCTCGCCCTGGAGCGGGTGACCCGCAGGGGGCCCTGACCCCCCTGGGGTGGTGCCTTCCGCCGGTGGAGGGACCACCCGTTGGTGGTGGGCTGAGCGGGGCGGCGGGCCCTAGATGAGGGGCGGGTCCGGGGGGTGGGTGGGGAGGGGGCGGGGGATGGGGGAGAGGAGCAGGAGGACGACGTCGTCGGCGAGGGAACCGCCGGCGTGCTGCAACAGATCCGCGTAGACGCGCTCGACGGCGCCGTCGAGGTCGTGGCCGCAGCCGGCGACGAGGGGGCCGACCCGCTCCGAAAGCGGGTAGAAGGAGTTGTCGCGGGGGCTGCGCGCCTCGATCACACCGTCGGTGCACAGCACGAGGATGTCCCCGGGCAGCAGCGGCACCCGCCAGGGCGCGGGGCCCCGCGCGGCGCGGGCCGAGGCGTCGGAAGGCCCGGACCCGGGCGCGGACACCCGCGTGGGCGACGACGTCGAGACCATGTCCGCGAGCCCCAGCGGCACCCAGGGATCGACCGGCTCCAGCGTCTCCACGGAGCCGTCGCGCGAGACCCGCAGCGGCGCCACATGGCCGTAGTGCAGCAACTCGACGCTGTCCGGCTTGTCGAACTGCGCGAAGAGCGCGGTGATGAAGTCCCCGGTGTCCACGTGCCGGGCCACACTCGTGTCGACCCGCGCGGCGACCGTGTCGAGCCCGCCCTCGTCGTACGCCGCCTCGCGGAACGCGCCGAGCACCACCGCCGAGGTCTGCACGGCGGCCAGCCCCTTGCCGCGGACGTCGCCGATGAGCGCGCGCACGCCGTGCGGGGTGTCCAGGACGGCGTAGAGGTCGCCGCCGATCTGGGCGGCATCGGCCGCGGAGACGTACCGCACCGCGAGCCGGAGCGTGCCGACGCGGGGCGCGGGCGGGTGCATCAGGGCGTGTTGGGCGGCCTCGGCGACGGAGGTGATCGCCGTGAACGCCTTCGCGCCGGTCTCCCGGCGCCAGGCGATGTAGATGCTGAAGAGGCTGACCAGGCAGTACGCGAAGAGCTGGCCGAACAGGACGTCGTGGTTCGGGATGTCGGTCACGCCGTCGTACGGCGACAGGGCGCCCTGGACGGCGACACCGAGCAGGCTGATGAACAGCGTGCGCTGCCAGCTGACGGTGATCGCGGCGAGCGGGGGCGCCGCCACGATGCCGGGGGTCAGAAAGTGGTCCTGGCCGGCGAGCAGGTCGGCGATGACCACGATGGCGAGCGCCGCCAGCGGCAGGGACAGGCCCATGCGGGAGAGGTAGTCGCTCTCCAGCCGCTGTACGGCTCGAACCCAGGCGTTCTTCACATGGTGTACCTATCTGGCCTTCCCGGCCGCGTCAGCCGCGCGCCTCCCACGCCACGGAACAACCGCCGGTCGGGACCGGCACCGCCATGACCAGGAACGCTCCGAACAGTTCCAACGTTCCCAGCTTCACCTGTGCGTGCAACCTGATGGCGAGCGCTACCCCGGCCGACCCGGCCCGCAAACATCCCGGCGGCAGGGAATTGCGCGCAGTGTTGCGCCGGGTGAAAGTTGTGCGACGGCAGGGGGAACAGGGGTGGCAGAGGCGCCGGTCTCTTCCTAGGGTCTGCATGTACCTGCCACCGTGGCCGGGTACGTCCTGACCCCGCGCTGGAGGAACCCCTGTGCGTTTCCGACTGATCGCGTCCACCGCCGTCGCCACCGCCTTCGGACTGCTGGCGATCCCGGCATCCGCGGCGAGCGCCGGCCCGGGCGCCCCGGGCATCGGCGACCCGTACTACCCGACGTACGGCAACGGCGGCTACGACGTCTCGCATTACGCGCTCGACCTCAGTTACCAGCCCACCACCGACACGCTCTCCGGCACCACCGTCGTCACCGCGACCGCCACCCAGGGGCTGACCAGCTTCGACCTGGACTTCGCGCTGGACGTCAGCAAGGTCACCGTCAACGGCCGGCCGGCCCGCTTCGCCTCCAGCGGCGAGCAGGAGTTGGTGGTCACCCCGGACCGGACCATCGCCAAGGGCCACCGCCTCACCGTCGCCGTCACCTACTCGGGGGTGCCCTCGAAGGTCCAGCGCTACGGCTTCACCTCCTGGATGCGCACCCCGGACGGCGGGGTCGCGGCCAACGAGCCGGAATCCGCGTGGTGGTGGTTCCCCAGCAACGACCACCCGGCCGACAAGGCCACCTACGACGTGAACGTCCGGGTGCCCAAGGGCGACCAGGCGATCAGCAACGGCGTGCTGGTCTCGCAGCACACCAGCGGCGGCTGGACCGGCTTCCACTGGGTGGAGGACAAGCCGCAGGCCACCTACCTCGCCACCCTCGCGGTCGGGCACTTCGACATCACCCACTCCCGCACCGGCACCGGCGTGCCCGTGGTCAACGCCTACAGCCCCGACCTGGACCCGGCCACCGCCGCCAACGCCAAGGCCAGCGTCGAGCGCACCGGTGAGATCGTCGACTTCCTCAGCGGCTACTTCGGGCCGTACCCGTTCGACTCGGCCGGCGGCTACGTCCCCGACGTCACCGCCGGCTTCGCGCTGGAGACGCAGACCCGGGTCTTCTACAGCCCGAAGTTCTTCACCAAGGGCCCGGACACCTCGGTGGTCGCGCACGAGCTGGCCCACCAGTGGTACGGCGACAGCGTCTCGCTGGAGCGCTGGTCCGACATCTGGCTCAACGAGGGCTTCGCCGGCTACGCCGAGTGGCTGTGGGCCGAACACGAGCACACCGGCACCCCGCAGGAACTCGCCCAGCAGGTCTACGACGCCCACCCGGCCGACGACGCGTTCTGGACCGTCAAGCCCGGCGACCCGGGCGCCGCGAACCAGTTCGACGACGCCGTCTACGACCGCGGCGCGGTCGCGATCCAGGCGCTGCGCGACACCATCGGCGACACCGCGTTCCTGAAGCTGCTCAAGGCGTGGCCGACCCAGCACCGCTACGGCAACGGCACCATCGCCGAGTTCGAGTCGCTCGCCGAGCACCTGTCCGGCAAGGACCTGAGCGCCTTCTTCACCACCTGGCTCTACACCGCGGCCAAGCCCGCGGTCTTCCCGGCCGCGCCCGCCGCGAGCCGGTCCGCCGCGAACTGACCCGGCGCCGTACGGCACCATGGACCGCGGGCGGGGCCGGACCCCGCCCGCGGAACGGCCGTACGGAAGGAGCGCGGTGAGCGCAGGGGATGCCCGGTCGGGACAGTTGCCGCAGCTGCGGGCGGACTGCGGGAACTGCTTCGGCCTGTGCTGCGTGGCCCTCGCCTTCACCCGCTCCGCGGACTTCGCGGCCGACAAGCGCTCCGGCGAGCCGTGCGGCAACCTCACCGACGGCCACCGCTGCGGCATCCACACCCGGTTGCGGGCCGACGGCTACCGCGGCTGCACGGTCTACGACTGCTTCGGCGCCGGCCAGCAGGTGTCCCAGGTCACCTTCGGCGGCCGGGACTGGCGCGGTGCCCCCGACGGCGGCCGGGCGATGTTCGACGCGCTGCCCCGGATGCGCCAGCTGCACGAACTGCTCGCCTACCTCACCGAGGTCCGCGCCCGGCCGGCCGCCGCCGCGCTGCACCCGGCCGCCGACCGTGAACTGGCCCGGGTACGGGCGCTGACCGGCCTCGACCCGGACCGGCTGGCCGCGCTCGACCTCGACGCCGAGCGCGCCGCGGTCAACCCGCTGCTGCTGCGGGGGAGCGAGCTGGTCAGGGCGCAGGCGCCCGGCCGCCGCCGCGCCGACCGGCGCGGCGCGGACCTCGTCGGCGCCCGGCTGCGCGGCGCGGACCTGCGGGGCACCGATTTCCGCGGTGCCTGCCTGATCGCGGCCGACCTGCGCGGGGCGGACCTGCGGCTGGCCGACCTGATCGGCGCGGACCTGCGGGACGCGGACCTGCGCGGCGCGGACCTGACCGGGGCGCTCTTCCTCACCCGGTCCCAGGTGAACGCGGCGCGCGGCGACGCCCGTACCCGTATCGGGCCGGCGCTGGACCGGCCGGCGCACTGGAGCTGAGGGCCGCGCGGGCATGGAAAAGGCCATGGAAAAGGCCCCCCGCTCGCGCGAGGGGCCTCACCTCAGGTGCGCCGCCAGGGACTCGAACCCCGGACCCGCTGATTAAGAGTCAGCTGCTCTAACCAACTGAGCTAGCGGCGCCTGCTGACATGGAGATCGTACCGCATGGCGGGGCCGCGAAGAAAATCAGATGCTCATGCTCAGCAGCACCGGAGCGGCCCGCTCGTGCAGGGTGTCCACGGCCGGGCGCAGCCGGTGCGCCTGGGTGTACGGCATGGACAGCGCGAGGCAGGCGACGGTGTTGCCGATGGTGACCGGGATGGCCGCGCAGACGGTGCCGACCGCGTACTCCTGCAGGTCGAGGGTGGGGACGCTGGCGGGCTGCCGCTCCAGCTTGGTGAGCAGCACCCGGTCGTCGATCACGGTGCGGGAGGTGAGCCGGGCCGGACGGTGCCGGGACAGGTGCTCGCGGCGGCCGTTGTGGTCGAGCTGGGCGAGCAGGCACTTGCCGACCGCGCTGGCGTGTGCGGCGGAGCGGAAGTCGACCCACTCGTTGACCTTCGGCGCCTTCGGGCCGTCGGCGAAGTCGATGATCCGCACCTCGCCGTCGTCGTACCGGCTGAAGTAGACGGCGGCGTCGACCTCGTCGCGCAGCTTGATCAGGATCTCCTTGAGCTTCTCGGCGAGCGCCATGTCGCGGTTGGCGGCGCCGAGCAGGACCAGGGACTCGCCGACCACGTAGCCGCCGCCCGGCAGGAATCCGAGGTAGCGTTCGCGACGCAGCATGGAGAGCAACTGGCTGAGGTAGCTCAGCGGCACGCCGATCTCGCGGGCGAGCTGTTCGGCGCTGACGCCGTCGCGATGCGTGTTCACGGACTCCAGCACGCGCAGTGCGTACTGGACCGCGTACACCCCCGGTCCAACCTGTCGGTGCTCCAGCGCCACGGTGACCCCCTGCAAGGTAAGACCGTCTGCGTGCCTGGCCCCACCGCTGGTCGTGGGTCAGTGTCAAGGCCTGACCCGCGGTAGGACCGATACTCCACGATAGCGCCAATAGGCTTTCCGGCAGAGGTGGTTGAGAGTCGGTTGAAGGTTGTTCCGACCGCTCACAGCCGTATATGCAGGAAGAGGGCACGCTGGCATATGACATGGTCATTGCCCTCTTCGGGGTGATCTGCAATTGCTGTTCCGGCGGGGTGTGCCGGAAGCACGTGGGGGTGGGAATAAGGCGGTCGCGCGCTCCGGTTGCACCCAACGGACGCGCTGCGCCCGCACAGCACCTCGCCCCGGCGGGCCGGACCCGTCCGAGGGCACCACGATCGACGACCAAGGAGGCGCCCACCGTGGCCGACGCAAGCCTGCCCGACCCGGGACACGGCATCCGGGGGACGGTCCGCGGAAGCGCACCGGTGCCCCTGTCCGTACTGGATCTGGCCACCGTCGGCAGCGGCTTCACCGCCACCGACGCGCTGCGCACCAGCGTGGAGATCGCCCGGGTCGCCGAGACCCGTGGATACCACCGGATGTGGGTCGCCGAGCACCACTCGATGCCCGGCGTGGCCAGCTCCTCGCCCGCGGTGATCCTCGCCCACCTCGCCGCCCACACCGGCACCCTGCGGCTCGGCTCGGGCGGGGTCATGCTGCCCAATCACGCGCCCTTGGTGATCGCCGAGCAGTTCGGCACCCTGGAGGCGCTCGCGCCCGGCCGGATCGACCTGGGCCTGGGCCGCGCCCCCGGCACCGACGGCGCCACCGCCGCCGCGCTGCGCCGCACCGAGACCCTGCACGAGGGCGCCGACGACTTCCCGCGCCAGCTCGCCGAGCTGACCCGGTTCCTGGACGACGAGTTCCCCGACGGCCACCGCTACGCGCGTATCCACGCCATCCCCGGCCCGGTGCAGGGCAGTTCGCCCGGCGGGGTGCAGTCCCCGGCCCGGCCGAGCGTGTGGCTGCTGGGGTCCTCCGGCTTCAGCGCGCAGCTGGCCGGAGCGCTCGGGCTGCCGTTCTCCTTCGCGCACCACTTCTCCGCCGTCAACACGCTGCCCGCGCTGGCGCTGTACCGCGAGTCGTTCCGCCCCTCCGCCGTCCTGGACCGCCCCTACGCCTCGATCGGCGTGGCCGCGCTGGCCGCCGAGGACCCGGAGGCGGCCCGCCGGCAGGTGCTCACCGGCGCGCTGAGCATGCTGCGGCTGCGCACCGGCCGCCCCGCTCTGGTGCCGACCCCCGACGAGGCGGCGGCGTACCAGTTCAGCGCGATCGAGCGGGACTTCGTCGACTCCTGGCTGGGCAACGTGATCTACGGCGACCCGGCGGCGGTCCGCACCGGGCTCGACGAGCTGGTGGAGCGCACCGGCGCCGACGAGCTGGTGATCACCGCCAACGCGCACACGCCGTCCGCCCGGCTGCGTTCGTACGAACTGATCGCGGACGCGTACGACTTCCCGAAGGACGTCGCCGCGACCTCCTGAGCGCGCGCCGACCCGCCCGCCCCGCTTGGGCGCACGGGCGGAACGGGCGAGCGGAACAGACGAACTGAACGGACGAGCGGAACGGACGAGCCGTCGTCGGTCGAGAGGCCGGCGGCGGCTCCTTCGCGTGTCCGCGCCGTGTCCGCGCCGCGTCCGCGCCGGTTAAAGGCCGGCTACCGGCGGGTCGGTGGTCCGGCGCCGCGGGTGGGCGACGGCGCCGGCTTAAGCACGACTTAAAGGCGCTTGTCATCGCGGCCCACGGGCGGCCGCGCCCGGGGTGCCGAGCGGGCCGCCGCACCCCGTCGCCACCAGATTGGTCTAGTCCAAGTCTGGTTCAGACCATTGACGTGCACTTGACCAAGGGTTAACCATGCTCGTCGCCCCCTGTTGTTCCTCCTTCTCCCCCCGGAGGTCCTTGTGCAGTCAAGGTCAAGGAAGAGAGTGTTCGTGGCCGCCGCCACGAGCGCCGCCGTCGGACTGGGCTTGTTCACCGCCCTGGTCGGCGGCCTCGGCACCGCGCAGGCGGACTCCGCCACCACGGCCGCGAAGCCCGCGGCCGCCGCAAAGCCCGCGGCCGCCGCCGCGAGCAGCGGCGGGGCCAAGATCGCCTACTACGACCAGTGGAGCGTCTACGGCAACGCCTTCTACCCCAAGAACCTCGACACCGAGGGCCTGGCCGGCAAGCTCGACGTCCTCAACTACTCGTTCGAGAACATCGACCCGACCAACCTCACCTGCTTCGAGGCGACCAAGGCGTCGGACTCCACCAACGAGCAGGACCCGAACGCCGGTGACGGCGCGGGCGACGCCTTCGCCGACTACCAGAAGTCGTTCGGCTCGGACATCAGCGTCAACGGCACCGCCGACGTCTACAACCAGCCGATCGTGGGCAACTTCAACCAGCTCAAGGAGCTGAAGGCGAAGTACCCGAACCTCAAGATCCTGGTCTCGCTGGGCGGTTGGACGTACTCCAAGTACTTCTCCGACGCCGCGGCGACCGACGCCAGCCGCAAGAAGCTGGTCAGCTCCTGCATCAACATGTTCATCAAGGGCAACCTGCCCGAGCAGGGCGGCTACGGCGGCGACGGCAGCGCGGCCGGCATCTTCGACGGCTTCGACATCGACTGGGAGTACCCCGGCTCGCCGGGCGGCCACGTCGGCAACCACTACAGCGCCGACGACAAGGCCAACTACACCAAGCTGCTCGCCGAGTTCCGCACCGAACTGGACGCGTACGGCTCGGCCAACGGCGGCAAGCACCTGCTGCTCACCGCGGCCCTGCCGTCCGGCCAGGACAAGATCGCGAACATCGAGACCGACAAGATCGGGCAGTACCTCGACTACGCGAACGTCATGACGTACGACATGCACGGCGGGTTCGAGGCCACCGGCCCGACCAACGAGCAGGACCCGCTCTACCAGTCGTCGAGCGACCCCTCCGCGGTGATCCCGCCGGGCAACGAGAAGTACAGCACCGACAACGCGATCAAGGCGTGGACCCAGGGCGACCCGGCCTACGGCATCCCGGGCGGCATGCCGGCGAGCAAGGTCACCATGGGCTATCCGCTCTACTACCGCGGCTGGGACGGCGTGGCGGCGGGCAGCAACCACGGGCTCTACCAGCCCGCGAGCGGCCCCTCCGCGGCGCGCGGGATCAGCGCGACCGCCGGGATCGCGTACTACAAGGAGCTGACCGGGGTCGTCGACAACCCGGCCGACACCTACTACGACGCGCAGTCGCAGTCGGCCTACTTCTACAACGGGTCCACCTTCTGGACCGGGCTCAGCGACCAGTCGATCACGGCCAAGGCGAACTACGCGCACTGCAACGGGCTCGGCGGGTCGATGATGTACTCGCTGCTCGACCTGGACGCCTCGGCGACGCTCTTCAACAAGATCGTCACCGCGACCAACGGGTCGGCCTCGGACTGCTCCGGCACGGGTACCACCAGCGGGGGCACCTCCACGGGCACCTCGTCGGGCACCTCGTCGGGTAGCACCGACGGCGGCACCTCCTCCGGCACCTCCTCCGGCACCACGGCGGGGACGACGGACGGCGGCACGTCGACCGGCACCTCGACGGGTACCTCGACCGGTACGTCCACCGGCACGTCCACCGGCACCTCGACGGGCACGTCGAGCGGCACCACCGGTGGCAGCGGCGGCAGTTGCACGCTCGCGTCCTGGAGTTCCAGCGCGGTCTACACCGGCGGCGACCAGGTCTCCTGGAACGGCCACAACTGGCAGGCCAAGTGGTGGACCACCAACGAGGAGCCAGGCACCACCGGCGAATGGGGCGTCTGGAGCGACCTCGGCGCCTGCTGATCGTTCCTCTCACCGGCGGGCGTCCTCACGCGCCCGCCCCACCGGGGCCCGCGTCCTTACTCCCCCCGAGGACGCGGGCCCCACCCATGTGCCGGTTCCGCAGTTCTGCCGTGCTCAGTGCGGGCGTCGGCCGAACCGCGCCGCCACGGACTGCTCCAGGGTGAGGCCGTCGGCGTCGTCGTCCGGCTCCAGGAACGCGTGGATCACCGCCAGCGCGACCGTGCCCATCAGGGAACCGCGGCGGTCGTGGTCGACGACACCGGAGGCGGGGTCGCCGATGGCCCTGAGCGTCATCCCGTCGGTCGCCGCGGACAGCGCGTTCGCCAGGTCGTCGAGGGTGAGCCCCCTGCGCAGCCGTAAGTGCCGCTCGCGGAGCACCGTCTCGTACAGCTTCTTCCACGAGCCGAGGTAGTCCTCGTACACGGTGGAGATGATCCGCGTCACCTCCTCGTCCCCCTCGGCGGCCGTCATGAGCGCCAGGCCGAGCCGGACGGAGGGCAGCCGGACCCCCTCGGCGGTGTGCTGGTAGGCGATGTCGTGCACGGCCCGTACGAAGTCCGGTCCGTGCACCAGCCGTCTGATGTGGGCGACCCGCCGCTCCCGGAACTCCGGCCGGTAGTTCTCCCGCCACACCGCGAAGGTGATCAGGTCGGTGACGAAGTCCGAGTGCGGGCTCCAGCGGTCGCGCAGCATCGACACCCCGTTGCCGTACCGTGTGAAGGGCTGCGGCCCGGCGGCGAACTCCTCGGCGACCCTGCGCTGCGAGAGGGAACCCAGCAGCAGGCGCTCGCTGTTGACGCGGCTGCGGCCGCCCGGGCCGAGGTGCGCCACGAGCAGCCGCATGCCGGCCGCCAGGAGCGCGGCGGTGACCCGGTCGTTCGCGAGCCGGTCACGCCCCCAGCGGGTACGGCGGTTGAGGTTGCGCAGCACCCCGGACAGGTCCTGGTCGTACGGGAAGGGCAGGCCCCGCTTCCCCCGAGGGCCCCGCGGCTCGTCCATGTCGTCCATGCCCGGGATGCTGCCCGCTCCCTCGCGCCGCCACCAGGGGCGCAGGTGCGCGGAGTTCGGGGCCGGCCGGCCGACTCCACGCGACCGCGGGGAAGCGGCCGCGCCGCCGGTCGCGCTAGACCGGAGGTCCGCCGTCAGTTCCGGACAGGGGATCGAAGATGCTCACACCCGCCATGGGAGCCGCCGCATGGGTTCTGGCCGGCGCCGCCGTCAGCGGCGCCGCGGTCAGACTCCTCCTGGGGCTGCTCGCCGCGCACGCCGCCCGCACGGTACTCAGGCCCGCCGCCCCCTCCGAATCCGCCCACCGCCTCGCGGTACTGCGCGCCCTCCTCGACGAACTGCGCTCCCACCGCCGCTGATGACTCCGCCGGTGCCGAGCGACCCGTCGACCGGCGCGTTTCGCCCGGGACACGGACCGCTTCCCGCCGGACCGTGTCCCGGGCCGGTGCCACCACGACCACCGGACGCGAGCGGCGCGCGGGGAGCCGCGGGCGACGCACGGACATGACCTGCGCGCTCTCAACGGGGGCCGGGAAGTCGCCGGCCGGCGGCTGCGACCTCGTCGAGGAGAGCGAGGGCGTCGCCGACCGAGCCGGCCGGGTCCGGGACGGGGCAGAGCACGCCGCGTACGGTGCGTTCGGCGTCGATCAGCAGGGTCAGGCGCTTGAGGCGGTCGAGTCCGGACGCACGGAAGGTGGGCAGCCGCAGTGCGGTCAGCCGCAGGTCGGCGTCCGACAGCAGGGGGAACGTGATGCCCGCGTGTTCGGCGAGCGTGGCGAGTTGGTCCGGACGTTGGGTGCTGACGCCGTACACGCGGGCGCCGCGCTCCTCGAACTCCGGCAGCCGGTCGCGGTAAGTGCACGACTCGAGAGTGCAGCCCGCGGCGCCGGGAACGGGTGCCGCGTCGGGGCCCGCGGGCGCCCGGTCGGATAGCCCCTGCCTGAGAGTCGCAGCCAGGGCCTCCGCGAGAAGCCCGAAGGCGCCACGCGGCATCGCCCTTGCTCGCCGAGCCGGTGTGGTCGGTAGTCGTGACGGGTCAGGACGTCGGTGAGGGCGCGTAGTGGTGGGCAAGACCAGTGGCGAGGTCGTGAAGGTGGGCCCTGGCTTCGGTGGGGCCGTGCACGGTGATGGCGCTCCCGAACGGCAGTAGTGCCCGCACGTCCTCCAGATGCGGGAAGCGGATCGTCACCTTGTGGCCGGTGGCGGATTCTTCATGGTCGTCCCGGACGAGTCGTCGGCCGAAGATCCGTTGCGCTCGCTCGATCTGGGTCCGGTCGATGGTGGCGCTGACCTCCATCGCGTGCTGGTGTTCCCACTGATCGAGGAGCGCTGCGGCGACGGTGGCCAGGGTCTGGCTCTCGCGGATCTGTCGTGGCCGGTCGACTTCCTTCCACGTCGTGATCCGGTCGAGTCGGTACATCCGTGGCACTCGGGCGCAGTCGGCGACGAGGTACCATCTGCCGGCCTTGGCGAGCAGCCCGTAGGGGTCCACGACCAGGTCGCGGGGGCATGACTCGCGTGGGCTGTCGTACTCGATCCGTATCCGGCGACCTCGCCGCACCGGGCCGATCAGCGAAGCCGGGGTCGGGCCGGAAGTACGGGTTCGGAGCCAGGGACGGCTGTCCACGTGCACCACGTCGGTGAGCGGCAGGAGCCCATCGACTCGACGTGGGTGTGCGGCGGCGATCTTGGAGAGCGCGCGCCGGCTCTCGACCGATGCGTCGAGCTCCGCACGTTGCCTCTCGTCCAGCCCGGTGAGCGACAGATGATCACGCTCGCCGGGTGTGAGCCGCGTGAGGTCGAGCCCGGACCCGGGCAGCATGGTCACGCCTCCGAGGCGGCCCCGTTGCGCGGTCACCGGCAGGCCGGCGTCGCGGAGCCAGTTCAGGTCCCGGGTGACGGTGCGAAGGGACACCCCCAGCGCCGAGGCGAGTTCCTGTGTGGTCACGGCATTCCTCGATGCCAGGAGCAGCATCAGGGAGAAGAAGCGGTCCGGGGTCACCCACCGAGTTTTTCAGGAATCGCGACATGATGCGGCGCATATCCCGGTCAGGCTGGCGGATGCGTACCCACGACCTGCGAGAAGGAAGAACCATGACCACATCCGTCGTGTCCGTCGTCTACGTGAACGACGCTCCCGCGGCAGCGCGTTTCTACGGGGGCCTCCTCGGCATGAGCCCGTCGTTCGAGACTCCGGGATACATCACCTTCGACCTTGGGCCAGGCGCTGACCTCGCCGTGTGGTCCGGCCGTTTCGAGGACCTGTCAGCGGACGTCCCGCGTACCAGTGAGGTGTGTCTGGCCGTCGACAGTGGGCCCGACGAGGTCAACGCGATCTTCGAGCAGTGGCGGTCCAAGGGCGTCACGATCCTGCAGGAGCCTCATGATGCGGGGTTCGGGCTGACCTTCCTCGCAGCCGATCCCGACGGGAACCGTATCCGCGTCGCACCGAGGGACTGACGGGCCGTGACGCGGCGGGCGCGCACGAGAGGTGTCGCGCCTGCCGTCGTCCGACTTCCAGAGGACGACGCGTGCCCCACGCGCACGCGCCCCTGAGCGTCGAGGGCCGTAGGCGGCTCCCTGGGTTCACAGGCGGGCCAGGTCGGTGGGGGACAGGCGCAGGGCGGCGGCGGCGACGTTCTCGGTCAGGTGGGCGGGGTTGCCGGTGCCCGGGATGGCGAGGACGTGCGGGGCGCGGTGGAGGGTCCAGGCGAGGCGGATCTGCGCGGGGGTCGCGCCGTGCGCGCGGGCGACGGCGAGGAGTTCGTCGTCGTACGCGCCGCCACCCGTGGCCGCGGGTGCTTCCCGCCGCTCCCCGGAGATCGCGAAGAACGGCACGAACGCGATGCCCTGCTCGCCGCAGCGGTCCAACAGGCCGTTGTCGTCGGCGCGTTGGTGGTCGAGCCCGTACCGGTTCTGCACGCAGACCACCGGCGCGATCGCCTGGGCCTCGGCGAGGTGCTCGGGTCGGACGCTGGAGACGCCCAGGTGGCGGATGAGGCCCGCGTCGCGCAACTCGGCCAGGGCGCCGAAGTGTTCGGCGATCGACTCCTCGCCCATCCGGCGCAGGTTCACCACGTCGAGGTGGTCGCGGCCGAGTTGGCGCAGGTTCTCCTCGACCTGCCCGCGCAGCTCCCCGGGCGTGGCCGCCGGCAGCCACTCGCCCGAAGGACCGCGCCCGGGCCCGACCTTGGTGACGATGACCAGGTCGTCGGGGTACGGGGCCAGCGCCCGGTTGATCAGCTCGTTGGCGGAGCGCAGCGGCGAGAAGTAGAACGCCGCCGTGTCGATGTGGTTCACCCCGAGGTCGACCGCGCGGCGCAGCACCCTGACCGCCACGTCGCGGTCGATCGGGGCGCCGGCGCCGTTCCCGGCCATGCCGTTGCCCGTCAGCCGCATCGCGCCGAAGCCGAGGCGGTTGACCTCCCGGTCGCCGAGCTTCCAGCTGCCGGCCGCCGCCGCGCTGATCGTCCCCGCCGTCATATGCGCTGTCATATGCCCTCTCCCCACGCTCACCGGGCCGCCCCCGTGCGGCCGGCGTTGCAGTATGCGGCCCCGCTCGCGGCGTCCGAAAGGCACCCGGGGCGCGGGGAAACTCACACGGCGTACCGGAACGCCCGCGCCGCCGTGATCGTTCTTCCTGCGTGAAGCGCTACCTGATCCAGGGCCGGGAGGGACTGGACGTCGTCCGCTTCGGGCAGGACCGGGCGGACGCCGTCGCCCGGCTCGGCGGCGACCCCGCGGTCTTCCGCCGCCCCGACGGCCCGGAGGACTACTTCTACCTCTGGGGTCTGACCCTCTCCTACGACGACCGGCAGCGGGTGCGCTTCATCTCCGTCGAGCTGGGCCCCGAAGTCCTCTACCGCGGTGTCCGGTTGCTCGGTCCCTCCTACGAGGACGTGCACCGGGACCTGACCGCGCTCGGCCTGCGCGGCGACGAGTCCGAGGCCGGGATCGCCTTCAACGCCCTCGGCTTCGCGGTCCTCGGCGCACCCGACGACCCCGAGGTCCACACCTGGGGCGTCGAGGTCTTCCCCCCGGGCACCGAGATCGACCTCGCGGACTACTGAGCCCCGCCCGCCTCGCCTCCTCGTCACTGCCGTCACGCGGCTCGACCTGGGCCCGGCCGGACTGGCGCCGCGGACCGGCGGCGGTGGAGAGCGGGTAGGGCGGGTGCATCCTCCGCGTCACATCCCCATCGCCATCATCACGATCAGGACGACCAGCAGCAGCGCCACGTACGCGGCCGAGTGCACCCGGTCCGGGACGCGGCCGGCGACCCGCCGCACCACCGCGATGGTGGGCAGGGACCCGGCGAGCAGGGCGGCGCCCGCCGCGAGGTCGACGTAGCCGAGCCGGCCCGCGCCGGCGGACGCGGCCGGGCCGGACGTGGAGGTGAGCACGGGCGCGAGCGCGTAGACGAGGGTGCCGGTCAGGGCGACGGGCACGCTGAGCGGGTTGGCCATGGCGGTCGCCTCGGCCATCGGCAGGCCCCGGCGCCGCAGCAGCGGGACCGTCATGACGCTGCCGCCCACCCCCAGGCCCGCGGCCACCAGCCCGATCCCGATGCCGCCGAAGGTGGTGGTGCCGCGGTCCAGCGGCTTCGGCTGTCCCCGGGGCGCCACCGAGAGGAAGCCCTTCCGCAGCAGGCTGTCGGCGACCGTCACCAGGAGGTAGCCGGCGAAGAGCAGCCGCAGCGCGGTGCCGCCGATCAGCGTGGCGGCCAGCGACCCCGCGGCGGCGCCGACCGCGATGAACGCCGCCAGCGGCCAGACGTACTCGGCGCGCAGCCGCTCCTGCCGCCACTGCGCGAGCGCCGCGACCGAGGCGTTGACGACCATGACCGCCGCCGAGGTCGCCACGGCGACGTGCATGGCGTCCTGCGTCCCCGGCCGCGCGGTGACGGTCAGGACGCCGTAGACGACCGGGACCGTGATGAACCCGCCGCCGAAGCCGAAGAGCACCGTCGTGACGCCGGTCAGGCAGCCGAAGAGGACCAGGGTGAGGAAGGAGGTCAGGGAGGGAAGCACGCATACGACGCTAGGGATCACCCGAGGTGGCGGGCAATCGATGGATTGCCATCTTTCTACGCGCAGCAGACAGCGCCGGCGCTTCCGCGTAGCCTCGTGCGCATGCGCAATGTCCCGCTCGCGGAGGTGGACACCCTCGATCGCGCGGTGCTGGCGATCGGCACCGACTACCCGCACGACCACCTGCTCGGCTGGCACGAGCACCGCCGCGCCCAGGTCCTGTACGCGGCGACCGGCGTGATGCGGGTCGAGGCCGAGGACGGCAACTGGACGGTGCCCACCGCCCGCGCCGTGCTGATCCCGCCGATGACCAGGCACCAGGTCGAGATGACGGGCGTCAGCACCCGCAGCCTCTACATCGAACCGGCCGCGGTGCCCTGGTTCCCCGCGCGCTGCCGGGCCGTGGACGTCTCCGCCCTGCTGCGGGCGCTCCTGCTCGCGGCCGTCGACATGGAGCCGCGGTACCCCGAGCACAGCCGGGACGAGGCCGTGGTCGCCCTCATCCTGCACGAGCTGAAGGACCTCTCCCCGCTGCCCCTGGACGTGCCGCTGCCCGCCGACCCCCGGCTGCGCGGCCTGTGCGAGGCGTTCCTGCGGCAGCCGGACATCCACGACCCGCCCGCCCGCTGGTGCGCCCGGCTCAACGTCAGCGAACGCACGCTGGCCCGCCTCTTCCGCCGCGGCACCGGCCTGAGCTTCTCGCAGTGGCGGCAACGCGCCTGCATCCTGCACTCGTTGCCGCACCTCGCCGCGGGCACCCCCGTCACGCGCGTCGCCGCCCTGCTGGGTTACGACAACCCCGCCGCGTACACCGCCGCGTTCGGCAAGCTCCTCGGCCGCCCGCCGACCGCGTACGCGAACCCGCACTCCGCGCAGCCGAACCCGCCGACGTCGTAGGCGAACCCACCTCCCCGCGCACGCGAACCCGCGCTCCGCTCAGCCGAACCCGCCGACGTCGCAGGCGAATCCACCCTCCGCGCACGCGAACCCGCCTGCCGGGTCGGCGAATCCGGCTACCGCGTACGCCAACGACCTTGCTCAGCCCAGCAGTTGGGAGATGGACGCGGCGGCCACCGGGCGGGAGTAGTGCCAGCCCTGCCCCGTGTCGCAGCCGATCCGCCGCAGCCGCTCGGCCTGGTCCGCGTTCTCGACGCACTCCGCGGTGACCGTGAGCCCGAGCCGGTGGGCGAGATCGACCAGCGCCTCGACGATCGTCTCGTCGGCGGGGTTGGGGTGTTCCGCGGACCGGAAACCCTGCACGAAGGAGCCGTCGAGCTTGAGGGTGGAGACGGGCAGCCGGCTCATGTAGGCGAGGTTGGAGTAGCCGGTGCCGAAGTCGTCGATGGCGATGCGCACCCCCATCTCGTGGAGCGCGTGCAGGGCCTGGAGGGGCCGGCCGGCGCTGCCCATGACCGCGGACTCGGTGAGTTCCAGCTGGAGCAGGCGGGCCGGCAGCCCGGTCTCGTGCAGGATCGCGGCGACGTCGGCGACCAGGTCGGAGTCCCAGACCTGGCGGACCGCGACATTGACGCTGACCACCAGGGGCGTGCCGGGCCGCTCCCGCTGCCAGGCACGGGCCTGGCGGCAGGACTCGGCGAGCACCCAGCGGCCGAGCTGCACGATCGAGCCGTCCTCCTCCGCCAGCCCGATGAAGCGGTTGGGCGCCAGCCGCCCGAAGTGCGGGTGCTCCCAGCGGACCAGCGCCTCCACGCCGCGCACCTCGCCGGTGTCCAGGGCGACCAGCGGCTGGTAGTCGAGCACGAACTCCCCCCGCTCGACGGCCTGCCGCAGCGTGCTGGACAGCGACTGGCGGGTCATCCGGTGCTCGTTGCGCTCCGGGTCGAAGAGCGTCCAGCGGCCCTTGCCGTCGTCCTTCGCCCAGTACAGCGTGGTGTCGGCGGCCTGCATCAGCCCGGTGGGGGTGGTGCCCTGGGCCTCCCGCTCGACCACGCCGATGCTCGCGGAGACCGCCAGCCGGTGCCCGGAGACGTCGAACGGCCGCTGGAACGCGTCGAGTACGGCCTCGGCGAGCGCGGTCGCCTGCCCGGTGCCGGTGGAGTCCCGGAGCAGCAGCGCGAACTCGTCGCCGCCCAGCCGGGCCGCGAGGTGGCCGCCGGGCCCGGCGCAGGCCAGCAGCCGGTCGGCCACCGCGGCGAGCAGCTCGTCGCCGACGCGGTGCCCGAGCGTGTCGTTGACCGCCTTGAAGCCGTCCAGGTCGAGGTAGCACAGCCCGATCCGGCCGGTGCCGCGCTCCGGGGCCCGCGCGAAGGCGTCCGCCAGCCGTTCGAAGAACAGCGCCCGGTTGGGCAGCCGCGTCACCGGGTCGTGCATCCGCAGATGCCGCAACTGCCGCCGCAGCGACTCGCGTTCGCTGACGTCCTCGACGGTCAGCAGCAGCGCGCGGCTGTCGGTGCGGGCCAGGGACAGCTCGGCGCGCAGGTCGGTGCCGTCGGCCCGGGTGAGCCTGCGGGTGCAGCGCAGCCGGCGCCGGCTGCCGGTGAGGACGTCGTCGAAGGCGGTGCCGGCGTGCGGGTCGCCGGTGAGGCCGAGCAGCACGCGCGCGTCCGCCGACACCATCCGCTCCAGCGGTACGCCCAGCAGCCGGCCCAGCGCGGCGTTCGCCGCGAGCACGCCGCCGTCGGGGCCCAGCAGCGCCATCGCCGACCGGGCCACCGCGAAGGCGGCGCGGTAGTCGGTCGGCTCCGCGGCGTACGAGGACCGGCGCAGCCGATCACTGCGCGTGATCGTGGCTGCTGTGCTGTCGGGCTCGACGCCGGGGCCGCCCGCGGGTCCGCCCATGGACTGCTCCCTGTTCGCACTTCCGTCACTCGCGATCATATGGGCTGGCGGAGTTGGTGATCCAGCGCCGCTCTGGTGATTTCCCGCACGGATGCCCCCCAGGCGACCGTTTCTGCGCGTGCGGGTCGAGCACGTGAACGCTCTCCGCACATCATGACGCAGCGTAGTCACCCGGAGGAGTGGTGTCGCGGCCGGCGCAGGCGCTCACCCCCGTCCGATCGGCCGCGCCGGTCGTACGTTTTCGCGCCCCGCGCCCCCGAGGCCACTCACGCGCTCCGGGCCCTGCCGCGCACGCGCTCCACCGCCCGCCGCTGACGCGCTCCGGGCCCCGTTGGCCGCGTGTTCCGGCTCCCGCCGCCCGCACGTTCCGGGCCCGCGCCACCCGGGCGGTCGTACGGCCCCTCGGCTGCGCCGCCGCGCCACTCCGGCGGCAACCCGCACGGAGCATCCGAAACCGACAAACCGCCACAATTCATAGCAATGTGGGGAAGGTCCCGGACCGAATCCCGAACCTCCCGGAGGTCCTTGTGCGGCGGTCAGACCTCGCGTCAGACAACCCGGGGGACGGCGCCCCCGGAACGGGCGCCGTCCCCCGGTCGCCGGGCGTGCCCTCCGGCGCGCGGCGCCGGGTCCTGCGGGCGTTCGCCGCCGCCGTCGCCGGCTTCTCCGCGCTCGTCGCGTGGACCCTGATGACCGGTCCGGCCGCCGGCGCCACCGAGAGCAGCGCGTGCCTGCTGCCGCGCACCGCCGTGCACCACTCCGAGGGGGTCGACGGCTGGGACGGCGACTACGCCCGCCCGGCCGGCGACGTCAAGGCGCTGATGGTCTTCCTGTCCTTCCCCGGCACCGACCCGCAGCTGACCCCCGCGCAGGTCGCCGCCGACCACTACCCGGCCACCGGCCGGTTCTGGGCCAACGCCTCCTACGGCCGGTTCCGGCTGCACCTGCACGCCGAGACCCGCTGGCTGCGGATGCCCCACCCGGCGACGGACTACCTGATCAGCCGGAACTGGGACGCGGCCGACCGCGACGCCTACCTGCACGACGCGATCGCCACCGCCGACCCGTCGGTGGACTTCGCCGGCTACGACGTGATCTACCTCGTCGCCGACCCGGACGCGCCCGGCGTCGACTCCGACGCCACCAAGGTGGTGAACCTCGCCACCCCGATCAGCGTCGACGGCAACCCGGTCCGCCGGATGGTGACCGTCTTCGAGCACCACCCGCCGGACCGCAACGTGCTCGCCCACGAGACCGGCCACATCTTCGACCTGCCCGACCTGTACTACCAGCCGCCACCCGGCAGCAACGCCGACTGGGACACCCACGTCGGCGACTGGGACCTGATGGGCAGCCAGTTCGGGCTGGCCCCCGACCCCTTCGCCTGGCACAAGTGGCGGTTGGGCTGGCTCGGACCGGACCAGGTCGGCTGCATCGTCGGCATCGGCACCACTTACCACGACCTCAGCCCCGACGAGACGCCCGGCGGCACCAAGCTCCTGGTGGTGCGCACCGGCGAGGACACCGCGCTGGCGATGGAGGCCCGCACCCGTACCGGCAACGACCGCGCCTCCTGCAGCGAGGGCGTCCTGCTCTACGACGTGCGCTCCGACCGCGAGTCCGGCGACGGGCCGATCGACGTGATCGACGGCCATCCGGGGCACTCCGCGTGCCCGGCCACCTCCGTCTACCCGCCGCTGGCCGACGCGCCGCTGGGCGTCGGCGAGTCGTACACGGTGCCCGGCGGCAGCACCCAGGTCACCGTCCTCGGCCGGCAGACCGACGGCACCTGGTCGGTCCGGGTCACCGAGGCCGCCACCCAGGCCACCAACCAGCCGTCCGGCGTCGGCACGGTGGACTGACCGATGGCCGGCCGCTTCCGTTCCGGCGCCCGGGACCGCTCTCGCCCCCGCGCCCGCTCCGGCACGCAGACCAGGACCGGCGCCCGCTCACGCCCCGGCATACGCGCCGCCGCCCTCGCCGCCTGCGGCCTGCTCGCGGTCGGGTCCACGGTGATCGCCGAGCCCCGGCTGGTCGGCTCCAACGCCGCGCCGCCGCCCGCCAGCCGCCCCTGCGCGCTGCGCGCCAAACCCGGCGTCGCCATGTCGGAGGGCTTCCCGCCGCACCCGTACCACGGCACCGACGAGGAGTTCGCCCCCTCCACCGGCAAGGTCCGCGCGCTCACCCTGCTGATCGACTTCCCCGACGCCAAGGCCCCCTACAGCGCCCGCGAGCGGTACTCCGAGTTCTTCCCGGCGGTCAAGCAGTGGTACGCCACCGCCTCCTACGGCCGGCTCGACTACCGGTCGACCCCGGTGCTGCGCTGGATACGCATGCCGCGGCCCTTCTCCGCGTACGGGATCGGCCGCGGCTACGGCTGGGACGCGCACACCGAGATGATGCGGGACCTGATCAAGGCCGCCGGCACGAGCGTGGACTTCCGCGGCTACGACATCGTCAACATCCTCGTCACCCCCAACGCCGGGCCACCGGCCGACCAGGCGGTGCTCTCCGTGACCTGGACCGGCGCCTCGGCAGCCACCACCGACGACGGCACCCACCTGGACAAGGTCTCGCTGATCTACGGCCACGACCAGTCCGGCTTCCGCGTCCTGGCGCACGAGAACGGCCACGCGCTCGGCCTGCCCGACCTCTACTCCGCCGACGACTTCCCGCGCACCGACCGCCTCGCCGGCCAGTGGGACACCATGTCGTTGGACTGGGGGCTGCAGGGCGACCTGCTCGCCTGGCACAAGTGGAAGCTCGGCTGGATCGACGACCGGCAGATCGACTGCGTCACCACCGCCGGCACCCGGACGTACAAGCTGCGGCCGATCGAGGTGCCCGGCGGCGGCAAGGCGGTGGTCATACCGTTCGGCGACACCACGGCGTACGTCCTGGAGCTGCGCGAGCCGCTGGGCAACGACAAGGACGCCTGCCGCAAGGGGATACTCGCCTACCGGGTGCGCACCGACGTCGACTCCGGGAAGGGCCCGGTCACCGTCGAGGACGCCCATCCGCTCACCGGCGCCTGCGACTTCAGCAGCGCGTCGTTCAACTCCCTCAACGACGCGCCCTTCACCCCCGGCGAGGGGTGGACCGACACGGCGGACGGCTTCGACTTCAAGGTGCTCTCACCGGACGCGGCGGGCGACTGGCGGGTGCGGGTCACCCGCCGCTGAACCGGGCCGATCGGCGGACCGGCCGACCGCGGGAAAGCGGGGCCGGCCGAGGCCGATCGGGAGGGCGATCAGGAGAGCAGTTCGGCCTCAAGGGTGATGTTCACGCCCGCCAGTGCCTTGCTGACCGGGCAGTTCGCCTTCGCGTCCTGCGCGGCGGCCTCGAACGCCTCGGCGGTCAGGCCCGGCACGCGCGCCGTCACCGCGAGGGTGATCCCGGTGATGCCCTCACCCGGCTGGAACGTGACGTTCGCCACGGTCTGGACGGTCTCGGGCGGGGTGCCCGCGCCCGCCAGGCCGTGCGAGAGCGCCATGGAGTAGCAGGAGGAGTGGGCGGCGGCGATCAGCTCCTCGGGGCTGGTCTTGCCGTTCGCCGCCTCGGCGCGCGACGGCCACGACACCTCGTACGTGCCCACGCCAGAGGTGTCCAGCGAGACCGTCCCGGCGCCGCCCATCAGCGGGCCCTTCCACTGGGTCGTCGCGGTACGAGTGGTTGCCATGGTGAAGCCTCCAAGAGTACGAACCGGCAGGCGGCTCGCGCCGCCGTAGGAACGCTACCTCGCGGCGGGGCGGGCGCGGGCGAAGGCACCGGTGCGCACGAGGAGTTCGCGCGGAGTTCGGGTACCCGGTGCGGCGAGAGGTCCGGATTCCCGGGTTCCCGGGCACGACGAAGGCCCTCCGCTTCCGCGAAGGGCCTTCGTCTCTCAGGTGCGCCGCCAGGGACTCGAACCCCGGACCCGCTGATTAAGAGTCAGCTGCTCTAACCAACTGAGCTAGCGGCGCCTGCTGACGTCGTAGACATTAGCACCCGCTCCAGCAGGGTGTGAAATCGATGGACGTCAGCTCGTCGCGGGTGTGCTGACCAGCGGCGGAACCGGCGGCACCGGCCGTGGCCGGTCCTGCCGGACCACCCTGACGCAGGCCCACAGCAGCACGTCCGCGCGGGGCAGCCAGGGCTTGCGGGTGTCCGGCGCGACCACCCAGCGGGAGCGGCCGGTCTCGGGGCGCGGACCGCTCCCGCCGGCGGGCGCGCAGTCGTAGAGCGGCGGCACCGTCACCGCGTCGCCGCGGCCGTGGCAGAGCAGCGGCGGCACCCGGCGGCCCCACTCCTCCCACTCCAGCAGCGCGGGCAGCCGGTGGGCGGTGCCGGGCGCGGCCAGCACCAGCACCCGGCCGCGGTGCACGGCGGCGGGGCCGCTGCCGGGGCCCGCCGACCATAACTGCTCCAGCACCCGCCGCCCGAAGAGCAACGGCAGGTTGACCACGTCGAAGGCGGTGCCGCACGGCAGTACGCTCGGCGCGGCCGGGCGGGCCGCCCACAGCGCCTGGACGCTGCGCGGGAAGGCACTGGCGGAGGCGAGCCACTCGGCGCCCGCCGAGGTGACGTACGCGGTGTGGTGCTGACGCTGGATCTCGTCCATGGAAACTACATCTACCGACTGCATGCTTGCCCCCCGGGAGAATCCGGCGAAAGCGGGACAGGGGCGGCGCGGGGGAGTACCTTGCCCTGCCGGGGAAGTGGTCGGGGGAACGGCCGGGGGCGCGGTCGGCGGCACGGCCGGGGTACGGCTACGGGGTGGCGCCGCCGCTCTTGATCAGGCCCTCGCCGTACTCGACCATCTTCTTCGCGTAGTCCTCGGTCCATCCGGCCCGCTCGGCGAGCTTCGCGAACGTCAGCCGGTCGAAGCGGCGCGGGTCCGCGAGTTGGGCCGCCGCCATCGCCTGGAAGTCCGTGGCGCGGTCGGCCGCCGCGCGGAACGCCACCGCCAGTTCGGTGGCCCGCTCCAGCAACTCCCGCGGGTCGTCCATCGACTCGAGGTCGAAGAACCGGTCCGCCCCCTCCTCCGGTGCCGCCCCCGGTTCGAACAGCAGCGGAACGGGCCGTTTCGGCCGCTCGCCGCCCGGCCGGCCCGCCTGTGGCGGCTGGCTCATCCCTACCTCCCAAGCTCGGCAACCCTTCCATTGTCCCGCACCCACCCTCCGCCTCTCCGGGCCGCCGGCGCCGGGAAGGCGTCAGGGGGCGGGGGTGAGGGTGGTCGTGATGAGGCCGCGGAGCCAGTGGTGGGCGGCGTCGCGGTCGTGGCGGGCGTGCCAGGCGAGGACGGCGGGGACCGGCGGGGTGGGGCCGGGGAGGGGGTAGGTGCGCAGGTGGGCGGGGAGGACGTGACCGGTGAGCGTCTCGGGGGCGACGGTGAGCAGGGGGTGGGCGGCGACGGCGCCGAGCGCCAGCGCGAGGGTGGGCACGGTGAACGCGACGTGCCGGCGCCGGTGCTGGGTGTCGAGGAGGTCGTCGATGCGGTCCCGGGTGCGGCCCCGGCGGGAGACGACGACGTGCGCGAGGGACGCGAACCCGTCCCAGGTGGTGGGGTCGTGCGGCAGGTCGCGGCGGCCGACGGCGGCGAGCCGGTCACTGAACAGCGTGGTGGAGCGGGTGTCCGCGTGGTCGGGCGCGGTGTCGCCGATCTGGATGTCGACGCGGCCCCGGCGCAGCTCGTCGGCGGTGGTGGCGCCCTCCGCGAGCAGGCGAACGCGCCTCCGACGCCGCCGAGTTCGCCGAGCGCTACGCCGCGTTCAGCCACTGGATGCTCACCACCTGACCTCCGGCGGGTGGTCGGGAATCCCCGCCGCTGGGGGAGGGCGCGCGGGTCGGGCGGGCCACATCCTTGGCTGGTCGCGCGGTTCCCCGTCCCTTGGGGGATGCGGCCCTTCCGCGGAGGAGCCGCACCTACCCAGGGGCGCTGGGGGCACCTCCCGGCGATGCCGGGGGGACCACCAGCCGTGTACCGGCAGGTGGTCCTCGACCGGCTGAACGCACCACCCCGGAGGGTCCAGCTCGCTACGACCGCCAGAGCGTGCGGTGCTCGGCGAGGTGGGCCAGGACCGAGTGGTTGGCCTCCCAGCCGTCGGGGAACTTGACGGTGACGCCGAGCCGGACCGGCTCGGAGGAGGGGTGCTCGTCGAGCAGGTCGGCCACCCCGGCCCGGCAGACGACGATGCAGGCGTGCCGATGCCGGGACGCCAGCACGCACAACCGCCCGGTTTCGAGGTGGAACGCGGTGGCGTCGGGACGCCCGGACAGCGGGTGCAGGACGACCGTGACGTCGAACTCCCGCCCCTGGAGCCGGTTGGCGGTGTCCACCGCGACCCCGGCGACCCCGAGGGCCGTGAGCGCGGCGCGCACCGCGGCGGCCTGGTCGCGGTGGGCGGTGCCGACCGCGATCCGCTCGGCGGTGAGCGGCGCGGGGTCCGGGTCGGGCGCGGAGTACGTGAGCCCGCCGCGGTCGAGCAGGCGGCGGACGAGCAGCGCGACCGCCCGTACGGCCTCGGGGTCGGTCCGCGGGGTGTGCCGGGCGGGCAGCTCCAGCAGACCCCAGCCGCTCTCCGCGGCCTCGTCCAGGGTGCGGTCGAGCCCGCCGCCGTCGCCGCGCACGCCGAAGCCGAGCCGCCGGTCGCCGGGCCCGGTGCCGCTGCGGAACGGCGTGTACGGATAGAACGCCCGCGACACCAGCGGAGCGGCGGACGCGGGCAGCCGCCAGGACACCGGCAACCGGTGCTGCGGCAGGCCGGGGTTGTGCGCGAGCAGCGTCACCACCGCGCTCGCCGACGGGTCCCAGCTCAGCCCGGCCCACTGCTCCGCGCCCACCACGCTGAACGGGTCGAGCTGGCCCGGATCACCCACGAACAGGGCGCGTTCGAAGAGCCCGGCGACCTGGAGCAGCGCGTCCGACCGCATCTGGTACGCCTCGTCCACGATGGCGTGCCGCCACGGCTCGACGTCCTTGACGTACGCCCACTTGGCCGCGGTCGCGATCACCACCGCGCGGTCCCGCAACTCGGCGACGGAGGTGGACTTCGCCAGGGACGGGTGGCGGTCGAGCGCGGGGTCGGGCGGCGAGTCGGTGCCGTGCAGCCGGCCCACCGGCAGGTCGGGGTCGGCCGTGGCCAGCCGGTCGGCGAGGTCGTCGACCTGGGCGTTGGTCTGCGCCACGATCATCAACGACTCGCCCGCCGCGGCCAGTTCGCGCGCCGCGCGCACCACGAGCGTGGACTTGCCCGCACCCGGTGGCGAGTCCACGACGACTCCCCGCGCGGTGCCGTGCAGGGTGCTCGCGAGGATCGCCGAGGTCGCCTCGGCGGCGGCCCGGCCCGGGTCGAACGGCTCGTCCGCGCCCTGCGGGCCGTACGCCCCGCCGGCGGCGGCCGTGCCGGGGCTTCGCACGGGCTGGGTCACAGGTAGTCCTCCGCGGTCACGGGGTCGGGGGCGGTCGGGGCGGGCTCCGAGCCGGGCGGGCCGCCGTGCGTCCACGGGGTCTGCTCCGCGTCGGGGAGGGCCGGCCCGCTTCTCGGGTCGTGCTCGAACAGCGTGAAGGTGACCGTGTCGCCGGGGGCCGGCACCGAGCCCTCCCGCGGGGTGCGGCCACTGCCCATGCCGCCGGTCAGCTTCACCCGCACGCTCCACGCGGGGCCGTCCGCGGCAGCGCCGTCGGGGGTGCCGGCGGTGGCACGGAGGTCGTGGGTGCCGTGGGTGCCGTCGGTGTCCGGGTCCCCCGCCGTACGCACCTCCAGCGCCGTACGCACCTCGAGCAGTTCCGCCCCCTGCGCCGACTTCGCGTCCGGAAGCGCGCGGTACGCCTTCGCGCCCGGCTCGGCCTGCGGCAGGTCGTCGGTGGCGATCGTGAGGAGGGGCCGGGGCATGGGGCGGCGGCCCTCGGACCAGGTCATCTCGACCTCGACGACCGTGCCGGTGAACGCCTCGCCGGACAGCCGTCGCGCCGCCATGGCGAGGGGGTCGTCCAGCGCTTCCTGGGCGGCGAGCCGGGCCTGCGCGGTCTCCCGCCCGGCCAGTTTCTGGGCCGCGGCGATCGCGTCGTCCCGCTTCGGCTGCGGCGGCTCGCCCGCGCCGACCCGGTCGCGGTGCCCGGTGAACGACCAGCGGTCCCGCTTCCACCGCTCCTCGACGTGCGCGCCCTCGGGCAGGGCCCGCAGCAGGTCGAGTCCGCGCCACATGTCGTCCCAGGTGGGGCGGAGCTGGGAGGCGACGAGATCCCGTATCCCCGCTTCGGCGGCGGCCCGCTCGGGCGCGGTGCGGGCCTTGTCGTAACGGGCCTGGGCGGGGGCGAGGACGCGGTTGTCGAAGACCGGGTCGGTGGCCGGGCCGGCCGGGGGGCTGAGCAGCAGGCCGTCGGGGGCGCGGCCGGTCTGGGCGCGGGCGGCGGCGGTGGGCCCGTCGAGGCCGGGCGGCGGGTCGATCCAGCCGAGCAGGGCGCCCAGGTGCTGGTCCTCCATGGCGCTCTGGCCGGTGGCCCAGTGCCGGGTGAGCAGGTCGGTCATGGCGAGCAGCAGGCCGCTGCCGGGGGTGCGGGCACGCTCGGCGTAGTGGGTGAGCCAGCGGCCCAGCAGCGGCACGGGGACCGGCACCGGGTGGGGGGCGTCCGGGTCCTCGACGGTGCGCAGGAAGCGGGTGGAGCGGCCGACCAGCCGGACGTACTCCAGGGCGGCGCCGTTGGGCACGACGACCTGGAGGGCGTCCGCGCACAGCTCGGTCTCCTCGCGGTTGCGGGTGGCCGGCTCGACCTCCACCTCGTCGCAGTAGCGGTCCAGCGCGAGGAGCAGTTCCCGGGCGAGCCCGGCGAAGAAGCCGAACCGCAGCTCGCGGTCGAGCGGTTGCGGCACCACCAGCAGCTCGGGCGCGTCCCGGTCGGTGCCGATCATCGCGCCCAGCGGCGCGCCCGCCTCGCCCGCGGTGGTCAGCGGCACCAGCACCAGCGGCCGGTCGGAGAGGTGGCAGTGGCGTACGGTCGCCGCCGGGACGGCCCGCCGGGCGGAGACCGCCTCGGCGCGGGCGAGGGTGTGCAGCACGCTCACGCCGGGCCTCCCGGCACACGCCCCGCGCCGGCGGCAGGCTGCTCGGCGGCGGTGGCGGCGGTGGTGGCGGCCGGCGCGCGTGGCGCGGGCGGTCGGGCCGGGGCCCGGGCCGGGACCTGAGCGGCGGTGGGGGCGTTGGCGTCGTCGCCGGCCGGGCCGGGCGCGGCCTCCGCCGCGGCGGACATCGCCTCCTCGCGCAGCGCGGCGGCCCGGCGCAGGGCCGCGACCGCCGGGTCCCGCGGGTCGCCCGCGCGGCCGTGCGCGGCGGCGAGCACCGCCTCGACGGTGGTGAGGTCGCCGAGCTCGCCGCGCAGCGAACGGCCCAGGGCCTCGACCCTGCCCGCCGCGCGGGACCGGTCCCGGCAGTGGAAGGCCAGCTCGCAGGTGGACAGGCACTCGGGGGCGTACGCGGCGGGGACGGTGTCCACGGCGGCGGCCAGCTCGGCCCGCGGCCGGGTCGGGGTGCGGCCGTCGGGCGTGTACGACAGGTCGAAGGTGGTGCCCTCCGGCAGCAGGTCGGTGATGTCCGAGATCCGGGTGAGCCGGGTGAGCTGGCGGCGGGTGACGGCGAGCTGCTTGCGGATGTCGACCCGGTCGGCGGTGGGCAGGTTGGAGAAGTCCTTGGGGCAGACCAGCAGGATGTCGGCGCGGGTCCGGCCGGGGTCGACGGCGTCCAACGCGAGTACGTAGACCGCCGACTGCCGGGCCGCCGCGCCGACCTTCATCGCGTCGGCGCCGCCGTCCAGGATCGGGAAGGACTTGATCTCGACCACGATCCAGGTGCCGTCGGGCGCGATCACCACCGCGTCGGGTTCGAGGTGGACCGTGGAGCCCGCGACGTCCAGGGCGAGCAGCGGGTGGTCGAGCAGGGTCCACTCGCCCGGTACGGCCTCGGCCAGCGCCATCCGGGTCCTGGCCACCCGCCCCTCGGGCCCGGGAGCCGACAGGTCGGGCAGCGACGCCTTGCCCTCGGAGCCGAGCAGCCGCAGCAGTTCGGCGCATCCGTCGGCCTTGACCCGCGCCTCGAAGGCATGGCCGCGGGAGAAGGCGAACCGGGACTGGCCGAACCGGGCGGGGGAGCCGAGCGCTTCGGCGACCGCGCCCTTGTCCACCCCGGCGGCGTCCATCACCGCGCGGCGCTTGCAGCCGGGGTTGGCGGCGAGCGCGGCCAGCGCCCGCGCGTCCATCGGGCGGGATGCGGTGGTGGAGCCGCGCAGGACGGCCAGCCGCTCCCGCAGGGAGTGCGTAGTGCTCACCCGGGAGAGTGTGGCATCCGGCAGTGACAACTGGGCCCAGGCCGCCCGGAACGCACCCTCCGGGCGGGTCAGTTGCGCGCGGCCGGTTCGCCGTCGGGCAGGGGCGCGGTGCCGCTGCGGTCGTCGGGAGCCGGGGTCGGGCGCGGCACGGACGGCGCGGCGGCGGGGTCCGCGCTCTCCGTCGCCGGTTCGCCGCCCGAGGGGTCGGCGGATGCCGTTCCCGCGACCGTTTCCGTGATGCTCGTCGCATCCTGCGGGGCGCCGCCGGAAGCGGTCGACCCGGCCGGCGCGGCCACGGCAGCCGCCGTACCCGCGAGAGCACCCGTGGCCGCATCCGCGCTCGCGTCGGCGGCGTCCTCGCCCCGGGCCGCGGCCGGCCGCCCGAAGCCGTACCGCGTGTACAGCGCGTCCACCATCCGCAGCGCCGGCTTGGCCAGCAGGAAGCCGATGCCCATCACCAGCACGCCCGCGGCGGCGTCCAGCAGGTAGTGGTTGGCGGTGCCCATCACCACGAACGCGGTCATCAGCGGGTAGATCACGCCGAGGGTGCGCACCGTCCAGTGCCGCCCGTAGCGGAAGAGCATGATCCCGCACCACAGCGACCAGCCGACGTGCAGGCTCGGCATCGCCGCGTACTGGTTGGTGAGGTCGCCCATGCCCCGCGGCGCGCTCGCCTCGCTGCCCCACCAGCCGTAGGAGCCGTACTGCGCCATGGTGTCGATGAAGCCGTGGTGGCCGGTGAGCAGCCGGGGCGGCGCGGTGGGCATCAGGGTGAAGCCGATCAGCCCGATCAGGGTGGACAGCATCAGCCAGGTGCGGGCCATCCGGTAGTGGGTGGGCCGGCGGCGCCACAGCCAGACCAGGACCGTCGGGGTGACGATGTAGTGCAGCGACGCGTACGCGAAGTCGGCCGGCACGCCGAGGAAGGCGTGGTCGGTGAAGAGCCGGTTGAACCAGCGCTCCGGGTCGATGTGCACGATCTGCTCGAAGTGCAGGATGTCGGCGCCGTGCTGCACGGCGCTGCTCACGTCGCCCCGCACCAGCAGCCGCGCTCCGGAGTAGAGCGCGTAGACCACGGCGATGAGCGGAAGTTCGGTCCACCAGCGCAGCCTGCCGCGGTAGGCAGCGGCGCGCGGCGCAGTGGCGGTGATCGTCATCCGGACGTCTCTCCAGGTTCTCCGTTGGCCGCGGGTCCGGCGGTCTGGTCGGTGGCGTAGGCTCAACCGTACGCCGTACGTTACGTGCGGCGCACATCGCCCCCGAAGTTTCGCAGATACCCCGAGTTCGTACGGTGTTCAGCCCGGTTGTGCAGGGTAAGGACACCGCGAAGGACGCCCCGGTTCCGCTCCCGGGTTGCCTGCCGCGAGGTACGAAGGACGAGAACAGAGATCCCGATGTCGGTATCCCCGTCGGCCCAGCCGCTCCGCTCCCCACGGCGCCGCGCACCCCGTAACACGCTCAACCCGGATCGTATCCTTGATGCCGCCATCGCTCTGCTCGATCGGGACGGCGCCGAGGCTTTCACCATGCGCGCGCTCGCCGAGCAGTTGGGCGTCGCCACGATGGCCGTCTACTCGCACTTCCGCGGCAAGGACGAGATCAGCGACGCCGTCGCCCAGCGCCTGCTGGACACCGTGGAGCTGCCGAGCGCCTGCGGCGCCCACCCGGACCGCGAGCTGCGCGAGGTCTGCCTCGGCGTCTACCGGCTCTTCACCGAGCACCCCTCCGCGCTCCAGCTCCTCACCACCCGCTCCACCCGGGGCGACGACGCGATCGCCGTGATCGACCGGATGCTCGCGCTGCTGCGCGCGTCGGGGCTGTCCCCGCAGGCCGCGGTGCGCGCGCATGTGGCGCTGATGCAGTACACCGTGGGCTCCGCGTTGTGGAGCACCCGGCGCGCCCGGGTGCTGTGCGAGGAGGGCGCCCGCGAGCGGGTCCGGGCCAAGCTGGACGCCCTCCCGGCCGAGCGCTACCCGGCGCTGGCCTCGCTGGTCCCCGAGCTGCTGTGCGCGCAGGAGGACGCCGGGGCGCAGTACGAATGGGGGCTCGACCAGCTGCTGCGAGGGCTGCTCGCCGAGGTCTGACGGCGGTGGGCGATGATGGAGGCGTTTCGGCCCGGTCCGCGAAAGGTCCTTCGGTATGGCAGTGGTGGCGCCGCGTATTCTCCTGGTCCGGCACGGGCAGACGGAGTGGTCCCGCACCGGGCGGCACACCGGCCGCACCGACATCCCGCTCACCGAGGAGGGCCGGCGCACCGCGCTGCTGCTCGGTGAACGCCTCGCCCGCGCCCCCTGGAACGGCCTGCCCGACGCCGAGGTGCGCACCTCGCCGCTGCTGCGCGCCGCCGGCACCGCCGACCTCGCCGGGTTCGGCCGGGCCAAGGAGTGGGACGCCCTGCTCGAATGGGACTACGGGCAGTACGAAGGGCTGACGCCCGCGCAGCTCCAGGAGTTGCGGCCCGGCTTCCACATCTGGCGGGACGGGGTGCCCGGCGGGGAGAGCCTGGCCGCGGTCGCCGAACGCGCGGACGAGGTGATCGGGTGGGCCCGGTCCGCGCCGCGTGACGTGCTGGTCTTCGCGCACGGCCACTTCCTGCGCGTCCTGGGCGCGCGGTGGCTCGGCTTCGACCCGGCCTTCGCGGCCGCGCTGCGCCTCGACCCGGCCTCGCTGTCGGTCCTCGGCTGGGCCTACGGCGCGCCGGCGATCGAGCGCTGGAACGATTCGGCGCACCTCGAGTAACCCGCGGGCGGCGGCTCCCTGGTGACCTCTCCCCGGTGGCCTCGGCGGTGACGTTCCCCGCGGCCTCGGCGGTGACGTTCCTCTGCGGCCTCGGCGGTTCCCCGGTGGCCCTCGCCCGCAGGCCCCCGGCACCCCCGAACAGGGGGGCGGCGTGGGGATTCGCCAGGCAACGCCACCCCTGGCGACGGCCCCCCGGTACCACGGATGCCGTTGTACGAAGTGGGAGCCGATCACGTCGGCTCCCCCTTGGAGGGAGGTTGCCGTGGAGAAGAGCAGTACTTCGGGCCACAGCCCCGAACCGAGCGTGCCCCCGGCGCGGGAGGTGGTGACCGTGCCGTCCAGGCAGGGTCTGGAGGCCGTGGACCTGCTCCGGTTGAGCACGGGCGTGGGGCCGGTGTTCCACGACCGCGTCGGGGACAGCCTGGCGTTCCTGGTCCCGCTGGGCACCGCGGACCGCTGGGACCTGCCCGGCAGCCAGTGTCACCGTACGGGCGGCGACCTGACCCCCTGCGGCAGCGGCTGGGTGGTCCCGCCGCACACCGACCGGGCGGTGACGGACCCGGCGGTGCTGCGGGAGGCGCTGGGCATGGCCGCACGGACCATCGAGCTGGTCGACGGGTTCGCACAGCAGCCGCAGCACCAGCCGCAGCATCACCAGCCGCCGGCGTCGTCGTCAGGTGGCGTGACGCCGGCGTGAGGTCGGCCGCGTCCTGAGCGCGGGATACGGCGCCGAGACCGTGGCCGGGTGGACCGCGAACGTCGACGGCAGTGTCGTCGTCGATAATCGGACCATGGCACGTCATCGGCGCGGTACCGAGGAGCCCCGCACCACACCCGTGGGCGGGGGCCTCGCCGAGCTGCGCCCGGACCGCGAGCGGCCGCAGGCGTGGACCCTGCTGGTGGGCGGCGCCCCGCACTCCCATGTGGACCTCGCCGACCCGGCCCACCTCGACTTCGCCTACCAGCGCAGGCTCGGCCATGTCATCGACCTCGCCGCGCCCCCCGGCCGCCCGCTGCGGGTGGTGCACCTCGGCGGCGGCGCGCTCACCCTCGCCCGCTACACCGCGCACACCCGGCCGCGGTCGACCCAGCAGGTCGTCGAGCTCGACACCGCGCTCACCGAGCTGGTCCGGGCCGAACTCCCCTGGGACCGCGCCTGGCGGATCAAGGTACGCGGCGGCGACGCGCGGGAGGGCCTGGCGAAGGTCCCCGACGGCTGGGCCGACCTGCTGATCGCCGACGTCTTCGCGGCCGCCCGCACCCCCGCGCACCTCACCAGCGCCGAGTTCCTCGCCGACGTCCGCCGCGCCCTCGACCCCCAGGGCCTCTACGCCGCCAACCTCACCGACGGCGGCGCGCTCGCCTTCCTGCGCGGCCAAGTCGCCACCGCACAGGCCGCGTTCGCCGAGACCGCGCTCGCCGCCGACCCGGCGGTGCTGCGCGGCAAGCGCTTCGGCAACGCGATCCTCCTCGCCGCCGACCGCCCCCTGCCCATCGCCGAACTCACCCGCCGCGTCGCCACCGACCCCCACCCCGGCCGCGTCGAACACGGCCGCGCCCTCGCCGACTTCACCGCCGGCGCCCCCGTCGTCACCGACACCACGGCCACCGCCTCCCCGCCGCCCCCCGCCCACGTCTTCGACTGACCCGCCCGGCCCGTCCAGGGCAGGATGGGGGCGTGCGCAGAGGGGCACTGCACGTCGGCGTCTGGGCAGTGGCTACCGCGGTGGCGGTCGCCATGTCCTGGTTCGGCGTGCGCTCGGTGCTCCGCGGCACCGCCTACGACCCCCCGCGCACCCTCCCGATCCCCGCGGCGAGCAGCGGCCCCCCACCCGGCATCTCCAGCGCCGTCCACCGCCCCAAACCCTCACCCCACCCCACCACTTCACGACCCCCCGCCTCCCCCCACCCCACCGGCGACCCCGCCGACGTCCACAGCTACACCGTCGCCGGCGGCCAGGTCGTCCTCGACCTCGGCCCCACCTCCGCCTCCCTCGTCTCCGCAACCCCCGACCCCAACTGGCAGATGCAGCTCTGGACCACCCAACCCGGCTGGCTCCGCGTCACCTTCACCTCCCCCTCCACCTCCACCGCCTCCACCCTCCTCTGCACCTGGAACGGCCACCCCCCAACCGTCCAGACCTACAAAGACGGCTGACAATTCCAGCCCGACCAAAACCCAGCCCGACCAAAGAACCGGCCCGAGCAAACCCAGCCCGACCAAAACCCAGCCCGAGCAAAGAACCGGCCCGAGCAAAACCCAGCCCGCGCGGCGTTTGAGCGCAAAAGTGACGCGCCCACGTCCACCACCCCAAGCCCGCGCGGCGTTTGAGCGCAGACAAGCTCCCCCGAGCAAGCAACCCCGGCTCTTCCCGCGGAGCGAATTCGCTAGGTTCGGCTCCATGGCAACAGTCCTCGTCGTCGAAGACGACCAGTTCGTGCGGTCCGCCCTCATCCGGCATCTCGGCGACGCCGGGCACACCGTGCGCAGCGTCGGCACCGCGCTGGAGGCGCTGCGCGAGGTGGCGCAGGTCGGCTTCGACGTGGTGATCCTCGATCTGGGGCTGCCGGACCTGGACGGCTCCGAGGCGCTGAAGATGCTGCGCGGGCTGAGCGACGTACCGGTGATCGTGGCGACCGCGCGGGACGACGAGGCCGAGATCGTACGGCTGTTGAACGCCGGTGCCGACGACTACCTGGTGAAGCCGTTCTCCGTGGAGCACCTGTCGGCGCGGCTGGCGGCGGTGCTGCGGCGGGCGCGCGGCGGGGCGGCGGGGGAGCCGGCCGGCGGCGGGCGGATCAGGGTCGGCGGCCTCGAGATCGACGTACGGCGCCGGCTGGCGTTGCTGGACGGCGGCCGACTCGACCTCACCCGGCGGGAGTTCGACCTGCTGGCGTTCCTGGCGGCCCGCCCGGGCGTGGTGGTGCCGCGCCGCGAGCTGCTCGCGGAGGTGTGGCGGCAGTCGTACGGCGACGACCAGACCATCGACGTGCACCTGTCGTGGCTGCGCCGCAAGCTCGGCGAGACCGCGGCCCGGCCGCGCTACCTGCACACGCTGCGCGGGGTCGGCGTCAAGCTGGAGCCGCCGGCGTGACCGGCATACGGAGGGCGGCCCGGCGATGAGATGGGCGCTGATACGGGTGTCGGTGGCGGTCACCGCGATGGTGGTGCTCGCCTTCGCGGTGCCGCTCGGCCTGGTGGTCAGGGAACTGGCCAGGGACCGCGCGCTGACCAACGCCGAACGGCAGGCCGCCGCCGTGGCGCCGGCGCTGGCCATCACCACCGACCGCACCGAACTCGCCCGGGCCGTCGCCACCGCCCAGGCCGGCGGCGAGAACCGGATCGCGCTGCGCATCCCCGCCACCGCGCACTCGGCGGCGGTCGACCTCGGCCGGCACCGCGCCCCGCGGGCCGCGTTCGACGACGCGTCGGCGCACGGCGAGGCCGCGACCGTACGGGTGGCCGGCGGATACGCCCTGCTGCGGCCGACCGCGGTCGGGACCGGCACGATCGCGGTCGTCGAGGTGTTCGTGCCCGAGGCCGACGTCACCCGGGGAGTGGCCACCGCGTGGCTGGTGCTCGGCGCCGTCGGGCTGGGCCTGATCGCGGGTTCCGTGGTGGTCGCGGACCGGCTCGGCAGCCGTACGATCCGGCCCGCGGTACGGCTGGCGGGCGCCGCGCGCCGGCTCGGCGAGGGGGACCTCGCGGTCCGGGTGCCCGAGGCGGGGCCGGACGAACTGCGGTCGGCCGCAGCCGCGTTCAACGCGATGGCCGACCAGGTCGTCCAACTCCTCGCCAACGAGCGGGAACTCGCCGCCGACCTCTCGCACCGGCTGCGTACCCCGCTGACCGTGCTGCGGCTCAACACCGCCTCCCTCGGGGAGAGTCCGGCCGCCGAGCACACCCGCGCGGCCGTCGCCCAACTCGAACGCGAGGTGGACCAGATCATCCGTTCCGCGCGCGAGCAGCGGTCCGGCCCGGCGGTGCCCGCGGGATGCGACGCGGCCGAGGTGGTGCGCGAGCGGATGGCGTTCTGGTCCGCGCTCGCGGAGGACGAGAACCGCGAGGTGCGCACGGCCGGCGCCGACCGGCCGGTACGGGTGCCGGTCGCCCGGGCGGACCTCGCCGCCGCGCTCGACGCGATGCTCGGCAACGTCTTCCGGCACACCCCGGAGGGGACGGCCTTCGCCGTGGACGTGCACGAGTTCGACGGCGCGGTGATCCTGCTCGTCTCCGACGCCGGCCCCGGCGTCGCCGACCCCGCCGCCGCGCTCCGGCGCGGCCACGGCGACGGCGGTCCCGGGTCCACCGGGCTCGGGCTCGACATCGTGCGCCGGGTCGCCGAGTCCACCGGAGGGGACCTGGCCATCGGCCGCAGCGTCCTCGGCGGCACCGAACTCCGTATCCGCCTCACCCGCACCCTCCCCACCCCCGCGCCTCGCCCCACCCACCGCCGCGGCTAGGTCGTCTCTGGGAAGCCCCCCGACTTCGGCGTGGGAGGCGCCCCCATCCCGTGGCGCTTGGCCCGCACGCTCTCCCCCTGCCTTCGGCGGTTGGGGGTGCCTCCGGCGAAGCCAGGGGGAGTGCCCCCGGCGTTGTCGGGCTGGTCCGAGCAGGCCCACCACGAGGGCAACCCTCCGCCTTGCGATCTGGGGGCACATCCCCCGCCGAAGGCTGTGGGGGAGCCCCGGACGCCACGGGCCGCCCTTCGGGCGGACGGCGCTACGTCCACCACACGGCCTGGGGCCTGTCGGGTGGATCTCCGCGGCGTCGCGGCGTCCGGCACGCGCATCCGCCGCGTTCTCGTCGGTCGCCGGCTCCCCCACGGCCTGGGGCGTGAGGGCGCCCCACCGCGTCGACTCCCTCTTCCGCCTTGCGATCTGGGGGCACATCCCCCGCCGAAGTCTGTGGTGGGGAGCACCGGACGCCACGGGCCCTGCCCTTCGGGCGGACGGCGCTACGTCCACCACACGGCCTGGGGTCTGTCGTGTGGATCTCCGCGGTGTCGCGTCGCCCGGTACGCGCATCTGCCGCGTTCGCGTCGGTCGCCGGCTCCCGGACGGCCTGGGGCGTGGGGGCACCCCTACCGCGTCGACTCCCTCCTCCGCCTTGCAGCTTGGGGGCGGGGGCCACCGGACGCCGCTCCTTCACCCACGGAGATCCACCCGGCGGGCCCCAGCCGTGTTGACCCGGGGAGGCGGGTGCGGCTCAGCCGCCGGCAGGCGACCGCGGGGTTTCGGAGCGGTAGGTGTGGCCGAGTTCCGGGCCGAGCCCGAAGTAGTGGCGGAAGTTGTAGACGAGAGGGCTCCAGGCGGCCGGATCGACATGGTGGGTACCGGGCACGACGATCCGGGGATCGGCGTGCACCCGGAGGACCGCCGCTTCCACGATGACGAAGTCACCGGAGACGTCCGCCCGCACCCGTTCGGCGCGGGCCTCGAACTGGAGCGGGCAGGTCGCGACGCGAGGCGGCCGGACCAGGTCGGAGGGTTCGCCGCGCAGCCCGGCCGCGCCGAACTTGTCCGGCTCGAACCGGCAGCCCGGGGCCTTGCCCTCGGGTACCGGATTCCGCCCGGTCAGCGGCGCCAGCCGCTCCACCGCGGGCCACTGCGCGGGCGCGGGCAGGCTGATCACCAGCTCGGGCCGGACCGCGAGGTTGCGCGCGGTCTGCCCCTCCCCGCCGAGGCCGAGCACGATCGTCCGGCCGAGCGCCCACGCCGAGGACATCGGGGCGAGGTTGAACGAGCCGTCCGCGTTCTCGGTGCTGAGGAGCACCACCGGCGTGCCGAAGTACAGCACGCTGGGCTCGATGACCTGGTGCGACGGTCCCTGTCCCTGTCCCTGTGCCTGTGCCGGTGCCTGTGCCGATACCGGGGCGGGTGCCGTCGGTGGTGCGGTCGCCCCGGGCCCGGCACTCGTGGATGCGCTGTTCATGGCCCGGACCCTACGAACCGGACGCTTCGGCGGCCGCCGAAGCGTCCGGCGCGACAATGGACCGTATGCACACGCACGGCGCACGCGACGCGGGCCCGGACCTCGCCCGCGTGGCCGGGCTGATCGCCGACGGCACCCGGGCGGGCTTCTGCCTGGCGTTGCTCGACGGCCGGGCCTGGACGGCGAGCGAACTGGCCCGCCACATGGGCGTCGCCGCCTCGACCGCGACCGGGCACCTCAACGCGCTGGTGGCGGGTGGCCTGCTCGCGGAGGCGCGGCAAGGGCGCCATCGGTACGTACGGCTGGCGGGCCCGCAGGTGGCCGAGCTGATCGAGGGCCTCGCGGCGCTCGCCCCGGCCCGCACCCCGCCGCCCCCGCCACCGTCGCTGTCGGCGTCCGGCCGCCGCCAGGCCCTTGCCCACGCCCGCACCTGCTACGACCACCTTGCCGGGACCCTCGGCGTCGCGATCACCGACGCGATGGCCGCGCGCGGCCTGTTGAGCGACGCCCACGGCCTCGGGCTGACCGCTGAGGGGGCCGCCTGGCTCACCGGCCTGGGCATCGCCGTGCCCGCGGGCAGCCGCCGGCCCGCGGTGCGCTCGTGCCTGGACTGGACCGAGCGCCGTCCGCACCTCGCGGGCAGCGTCGGCGCCGCGCTGTGCCGGCACGCCTTCGACGCGGGGTGGATCACCCGGATCGGCACCACCCGCGCGGTGGCGGTCACCCCGGCGGGCCGGCACGCCCTGCACGACCTGCTCGGCCTGCCCGCCGACCTCCTCCCGGCACCCGGCCGCACCGCCGGGACGCCGGCCGCCCGCGGCTAGCTTCACCTCGTACGGCGGACCGCCGCCGGAGTGCGTATCACCCCAGTGACTTGTGTGAGTGGCGGTGCGGGTGGGGCGTCCATAGCGTCGAGTCGGCGGCCCGAGCCGCCGTTTTTACGTCGATGCCCCTGCGCGGGGCCGAACGGAAGCGGGTCGGGCGATGGGTCGGGCGATGGTGAAGCGCGTGGTAGCGGGGACGTCGGTGGCAGCAGCGGCGGTGGCGGCGGTGGGAGCCGGGGGAGCACCCGCACAGGCGGCCTCCGTGCGGGTGGTGCACCCGGGGGAGTCGATCCAGGCGGCGGTGGACGCGGCCGCGCCGGGCGACACCGTACTGGTGCTGCCGGGCACGTACCGGGGCAGCGTGCAGATCAGCAAGCCGCGGGTGACGCTGCGCGGCACCGGCGCGGGCATCACCGTACTGGCCCCGGCCACGACGGCGTCCGACCCGCAGAGCACGACCGGTCCGGCGAACCCCGCGACGAATCCCGCGACCAATTCGGCGATCAACCCCGCGACCAACCCCGACACCGGGAACGCGACAAGCACGAGCACCAGCACCAGCGCCGTCGCCTGTGCCGCGGCCGGTGACGGCCTGTGCGTCACGGGCGCGGACGGCGTGCGCGTCGAGTCCCTGACGGTCACCGGCTTCGCGAAGTACGGCATCTGGGCCACCTCCGCCGACCGCCTCACCGTCGACCACGTGCGGGCCGACGCCAACGGCCAGTACGGCATCGGCCAGGAGAAGTCGATCCGTTCGCGGTTCACCTCCAACGAGGCGAGCGGCAACGGTGAGGCGGGCCTGTTCGTGGCGAACGCCGTCTCCGAGGAGGGCGGCGCCACCGACACGCAGGGCACCGAGATCCGCGGGAACGCCCTCACCGGCAACCACATGGGCCTGGTCGTCCGCCGGCTGCGCCGCGTCACGGTCGACGCCAACACGATCTCCGGCAACTGCGCCGGCGTCTTCCTCGTCGGCGACGAGAACACCCCGCGCGCGGGCGAGATGACGGTCACCGGCAACAAGGTCGACGCGAACAACGCCTACTGCGCGGCCACCGCCCGCCTGCCCTACGTCCAGGGCTCCGGCATCGTGTTGACCGGCGTGGAGAACACCCTGGTGAGCGGCAACGAGGTCACCGGCAACGTCGGCGCCTCCCCGCTGTCCGGCGGCGTCGTGCTCTTCCCGAGCTTCACCGGCAAGCCCGACTCCGGCAACACCGTGCGGAACAACACGCTCCTGCACAACGGCCCGGCCGACCTCGCCGACCGTGACCACGGCACCGGCAACACCTTCACCGCGAACGAATGCCAGGTCTCCCTGCCCGCGGGCCACTGCTGACCTGCGGTGCCCGAAACCGCCATGACGCCATGAGAAAGGGCGGCACCATGACGACCACCCCGGACACCGAGGCCCAACGGGGGGCCCAGCCGCCCCCGTCCGACCCCGCCGCGGCCGAAGGCTCGGCCGGAAACCCCGGAGCCGCCGCGGGAGCCGCCTCGATGCGGCTGCGCGAGATCGTCTTCGGCGCCGCCTGCGCCGCGTCCGTACGCGCCGCCGCCCGGCTGGGACTTCCCGACGCCCTCGGTGCATCCCCGCGCACCGCGGAGGAGTTGGCCGCCGACCTCGACGTGCGGCCGGAGCCGCTGCGCCGGCTGCTGCGCGCGCTCGCCTGCTACGGGGTCTTCACCGAGGAGGCGGACGGCCGCTTCACGCACACCGAGATGTCACGGCTGCTGCGCGAGGACGCGCCCGGCAGCCTGCACCACATCGCGCTGTGGTGCACCGAGCCGTGGACCTGGGACGCCTGGCCGCGCCTGGACGAGGCGGTCAGGTCCGGCCGCGACGTCTTCGCCGACCTCTACGGCAAGAGCTTCTTCGAGTACCTGCACGCCGACGCGGCCGACTCCGCCCGCGTCTTCGACCGCGCGATGACCTCCTCCAGCCGGCAGGCGGCCCGCGACCTCGCCGCGTACGTCGACCTGACCGGCGTCCGCAGCGTCGCCGACATCGGCGGCGGCCAGGGGCTCGCGCTCGCCGGGCTGCTGGAGAAGGAACCCGGCCTGCACGGAACCCTGCTGGACCTGCCCGACGTCGTCGCCCACGCCGACCCGCGGCTGCGGGACGGCGGGGCGCTCGCCGGCCGGGTCCGGCTCGTGCCCGGCGACTGCCGCACCGAGATCCCGGTCCGGGCGGACCTCTACGTGCTGAAGAACATCCTCGAATGGGACGACGCCAGCACCCGTGCCACCCTGCGCAACGTCGTGGCCGCCGCGGAGCCCGGCGCCCGGGTCCTGGTGATCGAGAACCTCGTCGACGACAGCCCCTCCATGCGGTTCACCACCGCGATGGACCTGCTGCTCCTGCTCAACGTCGGCGGCGCGAAGCACTCCCGGGCGAGCATGACCGCGCTCATGGCCGAGGCCGGGCTCCCCGTGAGTGCGGTACGACCGGTCAACCCCCACCTGTTCGCGTTCGAGTCCCGGGTGAACTGACCCTCCGGGGCGGGTGGTCCTGTCGGTTCCAGGACCACCCCCCGGTGGACGGCCGGGGTACCTCCCAGGCGGAGTTCCGGGAGAGCGCGGCTCCCCGCGCCCCTGGTCTCAGGGGCGCGGGGAGACCTGGCGGAACGGCTAGTCGCGTTCCCAGCGGTAGAACTCCTGGGCCATCGCGTCCTTCGGCTCGCGCCAGTTGACCGGGTCGTACGCCGACACGTAGGGCGCGAGGGCCTCGCTGATGCGGCGGAACTCGGGGTGCCCGGTGTGCTTGGCGACCTCGGGTCCCGGCGGCCGGTCGGCCTCGATCAGGTGCAGGTAGAGGTCGTCGTGGAACCGGAAGAGGCTGCGCCCGGTGACGCCGATCAGCCCGGGCAGTTCACCGCGGTCCGACGCGGCGAACTCCTCGGCGATGGCGGCCGCGGCGTCCGGCTTCATCCGGGCCACGATCAGGCTGCGGTGCATGCGCGCTCACGCCCCCTCGGCGGTGCGGGGCGGCATCGCGGACAGCCCGCGCTCGGCGGCCTGCTTCTCGACGCGCTCGCGGATGCGCTCCATCTGGACCACCGAGTTGCGGTTGATCCGGTCGGTCATGGCCGCGTCGTCCACGGGCGCGGTCGGCTTCATCGCGAAGTCCTGCACCCACCGCATGGAGGTGCCGCCGGGCACCTCGGCGTACTCCCAGTGGATGTCCATGTGCGCGAACGGGCCGGTCTCCACCCGCCGGGCGCGCACGGTCAGGTTGCGGCGGTCGGTCACCCGCTCGGAGACCCAGCTCCACACGGTGCCGTTCTCGTCGGGGTGCATGGTGAGCCGGAAGGTGACCTTGTCGCCCTCGCGCGCCATGATCTCGACGGCGGCGTACTCGCTGAACAGCTGCGGCCAGCTCTCCAGGTCGTTGGTGAGGTCCCAGGTGAGGTCCACCGGGGCGGCGATGATGATCTCGTTCTCGGTGTGCCCTGCGGTCGATGCTGCCATGAGCTGAACTCCTTCTCGTCGGGTACGGGTCAGGCCGCGGCGGCGTTGAGCTGGGAGTTGACGCTCGCCAGGAACTCGTGCGGGGTCTTGCAGGTCTCCGCGTCGTCGCCGATCTTGCGGCTGTAGCGCTTCTCCAGCTCGGCCACGATGCCCAGCAGGCCCAGCGAGTCGAGGTTGAACTCCTCGAACGTCGTCGCCGGGCTGGACGCCATCGCCGACGGGTCCACCGACAGCCCGGCCCGGTTCTTCATCAGGTCGGACAGCTCGTCGAAGGTGACGGGGCCGTCCGCGGTCGTGTTCGTCGGGTCGTTCATGGGTCCTTCTCCTTCGGTGGGGGGAACTTCGGTGGGGAACTTCGGGGGGAACCTCAGTGGGGGGAAAGGGGGGGCTCGGGCGCGCGCAGCACCAGCGCCGCGTTGCAGCCCATCAGCCCGCGGCTGAGCACCAGCGCGGTGCGCAGCGGCGTGATGCGGGCCTCGCCGGTGACCACGTCGAGGTCGTGCCGGACCTCGGTCACGTTCGGGGTGGGCGGCACCACGCCGTGTTCGAGGGCGAGCACGGCCGCGGCGGCGTCCAGCGCCGAGGCGGCCGCGTAGGCGCGGCCGAAGCCGGTCTTGGGGGCGGTGACGGGTACGGTCGCGGCGCGCGGCCCGAGCGCGTCGGCGATGGCGAGGGCCTCGGCCTGGTCGGCCTCGGGCACGCCGAGCGCGTCGGCGAAGACCACGTCCACCTCCTCGGGTGCGCAGCCGGCCTCCGCCAGCGCGCCCCGCGCCGCCCGCGCCAGGCCCTCCCGGGAGTGCCGCCAGCCGCCGGTGCCGGTGAAGGTGGCCGCGTGCCCGGCGACCACCGCCCGTACCCGCGCGCCGCGCCGCCGGGCCGCGGACTCCTCCTCGACCACGAACATCGCGCCGCCCTCGGCGGGGGAGTAGCCGCAGGCGTCGTCGGTGAACGGCAGGTAGGCGTGCCGCGGGTCGGTGGCCAGGCTCAGCTCGTCGTAGCCGAGCTGGCACACCACGGAGTACGGCGCGAGCGGGGCCTCGGTGGCGCCGACCACCATCGCGTCGGTACCGCGCCGGATGGCCCGGCCGGCGTGCGCGAACACGTCCAGGCCGCCGGCCTCGTCGTCGGCGAGCACCCCGCACGGGCCCCGGAAGCCGCCGCGGATCGAGACCTGGCCGGTGCTGGCGGCGTAGAACCAGGCGATGGACTGGTACGGGCCGACGAACTGCGGCCCGCTGCCCCACAGTTGCTGCAACTCGCGCTGGCCGAACTCGCCGCCGCCCGAGCCGGCCGCGGTGACCACGCCGATCGCGAACGGCGAGTCCGGGTCCGCCGCCAAGTGGGCTTCGGACAGCGCGAGTTCCGCGGCCGCCATGGCGAAGTGGCTGAACCGGTCGGTCTGTACGAGGAAGCGGTCCTCGACCAGCCCGGCCGGGTCGAAGCCGTCCTCGACCTGGCCCGCGACCTTCAGCGGCAGCCGCTCGCAGCCCTCCCGGCGGACCGGGCCGAGCACCGAACCGCCCAGCTGCACCGCCTTCCAGAACGCCTCGGTGCCCACGCCGTTCGGCGCGACGACGCCGATCCCGGTGACCACGGTCTGCCCGCGGCCGCTGTCGGTCCCGCTCATGACGTGCTCCTCTCGGCGTGCGCGAGCACCACCGCGGACTGGAAGCCGCCGAAGCCGCTGCCGACCGACAGCACGGACCGCAGCCGGACCGGCCGCGCGGTGCGCGGCACGTAGTCCAGGTCGCAATCCGGGTCCGGGGTCTCGTAGTTGGCGGTCGGCGGCACCACGTCGTGGGTCAACGCCAGTGCGCACGCGGCGAGTTCGATCGCGCCGATCGCGCCGAGCGAGTGCCCGACCATCGACTTGATCGAACTCATCGGCACCGTGCGCGCGTGCTCGCCGAGCGAGCGCTTGACCGCCGCCGTCTCGTGCCGGTCGTTCTGCTTGGTGCCGGAGCCGTGCGCGTTGACGTAGTCCACGCCGGTCCGGTCGATCCGCGCGTCGGCCAGTGCCTGGTCGATCGCCTCGGACATCTCCCGGCCCTCGGTGGTCAGTCCGGTCATGTGGTAGGCGTTCCCGAAGGTCGCGAAGCCGCGCAGCTCGCAGAGGATGCGGGCGCCGCGCCGCCGGGCGTGCTCCCACTCCTCCAGCAGCAGCACCGCCGAGCCCTCGCCGAGCACGAAGCCGTCCCGGTCCGCGTCGAACGGGCGCGAGGCGTGCGCCGGGTCGTCGTTGCGGGTCGAGGTGGCCTTGATCGCGTCGAAGCAGGCGACCGTGATCGGCGAGATCGGCGAGTCCGCCGCCCCGGCCACGATGATGTCGGCCTTGCCCTCCTGCACGGCGTGGAAGGCGTGGCCGACCGCGTCGAGACCCGAGGTGCAGCCGGTGGAGACCGTCTGCACCGGGCCGTGCGCGCCGATGTCCTCGGCCACCTCCGAGGCGAGCGCGCTGGGTTGGAACGCCCGGTGCAGATGGGCGCCCGCCTCCTGCGGCGACACGTCCCAACGGCTCCCCGACGCACTGACCTTGACGTAGTCGCGCTCCAGCCGGGTGGTGCCGCCGACGGCCGAGCCCAGGCACACCCCGACCCGCCACGGGTCCTGCGCGGCGAGGTCGAGACCGCTGTCCCGGATCGCCTCGCGCGCCGCGGTCAGCGCGAACTGGGCGTACCGGTCGGCGCGTTCGGCCAGCTCGGCGCCGAGCCCTGCCCTCTTCGGGTCGAAGTCGCACTCCGCGGCGATCCGGGAGCGGAAGCCGGCCGGGTCGAAGAGGCTGATGCCGCGGGTGGCCGTACGACCGGAGGTCAGCAGGTCCCAGAAGGCCGGTACCCCGATGCCGCCGGGGGCGACCACCCCGAGGCCGGTGACCGCGACCCGGCGGTCCCCGCCAGGGCGGTTCACGCCCGCGCCTTGGTCGGGTCGGGAGGCGCCGAGGCAGCCTCGCCGGCCACCTCCGCCACGCCCTCGGTCTCCTCGGTGTCCACGTGGCCCAGCTCCGGGCGGGGCGCGAGCGGGCCCAGGTGGAAGACCATCCGCGCCTCGCTGTCACCCACGTTCCGGAACCGGTGCCGCATGTCCACCGGGATCATCAGGCCCTGCTCCGGCCGCAGCGGGTGGCTCACACCGTCCAGGTCCACCTCCAGCTCCCCGCTCAGCACGTAGACGAACTCCTCGGAGTACGGGTGGTAGTGCTCGCCGATCCGCTCGCCCGGCTGCACGATCGCCACGCCCATGAAGCCGCTGGTCGCGCCGACCGACGCGGGCGTCAGCAGGGCCCTCAGGTCGCCGCCGCGCCGGCGGTTCGGGCTGGTGTCGTCCAGGTGCACGAGGCGCACTTCGTTCGTCATTGCGGCTCCTTCGGGGCGGGGTGTCCTGCGGGTGTGGGCGGGGATGTGGGTGCGGGGCCGGTGTCGCGGGGCTGCCGGGTCACCGCGAGGCGCGGTCCGTGACGGGGGTCATGGGGTGGCCGCCGTGGCCGAGCCCGGTGGGGTCGGCGGGCTCGCCCGGCACGAGGAGTTCGCGCAGCACGTCGGTCGGGCCGTCCGCGGGGACCGGCGCGGCCGGGCCGTCGGAGGGGAGCCCGCGGACGTCGATGACGCGGACCACCGTGTCGTCGCGCTGGAAGACCGTGGAGGCGGCCAGCGGGTGCGTCGGGTCGGTGGCGGCCGCGGCGTCGAGGGTGCCGAGCAGCCGCGCCGCGTCGGCGCCGCGGCCGGGCCGTACCGGGTAGAGGAACGCCTGCCGGGTCAGCGGCTCGCCGGCGCCGAGGGCGGGGGCCGGGTCCGTCTCGTGGCCGACCGCGGGCAGGGCCGCCCGGGCGAAGAAGGCCCGCGCCGAGGCGGCGGCGGTGAGGTCGCGGTCCTCTTCCAGGTAAGGGTTGATCGCCTCCTCGACGGCCCTTACCTCCGGCTGCGCCGCCACGTGCCGCAGCGCGTTGCCGAGGTCTCCCGCCACCTCGACCGCCCGGACCACTCGGTTGCCGTACATGAAGAGCGACGTGCGCAGCAGCCGTGTGGTGTCGTCCACCTGGGCCCGCGGCGCGCGGTAGTCGGACAGCAGCTTCGCCACCGCTTCCTCGCTGCCCGGCTTCACCGTGAAGGTGATCGCGTGCCGCACCACCCCGCCCGAGCACAGCGGCGGCGCGGGCACCGGGTCGAGCCCGGCGGCGGGCGCCGCAGGCGGCTTCGCCGCGGCCCGGGCGGTCCGCGCGCCCTGTGCACCCGGCGCGCCCTGCTCCGGCGTCTCGCGCGCCACCAGGAACCGCAGCGACCTGGTGTCCCGCACGCACCCGTGCAGCGGCTCGACCATCGCCCGGTGCGCGGCGCTCTCCACCCACTCCAGGAACGGCTCGCTGCCCTCCCACTCGCTGGTGATCAGCCACTGCGAGGAGTTCCCGAGCGACTGGCACAGCTGGTCGCTGATGTGTCCGGGCACGGCCGCCACCTGGTGGCGTATCTGCTCGTACGCCTCCAGGAAGCGCTGCTGCCTGCCGTCGAGCACGTCCAGCAGCAGTACGACGCGCAGCCGGGCGGTGCCGGGTACGGCGGAGGAGGAGGGCGGGGCGAGCCGGTCGTCCAGAGTCGTCATGGAAGATCGTTCCTCTCGGGTGGGGCGGGGTGCGGACGGCCGCGGGCCGAGCCGCGTGGTGGGGAGCCCCGTGGTGGTGCCGTTGCCGGGGCGCGGCCGGAGGGCCCTGAGCCGCGGGGCCGCCGCCGGGCGGTGATGCCTTCCGCATATGCGTCAGGCCGTATGCGCGCGGCGGGACCGCCTGTTTCCGATGCTCAGCCCCGGGCGGGAATCGTGCGCGGCACGTGAGGCGGCCGAGTGAAGCACCGCCCGACCCGGCCCGCGGAACGCCTCGGCAGGGAAAGGAGCTACCGCCGGGAAGCATCCGCGCGGCGGGCCCGGGCCCCACTGCCGTGCGCACCCCCACTCCCACTCCGGAGAACCCCATGACGAACGCCCCGCACCCCGCGCCGCCGCCCGGCTCCCCGCAGCCCGGCTCAGCCGCCCCCGCCACCTCGGCCACCTCGGCCGGCTCGGCCGGCGCCGACGGGCACACCGACGACCGGGTGCCCGTCCTGATCGTGGGCGGCTCCCTCGTCGGCCTGTCCGCGTCGCTCTTCCTCGGCCGCCTCGGCGTGCCGCACCTGCTGGTCGAGCGGCATGCCCGCACCTCGCACCACCCGCGCGGGCGCGGCAACAACGTCCGCACCATGGAACTGATGCGCGTCGCGGGCGTCGAGGACCGTATCCGCGCCGCCGCGTCCGTGCTCGCCGAGAACCACGGCATCCTCCAGGCCGACACCCTCACCGGCTCCGAGCAGGAGTGGCTGTTCCGCACGATCGACCCCGGCGGCGGGCTCTCCCGGATCAGCCCGTCCGGCTGGTGCCTGTGCAGCCAGAACGACCTGGAGCCCGTGCTGCTGGCGGCCGCCCGCGAGGCGGGCGGCGACATCCGCTTCGGCACCGAACTGGTGTCGTTCACGCAGGACGCGGACGGCGTCACCGCCGAGATCGCCGACCGCGCCTCCGGCCGGGTCCGCACCGTGCGCGCCGACTACCTGATCGCCGCGGACGGCCCGCGCAGCCCCGTCCGCGAGCGCCTGGCCATCCCCATGACCGGGCCCGGCGACCTCTTCCACAACGTCAGCGTCACCTTCCGCGCCAAGCGGCTGGCCGACGCGGTCGGCGACCGCCGCTTCATCGTCTGCTACCTCACCAACCCCGAAAGCCCCGGCGCGCTGCTGCCCGTCGACAACGCCCAGGACTGGGTCTTCCACGCGCCCTGGCGCCCCGGCGACGGCGAGCGCCTGGAGGACTTCACCGACGAGCGGTGCACCCACCTCATCCGCACCGCGGTCGGCGTGCCCGACCTGGAGGTCGAGATCACCGGGAAGGCGCCCTGGCACGCGGCGGAACGTGTCGCCGAGCGGTACGGGCGCGGCCGCGTCCTGCTCGCCGGGGACTCCGCGCACGAGATGTCGCCCACCGGGGCGTTCGGCTCCAACACCGGTATCCAGGACGCGCACAACCTCGCGTGGAAGATCGCCGCCGTCCTCGAAGGATGGGCCGGGCCCGGCCTGGTGGACAGCTACGACGCCGAGCGGCGCCCGGTCGCGCTGGCCACCGCCGCCCGGGCGTCGGCCCGTTCCGCCGAGCACAGCCACCCCGGATACGAAGCGGCGCCGGTCATGGCCGGACCGCGGGCCGGCCTGCTTCCGGCCGTCCTCGGCTACCGCTACCCGCTCGGCGCGGTGCTCGGCGCCGATCCCCAGGAGGCCGCCGTTCCGGACGACTTCAGCCCGCGGGCGGTGCCCGGCGGGCGCGCGCCCCACCTGTGGGTGCGCCGCGGCGGCGAGCGGATCTCCACGCTCGACCTCTACGAGCGCACGCCGGTCCTCCTCACCGGGCCGGCCGGCGGCGCCTGGCACGATGTCGCGCGGCTCGCCGCGGAACGGACCGGGGTGCCCCTCGCGTGCTACCGGTTCGGCCAGGAGCTGGAGGCCGACCCGGACGGCCCGGGCGCCTCGGGCGGACCTGCGGGCCGGGGCGGACCTGCGGGCCCGGGCGGACCTGCGCCGAGCGGGCCGCCCGGAGGAGCCCCCGGCGGCGCACCGGCCGGGCCGCCCGACTTCTGCGGGTTGCACGGCATCGGGGAGGAGGGTGCCGTGCTGGTGCGGCCCGACGGGTTCGTGGCCTGGCGCTGCGAGGGTGCCCGCCCCGACCCGGAGGGGGTGCTTCGCGCGGCCCTGGACGAGGTGTTCTGCCGGGGCTGACCCGCCAGGGTGCCCCCGCCCGCGGTGCGCGGGACCTCGGGGGCCTCGGGGAATCTCGGGGGCCTCGCGGGACCGGCCCACCCCCGGCAGGTGGGCCCGGAACCGGCAGCGCCGGGCGGCCCGGGGGGTCCCGTCACCGCGTGACGCGGTACCTCCCGGCCATCCCGTGCATCATGTGGGCGGCCACATGGCAGTGGTAGAGCCAGTCACCCGGGTTGTCCTCGCGGTACTCGACGGTGAGGGTCGTGGCCGGCCCGAGCACCTGCGCGTCGGTCCAGCCGGACGGGCCGGGCCAGCGGTGGCCGTGGATGTGGAAGACGTGGAAGGAGTTGCCGAGCGTGGCGACCCGCCACCGCACCCGGTCGCCGCTGCGCGCGCTGAACGTGGGGGCGTTGTCGACGAACGCCCCTCCGTTGCAGAGCGAGAGGTCCTGCTTGAGCGGGGACGCGTCGGGCGCGGCGAGGTCGTGGAAGAAGAGCACGAACTCCCGGTCCACCTCGGGGGTCCGGGCGTCGGTGACCGCGATCATCCCGAAGAGCCCCAGCTCCGCGCCGATCTCCATGACCGGTCCGCCGCCGACGAGCGCGCGCGAGTCCATCGAGCCGGGCGCGGGCGACGGGGATTGATCGGCGGTGCCGCCCGACCCGGTGGCGGGGCGCGGCGGGATCTGCGGCGCCGCGTGGTCGTGGTACGGCCAACTCCCCACGGAGCTTGGCACGCAGGTCCACGTGTAGGTGTAAGTGCCCTGGTAGGGAACCGCGGTTCCCCCCGCGTCAGGCGTATCCGCCATCCAGGCACCGTCACTTGACGGGCTGTACCGCACGCCGTGCGGGTGCATGGTGTGCGGCCACTTGTAGTGCGCGTCGTTGTTGCGGAAGTGCACCTTGATGACGTCGCCGACCTCGGCGCGCAGCACGGGACCGGGGATGCCGCTGTTCGCGCCGATGCCGTGCGGGCCGAATTCGGCGGGCAGCGGCTGCTCCCAGTTCGGGGTGTAGGCGCGGTAGCCGATCGCCTGATACGTCGTCTGGTCGGCGGTGAAGGTCGTGCCGGTCATGCCGTCGCGCCCGTTCGGCACGGCGTTGTGCGCGAAGGAGTCGGCCTGGACCCAGTACTCGCGGACGCGCCCGCCGGCGGTGGCCCGGAAGGCTTCCGCGGCGAAGGGGTCGGCGCCGGTCCCGCTTCCGGTGGCGGCCTCGGCGGGTGTGGCGGGCGCGGCGGCCATCGCCAGCGCGGCGGCCGCACCGCCGCCGGTCAGCGCACGCAGCAGGTTGCGGCGGCCGCCGTCTCGGCGCGGTTCACGTACCGGCTCCGGTGACATGGACGTCCTCTCGCTCGGGGGTGGTGGTCGGGTGTCCGGCGTTCCTGAAGGGCACTCAGGAGGGCCGCCGGGCGCGGCCTGCGGGCTCGCCGCCGCGTTCCCACTGTGCGGGGTGCCGGTGGCGGCGCCTGTGCGCCCCGCCCCGGGAGGGTGACCGAAACAGGCAGGTGGCGGTGCCGGCCACCCGAAGAGCGGACGCGTTCACCCTCGTGCGGCTCTCTCCGGTGGCGGTCCCGCCAGGGCTGGCTGACGGTGAGCTTGCCGTCACTGCGCTTGTCGGGCTGACACGTTGTCAGCCGGCGCACGTCGTCGGCGGAAGGAATCGTCCCCATGCGTACTGCCCGCACCCTCGTGGCCGGAGCCGCACTCACCGCCTGCCTCGCCCTCGCCGCTCCGGCCGCTCACGCCGCGGGTGCCGTCAACATCTACGACCCGAGCGGTCAGGGCTCGTCGTCGTCCTCTTCCTCCTCTTCCTCCTCCGCGTCGGATTCCGGTAAGTACTCGCACTCGTCCGACAGCGACGGTTCGCAGGACTGGACCGGCCAGGGCTCGGACGGCGGCCAGTGGCACAAGCCGCACGGCGGCATGCACACCGGTGGTGGCGGCATGTCGCTGGCCGGCGGCAGCAGCCTGGCGGCCGGTTCGGTGCTGCTGCTCGGCGGCCTGGGCGCCGGCGCGTACGTCCTGCGCCGTCGTCGCGGTACGGCCGGGGCCGGCGCCCTCGCCTGACCCGTCCCACCGTCCGGCCCTCGCCGGCCGGACCGCAGTGGCCACCGCCGCGGTACGGCGGTGGCCACTGCCCGGAGCCTCGTCCCGGGAGGCCCCTTCTCCGGCGGCCGGGTGCGTGCCGTCCCGCAACGCGCCCGGCCGCCCGCCCGTTGCCGTTCGCCCGGTTGGCGGTCAGTGGCCGGCCCCGGCCCCTCGTATCTCGCAGGTCGTCAGAAAGGCAGCACCGTATGAGCACGCAGCCGCCGCAGCGCGACCCCAGGACGGCGGACGCGCCGCCGCCGGCGCGGGACAGCGGCACCCGGGTCCTGCGCTGGGCCGTCGCCGCGACCCTGGTCGGCGCGTTCCTGGTCTTCCGCTCCTTCGACTCCTCCGGCGCGGACACCGCCGTCGGGGCGCCGACGCCGCCCGCGGCCAGTGCCGCCTCGGCGCCGTCGGCCGATCCGGTGGTGACGATGGAGCCGACCGCCGCACCGTCGCTGCCGCGCGCCACGCCGACGAAGATCTCCATCCCGAGCATCGGGGTGAACGCGCCCTTCACCATGCTGTCGATGGACGCCACCGGAGTGCTCCAGCCGCCGCCCGACACCGACCGCAACCTCGCCGGCTGGTACCAGGGCGGCGCCAGCCCCGGTGAACGCGGCAACGCGATCGTGGCCGGCCATGTGGACACCACGAGCGGCCCGGCGGTCTTCTACCTGCTCTCCTACCTCAAGAAGGGCGACCCGATCGACATCACCCGCGCCGACGGCACCGTCGCCACCTTCACCGTCGACGAGGTCGACACCTTCGCCAAGGGGGACTTCCCCGACCAGCGGGTCTACGGCGACACCCCCGACGCGCAACTGCGGATCATCACCTGCGGCGGCGTGTTCGACCACAAGAAGCGCGACTACGAGTCCAACGTGGTCGTCTTCGCGCACCTGACCTCGTCGGGGAACGCGTGATCGCGCAGGGCCCCGGCGCCGATCGTTAAGCCGCCCCTTCCGCTTCCTTAAGCCCGTCCTAAGAACCCGATCAACCGCCTTGAACTGGGCTTTTGTCCGATCCGTGCCCGCTAGCGTGCTGCCCGCCCCCACCTCCGAGTACACCAAGGCAGGCAGCCATGGCAGCCACCACCCACCGCCGGCGTCCCGGCCGCAGGACGCAGGTGCTCTGCGGGATCACCGCGGCGGCGGCCGCCGCCGGCGGCGCGTTCGCCTTCGCCGGCTCCGCGAGCGCCGCCACGGTCGCGGCGGCGTACCGCACGACCAGCGACTGGACCACCGGCTACACCGGGCAGTACGAGATCAGCAACGCGAGCGACAGCCCGCTGGACGGCTGGACGCTCTCCTTCCGCCTGCCGGCCGGCAGCACCATCGGCTCGCTGTGGAACGGCGCGTACACCGTGTCCGGGCAGACGGTGACGGTCACCCCGGACAGCTGGAACCGCACGCTCGCTCCCGGCGCGACGGCGGACATCGGCTTCACCGCGAACGTGCCCGGCGGCACCGGACCCGCCGCCGCGCCGGCCGGCTGCACGATCAACGGCGCGAAGTGCTCGGTCGACGACGACCCGACCACCGCGCCGACCGGCCGCCCCACCGAGACCGCCACGCCCACCGCGGCCCCGACCGCGACCGCGAGCCCGACCGCGACCGCGAGCCCGACCGCGACCGCGAGCCCGACCGCGACCGCGACCCCGACCGCGGGCACCGGTGCCGGCTCGGCGGCCTCCGGCGGGTTCGCCCCCTACGTCGACACCTCGCTCTATCCCGCGTACGACCTGACGGGGGCGATGAAGGCCGACGGGGTGAAGCAGTTCAACCTCGCCTTCGTCGTCTCCGGCGGCGGCTGCACCCCGAAGTGGGGTGGCGTCACCGACCTCGACAGCGACGCGGTGGCCGCCCAGATCGGCGCCGTGCGCGCGGCGGGCGGCGACGTACGCGTCTCCTTCGGCGGCGCCAACGGCACCGAACTGGCCTCCGCGTGCTCCTCGGTGAGCGACCTCGCGGCCGCGTACGGCAAGGTCGTCGACGCGTACCGGCTCACCAAGGTCGACTTCGACGTGGAGGGCGGCGCGCTGGCCGACACCGCGGCCGACACCCGCAGGGCGCAGGCGATCGCGCAGCTCCAGGCGAGCCACAGCGGCCTGGAGGTGTCCTACACGCTGCCCGCGATGCCGAGCGGGCTCACCCAGGACGGCATCGACCTGCTGGCGAACGCCAAGAGCAACGGCGTCGCGGTGCACGCGGTCAACATCATGGCGATGGACTACGGCGCCTCCTACAGCGGCGACATGGGGCAGTACGCCGTCGATGCCGCCACTGCCACGCAGGCCCAGGTCAAGAGCGTGCTCGGGCTCTCCGACACCGCCGCCTGGCACGCCGTCGCCGTCACGCCGATGATCGGCGTCAACGACGTGAGCAGCGAGACCTTCACCCTCGCGGACGCGAGCACGCTCGCCGACTTCGCCACGTCCAAGGGCCTGGCCTGGCTGTCGATGTGGTCCGCGACGCGCGACAAGCAGTGCCCCGGCGGCGCCCAGAGCTACGCCGACGCCACCTGCAGCTCCGTCACCCAGTCCGACGGCGCGTTCGCGCGGGCCCTGGGCGGCGCCACCGGCTGACCCCCCGGACATCCCGCTCCGGCCACTCTCCTGTCCCACCCCCACGGGGCAGGACGGCGGCGGGCTCCGGTCGTCGCGCACCCTCGTTCGCGGCGACCGGAGCCCTTCTTCGTCCCCTCAGGACCTCCCGGCCTCCTCCGGGGAGTCCGGAAGGACGTTGGCGCGCGCCACCTCGGCGTACCAGTGGGCGCTCTGCTTGGGGATTCGGCGCTGGGTGCCGAAGTCGACGTACACCGCGCCGAAGCGCTTGCTGTAGCCGTAGGACCACTCGAAGTTGTCCAGCAGCGACCACAGGAAGTAGCCCCGGACGTCGGCGCCGTCGGTCAGCGCGCGGTGCACCGCGGAGAGGTGGCCGCGCAGGTACGCGATCCGCTGCGGGTCGTTGATGGCGCCCTCGGGCGAGATGTAGTCGTCGAAGGCGGCACCGTTCTCGGTGACCATCATCGGCAGGTCGGGGTGCTCGTGGTGGACGCGCATCAGCAGGTCGTACAGGCCGCTCGCGTCGACCGCCCACCGCATCGCGGTGGTCTCGCCGGGCGGCTGGTGGAAGGCGACGTGCTCGGAGCCGGGCCAGGGCGAGTAGTCGCTCGCGCCGTGGCCGTCGTTGCGCGGCAGGTCGGGGTTCTCCCGGCCGTCGGAGACCAGCGTCGGCGTGTAGTAGTTGATGCCGAGCAGGTCGATCGGGCGGGAGATCTCCGCCAGGTCGCCCGGCTTGACCAGCGTGTCCCAGTCGACCAGATGGCCGGTGTCGGTGAGCAGGTCCTCCGGGTAGCCGTCGCCGAGGATCGGGCCGAGGAAGACCCGGTTGCCGACCGCGTCGATCCGGCGGGCGGCGTCCAGGTCGGCGGCCGACTGGCTGTACGCGCGCACCTGGTGCAGGTTGAGGGTGATCGAGGTCCGCGCGGTAGCGGGGAGAACGGAACGCAGAACCCCGATCGCCCGGCCATGGGCGAGGTTGAGGTGGTGCACGGCCTTCAGCGCCGACTCCGGCTCGGTGCGGCCGGGAGCGTGCACCCCCGAGCCGTAGCCGAGATACGCCGAGCACCACGGCTCGTTGAGCGTGGTCCAGTACGGCACCCGGTCGCCGAGCGCCTGTGCCATGATCGCCGCGTACTCCGCGAACCGCTCGGGCGTCTCCCGCGCCGTCCAGCCGCCGATGTCCTCCAACTCCTGCGGCAGGTCCCAGTGGTAGAGCGTGGCGACCGGGGTGATGCCCTTGTCGAGCAGCTCGTCGACCAGCCGGCGGTAGAAGTCCAGGCCGCGCTGGACCGCGGGGCCGCGGCCGGTGGGCTGCACCCGCGACCAGGAGATCGAGAAGCGGTAGGCGCCGAGGTTGAGGTCCCGCATCAGCGCGACGTCGTCACGGAACCGGTGGTAGTGGTCGGCCGCGATGTCCCCCGTGTCCCCGTTGAGGACCCGGCCGGGGGTGTGGCTGAAGGTGTCCCAGATCGACGGGGTACGGCCGTCCTCGGCCGCGGCGCCCTCGATCTGGTAGGCGGCGGTGGCCGCCCCCCAGACGAAACCGGGGGGGAACCGGAGCGAGGCCGGGTTCGCCGAGAGTTCGGGACTCTCTGAACGGACAGCAGTCATAACGGGGGACTCCAGGGGAATCAGGGGTCGTCGGGGGAGGGTGGGGGGTGCCGAGGGCGGGCCGCGGAGGTGAGGGTGCGGGCAGGGAAGGGGGAGCGGGGCGGCGTCAGTTCTTGACCGCGCCGGCGGTGATCCCGCCGACGATCTGCCGGCCGAGGACCGCGAAGACCAGCAGCAGCGGCAGCGTCGCGACCAGCGCCCCGCACACCACCACGGCCTGGTTGATCGTGTGGTCGCCGGAACCGAGCCCCTGCAGGGCGACCTGCACGGTCGGGTTCTGCTGGTTCAGCGCGATGAACGGCCAGAAGAAGTCGTTCCAGGACTGGACGAAGACGAGCATCCCGAGCACGGCCATCCCCGGCCGGGCGATCGGGAACACCACGTGCCAGATGATCCGCAGGCTGTGCGCCCCGTCCACCCGCGCCGCCTCGACCAGTTCGACCGGCAGCGCCTCGGAGAGGAACTGCCGCATGAAGAACACGCCGAACGCGGCCACCAGCGACGGCAGGATCACCGACTGGATGTGCCCGACCCAACCCACCTTCGTGATGATCTGGTAGAGCGGGATCACGGTGAGCTGCGGCGGGATGGTCATCGTCGCCACCACCAGGGTCAGCAGCGCGTTGCGGCCGCGGAACTCCAGCTTGGCGAAGGCGAATCCGGCCAGGGTCGCGAACAGCACGGTGCTCACGGCCACGCAACCCGCCACGATGGTGGAGTTGATCAGGGCCTTGGTCATGTCGACCTGGTTCCACACGATCTTCAGGTTGTCGACGAGATGGCTGCCGGGCAGCAACGGCGTCGGCGGGGTGATCACTTCGGTGCCGGTGCGCGAGGCCGCCACCACCGTCCAGTACAGCGGGAACAGCGAGACCAACGTGGCGAGGATCAGCAGGACATACGCGATCGGGCCGGCCTTCTGCTGCCCGCCGGCGCTTCCCGAACGCCGCCAGCGGCGGGCGGTTCGCGGGCTGGTGGTGGAGTGCCGGGGCCCGGCTGACGGGATCGGCTGGGTGAGTTGTGCCATCGTCAGCTCCCAAGCTTCCGGCGGTTGCTGCGTATGACGAGGAGCTGGAACGCGCCGATGAGCAGCAGGATCAGCAGCATCACCCAGGCCACGGCGGACGCCTGACCCAGCTCGCCGACCTGCCAGCCCTTGTCGTACATGTACAGGCTGAGGGTCTGGTACTGGTGGTCGGAGCCGCCGGAGACGCCCACGTTGCCGCCGAACATCAGCGGCTCACCGAAGAGCTGGGTGGCGCCGATGGTGGAGACGATGATCGTGAAGAAGATCGTCGGCCGGATCGACGGGATGGTCACGCTGATGAACTGCCGCCAGCGCGAGGCACCGTCGAGTGCGGCCGCCTCGTACAGGTCGGCGGGCACGGCCTGCATCGCGGCCAGGTAGATCAGCGCGTTGTACCCGGTCCAGCGCCACGTCACGATCGAGGAGATCGCGATCTGCGCGGGCCACTTGGACGACGCCCACTGCACGTCCCCGATCCCGACGTGGTCGAGGACCTGGTTGATCATCCCGTAGTCGGGGTTGAAGAGCTGGATGAAGACCAGGGTGGCCGCCGCGATCGAGGTCGCGTACGGCGCCAGGATCGCGACCCGGAAGAACCCGCGCGCCCGCATCTGGTAGTTGAGCAGGTGGGCCAGGCCGAGCGCCATCATCAGCTGCGGCACCGTGGAGATCACCCCGAGGGTGAAGGTGTTGCGCAGCGCGGTCCAGAAGAAGCTGTTGTCCCACAGCGCGGTGTAGTTGCGCAGGCCCACCCAGTTGGCGTGCGTGCCGAGTTCCACCTGGTGGAAGGAGAGCCAGCCGGTGTAGATCAGCGGGAAGAGGCCGAAGGCGGCGAAGCAGAGGAAGAAGGGGGCGATGTACGCGTACGGCGACGCCTTGGTGTCCAGCCGGTACGCCTTGGCGCGCCAGCCGCCGGGCGGGCCGTTGTCACCGCTCTTGCGGTTCGTGCTGGGGTCGGTCCGGGACGACCGGGGGCTGCCGTCGGACGTCGCCCTGACGGAGGTGGCCACGAGTGGCGTCCTTCCGGTAGGGGATCAGCGGGTGTCGACGGATGTCGACGGGGGAGCGGGCGGAGCGGGAGCGGGAAGAAGGGGGAGCGGGGGCCGGACGCGGGCCGCCCGGCAGGTGGGAGTCACTGCCGGGCGGCCCCGAACTCCGGTCAGCTCGTGGTGACCTGGTCCTTCACCGTGGCCTGGACCTTCTTCCAGGCCGCGTCCTTGGACGTGTGGCGCTGCTCCATGTCGAGCAGGCCGTTCTTCGTGATGATGTCCTTCACGGTGCCGTCGTTCGGACCGATCGGGGCCGGCTGGATGTTGTGCGCGGTGTCCGAGAAGATCTTGCCGACCGGGGTGCCCGGGAAGTACGGGTTGGTGGTGTTCGCCACCGCCGGGTCGTCAAGACCGGCCTTCGTCGACGGGATGTTGCCGAACTTCTGGAAGACCTTGACCTGCTGCGCCGGGGCGGTCAGCCACTGGGCCAGCGCCTCGGCCTCGGCCAGGTGCTTGCCCGACTTCGGGACGCCGAGGAACGAACCGCCCCAGTTGCCGGCCTGCGGCGGCTGGGCGATGTCCCAGTTGCCCTTGTTGGCGGGACCGGAGTTCGAGGCGACCTGGCCGATCATCCAGCTCGGGCAGGCCACGGTGGCGAACTTGTTGGTCTTGAACGCGGAGGTCCAGGTGGTGTCGAACTGCTGGAGCTTGGCGGTCAGCCCGTCCTGCACCGCTTCGGCGGACAGGTTCCAGGCGGTCTGCACACCGGGGCTGGAGGCGTAGACCAGCTTGCCGCTCTGGTCGGAGTACTGCGTGGTCTGGCTGGACAGCACCGCGTTGAACAGGCCACCGGCGGAGTCGGTGAAGGCCACGCCCTTGGGGGCCTTCGCCTGGAACTTCTTGCCGGCGTCCACGAACTTCTGCCAGTCGCCCGCCCACAGCGCGGCGACCTCGTTCCGGTCGGTCGGCAGCCCGGCCGCCTTGAACATGTCCTTGCGGTAGCAGATCGCGGTCGGGCCGACGTCGGTGCCGACACCGATGATCTTGCCGTCGGAGGTGGTGGCCTCCTTCTCCTTGTAGTCCAGCCAGTCACCGGCGTTGAAGCCCTTGACCGACTTGAAGTCCACGAACTTGTTCGCGTACTGCGGCTGGGTCGCGTTCGCCACGAAGCCGATCTCGATCGCCTGGATGTCGTCGAGGCCGCTGGTCTGGTTGAGGTGCAGCTTCAGGGAGTTCCAGTACACGCCGCTGTCGGAGACGTTGTCTTCCTTGACGGTGATGTTCGGGTGCAGCTTGTGGTACTCGGCGAAGAGCTTCGCGCCCGTCTTGTCGTCGTAGCCGAACGCGCCGTAGTCACCGATGCGCAGGGTGATCTTCTCGTTGGACGAGCTCCCCTTGCTGTCGTCCTTGCTGTTGCTGCTGCAGCCGGTGATCAGGGTCGCGCAGGCTGCGAGACCCGCGACCGCGATGACGGCGGCCTTGCGGGTTCTGCCGGAAGTGCGCATTCCACTCTCCTTGTCAGGGTGGGTCGTGCGGTGCGGTGGTGCGGGTGATGCGGTGGAGCTTGTCCCCGGGTGATCTTCGATCGTCGAGCGCAATGTGTGGGAACGCTGTGTGGGAGCGCTCCCACTAGGCTTGCCGGAACACTCACGCCTGGGAGGGGTCAGTGTCAAGATGTGAAGTCGATTTCGTTGCCGGAACGTGTCCGGGGCGGACGGATGGTCACTTCTTGAACGGATGGCCTCGCGCGGGCATCGCCGGAGGCCGGCGTGGGTGCTTGTAACGTGGGAGCGCTCTCACGAGCTGCGCCTCAGCGGATGGACCTCGCGCTAAGGTGGCGCGCAATGAGTACAGGAGGCTCCAGTGGCCATGAACGGGCGGCACAGCGGACGGCCCACCCTTGAGGAGGTCGCCGTGCGCGCGGGGGTGGGGCGCGGCACGGTCTCCCGGGTGATCAACGGGTCACCGCGGGTCAGTGAGCGGGCGAAGGCGGCGGTGGAGGCGGCGATCGCCGAGCTCGGTTACGTGCCGAACCGGGCGGCCCGGGCGCTGGCCGGAAACCGTACGGACGCGATCGCGCTGGTCATTCCCGAGCCGGAGACGCGGTTGTTCGCGGAGCCGTACTTCTCGGACATCATCCGGGGGATCGGGGCGGAACTGGCCGACACGGACATGCAGTTGCTGCTGACGTTGATTCGGACGCCGAAGGAGCGGGCGCGCTTCGCGCAGTATCTGGCGGCGCATCGGGTGGACGGGGTGCTGCTGGTGTCCGTGCACGAGGATGATCCGCTGCCGGATCTGCTGGAGCAGCTCGACATGCCCGCGGTGCTCAACGGGCGGCGGTCGGATCTGGAGTCGGTGTCGTATGTGGACGCCGACAATGTGGGTGGGGCGCGGGCGGCTGTCGCGCATCTCATCGAGCGGGGGCGGCGGCGGGTCGCGACGATCACCGGGCCGCTGGACATGTATGTGGCGCGGTCGCGGTTGGACGGGTATCGGCAGGCGGTGGCCGAGGCGGGGTTGGGGGGCGGGGGCGGGGCTTCTTCTCCTGGGTTTTCCGGGCCGTTCGGGTCGTCCGGGTCGTCCGGGGGCTCCTCCGAGGAACTCATCGCCGCCGGGGACTTCACCGAGGAGGGTGGGCGGCGGGCCATGCGGGAGTTGCTGGCGCGGCGGCCTGATGTGGACGGGGTGTTCGCGGCGTCGGATGTGATGGCGGCCGGGGCGCGGGCGGTGCTGCGGGAGGAGGGGCGGAGGGTGCCGGATGATGTGGCGCTGGTGGGGTTCGAGGATTCGGCTATCGCGCGGCATATGGACCCGGCGTTGACGTCGGTGCGGCAGCCGACGGAGGAGATGGGGCGGACGATGGCGCGGGTGCTGCTGGAGGAGATCGCTGAGCGGGAGTCGGTGCGGCGGCATGTGGTGCTCGCGACGGAATTGGTGCGGCGCGAGTCCGTGTGAGGGGTGGGTGCGGGTGCAGGTAGCGGCGCCGCTGCGGGGGCGCCGTTGTCCGTAACGGGGGTGCTGCGGTGGGTGGTTGCGGTCGCGGGGGCGCCGGCGGCGGGGTTCGAGACTGCATATTTACGGCGCCTGCGGGTCATTTCGTAGCGGTGCCCTCTTCCGCGCGCCACAAATATACGAACGTCTCGAACCCCGCCACCTTCGCCCCCGCTCCGGTCCGGGTGTGCGGGGCGCCGGGGTTGGTGTGCGCTTGGCTTGAGGGCGCGCCGGATTGGGGGATGAGGGCGCTGTTCTGGTCGTGGGCGCCGGTACGGTGGGCTGACGTGTGAGGCGAGGAGGGAGCGGGGCATGGCGCGGAATGCGGTGGTGTTTCACGGGACCGGGGCGAACCCGGGGGTGGCCTGGTATCCGTGGCTGGGGCGGAGGTTGGCGGAGCGGGGGTACTCCGTGGAGGTTCCGCACTATCCGGAGCTGAATGTGGAGCCGATCGGGACGTTTCTGCCGAAGGTGCTGGCCGAGCAGCGGTTCGACGAGGAGACGGTGCTGGTGGGGCACTCCGGGGGCGCCGCGCTGCTGCTGGCGGTGTTGGAGCACATCGAGGTGGAGGTGGCGCAGGCGGTGCTCGTGGCGGGGTACGCCACGCGGCCGAACGAGTCGGAGGAGCCGGTGCTCCAGGACGCGTACGACTGGGCGGCGATCAGGTCGCATGTTCGGGACTTGTACTTCATCAACTCCCGCGTGGACCCGTACGGTTGCGACGACCGTCAGGGCCGCGCGATGTTCGAGCGGCTGGGCGGCACCCAGATCGTGCGCGATGACGGGCACTTCGGGGACTACGACCAGCCTTACGAGACCTTCGAGTTGCTGGATCGGTTGATTGGGTGAGGGGTGTCGGCTTCTCCCCGGTGGGGGTGATTGTGGTGTGGGCTCCTAATCGGTTGGGGTGTTTGTGGTGGGTGGGTGGCTGCTCGGTGGGGGCGCTTGGCCGTCTGGTGGTGGGTGGGCTTCTCCTCGGTGGGGGGTGATTGTGGTGTGGGCTCCTAATCGGTTGGGGTGCTTGTGGTGGGTGGGTGGCTGCTCGGTGGGGGGGGGGTGTTTGTGGTGGGGCGGTGGTGCGGGGTTTCGCTACATGCGGGTGCGCGCGTCGGCTATCCACTGGAGAACGCCGGCCGCGGCGCACTGCGTGGCCGTTGTGTGGGCCTGGTCCAGTAGACGTTGTGCCGAGTCGTGGTCGCCGCAGGAGTGCCAGAGGAACTCGGCGAGGGCGAGTTGGGCCGCGGCCGCGGCGGCGGGGAGGCCCAGGTCCTCGCGTAGTTGGACTGACTGTTCGAAGCGTGCGCGGGCTTCGTCCAGGTGGCCGGATGGCTCCGCTGCGAACCCCAGGTGGCGTGTGGCGTATGACTGGGTGAGTCGGTCGCCGGCCGACTCGGCCAGGTCGTAGGACCGTTGGAAGCACGGCACCGCCTTGCCGTATGCCTCCTGGACCACTTGGTGCCAGGCGCCGAGCCAGAAGAGGGCCTCGCCTTCGCCGCGGATGTCGCCGAGCGCGCGGTAGAGGGGCACCGCCTGCTGGAACAGCTCTCCTTCTTGCCCTTCGACCACCTCCTTTCGGTCTGTCAGATAGCGTGCGTGCAAGGTTTTGCCGCGGGCGAGCGCCAGGTCCGCCGCCAGTCCGTCGAGCACCCGCTCGGCCCGCGCGGGTGCTGTCCGGTCGCCACCGAACGTCGCTGCTTCGTACAACTGCTCGACGTGGCGGAGTCGTTCCCGATCGCTGATGAGATCACCCATACGGCCCAGCGTAGTGACGGCGAGGAACCGGATTCGGGTGCCGGACCGTCGTAGTTCGCACACGGTCACGCGTTGTCCGCGCGTGGCCCGGCTCCCGGGAGGCACCCATGGACGGCGGCGGGCACGGCGACTCCGGGCACAGCGGCGGCGGGCACAGCGGGCATCACGGTGGGCATCACGGCCACCACGTTCACCACAGCGGGTATGACGGGGACCCTGGCGTGGGGGGTTCGGCCGGCCAGGGTCCCGTTCGCGGGACCGGGGGGAAGGAGGGCGGTGCTGCGGTCTTCGCTGTCGCGGTGGCCGTCGTGGTGGTCGCGTTCCTGATCTATCTGGGTACCCGCTGAGGTCGGGCGCGGGTCAGGCGCCGGCGGGGACCTTGTCGAGGAAGCCGTGGACGCTGTGGATCAGGCCGTCCGTGCCGACCGACACCACGTCGAAGCCGACCACCAGCGACTCGCCGCCCGCGGGGCCCAACTCCCAGGTGAAGCGGGCGATGTTGTGGTGGGCGTCGACCGGGCCGAGGGTGAAGACCAGGCCCGCGAACTGGGCCTGGGCCCCGGCGACCACCTCGCCGAAGGCGGCCCGGCCCGTGACGTCCGCGAGCGGGTCGGTGTAGCTGCCGTTCTCGGCGAACACCTCGGCGATCTTCCAGGTGCGCAGGGCCGGGTCCGCCTCGTTCCAGATGCCGATGTACTGCTCGACCAGGTGCTGGATGTCGCTCATGGCGTTCTCCCATGTGTCGTGACCGGCACCGGTGTGCCGTGTCGTCGCTGGTCACGACGGTACGGAGCGGGAGCGGGCGGCGAATCTGTCACGTATAGGTAGTCGGGTTGGGCCGGACGCGGAAGCACCGCCGGGGGCGAGCCGGGGCACACGCGGATTCGTGTGCCCGGCCCGCCCCCGGCGGCTCCTGTGGGGGGATCTGCGGGAAACGGTTCTCGGGGGGAACGCGGTCCGCACGGCGTGGGGAAGATGTGGGGGGCCGTGCGGACCGCGCCGGTCGCGGGGCTAGAAGCCGACCGCGACCTCCATCCACTGCGGGTTCTGCATCGAGGCGTACGCCGCCTGCCCGGCCACGTCGTCGTACGGGAAGCCGTAGGCCAGCCCGTTGATGGCGTGGTCGTGCCAGAACTTGGCGTACCAGTTGGCCGGGTCGCCCGAGTAGAACTTCGTCGGGTCCTGCTGCTGGTCGGCCGGGAGGGTGGCGGTGTGCCGGTTGAGCGCGGCGCACATGCTCGGGTCGCCGGCCAGCGAGCCCGCGCAGCCGAAGATGTCCGAGGTCGCCGCGTTCACGCCGACCGACTGGGCGTAGGAGGTGAAGTAGTTCTCGTTGGCGCCGCCGGCCCGGAAGCTCGGGTCACTGCCCGGGGCGATGATCCGGTACGGCGCCTGGGTCTGCGCCAGCACCTTGAACTGCTGCGGCACGGCGTCCTGGAACTCCTGGAAGACCTGGTCGCGGCTGGTGGTGAAGAGGTCCTGGTTGTCGCCGAGTTGGATGTCCTGACCGGTGTGCGAGTGCAGCCGGATGGCCAGCGGCAGCGCCCAGGCGTCCACCCGGGTGGTGTTGCCGTTGAAGACGTCCGGGCCGATCGTGAACTCGATGAAGTCGTTGTACTGGCTGTTCGGCGAGCCGACGTAGAAGTACATCCGGCCCGACGAGTTGGCCGGCATGTCGAAGTACGGCTGCTCGGCGATCGAGTGCTCCTGGCCGTCGAAGCTCCAGTAGACCTGGCTGTCGGGATACGCACCGTTGGTCCGGTTGAGTATCGCGACCTCCATCACGTTGTTCGCGGCCGGGATCTGGCTGGTGTCGCCCCAGAAGGAGTCGTCACCACCGGTGGGCGGAGGGCTGGTGGGGGGTGTGGTGGTGCCCGCGGCCAGGTGCACCGAGAACTCCCACAGCGACACGCCGTACGCCGTGGCCCGCGCGGTGGTGTAGACGCGGACGTAGCGGCCGGTGCCGGTGACGTCGATGTTCTGTATGCCGCCGGTGCCGGTCGTGGTGGAGTACACCGTGGTCCAGTTGGTGGCGTCGTCCGAGACCTGGATCTGGTAGGCGGTGGCGTACGCGGTCTCCCAGTTGAGGCCGACGCTGCAGAGCGGTACCGAGGCGCCGAGGTCCACCCGCAGCCACTGCGGGTCGCTGAACGCGCTGGACCAGCGGGTGCCGGTGTCGCCGTCGACCGCCGCGGAGGCCGGGGAGGCCGCGTTCTCGGTGGAGGACGCCGCGGCCGTCCTGCCCTGCGCCGCGTTGTCGGTGGCGCACGCGGTCGGGGTGACGCCGCCGCCGCCGTAGACCTGGAACTCCCAGAGCGAGTAGCCGTACTGGGTGGCGCGCTGGCTGCCGTACATGCGGACATAGCGGCCGGAACCGTTTACGGACAGGGTCTGGTTGCCGCCGGTCCCGGTGGTGGTGGAGTAGACGTCGGTCCAGTCGGTGCCGTTGACCGAGGTCTGGATCTTGAACGCCTTCGCGTACGCCGTCTCCCAGTTGAGGGTCACCTGGCTGATCGACTGGTTGCTGCCCAGGTCGACGCGGAGCCACTGGGGATCGGCCGCGGCGCTGGACCAGCGGGTGCCGGTGTCGCCGTCGACCGCGGCGGAGGCCGGGGTGCCCGCGTTCTCGACCGACGAGGCGGTGGCGGGTCGCCCCTGCGACAGGAGGGCGCCGGCCGCGCGGGCCGGCGACTGCGAGGTGACGACGAGGGCGAGGCCCGCCGTCAGCGCGAGCAGGAGGGCAAGGATGAGATACGGCCGGGATCTGTCGTGCCGTCCGGGCCGTGGCCGCACCAACAGCGAAGTGCTGCCTGACATTTGGTATCTCCTCAACCGGGTGGGGGTCCGTGATGGAGGCCAGGGGGACGCGTGTGAGAGAGCGCTCTCTGGCGAGGTGATGTTTACAAGGCCCGTACATCGGCGTCAATAAGTTGTTCAATACTGGCCTGTTGAGCACTGTCGCCGTTTCGAGTCCCGAACGGACAACCCGCTGCTCACGCGGGAATCGCCGGACAACCCGGACATGCGCGAAGGGGCGGCCCCGTACACGCCATCCGTGTACGGGACCGCCCTGTCCGGGGGCGCCGGGAGCCCGGCCGAACTCAGCCCAGCGCGGCCAGATGGTCCTTGAGGCCCTGCCCGTAGGCGGTGGGCGTTCCGTCGTAAGAGGAGATCAGCGACGGGCCGGAGGAGCAGTCCCAGGTGTTCCAGGTCCAGCCCAGGTAGGACAGGTGGTGCGCGTCCAGCCAGTTCATGAAGGTGTCGGTGAAGGCGTGGGCGCAGGTGTTCTCACCGATCTCGCCCGCCACCAGCGGCACCTGGGCGGCGACCGGGGCGATCTGCGAGTCCCAGCAGGACTGGTTGGCACACGAGTTGAAGTTGTAGACGTGCAGGGAGGCGGCGAGGTTGCCGGTCGGGTCGGTCGGCTCGTGGGCCAGCCAGCCGGTCTCGTCGTTGGAGTACGCCAGGCCGCCGAGCATGATCACGTTCTGCGCGCCGGTGCCGCGTACCGCGTCGACCAGGTCCTGCATGCCGGCCACCTGGTAGCCGATGCCCGGGCAGGTGCCGCCGTCCCGCCAGCAGGTCCACGCCTGCTCCGAGGTGGAGGTGGCGCGGTCCGGGTAGGGCTCGTTGAACAGGTCGAAGACGACCGAGGTGTCGGATTTGAAGGTGTCCGCGACGCTCTGCCAGAACGGGATGGCGTACTGCGCGTCCGGCATCGGCTTCTGGCAGGTGGCGTTGACGTCCGAGCAGCCCGCCGAGTTGCCGGTGTACAGGCCGTGCGTCCAGTGCAGGTCGAGGATGGGCGTGATGCCGTGCGCGACCAGCCGGTTCACCCAGTCGGTGATCGCCGCGATGTAGGCGGCGCCGCCGTCTTCCGCCGGCACGTACGAAAGTCCCTCCCAGCAGTCCTCGTTGAGCGGGACGCGGACCGCGTTGACGCCCTTCCAGCTGGTGATCGCGTCGATCGCCGTGTCGTCGACCGGGCCGTCGAAGATGCCGTTGCCCTGCGCGCAGGCGAACTCGGTGCCGGAGCGGTTCACGCCGTGCAGCACCACCTGCTTCCCGGTGGAGTCCACCAACTCGTTGCCGGAGACGTGCAGTTTCGGCGGGGCCGGGTCGCCGCCGCCGTCGCCCGGCGGGGTGGTCGGGGGCGTGGTGGGCGGAGTGGTCGGGGGAGCGGTGCCGTCGTCCTCGTTGCAGGTGGTGCCGTTGAGCGTGAACGCGGTCGGGCTCGGGTTGCCGCCGGACCAGTCGCCGAGGAACCCGGCGCTGATGCTGCCGCCGCTGGGGATCACGCCGTTGTACGACTCGGACGCCACGCTCACGGTGCTGCCGGCCTGCGACCAGGTGCCGTTCCAGCCCTGGGTGACGTGCTGGCCGCCGGGGAAGTCGAAGGTGAGCCGCCAACTGGTGGTGGCGGCGGAGTTGTTGGTGATCACGACGTCGCCCTGGAAGCCGGCGTCCCACTGGTTGGTCACCGAGTAGGCCACCGTGCAGGCCGGGGTGGCGCCGGCCGCGGCGCCGGCGCCGAGCGCGGGCAGCAGCGCGGCGGCGGCCGCCGCCGTGGTGACGGCGGCGACGGAGAGCGCCGCGGTACGTGTTGGTCGTCGCATGTGCGACTCCTGGGAGTGTGGGGGGTGGTGGGGGGAGGGTGGTGCGGTGGTGCGGTGGTGCGAGGTGCCGGACGTGCGAGGTGCCGGACGTGCCGATGTGCTGTGGGGGTGGGTGTGGGGCCCGGGGCGGGCGCGGACGAGGCGGCCCGAAAGCCGGGCGGGCCCGGCGGTGCGGGCCGCCTCGTGGCCCGGGTGGTGCGCAAACGGGGAAGGAACATGGACGCGCTCCCACTGGTCCGCCGGAGACCCTAGCGGGTCACCGTCCGTCCCGGTAGGGGTGAGGTAAAGGCCGGGTCGGTTTCCGGTCGGCTCGACCGTGATGAAGTGGGCGGTTTTCAGGAGCAATTGGCGGTTGAGACGGCATGGGCATGCCGTTGCGATCGGCCTCTTGACAGCGCTTCGTGGCACCCCGATGGTGGGAGCGCTCCCACTGGTTCAGTTGCACTTCCCCCCACGTTCCCCCCACAACGAACCGCGAGGAGGACCTCTCGCATGCCCAGAGGAAGACCTTTCAGAAAGCGGCTGAGAAGGCTGGTGACGGCCTTCACGGCCGCGCTCGCCGTGCCGCTCGCCATGACGGTGGCGGGCGGCACGGCCGCGCACGCGGCGGACATCCGGTGCGCCGTCGACTACACGACCAACGACTGGGGCGGCGGCTTCACCGCCAACGCCAAGATCACCGACCTCGGCGACGCCCCGATCGACGGCTGGACGCTGACCTACGCGTACTCCGGTGACCAGACGCTGCAGAGCGGCTGGAACGGCGACTGGTCGCAGGCCGGCAAGGCCGTGACTGTCAAGTCGCTGGACTGGAACAAGACAATCGCGGCCGGCGGCAGCGTCACCGCGAGTGCCAATTTCACCTACACGGGCAGCAACGCGGCACCCACCGCGTTCGCCGTCAACGGCACGGCCTGCGGCGGCGCGCACCAGCCGCCGCTGCCGGTGCTGACCAGCCCCGCGGCCGGCGCCACGTACAACGCGGGCGCCGACATCCCGCTGGCGGCCACCGCCGTGGCCGCGGACGGCGCGACGATCACCAAGGTCGAGTTCTACAGCGACGACGTGCTGCTGGGGACCGACACCACCGCGCCCTACACCACGGACTGGTCGTCGGTTCCGGCCGGGGACTACTCGGTGTACGCCAAGGCGTACGACAGTCTCGGCGCGAGCGCCGAGTCCACGCCGGTGGGCCTGCACGTGGTGGCCGGGCCGTCGATCGTGGCCACCCCGGCGCAGGTCTCCGTCCAGCAGGGCGGCACCGGCGGCTTCGCGGTGAAGCTGTCCAGCGCTCCGACCTCCGATGTCACGGTGGCGGTGGCGCGTTCCGCGGGCAACACCGGGCTGAGCGTCACGTCCGGCGCGAGCCTGACCTTCACCCCGTCGAACTGGAGCACCACGCAGCAGGTCACCCTCGCGGCCGACAGCGGCGGCACCGGCGCGGCGACCTTCACCGCGACGGCCGACGGCTATCTCAAGGCGAGCGTGACCGCCACGGAGATCGGCGCCACCAGCGACTACGACGCGCGCTTCCTGTCGCTGTACGGCAAGATCACCGACCCGGCCTCCGGCTACTTCTCACCCGAGGGGATTCCGTACCACTCGGTGGAGACGCTGATCGTGGAGGCCCCGGACTACGGCCACGAGACGACCTCCGAGGCGTACTCGTACATGATCTGGCTACAGGCGATGTACGGCCAGGTCACCCAGGACTGGAGCAAGTTCAACGCGGCCTGGGCGACCATGGAGAAGTACATGATCCCCACCCACGCCGACCAGCCCACGAACAGCTACTACAACGCGAGTTCACCGGCGACCTACGCGCCGGAGCACGACCTGCCCTCGGAGTACCCGTCGCAGCTCGACGGCAGCGTGCCGGTCGGTCAGGACCCGATCGCGGGTGAGCTGAAGTCGGCGTACGGCACCGACGACATCTACGGCATGCACTGGCTGGAGGACGTCGACAACGTCTACGGCTACGGTGACACGCCCGGTGGCGGCTGCGAGCTGGGCCCGACGGCGAAGGGGCCGTCGTACATCAACACCTTCCAGCGCGGCTCGCAGGAGTCGGTCTGGGAGACCGTACCCCAGCCGACCTGCGACGACTTCAAGTACGGCGGCAAGAACGGATATCTGGACCTGTTCACCGGCGACTCCAACTACGCCACGCAGTGGAAGTACACGGACGCGCCGGACGCCGACGCGCGGGCGATCCAGGCCGCCTACTGGGCGGACACCTGGGCGCAGGAGCAGGGCAAGGAGGCCGACGTGAAGGCCACCGTCGCGAAGGCCGGCGAGATGGGCGACTACCTGCGCTACTCGTTCTTCGACAAGTACTTCAAGAAGATCGGCGGTTGCACGAGCCCCACCTCGTGCCCGGCCGGCACCGGCAAGGACAGCGAGCACTACCTGCTGTCCTGGTACTACGCCTGGGGCGGCTCGACCGGCTCCGGCGGCGGCTGGGCCTGGCGGATCGGCGACGGCGCCTCGCACTTCGGCTACCAGAACCCGCTGGCGGCCTACGCGTTGACCACCGACGCCAACATGGCGCCCAAGTCGGCCACCGGCAAGCAGGACTGGACCACCAGCCTGGGCCGGCAGCTGGAGTTCTACCAGTGGCTCCAGTCCGACGAGGGCGCCATCGCCGGTGGCGCCACGAACAGTTGGGACGGCGCCTACGCCCAGCCCCCGGCCGGCACGCCCACCTTCTACGGGATGGCGTACGACTGGGAGCCCGTCTACCACGACCCGCCGTCGAACCAGTGGTTCGGCATGCAGGCGTGGTCGATGGAGCGGGTCGCGGAGTACTACCAGCAGACCGGTGACGCGAAGGCCAAGGCGATCCTGGCCAAGTGGGTGAACTGGGCGATGTCCGAGACCACGGTGAACGCGGACGGCACTTTCCAGATCCCGTCCGACCTCGCGTGGTCCGGCGCACCGGACACCTGGAACCCGGCCAGTCCGGGCGCCAACTCCGGCCTGCACGTGACGGTCACGTCCTACGGCGACGACCTGGGCGTCACCGCGGCCTACGCCAAGACGCTCGCCTACTACGCCGCCAAGTCCGGTGACACCGCGGCCCAGGCGGAGTCGAAGGCCCTGCTCGACGGCATGTGGGACCACTACCAGGACCCGCTGGGCATCGCGGCCCCGGAGACCCGCGCGGACTACTCGCGGTTCTCCGACCCGGTGTACGTGCCGTCCGGCTGGACCGGGACGATGCCGAACGGCGACAAGATCGACTCCAGCTCCACCTTCCTGGAGCTGCGGTCCTTCTACAAGGACGACCCGAACTGGTCGAAGGTCGCGGACTACCTGAACGGCGGGGCCGTGCCGACCTTCACCTACCACCGGTTCTGGGCGGAGGCGGACATCGCGATGGCGATGGGCACGTACGCCCTGCTCTTCGAGGAATAGCGCCACCAGGCCCCCGGAGGCGGGGGCGGCGGGAGATGACCCGGGCGGCCTGACCGCTCCCGGCCCGCCGCCGCCCGTCCCCGGCCCGGGCGCCGGGGCCCGCCCCTCGCCGAGAGTGCGGGGGCGGGCCGCCGGCGCCGTATCGCGCGCCCGTGCCGGTGTGCTGCGGCTCGGCGCCTGCGTACCGGGGCCCGTGTCCGTGTCCGTGTGCTGGGTGCCGGGGGCTGCGTGCCGAGGGCCGGTCTCGGGTGCCGCGCCCTACGCCTTCGCGCCGTCGACCACGGCCATCGCCTCGATCTCCACCCGGAACGCCGGATGGACCAGGGCCGAGACCTGGACCAGCGAACTGGCGGGCAGCCGGGCCGGGTCGAAGTGCTCGTCCCGCACCCGGCGGAAGGCGGCCAGGTCGGAGCCGATGTCGGTGAGGAAGACGGTGATCTTCACGACGTCCGCGAGGTCCGCGCCCGCGGCGTCCAGGACGGACGCCAGGTTCGCGAACACCTGCCGGACCTGCGCCTCGGCGTCGCCCTCGCCGACCAGCGTCCCGTCCGCGTCCACGGGCACCTGCCCCGAGACGACGACGGTCGTGCCGGTGAAGGCGACCGCGTGGCTGTATCCGTTGACGGGCGCGCTGCCCTCGGGCCGTTCGTATCGAGTGATCACGCGATCATCATGCCGCTTCCCGCCCGCGCGCGGTGAAGGTGCCCAGGTGGCCCGCCGGCCCGGTGACGTGGTGGCGCGGTGACTTGGCGGCCTGGCCGCCCGGTGACGCGGTGGCCCGCGCAGACGAAAGCGGCCGCTGTTCTGCCGGAGCAGATCAGCGGCCGCCTCGCGTGAGGGTGAGTGACGGGACTCGAACCCGCGACATCCTGGACCACAACCAGGTGCTCTACCATCTGAGCTACACCCACCATGAGCGGCGCTTTTCCCTACCGGGGTGGCGCCGCCTGGAAAAGTGTACAGGGTGGGGAGGGGTGGTCGCGCCCGCTTATCCGGCGGGGTGCGGAGCCGGCGGAAGGACGTGCTTGGCGGCGATCGCGCGGGCGGTGTCCGTGTCGGGGCCGGGGGCGGGCACGAAGACGGCCTCGCGGTAGTAGCGCAGCTCGGCGATGGACTCGCGGATGTCGGCGAGCGCGCGGTGGTTGCCGTTCTTCTCGGGGCTGTTGAAGTACGCCCGCGGGTACCAGCGGCGGGCCAGTTCCTTCACCGAGGAGACGTCCACGATGCGGTAGTGCAGGTGCTGCTCCAGCGTCGGCATGTCCCGGGCGAGGAAGCCGCGGTCGGTGGAGACGGAGTTGCCGCACAGCGGGGCCTTGCGCGGCTCGGCGACGTGCTCGCGGATGTAGTCCAGGACGGCCTTCTCCGCCTCGGCCATGCCGACCCCGTCGGGCAGTTCCTCCAGCAGTCCGGAGGTGGTGTGCATCTGCCGGACGATCTCCGGCATGGTCTCCAGCGCCTCGGCGGGCGGGCGGATCACGATGTCCACCCCCTCGCCGAGGACGTTGAGCTCGGAGTCGGTGACGAGCGCGGCCACCTCGATCAGCGCGTCATGCGCCAGCGAGAGGCCGGTCATCTCACAGTCGATCCACACCATCCGGTCGTTCATGTGTCTCACCCTACGGGCGATCACGCGGTCCCGGGAGGGCGGCTCCCAGCCCGCGCCCGGCACGCAGCCGCCCGCGGGCCGGCCCGTCGGCCGGATCGGGCCGCCCGGACTGCTCCGGGACCCGTGCGGACGTGGTGTACGCGTCCGGGTCGCCCTTGGCCGGAGCGGCCAGCACCTGCGAGCCGCCACCAGGACCGGCGCCGGGACTGCCACCGGCTCCGGCCCCCGCTCCGGCCCCCGCTCCGGTCGCGGAGCCGTGCCCGCCGCCGTGCCCGCTCCCACTCCCGTGGGCGTTCCCGTTCCCGTTCCCGTGGCCGTGGCCGTGTGCGGCCCCGGCCCCGGCCCCGGCCGCGGACCCGCCGCCCGGACCGCCCCTGCGCGCAGGTGGCACCTCGGGAGGCGGCGCGGCGCGGTCGCTGTCGTCCTGCGGCCTGCGGGCCCGGTACGCGGCGCGGTACGACGCGGGGGACGAGCCGAGCTGCCGCCGGAAGTGCCCGCGCAGCGCCACCGGCGAGCGGAACCCGCACCGCCCGGCCACCTCGTCGACCGAGTAGTCCGATGTCTCCAGCAGCCGCTGCGCCTGGAGCACCCGCTGCGTGATCAGCCACTGCAACGGCGCGCTGCCGGTCAGCGAGCGGAACCGGCGGTCGAAGGTGCGCCGGCTCATGTAGGCGCGCGCGGCCAGCGCCTCGACGTCGAACTGCTCGTGAAGATGCTCCAGCGCCCACGCGACGACCTCGGCCAGCGGGTCCGCGCCGATCTCCTCTGGTAAAGACCGGTCCATGTGCCGCTGCCCGGTCTGCCAGTCCGCCCGGCGCGGCGGCACGACCAGCCGGCGGGCGAGCGCGGCGGCCGCGTCCGTGCCGTGGTCGGTGCGCACCACGTGCAGGCACAGGTCGATGCCGGCCGCGGTCCCGGCGGAGGTGAGCACGTCGCCGTCGTCCACGAACAGCTCGCGCGGGTCCACGTGCACCGACGGATAGCGCTTGGCCAGCGTCGGCGCGTACATCCAGTGCGTGGTGGCCGGGCGGCCGTCCAGCAGGCCGGCGGCGGCGAGCACGAAGGCGCCGGTGCACAGGCCGATGATCCGGGCACCCTCCTCGTGCGCGCGACGGATCGCGTCCAGCGCCTCGGGCGGCGGGGCCTGGGATATCGAGCGCCAGGTCGGCACCACCACGGTGCCGGCCCGGGCGAGCGCCTCAAGGCCGTAGGGCGCGGTCAGTTCGAGCCCGCCGGTGGTGCGCAGCGCACCCTCCTCGCCGGCGCAGACCAGCAGCCGGTAGCGGGGCACGCCCGCGTCCTGCCGGTCGATGCCGAAGACGGACAGGGGTATGGAACTCTCGAAGATCGGACCACCGCTGAAGAGCAGCACCGCGACGACCTCGGGCCGGCGGCGCGCGGAGAGCTTGCGGATGGCGCGAGGCGATGCCGATGGTGCTTGCGACGGAGTGTCCGCCGCCGTACCGGAACTGGACTCCTGGCTCATGGAGCTCAAGCCCCCCTCGTATCGACGCGTCGTCCCCTCGGTCCTGCACGTAATCCCCCGCTGTCCAGCGCAGTCACCCATGATCAAATCTACTGTGTCAGGTGGGGCGTTAGTGACAAGTTCACCATCTGACGCTAAGTCGACAAGGCAACGTGGCGTAAAGCATTCGATCACGAAGCGTTTCACCCAGGCGGCCCGCTGGGAAGTACGCCTCATGTCGCCGGGACCCCGGACCGCACCGTCCGCGTCCTGCCGCATCGTAGAACCGCTGGTGGCGCAGGTGTTAGTGCGCACGGCCGCCAACGAATGCGTAACGGCGCCAAGTTGGCCGAAAATCGCTGCTCCGGTGCGGAATGCGCGTACGGCTTTCGCGGGTATTCCGGGGTGAACTTGCACCTGTGTGACCGCCGCCGGCGCGGTGCACGCGGTGCTGGTCGGGCTGGGCGGAAGGTGGTGACGGGAGTTGTCGGGGAGGTGGCCGCAATGCGCCCCCGCGGTGCGCCCGTGCGCCGAACCGTGCAGCCGGTTGGCGCGATGGCGTCGCACTCATTGGCGCGGTGCCGTTGCGCTCTTGGCTTCCCTCCGGCATTCTCCTGGGAACTCCGGGTACGGAAGACGTACGGAAGAGCCTGTGAAGGGCACGTCAGCTCTGTGCAGGCGCTTGCGCCGGCCGTACCCTGGAGGGAGTGGGACGGGAAGTGGTGAACTGGCCGAAACCGGCCGCTGCGGCGGCCCGCCCCGCGAGAAACGTCTTGTCCGCTGCTCGGCGCGTCAGCGCCGCCCTCGCCGAGAATCCGCATCATGGCCGCTCATGAGATTCCCGAGCCCGCCGACGGCAGGCCGCTTGCCGACTCCGCGGCGGTCCCCGAGCTGGCCACCGCGCGGCACCACTCCTGCGACCCGGCCTTCCGGCACGGCGTCGTCGTCGGCTTCGATGGGTCCCTCTCCAGCGAGCGGGCCCTGTCGTACGCGATCGGGATGGCCCGCAGAACGCACTCCGCACTGATCATCGTGCATGTCGCCAACCGGCTGCCCGCCACCGTCTGGGCCGGCTGCGAGCCACCCGTCTTCGTCGACGTGCCCGACCACCGCACCGAGGTGCTCGGTCTGGAGCTGGCCTGCGCCGACCACCTCGCCGAGATCTCCTGGGTGCTGGTGGAGCGCGGCGGCGACATCTGCCACGAGCTGGAGGAGGTCGGCAAGGAGTACGAAGCCGACGCGATCGTGGTCGGCGGCACGCACGGCATGGTCGGCCGGATCTTCGGTTCGGTGGCCGGGCGGCTGGCTCGCCGGGCGCAGCGGCCGGTGGTGGTCATTCCGTAGCGGCCCGGCCGGTGCGGGCGCGGTCTGTTCGGCCCGTGCGGCGGGCCCGGCCGGGGTGCGGTCCGGGCCCACCACGGGTGTTCCAGGGGCCGCGACTCACTCCACGGTGACCGACTTCGCCAGGTTGCGCGGCTTGTCGATGTCCCGGCCAAGCGCGAGAGCGGTGTGGTACGCGAAGAGCTGCAGCGGGATGCCCATCAGGATCGGGTCCAGCTCGTCCTCGTTCTTCGGCACGATGATCGTGTGGTCGGCCTTCTCCTGCTCCTGGTGGGCCACGGCCAGGATGCGGCCGCTGCGGGCCTTGATCTCCTCCAGCGCGGCCCGGTTCTTCTCCAGCAGGTCGTCGTCGGGCACGATCGCCACCGTCGGCATCGCCGGCTCCACCAGCGCCAGCGGGCCGTGCTTCAACTCGGAGGCCGGGTACGCCTCGGCGTGGATGTAGCTGACCTCCTTCAGCTTCAGCGACGCCTCCCGGGCCACCGGGTAGCCCCGCACCCGGCCGATGAACAGCATCGACTTCGCGTCCGCGAAGTGCAGCGCCAGCCGCTTGATCTCCGGCTCCGCCTTGAGGATCTCGTCGATCTGGCCGGGCAGCCGCCGCAGCCCCTCGATGATCCGCCGGCCGTCGGCGACCGACAGGTCCCTGATCCGGCCCAGGTGCAGCGCGAGCAGCGCGAAGGCCACCACCGTGTTGGTGAAGCACTTCGTGGACACCACGCACACCTCGGGCCCGGCGTGCACGTAGGTGCCGCCGTCCGCCTCCCGGGCGATCGCCGAACCCACCACGTTGACCACGCCGAGCACCCGCGCGCCCTTGCGCTTCAGCTCCTGCACGGCCGCCAGCACGTCGTACGTCTCGCCGGACTGCGACACCGCCACGTACAGCGTGTCCGGGTCGACCACCGGGTTGCGGTAGCGGAACTCCGAGGCGGGCTCGGCGTCCGCGGGGATACGGGCCAGCTCCTCGATGAGCTGCGCGCCGATCTGGCCCGCGTGGTAGCTGGTGCCACAGCCGAGGATCTTGATCCGCCGCACCCCGCGCGCCTCGCGCGGGTCCAGGTTGAGGCCGCCCAGGTGCACCGTGGCGAACTTGTCGTCGATCCGTCCGCGCAGCACCCGGTCCACCGCCTCGGCCTGCTCGGCGATCTCCTTGTGCATGTAGGTGTCGTGACCGCCCATGTCGTACGACTCGGCCTCCCACTCCACGGTGGTCGGCGTGGCGGTGGTCCGTGAGCCCTCGGTGGTGTACGTGCGGAAGTCGTCGGACTTGAGGGTGGCCATCTCGCCGTCCGCGAGCGTGACGACCTGGCGGGTGTGGGCGACGAGCGCGGCCACGTCGGAGGCGACGAACATCTCCTTCTCGCCGATGCCGAGCACCACCGGGGAGCCGTTGCGGGCCACCACGATCCGGTCCGGGAAGTCGCGGTGCAGCACCGCGAGGCCGTAGGTGCCCTCGACCGCGCGCAGCGCCTCGCTGACCCGCTGCTCCAGCGTGTCGGCCTGCGAGCGGGCGATGAGGTGGACGAGTACCTCGGTGTCGGTCTCCGAGGCGAAGACGGTGCCCTCGGCGGTGAGCCGGGCGCGCAGCTCCGAGGCGTTGTCGATGATGCCGTTGTGCACGATGGCGACGGCGCTGTCCGCGTCGAGGTGCGGGTGCGCGTTGGCGTCGCTGGGCGCGCCATGGGTGGCCCAGCGGGTGTGGGCGATGCCGGTGGTGCCGGCGAAGCGCTTGGGCACGCGCGCCTCCAGGTCGCGCACCCGGCCCTTGGCCTTGACGGTCCGCAGCTCGCCGGACCTGCCGGTGATCACGATGCCGGCCGAGTCGTAGCCTCGGTACTCCAGCCGCTGCAGGCCCTCCAGCAGCAGTGGTGCCACGTCACGCCTGCCGATGTAGCCGACAATTCCGCACATGTGCCGTCCCTCTCGGTCGTACCTGTCGGGGGTGCCCGGTGCGCCCCTGAGCGCCCGGTCGGGTGGGGGTGCCCGGTCAGCCGTAGACGATCCGGCGCAGCTGGCGCTGGGAGAGCGCGGCCGGGGCGACCGCCCGGTGCGGCAGCTCCTCGCCGATCCGCTCGAAGATCTCCGTGTTGACCAGCCCCTTCACCTGGAGCTCGCGGTGCCTGCGGCGGACGTACTCCTCGGTCGTCTCGTCGAAGTAGGCCAGGACGTCCAGCACCACCCGGGACGCCTCGCCGCGGTGCAGCGACGTGGTGCGGACCAGGTGGTCGATGAGGTCTTCGTAGGACGTCCGGTGTTCGGGCACCCGTTGATACTCATCAGATCATCCCTGCTTTGCAAGAATCCTGCCCGTTTTCGGGCACCCCTGCGCGATTAGTGAGGGCCGAACGGGTGAGCGGCGAGCGGATTGTCCAGTATTCCGACGAACTGGAGTGCCGCCGAGGGGTCGGCGAGGTCGACCATGCTGCGGTTGTTCCGGAGCTGGAGCCGGTTCAGGCAGGACCGGGCGAAGCTCGGCGCGAACAGGTCGTGGCGGCGGAAGCGCCCGGCCAGCTCGGGGTGGGCCCGCTGGTAGTCCGCGACGCACTCGGCGACCGTCCGCCAGAAGGCGTCCTGGTCCAGGACCCGGCCGGTGTGCAGGATCGCGGACAGGAAGCGGAGGAAGCAGTCGAAGACGTCCGTGAACACGCACAGCGCCTGCTCGTCGTCCGGGATGGCGGCGCGGACCCGCCGCACCTCCGGCGGCAGATCCGCCTCCGGGTCCATCACCACGATCTCCTCGGCGATGTCCTTGAAGACCACCCGCTCCACCCGGCCGTCGGCGTCGAGCACGAGGATGACGTTCTCGCCGTGCGGCATGAAGGCCAGGCGGTGGGCGTACATGCAGTGCACGACCGGCACCAGGTACGCGTCCAGGTAGCCGCGCAGCCAGCGCTCGGGCGGCTCGCCGGAGCGGGCGATCAGCGCGGCGGCGAAGGAGCCGCCGTCGGGATCGACGTGCAGCAGCGAGGCCATCGTCGCCGCCGACCGCCCCGGGCCCAGCCCGGGCACCGGGCTCTCCCGCCACAGTGCGGCCAGCATCTTGCGGTACGGCGAGCCCGGCTCGGTGGCGGCCTCGTACGGCAGCGGGTGGTAGCCGACGGCGGCGCGCTCGCGCAGGATCGAGAAGCGGGCGGCGGTCAGGGTCGGGTCGGCGGCGACCAGGTCGGCGACCCAGTCGTTGATCGCGGGGGTGCCGGCCATGTACGCGGCGGACAGGCCGCGCAGGAACCCCATGTTGAGGACGGACAGCGCGGTCTTCACGTAGTGGCGTTCGGGGTGGTCGGCGTTGAAGAAGGTGCGGACCGACTGCTGGGCGAGGTGCGTGTCGTCGCCCGGGCCGAGGTGGACGAGGTGCCGCTGGGCGACCTCGCCGGCGAAGGTGGTGGCGAGGCGGTGCTCCCACTGCCAGGGGTGGGCGGGGATCAGGAGGTAGTCGGCGGGGTCGAGGCCGAGGTCGCGGAGGGTCTGCGCGAAGCGCTCCCGGGTGGAGGCGTCCAGCTCGCCCGCGATCAGGTCGTCGTAGCTGAGGCCGGCGCCCACGCTGAAGCGGGCGCGGTCGCGGTGGGCGGCCAGCCAGGTCAGCCGGACGGGGGTGGCGGCCTCCGGGGTGTACACGGCCAGGTCGTGGGCGCCGAAGCCGATGCGGCCGCTGTTGGCCACGAAGCAGGGGTGCCCTTCGAGCATGGCGGCTTCGACGGTCTGGAAGGGGGCGCGGCTGAGTGCGGCGGCGCTGGGAGTGGCAGGAGTGGCGGGGGCGCCGGGTGCGTGAGGGGTGCCGTCCGCGCCAGGGGTGCCAGGGTCGGCGGTCGTGCCGTCGCCGGTGTGCTTGCCGTACTTGTACGCGAGCGACGCGAGGGTGGAGGTGATCTCCTCCAGGTACAGCGGCAGGACGTCGTCGCCGAGTGCGAGGGAGGTGCGGAATTCCGCGAAGAAGGCGAGCGCGTCCAGCGGCAGGTCCTCGCCGATGGGGTCCGGGGCGGCCGGGCTCTGGGCACTCTCGCGGGTCCGGGTGAGGGAGGCCGGGTCGAGGTGCCAGTGGTCGAGCGCCAGCCGGTCGGCGCGGAAACGGTACGCCGTGCCGCCGTCGTCGCTGCGGACCGTGTACCACCCGCTGCCGCGCTCCTCGTCGCGGGCCGGCGTCAGCAGCTTCTCGTGCGCGAACTCCGCGAGCGCCTTGCGGACCAGGTGGCGGGTCGCGCGCGCCCACAGTTCCGGGTTCAGGTGGGCGGTGGCCGGGTCCAGGGCCGGTTCCAGGCCCGAGCGGACGGAGGTCGTCATCGCACCCGCCCCCCGTCGAGCGCCGCTTCGTACCCCGCGCGGGTGCAGATGCTCAGCAGCGCCTCCTTCTCCGGCTTGCGTATCCGGCGTACCACCTCGAAGCCGACCGTCTTGTTGAGCGCGTGGACCGCGGTGTTGCGGACGTCCGGCTCGACCACGACACGGCGTACCGAGGGGTCGGCGAACAGTTCGCCCATCACCGCGGCGATGACCGCCCGGGTGAAGCCGTGCACGGGCCGGTCGGCCGGCGCGACCAGGAAGTGCATCCCGACGTCGCCGGGCTCGGCGTCGTACAGCCCGGGCAGTTCCACCCGCGCGGGGTCGTACCGCTCCAGCAGGCAGACGGGTTCGCCGTCGTACGACCCGATGAACGCGTCCTGGTACGGCGCCTGCGCGATGTCCGCGTAGGCGCGCTCGACGTCGTACCGGCTCGCGTCGGACATCAGCCAGAACGACGCCTTGGGGTGGGTGACCCAGGTGTGCAGCAGGCCGGCGTCGGCGGGCGGGTCGACCGGGCGGAAGGTGAAGCGGGCGGGGGCGGTCATACGGTGAACTCCTGGAAGGCGATGGCCGTTTCCACCCGGTACGGCTCCTCGCCGTCGAGCAGGTGGCGGATGATGCGGGAGTTGCGGTAGGCGGCCATGCCGAGGTCGGGGGCGGCGAAGCCGTGGGTGTGCAGCTCGGCGTTCTGGACGTAGATGCCGCGGCCGGTGACGTCGATCGCGTAGTCCCGGCTGACGTCGTAACGGCCCTGGTCGTCCCAGCGGATGCGGTCGCGGACCGGGTCGAGGAAGTCCGGCACCTGGTAGCGGTAGCCGGTGGCCAGCACCAGGCCCTCGGTGGTGAGGGTGTGCGTGCGGTCCTGCTCGTGCTGGCGCAGCCCGAGGGTGTACGTGCCGGTGGCCGGATCGTGATCGGCGCTGTCCAGCGAGGTGTTGGTGAGCAGGCGGGTGGGGACCTTGCCGCGGCGGCTCTTGGCGTAGAGCAGGTCGAAGATCGCGTTGATCAGGTCGGAGTCGATGCCCTTGTACAGGCTCTTCTGCGTGCTGTTGAGCGAGTCGCGGACCGGGGCGGGCAGCGCGTGGAAGTAGTCGATGTACTCCGGTGAGGTCATCTCCAGGGTGAGCTTGGTGTATTCGAGCGGGAAGAAGCGGGGGGAGCGGGTCACCCAGGTGAGGTGGTAGCCGAGGGAGTCGATGTCCTGGAGCAGGTCGTGATAGATCTCGGCGGCGCTCTGCCCGCTGCCGACGATGGTGATGCTCCGCTTCTCCTGGAGCCCGGGTTTCGCCGCCAGGTAGCGGGAGTTGTGCAGGAGGTCGCCGCCGAGGCCGTCCACCGCGGAGGGCAGGTGGGGCGGGGTGCCGGTGCCCAGCACCAGGCGCGGCGCGTGGTACGTCTCGCCGTTCGCCGTCCGCACCTCGTATTCCGCGTGGCGCTCGTCGTAGACCACCTCGGTCACGGTGCGTTCGAAGCGCACCGAGGACAGGCGGGCGGCGGCCCACCGGCAGTAGTCGTTGAACTCCTCGCGCAGCGGGTGGAAGTTCTCGCGGATGTAGAAGGGGTACAACCGGCCGGACTGCTTGAGGTAGTTGAGGAAGCTGAAGGGCGAGGTGGGGTCGGCGAGGGTCACCAGGTCGGACATGAACGGGGTCTGGAGGCTGCTGCCCTCCAGGAACATGCCGGAGTGCCAGTCGAAGTCGGGCTTGCTCTCCAGGAACACGCCGCGGGGGTGGGGGAGCGGGGCGGTGAGGCAGGCGAGGCCGAGGTTGAAGGGGCCGAGGCCGATGCCGATGAAGTCGAGCGCGTCGCCGGAGCCGGCCGGTTCCGTAGCCGTGGCTGCGGCGTTGCGGGGGTCACGAGGCGTGGACAAGCGTCTCTCCCGTGGTCGTGGTGGCGAGGTGGCGGTCGGCGTGCCCGGCGAGCAGGTCGAGGACCGCGGTGATGTCGGCGAGCGTGGTGTTCGGGTTGAGCAGGGTGAACTTCAGGTAATGGCTGCCGCGGACCTTCGTGGCGGCGACCACGGCCTGGCCTGCGGAGGACACCGCCTGGCGGGCGTGCAGGTTGGCGCGGTCGATGTCGGACGGGGTCGCGATGCCGGACGGCAGCCAGCGGAAGACCAGGGTGGACAGCGTGGGGCGGACGACGACCTCGAAACGGGGGTCGGCGTCCAGTACCGTCCAGGCCGCGTCGGCCAGGTCCAGCACCTCATCGAAGAGCGCGCCCACCCCGTCGGCGCCCATCACCCGCAGCGTCATCCACAGCTTGAGCGCGTCGAAACGGCGGGTGGTCTGGAGCGACTTGTCCACCTGGTTGGGGATGCGCTCGGCCGCCGCTCGGCGGGGGTTGAGGTAGTCGGAGTGGTAGGTGGCGTGCCGCAGCGTGCCGCGGTCGCGCACCAGCACGGCACTCGAACTGACTGGCTGGAAAAAGGACTTGTGATAGTCGACGGTCACGGAATCGGCGGCCTCGATGCCGTCGAGCAGGTGCCGGCGGGTGGTGGAGGCGAGCAGCCCGCAGCCGTAGGCGGCGTCCACATGCAGCCAGACGCCGTGCCGGGCGCAGAGCGCGGCGAGGGCGGGGAGCGGGTCGATGGAGCCGAAGTCGGTGGTGCCGGCGGTGGCCACCACGGCCATCGGGACCAGCCCGTCGCGGGCGCACTGCTCCAACTCACGGGCGAGCGCCGCGGGTTGCATCCGCCGGTCGCGGTCGCAGGGCAGCGTGATGACCGCGTCCGCGGACAGGCCGAGGAGCTTCGCGGACTTGCGGACGCTGAAGTGGCCGCACTCGGAGGTCAGGATGCGCAGCCGGGCCGGATCGGCGCCGTGACCGACCGCCTCCTCCCGGGCCAGCAGCAGCGCCTGGAGGTTGGACTGGGTGCCGCCGCTGGTGAACACCCCGTCGGCGGCCGGGCCGAGGCCGATCCGGGCCGCCGTCCAGTCGATCAGCCGGCGCTCGATCAAGGTGGCGCCGGCGCTCTGATCCCAGGTGTCCAGCGAGGAGTTGACCGCGCTGAGCACGGCCTCGGCGGCGATCGCGGGGATCGCCACCGGGCAGTTGAGATGGGCGAGATAGCGGGGATGGTGGAAGTAGACGGCGTCGCGCAGATAGACCGACTCCAGCTCCTCCAGGGCGGCGGCGGTGTCGCCGAGGGGCTGGTCGAGGTCGACGGCGTCGACCCGGGGAGCGAGGGCGTCGGGGCTGATGCCGGTGAACGGCCGGTCGGTCGCGGCCAGGGTGGCCGCCACCCGCTCGACTCCCTCGGCGACGGAGCGCCGGTACTGCTCCGTCGTGGCGTCACTGAGCAGGTGTGAGCGCATGGGTGGACCTCTCACTGGGGGGATGAGTTAGGTTAGCCTAACCTAACTCACTGGCCCCGGTGGGCCCACCCCAGCACTTCTGCCCCTTTCGCCGGCTACCTCTGCCGCGTTATTCGGACAATCCCAACTCCCTTGCGATCAGCATCCGCTGGACCTCGCTGGTGCCCTCGCCGATCTCCAGGATTTTGGCGTCCCGCCACATCCGGGCCACCGGATACTCGTTCATGAAGCCGTACCCGCCGTGGATCTGGGTGGCCTCGCGAGCGTTGGTCACCGCGATCTCCGAGCTGTAGAGCTTCGCCAGCGCCGCCTCCTTCTTGAACTTCTCCCCGCTCACCAGCCGCGACGCCGCGTCCCGCCAGGCCAGCCGCGCGGTGTGGGCCCGCATCTCCATGTCCGCGAGCTTGAACTGGATCGCCTGGTTGGCGCCGATCGGCCGCCCGAACGCCTTCCGCTGCCGCGCGTAGGCCAGGGACTCGTCCAGGCACCCCTGCGCCAACCCGGTGGCCAGCGCGGAGATCGCGATCCGCCCCTCGTCCAGAATCCGCAGGAACTGGGCGTATCCCCGGCCCTCCGCACCCAGCAGGTTCGCCGCCGGCACCCGGCAGTCCGCGAACGACAACTCCCGGGTGTCCGAGGCGTTCCACCCGACCTTGCTGTACTTCTTCGACACCGTGAACCCCGGGGTGCCGGACGGCACGATGATCGAGGAGATCCGCGGCCGGCCGTCCTCCTTGCGACCGGTCACCGCGGTCACCGTGACCAGGCCGGTGATGTCGGTGCCGGAGTTGGTGATGAAGCACTTCGTGCCGTTGATCACCCACTCGCCGCTCGACTCGTCCAGCCGCGCGGTGGTCCTGGTGCCGCCCGCGTCCGAACCGCACTCCGGCTCGGTCAGCCCGAAAGCACCCAGCATCTCGCCCGAGCACAGCCGCGGCAGCCAGGTCCGCTTCTGCTCCTCCGTGCCGAACCGGAACACCGGCATCGCGCCCAGCGACACCCCCGCCTCCAGGGTGATCGCCACCGACGAGTCGACCCGCGCCAACTCCTCCAGCACCAGCCCCAGCGCGAAGTAGTCCCCGCCCATCCCGCCGTACTCCTCCGGGAACGGCAGCCCGAACAGGCCCATCCGCCCCATCTCCCGCACGATCTCGTACGGGAACTCCTCCCGCTCGTAGAAGTCGCCGATCTTCGGTGCGATCACATCGCGGGCGAACTCCGCCACGGTCGCCCGCAGCGACTCGTGCTCCTCGGACAGACGGTGGTCGATCGACATGGCTACGGCTCCCGGTGGGTGAGGGCGCGGACGGTACGGGACGGGCTCGGCCGTCCCAACTGCTCCGCCATCCAGACGCTTGTGGCGCTGAGGCGGTCGAGGTCGACCCCGGTCCTGATGCCGAGTCCGTGCAGCATCCAGACGAGGTCTTCGGTGGCGAGGTTTCCGGTGGCGCTCTTGGCGTAGGGGCAGCCGCCCAGGCCGCCGGCCGAAGCGTCGACGACGCCGACGCCCCGCTGGAGTGCGGCCAGCGTGTTCGACAGGGCCTGACCGTAGGTGTCGTGGAAGTGCACCGCGAGGTGTCCGATCGGGACCCCGCCGGCGGTCAACTCGTCCAGCAGCGCCACCACATGGCCCGGCGTCGCCACCCCGATGGTGTCGCCGAGGCTCAACTCGGTGCAGCCCAGCTCGTACAGCCGCCTGGCCACCCCCGCCACCTGCCCGACCGGTACCGGGCCCTCCCAGGGGTCGCCGAAGCACATCGACAGATAGCCGCGCACCCGTACTCCCTCGGCCCGGGCCCGCGCCACCACCGGCTCGAACATCGCCAGCGACTCCGCCACCGTCCGGTTCAGGTTCGCCCGGGCGAAGGACTCGGTGGCGCTGCCGAACACCGCGATCTCCCGCACTCCCAGCTCCAGCGCCCGCTCCAGCCCCCGTGCGTTCGGCACCAGCACCGGCAGCCGCAGCTCCGGGTCCCGGGCCAGGTCGGCCAGGAGTGGCATCAGCTCGGCTGCGTCCGCCAACTGCGGCACCCACGTGGGGTGGACGAAGCTGGTCGCCTCGATCGTGGTCAGCCCCGCTTCCGCCAGCCGGTGCACGAACCGCGCCTTCACCTCCGTCGGCACCGTCGACTTCTCGTTCTGCAGGCCGTCACGGGCGCCGACTTCATGGATGCGGACGTACTCCGGCAGTCCCGGCATCGGCACCGCCATCGGCAGGCCCGCGGGCAGCCCCTCCGTGCGGCTGCTCGTGCCCGCTTCCGGGCTGCTGCCGCTGCTCCCGCTGCTTCCGTCAGTCCCGTCAGTCCTGCCGGCACCGCCGGTCCCGGTGCCGCGCACCGCCGATCCGTCGCCGGCCGTCATGACGCCTCCCCGGAGCCGAGGGCCGAACCGTCCGGGCCGCCGTCCGGCGCCACCACCGCCAGCACCTGGTCCATCGCCACCGTGCTGCCCGCGGTGACGTCGATCTCCGTCACCGTGCCGTCATGCGGCGCGGCGATCACGTGCTCCATCTTCATGGCCTCCACCACCAGCAGACTCTGCCCCGCCACCACCTGCTCGCCCTTGGCGACCTTCACCACCGTGACCGTGCCCGGCATCGGCGCGGTCAGCGCACCACCCCCGGCGCCCGCCGCCGCACCCCGCAGCGCCGCCGCCACCGGGTCGTACGACTGCACCCGCCAACTGTCGCCGTCCCGGCCCAGCCACTCGCCCGCCCGGTCGAAAGCCGACGCCCTGTCCTCGCGGTACAGCACCACCCGCGAGCCGGTCACATCGATGCGTGCCCGCACCGGCGGACCGTCGCCGATCCGCACCCGGCCGTCGCGCACTCCCACCCGCACCGGCTCCCGGCCCGGCACCCGCAGATGGTGCACCGTCCAGGCCGGCTCCCCGCCCAGCCGCCACCCGCTCGGCACCGAGAACGGGTCGACCCACCCGCCGTCCTCCGCCGGCGCTGCCAACTCGCGCTGCCGCAGCAGCGCCGCCGCCTCGTACACCTCGTCCGGCACCCCGTCCGGCAGCAGCCCGGCCGCGTCCCGGTCGATCAGCCCGGTGTCCAACTCGCCCGCCACCACGGCCGGATGCGCGAGCAGCCGCCGCAGGAACCCGGTGTTCGTCTCCAGGCCCAGCACCACCGTGCCGGCCAGCGCCGCCCGCAGCCTGCGCAGCGCCGTCGCCCGGTCGGGGCCGTGCGCGATCACCTTGGCGAGCATCGGGTCATAGGCGGTGCCGACCTCGGTGCCCGCCGCCAGACCGGAGTCCACCCGCACCCCGGGCCCGGCCGGGTCACGCAACTCCAGCACGGTGCCCGCCGACGGCAGGAAGTCCACCGAGCCGTCGCCCGGCCGGGCCGTCTCCGCGCAGATCCGCGCCTCGATCGCGTGCCCGGTCAGCGTCACGTCCTGCTGGCCGAAGTCCAGCGGTTCCCCGCAGGCCACCCGCAGTTGCCACTCCACCAGGTCCAGCCCGGTCACCAACTCCGTCACCGGGTGCTCCACCTGGAGCCGGGTGTTCATCTCCATGAAGTAGTACGCGGCCGGGTCCGCGCCGGGCACGATGAACTCCACCGTGCCCGCGCCGGTGTACCCGCACGAACGCGCCGCCTGCACCGCCGCCTCGCCCATCGCCGCCCGGGTGGCCGGGTCCAGCAGCACCGACGGCGCCTCCTCGATCACCTTCTGGTGCCGGCGCTGCAACGAGCACTCCCGCTCGCCGAGGTGCACCACATTGCCGTGCGCGTCGGCCAGCACCTGGATCTCGATATGGCGCGGCCGGTCGATCCACCGCTCCACCAGCAGCGTGTCGTCCCCGAACGAACCGCGCGCCTCCCGGCGGGCCGCCGCGATCTCCTCGGGCAGCCGCGCCGCGTCCCGTACCAGCCGCATGCCCTTGCCACCGCCGCCCGCGGACGGCTTGAGCAGCACCGGCATGCCGATCTCCCGCGCCGCCTCGGCCAGTTCGCCGTCGGTCAACCCGCTGCCGCTGCTGCCGGGCACCACCGGCACCCCGGCGGCCTGCACGGTCTGCTTGGCCCGGATCTTGTCGCCCATCAGCTCGATCGCGTCGGCCGGCGGCCCGATGAAGACCAGCCCGGCCTGTGCGCAGGCCCGGGCGAAGCCCGCGTTCTCGGCGAGGAATCCGTATCCGGGGTGGACGGCCTGAGCACCGGCCGCGCCCGCCGCCCGCACCAGCTCGGACGCCGACAGGTAACTGTCCACCCGCACCGCGGTGTCGGCCTCCCGCACATGCCGGGCGCCGGCGTCCGCCTCGGTGAACACGGCCGCCGACCGCACTCCTGACTCCCGCAGGGTGCGCATGACCCGCACCGCGATCTCTCCCCGGTTGGCCACCAGCACGGTGTCGAACATCGCCGGCCGGCTCGGGGTGGTGTTGCTGCTCATCTCGGCCCTCACATCCGGAAGACGCCGTAGCCCGGCGCGGTCGGATCGGCTTCGGGCAGTGGCGCGTTGGCACAGGCGGTCAGCGCCAGACCCAGTACGGTGCGGGTCTCCAGCGGGTCGATCACCCCGTCGTCCCACAGCCGGGCCGTCGCGTAGTAGGCGTTGCCCTGGGTCTCGTACTGCTCGCGGATCGGAGCCTTGAAGTCCTCCTCCGCCTGCTCGCTCCACTTCTCGCCGGCCGCGGCCAACTGGTCCCGCTTCACCGTCGCCAGCACCGAGGCGGCCTGCTCGCCGCCCATCACGGAGATCTTGGCGTTGGGCCACATCCACAGGAAGCGGGGGCTGTAGGCCCGGCCGCACATGGAGTAGTTCCCGGCGCCGTAGGAGCCGCCGATCACCACCGTCAGCTTCGGCACCCGGGCACACGCCACCGCCGTCACCATCTTCGCGCCGTGTTTGGCGATGCCGCCCGCTTCGTACTGCCGGCCCACCATGAAGCCCGAGATGTTCTGGAGGAAGAGCAGCGGGATGCCGCGCTGGTCGCAGAGTTCGATGAAGTGCGCGCCCTTGAGGGCGGATTCGGCGAACAGGATGCCGTTGTTCGCCACGATGCCGACCGGATGGCCCTGGAGGTGGGCGAATCCGGTGACCAGCGTGGTGCCGTACTCCGCCTTGAACTCCGCGAAGCGGCTGCCGTCGACCAGCCGGGCGATCACCTCCCGCACGTCGTACGGCGTACGGGAGTCCGCCGGCACCGCGCCGTACAGCCCCGCCGGGTCCACCGCGGGCGGTTCCGCGGGCCGCACCGTCCACGGCGGCGCGCCCCGGGCCGGCAGGGTGGCCACGATGTCGCGGACGATGCTCAACGCGTGCGCGTCGTCCTCGGCGAGATGGTCGGTGACACCGGACGTCCGGGAGTGCACCTCGCCGCCGCCGAGTTCCTCCGCGGTGACCACCTCTCCGGTGGCGGCCTTCACCAGGGGCGGGCCGCCGAGGAAGATCGTGCCCTGGTTCCGCACGATCACGGCCTCGTCGCTCATCGCCGGGACATAGGCACCGCCGGCGGTGCACGAACCCATCACCGCGGCGATCTGCGGGATGCCGCGGGCCGACATGGTGGCCTGGTTGTAGAAGATCCGGCCGAAGTGGTCGCGGTCGGGGAAGACCTCGTCCTGCCGGGGGAGGAAGGCGCCGCCGGAGTCCACCAGGTAGACGCAGGGCAGCCGGTTGTCGAGCGCGACCTCCTGGGCCCGCAGGTGCTTCTTGACGGTCATCGGGTAATAGGTGCCGCCCTTGACGGTGGCGTCGTTGGCCACCACCACGACCTCGCGGCCCGAGACCCGGCCGATGCCGGCGATCACCCCCGCCGCGGGGGCCTGGCCGTCGTACATCCCGTCGGCGGCGAGCGGAGCAAGTTCGAGGAAGGGGGAGCCCGGGTCGAGCAGTCCGTCCACCCGGTCCCGCGGCAGCAGTTTTCCCCGGGAGGTGTGCCGTGCGCGCGCCTTCTCCCCGCCGCCGAGCCGCGCGGCGGCAAGCTTGTCACGCAGAGTCGCCGTGAGTGCGGTGTGCGCCTGCGCGTTGGCGCGAAATGCCTCCGATGCCGGATCTGCGGCACTGGACAGGGCGGGTGCTGCCATGGGTCGGCCCCCCGGGTGTTAGCGAGCGTTAACCTGATGACTCCACGTTAACGCTCGCTAACGGGATTGTCTAGACTCGATTTCATGAGTCCGACCAAGGCTGTGGAAAACCGGCGCGAGCAGATCCTCCGAGAGGCCGCGCGGCTCTTCGCCGAGCGCGGGTTCCACGGAGTCGGCGTGGACGAGATAGGGGCCGCGGTCGGCATCAGCGGCCCCGGGCTGTACCGGCACTTCGCCGGGAAGGACGCGATGCTCGCCGAGTTGCTGGTCGGGATCAGCGGGCGTTTGCTGGCCGCGGGCCGGATGCGGGTCGCGGAGACCACGGAGCCCGCCGAGACGCTGGACGCGCTGATCCGCGGCCACATCGACTTCGCCATCGACGACCGGCCGCTCATCACCCTGCACGACCGCGAGCTGGACCGGCTGCGCGAATCCGACCGCAAACTCGTCCGCCAGCTCCAGCGGCAGTATGTGGAGGAATGGGTGGCGGTGGTCCGCCGGGTGTACCCCGGCGCCACCGAACTGGAGGCCCGAGCCGCTGTCCACGCCGTGTTCGGCCTGCTCAACTCCACGCCCCACCTCGGCGCGCAGTCCGGTCTGCCCGACCGCGCCGGGATGGCCGCTCTTCTGCACCGCCTCGCGCTCAGCGCGCTGGACGCCCTCGGCGGCGGCCCTGCCCTGGACAGCGGTGACGACCGGCGGGTAACTTTCTGAGCGCTTGCTTAATTCTCGGATGGGAGGCGCGCTGTGCGTCGTACGGTGTTCAACGAGGACCACGAGGCGTTCCGCGAGACGATACGCGCCTTCATCGAGGCCGAGGTCGTCCCCGTCTACGACGAGTGGCTGGCGGCCGGGCAGATACCGCGTGAGTTCTACTACAAGCTCGGTGAGCTCGGTGTGTTCGGCATCGAGGTGCCCGAGGAGTTCGGCGGCGCGGGCGAGCGCAGCTTCAAGTTCCAGGCCGTGATCGGCGAGGAGCTGGCCCGCGCCGGTGTCAGCTTCGGCGGCAGCAGCGTGCACGTCGGCCTCTGCCTGCCGTACGTGATGGCGTACGGCACCCAGGAGCAGAAGAAGCGCTGGCTGCCCGGCTTCGTCAGCGGCGAGACCATGTTCGCCATCGCGATGACCGAGCCCGGCACCGGCTCCGACCTGGCCGGCATGAAGACCACCGCGAAACTCGCCGACGACCGCAGCCACTACGTCCTCAACGGCGCGAAGACCTTCATCACCGGCGGCGTCCACGCCGACCGCGTGATCGTCTGCGCCCGCACCGCCCCGCCCACTCCCGAGGACCGCCGCGCCGGCATCTCGCTCTTCGTCGTCGACACCAAGTCCGACGGCTACGCGGTCGGCCGCAAGCTGGACAAGCTCGGCCTGAAGACCTCCGACACCGCGGAGCTGTCCTTCACCGACGTCCGCGTGCCGGTGGAGGACCTGCTGGGCGAGGAGGGCAAGGGCTTCTCCTACCTCGGTCAGAACCTGCCGCAGGAGCGACTCGCCATCGCGGCCGGCGCCCACGCCCAGGCCGCGGCCGCGATCCGCTTCGCGCAGGCGTACGTCCAGGACCGCACCGTCTTCGGCAAGACCGTCGCGTCGTTCCAGAACACCAAGTTCGAACTCGCCGCCTGCAAGGCCGAGGTCGACGCCGCCGAGGCCGTCGTGGACCGCGCGCTCGAAGCCCACGACCGGCGCGAGCTGTCCGCCGCCGACGCCGCCTCGGCCAAGCTCTTCTGCACCGAGGTCGCCGCCCGTGTCATCGACCGCTGCCTCCAGCTGCACGGCGGATACGGTTACATGAACGAGTACCCGATCGCCCGCCTCTACGCGGACAACCGGGTCAACCGGATCTACGGCGGGACCAGTGAGGTCATGAAGTCGATCATCGCCAAGTCGATGGGCCTGTGAACGAGAAACCGACACCCCTGCAGTCCCTGCTCGGCCTCCTCGACCTGGAGCGGATCGAGCAGGACATCTTCCGCGGCTTCAGCCGCTCGGCCGTGGTGCCGCGCGTCTTCGGCGGGCAGGTCGCCGCGCAGGCCCTGGTCGCCGCCGGCCGCACCGTGCCCGAGGAGCGCGCCGCACACTCCCTGCACGCGTACTTCCTGCGGCCCGGCGACCCGGGCGCGCCGATCGTCTACCAGGTGGACCGGATTCGCGACGGCCGCTCCTTCACCACCCGGCGGGTCGTCGCGATCCAGCACGGCCAGCCGATCTTCCACCTGTCGGCGTCCTTCCAGATCCATGAGGACGGCCTGGAGCACCAGGAGGCGATGCCGTCGGCGCCCGACCCCGAGATGCTCCCCGGCGCCGACGAACTGCTGCCGGCCCACGCCGACAAGTTCCCCGATCCGACGGTCATCGACCGGCTGCTCGAAGCGCGGGCCGCCGTCGACCTGCGCTATGTCGAGGACCCGCCCTTCCTCACCGCGGGCGTGCGCCGCGAACCGCGCTCCCAGGTGTGGTTCCGCACCCGTGGCAAGCTCGCCGACGACCCCTTGCTGCACGTCTGCCTGGCCACCTATGTGTCGGACATGACGCTGCTCGACTCGGTGCTCCTCGCGCACGGGCGCGGCGGCTGGGCGGTCGGCGACGTGGTGGGCGCCAGCCTCGACCACGCCATGTGGTTCCACCGCCCCTTCCGCGCCGACGAGTGGCTGCTGTACGACCAGCAGAGCCCGTCCGCCTCGGGCGGACGCGGGCTGGGCACCGCGCGCATCTACACGCAGGACGGCGCACTGGCCGTGTCGGTGATCCAGGAGGGCCTGGTCCGGGTGCCGTGGGACTGAGGCCGGCGCGCCCCGCAGAGGGTCCCGGTCGGCGATAGGGGGGCGGGGTCGGCGATCGGGGTCGGTGTCCGGGCTCCGACGCTCCCTGGTCCCCGGTTCCTAGTCGCGGGTCTTGCGGGTTCTGGTCCTTCGGGTCCGGGGGTCCGGGCGGTGCCGGCCGCCACCGCCCGGCCGGGGCGCCGCCGGGCGGCGCCGCAGGTCGGCCGCGTCCAGCAGGTAGGAGGCCATCGGCGCGTAGAAGTGCGGCTGCACGTTGTCGTCGAGCGGCACGCTCACCAGGACGCTGCCCTCGGACTCGCCGACGAACAGCGCCGGGTCGTTGGAGTCCGCGAAGCCGACCGTGTCGATACCGCGCGCCCCCGCGCAGCCCGCCCAGCCGTGGTCGGCCACCACCAGGTCGGGCAGCCCCCGCCCGTCGCGCTCCAGGGCGTTGAGCACCTCGGTCATCGGTTCCGGTGAGTGGGTGTGCACCAGGCCGCCACCCCGGTGCAGCATGAAGACACCGCCGAGGTAGCGGATCTCGCCGCCGTCCGCGTACAGGTTCTCCGCCGGTCCGACCACCTGGCAGCCGACCGCCCGCAAGGCCCCGGCAAGTACGTTGTGGACCGCGAACAATCCCGCGGGATGCCCGCTGGCCAGCAGGACCGTGGAGCGGCTCTCCGCCGCCTTCTTCAGCACCTCCGCCATACGGTCCAGGCCGTCGACGGTCAGCTCAGGGTCGATGGTGTCCTGCCCGTGCACGTGCTCGGGGTCGGCGACCACCCCGCAGCGCTCCGCCATCAACTCCAGCACCGCCGACTCCTCGGTCCACCGGTCACCGAGTTCCAACCCGAACCAGAAGTAGCGGTTGCCCTCGGCGAGCTCCCGGTAGTGGTCGAGGTTGTTCTCGCGCGTGGTCGCGACGTCTCCGGCGATCCGGGTGCGTATCAGGTGCGAGACGAGGGCCTGGCGGGTGGGGGTGGCAGGCAGCGGGTCCATGGGCATGGAGACATTCTCCCGCCCCCGCGTCCCGGTATGCGACGTGCCCCGGATCGACGCCGAGGCGTAATCACCGTCGCCGATTGGAGGAAACGTACATTTCGGGGGCCGATGGGGGGCCGTAGGGTCGGCGGGCACCGGCCGTACCGAGAAGCGCCGTACCGAACCGCCACACCGAGAAGAGGCAGCCACATGAGCAGCGCCCAGCCGCGCGGCCCCGTCGACTCCTCGCGTGTCCCGCGCTACGCGGGCCCCGCGACCTTCGCCCGCCTGCCCCGGCTCGACGAGGTGGGCAGTGCGGACGTCGCGGTCGTCGGCGTGCCCTTCGACACCGGGGTGTCCTACCGCCCCGGCGCGCGGTTCGGCGGCAACGCCATCCGCGAGGCGTCCCGGCTGCTGCGCCCGTACAACCCGGCGCAGGACGCCGCCCCCTTCGCGCTTGCCCAGGTGGCCGACGCGGGCGACATCGCCGCCAACCCGTTCGACATCGGTGAGGCGGTCGAGACCATCCAGACCGCCGCAGACGACCTGCTGGCGACCGGTGCCCGCCTCATGACCCTCGGCGGCGACCACACCGTCGCCCTGCCGCTGCTGCGCGCGGTCGCCCGCCGGCACGGGCCGGTGGCCCTGCTCCACTTCGACGCGCACCTCGACACCTGGGACACGTACTTCGGCGCCGCGTACACCCACGGGACGCCGTTCCGCCGCGCGGTCGAGGAGGGCATCCTCGACACCTCGGCGCTCTCCCACGTCGGAACCCGCGGCCCGCTGTACGGCAGGAAGGACCTCGACGACGACGAGAAGATGGGCTTCGGCATCGTCACCTCCGCCGACGTGATGCGCCGCGGCGTCGACGAGGTCGCCCAGCAGCTGCGGGAGCGGATCGGCGACCGGCCGCTGTACATCTCGGTGGACATCGACGTCCTCGACCCCGCGCACGCCCCCGGCACCGGGACCCCGGAAGCCGGCGGCCTCACCTCACGCGAGCTCCTGGAGATCCTGCGCGGCCTGTCCGGCTGCCATCTGGTGTCGGCCGACGTGGTGGAGGTCGCCCCGGCCTACGACCACGCGGAGATCACCTCGGTCGCCGCTTCCCACACCGCCTACGAGCTCACGACGATCATGGCCCGGCAGATCGCGGCGGCCCGCTGAGCCGTCCGAATCACTCGAAGTGATTACGACCAAGGTCGCACTCATGTGCGACCTTGGTCGTTGGTTTTGTTGCGGGAGGATGAAACGCGCGGTGCGGCGCGTTGGGAGCGTCGGCAGGACAAGCGGCGGCGGGTCGCGGGACGAACGTGGTGGAGGACGGCGTGGCGAAGGCGAGACCGGGGGCAGCGGCTGAGGACGGCCCCGAGCAGGGCTGGCTCCGGAGGCTGAGCGGCTATGCCTGGCGGTACAAGCGCAGCGTGCTGCTGTCGCTCGGCGCGTCCCTCGCGGGCATGGGCGTCACCGCCCTGGTCCCGCTGGTTCCCAAGCTGATCATCGACGACGTCATCGTCAAGCACGACAGGCCGCTCGCGCCGTGGGCCATCGCCCTGGTGGTCGCCGCTGTCGTCGTTTACGTGCTGACGTACCTGCGGCGGTTCTACGGCGGGCGCCTCGCCCTCGACGTCCAGCACGACCTGCGGGACGAGATGTTCCGGTCGATCATGCGGCTCGACGGCCGCCGCCAGGACGAGCTGAGCACCGGGCAGGTCGTCGGCCGCGCCACCAGCGACCTCCAACTGATCCAGGGGCTGCTGTTCATGCTGCCCGTCATGATCGGCAACCTGCTGCTCTTCCTGCTCTCCCTCGTGGTGATGCTCGTCCTCTCCCCGGTGCTGACCCTGGTCGCGCTGGCCGTCGCCCCCGCGCTGTGGTTCATCGCCGACCGCTCCCGCAAGCGGCTGTTCCCCGCCACCTGGTACGCCCAGGGCCAGGCGGCGGCAGTCGCCGGCGTCGTCGACGGGTCGGTCACCGGGGTGCGGGTGGTCAAGGGCTTCGGCCAGGAACAGCAGGAGATGGGCAAGCTGCAGAAGGTCAGCCGCCGCCTCTTCGCGGGCCGGCTGCGCACCGTCCGGCTCAGCGCCCGCTACACGCCGGCGCTCCAGGCGGTCCCCTCGCTCGGCCAGATTGGCATGCTCGCGCTCGGCGGTTGGATGGCCACCCGCGGTCAGATCACCCTGGGCACCTTCGTCGCCTTCTCCACCTACCTCGCCCAGCTCACCGGCCCGGTCCGGATGCTCACCATGATGCTGACCGTCGGCCAGCAGGCCCGCGCCGGAGTCGAGCGCGTCCTCGAACTCATCGACACCCGCCCCACCCTCGACGAGGGCACCAAGACCCTCCCGCCGGGCGCCCCCGCCACCGTCGACTTCGACAACGTCTCCTTCGGCTACAGCGCCCAGCGCCCGGTCCTCGACGGCTTCGACCTGAGCATCGAGCCCGGCGAGACGGTCGCCGTCGTCGGCGCCTCCGGCTCCGGCAAGTCGACCGTCTCCCTGCTGCTGCCCCGGATGTACGACGTGACCGGCGGCGCCGTGCGGATCGGCGGTGTGGACGTCCGCGAGCTGACCTTCGAGTCGCTGCGCTCCGCGATCGGGCTGGTGCCCGAGGACAGCTTCCTGTTCTCCGACACCGTGCGGGCCAACATCGCCTACGGCAAGCCCGACGCGACCGACGAGGAGGTCCTGGCGGCCACCCGCGCCTCCCAGGCCCACGACTTCATCACCGCACTGCCCGACGGCTACGACACGGTCGTCGGCGAGCAGGGCCTGACCCTCTCCGGCGGCCAGCGGCAGCGCGTCGCCCTGGCCCGCGCGATCCTCACCGACCCGAGGCTGCTGCTCCTGGACGACGCCACGTCCGCGGTGGACGCCCGGGTCGAGGCGGAGATCTTCGACGCCCTGCGCCAGGTGATGCGCGGCCGTACGACGCTGCTGATCGCCCACCGCCGCTCCACCCTGGCCCTCGCCGACCGGATCGCGGTCCTGGACGCGGGGCGCCTGGCCGACCTGGGTACCCACGACGAACTCCAGGCGCGCAGCCCGCTCTACCGCGCGTTGCTCACCGACCCCGAGGCGCTCGGCGCCGACGTGGTCGACCTCGACCCGGCCGGCGCCGCTGTGTCGCGGACCGTCGAGCGGTGCGGACACGAGATGGCCGCGGACGGCACCTGCGCCGACCCGGAGTGCCTGCTGCTGGCCGAGGAAGAAGCGGTGGCCGAGGCCGAATCGGTGCGGGACGCGGCCGCGGGCATCACCCCGGAACTGTGGCCCGAGCACCTCCGGGTGGACGAGGACGACGATCCGTCCGGCGGCGGCACATCGGTGCCGGCGGCCGCGCGCAGGACCGCGGCGGGCCCGGGCGGAATGGCCGGCGCGCTCGCGGGGATGCCCGCCACTCCGGAACTCCTCGCCAAGGTCGCCGCCTTGCCGCCCGCCCTCGACACCCCCGACATCGACGAGGAGCGGGCTCGCTCCGCCGACCAGACATTCGGGCTCGGCAGCATGCTCCGCGGTTTTCGCACCCCGCTGCTGCTCAGCCTGCTGCTCGTCGCGATCGACGCGATCGCCGGACTGCTGCTGCCGGTCCTGATCCGGCACGGCATCGACGCGGGCGTGCGCAGGCAGGCGCTGGACGCGGTCTGGGTGGCCTCCTTGCTCGGCCTGGCACTGGTCCTGCTGCAGTGGGTGGTGGAGTGGGGCTCGACCCTGCTCACCGGCCGCACCGGCGAACGCGTCCTGTACACCCTGCGCGTGAAGATCTTCGCCCATCTGCACCGGCTCGGACTGGACTTCTACGAGCGGGAGCTGTCCGGCCGCATCATGACCCGGATGACCACGGACGTGGACGCCCTGTCCACCTTCCTGCAGACCGGTCTGGTCACGGCGCTGGTCAGCGTGCTGACCTTCGTCGGCATCCTGGTGGCCCTGCTCGCCATCGACGTGCAGCTCGCTCTGCTGGTCTTCGCCACCCTGCCCCTGCTGGTGATCGCCACCTGGGTCTTCCGCCGCAAGTCCGTGCGCGCGTACGAGTCCGCCCGCGAGCGGATCGCCGTCGTCAACGCCGACCTGCAGGAACACGTGGCCGGTCTGCGCGTGGTCCAGGCGTTCCGCGGTGAGCAGCACGGCGCCCGGCGCTTCCTCAGCCGCAGCGACGAATACCGCACGGCCCGGGTCCGCGGCCAGTTCCTGATCTCGGTGTACTTCCCGTTCGTACAGCTGCTGTCCAGCGTGGCGGCCGCGCTCGTGCTGATCGTCGGCGCCCACCGGGTCAACGCGGGCACCCTGACCGCGGGCGCCTTGGTCGCCTACCTGCTCTACATCGACCTGTTCTTCTCCCCGGTGCAGCAGCTCTCCCAGGTCTTCGACGGCTTCCAGCAGGCCTCGGTCTCGCTCGGCCGCATCCGTGAACTGCTGCGCCGGCCCACCACCACACCGCAGGCCCGGGACCCGCGGCCGGTGCACCGCCTGCGCGGCGAGATCACCTTCCAGGACGTCTTCTTCCGCTACGGCGGCGCCGGCGCCGAAGGAACCGACGCCCTGGCCGGTATCGACCTGCGGGTGCCCGCCGGCCAGACCGTCGCCTTCGTCGGCGAGACCGGTGCGGGCAAGTCCACGCTGGTCAAACTCGCCGCTCGGTACTACGACCCGACCGGCGGTGCCGTCCTCGTCGACGGCACCGACATCCGCGAGTTCGATCTGACCGGCTATCGGCAGCAGTTGGGCGTCGTCCCCCAGGAGCCGTACCTGTTCGCGGGCACCATCCGCGACGCCATCGCCTACGGGCGGATGGACGCGACCGATGCCGAGGTGGAGGCCGCCGCCCGCGCGGTGGGCGCCGACGGGATGATCGCCTCCCTCGAAGGCGGCTACCTCCACCACGTCGCCGAACGCGGCCGGAACCTGTCCGCGGGCCAGCGCCAGCTCATTGCCCTGGCCCGCGCCGAACTCGTCGACCCCGCCGTCCTGCTGCTCGACGAGGCCACCGCGGCACTCGACCTCGCCACCGAGGCACTGGTCAACCAGGCCGCCGACCGGCTGTCCGTCCGCCGCACCACCCTCGTGGTCGCGCACCGGCTCAGCACCGCGGCCCGGGCCGACCGGGTCGTGGTCCTCGACCACGGCCGTGTCGTCGAGGACGGCACCCACGAGGAACTCCTCGCCCGCGACGGTCGGTACGCCGGGCTCTGGCGCACTTTCACCGGCGAGGTCCGTTCGGCGGCCTGACCTCCGCCGCCGCGAACCCGTCACCCGGCCCGTCACCCAGCCGTCACCCAGTCCGGGTGACGGGCCGGGCTACGCGGCCTGCTGCCAGTGCGCCCGGAGCGTGTCGACGGCGGCCGTGATCGACGGCCGCCGCGCCGCGCCCTTCCGCCACAGCGCGTACAACCGCCGCACCGGCGCGGGCTCCAGCCGCAGCACCCGCACCCCCTCGGGCAGCGGCCCCCGGCCCAGCCGAGGCACCAGCGCGATGCCCAACCCGGCCGCCACCAGTGCGACCTGCGTGCCGTACTCCCCGACCTGGTACGCCATGTCCGGTTCGGTACCGGACTCCCGCAGCGTCCGCACCAGCCAGTCGTGGCACACCGAGCCCGGCGGCTGGCAGATCCACCGCTCCCGCGCGATGTCCGTCCGCAGCACCGACCCCCTTGCCGCCAAAGGGTGTTCGGCGGGCACCAGCACATCGCACCGGTCATCACCGATGACCGCTCGCCCCAGCCCGTCCGGCACGGGGAGCGGCGCGATGTCCCAGTCGTGCGCCACCGCCAGGTCCACCGCGCCCCGCAGCACCAGATCGACCGACAGGTGAGCGTCCACCTCCACCAGCCGCAGATCCAGCACCGGGTGCGCGGCGGCCAACTCGGCCAGCACCGGCGGCAGCAGCCCACAGGCCGCGGTTGGGAACGCCGCCACCGTCAGCCGCCCGCTCGGCCGGCCGCGCTGCTCCTCCAGCGCGACCTCGGCCGACTCCACCACCCGCATCAACTCCTGCGCCGCGGCCACCAGCAGCCGCGCCGCATCAGTCAGCGCCACCCCGCGGCCCTGCCGCTCCAGCAGTACCGACCCGGCCTCGCGCTCCAGCTTCGCGATCTGCTGGGACACCGCCGACGGTGTGTACCCCAGCGCCGCGGCCGCAGCACCGATCGAGCCGTGCGTGTGCACCGCGTGCAGCGCTCTCAGCCGTCCCAGATCGAGCACGCCCGCGTTCTCCCTTCCCTCTCCTGGCCGACGCCCGTCCGGGCCGGGCCCGTCGCCGACCGGCGCTCCAGCGCGCCCGTACTCCTCGGGCCGCTCAGGCCGACTCCGACAGCAGCCGAACCAGATGCTCCCGCCCGGCCTCCAGCAGACCCGGCAACTCCTCCGCCTGCGGATACCACCTCTTCTCGTACTCCCAGCACAGCCAGCCGTCCCACTCGGCGCGGCTGAGCACCTCGACCGTCTCGGCCAGCGGCAGCGCCCCCTTGCCGAGCGGCAGCGGCGTCCGATCCTCCGTCGAGGCGATGTCCTTGACCTGCACGTAGCCCAGGTAGGGCGCCAGCGCCGGGTACGTCGAGGACGGCTGCTCCCCGGCGAGCCACGTGTGCATCACGTCCCAGATCGCGCCCACGGCGTGGTGCCCGACGGTGCCCAACACCCTCGCCACGTCGGCGCCGGACCGATGCGAGTCGTGTGTCTCCAGCAGCACTCGGACCCCTCGGTCGGCCGCGAGCGGCGCCACCGCGGCCAGCCGCCGTTCTGCGAGGGCGTCCGCCTCGGCGGCGGCCAGGTCGCCGCCACCCGGGAAGACCCGGACGAAGGACGCGCCCAGGTCCGCGGCCAGGTCCACCGCGGCCTCTACCTCGGCCAGCACCGGACCGTCCTCGCCGGGTGCCGCCATTTTCGCGTAGGCGGCGACAGTGAGAACGGCGATGTCGGCCGCCGCGAACTGCTCGACCACGCGGGCACGTTCACCTGCGGAAATCCCCGGGTGGACCGGTTCCTCCTCGCTCGCGCGCAACTCGACGCCGTGGTAGCCATGGTCTGCCGCGAGCCGTACGACCTGCTCGATGGGCAACGCGGGAAGTCCGAGGGTGGAGAAGGCGAGTTTCATTCGCCGGACACTAGGCACGGGCCCGCCCGCGGTCAACCGGGGTCAGGTATCCCTGAGCCGCCGTGCCGCCTGCGTATCACGCCTGATACGACCTCCTTTCGGCTGTGGCCTCGGCTTCGGAGCGGCTTCCTGATTCGGCTACAGGGCCAGACGCCAGTCCTGGCCCATCAGCTCCCGGCCGAAGCTGCGGTGCGGTTTCTGGGCGACCAGTTCGAACCCGGCCCGCTCGTAGATCCTTCGGGCGCCGGCCAGCACGTCATTGGTCCACAGGACGAGTTCGGTGTAGGCGGCCTGGCGGGCGAAGGCGATGCACGTGTCCACCAACCGCCCACCTATCCCGTGGCCACGCGCTGCCGGATCGACCAGCAGCAGTCGCAGCCGCGCGGTATCGGGCGCGTCGTCCCGCATGCAGAACACACATCCCGCCCGCTCGCCGTCGAGTTCGGCCACCCACATCGCCTCGCGCTGCGGATCGTGGTCCGACGCGTAGTCCGCGACGATGCGCGCGACGAGGGTTTCGTAGTCCTCGTCCCAGCCGTATTCCGTCGCGTACACCGCGGCGTTGCGCTCGATCGCCCACCCAAGATCGCCCGGGCGGGGGGCACGCAGGGTCACGCGCGGGCCAGTGGTGATCCGGTGGTCGTCGTGCAGGATCTCGCGGACCGTGCTCATCGCATCGGTCAGCCGCGGCCGGTCCTCCGGGGCTATCCGGCCGACCAGGGAGCCCACGGCCTCCTGTGAGCGCTCCTCCAGCAGCGAGGCCGCTTCCTTCCCCCGTGCGGTCAGCTCTATCCGCTGCCTTCTCGCGTCCTGCTCGGAGGGCCTTCGGGTGACGAGCTGCCGCTCCTCGAACTTCGACAGCATCCGGCTGAGATGGCCCGCGTCGAGCGACAACTCCATCCGCAGGTCAGCAGCGTCGGTGCGCCGCGCGTGCGCGAGTTCGTACAGCACGCGAGCCTCGGTGAGCGTGAACGGTGTGTGCAGGTGGCGGCTGTAGTCGAGCGCGCCGATGAGGTTGGTGTAGAACCGGTTGAACTCGCGGATCTCCTGAACTGCCATGACGACCTCGGCCTTCCGTAATTCCTTTGCCTGAGTCAAAGGTATGCCCGTGCCGAGGCTGTGCGGAAGTCCCTTTTTCCAGCCTGTGGATAACTTTCAGCGAGCGGTGGCCGCCGGCGGCGCGGTGGAGCTGCGGACCATCAGCTCGGTGGTCACGGTGGCGACCGAGCCGGGCGGCGGGGCCGACCGCCCCAGTACCAGCCGGCCGGCCCGCGCGCCGGCCTCATGGAGCGGGATGCGGACCGTGGTCAGCGCCGGCGAGGCGTCCGCAGAGAACGGCAGGTCGTCGAAGCCCGCCACCGAAATGTCGCCGGGCACGCTCAGCCCGCGATCGCGCAGGGCGGCGCACACTCCGAGCGCCGCCGTGTCGTTGGCGGCCACGATCGCGGTCACCGTGGGGTCCTTGCGCAGGAGTTCCAGCGCGCCGTCGTAACCGGAGGAGCGGTCGTATCCGCCGTGTACGACGGGTTGGCCCGGGATCTCGCCGGGGTCTGCCCCGTTCGAGGTCTGCGGCGCGAGCCCGTGAGCGGCCAGCGCCGCGCGGTGGCCTTCGAGCCGGTGCCGTGTCGTGCTGCGCTCGACCGGGCCGGCGACGCAGCCGATCCGGCGGTGCCCCAGTGACAGCAGGTGCTCGGTCAGTCGCCGCGCCCCGCCGCGGTTGTCGAAGGCGATGGTCATGATGCCCGGCGCGGTTTCGGGCAGCGGGGGGCGACCGCACAGCACGATCCGGGTGCCGGAGGACGCCAGCCGGGCCAGCCGGGTGGCCACCGCGGCGGTGTGCCGCTCATCCTCGACCGCGCCGCCGGTCAGCACCACGCCGGCCGCGCGCTGGCGTTCGAGCAGGGTGAGATAGGTGAGTTCGGACTCGGGTGATCCACCGGTGTTGCAGACGACCGCGAGCTTGCCGCCGCTCGGGGGGTTGCCGGGACCGGCGGCGATCTCGCGCTGCAAGGCGCTGGCGATCAGGCCGAAGAAGGGGTCTGCCACGTCGTTGACGAGGACGCCGACGAGATCGGAGCTGGCCGCCGCGAGTGCCCTCGCCTGCCCGTTGACGACGTAGTCCAGCTCCGCCACGGCCCGCCGCACCCGTTCCCGGGTGCTGCCGGCCACAGGGTAGTTTCCGTTGAGCACCCGGGAGACGGTCGCCGACGACACTCCCGCGCGTGCCGCGACGTCGGCCAGTGTCACTGCCATATCGGTCCTGACCTCCTTGTGCGGCGGCCGGGATCGTGACCACCCGGCCCGGCGTCGTACGGCCGCCGACCACCGCGGCACATGCTCTCACCTCGATGGCGCGCGCGGCAGCGGCACCATCCTCGAATGGTCCACCATGCCAGCAAGCGCTTACATTCGCATCCAGGAGAGGGTTGTCCATCGCCACCCTTGCAAGCTAGCGTGACGCGGAAGAAAGCGCTTGCTATACGTGAGTACCTCACAGCCGGCCTTCGCGCCGCACCCCCAACCGCTCAGGAGAGGCCCCCATGACACGCAAGACCGTGCGGATCGCCATGAACGGCGTCACCGGACGCATGGGCTATCGGCAGCACCTGGTCCGATCCATCCTCAGTCTGCGCGAGCAGGGCGGCCTCGACCTCGGCGACGGCACCGTTCTGTGGCCGGAGCCGATCCTGGTCGGCCGCCGAGAGCACGCACTGCGCGCGATCGCCGAGCAGCACGGCATCGAGCACTGGACCACCGACCTCGACGCCGTGCTCACCGACCCCTCGGTCGAGATCTACTTCGACGCGCAGGTGACCTCCGCCCGTGAGGAGGCCGTCAAGCAGGCCATCGCGGCGGGCAAACACATCTACTGCGAAAAGCCGACCAGCACCACGCTGGCCGGGGCTCTTGAACTCGCCAGGCTCGCCAACGAGGCCGGCGTCAAGCACGGAGTGGTGCAGGACAAGCTCTTCCTGCCCGGCCTGCGCAAGCTCCGACGCCTGGTCGAAGGCGGCTTCTTCGGCCAGATCCTCTCCGTCCGCGGTGAGTTCGGCTACTGGGTCTTCGAGGGCGACTGGCAGAGCGCACAGCGTCCGTCGTGGAACTACCGCACCGAGGACGGCGGCGGCATCGTGGCGGACATGTTCCCGCACTGGGACTACGTGCTGCACGAGTTGTTCGGCCGGGTGCGCAGCGTGCAGGCGCTCGCCACCACGCACATCCCGCAGCGCTGGGACGAGCAGGGCAAGCCGTACGACGCCACCGCGGACGACGCCGCCTACGGCGTCTTCGAGCTGGAGGGCGGTGCGATCGCGCAGATCAACTCCTCCTGGGCGGTGCGGGTCAACCGGGACGAACTCGTCGAGTTCCAGGTGGACGGTACCCATGGCTCCGCCGTCGCAGGTCTGCGCAACTGCCGCGCCCAGCACCGCTCGGCCACCCCCAAGCCGGTCTGGAACCCCGACCTGCCCGCCACGGAGTCCTTCCGCGACCAGTGGCAGGAAGTTCCCGACAACGCCGACTTCGACAACGGCTTCAAGGCCCAGTGGGAGCTCTTCCTGCGCCACGTGGTGCTCGACGAGCCGTGGCGGTGGGACCTGCTGGCCGGCGCCCGAGGCGTGCAACTCGCCGAACTCGGCCTGAAGTCCTCCGCGGAAGGCCGCCGCTTCGAGGTCCCGGAGCTGTCGCTGTGACCATCCTGCTGCCCGACGTGTCGGGCGAACCACGCGCCTACCAGCCCAGGACGGAGTCGGTCGTCCACTCCGCCGGCCTGCCGCTGCGCAGCAGGGTGGTGTACTCGGCGGCCCATGTCGTCGCCGACCCGCTGCGCACCGCCGCCGACGCACCCGCGGCCGTCGACTGGGACGCGACCCTCGCGTTCCGCCGCCACCTGTGGAGCCATGGGCTCGGGGTGGCCGAGGCGATGGACACCGCACAGCGCGGGATGGGCCTGGACTGGCCGGTCGCGGCGGAGCTGATTCGACGATCATCCGCCGAGGCGCGCGCGGTGGGCGGCCGGATCGCCTGCGGTGTCGGCACCGACCAACTCGCCGGTCCTGCCGCCTCCGAGGTGACCCTGGTCGAGGTCACGGCTGCCTACGAGGAGCAGCTGGCGGTGGTGGAAGCGGCCGGCTCGCAGGCCATCCTCATGGCCTCGCGTGCCCTGGCCGCCGTCGCCAAGGGGCCGGACGACTACCTGGAGGTCTACGGGCACCTGCTGCGGCAGTCCGCGGAACCGGTGATCCTGCACTGGCTCGGCCCGATGTTCGACCCCGCGCTCGCCGGCTACTGGGGGAGCGACGACCTCGACGCCGCGACCGAGACGTTCCTGGAGGTGATCACCGCCCATCCGGACAAGGTCGACGGCATCAAGATCTCGCTGCTCGACGCGGACCGCGAGGTCGCGCTGCGCCGCCGCCTGCCGGAAGGAGTGCGCTGCTACACCGGCGACGACTTCAACTACCCCGAGCTGATCGAGGGCGACGACGAGGGCTTCAGCCACGCCCTGCTCGGCATCTTCGACCCGCTCGCACCGCTGGCCGCCGCCGCGGTCAGCGCACTGGACACGGGGGACGTGGCAGGGTTCCGAGGGCTGCTGGACCCGACCGTCGGCCTGTCCCGGCACCTCTTCGAGGCGCCCACCCGCTTCTACAAGACCGGTGTGGTCCTGCTCGCCTGGCTGGCGGGACACCAGGAGCACTTCACCATGGTCGGTGGCCTCCAGTCCGCGCGCTCCCTCCCGCACCTCGCGCGGGCGTACGAACTCGCCGACCGGGTCGGGCTGTTCCCCGACCCCGCACTCGCCGAAGCCCGGATGCGCGGGCTGTTGGCCGTATACGGAGTGGACGCATGACCGAGACCCAGGCCGCCGCACAGGGCCTTGAGCGCCTCAGCATCAACCAGGAGACCCTCAAGCAGTGGTCACTGCCCGAACTCGCCGAGGGCTGTGCGGCTCTCGGCATCACGTCGGTCGGGTTGTGGCGCGCGCCGGTCCAGGAGTACGGCGTGCGGGACGCGGCCGCGCTGATGAGCGACCACGGGATCAACGTCACCTCGCTGTGCCGCGGCGGCTTCTTCAGCGCGTCCGACCCGGTACGCCGGGCCGAGGCGCTCGACGACAACCGTGCGGCGATCGACGAGGCAGCCGTGCTCGGCACCGGCACCCTGGTGCTGGTCTCCGGAGGTCTGCCCGAGGGCGACCGCGACATCGCCGCCGCCAGGGAGCGGGTCGCGGACGCGATCGGTGCGCTCGTGCCGTACGCGGCGGAACGTGGTGTGCGGCTGGCGATCGAGCCCTTGCACCCGATGTTCGCCTCGGACCGCTGCGTGGTCTCGACCCTGGGCCAGGCCCTGGACATCGCGGAGCGTTTCGCGCCCGAACACGTCGGCGTCGTGGTGGACACCTACCACCTGTGGTGGGACGACCGTGCGGAGGCGGGGATCGCCCGGGCCGGTGCGGGCGGCCGGATCGCGTGCTTCCAGGTCGCGGACTGGGTGACGCCGCTGCCCGAAGGGGTGTTGCTCGGACGCGGACAACTCGGTGACGGCTGTGTCGATCTGCGGGGATTCCGCGCGCGGGTCGACGAGGCCGGGTACCGGGGACAGGTGGAGGTGGAGATCTTCAACCCCGCCTTGTGGGCCAGGAAGGGCACGGAGGTGCTTGCGGAGGTCGCGGAAAGGTACCGGCAGCACGTGCTCTGAGAAGATCTTGGAATTTTGTCGTCCGCGGTACAACCCTTCCTCCACCTGGCGTGTCGTACATGGCATCAGGGCTCCTGGAGGGGGTTCAAGGAGCCCGGCTGGTACGCCCGAGGGGGGCTTCGGGAGTACAGGGGGAGGGAAGAGGGGTCCGGCTTCGGCCGGGCCCCTCTCCGCTTGTCCCTGCTTGCCATCGGGGTTGTCCACAGCCGCACGGGTGACCGACGACGCGGTGTCGGTCACGGCGAGTACCTTCGGAGCAGATCACCGACCGGCCCGAAGGGAGCCCGCAGATGGGTGAGGCGCCGCACCTTTCGGTCCTGGAGGGCGTCCTCGAGCGGATCACGTACGCCAACGAGGACAACGGCTACACGGTCGCGCGCGTCGACACCGGCCGCGGTTCCGGCGATCTCCTCACGGTGGTCGGTGCCCTGCTCGGCGCACAGCCCGGCGAGTCCCTGCGGATGCACGGCCGATGGGGCTCCCACCCGCAGTACGGCAAGCAGTTCACCGTGGAGAACTACACGACGGTCCTGCCGGCCACGATCCAGGGCATTCGCCGCTACCTCGGCTCGGGGCTTATCAAGGGGATCGGGCCGCGCATCGCCGAGCGCATCGTGGATCACTTCGGTACCGACACCCTGGAGGTCATCGAGACCGAGGCCGCCCGCCTGGTCGAGGTGCCAGGACTCGGGCCGAAGCGGACGAAGTTGATCGCCGTCGCGTGGGAGGAGCAGAAGGCGATCAAGGAGGTGATGGTGTTCCTCCAGGGCGTGGGGGTGTCCACGTCGATCGCCGTGCGGATCTACAAGAGTTACGGCGACGCCTCGATCTCCGTGGTGAAGAACCAGCCGTATCGCCTTGCCTCCGAGGTGTGGGGCATCGGGTTCCTGACCGCAGACCGGCTCGCCCAGGCGGTGGGCATCCCGCACGACAGCCCTGAGCGGGTCAAGGCCGGTCTTCAGTACGCCCTTTCGCAGGCCACCGACGGCGGCAACTGCTTCCTGCCCGAGGAGCGGCTGATAGCCGATGCGGTGAAGCTGCTCCAGGTGGACATCGGCCTGGTGATCGAGTGCCTGGGGGAGTTGGCCGACGAGGAGGGGGTGGTGCGTGAGCGCGTGCCGTCGCCCGACGGCGACGGCGAGCCGATCAAGGCGGTGTACCTGGTGCCGTTCCATCGCGCGGAGATAGCGCTCGCCGCCCAGGTGCTGAGGCTGCTGCGCGGCCCGGAGGACCGTATGCCGGCCTTCCAGGACGTGGCCTGGGACAAGGCGCTGTCCTGGCTCGCTGACAAGACCGGTGCGGATCTCGCCCCCGAGCAGCAGGAAGCGGTGCGGTTGGCGCTCACGCAGAAAGTGGCGGTGCTCACCGGCGGTCCGGGCTGCGGCAAGTCGTTCACGGTGCGCTCAGTGGTCGCCCTCGCCACGGCCAAGAAGGCCAAGGTGGTGCTTGCCGCGCCCACCGGCCGGGCTGCCAAGCGGCTCGCCGAGCTGACCGGAGCCGCCGCGTCGACCGTGCACCGCCTGCTGGAACTCAAGCCGGGCGGCGACGCGGCCTACGACCGCGACCGGCCGCTCGACGCGGACCTGGTGGTGGTCGACGAGGCGTCGATGCTGGACCTGCTGCTGGCGAACAAGCTGGTGAAGGCGGTGCCTCCGGGGGCGCACCTGCTGTTCGTCGGCGATGTGGACCAGCTGCCGAGCGTGGGCGCGGGGGAGGTGCTGCGGGATCTGCTGACACCGGGCGGGCCGGTCCCGGCAGTGCGGCTCACCCGTATCTTCCGCCAGGCCCAGCAGTCCGGTGTGGTGACGAACGCGCACCGGATCAACTCCGGGGTGCCACCGGTCACCCAGGGGCTGGCCGATTTCTTCCTCTTCGCCGAAGAGGACTCGGAGGAGGCGGCCAGGCTGACAGTGGACGTGGTGGCCCGGCGAATTCCGGCCAGGTTCGGTCTCGACCCGCGCCGCGACGTCCAGGTGCTCACCCCCATGCACCGCGGCCCGGCCGGCGCGGGCGTGCTCAACGGACTGCTCCAGCAGGCCGTCACGCCGGCTCGCCCCGATGTGGCCGAGCGCCGGTTCGGCGGGCGCACCTTCCGGGTCGGCGACAAGGTAACCCAGATCAGAAACAACTACGACAAGGGCGCCAACGGCGTCTTCAACGGCACCGTGGGGGTCGTCACCAGCCTCGACGCGGTCGAGCAGCGGCTGACGGTGCGGACCGACGAGGACGAAGAGGTCGGCTACGACTTCGACGAGCTGGACGAGTTGACGCATGCCTACGCGGTCACGATCCACCGTTCGCAGGGCAGCGAGTATCCGGCAGTAGTGATCCCCGTCACTACCGGCGCCTGGATGATGCTCCAGCGCAACCTGCTTTACACCGCCGTCACCCGGGCGAAACGCCTGGTCGTGCTGGTGGGCTCCCGTCGTGCGATCGGGCAGGCGGTGCGCACGGTCTCCGCGGGTCGCCGCTTCACCGCTCTCGACCATCGGCTTGATCTGGGCGCAAAATAGGCACTCCGTGCCACTTTTCGGCCCGATGGCCGACCCCGAGTGCACACCCCAGTGCCAAATGGGGGACAGTGGACCTAGTCAGGGCACCTCGAAGAAGAGGCAAAACCGTCGGTGAGGGAATGACGTGAGCGACAACTCTGTAGTACTGCGGTACGGGGACGGCGAATACAGCTACCCCGTTGTGGACAGCACCGTCGGCGACAAGGGCTTCGACATCGGCAAGCTGCGTGCCGACACCGGGCTGGTCACCCTGGACAGCGGCTACGGCAACACCGCGGCGTACAAGTCCGCGATCACCTTCCTCGACGGTGAGCAGGGCATCCTGCGTTACCGCGGGTATCCGATCGAGCAGATCGCCGAACGCGGTTCCTTCCTGGAGACCGCGTACCTGCTGATCAACGGTGAGCTGCCGACCGTCGACCAGCTCTCGGAGTTCCAGGGCCAGATCACCCAGCACACCCTGCTGCACGAGGACGTCAAACGGTTCTATGACGGCTTCCCCAGGGACGCCCACCCGATGGCGATGCTGTCCTCCGTGGTCAGCGCGCTGTCGACGTTCTACCAGGACAGCCACAACCCGTTCGACCCCGAGCAGCGCGACCTGTCCACGATCCGGCTGCTCGCCAAGCTGCCGACCATCGCGGCGTACGCGTACAAGAAGTCCGTCGGCCAGCCGGTGGTCTACCCGCGCAACGACCTGGGCTACGTCGAGAACTTCCTGCGGATGACCTTCTCCGTCCCGGCCGAGGAGTACGAACTCGACCCGGTCGTGGTCAGCGCCCTGGACAAGCTGCTCATCCTCCACGCCGACCACGAGCAGAACTGCTCGACGTCCACGGTCCGGCTGGTCGGCTCCTCGCAGGCCAACCTGTTCGCCTCGATCTCCGCCGGCATCAGCGCGCTGTGGGGGCCGCTGCACGGTGGCGCGAACCAGTCGGTGCTGGAGATGCTGGAGCGCATCAAGGCCGAGGGCGGCGACGTCGACTCCTTCATCCGCCGGGTGAAGAACAAGGAAGACGGCGTGAAGCTGATGGGCTTCGGGCACCGCGTCTACAAGAACTTCGACCCCCGGGCGAAGATCATCAAGGCGGCGGCGCACGACGTCCTCTCGGCGCTCGGGAAGTCCGACGAGCTGCTGGACATCGCGCTCAAGCTGGAAGAGCACGCGCTCAGCGACGACTACTTCGTGTCGCGCAAGCTCTACCCCAACGTGGACTTCTACACCGGCCTGATCTACCGGGCGATGGGCTTCCCGACCAGCATGTTCACCGTGCTGTTCGCGCTCGGTCGGCTGCCCGGCTGGATCGCCCAGTGGCACGAGATGATCAAGGAGCCTGGCTCCCGCATCGGTCGGCCGCGGCAGATCTACACCGGTGTCGTCACCCGCGACTACATCCCGGTCGAGGCCCGCTGACCTGGGCACACGCACAAAGAGAGCGCCCCGCGACGGATCCCCCCACGGGTCCGGCACGGGGCGCTCCCGTTTCCCGGAGCGGATCCCCCCACGGGTCCGTACCGGGCGTTTTTCGGCGGCTGCGCCAAGCCGGGACGATAGGGCCGGGAGGGCCGCTCAAGCTCCCCGGCGTCGCCCCGGCGACGCAACTCGATCCATCCCCCAAGACGGACCGTACCTCAACCCCCCGCACCGGCTCCGCCGGGGGCCGGTGTTCAAGACATAAGACCCACGAAACACCGTAATGGTTACGTTCCAAGTGGTGTGATCTACGTCTCTTTGGTGAAGGTGTTTTCGCAGGCTACCCCGCGCGCTGCCGGTCCAGTGCGATCCCGTAGCGTGCTGTTTCTCCTCGAGGGGCGGAGCACATGGCAGAGAACGGGACAGCGGTCCGGGACATCGTGGTGACCGGTGGCGGCACGGGCATCGGCCTGGCCATCGCGATCCGGTTCGCGGAGGACGGCCACCGCGTCACGATCGTCGGCCGCCGCCGCGAGGTGCTGCACGCCGCCGCGGACGAGTTGCGTACCGAACGCGGCCTGGATGTCACCCCCGTCGTCTGCGATCTGGCCGATCCCGACGACGTGGAGGCGGTCCTGTCGCAACTGCCCGAGCGGGTCGACGTCCTGGTCAACAGTGCGGGCAGCCGTGAGCTCGCGGTCGGCGCCGGCCCGCACGGGCTGCTGGCCCGCTGGCGCGGCGACTTCGAGCGGAATGTCCTGACGGCGGTGCTGCTCACCGAGTCGTTGCGGGACCGCTTCACCGACGGCGGCCGCGTCGTGACGGTGACCTCGGTCGCCGCACTGCGCGGCGGTGGCTCCTACGGGGCCTCCAAGGCCGCTCTGCACGCCTGGAACCACTCCCTGGCCGCCCAACTCGGTCCGCAGGGCGTCACGTGCAACATCGTGGCTCCTGGGACGGTGGCGGGCACCGAGTTCTTCGGGTCGCGGCTCAACGACGCCGAGCTGACCCGGCGCGCCGGGCGCACCCTGGTCGGCCGGGTCGGGCGGCCTGCGGACGTTGCGGCGGCAGTGCTCTTCCTGGCCTCCCCGGAGGCGGGCTTCGTCACCGGGGAGATCCTCCAGTGCAACGGCGGCGAGTTGCTCGGGCGCTGACCCTTGGTCTGGGTCCTGCCGGGCCGGCGCGCCTGGCCCCCTGGCCCCGCCTCGTCTCCGGCGCCCGGGTGTGTTCGGCGGCGCCGTCTGCTCCTCGCACCAACTCGATCCCGCCACCTCACCGAGCGTCTCCACCCACAGGAGTAGGACCGCTGCGCCCCGAGGATGAGATTTCCGGGGAATCGGCGGAGAAGTGTCCCTACACCGCCAAACCCGCTTGCCGTGCCCCCGGAACCGCTGTCAGCGTTGATTCCAGGGGGTGGGAAGAGGGGCGGTGATATGGACGTTGCACTGAACGTGTCGTCATTGGACTTCACCTCAGGTCTCGCCGAGCACCTGCGGGGTGGCAACGTCTTCTGGGCGTACGCGCTGCTGGCCGCGACGACGGCTCCGCCGCTCGTACCCAACGCCGTGTTGCTCGTCACCGGCGGTGTGATGGCGGCTGAGGGCCGCCTGGACATCGCCCTCGTGCTTCTCGTGGTGGCGGGCAGCGCCGTCCTCGGCGACATGCTGCTGCACCGCGCCGGACGCGCGCTCAGCGGCCGGGTGCTGCAACGCATGCGCCGCCGGCCCCGCCAGGCGGCCCTCCTCAAATGGGCGGCCCTGCGCATTCAGCGACACGGGGTGCCCTTCGTCATAGGCGTCCGCTTCCTGCCCAGTGGCCGGGTGATAGGCGGCCTGGCGGCGGGCGTCGTACGCTATCCGGCTCGGCGGTACGCGATCGGTGCGGGCGTGGCGGAGGCGGTGTGGGCGTCATATTCGGTGGGGGCCGGCTACATCAGCGGTCGGGCCGCCTCGAACTCGTTCTACGCGCTCTCCCTGGGACTCGGCATATCCCTGCTGGTCGCAGGGGTCGGCACGATCGTCCAGTGGGTCTCGCGCGGCCGGGACCGCAGGCGCGGTGAAACCGCCCGGCCCTCGCCTGTCGTGGCGGCGTCCCTCGTGGCCGGCGTGGGTGGCGGTGCGGCCGGCGTCGCGACGGTTGCCGGTGGTTCTGGCAGCACCTTGGCCCCGAACCCGCTCCCGCCCCCCACACCGGCCGCAGCGGCTTCCTCGGTGCCCGTCCCACCCGAGCGACCACCGCCCCTCTCGGTGCCGACTGAGGGCAGGGAGATTCTGCCCTCCCCACTGCCGCCCCCGGACAATGACGCGGATGACAGTTCCTGTCCGCTGACCGGGCGCGGTACGTAGCCATGTCCGGGCCGGGGCGCACCCCCGGCCCTCTTCCCGGCCCGCGCGCGGTGCGTCCTTGTTGCCGCCGCGGGTCGGGCCGTCCCGTGGGGCTCAGCCGGGGTCCCGGCGTCCCCTGTTGCCTGGGCGCCTGGCGCTCCACGACCGAATCGTGTCCGCGTACCAGAAGGGCTTCCCGCCCCGCACCACGTCGGGGTCCGGCAGGTGCCCGTGTTTGCGGTAGGAGCGCACGGTGTCGACCTGCACGCGGATATGGGCTGCGATGTCCGCGTACGACCACAGAGTCCGATCGGTCATGAAGAACCTCCATGCGACAGGGATGTCGATCAGCACCTTCGTCCGGTCAACGACGGGGTGCGACGACCGCATGCGGTTGTTGATCTTCTGTGACACGGAACCCGTGTAACGGTGACATCCCAGGTCACCGCAGGTACGACTGAAGTGTTGATCACACCGGAACTGTTATCGGTCACTCGTTCGAGTCAACCGCGGGTGCGGATCGTTTCGGGTCGGCGAGGTTGCGGGAGACTTCGAGTGCGGGACGATCTCGCTTCGTTCGCTTCAGTCCTTCTGCTCGGGCTCGCCGGCCACGACTCGCAGCATGTGGGCGGCGGTGGCAGTCATCGCGTCGCGTGCCGGGCGCAGGTAGCGGCGCGGGTCGACCGCCGTGGGGTTGGCTGCGAGATGGTCGCGTACGGCGGTGGTGAAGGCGATGTTGAGTGCCGTGCCGATGTTGACCTTCGACATTCCTGCGGCGACCGCCCGCCGCAGTTCGCCGTCGGACACACCGGACGAGCCGTGCAGGACCAGCGGCACGCCCACGGACTCGCGCAGCCGGCCGATGAGTTCGTGGTCGAGGTGGGCAGTGCGCTCGGTCATGGCGTGCGAACTGCCGACCGCGACGGCCAGTGAGTCCACACCAGTGGCGGCGGTGAAGGATGCCGCTTCCGCCGGGTCGGTGCGCACTCCCGGGGCGTGCGCGCCGTCCTTGCCGCCGACCTCGCCGAGTTCGGCCTCCACCCACACCCCGTGGGTGTGGGCGAACTCGGTGATGCGGGCGGTGGCGCTGACGTTCTGCTCGTAGGGCAGGACGGACGCGTCGAACATCACCGAGGTCACGCCGGCGGCGACCCCGGCACGGAGAAGCGCCTCGTCCTCCACGTGGTCCAGGTGGAGGGAGACGGGCACGGATGCCGCTGCGGCGACGGCAGCCGCGCCGGCGAGCACACCGTCGAGGCGGCCGCCGTGGAACTTCACGGCGTTCTCGCTGATCTGGAGGATGACGGGCAGGCCGGTCTGCTCGGCGGCGGCGGTGATCGCCTCGGCGTGCTCCAGGGTGATCACGTTGAAGGCGGCCACGCCACCACCGGACGCGTGGGCGGCGAGGACGAGTTCGGCGGTGGCGGCGGTCGGCATGCGGGCTTCCTCGGGGTCCGGGTCCCCCTGGGCGGCGCGGGGACCGGTGGGTCGGCACGGAACGTGCCGACGGTTCGGGCGGGTTGATCAGCCGTGGGAGCGGCGGACGGGAGGTGCGGAGCGGGTGCGGACGGAATCGGACGGATCGTCAGCGGTGGAAGGGAGGTGGGTGGTGATGGGACTCACGAGAGGATGACCGAGCGGGTCAGGTTGCGCGGGCGGTCGGGGTCGTAGCCCTTGGCCTCGGCGATCGCGACGGCGAGGCGTTGGGCGCGGATCAGGTCGGCCAGAGGGTCGGCGGCGGGCCGGTGCTCGAGGTGACCGCCGACGGCGGCGACGTTCGCGGCCAGGCCCTCGGGCAGCGGGCCGAAGGACCAGGCGACGCGGCCGGGGCCGGTGATGCTGATCGGACCGTGGCGGTACTCCATGGCCGGGTATGCCTCGGTCCAGGCGCCGGCGGCCTCGCGCATCTTCAGCGCGGCCTCCTGGGCCAGGCCGTAGGTCCAACCGGTGCCGAGGAAGGTGATCTGCTCGGCGGCGAGTGCCTCGGATGCCAGTTCGTCGCTGACGGCGGTGCGGGCATCGGCGATCGCGGTGGTGAGGTCCTCACCGAGGTGGGCGCGGAGCAGGGCCAGCGCGGTGGTGGCGAAGCGGGTCTGCACCACGGACTGCTCGTCGGCGAAGTCGAGGACGACGATCTCGTCGGCGGCCTGCATCACCGGGGTCTTCGGGTCGGCGGTGATGGCGGTGACCGGAGTGGAGCCGAGCAACTGCTCGCAGGCCCTGAGTACTTCGGTGGTCGTGCCGGAGCGGGTGATCGCGAGCACCCGGTCGTAGCTGCGGCCGAGCGGGAACTCGGAAGCGGCGAAGGCGTCGGTCTCGCCGTGCCCGGTGCTCTCGCGCAGGGTGGCGTAGGACTGGGCCATGAACCAGGACGTGCCGCAGCCGATGACCGCGACCCGTTCGCCGTGGGCCGGCAGCTTGCCGGACTGCTCCGGGGCGAGGTCGGCCGCGCGCTGCCAGCAGTCGGGCTGGGTGGTGATCTCGGTGGTGGTCAGGGACGGGGCGGCCATGCGGGCTCCTCGGGCAGGGCGGGGCGCGGTGGTGCGCGGGCGGGTGTCGTGCGCGTACTTCGGTCAGTGTAGATGATTGATTCTGCTTGAAGAGAGGGTGTAATGAACAAGAGTGTGCAGTTCGGTGTTGTCATGCCGACCACGCGGGGATCAAAGGCGGCTCGGCGGGAAGCGGCGGGGGCGGGCCGTGGGCTCCACGGTCGACGGTGGACCGGAGATCGCCTTGCGGCGGTTGGGTCTCCGCCGCGCGGGCGAGGCCGCGTGGCGGCGGTCCGGAACTGGGGAGCCGTCCGACGGATGCTCGGGCGAACGGATGCTGGGGGAGGAGAAGAAGGGCGAACGCGCCTTGTTCCGCGAGTGGTTGGCGGCGGTCGAGCAGCGGTCATCCGATGGCTCGGCCGAGATGAGCTGCTGGGCGCAGCGGCCGCGTGGCATCGCGGAAGGCCATCGTCGTCGGAGGGTGGACGAGGCGCTGCTGCCGGCCAGGTCGGCGAAGATGCCGGCGGGGTGGCGGGGGCAGTCGGGCGATGGTGCGCGGGCGGGGGCGCGGCAGCGCGGCGGCGTGGGTGCCGTGGATCGCCGGTGGGGTGGCGCCGGTGGACGCGAGGGGGATCGGCGGGCCCGGCCGCCCGCGCGACGGCGTTTGTCGAACCGCCGGTGCTGGAAATTGCGGTGCGGGGGCCGGGCCGGGGCTTGGAAGGGGGAGGTGGTGCGCGTCAGCTTTCGGTGAGCTCGTCCGTGGCGATCCGCCCCGCCTTGGCGCTGCGCAGCAGGAAATCGGCTATCAGCGCCAGTTCATCGTCGTCGTACCCCGCGCACACGTCGTCCATGGCGTGGCTGAGGCCGGAGAGGAGGTATGCGATCTCGGCTTCCTTCTCCTTGATCACTTGGACGAGTATCGCCCGGCGGTCGCTCGGGTTGGGGGTGCGGACCACCCACCCGCCGCGTTCCAGCCGGTCCAGCACGCCGGTGAGCGTGGCCGGATGGAGCCCCGCGCGCCGGGCCAGTGCCGTCGGGCCTGTCGGGCCGTGCCGACTGATCAGGTCCAGGCACTCCAGGTCGGCGTCTCGGAGGTCCAGGTGCGCGCCTACCTGGTGGTTGAGTAGCGTGAGCTGCACGTTGAGGTCCCGCACGTGCTCCTTGATGCGGTTCGTCAGCCGTCTGCGTCGCCGGGCTGTCGAAGTCGCCCCGGACAGTGTGGAGTCCATACGCAACGATCCCTCGCATCGTTTGCTTGCTCGCCGGGGTGGCCCATGACCGCCCGCGCGATCGCCCCGGCGGCGAGCGCGATGCCGACAGGTGCTCGAAGCCTGCCGGGGGCAGCTCAGGCGCACACCTTCTCACACCGCTCATTCACGCTCGTAGCCCTTTCGGGCAAACCATGCCCGTTCCTGCTCACCTGAGTTCGGGTTCGCGGGAGGGGAGATGCGCTGGTGAAGAGGAGGGGAAGGGGAGGCGATCGCGACGGTCCGCAGGAACGCTCCTCGTCGGCCGGAACTCGTCCACGGCGCCGGCGGTGCCGAGACGGGCCGGGGTGGCGTTTCCGTCGGAGAGTGGGGCGGTCGCCCTTCGTTCCAGGGCCTGTGAGGGTGGTGCGGGTCGGTCAGGCGGCGTGCCGCTGCGGCGGGGAGTCGGCTTTCGGGGCGGTCGTCCGGTCGTATTCGGTCACACCCCGGTCGGTTTCGCTGCCTCCGGCTTCATCCTCGGCCGCGTCCACGGCCAGCTCGGCTCCGACGACCTCCGCGCGGATCGCAGAACAGGACCGGCTGATCAGTCGTGACACGTGCATCTGGGATATGCCGAGCTGGTCGGCGATCATGCTCTGGGTCATTCCGCGGAAGAAGCGGAGGTAGAGGATGTGACGCTCGCGTTCGGGCAGGCGGCACAGCTGCGGCTTGACCGCCTCGCGGTCGAGGACGACGTCGAGCGCGGGGTCCGGGGCGCCCAGCGTGTCGGCCAGTGACATGGGCCCGTTGTCCATCGGCTGCCGGCACTGCGCGTCCAGCGACAGCGAGCTGAAGCTCTCCAGTGCCTCCAGGCCGGCGGCGGCTTCCTGTTCGGTGAGGTCGGCGTGCTCGGCGATCTCGGCCGCGGTGGGTTCCCGGCCCGGTCGGCTCTGCGCCAGTTCCTGGTGCGCGGCCCGCACCCGGGCCCGTAGTGCCTGCACCCGGCGCGGTACGTGCACCGACCACATGCAGTCGCGGAAGTGCCGCTTGATCTCGCCGTCTATGGTCGGCACCGCGTAGCTCTCGAAGGCGGTGCCGCGCGCCGGGTCGTACCGGCTCACGGCCTTGACCAGGCCGAGTGCGGCCACCTGCCGCAGGTCGTCCAGCGACTCGCCGCGGTTGCGGTAACGGCCGGCCAGGCGGTGTGCCATCGGCAGCCAGTCCGTGGCGATCTCCTGGCGCAGCCGTTCCTTGGACGCGCCGTCCGGCAGCCGGGCGAGGCGGCGGAACGCCTCGGCGGTGTCGGGGGCGTCGTCGTGCGGATGCCTGCCGCGCGGGGAAGCGGGTGTGTGCGCGGGTGTGGGCATGGACGCGGGGGTGGAAGCGGAGACGGAAGGGGACATCGATCACCAGCTCCTCGCACTACGACCCCGCGGGGCTACGGTCGGTCACCGCCGGGGAGGGGGCCGAATGGGGTGTGCCCGGTCACCGATCCGACAAACCACCGTAAATAGGTCAAATAATCCAATCGTGTACAAATTGGCGTTTCGTGGCTTCGTTGCGCCCCATCCCGAACGGCGCCCCTGTCCGCCCCTGACCGGGTGCCTTCCGGAACCGGCGCCGCACCCGGCGGCCCGGGCGGCTACCGCCCCTGTGTCCCGCAGCCCCGCGGGGCGGCCGAGCCTCGGCTCAGCCGTAGAGCACCGGGTTCAGCGGTGACCCAGGCACGCCGCCCACCTTCGTGCCCGGCAGCCACATGGCCAGGTCGGATCGCTGGAAGTCGTTCGTCGGCTCGGCCACGGTGATGTCGGCGGCCATGTAGATCACGGTCATCACCCGACGGGCGATCGCGGAGCGGTTCGGGGCGGCCCGGTGGAAGGTCCAGCCGCCGTGGAAGCTGGCGTCGCCGAGGCGGTAGGGCGTTTCCTCCACCGGGAAGTCCTGCGTGGCGAGTGCCTGCCGCAGCGCGCGTTCGGAGTCGTCGCTGATCGGCAGGTCGCGGCCGAACGCGAAGCGGTGACTGCCCGCCGCGAACGACAGCGGACCCATCTCGGCGGGCGTCTCCTGGAGCGGCAGCCACACGGTCACCGTCCGGTCGCTCGACAGCGGCCAGTAGTACTGGTCGGCGTGCCACGGGGTGATGCCGCCGCCGGGCTCCTTGTACAGCGCCTGGTCGTGGTAGAGGCGTACCGACGGAACGCCGAGCAGTGCGGCGGCGATGCCGGCCAGTCGCCGCGAGAAGACCAGCTCGCGTACCTTCGCGCTGTGCTGCCACAAGTTGGTGACCTGGAGGAACGCCTTGCCGTACGTGTCGCGTTCGGCCAGCGGCAGGTGCTGGGTGTTCAACTCCACTACCTTGGCGGTGATTTCCGGTTCATATGCCTCGACGGTGCTGGCGGCAAACGCGCCGGACAGCTTGGCGAAGCCCTCCTCGTGGAACCGCCGGACCGCGGCCGGTTCGATGGCGTACGGAGTGCTCAGGTCTTCCTCGGGCGTCGGCGTCATGCGGCAAGGCTCCCGTCCGGCGCCTGACCGGGCCACGCCTGAGATGGCCGGTTCTGGTACTTTCCTGCCCGCCGGATGTCCCGATGCACGCCGACAAGGGCATGTGAGTAGCATGCGCGCGGTATTCGAGTACGTCGTCCCCACCGCACCCCTGAGCTGGAAGCTCTTCGCGCGCCGCGAAGCCCGCTTCGACTTCCAGTGGCACTTCCACCACGAGTACGAGTTGACGCTGATCGTGCGCGGCAACGGCACCCGCATCGTCGGTGACTGCGTACAGCCTTACGGGCCGGGCGACTTGACGCTGATCGGCCCGGAGATGCCGCATACGTACGTCTCGACGCCCGGGCAGGTCGGGCGGGTCGGACCGGTCGGGCCGGTCGGGCAGGAGGCGGTCGTCGCGCAGTTCCGGCGGGACTTCCTCGGGCCCGACCTCTTCGACCGCCCCGAGTTCGCCGATGTGGCGCGGTTGCTCGAACGGGCCGCCCGCGGGCTCCACTTCCCGTCGCGATCGGCCGCGCCGGCCGAGCGGGTGGAGCCGGCCGGGCCTGGCGGGCGGACCGAACCGTTCGATCCCACTGGTCTCACCGCCCTGCCCACCCTCCCGCCACCAGAGCGCACCCTCGCGCTGCTTCGCCTCCTCGTCGACCTGTCCACCCGCGAGCCGGCGATCCCGCTGGCCGGCGCCCGGCACGTGCCCGCCCTCAATCGCGCCTCGGGCGACCGTGTCGACGCGATCGTGCGGCTGCTGCACGCGTGCTACACCCGCCCGATCGGCCTGGACGAGATCGCCGGGGCCGCCCACATGTCACCCACGTCGGTGAGCCGCTTCTTCCGCCGCACCACCGGCATGACCCTCACCGACTACCTCAACCGCCTGCGGATCGAGGTGGCCTGCCATCTGCTGCGCGACACCGACCGGCGGATCGCCGACATCGCCGCTGACTGCGGCTACGCCAACCTCGCCAACTTCAACCGCAGGTTCCGCCAGTTCAAGGGGCTGCCGCCGCGGGAGTACCGCGCCGGGTTCCGCACGCCGTAGCGCGTCGGCCCCGGGGGCGTATCCGGATCACTCCGGAACCGGGGCCCAACGCCCCTGCCGACGGGACGACTTCGGCGCAGACTGGGCGCAGCGGTACGGGGCCGCGACGTGAGCCGGGGCGGCGGCGGAGATGGCGTCAGGGGCGGAGCCGGGGCGACGAACTTTGCCAAGCCGAGTCCAGGATTTCGCCTGGGCTGTGGTGATCACCGCGAGGACTCGTGATGTCCTGTACATGTCATATCGGACAACCCCCACGCGAGGTGCGCATGTCCCGCCCGCACATCCGTCCCGCCTGCCTGCTCGCGGCCGCCGCCCTGGTCGCGGGAGCGGCCGGCGCCGACGGCACGGCAGGAACCGCCGGAGCCGCCACGACCGGAGCCGCCACGAACCGGGCCGGCGCGACCGGAGCCGCCACGACGACAGCGGCCGCCGGACCGGCCGCCGCCAGCCCCTCGGCGGTCACGTACACCCTGGTCACCGAGCCGTCCGCCGGTTACGGCGCCATCTACGACCTGATCGGCTCGGCGACGACCAGCATCGACCTCACGATGTACGAACTGACCGACACCACCGCCGAGCACGACCTCGCCGCGGCCGCGGCCCGCGGGGTGACGGTCCGGGTGATCCTCGACCAGAACCTGGAGAAGTCCAACAACACCGCGGCGTACACCTATCTCAACGCCAACGGCGTGCCGACCCACTGGGCCTCCACCAGCTACGCCGCCACCCACCAGAAGACCCTCACGGTCGACGACGCCACCACCGCCATCATGAGCGGCAACCTGACCAGCCAGTACTACTCCACCAGCCGCGACTTCGCCGTCATCGAGAACAACTCCCTCGACGTCAAGGCGATCGAGAAGGTCTTCGAGGCCGACTACGCGGGCACCGCGATCACCCCCACCGACGGCGACCACCTGGTGTGGAGCCCCACCGACGCCCAGTCGAAGATCCTGGCGATCATCAACGGCGCCACCACCAGCCTGTCGGTGGAGAACGAGGAGATGGGCTACGCCACCGTCGTCACCGCGCTGGAGAACGCCGCCAAGCGCGGCGTGAACGTCGAGGTCACCATGACCAACGACGACAACGAGTACGCCGACGAGTTCGACGCCCTCACCGCGGCCGGCGTCCACGTCCGCACCTACGCCTACACCGCGTCCCTCTACATCCATGCCAAGGCGATCGTCGCCGACTACGGCACCAGCGCCGCCACCGTCGACGTCGGCTCCCAGAACTTCTCCAGCGCCTCCCTCAACAAGAACCGCGAACTCGGCTTCATCACCACGTCCGCACCGATCATCTCCGGTATCAACACGGCACTCGCCTCCGACTACGCCGGCGGCACCGCCTGGTCCTGACCCCCGCGGGGACGCACCCGGCCCGCCCTTCCGCAGTGACCGTGGCCCCGCGGCCCCGGGATCACCGGGAGGGAGGGCCGGCCGGCGCCTGGTTCCGGCCGCTGGTCGGTGCGTGGATCAGGCCGTCTGGCCGGCGCGTTGGCGGTCGCGGACGCGGGAGCCGAGACGGTTGGCGACGAAGGGGCAGATGATCCAGAGCACCCATCCGTAGGTGGTCGCGAAGAAGACCGGGATCGAGAGGGGCGAACCCGATGATGACGCAGTGCAGGTCGCGGCCGTCGCCCGGGCCGGAGGGTGCCTGGGCGCCTCCTATGCGCAGGTGCTGCTCGGTCAGGCGGCAGGTCGCCGCGAGCAGCGCGAGGCCGGCGATCACCTGCAGGAGTGCGTAGAACCCGAAGCGCAGGGCGTGCGTGGCGACACTGTCGTGATCCTCCGTGGTGAGCATCTTGGTCGCGAGCGGGTTCAGGACGATCATCAGCAGCCAGAGCATGTTGATCGACCGCAGCGGCGCGTCGACGGGGCGACGGCGCGGTGGACGTGGTGGTGCCGGCCCCACGACGCCGAGATGACGGCGAAGCTGATAAGGAACGCCAGGTAGTGGCCGTCGTTCGACTGCCCGTGAGCGCCGCGCGGTCGACCTCACCCGCCACCGGAGTCGGACGGCCCCGAGCCGCGGGGGAACCGTCGGTTCCGGAACGCGGCGGTGGCATCGGACCTACGGGCGATCGGGCGTCAATCGGCCTGTGTACGGGGCGAGTTGTGCGGTGGCCCCTGATCCGAGCTGAGCCGGTGAACGCTCTTGCGCACGGAGCGACTTGGGTCTGCGGGAGAATTCCCCCGACGACTCGCCGCAGCCGGGACCGGGCCGGGCCGGGGCCGTTCCGGTCCGGTCCGGGATCGGACGGGCGCCGGAGCGGGACCGGACCGCGAACGGACTGGACAGGAGCTGACGCGATGGCCACCGCCGACCTTGACGGAGTCGCCCTCCACTACGAGGTGAGGGGCACGGGACCGCGACTGCTGTTCCTCAACGGGTCCGGCGGGACGCTCGCCGAGGCGGCGCCCCTGATCATCCCCCTGACCAGCCACTTCGAGGTGGCCGCCTTCGACCAGCGAGGCATGGGCCGGTCGGCGCCCGCCGCCGGGCCGTACGGCATGGCCGACCTCGGTGCGGACGCGGCGGCGCTCGCCGACCACCTCGGCTGGCCGACGTTCCGGCTGCTCGGCTTCAGCTTCGGCGGGATGGTCGCCCAGGAACTTGCCGTCACCCGACCGGGCCGGGTCGAGCGACTGGCGCTGCTGTGCACTTCGTCCGGCGGCCGCGGCGGCTCCTCCTTCCCGCTGCACACGCTGGGCCAACTCCTCCCGGGCGAGCGGGAGACCCGGTACGCGCGCCTCCTCGACACCCGCTTCACCGCCGAATGGCTGGCCGGCCACCCTGGCGACCGCGCTCTGGTCGCCCCGATGCGCGGTCGGCTGACGTCGGACAAGCCGGACCGGATACGGCGGGGCGAGGACTTCCAGTTGCGTGCCCGGGCGGATCACGACGTGTACGACCGGCTCGCGGCGGTCACCTGCCCGACGCTGGTCGCCGCCGGTCGCTACGACGGCATCGCGCCGGTCGCCAACAGCGAGGCCATCGCCCGGGCCGTTCCTGACGCCGAACTGCGGCTTTTCGACGGCGGGCACCTCTTCCCGTTCCAGGACCCCACCGCGCTGCCGGCGATCGTCGACTTCCTCTCCCGGTGACCGTCCGCCGGAGTGGGGACGCCCGCGTCACCGCCGCCGACATCGTGAGCCGGCGGCCGCACGGGCGGCATGATCCGGGAGGTAGCCGGAGCAACCGAGGCAACAGCCGCCGCAGGGGCTGAAACCAGCCATCCGCGGCAACGATTCACCGGAGTCCACACCCCCGCAAAAGCGAAAAAGAAGGATAAGGTGACCGCTGGTGGCCGCCCCTCGGTCCTTCCGTGTGGTGCCCCCGGCAGGACTCGAACCTGCGGCCAAGTGCTTAGAAGGCACCTGCTCTATCCACTGAGCTACGGGGGCCGGACAGTGGCCGCGGCTGTCTCCGCCCCTGGGTGGTTCCGTGACCTCGTACCGGGGTCAAGGATAGGGCGACAGATACCCGCTGCCGCGTGCTTCACCCGCGTGACACGTTGTGGAGGTTCGGTGAAGCGGTCCGATAATCCCAGGTGGCCGCGGAAGCCGCATCGCTTTTGACGGGTCGAAATGCTGCTGTTGTGCACTCGTTATGCCGGTGGCTCATTCCGCCCCCTGGCTCCCGTGCGTCCCATCGGGGTCTCGTAAGACGTGAATAGGGCAAATCGTCTCGAATAGGCTTCGAAATCACGCCAATGTGGGGCATTGTGCCATTGTGGTGATCTTGGACGTACGGCCCGAGCTGCTCGATGCGCTGTCCGCACTGCGTGACGGTGTCGACGCCGCACGCTTCCCCTTCCCACTGCCCGGGGCCGCCCGGGCCCGCCGAGCCCGTCAGGAACTGCTGACCCAGCTCGACGACTACCTCGTCCCCCGACTCAAGGCACCGGAAGCACCGCTCCTGGCGGTCATCGGCGGCTCCACGGGCGCCGGGAAGTCCACCTTGGTCAACTCGCTGGTCGGCCGCCGCGTCAGCCCCTCAGGAGTGCTGCGGCCCACCACCCGCACCCCGGTGCTGGTCTGCCATCCCGAGGACCGGGCGTGGTTCGCGGACCCGAGGGTGCTCCCGGGACTGACCCGCATCTGGTCAGTGCGCCAGCGCTCCCGCGCGGACGAGGACGGCCAGGACCGCTCCGACGCCGAGCGCCACGGGTCCGAGCGGGCCGAACTCCGCCTGGAGGCCGACGACTCCCTGCCCCGCGGCCTCGCCCTCCTCGACGCCCCCGACATCGACTCCCTGGTCAGCCACAACCGCGAACTCGCCGCCGAACTCATCTGCGCCGCCGACATCTGGATTCTCGTCACCACCGCCTCCCGCTACGCCGACGCCCTCCCCTGGCACCTGCTGCGCGCCGCCAAGGAGTACGACGTCACCCTCGCCACCGTCCTCGACCGGGTGCCGCACCAGGTCGCCGACGACATCAGCCGCCACTACGCCGCTCTGCTCACCAAGGCCGGCCTTGGCGACGTGCCCCGCTTCACCGTCCCCGAACTGCCCGAGTCCGCCGCCGGAGCCGGGCTGCTGCCGCAGACCACCGTCGCCGCGCTGCGCGCCTGGCTGGCACACTGCGCCGAGGACCCGGCCGCCCGGCAGCACGCCGCCCGCCGGACCGCCGTCGGCACCCTCGACTCGCTGCGCGGCCGTCTGCCCGCCCTGGCCGCGGCCTCGGCCGCCCAGCACGCCGCCGCACAGCGGCTGACCCGCGCCGCCGAGGACGCCTACGAACAGGCCGCGGCCCGCGCCGCCGCCGCCGTCGAGGCCGGCAGCCTCTTGGCCGGAGAGGCGCTCGCGTACTGGCAGGGCTATCCGGCCTGCGGCCCCGACGCGCTGCAGCGCGCCCTGGCCGAGGAACTGGCCGCCTTGCTGCGCACCGAGACCGACGCGGCCGACGACCGTGTCGCCGAGGCGTGGCGGCATGAGCCGGCAGGTGCCGCCCTGCTCGACGAACCCACCGCTCGCCCCGACCGCGACCGGGTCGCCGTCGCGGCCCGCATCGACAACGGCGTACGCCGCTGGAGGCGCGGCCTGACGGACCTCGCCTACGCCGAAGCCCGGGCGTCCCGCTCCGCCGACCGGCCGGCCGCCGACCCGGAGGACGTCGCCACCCTCCTGGCCACGGTGCTGCTCGGCGGCAGGTCCGGCCGGCCCGCGGGCGAACGGCTGGCCGAAACGCTCGGTGCCCAGGCCGCCGTCCGGCTGCGCGACGCCGCCCGTGCCCTGCTCGACGACGCTGTCGCCGGGCTGCTGTCCCGTGAACGCGAACGCCGGCTCGCCCCCGTGGACGGCTACGACGTCACCGCCGGTCAGCAGTCCGCCCTGATCGCCGCTCTGTCCGTACTACAGAAGGAGAGGTGACCCGGTGGCCACCAGCCCCTCGGCCCTGGACGGCCCGAACGCATCCGCCGAGCCGTCGGTGGTCGACCCGCTGACCGTACGGGTCGAAGCGCTCGGCGAGCTGCTCGGCCTGTCCAGGACCCGGATCAGTCCGGATGAGCTGGCCGAGAGCAGCGAACTGCTCGCGCGGGTCGGTGAGCGGCGGCGGCTGTCACTCGACCACACCGTGGTGGCCATGGCCGGGGCGACCGGCAGCGGAAAGTCCACGCTCTTCAACGCGCTGACCGGGCTCGAATTGTCCGCCACGGGTGTGCGCAGGCCCACCACCTCACGACCGGTGGCCTGCGCGTGGCAGCCGGAGCGGGCGGCCGGGCTGCTGGACCGGCTGGGCGTGGCCCCGCAGGACCGCTACGCCCGCTACGGGTTGCGGGACATGTCAGCCCCCGTGCCCGCGGAGACGGGGGCGGAAAGGGAACTGGAGGCACGGCCGCAAGGGCGCCCGGAGCGGCAGGAGCACGTACTGCCGTGCCTGCCCGGTCAGTCCGGCGCACCCGATGGCGCTTCCCACTGTTCAGTTGGCGACGGCGCCGAGGCCGGCCGGGACCTCGGCGACGTCAAGGAGCAGAGCCTCGACGGGCTGGTGCTGATCGACCTCCCCGACCACGACTCCGCCGCCACCGGCCACCGCGAGCAGGTGGACCGCCTGCTGCGGCTGGTGGACGTCGTCGTCTGGGTGCTGGACCCGGAGAAGTACGCCGACGCGGCACTGCACGAGCGCTATCTGCGGCCGCTGGCGGGGCACGCCGATGTCACCGTGCTGGTGCTGAACCAGGTCGACCGCCTCCCGGGGGACACGGCCGACCTCGTCCTCGACGACCTGCGGCGACTGCTCGACGAGGACGGGCTGGCGGTCGGCGAGCACGGCGAGGCGGGTGCCGTCGTGCTCGCCGCCTCCGCACTCACCGGGCAGGGCGTGCCGGACCTGCGCGCCGTGCTGGCCCAGATCGTCTCCGAACGCGCCGCTGCGGGGCGGCGGCTGGCGGCGGACATGGACCGCATGGCGAGCGGACTCCAGCCGCTCTACGTCGGCGAGGGCGGCGCCGGGCTCACCGATCCGGCGCGCGAGGAGTTCGTCGACCGGCTCGCGGACGCGGTGGGAGCGGCCGGTGCCGGTCAGTCGGCGGAGAAGGAATGGTCGAGTGCCGCGTGGGACGCCTGCGGCACGCCGTGGAGTCGGCTGTTGGGAGAACGGGCCGGCTCCGCGGGCTGTTCCCGTTTCGTCCGCAAAATGACCGGTTCACTCGGTCGGCGTACAAATGGGCCGCGGTGGGCCGAGGTTCGGCCGCCCGCGCAGCTCGCGAAGGAGCAGAGCGGTCCGTCCGGGCTGCGGCCGACGGCCTCCCGGCCGGTGATCGACGAGGCGGTGCGCGGACTTTCCGCCGACGCGGCCCGCGGACTGCCGGTGCCGTGGGCGAGAGCGGTGCGGGACGCGGCGCGGCGCGGCGGGGAAGGACTTCCGGCGGCACTCGACGCCGCGGCGGTCCGGGCCCGGCCGCGTACGCCGGAACGGCCCGGCTGGTGGTCGGTGGCCGCGGCCGTCCAGTGGCTGCTGATGGCTCTCGCGCTGGCCGGAGTGGTCTGCCTGAGCGCGGTCGGATCGGGCTCTCTGGACATGTCGTGGTGGCCGCCGCTCGTCACGGTCGCGGTGGGCGGGGTCGGCGGTCCGCTGGTCTCCGGGACGTGTCGGATCGCCGCGCGGGGACCGGCCAGAAGGTACGGACAGGCCGCCGAGCGGCGGCTGCGGGACGCGGCGGCGGACTGCGGCCGGGCCCGCGTGCTCGAACCGGTCGCGGCCGAGCTGATGCGCTACCGCGAGGTCCGCGAGCAGTACGCGGTCGTGGCCGGCTCCGCGCCGGCGTCCGCCCGGCTCCTGCCGGCGGGCAGGCCGTCGGATCGGCGGACCGGCGGGGTGCCGGCGCCGGCCGGAAACCGCGGGGATCGCCTGTCTCACTCGTCCGAGTGACGAAGTTATCCACATACGGCGAGTTATCCACAGTTTCCGGATCTTTTTTCCTCGGTCGTCCGATTTCGCGCACGATGGTCTTGTCGCGTTCCGCAGGGGAGCGCGGCGGACGAAAGGAACGCGCGATGAACGAGACCTTGGTGACTGTCGTGGGAAATGTGGCGACCGAGCCCGAGAGCCAGGTGACGGCCACCGGCCTGATCGTCACCCGATTTCGGCTGGCCACCACCACGCGCCGCTGGGACGCCGAGCGCGGAGCGTGGACCGACGGCGCGACGAGCTTCTACACCGTGCGCGCGTGGCGGAACCTCGGGAGCAACGTGAAGGAGTCGGTCTGTCTCGGTGAACCACTGCTCGTGCAGGGCAGGTTGCGGATCAGGCAGGACGAGAAGGACGGCCGGCGCTACCTCGCGGCGGAACTGGAGGCGGTGGCGATCGGACACGATCTGGCCCGCGGCGTGGCCCGGTTCAGCCGTTCCGGCGGGGGTGGCGGGGTGAGCGCGGCCGCACGGGCGGAAGCGCGCGCGCCGGAACCGGAGTTGACAGCGGCCGGGCCCTGAGTGGCTGCCGCGTGAATGCGCCCCGGCATTTCTGGCGTGAATTGCGTCAATGATTTATCGACAATGACGGAAACATGTCCGTGGTCGCGTAACGATTGAGATTCGAATGCCGCTCAGGCTGCTCTCGGCTGTGGTCATGCCATCTGCGGTTCCTAGGATTTCGGCGTTCGTATGCACGGGGGCTCGGCACAGGCGGGGCCAACCCTCATCACGACCAGGCGCCCCGCCCGGAGGGGAAAACTCATGTCCAAGACCTACAGGCGGGGCGCAGCCCGTCTCGCGGCGGCCGGCGTCACCGCCGGCCTGCTCGCGGTCGGCGCCTTCGCCGGAGCGACCACGGCCGGCGCCGACAGCGGCACCGGCTCGGCCGGCGACACCGCGTCGTCCGGTGGCGCGACCGGCACACTCGGCGATCTCGTGCCGGGTATGTACGGTGGCGCGACCGTCACCAGCAAGGACGGCAAGCCCGCGGCGGAGCAAGCCGGGCTGTTCAAGCTGAGCCTCAGCGACGGCACGACCGTCTACACCTACTGCATCGACCTCTACAACGGCGCCGACACCAGCGGCAAAGCCGCCTACCACGAGGTCCCCTGGAGCGCGACGTCCCTGACCCAGCAGGGCCGGGACAAGGACGTGGCCGGGAAGATCACCTGGATACTCCAGCACTCCTTCCCGCAGGTCAACGACCTCGACGCGCTGGCCAAGACGGCGGGATCGGGGTCGCTGACCAAGGAGACCGCCGCGGCCGGCACCCAGGTGGCGATCTGGCGGCTCTCCGACGACCCGAAGGCGGCCGCGGACGATCCGGCGGCGGAGAAGCTGGCGGACTACCTCGACCAGTCCGCGCAGGCCGTAGCGGAGCCGTCGCCGTCGCTGGAGCTCACTCCGTCCTCGGTGTCCGGCAAGTCCGGCGGGCGGATCGGCCCGGTGACCGCGCACACCAGCGCGAGCGGGGCCCAGGCGGTGCTGGCCTCCGACGCGCCCGCCGGCGTGAAGCTGGTGGACGGTGACGGCAAGCCGGTCACGTCGGTCTCGGACGGCAGCCAGCTCTACTTCGACGTGCCCGCGGGCACCAAGGAGGGCGGCACGTCGGTGACGGTGTCGGCGACCACGAGCGTGCCGGTCGGCCGCGCCTTCGCGGGCACCAACTCGAAGGACGGCGGGTCGAGCCAGACCATGATCCTGGCCGGCACCAGCCAGACCGAGATCAAGGCCACGGCAGCGGCCACGTGGGCGGACCAGGGCCCGATACCGGCGCTGACCGCGCAGGTGAACTGTGCCAAGTCCGGTGTGGACGTCAGCGCCACCAACAAGGGCGACGAAGCCTTCACCTTCACCCTGGAGGGGAAGACCTACACCATCGCCCCCGGCAAGTCGCAGACGATCACCGTCCCCGTCGCCGAGGACCAGGGCTACAAGATCGACATCGCGCTGCCCGACAAGTCGGTGAAGACCTTCAAGGGCGTGCTGGACTGCAAGGCGGCCACGCCGCCCCCGACCCTGCCGGCCAACCAGCCGAGCCCGGCGTCCGGGACCGGCAACCTTGCCGAGACCGGTAGCAGCAACTCCACCCCGCTGATCGCGGGCATAGCGGTCGCCCTCGTGGTGGTCGGTGGGGGAGCGGTCTTCTTCTTCCGCCGCAGCGCCAAGAAGAACTCCGCCACCTCGTAGGACCGTAGCCGGGGAACGGCAGCCGGACGGGCGGTCCCACCCGTCCGTCCGGCTCCGGGCCACGGTCCCGGCCGCTGCCGTCGTGCGGGGCCGGGACCGTGGGCCTCGGCCGGGGCAGGGGGTGAGGGGCTGACCTACCCGTTCGCCCCGGTGGGTGGACGTACGGCAAGATGGGGCGTATCTGCCCTCACGCGGCGGAGCCGCACATTGGCCCTTCTCGATTGCCGGACGGTTTCTCTTGGCTGAGTACATCTACACGATGCGCAAGACGCGTAAGGCGCACGGCGACAAGGTCATCCTCGATGATGTGACGCTGAGCTTCCTGCCGGGCGCGAAGATCGGTGTGGTCGGCCCGAACGGTGCCGGTAAGTCCACCGTGCTGAAGATCATGGCGGGGCTGGAGCAGCCGTCGAACGGGGATGCGTTCCTGTCGCCGGGCTACAGCGTGGGGATGCTGCTCCAGGAGCCGCCGCTGGACGAGTCGAAGACGGTCCTGGAGAACGTGCAGGACGGCGTCGCGGAGACCAAGGCGAAGCTCGACCGGTTCAACGAGATCGCCGAGCAGATGGCGACGGACTACTCCGACGCGCTGCTGGACGAGATGGGCAAGCTCCAGGAGCAGCTCGACCACTCCAACGCGTGGGACCTCGACGCGCAGCTCGAGCAGGCGATGGACGCGCTGGGCTGCCCGCCCGGTGACTGGCAGGTGACGAACCTCTCCGGTGGCGAGAAGCGCCGGGTGGCACTGTGCAAGCTGCTGCTGGAAGCGCCCGACCTGCTGCTGCTGGACGAGCCGACCAACCACCTGGACGCGGAGTCCGTGCAGTGGCTGGAGCAGCACCTGGCGAAGTACCCGGGCACCGTGGTGGCCGTGACCCACGACCGGTACTTCCTGGACAACGTCGCGCAGTGGATTCTGGAGCTGGACCGCGGCCGCGCGCTGCCGTACGAGGGCAACTACTCGACGTACCTGGAGAACAAGGCTTCCCGGCTGAAGGTCGAGGGGCAGAAGGACGCCAAGCGGCAGAAGCGCCTGAAGGAGGAGTTGGAGTGGGTCCGCTCCAACGCCAAGGGGCGGCAGGCCAAGTCGAAGGCCCGACTGGCCAGGTACGAGGAGATGGCCGCCGAGGCGGACAAGATGCGGAAGCTGGACTTCGAGGAGATCCAGATCCCGCCGGGCCCGCGGCTCGGGTCGGTGGTGGTCGAGGTGGACCACCTGCACAAGGCGTTCGGCGACAAGGTGCTGATCGACGACCTGTCGTTCACCCTGCCGCGCAACGGCATCGTGGGTGTCATCGGGCCGAACGGCGCGGGCAAGACCACGCTGTTCAAGATGATCCAGGGCCTGGAGCAGGCGGACACCGGCAGCATCAGGGTCGGCGAGACGGTGAAGATCTCGTATGTCGACCAGGGCCGGTCGAACATCGACCCGAAGAAGACGCTGTGGGAGGTCGTCTCGGACGGCCTGGACTACATCAACGTCGGGCAGGTCGAGATGCCGTCGCGGGCGTATGTGTCGGCGTTCGGCTTCAAGGGCCCGGACCAGCAGAAGCCGGCCGGGGTGCTCTCCGGCGGTGAGCGAAACCGGCTGAACCTCGCGCTGACCCTCAAGCAGGGCGGGAATCTGCTGCTGCTGGACGAGCCGACCAACGACCTCGACGTGGAGACGCTGTCGTCGCTGGAGAACGCGCTGCTGGAGTTCCCGGGTGCGGCGGTGGTCGTCTCCCACGACCGGTGGTTCCTGGACCGGGTGGCGACGCACATCCTGGCGTACGAGGGCGACTCGAAGTGGTTCTGGTTCGAGGGCAACTTCGAGTCGTACGAGAAGAACAAGGTCGAGCGACTGGGTCCGGACGCGGCGCGCCCGCACCGGGCCACGTACAAGAAGCTGACGCGCGGCTGATGGCGCGGCACGTCTTCCGCTGCCCGATGCGCTGGGGCGACATGGACGCGTACGGCCATGTCAACAACGTGCTGTTCCTGCGGTATCTGGAAGAAGCGCGGATCGACCTCATGTTCCGGCTGGCGGATCGGGAGGGCGGCGGGACGTTCGCGGGCGGTTCGGTGGTGGCCAGGCACGAGATCGACTACCTGCGGCCGCTGGTGCACCGGTACGAACCGGTGGCGATCGAGACGTGGGTGGAGAGCATCAACGCCGCGTCGATGACGGTCAGGTACGAGGTGAAGGACGAGGACGCGGTGTACGCGCGGGCGGCGACGGTCGTGGTGCCGTATCTGCTGGCCGAGCAGCGTCCGCGGCGGATCACCGAGGAGGAGCGGGCGTTCCTGGAGCGCTACCGCGACGAAGGGGCCGTGGTCGGGTGAGCGTGCGGCTCGGCTTCGCCGAGGGACCGGGCGGGGCGGCGGTGGTGGAGGCCGACCTCGCCGCGTTCCTCGGGCGGCTGGTGAGGTGGGACAAGGCCGCGGTGGTGCGGCTGCGTTCGGCGGAGGGGGAGGCGGCGCTCGGCGTGTTCGGGCAGCCGCCCTTCGGCGGGGTGCTGGCGGTCAAGAGCCTGGCGCTCGGCGGCGACGGGATAGCGGCGGTGGTGGACGCCACCGTGTCGGCCGGGCAGTTGCTGGAGGCGGTCGGGGAAGCGGTGGGCGGCGGGCTGTTCACCGTGCCGCCGTCCGTCACCGGCCCGGCCTGGGCCGGACTGCTGCCGCCGCGCGAGGGATGGCGCCGGGTCGCGGAGATGCAGGCGACGGTGGTGCGGGAGGTGGCGGCGCGGGCGGTCGCGGAGTTCCGGGACCGTACCGAGGCGCTGGTGCCCGAGCGGCGTGGCCGGGCGGAGCTGGACGCGCTCGCGGAGGAGCTGTGGAGCAGGCCGCTGCCCGGCGGCGGGGCCGGGGTGACGCTGCGGGTGGTGCACGCCGCGCACGCGCTCGGGTTCCTGCCCGCGCGGCGGTCCGGCGAGGCCGCGGACGAGGCCGTCGCGGTGCTCGCGGCGGGCCCGTGGGTGCGGCTGCGCACCGGGTACGGGTCGGTGGCGATGCGCGGGGCGTCGGGGGCGTCCGGACTGACGGTGTCGCCGTTCTGACCGGGGGCCGACGCCGCTGACGGTGTCGCCGGTACCGGCCCGCCCGAGCCCGGGTTCGGGTCCGGGTCCCGGTTCCCGCGGCTACTCCTCCGGGCGGTCCGGCCACACCCCGATGTGGTCCGGCTCCAGTTCCAGCAGCACCCGGGAGCGGATGTCCAGCGCGTCGGTGTAGTCGCGCGGGATCTGGAGCCGTCCGGCGCGGTCGACGGTGGCGTACTCCCGGGCCACCACCGACTCCTGGCCGTGCTCGTCGACTTCGGTACGGCGGACCACCTCGGAGGCGGTGCGGCCGTCGCGGATGGCGACGGTGCGCCGGACGGCGTTGGACACCGCGTGGTCGTGGGTGACCACGACGACGGTGGTGCCCAACTCCTCGTTGGCGGTGCGGAAGGACGCGAAGACCTGCTCGCCGGTGGCCGAGTCCAGCTCGCCGGTCGGCTCGTCGGCGAGGATCACCGAAGGGTTGTTGGCGAGGGCGACCGCGATCGCGGCGCGCTGCTGCTCACCGCCGGACATCTGGCCCGGCTGCCGGTCCCGGCAGTAGCCGACGCCGAGCATGTCGAGGAGTTCGGCGGCGCGGGCGGACCGGCGGCGCTTGGTGCGCAGGCCGGTGCGGCCGGCCAGTTGCATGGGCAGCACGACGTTCTGGGCCGCGGTCAGGTACGGCAGCAGGTTGCGGGCGGTCTGCTGCCAGACGAAGCCGACCATGTGGCGGCGGTAGCTCAGCCGGGCGGCGGCGTCCATGGCGAGCAGGTCGTAGCCGCCGACGGAGGCCGCGCCCGCGGTGGGGACGTCGAGGCCGGCGAGGATGTTGAGCAGCGTGGACTTGCCACTGCCGGACGCGCCCACCAGCGCCATCAGTTCGCCCTTGCCGACCAGCAGGTCCAGGCCCTGGAGGGCCTGCACCTCGACACCGTCCGCGGTGAAGATCCGGACCAGGCGGTCGCAGCTGATCAGCGCGTCGTGCCCGTACGCGGGGCCGTCGCGGCGGGCGGCCGCCTGCTGCTCCAGGTCGGCGAGGCTGCGTACCGCCGAACGCCCGTCGCCCGCGCCGGATGAGTCACCCGTCACTGCCGAGCCAGTCGTATCCGCTGCGCCCACCGGGCCGGTGGAGCCCGCACTGCCCGCCGCTTCGCCCGCGCCTCCGGAGCGAGCCGGACCCGTCCCTGACGCCGACGCCGACGCCGACGCTGCCGCCGACGATCCCTCGTCCCCGGAATCCCCGTGCGTCCCGTTCCCCCGCGCTTCCCCGCTCATACCCGGTCCCCCGCTCTCAGTTCCGTGCTTTCCCGCCGCCGCCCGGCCAGCCACGCCTGCGCCAGCAGCACCGCACAGGCCAGTATCAGCAGCCCTGCCGACGGCAGGGCAAGGGCCCAGGGGTTCGCGCGCAGCCCCAGCCCGAAGTCGACCGCCGTGATGTCGCGCGGTTCCGTACCGAAGGTGAGCGCGCGCAGGTCGATGCCCGGGCCGAGCAGCGGGATCACCGCCAGGCCCACCAGCACCCCGCCGACCGCGCCGAGCAGCACCTGCGGCAGCATCTCCAGCAGCACCAGCCGCCGCGCCTGGCTCCGGGTCATGCCCATCGTGCGCAGCCGGGCCAGCAGGGTGGTGCGGCCCGGTGCCGCCTGGAGCAGCGACAGCAGCAGCGCCAGCGCGCTGTAGCCCGCTCCCGCCGCGACCGCCGCCAGGTACAGCCGGCGGGCACCGTGCTGGAGCGGGGTGTCCGCGAGCGAAGCCCGCTCCTCGCTGCGCAGCAGCACCGACACCGACGAGACGTCGGACGCGGCCACCTCGCGCAGCGCCTTCGCGTCGATGTGCCGGCCGGGTGCCGCCATCGCCAGAAGGGTCGTCGGCGCCGTCTGCTGCGGGTACTGCTCGGCCTCCGGGTGCATGGCCTTGAGCGCGGCCGCCGAGACGATCACGAAGTCGCCGCCGGGCGCGGCCGGGGTGGTCGGCAGGACGGCAGCGGTACGGATGGAGACGGAGCCGAGATCGGTGGCGACCGGCACCGTCTTCCGGCCGATCTGCCTGGCCAGGCCGGGCGACAGCACGGCGGGCAGCACCGGCTGGCCTGCCTGCCCCGTCTGCTCCGTCTGCCCCGTCTGGCCCCCGTGCTCGGACAGCGCGTGCGCCGGGAAGGAGGGCAGCCCGACCGAGCCGGTCAGCTTGTCGTACGCGGCGGGGTCCACCAGCACCACCGCGTACGACCCGTTGAACGTCGCATCGGCCGAGTGCTGCTCGACCCGCGCCGTGGTGGTCATGCCGATGCCGGGTACCTTCTGCACGCGGCCCGGGAGTTGGGGCGACAGCGTGGCGGTGACCGCGTCGATCCGGGCGTCCGCGCCGACCGTCGCCGTGGCCGCCCGGTCCCTGCCGTGGTTGATGCCGGCCAGCACGGAGCCGCCGAAGGACGTCACGGTCAGCGCCACCAGCACCGCCAGCAGCGGCAGTTGACCGGTGGCGGGGGAGCGGCCCGCGCGGGCCAGGCCGAGGTGGGTGACCGCGCCGGTCAGCCGCGCCGCGGGACGGGCCAGCAGCCGCAGCGGCACCGGGTACAGCCGCAGCAGGACGAGCGCGGCGCCGATCGCCACCAGTACGGGCGCGGCGGCGAGGAACGGGTCGTTGCCGGGGCCGCTGCCCCCGCCGGTGGCGGTGCCGCCCGAACTCCCGCCGCCCCGCTGGCGAAGCGCCACGACCGCGCCCACCACCAGCACCACCACGGTCAGTTCGACCACGAGCCGGCGCCGCGAAGGCCGGGCCGAGACCACGTCCTCCCGGCCTCCCGGCCCCGGCCGGCGTACCGCGAAGGCGGCCCGCAACGGCAGCGCGAGCACCACGACCGCGGTGACCAGCGCGGCCAGCAGCACCGGCAGCAGCCAGCGGCCGGTCGGCAGCAGCAGGAGCGCGAGCAGCGCGCCGGCCACCCCGCCGGGCACGGCCGCGGCCGCGGTCTCCGCCGCGAGCCGGCCGGTGACGCCGCGCAGCGAGCCACCGCGGGCGCGCAGCAGCGCGATCTCGACCCGCCGCCGCTCGGCGGCGAGCCCACCGGCCATCAGCAGCACGGCGAGCGCGGTGGTGGCCACGCCGACCGCGGCGATCAGCACCAACGGGGTGGTGGCGTCGCGCTCCCGGAGGAAGCCGGTGAGGACGGTGCCGAGCGCATCGCTGACGCTCAGCTGCGCGCCGCTCGCGTCCTGCAGCTTGACCGCCAGCGGGCCGCCGCTCAGCGACGACAGCATGTTCTGGAGCGCCGGGACACCGTGCGCGGTCAGCCGGCCGATGTCCAGCGGTTCGTACCAGTAGACATTGACGCCCGCGCCGAGTTCCGGCAGCGAGTCGGCGGCGTCGCGGTGGGTGAGCAGCGTGAAGTGCCAGTACGCCTTGGGTTCCTCGCCGCGCTCGCCGGGCTGGGAGCCGAGGACCGGCCCGAGCAGGTCGGGGTCCTCGTTCCAGTACGACGAGGTGGGGTCGAGCGGGGCCACGATGCCGGTGATGTGCACGGTCAGCGGTTTCGAGTTCGTCCCGCTCGGGTGGACGGTCTGGCCGACCTTCAGATGGAGTTTCCGGGCGGTCCTCAGCGTCACCGCGGCGTCGATGGGCGGCGGCCGCTGTCCGTCGGAGACCGCGGGCGGCGGTTGCGGCATCCGGCCGGCCACCAGCCGGGCGTGCGCGCCGAGATCGGCCTGTGCGACGAGGTCGGCGGTCGGGGGGTGCGAGGACGGACGCGGCAGGCCGGGGTCGGGGACCTCGGACGCCTGGCCGGTGCGCGCCCCGTACACCGCGGAGTGCGGGGCGAGCGGGGTGGTGCGCGCCAGCAGCGAGTGGACGGCGCTCTGGACGGCGTCGAGGGTGGTCACGTCGAGCGGGTTGGTCCCGTAGAGCCCCTGCTGCGGGTTGTAGCTCTCGGTCAGGGCGATCCCGCGGTCCTGGTACTGGCCGGCCCGCACCGCGTGTTGCAGCGCCCGGTCCTCGTAGCGGTCCACGGAACGCGGCAGGCCCGCCGCGAGGAACGCGGTGACCAGGACGAGCCCGAAGGTCGCGAGGGCCGCGTGGCGGGCGGCGCGCAGCCGCACCCGCACCCAGGCGAGTCGCACGTCGTCGCCGGGCAGGCCCGCGCCGTCCGCCGCGCCTGAGCCGACTGAGCCGCCTGAGCCGCCGCCCGACGCCCCGCCCCCGCCGCTGCCCCCGTCCACGCCCCCGCCGTCTCCCGCTCCCGCTCCCGCTTCCGCGCCGCCCTCCGGCTCCCACGCCCCGCTGTCGTCCCGCTCTCGCGCCGCCATCTCAGTACTCCCCCTGCCGCCGCAGTGCCGTCGCCGGATCGCCGCGCCGTGCCGCCGTCGCCAGGACCACCAGCACCGGCACCACCACGACCTCCGCGAGGAGTTCGAGCAGCCGGCCGGCCGGCAGCCGTACGACCAGTGACGGCGTCGGAGTCGTGGCCTGCGGGGTCAGCACGATCAGCGGCGTCACCAGCCGGGTCAGCAGCGCACCGAGCGCGGCGCCGACGATCAGCGACACCAGCACCAGCAACCCCTGCTCGGCCGCGATCACCCGGGCCAGCTGGCGCCGGGGCGCACCCAGGGCCCGCAGGATCGCGAACTCCGCGGTGCGCTCGCGGACCGCGCCCGCCGAGGAGACCGCGAAGCCGAGCGCGGCCAGCACCACCGCGGCCACCACGGCGGCCGGCAGCGCCGACTGCGGGCCCGCGCCCAGCGGGTCGGCGCGCAGGTCGGCGGCCGTCTCGTCGGCGACCAGGACGGTGTCGACGTCGGCGCGGGCGCGCAGCGCGGCGGCGACCTCGGCGGTCCGGCCCGGCCGCGCGGCCAGCCACCACTCGGTGGGTTCCATCGCCTGCGCGTCGTGGTACTGCAGGTACTGGTTGACCGCCCGCAGGTCGACCACCATGCCGCCGACGTCCTGGTTGCCGCCCGTATCCGATCCGGCGTCCGTCCCCGAGCCCGACCCGGCGCCCGAATCCGCGCCCGACCCGCCGGACCCGTTCCCGGCGTCCGCGCCCTGGCCGTCGCCGAGCCCGGGGATCGCCTTGACCGAGCCCACGATGCGCACCGGCACCGAGATTCCGCCGAGTTGGACGCTGACGCTCTTGCCGACCTTCGCCTGCTGCGACGTGAGGAAGGCGTCGGTGGCGACAGCCACCGGGGTCGGCGGTGCGGGCGTGTCCGCCCCGGCATGTACGGTCGCGGTCGCTATCGGGCTGTAGCTGTCCTGGGGCGCCTGCGCGGCGCCGGTGTCGTAGTCCAGCGTCATGGTCGTGCCCCCGCCGACCCGCGGCACTCCGGCGCCCGGCGCTCCGGCGCCCGGCAGTTGCTCGAACGAGGGGCCGTCGATGGACGCCGTCGCCGACCACTTCTGGACGGGTACCGTCAGCGGGCGGACGGTGCCCGTGCCGTCCGCGACCCGCGTGGCCGACATCGTCAGCGTGTAGGTCCGCTCCTTGACCGGGATGTCGAAGGCGATGTCCAGGCCGGTGACCCGCAGCGGACCGGCGGGCGCGCCGCCGGCCGCACCGGACAGCGCGGCGATGTCGAGGACCAGCGGGTGCGGTCTGCCGTCGGGTTGCAGGTCGCCGACGGCGGCGGTGTACGGCACGCCCTCGGCGTCCAGGACGGTGACGCTGACGTGCTGGACGGCGTCCGCGGTCGCGGGACCGCCGCCCGGTCCGGGCCGCAGCACGGCGTCGAACGTCACCTTGCGGGCGTCGGCGGGCAGCGGGAAGCCGCCGCCGGCGCGGACGCCCTTGCCCAGCGGCGCCAGCACCGTGGCGGCCGACCGTCCGCCGGTGAGGTCGGAGCGGAACAGCATCGTCTTCCCGGCCCGCGCGGAGTCGATGGCCAGCACGGTCGCCGTACGGTCCTGGTCGAGGTAGAGGCCGGTGTCCGCGGCGGGCGCGGCGGCGGCGAGGCCGGGCTGGTGCGCGAAGATCCCGGGCTGCCCGAACGGCGGGGTGGTCATGCCGGTCACCCGCAGGTCGGCGCCGACCGCGTACCGGGCCTGGTCGCGCTGCGAACGGTCCCAGCTCGCGCTCTGCCCGATCGAGAAGACGCCCATCGCGATCGCGAGCACCAGCAGCAGCGCCGCTCCCGCGCCGCGCCGCGGCCGCCGGGCGAGTTGCCAGCCGGCGAGCGCCAGCGGCAGGGTCCGGCCGCGTGCGGCCCGCCGCTCGCCGAGCTTCGCGACCAGCGGCAGCAGCCGCAGCACCAGCACGGTGCCGGCCAGCAGGCACAGCGCGGGCGCGGCGACCAGGATCGGGTCCACCCCGAGCCCGCCGCCCGCGTTGGCGCTCAGCGCGCCGCTGCCCGAGGCACGCCGCTCCAACTGCCAGTAGGCGATCCCGGCGACCACCAGCAGCCCCACGTCGCCGCCCGCCTGGACCGCGCCGGGCAGGGAGCGGCGCCGGGCGCGCTCGGCCCGCTCGGCGGCGTAGGAGCCGCCGGTGCGCAGCGCGGGCACGATCACCGCGCCGGCGCAGGCCAGCGCGGCGGCCACGGCGACCAGCCAGGCCAGGCCGGTGTCGCCGGAGCCGAGACTGACGCCGGTACGGGCCATGGCGCCGGTGCCGGCCAGCTCCCGCGTGACCGGCCCGGCCAGCAGCGGGGCGAGCAGGGCCGCGGGCACCGCGAGCAGCAGCGCCTCCCACCCGGCCAGCCGGGCGACCCGGGCCCGCGATCCGCCGCGGGCGCGCAGCAGCGCGGTCTCCCCGGCCCGTTCCTCGGCGAGCAGCCCCGCCACCAGCAGCAGCGCGAAACCGGCCAGGATCACCAGTTGCAGCGCGCCGATCAGCAGCGTGGAGCGGGTCACCAGCATGCTGCGGCGCAGCGCGTCGAGCAGGTCGGGCAGGCCGCTGGTGCCCTCGGTGACGGCGGTGGTCCGGTCGTCGTGCAGCGCGTCGAGGGTCTGCTGGACGCCCTTCTCCAGCGTGTTCATGTCGTGTGCGGTGGACTGCCGGAAGTCGCCGGTGGCCTGCCAGGCCATCGCGGCGGCCTTGACCCGGCCGGAGTCGAAGCTGCCGGGGTCGGCGAGCATCGGCCCGTAGGTGGTGAACGCGACCGTGTGCGCGCCCCGGCCGTCCAGCGGGTCGAGGTGCCAGTACGGGGAGGACGGGTCGCGCGGCTGGAAGATCCCGCTGACCTGGACCTTCAGCGGGGCGCCGCCGAGTCGGTCGGCGAGGGTGAGGACGTCGCCGGGCTCGGTGCCGAGGATCAGCGCGGCCACCTGCGGCAGCGCGACCTGCACCCGGGCCGCGCCCCGCTCGGCCGCGGTCGGCCAACTCCCCTTCACCAGCCGGACTTCGGCGCGGTCGAAGGTGGCCAGCAGCGTCAGGTCGGGCTCGCCGTTCGCCGACTGGGCAGAGGAGCGCGGCCGCTTCGGCAGCCCGTAGGGGCCGGAGCGGGTGCTGCCGTGGACGCTGGTGGGCAGCCCGGTGAAGGAGCCGCGCAGGTGCTTGCGCACCGCCGCGTCGAGCGCCTCGCGGTCCGTCCCGTTCAGCTGGGTCTGCACCTCGACCGTCGACCGCGCGGCCGCCTGGTGCTGGAGGGTGCGCCGCAGGGCCGCGTCGCCGATCGCACCGGTGAAGGCGGTGAACGTCGCGAGCACGCACGTGGTCAGCAACACCGTGAGCAGGGCGGCGGCGAGAAGCAGTCGGTGTGCGCGGACACGCAGCAGCACGAATCCGGTCACATGTTCCCCCCGTCATGTACTGACGGGATGCTCTCAAACCGCGCAGCGGCGCAGAACCCGGACCGCGGATGTCGCAATCCGATCGTGATGGTCCGCCGAGCGGACGCCGGGCCGGCCCGCCGGGCGGGAAAGTGCGGTCCGCTGCGGTGCGTGGCCCACCGGCCACGCGGGGTCAGCCCGGGGTGTTCACCATCGACGCGGCGGCGTACACCAGGTAGTCCCACAGCTGGCGTTCCTGCTCGGCGGGCAGCGCCAACTCGTCGACGGCCACGCGCATATGGCGCAGCCACGCGTCGTGGGCGGCGCGGTCCACCGCGAAGGGGACGTGCCGCATCCGCAGCCGGGGGTGGCCGCGCTCGTCGCTGTAGGTGCGCGGGCCGCCCCAGTACTGCATCAGGAAGAGGGTCAGGCGCTCCTCGGCCGGGCCGAGGTCCTCCTCGGGGTACATCGCGCGCAGCTCGGGGTCGTCGGCGACGCCCTGGTAGAAGCGGTGTACGAGGCGGCGGAAGGTCTCCTCGCCGCCGACGAGTTCGTAGAACGTCTGCTGCTGCAACTCGCCGCGCCGGATCTCATTCACCCTTCCATCGTCGCAGATGCGGCGAGCGGCCCGCCGTGGTGTCCCGGTTCGTATCCCCGCCGCTCCGGGCGCACGATGGAAGCATGGGCGCGACAGGGCCCGACGGGCGGCGCGAGGGGCGATTCGAGCGGCGGTACGCCGTCGCCGCGGGGTCGCTGCGGGCCCGGATGGTCCGCCGGATCGAGTCCGGCGGCGGCCTCACCGACCCCGCCTGGCGGGCGGCCTTCGCGGAGGTCCCGCGGCACCTCTTCGTCCTGGACGACCAGGACACCGGGTACGGCGGGGAGCCGGGGCCCGGCGGGGAGTACGACGAGGAGTACGGCGGGGGATACGGCGAGGAGCACGACGAGGAGTACGGCGAGGGGTCCGCGTACGGCGAGGGGCCGGTTCACGGCCGCGGTCCGGTGGCCGCGTCGCACCGCCGCGCGATGAGCCGCCTCACGGGCGCCTACGCGGACCGGCCGATCGCCACCCGCGTGGTCGGCGGTGAGCTGGTCTCCTCCAGCAGCCAGCCGTCGCTCATGGCGCTGATGTGCGAGGCGCTGGACGTGCACGGCGGGGAGCGGGTGCTGGAGATCGGCGCGGGCACCGGCTACAACGCGGCGCTGCTGGCCCACCGGCTCGGCCCGGACACGGTCACCACCATCGACCTGGAGCCGGAGATCACCGCCGCGGCCCGCGCCCACCTGGACGCGTACGGCACCGAGGCCGCCCGCTCGGTCGTCGTGGTCACCGGCGACGGCGCCCTCGGGCACCCGCCTCGCGCCCCTTACGACCGGGTCATCGCGACCTGCGAGCTCCCCTTCGTGCCCCCGGCCTGGCTGGAGCAGTGCACGCCCGGCGGTCTCCTGCTGCTGCCGCTGGCCACCGGCCTGGTCGCCCTCACCGTGCACGGCCCGCGCCAGGCGGAGGGCCGGTTCCTCTCGACGCCCGCCTACTTCGTGCCCCTGCGCGGCGGATCGGGCGCCCCCGACGGCGCCGCCGAACACGGCCTCGCCGCCGAGGTGTTCGGCCAGAGTGCCTTCGGCGGCATCACCCGCCCCGACCGCACCCGCTACGGCCTCACCGTCGACGGCCCCCGCCAATGGCTCTGGCGCGACAGCCCCGAGGGCCCCCTGACCTGGCCCCTCACCACCACCTGACACCGGCCGCGCCGGCACCCGGAAGCGCCCGCCGCACCGCTCAGGCGCGGTGCAGCGTGATGGTCGTCCACGCCCCGACGTGCACACGGTCCCCTTCGGCGAGCGGCACCGGAAGATACGGCCGGATCGGGTCCTCCGCCAGGTTCACCGTGGTCCCGTTGGTGGAGTCCTGGTCGACCACCGACCAGGAGCCGTCGGGCTGCTGGACCAGCACCGCGTGATGGTGCGAGACCCCGGGGTCCTCCGGCGAACGGGACAGGTCGATGTCGGGCGCCTCACCCGTGCTGTGCCGGCGGCGGCCGATCGTGACCTGGTGCCCGGTGAGCGGCAGTTGCACCTCGGGGGAGTAGGCGGGGAAGTACAACTGCTCGGCGTCCGGGCCGCTGCGCGCCATCATCGCGGTGAAGTACGCCCGGTCGGCGGTGATCACGGCCACCCAGGCCGTACCGGTGCCGGTCGCGACGGACAGCGGCGGCTGCTGCCCGACGGCGGTGGTGGCCGGACCACTTGAACCACCCTGCTCGCCGGGCCCGTTCGGCCCGCCCTGCGGAACGATCACCGGCCCGCTGGCCGGCCCGCTGGCCGGCCCGCTGACGGGTCCGCCGAGGGTTCCACCGGAAGCCCCGCCGAGGGTTCCGCTGCCGGGCCCTCCCACCGGCCCGCTGACCGGTCCGCTGACCGGTCCGCCCGACGTCGTCCCGCCGGTACCGGGCACCGACCGCACCGACCCGGACGGCGGGTCGAGCAGGAAGTCCCCCGAACCGGAGGTGACCGAGTCGTCCGGCAGCGCCTCCGCCGGCCGGTTGATCTGCGACGGCCGCGACCGCTGCGATTCGTACCGCTGGTACGGCGGGATGCCCGGCGCGGTCGGCTGCGGTGGCACCATGGTCGCCGCGTGGGTGCGGAAGTTGTAGCGGCACTGCTCGCAGAACAGCGCCGAGCCCTCCCGCGGCGTCCCGCAGTTCGGACAGCACTCCTCGCCACCCCCTGCCGGCTCGCCCGTGAATCCGGGCGGCGACGGCGACGAGGGCGGCGGCGAGACCGGCGAGGCCGAGGACGACGACGCGGAGGACGCCGGCCGCGACCCCGCGGCCGGTGCCGGCATCAGCAGGCCGCAGACCTCGCACCAGTCGGTGGCGCTGGTCTGGTGGCCGTTGGCACAGATCGGCATGGCGTCGGCTCCCCCTCCGCCCGGTCGGGCGGCTCCCAAGGTTGTGCGCGAGCACGTAGTACCCGACGGTTACTTTTTCACGCGTACGGTCTTTGTCGACCGCGTCTCCAAGGTCATCTCGTCGGCGTCGGCGACCTTGGGCTTCAACCGCACAGTACCGTTCACCGCGTCCACCACGTCGACCACCTTCGCCAGCAGCTTGGAAGTGTCCTCGTTGCCCGAGGCGCTGGCGAGCTGCACCGCGCGGCCCAGCTTGGCGGTCGCGGAGTCCAGGTCCCCGGACTTGCGGGCCTCCAGGCCCTGCTGGATGGCCTGCGCCAGCTCGGCCTGCCCGGTGTAGTGCGCCACCTGCGGGCTGATCCGGGTCGAGGCCGCCATGTCGTCGGTCCACAGCGCCCGGACCAGCCCCTGCGCCAGCACCTGCGTGGTGCCGTCGGGCTCCGGCAGCACCAGCGACACCCGGGCCGCGAGCATCTCCTGGCCGACGACGGCCGGCGGCACCTTCACGCAGACGTGGTAGTCGCGTGACTCGTCGCCCCATGACCCGGTCGGGTAGTCGCCCATCCGCGGCCCGGTCTCCGCACGCCGCTCAGTGAGGTCCTCCACGGTCGGCGCGACCTGCTTGACGAAGGCGATCTCGGCGTTCTGCGGAGTCCACAGCCGCAGGCCGACGTCCGCGACCTCCTTGCCCATCGCGTTCTCCATCATCGCCTGGAAGTCGCCGGCCAGACCGGCCGGGTCGGCGACGATGTCCACCGTGCCGAGCAGCGCCGAGGCGATCCCGGTGACCTCCTTGACCTCCCAGTCCGTGCCCACCCCGCGCGCGTCGCAGGTGAAGCGGCCGGAGCAGGCGTCCAGGGCGCTTTGCAGGTCCTCCGGCTTCTCGTGCTCGTTGCGGCCGTCGGTGAGCAGGATGCCGTGCCGTATCGCCACGTCGGAGCCGGCCAGCAGCCGGTCGGCGAGCCGCAGCCAGGTGCCGATCGCGGTGCCGCCGCCCGCGGTGAGCTTGCGCAGCGCCTGCTTGGCCTGCGCGCGGGTGTTCGGATCGGCCACCGCCAGGCCGCCGTTGGCCGGGTAGACCTCGCGGGCCTGGTGGGTGCCGGCCACCACCGCGAACGAGACCCCGTCGCGCAACGTGTCGATGGCGACCGCGGTCGCGTCCCGCGCGTTGCGCATCTTCGTCGGCGGGTACTCCATCGAGCCGGAGCAGTCGACCATGATGACCACGCCGGCCGCCGCCGCGTCGCCCGGCAGCGGGCGGCCGCCCGAGGTGCCGCCGCCGGTCGAGGTCACCGTGACGATCGCGTTGACCTCGCGGCCGCCCTCGGGCAGGTACTCGTTCTGGTACACGTCCACCGAGAACTGCGGCACGTTCGACTTCGAAAGACTTGGCATCGCTTCCTGTGCTCCTTCACGCCATTGCTCGTCCGCCCCCCGCCGTGCGCGTCGCGCCGGCGAGAGCTAGGCGGAGGGGAATCCTGCCCGTGCGACGCTTGCCGGGAACGGCAGCACCGCGACCGTTACGTTGTCGTGGCCGCCGCCGTCGAGGGCCAGGCCGAGCAGCGAACGCGCGCTCGCCAGCGGCCGGACACGGGCGTCGGCCGGCAGCGCCTCGGCCATCTCCGCGGCCGATTCTGCGTAGTTCCACAGTCCGTCGGTGCACACCACGATCACGCCCGGGCCCTCCGGCTGGAAGGCCGCCACGTGCGGATCGACCTCCACCGCGTCCGCGCCCAGCCAGCCGGTGATCGCGTGCGCCCGCTCGTCGGCGTACGCCTCGGCCTCCGACATCAGCCCGGCCGAGACCATCCGCGCCGCCCACGAGTCGTCCTCGGTGAGGCGTGCGGCGGGCGTGCGGCGGTCGTCCGGGACCCAGTACGCGCGGCTGTCGCCGATCCAGCCGACGGTGAAGACCGGGCCGGTGATGACCGCGCTGACGCAGGTGCACGCCGGGGCGTTGTGGTGCGCGGTGATCGGCTCCGGAGACTCCTCCTCGGCCAGCGCGCCCACCGCGTCGAACGCGGCCATCAGCGCGTCGCGCATCGCGTCGTCGGGGGAGGTGCCGCGTTCCAGGGCGGCGAGCAGCGACTCGCTGCCGGCGGCGGAGGCCGCGGCGGAGGCGTCGTCGGGACGGTAGGCGGTGGACACGCCGTCGCACACCACGGCCACGACGGCGGCGCTGCCGTCGGGCAGGGCGGCGGTGCCGAGCATGAACGCGTCCTCGTTGCGGTGGTGCCGCAGGCCGCGGTCGCTCACCGCGGCCACGCCCTCCAACTCCTTCTCCTGGTGGTCGCGTTGGCGGGGCTGCGCGTGCCCGCAGTGCTCGCAGTAGCCGTCGTCGTCCACCCCGCCGAGGCCGCAGGCCACGCACACCGTGCCGGTCGTGGCCGAACGGCCGGTCGAGCCGGTCCCGTCCTTGCTCCCGGTCGCGGTTCCGGTCCCGGTCCCGGTCGCGGCCTGGCCGCCGCCCGCCGTCGCTTCGCCCTCGTCGTCGCCGTTCTCGCTCTCGCTCTCGTCGGAGAGCCGGGCGGTGAAGCCGAGCGGGAGGGTGTCCTCGGAGGACCCGCTGCGCGGGGGAGCGAGCAGGAAGGCACCGGTGGCGTCGGCGGCGGCGCCGTTCACGGCGGGCGCGGCGGCGTCGGGACCCGGCACGTGCGGCGAGGGAGCGCCCGGCGCCGGAACACCCCGCGCAGGAGCACCCTGGGCCGACGCGTTCGGCTCCGCCGCATCCGGCTCGGGCTCGGGCGGTGGCACGCTCAGGTCGCGGCCGCAGCCCCCGCAGAACCGGTCGTCGGGGGCCTGGGGTTCGGAGCAGCCCGGGCAGATCGTCGGGCGGGCCGTGGGCGCCGAGGGCGCCGACTCGGGCAGTGGTGGCATCGGTTTACACCCAGGTCCTGGGGCGGAAGCGGTTGGCCCGCTCCACCAGTTCGATCCTCGTACCGCCCTGGCGGGCCAGCCGGGCGAGCACCCGGTAGGACCGCTCAAGGCCGAACCGCAGTCCGCGCTCGTCCAGTTCGGCGCCGAGCACCGGCCCGGTCGGCGCGGTGCCCGCGCCGGTCCGGCCGGCCAGCACCCAGTCCAGCGCGCTGCCGTACACCTCCGTGGCGAGCTGCTCGCGACGGTCGTGGTCCAGGCCCTGCCGCTGGAGGTCCTCCACCTGGCGGGCCGCCGCGTGCAGGTCGGGCAGCAGCGGCTCCTGCGGGGCCCGGTCGCGCAGCCGGGCGCGTATCGCGGCGACCCGGGCGGCGGTGTAGTGGATGGAGGACTCGGGCACCGACTCCAGCGCGCGCACCGCGCCGACCCGGTCGCCGGACTTCAGCAGCACCCGGGCCAGCCCGAAGGCCGCGCTGACGTAGCTGTGGTCGGTGGTCCACACCAGGCGGTAGTACTCGGCGGCGTTGTCGAGCTGCCCGAGCACCTCCGCGCAGATGCCCAGGGCCAGCTTCGGCGAGGGCTCGCCGGGGAACGCGTCGTAGACCGCGTCGAAGCTGAGCGCCGCCGTCGCGTGGTCGGCGGTGCACAGGCCGACCAGCCCGCGGTGCCAGACCACCCGCCAGTCGGCGCTGTCGTCGCCGGAGCCGTCGAGGCCGCTCAGCACCGCCTGGGCGCCGGCGGTGTCGTCCAGCTCCAGCAGGGCCCGCAGCTCGCGCAGCCGCTTCTCCACGGAGTCGATCGGCGCCGACCGCAGCGCGGTCACCATCTCGCCGGGGGCGGCGGCCGCGATGCCGGCCAGGAAGCCCGCGTTGGGGTCGGTGGAGTCCACATGCGGTACGGGCAGCGCGAGTACGGCCGCGGCCGCGTCGAGCCGGGAGACGATCGGCCGGCCCGGACCCCAACCGCCGCCCGCCGGAGCCCCGGTGGGCGCCTGCGGTGCGACGGGCAGCCCGGGCGGCGGGGTGGCGCCACCCGTCGCGGGCCCGAACACCCCGGCCGGCGCGGCCTGCGCGACCTGCCCGGGAAGCGCCGCGGGGGGCGCGCCCGGCAGCACCGGCGCACCCGCGGGAGCGGCCGACAGCGCCGGGGCGCCCTTGTCCCTTCTGGACCGCCGCTTCCCGTCGGGCGGGCGCACCGCGCCGAGCCGCGAGGTGTCGCCGGTCACAGGCCGCACCAACTGGGTGTCCACCACCCGCAGTTCGGGACCGAACAGGGTGGACAGGGCCGGCCGCGGCGAGCCCGACTCCAGGGCGACGACCTCCCGCAGCACGCCGAGCAGCTGGTCGGACATCTCCTCGGCCGAGGCGAACCGCTTGTGCGGGTCCGGGTCGGTGGCACGCACCAGCAGCCGGTAGAAGGACTCGTAGCGCCGGAAGACCTCGATCTTGTCCGGGTCGGGCAGGCTGTCCACGAAGATGTTGGTGTAGCCCTGGAAGTCGAAGGTCAGCACCGCCAGGGTGCGGGCGACGGTGTAGAGGTCGGAGGCGACCGACGGGCCGACCTCCGCGACCTCCGGTGCCTGGTAGCCGACCGTGCCGTATATCGCCGACTCGGTGTCGTCCATCCGGCGCACCGCGCCCATGTCGATCAGTTCGAGCCGGTCCTCGGTCTGGATCGCGTTGTCCACCTTGAAGTCGCAGTACAGCAGGTTGCGGCTGTGCAGGTGGCCGAGCGCGTCCAGCGCCTCGATGGCGAACGCGATGGCCTGCGCGACCGGCAGCGGCTCGCGCTTGCCGTCGGGGGCGCGGCGCTCGTTGGCGATCTCCTTGAGCGACTTGCCGCCGACGTAAGCCATCACGATGTAGCCGTCGAGGGTGCCGGTGCGCTGGTCGAGGTGCTCGACGAAGTTGTAGATCCGCACGATGTTGGGGTGCTCGATCTCGGCGAGGAAGCGCCGCTCGGACAGCGCGGCGGCCAGCGCGTCCTCGTCGCCGGTGTCGAGCAGGCCCTTGAGCACCACCCAGCGGTCGGAGACCGCCCGGTCCACCGCGAGGTAGATCCAGCCGAGTCCGCCGTGCGCCAGGCAGCCCATCACGTGGTACTGCCCGTGCACCAGGTCGCCCGGGCGCAGCTTGGGCGTGAAGGAGTACGGGTGCCCGCACTTGGTGCAGTAGCCCTCGGTGCGGCCGGGCCGCCCCTCGCGGCTGCGGCCGACCGGCGCGCCGCAGTCGCCCTTGCTGCAGTAGCGCTTGCGCTCGGGTACCTCGGGGTTCTCCAGCACCGCGGCGGCCGGGTCGGGCTTCGGCACCGTCGGCACGCTGACCAGGCCGGCGCCCAGCTTGCCGCGGGTGGGGCCGCTGCCGGTGCCGCGGGTGGTGCGCACCGACACCGAGCGGCCGGTGGAGCTGCCGGCCAGCGACTGGGAGAGCCGGCCCGACACCGAACGGCGGGACGCCTGGGAGGTGGAGGAGCGGGACGAGCGGGAGGAGTGCGCGGAGGAGCTGCCGGCCGAGGACTGCCCGGAGTCCGCGCCGGAGCGCGCGCCGGGGACGGCCGCGCCGCCCGCACCGCCGGAGCCCGCGCCGAACCCGCCCGCGGCGCCCGCGCCCGGCACCGGTCCCGCGGGTGCGGCCACCACCACGGGCGCCAGACCGCAGGTGCCGCAGTACAGGTCCCCGCCGCCCATGTCCTCCAAGGTCCCGTCGCAGCCGGGTCGCTGGCACTCGCTCACGGTCTCCCCCTCAGCCTTTCCCTGTCCCTGACGCCATCTTCGTACTGCTGCCGATCCTCGCGCGCGGGTCCGTGGCCGCGGCCGAAGCCGCACCCGAACCCGGACCCGAACCCGTGTCCGTATCCGTGCCTCTACGGGTGACGGTCGCCGCGGTCGTGCGCGGGTGCCCGCTCATGCCGGCCCCCGGCGGTCGGTGGGGGTGCGCGGGGTGCTGCCCAGCTCCGTGACCGCCTGCTGGTAGCGGCGTACGGCCCGTTCGGCCGCGCCGAGGTCGCACGGCGCGCTCCACAGCAGCCGCCGCGCCTGGTCGTACCGTTCGATCAGCACCGGGTCCTCGGCCATACCGAGCCGGGCCACCTTCGCCCGGTACGCGTCGAGCCGGCCGCGCAGCTCGGCGCGGACCGCCAGCGGGGCAGTCACCGCGGTCAACGACTCCCGGGCCCGCAGCAGTTCGTCGTCGGCGTGCCCCTCCAGGCTGTCCAGCAGCGGGGACAGCCGGTGCCATTGCGCGGTCCTGGCGAACTCCTCGGCCGCGCCGAGCTGTTCGTGCAGCGCGGCGGCCGGGCCGCTGACCGCGGGCACGTCGGAGGCGAGGATCTTCGACAGCACCTCGACCCGGGCGCCGCGGGCCTCGGTGAGGGTGCGGTCGGCCCGCGACATCACGTCGCGCAGCCGCCCGAGCCGGTGTTCGGCGTCGTCGCGCACGTGCAGGACCGCCTCGACCTCGCGGCGGATCTCCTCAAGGCGCCGGCCGGCGTCGTCGTAGCGCGAGGTGTCGGGGCGGCCGGGGGCCGGGCGCGGGTTCCAGAAGGCCAGCGGGTCGGAGACCGTACGGGCCCGGAGCTGCGTCAACTCCTCGACCAGCGCTTCCAGTTCGTCACCGGCGGGGTGGCCGCCCGGGCGGACGCCGACCGAGTGCGCCAGCGAGCGGACCCGCTGCGTCTCGGCGGCCAGCAGGTCGATCCTGGCCGGCAGCGCGGACCACACCGCGTCGGCGGCGGCCACCGTCTCCATGGCCTGGTCGTACCAGCTGTTCATCCGCCGGACCAGTTCGTCCAGGCTCATCTGCTCGCTGACGCGGGCCGGTCCGGTCAGCGAGCGCTCGTGGTCCGGCACGGTGCCGCCCAGCACGGTGATCCCGTCGCCGCGCAACAGCTCGGTGAGCCGGGCGAGTTCGGTCTGGGTCGGCCAGCGGCGGCGGGCCCGTAGCTCGCGGGCGGCGGTCAACGCCTCGGTGTACGCCTCGAAGTGCGCCCACAGCGCGGTGACCGCCGTGTCGGTGCGCTGCCACCGCTCCTTGGTGACACCGGTCAACTCGGCGCCTTCGAGCAGCCTGCGCCCGGAGTGGTCCTGGAGGGCGAGCAGGGAGGTCTCGACGGCTTCGTGCTCGGCGCCGAGCCGTTCCAGCGCGAGATCGACGTCCTCCCGGCCCATCACCGGTCCGGATGCTCCCACGACCGCCATCACACCCTCTTCCCGTCCGCCGTGCCTGCCCTGCCCGCTCCGACTGCCGTGATCGTCGCCGTGCCCTTCGTGCCTGCCCTGCCCGCCCTGCCCGTTCTGCTCAGCGTGGCCCGCGTGTTCCGCGTGTCCCGCGTGTTCCGCGTGTTCCGCGTGTCCGGCGCGTGCGCCGCGCCGGCCGAGCCCGCCGTACGCGTCGGAACACCCCTTCCCTTATTTGTACTTCGGTTGCGGCGGTCCCGTGACGTCCGGCAGGTCCTTGGCGAGCCAGGTCTGGTACTGGTGCATCCACTCGCTGCTCGCGCCGCCCGCCTCGTAAGCCACCAGCACCTGGTTGACCCGGCGCACCAGGTCCTGGTCGTCCAGGTTCATGGCCACACCGTACGGCTCCTCGGTGACGGGAGTTCCCACCAGGTGCACGGTCGGGTCCTGCGCGGCCTGTCCCGCGGCGAGCGCGTTGTCGGTGAACACCGCGTCGACCATGCCGAGTTGCAGCAGCACCAGGCAGTCCAGCTGGTTGTCGACCAGCTTGATCTTCGCGCCGTGCGCGCCCTGCTTCAGCTTGGCCTCCCCGGTCGAACTCGACGCGGTGCACACCGTCTTGCCCTTGAGGCTGTCGTTGTACCCGGTGATCGGCGAGTCCTTCGGGACCAGCAGTTGCTGGCCGGCTTCGAAGTAGGCGATGGAGAAGGCCACGTCCTTCAACCGGGAGCAGGTGATGGACATGGTGCGCACCACCATGTCCACCTTGTGCTGCTGTATGTCGGTCACCCGCTTGTTCGTCGGCACGGTCAGGTACTGCACCTTCGCCGAACTGCCCAGGATGTTCTGGGCGATGGCCTTCACGATCTCGATGTCGAAGCCCGCGATGGCGCCGGTCTCCGGGTCGCGGAAGCCCCACAGGTAGCTGTTCTGGTCCACGCCGACGATCAGCCGCCCGCGCTTCTTGATCCGTTCCACGGCGGCACCGTCGGTGGTGCCGGACGACGGCGACAGGCTCGCCTCGGGCGTGGTGCAGGTGCCGGAGTCGGTGGCGGCGGCGTCCCGCGCGTGCGCGACCGGCCCGCCGCTCGCGGGCGACGACGTACGCCCTGCCCCCGTGGCGCCGCCGAACGGCCCGACGCCCAGCGGGCTCAGCGCCGCTGTGACGGTCAGCGCGCAGGCCGCCGCCATCGCCGCGACCCCGCCCCATCCACGTGCCGTACGGCTCACCGCGACCTCCCTCGTCTCCACCCGGCCGAACCGGCCCCACCCTCGGTACGTTCGCACGCCGCTCACCGGTACTCCGACAGGCGCCGCCCGATGCCGATCAGCGCGGCGCCCGCGGCGAGCGCGGCCAGCAGGCCCGCGCCGTACGGCAGCAGCGACAGCGCGCCGCGGCCGTCGGTCGCGGACTGGTGGAACTCCTTCTGCTCCTGCGCGACGGCCTTGCCCAGGCTGGTGTCGACCGCGCTGAAGCTCTCCTGCGTGGTGTTCGCCACCGTGAACTCGCCGCCGCTGTTCTTCACGCCGATCACCTCGGCGACCGCGGTGGTGTAGTCGCCGCCGTCGTCGGCCGCGCGCTCGCGGGTGTGCCGCTGCCGCCACGCGCTCGCGTTCTCGATCGCGGAGCGCACCGGGGCGCGGCCCGCCTCCTTGTCGGCGAGCGCCAGCGCCTGGGCCAGCTCGCCGCCGCCCTTCGCGCTCGCGGCGGTGGACTTGCCGGCCAGCGTGGCCATCTCCTTCTCGAACTTCGACTCGTACTCGTCGCCGGAACCGCGCGCCACCAGCGTGAGGTTCTCGTCGCCGCGGGCCTGGAGCACCGCGATCCGGGCGTTGTTGAGCACCTGCATCGACTTCGCGCCGTGCGTGTACGAGTCGGCGAGTTCGGTACGGGCCAGGGTGTGCGCCGCGACCAGCCACAGCAGCACCGCCGCGGACGCCGCGGTCGCGGTCAGCATGCCCCGGTTGAACACCCGGTTGGTACGGCGGTAGTGGCGGCGCTGCGCCCACACCAGCGCGGCCAGCGCGATCACGCCCAGCGCCCACGACGCGTACGGCAGCGCCTTCGCGTCGGAGTAGTCGGAGCCCAGCCGGGCGTTCTCGGCCTGGTACAGCTTGTCGGCCGCGTCCAGCAGGCCGCCCTGCTTGCGCATCTGCGTGTCGGCGTACCGCAGGTAGGCGCCGCCCAGCGGCAGGCCCTGCCGGTTGTCGGCCTGCGCGGTCGCCACCAGCTCGGTGTACTGCGGGAGATGGCTGTTCAGCGTGGCGATCTGGGTGCGGGCCTCCTGCGAGCCCGCGCTGTTCGCGGCGGCGTCGGCGATCAGCTTGGCGGCCGTGGTGATGTCCCTCTGGTAGCGGTCGGACACCTCCTTCGGCTCCTCGCCGCCGACCAGGAAGCCGCCCGCGACGGTGGCGTCCGCGTCCGCGAGGGAGCGGTAGATCTCGGCGGCGTTCGCGCTCAACGGGGCGCTGTGGTCGATCACATGGCCCGCGGCGGACTGCCGTTCGGCGACCTGCCACGCGGTGACGGCGCCGAACGCGATGACGAGGACGGCGAGGACCGCGCCGATCAGGCGGAGCCGGCCGGGCTCGGTGGTGGTCGCCGCGCGGAGCCGGGCCGTGGACTCCGCCCAGGCGCGGCGCGGGGCCGCTCCCGGTGCGGCGGCGTGCTCCGGCTGCACCCCGGGGTGCGGCCCGGGGTGCGGCCCACCGGTCAATCCCCCTGCGTACCCCTGGACCTGGCTTCGGCCTTGGCTCTGCACAGGCACGCCACCTGTCGGCGTCTGCGTCACGCGCCCTCCCCACGATGCGGTCAGCTTGCAGCAGCAGTATGGCTGCCGCCGCCTACCTCTGCACACGCCTCCGGCGGCTGCACGGTTCCGTGGGCACCCTTTGCCCGAGAGGGTGCCCACTTCCCGGCACGGGGGTGCCCTGATGGGGCGCGGGGCTATGCCTGTTCAGCCGTCCATCGGCCGGTGGCCTGGATGCGACTGCGGCTGCCCCTTCTGGCCGGTGGCGAACTGACTCACCGTCGTGGCTGGTCGCGCAGTTCCCCGCGCCCCTTGGTGGTGGGTGGTTGCGCGGTTCCCCGGGCCCCTTGGTGGTGGGTGGTTGCGCGGTTCCCCGGGCCCCTTGGGGGTGGGTGGTTGCGCGGTTCCCCGGGCCCCTTGGGGGTGGGTGGTTGCGCAGTTCCCCGGGCCCCTTGGGGGTGGGTGGTTGCGCGGTTCCCCGGGTCCCTTGGGGGTGGCTGGTCGCCGTGGGGGGGAGGTTCGCCGTTCGGGGGCGCGGGGAACTGCGCGACCAGCCATCCACCGGCCGGTGGTCCCGGGGCGGACGGGACATCCGTCCCCGGGGGGACAGGGGCGCCCTACGGGTAGTGAGCGCGGAGGGTGGACTGGGCGGAAGCGGGAGCGGAGGTGTGGTCGAGGCCGAGGAGGGCCGCCCCGAGCACCGGGGGCGCCGTGACCACGTGGGCGCGGGCTTTGGGCGCGGTCGAGGCGAGCCCCGCGGTGATCCCGCCCATGAGACGGGGATTGCTCGCGGCCATGACACCACCCCCGAGGACGACGTCGGCCTCGTCGTCGAGGAGGTCGAGCCGCCGGAGCGCGACCGTCGCGAGGCAGACGATCTCCTCGGCCTGCCGGTCGACCACGGAGCAGGCGACCGGATCACCGGCGTCGGCGGTGGCGAAGAGCACGGGCGTGAGTTCGTACCGCCGTACGTACGGTATGCGTTCCAGGTGCAGCGCCTCGATCAGCTCGTACATCGTGCGCAGCCCGAAGTGCGCGGGCAGCGAGGTGGCGAGCGCGGTCGGCTCGCCGCGCCCGTCCTCCGCGCGCGCGGCGAAGTACAGCGCCTCCTCCGCCAGTCCGGACCCGCCGCCCCAGTCCCCGGAGATCTTCCCGATCGCGGGGAACCGCGCGGTGCGCCCGTCCGGCAGCAGGCCGACGCAGTTGATGCCGGCGCCGCACACCACGGCGACGCCGCGCGGCTGTTCGACGCCGGCCCGCAGGATCGCGAACGTGTCGTTGGCGACGTACGTGCTGCGCGCCCACCCGCACGCGTGCACCGCCGCCTGCAACTGCTCTTCCTCGACCGGCAGATCGGCGTTGGCCAGGCACGCCGAGGTGTGCTCGGCCAGCGGCCGGCCGCCGCGGTCGCCGGCCGCCGGCAGCCCGGCGGCCGCGGCCGCGCGTTCCACCGCCTCGGTGACGACCGCGACGGCCGGGTCGATCCCGACGATCGGCGGCTGGAAGCCGCCGCCGCGGGCGCTGCCGAGCACCCGTCCGTCGGCGGCGACCAGCGCGACGTCGGTCTTGCTGTTGCCCGCGTCGATGGCGAGGACGCCACCGGGGACGAGCGGCTCCGAAGTCACGCCCACGCGAAGTGCTCCCGGTTGTGCGCGATCAGACGGTCCGTCAGACCTTCGGCGTACTCGTACTGCCCGATCAGCGGGTGGGCCAGCAGGGCGGCGAACACCCGGTCCCGGCCGCCGCGCAGCGCCGCTTCGAGCGCCAGGTCCTCGTACGCGGTCACGTTCGCGACCAGGCCGGCGAAGAGCGGCTCCAGCGGCGGCACCGGCAGCGGTGTGGCGCCGGTGCCGTCGACAAGCGCGGGCACCTCGATGACGGCGTCGTCGGCGAGGAAGGGCAGGGTGCCGTTGTTGTAGGTGTTGACCACCTGCACGTCGCCGCTCCACGAGGGCGACCCGGCGCGCAGCAGCGAGGAGGCGAGCGCGACGGCCGCCTCCGAGTAGAACGCGCCGCCCCGCTTGGACAGCAGCTCCGGCTTCTCGTCGAGCGCCGGGTCGCCGTACATCTCCAGCAGCTGCTTCTCCATCGCGGCGACCTCGCTGGCCCGCGACGGCTTGCTGCCCAACTCCCGCACCACCGCGTCGTGCTGGTAGAAGTAGCGCAGGTAGTACGACGGGACGACGCCGAGCCGGTCCACGATCCCGCGCGGCATGTGCAGGTCCTCGGCGATGGCGTCGCCGTGCTCGGCGAGCAGCTTGGGCAGCAGGTTCTCGCCGTCCGGGCCGCCCAGCCGCACCCCGCGCTCCCAGGTGAGGTGGTTGAGCCCCACGTGGTCGAGGTGCACCTGCTCGGGTGCCACGTCCAGCAGCCGCGCGAACTTGCGCTGGAAGCCGATGGCCACGTTGCACAGCCCGACCGCCTTGTGCCCGGCCTGGAGCAGCGCCCGGGTCACGATGCCGACCGGGTTGGTGAAGTCGATGATCCAGGCGTCCGGTGCGGCCCTGCGCACCTGCTCGGCGATGTCCAGCACCACCGGCACCGTGCGCATCGCCTTGGCGAGGCCGCCCGCGCCGGTGGTCTCCTGGCCGATGCAGCCGCACTCCAGCGGCCACGTCTCGTCCTGGTTGCGCGCCGCCTGCCCGCCGACCCGCAGCTGGAGCAGCACCGCGTCGGCGCCTTCCACCCCGGCGGCCACGTTGTCGGTGGTGACGATCCGCCCGGGGTGGCCCTGCTTCGCGAAGATCCGCCGGGCCAGCCCGCCGACCAGCTCCAGCCGGTCCGCGGCCGGGTCGATCAGTACCAGTTCCTCCACTGGCAGGGTGTCGCGCAACCGCGCGAACCCGTCGATGAGTTCGGGTGTGTATGTGGACCCGCCGCCCACGACCGCCAGTTTCATCCCTTGACTCCTGTCAGGGTCACGCCTTCGATGAAGGCTTTTTGAGCGAAGAAGAAGACCACGATCACCGGGGCCATCACCAGAACGGTGGCCGCCATGGTCAGATTCCAGTTGGTGTGGTGGGCGCCCTTGAAGGACTCCAATCCGTAACTGAGGGTCCACGCCGCCGGGTTGGAACTGGCGTAGATCTGCGGGCCGAAGTAGTCGTTCCAGCAGTAGAAGAACTGGAAGAGGGCGACCGCGGCAATCGCCGGGCGGATCATCGGGACGATCACGGTGAGCAGGGTGCGCAGTTCGCCGCAGCCGTCGACCTTGGCCGCCTCGGTGTACTCCTTGGGGATGGTCAGCAGGAACTGGCGCAGCAGGAAGATGGTGAAGGCGTCACCGAAGGCCATCGGGATGATCAGCGGCCACAGCGTGCCGTCCATGTGCAGCTGCTTGGTCCAGAACAGGTACATCGGGATGATGATCACCTGGGGCGGCAGCATCATGGTGGAGATCACCAGCACCATGATCAGGTTGCGGCCGCGGAAGCGGAACTTCGCCAGCGCGTAGGCGACCGGCAGCGACGACACGACGGTCAGCACGGTGCCGGCCACCGAGTAGACCAGGGTGTTGCGCCACCAGGTCAGGAAGCCCGGAGTGTCCCAGACGGTACGGAAGTTGGACCACTCGAAGGGGTGCGGCCACAGCGACCGGGTGAGCGCCTGGTTGTCGCTCATCAGCGCGGTGAGCACCACGAAGACGAACGGCAGCACGAAGAACGCGGCCGCGGCGATGCCCAGCGAGTGCACGCCGATCCAGTGCAGGGTGCGCCTGCGCCGGGCGGCCTTGAGGGCGCGGGGGTCGGGGGCGTGGCCGGTGCGGGACGGCGCCGATCCGGCGGCGAGGGTGGTGTCGGTCATGTGCGTCATCTCGGGTCAGTCCTCCGCGGCCAGGAAGCCGCTGCGGCGCCGCATCAGCAGGGCCGTGAACGCCATCGCCAGCGCGAACAGCACCAGGGCGACCACGCACGCGGAGCCGTAGTCGAAGCGCTGGAAGCCCAGGTTGTAGACGAGTTGCGGCAGGGTCAGGGTGGACTTGTCGGGGTAGCCCGGCTCGAACTGCTGGCCGGAGTTGCCGATGATGCCGGAGGCGACCTTCCCGGCGACCAGTGGCTGCGTGTAGTACTGCATGGTCTGGATGACGCCGGTGACCACCGCGAACATCACGATCGGCGAGATGTTCGGCAGCGTGACGTACCGGAACCGGGACCAGGGGCCCGCGCCGTCCAACTCGGCTGCCTCGTACTGCTCCTTGGGGACATCGAGCAGCGCGGCCATGAAGATGACCATCAGGTCGCCGATGCCCCACAGCGCCAGCGTGGTGAGCGCGGGCTTGGCCCAGTGCGGGTCGGTGAACCAGCCCGGGGTGGGCAGTCCGAGCCCGCCGAGGATGTTGTTCACCGGGCCGGTGCCGGGGTTGAGCAGGAAGACGAACGCCATGGTGGCGGCGACCGGCGGAGCCAGGTACGGCAGGTAGAACGCGGTACGGAACAGGCCCGCGCCGGTCTTGATCTTCGTGATCAGCATGCCGATGCCCAGCCCGAAGATCACCCGGAGGGTGACCATCACGATGACCAGCCACAGCGTGTTGCGCAGTGCCGGCCAGAACAGCGGGTACTGCGTGAAGACGTACGACCAGTTCTTCCCGCCGGTCCACGTCGGCGGGTTGAAGCCGTTGTAGTGCATGAACGAGAAGTAGACGGTGGACAGCAGCGGGTAGGCGAAGAAGACGGCGAACCCGATGATCCACGGGGAGAGGAACGCGAGGTTCCGCAGGGCGGCTTTTCTGCGCTTGGCGCGCAGCAGGGGGTGGACGGCGCTCATCACTTGGCCTGCGCGATGTCCTTGTCGACCTGCGTGTCGACGCCTTCGAGCCCGGACTTGAGGTTCTTGGACTTGCCGGACTCGTAGTCGTAGCCGAAGTCCTGCAACGTCACCTGGTAGGCGCCGCCGTTGACGCTCGGCGGGGTGGTGGTGCTGGCCGGGTTCAGCGCGATGTCGATGAAGGTCTTGAAGCCCGGGTCCTGGTCGAGCTTCGGGGACTTCAGCGCGGCCAGCGTGGAGGGCACGTTGTGGATCGCGTTGGCGAAGGAGACGACCGCGTCGGTGTCGGTGGTCATGAACTTCACCAGCTCCCAGGCGGCGTTCTTCTTGGTGCTGGTGTTGGCGATGCCGACGATGGTGCCGGTGACGTAGCCCTTGCCGTAGCTGCTCGCCTGGTTGTCGGGCACCGGGAAGGGCGCCACGCCCAGGTCGTTCATGCCGGCGTCCTTGGCCATGCCCAGCCGCCACTCGCCGTCGATGCCCATCGCCACCTGGCCGGTCTGCAGCGGGTTCTTCGCGCCGAACTCGTCACCGAAGGTGTTGCGGTACTTCTCCAGCTTGGAGAAGCCACCGAGCGACTTCACCATGTCCTGCTGCCAGTCGAACATCGCGGCGAAGCCGGGGTCCGACGCCATCTGGGCCTTGCCGTTGGCGTCGAAGTAGTGCACGCCCCACTGGGCGGCGAAGTGTCCCGGGGTGGACTCGTAGCCGTGGAAGTCCGGCATGAAGCCGAGCTGGGAGTAGGAGTCGCCCTTGGACTTGGTCAACTTCACGGCGTCGGCCTTGAGTTCCGACATCGTCTTGGGCGGGGCGGAGATGCCGGCGTCGGCGAACTCCTTCTTGTTGTAGTACAGCCCGTACGCGTCGCCCAGCAGCGGCAGCGTGCACTGCACGCCGTTGAACTGGGTGTACTCCTGCATCGTCTTCGGGAACGTGGTCGCCGTGTCGATCTTCGACTTCTTCAGGAACGGCGAGAGGTCGGTGAGCGCGCCGGAGGAGCAGAACTGGCCGACGTTGTCGGTGGTGAAGGAGGACACCACGTCGGGGGCCTTGCTGCCGCCGGCCCGCAGCGCCTGGTTGATCTTGTCGTCGGTGATGTTGCTCTGCACCTTGACGTGGATGTTCGGGTGCAGCTTCTCGAAGCGGGCGACGTTGTCGTTGATCGCCTTCAACTCGTTGGGCGCGGACCAGCCGTGCCAGAAGTTGATGGTCACGTCCTTGCTGGCGTCGTCGGTGGCGCCGGAAGAGCTCTGGCCGGTACACGCGCTCGCGAGCAGGGATATCGCGGCGGCGGCGGCGACGGCCGCGGCCTTCGTCAGACGGGACACTGCGCTTTACCTCCGGGAGGTGGGGGTGGGGGCGGGGCGGGTTGAGGGTGTGCGGTGCCGACGGGACGGCGCGTGGCTGCCGTTCCGCTGTTCTCGGCGGGTGCGATGTGGTGCGGTGTGCTGCGGTGCGGGTGTCGGGCTCGGCGGGTGCGGGTGCGGGTGCGGGTGCGGGCGTACGGGGCTGCGGGTGGCGGTCGGTCGGCGGCGGTCGGTCGGCGGCGGGCGGGGACGGGTCAGCGCGAGGTGTCGAACACCTCGTCGCGGGTGGTGGCGAGCGCGCTCTCCAGGGCGCCGCTGAGTACGGGATGCATCTCGACCGTGCCGAGCACCAACCGGGGCCGGGGTACGGCCAGTTCGGCCAGCTCGGCCTGGATCATGGCGCGCAGCGGCTCGCCGCCGGCCACCGTCACGTTCCCGGCCAGCACGATCAGCTCCGGGTCGAGCACCGCGACGATCGAGGCCAGGCCGATGGCGTGGCCGGTGGCGCAGCGGGCGAGCAACTCGGCGTAGGGACCGGTGGGTTCCCCGCTGCCGTCCTCACCCGCCGCCTCCTCGTAGTACGCGGCCGCGCGGCACAGCACCGCGGTCGCGGCGTCCTCCAGGCTGCCCTCGGGGATGTCGAGGCCCAGTTCACGGGCGGTCCGCAGCACCGCGTTGCACCCGGCCAGCTCCTGGAAGCCGCCGTTGTTCGCCTTGACGACGTTGCGGACCAGGGGGGTGCCGGGCACCGGCAGGAAGCCGACCTCGCCGGCGCCGCCGGTCCAGCCGCGGTGCAGCTTGCCGCCTATCACGAACGCGGCGCCGATGCCCTCCTCGTTCCACAGCAGCGCGAAGTCGCCGTGCCCGCGGGCCGCGCCGATGCGCTGCTCGGCGACCGCGGCGAGGTTCACGTCGTTGTCGTACTCCAGCGGCATCGGCAGCGCGGCGGCCAGCTCGTCGAGCAGGCTGGGGGAGTGCCAGCCGGGCAGGTGGCTGGCGTAGCGCAGCCGTCCGGTGCTCGGGTCGAACGCGCCGGGCGTCCCGATCACCAGCCGGTGCAGGTCGGAGCGGTTCAGCCCGGCGGCCTTCACCGCGCCCTCCAGCGCCCGCAGCACGTGCTCCACCGCGCTGCCCGCGCGGTGGCTCGGCGTGGGCAGCCGGAAGTCGCCCACGGTGCGGCCGGTGATGTCGGCGACCGCGGCCCTGATCCGCTCGGTCTTCACGTCCAGGCCGGCGACGTAGGCGGCGGCCGGATTCACCGAGTACAGCTGGGCGTTGGGCCCCGGGCGGCCCGCGGTGGTGCCGGTGGCGAGCACCAGCCCGGCCGCCTCCAGCCGCGCGAGCAGCTGCGACGCGGTCGGCTTGGACAGCCCGGTGAGCTTGCCGATCCGGGTCCGGGACAGCGTTCCGTGCTCCAGCAGGAGGTCGAGCGCGGCGCGGTCGTTCATGGCGCGCAGTACGCGCGGCGTTCCTGGGGTGCCAGCCATGCGCGCCATCCTCCCTCAGTTCACTGTTAGGAAACTTTCCTATTGGCGAATGTCAAGGTAGGCCCGCTGTCAGTGGAGCGTCAAGGGGGCTCGGCGCAGCCTCGTCCAACTCGTTACCAAGTGGGGGTGCGGCTTCGTCGTGACGCCGGTTGCGGCCCCGGGCGGCGGGGGTCGGTCGGCCGCCGGTCGCGGCGTCAGCGCGCGCGGGTGGTGGGCAGGCCCAGTGCCTGGCGGACGGCGCGCTCCTGCGGCACGGAGTTCTCGCCCTGGAGGGTGTGCGTCGTGCGCTTGATGCCGGTCGGGGACGCGCTCTCGGAGGCGTCGCGCCACTGCGCGGCGAGCGCGCGGACCCGCTGGAGCAGCGCGTTGGCCGGACCCTGGGCACTGGCCGGCCAGTGGTGCCCGTCGAGCAGTTGTGCCTCGGTCGTGAACGAGTCGGCCACTCCGGCCGCCCACAACTGGTAGGAGCTCAGGTCGTCCTCGCCCTGCGACCGCGGGGTCGTTGCGAGGGCGGACTCCGGCCGGTCGGCGGCGTCGAGGTAGGTGTACTGGTCGGGGCGCAGCGAGGTCTTGTCGTGGCGCAGCACCGTCGTGGTCGGGGAGCCGCCGCGCGGCACCCAGTAGCAGATGATGTCCTGGTCGCCCGCCGCCCACTCCGCCCGCGTCGGCAGCAGCGACCGGGCCAGGTCCACGGTCGGGGAGAGCGTCCAGCTGTCCATGTCGTAGGCGGTGACGAGGTTCTTGCAGTCAGCCTCGGCGGTGCCGGTCAGGTCGTCTGGGGCGGGGTAGGGAAGGTGGCCCTGGTAGAAGGTGAACCGGCCGTACACCTCCGCGGTGTGCGGCTGCGTGCAGGGCACGATGTGTACGGGCGCGAGCGGCATCGTGGCGCCGATGAGGGTGAGGGTGCGGTCCGCCGTGAAGCAGTCGCCGAGGGCCAGGTGCCGGGGGTCGGGGTCGGCGGTGTGCGGGTTCGGAGCCGGCGTGCTTGCCGTAGGAGCGGCGGCGCGGTGCTGGTGGTGCGGTGCGGCGCCCTGGCACGACGCCAGCGCGAGCGGGACGAGGAGGGCCGCCGTGGCGGCCCTGGACACGCGACGGACGGTCGACCGGCTCATCCCCAGATCCCCCCAGATCCTCGCGCCACCGCGTGGCGGGCCCGACGACCGTACCGCCCGGCCGGTCACCGTGTCAGGGCGATTCCGCCGCGGGGCCGGACCTTTCCGCCGGCGGGGCCGGGCACTTGCGCCGGGTGCGCCCGCTCAGCGGCGCTGGCGGTCGGAGTAACTGCGCACCGCGCGAAGGAAGTCCAGCTCGCGGAAGGCGGGCCAGTACGCCTCGCAGAAGTACAGCTCCGCGTAAGCGCTCTGCCACAGCAGGAAGTTCGACATGCGCTGCTCGCCGCTGGTGCGGATGACCAGGTCGGGGTCGGGCTGCCCGGCGGTGTAGAGGTGCCTCGCCACGTCCTCGACGTCGATCTCCTCGGCGAGTTCGCCCAGCGTCCGGCCGGACTCCGCCTGCTCGTAGAGGTGTTCGCGCAGCGCGTCGACCACCTCCTGGCGGCCGCCGTAGCCGATGGCGAGCGTGACGTGTGCCCCGGTGGCGCAGTCGCGGGTCACCTCGACGGCCTCCTTGAGCACCTCGGCCGTACGGTCGGGCAGCGCGTCCAGCGAGCCGGCGATGTGCATCTGCCGGCGGGAGTCCGGGCGGGCGAGGCGCCGGCCCACCAGGTCCTCGATCAGGCCCATCAGGAAGGCCACTTCGGCGCTGTCGCGGCGGGCCAGGTTCTCCGTGGAGCAGACGAAGACGGTCACGTGGCGGATGTCCAGGCGGTCGCACCAGGACAGCACGTCCTCGACGTGCTCGCCGCCTGCCTTGTGCCCCAGGCTCGGGTTGGCGATGCCCATCTGCCGGGCCCAGCGCCGGTTGCCGTCCATGATCAGCCCGATGTGCCGCGGCAGCGGCGCGGACGCGGCGACCCGGCGGCGCAACCGCCGCGTGTAGAGGGCGTAGAGAGGGTCGGCCATGCGCATGCCGCGGTCCTTCCGGAGGAGTGCGGAACCTGTCAGCGGACCCGCCATAATACGAAACGATGACACGCGCCGCGTGTTACGTCCCGCGGGCCGGAATTCGGCACCCGGGTGCGCGGCGTCCCGAGCGCGTCGCCCGCGGTCCCCCGGCCGCCGGCGGCCTGCCGGGCACCCGGCGCCCCCGGACACCCGGCTCGCCGGGAACCGTCCCCCACCCACCCTCCGGTGCACAGGAGTTGACACCATGCGGACGAACGACGCCCAGATGCTGGTGCTGAGCGCGCTGGCCGACGGGCCCCTGCACGGGTACGCCGTCAACAGCGCGGTCGAACGGATGACCGGGGCGCGGCTCGGCCGGGGCAGCCTGTCCGGCGCGCTGGCCCGGCTGGCGGCGAAGCGGCTCGTGGAGTACCTGGACAACCGGCCGGGGCAGCGGCAGCGCCCGCTGCGGCTCACCGCCGCCGGGCGGGAGGTGCTCGCCCGCGAGGCGCGGTCGCTGGCCAGGACCGCGGACGCCGTGTTCGAGGCGGCCGTGCCCGACCGGATCGCCTACCAGGACCGGCTGGCCGCCACCGGCGCCGCCCGCGCGTACAAGCGCGCCGCGCTCGACGCCCTCGCGATACGGCCCGGCCACACCGTCCTCGACCTCGGTTGCGGCCCCGGCACGGACCTGCCCGCCCTCGCGGACGAGGCCGGCCCGGGCGGCACCGTGCTCGGCGTCGACCGCGACCCCGACATGGCCGCCCGGGCCCGTACCCGTACCGCCCTCCTTCCTTCCACCCACGTCCAACTGGCCGACCTGCACGCCCTTCCCTTCCCCGACGCGACCGTCGACCGGGCGCACACCGACCGGGTCCTCCAGCACGTGGCCGACCCCGCCCGCGCGCTCGCCGAGGCCCGCCGCGTCCTGCGCCCGGGCGGACTGCTGGTGATGGCCGAACCCGACTGGGAGACCCTCTCCATCGACCACCCCGACCTCGACCTCACCCGCGCCTACACCCGCCACCTCACCGACCGCGTGGTCCGCAACGGCGCCATCGGCCGCCAACTCCCGCGCCTGGCCGCCGCCGCGGGCTTCACCGTCCCCGCGGTCCTCCCCGTCCCCACCGTCTTCCGCGACCTGCGCACCGCCGACCAGGTCCTCGGCCTCCAACGCACCACCGAACGCGCCCTCGCCGCCGGCTACTTCACCCCCCACACCGCCGCCGCCTTCCTCGACCACCTCACCCGCGCCCCCTTCTTCGCCGCGGTCACCCTCCACATCACCACCGCCCAATCCCCACCCACCCCCTGACCCGTCCGAAGCCGCCTCGCCCGGACGCCCGCGGTCAGGGCAGGTCCGTCCGCAGCACTGCCCGCGGCAGGACCGGGGTCGGCCACCCAGCGGACGAACTCCAGCCGCTCCAGCCCGCGTCGACCGCGAACGGGCCCTCGCCGCGCTCGATCATCGACAGCGCCTGGCCGCGTGCGGCTTCCACCGCCGCGTGGTCCTCGTCGTCCACGATGCCCAGCCGGCGCCCCTGCGCGTACTCGTCCTCGTCCTTCCACTCCCACCCGGACAGGTCCGGTGCGACCACGAGGTCCAGCAGCAGGTCGAAGGTGTCGAAGCCGAGGGTCGTACGGCGCAGCGGGCGCTGGAAGTTGACGTACCAGCGGTCGAGGTGGTGGTCGCCGTAGGGGTGGTAGAAGGCGTTGACGCTGAAGTACGTCGCCGGGGGATTCCACAGCAGCAGGACCGTGTCCCGCCACCTCCACCGGCCCAGTCGCCAGTCGCCCGAGGCGAGATCGTGCAGTGCCTGCCGGCGGATCGCGGTGTCGCCGGACATCTGCGTCGCGATCCACGCCGTCGGCGCCAGCCCTTCGCTGCCCGGCCGGCACGCAGCGACGAGCGCCGCCGGGGAGTCGTGCACGACCCGGAGAGACTGAGCGCTCCACACCCGGCCGTGGAAGACATCCCGGCGGACGACGGTGGTACCCGGTGCGAACGTCGCCATTCCGTCACCCCCTCTTGCGAGTGCTTCCCTCGCGCGGCACCCGGTACTCCGGGGAGACAACGGCGCAGGCCGTCCGGTGGGGCGGACGGCCTGCGGGGGTTGGGGGTGAAGGGAGTGGGGTTGGGGGGAGGTCAGTTCTTGGTGGTGGGGCCGTGGGACTGCTTCGGCATGGTCTGGGTCGCTCCCGGGCGGGGTGGCATCGGCTGGGCCGCGGCCGTGGTCTGGGCGGCGAGGTTGGCCGCCGTGGTGCCGGGCTCGAACTGCGGGTTGCTCGGGGCCGGTTTGCGGTCGTGCAGGCGCAGCGCCCCGGTGAAGTCGCCGAAGGTGCGGCGGCGCCACTTGCTGATCGGGGTGAACGTGACCGGGCCGTTGCCGGACAGGCCGCCGGCGGCGGTGAGGGTCTCGATGAACTGGAGCCCGGAGGTGTGGTCGGAGACCTCGGAGAAGATCCGGCCGCCCACGGTCCAGGGGGACACGATGATGCACGGCACCCGGAAGCCGGCGCCGACCGGCAGGCCGCCGCCCGGGGTGCCCTTCGGCGAGGCCACGGTCACGAACTCTTCGGGGTACTTGTGCGGTTGGGGGACGGGCGGCGGCACGTGGTCGAAGAACCCGTCGTTCTCGTCGTAGTTGAGCACGAACACGGTCGAGTTCCACAGGTCCTCGTTGGCCGCGAGCGCCTCCAGCTTCGACGCGAGGTACTGCGCGCCGGCCGCGGGGAGGTTCGGCGGGTGCTCGTCGGCCGCACTCGGCATGTACAGCCAGGACACGTCCGCGAGAACGCCGTTGGCGCAGTCCTCCTCGAACCCGAGGTTCGGGTCCGCCGCGGCGGTCGGGCTGGTGGGGTCGCCGACCCGGCCGGGCGTGCCGTCCCCGTACAGCGTGCCGCCGCTCATCACGGAGTTGTACAGGGCGGCCGGCAGGGTGGTCCGGTTCTGGAAGTTGGCGAACCACGAGAACACGTTGAACCCGCTGGTCGCGCCGGAGAAGTACGTCTTGACGCTGTACCCCGCGTCGTACAGGATCTCCGCCGCCGACGGGTGCGTCATCGGGTTCGGCGTCACGGTCTCCAGCACCGGTCCGCCGAACTTGCCCTGCGGGTCGTTGGTGCCGGACATCCACACCAGCCGGTTCGGGTCCGTCGGGCCCAGGATCGAGCAGTGGTAGTTGTCGAGCAGGGTGAACGACTCGGCGAGCGCCCAGTGGAACGGGATGTCCTCGCGGGTGAAGTACCCCATCGTGTAGGAGCCGTTGACCTCCCCGTCCGAGGCGAGGTGGGTGGTCATCCAGCCGTCCATCGCGCCGTGGTTCCACGAGGCGTGCTGGTCGCGCCAGTCGTGCGACAGCGACGGTATCGCGGCCGCGCCGGTGCTGATGGTGGACATGTGGAACGGTTCGAGGTAGCCGTCGGGGTTGGCCGGGTCGGGCTGCTTGAAGACCGAGTCGCCGTTCGGCAGCCTGATGGCCGTCGGGTCGCTGAACCCGCGGGCACCGGGGAAGATGCCGAAGTAGTGGTCGAACGACCGGTTCTCCATCATCACGTACACGACGTGCTTGACCTGGGACAGGCTGCCCTTGGCCGGGCTCGCGGCCGCGGCCTTCGCCAGGCTCTCCGGAAGCACGCCGGCCGCACCGGCGGCGCCGGCCAGCGTCGCCGCACTGGTGATGAACCGGCGGCGGGACATGCCCGAGCGGGCGGAACCGGAGCGGGCGGAACCGGAATGGGCCGAACCCGTGCGGGCGGAACCGGAATGGGCCGAACCCGCGCGGGCCGAACCCGCTTGTTCGGAAGCGGTGTTGCTCATCGTCTCTCTTCTTCGTCTCGTGAGGGCCGGGTCAGGACTTCGCGGGGGCCACCGGGCCGGCCGCGGCGCCGGACTGGGCGACACCGAGCACCTGGGCGACGGCGTTGTTGCGCGTGTCGGCGATGTACAGCAGGTGGGTGGACAGGTCGACCGCGACCGCGATCGGGGTGTTGAGCTTCGAGGCGGTCGGCGCCGCGCCGCTGCTCTCCCCGCCCGGCGCGGCCGAGGAGTTCACCACGGTGGTGATGGTCCCGTCCGGGGTGACCTGCCGGATCGCGTTGTTGAAGGTGTCGGCGACGAACAGGTCGCCCGCGCCGTCGACGGTCACGCCCTGCGGGTCGTTGAGGCGTGCCGCGGTGGCCGGTCCGCCGTCGCCGGCGAACCCGCCGAGCCCGTCGCTCGCCTTGGCCGCGGCGTGGTTCCCGGCCACCGTGGTGACGGTCCCGGTCCTCGCGTCCACCCGGCGGATCACGTTGTTGGCCGAGTCCGCGATGTAGAGGTTGCCCTTCGCGTCCAGCGCCAGCCCGTTCGGCTGGTTCAGCTGCGCCCGCGTGGCCGCCTTGCCGTCTCCGGCGTACCCGGCCCGGCCGGTGCCGATCACCCGGACGACCTTCCCCTTCGAGGACACCTCGACCACCCGGTTGTTGTGGGTGTCGGAGACGTACACGTTCCTCGCCGCGTCGACCGCCACCGCCGCGGGGCCGTCGAGTTGGGTCGACAGCGCGCTGGAGGAGGTCCTGCGGCCCGCGGTCCCGGTGCCGGCGAACCGCCGGATCAGCCCGTCCGGGGTGATCTCGCGGACCACGTTGTCGCCGCTGTCCGCGATGAAGACGTCGCCGCCCGCGTCCACCGCGGTGCCGGCCGGCTGGTACAGCGTCGCGTCGGTGGCCTTGCCGTGGTCGCCCTTCTCCCCGTTGTCCTCCAGGGAGCCGGCGATGATCGCGGTGTCGCCGTTGCGCAGCTTGGCCACCACGTTGTCGCCGGTGTTCGAGACGTACACCGAGCCGTCGCCGACGCTGGTCAGCTCCGCCCGGACGTCGGCCTTCGCCTGCGCCCCCTGCGCGGAGTTGCCGCCGACGGACACGCCCGCGGGCCGGTACAGCGAGCCCGGCGTGACGTTGGGGACGACGGCGCCGGTGCCCGGGTCCACGTGGGTGCCCGGAATGTCACCGACCGACGCGTACGGCATCGTCTGGAGGACCGGACCCGACGGCACCGCGCCCGAGCCGATGGTCAGGCTCAGGTTGTCGGCCGTGCCGTCGCTGTTGGCGCCGCTGCTGACACCGACCGTGGCCACGGTGACGAGGATCTTCGCGGCGCCGGCCGGGACCGTGCCGTACCACGCCTGGTGGACCAGGCTGGAGACGTTGTTGCGCTGGGCCGCGGTGACCGGGCCGATGATGCCCGCGCCGAGGGTGGCGCCCTTGGCGTCCTCGAACGTGGCCGTGACGGTCGCGTAGTCGCTCTGCGTCGAGTAGCCGCCGAGGTCGCCGGCGAGCTTGAACGGCTGGCTGTCCGTGCCGAGCGAGCCGACGTCGATGGTCTGCGTGCCGGTGGTGGCGATGCCCGGGATCGAGACGGTGCTGGGGTTCGTGCCGCCGTAGAAGACCCGGCTGCCGGTGACGCCGGGGTACGTCGACGCACGCGACTCCTGCGTGCCGTCGGGTGCGTTGAGCGGGGAGGCGCTGGTCCAGCAGTCGGCGACGGTCTGGTCGTCGCCCAGCGGGGCGCCGAGCGCCGTCGCGGCGGTGTAGTCCTCCGCGCCGGGGTTGGCGATCAGGTTGGCGTTGAGCGCCGGGGTGACCTGGTCGGCGGCCGGGCAGGGCGCCGTGTAGGTCTGGCCGACCGACTTCTGGCCGATGGTCAGGTTCAGGTTGTCGGCCGCGCCGTCGCTGTCGCGGTCGTCGTCGACGGCTGCCGTGATGATCGTGACCAGGACCTTCTGGGTGCCTGCCGGGATCGTGCCGTAGGTGCCGTCCGAGAGCAGCGCGGAGCTGTTGCCGCGCTGGGCCGCGGTGGCCGGGCCGATGGACGCCGTGCCGAGAGTCGCGCCGTCCGTGCCCTCGAACGTGGCGATGACCTGGGCGAAGTCGCCCTGCGACGCGTTGCCGCCCACCTCGCCGGTCAGCTTGTACGGTTGCCCGTCCGCGTGCAGCGAGCCGACGTCGACGAGCTGGGTGCCGCTGGTGACCATGCCCGCGGCCGAGACGCCGTCGGGGTTCGAGCCGCCGTAGAAGACCCGGTCACCGGTGACGCCGGGAGAGGTCGAGGGCGCCGACTCCTGCGTGCCGTCGGGTGCGTCGAGCGGGGAGGCGCTGGTCCAGCAGTCGGCGACGGTCTGGTCGTCGCCGGCCGGTGCGCCGAGCGAGGTGACCGGGGTGTGGTCCTCGGCGCCGGGGTTGGCGATCAGGTTGGCGTTGAGCGCCGGGGTGACCTGGTCGGCGGCCGGGCAGGGCGCGGTGTAGTGCTGGCCCGAATCGCTCGGGGCGATCGTCAGGTTCAGGTTGTCGGCCCGGCCGTCGATGCCGTAGCCGGCGCTGACGCCGGTCGACGCCACAGTGACGAAGATCTTCTTCGTGCCGGCCGGGACCGTGCCGGCCGCCGCTTCCGGAATCAGGCTGGTGATGTTGCCGCGCTGGGCGGCGTTGACCGGGGCCAGGGCCGCGGAGCCGAGGGTGGCGCCGTCGGCGTCCTGGAACGCGGCGGTGACGGTGGCGTAGTCGCTCTGGGTGGTGTAGCCGCCGATCGCGCCGGTCAGCGTGAACGACTTGCCGCCCGCGTCCAGCGAGCTGACGTCGATCATCTGGGTGGCCGTGGTGGTGACGCCCACGATCGAGACCTGCGGGGAGTCGTAGTCGTAGCCGCCGTAGAAGGTGCGGCTGCCGGTCTGGCCGGGAGCCGACGACGAGGTCGACTCCAGGACCGCGCCCGGCGCGTTCATCGGAGAGGACGCCTCCCAGCAGTCGGGGACGTCCTGCGTGTCGCCGGCCGGTGCGCCGAGCGAGGTGACCGCGGTGAAGTCCTCGGCGCCGGGGTTGGCGATCAGATTGCTGTTCAGGGCGGGAGTCACCACGTCCGCGGCCGGGCAGGCGGCGGAGTACCGCTGGCCGGTGGTCGCCGCGGTGGCGGTACTGCCTTCGGCGTCGGCCCCTGCGAGGCCGAAGACGGTCAGCGCCGCGGCGACTGCCGCCACGGTTCTCCAGCCGACCTTGAAGTGAGAGATCATGGCCCTTATTGATGTGCAGGGCAACGGATTCCGCGCGGATCGTTTCGGGCGGGATGATGACGCCTGTGTGAACAGTCGTCAGCCGCCCTACGAATAACGCCCGTTCTGCCGGTTTGGGGTGCGTGTCGGCGGCGCGGTACGGGGGTTGGCGGGGCCGACTCGGCGTGGTGTGGCGCGGCGTGGCTCCGGGTGGTGCGGCGCGTGCGGTTCGGCCGGGTTCGGCCGGGGGCGACCTGGCTCGACGCGGCTCGGCCTCGTCCGGCTCGGCCCGGTCCGGCGCGGCGCGCGCGGTCGGCCGTCGCCCCGGCACCGCCGCTTACCCTGGTGCCCGTGCCCGCCTCCCACCTGCATCGCGTCGCCGTCCTCGTGCTCGAAGGGGCCAAGCCGCTCGACGTCGGGATTCCCGCGCAGGTCTTCTCGACCCGCGCGAGCATGCCGTACGAGGTACGGGTGTGCGGTGCCGCGCCCGGGCTGGTCGCGGGGGGCGACGGGCTGTCGTACCACGTGGCCGACGGCCTGGACGCGCTCGGCTGGGCCGAGATCGTCTTCATCCCCGGCTACCGGTTCCCGGACCGGGAGGACCCGCCGCGGGCCGTCGTCGACGCGCTGATCGCGGCCCACGAGCGGGGCGCGCGGCTCGCCGCGATCTCGACCGGCGCGTTCGCGCTCGCCGCCACCGGTCTGCTCGACGGGAAGCGGGCCACCACGCACTGGCACTACACCCGCGCGCTCGCGGCGAAGCATCCGCGGGTCCGGGTCGACGAGAACGTCCTGTTCGTGGACGAGGGCAGCGTGCTGACGTCGGCCGGCGCCGCCTCGGGGATCGACCTGTGCCTGCACGTGCTGCGCCGCGAGCTGGGGGTGGCCGCGTCGAACCACGCGGCCAGGCGCCTGGTCGCGGCCCCGTACCGCAGCGGCGGCCAGGCGCAGTACGTGCCGCGCAGCGTGCCCGAGCCGCTGGGGGAGCGGTTCGCCGCCACCCGCGAGTGGGCGCTGCGCCGGCTCGGCGAGCCGCTCACCCTCGACGTGCTGGCCCGGCACGCGGCGGTGTCGCCCCGTACGTTCTCGCGCCGCTTCATCGAGGACACCGGGTACACGCCGATGCAGTGGGTGATGCGGGCCCGGGTGGACGTGGCGCGCGAGCTGCTGGAACGGTCCGAGCGGAGCGTCGAGCAGATCGCGGCGGACGTGGGCCTGGGCACGGGGGCGAACCTGCGGATGCACTTCCAGCGCACGCTGGGGACGACGCCGAGCGAGTACCGGCGTACGTTCACGCGCGGCGAGTAGCGGGGTCCGGGGCGGGGGCGGCGCGGGGGTGGCCGGGTGCGGCGCGGGTGTGACTGGGTGCGGGGACGCCTGTGGCGCGTGCGTGACCGGGGGCGGTGCGGGTGCGGGACGCTTGTGGCGTGCGCGTGGCGCGATCCTTGCGAACCGTGGCGCTCGGGCCTACGCCGTACGCCGCCGCCGCACGCGAACCTGGGTGGGGAACGCGAAGAGACTTCAGGAACTGGGGACACCACTCATGACCCGCATCGCCATCAACGGATTCGGCCGCATCGGGCGCAACGTGCTGCGCGCGCTGCTCGAACGGGACACCGACCTGGAGGTCGTGGCCGTCAACGACCTCACCGAGCCGGCCGCCCTCGCCCGCCTGATCGCTTTCGACTCGACCTCCGGCCGGCTCGGCCGTCCGGTGAGCGTCGACGGCGACGTCCTCGTCGTGGACGGCCGCCGCATCAAGGTGCTGGCCGAGCGCGAGCCGGCGCAGCTGCCGTGGGCCGACCTCGGTGTCGACATCGTGCTGGAGTCGACCGGCCGGTTCACCTCCGCGAAGGCCGCGCGCGCCCACCTCGACGCGGGCGCCCGGAAGGTCCTGGTCAGCGCGCCGTCCGACGGTGCCGACGTGACCCTCGCCTACGGGGTCAACACCGACGCGTACGACCCGGCCCTGCACACGATCGTCTCGAACGCCTCCTGCACCACCAACGCGCTCGCGCCGCTCGCCGCCGTCCTGCACGACCTCGCCGGCATCGAGCACGGCTTCATGACGACGGTGCACGCCTACACGCAGGAGCAGAACCTCCAGGACGGCCCGCACCGCGACCCCCGCCGGGCCCGCGCCGCCGGCGTCAACATCGTGCCCACCACCACCGGCGCCGCCAAGGCGATCGGCCTGGTCCTCCCCGACCTCGACGGCAAGCTCTCGGGCGACTCGATCCGCGTGCCGGTCCCGGTCGGCTCGATCGTCGAGCTCAACACGACCGTCTCCCGCGATGTCACCCGCGAGGACGTCCTGGCCGCCTACCGCACCGCGGCGCAGGGTCCGCTCGCCGGCGTCCTCGAGTACTCCGAGGACGCCCTCGTCTCCTCCGACATCACCGGCAACCCCGCCTCCGCCATCTTCGACTCCGCCCTCACCCGCGTCGACGGCCGCCACATCAAGGTCGTCGCCTGGTACGACAACGAGTGGGGCTTCTCCAACCGCGTGATCGACACCCTCCAGCTCCTCACCACCACCTGACCCTTCACCTCCCCCAACTCCCCCTCCCCGTCAGGGCGTCCGCGTGGCCAGCCCGGTGGGGACGGGGGAGCAGGCGGCGTCCGCGTTGGGATATTCGTCCACCACCTTGAGGACGCGGGCGACGTTCTTCCCGTAGTCGACGCAGCCGCTCTGCACATTGACGGTGACCACCCGTTTGCCGGTCTCGGGACTCTCGGGCAATTCGTACGTTCGCACCGTGAGGTCCCCACGCGTCGCCGAGAAACGCTTGCTGCCTGCGGGGGCGAGGTCCCAGCCGACCGTCTTGAGCCGGGCCACGAGGGTGGCGTCGATCTGAGCCTCCGATTCCTTGCCGGACAGGCCGGCCGCGAAATAGACGATCCTGTAGTCCAGTCGGGGCCGCTTGCCCGCGCAGTACTCGAAGGTGCCGTCGGTGACATCCCAGCCGTTCGTCACGTCGTGAACGGCCCGGTAGATCTTCCAGTACTCCTTCGCCACCGGCCGCCGTTGCTTGTCCGCGAGACTGGTGGCGCTCGGTGCACTGCCGCCGCACGCGGTCACCAGGGTCAGCAGCAGCCCGCCGAGCGCGGCGCCTGCCGTCCGGTGCCTCATGGTTGGCCTCCTCCAGACCGTCGAAGTCGCCCTCGTCCCGTTTGCTGTCATACGAGTCCGTCCTCCTGGCGGTGGCCGGGCTGTGCCGTCGCGTCAGCATCGGTATCTGGTCGCGTGCCCAGGCGAAGTGGGCGTCGAGTTCGCCGAGTTCACCGAGTTCGGTGGTCAGGAGTCCGAAGGGGTTCGCTTTCGACCGCCAGTCGTTGACGGCCGCCTGCGCGGAGTTGTTGCCGTCGACGGTCGGTCTATGCCGCTGAAGTCGTCGCCGTCACCCTGCGGTTTTCCCATGCGTCCCCCCCCGGGCCGTATGTGGCAAGTGCCGTCACGCGTCGGAGCCGTGTGACGGGTGGGGCCCAGTGTGCCAAGTGCTGACGGAAAGTGTCCACCTGTCTTCGCGAAGTGATCGTTGAGGGAGCGGAACGAGTGCGGGGAGGGGGGACTCCGCCGCGGTGGCCCGCGCCGCCGCGGACGGCGCCGGTACGAGCGAGGAGAGAACGGGCTTCCCCTCCGCTTCTCTCCGCCCGGCGGCACCGCTAGTGTCGACTCCTGCTCGATCCGCACGTCGGCCCTGAACCGGACGCCGACCGCGGGTCTTGCTTCCCGATCTCACTTCTCGACGTTTCTGCCGGCGATGGAGCCGACGCGGAGGCGGCCGCGGACTTCGATGCCGCCCCGCCCGCGTCACCATGGACGACTCCTGGTGGTGGGAGGGCGGTGCCCGCGAACGGGCGCCGCCCCCCGGACCGCCCCACCGCGCAGCGGAAGGTTCGCCGTGACACCACGGCACTTGTTCCGTCGTATCGCACCCGAATCCCGCTCCACCGCAAGGGAGTTGGGGCGTGCCGCGCCCGGACTCCGCCGTACCGCGCGGAGGTCCCGTACCCCCGTGGCGGCTCGGACGGGAGCAGCCTCCTACCGTTCCGCCCTGCGGACCCCCGGCGCGTCGGCCTTCTTCCTGGCCGCCGCCCCCGCCCGGGTCGGCGTGGCCATGGCCGGCCTCGGCATCGTCTGGCTGATCCACGGCGAGACCGGGTCGTTCGGGGTGGCCGGCCTGGTCACCGGCGCGTACGCCGTGGCGGAGACCCTGGTGGGCCCGCAGACGGCCCGCCTCATGGACCGGCTCGGGCAGCCGCGCGTCCTCGTCCCCCTCCTGTGCGCGCACGCCGTCGCGCTCGCCGCCCTGGTCACGCTGGCCTTGGCGGGGGCGCCCACGGCGTCGCTGATGGCGGCCGGCCTCGCCGCCGGCGCGACCATCCCGCAGGTCGGCGCGCTCTCGGCGGCCCGCTGGTCGGCGCTGCTGCACGGCAGGCCGGAACTCCCCGCGGCCTTCGCGCTAGAAACGATCAGCAGCGACGCCGCGTTCCTCCTCGGCCCCGCCCTCGCGGTGCTGTCGGCGACCCGGCTGCACCCGGCCGCGGGCACGGTGCTGGCGGGGACGCTCGTCGTCGGCGGCGGGCTGGCGTTCGCGGCGCAGCGCCGTACGACCCCGGCGCCGGGAGGCCCGCCCGCCCCGGCCCGTACGCCCAGCACGGCGCGCCCGAGGACGCTGTGGACCCGGAACTTCGCCACCCTGCTGGCGGTCAACCTCGCCCTGGGCGTCTTCTTCGGCTCGACGCAGGTCTCGGTGAGCGCCTTCGCCGACGCCCACCACGCGGCCTCCTCGGCCGGGTTCCTGTACGGACTGATGAGCGCGGCAAGCCTGTTGGCCGGACTCGCCTACGGGCGGCACCGCCCGCACACCCCGCCCGCGGCCCAACTGCCCCTGATCCTCAGCTTTCTGGCCGGTGCGTCGCTGCTGCCGCTGCTGGCCGACACCCCTTTGTGGTTGGGCTGCGCGCTCCTGCTGCCCGGCGTCGGCGTCGCGCCGTGCATCATCGTCTGCTCGACGCTCGTCGAGTCGGTCGTGGACCGGTCGGTCCTGACCCAGTCCTTCACTTGGACGAACTCCGCGTGCGCGGGGGGCATCGCCGTCTCCGCCGCCGCGGTCGGCCGGCTCGTCGACGGCCCGGCCGGCACCCGCGCCGGCTTCAGCGTCCCCCTCCTCGCCCTGACCGCGACAGCCGCCCTGACCTGGTCCACCCGCCGCACCCTCACCGCCACCACAACTGCCCAAGGCCGCAAAGCCGTTACGGCGGCGCCCGACCCGACGTCGGCCGCCCCGTGACCACCCGGGTTCCGCAAGGCATACGCGGAAGGCGACGAGGTCAGGGAGTTCGGCCGAGGAGAGCGCGGAGGCCGGTGCGTACGGCGTCCCAGTCCGTACGGGGGGCGTGGGCCAGGGCACGGGGGAGCCGGCGGGCACGCTCGTGGTGGTCGCGGCGCAACTGCTCGACGTCCAGCCGGACATCGGACGCGGCGCCGAACTCCGCCAGTTCGGCGATGCGTTGGTCCATCGCGGCGAGCAGCGCACGGTCGAGTTCGGCCACGGCCGCGACGAAGGCACTGGTCGGTACGGTCACCCGGCCGGTCCGCGGGCCGGTGAACTCGATGACGCCCTCGGGGTCGGGTTCGTGGCGCCAGGCGACGGTCACGGTGTCGTCGTCGCCGACGACGGTGCGCCAGAGGCGGACGGCCGGGGCGATGCGCAGATAGCCGGTGTAGAGGTAGCCCGCGCCGTGCCAGGTCAACGCGGCGTCGGCCTCGGGGGTTTCCACGGTGTCGAGGTGCGGCCACTCCTGGGCGACCTCGGCCGCGCTGCCCACGAGGTCCGGCGGCACCGGCTCCATCGCCCCCGACACGAGCGCGAGCACGTCCTCCCACAGGCGGGCGACGTAGTACTCCACGTACGGGTGCGGTGCGCCGCGGCCGTCACGCTCGCCGCGCAGTTCCCGAACGGTTCGCGCGGAGTACCGCAGCAGTTCGTGGCCGCCGACGTCGATGCCGTACCACCCGTCGGTCAGCCCGAACCAGTGCAGTTCGCGCCCGGCGCCCCACGGCTCGACCTCCGCCAACGGCGTCAACCCGAACCGGAAGCGGATCACGGGGTCTACGGGCCCGGCGGCGTCAACGGGGGCAACGGGGTCAACAGGGCCAACGGGGTTCACCCGTCCAGTATCCCCGCGGGCACGCCGCCCCCGTGGGTCAGATCCCGTGCGCCCGGCCGCCGTTCAGGCGGCGTCCTCGGGGTACCAGCGCAGCTCGATCGTGTTGCCGTCGGGGTCGAGGACGTAGAGGGACTGGGCGTCTCCTCGGGCGCCGAACCGCTTGCCCGGGCCGTCCACGACGGTGAACACGCCCGATTCCACGACCTCGTGCCAGTCCAGGGGCTCGACGACCAGGCAGAGGTGGTCCACGTTGGACTCGCCCCGGGGGTTCGCCACCAGGTCGATGATGGTGGTCGGGCTCACCCGGACCGAAGGGAACGGGGCCTTGCCCGCACGCCATTCGTCCACGCGCACCGGCTCCAGGCCCAGCGGCCCGCAGTAGAAGGCGAGGGCGCGGTCGACGTCCTCGACATTGAGCACCAGATGGTCAAAAGCGATGACGCGCATGGGGGTCTCCCTGGTCGGGGTGTGCGGGGGTGTGCCGGGTGTGCCGGGTGTGCGGGTTGTGCGGGTTGTGCGGTTGGGCGGAGTCCGGCCGATCCGGCACTCGGCCGATCCCGTACCGGAGCCGGTCCCGTAGCGGACCGATCCACCACCAGGAAAGTACCCGTCCGGCGATCACGGCCGCGATCGGTCGTCGGTCCTGGTCCGGGGGCCCCGGTCTACCGCCGCCGGTCCTGGTCCGGGGGTCCTCGCCCACCGCGGTCGGTCCTAGGCTCCAAGGCCCGACGCCCAAGGCCCGACGCCCAACGCCCCCTGGTCCGGCTCCCGTTCGCCCGACGGGTCAGCCGGGTCCGTCGCCGGCGGCCGCGAGGAGCGGCACCACCAGATCGCTGATGGGCGTCGGGATGCCGTGGGCCCGGCCGCGCCGCCGTACGACACCGTTGCGGATGTCCCATTCGAGCGGCCGGCCCGCCGCGCGGTCGGCGAGGATGGAGGTGCCCATGTCGGCCGGGTAGGCCCGGAATCCGTCGACGATCTCCTGCGGCACCTCGTCACCCAGGACCGCGCCCTCGGCCCGGGCGACCGCGAGGCACTCCCGCAGGTAGTCCAGGGACAACCGGGAGATGTCGTCGCGGGCGAACATGCCGCACCGGCGGCCGGTGAGGACCATCAACCCGGCGGCCGCGTTCTGCAGCAGCTTCCGCCACGCCACGGACGTGAAGTCCTCCGCCACGTCGACCGAGCACCGGGTGCCGCGCAGCGCGTCGAGCACCACGCGGCCGGCAGGCGTGTCCGGCACGGTCAGGCGGGCCTCGCCGCGCAGCCACACCGAACCGCCGGGCTGCACCTGGGCCGGGAACCACACGACCGAGGGCAGCACGGGGCAGCCGGGGACGTGGGGCGCGACGGCCGCTTCCTGCTCGACGCCGTTCTGCAGGACGCAGACCACGGTGTCCGTGTCGCACAGCGCCGCCAACCACGGTGCCGCCGCGTCCACTTGCGTCGATTTGACGGCGAGGAAGACAAGGTCGACCGGCTCCTCGGTCTGCGCCGGATCGATCCGCACCGGCCCCGGGACGACGACGAGACCGTCGGCGTCCCGGGGTTCCACGCACGGTTCCGGGCGCGGTTCCGGGCCCGGTCCCACGCGCAGTTCCAGGCGCTCGCGAGCCGTGCGGCCGCAGAGCATCGGGGTGCGGCCGGCCTCATGGAGCGCCGCCGCGACGGTGGTGCCGATCGCCCCCGGACCCACCACTGCGACGGTCGGGGGCAAGGGAGTTGTCTTCTTCGCCGAGGAGTCGATCTGAGCCATGGCCGCCAGGTTACTCTGTTACGCATGGACGACGGAACAGGTAATCGCGTTTCGCGACGTGGCGACGACCCGCTCACGCGCTGGCTCGGGATCGTGCAGGCGCGCAGCGGTGATCTCGCCGCGAGCGAGGCGAAGGTGGTGAAGCTCCTGCTCTCCGATCCGCTGTTCGTCGGCACGAGCACCACCGCTCAAGTCGCCGCCCGTGCGGGCGTATCCGCCCCGAGCGTGGTCCGCGCCGCGCGAGCGATCGGGTTCGACGGCTTCACCGAGCTCAAGCTGGAGATCGCCCGCGCCCGCGGGACCACCGAGTTCTTCGCGCCCTCGGAAGCGCTCACCGAGAACGCCTCGACAGCCGCGGTGCTCGAGACGTCCATACGAACCGGCCATGACGCGCTGACCGCGCTCGGCGGCGCCCTGGACCTCGCGGCTCTCGACGAAGCGGTCGGCGCGGTGCAAGGAGCGGGCCAGGTGGTCGTCATCGGCGCGGGTACCTCCGCCGCGGTCGCCGCGGACGCCGTGTTCCGCCTCCGCGCACTCGGCGCGAGGGCTGTCGCCATCCCGGACCACGAGTCGGCGATGATCGCGATGCGGCTCCTCCGCCCCGACGACGTGGTCATCGCCGTCAGTTCGACCGGACGCACCTCGTCGACCCTCAGCGTCGCCGATGCCGCCTCCTCCGCCGGCGCGACGCTGATCGCGATCACCAACCAGTACGACACGCCGCTCGCGGTCCTCGCCGACATCGCCCTCGTCGTCGGCGGCGCGCCGCTGCCGACGCAGATGGCCGCCGCGGGAAGCAGGCTCGCGGACCTCGTGGTCGTCGACGCGCTGGTGGCCGCCCTCGCCATCCGGGACCCGGAGCACAGCCGCCGAGCCGAGCGCGCCGGCATCGACCTCCCCGACATCACCTGATGCGGGGCGGCACGATCGCCATCGTCCTGGTCGCCGCGGTCGCGCACGCGATCTGGAACACGGCGTCGAAGTACAAGCGGGGCGACACCGTCCTGTTCGTCTGGGCCTACACCTGCGCGGCGGCGCTGGTGTGCGTCCCGCCCGGCGTCGTCCCCGTGATCACCGGTACGCAGCCGCTCAGTTGGCAGCTTGTGGTCGGCTCGACCGTCTCAGCCGTGATGCACGTGGTGTACTCCCTGACCCTGCAGACCGGTTACGACCGCTTCGAACTCGGCGTGGTCTACCCCGTCGCGCGCGGGACCGGGCCTGTCGTGACGATGCTGTCCGCGATCCTGCTCCTCGGAGAACGGCTCAGCGCGATCGCGACGCTCGGCGCCGTCGTTGTCGTCGTCGGCATAGTCGTCGTCGCCGGCAACCCGTTCCGCGGCGGTGGACGCCAGGCGTTTCACGGCGTGCTCTGGGGCGCCGCGACCGGTGCCACGATCGCCGCCTACACCCTCTGGGACAGCCACTCGGTCACTTCCCTGCACCTGGCCCCGGTGACCTACCTCGCCGGCACGTTCCTGCTCCAGGGCCTGATCCTGGCGCCACGCGCGCTCCGCCGGCGCGACCAGATCCCGACCGCCCTCCGGGTCAACGCGGCGCCGATCGTCACCATCGCGGTCTTCTCCCCCCTCGCCTACGTCCTCGTCCTCACCGCCATGCGGACCGCACCCGTCGCACTCGTCGCGCCCCTGCGCGAGTCCTCCATCGTCATCGGATCGCTCCTCGCCTGGCGGCTCTTCCACGAAGCCCACCTCGCACGCCGCGTCATAGGCGCCGCGATCGTCCTCGCCGGCATAGCGGCGATCAGCCTCTGACCCGAGCGGCCTGTCGGAGCCCTACGATGGGAGAGGTGAACCACCCCGTCGTCGGCCCCGAGCGTCCGCGAGATCCGCCGGCCACCGAACCGGCTGAGATCCCGGGTCTCCTCGCTTCCGACGCGAGCCGGTGATGGGTCACGGGGAGCCGGTGTTCCTCTACGACGCGGGGAGCCGGCGGAGGCTTCCGCTCCCACCCCCGGCTGAGGGGCCGGTCCTGCTGTCGCCGACGCCCGCCCCACCCTCGCCGACCATAGGGGACGCACGAGCCGCCCTGACGGCCGAGGCGTTGCGCCGGCTGCTGGTCTGGAAGGGGTACGAAGTCGTTCGGGGTCTGCCGCCTCTGGGCGACGGCTGTCCTGCGTCCGCAGCCGGGCGCGTGTGCGTCCACGTAGCCGCATCGCCGCCCGCCGACGTGACGGGAACGCTCTGCCACATGGTGGTCGACGTGGTGTGGATCAGCAGGTTCAGCATGTACCTGTCCGCGGACTGGCACCGCGAGCGGCGTCTGCCGACCCTCGACGAGCTCGCGGACCTCGGCGTGTCGCTACCCGATGTCGCACTGGGCCTCCTCCTTTCCGGGCACTACCGCCGTCCACGGAAGGTCGACCGCACGGATCTGCGCCGCGGCATCGCCTTCCGGGACGCACCGACCGTCCGCCGTCGGTGGGCGCGTCTCACGGAGCGTCTCGAACCACTCCCCGAGATCCGGTCCCGTGCCGATGCCGTGGCGCTGCTGTCCCCGGACGGCAGACGCGTTCTCGCGCGGTTCGACGCGGCGATGAGCGGCGACCTGAACACCCCCCGTGCGCTGGCGCTGCTGTACCGGGCCCAGCGGGACCGCCAGGGGCTCCCTGACTCCGACCGGGCGGTGCTCGCCGCGACCGCCCGCACGCTGGTTCCGGTGACGATGACGATGGCGGCCCCCCGAGGTGACGCGGGCGCGGTGCCGAACGGCCCTGGGGAACAGTGGACTTGACCTTCGTCGAGCGGCCGTGGCGAAGCGGCCCAAGCCGGGAAGCTCGCGCGCGGCAGCTCAGCGCAGGACCAGGTCCGGGTGGGCCGGGTCGGTGTTCCTGACCACCGCGTCCGCCCGTTCGAGGGGGCGCACCTGGCGGGCGTACGCGGTCTCGTCGGGCTGGTACCTCGCGCGGTACCGCTCGCGCATGGCGCCGGGCTCGGGGTCCGCCGTCCACAGGGCGTCGCGTACGACGAAGCGCTCGACGGCGACCTCCGTGTCGACCTCGACATGGACCCAGAAGTCCCAGAGGTCTTCCAACTCCGGTTCCCTCAGGAACGCGCCGTCCACCAGCAGGACGGCGGAGTCGGGCGCGGTGAGGAGCGGGCGGTCGAGCAGGGAGCGCCTGGTCCAGCCGTCGTACGTGGCGGTGCGGTAGCGGCGGTCACCGCTGGGACCGAGCGGGGCGAGCAGTTGTCCGCGCAGGGCCCCGGTGTCGTAGACGCGCCGGATGGGCCACTCCCGCTGGAGGTCCGGCCGCTCGACGGCCGGGCGCCGCAGCTCCGGCGGCACCTTGAACAGGTCGGCCGACGCGCGGACGGCGGGACGGTCGCGTGCGATGAGCCGCTCGGCGAGTTCGGTGGCGAGGGTCGTCTTGCCGGAGGCGGTCGCCCCGTCGACGGCCACCCGTACCGGGTGATCCCGCCGGTCCGCCGTGATCCGGTCCAGCAGCCGCTCCAGCACGGCGAGTCGGGCCGCACCCGGTGGCGCGGGCGCCGGCTGCGGCGGGACTTCGCCCGGGTGAGCTTGCAGGTGCGCGCCCATCGGGGTCAGGCAGCGCCCCTGGCCGGTCTCGATGACGTAGACGTCGTGGACGACCCACTCCTCGGGGGTCCGCGGATCGCTCCGCACCCGCCGCAGCGCGGCCACCGCCTCCCCGATCTCCGCCTCCGGCCAACCCAGTCGGGCCAGAAAGCGGGGGAGCCCCGCCTGAACGGCCGCGGGCAACTCGACGAAGCACGCCAGCGCGTGGAGCAGGTCCTTGCGCAGCGGGTCGTACCCCGTGCTCATCGCCGGAAGCGCCCGGACGACACGCGTCAGCCGGCGCGGGTCCGCGTGGCGCGGCCGCGCGTGCGTCTCGTACGGCTCCCGGGAGTAGCGGACCGCGAGGGGCACGCTGCCGTCCATTCCTCGCTCCTCGTCCGTCGTCCTTCTCCCGCTTCCCACCGCCGCTGACCAGGGCCGCCGGGGGCGTTGTCACATTCCGGCGGGCTGTCTCGTCAGAGGGGCGTCAACGCAGAACAGTGCGACAGTACGGCAGAGGCAGGGAACACGATGGATGCTCGGTTGAAGGTCATGAACAACCCGGTCGGGGTCAAGGCGCTCGGCCACCTCATCAAGGCGGGGAAGGCGGTGGACGACTCCGCCATGCCGTCCGCGACGCTGGAGCTGGTGAAGATCCGCGCCAGCCAGATCAACGGCTGCGGGGGTTGCCTCGACATGCACACGAAGGACGCCCTCCACGCGGGGGAGAGCTCCGTACGCCTCAACATGGTCGCCGCCTGGCGGGAGGCCACGGTCTTCACCGACGCCGAGCGCGCCGCGCTGGAGCTGGCGGAGCAGGGCACGCGGATCGCGGACGCGGGCGGCGGTGTCACGGACGAGGCGTGGGCGAACGCCGCGAAGCACTACGACGAGGAGCAACTGGTCGCCCTGGTGACGACCATCGCCGTCATCAACGCCTTCAACCGGCTGAACGTCATCGTGCGGCAGCCGGCCGGTGACTACGTGGCCGGCCAGTTCGACTGACGGCGCTCCTACGACCTCGGCGTACGTCGCGCCCGACCACGGGGTGGGCGCGGCGGCCGGGGCGGGCGGTCAGTCCTCCCCGACGCTGTAGTCGAGCAGGACGACACGGTCGTCGAGCACCGCGGTGCCGAGCAGGCTCAGCCGCATGTCGGGCAGGTCCGCGAAGACCGGGCCCTCGCCGGCGGTGCCGTGGATCGTCGGGAAGAGCATGATGCGCACCCGGTCCACCAGACCGAGCCGGAAGAGGCTGCGGACGAGCGACGGGCTGCCGATGGTCCGCATCGGAAGCCCGTCCGGCAGGGCCTTCAGCCGGGGCACGGAGGTTTCCACCGGCTCATCGACCACCGTGGTGTTCGCCCAGGTCAGCGGCGGGTTGAGGGTCTTCGAGAAGACGATCTTGGGCAGCTCGGCCATGCGCGGGAAGGTCGGATCGTCGTGCTGCGCGACGATCTCGGCCATCTCGCGGTACGTCGTGGCGCCCATGAGCATCACATGGTCCTCGGCGAGCTGCGCGTCGATCCACCCGTACAGGCCCGGGGCGCCGTAGCCCCAGTACGGCGCGGGCTGCGGCCCGCCCCTGCCGTATCCGTCCACGGTGCTGAACATGTCCACTCGCAACTCACGCACGATTCCTCCTGGCTGACGGACTGGCTGACGGACCGGCCGGCGGACCGGCTTACGGACCCGCCGACGGACTCAGGAACCGACCGGCCGGCTCCTGCGCGTCGGCGGTTCACCCGGGTTGACGATCGGGACGGCGCGAACTCATCGGTCGGCGGGCGGCGGGCCACCGACCGCCGCGCGCAGACCGCGCGGCGCACCCCGGTGCGAAGGGCCCGGGAGCGGCGAAATCCCTTACGTAGCAAGGGCGTCGGCGAGAGTTCACGCACTCGTAACGCCCTGTGAGGACAACCCGGGCGGAGGTCGCGCGGTCGTCCTTGTCGGGGGAAATCCACACCGGATCGGCGCAACGCCGGAGCCTCGGCTCCCCTCCACACAAGTAGTCGCGCGTGCCCGCGCCGTGCCGCCGGACCACCGGCGGGCGTCGGGGCCGGGGGAGGAAACGGTCGGTATGGATGCAGGCTCGTATCCGGGCGGCGGGGCAGTGGCGCAACGACCATCGGCATCGGTGGACGGCACCGCGGCGCCGGCCCGGCACGAGGGGGCGCGGGAGGGGGCGGAACAGGCGGAACCGGGCGGTTCGGCGCCTGGGTCCGCGGCCACCCCCGCCCAGTGGCACCGCGGGATGACGCTGATCGGCACGATCAGCCTGTTCATCGGGACCCGCGGCACCTGGACCGAGGCGATGGGCAGGTACCCGTCGCTCGCCGCCCTCATCTCGGTCTGCTACGCCGGGATTCTCGTCGCCGGCGTCGCCGCCTGCGCCGTGCGGACCCGCCGCGCGCTGGCGAGAGTCGACGCGGGCGTCCTCGTGATCGCCCTCGTCCTGGTCGTCTGCCGCTACGCGCTCCACCACGCGGGCGCCGACGAGGGGGTGCTGACCGCCCAGGCCGCCCACGCCATCGCGCACGGCCGGCCCATCTACGACCAGCCGTGGCCATGGCTGTTCGAGCACAGCGGCATCGCGCTCACCAAGACCATGAGCGGCGGCGCCGACTACACGTACGGCTACCCGCCGCTGACCGCGCTGCTCACCGCGCCCGTGCACCTGGTGGTGCACAGCACCGCCGCGGCCACGATGGTGAGCACCGGCGCCCTGATGGCGGGCGCCGTCGTGCTGTGGCTGATGCTGCCCGCGCCGTGGCGGTCCGCGGCCACCGCCGTGTGCCTCGGCTTCGACCTGCTGCCGCAGTACGCCCGCGAGGGCTACCCGGCCATGCTCGCCTTCGCCCTGCTGGTCCCGGTCGTGGTCCGCTGGCCGGAGACCGGCGCCGGCGGCCGGCTCGGACGCGCCGGGGTGGTGCGCGCGGTCTGCCTCGGCGCGGCCTGCGCCTCCCAGCAACTCGCCTGGTTCCTCACGCCGTTCCTGCTCGTCGCGCTCTACGCGGTGCGGCGCGGCGAACTCGGCAGGCGCGAGGCGCTGGCGCTGACAGCCCGCTACACGGGCACCGCCCTGGTGTCCTGGGGCATCCTGAACGCGTACTTCGCCGCGCAGGACCCGGTGGGCTGGCTGCACGGCATCATGCTGCCGCTGACGCAGAACGCGATCCTGCACGGGCAGGGCGTCGTGGACATCTCGTACTACTTCACCGACGGCAGCAGCCGGCTGAGCTTCTACTCCTACGCCAGCGTGCTGCTCCTGCTCGGCCTGCTCGCCGCCACCTGCCTGTTCGTGCGGCGGCTCGGGCTCGCGGTCACGGTGCTGCCGTGGGCGTCGTTCTACTTCGCCACCCGCTCGCAGGACGGCTACTTCCTGATGCTCACGCCGCTGTGGCTGGCGACCCTCGCGACCGTGCCCGCCTCCGCGCTGGCCCACGCCTGGCAGCCGCGGCTGCCGGAGCGGCTGCGCGGCCGCCGCGCCAAGGCGGCGGTGGTGGCCGGGCTGCTGGTCCCGTCGGTGCTGTGCGTGGCGGTGGCCGTCGCGAGCCCGCCGCCGCTGTCGATGACCATCACCACGCAGCCGGCCCGCGCGCACCACGGGCTCACCTCCGTGACCGTCCGGGTGACCAACAAGGGGTCCGCCACCCTGACCCCGCACTTCGCGTCCCGCAGCGGCCAGGGCTCCTCCGGCTGGTGGGCGATCCGGTCCGGCGCCCGCACCCTGCCCCCGCACGCCTCCACCACCTACCGCCTCACGCCCCCCGGCGGCTACCGCGGCTTCCCCCCGCACCAGCACCTCTACCTGACGGTTTTCACCGCCGACCCGATGACCATCACCTCGGGCCTCATCCCTTCGAAGGGAGCCCCGCCCCGCTGAGCGCGGGCGGGCGGATCATGAACACGTCGATCGGGTCCTCGGACTCGACGGTGAAGCCGTGGCGCTCGTAGAGGCGGCGCGCGCCGCTGCCCTGGAGGACGATCAGGCGGGTGGTGACGCCCTCCTCGTCGGCCCGGGCGAGGAGCGAGCGGAGTACGGCGGTGCCCAGCCCGCGGCCCTGGTGGCGGTGGGCGAGGTAGAAGTGCTCCAGGACGCGGGAGCCGTCGTCGGCGGGGCGGAAGGTGACGGACCCGGCGACGTCGGAGCCCACCGTGATGAGCGAGGTGTGCTTCTGCGAGAAGCCGTCCCGCACCCGCTGCCGCGCCCGGTGGTCGTCGTACCGCCCGAGCCGCTCCAGGTCCGCGCGCATGACCGCGACCTTCAGCTCGGCCACCGTCTCGACGTCGGCCGGTGTCGCGGGGCGCAGCGACCAGCCGGCGGCGGAATCCGCGGGGCGGGGCGCGTGATCGGCGGCGGAATCCGCAGGGCGCCGCGTCTGACCGGCGGCGGAATCCGCGGCGGTCCGGTCGGTGGCCGTCCCGGTCACCGTGCCGTCAGCCGCTCTCTCAGCCGTTCCGGCAGCCGTCCCGTTCTCGCCCGCGCTCCTGGCCACGGCATCGGTGCTCATTCGTTCCCTCCCTGGGTGTCGCCCGCCTCCGCGGCGCCTGCCGCGGCCGGGAGACCGTCCTCCACGCTGCCGGACTGGGCCGGCACGGGGACGGCGGGGCCGCCGGTGATCACGATACCCTCGCGGGCGAACGCGTGTTTGATTCGCCAGCGCAGCTCGCGGGAGACGTTCGCGGCCTGCCCGGGCATCGTGCGGGCCTGGGCCTGCACCACCACGGAGTCCGTGCCGACCGACTCCAGGCCGAGCACCTTCACCGGCTCCCACAGCCGCTCGTCCCACGGGGACTCCTTGGCCATGTCGTCGGCGGTCGCCGCGATCACCGCGCGGGCCCGCTCCAGGTCCTCGCCCGCGCCGACCTGGACATCGACCACGGCGGTGGCCCAGCCCTGGCTGAGGTTCCCGATCCGCTTCACCTCGCCGTTGCGGACGTACCAGATCTCGCCGCCTTCGCCGCGCAGCTTGGTGACCCGCAGGCCCACCTCCACCACCGTGCCGGACGCCACGCCCGCGTCGATGACGTCGCCGACGCCGTACTGGTCCTCCAGGATCATGAAGACCCCGGAGAGGAAGTCCGTCACCAGGTTGCGGGCGCCGAAGCCGATCGCGACCCCGGCCACACCCGCGCTGGCCAGCAGCGGCGCCAGGTTGATCTTCAGCACGGACAGCACGGTCAGCGCCGCGGTGCCCAGGATCAGGAACGAGGCCACGCTGCGCAGCACCGACCCGATCGCCTCGCTGCGCTGCCGGCGCCGCTCCGCGTTGACCAGCAGCCCGCCGAGCGCGGTGTTCGCGGCGACCTCGGCACCCCGGTTCATCCGCTCGATCAGTCGGCTGATCGTCTTGCGTACCACCGAACGGAGTACGACCGCGATCGCGACGATCAGCAGGATGCGCAGTCCCGAGCTGAGCCAGTTCGCCCAGTTGTCGTCGACCCAGCTGCTGGCCTGTGCCGCCGAACGGGGGACGTCCGTGAAAGGCAGCGTGTTCTGGGGCTGCGGCGTCGGGCTGGACACGTACGAGACCTCCGTCGAAGTGCGAAGGGTCCAATCTAACGGCGCGAAAAACATGTGAACGATGTCGTTCCGTTGCACGTTGGAAGGGCGGAAGGGCTCTGATCGGGGGATGTATGGAGGGTGAGGCGGCGTTGCCACACCAGGGGAAGTGAGATGGGAGGAGCAGAAGTGTGGTCCAAAACACCTTCGGTCCGTTACCCGGGCATGGTGGCGCGGTGCACCGCATTCCGGAGAGACTGAGGCCAGATCGTCCCGGCGCGAGCCACGCGCCGCCGGCGCCAAAGGAGGCATCCGTGCCGCATGTCCTGGTCCTGAACGCGTCGTACGAGCCGCTCGGCGTCGTACCGCTTCGCCGCGCACTCATCCTCGTGCTCAACAACAAGGCCGTGTGCCTGGAGGAATCCGGCGCCTACCTGCACAGCGAGACCCAGGCGCTGCCCGCGCCGAGTGTCGTGAAACTCACCAAATTCGTCCGCGTCCCCTTCCGGGGCACCGTGCCGCTGACCCGCCGGGCGCTGTTCGCCCGCGACGGGGGCAAGTGCGCGTACTGCGGGGCCGCCGCCACCAGCGTCGACCACGTCATCCCGCGCAGCCGTGGCGGCCAGCACGCCTGGGACAACGTGGTGGCGGCGTGCAGACGCTGCAACCACGTCAAGGCCGATCGCCATGTCGCCGAGCTGGGATGGCGGCTGCGCCATCAACCGGCCCCACCGTCGGGGCTGGCCTGGCGGATCATCGGGACCGGTCATCGGGACCCGAGGTGGCTGCCATACCTGCAACCCTTCGGCGCGGATGACGCCCTGGCCCGGATCGACGGCATATCAGCCTGAGATCCGGGCTCAGCTATTTTCGAAACGATGTCCCCGACCCCGCGCGTATGCGGGATCGGGGACACCGTCGTGCCTGGGCGGCCGGGAGGCCAACGTTCGCTACCGGGTCGTGCCGACCGCGTAGATCTCCAGGTTCTTGTTGACGTAGCTCTGGTCCGGGTCGGAGACGGGCACGTCGATGGCCACCTTCAGGGACTTGGAGTGGGTCTCGTTGGGCGGTGTGATGATCATGGTGGTGTACGTGTAGCCGCTGCTCTTGTCGCTGCTGCCGTTGAGCGCGTAGTAGAGGGAGAAACCGTTCCCCTGGCCGGGGGCCAGCTTGACGGTGGGCGTGGTGCCGGGGTCACGGCGGGGGACGTCGACGGACTGGCCCGAGCTCCCCCGCAGGGAGACGCCCGCGAAGCCGTGCATCGTGCAGGACTCCTGGCCGATGTTCGTGAAGTCGACCAGCTCCAGTCCCTCTCCCGCGGGGCCGCGCGTCGCCGAGATGGCGAGGTCGGAGGTCTTGCACGTGCCGCTGGAAGCCGAGCCGGAACCGGAGCTCGAGGAGCCGGAGCCGCCGCCCGTGCTGCTGGAACCGCCGGAGCTGCCGGAGCCGCTGCCGGACGTACCGCTGGAGCCGCTGCCGGAGGAGCCGTCCTGGCCGCCCGTGGTGCTGGGCGCCGACGTCGCGTCGGACGCGCCGGGCGCGGAGCTGGGCGCCAACGTCTGGCCGGCGTCGCTGGACGAGGTCGCCCCGGCGGTGTCGGACGACGTCGGTCCGGAGGCGCTGGAGTCGTCGGGGCCGCAAGCCGTCAGGGACAGTCCGGCGGCCACGGCGACCAGAGCGATGACCGAGAGCCTCTTGCTGCTGCGCATTGCCACTCCGTAGATCGATGCCGGCCCACATGGTGCGGACCCTTCTGCGTTCATGGAGTTCCGCGGCACCCGGGCCGGTTGCCCGCGGCCATGACCGCGACAACCCCGTGACACGCGGGCCGCATGATCGCGACAGACGGAACGCGACGGCGGCATCCGCCACGCCTGCACCACGGGTACGCCTGCGCCACGGGTACGGCCGCACGCCGTGCGGCACACGCGGCCCCACCGCCAACAGGTGGGCCGTGCGGGCCTTTCGGGAGGCCGGGCCGGCCCGTCGCCCGGCCCCGGCAACGTGGCCGGAAGGCCGCCGAGGAGCCGCCCGTGAGTTATCCACAGGGGCTCCGCGGGTGAACGCCCGGACGTGCGAGGATGGTCGTGCCATCGGGGGAGATCCGGTGAGCGGGACCCGGGTGAGCGATATCCGGATCGATCCGTTCGACAAGTTCGGTAGCGAAGGAGAGGGCCGTCGTGGCTGGTACGAACCTCACGCGTGTGGAGGCGCAGGAGCGTGCGCGCCTGCTCACCGTGGACGCGTACGACATCGAGCTGGACCTGCGCGGCGCCCAGGACGGAGGAACCTTCCGCTCGGTCACCACCGTGCGCTTCGCGGCGAGCGAGCCCGGGTCGAGCTTCATCGACCTGGTCGCCCCCGCCGTCCACGAAGTGGTGCTCAACGGCACCTCGCTCGACCCGGCCCAGGTGTTCGCCGACTCCCGGATCGCGCTCGACGCGCTGCCGGCCGGTCCCAGCGAGCTGCGGGTCGTCGCCGACTGCGCGTACACCAACAGCGGTGAGGGTCTGCACCGTTTCGTCGACCCGGTCGACAAGCAGGCCTATCTGTACACGCAGTTCGAGGTGCCGGACGCCCGGCGGGTCTTCGCCAGCTTCGAGCAGCCCGACCTCAAGGCCAGCTTCGCCTTCACCGTCAAGGCGCCCGCCGGCTGGACCGTCGTGTCGAACTCTCCGACGCCCGAGCCGCCCGCCGACGGCGTGTGGGTCTTCGAGCCCACCCCCCGCATCTCGTCGTACATCACGGCGCTGATCGTCGGTCCGTACGCGGCGGTGCACAGCACCTGGGAGGGCGAGGGCGGCCGCAGCGTGCCGCTGGGCGTCTACTGCCGCCCGTCGCTCGTCGAGCACCTGGACGCCGAGGAGATCTTCGCCGTCACCCGGCAGGGCTTCGACTGGTTCCACGACAAGTTCGCCCACCCCTACCCGTTCGCCAAGTACGACCAGCTCTTCGTCCCGGAGTTCAACGCCGGCGCGATGGAGAACGCGGCCGCGGTCACCATCCGCGACCAGTACGTCTTCCGCTCCAAGGTCACCGACTCGGCCTACGAACTGCGGGCCGAGACGATCCTGCACGAGCTGGCCCACATGTGGTTCGGCGACCTGGTCACCATGGAGTGGTGGAACGACCTCTGGCTCAACGAGTCGTTCGCCACCTACACCTCCATCGCCTGCCAGGCGCACGCCCCCGGCTCGAAGTGGCCGCACTCCTGGACCACCTTCGCCAACAGCATGAAGACCTGGGCGTACCGCCAGGACCAGCTCCCCTCCACCCACCCGATCATGGCGGAGATCAACGACCTGGAAGACGTCCTGGTCAACTTCGACGGCATCACCTACGCCAAGGGTGCCTCCGTCCTCAAGCAGCTCGTCGCCTACGTCGGCATGGACGAGTTCTTCGCGGGCGTGCAGCAGTACTTCAAGCGCCACGCGTGGGGCAACACCCGGCTGTCGGACCTGCTCGGCGCGCTGGAGGAGACCTCCGGCCGCGACCTGAAGTCCTGGTCGAAGGCATGGCTGGAGACCGCCGGCATCAACGTGCTGCGGCCGGAGATCGAGATCGGCGCCGACGGCACCGTCACCTCCTTCGCGGTCCGCCAGGAGGCGCCCGAGCTGCCGATCGGCGCCAAGGGCGTGCCGGTGCTGCGCCCGCACCGCATCGCCATCGGTGCGTACGACCTGAAGGACGGCGCCCTCGTCCGCACCCGCCGGGTCGAGCTGGACGTCGACGGCGCTCTCACCGAGGTGCCCGAGCTGGCCGGCACCCCCCGCCCCGATGTCTTCCTGCTCAACGACGACGACCTGTCGTACGCCAAGATCCGGCTCGACGAGCAGTCCCTCGCCGTGGTCCGCGACCACCTCGGCGACTTCACCGAGTCGCTGCCGCGCGCACTGGTCTGGGCCGCCGCGTGGGACATGACGCGGGACGGCGAACTGGCCGCCCGCGACTACCTGGAGCTGGTGCTGCACGGCATCGGCAAGGAGAGCGGCATCGGTGTGGTGCAGACCCTGCACCGCCAGGTCAAGCTGGCCCTCGACTCGTACGTGGCGCCGCAGTGGCGGGAGACCGGTGTGGCCCGCTGGACGCAGGCGTCCCTCGACCACCTGCGGGCCGCCGCCCCCGGCAGCGACCACCAGCTCGCCTGGGCCCGTGCCTTCGCCGCCACCGCCCACACCCCCGAGCAGCTCGACGTCCTCCAGGGCCTGCTCGACGGCAGCGACAGCATCGACGGCCTGGCGGTGGACACCGACCTGCGCTGGGCGCTGCTGACCCGGCTGGCCGCGACCGGCCGGGCCGGCGAGGAGGCGATCGACGCCGAGCTGGTCCGCGACCCCACCTCGGCCGGCGAGCAGCACGCCGCCGCGGCCCGGGCCGCCCGCCCCGGCGCGGAGAACAAGGCCGAGGTGTGGGCGTCGGTCGTCGACGAGGACAAGCTGCCCAACGCGGTGCAGGAGGCCGTCATCGGCGGTTTCGTGCAGAGCGACCAGCGCGAGCTGCTCGCCCCTTACGTCGAGCGGTACTTCGCCTCGGTGAAGGGCGTGTGGGACTCGCGCAGCTACGAGATGGCGCAGCAGGTCGTGGTCGGCCTGTACCCGTCCCTCCAGATCTCGCAGTCGACGCTGGACGCGACCGACGCGTGGCTGGCCTCGGCCGAGCCGGTGCCGGCGCTGCGCCGGCTGGTGGTGGAGTCCCGCTCCGGCGTCGAGCGGGCCCTGAAGGCGCAGGCCGCCGACGAGGCCGCGAGCCGGGCGGCCGCTTCGTAGCACCGCCTCGCGCCTGGCAGGCGCATGGTTCGACGACGGTGCCCCGGTCGTTTTCGGCCGGGGCACCGTTGCGTCTGCCGTGGGCTGAGGGAGCGTCATCGGCCATGCGTGGCAGGCGCGTTCGGAGGGTCGTGCGGCGCTCAGGTGAACAACGCGCCGCGGCGGGAGTGGCGTAGCGGTAACAGAGGTAAAGGTGTGGCCAACTGCTTCCTGCACGTTGGCCACTTGTTCACCGGCGGCCCCCATCGGCCCATGCCTCCCTCCGTTCAGAGTGCCCTGGGGCCTCGGCAAAGGGGGCCGCACCGACGGCTCAAGGAGGGACGTTCATGGCCGAGTTGACGCGACGCAGACTCCTCGGATCGACGGCTGGAGTGGTGGGCGGCGCGGCCGCGCTGGCGCTGCTTCCGCCGAGCGTGCAGAAGGCGGTCGCCGCCGGCCCGCCGCGCAGCGGCTCGCTGCGCGACATCGAGCACGTGGTCATGCTGATGCAGGAGAACCGGTCGTTCGACCACTACTTCGGCACCCTGTCCGGCGTGCGCGGCTTCAACGACCCGCACGCCAAGCGGCTGTCCACCGGCCGCTCGGTCTTCTACCAGCCGGACGCCGAGAACCCCGACGGCTACACGCTCCCCTTCCACCTGGACACCAAGAGCACCAGCGCCCAGGCGATCCCCTCCACCAGCCACGCCTACGCGGTGCAGCACCAGGCGTGGAACGGCGGCGCGATGGACCAGTGGCTGCCGGCGCACCGCGCGGCCGACGGCGCCAACGGCCCCTACGTGATGGGCTACTACACGCGCGAGGACATCCCGTTCCAGTTCGCGCTGGCCGAGACGTTCACCATCTGCGACAACTACTACTGCTCGATGATGGGCCCGACCTGGCCGAACCGGCTGTACTGGATGACCGGCACGGTCGACCCGGGCGGCACCAAGGGCGGCCCGATCATCAGCAACGTGGCGCCGAGCCCGTACCGCTGGACCACCTACGCGGAGCGGCTGCAGGCGGCCGGCGTGGACTGGCGGGTCTACCAGGAGACCGACAACTACGGCACCAACATGCTGTCGGAGTTCCAGCAGTTCCAGGACGCCAAGCCGGGCGAGCCGCTGCACGACCGGGCGATGGTCTTCCAGCCCGAGGGCACCTTCGAGGACGACGCCCGCAACGACCGGCTGCCGGCCGTGTCGTGGATTCTGCCCACCAGCTACCAGTCCGAGCACCCGGACTACCTGCCGGCCGCCGGCGCGGACTTCGTCGCCTCCAAGATCGAGGCGATCGCGTCCAACCCGAAGGTGTGGGCGAAGACCGCGTTCATCCTCAACTACGACGAGAACGACGGCCTCTTCGACCACGTGGTGCCGCCCACCCCGAAGGCCGGCACGCCGGACGAGTTCATCAACGGGCTGCCGATCGGCGCGGGCTTCCGGGTGCCGTCGATCATCATCTCGCCGTGGACGGTCGGCGGCTGGGTGGCGAGCGAGGCGTTCGACCACACCTCGTCGCTGCGGTTCCTGGAGCGCTTCACCGGGGTCGAGGAGCCCAACATCTCGCAGTGGCGCCGCCGCACCTTCGGCGACCTCACCTCGGCGTTCCGCTTCTCCGACACGACGCGGAAGCCGCCGCGGCTGCCCGACAACACCGCCGAGCAGCTGGCCGAGGCCGAGCAGGAGGTCGCCACCCTCCCCAAGCCGACGCTCCCGGGCGCCGACCAGAGCTTCCCCAAGCAGGAGAAGGGCAACCGCCCCCACACGTGACCGGCAGGTGAGCCGTCGAAACGGTCCCGCGCCCCCTCCAGAGGCGCGGGACCGCGTGTGTGGACCCTGCCGCGAGCAGCGGGCCGGTCAGATGGTCCGGGATGCCGTGCCGGCGGCAACGGCCCGGCGGGAGTCCCCGGGCGCGGTGCGTACGGCGGCGCACAGGCCGGTGCCCGCGGCCGGCGCGGTGGCTGGCGCGGCGGCCGGCGCGGGGGCCGGATCGGCGGTGGTCACCGCCGGGAGGGACGTCATCACCGCGGCCGGCGCCGTGAACCGTACGGCGTCCACGGGGAGCCGGTTCTCAAGACGGACCAGCAGCGCCGCGGCCGACAGCGCGGTCCCGGTCAGCAGCAGCCAGGGCAGCCGCGCGTCGGCGGCGTTCAGCGCGGTGAAGAGCGAGGGAGCGAGCGTGCTCGCCAGCGACCAGGAGAGCTGGTACGTGGCCATGTAGCGGCCGCGCAGCTCACCGGGTGCGGCTGCCACGGCGAGCGAGCCGGACGCCGGGTTGTGCACCGTCTCGGCGGTCGTGTAGAGCACCACCAGCGCGAACAGCCCGGCGGGCAGCACCCATCCGGAGTGCGGCCGGACCGTGCCGAGCAGCGCGAGCCCGGCGAACGCGGTCGCGAACAGGGTCGCCCCGAGCGCCGCCGCCCGGGTCCGCCGGCCGCCGCGGCGCCGTACCACCCCGGCCACCGCCACCCCGCCGACCGCGCACAGCACCGTGTTCAGCGTGAACGCGGCCCCGGTCAGCGCCTGCGGCAGCCCCAGCCGGCCGACGATGAACAGCGGGAACATCACCGGCAGCGCGGAATACCCCAGCGCGGTGAGGAAGTTGGCGCCGGTCAGGCCGAGGAAGGCCCGGTCGCGCAGCACCACCCGGTAGCCCGCCGCCGAACCCTGACCCGCGCGACCGCGCCCGAGCGGAAGGAGCGGAAGGAGCGGCCGGAGGGGACGGCGGGGGAGCGGCCGGAGCGGTCGGCGGCCTGCTGCCGCAGGCACCGGCGCCGCGCCGTCCACGCCCCGCCCGTCCACGCCCCGCCCGCCCCGCGCACTCCGCACGCCCCGCACGAGGAGGGCGGCCACCGCGAAGCTCGCCGCGTTGAGCCAGGCCGCGACCGTGAACCCGTTGCCGCCGGCGACCGAGATGGCCAGGGAGGCGAGCAGGGCGCCCGCGCCGAGCCCGCCGTTGCGCAGCGCGCGGGACGCCGCCTGGAGCCGGTCCCGGTCGGTGCCGGAGGCGACCTCGCCGATCCACGCCTGCTGCACCGCGGGGAACGCGCGGTCGCCGAAGGCGGTGAAGAGGGCGACGGCGGCGAAGGCCGGCAGCGTCGTCGCGAACGGGTAGAGCGCGAAGCCGATGCCGCGCACCCCGTAGAGGAGGAGCTGCACGCGGCGCGCGCCGTAGCGGTCGACGGCCGTGCCGGCCAGCGGCAGCGCGGCCATCCCGGCCAGCCCGACCGCGGTGAGCACCGCACCGACCACGGTGAACGACAGCCCGGTGATGTGGTGGAAGAAGACCAGGCTGAACGGCACGTACATGCCCGAGCCGACCGCGTCGACCCCCATCGCGGTGAGCATGGCCCGCTCGCCGGGAATCCCCGGCCGGCGCCGGGCCTCCTGGCCGGTCCGGGCCGCCGAACGTGTGCTGCTGCGCTGCATCGGAACCCCCGCAAGACTAAGTCGTTGCTAAGTAGCTTAGCAGTAAGCGACTCACAGGCAAGCGACTTTTGCAGAAGTAACTTACCTGCAAGCTACTTTCTTGCCTTCGACCGACCCCGCGCCGATACTCGGAGCATGGAAACCGACGCCGTCGACGCGATCACCGGCCAGTGGAACCGTGAGCGCCCGGAACTGGACACGCGCGCGATGGCCGTGTTCGGCCGGATCTACCGGCTGTCGCGGCTGATGGGCGACCGGATGGAGAAGGAGTACCGCCGGTTCGGCATCGGCCGCGGCGAGTTCGACGTGCTCTCCACCCTGCGGCGCTCGGGCGAGCCGTACACCCTCTCGCCCCGGCAGCTCTCCGCGACGCTGATGCTGACCACCGGCGGGATGACCGGTCGGCTGGACAAGCTGGAGAGGGCCGGACTGCTGGAGCGCTCGCCCGACCCGGACGACCGCAGAGGTCTGCGGGTCTCGCTCACCGCGCGCGGGGTCGGGGTGATCGACGAGGCGGTCGCCGCCGGGGTGGAGGTGCAACAGGCCGCGCTCGACGGCATGGACGACAGCCAGGCGGAGCTGCTGGCCGACCTGCTGCGGCAGTTGCTGGCCTCGACCGAGGCCCGCCCGTCGGGCACGCAGGGTGGGCCGGGCACGCAGGGTACGCAGGGTGGACCGGGATCGTCAGCCGGCCGGGCCGACGGCTCCGGGCAGCACTGAACCCCCGGACGCGCCTGGCGCGGGCGGGGGTTGCACGGGCGTGGGGCGGGGACGCGTACGGGGACGGCCGGGCCGCCCGGCCTCGGTCGTCCTACCGCGCGATCAGTGCTCTTGCTGCTGCTTGCGGGACTTGTCCGTCACGATGACCAGCCCGGCGATGACCCCGAACAGCACCAGCGGAATGGCCACGAACAGGCCGAGGGTCTGGAGCACGCTCAGACCCGAACCCGGGTCGTCACCGTCGTCGTGCGCCACGGCGAAGGCGGGGGACGACATCAACAGCAGCAGCGCCGTACCGGTGGTGACGACCCCGGCGCGCACGACCTTCTTGGTGAGCTTCTTGTCCACGTACTCAATGTAGTGACCACACCTGTGACCCGTGCGCGCGGGGTGCCTTACAGGCGCGTCGGGCGCGTCGCGAGCGCCCGCCGCACCTCGTCGGCGAGCGCGTGCAGCCGCGGTGACGCGGCGAGCTGCTCCAGGGTGAGCGGCCGCCCGTCCGGACCGGCCACCGGCAGCCGCCAGTTCGGGTACTCCGTGGACGTGCCCGGCAGGTTCTGCGGGCGGCGGTCCCCGACCGTGTCCGGCAGCCACACCCCGATCATCCGCGCCGGGGTCCGGGCCAGGAACCGGTGCACCGCCTTCACCACCGCCTCCTCGTCCGCCGCGCCCTCCGGCAGCAGCCCCAGCCGGCCGAGCAGCGCGATCCACTCCGCGACCTCCGCGGCGTCCTCCGCCTGCTCCGCCTCGAGCGGCCGGCTGAGCAGTCCCAGCCGGTGCCGCAGTCCGACGTGCTCGCCGGTCAGCCGGGCCGCGGTGCTCGGCAGGTCGTGCGTGGTCGCCGTCGCCAGGCACGACTCCCGCCACGCCGAGGGCGGCAGCGGCCGGCGGTCCGGGTCGGCCCCGGAGTAGTCCCGCTCGAACCACAGCACGGACGTGCCCAGCACGCCCCGGTCGGCCAACTCCTCCCGCACCCCCGGCTCCACGGTGCCCAGGTCCTCGCCGATCACCACCGCGCCCGCTTCGTACGCCTCCAGCGCCAGCAGCCCGAGCATCGCCTCCGCGTCGTACCTGACGTAGGTGCCCTCCGTCGGCGGCCGGCCTTGCGGCACCCACCACAGCCGGAACAGGCCCATCACATGGTCCATCCGCAGGCCCCCGGCGTGCCGCAGCATCCGGGAGATCAGGTCGCGGTACGGCGCGTAGCCGGTCGCCGCCAGCGCGTCCGGCCGCCACGGCGGCAGCCCCCAGTCCTGGCCGCGGGAGTTGAAGGCGTCCGGCGGCGCCCCGACCGAGATGCCCGCGGCCAGCACGTCCTGCATCGACCAGGCGTCGGAACCGGCCGGGTGCACGCCCACCGCAAGGTCGTGCACCACCCCGACCGCCATCCCCGCGTCCCGTGCGGCCCGCTGCGCCGCGCCGAGCTGTCCGTCGGTGAGCCAGGTCAGCCAGGAGTGGAAGTCCACCCGCTCCATCAGCTCGCTGCGGGCCCGTGCCACCTGCGGTGAGCGCGGGTCGCGCAGCCCGGGCGGCCAGTTGTGCCAGTCGGGGCCGTGCAGTTCGGCCAGCGCCGACCAGGTGGCGTGGTCGTCCAGCGCCTGCCCCTGCTCGGCGAGGAAGTCGGCGTACGCGGCCCGGCGGCCCGGGCTCAGCGGCACCGCGCGCAGCAGCTCCAGCGCCCGCGACTTCAGCGCCCACACCGCGTCCCGGTCGATCAGCGCGTCCTTGAGCAGCACCTGGTCGCGCAGTTCGGCGACCTCGCGCAGCACGTCCGCGGCCTGCTCGCGCGACTCCGCCGGCAGGTAGGCGTACTCGGGGATCTCCTCCACCCGCAGATAGACCGGGTCGGGGAAGCGGCGCGAGGACGGGCGGTACGGCGAGGGGTCGGTCGGGCGGCCGGGTACGGCCGCGTGCAGCGGGTTGATCTGCACGAAGCCCGCGCCCAGGGTCCGGCCCGACCACGCGGCGAGGTCGGCCAGGTCGGCGAGGTCGCCCATGCCCCACGAGCGGGACGACAGGGTGGAGTAGAGCTGCGCCATGAAGCCGAAGGTGCGCTCCGGCGGGCCGGGCAGCCGCTCCGGCGCGACCACCAGGTCGCCGGTCGCGGTCCGCCCGTCGGCGGATGTGGCGCGCAGGACGTAGCGGCCCGGCGCGGTCGGGGCGGCCGGCAGCGGCTCGCCGGTGCGGGTGGCCACGGTCAGCCGGGTGCCGCGCGGCAGCCGGGCCCGGACCGTGTCGAGGGTGCCGTGGCCGGCCCGCAGCACCGTGCAGGGGTTGAGCAGCCGGTGCGACTCGCGACGCTCGTACGCCGCCAGCGCGTCCTTCACCGAGCAGTGCGTGCTCGCGTCCACCCCGAGCGCCGCCAGCACGGCCACGATCGTCTCCTCCGGCACGGGCACTTCCGTATCCGCGGTCGGGCGGTACGTCACGTCCACGCCGTACAACCCGGCCAGCCGTACCCGGTCCATCGGGCCTCCGTCCTCACAGTGGGTGCACACACCCCTACCCCGGGGCGCCCCCCTCCTACCCCGCCCCGGGGGTCTCACCCGCGCGGAACCGCCGCCGGTGCGGGCGAACAGGGGCCGGTCGGGGAGATCCCTCCGGGTGGCTGGTCGGGAAAACCCCACCACGAGGACGCCGGAGAGCGCCATGGTTCGCGCGGCCCGCGCTTCGTAGTTTCGAAGCGTGGACGAATACGGAGCGAGCCCGATGACCAGCCCGACGACGAGCACGCCGAGCATGCCGGTCGGCACGGCGACAGGCACCGCGACCCCCGCGGTGGAACTGCGCGGTGTGCGCCGGACCTACGGCCGGGGCGACGCGGCGGTGCACGCGCTGCGCGGGGTCGATCTGGCGCTGCCGCGCGGCAGTTTCACCGCGGTCATGGGGCCGTCCGGCTCCGGCAAGAGCACCTTCCTCCAGTGCGCGGCCGGCCTGGACCGCCCGTCGGGCGGCTCGGTGCTGCTCGGCGGCGAGGAGATCACCGGACTGAGCGAGAACAAGCTGACCCGGCTGCGCCGCAGCCGGATCGGCTTCGTCTTCCAGTCGTTCAACCTGCTGCCGTCCCTCACCGTCCAGCAGAACGTACTGCTGCCGCAGCGCCTGGCCGGGCAGCGCCCCGACCGGCGCCGGGCCGCGGCGATGCTGGCGCGGGTCGGCCTGGACGGGTACGGCAGGCGCCGGCCCGGCCAGCTCTCCGGCGGGCAGCAGCAGCGCGTGGCGATCGCCCGTGCGCTGGTGACCAGCCCGGAGGTGATCTTCGCGGACGAGCCGACCGGCGCGCTCGACACGGGTACGGCCCGCGACATCCTGGCGCTGATGCGGCAGGCGGTCGACGGCGGCCTGGACGGTTCCGGCCCGGCCGCGACGGTGGTGATGGTGACGCACGACCCGGTCGCCGCGTCGTACGCTGACCGGGTGCTCTTCCTGGCCGACGGGAACCTCGCGGGCGAGCTGGTCGCGCCCGACCCGACGGCCGTCGCGGACCGGATGGTCGCGCTCACCTCGCGGACCGGCGGGTCCGGCCGCGGTGCCGACGGCCGGGCCCACCGGGACTCCGTGGCCGAGGCCGCCCGCGCCACCCGGGGGAGGGCGGCGTGAACGGCCTGGCCCGCGCCTCCGTGCGCTTCCGGCCCGCGTCCTTCGTCGGCACGTTCGTCGCGCTGCTCTTCGCGGCCGCCGTGGTCACCGCGTGCGGCACCCTGCTCCAGACCGGCCTGACCGCGCACGTGCCGCCGGTCCGGTACGCCCACGTGCCGGTCGTGGTCGCGGCCGACCCGCAGGCCCACATCACCACCGGGCACGGCGACAACCAGGACTCCGACTCCGAGCCGCTCACCGACCAGCCCCGGCTCGCCACGAGCATGGCCGCCCGGATCGCCGCCCGCCCGGGCGTGGCCGCGGCCGTCCCCGACATCGCGTTCCCGGTGGGCGCGGCCCACCAGAGCGCCACGGGTGCGGGTGCCGGTGCGGGTGCGGGTGCGGGTGCCGGTTCTGGTGCCGGTCTGCCGCAACTGACCGGCCGGGACTGGTCCGCGCACCTGATCTCCCAGCCCCCCGGGTCCTCCTCCGGTACGGCCTCGTCCGGTACAGCCCCCTCCGGCACGGCCGCCGGTGGCACGGCCCACGCGCCCGGCGCGGGCGAGGTCGTGCTCGACGCCGGCACCGCCCGCGCGGCACACGTCTCCGTCGGGGACACCCTGACGCTGACCGCGCCCGGCCGGACCGCCGCCTACCGCGTCTCCGGGCTGGTCCCCGCCGACCGCTCGGCCGGCCCCACCGCGTACTTCGCCGACTCCGCCGCCGGGCCGCTCTCCGGCCACCCCGGCCGGGCGGACGCCATCGCGGTCTTCCCCAAGCCGGGTGTCGGCACGGACGCGCTGGCCGACCAGGCCCGGCACGCCGTCGGCGGCCACGCGAAGGTGCGCACCGGCGACGACCGGGGCGCGGCCGAGCAGCCGCAGCTCGCCGAGGCCAAGGAGATGATGACCGCGATCGGCGGCTCCTTCGGCGGGATCGCCACGGCCACGGCCGTGTTCGTGGTGATGGGCACCGTCGCCCTCGCCGTCGGCCAGCGCTCCCGCGAGATCGCGCTGCTGCGCGCGATCGGCGCCACCCCGCGGCAGATTCGCAGGACCGTCGCGACCGAGGCGCTGCTGGTCGCTCCGCTCGCGGGCGCCGCCGGGATCTGGCCCGGCGTCCGACTGGCCCGCTGGTGGCTGCGCCAGCTCGTCCACAAGGACGCGGTGCCGCACGGCGTGACCCTGTCCGTGGGCTGGATTCCGATGGTGGTCGCGGTCGGCGCCGGCCTGCTCGGGTCGCTCGTGGCCGGCTACCTCGCCGCGCGCCGCCCTTCGAAGGCCCGGCCCAGCGAGGCACTGGGCGAGGCCGCGGTGGAACGCCGCCGGCCCGGCGTGATCCGTACCGTGCTGGGCGTGGCCGCGGTGGTCGGCGGCTGCTTCCTGGCCGCGGTCGCCGCACACGAGACCGGCGACGACGCCGCCTCGGTGGCACTCGGCGTCGTGTTCAGCCTGATGGCCGGAGTGGCCTTCCTCGGTCCGGTGGTGGCGTGGCTCGCCGCGTCCCTGCTGGGGCTGCCGCTGCGGGCGTCCGGCTCGGTCTCCGGGATGCTGGCCGCCGCCAACACCCGTGCCGCCGCCCGCCGGTTGGCCGCCGCGATCACCCCGATCGCGCTGGTCACCGCCTTCTGCGGCACCCTGCTGTGCATGCAGGGGTCGATCACCCACGCCACGTCCCGGCAGATCCACCAGGCGGTCGTCGCGGACCAGGTGGTCGGCTCCGACGGCGCCGGACTGCCGGCCGCCACCGCCGACCGCGCCGCCGCGCTGCACGGCGTGGACACCGCGGTCGGCGTCCTGCGCACCGGCGCGCTCATCCGGGAGAGCGGGGCACTGGACTCGGAGAACCTGATCGGCGTCTCCGGCGACCCCGCCGCCCTGCCCAAGGTGCTCCAACTCGGCGTGAAGAGCGGCTCGCTGGCCGACCTCACCGGCGACGGCGGTACGGTCGCGGTCGACACGCTGCTGGCCGGCAGCGCCCACGCGAAGGTCGGCGGCCACCTCTCGCTCTGGCTCGGCGACGGCACCCAGATCCGGCCCAAGGTGGTCGCCGTCTACGAACGGGGCCTCGGGATGGGCCAGTTGCTCATGCCGCGCGCCGCGGTCGCCGCACACGCGAACACGGCGTACGACGCGCAGGTGCTCGTGCACGACGCGCCCGGCGCCGACCCGGCCGCCGTGCAAAGGGAGTTGGCCGGGCTCGGGGTGCCCGGGCTCACTGTCACCGACCGGGCCGGATACCGCGCGCAGGCCGACAAGAACCTCGAACTCAACGCCTGGTCCAACCAGGTGATGGCCGCCGTGCTCGGCGGGTTCGCGACCGTCGCCGCCGCCAACACCCTGGTGATGACGGTCCTCGACCGGCGCCGTGAGATCGCGCTGCTGCGGCTGGCGGGCACGACCCGGCGGCAGGTGCTCGGGATGATGCGCTGGGAGGCGCTGGTCGTCGCCGCGGGCGGGCTCGTCATCGGCGGGGCGATCGCGTGGATCACCCTCGTGCCGATCGCCCGCGGGCTGACGGGCGCGAGCCCGTACGTGCCGCCGGGCACCGCCGGCGGCATCGTGGGGGGTGCGCTGGTGCTGGCCCTGGCCGCCACCGCCCTTCCCACCCGGGCGCTCCTGCGGCGTCCCGCGGCGACGGCTCCGCCCGAGTAGCCCCCCCGCCCGAGTAGCCCCTCCGCCCGAGTGGCCCCGCCCGGCACCCACCGGGCGGGGCCACGGGAACGAGACGGGAACCGTAACGGCGGGCCCCCGCAGGATGACTCACGCGGAAACGGACATTCGCGCCCGGAGATGGGCATTCCGCGTTCGTGCCGCGTTACGGCACACGTCACTTCCGCTGCCAAGCATCCCCGTGGGTGCCCCACGCCCGGGGCCGCTCGTACGCCTCAGCCTCCCCACGGGGGAACGAAATGCCCGCACCCGAGCCCGCCCGAACCCCTCCCCACGTCGACCGCCGCACCCTGCTGATCGCCTCCGGTACCGGCCTCGCGGCAGCGGGAGGCGCCGCCGCCTGGCTGTTCGGCCCCGGCTCCGACCGGGCCAGCGCCCGGGCGGCCACGGCGCCGACCGCTTCCGTGTCCGTCTCCACCCCGAGCACCCCGAGCACCGCGACCGGCGCCACCACGGCAGCCCCGACGGCGCCGTCGGGGCCGACGACCATCGGGACCACCCTGCACTCCGTGGCCACCCCCACCGGCAAGGGCTCGTACCGCCGGCTGGCCGACGGCCCCGGGTGGAAGCGGGTGGTCCGCGCCGACCTCGCCCCCGCGCACCCCGGCCGCGCGGACCGCCGTACCGCGATCGCCGCGTTCGTCCAGCTCACCGACCTGCACGTGATGGACGTGCAGTCGCCGCTGCGGATGGAGTGGATGCGCGAGCACGGCCCGCACGACTGGCGCCCGCACGAGGCGCTGTCCGTGCTGAGCACGCTCTCGCTCATCGACCGGGTGAACAGCCTGCGCGGCGGCCCGGTCACCGGCCACCCGCTGTCGTTCGCGATCACCACCGGCGACAACACCGACAACAACTCCACGATCGAGCTGGACTGGTTCCTCTCCGCGATGAGCGGTGGCCGGATCGACCCCAACACCGGTGACCCGCAAGCCTTCGAGGGCATCCAGAACTCCGGGCTGCCGCTGTTCTGGCAGCCGGAGAGCGCCCGCACCGACGCCGACAAGAAGCTCGGCTTCCCGCACCTGCCCGGCTACCTGTCCGCCGCGATGCGCCCGCTCACCGCGCCCGGCCTGAAGATCCCTTGGTACTCGACGGTCGGCAACCACGACGCCCTGTTCAGCGGTGCCTACCGGTCCGGCCCGCACGGGTCGTTCGCCGGGCAGATCGCGGTCGGCGACCGCAAGCTGGAGCAGGTGCCGCACGCCGACATGCTGCGCGTGTACAAGGCCGTCAACGCGCAGCAGGACCCGGACGGCACGCTGGTGCGCGAGGTGCTCCAGCACTACGCCCGCACCGCGCGCACGGTCACCCCGGACGTGCGCCGCGCCCCCTTCACCCCGCAGGAGTACCTGGCCGCGCACCTCGACCCGCGCCGTACGGGCGCCGGTCCGGTCGGTCACGGCTACGCCGCCGAGGGCGTGGACGCCGACCACATGTACTACAGCTTCCCGGTCGCCGACGGCGTGCTCGGCATCAGCCTGGACACCACCGACCGGGGCGGCTCGTTCCTCGGCTCGATCGGCTCCGAGCAACTCGCCTGGCTGGAGCGCACCCTGGCCGCGCACGAGGACCGGCACATCCTGGTCTTCAGCCACCACGCCGCCCACAGCATGACGAACCTGCGCACCGACCCGGCCCGCCCGCGCGAGAAGCGGCACAGCGGCGCGGAGTTGACCGCGCTGCTGAAGAAGCACCCGAACGTGCTGGCCTGGATCAACGGGCACAGCCACCACAACCGCATCGACCCGCGAGGCACCTTCTGGGAGGTCAACACCGCCTCCCACGTGGACTATCCGCAGCTCGGCCGGGTCATCGAGATCGTCGACAACCACGACGGGACGCTGTCGCTGATCACCACGCTGATCGAGTCCGCGGCGCCGCATCGGACCGACTTCCACGATCTGTCGACCGCCGGACTGGCTTCCCTGTACCGGGAGTTGGCCTTCAACGCGCCCGGCGCCGACATCTCCTCGGCGAGCGGTGCCGCACACGACCGCAACGCCGAGTTGCTGCTCGGGAAGCGGTGAGGACGGTGAAGGCGCGCCGAGGGGCCGGCCGGGAGCCGCTCAGCGCGGGGTGACCACCACGTAGGCGGCCGGGTCGAGTTCGCAGGACGCCATCAGCGCGGTCCTGACCACGGCCGCCTGCAGTTCCATCGCGTCGTGCAGTTTGGCGGGGGACAGGAACACCATCGTGATGCCCAGCGCCTCCAGGTGCTCGCGCTGCCGGGCGTAGTGGGACCACAGCGCGGCGTCGTCCGGGTCGAGGCAGACCGCGACGCCGTGCTCGGGCCAGAACGCGTCCACCCCGCCCAGCGGCGGGCCGCCGGGCAGCCGCAGGTCCACGTTCCATACCGGGTCGGGCAGTTGGTGGCAGTGCACCATCATGTACAGCCGCTGCTCGGCCATCGCGCGGTCCTCGCTGCGCAGCACGTCCACCGCGCGCCGCACCTGCGGGCGGGCCAGCAGCCCGGCCCGGGACAACTCCCGCAGTACGGCGGTGCCGTCGCAGTACCCGGACCGCACCGCCTCGGAGAGCAGCGCGCGTACGGCGTCGGTGTCGTCGAGTTCGGCGACCGCGTCGGCCACCGCGCGCGGCACCGGAGCGCAGGGCAGCCCCACCACGTCCAGCGGGCGCGGCAGTTCGCGGGTGCGGTGCACGCTGACGTCACCCGCGTCGCGCAACCGCCGTTGCCACGGCACGAGCACGTCGATCACCGGGAGGCCGATCAGCGGGGGCACCGACGCGAAGTGGTACAGCGCGAGCGCGGCGAGCCCCGTCACCATCGCCTCCCGGCCGCCGCCGACCGGGCCGTGGCCGCCCGGATCGCGGCCCGCGTACAGCAGCGCGGCCCGTACGCGTTCCTCGCTGCTGGGTGGGCCGGAGTGCAGCAGGCACACCTGCGGCAGGATCTGCTGCCAACGGCCGCCCGGGCGGCAGCGGTCGGCGATCTCGGCCGCGGTCAGGCCGAGTTCACGAAGTTGACGGAACGTCAGTACGGTCTCGTCGCAGTCGTCGAGGCGGTCCAGGGCGTGGGGGGTGAGGTCGTTCGCGTTCATGGCCGAGTGTTTCCCGCGGAACGGGTGGTTACTAACCGTTGTTACACGCTCGTCGACAAACCAGGACAACGCCGGGCTAAAGTCCCGCCCCGCCCCTGCCGAGCTCCTTCCCTTCCCGCCACCCGAGTGAACGTTCCTCCACCCCCTCGGCCACGACGACGCAGCCGTGCCCCCAGCCCGGCCCCCGCGCCCCAAGGGGGCGCGGGGAACCGCGCGCTCAGCCCACCACCGCGGCGCGCCGGGCCCGCAAGCCCAGCCCCCGCGGCGCGCCGGTCCGCCCGCCGAAAGCTTCCGCGGCGAGTCGGTCCGCCCGCCGAAAGCTTCAGCGGCGGGCGTCGCACTCCTGCGCACGAACCGCCCGTGCCAGGTCGTCGCGGCCCTCAAGGACGAGGCGCCGCAGCGCGGGAGCCGCTTCGCTCCGTTCGGAGAGCCACTCGTCGGTCGCCGCGAGGACGAGGGACCCCTGCTGGAGGGAGGGGTAGAGCCCGCGCACGACATCCATCGCGATCTCGATCGACCGCTCGGCCCAGACCCGTTCGATCGCGGCGAAGTAGGGAGCGACGTAGGGCTCGCCCAAGTCCCGTTGCCCGGGCTGGGAGAACCCCGCGATGGTCGCTTCGACGAGCGCGTTGGACAGGGCGTCGGACTCGACCACGGAGGCCCAGGCGGCAGCCTTGACCTCGGGGTCGGGCCGGGCCGCGAGGCACCGCACCTCGTGCCGGTTGCCGGACGCGGTGTCGTCCCTGGCCCGCTCCGCGGCGATCACGTCCGCGCCGGCCACGCCCTCAGCCGTGAGGGCCTCCAGGAACGTCCACCGCAGCTCCTGGTCGACATCGAGCCCGTCGATCTTCGCGGACCCGTCCAACAGCCCCTGCAGCAGTTGCAGATCGGCCGCCGAGGAGGAGACCGCCGCGAAGAAGCGGGCCCACGCCAGCTGGTGGCCGCTGCCCGGCTCGGCCAGCCGCAACTCGTGCAGCGCGCCCTCCGAAAGAGCCGCGCCCGCCTCCTGCCGCGCGTCCGGCGCCACGTAGTGGACCAGCGCGGTCCGCGCCTGGAGGTGCAGGGTCTGGAGGACCCCGACGTCGCTCTCCTGCCCGGCGAAGCGCAGCACCAGGTCCAGGTAGTCCCGCGCGGGCATCAACGCGTCCCTGGTCAGGTTCCACACGGCCGACCAGGCCAGCGCCCGCGCGAGCGGGTCCGCGAGGTCGCCGAGCCGCTCGCGGAGCGTGGCCAGCGAGACCTCGTCGAAACGGGTCTTGGCGTACGTCAGGTCGTCGTCGTTGACCAGCACCAGGTCCGGCCGCGGCTGCCCGGCCAGCTCGGCCACCGTCGTGGACGGCCCGGCCACGTCGGCCTCCGCGCGGGCGTAGCGCTCCAACGTGCCGTCGGGCGTGCGCCGGTACAGGCCCACCGCGACCCGGTGCGGGCGCAGCCGCGGCTGCGAGCCGTCCGCGGTCTGCGCCACCGACAGCTCGGTGATCCGGTCCTGCGCGTCACAGACCACCTGCGGCGTCAGCGAGTTGACACCCGCGGTCTCCAGCCACGCCGCCGACCAGGCGGCCATGTCCCGGCCCGAGGTCTCCGCGAGCACCGACAGCAGGTCCGCCAGCGTGGTGTTGCCGTACGCGTTCCGCTTGAAGTACCGCCGGGCCGCCTCCAGGAACGCCTCCCGCCCCACGTACGCGACGAGTTGCTTGAGAACCGAGGCGCCCTTGGAGTACGTGATCCCGTCGAAGTTGAGCTTCGCCGCCTCCAGGTCCGGGATGTCGGCCACCACCGGGTGGGTGGAGGGGAGCTGGTCGGCCCGGTAGGCCCACGCCTTGCGGCGGTTGGCGAAGGTGATCCACCCCTCGGTGAACTCGGTCGCCTCCACCTGCGCGAAGGCGCCCATGAAGTCGGCGAACGACTCCTTGAGCCACAGGTCGTCCCACCACCGCATGGTCACCAGGTCGCCGAACCACATGTGCGCCATCTCGTGCAGGATGACGTTCGCCCGGTGCTCGTACGACGTCCGCGTCACCTTGCCGCGGAAGACGTACTCCTCGCGGAACGTGACGCACCCGGGGTTCTCCATCGCGCCGAGGTTGTACTCCGGCACGAACGCCTGGTCGTACTTCCCGAACGGGTACGGGTAGTCGAAGTTCTCGTGGAAGAAGTCCAGCCCGCGCTTGGTGACGTCGAAGATCGCGTCGGCGTCGAAGTGCCGGGCCAGCGAGCGGCGGCACAGCGCGGACAGCGGGATGTCCAGCACCGCGCCGTCGGGGTGCGTGCGCGCGTAGTGGTCGTGCTCCACGTGGTACGGCCCCGCGACCACCGCGGTGATGTAGGTGGAGATCGGCTGGGTCGGCACGAACGCGGTGGTGGCGCCGCCGCCCTCGGCCGGCGTCGGGTCACCGTCCGCCGCGCCGTTGCTGAGCACCGTCCAGCCCTCGGGCGCGGTCACCCGGAAGGAGAACGGCGCCTTCAGGTCCGGCTGTTCGAAGTTCGCGAACACCCGCCGGGAGTCGGCCGGTTCGTACTGCGTGTAGAGGTAGACCTCGCCGTCCTCGGGGTCCTCGAAGCGGTGCAGGCCCTCGCCGGTCCGGCTGAAGGCACACCGCGCGTCCACCACCAGGGTGTTGCGCTCGGCCAGGCCGTCCAGCGCGATCCGCGCCCCGTCGAAGACCGCCGCCGGGTCCAGCTCCCGGCCGTTGAGGCGCACCGACGTCACCGAGGGCGCGATCAGGTCGGCGAAGGTCGAGGCACCCGGCCGCGCGCAGCGGAAGTCGATCACCGTGGTCGACCGGAAGGTGCGCGGTTCGCCCTCGGCGGCCGGCCCGACCGCGGAGCGCACGTCCAGCGCCACGTCGTACCGCTCCACGGACAGGATCGCGGCCCGCTCGCGGGCCTCCTCACGGCTCAGGTTCTCGCCGGGCACGTGGCGGCTCCTCTCGGTCATGGCACTCCTGCCGGTGGACGCGCCGGATCGCGGCGCCCTGGCATCCTCCCACGGCCCCTGCGAGGTGGCAGCGGGGAATGACCCGGGGTGCGGAGTGCGTTGCACGTCAGGGTGGAAGGTGCCGACCGACGACCGCCGACCGCCCGTCCCTGACACGATGTTGTGAACGAGGAGCATGCCGTGACCGCGACCGCCGCTGAGAAGACCCCGGCCGATTTCTGGTTCGACCCGCTGTGCCCCTGGGCCTGGATGACCTCCCGCTGGATGCTGGAGGTGGAGAAGGTCCGCCCGGTCGAGGTGCGCTGGCACGTGATGAGCCTCGCGGTGCTCAACGAGGACAAGCTCGACACCCTCCCGGAGCAGTACTCCACCTTCCTGCGCGAGGCATGGGGCCCGGTCCGGGTCGTCATCGCCGCCCAGGAGCTGCACGGCGACGCCGTGGTCGGCCCGCTCTACACCGCGCTGGGCACCCGCTTCCACAACCAGGCGAAGCCCAAGACCCGCGAGACCATCGTGGAGGCCCTGGAGGAGGTCGGCCTGCCCGCGTCGCTCGCGGACCACGCGGACTCCGACGAGTACGACACGCAGTTGCGCGCCTCCCACAAGGAGGGCATCGACAAGGTCGGCCAGGAGGTCGGCACCCCGGTGATCGCCGTCCCCGGCGCCGACGGCGAGCAGATCGCCTTCTTCGGCCCGGTCGTCACCCCCGCGCCCAAGGGCGAGGAGGCGGCCCAACTGTGGGACGGCACCTTGATGGTCGCCGCGATCCCGGGTTTCTATGAGATCAAGCGCACCCGCACCCAGGGCCCGATCTTCGACTAGGAGCACCCGCCCCGCCATGCCGCACCTCGCCCTGACGGCCCTGGTCGTACGCGACTACGACGAGGCCCTCGACTTCTACACCCGCGCCCTCGGCTTCGAGCTGCGCGAGGACAGCCCGCGTGGCGACGGCAGCCGCTGGGTGGTCGTCGCGCCGCCCGGCGCCCGGGAGTCGGCCCTGCTGCTGGCCCGGGCCGCCACCCCCGCGCAGGCCGAGCGGATCGGCGACCAGAGCGGTGGCCGGGTCGGCTTCTTCCTCCACACCGACGACTTCGCCCGCGACCACGCCCGGATGGCCGCGGAAGGCGTCGTGTTCGAGGAGCCGCCCCGGCGCGAGCCGTACGGCACGGTCGCCGTCTTCCGCGACCTGTACGGCAACCGCTGGGACCTGCTCCAGCCCGCGTAGCGCGGGTACGCGCCTTGGTGGAATCCCACAGCGCCCGCGGCGTACGGGGCGGCCCCGCACCGGCCGCCCCGTACCCGTGTTCGCGGGTCCTCATGGCGTGACGAGTCTCACGTGAGCTGCTGAAAGGGCGTACGGCGACGGGCCGGTGGGGGAGCGGCGGTAGGGCTCGGGTCGCGGGTGAAGCCTCCAAGGGCGGCCGCCGTGCTTTGTCGGGGTCCGACGATGATCAACGCGCGGGTGCTGCGCTAGCGTCGCGATGTCCCGACCGCCCTCGCACCTCGCGGAGTCACCCATGAGCACCGCCGCTTCCTCGGCCCCCGGCACCGTACTCGCCGATCTGCTGCCCGCCTCCTCGGTCAACCGGGCCCGGCTGCGGGACGCCGCGCTCGTGGTCGGCGGCGCCGTGCTCACCGGTCTGGCCGCGCAGATCTCGGTTCCTGTGCCGGGGTCGCCGGTGCCGGTCACCGGGCAGACCTTCGCGGCGCTGCTGGTCGGCACCGCGCTCGGCGCCCGCCGCGGCTTCGCCGCCCTCGGGTTGTACGCGGTCGCGGGGGTCGCCGGGCTGCCCTGGTTCGCGGAGGGCAGCTCCGGCTGGTCCATGCCCACATTCGGCTACATCCTCGGGATGATGCTCGCCTCCGCGGTCGTCGGTGCCCTCGCCCGCCGCGGCGGTGACCGTACGGTGTTGCGGACCGCCGGCGTCATGGTGCTCGGCTCCGCCGTCGTCTACGCGGTCGGCGTGCCCTACCTCGCGCACGCCGCCCACCTCTCCACCGCCGACGCCCTCCGGCTCGGCCTGCGCCCCTACCTGCTCGGCGACGCGCTCAAGGCCGCCCTCGCGATGGGCTTCCTCCCCGCCGTGTGGCGCGCCCTCGACCGCTGAGCAAGAAGGGTGCCCTGACCCCCGGGGGGCCCGGTGCTGCCGGTTCAGGGACCACCCGCCGGGCAGGTGGTCCCGGGGGCGACCGGGCCGGGCACCCCGGGGGGTGGAAGAATCACCGCATGCGCGTCTACCTCGGCTCGGATCACGCCGGCTTCGAACTCAAGAACCACCTCGTCGAGTGGCTGAAGGCCAACGGCCACGAGCCCGTGGACTGCGGTCCGCAGATCTACGACGCGGTGGACGACTACCCCCCGTTCTGCCTGCGCGCGGCGAGCCGTACGGTCGCCGACCCCGGCAGCCTGGGCATCGTGATCGGCGGCTCGGGCAACGGCGAGCAGATCGCCGCGAACAAGGTGAAGGGCGTCCGCGCCGCACTCGCGTGGAGCGAGCAGACCGCCTCGCTCGCCCGCCAGCACAACAACGCCAACGTGCTGAGCATCGGCGCCCGCATGCACACGCAGGAGGAGGCGGTGAAGTTCGCCGAGGTCTTCCTCGCCACGCCGTACTCGCAGGAGGAGCGCCACCAGCGCCGGATCGACATGCTCGACGCCTACGAGGCGACCGGCGAGCTCCCCCCGATCCCGGCCCACCACCCGCAGCAGGACTGACACCGCACAGCAGGACCGACTCCACACGGCAGGACCGACACCACCGATGCCCGAGGGCCACACGATCCACCGGCTGGCACAGGAGTGCCTGGAGCGGTTCGCCGGCTGGACGACCCGGGTCGGCAGCCCGCAGGGCAAGTTCGCCGACAGCGCGGCGCTGCTGGACGGCGCCGTGCTGGACGGCGTGGACGCGCACGGCAAGCACCTGTTCCTCGGCTTCGAGGGGCGGGGATGGGTGCACATCCACCTCGGCCTGATCGGGAAGATCGCGTTCGACGGGGACGCGGTGACCGACACCGTACGGCTGCGGCTGGTCGGCGGCCGGCACGGCGACCAGGCGATGAACCTGCGCGGCCCGGCCGCCTGCGAGCTGATCACCGATGGTGAGAAGCAGGCGATACACGACCGGCTCGGCCCCGACCCGCTGCGCGCGGGCGACGACCCCGGCCGCGCCTACACCCGTATCTCCCGCTCCCGGATCTCCGTCGCCGCGCTGCTGATGGACCAGAAGGTGCTCGCCGGCGTCGGCAACGTCTACCGCGCGGAGGTGCTCTTCCGGCACGGCGTCGACCCGTTCCTGCCCGGCCGGGCGCTGTCCCGCCCGCTGTGGGACGCGATGTGGGCCGACCTGGTCGTGCTGATGCGCGAGGGCGTGCGCACCAACCGGATCGACACGGTGCGTCCCGAGCACGAACCGGAGGCCATGGGGCGCCCGCCGCGCCGCGACGACCACGGCGGCGAGGTCTACGTCTACCGCCGCACCGGGCAGCCGTGCCTGATCTGCGGCACCGAGGTGCGCACCCGGCCGCTCGCGAACCGCAACCTCTTCTGGTGCCCCACCTGCCAGCCGCCGGCGCCCGAGTCCGCGCTCGCCGCCGACCGCTGAGCGCGCACGTCCGACGGCCGAGCCGGGCGGGCCGCCGAGCCCCGGGGGCCGTCGAGCCCGCCGGACCGCCGGACCGCCGGACCGACGGACCGCCGGACCGCCGCACCTCGCGGACCGTCGAACCCGGGAGACCACCGGACCCGGTCCCGTACGGGCATCCGGCGGCGGTCAGTCCACCGGGACGCCCTGCGGCGACTTGATCCGCTTCATGATCATCTGCGAGTTCACGTCGGAGACCCCCGGCAGCGCGATCAGCTTGTCGGTCCAGAACCTCTCGTACGCGTCGGAGTCCGCCACCGCGATGCGCAGCAGGCAGCCCGGCGCGCCGTAGAGCCGGTACGCCTCCACCACGTCGGGGGTCGACTGCACCTCGGCCTCGAACGCGGCGACCGAGTCGCGGTCGCGGTGCACCTCGACCGACGCGAAGACCTCGAAGCCCCGGCCGACCGCGGCCGGTTCGACCACCGCGCGGTAGGTCTGGATCACTCCGTCGTCCTCCAACTGCCGCACCCGGCGCAGGCAGGGGGAGGGGGTCAGGCCCACCCGCTGGGCCAGTTCCTGGTTGGTCAGCCGGCCGTCGGCCTGGAGCTCGCGCAAGATACTTCTGTCGATGGCATCCATAAGAGGGATTCCTACCACGATATGGCGGACTACCGATCAGTATTAGCAATCATATGGCAGGTCTACGCGCATATCATTGTGCTGGGGAATGCCGTGCGCCCGGGGAGGCGCGACACCAGTCAGGGAGGCTGCGCATCGTGCGTCACGTCGTGGTCATCAGCACCGGGGGAACCATCGCCAGCCGCTGGCAGGGCGACGGATACGCGGCCGAGGCCGCCGGACAGGAAGTACTCGCCGCGGGCGCCGTGCCCGAAGGGGTGGACGTGAGCGTGGTGGACCTGTTCACCGTGAACAGCTCACGGCTCACCACCGCCCACCAACTGCGGCTGCTGCACGCCGTGCACGAGGCGCTCGCCGATCCCGGCGTGGACGGCGTCGTGGTCACCCACGGCACCGACACCCTGGAGGAGTCCGCCTTCTTCCTCGACCTGTTCCACCACGACCGCCGCCCGGTCGTGCTCACCGGCGCCCAGAAGCCGCTGGACGCCGAGGACGGCGACGCCGCGGGCAACCTCTACGACGCCCTGCTGACCGCCGCCTCCGGCCGCGACATCGGCGCCGTGATCGTCTTCGGCGGGCAGGTGTACGCCGCCCGGGGCACCGTCAAGAAGCACACCGTGGACGCGCACGCCTTCGGCGATCCGGACGGACTGCCGCTCGGCCGGCTGGAGTTCGGCCGGGTGAGCTGGGGCCGCCGCCGCCCGCGGCCGGTCCCGCTGCCGATGCCTGCGGTGGACGCGGTCGGCCCCCGGGTCGACATCCTCACCCACCACAGCGACGCCGACGCGGTGCTGCTGAACGCCGCGCTGGGGGCCGGCGCCCGCGGCCTGGTGGTGGCCGGCACCGGCGCGGGCAACGCGAACCCCGAGGTCGCCGCCGCGGTGCGCGAAGCCGTCGCCGACGGCGTGCTGGTACTGGTCAGCACCAGGGTCGCGGCGGGGGCCGTCGCGCCGCTGTACACCGGTGGCGGGGCGGTCGACCTGGTCGCCGCCGGTGCACGGCTGGCCGGCTCGCTGCGCCCCGCCCAGGCCCGGATCGCGGTGCTGGCCGCGCTGCTGGCCACCCCCGAGGGCGAGGACGCCGGGCAGACCCTGGACGCGATCCTGCGGGCCGCCCCGCAGGCGCTGCGGGCGTCAGAGCTTTATCTGGTTGATGGTGTCGGCCACTGAGTTGAGGAAGCGGTTGATGTCCGGCGCCATGTTCGTCGAGGCCAGGAAGAACCCGAACAGCGCGGCCACGATGGCCGGTCCGGGCTTTATGGACTTCGAGCGGATCATCACGACCAGCACGATCGCCAGCAGCAGTGCGGCAGACAGGGAGATAACCATGACGGATCACTTCCTCTTTCGGTAATGCCGGTCCGGGGACCGCGCCGCCGCCCCCGCCTCGCCCGTTCCCATGGTGCCATCAGCCACGGACACAGGAGACGTGTCTGGACCCATAGTCCCATTCCCGTGGGCTAGTCCCGGCACACCACGAGCAACGCCCTGTCGTCGTTGACGTCTTTGGCGACCGCCTCGATCAACCGCCAAGCGGAGCCCCGGAATCCGCCTGCCACCAGGCGGTCCGCCTCGCCGATCAGCCGGTCCATGCCCTCGGAGATCTCCCGGTCCGGCGTCTCCACCAGGCCGTCGGTGAACAGCATCAGCACGTCACCCGACCCCAACGTGCCCTTGACGCCATGGAATTCGGCCCCGTCGTACACCCCCAGCAGGGGCCCTTCGGCCGCCATCTCCTCCCAACGGCCGGTCCCCGCGTGCAGTTGCACCCCCGGCAGGTGGCCCGCCGACAGCAACTCGTAGTCGCCGCTCTCCAGATCGAGCACCAGGTGCACCGAAGTGGCGAAGCCCTCCTCCCAGTTCTGCCGCAGCAGGTAGCCGTTGGCAGCGCCGAGGAACGCGTGCGACGGCAGCGAGCCCAGCAGCCCGCCGAACGCCCCGGACAGCAGCAGCGAGCGGGACGCCGCGTCCATGCCCTTGCCGGACACGTCGGTGAGCACCGCCTCCAGCACCCGGCCGTCCGAACTGCGGGTGGCGACCACGAAGTCACCGGAGAAGGACTGCCCGCCGGCCGGGCGCAGCGCCATCTCCGCGTGCCACCCGCCGGGCAGCCGCGGCAGCCGGCTCTGCACCCTGATCCGCTCGCGCAGGTCGAAGAGCATGCTGTGGCCGCGCCGCCAGGGCACCCCGACCCGGGCTCTGAACTGGGCTATCACCAGGCCGACCAGCGCCACCGCGGTGACCAGCAGCACCGTGCCCGGCGTCACCCGGCCCGGGCCCTCCCGGTACGGGCCGAGCACCGCCGACTCCACCACCATCGCCAGCGCCGAGCCCGCGTAGAGCAGCAGCAGGCTCGCCGGGCGCAGCAGCAGCCCGCCGGCCAGGATCGGCAGCACCAGCGCCTCCGGCGGGCACCACACCGGCACGTTGACCGACGCGTACGCCAGGGCCGGGATCGCCACCGCCACCGCCGCCAGCCCGGCCCACTCCGAGGCGTCGCCCCTGAAGTAGTCGACCGCGGAACGGCGCACGGTCAACCGGGCCCGGTGCAGCCTTCTGCGCCACCGGAGCCCGAGCTCACCCTTTGCCGTCGCTTTATCCATGTCCCGGCGACCCTACCCACCGATTGCCGCGCCGTGCAGGGCGGATGGCCTGTGAGGTTGCGCGGGGCCGCAAGGACAGGGTGCCCACCGCGGCCCTGACGAGCAACGGGTCCGGCGGCGCGGAAATGTGTTCGCCGCAGTCCGCACCCGCCTGGTAGGGAGGGGGCATGACCATCGAACTGCGCGGCGCCGACCCGGACCAGTGGGACTACCTCTTCGACCGGGTGGTGCGCGCCTTCCACGCGAACCCCGACGCCGTCGAGGAGCGCGCCGGATGGCGCAGCGTCTTCGAGTTCGACCGGCTGACCACGGCCTGGGACGGCGACGAGGCGGTGGGCACCGCGGGCCTGCACTCGTTCCGGATGACCGTCCCCGGCGGCGGGCTGCTCGACGCCGCCGGCGTGACAATGGTCACCGTCCAGCCCACCCACACCCGGCGCGGCATCCTCACCTCGATGATGCGCCGCCAGCTCGACTCGCTGCACGACGGCGGCGAGTCCGTCGTGATCCTCACCGCCTCCGAGCCGGTCATCTACGGCCGCTTCGGATACGGCACCGCCACCCAGGAGTTGACCGGCACCGTCGACACCACCCGGGTCGCGTTCGCCGTCCCCGAGGGCACCGACGCGGTCCGGCTGCGGCTGGTGCGGCCCGCCGACCCCGCGGCGCTCGCCGCCTGCGAGGCGGTCTACGCCGACCTGGTGCCCGGGCGGGCCGGGATGCTCGCCCGGCAGCCGAACTGGGAGAACCTGCCGATCGTCGACGCGCCCGCGGCCCGCCACGGCGCCGGCCCCCTGGTGTGCGTCCTGGCCGAGACCGACGGCGAGGTACGCGGCTACGCCCGCTACGCCGTCGCCCACCGGTCGGTCGGCGGTCACCGCGAAAGCACCGTCAACCTGCGGGACATCGCGGCCCTCGACCCGGCGACCTATGCCGCGTTGTGGCGCTACCTCGCCTCGATCGACCTCACCAGCGCGGTGCACTTCGACAACCGCCCGGTCGACGACCCGCTGCTGCACCTCGTCTCCGACCAGCGCCGCTGCGACCTCGGCGTGCTCGACAGCCTCCACCTGCGGCTGGTCGACGTCGGTGCCGCGCTGGCCGCCCGCGCCTACTCCGTCCCGGTCGACCTGGTGCTCGACGTCACCGACGCCTTCTGCCCCTGGAACGCCGGGCGCTGGCGGCTGACCGGCGACCCCAAGGGCGCGACCTGCGAGCGCACCACCGACCCGGCCGACCTCGCCCTCGACGTCAAGGACCTCGGCGCCGCCTACCTCGGCGGCCCCACCCTCCGCGCCATGTCCGGCGCCGGCCTGATCCGGGAACTGCGCCCCGGCGCCCTCCCCACAGCCTGCGACGCCTTCCACACCACCCCCGCCCCCTGGCTCCCCCACGGCTTCTGACCCCGCAAGCGCGGCTCCCCCTTGCCTGCCCCGGTGGGAGCCGCACATCCAGGCTCAGCCGATAGCACCAGGCACCCCGGTGGGTCAGGGCGCCGGCGCTGGCGCAACTGGAGCGGGCGACTGGAATCGAACCCACCTAGCCAGTTTGGAAGACCAGTGCGGCGGCCCCGTGGTGACCTCGTACGGCCCCGTACAGCGCCTTTGGGGCGTCCGGCCCGCGTTCCCCGTGGTTTCCCCTCCTTCGCCCCTCAGACGGGCACGTGGCAGGCACGCGGGGCACACCCGCTGTCCGGCGGACTAGAACGGCCTGAACATCTCCTCGGGCCAGCCCTCCGGGAGCTTGTTCGCGAAGACCGCGTAGAGCGGGCCGTAATCACTCTGGGTCACGAGGAGTTCCCACTGGTCCAAGTCGTGGTGCAGGTAGCGCCGGAGCATGCTGAGGAACTGACGGAACTCTTCATCCGAAAGGCGGCCGGCCGGTTCCTGGCTGGGGTCCATGGCGTCGGCGTATTCACGCGATGGACGACGCGTAAGAGTTCCTCGATGCGAACTATGGGCGGGACGGCCGCTGAGGTCTGCTGCCGTGGTAGGCGGCGGGCTGACAGCCGAACCCGCGGTCGCCATCGGGGTGGCGCCATCCCGGAGCTGGAGCCCCCCGCCGGAGGCATCGTCTTGACCCTGGCTGTTCGATCTCGCCTCATGCCGCCGGCCAACCCACCGCGGGCGCGCGCGGTGGTGGCAGCGCCAGCACGGCCGAGACAGGAGCGGGCGCGGCGGGAGCCTTGAATGAAGTAGGGAGACCTGTAACAACCCTGGGCCGTTGGCCGGTTGGGCGGTCTTGTGTGGTGATCGGCTCCGCTGCTGCGATGGGTCGAACGACATGGTTCGGCGTGGGGGATGGGCGTGGACGAGTTACGGGTCTCGGTGTGGAAGCGGTACGGCCAGGATCGGCTGTACGTCAACACGCTCAAGGGGGAAGCCGCCGCCTGGCAGGATCGCCGGACCGGTGAGGTCCACATCGTCATTGAGGCGCTGGGCGAAGCCGCACGTGCAGCTCTGGCCGCCTACGAAACGCAGGCTCCCGAACCCGCCCCGTCCGCTCCCGCTCTCCTTGCCCCGCAGCCGATCGCACAGACGCCTCCCCCGATCCCCCCGGACTTCGACCTCGCTCTGCACAGACCCGGCGACTCCCTACGCGGGCTTGCCGCGGAGCGGCCGAGCTTCGTCGCGCGCCTCTTCGCATGGCTGATGCGGCGGCCGGTCAAAACTGACTCCTGGAACCTCGGCATCGAGGGTGAACAAGTCATAGGCGCGGAGCTGAACCGGCTGACGCGCCGTGGGTGGTACGTGCTGCACTCCGTGCCGCTCCCACGCATCAAGGCGGACATAGATCACCTGCTGATAGGGCCGGGCGGAGTCTTCACCGTCAACGCCAAGAACCACCGCGGCCGGCGGATATGGGTCGGCGACCACGCCGTACGGGTGGACCACGGCAAGGCGCACCCGTATCTCCGCACCGCACGGCGGGAAGCCGCACGCGCAGCCCGCGTACTGACCAGTGCGTGCGGGTTCCCCATCGCGGTCACGGGCATCCTGGCCTTCGTCTCGCCGGCAGAACTCCGCGTGGTCCCCACCCTCCTCGACGTGCGGGCCTTCAAGGACCGTGACCTGTCGTCGCTCGCTCCTCTGTCGGGAGTGCTCACGGCCGCTCAGGCACAGCAGGTGTTCCAGGTCGCCCGGGACCGGCGTCTGTGGGAGAGCGCTTGACCGGTGCGGCGCCACCGTCGGGGAACGGAGTACCAGCGGAGGAGTGGGTGCGTTCGATCCATGAACCTGTCCGCGGAAGACGCCCGCGAGCACTTCGCCGCCTCGCCGTCGCGCGCCTGGCGGCGCGGGAACCCCCCTCACCAAGAGGTGGTCCCGCAGCCGACAGCACCAGGCGCCCCGGTGGGTCAGGGCGCCGGCGCCGACGCAACTGGAGCGGGCGACGGGAATCGAACCCGCGTAGCTAGTTTGGAAGACTAGGGCTCTACCATTGAGCTACGCCCGCGACGCCAAGATTCTGGCACACCGCATGGTAGCCGGTCGAACCGGCTCCGCGGCGGGCGTGAATACGGGCTGCCCGGGCGTACGGAGGCATGTACTCTACGTGTCGCACCAGCGGGGTGTGGCGCAGCTTGGTAGCGCGTCCGCTTTGGGAGCGGAAGGCCGTCGGTTCGAATCCGGCCACCCCGACCAGCAGTTACGTGGCCGTCGCGCGACGGCGCGGTGGGAGGACGGCGAGCGCGCCGCGGATCGGGATCGACCCCGTCCGCGGCGTTTGGCACTACCGGTAGGATGGGCGGTCGGCGACCCGACGCGCGGCACCGATCGCGCGCAAGTGAGTGGCCCCCATCAACGTAAAGCCCCCAAGGAGACCCAACCGTGAAGAGCGCCGTCGAGACTCTGAACCCGACCCGGGTTCGACTCACTGTCGAGGTGCCCTTCGAGGAGCTCAAGCCCAGCCTCGACGCGGCGTACAAGAAGATCAACCAGCAGGTCACGGTGCCGGGCTTCCGCAAGGGCAAGATCCCTGCGCGCGTCATCGACCAGCGGTTCGGCCGTGGCGCGGTCCTCGAAGAGGCCATCAATGAGGCGCTGCCGAAGTTCTACACGGAGGCGGTCACCGAGGGTGAACTCTCCGAGAGCGTGCTCGGCCAGCCCGACGTGGACATCACCGAGTTCAACGACGGCGACGAGCTGAAGTTCACCGCCGAGGTCGAGATCCGGCCGACCATCGAGATCCCGGACTACACCGGCATCGAGGTCACCGTGGACGCCGTCGAGGTGCCCGAGGAGGACGTCGACACCTCGCTGGAGCAGCTGCGCGACCGCTTCGCGACCACCACGCCGGTCGAGCGCGCCGCCGCCGAGGGCGACGTGGTCGTGGTCGACCTGCAGGCGTCGGTCGACGGCAACGTGCTGGACGACGGCGTCGCCACCGGCGTCAGCTACACCATCGGCTCCGGCCAGCTCCTCGACGGCATCGACGAGGCCGTCACCGGCCTGGAGAAGGGCGGCAGCGCCACCTTCACCTCCTCGCTGAGCGGCGGCACCGGCGCCGGCCAGGAGGCCGAGGTCAAGGTCGACGTCACCGACGTCCAGGCCCGCGAACTGCCCGAGCTGGACGACGAGTTCGCGCAGCTCGCGTCCGAGTTCGACACCCTGGAGGAGCTGCGGGCCGACTCCCGCAAGCGCCTTGAGCGGATCAAGTCCTACGACCAGGCCACCCAGGCCCAGGAGAAGGTGCTGGACGCGCTCATCGAGCTGACCGAGGTCCCGATCCCGGAGAAGCTGCTGGAGAGCGAGATCGAGACCCGCACCCACAACCTGGAGCACCACCAGTTCCCGGCGCTCGGCCTGAACTGGGACACGTACCTGGAGCGTGAGGGCAAGACCCGCGAGGAGTTCGACGCGGAGGTCTCGGAGCAGGCGGTCAAGGGCATCAAGACCCAGTTCATCCTGGACGAGCTGGTCAAGACCGAGAAGCTGTCGGTCAACCAGGAGGAGCTGACCGAGCACCTCATGCGCCGCGCGCAGTCCTCCGGCATGTCCCCCGAGCAGTTCGCGCAGGCCGTCGTCGAGGGCAACCAGGTGCAGCTCCTGGTCGGCGAGGTGGCCCGCGGCAAGGCGCTGGCCGTCGTCGTCGAGGCCGTCAAGGTCACCGACAGCAACGGCGAGGTCGTCGACCTGTCCGACGAGGAGGACGACGAGGACGAGGCCGCCGCTGAGGCCGCCGACGGGGACGCCCCCGAGGCCGCTGAGGCCGGCGAGGACGCCCCCGAGGCATCCGAGGCCGCGGACTCCGCCGAGGCCGACAAGAGCTGACCTGAGGCTGCCTGAAGGGCACGGGGGACCGCCGCGGAAGGCGTTCGCCTCTCAGGGACGCGGGGAACCGCGCGACCGACCCGCCACCGCCCGGCCACCACCGGCCGGTGGCGGGACCTCGCCGCGGGGGCCGGGCCTACGGGCCGGGCTCGCCACGGTGCACGGTTGCTCGCGCGGTTCCCCGCGTCCCTTTTTCGGGCCCGCGGCCCGAACGCCGGGCCCGGTCCGCCCGAGCGACCCGGGCGTTCCAAACCCGTACCGCGCGGCATGCGCTCACAGCGAACAGTCCCGCGTAGGGGATTGCTGGGCCCCACCTGCGCGTTAGGGTCCACAAGTAGGAGGGCAGGGGTGCGGCGAGGGTCAGCGGTCGCCTCCGGCCCGGACGAAGACCGTGACGGTTGCTTCGACCGTCCGACAACGAGCAGGTGGATACGTGACGACTACGATGCCTACCGCCGCCGGCGAGCCGAGCCCCGGCGGTCTCGGCGACCAGGTCTACAACCGACTGCTCGGCGAGCGCATCATCTTCCTCGGCCAGGCCGTCGACGACGACATCGCCAACAAGATCACCGCACAGCTGCTGCTCCTTGCGGCCGAGCCCGACAAGGACATCTTCCTCTACATCAACAGCCCCGGCGGCTCCGTGACCGCCGGCATGGCGATCTACGACACGATGCAGTTCATCAAGAACGACGTCGTCACCATCGCCATGGGCATGGCCGCCTCGATGGGCCAGTTCCTGCTCACCGCGGGCACCCCCGGCAAGCGCTTCGCGCTGCCCAACACCCGCATCCTGATGCACCAGCCCTCCGCGGGCCTCGGCGGCTCCGCCACCGACATCAAGATCCAGGCCGAGCAGCTGCTGCACACCAAGCGCCGGATGGCCGAGCTGATCGCCGAGCACTCCGGCCAGAGCTTCGAGCAGATCACCAAGGACTCCGACCGCGACCGCTGGTTCTCCGCCGAGGAGGCCCGGGAGTACGGCCTGGTGGACGGCGTGATGCTCTCCGCCGCGCACGTCCCGGGCGGTGGCGGCACCGGCGCCGCGCCCGCCTCCTGAGGCTGCCCGCACCGGCCGCGTGGCCGCGCCGGCCCGGCACCGCCGACGCGCCGGCCGCGCCCGCCCGGCCCCCGACATCGACGCACCTCATCACCTGGAGACGGTGGACGTGAACCCCTTGAACTTCCCCGGCAGCGGCCTCTACGAGCGCACCGCGGCCGAGCGGCCCGGCGTGTTCGGCGCCGAGGCCCGCTATGTGATCCCGCGCTTCGTCGAGCGCACCTCGCAGGGCGTGCGCGAGTACGACCCGTACGCGAAGCTCTTCGAGGAGCGCGTGATCTTCCTCGGCGTGCAGATCGACGACGCCTCCGCCAACGACGTCATGGCGCAGCTGCTGTGCCTGGAGTCGATGGACCCCGACCGGGACATCTCGGTCTACATCAACAGCCCCGGCGGCTCCTTCACGGCGCTGACCGCGATCTACGACACGATGCAGTTCGTGAAGCCCGACATCCAGACGGTCTGCATGGGCCAGGCGGCCTCCGCGGCGGCCGTGCTGCTCGCGGCCGGCAGCCCCGGCAAGCGGATGGCGCTGCCGAACGCGCGGGTGCTCATCCACCAGCCGTACAGCGAGACCGGCCGCGGCCAGGTCTCCGACCTGGAGATCGCGGCCAACGAGATCATCCGGATGCGCCAGCAGCTGGAGGAGATGCTCGCGAAGCACTCCACCACGCCGATCGAGCAGATCCGTGACGACATCGAGCGCGACAAGATCCTCACCGCTGAGGAGTCGCTGGCCTACGGCCTGGTCGACCAGATCGTGTCCACCCGCAAGACGTCCGTGGGCGTCTGAAGGACGGGTAAGCTGCGCCCTCCGTGCGTGCCCCCGCCCGTACTCGGATCGCGAGTACGTCCAGGGGGGCCCACACGGGGGGCGCGGCAAGGTACCGTCGATGAGAGAAGCACCAGGTTCCGTTGAAGGTCGGCGGAGCCCAGGCGAAGGGGAAAGACCTCGTGGCACGCATCGGTGACGGCGGAGACCTGCTGAAGTGCTCGTTCTGCGGAAAGAGCCAGAAGCAGGTGAAGAAGCTCATCGCAGGTCCCGGTGTGTACATCTGCGACGAGTGCATCGACCTCTGCAACGAGATCATCGAGGAGGAGCTCGCCGAGTCCTCCGAGGTGCGCTGGGAGGACCTGCCCAAGCCGCGGGAGATCTACGAGTTCCTGGAGAGCTACGTGGTCGGGCAGGCGCCCGCCAAGAAGGCCCTCTCGGTCGCGGTGTACAACCACTACAAGCGGGTCCAGGCAGGGGAGAGCGGCCGCCCTGGCCACGACGACGCCATCGAGCTGGCGAAGTCCAACATCCTGCTGCTCGGCCCGACCGGCTCCGGCAAGACGCTGCTGGCCCAGACGCTGGCCCGGATGCTGAACGTGCCGTTCGCCATCGCCGACGCCACTGCGCTCACCGAGGCGGGCTACGTCGGTGAGGACGTCGAGAACATCCTGCTGAAGCTGATCCAAGCGGCGGACTACGACGTCAAGAAGGCCGAGACCGGCATCATCTACATCGACGAGATCGACAAGGTCGCCCGCAAGAGCGAGAACCCGTCGATCACCCGCGATGTCTCCGGTGAGGGCGTCCAGCAGGCGCTGCTGAAGATCCTGGAGGGCACCACCGCCTCCGTGCCGCCGCAGGGCGGCCGCAAGCACCCGCACCAGGAGTTCATCCAGATCGACACCACGAACGTGCTGTTCATCGTGGGCGGCGCCTTCGCAGGTCTGGAGAAGATCATCGAGGCGCGGGCGGGCGCCAAGGGCATCGGCTTCGGCGCGACCATCCGCTCCAAGCGCGAGCTGAACATGGCCGACCAGTTCTCCGAGATCATGCCGGAGGACCTGGTGAAGTTCGGCATGATCCCCGAGTTCATCGGCCGGCTGCCCGTGATCACCAACGTGCACAACCTCGACCGCGAGGCGCTGCTGCAGATCCTGGTCGAGCCGCGCAACGCGCTGGTCAAGCAGTACCAGAAGCTCTTCGAACTCGACGGCGTGGAGCTGGAGTTCGAGCGCGGCGCGCTGGAGGCCATCGCCGACCAGGCGATCCTGCGGCAGACCGGCGCCCGTGGCCTGCGCGCCATCATGGAGGAGGTGCTGATGTCGGTGATGTACGAAGTGCCGTCCCGCCAGGACGTCGCCCGCGTCGTCATCACCGCCGACGTCGTGCACTCCAACGTCAACCCGACCCTGGTGCCGCGCGACCCGCGCATCTCGGGCCAGGGCGAGCAGAAGAGCGCGTAGCCCCCGGCGGCACCGCAGGCACAGCACGAAGCACGAAGGGGGCACCCGGTCGACGGACCGGGTGCCCCCTTCGTCGTGGTCGCGGGCGGGGCTTCGTCCCTACGACGCGGGCACCTCGACGTCGGCACGGACCTTGGCGGCCAGCGCGGCGGTGTCGGCGACCGACGGCCAGGTGGCGGTGCCGTCCGAGACGTGCGCGTCGTCGATCGTGCTCACATAGGCCACCGTGCTGTAGTCGGCCCAGGCGCAGATGGTGGTCTTGAAGGGGATCTTCTGGTTGTCCTGCTCCTGGGTCTCGTTGATCTTCTGGCACTTCATCAGCGCGTCGGGCGTCAGGCCGGCCGGCTTCACCGTCTGCGGGGTGCCCAAGGGGGAGACCGTGACCTTCGAGCCGTCGCTGGTCGGGTTCGTGCCGCCCTTGTCGAGCAGTGCGAACATGCCGTCCAGCGCCTTGCCCGGGTCCTTGACGGTGCCGTAGACGCCGTCGAAGCTCAGGAAGACGCCGGTGAACTGGCTGCCCTTCAGATAGAGGGTGCCGGCGCTCTTGGCGTCGTCGACGCCGAGCGCCTTCAGGGTGCCGACCGCGGTGTCGTCGAGCTGCGGGCCGGTGCTGCCCACGGGGGACTTGACGTAGTCGCCGGCGACGGTGTCCGGGGTGGTGAGGGTGTACTTCTTGCCGTCGTCGTGGAGCCCGGACGAGCCGCTGTTGCCCTTGTGCGCGACGAAGACGCCGGCGCCGACCGCGAGCACCGCGACCACGACGCCGATGATGATCCCGTTGCGCTTGCCCTTGCCGCCGGACCTGGGCGGCTGCGGCTGCCCGTAACCCTGCTGGGGCACCTGCCCGTACGGCTGCGGCGGGCCGTAACCGCCCTGCGGCGGCTGCTGTTGCGGTTGCGGTGGGCCGTAGCCGCCGCCCTGGGGCTGGTTGCCGTACGGGTTCGGCGGCTGCTGGTCATGGCTCATGGGTTCGTCCCCTCCGTCAACGAGTGCGCCCATCCTTGCGCAGGACGGAAGCGCCCGGGGTCCGCGGTCGGCCCGGATACGCGAGGGGGCGCCCGGTCCCTCGCGGACCGGGCGCCCCTTTTCGTCTGCGGTGGCGGCTACTTCGCCTCCACCTCGACGTCGTTGCGGACCTTGGCGGTCAGGGCGGCCGCGTCATCGATGGACGGGGCGGAGCCGCCGCCGGTGACGAGCTGCGCGGAGTCCAGCGGGATGACGTACGCCACCGTGCTGTAGTCCGCCCACACGCAGACCGTCGTGTTGATGGTGAAGCTCTGGCCGGAGTCCTGGCCGGTCTCCTTGATCGTCTGGCACTTCATGATCGCTTCGCTCTTCATGCCGGACGGAGTGACGGACTGCGGGCTGCCGGAGGTCTCGACCTTCGTGCCGTCCTTCTTGTCCTGCTCGGTGCCCTGCTTGAGCATCGCGAACATGCCGTCGACGACCTTGCCCGGGTCCTTGACGGTGCCGTAGACGCCGGCGAACTCCAGCAGCTTGCCCGACAGGGCCGAACTGCCTTCCTTGTAGGCCGCGTTGACCTGGGTCGGGTCGCTGACGCCCAGCGCCTTGATCTTGGTGAGGTCGCTGTCGTCGAAGCTGTCGCTGTCCGAGTCGTCGCCCTTGGCGTAGTCGCCGGCGACGGTGTCCGGGGTGGTGAGGGTGTACTTCTTGCCGTCGTCGTGGAGCGAGGAGGAACTGCTGCCACTGCCCTTGGTGGCGAAGTAGACCCCGCCGGCGACCGCGACCAGGGCGACGACGATGCCGATGATGATGCCGTTGCGCTTGCCGTTACCGCCGGACTGGGGCGGTTGCGGGTAGCCGTAGCCCTGCTGGGGCACCTGGCCGTAGGGCGGCTGCTGGCCGTAGCCGGGCTGGGGCGGCTGCTGGCCGTACGCCGGCTGGCCGCCATAGGGAGGGGCGGGGGGCGGGGCCTGCTGCGGGTAGCCGTACCCGGGCTGGGGCTGCGGCTGGCCGTAACCGCCACCCTGCGGCGGCTGGCCGTAACCGCCCTGCTGCGGGGGCTGCGGCTGGCCGTAGCCGCCACCCTGCGGCGGCGGGCCGGGCTGCGGTTGGCCGTAGCCGCCACCCTGGGGTTGATCGCCGTACGGGTTCGGCGGCGGCTGGTTGTAACTCATGGTTTCGTCCCCTCCGTTAACGAGTCCGCCCATCCTCCCGGATGACATGCTCGCTTCCGAATCCGGGGGCGTGACCAGCAGCCATCCTCCCGCGCCGGAATCCGGCCGCGGCATCAGAAGCGCAACCGGTTCGTCACAGAGCTGTGGACAACCCGCCCTGTGGATAACCCGTCGGGGGTGAAGCCGCGGGAGCACTAGAATCGGGACCGTGACCGACAACACTCATCCGCGCCCCGACAGCGGGCAGCACAGCGACCCCCATCTGCCGACCCAGTACACGCCGGCCGAGGTAGAGGGGCCGCTGTACGAGCGGTGGGTAGAGCGCGGGTACTTCGAAGCCGACACGAAGAGCGACAAGCCGCCGTACACCATCGTCATCCCGCCGCCGAACGTGACGGGCACCCTCCACCTCGGACACGCCTTCCAGCACACGCTGATGGACGCCCTCACCCGCCGCAAGCGCATGCAGGGGTACGAAGCGCTGTGGCTGCCCGGCATGGACCACGCGGGCATCGCCACCCAGAACAAGGTCGAGCAGCAGCTCGCCGAGGAGGGCAAGTCCCGGCACGACGTGGGCCGCGAGGAGTTCGTCGCCCGCACCTGGCGGTGGAAGGAGGAGTACGGCGGCCGCATCCTGGGCCAGATGCGCCGGCTCGGCGACGGCGTCGACTGGTCCCGCGAGCGCTTCACCATGGACGAGGGCCTGTCCCGGGCCGTCCTGACCATCTTCAAGAAGCTCTACGACGACGAGCTGATCTACCGCGCCGAGCGGATCATCAACTGGTGCCCGCGCTGCATGACCGCCATCTCCGACATCGAGGTGGACTACCAGGACGACGACGGCGAGTTGGTCTCGCTGCGCTACGGCGACGGCGAGGACAGCGTCGTGGTCGCCACCACCCGGGTCGAGACGATGCTCGGCGACACCGCCGTCGCCGTCCACCCCGACGACGCGCGCTACGCCCACCTGATCGGCCGCCGGATCAAGCTGCCGCTGACCGACCGGACCATCCCGGTGGTCGCCGACGCCCACGTCGACCCGGAGTTCGGCACCGGCGCGGTCAAGGTGACCCCGGCCCACGACCCGAACGACTTCGCGATCGGCCAGCGGCACGGCCTGGAGTCGCTGACGATCATGGACGAGCGGGCGGTCATCACCGCGCCCGGTCCGTTCGAGGGCCTGGACCGCTTCGAGGCCCGCGCCGCCATCGTCGAGGCGCTGCGCGAGCAGGGCCGGGTCGTCGCGGAGAAGCGCCCTTACGTCCACTCCGTCGGCCACTGCTCCCGCTGCAAGACCACCGTCGAGCCGCGGCTGTCGCTCCAGTGGTGGGTCAAGGTCGAGCCGCTGGCCCGCGCGGCGGGCGACGCGGTCCGCGACGGCCGGGTGAAGATCCACCCGCCGGAGATGGAGAAGCGGTACTTCGACTGGGTCGACAACATGCACGACTGGTGCATCTCGCGGCAGTTGTGGTGGGGCCACCGCATCCCGGTCTGGTACGGGCCGAACGGCGAGCAGATCTGCGTCGGGCCCGACGAGGCGGAGCCCACCGGCGAGGGCTGGACCCAGGACGCCGACGTCCTGGACACCTGGTTCTCCTCCGCGCTGTGGCCCTTCTCCACCCTGGGCTGGCCCGAACAGACCCCGGACCTGGCGAAGTTCTACCCGACCGACGTGCTGCTCACCGGCCACGACATCATCTTCTTCTGGGTCGCCCGGATGATGATGTTCGGCCTGTACGCCATGGAGGACGTCCCGCCGTTCCACACCATCGCGCTGACCGGCCTGGTCCGCGACGAGTTCGGCAAGAAGATGTCCAAGTCCAACCCGAACTCGGTCGACCCGCTGACCTGGATGGACGCCTACGGCTCCGACGCGGTCCGCTTCACCCTGGCCCGCGGCGCCAACCCCGGTGCCGACGTGCCGATCGGCGAGGACTGGGTCCAGGCGTCCCGGAACTTCGCCAACAAGGTGTGGAACGCCACCCGGTTCGCCCTGATGAACGGCGCCACCGTCGAGGGTCCGCTGCCCGCGCCCGAGGAGATGTCCGCGACCGACCGCTGGGTGCTCTCCCGGCTGAACACCGTCGTCGCCGAGGTCGACGCCCTCTACGACGACTTCCAGTTCGCGAAACTCTCCGACGCGCTCTACCACTTCGCGTGGGACGAGGTCTTCGACTGGTACGTCGAGCTGTCCAAGACCACCTTCCTCAAGGGCGGCGACCCGGCACGCGTCTCCAGCCGGGTGCTCGGCGAGGTGTTGGACGTCACACTGCGGCTGCTGCACCCGATCGTGCCGTTCGTCACCGAGACGCTGTGGACCACCCTCACCGGCAAGGAGACGGTGGTCACCGCGGACTGGCCGAAGGCCGTGCTGGTCGGTGGCGCCGACGCGCCGGGCGGCTTCCGTGACGCGGCCGCCGAGGCGGAGATCGCCGAGGTGCAGCGGCTGGTCACCGAGGTCCGCCGGTTCCGCAGCGACCAGGGACTCCAGCCCGGCCAGAAGGTCCCGGCCGAGCTGTCGCTCGACGGCACCCTCCTGCCGCCCCACGAGGACGCCATCCGGCAGCTGCTGCGGCTCCAGCCGGCCGGCGACGGCTTCCACGCCACCGCCACCCTGCCGGTCGGCGCGGCGCGGGTCGCCCTCGACCTGTCCGGGACGATCGACGTGGCCGCGGAGCGCAAGCGGCTCGCGAAGGACCTCGCCGCCGCCGAGAAGGAGAAGCAGCAGGCGGAGCGGAAGCTCGGCAACGACGCGTTCCTCGGCAAGGCGCCGGAGAAGGTGGTCGAGGGCATCCGCACCCGGCTGGCCGCCGCCGACGAGGACATCGCCCGGATCACCGCGCAGCTCGCCGCCCTCCCGGCGGCATAGCCACCGCACGGCACCCCTCGGGGTGGCACAGGCCCGGGCCGTTCGGCCCGGGCCTGTTCCGTAGACTGGACGCTGTGAGCGAGCACCGGCAGGACGACGATTTCCCGGACGACGGCTTCAGCGACGCCGCCGACCGGGCCGCGGACGAGGTCGACTACGACGCCGCGCACCAGGCCACCGACGAGGACGACTCGGAGGACGGCGAGGGCGGCGGGCCGCGCGAGGCGGACATGGCCGTCATCGAGGCCGGCAGCCGTACGCTGCGCACCCACGTCACCCCGCCCGCCCCGGAGGACGACGTGCCGGCCCGGCCCGCCGACCCCGAACTGGACCGGCAGCTGCGCGAGGTCGAGGACGAGCTGCTGGGCCGCTGGCCCGAGACGAAGCTCGACCCGTCCCTCGATCGGATGACCGCGCTGATGGACGTGCTCGGCCAGCCGCAGCGCTCCTACCCGTCGATCCACATCACCGGCACCAACGGGAAGACCTCCACCGCGCGGATGATCGAGCGGCTGCTGCTCGCCTTCGAACTGCGCACCGGCCGCTACACCAGCCCGCATGTGCAGTCCATGACCGAGCGGATCAGCCTGGACGGCGTCCCGATCTCCGCGGAGCGCTTCGTCGAGGTCCACCGCGACATCCAGCCGTACGTCGACATGGTGGACGGCTCCCAGCCGCACCGGATGTCCTTCTTCGAGGTGCTCACCGGCATGGCGTACGCGGCTTTCGCGGACGCCCCGGTCGACGTCGCGGTGGTCGAGGTCGGCATGGGCGGAAGCTGGGACGCCACCAACGTGGTGGACGCCACCGTGGCCGTGGTCTCCCCGATCTCGCTGGACCACACCGACCGGCTCGGCAGCACTCCCGGTGAGATCGCCGTCGAGAAGGGCGGCATCATCAAGAAGAGCGCCACCGCGGTCCTCGCCCAGCAGCCGCCGGACGCGGCGCGCGAACTGCTGCGGCGCTCGGTGGAGATGGACGCGACGGTCGCCCGCGAGGGCGAGGAGTTCGGCGTGCTGCACCGCGAAGTGGCCGTCGGCGGCCAGTTGCTGACCCTGCGCGGCCTCGGCGGCGAGTACGAACAGGTCTTCCTCCCGCTGCACGGCGAGCACCAGGCGCACAACGCGGCCCTGGCGCTGGCCGCGGTGGAGGCGTTCTTCGGCATCGGCAGCGTGCACCAGCGCACCCTCGACATGGACACCGTGCGCGGCGCGTTCGCGGCGGTCACCTCGCCCGGCCGGCTGGAAGTGGTCCGGCGCAGCCCCACCGTGGTGCTGGACGCCGCGCACAACCCGGCCGGCGCGCGGGTCACCGCGGCCGCGATCAGCGAGGTGTTCGGCTTCAGCCACCTGGTCGGCGTGGTCGGGCCGAGCGGCGACAAGGACGTCCGCGGACTGCTGGAGGCGTTCGAGCCGGTCTTCGCCGAGGTCGTCGTCACCCGCAACTCCACTTCCCGGGCGATGGACGTGGACGCGCTCGCGGCGCTGGCCGTGGAGGTGTTCGGCGAGGACCGGGTGCAGGTCGAACCGCGCCTCGACGACGCCCTGGAGGCCGCGGTGACCCTCGCCGAGGACGAGGGCGAGTACGCCGGCGCCGGGGTGCTGGTCACCGGTTCGGTCATCACGGTCGGCCAGGCCCGCCTGCTGCTGGCCCGCCGGTAAGGGAGCCGGGGATGCGGACGCGTCAACGGACTTACTCGCGCACGCGGGCTGACTCGCGTACGCGAACTCACTCGCGCACGCGGACTCACCCGCGTACGCGGACTCAGACGGATTTCAGAGGGAAGGGGGCCCGGGTATGCGGACCCTGTGTTCGAGCACGCTGATCGGCGAGTTCTTCGTGATCGGCTTCGCCGGGCTGGTCGCGATGAAGCATCCCGACCTGTCGATGGGCACCGTGTGGACGGTGTGCGGCATCGCGATGGTGCTGTGCGTACTGCTGTGCGGCGTGGTCACCCGCCCGTGGGCGGTCGTGGTCGGCTGGGCGCTCCAGATCGGGTTGATCGCCAGCGGCTTCGTGGTCGGTACGATGTTCGTGCTCGGCGTGATCTTCGCCGCCCTGTGGTGGGCGTCGATCCACTTCGGGCGCAAGGTCGACCAGATCAGGGCCCGGCACGCGACACAAGCCGCCTGACAACCGACCGGCACGTGCCTTGTAGGCTCGTCGTCACATTCGCTTGTCATACCCGTCAGGAGCCGCCCCGTGTCCCAGCGCACCCTTGTCCTCCTCAAGCCGGACGCCGTTCGCCGCGGCCTGGTCGGCGAGATCCTGGGCCGGATCGAGCGCAAGGCCGGCTGGTCGGTCAACGCGCTGGAGCTGCGCACCCTGGACCGCGGCACCCTGGAGCAGCACTACGCCGAGCACGTCGGACGGCCGTTCTACGAGCCGCTGGTGGAGTTCATGGCGTCCGGCCCGTCGGTGGCCCTGGTCGTCGAGGGCGAGCGGGTGATCGAGGGCGTGCGCGCGCTGGCCGGCCCGACCGACCCGATCGCGGCCGCACCCGGCTCCATCCGGGGGGATTTCGGCACCATCACCCGTGAGAACCTGGTGCACGCCTCGGACTCCGAGGAGTCCGCCGCGCGCGAGATCAAGCTCTTCTTCCCCACCTTGGCGTAACGCGGCGGCGACGCGTATGGTCCCGTGAGTCGGCGCGACCACGGTCCGACTGCCGCTGTGGCCGCGCCCGTTCCGGCAGGTACCGGGCCGAACGGGAACCAAACACTCCGACACGGCGTCACCATTACTGAGGTCCGCTGTGTGTTCTGATGACAATGGGCGTCGGAACCCCGACGCCGCGCTCAGCCCGGCGCGACTACGATGGAACCTCCGCCCACGCTCGGGAAGGCCAGACGTATCCACATGGCGAACAACATGTCGTTCATCGGCCGTGACATGGCTGTCGATCTCGGGACCGCCAACACGCTGGTGTACGTCAGGGGCCGCGGGATCGTCCTGAACGAGCCGTCGGTCGTCGCGGTCAACACCAATACCGGCGGCATCCTCGCGGTCGGTGCCGAGGCGAAGAAGATGATCGGCCGCACCCCCGGCAACATCGTGGCGGTGCGCCCCCTGAAGGACGGCGTCATCGCCGACTTCGAGATCACCGAGCGCATGCTGCGCTACTTCATCCTCAAGATCCACCGCCGCCGCTACATGGTCCGCCCGCGCGTCGTGGTGTGCGTGCCGTCGGGCATCACCGGCGTGGAGCGCCGCGCCGTGATCGAGGCCGCCACCCAGGCCGGCGCCCGTACCGTGCACATCATCGAGGAGCCGATGGCCGCCGCGATCGGCGCCGGGCTGCCCGTGCACGAGGCCACCGGCAACATGGTGGTGGACATCGGCGGCGGCACCACCGAGGTCGCGGTGATCAGCCTCGGCGGCATCGTCACCGCCCAGTCCATCCGGGTGGCCGGCGACGAGCTGGACAACGCGATCATCCAGCACATCAAGAAGGAGTACAGCCTGCTGCTCGGCGAGCGCACCTCCGAGCAGATCAAGCTGACCATCGGCTCCGCGTTCGCCGCCGAGAAGGACGACGAGCACACCGAGATCCGCGGCCGGGACCTGGTCAGCGGACTGCCCAAGACCGTGGTGATCTCCGCGGGCGAGGTGCGCAAGGCCATCGAGGAACCGGTGAACGCGATCGTCGACGCGGTGAAGACCACGCTCGACAAGTGCCCGCCGGAGCTGTCCGGCGACATCATGGACCGCGGCATCGTGCTGGCCGGCGGCGGCGCGCTGCTGCGCGGCCTGGACGAGCGGCTGCGGCACGAGACCGGCATGCCCATCCACATCGCCGAGTCCCCGCTGGACTGCGTGGCGCTCGGCGCGGGCAAGTGCGTGGAGGAGTTCGAGGCGCTTCAGCAGGTCCTCGACGCGGCCCCGCGCAGATGACGCAGAAGCGGATGGCGCAGAAGACGAACCGCCCCACTCGGCGCAGGCGCGGTCACCACCGCGGCGCCGGATGCGGGCGCAACCCAGCACAGTAGCTCCGACCGGCCGCGGCCCCAGCGGCGGCGGGTCCGATGAGGAAGGCACGGACTGGCGCCCGTGAGGGACACAAAGGAGAGCCGGCTGCTGCTGGTACTGCTGGTGGTGGTGGCGCTCGCGCTGATCACCGTGGACATCCGGGGCGGTGAGAACTCACCGCTCGACCGGCCGCGGCGGGCGGCCCAGTCCGCCTTCGGCCCGGTGGAGAACGCGGTGTCCGGCGTCGTCGACCCGGTCGGCAACGCCGTGGACGCGGTCCGGGACTCCGGCCACGACAGCAGCACCATCAAGCGGCTGCAACGCGAGAACACCGAGCTCAAGCAGCAACTCGGCAGCAAGGACACCACCCGCGCCCGCGCCCAGGAGCTGGACAAGCTCTTGAAGGTCGCCGGCGCCGGGCAGTACACCGTCAAGGGCGCCCAGGTCATCGCGATAGGAGCGGCCCAGGGCTTCTCCTGGACGGTCACCATCGACTCCGGCAGCAACGACGGCCTCAAGCGCGACATGACGGTGATCAACGGCGACGGGCTCGTCGGCCGGGTCACCACCGTCGGCCGCTCCACCTCCACGGTCCTGCTCGCCAACGACCCGGACTTCACCGTCGGCACCCGGCTGGAGGGCAGCCAGGAGATCGGCTTCGCCAGCGGCCAGGGCAACCGGCCGATGCGGGACCAACTGCTCGACGGCAAGGCCGACGTGCACCGGGGCGACCGGGTGGTCACCTTCGGCTCCGAGGCGGACAAGCCGTTCGTGCCCGGCGTCCCGGTCGGCAAGGTGGTCAGCGTCGAACCGTCGGCGGGCAACCTCACCAAGACCGTCGAGGTGCAGCCCTTCGTCGGCTTCACCAAGCTGGACGTGGTCGGCGTGGTCGTGGTCGGCCCGCGCACCGATCCGCGCGACAGCGTGCTGCCGCCGCGGCCCACCCCGCCGCACACCGCGAAGCCCAAGGCGAAGAACTCCCCGACGCCAGGCGGTACCCCGAGCTCCGGCAGTTCGGACACCGCGCTTCCCCCGGGCACCAAGCCGACCAATTCGACCACCACCAGCGGGGACTGAGCCATGCGCCTGAACCGGATCGTGCTCTCCACCGTCCTGGTGGTGATCGCCCTGGTCGCCCAGGTCAGCGTGCTGGCCCGGCTGCACCTGCCCGGCGCGGTCCCGGACCTGCTGCTGCTGACGGTGCTCGGCCTGGCCCTCACCTACGGCCACGTCGGCGGCTGCCTGATCGGCTTCTTCGCCGGACTGCTCGCCGACATCGCGCCGCCCGCGGACCACGCCGTCGGCCGCTACGCCCTGGTGCTGTGCGTGATCGGCTACGCGGCCGGCCTGGCCAAGCCCGAAAGCGGCCAACTGCGCACCGCCGCCGGACCGATGCTGGTGGTGATCGGCGCCGCCATCGCCACCACGCTGCTCTACGCGGGCGTCGGCGGCCTGGTCGGCGACACCGCGGGCGCGCACGTCGGCCTGGCCAAGCTGGTCTTCACCGCGACGCTCTACGACCTGCTGCTCGCGCCGTTCGTGGTCCCGCTCATCATGGCGCTGGCCCGCCGCTTCGACCACGACCCGCTCGCCGACGACGCGGCGGGCGGCTTCGGCGGGGGCTTCGGCGGCGGTTCCGGCGGTGGCTCCGGTGGCCGCTTCCGGCCGCGCGGCCGATCCCGTACGAAGGCCGGCGCCGGCGCCGGCATCACCCCGCAGCGCGGCCTGTTCGGCCGGGCGAGGTTCAGCGGCGGCATGACGGCAAAGGGTGTACGGCGATGACGGCGAACGACGCGCGCGAGGCAGCCGGGCGGCAGACGACGACGATGCGTGCGGTTTCGTGCCGAGCGCGCGCAGAAGTGAGCGATTGAGATGAGCAACATCCCGGAGACCGGGCGGACATCGCGGGTCACGATCCGGCTGGTCATCCTCCAGGTGCTGGTCGTCTCGCTGCTGCTGACCCTCGGCGGCCGGCTGTGGTACCTCCAGATCCGCAACGGTCAGGAGTACGACGCGCAGGCCAACAGCAACCACTTCCAGCAGGTCGTCACCTCCGCCGTGCGCGGCTCGATCCTCGACGACCGGGGCGTGCCGATCGCCAACAACCAGACCCTGCTGGTGGTCTCCGCCAACCGCACCGACCTGCTCCAGCAGCCGGACGACGGCAAGGCCGTACTGACCCGGCTGGCGAACGTCCTCGGCATGAAGCCGCAGGACGCGATGGACAAGGTGCGGCTGTGCGACGCGCAGACCCCGCGCCCGTGCTGGAACGGTTCGCCGTACCAGCCGATCCCGATCACCGACAAGGCCACCACCCAGCAGGCCCTCCAGATCATGGAGCGCCGCGAGGACTTCCCCGGCATCACCGCGGAGCCGACCGCCGTGCGCACCTACCCCGCGCCGGACAAGGCCAACGCCGCCCAGGTGCTCGGCTACCTCTCCCCGGTCACCGACAAGGAGGTGGCCGCCTCCGAGAAGACCAGCAACCCGCTGCTGCGCTCGGACCAGATCGGCCGCTCCGGCCTGGAGAGCACCTACGACGACCAGCTGCGCGGCAAGGCGGGCGTCACCAAGTACCAGGTCGACAACCTCGGCCGGGTGATCGGCAAGGCCGGTGACACCCCGGCCACCCCCGGCGACAACCTGGTCACCAGCATCGACGCGAAGGTCCAGGCGGTCACCGAGAAGGAACTCAACGACGCCATGGTGACCGCCCGCAAGACGTACGACCCGGTCACCCACAAGAACTTCAAGGCCGACTCCGGTGCCGCGGTCGTCATGGACAACAAGACCGGTCAGGTCATCGCGATGGCCAGCGAGCCCACCTACGACCCGAACGAGTGGGTCGGCGGCATCTCCGCCAAGGACTACGCGGCGCTGACCAACACCAAGTCCAACTACCCGCTGCTCAACCGCGCCATCCAGGGCGAGTCCGCGCCCGGCTCCACCTTCAAGGTGGTCTCCACCTCCGCCGCGATCCGGGCCGGCTACAGCGAGGACGGCCCGTACGACTGCTCGTCGTCGTTCAACATCGGCTCCCAGGTCTTCCACAACGACGAGAACGAGAGCTACGGCCCGATCTCCCTCGCCCGCGCGCTCGAGGTCTCCTGCGACACCGTCTTCTACGGGATCTCCTACGACCAGTGGAAGAAGGACGGCGGGACCGACGCGAAGCACCCCAAGGACTGGTTCTACAAGACGGCCCACGACTTCGGCCTCGGCGCGAAGACGGACATCGACGTGCCGGGCGAGGTCACCGGCCGGGTACCGGACCGCCAGTGGAAGCAGGACTTCTGGGAGGAGAACAAGGCCGACTGGTGCGCGACCGCCAAGAAGCACAAGAACGACAAGAACCCGCCGCTGAGCATCGCCATCGCCATCGAGAACTGCCCGGACGGCTACGTGCTGCGCGCCGGTGACTCGGTGAACTACGCGATCGGCCAGGGCGACACCCTCGTCACCCCGATCCAGATGGCCCGGATCTACGCGGCCCTCGCCAACGGCGGCACGCTCTACCAGCCGTCCATCGGCAAGGCCGTGATAAGCCCCGACGGCAAGACGGTCACTCCCATCAAGCCGAAGGTGACCGGCAAGCTCCCCGACTCCAAGTCCACGCTGAAGTACATCAACCAGGCACTGGCCGGCGTGGTCACCGAGGGCACCGCCGACTGGAAGTTCGGCAACTGGCCGCAGGACAAGATCCCGCTGCACGCCAAGACCGGTACCGCCGAGGTCTCCGGCAAGCAGAGCACCTCCTGGTTCGACACGTACACCAAGGACTACACGATCGTCATGACGATCTCCCAGGGTGGTACCGGCTCCGGCGGTTCGGGTACCGCGATCCGCCGGATCTACGAGTCGATGTACGGCATCCAGAAGGACAGCACCAAGATCGACGCGAAGAAGGGCATCATGCCCACGCCGGTCACCACGCTGCCGAAGATCTCCGCCGACGGTGCGGCGGTGAGCGCCCAGCAGGCCGCGTTCTCCACCGCGGTCGCCGACAGCTTCGCCAACACCCCGGCCGGAGCGGGAGGCGGCGACCCGGCGCCCGTACTGGCCGCGCTCACCCCGACCCGCACCGAGAAGCTGCTGTACGGCAGGAAGAACACATGATGAGCGCGAACACCTACTCCGTCCGGCGGTTCACGCCGGAGCGCTCCACCATGGGCAAGCTGCTCGCGCGGGACTCCGTGGTGCGCCGGATGGACTGGCTGCTCTTCCTCGCCACGGTGCTGCTGTGCTTCATCGGCTCGCTGCTGGTCTACTCGGCCACCCGGCACCGCACCAACCTCACCCACGGCGACCAGTACTACTTCCTGATCCGCCATGTGATGAACGCCGGTATCGGCCTGGCGCTGTGCATCGGCGCCATGGCCATAGGGCACCACCGGATGCGCACCATCGTGCCGTTCTTCTACGCGCTGTCCATCCTCGGCATCCTCGCGGTGCTCAGCCCGCTCGGCTCGACCGTCAACGGCGCGCACTCCTGGATCATCATCGGCGGCGGATTCTCGCTCCAGCCGACGGAGTTCGTGAAGATCGCCATCATCATCGGCATGGCGATGGTGCTCTCCGCCCGGGTCGACGCCGGCGACCAGGAGCACCCCGACCACCGCCGGGTGATGCAGTCGCTCGCGCTGGCCGCGCTGCCCATCCTGGTCATCCTGATGATGCCCGACCTCGGGTCGGTGATGGTGCTCGGCGCGATCGTGCTCGGCGTGCTGCTCGCCTCCGGGGCGTCCACCCGCTGGGTGTTCGGCCTGATCGTCACCGGGGTGGTCGGCTCCATCCTGGTCTGGCAGCTCGGCATCCTCGACAAGTACCAGATCGACCGGTTCGCGGCGTTCGCCAACCCCGCGCTCGACCCGTCCGGTGTCGGCTACAACACCAGCCAGGCCCGGATCGCGATCGGCTCCGGCGGGCTGCTCGGCAAGGGCCTGTTCCACGGCAGCCAGACCACCGGGCAGTTCGTGCCCGAGCAGCAGACCGACTTCGTCTTCTCGGTGGCCGGCGAGGAACTGGGCTTCGTCGGCGGCGCGTTCATCGTCCTGCTGATCGGTGTGATCCTCTGGCGGGCCTGCTCCATCGCCCGCAACGCCACCGACCTGTACGGCACCATCGTGGCGGCCGGCGTCGTCGCCTGGTTCGCCTTCCAGTCCTTCGAGAACATCGGCATGACGCTCGGCATCATGCCGGTGACCGGCATCCCCTTGCCCTTTGTCTCCTACGGCGGATCATCGATGTTCGCCAACTTCGTGGCCATAGGGATTCTGCAGTCCGTGAAGATGCAGCGGCCCATGTCGGCGTAGGCCGTGTTCCGGAAGCGCCTCCCCTGCCTTCGGCGGGGGAGGCGCCCCCATGTGGCGCCTGGCACGCACGCTCGCTTCGTTGTCGGGCCTCCGAGCCGGCCCACGACCAGGGCGGTCCTCCGCCGTGCGATCCGGGGGCACCTCCAACGCCGCAGGCAGGGGGGAGCGCCAGACGCCACGGGCCCCGCCCTTCGGGCGGGCGGCGCTCCTTCCCCAACACGGCCCGACCGCCGGGCGCGGTGCCCGGTGAGCTGCCCGGCGTGGCGCCGGCGTTCGCAGGTCCGCCCGGGTGCCATGCCTGCGACGGGTCTGGCCAAGGGACCGATGCGGGCATACGGTCCCCTTATGGGCCGTCGCCTCGCCGAAACGGAACGCACCTACGAGACCGGGCCCCGGAACGACCTGCCCGACCTCACCGGGCTGACCGCCGGCACCCGGGCCCTGCCCCCGCTGCGGCTCAACGCCGTCTACTACGACACCGCCCACCTCACCCTCACCTCCCACCGCATCACCCTGCGGCGCCGTGAGGGCGGCGACGACGACGGCTGGCACCTGAAACTCCCCACCGACCGCCCCGACACCCGCACCGAGATCCACGCCCCGCTCGGCGCGCCCGGCACTCCGCCCGAGGACCTGCGCGCCGAGGTCGCCGCGCTCGTCCGGGGCCGTATCCTCACGCCGATCGTCCGGCTGCGCACCGTACGCAGCCGCGTGCTGCTCCTGGACGACCAGGACCGGACCCTCGCCGAGGTCGCCTACGACCAGGTCAACGCGAAGCCGGGGCCGGCCTGGTCCGAGATCGAGGTCGAGCTGTACGCGGGCGACGAGGCTTTGCTGGACGCGGTGGAGCGACGGCTGGGCGACGCCGGGGTGACCCGCTCCGACGCGCCCTCCAAGCTGGTCCGCGCGCTCGGCGGGCGGCGGCCGGAGCCCGCCGGCGGGCGGCCGGAACGGCCGGGGCCCGACGCCACCGCGGGCGCCGTCGCCCTGGCGTACCTGCGCGCGCAGCTCACCGCGATCGTCGCCCTCGATCCGGCCGTCCGGCACGCCGGGGAGGACGCGGTGCACCGGATGCGCGTCGCCACCCGGCGGGCCCGCTCCGCGCTGAAGAGCTTCGGCCACGTCCTGGACCGCGCCGAGACCGATCCGCTCGGCGCCGAACTGAAGTGGCTCGCCGAGGTCCTCGGGGCCGAGCGGGACCGGGAGGTGCTCGCCGCCCGCCTCGCGCGTCGGCTGTCCGAACTCGACCCGGACGACCCGGACGACCCGAGCGACCGGGGCCCGGCGCTCGACGCGGTGCGCCGGAGGCTGGGGGAGGGGCCGCCGGGCGGGACGTGGAACGCCGAGGCGCACGCGGCCGACGCGCACACCGACGTGGTGCGGGCCCTGGACAGCGCCCGCTACTTCGCGCTTCTCGACGCCTTCGACGGGCTGCTGGCCGCGCCCCCGTATCTCCCGGCGGCCGACCGGCCCGCTTCGCAGGTGGTCGCCGACGTGCTCGGGCACGACCGCAGGCGGCTGCGCGGAGCCGTACGGGCCGCGCTCGCGCTGCCGCCCGGCCAGGCGCGGGACGTCGCGCTGCACGAGGCGCGCAAGGCCGCCAAGCGGGCGCGTTACGCGGGGGAGGCGGCCGAACCCGTGCTCGGTGCGGAGGCCGCCGGGTACACCGCGCGGATGAAAGCGCTCCAGCAGCTGCTCGGCGAGCACCAGGACAGCGTGATGTGCCGGGCGGCCGTCGCGCGGGTGCGCGGGCGGGCGGAGGCGGCGGGGGAGGACACGGCACCGTACGAGGCGATCGAGCGGGCCGAGCTGGGGATCGCGGCGCGGGCGGAGGAGCAGTTGCCCGAGGTGTGGAGTGCGGCGGAACGCGAGGGGTGACCTTCGAGGGTGCCGGGGCGCGGGCCCGGGGTTCCGAAGCGCGGCGGTCGGGCGGGCCCCGGGCGGGCCGGGCACCTGCCGCGCCTCGGGTACTGTGGAGGGTCACCTTCCCCCCGGCGGTGGTCCGCCGGGGGCGCCCGCAAGATCAGGACACACGAAAGTCGCCGAGATGCCTGTCGAGTCGGTCTTCCCGCGCCTGGAAGCGCTGCTCCCGCACGTACAGAAGCCGATCCAGTACGTCGGCGGTGAACTGAACTCCACCGTCAAGGACTGGGACGCCGCCGATGTGCGGTGGGCGCTGATGTACCCCGACGCGTACGAGGTCGGCCTGCCCAACCAGGGCGTCATGATCCTCTACGAGGTGCTCAACGAGCGCGAGGGCGTGCTTGCCGAGCGCACGTACAGCGTGTGGCCGGACCTGGAAGCGCTGATGCGCGAGCACGAGGTGCCGCAGTTCACCGTCGACGGCCACCGCCCGGTGCGGGCGTTCGACGTCTTCGGGCTCAGCTTCTCCACGGAGCTGGGCTACACCAACATGCTGGCCGCGCTCGACCTCGCCGGCATCCCGCTGGACGCCGCCGACCGCACCGAGGACGACCCGATCGTGCTGGCCGGCGGGCACGCCGCGTTCAACCCCGAGCCGATCGCCGACTTCATCGACGCGGCCGTGATCGGCGACGGCGAGCAGGCCGTGCTCACCATCACCGACCTGGTCAGGCAGTGGAAGGCCGAGGGCCGCCCGGGCGGCCGTGACGAGCTGCTGCTGCGGCTGGCCAGGACCGGCGGGGTGTACGTCCCGCGCTTCTACGACGTGGAGTACCTGCCCGACGGCCGGATCTCCCGGGTCGTGCCGAACCGCTCCGGCGTGCCGTGGCGGGTGTCCAAGCACACCGTGATGGACCTGGACGAGTGGCCGTACCCCAAGCAGCCGCTGGTCCCGCTCGCCGAGACCGTGCACGAGCGGATGTCGGTGGAGATCTTCCGCGGCTGCACCCGCGGCTGCCGCTTCTGCCAGGCCGGCATGATCACCCGCCCGGTGCGCGAGCGCTCCATCACCGGCATCGGCGACATGGTCGAGAAGGGGCTGAAGGCGACCGGCTTCGAGGAGGTCGGCCTGCTGTCGCTCTCCTCCGCCGACCACACCGAGATCGCCGACGTCGCGAAGGGCCTCGCCGACCGGTACGAGCAGGACAAGGTCGGGCTGTCGCTGCCCTCCACCCGGGTCGACGCGTTCAACATCGACCTCGCCAACGAGCTGACCCGCAACGGCCGCCGCTCGGGCCTCACCTTCGCGCCGGAGGGCGGCTCCGAGCGCATCCGCAAGGTGATCAACAAGATGGTGTCGGAGGAGGACCTGATCCGCACCGTCGCCACCGCGTACGGCAACGGCTGGCGCCAGGTGAAGCTGTACTTCATGTGCGGGCTGCCCACCGAGACCGACGAGGACGTCCTGCAGATCGCGGACATGGCGCGGAAGGTCATCGCCAAGGGCCGCGAGGTGACCGGGCAGAACGACATCCGCTGCACCGTGTCCATCGGCGGGTTCGTGCCCAAGCCGCACACCCCCTTCCAGTGGGCGCCGCAGCTCGGCGTCGAGGAGACCGACGCGCGGCTGGCCAAGCTGCGCGACGCCATCCGCGGCGACCGCAAGTACAGCCGCAACATCGGATTCCGCTACCACGACGGCAAGCCCGGGATCATCGAGGGACTGCTCTCCCGCGGTGACCGCCGGGTCGGCGCCGTCATCCGCGCGGTGTACGCCGACGGCGGCCGGTTCGACGGCTGGCGCGAGCACTTCTCCTACGACCGCTGGCTGCGCGCCTGCGACGCGGCCCTGCCGGCGTACGACCTCGACCTCGCCTGGTACACCACCCGCGAGCGCACCGCCGAGGAGGTCCTGCCCTGGGACCACCTCGACTCCGGTCTCGACAAGGACTGGCTGTGGGAGGACTGGCAGGACGCCCTCGACGAGACCGAGGTGGACGACTGCCGCTGGACCCCGTGCTTCGACTGCGGCGTCTGCCCCCAGCTCGACCTCGACATCCAGATCGGCCCCACCGGCAAGAAGCTCCTCCCCCTGACGGTCACCAACTCCTCTGGTCCCAGCGCCTCCTGACCCCGGGGGCCGGCCCGCGCGCTCCGAGCCGGAGCGCCGCGGGTCGGCGACCGCGGGATTCGGCCAATCGGTGCCATCGTTGTCATGGTGGTGGACATGTCAATGGGCGCCGTGCTCTCATGCGTGCTGAGTGCTCCGTTTCCATCGTTGTAAGACGGACGGGTCCGAGGAGGCGTCATGCGTAGGGTGCCGGGGACGCGCAGGGGGGCGGGGCCGCTGCTGGTGGCGCTGCTGCTCGCGGTGGCGGCGCTGCTCCAGGGGGTCGGAGCGGCTGGTGCGAGTGCGGTGTCGGCGGCCGACTCCACCCAGGTGTGCGCGCTGTACTGCGACACCCTGGACCCCTCGCAGGCCGCGCAGGAGACCTTCCCGGTGCCGGACCTCACCCTCAACGGCAGGGTGGTGCGGCTGCACGTGGACGACACCGACGGCATGGCGTGGGCGAGCATCGACGGCGGCCAGACCGGCGACTCGGTGTGGCTGGATCGCTCCTGGGACGGCGGCGCCACGTGGGACGGGCTGCTCGGCGAGGCGTCCATCCCGTCGACGTGGACCGGCACCCGCACGCTGATGTACAACCTCTACGACCCGACCGGCCACCGCCGCGCGGTACTGCGCGCCTGCGGCGACGCGCAGGGCGTCGGCTGCACCTCCTGGGCGCACCTGGACGTGTGCGCCGCCGCCTGCGACGGCGCGGGCAGCGCACCCGGCGACACCCAGCCGGTCCCCGCCACGACGCTCAGCGGCCGTACCATCGCGCTGCACATGGACAGTTCGGGCATGGCCTGGGGCACCATCTCCGGCGGCACCGCGGGCGACGAGATCTGGCTCGACCGGTCCTGGGACCAGGGCGCGAGCTGGCCGGACGGCTCCTCCAAGGGCCGTACCAGCACACCGTCGGGCGCCACCGGCACCGCCACGGCGCGCTTCAACACCAGTGACCCGCTGGGGCGGTTGTACGGCGGCGCGGTGCGCGCGTGCGGCCGCGCGGTCGAGGGCGAGAACGGCAGCTGCACGGCCTGGGCGCGCCCGGTGCTGTCCAAAGCGTCGGCCGCCGCCGACGCGCTGATGTACTCCTACGACCCGAACACCGCCTACTGGCCGTCGAGTTGGTGGAACTCGGCGGTCGCGCTGAGCACCGTCATCGACTACATGCGGCAGACCGGCGACACCCGCTACCTGTGGATCGTGCAGCGCACCTTCCAGATCGACAAGGCGTCCTTCCCCGCCGGGGCCCGCAGTTCGGACCCGATCGACGGCGACTTCATCAGCCGCGCCACCGACGACTCCGAGTGGTGGGCGCTGGCCTGGGTGGACGCCTACGACCTCACCGGCGACCGGACGTACCTCGACGAGGCGGTCACCATCGCGAACTACGTCAACGGGCTGTGGGACACCAGTAGTTGCGGTGGCGGGGTGTGGTGGGACCGGGAGCGCACCTACAAGAACGCGGTGACCAACGGGCTGTACGTCCGGCTCACCGCCGAACTGCACGACCGCATCCCGGGCGACACCACGTGGCTGGGCCGGGCCACCACCTCCTGGCAGTGGTTCCAGGACAGCGGTCTGATCAACTCCTCCGGCCTGGTCAACGACGGCATCACCAGCGGCTGCGCGAACAACGGGCAGACCGTGTGGTCCTACAACCAGGGGCTGGCCATCGGCGCGGCCGTGGAGATGTACCGCGCCACCGGCGACGCCGCCGACCTCACCACCGCCCGCCGGCTGGCCGACGCCGCCGTGGCCTCGCCCGCGCTGGTCAGCGGCGGTGTGCTCACCGAGTCCTGTGACGCCGGCACGCCCTCCTGCGACGACAACGCCAAGCAGTTCAAGGGCGTCTTCATGCGCTATCTCCAGGACCTGGACTCCGTCACCGGCAACGCCTACGGCTCCTTCGCCGACCAGCAGGCCGACTCGCTGTGGTCCACCGCGCGTGACGGGCTCAACCGCGTGACCGAGGACTGGTCCGGCGGGGGCACCGCGGACTGGCGTACGGAGGCGTCCGCGCTGAGCGCGTTGCTGGCGGCGCCCTGAGCGCACCAGCGCACGAGCGCACGAGCGCACGAGCACACCGCGGTGCGGGCCCGAGTGGCGGGCCCGCACCGTGCCGGGAACTGCCGGGGTCCTCAGCCGTGCGGTCAGCCGTGCGGGGTGAGCCCGCGGACGCCGTCGGCGGAGGGCGCCTCGGCCAGGTGGGCGCCCTCGGTGGACGGCTCGTCCGCCACGTGGGCACCGTCCGCCGGGCGGCCGTCCGTGCCGGCGCCGTCCGTCGCGGCTTCGTCCGCGAGCCGTGTGAGCGTCGAACCTGTCGTCGGGGACTGCCCGTCCTTGTCGCTGAGCCGGTCGAAGAAGCGCAGCAGCTCCACCGGGAACGGCATCACGAGGGTGCTGTTCTTCTCCGAGGACACGTCCACCACGGTCTGGAGCAGGCGCAGTTGGAGGGCGCCGGGGGTGTCGGCCATGGTCGCCGCAGCGTCGGTGAGGCGCTGCGACGCCTGGAACTCGCCGTCGGCGGCGATGACACGGGCACGCCGTTCACGTTCGGCCTCGGCCTGCTTGGACATCGACCGCATCATCGACTCGGGCAGCGCGATGTCCTTGATCTCGACCCGCTCGATCCGCAGCCCCCAGGGCCCCTCGGTCGGGGCGTCCATCACGTTCTTCAGCTCGGCGTTGACCTGGACGCGGTCGGAGAGCAGCGTGTCGAGGTCCGCGCGGCCGATCACCGACCGCAGCGAGGTCTGCGCGATCTGCGAGACCGCGGCGGGGTAGTTGGTCACGTTGACCAGTGCCTTGACCGGGTCGACCACGCGGAAGTAGACCACCGCGTCCACGGTCAGCGTCACGTTGTCCGCGGTGATCGCGCCCTGCGGTGACACGCCGAACACCTCGGTCTGAATGGACACCTTCCGCATCCGGTCGCCGATCGGCCGGATCAGCCGCAGGCCCGGCTCGCGGATCTCCGGCAGCAGCCGGCCGAACCGGAACACCACGCCTTTCTCGTACTGCTGCACGTTGCGGACGCTCAGCGCCAGCAGCATCAGGACGATGACGGCGATGACGATCAACGCCGTGACCAGGGCGACCATGGCAGTCACATCCTCGATGGGTCGAGACGACCACCGAAAGCGGCAGCAATCATGTCATATGTGCACGAAATACCCTCGGCACGTTCGACTTTACTCCTCGCGAGGGCGCCGCGACCGGCCCGTTCAGCGCGCGGGCGCGGCCCCGGGCGGGGACTCGGCCATCAGCCGGCGGGCCTCGTCGGGAGCCGTGCCCGGCGGGACGACCAGCAGGTCGCAGCGGCCCACGCCGTAGGAGACCAGCCGGATGGTGTGGCGGTCGGGGTCGGCCGGGGAGCGGGTGATGTGCACGGTCCGGCCGTCGGGCAGTTCCAGGGACTCGGGCCGGTGGCGCCACATCGAGCGGCTGACCGTGACGCGCCCGATGCCGGGCCAGCGTTCCTCCAGCGCCGCCAGCAGGCTGGGCAGGCAGTCGCCGAGGTCGTGCGAGCGCGGCCACCAGACGCCGTCGAGCCGCTGCGGCCCGGCGGCCGACCCGGTCAGCGCGAGGCGGACGGGCTGTTCCGCCGGGGGGTCGCGTGGCGGGTTCGGGTAGGTCACGTCCGCGCCGGGGCGGGGAAGGGCGCGGCCTGTGGTCATGTCACGCTCCAGGTTCGTGGTCGCGCCGGACCGGGAAGGGGCCGGCGGGCACGGCGTCCGGGGAGGCGGACGGCGGCAGGTCGTGGGGTGGCGGGAGGCCGTCGTCGCCGGGGCGCTCCTCGGGGGGTTCCCGCCAGGGGAAGTCGGCGGCGGGCTGGACCTCGGCGCCTTCCTCGGCGCCGGCCGGCGGGCCGTCCTCGATGTGCGGTGCGGGACCGCCGTCGCGCTGCTCGCCCGCCTGTCTGCGGAGCACCCACACGCCCGCGACGGCCACGACCGCGATCACTGCGAGGGCTATGGCGATGGTCATCGGTGTTTCACCTCGCCGCGCGGTGCCCGTACGACGACGGCGGACCGCGCTCGACCGTTCCGACGGCGGCGCCGGCGCGAGTGCCCGCGCACGAAATGCCTCCGGTACTCCCACGGTACCCCGCACTGGTCCGATAAGTTCTGGCCATGGCTTACGACAGACCGCGGCCGCCGGGCGTGCCACGGGCTCCGCAGGGCCCCCAGGGGCAGGGCGACGGCTGCGTCGCCGCCGTCGTCCGGATACCCGTGCGCGTCGTCGCGTTCGTCGTCGTGCTGCCGCTGAAACTGCTGTGGGACGCGCTGGCCTGGGTGTGCCGGGCGCTGTGGCAGTACGTCCTGTACCCGCCGCTGCGCGCGTTCGGCCTGCTGCTCTCCGCGATCTGGCGCCATGTCCTGGTGCCGGTCGGCCGGGTGCTGATCGTGATCCCCGCCGTGTGGCTGTGGACCTACGTGCTGTTCCCGGTGCTGCGGGCGATCGGCCTGGCCGTGTCGTTCGTGGTGCGCTGGGTGCTGGTCCTGCCGGTGGTGGCGCTGTGGCGCTACGGGCTGCGGTGGGTCGTGATCGGCCTGGCCTGGCTGCTGGAGCACCTCCTTGTGGTGCCGCTGGTCTTCCTGTGGCAGAAGGCGCTGGTGCCGGTCGGGCGGGAGATCGGTGCGGCGGTCGCGGCCGCCTGGCAGGCGGGGGCGTACGTGGCCCGGCTGATCGGCCGCGGCATCGGCTGGTTCTTCCGGGTGCTGGTCTTCCTGCCGATCGCCTTCGTCTGGCGCTACACCGGGGCGCCGGTCCTCCGTGTGATCGGCGCGGTGCTCCGCTTCGTCCGCCGGGAGATCCTGCACCCGGTCCGGGTCGCGCTGGCCGACGCCCGGCGGGCCGTCGGGTCCGCGCTGTTCGGCACCCCGCGGCAGGCACCGCGGCAGGCCCCTCCGCCTCCGCCCGCGCCCGCGTCTCCGCTCCCGCCCGCGCCCGGCGGCGGCTTCGGGCCGCCGCCGGACATGAGCAAGTAGGCCGCGTGGCAATCGGAGTGACGGTTCGTCAATTCCGCTTCCCCGCAAGGCTATTCGGGGTCAGTCCGTGACCGGGGTCAGGCCCAGCCGGACGTGGTCGATCGCCCAGTACCAGTTGTTGCCGGCGTCGAACATCCGGAACTTCAGCGTCACCGCGGCCGCCCCGGCCGGCACCGCGATCTTGCGGGTGATCAGCTGGTTCTCCGCGTCGCCGCCGGCGTTGTCGTTGCCGGTGGCGGCGCCGCTGTAGGTGAGCAGCACCGTCTCCTCGCCGGTGTCGAACGCGGCCGTGACGGTGGCGGTCTGCGGCGCCTCCTGCCGGTAGTGCGAGTCGAAGCCGAGGTACAACTGCGCGGTACCGGACGGGATCGCGACCGCGGGCGAGCTGAGCGTGGAGTCGAACCGCCCCTTCGACGACGGTGATCCGGTGTCGTCCCAGTCGTCGGGGTCGGCGACCGCGACGATGCCCAGCCCGCGGGTGAAGCTCCCGCGGTCCTGGCTGTCGGACGCGAGCCAGAACCGCTTGGTCATGAACGACCAGCCCTGCTCCTCCGCGGTGCCCTGCGGCATGCCCGGCGCGTTCGTCACCGACCAGCCGGCCGGTGGGGTCGCGGTCCAGCCGAGCACGCCCGCCGGCACGTTCAGGTTCACCGCCGGCTTCAACTGCCCGGCCAGCGACTCGAAGTCCTCCCCGAGCAGGTAGCCCTTCATCGAGGGCGCGGTGCGCGCGGCGACCTCGCCGTCCGCGAGCGCCACCCGCGATCCGGCCCGGCCGCGTACGTTCGCCAGCACGGCCGGCGCGGTGACCTGCCAGCGCACCGTGGCCGAGGCGCCGCGCGCGAGCCGCTGCGGCGGGGCGGCGAGCGTGCGCACCGACCAGCCGGCCGGCACCACCAGCGCGGCCTCGATCCGGTCGACCGCCGCGTCCGGCGCGGTGAGCACCGCCGACACCGTGGCCGGGGCGCCCGGCACCACCACCGGCTCGTCGACCGTGGTCGAGCCGGAGGCGAGCGCGACCTCGGCGACGAGCGCGTCCGGCAGCCCCATCGCCGGGTCGGTGACGCCCTGCCGTCCGTCGGCCAGCCGCCCGGCCGCCCGGCGCAGCCAGAACAGGTCGTCCCCGGCGCCGACCGCCACGTCGTACCAGCCCTCGCGGGCCACCGGCAGCGTCACCGTACGGGTCCGGCCGCCGTCGATCCGCACCTCGTGGGTGCCGCCGCCGTACGCGAGGTCGCCGACGGTGAAGGTGCGGGCGCGGCGGCCGCCGTTGCGCAGCTCGACCCGCAGCTCGCGGCGGTGGACGTCCTCGGTGAACACCGCCTCCGACGTGTCGCCCTGGCCGCCGCGGAAGTGCCACAGCGAGCCGTTGGGGCCGTGCACCCGCAGGTCGTAGCCGTCGGCGCCGACCTTCCAGGAGTCCGACAGCCGCTTGCGGGCGCCGACGGTGAAGAACCGCGGCTTCACCCCGGGCGCCGGGTAGGCGGCGAACACCGCGGCCTGCGTACCGGAGTTGGCGTAGTCCAGCTCCAGAGCGCCGCCGCGCAGCCGCCCCCGGGTGCTCAGCGTGTACGGCACCGGGCGCGCGGTGCGGGTGCCGCGCGCCTGCACCGGCCGCACCTGCGGGCTCGGCACGGTCGGCGCGGGCAGCTTGCCGGTGTCGGTGACCTTCTGCCGGTTGCCGCTGGTGTCCGGCAGCGACGGCCACCGCGGCTCGTCGCCGGAGAAGTCGAAGGCCGAGGTGAGGTCGCCGGTCACCGCGCGCCGCCAGGCGCTGATGTTCGGCTCGTGCACCCCGAACCGCCGTTCCAGGAACTTGATCACGGAGGTGTGGTCGAAGACGGTCGAGTCGACCGCGCCGCCGCGGGTCCACGGCGAGGCCACGATCATCGGCACCCGCAGGCCGAGCCCCAGCGGGAACGGCCCCGCGGTCACGGTCTCCCCGGCGGGCAGGTTCGGCGACCAGCTCAGGGTGCCGTCGGCGGCCGCGACCCGGTAGCGGCCGCGCTGGTCCACCACCCGGTAGAAGGTGCTGCCGCCCTTGGCCACCCGCACCACGACCTCGCCGTCGGTGGAGACCGTCGAGTCACCGCGGCCGGCCGCGAGCGGCGGCACCGGCGGCAGCAGGTGGTCGAAGAAGCCGCCGTGCTCGTCGTAGGTGAGGAAGAACGCGGTCTTCGCCCACACCTCGGGCTTCGCGGCCAGTGCCGCCAGCAGCCGCGCGGTCAGGTTCTCGCCGTCCGGCGGCGCGTAGCTGGCGTGCTCCGACAGCGCGGCCGGCGCCACCAGCCAGGACACCTGCGGCAGCGCGTCCGCGGCCACGTCGGCGCCGAACGCCGCCACCAGCGCGTCGCCCATCGCCCACGGGTTGCCGGCGTTCGCCGCGTCACCGGCCCGGGCCAGACCGCGGTCGTACAGCGGCTGGCCGGGCTTCGCCTGGTGGAAGGCGGAGAACCAGGCGAGCGCGTTGTCGTCGAAGTTCTCCTGCGCCTGGTAGGTCTTCCAGCTGATCCCGGCCGCCTGCAGCCGCTCCGCGTACGTCGTCCACTCGTAGCCGGCGGACACCTCGGTGTTGTCGATGACCGGGAACTCGCGGAGGCTGCCGCCGCTGGTGCCGGTCATGAAGTGCTCGCGGTTGGGGTTGGTGCTGGTCTCGATCGAGGCGTGGTAGTTGTCGCAGATGGTGAAGACCGAGGCGAGCGCGTTGTAGAAGGGCATGTCGGCGGGGGCGTAGTAGCCCTGGCCGAGCCGGCCGCTGTCGCGCCGGGTGACGTAGCCGTCGCCGATGCCGTCGTTGCGGGCGTTCATGCTGTCGCCGTAGCCGAACGCGGCAGCGCCCTGCTGGTAGGCGCTGGTGTGGGCGGCGTCCATCGCGAACGGTGCCAGGTAGACCTCGGCGCGGGAGGGGTCCGGCTGGTCCCAGACGGGCCGGCCGTTGACGCCGCGCACGGCGGTGCGGTCCCCGTAGCCGCGGACGCCGGCCATGGTGCCGAAGTAGTGGTCGAAGGCGCGGTTCTCCTGCATGAGGACCACGACGTGCTGGATGTCCTCCAGCCGGCCGGGGCGGGCGGGTGCGGCGAGCGCCTGCCGCACGCTGATCGGCAACGCGGTCAGCGCGGCCGCGCCGGCGGCGCCGCCGAGCAGCGCGCGGCGGGACACGAAGGGGGAGGTCACGGGCTGGGCTCCTTGCTGGGTGGGTACGCGGGCGGCGGCGAGCGGGTGCGGACGGGATACCCGCCGCCCGGAAGTTGGGTCCAGACCCGTTATGAATACGAGACCATGATGGCGAGGGAGGGAGCGCGGGATGAACAGCGGCGGAAGCCGCGCGGGTCGGTGGGCGGCGGGCGGGGGCGCCGGGCACCGGATGGGGCGGGCGGGGGAGCAGGTGCACGGGAGGCGTCGTCGCGACCGCGGGCGGGCGGTTGTCCACAGGCCGGATCGCGGGCGGCGCGAGGCCTGTGGCATGCGGCGTAACCTTGGAGGTGCAGGGACGCCCGGGTGCGCCGGAATGGGCACGCGGGCGCGTGGTACACGACCCGACACGAAGGACTGAGCGACACTGGGCAAGCGACAGCCAGAGGGCCCGCCGCCGGCACCGGCGGTGCAGCGCATCCGCCTGCGGTACACCAAGCGCGGCCGCCTCCGGTTCACCAGCCACCGCGACTTCCAGCGCGCCTTCGAGCGGGCCCTGCGCCGCGCCGAGGTGCCGATGGCGTACTCGGCCGGGTTCACCCCGCATCCGAAGGTGTCATACGCGAACGCCGCGCCGACAGGCGTCGGCAGCGAGGCGGAGTATCTGGAGATCGCGCTCGCCGCACCGCGCGACCCCGAGCAACTCCGGCTGCTGCTCGACGAGTCGCTGCCCACCGGCCTCGACGTCATCGAGGCGGTCGACGCCCGCACGTCGGGCCTGGCCGAGCGGCTGGAGGCGTCGGTGTGGCAGCTCAGGCTCGACGGCGTCGAGCCCGACGAGGCCCGCCGGGCCGTCGCCGCGTTCCTCGCCGCCGAGACCGTGGAAGTACAGCGCACCACCAAGAACGGCGTCCGCACCTTCGACTGCCGGGCCGCCGTCGCGCGGTTCGAGGTCGTCTCCGCGGCCGACGCGGCGGCCGGTGCGGCGGACACGGACGCGGCAGATCCGGGTCCCGGCGCGCCGCGGAGCGGCGCCTGTGCGATACTGCGCCTGGTTGTACGACACCTGACACCTGCCGTGCGACCCGACGACGTACTGTCCGGCCTCCATGCGACGGCCGACCTCGCGCCGCCGGTCCCCGTAGCGGTGACCAGGCTGGCGCAGGGGCCGCTCGACGAGGAGTCCGGCACGGTCACCGACCCGCTCGCGCCAGATCGCGACGCTGTGGCGGTACCTGCCGGTTCCGCCTAGGTACGGCGTCGACGCGTTGCCGACGCACCAGGGAGCCACCCGGGTCCGGCGACGCTGACCACACGAGACTTTCGTCGGCCCCCCACCGGGGCGGGCCGATGAGCGAGACAGCAGCCCCCGTGCGGCGCCCGCGCCCCCGGAGGACGGCCACCGCGACCCAAGCGGCCCGCCGACCCCGGAACTCCAGGCGCGGCGCCCGGGGGCACGACGGGAGCACTGCCCGAATGCCCGACAACGACGAGACCACCCCGGGTTCCACCCCGGACACCACTTCCTCCGGCGCCGCGGCCGACGAGAGCGCGGCACCCCGCCGCCGCCGTCGCGCCGCGTCCCGCCCGGCGGGCCCGCCCGGAGCGGACACCGCCACCGACACGTCCGGCGCCGCAGGCACGGAAGAGGCGGCCCCGGCCGCACCCCGCCGCCGCGCCACCCGCAAGTCCGCCGCCGCGGCCCCGGCCGAGGAGACCCCGGCCGCGGAGGCCGCTCCCACGGAGAGCAAGCCCGCTGCCGAGGGTGAGGCGGAGGCCGCTCCGGCGCGTCCGCGTCGTCGTGCCACGCGTAAGGCGACGGCTCCGGCGGGTGCGCCTGCCGCTGCCGAGGAGACCCCGGCCGCGGAGGCCGCTCCCACGGAGAGCAAGCCCGCTGCCGAGGGTGAGGCGGAGGCCGCTCCGGCGCGTCCGCGTCGTCGTGCCACGCGTAAGGCGACGGCTCCGGCGGGTGCGCCTGCCGCTGCCGAGGAGACCCCGGCCGCCGAGGCCGCTCCCACGGAGGACAAGCCCGCTGCCGAGGGTGAGGCGGAGGCCGCTCCGGCGCGTCCGCGTCGTCGTGCCACGCGTAAGGCGACCGCTCCGGCGGGTGCGCCTGCCGCCGCCGAGGAGACCCCCGCCGCCGAGACGGTGACCGCCCCGGCCGCCGCTACCCCCGCCACCCCCGCCGCCGCGGAGGAGAGCGCGCCCGCCGCCGACGAGAGCGCGGCGCCCGCCCGCCCGCGCCGCCGCGCCACCCGCAAGGCGACCGCGCCCGCGGGTACCCCGGCCCCGGCCCCGGCCGAGGAGGCCGAGACCCCGGCCGCCCCCGCGACCCCCGCAGCGGAGGCCCCCGCCAGCGCCCCCGCCGACGAGGCCCCCGCCGCCCCCGCGCGCACCCGCCGCCGGGCCACCCGCGGCTCCGCCGCTCCCGCGCCGGCCCCCGAGCCCGCCCCGGAGCAGGCGCCCGCACCGGCTGCCGCACAGGCATCCGCGCCGGCCGCCGACGAGCAGCAGAGCGGCGGCCGTTCCCGCCGCCGCGGCCGCAAGGGCGCCGCCGTACCGACCTTCTCCGCCGGCGACGGCCTGCGGCGGCTGAAGCCCGGCGCGCTCGCGCCCCGCGAGGACGCCACCGGCCACCACCCGTACACCGGCCGGGCGCTGCGCGACGGCGACGGCTGGGGCGTCGAGATCGACGACGCGTACGAGATCCGCGGCTACGGCGAGACCGTCGCCGACGCGACCGCCGAGGCCGCCGACGCCCTCGCCGCGGCCTTCGGGATTCCCGTCGAGTCCATCACGATCGACGTGCGCACCGAGACCGCCGAGACCAGCGGCGCGCCCGCGGCCGACGCCGCCGCCGAGCCCGCCGAGGAGGCGCCCACCCGCGGCCGCCGCCGCGCCACCCGCCCGGCCGTCGCGGTCTTCCAGCCGCCGGTGTTCCAGGCCCCCGAGGCCGGCGCCCCCGCGGAGGCCGCACCCGCCGCTGCCGCCGAGCCGGCCGCGACCTCCGACGAGAGCGCGGAGGCCGACACCGAGGCCGACGACGACCGCACCCCCCGGCGCCGTCGCCGCCGTCGCGGCACCGCCCCCGAGCAGTCGCCCGCCGCGGCCGACGAGCAGGAGGCCGAGCCCGCGCGGGCCGGCGCCGCCGCCGACCAGGACGAGGCGGACGAGCACGACGACCACGACGGCGCCGAGGGCGCCGACGGCTCCGACGCCGACCAGGACGGCGACGACCGCCCGTCCCGCCGTCGCCGCCGCGGCGGCCGCCGCCGTCGCCGCGGTGAGTCCGGCGACCAGGACCACGACGACAACGGCTCCGACGACGAGTCCGACGAGTCGGCCGAGGGCCACGACGAGGACGACAACGGCGCCGCGCACGACGACGACCACGACGACGCCCAGGGCGGCTCCTCCTCCAGCAGCCGCCGCCGGCGCCGCCGTCGCCGCCGCGGCTCGGACGGCGGCGACGACCACGCGGCCGCCACCGGCACCGACGACCCGGAGCGCACCGTCGTCAAGGTCCGCGAGCCGCGCTCCCGTTACGAGGGCGGCACCGGTTCCGACGAGGTGCAGTCCATCAAGGGCTCCACCCGCCTGGAGGCGAAGAAGCAGCGCCGCCGCGAAGGCCGCGAGCAGGGCCGCCGCCGCGTGCCGATCATCACCGAGGCCGAGTTCCTGGCGCGCCGCGAGGCCGTCGAGCGCGTCATGGTGGTCCGGCAGAACGGCGACCGCACCCAGATCGGCGTGCTGGAGGACAACGTCCTCGTCGAGCACTACGTCAACAAGGAGCAGTCGACCTCCTACGTCGGCAACGTGTACCTCGGCAAGGTGCAGAACGTGCTGCCGTCGATGGAGGCCGCCTTCGTCGACATCGGCAAGGGCCGCAACGCCGTGCTGTACGCGGGCGAGGTCAACTTCGAGGCGCTGGGCATGTCCGGCGGCCCGCGCCGGATCGAGTCCGCGCTCAAGTCCGGCCAGCCGGTGCTCGTGCAGGTCACCAAGGACCCGATCGGCCACAAGGGCGCCCGCCTGACCAGCCAGGTCTCGCTGCCCGGCCGCTACCTGGTCTACGTGCCCGAGGGCTCGATGACCGGCATCAGCCGCAAGCTGCCCGACACCGAGCGGGCCCGGCTGAAGTCCATCCTGAAGAAGGTCGTCCCCGAGGACGCGGGCGTCATCGTGCGCACCGCCGCCGAGGGCGCCAGCGAGGACGAGCTGCGCCGCGACGTGGAGCGGCTCCAGTCGCAGTGGGAGGACATCAAGCGCAAGTCCAAGAGCGGCAACGCGCCCACGCTGCTGTACGGCGAGCCGGACATGACGGTGCGGGTGGTCCGCGACATCTTCAACGAGGACTTCTCCAAGGTCATCGTCAGCGGTGACGAGGCGTGGTCCACCGTGCACGAGTACGTCTCGCACGTCGCGCCCGACCTGGTCGACCGGCTGTCGCGCTGGACGTCGGAGGTCGACGTCTTCGCCAACTTCCGGATCGACGAGCAGCTGTTGAAGGCGCTGGACCGCAAGGTGTGGCTGCCGTCCGGCGGTTCGCTGGTGATCGACAAGACCGAGGCGATGGTCGTGGTCGACGTCAACACCGGCAAGTTCACCGGGCAGGGCGGCAACCTGGAGGAGACCGTCACCCGCAACAACCTGGAGGCGGCCGAGGAGATCGTCCGCCAGCTGCGGCTGCGCGACCTCGGCGGGATCGTGGTGGTCGACTTCATCGACATGGTGCTGGAGTCCAACCGCGACCTGGTGATGCGCCGGCTGCTGGAGTGTCTGGGCCGGGACCGGACCAAGCACCAGGTGGCCGAGGTCACCTCGCTCGGCCTGGTGCAGATGACCCGCAAGCGGGTCGGCCAGGGGCTGTTGGAGTCCTTCTCCGAGACGTGCGTGCACTGCAACGGGCGGGGCGTCATCGTCCACATGGACCAGGCGACCACCACCGGTGGCGGCGGCAAGCGCAAGCGGCGCCGTGGTGGCGCCGGCGTGGGCGAGCACGACCACGACCACGAGCACGAGACGGCCGTGGAGGCCGAGCAGGCGCAGGGCGACGAGGCCGAACTCCCGGAGCTGGAGCCGATCGAGGTCGGCGAGTCGGACCTGGTGCCGGCGGTCGGCGACCCCGAGGAGGAGTGGTTCGGCAGCGCCGCGGAGGCGGAGGCCGCCGCGAACGGCTCCCGTGGCCGTGGCCGGCGCCGCGGTGCCCGCAAGGCCACGGCCCCGGCGGGCGCGCCCGCCGCGGCGGACCACGAGCCGGAGCCGGCCGTCGTGGTCGTCCCGGTCAGCGAGCCCGAGGTCGAGCCGGCCGAGGCCGAGCCGGAGCCGGTCGTCTCGACCGAGCCGCCGGCCCGTACGCGCCGCCGCGCCACCCGCAAGGCGACCGCCCCGGCCGGGGCGCCGCCCGCCGCCGAGGAGGCCGCGGTGGTCGTGGTCAGCGCGGAGCCCGTGGCGGCCACGCCCGAGCCCGAGGCCGAGCCGGAGCCTGCCGTCTCGACGGAGCCGCCGGCCCGTGCGCGGCGTCGCGCCACCCGTAAGGCGACCGCGCCCGCGGGGGCGCCGGCCGCGGCAGCGGAGGAAGCGGCGGTGGTGGTCGTACCGTCCGCCGAGGCCGCCCCTGCGGAGGCTGCGCCCGACCAGGCCGAGCGGGCCGAGCAGGCTGACGGTGAGCCGTCGGCGGAGGCCGGGGCCGAGCCCAAGAAGCGGGCGGCCCGCAAGGCCCCGGCGAAGAAGGCGGCGGCCAAGAAGACGGCGAAGAAGGCCGCGACGAAGAAGACGGCGGCCAAGAAGACGACGACGAAGAAGGCCGCGACGAAGAAGGCGAGTTCGCCCGCGGAGTAGCGAGGCGGACCCTCCGGGGTGCCCCGTCAGCGCCGTAAGGGACCTTGCGGTCCACGGCGGTTCGCCGCGCGGTTCTCCCCCAGAGCTTCGCCTGGGTGGTGCCCCCACGTGCCCCTGGTCAGTGCAGCCACTGCCAAGGGGCGCGGGCAACCCGGGCGGTCCTGCTCGACCCTGGCCGGATTTGACCCGGGTGGACGCGGTCCGTAGCCTTGACCTTCGGCGTTTCTGCGCCTTCGCCTGAGCACATTCCTCCCGGGCTTCCCGGGAGAGGCCCCTCCGCGGCAGTTATGGAGTGGCTGGCATCAGGGGTTTTCGAATCGAGCGAGAGAGTGAGTTCCGCGTGTACGCGATCGTGCGTAGTGGTGGCCGCCAGCACAAGGTGGCCGTCGGCGACATCGTCGAGGTTGACAGGATTCCCACCGGCAAGGTCGGCGACGCGGTCGAGCTCTCGACGCTGCTCGTCGTCGATGGCGAAGCCGTCACCAGCGACCCGTGGGTGCTCGCCGGGATCAAGGTCGAGGCCGAGATCGTGGACCACCACAAGGGCCAGAAGATCGACATCCTGCGCTACAAGAACAAGACCGGTTACCGCCGTCGCCAGGGTCACCGCCAGCACTACACGGCGCTGAAGATCACTGGCATCCCCGCCGCGGCTGCGAAGTAAGGGACTGAGGAGAGATGGCACACAAGAAGGGCGCATCGTCCACCCGGAACGGTCGCGACTCCAACGCTCAGCGGCTCGGTGTGAAGCGCTTCGGCGGCCAGGTCGTCAACGCCGGTGAGATCATCATCCGCCAGCGTGGCACCCACTTCCACCCCGGCTCCGGCGTCGGCATCGGCAAGGACGACACGCTGTTCGCGCTGTCCGCCGGTGCGGTCGAGTTCGGCGTGAAGCGCGGTCGCCGCGTGGTGAACATCGTTCCGGCCGCCTGAGGCGAGCCGTAAGAACTTTCGAGGGCGGACCCGTTTCCCGGACTCCGGGAAGTGGGGCCGCCCTCGGCGTGTTACAAGGCCAGTAGGACCGTAAGAACCGTGGGAAACCCGTACGTTCTGGAGGAAGCACCCATGACCACCTTCGTGGACCGCGTCGAACTGCATGTCGCCGCGGGTAACGGGGGCCACGGCTGCGCCTCCGTGCACCGGGAGAAGTTCAAGCCGCTCGGCGGGCCGGACGGCGGCAACGGCGGGCGGGGCGGGGACGTGATCCTCGTCGTCGACCAGGACGTGACCACCCTGCTCGACTACCACCACAGCCCGCACCGCAAGGCGACCAACGGCAAGCCGGGCGAGGGCGGCAACCGCTCCGGCAAGGACGGCAGCGACCTGGTGCTGCCGGTGCCGGACGGCACCGTCGTGCAGGACCGGGACGGAAACGTGCTGGCCGACCTGGTCGGCCAGGGCACCACCTACGTCGCCGGGCAGGGCGGCCGCGGCGGCCTCGGCAACGCGGCGCTCGCCTCGACCCGGCGCAAGGCGCCCGGCTTCGCGCTGCTCGGGGTGCCCGGGCAGGCCCGGGACATCGTGCTGGAGCTGAAGACCGTCGCCGACGTGGCGCTGGTCGGCTACCCGAGCGCGGGGAAGTCCTCGCTGATCTCGGTGCTCTCGGCGGCGAAGCCGAAGATCGCGGACTACCCGTTCACCACGCTGGTGCCGAACCTCGGAGTGGTCAACGCCGGCTCGACGGTCTACACGATCGCCGACGTGCCCGGGCTGATCCCCGGCGCGAGCCAGGGCCGCGGGCTGGGCCTGGAGTTCCTGCGGCACGTCGAGCGCTGCTCGGTGCTGGTGCACGTGCTGGACACCGCGACCCTGGAGTCCGACCGCGACCCGGTGACCGACCTCGACGTCATCGAGGCGGAGCTGCGGGCGTACGGCGGCGGGCTGGAGGACCGGCCGCGGCTGGTCGTGCTCAACAAGATCGACGTGCCCGACGGGCAGGACCTGGCGGAGATGATCAAGCCGGACCTGGAGGCGCGCGGCTACCGCGTCTTCGAGGTGTCCGCGGTCTCGCACGCCGGGCTCAAGGAACTGTCGTTCGCGCTGGCCGGGATCGTGGCGGAGACGCGGGCGGCGCGCCCGGCCGAGGAGTCCACCCGCGTGGTGATCCGGCCGCAGGCCGTCGACGACGCCGGGTTCACCGTCACCTACGACGGCGAGCTGTACCGGGTGCGTGGCGAGAAGCCCGAACGCTGGGTGCGGCAGACGGACTTCACCAACGACGAGGCGGTCGGCTACCTCGCGGACCGGCTCAACCGGCTCGGTGTCGAGGACGAGCTGGTCAAGGCGGGGGCGAAGGCGGGCGACGGCGTCGCGATCGGGCCGGAGGACGACGCGGTGGTCTTCGACTGGGAGCCGTCGCTGGCGGCCGGTGCGGAGATGCTGGGGCGGCGCGGTGAGGACCACCGTTTCGACACGCCGCGGCCCGCGGCGAGCCGGCGTCGCGACCGGCAGGCCGAGCACGACGAGGCCGCCGACGCCTACGACGAGTTCCATCCGTTCGGAGGGTGACCGGACCTCCTGGCCGCCCCTCCCCGTGGTCGAAGGACCTTGCGGCGAGGGGCGCCTCGGTGAACCCCGCCTTGCGAGACGGTTACCGGGGGTGAGACGATCCCCGTATCTCTTGTTGCCGCTAGGTAGGTCTCACGTGTCCCTGCACCTTGCCCACTCCCGTACCACCGCTGTCATCCTTGCCGGTGGCACGGGGCAGCGGGTCGGCCTGTCGATTCCCAAGCAGCTGCTGAAGATCGCCGGTAAAGCGGTGATCGAGCACACGCTCGCCATCTTCGAGCAGTCGGACGCGATCGACGACATCATCGTGCTGATGGCGCCGGGCTATGTCCCGGACGTCGAGAAGATCGTCACGAAGGCCGGTCTGAAGAAGGTCAGCCGGGTGATCGAGGGCGGCACGACGCGCAACGAGACCACCGAGCGGGCCATCGCCGCGCTGAGCGAGGAGCTCGAGCCCGGCCAGGACCGCAACGTGCTCTTCCACGACGCCGTGCGCCCGCTGATCTCGCAGCGCGTGATCGCCGACTGCGTGGCCGCGCTGGAGCGGTACGAAGCGGTGGACGTGGCGATCCCGTCCGCGGACACCATCATCGTCACCCGCACCCACGGCGGCGACGGCGAGTTCATCACCGAGGTGCCGGACCGCTCCCGGCTGCGCCGCGGCCAGACCCCGCAGGCGTTCCGGCTGTCCACCATCCGCCGGGCCTACGAGGTCGCCGGCGGCGACCCCAACTTCCAGGCCACCGACGACTGTTCGGTGGTGCTGAAGTACCTGCCCGACGTGCCGATCTACGTGGTCCCCGGCGACGAGCACAACATGAAGGTGACCACCCCGGTGGACGTCTTCATCGCCGACAAGCTCTTCCAGCTCGCCTCCACCGCCGCCCCCGGCCAGTCCGACGAGGCGGCGTACCGCGAGCTGCTCGCCGACAAGACCCTGGTGGTCTTCGGCGGCTCCTACGGCATCGGCGCCGACATCGCGGCGATGGCCGAGGGATACGGCGCGAAGGTCTTCGCGCTGGGCCGCTCGACCACCGGCACCCACGTCGAGGACCCCGAGCACGTCGACGACGCGCTTTCGCGGGCCTACGCGGAGACCGGCCGGGTCGACTACGTGGTGAACACCGCGGGCGTGCTGCGGATCGGCAAGCTCGCCGAGACCGACAACGCGACCATCGAAGAGGCGCTGCGGGTCAACTACCTCGCCCCGGTGCAGATCGCCCGCGCCTCCCACAAGTACCTCGCCGAGACCCGCGGCCAGCTGCTGCTCTACACCTCCAGCAGCTACACCCGGGGACGGGCCGAGTACAGCCTGTACTCGTCGACCAAGGCCGCGATGGTGAACCTCACCCAGGCGCTCGCCGACGAGTGGGCCGGCGACGGCATCCGGGTCAACTGCGTCAACCCCGAGCGCACCGCGACGCCGATGCGCACCAAGGCGTTCGGCCAGGAGCCGGCCGGCTCGCTGCTCTCCTCGGAGGCGGTCGCCCGCACCTCGCTCGACGTCCTGCTCTCCACCCTCACCGGCCATGTGATCGACGTCCGCCAGCAGGACCCGATGCAGGGCCTGTCCGGCGCCTCCGGGATCGAGCGCGCGCTGGCACACGTTCTCGCCCAGGGGGAGGACGAGCAGTAATCCTTACCGGAACGGATCGACAGTCCTTGGGCCCGCGTGACACGGTGCGCCCAGGGACTTCGTCCGTTGATGAGGGAGCGCGGCGCCGGCCGGCCCGCCCCTTCCCGCACCGCCACTCCGCCTCACCCGATCTCCGTATCCTCATTCGACGTCTCATTCGACATCGCACTGGAGCAGTCACCCCGTGATCTCAAAAGCCATTCGCATGGCCCGTGTGGCGTCCGGCGGCGAACTCGCCGCCGCGCTGCTCATGCTCCTCAGCTACCCGTGCCTGGTGATCGCCGCGCTGCTGCCGAGCCTGTGGTTCTTCGTGGCCGCCGGCGCGGTCAGCTACGTGACGGACTGGTTCCTGCACCAGCGCCGCTCGTACCTGATCAACCGGCTGGGCAAGGCCCGGGCCGGGCTGTCGCTGCGCTTCCTGCTGCGTGAGCTGACGCTGGTGCTGCTGATGGCGCAGATGAACCTCGCCAACAACCGGGCGTTCTCCGCGGCCATCGTCTGCTTCCTGGTCTTCTACGGCATGCAGGCCCCGCACGCGGCCCTGATCACGCTGATCCGCAACCGCCGCAAGCTGCCGTTCGGCACCCGCAACATCGACCTGAGCGGGATGCGCATCACCAACGCGCCGTCGGGCCTGCTGACCTCGCGCGCGGCCGAGAAGATGCTGCACCTGGACCTGTTCGCGGTGATCGGCCTCCTGCTGTACGCGAAGGCCGGGCACATCGCGTTCGTCTACCTCGGTGCCGCGCTGACGCTGGGCCTGGGCATCGTGTACACGCTGGCCCTGGCGCCGTACCTCACCCGCCGCCGGCTGCCGGCGAAGACCGACGACGCGCTGGCGTTCATGGACACCTGGCTGCGGGCGTACCGGCCGAGCACCGTGCTGTACTTCTCCGGCTCGCCGGACTCCGCGTACCAGGTCAACATGTGGCTGGACACGATGGCGGACATGCCGGGGGAGCGGCCGCTGGTGATCCTGCGCGAGCGGGCGATCCTGCTCCAGCTCGCCGACACCGCGGTGCCGGTGCTGTGCGTGCCGGGCGCGGTGCACCTGATGAACATGGACCTGTCGACCGTGCGGGTCGCGCTGTACCCGGCGAACGTCGGCAAGAACATCCACCTGCTGCGGGTGCCGAGCATGAAGCACGTCTTCGTCGGCCACGGCGACAGCGACAAGGTCGCCAGCATCAACCCGTTCAGCAAGGCGTACGACGAGGTGTGGTCGGCCGGCAAGGCGGGCCGGGACCGGTACGCGCTCGCCGACGTCGGGGTGCGTGACGAGGACGTGGTCGAGGTGGGCCGCCCGCAGCTCGCCGGGATCACCGCCTGGGACGGCTCGGCCGCGACCGGCATCCCGACCGTGCTGTACGCGCCGACCTGGGAGGGCTGGACCGACGAGCCCGGCAACACCTCGCTGATGCTGGCCGGCGTGAACATCGTGCGCGGCCTGGTCGCGTCCGCCACCCCGGTCCGGGTGCTGTACAAGCCGCACCCGTTCACCGGCACCGTGAACCCGAAGGCGAAGCGGGCCCACGACAAGGTGGTCGCGGTGCTGGCGAAGGCGAACGCCCAGCGGGCCGCCGACCCGGCGTGGTCCGCGCGGATCGCCGAGGGCAAGGCGGCGCAGGCCACGGCCCGCGCCGAACTGGCGTCGATAGAGACCGAGTTGGATTCGCTGGTGGCCGAGGCGACCTCCGCGGAGGGAGACATGGCGATCATGTCCCGCGACTCGATCGCCGACCCGCAGCTCACGGCGCGGCTCGCCGAGTTGCGCGCCCGGTGGAACGCCGCGTACTGGAAGTCGCTGAGCGCCTGGGAGCACAAGGTCGTCACCGGCCCGATGCCTCACCTGTACGAGTGCTTCAACGAGTCCGACGCGATGGTCTCCGACATCTCCAGCGTGGTCTCGGACTTCGTGGCGACCGGCAAGCCGTACGCCATCACCGATTCGGCCGAACTGGGCGAGGAGGAGTTCAAGCGGCAGAACACCGCCGCCCGCGCCGCGCTCATCCTGGACAACTCGGCGAGCCGGGTCGGCGAGCTGGTCACGGCCGTGGTCACCCCCGAGCTCGACCCGCTGGCCGGGTCGCGCAAGGAGATCAAGCAGTACCTGCTCGGCCCGGACCACCCGACCTCCATCGAGCGGTTCTCGCAGGCGGTGCGCGACCTCGCACACAAGGCCGAGGTCCGGCTCGTCCAGCAGGCCGCTCTGGGCCAGACGGGTGATGTCGATCCGCTGGACGGTCCGACCGCCCAGGCCAGGGCCGAAATGGAACGAACCACTCCGCAACGGCGCGCCGACGAGGAGTTGGCGTCGGATGTCCAGGAGCGAAACGCGGGGTGACGTCCGGGTATGCTCGCAGCCGGGGGCGCGGGTCGCGACCCGCAGTGACCGCCCCCTGAATCCATCTGCATGGGACGTAACGTGAAAGCACTTGTGCTCTCCGGCGGGGCGGGCACCCGCCTCAGGCCGATCACTCACACCTCGGCCAAACAGCTGGTACCGGTCGCCAACAAGCCGGTGCTGTTCTACGGCCTGGAAGCCATCGCCGAAGCCGGGATCACCGAGGTGGGCATCATCGTCGGCGACACCGCCGAGGAGATCAAGGAGGCGGTCGGCGACGGCTCCGCCCTCGGTATCGCGGTCACGTACATCCCGCAGGACGCGCCGCTCGGGCTGGCGCACGCGGTGCTGATCGCGCGCGAGTTCCTCGGCGAGGACGACTTCGTGATGTACCTCGGCGACAACTTCATCGTCGGCGGCATCAGCGGCCTCGTCGAGGAGTTCCGGGCGGAGCGCCCGGACGCGCAGATCCTGCTCACGAAGGTGCCGAACCCGACCTCCTTCGGCGTCGCCGAACTCGACGCGCAGGGGCGGGTGAAGAACCTGGAGGAGAAGCCGAAGCAGCCCAAGAGCGACCTGGCGCTGGTCGGCGTCTACCTCTTCACCCCGGCCGTCCACGAGGCGGTGCGCGCCATCAAGCCGTCCTGGCGCGGTGAGTTGGAGATCACCCACGCCATCCAGTGGCTGATCGACGAGCAGCGCGACGTGCGCTCCACCACGATCTCCGGCTACTGGAAGGACACCGGCAACGTCACCGACATGCTGGAGGTCAACCGGTCGGTGCTGGACACCCTCGAACCCGAGGTGCTCGGCGAGGTCGACGCGGAGAGCGAGATCATCGGCCGGGTCCGGATCGAGGCCGGCGCGAAGGTGGCCGGCAGCCGGATCGTCGGTCCGGCGATCATCGGCCGCAACTCGGTGATCAGCGACGCATACGTCGGCCCGTACACCTCCGTCTCGGAGAACTGCCGGATCGAGGACAGCGAGATCGAGTACTCGATCCTGCTGCGCGACTCCTCGCTCACCGGCGTGCGCCGGGTCGAGGCGTCGCTCATAGGGCGCAACGTCGAAGTGACCCCGGCCCCCCGAAACCCTGCCGCGCACCGCCTGGTGCTCGGCGATCACAGCAAGGTGCAGATCTCGTCATGACCGACCGCATACTGGTGACCGGCGGGGCCGGCTTCATCGGCTCCCACTACGTCCGTACGCTGCTCGGCCCGACCGGGCCCGGGGACGTGGCGATCACCGTCCTGGACAAGCTGACCTACGCGGGCAACCCGGCGAACCTCGACGAGGTCCGCGCGCACCCCGGCTTCCGCTTCGTGCAGGGCGACATCTGCGACGCCGAGCTCGTCGACAAGCTGGTCGCCGAGCACGACCAGGTGGTGCACTTCGCCGCCGAGTCGCACGTCGACCGCTCGATCCTGGGCGCCACCGAGTTCATCACCACCAACGTGGCCGGCACCCAGACCCTGCTGGACGCGGCGCTCCGCAACAACCTGCGGACGTTCGTGCACATCTCCACCGACGAGGTGTACGGCTCGATCGCCGAGGGCTCCTGGCCCGAGACCGACCCGCTCCAGCCGAACTCGCCGTACTCCGCGGCCAAGGCGTCCAGCGACCTGATCGCGCTCGCCTACCACCGCACCCACGGCCTGGACGTGCGGGTGACCCGCTGCTCCAACAACTACGGGCACCACCACTTCCCGGAGAAGGTCATCCCGCTGTTCATCACCAACCTGCTGGACGGCGGCAAGGTCCCGCTCTACGGCGACGGCGGCAACGTCCGGGACTGGCTGCACATCGACGACCATGTGCAGGGAATCGACCTGGTACGGAACCTCGGCCGCCCGGGAGAGGTCTACAACATCGGAGGCGGCACCGAGCTGTCCAACAAGGAGCTCACCGGCCTGCTGCTCGAAGCGTGCGGGGCCGGCTGGGACTCCGTGGAGTACGTCGAGGACCGCAAGGGCCACGACCGTCGCTACTCGGTGGACTGCACCAAGATCCGTACCGAGCTGGGTTACGTGCCGCGCAAGGACTTCGCGACCGGCCTGGCCGAGACCGTCGCCTGGTACCGGGAGAACCGGGCCTGGTGGGAGCCGCTGAAGGAGCGCGCCACACTGTGAAACCGCCGAACGCGACCTGGCTGGTGACCGGCGCCGCCGGGATGCTGGGCCAGGACCTGCTGGTCCGGCTGCGGACCGAGCCGGACACCGCGGTGGTGGCCATGGGCAGCACCGCCCTGGACATTACCGACCCGGAGGCGGTCGCCACCGCGATCGCCGAGCACCAGCCCGTCCTGGTCGTCAACTGCGCGGCCTGGACCGGGGTCGACGACGCGGAGAGCCGCGAGGCCGACGCCGCGCGGATCAACGGCGACGGGCCCCGGCACCTCGCCGAGGCGTGCGCCAAGTCCGGCGCGAAGCTGATCCACGTCTCCACCGACTACGTCTTCGCCGGGGACGCGGACCAGCCGTACGCCGAGGACGCCGCCACCGGTCCGCGCGGCGCCTACGGGCGCACCAAGCTGGCCGGCGAGCGGGCGGTGCTCGACACCCTGCCCGACGCCGGCTACGTGGTGCGCACCGCGTGGCTGTACGGCGCGGCCCGCGGCAACTTCGTCCGCACGATGATCCGGCTGGAGGGCGTCAAGGACACCCTCGACGTGGTGGACGACCAGCGCGGGCAGCCCACCTGGACCGCGGACCTGGCCGACCATCTGGTCCGGCTCGGCACCGCCGCGCTCGCCGGCGACGCGCCGGCCGGCGTCTACCACGGCACCAGCGCGGGCGAGACGACCTGGTTCGGCTTCACCCAGGAGATCTTCCGGCTGCTGGGCGCGGACCCCGAGCGGGTCCGGCCCACCACCAGCGCGGCGTTCGCGCGCCCCGCGCCGCGCCCGGCGTACAGCGTGCTCGGCCACGACCGGTGGCAGTCGGCCGGCATCGAACCGATCCGCGACTGGCGGTCGGCGCTGGCCGAGGCGTTCCCCGCCCTGGTGGCAGCCGAACGTGGCTGAGGCCCCGGCCGGCGCGGCCGGCGGGCGGGCGCGGCGGCTGGGCCGGCGGGCGCTGGCGGTGCTGCCGCCGGGCACCGCGCTGGTGGGGGCCGGCACCGCGGTCCTGGGACTGGCCAGCTACATCCAGCTCGCGGCCGCCGGCCGCACGCTGCCGTCCGACCGGATGGCGGGCGTGTCGGTGCTGTGGACGCTGGTCTTCTCGGTCGGCCTCGGGCTCTTCTTCCCGATCGAGCAGGAGATGACCCGGCTGGTCGCGGCCCGGGTGGTGGCGGGAGAGGGCACCGGTCCGGTGCTGCGCCGCGGCCTGGCCACCTCGCTGGGGCTGCTGGCCGCGGTGTGCGTGCCGGTGGCGGTCCTCGCGCACCCGGTCGCGAACCGGCTCTTCGACGGCAACCTCTCCCTGGTCGGCGCGCTGTGCGCGGCGTTCGGGGCGCTGTCGGTGGCGTACGTGACCCGCGGCATGCTGGCCGGCACCGGCCGATTCCGGGTGTACGGCACGCAGTTGGCGCTGGACGGCGCGCTGCGGGTGGTGTTCTCGGTGCTGCTGGCGGCGGCCGGGACGCACTCGCCGCTGCTGTTCGCCGCGGTGCTGACGGTGCCGACACTGCTGTCGGTGGCGGCCACGCTGCCGTGGGTGCTGCGCGCGGCGCGGTACGGCGCGGAGGGCGTGAGCGCGGTGAAGCCCGTGGCCGGCGCGGATGTCGCCGCTGCCGCCGCCGGCGTCGCGGCCGGCGCCGTCGCAGGCGGGGCCACTGGTGCCGCTTCTGCCGGTGAGACGGCGGGCGGGGCCGCCCGGACGGGCGGGGCGACGGCGCTCCGGACGTCGCCGCCACTGCCGTGGCGTGCGCTGTGGTCCGGCCTGCTCGCGCTGATCCCCTCCACGCTGCTCGCCCAACTGCTCGTCAACATCTCGGTGATCAGCGTGAAGCTGCTGGCACCCGACGACACCGCGTTCATCACCGCGCTGCTGTCCGCGGTGGTGCTGGCCCGGGTGCCGCTGTTCGTCTTCGGCTCGCTCCAGGCGTCGCTGCTGCGCGGGCTGTCCGAGGCCGTCGCGGCCGGCGACCGTGCGGCCTACCGCCAACTGCTGCTGCGTACGGCCGCGTTCACCGGCCTGCTGGGCGGCACGGGCGGGGTGGTGGCGGTGGCGCTGGGCCCGTGGCTGGTGCCACGGCTGTTCGGTTCGCCCGATCTGCTCGGCTGGACGGACTTCGCCTGGCTGTCGGCCGGCACGCTCTGCTACATGCTCGCCTCGGTGCTCGGCCAGGCGTTGCAGACCACCGGCGGCCACGGCCGGCAACTGGTTTCCTGGGCGGTCGGCACGGCCGCGCTGCTCGCGGTGACGTTCAGTCCGTTGCCTATCCGTGACCGGGTCGAGATCGCTTATGCGGTCGGCGCGGCAATCACCGCGATCCTGCTCTCCATCCGGGTGACTTATGCCATTCGGATGCAACCTATGCGTCACTTCGACCGTCAAGCTGGGTGGACGGATGCGATACAGGGGACCAATTTCCGGGACCCCGCGGAGCGTCCACAATCGGTTGAATAATTGACGAAAGGGTGCGCTTCCCATGGTGATTTCCGGCGCGCCGCGCCTTGCCAGTAAGCGCACCTTCGGTGATGTCTGGCTGATCATCCCGGTCTACAACGAAGCCCCGGTCGTGGCCGGAGTGGTGACAGAGGCGCTGCGTACCTTCCCCAACGTGGTGTGCGTCGACGACGGCAGTGTCGACGGCTCCCAGGACGAGGTCGCCCGTACCGGCGCCCACCTCGTCCAACACCCCGTCAACCTCGGGCAGGGCGCGGCGATCCAGACCGGGCTGCACTACGCACTGTCCCAGCCCGGTGCCGAACGCTTCGTCACCTTCGACGCCGACGGCCAGCACCGCGTCGAGGACGTCATCACCATGCTGGCGGTGGCCCGGGCCCGGGGCGCCGACGTGGTGCTCGGCTCCCGCTTCCTGCGGCCCGGCGGCGAGCGCGTCGAAGTCCCCTGGGCCAAGCGCCTGGTGCTGCGTACGGCGGCGGCGGTGAGCCCCACCGCGCGCCGCCTGAAGCTCTCCGACGCGCACAACGGGCTGCGGCTGTTCAACCGCACCGCCGCCGCCCGGGTCAACATCACGATGAACGGCATGGCGCACGCCTCGGAGATCACCGGCTTCCTCGCCCGCTCCGACCTGAGCGTCGTGGAGTCCCCGGTGTCGATCCGCTACACCGACTACTCGCGGGCCAAGGGCCAGTCGCTGCTCAACGGAGTGAACATCCTCTTCGACCTGTCCCTGAACCGCGAGAAGGGCTGACCGGTGCTCATCCAGATCGTCCTGCTGTCCGCGGTGGTGGTCCTGCTCGCGGTGTTCATGCGCAGCTGGAACACCACCCGGACCCGGGCGTGGAAGCGGATCGCCTTCCTCGCCTTCTGCTTCCTCAACGCCTACGCGGTACTGCGGCCCGGCGACACCACGAAGGCCGCCCACCTGCTCGGTGTCGGCCGCGGCACCGACCTGGTGCTGTACCTGCTGGTGGTCGGCGTGACCGCGCTGGCGCTCAACACCTACCTGCGGTTTCGCGCCATGGAACGCCGGCTGACCGAACTCGCCCGTGACGCGGCCCTGCGCACGGCCCACCGCCCGGAACCCGAGCGGCCGCTGGCCGCCGTGGAAGGCGAACGCTCCCAGTGACCGACACGCTCGACATCATGCTTCCGTACTACGGCGACCCCGCGCTGATGCGCGACGCCGTGCGCAGCGTCCTCGCGCAGACCGACCCCGACTGGCGGCTGACCGTCGTGGACGACGACACCCGGCCCGGCGTGCCGGAGTGGTTCGCCGGCCTGGACGACCACCGGGTGCGGTACTTCCGCAACGAGCAGAACCTCGGCGTCACCGGCAACTTCCGCCGCTGCGTCGAGCTGGCCGACTACCCCTACACGGTGCTGATGGGCTGCGACGACCTGATGCGTCCCGGCTACGTCGCCACCGTACGGGCCGCCCGGGCCGACCTGCCGGGCGCCGCGATGTACCAGCCGGGGGTCCGGGTGATCGACGGCGAGGGCCGCCCCGTGCACACGCTGGTCGACACCGTCAAGCGGCGGCTGTACTCGACGGCGCCCGAGCGGCGCGCACGGCTCGGCGGGGAAGAGCTCGCGGTCAGCCTGCTGCGCGGCAACTGGCTCTACTTCCCGGCCATGTGCTGGCGCTCCGACCTGCTCAAGGAGGTCGGCTTCCGCACCGACCTGACGGTCGTGCAGGACCTCGCGCTCACCGTGGAGCTGCTGCTGCGCGGCGAGGAGCTGGTCACCGACCCGGAGATCTGCTTCGACTACCGGCGGCACGTCGGCAGCGAGTCCTCCGCGCAGGCGGTCAGCGGCTCCCGCTTCGAGGAGACCCGCCGGCTGCTGCTCGAACTCGCCGCCGACTTCGACGCGCTCGGCTGGCACCGCGCCGCCCGTACCGCCCGCCGCCACCTGTCCACCCGGCTGCACGCGCTGCTGATGGTGCCGGGCGCGCTGCGCCGGCGCCGGCTGGACACGGCCCGCGAGCTGACCGGGCACGCCTTCGCCCGGGTGCCGCGCCCGGCCGCCCCGGCGGCGGCCCGATGAGCGCCCCGAACTCCCCGGGCGGCGGCCGGTTCGGCGCCCCCGCGAACGCTCCCGCGAACGCCCGCGCCGACGCCCGCGCCGACGCCCATCTGGACACCTCCGCGGACACCGCGCCGCCCGACCTGGTGAAGGCCCCGGGGAAGGCAGCCGGGGGCACCCCGGCAGGCCCGCCGCCGGGCGCCTCCGCGCTCTCCCCGGCCGGGCCCGGCCGCTGGTCGCCCTCCCGCCTGCCCGCTCGCCTGCCCGCCCGCTGGCGGCTGCCGCTCGCGGTGTACGCCGCCTGCCAGCTGCTGCTGCTGGGCTGGTGGGCCGCCTTCTACCCGGGCCGGATCAGCGGCGACACCCTCACCTACATCTACGAGGTCAGCACCTCCCACTGGCGCTCGGACCACTCGGTCGCCTACGACGCGCTGCTGTGGATCTCGCTCCAGGTCACCGGCGGCATCGCGGCCCTGACCTTCGTCCAGACCGTCTGCATGGCCGCCGCGCTCGCCTACGTCTGCGTGGCGCTGCGCGACCTCGGGGTGCGCGGGCGGTGGAGCGCGGCCGCCGCCGTGGTCGTCGCCGCGGCGCCGATGACCGCCTCGTTCACGGTGTTCGTCTGGAAGGACGTCGCCTACACCATCGCCACCCTGGTCGCCTTCGGCGCGGTGGTCCAGCTCACCGCCCGCCGGCTGCGCCGCGAGCACGCCGTACGCGACCGGTCCTTCCGCCGCCAGCTGCTGACGCTGGCCCTGGGCTGCCTGGGCATCGGCCTGTTCCGCAACAACGGCTTCCCGGTGCTCATCGCCGCCGTGGTGCTGCTGGTGCTGCTGCTGCCGGGCATGCGCCGCTGGATCGCCGCCGCGATCGGGGTCCCGCTGGTGCTGACGCTGGCGATGAACAACTTCCTCTACCCGGCGCTCGGCGTCCAGAAGCCGCGCCCCGACGAGGTGTACGCCTTCAACTACGCCGACATCGGCGTCGCCTACGCCAAGCGCCCCGACATCTTCACCGCCTCCGACCTGCGGCTGATGCGCGGCCTCGCGCCGCTGTCGCACTGGAGCGGGCCGGGCGGCGACTGCCATGTGGCCGACCCGATCATGCACAAGCCGATGAACCGGATCAAGGCCGGCAAGGAGAACGGGCAACTGCTCGCCCTGTGGGGGCGCATCCTCGAACACCACCCGACGCTGATCATCGACGCCCGGCTGTGCCGTGCCGACATCGCCTGGGCGTTCAACGGCCACACCGGCAAGTACGCGGCGTCCAACCACCACGTGCTGCGCACCTGGTCCAGCTTCGGCCTGGACTCGGTCCAGCAGCTGCCGTACCACGCGTCGCTCTCCGACGCCCCGCTGTCGTACAAGCTCGACCACCTGGCCACCAGGGCCTACGAGTGGACGCAGACACCGAGGAAGGCACCGGTGCTGTGGCGCGGGGTGAACTGGACCTACCTGGGCTACCTGGTGGTCGCCCTGGTCGCGGTGCGCCGCCGCAGGTACGAGCTGCTGGCGCTCGCGGTGCTGCCGGCCGGCCTCCAGGTCACGGTGCTCGCGGCGAACCCGTCACCGCTGTGGCGCTACATGTGCGCCGCGCTCTTCGTGGGCATGCTCACGGTGCCGGTGCTCGCGCTGGCCGGCCGCCGAACGCTGCCGTGGGAGCGCGCCGCCCGGTCGGCGGCCCCGCCGGACACCACGACCGGGTCGCCCACCGAGGGCAGCCAGGACACGGCGCCGGCGACGGGGCGCCGGACCTGAGACCAGCGGTCAGCTCACGGACTCGATCTGCCGGCGGATCGCGCCGAAGGACGAGCGGCCGCGGCGCAGGTTGCGGGCCCGGGCGAGCGCGGGCCAGAAGGGGGCCCGCAGCAGCGTCTCGGCGTTGACCGCGTTCTTGCGGAGCAGCAGCTCCTCCGGGATGTCCTGCGGGTCCTCGGTGGCGTACTCCGCGATGATCTTGTCGTAGTTGTCGCGGAGCACCGTGTTGGTCGGGTCGGCGCCGAAGATCGCGGTCACGCCGGTCTTCACGGTGTCGACGTCCACCACGGTCAGGTCGGGGCGGTAGCGGCGCAGCACCTGGGCGACCTTGAAGACGTCGCCGGCCCAGTCCTTGGTGTGGCGGTCGCGGGCGGCCTCGTCCACGTTGCGCGGCAGCATGTCGTCGAAGACGATCACGCTGGACCAGCGGGAGTGCTTCTCGACGTTCATGAAGTCGCGCAGCGCGTACTCGAAGATGTGCATGCCGTCGATGAAGGACAGCTCCAGCACGGGGTCGCCGACCAGGGCGAGCGGGTCGCGCCGGCCCAGCGCCCGGAACGGGTTGCGTCCCGGGCGCAGGTGCAGCAGCGGGTCCTTGCGGTTGAAGAACGCGTCACTCGTGGCCCGCACCAGGTGTACGTCGCAACTGATGGACTGGGTGAGCTTGAAGGCCGGGTCGATCGCGACGGACGGTACCCGGGACAGCGCCAGGCTCTTCCCGTCGTTGACGCCGATCTCCAGATAGTTGCGCGGCTTGTAGACCTTGTGCAGCCTGCGCAGGAACTCGTGACGGTGCACTGAACAACCCCTCGATGCGAAAGACGGCGGGAGTGATGGAGCGACGCTAGCGCTTGCTCCGCCGGACCGACATCGTTCAGCGGAAGTTTGTCGAATCCTCAGAGACCTCAGAGGTTTCAGGAGCCCGCAGGGCCGCCGGCCCGCAGTTCCGCGTCGAACCGCAGGCAGTCCTCGTACGAGGGCAGCAGCCCCTGCGCGCGGGCCTCGGCGAGGGTGGGCGCCTGGGCGTCCTTCTCCGACAGCAGCGGCTCGACGTCCGAGGGCCAGGCGATGCCCAGTTCCGGGTCGAGCGGGTTGATGCCGTGCTCGCGCCCGGGGGAGTACCCGGCCGAGCAGAGGTAGACCACCGTGGCGTCGTCGGTGAGGGCCATGAAGGCGTGCCCCAGGCCCTCGGAGAGGTACACCGCGTGGTGCTGGTCGTCGTCCAGCCGCACACCCTCCCACTGGCCGAAGGTGGGCGAGCCGACCCGGATGTCCACGATCACGTCGAGCACCGCGCCGCGCACGCACTTGACGTACTTCGCCTGGCTCGGCGGCACGTCCGCGAAGTGCACCCCGCGCAGGGTGCCGCGGCTGGACACCGAGCAGTTGGCCTGCACCAGGTCCAGCCGGTGGCCCACGGACTCCTCGAAGTCCGCGGCGCGGAACCACTCGTGGAAGCTCCCCCGGCTGTCCGGGAAGATCTTGGGCTCGTGTACGAAGGCGCCGGCGATGTCGAGCTGCCGCATGCGGATCACGTCCTTGGGGGTTGGTGACGGGTGGGGGAGAGGGCGACGGGAAGGGAGGCGGGCGAAGCGGTGGCCGGCCGGCGGCAGGAACACCCGCGAGGAGTACGGGGTCCCGCCGATGTGCGCGGGACCCCGTTCGAGTGGTGCTGCGTGCCGTGCGGCCGTCCCGCCCCGAACCCAGGCAGAAGCCAGGCGCCGGAGCCTGGGCGCCGGAGCCTGGGCTCCGAACCTAGGCGCCGAAGCGCGCGGCCATCCGCCGGAGCTTCTTGCGGGAGCCGGGGTTGAGCCGCTGCATCACCGGGCCGCCGATCCGCTTCAGCATGCTGCGCTTGGCCGACCGGCGCCGCTGGGCCTGGGCCTCACGGGCGGTCGCCGGGTCCACCGTAGCCAGACCCTCGACCGGGTGCAGCCGGCCGCGGTCGTCGACCCGCACCTGCCCGATCTTCAGCTCGGGTCCGGAGGCGGCGCCGTCCAGCCGGGCCGACAGCTGCCAGGTGCCCGGCCGCAGCCCGGTGAACGGAGTGGCGCCCTCCTTGACGTCGGCCGGCCGCAGGTGCACCCGGCCGCCCACCGGCTCCAGCACGGCCGGCAGCCCCGCGAAGGCCGCGTCCGGACCGGTGCCGCGCAGCACCAGCCAGGCCCGGGCCGTGGCGGTGCCCGTGTGCGAGACCGCGGCCAGCTCCAGTTCCAGCTGGTCGCCGGGCATCCGCAGCACCTCGTGGCCGGCCAGCGCGTCGCCGAGCTTCTTGCCGCGCCGCGCCACGTCCAGCGTCAGGTTGCCGTGCGGGTCGGTGAAGTACGGCACCGTGAGCTGGGCGGGCTCGCCGAGCAGGGCGGGCAGGCACGCGTCGTCCACACCCGGCGCCCGGTCGGCGCCGAGCCGGGCCTTGCGGACCAGGCCGAGGCCGCGCACCGGCACCCACACGTCCCACATGCCGCGGGTGAGCGCGTCGCGGCCCTTGACCGCCTTGGGGTCGAGGTAGCCGGTGCCGTGCAGCACCACCTCGCAGAGCACGCCCTCCGGGCCGCCCGCGACGGCCGGCAGGTCCTCCACCGCGGTCTCGAACTCCGCCGGGCAGGCCCACTCCACCGCGGTCTCCCGGTCGCGGATGCTGACCTCCGCGCGGTAGCCGTCGATCTCGTCGGTGACGTCGATCAGCTCGCCGTCCTCCAGCAGGTCCTGGTGGAAGTCGGGGTGCAGGTAGTAGCGGTCGCCGCGGCGCAGCAGCGACAGCGGCTTCTTGTCGTCGCCCCACACCAGGCGGGCGGTGACGGTGATGGCGATCCGGCCGTCGACCCAGCGGAAGTCCTCCAGCCGGGCGGCGCCCTTGACCGAGGAGGCCCGGCGGGCGACCACGACCAGCTGCTCGCGCCGGTCGCGGCGCAGCAGGGTGGAGCGCAGCCGCATGATGGCGCCGAGCCCGTCGTGCACCCCGTCGTTGACGAAGTCGCCGGCCACGTCGTTGACGGCGTCGATCATCTCGTCGCGGTACTCGGGGGTGTACTTCAGCACCGACGGCTCGCTGAGCCGGCCGAGCATCTCGACCCGGTAGAAGCGCCGCAGCAGGTCGTCCCGGAAGGTGCCGGGCTCGGTGTTGGCGACCACCACGTCGAGCACTTCGCGCAGGTTGCCGTAGTAACCGGACGGCACGATCTTCGCCGAGCCGGCGTTCTTGCCGTCGTCGCGCTTGGAGTAGTGGTAGCAGGTGTAGTCGCCGAGGATGGAGACGACCTTCGCCGGGAAGTAGGTCTCCATCATGTACAGCTGGTCCTCCAGCCGCCGCTTGCCCTCGGGATAGGCGATCTTGTTGTCCCGCAGGAACTGGGTGCGGAACATCTTGTGCGGCGTGAGGCTGTCCACCAGCGGTGCGTCGTGGATCGTGCACTTCTCGCGGTTGACCCGGAAGACGCCGTGCGGGACGCCGCGGAAGTTGCTCGCGACCTTGCCGAAGACGATGTCCGAGCCGTTGCGGTGGCCCATGTCGTACAGCCGGCGCAGCGCGTCGGGCGCCATGTAGTCGTCCTGGTCGACGAAGTGCACGTACTCGCCGCGCGCCTGTTCGACGCCGATGTTGCGCGGCTTGCCCGGCCAGCCGGAGTTCGGGATGTGGATCACCCGCACCTGCGGGTGTTCGGCGGCGAGCCGGTCCAGTCTCGCGGGGGTGTCGTCGGTGGAGCCGTCATTGACGAAAAGGAGTTCCAGTTCGTCCGCCGGCAGCGTCTGTCCCAACAGCGACGCGATGCAGGGCTCTATGTATTTCCCGGGGTTGTAGACCGGAACGATGACGCTGACCTTGACCGACATCCTTGTTTCCGCCTCGCCTTTCGCAGCTCTCGTTCAGGCCGCTGGTATGTCCGTGGAATCCTACGGCGGCCGTGAGGGGTCGCCGAACAGAGCGCGGGCGTGCCTCAGGGGGTACGTGGCGCTCTGCGGTAAGACGATTCAGCGGGCGAAAGGATGTACGTACACCGCGGATTGTGACTGGTGTCACTTCGACGTCGGCGTCCGTTCAGGTGGGACGTCGGCGGGACGGGCGGGGTGGGCGCGGGGCCGGGCGGGAACGGCAAGGGGCGCCGGCACCGCGTGAAGCGGTGCCGGCGCCCCTCAGGTGAGCCGCTGGTTGCTCGGATCAGCCCAGGTCGGCGTACTGGCTCCAGCCGGCGCCGCCGATCTGGACCCGCGCCTTGAAGGTGCCGGTTCCGGTGCCCGCGTAGAAGTACAGGCCCTTCGAGCTGCGGGCCAGCAGGTCCGCCACCCCGTCGCCGTTCATGTCGCCGGGCGCGATCAGCTTGTTGTACTGGCTCCAGCCGGTACCGCCGATCTTCTTCTTCGCCCCGAAGGGTGAGGACGCGTTGCCGGTGCCGGCGTACAGGAACAGCCCGGCCGACGAGCGAGCGACGATGTCCGCCTTGCCGTCACCGGTCAGGTCGCCGGTGCCGACGATCTGGTTGTACTGGTTCCAGCCGCTGCCGCCGATCTGCACGCGGCCCTTCATCGACAGGCCGTTGCCGTTGCCGCCGTAGTAGTACAGCGCCGACGAGTTGCGGGCGAGCAGGTCGCCCTTGCCGTCGCCGTTGAGGTCACCGGGGCCGACCACCAGGTTGTACGACGTCGAACCGGCGGCGAGCATGTCGTCGTCGATGGCGTAGTTCGCCAGGTTGTACAGGTGGCCGTCGTACAGGCCCTTGCCGATCAGGTCCGAGAACCCGGAGTCGGTCAGCGAGGAGACCTCGTAGAGCCGGATCGCGCTGCGGTCGAAGCCGGTGCCGGCCTCGTACTTCGTGTCGAGGTTCCCGGTGCCGGTGGCGTCGTAGTAGTACAGGGTGCCGTTGGAGGTGTTGGCGTAGATGCCGTCCTTGCCGAAGAACGGGTTGGCGCCCGCGCCCGCGAACTGCCGCTCCCAGCCCCAGCCCGTGCCGACCTTCATGCGCGTGGGGTCGAACGTGCCGTTGCCGTTGCCGTCGTACAGGTAGAGGGTGCCGTCGTAGCCGCGGGCCAGCAGGTCCTGGGTGCCGTTGCCGTCGTAGTCACCGCCACCGAGGATCTGGTTGTACTGGTTCCAGCCGGTGCCGCCGATCTGGGTCTTCGCCGCGAACGGGGTGGCCGCCTTGCCGCTGCCGGTGTACAGCCACAGCCCGCTGGAGTTGCGGACGACGATGTCGCCGATGCCGTCGCTGTTGAAGTCGCCCACGCCGACGAGCTGGTTGAACTGGTTCCAGCCCGCGCCGCCGACCTGGACCCGGGCGCCGAAGGGCGCCGAGCCCGAGCCGGTGCCCGGGTAGAAGAACAGTCCGGCCGAGCTGCGCGCGAGCAGGTCGGGCTTGCCGTCGCCGTTGAGGTCGCCGGGCGCGAACAGCTTGTTGTACTGCTGCCAGCCGGTGCCGACGGTGGTGTACGACTGGAAGCCGTCGGTCTGCAGCCCGTTCGCGCCGCTGTGCAGGCGCAGCGAGCCGCTGGCGGTCAGCGTCAGCAGGTCGGGCTTGCCGTCGCCGTTCAGGTCGCCCGGCGTCAGCAGGTCCTTCACCTGCGAGGTGTCGCCCTCGATCACCGTGGTGAGGCGGTTGGAGGCGCCGTTGAGCAGGTCGATGACGATGTCGCCGTTGCTGTACCGGTAGACCAGGTCGTCCGCGCCGTCACCGTCGAAGTCGGACGGGTGCGTGGTCGCGGCGGAGGTGGCGATCTTCGCGGTCTTGCCGCGCAGCTTCTTCGACGAGCGGGCCGGCAGCGAGACCTGCGAGGTCTTGGCCGTGACGGCCGGCCGCTTGACCGGGCCGGGGGCACCGGGCGCGTCAGCGGCCGCGGTGCCGCTCAGCGCGCCGGTGGCCAGCAGCCCCGCGCAGCCGAGCACCGCGCAGGCGACCGTACGGCGGCCCTTGCGGCGAATGGTGTTGGACACGTGTGTGTTCCTTCGTCGAGAAATGGTGTGCGGGCACCACAGCGCCGGGCCACGTGTCGCAGGCATGACCGCGCAGAGCGCGCAGGTCGCCTCGACCGCCGATGTCCCCCCCGGGGTGCTCCGACTCTCTGTCCTATGCGGATATGTGCTCGAAGCGCAAGGCTTTTCTGTGAATCCGGTGAAGATCTCCTGTACCTCGGGTGACGGCCGGGCGGCCTCCGGAAGCGGTCATCGGGCCCCGCCGCCCCCGCTGTTAGGGTGGGACGATGTGGTTGATCACCGGCGGAGCCGGATACATCGGGTCCCACGTCGTCAGGGAGTTGACCGCCGCCGGCGAGAGCCTCGTGGTCCTGGACGACCTGAGCAGCGGCGACCCGGCCCGGCTGCCGGCCGGCATCGTGCTGGAGCGCGGCTCGGTGCTCGACGCGGAGGTGCTGGCGCGCGTGCTGCGCGAGTACGCCGTCGACGGGATCGTGCACATCGCCGGCCGGAAGCAGGTCGCCGAGTCCGTCGAACGCCCGCTGTACTACTACCGGGAGAACATCGAAGGACTGCGCACCGTCCTCGACGCGGCCGCGGCCGCCGGGGTGCGCCGCTTCGTCTTCTCCTCCTCCGCGGCCGTCTACGGCCCGACCGACGTCGACCTCGTCACCGAGCAGACCCCCTGCGCGCCGATGAGCCCGTACGGCCAGACCAAGCTCGCCGGCGAGTGGCTGGTCGCGGCGGCCGGCCGGGCGTACGGCATGGCCACCGTCTCGCTGCGCTACTTCAACGTCGCGGGCGCGGCCACCCCGGAACTCGCCGACACCGGCGTGTCCAACCTCGTCCCGATGGTCTTCCAGCGGCTCGCCGCGGGAGCGCCGCCGCTGATCTTCGGCGACGACTACCCGACGCCGGACGGCACCTGCGTGCGCGACTACATCCACGTCCAGGACATCGCCTCCGCGCACCTGGCCGCCGCCCGCCGGCTCACCGCCGACCCGGACACCGCCCTGGTGCTGAACATCGGCACCGGCCTCGGCGTCTCGGTGGCCGAGATGGTCACGGTGATCGGCGAGGTGACCGGTCACACTGATCTCGTGCCCGAAGTCGGCCCGCGCCGCCCGGGTGACCCGGCCCGTGTCATCGCCTCGGCCGAGGCGATCGCCAAGGAGCTGGACTGGCGCGCACAGTACGACGTCCGGGAGATGGTGGGTTCGGCATGGGCGGGCTGGCAGGCGCGCCACCCGGGGTGACGGCCCGTCACGGCCGGACGGATCGCGGAACAGCGGACAGAGGGACGGCGCAGGTGGCAGCGGCGGCACGGCAGGACGTGGTGGAGGCCCGCAGGGTCGTGGTGAAGGTCGGCTCCTCGTCGCTGACCACGGCCGCGGGCGGGCTGGACGCCGACCGGGTGGACGCCCTCGTCGACGTCCTGGCCAAGGCCCGCGCGGACCGCGAGGTGGTCCTCGTCTCCTCCGGCGCGATCGCCGCCGGGCTCGCGCCGCTCGGCCTGCCGCGCCGCCCCCGCGACCTGGCCCGGCAGCAGGCCGCCGCCAGCGTCGGCCAGGGCCTGCTGGTCGCCCGCTACACCGCCTCCTTCGCCCGGTACGGCATCCGCGTCGGCCAGGTGCTGCTCACCTCCGACGACGTCAGCCGCCGCACCCACTACCGCAACGCCTACCGCACGCTCGACCAGCTGCTGGCCATGGGCGCCCTGCCGATCGTCAACGAGAACGACACCGTCGCCACCGACGAGATCCGGTTCGGCGACAACGACCGGCTCGCCGCCCTCGTCGCCCACCTGGTCCACGCCGACCTGCTGGTGCTGCTCTCCGACGTCGACGGCCTCTACGACGGCGACCCGCGCACCCCCGGCACCAGCCTGGTCGGCGAGGTCACCGGCCCCGGCGACCTCGCCGGCATCTCCATCGGCAGCGCGGGCCGGGCCGGCGTCGGCACCGGCGGCATGGTCACCAAGGTCGAGGCCGCCGCCATCGCCACCGGCGCCGGGGTGCCCGTGGTGCTCACCTCCGCCGTGCACGCCGCCGACGCGCTGGCCGGCCGCGAGACCGGCACGTACTTCCACCGCACCGGCAAGCGCTCCGCCGACCGTCTGCTGTGGCTCGCACACGCCTCCACCCCGCGCGGCTCGCTGCGGCTGGACGCGGGCGCGGTGCGCGCCGTCACCGAGCGGCACAGCTCCCTGCTGCCGGCCGGACTCACCGCGGTCGAGGGCGACTTCACCGCGGGCGACCCGGTCGACCTGCTGGACGAATCCGGCCACCCGGTCGCCCGCGGCCTGGTCAACTTCGACGCCCGCGAACTGCCCCGCCTGCTCGGCCGCTCCACCCGCGACCTCGCCAGGGAACTCGGCCCGGCGTACGAACGCGAAGTGGTCCACCGCGACGACCTCGTACTGCTGCGCCCCTGAGCAGAGGGCTGCCCGTTTCCCGCGTGCGAATGCCCGGTTCCGCCCGGTTCCCGGGACCCGTCCGGCCGGTCGCTCCTCGGCCAATCTCCGGGAAAACGCCACGCCCGGCCGCCGAGCCTGGTCAACTGTGAAGCGGAGGAGTCGTCCGCAGGGAGCGTGCGGGCGGGCTCGGTCACGTCACCCACAGGGAGGCCACCGGTGAAACGAGGGCGCCCAGGGCACTCGTCCAGGGGGACATCGGGGCGCGCGCTGGTCAGCGTGAGCAGCGGGCACGACGTCGGTAAGGCCGGCGCCGGCAGCAGCGCTGACGACGCGGAGACCGGGCACGACGAACACCCCTCCGCCCGGCTGTGGCACGTCACGCTCAGCGTCTCCGGCCCCCGCGCGCCCCTCGCCGAGGTCAGACGCGGACTGGAACAGCTCGCGCACGATCACCCGTTCCTGCTCACCAGCCGCTACGCGACCGACCACGCCGAGATCCGCTACTGGGAAGAGGCCCGCGACCTCCACGACGCCGCCGCGCTGGCCTTGCGGTTGTGGGGCGAACACCGCTCCACCGCCGGGCTGCCCCCCTGGGAAACCGTCGGCCTCGAAGTCATCGACCGCACCACCTACCACCAACGCCTCGCCGAAGGCTACGGCCCCCCACCCGCCGTCCCCGTAGGCGTCCACCCGTACTAGGCAGCGTGGGCGGTGCGCCTCTTCCGCGACGAGCAGCCCCACCAAGGGGCGCGGGGAACCGCGCGCTCAACAGGCCACCGGCAGGTGGTCCGCCAACCGACAGAACCAGCCACCCGGGCGGGTCAGGGTACCCTGCACCGCATGGAATTGCCCTCGCCGCTCCCCACGTCCCCCGTGCTGCTGGCCGCGTACCGCGCCCGCGCCGCCGCCGCGGAGCTGGCCCCGCAGGCCCGCGCGGCGAAGGACGACGCGCTGCTGGCCATCGCGGACGCGCTGATCGTCCGCACCCAGGAGATCGTCGCCGCCAACGCCGAGGACGTCGCCCGGGCGAAGGCCGCCGGCACCAGTGAGGCGATCATCGACCGGCTCACCCTCACCCGCGAGCGGGTCGCCGCGATCGCCGCCGACGTACGGCATGTCGCGTCGCTGCCCGACCCCGTCGGCGAGGTGCTGCGCGGCTCCACCCTCCCCAACGGCCTCGACCTGCGGCAGGTCCGGGTCCCGCTCGGCGTGGTCGGCATCATCTACGAGGCCCGCCCGAACGTCACCGTGGACGCCGCCGCGCTCTGCCTGAAGTCCGGCAACGCGGTGCTGCTGCGCGGCTCGTCCTCCGCGTACGCCTCGAACACCGCCCTGGTCACCGTGGTGCGCGACGCGATCGGCGGCGCCGGCCTGCCCGCGGACGCGGTACAGCTCGTGCCCGGCGAGAGCCGTGAGTCCGTCACCGAGCTGATGCGCGCCCGCGGCCAGGTCGACGTGCTGATCCCGCGCGGCGGCGCCGCCCTGATCCGTACCGTCGTCGAGGGCTCCACCGTGCCGGTGATCGAGACCGGCACCGGCAACTGCCACGTCTACGTGGACGCCGAGGCCGACCTGGACACCGCCGTGCAGATCCTGGTGAACTCCAAGGCGCAGCGGCCCAGCGTCTGCAACTCCGCCGAGACCCTGCTGGTGCACCGCGACATCGCCGACCGCTTCCTGCCGCTCGCGCTGGACGCGCTCGCCGAGGCGGGCGTCACCGTGCACGGCGACCCGGGGGTGGTGGCGGCCGCGCGGGCGCACGACGGCAAGGCCACCGTGGTGCCGGCCACCGCCGAGGACTGGGAGACGGAGTACCTGTCGTACGACATCGCGGCCGGCGTGGTGGACTCGCTGGACGCGGCCGTCGCGCACATCCGGCTGTGGTCCTCCGGCCACACCGAGGCGATCGTGACCACCTCGCAGGCCGCCGCCCGCCGCTTCACCCGGCTGGTCGACGCCGCCGCGGTGATGGTGAACGCCTCCACCCGGTTCACCGACGGCGGCCAGTTCGGCTTCGGCGCCGAGATCGGCATCTCCACCCAGAAGCTGCACGCGCGCGGCCCGATGGGCCTGCCCGAGCTGACCTCCACCAAGTACATCGTCACGGGCGACGGCCACATCCGCTGACCGGCGCCCCACACGTACTCACCGGTATCCGCCGTCCCGCCCGCCCCGGTGGTCGGGACGGCTGGCGTACCACGTCCCCGCCACTGGCGCACAGCCGCCGCACGGTGGGCCAGGAAAGCCCTGCCCAAAAGGGCCCCTTCCGGCTTACTCTGAACAGATGCCGGACGATGACGAGTTCGCCTCCGTAGTCCTCGACGAGGAATTCGTACGGTCCGCTCTGTTCCATGAGCCCACGGCCAGGGAACGGATGCTTGCCGTCGCCGAAGGTCCCGCGCTGCCACCCAGCCGTCCCGCACGGCACAGAAGCCGGGGCGCCACCGTACCCGAGCTGGAGGACGACTCCGTCCTGGAGTCGGACGAGCTCTACGCCGCCGGGCACCCCTACCGCGCCGGCAGCACCCGCTGGCACCGGCCGGTGGCCTGGGCGCTCGCGGTGGTGATGGGCATCGGCGTGGTCGCCCTGACCTTCGCCGCGGTCTACCGGGGCGCGGGCGGCGGGCGCACCACGACCCCGCCGCCGACGCACCCGCCGATCGGCACATCGGCGACCCCGACCATCCACTTCGTCCCGCAGCCCTGATCGCACGTCAACTTGACCGCCACAAGGGCGCCTGTTCCCGTCCATACGGACTTAACCTTGTGATATGAGCGGGCATGAGGACCCTCCCGAGGGCTCGCCCGACGGCGTGCCGGCCGGGGGCGACGACGAGAGCGAATACCGACCCGTCGTGTTCGACGAGTCGTTCGTCAAGGCTGCCCGTATCCAGGAGTACTCCGCGCGCGAGCGGCTCGACGACGCCGCGCACGCGGTGCGCATCCGCCATGTGATGCCGCACGGCCTGGCCCGGCAGGCACTGGCGATGTTCGCGCTGATCATGGTGGCGTTCGGCTTCGCCGTCTACATGGGGGTCCGCCACCCGTACCGCGGCCACACTCCCGCGGTGAGCGAGCAGATCCGGGTGAACCTGATACCTCTGGTGCCGAAGGGCACGGTGCAGGCGGTCTCGCCGAGCGAGCCGTTCGCCGGCAGCCGCGCCGAGGGGTACGGACACGGCATCAGGGTGCCGACCGACGCGGCCCGGCGGATCGGCGGCTACGCGCAGAGCGAGGTCCAGGAGGCGCTGGACACCGCGAAGAAGTATCTGACCGTCACCTCGCTCGACCGCGAGACGGTGATCTCCGGCGACCTGGAGCCGGTGCGGGACCTGCTGAGCCCCGGCCAGCTCGACCAGTTCGACGCCACCCTCACCCAGCCCAGCGACGACGGCAGCCACGCGGCCACCGGCTGGCTGGTGCGCTTCGACCCGCAGATCTCCCTCGCGGGCAGCGCCGACAACGCCATCCGTGTGAACGACGGCAAGGTGCGGACCGCCGCGGCCGGCAGCGAACTGGAGATCGTCACCGACTACACCTTCTTCTACGCCCTGCGCGGTGAGTCGGACACCACGGTGTCGCTGTTCTCGGTGCGGCGCGATCTGACCTTCCACGTCAACCACACGGATGTGCGGCAGCACCACATCGAGCTGGTCGACGCCGACGTCCAGGCCGGGCCGCTGGCCTGTACCGACACCGTCGGCAGCTATTTCCGGCCGATACTCGCCGGCGGCAGCGGCGGTCGGCTCGACGGCGTCGACCCGTACCGGCCCGACCACCCGGCGGGCTCGGTCTGTAGCGCGATGGACGGCAGCGCGGCCGCCCCCACCGGCACGGCCACCGCCCGTACGCCCACTCCCACCGGGAGCGGGGACGGGGCTGGGTCAGGGCCCGGGTCCGGGTCCGCGACGGCTACCGAGACGGGGCTGGTGACCGCGACCGGCGGCACGACCGGCGGCACAACCGGCGGCGCGACCGGCAGTGCGGTCGTGCCGCCGGCGACGGTGACCACCGCGTCCGCGGTGCCCGTCGCGCGCTGCTACGCCCCTTCGGGCGCGGCGCCCGACGGGTCGGCGCCGGTGTCGCCCTTGCCGCCCGCCCCGGTGAACTTGTCGCGCAGCTTGCCGCCGATGTCACCGGCGCCGTTGCCCAGATCGCGGATCAGACCGACCAGCGGGTCCTTGCTCTGCTTCGCCCGCTCGGAGTAGTGACTGGCCGACTCCTTGAACGTGTCGTAGACCGAGGCGTCCTTGTCGTCGGTGCGCCGCGGGTAGTGGCCGTCCATCAGCCGCTGGTAGTCCCGGCTGGTCGCCCACTTGCGCAGCTCGCTGGCGCGCACGGTGGCGAAGGGGTGGCTGCGCGGCAGCACGTTGAGGATCTTCAGCACGGAGTCGCGCAGGTCGCCGGCGGCTTCGTACTCGTCGGCCTGCTTGAGGAACGCGTCCACGTTCATCTCGTGCAGGTGGTTGCCGCCGGCCAGCTTCATCAGGCCGCGCATCGACGCCTGGAGGTCCTGGCCGACCAGCAGCCCGGCCCGGTCCGCGGACAGTTCGGACTTGCGGAACCACTCGCGCAGCGCGGTGACGATCGCCAGCACCGCCAGGTTTCCCAGCGGTATCCACGCCACCCTCAGGGCGAGGTTGGTGAGGAAGAGCAGGATCGTCCGGTAGACGGAGTGGCCGGACAGCGCGTGGCCCACCTCGTGGCCGACGACCGCGCGCATCTCCTCCTCGTCCAGCAGCTCCACCAGGCCGGTGGTGACCACGATGATCGGCTCGTCCATGCCGATGCACATCGCGTTCGGCTGCGGGTCCTGCGTCACGTAGAAGGCCGGGACCTTCTCCAGGTCGAGGATGTAACAGGCGTCCCGGAGCATCGCGTTGAGGTGCGCGAACTGCTCGTCGCTGACCCGGACGGAGTCGGACAGGAACAGCAGCCGCAGGCTGCGCTCGGGCAGCAGCCCGCTCAACGCCTTGAAGACGGTGTCGAATCCGGTGAGCTTGCGCAGCGCCACCAGCGCCGACTTGTCGGCCGGGTGTTCGTAGGCCCGCGACGAGATGTCGGGGAACCGGCGCCGGGTGCGGCTGGGCAGCTTCTCACCGCCGGAACCCTTGCCGGCCGAGCCCTTTCCGCCGGGCCCGTCCTTCTTCGATTTCTTCGACTGGGACGATTCGGACACCTGGGCCAACCCCCTGCTCGCCAACCGTTACACAGTGCTGGACGCGCGGAGCCAGCGCGAAGTTCCCCGGGCACCGCCCGTACCATGTGCCGTGAGTCTTCCCGCCCGTCCCCGAGAAAGCAAAGGGTCAGCCGAATGTCGACCGCAGCAGCCACCACCCTGACCACACTCGCCGAGGGCGGCAACCACCCGAGCCTCAGCCCCTACCTGACCGGATTCGGCGCCCTGGGCGCCCTCCTGCTCCTCCTGTGGGTCGTCACCCGCTTCAACCGGGACTAGCCGTCCGCATGTCAGAGAAGAAGCGCATCGGCGTGATGGGCGGTACCTTCGACCCCATCCACCATGGGCACCTGGTGGCCGCGAGCGAGGTGGCGAGTCTCTTCCACCTCGACGAGGTCGTCTTCGTGCCCACCGGCCAGCCCTGGCAGAAGGAAGACCGCAAGGTCTCGGCCGCCGAGGACCGCTACCTGATGACGGTGATCGCCACCGCCTCCAATCCGCAGTTCTCGGTGAGCCGGAGCGACATCGACCGCGGCGGCCGGACCTACACCATCGACACCCTGCGGGATCTGCGGAACGACCACCCCGAGGCGGAGCTCTTCTTCATCACGGGGGCCGACGCGCTCTCGCAGATCCTGTCCTGGCGGCATGCCGAGGAGCTCTTCGCGTTGGCGCATTTCATCGGCGTCACACGTCCAGGGCATACGCTGTCGGACCCGGGCCTCCCCGAAGGCGGAGTGTCGCTGGTGGAGGTCCCGGCGCTGGCGATCTCGTCGACCGACTGCCGCCAGCGGGTGGCCAAGGGGGACCCGGTCTGGTACTTGGTTCCGGACGGTGTGGTGCGCTACATCGACAAGCGCGCGCTCTACCGGCACGAGACCGGGTAGCGGCGCACAGCAAACGTGAAGGGGTTCCTCGTGAACGACGCAAACCCCCGCAGGCACTATGCCGAGGGCGGTCCAGACAACGAGAGAGACCCTTACGCGCAGGACCCCTACTACCAGCAGCAGCCTTACGGCTACGACGAGTACGGCCGCCCGCTCACCCAGCCCCCGCCGCCGTACCAGGACCCGTCCTCGACGTACGGCGGCCAGCAGCAGGGCTACGGGGTCCCCCAGCAGGCCCCGCCGCCGTACCAGGAGCAGTACGACACCGGCGCGCACCCGGTCTACCCGCAGCAGGGCTACCAGCCCGGCTACGACCAGGGCTACGGCACCGGGCAGATGCCCGCCTACGGCACCGGACAGCAGCCGGCGTACGACACCGGTCAGCAGCCGGCGTACGACACGGGGCAGCAACCCGCTTACCAGACCGGGCAGATGCCCGTGTACGAGACGGGTCAGCAACCGGCTTATGACACCGGGCAGCAACCGGCCTACCAGGACGAGCAGGCTTCCGCGGCGGCGGAGCAGGCTGCGGAGCAGGCGGAGCGGCAGGCCGCGCAGGACTACCGCACCGAGCAGTTCGCCTTCGTCGACGAGGAGTCGGAGGAGTCCGAAGAGGTCATCGACTGGCTGAAGTTCTCCGAGTCGCGCACCGAGCGCCGCGAGGAGGCCAAACGGCGGGGCCGCAAACGGAAGTTCGGCCTGGTGGTCATACTTGTGCTCGCCCTGCTCGGCGGTGGCGGGTATCTGTGGCAGGCCGGGAAGCTCCCCGGATTCAAGAAGGGCTCCGCGGCGGCGGCCGCGAGCGGCGGCGCCGAGCGGCGCGACGTGATCGTGGTGCACATGCTGCCGGTCAACGGCGGCGCCAGCTCCACCGCGCTGCTGGTGGACAACACGACGAAGAAGCACGGCAACACCGTGCTGATCCCGGGCGACGTGCAACTCACCGATGACGACGGCTCGGTGACCACCCTCGACAAGTCCGTGGCGAACGGTGTCGGGCCCACCCGGGACTCGCTCAACACCCTGCTCGGCACCGACATCAAGGGCAGCTGGCGGCTCGACTCGCCGTATCTGGAGCTGCTGGTCGACTCCCTCGGCGACATCTACGTCAACACCGACACCGAGGTCAAGGGCACCGGCAAGGACAAGGACAAGGTACTCGTGCCCAAGGGCGAGCAGCAGGAACTGAGCGGGGACGCCGCGGTCGCGTACGCCACGTACAAGGCCCCCGGCGAGCCGCAGACCGCCCAGCTCAACCGGTTCGGGCAGGTCATGCAGGCGGTGCTGATGAAGATGCCGAGCGACGCGCCCGACGCGACCAGGACGGTGCAGGCGCTCGCCCAGATCCTCGACCCGTCGCTCACCGACAAGCAGCTCGGTGCCTCGCTCGCCCAGCTCGCCGACCTAGCCAAGACCGGCCAGTACAGCACCTCGATGCTGCCGGTGCAGAAGGACGGCACGCTCAGCGAGGCGGCCACCGACAGCGTGGTGAAGGACGTGCTCGGCGGCAACGTGAAGCAGGCCACCGGGAACTCCGGTCCGGCGAGGGTCGCGATCAAGGACGCCAGCGGCAACGCCAAGTCCGCGGCCATGGCGCAGGCCGCGATCGTCAACGGCGGCACCTACACCTACGTGTCGGGCGGCAAGTCCGCCACGGTGCAGGCGGTGTCCCAGGTGCTCTACACCGACCCGGCCCGGGAGGCCGCGGCCAAGGACGTGGCCGCCACGCTGGGCCTCCAGGCGAGCGCGGTGAAGAAGGGCACGGTTCCGTCGAACGCCGACATCTCGGTGGTCCTCGGCAAGGACTACAAGCCGGCCAACGACGACGGCTGACCGTCCAACCGGGTGGCGCCGCAGGTCAGCGGCGTCGCCCGGTAATGCGGTCGGGGTCTGTCGGAGGGTCGTGAGACCCTGGGGGCGACAGGTTCCCGACCGGAAAGCCGCATCCGTGACCGCCACTGACCGTTCCATCGAGCTGACCCGCGCCGCCGCCCAGGCGGCCGCCGACAAGCTCGCGCACGACATCATCGCCTACGACGTCAGCGATGTGCTCTCCATCACCGATGCCTTCCTGGTCGCCTCCGCGCCCAACGACCGGCAGGTCAAGGCGATCGTCGACGCGATCGAGGAACACCTGCTCAAGGAGCTCGACACCAAGCCGGTGCGGCGCGAGGGCGAGCGGGACGGCCGCTGGGTGCTGCTGGACTACGTCGACATCGTGGTGCATGTACAGCACTCCGAGGAGCGGGTCTTCTACGCCCTGGAGCGGCTGTGGAAGGACTGCCCCGAGATCGCGCTGCCCGAGGACGCGGTGGCCACCCGGGGCAAGGCGGCGGCCCACGCGGCGGCCGCGGAGGAGGCGGCCGACGCCGCCGAGCGCGAGGAGGCGTGAGGGCACGGTGACCGGCAACGAGCGTGCGAGGGGTGCCGAGCGTCCGGAGGGCGCCGAGGGTGCGGCCGGGTCCGATCACGCGGCCGTCCCCGAGGGTGCGGCCGGGTCCGATCACGCGGCCGTCCCCGACCGGCGTCGGCGGATCGTGCTGTGGCGTCACGGGCAGACCGCCTGGAACGTCGAGCAGCGCTTCCAGGGCAGCACCGACATCCCGCTGACCGAGACCGGCGTGGCCCAGGCCCGCCGGTCCGCCCGGCTGCTCGCCGCGCTCGCCCCCGACGCGATCATCTCCTCGGACCTGCGCCGTGCCGCCGACACCGCGGCCGAGCTGGCCGCCCTGACCGACCTGCCGGTGACCCCGTACGAGGGCCTGCGGGAGACCTACGCCGGCGCCTGGCAGGGGCTCACCCACGCGGAGATCCTGGCCCGCTACGGCGAGCAGTACACCGCGTGGAAGCGCGGTGAGCCGGTCCGGCGCGGCGGCGGCGAGCTGGAGACGGAGGTCGCCGACCGTGCCGCGCCGCTGGTGCTCGCCGCCGCCGACAAGCTCGCCGACGGGGGAGTGCTCGTCGTGGTGAGCCACGGCGGCGCCATCCGCACCACCATCGGCCGCCTGCTCGGCCTGGACCCGACGAGCTGGGAGTCGCTGGGCGGACTGTCGAACTGCTGCTGGTCGGTGCTCGGCGAGGGCGCGCGCGGCTGGCGGCTGACCGAGCACAATGCCGGCACCCTGCCGGAACCGGTGCTCGGCGACGACGCGTAGGTCCGGCGCGCAGCGCTCCTTCCCGCTGCTCGGGCGGGCCGTGCGGCCGATTTCGTTTCCGGCCCGTCCACCGGCTATGCTTCTTCACGTCGCCGGGACAACCGGGTCGACGCGGGGCTGTAGCTCAGTTGGTAGAGCGCTTGCATGGCATGCAAGAGGTCCGGGGTTCAATTCCCCGTAGCTCCACAGACGAGAGAGCGGGACCTGTTCGCGGAAGACGCGGGCGGGTCCCGCTCTTTTCTGCCTGCTCGACTCCCCGCGCCCGGCTTCCCCTCGCGTGCGGGGCCGGTCGAACGGCGGGCCGGGGCAGACGGCGGGCTCCGGGACGGCGCGCTCCGGTCAGACGGCGGGGCCGGTCTGCCGGGCGCGCTCGGTGCGTCCGACGCTGTCCGCCAGTGCCGCCGACAGGCGCCGCCCGTGCCGCTCGCAGCCGACGATCGGGTCCCCGATCGCCCGCAGCCGCTCGATCTGCAGCCGGTCCTCCTCCTCGACCGGGGTGTAGACCACGATCCGGTGCTCCGCCATGCCGTCGATGCTCAGCGACAGGGAGGTCAGGTTGATGATGCCGACCTCCGCGTGCCGGAAGACCTTCACCCGGCGGCCCGGCGCCGCCACGTTGCCGCTCGCCCACAGCTGCGCGAAGGTCGCGCTCTCCTTGATCAGCAGCGCGACGAAGTCCTCCCACGCGGACTCGCCGATGTGCCGGGCGTAGCTGCGGCGCAACTGCGCGACCATCCACGGCAGTTCCTCCGCACTGTTCTTGAAGGTCGAGCAGCAGTCGGGGGTCGTGAAGAGCTTGTACAGGACGTTGCGCTCCCAGCGTTCGACGAGCGCGGTCATCGGCCACAGGACGCGGTAGGTGGCGTTGGTGGCCTGCACGTCGTAGCGGGCGTTGTAGACGGCGGCCGGCAGCGGGTTCAGGGAGCCGAGCACGCCGAGCAGTTCCTCGCCGACGATCTCCGCGTCGGAGACCGGTTCGCTGACGAACGGGATGCCGGCAAGACCGTAGAGGTGGTCGCGCTCGGTCACGTCGAGTTGGAGCACGCGGGCCACCGCGTCGAGCACCTGCACGCTGGCGTTGATCGGGCGGCCCTGCTCCAGCCACGTGTACCAGGTGACGCCGACCCCGGCGAGCTGGGCGACCTCCTCGCGGCGCAGGCCGGGGGTGCGGCGGCGCGAGCCCGGCGGCATGCCGACGTCCTCCGGGCTGATCCGGGCCCGGCGGCTGCGCAGGAAGGCGGCGAGCTCGCCGCGGCGCTGGGGTTTCACGCCGCCGACCCGCGCCGGGGGTGCTGCCGCCTGCGCGGGTGCCTGCGCCTGTGCCGGTGTTCGCGCCCGCGGCGGGGTGGCCGCCTGCGCCTGGTGGGCCTGTCGTCGGATGTCCGGCCGAGCTTGCGGCTGTGCCATGCCCCCATCCTGTACGGGCGGCGGTGCCGGTGCCAGGTGGTGCCAGTACCAGGATCGCTGGGCTCTCGTTACTGGTACCGGGCCGGCGCCAGGCTCGTGAACATGAGCAACGACACGCTGGCCGGAGCCACCTCCGCGACCCCCGATCCCCTGTCCACTCCCGCCCCCTCTTCCGTGGCAGCCGCCGTCCCACCCGGTGCCGGAAGTACCGGCCGGGCCGGCCCCCGTCCGGGGCTGCTGCTCGGGACCATCCTCGCCGGGCTGTTCATGGCGCTGCTGGACGTCTTCATCGTCAACGTCGCGGCTCCCACCATCCGTACGGACCTGCACGCCTCGGGCGCGGCCCTGCAACTGGTGATCGCCGGCTACACCATCTCCTACGCGGTGCTGCTGATCACCGGCGCCCGGCTCGGCGACCTGTTCGGGCACCGGCGGCTGTTCATCATCGGGCTGTCGGTGTTCACGACCGCCTCGCTGGCCTGCGGGCTCGCCCAGAACACCGGCGAGCTGATCGGTTTCCGCTTCGTGCAGGGCACCGGGTCCGCGCTGATGATCCCGCAGGTGCTGAGCCTGCTCCAGCTGAACTTCCGCGGTGAGGCGCGCACCCGCGCGATGAGCGTCTACTCGGCCGTGATCTCCTCCGGTGCCGCGCTCGGCCAGTCGCTGGGCGGGGTGCTGGTCAGCGCCGACCTGTTCGGCACCGGCTGGCGGCCGGTGTTCCTGGTGAACGTGCCGATCGGCGTGGCGCTGCTGGTGGTCGCCCCGCGGGTGCTGCCGAAGGACCGGCGGAGCGCGCCGGAGCGGCGGCGCTCGCTCGACATGCCGGGCCTGGTGGCGCTGGGCGCGGCGGTCACCCTCCTCACGGTTCCGCTGGTGCTCGGGCAGGAGGAGGGCTGGCCGGTGTGGGGCTGGATCTGCCTGGCGCTGAGCGTGCTGCTGTTCGCCGCGTTCACCGTGATCGAGTCGCGGCTGACCAGGCGCGGCGGCGCCCCGCTGGTCTCCGGCCGGGTGCTGCGGGCGCCGGGCATGCCGCGGTCGGTCGCGCTGCTGATGCTCTCCATGGCGGTGAACGCGGGCTTCCTGTTCGCGGTGGCGCTGCACCTGCAGACCGGTCTCGGCTACAGCGCGCTGCGCACCGGGCTGACCTTCGCGGTCACCGCCGTGGTCTTCGGCTGCACCAGCCTCTACTGGCGGCTGCTGCCGAGTGCCTGGTGGCACCGGCTGGCCGGCGCCGGCATGGCGCTGGCCGCGATCGCGCTGGCGGTCCTGGGACTCGCCCTGCGCGGTGGCGGCCACGGCGGCGCGGCCTTCTACGTCGGCATGGTGCTGCTGGGCGGCGGTCTCGGCCTGGCCTTCAGCCCGACGTTCGCCCTCGCGCTGTCCAAGGTCGCGCCCGAGGACGCCGCCGACGCCAGCGGGCTGCTCGCCACGGTGACCCAGCTCGGCCAGCTCATCGGCGTGGCCACCTTCGGCACGGTCTTCCTCAACCGGCTCGGTTCCGGCACCGGCGCGCACCACTCCGCCCACGCCTACGCGATCACCTCGGTCGCACTGGTCGCGGTCGCGGTGGTGGGCGCGGTGGTCGCGGTGGCGGCGACGCTCCGCCGCCGGGGCTGAGGGGGGCGGTCCGTACGGGCCCGTTCGGGAGGGCCCGTACCGGCGGCGGCCGACCGTACGCTCACGCCTCCTCGGCCGCGGGCAGCGCCGGGTAGTCGGTGTAGCCGCGGTCGTCGCCGCCGTAGTACGTGGCCCGCTCGGGGGAGTTGTACGGTCCGCCGCGGCGCAGCCGGTGCGGCAGGTCGGGGTTGGCGAGGAAGAGGGCGCCGAAGGCGAGCATGTCGGCGGTGCCGTCCTCGATCAGGGGCAACTGGTCGGGGCCCGAATACCCGTTCTCCGCGCGGGCGTTGAGGATGAACACCCCGGCGAACCGCTTGCGCAGCTCCAGCGTCAGCGCCCGGTCGGGGCTCTCGATCAGGTGCAGGTAGGCCAGGCCGACCGGCTCCACGGCGCGCAGCAGTGCGAGGTAGGTGGCGTCCGGTTCCGGCTCGTCGATGTCGCCGAACGGCTTGCCGGGGGAGATCCGCAGCCCGGTGCGCTCCGGGCCGATCGCGGCGGCCACCGCCCGTACCACCTCCACCGCGAACCGGGTCCGGCGCTGGTCGTCGCCGCCCCAGTGGTCGGTGCGGGTGTTGGAGTTCGGGGCGAGGAACTGGTGCACCAGGTAGCCGTTGGCGCCGTGCACCTCCACCCCGTCGAAGCCGGCGGCCATGGCGTTGCGGGCCGCGGTAGCGTGGTCCTCGACGGTCTGCCAGATGTCGTCCTCGCCCAGCTCGCGCGGCACGACGTACGCCTTCGGCCCGCTCGCGGTGTAGACCGAGCCCTTCGCGGCGACCGCGGACGGCCCCACCGGGTAGAGCCCGTCCGGCAGCAGCGAGGGGTGCCCGATCCGGCCGGTGTGCATGAGCTGGGCGAAGATCCGGCCGCCTGCCGCGTGCACCGCGCCGGTCACCCGGCGCCACGCCGCGATCTGCTCGGCGCTGTGCAGCCCGGGGGTGTCGGGGTAGCCCTGCCCGCCCGGCGACGGCTGGGTGCCCTCGGTCACGATCAGCCCGGCCGAGGCCCGCTGCGCGTAGTACGCGGCGGCCGACTCGGTGGGGCTGAGCCCGGGACCGTACGCCCGGCTGCGGGTCATCGGCGCCATGGCGATCCGGTTGCGCAGGCGTATGCCGCCCAGGTCGATCGGGTCGAACGCGGTGGTCACGGTGGTCTCCAGCCTCTCGTCCACACGGCCGAACCCACCGTAGCCCGCGAACCCTGCACCAATTATTGAGACTTCGTGAACACCGCGACGGGTCCCGTCACCGGGCCCCGCCACCGGCGCGCGGGGCCGCCGTCCGGGAGCCCGCCGCGCCGGCCGGCGCCCCCGTTTATCGATGTGCTTCCCGGCTCCGTCGCCGTGTAAAGTAACTCCAGGTCGCCGGGGTCTCCCGGAGTCCGCGCGGGGCTGTAGCTCAGTTGGTAGAGCGCTTGCATGGCATGCAAGAGGTCCGGGGTTCAATTCCCCGTAGCTCCACAGCGATCATCGACGCCGCACACCACCAGGTGTGCGGCGTTTTCGTTCGGCCACCGGCCACCGGCCACCGGCCACCGGCCACCGGCCACCGGCCACCGGGCGTCAGGCATCAGGCTTCGGCCGTCGGGCTTCGGCCGTCGGGCTCGCCCGTCGACTGCCGCTGCCGCCAACGCCGTTCCGGCCGTAGCATGCCAACTCGGCGCGTTCCGTGCACCGGGTCCGGTGTTTGGCCGGGTGCGCAGCGAGCAACATCAATTCGTCGGGGAGCGGATTCGCCGTGCCCGCAGGACAGTTGGGGCCTGGTGGGCGGCTGTCGCGGCGTCATGTCCGGCCGCCGGTGCGTACCATTCCTTGACCTTCTCTTGGTGAAACCATATCCCTGGCATGAACTGATCAGCGAAAGAGTGTCGCTCTGCGGTGAGCCGCGCACGCATAGCGGCGACGCCGTCTCGGATGCGACAACCATTCGCTGCGTATGGGGGTTTCATGAGATTTGAGCGCAAGAGAACGCGCGCGGCACTCGCGGTGGCGGCGGCGCTGCCGCTGGTCGCCGGTGCCCTCGCGCTGGGCGCCCAGAGCGCCACGGCCGCACAGCCCGCCGGACGCCAGCTCCTGAGCGGTACCAAGCCGCAGTGGGCCACCGCCCACGCGGACAAGGGCGCCACGTCGGACCGCGGCAAGGTGACCGTGCGGGTCTACCTCGCGGGCAAGGACGCAAGCGGCCTCGCCGCCTACGCCAAGGCCGTCTCGGACCCGAACTCCGCCGACTACGCGCACTACTTGACGGCGGCTCAGGCCAAGGCCCGGTTCGGCGCCACCAAGGCGCAGACCGACGCCATCACCGCCTGGCTGACCTCGGCCGGCCTGAAGGTGACCGGCACCAACGCCCACTACCTCACCGTCACCGGTGAAGTGAAGGCCGCCGAGAAGGCGTTCGGCACCCAGCTGCACAACTACACCAAGGCCGGCCACACCTACCGCGCCCCCACCAGCACGGCGTCCGCGCCCGCCGCCCTCAAGGGTGCCGTCCTCACCGTCACCGGCCTGGACAACGCCCCCAAGCGAGCCAGCCACGACGACACGCTGCCTCCCCCCGAGGCCGCCTTCTCCAACGCCGGCCCGTTCTCGACCTACTACGGGTCGAACACCGACAAGAAGCTTCCCTCCGCGTACGGCGGCAAGGCCCCGTACACGATCAAGGGCTACACCGGTGACCAGCTGCGCTCCGCGTACGGCGCCGGCAAGTACACCGGCAAGGGCGTCACCGTCGCGATCACCGACGCGTACGCCTCCCCGAACATCGTCGGCGACAGCGCCAAGCTGGCGAAGGACACCGGCGGCCAGAAGTACCGCAAGGGCCAGCTGACCCAGGTCACCCCCGGCCCCGACGGCTACAACAGCGTCGAGGACTGCGGCGGCTCCAGCTGGTACGGCGAGGAGTCCCTGGACGTCGAGTCCGTGCACGCGGTCGCCCCCGACGCGAACATCGTCTACGTCGGCGCCAAGTCCTGCTACGACGACGACCTGCTCGACGCCCTCAACACGGTCGTCGACGGCCGGCTCGCCACCATCGTGAGCAACTCGTGGGGTGACGTCGAGGCCAACGAGACGCCGGACCTGCAGGCCGCCTACGACCAGACCTTCCAGCAGGGCGTGGTCGAGGGCATCGGCTTCTACTTCTCCTCCGGCGACGACGGCGACAACACCATCGACGGTGCCAAGGACGTCAACACCCCGGCGGACTCCCAGTGGGCCACCTCCGTCGGCGGCACCTCGCTGGCGGTCGGCAAGAACGACAAGTACCTGTGGGAGACCGGCTGGGGCACCGAGCGCGCCCCGCTGTCGGCCGACGGCAAGAGCTGGGACGGCTTCCCCGGTCCGTTCACCTCGGGCGCCGGCGGCGGCACCAGCAAGCTCGTCCAGCAGCCCTTCTACCAGCGCGGTGTCGTCCCCGACTCGCTCGCGCTGGCGAACGGCGGCACCACCAAGATGCGGGTCGAGCCCGACATCGCGGCCGTCGCCGACCCGAACACCGGCTTCCTGGTGGGCGAGACCGAGACCTTCCCGGACGGCACCGCGAAGTACAACGAGTACCGCCTCGGCGGCACCTCGCTGGCCTCCCCGGTCATCGCCGGCGTCCAGGCGCTCGCCGAGCAGGCCCGCGGCGGCGTCCCGATCGGCTTCGCCAACCCGCTGATCTACGACCGGTACGGCACCTCCGCGTACCACGACGTGACCGACCACCCGCTCGGCCAGGGGCAGGGCATAGCCAACGTCCGCGTCGACTACGTGAACAGCGTGGACGCCTCGGACGGCCTGATCACCAGCCTGCGCACCTTCGGCACGGACAGCTCGCTGCACGCCACGGTCGGCTACGACGACGTCACCGGCGTCGGCTCCCCGGCCAAGGGCTACGTCCAGTCGTACAAGCCGGCGAAGAAGACCGGCAAGCACTGACAGCAGATACGGACGACAGGTTCCAGGCCGCCCCGGCACGGCGGCGGGACCGCACCGGCAACCCCGGTGCGCTCTCCCGCCCGGCCGGGGCGGTCCCCGTGCGGGCCCGTCCCCCGCTGCGGTATCCTGACCGCATGCGAGCCGTGAGCCTCCTGCTTAGCCCGCCGCGCTGACCACGAAAGACGTCAGTGCGGCACCCCTCCTGCGCGAGGGGTTTTTTTGTTTCCGCCTCCGGGTCCGCCCGTGGGCTCTCCGGACCGGCTCACCGGCGGCCGCAGCCGTCACGACATCGATGGAGTACCGAGGACGATGAGCGACACCACCCCGGCCGCCGAGACGGCTGCGCCACACCGCTACACGGCCGAGCTGGCCGCGCGGATCGAGAGCCGCTGGCAGGACCACTGGGACGAGCACGGCACCTTCGCCGCCCCCAACCCCAGCGGCGAACTGGACGGGCAGCCCGAGCTGGCCGCCCGGCCGAAGAAGTTCGTCATGGACATGTTCCCGTACCCGTCCGGAGTGGGCCTGCACGTCGGCCACCCGCTGGGCTACATCGCCACCGACGTCTTCGCCCGGCACCAGCGGATGACCGGTCACAACGTCCTGCACACCCTGGGCTTCGACGCGTTCGGCCTGCCCGCGGAGCAGTACGCCGTGCAGACCGGCACCCACCCGCGGGTCAGCACCGAGGCCAACATGGCCAACATGAAGGCGCAGTTGCGCCGGCTGGGCCTGGGCCACGACCGCCGCCGCTCGTTCGCCACCATCGACCCGGAGTACTACCGCTGGACCCAGTGGATCTTCCTGCAGATCTACAACTCCTGGTACGACCCCGACGCCGACCGGGCCCGCCCGATCGACACGCTGATCGCCCAGTTCGAGGACGGCAGCCGCCAGGTGCCCGGCCGCGCCCCCTGGTCCGAACTGACCGGCCCCGAGCGCGCCGACGTGCTGAGCGGCTACCGGCTGGCCTACGTCGCCCAGTCGCCGGTCAACTGGTGCCCCGGCCTGGGCACGGTGCTGTCCAACGAGGAGGTCACCGCCGACGGCCGCTCCGAGCGCGGCAACTTCCCCGTCTTCAAGGCGAACCTGCGCCAGTGGATGATGCGGATCACCGCGTACGCGGACCGGCTGGCGGCCGACCTGGACGCGGTGGACTGGCCCGAGGCGATCAAGTTGCAGCAGCGCAACTGGATCGGGCGCAGCGAGGGCGCCCGGGTGGACTTCGCGGTGCCCGGCGCGGACCGCCCGATCACCGTCTTCACCACCCGCCCGGACACCCTGTTCGGCGCCACCTACATGGTGCTGGCCCCCGAGCACGAACTGGTCGACCCGATCGTGCCCGCCGCCTGGCCGGCCGGCACCCACGCCGTGTGGACCGGCGGCCACGCCACCCCCGCCGACGCCGTCGCCGCCTACCGCAAGCAGGCCGCCTCGAAGTCCGACGTCGAGCGGCAGGCCGAGGCCAAGGAGAAGACCGGTGTCTTCACCGGCGCGTTCGCGGTCAACCCGGTCAGCGGCGAGCAGGTCCCCGTCTTCATCGCCGACTACGTCCTGATGGGCTACGGCACCGGCGCGATCATGGCCGTGCCCGCCCACGACAGCCGCGACTTCGCGTTCGCCCGGGCCTTCGAGCTGCCGATGCGCTGCGTCGTCGCGCCCAGCGACGGCCGCGGCACCGACCCGGCCACGTGGGAGGACGCGTTCGCCTCCTACGACGCGAAGCTGGTCAACTCCACGAGTGAGTCCCTGAGCCTGGACGGGCTGGGCGTGGTCGACGCCAAGGCCGCGATCACCGCCTGGCTGACCGAGCGCGGCGTCGGCGAGGGCACCGTCAACTACCGCCTGCGCGACTGGCTGTTCAGTCGCCAGCGGTACTGGGGCGAGCCGTTCCCGATCGTCTACGACGAGGAGGGCACCGCACACGCCGTACCCGACTCGATGCTGCCCGTCGAACTGCCCGAGGTCGACGACTACAGCCCGCGCACCTTCGACCCCGACGACGCCGACACCTCCCCGGAGCCCCCGCTGGCCCGCAACGAGGAGTGGGTCACCGTCGAGTTGGACCTGGGCGACGGCAACGGCACGCGCACCTACCGCCGCGAGACCAACACCATGCCCAACTGGGCCGGCTCCTGCTGGTACGAACTGCGCTACCTGGACCCGCACAACAGCGACAAGCTGGTCTCCGCCGAGGCCGAGTCGTACTGGATGGGCCCGCGCGAGGGCCAGCCGGCCGGCGGCGTCGACCTGTACGTCGGCGGCGCCGAACACGCCGTACTGCACCTGCTGTACGCCCGCTTCTGGCACAAGGTGCTGTACGACCTGGGGCACATCTCGTCCTTCGAGCCGTTCCACAAGCTGTACAACCAGGGCATGATCCAGGCGTTCGTCTACCGCGACGCGCGCGGCATCGCGGTGCCCGCGGCCGAGGTGGTGGGGTCCCCCATGCCGGAAGGCCAGGGGAGGGACGGCGTCTACTTCCACGACGGCGAGCCGGTCTCCCGGCTGCTGGGCAAGATGGGCAAGTCGCTGAAGAACGCGGTCACGCCCGACGAGATCTGCGCGGAGTACGGCGCCGACACCCTGCGGCTGTACGAGATGGCGATGGGCCCGCTGGACGTCTCCCGGCCCTGGGACACCCGGGCCGTCGTCGGGCAGTACCGCCTGCTGCAGCGCATGTGGCGCAACGTCGTGGACGAGGCCACCGGCGAGGTCACCGTCGTGGACGCCGAAGCCGACGAGGCGACGCTGCGCGCCCTGCACAAGGCGATCGACGGCGTCTCCACCGACATGGCCAACCTGCGCTTCAACACGGCCATCGCCAAGATCACCGAGCTGAACAACACGCTGACCCGCACGTCGGGCGCGTCCGGCGGGGTGCCGCGCTCCGTGGCCGAGTCGCTGGTGCTGCTGATCGCGCCGCTGGCGCCGCACTTCGCCGAGGAGCTGTGGGCCAAGCTGGGGCACACGCACTCGCTGGCCCACGAGCCGTTCCCGGTCGCCGACCCCGCGCTGGTCCAGGACGAGGCCGTGACCTGCGTCGTCCAGGTCAAGGGCAAGGTCAAGGCCCGCCTGGAGGTGCCGCCGGCCATCACCGACGCGGACCTGGAGGCCCTGGCGCTGGCCGCTCCCGCGGTCGTCGAGGCCGTCGGCGGGGCGACGGTGCGGAAGGTGATCGTCCGCGCGCCGAAGCTGGTCAACATCGTGGTGTGAGGGTGTGAGGGTGTGAGGGCGCTGGGGCGCGAGGGCGTGCGGGTCCTCGGGGACCCTCGGGACCCTTAGGGGAGGGGCCGGAGCAGGTTGGGGGATCGCTCCGGCCCCTCCGCCCGTCCCCAGGCATTACCGTGGAAGCAGGCCCGAACGGGCCGGTGGCCCGCGATCGGAGGCGCTGTCCGTGGAGACCGTCGGCATCATCCTGCTGCTGTTCTTCCTGATCTTCGCGACGCTTGCCACCGTGGCGATCGTGCGGACGACCCGCGCCGTGAAGCGGGGAGTCGAGCGGCGTACGGCCAAGGCGCGGCGGATCGTCGAGGACCAGCGGCTGCGGGCCCGCCGCTTCGCCCAGCCCGGCGACATCGGCGCGCTCACCCAGCTCCGGCTGGACCTGCGCTCCTCCATCGACAGCACCTTCGAGGCCATGGCACACGCGTCGCTGCCCGAGGCGGCCGCCCTCCTCGACCGTCTCAACGACCACGCCCGCACCCTCGACGCCGAGCTGAAGCTGCTCGAACGCGAACCCGACAAGTCCAGGGTCTCCGCGCAGCTCCCCGCGCTCACCGAACGTGCCCACCGCATCACCCACTCCGCCGACGCGCTGCGCTGGGCGGCCCAGGACCGCGTCCACCACTCCACCGGCGACGACCTCGCGTCCCTCACCCGCGAGATCGACATCGAAGCGACGGCGCTCCGCCACTGGGAGCCGCTCCAGAGCGGCGACGACCGCGACCGCGAGCGCGCCCGGGAACTTCGCAACCAGCCTCCGAGCGCCGGCTGAGCCGGTCCGCGCAGCGGCGCACCCGGGCGCGTACCGGAACGGTCGCGGCGGGTGGCCGGGTCCGGGGCCGTGGGGATCGGGCGGGCAACGCACGTCGGCGGCGCACCCGGGCGCGTACCGGAACCCTCGCGGCGGGTGGCCGGGTCCGGGGCCGTGGGGATCGGGCGGGCAACGCACGTCGGCGGCGCACCCGGGCGCGTACCGGTACCGTCGCGGCGGGAAGCCGCACCGCTGACCGTCGCGCTGGGAAGCCGCACCGCGCCCTGAACCCCCAGGTCCCGACGTGCCACCCCGCACCCCACCCCGGTAACCTCCGGACATGCCCCCGCACGTCTCCATCGTCACGGACTCGACGGCCTACCTGAGCCCGCAAGCCCTCACCCGGCACGCCATAAGCCTGGTCCCCCTCACCGTGGTGATCGACGACGAAGCCTTCGTGGAGGGCGCGGAAATCTCCGCACCGGCCGTGGCCCGCGCACTCCAGCGCCGCCGCCCGGTCACGACCTCCCGCCCGAGCCCCGCCGAGTTCACCGCGGCCTACGAGGCCGCCGCCGCGTCGGGCGCGAAGGCGATCGTCTCGCTCCACCTGTCCGCCGACTTCTCGGGGACGTACGACGCCGCCACCGTCGCCGCGAAGGAGGCACCCGTCCCGGTGCGCGTCGTGGACACCGGCATGGTCGCGATGGCGCTGGGCTTCACCGTGCTCGCGGCGGCGGAGGCCGCGGAGGCGGGCGGCACCGCTGACGACGTGGTGGCGGCCGCGGAACGCCGGGCCGCCGCCACCTCCGCCTTCTTCTACGTCGACACGCTCGACTACCTGCGCCGGGGCGGCCGGATCGGCGCGGCGCAGGCCCTCTTCGGTTCCGCGCTCGCGGTGAAGCCGCTGCTGCGGCTCGCGGACGGGCGGATCGAACTGCTGGAGAAGGTGCGCACCGCGTCCAAGGCGGTCACCCGGCTCGAGGAGATCGTGGTGGAGTGCGCGGGGGCCGCCGTCGACGGCGGGGCGGGTTCCGGACGGGTGGACCTCGCGGTGCACCACCTCGCGGCGGCCGACCGCGCCGCGGCCCTCGCGGAGCGGCTGCGGCCGCGGGTGCCGGGGCTGGGGGAGTTGGTGGTGAGCGAGGTCGGCGCGGTGATCGGGGCGCATGCGGGGCCGGGGCTGCTCGGGGTCGTGGTGTCGCCGCGCTGACGGTGGCGGGTGGGGCGGGGGGCGATGAGGCCGGGGGCACGGTGGGGCCGAGGCTGGTGGGGCCGGGGGGCCGGTGGGGCCTGGGCCGGGGCGCGGTGGGGCCGAGGGCGTCCTCGGGCGCGGTCGGGTCACCCACACGAGTGGCGAAGTTATCCACATCCGGCGGGTTGTCCACAGATCCTGAGCAAGATCGTTCCGGGGGTCGGTGCCGGGCCAGCATCGAGTCATGGACCTTTTGGACTCGTTGGACGCGCTGAAATCGCTGGACCGGCCCGAACCGCCGCTGAGTTCGGGCGGGCGTGACCGTGCGGGCGGGCAGGCACACGGGGGCGGCCGTGACCGAGGCAGCGGCCGCGACCGTGCGGGAAGCGCCGCGGCGGCCCGCGACCGCACCGCGGCGATCTTCGGCACGGCGCGCGAGGGGCCGCCGGGCGGGGAGCCTCCGGCCGAGCCGTCGCTCGGCCCGCCGGTCGCGGGCGCGCCCGTCTTCGGCACGGGACCGCTCGGGCGGATGCGGACATGGCTGTTCGTGCGGTGCGGGCTCGAACTGAAAACGGTGCTGGCGCTCGCCGTCGTCCTCACCGTCGCCGCCGGGCTCGCCCTCCAGCACTACTGGGCGGGCCGCCCTCGTACCGTCCACGTTCCGCCCCCGCCGACTCCGCTCGCGGCGGCCCCGCCGTCCTCCTCGCCCGCGCCTCCGCCCCAGCTCACCGTCGACATCGCGGGCAAGGTCGCCAAGCCCGGCGTGCGCCGGCTCCCCAAGGGCGCCCGCGTCACCGACGCCCTCACCGCGGCGGGCGGCCCCCTGCCCGGCGCCGACACCACCGCCCTGAACCTCGCCCGGCCGGTCACCGACGGCGAGCAGATCCTCGTGGGCATCACCCCACCACCGTCCGCCGCGGGCGCCGCAGCCGATGCTTCCACTGGCGGCGGCTCCACCTCCGGTGGTCCGCCTGACTCCCCGCTCCACCTCAACACCGCCACCGAGCCCCAACTCGACGCGCTGCCCGGCGTCGGCCCGGTCACCGCCCAGCGCATCCTCGCCTACCGCACCCAGCACGGTTCCTTCACCTCGGCCCAGCAGCTCCGGCAGATCCCCGGCATCGGACCGCGCAAGCTCGCCACGCTCCAACCCCTGGTCGCGCCGTGACCCGCGTCCGCCCGCCGGGCCGGGCGAGCCTGGCGGGGTGGCCCGACACCCGGACGACGTCCGCCGCTCCGGCAGTTCCTCGGCGATCGCCCGGCTTCCGCTGCCCGCGCGGCGCGGTGCGGCCTCGTACGGAGGCGGTGCGCGGCGGCGCCGGTCCGGTTCAGGCCGGCGGGGGTGGCCGATGACCGGGGCGACGTGGTGGCCGAGCGGTGGTCCGACCGAAGGGACAGCCGAAGGTCCGGCCGGGCGGCCGACGGGTGCGCAGCGGGCCGCGGTTCACGCGGGCGCGGCCTCACGGCTCGGTGCGGCCAACCCGCGGCAGGAGGGTCCCCCGGACCTGCGCCTGGTCGGGCCCGCGCTGGCCGCGTGGGCAGCCGCGGCGGCGGCGCCGGCGGTGGGCGCGGGCACCGCGATCGCGGGGCTGGCGGCGCTGATCGCCTTGTCCGCGGCGGTCGTTGCCGCACCGTCCGTGGCGTCCGCACCGCCCGTCGCGGCCGTGGCGGCGGCCCTCCGCGGTGGCCCAGGGCGTCGCGGTCGCGGGCCCGCGCGATGTCGGACGGGTCCGACGGGTCTGCTGCCGGCGGCGATCGCGATGATGCTGTGCGGCGCGGTCGCGGCGATGGCCGCCGCCCTGGAGGACGCCGACCTGACCCGGGGGCCGGTGCCGTCGCTCGCGCGTCACCGCGCCGGGGCGGAGGTGGCGGTGCGGGTGACGGGCGACCCGTTCGCCGCGGAGGCGGGGGCGCCGCATCCGGTGGTGGTCGTACCGGCCACCGTCGAGCGCGTCGGCCCGACCCGGCTGCGTACCCCGGTGGTCGTGATGGCCACGGGCGCGGCGGACGACTGGCTGCGGCTGGTCCCCTCCACCCGGCTGACCGCCACGGCGCGGTTCGCGCCGGACGAGAGGGGGCAGACCGCCGCCGTGCTCCGGGTGCGGGGCGTGCCGCGGATCACCGGCCCGCCGACGCGTGTGCAGCGCCTGGCCGCGCGGCTGCGCGGGGGACTGCGGAAGGCCGCCGCGCCGCTGCCGGCGGACGTCCGCGGACTGCTACCCGGCCTGGTGGTGGGGGACACGGCGGGGTTGCCGGAGGATCTGAAGGAGGCGTTCAAGGCCACGGACCTCGCGCACCTGACCGCGGTGTCCGGCGCGAACCTGACGATCGTGCTGATCCTCCTGATCGGCCCGCCCGGCCTGGCCACGCGGTCGGAGCGGCGCGGCCTGGCGGCCCGGCTCGGGTTGCCGCTGCGCTGGACCGCGGTGCTCGGTGCCGCGCTCACCGCCGCCTTCGTGCTGGTCTGCCGGCCGAGCCCGAGCGTGCTGCGGGCGGCGGTGTGCGGCCTGATCACGTTGCTCGCGATCGGTACCGGCCGGCGCCGTTCGCTGCTCCCGGCACTGGCCGGGGCGGTGCTGCTCCTGGTGCTGTACGAACCGGAGTTGGCCCGCTCGTTCGGGTTCGCGCTGTCCGTGCTGGCCACGGGTTCGCTGCTGACGCTGGCACCGCGCTGGGGCGCGGCACTGCACCGGCACGGGCTGCGGCCGCGACTGGCGGAGGCCCTGGCCGCGGCGGCGGCCGCGCAGGCGGCGTGCGGTCCGGTGATCGTGCTGCTGTCGGCCCGGCTGAGCCTGGTCGCGGTGCCGTGCAACCTGCTGGCCGAGCCGGCCGTCGGCCCCGCCACGGTGCTGGGGTTCGGCGCGCTGGCCGTGGCCCCGCTCGCGCCGTCGGGGGCCCGGGTGCTGGCGTGGCTGGCCGGCTGGCCCACGCGGTGGATCGTGTCCGTGGCCCGGCACGGCGCCGCGCTGCCGGGCGCGGAGCTCGCCTGGCCGGGCGGCTGGCCGGGAGCGGCCCTGCTCGCGGTGGTCACGGCCGCGGCGGTGGTCTGCGGACGGAGCCTGCTCCGCCGCCCGTGGCTGTGCGCGGGCGCCGCGATCGCCCTGCTGCTCGCGCTGGTGCGGCCGGTGCCGTTGCCCCGGGTGATGGCCGCGTGGCCGCCGGGGGACTGGCGGTTCGCGATGTGCGACGTCGGCCAGGGCGACGCGCTGGCGCTCTCCACCGGCCCGGGTGCCGCGGTCGTGGTGGACACCGGCCCGGACCCGACCTCGGTCGACCGCTGCCTGCGCGACCTGCGGGTGACGTCGATCCCGCTGCTGATCCTGACCCACTTCCACGCCGACCACGTCGACGGGCTGCCCGGAGCGCTGCGCGGGCGCCGGGTGGGCGCGATCGAGACGACCCTGCTGGACGATCCGCCCGGCCAGGCCGCGCGGGTGCGGCGGCAGGCCGCGGCGGCCGGGGTGCCGTTGCTGCGGGTGGTTCCGGGGGAGGAGCGCGCGGTCGGCCCGCTGTCCTGGCGCACGCTGTGGCCCGCGCCGGGTCCGGCCGGGCTGCCCGCCGCCGAACTGCCGGCCGGCGAGCCCAACGACACGAGCATCGCGCTGCTGGTCCACGACGCGGGCCTGACACTGCTGCTGATGGGCGATCTGGAGCCCGATGTGCAGGCTCAGGTGCTGGCGGAGCGGCCTGGGTTGCCGCGCGTGGACGTGTTGAAGGTCGCGCACCACGGCTCGGCCTACCAGGACCCGGCGCTGCTCGCCCGCGCACGTCCCCGCCTCGCCCTGATCAGCGTGGGCGCGGGCAACTCCTACGGCCATCCCGCACCTCGTACGGTCACGGCGCTGCGCACGCTCGGCGCCGTCGTCCTGCGCACCGACCTGGACGGGCCGATCGCGGTGAGCGGGGCCACCCCGGCCGACCTGCGCACGTCGTTCGTCCCCCACCACGCCGCCCCGCTGAGAGGGTGAGTCGCGGGTGGCAGCGCGTCAGGAACGAAGGGTGCGCAGGCCGGTGCGGATTTCGCCGACCAGGATCTCGGGCTGTTCCAGGGCCGCGAAGTGCCCGCCCTTGTCGGCCTCGCCGTAGTGGATCAGATTGCTGTAGGTGTCCTCGATCCAGCTTCGTGGCAGGCGCGGGATGTCCTTCGGGAAGACGGTCACCGCGACCGGAAGTGCCAGCTTCGGACCGGCGAGGGTGGCCGATCTGTTCTCCCAGTAGATGCGGCCGGAGGACGCCGCGCTGTTGGTGAACCAGTAGAGGGATATCGCGTCGAGCATGTCGTCCATGCTGAGGGTGTCCTCGGCGAGCCCGTGGTTGTCGGTCTTGGACTGGAACTTCTCGTAGATCCAGGCCGCCTGACCGGCGGGAGAGTCCGCCAGGGCGAATCCGACGGTTTCCGGCTTCGTGCCCTGGAGGTGGTTCGACCCGCCGAGTTCGCCGGTGTAGCGGGCGAGGGTCTCCACGGCGTAGCGCTCTTCGGGCGACAGGGTGTCGGGTATCTGCGCGGGAAAGGCGTACTGGGTGTTCAGATGGATTCCGAGCAGCCCCTCAGGTTGCATGGCCCCGAGGGCGGTGGTGACGACGGCGCCCCAATCGCCGCCCTGTGCGGCCCATCGTGTGTAGCCGAGCCGCTTCATCAGCTCCACCCACGCGCTCGCGACGCGCGAAACCGTCCACCCGGTCTCCGTGGGCTTCTGGGAGAACCCGAACCCGGGGAGCGACGGGATGACGACGTCGAACGAGTCGGCGGCGTCTCCTCCGAACGAAACCGGATCGGTCAGCGGGCCGATCAGCTTCAGGAACTCGACGATCGAGCCAGGCCATCCGTGCGTGAGGATCAGCGGCATCGCGTGGGGGTTCTTGGACCTGACGTGGATGAAGTGGATGTCCAGCCCATCGATCTCCGTCAGGTACTGGGGGAAGCGATTGAGCTCGGACTCGAAGCGCCGCCAGTCGTAGCCGCGCTCCCAGTATTCGACCAGGGATCTGGCGTTCTCCACGCGGACCCCTTGTGACCAGTCGCCCACCGTTTCCGGGTCCGGCCATCGAGTTCTGGCCAGTCGCTGCTTCACGTCGTCGATCTCCGCATCCGGGATCGAGACGGTGAACGGGCGGACGAGGGTCGAGGTCGGCGGCGTCGGTGCGGTCATTGCTCTCTTCTCCTGAGCTTCGAAGCACAGCGCAACTCTTCATTGCACACTGGTGTGCAGCCTACGTCATTGCACACTGGTGTGCAACAATGGTGCCGTGCCCACCGAGTCCTCCCGTGCGCGTTCGATGAACGAGACGCGCGATCGCATCCTCGACGTCGCCCTCGATGTGCTGGGAGAGGACCCGGACGCCGGAATGGGCGACATCGCCGCCGCCGCCGGCGTCGTCCGCCGCACGGTCTACGGCCATTTCCCCTCGCGCCTCGACCTGGTGCGGACACTCACGGAGCGGGCCGTCGCCGAGATGACGGCCGTGCTCGCCGACGTCAACGCATCCGACGCGGAAGCGGACGCGATGTGGGTCGAGTTCATCGCCCGCGTCTGGCCGGTGGCGCACCGGTACCGAGTGCTGCTGGCGCTGCGCCGTGGCGAGTACGGCGAGGCGATCCACGGCCTGCTCGGGCCGGTCGACGCGCTCCTCGCCGACCTCGTGAAACGGGGCCAGGACGGCGACGTGTTCGCAGAGCACCTGCCGGCGGGCATTCTGAGCCAGGTCGCCTACGGCGTCGTGTTCGCCATCGCGGACAGCGACGTGTCGAACGGGACCGCCGGCGCCCGGGCGGCGACGATCACGAGCCTGCTGATGCTGGGAGTTCCCGAGGCGCGCGCGATCGCTCTCGTGGGTGACCGTCTCTGACCGTTCCTGACCTGCTCTTGGACCTGAACGCTGTAGGGCCAAGCCGGTGCTGGACCTCACCGCATGCCGCGCCCCGCCCGGGCTTCCTGCGCCGACCCTGGAGAACCCTTGAGCAAGGAACCCTTGTAAGCACTTCTTTCTAAAGATATCTTTATATGCATGATGGAGAAGCCGGCACAGTCCTCGGTCCAGCTCACCGACCCCCGAGCGCTGCGGGCGTACGCGCATCCGACCCGGATGGCGCTGTCCGGGCTGCTCAGGCGGGAAGGACCGCTCACGGCGACCAGGGCGGCGCAACTGACCGGGGAGTCCGTCGCGAGCTGCTCGTACCACCTGCGGGTCCTGGCCAAGTACGGACTCGTCGAGGAGGCCGACCCGGAGGGGCCGGGGCGGGAGAAGCCGTGGCGGGCCACGGCGCAGTTCACGGACTGGCCCGGGTACTCGGAGGACCCCGCGGTCGCGGCGGCGGCCGAGGCACTGACCGCGGCCGTCGCGGAGAACTACTTCCACCGCATGGCGCGGGCGCAGGACGCGCGCCGGGAGCTGCCGCGTGCGTGGCAGGAGGCGGAGGTGTTCACGGACACCACGCTCTACCTGACCGCGGAGGAGCTGAGCGCGCTGGGGAAGCGGATGACCGGGCTGCTCGCCGAGTTCGCCGACCGAGGCGCCGACCCGGCGCTCCGCCCGGAGGGCGCCCGCCGGGTGCCCTGGCTCCAGATCGCCTTCGTGGAGCCCGAACCCGCCGACCCCGCCGACCCTGCCGACCCCGCCGGCCCCACCGACGGTGCCGGCGCCGGGACGGAGAGCGGGGAGCGGTCGTGAAGGGCGGCGGCGCGCTGCGGCGCGGGATGGCGGCCCGGGTACCGGAGCTGCTGGGGGAGCGGGCCTTCCGGCGGTACTGGACCGGGCAGACGGTCTCGCTCTTCGGGGACCAGGTGACCTTCCTCGCGGTGCCGCTCGCCGCCGTGCTGGTGCTGCACGTGGACGCCGCCGAGATGGGCTGGCTGTCGATGGCCGGGCTGCTGCCCGCGCTGCTGTTCTCGCTGACCGCGGGTGCCTGGGTCGACCGCAGGGGGCGGCGCCGTCAGGTGATGATCGCCGCCGACCTCGGCCGGGCCGCGCTGATGGCCTCGCTCCCGCTCGCCTACGCCCTCGGCCACCTCTCCCTGCCGCAGATGTACGCGGTGGTCTTCCTGGTCGGCACGCTGTCGGTGGTCTTCGACGTCTGCAACGCCGCGCTGTTCGTCTCGCTGGTCGAACCGGAGGAGTACGTCCAGGGCAGCACGCTGGTCAACGGCAGCAGGGCGTTCTCGTTCGTCGCCGGGCCGAGCGTCGGCGGGCTGCTGGTGCAGGTGCTCGCGGCGCCGCTGGCGCTGTTCGTGGACGCGCTGTCGTACGTGTGCTCGGCCGGCCTGCTGGCCCGTATCGCCCCTGTCGAGCCGCCGCCCGCCGCACCGCGCAAGGGCCACTTCTCGGCCGGGCTGCGGTTCATCGCCCGCTCCCGGGCCATGCGCGCGCTGGTGGCGGGCGCGGCCACGGTGAACTTCTTCAACTTCGTCTTCCACGCGCTGATGGTGCTCTACGCGGTCGACCAACTCGGCTTGAGCGCGGGCACGTTGGGCGTGGTGCTCGGTGCGGGGGCGGTCGGCGGGCTGCTGGGGGCGTTCGTGACCGGGCGGGTGGTGCGGCGGATCGGCATCGGCCCGACGGTGCTGCTCGGCTTCGTCGGGTTCCCCGCGCCGCTGGTGCTGGTGCCGCTGGCGGGCGGGCCGCGGCTGCTGGTCCTGGCCGCGCTGTTCGGCGCCGAGTTCCTGTCCGGCGTCGGGCTGATGCTGCTGGACATCGGCAGCGGGTCGTTCCAGGCCGCGCTCGTACCCGACGCGCTGAGGTCGCGGGTCAGCGGCGCGTTCCGGATGGTCAACTACGGGGTGCGGCCGCTGGGAGCACTGGCCGGCGGCCTGCTCGGCAGCACCCTGGGACTGCGGCCGACCCTGTGGGTGGCGACCGTCGGGGGTGTCCTGGGCGCCCTGTGGCTGCTGCCGTCGCCGATACCGCGGATGCGCGCACTGCCGGAGAAGGCCGAGGACCCGGAGGCCGACGCCGGCCTGCCGACCGCCGCCGCGGCGTGAGCCGATCGGCCGCCCGACCCGCGCCCGGCCGCTCTCCGCTCTCCCCGCCGCGCCCGGCCGCCCTCCGCCGCCCGCTCTCCCCGCCTACAGCTCCTCGCGGTCCTCTTCCAGCCAGCCGCCCAGCCGCCCGGCCATCTCGTCGAGTGCCGCCGGGTCGAGGAGGTCGTCGTCGTCCTCGACGACCACCAGCCACTGGGCGTCCTCGGCGTCGTCCTCGCCGGCGAGGGCGTCGCGCAGGACGCGTGGCTCGCCGGGCAGGTCGAAGCGGTCGGAGAGGAGTTCGGCGACCTCCTCGGCCGCGTCGCGTTCGGGCAGCACCAGGACATGTCGTACGTCGCTCACCCCGGCATTGTGCCCGAGCGTCCGCCGGCGGTTGAACCCGGGCGGGGGGACGGCAGAAGCGCGAGCGGAGGACGGGGTTGTCGGTGCCGCGTGGGATGCTGGTCGCGATGGCCAGGAAGACCGCTTCAGACGACGTACTCGCCCCGCTGACGCTTGCCGTCGGCCAGGAGGACCTGCTGCTGGACCGCGCGGTGCGCGAGGTGGTGACCGCCGCCAAGGCCGCCGACCCGGACACCGATGTGCGGGACCTGCCGCCGGAGGCGGTGCAGCCGGGCACGCTCGCGGAGCTGACCAGCCCGTCGCTGTTCGCCGAGCGCAAGGTGATCGTGGTGCGCAACGCGCAGGACGTCTCCGCGGACTCCGTGAAGGACATCAAAACGTATCTGGCCGCGCCCGCCGAGGAGATCATCCTGGTGCTGCTGCACGCCGGCGGCGCCAAGGGCAAGGCGCTGCTGGACGCGGCCCGCAAGGCGGGCGCGCGCGAGGTGGCCTGCCCGAAGATGACCAAGCCCGCCGACCGGCTCGGGTTCGTCCGGCAGGAGTTCCGGACCCTCGGCCGGTCCGCGACCCCGGAGGCGGCCCAGGCGCTGGTCGACTCCATCGGCAGCGACCTGCGCGAACTCGCCAGCGCCTGCGCTCAGTTGACCGCCGATGTGGACGGCACCATCGATGTCGACGTGGTGGCCCGCTACTACACCGGGCGGGCCGAGGCCACCGGCTTCGAGGTCGCCGACCTCGCGGTGACCGGGCGCACCGCCGAGGCACTGGAGCGGCTGCGCTGGGCGCTGTCCGTCGGCCAGCCGCTGCCCGGCATCACCTTCGCGCTCGCCTCGGGTGTGCGGTCGATCGGCAAGCTCGCCTCCGCGCCGCGCGGCGCCAACCCGGGCCAGCTCGCCCGCGATCTCGGCATGCCGCCCTGGAAGATCGACCGGGTCAGGCAGCAGATGCGCGGCTGGACCGCGGACGGCGTCTCGGTCGCCCTGCGCGCGGTCGCCGACGCGGACGCCGCCGTGAAGGGCGGGGCCGCCGACCCCGCCTACGCCCTGGAGAAGGCCGTGGTCACCATCGCCCGCGCCGCCCGCTCCCGCACCTGACCGCCCGCCCGACCCGCCAGGCCCGACCCACCTGCCCGGCCCGAGCCGCCCGCGCCGCCCGCCTTCGTACCCGTACCCGGGCCCGCTACTTCAGCTTCGGCAGCGTCGCCCGCGTCGCCGTCTTCACCATGGTGGCGGCCTCGTCGACGGTCGTGGAGTCGTCGCTGCTCGTGCCGACGCTGTAGGAACTCCAGCTCATCGTGTACGTCATCCAGCCGTCGCGGACCGCGAGGGTGACGTACTGGCTGCTGCTCTCGTCCTCCGTCAGCAGGTACGCCTCCTGCCCGATGCCGGCGACGGTCGAGATCTTGTACTGCTGGTGCCGCTGGGTGTAGCTGCGCCAGGTGTCGGCGAACTCCGCTTTCGGGTCCGTCTTGTGGTGCAGGGTCACATCGACGTACAGGTAGGCGTCGGAGAGGGAGGACGTCTCCTTCTTGAGGCTCTGGTCGCAGTACATCTCGTCGACCGTGGCGGTCTTGGTGGTGTACGACGTCGGGTCGTCGTCCTTCTGCGGGTACTGCGTGGTGAAGGCGGACACGTCCTCGGTGTCGCAGAGGTTGTCCTTCACCGCGTATCCGCGCAGGTCGGCCTTGGCCGAGGAGTCCTTGCCGAGCAGCAGCACCCCGCCGCCCCACAGCGCGGACGCCACCGCCGCGCCGACCACCGCCCACAGCACCGCCCGCCCGGCCCCGCCGGAGGTCCGCGGCGCCCCCGGCATCCCCGGTGCCCCGGGCGCACCCGGCTGCATGTAGTAGCCCTGCGTCGGCGGCTGCTGCGCGGCGCCCGGCTGTCCGGGAGCCGGCTGCCCGTACGCTCCGGGCTGGGCGTAGGGGTTGTGCTGGGCCGGCACCGGGGTCCCGTATCCACCGACCGGCGGCTGCGGGGGTATCGGGCCAGGGCCGGGGCCCTGGCCGGGCGTGTTTGGCTGCTGGTAGGGGTTGGGGCTCGGCTGCTCGGGCGGCGTCGACATGCGGTGAGAATATCGGCGCGCTGCCCCTGCGGCGACGGGCGGTCACGGAACGCACACGTACCCGTGACCCCGTCGCGACCCGAACGTGCGAGAGCCCGCCCGGGCCGACCCGGGCGGGCTCTCGAAGTACGTCGGGCGCCGCAGGCACGTGGCGAACGTCCGCGTGCGACGCACGTGGTCGGGGCGATGCCGGTCCGGGCGGTAGAGGGGCCGCTGAGTCCGGTTGCCGGCGGTGCCGCGATCCATGACGCGTGGTCGTCCGGACGCGCCTGCCCCGGTCAGGGGCGCGCGGCCGTACGGCCGTGGAACGTGGTGGTGCGGGTGGTTCAGCCCTGGAGCGCGGAGACCGACTGAGCCAGCGCCGACTTCTTGTTGGCGGCCTGGTTCTTGTGGATGACGCCCTTGCTCACGGCCTTGTCGAGCTTCTTGGCGGCGGCGCGCGCGGCGGCGTCGGCCTTCGCGCTGTCGCCGGCCGCGACGGCCTCGCGGGTGCGACGGATCGCGGTCTTCAGCTCGGACTTGACGGCCTTGTTGCGCAGGCGCGCCTTCTCGTTGGTCTTGTTGCGCTTGATCTGGGACTTGATGTTCGCCACGAAAGAGCCTTCTCAGGTTCGTCTGGCCGCCGGCTGATGCCGTCGGCGTGTCTACCAGGAGTGCGCGCCTCGGGTAGAGGGCACGAGACGCAGCGGTCCAGGCTACCAGCAGCGCACGCGCGCTCCCAAACCGTGCCCGCCCCCCGGCCATGGGACTATGGGGGACAGTCCATACCCCGACGCTCTCCGATGTTCCCCGACGCTCCCGCTGTTCTCCGACGCTCCCTCGACCCTCACGTTCTCAAGAAACTGGACCCCGCGTGCCCGCGACCCCTTCCCCTCTGCCGCACGACGTCCCGGAGCCGAGCCGTACCGACCCGGCGCTGATCCGGAACTTCTGCATCATCGCCCACATCGACCACGGCAAGTCGACGCTGGCCGACCGGATGCTCCAGCTCACCGGAGTCGTCGACCAGCGGCAGATGCGCGCCCAGTACCTCGACCGGATGGACATCGAGCGCGAGCGCGGCATCACCATCAAGTCGCAGGCCGTCCGGCTGCCGTGGGCGCCGACCACCGGTGACGGCCAGGGCCGCACCCACATCCTGAACATGATCGACACCCCCGGCCACGTGGACTTCACCTACGAGGTGTCCCGCTCGCTGGCCGCCTGCGAGGGCACGATCCTGCTGGTCGACGCGGCCCAGGGCATCGAGGCGCAGACGCTCGCCAACCTCTACCTCGCGATGGAGAACGACCTCACCATCGTGCCGGTGCTCAACAAGATCGACCTGCCCGCCGCCCAGCCGGAGAAGTTCGCCGAGGAGCTGGCCAACCTGATCGGCTGCGACCCCGCCGACGTGCTGCGGGTCTCGGCGAAGACCGGCGTCGGCGTGGACGCGCTGCTGGACCGGGTGGTCCGCGACGTGCCGGCCCCGGTGGGCGTCGCCGACGCCCCGGCCCGCGCGATGATCTTCGACTCGGTCTACGACTCCTACCGCGGCGTGGTCACCTATGTCCGGGTGATCGACGGGCAGCTCACCAAGCGCGAGCGGATCAGGATGATGTCCACCGGCGCGGTGCACGAGCTGCTGGAGATCGGCACCAACTCCCCGGAGATGCTCGCCGCCGACGGCCTGGGCGTGGGCGAGGTCGGCTACCTGATCACCGGGGTGAAGGACGTCCGGCAGTCCAAGGTCGGTGACACCATCACCACCCAGGCCGCCGGCGCCACCGAGGCGCTGGGCGGCTACAAGGACCCCAAGCCGATGGTCTTCTCCGGCCTGTATCCGCTGGACGGCTCCGACTACCCCGAGCTGCGCGAGGCCCTGGACAAGCTCCAGCTCAACGACGCGGCGCTGGTCTACGAGCCCGAGACGTCCGCCGCCCTCGGCTTCGGCTTCCGGGTCGGCTTCCTCGGGCTGCTGCACCTGGACGTGATCCGCGAGCGGCTGGAGCGCGAGTTCGGCCTCGACCTGATCGCCACCGCCCCCAACGTGGTCTACCGCGTCACGATGGAGGACGGCGCCGAGCACACCGTCACCAACCCCAGCGAGTTCCCCGAGGGCAAGATCGACGAGGTGCACGAGCCGGTGGTGCGCGCCACCGTGCTCGCCCCCACCGAGTTCATCGGCGCGATCATGGAGCTGTGCCAGAACCGGCGCGGCTCGCTGCTCGGCATGGACTACCTCTCCGAGGACCGGGTGGAGATCCGCTACACCCTGCCGCTGGCCGAGATCGTCTTCGACTTCTTCGACCAGCTCAAGTCCAAGACCCGCGGCTACGCCTCGCTGGACTACGAGCCCACCGGCGAGCAGAGCGCCGACCTGGTGAAGGTCGACATCCTGCTGCACGGCGACAAGGTCGACGCGTTCTCCGCGATCACCCACAAGGAGAAGGCGTACGCCTACGGGGTGCGGCTGGTCGGCAAGCTGCGCGCGCTGATCCCGCGGCAGAACTTCGAGGTGCCCATCCAGGCCGCCATCGGGGCCCGGGTGATCGCCCGCGAGACGGTGCGCGCCATCCGCAAGGACGTCCTCGCCAAGTGCTACGGCGGCGACATCTCCCGTAAGCGCAAGCTGCTGGAGAAGCAGAAGGAGGGCAAGAAGCGGATGAAGATGGTCGGCAACGTCGAGGTGCCGCAGGAGGCGTTCATCGCGGTGCTGTCCACCGACTCCGAGGGGGAGTCCAAGGCGAAGAAGTAGGGCGCGGGGCGGGCCGCGCCGCCGGGCGGGGAGGGCGGTGGGGAAACGGGTGGGTCCGGTCACGGTTTACGACCCGCCGCCCGTTCCCCCTTACGTGCCGGGCGCTGGGCCTCTACCCTGATCGCGGATAGGTTACTGGTGAGTTAAGAACGCCGTTCGGCCCGGAGGTTGTCGTGACCGACACACAGACGTTGATCGAGAACCGGCCGCCGTCCGTGGCCACGCTCTTCCTGCAGCGGGTCGACGCGACGCCGGACGCCGAGGCGTACCGCATGCCGGTGCCGCCCGCGTCCGGCGAGGGCCCCGACGAGTGGCGGTCGCTGACCTGGGCGCAGGCCGCGAGCCGGGTGTACGCCATCGCGGCCGGCCTGATGGACCTCGGGGTGCGCCCCGAGGAGCGGGTCGCGATCGCCGCGAACACCTCGGTGGACTGGATTCTCTCCGACCTCGGCGTGCTGTGCGCGGGCGCCGCCACCACCACGGTCTACCCGTCCACCAACGCCGACGAGACCGCGTTCATCCTCGCCGACTCCGACAGCCGGGTGCTGATCGCCGAGGACGCGGCCCAGCTCGCCAAGGCCCGCGAGCGGCGCGCCGACCTGCCCGACCTCGCGCACGTCGTGGTCATCGACCCGACGGGCGCCGACGCAGCCGACAGCGACGGCTGGGTGCTGTCCCTCGCCGACCTGGAGAAGCGCGGCGCCGCCTACCTGGAGCGGCACCCGACCGCCGTCACCGACGCCATCGGCGCGCTCACCAAGGACCAGCTCGCCACCCTCATCTACACCTCCGGCACCACCGGCCGCCCCAAGGGCGTGCGCCTGCCGCACGACGCGTGGGCGTACATGGCCCGCGCCATCGAGGCGGTCGGCCTGCTCGACGAGAACGACGTGCAGTACCTGTGGCTGCCGCTCGCGCACGTCTTCGGCAAGGTGCTCACCGCCGGGCACATCACCATCGGCCACGTCACCGCCGTGGACGGCCGGGTCGACAAGATCATCGAGAACCTGCCGGTGGTCCGGCCCACCTACATGGCCGCCGTGCCGCGGATCTTCGAGAAGGTCTACAACGGGGTCGCCGCCAAGGCCAGGGAGGGCGGCAACGCGAAGTACAAGATCTTCCTGTGGTCCGCCCAGGTCGCCCGCGACTACGCCAAGGCGGCGCAGAACAGCATGCGGCTGACCGGCACCCCGTCCGTGCCGCTGCCGCTGCGCAGCAAGCACGCGGTCGCCGACCGGCTGGTCTACGCGAAGCTGCGCGAGGCGTTCGGCGGCCGGCTGCGCGCCTGCGTCTCCGGGTCCGCCGCGCTCGCCCCCGAGATCGGCTTCTTCTTCGCCGGCGCCGGCATCCACATCCTGGAGGGCTACGGCCTCACCGAGTCCAGCGCGGCGAGCTTCGTCAACCCCGGCGAGTCCTACCGCACCGGCACCGTCGGCAAGGCGCTGCCCGGCCTGGAGGTCCGGATCGGCGAGGACGGCGAGGTCCTGCTGCGCGGCCCCGGCATCATGCAGGGCTACCACGGGCTGCCCGAGCAGACCGCCGAGGTGCTGGAGCCCGACGGCTGGTTCCACACCGGGGACATCGGCGAGCTGTCGCCCGACGGCTTCCTGAAGATCACCGACCGCAAGAAGGACCTGATCAAGACCTCCGGCGGCAAGTACATCGCGCCGGCCGAGGTCGAGGGCCAGTTCAAGGCGGTGTGCCCGTTCGTCAGCAACGTCCTGGTGGTCGGCGGCGGCCGCAACTTCTGTACGGCGCTGCTCGCCCTCGACGAGCCGACGCTCCTGGGCTGGGCCGAGGACAACGGCCTCGGCGGCCGGCCGTACGCGGAGGTGGTCGGCACCGACCAGGTGCGCGAGCTGATCGACGGGTACGTCCAGGAGGTCAACGCCGGGCTCCAGCGGTGGCAGCAGATCCGCCAGTTCCGCATCCTCCCGCGCGACCTCGACGTCGAGCACGGCGACCTCACGCCCAGCCTCAAGCTGAAGCGGCCGGTCGTCGAGCGCGAGTTCGCCCCGCTGATCGACGAGATGTACCAGGGCGCCCGCGAGGCCTGAGGACGGCGCCGCCGAGCGTTCCCCCCGGGTGACGGATACTGGACGAATGCCTTCCGTACTCCCCGAGGGGGAACCCGTGCCCGCGGACGGCGGTCTGCCGCCTTCCGCGTTCGAGGGCGCCGAAGACCGCCCGCTCGGGTTCTACCTGCATGTGCCCTACTGCGCCACGCGGTGCGGGTACTGCGACTTCAACACGTACACCGCGAGCGAGCTGCGGGGCTCGGGCGGGGCGCTGGCGTCGCGGGAGAACTACGCGGACGTGCTGGCCGAGGAGGTGCGGCTGGCCCGGAAGGTGCTGGGCGACGACCCCCGCGAGGTCAGCACCGTGTTCGTCGGCGGCGGCACCCCCACGCTGCTGCCGGCCGCCGACCTCGGCCGGATGCTCGCCGCGATCAGGGCGGAGTTCGGGCTCGCCGCCGACGCCGAGGTGACCACGGAGGCGAACCCGGAGTCCGTCGACCCGGCCTATCTGGCCGGACTGCGGGCCGCCGGCTTCAACCGGATCTCGTTCGGCATGCAGAGCGCCCGGCAGCACGTGCTGAAGGTGCTGGACCGCACGCACACCCCCGGCCGCCCCGAGGCGTGCGTCGCCGAGGCCCGCGCCGCCGGGTTCGAGCACGTGAACCTCGACCTGATCTACGGCACCCCCGGCGAGAGCGACCAGGACTGGCACGCGTCGCTGGACGCGGCGATCGGCGCCGAGCCCGACCACGTCTCGGCGTACGCGCTGATCGTGGAGGAGGGCACCGGGCTGGCCCGCCGCATCCGGCGCGGCGAGGTGCCGATGACCGACGACGACGTGCACGCCGACCGCTACCTGATCACCGAGGAGCGGCTGTCGGCCGCGGGCTTCGGCTGGTACGAGGTCTCGAACTGGGCCACCGGGCCCGCCGCGCGCTGCCGCCACAACGAGCTGTACTGGACCGGCGCGGACTGGTGGGGCGCGGGTCCCGGCGCGCACAGCCACGTCGGCGGGGTGCGCTGGTGGAACGCCAAGCACCCGGGCGCCTACGCGCAGGCCCTCGCCGAGGGGCGCACCCCCGGGGTCGGCCGGGAACTGCTCGGCGCGGAGGACCGGCGGGTGGAGCGGGTCCTGCTGGAGCTGCGGCTCGCCGACGGCTGCCCGCTGGCGATCCTCGCGGAACAGGGCGCGAAGGCCGCCGCCCGCGCGGTAAGGGACGGTCTCCTGGAGCCCGGCCCTTACGCGGAGGGCCGCGCCGTCCTCACGCTGCGCGGCCGGCTGCTCGCCGACGCCGTGGTCAGGGACCTGGTCGACTGACGCCCGCGGCCGGCCGCCCCGGCGCCGCCTCCCGCACTACGGCGCCGTCACGAAGTCGATCAGGTGCTCCACGGCCCCCAGCAGCTCGGGCTTGAGGTCCTTGTACGACGCCACCGACGCCAGGATGCGCTGCCACGCCTCGCCCGTGGTGAGGTCCGTCCAGCCCAGCGCCCGGCACACGCCCGTCTTCCAGTCCTCCCCGCGCGGCACCCGGGGCCACTCCGGGATGCCGACCGACGACGGCTTCACGGCCTCCCACACGTCGATGTACGGGTGGCCGACCACCAGCACGTCGGCGCCGGTGACCGACGCGGCGATCCGGGACTCCTTGGAGCCCGGCACCAGGTGGTCCACCAGCACGCCGAGGCGGGCGTCCGGGCCGGGCGAGAACGCCGAGACGATCGCGGGCAGGTCGTCGACGCCCTCCAGGTACTCCACGACGACGCCCTCGACCCGCAGGTCGTGGCCCCACACCCGCTCCACCAGCTCCGCGTCGTGGCGGCCCTCCACGTAGATCCGCCCGGCCCGGGCGACCCGTGCCTTCGCGCCCGTCACGGCGATCGAGCCCGACGCCGACAGCAGCGGGCCGCGCGGGGCCGGTGCGGCCGCGCGCGGGCGTACGAGGGTCACGGTGCGGCCGTCGATCAGGAAGCCGCGCGGCGCCATCGGGAACACCCGCAGCTTGCCGAAGCGGTCCTCCAACGTCACGGTCAGGCCCTCGGCGGTCTTCTCGACCCGGACCACGGCTCCGCAGAACCCCGTGCTCACCTCTTCGACCACCAGGTCCCGCTCCGCGGCCACCTCCGGCGCCGCGTCGGACTTCTTCCAGGGCGGGGTGAGGTCAGGGTCATAACTCCTGCTACGCATGCGGATGATCGTAGGGCCTGACCCCCCGGGTTTCCCGGATCTCCCGCCCCGGGACCACCCGTCGTGCCCGCCCCCCACGGCAACCCGCCGTCCTGGCTGCCCCCGGAGCTTCGCCTGGGAGGCACCCGCACACACCCAGGGGCGCGGGGAACTGCGCGCTCAGCAGGCCACCGGGCCGAGGACGGGGACGGCGGGCAACCAAGACGGCGGGAACCCGAAGGGGCGCGGGGAACTGCGCGCTCAGCAGGCCACCGGGTCGAGGACGGGGACGGTGGGCAACCAAGACGGCGGGAACCCGAAGGGGCGCGGGGAACTGCGCGGCAAGCCACCCACCGAGGGGTGGTCCCGGGGCCGACAGGACGGGGCAGCCTAGGGGGTCAGGGCATCCCGCAACCCGCGGACGAAGCGGGCGTCGACCACCGCGCCGTGCCCGGGGACGTAGCGGGCCGTCTCGCCCCCGAGGGCGAGGAGGGCGTCGAGGGTGGCCGGCCACTCCGCCGGGAGGGCGTCGGGGCCGGCCTGGGGCTCCCCGGACTCCTCGACGAGGTCCCCGCAGAAGACCACCGTGGGATCGCTGGCCGTGGCGCCGGGCACGTGCACGACGAGGTCATGGCCGGTGTGCCCGCGGCCGGGGTGGACCAGCAGCACCGGGCGGTCGCCGAGGTCGAGGGCGAGCCGGTCGTCGACCAGGTGCGTCGGGCGGCGCAGCGCGGCGGCCGCGTCGGCCGCCTCCGCGGGGTCGGTGCCGTGCGCCACCGCGTCGGCGCGCAGGACGTTGCCCTCGCGCCGCAGCAGACCGTCGAGCGCGCGCTGCCCGTACACCTCGGCGTCCGGGAAGGCCGCGGTGCCGAAGACGTGGTCGAAGTGCCCGTGGGTGAGCACCACGTGGGTGACCGGGCGGCCGGTCAGCGCCTCGGCCTGGGCGCGCAGCTCCGCCCCCTCGCGCAGCGTGGACCCGGTGTCGACCAGCAGCACCCCGTCCGCGCCGACCACCAGCCCGATGGTCACGTCGAGGTGCGGCAGCCGCCGCCTGGCGACTCCCGGCGCGAGGTGCTCCCACACCGACCCGCTGTCCGCATCGCTCACGACTCGACGCTATCGCCATGCCCGCCGCGCCGCGCGCCGCACCCCCGGGACCCGCCCCGGTCGCGCGCGGTACGGTACCCACCCCGTGCGGCACCGTACGTACCGCGCGTATCGCCCGTACCGCCCGCCGCGCGAGACCGTATCCCCGGCGCTCTTGCCGTGCCCTTGCCGCCGCGCCGTACACTGACTGCGGGAGCGCTGGCACTCGAAACGGAGGAGTGCCAGGCCGCAGGGCCGGGACGCCGGGTTGGAGGTGCGCGATGTTGAGCGAACGCAGGCTGGAAGTGCTGCGTGCCATCGTTCAGGACTACGTCGGCACCGAGGAGCCGGTCGGTTCCAAGGCGCTCACCGAGCGGCACTCGCTGGGGGTGTCCCCGGCCACCGTGCGCAACGACATGGCGGTCCTGGAGGACGAGGGGTACATCGCGCAGCCCCACACCAGCGCCGGCCGTATCCCCACCGACAAGGGCTACCGGCTCTTCGTCGACAAGCTCGCCGGCGTCAAGCCGCTGTCGGGCGCGGAGCGGCGCGCCATCCAGAACTTCCTCGAAGGCGCCGTCGACCTCGACGACGTGGTGGCCCGCACCGTGCGGCTGCTCGCGCAGCTCACCCGGCAGGTCGCCGTCGTGCAGTACCCGTCGCTGACCCGCTCGTCGGTGCGCCACGTGGAACTGCTCTCGCTCGCGCCGGCCCGGGTGATGCTCGTGCTGATCACCGACACCGGCCGGGTCGAGCAGCGGATCATCGACTGCCCGGGGCCGGTCGGCGAGACGGTCCTCGCGGACCTGCGCGCCCGGCTCAACAGCCGTGTCACCGGCTGCCGTTTCCCCGAGGTGCCGCCGCTGGTGCAGGACCTGGCGGACAGCTTCGACCCCGACGACCGCCCGTCGGTCGCCACGGTGCTCGCCACCCTCCTCGAAACCCTCGTCGAGGAGAAGGAGGAGCGGATCATGCTGGGCGGCGCGGCCAACCTGACCCGGTTCCACCACGACTTCCCGCTCACGATCCGGCCGGTGCTCGAAGCGCTCGAGGAGCAGATGGTGCTCCTCAAACTCCTCGGAGAGACCGCCGACGGCACCATGACGGTCCGGATCGGGCATGAGAATTTTCACGAGGGCCTCAATTCCACCTCCGTGGTGGCGGTCGGCTACGGTTCGGGCGACGAGGCAGTCGCCAAGCTAGGCGTGGTCGGACCGACCCGCATGGACTACCCCGGAACGATGGGAGCGGTACGCGCAGTGGCACGTTACGTCGGACAGATCCTGGCGGAGTCGTAGGTGGCCACGGACTACTACGCCGTACTCGGCGTACGCCGCGACGCGGGCCCGGACGAGATCAAGAAGGCCTTCCGCCGCCTCGCCCGCGAACTGCACCCGGACGTCAATCCGGACCCGAAGACGCAGGAGCGGTTCAAGGAGATCAACGCGGCCTACGAGGTCCTCTCCGACCCGCAGAAGAAGCAGGTCTACGACCTCGGCGGCGACCCGCTGTCCGCCGCGGGCGGGGGCGGCGGCGCGGGCGGCTTCGGCGCGGGCTTCGGCAACTTCAGCGACATCATGGACGCCTTCTTCGGGCAGTCCTCGCAGCGCGGCCCGCGCTCGCGCACCCGGCGCGGCCAGGACGCGATGATCCGGCTGGAGATCGAGCTGGACGAGGCCGCGTTCGGCACCACCAAGGACATCCAGGTGGACACCGCGGTCACCTGCGGCACCTGCAACGGGGAGGGCGCCGCGCCCGGCACCTCCGCGCAGACCTGCGACATGTGCCGCGGTCGCGGCGAGGTCTCGCAGGTCACCCGCTCCTTCCTCGGCCAGGTCATGACCTCGCGGCCGTGCCCGCAGTGCCAGGGCTTCGGCACCGTGGTGCCCACCCCGTGCCCGGAGTGCGCGGGTGACGGCCGGGTGCGCTCCCGGCGGACCCTGACGGTGAAGATCCCGGCCGGCGTCGACAACGGCACCCGCATCCAGCTCGCCGGCGAGGGCGAGGTCGGCCCCGGCGGCGGCCCGGCCGGCGACCTGTACGTGGAGATCCGCGAGCTGCCGCACGCGGTCTTCCAGCGCCGCGGTGACGACCTGCACTGCACCGTCACCATCCCGATGACCGCGGCCGCGCTCGGCACCAAGTGCCCGCTGGAGACGCTGGACGGCCTGGAGGAGGTCGACGTGCGGCCCGGCACCCAGTCCGGCCAGTCGATCCCGCTGCACCAGCGCGGCATCACCCACCTGCGCGGCGGCGGGCGCGGCGACCTCATCGTGCACGTCGAGGTGGTCACCCCGCACAAGCTCGACGCCGACCAGGAGGACCTGCTGCGGCGGCTGGCGAAGCTGCGTGGCGAGGAGCGGCCCACCGGGCAGTTCGCGCCCGGCCAGCAGGGGCTGTTCTCCCGGCTGAAGGACGCCTTCAACGGGCGGTGAGGACGCCGTTCGCGGGGCGGGCCCGCCGTTGGCGGTCTCCCGCCCCGGCCACCCCGCGGCACCTGGCGCGGCACCCTACGTGACACGATGACCACATGCCCGCGTTGACCGATCTTTCCTCCTATTCGGCGTACCCGATCGTGCAGGCCCCGATGGCCGGCGGCGCGTCCAACCCGCGGCTGGCGGCCGCGGTGGCGGGCGCCGGCGGCCTCGGCTTCCTCGCCGCCGGGTACAAGACGTCCGAGGCGATGTACCAGGAGATCCGGCAACTGCGGGACGCCACGTCGCAACCCTTCGGGGTGAACTTGTTCATGCCGCAGCCCGGCACCGTCGATCCGTCCGCGGTCGAGGTCTACGCCGAGCAGCTCGCCGGCGAGGCCGCCTGGTACGGCACGGCGCTCGGCGACCCGGAGGCGGGCTCCGACGACGGGTACGACGCCAAGGTGGCGATCCTGCTGGAGGACCCGGTGCCGATGGTGAGCTTCACCTTCGGCTGCCCCGACCGGACCGTGCTGGACGCGTTCGCGAAGGCCGGCACCTACACCGTCGTCACCGTCACCACGCCCGCGGAGGCGCTGGCCGCCCAGTGGGCCGGGGCCGACGCGCTGTGCGTGCAGGGCGTCGAGGCCGGCGGCCACCAGGGCACCCACCGCGACGACCCCCAACTCGACGGCACCGGCTTCGGGTTGCTGTCGCTGATCACGCAGGTCCGCGAGGCGGTGCAACTGCCGATGATCGCCGCCGGCGGGCTGATGCGCGGCGAGCAGGTCGCCGCCGTGCTCGCCGCGGGCGCCGCCGCGGCCGCGCTCGGCACCGCGTTCCTGGTCTGCCCGGAGTCCGGCGCGTCCGCCCTGCACAAGCGGGCGGTCACCGACCCGGTGTACGCCCGTACCGAGTTGACCCGCGCGTTCACCGGCCGCCCGGCCCGCGGCCTGCTCAACCGCTTCGTCCGCGAGCACGGCCGCTACGCCCCGGCCGGCTACCCGCAAGTGCACCACCTGACCCAACCCGTTCGCCGGGCCGCCGCCGACCTCGGCGACCCGCAGGCGATGGCGCTGTGGGCCGGGCAGGGCCACCGGCTGGCCCGGGAGCTGTCGGCGGGCGCGCTCGTGGAGACCCTGGTCGCCGAACTCCACGCCGCTCAGGGGACCCACGCATGACCGCCCCTGTCTTCCTGGTCGGCCCCGACGCGCTCGACGGCTCCCCGGCGACGGTACGGCTCGACGGCGCGGAGGGCCGGCACGCGGTGTCGGTGCGGCGGCTCCAGGTCGGGGAGGAGATCGTGCTGACCGACGGGACCGGGCGCGGGGCCAGCGGCGTGGTCGCCGCGGTCACCGGCAAGGACGTCCTCGACGTCGAGGTGCGCGAGCCGCGCGCCGAGCCGGCGCCGGCCGTGTCGGTCACCGTCGTCCAGGCGCTGCCCAAGGGCGACCGGGGCGAACTCGCCGTGGAGACCATGACCGAGGCCGGGGTAGACGCGCTGGTGCCGTGGGCGGCGGCCCGCTGCGTGACGCAGTGGCGCGGCGAGCGCGGCGCGAAGTCCCTGGCGAAGTGGCGCTCCACCGCCCGGGAGGCCGCCAAGCAGGCCCGGCGGCTGCGGTTCCCCTCGGTCGCCGAGCAGGTGACGACACGTCAGCTCTGCGCGCTGCTCGCCGCCGCCGACTTCGCCGCGGTGCTCCACGAGGAGGGCTCCGCCCCGCTGGCCGGCGCCCGGCTCCCCACCACCGGTTCCGTGGTGCTGGTGGTCGGCCCCGAGGGCGGCGTCGCCCCGGAGGAGCTGGCCCTGTTCGCGGACGCCGGCGCGGCCGCCTACCGGCTGGGCCCCACGGTGCTGCGCACCTCGACGGCGGGAGTGGCGGCCGTGTCGCTGCTGATGGCCCGAACGGGCCGCTGGTCGTAGGGCGCCCCGCGCCCCCGGGTGGGTGACCCTCTTCTCGCGGAGGGAGCCGCACTCGCTCAGGGGCGCGTGGGGCCCTCCCCCTCGCTGCGCCGGGGGCACCCCCACCCAGGCGAAGCTCGGGGGGAGAGAGCTGCGCGAGCAACCCCACCACCGGGCAGGGTGCCCCTCGACCGGGGTCCAGGGGCACCCTGGGGGTCAGGGCACCCTAGCCCTGCTTCCAGACCTGGTTGGCCGCGCCGGTGCAGTCCCAGATCTGCACCTGGGTCCCGGGAGTGGTGGACTCGTCGGTGTCGTCCAGGCACCTCCCCGAACTCGGGTTGAGCAGCGCCCCGTCGGCCTGCGGCTGCCAGACCTGCGCACCGGTCCCGTTGCAGGTGTAGAGCTGCACCTTCGTGCCGTTGGCGGTGCCCGCCGACGTGATGTCCAGGCACTTGCCGAGCGCCCGCACCGTGTTGTCGCTGCCGACCGTCCACTGCTGGGCGGCGGTGCCGTTGCAGGTGTAGACGTCGACCTTCGTGCCGTCGGCGGAGTTCGCGGCGTTCACGTCCAGGCACAGGCCCTGGTAGCCGACGAGCTGACCGGCCAGCGCCGCGTCCGCGGGCACCACCGTCCACAGGAAGGTGGTCGAGGCGCTCGCGCCCGCGCCGTCGTGGGCGGTGACGGTCACCGTGCTGGTGCCGGCCTTGGTCGGGGTACCGGTGATCGCGCCCGAGGACGAGATCGCGGTACCCGCCGGCAGCCCGGTGGCGGTGAAGGACGGGGTCTGGCCGGCGGTGGTGTCGTGCGCGGCGACCTGCACGGACACCGCGGCGCCGGTGAGGCCCTCCTGCGCGCCCGGCGCGGTGACGGTCAGCGGCGTGCCGAGCTGCGCCGACGTGACGCCCAGGGTGCCGGTCAGCGGCAGGTTGCCGTCCGAGTCGCCGACCGAGATGCCGTAGGAGCCGGTCGCGGTGGTCCAGGCGCCGGACGAGGTGTCGTAGCTGCGCAGGTTCTGCTGGCTGACGGGGAAGCTGACGGTCTGGCTGGCGCCGGGCTGGAGGTCCACCCGGGCGAAGCCCTCCAGCTGCCGGGGCGGTTCGCCGTTGCCGGCCGGCCGGCTGACGTAGAGCTGGGCGACGTCGGCGCCGGCCCGCGCGCCGGTGTTGGTGACGGTCGCGGTCACGGTGGCCGCGCCGCCCGCCGCCAGGGCGCCCACGTGCAGGTCGCTGAAGGAGAAGCTGGTGTACGACAGGCCGTAGCCGAACGGGAAGAGCGGCGTGAGGTTGTTGGCGTCGTAGTAGCGGTAGCCGACGTCGACGCCCTCGGAGTACTGCACCTGCCCGCCGGTGCCGGGCCACTGCGCGGTGGTGTGCGCGGGGACCTGGGACAGCGAGGTGGGGAAGGTCACCGGGAGGTGGCCGGAGGGGTTGGTGTCGCCGAAGAGCAGCGAGGCGATCGCGGTGCCGTCGTTCTGGCCCGGGTACCACGCCTCCATGACGCCCTTCACGGAGTTCAGCCAGGGCATCGTCACGGCGGAGCCGGTGTTGAGCACCACCACCGTGTTCGGGTTGGCGGCGGCCACCGCCGAGATCAGGTTGTTCTCCGAGGCCGGCAGGTCGATGCCGCCCAGGTCGCTGCCCTCGGACTCGAAGTCACTGGCGAAGACCACCGCGACCGACGAGGCCGCGGCGAGCGAGGCGGCCGAGCCGGTGTCGGAGCCGCTGTCGTACTTGACGCTGACGCCGCCGCCGGCCCGGGCGGTGATGCCCTGCAACGGGGTGACGGTGCCGCTGGAGTTGACCGCCGCGCTGCCGCCGCCGGCGGTCTGCGGGCTGGTGGAGGCGTCCGCGCCGATGACCGCGATCGAGGAGGTGCCCGAGCCGAACGGCAGGACGCCGCCGCTGTCCTTCAGCAGGACGGTGCCCTCGGCGGAGAGCTGGGTCGCCGCGGTCTTGTTCGCGGTGCTGGTGGCGACCGCGCCCGGCGAGCCGGACGGCGCCTTGTCGAACTGGCCGAACGCGAACATCTCGGTGAGGATGCGGGTGGCCATCGTGTCGAGCGTGGCCTGGCTGACCGCCCCGGAGCCGACCGCGTTGCTCAGCGCGGTGCCGTAGTAGCCGTCGTTGCCCGGCATGTCCTGGTCCAGGCCGGAGTTGGCCGAGGCGGCGGTGGAGTGGGTGGCACCCCAGTCGGAGGTCACGAAGCCCTGGAAGCCGAACTGGCCTCGCAGCGTGCTGTTCAGCAGGTCGGGGTTCTGGCAGGCGTAGGTGCCGTTGATGGTGCTGTAGGAGCACATCACGGAGGAGGCCGCGCCCTGCTGCACCGCGTCCTGGAAAGCCGGCAGGTAGATCTCCTGGAGCGCCTTCTCGCTGATCACCGCGTCGTCCGAGGGGGTGTTGCGGTTGGTCTCCTGGTTGTAGACGGCCAGGTGCTTGACCTGGGCCATCACCCCCGTGGACTGCACGCCCCTGATGTCGGCGGCGCCCAACTGGCCGTTGAGGTAAGGGTCCTCGCCGATCGACTCGAAGGCGCGGCCCCAGCGCGGGTCGCGGTCGATGTTGATGGTCGGGCCGAGGTCGACGGTGGTGCCCTTGGCGGCCTGCTCGCTGCCGATCACCTGGCCGTACGTCTGCTCGGCCGCGGTGTCCCAGGTGGACGCGACGCTGACCGGTGCGGGCAGTTGGGTGACGTCGTTCATGCCGTCGGCGACGCCGGCCGGGCCGTCCTCCAGGGTCATCGCCGGGATGCACAGCGCGGGGATCGCCGGGGTGAACCCGACGTAGCTGGAGCCGCCGGTGCCGGTGGCCAGTGCCACCTTCTGGGCGGTCGTCATCTGCGCCAGCACCTGCGCGACCCGGTCGGGGATCGGTGCGGTGGAGTGCACCCAGGGGCAGGCACCGGCCGCGGTGGGGGCGGCCTGCGCGGTGGGGGCGGAGACGGCGCCGAGCAGGCCGGAGCCGCCGGCCACCAGGGCCAGGGCGGCGAGATACGGCGTTCGCCGTCTCACCGATGTGCGGAACGTGTGCACGATGCCTCCAAGCATCTGCCGAGGGGGGTGTTCCGGTCGGGGTTCGGGGTCGGGGTTCGGGGTCCGGTGGGGGAGTGGAGGTGCGGACGTGGAGGTGCGGACGTGGAGCTGGGGGCGGTGAGCGTGGTGCGTGGCGCGGTGGCCGACTTCGGAACATGGACGCATGCCCTACGGCGGCCGGGCGTCGTCACGGCGGCGCGGAACGCTCCGGCCCCGCGGTCGGACCGCGGGTGGAGCGCTCCCAGGAGTGCGCGTCCACGCACTCTTTCCGTGCCGAACGGGAGGACGGGAGAACGGGAGGACGGGAGAACGGGAAAGCAGGGAGCGAGAGTGCGGGGGGAGCGGGACAGCAGGCGTGCGGAAGCGCTGTGCGCGAAGGGGCCGACCCGCGGTCGCCGATGACGGCCGGTCGTCTGCCCATGGTGCGGGTGTGATTGAACTCGCCTACCGGGGCGCGGTCAAGGTCTGAACCATCATTGCGCCCAGCCCTTGACCGGCTGGCGCCATCCGCCCGTTTGGTTTCAAGGAGTGAAGCCATGACGCCTTCGCGGTGGACCGGTTGAGCAGGTGTCGCCTGAGAGCGGTCGCACGCAGAACGCGGGCCCGCACGACATACGTGCGAGCCCGCGTGGAGTGCGGTGCCCGGTGGTGGGGGCGGGCGCGGGTCAGGCGCCGCGCTGGACCGGGCCGACCAGGGTGCCCTTGGCGACCGTGAGCTTGCCGTCGGCGAAGGAGGTGCCGGGGATCTCGCCGCCGGGGGCCTGGAGCGTGAACGACGCCGCGTTCGCGGCGAGGCCGTGCGCGTTGTTGGGCACCTGGATGTCGAAGTGCACCGGGTGGCCCGGGCCGAAGGTCACCTTGGTGTGCTGGCTGCCGTAGCGCTTCGTGGTGAGCTTGACGCTCTTGTCGTGGTTCGTGAAGCGCACGCCGGTGGGAGAGCCGGCCAGCGTGCAGGACTCGTAGCCGCGAGGCGCGGTCAGGGTGACGCGGTAGTGCCGGTGCCCCGCGGAGTTGGCCGTCTGGGTGATCTTCGCGAGGTGGTTGGCCGGACGGCAGGCGGAGGGGGCGGGGCTCTTGCCCTTGGCCGGCGACGCCTGCGCGACTCCCGCACCGGCGGCCCCCACCAGTGCGGCGACGGCGAGGGTGACGGCAATCTTCCGGTTGGTACGCATCAACTCGTGCTCCTCGTCTTGCTCAACGGTCCCGAGGTCTCCCCGTCGGAACCATGGTCAACTCGATTGTTGCCCGACCTCCGCGGGAAAAATGTCCCGATAGCGCCACAGTCGCGTCACCGGTACGTGGGGGTATGGCCTCATCAGGCCAGCGACTGCCAGAACGCGGCCTCGTACGCCTGCATCAGCCGCGCCGCCTCCACTGCGGCCGAGGGGTCCTCTCCCGCGTCCAGGCCGGCCTGGAGCAGCCGGGTCGCCTGGGTCTCGAAGCCGGGCGGCAGGGTCGAGAAGAACGCGAAGAACTCCACGTCGCCGGCGGTCAGGTCGTAGCGCGGCGGCACGGCCTCCGCCAGACGCGCGCAATAACCGCCCCAGAAGCCGAAGTTGACCAGCAGCGCCAGCGCCAGCTCGCTGCGCGTGCCCGACCCGACCAGCCAGCCCAGATAGTGCGGATAGCCCTGCGCGGCGGGCGACGGCCGCCACCCGGCCGCACCGGCCGGCGGCCCCGCCGGATCGAGCGCCGACCCCAGCCGCGCCAGCAGCTCCAACGCCCGCGTCTCGCCCTGCGCCAGGCCGAGGAACAGCTCGGCCGCGGCATCGTCGCCGCCGAACCGCGACGCCGCCAGGGCGAAGCTGCGCCGGTCGCTGCGCACGATCAACGACTCCTCCGCCACCAGGCGGACCAGCCGCTCCCGGGGCGCGGCGCCGGCCTCCACCAGCTCCACGAACGCGTTGTGCGCGGCGGCGCCGGCCAGCTCGCGCCGCGCCCGGGCGATCAACTCCTGTGCCGCGCCGTGCCGTTCGTCGAGCGGTTCCACGCAAACCTCCGGAAAGCACCGTGAAAGCGGGCGGTCGGCCGGAAACCTACCCGTTCCCGGCCGCACCGACGCGGTGCCACGCCCACCCGTTCCCTGCTCGCGGGCGGTCCCCGTTCGGGGGCGGTCCCGTTCGCGGGCGGTCCGTCTCCGCGGGCTGACTACCGCCTGACGGGCAGGAGCCGGAAGGAGCGCAGATAGGCCGGGGCTGGCGAGCCGACGCCCGTCACCTCGTCGTAGCCGGGGACCGCGGCCAGCGAGGAGTCGTGGCCGAGGGTCTGGAGCGTGGTGGAGGTGCCCGCCGAATCGTCCACGCCGTTGCGGTAGTCGACCCGTACGGCAGCCAACTGCCGGTCGGTGCCGAGCGGGTGGTCGGTGACGTCGTGGAAGTCGGCGGCGTGCCGCTGGTCGTAGAGGCGGGGGTTGGCGAAGCCGATCGGGAAGCCCTGCGCCTGCTGGGCGAGTGCCTGGATGCCGGCGATCACCGGCGCGGCCAGGCTGGTGCCGCCGATCCTGAACTCGCTGTACTTCACGGTGCCGTCGGGAAAGCTCTGGGTCTGGCCGATGAGGAAGCCGGTGGTGGGGTCGGCGACCGCCGCGATGTCCGGGACGGTCCGCATCGCCCGCCCGCCGCCCTGCCGCGCGAGGGCGGCCGGTACCACGCCGCGCTGGTACCACGGCTGGGCCGCCCGCGTGCTCGCCCCGCCGCCCGCGCCGTCGTCGAAGGTGCCCGGCAGCGAGGACCACGCGGTCCCGGTGGCGTTCAGCCGCGAGTTGTCGGTGCCCCAGCCGGTCTCCCACTGGTAGCCGTCGTCCGCGCCCACCGCGAGCGACGTCCCGCCGACCGCGGTCACCCACGGCCGCGACGCGGGCGTCTCGCTCTGCTTGGTGCCGGTCGACGCCTTGTCGTCGCCGTCGTCGCCGCTGGAGAAGTAGAAGCCGATGCCCTCCAGCGCGCCGGTGGCGAACGTCTGGTCGTAGGCCGGGTCGAGCGCCGGGTCCGCGGCGCTCTCCGGCTCGCCCCACGAGTCGCTGACGATGTCCGCGAGATGGTGGTCCACGACGGTGTTCAGGGCCGCCAGCAGGTCGGGGTCGTCGCACGAGGCGGCACCGACGTACGTGATCCCGGCGTCCTGCGCCATCGCGTGCGCCGCCTCCACGTCGAGCGACTGCTCGCCGTACCAGCCGTCCGCGCCGCACTGGTCGGTGTCGGTCCAGGCCGGGGCGTCCACGGTGGTCAACTGGCCGGCGCGGTAAGGCGCGTCGCCGTTGCGCCGGGCGTACGTCTCGGCGTCCGCGGTCAGCGTCGGGGAGTGGTAGGCGTCCACCACCGCCACGGTCACGCCGCGGCCGGAGAGGCCCGAGCCGGTCACGCCGTACGCACTCCGCAACTGCCGCCCGGTGTAGCCCTGGACGGCGTACGGCGGGACGGCGCCGTACGCCTGCGGGACGCCCGCTGCCGGGTGGTCGCCCCAACTGGTCGAGAACGGCGGCGCGTTGACGAAGGCGGCGGTGGGGCCGGGGAGTTGATCGCCCGGCGAGGCCGCCGATACGGCCTTGGGCGTCGCCAGGTGCGGGGTGTCCTCCAGGCCGGTCACCGTCAGCACCGCGTCGGCCATGTCCGCCGGGACCGAGGCGGCGGTGACCGGCGCGGTGTAGACGTGGCCGCCCTTGCGGTACCGGTGCAGGGTCGTGCCGAACGCGGCGCTGACGGCCTTCGGGCTGCCCTGCACGGTCAGCTGGTGCGCGTCCGCGGCCGTCACCCGGAAGCCGGCGCCGGTCAGCCAGTCGCGTACGGCCGCCTGCCGGCCAGGCGTGGCGCCGTACCGCGCCTGTACCTGCGCCGGGGTGAGGTACCGGCCGTACTCCGCCGAGGCCGGGTCGGAGACCGAACGGGCCGCCGCCTCCAGCCCGGCGTGGTCCCGGCCGGCCAGGTACACGTGCGCGGTCACGGTCGTGCCGGTCGGCGCCTGGCCCTGGTCGGCCTGCGCGGTCGCCCACGGGGGCGCGGTACCGGGCAGGCCGATCCGCCCGGTGGGTACGGCGGGCACGGCGGACGGCGCGGCGGCGTGCGCGGCGGCGGGAGTGCCCGCCACCACCAGCCCCGCGGCCAGCAGGGACGCGGTACGGGCGAGGAGCTTGCGGCTGCGTCGGCGCATGGGCGGTCACCTCTCGGTGGTGGGCGGTGCGGGCCTTCCGAAGATGCATGACCCTTCACCGGCCGACGGCAACACGGACACCGGGAGATTGCCGCGGGCGGCGGCTGAAACTTCATCAGTTCGGGTGTTCCACCCCGCCCCTGCGGATGCGCGGCGGGCCGCACATACCCAGGGGCGCGGGGAGCTGCGCGACCAGCCCCCCACTCGGGGAAGGCCCCGAGAACCGCGGACAGGGGCACCCGGGAGGGTCCCGCGGCGCCCCCACCGCAAGGTCCCGAGAACCGCGGACAGGGGCACCCGGGAGGGTCCCGCCTACCCCGGAAGGGGCGGCGCCGACTTCGCCGGGTTCGCCGCCAACGCCTCCAGGGCCATCCCGATGGCACGGTCGAGCTGGGGATCGCGCCCGGCGGCGTAATCCTGCGGGGTGACGACCACCTCGACATCCGGCTCGACCCCGTGGTTCTCCACGGACCACCCGAACCCCTCGAACCAGAGCGCGTACTTCGGCTGGGTCACCGAGGTCCCGTCGACCAGCTGGTAGCGGCTGTCGATGCCGATCACGCCGCCCCAGGTGCGGGTGCCGACCACCGGGCCGATCCCGAGCGTGCGGATCGCCGCGTTGACGATGTCACCGTCCGACCCGGAGAACTCGTTGGCCACCGCCACCACGGGCCCGCGGGGAGCGTCCTGCGGGTAGCTGAAGGGGTGGCCGTACCTCGGCAGGTCCCAGCCGATGACCCGGCGGGCCAGCTTCTCCACCACGAGCTGCGAGGTGTGCCCGCCGCGGTTCTCGCGGACGTCGACCACCAGCCCCTCGCGGGCCACCTCGACCCTCAGGTCGCGATGGAGTTCGGCCCAGCCGTTGCTGACCATGTCGGGCACGTGCAGGTAGCCGAGCCGGCCGCCGGACGCCCGGTGGACGTAGGCGCGCCGGTCGGCGACCCAGTCGTGGTAGCGCAGCGCCTCCTCGTCGGCGAGCGGCACCGCGACCACGTGCCGGACCGGGCCGCCCGCCGCCGGTGTGACCGTCAGCTCGACCGGCTTGCCCGCGGTGCCCACCAGCAGCGGCGCGGGGCCGGTCAGCGGGTCGACCGGCAGCCCGTCCACCGCGACGAGGGTGTCCCCGGCGCGGACCGCCACCCCGGGCGCGGCCAGCGGCGAGCGCGCCCGGGGGTCGGAGGACTCGCCGGACAGCACCCGGTCCACCCGCCAACTGCCGTCCTCCGCACGGGAGATGTCCGCACCGAGCAGACCCTGGCGGCGGCGCGGGTCACCGGAGCCGCCGGGGGGCGAGACGTACGCGTGCGAGGTCCGCAGCTCGCCGTGGAGTTCCCACAGCAGGTCCACGAGGTCGTCGTGGGTGGCGATGCGGTCCAGCAGCGCGCGGTACCGCGCGCCGATCGCGTCCCAGTCGAGGCCGCCCATGTCGGCCCGCCAGAAGTGGTCGCGGGCGAGGCGGTGCGTCTCGTCGAACATCTGCCGCCACTCGTCGGCGGGTTGGACGGTGGCGCGCACCCGGGCCAGGTCGATGCTCGTCGAACTGTCCGAGTCGTCATCGGACTTGCTGTCCGCCGGCCCGATCCGCAGCCGCGCCCCGCTGGTGACGAGCACCTTCGTGCCGTCGCCGGAGACCGCGAAACCGTCGGCGTCGGAGGCGATCTCCTCCACCTTCAACTGCCGCAGGTCGTAACGCTCCAGGACGGTCTCCGGCGGCTCGGCCTCGGGCGTGGCCAGAGACGCGCCGAGGCTGCCGACGAGCGGGTGCCGCAGCCACAGCACCCCGCCCTTGGCGGCTTCCAACCCCGAGTAGTGGCCGGCCTCGACGGGGAAGGGCACGATCCGGTCGGCGATGCCCTCCGCGTCGACCTTGGTGGGACGGGGCCGGTCCCGGCGGCCGCGCCGGCCCGAACCACCGGTGTCGGAACCGCCGTTGTCGCTGCCGGAGCCACTGTCGGAGCCGTTGCCGGAGTCACCGTCGGAGGCGTCGTCGGACTCCTCGCCGGAACCGCTGTCCGAGCCGTCGTCCGCGCCGGTGCCGGCGCTCACGCCCGCCCCGGTGTCCTCGCCCGCGGCCAGCCCCAGACCCGTACCCGTGCCTGTTCCCGTGCCGCCGCCGTCCCCGTGCTCGCTGTTCTCGTCCCCGTCGTCGTCGTACGGGCGGCCGTGCCGCTGCGGGCCGAACGGTGAGGGCGTGGTGGCGGCGAGCGTGATCAGGTACGGGCGGCAGGCGTTGGGGAAGGAGAGGTCGAACACGTGGGCGTCGTAGACCGGGTCGAAGGCCCGCTGGGACAGGAAGGCGAGGTGCCGGCCGTCGGCGGTGAACGCGGGCGCGAAGTCGATGAAGCGCAGCGGGGTGGCGTCCACCAGGGTCAGGTCCGCGGTGGCGGCGAGCTTGATCTGCCGCAGCGAGCCCGGCCCGGGCTGGGACCAGGCCAGCCAGCCGGAGTCGGGGGAGAAGGCCAGGTCGCTGACGTCTCCGGCGTTTCCGGCCGGTGCGGGAGCCGGTGCGGGTTCGTCGTCGCCCTCCGCCGTGGCCGTGTCGGTCGTCGGCACCTCGCGGACCTCGCCGGTCTGCGTGTCGACCAGCAGCACCCGCCCGTCGTGCGAGGCGACCGCGATCCGGTGGCCGTCCGGCGACACCTCCAGCTCGTGCACCCGGCCGAGCCGCCCGGCCGCGAGCCGGCGCGGCGCGGTGCCGGCCGGCAGTCCGGTGGCCGGGGAGATCTCCAGCGCGTCGTCGCCGTCGGCGTCGGTCACCCACACCACGTACTGGTCGTCGCCCTGCGAGAACACCCGCGGGTGCCGGGTGCGTACGCCCGGCTGCGCGGCCAGGACCCGGGCCGGGCCGCCCCGGTGGGTGACCCAGTGCGTGGTGCCGCGCACCTCCACCGCGCTGCCCCGGCCGGTGTGGTCCGGCCGGGCGTCGCCCAGATACGCGGCAGGGCGCAGCGGGTAGGGCTGCAAGTCCACCCGCTGGCCGCCGAGTTCGATCTCCAGCGGGCGCGGCTGCACGTCCTCGCCGAGGCTGTCCAGCACGTACAGGGTGCCGCCGACGGTGTACACCACCCGGGTGCCGTCGGTGCCTGCCTGCCGGGCGTAGAACGCGCCGAGCGGGGTGTGGCGGCGCAGGTCGGCGCCGTCGGGCCGGCTGGAGTAGAGCGCGCCCTGGCCCTCGTGGTCGGAGAGGAACGCGATCCGGTCGCCGACCCACATCGGGTACTCGAGGTTGCCGTCGATGTCTTCGTGCAGCCGGGCGAACTCCCCCTCGCCGGTGGGGTCGAGCCACAACTTGCCCGCGGTGCCGCCCCGGTAGCCCTTCCAGTACGCGGCCTCGCGCCCCATCGTCACCGACTGGAGCAGCAGGGCGCCGTCCGGTCCGTACGCGAGGTCGCCGAGCGGGCCGAGCGGCAACTTCCGCGCGGGGCCGCCGTCCAGCGGCAGCCGGTGCGCCCAGGTACGGCGGATCGACGCCTGGCCGGCCGTGGTCACCACCACCAGCTCGCCGTCCGGCGTCCATGTCCGCACGCCGGTCTGGGCGTTGCCCCAGTAGGTGAGCCGCCGCGAGGGGCCCCCGGTCAGGTCCGCCACGTGGACTTCGGGGGCGCCGTCGCGGGTGGAGGACCAGGCCACCGACCTGCCGTCGGGGGAGATCCGCGGCCGCCGGACCGGCATGTTGTCCGCGCTGACCCGCCAGGCCCGGCCGCCGTCGAGCGGGGCGACCCACACGTCGTCCTCGGCGGTGAAGACGACCAGGTCACCGTGCGGGTGCGGGTGCCTCAGGTACGAGGGGTGAGATGCGGGGTGAACAGGGCCCGAAGGGCGCGCGGAGAGCGAGGACTGCGTCACGAAGCCAGCCTAACCACGATCAACTGCGCTGAGCAGTGCCCCTCGGTACGAACCGGGGCCGCCGCGCGGAGCGCGGCCGGTCAGCACGCGCCGAGCCCGTGCACGTCGAAAACGGTGCGGCCCTCCACCAACGCGGTCAGATGGCCCTGGACGCACTTGAGGTTCGACTGCCGGGTCACGTCGCCCTTCACCGAGATCTTCCGCTGGTCGTTCGTGCGGCCCACGCAGTCGACCTTCGGGTCCTTCCTGTCCTCGGTCGCGCTGCACGACAGCCACTGCACCTCGACGTGTTCCTGCTTCAGCGCCTTGGTGGCCAACTGGTCGGTGCTCACCGACACGTTGGAGCTGCTCAGCCCGTCCACGGGATCGCACGCCGCGACCGTGGCCATCACCATGGCGGCTCCCGCCACCCCGACACCCCAGTTCCTCCGGATGCGTCCCATCCCCCCACGATGCCCCGCCCTGTTCACGGCGGCCATCCCCCACACGGTGGACGTCCGCCCTTAAGGGCCGCGGCCCGCGCGGACGCCTGCGGGCATGGGCCGGAAGGCCGGTAGGCCGGCTCACCCGCCTCCGCTGCCTCACCCGCCGCCGCCGCCTCCGCCGCCGCCCCCCGTGCTCGGGCGGCAGTCGGTGTGGCACGACGGCAGCGCGTAGTAGGCGATCGCGCCGAGCCCCGCCACGATGGCTCCGACCAGCATCAGCATCGCGAGCAGGCAGCCCACGGAGATCGACCGGTCACGTAACCTGCCCGCCCGGGGCGCGCGTTCGTTCCTCACTCCCGTGATGTGCCCGGCGGGCGCCGCACCGGAACACGCAAGGGGGGCCGTACCGCGAGGACGACGACGGGCGGGCCGATACGATGCCGGGTGCGGGTCGGCGGACGGCGCCGGCCGCGGACGGACGAGCGGAAGAGCAAGGGGTGCCGCCGTGGCGGGAGAAGCACAGCCGGACTGCCTGTTCTGCAAGATCGTGGCCGGGGACATCCCGGCGACGGTGGTGCGGGAGACGGAGACCACCATCGCGTTCCGGGACATCAACCCGCAGGCGCCCACCCATGTGCTGGTGATCCCGCGGGTGCACTACGCCGACGCGGCCGAGCTGGCCGCGGGCGACCCGGCCGCCGCCGCGGACGTGCTGCGGGAGGCCGGCGAGGTGGCCGCGCGGGAGAACGTGGTCGACACCGGCTACCGGATCGTGTTCAACACCGGCCCGGGCGCGGGCCAGACCGTCTTCCACGCGCACGCCCACGTGCTGGGCGGCCGCGACCTCCAGCGGCTGGTCTGAGCCGGGCACCGGACGCCCCGAACTCCCGGACTCGACCCGGACACCCGGACCCGACCCGGACGCCCGGACCCGACCCGGACCCCCGGCCCGACCCGAACCGCGACCGTACGGACCCCAGCGCCATGTCACCCCGCGAACTCGTCGTGCTCGGCACCGCCAGCCAGGTGCCGACCCGGCAGCGCAACCACAACGGCTACGTGCTGCGCTGGGACACCGAGGGCATCCTCTTCGACCCCGGCGACGGCACCCAGCGGCAGATGGTGCACGCCGGGCTGGCCGCGCACGACCTGACCCGGATCTGCGTCACGCACTTCCACGGCGACCACAGCCTGGGCCTGGCCGGGGTGGTGCAGCGGATCAACCTGGACCGGGTGCCGCACCCGATCACCGCGCACTACCCGGCGAGCGGGCAGCGGTACTTCGAGCGGCTGCGGTACGCCACCGCGTACCGCGAGACCGCGGAACTGCGCGAGCGGCCGCTCGACGAGGACGGCCCGATCGCGGTCACCGGCGAACTCACGCTGTCGGCACGGCGGTTGTCGCACCCCGTGGAGGCGTACGGCTACCGGCTGGACGAGCCCGACGGGCGGCGGATACTGCCGGAGCGGCTGGCCGCACACGGCATCGCCGGGCCGGACATCAGCCGGCTGCAACGCGACGGCGAGCTGCGCGGGGTGACGCTGGATCAGGTCAGCGAGCCGCGGCCGGGCCAGTCGTTCGCGTTCGTGATGGACACCCGGATGTGCCCGGCGGTGCCCGAACTCGCCGCGGGATGCGACATGTTGGTGATCGAGTCCACCTTCCTCGACCAGGACGCCGGGATCGCCGAGGAGTACGGCCATCTCACCGCGGGACAGGCGGCCCGGGTGGCCGCGGAAGCGGGTGTACGGCACCTGGTGCTCACCCACTTCTCGCAGCGCTACCCCGACCCGGACGACTTCGGGCACCAGGCCCGCGCGGCGGGCTTCGCCGGCGAACTCACCGTCGCCCACGACCTGATGCGCGTCCCGGTGCCCAAACGCCGTCCCTGAAGGGGACCTTGCCGCCGCACGGCACAGCTTCACGCCCACGGCGGCCGCACGCCCTACGGCAGGTAGTACATCGGGTTCGGCAGCTTGAACGACTTGTCCGCGTGCCCGCCCTCCAGGTCGCTGTACTGGTCGCCGAAGTTGCCGACGATGTCGTAGCCCAGCGACTCGATGTGCGCCCGGGTGCCGGACTTGTACTCGATGGTCGTGCAGGTCGCGCCGCACGGCAGGTACGACGGCGGGGTGGCCGCGTTCTTCAGGTACAGGTGCGAGGTGTCGGCCGGCGCCTTGAAGCCCTCCGCGGTCAGGTTCCGCACCGTGTCGGTGCGCTGCGCCTCCGGGCGGCCGGTGATCCAGAAGACCGTGATGCCCTTCGAGGCGGCCCAGTTGACGAGGGTGTCGATGCCGAAGACCGGCGGCATGTTCTTGGTGTCCAGGTACGTCTGGTTGCTCGCCGGGGTGTAGTTGAAGCCCACCTCCAGCTCGTAGTTGTACGTCAGCAGGCTGGTGTCGTCGACGTCGAGCACGATCGCGGGCTTGCCGCTCTTGCCGTGGCCCTTCCCGCCGCCGTGGCCGTGGCCGGCGGTGGCCGCCTGCGCCAGCCAGGACTTCGCCTTCGCCTCGATCCCGGCGACCTGATGTGCGTAGTTGCTGGTCGGGGACGCCTGGTGCTCGCCCGACGCGTCGACAGTGTCGCCGTAGTACGCCTTGATCTCGTCGACGACGTTGGTGAGATTGGGGATCTGCTTGTCGCTGCGCGGTGCGGAGTTGTCCGCGGTCGCGACGCCGACGCCGTAGAACGTGGCGCCCAGCGTCACCGCGGCGGCGGTGACGGCCAGCGCGCGGGTACGCAGGGACAGACGGGCACGGGGCATGGCGGTGCTCCTTCAAAGCTTGGTGGTGCGGCGGAATGTAGACCCCGGCATCCGAGCAGGTCAAGGCCCATCTACGCGCGTGGCGGCGCAACACGGGTTCATCCGTGGTTTCCTTTGCGTTAACCCGCAGTTCAGAGCCGCGCGGGCCGGGTTCCGCCGGTTGTCACCAGTTCGCCGCGGTGAGGATACGGCTCGCCGCCGCCGCGGAGTCGACCAGCGGATGCCGTACCAGCGCGCGCAGCGCCGCCGCCCGCGAACCGGTGGTCGCCGCCTCGATCGCCGCCCGCTCCACCGACTTCAGCGCCAGCATCAGCCCGGCCTGGTGCTCGTCGGGCGCCGCCACCGGCAGCGGCCGTGCCCCGAACGCGCCTACCTCGCACGGCACTTCCACCACCGCGTCCGGGTCCAGCGCCGAAACCACCCCGCCGCCGGGCACGTTGAGGATCAGCACGGTGCGCTCGTCCCGCGCGATGGCCCGCATCAGGGCGAGCGCCACCTTGTCGTAGCCGCCGCCGTCCAGGTCGTGCGGGTCGCGCTGCCAGCCGCCGGTGGCCGCGCGGTTCTCGGCCATGTAGGTCTCCTCGCGCTCCAACCGGGCACGCTCCCACAGCTCGTACGCCGACGGCCCGCCGCCGGCCGCGCCCGCCGAGCCCGCCGCGCCCGCCTCCGTACCGCCCGCGCGGTCCGCCGCCGCGAAGAACTCCGACTGCCGCGCGTGCAGGAACTCCCCCCGGGTCGCGTCCGCCGACCGCACCGCCGCCAGCGCCTCCCGCTCGAAGTAGTAGTAGTGCAGGTACTCGTTGGGCAGCGAACCCAGCGCCGACAGCCACTCCGCGCCGAACAGCCGCCCCTCCTCGAACGAGCCGAGCGCCGCCGGGTCCGCGAGCAACCCCGGCAGCAACTCCCGTCCGTCCAGGGCGAGTCCGCGCAGCCAGCCGAGGTGGTTGAGGCCGACGTAGTCGTACGAGAAGCCCGGCGCGTCCGGGTCCGCGCCCGCCGCCCGCGCGGCCCGCCGGACCAACCCCACCGGCGAGTCGCAGATGCCGATCACGCGCGGGCCCAGTACCCGGGCCATCGCCTCCGTCACCATCCCCGCGGGGTTGGTGAAGTTGATCACCCACGCGGACGGGGCCACCGCGCGGACGCGCTCGGCGAGGTGCAGGGCGACCGGGACGGTGCGCAGTCCGTACAGCACCCCGCCCGCGCCGACGGTCTCCTGGCCGAGCACGCCCTCGGCCAGCGGGACCTGCTCGTCCCGCACCCGGCCCCCCGTGCCGCCGACCCGGATCGCCGAGAACACGAAGTCCGTGCCGCGCAGCGCCGCGTCCAGGTCCGTCTCGACCCGGACGCGCGGTCCGGGAGCCGCACCCGCCGCCCCCTGCTCGGCCAGCACCTTCGCGATGACCCGCAGGCGCAGCGGGTCCGTGTCGTGCAGCACCAGTTCCGTGACCGTGGGGTCCCCTTGCAGGGCCCGAAACACCAGGGGCACCCGGAAGCCGCCCCCGCCGAGGATGGTGAGTCGCACGCCGTATCCGTCCCGTCTGCCCGGCCGATGTCCTCCCCGGACCTTACGACCCGTCCGTGGCGCAACCCCACCGGCAGGTGGTCCCTGAACCGACAGCACGTGGCAACCCGGCGGGTCAGGGGCACCGCGGGAACCGACAGCACGTGGCAACCCGGTCGGTCAGGGGCACCGTGCGACAGTGGGGGGATGGACGATCATCCCGTTCTCGACCCGCTGGGAGGGCTGCGTGCGCCGGGCGACCCGGCGACGGACGTGTACCTGACGGGCACCGTCTTCCTGGACATCATCTTCACCGGACTGGACCGGGCCCCGGTGCGAGGCACGGAGTCGTGGGCGCGCGGCATGGGCTCCAGCCCCGGCGGCATCGCGAACATGGCCACCGCGCTGGCCCGCCTCGGCCTGCGCACGACGCTCGCCGCGGCCTTCGGCGACGACATGTACGGCGACTACTGCTGGGAGTGCCTGCGGGAGGGCGAGGGCATCGACCTCGGGCCGTCCCGGCGGGTCCCCGGCTGGCACTCCCCGGTCACCGTGTCGATGGCGTACGAGGGCGAGCGGACCATGGTCAGCCACGGCCACCGCGCACCGCCTCCGGAGGACGCCGTGCCGACCTGCCCGCCGCCGGCCCGCGCCGCGGTCGCCTCGCTCGGCGGCCGGGAGGCGGGCGAGGAGCGGTACGACTGGATCGCCGGGGCCGCCGCGTCCGGCACGAAGGTCTTCGCCGACGTCGGCTGGGACGAGACCGGCCGCTGGGACCCCGCCGACCTCGCCGGGCTGCGGCACTGCGCCGCGTTCCTGCCGAACGCCGAGGAGGCGGTCCGCTACACGCGGGCCGACGGCCCCCGCGAGGCCGCCCACCGGCTGGCCGAACTCGTACCGCTCGCGGTGGTCACCCTCGGTGCGCAGGGCGCCATCGCGGTGGATTCCGCGACCGGCCAGACCGCGGAGGTGCCCGCGCTGGCGGTGGAGGCGCTGGACCCGACCGGCGCCGGGGACGTCTTCGTGGCCGGCTTCGTCACCGGCACCCTCGCGCAGTGGCCGCTGGCCGACCGGCTGGCGTTCGCCTCGCTGTGCGCGGCGCTGTCCGTGCAGGAGTTCGGCGGGTCGCTGTCCGCGCCCGGCTGGATGGAGATCGCCGGCTGGTGGGAGCAGGCCAAGGCGTTCGCAGGTCAGGCCCCGCACCACCGCGAGGCGGTGTGCCGGTACGGCTTCCTGGAGGACCTGCTGCCGGCGGCCACCCGCCCGTGGCCGCTGCGCCGAGCCGTCCCCACGATCGGCTTCCGCCCGGCGGGCGGCGCGGTCGGTGGCGCGGTCAGCGGATCGGTCCCCGGCGCGGTCGGCGGCGCGCCGGGGGCGCACCCGGCAGCGCGGCCCGAAACGGCGAGCGGTAATCCCCTCTGCCTGCGGCGTTCCGCGTCGTACGCTTGGTACCCCAAGGCCCCCTGGGCCCATCGACCAGCAGAAGGCGGGATGAGCAGGCCCTAGCGCCGGCCCATGACTCAGACACCGACCCAGCAGCAGCCGCAGCAGCCGCATCAGGCGCGCGCGCACTTCGTCGTACCGGCCAAGCACCCCATGGTGACCGTCCTGGGCTCTGGTGACGCTCTTCTCCGCGTGATCGAGCAGGCGTTCCCGGCCGTCGACATCCACGTCAGGGGCAACGAGATCAGCGCGGTCGGCGACGCCGCCGACGTGGCCCTGGTCCAGCGGTTGTTCGACGAGATGATGCTGGTGCTGCGCACCGGCCAGCCCATGACGGAGGACGCCGTCGAGCGCTCGATCGCGATGCTCCGGGCGAACGGGACGTCGGCCGACGGCGAGGCGGAGACGCCCGCCCAGGTCCTCACCCAGAACATCCTCTCCAGCCGCGGCCGCACCATCCGCCCCAAGACGGTCAACCAGAAGCGCTACGTCGACGCGATCGACCGGCACACGATCGTCTTCGGCATCGGCCCGGCCGGCACCGGCAAGACCTACCTGGCGATGGCGAAGGCCGTGCAGGCCCTTCAGGCCAAGCAGGTCAACCGGATCATCCTGACCCGCCCCGCGGTCGAGGCCGGCGAGCGGCTGGGCTTCCTGCCCGGCACCCTGTACGAGAAGATCGACCCGTACCTGCGCCCGCTCTACGACGCGCTGCACGACATGCTGGACCCCGACACCATCCCCCGCCTGATGGCCGCCGGCACCATCGAGGTCGCCCCGCTGGCCTACATGCGCGGCCGAACCCTGAATGACGCGTTCATCATCCTGGACGAGGCGCAGAACACCAGCGCCGAGCAGATGAAGATGTTCCTGACCCGGCTCGGCTTCGACTCGAAGATCGTCATCACCGGCGACATCACGCAGATCGACCTGCCCGGCGGCACCAAGAGCGGGCTGCGCCAGGTGCAGGACATCCTCTTCGACGTGGACGACGTGCACTTCTCCCGGCTCACCAGCACCGACGTGGTCCGCCATAAGCTGGTCGGGCGCATCGTGGACGCCTACGAGCGCTACGACAACGCCCAGGCCGAGGAAGAGTCCGCGCGCGGCCAGGACGCCGGGCGCGGGCGCGGCGGCTCCGGGCCGAAGAGAAAGTAACCACTCCACCACCATGGCGATCGACGTCAACAACGAGTCCGGCTGGGATATCGACGACGAGGCGGTCCTGGACGCCGCCCGTTACGCCCTGCACCGGATGCGCATCCACCCGCTCTCCGAACTGTCGGTGATCGTGGTGGACGCCGCCGCGATGGAGCAACTCCACCTCCAGTGGATGAACCTCCCCGGCCCCACCGATGTCATGTCCTTCCCGATGGACGAACTGCGGCCGGGCAAGGAGGACGACGAACCCGAGCAGGGCCTGCTCGGGGACATCGTGCTTTGCCCGGAGGTGGCGAAGAAGCAGGGCGAGGAGGCGCCGACGAAGCACTCCATGGACGAGGAGTTGCAGTTGCTCACCGTGCACGGCGTGCTCCACCTGCTGGGGTACGACCACGAGGAGCCCGAGGAGAAGGCCGAGATGTTCGGCCTTCAGAAGGCGATCCTGGACGGCTGGCGGGCCGAGCGCGGTGTCGAGGGCCCCTCGCCCGCGCCCACCACCCGCTGACGGCGGCGACTGCACCCTCATGGTCGTCTTCGCCGTACTGCTCGTCATCGTCGCCTGGCTGGCGGCGTGCGCCGAGGCCGGGCTCGCCCGGGTCTCCCGGTTCCGCGCCCAGGACGCGCTGCGCTCCGGCCGGCGCGGGGCCGCGAACCTCGTCGCGGTCGCCTCCGACCCCACCCGCTACCTGAACGTGGCGCTGCTGGTGCGCGTCGCCTGCGAGACGGCCGCGGCCGTCCTGATCACGGTCGTCGCCGACCGGCACTTCGACCGCACCTGGCAGGTGCTGTGCGTCGCGATCGGCGTGATGGTGCTGGTGTCGTACGTGGCGGTCGGGGTCTCGCCGCGCACCATCGGCCGCCAGCACCCGATGAACACCGCGACCGCCGCGTCGTACGTCCTGCTGCCGCTGGCCCGGGTGATGGGGCCGGTGCCGGGGCTGCTGATCCTGCTGGGCAACGCGCTCACGCCCGGCAAGGGCTTCAAGCGCGGGCCGTTCGCGAGTGAGGCGGAGCTGCGGGCGGCCGTGGACCTCGCCGAGTCCGAGTCGCTGATCGAGGACGAGGAGCGCCGGATGGTGCACTCGGTCTTCGAGTTGGGCGACACGATCGTGCGCGAGGTGATGGTGCCGCGTACCGAACTCGTGATGATCGAACGGTTCAAGACGGTCCGTCAGGGGATGACGCTGGCGCTGCGCAGCGGCTTCTCCCGGATTCCGGTGACCGGGGAGAGCGAGGACGACGTGGTCGGCTTCGTCTACCTCAAGGATCTGGCGCGGCGGGTGCACATCAACCGCGACGCCGAGTCCGACCCGGTCTCCTCGCTGATCCGGCCGGCGTTCTTCGTGCCCGACACCAAGAACGCCGGGGACCTGTTGCGCGAGATGCAGCAGCAGCGCAACCACGTCGCGGTCGTGGTCGACGAGTACGGCGGCACCGCCGGCATCGTGACGATCGAGGACATCCTGGAGGAGATCGTCGGGGAGATCACCGACGAGTACGACCGGGAGACGCCGCCGGTGGAGCGGCTGGGCGGCGGCCGGTTCCGGGTCACCGCGCGGCTGGACATCGGCGACCTCGGCGAGCTGTACGGCGTGCCGCTCGACGACGACGACGTGGAGACGGTCGGCGGCCTGCTGGCGAAGGCGCTGGGCCGGGTGCCGATCCCGGGCGCGGTCGCGGTGGTGCCGCTGCCGGTGGACGCGTCGGCGGTCGGGCCCGACGGTACGGTCGCGCTGCGGCTGACCGCGGAGACGCAGGCGGGGCGGCGGAACCGGATCGGCACGGTGCTGGTGGAGCCGGTGAGCGGTGCCGAGGCGTCGGGGGCGACGCGGGTCCAGGGCCACCCGGAGCCGGGCGCGGCGGGGCGTGGCGAGGGGGCGCTCGGCGGCGATCGGTAATTTCGACAAGTAAATTCAACAAGTTGCTTGTCGAACTGTTACGGTGGCGGTCATGCGCCCACACGACCCCAACGGCACCCCCGTGCCGGTTTCCGGCGGCCCCGCCCCGGCCGGCTCCACGCCCGCCGGCGGCACCGCGGCCGACAGCACGCCGGCAGTCGCCCACCGGCTCAGCGTGGCCATCACCCGCCTCCGCTCGCGCCTGCGGGTGGAGGCGGGACTGCACGGCACCGGACTGTCGATCTCGCAGCTCGCGGTGCTGGGCAGCGTGGTGCACGACGGTCCGGTCACCGCGGCCTGGCTGGCCACCACCCAGCACGTGAGCCCGCAGTCCATCGCCCAGAACCTGGCCGTACTCAAGGCGGCCGGCCTGGTGCGGGGCCACCGGGACCCGGCCGACGGCCGCAAGACGCTGGTGACCGCCGAGCCGTCCGCCGCGCGCCTGCTGGACACGTTGGAGTCCTCGCGGGAGTCCTTCCTCACCCGGGCCCTGGACGCGCTGGTCCCGGCGGGGGAGCGCGCCGACCTGGAGCGCACGATCGCGCTGCTGGAGCGGCTCGCGGCGGCGGAACTCGACGACGCCGGGCCGAAGGGGCCGGAGGGGCCGGAGGGGCCGGAAGGTCCGGAGGGACCGGACGACCCGGAGGACGTGGCGAGCCCGAAGGACGTGGCGAGCCCGAAGGACGTGGCGAGCTCGGAGGGTCCGGCGGAATGACGCTCCGAATACGGAAGCAGGCAGCGTCCGTCCCCGCGGGGACGGACGCCGCCGCCCCCTTCGCCTGGCGCTTCGTGACCCCGCTGTACGTGGGCTCCGCGCTCAACCCGGTGAACAGCTCGATCATCGCGACCGCGCTCGTACCCATCTCCACCGCGCTGCACGTGTCCGTCGGCAGCACCGCGGTCCTGGTCTCCAGCCTCTACCTGGCCTGCGCCATCGCCCAGCCCACCGCGGGCAAGCTCGCGGAGGAGTTCGGGCCGCGCCGGGTGTTCCTGGCGGGGATCACGCTGGTGCTGCTCGGCGGGGTGCTCGGCGGTTTCGCCACCGACCTGGCGACGCTCACCGTGGCGCGGGTGCTGATCGGCGTCGGCACGTCCGCGGGCTTCCCCTCGGCGATGGTGCTGATCCGGCGGCGGGCCGCCGCCGCGGGTCTGGCCGAGCCGCCCGGCGCCGTGCTCGGCGGGATCGCGATCGCCGGGATGGCCACCACAGCGGTGGGACCGCCGCTCGGCGGCGTCCTGGTCGGCGCGCTCGGCTGGCACTGGGCGTTCCTGATCAACGTGCCCGTCACCGCCGTCGCGTTCGTGATGACGTTGTGCTGGGTGCCGGCCGACCCGCCCGCCACCGGGCCGCGCCGCGGTGCGCGGCAGATCGCCGCCCGGATCGACCTGCCCGGCATGGTCGGCTTCGGCGGGTTCATGACCGCGCTGATGGTCTTCCTGATGGACCTGCCGGACCTCGACTGGATCGCGCTCGCCGTCGCCGTACTGCTGCTGGGGCCGCTCGTGTGGTGGGAACTGCGCACCCCCACCCCCTTCTTCGACATCCGCGGCCTCGGTGCCAACGCGGCCCTCACCCGGACCTACCTGCGCACCTCGCTCACCTTGCTGGGCACCTACACCGTGATGTACGGGCTCACCCAGTGGCTGGAGGCCGGCCGGGGGCTGTCCACCGAGGAGGCGGGGCTGCTGCTCCTGCCGATGGGCGCGCTGTCCGCGCTCGTCTCGCGCCCGCTGTCCCGGCGCAACCTCGTCCGCGGGCCGCTGGTCACCGCCGCGGTCGCCATGCTGGCCGGCTCGCTGGGCATCCTCGCGCTGACCGCGCACAGCCCGGTCGTCCTGGTCGTGGCCGTCACCCTCGTCTTCGGCCTGTGCGTCGGCACCGCCACCGTCAGCAACCAGACCGCGCTCTACACGCAGTCGCCGCCCGAGCAGATCGGTACCGCCTCCGGGCTCTTCCGCACCTTCGGCTACCTCGGCTCCATCGTCTCCGCCACCGTCACCGGGCTCGCCTTCAAGCACGGCGCCACCGACTCCGGGCTGCACGCGGCGGCGGTCATCCTCATCGCCGCGGGCGCCGCGGTCCTCGCGATGACCCTTCTGGACCGCGGCCTGACCCGGAAGTCGTAGCCGGTGGCGGCGTGTTCGGGCCTCACGCGGCGCCGCGGGCGGGCTCCGGGGCGTCGGCCGGGGCGGCCGCCGGGTCGGCGGTCGCAGAGGTGCCGTGGGCGGCGCGGGGGAGGAGCAGCGGGGTGGCGAGGACGAGCAGTCCGGCGGCGCCGATCGCCAGGCGCGGTGAGGTGAGGGCCGCCAGCAGGCCCCACAGGGCGGTCATGGCCGCGACGGTGAGGTTGCTGCTGACCGTCCACGCGGACAGCGTGCGGGCGACGCGGTCCGTCGCGGTCTGCTCCAGTCGGTAGGTGGCGAGCACCGGGTTGAACACGCCGATGCAGGTGACCAGGCCGAACTGCACCACGACCACGAGCACGATCCCGGCGATCCCGGGCCGGAGGAACGCCAGCCACAGCGGCCAGCAGGCGCGCAGCGTGCCCGAGACGAGCAGGACGCGGTGCTGCCCGAACCGCGCGACCAGCCGCCGGGACAGCCGCGCCCCGATCAGGCCGCCGAGGCAAGGCAGCGCGAAGGCGAGGCCGTACTGCCAGGGGGCGAAGCCGAGCCGGCCGAGCATGAGGACGGCGAGCAGCGGTTCGGTGGCCAGCAGCAGGGCGCTCATCAGGAGCGTGTTGAGGAAGAGCCGGCGCAGCGTCGGGTGGCCGAGGATGTGCCGCCATCCGTCGAGCAGTTCGGCGATCCGCGAGCGGGGCGCGGCGCCGCCCTGTGCGGGGACCGGCGTCGTACGGGCCCGCGGGTGCGGCTCGCTGCCGCCGATCGCGCGGACGCCGAGGGCCGACAGCAGGTAGCTGACCGCGTCGGCGACCACGGTCGTCACCGGGCCGAACAGCCCGATCGCGGCGCCGCCGAGCGGCGGTCCGATCACGGTGGCGGTCCATGTGGTCGACTCGAAGCGGCCGTTGGCGACGAGCAGGTGCTCCGGCCGGACCAGCGACTTCAGGTAGGCGCCGCTCGCCGACCGGAACGCGATCTTCGCGGTGGCCACGACGACGGACACGACGAGCAGTTGGGCGAAGCCGAGCCGACCGCACGCGTAGGCGACGGGGATGCTGATCATCGCGGCGAACCGGACCAGGTCCATCGCGATCATCACCGGCCGCTTGCGGTGGAACTCCACCCACGGGCCGAGCGGCACCGCCGCCACCGCGCCCACGGCGAGCCCGGCGGCCGACAGCGCCGACACCTCGCCCGACCCGGCGTGCAGCACCATGATCGCGAGCAGCGGGAACGCCCCGAAGCCGAAGCCGGTGCCGTAGGCGCTGACCGCGTAGGCCGCCCAGAGCCAGCCGAAGGGCCGCCCCAGCGATCGCGTCCCCGCCGTTCCCGCCGCGCCGGGTGCCGTATCGTCCGCCCTGCCGTCCGTCACGTTCAGCGCACCCCTCGCCATGTCGCCCGTACAACTACGCGTTGACCGGCGCCATGAAAGCAAGTGCGAGGACGGCAGGGCAAACAACCATCCGTCCGGCGAGCCACAACCAGGAGTTGTGCCTCGATGGCCGAGGTGCCGGGCGTGACCACATGCGGCGCACGCCCGGCGATCGGCCTAGGCCCAATACCGGTGATTTAGGTTATTTTCCGGCGGGTTGGGTTGGCTTTGGTCGGGCCGACCAGTTGGACGGTGGGGGTGTTGGGGCGGGGCGGGTGGTTGTGCTCGGCTCGTTTCAGTGCCCAGTTCGACATCTTGCGTTTGATGACGCGGGGGTTGGAGCGTGGCCGCCGTGCGGGTAGGGGCCGTTCGGTGATTTCACGCAGACTCTGTCTGAGTGTGTGGGTCAGGCGGGAGGGGGGAAAGTGCCGCCTGCCCGGTGACGTGGCGGCGGACGATGCGCAGGGTGCGGGTGAAGGAGATCCGGTCGGGGTCGTGTCCGGCGTGTATGGCGGCTTGATGCATGAGGTCCCGTAGGGCGTGGTGGACCAGCAGGAACGCGAAGATCTCCTGTTCGACCCCGCGGGGGTGCTGGGAGCGCAATACGATCCCGGGGCTGCCCTGATGGTTCTTGATCTCATCGAGTGTGTTCTCGATCTCCCAGCGCTGGGCGTAGAGGGCGGCGAGTTCGCCCGCCGGGGCGTCGGCGGGGTCGAGGATGGTGGTGATCAGCCGGTAGACGTCCCCGTCAGCCCCGCCCGGACCGAGCGTGTACTCGATCACTCGAACCTGTTCGGGGTCGGCTCGGCGGTGTTTGTCTCGGGTGGCGACGATCTGCGAGAGATAAGAGCCGTCCTCCAACGCGGCCAGGACCGGCAGCACGATGACGCTCCGCACCCGCCACAGCAGGTCAGCGCCTCCGGCCTTGGCCGCCCGCCACAGGTCCAAGCCGCAAAAACCCCGGTCGGCCAGTACGAGCATGTCCCCGGTCAAAGCAGGGAAGATCCGCCGGGCCAGGGCGGTCTCATGCACCGACAACGGGCCGGCCTCGGCCGCGAACACGGCATGGGTGCCGCACTCGGCCAAGGCCGCTACTCTCACCTGTGGATACGCGCTCCTGCCCTGCCCGCGGCTGCTGCCCGGACGCCCGAAGAACTCCGCGTTCGCGGCCGTGTCCGGCACGTCGAAGACGGTGCCGTCCACCGCGACCAGCCGCCACCGGCCATACCAGGCACCCGGGGTCCGCGGGACCGCCACCGGTCGGCAGACCCGGTCGAACAAGACCCGCAACGGCTCCGGCCCCAGCCGCAGACGCGCACGGCCGATCGCCCCGGTGGTCGGCACCCGCCAGGCCTTCACCCAACGGCCCTCACGCTCCAGCCCCTGCACCAACAACCGGGCCACCTCCTCGTAGCCCTGCCCGAAGAACAGGCACATCGCCAGGACGAAATACATCACCACCCGAGCCGGCAACAGCCGGTTCCGCTGCTCGACCCGACCACACTCGGCGACGACCTCGTCGATCAACTCGGGCGGGAAAGCCCGCGTGAGCACCCCCAACGCGATCCGATCCGAGAACCGCTCAACCCCCGACGACTTCACCTGTCCAGGCCTTGGCACACACCGACCAACGACCAGACACCACCAAAGTCACCAGTATTGGGCCTAGGCCGTGTTTTGGAAGTAGCGCCGTCCGCCCAAAGGGCGGGGCCCGTGGCGTCTGGTGCGTGCGATCGCAAGGCGGAGGGTTGTCCTCGTAGTGGGCCTACTCGGACAAGCCCGACAACGAAGCGAGCGTGCGTGCCAGGCGCCACGGGATGGGGGCACCTCCCCCGCCGAAGGCAGGGGGGGAGGGACTTCCAAAACACGGCCTACGCCGTACGGACGTTGCGCAGCTCACCGAACGGCGACACCACCGTCCGCCCGGGACCCGGCAGCGCCGCGCCGCCGCCGGCCGCATCCGCCTCGACCCCGAACAACCCGGCGATCACCGCCTCGGTCACCGCGACGGCGGCCACGCTCTCCCGGTTGGACACCCCGCGCTCGGCGACGCGGTAGCGGCCGTCCGCGGTGGCCTCCATCGCCTGCCCCCACAGCCCGCCCGACGTGGCGCGATGGCCGCGCCGCAGCAGGTCCGCCGCGAGGTCGGCCCGCCCGAGCCGGCACAGCCCGTACGCGGTCGCCCCCGGCCAGGCCGCGAAGGCGCCCGCCGCGCCGTGGTCGGGCCGGTCGGACAGCGGCGCGATCGGGTCGGCCGGGTCGAGCGCCCGCATCCAGTCCCCGTCGATCAGCCGGGTCGTCACGAACCGCACCATCTCCGCGCGCCGCGCCGCCGACAGGTCACCGGTCATGTCGGCGGCCACCAGCGCGAAGTCCAGGCAGTGGCCGATGGGTTCGCTGCCCTCCGGGTGCCGGATCAGCCACCGCCCGTCGCCCGCGTAGCCCTCCAGTACCGCGCGGGCCAGCGCGTCGCCGTCCCGCTCGGCGCCGGTCGCCTCCGCGTCCAGGCCGAGCCGGCGCAGCAGCCCGCCGAGCGAGCGCAGCATGCCGACGTAGCCGGCGTTGAACGACGTCACCGCGTCACGGTAGTTGGGCACGCACTCCAGCAACTCCCAGGCGTCCCGGCCCAGATCGACCAGCACCCCTCCGCCGAACGCCGCCGCCCGCGAACGAGGCCGGTAGGCCATCGCCCGCAGATGGTCCAACACGCTGCGCCCGCCGGTGGATTCGGCGAGCAGTCCCAGGTCCCCGGTCACCCCGAGATACGCGGTGGCGGTACGGAACAGCGCGTGGTCGTTCGCGGCGTAGTGGTTGCCGACCGGCAGCAGGTTGCGGGTGTCGAACGAGTGGCAGTGGTCGTACGGCTGGCCGAGCGCCGCCACGATCCATGCCCGCATCCCGGCCGGCTCCAGCAGCGCCGCGGTGCGGGCGAACTCCGACTGGTCCCAGAAGAAGGTCGTGGTCGGCCCGAGCCGGGGCCCGCCGGTCAGGAACACCGGACCGGTCCGCGACACCTGTGTGTTGCGCAGGTACAGCGCCAGCAGCACCCCCAGGTAGTAGGTGCGCGCCAGGTCCGGGTCGGCCGTGACCAGCGCCGGAAGGTGCCCGGAGAACTCCGGGTTGCCCGGCGTGAACGCGTACGCCCAGGTGGCGCGCCACCGCTCGGCGACCTCCGCGAAGGCCGCGTCGAAGCCGGCCGCCGCGCCGTACGCCCGTCGCCGCGCCGCGTCCGCGTCCCGGGCCACGTCCAGCACGAAGCCCATCTCGACCCGCTGCCCGGGCGCGAGCGCGACCTCCCAGCGGGCCACCGCCCGAGCGCCGTCCACGGTCAGTGCGTCCGGTGCGGCCTGGAACGCGTAGCAGGACCGGGCCGGCCCGGCCCCGTCCGTGACCAGCACCCCGCCGCCGGGCAGCGCCTCGGCCGTCCACCGCTGCCCGCCCCACCACGGCGCCGTACGCCCCGCCGCGGCGCCGTCGACCAGCAGCGTCGCGCCCTGCTCCGACAGCCGCACGCCCACCGCGTGCCAGGACCCGAGCGGCAGCGGCTCTTCGGCCAGCACCAGCTCCCCGCCGATCCGCAGCGTCAACCGCCCTTCATCGAAGCCCAGTTGAGCGGAGTCCGGATGGTTGCCGTGGGTGGCGACCACCCCGCTCACCCCGGGCTGGTCCACCCGCACCTCCAACTGCAGCGCGTCGCCCGCGCCGAGCGCCACCGGTCCGATCCGCAGGTCGGTGCCGGCCCGCACGGTGTACGCGGCCACGCCGTCGCCGATCGCCGTGCGTGCCCCGTTGCTCCGCTCGACCGCCAACTGCCGTACCAGGCAGGGCGCGCCGGGAGCCCGCACCCGGCCGGAGTCCGGCGCGGAGTGGTCCGGCAGCTCCGACTCCAGCAGCATCGGCGCGGTGTCCTCGTCCCGTTGGATGCCGGGGATGCGCGGCGAGCCGAGCCGTATCCAGCGCTCGCCGTGCGGGAGGAGCTGCACCTGCCGGGGTCTTTCGGCCGTCACCTCCGCGCGCAGCCGCTCGGTGGCGTAGAAGTCGTGGTGGTGGCCGGAGTTCCACGGAGTTCCGTACAGCCAGCCCCAGTCGACCTCGGAGTGCGCGAACATCGCCAGCATCTCCTGCTCGACGACCGTCCGCACCGGCTCCGCCGAGTCGTTGCGCAGCGTGATCCGCCACAGCACGCGGCTGCGCTCGTACGCCATCCGCACGTCGGTCTCGACGGTCAACGGTCCCCGCTCGGCGGCGCGTCGGACGCCCCAGGGGGACCAGCGCATCCGCTGCGCGGCGAGCGGGCGGCCGTCCACCCGCAGGACCCCGGTGTGGTAGCCGCCGCTGTAGGGCGGGAACGCCACCCACGACAGCGACGCCAGGTCCGCGTTGACGTGCGCCTGGCCCCACTGGTTGCGCAGCGACGGCAGATGGGCCAGCTCCTCGACCGGCAGCCACCCGCCGGCCAGGTCGTCCAGCGCGGGCACCCCCTCGGGCCGGTCAGGACCGCCCTCCGTCGGAACCGGAACCGCGGCCGGAACCGCGGCCGGAACAGGGCCCGGCTCGGGACCAGGGCCCGCCGCCACCCCCACGCCGCCCGGCGCCGCGCTCACTTGGTCGATCCCGAGGTCAGACCGGCGATGAACTGCTTCTGCAGGGTGAGGTACCCGACGACCGGGATCACCCCGGCGAGGAACATGATGCCGAACAACTGGCCGTAATCCATCTGGAACTGCCCCACGGAGAGATAGAGACCGGTGGTGATGGTCTGGCCCTGGAGCGGGCCGAGGATGAACTGCGGGTTGAGGAAGTCGTTCCAGATCCACAGCGAGAGGAAGATGGTCACGGTCGCGGTGGCCGGCCGCACCAGCGGCATCACGATGGTCCACCAGATCCGCAGCCCGCCGGCGCCGTCCAGCCGGGCCGCCTCCACCACCTCGTCCGGCACCGCCCGCATGAAGCCGACGTAGACGAACACCGCGAACGAGAAGTAGCCGCCGCCCAGGTTGGACAGGATCAGCCCCGGATAGCTGTGGTCCAGGCCGAGGAAGGTCAGGATGCGGATGGTCGGCAGCAGCACCACCTGCGGCGGGATCATCAGCCCCGCGGCCAGCACCGCCAGCACCGCCGCGCGGGTGCGGGTCCGCCGCCGGGAGACGTAGAAGCTGAACGCCGAGCCCAGCGGGATCAGCAGCAGCACCGAACACACCACCACGATCAGCGAGTTGCGCAGTCCGTGCTGGAGCAGATGGTCCGGCCGGCTGAGCGCGGTGTGCAGATTGCCCAGCGTCGGGTGGAGCGGAGGCGTCGCCGGACCGGCGACGATGTCGCCCTCCTTCTTGAACGCGTTGACGATCGTCAGGTAGATCGGGCTGACGAACACCAGCACCACGATCACCGCGAGCGTGAGCCGGGCCGGGCTCAGCCGGCTGCGGCGCGACCTGCCCGGCCGGCCAGGCCGCCGCGAGCGGCGCGGCATCGGGGCCGCGGCCCGGCGCGGACGCGGACGCGGACGCGAACCGGTCCGGTCGGGTGCGGTGGGGACGGCGTGCACGGTCACAGGTCGACCTCCCTGCGGCGCAGGATGCTCGTGACGGACAGGGCGATCACCGCGGACAGCGCCAGCAGGAACATCGCGATGGCGGAGGCGTAGCCGAACCGGTCGGAGGTGAACGCCATCTTCACGATGTACTGCGCCGTGGACTGGGTGGCGTCGGCGGGGCCGCCGGAGGTGAGCACCTGGATGATGTCGTACAGCTTCAGCACCGTGATCAGCGAGATCGTCACGCTGATCGTGGTCGCCGGGGCGACCATCCGCAGCGTGATCATGCGGAACTGCTGGCGGGAGCTGGCGCCGTCGATCGACCCCGCGTCGTACAGCTCGCGCGGGATGTTCTGCAGCGCCGCGAGGTAGACGACGGTGGTGAAGCCGGACAGCACCCACGCCACCACGATCCCCACCGACAGCTGCGCCAGGTGCGGCGTGCCCAGCCAGTCCACCGGCCGGTGCACCACGTGGGTGCGCTGGAGCAGGTCGTTGAGCAGGCCGTCCTCGGTGAGGATCGTCTTCCACACGAAGCCGACGATCACCCCCGAGATCACCTGCGGCAGGAACGCGATGGTGCGCAGCACCCGGTAGCTCAACTCGGTCCGGTCCAGCAGCATCGCGAAGGCGAGGCCGACCACGTTGGCCACGACCGTCACGCCGACCGCCAGCGCGAGCGTGAACAGCACGCTGTCGCGCAACTGGCTGTCGTGCAGCATCTCGGAGTAGTTGGCGAGGCCGATCCAGTGGCTGCCGGACCTGAGCGGGTTCTCGTCGGTGAAGCTGCTGCGCAGGCTCATGAAGACCGGCACGACGATGAAGACCAGGTAGAGCAGCAGACCCAGCGCGGCGATCAGCCGCAGACCGAGGTCCTCGGTGGTGTCGCGCAACCAGTGCGAGAGGTGCGGGAAGCGCGAGGTGTACGGGAAGCGCGAGGCGTCCGAGAGCGGCTGCACTGCTGTCCCCCTCCCTTCGTAAGCGGTCCGGGTGCTCATTGCGTCGACGTGCTCCACGCCTTGTCGAGCTTGGCCATCTGGCCCTTGACGTCACCGGAGTTGAACAGCGCCTGCGCGGCGGCGTAGAAGTCGTTGTTCCCGGAGCCGGGCAGCGCGTCGTCATTGGTCGCCCAGCCGATCGAACTCACCTTGGTGTCGGTCCTGGTGACGTAGGCGTAGGAGTCGCTGAACGCCGGGCTGACCGTGACGTGGTAGTCGGCGAGCGTCTTGTTCTTGAGCATCGGGTACGCGCCGTCGCCCTCGATCAGCGCCTTGAGGTTGTCCGGGTCCAGCGACCACGCCTGGGCGAACTTCGTCGCCTGAGCCGGGTCACCGACCTTGGTGGCGATGGCCATCGAGCCGCCGACCGCGAACGGGACCACCACCGAGCCGTCGTCCGTCGGCCACGGGAAGACCCCGATGTCGTTCCACTGGTCCTTCGGGATCGAGCCGAGGTACCAGCTGCCCATCGGGTACATCGCGGCCTTGCCCGCGTTGAAGTTCTTGATCGAGTCGGCGTAACTGACGTTGAGCGCGCCCTGCTCGAAGTAGCCCTTGGTCACCAGCGTGCGCATCTTCGTCGCGGCGGCGACCACGTCGGCGTCGGTGAACTTCACCTTTCCGGCGTACCGCTGCTGAATCCACCGCGGGTTCCTGCCCAGCACGTCCGCGCTGATCGCACCGGTCAGCGGCATCGCCGCGGCGAACGGGTCGTTGCCGCCCAGCTCCATCGGGGTCAGGCCGGCGGACTTGAGCTTCGCGTTGGCGTCGAGGAACTGCTGCCAGGTCGTCGGCACCTGCGCCCCGGCCTTCTTGAACAGCGACTTGTGGTAGAAGACCAGCGGGATGATCTGCGAGTTCGTCGGCGGGATGTAGACCTTGCCCTTGATCGCGTTGCCCTGCGGCAGCAGGAAGTTCTGGTCGACCCAGCTCTGGTCGTACGGCCGCAGCAGCCCCGCCGCGGTGTACTGCGACGGCGTGATCGACTGCAGCAGGTCGGGGAACTGCCCTGACGCCTGGAGCTGCTTGGCGTAGGAGTCGCGGTCCGTGCTCGGCGCCACCACCTGCTTGATCTTCACGCCCGGCACGTCCTTCTGCGCCCTGGCGATGGACTGCTTCCAGAACGTCGGCGTCAGCGAAGGCGAGTTGAACGTCATGTAGGTCAACGTTCCGCCCCCGTTCGCGGAAGAGCCGGAGCCGGAGCCGGAGTCGGAGCACGCGGTGAGGACGAGCACACCGGCCGCCACGAGCGCGGCGGCACTTCGTCTGAGCATGGCCGTACCTTTCGGGAGGGTTGGGTCGGCGTACGGCGCGGCCGCCGCGACGACCGGTGGTCACGGGGGCACGGGGCCACGGACCACGGGTCACGGCAACTGCGGGGTACAGCGGAGGACTTGCCAGGATCGTTGAGTGACGATGTGGGTACTTTGAGTAACGACGGAAGGGCTGCGTGGGGACTGCGGGAGGCCCGCGTCGGCGCCGCGGAGCGCTTCTGGGGCAGGCGGAAACCGGCGAGCACGGACGCGTCCCGGACCGGGGACGCTTCGGCGGTTGCCGCGTCCTGACGGCGAGATAACGTTTTCTCGCCGAGTACACTAGGGTTCCAGGACAGCAAGTCAAGCCCCTCGGTGATCACGGACGGATCTCGGGCCGACCCCGGGGGCGAGTCGTAGGCGATCGAGGAGAGATAAGCGAAGTGGCTGGTCCTGGTGCCGCCGGAAAGCGCGGATCGTCACGGCCGCGCCGGCCCACGATGATCGATGTGGCCCGTGAAGCGGGTGTGGCGCTGCGTACGGTCTCGCGGGTCGTCAACGGCGACACGACGGTGGGCGGGGCGCTCGCCGAGCGGGTCCGGCAGGCCATCGACCGTCTCGGCTTCCAACCCGACGAGCGGGCCCGCCAGTTGCGCAGTGGCCGCACCGGCACCATCGGCGCGGCGGTGCGGCACATCGCCGACGCGCACCCGGTGCTGCGGGCGGTCGACGAGACGGCGCGCGGGGCGGGCCTGACGGTCGTCGCGATGTCCACCGAGGACGACGAGGTGCGCGAGCGCGAGGCCGTGATGTCGATGTGCGGGCGCCGCATGGACGGGATCATCATCGAGCCGATCGCGGACGGTCACCAGTACCTCCAGCCCGAGATCGACTCCGGGTTGGCCGTGGTGGCCTTCGACCGGCCCGCCACCGGAGTCGAGGTCGACACGGTGCTGTCCGACAACCAGGGCGGGATCGAGCTGGCCTTCCGCCACCTCGCCGAGCAGGGCCACCGGCGGATCGGCTACATCGGGGACGACGAGCGGATCTACACCGGGCGGCAGCGCGCCGCCGCGTTCCGGGACTGCCTGCGGGCGGCCGGCGGCCCGCTCGACGGGATGGTGCACCCCGGGCCGATCACCGCCGAGCGGATCTCCGCGGCGCTGGAGCGGCTGCGGAGCGGGCCGGACCCGGCGACGGCCATCGTCACCGGCAACTTCTCCACCTCGGTGGCCGTGATCCGCGCGCTCGGGCCCGACTTCGGCGCCACCGCGCTGGTCGGCTTCGACGACTTCGGCCTCGCGGATCTGCTGAGGCCCGGGTTGACCGTCGTCGCCCAGGGTGACGTGCAGATCGGGCGCACCACGATCGAACTGTTCCAGGCGCGGCTGGCGGACCCGGGGCGCCCGGTGCGGACGGTGACGGTGCCGACCACGCTGATCACCCGCGGGTCGGGGGAGATCCCGCTCTGAGGGTTCTCAACGGTGCGGCGGCGCCGCGGGAGTCCGGTGGGTGCCGGCTGCCACGGCTTTCGGGTGCCACGGCTTTGGGGCGGCACGGCTGTCGGGTGCTACGGCTTTCGGGTCGGGATCGGCGTGCCTGGCCCAGTCCTCTTGCGCGTCCACCAGGGCGGGCCGGATTTCCTGGTCGAGGCGGTTCGCGACCCAGTGGAACGTGGCGGCGAGCCGGGTCAGGTCCTGCGGGTCGAGGTCGGTGAGCCAACTGTCCCCGCACAGGTGCAGGTTGACCAGCGGGGTGCGGGGTTCGGGTGCTTCGGCGTGCGGGTTGCAGTCGAGCGTGCAGGATAAGGCTTCCTCGGCGACGGGTCCCGGGGCCGGGCTGGTGGCGCAGTAGACGGGGACCGTGCGTCCCGGGAAGCGCCGGGTGAGATGGATGTCGGCGAGCCGGTCCTCCCAGGCACCGGGGGGTACGTTGTGCTCGCTCGGGTCGTTCCCGGCCCACGCGGGCAGGTGGCCGGTGAGGGTGCGCCCGTCGGTGGCGGTGAGGGTCCACCGCCGGGGTGATGCGGGTAAGGCCGAGGGTCCGGTCGTTGCGGAAGAGGTCTTACGGGTCTGCATCTCGTTCCTTGTCGATTCTTGTCGTGTGGCCGGGTTCAGGCGGGCAGAGCCGGTTGCGGTTGCGGCGCGTGCTCGGCCAGCGCGGTGCGGAGGAAGGTCAGGGAGTCCGCCGGCGTGAGGGCGCTGTCCCGCAGCAGGTCGTAGGCGAGGCGTAGGGGTTCGACGTCTTCGGGTTCCTCGACGAGGTGGCCGCTCCAACTGCTTTGGGTGTAGGCGACGGTGTGGCCGTCCTGGAAGAAGATGAGTTCCAGGCAGCTGCGGATGTGGTGGGGTCCGGTGCCGAACGGGACGACGTGCAGGGAGACATCGGGCTTTTGGGCGGTCTCGATGAGGTGTTCCAGTTGGGCGGTCCACGTCTGCGGGTCGCGGGCTTTGCGGCGCAGCACGGCTTCGTCGATCAGTGCGCGGTAGTGCACCGGGTTCGGGCCGGTGAGACGGTCCTGGCGCTTCAGCCGTGCGGCGACCTGGGCGCTCAACTGCTTGATGCTGCGCGGGCGGGCGGTGCTCAGTTGCTCCTCGGCGTAGGCGCGGGTCTGGAGCAGATACGGCACGGCGCTGACCGCGTACTCCTGCACGCTCACCGCGTCCGCCTCCAAGGGGGCAAGTCCCAGGAACGGCTTGTCCTTCGCCTCGCGTTTGGCCAGGTGCCACAGCTTCACCAGGAGGTCGCCCGTGCCGTACACCTTGTCCAGCGCGGCAGCCGCCTCCACGGTGCCCAACCGCTGCCCCCGCTCCAGCCGATGCAGATACGACTGCTCGTAAAGGCATTTCGCCCCGAGTTCCATCAGCGTCAGCCCCGCCTGCTGCCGCCGGTAGGCCAGTTCACTGGCGTACAACTCCCGCGCGGACAACCACTCCCAGTCGATGAGCATCTTCGTCTTGCCGTCTCCGCCGCTCGTGCCGGCCATGCGGCTCTCCTTTCCACGGTGTCGGTCGTGGTGGTATTCGGCCTGGGCGCGCGGGAATTCCGCGTACCGGGCCGCCACGTCCCCTTGTCCGGACTCGAACCGGAGTCATCGGGCCTGCCCGCACGAATGAACGGAGAGCGTGCGGTGCTGCCCGGGCTCTTCCTAACTGAGCTACAAGGGGGAGTTCACGCAACGAGGGCAGGCCCGATCAACGGGATACGTCCACCGTCGATCCCACCCGATCCCTACTCCCGGGCAGGCCCAGCAGCGCCCCACGGCTGTCGGCGACCCGCAGCGCGTCCGACAACGCCGTACACAAGTGCGCCACCATGCCCTGGAGTTCACAGTCCCAAGGCGTCGCCTCCGCCAGCGTCCGGCGGACAAAGCCCAGCAGTTCCCGGCCCATCCCGAGCTGCACGGACTCCATCTCGTCGGCCAGCCGCCACAACGCGTCACACTCATCCGACCGGAGATAGCACGCACCGCCGTCCGGCCCAGGCCACGGCAGAAGCCGGGCGCCGCTCACCGCGGGCCCGCCCACATCCGCTCTTGCCCCGGGCGGCCACGACTCCATGAACCCGCGCATGTCGGCCTGCCTTCGTCAGGTGGTCCACGCCCCCGGACCGGTCAGACGGTCACGGGGGTCCTCAGGACGAAGACGTTATGGGCTGCTGTCACATGGCAGGGGTACGGATTGTGTCCCCTTGACTACGCTGCCAGCATCCCTATCCGCACGGCGAGTTGGGAGGCGCGCCGACGACGGTCGGGGCTCTTCGATGTGGTCTCCTCCAGCACGATCCGCTTCGCATAGCCGTTGTACTTGATGGTCTCCGGCGCGGACTCGTACGCCTTTACCAATGTTGCCAGGGCGACGTCCGGCTGACCGTCCAACTGGAATCCGCGCGCCTCTTCGATACGGTGGCGGGCGCGGCGGGGGCGGGAAGGAATCGTCACCGCATCCGCCGCCGCGGCCTGCCGGACGGACTCACCGCCGGCATGGAGTTCAACGGCCACCGTCACGGCGTGCGCCCCCATGATGGCCTGCGAGAACGACGTGACCGGGTCGTAGTACTCGCCGGGCAGGCGTTCGGCCATGGCGCGGGCCTGATCCCAGTACCGCCAGGCCGTACCCGTCTCGCTTCTCCGCGCGGCGGTGTATCCGGCCTCGAACGTCAACGCACCGGCGATGGCCAGCACCTCGTCCGGCGCGTCCGGCAGCAGGGGCATCAGATACGCAAGGCTCTCCAGAACCACCGCGTCCGCTGCCTCGAAGTGGGCCGGGCCGGCGTCCCGGTGCGCCTGCCCCGCCAGCCAGGCCGCCAGGCCGATGGCGCGCGGGTCTTCGCTCTCCTGTGCGGCCACCAGCCCACGCTCGGCCACCCGCCACAGCAGCGCGGCGTCGGGCTGGTAGGCCACGAAGAACTGGCACAGCGAGTACGTCTCGCTGAGGATCGCCTGGGCCGCCCGCCGTTCCTCTGCCCGGTCGGACTGTCGGACCGCCGCCTGCGCGTCCCGGATCAGGTCCGGCAGCAGGGACCCCACCACCTCACGATGGTTGGGCGATCTGTGCCGCGAGGCCCAGGCACGATCGAGCCGGGCTCGCAGGTGGGCAGTCGGCGGCGCCTCATGCTGCGATCCGACCGGGTAGGCATCCACCGCAGCCTTCACAGCGGCCAGTCTCGGATGCCCCGGTCCTGCGAACAACTCGACCGGGGGAGCCTGGTTGCCGGCGAGGTCCGCCAGATTTCGGACCCGCAGGATCTCGGCGATCCGCAGGATCACTTCGAGTTTCGGCGTCTTGAGTCGGCCGCTTTCCACTGCCTTGACCCACGAACCGGTGAGACCCAGCAGGCCGCCCAACTGCTCACGGGTGATGCCTCGACTGTTGCGGAGAACCTGGAGCCGCTGGCCGAACGCCAGCGCATCGGTGTACGGGTCTGACGTACCGTCTGAAGGCATCAGTGCCCATCCTCTTGTGGCAACTTCGTCACTTGTCGGAACTGTCAGAGTATGGGGCGGGGCCGTTTCTCGGCACCGCGAGCACCGAACCACGGCACGGTAGGCCCGGTGGGTTGAGCCGGCGCGGTCCGGACCGTAGGGCCGCCTATCGGTTCGGAGCGAGGTCGCCCTTTTGGGAGGACCGCAGCCCGTTCGAGGCCGCCGACCGCGCGCACAGAGGGGTATTCGGCCGCGCTGCTGGAGCGTTGGCCCCACGGTTGGTCCCGAGCCCGGCCAACGACCTACGTTCAGTTTCCCAGCCAGTCACCGAAGTTGGTGAAGGTCTCCGGCATGCGGCGCCGAGCGGACTCCAGCCCGGCGTAGGTCTCCCTCACGATCGGGTGGTACCGCGTTTGCTGCGGAGCCAGCGTCCTCGCCTGTTGCAGGCTCCTGAACGCCCCTTCCGTGTGCCCGCTCCACATTTGGGCCCATGCCACCTCGGCGTGGTGGTGAGCCCGCCGGGACAACGGCCAGTCAGACGGAACGGTCATGGCGGTTGCCGTCTGGACGGCCTCCGGATACAGATCCAGTTCGGCGAGGACACTGACCCGGTGTGCGGCGACGTTCGTGGGACCGAACGAGAGCCAGTGGATTCGTTCGGCCGGTCCGGTGCGTTGGGCGATCCGTTCGGCTTCGTCCAGGTGCCCCTCGGCCGCGTCTCTGTCCTTGTCCCTGCCCGAGAGGACGGACGCACCGAGATGAAGCTGCCCGGTCAGGACGTCTCGCGTTCGTCCGGGATCTGCCTGCTTCAATGTGTTCATTCCCAGGCCGATCAGTCGTTGACCGGTGCGGTAGTCACTCGCACGCAAGTAAGCCAGCGCTCGCAGGTACTGACGCATGCCGCTGATGACCGGATCGGAGGCATGCTGAGCCGCCCACTCCATGCGGTCCAGGGCAACCGTGCACAGGTCGAAGAAGCCCAGCTTCGTCGTGACGTCGTAGGCGGTGCGGTACGTACTGGCCAGCAAGCGCCAATGCCGCTCGCTCGGACTGACGTGCGCCGCCGTCGTAGCCTCGAAGATCAGACTCGGCAGTTCCGCCGCGACCTTCTTGATGTCGGTTGCGCGTACCAGGGCGCACATCTCTTCGGCGTCGGTCTCCATCTCCTCGGGCGCGCGCGGCGAGATGTCCGGGTCCGGGCCCAGGTCGTAGACGTTCAGCGCCTCCCGGATCGGCTCTATCAACCCGTCGAGTTGGTCCTGCCGCAATTCCCCGAGGTACGGCTGCCCCGTCAGTTCGGCGACAGGCACCGACAACGCCCGTGCGAGGGCGCCCAACACGGAGGGGCTCGCCGGCATGACGCCTTGTTCCACCTTCGTCAGCGTGCTGTAGGCGACGCTCGACGCGTCGGAGAGCTCACGCTGCGTCAGTCCTCTGACCTTGCGGGCATGCAAGACGCGCGCCCCTGTGTGCTCTTCCGCATGGGCAGGCATAACGGTCTCCCGTTCGGCGTCGACACCAAAACGGTACCCCTGCGAACGGCCGCCTACGTGCGTGGTGGTATGGCGGTGAACTCGTGCCGGGCGATCCCGAGCAGATCCGCCGCTTGTCGGAACTGTCAGAGTATGGGGCGGGGCCGTTTCTCGGCACCGCGAGCACCGAACCACGCCGCGGTAGGCCCGGTGGGTTGAGCCGGCACGGTCCGGACCGTAGGGCCGCCTATCGGTTCGGAGCGAGGTCGCCCTTTTGGGAGGACCGCAGCCCGTTCAAGCCGCCGACCGCGCGCACAGAGGCGTATACGGCCGCGATGTTGGAGGGTTGGCCCCATCCGACCGATGAAGAGGACAACCACCCGGTAGGGGAAGCCGGAGTGGTCGGCAGCGGTACGGGCCCGCTGCTCTGCTTCGGTGTGCGGTGGAACTTGGCCGAGGTGGTCACGGCGTTCGCAGCGCAGGCCGCGACGTCCATGGGGCTGGTCTGCTTCGACGTCTCGCGTGGAAAGCCGCTGTCGTAAGAAGCACCTGGCCTTCGGGAAGTTCAGAGGAGGCCGCTGCCGCCTGGCCCCAGGCTGGTCCCGAGCCCGGCCAACGATCTACGTTCAGTTTCCGAGCCAGTCACCGAAGTTGGTGAAGGTCTCCGGCATGCGGCGCCGAGCGGCCACGCCGACACGCGCGCCCCCGCCGACACGCGTGCTCCCGGCGGTGCACCACCCCCGCGCGGTGCCCAACCCCCGGCGGCGCCCCACCCCCGCGCGGCGCCCCACCCCCACGGTTCCGCTCCCGTCCCCTTTACAACCCGCCCGCCCCGCACCTATAAATGAACCCAGTCATTCAAAGATAACGTTATCTCGGGTCCGCGAGCCGCCTCCCGGGAACGTCTTCGGGTGTGCCGGTCCGCTGCGACGACCGCCGGTGCCCCCGCTCCGAGCCCCCCACCTCCCCGTCCGCACACCGCTGTTCGCCCTCCCCGCGCGTGCCGGAGCGGAGGGCGCCGGCGGCGGGCGGGCCCGCGGGGAGACCGGCGTGAAGAAGCAGAGAGGGAGCAGCCTGATGAGGCTCACATCGCTTGCGAGACGAGCGGGAAGCGTGACCACCGCCGCGGTCGTGATGGGCGCCATGGTGACCACGGTGCTGTCCCGGCCGGCGGTGGCCGACTCGATCACCGCGAACCAGGGCGTGGCCACGGTCGCGCAGTACCAGGGCGTGTGGAACGCGCCACCGAGCCACCTCACCGGCGGCGACACCGTGGACGCGCCGCTGATGGGCAACGGCGACGTCGGGGTCGCGGTCGGCGGCGGCATCGACAACCAGACGTTCTACGTGGGCAAGAACGACTTCTGGTCCTCGACCAGCCACGCCATCAAGCCGCTCGGCCGGATCGTGGTGTCGGCGGGCGGCCTGGCCGGGGCGTCGTACCACGTGGTGCAGGACATCCAGCACGCCGAGGTGCGCGGCACGTACACCCTGGGCGGGCAGACGCTGGCCACGCGGAGTTGGGTGGACGCCGACACGAACCTGTTCGTCACGTCGTTCACGCTCACCGGCGGCAGCGCGCAGAGCATCGGCGTCACGCTGCAGAACGGTACGGGCGGCACGCCCACCGTCTCCACCAGCGACCACGACCTCGACGCCGACGTGGTCGCCGACACCGGCGGCAGCGGCGACCCGCGCGCCCGGATGGCGATGCGCACCATCGGGCAGAGCCAGTCGGTATCCGGCAGCAAGCTGACCCTGACGATGCAGCCGAACACCACCTCGACGCTGGTCGCGGCGGTCGAGAGCAGCAACGACTCCGCCGACTACCAGTCCGCGGCGGACGCGTTGGTCGACAACCTCACCCAGGGCAACGTCGACGACCACAACGCCTCGCACCGCAGCTGGTGGAACTCCTACTGGTCGCGGTCCTTCGTGCAGATCGGCGACAAGGACGTGGAGAAGAGCTGGTACGGCTCGCTCTACCTGCTCGGCAGCGTGTCGCGGAGCGGGAAGTACGCGCCCGGCCTGTGGGGCAACTGGATCACCGGCGACATGAACTGGAACGGCGACTACCACACCAACTACAACTACCAGGCGCCGTTCTACGCCGCCCTGACGACCAATCACATCGCGCAGATGGACGCCTACGACCAGCCGGTGCTGGACTGGATGAGCCGCGGGCAGCAACTCGCCCAGCAGAACGGCTTCCAGGGCGTGCTCTACCCGGTCGGCATCTCCCCGAACGGCACCAGCGCCGACACCAACCTGTACAACCAGAAGTCCGACGCGGTCAACGTCGCCAGTGACATGGTGATGCGCTACGAGCAGACCCGCGACGCGACGTACGCGGCGAAGGTCTACCCGTTCCTGAAGCAGGTCGGCCTGTTCTGGCAGAACTACCTCACCAAGGACTCCTCCGGCACGTACACGATCACCAACGACGCGCCGCAGGAAGGCAACGCCTACCCGCAGACCAACAGCATCCTGTCGCTCGGCCTGGTCCACCTGTTGATGGAGGGCCTGACCGACATGAGCGCCGCGCTCGGCCAGGACGCCGGGACCCGCGCCACCTGGCAGGACATCGACGCGCACCTGGCGCCGCTGCCGACGATGACGCAGAACGGCCAGACCGTCTTCCGGGAGACCTCCACCGGCGCGGGCTGGGTCAACGACGGCAACGACATCGACATCCAGGCCGTCTACCCGGGCGGCCAGGTCGGCCTGGACAGCCCGGCCGGGCTCGTGCAGACCGCGCGCAACACCGTCGACCAGCTCACCGCGGCCTGGCACGGCGGCAACGCGCCCGCCACCTTCTACGCCGCCGCCGCCCGGGTCGGCTACGACCCCGCCACGATCCTGGCCAACCTGCACACCGAGGCCGTGGACAACTCCTACCCCAACCTCGCCGTGCACCACAGCGGCGGCGGCATCGAGAACATCAACGTCACCACCTCCGGCCTGGACGAGATGCTGCTCCAGTCCTTCCAGGGCGACGTGAAGGTCTTCGCGGACTGGCCGGCGAACTCCAACGCGAAGTTCGGCGACCTGATGGCCGCCGGCGGCTTCCTGATCTCCAGCAGCATGGCGGACAACGCGGTGCAGTACGTCCGCGCGGTCAGCCAGAAGGGCGGCGACCTCGTCTTCACCAACCCCTGGCCCGGCAGTCCGGTGCAGGTGTACCGGGGCGGTTCCGACGCGGGCACCGTGTCCGGCACGAAGATCACGCTGAGCACGTCGGCGGGCGAGACGATCACCCTGGCCAGGCCCGGCACCTCCTACGCCACCGTGCAGGCCGAACTCGCCCAGCCGGTCAAGGCGGGCGGCGGCACCACCAGCACCAGCTTCTCCACCGGCTTCGAGTCCGGCCAGCCGCAGCCCACCTGGACCGACTCCGTCGACACCGCGGGCGGCAACGCCGTGGGCGTCACCGGCATCAACTCCGACTCCACCGGCCCGCAGACGGGCGTCCGCAGCGGGGAGACCTCCCGTACCGGAACGGCCGCGCTGATGTACTCCGGCAGTGCCGCCGGCAGCAGCCCGCACGCCTACCTCAAGGTCTACGACCTCAGTGCCGCACCCCTGGACATCGGCACCGCGAAGACCCTCGGCTACTGGATCTACCCCCAGTCGCACGCCACCACCCCCTGGGTGCCCGCCGGTTCGACCGAGAGCGAGTGCGTCGCCGTCGACCTGGTCTTCACCGACGGCGGCACGCTGCGCGACTCCGGCGCCGTGGACCAGAGCGGCGACCAGATCCATCCCGCCCACCAGTGCGGCCACTTGACCCCCGACACGTGGAACCACGTGACCGTCGACCTCGCGCCGAAGAACTCCGGCAAGCGGATCGCGCGCGTCCTCGTCGGCTACGACCACCCCGGCGGCTCGGGCGGTTACCGCGGCTACATCGACGACCTGTCCATCACCTGACCCGTCAACCGGCTGTCACAGAGCGCACGTTGGCGTTCTGCCCCCGCCGACCGGCCCCCGCCGTCTTGTCCACGGCGGGGGCCCGCACGTGACGAGGAGCCCCCGTGACGTCCACCAGCCCCGTGACGTCCAGCCCTGAGCCGTATGACACCGCGTACGCCCCGATGCGCGACGGCACGGTGCTGCGCGCCGATGTGTACCGGCCGCCGTACGGGCACGGGCCCTGGCCGGTCCTGCTCGCCCGCTGCCCCTACGGGCGGCGCGACCCGGGGATACTCGCCCGCCTGGCCCCCGCCACCGCGGCCCGCCGCTGCTGGCTCGTCGTCCTCCAGGACACCCGCGGCCGGTTCGGCTCCGACGGCGCGTGGGAGCCGCTGGCCCACGAGTACGACGACGGCCACGACACCGTCCGCTGGGCCGCCGGGCTCCCCGGCAGCGACGGCCGGGTGGCGATGTACGGGCCCAGCTATCTCGGGCACGCCCAGTGGGCCGCGATCGAAGCGGCGCCTCCCGAACTGGTCGCCGCCGTACCGGAGTTCACCTGGTCAGACCCCGCTGACGGGTTGCTCGCGCGCGGGGGCACCCGCGAACTCGGCCTGCCCGTCCAGTGGACGCTCGGCCTGGGCCACGAGGTCCTGCGCCGCAGGCACGCGGCCGACGAGGTCCGGCGGCGCGCCGCACTCGCGGAACTCACCCGCGCTGAGGCGGAGTTGCGTGCCGGGCACTGGGACCTCGCGGCGCCGGACGCGCTGGGCCTGCCCGTCCCCGGCCGGGTCGGCGCCCCGCCACCCCGCGCCGTTCCCGCCGACCATACGGCGCTGCCGCCCGTCGCCACGCTCACCGTCGCGGGCTGGTACGACGCGTTCCTCCAGGGCAGCCTCGACAACCACGCCGCCGCCCGTGCCGCGGGCCACCGCGCCGCCCTGATCATCGGCCCCTGGACCCACGACAACCAGTCCGGCCGGGCCGAACCGGCCGCCGCCGGGGACGTCTTCGACTTCGGGCCGCACGCGGACAGCGCGCACATCGACGGAGGCGGCTCCTTGCTGGAGCGCCAACTGGACTGGCTGGAAACGGTGGTGGAGCGCACGCGGATCGTCGCCGGGGGGTCGCGCGACGCGGCCGAGCCGCGGAACGCGTCGGAACCCGGCGCCGGCCGGGCGCGCGGGACCTCGGCGGACGCCACCGCTCTCGTCTTCGTCACCGGGGCCGGCCGCTGGCGCCGGTTCGCCGCGTGGCCGCCGCCGAGCGACCCGACCGCCTGGTACCTGCACGCGAACGGCGAACTGTCCACGCGGCCTCCTTCGGTGACAGGTACGGCCGGGCCCGGCCGGTCGTTCCGGCACGATCCGGCCGACCCCGTACCCGCCCTCGGCGGCGCGCTGCTGCTGACCGAGCGGCACCCGGCCGGGCCCGCCGACCAGCGGCCGATCGAGGCGCGCCCCGACGTACTCGTCTACGCGAGCGCTCCGTTGACCCGCCCGCTGGAGATCGCCGGGCGGATCAGCGCGGTGCTCACGGTGACCTGCACCGCTCCCACCGCCACCTGGGTGGTGCGGCTGTGCGATGTCGCGCCCGACGGCACTTCGGTCAACCTCGCGGACGGGATCGCCCGCGCGGCCCACCCCGTCGGCCGGCCCGGTCCAGCCGGTCCCGCCGGTTCAGCCGGTCCCGCCGGTCCAGCTGGTCCGTCAGGTCCGATCGAGACCGCCGTGGACGTCGACCTGTGGTCCGCGCACCACCTCTTCCGGCCGGGCCACGCCCTGCGCGTGCACGTCGCCGCGACCAGTCACCCGCGCTGGCAACCCGAGCCGGGTCCCGCCGTACAGACGGTCCTGCCGGGCACCTCCCGCCTGATGCTCCCGTCCGTTCCCGCATGCCCGCCCCGCACTCGAATGAGCTAACCGGGACCGGGTTCGTCGTGGATGGTCAGTGCTCCGGCGAGGTCGAGGTCGGCGACGGTGCCATGTGCCCCGGCGCGGACGAGCAGCACCGCACCGAGCGCGGTGCTCCAGAACGTCCTGGCTTCCACGTCGAGCGGTCGACGGGCCCTCCAGCCGCGACGGTCGATGAGCTGGCTCACGAAGCGCTCGGACTGCCGGAACAGCAACTGGAGGTGCTGGTCGACCACGGGGGCGAGTTCGGGCTTGGAGATCCCGGCGGCGAGTGCCCGCGTGACCGACGGGAGCGAGGGCATGGCCAGCACGGCGCGGGCGATGTTGCGGCGGAACGTCACGGCGTCGGGGGCTTGGCGACCGATGCGCTCGATCCGTCGGGCGTCGTGCAGCAAGCCGAGGAAGGCGGCGTGCACGAGGAGCGAGTCCTTGGAGCCGAAGTAGTAGGTGACCTGGTTGGGGAAGACACCTGCCGCGTTCGCGATCTCCGCGACGCTCACCTCGGTGCCGGGCCGTTCCCTGCACAGCCGTGCGGTCGCCTCGATCAGCCGGTGCCTCGTCGCGCGACCGCGGTCACGCGACCGGGCCGACGTTGATCGAGCTTCGGTTCGCTTCTTCTCCACATCGAAATTGTATGTGATACAACAAGGGCGATGTTGACTTGTATCGCATACAAGAAAGGTTGAGGGGCATGCACGGGACTGAAGTCGTCGTGACCGGGCTCGGCGCGATCACCCCACTCGGCGCAGACGTGGCGTCCACCTGGGACGCCCTGCTCGCCGGTGAGTCCGGTATCCGCGGCGGCGTCCTGCGTGGCTACGAAGACGCGGGCCTTCCCGACACCGCCGCGGGGACGATGGCGATCGACCCCGCCAAGTTGCTGCCGCCGGTGCGGGCCAGGCGGCTCGACCGCTCGCAGCAGGCGGCCCTGGTCGCGGCGGCCGAAGCCTGGGCCGACGCCGGTGCCCCAGCGGCGGACCCGGACCGGCTCGCGTCGGCGATCGGCACGGGCATCGGGGGCGTACGGACGCTGCTGAAGGAGGACGACGTACTGAGGGCCGCCGGGACGCGGCGCGTCTCGCCACGCACGGTCCCGATGCTCATGCCCAACGCGGCGGCGGCGCTGATCAGTATCGAATACGGTGCACGGGCAGGTGCCTACACGCCCGTCTCGGCGTGCTCCTCCGGTGCCGAGGCGATCGCCCTGGGGGCCAGGCTCATCCGTGCCGGCGAGGCGGACGTGGTGATCGCGGGCGGGACCGAGGCCGCGATCACACCGATCACCGTGGCCGGCTTCGCCCAGGCACAGGCACTGTCACGGCATACCCTCGAACCCGCCTCCGCGTCCCGGCCGTTCGCCGCGGACCGCAGCGGATTCGTGCTCAGCGAAGGCGCCGCTGTCCTGGTGCTCGAAAGCGCCGCGCATGCCGGCGCCCGGGGCGCACGCGTCCACGCGGTGCTCGCCGGCGCCGGCATCGCCGCCGACGCCCACCACATCACGGCGCCCGCCGCCGACGGCTCCGGTCAGATCTCGGCCATGCGGAAGGCCCTCGCGCAAGCCGGACTGGCTCCCGAGCGGATCAGCCACATCAACGCCCATGCCACCGGGACTCCGGTCGGCGACCTTGCCGAGGCGCACGCGATCGGGGAGGTCTTCGGCCGCGCCACCGTGACGGCCCCCAAGGCGGCGCTCGGTCATCTCTTCGGCGCAGCCGGCGCGATCGAAGCGCTCATCGCCGTCCTCAGTGTCGAGCACGGCGTCATCCCGCCGACCCGCAACCTCACCGCGGCCGGCGTCGGTCCCGACATCGATCTCGATGTCGTCGCGGAGCGACGAGACGTCCCCCAGGAGGCCGTGCTCAGCAACTCCTTCGGCTTCGGCGGGCAGAATGTCTCGCTCGTCGTCACCGGCGCACGGCGCCATGTGTCCCGTACGGCCCCGACGACACCATGACCCACGCGAACGCACCGCTGTCCGTGGAGCGCCGCCGGTGATTGTCCGGGCGAAGCCCGACACGGCGTCGTCGGTGGGCCGACCGTTGACGGCTGGCCCACCGATCCCGGAGGTCGGCCGCAGGCGTCCCGCCCCGTCGCCCGGTGAAGCGGCTCGGCCGCGACGCTGCCGAGCCGCTTCACCGGGCCGGCCGCCCCCCTCACCGCCTCACCGCCTCACCGCCTCACCGCCTCACCGCCCACGGTCTGGTCGTGGAGATGCCCGCCGGGCCCCTGCCCGGCGCCTACGACCACGACCCGATCAGGGGCGGCCGGCCGCCGGTCGTCACTGTCGACATGCTCCACACCGTGGTGCGGCGCCCTCCGGGCGGCGGGTCCGTCGAGCAGGTCCCGCCCGGCCTGGTCGTCCCCACCGGCGAGCACGCGGGACGGGACCCCTTGGTGGCCGGCGTCATCTACCGGGCACTCGCCGAGCGCGCCAAGCGGGGCAGGCCGGCGGCGACGAGGAGGGCGGCTGCGGCGAGGACGGCCGCGTCGACGCCGAGCGCCAGGTGGAGGCCGGAGAGGAAGTGCGGGCGGGCGGCGGCGAGGGCGGAGAGCAGCGGGATGCCGATGGTCATGCCGACCTGCTGCGAGCTGGTCACCAGGCCGGTGGCCAGGCCCTGTTCGTGGTCGGGCAGGCCCGAGGTCGCGGTGATGCCGTAGGAGACGACGACCAGCAGGTGGCCGACGCAGGCGAGGGAGACCGCGGCCAACGCCAGCCAGGTGCCGGCGGAGCCGGGGCCGAGCAGCAGGAGCGGGAGCGTGAGCAGCGCCTGCACGGCCAGCCCGGTCAGCACGGTGGCGCGGGCGCCGATCCGGCCGATGACGCGGGCCGCGGTCATCCCGGTGACGGCCGCGAACACGCCCTGGACGCCGAAGACCAGGCCGGTGCGGAACGCCGACAGCCCGCGGACCTCCTGGAGGTAGAGGGTGAGCAGGAAGACCACCGAGCTCATCATCGAGAACGTGGCCAGCCCGGCCAGGTTGCCGAAGGCGACGCTGCGGCGGCGCAGCATCGCCAGCGAGACCATCGGCTCCGCGGCCCGCGACTCGACCAGCGCGAACGCGCCCAGCAGCAGCGGCCCGAGCACCAGCGTGACGATCACGTCGGCGCCGCCGAAGCCGTGTTGCGCCGCGGTGGACAGCGCGTAGATCAGCGCGAGCAGCCCGCCGGTGACGGTCACCGCGCCCGGCACGTCGATCCGCGGCCGGCCCGGGTGCCGGGACTCGGTGAGCAGGCCCGGCGCGGCGGCCAGCACCAGCACCGCGACGCCCGCGAGCAGCCCCATCGTGGAGCGCCAGCCGAACGCGTCGGTGAGGGTGCCGCCCAGCACCACGCCGATGGTGAAGCCCAGCGACAGCAGGGTGCCGCTGATCCCCAACGCCCTTTCCCGCTGCGGTCCTTCGGGGAAGGTGGTGGTCAACAGGGACATCCCGGTCGGCACGACCATCGCCGCGCCGAGCCCCTGGAGCGCGCGTGCGGCCAGGAACGCCGCCGGGTTCCACGCCAGCGTGGCCAGCAGCGACGCGACCGCGAACAGCGCGAGCCCGGTCAGGAAGAGCCGGCGCCGCCCGTAGAGGTCCGCGATCCGGCCGAAGAGCAGCAGGAAGCCGCCCGACGGCAACGCGAACGCGGTCACCGCCCACTGGAGGTTGGCCCGGCTCATGCCCAGGTCGGCGCCGAGGACAGGCAGGGCCACGTTGAGGATGGAGAAGTCGAGCGCGACCATGAACTGGGCCGCGCACAGCACGAAGAGGATCAACTTGGCGCGTGCGCCGAGCTGTTGGCCGGGTGCTGTCGGGGTGGCCGTGGCCGTGGTCGTGGCCGTGGCGGCCGTGGTCGTGGCGCCCGCGCCGGTCGCCGGAGTCGCGCCGGTCCTGGCGGTCGGTGCCGAGGGTGCCGCGGGCGTCGCGGGTGCCGCGGGTGCCGCGGGTGTCGCCGGTGTCGTGGTGGAGTCGGTTGGCATACGGCCACCCTCGGCCGGTCCGGCCGGCTGTGGGGAGCCGCGGTTTATGCTGGTGGTCGTACCACCAGCCGGGCCGACGGCCGAGGGGGAGCCAGTGGCGGGGACGACAGCGACGACAAGTACGGCGCCGGGTCGGCGGCGGCGCGAGGAGCTGCGGGAGTTCCTGATGACCCGGCGCGCCCGGGTCTCGCCCGTGGAGGCGGGTCTGCCGGAGGGCGGCCCGCGGCGGCGTACGCCGGGGCTGCGGCGCGAGGAGGTCGCGGTGCTCGCCGGGGTCGGCGCGTCCTGGTACCAATGGCTGGAGCAGGGCCGCGACATCACCGTATCCCCGCAGGTGCTGGACGCCGTCTCCCGGGTGCTGCGGCTCAACGGCCCCGAACGGCGCCACCTTTACGTGCTCGCCGGGCTCAACCCGCCGCTGCCGGAGCCCGCTTCGGAGATCGACCTCTGCGCGGGCCTGTACCGGCTGCTCGACGGCTGGATGCCCTACCCGGCGCACATCATGGACGCCTACTGGAACATCGTGGCCTTCAACGAGGCCGCCGGGCAGGCGTTCGGCTTCAGCACCGAGGACACCAACTGCCTGGTCTCCTTCTTCACCAACCCCAGCTACCGCGGCATGGTCGAGGACGCTGACTCGGTGGCCCCCACCGTGGTGGCGCAGTACCGCGCCGCCGCCTCGGAGTTCCCCGACGACGAGGGCTTCCCCCGGATCGTCGCCGAAGTATCCGCGCGCAGCCCCGAGTTCGCGAAGCTGTGGGCGCGCGGGGACATCGAACCGAGCGGGCAACTGGAGAAGCGGCTCGCCCACCCGCTGGTCGGCGCGATGTACTTCGAGAGCACCCAACTGCGGCTGCCGATCCGGGCGGACCTGATCGTCGTGATGCACAGCCCGCTCGACGCCGACACCAAGTCGAAGCTGGCGTGGCTGGCCACGCCCGAGGGCCGGCGCGGCTCGCTCACCCCGGTGCGGGACGAGCGGGCGAGCTGAACTCCCCTTCCCACGGAAGCGGATCGGACTGCGGCAAGGCTACGGAAGGGCCTCGTCCAGGGCCCCGTGCAGGACCGCCAGCGAGTCCGCGGGGGTCAGCGCCGCGTCCCGCAGCAGGTCGAAGGCGAGCCGCAACGCCTCGACGTCCTCGGGCTCGTCGATGAGGTGCCCGCTCCAACTGCTCTGCGTGTAGGCGAGAGTGCGGCCGTCCTGGAAGACGATGAGTTCCAGGGAGCTGCGGATGTGGTGGGGTCCGGTCCCGAACGGCACGACCTGTAGCGACACATCGGGTTGCTGCGCCGCGGCGATCAGGTGCTCCATCTGCCCCGTCCACGTCTGCGGATCACGCGCCTTGCGCCGCAGCACCGACTCGTCGATCAGGGCGCGGTAGTGCACCGGGTTCGGACCCGCGAGCCGCTCCTGCCGGCCCAACCGCGCCGCGACCTGCCCGGCCAGCTTCTCGATGCTGTGCGGGCGGGCGGTGCGCAACTGTTCCTCGGCGTACGCGCGGGTCTGGAGCAGGTACGGCACCGCGCTGACGGCGTACTCCTGGATGCTCACGGCGTCCGCCTCCAACGGGGCCAGCCCCAGGAAGGGCCTGTCCTTCGCCTCCCGCTTGGCCAGGTGCCACAGCTTCACCAGCAGCGTCCCGGTGCCGTACACCTTGTCCAGCGCCGTGGCCGACTCCAGCGTGCCGAGGCGCTGCCCCCTCTCCAGCCGGTGCAGGTAGGACTGCTCGTACATGCACAGCGCCGCGAGTTCCATCAGCGTCAGCCCCGCCTGCCGCCGCCGGTAGGCCAGTTCGCTCGCGTACACCTCCCGCGCGGACAACCACTCCCAGTCGATGACGTCCTCGTTCCCGTTGCTGCTCCCGCCGTCCATACGGCTCTCCTCTCTCTACGGTGTCCTGCCGGTGGTGGTGCCCTACGCCTCGCGTCGCACGGTGGACCTGCCGGGCCTTCGGGCGAGCGGCCTGATGTTCGCGGGCGCCGTCGTCCACTCGATGCCGCCGCCCTCGGGCCGCAGGAAGAGGAGGCCGCCCTCGGTCCCCATGTAGACGCCGTTGCGCTGACGTGGCCCGTCATCCCAGACCAGCTCGCCGAGTTGAGGCGTGTGCACGGCTCCCACCGGCTTCGGCCGAGGCTCTCTCCGGAGCATGCCCCGCTCCTCTCTGTAGTGGAACCACTACCGGGAGGCGTTGCTGTCCTCTAGAGTCAAAACGTCATCAACTTGTAGGTATGGAAAGAAAGGTTTCCAAAGAGGTGGTTAATCGCAAGGAGTTGGACCCCGAGAGCGGTCCGGAGGCTGCCTTCGGCGCACGGGTCCGCAGTTCGCGGGAGGCCCGTGGGTGGAAGCAGGAAGACCTCGCGATGGAGACGGGATACTCCAGCACGCACATTTCGGCCGTGGAAACTGGCCGCAAGGTGCCAACTCTTCGTTTTTCGCGCAGTGTTGACATAGCCTTCGGCATCGGCGAGACGGCGGACGCCTTTGAGCGCGAGTGGCGCCAGATCCGGCACGGATCGCTCCTGGAGGGCTTTCCGCACTACGTCGGGTACGAGGCCCGGGCGGTCGAGATCCGGGTCTTCGAGATTGGCATCGTCCCGGGCCTGTTGCAGACGCCGGAGTACGCGCGGGTGCTGGCGGACAGCTCGGTGCGGCGAGGGGCCATCACGCCCGAACAGGCGGATGAACGCGTCGCGTTCCTGGCCGAGCGGCAGGAGGCGCTGGTGCGGCCTCGACCGCCCATGGTGTTCGTGATGATGGACGAGAGTTGCGTCCGTCGGCCCATCGGCGGTCCTGGCGTCATGGATGCACAACTGGCGCGGTTGATCGAGTTCGCCGAGCTGCCGAACACACTGCTCCAGATCGCCCCGTTCGAGATGGGTGAGCGCCGATCGCTCAACCTCTCGATCAACCTCCTGACACTGGCGGATCGTTCGGTGCTCTGCTATGCCGAGTCCCAGACGCAGGGGCACTTGGATCGGGAGAGCGTGTCCGTGGTGCCTATGCTGACCGCCTATCATCAACTCCAGGCTGAAGCGCTGTCGCAGGCGGCGTCTGTGGCCATGATCAGCCAGCTGCGAAAGGGCACCCCGTGACGACCGAAACCCCTCGTTGGTTCAAGTCCTCATACAGTGACAACGGCGGCACATGTGTTGAGGTCGCGGCCAATCTGATCGAAGCGCGTGGCGTGGTCCCCGTGCGTGATTCCAAGGACCCGCAGGGGCCTGCCTTGGTCTTCCCGGCCGATGCGTTCGCGTCATTTGTGGCCGGTGTGAAGTCGGGCGAGTTCGGCACCGTCTGATCGTGGGGTAGCCATCCTCTGTGCCGTCCATCCGGGCGGCGCAGGGCCACCCCCCGAAAGGGCACCCCGTGACAACAGAGTCCCCGCGTTGGTTCAAGTCCTCGTACAGCCAGAACGGCGGGACATGTGTTGAGGTCGCGGCCGATCTGATCGAAGCGCGTGGTGTGGTCCCCGTGCGTGATTCCAAGGACCCGCAGGGGCCTGCCCTGGTCTTCCCGGCTGACGCGTTCGCTTCGTTCGTGGCGGGCGTCAAGTCCGGTGAGTTCGGCTCCGTTTGATCCCGTTCGCACCCCTGAGCTGTGGATCACCGTCCGCCGCGTTGGACCGGCGGCCAAGGTGATGGGCACCGAGCCCGGGTGAACTCGACCTCCACCGCAGGGTTCTCATCGTCCGCGCGATCGACGTCCTGCGGTGGGGCGCCGCGGAACGGCGGGGTGCCGCCAGGGCCTCAGTGGCGCTGGGGGCACCGACGCCGCACAGGTCGGTCCTCAGGCGGATGCGGCGTCCAGGGCGTGGAGTTCGGCGTCGGAGAGGCGGAGGTCCTTGAGGGCGACGAGGGCCGGCACCTGGTCCACCGTTCGCGCGGAGGCGATCGGCGCGGCCACGGTGGGCTGTTGGGCCAGCCAGGCGAGGGCGACGGTGGCCAGTTGGGCGTCGTGCGCCGCCGCGACCTCTTCCATGGCGGCGAGGACCGTGTTGCCGCGCTCGCTGTCGGCGTAGCCACCTGCCAGTCCGGGCATGTTGCGCACGCTGTCCACCGTGTGGCCGGGCCGGTACTTCCCGGTCAGGAAGCCGGAGGCGAGGGCGAAGTAGGGGACGCAGGCCAACCCGTCCCGCTGGGCGATGTCCCGGCGCTCGCCCTCGTAGGTGTCGCGGGAGACGAGGTTGTACTGGGGCTGGAGAACCGTGAAGGCCGCCAGGTTCTCGCGGTGGGCGAACCGAAGCATGGCGTCGAGACGTGCCGGGCCGACGTTGGACGCACCGAGGGCGCGTACCTTTCCGGCACGCACCAGTTCGTCGAGCGTGGTGACGATGTCCTCGACCGGCACCGACTCGTCGTCGAAGTGCACGTAGTACAGGTCGATCCGGTCGGTGCCCAGACGCCGCAGCGAGTCCTCGGCGGCGGCCTTGACGTTGGCGGGCTTCAGGCCCTTGCGCTCCGGACTGTCACCGACCTTCGTGGCGATGACGACGCCGTCGCGGTTGCCGCGGGCGGAGACCCACTCGCCGATGATGCTCTCGGACTGGCCGGCCTGGTTCCCGGGGAAGTGGTACATGTACGAGTCCGCGGTGTCGATGAAGTTGCCGCCCGCGGCAGCGTAGGCATCGAGCACGGCGAACGACTGCTCCCGGTCGGCCGTCCAGCCGAACACGTTTCCGCCCAGACACAGCGGGGCGACGGACAGCCCCGACCCACCCAAGTTCTTGTGATCAGACATGACTTCATTCAACACCCGTCGCGCATGTTCTCGATCGAGGAGCGACCGCGTCCGCGGTGACCGCGCCGTCGGTCAGTTGCTGATCGCCGGGGCGGCGCGCAGATAGGTCTCGTCGGTCACTTGGCCGAGCAGGAAGGCGGCCATGTCGGCGCGGCTGAGGGAGAGGCCCACCACCCCTTGGCCGTAGTGCCCGACCTTGATGTCCCCGGTGGCCGGCTGGTCATTGAGCTTGGCCACGCGGACCAGTGTCCAGTCCAGGTCGCTGGCGCGTACCGCCTCCGCCGCGGAGCGCACCTCGGCCCAGGGCCGGGGCGCCACGGTCCTGACGAACCGGACGAGCGCCGTGACCTTGAGGTCGGGCCGATCGGCCGGGTCCGCAACGCTGCAGGTGGACACGGCCACGAGGCGCTTGACGCCCGCGGTGTCCATGGCGGCGATGATCCTGCGGGTCGCGGTGCTCTCGGAGCCGACCCCCTCGATGACGGCGTCGGCGGTGCGGACCGCTTCCAGGATCGCCTCGTCGTCGTCGAGTTGTCCGGGGGCTACGGAGAGGTTGGCGTGCGTGATGCGGAGCTTGCCGGGGGTGCGGGCGTAGGCCGTGACCGTGTGTCCCTCGTCGAGGGCCCGCCGCACCAGTAACTGGCCCATCCGGCCGGTCGCGCCGAAGATCGTGATCTTCATGGTGGGATGCACCCTCCTGAGGGAACCCGAAACCACTAAAGATTATTTACCGGTGAGCGTAGCACGACGGCTAAAATGGGCGGCATCATGAATCAGGCGGACGACCTCCAGACGGCGCGTTGCATGCAGGTCCTGTCGGTGATCGGCGACCTGTGGACACTGGCGATCGTGATGACGCTCCAGGAGTCGGGGATGCGCTTCAACGAACTTCGACGGGCCATCCCGAAGGTCAATGCGGTCACCCTGACCAACCGCCTGCGGAAACTCGAAGATGCCGGCATCGTCAGCCGGGTCGAGGAGTCGAGGAGCAAACAGTCGACCGTCTACGACCTCACTCCGTTCGGCCACAAGCTCCAGCCGATCGTCGACGCGGTCCGTGCCGTCGCCCTGGACCTGGAGCGTTCCGGGGATGCCCCCTGAAAGCTCCAGGTCCAGGGCGACGGCCCTGCGTCCCCGTCCCGCCGGCAGCCCGCGTGCGGCGGCTCGCGTGAGAGCATCCGTCCGTGAGCGGCGACCTGGAAGTCAGTGCCCTGGCGATCAACGTCACGATCCCGCAGGCGCTGCGCTGGACGGACACCCGACGCGGGGAAGCGTTCACGCTGACCACGCTCAACGTCCGGCTCCTGCCGGACGGCCACCTCGCCGTGAAGGCGTACGGCCGACCGGTCGGCGGCGGCCGGGGCGCGTACGTCTCGTTCCCCGTCCCCGACCGGCCCGAACTGGCGGCCCTGGTCGCCGACGCCGCGACCCGGGCGGGGGAGTTGTGGGCCGCGCACCGCGGGCTCGGCTGAACTCGGCCCGAGGAGACGTCGTTTCGGGAACCCGGTGACGGCTCCACGTCGAGCGGCGCGCGCCCCGCGGCGTGCGGGGTCGGCCGCGAATTCCCTGGTGCGGTGGTCACGGGATGCCGCAAGGTGGCCCGCATGGACTGGTTGCCACTGCTCTCCACCCTGGCCGGCGCCGCGATCGGCATCGTCACCACCCTCGTCGCGGATCGGAGCCGGTGGAAGCGCGAGGACGACAAGGAAGCCCGTCGGCTGCGGCTGGACATATACACGCAGTACACCACCACCGTGAAAGTACTCGGTGAGACGCTGCGGGCCCTGGCCCGGCGCGAGCACCCGTCCGACGACGAGCGGGCACGCGCGCTGCGCGAGGCCTTTCGGGAGTCAGGCATCGCCATCGCGTCCGAACGGATGTGGCTCATCGCGCCCCAACCCGTCGTCAAGGCGTCCAACAGCGTGTTCCACTGCCTGCGACGCATCTGCGAGGGCTACGTCGACGGCACCGCTGTCAGCAGCCCGGAGGACCGCGCCCGCTGGGAGGCACGCGGCAAGGCGGCCGCCAGGATGCGCATGCTCATGCGCGAGGACCTCGGCGTAGGCCCGCTCGCCGAGCGCCACAGCACCGTACCCAGCGACGATGACGACCTCGCCGCCCCGTGAGCGGTCATCCGACGGCACGGCCGATCGCCGAGGCTGGTGCCGTGCCGGGCGCCGCGAACCGGTGAACCTTTCCGGTCACGACGCTAGCCGCCGAGAACCCGCTCCCACAGCAGGCTGTCGCGCCAGTCGCCGTCGAGGAGGATCGAGGAGTGCGCGACGCCGTACGGGCTGAACCCGTTGCGGCGCAGCACCCGTTGGGAGGGCAGGTTCTCCAGATGGGTGGACGCCTCGGCGCGGTGCAAGCCGAGTTCGTCCGTCATCACCCGCAGGACGAGTTCGACGGCGCGCCCGGCGTGCCCTCGGTTCTGGGCGGTCGAGGCGATCCAGTACCCGACGGTGCCGCGGCGCAGGTGCGGTTGCGGCAGGATGCCTCCGACGGTGACCTGCCCGATCACCTGGTCGTCGGCGAGCACCACGCCCGGCCAGACCGTGCCGGCCCGGTGTCCGGCCAGCAACTTCTCGATCCGCTCCGCCTGGCCGTCCGCCGTCAGGAAGCGGGCCGGCTGCGCCGGTTCCCACGGCCGGAACGCCTCGACGTCCCGCACCCGGTGCGCGGCGATCGCGGCGGCGTCGGCGGGCTCGATCAGACGAACCCGGGTGCTGCTGTCCATCGGCTGATCCTCGTCACGGCCCGTCGGCTGGCGCGCCCACCCTATGAGGTGACCGTCACCCGTGACGACCTGGCTCTGAACGCCGACCGCGTCACCGGCCCCTCCGCAACGGTCACGTACGCCAGCTCGGACCCCTCCGTTGCCACGGTCGACAGCCAGGGCGTGATCACGGGGGTCGGGGCCGGGACGTCCGTGGTCACCGCCCGCGCCACGATCGACGGCAAGCAGGTCCGCTCCAACCCGGTGACGGTCTCGGTGGCGGCCCAGCCGAACCCGTCGAACCCGTCGAACCCGTCGAACCGCCGGGCGGGGTGAGTGACGGGGCGGGATCGTCAGAAGCCGATGTGGCCGATCATGCCGAGCATGTTCGCGCTGGCCGAGTGGATCGACGTGGCCAGGCTGGTGTCGGCGAGGTAGAAGCCGAAGGCGCCGCAGGCCAGTGCGTGGGTCACCTTGAGTTCGGCCTTGCGGCTCAGGAAGAACGTGGCCGCGGCGAGTGCGATGACGAGGGGGAGGTGCAGCAGCATCGTCGGATCACCCCAATCTCCTCATAAGAGGGCATTGCTCATGTATGAGGTTAGGCGGAGGTCGCTGGGCGCGCATCTGCGGATACGGAGGGTGACATCTCCGCGGGGCGTCCTATGATCACGCGTATGACCGAGCCGCAGACGCAGCCGCCCGCAGCCCCCGAGAACCCCGAGGACCGCAAGCTCCTCACGCTCGCCCGCTCCGCGCGGGCCCGCAACGCCGTGCCGGAGGGCGCCGCCGTCCGCGACGAGACCGGCCGTACGTACGTGGCCGGCACCGTGGACCTGCCGTCGCTGCGGCTGACCGCCGTGCAGACCGCGGTCGCGATGGCGGTGGCCAGCGGCGCGACGTCGCTGGAGGCCGCCGCCGTGGTCACCGCGGCCGAGGAGCCCGCCGACGCCGACCGCGCGGCCGTCCGCGACCTGGGCGGCCCGGACACGCCGCTGCTGCTGGCCGGCCCGGACGGCACCGTGCGGCGCACCGTCACCGCGGGCTGAGAAACGGAACGACCGTACGGACCTCGCCCGGTCGCCCGTTCCCTACAGGGCGTCCGGGCCGCGCTCCCCGGTCCGCACCCGCACCGCTGTCTCCACCTGCACCGCCCACACCTTGCCGTCGCCGATCTTCCCGGTCCTGGCCGCCGCCACCAGCGCGTCGATCACCAGGTCCGCGTCGGCGTCCTCCACCAGCACCTCTATCCGCGCCTTCGGCACCAGGTCCACCCGGTACTCCGCGCCGCGGTACACCTCGGTGTGCCCGCGCTGCCGCCCGTAGCCGCTCGCCTCGGTGACGGTCAGGCCCTGCACGCCCAGCTCCTGCAGCGCCGTCTTCACGTCATCCAGCTTGTACGGCTTGATGACGGCGGTGACCAGCTTCATGCCAGTGGGCTCCTGTCCTTCGCGGCCGGACCGAAGTGCCCGGCGCCCGCCGGGAACGGTGCCCCGCCCGCCATGCCGTGGGTGAGTACGCCGTGATCGTAGGCGGTCTCGGCGTGCACGGTCAGGTCCAGGCCGGTCCGTTCCTCCTCCTCGCTGGCCCGGAAGCCGATCAGCCGCTCGATCGCCCGCCCGAGGCCGTACGTGACCGCGAACGCGTACGCCCCGACCGCGGCCACCGCGACCGCCTGCCGGCCGAGCTGGCCGAGGCCGCCGCCGTAGAGCAGGCCGCGCGGACCGCCGGTCATGGAGGAGGTGGCGAGCAGGCCGATCAGCAGGGTGCCGACGATCCCGCCCATCAGGTGCACGCCCACCACGTCCAGCGAATCGTCCACGCCCCAGCGGAACTTCCAGCTCACCGCGTACGAGCAGAGCACGCCCGCGGCCAGGCCCACCACGACCGCGCCGATCAGGTCCACGCTGCCGCAGGCCGGGGTGATCGCGACCAGGCCCGCGACCGAACCCGACGCGGCGCCCAGCGTGGTGGCGTGGCCGTCCCTGCGCTTCTCCACCATCAGCCAGCCCAGCAGCCCGGCGCAGCCCGCCGCCTGGGTGTTGAGGAACGCCGAGCCGGCCATGCCGTTGGCGCCCAGCGCGGAACCCGCGTTGAAGCCGAACCAGCCGAACCACAGTAGCCCGGCCCCCAGGACGACCAGCGGCAGGTTGTGCGGGCGCATCGCGTCCTTGCGGAAGCCCAGCCGCGGCCCGAGCACCAGCGCCAGCGCGAGCCCGGAGGCGCCGGAGCAGACCTCGACCACGGTGCCGCCGGCGAAGTCCAGCGCGTGCAGCTTGCTCACCACCCAGCCGCCGGTGCCGAACACCCAGTGCGCGACGGGGACGTATACGGCCAGCGTCCACACCAGGACGAAGACCACCCACGCGCCGAACCGGGCCCGGTCCGCGACCGCGCCGCTGATCAGCGCGGCCGTGATGATCGCGAAGGAGAGCTCGAACGCGGCGAAGAGCGGCGTCGGCACGTGCCCGGTGACGCTGGTCGGGCCGACGCCGTGCATGCCGAGGTGGCTGAGGTCGCCGATCAGACCGAGCCCGCCCGCGTCCGGGCCGAACGCCAGCGTGTACCCGGCCACCAGCCACACCAGCGTGACCAGCGCGATCGACACGAAGCTCATCATCAGCATGTTCAGCACGCTCTTGCTGCGGACCATCCCGCCGTAGAAGAGCGCGAGGCCCGGTGTCATCAGCAGCACCAGCGCGGTCGCGGCCAGCAGCCACGCGGTGTCGCCGGCGTTGATCGCCGCGTGGTGCGCGGCGGCGGCGGGGGCGGCGAGTGACGAGGCGGGCGGGAGGGCGTGGCCGGTGGGCAGGAGCAGCACGGAGGGGTCCCTTCGGTCGCTGATCTAGCACGAGCGTCGGGCGTGCGCGTTACCGGACGTGGGCGTACGTGTTTCGGTGGCGTTTCTTGTTGCCGCCGGGTTTCGGATTCCTCACCGCGGGACGTACGGCTCGTGTCACACCGTGTCGCGTCGTACGGGGGCGGGGGGCCGCTCGATCGAGCGGTGTCCGTACACCTCTGCGGTATCGGGGAGAATGGGGGCCATGAGCGCTCGTACCCCCTCCGACGGAACCGCCGGGTCCACCGCGACCCCGCCGCACCGGTCCGGCTTCGCCTGCTTCGTCGGCCGTCCCAACGCCGGCAAGTCCACCCTCACGAACGCTCTGGTCGGCCAGAAGGTGGCGATCACCTCCAACCGGCCGCAGACGACCCGGCACACCGTCCGCGGGATCGTGCACCGGCCGGAGGCGCAGCTCGTGCTCGTGGACACCCCCGGGCTGCACAAGCCGCGCACCCTGCTCGGCGAGCGGCTCAACGATGTGGTCCGCACCACCTGGGCCGAGGTCGACGTGATCGGCTTCTGCCTGCCGGCCGACCAGAAGCTCGGCCCGGGTGACACGTACATCGCGCGCGAGCTGGCCGGGATCAGGAAGACGCCGAAGGTGGCGATCGTCACGAAGACCGACCTGGTCGACCACGACCAGCTCGCCCGGCAGCTCATGGCGGTGGACCGGCTCGGGCAGGAGATCGGGCTGGAGTGGGCCGAGATCGTGCCGGTCTCGGCGGTCGGCGACCAGCAGGTGGGGCTCCTCGCCGACCTGCTCGTCCCGCTCCTCCCGGAGGGCCCGCAGCTCTACGCCGAGGGCGACCTCACGGACGAGCCGGAGCAGGTGATGGTGGCCGAGCTGATCCGCGAGGCGGCGCTGGAAGGGGTGCGGGACGAACTGCCGCACTCCATCGCCGTGGTGGTCGAGGAGATGATTCCCCGCGAGGGGCGGCCCGCGGACAAGCCGCTGCTCGACATCCACGCGAACCTCTACATCGAGCGGCCCAGCCAGAAGGGCATCATCATCGGGCCCAAGGGGGCCCGGCTCAAGGAGGTCGGGACGAAGTCGCGGCAGCAGATCGAGGGGTTGCTGGGGACGCCGGTGTTCTTGGACCTGCACGTGAAGGTGGCGAAGGACTGGCAGCGGGACCCCAAGCAGTTGCGCAAGCTGGGGTTCTGAGACCCACCGGGGCGCCCCTGGCCGCGGGTTGAGGGACCACCTGCCGGTGGGGGCTGGTCGCGCAGTTCCCCGCGCCCCTCGGTCTGTGCGGCTCCTTCCGCGAAAGAACGCCAACACCCCCGGGGGCGCGGGGAACTGCGCGCTCAGCAGGCCACCGGCCTGTGGCCGGGAAAGAGACCGGAACCGTAACGGTGGGCAGCCCAGGGGCGCGGGGAACCGCGCGCTCAGCAGGCCACCGGGCGGGGGGTGGGGACGGGACGGGGCCCTCGCGGCGGGAATCGCTTACGCGGCGTAGGGGCCGGGGCCCTTGAGGAGGCGGTGGATGGGGGCGGTTTCGGTCCGGCGCAAGCCGGGCAACGCGGCGACGGGCCCGGTGAGATAGCGGTAGAGGGCCTCGGGGTCCTTGCAGCTGACGGACGCGTAGATGTTGGTCGCCCCGGTGGTGGCCGCCGCGAACGCGACCTCGCTGTGGTCCGCGAGGGCGGCGCCGACCTCGGCGAGCCGGGCCGGTTCGACCTCCAGCCAGAGCGCGGCGCGCAGTTCGGACTTGAACAGGCCGTTGCCGAAGTCGAGGTCGTAGTAGAGGACGCCGGCGGAACGCAGTTCGGACAGGCGGCGCCGTACCGTGCTCTGCGACCAGCCGGTGACGGCGGCCAGTTCGGCTGCGGAGGTCCGGCCGTCCTGCGCGAGGGCGTCGCACATGAGGTGGTCGCCGGGCCCGAGCGGGACGGGGTCGGCGGGCGGGCCGGTCGGGACGCCGGCCGGGCTGCGGGTCGGGTTGTCGGGCGCGTCCGGGGGCGTCAGCGCGGCGATCTCGTCGGGCGTGAGCGCGCTGCTGCGGCTGACCGGGCTGAGGTCCTTCCCGAAGAACATGTGCAGCATCGCGTGCGCGGTCACCTGCACCACCCGCGGGGTGCGCGGGAGTTTCTGGAGCAGCAGCGTGTCGTCGTGGCCGGGCGCGGCGGCCTGGGTGAGGCAACTGATCTCGGTGCCGCCGGAGATCAGGTTGACCCAGCGGGTGTCGGTCCTGCGGGCCAGCGCCGCACCGATCGAGCCGGCCGCGTCGGGCGTGCAGCGCACCCGGACCATCCAGGGGGTCAGCCCGATCCGCAGCGGGTCGGCCAGGCCCAGCACCCGTACGGTCTTCTCGCGGCGCAGCCGGCCGTAGCGGCGGGCGACGGTCTGGTCCGAGACGCCCAGCACCTCCGCGAGCCGGCTGAACGGGGCCCGCCCGTCGATCTGGAGGGCGTGCACGAGCCGCCGGTCGAGCAGGTCGAGACCGGCCAGCGCGCTCCAGACGGTGTCGGTGTCGGTGGTCGCGCGCGCGTCGGTGTCGATACCGGTGTCGATGCCGGGGTCGAAATCGGTGTCGGATTCCATCACCACAGCCTAGGTTCTGTCGAAATGCGCCGCCAAGGCGGTTCTGGCTGGGGAGCGGAGCGGCGTTTGCCCGATGGTGAGGTGATCACATCACGCGAACCCGAACGGAGTCCCACCCATGCGCAAGTGGCTGCCACTTGTGGCGATCTGCCTGGGCGCCTTCATCCTGCTGGTCGACGTCACCATCGTGAACGTCGCACTGCCGAGCATGGCGTCCGACCTCCACGCGTCCTTCACCTCCCTGCAGTGGGTGATGGACATGTACGCCCTGGCGCTGGCGGCCCTGCTGCTGGCCGCCGGGTCGCTGGCCGACCTGTTCGGGCACCGGAAGCTGTACGCGATCGGCCTGGTCGTCTTCGCCATCGCCTCGCTGGGCTGCGCGCTCGCCCCGAACGCCGCCGTGCTGATCACCTGGCGGGGGGTGCAGGGCGTCGGCGGTGCGGCGATGTTCGCGACGTCGGCGGCGCTGGTCGCCGCGACCTACCACGGCCGCGACCGCGGTGTCGCCTTCGGCGTGTGGGGCGCGGTCAACGGTGCCGCCGCCGCGCTCGGCCCGGTGCTGGGCGGTCTGCTCACGCAAGGTTTCAGCTGGCAGGCGATCTTCCTGGTCAACCTGCCGATCGCGGTGGTCGCCATCGTTCTCACGCTGCGGGTGCTGCCGGCCGGCAAGCGCGGCACCGGACGGCTGGACGTGCCGGGCGCGGTCCTCTTCACCGTGGCCGCGGCGGCGCTGACGTACGCGCTGATCCGTGGCGGCGACCACGGCTGGACCGGCGGTCTGACGCTTGGAGCCTTCGCGCTGGCCGTGCTGGCCGTAGTCGGGTTCGTGGTCGCCGAACTGGCCACCGCGCACCCGATGCTCGACCTGTCCCTGCTGCGCCGCCCGACCTTCTCCGGGCTGCTCGGTGGCGCCGTGCTCTTCCAGGCGGGCGCGTTCGGCGGGTTCGTCTACATCTCGCTGTGGTTGCAGAACATCCTTGGCCTCAGCCCGATCCGCGGTGGTCTCGCGCTGATGCCGCTGGCGGTGGCGTCCTTCGTGGTGGCCGCGGCGGCCGGGAAGCACACCCACCGGTTCTCGCCCGCGCTGCTGGTCGGTGGCGGCCTGGTGCTGGTCGGTGTCGGCGCGGGCATCATGTGGCAGTCGGTGTCCGCGGGGTCGCATGCGTCCTCGCTGTACGCGGGGCTCGCGGTCATGGGTGTGGGCGTCGGCCTGTCGACGCCGGTGCTGGTCTCCACGGCCGTGGAGGCGGTGCCCCCGAACCGCGCGGGCATGGCGGGCGGCGCGGTCAACACCTTCCGCCAGCTCGGGATGAGCCTCGGCATCGCGCTGTTCGGCTCGATCTTCACGTCACGACTGCGGGACGTCACGCGTCACGGCGGCAGCGTGCGGGCCGGATACGCGGCTGGGCTGGACCGGATCTTCCTGGCGTCGGCGCTGGCCGCGCTGGCGGGCGGGGTGCTGGTCTTCCTCACGGTTCGCCGCTCCCGGGGTGACGGGACCCCCCAGGGTGCCCCTGCCCCCGAGCCGCGGGACCTCGCGGTCGAGGGCGGCTTGTCACCCAGTTCCCCCCGCCCCTGACCTTGCACGGCCCCTCCGGGGTGGGCGGGACCTGGCGGGGTGCCCCTGCCGCCGGGGCGCGGGACCTTGAGTCGGTGCGGTTCCCCGTGTGCTTGCCCCGGGGGTACCTGGGCATATCCAGGGGCGCTGGGGCTACCTCCCAGGCCGAAGCCCGGGGGGAGGAACGGCGCGACAAGCCCGTCACCGGCGGGTGGTCTCTCGACCGGAAGACAGGTCCACCCCGGAGAGTCACGCACATACCCGGTGTACTGCTGCGCCGAGAGCGATGACACCTGTGGCGCCGAAGCCGGCCACGAGGCGTTCGAAGAGGCCGTCCAGGCCGGCGGCTCCGCACCAGGTGTTGACCACCATGAGGAAGGCCGCGTGCGGTGCCCCCTCCGCGTACATGTCGCTGATCGAGTGAGCGGAGACGCTGTAGCGCGGGCCCTGCCAGGACGCCGCGAGCAGGAAGGCCGCCACGAACACGACATGGGTCGCCATCGAGACCCGTGACCAGGTCGCGCGGTGGGGCGGCGACCTGACCGCCCGCCCCGGGCGCGACGGCGGCTTCGTCCTGACGGCCCGGCTGCCGCTGCCGCTGCCCGTGACGACCGGCTTTCCCCACAAACTGACACGTAGGGACAAGGCGGGCGGGGCCGAGCTGACTACGTCGCCACGTCAATGACGTGTCATCCGGTACGTCTACGGTTGCGACACCGAGCGTCCGCAGGAAACGGCGCACGGCTCGGCCCGGCGTGGCAGGTTCCCTCAGGCCGTATGCGGAGGCTGCCCTACCCCAGGGCGACGGCGATGGCGAGCGCGATCCGTTCGGTCCAGTCGATGGCGTCGGTGACGTCCGCGTCGGTGATCGGGCGGCGTTGCTTGAGACTGCCGTCCACGAGGTCCGCCTCGTGGGCGATCTTGTTACGGCGGTCGGTGATCGCCAGGTGTTGCTTCTTGACGGCCTGGGCAGTCATCGCGGTCCGGCCGTGGTTCCAGGCGTTGATCTGAACGGCGGCCTTGGCCCAGACGTCCTCCTCGCTGACCAACTTCAGTGCCTCGCTGATCTTGCGGGGGTTCTGGAGCGAGGCGTTGGCCCACTTCGCCTTCATGTGCTCCGAGACGGCGTCGGCGAGGGTCGTCGTGCCCCGCCGCACCTCCTCGACCTTCTCCAGCGGCAGTTCGAACTTCGTCAACTGGTAGGGCATTCCGGGACTGTCCTGTCCGGCCAGTTCCGCCACCCGCCGGTACAGCTCCTCGTGGAACCAGTGGTCGATGGCGCTGACGGCCTGCACCCACGCGGCGCGGTAGAAGTCCCCGATGTCGAACAGCGGCGACTGGAAGGCGGCGAGGCTCTTGCCGGCCACCACCATCTGCCGGGCGTACTCGATATTGGCCCTGAACGCCTGGAACTCCCGCGTCTGCGGGTACGGAACTGCCACGGTTCGCCGTCCTTGTGCCTCGCGATGATCCGGCCTCAAGATTCTCGGCGAGGACTGGAGGGGTCAACCCGATTCGGTTGCGGTTCGGGGTGGTTGGCTCGATCACGTCCGCGTCGGTGCGTTCGGCCGCTGCCCGGACGCAGGCCCGGAAGGCCGCGGCCCGGGGGCGGAGAAGGGGGTTCGAGGCGACTGAGAGTTCCGCCTGGTGCCTCTCTGAGGGCTCGGGATGCCGACCTCGACTGCGTTGGCCGACTGGTGCAATTTCACCTCGCGAGGGTTCTTGGCGGTGTCGGTACTGGCGGTGGGGCGTTGTTTGCGCCGTTCGGGGTGGATGGGGCGTTATCCGAGGCGGGGTGGGGCATCGTGGGGGAGCCGGCGCCGAGAGCGGCGTGGGGGAGTGAGTGGAAGGGACCTGACGATGACGGTGAAGATCCTTCTGGTGACCGGGGACGCTGCCGAATCCCTGGAAGTGCTCTACCCGTACCAGCGGTTGCAGGAAGAGGGCTACGCGGTGGAGATCGCCGCGCCGACCCGTAAAACGCTCCAGTTCGTGGTGCACGACTTCGTGGACGGCTTCGACACGTACACCGAGAAGCCCGGCTACACGTGGCCCGCGGACCTCGGCTTCGACGAGGTCGACCCGGCCGGGTACGCCGCGCTGGTGATCCCGGGCGGCCGGGCGCCGGAGTACCTGCGCAACGATCCGCGGCTGCGCCGGATCGTGGCCCACTTCTTCGAGGAGGGCAAGCCGGTCGCGCAGATCTGCCACGGCCCGCTGATCCCGGCCGCCACGGGGTCGCTCACCGGCCGTCGCACGGCGGCCTATCCGGCGCTGGAGCCGGACGTCGTGGCGGCCGGCGCGCAGTACGAGGACGGTGACGGCGTGGTCGACGGCCGGCTGGTCTCCGCGCGGGCCTGGCCCGACCATCCGGTGTGGATGCGGGAGTTCGTGGCGGTGCTGCGGAAGGTGGCCCCGGCGACGTAGAACCGGCCGACGGGGGTGGCCCCTGCGGGTGAGCGGGGGCCGGCCCCCGTCCGCGGTGCGGTTACGCGTGCGAGGCCGCGTAGCTGAGGAACGAGGCCCAGGCGTCGGCGGGGAAGGCGAGGGCAGGGCCCTCGGGGTCCTTGGAGTCGCGGACGTGGACCGTGTGGGGGCAGGCCGCGACCTCGACGCAGGCACCGCCGCCACTGCCGCTGTAGGTGGACTTGCGCCAGTCCAGGGCGACTTCGATGCAGGCGCCGCCGCTGTTGCCGCTGTAGCTGCTCTTGAACCAGGTGAGTTCGGAGGTCATAGCTCCTCTGCAATCTGCTCGATCACCTTCGCGGACTCCCTCACGCCGAGGGCTTGCGAACGGATCATCGCATAACGCTGGTTGAGCTCACTGACCTCGTCGCGGTCGTCCACGAGGAAGCTGTGGTCATGAATTTCCAGGTAGACCAACTGCTGTCGCTGGGGTGTCTCCAGCAGGTGCATCGGCCCGTCGTATCCGGCGTGGGCCCCGTGGTCCAGAGGAAGCACCTGGATCGCGACGTGCCGCAGTTGGCTTACTTCCAGCAACCGTAGCAACTGCTGCCTCAATACGTTGCGCCCCCCAACTGGTCGCCGCAGCACGGACTCTTCCATGACGAAGCAAAGCTGAGGAAGTGGGGTGCGGAGCAGCAGCACCTGGCGCGCCATGCGGGCCTGCACTCGGCTCTCGATGTCGTCCGTCTCCAGCGCTGGACAGCGCGTTGAGAGCAGGGCGCTGGCGTACTCCTCGATTTGGAGCAAGCCGTTGATCGCCGCGTTGTCGTATGTGTATAGGCTGGCTGCCCGCTTCTCCAGGTCCACGTACCCCTCGAACCACGCCGGGTGTTCCGTGCGGTCCAGTTTCTCCGCCGCCTTGGACAGGATCTCGCCCGCCCCGAGGAACGCTGTCGCCTTCTCCACGAACGTGGGCGGCGGCATCCGGTCGCCGAGTTCGACGCGGGTGATCATCGCCCGCGAGTATCCGACGTGGTCGGCGAGTTCCTGCTGCTCCTTTCCCGCCGCCTCGCGGACGGCGCGGACCACCGCGCCGAACACCCGCATGCTGCCGGTGCCTTCGTTGGTCATGAGGTCGCCTCCCATGCGCGCGGCGTGCGCCCATGGCCCGCCACCCCTGACTCCTCTGATACGGAGTCAGGTTCACTGCGGGCAAAAGTAGTCACCACGCGTACCGAAACGGTCAGGTTGTCCGAAAGCCTCACCCGAAACGGTGATTCGGTTGCGCGTGGACCTGCCGATCCCGGACCGCGTGCGCGGTGGCGCATTCGGGGGCGCGCGCCGGCGACGCCAGTCAGGGTCAGTCGGTGAGGCCCGCCTCGGTCGCGTCGGCGTCGGCGGGCACGTCGCCGCCGAGGGCCTCCGCGATGGCGGCGAACTCGCTCAGCGCGGCCTGGAGGTCCTCGACGATCTCCTTGGCGATCACCTCGGGCGGCAGCAGGCTGTCGGCGTCGTCGAGGGACGGGTCCTTCATCCACGTGAGGTCGAGGTTCACCTTGTCGCGGGTGATCAACTCGTCGTACGTGTAGGCCCTGAAGCGCTCGTTCGGCTCGGCCTCCTCCCGCACGGACCGAGGCTCGCCCGGCGCGTACGCCCGCACGAACTCCTCCAGGTCCGAGCGGCGGAGCGGGTTCTGCTTGAGTGTGAAGTGCTTGCCGGTGCGGAAGTCGTAGACCCACACCTTGGTCGTGTTGTGCCCACCGCCCGCCTGGGGCCGCTTCTTCTCGAAGAACAGCACGTTCGCTTTGACCCCGCCCGCGTAGAAGATGCCCGTCGGCAGGCGCAGGATCGTGTGCAGGTCGAACTCGTCCAGCAGGCGGCGGCGGACCGTCTCACCCGCGCCGCCCTCGAACAGGACGTTGTCGGGCAGGACGACGGCCGCACGGCCATCCATCTCCAGCGTGGACATGATGTGCTGGAGGAAGTTGAGTTGCTTGTTGGTCGTCGTCGCGCGGAAGTCGTCCCTCTCGTACGAGATGTCCTCGCGGTCGGTCTTCCCATCGGTGCCCACGACGGTGATGGCCGACTTCTTGCCGAACGGCGGGTTCGCCAGGATGAGGGAGGCGTGCTTTTTGGGCTTGTGCGCGAGGGCGTCCCCGACCGTGATCAGAGAGTCTCCGTCGGCGTCACCGATGCCGTGCAGCAGCATGTTCATAGCTGCCAGTCGGGCGGTGCCGGTGACCAGTTCGTTGCCCCAGATCTTGCCCTTGCCGAGACCGAGCCGCTGTTCGCGGGACATCCGCTTGTGGTGCTCACGGATGTAGCTCTGTGCGGCGATCAGGAACCCGCCCGTGCCGCACGCAGGGTCCGTGATGGTGTCGTCCGGGCCGGGCTGCATCACGTCCACCATCGCGTCGATCAGCGCGCGTGGGGTGAAGTACTGGCCCGCGCCGGTCTTCGTGTCCTCGGCGCCCTTCGCGAGCAGGCCCTCGTACGCGTCGCCCTTGAGGTCCGTGCCCTGGATCGTCCAGTCCTCTTTGCCGATCAGGTCCACGACCAGCTTTTCGAGCAGCGCGGGCTCGGTGATGCGGTTCTGCGACTTCGCGAAGATCGTGCCGAGCGTGGTGTCGGGGTTCTGCGCCAGCGCCGTCAGCGTGTTGCGGTAGTGGACCTCAAGGGCGATGCCCTTCTTCGTGACGAGCGACTGCCAGTCGTACTCCGCCGGTACGACGGCCCTCGCCTCCGCCTCTGTGAAGGGGTCGCCAGCGATCTCGTCGGCCATTTTGAGGAAGAGCAGGTACGAAAGCTGCTCGACGTATTCGATCGTGGACAGGCCGTTGTCCCGAAGGACGTTGCAGTAGTTCCAGAGCTTCGCGACCAGGCTGTTCGTCTGGGCGACGGCCTGGGCGTTCGCCTGGGCGGTGGCCTGTTCGGGGGTTGCGGCGGTCACGGCTAGAACTCCAGCTGTACGGCGTCGGTGGGAATGGGGTTCACCTTCGCGGCGGGCGCGGGGCCGGCAGTGGTCTGCTTCGGCACGGCGGCCCGCCGAGCACGCTTCGCCTTGCCGCCGTGGGCGCCTTGGGCCTGGGCCGCACGCTCGGCCCGAATGCGGTCGAGGAGTACGGACGCGGGTTCGTCGGCCGGGTCCTGGGGAACGAGACGGCCGGTGAACGCGCGATGCAGGAGCGATCGGCGCAGGTGTGCAGAGCGTGTCAGCGTACGGTCGAGTTCCGCACGGCATTTTTCAGACAGTCGGCTTAGATTCTCGTCAAGGTCGACGATATCGCGTTGCGTGGAAAGTGGTGGAATCGGAATTGGAATATCTTGGACCTTGGCCTTGTTTAGCGCCGGCTGATTCCCTCCGGAGCTATCGTTGCGCGATTCCTGATAGCGCTGCCGGAGTGTGATGTATACGTATTCTGGTAGTATGCGCGTTTTTGACACCCGAATGGATGCGGCGTTCTGGTTGTGTGCTGCTTCGATGTCAAGAATGGCGCATTGGCCTCGCGTCTTCCCTTCCCCGATCATTGCCAACATTACTGTGCCGGGTGGATGAATTCGAGTCGTGCGGTTTCCCACCGCGGATTCACTGATGTGCTCTCGGGTGTAAGAAATTCTGTTGAAGTTTACTTCGCCGCTCGAGACCCACGGAATGGGGCCATTCCAGTACTCTGGGATCTTACGGCTCGGAGTGGTCCCGACGTGCACATCGAAAATTTTTCCGATGGTCGTCCATAGCCATTCGCCTGGGATCTCCCACGGTTGCTCGATTTTCGGAATACAGTTAGCGGCATCGGAGATAAGGTCGAGTGCCGTACCTTCGGTCAGGGACGTTCTTACGCGCTCGCCGCGCAGTACGGCGTCTGTGATTGATCTTTGCAGCTGTTTCGTGCGTGAAACCGTACTTTGGATAGCGGAACATGCTGCGTCAAGGCGGGAGAGATGGTTCTCCAGGGCCTCGACGATGCGGTGCTGCTCGGCGAGGGGCGCGACGGGCACGCGCAGGTCCATCAGGGCTGATGTGGACAGAGAGGCTACAGTTGTTCCGGCTTTTCGGCACTGCTTGAGAATTACTTGCTCAAGGGATCGCAGGCACCATGCGACCCATCGAGTGGTAATGTTGCCGTATGTGCAGACTGCTTTCATGTCTTGATTTAGGGTGGTGGCGAAGGGCACGCGAGAAATTGGTACCGTACGCTCTAGGATTCCTGAGCGTGTGACGATAGCGACGGAATCGGCAGGTACCAATCGAACTGCGGAGTTCTGCATGGCATCGTCCGTGATGCGGTCCTGGGTGGACGGAACGACATCCGAACCCATGTCCTTGGGTGAGAGCCAAGGAATCGACCCATCGGTCCAGAAATCGGGTCGGCTTTTCGACGGCGTGCCTCCACCGTACCAATCGCCCAGATCGCCCAGACGAGCCCACACCCACCCCGCCGGCAATTCCGTATCACTCAAGCCAGTTCCCTGTTCAGCTCATGGACCAACGACCGTGGGTCCTGTTCCGCGAAGGCCGCTGCGAAGGCTCGGCCGCCGCCGCGGGCGCGGAAGGGCTCCGCGTTGAACTCCTGGGGACTGATGCCCGCGTCGCTGGCCACGACATCGCGGATGGACCGCAGCCACCACAGTTGCTCGTCGGAGAACTTCGCACCGGCCTGTTCCTGCCGGAGGAGCCACCCCTCGAAGCGGGCCTCCACAGTATCCCGATACGGCCGGAGTTCGTCGTCGACGCCCAGTTCGAACCGGATCATGGAAATCAGATCGGGTGCTCCGGCCTCGCCATCCGCGCGGTGTGCGGCCATGCCCAGGTCCTCGTAGTACGTCCAGAGGGACTGCGGGGTCCAGGCGTACTGCGGCCGGTGGATCTCCAGGGCCAGCTCGGACAGGGCGGTGTACGCCTCGGCGGGGGAGACGGACCGGGGGCTCGTCAGGGCGATGCTGATCGCCGCGATCCTGTCCCGCTCGTCGGTGAGCAGCTTGCGCCACCTGCCGACCTCCTCGCGGGCGCGCTCCTCCCGAGGCACTTCCACGACATCCGTCAGCTTGACGGCGGTCACCTCGTCGATGAGGTAGTCCTTGTCCCGGCGGATCTCGATGATGTGGCGCCGCAGTTGCGGGTTGGCCGTGAGCGGGGCGATCGCGTCCTCGACCAAGTGCCGGGCTGCCGGACGGCCGCCGTCCGCGAGAGCGGCCTCCTGCCGGTCGGGGTCGACCGCCTTGACGATGGCGCCCGCGATCTCGGAGAGTGTGCGCCCGTCGGCGGCGCGCGTGAGGACGTCCCGTTCCTCGTCGGTGAGCTGCTGGTTGAGCCGGGCGAGCCGTCCGGCCAGGATCTCCGCCTCGCTCGCGCTGATCGACTTGGTGCCGGCCTTGTCCAGCAGCTTGGCCAGCGAGACCTGCCGCTCGCCCGCGGGCACGAGCGGCTTCGCGTCAACGAGCGGGGAGTCCGTCACACCGACCGCGTCCACCAGGACGAAACGGTCCTTCCGTACGGGCGCCGACACGCCACCGGCGCCCGCCGGCCCCTGCGGCGTGACTTCCTGCAACTCTGTCGGGTCGATGGTCCGCGCCCCGCGCCCCTTCATCTGCTCGAAGAGCATGGCGCTGCGCACCTCCCGAAGGAATATCACGCACTCCAGGGCCTTCACGTCCGTCCCCGTGGCGATCATGTCGACGGTGACGGCGACCCGCAGCTTCGGGGAATTGCGCAGCGCGCGGATCAGGTCGTCCGGGTTCTCGCCCGCCTGCCGCGACTTGTAAGTGATCTTCTTTGCGAAGTCCTCGCCCTTCCCGAAGACCTCCTTGACCTGCGCGAGCACGTCCTCGGCGTGGTCCTCGCCGACCGCGAAGATCAACGTCTTCGGGAGTTCGGCCCGCCCGGGGAACCAACGCTGCCAATTGTCGCGGTAGGCCGTGAGCACTGCGCGGATCTCGTCCACGGTCACCACGGACCGGCCGATCTGCCGCGTGGAGTAGGAGTAGTCGTCCGCCAGGGCCTCGTAGCGCTTGCGGCGGGTCTTGCGGTCCTTGATCGTGACGGTGGTCCCCGACTCGATCGTCACCGACCCCGCCGCGCGGATGTCGGTGTGCATGCGCACGACGTCGAAGTCGACGTTCACGCCGTCTGCGACGGCCTGCGGGTAGGTGTACTCCGAGACCAGGTTGCGGCCGAAAAAGCCCAGCGTCTGCAAGCTCGGGGTGGCGGTGAGGCCGACCAGGTGGGCGTCGAAGTACTCCAGCACGCCCCGCCACAGGCCGTAGATCGAGCGGTGGCACTCGTCGACGACGATCAGGTCGAACGACTCGATCGGCACGTCCGGGTTGTAGGCGACCTCGATCGGTTTCTCGGTGGCGTAGGAGGATTCCGTGTCGAGGCTGTCGGCGAGGTCGTCCGCCGCGTCGTCCTCGACGAGGGGTTCGCCGCGCAGCAGCGAGTACATCTTCTGGATGGTGCAGATGACGACGGAGGAGGTGTCCTGTAGGCCGGCCGCGCCGAGCCGGTCCACGTTGTAGATGTCGGAGAGCTTGCGGCCGTCGTCGGGGGTGGTGAACTGCCGGAACTCGTCGAACGCCTGCCTGCCGAGGTTGTTGCGGTCGACGAGGAACAGCACGCGGCGGGCCTTGGCGTACTTCAGCAGGCGATAGGTCTGGGAGACTGCCACGAACGTCTTGCCGGCGCCGGTCGCCATCTGGATGAGCGCACGGGGGTGGTCGTGCGCCAGCGAGTCCTCAAGCCCTGAGATGGCTTCGATCTGCGCCAGGCGGAGTCCCCCCGGCTCAAGTGTCGGCATCCGGCGCAGGGCGGCGCGGAAGGTGGGAGCCTCCGACGTCTCGTCGGCGCGGCGCATCCAGGCCGCCACCGTCTCCGGCCTGTGGAAGGAGAACACTTCGCGGGAGCGAGCGTCGGGGTCGAGGCGGTTGAGGAAGTACGTCTCGGTGCCGGTGGTGGCGTAGCGGAACGCGAACGGCTCGGCTTCGCGCCACACGGCGAGGCGGTGCTCCTTGCGGACACCGGACGCGTATCGGTCGTTCTGCTCCACGGCGCTGGAGAGGTGGTCGCCTTCGCGCTTGGCCTCGATCACGCCGACGATCCTGCCGCCCACGTACAGGACGTAGTCGGCGCGGCCCGTGGCCAGGGTGAACTCGCGGACCGCGACACCTTCGGCAGCGAGCGGATTGACGTCCTCTCGGTCCTGGACGTGCCAGCCTGCGGCGGCGAGCAGCGTGTCGATGGCCTGACGTGCTTGGACCTCGTTGAGGGGGGCGGGGCGCTGCGCCCGGTGGATGATCGCGTCACGACGCTGGGGATCGACCCTGCGCGGCTCCTTGCGGAGGGTCAGGTACGCGGCCTGCTGGGCGGTTCGCAGCTCGGCGACCTGGGCGGTGAGCTGTTCGACCTGGGCCTCCAGCGTGACCCGGTTCGACTCGACGCTCGCGATCAGGCTCTCCGACTCGGCCCGTGCTCTGCGCTCGGCTTCGAGTGCGTCGGTGGACGCGACAAGCCGGGTACGGGCCTGGGTGAGGGCTTGCCGGTGGCCGTTCAACGCCTCGCGCAGCTCGGCCAGTTCCGCCGGGTCGGTGACCCGCGCGCTGCCGCTGGGCTCGGTCGGTGGTACGAACTCGGCGACGGTCCTGCGGCCGTCGATGGCGTCGTGGAACCACAGCCCGAGCTTGTAGCAGGTGCGGACGGCCGCGAGCGCACGCGCCCGGTCGAAGAGATGGCTGTGGGCGGCCTTGTTCCGGTCGCGGCGGAGCTGGTCGAAGTCGTCGCGGATACCGGCGACCAGCACTCCCTCCCGGGTCAGCGCGTTGAGTCGATCGACCTGCCGGTCACCATCGACCCGGACGCCGATCTTGCTGATCAGTTCCTCGCTGAGGATCTCGCCGAACTGGCCCGCCTGGACGAGGGAGGCATTGGGGTTGCTGAAGACAGTGGCCTCGGCGAGGGCGCCGTAGAGAGCGAGTAGCGGCTGGTGCTGATACAGCAGGCCGAAGTTGGGCGACGCCTTGGCGAAGTCGCGAAATTGCTGATCCACGCTCGTTCTTCCCCCTGCCTGCGGCCACTGCTTGAGTGGAGCGATCAGTTTACGCGCGGGGGCGGAGAGGGACCGGGAACTTGCGAGGCAATGGGGCTCGTGCGTCGCGGCCCGGCGGTGCGACGCACCGCCGCAGAGCGTCTTGCCGTGAGGTCTGCAAGTTCGGGCGCCGATAGGCGGGAGTAGGCCGCAATTGCGGGCCATACTCTCGTATGACACCGGCGTCGCTGCACCTCAGTGCCGCGATCACTCACGAGGGCGTGTGGCACGTGGCCCGCTGCCTCCAGGTGGAGGTCGCCAGCCTGGGCGAGAACATCGATGAGGCGCTGGGGCCCTCTTTCGAGGATGCCCCGCCCCCGAAGGCACCTACGTCATCACCGCGCCGGTCGAGGTCGGTGTCGATTGAGCCCCGCTGCCCCTCGCGGGGGCGGCAGGCGGTGGTCACGCGCCCTCGTGCAGGACCGCGGTGATCAACTCCCGTTGGGCGGGGGTGAGTCCGGGGTCGGCGCAGCGGACTTCGCGGGTGTCGACCGTGAGGGTGTAGGTGAAGCCGTCGGGGACGGGGGCGCGCGGGTGGTCGCCCGGAGGGGTGAGGGCGGCTCGGGCGAGGGCTTCGAGGTGGGGGGCGTCGGGGTGGTCGGCGGTGTCGAGGGTGGCCCGCCGGGGGATGCCGGCGAACCCACCGGAGCGGACCACCTCGATACGCACGGGAGTTACGCCTCCTGGGTCTGCTCGCCGGGCTGCTGGCGCGGCAGTTCGGCCGAACCGGTGGAGCCGGAGGAGCCGGAGGAGCCGGAGGAGCCGGTGACGCCCACCGTGGTCCACGCGGACCGCACCGCCTGGTACTGCGCGCCCTCACCGTAACGCGCCTTCGCCGCCGCGGCCGTGGCCTCGGCGAAAGCGGCGAAGTCCGTGTCGGAGGCGAGCGAGCCGCCGGTGAGGGTGTCGTACCAGATTTGCCCGGCCTGCTCCCAGGCGTGCCCGCCGAGCGAGGCCGCGGCGAGGTAGAACGCGTGGTTGGGGATGCCGGAGTTGATGTGCACGCCGCCGTTGTCGTCCGGGCCCGAGACGTAGCCGGCCATGGTGCCCGGCTGCGGGTCCTTGCCGAGGTGCGGGTCGTCGTAGGCGGTGCCCGGGGCCTTCATGGAGCGCAGCGCGACGCCGTGCACGCCGGGGGCGAGCAGCCCGGCGCCGATCAGCCAGTCCGCCTGGTCGGCGGTCTGCCCGAGCGTGAACTGCTTGATCAGGCTGCCGAAGACGTCGGAGATCGATTCGTTGAGCGCGCCGGACTGGTCCTGGTAGTCGAGGTTCGCGGTGAACTGGGTGACGCCGTGGGTCAGTTCGTGGCCGATGACGTCGATGGGGATGGTGAAGTCGAGGAAGATCTTGCCGTCTCCGTCGCCGAAGACCATCTGCTCGCCGTTCCAGAAGGCGTTGTTGTAGCCCTCCAGGTAGTGCACGCTGGCGGTCAGCGGCAGCCCGTGGCCGTCGATGGAGTGCCGGGCGTACGCCTTGAGGTAGGTCTCGAAGGTGGCGCCGAGCCCGTCGTAGGCGCGGTTGACGCTGGCGTCCCGGGACGGCTTCGCGCCCTCGGCGCGGACCTTGCGCCCGGGCAGGTCGTCCTTGTGTTTGGCGTCGTAGATCGTGCGCTGCGGCTGGTCGGCGGGCGCGGCAGGGGCGGCGGCGGACGGGGCGCCGCCGGGTGGTCCGACCACCGCGTTCAGCCGCCGCCGGGTCCGCTGCCGGGCGTCGTGCTCCAGGGTGTGGCGGGCAGTCGCGGACAGCTCCGGGTCGTCGGACCGGGCGAGGCGGTCCAGGATGTGCGGCGGCACGATCGTGCAGAAAACTCCCATGACCGGAATGTGTCAGCTCGGGCACTGTGTGTCACCGTTTTCCCGTTCACACCACGGAAAGGAGGGAATCGCGCGGACCGGGGTGGACGCCCCGGTCGTCTTGCATGCTGAGAGGAAGTACGCACCGGCTGCGACTTCCGTCCGCGGTTCGGCTAGGGTCGGTCTCATGCGTTTCGGGCTGCTTCTCCTTAGCTGCCGCGGCGAGGGCCTGTAGTCGTAGGCCGACCCCCTCCCCGCGGAGTTTGGGCGTTCCCAAGCCGTCGGCCGCCCCGAGCGGACCCCCGAGGAGAGCCACCCCCGATGAACTCGCAGCCCAGCAGCAACCGCGTCGGCCGTGCCACGCCCATCACCGCCGAGACCGTCACGCAGCGCGCGACCTCGATGCCGATCCACAAGTACGGGCGGTACGAGCAGGTCGACATCCCCGACCGCACCTGGCCCGACGCGCGCGTCACCAAGGCCCCCCGGTGGCTGTCCACCGACCTGCGCGACGGCAACCAGGCACTGATCGACCCGATGTCGCCGGCCCGCAAGCGGGAGATGTTCGACCTGCTGGTGCGGATGGGCTACAAGGAGATCGAGGTCGGCTTCCCCGCCTCCGGCCAGACCGACTTCGACTTCGTGCGCTCCATCATCGAGCAGGACGCGATCCCGGACGACGTGACGATCTCCGTCCTCACCCAGTCCCGCGAGGAACTGATCGAGCGGACCGTCCAGTCGCTGGTCGGCGCCCGCAAGGCGACCATCCACCTGTACAACGCGACGGCGCCGGTCTTCCGGCGGGTGGTCTTCCGCGGCAGCCGCGACCAGGTGCGGCAGATCGCGGTGGACGGCACCCGGCTGGTGGTGGAGTACGCCGACAAGATCCTCGGCCAGGACACGGTCTTCGGCTACCAGTACAGCCCGGAGATCTTCACCGACACCGAGCTGGACTTCGCGCTGGAGGTCTGCGAGGGCGTGATGGACGTCTGGCAGCCCGAGGACGGCCGCGAGATCATCCTGAACCTGCCGGCCACCGTCGAGCGCTCCACCCCCTCCACGCACGCCGACCGGTTCGAGTGGATGTCGCGGAACCTGTCCCGGCGCGAGTACGTATGCCTGTCGGTGCACCCGCACAACGACCGCGGCACCGCGGTGGCCGCTGCCGAGCTGGCGCTGATGGCCGGGGCGGACCGGATCGAGGGCTGCCTGTTCGGGCAGGGCGAGCGGACCGGCAACGTGGACCTGGTCACGCTGGGCATGAACCTGTTCAGCCAGGGCATCGACCCGCAGATCGACTTCTCCCAGATCGACGAGATCCGCCGCACCGCCGAGTACTGCAACCAGATGGAGATCCACCCGCGCCACCCCTACGCGGGCGACCTGGTCTACACGTCCTTCTCCGGCTCCCACCAGGACGCCATCAAGAAGGGCTTCGAGGCGATGGAGGCCGACGCGGCCGCCCAGGGCAAGACCGTCGACGAGATCGAGTGGGCGGTGCCCTACCTGCCGATCGACCCCAAGGACGTCGGCCGCTCCTACGAGGCCGTGATCCGGGTCAACTCGCAGTCCGGCAAGGGCGGCATCGCCTACGTGCTGAAGAACGACCACAAGCTGGACCTGCCGCGCCGGATGCAGATCGAGTTCTCGAAGATCATCCAGAACAAGACCGACACCGACGGCGGCGAGGTCACCCCGGCGCAGATCTGGTCGATCTTCCAGGACGAGTACCTGCCCACCCCGGAGCACGCCTGGGGCCGGATCGCGCTGCGCTCCGCCCAGACCTCCACCTCCAGCGACGGCACCGACGCGCTGACCGTGGGCGCCGAGGTGGATGGCGTGCCGACCACCCTGACCGGCACCGGCAACGGCCCGATCTCGGCGTTCTTCGACGCGCTGGCCGCCGTCGGCGTGGACGCCCGGCTGCTGGACTACTCCGAGCACACCCTCAGCGAGGGCGCGTCCGCGCAGGCCGCGTCGTACATCGAGTGCGCCATCGACGGCCGCGTGATGTGGGGCATCGGCGTCGACGCCAACACCACCCGCGCCTCGCTGCAGGCCGTCGTCTCCGCCGTCAACCGCGCGGCCCGCTGATCACCCGTCAATTCCGCGTGATCGCCGGCCGCCGTTCCGGTCGTCGTCCGGGTCCGTTCCGGTCCCGGCCCGACGCCCGTCAACGTACGGCCGGCGCTCACGCACCCGGGTGATTTCCCGCGGTCGGCCGATGTCCGCGCCCGGCTCGCGGCCACCGCGTTCCTACGGTGGCGGGCATGCCCCTGAAGCCCATGTCCAGAACGCGTACGTCCGTCGGGCGCCGTACCGCCCCGCGGCGCGCAAGACCCGCATCCGCGCTTCTCACGGCCGTGGCCGCCGCCCTGCTGGCCGCCGCCGCGGCCGGGCCCGCCACCGCCCGCGCGGTGGACCCGGCGCCGCCCCCGCCCGTACCCACCCCCCAGCAGACCGCTCAGGCGCGGCCCGCCGGCGAGCAGGCGTCCGAAGTGCTCTCGCACGCCCACTGCGTGCTCACCCTGCACCGCGCGGACGCCCCCACCGCCCGCTGCGGCGCCGCCGCCGACACCCGTGAGGCCCGCTCCGGCACCCTGCTGATGACCTGGTACACCGGCGCCGCGTACACCGGCGGGGCCACCGACATCCGCAGTGACGCCGGGCGTTGCGACGCCGGCGGGGTGGGCGTCTTCGGCATCTCCGACAGCCTCGGCCGCAGTTGGGACCACGCGGTCTCGTCCTTCCGGGACTACGGCGGCTGCGCGGTCGTCGAGGGCTGGGACGGCGCCGGATACCGCGGCGAGACCCGTGTCTGGGTCGGCGACCAGCCCTACCTGGGCGCCGACTGGGACAACCGGATCTCCTCGCTCGTGGTGCACGGCTGAGCAGGAGGGCGGGCGGCATCCGCGGCATCCGCGAACCGGCCGAACCACCGGAATCAGCTGAACCGGCGGCACCGGCCGAACCAGCGGAAACGGCCGGGCCGTGCGCCGGACCACCCGCCGCAACGGCCACCGGAACACCCGCCCAGGTGAATTGCCCTCGTACGCGGTACTGACTGGACCTGTCCACTGTGGCTAACATCACGCTGTACGGCACCGTGGCCGCTGCGCACGTTCGGGCCGTTGCGGATGCGTACCGGGACGAGGACGGCCGGAGGGTGCGATGAGACTGGGGCCTATCTGGGGTGTGCGCACGGCCTGGCACACCGAGGACGACGGCGAGTTCTACTGCCCCGAGTGCGGCGGCGACCGCGCGTACCACCGCAGAACCGGCACCCGCAGGCTGACGGTGCTCAACGTGCCGCTGTTCGCCCGGGGTCCGGCCGGCACCGTCATCGAGTGCGCCGCCTGCCACCAGCAGTACGGCTCCGAGGTGCTGCTCTGCCCGACCACCACCCGCTTCGCCGCGATGCTGCGGGACGCGGTGCACACCATCGCGCTCGCGGTGCTCACCGCGGGCGGCGGCACCGCCAGGTCGACCCGCGAGGCCGCGGTGAGCGCGGTGCGCGCCGCGGGCTTCAGCGACTGCACCGAGGACCAACTCCTCGGCCTGCTCGCCGCGATCGTCGCCGACGAGGGCCGGTTCCGCCGCTCCGACGAGCTCGGTCCCGACTCCTTCGCCGAGGCCGTCGACGGCTGCGGCAGCTGGCTGTCGATCGAGCTGCACGAAGCGCTGGAGCCGCTCGCCGACCACCTCGCGCCCCAGGGCCGCGAGCGGGTGCTGCTCGAAGGCGCGCACATCGCGCTCGCCGACGGGCCCTACCTGCCCGCCGAGCGGGACGTGTTGGAGGCGATCGGCCGCTGCCTGTCGTTGCACACCGACCACATCGACCGCCTGCTGAAGGCGGCCGCGACCGCTGCGTGACGCCTGCCGCGGGCTTGGCCGTGTTGAGGACCGTCGGCCCGGCCCGGCCGGCGGCACTGTGGTGACCATGCCGGTGACGTGGCCACGGTTCGCGGTGGGTTGGCGCTGGGGGTTGCGTCGGTTTGATGGTGGGCGGCGGCTTGTACGCCTGTGCTTGGTCGGCCTTGATGTTGGGCGAGTTGGCGTTGCCACGGTTCGCGGTGGGGTTGGCGCTGGGGGTTGCGTCGGCGTGATGCTGGGCGGCGGCTTGTACGCCTGTGCTCGGTCGGCCCTGATGGTGGGCGAGGTGGCGTGGTCACCGTTCGCGGTCGCTCGGCCCCTCCGCTTGCGTCGGCCTGACGCCGGGCGGCAGCTCGCACGCCTGTGCCCGGTCGGCCCTGATGCCGGGGGAGCCCGCCGGGGCCTGGGGACACGGGTGCGGCTACTCCCCGCGGAGTAGGGGTTCTGCGCCGGTCGCCCCGGGGAGTAGGGCGTTCTCGGCCGCGGGCCCGACGAGGGAGGCGCCGTCACGGCGGGAGGGTGGAGTACGCCGCCCGCTGTCACGGAGGATGTCCGCGTGCCCTCAGAATCCGCGCTGCTGTCGCTCTTCACGGCGGGCGTCTCCGGACCCCCGCGCCCGAAGGTCTCCCGGAACGACGTGGCGCTCGCCGCCCTGATCCTGGTGGACCAGACGGTCGTGGCCGCGGTGCTGCCCGAGGGGACCGGCAGCCACCGTCCAGACGCGCTCGGCTGGACCCTGCTGACCGCCAGCGCCGTGGTGCTGGTGTGGCGCCGCCGGACGCCGATGCTGTGCCTGCTGGGCATGGTGGGCGTCGTCGCGCTCTACCACTACCTCCAGTACATCCAGATCGCGCCGATCCCCTCCAGCATCGTCGCCCTGTACGCGCTGGCCGTCGCCGGGCCGCACCTGCGCACTGTGCTGACGGTGCCGGTGGTGGTCGGCGCGATGCTGGTCATCATGGCGACGGTCGGCAAGCAGCACGAGGCCGCCACGATGCTGCAGAGCGCCGGGTGGATTCTGGCGGTGCCGGCGGCCGGCGAGGGCGTGCGGGTGCACCGCAACTACGTGGCCGCGGTCACCGAGCGCGCGGAACGCGCCGAGCGCACCCGGGAGGAGGAGGCCGCCCGCCGGGTCGCCGAGGAACGGCTGCGGATCGCCCGCGACCTGCACGACCTGCTCGCGCACTCCATCACCCTGATCGGCGTCCAGACGTCGGTCGCCGCGCACGTCCTCGTCGCCGACCCCGACCGGCTCGACCGCACCGCGGTCGCCTCCGCGCTCGACGCCATCGCCGACACCTGCCGCGAGGCCCGCGCGGAACTGCGCACCACCCTGCGCGTGCTGCGCGCCGACGGCGACGGCCCCCTCCCGTCCCTGGCCGGCATCCCCACCCTCACCCGGGCCGCCGAGGCCACCGGCGCGAAGGTCCACCTCGCCCTCGACCTCGCAGGGCCCGAGGTGCCCGGTCAGGGGTGCCCCAGTGACCGGCCCGCCACCGGCAGGTGGTCCGGCGAGGGGCAGCGCGACCCAGGACCCGCGGTCCAGGCCGCCGCCTACCGCATCGTGCAGGAAGCCCTCACCAACGCCGTCCGCCACGGCGCCACCGCCCCCCGCATCACCGTCGCCGTACATCGCGAGGGCGACCGCCTGAGGCTGCGCATCGAGGACGACGGACCGCACGCCCGCCAGGCCCCGCCCCCGCACCGCACGGAAGGCTTCGGCATCGTGGGCATGCGCGAGCGGGCCCGCAGCGTCGGCGGCACCCTCACCGCGGGCCCCCGCACCGACGGCCCCGGCTTCGCCGTGCACGCGGAACTCCCGCTCACCCCGCCAGGGCAGCCGGAACCCAGCCCGCAGGAACCGACCCCGCAGGAACCGGCGGAGCCCCTCGCACCCCAGGGAGACCAGAGATGACCGAGTCCACGCCGATCCGGGTCCTGCTCGCCGACGACCAGAACCTGGTGCGCGCCGCGTTCGCGATGCTCGTCGAGTCCGCGCCGGACATGGTGGTGGTCGGCGAGGCGGGCAACGGCCTGGAAGCCGTCGAGATGGCCCACGGCACCCGCGCGGACGTGGTCGTGATGGACATCCGCATGCCGGAGCTCGACGGCATCGAGGCGACCCGCAGGATCGCCGCCGACGACGACCTCGCGGGCGTGCGGGTGCTGGTGCTGACCACGTACGACGACGACGATCACGTGGTCTCCGCGCTGCGCGCGGGCGCGTCCGGCTTCATGGTCAAGGACACCCGGCCCGCCGAACTCCTGGACGCCATCCGCACGGTCGCCGCGGGTGACGCGCTGCTGTCGCCCGGCCCGACCGCCCGCCTGATCGCCCGGGTGCTGCGGCTGCCGGACCGCCCGCTGCCCAGCGCGCCCGGCCCGGCCCTGCTGGCCTGCCTCTCCGACCGGGAACGGGAGGTGCTCACCCTGGTCGCGCGCGGCCTGAACAACAACGAGGTCGGCGAGGCGCTGGGCCTGAGCCCGCTCACCGCGAAGACCCACGTCAGCCGGATCATGGGCAAGCTGGGCGCCCGCGACCGCGCCCAACTGGTCATCTCCGCCTACGAGTCGGGCCTGGTCGCGCCGGGCACGGAGCGCTGACGGCGAATCGTTCCCCCGGCCCGCGGCGCCGTAGGCGAGAATGGTCGGCATGAGTCTGTTCCGCGACGACGGCATCGTGCTGCGCACCCAGAAACTGGGCGAGGCGGACCGGATCATCACCCTGCTGACCCGCAGGAACGGCCGGGTGCGCGCGGTGGCCCGCGGGGTGCGGCGCACCAAGTCGAAGTTCGGCGCCCGGCTGGAGCCGTTCAGCCACGTCGACGTGCAGTTCTTCACCCGGGGCGGGGAGCTCGTCGGCCGCGGCCTGCCGCTGTGCACGCAGGGCGAGACCATCGCCCCGTACGGCGGCACCATCGTCACCGACTACGAGCGCTACACCGCGGGCACCGCCATGCTGGAGACCGCCGAGCGCTTCACCGACCACGAAGGGGAGCCGGCCGTGCAGCAGTATCTGCTGCTGGTCGGCGCGCTGCGCACCCTCGCCGCGGGCGAGCACGAGCCGCGGCTGGTGCTGGACGCCTTCCTGCTGCGCTCGCTCGCCGTCAACGGCTACGCGCCGAGTTTCGACGACTGCGCCCGGTGCGGAATGGCCGGGCCGAACCGGTTCTTTTCGGTCGGCGCGGGAGGAGTCGTCTGCGGCGAGTGCCGGGTGCCCGGAAGCGTCGTACCCTCACGGGAGGCACTGGAACTGCTCGGCGCGCTGCTGGGCGGTGACTGGGAGACCGCGGACGCCTGCGAGCCGCGCCACTGCCGTGAGGGCAGCGGGCTGGTGGCGGCCTACCTCCAGTGGCATCTGGAGCGCGGACTGCGGTCGCTGCGCTTCGTGGAGAAGTAGGCACCGCGCGGCGCCGTACCGCGACGCAGCGCACCGCACCAGCACGCACGACAACGCACCGCACCGCACCGCACCGCATGATCGACGACGACCTGCCACGACCTGTCGGGAGACGTACCACCATGGCACGACGCGGGATTCTCACCCGTCACCGGAAGACCTACCGCACGCCCGACGCCCACCCCTCCGGCGCGCATCCGCCGAAGATCCCGGGCGAGCTGGTCCCCAAGCACGTCGCCATCGTGATGGACGGCAACGGCCGGTGGGCGACCGAGCGCGGGCTGCCGCGTACCGAGGGCCACAAGGTCGGCGAGGGCGTCGTCCTCGAAGTGCTCAAGGGCTGCCTGGAGATGGGCGTCAAGAACCTGTCGCTGTACGCCTTCTCCACCGAGAACTGGAAGCGCTCGCCGGACGAGGTGCGCTTCCTGATGAACTTCAACCGCGACGTGATCCGCCGCCGCCGCGAGGAGATGAACGAACTCGGCATCCGCATCCGCTGGGTGGGCCGGATGCCGAAGATGTGGAAGTCCGTGGTGCACGAACTCCAGATCGCCCAGGAGCGGACGGTCGACAACGACGCGATGACGCTCTACTTCTGCCTGAACTACGGTGGCCGCGCCGAGATCGCCGACGCCGCGCAGGCGCTGGCCCGCGACGTCGCCTCGGGCCGGCTCGACCCGTCCAAGGTCAACGAGAAGACCTTCGCGAAGTACCTCTACTACCCCGACATGCCCGACGTGGACCTCTTCCTGCGGCCCAGCGGCGAGCAGCGCACCTCCAACTACCTGCTGTGGCAGAGCAGCTACGCGGAGATGGTCTTCCAGGACGTGCTCTGGCCGGACTTCGACCGCCGCGACCTGTGGCGGGCCTGCCTCGAATACGCCCAGCGCGACCGCCGCTTCGGCTCCGCCCAGGCGTAAGGGTCGCGCCCCCAAGGGGCGCGGGGAACCGCGCGAGCAACCACGACGGCGGGGCTGGGGCCCGCAGGCCCAGCCCCGCGGTGAGGTTTTCGGACCACCGGCCGGCCGTGGCTTGCCGCGCGGTTCCCCGCGCCCCTGGTGACGCGGGTCATCCGTTGCGGTGTCCGCCGCCCCGGGGAAGGGAACCGTTACCCCTGAAGGGCACCCCGGGGCGGTGGAAGCCTGGCGCAGCTGTCAGCAGCTGTCAGCAGCCGAGCAGGCGGCTGCCGAGGTACGCCTCGACCTGGTCCAGGGAGACCCGCTCCTGCTTCATCGTGTCGCGCTCGCGCACCGTGACGGCGTTGTCGTCGAGGGTGTCGAAGTCGACGGTGACGCAGAACGGCGTGCCGATCTCGTCCTGCCGGCGGTAGCGGCGGCCGATCGCGCCCGCGTCGTCGAACTCGATGTTCCAGTTCTTGCGCAGCGCGGTGGCCAGGCCCTTCGCCTTCGGGGAGAGCTGCGGGTTGCGGGAGAGCGGCAGCACCGCGACCTTGACGGGCGCCAGCCGCGGGTCGAGCCGCATGACGGTCCGCTTCTCCATGACGCCCTTGGCGTTGGGCGCCTCGTCCTCGTTGTAGGCGTCGAGCATGAACGCGAGCATCCCGCGGTTGACACCGGCCGCGGGCTCGATCACGTACGGGAACCAGCGCTCGCCGGCCTCCTGGTCGAAGTACGACAGGTCCTGGCCGGACGCCTTCGCGTGCGAGGACAGGTCGTAGTCGGTGCGGTTGGCGATGCCCTCGAGCTCGCTGAACTCCTGGCCGCCGAACTGGAAGCGGTACTCGATGTCGACGGTCCGGGTCGAGTAGTGGGAGCGCTTTTCCTTCGGGTGCTCCAGCCAGCGCATGTTCTCCTCACGCAGGCCGAGGCCGGTGTACCAGTTCCACCGCTCCTCCATCCAGTACTCGTGCCACTTCTCGTCCTCGCCCGGCTTGACGAAGAACTCCATCTCCATCTGCTCGAACTCGCGGGTGCGGAAGATGAAGTTGCCGGGCGTGATCTCGTTGCGGAACGACTTGCCCATCTGGGCGATGCCGAACGGCGGCTTGCGCCGGGCGGTGGTCTGCACCTGGGCGAAGTTCACGAAGATGCCCTGCGCGGTCTCGGGCCGCAGGTACGCCACCGAGCCGGCGTCCTGGGTCGGGCCGAGGTGGGTCTGGAGCATGCCGGAGAACTGCTTGGGCTCGGTGAAGGAGCCCTTGGTGCCGCAGTGCGGGCAGTTGATGTCGGCCAGGCCGTTCGCGGGAAGCTTGCCGTGCTTCGCCTCGTACGCCTCCTCCAGGTGGTCGGCGCGGTAGCGCTTGTGGCAGGAGGTGCACTCGGTGAGCGGGTCGGAGAAGGTGGCCACGTGGCCGGAGGCGACCCACACGTCGGGTGCGAGGATCACCGACGAGTCGAGTCCCACCACGTCGTCACGCGAAATCACCATGGAGCGCCACCACTGGCGCTTGATGTTCTCCTTGAGCTCGACGCCCAGCGGTCCGTAGTCCCAGGCGGCCTTGGAACCGCCGTAGATCTCACTGCTCGGGAAAACGAAGCCACGGCGCTTGCTCAGGCTGACGATGGTGTCGATCTTGTCGGCGGCCACGGTGCTCTCTTCAGTGCGACGGGGGGTTCAGTCGTCCCAGATTACCGGCGGGTGTGGGGCCCATATCAAATCCGTTCCCGCCCGCCGCCGCCCGGCGCGGTCCGGTTCGGCGGAGAGTGAGCAATAATTGACAATGGTTTCCACTTATCCGGACCGTGGTGATCGGGCCCGGGCTGGCACAATGGGCCGCCCGGACGGGTGCGCGAGACGTATCCGGGGGTGATCGAGAAGACCGGGAAGCCCGGGAAGACCGAGAAGGAGGCAATCGGTGGACAGCACCAAGCAGCCGGTGCGCGGCCGCTCCACCCGACAGCGCGCCGCGGTCGCGGCGGCCCTCGACGAGGTCGACGAGTTCCGCAGCGCGCAGGACCTGCACGACCTGCTCAAGCACCGCGGCGACTCGGTGGGCCTGACCACGGTCTACCGCACCCTCCAGTCCCTCGCCGACGCCGGCGAGGTCGATGTGCTGCGTACGGGCGACGGCGAGTCGGTCTACCGCCGCTGCTCCGGTGGCGGGCACCACCATCACCTGGTCTGCCGCGGCTGCGGCAAGGCGGTGGAGGTCGAGGGGCCGGCCGTCGAGAAGTGGGCCGAGTCGATCGCGGCCACCCACGGGTTCGTCGATGTCGCGCACACGATGGAGATCGTCGGGACCTGCGGGGAGTGTGCGGAGGTGGAGCGCCCCGGCGGGTCCGGCTGAGCGCGGCGCGGCGGGCCGTGGCCGGCGGGCGGCGCGGGCGGGGGCTGGCGGCTTGGCGGGCTGTGGCCGGCGGGCGGCGGCTGTGGGCGGATCATCGGCCGACCGGATAATCGGTTGGCCGTCCGTTGCCACCGCGGAACACTGGCGCCGTGCCTTCCGACCCGGACCCGGACCCGTACACCGACCCGCACATGGACCCGGACCCGTACACCGACCCGCACCCGCACCCGTACGTAGACGCCGCCGCGCTCTACGACCTGCTCAACCCGTGGGACCCCGACCTCTACCCGGGTGACCGCTTCTACGCCGGGCTGCTGGCGGCGGCGGGCTCCGTGCTGGACGTCGGCTGCGGTACGGGCGCGATGCTGCACCGGACGCGGGCCGACGGGCACCGAGGGCGGCTGGTCGGGCTGGACCCGGACCCTGACGCACTGGCCCGGGCGCGGCGCCGTACGGACGTCGAGTGGGTCGAGGCGGCCGCGACCGGCGCGGCGGCCTGGGACGGGGAGTTCGACCTCGCGGTGATGACCGGGCACGCCTTCCAGTTCCTGGTGGCCGACGAGGAGATCCGCGCCTCGCTCGCGGCGGTCCGCGCCGCGCTGCGCCCCGGCGGGCGGTTCGCCTTCGAGACCCGGCACCCGCAGGCGCGGGCCTGGGAGGAGTGGAACCCGGCGAACGCCGCCGACGTCACCGGCCCGGGCGGCCGGCCCCTGCGGGTCTGGCACCAGGTGGACTCCGTGGCGGGCGGCGTCGTCGCCTTCCACGGCACCACCGCCGCGCCCGACGGCACAGTGCTGCGGGTGGACCGGGCCGAGCTGCGCTTCCTCGATCCGGCCGCCCTCAACTCCCTTCTGGCCGAGGCCGGTTACGAGATCGAGGCGCAGTACGGCGACTGGGTCGGCGGACCGCTGGACGCCGCCAGCCGGGAGATCGTCACGGTCGCGCGGCGGCCGGCCGGACCGGCGTAGGGTCGGCCACCATGCGCGTACTCGTACTCGGCGGCACCTCGTTCGTGGGCCGCGCCATCGTCGACGCCGCCCTGGAGTCCGGGGCCGACGTGACCCTCTTCGGCCGGGGCCGGACCGGGGCGGAGCTGTTCCCGGGCGTGCCCCGGCTGCTCGGGGACCGGGACAGCGGGGACTACGCGGCGCTGGGGCAGGGCGGCTGGGACGCCGTGGCCGACGTCAGCGGGTATCTGCCGCGGCATGTCGGTCAGGCGATGGACGTGCTCGGCGACCGGGTCGGGCGGTACCTGTTCATCTCCAGCCACGCGGTGTACCGGCGCGAGGGCATCGCGCCCGGCTCCGACGAGGACACCCCGCGCCGCCCCGCGGTCCGCGACACCGAGGAGCTGAGCGAGGAGACGTACGGCCCGCTGAAGGTCGCCTGCGAGGACGACGTCACCGCGCGGTACGGCGCCCGGGCCACGATCGTGCGGCCCGGGAAGGTGGCCGGCCCCTACGACCGGTCCAGCGCGTTCACCTACTGGGTGCGGCGGGCCGCCCGCGGCGGCCGGGTCGCCGTGCCGGGCGACCCGCGCCAACCGGTGCAGGTGGTCGACTCCCGCGACCTCGCCCGGCTGGTGGTCCGGCTGATCGCCGACGACCGCCCCGGCGCCTTCCACGCGGTCGGCCCCGCCGAGCCGACCACCCTCGGCGGCCTAATCCACACCTGCGCCCGCGTCGCCGGCACCGAGGTCGAACTCGTCCCCGTGCCGCCCTCCACCGCACCCCTCCCCGCGATGTTCCCGCTGATCCGCCCCAACTGGCCGACCCAGCAACGCGACCCCTCCCGCGCCCGCGCCGCCGGCCTGCCCGCCACCCCGCTGGCCACCACCGCCGCGGACGTCCTCGCCTGGGACCGGCAACGCGGCGAGCCCCCGCTGGAGTACACCTTCACCCCGGCACAGGAGCGCGCGGTCCTGTCCGCCCACGCCGGGCTCGCCCACCCCCCGGCCCCGCCGAACGCGCCCACGGCCGGCTGATCACCCGCACCCGCACGTGTCCGTGGGCCGGGGCCGGGGGTCAGCGCTCGCTGTCGAGGTGCTGCATCTGGGCTTCGTCGTACCGGGTGCCGGAGGCGGCTCCGGGCGGGATCGCGGCCTCGATCGCGGCCAGTTCGGTGGCGTCGAGGGAGACGTCGAGGGCGCCCAGGGACTCGGCGAGGCGGTCGCGGCGGCGGGCGCCGATCAGGGGGACGATGTCGTCGCCGCGCGAGAGCACCCAGGCGATGGCGGCCTGCGCGACGGTGACGCCCTTGCCGTCGGCAACCTCGCGCAGGGCCTCGACCAAGGCGAGGTTGCGGTCGAGGCGGTCGCCGGAGAAGCGCGGGTAGCGGTTGCGGAAGTCGGTCGGGTCGATGCCGCGCTCCTTGGTCCAGTGGCCGCTGAGCAGGCCGCGGGAGAGCACCCCGTACGCCGTGATGCCGATGCCCAGTTCGCGGGCGGCGGGCAGGACGGCCTCCTCGATGCCCCGCGAGAAGAGGCTGTACTCAATCTGGAGGTCGCAGATCGGCGCGGTGGCCGCGGCTCGGCGCAGGGTGTCCGCGCCGACCTCGGACAGCCCGATGTGCCGCACCCGCCCGGCCTGGACCTCCTCGGCGATCGCGCCGACGGTCTCCTCGATCGGCACGTCCGGGTCGACCCGGGCGATCCGGTAGACATCCACGTGGTCGGTGCCGAGCCGGTTGAGGGAGTACGCGAGGAAGTTCTTCACCGCGGCGGGCCGGCCGTCGTATCCGCTCCAGCCGCCGCCGGCGTCCCGCAGCGCGCCGAACTTGACGCTGATCGCGGCCTGTTCGCGGCTGCCGGGGCGGGCGCGCAGGGCGTCGCGGATCAGCAGCTCGTTGAGCCCCATGGCGTAGAAGTCGCCGGTGTCGAGCAGGGAGACGCCCGCGTCGAGGGCGGCGTGGATGGTGGCGGTGGACTCGGCGTCGTCGGTCGGGCCGTAGACCGCGGACATGCCCATGCAGCCCAGGCCGATGGCCGAGACGGTGGGGCCGGTGGCGCCGAGGGTGTGGGTGCGCATCGGGATCTCCTCGTGAGGACGGGTGGGGCGGGGGCGGGGTGGGACGGCACAGGGCGTACGGGCGGGGCCGGGCGTCACGCGGGGTGCGGCGGGGGAGCGCCGCTACGGGGGCGGGTCGGCGTCGGGCATTCCCTCACCGTCGCACGCGGGAAGCGGATCTTCCGTGCGTTCGCCTCGTCGCCGGGTGCCCGGCGTGTCCCCCGTTTCGAGGTCCGCACCGGCCCCGCCCCCGGCCCGCCCCGCCCCGGCGTGGGACCGCGGGACCGCGGGAGGGGTGGGACTGGCGGGACTGGCAGGACTGGCGGGAAGCCCTCCGCTCACACCACCCTGCGCGGCAGCCGCAGGCTCAGCGCGACCGTCGCCGCCACCGCCACGAGCTGCGCGAGCAGCGTCCACACCAGCGCGTCCCGCACGCCGATCGACGTCGACAGGCTCAGGAACAGGGTGCCGAGCGTCGCGACGCCCAGCGCCAGCGCCGACTGCTGGGTGGTGGCCATCGCACCGCTGCCGACCCCGGCCTGCGCCGCGGGCACCTCGCTCAGCACGATCCGGAACACCACCGGCAGCACCAGGCCCTGCCCGAACCCGGTCACCGCCATGCCCGGTGCCAGCGCCCACACCCCCAGGTGCGGCCAGCCCCAGAGGAAGGTGGCGGCCAGGATCAGCAGGCCCGCGGCCTGGGTCAGCGACCCTGCGGTCACCGTGAGCCGTCCCCACCGCGCGACCATCCGCGGCCCGAGCAGCGAGGCGGCGAAGAACGCCGCGCACAGCGGGGCCAGCGCCGCGCCCGCCAGCAGCGCGCTGAACCTCAGCCCGTCCTGCATCGCCACCGCCACCACGAACATGAAGCCGCCGAAGCCCAGGCAGAACGGCACGATCAGCATCAGCCCGCTGCGCACGCTGTGGATACGGACCAGCGACGGCGGCAGCAGCGGGTTGCCGCCGGCGCGCTCGCCGCGCGTCTCCACCGCCACGAACGCGGCCGCGGTGAACGGCGACAGCGCCAGCAGCGCCCACGCCCACACCGGCCAGCCCGCCGCACGGCCCTCGGTGAGCGGCAGCAGCAGCGCGACCAGCGTCACCGCGAGCAGCCCGGTGCCGGCCCGGTCGATCCGCGCCGGGTGCTGCGACCTGGTCTCCGGCACCGTGCGGAGCGCCAGGACGAACGCGACCGCGGCGACCGACACGTTCACCAGGAAGATCGCCCGCCAGCCGCTGCCCGCGATGTCCGCGGAGACCAGCACACCGCCGAGCACCTGTCCGACCACGCTGGCTATGCCCGCGGTCGCGCCGTAGTAACTCAGCGCCTTGGCGCGGCTGCTGCCGGAGGTCGCGGACTGGATGGTGGCCAGCGCCTGCGGCAGCAGCAGCGCCGACGCGGCGCCCTGCGCGACCCGCGCGCCGACCAGGCTCCACGCGTTGGGCGCGAGTCCGCAGGCCAGCGAGGTCAGCGCGAACAGCGCCAGGCCCCACAGGAAGAGGTTGCGGCGGCCGAACATGTCGCCGAGCCGGCCGCCGAGCACGAGCAGCACGGCGTATGCGACGCCGTAGCCGGCGATCACCATCTCCAGCACCGCGGAGCCGGCGTTGAGGTCGCGGTCGATGGTGGGCAGGGCGACGTTGACGATGAAGAAGTCGACCATCGGGAGGGCGGCGCCCAGCAGGACGGTCAGCAGTCCGAGGGCGCTCAGGCCGGGGGAGGGGGCGGGGGTGGTGCCCGTGCCCGTGCCGGAGCTCTTGCCGGTGCCGGTGCCGGTGCCGGTGCTGTTGCCGGTGTGCCGGCCGGTGCCGAGGTGGGTGACCCGGGGTAGCACCTGGGCCCGGGATGTCAGGGTGTGTTCCATGCGTTCGGTCACCCGGCCAACGATGGACCTCTGCTCAGGGGGGTACCAGAGAGCGTTTATCCAGGTATGAGCACCACCTGGCAACGGTCTGCGGAGTGCGGCACGCTGGGAGCATGACACCGACCGCGCCAGGCGCCGCCCGTACGGTTTCCGCCCGTGTGGCCTCCGACCGCATGGCCGCAGGCCGTACGGTTTCCGGCCGCAAAGCCGTGGACCGGGTCGAGGCGGTGGACGCCGGGGTGGCCGCCGAGAGCCGCCGGCACGAACTCGCGTCGTTCCTGCGCAGCCGCCGGGAGCGGATCTCGCCGGAGCAGGTCGGCCTGCCGCCCGGCCGCCGCCGGCGCACGCCCGGGCTGCGCCGCGAGGAGGTCGCGCAGCTCGCCGCGGTCGGGGTGACCTGGTACACGTGGCTGGAGCAGGCCCGGGACATCCAGGTGTCCGGGCAGGTCGCCGACGCGATCGCCCGCGCGCTGATGCTGGACCGGATGGAGCGGAGCCACCTGTTCACGCTCGCCGGGGCCGCCGACCCGCATCCGGACCTGGACTGCCCGGGCATGTCCGCCACCGTGCGCGCCATGCTCGTCCAGCTCGAACCGCTGCCCGCCGCGGTCTTCAACAGCCGCTACGACATCATCGCCCACAACCGCACCTACGGGCGGCTGGTCGGCGACCTCGACCGGATGCCGCCCGAGGACCGCAACCTCATGTGGCTGGCCTTCACCGACCCGGTGTGGCGTGAAGGGATGCTGGACCGCGCGGAGAACATCCGGCTGATGGCCGCGAAGTTCCGCGCGTCCATGGCCCAGCACCTCGCCGAACCGGCCTGGAAGGCCCTGCTCAAACGGCTCCAGCAGGGGTCGCCGGAGTTCTGCGCGCTGTGGGAGCGGCACGAGGTGCTGGTCCAGCCGGACAGCCACGTCAAGCGCTACCTCAACCGCGATGTCGGCCTGCTCGCCTTCGACTTCACCCACCTGTGGCTCGGCCCGCGGCAGGGGTCGCGGCTGACCACGTACGTCCCGACCGACGCGACCACCCGCGAACGGCTGGACCGGCTGCACGCGTTGGTCCTCGCGGAGGAGGAGCGCAGCCGCCGGCCGCTGGCGGTGTGAACGAGCACCGACCCCCTGGGGCCTGGGCGTACGGCCGCCCCGCCGCCCTGGTGCGGGCGACGGGGCGGCACGGCGTACTACGGCTCAGCGGTGGGCCCGCGGCTCAGCGGTGGTCGTTGCGGTGGTCGCCGGTGCGGTGATTGTCGGCGCGGTGGTCGCCGGCGCGGTGCTCCCCGTTGCGGTGGTCATCCGCGCGGTGGTCTCCGGCCCGCCCGCCGCGGTGCTCGTCGCGCTTGCCCCACGACTTGCTGGCGACCAGGTGCCCGCGGCTGTCGCGCAGGGTCGCGGTCTCGGTGGCGTGGGCCCACAGCAGGGTGCGGCTGTTCTGGTAGACGTCGCGCGTGGTGTTCCGGCCCGCGCCGGTGTGCACCCGTACGGACTTGTGGCCGGCCAGGGTGAGGTGGCTGAACCGGTAGACGTGGTGGTCGCTCGCGGACAGCGTCCATCCGTTCAGGTTGACCGCGTTGCGGCCGGTGTTGGCGACCGTGACCCACTCCGTGTCCAGCGCCCTGGCCGAGTGGGTGTCGCGCCCTGCGCTGTCGTGGTGGACCGCTCCCAGGACCACCGCGGAGCGCTGCGGGTGGTGGGCCGGCAGGTGCTGCCGGCCGTCGGCGGCGACGGCCGGCAGCGCCGCGGCGGCCAGCAGCGCGCCGGCGCCGATCGCGGCGGCGGTCATACGGGTGGCGATACGGGACATGTGTCCCCCTTCGTGCGGGTCCGGTACGGGACCGGGACGAGTGGTGCGGATACCCGGCGACCCGCCGGGCAACCTCACTGTGACCGCTTCGCCACCCGTTGTGACGCATGATCGCCTCGCGTTACGGAATCCGGACATCTCGGTAACTCTTGCCTGTACCGGTCACCGTTCGGCCCGCTCGGGCGCGTCGCGCCCACCCCGCCCCCACCGACCCCAACCCCCGTGCCGACCAGCCCTCCCCGCCACCCCCGAGCCACCCCGAACACCCACTCGCCCCCACCCCCGTCCGAAGATAACGACGCCCTGGCGCACGGGACCGCCCGACTGCGCGCCCGCGTCGTCCACCTGCCGGATCGTCCGGGTGCGACGGGCTCTTCCGTGCGGGTTCGTTCAAGGCGCCGTGGCGAGCCGATGAGTCGGAGGGACATGCCCGGGGGCGGCGCCTCCGCACGAAGCGCCGCCCCCGGGGGTGAGGGGCCGGGTCCGGGGGTGCCGGGCGGTGAGGGTTGGGGCCCCAGGGCAAGGGCCGCCGCCGGCGGGCCGGACCCGGCCCCGGTTCAGTTGGTCAACGGGCCGCCGCCCGGCCCGCTTCGAGACGGGCCACCGGGATGCGGAAGGGCGAGCATGAGACGTAGTCGAGGCCGACCCGGTGGAAGAAGTGCACCGACTCCGGGTCGCCGCCGTGCTCGCCGCAGACGCCGAGCTTGAGGCCCGGGCGGACCGCGCGGCCCGCCTCGGCGGCGGAGCGGACCAGCGCGCCCACCCCGTCGACGTCGATCGTCTCGAACGGGGAGACGCCGAAGATGCCCTTCTCCAGGTAGGCGGTGAAGAACGACGCCTCCACGTCGTCACGGGAGAAGCCCCACACCGTCTGGGTGAGGTCGTTGGTGCCGAAGGAGAAGAACTCGGCGGCCTCCGCGATCTGACCGGCGGTCAGCGCGGCCCTCGGCAGCTCGATCATGGTCCCGATGGAGAGCTTGAGGTCCGTGCCGGTGGCCGCCTCCACCTCGGCGATCACCGCGTCGGCCTCCTCGCGGACGAGTTCGAGCTCCTGCACGGTGCCGACCAGCGGGACCATGATCTCCGGGCGCGGATCGCCCTTGACCGAGCGGCGGTGCGCGGCGGCCTCGGCGATCGCGCGCACCTGCATCGCGAACAGCCCGGGGATGACCAGGCCGAGCCGCACCCCGCGCAGCCCCAGCATCGGGTTCTGCTCGTGCAGCTTGTGCACGGCCTGCAGCAGCCGCAGGTCGTTCTCGTTCTCGTCCTTGCGGGCCTCGGCGAGCGCGACCCGCACCGACAACTCCGTGATGTCGGGCAGGAACTCGTGCAGTGGCGGGTCCAACAGCCGTACGGTGACCGGCAGTCCGTCCATCGCCTCGAACAGCTCCACGAAGTCGGCCTTCTGCAGCGGCAGCAGCGCGCCCAGCGCCTCCTCCCGCTCGGCGTCGGTGTCGGCCAGCACCAGCCGTTCCACCAACTCCCGCCGCTCGCCCAGGAACATGTGCTCGGTGCGGCACAGCCCGATGCCCTGCGCGCCGAACCGCCGGGCCCGCGAAGCGTCTTCGGCGTTGTCGGCGTTGGCCCGCACCCGCAGCCGCCGCACCCGGTCGGCGTACGCCATCACCCGGTGCACCGCCTGCACGAGTTCGTCGGCCTCCTCGGCGCCGGCGTGCATCCGGCCCTCGAAGTACTCGACCACCGGCGACGGCACCACTGGCACCTCCCCGACGTACACCTTCCCCGAGGACCCGTCGATCGAGATGAGGTCGCCCTCCTCTATCACCACGCCACCGGGCGCGGTCAGCCGCCGCCGCTTGGTGTCGACCTCCAGCTCCTCCGCGCCGCACACGCAGGTCTTGCCCATCCCGCGCGCCACCACCGCCGCGTGCGAGGTCTTGCCGCCGCGCGAGGTGAGGATGCCCTCGGCGGCGATCATGCCGTTGAGGTCGTCCGGGTTGGTCTCGCGCCGGATCAGGATGACCCGCTCCCCGGACCGCGACCACTTCACCGCGGTGTACGAGTCGAAGACCGCCTTCCCGACGGCCGCGCCCGGCGAGGCGGCGATGCCCCAGCCGATCCGCTGGAACCTGGCGCCGACGGTCGCGGAGTCCTCGAACCGGGGGAACATCAACTGGGCGAGCTGCGCCCCGTTGACCCGCTGCAACGCCTCGGCCTCGTCGATCAGCCCCTGGTCCACCAGTTGCGTGGCGATCCGGAAGGCGGCGGCCGCGGTCCGCTTGCCGACCCGGGTCTGCAGCATCCACAGGTGCCCGCGCTCGATGGTGAACTCGATGTCGCACAGGTCCTTGTAGTGCGTCTCCAGCGTCTCCATGATCTTCATCAGCTCGTCGTACGACGCCTTGTCGATCGACTCCAGGTCGGCGAGCGGCACGGTGTTGCGGATGCCGGCCACCACGTCCTCGCCCTGCGCGTTCTGCAGGTAGTCGCCGTAGACGCCCTGCTGGCCGCTGGCCGGGTCGCGGGTGAAGGCCACCCCGGTGCCGGAGTCGGGGCCGAGGTTGCCGAAGACCATCGAGCAGACGTTGACGGCCGTGCCGAGGTCGCCGGGGATGCGTTCCTGGCGGCGGTAGAGCTTGGCCCGCTCGGTGTTCCAGGAGTCGAAGACCGCCCGGATCGCCAGGTCCATCTGCTCGCGCGGCTCCTGCGGGAAGTCCCGCCCGGCCTGCCTGGCGACGATCGCCTTGAACTCGTCGACGAGTTGCCGCAGGTCGGCGGCGTCGAGCCCGAGGTCGCTGTCGGCGCCCTTGGCCCGCTTGGCCTCCTCCAGCGCCTCCTCGAAGAGGTCGCCGTCCACCCCGAGCACGGTCTTGCCGAACATCTGCACCAGACGCCGGTAGGAGTCCCAGGCGAACCGCTCGTCGCCGCCGGCCTGCGCGGCCAGGCCGGCCACCGACGCGTCCGACAGCCCGATGTTCAGGACGGTGTCCATCATCCCGGGCATGGAGAACTTCGCCCCGGAACGCACCGACACCAGCAGCGGGTTGTCCTGCTGGCCGAGCGTGCGGCCCATCCGCTGCTCCAGCGCGTCGAGGTGCGCACTCACCTCGTCGCGGAGCGCGGCCGGTTCCGCGCCGGACTCCAGGTAGACCTTGCACGCCTCGGTGGTGATGGTGAAGCCCGGAGGGACGGGCAGACCGAGGTTGGTCATCTCGGCGAGGTTCGCACCTTTCCCGCCGAGCAGGTCCTTGAGGTCCTTGTTGCCCTCTGTGAAGTCGTAGACGTACTTGCGCTTCTTCTCGCGTGTCGACACGGGTCCGTTGACTCCTCGCGTCCTGGATGCCCTGACGGCGGGGAGCGTACCCATCTCGAAGGTGCCCAAGTATGTCCATCACCACGACACACGGGTGTAACCGCTCGTCTGCCGTCTAATCCAAAGTGCGCGGCCGTCCCTCGGGGCCGGGCCCTCCGTTCACGAGTCGAACGGAAGACCTCGCAGCGCGAGGTGCGGCGGGCGGTTCGCGTACGCAGGGTGACGGGTGCGGAGGTTGGGTGTACGCAACCGGGGTGGCACTGAGTGCCGAGCATTCGAGAAGTAGGGCGCTCTGATGTGCGCTCATTTGAGCGCAATGGGTATCAGGCGTGGCGGGAATCACGCGTTCCGGGTGCCCGGTGTCTCATCTGTTGGACGTACGCGGAGTACGCAGGGGAGGAGGCGGGTGCGTGCCCGCGCGAGGTGCGGGTGCCTGCCGCCGCGCGAGGTGCGGGGCGGCGGCAGGCACCGGGACGGGCCGGGGGTTCGCCGGGGTTCGCCGGGGTTCGCCGGGGGGAGTTGGGGGGCGTTGGGGGGCGCCGCTCAGCGAGTGAAGGAGAGCAGCTGGGCGGCGGACGGGGTCCGGTCGCCGCCCTTCGCGGTGCTGTTGTCCCAGCCGCGCTGCGGCGAGGTGGTCACGGCGCCCGCGGTCATGCTGAGCGCCAGCCCGCTGTACCGGTTGACCAGGCGGAAGCCGCCCGACGTCGTCTTCTGGACGCTCCACTGCCGGCCGACGGCGGGGGCCGAGCCGGGCGTGCCGACGGTGACCGGGGCGCCCCAGGCGCGTCCGGCGTCGCCGGTCCCCACCCCGAGGACCTGGCCGGTCGCGGCGTTGGCCACGGTGTAGAAGCCGTCGCCGGTGGCGGTGAAGGTCCAGTGCTGGTCGGCGGCCCGGGAGGAGGAGGTGGTCGTCAGCGAGGTGCCGCTCTGCTTGAGGAACCGGCCGTTGCCCGCGGTGATCTGCGTGGCGCCGGTGACGGGCGCCGCCGGCAGCAGGGAGGACGAGGTCGGTGCCAGGGTGACGTCGACGTACTCGCCCTGGCTGTCGCCCGAGCACTCGAAGGCGCAGTACGAGCGGAAGGTCCTGCCGACCACCGTGGAGCTGGTCTTGTTGGCGGGGTCCAGGAACCAGCGGTACCACGCGCCGTTGGTGTCGCTGGTGACCAGGCCGAGGTCGACCCACTTCTCGCCGGCCAGGCTGTCGGTGGCGTAGACATGCAGCGGGGTGTCGACGCCGGTGTTCTGGGCGACGTTGTTCTGCGGCGTGGCGATGTACTTGCCGAGGTAGGCGTCCCAGGCGACGTTCATGACGGCCAGTTGGGAGTTGTCCGGCAGGGTGCCGGCGCTGACCTGGGCGGCGGTGCTGCCGGCGGTGGCGGGGTGGTAGTCGTCTCCGGCGTCGATGTATCCGGGGCCGCCGCCGTCCGCGGGGACGATGTCGCTCTCGGCGCCCCCGACGCCGGGGGACTGCCAGGCGCCGTCGTACCACTTCTGCCAGGACGAGCCGGCCATCTTCTGCGAGAGGGGGGCGCGTGCGGCGTGCTCCTCCCAGATGGACCCGCCGCCGGACTTGTTGAGGGTGCGGGAGGCGTAGAAGACGTAGAAGTAGCCGGAGGCGTAGTCGACGAACATGCGCTGGTCGCCGTCGCCGTAGGAGTAGGTCTGTTGCGGGAAGGCGGCCGTGTCGCCCCGCTGGGTGCTGTACGGCGAGGTGATGGCGTGGCCCTGGATCGCCCAGGTGGCGCCGTGGTCCTTGGAGACGGCGTAGTCGATCCCGTCGTAGTGCATGCCGTCGTCGAAGGGGCTGGGCGTGAACTCGTTGTGGACCAGGCCGTACCACCAGCCGGTGTCGGGGTCGACCCATACGCCGCTCAGGTCGCAGTAGTTGCGCTCCGCGTATCCGGCGAGGTCGGCCGTGTCGTAGCTGGCCGACGTGCCGGTCGGGCTGTTGTTGCAGCGCCAGGTGGTGTCGTCGTTGCGGTCGGCGCTGTTGGCGGGGTTGACCGCGGTGTCGATCGACGCGTCGGAGGAGTGGTCGAAGTCGGCGCCGGTGTAGAACTTCCACTGCCGGGAGTCGGTCGGCCCGTACAGGGAGTGGGCCTGGGTGTAGTAGAAGCTGCCGTCCTGGTCGGTGAAGACGGACGCGGGGGTGTCGTCGGAGCGGTCGTACGGGACGGGGGCGGCCCCGGACAGGGTGTACCCCGAGGCCGGTGCGGCGGGCGCGGACCACTGCTCGGTGCTCTGGGCGGGGTCGCAGGGCTCCAGGCCGACGCGCGCGTGGTCCTCGATCGAACCTCCTTGCACGGCAAGGCACTTGGCGGACCTGGCGCTGTAGAGCGTGCCGTCGGGCAGGTGCCGGAAGCCCTGCTGCGGGGCGCCGGCGACGCAGTCGTAGAGCTGGACGAGGGCGCCGTCGGCGTTCGAGGCGCCGGTGACGTCCAGGCATTTCGTGGTGCTGCCGATGGTCACGGTGAGGGCGCCGTCGGCCTGCCAGGTCCAGTTCTGCGCCGCCGAGCCGTTGCAGGTGAACACCTGGACGACCGAGCCGTTGCCGGTGCCGAAGTCCGCGTCGTCCAGGCACTTTCCGCCGATGGTGATCGGCCCCGCGCCGGCCGCCGCCGCGGAGGTCGGACTCACCAGCCCGGTCACCGCCAGCCCGGCCACGAGGAGCCCCGACAGGGTTCCGGTCAGTGCTGTCCTCCGGCGTCCGGACGTGGCGGATCGGGATCTGCTGGGTGGCATGGGTTTGCCTCCGTAGGGCGAGGGGACTGCGGGCTGGGCCGCCGAGGGCGGCAGGTGTCGTGAACGCCGCGCGCGAGGGCGTCCATAACTTAAGACGCTTAATTTAAGGGGCCTTAGAAGGTTGGGATGCTGTTCCGGTCCTGTCAAGAGGGCTGCGGAGGGCCGCCGTTGGCGATCCCGGGGCCGCCGCACCCCTTGACAGGGGTACGCCGCCGAGCCAGCCTTAAGGCGTCTTAAGTAAAGACATCTAAGAAATTGGAGCCCCGGTGAGTGATGCGAGGACGGCCAAGGGACAGCGCCCGCCCAGGGGGCTGTTCGCTCTGCCGCCCGTTCCGCGCAGACGGGCCGAGCGCACGAAGGCGCAGACCCAGGACAGCCGAGCCCACAACCGCTCGCTGGTCCTGACGACCCTGTACCGCCAGGGCGCGATGAGCCGGGCGGACCTGACCCGCGAGTCCGGGCTGACGGCGCCGACGATCTCGGCGCTGGTCGCGGAGTTGGAGTCGGACGGCCTGGTGGCGTACGCGGAGCGGCCGGTGGAGAGCGGCCCGCGGCGCGGCAAGCCGTCCCCGCTGGTGGAGATCCAGGACGGCAGCAGGAGCGCGGTCGTGCTGGACCTCTCGCCGGACGGCCACTTCTCCGGAGCGGTCACGGATCTGCGCGGGAGGGTGGTGGCCCGGGCCAGGACCGACATCGGGGACGCCGTCGGCGCGGCGGCCTGGGACCTGGTCGCCGAACTGGCCGCCCGGTTGGTGGACGCGGCCCCGAGCCGGGTGCTCGGCCTGGGCGTGGCCACGCCCGGCACCGTGGACGACCGGGGAGTCATCCGCCATGCGGCGCACCTGGGTTGGCAGGGCCTGCCGATGGCCGCACGGCTCACCGAGCGGTTCGGTGTCCCGGCGTACGTCGGCAACGACGCGAACGCCGCCGCGCTGGCGGTGCTCCATCTGCGAGAGGCGCGCTCGCTGAACCTGATGGTGATCCTGACCGAACACGGGGTCGGCGCGGGGCTGGTGGTGGACGGCCAGCTGGTGGAGGGGGAGCAGTTCGCCGCGGGGGAGATCGGGCACGTCACGGTCGATCCGGCCGGAGCCTTGTGCATCTGCGGCCGCCGCGGGTGCCTCGACCCCCTGATCGACGCCGGCTGCCTGCGGGAGCGGCTGGCCGAGGCCGGCGCCGGGCAGCGGGCGGAGATCCTGACCGGCGCCGGCGAGGCGCTCGGCATGGTGCTCGCCCCGATCGCCTGCGCGCTCAACCTCAACGAACTGGTCCTCGTCGGCGCGGCCGAACTGCTCCAGGGCCCGCTGCTGGAGGCCGCCGCCGACACCGTCCGGATGCGCACCCTGCCGCCGATCGGCGCCTCGCTGCGGATCAGGGCCCTGACCGAGGACCACGACCTGATCCTCCAGGGCGCGGCGTGCCTCGTGCTCGCCGGAGAACTGAACGTCCTCTGACCGCCCGGTCGCGCGCGCGAGACCGGGCCTTCGTACCGGCGTCCGCGGACGCGAGCTGTTCGTCCCGCGCCCCGCCGCACAGCCATGAGTTCTGCCGGAAAACCGGTGACCGTCACCGGACATGCCCCGAAGGAAGCACCATGACGTACAGACAAGGCACGCTCGCGGCCGCCCTCGTGCTCGCGCTGGCCGGTGGCCTGGCCGCCTGCGGCAGTGCCGGGAACGGCGGCTCCAGCACCGACCAGCGCCAGGTCTCGGCCACCGGCGGCAAGGGCGGCAAGCTCACCGTGTGGGTGATGGACGGCGACTACAGCGACGCCGTGCTCAAGGCGATCGACAGCCGGTTCACCCAGCAGACCGGGGCGAAGGTCAGCATCCAGGTGCAGAGCTGGGACGACATCACCACCAAGGTCACCACGGCGCTGTCGACCGCCAACCCGCCCGACGTGCTGGACATCGGCAACACCCAGGTCGCCGCGTTCGCCGCGAACGGCGGCCTGAAGGACCTCACCTCCTACCGCGAGGACCTGGCGCAGCAGCAGACCTGGCTGGCCGGCCTGGTCGACCCGGCCACCGTGGACGGGCATCTCTACGGTGTCCCGGGCTTCGCCGGGGCGCGCGCGGTCATCTACAACAAGACCATGTGGGCGCAGGCCGGGGTGACCAAGGCGCCCACGACCTACGCCGAACTGACCGCGGACCTGGACAAGGTGCGCACCGCCCACCCGGCCAAGGACTTCTCGCCCTTCTACTACCCCGGCCAGAACTGGTACGCGGGCATCCAGTACGTCTGGGACGCGGGCGGCGCCATCGCCACGAAGAAGGGCTCCGACTGGCAACCGGGGCTGACCTCGGCCGCGGCCCAGCGGGGACTGCGGGCGTTCAAGGCGTTCCAGAACGCCTACTCCAGCCCCGCGTCGCGCACCGTCGACGTGCTGACGCCCGATCAGACGCAGGTGCTCGCCGACGGCAAGACCTCGGCCATCATCGCCACCAGCGGGTTCATCGCCGCCATCGAGAAGGCCAACCCGAAGCTGACCGACTCCGACCTGGGCACCTTCCCGTTCCCCGGCACGTCGGGCCGGAACCAGCCGGTGTTCCTCGGCGGCTCGGACTGGGGCATCGCCGCGCACAGCAAGAACACCGAACTCGCCCTCGCCTGGACGAAGATCGCGGCGAGCCCGAGCGTGCAGTCCACCTGGATCGCCGGCAAGGAGGGCTTCATCCCCAACAGCTCCCAGGGGATCACGGCGGCCAAGGCGCACCTCACCGCGCTCAACAAGGGCTTCTTCGAGGCCGCGCTGCGCTCCGACGCCACCCCGGCCAGTGCCGACTGGGCACAGATCGAGGGCGACAAGGACATCAACAGCCTCTTCAGCTCGATCGCCTCCGGCTCCAAGTCGCCGTCCACGGCGGCCACGGCCTTCGACGGCGCCGCGTCCAAGGTGCTCAACTCCGGTCAGTGACCGGCCCCGCGTGATCCAGGACCGCGCCGCCGGCTGTCGGCGCGGAGGGGTGATCCTCTGACCCGCGGCCGTCACCGGCCCCCGTCGTACCGGCGATTCCGGTCGACCCCCCGACCAGCGTGGGCACGCGACCAGGTGTTCGGCGGCCGCGCTGTCCGCCAGAACCCAGAGAAGACCCATGACCAGTTCCCTGATGACGCGTGTCCGCCACGCCCCTCCGACCGGTTCTCCGCCCGGCCCCGCACCGCGGCGCCGTCGCCACCACCTGGCCCCGTGGCTGCTGCTCACCCCCGCCGGGCTCGTCCTGATCGCCGTCAGCGTGCTGCCGATCGCGTTCCTCGTGTGGGCCTCGTTCACCGACTACGACCAGCGCACCCTGTTCACCGGCGCCTACCGGATCGTCGGCTTCAGCCAGTACGGCACCCTGTTCGGCAGCGCCGAGTTCTGGCGCTCGCTGGGCCGCACCGCCGTCTTCACCGCGGCCATGGTGCTCGGCAGCGTCGTCATCGGCACCGGCGTGGCCCATCTGCTGACCAAGCTCGGCAGCGGCATGCGCACCCTCACCACGGTGGTGCTGATCTTCGCCTGGGCGATGCCCACCGTCGCCTCCTCGCTGGTGTGGAAGTGGCTGTTCCAGCCCGGGTACGGCGTGGTCAACTGGCTGCTCACCCAGACCCACCTCTTCGGCGACATGACCAGCACCGACTGGTCCAACAACGCCTGGCTGGCCTACCTGTCCATCGGGGCGCTCGTCGTCTGGCAGGCGGTGCCCTTCATCGCGCTGACCCTCTACGCGGCCCTCACCCAGCTTCCGGCCGAACTCGACGAGGCCGCACGGCTGGACGGCGCCGGCGAGTGGCGCGTGTGGTGGTCGATCACCCTGCCGATGCTGCGGCCCACCCTGCTCCTGGTCACGCTGATGTCGGTGATCTGGGACTTCAACGTCTTCAACCAGATCTGGCTGATCTCCTCCGGCGGACCCGACGACGCCACGACCACGCTGGGGATCTACTCCTACAAGACCGCCTTCGTGAACTTCCACATCGGGCAGGGCGCGGCGCTGTCCGTGGTCACCACCGTCGTCCTGCTCGGACTCACGGCCCTCTACATCCGCAACCTGCTGCGTTCCGGGGAGGATCTGTGACCCGCCGCCCGAGCACTTCCGCGTCGGCTTCTGCTTCGGCCGCTGCTTCCGCTGCTGCTTCCGCCTCGGCTTCTGCTGCCGCCTCTGCTTCTGCTTCCGCTGCCGTTTCCGCGCGCCGTCCTCGACGGCGCCGAGGGCGGCGAGGGCGCGTCGGCGCCAACCTCACCGCCGCGGTGTTCTGCGTCCTGTGGTTCTTCCCCGTCTACTGGATGATCAACACGGCGTTCAAACCGCGGTCCCAGGCCATGACCCCGACCCCGCGGTTCTTTCCCACCTCGCCCACGCCGGCGAACTTCGACGCCGCGATCAACCAGACCGCTTTCGCCCGGGACCTCAGGAACAGCCTCGTCGTGGTGGGCGGGACGGTGGCGCTCTCCGTCGTGCTGGGGATGTTCGCCGCTGCGGCCCTGACCCGGTTCCGGTTCCGCGGCCGGCGCACCATCATGGTCGCGATCCTGGCCGTCCAGATGCTGCCCGGCACCGCGCTGCTCATCCCGACCTTCATCGTCTTCAACAAGGCCGGGCTGCTGGGCACGTACACAGGTCTGATCCTGGCGTACCTGGCGCTGGTGCTGCCGTTCTCCATCTGGGTGATGCGCGGCTTCTTCGTCGCCATCCCGGTCGAGATCGAGGAAGCCGCGCGCATCGACGGCGCGAGCACCTGGCAGGTGCTCTCCCGCATCCTCTTCCCGCTGGTCGTCCCCGGCGTGATCGCCTCCGGAATCTTCGCCTTCATCGCCGCCTGGAACGACTACCTCATCGCGTTCACCTTCATGAAGGACCAGAGCCACTACACCCTGCCGGTCTGGCTCGCCTCGTTCTCCACCCCGCTGACCGGCACCGACTTCAGCGGTCAGATGGCCGGGTCGGTCGTCTTCTCGCTCCCCGTCGTCCTCTTCTTCATGATCATCCAGCGCAAACTTGTCTCCGGTGTGTCCGCCGGAGCCGTGAAAGGCTGACCTCCCGATGCTGCTGCCCCGCCCGGCCTCCGTGCACCGCCGTTCCGGAGCCTTCCCGCTGGACGAAGCCACCGGCCTCACCGCGCCGCCCGAGTTGCTGCCGACCGCGCACTGGCTGCTCGACGCGCTGCGGCGCCCGACCCGCCTCCCGCTTCCGCTGAACACCGACGCGCCCCGGCGGATCGCCCTCGAACTGGACGACGCCCTGGGCCCGGAGGAATACCGGCTCACCGTCGAGCCCGAGGGCATCCGGGTGGCGGGCGGCAGCCGCGCGGGCGTCTTCTACGGCGGCCAGACCCTGCTGCAACTCCTGCCGCCCGACGTGTACCGTGCCGCCGCCACCGGCCACGCGCCCCGGTGGAGCGTCCCCGCGGTCACCGTCGAGGACCGGCCGCGGTTCGCCTGGCGCGGTCTCCTGCTCGACGTCGCCCGGCACTTCATGCCCAAGCACGCGCTGCTGCGCCTGATCGACCTGCTCGCCCTGCACCGGCTGAACGTGCTGCATCTGCACCTCACCGACGACCAGGGCTGGCGGGTCGAGATCCGCCGCTACCCGCGGCTGACCGAGGTGGGCAGCTGGCGCGCGTCCTCCCCGCTGGGCGCCGCGGAGGACGCTCCGGACGACAACCGGCCGCACGGCGGCTACTACACCCAGGACGACATCCGCGAGATCGTCGCCTTCGCGGCGGACCGGCACATCAGCATCGTCCCCGAGATCGATGTGCCCGGGCACTCCCAGGCCGCGATCGCCGCGTACCCCGAACTGGGGGTGACCGACGCCCGGCTGGGGGTGCGCACCCGCTGGGGCGTCAACCCCCACCTGCTCAACGCCGAGGAGTCCACCGTCGCGTTCTACCGCCACGTGCTCGACGAGATCACCGAGCTGTTCCCGTCGCTCCACGTCGGCATCGGCGGTGACGAGTGCCCGAAGGAGCAGTGGCGGCAGGACGCGCGCACCCAGCAACTCATCGCGGAGCGCGGTCTGGCCGACGAGAAGGGGCTCCAGTCGTGGTTCACCACCCAGCTCGCCGACCACCTGGGGACCCTCGGCCGCCGGGTGCTGGTCTGGGACGAAGCGCTGGAAGGCCCGCTGCCCGACAGCGCCATGATCGCCTCCTGGCGGGGCACCGCCGGAGCCGTGACGGGCGCGCGCCGGGGCTTCGACGTGCTGTCCTGCCCTGACCACCTGGTCTACCTCGACTACCGCCAGTCCGAACAGGACGACGAACCGATCCCGTTCTCCATCCCGCTCACGCTGGAGGACGCCTACTCCTTCGACCCGGTCCCGGCGGCGCTCACCGCGGAGGAAGCGACCCGTGTCGTCGGCGGACAGGCCAATGTGTGGACCGAGCACATGGACTCGCCGCGCACCGTCGACTACTACGTCTTCCCCCGGCTGTGTGCCGTCGCGGAGGCGCTGTGGACCACCGGAGAGCGGGACTTCGGCGAGTTCCGGGTCCGCCTCCAGGCGCATCTCGCCCGGCTGGACGCGTTCGGGGTCGAGTACCGCAGGCCGGACGGGCCGCTGCCCTGGCAGACCCGCCCGGGGGTGCGAGGGAAGCCGTCCACCCGTGAGGAGTGGGACGCGCTGATCGACCGGCTCACGGCCGGGATCAGGACGGCGGCCCCGACATCGCCGCCGGCCCGCGCGTGAGGGTGGTGACCCGCACGCGACGGTGAAGGGCCGGCGTCGGCCGGGCGGCCCGCGCCAGCCTCCGGAGGTCGGTCAGCCTCCGGACGTGGGTCACCCTCCGGAGGCCGGTCAGCCTCCGGACGTCGCCGACTCCGCGTCCTCCGTCAGGGCCGCGCACTCGTAGGGGTCGTTCAGCCACCCGTCCGGCAGGACGACCCTCTTGCCGGGCGCGGTGCGCCCGCGCGGGCCGTCCGCGTGGGCCGGCCACGGCTGCGTCCGGTCCAGCGACCCGAGCAGGTCGGCCATCTCCGCCAGGGACGAGGCCATCGCGAGGGCGCGCCGGACGTCGGAGCCGACCGAGAACCCCTTGGTGTACCAGGGCACGTGCTTGCGGAAGTCGACCACACCGCGGGTCTCGTCGCCGAGCCACTGCCCGAGGAGTTCGGCGTGCCGCAGCATCACCGCGGCCACCGTGCCGAAGTCGGGCGTGGCGGGAGCGCCGCCGCCGGAGACGTCACCGCCGGAGCCGGCCGAGCCGCCGGAGCCGGCCGCACCCGAGCCGAGCGCGGCCACGAGGTCGCCGAACAGCCAGGGGCGCCCCAGGCACCCGCGCCCGACCACCACGCCGTCGCACCCGGTCTCCCGCATCATCCGCACCGCGTCGTCCGCGCACCAGATGTCGCCGTTGCCGAGTACGGGGATCTCGGGGACGTGTTCCTTGAGCCGGGCGATGGCGTCCCAGTCCGCGGTGCCGCCGTAGTGCTGCGCGGCGGTACGGCCGTGCAGCGCGACCGCCGTGACACCCTCCTCGACAGCGATCCGGCCGGCGTCGAGATAGGTGAGGTGGTCGTCGTCGATGCCCTTGCGCATCTTGATGGTCACCGGCAGGTCGCCCGCGCTGCCGACCGCCTCGCGCAGGATCGCCCGCAGCAGGTTCCGCTTGAAGGGCAGGGCCGAGCCGCCGCCCTTGCGGGTGACCTTCGGCACAGGGCAGCCGAAGTTGAGGTCGACGTGGTCGGCGAGGTCCTCGTCCACGATCATCCGCACCGCCTTGCCGACGGTCACCGGGTCCACGCCGTAGAGCTGGATGGAGCGCGGCGTCTCGGTGGCGTCGAAGTGGATGAGCTGCATGGTCTTGTCGTTGCGCTCGACCAGCGCCCGGGTGGTGATCATCTCGCTGACGAACAGCCCCTGGCCGCCGGAGAACTCCCGGCACAGCGTGCGGAAGGGCGCGTTGGTGATCCCGGCCATGGGCGCGAGCACGACCGGCGGCCACACGGTGTGCGGGCCGATCCGGAGCGCGCCGGGCGCGGGCGGGGCCGAGGTGCCCGTCGCGGGCGGGGCCAGGGTGGCGTCAGCGGTCATACGGCCATTGTCCCGTACCGGCGGAGGTGGTCGGGGAAAACGGTTGTACGACAGTAATGAATTTGGTTGTACAGTAGTAATGATTCTGTTTGTACAAGCGATGTGAGGGTGGGGACGCGACGGTATGCCCGAGAAGACCTATCGGCGCCGGATGCTGATCCTGGCGATCTGCTGCATGAGCCTGCTGATCGTCAGCCTGGACAACACGATCCTGAACGTCGCGCTGCCGTCGATGCAGCGCGACTTCCACGCCTCGCTCTCCGGCCTGCAGTGGACGATCGACGCGTACCTGGTGGTGATCGCGTCGCTGCTGCTGCTGTCCGGCTCCACCGCCGACCGGATCGGGCGCAAACGGGTCTTCCAGATCGGGCTGGTGGTGTTCACCCTCGGGTCGGCGCTGTGCAGTCTCGCCCCCGGCCTGGGCTGGCTGATCGCCTTCCGCATGCTCCAGGCGGTCGGCGGTTCGATGCTCAACCCCGTGGCGATGTCGATCATCACCAACACCTTCGACGATGCCAAGGAGCGCGCCAAGGCGATCGGCGTGTGGGGCGGCGTGGTCGGCATCAGCATGGCGGCCGGGCCGATCATCGGCGGTGCGCTGGTGGAGTCGGTCGGCTGGCGCTCGATCTTCTGGATCAACCTGCCGGTCGGCGTGGCCGCGCTGGCGCTGACCGCACGGTTCGTGCCGGAGTCGCGCGCGCCGCGCCCCCGCCGGATCGACCCGGTCGGCCAGGTGCTGGTGATCGCGCTGCTCGGCAGCCTCACCTACGGGATCATCGAGGGCACCGGCGCGGGCTGGGGCTCCCCGCTGATCGTCGGCTGCTTCGTGGTCGCCGCGGCCGCGATCGCCGCGCTGGCCCGGTACGAACGGCGCCGGTTCGACCCGCTGATCGACGTGCGCTTCTTCCGCAGCGTCCCGTTCAGCGGCGCCACCGTCATCGCGGTCTGCGGCTTCGCGGCGCTCGGCGGGTTCCTCTTCCTCAACACCCTCTACCTCCAGAACACCCGGGGCCTGTCCGCGCTCGGCGCCGGCCTCTACATGGTGCCGATGGCCGTGATGTGCCTGGTCTTCGCACCGCTGTCCGGACGGCTGGTCGGTGCCCGCGGGCCGCGGCTGCCGCTGGTGCTCGCCGGGATCACGATGACCGCCAGCGGCGTGCTCTTCGCCGGGTTCGACGCCGAGACGGACAACGTCAAGCTGTTCACCGCGTACGTCCTGTTCGGCATCGGCTTCGGCCTGATCAACGCGCCGATCACCAACACCGCCGTGTCCGGCATGCCCCGCGCCCAGTCCGGGGTGGCCGCCGCGGTCGCGTCCACCAGCCGCCAGGTCGGCCAGGCGCTCGGTGTCGCGGTCCTGGGCGCGGCACTCGCCGCGGGCCTGCACGCGGGAGCATGGTGGATCATCACCGGGTGCGGGGCCGCCGTGCTGCTGCTGGGTATCCTCACCACCGGCCGCTGGGCCCGCGGCACGGCGGAGCGTACGGCGTCGGAGCTGATGGCGCCCGAGTCGGAGAAGGACAAGGTGGCGGTGAGCACGTCATGACGACGGTGAATGTGGACGACGCGGGTGGGGGTTCGAGCGCGGGTCCGGGTAGGAGCGCGGGTCCGGGTCCGGGTACGGGTGCGGGCTCGGGTGCGGGCGCGGGCTCGGGTGAGGCCGCGGGCATCGCCACGGCCGAGATGTCGGCCGAGGCCGCGGACGCGGCCGAGCGGGTCTGGAACAACCTGCGGGCCCTCGTTCTGGAGCAGAACGAGCGCCGCAAGGAGACGGCCGAGGCGCTCGGCATGAGCTTCTTCCGGGTCAAGGCGCTGCGCCGGATCGCCGCGCGGTCGTACCGGATGAGCGACCTCGCCACCGAACTCGCCTCCGACCGCCCCTATCTCACCCTGGTGGTCGACGACTTGGAGGAGCGCGGCCTGGTCGAGCGGCACCAGCACCCCACCGACCGCCGCGCCAAGATCGTGTCCGCGACCGAGAAGGGACGGGCCGCCGCCGCCCGCGCCAACGCGATCCTCGGCAACGCCCCACCCGCGCTGGCCGCCCTGCCCGCGGACGACCTCGCCGCCCTCGACCGGATCGTCGCCGGACTCGTCGCCGCGGGCGCCCGAGCCCTCGCGGCCACCCGCGGCGACGGCGGAGTGGAGCCGGGGGAGTAGCCGCACCCGCGCTCCCGGGCCCGCGGGACTCTCAGTCCGGCGGGCGCGACGCCGTCGCGGGGGTGCTGGGGATGGGGTGATGGGGGTCGGTGGCGGGGTGGGCGACGCGTCGGCCTGGATGTCCATGGCGTCGTGGTCGGGGTTGGGCATGCGCCGGATCTTGAGCACCTTGACGCGGACGCCGTACCCGGTGATCACGTCTCCGGCTTGGACCAGGTGCCAGTCGGCATCGAACTCGTCCTGACACAGGCCGAGTTCGGCTTCGTGGGGGCCGGGCGGCGGTTTGACGGACCCGTTGGTGGAGATGCCGAAACCCACGCCGCGGCCGTGGGGGAGGGAGATGCCGCCCGTGCTGAGGATTCCGATGGTCTCCGGCACGGCCACGAGCCGCTGCCCGTCTGCCGCGACGAGCCCCACGGCTCCCACCGCGAACCACCGGGTGCGATGCATCCTGCCCCGCCCGTTCCTTCTTCTGCGCTGGCGTCTCCTCCTGCGTGGCCTGCTCACCCATGCGGTCCCCCCGGGACCGGTCTGCGCTGCCGACCCGAGTCCACGGCGCCGCGGCAGGGCTCCAAGGCCGCCTGACGCATGGTCAGTCGTCGGCGAGCGCCGACTCGTAGGTCTGCAACGTGGTGACGAACATGCGGCGTTCGGCGGGGGTGAGCGGGGTGAGCGCCTGTCGCCAGGCGGTGGCTCCGCGGGCCAGCCAGTTGCTGATGGCGGGGTGGTGGGCGGGGTCGATCGACACGACGGCGCGGCGGCGGTCGCCGGGGTCGGCGTCGCGCCGCAGGACGCCCTGCTTGGCGAGGTCGCTGACCATCAGGCTCACCGTCGCGGGGGCGACCTCCAACCGGGTGGCGAGGTCGTTCACCGACAACGGGCCGTCGAAGAGCAGGTAGGAGAAGAGCGAGAGGTGGCGGGGCGCGAGGGAGTAGCCGCTCAGCTCCTCCGGGAGCTTGATCCGCTTGGCCCGGCCGACCATGCGGGGCATCAGGCGCAGGAGGGTGCGGATGCCGTCGTCGACGGAGAGGCCGTCGGCGCCCACGTCCGCGGAGTCGCTGCTCGGACCGTCCGGGCCGACCGGGCCCCCGTCCGCCGTGCCGGCGCCTCCCGTGCCGGCGCTTGCCCTGTCGGTGCCTGGTGCGCCCGCGTCCCCCGCGCCCGCCTGCGCTGTACCGCCCGTGCGCGGCGCCGCGCCGCTCGGGTCCACCGCGCCCGCGCCCGCCCTGCCTGCGCCCGCGTCCGCGCGGCCGTCACCCGTGATTGACATGGCAGCCCGCCTCCCATAGCTTTGCCCTCAAAGATGCTTTGCTTGCAAAGCGAAGCATTTCCGTGGTCCGAGCGTATCGGAGAGGGGCATTCCCATGGCCGACTGGACCGAGCAGGTCATCACGGAGTTCCGGGCGAACGGCGGCCGGGTCGGCGGCATGTTCGCCGGCGCCGACCTGCTGCTGCTCACCACCCTCGGCGCGCGCAGCGGCCTGCGCCGCACCCACCCGATCGGCTACGCCAGGGACGGCGACGCCCTCCACGTGTTCGGCTCGAACGCGGGCGCCGACCGGCACCCCGGCTGGTACCACAACCTGCTCGCCCACCCCCAGGCGCAGGTCGAGATCGGCGACGGCGCCGACGGCGTGCGCACCCTGGCGGTCCGCGCGCGGCCGCTGGCCGGGGCGGAACGCGACCGCGCCTGGGCCCGGCAGGTCGCCGCGGTGCCCGCCTACGGGGAGTACGAGACCCGGACCGCGCGGACCATCCCCGTGGTGGCGCTGCACCCCCTGGACCTCACGGCGCCGGACGCCGACCGCAACCGCGCCATCGCCTACCAACTCCTCACCGTGCACACCGAGTTGCGCGGCCAACTCGCCGCCCTGCGGTACGGCGAGCCGGCCACCGCCGAACTCGCCGTGCACTGCCTGGCGTTCTGCGACGCGCTGGGCGCGCACCACGGCACCGAAGAGGCGGTGCTGCCCGCCTTCGACTCCGCCTTCCCCCACCTTGCCCCGGTGCTGGCCCGGTTGCGGGCCGAGCACCGCGAAGTGGGCCAGGAGCTGGCCGAGTTGCGCGCGATGGTGCGGGAGGGTGCCGGACCCGCGGCCGTACGGGCCCGGCTCGACGCCCTCGCCGCCGGCGCGGAGGCGCACTTCGCCTACGAGGAGCGGCACTTGCTGCCCGCCCTGCTGGGCGAGGAGGGCGCCCGGGGGTTCGGCGCCGGCTCGGAGTGAGCCGGACGGGCCCGCCGGTTCGCAGTTCGCCGGTTCGCGACCGCCGGTTCAGGACCTGCCGGACCCGGTGGACGTGCCCGACGCTCAGCTCGTCGGCGAGTGGGACGGGGAGGCGGAAGGGCTGGGCGTCGCCGGCGCCGTACCGAAGACCACGCTCACCTTGGTGAACCCCAGCGACGTCAGCATCCGCGTGAGCATGCTTCGGGTGTTGGTCTCGGCGCGCTGCGCCAACTCGCTCTGCTTGGCGGCGGTCTGGATCTTCGACGCGGCCAGCTCGTTGAGCTGCTGCATGTTGCCGGGGTTGCCGCTGAAGAAGTCGCCGATCCGGTCGAAGAGGCCGCGCTGCTGCGACACCACGTAGGAGTGCTTGGGGTCGAGCGAGGCGCGCTCCAGACCGGCGTGCGGCAGCCGGATCGCCGCGGTCCTGCGGTTGTCGGAGACCTGCACCGCGCCGGTGCCGACCTTTCCGAGGTCGACGTAGGCGTCCACGCTGCCGGCCCCCACGTACAGGGTGCGCTTGCCGCGGACGGCGTCGGGCAGGAACTTGGCGTCCTTGTCGAGGTCCACCACGACCTGGAAGTTGCCGCTGGCGCCCTCGAAGCGGTTCATGTCCTGGATCGACTTGAGCAGCACCGGGCCGCTGCGGTCGGTGGTCTTCTCCTCGAACGGGTTCGGGATTCCGGGCAGCAGATTCGCCCTCCCGAGCAGGAAGAACAGCAGTCCCAGCACGACCACGCCGATCACGATCCGTGCCCACCACGGTGTGGTGCGCACCACCTCGACCTGCTGCGTCTCCATGACACACCTCCTCTCGTCACCGGCTCGGCTACCCCCGGAACGTGCCGGCATGGCTGCGTTCCGTGGCCAACGCCCTTGGGGGGAAGGTGACTTGATCGTCGAGAAGCGGCGAGAGGGGGCGCCCCGGTCGCGAATAGGCGGACCCGATGGCGAATGTTTCGCGGGTGGATTCGAAGCTTACGGCCCCCGATGGGCTGAAGTGCGGGGTGGGCGGGGCGCTGCCCTCGGCCCCCGGGCGGGCTACGATCGCTGATATGAGTGCCACCAGCGTGCAACCGCCCCGTGACGACCAGCCGGAGACCCCCGGTGACGGCACCGCGACGCTTGCCGAGATCGCGCGGGCCGCGGGCGTGTCGGCTCCGACTGTTTCGAAGGTTCTCAACGGGCGGGGCGACGTCGCGCCGGCCACCCGCAGCCGGGTCGAGGAGCTGCTGCGCCGGCACGGCTACCAGCGGCGGCGCGGCAGCGTGCAGCCGGCCCCGCTGATCGACCTGGTCTTCCACGAGCTGGAGAGCTCCTGGGCGATGGAGGTGATCCGCGGGGTGGAGAACGTGGCCCGCCAGGAGAGCCTCAACGTGGTGCTGTCGGAGTCCGCCGGGCGGCTCAGCCCCGGCCAGACCTGGGTGGACGGTGTGCTGGCCCGCCGCCCGACCGGGGTGATCCTGGTGCTGTCCGACCTGGACCCGGCGCAGCGCGCCCAGCTCACCAGCCGCGACATCCCGTTCGTGGTGCTGGACCCGGCCGGCGACCCGGGCGAGGACGTGCCCGCGATCGGCGCCACCAACTGGCAGGGCGGCCTCGCCGCCACCCGCCACCTGCTGGAGCTGGGCCACCGCCGGATCGGCGTGATCGGCGGGCCCAGCGGCATGATGTGCAACCGGGCCAGGATCGACGGCTACCGCGCCGCCCTGGAGACCGCCGGCGTCGACTACGACCCGGACCTGGTGCGGTCCGGCGACTTCCACCACGAGGCCGGCTACACCGTGGGGCTTGAGCTGCTGCGCCGCCCCGACCGCCCCACCGCCGTCTTCACCGGCAACGACCTCCAGGCCCTGGGGCTCTACGAGGCCGCGCGCGAGCTGGGCCTGCGCATTCCGCAGGACCTGAGCGTGGTCGGCTTCGACGACCTGCCGCTGGCCCGCTGGATCAGCCCGCCGCTGACCACGGTCCGCCAGCCGCTGACGGAGATGGCCGAGGCCGCCGCCCGGCTGGTGCTGGACCTGAGCCGGGGCAAGCAGCCGAGCACCCTGCGGGTGGACCTGGCGACGCGGCTGGTCGAGCGGGCGAGCAGCGCGCCGCCGCGCGCCGACAGCGAGGACCGGGGTCCGGCGGGGGAACGGGCCGGGGAGTAGGCGGGGGAGTCGACGGCGGCGCGGCTCGGGGGCGGGGCGGTTCGACGGCGGGGCGGCTCGGGGGCGGGGTGCGGCCCGGCCCGCACCCCGCCCGCCGCCGAGCCGGGTACGGGGAGTGCACCGCGCGGTGACGGGCGCGCGTCAGCCCGCGTGTGGGAGCGCTCCCGCTACTCCCACCTGCGATGACCGTCGCGAGTGTTGACGCTCGACGGGGGCGGTCGTAAGGTCTGCGCACAGATCGGAATCGTCCCCGAAACTTTCGAACCGTGGGGAGCCGTACGGCGTGGCTGCGGCGGCTCCCGGGGACGCAGCAACCCTGTCCAACCCCACTTGGAGAGAGGTACCCCCCGATGTTCTCGAAGCGCACCCTGAGATCCGCCCTGGGCGGGTCCGGCGTCGCCATGATCGCCGTGACGGCCGCGCTGGTCGCCACCGCGATGCCGTCCGCCCATGCCGCGGACACCCCGCTGCGCACGCTCGCCGAGGCCAAGGGCATCTACATGGGCACCGCCCTGATGGCCAACGAACTGTCCGGCACGTCGGCGTCGATCGCGAGCACGCAGTTCGACGAGGTGACCCCCGGCAACGAGATGAAGTGGGACACCGTCGAGCCGACCCAGGGCACGTACAACTGGGGGCCCGGCGACCAGATCGTGAGCTTCGCGCAGCAGCACGACATGGAGGTGCGCGGCCACAACCTGGTCTGGCACAGCCAGTTGCCGAACTGGCTGACGTCCGGCAGCTTCACCAACGCGCAGGTGCACGACCTGATGATCAAGCACGTCACCGACGAGGTCACGCACTACAAGGGCAAGGTCGTCCACTGGGACGTGGTCAACGAGCCGTTCAACGAGGACGGCAGCTACCGCTCGGACATCTGGTACAACCAGATCGGCCAGTCCTACATCGCCGACGCCCTCACGGCCGCGCACGCCGCCGACCCGGCCGCCAAGCTCTACATCAACGACTACAACATCGAGGGCGAGAACGCCAAGAGCAACGCGATGTACGACCTGGTCAAGTCGCTGAAGCAGCAAGGCGTGCCGATCGACGGCGTCGGCTTCCAGGCGCACTTCATCCTCGGCCAGATCCCCTCGGACTTCGAGGCGAACCTGCAGCGCTTCGCCGACCTCGGCGTGGACGTGGCGGTCACCGAACTCGACGTGCGGATGAACACCCCGGCCAGCGCCGCCGACCTCCAGCAGCAGGCGGGCGACTACACCAAGGTGGTGGACGACTGCCTCGGCGTCTCGCGCTGCCAGGGCATCACGGTGTGGGGCTTCAACGACGCCACCTCATGGGTGCCGAGCACCTTCCCCGGGCAGGGCGCGGCCACCCCGTACGACGAGAACTACCAGCCCAAGCCGGCGTACTACGCGATCCAGACCGCGCTGGGCGGCAGCGGTACGACCACCCCGCCGACGACGCCCCCCACGACGCCGCCGACCACGCCCCCGGGCGGCGGGGCCTGCACGGTCTCCTACACCACCAACGAGTGGAGCACGGGTCTGACCGCGAACGTCACCGTGACCAGCGCGTCGGCGGTCAACGGCTGGACGGTCGCGCTGACCTACCCCGGCGGCAGCAGAACCGTCACCCAAGCGTGGAACGCCACGGTCACCCAGAGCGGCAGCACCGTGAGCGCCACGAACCTCTCCTACAACGGGGCCATCGCGGCCGGCGGCAACGCCACCTTCGGCTTCAACGCCGACTGGTCCGGCACCGACCCGAAACCCACCGCCGCCACCCTCAACGGCACCTCGTGCAGCATCAGTTGAGCTGACCCGCGGTTCCCCGCGCCCTTGCCCTCGGCTCGGTCCCTTCCACGGAAGGACGTTGCCCCGCAAGGGACGCGGGGAACCGCGCGACGAATCCACGTGCCGCCGGGATGGGAGCGGTGACGGGTGTGGTGGGGGTGACGGTCACCCTCCGCTGACGGTCACCGTTGCCTCGTGCCGGACCGGGAAGTTCACCGAGCTTGCGATGAAGCAGAGTTCGTGTGCGCGCTCGTGGAGTGCGAGCGCCTTCTCCGCCATGGCGGGATCGGCGACCTCGACCTCGGGGCGGAGTACGGCCTCGGTGAAGTGCCCGCCGCCGTCGGACGTTTCGGCCATGGTGCCGTCCGCGCGGTCGGTGTAGGCGGTGACCACGACGCCGTTGACCGCGCAGACATGGAGATACGCGAGCAGGTGGCACTGGGAGAGCGCCGCGAGCAGCATCTGCTCGGGGTTCCAGCGGTCGGCGTCGCCACGGAAGTGCGGATCGGCGGACCCGGCGATCACGGGTGTGCCGGGCGCGGTGACCTCGTGGGTGCGCCGGTAGGACCGGTACGAGTCCGTGCCCGTGCCGAGGTTGCCGGTCCAGACGAGCTCGGTCCGGTAGGTGTGCTGCCGGGCGGACGGCATGGGGTGCTCCCTCGGGTCGGTGGCGGCCACCAGGGGCCGTAACGGTCATTTTATCGGTGGGCTCCCTACCACCGCGCGGGGCTCACCGGTCGGCGGGAACCGCGGGTATGTGCGGTCCCGGCGGGGCGGCCAGCGCGCGGGCCACCCCGGGCTCCTGGCGCCCGAGGAACTTCGGGCTCGGCTTGATCGCGATGTCGAGCGCGGCCTTGTCCGCGGCCAGCAGCTCCCGGGTCCCGCTGGCGTACCACGTGGCGTCGTGCTTCTCGTCGACGCCGACGCCGTACGCGTCGATCCCCGCGGCCTTGCACAGCGCGAGCGCCCGGTCGATGTGGAAGCTCTGGCTGACCAGCACCGCGTGGTCCACGCCGAAGATCCGCTTGGCCCGGTCGCAGGAGTCCCAGGTGTCGAACCCGGCGTAGTCCAGCACCACTTGGGAGCTGGGCACGCCGTGCGCGACCAGGTAGGTACGCATCGCGCCCGGTTCGTTGTACGACGTACGGCTGTTGTCGCCGGTGGCGAGGATCACCTGGACCTTGCCGGCCGCGTACAGCCGGATCGCCGCGTCGAGACGGTGCGCGAGGTACGCCGACGGGGTGCCGTGGACCAGCCCGGCGCCGAAGACCACGGCCACGGGCTCGCTCGGCACGTCCTGCTCGGAGCGCACCCGGCTGTCCTGGGTGAGCCGCAGCCAGGTCGGCGGCAGCAGCGCGAGCACGCACAGCGCCACCGCCCAGCGCAGCAGCCGGCGTTGGGCGTGGCGGGTGCGCGGGAGGTGTGGGAGTCGGGGGCGGAAGCGGCGCGCCGGGCGAGCACTGTCCGGGGTGGCCGGGGTCGGCGCGGGAGCGGGCGAGCCGTCCGGGGTGGCCGAGGTGGCCGGGGCCTGGGCCGTCCGCGGGCTCGCCGATGTGCCCGGGTCGTCCGGTGCCTGCGACGTACGCGACGCGCTCGGTGCCTGCGACGTCCGCGGGCGGAGCGGGCCGATCCGAGCGGTGCGGGTGGTCCGGATGGTGCCGGCCGCCCGGGCGCGCAGTCGTCTGGTCCGGTCACGCATCGGTGCCCCCTCGCTCGTGGGGCGCGCTGCCGCGCCCGTCAGTCACGCAAGATCTCCCCCTACGCGCTGATTGACGTGTTCCCGGCCCACGCGGTTGCGGTGAACTCGCGGGCCGCGGCCCCTGTGTACAGCGCCGCGGCCAGCCAGGCGGTGGCGAAGGCGTCCGGGTCGGCGGGCAGCATCGCGCCCAGCGGGTCCGGACGGCGGGCCCGGGTCGCGGCGGCGAGGGAGCGCGCGCACGCGGCGGCCGTCGGCAGCCCCGCGGCCACCAGCCGGCCCGGCAGTTCGGGGTCGACCGCGGCGGCGGCCAGCGCACGGCCGCCTGCCACGGTGCGGGCCACCGCCCGGCTCAGCAGCTCCCACTCCACCGGTGGGGGAGCGAGCGGCGGTATCGATGGCAGGTGCCCGGCACCGGCCGACCCGTCCGCGCGGCCGGGCGCGGAACCTGGCACGGAAGCGGAACCTGGCACGGAAACGGGAGGAGGGGCGCCGGGCGGAAGGCGGTCGAGCCCCAGGTCGTAGCGCGCACCGCCGTCGGTCGTCAGCGCCAGCGCGGCCACTCCCGACGGCCGGTCGGGGGTCAGCCGGCCGATCAGCCGGACCCGTCCGCCCGGGCGTTCGGCGAGCCGTCGCAGGTTGCCGGAGTACGCCAACTCCGGTCTCTCGTCGGGGGCGTGGAGCAGCACCGGCGGGCCGCCGTCCGGCACGAGCGCGGCGTGCCCGCCCCGGCCGACCACGGTCCCTTCGAGGAAGAGCAGGTCGGCGCCGGCGGGTCTGCGGTCGGCGTCGGTGCCCTGGTGCGCGAGTGCGGCCGCGACCTGTTCCGCGGGCGGCCGGTGCCACAGCGCGTCGAGCGGGTCGGCGGACCAGTCCGCGCCGGACGCCGTGACCGTACGCAGCCCCGTGCCGCCGCCGATCCGGCCGTCCTCGGTGAGGGTCGCCCCGGTGGCGATCAGGCCCGCGCCGCGGCCGAGTTCGCGCAGGGTGAGGGCGGCGCCGCCGGGCAGCGGGGCGCTCGCGGCCGACCGGGCCCGCTCGGGCGGCCCGGGGGCGATGACGGCGAAGGTGCGCAGCCCGCCACCCGGGTCGACGGCGTACGTCCGCGCGCCCGCGTAACCCGACGCGGTCGCCACCGGTTCGGTGAACAGGCCGTACAGCCGCAGTGATCCGCTCGGGCGGTACGTCCGGCGGGCCTCGCCCGCGGCCCGGTGCGCGGCGGCGCGGGCCGCGGGGTCGGCCGGGTCGGCGGCGCGTATCACGCGGGTCAGGTCGAGCAGTTCGGCCAGGTCGTCCACCAACTCGGCTAGCCGGAAGGACGGTTCGGCGCCACGGGCTTCGGTGAGGCGGCGGGCGACGCGGACCGCGGCCGAGGAGGGCCGGTGCAGTCCGACGAGCCTGGCGGCCTGCGCGGCATGCAGCAGCCTCGTACGCGGCAGCGTGGAGGCGACGGCGCCCTCGCGGAGGACGGCGACCCCGGCCGCCCACAACGCCTGCGCGGCCTGCTCCGCCGCGGGGCCCAACGGGTCCGGCCGCGCCGACGGCTCCGCCCCGCCCTCTTCCCTCCGCCCGGCTCCCTCCGCGGGCGGCGCTTGCGGCTCCTCCACTTCCTCCGCTTCCTCCGCCAGGGGCGCCGCCGCGAGCACCGCCGCCCGGTGCAGGCACGCCGGGGCGAGCAGGCAGTCGCAGGTCACGGCGGCCGCGCTCGCCACGGTGCCGTCTTCGGTGAGAGCGAGCACGACCGTGGTGTCCGCGTCCACCGCCACCCGCGCGGCGCCCTCCACCCGGGTCACCGGCCACCCGGCCGCCTTCGCCACCGCGCCGTCGAGCCGCTTGCGCAGCCGCGCGGGCAGATCCGCCAGTGCCTGCGCCGCGGCACCCGCCGCGACCGGCGGGAGTCCTCCCTCTGCCCCTGTCCCCGTCTCCATCCCCGCACCCTTCACCCGCACCGTCCCCAGCGCCCCGTCGTACGCCCCGAACTCATCCTGCCCCACGGGTCTGACAACGGGTCCGACAGCGCCCGCGCCCACGGGCTGCGCCGGTCCTCCGCCCGTGGGCACCCCCCGTTCCATCGGCTCCCGGACCACGGTGACGGGTGGCCCGCACGGTTCTCCGCGCCCCTGGGTCTGTGCGGGTCTTTTCGTGGTGGCCCCGCCGCGCCGCGGGGGTTGCGGTCAGGTCGCGGGTGCGGCGTCGTCGTGGTTGGTCGCGCAGTTCCCCGCGCCCCTGGGGATGCGCGGGTTCTTCCGTGCTGGCCCGCCGCGTCGTGGATGGCGTTCACTGATGAGGGGCGCGGGGAACTGCGCGACAAGCCGTCCACCGGCGGGTGGTCCGGCGACTCGGCTGTCCGGGCTGGGCCTGCGGGCCCCCGGCTGCGCGCCCCCCGGTCCGTGGAAGGGGGCACCCCCCAAGGGCCGGCGAGCCGGGGGGAGTCAGGGGCGGCGGACCTGTTCGCCGATCCAGGACGCCAGTTGGAGGGGCCCGAGAGCGGCGACGGGCATACCCGCGCTGACGAGCTGCCCGGCCACGCCAGTGGAATAGCGGGGCCGCCCCGAATCGTCGAGCGAGGCACAACCGAGGACGCGGCAACCGGAGTCGACCAGGGCCCGCACCTCCGCCAGGAGCGGTCCGAGCGCGTCGCCCTCCTCGAAGTCGCTGATGAGTACGACGAGCGTGCGGGAGGGCACCGTGACGAGGGTGCGGGCGTGGCGCAGCCCGCGGGCGATGGAGGTGCCGCCGCCGACCCGCACTTCGAGCAGGAGTGACAGCGGGTCGGACACCTGGTCGGTGAGGTCCAGGACTTCCGTGGAGAAGGCCACGAAGTGCGTGGTGAGCGCGGGCACCCCGGCGAGCACGGCCGCGGTGAGCGCGGCCCAGACCGTGGAGGACTCCATCGACCCGGACACGTCGACGACCAGGACGATCCGCCAGTCCGCCGAAGCGCGGGCGCGGGTGCGGAAGACCGGCCGTTCGGGCCGTACGGTGACCGCGCCGGTGACCGGATCGCGTTCGGCCGTCGCGAGGTTGGCGCGCAGCGTACGGGCCAGGTCCAGCGGGCCGCCCGGGCGGCGGGTGGGCCGCGGGTGGGTCAGGCCGACCAACGCCGGCCGCATCCGGACCGCGAGTTCGCGGGTCAGCTCGCCGACGATACGGGCCACGAGCGGCCGCAGCCGGGAGAGTTGGCCCTCGGGCAGGCCGCCCGCGTAGGAGAGCACGGTACGCAGCAGGTCCACCGAGGGGCGTGCCGACCGCGGGTCGATGGCGAGCGCGGCGTCCAGCCGGCCCGCCGATGCCGCCGCCGACAGCACCTCCTCCCGCACGTCCGCGCCGAACAGTTCCGCCAACTCCTCGCCCCACGCGCGCACATCCGGATACGGCGGGCCCTGGCCCCCTCCGCTGCCCGCCGCGCCGGGCACGCTCGCCGCGCCCTCGCCGCGCCCTGAGCCGTACAACTCGTCGAGCGCGGTGGCGATCCGCCCGGCCCGGCCGCCGCGCCCGCCGCCGTCCTCGACCTGCCCGAGCAGCAACTGCCAGCGGACGTCCGAGGTGATGCCGTCGGGTGCGGGTACGGGTGCGGGTTCCTGCGGCTCGGGCCGCGGGGAGGCGGGTGCCTCGGCCGCGTCCGCCGTGGCAGGCTCCGGCCCGGCGGGGTTCGCCGTCGGCTCGGCGCTCTCCGTCGTGAGGAGCGTCAACAACCCGCGCGCCGCGAGCACTTCGCGACCGGCGACGTCCGCCGACGTGTGGCGGGCGAGCGTGTGCGGGTCGGTCGCGGTGGCCCCCCGGGACGCGGCCGGCGCGGACGGGTGGGCGCGGACCGTGGCGAGCAGGCGGGCGCGGGCGGCGGGAGAGAGGGCGCCGAAGCCGTGTCGCAGGGCCGGCAACCGGGTGAGGAAGGCGCGGTCGGGCAGTGCCGCGACGAGTTCGGTGACCGGGGCGAGCAGCGGGCCCGATTCGAGGAGCGGCCCGGCCGCGGTGAGCGCACCCGCGAGGAACGCGCCCAGGTCGGCTCGGAGTTCGGGACCGGTCGCGCCGTACGCACGACCGGCCAGCGCCGTACCGAAGGCCGCGGGCGGGAGGTCGTCGAGCAGCACCCGGGTCGCGGCCGCGGCGCCCTTGATCAGCGGGGTGCCGTCGGCGGCCAGCCGGATCAGGGCGTCGCGGACCCGTAGCCCCGGCGGGCCGCCGCGGGTGGCGAGTTCGGCCAGCGCGCGGGCGTCGGCGGGGTCGTCGGAACCCGCCAGCCCGTCCAGCGCGCGAACGCCCGCCGCGGTGAGTCCGGCGAGCGCGGCGGCGACCCGCGCGGCCTCCCAATCCGCGGGCAGGCCGGGCAGCAGCCCGGCCGAGATCCGGTCGAGCAGCCGCATCGCGGAAAGGAGTTCGGGCAGCGTCCCGGCGGCCGGCAGCACATCGGCGGTCTCGGCGAGCCGGTCCGCCGCCGCGTCCGGCAGCCCGCACAGCGCCGACTCCTCGAAACCGGCCAGCACTTCGGCCGCCGTGGGGCCGCCGCGCCGCCGCTCGGCCAGCGCCCGCTGCCGCAGCAGACCGGCGGCGGCCTGCGCCAGGTCGGTGCCGTGGGCGGCCACGGCGTCCAGCATGGCGGCGGTCGCCGGGGTCCAGCCGACCGCCCAGCGGACACCGATGCCCGCGCTCGCGCCGGTGTCGCCGTCGGGCGCGGCGGCCCCCGGCGATCCGGTCGGTCCGGACGCGCCCGGCGTTCCGAATGGCGTGCCCCCGCCGGGTACGACCTCGCCGTACGGCACCCGGCACACCGCCAGCCGGCGCAGCGCCAACTCCCGCCTGCGGTCGAGCGGTGAGCGGTGCGGGTCGAGCCGCACCTCGCGCCGGTCCGGCGCATCCGGTGCGGGCAGCCGCAGTTCGGAGAGGAGCGCCTCGACGGCCGGGCCGAGCCCGGAGCGCGGGGTGCCGGGCGCGAGCCGCCCGTGCCGGGTGCCGACCAGCACGGACTCCAGTGCCTGCGCCACCACTCGTCCCCGGCCGAGCAGTTGGCCCTGCGCGAGAACCGTCTGCGCCGCCTCCAGCAACTCCGCACGCCCCGCGGCCGGCCGACCCCGCAGGGTCGCCAGGTCGCGGGCGTGGCGCACCACTTCGCGGGCATCCGGCGGCCCGCACGGATGGCCCGCGGCGCGTACGGCGACGCAGATCCGTACCGCCGTCGCCACCAGCAACGCGTCCAGCCGCTCCGCGTCCCCGGCCGCCTCCACGACACCCTGCTGCCACTCCGGGTCGCGGACTCCGGCGGGGTAGCCGGACCGCTCGTCCAGCAGCGCGAAGGTGTAGGGGACGAGCGAGGTGGTGACATCGCCGGTCGCCGCGGGCGGTTCGGCCGCCACACCCGGTTCGGCCGCAGCAGGCGGTTCGGTCCCGCCGCCCGGTTCGGCGCCGGCCTCGGCGTCCGGCGCGTGCCGTGCCGCGCCCGGCAGCAGGGCCGGGGCGTGGAACGCGCCCACCAGCGCGACCGGCCGTACGGCGCCGCGCTCGGCCATCACGCGCCGCATGTGGGCCTCGCGGCGCAGGTCGTGGGGGTCGAGCCGGTCCTCCGTTGCGGCGTCGCGGCGGAGCGCCCAGCCGACCATGAGGGCGGCGCGGCGCAGCGACTCGGGCGCGCCGCCCGGAGCCGCGGACTCGACCAGGCGGTCCCAGAGGTCGTCCTCGGCGCGGCCCCCGGCACGCTCCCGCAACGCGTCCGCGAGGCCGCGCCGCACGGGTGGGTGAAGGGTGCCCGCGCCGCCCCCTCCGCGGCGCGGGCCGTCTGTTTCGGGCGCCCCGACCGGCAGGTCGAACGCCACCACCGGCACCCCGGCCGCCCGCGCCCAGCGCAGCGCGGCGAGTTCCGGCGAGAACTCCGCGAACGGCAGGAACACCAGCCCGCGCGGACCGTGCCCCGCCAGCGCCACCGGCGGCAGCACATCGGGGTCGGCCAGGTGCGGCAGCCAGGTCCCGAAGTCCGCGGGCAGCTCCACGAACAGCACGTCGGGCGCCGCCGCGGCCAGCAGCTCCGGTACGGCGGCGGCCAGCGCGGGCGAGTGGTGGCGTACCCCGATCAGGTACGGCTCCCGGCAGCCCGCCAGCTCTCCCAACTCCGCCTCGAAAAAGTCGTGTTCGAAGCGGCCGGACCCGCCGAACCCGCCGAACCCGTCGGACCCTCGGGACCCGCCGAACCCGTCGACCTGGTCGGCCGGTTCGGCCCTGCCAGCCCGTTCGGGTGCCATCCCCGCCGCAGCCCCGTTCGCGCCCCCCTCCGCCGCCTCAGCCGAGCGCATCGCGCAGCTCCCACAGCGTCCGCCACAGCGGCGCGCCCTGCTCCGCGCGGCGCCGTACCGGACCGTCCCAGTAGCCGAGCAGCCGGGCGTGGTCGGCCGGGTCGTCCTTGCGTACGGTGCCGAGCAGGTGCCCGGGCAGGGTGCGCAACGGGTCCCGGCCGTCGGGGAGATAGGCCGCGGCCAGGCCCATCGAGGTGGCGACGTGGACCGCTTCCGCGGTGCTCATCACCGTGGAGGGCCGCTCCACCTCCCAGCCTTCGGCGCTCTGGCCGCCGCGCAGGTCGCGGAAGGCGGTGACCAGTGCCTCCAGCACCGCCTGGTCGACGGCGAACTCGGCGCCGCCGCGGGCCAGCGCGGCCGTGGCCTGGGCGCGGACGAGCGCGGTCTCGGTGTCGAGGTCGTCGATCGGGCCGACCGTCTCGAAGTTGAACCGGCGCTTGAGGGCCGCGGACATCTCCGAGACGCCGCGGTCGCGGAGGTTGGCGGTGGCGATCACCGTGAAGCCGGGCACCGCGTGGACCGTGCCGTCCGTGCCGTCGCCGCTGTCTGCCAACTCGGGTACGGCCATGCGCCGTTCGGACAGGATCGACACGAGCGCGTCCTGCACCTCCGGCAGGCAGCGGGTGATCTCCTCGATCCGGGCCACCGCGCCGCGCGTCATCGCGGTGAGCACGGGGGAGGGCACGAGGGCCGCGCGGCTGGGGCCGTTGGCGAGCAGCGACGCGTAGTTCCAGCCGTAGCGGACCTGGTCCTCGGTGGTGCCCGCGGTGCCCTGGACGGTCAGCCCGCTGGTGCCGCACACGGCGGCGGCCAGCAGCTCCGACAGCATCGACTTGGCGGTGCCGGGCTCGCCGACCAGCAGCAGGCCCCGCTCCCCGGCGAGCGTCACCACGCACCGCTCCACCAGCGCCCGGTCGCCGACGAACTTCCATGCCACCACCAGCTCGTGGGGCCCATTGCCCGCCGGGGCGCCCTCAACTCCGTTGCCGGCGGCAGCGCGCAGCGGTTCGCCGCCCGAGCCGCAGACGAAGACGACCACCGCCCTCGGGGTCAGCCGCCAGCCGGGCGGGCGCGGTCCGCGGTCCCAGCCGGCCAGGAACGCCAGCTCCGCGGCGTACCGGTCCTCGGCCAACTCGATCTGCCGCCGGGCAGGTTGAGCGCTCACCACGCCACCGTCACCTTCGCTGTCTCCTTCACCCGCACCGTCGAACCCACCGGCCCCGGCGCGCTTCGTCCCGCGCTCGCTCATCGCCGTCCCCGTCCGGTTCGCCGCTGGGCGAACTTCTCGAACGCGGGCGGGTCGCCGTCCAGCACCCGCTGCCATGCCCGCCGGAACAGTTCGGGCACCGGGAGTTCCGGTATCGGCTGCGCGGCAAGGTCCAACTGCCCGGCGGGGAGCAGTTCCTGCTTCCACGACTCCAGCGGCAGTGCCGGCGCCGCGAGGTCGAGCCAGCCGCCGGGCAGGAAGAGGGAGCGACCGGACCGGGGCCGTTTCGCCTCCACCACCAGGTCGGTCGCGGCCAGTTCGGCCCTGGCCTGCTTCGCCCGGGCCGGCTTCCACCCGGTCCAGGCCGTGACGTTGCGGTCCGTCGGGTCGGGCAGCGCCAGCAGCATCAGGTACAGCGCGGCCGCGTCCTGGGACAGGCCGAGCCGCTGCGCGGCACGCGCGGTCAACTCCGGCACGCTGTGCGCCGGATACTGCGCGGCGCCCGCCGGCCCGTCGGCGGCCACCGCGGCCGCCAGCCCCTCGCCGAGCACATCCCGCAGCGCCTGCACGTACGGGCCGCCGATTCCGGCGAAGCCGGACAGCAGCACGAGCGCCGGGTGGTCGGGGCCGCCCTCGGCGGAGGCGCCGGGCAGCACGGCCGCGGGCCGCAGCCACACCTCTTCGTGGGTCCTTCCGCGCAGCGGCGGCGCGAGGACGATCGCCGGTCCGACCCGGACCAGGCCGTCCGGTCCTTCGCCGCCGGTCGTCGGCAGGCCGTACGCCTCGCGCAACGCCACCGCGACCGGCTTGCCGGTGCCGCTCCAGGAGATGTTCAGGTCCAGCAGCAGTTCCTCGTCGGCGAGCCGCGCGCGCAGCGCGGCCAGGGTGTCGCGCAGCGGCGGGCGCAACGGATCGCCGTACGGCAGCCGGTACGCCAGCCAGCGCAGCGCGCCGCTGTACTGCGGCAGGGTGGACCCGTACAGCATCGCCTCGGGACGGTCGGGCGCCAGCACGCGGTTCTCGTCGAGCCGCTGGCGGGTGCGGCCGTGCAGGGCGGTGGCGGCCTCGGAGTTGACCACCATCTCGGTCCACGCGCCGAAGTCGCCCTCCCGCTCGGCGCGTTCGACCAGCTCGATCGGCACCGGGCGCCGGTCGCCGTGGACGGACAGCCACGCGTCCGCGAGCGCGTCCGGGTCGAAACCGTCGAGCCACAGCCGGTCCACCGCGGCCGGATCGGCGGGCACGAGCGCCGCGAGGAAGCGGGTCCGGTACTCGGTCGGCATCCGGCGCAGCGCGTCACGCGCGGTGAGCGCGCGGGTCGGCCGCAGCCCGGCCAGGTCCAGCACCTCCGCGGGCGGCAGCCCCGACTTCCCGTAGCCGCCGAGCCCGGGCAGGCCGAGCAGCAGCAGAGCGGCCAACGACACGTCCACGCCGGTCCGTTCGGAGAACCGCTCGGCCGCCTCGGGGCGGTACGGCACTGGGCCGCGTTCGGCGACCCGCGCGATCAGGGCGGCCACCGCGGCCACCGCGGCCGACTCGGCCGCACCGTCCGAACCCGCCCGACCGTCCTGGCTGTTCGGCCCGCCCGGTCCGGCCGAGCCGGCGCGCGCGAGGTCCGCGGCGGACCCCAACACCCGGTCCTCGGTGAGCGAGAAGCCCTCCCACGGCCCGAACTTCCCGTCGGGCGCGAACTCGACCGCCTTCCAGCTCTGCCGCTCGTCGCCCTCGTCCTGCAAGAAGGAGAGGATCAGCAGCGACCGCTCGCCGCTGCGCCACACCTCCCCGACCCGCTCCGTGGCCTTCTTCCCGCTGACACTCAGCAGCCGCAGCCGGCCGCGCGGATCGGCGAGCAGCCCGCCCGACGCGCCCCCGCCCGACGCGCCCCCGCCCGTCCCCGCACCAACACCCGCACGAACACCCGCGCCCGCACCCGCGTCGAGCCCGAGCACCGTGTGCAGGAACTCCACCAGGGCGGTGCGCTGTTCGGCGGGCGTGCCCGGGGCGGCGGCGCGCGCCGCCGCCGCGATGACACCGGGACCGGCGAGCGTGAGCCAGTCGATGGTGCGGCGGACGTGGTAGCGGCCGGCGATGCCGAAGCGGACGTCCTTGGGGCCCGGGAGAGCCGGGCGGGCCGGCTGGGTGCCCGCCTCGATCGCGTGGAGGGTGCGGAGCGTGCTCATCGTGTCGAAGGTGTGCCGGTCGGAGTTCCCGAAGGGGTAGCCGCCGACCCGCACGGTGTCGATCAGCCCGCGCAGCGCCTCGTGGAGGATCGCGTCATGGGCGTGCGCGGCCTCGGCCGCCGGCTTCTCGGCACGGCGGCGGTTGCGGCGCTCGTGGAGCATCGCGATCCGCCGGGCCGCCGCGGCGGCGGTGCCGACGATCGAGGCGACGCCCTTGATCAGCAGCGGGTCGGTGATGCCCGGCAGCACCTTGCGTACGGCGGCGGGCACGTCGGCCTTCGCGTTCGGCACCGCGGCGAGCAGCGCGGCGGCCTGCTCGTCGGTGACCGCGCGCAGCACCGCGGAGCCCGCCTCGTCGCGGGGGCGCAGCGCGTGCCAGTACGACAGCGGCGGCACCAGGTCGGTGCCCTCCGCGTAGCGGTTGCCACGACCGCCGGCCTCCACGTCGCCCAGCTCGATGCCGTCCGCGTCGTACAGGTGGACCGTCTCGGACCAGCTGCTCTGGACGGCCGGGTGCAGTACGGCGCCGCCCGGCAGGCGCAGCGGCGGCAGGGGAGTGCCGCGCCCGGACGTCACCGGGCTGCGGCTGCCGTCCACCGAGCACGCGGTGTACGTGCCCGCCGCCTCGTCGTGCCGCACCCACCAGCCGAGCAGGCCGTCCTTGCTGCCGAACGGCGTCGCCTCCAGGCCGGGGGCGAGCGGAAGCAGGCGGGACGCGGGCTCGTCCACCCGCGTGCCGGCGCCGTCGCCGGCGAGGGCGCTGTCGAAGAAGGCCGGCAGGGAGGCGCGGCCGCGGACGGCCGCCGCCGGGTCGTACTCGTGCCAGCGGCCCTCGTGCAGCACCCAGTGCGAGATCCCGTCGCACGCGATCGGGCGGCGCTCGGCGAAGGAGGTGTCGCCGGGCAGCACCGGCCGGGAGCCGTAGCAGCGGCCACCGCCGGCCAGCGCGAGCGACGCCGGGCCGGCGCCGCGGTGCGGCGCGTCCAGGTGGCCGGCCGGTCGGAAGGTGTCGGCGGGCCGCCCGGACCAGGCCGCGCGCCGCTCGTCGCCGTAACCGGACGCGATCAGCCACTGGCCGTCGACCAGGCGCACGGTGGGCCGCAGCCAGGAGTACGGGTTCGGCGCGGGCAGGGTCAGGGTGCGCTCGTCCAGCACCGCGTCCGGCCCGACAGCGGCCACATGGGTGCCGGATATGACGATCAACGCGGGCCAGGCGTCGTCGAGTTGGAACGACTGGTCATTCTTGACCGCGCGCATCCGCCCCGCGACATAGGAGTCGAGGGCGGGCCAGCCCAACTCGTCGAGGACGCCCGCGCGCAGGGCACGGGCCAGGACGGGCGCCACGTCGAACGCGGTGAGCCGGTCCACGGCGCCGGGCGCGGTGGCCAGCACAGCGGGGTCGCCGAACGGGGCGAGGCGCGTCAACTGGCGGTCGAGACCGGGAAGTCCGAGCGGCCGGTCCAGGTCGTCGGCGCGGTCGGCGAGCCATCCGCCGACAGCCGCGCCCAGCACCGGGTGTTCGGCCAGCGTCAGCAGGCCCTCCGGCCCGTCGCTCCGGTTGGCGACCTGTTCGACGGAGGCACGCAGCAGCGGTGCGTACCTCGGGTCGGCGGCGACCGCGGCCAGGTCGCGGCGGCCGGGGTTGTCGTCGGCCAGCCAGCCGGCCAGGTTGATGGAGACGCCCTTGTGCGGGTCGGCGACCGGCACGCCCGCGGCCAGACACGCGTCCAGCAGGTCGGGGGCGATGTCGCGGTGGCCGCGCTCGGCGGTCAGCCGCACCGGCTCGCCGTCGCGGACCAGCCGCGGCGCGAACCGTTCCACCAACTCCAGCTCCGCCGGCATCCGTTCGTCCGTCCGGCGGTAGCCGCGCTGCCGGAACCGCGCCCACTGCCCGAACCACCACGCGGCGCCGGGCACGTCCTCGCGCGCGTCGCCGGCGGGTTCAGGGGCGGCGGTACCGGCAACGGATTCGGCACCGGCACCGGCGGTGCCGCCCTCGGCGAGCAGCGTGAACGCCCCGGATTTCTGCAGCAGTTCGAGCCACAGCGTGTCGATCGCGGCCCTGCCCTCGGAGGCGTTGCCGGCCTCGGCGGGGAACAGGCGCAGCAGCCGGACCCGGGCGGTGCGGCTGTCGCGGGCGGCGGTCAGCAGCGCGCCGCGGGCGGACTTCCAGAACGACAGCGCGGCGCGGCCGATCGCGCTGGTGCCGAGCAGTTCGCCGACGAGTGCGGCCTCCTCCGCGGGGGCGTCCCGCCCGGCGGCCCTGGCCAGCCGGCGCAGGTCCTCCATCAGCCCGGCGTGCGGCGGCAGTCCGGCGCCGGCCCGCTCCATGCACAGCAGCCGGAACTGGGTGAACGCGGCCTCGGGTGAGAGGCGTTCGGACAGTCCCCTGGCCTGCTCGCGCAGCGTCTTCCCGCTGAGCGCCCCGGCCGCGGCGAACTCCAGGAAGACCTCGCGCAGCCGCTCCTCGTCGATCGCCAGGGCGTGCCGCCGTTCGGCGTCGCGCGCCTTGCCGAAGTACATGGACGCGTACGTCGTCGACTCGGCGGCGAGGAAGATCCGCGCCACCTCCTCGTAGTACGTGGGCAGGAAGTGCGGCACCGAGCGGTCCAGCCGCTCGCCGATCTCGGAGAAGCCGTCCTTCGCGTGGCCGGGCTTGGTGGCGGCGAGCCGGGTCAGCCGCTCCATCTCCTTCACCACGGCGAGCGCGTGGCGGGAGTTGGCCGGGTCGTTCACCAGGGCCCAGGCCGGGAAGCCGAGGGACTGCCGCAGCACCCGGCCGACCGGGACCGCCGTGTCCGCCGTGTCCGCGGGTTCGGTCGTCGCGGGGGTGCCGGCGGCGTCCGTGCTCCCGGTGCTCTCCGCACTCTCGCCGGTCTCCGCGCTTTCAGGGGCCCGCGGGGCCCCGGCCGCGAACCCCGGTGCGAAGCCCAGGTATTCGAGCGACAGGTCCTCCGCCGTGCCCAGCGCCTCCGGCACGAGCCGCACGACCGTACGGCCGTCCAGGACGGGGTGCGCGTAAGCGCGGGCGACCAGCACGTCCGTCGCGTCGCCCGGCCGGTCGGACCCGGCGGCCGAACCGGCCCTCCCCGCAGCCGTGTTGGAGCGCGCGGCCGGCGCCGTACTCGACGCCGCACCAACCTCCTTGCCCGCCTGCCGATCGAGCGGCAGCACCGCCCCCGCGGCCAGCAGATCCCCGTCGTTCATCGCTTCCCCTCCACGCCCTCTTCGGTCTCCTCGGGCACGACCCGCCCCGCGTACAGCGCCGACGCCATCCGGTGCCCCTCCGACCACGCCACCGGGTCCACCTCGGACAGCCGCAGCCGGCCGCCCCCGCTGACGCGCCACTCCAACTCCCCGGTGACGGCCTCCGCTTCGGGGTAGTCCGAGCCGAGCCACAGCGCCGCCTCCACCGGCCGCCCGGCCGCCATGACCTGGCAGACCGCGTGGCCGCCGCGCACCCGGTAACCGAGCTGCGTGGCACGGGCGGTGGCATGTCGCAACTGGGCGAACCGGCCGCCCGCGTACGTGTCCAGGACCGTCGCCGCGCCGTCGGTCTCCGGTCCGCGCCGCCACACCTCGCGGAAGAGCTGGCCGACGCTCTGCCGTACCTCCAACTCGGCGGCGAACTCGCGGAGTTCGTCGAGGTCGGCGGGATCGGTGAGCAGCACCGGGTGCGGTATCAGCACGGCGGGTACGGTCAGCCGCACCGAGTCGCCGTCGAGGTCGACCACGCCGAGGCCGCGCTCGGGGTCGGCGTCCCGCAAGAAGCCGGCCCGGGCCAGGTCCGGGCCGCCGTCCTCGGCGAGCGGCGCCACCACCAGGTCCCGCAGCGCCGCCTGCCAGGCCGCGTCGGGCCAGACCCGGGCGATCAGGGCGGCCGGCACCGGCAGCGAGCGCACCAGCCAGGCGTCGGCCTGCGCCAGGCACTCCCGTTCGTGGCGTTCCAGCCACTCCGCGAGCTGCTGGAGCCGCACCACCTCGGGGTCCGTGCGCAACTTGCCCGGCACCTGCTTCAACGCCCGCCCCGCGGCGTTACGGCACACCACCCGCGCGCCGTCCAGCGTCACGGCATAGCCGCCCGCCGCCTCGATCCAGCCCATTCCCCGGTCCCCTCCAGCACGTTCGCTTGCGAGGTGGATCACAGTAGAAGGGGGCACCGACAATCGCGGGCCGGTTCCGGTTCGGGTTCCGGTTCCGACACCCGCGGTCGGAGCGGCCACCCGGGGCAAACCAGGGTGATCATGGAGGTATGGACGCGCACGCCGGTTCGCACCGCAGCCCGCACGGAGACGAGCGGACCGTCACCCGTCGGGGCCCGGCCCCGCCCGCCGCCCGTACGGCCACGATCCCGCCCGCCGCCGCGTCGCCCACCACCTCTCCGTCCACCGCCCTCACCCGCCGCCCACCCGCCCTGGTCGCCGTCGGCCACGGGAGCCGCGACCCGCGCGCCGCACGCGTGCTCGCCGACCTGGCCGCCCAGGTCCGTATCCTGCGTCCCGGGACCGAGGTGGAGGTCGGGTACGTCGAGTTGAACCGCCCCCTGGTGGGCGAGGTGCTGGCGGGACTGGCCGGAGAGGTCGTCGTCGTACCGCTGCTGCTCGGCCGCGGTCACCACGTCAAGCACGACCTGCCCTACGCCCTTGCCGCGGCCGCGCACCTGCGGGGAGCGGTCGCCGCGCCGCTCGGGCCGCACCCGCTGCTCGCCCGCGCCCTGCACGACCGGCTCGCGCAGGCCGGGTGGACCGCCAGCGGCCAGGCGGTGGTGCTGGCCGCCGCGGGCTCCCGCGACCCGGAGCCAGCCCGCGACACGGAACGTACGGCCGCGCTGCTCGCCGCCCGGCTCGGCGGCGTGCCGGTCGTCCCCGCCTACGCCTCCGCCGCGCGCCCCACCGTGCCGCAGGCCGTGGCCGAACTCGCCGGGCGCGGTCTGCGCGAGATCGCGGTCGCGTCCTGCTTCACCGCGCCCGGGCGGTTCGCCGCGCAGAGCGCGGCCGCGGCCCCCTGGATCGTCTCCGCACCGCTCGGCGCCCACCCGGCACTGGCCGAACTGGTGCTGCGCCGCTACGACGAGGCGTGCGCGGGCTGAGGGCCTGACGTCCGGCAGGGACCGGATCAGGGCGCGGCCGCCCACGGACCGGCCTGACCCCGCGCACCCGCCCCGGTCACCGCTGTCTCCCGCCGCTTCCCGCCGTTTTCCGACGCCTTCCCGCCCGTACGATCATCCGTCCGTAGGCGGGGGCGGCTCGCACCAGCCGCCGGTCGCTCCGGCCGGTTACCGTCGTCGGTATGGACGGAAACCAGCCGCGCGGCTACACCGAGGCCGACCTGGAGCGCTACGTACCCGAGCCGGACAAGCGGCCCGGGCGCACCGCCTTCCAGCGGGACCGGGCGAGGGTGCTGCACTCGGCGGCGCTGCGCCGGCTGGCCGGGAAGACCCAGGTCGTCGACCCGGAGGCGGGCGGCACCGCGGACACCGACACCAGCCCGCGCACCCGGCTGACCCACTCCCTGGAGTGCGCGCAGGTCGGCCGCGAACTGGGAGCCGCGCTCGGCTGCGACCCCGACCTGGTGGAGACCGCCTGCCTGGCGCACGACCTCGGCCACCCGCCCTTCGGGCACAACGGCGAGATGGTGCTCGCCGAGTTCGCCGCAGACTGCGGCGGCTTCGAGGGCAACGCGCAGAGCCTGCGGCTGCTGACCCGGATCGAGCCGAAGCGGTTCACCCGGGCGACCGACCCCGCGACCGGGGAGTCCGCACTCGTCAGCGTCGGCCTCAACCTCACCCGCGCCGCGCTCGACGCCGCCACCAAGTACCCGTGGCCGCGCGGCGGTCACCCCACCGACCCCGGTTCCCGCAAGTTCGGGGTCTACCCGGACGACCTGCCGGTCTTCGGGTGGCTGCGCCAGGGCGCGCCCGAGGGCCGTACCTGCTTCGAGGCTCAGGTCATGGACTGGGCCGACGACGTCGCGTACTCCGTGCACGACGTCGAGGACGGCCTCCAGGCCGGGCACATCGACCCCCGCGCGCTGTCGGCCGGCCCCGAACGGGCCGAGGTCTTCGACTGCGCGCGCGACCGCTACGTCCCGCGCGACACCTCGCCCGCGGAACTCGCGGAAGCCCTCGACCGCCTCCTCGCGCAGCCCTGGTGGCCGCACCACCACGACGACTCCGCGCTCGGCCAGGCCCGCCTCAAGGACGCGGCGTCCCAGCTCATCGGGCGGTTCTGCCTCGCCGCGGAATCCGCGACCAGGCGGCGGTACGGGACCGCGCCCCTCACCCGCTACGGTGCGGAACTCGTCGTACCGCGCGAGCAGCGGCTCGAATGCGCCGTCCTCAAGGCCGTCGCCGACCGCTACGTCATGCAGCGCGCGGCCCAGGCGCGGCGGCGCGCCGAGCAGCGCGTGGTGATCGGCGAGCTCGCGGAGACGCTGCTCGCCGGCGCTCCCGACGGGCTCGACCCGCAGTTCCGGGCGATCTTCGAGAGTGCGGGTGACCCTGCGGGGCGCCGGCGCGCGGTCGTCGATCAGATCGCGTCGCTCACGGATGCCGCCGCGACGAATCGTCTCCGACGGTAACGGGACCCTCCCCAGCGTCCGGTCCTGGCCGCCCCGGGACCACCTCCCGGTGGGGGGTTCTCGCGCAGTTCCCCGCGCCCCTTGTCGTGCTCGGCTCCTCCGCGAAACGAACCCCACTCCCCCCTCGCCCCCGATGTACCGCTCCCTCTGCCACCTCCCTTGCCGCGCCGGCCATCCGCCCCGTCTGCCCCTGCCGGCCGGTTGCCTTGCCGCCTGCCGGTGGTGTGCTGGTCGCGCAGTTCCCCGCGCCCCTGTGGGGGTGCCCCTCGCCTGCGGCGGACGGTCACGACGTCGTTCGGCCACCTCCCTTGCCGCGCCGGCCTCCCGCCCCGTCTGCCCCTGCCGGTGGCCTACTGGTCGCGCGGTTCCCCGCGCCCTTACGGCAAGGGGGACCGGCACTTTTCAGGGGTGGTCAGCCACAACAAGGGGCGCGGGGAACTGCGCGACAAGCCCACCACCGGGAGGTGGTCCCGGGGCCGACAGGACGAGGCACCCCGGGGGGTCAGGGGCACCGTGCAATGATCAACGGGTGGGACGGACCGGCGCGGCGCCCTTCCCGTCCGGGCCGCCGTGCGGGACGCTCAGCAGGGCAACGGACAACCCGCCGGGGAGGCACACTGTGGTCGACGCGCACCAGACCTTCGTGATCGTCGGAGCCGGCCTCGCCGGAGCGAAGGCCGCGGAGACGTTGCGTGCCGAGGGTTTCACCGGCCGGGTGATACTGATCGGCGACGAGCGCGACCACCCGTACGAACGCCCACCCCTCTCCAAGGGATTCCTGAACGGCAGCGCCGAACGGGACTCCGTCTTCGTGGAGCCGGCCGCCTGGTACGCGGAGCACGACGTCGAACTCCACCTCGGCCAGCCGGTGGTGAACCTCGACCGCGCCGCGCACACCGTCACCTTGGGCGACGGCACCGTCCTGCAGTACGACAAACTCCTGCTCGCGACGGGTGCGGAGCCGCGCCGGCTGGACATCCCGGGCACCGACCTGGCCGGCGTGCACCACCTGCGCCGCCTCGCCCACGCGGAGCGGCTGAAGCACGTGCTGACCAGCCTCGGCCGGGAGAACGGCCACCTGGTGATCGCCGGCGCCGGCTGGATCGGCCTGGAGGTGGCCGCCGCCGCCCGCGGCTACGGCGCCGAGGTCACCGTGGTGGAACCCGAGCCGACCGCGCTGCACGGCGTGCTCGGCCCCGAGATCGGCTCGGTCTTCACCGACCTGCACACCGAGCACGGGGTGCGCTTCCACTTCGGCAGCCGGCTCACCGAGATCACCGGCCAGGACGGCATGGTGCTGGCGGCCGTCACCGACGACGGCACCGAGCACCCCGCGCACGACGTGCTCGCCGCGATCGGCGCCGCCCCCCGCACCGCGCTCGCCGAGGCGGCCGGGCTCACCCTCGCCGACCGCGCCCAGGGCGGCGGCATCGCCGTGGACGCCTCCCTGCGCACCTCCGACCCCGACATCTTCGCGGCCGGCGACGTCGCCAACGCGGAGAACCCGCTGCTCGGGGGCCGGCTGCGGGTCGAGCACTGGGCGAACGCCCTCAACGGCGGCCCCGCCGCGGCCCGCGCCATGCTCGGGCAGCAGGTCAGCTACGACCGTGTGCCGTACTTCTTCTCCGACCAGTACGACCTCGGCATGGAGTTCTCCGGGAACGCCGCGCCCGGGTCGTACGACCAGGTGGTGTGCCGCGGCGACGTCGGCAAGCGGCAGTTCATCGCGTTCTGGCTGAGCGAGGGGCGGGTGCTCGCCGGGATGAACGTGAATGTGTGGGATGTCACCGAACCCATCCAGAACCTGATCCGCGACGGCCGCCCGGTCGACCCCGAGGCGCTGTCCGACCCCTCCGTGCCGCTAGCCTCGTTCCTGGACTGACCAGGAGGTTCCTGGACCGCCAGGAACGAACGCGGAGGAAGTACCGTATGCGCACCGCCGTCGTACCCGTCGAGGAGATCTTCGCGTTGCGCTGGGCGGTGCTGCGCACCGGCATGCCGCGCGAGGCCGCCGTCTATCCGGAGGACGCGCGCGCCGACACCTTCCACATAGCCGCCTACGACGACGCGGGCGCGATCCAGGCGTGCGTCACCTTCTTCCCCGACCCCCTGCCGGGCGAGGCCGCCCTCGCGTACCGCTTCCGCGGCATGGGCAGCTCCGTCGAGGCGCGGGGAGCCGGTTACGGTGCCGCGGCCCTGCGCGCGGGCCTGCGGGAGGCCGCCGCCCGGGGCGCGCAGGTCGTCTGGTGCAACGGCCGGACCTCCGCGAAGGGTTTCTACGAGCACTTCGGGTTCACCGCCACGGGTGCGGAGTTCCAGTTGGAGCCGAGCGGACCCCACTACGTCTTCGTGACCAAGGAACTGGGGTGACGCCCCTTCCGGGGCGCCCCCCGCGTGCCTGACGGGCCTGACCCGCCTGACGGACCTGACCCGCCTGACGTCCTCAACGTCCCCGGGCGGAGAGGGTGAACGCGAGGAGCCCGGAGGCGTCCATGTCCAGCGCGGGTTCTGAGCTCTGCCAGGAGCGCACGTCGTCCGCGTAGGTGCTGCCGTGCCCGGTGAAGGGGGCGAAGGGCTCGCCGCTGGGCGGGCAGGCCCGCATCCCGTCGAGGTAGTCGCCGAGGCCGCCCTCGAACTGGTCCGAGCCGTTGGGCCCGTTGACGATCGCGCCGACCTCCAGCGGCCGTTTGCCGTCCAAGCTGCCCGCCAGGTTGCCGAGTTGGCCGGCGGTGCACTGCGGGAAGGTGGTGCCCTCGCCGACGACGAAGGACGTGCCCCAGGCGTTCGCGCCCAGCACCCAGTCGAGTTGCCGGACGGCGAACCGGTCGAAGGTGTGGTCGCCGGTGGCGGCGGCGTACAGGCGCGCGGTGGCGGCCAGCCCCAGCGTGTGCGAGTCGGCGTCGAAGTCGTCGTAGACCGCGCCCGCGTGGAAGGGGTCGGCCTGCGCGCGGGCCTGGCCGGTGGCGAGTTGGGCCCTGACGTAGCCGGTGAGCTGCTGTGCGGTGGCGGCGAGGCCGGTGGTGTGTCCGGCGGTGTGCCCGGCCGCCTTGACCGCGCGGGCCAGGTCGAGATCGGCGAGCGCGCTCGTGTCGTACATGTTGAGCGTGTCCGTGTCGGCCTCGCTCTGGTGCCCCTTGGCCCACTTCGTGCCCTGCGCCAGCCAGCCGCCGGCCCGCGGGTCGTGCAATTGCTGTGCGGCCAGGGCGAGTTCGGCGCCGCCGAAGGCGAGGTCGTCCTGCCAGCTGGTCTCGGGGTAGTAGCCGGCCGGCACGGTGGTGACGAGGGCGCCCGGGTGGGTGTCGGCCAGGCCGTAGATCTGCGCGGCCGTCGCGAGGTAGCCGCGGGCCTTGGCGCGGTCGGTGTGCGCGTAACTCTGCGCGGCGAGCGCGAAGTCGGCGGCGAGCCGGCCGGCCTGGTTGGGGCTGATCTTCGAGCCGGGCGCGCCGGCCGCGAAGACCGGGCGGTTCTTCAGGAACGGGTGCGCGCTGTCGGTGTCGTCCAGCTCCGGCAGCCGCCACACGTCGTGGTCGCCGACGACGCTGCCGCTCTCCGTGCCCGAGCCGAGGCCGACCTGGATGTAGAGGGTCTTCGTGCTGCCGTCCCACATCTTGTCCAGCCAGTCCAGGCCGTACCGGGCCTCGGCGCCCAGCGGGGTGGCGGGTCCGGCGCCGCTGTCCCGGCCGGCGATCTCCAGCGCGGCGACCGCGTAGGAGGTGGTCTCGGTGAACTTCAGGTAGTCGCCCGCGTCGAACCAGCCGCCGGAGACGTCCACCGGTCCGCCGATCCTCTTCGGGGCGGCCTTGATCGTGTCGCTCTCGTCGGGGTCGGTGAAGGCCGGCCAGGCGTAGACGGAGGCGTGCGTGTCGTTGAGGTGCGCGGGCTTGCGGTCGAGCTGCCCGGGGATGGTGCCGGCGCCGTCGCGCTGGGCCTGGAAGAACGCGGCGGTGTCGGTGGCGGGCTTGCCGAAGACGGACTTCGGGGTGCCGATGGTGAAGACGGGCGAGCTGCCGGTGGCGCCGCCGCCGACCACCAGGTGGTAACGGCCCGGGGTGCGGACCGCGTCGAAGTCGATGGCGTACACCGCCTGGTAGGCGGCGTTCCACTTGCCCAGGCTCGGGCCGGTCCGGCCCGCCGCGACCGTACGGCCGCCGGTGCCCACCAGCCGCCAGCGCGCGCCCTTCACCGGGGACCCGGCGAGCAGGAACGCCTCCTTGGCGCCGGTCGCCGCGTAGCCGACCTGGTTCACCCGGACCAGGTCGTGCGGGGCGGCCGCGGCGTCGGCGGTGGAACCGGTCAGCGACAGCGCGGCCAGCAGCCCCGCCGCGGTCAGACCGCTCGCGGCGGCCGTCGTGATCCTGCGCAACCCCGCCCGACGGGCGGTCCCCACTCTGACCGAGGGCATACGGCGGCGTCTCCTCGCAGATTAGGAAAGCTTCCTAACGAATACGGAGGAAGCTAGTGCCGCCCCGCCCCCGGGTCAATGCGTCCGACCCGACGCCTTCCCCCTCTTCCCCCCGGCCGCCTCCCTCGGGCCGCACCGCCCTCACGGCCCTCACGCCCCCCGGGTCGCCGCCCGGCCCGCCGCCCCGCCGAACCTGTCGCCCCCGGGCCGTAGACTGCCTCCGTGGCAGGAAGGATCAGGGACGACGACGTAAGGGCGGTACGCGACGCCGTCCCGATCGACGCCGTCGTCTCCGACTACCTCCAGCTCAAGAGCGCCGGTGGCGGCAACCTCAAGGGCCTTTGCCCCTTTCACGACGAGAAGTCCCCTTCCTTCCAGATCAGCCCGTCCAAGGGTCTTTACCACTGTTTCGGTTGCGGCGAGGGCGGGGACACCCTCGCGTTCGTGATGAAGGTCGACCACCTGTCCTTCACCGAGGCCGTGGAGCGGCTCGCCGCGCGGGCCGGGATCACGCTGCGGTACGAGGAGGGCAGCAGTGTCCCCGGGCGGCAGCAGGGCGAGCGCATCCGGCTGGTGGAGGCGCACCGCACGGCCGCCGCGTTCTACGTGGAGCAACTGGGCTCGGCGGAGGCGGAGATCGGGCGGAAGTTCCTCGCCGGGCGCGGTTTCGACCAGAGCGCGGCCGAGCACTTCGGGGTGGGATACGCACCGGCCGGCTGGGACCACCTGGTGCGCTACCTGCGCGGAAAGGGCTTCAGCGACAAGGAGTTGATCACCTCGGGGCTGGCCTCCGAGAGCCGCAGGGGCGGCGCGATCGACCGGTTCCGCGGCCGGCTGATCTGGCCGATCCGGGACATCACCGGCGAGGTGATCGGTTTCGGCGCGCGCAAGCTGCGCGAGGACGACCAGGGCCCCAAGTACCTCAACACGCCCGAGACGCCGCTGTACCACAAGTCCCAGGTGCTGTACGGGATCGATCTCGCCAAGAAGGAAATCGCCAGGACCGGCCGCGCGGTCGTGGTCGAGGGCTACACCGACGTGATGGCCTGCCACCTCGCCGGGGTGACCACCGCGATCGCCACCTGCGGCACCGCGTTCGCCGGGGAGCACATCAAGATCCTGCGCCGGCTGCTGATGGACAACTCCACCTCGGAGGTGGTCTTCACCTTCGACGGCGACGACGCCGGGCAGAAGGCGGCGCTGCGCGCCTTCGAGGACGACCAGAAGTTCGCCGCCGAGACGTCGATCGCGATCACCCCGGGCGGCATGGACCCGTGCGAACTCCGGCTCGCCGAGGGCGATCCGGCGATCCAGCGGCTGATCGACGGCCGTACCCCGCTCTTCGCGTTCGCGCTGCGTTCGATCGTGGCCCGCTACAACCTCGACACCGACGAGGGCCGGGTCGCCGCCGTGGACGCCGCCGTGCCGGTGGTCGCCGCGATCAAGAACCAGGCGCTGCGCGACCGTTACGCGATCCGGCTGGTCGGGATGGCGGGGATCTCCACGCAGGCGGAGGAGCAGAGCATGATCCGCCGGGTGCGGGCGATGGCCCGCGCCCGCGCCGCGAGCGGCAACTCCGGCCCCGGGCCCGGCGCGGACTCCGGGCGCGGCGGTCCGGCCCGCGGCCCGTACCGCGGCGGCCCGTCCGGCCCCCAGGAGAGCGGCGACCGCCGCCCGCCGTCCGGCCCCCGGCTCGACCTGCGCAGCCCCGCCCACCGCGTGGAGCGCGAACTGCTCAAGCTCGCGCTCCAGTTCCCCGACCTGGTCTCCCCGGCCTTCGACGCCTACGGCGAGGACGAGTTCACCGGGCCCCCGTACGCCGCGGTGCGCCGCGCCATCGCCGAGGCGGGCGGCGCGGAGTACGCCGACGGGGAGTATCTGCTGCGGGTGCGCGACGCCGCGCCCGACGACACCGTGCGCGGCATGGTCACCGAACTGGCCGTCGAACCGGTCATGCACAAGGTCCCCGAGATGTACGCCGGCGAGGTGCTGGTCCGGGTCCGGCTGCTCGCGGTGGACCGCCGGGTGGCGCAGGTCCACGCCACCGGGGCCCGCCTGGCCGCGCAGGGTGTCCCGTCCGACGCTCCCGAGGCCACCGCGGCCGCGAACGAACTGTGGGCCCTCCAGCAGTACGCCCAGCGGCTGCGCGTCAACGGAGCGGCGGCGCTCTAGGCGGCAGGCCGGGCGGCCTGGGCGGGCGCTTCACGGTGGCCCGTGCGGTGCTCGCGGCGGGTCGGTCGAGCGGGTCGGGCAGCGCTCGCGGCGGGTCGTTCGGGGCCGCCGCGGCCCGCCCGGGTACCCCGGTGACGGGCAAGTCATACGCGGTGACATGGCGTGAAAAAGGGCCCGCACGACCCTCGTGGCGGGCGGCGTGGTGGGTCACACTGGGGTCCCGGTGCCGAGCCCTCTTTTGAGCCCGACGACGCGCTCACCGCGGAGGTCGCTTCCGTGCGGACACACGCCCAGATCCAGATCACGCCCGACGTGCCGATACCTCCTGCCGTGGCCGAGGTGGTGGTGCGGGAACCCCCTGCGGAGGTTGCGGACGCCGCGGACGAGCCGCGGGTGCTGGAGCCACCGGTGGAGGAACTGCGGGCGATCGAGTACCCGCCGGACGAGCCGCGCATCCACCGCGTGGACACCTCCGCGGGGCCGTCCGCCGACCTCTTCCGCCAGTACCTGCGCGAGATCGGCCGTATCCCGCTGCTCACCGCCGCGGACGAGGTCGATCTGGCCCGGCGGGTGGAGGCGGGCCTGTTCGCGGAGGAACGGCTGGCCGCGTTCCCCGATCTGGACTCCCAACTCGCCTTCGACCTGGACCGGTTGGTGGTCCTGGGCCGGATGGCCAAGCGCCGGCTGATCGAGGCGAACCTGCGCCTGGTGGTGTCGGTGGCAAAACGTTACATCGGGCGCGGCCTGACCATGCTCGACCTGGTCCAGGAGGGCAACCTCGGCCTGATCCGCGCGGTCGAGAAGTTCGACTACGCCCGCGGCTACAAGTTCTCCACGTACGCGACCTGGTGGATTCGCCAGGCGATGTCTCGCGCGCTGGCCGACCAGGCCCGCACGATCCGGGTACCCGTGCACGTCGTGGAGCTGATCAACCGGGTGGTGCGGGTGCAGCGCCGGCTGCTCCAGGAACGCGGCTGCGAGCCGACCCTCGAGGAGGTCGCCGAGCAACTGGAGCTGACCCAGGAGCGGATCGGCGAGGTGCTGCGGCTGGCCCAGGAACCGGTCTCCCTGCACGCGCCGGTCGGCGAGGAGGACGATGTCGCCTTCGGCGACCTCATCGAGGACAGCGACGCCGCCTCCCCGGTGGAGTCCGCCGCCTTCCTCCTGCTGCGCGAACACCTCGAAGCGGTCCTGTCCACCCTCGGCGAGCGCGAACGCAAGGTCGTCCAACTCCGCTACGGCCTCACCGACGGCCGCCCCCGCACCCTCGAGGAGATCGGCGCCATCTTCGGCGTCACCCGCGAGCGCATCCGCCAGATCGAGTCCAAGACCCTGAGCAAGCTCCGCGACCACACCTTCGCGGAACAACTCCGCGGCTACCTCGACTGAGCGGGCCGAGGCGGGAGCGCCCCGCGACCACTTCCCGCTGACGCGCCGGCGTGATGGCGTGGTGGCGGAGCGTGGAGTTCTGCCGTCGGGCTTCTCGTGCGGTGGGTGCGGGGTACGACACATCCAAGAACTGGTCGCCGCCCGCCCGCCCCCTCGCGGAGCCAACCGCCAGGGGGCGAGCCCGTGTTCAGTCGACCTCGGCCACGGCCTGCGCGAACTGCGCCGAGTACAGGCGCGCGTACGCCCCCTCCTTGGCGAGCAACTCGTCGTGGGTGCCCTGTTCGACGATCGACCCCGACTCCATGACGAGGATGACGTCGGCGTCGCGGATCGTGGACAGCCGGTGCGCGATGACGAAACTGGTCCGCCCGTGGCTGAGCTTGGCCATCGCGCGCTGGATCAGCACCTCGGTGCGGGTGTCGACGGAACTGGTCGCCTCGTCCAGCACCAGGATCACCGGGTCGGAGAGGAACGCCCGGGCGATCGTGATGAGTTGCTTCTCGCCCGCGCTGACCCCGGTGCCCTCGTCGTCGATGACCGTGTCGTAGCCCTCGGGGAGGGTACGGATGAAGCGGTCGGCGTGCGCGGCCCTCGCCGCCTCCTCGATCTGCTCGCGGGTGGCGCCCTCGTGGCCGTAGCCGATGTTCTCCGCGATGGACCCGCCGAACAGCCAGGTGTCCTGGAGCACCATGCCTATCGAGGAGCGCAGGTCCTCCCGGGACATCGCGGCGATGTCCGTGCCGTCCAGGGTGATCCGGCCACCGGAGACCTCGTAGAACCGCATCAGCAGGTTCACCAGGGTGGTCTTGCCCGCGCCGGTCGGCCCGACGATCGCCACGGTGTTCCCGGGCTCCACCTTCAGCGACAGGTCGTCGATCAGCGGCTTGTCCGGCAGGTAGCGGAAGTCGACCTTCTCCAGCGCCACCCGGCCGCGCAGCTCCTGCGGGCGGGCCGGGTGCTGCGGCTCGTCGGACTGCTCCTCGGCGTCGAGGAGTTCGAAGACCCGCTCGGCCGAGGCCACCCCGGACTGGATCAGGTTCGACATGCTCGCGACCTGCGTGAGCGGCTGGCTGAACTGCCGCGAGTACTGGATGAACGCCTGCACGTCGCCGACCGACAGCGTGCCGGACGCGACCCGCAGCCCGCCGATCACCGCCACCAGCACGTAGTTGAGGTTGCCGATGAACATCATCAGCGGCTGGATGGTGCCCGAGATGAACTGCGCCCGGAAACCGGACCGGAACAGCGCCTCGTTCTCCTTCTCGAAGACCTCCGCGGACTCCTGCGCCCGGCCGAAGACCTTCACCAGCGAGTGCCCGGTGTACATCTCCTCGATGTGCGCGTTCAGCGTGCCGGTGGTCTTCCACTGCTGCACGAACTGCGGCTGCGCCCGCTTGCCGACCTGGGTGGCCACCAGCAGCGTCACCGGCACGGTGACCAGCGCGACCAGGGCCAGCAGCCAGGAGATCCAGAACATCATCGCCAGCACGCCGATGATGGTCAGCAGCGAGTTCACCAGCTGGCCCATGGTCTGCTGCATGGTCTGGCCGATGTTGTCGATGTCGTTGGTGACGCGGCTGAGCACCTCGCCGCGCGGCTGCTGGTCGAAGTACGACAGCGGCAGCCGGGACAGCTTGTCCTCGACGTCGCGGCGCAGCCGGTACACCGCGCGGTTGATCACCTTCGTCGCGGTGCGCATCTGCAGCACGCTGAGCACGGCCGCGCCGAGGTACACGCACAGCGCGATCAGCAGCACGCCGCCGATCGCACCGAAGTCCATGCCCTTGCCGGGAGTGAAGTCGATGCCCGACATCAGGTCCGCGACCTTGCCGTTGCCGTGCGCGCGCAGCGTGTCCAGCACCTGCTGCTTGCTGCCGCCGTGCGTCTGCCGGCCGATCACCCCGGCGAAGATCAGGTCGGTGGCGTGGCCGAGGATGCGCGGGCCGGTCACCGTCAGCGCGACGCTGGCGGTGCCGAGGGCCAGCACCAGGTACATCCATATCCGGTCCGGCCGCATCAGCCGGATCAGCCGCTTCAGCGAGCCCTTGAAGTCCATGGACCGCTCGATCGGGCCGCCGCCCATGAACCGGCCCGGCCCCGCCATCGGTGCCGGCCCGCGCCGCGTGGGCGCCTTCTTCAGCGGGTCCCCGCCCGCGCTCTCGCCGCTCACGCCGCCGCCTCCTGCTCGGTGAGCTGGGACAACACGATCTCCCGGTAGGTCTCGTTGTCCTGCATCAGCTCGGTGTGGGTGCCCGTGCCGACCACCCGGCCCTCGTCGAGGACGATGATGCGGTCCGCGTCGCGGATCGTGGAGACCCGCTGGGCGACGATCACGACGGTGGCCTCGGCGGTCTCCTCCGCGAGCGCGCGGCGCAGCGCCGCGTCGGTGGCGTAGTCGAGCGCGGAGAAGGAGTCGTCGAAGAGGTAGATCTCGGGGCGGCGCACCAGGCAGCGGGCGATCGCCAGCCGCTGCCGCTGGCCACCGGAGACGTTGCTGCCGCCCTGGGCGATCGGCGCCTCCAGCTCGCCGTCGAGCTTGCGGACGAAGTCCTCGGCCTGCGCGACCTTCAGCGCGTGCCACAGCTCCTCGTCGGTGGCGTCCGGCTTGCCGTAGCGCAGGTTGCTGGCGACGGTGCCGGAGAACAGGTACGGCTTCTGCGGCACCAGGCCGACGGTCTCGGCGAGCAGCGCGGGATCGACCTGGGCGACGTCCTCGCCGTCGACCAGCACCCGGCCGGCGGTCGCGTCGTACAGCCGCGGGATCAGGCCGAGCAGGGTGGACTTGCCGCTGCCGGTGGAGCCGATCACGGCGGTGGTCTGGCCGGGCCGGGCCTCCAGGTCGACCTCGCGCAGCACGGCCACCTCGGCGCCCGGGTAGGCGAAGGTGGCGCCGCGCAGTTCGAGGTGGCCGTGCCGGCGCAGGGAGGTGATCGGCGCGGTCGGCGGGACCACGCTGGAGTCGGTGCCGAGCACTTCCTCGATCCGCTCGGCGCAGACCTCGGCGCGCGGCACCATCATGAACATGAAGGTGGCCATCATCACCGACATCAGGATCTGCATCAGGTAGCTGAGGAACGCGGTGAGCGCGCCGATCTGCATCCCGCCGCTGTCGATCCGGTGCGCGCCGAACCACAGCACGGCCACGCTGGAGATGTTCACGATCGCCATCACGGTCGGGAACATCAGCGCCATCAGCCGCCCGGTGGACAGCGACACCGCGGTCAGCTCGTCGTTGGCGGCGCCGAACCGGCGCTGCTCGTAGCCGTCCTTGACGAACGCGCGGATCACGCGGATACCGGTGATCTGCTCGCGCAGCACCCGGTTCACCGAGTCGACGCGCGTCTGCATGGTGCGGAAGAGCGGGCGCATCCTGCGGACGATCAGGCTCACCGAGACACCGAGCACCGGCACCACCACGAGCAGCAGCGCCGACAGCGGGACGTCCTGGCCGAGCGCCATGATGATGCCGCCGACGCACATGATCGGCGCGGCCACCATGAGCGTGAAGCTCATCAGCACCAGCATCTGGACCTGCTGCACGTCGTTGGTGGTCCGGGTGATCAGCGACGGCGCCCCGAACTGGCCGACCTCGCGGGCGGAGAAGCTCTGCACCTGCGTGAAGACGGACTTGCGGATGTCGCGGCCGACGGCCATCGCGGTGCGCGCGCCGTAGAAGACCGCGCCGATCGCGCACGCCATCTGCACGACGGTCACACCGAGCATGACCCCGCCCAGCCCGACGATGTAGCCGGTGTCACCCTTGACCACGCCGTTGTCGATGATGTCGGCGTTGAGGGTCGGCAGGTAGAGGGCACCGATCGTGGAGAGCAGCTGGAGCAGCACCAGTACCGCGATGGGGCGTTTGTACGGTCGCAGATGGGACCGTAGGAGTCGGATCAGCACAATCGGGTTCCTCGGGTTGCCTCGGGCAGGGCACGGGCTGGGACGCTGACCGTAAGGACGCGGCGGCCGCCCGGAGGGTTGAGCGACGGATCAACCTATCCTCCGGCATGGCGGCGGCGCACCGGGATAACCCGGATTTTGCCGATCCGGTCCGGGCCGTACGGTCCGGACCGGGCAGCACGGTCCCGTCCGGGCGTTACGGTGCGGGGGCCGGTCCGGGTGGCCCGCCCGCGTGGCCCTTCGCGGGCCCCCGTCCTTCGCCCCCAGCCCCCCGGCCCCGGCCCCGGGTCAGCGCAGCGCGTCGAAGGCGCCCGGGTGCGTGTGCTCGCGTACCGACGTGTACTGCTGGCGGACCGCGGTGCCCACGGCCGCGTCGTCACCCGGCTCGAACCGCCGGGCGCCCGCCGGCTCCCACTCCGGCGCCTCGCCCTGGGCCTGCGACCCGAGCACCGCGCCGAGCGACCAGGCGGCCTGCCGGGCGGCCCCCAGCGCGGCGTACTCCCCGGCCTGCGGCACCACCACCTCGGCGCCGAACAGCGGCGGGGCGATCCGCTGTACGGCGGGCAGTTCGGCCGCCGCGCCCAGCAGGAACACCCGGCGCACCTCGACGCCCTTGCCGCGCAGCACGTCCAGCGCGTCGGTCAGCGCGCACAGCATCCCCTCGAACGCGGCCCGCGCCAGGTGCTCCGGCTTCATCGAGTCGCGCCGCAGCCCGCTGAGCGTGCCCGCGGTGTGCGGCAGGTCGGGGGTGCGCTCGCCCTCCAGGTAAGGCAGCAGCACCAGCCCGTACGCACCCGGCGTGGAGGTCAGCGCCAGCTCGGACAGGCCGGGCAGGTCGGTGCCGAGCAGTTCCGCGGTGCCGCGCAGGGTGCGGACCGCGTTGCGGACCTGGAGCAGCGGCAGGTGGCGGCCGGTCGCGTCGGCGTACGAGGTGATGGTGCCGGTCGGGTCCTTCAGCGCCTCGTGGTGCACCGCGAAGACGGTGCCGGCCGCGCCGAGCGAGACCACCGCGTCGCCGGGGCCCAGGCCCAGGCCGAGCGCGGCGGCCATGGTGTCGCCGGTGCCGGCCGAGATCAGCAGGCCCTCGGGGGTCTGCCCGGCGGGCTCGGCGGGGGCGAGCACCTCCGGCAGCCGGACGCTGTGGCCGAGGGCGCGCTCCACCAGGTCGGGGCGGTACTCGCCGGTGGCCGCGGACCAGTAGCCGGTGCAGGACACGTCGCCGCGGTCGGTCGTACGGCGCTCGGGGCGGCCCAGCAACTGCCAGACCAGCCAGTCGTGCGGGAGCATCACCTCGGAGACGCGCTTGGCGGCGGCCGGTTCGTGCTGGGCCAGCCAGCGCAGCTTCGCCACCGGGTGCGACGCCTGCGGCACCGCGCCGACCGCCTCGGCCCAGCCGGCCGGGCCGCCCAGCTCGTCCACCAGGTCCGCGGCCTGCACCTGGGCCCGCTTGTCGCCGCGCAGCAGCGCCGGGCGCACCATCACGCCGCCGGCGTCCAGCGCCAGCATGCCGTGCTGCTGCCCGGCGATGCCGATCGCCTGCACGCCCTCCAGCACCCCGCCGGTCGCCGCCTCGCCCAGGGACAGCAGCCACGCCTGCGGGTCGATCTCGGTGGGCTTCTCGCCGTCGTCGAGGGGATGCGGGGCGTGGCCCTGCCGCACCACGGCCCCGGTGTCCGTGTCGCACACGACGATGGTGGTGCCTGTGGTCGAGCTGTCTATACCGGCGACTTTCCCCATGCGCCGATGATGCCGTACGGCGGGCCCGGCGCGCGCCCCTCCCGGGGATCACGAATGGGGACGGATGCCCGCGGGGGCGGCAGAGCGGACGGGTCCGCACACGTCCGGGTACGGACGTGCGCGGAGTGACGTTCACCCGGAGGCGTGCACGGACATGCGGGCGCGCGGGGCCCGGGCCGGGTACGGCCGGGCGCCCGCGCGACGGGACGGGGGTGCGGCGGGTCAGGTGTTCGAGGTGCCCCAGTCGCTGTCGGGCGCGTTGCCGTTGCGGCCCGCGCGCATCTTTCCGGCCAGGGCGTCGGGCATCCGGTCGCCGACCTTCGCCGTCACCGTCTCCTTCGCCTTGCCCGCGGCGGTACGGCCCTGCTGCATCGCGGACTCCGCGGTGTTCCGCACCGCCGGGTTCTGCGCGAGCTTCCGGGCGGCCTCCCGGATCTGCTCGTACCGCTCCCGCCCGGCCCGCGCGCCGAGCACGAAACCGACCAGGGCTCCGGTGATGAACGTCAGCCGGTAGCGCATGGCTCCACCCTTCCTAACTCCGGTTCTGCCGGACCTGTGGCGCGCCTACCCTGCGTCGCCGGGGGCAACCCCGTGCAAGCAGTTGGCGGAGCACCCCCCTGCTTGCGCTAATGTATGTGTCGCACCGAGAGCGCGCCTTCCGGGAGGACCCTGGGGGGTGCATTCGGTGCATGTAGCGCGATCCCCTGTAGCTCAATTGGCAGAGCAGCCGGCTGTTAACCGGCAGGTTACTGGTTCGAGTCCAGTCGGGGGAGCTGATCCCCTGTAGCTCAATTGGCAGAGCAGCCGGCTGTTAACCGGCAGGTTACTGGTTCGAGTCCAGTCGGGGGAGCGCGGAATCAGGACCCTTCGGGGTCCTTTTTCGTCCCCCGGGCCGCTGTCCCGCCCTCACCTCCGGTCGCGTCGCGTCCACCTGACGACGCGTCCGTACACCCGCGAGGGCGACAGATCGTATGAGCGGCTATGCTGCGGCAGACGGCGCGCACGGCACGCCGCACGGGGCGGTAGCTCAGCCGGTTAGAGCAGCGGACTCATAATCCGTCGGTCGTGGGTTCGAGTCCCACCCGCCCCACCCTGCCGGCCTTCCCCGCCACCCGGACCCACCTGCGGAAACCGCTCTGCCGAGCCTTCCCGCGGGGGCCTCCGCGGGACCCTCGAACGGCCGATGAGCCCGGGGTGGGCCCGGGAGTCTGGCTTCCTCCGATCGGACGAGTCCGCGGGGACGGGCCGGGCGGCGCGGTTCGGGGCGTCGGTGGCGAGGTCGCGTTCGACGGGGTCCGGGTCGACGGTGCCCGGGTCGAGGGGGTCCGGGCTGACCGCCACGGCGGCCGCCGCGGGAGCGGAGCGGCTGATCGGCATCCTGCGCACCGGCGGCGCGACGGTCACGCCGTATCCCACCGCCGCCTCCCGCACCGGCCGACTCGACCCGCGCGGAGTCCACTTCGGCTGTCCCGGCGCCGGCGGAACCATCCCGGCGAGGTGGTGGCGGTCACCGGGCCGAGCGGCGCCGGCAAGTCCACGCTGCTCGCGCTGCTGATGCGCTTCCACGACCCGGACGCGGGGCTGATCCGGCTGGACGGCGCCGACCTCAGGGACCTGCCGCTCCACCGGCTGCGGCAGACGGTCACACTGCTGCCGCTGCGCACCCGCATCCTCAGCGGCAGCGTCCGGGAGAACATCGCCTGCGGCCGGCCGGGCGCGACCGACGAGGAGATCCGGCGGGCCGCCCGTACGGCAGGGGCGCACGGATTCGTCACCGCGCTCGACGACGGCCGCTTCACCCGGCTGTCCGGCGGCCGGCTCCTGCGCATCGCGATCGCCCGCGCCCTCGTGCGCGACACGCCCGTCCTCGTCCTCGACGAGCCGACCACCGCACTCGACTCGCGGGCGGCCCACGACCTCCTCCCCGCGCTGCCTGGCCTGTCCGCCGGCCGCCCCCCGCCATCGTCAGCCACGACGTGAGCCTCGCCGCCCGGGCCGACCGCGTGCTGGTCCTCGACGAAGGACGCCTCGCCGAATCCGGCACCCGCACCCAACTGCTCGCCCGGGGCGGCCGCCAGGCGGGCCTCCACGCCTGAGCGCCGCTGCCACGGGTCCGGGCGGGTCCCAGGCGGTCGCTCACCTCTGCTTGCTGTACAGGCGCAGGGCGATCGGGGCGCAGACGAGCGCGAGGGCGGCGGTGGCGGTCAGGGACCAGGTGACCGCGCCGGCGGTGTGGCCGGTGTCGTTCATCAGGTCGCGGGCCGCGGTGGCGACGTGGCTGAGCGGGTTGACGCGGACGACGGCCTGGAGCCAGCCGGGCATGGTGCGGGGCTGGACGAAGATGTTGCTGGCGAACGAGAGCGGCATGAGGACGGCGTTGGCGATGCTGATGACCACCGCCGGGTCGCGGACGAGCAGGGCGACCGCGGCCCACAGCAGGGACAGCGACAGTCCGAAGGCGACGACGAGGGCGACGGCGGCGAGCACGCCCGGCACGCCGCCGTCGGCGCGGTAGCCCATGGCCAGGCCGAGGCCCACCACGATGGCGGAGGCGAACAGGTAGCGGGCGGCGTCGCTGAGCAGACCGCCGAGCACGAAGGCGCCGCGCCAGATCGGCAGGCCGCGGAAGCGGTCGAAGGCGCCGCTGCGCACGTCCTGGGCGAGGCGGCCGCCGCCGTACATGGTGACGATGGCGATGCTCATGCTGAGCACCCCGGGCAGCAGGATCGTGAGGTAGTCGCCGGTCGAGCCGCTGATCGCGCCGCCGAACAGGTAGGTGAACAGCACGGTGAACAGGATCGGGATGGCGGCCGAGTCCACGAGCTGCTTGGGGTCGTGCTTGATCTTGAGCAGGGCGCGCCGGCCGAAGGTGGCCGAGGCGGTGAGCGCGGAGGCGCGGCGGGCGGAGCGTCCGGCGGCGAGCAGGGCGTCGATCGGGTCGGCCGGTGCGGGGGTGGGGCGGGCGGAAGAGGCGGAGGTGGCAGCGGAGGAGGCCGAGGCGGCGGAAGTGCTCATACGGTCGGGTCCTTGCGGTCGTCGGCGGTGGCCGGGCCGGCCGGGTGGCCGGTCAGCGCGAGGAACGCCTCGTCGAGGCTGGGCCGGCCGAGGGAGAGGTCGGCGACGCCCACGCCGGCGTCGGCGAGCCGGGTCATGGCGCGCCCGACCAGCCGGCCCATGTCCCGTGCCCCGTCCGTGCTTTGCGCACCCGGCGCCTCGTTCACGCCCGGCGCCCCGGCCGTGTCCTGCGGGTCCTGCGCGTCCTGCCTGCCCCGCGGGTCCGGCCTGGTGGCGAGCGATACGGACAGGGCGAGCGGGTCGGCGGCGAGCCGGATCGTGCCCTCCAGGCTGCCGGCCAGGATGTCGCGGGCCTTCGGACGCTGCTCGCCGTCGAGGAGCCGCAGGTGCAACGTGCCCGAGCCGACCCGGGACTTGAGCTGGGCGCTGGTGCCTTCGGCCACGATCCGGCCGTTGTCGATGACCGCGATCCGCTCGGCGAGCTGGTCGGCCTCTTCGAGGTACTGGGTGGTGAGCAGCACCGTGGTGCCGGCCGCGGCGACGTGGCGGACCAGCTCCCACACCTGGTTGCGGCTGCGCGGGTCGAGACCGGTGGTCGGCTCGTCGAGGAAGAGCAGGTCGGGGGTGACGACCAGGCTGGCGCCGATGTCGAGCCGGCGGCGCATGCCGCCCGAGTAGCCGCCGACCGGCCGCCCGGCCGCCCCGGTCAGGTCGAACGCGGCGAGCAGGTCGTCGGCGCGCCGCCTGGCGGCGGCCCGGGTCAGGCCGTGTAACCGGCCCAGGACCAGCAGGTTCTCGTATCCGGTCAGGTCCTCGTCGAGGGAGGCGAACTGGCCGGTCACCGCCACCCGGGCGCGGATCGCGTCGGCCTCGGTCACCACGTCGTGGCCGAGGACGCGGGCGGTGCCGGCCGAGGGGCGGGTCAGCGTGGCGAGGATACGGATCGTGGTGGTCTTTCCGGCTCCGTTGGGGCCGAGGAACCCGAACACCTGGCCGCGCCGGATCGTGAGGTCGATCCCGTCCAACGCCCGGCTCTCGCCGTAGACCTTGACCAGGCCGCGTGCCTCGATCGCCGGATGGTCGTCTCCGCTCCCTGGTGCTCCACTCCAGCTTTTCTTTGACATGCCGTAAGAGTTGGCTAACTCTGTCGGCTTGTCAAGGTTACGCTCGGGCGCATATCGTCGCGGCATGGCCGACCCGCACGACCCGCACGACGTCCCCGCACCGCACGGCATCCCCGCACCGCCGCCGCCGTCACGGCGCCGCCGGGCCGACGCCCGGCGCAGCATCGACGCGATCCTCAACGCGACCCGGGTGGTGCTCGGCGAGCGGCCCGACGCGAGCATGGAGGACATCGCCGCGGCGGCCGGCGTCACCCGCCAGACCGTCTACGCGCACTTCTCCTCGCGGGAGGTCCTGGTCGCGGCCCTCGTCGAGGTCGCGTCCGCCGAGTTCGCCGCGCTGCTCGACGAGGCCGCTCTCGACACCGCCCCGCCCGCCGACGCGCTGACCCGGTACCTCGACGCCGGATGGCGGTTCCTCGACCGCTACCCCCTCCTGCTGCACTCCGCCACGGCCCAGATCCCGCGGCCCGCCCACGACCCCCACGACTTCGTGCCCCCGCGGCTCGCCCGGCTCGTCCGACGCGGCCAGTACGCGGGCGACTTCGACCCGGCGCTGCCCGCGGACTGGCTCGCCGCCGCCATCCTCGGGCTCCAGCACACCGCCGTGGACCAGGTCGCGGCCGGGCTGCTGACCAACGACAAGGCGGCGGAGCTGTGTGCGGAGAGCGCGCTGCGCCTCTGCGGCGGCCAGGCACAGCCGTAGCCCCATTGGTGGCCGTGCCGTGGCCGTGCCGTAGCCGTAAGGGCGCGGGTCGGCGGTCACGCGCCTCGGCCCACCAGGACCAGGACCCGGGACGGGCCGGGGTGCGCCGAGGCTCCGCCGCGCGTCCGCTCGGGCAAAGGGAGTTGCGCCCTGGGCCGATCCGTTTGCGCCCGTGGCCACGGCCAGGGCCTGTGTCCTGCCGGCCTTAGGAGTCCGCGGCTGCACCGGCTGGGGCGGCACCCGTCGCCTCAGCGAGGCGCCGAATCCGCCCGGTTCGCTCCTGACGCCCGGCGCGACGACCGGCCCCGCCGGCGCCGTCGGCGGAACCTGAGGCCGAGGCCCACGCACGGGGGCCGCGTACCGGCGCCCGGTACGCGGAAAGTGCCCGCCACCTGGACCGGCGCGACCCGAAGGTTCGTCGTCCCAGCGCGGAGGGCACTTTTCGCGTGCACGGCGAGCGGCGATCAGCAGGAGAGGTTGCCGATCGGTGCGGTGATTCGGTGCGTGGACGGGTGTGGAGATCGGTGTGGAGATCGGTGCGGGGTGGGCGTGGGGATCGGTTCGGCGGAGCCGCGGCGCCGGACGGCGCCCATGCCCGCACTCCGCGCGCCTGGCTCCACGCGGTCACGGGTGATCGTCCGTCCAACCGGGCGGACATGATGGGGCGTCAGGCGTAGAGTGCCTGATATGGAAGCCGAAGGGGGAATCGGCGGCCGGAGCTCCTGGGCGGCGCCGTCGTGGGCGGTACGTATCCGGCGGGGCGATGGGACGATCGCGGGGGCCGGAGTGCTGGTCGACCCGGAATGGGTACTGACGCACGCGGGGGCGGTCGCCGAAGGAGAGCGCGTCACCGCGGAGTTGGTCGGCGCCGGCGGGGTCTCGCTGCACGCGGTCGCGGACCAGGTGTGCGCGGCCGAGGCGGGCGGGGTGGCGCTGCTGCGGCTGGACGGGTCCGGCCCGGCGGGCGCGGCCGGTTCGCTGCGCCGGCTGTCCGTGCCGCACCGCAGGGTGCGGATGTACGGCTTCCCGGCCGCCGACGGCACCGGGCGGTGGATGGCCGCGGCCACGGAAGCCGTGGCGAGCGGCACCGACGGGCGGGTCCGGCTGGCGCCGGCCGGTCCGGGCGCGGCGGGCTTCGGCGGCGCCGGGGTCACCGACGCCGCCACCGGCGACATCGTCGGCGTGGCGCTGCCCGGAAACGTGAACGGCGACCGCGCGGGCCCGTATCTGAGCCCGGCCGAGACCGTCGTACGCCACCTGCCGCGCGCCCGCGGCTGGACCCGCGGCTGGGCCGCCGTCGACGAGCGGCTGGACGTGCTCGGCCGCGAACGGGGCATGTTCGACCCGCACTTCGCGCAGCGGCTGGCGGAGTGGTTCCGCGGTGACCGCCCGAGGTCCGTGCCGCGCCCGCCGGGCGCGCCGCATGCGCCGGGCGCGCCGGTCCGGCCCGGTCCGGCCCGCACCCGACGGCGTACCGGCGACGGCAGCCAGGTCAAGATCAGCCAGGTCCGGGCCGATCACCCGGTGCGGGTGACCACGCTCTGCCGTGCTCTCCGGCTCGCCGACCGCGAACTGCCCGGCCCGGCCGCCGGTGACGCGGAGACCGACCCGCCGCCCGGTGGCCTCGACCTGGCGCTGAGCGCGTCCGGCCGCAGCACCCTGTGGATCGCCGAGCGGGTCGCCGACCGGCTCGGCGTGCTCCCGGAGGGCCGGGAGGACATCGACGACACGGGCATCGACGCGATCGTCCGGCGCATCCTCGCCGCCTCGACCACCCTCACCCTCGTCCTGGTCGGGGTCGACGAGGCGCCCGACCCCGACGGGCTGCTCGACCTGCTCGCCCGGCTGCGCGTGCACGGCGACCGCATGCTGCTGGTCTTCCGCCGCGACGGGGCCCATGTCGCCCGCGCGGAGAGCCAGTTGGTGATCGAGCCGAGCCAGCAGCGGCAGGCGCGGCTGGTGGGGATGCTGACCGAGATCACCGGCCCGCTCGCCGACGCGCTGCACGAGCGGATGGCCGAGGTGCGCGCCGACTGCGACCGGGCGCTGGACGCGCTGGTCAAGGCGCACGCGGTACGGACCACCATGGCGGGCACGGTCGGTGTGGCGGCCGGACGCGGCGGGCACCCGGACCTCGCCCGGTTCGAGCGGGTGGCGGTCCGGGCCGAGCGGCGGATCAGGGAGGCCGTCGAGCGCCTCGACCCGCTGATCGAGCGCCGCGCGGAGCTGATCGGACGCCTCGACTCGTACCAGGTGCTCCACCAAACGGCTTTGGACAGCGAGGACTTGGCCGCGGAGGACCGTTACCAGGCCGCCTACGAACTGCTGCACGCCCGGCCCTGCGACCTGGCCGCAGCGGAGGTCGCGATGCGCGAGTACGCCGGCTTCATCGAGCGATGGAGCAGCAGGCACCCGCAACGGCGGGGGCCGTCGGGCCCGGGGGCGGACGGGCAGCCGGGGAGCGGGGACGGTGCGGGGGAGGGGGCGGAGGCGCACCACGTTGCGTCGCCGAACCGTCGTGCGGAGCCGAACCACGAGGTGGAGCCGAACCACGGTGCCGGGCCGAACCACGGTGCCGGGCCCAACCACGGTGCCGGGCCGTACCGCGCCGCCGGACCCCGCCACGCTTCCGAGCTTGGCCAAGTCCCTTTACGTGAACCGGATCAGGAGGGAGGCGAGCCCCGACTGTGACCGACCCGCCCGTGCGCTGCCCGCGCCCCGGATGCGACGGCACCCTCATGTCCACCGGCTTCTGCGACACCTGCTCCCGGATGCCGCCCGCGGCGGCCCCTCGCGGCGTCACCTCCGTATCCCCACCGAGGACCGCGCCCGCGCCTGCCCCCACCCCTCCGCCTGCCCCCGCACCCGCGCCCCCGTCCCCGCCGACGCCCACCCCTGCGCCCGCTCCCGCTCCCGCGGCCACACTCGCGGCCACACCCGCCCGTGAAGGAGCCGGTCCCGGACCGGACCGGCCCCGCACGCCCGGGCCCCGTACCGGCGCGGACAGCTCGGCGGACTTACCCGACGGCGAGTCCGGCCGTACCGACAGCCGCCGCGAGCGCGCCCGCCGGCAGCGCGCCACGCGCCGCACCGCCGACCGCGACCGCCAGGGTGACCGTGACCGCCAGGGTGACCGCGACCGTTCCGCCGAGGACGCCGCGTCCCGGCCCGGCCTCGCACCGGCCCCCGCCGTCCCCAACTTCGACACGTTGGACAGCGACGGCCTCGTCCCGCTCCCCGACATCCCCGCGCCGCCGCTCGCCAGCATCGCCCGCGCCCCCAGCCCGCCGCCGGTCGGCGGCCGGCCCTGCGGCATCCCGGAGTGCCCCGGCACCATCGGGCTGGCGTACGACGGCGGGCCGCCACCCGACCACGGTTACTGCCCCGAGTGCGGCACGCCGTACTCCTTCCGCCCGCAACTGCGCGTCGGCGACGAGATCGGCGAGGCGAGCCGGCAGACGTACCGCGTGCTCGGCTATCTCTCGCCGGGCGGCACGAGCTGGGTGTACCTCGCCGAGGACACCGAGCTGAAGGACCTGCGGGTGGTGCTCAAGGCCCAGATCAACAACAGCGACGCCATCGCCCGCCTGCGCGCGGTCGAGGAGATGCGCTCGCTCGCCTCGCTGCACCACCGGGACGTGGTCGGCGTCATCTCCTCGCGCAAGCACCTCGCGCCGGGCGAGGAGGAGCCCACCGACTACATCGTGATGGAGTACGTCGCCGGGCGCCCGCTGAACCTGCTGCTGAGGTCGAACCCGGACGAGCTGGCGGAGCTGTTCGGCGAGCCGTTCGCCCTCGACCACGTGGTGACGTACGGCTGCAAGATCCTCGGCGCCCTGGAGTACCTGCACGACCAGGGGCTGCTCTACTGCGACATGAAGCCCGCGAACGTCATCCACTACGGCCGGCAGATCAAGTTGATCGACCTCGGTGCGGTGCGCCGCAAGGACGACCGCGCCACCCGGCTGTCGTACACCCGCAACTACGCCCCGCCGTCAAGGGAGTTGAGCCAGCGCGGGTTCCATGTCGACAGCGACCTGTTCACGGTCGGCCGCACCCTGAACGAGCTGTACGACAAGGCGGTGCCGGCCGCCGGGCTCGCCGAGCGCTCCTTCGACCGGCTGATCGCCCGCGCCACGCACGACGACCCGGCCGCCCGCTTCACCTCGGCGGCGCAGATGTCCCGGCAGCTGTGGGAGGTGCTGCGGGAGCACCGCGCGCTGAGCCGGCACGAGCGGCACCCCGAGCGCTCCACCCGGTTCGAACCGACCGCGGTGCTCTTCGGCGCGGTGCTCGGCGAGGCCCCGGGCACCGGCTACTGGACGGGGCGGGGCGGGCGGACCGGGCAGGCCGGGCAGGCCGGGCAGGCCGGGCAGGCCGGGCAGGCCGTCGGGGCCGCACCGGAGCTGGAGTTCGGCGCGCCCGGCCCGAAGGAGGTGGCCCGCGCGCTGCCGGTGCCGATCCCCGACCCGGACGACGGCGCCGTGGTCTTCCTCGGCCGGCTGGGCGCGGCGGTGCCCGAGCGCGTCGCGGAGCGGGTGCTGCACGATCCGCCGCTGCGTACGGTCGAGGTGGCGCTGTGGCTGTGCCGCGGCTACCTGTGGCGCGGCGGCGAGGAGGCGGCCGAACAGGCCGCGGCGTGGCTGGCCGAGGCGGAGCGGCTGATGGGCCCGGACGCCGCGGCCTACGACTGGCGGCTCGCCTGGCACCGCGGCCTGCGCGACCTGATGAACGACCAAGTGCACACGGCACAGGGCTACTTCGAGGCCGTCTACGACATCGTGCCCGGCGAGTGGGCGCCCAAGCTCGCGCTCGGCTACTGCGCCGAGCGCCTGCGCGACCCCGAGCAGGACGTCAGCCGCTACTACGAGGCGGTCTGGGAACGCGACCGCACCCAGGGCAGCGCCGCGTTCGGCCTGGCCCGCGGCCACCTGCGCGCCGGGCACCGTACGGCGGCGGTCCGGGTGCTGGGCGAGGTCCCCTCCACCTCACGGCATTACGACACCGCGCGGATCGCGATGATCCGGGTGCTCACCGGGCGGCTGCCGGGCGCCGACCCCACCGCGGCCGACCTGCGCGACGCCGCCGACCGGATCGCCGAACAGCCCTCCGGCGCGGCCAAGAAGCGGCTGGTCGCGGAGGTGCGGGAGCAGGAGTACGCGCGACGGCTGGCGGCGGCGACGTCGCCGGGCGGACCCGAGGAGGCGGCGCACAGCCGAGGCGCCGCTCCCGTCGGCCAACCCGCGCAAGCAGAAGGGGTGTTGACGCGGCTACGCGGCCGGCTGGGCCGCCTGCCGGTGCTCGGCACCCACCGGCCGCCGACCGGTCCCGACGGCGCCTGGCTCGACCGGCCGTTCCCCGCGCTGCCGCCCGGGGAGCTCTTCGAGGGCGCGGCCGACGGACGCCGGCTGGCCACGCTGCTGCACGAGTCGCTGCACGACCTGGCCGACCAGGGGCAGGACGCGGCCGAGCGCGGCGACCTTCTCGACCGGGCCTACGCGGTCCGTCCGGAGAGCAGGTTCTGACGGCACCGGCGGCGGACCCGTGCCGGCCCCGGGCCCTCCGACCGACCTACCTACCCACCTACCGAGCGACCGACCTACCGAGGCGACCGACCGAGCGAGCGGTGAGGAGCAGCAGGCAGCAGTGGACACTCACGGGAGCACGAGCGGGGACGCGGGCGCGTACGGTGACGGGCCCGGCTCCGGGCCGCCGGTCCCGCCCAACGGGCCTGGCGCGGAAGCGGGTTCGAGCCCGCCGCCGTACCAGCGCCAGGGCCAGCATCAGGACCAACGCCAGGACCAGCACCAGCACCAGGGCGCCGGTCACCGCCAGGACGCGGCCGGCCCCGCCGTCGGGCTCGGGATCAGCCAGCGCATGTACCTCCCGGCGGGAGCCGGCGCGCAGGACCTGCACGCCATCCTGACCGTGCACGTCGACGGCATCGACGAGGCCGCGGCCACGGGCGCCGCCGCGGGCGCCGACGGGCCGCCGCTCGCCGAAGTCCTCGTCGTGGACTGCTCGGTCTCGATGAACGTACCGGAGAAGAAGATCCACGCGGCCCGGCAGGCCGCCGTCACCGCGCTGAAGGCGCTCCCGGACGGCACCCCGTTCGCGATCGTCAAGGGCACCCACCACGCGGTGACCGTCTACCCGCCCTCCGGACCGATGCGCCCGGCCTCCGCGGCGACCCGGGCCGAAGCGGCGCTCGCGGTGTACGCCATGCAGGCCGGCGGCGGCACCTGCGTCGGCAACTGGCTCGACCTGGCAGGCACGTTGCTCGCCGAGCAGTCCGCGCCGATCCCGCACGTGCTGATGCTCACCGACGGCCGGAACGAGCACGACGACCGCAACCCGCTCGCCGCGGTGCTCGACACCTGGCAGGGCCGCTTCCTGTGCGACGCCTGGGGCATCGGCAAGGACTGGGACGCGCAGGTGCTGGTGGACGTCACCACGCGGCTGCACGGCAGCGCGGACGCGGTGCACGACGAGTCCGAACTGCCGTCCGCCTACGCGGCGTTGGTCGAGCGGCTGCTGGCCAAGCCGCTACCGGAGTTGGAGATCCGGGTGACGCCCTCACCCGGCAGCCGGCTGCGCTACCTGCGCCAGATGTTCCCCAACGAGCTGATCCTGCCGCAGACGGCGACCGAGACCGCGACCGGTGCCGCGGTCGCCTTCACCACCCGCGCCTGGGGCAACGAGGTGCGCAGGTACCAGCTGTGCCTGACGGTCGATCCGGAGGGGCGGGCGCTGGACGAGGACCTTCAGGCGGCGGTCGTGGAGGTGGTGGCGCCCGGCAGCCGGTTCCGGCCGGCGGGCGGACACCCGCCAGGGCCGGGCGAGTTGCGGCTGCCACCGGCCAAGCCGTGCCGGGTGCGGTGGACCGACGACCCGGTGCCGGCGCTGACCGGCAACGAGGAGGACGAGCACTTCGAGAAGCACCGGCGGCTGGGCGACACCGCCGGGCGGGCCGCCGAGGCGTTCCGCGTCGGGCAGCGCGAAGCCGCGGTCCGGCTGCTCGGGATCGCGGTCATGCTCGCCCACGAGCTGAACGCCCATCGCCAACTGGCCGAACTCCAGCGGATCGTGGAGATCCGCGACCCGGCCAACGGGAACGTGGTGCTGCGCGAGGGCGTGACCCGGGACGCGTTCGAGCACCTGATCACCGCGAGCACCCACACCACGCACGGCCCCACCTCCGACGGCCTGCCCGGCGGGGACCTCCAGGTGCGGCCCGTGGCCGGGCTGGTCGGCTGCCCGAAGTGCCGGGCCCCGATCCCGTCGAACGCCAAGTTCTGCCCGCACTGCCGGCACCGCCTCACGCCGAGAGTCGAGGCGCCATGAGCACCACCTCGCGCGAACTGTGGCACCGGCTCTGGCTGTTGACGGCCCTGATCACGGTCACCACGCTGGCCCTGCTCGGCTCCTACGCCGGGGTGCACAGCGACGCGGTGCCGCTGGCGTCGTCCACCGCGTCCGGCGTGCTCGACGTGGACACCGCGAAGGACGCGCTGCTCCAGGCCAAGTCCGACGCGGAACAGGACGCGGCCTCCGACGCGGCCGGCACCAGCAGCTTCTCCACCCAGGTCGCGGTCGCCAACCAGATCCTCACCTCGGCCGCGGCCGAGGACGTCACCGGGCCGAGCGGCCGGCTGACCCTCAAGACGGTCACCGGCCTGATCTCGGCGTACTCGTACTGGATCGGGCTCGCCGGACAGGTCCCGAGGGACTCGCCGCTGCACGACGGCTACATGCATGACGCGGCCAACGTGCTGGGCGCGCCCGGTGACTCGGTGGCCGGTGCGTCGCTGATGAGCCGGCTCAACGCGCTCCAGCAGGCGCAACTCGCGGTGGCGCGCCGGCAGGCGTCGTTCGGGTGGCCGCTGGTGCTGGGCTGGTGCCTGTCGGCGGTGCTGGTCGTCGCGCTGACCGCCGCGCTGGTGGAGGCACACCGCTTCCACCGGGGCCGGTTCCGGCGCCGCTGGAACCGTCAACTCGTCGCGGCGGGCGGCCTGCTGGTGTGCGGTGCGGTGGTCCTCGCGGCCTTCACCTGGCAGACCCACACCGGCCTGTTCCATGCCCGCAGGCTGCTGGAGCGGCCGCACGCGGGCGGGCAGATCAGCACCGCGGGGGCGGAAGTCGCCCGGCGGATGGCGGACACCGGCTTCCGCGCCGCGGCGGCCGGCTGGATAGTGGCCGGGGGAGTGGCACTGATGGTTCTGGTCGTGTGGGCACTGGTGCCGCGGATCAACGAGTACCGCGTCAAGGCGTCCCGATGAGGCGGCCGGACGTACGGGGATACGGCGTCATCGGCCTGTGCCTGGTGGTGGTCGCCGTGGTGGGTGTCGTGGTGGTGCGGGCGGTCGGCGGGAACGGCTCGGTGACGCTGCTGGCGAACTGGAGCGGGGGCGACGAGACGCTCTTCCGGCAGCAGGTGATCCAGCCGTTCGAGGCCGAGGAGCACATCCACGTGCTCTACCAGGGCAGTTCGGCCGAGAGTCAGGTGCTCGACGCCGACGCCGAGGCCGGCGCGCCGCCCGACATCGCGGTGCTGCCCGGTCCCGGCGAACTCGCCGACTACGCGTCCAAGGGCCAACTCGCCCCGCTGGACAGCCTGATCGACGGCAAGGACTTCAACGCGCCCTGGGCGCGCAAGGTCGACGGCCCTCCGGGCCAGGGCGCGCACTACTACTGGCTGCCGATCAAGACCGACCTGAAGAGCGCGGTGTGGTACCCGAAGGGCATGACGGCCGGACAGCGCACCGCGGCCGCGGCCGCCCCCGGCTCCTGGTGCCTGGGCATGGTCTCCGGCGCCACCTCCGGCTGGCCCGCCACCGACTGGATCGAGGACATCCTGCTCCAGCAGGCCGGTCCCGCCGTCTACCAGCAGTGGGCCGGCGGGCGCCTGCGGTGGACGGACGCGCGCGTCGCACGGGCCTGGCGGACCTGGGGCGACATGGTCGGCGCCGGCCAGGCCGCGTACGTCCGGCCCGCGGTGACGCGCCCCTACGACGTGGTCTCCCGCACCGCGGCCGGCGGAGGCGCCGCGTGCACCCTGGAGCACCAGTCGTCGTTCATACGGGCCGACGCGGGCTGGGCGAACAGCGCGGACCCCAAGCGCTCCGACGCGGACTTCGTGCACTCCGCGGACCTCATCCCCGGGTCGGACAGCGCCCAGGACGCCTGGGAGGTCTCCGGCGACCTCGCCGCGATGCTGCACGACACCCCGCAGGCACGGAAGTTGATCAGCTACCTGGCGCGGCCCGAGGTCCAGCAGAAGTGGAGCCTGTCGCAGTCCGCGTTCTCCGCCGACCGCGCGGTGCGGACCTCCGCCTACGGCGCCGACCCGGTCAGCCTCGCCGCGGCCAGGACCCTCGACTCGCCCGGAACCGTACGCTGCTACGACGCCTCCGACGCGATGCCCGCGGTGATGCGGGACGCCTTCGAACTCGCCGCGCTGCGCTACCTGGCCGAACCCGCCTCGCTGGAGCACCAGTTGACGATCCTGGATGGGGTGCGGAAGCGGCGGACCATGGTCTGGCTGCCGAAGGTCTGCGGCAGCGGCACCGGTTGACGTATCGACGCCTCAACGGCTCGACGCCTGGAACACGTTCCCTGCGCGGACCGGGTGCGGGGCGGGTGCGGACCGGGTGCAGGCCGGGGCAGCGGGGGCGTTCAGGTGCCGGGCCGCCGCGCGCCGAGGGACGACAGCAACTGGAGCTTGTCGTACGACTCGGAGCCCGGCGTGGCCGTGTACACCAGCAGCCGCTGCGACTGGTCCTCGTCGAGCAGGTTCTGGCAGTGCAGTTCGAGCAGGCCCACGTCCGGGTGGAGCATGCGCTTGATCTCGACCCTGCGCAGCCCCACCTCGTGGTCGCCCCAGATCCCGGCGAACTCCTCGCTCGACGCCAGCAGCGCGTCCACGAGTTCGCCGGCCGGCGAGTCCGGGCCGAGCGCGGTGTACCCCTCGCGCAGCCCGGCGGTGAAGAAGCGGCTGTGCTGCGGGTGGTCCGGCTCGGGGTAGGTCAGCCGGGCCACCGGGTCGGTGAACCAGCGGTAGACCATGAAGCGGTCCAGGCCGGAGTAGCCGGTCTGGTCGCCGACCAGCGCCATCGACGGCTGCGTCTGGAGCAGCGTCTCCCCGAGCACCGACATCACCTGCGCCGGGGTGTCGGCCAGCCGGTCCACGATCCGCATCATGCCCGGGCTGACGTGGTCCGCGCGCAGGCTGCGGCGCGGGGTGCCGTGGCCGGCCATCCGGAAGAGGTGGTCGCGCTCGTCGAGCGACAGGTGCAGGCCCCGGGCGATCGCGGCGAGCATCTGCTCGGACGGCTGCGGGCCGCGGGCCTGCTCGATCCGGCCGTAGTAGTCCGCGGACATCCCGCACAGCGCGGCGACCTCCTCGCGCCGCAGCCCCCTGGTCCTGCGCCGCTGCCCGCGCGGCAGCCCCACGTCCTCGGGTTGCAGCGCCTCCCGCCGGGTGCGCAGGAAGTCCGCCAGTTGTTCTCGGTCCATGATCCCAGTCTCCCTCGCCCGCCCGGCCGCCGTTCCCCGCCCGCCCGGCCGCCGTTCCCCGCCGGCACGGTCCTCCGCTAGAGCAGGGTGCCGCCGGACGCCTCGACGCGCTGGCCGTTGATCCAGCCGGTGTGCTCCGACAGCAGCGACGCGACCACGCCGCCGATGTCGTCGGGCTCGCCGACCCGGCCGAGGGCGGTCTCCGCGCCGAGCTGCGCGCGCACCTGCGCGTTGTCCCGCAGGTAGCCGCCGCCGAAGTCGGTGGCGATCGGCCCGGGGGCCACGGTGTTCGCGGTGATGCCGCGTTCGCCCAGCTCCAGCGCCAGGTAGCGGGTGAAGACCTCCACCGCGCCCTTCATCGTGGCGTACGCCGACATGCCCGGGCGGCTGAAGCGGGTCAGCCCGGAGGAGGTGTTGATGATCCGGCCGCCGTCGGCGATCAGCGGCGCGAGCGCCTGGGTGAGGAAGTACACGCCGCGCACGTGCACCGCGAACAGCGCGTCGAAGTCCTCGACGGTGGCCTGCGCGAAGGGCGCGGCGGCGGCCTGCCCGGCGTTGTTGACGAGGTAGTCGAAGTCCTCGCGCCGCCACCCCTCCTTCAGCGTCCGCCGCACCTCCGCCACGAAACCGGGGAAGTCCTCCAGCCGGCCGGTGTCCAGCGGCAGGGCCCGCGCGGTGCGGCCGAGCGCGGTGATCTCGTCGACGACGGCCTGCGCCTCGTCGGCGTGCGAGCGGTAGGTGATGATCGAGTCGACGCCTTCCGCGGCGAGCCGCAGCGCGGTGCTGCGGCCCAGCCCGCGGTTGGCGCCGGTGATCAGGGCGACGCGGTCGCGGGTCTCGGTCTGCTGGGTCATGGCGGTCTGCTCCTCGCGGGTGGGCGGCGGCCGTACCGTCCGTACGGCCTGCGGTCTCCGCCTTCGCTCACCAGCCTGCGCGCGTCCGCGCACCGGATGAAGGCCCGGCTCAACCAGGGACCCGCGATCCCTGGCTACGGCCCGCCCGCCCCGCCGGAGCCCCGCCCACCCGGGTCCGCTACGTCAGCGGCCCGGTGACCGGCAGGACCACCTCGCACGGCACCGGCCGCGGGTGCGCCGGGTCGAGCGCGTTGAGCACGTCGGTGAGCGCGATCGGGTCGTACGCGATCTCCAGGTGATCGCTGGCGTCCAGCCCGCACTGGTCCTGCACGGTGATGTTCGTGACGTTGGGCGCGGCGGGCAGCAGCGCGTTGGTGTACGGCGTGACCACCTCGTCACCGGTGGTGGTGATCACGGTGTACGTCACGCCGGGCACGGTCTCGCCGCCGCTGTTGAGCGAGGTGAGGAAGTCCGAGCCGACCTCCTGCTCGACGCAGGCCGCGCAGGCCGGGCCGACCACGAACTGGTTGGCCGGCTCCAGCAGGCCGAGCTGGCGGCCGAACTCGGTGAGGCCGTCCAGGGTGGTGCCGTTGTTGCTGGGGGACAGCGCGATCAGCTTGTCGGTCTTGGCCGCGCCGCCCAGGTTCTTCAGGTAGTAGCGCGGCATCATGCCGCCCTGGGAGTGCCCGACCAGATCGACCTTGGCCGCGCCGGTCGCCGCCAGCACCTGGTCGACGAACGCGGAGAGCTGCGCCGCGCCGTCCTCGGCCGGACCGGTGCCCTGGATCGCGGCGGACGCCGAGGAGCCGCCGTAGTCGAAGGCGAAGACGCAGTAGCCGTTGTTCGCCAGCAGCGGCGCGGCGCCGCCCCAGTTGTCGTTCATGTTCTCGAGGGTGCCGTGCACCAGCACCACGGGGTACGGGTGCGCGGCGCTCGGCGTGCACGACCAGTTGTTCGCGCCGGCCGGGGCCTTCGTCGGGCTGAAGAACCCGCCGACGAAGCCGGTGCTGAAGTGGTAGTTCACCGGGAGCCGGCCCGACGCGGCCGGTGCGGCGGCGTCCGTGCCGGCGGAAGGGGAAGCGGAGGAGGCGGCGGCAGAGGTGGCGGAGGCGGTGGAGGCGGAGGCGGCGGCGAAGGTGCCCTGGGTGCCGGCCAGGGTCAGGCCGAGCGCGGCGGCGGCCGTCGCGCAGCCGCGCAGAAGGGTGCGTTTCATGTGGCGTTACCGTCCCTTGTTCGGGAATGCGAATTCCGGCAGTGCGGCGATCGGTGATGCTAGGAAGCGCCGTCGGGCCGGTCAACGGCCTCGGCCGGACGCCCGGAAAAGCGCGTGCGGAGATGCCAGGAAACCGTGCGCCCGCAATGCGGAACTGTCATCGGCGGCAGAAGAACAGCCGCCCCTGCCCCACCTGTTGACTCGCCGGTAACATCGCCGCATACTCCCCTGTGGGCCACCAGCACCGGCCGGACCGGCCGTGTCGGGCCGGGGCGCACCGCATCGCAGCCCGGCCCGACGGAGGTCACCGGTGGACGGACCGTGGACGCGCTTTCCGCCGCGATTCGCCGTGGAGGTGCGAAAGGAGCGTTCCTCGCTCGCCGCCGAGATCATCAGCGAGATACGGCGCCAGGTGCCCGAATTCGCCCGGCCGCTCGCCGGGAATTTCGGTGCCGGAATCCAGCAGGGCGTGGAGAGCGCCCTCGCGGAATTCGCCGACCTGCTGGCCGCCGGCCGGGCCGAGGGCGCTTTCAGCGAGGACCGGCTGCGGGTGCACCGCGCCCTGGGCCGGGGCGAGTTGGCCGAGGGCCGCAGCCTCGACGCGCTCCAGGCCGCCTACCGGCTCGGCGGCCGGGTCGCCTGGCGCCGCTACGCCCGGGTGGCGCGCCGCTCCGGGCTCGGCGCGGACCTGATGGTCGTCCTCGCCGAGGCGATCTTCGCCTGCCTCGACGAACTCGCCTCCGCCGCCGTGCGCGGCTACACCGAGGCGAGGGCCGACGAGGCGGGCACCCTCGTCCGGCGCCGCCACCGGCTGCTGGACCTGCTGGTCGGCCCCGCGGCGCCCGACGCCGTACGGGAGGCGGCCGGCACCGCGGACTGGCCGCTGCCGGCCGCGGTGGCCTGCGTGGCGCTCGGGCCGCCGCCCGCGCCCGGCCCACCCGCCGCCCGTGCCCGGCTGCCCGATCTGGTGCTCGCCGACACCGACGGCGCGCAGCCGTTCCTCCTGGTGCCCGAGCCCGCGCTCTACCTGCGCGACGGGCAGGTCCAGCGGGTGCTGCACGAACGGACCGCGGTGATCGGGCCGACCGTGCCGGTCGCGCTGGCCGCGGACTCGCTGCGCTGGGCCCGGGCGATCCTGGCGTGCCTGCCCGAAGGGCAGCGCGGCGGGCTGGTCGACTGCGACCGCTGCCTGCCCGAGTTGATGCTGCTGGGCGACCCTGCGCTGGTCCGGCTGATCGCCGAACGGCGGCTGCGCCCGCTGGCGGCGCTCACCCCCAAACGCGGTGAACGGCTCGCCGAGACGCTGCTCGCCTGGCTCCAGACCAACCGGGGCAGCGCGCCCGACGTCGCCGCGCGGCTGGGCATCCACCCGCAGACCGCCCGCCGCCGGCTGCACCAGGTCCAGCATCTCTTCGGCCCCGCGCTCGCCGACGCCGACGCCCGCTTCGAACTCGAAGTCGCCCTGCGCGGCCGGGTGCTGGCCCACCGCCCGCTGCCCAGCCGCTGATCAGCCGTCGGCGGCAGGGCGGCCGGCCGACGGGACGCCCCTGGCGGGCCGTCGGCCGCCTTCGACCGGCGTCGGGCCGACCAGGCCCCGGCCGGTCAGCCGAACAGCTGGGTGGACCAGTCCTGGCCGGCCGCGAGGCCGGGCGGGGTGACGAAGACGCCGCTGCCGATGTGCTGGATGTACTCGTTGAGCGCGTCGTGCTGGCCGAGGATGCGCTGGAGGGTGCTGAACTGGTCCGGGCTCTTCATGAACGCCACGAAGAACAGCCCGCCCAGCAGGTCGCCCGTCTCCGGGTCGATCCCGTCGGTGTACGAGTAGCCGCGCCGCAGGATGCGCAGCCCGTTGTTGTTCTCGTGGGCGGCCAGCCGGATGTGCGCGTCGGCCGGGATGACGTACTGCCCGCCGGACTTGGCGTGGAAGTCGGGGGTGTCGTACTCGGCCTTCCCGGTCAGCGGCGCCCCGCTGGACTTGAACCGCCCGAACACGTCCTGCTGGTCGCCGAGCCGGTCCCGGTCCCACTGCTCCATCCGCATCTGGATCTTCCGGCTGACCAGGTACGACCCGCCGCGGGCCCAGCGCTGCGGCTCCTCGTCGCCGATCCACACGTGCTGACCCATCAGCGCCGCGTCGGTCGCGTCGATGTTGCGGGTGCCGTCCTTGAAGCCCAGCAGGTTGCGCGGGGTGGCCTGCTGCGGCGTGGTGGAGGAGGTGCGGCCGAAGCCGAGTTCCATCCAGCGCGGCGCCAGCGTGCCGAAGGCCAGCCGGCGCAGGTTGCGTATCGCGTGGAAGGCCACCTGCGGGTCGTCCGCGCACGCCTGCACGCACAGGTCGCCGCCGGAGTTCTCCGGGTCGAGGTTGTCCTTCGGCAGGTGCGGCAGCGTCTTGAGCGCGGAGGGGCGGCGCGCGGCCAGCCCGAAGCGGCCGTCGAAGAGCGAGGGGCCGTACCCGATGGTGATGGTGAGGTTGCCGGGCGCGAGGCCGACCGCCTCGCCGGTGTCGTCCGGCGGGGTGTTGAGGTCGCCGACGTCGCCGGGCACCGGCTTGCCGAGCGTCATGGCCTCCGCGGCGGCCGTCCACGTCTTCAGCAGCTCCGCCAGGTCGGCGCGGGTCACGCCCGGCGTCACGTCGAACGTGGCGAAGCACAGCCGGTCCTGCGACGGGGTGGCGATCCCCGCCTGGTGGCCGGCCCGGAAGGCGACGATCTGGCTCTTGGCCGCGCCGCCGGAGCCGTTGCCGCCCGAGCCGGACGAGCCGCCCCGGGCCAGCACGGTGCCGCCCACGCCGACGGCGGCCCCGGCCACCGCCGCCCCGGCGCCGACCGCGCCCAGCAGCCGGCGCCTGCTCACGGCGGCCGCCGCCTCGGGCCGCCGCTCTTCGGGTTCGGGAGTGATGTCCGGGGTGCTGTCGGTCACTGGTCAGGCAATCTTTCCGGCGATCTTGGAGACGGACTCCGCGTAGGCGTCCACGGTCTGGGACAGGGTACGCCGCTGGGCGGCGGTGACCTTCCGGTAGTCCACGTAGCCGCTGTCCTCGTAGCCGGGCGTGGCGGCGTACTTCTTCAGGGCGGCCGCGGTGGCCTGGTAGCGCTGGGTGACCTCGGCGGCCAGCGCCGGGTCCTTCTTCTTCAGCGTCGGCATCAGCACGTCGACCGCCTCGTTGGCGCCGGCCAGGTTGCCGTCGAAGTCGAGCAGGTCGATGTGCGAGTACCGCTCCTCCTCGCCGGTGATCTTCGAGGACTGGATCTCGTTGACCAGGTCGGTGGCGCCGTTGGCGATCACCGCGGGCTGGTACTCGACCGTCGGCACCTGGTCGTTGAGGCTCTTGACGTCGGCGTTGAGCTGGTCGGCGAGCTTGCCCATGCCGGCCAGCGACTTCTGCTGCCAGATCGCCTGCTCGATGCGGTGGAAGCCGGTGAAGTCCGCCGGGGTGGCGGCGTCGTCGGCGCGGCCGTCGATCCGGCCGTCCAGGTCGCCCCAGATCTCCGCGGTGGGCTCGATCCGCTCGTAGTGCACGCGGGCCTTGCCGTAGAGGGTCTTCGCCTCGTCGAGCTTGCCGGCCTTGACCGCGGCGGTGAACGCGGCGGTGGTGGTGACGAGCTGCTTGACCTCGCCGTCGATCCAGGTGCCGTACTGCTGGGTGGCGGCGACCAGTTGCGGGTCGTCCTTCCAGGTCTTCTTGACGGCGCCGGTGACGGTGAACGCGGAGCGGTTGGTGCTCGCGCCGGGGCAGTAGACGGAGTACGTGCCCTTGTCGAGGTTGAGGGTGAAGTCGCCGGACAGGCCCGGGGTCAGGTTCTCCTTCTCCCCGAGCATCTTGCCGTGGTCCTGCAACTCCGCCTCGGTGACCTTCGCCGAGTTCTTGTTGGCGACGGTGAACTTCACGGTGCCGGCCGGTGCCTTGGCGGGGCTGGGCGCGCAGCCCTTGTCGGTGATGGTGATGGTGACCTTGGAGGTCTTCGCACCGGCCGCTTTCGCGTCCGTGCCGGAGGAGCCCTTGTCTCCCTTGTCGCCGCCGCAGGCGGTGAGCAGCATGCCCGCGGCTATCACGGTCGCGGCGCAGGCCAGGACTCGGCGGTGGGTGGCAGCGGGGTTCACGAGGGCTCCTTGGTGAGGCCGCGCGGGGCACGGCGGAAGACGGTGGTGGTGCGGTGTGCACGGGGCGGCGCGAGGGCCGTACGGCGGTTCCGGGGGCCGGCCGGCACGCGGGGGAGGGGCGGCCGGCCGGTACGAACCGGCCGGCGCGCGCGGGTTCAGCCGGCTTGCACGGGCTCGGCCGAGGGCTGCTTGGCGGCGGCCTTCTTGCGGCGGGCCGGCCACAGCACGACCGCGAGCATCGGGACCGTGTAGACCAGCCAGCCGATCACCATGGCCCAGCTCGGGAACGGCTGGATGCCGAGGACGCCGGTGACCACGGAGGAGGTCGGGGTGCCCGGGCGGACCAGCCAGGACAGGTCGAACGCCTGGTTGTTCCGGTCGATCCAACCGCCTTCGTACGCGGTCATGATCGCGGTGGAGACCAGGCCGGCGGCGACCAGGATCAGCACGATGCCGGTGATCCGGAAGAAGCGGGAGAGGTTGATCCGCACCCCGCCGCGGTAGATGCCGTAGCCGACCACCACGGCGACCAGGATGCCGAGCGTGGCGCCGGCGCCGCCGTACCAGGGGTTGTTGCTCTCGTTGAAGGTCGCGAGCAGGAACACCGACGTCTCGAACCCCTCGCGCAGCACCGCGAGGAAGGCCATCATCACCAGCGCCGACGCCGAACCCTCGGACAGCGCGCGGCCGGCCGCGCCCTCCAGGTCCTTGCGCAGGTCGCGGGAGTGCCGGCGCATCCACAGCACCATGTAGCTGACCATGACGACGGCGATCGCGCCGACCACCGTCTCCAACCGCTCCTGCTGGCGGGTCGGCAGGTCGCTGGAGAAGATCTGGAGCGCCACGGCGACCGCCACGCAGATCGCCACCGCGATGCCGACGCCGATCCACACCTTCTTCAGCGCGTCGCGCCTGCCCTGCTGGCCGAGGAAGGAGGCGATGATGCCCACGATGAGGGCCGCTTCGAGACCTTCGCGGAGTCCGATCACGAACGTGGGGAGCATAGGGGTCCTTGTCGGTGCCGGCGCGGGGCGGCCGGAGCTTGGCGGTAAGGGAGCTAAGGGGAGGCTGCCCTAGCTTAGGTCACCCTTATTAGTACGGACCCCGCCCGGTACGCGTCAAGCCCGCGGGTGCACGCAATCCGCGGCAAACCGGACCCGATGTGGGGCGGCTCACCCGACCTTGGCCACCTCTTTACGGTCGGCCGGCCCGGCCCTGGCGAAGGTGTCCTCCGTCGCCCTTGGGGACGTCCCGTTCCTGCCATCGGCGGTCGCCCGCCGCGGAGTTTCCGGGCAAACGCACGGCAAGCGGAAAGCGAGGGTTCCCTCTCGCCACACCCGTCCCCTAGTGTCCCTTCCGCCATGGACTACTGCTACGCGTGCCGACGCCATCTCAACGGCGCCTACTCGTGCCCGGGATGCGGTACCCCTGCCGACCGGCTCGCGCTGCCCGCGGTGGGCGAGACCGCCCAACTCCCGGCGATCGGCGCGGACGGGGATGGTCCCGCCGACGACGCGGCCCACGGCGGCGGGCGCGCCGCGCGACGGCTCGCGGCCCGCGGGCAGGCGGCCCACCAGGCCAGGCGCGGCCGGCAGCGGGCCACGGTCTACGGGATCGGCGTGATCGCAGCGGTCGGCGCCGCGGCGATGCTCTCGGTGGCGGCGCTGTCCGGTGGGTCCAGCGGCGACGGGACCCCGTCGACCCCGCTCGACCACAACCCGCCCGCGCCCACCTCCGGCGACACCTCGCCGGACGGGTCCGGCGCCGGCCCCGACCACGCCGCGCCGAGCGGCGGCCCGCAGACCTCCTCGTCCGGGACCCCCACCACCTCGCCCACCGCGTCCGGTTCCGCGTCGCCCACCGCCACTCCCGGCGGCGGCACCCCGAGCACCCCGGCGTCCCCGGTGACCGGCTCGATCAGCCCCAAGCCGCCGTCCCGGAGCCCGTCCACCGCGCCGACCACCCCGCCGCCGCCGTCGTCCTCCCCTTCCCCGACCCAGACCCCGTGCAAGCAGGTGCTGTGGTGGTGCGGGTAACGGCCGGGTGAGGAGCGGCCGTTCACCGCACCCGGCCGACCCCGGACCGGAGGTGACGGCCGCCCGGCTCCGGAGCGCGGGCTCAGGCGACCAGTGCGGCGGGCGCGGTGTCGGCCGAGCGCCGGTCCTCCGGCAGGCAGGCGGTGCCGACGACGCCGAGCGCGCACAGCACCCCGCAGCAGACGCAGACCAGCCACGGCCGGCCGTCCCCCGCGGAGGTGAGGGCGGCGGCGACGAAGGGGATCGTGCCGCCGACGACGGCACCGGTGATCTCCCGGCTGAACGTCACCGCGGTGTAGCGGACGCGGACGTCGAAGAGCCCTGACAGCATGGCCGCCTGGGAGGCGAGCGTCATGTCGCAGCACAGGGTGAAGATCATCACGAGCGCGGCCCAGACCACGACCGGCGTCCCGGTGTCGAGCATCGCGAAGAACGGGTAGAGCAGGATCGCCCCGGCCACCGATCCGATGATCATCACGCGGCGACCGCCGATCCGGTCGGCGAGCCGGCCCGCGGTCGGGATGGTGACGAACTTGATCATGTTGGCGATGATGATCCCGACGAGACCGATCCAGCCGGAGACGCCGACGGTCTTCGACAGGTAGGTCAGGGCGTAGACCGACGGCAGGTAGGTGAGCACGTTGGGCGCGATGCTCATGAGCATCGCGAACGGCACCCGGCGCCCGCTGAGCCGGAGCATCTCCGGGAACCGGCCGCGGACGACGCCCTTCGTCCGCACGGCCGCCGTGAACTCCGGGCTGTCCTCCACCTTGCGCCGGATGAGGTAGCCGGCCGCGGCGAGGACCACGCTGAGCAGGAACGGCACGCGCCAGCCCCACGCGAGGAACGCGTGCTCGGAGAGGGTCTGCTGGAAGAGGAAGAAGATCCCGGTCGCGATCACCGAACCGAAGGCGTTGCCGACGCTGGGTATCGAGGCGTGGAAGCCGCGGGAGCCCTTCTCGGCGTGCTCCGCCGACAGGAGCATGGCGCCGGCGTACTCCCCGCCGGCGCCGAGTCCCTGGAACACCCGCAGGACGACGAGGAGGGCCGGCGCGGCGACCCCGACCTGCCCGTAGGACGGCAGGCAGCCGATGAGGACCGAGGACGCCGCCATGAGCAGCAGCGTCACGAACAGCATCTGCCGGCGCCCGAACCGGTCGCCGAGCAGGCCGATGACGATGCCGCCGACCGGTCGGGCGAAGAAGCCCACCGCGAACGTCGCCAGCGACGCGAGGGTCCCGGCCGTCGCACCGTCGCCGGGGAAGAACACCTTGGGCAGCACGAGCGCCGCCGCCGTGCCGTAGAGGGAGAAGTCGTACCACTCAAGGGCGCTGCCGACCGCGGAAGCGAGGGTGGTACGCGTGAGCCGTCGAGTTCGCGCCATTGCTGAACCTTCCGTCAGTGGACATCGGCACCCTAACGACCGCATCCGCCAAGAATCAAGGTTCTTGTATTTTTTTCACGTTAGCAATAACGTTAATGACCATGACGACCTCAACGTCCACCCCGGACGGCGACCTCGGGTCCCAGTTGCGTGACGCCCTGCGCAGCACCGACCCGGCGCTGTCCCGGTTCAACCCCCTGCGCCGGATACTCGCCCACGACGACTTCAACTCCGGCCTGCACGGCTGGGTGGAGCTCGGCGGCAACTACAACGGGCGGGGCGACTACGACTCGCTCGACCGCCACTTCCGCGACTTCCGCCCGCCGCAGCTGTCCTCGTGCGACTTCTTCGACGTCGGCACCCACGGCGCGATGTCGGGCACCTACGCGCTCAAGCTCGCCACCCGCCCCCACCCCGGCCACACGGCGACGGCGATCCGCCGGCTGACGATGAGCGGTCGCGGCCTGCTCCAGATCGAGGCGTACCTCGCCTACAAGGCCGAGGCCACCGTCGGGCCCGATGCCGTCGACGGTTTCGGCGACATGGCGTGGGACGGCAACCAGCACCCGTCGGAGGCCCAGTTCGGCGCCTTCACCGTCGCGACGGACCTGTGCGGCGACGGCGGGCTGCGTTACCACACGGTGGCGCGCTACCAGAACGCCGACGCCGAGGGCCGGATGCGGCGGCAGTGGATGTACCCCGTCGTCCCCGAGCCGACCCCGCGGGAGCACTTCGAGGGCAAGGTCGACCACCCGTACGCCGCGGACTTCACTGCGCCGAACCCGGAGGACTGGCGGGCCTACGGCGACCCGCAGGAACTGTGCATGAACGAGGTGCCGACCAAGGTCAACTGGCACTACCTGCGCTGGGTGATCGACACGGAGGCGCGCCGCAACGTCGAACTCCAGCTCAACGACCGGACCATGGACTGGTCGCACGTCCCCGTCCCGCCCTACGAGGAGCGCTACGGCTCGCTGGAGAACCTGCTCAACTTCTACTTCTCCGTGCGCACGCTCAGCGGGCAGCGCAACTTCCTCTACCTCGACTCCGTCGTGATCTCGGCAGATTGGTGACCACCATGCGTGAATCCCAGACCGCCGTCCTGGAACGCGGCATCCGCGTCGAGGACGAGTTCGCCACCGAGCCGTTCGAAGTCGCGTGGGCGGGCGAGGCCCGCTGGTTCGTGCAGTTCCTCGAACCGGGCGAGGACGCCACCGTCACCCTCACCCCGCAGGTGTCCGCCGACGGTCTCGCCTGGGTCGACCACGAGGCGCCCGCCGTCGAGGTTGCGGCCGGCGGCCTGATCACCCTCCCGCTGCGCGACTTCGGCCACTGGCTGCGGCTGGTCGTCCGGCGCTCCGGCGGGCGCACCGCTCCGCTGGCGCGGATCTACCTCGCCCTCAAGGAGTGAGCGCCGGCCGGGAACGGGACCCGGGACCCGGCCGAGGGAGCGGCGGGACCCGGCCGAGGGAGCAGCGGGGAGCGGGAACCGGCCGAGGCGGCGGTGGATAGAGTGACGTGACGACAAGGAGGCGGGTCGAGGACGGTGGCCACCATGCGACGCAGCACCCTGAGCGACCTCGCCGAGAACCTCGGCCTGTCGGTCAACACGGTCTCCCGGGCGCTGAGAGGAAAGGACGGCGTGGGCACCCGCACCCGCGACCTCGTCCTCGAAGAGGCCGTCCGGATCGGGTACATCACGCCGGGCGCGTCCCGCCCCGGCACGGAAGACGCCCCCTCGGCCCGGTCGAGGTCGCGGACCATCGGCCTGACGATCCCGTCCTCGACCCACGTCTTCGCCTCCGAGCTGATCGGGGCGATCGAGGCCGGCGCCCGCGCGGCCGGCTACTCGCTCGACCTCTTCGTCACCGAGGAGAGCGCGAGCCAGGAGACGGGCATCGCCACGCAGATCACCGACGCCGGCCTGGCCGGAGCCGTGGTGATCCCCGTCCAGGGCGAGCGCGACCCGTGGGCCCGGGTCCGCGCCGAGGGCATCCCCGTCGTCGCCGTGTCACGCGAGATCGACCAGCTCAGCTGCGACTTCGTCGGGGTCGACAGCGAGGCCGGGGAGTACGCCGCCGTCCGCCATCTGCTCAGCCGGGGCGCCCGGTCGATCGTCAGCTTCGAGGAGGACCTGGCGATCAGCACCATCGCCAACCGGCAGCGCGGGTTCGCCCGCGCGCTCGCCGAGGTGGCCGGCACGACCTCGCGCACGGTTCCGGTGCCGAGCCGGCGGTTCGAGACCGGCGAGTCCGACTGGCGACCGGAGGAGGCGTATCGCGCCTGCCGCGAGTTCCTCGACACGGACACCGCCTTCGACGCCGTCACCGTCGGGGACGACTACTTCGCCCTCGGGGTCGCCCGGGCGCTGGCGGAGCGGGGCATCCGCGTGCCGGACGACGTGCGCATGGTCGGCTACGGAGACCACGCCTACTCGGCGTGGATGCGCCCCTCGCTCTCCTCGGTCCGCCTGCCCACCCGGCTGATCGGCGAACTCGCCGTCTCGCTCGTCCTCCAGCGGGTCGCCGGCGAGACGAGCCCACCGGTGCGGCGCCTCATCAAGCCCGAACTGGTCGTGCGCGAGTCGAGCGGGCCCCGCCCGGTCACCGCCGCCTGACTCGTCGCCCGGTCACCGCCGCCTGAATCCTCGGCCGCGTCGGCCCTTCCGCGGCCGGTGCGTGAGAGCATCGGGGCATGACGGAACTCCCCGCGCGGGTCCGCCGGGAGGAGCTGCGGCCCTCCGACCGCGACCGCGAGCAGGTCGCCGAGGCGCTGCGCGAGGCGGCGGCCGAGGGGCGGATCGACTTCGCCGAACTCGACACGCGGATCAGCGCGGCCTACGGCGCCAAGCGCTACGCCGAGTTGGACGCTCTCACCCGGGACCTGCCCGCGGGCGCGGGTGGGGATAGCGGGGCGTCGGCGGCCCGGGCGGGGTGGGGGTCGCGGTGGGCGGTCGCCGTCTTCGGCGGGTTCGCGCGCAAGGGCGCCTGGGCGGTGCCGCGTTCGATGACGGCGCTGTGCGTGTGGGGCGGCGGCGTGATCGACCTCAGCGAGGCGCGGTTCACCGGGGCCGAAACCCGCATCCGCGCGTACGCGTTCTGGGGCGGGATGAAGATCGTGGTCCCGGCGGATGCCGAGGTGTACGTCAACGGGGTGGGGTTCCTGGGGCTGTTCGGGCGCAAGGCGAGCGGGCCCGGGGTGGCGGGGGCGCCGCGGATCAGGGTGCGGGGCCTGGCGATGTGGGGCGGGGTGACGACGAAGCGGGCGGGGTAGCGGCGCCGCACCGGTGCGGATGGCCGTACGGTGCCCGCCGATCCGTCCGGACCTGCCGAGCCGTGCGGCCCTACCGCACCATGCGGGCGAGCAGGTCCCGCAGCACGCCGCGTTCCCCCTCCGACAGCGCCGCCAGCGGTTCGCGGGCGAACTCCAGGGAGTCCCTGAGCTGTTCGGCTGTCGCGCGCCCCCGGTCGGTGGCCGCGGCGAGCTTGACCCGGCGGTCGGCCGGGTCGTTGCGGCGTTCGGCGAGGCCCTGGGCCTCCAGCCGGTCCACGATGCCCGTGACGTTGGACGGCTCGCACTTCAGCCGCTCGGCGATCTTGCGCATCGGCAAGGGGTCGGTGGCCAGCAGCGCCAGGACCCGGGCCTGCGCGCCGGTCAGGTGGTGCACGGCCGCGGCCGCGTCGTACTCCTGGTGGTAGCGCGCCACGACCGTGCCGATGAGGTCGAGCACCTCGGCGGTGAGCGGGTCCATGCGGCGGGTCATGGGGGCGAGGGTACCTGTTTCCTTGACAATCTGAAACATCAAGGACATCGTTCATTAGGCAAGGAAACATTGCAGGCGCGACGCGAGACCGTTCCTCAGGAGGAACCGTTCATGACCATCCAGTCCGTAGATGTCCTGTACACGGCGGTTGCCACCGCGGAGAACGGCCGGGACGGCCGGGTCGCGAGTGACGACGGCAAGCTCGACGTGGTGGTGAACCCGCCGAAGGAGATGGGCGGGAGCGGGGCGGGGACGAACCCGGAGCAGCTCTTCGCGGCGGGGTACAGCGCGTGCTTCCAGGGGGCGCTGGGCGTGGTGGCGCGCCAGGCGAAGGCCGACATCTCCGGATCGCGGGTGACCGCGAAGGTGGGGATCGGGAAGGTCGAGAGCGGCGGCTTCGGGCTGACCGTCGAGATCGCGGTGTCGATTCCCAAGGTGGACGAGGCCACGGCGAAGGACCTGGTGGAGAAGGCGCACCAGGTGTGCCCGTACTCCAACGCGACGCGCGGGAACGTGGATGTGCGGCTCAGCGTGATCTGACCCGCCCCGCTCCGTTTCGCCGCCCTTTCGCTTTCCCCGCTCGCCCCCCGGCGCCCTGCCGGGGGGCGAGCGGCGTCATGGGCCCGGACCTGCCGAGGTCTCCTCCTGGGTGGGGGCGGGCGGTGATACTGGGGCCGCGGATCAGTCGTCGGCGGCGGAGGGATGGCGGGATGGCGGAGCAGGGCGCGGTCGAACGGGTGGTCGCCGAGGCGTTGGGGAAGCTGGGGTTGGCGGAGAAGGCGGGGCTGCTGGCGGGCAAGGACATGTGGGCCCTGGGGGCGGTGCCCGAGGTGGGGCTGGGGGAGCTGGTGATGTCGGACGGGCCGATCGGGGTGCGGGGGCGGCGCTGGACGGCGGTGGACCCGTCGGTCGCGCTGCCGAGCCCGACGGCGCTGGCGGCGGGATGGGACCCGGAACTGGCCCGGCGGGTGGGGCGGCTGCTGGCACAGGAGGCCCGGCGCAAGGGGGTCCATGTGCTGCTGGCGCCCACCGTGAACCTGCATCGCAGCCCGCTGGGCGGGCGGCACTTCGAGGCGTACAGCGAGGACCCGTATCTCACCGGCGTGATCGGCACGGCGTACGTCCGGGGCGTGCAGGACGGCGGGGTCGGGGTCACGGTGAAGCACTTCGTGGCCAACGACGCCGAGAGCGAGCGGTTCACGGTGAACAACGTGGTGGGCGAGCGGGCGCTGCGGGAGCTGTATCTGGCGCCGTTCGAGGCGATCGTGCGGGACGCGCGGCCGTGGGGGGTGATGGCGGCCTACAACGCGGTGAACGGCGTGTCGATGACGGAGCACGAGGCGCTGCTGCGCGGGGTGCTGCGCGAGGAGTGGGGCTTCGACGGGGTGGTGGTGTCGGACTGGTTCGGGGCGCGGTCGACGGTGGGCGCGCTCGCCGGCGGGCTGGACATCGCGATGCCCGGCCCGATGACGGTGTACGGCGAGGCGCTGGTCGCGGCGGTGCGGGCCGGCGAGGTGGACGAGCGGCTGGTCGACGAGGCGGCGGCGCGGGTGCTTCGGCTGGCGGCGCGGGCCGGGGTGCTCGCGGGGGCGCCGGCGGACGTGGTGGAACCGCCGGCCGAGGTGGACGGCGCGGCGCTGGCCCGCGAGGTCGCCGTGCGCGGCTGCGTGCTGCTGCGGAACGAGCCGCGGCAGGGCCGCCCGGTGCTGCCGATCGACCCGTACGGCGGCGGGGTGGCGCTGATCGGCGCGGCGGCGCGGCACGCCCGGGTGCTCGGCGGCGGGTCGGCGCAGGTCTTCCCCGACCATGTGGTCTCGCCGCTGGACGGGCTGCGGGCGGCGCTGCCGCGGCAGGAGCCGTTGGTGTACGCGGTGGGCGCTGACCCGAGTGACGAACTGGGCACCGCCGGGCCGGGTTTCGCGCTGCACGCGGTCGCGTTGGACGCGCGGGGGCGGGAGTTGGGCAGCGAGCCGCTGCCGAGCGGGCAGGTGCAGTGGATGGGCGACCTGCCCGAGGGCGTGGTGTACGAGGAGGTGAGCGCGGTCGAGGTGCGCGGGGAGTTCGTGCCGGCGGTGGCCGGCGCGCACCGCTTCGGCACGCGCGGCAACGGCGGGTTCCGGCTGGAGGTCGACGGGCGGGTGCTCTTCGAGGGGGTCCAGGCAGACGCGCACGAGGACCCGTTCGAGGCGTTCTTCGGCCGCCCGGCGGAGCGCGGAACCGTGGAGCTGGTCGCCGACCAGCCGGTACGGGTCGCGCTGCGCTACGAGTTGCCGCCGGAGCTGGCCGAACTGCCCATCCAGGCAGTCGGGTTCAGCCTGCTGCACGGCGAACCGGAGCGGGACCCGGAGGAGTTGCTGGCCGAGGCGGTCGCGGCGGCCGCTGCCGCGGAGACCGCCGTGGTGGTGGTCGCGACGACCGAGCGGGTGGAGTCCGAGGGCTTCGACCGGACCGACCTGCGGCTGCCGGGCCGGCAGGACGAGCTGGTGGCGCGGGTGGCCGCGGTCAACCCGCGTACGGTCGTGGTGGTCAACGCGGGCGCGCCGGTGGAGATGCCGTGGCGCGAGGACGTGGCGGCGGTGCTGCTGGCGTGGTTCCCCGGCCAGGAGGCCGGGGCGGCGCTGGCCGACGTGCTGCTCGGCGCCGAGGAGCCAGGCGGCCGGCTGCCCACCACCTGGCCGGCCCGGCTGGCCGACGCCCCGATCAGCCAGGTGACCCCGCGGGACGGCGAACTGCGGTACGACGAAGGGCCGTCGATCGGCTACCGCGCCTGGGCCGCCCGCACCGGGCCCGCCCCCGCGTACCCCTTCGGACACGGACTGGGCTACACCACCTGGGAGTACACCGCGCTGGAGGCGCAACCCTCCCCGGCGGACGGCGTGCTGGCCACGGTACGGGTCACGGTGCGCAACAGCGGCGACCGGGCCGGCCGGGAGGTCGTGCAGGTCTACCTCACACCGTCCGGCGGCTCCCGCCGGCTGGCCGGGTTCGCGACCGTGACGGCGGAGCCGGGCCGGAGCGCCGAGGTCGTGCTCGAACTGCCGCTGCGGGCCGCGCAGTTCTGGGACGAGGCGGCCGGCGGATGGCGGCCGGCGCCGGGGCCGTTCACCCTGGACGCGGCCCGCTCGAGCGCCGACTCCCGGCTGTCCGCCGTCCTCTCCCACCCGGCCGGCTGAGGCGCGCGGCACGGCGGGTCTTCGGCGTCGCCGGCCGGGTCACAGGTCCTTGCGCATGCAGACCCGGGGCCAGCGGTCCAGGCCGTAGGCGGCCTCGCGGGCGCGGATACGGCGGAGCCCGGCGGTGAGCTCGGCGTCGTCCAGGGCGCGGAATCCGCAGCGCGCGTAGTACGGCGCGTTCCACGGCACTTGGGTGAAGGTGGTGAGCGTCAGCGCGGGGATCGCGCGGGCCGAGGCGTGGTCGGCGAGGTGGTCCAGCAGGGCGCGGCCGATCCGCCGGTGCGCGCGGTCTGGGTGGACCGAGACCTGCTCGACGTGGAGGTTGCCGTCGACGGGGTCGGCGATGAGATACGCGACGGGCGTCTCCTTGTCCCGCCCGGCGCCCGCTTCCGGGCCCGCGCTGACGCCCGCTCCCGGGCCGGTGTCCGTGTCCGGACCCGGGCCTTGCCCCGTTCGCGCGTCGACCGCGACCCATGCGAGCCCGGCCTGCTGGTAATGGGCGAGTTCGGCGAGCGGGAGGGGGCTGTCGTCGGCGATCTCGGGCATGCCGATCTCGCGGAAACACCGCCCCGCGGCGGCCTCCACGCCCTGCAGCAGCCGCAGTTCGTCGAGGCGGGCCGTGCGGATGCGGATCGAGTCCATGGGCTCGCTTCCTGTCGTTTCGGTAGGTCTGCGCAGGGGGCGCCGGCGCCTTTCGGAGGGCGCCGGCTAGCTCGTCGCCGTCGCCGGGCGGCCGGCCACCGCCGCCATGATCCGGGCCAGTTGGGACTCTCCCTGCGGGTTGGGGTGGAACCAGTCCCAGTCGCTGAGGTCGCTCGTGTCGAAACGGTAGGCGAAGACCGCGCCGCCGTCGTAACGGCAGCGCTGGTACGTCGCGCAGACCTGGCCGAGCACCGTGTTGTACGCCTGCACGCGGTCGCGCACCGCCGTACGCCGCTGGGTGGCGGCCGGGCTGTCGGAGGTCGGGTCGTCCAGCATCGTCGGGCACAGCCCGAGCTTCCACACCTCGCGGCCCAGCGGGTTGGCCTTGCCGACCGACCAGAGCCGTTGCAGGTCGGGGATGCTGGCGACCAGCACCTGCGTGGTGGGCAGCGTGCGGTGCAGATAGGACAGGGTGCTGTCGAAGGAGGCACGGAAGTCGGCCACCGACGTCATGGTGCCGGTGTCGGCCGCGCACGCGTCGTTCGCGCCGATCAGCACGGTGACCATCGCCGGGTGGTGGGCCGCCGCGGCGCGGGCCTGGTCGGGCAGGTCGGCGACGTGCGCGCCCGACCGGGCCACGTTCCAGCTGCTGGCGGCGCCCAGCCGCGTGCTGACGCTGTCCACCTGCTGCCGGCCGCCGGTGGCCCACGACACGTCCGGGCAGTCCGACACCGGCTTGCAGGCGTCGAAGCCGCGGGTGATGGAGTCGCCGAGCGCGGCGACGCTGCTCGGGTGGGTGTTCCACGGCCGCGCCGGGGCCGCCTCGCGCGGGGTGCCGCCGGAGGGCGCGGCGGACCCGGATTGCGAACTGTGTGCGGGAGGCGTCCCCCGGCCACTGTGCGGCGCACCGCCGCCGAATCCGCATCCGCCCAGCAGAACCGCGGTCACGGTGAGTGCCAGAGCGTGTCGCGACAGCATCCGCATGCGCTTCTTCCCTCCGACGAGTGGGTGACATCTGCCGTCAGCCCGACCGTACGCCACTCCCAGGAAGACGCCGCAGGGTAGCTTTTCCCTGACAGGCGAACCGATCTGACGGGAGGTCGACGGCCGACGGGCGACGGTGACGAAAGTTGTCCTGATTCAGCTGAATAGTGCAGAATGTGTCATGTTGCCCCGGGTTCAACCAGTACGAGGGTGAGGCCGCTGGGGAAGGCGAACCTCGTCCCACACTGGAGGTACCGGTGACGACACGTGGTGTTCTGTACGTGCACGCCGCACCGCGCGCGTTGTGCCCACATGTGGAGTGGGCCGTCGCGGGCGTCCTCGGCGTGCGTGTGAACCTCGACTGGGTCCGGCAGCCCGCGGCTCCCGGCACCTGGCGCGCCGAGTTCTCCTGGCAGGGAGAGCCCGGCACCGCCTCGAAGCTGGCGTCCGCGCTGCGCGGCTGGCAGCTGCTGCGCTTCGAGGTCACCGCGGAGCCGTGCGCGACCGCGGAGGGCGAGCGCTACAGCGCGACCCCCGAACTCGGCATCTTCCACGCGGTCATCGGCATGCACGGCGACATCCTCATCCCCGAGGACCGGCTGCGCGCCGCGATGCAGCGCGCCCGCAAGGGCGAGGCCGACCTGGAGGCAGAGCTGTCCCGGCTGCTCGGCAAACCCTGGGACGACGAACTGGAGCCCTTCCGCTACGCGGGCGAGGGCGCGCCGGTCCGCTGGCTGCACCAGGTGGTCTGACCGCCCGCGACACCCCGCGCCGTCGGGCCGGCCGCGCCACCGCCGTACGTCCGGCCGCGCCACCGCCGTATGACCAGTCGTACGACCAGCCGGACGACCGCGCCGCGTCCCGTCGTACGCGCCGTCCTGTGTTCGCCGCGGCCGCGCAATAGCCTGCTCGCATGCCATCGCAGAAGCTCTCCGTCGCAGTCCTGGGCACCGGCATCATGGGTGCCGGTATGACCCGCAACCTCGCCGCCGCCGGACACGAGGTCCGCGCCTGGAACCGTACGATCGCCCGTGCGCAGCCGCTCGCCGAGGCGGGGGTCCATGTCACCGCCGACCCGGCCGAGGCCGTCCGGGGCGCCGACGTGGTGCTCACGATGCTGCTCGACGGACCCGCCGTGCTCGACGTGATGCGCACGGCCGCGCCCGCGCTGGAGCAGGGCGCGGTGTGGGTGCAGAGCAGCACCGTCGGGCCGGACGCGCAGAGCGAACTGGCCGCGGTCGCCGCGGCGAACGGCCTGCTCTTCCTCGACGCGCCCGTGCTCGGCACCAAGGCGCCCGCGGAGAGCGGCGACCTGACGGTGCTCGCGGCCGGGCCCGCCGCGGCGAAGGCGCTGGCCGGGCCGGTCTTCGAGGCGATCGGCCGCAAGGTCATCTGGGTCGGCGACGACGGGGCCGGCGGCGCCGCGAGCGCGCTCAAGCTGGTGATCAACAGCTGGGTGCTGGCGATCACCAACGCGGCGGGGGAGGTGATGGCCCTGTCCGAAGCGCTCGGGGTGGACCCGGACCGCTTCTTCGAGGCGATCGAGGGCGGCCCGATGGACACGCCGTATCTGCGGCTCAAGGCCGCGGCGATCCGCTCCGGCGACTACACGCCGTCCTTCACGGTCGAGGGCGCCCTCAAGGACCTACGGCTCATCGCCGACGCCGGCGAGCGCAACGGAGTCCGGCTCGACCTCGCGGCCGCGGGGGCGGAGCGCTTCCGGCGCGCCGCCGAACAGGGCCACGGCGCGGACGACATGGCGGCCAACTACTTCGCGAGCTTCCCGCAGGAATAGCCGTTTCCCCGCGTCCGTCGGTAGGGGCCGCCCTTACCAACGGACGCGGGGAACCGCGCGAACAGCCGTCCACGGACCGCAAGGTCCCGGCACCAGGGGTGCGGGCACCCCGGAGGGTCCCGTTACTGCGGCAGTGTCCGCAGGGCCAGGACGACGTTGTGGCCGCCGAACCCGAAGGAGTCGTTGAGTGCCGCGATGGTGCCGGCGGGCAACGGACGGGGCTCGCCGCGGACGACATCCGCGTCCATCTCCGGGTCCGGGTTCTCCAGGTTGATCGTGGGCGGCGCGAGCCGGTTGTGCAGGGCGAGCACGGTCGTCACCGTCTCGATCCCGCCGGCGCCGCCGAGCAGGTGACCGGTCATCGACTTGGTCGCGGAGATCGCCATGTGGTCGACGTCGTCCCCGAACACCTTCCGCAGCGCCTTGAGTTCGGCGATGTCACCCTGCGGGGTGGAGGTCGCGTGCGCGTTGGCGTGCACGATCTCGGCCGGCTTGATGTCGGTGTTCTCCATCAGGTGCTGGAGCGCCGAGGCGATGCCGCGCCCGGACGGCTCCGGCTGCGTGATGTGGTGCGCGTCGGCGGAGATGCCCTGGCCGACCGCCTCGCAGTAGACGCGCGCGCCGCGCGCGGCGGCGTGCTCCACGGACTCCAGGATCACCACGCCGGCGCCCTCGCCGAGCACGAAGCCGTTGCGGGCCGCGTCGTAGGGCCGGGAGGCGCCCTCGGGGTCGTCGTTGTTCTTGGACATCGCCATCATGTTGCCGAAGGCCACGATGGGCAGCGGGTGGATGGCCGCCTCGGTGCCGCCGGCCACCACCACGTCGGCCCGGCCGGTGCGGATCATCTCGATCGCGTAGCCGATCGCCTCCGCGCCGGACGCGCAGGCGCTGACCGGGGTGTGCACGCCCGCGCGGGCGTTCACGTCGATGCCGACGTTCGCCGCCGGGCTGTTGGGCATCAGCATCGGCACGGTGTGCGGGGAGACCTTGCGGACGCCCTGGTTCTTCAGCACGTCGTACTGGTCGAGCAGCGTGGTGACGCCGCCGATGCCGGACGCGATGACCGCGCCCAGCCGGTCCGGGTCGACCGAGGGGTCCTCGCCGGCCTTCGCGGTGAACCCGGCGTCCGCCCATGCCTCGCGCGCCGCGATCAGCGCGAACTGCGCGCTGCGGTCGAGCTTGCGGGCGAGCGGGCGGGGCAGGACCTCGCCGGGCTCGACGGCGATGGTCGCGCCGATGCGCACCGGCAGCTCGGCCGCCCACTCCTGCGGAAGCGTCCGGACACCGGAACGGCCGGCCAGCAGCGCTTCCCAGGTCGACGCGCTGTCGCCACCCAGCGGTGTGGTTGCTCCGATACCGGTGACGACCACGGTGTGATTGGTCGGGCTCACAGGAATTGTCTCTCCACGTCTAGAAGGGCGGGCGACAGGCGCGTCGTCCGGGTGTTCACGGGTCCGCGCGGGACCCGTCACGGGGGGTGAGGCGGCTGGGGGGCCGACTCAGTTCTGGGCCTTGAGGATGTAGTCGACCGCGTCGCCGACCGTCTTGAGGTTCTTGACGTCGTCGTCCGGGATCTTCACGCTGAACTGCTCCTCGGCCGCCACGACGACCTCGACCATGGACAGCGAGTCGACGTCCAGGTCGTCGGTGAAGGACTTGTCGAGCTGCACGTCCTCGGTGGGAATGCCGGCGATCTCGTTCACGATGTCGGCGAGACCGGCGACGATCTCTTCCTTGGTGGCTGCCATGTCTGGGGCGCTCCTTGATGTTTCGCTGTCGATGCGGCGTGCGGGACTGCGGCGCCGCGAGGTGTGTCTAGGGGAGAGTAACGACCGTGGCCGCGTAGACCAGCCCCGCCCCGAACCCGATGATCAGAGCGGTGTCGCCGCTCTTGGCCGCGCCGGACGCGAGCAGCCGCTCCATCGCGAGCGGGATGGAGGCCGCCGAGGTGTTCCCGGTGGTCTCCACGTCCCGGGCCACCGCGACGTGGTCGGGCAGTTTGAGCGCCTTGATCATGGAGTCGATGATGCGCATGTTGGCCTGGTGCGGGATGAAGGCGTCCAGGTCAGCGGCGGAGATCCCGGCGGCGTCCAGCGCCTCCTGGGCCACCCGGGCCATCTCGTAGACCGCCCAGCGGAAGACCGCCTGGCCCTCCTGGGTGATCGCCGGGAACTTGACCTCGCCGTGCGAGTCCACCGGCAGCTGCGACACGTCGCCGCCGCGGAACTGGTCCCAGGCCACCGTCTGGGTGATGGTGCCGGACTTGTCGCCCTCGGAGCCCCAGACCGTCGGTCCTATGGCGGGCTCCTTCGACGGGCCGAGCACGACCGCGCCCGCGCCGTCGCCGAAGAGGAAGGCGGTCGCCCGGTCCTCCTTGTCGGTGAGGTCGCTGAGCCGCTCCACACCGATCACCAGGACATGGCCGGCGGTGCCGTCGGTGATCATGCCCTTGCCGAGGGTCAGGCCGTAGGTGAAGCCCGCGCAGCCGGCCGAGATGTCGAACGCGGCCGGCTTGCCCGCGCCGATCCGGTGCGCGATCTCGGTGGCGACCGCCGGGGTCTGCTTGAAGTGCGAGACGGTCGCGACCACGACGGCGTCGATCTCGGAGGCGTCGATGCCGGCGTCGGCGATCGCCTTGCCGGCCGCCTCGATCGACATCTCCGCGACGGTCTCGTCCGGTCCGGCCCAGTGCCGGGAGGCGATCCCGGACCGGGACCTGATCCACTCGTCGCTGGAGTCGATGTGTTCGAGGATGACCTCGTTGGGAACCACCCGGACCGGGCGGTAGCCGCCCACCCCGCGAATGCGTGCGTGGGGGGCACCCTTGCTGGGGCTGATCTTCGCTGTCATCGCTGCGGGTGCTCCTCTGTCGCGTCCTGCGGGATGGAGTCTGCCGGCGCACCCTGCGGCGGGTTGCCCGCCGTCTCGGCGGCCAGCTCGCGCGCGGCCGCCAGGTGCTCCGGTGTCTTCAGCGCCAGGGTGCGGACCCCTGGCAGGGCGCGCTTGGCCAGGCCGACCAGCGTGCCACCCGGCGACACCTCGATGATCGCGGTGACCCCGAGCTGCTTGAACGTTTCCATGCACAGGTCCCAGCGCACCGGGTGCGAAACCTGCGTGACCAGTCGGCGCACGACCTCCGTGCCCTTGTCCACCTTCTGCCCATCCGCGTTCGAGACATACGGCAAAGAGGGGTCCGCGACGGTCAGATTCGGCGCGAGCGCTTCCAGCGCGGCCACCGCGGGGGCCATGTGGGCGGTGTGGAAGGCGCCGGCCACCGCCAGCGGCCGTACCCGGGAGCCCTCCGGCCGCTGCTCGGCGAGCACGCCGAGCTGCTCCAGGGTGCCGGCCGCCACGATCTGGCCGGCGCCGTTGATGTTCGCCGGGGTGAGGTCGAGGCCGGTCAGGTGGGCGAGCACCGTGTCCTGGTCGCCGCCGAGCACCGCGGACATGCCGGTCTCGGTGACCGCGGCGGCCTCGGCCATCGCGCGGCCGCGGGTGGCCACGAACGACAGCGCGTCCTGCTCGGAGAGGACCCCGGCGAGCACGGCCGCGGTGATCTCGCCGACGCTGTGGCCGGCGACCGCGTCGGGCCGCCCGGTGCCGCCGTTGCCGAACAGGCCGAGCTCACCGGCCGACAGCAACCCGGCGGCCACCAGCAGCGGTTGGGCCACCTTGGTGTCGCGGATCTCGTCCGCGTCGGCCTTCGTGCCGTAGTGGACCAGGTCGAGGCCGACCGTGTCGGACCAGCCCGCGAGGCGGTCGGCCGCGCCGGGCAGGTCGAGCCAGGGGGACAGGAAGCCGGGCGTCTGGGCGCCTTGGCCGGGAGCGACGAGTACGAGCACGTTCACACTCTCTCTCGCGGGCGGGTGTCACCGCCCGTGGGGACAAGGACGAAGAAGTGTCAGCCGATTTGTGGGTGTCCAACAAACGAGTCAGCGAGGCCGGTCGCCGTCCGAGAGACGTCCCAGGATCAGCGCGATGCGCAGGGTGAACGCCGAACGCACGTCGGAAGGTGACCAACCGGTGACATCAGTCACACGTCGCAGCCGGTAGCGAACCGTATTGGGGTGCACGAACAGCATCCGTGCGGCACCTTCGAGCGAGGATGCCTGCTCCAGGTAGACACTCAGAGTCTCCAGTAGCGCCGAGCCCGCCTCTTCAAGCGGCCTGTAGATCTCCTCCACCAGCTGACTGCGAGCATAGCGGTCGCCCGCCATCGCACGCTCCGGTAGCAGATCGTCGGTGAGTACCGGGCGTGGCGCGTCCGGCCAGGCCCGGCACGCCTTGAGGCCGGCCGCGGCGGCCTGCGCGGACCTGGTCGCGGACAGCAGGTCGCCGACCACCGGGCCGGCCACCACCGGACCCGGCGCGAACGGCCCGATCAGCGCCTTCGCCACCCGGATCGGGTCGTCGTCACCGCCGGCGATCACCACCAGCCGCTCGCCGAGCACCCCGGTGAGCACCTGGAGCTTCGCGTGCCGGGAGGCCCGCCGGATCGCCTCCACGGTCAGCTCGCTGTCGCCGTTGGGCGCGGTGCCCAGCACCACCACGATCTTGTCCGGCGAGCTCCAGCCGAGGGCGGCGGCCCGCGACAGCACGCCCTCGTCCGCCTCCCCGGAGAGCACCGCGTTGACCACCAGCGACTCCAGCCGGGCGTCCCACGCGCCGCGCGCCTCGGCGGCCTGCGCGTAGACCTGCGCGGTGGCGAAGGCGATCTCCCGGGCGTAGACGAGCAGCGCCTCGCGCAGCACGCCCTCGTCGCCGGGCGCGGCGACCTCGTCGATCGCCGACTCCATGACCTCGATGGTGGTGCGCACCATTTCCACCGTCTGGCGCAGCGAGATGGCCCGGGTCAACTCGCGCGGCGCGGTGCCGAAGACGTCGGTGCTGATCGCCTGCGGGGCCTCGGGGTGGCGGAACCACTCGGTGAACGCGGCGATACCGGCCTGCGCGACCAGCCCGATCCAGCTGCGGTTCTCCGGGGGCATCGCCCGGTACCAGGGAAGTTGCTCGTCCATCCGCGCGATGGCGTGCGCGGCCAGCCGGCCGGCGGACTTCTCCAGCCGCCGCAGGGTCGCGGCGTGGTCGCCGCGGGGCGGCTCCGAGGAGGCGTGCGGGGGCTGCCGCTTCTGCGGGTTCTGCGGGCGTTGCGCGGGAGGAGGCACGGTCCAAGCCTGCCTTATGGGTGTGGCCGCGCAGGTGGCGGGTTGTCCGTTTCGGCTATCCGTACGACGGTTCGGCGGTCATCCGCCACACCAGGTACTCGGCATCGGGGGGCGCTTCGGCCTGCCGGGCGCGGGAGTTGGCGGCGCGCAGGGCGTCACCGGGGCCGAGTTCGCGGCCGTCCACCCGGACCGTGCCGCGCAGCACGTGCAGGTAGAGGAACGGGGCGTCCGGCAACGGGCCCGAGCCGCGCGCCAGGTGCAGCGCGGCGTGCGGCTGGCGCAGCGGCAGCGGCGCGTCCGGCGCGGCGGAGGCGAGCAGGTACGGGCCGGGCCCCGGCGGTGCGACGTCGGTGGCCACGGAGTGCCGGGACGGGCCGCCGGCCGGGTCCGGGTGCAGCCACATCTGGAGGAAACGGCACGGATCGGCGCCCGGGTTGCGCTCGACATGGCGAACGCCGCCGCCCGCGCTGAGCAGTTGGGCGTCGCCGGCGCGCAGCCGGGTCGCGACGCCCTCGGTGTCGCGGTGCTCCAACTCGCCCTCGATCACCCAGGTGACGATCTCGGTGTCGCGGTGGGTGTGCTCGGCGAAGCCCGCGCCGGGCGCCAACCGCTCCTCGTTGCACGCCAGCAGCAGCCCGAACCGTACGTTCGCCGGGTCGTAGAAGCCCGCGAAGGAGAACGCGTGCCGCGTCTCGATCCCGGCCGACGGGTCCCCGCCGGTGTAGCGGCGCTCCGCCCGCCACACCTCGCCCGCCGCGGTCATCCGGCCGCCCGCAGTTCGGTGAGCACCGCGTCGGTCAGCCGCGGCCACAGGGGCAGCGCCCACTCGCCGAAGGGGCGGTCGGTCAGCGCCACGCAGGCCGCGCCCGCGACCGGGTCGATCCACAGGAAGGTGCCGGACTGGCCGAAGTGGCCGAAAGTCGCGGGGGAGGAGAGCGCGCCGGTCCAGTGCGGGGACTTGGCGGCGCGGATCTCGAAGCCCAGGCCCCAGTCGTTCGGGTCCTGGCGGCCGTAGCCGGGCAGTACGCCCTTCAGGCCGGGGAACGCCACGGAGGTCGCGGTCGCGACCGTGGAGGGGTGCAGCAGCCGCGGGGCCTGCACCTCGGCGGCGAACTTCAGCAGGTCCGCGACGGTGGAGACGCCGTCGGCCGCGGGGGAGCCGTCCAGCGTGGTGTCCGCCATGCCCAGCGGCTCCAGCACCGCCTGGCGGGCGTACTCCGCGAACGGGATGCCGGCCGCCTTCGCGAGGGCCTCGCCCAGCGCCTCGAACCCGGAGTTCGAGTAGATGCGGCGGGTGCCGGGGGCGGCCATCACCTTCGGGGCGTCGAAGGCGAGGCCGGAGGCGTGGGCGAGCAGGTGCCGAACCGTCGCGCCCTCGGGGCCCGCCGGGTCGTCCAGCTCGAACACGCCCTCCTCCCAGGCCACGAGTACCGCGTACGCCGCGAGCGGCTTCGTCACCGACGCCAGGGGGTAGCTCCGCTGGAGGGTGCCGTACGTCCCGGCCACGGTGCCGTCCGCCCGGACCACGCCGGCGGAGGCGTTGGGCACCGGCCATTGCGCGATCATCGCCAAGCTGTCCATGGGGCCTGACCCTACGGGGTGGGGGGTTCTGCCGGTTCCGGGACCACCTGCGAGTCGGGGCCGGTCGCGCAGTTGCCCGCGCCCCTGAACATGCGCGGCTCGCTCCGCGAGAAGACGCCCACCACCGGGGGCGCCTTGCTCACTTGCCTAGAGTGCGCTCGAAGGTCTTAGCGTAAGAGGTATGACGGTCGTGCAGGTGGCGAAGAGCAAGCCGAGCAACACAGCGAGTTGCGAGGACCCGGAGACGCATCTGCGGCCGGACGGGCAGGACCAGTACACGATCAGCGAGGTCGCGGAGTTCACCGGGCTGAGCGCGCACACTTTGCGCTGGTACGAGCGGATCGGGCTGATGCCGCATGTGGACCGCTCGCACACCGGCCAGCGCCGGTTCAGCAACCGGGACCTGGACTGGCTCGCCTTCGTCGGGAAGCTGCGGCTGACCGGGATGCCGGTCGCGGACATGGTGACGTACGCGGAGATGGTGCGGGCCGGCGACCACACCTACGGCGAGCGGCAGGCGCTGCTGGAGTCCACCCGGGTGGACGTGGTCCGGCGGATCACCGAACTCCAGGACACCCTCACGGTGCTGGACCACAAGATCAGCACCTACGCCTGCTCCCGGGCGCCGGAACGGACCGCGTGAGCGGAGCGCCGCCGCGCCGCCGCCGTCCCCGTCCTACGGCCTGACGCGGCTGGTACGGATCGCCGCCAGCACCGCCGCGGCGAACGGGAGCGACTCGTGCACCGAGCCGTACCCGAGCCCGAAGATCACGCTCGCCGGGTCGCGGTCGGCGGGGGGCAGCGGCTCGGCCGGGTCGCGCAGCAGCAGCCGCAGGTGGCCGTGGACCTGCTCCGGTGAGCGCCAGTCGACGCCGCACAACTCCTCGACGGGGAAGGTCTGGTCGCCGGAGTTCCACTTCGCGGTGGAGGCGCCGGTGCGGAACCAGTGGAAGCCGACCGCGTGGCCGTCGAAGGTGGCCTTCGCGTCGTACGCCTTGAAGGAGCGCGGTACCGCGGGGGCCGGCACCAGGTAGCGCCCGCCGGGCGGGTCCGCGGTGACCGCGGCGGTGCGGACGGCGGCCAGCAGGTCGTCCCGGGCGGCCTCGGCGAGTTCGGCGCTCTGCTCGGGCAGCACCAGCCGGTAGGGATCGGCGCTCTCCCGCAGTTGCCCGCCGGCGACCTCGATGAGCGGGTCGACGCCGGGGTGCGGGGTCGCGCGCAGGACCACGGTGCCGCGGCGGCCGGGCACCAGCTCCACGTCCTCCAGCGCCTCGTGCGGCACCCGCCGCTCACCGAGCGCCTGGAGTAGCCGGGAGCCTCGTACGCCTCTGCTGTACCGGATCACCACGGCGTCGGGTTCGAATTCCCACACGGCGTTGCTCCCGGCCAGCACTTCACCCATAAGGCCCAGCTTATGGCCGCCTCGGCGGACTGTGCCCCTTACCCGCTACGCGCGTCATCGAAAGGGGGACGGGTTTTCCCGGCCGCGCCCGGCTCAGCCAAGACCACTGGTGCAGGTGTTCTCCGTGGGGCAGGTGATCGCCGAGTAGTCGCCGAGGGCGATGTCCGCGAAGTTGGCGAGACTGGTCGTCCCGGGGACGAAGTAGCCGCCGTGGCCGTCGGCGCCGTCGGTACTGATCACCCGGGCGCCGAAGCCGCCGGAGACCGGGTCGGGGCCGTGGCCGAGCCCGGCGAACTCCACGTGCGGCACGTCGCCGATCCAGTCCCCGGAGTCCCGGGCCGCCCAGACGTGCGCGGTGGTGTGCAGGGCGGCGACGTCGCGGGCACGCATGCCCGGGCTGCCCATGACGGCGATGTCGCGGACCCGGCCGGGCGGCAGGTGCGGAGCGGCCAGCCCGCACAGCACCGAGCCGTAGGAGTGGCAGAACAGCGCCACGTCGCGGCGGCGGGGGAGCGCGGCGAGGAGCGATTCGAGCCGGACCGCTCCTCGGGCGGCGAGGGTGCCGGTGGAGGCTTCCAGGCCGAGGCCGTCCGGGGCGGTGTAGCCCGCCCAGGCGATCACCGCGGTGCGGGCGTCCGGCCGGTCGAGCCGCTCGGCGCCGTACAGCGCGCGGGCCATGCCGGCGGTGGCGGCGTACCGCTTGGCGTCGTCCCGCTCGAAGTCGGCCAGGTCGGTGGCGACGCCGGGGACGACCACCGCGACATGGGTCGCGGTGCGCAGGTCGCCGAGCACCTCGGCGATGTGGCCGTCGCCGGTCGGGTCGAAGGCGAGGATCTGCCGGTGGCCGGCGAGCAGGGACGTGTAGCGGTCGGCGAGGTCGGTCATGGCGGCGCGACCGACCGGGGTGAGCGCGTCGCTGCGCTCGTCGGCGAGGGCGGCGGCCCGCTGCCGGGTCAGCGCGAGCCGGTTGGCGCCGTAGCGCAGGGCCGGGTCGACCCCGTCGAGGTTGCCGACGACCAGGGGGTAGCGCCGGGCCAGGCCGAGCCGCTGGGCGCCGGTGAGCGAGGCGAAGAAGCGGGCGACGGCGCCGGGCGGCGCGTCCGGGTCCGGCAGCCGCCGGGCGCCGACGGTGCCGTGGGTCCAGGCGGCGAGCGCGGCGGCCATCGCGTCCTTCGCCGCGCGCGGCGACAGCGTGGCCGTCCACCCGGTGGTCGCCAGCAGCACGAAGATGACCGCCAGGGCCACCAGCGGACGCGCCCCGCTCGGGAGCCCCTGGCGCCTCCGCCCCCCGGTGCGCCGTCCCCGCCCGCCGGCCGGCGCCCACACGCCCACGGGCGCGTCCCTCGGCGCCCGGCTCGCGGGCACGGCGACCCGTCCGTGCGGACCCCTGACCGGGCGCCCACCACTCGGGGACAGCGTGCCCGTACGTGCGGGCGGCAGCGTCACTCGCTCATGCCTTGCGGGCTCCGTCCCGGTGGATGTACGGGCTGCGGTCACTTCCTACGGTTCGTCCGGGATGCTACGGCACCCCCCACCCCTCACCCCGCCGCCGCGCCCGCCCACCCCGCCCACCGGCACCCGAAGTGCTCCCCCTGGACCCCGCCGCGGGCACCCCCGCCCGGCCGGGTCTTTTCGAGGGCGCGGGGCAGGTGGTCCAGGGACGGACAGAACACCCCTGCCCGGGCGGGTCCTTTCAGGGGCGCGGGGCAGGTGGTCCGGGGACGGACGGAACCCCCCGCCCGGGCGGGTCCTTTCAGGGGCGCGGGGAACTGCGCGACAAGCCCACCGCTCACAGGTGGTCCGGGTGTGGGCAGTGCCCCCTGCCCGGGCGGGTCTTTTCGGGGGCGCGGGGAACTGCGCGACAAGCCCACCGCTCACAGGTGGTCCGGGTGTGGGCAGTGCCCCCTGCCCGGGCGGGTCTTTTCGGGGGCGCGGGGAACTGCGCGACAAGCCCCCCACCGGCAGGTGGTCCGGGGACGGACAGAACACCCCTGCCCGGGCGGGTCTTTTCGGGGGCGCGGGGAACTGCGCGACAAGCCCCCCACCGGCAGGTGGTCCGGGGACGGACAGAACATCCCCGCCCGGGCGGTCCCGTCACCCCCGAACGCACGGCGGGCCCGCCCCGGAAAAACCGGTGCGGGCCCACCCGTGGTCTCGCTGACCGCTGACCGCTGACCGCTGACCGCGGAGCGCAGCGCAGCGCTACGCGTCGCCGCCCGCCGCGCCCGGGTGAGCCGCGGAGGCGTCCAGCAGCTGGTAGCGGTCCACCGCCTGCTTGAGCGCAGAGCGATCGACCTTCCCGTCGGCAGCCAGCTCGGTGAGCACCGCCAGCACCACCGACTGCGCGTCGATGTGGAAGAAGCGGCGCGCCGCCCCCCGCGTGTCGGCGAAGCCGAAACCGTCCGCGCCGAGCGAGGTGTACCGCCCCGGCACCCAGCGGGCGATCTGGTCCGGCACCGACCTCATCCAGTCCGACACGGCCACGAACGGCCCCTGCGCCCCGGACAGCTTGCGGGTCACCCACGGCACCCGCTGCTCCTCCTCGGGGTGCAGCAGGTTGTGCTCCTCGACCGCCACGGCCTCGCGGCGCAGCTCGTTCCAGGAGGTGGCCGACCAGACGTCGGCGCGCACGTTCCACTCCTCCGCGAGGATGCGCTGGGCCTCCAGCGCCCACGGCACCGCCACACCGGACGCGAGGATCTGCGCCGGGATCTCGCCGGCGCTGCCCGGCTGGAACCGGTGCACGCCCTTGAGGATGCCCTCGACGTCCACGTCGGCGGGCTCGGCCGGGTGCTGGATCGGCTCGTTGTAGACCGTGAGGTAGTAGAAGACGTCCTCGCCGGGCTTGCCGTCCGCGGTCTCGCCGTACATCCGGCGCAGGCCGTCCTTGACGATGTGCGCGATCTCGAAGCCGTACGCGGGGTCGTAGGCGACGCAGGCCGGGTTGGTCGAGGCCAGCAGCTGGGAGTGGCCGTCGGCGTGCTGGAGACCTTCACCCGTCAGGGTGGTCCGGCCGGCCGTCGCGCCGAGCACGAAGCCGCGCGCGAGCTGGTCGGCCATCTGCCAGAACTGGTCGCCGGTGCGCTGGAAACCGAACATCGAGTAGAAGACGTAGACCGGGATCAGCGGCTCGCCGTGGGTGGCGTACGCCGAGCCCGCGGCGATCAGCGAGGCGGTGCAGCCCGCCTCGGAGATGCCGTCGTGCAGCATCTGGCCGGTCGGCGACTCCTTGTAGGCGAGCAGCAGTTCGCGGTCGACCGACTCGTACTGCTGGCCGAGCGGGTTGTAGATCTTCGCGCTCGGGAAGAACGCGTCCATGCCGAAGGTGCGGTACTCGTCCGGGGCGATCAGCACGAACCGCTTGCCGATCTCCTTGTCCCGCATCAGGTCCTTCAGGATGCGGACGAACGCCATCGTGGTGGCGATCGACTGCTGGCCGGAGCCCTTCCTCGCCGCCGCGTACACCTTGTCCTCCGGCAGCGTCAGCGGCTTGGCGCGGACGATCCGGGTCGGTACGTAGCCACCGCACGCCTTGCGGTGGTCGTGCATGTACTGGATCTCCTCGGAGTCCCGGCCGGGGTGGTAGTACGGCGGGTAGCCCTCGTCGAGCCGCTGGTCGGTGATCGGCAGGTGCAGCCGGTCCCGGAAGCGCTTGAGGTCGTCGACGGTGAGCTTCTTCATCTGGTGGGTCGCGTTGCGGCCCTCGAAGTTCGGGCCCAGCGTCCAGCCCTTGATGGTCTGGGCGAGGATCACGGTCGGCTGGCCCTTGTGCGCCAGGGCCGCGGTGTAGGCGGCGAAGACCTTGCGGTGGTCGTGCCCGCCGCGCCCGAGGTGCAGGATCTGCTCGTCGGTGAGGTCCTCGACCATCTTGCGCAGCCGCTGGTCACTGCCGAAGAAGTGCTCGCGGATGTACGCGCCGGTCTCGGTGGCGTACGTCTGGAACTGGCCGTCCGGGGTGGTGTTCATCTTGTTGACCAGCAGGCCGTCGCGGTCCTGGGCCAGCAGCGGGTCCCAGGAGCGGTCCCAGACCAGCTTGATGACGTTCCAGCCGGCGCCGCGGAACTGCGACTCCAGCTCCTGGATGATCTTGCCGTTGCCGCGCACCGGGCCGTCGAGCCGCTGGAGGTTGCAGTTGACCACGAAGGTCAGGTTGTCCAGGCCCTCGCGGGCGGCGATGGACAGCTGGCCCAGCGACTCCGGCTCGTCCATCTCGCCGTCGCCGAGGAACGCCCACACGTGCGACTTGGAGGTGTCGGCGATGCCGCGCGCCTCCATGTAGCGGTTCATCCGGGCCTGGTAGATCGCGCCGAGCGGGCCGAGGCCCATGGACACGGTCGGGAACTCCCAGAAGTCCGGCATCAGCCGCGGGTGCGGGTAGCTGGACAGGCCGTCGGGGGCCTTCGACTTCTCCTGCCGGAACGCGTCGAGCTGCGCCTCGGTGAGCCGGTCGAGCAGGAACGCGCGCGCGTAGATGCCCGGCGAGGCGTGGCCCTGGAAGAAGACCTGGTCACCGCCGAGGCCGTCGTCCTTGCCGCGGAAGAAGTGGTTGAAGCCCACGTCGTACAGCGACGCCGAGGAGGCGAAGGTCGCGATGTGGCCGCCGACCCCGATGCCGGGGCGCTGGGCGCGCGAGACCATCACCGCGGCGTTCCACCGGGTGGCGTTGAGGATCTTGCGTTCGATCTCCTCATTGCCGGGGAAGAACGGCTCGTCCTTGGTGGCGATGGTGTTGACGTAGTCGCTGCTGCGCATCTCGGGGACCGCGACACGCTTCTCGCGGGCCCGTTCGATCAGGCGGAGCATCAGGTAGCGGGCGCGCTCCCGGCCCCGCTCGTCGATGGCCGCGTCGAGCGAGTCGAGCCATTCCGCCGTCTCCTCGGGATCGAAATCCGGGACCTGGCTGGGAAGGCCGCCAATGATGATCGGGTTGCGATCTGATCCGGAAGCCACGCTGTTCCTTCGCTCACTAGGACTGCTACGGGATGTCTCTGGACGTGATGGAGTGGCCGCCGACGGCGGCACGCGCCGCGTCCATCGTGTACCGAGGCCGTTCGATACGTCATCTCTACCGGGCGGTAACCCCAGGTGGGCGGCCAAATCCGAACTCTACGCCCAGTCGGACGTACGACCGACTCGCGGTGCCAACACTCTGCAAAACGGGCAACCCCGGCAGATGTCCGTGATCTGCGTCACCATGGGAGAGTGCGCAGGGCGGCGGTGAAGCGGGGAACTTGCCATGAAGACGGTCGAATCGTCACCGTTTCGACGGTCTCGTACGGCGGGTACTTGCGCGATCCGCCCCGCCCGTGTGGACTACCGCCAATAAGCTCGCACCGTCGCGGGCACATACAGACCATGAAGACCCGCACGAAATCTGTGCCCATGACAGGAGGCAAAGCGTGAGCGCGACCGCGGACCACGCGGAGGAGCGGACCAACCCGGCGAGCCGGCTTGGTTTCGAGCCCGGACAGGTGGTCCAGGAGCTCGGGTACGACGAGGATTGCGACCAGGAGCTCCGTGAGGGGATCGAGGAGCTCACGGGTGAGGAGCTCGCCGACGAGGAGTACGACGACGTGCCCGACGCCGTCCTGCTGTGGTTCCGCGAGGACGACGGCGACCTCACCGACGCGCTCGTCGACGCCACGTCGACGATCGACCCCGGCGCCCCGATCTGGCTCATGACCCCGAAGACCGGGCGTGACGGCCACGTGGAGCCGAGCGAGATCGGTGAAGCGGCGCAGACTGCCGGCCTGGCCCAGACCAGCAGTGTCAACGCGGCGAAGGACTGGACGGGCAGCCGTCTGGTAACCCCGAAGGCGGCCAAAGCCGGCAAGCGGTAGGCGGTACGGACCGCGCCGTAGTGGGTCGCGGTCCGTTTCCGGCCGCGCCGCCGCCGTGGCTTGTCGCGCGGTTCCCCGCGCCCCGGGTAGGCACGGCCGCACCCGGGGCGTGGGGAACCTCATGTCCGCTTGGCGCAGGGAGCCGTTTTCATGCCGATCGACGCGGGCGGACCCGCACCTGATCTGCGGCTGAGGGACCAGCACGGCCGCACCGTCGCCCTGGACGACTTCCGGGGCGTCAAGAACGTCCTGCTGATCTTCTTCCCGTTCGCCTTCACCAGCGTGTGCTCGGGCGAACTCCAGGCGATCCAGAACGAGTTGGCCTCGTTCCAGAACGAGCACAACCAGGTGCTCGCGGTGTCCTGCGACTCCATGCACGCACTGCGCGCCTTCTCCGACGCCGAGGGCCTGGACTTCCCGCTGCTGAGCGACTTCTGGCCGCATGGAACGGTTTCCCGCGCCTACGGCGTCTTCGCCGAGGAGAAGGGCTGCGCGCTGCGCGGCACTTTCGTGATCGACCGGCAGGGTCTGGTGCGGTGGACCGTGGTGAACGGCCTGCCGGACGCGCGTGATCTCGGCCAGTACGCGAAAGCGCTGTCCGCGCTGTAGCCAATCGGGAACGGGTCACTAAGCTCTGGACGTTGATCCAGCAAGCGCAGCACACAACGACCCACACCGCACCGACGGGCGGGGAAACCGACAGGAGGACTCGTGGGAGTCAGCCTCAGCAAGGGTGGCAACGTCTCGCTGACCAAGGAGGCGCCGAACCTCACGGCGGTCGTCGTCGGTCTGGGCTGGGACGCCCGCACCACCACCGGCAGCGACTTCGACCTCGACGCGAGTGCGCTGCTCACCGACGAGCAGGGCAAGGTCCTTTCCGACCAGCACTTCGTCTTCTTCAACAACCTCAAGAGCCCGGACGGCTCGGTCGAGCACACCGGCGACAACCTCACCGGTGAGGGCGAGGGCGACGACGAGGTGATCAACGTCAGCCTGGCCACCGTGCCGGCGAACGTGGCGAAGATCGTCTTCCCGGTGTCCATCTACGACGCCGAGCCGCGCCAGCAGAGCTTCGGCCAGGTGCGCAACGCCTACATCCGCGTGGTCAACGCGGCGGACGGCGCCGAACTGGCCCGTTACGACCTCACCGAGGACGCCTCGACCGAGACGGCGATGGTCTTCGGCGAGCTGTACCGGCACGGCGCGGAGTGGAAGTTCCGCGCGATCGGCCAGGGATACGCCTCGGGCCTGCGCGGCATCGCCCAGGACTTCGGCGTCAACGTCTGACCGCCGGCACGCTGCCCACCACCACGTTTGAGGGGGAAAGGACCACGATGGGCGTCACGCTCGCCAAGGGGGGCAACGTCTCCCTGTCCAAGGCCGCGCCGAATCTCACCCAGGTGCAGATCGGCCTCGGCTGGAGGGCCCGTTCGACCACCGGTGCCGACTTCGACCTGGACGCCAGCGCGCTGCTGTGCTCCGGCGGCCGGGTGCTGGGGGACGAGTACTTCGTCTTCTACAACAATCTGAAGAGCCCGGAGGGCTCCGTCGAGCACACCGGCGACGACCTCACCGGCGGCAGCGGCGGTGACGACGAGACGATCCTGGTCGACCTGACGAAGGTGCCGGCCACCGTCGACAAGGTCGTCTTCCCCGTCTCGATCTACGACGCCGACGCCCGGGTGCAGACCTTCGGGCAGGTCAGCGACGCCTACATCCGCGTGCTCAACCAGTCCGACGGCGTCGAACTGGCCCGCTACGACCTCACCGAGGACGCCTCGACCGAGACGGCGATGATCTTCGGCGAGCTGTACCGGTACGGCGGCGAGTGGAAGTTCCGTGCAGTAGGCCAGGGGTATGCCTCGGGGCTGCGCGGTATCGCCCTAGACTTCGGGGTCAACGTTTCGTAAAGCCGCGCACCGCGCGGGGGACCCTTGGCTCAAGGGATCACAAGGGATTGGGTGGGAAGCACGTGCTCCTCAGAACATTCGGCTGGTCACTCGGCATCACTGCCGCCGGCCTGGCCCTGGCCGGCATCCTCTGGGGAGGCAAAGGGCTCGCCATCGTGGCGATCCTGTCCATCCTCGAGATCTCGCTCTCCTTCGACAACGCGGTCATCAACGCGGGCATCGTCCGCAAGCTGAACGCGTTCTGGCAGAAGATCTTCCTCACCATCGGTGTGCTGATCGCGGTCTTCGGCATGCGGTTGGTCTTCCCGATCATCATCGTGGCCGTCACCGCGAAGCTCAGCCCGTGGGAAGCGGTCCGGATCGCGGTCAACGACCACGACCGCTACGAGAACCTCGTCTCCAACGCCCACCCGGCGATCGCCGCCTTCGGCGGCATGTTCCTGCTGATGATCTTCCTCGACTTCATCTTCGAGGAGCGGGACATCAACTGGCTGTCCTGGCTGGAGAAGCCGCTGGCCAAGCTCGGCAAGCTGGACATGCTGTCGGTGGCGGTGGCGATGATCGTCCTGGTCATCGCGGGCACCACGGTCGCGGACTCGGTGCCGCTGCACGGTGGGCACGGCACGGTCGACAAGGCCGAGACGGTCCTGCTGGCGGGTGTCGCCGGTCTGATCACCTACCTGGTGGTCGGCGGCATCTCCGGCTTCTTCGAGGAGCGGCTGGAGGACGACGAGGACGAGGACGGCGACGAGGACGGCGAGGGCCCCAAGGCCGTCGAGGAACCCTCGCTGGGCGCCAAGGTCCCCGCGGCCACCAGCGGCGCCAACGTGGCCCGGACGGTCGGTCTGGCCGGCAAGGCCGCGTTCTTCATGTTCCTGTACCTGGAAGTCATCGACGCGTCGTTCTCCTTCGACGGCGTCATCGGCGCCTTCGCGATCAGCAACGACATCTTCGAGATCGCCCTGGGTCTGGGCATCGGCGCGATGTACATCCGGTCGCTCACCGTCTACCTGGTCCGCAAGGGCACCCTGGACGACTACGTCTACCTGGAGCACGGCGCGCACTACGCGATCGGCGCGCTGGCGGTCATCCTGCTCATCACGATCAAGTACGACGTCAGCGAGGTCATCACCGGCCTGGTCGGCGTTGTCCTGATCGCGGCGTCCTACTGGTCGTCGGTGGTACGCAACCGCCGTCTCGGGGAAGGCTCTGGTCAGTCGGACGACGACAAGGCGGAAGTCTCGTCCGGGGTGTGACCCCCGGCCGCGCACGCGCCGCTGCCCCCGCCGTCCGGCGGGGGCAGCGGCGCGTCCGTGCGGCGGGTGGCTGCGGTGCTGAGCGACAGGGGAGGACGGACGACAATGGCCTGGTGGCGGTTCCTGCGGCCCAACGGCCCGGACCAGTTCGACGTGACGAACACGCACAGCGTGGAACTCACCAAGCGGCGGCCCGAGCTGTCGCTGACGAAACACGGTGCCGCGGTCGGCAACATGCGGGTGAACCTGTCCTGGCAGATGCGGCCGACCGACTCCGGGGACTGGGTGACGGATCGGGGCAGTTTCCTGCGCCGCCAGATCGACGTGTTCAAGCCACGTGTGGTCCAGGCGGCCGGCCCGGCGATGGTCAACGTCGACCTGGACCTGGCGTGCATGTACGAACTCGCGGACGGCACCAAGGGGGTGGTCCAGCCGCTCGGCGACTTCCACGGTGACCTGGACGCGCCGCCGTACATCCAGATGACCGGCGACGACCGGTTCGGCGGCACCTCGGGCGAGACGCTGTACATCAACTTCGACAAGCGCGAGGAGTTCAAGCGCCTGCTGGTGTTCGTGTACATCTACGACGGCACGCCGGCGTTCGACCGCACGCACGCGAAGGTGGAGATCTTTCCCGGGTCCGGGCCGCGGATCGAGATCCCGCTCACCGAGCGGGAGCCGCAGGCGCGGTCCTGCGCGGTGGTGCTGATCGAGAACCGCAAGGACGAGATGGTCGTCCACCGCGAGGTGAAGTACGTCTACGGCTTCCAAGCGGAGATCGACCGGCTCTACGGGTGGGGGCTGCAGTGGGGGCGGGGGTACAAGTCCAAGGTGTGACCCTGGCGGTGGGGTCGAGCGGACCCTCCGGGGTGGGTGGTGCTGTCGGTTCCGGGACCACCTGCCGGTGGGGGGCTTGTCGCGCCTTTCCCCGCGCCCCTGGGCAACTTGACGGCCTTTGCTTGAAAGGAAGCTCCCCTGTCGGGGGTGGTTGTTGTTGTTTGGGGATCACCTGTTGGTGGGGGCTTGTCGCGCAGTTCCCCGCGCCCCTGGGTAGGTGACGGCTCTTCCTTGAGGAGAAGCTGTCCTGGCCGGGGTGGTGTTTCGGCTGTGGGGTCACTACCCAGGGCTTCGCCTGGGGTTGCCGCCAAGCTCCCGTTGGTTCTCCCGAGCGGTCAGGCGGATTGGAACTGGGGGCCCTGCGGGGGGAGGGTGAAGTGGCCGTCGGGGGGGAGGGCGTTGGTGGCGACGGGCTGGGGGTAGCCGTAGGCCGGGTAGGCCTGTTGGGGCTGTTGGTGGACTACGGGTTGCTGAGGGGGCGGGGGAGGGATGGTGGCGGCGACGGGCTGGGGGTAGCCGTAGGCGGGCTGGGCGGGGACGTGGGAGGGGTACGGGGCCGGGAGGGGGTAGCCGTAGGCGCCGGGGGGTTCGGGGGCGGACACGGTGGGTCCTGCGGCCGCGGTGTAGCCGCCGGTGGGTGCGGGGCCGGGCATGGCGGCGGTGGGGCCCGCGGCGGCGGTGGCGCCCTGGGCGGGCTCCTCGGAGGCGCCGTCGTCGACCGCGATGCCGTATTCCGTGGCGAGGCCGACCAGGCCGGTGGCGTATCCCTGGCCGAGCGCGCGGAACTTCCAGCCGGCGTCCTTGCGGTACAACTCGCCGCAGATCAGCGCGCTTTCCTGGCCGGTGTCGGGCACCACGTCGAAGGTGACCAGCGGGGCGGCGTGCTGCGGGCCGGCCGCGTCGAAGAGGGCGAGCACCAGGTCGGGCACCAGCCGGAACGGCCCGCCGTCGCAGGACGCGGCGACCACCACCCGGTCCACGCCCGGGTCGAGCGCGGCCAGATCGACCTCCACGGTGTCGGTGAAGCCGTCGGAGACGCGCTGCTTCGGCAGGTGCCGGGCCAGGCCCGAGGGGTGCCGGGGGGCGTTGTAGAAGACGAAGTCGGCGTCCGAGCGCACCCGGCCGTCGGCGCCGAGCAGCAGCACGGAGGCGTCCACGTCGGGAGCGGTCGGCGCCGGGCTCCAGCGGAGCACCGCCCGGATGCCCGAGGCGTCCAGCGGGATGTTCGAGCCCTTCACCATCACGTGCGTCATGACTGCCATCCTGCCCGTCCTGCGGGGCGGCCCACAACGCCGCGGACGGCGGGCCGGGTGCGGGGGTCCGCTCCGGCCGCGCGGGCGGGGCGGGTGACGCGCGGGGACGGACACCTGGCCGACCGGAGCCGGTTACCTGTTTGTCACGCGCTGCGGGAACCTTTGCGACACGGGCACACGTACGATAATCGGCCACGCGATTGACGCCTTCTCTCGCGGCTGCGACTCTGAAAGGGGGCGTATGCGACACTTCGGACATCTTGCGTCAGACCTCAGGGGTGAGCTCTTCCACCGGGAACCTCAGGAGTTCACCTCCGGCTCACCCGCGCGCGTCCTCGCGACCGCCCTCGGCGCCACGCTCTACAGCCCGGCCACCCGGCCGCACCTCGCCGACGACGTGCTCAAGCAGGCCGCCCGCGGCGTGGTCTCCATGGTGCTGTGCCTGGAGGACTCCATCGACGACCGCGACGTCGAGGCGGGCGAGGCGAACCTGGTCCGGCAGTTCGCGGATCTGGCCGCCCGGCCCGGCGCCGAGCAGGCGCTCCCGCTGCTGTTCATCCGGGTCCGCACCCCGGCCCAGATCACCGACCTGGTGCACCGGCTCGGCGGCACCGTACGGCTGCTGTCCGGATTCGTGCTGCCCAAGTTCACCGAGGAGAGCGGCGTCCCCTTCCTCGAAGCGGTCGGCAACGCGGAAAGCGCCTCGGGGCATCGGCTGTTCGCGATGCCGGTGCTGGAGTCCCCGGAGCTGCTGCACCTGGAGAGCCGGGTGGAGACGCTCTACGGGATATCCCGCACCGTCGACAAGTACCGCGACCGGGTGCTCGCCCTGCGCCTTGGCGTCACCGACTTCTGCTCCTCCTACGGCCTGCGCCGGGCGCCCGCGATGACCGCGTACGACGTGCAGATCGTCGCCTCCGTCATCGCCGACGTGGTCAACGTGCTCGGCCGCGCGGACGGCAGCGGCTTCGTCGTCACCGGCCCGGTGTGGGAGTACTTCCGGCACCACGAGCGGATGTTCAAGCCCCAGCTGCGCCGCAGCCCGTTCACCCCCGAGGCCGAGGACCTGCGCGAGGCCCTCATCGAGCAGGACATGGACGGCCTGCTGCGCGAGATCGAGCTGGACCGGGCCAACGGCCTGCAGGGCAAGACCTGCATCCACCCCAGCCATGTGCCGGTCGTCAACGCGCTGAGCGTCGTCACCCACGAGGAGTTCTGCGACGCCGCCGACATCCTGCACCAGGACCGCAGCGGCGGCGGGGTGCTCCGCTCCGCCTACACCAACAAGATGAACGAGGTGAAGCCGCACCGCGCCTGGGCCGAACGCACCCTGCGCCGCGCCGAGGTCTTCGGTGTCGCCCGCGAGGACGTCGGCTTCGTGGAACTGCTCGCCGCGAGCCTGCCCTCCTCCTGACCGGTGCCCACCCATCCGCACGTAAGGACACCCGCCTGATGCCAACGAACGCGCCCTGGACCGGGCAGTGGGTCGCCGACCGCCTCGGCGTCACCCTGCACGGCGACGGCCTCGCCGACCTGGTCGGCCTGGCGCTGCGGCGCAACCCCAAGCGGGCCCATCTGCTCGTCTCCCAGGTGCTCGGCAAGCACGTCCCGCAGGACCCCGGCACGGTCTACGGGTACGCCTTCGCGCTCGGCCTGCGGGTACGGGACCTGCTGGGCGCGGCCGACGCGCGGAACGCGGTCGTGCTCGGATACGCCGAGACCGCCACCGGGCTCGGCCACGCGGTCGCCGACGGCATCGGCTTCGCGCCTTACCTGCACTCCACCCGCCGCGCGGTGCCCGGCGTCACCCCGCACGGCGGTTTCGAGGAGGAGCACAGTCACGCCACTTCCCACCTGCTGCTGCCGGAGGAGCCCGGGCTGCTGACCCGGCCCGGCCCGCTCGTGCTGGTCGACGACGAGTTCTCCACCGGCCGCACCATCCGCAACACCATCGCGGCCCTGCACGCCCTCCACCCGCGCGAGCACTACGTCGTCGTGGCGCTCACCGACATGCGCGCGCCCGCCGACCGCGACGCGCTGGACGCCTTCGCCGCCGAACTGCCCGCGCGCATCGACGTGATCGCCCTGGCCACGGGGACGGTCGGCCTCCCGGACGGGGTGCTCGGCAGGGGCCAGGCGCTGGTGGCCGCGCACCACGCGGCGGACGAGGCGTCCGTCGCCGTCCCCCCGGCGGCCGGCGGCCCCGCCTCCGCCGGGCGCGTACGCCGGGTGGAGCTGGAGTGGCCAGAGGAGGTGCCCGACGGGGGCCGGCACGGCTTCCTGCCCGGGCACGCCATGCGGCTGGCGGAGGCGCTGCCCGCGATGGGCGGCCGGCTCGCCGACGCCCTGCCGCCGTCCGCCGGCCGTGTCCTCGTCCTCGGCAACGAGGAGCTGATGTACGCGCCCCTGCGGCTGGCCAAGGCGCTCCAGGGCACCCTGGAGGCCCGGGCGCGCGCCTCGGCGCCCGGGAGCGCCCCGGCCGCCGTCCGGTACTCCACCACCACCCGCTCCCCGGTACTGGCCGTCGACGACCCCGGGTACGCCATACGGCACCGGATCGCGTTCCCCGCACACGACGACCCGACCGACGAGGGCAGCACGGACCGGTTCGCGTACAACGTGCGCGGGTTCGACGCGGTGGTGTGCGTGGTGGACTCGACCGGGGACACCGCCGCCCTGCACGCGCCCGGCGGGCTGCTGGACCGGCTGGCCGCCGCCACCGACTCGGTACTGCTCGCGGTGGTGCCGTCCTACCGACCGAACGGAAGCACGCACGCGATGAGCCCGACGAACAGCCCGAGCGGTGCGACCGCGCGGGCCCCGCAGACCCCCGAGGCCCCGGCCGGGTCGTACGGTCCGGCCGGGTCGTCCGGCCTGGCCGAGCCGCTGCGGGGGCCGGAGTTCTCCTCCTACGCGCCCGACGAGGTGGGCTGGCTGCTCAAGGACCTCTCCGACGTCGAGTTGGAGGCGCCCACCGAGGAGCGCGAGGAGGCCATCCAGAGCGGCGGCGCGCACTACGCCGAGTCGCTGCCGGTGGAGTACCAACCCACCCCGGAGTACCAGGAGTTGTTCCGCTCGGCGCTGGACGGCTCGGCGCGGCGGATCGCCCGTGCGGTCGGCACCGTCACCGAACTGGTGCTGGCCGAGCGCGGACCGGACGCCGTCCTGGTCTCGCTCGCCCGCGCCGGCACCCCCGTCGGCGTGCTGATGCGCCGCTGGGCCGAGCACGCGCACGGGCTGCGGCTGCCGCACTACGCGGTCTCCATCGTCCGCGGCCGCGGCATCGACGCCAACGCGCTGCGCTGGCTGGCCGCCCACCACGACCCGGCCGACGTGGTGTTCGTCGACGGCTGGACCGGGAAGGGCGCGATCACCCGCGAACTGGCCGCGGCCGTGGCCGAGTTCGCCGAAGCGCAGGCGTCGGAGCAGGGCTCGGGCGGGGTTTCGGGTTCCGGTGCGGCTTCCGGTTCGGGTTCGGCTTCGGGTTCGGGGAAGCCGGGATTCGACCCGGAGATCGCGGTCCTCGCCGACCCGGGCGGCTGCGTACGCACCTACGGCACCCGCGACGACTTCCTGATCCCCTCCGCGTGCCTCAACTCCACCGTCTCCGGGCTGATCTCCCGCACCGTGCTGCGCGAGGGGCTGATCGGACCGCACGACTTCCACGGCGCGAAGTTCTACCGCGACCTGCTCGGCGCCGACGTCTCCGGGTACTTCCTCGACACCGTCGCCGCCGCCTTCGACTCGGTCGCCGACTCGGTCGCCGCCGACGTCAAGTCGCTGCGCGGGCAGGACCGTTCGCCGACCTGGGCGGGCTGGGCCGCGGTGGAGCGGATCAGCGAGGAGTACGGCATCGGGGACGTCAACCTGGTCAAGCCCGGCGTCGGCGAGACCACCCGGGTGCTGCTGCGCCGGGTGCCGTGGAAGATCCTCGCCAAGCGCGGGGTGGGCGCCGACCTGGACCACGTCAGGCTGCTCGCCGCGCAACGCGGCGTACCCGTCGAGGAGGTGGACGACCTGCCGTACTCCTGCGTCGGTCTGATCCACCCGCGCTTCACGCGCGGCGCGACCGGTGTGGACGGCAAGGCGGTGGCCGCGAAGTGAGCCGCGCCCCGATGCCCACGCACCACCGGACCGTGGTCGCCAGCGACCTCGACCGCACCCTGGTCTACTCCGCCGCCGCGCTGGGCCTGACCATGCCGGACGAGCAGGCCCCGCGGCTGCTGTGCGTCGAGGTCCACGAGGCCAGGCCGCTGTCCTACCTCACCGAGGCCGCCGGGCGGCTGCTGGTCGAACTCGCCGACACCGCGCGGTTCGTGCCCGCCACCACCCGCACCCGCAAGCAGTACCGCCGGATCAAGTTGCCCGGGCGGGTGCCGCGTTACGCGATCTGCGCGAACGGCGGGCACCTGCTGGTCGACGGGCGCACCGACCACGACTGGCACGACGAGATGCGGCGCAGGCTCGCCGACGGCTGCGCGCCGCTGGCCGAGGTGCGGGCGCACCTGGCCGCCACCGCGGACCCGGAGTGGCTGCGCAAGGAGCGGATCGCCGAGGAGCTGTTCGCCTACCTCGTGGTCGACCGGGAGCGGCTGCCCGTCGGCTGGGTCAAGGAACTCGCCGGGTGGGCCGACACCCGCGGCTGGACCGTCTCGCTCCAGGGACGCAAGATCTACGCCGTGCCCAAGCCGCTCAGCAAGTCCGCGGCCCTCGCGGAGGTGGTCCGGCGCACCGGTGCGCACGAGGTGCTCGCCGCCGGAGACTCGCTCCTGGACGCCGACCTCCTGCTGGCCGCGGACGCCGGCTGGACCCCCGCGCACGGCGAGCTCGCCGACACCGGGTGGACGGCTCCCCACGTCACCGCGCTCGCGTCCGCCGGAGTGGCCGCGGGCGAGGAGATCCTCCACCGCGTCCTCGCCCGGCTCGAAGACCGTCCCGGCGTACGGCTCGACGGCTGACCGGCGCCCGCTGCCGGCCGCGCGTCACAGCCCGGGGCGCCGTGGCGGGAGCGGGCCCGGAACCGCCGGGACGCGGGAGTTCGCGAGGATGACCGCCAGGCAGCCGACCGCGAGCACCGCCAGCGCGAGGAGCAGCACGGGATAGCCGACGACGGACGACGCGGCGGCGAGCACGGTCGGCAGCAGGAAGCCGGCGTACGCCGCCGCGTAGTACACGCCGGTGAGCCCGGCGAGGTCGTCGGGGCGGGCTATGCGCTGGATCTCCACCAGTCCGGAGACGATCGCGATCCCGTAGCCCGCGCCCAGCACCAGCGCGCCGACCGGCGCCAGCCACGGCGAGCGGGTGTGGGCGTCCAGCCCGCACACGGCCATGCCCAGCGCCATCAGCACCATGGCGGCCGACATCGCCGGCACGCTCGACCGGGCGCCGAGCCGTTTCGCGAGGGGCTGGACGACGGCTCCCATGCCCAGGGTGAGCACGGTCAGCGCGGTGGCGTAGGCCAGGCCCCAGTGGCCGACCCGGGCGTCGACGAGCTGGGGTGTCACGGCGTACGCGATGCCCGCGGACCCGAACACCCAGGGCGCCATGGGGAGGACGATCCGCCGGAAGCGGCGGTGACTGGCGGCCGGGACCCTCAGATCGGCCAGGAACTCGCGGGCCCGCAGTCCTGCGACCCGTAGCCCTCGCCGTCCTCCGGTCGGCAGCCCTCCGGTCGGTTCCGGCCGGACCGCCGGCCGCTTCCGGGTCTCGGGTGCCCCGAGCATGACCGCCAACAGGGCACCGCCGACCGCCACATGGACCAGGTAGGGCAGCGCGGTGGGCCACGGACCCCACTGGGCGAGCGCGCCGGCCACGCCCGGACCGATCCCGAAGCCCGCGGTGAGCGCCAGCGAGCTGCGCCGGGCGCCCGCGCCCGGGTCCGCGCCGGGGTCGAAGGGGGCCTGCGACAGCTCCTTCACCCAGCTCGACCCCACGGCCATCGCGATCCCGACGGCCGCGCCGGTCAGCAGCCGCCCCGCGACGAGCGGGCCGAGCCCGAGCGACCCGGCCGCGAGGACGGCACTGGCCAGCAGCGAGAGCGCCGTGCCGGCGATCATCAGCGGCCGCCGCCCCCAGCGGTCGGAGAGCGGACCGCCGATCAGCAGGCCGGGGATGAGACCGACCACGTACGCGCCGAGCAGCGCGTCGACGGTCACCGTCGAGTAGCCGTCCGTACGCCGGTACATCAGCAGCAGCGGGGTGAACTGGTTGCCGCCCCACCCGCAGGCGACCAGCCCGGCGGCGGCCTGCCGCCAGCCGCGCGGGTGGGCGGCGCGGGGCGTCATCGCGCGCGTGGCCCCGGTGATCGCGGTGGAGGCGGTGGTCGCGGTCATCGGGCCGCTCCGCTCCGCGTGGTGGGACGTGCGGCGCTCGGTGCCGTTCGTGCCGACGCTGTTCGTGCGGGTGCCGTTCGTGCCGACGCTGTTCGTGCGGGCGCTTTTCGTGCGGGCGCCGTCGGGCTCCGCCGTGCTGTCGCCGGTGTGCTGTGCGCGGTCCTTCGCATGGTCAGCGGTCGCCGCCGTCCAGCGCCCGGTGGGTGTCGTCGAGGTGGCGGCGCAGCGCCGCGGCGAAGGCGGTCTCGTCGCGCGCGGCGATGTGGGTCACCAGCGCCTCGTGTTCCCGCGCGAGCACGCTCAGCCGGTCCGGCCGGGGCCGCAGCGCGTGGACGGCCATCCGCCGCTGCCGGTCGCCGAGGGAGGCGTAGAACCGCTCGGCGAGGCTGTTGCCCGAGACGGCGACGATCGCGAGGTGGAACGCCTGGTCGAGGCGGGTGAAGGTGTCGACGTCCAGGTCCCGGGCGGGTGCCTCCTGCTCGCTCAGGCGGCGGCGCAGCAGGGTGACGGCCTCGGCGAGCCGGTCGTCGTCGCCCGCCAGCAGCCGCCGGACCGCCGCGCACTCCAGCGCCTCGCGCACCTCCAGCACGTTGGCGGCCTCGTGCGGCGGGACCGGCACCACGACCGCGCCCCGCTTGGGGATCAGCCGCAGCAGCTCCTCGCTCTCCAGGCGCAGGAAGGCGGCCCGGACCGGGGTGCGGCTCAGCCCGATCCGGTCGGCGACCTCGACCTCGCTGATCAGGCTGCCGCCGGGCAGGTCGCCGGCGAGAATCCGCTCCTTGGTGTCGGCGTAGGCCCGCTCGGCGGCCGAGACGGGCCGGTCCTGGCGGTCCTGGCGGTGCGCGGAGTCGGGAGGTGAGGTATCCATACATGCACCCTAGCATGGATACATGTATGGGCCATGAGATCTCTGGGAGTCGGGCGGGCATCGCGGGAGCCGGTCGGGCGCCGCCGGAACGGGGTCGGGGTCAGGCACCCCGTTCCGCGCTGATGACGCGGGAGCAGTGGGCGCGGCCGGACTCGGCCCGTCGGGCGTTGGGCCGCTCGCTGTCGGCGATGAAGGCGATCGCCTCGTCCTGGGAGCGCCCGCCCCCTACGTGCCGGTGCAGCAGCCGGCGTTCGCGCAGCCGCCGGGGCGTGTCGACGTACCAGAGTTCGTCGAGGAGGTCGCGGACCTCCGACCAGCCGGCCCCGTCATCGGCCAGGTAGTTCCCCTCGGTGACGACGAGCCGCGCGGTGGCGGGGACGACCAGGGCGGCGGCCACCGGCTCGTCGAGCCGCCGGTCGAACCCGGGCGCGTAGACCGGCCGTTCACGGATCGCCCGCAGCCGGCGCAGCAGGTGCACGTACCCGTCGACGTCGAACGTCTCGGGCGCGCCCTTGCGCCCGCGCAGCCCCAGCCGGTCCAACTGGGCGTTGGACAGGTGGAATCCGTCCATCGGCACGTACGCCGCCGTGTCCGCGCCGAGCCGGCCGTTGACGCCGCTGACCAGTCGCTGCGCGAGCGTTGATTTCCCGGCGGCCGGCGCGCCCGCCAACCCGAGCAGGGCTCGGCGGCCTGGGATGCTGGGTACCAAGGCGATCACGTCATCGACGAGCATCCGGACAGCCTAGGGCGACGGGCCCCGGGGTGGGCCCGAGCCAGACACCGTTCACGGGAGAAGACGTTGTACGAGACGAAGAACCCCCCGCTCACCCCGGAGTTGTACGCGTACGTCCTCGCGCACAACCCGCCGCTGAGCCCGGCCCAGCGCGCGCTGGTGGACACCACGCACCGTCGGTTCGCGGACTCCGCCGGGCTCCAGACGGCGCAGGAGCAGGGCCCGCTGCTGGAGTTCCTGGTCCGGCTCACCGGGGCCCGCCAGATCGTGGAGGTCGGCACGTTCACCGGCTTCTCGACGCTGTCGATGGCGGCGGCGCTGCCGGAGGGCGGCCGGGTCATCGCCTGCGACGTCTCCGAGGAGTGGACCTCGGTGGGGCGCGCGGCCTGGGCGGAGGCGGGCGTCGCGGACCGGATCGACCTGCGGATCGCCCCCGCGATCGAGACGCTGCGGGCGCTGCCGGAAGGCCCGTGGATCGACCTGGTCTTCCTCGACGCCGACAAGGGCTCCTACGTCGACTACTGGGAGGAGCTGGTGCCGCGGATGAACCCCGGCGGCCTCCTCGTGGTCGACAACACCCTCTTCCACGGCGAGGTCACCGACCTCGGCAGGGGCGGCGGGGCCGCGGCGATCCGGGAGTTCAACGACCGGGTGCGGGCCGACGACCGGGTCGACGACGTGCTGCTGACGGTCGCGGACGGCACGACGCTGGCCCGCAAGCGGTGAGGTGGCGGGGGTAGCGGGGTGGGGCGGGCGGCGGATGGCGGATGGCGGCGGCCCGGCGCGCGGGCTTACGAGGCGGGCGTCTCGGGCATCGGGGGTGTCGCGGGCGTCTCGGGCGTCGCGGGTGTCTCGGGCCTGAGCAGGGCCGCCAGCAGCGGGCGGTAGTGGGCGAAGGGCGGCACCTGCGCGGCCGGGTCCTTCGCCCGCTCGTCCCAGCGGCGCAGCGTCACCGCGTCGCGGGCGTACGGCTCGGCTTCGTACGCCCGCGCCTGCGCGACCGTCATCGGGCCGCCCTGCAGCGCCAGGGTCCGCACCGACTCGGCGGAGAGCTTGTCGTGGTAGCCGGGTTCGGCGCGGCACAGATACCGCTTGGCGGCCACGTGCAGCCGTACCGGCTCCGTGACGTCCGGGCCGAACCACGCGGCGAGCCGGTCCGCACCCGTGTGGCTGTGCCGGTTGTCGGTGCCTTCCAGCCACTCCTCGCCGCTCACGGTGCCGTGGAAGTGGCCGATGTCGTGCAGCAGCGCCGCGGCCACCAGCGCGGGCCGGGCGCCGTCGGCCTCGGCGAGTGCCGCCGCTTGCAGCATGTGCTGGGCCTGGGTGACGTCCTCGCCGAGGTACTGGTCGGCGCCGGCGCCGAGGAAGAGCGCTTCCAGCGCGTCGAGGGGGGCGGTGTCCATGGCCGGAAGATGCCACACCCGGGCGGTCCTTCGGCATCACCCGGGTTACCTGTGGATGAACGCCGACCCCGCCCACGGCTCCGGCTACCCTGAGGGCATGCCCCGTTACGAGTACCGCTGCAAGGCGTGCGGCTTCACCTTCGAGATGCGCCGCCCCATGTCCCAGTCCGACGCCCCCGCGCCCTGCCCCCGCGGCCACGCCGACACGGTCAAGCTCCTCTCCACCGTCTCCGTCGCCTCCTCGTCCTCCCCTTCCCCCGCAGGGCCCTCCGGGGGTTCCGGCGGAGGAGGCTGCTGCGGAGGCGGCTGCTGCGGCTGACCCCGTCCCCCCCGGGGTCGCCCGGGGTGCCCGGGGGAGTGCCCGCACTTGCTCAGGGGCGCGTGGGGGGGCTCCATCAAGGCACCCGGGGGCACTCCCACCCAGGCGAAGCTCTGCGGGAGAAAGGCGCGATCGGCCCACCCCGGCAGGTGGTCCCGGGACGGCGGCCTGACCCGAGTCGGGGGGTCCGTCAACGCCCCGCCGCGCGGTCCTCCCGAATATTGGACACCACCCGGTTCACCGTGTCGCGCACCGCCGCGGTCTCCGTGAGGAACGCCCAGTAATCGGGGTGCCGCCCCTCCAGCGCGCCCACGGCGCGGTCGAGCCGCGCCACTGCCTCGTCGAGCGGTCGCGCGTGCCGGGGCTCGGGCGTACTCCGCCCCTGCATCGCCAGCCGCTGCGCGTCACGAATCGCGAACCGCGTCTTCTCCACCTCGCCGGTCGGGTCCTTGCTGACCTCGTTGAGCCGGCGCAGCCGATCCCCTGCGGCGGCCACGGCGCCGTCCACGTCGTCCATCTGCGTACGTACGGTCGCCAGCCGCGAGGTGGCGTCGGCCCAGCGCTGCTCCGTACGAGCCACCCGGGCCTCGGCGAGTGCCTGCTCGGCCAGCCGGACCGCCTGCGCGGCCTGATCCGGCACCGCCTGCAGGTCCTGCCAGCAGGCGGCGGAGAAACGGCGCCGCAACTCGCTGAGCACGGGGGCCACCCCCTCCGCCCGGGTGCCGAGTGCCTGCACCCGGGTACGCAGCGACACCAGCCGCTTGTCGATCTCCTTCGCCTGCTCGGGCAGCCGCTCGGCCTCGGCCCTGACCGCCTCCGCGGTGCGCCGCATCTCGTCGGCCCGCCGGACCGTCTCCCGTACGCCGTGCTTGCTCGCGCCCTCGTTGAGCTTTGTGAGCTCCGGGCCGAGCGAGGCGAGCCGGGCCGCCAGCGCGTCGGCCTTCAGCCCCGCCGCGCGCACCGCGTCCAGCGCCTGGCTCGCCGCGAGCAGCGACTGCTTGGCCCGCTCCCGGGCGGGCGCCAGCTGGGCGAGCTGCGTCTCGGCCTTGCCCAGCAGCGGGGCAAGGCCGGCCTGGTACCGCTCCAGCTCGGTCTTCGCGTTGGTCAGGTCGTCCTTCGCCCGGGTCAGCTCGGTCACGGCCCGCGAGGCCGCCGCGTGGTCCAGGTCGTCCCGGTCGATGTCGTGGGCGTCGACGGTCGCGATGTAGGCGCCGCTGACCCGGTCGATCTTCTCGCCGAGTGCCCGGAAACCGTCCAGCGCCCGCCTGGCCTGCGGGGTGTCGTCCACCGCGGAGATCGTCTCTATCGAGATCTCCAGGTCCCGCTGGGCCGTGTCCAGGTCGTAGAACGCCTGGGCCGCGGCATCCTTCGCCGCCTGGGCCTCCGCACGCAGGTCGTCGCCGCGCCGCCACCACGAACGTGCCGTCGTCACAGTGACACTCTCTCCCCGCGCTCGCTGCTCACTGTCGTCCGCCCCATCCTCCCACCCACCCGGCCCGAACACACGGCCCCCTTTCCCCGCGCCCGCGCTCCGGCCCCGCCGGCTCCAGGCCGAGCCCCGCCGCCGGGCCCGCCCCGCCCCGCCGCCCGGCCCACCGCGCTTGCCGAGCACGCCCCACCCCGGGGTAACCTGTGACGTCGCAAACCCCGGGGGCGTGTAGCTCAGTGGTAGAGCGCCGCCCTTACAAGGCGGATGTCGGCGGTTCGAAACCGTCCACGCCCACCCCGTGCATCACCCGGAATGTGACGAAGGGCCAGGTCAGGGCGTTGCCCCCGACGTGGCCCTTCGCTTTTCCCGGATTCTGCTGGAACCCGCTACCCCTCTTCTGGAACTTGCTTCTCCCTGGACGTCTTCCGGATGTCTCCCAAGTGATCATGGCCACTCCGCAGATCGGCGCGCCCGTCTCGGGCACGACTCGGCCCCCGTCGCCCACGGATTCGAAGGTCGGTCCTCGGGATGTGTGGCTGGTGGTGGGTGGCCCCGGCGCGGCAGGGGTCGGCGTGTGCCGGGGCCGGTGGTCGCCCGTTTGATGTCGGGCGGCCGTGCCGCGGGACCAACCGCGGCAGCTATCGGGGCGGGACGGTCATGACGGAGCGGGGCGGGGTGTGGTTGGTGCTGCTCGTGTGCCAGGTGTGGGGGCCGCGGTGTCGGGCGTAGAGGGCGCAGCCGTCCATCCGGTCCGGGCTGGTCTCGGGGCAGTCGGCGAGGACTCGGAGGTGCGGGCTGCCGTCCCGTCCCCACACGGCCCACGCGGCGTGCGTCGGGTCGATCTCGGCGACGAGTCCGTAGTGGGTGCCGGTCTTGTGGGGGAGGCAGCACTGCACGGCCTTGTCGATGGCGCTGGGGTCTGCGGTCATCCGCGTGGCGGCGGCGAGCGTGCTCAGCGGCAGCAGGAGTGTCGTCGAGCAGCACACGATCGGCGGGTGGGCGTGGTGGATTCCTGCGGGGGCGGTCGACATCGTCAGGACTCGGTGGGGTTGCGGGTGGGCGGGGTGGTGGGTTTGGGGTCGGTGGTGCAGCCGCCCTTACGGCAGCCGGGAACGCCACAGGACATGGTGATCACTCCTCGGTGGGTGGGGCGGCCGGTGCCGCCTCGATCTCGGTGCGCAGCGCGATCGTGAGGTCAAGTGAGGCGCCGGCGCGGTGGTACAGGGTGCTGACGAGCACGTGCAGGCGCCGCCTGCCCTCGCCACCGACCTGCCCTTCGAGGGCCTGGCGGATCTCGGCGAGCGTGACGTCGAGCGGACGCGCGGCCAATTCGGCGCACGCCGCTTCCAGTGACCGCACCCGCGGGATACGCAGCTCCGCATCGAGCAGACGTCCGACGGCGGACCGCCGAACCGTGGACTGCCGCATGCTGCGCCCCTTGCTGGCGTGGCTGCTGCCCCGGCCGGTCGCACGGCGCGGGGCTTTCTGCTGCAAGGTTCCGTGACCGTGCGTCGCGATTCGATACCCGAGCGGTAATCTCACCGTGGGATACATTTCGATCCCGCCGTGAACCGTGCGGAGCCGAGGTGGCCACAGCAGCGAACACCCAGGTAGCAATGCCTGATTGGGCCTGGCAGCGCGCCGACGTGCGCGAGGCGCTGCGCGGCCGAGACATGGCCGCCATCTTCCGTGCGGTCCAGCAGCACGCCGGCGCAAGTCAGGCCCGGATTGCGGCCGCCGTCGACATGACGCAGGGCCGGGTGAACGAGGTGATCAACGGCCGCCGGGAGATCTCGCGGCTCGACGTGTACGAGCGCGTCGCCGACGGCCTCGGCATGCCGGACGACGCCCGCCGGCTGCTCGGTCTCGCCCCCTCCCGCGAACAGCGCGCCAGCGGCGCCGCGTTCGACCTCGCAGCCTTCCCCGAGGTCGTCAGGGTCTACTCGGCCCAGGCCGCGGCCGCCGAGGAGATCCAGCGGCACGCCACCACCGCGGCGGAAATCGACGTCCTGGCGGTGCGTGGCCTCGGGCTCTTGGCTCTCAACGACAGCCTGCTTCGGCCCGGCCTCGCCCGCCGGGAGCCGCCACGGGTCCGGGTGCTGCTGCTCGATCCGGACGCGCCCGCGGTCGCCGGCAGGGCGGCCGAGATCGGTGAGTCTGCCGAGTCCCTGGCGGGGGGTATCCGTCTGGCCGAGGCTCGACTGCGCGAGCTGGCCACGGGTCGTCAACTCGCGGTCTACCGGTACCGCTCGCTACCCACATGGCGGATCATCCGGCTGGACACCACCATGTACGTCAGCGCGTTCACCGCGGGCTGGGAGGGGCATGAGTCTGCGGTGTACAAGGTGATGCACACGCCGTCGGGCCCGCTCTACGGCGGCTTCCGCAGGATGCTGGACGCGCTCGCCGCCGATGCCGAGCGGACCATCTAGGAGGGGCAGTTGATCGAGGCAGAGCTGAAGGCGCGGGTCCGCGATCCTGAGCACGTGCACGCAGAGCTGGAGAAGCGTGCGGTCGGCCGCGCCGAGGTCTACCACGACACCTACTACGACACCCCCGACCGCGAGCTGACCGGCGGGGACCGCGAGTTGCGGGTACGCACCGTCCACGGCCCGGACAGCACCCGCACGGTCCTCACTTACAAGGGCGCCCGGGTCGATGACGCCAGCGGCTCCAAGCCGGAGTCCGAGACCGCCGTCACGGACGCCAGTGCGGTGCACGAGATCGTGCGCGGCCTCGGGTACACGCCCGTGATCGAGTTCGAGAAGCGCTGCCGGAATTACTCGATTGAGGCGCACGGCCGCTCGATGCTCGCCACCCTCGTGCAGGTGCCGGAGGTAGACGGGCAGCACTGGATCGAGTTGGAGACGATCGTCCCGGACGACCAGGTCGACGCCGCGCTCGACGATGTACGCGCGGTCCTCGTCGAGCTGGGCATCGAGGACGGCGACTTGACCACCGAGCAGTACACCGACGCGGTTGCCGCCAGCCGGAAAGGCTGAGGCCCCCGTCGCGCTGTTGACGGGGGCCGGTCCATTGGAGTCGGGTGCCGTACGGGTGCGCGCCGCGCGGTTCGTGTCGGCGCCGTACCGTCCGCGTTCGAGCCGCGGAGCGCCCCTCGGCGACGTGCCGCAGCCGGTCCGCGCTCAGCCGGTGAGTTCGGCTCGCCATTGCCGGGGCCACGAACCCGAGGGCGGCGGGTCTCCCGCGATGCCGAGGTCGCGTCGGGCGCTCGCGTAGAAGGCATCGCGTGCCGCGCTCGCCAGGGCGTGGGCCTTGGTCCACATCGCGGGGTCCACCGGCCCCTCCCGTACGAGGAGTTCGATGGTCCAGATCGTCTCGTGCCAGCGCCGCGCCGCCGCGATGGTCGCCGCGTCACCGACCAGCAGGACGGACTCCCATTCCGTCGCGCGGCGGGACTCGGCGTCGGCGAGGAGCGGGAGGCCGTCGGCGGGCTGCAACGGGTCGGCCACGTCGGCGAATCCGAGGGCGGCGCCTATGCGCTGGGCGACGCGCAACTGCGCCTTGAGCACGTTGGCGTAACGGCCGTACGTCTCGAAGCGCTTCTCGTCCCAACGCTCCTCCCGCTGCCGCCTCCACCGTCGGCGCTCGGTCGAGGTCTGCACGGCGTACGAGCCGAGCGAACCGATCACGACGCCTATCAGAGCGGGCAGTTGATCCCAGAGCGCCACAGTCTCTCCCCGGCCGAATCCGCGCTGCCGCACCCTCGTCCCCGCGGCCCGGGAACCCTACCCACATTCGCCGCGGCGCACTTCCGCGCCGCCGCGGCAACGGTCCGGCCCGGTCCCCCTGGCGTCGGGTCGACGGCCGCCCGGCTCGCCCCGTACCGGCTCGCCCCGTGAGGGTTCTTCCGCGGGCGGGGGTCAGAACGGGGTGTCGTCGGCGGGGCGGGTGGTGCCGGGGCGGGTGTTCACGGACCAGATGTGGGTGCAGCGCGGGCACTGGAGGTGGATGACCGGGCCCTTGTTGGCGAGCAGGTAGCGCCAGTGCTCGCCGCAGTTGCGGCGGGCCGCGCAGGTCGCGCAGTGGCGGGCGTCGTCGCAGACGGGGCAGGCCACCCAGGCGCGGCGGGCGATGTCCGCGTGCGGGTCAATGGGCAGCCGCACGGCCCGGCTCCTCCCCTGTCCCCGGCAGGACGCCGGCCGCCACCAGCAGGTCGTAGGTGCGCTGCTGGTCGGCGTCCAGGTCCGAGTAGAGGAGGGCGTACGCCTCGTCCTCGCCCCGCAGGACGGCCATCGGGTCCCAGTCCGGACCGAGCGCGGCCACGACCTCGGCCCGGCGGCGGGCTTCCTCGAAGGTCAGGTCGATCGCGAAGGGTATGAGGCCGGTGGTGTTGTCCTGGTTCATGGCGAGACTTCCGGTGTACGGGGGTAACCTCACCATCTGTACCAGGCGCCCGCGAGGTGGGGAAGGGGCTCCGGGGTGGCCCGGGAGCCGTCCGGAGCGGCGCTTCCCTCGGCCCCGCGCCGGCCGCGCCCGGATCGGTCGCCGGGCGGGGGCTGTTGCCGCGCCCGAGCCCCGACCGCCGGGTATGCCCTGCTTGCGACGGTGTGACGCATTTCATGACGGCTTCCGCGCGGGCGGAGGGCGTGGTTGCGGAGTGAAGGGTGGGGCGGTTGAGTGGGGATCATGATCACTCGAACCCTGTACCTGTTCGCTTCCGCCGCGCCTCCGGTGTTCGACGTGGCGCGGGTGATCGAGTCCGCGCAGCGGGCCGGGTGGGACGTGTGCCTCGGGCTGACGCCCACCGCGGCGCGGTGGTTGGGCGACTCGCTGGACGGCCTCGCGGTGCTGACCGGGCACCCGGTGCGCTGGGAGTACAAGTTGCCCGGGCAGCCGGACGTCTGGCCGCCGGCCGACGTGATCGTGGTGGCTCCGGCGACCTTCACGACGATCAACGCGTGGGCGGCCGGGATCACCGACAAGTTCGTGGTCGGGGTGGCCGCGGAGGCGATCGGTAAGGGCACCCCGCTGATCGCGATGCCGTGCCTGAACGCGGCGTACGCCCGGCATCCCGCGTTCGAGCGGTCGGTGGGGGAGCTGCGGCTGGCCGGGGTGCGGGTGCTGCACGGCCCGGGCGGCTTCGAGCCGGGCCCGCCGGAGGGCGACGACCCGGTGGGCTACCCGTGGCACCTGCTGCTGGAGGAGCTGGGCGCGGCGGGCGACGTACGGTGAGCGGGCGAGCCCCGCGCTGAGCGGTGCCGGGAGCGGGTGGCCGGGCGGCGGGTGGCCGGGAGCGGTGGCCCTGTGGCGGGTGGCCGGGCCGGGAACGGTCGAGCGGCGCCCGGAACCGGCGGGCGGCGCCGGCGTACGCACCCGCTCTCCACCGTGCCCGGCCCCACCCCCGTAACGGCCCCCCGATGAAAGGGCGTTGGGCGACACGCCGACACGTTTAGGGGGTTGCTGACCCTTTCGGGTGAACGAAGGGGGTTCGCGCGGGTGTGCGCGGTGGTGCTGCGAAGCATGGAGGGGTGAGCACTTCATGGGGGAGGCTCGCCCGGATGTGGGCGGCGCTCGCCGTGGTGATGGCAGCGGGTTCATGGGGTCTGAGCGGCGTGGCGGCCGCGACCCCCGGACCCGGCTGCCCCGACGGCATACGCGCGGCCCGCGCCTGTACGACCTCCCGTCCACCAGCCCGCCCGGGCGCCGCGCGAGAACGGTCAGGGCCGCCCGGCCCGGCGTCCTCCCGGCACTCGGGCCCAGCGGCGTACGCGCCGCACCCAGCACACGCGAACCACGCACCGGCGGCGCCCCAGGACCGCCCGGACCGGCCGCACCACCCCGACCGCTCCGGCCCAGGGGCCACCCCGCCCTCGCGGGCGACACCGGACGGCCCGAACCCGTCGGCGGAACCTGACCCGACACCGAGCCGTACGCCGACCCGCGTGCCGAGCCCTACGCCGACATCGGCACCGACGCCGAACCGTACGCCGGCACCTACCTCCACCCCAACTCCCGTCCCCAGCACGGTCCCTGCCCGTTCCCCGGCTCCCGCGGCGACCAGCGCGCCGCCCACCCCGGTTCCGACGGTCGGCACACCCGAGGTCGTGCCCGACCGGACCGAGCAGCCGCCGTACCCGCGGCAACCGGCCCACGTACGGCCCCCGTTCTGGGAGCTCGGCGCGCACCACGCCGGCCGGCCGCGGACGCATCGGCACCCGAGCCCGTTCCCGGGCTCGCCCTGGCCGCTGAAGTGCGGTCCCTGGTACTGGCCTTGGGCGTGGACCTGGAGCTGGACCGGGGGCTGGTCCGGCACGTGGACCTTCCCGTCGGGCTGGCTGTGGCACCCGCGCCCCCCGGCGTCCTGCCACCCGAAGCCGCCCCCGCCGCCACCTCCACCACCCACGACTCCGCCACCCACGACCCCGCCACCGTCGACCCCCACCCCCACCCCCACACCCACGCCCACCCCGAAACCGACCCCGACCCCCACCCCGACCCCGGCCCCCACCCACCGCGCGGCCGTGGCACCGCCGCCCGCTTCTCCACCGCCCCCGCCACCCAGCCCCACCCCGCGTCCGACCCCCACCCCCACTCCCAAGGCCACCCCGAGCCCCGCCGCCGCGCCGCCGCAACCCGTGGCCTGGCCGACCCCCGCGCCCAAGGCCGTGCGCAAGCCGACGCGGCACACCCGCACCGTGATGGAGACGATGCTGCTCACCACCGTGCCCGCCCTGCTCGCCGTGGCCGTACTGCGGCCGGGCTCCAACACCTACCGCAGGAACCGCTAGCGAAAGAGGGGGAGTTCACCCATGTCACAGTGGTTGGTGCTGGTCATCGCGATGGCCGCGGTGTGTGCCGTGGTGATCAGTGTCGTGGTGCTCAGGCAGCGCAGGATCACCGACGACGACGACCCGTCCGAGACCCCGGACGTCATCGAGTACATGGTCATGATGATCGGCGTGGTCTACGCGATCGTGCTCGGTCTGGCCATCGCGGGCGTGTGGGAGGGCCGCGGCAGCGCCCAGGCGGACGTGCTCGCCGAGGCGCAGGCCCTGCACGAGATCAAGGCCCGGGTGCAGGTCTACCCGGCCGGTGTACGGGACCAGGTGCGCGCGGACGTGGACGCGTACGCCTCCTATGTCGCCGACAAGGAATGGCCGTACATGCGGAACCACGACGAACTGTCGCCCAGGGCCACGCAGTTGCTGGACAAGGTGCGTACCGACGTCACGCAGTACGACCCGAAGAGCGACCTCGGCCAGCAGGCGTACCAGCCGCTGCTGGACCAGGTCACGGCCGTGGACCAGGCCAGGACGAACCGGGGGCAGAGTCTCGGGGCCACGATGCCGGGGATGGTGTGGTTCGGCCTGATCACCGGGGCGCTGGTCACGGTCGGGCTGATCTTCACGTTGCAGATCCGGCGCTCCGGAAGGGAGTTGCTCCTCGCCGGACTGTTCAGCGCGCTCATCGCGTTCCTGCTCTTCCTGATCTGGGACCTGGACGCGCCGTTCGGCGACGGCCTGTCGGTGAGCGCGAGCGTCTTCCGGGAGATCGTGCTCCGGCAGTGAGCGGCGGCGCGACCGCCGAGCCGTGAGACGTGAAAGAGGGCGGTTCCCCCACCAGGCCCGGTGGGGGAACCGCCCTTCTCGGTACGGCTGTCATGCGGTTGCTAGGTCCCGCGGCTGCTGCGCGCCGTGGCCGCTACGGCCCCGCGGCAGCTCCGCCGCACGGCTCAGCGCCAGTTGGACACGTTGACGTTCTCCAGCACGCCGAGCGCGTCGGGCACCAGCACGGCGGCGGAGAAGTACGTCGTCACCAGGTAGCTGATGATCGCCTTCTCGTCGACGCCCATGAAGCGGACGTTGAGCCCGGGTTCGTACTCGTCGGGCAGGCCGGTCTGGTTGAGACCGATGACGCCCTGGTTGTCCTCGCCGGTACGGATGGCGATGATCGAGCTGGTCCTGGCCTCGGTGACCGGGATCTTGTTGCAGCTCAGGATGGGCACGCCGCGCCAGCCGGGGACGGTGGAGCCGTTCACCTCCACGGGGTCCGGGTAGATGCCCGCGCGGGTGCACTCGCGGCCGAACGCGGCGATGGTGCGCGGGTGGGCGAGCAGGTAGCGGGTGTTGCGGCGGCGGCTGATCAGCTCGTCCAGGTCGTCGGGCAGCGGCGGCCCGGCGTGCGGCTGGATGCGCTGGTCGTAGTCCGCGTTGTTGAGCAGGCCGAACTCGGGGTTGTTGATCAGCTCGTGTTCCTGGCGCTCCCGCAACGCCTCGACGGTGAGCTTGAGTTGCTGCTCGGTCTGGTTCATCGGTTCGTTGTAGAGGTCGGCCACCCGGCTGTGCACCCGCAGCACGGTCTGGGCGACGCTCAACTCGTACTCGCGCGGCTTGACTTCGTAGTCCACGTAGGTGGCCGGCAGCGCGGCCTCGCCCTTGTGGCCCGAGGCCAGCTCGATCGCGGCCTCACCGCGCTTGTTGGTGCGCTGGGTCGGGATCGCCCGGAACGCGTCGAGGTGTTCGCGCAGCGGTGGGGCGGCATCCAGCAGCGACAGCAGCGACTGCCGCGGCAGTTCCAGCACCGTGGTCGCGGTGGCGGCCTTGGAGGTGTACTGCCAGGTGTCCTCGCCCAGCAGCGCCTGCTCGCCGAAGTAGGCGCCGTCGGCGAGCGAGCCGAGCTGGGTGGGCTCGCCGTACGACCCCTCGCCGATCTTCTCGACCTTGCCGTGGGCGATCAGGAAGACGGTGTCCGCCGGGCGGCCGGCCTCGGCCAGCACGTCACCCGCCGCGTACTCCCGTTGGACGAAACGATCCGCCAGCGCGGTGAGTGCCGCCACGTCGTCGAACGACCGCAGCGCGGCGATCTCGCCCAGTTCCTGCGGGATGACCCGGACCTCGGAGCCGGTCTTCACGAAGGTCACCCGGCCGTCGCCCACCGCGTAGCTCAACCGGCGGTTGACCCGGTACGTGCCCGCGTTGACCTGCACCCACGGCAGCACCTTGAGCAGCCAGCGGGACGAGATGCCCTGCATCTGCGGGGTGGACTTCGTGGTGGTCGCCAGATTCCGCGCGGCGGCAGTGTCGAGACTGGTCCGCGCGTGAGCGTCCTGCGGATTGCCTTGTGCGGTGTCCTGACCCGCATCAACCGACATGGACTGTCCTTCCCGTAAGGAGCTGATACGGCCCAATTCTTTCCAGTACGGAGAGTGCTGACTATTGCCGGATCGAGTGAGAATACTTTCCGAAATTCTGGAAAGCGGGGCTCCGGCCGGGGTGATCCGTCCGGTTCCGTGCGGCTCCGTGGGCATCCGTCCCTGGGGTGCGAACTGATGTGCGTCGCATGGGGGTTGGGGGGAAGGCGAGGGTCTGAGGGCGCCGACCGGGCGCTCGGGGCGCCTACTCCGGCGCCGACCGCTTCAAGGAGGCTTCACATGCTTGCTGCCGTGGGCGCCGTCATCTTCGCCATCGGGTACATCGTCAACGCGACCAGCACCGGAACGGACGCCGGTTTCACGCCATTCAGCCTGCTGCTGGCCGGTGCGTTCTGCGTCGCGCTGCACCTGGCCGGGGTCGGCTCCGGGTGGAGCTACCCGTCGTCCAGACGGCGTCGTCGCTGATCGGCGGCGGCCGGTGGTGGGGACGAAGTGGACCGGGGTGGCCGTAGGGGCCGCAGGCCGGCGCGGAGGCGCTCGGCGCCGCGCGCGGGCTGTGCGGCCGGGCGCTCAGCGCGTCAGCGCGCCTCCACCACCGCGCCGCCCACCGGCGGCGTGGTCTGCGGCGGGATGCCGAGCGGGTTGCCGGCGAGCGAAGGGGAGAGCGAGGGGGAGAAGGCCGGCCGCGGCGGGATGAGCGGGGGGACCAGCGGCGGAATCAGCGGGGCGATCGGTGTCGAGAGCGGCGCCGCCGCGGAGGCCGCCGCTGTGACAGGGGCCACGAGGGGCGTCGCGAGGGGTGTCACGGCAGGTGTCGCGTCAGGTGTCACGACGGGGGCCGTCGCCGACGTACCCGCGGTGAGCGGCGCGGCGGCGAACTCGTCCGCCTCGATCGCTATCCGCCGCTCGCGGCGGAAGATCAGCGCGGCGAAGGCCCCGGCGCCCAGCAGCGCGATGAACGACATCAGGGTGCCGAACCAGCTCGCGCCCAGCCACCGGCCGCCGATCCAGCCGAGACCGACGCTGTAGGTGGCCCAGCAGACCCCGGCCAGCGCCGACCAGGGCAGGAAGTCGCGCGGGCGGCGGCGGGCCGCTCCGGCGCCGAGACTGACGACGCTGCGGCCGGCGGGCGCGAAGCGGGCCAGCACCACCAGGGCGCCGCCACCGCTGTTGAGCACCTGTCCGAGCCGTTCATGGGCGGCGGCGAGCCGTCGCGAGTTCGCGATCCGCCGGTCGAACCACGCCCCGCCGCGCCAGGCGAGCCGGTATGCGAGCAGATCGCCCGCGCAGGACGCGGTCGCCGCGCACACCAGCAGCACGAGGATGTCGAGGATGCCGTCCCTGGCGCCGGTCGAGCCGGCGGTGGCCGCGCTGATCACCAGGACGCCGCTGGGCAGGACCGGGACGAACACGTCCAGCAGCACGGAGAGCGCCACGAGAACGTAGATCCACGGCCACTCGAAGAGGGAGCCCAGGTGATGCAGCACTACGCCTCCTCGCCCTTCGCCGTCGTGCCCGTGTCGTGCCTTGGTCTGGTGCCTTGGTCCTGCGAGCCCGTCTGCGAAGTGCCCCGGAGACCTGCTTCCGGTGTCGCGTCAACGAGCGGCGGATCTTCATCCGCCGTCAGCCGTACAGCGTACGCCAGTAGTGGACCGCGGTTCCGTCGAGGGCACGTGACGTAATAGACAATCACGGCGTTATTACGGCGGGAATACTCTCGCGGAAACGGTTCGGCGCAGATTCTGCGGAGTCGGCGACGAAACCGCACGCCAAGTGTGAGGTGGTCCAGTCCCGTGACAGCGGCCGGCGCCGTTCTTCTGCCCGAGTCCGGCGGTTTCCCGGCCGTCTCGCTCCCTTCGTTCCCTTCGATCCCTTTGCCCTCTTCGCTCGGATCACCCGCTTCTTTCCTGGCGTCTTCGTCGTCCTCGTCGCTGCTGCCGGTGAACCGGACGCTCGGGATCGTGCTCGCGGTGCTGCTGGTGGCGGCGGCGGGCATCGCTGCTTACGCGCGGCTGGCCGATGTGCGGGAGAACTACGCGCACGGCATCGTGCTGGCCGGCGTCCGGGCCGCGGTGCAGCTCGCCGCGGTGTCCGCGCTGATCGGGTGGGTGGTCAAGCACCAGGCCGCGCTGCTTGCCTTCGTGCTGCTGATGTACGCGGTCGCCTCGCGAACGGCGGGACGGCGCGTCACCACCGACCGTACCTGGCGCTGGGCCGCGGTGCCGGTGGGCGCCGGTGCGCTGCCCGTGGTGGCCGTGCTGGTGCTCAGCGGGCTGGTGCCGATCGACGGCATCGCGCTGATCCCGGTGGCGGGCATCCTCATCGGCGGCGGGCTGACGGCCACCGTGCTGGGCGGGCGGCGGGCGCTGGAGGAGCTGTCCGGGCGGGCCGGCGAGGTGGAGGCGGCGATGGCGATCGGCCTCAGCGACCGGGACGCGCGGATGGAGATCGCCCGGCCGGCGGCCTCGGGCGCGCTGATCCCGGGGCTCGACCAGACCAGGACGGTGGGCCTGGTGACCCTGCCGGGGGCGTTCGTCGGCATGCTGCTGGGCGGGGCGAGCCCGGTGTCGGCCGGCGCGGTGCAGCTCTTCGTCCTGATCGCGTTGATGGCGGTGCAGGCGGTGTCCGTGGCGGTGGTGCTGGAACTGGTCGCGCGCGGCCGGATCACCCGGCCCCGGCACGGTGAGCCGCCGCACAGACGCTCGTGGGCCGAGGTCGTGCGGGGGCGGAAGGCGTGAGCCTACGGCGGGATGGCGGGTCGTACGGTCTCGCGCCCTCGCGGGCCCGTTACCGTAGGCGAGCGCGCCGCTCGGGAGCGTGACCGTGCGCGGTCGCCCCCGGCCGGGCCGGGGGCGGGATGCCGTACGATGAGGGCAGCAGAAGGGGAGTAGCTCTTCGCCGGACCGTCGACATACTGCCGGGCCGTTCCGCATCGCGAGGTGCGCGGACGTGCCGGGCCGGCGCCCGGAGGCGGTGCACCGCGCGTGCCCGCCAGCGAGACCTTCGGCCGCAGTGTCCTGACGCTGCCGTGCCGAAGCGACCCCTGGAAAGCCCATGGTCCTCTCGGTGCGGCCGCCCCGACCGATCGAGGAAAAGCTTCCGTGCTCAGCATCAGCGTCATCGCCGTCGTCTTCGGCGTGATCTTCCTGGCCGAACTCCCCGACAAGACCGCGCTCGCCAGTCTCATGCTCGGGACCCGCTACCGCCCGTCCTACGTCTTCGTCGGCGTCGCCGCCGCCTTCGTCGTCCATGTCGCGCTCGCGATCGCCGCCGGCAGCCTGCTGACGCTGCTGCCGCACCGCTGGGTGCAGGGCGTCGTCGGCCTCCTCTTCCTCGGCGGCGCCGCCATGCTGCTGCTGTCCAAGGGAGAGGACGAGGAGGAGGTCAAGGAGCCGGCCGGCCAGAGCTTCTGGAAGGTGTCGGGGGCGGGCTTCATGCTCATCCTCGTGGCCGAGTTCGGCGACCTCACGCAGATCATGACCGCGAACCTCGCGGCGCGCTACGACAACCCCGTCTCCGTCGCCATCGGCGCCGTGCTCGGGCTCTGGGCGGTCGGCGCCCTCGGGATCTTCGGCGGCCGCCTCCTGATGAAGCGGGTGCCGCTGTCCCTGATCACCAAGGTCGCGGCCGCGGTCATGGTCGTCCTCGCGGGCCTCAGCCTGTACGAGGCGGCGACGGGCGCGGCGCTCCTCTGAGCGACCCGGGCCGCCCCGGTTGTCGGACCCCGTTCGTAGGGTGGCGGTCGTGACGGGAACGAAGAGCGGTGCGGGGGCCCATGTCGTGCGCGAACTGATCGCGTTGACGGTGGGAGCGGGGGCCGGCGGGGGAACGGGCGCGGCGCGGGGCGGGGGCCCGGCCGCGGCGCTGGCGGCCGCGCGGCCGGCGCGTACCGCGGCGGCGCGGATCACCGCGGCCGGCGGGGTGGACGAGCAAGTGGCGTGCGGGCTGCGCGCGTTGGTGGCGGAGCGGCTGGGCGGCAGCGCCGCGCGGTGGCTGCGGGTGCACGACGCGCTCGCCGAATACCCCGGCAGCGTGCCCGAGTTGCTCGCCGACGAGGCCCCGCCCGTGCCGCCGGCCCCGTCGGGCGGCGCCTTGCGGGCACCGGCGCCGCGCAGCGTGCACGACACGTTCGCGCTCCTGATCGAGCACGCCGCGCCCGAGCACGCGGCCGTCGCGCTGGCGGCGCTGCCGGACCGTACGGTGGAACTGCTGCTGTCCGGTGGGGCGTTGCCGGGGCCGGGCCTGACCGCGGCCGTCACGGAGCACGGCGGCACCCGCGCCCGGGTGGCGCTGGCCCGGCACTCCCGGCTCGACCCGAGGGTGCTGGCGCGGCTGCTCGACGTCGGGGACCCGGCGGTCGGGGCGGCGGTCTACCGCAACCCGCGCGCCACGTACTCCCTGCGCCGTACGCTCGCCCGCCGGCTCGACACGGTGCCGATGGACGAGGCGCTGCGGGCCGAACTGACCGACCCGGGCGCCGATGTGCCGCGCACTTGGCTCGCGCCGCTGCTGTGCTCGGGCGATCCGGCGCTGACGGCAAGGGCGTTGGCCGCCGGCGCCCGGGGCGTGGCCCAGCAGTACGCCCTGGCCCGGGTCTGGGAGCGCGGCGGCCCCGAGGCGCTGCGCGGCCTGCTCGACGACCCGGCCGTCACCGGCCACCTGACCCGGCCCGTACACGGGGCCGTCGCCGCGGCGCTGGCCGAGGAGGACGGTTCGGGCGACGCCCTGCGCCGGCTGTACGCGCGGGGCGAGCCGTACGACGACCCCGGGCGGCTGCCGGGCCTGCTCGCCGTCACCCGAGGCACCAGCACGCTGCGTGACCTGCTGGCGGAGCCGTACGCGCACGACCTGCACGCGCTGCACAAGGCACACGTGGAGCGCCCGTTCATGCCCAAGGCGTGCGAGGAGCTGGCCCGGCACGAGGGGGCGAGCGACGAGCAGCGGCTCGCGTTCAGGCTGAGCGTGCTCAACGAGCCCTGGCGCACCGGCGGTCGGCGCTCCGGGAACATCTCGCCGCCCGAACGCCGCCTGGCCGAGGAGGAGTTGGATTACGGCGCCGAGCTGTGGGCGGAGGGGGTGGTCGCGGCAGGGCTGCTCGACCCGGTCGAGCTGGTGCGGGCCGCCCGGCCGGCTGTCCGGGCGCTCGCGGCGCTGAGCGCGCTGGAGGGGCGCGGCCTGCTCACCGGTGCCGCGGTCGGGGAGTTGCGCGCGGCGGCCGACGCGCATCTCGGCGACTCGGCCGAGGCGTGGGCGGCGTTCGACCGGCTGCTGCCCGAATATCCGGGCGGGCTGCGGGAGTTGATCGCGGCGGCGGCGGAGGCCGTGGCGGCGGAGGGGCCGCAGGGGTCGGAGGAATCCGGGGAGTCCGGGGAGTCCGGTGCGGCGGGGGCCGCCGAGGCTTCCGCCGGGGACGACGCGCTCGCGGCGGGAGGTTCGGAGGTCGCGGGGGAGCGGTACGACCCGCCGCTGAAGCCACGGGGAGCCGTCGAGCGGGCCGCGCTGTCCGCCCTCGACCTGCTCCGTACCCTCGCCCCGGCCGACGCGGCGCCGCCGCCCGATCCCGTGGACGTCGGCGTCCTGCGCTTCCTGGCGGGCACCAGTTGGGCGGACAGCCCCGGCCTCGCCACCCCGGGGTGGCTCGTCGGCGCGTGCGCGGCGCGGGAGGTCGAGCCACCGGACCACGGCTCCTGGTACGCCGCGCCCGCGTCCGCGACGGTGCGCGCGAAGCTCCCGGAGTCCTGGGGGTCCAGCGCGGTTCTCACCGAACTCGCCTACACCCAGGGCATCCTGACCGCCGACGACCTGCTCGGCTGGCTGCCCGCGTACCGCCTGCTGAGCCTCCCGCACGACTGGCGGCGGTCGGCCTTCCCCGTCGGATGGCGCAACGCCCTTGCCCGGCGCCTGCGTTCCGAACTCGGCGCCGACCCCGAGGCATGGCTCCGGCTGGCGGCGGTGGCGGGGCAGGCGGCCGTCGAGGACACCTGGGCGGACCTGCTGTCGCGAGCAGGAGCCGCGCCCGGCGCGGAGGCGGAGGTCGGGCCGGAGGACGGGGCGGGCCGGCCGTCCTGGGACCGGCACACAGCGCGCCCGGGCACCCCTGACGAGGCGCTCGGGTTGCTGGCACACGGCGACCACCTGTGGGTCTGGCCGGTGGGCACCCTGCTGTGCCTGGCCGACGCCGAGGTGATCGACGCGGTGCTGTCCCGACTCGGCCCTGACGGACCGTGGTTGCTCGCCGCGTACCTGCTGCGCCACGACCACATACCGCGCCCGGCCTTCGAACGGCTGCTCGCCGGCCGCGACCCGCGGGCCCTGCGGGTCCTCGCCACCCAGCAGCGTTGGCTCGAAGACGGCCTGGCCGCGCGGCTGGCCGACGTCGATGACCCCGGCACCGATCTCGCGCTGCTGCGGCACACCCGCGATCCGCTCGTCGTACGCCGCGTCGTCGAGCGGTCGTCGCGTCGTACGGCTGCGGCGGCAGCGGCACAGGCAGCGGCAGGAGCCGCACGCACGGATGCTGGTACGGATGCCGGTACGGACGCCGCTACGGCTACGGGCACGGGCGCGCCCATGGAGCCGGTCGCCGCGCTGGTGCTCGCCGAGGTGCGGGCCGATCCGTCGGCGGGGCCGGCCGGGGGCATGCGGTGGCTCGGCTCGGCCGAGCCGGACCTGGTCGAGGAGATCCTCGTCCGGTACGCCACCGAACTCGGCTTCGTCCAGCAGGTGTTCGGCTGCCTGAGCCTCCTCGAACACGGCGGCGCTACCCGCCTCACCGCGCTGGTCGGCCGCGGCCCGCTCGGCCAGGCCGCCACCAAACTGTGCATCAAGGCGCTGGACTCCCGTGATCCGGCCGCCGTGCTCCGCGCCCGGCTCGACCGGGAACGCGCCCCGGCCAAGATGGTCAAGAAGCTCCGCCGCGCCTCCCACCGCTGGACCGCGACGAGCGCCGTGACGGCGGACCCGGTCGGCGCCGACTGGCAGGCGTTGGAGGCCGCGCACCAGGAGGAACCGCTGCCGTACTGGGAGGAGTTGATCGGCATGTCGCTCGCTCCCCCCGAACTGCGGCTGCGCTACGCCGGGTCGGTGCGCGAGCCCGGCCCGTCCGGCCTGCCCGACGGCGCCGCACTCACCCGGGCGCGCGCCCGCCACGGAGTGGCCGGCCTCTACCACTGCGCGACCGTCACCCAACTCGACGGCCTCCTCACGTCCGGCCTGCTGACCGCCACCGACCTGCTGGACGTGGCCGCCCCGGCGGCCCTCGTCCTCGACTACCTCGGCAGCGCCGCCCGCCGCACCGACGCCCCGTCCGAGGCGGCCGCCGCACTCGCGGCGCTGGCCCGCCTCGTCCGGGTCCGGCTCGGCTCCGACGAGGCGGCCTGGGCGCGGGTCACCGCGCGGCTGACGGGCCGCGATCCGCGCTGGGAGCCCGTGTCCCCGGTGGACGCGCTCCTCTCGTGAAGACTTCGCGGAGGGCGGCGCGGGGCGCGGGAGGGCCGGGTTAGGCTGCGCCCCACGTCTCCGGGGGGAGCTCATCGTGCGCCGATCACCGGCCGTCCCGCTCATCGCCGTCGCGGCTGCCGTGACGGCCGCGCTGACCGGGTGCGGGGGAGGGCACGCGGCGCCCAAGCCCGCGCCCTCCCGTACGCCCGACTCCGCGCTGGAGTCCTTGAAGTCGCAGCAGAGTCTGGTCACCACGGTGCGGCGGGCCGCACCCGACCCCGACAAGGCCACCTCGTGCGACAGTCTCGTGCTGGACTCGTGGGAGCAGCGGGTGGCCGGCTTCGTCGTCAACGGCGAGCACTTCCCCGCCGTCGCCGATCCCGCGCACCCGAAGACCACCACGTCCGGGCAACCGGAGGTGTACGCCAAGCGGTTCAGCGCGGGCCGGGCGTTCCTCGACCCGTCGAGCGGACGGCTGGTCGACGGCGCCGACGCGGCGCAGACCCGCGCGTACGACGCCTGGCTGGTGGACCCCGCCGTCGTCCACAAGGCGTACCAGCCCTATCAGAGCTTCCTGTTGGGCTATCTCGACGGTGGCGGGTCCTGCTGACGCCTACTTGCTCTCCAACGTCCCCAGCGGGCTGGGGTCTTCGGCCAGCGCGGCGGCCGCTGCCTTCCAGCCGGTGTCCTCGGGGCGGAGCGCGCTGTGCAGGAAGGCCGTGCTGAGCCGCTGGACCAGCGCGACGCGGGCCGGGTTCTCGTCCGTCGTGGCGGTGGACTCGTACCCGTTGATGCCGCCGAGCGAGTGCTCGGCCCCGAAGAGCGTGAGCAGGCTCTTGCCGCCCGGGCTGTAGGTGTAGGGGTCGGTGAACCAGTCGGGGCCGCGGGTGGACAGCGCGGACTGGTCGTGGTCGCCGGCCACGATGAGGGCCGGCGCGGTCATGGCGTCGAAGGACGGCCGCATGAAGGAGAAGTGCTCGGCGGCGAACGGGGTCAGCTCGTCGCCCAGACCGGTCAGGGCGAACAGGACGCCGGCCTTGACGCGGGGGTCGGTCATGTCCTCGCCGGGCACCCCGGCGGAGTCCAGGACGCGGGCGCCGAGCAGCGTGCTCGCGCTCTGGGCGCCCCAGGAGTGGCCGGCCACCGCGACGCGGTCGTGGTCGACGCGCCCGGCGAGGCCCGGCACGGCGGCTTCCAGCAGGTCGAGCCCGTCGAGGACGCGGGTGAGGTCCTCGATGCGGAAACGCCAGATGCGGGGGGTGCGAGGGTCCTCGGCGGGAACGCCGAGGGTGCGGGAGTCGAGGTGGGTGGGTTGCAGGACCACGAAGCCGTGGGCGGCCCAGAAGTCCGCGAGCGGGGCGTAGTCGTTCATCGACCCGCCGAAGCCGTGCGAGAAGACGACGACGGGCAGGTGGTGGCCGTCGGCGGGGGCGGAGACGCGGACCTGGAGGTCCTCGCCGCGCTCGGGCGCGGCGGGCAGGACGACCGGCCGTACGGATATCACGGTCGCGGATGTGCCAGAGGTGCCTGAAGTGCCGGAAGTGCCGGAAGTGGCTGATGTGGTCGAGATGGTCGCAGTGGTCGGGTCGGACATGGAGCTGCCTTCCGTTCGATGCGCCCGGCAGCGGGCGGCCGGTGTGGCGCCGCGGGTCCTGCCGGGCGGGAGCGAGAGCGCGAGGAGGGCGTGCCGCGGCGCGGGACGGCTTGGTGGCCGGCCCCCGATCTGCCACAATGCACGAAACGGAACCTCGCTCCGCCAACGATACGGAGCAACGTTCCGCTTTGCAAGCTCCTGGGAGGATCACGCGGTGGACGACGTGGACGACGTGGACGGCAGCGCTCGCGGCACGGGCAGCGGACCGGCCGGGTCCAGGCGCAAGGACGCCCGGCGCAACCAGCAGACCCTGCTGGACGCGGCCGCCGAGGTCTTCGTCGCCTCTGGCGTCGAGGCGCCGGTACGCGCCATAGCGGAGAAGGCCGGGGTCGGGGTCGGCACCGTCTACCGCCACTTCCCGACCCGCGCGGACCTCATCGTCGCCGTCTACCACCACCAGGTCGACGCCTGCGCCGCCGCCGGCCCCGCGCTCCTCGCGAGCGCGGCCACCCCGTACGACGCCCTGCGGCAGTGGGTCGACCTCTTCGTCGACTTCCTCGTCACCAAGCACGGGCTCGCCGCCGTCCTGCGGCCCGACAGCCCCGGGTTCGACGCGCTGCACGCGCACTTCGTCGACCGGCTCGCCCCCGTCTGCGACCGGCTCCTCGACGCCGCCGTCGAACACGGCGACATCCGCGCCGACCTCGACGGCGCCGCCCGCCTCGACGGGCTCGAACTCATGCGGGGTGTCGGCAACTTGTGCGTCGGCGCGGACAGCGACCCCGACTACGACCCGCGCCGCCTGATCTCCCTCCTCGTCGCCGGCCTCCGCGCCACGCACTGACGCATCCCACGGACTGACGCACCCCGCGCGCTGACGCCCCCCATGCACTGACGCACGCGGCGCACTGACGCGTAGCCCGACCGGGTCTGCGCCGCGCAGGCCGCACCCCTTCGCGTCAGTTGCCCACGTGCAGCCCGAAACCCGTGCGGCCCGCGGGCTCCAGCCCCTCCTTCAGGTGCAGCGACGGGATCTCGTAGTCGCCGAAGTTCTGCCGCCGGAACGCGATCGGCTCGGTCGTCTCCAGGGTGAGCAGCCGCTGCTGCCAGGCCCGGGCGACGTCCGGGTACTCCTCGTCGGTCATCCGGTCGGTGCCGTACAGCACGAAGGGCGGCAGCACCTCGATGCCCGGGTAGTAGAGGATGCCGTGCTGGATCGGGAACAGCAGGTCGTCGATGGGGCCGTTGATCCCGCGCGCGGCGTAGTGCGACTCCGGGCCGCCGGCGGTCACCGACAGCAGCGCCCTCCTGCCCGCGAGGGAGCCCTCGCCGAAGCGCTCGCCGTACTTGGTGGCGCTGTGCTCGCCGACGCCGTACGCGAAGTTGTAGGTGAACACCCGGTCCACCCAGCCCTTGAGGATGGCGGGCATCGAGTACCACCACAGCGGGAACTGGAGGATGACCGTGTCGGCCCACAGCAGCTTCTCCTGCTCGGCGCGGACGTCCGGGCCGAGCGCCCCGGCGTCGAAGGCCCGGCCGGAGTCGCGGGCGACCTTCAGCGGGCTGGAGGCGTGCGGGCCGTAGTCGGCGGCGTCCACCACCGCCTTCCAGTTCATCGCGTAGAGATCGCTCACCAGCACCTCGTGGCCGGCGCTCTCCAGCGTGGACACCGCGAGGTCCTTCAGCGAGCCGTTGAGCGACTTCGGCTCCGGGTGGGCGTGGACGATCAGCGTCTTCACGGGGGACTCCTTCGGATCGGGTGGGTGCCTTCGATTCTGGGCACCGCGTCGCCCGCTGTTCAGGGGCGCCGCTTCCGTCGGACGGGACTTCCTGGTATCGGCAGGACCACCTTCGCGCGGCGCCGCCGAGGCCATACTGGAGGTCATGGACGATCTCGCGGGCTTCCTGCGGACCCGGCGCTCCCGGGTCGACCCGGCGGTCTTCGGCCTCGCCACCGACAGCCGCCGCCGGGTCGAGGGGCTGCGCCGCGAGGAGGTCGCGCACCTGTCCGGCGTCAGCGTCGACTACTACGTACGCCTGGAGCAGGGCCGCGCGACCCAGCCCTCCCTCCAGGTGCTCGACGCGCTCGCCCGCGTCCTCGGCCTCGACGAGACCGAACGCGACCACCTGTGCCGGCTGGCCCGGCAGCGCCGGCGTCGCGCGAAGGCGCCCGGCGGACGGGTCAGGCCCGAACTGCTGCGCGTCCTGGACCTGGTCGGCGACGCGCCCGCGCTGCTGGTGGACCACCGCATGGACGTGCTCGCCGGGAACCGCCTGGCCGGCCTCCTCTACGGCCGGCCGGTGACGGGCCTGAACACCGCCCGGCACATCTTCCTGGAGGAGACCGAGCGCGGTCTCTACGCGGGCTGGGAGGACTGCACCGTGGACGTGGTCGGGCACCTGCGGCTGGCCGCCGGAAAGTACCCCGACGACCCCCGCCTGGCCTCGCTCATCGGCGAGCTCGCGATGGGCAGTGACCGCTTCCGCCGCCTGTGGGCCCGCGCGGACGTGCGCGCCCGCACGCACGGACGCAAGGCGTACCGGCACCCGCTGGTCGGACTGCTGGACCTGCACCAGGAGAACTTCTCGCTGCCCGACGCGTCCGGCATGGAGCTGCTGGTGCTGACCGCGGCCCCCGGCAGCCCCTCCGAGGACGGGCTGCGCCTGCTCGCGGGCCTGGGCACGGACCGCGCTGACGTGCGGCCGCTGGTGGACGCCGAGGTCCGCGAGTAGCCGGACGGTGTCCGCCCGGGGCGGGGCGCGCGGGGCGCGCGCAGGGCGCGCACTGGAAACGGGCATGGCACGGGCAGGGCACGCGCTGGGCGCGGCTCCCCGGTCACCAGGGTCCGTGGTCGGCCAGGCCGAGGGTCAGGGCGGCCACCGCCGTGGCGAGGAAGACGATCCCGCCCACGATGTTCCGCGAGCCCACCCGCAGATGGGCGAAGATCGCGCCGATGAAGTACAGCACGAGGCCGCAGGCGGCGAGGGTCCCCAGCAGCGGCACGGCGAACCCGGCCGCCAGCCCCACGGTGCCCGCCGCCAGCAACATGCCCAGCACCGGCACCCACTTGCGGGCTATCCCCTTCATGTCCGCCTGGGTCTTGGGGTATTCGTGGCCGATCAGGTAGGTGACGGCGGCGGCGCCGTTGAAGACCACACCGAGGATGGTGACCGTGACGTAAGCGGCGAACACGTTCTCTCCGTTCTGTGCTGCGAGCCGGGCGATGAGGTTGCCGGGCACTCCGTCGCGGGGTGCCGCTGCCTTGAACGACCGGCGGGCGACCCGATCTGTGACATCGGCCGGTCGGCGGGCGGCCCGCGTGCTCCGGGGCGTACTCCAGGACGTGCTCCGGGACGTACTCCGATCCGCGTAGTGCGGATGCCGCCCTGGGGCGGACGCGGCCCGGCTCCGCCCGGACCATGCTGAGCAGGTTGGGGACAACGGGGCGGGGGAGAGGAGACGGCGCGGGTGGTCGCGGTACCGATCGGAAGCCGGCGGCAGGGGAGCGCGGGCCGTACGAGGATCAGCGGGTGGCTGCTGGGCGACGCCGTGACGGCGGTCGTGATCGCCGTCGCCGGAGCCGTCGGCACGGGGTTCGAGGGGAGCCCGCAGCGGGCGGAGGTGCCCATCGACGCCCGGGGCTTCGCGCTGTTCGTGACGGCCGCGCTGGTCCTGGCGCTGCGCCGCAGGTGGCCGCTGGCCACGCTTGCGGTGGTGGCGGTCTGCACCGCCGGCTACCTGGACCTCGGGTACGCCTACGGGCCGATCATCGCCACCTTCATGATCGCCGTCTACACCGTGGCCAGGCACGCTCCCCTGGCCGGAGCGGTGCCGTACGCCGTGGGCGGGCTCGTGCTGGTCCTGCCGCACCTGATCGTCCGTGACTCCGGGCTCGGCGTGTCCGGGGCCATCCCGGTCTCCGCCTGGGCGGTGGTGCCCTTCGCCCTGGGGTACGCGCTCCGGCTGCGGCACGAGACGGCGGCCCGGGCGCGCGCCGAGGTGATCCGGCAGAGCGTGGACGACGAACGGTTCCGTGTCGCCCAGGAGGTGCACGACATCGTCGGCCACGGCCTCGCCGCGATCAAGATGCAGGCCGACATCACCCTGCACGTGCTCGCCAGGAAGCCCGAACAGGCGGAAGTGGCGTTGGAGGCGATCAGCCGCACCAGCAGCGAGGCGCTCGACGAACTGCGGGCCGCGCTCGCCGTGGTGCGCCGCACCGGCGCCGGCCCGGAGCGGTTCCCGGTGCCGAGCCTGGTCCGGCTGGACGAGTTGCGGCAGCGGATGGCCGAGGCGGGGGTGTACGTACGGCTCGACGTCGACGGCGAGGCCGCGGCCGCCCTGCCGGTCGCGGTGGAGCTGACCGGCTACCGGATCATCCAGGAGTCGCTGACCAACGTGCTGCGGCACAGCGGGGCCCGGCAGGCCACGGTCGGCATCCGCTACGCGCGCGACAGCGTGTCGATCGTCGTCACCAACCCCGTGGCCGCCAATCCGGTCGTCGCCAATCCGGTGGTTGCTGATCCCGCCGTCGCGGCGCCGCCCGGTGCCGGCGCGTCGGGCACGAGTGCCGGCGGGGGTGCGGGCGACGAGACCGCGGGCAACGGGTCGACGGGCAACGGACGTTCGGGCGGCGGCGGTTCCGGCATCGCCGGCATGCGCGAGCGCGCCCTCGCCCTCGGCGGGGAACTCACCGCCGCGCGCTCGGCCCGGGATACGTTCGAGGTGCGTGCCCGCCTTCCCCTCGGAGCCCCGTCATGATCACCGTGCTGGTCGTCGACGACCAGGACCTCGTGCGCTTCGGCCTGCGCACCCTCGTGGAGAACGAGGAAGGCATGGCGCTGGCCGGCGAGGCCGCGGACGGGCTGGCCGCGGTGGCCGTCGCGCGGCAGACGCGACCGGACGTCATCCTCATGGACATCCGCATGCCGGGCATCGACGGCATCGCCGCCCTGCGGCGCATCACCGCGGACCCGGCGCTCGCCGGCACCAAGGTCATCATGCTCACCACGTTCGAACACGACGAGTACATCTTCGACGCCCTGCGCCACGGCGCCGGCGGCTTCCTGCTCAAGGACACCAAACCGGCCGAACTCCTCCAGGCGATCCGCTCCGTCGTCGACGGCGGCACGCTGATGTCGCCGTCGGTGACCCGCAAGGTGGTGCGCGAGTTCGTCTCGGCGTCGCCCCGGTCGCTGAAGCCGCATCCGGAGCTGCGCTCCCTCACCGACCGGGAGCGCGAGGTCGTCGTCCTGGCCGCGGAAGGGCTCGACAACGACGAGATCGCCGAGCGGCTCGTGATCAGCCCGGCCACGGCCCGCACCCACGTCAGCCGGGCGATGGTCAAGCTCGGCGCCAGGAGCCGTGCCCAACTGGTCGTCTTCGCCTACCAGTCCGGGCTCGCCGACGGGGCGTGACGCCCCGCCCTGACGTGACGGCCAGCCCCGACGTGACGGCCCGCTCCGACGTGGCGGCGCGGCCGGCGTACGCGGATCTGCGTACGGCGACTGCCGCCCGGCAGCCGACGTCCGCGGGCGCGCCGCGACCCACGATGGGCGCATGGTCAACCAACGACATCAGGCACAGCCGCACCGGGCGGACACGACGCGCAGACTGGCCGTCGGCGGGATGACCGCCGCGGCCCTGGGAATCTACGTGCAGCGCGCGGGCGGCGCGGACTACCCGGTCGTCCCGCCGGGCGTCGTCGTCCTGCTGGCCGGCGCGGCGCTGCTCGCGCTGCGCCGGCGGTGGGCTCCGCCGCTCGGTGCGCTGATCGCGGTCTTCATCTCCTTCGGCGGGATCGTGACGCCCAAGATGCGCGACCAGTTGGGCGCGGCGTCCAAGGTGACGGCCTTCTCCGGAACGGTGATCGAGCTCGTGGGCCTGGTGCTCGGCCTGGTCTGCGGTGTCGCGGTGGCCGTCCGCGCGGTGCGCGGGAGGCGGCCGGCATGAGCGGAACCGGCAACACCCAGGGCGACTTCGGCTCCTTCGCGATCGACGTCCGCGGCCTGAGCAGGAGTTACGGCGGCCACACGGTCGTGGACGGTGTGACCTTCGGCGTGCGGCCCGGAGTCATCACCGGCTTCCTCGGCCCGAACGGAGCCGGCAAGTCGACCACCATGCGCATGATGATCGGCCTCACCCCGCCGACCTCCGGACGCTGCACCGTACTCGGCCACGACTACCGGCACCTGCCCAACCCGGGCCGCCGGGTCGGGGTGCTGCTGGACGCGTCGGCGCAGCACTCCGGGCGCACCGGCCGCGAGGTGCTCACCCTCTCGGCGATGGTGATGGGCCTGGAGCGCACGCGGGTCGACGAGGTGCTCGAACTCGTCGGCCTCACCCCGACCGAGGCCCGCCGCCGTACCGGCACCTACTCCCTGGGCATGCGCCAGCGCCTCGGCGTGGGGCACGCGCTGCTGGGCGATCCGCGGGTGCTCATCCTCGACGAGCCGGCCAACGGGCTCGACCCGGCGGGCATCCACTGGATGCGCGGCCTGCTGCGGGACTTCGCCGACGGCGGCGGCAGCATCCTGCTCTCCTCCCACCTGCTGCGCGAGATCGAGGTCATCGCCGACGAACTGGTCGTCATCGGGCGGGGGAGGATCGTCGCCCAGGGCGCCAAGGAGCAACTGCTCGCCGCCGGGGGCACGTTCGTCCGCGCTACGGACGACCGCGCTCTGGCCGACGCGCTCACCGCTGCCGGCATCGACCACACCGCCACCGACGGCGGTCACCTCACCCAGGCCCCCACCGACCAGGTCTCGCGCGTGGCGGCAGCGGCCGGGGTGCGGCTCACGGAGTTGCGCGCCGCCGGGCAGACCGGCCTGGAGGACATGTTCCTGCGGCTGACCGCCGACCACTCGCGCGAGAACCCGAAGAACCCGAAGAGCGCGAAGAGCGCGAAGAGCGCGAAGAGCGCGAAGAGCGCGAAGAGCGCGAAGAGCGCGAAGAGCGCGAAGAGCGTAGAGGACGCGACGACCGTGACCACCGCGAAGGATGCGACGCGACGATGACCACGAACGTGCACCCGGCCCCGCGGCCCGCGCCCGCGCCCGCGGAGCGGCACCCCGGCATCCCCTTCTCCCGCCTGCTCGGCACCGAACTGCGCAAGCTCCGCGACACCCGGGCGGGCCGCTGGCTGCTGATCGCCATCCTCGTCACCACCCCGCTGGTGGTCGCGGTCATGCTGTTCACCGCCGACCCCGCGAAGCTCACCTTCACGAAGCTGGTCGACTTCACCCAGACCCCGCAGAAGCTGCTGCTCCCCGTCGTGGGCATCCTGGCCGTCACCAGCGAGTGGAGCCAGCGCACCGGACTGGTCACCTTCACCCTGGAGCCCGACCGCTCACGGGTGTTGCTGGCCAAGGGCGGCGCGGCCATGCTGCTCGGGCTGCTGATGGTCGTCAACACCCTTGTCTCGGCGGCATTCGGCAACCTCCTGGGCGTCGCACTGCGTCACGGCGACGGCAGTTGGGCGTTCGGCGCCGGCGGTCTCGGCGACATCACCCTGGTCCTGCTGAGCGGTCTGGCGCTGGGCCTGGCGTTCGGCATGCTGCTGCTGAACGGCGCCGCCGCGATCGTCGCGTTCTACGTGCTGCCCAACCTGTCCAGCGTGCTGTTCAACGCCGTGCACGGGCTCAAGGGCGTCAGCCACTGGCTCGACCTCAACCTCGCCCAAGGACCGCTCTACGACCACGGGTTGAGCGGGCACCAGTGGGCGCAGCTGTGCACGGCGACGCTCCTGTGGGTGGTGCTGCCCGGGGCGTTCGGCGTCCTGCGGGTGCTGCGCAGCGAAGTCACGTCGGGCTGAGGGCAACGCCGGCCATGGCCTCCACCGAAGCGCCCTCCCACCGCCGGGCCTGGGCCCTGTTCGTCGTCGCGACCGCCGCCGGCGCGGGCCTGGTCAGCCCCTACGTGACGTTCCATGTCGGCAGCGGACGGCTCGACATCACCGGCCGCCTGCACTGGTACGTCCTGGTCGTGCACATCTTCGCCGCCCTGGTCGCGCTGGTCCTCGGGCCGTTGCAGTTCATCCCGGCGATCCGGGCGCGCCGGCCGGTGCACCGCGCGATCGGCCGCGGCTACCTCCTCGCCGGGGTGCTGCCGGCCGCGCTGGCCGCGGTCCCGGTGGCGCTGCTCTCCGGGCGGCTGCTCACCCAGGTCGGGCTGACCGTGGCCGCGGCCGGCTGGCTGGTCACCGGCCACCTCGCGCTCCGGGCCGCCCGTCGGCGGGACTTCGAGGCGCACCGGTCCTGGATGGCGCGCAACTACGCGTTCACCTTCCTCGCCGTCACCGCCCGCGTGGTCGTGCCCCTGCTCCTGCTGGCCCAACTCCCTTTCCGGGGAACGGCCGAGCGCGCCTCCTTCGGCAACGAGGCGCACGACCTCATCCCCGTCGGTCAGACCCTCGGCTGGATCGTCGACCTCGCCGTGGCCGAAGTGCTGATCCGGCGCCGCCGCGCCCGCTCAGCCCACACGTGACCGCCGGTCGCGCCCGCGCCTGACCGCCAGGTCAGTCCGACGTCTGCGCCGGCCGGTCAGGCGGTGACGGTCACCAGGAGGCCGCCGCCGGGCGCGGGCCGCACGCTCACGTGCTCCAGGGAGGGGGCGTGCGCGCTGGGCTGGTGGGCGGCCGCGCGGGGGCCGACGCCGACGACCCGCATCCCCGCCGCGCGGGCCGCCGCGATGCCGACCTCGGCGTCCTCGAAGACGAGGCACTCCTCGGGGGCGAAACCGAGTTCGGCGGCGCCCTTCAGGAAACCCTCGGGGTCGGGCTTGCTGGCGCTCACGCACTCCGCGGTGACCCGGACCGCCGGCATCGGCAGTCCGGCGGCGTCCATGCGGGTCTGCGCGAGGCCGATGCTCGCGGAGGTGACGAGGGCGTGCGGGTGCCCCTGGAGCGCGGCGAGGAAGGCGGGCGCGCCGGGGACGGGCACCACGCCGTCGGTGTCGGCGGTCTCCTCGGCGAGCAACTCCGCGTTCTCGGCGAGGTTCTCGGCCACCGGCCGGTCCGGGAGGAGCACGGCCATCGTGGCGTGGCCCTGACGGCCGTGCACGACCGAGAGCACGTGGACCGGGTCGAGCCCCTTGCGCTCGGCCCAGCGCCGCCAGCAGCGCTCCACGACCGCGTCGGAGTTCACCAGGGTGCCGTCCATGTCCAGCAGCAGCGCGCGGGCGCGGAACTCGGCGGAGGGGGCGGACGGCGTCATGGAAGTGCTCCCTGGGGTGCGAGACGGTGCGGGGGCGGCCGCCTCGTCTGGTGCCGCGGCGGCCGCCCCCGGCGGTAACTCCGTACTCCGTGGTCCCGCCCGCCGGTCAGGGGTAGCGGGCGGAACCACTTTGTTCCATCACGATACAAAAGATGTGGCCGCTGCGCCAGTCCCCGCCCCGACCGCCCTAGACTCGCCGCATGCCCACGGAACCCTTCGGGCCGCTCCAGTTCCAGCTCGTGCTGCTGCGGCGGATGGCCGACCACCAGCCGGGCCTGGTCGACGACGCGCTGCGCACGCTGGGCGTGAACCACACCGATCTGCGCGAGGCGAACCGCCGGTGGCAGGCGCGGCTGCACAGCCGCACGTTCCCGCGCGGCGAGGCCCGCTACCGTACGGCGCTCGGGCCGCCGGAGGACGTCAGGGAGCAGCGGGCCGGGGATCTGGAGCTGCGGGCGGCGCTGTGGCCCGTGCCGCTCTGGCCCGACCTGCGGTTCGAGGTGGTCACGCTGCCCGGCCCGGGGGGAGGCGGCGCCGGGGCGGTCGTCAACGAGTGGCTGGTGCGCGCGCCCGGGGCGGAGCCGCCGCGCCCGGCGGCCGTCGCGGACCTGGCGCCGTGGTCGTGCACCGTGGACGACGCGGCCCGCGCCTTCCCGCCGGCGGCGCCGCTGCCGCCCGACGCGCCGTCCCGGGCCCGGCTGGCGCTCACCGACCCGCTGACCGGGGGCCGGGTGATCGCGCACTTCACGTGGGGCCTGCTCCAGTACGTGGAGCCCGCGGGGACCGCGCCGGGGCGGCCGTAGCGCCGGAGGCCGGCCTGGCCCGCCGGCTGCCGGGTGCCCTCGTCCGGGGCCCCGGGCCTGCGTTCGGCTCGTCCTACGAGTCGCCCTGCGTCTGGCGTTCGAGGGCGGCGCGGGTCTTGGGCCCGTACACGCCGTCATGGCTGCCGTCGGCCGCGTCGGTGACCCAGTACCAGACCTGGAAGGTGGCCACCGCCAGCCGCGTCTGGCTGTTGAAGACGCCGTTGATCGGCCCCGCGTAGACCCACACCTCGCTCAGCCGGCGCTGGAGGTCGGCGACGGCCGGGCCGGAGTCGCCGAGCTGGAGCACCTGCGTGGCGGCGGACGAGGCGTCGCTCGCGGGCGGCGTGGAGGTGTCGGTGCCCGAGCCGGTGGCGGGGTCCGAGGGCGCCGCGGGGGTGCCCGGCGCGGCCGCGGTGGACCCGGCGACGTGGGCCGATGTGCCTCCCGAGCCGGCCGGAGTGGCGCTGTCGGTGGCCGGCGGCGTGGTGGCCGACGTCGAGGGGGTGGCCGACGGGCTCGCCGCGCGGGTCGTGGTGGTCGTGGCGCGCGGGGCACCGGGGTCGGCCATGGCCGGGGCCGACGACGCGGTGGACTGCGTGGCGTCCGTCGGCAGCACCACGTCCGGCATCGACGAGGACTGGTCGGGCAGCGCCCGGTCGGTGCTGCCCTGCTCCTGGCCGATCTGGCCGCTGACCGCCACGGCGCCCGCGGCCAGCGCGGACGCGGCGACCGCTGCCGCCGCCACCACGATGCCGCGCTTGCGCCGCCGGTGCCGGCCCCGGGCGGCCGCCACGGCGTGCGCGCGGGCCGCGTCGTGCCCCCCGTCGTGCGGGGCCTCGGCGTACTCCACACCCGCGTACGTAGCGGGGAACAGGCCCAGGTCGGCGACGGCGGGCCCGTCGTCGTCCACCGGGCCGGGCGGGTCGGTGTCGATCAGCCGCCGTACGGTGCTCTCGCCGGCCGCGTCGCCGTGCGGATCGGTGACGTAGGGGCGCAGCCGCAGCGGGTGGAAGCCCTCCACGGCCGCCACGGCCGCCGCGCGCTGCGCGGACCGCTCGGCGGCCCGTATCCCGCCCGCGTCGTCCTCGGCGGCCGGGCCGGGGCTGGTGGGCCCGGTGCCGTCGGCGGCGGTCGGGACGCCGTCCGCGCCGCCGCCCCCGATACGGTCCTCGGTCATGCCGTCACCCCTCGCGGCGCGGTCGCCCTGGGCGTACGCGTACGGCCGGTACGACGGGTCCGGCCGGTCGTCCCGGCCGTCCTGTCCGTTCGGCTGCTCCGGCGCCACTGGGTCCCCTCCCGCCGTTCGTACCCGGGTCCGCACGATCCGTTCACACGGTGCGCGCGAATTCTCCGGTGATTATGCCGATCCGACACGCCTCCGGCACAGCGCCCGGCGGTAGTGGTGACCGGTTCCGCAGGCCATAACCGTACAAAGGGTGGGAATATGAGTTTCTGGCCCTCGGGGAAGCGAGGCGAGGAGCTGCCACATGGCCCAGGACACCAGCACCGCCGCGGCACCGGCGGCGGCACCGGGCGAGCAGCAGGACAAGCGCGCGGTACGGATCGCGATCGGCGCGCTCGCCCTCGGGCTGCTGCTGGCCGCGCTCGACCAGACCATCGTGTCGACCGCACTGCCCACGATCGTCAGCGACCTCGGCGGCATCGACCACCTGTCATGGGTCGTGACCGCCTACCTGCTGGCGTCCACCGCGGCAACTCCACTGTGGGGCAAGCTCGGTGACATGTACGGCCGCAAGCGGCTGTTCCAGTCCGTGATCGTGATCTTCCTGATCGGCTCGGCGCTGTGCGGGATCTCGCAGAGCATGGGCGAGTTGATCGCGTTCCGGGCGTTGCAGGGGCTGGGCGGCGGCGGGTTGATCGCGCTGTCCATGGCGATCGTCGGCGACATCGTGCCGCCCCGCGACCGCGGCCGCTACCAGGGCGTGTTCGGCGGGGTGTTCGGCGCGGCGAGCGTGCTCGGGCCGCTGCTGGGCGGGGTGTTCACCGAACAGCTCTCCTGGCGCTGGGTGTTCTACATCAACCTGCCGATCGGCATCGTGGCGCTCGCCGTGATCGCCGCGGTGCTGCACATCCCGGTACGCCGCACCGCGCACCGCATCGACTACGCCGGCATGGCGGTGGTGGCCGCGGCCGCGACCTGCCTGGTGCTGGTCACCTCGCTCGGCGGCACCACCCTGGCGTGGAGCTCGCCCGGCATCATCGTGCTGGCGGTGGTCGGGGTCGCGCTGGTCGCGGTGTTCGTCATGATCGAGCGGCGCGCGCAGGAGCCGGTGCTGCCGCCGGGGCTGTTCAAGGTGCGCACCTTCGTCATCTGCTCGGGCATCTCCTTCATCATCGGCTTCGCGATGTTCGGCGCGATGACCTACCTGCCGACCTTCCTCCAGGTCGTGCACGGCTACTCGCCGACGCTCTCCGGCGTCCACATGATCCCGATGGTGGTCGGGCTGCTGCTCGCCTCCACCGGCTCCGGCCAGATCATCAGCCGCACCGGCCGCTACAAGGTCTTCCCGATCCTCGGCACCGCCGTCACCGCGGTCGGGCTGATCCTGCTGCACCAGCTCGACGAGTTCACCGCGACCTGGGTGATGAGCCTGTACTTCTTCGTCTTCGGGTTCGGCCTCGGCCTGGTGATGCAGGTGCTGGTGCTCGCGGTGCAGAACGCGGTCGGCTACGAGGACCTGGGTTCCGCCACCTCCGGCACCACCTTCTTCCGCTCCATCGGCGCGTCCTTCGGCGTCTCGGTGTTCGGCACCGTCTTCACCAACCAGCTCTCGGACAAGCTGGGTTCCGCGCTGCGCGGGGTGCGGGTGCCGGCCGGCTTCGATCCGGCCAGGCTCCAGGCCGACCCGACGGCCATCGCCGGACTGCCGAGTGCCATCAAGGCGCCGGTGCTGCACGCCTATTCGCAGTCGATCACCACCGTCTTCCTGTGGGCGGTGCCGGTCGCGCTGCTCGGCTTCGTGCTGGCCTGGCTGCTGAGAGAGCAGCCGCTGCGCGGGTCGGTCACGGCGCCGGACGCCAACGAGACGTTCGGCACCAATCCGGTGGAGCGCTCCTCGCTCGACGAGATCGCCCGCTGCCTGTCAGTGCTGGGCAACCGGGAGACCAAACGGGACCTGTACATCCGCGTCACCGACAAGGCCGGCGCCGACATCCATCCGGCCACCAGCTGGCTGCTGCTGAGAATCGCCCACCAGGGCGAGGCCGACCCGGTGGAGCTGGCCGAGCACGCCACAGTGCCGAGCGCGATGATCGAACGGTCCGCGGTCGAGGCCGAGACCCGCGGGTTCGCCGTCCGCGACGGCAACCCCCTGCGGCTCACCGAGTCCGGGAAGGCCATGGCGGCGCGGCTCGGCGAGGCCCGCCGCAACGTCCTGGCCGACCTGCTCGGCGACTGGGACCCCTCCCGGCACAGCGAACTCGCGGCGCTGCTGACGAAGTTGAGCGGGGAGTTGTGCGGCGGCGACCATGACCGGCCGGAGCGGCCCGAACGGCCGGCGCACGCGCACCGGGTGCTCTGAATCCCCTTCCCGCGGCCCCCTTCCCTTCCTCCGTCCTTTCCTCCTTCCTTCCCCGCCGCCGGGCGGTCCGGGTTTGCGGGTGGTGACGCGGGCAAGGCGAGCCCGCGAGGGAAGGGAGGCCCGACATGTCGACAGGAGCCGTCATCGCGATCGTGGTGGCAGTCCTCGTAGTGATCGCTGTCGTCGTCGTATGGAGCATGTACGGCGGCACACCCGGCACCGGCCGTCTCAAGCACCGGTTCGGACCCGAGTACGACCGGGTGCTCGCCCGGCACGAGGGCGACACCAAGGCGACCGACAAGGAGTTGGCGGACCGCGTGAAGCGGTACGGCGACCTCGACCGGCGGCCGCTGTCCGAGGCCGACCGCGCGCAGTACGCGCAGCGCTGGCAGGCCGTGCAGGCACAGTTCGTCGAGGACCCCGCGGGGGCGCTGGGCGCGGCCGACCGGCTCGTCGGCCAGGTCGCCGCGAACCGGGGCTTCCCGGAGGCCGGTTCGCCCGAGCACTTCGACGCGCTGTCCGTCCACCACGGCACCCGGCTCCAGGGCTACCGCCGCGCCCACGCGCTGGCCGAGCACGCCAGTGCGGGCGGCGAGGGCGCCACGGAGGACCTGCGCCAGTCGCTGATCGGCGCACGGGAGCTCTTCGACGAGCTGACCGGAGCCGACGGCGGTACGTCCGCGGTCGCGCGGCCCGCGCAGGTGCCGGACACACCCGAGCCGACCGCGGAGCCCCGGGAACCCGCGGCGACCGCCGGCCCCGCCAGGACCGCTGAGTCCGCCGAGCCCGTCGAGCCCGCCGCGGGCGACGACGACGTACGCGAGGCCGACCGCGGGCACCACACGCTCGGGGGCCGCTTCGCCGCGCTCACCGGCAGCACCCGCAAGAGCGACGACCCCGGCCGCGGCGAGGCATGACCCCGCGACCGCCGGCACCCACGACCTTTCCGCACACCTGGAGGCGAAGACGATGACGCCGAACACCCCGCACGGCCGTACCGGGACCGAGACCGAGATCAGGACCGACGACGTGGACGAGACGAAGAGCGGGAGCGAGGGCAGGAACGCGACCGGGAAGTACGAGAAGCGCGACGCCGGGACCACGACCGGGACCGGGACCACGACCGGGACCGGGACGACGACCGGGACCACGACCGGGACCACGACCACGACCGGGACCGTCACCGGTACGGGCGCAGAGCGGAGCGAGACCGTGCCCGACGAGGCCGGGCCGCCCCCCGCGAGCCCGTCGGCGGAGCGGACCGGGCGGACCGCGCCTGACCGGCCGACCGAGCCGAAGCACCCCGCGACCGCGACCACGGCCACTCCCGATACCCCCGCCACTCCCGCCGGCGACGGCGGTCTGAGCGAGCGGATGGAGCACGCCGTGGGCGGCTTCGTGGACGACCCGAGGGGCGCCGTACGCGAGGCCGAGACCGTGCTCGACGAGGCGGCCCAGCGGCTCACCCGCATGCTGGAGCAGCGCCGCGAGTCGCTGCGGGCGAGCGTGCACGGCGGATCGGAGCCGGACACCGAGGAGTTGCGGGTCGCCCTCACCCACTACCGCGACATGACCCGCAAGTTGCTCGACTTCGCGTAGCCGCCCCGCCCCGCGCTCGGCGCGGCCCTTTCCCCGCACCCCGGTCAGGGGCGCGGGGAAACCGCGCGGGCGGCATCGCGCCCGCAGGCGGTCCTCACCCCACGGAACGCTGCACCCGGGCGGGTCCGGCCACCGAAGCCGTCGAGGTCGGCGCGGCTTTGAGGAAGCGCAGGAACCGTGCCAGGTCCTTGCGTGTGGTGGTCAGCACCACGGTCGGATTGTCGCTCTCGCGGAGGAGGACCGCGCCCCCGTGGGCGGTCAACTCGACACAGTCCCCGCTGTCTTGCGAGTACGTGGACTTCTGCCAAGCCAGGGGCGCGGTCATGGGATGAGGGCCCTTTCAGAGGTTCAGAGGTCTCGGGAGATGGAGTGCATGAAGTCGCGTGACTTTTCCCGGTCCAGCGCCACCTTCGTGAGGATCTCGAACCGGTTGAGGTAGTTGGCGAGTTGCGTGGCCGCGTGCAGCAGGATCACCCCGTGTGCGGAGTCGATCTGCACGGTGTCCAGCTGGGGGACGGTCCCGCTCGCGTAGAGCATCGCGTGACTGGAGCCGACGTGGCCCTCGGAGGCGAACGGAATGACCCGCACGCTTATCTGCGGCAGCCGGCTCAGCTCCTGGATGTGTTCCAGTTGGGCCTTCGCCACATTCGCCCCGCCGAACCGCATCCGCAGCGCCGCCTCGTGGACCAGTGCTTCGTACGGCGGAGCGGCCTCGCGGTGCAGGACGTTGGCGCGTTCCATCCGGTGGGCGACCCACGCCTCCAACTCGTTGGCGGGCAGCGGGGGGACCGCGTGGCCGACCACGGCCCTGGCGTACGCCTCGGTCTGGAGCAGTCCGGGGATGTGGCTGACCTGGAGCGGGCGCAGGTGGACGGCGTAGTGCTCCATCTCGGAGATGTCGAGCATGCCGGCCGGCACCACCCCGCGGTACGCCTCCCACCAGCCCTTGCGGCCATGGCCGTTGGCCATGCCGACGAGGGCGTCGATCAGCGCGGCGTCTCCGCATTCGTAGAACGCGGCGAGACGTCGTAACCGCTCCTCGCTGACACCGAGCCGACCCGCCTCGATGTGACTGACTTTCGCCGGGTCGGTGCCGAGCAGCCGCGCGGTGTCGCGGGCGGTGATCCCCGCGGCTTCCCGCATCTTCCTCAGCTCCGCGCCTAGGCGCTCCTGACGGGCGGTCGCGGTGCTTCTGAGCGGCATGGTGTCCCTTCTTGGTGCTGGTTCCGAGTGTGCCGTTCCGCTCTCGCGGGGTCCAGATCGTTTCTGGAAATTTCGGCGACAATGTTGCAGTGGTGCACTATTGCCCCATAATGCCTCGGTGGTGTTGCTCCCGCACAGTCAACTCCCTTGCTGAAGTGCTGCGTTGGGCGGGTGTGCCGGTAACGGGAGCGGTCCTGACGCCCCTGTGGCGGGGCTGATCAATGCGGCGGAAGGGTCGGACGAGAAGGCGCGTTCACGCTGGGCGAACACCGAGGGCGTCCGTGAGGGAACGCACGGTGGCGGCCGTATGTCATGTGATCCGGCTGTCCGACATATGCGTTCCGCATGGCGATGAGGTGACAACGGTGACTTCTCCCGATTCCGCTCCCGTGCCAATCTCGGTCCCGTCACCGCGAAAAGGGGGGATCGATGGACAACCGCTACGAGGTCTTCTGCCTCACCGACCCGCACTTCTACGAGAGCCTGGACCGGCTGTCCGCGACGACCGGAAACGGAAACGGGAACGGGGCCGCGAACGGGAACGAGTCCGGGAACGGGTCCGGTTCCGCGAACGGCGCCGGCCCGGGCACCGCCGGCGTACCGCTCTTCGACACCGCGCGGCGCCCCGTCCCCGACGGCTGGCACACCCTCCGCAACGGCGACTGGCTGCACCTCGATCCGCCGGCCGGCGAGCGGGCCTACCCCGCGCAGGGCTGGAAGGTGCACGCCTCGGCCACCCTGGAGTGCGCCGACAAGGTGGCCGCGAAGGTCTGGGACTACTGCGTGCCGCGGAACATCCCGTTCAAGTTCGTGCCCGGGCCGCAGCTGCTGCACCTGCGCAACTCCAAGTACGCCGGCCGCGACACCTCCGGGAAGTTCGTCACGATCTACCCGGCCGACGAGGAAGCGCTGCGGGTGGTGCTCGACGAGCTCGGCGCGCTGCTCGACGGCGAACCGGGACCGTACATCCTTACCGATCTGCGCTGGCGGCAGGGCCCGCTCTACGTCCGCTACGGCGCCTTCGCCAAGCGGTACTGCGTCGGCGGGCGCGGCACGCTGGTGCCGGCGGTCGAGGACGGCGAGGGGCGGCTGGTGCCCGACGACCGGTCGCCGGCCTTCCACGTGCCCGACTGGATCACCCTGCCGGACTTCCTCGCCCCGGAGCTGGCCGCGCGCAACGCCACCACCGTCGGCGACCTGCCGTACCGCATCGAGAAGGCCCTGCACTTCTCCAACGGCGGCGGTGTCTACGCCGGCACCGACACCCGCACCGGCGAGAAGGTCGTGCTCAAGGAGGGCCGCCCGCACGCCGGGCTGGCCTCCGACGGTGCCGACGCCGTCACCCGGCTGCGCCGCGAACGCGACGCGCTGCGGCGGCTGTCCGGACTCGGCGTCGCCCCCGAGATGCGCGACTGGTTCACCGTCGGCGACCACCGCTTCCTGGTGATGGACTTCGTCGAGGGCAAGCCGCTCAACTCCTACTTCGCGCACCGCCATCCGCTGCTGCGCCCCGACCCCGACCCGGCCGACGTCGCCGACTTCACCCGCTGGGCGCTGCGCATCCACGCCGGCGTCGAGGAGGCGGTGGCCGCGGTGCACTCGCGCGGGGTCGTCTTCAACGACCTTCACATGTTCAACATCATGGTCGCGCCCGACGACGAGACGGTGTCCCTGCTGGACTTCGAGGCCGCCGCGCGCGCCACCGACAACGGCCGCCAGGCCGTGGCCCATCCCGGCTTCGTCGCGCCACCCGACCGCCGCGGCACCGCCGTCGACCACTACGCCCTCGCCTGCCTGCGGTTGGCCCTCTTCCTCCCGGTCACCACGCTCTTCGCCATCGACCGCGGCAAGGCCGCGCACCTGGCGGAGGTGATCGGCCGCGAGTTCCCGGTGCCGGACTGGTACCTGGAGGAGGCGGTGGCCGAGATCACGAGGACCGCCGACGACGCGGCGGGCACCCGGAGCGCCGCCGTGGACGGCGCGGGACCCGGCGGAGCGGCCGGCCTCGGGGGAGCGGTGGGCGCCCGGCCGGTCAACGGCACCGACCTCCGCGCGAGTTCACCCTCGCCCGACCTGCACGTGCAGGTGGGGGAGCCCGAGCGCGGCGCCGGCACCGGCCGCGCGGAACCGTCCGGCGCCCCCGGCTCCCGGCGCGCCTCCGGCGACCTCGGCGGAAGCGGCCTGCCCGCGGGCACCCGCCCGGGACCGCCGCGCCGCTACCTGCCCGCCGAGCCGCGCGACTGGATCACCGCACGCGACTCCATGGCCGCGGCGATCCTCGGCTCCGCCACCCCCGACCGCGAGGACCGCCTCTTCCCGGGCGACATCGCGCAGTTCTCCGACGGCGGCGGCCTCGGCATCGCCCACGGCGCCGCCGGCGTGCTGCACGCCTTCGACCAGGTCGGCCTGCCCCGCTACGACGAGGGCGAGCAGTGGCTGCTGGCCCGCACCGCGCACCTGCCGAACGGCACCCCGCTGGGCCTGTACGACGGCGTCGCCGGCGTCGCGTACGTCCTCGAACGGCTCGGCCACACCGAACGCGCCCTCGCCCTGGTCCGCTCCCTGCTCGGCGAGAACTGGCAGCGCCTGTCGTCCGACCTCAGCGGCGGCCTGGCCGGAATCGGCCTGGTGCTCGACCACCTCGCCCATGCCACCGGCGAAACCGACCTGGGCGAGCGGGCGTTGGAGGCCGCCGGGCTCGTCGCCGGACGGATCGCCGCCGAAGCCGAGCAGCTCGAACAGGCGCGACAGGCGCAGGGGTCCGGGTTGTTGCCGCACCAGGCCCAGCAGGGCTCGCAGGCCCAGCAGGGCTCGCAGCGGGGCGGCCCCCCGCGCCGGGCCGGCCTGATGCGCGGCGCCACCGGCCCCGCCCTGCTCTTCCTGCGGCTGTACGAGCGCACCGGCCTGCCCGCGCTGCTCGGCCACGCGGCCCGCGCGCTCGCCCTCGACCTCGACTCCTGCGTGGTCACCGCGAGCGGAAGCCTCGAAGTCGACGAGGGCTGGCGCACCATGCCCTACCTCGGCGGCGGCAGCGCCGGCATCGGACTGGTCCTCGACGACCTGCTCGGCCTGGCCGGCTCCGATGACCTCGACGAGGCGGCCACCGCGCGCTTCGAGCAGGCCAGGACCGGCATCGTCCGGGCGGCCACCGCACGGCTGTACGCGCAGCCCGGGCTCTTCGTCGGCCGGGCCGGGATGATCCTGCACCTGGCCCGCACCACCGCACCGGGCGTCCCCGACGGCGCGCTCGCCGCGCAGATCGACGCGCTCGGCTGGTACGGCATGGCCTACCGCGGCGAACTCGCCTTCCCCGGCAACCAGATGATGCGGCTGTCCATGGACCTCGGCACCGGCACCGCGGGCTGCCTGCTCGCCCTCGGCGCCGCCAACGCGGGCCAGCACCCCACGCCCCGGCTGCCGTTCCTCCCCCCACCGCCCGCGTCCTGAACGCGGGCCCCACGAACCGGTCCGGGCAGCGACCCGGGCCGTGCCTCACCCTGCCGAATTCCTCGGCGACACCAATGGAAAGGAAACACCTGACATGGCCCTTCTCGACCTTCAGGACATGGAGCCCGCCGAGCACGGACACGGCGGCGAGAACGCCAGCTCGCTGAGCCTGCTGAGCTGCGTCAGCACGGTGAGCTTCCTCATCTGCCTGTGACGTCACGGCGGTTCGACCGGTGACCAAGCCCCGCCCCCCGCACCCGGGGGCGGGGCCCCGGCATGCCCGCCCCCGCGCCCGTCCCCGCCTTCGCCTTGGCATCCGTCTTCGCCCCCGCCTCGGCCCCCGCCCACCCGCACGCCGCCCCCCGCCGGAGGAGGAACGCATGGCTGACCCTGACGCGACGCCGCCGCCCCGCGTGGTGCGGCCCGCGACCCGCGGCAGCCGGGCCGCCGTCTGCGCGGTCGCGGTGCTCGCCGGGCTGTCCGTCGGGCTCGGCCTGCTGCTGCCCACCGCGCTCGGGCACGCCGTGGACCAGGTGCTGCGCGGGCGGGGTGGCGGGCGCTGGGTCTGGGGGTGCGCCGCGGTCGTCGCCGGTCAGGTGCTGGTCGGCGCCGCGAGCGACGTGCTCGCGGCCGTCTCCGGTGCCCGGGTCACCGCGGCGGTACGGCGCCGGGCGGTACGCCACGTGCTGGCCGCCCGGGTGACCGGAGGCGGCGACCTGGTGACCCGGCTGGTCAGCAACGCGGCCGACGCAGGCGGCGTGCCGGCCGCCGTCGCGACGCTGCCCGCCGCCATCGGCACCCCGCTCGGCGGCATCGTCGCCCTCTTCCTGACCGACCCGTGGCTGGCCGCGGCCTTCCTGCTCGGCGCCCCGCCCATGGCGCTGCTCGTCCACCGCTTCGCCCGCGCCTCCTCCGACAGCGTCGCCCGCTACCAGGACGCCCAGGGCCGGATCGCCGCCCGCCTGGTCGAGGCGATCGGCGGCGCCCGCACCATCGCCGCCGCCCGCACCGAGGAGCGCGAGGCCGCCCGGGTGCTGCGGCCGCTGCCCGAACTCAGCGCCCAGGGACACCGGATGTGGCGGGTCCAGGGCCGGGCCACCGCGCAGGCGGCCGTCCTCGTACCGCTGCTACAGATCCTCGTCCTCGCGGTCGGCGGACTGCGGCTGGCCCAGGGCGCGTTGACCGTCGGAGGGCTGCTCGCCGCATCCCGCTACGCGCTGCTCGCCACCGGAATCGGCGCGGTGGTCGGGCAGTTGGGCGCCCTCGTACGCGGCCGGGCCGCCGCCCGCCGGATCGCCGGCGTGCTCGCGGTGCCCGCGCCCGCCCACGGCACGGCCCGGCTGCCGCAGGACGGCTCCGGCACGCTCGAAGTGCGGGGCGTCACCGTCACCCGCGGCGGGGAGACCGTCCTGGACCGGCTCGACCTCACCGTGCCCGGCGGCAGTTGCGTCGCCGTCGTCGGGCCGTCCGGCGCGGGCAAGTCCGTGCTGGCCGCACTCGCCGGACGGCTCACCGACCCCGACGAGGGCATCGTCCTGCTCGACGGCCGCCCGCTGTCCACCCTCAGCCGGCTCGAACTGCGCGACGCCGTCGGCTACGCCTTCGAGCGGCCGGTCCTGCTCGGCGACACCCTCGCCGACGCGATCGCCTTCGGGCCAAGGGAGTTGACGACCGAGACGGTCACCGGCGCTGCCCGCGCGGCCGGCGCCGACGGCTTCCTGCGGCGGCTGCCCGACGGTTACGCCACCCCGCGCGCCGCGGCCCCCCTGTCCGGCGGCGAGGTCCAACGCCTGGGCCTGGCACGGGCGTTCGCGCACGGCGGCCGGCTCCTCGTGCTCGACGACGCCACGTCGAGCCTCGACACCGTCACCGAACTCCACGTCGCCCACTCGCTGCTGCACGACCCGCTCGGCCGCACCCGCCTGCTCACCACCCACCGCGCCGCCACCGCCGCCCGCGCCGACCTCGTCGCCTGGCTCGACTCCGGCCGGCTGCGCGCCCTCGCCCCCCACCGCACCCTCTGGCAGGACCCGGCCTACCGCGCCCTGTTCGCGGTGCCGTCCAACGACCCGGGTGGGCCGGTGGCCGCTGTGGCGGTTGGCGGGGAGGGGGAGTTGTGAGCGGGGACGGGGTGGTGCGGATGCGTGGGTATCTGCGGCGGCGGGCGTGGGGGCTGGGGGTGCTGGCCGGTTGGTCGGTGGTGGAGTCGGTGCAGACGTTCGTGGTGGGTTACGCCGTCGCGAAGGCGCTCGATGACGGGTTCCTGCGTGGGCGTGACGCGGCCGGGCTGTGGTGGCTCGCGCTGGCGGCCGTCGCGGTGCCGATCGGCGCGTACGGCACCGCGCGGGTCTTCCGCGGGCTGGCCGGACTGGTCGAGCCGCTGCGGGACACCCTCGTCACGCGGGTGGTGCGCGGCGGGCTGCGGGCCGCGGTGCGCGGGCGCGGCACCGGAGACGGCGCCGTCGTCTCCCGGCTGACCCACCAGGTGGAGATCGCCAGGGACACGTTCGGCGGCCTGGTCCTGGTGCTGCGCTCGTTCGCCTTCACCGCGGCCGGCGCGCTCGCCGGGATGTGCGCGCTCGCCCCCGTGCTGCTGCTGATCGTGCTGCCGCCGCTGGCCGTCGGGGTCGCGCTGTTCGCGGCGGGCCTGCGCCCGCTGGCTCGCCGCCAGCACGCCTACCTCGCCGCCGACGAGGCGCTCGCCGAGGAGTGCGGCGCCCTCGCCGGCGGCCTGCGCGACATCACCGCGTGCGGCGCGGAACCGCTGATGTCCGCCCGCGCCGACGCCCGCACGGAGACCGCGCTGGACACCGCCCGGGCGCTCGCCCGCTGGGGAGTGCTGCGCGCCGCCGCACTCGCCGTCGGCGGTCAACTCCCCGTGCTGCTCCTGCTGGTGGCCGCTCCCTGGCTGATCCGCACCCACCGGCTCACCCCGGGCGACCTGCTGGGCGCGCTCACCTACCTCACCCAGTCCCTGCAACCGGCCCTCCAGAACCTCGTGCACACGCTGGGCGCGGCAGGCACCCGGCTCGGCGTCGTCCTGCGGCGGATCGGCGGCGACGCGGACCCGCTTCCCGCCACGGACCCGGTGGTGGAGCGCCCCGACGCACCCGGCTGCGTGCTGCACCTGCGCGAGGTGACCTTCGGCTACGGGCCCGGCGCGGAACCGGTCCTGCACGAACTGGAGTTGGCGGTCGCGGCGGGCGAACACCTCGCCGTGGTCGGCCCGAGCGGCATCGGCAAGTCCACCCTGGCCGCCCTCGCGGCGGGCCTGCTGCGCCCCGACCGCGGCGACGTGCGGACCGCGGGCCGCCCCGCGCTCGTGCCGCAGGAGGCGTACGTCCTGACCGGGACGGTGCGGGAGAACCTGGCGTACCTGCGGCCCGGGCCGGGCGAGTCGGGGGACCCCGCGGAGCCGGATGCCCCGGGGGAGCCCGGGGACGGTGAACTGCTCGCCGCCGCGGACGTGGTGGGGGCCGGGCCGCTGGTGGCCGCGCTGGGCGGGCTGGACGCCGAGCTCGACCCGGCCCGGCTGTCCTCGGGCGAGCGGCAGTTGATCGCGCTGGCCCGAACGTATCTGTCCCCGGCGGGACTTGTGGTGCTGGACGAGGCGACCTGCCATCTCGACCCGGCCGCCGAGGCCGTCGCCGAGGAGGCGTTCGCCCGCCGGCCGGGCGGGACCCTGGTGGTCATTGCGCACCGGATCAGTTCGGCCCGGCGGGCCGGCCGGGTGCTCGTGCTGGACGGCACGCACGCGGTGTGCGGTACGCACGAGGACCTGCCGGCCCGCTCGGCGCTCTACCGGGACCTGGTGGGCGGCTGGTCCGAAGCCGAAGCCGAAGCCGAAGCCGAAGCCGACACCGAAGCCGAGCCCGAGCGTGGCGTTGACGTCGAGTCCGACGCCGCCGCGGCGGCCGATCCCCGGGGCGCGGCCGCCGCGGCCTCCTCACACCCAGCCGGCGACCTGCGAGATGCGGATCGCGTCCACCCGGTTGCGGGCCCCCGTCTTCCGGGTGATCGCGGCGAGGTAGTTGCGCACGGTGCCGTCGGACAGGTGCAGCCGGTGCGCGATCTCGGTGACCGGGGCGCCCTCGGCGCTCAGTGACAGCACGCTCAACTCCCGCCGGGTCAAAGGCATCTCGGCCGCGTGCAGGAACTCCACCGCGAGCGACTCGTCGACGAACCGTTTCCCCTGGGCGGCCTGGCGGACGGCGGTGGGCAGCCGGTCGGCCGACCGGTCCTTGTTCACGAAGCCCAGGGCGTGTGCCTCATGGGCCCGGCGCAGGTCGCCCGGCTTGCCCGCCCCGGTGAGCACGACCAGCGCGCACCGGGCGCGGGTGAGCCCGCTGCCGGGGCCGACGGTGGCCGTGCCGTGCGTGGTGGGGTGGACCGGGCCGGACAGGCCGCTACCCCCGCTACTGGTGCCCCCGGCGCCGATGTTCCCCGAACCGCCCCCCGAACTACCGCCGTTCACCGGTCGGCCTCCTCCCCGCGCCCCCGACCCGCCGACGCCGCCCGCCCCCGAGCCGCCGCCGGACCTGGACCCGAGGCCCGCCCCCGTTCCGGCGCCCGTGCCGAAGCCCGCGCCTCGCGCACCGCCCCTGCCGTGGACGGCGCTCGCGCCCGCGGTGGCGCGGCCCGGTCTGCCGAGCGCGCCGCTGAGCGGCCCGCCCGCTCCGCCGATGTGCCGCCGCCACCCCGTACAGTCCGCGTCGACCACGCAGACGTCCGGCCGTAAGTCCCGCGCGGACTCGGCCAGGCGCGGCCAGGCCGTGTCCGTCACCTCGAAGTCCGCCTCCCGGCCCAGCAGAGCCGCCAGTGCGGAGCGCAGCAGGCAGGTGTCATGGGCCACCAGTACACGTATCACCGGGCATTCCCCTCGCGTGGTCGCTTCGGTGCGCCGCCCTCGATCCCCCTGCGGGTGATGTCCGCGACCCCCGGGACGAACGCGAACCCATTCATACCCGGCGGATCACCCCGTGCGGGTGAACTTCACCTCCTGCCGGGTGCAGAGATGGAGTGGTGGGAGGCGCCAGGAGCGCGCGGTGCGCGGACGCGCGCCCTCTCATCGGAGTAATTCACCGTAGTCGAGCTGATACCGAACGTAGCAACGTGGTAGTGGTGCGCGCGGGGGCGTGGAGCGGTGGCCCGGAGCGGTGGCCCGGAGGTGTTGGCGGCCGTCCGCCGTCCGCCCCGGGGGCGCCGCCTTGCCGACCGTGCGGGAAGCCGTCGTGCGGTCGATCCGGGGCGCCGCGGTGTCGTCAGTTCGGCGTCGCCGCCATGTCGAGGAGGCCGCAGGCCGTGCGGATGTCCTCCGTCACCTCGGCGACCGAGGCACGGCCCGAGATCCAGCCGACCAGGGCCGCGTGCCAGGTGTGCTCGATCACCCGGACGGCCGAGAGCAGCTCGGCCGGGAGTTCGGCCGGAAGTCCGGCCGGGAGCCCGGCCGGGAGCCCGGCCGCCGGGTGCGCCCCGCCCGCGCCGGGTTCCCCGGTGCCGTCCCCGCCCGGCTGCGGCGTCCCCGGTCGGCCCATCGCCTCCACGATGATCGAGGTGGTCAGCCGGGACACCGTGTCGACCTGGGCGCGTACCGAGCGGTCGGCGAAGATCATCGCCCGGAACATCGCGTCGGCGATCAGTGGCTCGCGCTGGAGCGCGCGGAAGGCCCGCAGCAGGGTGTCGGCGACGCGGTCGCCCGGAGCGGACGCGGACGGCGGGCGGGTGCGCAGCGCCGTCTGCAACTGGCCGAGCTGGTCCTCCATGACCGCCACCAACAGGTGGATCTTGGACGGGAAGTAGCGGTAGAGGGTGCCCAGGGCGACCTCGGACAGCTCGGCGACCTCCCGCATCTGCACCGCGTCGAAGCCGCCGCCGCAGGCCAGCTCGGTGCTGGCGGCGAGGATGCGGTTGCGCCGGGCCTCCTGCCGCGCGGTCAGAGCCGAGGCCGGTGGTCTGGGGTGTGCGCTCATCCGTACTGTCCTCTGCCGTGCCGGTGTCGTACCTGTGCCGTACCTCGGGGTGGTGCCTGCGGGGGTGCCGTCGGCCTGCCGGCGCGGGTCCGGGCGGGAGCCGGTTCGCGTGCCGCGCGCCCCGGCTCATGGTGTGTGCATGATGGCAGCCGGGTGCGAGGGGCCGAACCCGCCCCCTGTACGATCCAGTCTGAAACTTGTTCTAGATTAGCGCGACCGGTTACGCTCCGGCCCAATCGCAGCGAGAAGGGAGCCGGAGTGACCTCTCAGTCCGGGCCACTGCGGATCGCGCTGCTGAGCTACAAGGGCAATCCGTTCTGCGGCGGCCAGGGTGTGTACGTCCGGCACCTGTCCCGCGAACTGGCCGCGCTCGGCCACCGCGTCGAGGTGATCGGCGCGCAGCCCTATCCCGTACTGGACGCGCTCGGCGAGGGCGTCACCCTCACCGAGCTGCCCAGCCTGGACCTGTACCGGCAGCCCGATCCGTTCCGCACCCCGCGCCTGGCGGAGTACCGCGACTGGGTCGACGCGCTGGAGGTCGGCACGATGTGGACCGGCGGCTTCCCGGAGCCGCTGACGTTCAGCCTGCGGGCACGGCGCCATCTCGCCGCCCGCCGGACCGACTTCGACGTGGTGCACGACAACCAGACGCTCGGGTACGGCCTGCTCGGCCTCGGCCTGCCGCTGGTCACCACCATCCACCACCCCATCACCGTCGACCGCCGCCTGGAGTTGGCGGCCGCGGCCGACCGCCGCAAGCGGCTGTCGGTACGCCGCTGGTACGGCTTCACCCGCATGCAGAAGCGGGTGGCCCGGCGGCTGCCGTCCGTGCTGACCGTCTCCGGCTCCTCGCGCCAGGAGATCGTCGCCGACCTCGGGGTGCGGCCCGACCGGGTGCACACCGTGCCGATCGGCGCGGACGCCCGGCTGTTCGCCCCCGACCCGTCGGTGCCCGAGGTGCCCGGGCGGATCGTCACCACCTCCAGCGCGGACGTGCCGCTCAAGGGCCTGGTCTTCCTCGTCGAGGCGCTGGCGAAGGTCCGCACCCAGCGGCCCGAGGCGCACCTCGTGGTGGTCGGCAAACGGCCCGAACAGGGGCCGGTGGCCCGCGCGATCGCCGACTTCGGGCTCGCCGACGCGGTCGAGTTCGTCAAGGGGATCAGCGACGCCGAGCTGGTCGACCTGATCCGCGGCGCCGAGGTCGCCTGCGTGCCGTCGCTGTACGAGGGCTTCTCGCTGCCGGCCGCCGAAGCGATGGCCACGGGCACGCCGCTGGTGGCCACCACCGGCGGCGCGATACCGGAGGTGGCCGGACCGGACAACGAGACCTGCCTCGCGGTGCCGCCCGGCGACCCGGGCGCGCTCGCCGTCGCGCTCGAACGGCTGCTGGGCGACGCGGAGTTGCGGGCGCGGCTCGGCGCGGCGGGGCGGGCGCGGGTGCTCGCCCGGTTCACCTGGACGCGGGCGGCCGAGGCCACCGCCGAGCTGTACCGCGCGGCGATCGCGGCGCATCCCGGGCCGGTACGGGTACGCGCGCCGGGTACGGCCGGCGCCGGTACGGGCCTGGCGGCCGCGGGTGCCGGCGGACACGGCGGTGGCGCGGGCGCCGGACACCCCGACGCCCCCGAAGAACCTGAAGCCGTCACACCCGCCGGAGCCGACCAGACACCGGGGGACGGCCACCCCAAGACCGCACATCCGGGAAACCCCGTGGGGAGCAATCGCTGATGCTGACCGTCGACTTCACCCGTTTCCCGCTCGCCGCGGGCGACCGCGTCCTCGACCTCGGGTGCGGGGCCGGGCGGCACGCCTTCGAGTGCTACCGGCGCGGCGCGCAGGTCGTCGCGCTGGACCGCAACGGCGAGGAGATCCGCGAGGTCGCCAAGTGGTTCGCGGCGATGCGGGAGGCCGGGGAGGCCCCGGCGGGCGCGTCGGCGCTGGCGATGGAGGGCGACGCGCTCCAACTCCCGTTCCCCGACGAGAGCTTCGACGTTGTGATCATCTCCGAGGTGATGGAGCACATCCCCGACGACAAGGGCGTGCTCGCCGAGATGGTCCGGGTGCTGCGGCCCGGCGGCCGGATCGCCGTCACGGTGCCGCGCTACGGCCCGGAGAAGATCTGCTGGGCGCTGTCCGACGCCTACCACGAGGTCGAGGGCGGCCACATCCGCATCTACAAGGGCGACCAACTCCTCGACCGGATGCGGGAGGCGGGCCTGAAACCGTACGGCACCCATCACGCGCACGGGCTGCACGCGCCCTACTGGTGGATCAAGTGCGCGGTCGGCGTGGACAACGACCAGGCGCTGCCGGTGAAGCTGTACCACAAGCTGCTGGTGTGGGACATCATGAAGAAGCCGCTGGCCACCCGGCTCGCGGACCAGGTGCTCAACCCGGTGGTCGGCAAGAGTTTCGTGGCCTACGCGACGAAGCCGCGGCTGCCCGAGCAGGCGGTGCGCCCGGCGCGGTCGGGCGCGGCCGGTGCGTCAGACGCGTCCGCTGGGTCCGGGGAGTCCGGTGGGTCCGGTGGGTCCGGTGGGTCCGCCGAACTCGCGGGCGAGACGGTCGGGTTCGCCGCGGACCGCGCCAAGTGACCTCGCCCAGCCTCGGGGGGCAGGGCCGCCGCACCGACCGCCTGGTGCTGCCCGGAGTCCTCACCGCCGAGCAGGCCGAGCAGACCGTCGCCGCCATGGCCGCGGCGCAGCGTGCGGACGGGGCGATCCCGTGGTTCCGCGGCCATCACCTCGACCCGTGGGACCACACCGAGGTGGCGATGGCCCTGGACGCGGCCGGCGAACACGACCGCGCGGAGGCCGCTTACGACTGGCTGGCCCGGCACCAGAACCCCGACGGCTCCTGGTACGCCGCCTACCACGACGGCAGCGCCGACCACCCCACCGACCTCGGCCGCGAGTCCAACTTCTGCGCCTACGTGGCCGTCGGCGCCTGGCACCACTACCTCGCCACCGGCGACGACGCGTTCATCGACCGGATCTGGCCGACCGTGCACGCGGCCGTCGAGTACGTCCTCGCGCTCCAGCGGCCCGGCGGCCAGATCGGCTGGAAGCGCGACGCCGACGGCACCGCCGTGAAGGACGCGCTGCTCACCGGGAGTTCCTCGATCCACCAGGCGCTGCGCTGCGCCCTGGCCATCGCCGAGCACCGCGAAGAGCCGCAGCCGGACTGGGAGTTGTCGGCGGGCACGCTCGGCCACGCGGTGCGCCGGCACCCCGAGCGGTTCCTCGACAAGTCCCGCTACTCCATGGACTGGTACTACCCGGTCCTCACCGGCACCCTGCGCGGGCCCGCGGCCCTCGACCGTATCGACGCCGGCTGGTCCCGGTTCGTGGTGCCCGGGCTCGGTGTCCGCTGCGTCGACCCCAACCCGTGGGTCACCGGTGGCGAGTCCGCCGAACTCGCCCTCGCGCTCTGGGCGATCGGCCAGTCCGACCGTGCGATCGGGGTCCTCGCGGACATCCAGCACCTGCGCGCCGACGACGGCCTCTACTGGACCGGCTACGTCTTCGCCGACCGCGCGGTCTGGCCCGCCGAACGCACCACCTGGACCGCCGCGGCCCTCCTCCTCGCCGTCGCCGCGCTCTGCGGCGACACCGCGACCGCTGCCGTGTTCTCCACCGACGACCTCCCGACCACCCTCCCGTCCCCCTGCTGCTGAACCCCTCCGGGCGGCCACGCCCTAGGCTGGGCGGATGAGTGAAGCGAGCGGTGGGCGGGGGGAGCGGGGGGAGCAGCCCGTACGCGTGCTTCTCGCCGAGGACCAGGGGATGATGCGGGGGGCGCTGGCGCTGCTGCTGAACCTGGAGGACGACATCGAGGTCGTCGCGCAGGTGGAGGCGGGGGACCGGATCGTGGCCGAGGCGCTGGACGCGCGGCCGGACATCGCGCTGCTGGACATCGAGTTGCCCGGGCGCAGCGGGCTGGACGCGGCCGCGGAGTTGCGGGAGAAGCTGCCGTCGTGCCGGGTGCTGATCCTCACGACGTTCGGCCGCCCCGGTTACCTGCGGCGGGCGATGGAGGCGGGTGCGGCCGGGTTCCTCGTGAAGGACGGGCCGGTCGAGCAGCTCGCCGACGCGATCCGCAAGGTGCTGCGCGGGGAGCGGGTGATCGACCCCGCGCTGGCGGCGGCCGCGCTCAGCGCGGGGCCCAGCCCGCTGACCCCTCGCGAGCAGGACGTGCTCAACGCCGCGGCCGACGGTGCGACCGTCGCGGACATCGCCCAGCGCGTCTTCCTCTCCGAGTCCACCGTGCGGAATTACCTCTCCGCGGCCATCGGCAAGACGGGGACCCGCAACCGCATCGAAGCGGTGCGCTGCGCTCGGCAGAACGGTTGGCTCTAGCTCGCCCCTCCCCGGGCGTCGCCCCTCGCCCTCCCCGGAGCGGGGGCCCTTCGCGGGCGGCGGTTCCTTCCAGGGGCGCGGGGAACTGCGCGGCCAGCCACAGCGGTGGTGCGCTGGGCCCGCCGGCCCTGCCCCCGCGGCGAGTTCGCCGGACCACCGGCCGGTGGTGGGTTGCGCGCGCAGTTCCCCGCGCCCCTGATGGTGAACGTGTTCCGTGGGGGTGCCCGCGTCGGCGGGGGTGGGCATCGCACCCACAGTGCTGGTGTGCTGGGCCCGCCGGCCCTGCCCCTGCGGCGGGTTTGCCGGACCACCGGCTGGTGGTGGGTTGCGCGCGCAGTTCCCCGCGCCCCTGGGGTGATCGTGTTCCGTGGGGGTGCCCGCGTCGGCGGGGGTGGGTGCCCCTGGGGGCGCGGGGAACTGCGCGGCCAGCCACAGCGGTGGTGTGCTGGGCCCGCCGGCCCTGCCCCTGCGGCGGGTTTGCCGGACCACCGGCCGGTGGCCGGTTGCGCGCGCAGTTCCCCGCGCCCCTGATGGTGAACGTGTTCCGTGGGGGTGCCCGCGTCGGCGGGGGTGGTGAACGTGGTCTGTGAGGGTGCCCGCGCTGGCGGGGGTGGTGAACGTGGTCTGTGAGGGTGCCCGCGCTGGCGGGGGTGGTGAACGTGGTCTGTGAGGGTGCCCGCGCTGGCGGGGGTGGGGAACGTGGGCCGTGGGGGTGACCGCGTCCGCGGGGGTGGGGAACGTGGGCCGTGGGGGCACCCCGGGGCGGCTGGGCACTCCGCAGGAGCTACGCCGGTTTGGGGGTCGGGTTGGGGAGGAGGGCGATCAGGGCCGTGCCGACCGCGAGGAACCCCGCGGCGATGAGGAACGCGAGACCGTACCCCGCGGTGAGCGCGTGCGCGGCGTCCGCTCCGTGCTCGCCGCGGGTGGACGCGCGGTCGGCGGCGGCCGTCGCGAGGATGGTGAGCCCGAGCGCGCCGCCGAGTTGCCGTGAGGTGTTGAGCAGGCCGGAGACGATGCCCTGTTCGCTCATGGCGACCCCGGAGGTGGCCGCCGCGGCGATCGGCGTCATCAGCAGCCCCGCCCCGAACATCGTGACCACGCCCGGCCCGAGGATGGTCCCGGCGAAGCCGCCGTGCACGGTGAGCGTGCTCTGCCAGGCCAGACCGACCGCCGAGAGCGCGCCGCCGGCCGCGCCGACCAGTCGCGCGTCGACCCGTCCCATCAGACGAGGCGCGAGCTTGGAGCCGATGATGATGGCGACGGTGTGCGGGAGGAACGACACCCCGGCCCGTACCGGGCTGTAGTGCAGCACGTTCTGCATGTAGAGGGAGAGGAAGTACCAGGTCCCGAAGGTCGCCGCGCCGCACCCGAGCAGCACGGTGTTCGCCGCGGACACCGACCGCACCCGGAACAGCCGCAGCGGCATGAGCGGCGCCGCCGTACGCGCCTCGACCAGCGTGAACGCCGCGAGCAGCACGGCGCCGGCGACCAGCGGCAGCAGCGAGCGCGTCGAGGTCCAGCCGTGCGACTCGCTCTGCGCGATGCCGTACGCCAGCCCGGCCACGCCCGCGGTGACCAGGACCGCGCCCGGGATGTCGAGCCGGCGGGCCCGGTCGGCGCGGCTCTCGGTCAGGCACAGCGCGGCGCCCACCAGCACCAGCGCGCCCACCGGCACGTTGACCAGCAGCACCCAGCGCCAGGACAGGTAGTCGGTGAGCAGCCCGCCGACCAGGCCGCCGGCCGCCCCGCCGCCGGCGCCGACCGCCGTCCACGTGCCGATCGCCCGGGTGCGCTCGGAACCCTCGGGGAAGGACGTGGTGAGGATGGACAGCGTGGTCGGGGCGAGCACCGCCGCGCCGAGGCCCTGCACCGCGCGGGCGCTGATCAGCATCCAGCTGTCCTGCGCGAGGCCGCCGGCCAGGCTCGCCGCGGTGAACAGGCCCAGCCCGACCAGGAAGGTGCGCTTGCGGCCGAAGAGGTCGGCGGCCCGGCCGCCCAGCAGCAGGAAACCGGCGAAGGTCAGGGCGTACGCGTTCACCACCCACTGCTGGCCGCTGTCGCTGAGGCGCAGCGCCGTACGCATCGACGGCAGGGCCACGTTGACCACCGAGACGTCGAGCACGACCAGGAACTGGCCCGCGCAGACCGCCGCGAGCACCGCCCATGCGGGAGGCGCGGTACGGCGGGTGCGGGAGGCGGGCGCGCGCCGCCCCAGGAGTTCGCTCATACGACCATCCTCTCGGTTGGCCCGCCGCCGGGCATCGGGATTTCGACCTACCCGGGACCTACGCCCCCGGTCGGCCCCGAGGCGGACCTCCGCCGTCGCCGTCGCCTCCGGCATCCGCCCGCCGTCGCCCCCAACACCCCACCCCCCAAAGGCCGCCGCGGGAATTCCCGCCCCGGAAATCCGCCCGGTCGCGATAATCACCACTCCGCGATAATCCGGAAGGCACAAGATCCGATCGGAACCGTCACCCCGCGCGGCCCTATCGCACCCCGCTGATATCCGGAGCCGCTTCACCGAAAACGTCGCCCGAACGAGCGACTTCCGGGCCGGAGTGGCAGTCACCGGAGGCCGGCGGACCATCATGTACGCTGGCCCACGCCGAAGTTAAGGTGCGCCCGGCGCGGGGTCGACCACGGATCAGCAATGGCATGGATCGTCCGGGAACCCTCATGCGAATACGGGCTTCGACGGGTGGGCGTCGTCACCGATTTCCCGCTCCGACCACTGATATCGCCCCCGAAAACCCGCGGGCGGTACGCAGATCGCCTCGGCCGGTCGCGGTGCCGGTGGATTACCGGCCCGCTTACCGGTCCGCACCGCGCATTCCGCTTCCCTGGCTCCTCGCCGTGCCTCCAACCGATCACGAGGACCGATAGATGTCAGATCGTTCACCCGCCGGCCGGGCGGCCGGCACGCGCTCGCTCCCCGGAACCCCGGCCCTCGCCCTCGGGGCGGTGGTGGTCTGCGGGCTGGCCTGTGCCGGACTCGCCCTGGGCGGCCCGCGGGACGCGCGGACCTGGGTGCAGGCGGTCGCGATCGGCTACGGCGTGCTGCTGGTGGCGGCCGTCACGTGGGCCGGGAGCATGGCGCACCGCGGCCGGGCCGCGGCCGCCCGGCTCGCCGACGCCGACAGCAGGACCGCCGAACTGCGCCGCCGGATCGCCCAGTCGGACGCGTACATCGACGGGCACCAGCGGCGGGTGGCGCAGATGGCCGCCGAGGCGGACGCGGTGGGCGCCGAACTGATCGCGGCGCGGGCGGAGTCGGAGCGGCTGCGGGGCCGCCTGGAGGAACTGGGCGCCGACGCGGCCGTGTTGGTGGAGCAGGCGATCCCGGAGATGGTCGGCCGGCTCGGCGCGGGCGCCTCCGCGGGCACCGCGCTGGCCGGCGCGCCCGCACTCGCCGACCCGCGGCACCGCCGGGTCCTGGAGGTCTTCACCGGCGAACTCGCCAACGGCTCACGGCTGCGCGCGGCCACCCTCGCGGCGTGCGCCAACGCCGCGAGCCGGGTCCAGGCGCTGACCACGACGATGATGGCCGACCTGCGCGAGATGGAGAACCGTTACGACCAGGAGGTTCTCGGCGATCTGCTCAAGCTGGACCACGCCACCGCCCAGACCGGACGGCTGGCCGACAGCATCGCGGTGCTCACCGGCGGCCGGTCCGGGCGGCGCTGGACGAAGCCGATCGTGATGGAGAGCATCCTGCGCGGCGCGATCGGCCGGATCAGCGCCTACCAGCGGGTCCGGCTGCACTCGACGAGCAAGGCCGCGGTCGTCGGCCACGCGGCCGAGGGCGTCATGCACGCGCTCGCCGAACTCTTCGACAACGCCACCCGGTTCTCGCCCCCGACCGAGACCGTGCACATCTACGTCGAGGAACTGACCACCGGCGTCGTGATCACCGTCGAGGACGCGGGCCTGGTGATGAGCCCGCCGGCGCTGCGCCGCGCGCAGCACGCCGTCTCGCACGACCCGCTGCGGCTCGGCACCCTGTCCGGCACCCGGCTCGGCCTCGCGGTGGTCGGCGGTGTGGCCGGGAAGTACGGGCTGACCGTCAACTTCCGGCCCTCCTCGCGGGGCGGCACCGGCGTGCTGCTGCTCATCCCGCAGCACCTGATCACGCGGCCGCGGGAAGACCCGGAAGGGTCCGCGGCGCCCCGGCAGTCGGGCGAGCCGCGGACGGGCGCGCCCGCCGGGAGCGGTCCTGCCGCGTCCGGCGAACCCGTGATCGGGCCCGGCGGGCTGCCGATGCGGCAGGCAGGGCAGGCCGCCCGCGGCACACGGACCGTGCCCGCGCCGGCCGCGCCCGCCGAGGGGAGCGCCTGGTCCGCCCCGCCGCCCGGCGCCACGGCGACCGTTTCCACGGCCAGGCCCGCACCCACGGTCTCGCCCGCGTACGATCCCGCGCCCGCGCCCACGCCCACGTACGATCCCGCGCCCGCGTACGAGTCGAGGCCCGCGTCGGCCCCCGACCCCGAGTCCGCGCGCGAACCCGCCCCCGACACCCCGCCCCCCGCCCCCGACACCCCGCCCCCCGCCGACGGCACCGGCGACGACCTGTTCGTCCTGCCCAAGCGGGTCCGCGGCCGTACCCTCGCCGACGCCGACCACCCCATGCCCGCGCAGGCGCCGTCGGCCGAACCCCGGCCCGCCACCGGCGACATGGGCGCCCGCTTCGGCGCGTTCGTCGCTGCGGGCAAACGCCAGCGCGAGCAGGCCGCCCGTGGCCGCGCCGCCGCGCCCGAGGACGTACGGCCGCAGGCGCCGCGACCCGGCTCGCGTGACGCGCGGCGGGACACGCCGCAGGACGACGCCCCTTCGCCGTAAAGACGTGGCAGCCACGCCCGAACCCCCGTCAGGACGACAGATTGGAGGAAGGGGCCCGCGACCCGGAGCAGTGCCGGGCGGACCCCCACCGCGATGCAGACCACCGATCGCAACCTGGACTGGTTGCTGGACAGCCTCTTGGAGCGCACCCCCGGTAGCCGGTACGCCCTCGTGCTCTCCCGGGACGGCCTCAAGATGAGCCGCTCCGCGAGCCTGAACGTCGACCAGGCCGACCAGCTCGCCGCCATCGCGTCGGGCATCCAGAGCCTGTCGCACGGCGCGTCCGTGGAGTTCGGGGACGGCAGTGGCGGCGTGCGCCAGTCGATGACCGAGTTCCACGGCGGACTGCTGGTGATCGTGGAGGCCGGCGAGGGCGCGCACCTCGCCGTGGTGGCCGCGCAGGACGCCGACGCCGGGATGATCGGCCACAACACCAGCGAACTGGTGGAGCAGTTGGGCGACTACCTGACCGCGCCGCCGCGAAGGCCCGGTGAGGACTCCGTATGACGCGCGGGTCCGTCGCAGGCGAGAACCCGGACCGGCTCTACACCGTCACCGGGGGCCGCAGCCGTGCCGACGACGCGCGGCTGGACCTGGTCGCCCTCATCGTCAGCGAGTCGCAGCCGTCGGCCGGCATGCAGTCCGAGCACGTCGCCATCCTGCGGATCTGCCGCACGCCGACGGCGGTCGTGGAGCTCTCGGCCGACCTGCGGCTGCCGGTGAGCGTGGTGCGCATCCTGCTGGCCGACCTCCTCGACGCCGGCAAGGTCACCGCCCGCCACCCCCGCACGTCGGCGGGCGCCAAGCTGCCCGACTCCGCACTCCTGAAGGAGGTGCTCGTTGGACTCCGCAGGCTCTGAACCGTTCGCGCGTGCGCCGCTGGCCGACACCGCGGACGACGGACTGAAGATCGTCATCGTGGGCGGGTTCGGCGTCGGGAAGACCACCATGGTCCGCTCGGTCAGCGAGATCCGCCCGCTGAACACCGAGGAGACGATGACCCAGGCCGGCGTCGGCATCGACGAGACCACCGGTGTGGACGGCAAGGTCACCACCACGGTCGCCTTCGACTTCGGCCGGATCAGCCTCAACGAGCGGATGGTGCTGTACCTGTTCGGCGCCCCCGGCCAGGAGCGGTTCTGGTTCCTGTGGGACCGGCTCTTCTCCGGCACGCTAGGCGCCGTGGTGCTGGTGGACCCGCGCCGGGTCGCCGACTCCTGGTACGCCATCGACCGGTTGGAGCACCACGGCCTGCCGTTCGTGGTGGCCCGCAACAACTTCGGGCCGCCGCTGCACACCCTGGACCAGATACGGGACGCCCTCACCCTCGACGACGCCGTCCCGCTGATCGACTGCGACGCGCGCGACCGGGAGTCCGGCAAGACCGTCCTGATCACGCTCGTCGACCACCTCTACGCCCTGTCCCGTGCCCAGGAGATGGCCCTGTGACCGACCACGCCCCTGCGGGTCCCGTGCTGTCCGCACCGCCCGCGCACTGCCCGGCCCGACCCGGCGCGGTGGCGCTGGGCGGCCTGGAGTTCCAGCAGACCCCGGCCCAGCTCTACCTGCAACTGCGCCGCGCGCACGGCCCGGTGGCGCCCGTGCTGCTCGACGGCGGCGTGCCCGCCTGGCTGGTGCTCGGCTACCGCGAACTGCACTACGTCACCACCAACGACGAGCTGTTCGCCCGCGACTCGCGCCGCTGGAACCAGTGGGAGGCCATCCCGGCGGACTGGCCGCTGCTGCCCTACGTGGGCTACCAGCCGTCCGTGCTCTTCGCCGAGGGCGCCGAGCACCGGCGGCGGTCCGGGGTGATCAGCGACGCGCTCGCCGAAGTGGACCAGTTCGAGCTGAAACGCCACTGCGAGGAGGTCGCCGACCGGCTGATCAACGGCTTCGCCGGCCGCGGCCGCGCGGACCTGATGGCCGACTACGCCCACCGGCTGCCGCTGCTGGCGGCGATCTGGATGTGCGGGCTGCCCGAGTCCCAGACCGCCGACATGGTGCGCGACCTGACCCTGTCGCTGGACGCGGCCGAGGGCGAGGACCCGGTGGCGGCCTACCTGCGGGTCCAGCAGCGGGTCCAGGCCCTGCTGGACAGCAGGCGCGTGGTGCCGGGGCCGGACGTGACCTCCCGGATGCTCGCCCACCCGGCCGGGCTCGCGGACATGGAGATCGTCCAGGACCTGATCTCCGTGATCGCCGCCGCCCAGCAGCCGACCGCGAACTGGATCGGCAACACCCTGCGGCTGATGCTCATCGACGACCGGTTCGCCGTCACCCTGTCCGGCGGCCGCGGCAGCGCCGGCCAGGCGCTCAACGAGGTGCTGTGGGAGGACACCCCGACGCAGAACTTCATCGGCCGGTGGGCCACCCGGGACACGCAGTTGGGCGGCCGGCAGATCCGGCAGGGCGACTGCGTGGTGCTCGGGCTGGCCGCGGCCAACACCGACCCCGAGGTGCGGCCCGACGGGCACGCCGGCACCGGCGGCAACAGCGCGCACGTCTCCTTCAGCCACGGCGAGCACCGCTGCCCCTACCCGGCACCGGAGTTGGCCGAGGCGATCGCCGGCACCGCGGTGGAGGTGCTGCTCGACCGGCTGCCCGACGTGGAGTTGTCGGTGCGGCCGGAGGAGCTGGCCTGGCGGCCGTCGATCTGGATGCGCGGCCTGGACGTGCTGCCCGTCCACTTCACCTCGGCGTACGTCGGTTGAGCGGCGCACGCCGGACGAGCCGCTGATGTCGGCTGAGCCGCTGATGTCGCCAGGGCGGCCGGTGCCGGCTGAGCGGCCTATGTCGGACGGGCCGCCGGTGCCGGCCGGAGGTCACGCCGGGTCGAACTCCACCCGGACCGACGCCGGGCCGCGGGTGAACACGCCCCGCTCGACCGGGACTTCACCCGGCGCGAGCCTGACCCCCGGCATGGCGTCGAGCAACTGGTCCACCCCCACCTCCACTTCCGTCTTCGCCAGCAGCGCGCCGACGCAGAAGTGCCGGCCCAGCGCGAACGCCAGGTGGTCGGCGGCGGCTGAGAACGCGTTGGTGCTGTTCAGGTCGGCCCGGAAGATGTCGAACGTGTCCGGGTCGGCGTACCGCTGCTCGTCGCGGTTGGCCGAGCCGATCAGGCAGGTGACGGTGCTGCCCTTGCGGATGACGCCGCCTGCCACCGGCACGTCCTCGGCGGCCTGCCGCATGATCATGTGCACCGGGGGCGTGTAGCGCAGCGTCTCGGCGAACGCGCGGGGGATCAGGCTGCGGTCCTCCCGCACCGCCGCCAACTGGTCCGGGTGGCGCAGCAGGTTGGCGAAGACGCTCGCGATCGCCTTGTCGGTGGTCTCGCCGCCGGCCGCCAGCAGCAGGCTGCAGAACGCCTTGATGTCCTCGTCGTCCATCGCGGTGCCGTCGACCTCGGCGCGGCACAGCGCGGAGAGCAGGTCGTCGCCGAGGTGCTCCCTGCGGTGCCGGATCACCGGCAGCAGGTAGGCGGCGAACTCCACCCGGGTCCGCTCGCCGGTCGCGGTGACCTCCGGGTCCTGGGCGAGGTTGCCGAGGAAGGCGATCACCGAGGTGTACCAGCCGTGGAACTTGTCGTGGTCGGCCTGGTCCAGGCCGAGCATGTCGGCGATCACGTTCACCGGGAAGCGGGTGGCGTACTGCCCGACCAGCTCGGCCGAGCCCGACCCGCGGAAGCCGTCGATGAGCCGGCGGGAGTTGCGCTCGATCACCGGCAGGAACTTCTCCTGGAGTTCCCGGCCGCGGAAGGCGGGCGCGACCAGCGCGCGGCGCACCGAGTGCTCGCGGCCGCTCATCTGGAGGATGGTCCGCCCGTGCACGGGCTCGATCTGCCACCCGTAGTTGTCGGTGGTGAAGGTGCTGTCCTTGAAGGCGCGTTCGACGTCCTCGTAGCGCGACACGATGTAGCTCTGCATGGCCTCGTGCCAGACGAGCGGCGTCTCCCGCCGCATCACCCGGTAGCTGGCGTAGGGGTCCTCGGCGAACTCCGGCGACAGGATGTCATGGGCCTGACCAGGTGCGGACATGAGACTCCTCGGGCTTGGTGAACCTGCGGAACCTGCCGGAACGTACCCGGCCAGGGTAGGCACGAACTTCCCTCCAGGCCATACGAGTTGACCTGTCACTGCTGGTCACGGCCGGATGCGCGGAGCGGCCGCGGGGCGCCGGAGCGCCTACGCTGGCGGCATGCACAAGGACGTACTCGCCGCCTTCGAGGCCGCCAAGGGCTTCATGCCGCTCGACGAGGGCATGGCCCTGCACGCCGCCGCGAAGGAGGCCGCGGCCGGTCTCGGGCTGCCCCTGCTGGAGGTCGGCACCTACTGCGGCCGCTCCACGCTCCTGCTCGCGGAGGCCGCCGCCGCGGCCGGCACCGTCGTGGTGACCGTCGACCACCACCGCGGCAGCGAGGAGCAGCAGCCGGGCTGGGAGTACCACGACCCGGAGCTGGTGGACCCCGTACTCGGGCGGATGGACACCCTCCCGCACTTCCGCCGCACCCTGTACGCGGCCGGCCTGGAGGACCACGTGATCGCGGTGGTCGGCCGCTCGCCGCAGGTCGCGAAGGTGTGGCGGCAGCCGCTCGGCCTGGTCTTCATCGACGGCGGTCACACCGACGAGCACGCGAACGGCGACTACGAGGGCTGGGCGCCGCTGCTCGCCGAGGGCGGCCTGCTGGTGATCCACGACGTCTTCCCCGATCCGGCCGACGGCGGCCAGGCGCCCTACCGCGTCTACCGGCGGGCGCTGGCCTCCGGGGCGTTCGCCGAGGTGTCGGTGACCCGCACGCTGCGGGTGCTGCGGCGGGGGAGCGGGAGCCTCGACGGGCCTGCCGGAGTCGCGGACGGCCGCAAATAGTAACGCAGGGTGCAAGGTGACAGCTCGGGCCTATAGAGTCGCGGGCGTGTTCAGCAACGGGTCACACGGGGGCGGTCGTGGCGGCGGAATCGTCGCAGCGGCCGTGGTGGCGGCGGCGGTGCTTCTGAGCGGCTGCGGATCAGCGGCGGGCTCGGGCTCCGGTTCCGGCGGCACGCACAGCACCGGCAGCGCGCGAGCCGCCGACGGGAGGAACGCCGGCGCCGGCACGGCCGCGCCCGGCAGCACAGCCTCCGCTCCCTCCCCGGCGACGCCGTCTGCTGAAACGCTTCCCCTGGCCGGGAGGGTCGTCGTGCTCGACCCCGGGCACAACCCGACCAACTACCAGCACACCAAAGAGATCAACCGGCTGGTGAACATCGGGACGAACCGCAAGGAATGCGACACCACGGGCACCGAGACCAACGCCGGCTACCCGGAGGCGTCCTACACCCTGGACGTCTCCCGGCGGGTGCGGACGATCCTGGCCGCGCGCGGCGCGAAGGTCCTCCTGACCCAGAACGGCGACCGCCCGTACGGACCCTGCGTCGACGAGCGGGCCCGGATCGGCAACGCCGCGCACGCCGACGCCGCGCTGTCCATCCACGCGGACGGCGCGCCCGCCGGCGCGCACGGCTTCCATGTGATCGCGCCCAAGTCGCTGCACGCGGGCACCGCCGACACGCGTGCGATCGCCGCGCCGTCGCTGCGGCTGGCCACCACGCTGCGCGCGCACTTCAAGGCGGCGACCGGGGAGCCCTTCGCCAACTACCTCGGCGGCGGCAAGGGGTTGATGGTGCGCGACGACCTCGGCGGGCTCAACCTCTCCACCGTGCCGAAGGTGTTCATCGAGTGCGGCAACATGCGTGACAAGCAGGACGCCGCGTCGTTGACGAGCCCCGCCTGGCGGCAGCGCGCCGCCCAGGGGATCGCCGACGGCCTCACCGCCTTTCTCGAGGGTTCCCCCGCGGGGCCTGCCGACGGGAAGAGGTGACAGGGCTGTAGCAGTCCGGTATGGATCGTGCACCAAGACCCATACCTGACACCCGGCCAAAGATCACACCCGTACGATGGGGCACCGTTTCCCGCCCCGACGAACCGTTTCCCGCATCTCGCATCGCAAAGGACAGGACCCGACGTGAACATCCGCTCCCTGACCCGAGGAGACGGCCTGGTGATCGGCTCAGCGGCGCTGCTGCTGATCGCCTCCTTCCTGCCGTTCTACAGCTACCCCAGCGGCTACTCCGTGGCCGGTGGCGTCTCCCACAGCTCGCAGAACCTGTGGCACTCGGCCACCTTCCCGATCCTGCCGTCGGTGACGCTGGCCGCGGTGATCGCCGCCGCCGCTCTGCTCTTCGCCCGGTCGGGGCAGCTCGCGGGCCGGCAGCTGCTGGGTCTGACCCTGGACCAGTGGACGATTGCGCTGTCGCTGTTCGTCGGCTGGACCGCGGTGTGGTCGACGCTCTTCAACAACCAGGACAGCGTCGACAAGAAGGTCGGCGCCTGGCTGACCCTCATCTTCGGCATCGTGATCGCCGTGGCCGCGGTGCTCAACAGCCGGCTGCCCGCGCTGAAGGCCCCGCTGGCCGGCGCCCCGCGCCAGCCGCAGCCGTACGGCGTCGGCGCCCCGCAGCAGCCCTACGGCATGACCCCGCCGCAGGCCGGCTACGGCTACCCGGGCGGCGCCCAGTCGGTCGACCCGGCCTACAGCGGCGCCCCGGCCCCGCAGCCGCCGTACGGTGGCGGCGCCCCCGCCCCCAACGTGCACTCGCAGCCGACCACCGCCGCCCCGACCCCGTCCGCGGACTTCACCGCGTTCTGGTTCGCGGTGCCGGTGCCGCGGCCGCTGTTCGCCGAGGACGGCAGCGGCGGGCAGATCGCCGAGCTGGCCCCGGGCACCTGGTACCTCGCGGTGGACCAGCGCGGCCAGGCGCTCATCGCGCAGACCCAGGACGGGCGCCGCGGCGTCCTCCAGGACAGCAGCGGCATCCAGCGCGGCTGACCCGCGGGCGTCCACGCGGGCGCCTTACGGTGTCGGGCCGGTTCGCCGGGCGGGCACGGTCTTCAGTACCTGGCACCACACGACGGCCGGCCGTCCCCCTTCGACGAGGGGGACGGCCGGCCGTCGGCGCGTCCAAGGGGCGCCGGAGCGCCGCAGCCCCGGAGCCGCTGCCGCTGCCGCTGCCGCTGTCAGCTTCCCAGTTGGGACAGCGAGGGCACCTTCTCCTTCACGTCGGCGCCCGCGCTCTTCCCGGCGTCCTTGACCTCGTTGATCACGTCGTTGAAGCTGTTCACCGTCGAGTCCGGGTTCTCGCCCTTGCGCAGCTTGGACGGCAGGTCCTTGAGCGCGGTGATGCCCGCGGTCACCGGCGCCATCAGCCTGTTGAGCGTCGGGTCGCCCTTGGCGTTCACCGAGGCCGCCTTGAGCCGGTTGTAGGCGAAGGTGCCGGCCAGGCCCGCCTTGATCAGCGCGACGGTCCGCCCGTGCGCGCCCTTCTTGAACTTGCCGGCCTTGTACGGCTTCACGATCCACTGGTAGGTCGCCCCGGCGGCGAGCCCCGCGTTCGCCACGAAACGGGTCTTCGCGAGCTTCTGCCGCTGCGCGCTCGTCGTCGGGCTCGGGCTGCTGCTCGACGCGTGCGAGGCGGTCGAGGCGGTGTCGCTGCCGCACGCGGGCAGTACCAGAAGGGCGGCGGCCAGGAGCAGGGCGGTCAGCGCCCGGCGCACGGGGAAGCCGGTCGGCACGGGTACCTCCGGAGCGTGGGGGTGTACGGGCGGTGCGCCCGCTCCCGCAGCATCACCCGGCCGCCACGGGGCCGCCAGCGGGGGACACCCGTACGGAGGGCCGCGGCGGGCGCCGGCCGGTCCGTCACCGGCCGAGGGCGCGGACCGTCACCCGCCGTGTGCCGCCGGCCGTCGAGACCTCCGCGCGGGCAGACCTCTACATGCGGAATGTGCAGCTCAGAGAACGTGTGGCGGATTTTCCGCGTCCTACAGTCCGTGACAGTTCGTACAGACGTTCCCGGGCGACGCATGCCCGTATGGCCGCTACCGGTGCTGTGGACGCTGGCGCTGGGGTGGTGGGGGATCTCCCGGCAGGACAGCGTCTGGCGGGACGAGGCGGCGACCTGGCAGGCGGCCCAGCGGTCGCCCGCCGACATCATGCACATGCTGGGCAACATCGACGCCGTGCACGGCCTGTACTACCTGCTGATGCACGAGTGCTTCGTGTGCTTCGGGGCGAGCACCACCACCCTGCGGCTGCCGTCGGTGCTGGCCATGGCGGTGGCGGCCGGCTGCGTGGCCGAAGTCGGGCACCGGCTGGCCGGCGTCTGGGCGGGCCGGGGTGCGGGGATGGTGTTCGGGCTGCTCCCGGCCGTGCAGTTCTACCTCCAGGAGGGCCGCCCGTACGCGATGGTCACGGCCGGCGCCGGGATCTCGACGCTCCTGCTGGTGACCCTCCTGCAGGCGCCCCCCGGGGCGGCGCGCCGGCGGCGCTGGGCGGCCTACGGCGCCGCGGTCCTGGCCTGCGGGCTGCTGAACTGGCTGTCGCTGCTGATCCTGCCCGCGCACCTGGCGACCCTGGCGTGGACGCGGGCCGGGCGCGAGGTGTGGACACGCTGGCTGACGGCGGCCGTGGCCGCGACGGCGGGGGTGCTGCCGCTGATCCTCTTCAGCCGCCGCCAGGCCCAACAGGTGGCGTGGATACCGCCGTTGAGTTGGCAGATGCTGATCGGCCCGGTGGTGCTGGTGGCGATCGGCGCCGTCGGGGCCGCCGTCGACCGGCCGCGGGCGGGCCGGCTGTCGGCGGCGGCGGTCGGGCTCCCGCTGCTCGCGGTACCCCAACTCGGCCTGGTCGGCGTGTCCGTGGCCCATCCGCTGTACCTCGACCGGTATGTCGTCTTCAGCCTGCTCGGCCTGGCGCTGCTGGTCGGCGCGGGACTGGCCGCGGCGGTGCGCGCGGCCACTCCGCGCTTCCCGACGGCGGCGCCGCGGCTGGTCCCGGTCGCGCTCGCCCTGGCCACGCTGGCACTGCTCCCGCAGTCGCTGGCCGAACGCTCCCCGGCCAGCCGGGTGGACGACGTCGTGTCGGCCGCGGCGGACGTGGCACGGATGAAGTCGCCCGGGGACGGGGTGGTCTTCGTGCCCACCTGGCGGCGCGACTCGGCGTACGTCTGCCCCGGCGACTTCACCGGTCTGCGGGACGTCGCCCTGGAAGAAGGCCCCACGCGGTCCGGGACGTTGGAGGGCCGGGAGGCCACCCCCGCGCGGATCAGGGCCGCGATGCTGGCCCGGCCGCGCATCCTGCTGGTGACGGACGCGGCGCAGGCCGCGGGGCAGGCCCCCGGTGCACGGGACCGGGTGAAACTCGCCGTGCTCCGGGAGTACTTCACCCCGGTCGCGGACGTACGGGTCCGCGGCCGCCGGGTGACGGTCTACGAGCGGCGCGGACCGGTACGGGTCGACGGCGGGCGGACCTGATCCGCCGACCGCCGCGGGTGGCAGGTCCACCACAACCACGGCCGTCCGTGCCAGGTTTCACCGACCCCAACCGGGCAATGCGACAGCCATGGCCAGACGGTATGGCGGCAACCCCGCCGCGGTGATCATCCTCATCGCCGCAGACATCGCTGCACTCATCCTGATCCTCTGGATCATCTTCTTCGTCCTGGACGCGAACCGCGCCAACGACCTCGTCAACTGGGTCCACCACGCGGCGAACTGGCTCGCGACCTGGTCGAAGGACCTGTTCACCGTCGACAACGCCAAGTGGCGCACTGTCCTCAACTACGGCCTGCCCGCGGCCGTCTACCTGGTCGTCGCCCATGCGATAGCCGGCCGCGTCAACCGCGCCTGACCCGGCACCCGCGCGCCGGTCGTCTACAACGGGGCCTCCTCCTCCACCGGGAGGACCGCGGCGACGCGGAAGCCGCCGCCGTGGGCCGGACCGGAGGCCAGGGAGCCGCCGGCCGCGGCGAGGCGCTCGGTCAGGCCGCGCAGGCCGGTGCCCCTACCGGTGGGCAGGTGGGGGTCGGGCGCGGTGGCCGCGGCGGGGCCGATCCCGTTGTCGGTGATGGTGAGGTGCGCGTGGCCCCCGCCGGTGCGCAGTTCGATGGTGGCCTGCGAGGCGCGGCTGTGCCGTACGACGTTGGTGACGCCCTCGCGGACCACCCAGCCGAGCAGCGCCTCGGTCTGCGGCGGCAGCGGCGGGCCCGACTCCTGGACCACCACCTCGATGTCGGAGGCGGTCAACGCCGAGCGGGCCCGGTCCAGTTCGGTGGACAGGCTGCCCTCGCGGTAGCCGGTGACCGCCTCGCGGATCTCGGTGAGCGCCTGCCGGCCGACCGCCTCGATGTCGGCGACCTGCGCGAGGGCCGCGTCCAGGTCGCGCGGGGCGAGCCGGCGGGCCGCCTCGGACTTCACCACGACCACCGACAGGGTGTGCCCCAGCAGGTCGTGCAGGTCGCGGGAGAACCGCAGCCGTTCCTGCGCGACCGCGGCCCGGGCCAACTCCTGCCGGGTGGAGCGAAGCTGGTCCACCGCCTGGAAGAGCGTGATGATCACCGACACCACCAGCCCGGACAGGAACGTCCCGTACGACAGGCTGGTGGTCGACCAGAAACTCTCGTGGTGCAGGCCCGAGACGATCCCGGCCGCGGCGCTCGTCGGGATCAGCATCAGGCCCAGGACGCGGCGGCTGCTCGCCACGCTGCCCACGCACAGCGACACCAGCACGAACAGCAGCGCGAAGTTGCCGCCGTAGCCGATCGAGAGCGCCAGGGTGGTCGCGCCCAGGCAGGCCAGCAGGCGCAGCGGCACCGGCCCGGAGCCCAGGCGCGGGCTGAACGCGGAGCGCACGGTCAGCACGTACAGCACGCAGAACAGGGCGAGCCCCGCGCCGGCCGGCCAGGGGTTGCCGACCCGGCCGTTGAACAGGTCGCTGGCCGGGCCGACCGCCATCAGCAGCCACGGGATCAGCGCCTTGCCGTCGGGCTTCCTGAGCTGGTCGATCTCGTCCTCGAACCGCTCGGACCGGCGCCACCACATCTTCCTGCGGCACTCCGTGTCCCGGACCGGGTCCGGGTCCGTGGTCATGGCCCGGCCGCCGGCCTGGCTCCGCTTCCGGTGCTGGTCCTGGTCCTGGTCCTGGTCCGGCACGGCGCCGTCCGCCGTGCCGGACGCCTGTCTCGCGTCCACCGCCATCCCCGTCCCCGTCCGGTGTCGCGCCGCGTCGGGTTCGCGCGGCGCCCGCACGTGCGGCGTGGTGGTGGTCATGCGGTACGCGCCCCGCGCCGGTAGGCGAACACCGCGTAACCGGCGAAGACCAGCAGCCAGCCGACGAGCACCGCCACCGTACCCAAACCGGGGCCATGGTGCTCCAGGACGCTCCAGCCCAGGTCGCCGAAGCGGGCGGTGGGCGTCCAGCGGGAGATCGCGCGCAGCCAGGGCGGGAAGGCGCCGGCCGGAATCCACAGCCCGCCGATCACCGAGAGACCCATCATGCAGGCCATGCTCACCACGCCGGTGGCCTGCCCGGTCAGCGCGTAGCCGTTGCCGAGGCCGAGCAGGGTGAAGGGGATGGTGCCCAGCCACAGCAGCACCCCGACCGCGAGCCACTGCCACACCGCCAGCCGCACGCCGTTGACCAGGCCGCCCGCGGCCAGCACCGCCGTGATCGCCGGCAGTACCGTGACGCCCGCGGTCAGCGCCCGACCGGCGACCACCTGCACCGGGTGCAGCGGCGTCACCCGCAACTGCCGCAGCCAGCCGCGCCCGCGGTCCTCCGCGACCCCCGACCCCACCGCGAGCGCCGCGCCCAGCGCCCCGTACGCGGCCATCCCGATCATCGAGTACTGCGCGTAGTCGCCCCTGAAGTCGGCGTCTCCGCCCACCCCGAGGTTGGTGAAGAGCAGGTACATCGCCACCGGCATCACCACGCCCATCACGGCGTACCCGCCGTCCCGCAGCGTGCGGCGCACCTCCAGCCGGACGTACTCCAGCAGCGGCCGCAGGTAGGAGGCGGGGCGGGGGAAGGGCGGACCGTACACCTCGGGCGCAGCCGCGGGCCCCGCAGGCTCGCGCCCCGCCTCCTCGCGCCCCGCAGCTTCGGGCGAGGTCACCCCGGGTACGGGCGCGAGGGCCTTGCCGGGGGCGCTCATCGGGTCACCGCCAGGGAGGTCCCGGAGCCGGCGGCGGAGTCCTTGGGCGTGGCCGGGGCGGCGCCCGAGCCCGAGCCCGAGCCCGGGTCCGGGTGGGCGGTCAGGCTGAGGAACGCCTCCTCCAGGCTCGCCGCCGCCACCTCCAACCGCCGTACCCGGCCGGCCGCGGCGAGCGCGAGCACCGTCGCGTCGGAGTCGGCGCTGCGCAGCACCGCGCGGTCGCCGCGCACTTCGAGCGAGGTCACCCCGGGCAGGTCGCGCAGCCCCGCGCTGCCCTGCCCGGCCAGGTCGAAGGAGACCAGGGTGCCGCCGACCGCCCGCTTGATCTGCTCGCCGCTGCCGTCGGCCACGGTACGGCCCCGGTCGATCACCAGCACCCGGTCCGCGTTCTCGTCCGCCTCCTCCAGGTAATGCGTCGAGAAGACCACGGTGTTGCCGCGCGCCGCGTACCCGCGCATCGAGCGCCAGAAGCCGCGCCGCGCCTCCACGTCCAGCGCGGCGGTCGGCTCGTCCAGCACGATCAGCGCCGGGTTGCCCGCGACGGCCAGCGCGAACCGCAGCCGCTGCGCCTGCCCGCCGGAGAGCTTGTCCACCCGCCGCCCGGCCAACTCCCCGATCCCGGCGAGCGCGAGGGCCTCGGCGACCGGCATCGGCCGCGGGTAGGTGGCGGCGACGAAGCCGACCCACTCGCGGACGGTCACCCGCGGGATCGGGGTGCCGTCCTGGAGCATCGCGCCCACCAGGCCGCCCCTGACCGCGTCCTGCGGCGCCCCGCCGAACAGCCGCACCTCGCCGCCGTCCGGCTGGTCGAGGCCGAGCATCAGCGAGATCGCGGTGGACTTCCCCGCGCCGTTGCGGCCGAGCAGCGCCAGGGTCTGGCCGCGGGCGATGTCCAGGTCGACACCGGCGATCGCGTGCACCGGGCCGAAGTGCTTGTGGACGGCCGAGAACCGTACCGCCGGGGGAGGGGTGGGCGCCGCGGCCGTGGGGCCCGCCGACCGCGCGAGTGAAGAGGTATCCGCCATGTCCATGAAGCTACGGCGGGGCGGCGGCGGCCCGGCAGACGCGAATGTGGTGGGGTGGCCGGGACAAATGTCCTGGGTGCGGCCCGCGCCGGATCAGTAGCCGCGGCGCGCGCGGCGCTTCGCCGCCCGCTCCTCGGCCTTCAACCGGGCCTTCACCTCGGCCTGGGCCCGCGCCTCGGCTTCGGCCACCCGCCGCGTGTCCTCGCTGTCGCGCAGCAACTCCGCGACGGTGAAGCGGCAGACGAAGGAGTAGCCGTTGTCGTACTCGCTCGGTGCGTCACCGCAGACCAGCAGGAAGCCGTCCGCCGTCCGGAACAGCCGGGTCCTGGGAGGGAACCGCATCCGGCGGGGCTGGTAGCTGGTGGCGTGGCTCTCCAGCCGGGCGAGGGCCTCCTCGCGGCTGCCGGTGAACACCTCCAGCACGGTGGTGAGCAGCTCGGTCAGCATGTTGTGGTAGCTCTTGATCCTCGATTCCTCGACGATCAGGCCCCAGCGCTCCGCCATCGCTTCCCCCCGGAATCCGGAATGCGGCACCCGACGGGCCCGCCGGTGCCATGCCGCGCCGCGCCGGTCCGAGCGGCCGTGCGGACCGCCCGGTCCGCCCTTCGGCACGAGCCGTCGCCCCGCGCCGCCCGTCGAGACGGCGACGGGGGCGGGCGGCGTCAGTCCGACTGTTCGCGGCGGTGCTTGCCGTGCGGCGCCGCCGCCTCGCTGTCCTCCGCCGAGGCCTCACCACGGTGGCGTCCCGACGTGTCCTCGTCCGTGCTCTGGTGCGCCTGGCTGCGCACGTGATCGGCCCTGGTCGCGTCCGACATCTTCGTGCTCTCCCCGTATACCCACATGACTACGTGCTCACTCGGGATGCTCACCCTGGGTGACCCGGCTGATTCTATCGAGCGTCACGCGACCGGGGTCAGCGGGGCCTTCTGCAGCGGCAGCACCGCGAGCGGGCGGCGGGCCGGCGGAAGGGCGCGGGCCCGCACCACCCGCGGCGCGGGCAGCGCGAGCGGCGCCGGGGCGGCCACCGGCGGCGGGTCGTACGGGTGCAGGGCGGTGGGCGTGGGCAGGTGGAGCGGGGAGCGCGGCAGCCAGCGGGCGGCCGGGCCGAGCCAGTCCGCGGGGGCCGGGCGCCAGTGCAGGCGGCGCTCGCCCGGCCGCCACAGCGCGAGCGACGAGCCGCCGCCGGGGACCGCCGAACGGAAGGCGACCACGCACGCCTCGGGGGTGAGGATCTGCCCCGGCTGCGCGGCGACCGGGGAGAGCAGGGCGCCGGCGACCCGCAGGGTGTCGGGGAAGCGGACCGGGTGGCGGCTGCCGAGCACGCCCCAGCCGAGCCGGGCCTCACCGGTGGCGTCGCTGCGTACGATCATCAGCCCGCTGTCCGGCTCGGCGAGCAGCAGCCGGTCGTCGCTGTCCTCGGTGAGCTGGAGCAACGGGCTGACCTGGCCGGCGTGCAGGTCGACCACGACCGCCTTCGTCCGCCCGTCCATCTCGCGGTCGAGCGCGAGCAGCCGCCCCGCGCGGTCCAGCCAGGCGCCGCCGGTGCAGCGGCCGGGCACCGTGACGAGGTGGACCGGGCCGCCCCCGCTCCCGCCGCCCGCGTCGCACAGCTGCCACAGCGAGGTCACCCCGCCGCCCGCGTCGTAGCAGGTGGCGAAGGCGCCGAACGGGGCCGGCGGGAGCAGGCGCACGTCGCTGCCGGCGAGCGCGCCGATCCGCTGGGCGCCGGTGCCGGTGCCGGACGGGTAGAGCAGGGACAGGTCGTGGCACACGGTGGCGGGGGTGCCGGGCCCGGCGGCGACGCCGGCGCCCGAGCCGCTGTCCGGGCCGACGCCGGTCGCCGACGGCTCTTCGTCCGCGCCGCCGTTCCCGCCGCTGCCCCCGACGCCGTTCCCGGTGCGGTCCTCGGCGCCTCCCTCGGCGCCCGCTCCGGATTCCGCTCCGACCGCTGCCCTGCCGGCGATCCCGCCCCCGTTCCAGGCTCCGTTGCCGCCCCCGTTCGCGCCCCCGTTCGCGGCGCCGACCTCGCGCCGCACCAGCACCCGGCCGTCCGGCAGCGGCAGCACCTGCGTGCCCGGCTCCTCCGGCTGCGTGGCGGGCAGCGCCACCGCGTACGGCTCGGGCCCGTCCAGCGACCAGCGTTCGACGTACCAGCCGCCGCCGCCCTCGCCCTCCTCGCTCGGCACGGTCGCCTCCGCGAGGCAGGCCGCGTACGCCCCGTCCGCGCTGATCGTGAAGCCGGTACGGCGCGGCACGTGCGCGGTCGGTGCCGCAGTGGTCGTGGCGGGCGCAACCGGAAGGGCCGGGGCCTGCGGTGTGCCAGTGGTGTCGACGGTCATGTGGGTTCTCCACCTCCGGCTCAGGACCGTACTTTTCGTACTTCATGACGATCAACGTGGCTCAGGGTGTTTCACACGTAAGGGTGTCGCTCCGCGCGAATCGGCGCCGTCATCCGAGCCGTTGTGCTGCGCTGCCCGCTCGCATCCCGGCCGCCCGGCGCGGCGGGTAACCTTCGTAACGTGCCCGCACCCTCTCTCGCCGACGTCCTCGCCGCTCTCGACGCCCTCTGGCCGCCGGAGCTGGCCGAGTCGTGGGACGCCGTCGGCCTGGTCTGCGGAGATCCGTCCGTCGAGGTCACCCGCGTGCTGTTCGCCGTCGACCCCGTCCAGGAGGTCGTCGACGAGGCGGTACGGCTCGGCGCGGACCTGATCGTCACCCACCACCCGCTGTACCTGCGCGGCACCACCACCGTCGCACCGGTCGGCCCGGCCGGTTTCAAGGGCCGGGTGGTGCACGACCTGATCCGCGGCGGCATCGCGCTGCTGGTGGCGCACACCAACGCCGACCGGGCCGATCCCGGGGTCTCCGACGCGCTCGCCGCCGCCCTGGACCTGCGCGTCACCGGCCCGCTCGTCCCCGATCCGACCGACCCGGCCGGCCGCCGCGGCCTGGGCCGGCTGTGCGCACTCGACGCGCCGCTGTCCCTCGCCGAGTTCGCCGCGCGGGCCGCGCGCGACCTGCCGGGCACCGCCGCCGGCGTGCGGGTGGCCGGCGACCCCGACAGCACCATCCGTACGGTCGCGGTCTGCGGCGGCTCGGGCGACAGCCTGTTCGCCGAGGTCCGCGCGGCCGGCGTCGACGCCTTCCTCACCGCCGACCTGCGGCACCACCCGGCCTCCGAGGCCCGGCAGGCCGGACCGCCCGCGCTGGTGGACGCCGCGCACTGGGCCACCGAGTGGCCCTGGTGCGAGCAGGCCGCCGGCCAGCTCGACGAGATCTCCGACCGGCACGGCTGGAACCTGCGCACCCACGTCTCGCGGGCGGTCACCGACCCGTGGACGATCCACGCGCCCTCCGCCCCGTTGAGCGACCAGGGCGTACCGGATGCCTCCGGTACGCCGGGTCCGGCCGGCCCGCCGAACTCGTCGCCGTCCCCGAATTTCCCTTCCAGCAGCACAGGAGCCCCCCGCTGAACGCCGCGCCCGCCGACCAGATCCGACTTCTCGAAGTCCAGGCCCTCGATGCGCGTATCGCGCAGCTCGACCACAAGCGCCGCAACCTGCCCGAGCACGCCGAGTTGGACCGGCTCGGCGCCGACCTCGCCCAACTCCGCGACCTGCTCGTCGCCGCCCGTACCGAGGAGAGCGACACCGCCCGCGAGCAGACCAAGGCGGAGCAGGACGTGGACCAGGTGCGGCAGCGCTCCGCCCGCGACCAGCAGCGGCTCGACTCCGGCGCGGTCACCTCCCCGAAGGACCTGGAGAACCTCCAGCGCGAGATCGCCTCGCTCGCCAAGCGCCAGTCCGACCTGGAGGACGTCGTCCTGGAGGTGATGGAGCGCCGCGAGAACGCGCAGGAGCGCGGCACCGAACTCGCCGGCCGGGTCGAGTCGTTGGAGGTGAAGGTCGCCGAGGCCGAGCAGCGCAAGACCGCCGCGCTGGAGGGCATCGACGCCGAGGGCTTCACCGTCGCCAAGGAGCGCGAGGTGCTGGCCGCCGCCGTCCCCGACGACCTGCTCAAGCTCTACGACAAGCTCCGCGCCCAGCAGGGCGGGATCGGTGCCGCCCGGCTCTACCAGAAGCGGTGCGAGGGCTGTCGGTTGGAGCTGAACATCACCGAGCTCAACGAAGTGCGGTCCGCTCCGTCCGACACGGTGGTGCGCTGCGAGAACTGCCGGCGGATTCTGGTGCGCACCGCCGACTCCGGTCTGTAGAGCGGTGGTTGCGGCCGAGCCCGACCCCTCGGCCGCGCCCGCGCGCCCGGTCCGGCCGGATCGGGGCGCCCCGGACCTGGGCGCCCCGACCACGTTCGTGCTGCTGCGGCACGGCGAGACGGCACTGACCGGGCAGCAGCGGTTCTCCGGCAGCGGGGGAGGGGACCCGCAGCTGTCGGAACGCGGGCGGGCGCAAGCCGAGCTGGCCGCACAGGAGTTGGCCGGGACGCCGCAGCCGCCGGCGCCGTACGGACCCGACCGCCAGGGCGCGTTCGGGGCGGATGAGCACGGCGCCGTGCGGGCCGTGGTCAGCTCGCCGCTGCTCCGCTGCCGGCAGACCGCCGCCCCGGCCGCCGCACGCCTCGGCCTGGACGTCACCGTCGAGGACGGCCTGTGCGAGACGGACTTCGGCGGCTGGGACGGCCTGACCTTCGCCGAGGCGCGGCAGCGCGACCCCGGCGCGATGACCGCGTGGCTCGGTGACCCGTCCGCCGCCCCGCCCGGCGGCGAGAGCTTCGAGCAGGTCGCCGCCCGGGTCGAGGCCGCCCGCGACGCCCTGCTCGCCGCCCACCGCGGCCGGACCGTCCTGCTGGTCAGCCATGTCACACCGATCAAGACCCTGGTCCGGCTCGCCCTCGGCGCGCCGCCCGAGGCGCTCTTCCGTATGCACCTGTCCCCGGCGGCGCTGTGCGCGATCGACTACTACGCCGACGGCAACACGTCCGTGCGGTACGTCAACGCGACGGCGCACCTGCGCGGCCTCGACGCCGGGTGAACCGGTTGTGCCTTCACCCGGGCTGCTTCACCCGGGGCTGCTTCACCCGTGGGTGCTTCAGCCGGCGAGTGCCGCGGCCTTACGGGCCAGCTCGGTGACCTCGTCCCACGCCTTCGTCCGCAGCGCTTCCTTCGGCAGCATCCACGTGCCGCCGACACAGGCGACGTTGGGCAGCGCGAGGTAGTCCGGTGCGCGGTCGGCGTCGATGCCGCCGGTCGGGCAGAAACGGGCCTGCGGCAGCGGCGACCACAGCGACTTCAGATACGGTGCGCCGCCGGCCGCCTCCGCCGGGAAGAACTTCATGTCGGTCACCCCGCGCTCCAGCAGCCGCAGCACCTCCGAGACCGTGGAGACGCCGGGCAGGTAGGGCAGGCCCGAGTCGCGCATCGCGTCCACCAGCCGCTCGGTCCAGCCCGGGCTGACCAGGAACCGCGCGCCCGCCGCTTCCGCGGCCGCGACCTGGTCCGGGTCGCGCAGGGTGCCCGCGCCGACCACCGCGTCCGGGACTTCGTGGGCGATCGCGGCGATCGAGTCCAGCGCGGCAGGGGTGCGCAGGGTCACCTCGATCGCCCGCAGGCCCCCGGCCACCAGCGCGCGTGCGAGCGGCACGGCGTCCCGTGCGTCCTCCAGCACGACCACGGGGATGACGGGAGCGAGGTCGAGAACGGTATCCATGCGGTCATCCTGGACCGGGGCGACCAGCTCGTGCAACGGCCGTTGCACGCGTTGCAACGGTGCCGCATCTGCCCGGGCGGCCCGGCGCCGTCGGCTCCCGGACCACGAGGGCGCGGCACGCGGGCGCGGACCGTGGCTCCAACGGCGAGGCGCCGTAAGGGGTCAGCGGAGGAGGACGTCCAGTTGGGGGCCGTTGCCCGGGTGTTCGACCTCGAACCCGAGGTCGCGGAGTGCGGCCGCGAGGGCGGAGGGCGTTTTCGGGTCGGCCCCTTCCGTGAGGAGGGCGCGCAGCAAGGTGCCCTTGGTCGCCTTGTTGAAGTGGCTGACCACGGACCGCTTCTCCACGCCGGCCACGACCGTCACCTGGAGCACGCGGACCGTCGCCGTACGGCTCGCCAGGGCGGCCGGGGGCTTCCAGGCGGCCGCGTAAGCGGAGGAGCGCAGGTCGAGGACGAGCCCGCGGCCCGCCACCTCGGGCAGGACGTCGTCGAGGTGCGGCCGCCAGTACCCGGCGAGCCCGCCCGTACCCGGCAGCCGTACTCCCATGGAGCAGCGGTAGGAGGGCACGCGGTCGGTGAGCCGCAGGGCGCCCCACAACCCGGAGAAGACCAGCACCGAGCGCCGGGCCCGCCGCAGCGCCGCCGGATCGAGGGTGGCCAGGCCGAGCGCGTCGTACAGCACCCCGGTGTAGAGGTCGGCGGCGGGCAGCGTGGGCGCGGTGCGCAGCCGTGCGTTCTTGGCGATCTCGCCGTGCAGCCCGGGAGTGAGCCCGAGCACCTCGGCCGCCTTGCCGCCGTCCTCGCCGGCCCCCTCGCACAGACGCACCAGCTCGTCGAGCACGGCCGCGCGCGCGTCGGTCAGCGCGGGCAGCGACAGCCGGTCGAGCGCGAGTGGCCGCCCCCGTACGGCGGTTGCCTTCCCCTCGGACGGCGGCAGCAGGACGAGCACGGCTTCTCCCTACACGTTCACGACACGTTCCCGGTGATGTTCGCCCGGCCGCCGCGGGCGGCCGACCCGCAGCAGCCTACGGCCCCGGTGAGCGGCTAGGATGGGCCGTACGGCAGACGAGCCGGGCGGACGGTCGCGTCGGATCACCTGTGATCCGCCGAGGAAGGTCCGGGCTCCACAGGGCAAGGTGGTGGCTAACGGCCACCCGGGGTGACCCGCGGGACAGTGCCACAGAAAACAGACCGCCGGGGATCTCGGTCCCCGGTAAGGGTGAAACGGTGGTGTAAGAGACCACCAGTGCCCAGGGTGACCTGGGCAGCTAGGTAAACCCCACCTGGAGCAAGGTCAAGAGGGCGCCATAGGAATATGGCCCCGCGCGGACGTTCGAGGGCTGCCCGCCCGAGTTCGCGGGTAGACCGCACGAGGCTGTCGGCAACGGCAGCCCTAGATGGATGGCCGTCTCCCGGCCGGCCGCGAGGCTGTCCGGCGACAGAACCCGGCCTAGAGCCCGACTCGTCTGCCGCTCCCCCTCCAGCTCAGGCCCCGGCCCCGGCCCCGGCCCCGGCCTGGGGGCGCGTCGAGCCGGCCGGCCGTCGTACGGGCCGCCGCGCACCCGAGCCCCGAACGCGCCGAGCTTCCGCCGCGAACGGACGCGCGGCGGAAGCTCAGCGGTCGTGCCTACCTGCCGGCGCACCAGGGCCGAGCAGGATTCCGGGTGCGGCTCAGGGCACCACGACGATCTTCTTGCCGGGCGAGGACGCCTGTGCCTCCCACGCCTGGGTGGCTTCCGCCAGCGGATACGTGGCGGTCGGCAGCTCGAACGAGCCGGCCGCGGCCAGGGCCGCGACGCGGTTGTAGGCGGCGAACGCGTCGGCCGGTTTCGCCGTCGTGCCGCTGAAGCCGATGAGGGTCAACTGCGCGGAGCGGAGCATCTCGACGCGGAAGGCGGTCTCGTCACCGGCCGCCGCGCCCACGTTCAGGTAGCGCCCGCCCGGTTGCAGGCAGGCCAGTGCCGGCACTCCCCAAGGACCCCACAGCGGGTCGACGACCAGGTCCACCGGGCCGCCGAGTGCGGCCAACTGCTCGGACAGCGGCTGGTCGCCGAGGACCACCACACCGTCGGCGTCGCGGACCTGGGCAAGGCGCTCGGGGTTCCGGCCGGCCGCGATGACGCGCTTGGCACCGGCCAGCTTCGCGAGCTGGACGAAGGACGCCCCGAAGGGACCGGTCGCTCCCAGGACCAGGACGCTCTCGCCCGCCTGGAGGTCCGCCTTGCGCAGCGACAGATCCGCGCCGGCGCCCACCGCGCCGATCGCCGCGGCGGGGACGCTGTCCAGCCCGTCCGGGACCGGGATGCAGGCCGCGCGCTCGGTCACCAGGAGTTCGGCCAGACCGCCGTTGACGCCCGGCGCGAGGCCGGCGGGAACGGTGGCGTGCACGCGAAGGCCCTGGTCGGGTCCGGCCACGATCGTGCCGACCACCTCGAAGCCGGGAACGTAGGGGACCTTCGGCGGCCCGGCGCGGTGGTGCCCCTCCGCGACGTGCAGGTCGATCGAGTTCAGAGCCGTCGCCTCGACCTGGACGACCACCTGCGTCTCGGTGGCCGGCGACGGGTCGTCGAGGGAGGTGGCATGCGGCGCGGCGCCGACCTTGTCAATTACTGCCGCTTTCATCGCTGCAGCTCCTTCCCGGCGGTGGCGACGTAAGGGGTGTCAAAACTGCGGCTGCCGTTGTCATACGCGATCAGTTGAGTAGATCTCGGGATCGTGGGCATGAGCGGGAGCGTAGCACGTGACCGACCGGTCGGTCACTGATATGACCGGAAACGGCCCCTGGTGACCGGCGGGCTTATACTCCGAGGTTATGGCAGCAGGAGTGCAGATGCCCGGAGCGTTGCAGACACGTGAGGCGTTGCTCGACGCCGGCGCGGCGCTGGCGGAGGAGCACGGCCTGGCGGGCGTCAGCGTGAACATGGTGGTCGCGCGGGCGGGGGTGGCCAAGGGCACCTTCTACGTGCACTTCAAGGACCGCTCGTCGTTCGTCGACGCCATGCACGAACGTTTCCACGCACGGGTGCAGGCCGCTGTCGACGAGGCGATCGCGGGGCTGGCGCCCGGCGCCGAGCGGATCTTCCGCAGTACCGAGGCGTATCTCGACGTCTCGCTCGCGAACCGGGGTGTCAAGGCCCTGGCGCTCGAAGCCCGTTCGGACCCCAACGTGCAGGGTTCGATGGCGGCCCGCCGCGAGCGGCTGGCGGCGGCGGGAGTGGCCGACCTGAGGGTCATGGGCTGGGACGACGCCGAAGCCGCGGCCCAACTGCTCGCGGCGATGACCCGGGAGATCTCGGTGCTGGAGTTCGACGCCGGACGTCCGCTGTCGGCGTCGCGGCGCGTGCTTAAACGGTTCCTCGGGATCTGACACCGGGCCGGCGTTCGCACCGGCCCGCACCCGGCCGGGCGGGCAACCGACCTGCCGGGCCTTCGCGTTCACCCCCGCGCCCCGCCGGTGCACCTCCGCGCCACTATTGTCGAACAACAATTCGGCAGGAAAACGGAAGGCAAAGTTCCGGAATAGCAATGGGCGAAAAAGGGAAAAGTAATGGTCAATCACGAGGGGTTTCCCGCGCTATCACGACGGCCTCACCGAACCTGCCGAAAGTGGACGAAAGCTCAAGGTCTTGCTCTCCGGTGTCTGGATACATGGCGTAGCGAATGCTACGGACGGTGATTTCCGTCCGGCCTGTCTCCTATCGGTCGGGATGCCGTAAAGCGACCAGGTCGGTGGCGGGGTGTCCTGCGACGTAACCGAGGATAGGGATGGCGCCCAATCCGCCTGCGCGTGGCAAGCATGCCACCTTGGCCGATGCCAGTACCTGCGGGGGTCCATTAGTTTACACATCGGTTACAGAAATATTCGCCGACGGTCGCCGGCGGGGTGAACAGGAAAAACCCTAGACTTACGCCGGCGTCGGAAAGTCGGTTTGAGGCAGGGCTGGTTTTCGCGCTTTTCGTATGGGAGGCTGGGGCGATAAGCGACGGAACCTTAGCTCAGCGCGCGGGGAGGCGAAATCGTGTCGGCAAGACAAGATGCGCTCACTGAGACGAGTTCTTGCTCATTTGAGCAGGCTGACGACGCATACACGCTCTGGTCGCTGTTCGACAACTCGTCCGCACGCATTGCGCACTTGGATCTTGAGCTGCGTCTGATGGGGAGCAATGCCGGCTTCGCCGACGTGTTCGGGCTGTCGGTCGAGGAGCTTCCGGGCGTTCCCCTCGTCGACCTGGTGCACGCGCGTGTCAAGGACACCCTGACGCGGCGACTGCTCTCGCTGGCGCGTGGCGAGCGGAGCCGGTTCAGCGACCGGATCGCGACCTTGACCAGCACCGGTCGGACCTGCACCGAGCTGACCGGGATCGCGGTGACGGACGACGCGGGGCGTATCGACTCGCTGGTCGTCCTGCTGGAGTTGGAGCCGGAGGCCGCGGCCGACGCGGCCGAGCCCGCTCCGACCGATGCGAGAAAGCCGCTGACCAGAATGGAAGCCCAGGTGCTGGAGGGCGTGGCAGCCGGGATGTCCACTGTGCAGCTCGCTTCGAAGCTTTTTCTGAGCCGGGGCGGAGTCGAGTATCACGTCAGCGCGCTGATGAAGAACCTCGAAGCGGCCAATCGGTCGGAACTGGTATCCCGAGCCTATTCGATCGGGCTGTTCAGTGCGGGCAGTTGGCCGCCGCAAGTCCTGGATTTCGTCGAGTAGCGCCTCCGGGCCAGGGCGGAAATCCGTCGCCCCGCGTTCCCTGAAAGGGTCGGTGGCCTGGCCACTTGCCGGTGGCAGCGGAGCGCGGCGAGAGCGGGATCGCGCCAGGCGTCCGCGGTCGGTCCGGCGAGGGCGAACGGGCACGGCTTCGGGCCGAGCGGGCGCCGTGATCACGCTGGGGCACGATGAGTTCGTCGTCACGGGCAGTGCCACTTGCGGCCGGTGCGAACCCGATCCACTCTCTTCGCAGGCGGGCTGGACAACTGCTGGAGGGTAATCATCCTGAAGGAATGCATCCGATCCATGACGGTGTATGAAACCTGCGGGCCGGCCGGCCGTGCCGATCGGGGGCGGCGTCCGCGGCGTGCCGGCGAAGGCGCGACGGACAGCCTCGAAGGCTCCGATGTCGGGCCGATAGGTGGAGCCGGGACGGGAGCGCGCCGCGAGCCGGCCCGGCACACCGTGAAGGAACGCGGACGAGGCCATCAAAAGCGCGCCCCCCGGCTCGCTTTCGGCATTCTTTCCCGCGCGGACCCCGCCGATCCGGCCCATTCGCCGGGTCGGCCTGGCCGGAATTCGACGAATCCGCGTGCGGCCCCCGACTGCCCGGGGACGCGCGGAGTCCGGCTCGACCGATTTCCCGTGACGAGGGAACCGGGACCGATGCACCAGACGTCACCCAAAGGGACATGTCGGGTGAGATCGACGTCGCGGCCGGGCCGGCGAGGAAAGCCCCCCGACGGGATCTCGCGCACCCCGGAAGAGGTCACGAGACACCGCAACGCCACGACAGTCATCGCGTCACCTTCGTTCATTGAGCCAGTACGGGGAGAAGCAATGAGAGAGGCAGTCGTCTCCGGGGTCGGCACGGGGAGCCAACGGGAGGTTCTCAGGTCGCTGTTCGAGCGGTCCGGCATGTGTCTGGCGAGGTTAGACAGTGGCTTCCGGTTAGTGGAGGTCAACGCGGACTTCTCCCGCCAGTTCGGCTGTCTGCCCGCGGAGCTCGGCGGGCGCAGCTTCTCCGACCTGCTGCACGCCGACGTCCGCACCCAGGTCAGCCAGCAGTTCGCCAGGCTGCTCGCTGCCCAGGGGTCCCGTTTCACCGAGCCGACGATCGAGTTCCACCAGAAGGACTCGACCGTCTTCAGCGCCGAGTTGACCGGCTTCGCCGTCCGCAGCGAGAGCAGCCGTACCGACGGCCTGATGGCCCTGGTATGCCCCCAGGGAGGCAGCAGGACGGCCCGGTCGCCCGCGAGCCACCGGCCGGTGCTGACCGACATCGAGGCGCGCATCCTGGAGGGTGTGGCCCTCGGTGTGTCGACGGTGAACCTGGCCTCCATGCTCTATCTGAGCCGGGGCGGCATCGGATACCACATCGACAACCTGATGCGTAAGCTCAAGGTCAAGAACCGGCCGGCGGTGGTCTCGAAGGCGTACGCCATGGGCCTGATCCGCCCGGGCTGGCCGCCCCGCGTCTACCTCGACTGACTGCCTGCTCACGGCCGGGTCAGCTCAGTTGGGCCGGGATCGCGTTCTTGCTCGGGCGCAGCATCACGTAGGTGAAGAAGATGCCCACCGCGACGAGGGCGGTCGCCACCCACAGGCCGATGTGGTAGCCGCTGAGGAACGCGTGCGACGGGGACGAGCCGGACCGCAGCTCCGAGTTCTGCTTGGACCGCAGTGTCGCACCGATGATCGTGATGCCGAGCAGCCCGGCCACCTCGCGGGCGTCGTTGAGCAGTGCCGAGGCGACGCCTGCTTGTGCCTCCGGGGTGTTCTGCATCACGGCGTTGGTCATGGGCACGTTCATGATGCCCATGCCGCCGCCGAGCACGATGAGGCAGGGCAGCAGCGAGGCGAAGGTCGCGTGCTCGTTGTGCATGTTGAGCATGATGAGGCCGACCGTCATCATCACCATGCCGAGCGAGACGGTGCGGAAGCCGCCGATCCAGCCCTCCATCAGCGTGGAGAAGCCGGCGAACGCGGCCAGCGCGAACGCCATCGGGACGAACAGCAGGCCCGCCTTCGACGGGGAGAAGCCGAGGACGTTCTGCAGGTACATCGAGGTGAAGAAGTAGATGGCCAGGCCGCCGAACGCCCAGATCATCTGGGTGCTGATGCCGCCGGTGAACTGGCGGATGCGGAACAGCCGCAGGTTCACCATGGGTTCCACGGCGCGCGCCTCGATCGCGAAGAAGACCACGGTGGCGATCGCGGCGACGACGAACGCGGTGACGATCTTCGCCGAGCTCCAGCCCGCGTCGTTGCCCTCGATCAGCGCGTAGGTGATGGTGAACAGGGCGATCGCGGACGTGACCAGGCCACCGACGTCCAGGCTCAGTTTCGACTCGGACGCCCTGGACTCGCGGACCGTCTTGACGCTCATCGCGAGCGTCACCACGCCGATCGGGACGTTGATCAGGAAGATCCAGCCCCAGCGGATGTTCTGGGTGATCAGGCCGCCGGTCACCGGGCCGAGGGCGAGGCCGACGGCGGCGCTCACGGTCCACAGGCCGATCGCGCTGGTGCGCTCCTTCAGATCGGTGAAGGTGGAGGTGATGATGGCCAGGGTGGCCGGCGTCAACAGGGCCGCGCCGACGCCCTGTACGGCCCGGCTCCCGATGAGGACGCCGCCGTTGCCGGCCAGGCCCGCCGACAGCGAGGAGAGCGTGAAGATGATCAGGCCGATCATGTACAGCCGGCGGCGGCCGAAGGCGTCGGCGAGGCGGCCGCCGGCCAGCAGCAGTCCGGCCAGGGTGAGCAGGTAGCTGCTCACGATCCACTCCAGGCCGGCTTCCGACAGGTGCAGGCTGCGCTGGATCGTGGGAATCGCGACGTTGATGACGTTCAGGTCCAGATAGGTCATGAACGTCGCCAGGCTGACCGCCAGCAAGGACCACCAGCGCAGCGGGTCAGGGGGTTCTTGGAGTGCTCCAGTGTCTTCTACCTGGTCGCTTGCCGACTCCATGCTTGATGTCACAGCGCCTGCCCCTTCTGTGTCGAGTCTTCGCTGCTCTTGCGCTGTTCTCGTCTTTTATTTTTTGAGTATTTATCGCGACCCAAAGGCCCTGGCGGGCCGATATCCTTGGGCGCGTTTCTCCTTGGCGGCCCCACGGACTATACCATGTGACCGACCGGTCGGTCACAGTGTGTAGAGCACGGATACCGCGTCCGCCGGGACGACTTCGCGCCCGGCGCCGGATGAGAGCACCGAACCCCACGGGCTTCTCCAAGCCCGTGGGGTTCGACCTCGATGAATAACCTCGGCTGTTTCGTTTGTCAGATGGGCAGGAAGCGGCCGGTACGGGCGATGTACTCGCGGTACTCGCCACCGAACTCGGAGGCGGACAGCCGCTTCTCCTCCCGCATCGCGGTCGCGGTCAGCCGGCCGATCGCGTAGAGCAGCGGCAGCAGGGTGCCGAGGTGCGGGAACATCGCGAAGGCGCCGAGGAACCCGAGCAGGAACGACGAGTAGAAGGGGTGCCGGATCTTCGAGTACGCGCCGTACGTCACGATCGACACCGGCGCGTCGTCCTCCTGGTGCCACAACGCGAGCGGTACGCGGTGGGTGCCGAGCGTGAAGAACATCAGCGCGATCGAGCCGCCGGCGAGCACGGCGCCGATCGCGGTGAGCGTCGTCACCGCCTTGCCCATGCTGATCCACGAGTGCCAGTGGGCCAGCCGCGCGGCTATCAGGAACGGGGGGACGACGAAGAAGGGGGCCCCGGTCAGCCACCAACCGAGGTTGAAGCTGCCGCCCTTGAAGAAGATCCGGGGCAGCACTCCGATGACCACGAAGTCGGCGAGCACCAGGACCATGACAGGAACGTTCACTGACTATCAGCCTCCGAGATCGAACGGGTACCGGCCGGCGCGGCGGCCGGCCGGGGTGGGGTGGTCATGCGGCGGATTCCTGAAGCAGCTTGACGAGTTCGTCGAGGCTGTCGATCTCGCGGAGGCGGGCCTGGGTGAAGACGGCGTCGAACTCCTCCTGGAGGTCGACGATCATCTCGACCAGCATGAAGCTGTCGGCTGCCAGGTCCTTGATCAGGGTCTGCGGGGTGAGGTCGCTCTCGGGTACGCGCAGTACCCCGGCGACGCGGGTGGCCACGGTCTCGAAGCTGATCGTGTTGGCGGGCATGGGCTCCCTCGAAAGGCTGGCGGCGACTGTGAGCCAGCCGCCGAGGTGTCGGGCCGAAACGTGGTGGTAAGCCGGGTCGTCTGCCCGGTAGTCGCGGAGCATCCGGGTCGCGTTGGCCGGGTCGGCCTTGAACATGGCCTCCTTGACCGTCCACAGCCGCAGCAGGTCGTCGTGGGGCTCGTCGTCCCGCAGGTAGAACCGCGCCGTCGCCGGGCGGACCGGCTGGTCGTGTTCGAGGTCGACGCCGACGCCGGCGGCCGAGCCGCCGACGAGGACCGCGGCCACCCCGGCGCGATCGGTGTGCGTGACCGAGGCGCGCGGGTGCGGGAAGCGGTAGCCGGCCGGGTCACCGGGCAGGCCGGCCACCGCCGCCGCGATCCGCAGCGCCTGCCGGCCGGCGCGGGGCCGGTTCACCGTCGCGACCAGTACCCGGATCACTGGTTGGCGAAGCGTTCTTCGAATTCGGCCATGGCCTTGCCGTAGATCTCGACGTCGGCGGCGGTGTAGCGGGCGAGGGTGTCCTCGATCTCCTGCTTGCCGTAGCGTTCTTCCATGCTCTGCAGGGCTTCGCGGACGTAGCGCACGTGCCAGCGTTCGTCGAGCATGATCTTCTCGATGGTGGCGCGGACGGGTGCGGGGGTGTTCTCCTCGCGCAGGTGCTGGTTGTAGTGGCCGATGGTGCGCTTTTCGAAGACCAGGGTGATCGCCATGACCTCCATGAGGCTGGCGGGTACGCCGACCGCGTCCATGTACCGGTCCTGGTAGGCGTCACGCATCGGGATGGCCCGCTGGTCGAGGCTGTCGATGCAGTCCGTCCAGTACGAGGCGTGGGCCGACTCGTCGGCGAAGTGGTGCGTCACGTCCTTCTGCAGCGGCCCGCGGATCGTCCGCGCCACCCGCCCGAAGAACATCGCCCCGCTCATCTCCGAGGAACGGTAGAAACTCGCTATCCACAACTCGTTCTCGGACAGTTGGATGTCACTCACGACGTCCTCTCCCATCGGGTGCGCCCGAGGGCGTGTCGCCCCGGGTCGGTTACGACGACGGCCACTTGGCGACCACCTCCGCGGCGAGCGCGGGCAGGTCGGGCCAGGACCGGGGGTCGTCGCCGTGCGTGTCGAGGATCGCGAACAGCCAGCGCTCCAGCCCGAAGGCGACGCATGCCGAGTGCGCGTCCTGCCCTGCCCTGGTGATGCCGAACGCCTCGCCGAAGTGCTCGTGATGCAGGTTCACCGACGAGATGGCCAGGTCCCCGTAGGTCGCCTCGCGCTTGACGGGGCTGAGCTTCTGCATCAGGAAGGCCGGGTTCTGCTCCGGCTCGAAGAACGGGTCGGTCGCGTGCTCCCACGAGACGTCGAGCCCGGCCAGTTCGAAGATCCGGGTGACGGCCTCGGTGGTGCGCTGCGCGAACAGCGCCGTCTCCTCGGCGGTGCCGAGGCAGACGATCTCCCGCATGGTGAACGACCACTGCCGGCGCAGCGGCACGTAGACCGTCTCGCGCCGGTAGCAGGTGTTCACCGTCGTCAGGTACAGCGGCTCGGCGAGGGTCTGGGCCTCGTGCGCCGGGTAGAGGTGGTAGCACGCGGCCGGGGTGAGGATCTCGGTGGCCGGCCCGAGGAAGGGCCGGGGGTCCTGGTCCGGATCGCCGGCGAACCCGCTGATGGCGTCGGGGTCGAGCCCCACCGCGAAGGTCGCCTGATGCGGGAACGAGCGCAGGTAGCCGGTCTTGCGCAGCACGGCGGCCGGCAGCGTGGACGGATGGCGCTCGGCCTCGGCCCCCCACACACCCGCCAGTTGGACGAACGCCGCGTCCGCTTCCCCGGCCAGCCGCAGCAGGTCGCCGGAGAGCGACGCCTGCCCGGAGGCGTGCCAGTGCATCACGACCGGGTCCCGAAGCGCGTCACGAGCGTGTCGATGTCGCGGAAGTCGGTCGGGCGCAGGTCCTCGACCTCGATCGGTGTGCCCCGCAGCCGTTCCATCAGCAGCAGGAGCTCCGGGATGTGCACGGACCGCAGGGTGCGGTCGGCGAAGATCGGGGAGTGGTCCGTGACCTTGACACCCGACTTCTCACTGACCCACGCGCGCAGCTCGGCGCGGAAGTCCGACTCAGAAAGCATCGACTGGCTCCTCGGGAAGGATCTTTTCGGTGGCGAGGAATCCGAGGCACTTGGCGGTGACCGCGCGACGGTGTTCCCGCTGGTGGGCCGAGTGCCAGGCGGATTCGGCCACGTCCCAGGGGTCGGCCAGGCCGGCGTCCGCGTACACGTCGGGGTTGTAGTACTCCCGCCAACTGCTGGTGATGAACGCCGCGAGGTAGCCGCGCACGTCCTCCACCGTCTGCGGGTCCCACGTCTGCGTCCGCCACAGCTCGGTGACCAGCTGGCGCCCGAAGATCAGGTGCCTGGCCTCCTCCACGTGGTGGTTGCGGTTGATGTACCTGGCCACCGTGTGCAGCCGCTCGTCGCGCGCCTGAATCCAGTTGTAGTGGTCCACGATCTCCTCGAAGATCATGGTCTTGGCGAAGAAGAGGAAGTCGCCGACATCCCTCGGCACTTCCTCCTCGTTGACGGAGAACTGCCGGCTGCGATACACCTGGGCATACCTGGTGCAGAATCCGCCGAAGAAAATGCTGTGCTTGTTCTCCTCGTCGAGGAAGTGGTGCAGGTAATCGGCTACCTGTATCATTTCCTTCCGGTAGAGACGCTCCGCGAGGCCGGCCATCAGCCCCTTCTCGCCATGGATGTTGAGGCTGTAGAAGTTCACCGCCTCACAGAACGCGAGCCGTTTGCGGCCGGCCTCGGACAGCGCGTCCCACTCCGGGGTGCCGACCAGGCTGAGCAGCTCAGGAGTGGAGAACCAGTCCTCTTCCGGCTGGACGGTCTCCGGCCACTCCAGGGCGGTGTAGGGGTTCTGGTAGGAATGCTGGGAGACCTCACTGAGTCGCCGAGCCACTACCGCGACGGATTCCGCGAGGCTCATGTTCCGTCCCCCGCGCGCCCATGCAGTCGATCACTCATGTCGCCTCCTGGGGCGGAAATCGCGTCGTCGTCACGGCGTGGATTGCCGTTGACCGTCACGTGGCACTCGAACGAATCGATGTCGAGAGGTTTCAACATCGAGCTCCCGTCTTCGCACCAGACCTGTTGCCTGGCAGCGCGAATTGTGTGGCCGGAATCATCGACGAGGGTGAGCGTAGGCCGGGTGAGTCAGGCAAATCCCTAGTCAATATCGGCGCCGTGTCGTGCAGGATGGGGCACATGTCGATACTTGGGTGGCTGAGCGCGCCGTCCCCCGGCCGCGGCGTGTGGTTCGCCGGGGAACGGGACGGCTGGGAGCGGGTCGAGTACGCGGAGCTGGCCGAGGACGCCCGCGCGGTCGCGGCGGACCTGGCCGCGCGGGGCGTGGGCCGCGGCGACGTCGTCGCGATCGCCCTGCCGGGCAGCCGCGACGGGCTCGCCGCGCTCTTCGGCGCCTGGGCGGCCGGCTGCGTCGCGACGATGCTCCCGGTGCCGGGCTACGGCGCGGGCGCGGAGTACACCGCGCACACGGCCGCGATCCTCGAACAGGCCCGCCCGGCCGTGACGTTCGCCGACGCCGAGTCGGCGCCCCTGCTGGAGAGCGTGGCGCAGGTCAGCGAGGTACGGCGGGACGCGAGCGGCGCGGGGACCGTGCAGGAGCCGGCCCGGGTCGCGGTGCTGCAGTTCACCTCCGGCACCACCCGCAGCCCGCGGGCCATCCAGGTCACCTGGGACAACATCGTCGCGAACTTCGCCGTGCTGTGGCGCTGGATGGAGTGGAAGGACGGCGACGGGATGGCGTCCTGGCTGCCGTTCAACCACGACATGGGCCTGCTGGCCTGCGTGATGACGGCCGCGCGGCAGGGCGACCTGTGGCTGATGCGGCCCGACCAGTTCATCCGCGGGCCCGAGCGCTGGCTGGCCTCCCTGGGCCCCGGCAAGGCCGCGCACGCCGGGGCGCCGTCGTTCGGCTTCGGCTACGTCGCGCGCCGGCTGCGGCCGGAGCAGTGGGCGGAACTCGACCTGTCCGGGTGGAAGAGCGCCATCGTGGGCGGGGAGGTGCCCGACCCCGGCGCGCTGCGCGCCTTCGCGGCCGCGGCCGCCCCCTCCGGGTTCGACCCCGCCGCGATCCACCCCGCCTACGGGCTGGCGGAGAACACCTCCGCGTGCACCGCCGGCGCGGTGGGCCGCCCCGGGCGGGTGCTGCGGCCGGACTGGGAGCAGATGCACTTCGGCGAGCCGGTCCGGGTCCTGGAGACCGGCCTCCTGCTGCCGCCGCCCGGCGCGCTGACCCCCGACGCCGCCGACGGCGCCGGGTGGCTGGCCGGGCAGGGCTGGCCGCTGCCGGTCGACGCGGTCGGGGTGGAGATCGCGGACGCCGAGGGGACGGCCCTGCCGGAGGGCTCGCTCGGCGAGATCGTGATCACCGGCCGGTCGGTCGCCGACGGCTACGTCGGTGACGAGCCGTTCGACGGGCTGCTGCGCACCGGCGACGCCGGCTTCGTGCACGACGGCGACCTGTACGTCCTGGGCCGCATGGGCGACAGCCTCAAGGTCCGGGCGCGCACCGTGTACGTCGAGGACCTGGAGCTCAAGGCCCGCGAGGCTGCCGGCCTCAACCGGCTGGCCGTGGTGGCCATGAGCGACGGCGGCCGTCCCGGCATCGCCGTGTTCGCCGAGTCCACGCCGGGCCCCTGGGCCGACAAGGTCACCCAGGCCCTGCGGACCGAACTCGGCCCCGACCCCGAGATCGCCGTCATCGCCGGCGAGCGCGGCCTGATCCGCCGCACGTCGAGCGGCAAGCCGCAGCGGCGGGCGATGTGGCAGCTGTGGTCGGCCGGGAAGCTGCCCGGCACCCGGCTCATGTGACACCGCCGGCACCCGCGGGTGGCGCCACGCAGCAGTCGGCGCCCCGGACCTGGGACCCGCGGCCGTAGGTCCGTGGCGCGGAACGGCAGTCGGCAGTCGGCAACCGGCATCCGGCAAGTCCGCGGCCCGGAAGCGTAGTCGGCAACCGGCGGCGCCCAAGTCCGCGGCCCGCAGCCGTGGTCCGCGGCTCGCGGCCCCCAAGTCCGCAGCCGGTAGCCGGTCGTGAGGACGGCCGCGGGACTCGGCCGGACTCGGCAGGACCCTCTGCCGGACCCGGTCGGCCCGTCATCGGCGAATGCCGTCGATCACGGGTCCGGCGCAGTCGCCGGCACCGCGCGGAAACACCCGGGAAGCACCCTTCGGCGCGGCACGGTCCCGAAACTGACTAGGGATTTGCTTGAACCGCCGGACATATGCTCGTCCCATCGATGATTCCGACCACACAAATTCGCGGAGCCAGACAACGGCCCGGCGCGAAGACGGGAGCTCGATGTTGGAATCTCTCTACATCGATTCGTTCAAGTACGCGCTCGGCGAACGGAAAAGCCACGTCAACGATTCCGCGGCGGCGGGCAGGCTTTTCTCCTCCGCCGAGGATATGAAGGCGGCAGGATTCCGCTGGCACTACATGTGTGAGCCGGGAACCTCGGCTTATGACCTGGCCTGTGCCGCGGTCCGCCCGATAGCGGACCGGGCGGCCGGCGCCGACGCCATCGTGTACGCCACCTGCCTGCCGCTCAACGGCAACCTGGGCAGCGACGAGGAATGGCGCACCAGCCGGGACGTCAAGCACCTGATGGACTTCCCGGTGAGCAGGCTCCAGGCGGACTTCAAGCTGGACGGCGCGATCGCGATCGGCCTCAACCAGCAGGCGTGCACCTCGATGCTCGGCTCGTTGCGGATCGCGGCCGCCATGCTCGCCAGCGAACCCACGTGGCAGCGCGTCCTGTGCGTGACCGCCGACCGGTTCCCCGAGAACGCGGTCTACGAGCAGGCGTACAACATGATCTCCGACGGTGCCGCCGCCTGCGTCGTCAGCAGGGAACCGACCGAAGGCGCGTTCCGCCTCCTCGCCAGCCACCAGATCACCAACGGCGGCCTGGGCATGGCGAGCGACGACGAGACCGTGGGCAGCTACTTCAGCTACATGCACCGGCTGATCGCGCAGACCCTGGAGCGGGCGCAGCTGAAGGCCACCGACCTGGACTGGGTGGTCACCCAGAACACCAACGACGTGGCCTGGACGGTCCTCGCCCACCTGTTCAAGATCGACACCGAGAAGGTGGTGAGCGTCACGCTGCCCGACGCCGGGCACGTGATCTCCGCCGACAACGTGCTGAACCTGACGGCGCTCGTCGAGTCCGGGCGGATCAAGTCCGGCGACCGGCTGCTGCTGACGATGGCCGGGTTCGGCCTCAACTGGCAGTCCACCATCCTGGAGGCGGTGTGAGCGCCCGGCGCCGTCCCCTGGAGCAACCCGCCCGCCCGCCGCGGAAGTTCCGCCTCGTCCGGCACGAGGCGGTCTGCCGTGTCCGCCTCGCGGAGGTGACCGACTCATGACCGTCCTGGTAACAGGCGCCGCCGGCTACGTGGGCGGACTGATCGTCAAGGCACTGCGGGAGCACGGCGGCTACGGCGACGTGCTCGCGTACGGCCGCGCCGAGGCGGACCTCACCGTGCCCGGCGTGCTGGACTCCGTCCCGACCGCCGGCATCACGCACATCGTGCACGCCGCCGCGGTGACCAAGTTCGCCGTCGACCGGGACACCGCGAAGGCAGTCAACATCGGCGGCACCGAGCAGGTCGTCGGGCTGGCCGAGCGCTGCCCCGACCTGGAGCGCATCGTCCTGCTCTCGACGCTGTACACCGCCGGGCTCGCGACCGGCGACATCGCCGAGGAACCCGCCGGCGCCGTCGAGGAGCCCCGCGCGGCCGCCGGCGAGGACGACGACAGCACCGACGTCGTCCACTTCGCCAACTACTACGAGTGGTCCAAGCACGCGGCCGAGCGCCTGGTCCTCGACAGCGGGCTGCCCGCCACGATCGCGCGGGTGCCCACGATCATCGCCGACGACGACAGCGGGCACGTCAGCCAGTACAACGCGGTGCACAACACGCTCAAGCTGCTCTACTACGGCCTGCTGTCACTGATGCCCGGCCTCGCCGACGTCCCGGTGGCGCTGGGCACCGGGGAGTTCACCGTCAACGCGACGATGGCGCTGCTCGACGCCGAGCCCGGCTACTACCACGTGTGCCCGGACCTGGAGCAGACCCCGAGGCTCGGCCGGATCGTGGACCTGATGTTCACGGCGTTCGAGCAGGACACCAACTTCATCAGGCGCCAGATCCTGCGCCCCCTGCTGGTCGACGAGGCGGCCTTCGCCAACCTGATCAACGGGCTGCGCACCCTGCCGCACGGACCGGTGCTCGACGCGCTGGAATCGGTGTCGCCGTTCTCCTCGCAGCTCTTCCGGCCGAAGGTCTTCGGCAACACCAGGCTGCACAAGGCGTGGCCCAACTACCGCGCGCCGGACGCGGACACGCTGGTGTCGCAGACCGCGGAGTACCTGGTGCGCACCCGATGGGGGAGGACGTCGTGAGTGACATCCAACTGTCCGAGAACGAGTTGTGGATAGCGAGTTTCTACCGTTCCTCGGAGATGAGCGGGGCGATGTTCTTCGGGCGGGTGGCGCGGACGATCCGCGGGCCGCTGCAGAAGGACGTGACGCACCACTTCGCCGACGAGTCGGCCCACGCCTCGTACTGGACGGACTGCATCGACAGCCTCGACCAGCGGGCCATCCCGATGCGTGACGCCTACCAGGACCGGTACATGGACGCGGTCGGCGTACCCGCCAGCCTCATGGAGGTCATGGCGATCACCCTGGTCTTCGAGAAGCGCACCATCGGCCACTACAACCAGCACCTGCGCGAGGAGAACACCCCCGCACCCGTCCGCGCCACCATCGAGAAGATCATGCTCGACGAACGCTGGCACGTGCGCTACGTCCGCGAAGCCCTGCAGAGCATGGAAGAACGCTACGGCAAGCAGGAGATCGAGGACACCCTCGCCCGCTACACCGCCGCCGACGTCGAGATCTACGGCAAGGCCATGGCCGAATTCGAAGAACGCTTCGCCAACCAGTGATCCGGGCCCGAGGCCGGTCCGGCCGGCTCCGGGAATCCGCCGCACGACCGCTCACGGCCCCACCGCCACCGTGAAACAGGCAACTTGAGGAGTCAGCGTATGGACGCCAGCGAGATTCTGGGGGAGCTTCTCACCCCTGAGGGCCGCGATGATCCCTATCCGCACTACGCCGCCGCGCACGAGCTGGGGTCCGTCGCCCCGCTGGGCGACAAGCTGTGGATGGTGCCCGGCTACGACGCGATCAACGAGACGCTGCGGGCCGGCGAGTTCGGTCCCTGGGACGACCGGTACAACCGGCTGTTCACGGCCGCCGAATGGAAGCTGCACCCGTCGGTGATCGCCCTGACCAACAGCATCCTGGACACCAACCCGCCGGACCACACGAGGATGCGCGACGTGATGGCCCGGGCGTTCAGCGCCCGCCGGGTCGCCGCGCTCGAACCCATGATCCGGCAGATCGCCCGGGACCTGCTCGACGAGATGGCCGAGGAGGCGGCGGACGGCTCCCCGGTCGACTTCATGGACCGGTTCGCCTTCAACCTGTCCGTCGGCGTGGTCGGCGAGCTCTTCGGCATGCCGAAGGAGGACTGGCCGCGGTTCAAGCAGCTGGCCAACGACTGGACGCTGGTCTTCGAGGTGACGCCGACCGAGGAAGACACCGCCATCGCCGACACGGCCTACGCGGAGTTCGAGAAGTACTTCCAGGACCTGGTGGCCAAGCGCAGGATCGAGCCGGGCGACGACCTGGTGAGCGCCGTCGTGGAGATCACCGACCAGGAGAACGCGCCGCTGACCGCGGAGGAACTGGTCTGCAACCTCGGCGTGGTGCTGGCCGCGGGGATCGAGACGACCACGCACATCTTCGGCAACGGGCTCAACCTGCTCTTCAAGCACCCGGAGGTCGCCGCCGGGCTGCGGGCGAAGGAGATCTCGGCGGACAACTTCGTCGAGGAGGTTCTGCGGTTCGACTCGCCGGTCCAGCTCATCGCCCGGGTCGCCCGGGAGGACGCGGAGATCGCCGGCACCACGATCCCGATGGGCGAGTGGGCGCTCCTCGCGCTCGGCGCCGGCAACCGGGACCCGAAGCGCTACACCGACCCCGACCGCTTCGACCCGACCCGCACCGCCATCCAGCCGGTGTCCATGGGCGCGGGCATCCACCACTGCCTCGGTGCGCCGCTGGCCCGGCTGGAGGGCGCGGTGGCCTTCTCCGAGCTGCTCGAACGGTTCCCCCACATCGCGCCGGCCGGTGAGCCGACCCGACGGGACCGCCTGACGATTCGCGGGTACGAGAACCTGCCCGTGACCCTCGGCTGACGTCGAAAGCGGCAGCGTCCGGCCATGGCCGCCGTGTTCGGTGAAACGTGCACGGCGGCCGCCGACGGGACGGGCCGGCCGAGAACACACCGGAATCATTCCCGGCTCCTGTCCTGGTGCCAGTCGGACCTCTGTGGAGAAATCGATGACTGAATCCCCCACTGGTAGCGGAGCGAGCATCGCGATAGTCGGCATTTCCTGCCGGCTGCCAGGAGCCGCCACCCCGGACGGTCTCTGGGAAATGCTTCGCGACGGCCGGCACGCCATGGGAATGGCGTCCGACAAGAACCGGGCGTCGATTCCGGCCGGCGTCGACTGGCCGGGCGGATTCGTCGACGACATCGACGCGTTCGACGCCGGGTTCTTCGGCGTCTCCCCGAACGAGGCGGCGGCGATGGACCCGCAGCAGCGCGTCGTCCTGGAGCTGTGCTGGGAGGCGCTGGAGGACGCGGGCATCGTTCCGGCCGGCCTGTCCGGGAGCCGCGCGGGCGTGTTCCTCGCCAGCATCTCCAGCGACTACGCCACCTTGCTGGCCCGCCGGCAGGGGGACGTCAACCGCTACACGCTGACCGGCCTGAACCGGGGGATCATCGCGAACCGGGTCTCCTACAGCCTGGGCCTGCGCGGGCCGAGCCTGACCGTGGACTCCGCGCAGTCCTCCTCGCTGGTCTCGGTGCACCTGGCCGCCGAGAGCATCCGGCGCGGCGAGACGGACCTGGCCCTGGCGGGCGGGGTCAACCTCATGCTGGACCCGGGCAGCACCGCCATGACGGAGCAGTTCAACGCGCTCTCCCCGGACGGGCGTTGCTACACCTTCGACGCCCGCGCCAACGGCTTCGTCCGGGGCGAGGGCGGCGCCGTCGTCGTCCTCAAGAGCGCGGAGCGGGCACAGGCCGACGGCGACCGCATCTACGGCCTGATCCTGGGCAGCGCCGTCAACAACGACGGCCGCACCGACGGCCTCACCGTGCCCAGCGAGCAGGCGCAGCGCGACGTCATCCGGCTGGCGGTCCAGGCGGCCGGCGTCCGGCCGGACGACGTCCAGTACGTCGAACTGCACGGCACCGGCACCAAGGTCGGCGACCCGATCGAGGCGGCGGCGCTGGGCGCCACGCTCGGCGCGGGCCGGCCGGCGGCCACGCCGCTGCTCGTCGGCTCGGTGAAGACCAACATCGGGCACCTGGAAGGCGCGGCCGGCGTCGCCGGGCTGCTGAAGGTGCTGCTCAGCATCGAGCGCCGCCGCGTTCCGGCCAGCCTCAACTTCGAGCACCCCCACCCCGCCATCCCGCTGGCCGAACTCGGTCTGAGCGTGCAGCGTGCGGAAGGGCCGTGGCCGGAGGAGCAGCACCGGCTGATAGCGGGGGTCAGCTCCTTCGGCATGGGCGGCACCAACTGCCATCTCATCGTGGCCGAGCCGCCGTCGGCCGAAGTGCCGTCCGCTGAACTCCCGTCCGCTGAACTGCCGTCCGCTGAACTCCCGTCGGGCGAGCCGCTGTCGGGCGAGCCGCAGACGCGGACCCGGCCGGCCGTTCCCACCGACCACGTCGCCGCGCACGGCTGGCCGCTGTCCGGCCGTACCGCGCCCGCGCTGCGGGCACAGGCGGGCCGGCTGCGCGCGCACGTCGAGTCGCGGCCCGGCGTGCCCACCGCCGACACGGGTCTGTCCCTCGCCACCACGCGCCAGGCGTTCGAGCAGCGCGCCGTCGTCCTCGGCGCCGGCCCCGCGGAGTTCCGCGCCGGGCTCCAGGCCCTGGAGACCGGCGACCAGGCGGCGAACGTGGTGGAGGGCACCGCCCGCGCCGTCGGCGGGACCGTCTTCGTCTTCCCCGGGCAGGGCTCGCAGTGGGCGGGCATGGCCCGGGAGTTGCTGGACACCTCCCCCGTCTTCGCCGAGCACCTGACCGCGGCCGCGCAAGCGCTCGCCGAGTACCAGGACTGGTCGGTGCTCGACGTGGTGCGCGAGCTGCCCGGGGCCCCGTCGCTGGACCGGGGCGACGTCGTGCAGCCGGTGCTGTTCGCCGTGATGGTCGCCCTGGCCCGCCTCTGGCAGGCGCAGGGCGTCACCCCGGACGCCGTGATCGGGCACTCCCAGGGCGAGATCGCCGCCGCGCATGTCGCCGGCGCGCTGTCCCTGTCCGACGCCGCCGCCGTCGTCGCGCTGCGCGGCCAGGCCCTCAACGCCGTGGCCGGCCTCGGCGGGATGGTGTCGGTGGCCGAGCCGGTCGACGCGGTCCGCGGCCGGATCGCCGGCTACCCCGGCCTGCTCGGCGTCGGCGCCGTGAACGGCCCCGGCAGCACCGTGGTCTCCGGTGACCCCGCCGCGCTCGTGGAGTTGATGGCCGCGTGCCGGGCCGACGGCGTCCGCGTCCGCGAGGTCCCGATCGACTACGCGTCGCACTCACCGCAGGTCGACGCCATCGAGCAGGACCTGCTGCGGCTGCTCGGCTCGATCCGGCCCCGGCGGGCGGAACTGGCCTTCTACTCGACCGTCACCGGTGGCCTGCTGGACACCACCGAACTGACCGCCGCCTACTGGTTCCGCAACCTCCGCCAGACCGTCGAGTTCGAGTCGGCCGTCCGGGCCGCGCTCGCCGACCACCACCGTGCCTTCGTCGAGACCAGCCCGCACCCGGGACTGGTCGGCAGCATCGGGGAGACGCTGCGGGACGCGGGGGTCACCGACTCGCTCGCGACCGGAACACTCCGCCGCGGCCACGGCAGCCTCCGGCAGTTCTTCACCGCGGTCGGCCAGTACTACGTGCAGGGCGGCGCCCTCGACTGGGAACCGGCGCCGGGCGCCGCCAGCCGCGTCCCCCTGCCGACGTACGCCTTCCAGCGCGAGCGCTACTGGTTCGCCGTCCCGGACGCGTCCGACGGCCGCCCGGGCGGGGCGGCGGAGGTCCTGCCGCGGCCGGCCGAACCGGCCCGGCCCGACCGGGAGCCCGCCGCGGACACCGCGGGCCGCACCGAGGACCTGGTGGGCCTCGTCCAGAAGGCGACCGCCATCACCCTCGGGCACGCGGCACCGGGCGCCGTCGACGTCACCCGGACGTTCAAGGACCTCGGGCTCGACTCGGGGGCCGCGGTCGAGCTGCGCGGCCGGCTCGCCGCAGCCACCGGCCTCGAACTGCCGGACACGCTGGTGTTCGCGCATCCGACGCCGGCCGCGCTCGCCCGTCACCTGCGCGCGGAACTGGCCGGGGACACGGCCGCCGGCACGGACCTCGACCAGCCGGCCGGGCCGCCGGCGGCGAGCTCGGAACCGCTGGCGATCGTCGGGATGGCCTGCCGGTACCCCGGCGACGCCAACTCGCCCGAGTCGCTGTGGGAACTCGTCGCCGGCGGCCGTGACGCGATCGGGGAGTTCCCCGACAACCGCGGCTGGGACCTGGCGGCGCTCTACGACCCGACCCGGGGCCGCTCGGGCACCTCGTACACCAGGAACGGCGGCTTCCTGCACGACGCGGACGAGTTCGACCCGGACTTCTTCGGGATCAGCCCCCGCGAGGCGACGGCCATGGACCCGCAGCAGCGGCTGCTGCTCGAAACGGCCTGGCAGGCGCTGGAGGACGCCGGCATCGACCCCGCCACGCTGCGCGGCGGCCAGGTCGGCGTGTTCACCGGGGTGATGGCCCAGGACTACGGCCCGCGGCTGCACGAGCAGGCCGACGGGTACGACGGCTACCTGCTGACCGGCAACAGCCCCAGCGTCGCCTCCGGACGCGTCGCCTACGCGCTCGGCCTGCACGGCCCCACGTTCACCGTGGACACCGCGTGCTCCTCCTCGCTGGTGGCGCTGCACCTCGCCGCGCAGGCGCTGCGCTCGGGCGAGTGCACGCTGGCGCTGGCCGGCGGGGCCACCGTCATGGCCAGCCCCGGGATATTCGCCGAGTTCAGCCGGCAGAGCGGCCTCGCGACCGACGGCCGCTGCAAGGCGTTCTCGGCGGCGGCCGACGGCACCGGCTGGGCGGAGGGCGCCGGGGTCCTCGCGGTCGAGCGGCTGAGCGACGCCAAGCGGAACGGCCACCGGGTCCTGGCGCTGCTGCGCGGCTCGGCCGTCAACCACGACGGCGCGTCCAACGGGCTTACGGCGCCGAGCGGTCCGGCCCAGCAGCGGGTGATCCGGGCGGCGCTGGCGTCGGCCGGGCTCGGCCCCGCCGACGTCGACGCGGTGGAGGCACACGGCACGGGCACCCGGCTGGGTGACCCGATCGAGGCCGAGGCGTTGCTGGCGACGTACGGGCAAGGCCGCGACGCCGAGCGGCCGTTGTGGCTCGGCTCGATGAAGTCGAACATCGGCCACACGCAGGCGGCCGCCGGGGTGGCCGGGGTGATCAAGATGGTGCAGGCGCTCCGGCACGAGGTGCTGCCCGCGACGCTGCACGTGGACGCGCCGTCTCCGCACGTGGACTGGGAGTCGGGTGCGGTCAGGCTGCTGACCGGCGCGCGGCCCTGGCCGGTCGGGGAGCGGGTCCGCCGCGCGGGCGTGTCCTCCTTCGGGATATCCGGCACCAACGCCCACGTCATCCTCGAAGAAGCGGCCGAGGAGGCTCCGGAGCCCGAGGCGGTCACCGGGACCGGGGGGCCGATCGGGGCCGGCGACCGGACCGAACCGCCGTTGGTGCCGGTGGTGGTGTCGGCGAGGGATGAGGTGGGGTTGCGGGCGCAGGCGGGTCGGTTGCGGGAGCATCTGCTGGCGCGGTCGGAGCTTGGTGTGTTGGATACGGCGTTCTCGGCGGCGACGACGCGGGCGCATTTGGAGCATCGTGCTGCGGTGTCTGCTGGTGATCGTGAGGGTTTGTTGGCGGGGTTGGTGGCGTTGTCGGTGGGTGAGCCGGGTGTGGGGGTGGTGCAGGATCGTTCGGTGTCGGGGAAGACGGTGTTTGTTTTTCCTGGTCAGGGTGCGCAGTGGGTGGGTATGGCGGTGGGGTTGTTGGATTCTTCTGTGGTGTTTGCGGGGGAGGTGGCGGCGTGTGATGAGGCGTTGGGTGGGTTGGTGGATTGGAGTGTGGTGGAGGTGTTGCGGGGGGTTGAGGGTGCGCCGTCGTTGGAGCGGGTGGATGTGGTGCAGCCGGTGTTGTTTGCGGTGATGGTGGGGTTGGCGGCGTTGTGGCGGTCGTGTGGGGTGGAGCCGGATGTGGTGGTGGGGCATTCGCAGGGGGAGATTGCGGCGGCGTATGTGGCGGGGGGTTTGTCGTTGGTGGATGCGGTGCGGGTGGTGGTGTTGCGGTCGCGTTTGGTGGGGGAGTTGTTGGCGGGGTTGGGGGGGATGGTGTCGGTGGGGTTGCCGGCTGGTGAGGTGGCTGAGGTGGTTGCGGGGTATGGGGGTCGGGTGTCGGTGGCGGCGGTGAATTCTCCGCGGTCGGTGGTGGTGTCGGGTGAGGCGGGGTTGTTGGAGGAGTTGTTGGAGGGGTGGAAGCGGGAGGGGGTGCGGGCGCGGCGGGTGCCGGTGGATTATGCGTCGCATTCGGCTCAGGTGGGGGTGATGGAGGAGGCGTTGTTGGAGGTGTTGGCGCCTCTTGTGCCGGTTTCGGGGCGGGTGCCGTTCTATTCGACGGCGGTGGGTGGGTTTGTGGGGACGGAGATGTTGGATGGGGGGTATTGGTTCAGGAATTTGCGTGGGCAGGTGGGTTTTGAGGGTGCGGTGCGGGAGTTGGTGGCGGAGGGTGCGGGGTTCTTTGTGGAGATGTCGCCGCATCCGGTGTTGGTTTCTGCGGTGTCGGAGACGGTGGGTGAGGTGGAGGGTGGTGATCGGGTTCGGGTGATCGGGTCGTTGCGGCGTGGTGAGGGTGGTCCGGGTCGGTTCGCGATGTCGCTTGCTGAGGCGCATGTGGCGGGTGTGGGGGTGGATTGGTCCGCGTTCTTTGCCGAGAGTGGCGGTCGGCGGGTTGATCTGCCGGGGTATGCGTTCCAGCGGTCGCGGTATTGGCTGCCGGTGGGGGCCGGGGGCGGTGATCTGGCGGGTGCTGGGTTGGCGCGGTTCGGGCATCCGATGCTGTCGGCCGCGGTGCGGGTCGGCGACCGTGACGAGTGGGTGTTCACCGGGCGGGTATCGCAGGAGGCCCAGCCGTGGACGCGCGATCACGCGGTGTTCGGCATGGTGATCGTGCCGGGGGCCGCGCTGGTGGAGTTGGCGCTGGCGGCGGGGGCGCGCGCGGGGTGCCCGGTCGTCGAGGAACTGGTGTTGCAGGTTCCGTTGCTGCTGGCCGAGGGCGCGGCGCTCGATCTCCAGGTCACCGTCGGAGCGCCGGACGAGGACGGACGCCGTGACCTCGCGATCTACACCGCGCCGGGTGAGAGCGGTGGGCAGGAGGCCGCCGCCCAGCCCACCTGCCACGCCCGCGGCAAGCTCGGCTCGGAGGTCGAGGCTCCCGCGGTGCCGTTCCCCGCGTACTGGCCGCCGGAGGGCGCCGTCGCGGTGCCGGTCGAGGGGCTGTACGAGCGGCTGTCGGAGGCCGGTTACGAGTACGGGCCGCTGTTCCAGGGCTTGCAGGCGGCCTGGCGCGACGGCGAGCAGGTCTACGCCGAGGTGGTCCTGCCGGACGACCACGCCGGTTCCGGCCAGGGGTTCGGCATCCACCCGGCGCTGCTGGACGCCGCGTTGCACGGCAGCCTGCTGGAGATGCAGGCCGGCTCCCCGGTGGGCCTGCCCTTCGCGTGGTCGGGGATCAGGACCGGGCCGGCGTCCGGGCCGCGGGCCCGGGTCATGCTCACTCCCACGGGCGACTCCGCGTTCCGTATCGACATGGCCGACGACTCGGGGGCCGTGATCGCGGCGGTGGACGCCGTCGCCTTCCGTCCCGTCGACCAGGCGCAGCTCGAACGCGCGCAGGGCAACGGGCAGGACAGCCTCTTCACGGTGGAGTGGGTCCCGGTCCGGGCGGCGGACGACGCCGGGTTGGTGCCGGCCCTGGTGCCGGTGGCCCTGCTCGGCGGACCGGCCGGCCCCGGTGAGCGCTACGCGGATCTGGACGCCCTGGAGTCGACCCTGGCCGCGGGCGCGGCGGCGCCGGACGTGGTGGTCGCCACGGTCGGTGCCACGTCAGGTCCTGGCGACGAAGCCGACGCCGCACGGGCGGTGGCGGCGCGGACGCTGGGTCTGGTGCAGGGGTGGCTGGCCGCGGATGCGTTGTCGGGTGCGCGGTTGGTGCTGGTGACGCGGGGTGCGGTCTCGACCGGTGGGGAGGCGCCGGATGTGGCGGCTGCTGCCGCGTGGGGTCTGGTGCGCAGCGCGCAGTCCGAGCACCCGGGGCGGTTCGTGCTGGTGGACCTCGACCCGGCCCTGGCCCCGGCCCTGGACCCGGAGTCGGACCTGGAGGCTGTCGGCGGGAAGGCGGAGCCGGACTGGGCCACGCTGGCCCTGCTCGACGAGCCGCAGGTGGCCGTGCGTGAGGGACGGGTGCTGGCACCCCGGCTGACGCGGGCCACCGTGCCCGCCGAGGGGCCGTGGCGGTTGGCGTCGGTCGCGAAGGGATCGCTGGAGGGCCTGGCCCTGGTTCCGTCCGGTGCCGATCGTCCGCTGGCGGCGGGCGAGGTCCGGGTCGCGGTGCGGGCCGCGGGGCTCAACTTCCGTGACGTGCTGATCGCGTTGGGCGTGTACCCGGGTGACGCGCCGCTCGGCAGTGAGGCGGCGGGGATCGTCCTGGAGACCGGTCCCGGGGTCACGGACCTGGCGCCCGGTGACCGGGTGATGGGCCTGATCCTCGAGTCGTTCGGTACGGCGGCGATCGCGGATCGGCGGATGGTCGCGCCGATGCCCGAGGGCTGGTCGTTCGAGCAGGCGGCCGCGGTGCCGGTGGTGTACCTGACCGCCTATTACGGGCTGGTGGACCTCGGCGGGTTGGCGGCCGGGGAGCGGGTGCTGGTGCATTCCGCGGCTGGCGGTGTCGGGATGGCGGCGGTGCAGATCGCCGCGCATCTGGGTGCGGAGGTCTACGCGACGGCGAGTCCGGCGAAGTGGGATGCCGTACGGGCCCTGGGTGTGCCGAGCGAGCGGATCGCGTCGTCGCGTGACCTGGAGTTCGCGGAGGTGTTCGCGCGGGAGACCGGCGGTGCGGGTGTGGATGTGGTGCTGGACGCGTTGGCGGGTGAGTTCGTTGACGCCTCGCTCGGGTTGTTGCCGCGGGGTGGGCGGTTCCTGGAGATGGGGAAGGCGGATGTTCGCGACCCGCAGGCGGTGGCCGAGGCTCATCCGGGTGTGGAGTACCGGGCGTTCGACTTGTTCGAGGTCAGTCCTGAGCGGCTGGGGCAGATGCTCGGCGAGATTCTGGAGATGCTCGACGGGGGCATGTTGTCGCACGCGCCCATCCGTACTTGGGATATCCGCCGGTATGCGGAGGCGTTCCGGTTCCTGCGGGAGGGGCGTAACACCGGCAAGGTGGTGTTCACGGTTCCGCAGCCGGCGGACCCGGGCCACGCCGTACTGGTGACGGGTGGCACCGGGGGTCTGGGTGCGCTGGTGGCACGGCACTTGGTCACTGCCGGTGGTGCGCGGCATCTGGTGCTGGCGTCGAGGCGGGGTCTGGAGGCGCCGGGCGCGGGTGAGTTGGTCGCGGAGTTGGAAGCGGCCGGGTGCCGGGTGCGGGTCGCTGCGTGTGATGTGGCGGACCGGGAGCAACTGTCCGCTCTCCTCGGTTCGTTGGAGGTTCCGCTGGCGGGCGTGGTGCACGCGGCCGGCGTCCTGGACGACGGAGTGGTGGCGTCGCTGAGCCCCGAGCAGTTGGACCGGGTGATGCGGCCGAAGGTCGACGCGGCGCTGCTGCTCGACGAGTTGACGGCCGGCACCGACCTCCAGTCGTTCGTGCTGTTCTCCTCGGTGGCCGCGTTGATCGGCAATCCCGGGCAGGGCAACTACGCCGCCGCCAACGCCGTACTGGACGCGGTCGCCGCGCGGCGCCGGGCGCAGGGCCGTCCGGCCGTATCGCTGGCCTGGGGCCTGTGGGAGACCCGCACCGGGATGACCGGTGAGCTGGACGACGCCGACCTGACCAGGCTGAACCGGCTGGGTCTCCAGCCGCTGCCCACGGAGCTGGGGCTCGAACTGCTCGACGCGGCACAGCGGGTGGACGCCGCGCTGGTCGCCCCGGTCCAACTGGACCTCGCCTCGATCCGGGCGCAGGCCCGGCAGGGGATGGCGCCGCCCTTGCTCGCCGGACTCGTACGGGTCCAGGTCCGGCAGGCCCGGGCCGCGAGCGGGAACGGGTCGCTGGCCTCCCGGCTGGCCCAGGTGGGACGGGAGGACTGGGAGCAGGTGACGCTGGACCTGGTGACCGCGCAGGTCGCGGCGGTGCTCGGGCACGCGTCGGGATCGGCGGTGGACCCGGGCCGGGCCTTCAAGGAGCTGGGCTTCGACTCGCTCTCCGCGGTCGAACTGCGCAACCGCCTGACCCAGGCGACCGGCCTCAAGCTGCCGACCACGCTCGTCTTCGACCATCCCACCGCGATCGCCGTCACCCAGTACATGATCCCGGTCGCCATGCCCGGCACCGTGCCGAACGGCCGCCGCTCGTCGGAAGAGGACGAGATCCGGGACGTGCTGACATCGATCCCGATCAACCGCCTGCGGGCGTCGGGACTGCTCGACGCGCTCCTGGAACTGGTGAACAGCGCCTCGGACGACGGCTCGTCGGCGGAGGACAGCACCGAGTCGATCGACGACATGGACGCCGCGGCCCTCATCCGGATGACCGAAGAGACCGCAGTTTAAGCACAAGCGTGCCAACCGACTTACCCCCGCTTTGCGCCTGAACCTGGAGGAACAAGCATGGCTGGCGACCAGAACGAGCTCGTCGAAGCCCTGAGGCGGTCGGTCAAGGAAGCCGAGCGACTTCGGCAGCAGAACCGGCGACTCATGGCGCAGTCCACCGAGCCGCTGGCGATCGTGGGGATGAGTTGCCGGTACCCGGGTGGCGCGTCGTCGCCCGAGCAGTTGTGGGACCTGGTGGCGACCGGCCGGGACGCGATGGCGGGGCTGCCCGAGGACCGTGGCTGGGACCTGGAGCGGCTGCACGACCCGGACCCGGACAAGGTCGGGACGTTCTACGCCCAGCGCGGCGGATTCGCCGACGGGGTGGGCGACTTCGACGCGGGGTTCTTCGGGATCAGCCCGCGCGAGGCGCTGGCGATGGACCCGCAGCAGCGGCTGTTGCTGGAGGGGTCGTGGGAGGCGCTGGAGGACGCCGGGATCGACCCGGCCTCGCTGCGCGGCAGCGACACCGGCGTGTTCTGCGGCGTCGGCATCTCGGACTACCCGGGGTCGGGGTCGGCGCCGGGCGGCCGGTCGGACCTGGAGGGTTTCCGGCTGACCGGCGGAACGACGAGCGTGGTGTCCGGCCGGGTGGCGTACAGCCTGGGCCTGGAGGGTCCCGCGGTGTCGGTGGACACGGCGTGCTCGTCGTCGCTGGTGGCGATGCACCTGGCCGCGCAGGCGCTGCGTTCCGGTGAGTGCTCGCTGGCGCTGGCCGGCGGCGTCACGGTGCTGTCCACGCCGTTCCTGCTGGTGGAGTTCTCCCGGCAGCGCGGGCTGGCCGCGGACGGCCGGTGCAAGTCGTACGCGGAGGGCGCTGACGGCACCGGCTTCTCCGACGGTGTCGGCCTGGTCGTGATGGAGCGGCTGTCGGACGCCCGGCGCCGCGGACACCGGGTGCTGGCGGTGGTCCGGGGCAGCGCGGTGAACCAGGACGGTGCGTCCAACGGGCTTACGGCGCCGAGCGGCCCGTCGCAGGAGCGGGTGATCCGCGCGGCACTGTCCGCGGCCGGCCTGCGTCCCGACGAGGTCGACGCGGTCGAGGGGCACGGCACGGGCACGCGGCTCGGTGACCCCATAGAGGCGCACGCGCTGCTCGCGACGTACGGGCAGGACCGCGAGGCCGGCGACCCGCTGTGGTTGGGCTCGATCAAGTCGAACATCGGCCACTCCTCGATGGCGGCCGGGGTGGCCGGTGTCATCAAGATGGTGCAGGCGATGCGCCACGAGCGGCTCCCGGCGACGCTGCACGTGGACGCGCCGTCCTCGCAGGTGGACTGGGAGTCGGGCGCCGTCAGGCTGCTGACCGACGCCCAGCCCTGGCTGGCCGGTGAACGTCCCCGCCGCGCGGGCGTGTCGTCCTTCGGGATCTCGGGCACGAACGCCCACCTGATCCTGGAGGAGGCGCCATCGCAGAGCGACACGGAGCCGGAATCGGGCTCGGGCACTGGCACGGGCTCGCGGGCTTCCGCTCAAGCGGAACGGGAAGTCCGGCCGGTGGTACCGGTGTTGGTCTCGGCGAAGGATGAAGTGGCGTTGCGGGCGCAGGCCCGGCGGTTGCGGGAGCACCTGCTGGCGCGGCCGGAGCTCGGTGTGCTGGACACGGCGTTCTCGGCCGCGACCACGCGATCCCACCTGGAGGAGCGGGCCGCGGTGGTGGCCGGTGACCGGGAGTCGTTGCTGGCGGGGCTGGCGGCGCTGTCGCTGGGCGAGCCGGGTGCGGGTGTGGTGCAGGGGCGGGCGGTGCCGGGGAAGACGGCGTTCGTGTTCTCGGGTCAGGGGGCGCAGCGGGCCCGGATGGGCTTGGGGTTGGCATCGGTGTTCCCGGTGTTCAAGCGGGCGCTGGACGAGGTGTGTGCGGAGCTTGACCCGCTGTTGGAGCAACCGTTGTCGCAGGTGCTGGCGGCGGAAGAGGGCTCGGCGGAGGCCGGGTTGCTGAACGCGACGCAGTTCACGCAGGCAGGTCTGTTCGCGGTCGAGGTGGCGCTGTTCCGGCTGGCGGAGTCGCTCGGCATGAGGCCGGACTTCCTGGTCGGTCACTCGGTGGGGGAGATCGCGGCGGCTCACGTTGCCGGGGTGCTGTCTCTGCCGGATGCGAGCGCGTTGGTGGCGGCTCGGGGTCGGTTGATGGGTGCGTTGCCGGCCGGTGGCGGGATGGTGGCGGTGCAGGCCGATGAAGAGCAAGTGCGCGCTTCCTTGGCCGGGTTCACCGATCGGTTGTCGGTCGCGGCGATCAACGGACCGCGTGCGGTGGTCGTCTCGGGCGAGCAGGAGGCGCTGGAGGAGTGGCTGCGGCTTCCGGTGTGGGAGGGGGTGAAGACGACCCGGTTGCGGGTGTCTCATGCGTTCCACTCGGCGTTGATGGAGCCGATGTTGGCGGAGTTCGCGGAGGTGGCGGGCCGTTTGCGGTTCGCTGAGCCGGTCATTCCGGTGGTGTCGAACGTGACGGGTGCGGTGACGGTGCCGGGTGAGTTGGCGGACCCGTCGTATTGGGTGCGGCATGCGCGGGAGGCGGTCCGCTTCGCTGATGGGATCAGCGCGTTGGCTGGTCTTGGGGTGACGCGGTTCCTGGAGTTGGGGCCGGACGGGTCGTTGACCGCGCTGGCCCGCCAGGCGGTGGAGGCCGCGAGCGGCGACGAGGCCGCCGGGCAGGCGGTGTTCGTGGCGGCGCTGCGGGCCCGGCAGGAGGAGCCGGCCGCGTTCGCCGGGTTCGCCGCGGCCGTGCACGCGGCCGGAGTTCCCGTGGACTGGGCCGCGTTCTACGCCGGCACCGGTGCCAGGACCGTATCCCTGCCGACGTACGCCTTCCAGCGGGAACGCTACTGGCAGTTGTCGGGGGCCGGGGCCCAGGGCTCGGTCGCGGCCGGGGCCGAGCGTGTCGATCACCCCTTGCTGACCGCGGGCGTGCGGATCGGCGACCAGGACCAGTGGCTGTTCACCGGGCGGTTGGGCACGGACACGGACTCCTGGGTCACCGAGCACATGCTCTTCGGCACGGTCGTCGTGCCCGGCGTCACGCTGGTGGAGCTCGCGCTGACGGCGGGCGGCCACGTGGGCTGCCCGGTGGTGGAGGAACTAGTCCTGGGCGCACCCCTGTTGCTCGCCGGGGATTCCTCGGTGCAGCTCCAGGTCACCGTCGCGGAGGCCGACGAGAACGGCCACCGTGCCGTCGCGATCTACACCACTCCCGAGGGCGGCGAGCGGGGCGGGTCGATCTGCCACGCGCGGGGCGTACTCGCCGCCGAGACCGAGCCCGAGCCGGCCGCGGCCTGGGCGGCGCAGTGGCCGCCGCCGGACGCCGAACCGGTCCCGGCCGAGCGGCTCTACGACCAGCTCACCGACCTCGGGTACGACTACGGGCCGGTCTTCCAGGGGATGCGGGCGGCCTGGCGCGACGGGGACGACATCTACGTCGAGGTCGCGCTGGCGGACGAGTACGCGGGTCCGGCCGGCGAGTTCGGCATCCACCCGGCGCTCTTCGACGCGGTGGTGCAAGGCGGCGTGCCCCTGTTCACCGGCGGCAGCCAGCACAAGATGCCGTTCAGCTGGACCGGTGTCCGGCTCGGGCGCCAGGGCGTCTCACGGCTGCGGGTCCGCGCCGGGGCCATCGGCGACTCCACGGTGCGGTTCGACGCGGTCGACGACTCCGGCGCCCCGGTGGTGTCGGTCCGGTCCCTCGTGCTCCGGCCGGTGGACCAGGCGCAGTTGGCGGGGGCCGCGCGGGCGGCCGACGGTTCGCTGTTCACGGTGGAGTGGGCCGAGGCCGCGGGCGCGAGCGGCGCTGCCCCGGCGAGCGTCGCGGTGCTCGGTGAGGTCGCGGTGCCGGGTGCGCAGGAGGGTACGGAGGCCGGCGAGCGGTTCGCGGACCTCGACGCGCTGGTCGGTGCGGTGGCGGCCGGTGCGGCGGTGCCGGGTGCGGTGGTGGCGGCGGTGCCGTCCGGCGCGGCGCTCGACGACGGCGGCGCGGTGCTTGACGGCGGCGCGGTGGACGTGGCGGGGACCGCGCACGAGGTAGCGGCGCGGACGCTCGCACTGGTGCAGGAGTGGCTGGCCGCGGACGCCCTGGCGGAGTCCCGGTTGGTGCTGGTGACCCGGGGTGCGATCGCGGTCGGCGCGGAGGCACCGGATGTGGCGGCGGCTGCCGCGTGGGGCCTGGTGCGCAGCGCGCAGTCCGAGCACCCGGGGCGCTTCGTCCTGGTGGACCTCGACCCGGAGCTGGACCCGCACCTGGACCCGGCCGGCCGCGACGCGACGGGCCCGGGGCTTGCCGCGCTCGTCGGGTACGACGAGCCGCAGGTGGCGGTGCGCGGCGGGCAGGTGCTCGCTCCGCGGCTGACGCGGGCCGTCGTGCCCGCGGCACTGGGGACGGAGCCGCTGCTGGGCGCCGGCACGGATGGCGCGGTGCTGGTGACGGGTGGGACCGGGGGTCTGGGTGCGCTGGTGGCACGGCACTTGGTCACTGCCGGTGGTGCGCGGCATCTGGTGCTGGCGTCGAGGCGGGGTCTGGAGGCGCCGGGCGCGGGCGAGTTGGTCGCGGAGTTGGAGGCCGCCGGATGCCAGGTGCGGGTTGCCGCGTGTGATGTGGCGGACCGCGAGCAACTGACCTCGTTGCTGGGCTCGTTGGAGGTTCCACTGACCGGTGTCGTACACGCGGCCGGTGTCCTGGAGGACGGGCTGGTGGCGTCGCTGACGCCGGAGCAGGTGGACCGCGTGTTGCGGCCGAAGCTGGACGCGGCCTTGCTGCTGGACGAGTTGACGGCGGAGCTGGACCTGCGGTCGTTCGTGCTGTTCTCCTCGGTGGCGGCGTTGATCGGGAGTGCGGGGCAGGGCAACTACGCTGCGGCGAACGCCGGGTTGGACGCGTTGGCGGCGTGGCGGCGGGCGCAGGGTCGTCCGGCGGTGTCGCTGGCGTGGGGCCTGTGGGCGGCGGAGACCGGGATGACCGGGGAGCTGGACGCCGCGCAACTCGCCCGGTTGGAGCGCATGGGTGTGCAGGCGCTCTCCTCCGAGCTGGGGCTCGAACTGCTCGACGCGGCACAGCGGGTGGATGCCGCGCTGGTCGCTCCGGTCCAACTGGACCTGGCCGCGCTGCGCGAGCAGGCCCGGGCCGGGACAGCCGTGCCGTTGCTCGCCGGGCTGGTCCGCTCGCCCGGCCGTGCGGGGCGCGCGGGCGGCGGAGGGTCGCTGGCGACCCGGCTCGCGGGAGTCGAGCGCGAGCAGTGGGAACGGGTGACGCTGGAGCTGGTGACCGCGCAGGTGGCGGCGGTGCTCGGGCACGCGTCGGCGTCCACGGTGGAATCGGGACGGGCCTTCAAGGAGCAGGGCTTCGACTCGCTCTCCTCGGTCGAACTGCGCAACCGCCTGGTCCAGGCGACCGGACTCAAGTTGCCCGCGACCTTGGTGTTCGACCACCCGACCGCGGTCGCGGTGGCGAAGTTCCTGGTGACGCAGGTACCCGGTGCCGACGCGGGCGCCGGGAAGGCGGTGGCGGCGCGGGTTCCGGCCCGGCGGCGGGCCGACGTGGACGAGCCGCTGGCGATCGTGGGCATGAGCTGCCGGTATCCGGGTGGCGCGTCGTCGCCCGAGGGGCTGTGGGACCTGGTCGCCGAGGGTCGGGACGCGATATCGGGTCTGCCGGGGGACCGTGGTTGGGACCTGGAGCGGCTGTACGACCCGGACCCGGAGCGGGCCGGCACGGTGTACGCGCGCGGCGGCGGATATCTCGACGGAGCCGGCGAGTTCGACGCGGGGTTCTTCGGGATCAGCCCGCGCGAGGCGCTGGCGATGGACCCGCAGCAGCGGCTGCTGCTCGAAGGTGCCTGGGAAGCGCTGGAGGACGCCGGGATCGACCCGGGCTCGCTGCGCGGCAGCGACACCGGCGTGTTCTGCGGCGCGGTCGCCTCCGAGTACGGCCGGGGCGCGACGCCCGAGCTGGAAGGCTTCAAACTGACCGGCACCACGACGAGCGTCGTCTCGGGACGGCTGAGCTACACCTTCGGGCTCCAGGGCCCCGCGGTCTCCGTGGACACCGCGTGCTCCTCCTCCTTGGTGGCGATGCACCTGGCCGCGCAGGCACTGCGCAACGGCGAGTGCTCGCTGGCCCTGGCCGGCGGAGCGACCGTGATGTCCGGGCCGTTCCTGCTGGTGGAGTTCTCCCGGCAGCGCGGCCTGTCACCCGACGGCCGGTGCCGGTCGTACGCGGCCGGGGCTGACGGGACCGGCTTCTCCGACGGTGTCGGCCTGGTCGTGATGGAGCGGTTGTCGGACGCTCAGCGTCTGGGTCACCGGGTGCTGGCGGTGGTTCGCGGCAGCGCGGTGAACCAGGACGGCGCGTCCAACGGGCTTACGGCGCCGAGCGGTCCGGCCCAGGAGCGGGTGATCCGGAACGCGCTGGCCGCGGCCGGGCTGCGTCCCGACCAGGTCGACGCGGTCGAGGGGCACGGCACGGGCACGCGCCTCGGTGACCCGATCGAAGCTCAGGCGCTGCTGGCGACGTACGGGCAAGGCCGCGACGCCGAGCGGCCGTTGTGGCTCGGCTCGATCAAGTCGAACATCGGCCACTCCTCGGCCGCGGCCGGCGTGGCCGGGGTGATCAAGATGGTGCAGGCGCTCCGGCACCGGCAACTCCCCGCCACCTTGCACGTGGACGAGCCGTCCTCGCACGTGGACTGGGAGTCGGGCGCCGTCAGGCTGCTGACCGAGTCCCGCCCCTGGACCGACCCCGGCCGGCCCCGCCGCGCGGCCGTGTCGTCCTTCGGCGTCTCCGGCACGAACGCGCACATGATCCTGGAGGAGGCTCCGGCGGCCGCCGAGGAGCCGGCGGAGCAGCCCGAGAAGAGCCTGCCGTTGGTGCCGGTGGTGGTGTCGGCGAGGGATGAGGTGGGGTTGCGGGCGCAGGCGGGTCGGTTGCGGGAGCATCTGCTGGCGCGTGCGGAGCTTGGTGTGTTGGATACGGCGTTCTCGGCGGCGACGACGCGGGCGCATTTGGAGCATCGTGCCGCGGTGACTTCTGCTGATCGTGAGGGTTTGCTGGCGGGGCTGGCGGCGCTTTCTGTCGGTGAGCCGGGTGTGGGGGTGGTGCAGGATCGTTCGGTGTCGGGGAAGACGGTGTTTGTTTTTCCTGGTCAGGGTGCGCAGTGGGTGGGCATGGCGGTGGGGTTGTTGGATTCTTCTGTGGTGTTTGCGGGGGAGGTGGCGGCGTGTGATGAGGCGTTGGGTGGGTTGGTGGATTGGAGTGTGGTGGAGGTGTTGCGGGGGGTTGAGGGTGCGCCGTCGTTGGAGCGGGTGGATGTGGTGCAGCCGGTGTTGTTTGCGGTGATGGTGGGGTTGGCGGCGTTGTGGCGGTCGTGTGGGGTGGAGCCGGATGTGGTGGTGGGGCATTCGCAGGGGGAGATTGCGGCGGCGTATGTGGCGGGGGGTTTGTCGTTGGTGGATGCGGTGCGGGTGGTGGTGTTGCGGTCGCGTTTGGTGGGGGAGTTGTTGGCGGGGTTGGGGGGAATGGTGTCGGTGGGGTTGCCGGCTGATGAGGTGGCTGAGGTGGTCGAGGAGTATGGCGGTCGGGTGTCGGTGGCGGCGGTGAATTCTCCGCGGTCGGTGGTGGTGTCGGGTGAGGCGGGGTTGTTGGAGGAGTTGTTGGAGGGGTGGAAACGGAACGGGGTGCGGGCGCGGCGGGTGCCGGTGGATTATGCGTCGCATTCGGCTCAGGTGGGGGTGATGGAGGAGGCGTTGTTGGAGGTGTTGGCGCCTCTTGTGCCGGTTTCGGGGCGGGTGCCGTTCTATTCGACGGCGGTGGGTGGGTTTGTGGGGACGGAGATGTTGGATGGGGGGTATTGGTTCAGGAATTTGCGTGGGCAGGTGGGTTTTGAGGGTGCGGTGCGGGAGTTGGTGGCGGAGGGTGCGGGGTTCTTTGTGGAGATGTCGCCGCATCCGGTGTTGGTTTCTGCGGTGTCGGAGACGGCCGGTGAGGTGGAGGGTGGTGATCGGGTTCGGGTGATCGGGTCGTTGCGGCGTGGTGAGGGTGGTCCGGGTCGGTTCGCGATGTCGCTCGCTGAGGCGCATGTGGCCGGCGCACAGGTGGATTGGTCCGCGTTCTTTGCCGGGAGTGGCGGTCGGCGGGTTGATCTGCCGGGGTATGCGTTCCAGCGGTCGCGGTATTGGCTGCCGGTGGGCGCCGGGGGTGGGGACCTGGCAGGGGCCGGGCTGGCGCGGTTCGGGCACCCGATGCTGTCGGCCGCGGTGCGGGTCGGCGACCGGGGGGAGTGGGTGTTCACCGGGCGCGTGTCGTTGGACTCGCAGGCATGGGTCCGCGACCACGCGGTGTTCGGCATGGTGATCGTTCCCGGCGTCGCCCTGGTGGAACTGGCACTGGCGGCAGGCGGCCAAGTGGACTGCCCGGTCGTCGAGGAACTGGTGCTCCAGGTTCCGCTGCTGCTGTCCGAGGGCGACGAGCTCGACCTCCAGGTCACGGTGGCGGCGCCCGACGAGGACGGACGCCGTGAACTCGCGATCTACACCGCGCCGAGCGAGAGCAAGGGGCAGGAGAGTGTCCAGCCCACCTGCCACGCCCGCGGCATCCTGACACCCGACACCGGTGTCCCCGCACCCGCGGACTGGGCGCAGACCTGGCCGCCGCAGGACGCCCGGCCCGTCGCCGTCCACGACCTCTACGACCGCCTCGCCGGCCTCGGCTACGACTACGGCCCCTCCTTCAAGGGCCTGCACACCGCCTGGGAGCAGGACGAGTACATCTACGCGGAGGTCGCCCTCCCCGACGACCACATCGCGAGTGCCCGCCAGTACGGCATCCACCCCGGGCTCCTCGACGCCTCGCTGCACGGAGGACTCGGCTGGCTCGACACGGGTGAGGACCACGCCGCCCAACTGCCCTTCTCCTGGTCGGGCGTGCGGCTCGGACTGCCCGGCTCCGGCCGGGTGCGGGTCCGTATCACCTCGACGGCCGACTCCACGCTGCGGGCCGACATCGCCGACGAGCAGGGCGAACTGGTCTTCAGCGCCGAGCAGCTCGCGTTCCGGCCGGTGGACCAGGGGCAACTGGAAGGCGCGCGGCGCCCGGAGGCCGGATCGCTCTACACGGTGGAGTGGAGCCCCGTCGCCCAGGCCGCGGACACGGCCCGGCCGCGGGTGGCCGGCATCGGTGAACCGACCGGTACGGACGAGCACTTCGCGGATCTCGGGGCCCTGGTCGGCGCGGTCGCGGCCGGTGCGACGGTGCCGGACGCGGTGGTGACGGTGGTGCCGTCCGGCACGGTGCCCGAGGGCGGCGCGGCGGACGACGGCGCGGTGGACGTGGCGCGTTCGGTACGTGCGGTGGCGGCGCGGACGCTGGGTCTGGTGCAGGGGTGGCTGGCCGCGGATGCGTTGTCGGGTGCGCGGTTGGTGCTGGTGACGCGGGGTGCGGTCTCGACCGGTGGGGAGGCGCCGGATGTGGCGGCGGCTGCCGCGTGGGGTCTGGTGCGCAGCGCGCAGTCCGAGCACCCGGGACGGTTCACCCTGGTGGACCTCGACCCGGAGCTGGACCCGCACCTGGAGCCGGCCGGCGGCGACGGAGGGGCGGGGCCGGACTGGACCGCGCTCGCCGCGTACGACGAGCCGCAGGTGGCGGTGCGCGGCGGGCAGGTGCTCGCTCCGCGGCTGACGCGGGCCGTCGTGCCCGCGGCGCTGGGGACGGAGCCGCTGCTGGGCGCCGGTGCGGACAGCACGGTGCTGGTGACGGGTGGGACCGGGGGTCTGGGTGCGCTGGTGGCACGGCACTTGGTCACCGTTGGTGGTGCGCGGCATCTGGTGCTGGCGTCGAGGCGGGGTCTGGAGGCTCCGGGTGCGGGTGAGTTGGTCGCGGAGTTGGAAGCGGCCGGGTGCCACGTTCGGGTCGCTGCGTGTGATGTGGCCGACCGGGAGCAACTGACCGCGCTGCTGGGCTCGTTGGAGGTTCCGCTGGCGGGCGTGGTGCACGCGGCCGGTGTCCTGGACGACGGGCTGCTGGAGTCGATGACGCCGGAGCAGCTTGAGCGGGTGATGCGGCCGAAGCTCGAAGCGGCGCTGCTGCTCGACGAGTTGACGGCCGGTACCGACCTCCAGTCGTTCGTGCTGTTCTCTTCGGTCGCCGCCTTGATCGGGAGCGCGGGGCAGGGCAACTACGCTGCGGCGAACGCCGGGTTGGACGCGCTGGCGGCGCGACGGCGGGCACGGAGGCGCCCGGCCGTATCGCTGGCGTGGGGTCTGTGGGCGGCGGAGACCGGGATGACCGCGGAGCTGGACGCCGCGCAACTGACCAGGCTGAACCGGCTGGGCGTACAGCCGCTCTCCTCCGAGCTGGGCCTCGAACTGCTGGGCACCGCGCAGCGGGTGGATGCCGCGCTGGTCGCTCCGGTGCAACTGGATCTGGCCGCGCTGCGGGCGCAGGCCCGGGCCGGGACGGCGGTGCCGTTGCTGGCCGGGCTGGTGCGTTCGCCGGGCCGCCCGGCCCGCGCGGGCGGCGGCGGGTCCCTCGCGACCCGGCTGGCCGGGGTGGACCGGGAACAGTGGGAACAAGTGGCGCTCGATGTGGTGACCGCGCAGGTGGCGGCGGTGCTCGGGCACGCGTCGGCGTCGGCGGTCGACGCGGGCCGGGCCTTCAAGGAGTTGGGCTTCGACTCGCTCTCCGCGGTCGAACTGCGCAACCGGCTGGCCCAGGCGACCGGAGTCAAGCTCCCCGCCACCCTGATATTCGACCACCCGAGGCCGACGGCGGTCGCGAAGTTCCTGGTGACGCAGATGTCGGGCGTGAGCCCCGGGAAGGCGGTGGCGGCGCGGGTTCCGGCCCGGCGGCGGGCGGATGCGGACGAGCCGCTGGCGATCGTGGGCATGAGCTGCCGGTATCCGGGTGGCGCGTCGTCGCCCGAGCAGTTGTGGGACCTGGTCGCTGCGGGTCGGGACGCGATATCGGAGCTGCCCGGTGACCGTGGTTGGAACTTGGAGCGGCTGTACGACCCGGACCCCGACCAGGCCGGCACCGTGTACACGCGCGGCGGCGGGTTCCTCGACGAGGCCGGGGACTTCGACGCGGGGTTCTTCGGGATCAGCCCGCGCGAGGCGCTGGCGATGGACCCGCAGCAGCGGTTGCTGCTCGAAGGCGCCTGGGAGGCGCTGGAGGACGCCGGGATCGACCCGGCCTCGCTGCGCGGCAGCGACACCGGCGTCTTCTGCGGCGTCGGCCCCTCCGACTACGTCTCGGGGCTGATGACCGGAGGCGGCGGGCCGGAGCTCGAAGGGTTCCGGATGACCGGCGGAACCACGAGCGTGGTCTCGGGCCGGGTGGCGTACAGCCTGGGCCTGGAAGGTCCCGCGGTCTCCGTGGACACGGCGTGCTCGTCGTCACTGGTGGCGATGCACCTGGCCGCGCAGGCGCTGCGTTCCGGTGAGTGCTCGATGGCGCTGGCCGGCGGCGTGACGGTCCTGTCCGGGCCGTTCCTGCTGGTGGAGTTCTCCCGGCAGCGCGGCCTGTCACCCGACGGCCGGTGCCGGTCGTACGCGGCCGGGGCTGACGGGACCGGCTTCTCCGACGGCCTCGGCCTGATCGTGCTGGAGCGCCTGTCGGACGCCCGCCGTCTGGGGCACAACGTGCTGGCGGTGCTGCGAGGCACCGCGGTGAACCAGGACGGCGCGTCCAACGGGCTGACCGCGCCGAGCGGCCCGGCCCAGGAACGCGTGATCCGGACCGCGTTGGCCTCGGCGGGCCTGCGCCCTGACCAGGTCGACGCGGTCGAGGGCCACGGCACGGGTACCCGGCTGGGAGACCCGATCGAGGCGCACGCGCTGCTGGCGACCTACGGCCAGCGCCGCGACGCCGGGCAGCCCCTGTGGCTGGGCTCGATCAAGTCGAACATCGGCCACTCCTCGACGGCGGCCGGCGTGGCCGGCGTCATCAAGATGGTGCAGGCGCTGCGGCACGAGCAACTCCCCGCCACCTTGCACGTGGACGCGCCGTCCCCGCACGTGGACTGGGAGTCGGGCGCGGTCAGGCTGCTGACCGAGGCCCGGCCCTGGCCGGCGGGGGAGCGGGTGCGCCGTGCGGGCGTGTCGTCCTTCGGCGTCAGCGGCACCAACGCGCACGTGATCGTGGAAGAGGCCCCGGCGCTCGCCGAGGAGCCCGAGCAGCAGCCCGAGGTGGTGCTGCCCGTGGTGCCGGTGGTGGTGTCGGCGAAGGATGAAGTGGCGTTGCGGGCGCAGGCCGGTCGGTTGCGGGAGCACCTGCTGGCGCGGCCGGAACTGGGTGTGCTGGACACGGCGTTCTCGGCGGCGACGACGCGGGCGCATCTGGAGCATCGTGCGGCGGTGACTGCTGCTGATCGGGAGTCGTTGCTGGCGGGGTTGGCGGCGCTCTCTGTCGGTGAGCCGGGTGCGGGCATCGTTCAAGGACGCGCGGCGTCGGGGAAGACGGCGTTCGTGTTCTCGGGTCAGGGGGCGCAGCGGGCGCGGATGGGGTTGGGGTTGGCGTCGGTGTTCCCGGTGTTCGCGCGGGCGCTGGAGGAGGTGTGTGCGGAGCTTGATCCGTTGTTGGAGCGGCCGTTGTCGGAGGTGTTGGCGGCGGAAGAGGGCTCGGTGGAGGCCGGGTTGCTGAACGCGACGCAGTTCACTCAGGCGGGGTTGTTCGCGGTCGAGGTGGCGCTGTTCCGGTTGGCGGAGTCGCTGGGGATGAGGCCGGACTTCCTGGTCGGGCATTCGGTGGGGGAGATCGCGGCGGCGCATGTGGCCGGGGTGCTGTCTCTGCCGGATGCGAGCGCGTTGGTGGCGGCTCGGGGTCGGTTGATGGGTGCGTTGCCGGCCGGCGGCGGGATGGTGGCGGTGCAGGCTGGTGAGGAGCAGGTGCGGGAGTCGTTGGCCGGGTTCGAGGACCGGTTGTCGATTGCCGCGGTGAACGGTGCCCGGGCGGTCGTGGTGTCCGGTGAGCAGGAGGCGCTGGAGGAGTGGCTGCGGCTTCCGGTGTGGGAGGGGGTGAAGACGACCCGGTTGCGGGTGTCTCATGCGTTCCACTCGGCGTTGATGGAGCCGATGTTGGCGGAGTTCGCGGAGGTGGCGGGCGGGTTGCGGTTCGCCGAGCCCGTCATTCCGGTGGTGTCGAACGTGACCGGTGCGGTGACGTTGCCGGGTGAGCTGGCGGACCCGTCGTATTGGGTGCGGCATGCGCGGGAGGCGGTCCGCTTCGCTGATGGGATCACCGCGCTGGCCGGGCTCGGGGTGACGTGGTTCCTGGAGTTGGGGCCGGACGGATCGTTGACCGCGCTGGCCCGCCAGGTTTTGGAGGAGGTCGACAGCGAGGCGGTGCTGGTGCCCGCGTTGCGGGCCCGTCAGGGTGAGCCGGAGGCGTTCGCCGGGTTCCTCGGCCAGGCCCATGCGGCCGGGGTCGTGGTCGACTGGGCCGCGTACTACGCCGGCACCGGTGCCAGGGCCGTATCCCTGCCGACGTACGCCTTCCAGCACGAGCGCTACTGGCTGTCCTCGCTCACCGGGGCGGGCGACCCCGCCGTATCCGGGCTGGGCAGGCTCGACCACCCGCTGCTCACCGCCGCGGTCCCGGTCGGCGACCAGGGCCAGTGGCTCTTCGCCGGGCGGCTGTCGCAGGAGGTCCAGCCGTGGAGCGCGGACCACGCCGTCCTCGGCGCGGTCATCGCACCGGGCGCGGCACTGGTGGAACTCGCCCTGGCGGCCGGCCGGCAGGTGGGCTGCCCGGTGGTGGACGAACTCGTCCTCCAGGTCCCGCTGCCGGTGCCCGTCCACGAGGCGGTGCCGTTGCAGGTCATGGTCGGCGAACCGGGCCCGGACGGCCGCCGCGACGTGGCGATCTACACCCGGTCGCGTGCCGCCGAGCAGGACGGCCCGGCCCCGGCGGACGACGTGATGACCTGCCACGCACGAGGTGTGCTGGCCGAGGAGACCGGCCTGCTCGCGCTGGCGTTCCCGGCCGAGTGGCCGCCGCCGGGCGCCGAACCGGTCCCGGTCGAGGGACTGTACGAGCGGCTGGCCGACGCCGAGTACGAGTACGGCCCCGCGTTCCAGGCGCTGCGGGCGGCCTGGCGCGACGGCCAGGACGTCTACGCCGAGATCGCCCTCCCCGAGGAAGCCGGGTCCGCGCGGGAGTTCGGGATTCACCCGGCCCTGCTCGACGCCGCGCTGCACGGCGGGCTGCTCGACCGGGACGGGACGTCGGCGGTGGAGCTGCCGTTCTCCTGGTCCGGCGTCCGGCTGGACCAGCGCGGGGTGTCGCGGGCGCGGGTCCGGATCACCCCGGCCGGACGGTCCGCGAGCCGGATCGACATCGCCGACGAGAACGGCGGGCTGATCGCCTGCGTACGGGAACTCGCCTCCCGGCCGGTGGACCAGGCGCAGTTGGCGGGTGCCGCGCGGGCGGCCGACGGCTCGCTGTTCACGATGGAGTGGACCGAGGCCGCGGGCGCGGACGGCGCTGCCCCGGCGAGCGTCGCGGTGCTCGGTGAGGTCGCGGTACCGGGTGCGCAGGAGGGTACGGCGGCCGGCGAGCGTTTCGCGGACCTCGACGCCCTGGTCGGCGCGGTCGCGGCCGGTGCGACGGTGCCGGACGCGGTGCTGACGGTGGTGCCGTCCGGCACGGTGCCCGAAGGCGGCGCGGCGGACGACGGCGCGGTGGACGTGGCGCGTTCGGTACGTGCGGTGGCGGCGCGGACGCTGGAGCTGGTGCAGGGGTGGCTGGCTGCGGATGCGTTGTCGGGTGCGCGGTTGGTGCTGGTGACGCGGGGTGCGGTCTCGACCGGTGGGGAGGCGCCGGATGTGGCGGCGGCTGCCGCGTGGGGTCTGGTGCGCAGCGCGCAGTCGGAGCACCCGGGACGGTTCGCCCTGGTGGACCTCGACCCGGCCGGCGACACCGGCGACACCGCCAACAGCTCCGACAACGCGGGCAGCGGTGCCGGCGAAGGAACGGCGCCGGACTGGGCCGCGCTCGCCGGTCTGGGAGACGCGCAGGTCGCGGTGCGCGGCGGGCGGGTGCTGGCACCCCGGCTGGCCCGGGCGACCGCGTCGGCGGCGCCCACCGAAGGGCCGTGGCTGCTGCAAGCGGTCACCAAGGGATCGCTGGAGGGCCTGGCGCTCGTCCCCTCCGACACCGACCGCCCGCTGGCCGCGGGCGAGGTCCGGATCGCCGTGCGGGCCGCGGGACTCAACTTCCGCGACGTGCTCATCACGCTCGGCCTCTACCCCGGCGACGCCACGCTCGGCAGCGAAGCCGCCGGGACCGTCCTGGAGACCGGCCCCGGGGTCACGGACCTGGCGCCCGGCGACCGGGTGATGGGTCTGACCGCCGACACCTTCGGACCTGTCGTGATCGCGGATCGGCGGATGGTCGCGCCGATCCCCGAGGGCTGGTCGTACGAACAGGCGGCCGCGGTGCCGGTGGTCTACCTGACCGCCTACTACGGACTGGTGCACCTGGCCGGACTCGAAGCCGGGGAACGCGTCCTGGTGCATTCCGCGGCTGGCGGCGTCGGGATGGCGGCGGTGCAGATCGCCGCTCATCTGGGTGCGGAGGTCTACGCGACGGCGAGTCCGGCGAAGTGGGATGCCGTACGCGCCCTGGGTGTGCCGAGCGAGCGGATCGCGTCGTCGCGTGACCTGGAGTTCGCGGAGGTGTTCGCGCGGGAGACCGGCGGCGCGGGTGTGGATGTGGTGCTGGACGCGCTGGCGGGTGAGTTCGTTGACGCCTCGCTCGGGTTGCTGCCGCGGGGTGGGCGGTTCCTGGAGATGGGGAAGGCGGATGTTCGCGACCCGCAGGCGGTGGCCGAGGCTCATCCGGGTGTGGAGTACCGGGCGTTCGACCTTTTCGAGGTCAGTCCTGAGCGGCTGGGGCAGATGCTCGGCGAGATTCTGGAGATGCTCGACGGGGGCGTGTTGTCCCACGCGCCCATCCGTACCTGGGATATCCGCCGGTATGCGGAGGCGTTCCGGTTCCTGCGGGAGGGGCGTAACACCGGCAAGGTGGTGTTCACGGTTCCGCAGCCGGCGGACCCGGGTCACGCGGTGCTGGTGACGGGTGGCACGGGGGGTCTGGGTGCGCTGGTGGCACGGCACTTGGTCACTGTTGGTGGTGCGCGGCATCTGGTGCTGGCGTCGAGGCGGGGTCTGGAGGCGCCGGGTGCGGGTGAGTTGGTCGCGGAGTTGGAAGCGGCCGGGTGCCACGTTCGGGTCGCTGCGTGTGATGTGGCGGACCGGGAGCAACTGACCTCGCTGCTGGGCTCGTTGGAGGTTCCGCTGGCGGGCGTGGTGCATGCGGCCGGTGTCCTGGACGACGGGCTGCTGGAGTCGATGACGCCGGAGCAGCTTGAGCGGGTGATGCGGCCGAAGCTGGAAGCGGCGCTGCTGCTCGACGAGTTGACGGCCGGTACCGACCTCCAGTCGTTCGTGCTGTTCTCTTCGGTCGCCGCCTTGATCGGGAGTGCGGGGCAGGGCAACTACGCTGCGGCGAATGCCGGGTTGGACGCGTTGGCGGCGTGGCGGCGGGCGCAGGGTCGTCCGGCGGTGTCGCTGGCGTGGGGCCTGTGGGCGGCGGAGACCGGCATGACCGGGGAACTGGACGCCGCGCAACTGACCAGGCTCAGCCGGATGGGTGTGCAGCCCATGGCGGCCGAGTTCGGCCTCGAACTGCTCGACGCGGCGCAGCGGGTGGATGCCGCGCTGGTCGCGCCGGTCCAACTGGATCTGGCCGCGTTGCGGGCGCAGGCCCGGGCCGGGACGGCGGTGCCGTTGCTGGCCGGGCTGGTGCGTTCGCCGGGCCGCCCGGCCCGCGCGGGCGGCGGCGGTGGGTCGCTGGCGACCCGGCTCGCGGGAGTCGAGCGCGAGCAGTGGGAGCAGGTGGCCCTGGAGCTGGTGACCGCGCAGGTGGCGGCGGTGCTCGGGCACGCGTCGGCGTCGGCGGTCGACGCGGAGCGCGCGTTCAAGGAGCTGGGGTTCGACTCGCTGGCCGCGGTCGAGCTGCGCAACCGGCTGGCCCAGGCGACCGGACTCAAGCTGCCGGCCACCTTGGTGTTCGACCACCCGACCTCGGCCGCGGTGGCGCGGTTCCTGGTGACCCAGGTGCCCGGCGCCGAATCCGGTGCCGTCGCCGCCCCTGCCGTACGGGTTCCGGCCCGGCGGCGGGCGGATGCGGACGAGCCGCTGGCGATCGTGGGCATGAGCTGCCGCTACCCGGGCGGCGCGGCATCGCCCGAGCAGTTGTGGGACCTGGTCGCTGCGGGTCGGGACGCGATATCGGAGCTGCCCGGTGACCGTGGCTGGGACCTGGAGCGGCTGTACGACCCGGACCCCGATCAGGCCGGCACCGTGTACACGCGCGGCGGCGGATATCTCGACGGGGCCGGGGACTTCGATGCCGGGTTCTTCGGGATCAGCCCGCGCGAGGCGCTGGCGATGGACCCGCAGCAGCGGCTGCTGCTCGAAGGTGCCTGGGAGGCGCTGGAGGACGCCGGGATCGACCCGGGCTCGCTCCGCGGCAGCGACACCGGCGTGTTCTGCGGCGCGGTCGCGTCGGAGTACGCCGGTGGAGCGACGCCGGACCTGGAGGGATTCCGGCTGACCGGGACCACGACGAGCGTCGTCTCGGGACGACTGAGCTACACCTTCGGGCTCCAGGGCCCCGCGGTCTCCGTGGACACCGCGTGCTCCTCCTCGCTGGTGGCGATGCACCTGGCCGCGCAGGCGCTGCGCAACGGCGAGTGCTCGATGGCGCTGGCCGGCGGCGTGACCGTGATGTCGGGGCCGTTCCTGCTGGTGGAGTTCTCCCGGCAGCGCGGCCTGTCACCCGACGGCCGGTGCAAGTCGTACGCGGAAGGCGCTGACGGCACCGGCTTCTCCGACGGTGTCGGCCTGGTCGTGATGGAGCGCCTGTCGGACGCGCAGCGCCTGGGACACAACGTGCTGGCCGTGATCCGGGGCAGCGCGGTGAACCAGGACGGCGCGTCCAACGGGCTTACGGCGCCGAGCGGTCCGGCCCAGGAGCGGGTGATCCGGGCGGCGTTGGCCGCGGCCGGGCTCGGCCCCTCCGACGTCGACGCGGTGGAAGGGCACGGGACCGGTACCCGGCTCGGTGACCCGATCGAAGCGCAGGCGCTGCTGGCGACATACGGGCAGGACCGCCCGGACGAGCAGCCGCTGTGGCTGGGCTCGGTCAAGTCGAACATCGGCCACTCCTCGGCTGCTTCCGGGGTGGCCGGGGTGATCAAGATGGTGCAGGCGCTGCGGCACCGGCAACTTCCCGCCACCCTGCACGCCGACGAGCCCAGCCGGCACGTGGACTGGGAGTCCGGTGCGGTCAAGCTGCTGACCGACGCCCGGCCCTGGACCGACCTCGGCCGGCCTCGCCGCGCGGGCGTGTCGTCCTTCGGCGTCTCGGGCACGAATGCCCACCTGATCCTGGAGGAGGCGCCCGCGCAGAGCGACACGGAGCCGGAATCGAGCGCGGGTACGGGCACGGGCACGGGCTCGGGTACGGGTACGGGCTCGCGGGCGTCCGCCCTGGCGGAACGGGAAGTCCGGCCCGTGGTGCCGGTGTTGGTCTCGGCGAAGGATGAAGTGGCGTTGCGGGCGCAGGCCGGTCGGTTGCGGGAGCATCTGCTGGCGCGGTCGGACCTGGGTGTGTTGGATACGGCGTTCTCGGCGGCGACGACGCGGGCGCATCTGGAGCATCGTGCGGCGGTGACTGCTGCTGATCGGGCGTCGTTGCTGGCGGGGTTGGCGGCGCTCTCTGTCGGTGAGCCGGGTGCGGGCATCGTTCAAGGGCGGGCGGCGTCGGGGAAGACGGCGTTCGTGTTCTCGGGTCAGGGGGCGCAGCGGGCCCGGATGGGCTTGGGGTTGGCGTCGGTGTTCCCGGTATTCAAGCGGGCGCTGGAGGAGGTGTGCGCGGAGCTTGATCCGTTGTTGGAGCGGCCGTTGTCGCAGGTGTTGGCGGCGGAAGAGGGCTCGGCGGAGGCCGGGTTGCTGAACGCGACGCAGTTCACGCAGGCGGGGTTGTTCGCGGTCGAGGTGGCGCTGTTCCGGCTGGCGGAGTCGCTCGGCATGAGGCCGGACTTCCTGGTCGGTCACTCGGTGGGGGAGATCGCGGCGGCGCACGTGGCCGGGGTGTTGTCCCTGCCGGATGCGAGCGCGTTGGTGGCGGCTCGGGGCAGGTTGATGGGTGCGCTGCCGGCCGGCGGGGCGATGGCGGCGGTGCAGGCCGATGAAGAGCAAGTGCGCGCTTCCTTGGCCGGGTTCGAGGACCGGTTGTCGGTCGCGGCGATCAACGGACCGCGTGCGGTGGTCGTCTCGGGCGAGCAGGAGGCCCTGGAGGAGTGGCTGCGGCTCCCGGTGTGGGAGGGCGTGAAGACGACCCGGTTGCGGGTGTCCCACGCGTTCCACTCGGCGTTGATGGAGCCGATGTTGGCGGAGTTCGCGGAGGTGGCGGGCCGTTTGCGGTTTGCTGAGCCGGTCATTCCGGTGGTGTCGAACCTGACGGGTGCGGTGACGGTGCCGGGTGAGTTGGCGGACCCGTCGTATTGGGTGCGGCATGCGCGGGAGGCGGTCCGCTTCGCTGATGGGATCACCGCGTTGGCTGGTCTTGGGGTGACGCGGTTCCTGGAGTTGGGGCCGGACGGGTCGTTGACCGCGTTGGCCCGTCAGGTCTTGGAGGAGGTCGACAGCGAGGCGGTGCTGGTGCCCGCGTTGCGGGCTCGTCAGGGTGAGCCGGAGGCGTTCGCCGGGTTCCTCGGCCAGGCTCATGCCGCCGGGGTCGTGGTCGACTGGGCCGCGTACTACGCCGGCACCGGTGCCAGGACCGTATCCCTGCCGACGTACGCCTTCCAGCACGAGCGCTACTGGCTGTTGCCCCGTGCCGCGGCAGGCGACGCGGCCGCGGCCGGGCAGGCGCGGCTGGACCACCCGCTGCTGGTCGCCGCCGTTCAGGTCGGCGACCGTGACGAGTGGCTGCTGACCGGCCGCCTGTCCCTGGAGACCCAGCCCTGGCTCGCCGACCACGCCGTGCTCGGCACGGTCCTCGTGCCCGGCGCCGCCCTGACCGAACTGGCGCTGGCCGCCGGACGGCAGGTCGACGCCCCCGTGGTCGAGGAGCTGATCCTCCAGGCACCGCTGCCCCTGCCCGTCGGCGAGGCCGTCGACCTACAGGTCACCGTGGCGGAACCGGACGAGAACGGCCACCGTGCCCTCGCCGTCTACACCCGCCCGCAAGGCAGCGGACACGGCGAGCGCCCCGAGGCGACCTGCCACGCCCGTGGCAGGCTCGGCTCGGAGGTCGAGGCTCCCGCGGTGCCGTTCCCCGCGTACTGGCCGCCGGAGGGCGCCGTCGCGGTGCCGGTCGAGGGGCTGTACGAGCGGCTGGCGGCGGCCGGTTACGAGTACGGGCCGGTCTTCCAGGGGCTGCGGGCGGCCTGGCGCGACGGCGAGGAGATCTTCGCCGAGGTGGTCCTGCCGGACGAACAGGCCGGTTCCGGCCAGGGGTTCGGCATCCACCCGGCACTGCTGGACGCCGCGCTGCACGGCGGGCTGCTCGAACACGACGTGAGCGCGGCGGTGGAGCTGCCGTTCTCCTGGTCCGGCGTCCACCTGGACCAGCACGGCGTGTCGCGGGCGCGGGTCCGGATCACCCCGGCCGGGCCGTCCACGACCCGGATCGACATCGCCGACGAGAACGGCCAACCCCTCGCCTGTGTACGGGAGTTCACCTCCCGTCCGATCGATCCCGCGCAGCTGGCGGGAGCGGGGCGGCCGGGTGACGGATCGCTGTTCACCGTCGACTGGATACCGGTCACGGCCGGTGCCGCCGCGGCCCGGGTCGCGATCCTCGGCGAGCAGGCGGGAGCCGGGGAGCGGTACGCGGACCTGGGTGCGCTCGAAGCGGCCCTGGCCGCGGGCGCTGCGGTGCCCGAGGCGGTCGTGACCTCGGTCGGGACCACGGCACCGGCCGGTGACGAGGCCGGCGCCGCGCGTGCCGCCACGGCGGACGCGCTGGCGCTGATACGGCGATGGCTGGACAGCGAACGGCTGGCCGGGACACGGCTCGTGGTGGTGACCCGCGGCGGCGTCGGCGTGGGCAACGAGGCTCCCGACCTCGGCCAGGCTCCGGTGTGGGGCCTGGTGCGCAGCGCGCAGTCCGAGCACCCGGGACGGTTCGCCCTGGTGGACCTCGACCCGGCCGGCGACACCGGCGACACCGGCGACACCGTTGACGGCGGTGCCGGCGAGGGAACGGGCCCGGACTGGGCCGCGCTCGCCGCGCTCGACGAACCGCAGGTCGCGGTGCGCGAGGGGCGGGTGACGGCGCCGCGGCTGACGCGGTCGACCGGCTCCGCGGTGCCCGCCGAGGGGCCGTGGTCGCTGGCGTCGGTCGCGAAGGGATCGCTGGAGGGCCTGGCGCTCGTCCCGTCCGGTGCCGACCGCCCGCTGGCGGCGGGCGAGGTACGGGTCGCGGTACGGGCCGCGGGGCTCAACTTCCGCGACGTGCTGATCGCGTTGGGCCTGTACCCGGGAGACGCGCCGCTCGGCAGTGAGGCGGCGGGCATCGTCCTGGAGACCGGCTCCGCGGTCACGGACCTGGCGCCCGGTGACCGCGTGATGGGCCTGATCCCCGAGGGATTCGGCACGGCGGCGATCGCGGATCGGCGGATGGTCGCGCCGATCCCCGAGGGCTGGTCGTACGAGCGGGCCGCCGCGGTGCCGGTGGTCTACCTGACGGCGTACTACGGGCTCGTGGAACTGGCCGGACTGACGGCCGGGGAGCGGGTGCTGGTGCACGCCGCGGCGGGCGGCGTCGGGATGGCCGCGGTGCAACTCGCCACGCGGCTGGGCGCGGAGGTCTACGCGACCGCCAGCCCCGCCAAGTGGGACGCCGTACGCGCCCTGGGTGTGCCGGCCGAGCGGATCGCGTCGTCGCGGGACCTGGAGTTCGCGGACACGTTCGCGCGCGTCACCGACGGCGCGGGGGTGGACGTGGTCCTCAACGCGCTGGCCGGCGAGTTCATCGACGCCTCCCTCGGGTTGCTGCCGCGCGGCGGCCGGTTCCTGGAGATGGGCAAGGCCGACGTCCGCGACCCGCAGGCGGTGGCCGAGGCCCATCCGGACGTGCGGTACCGGGCGTTCGACGCGTTCGAGGCCGGACCGGAACACATCCAGGAGATGCTGACCGCGGTGCTGGACCTGTTCGACCGGGGCGTGCTGTCCCACGCGCCGGTGCGGACCTGGGACGTGAGGGACGGGCAGGAGGCGTTCCGGTTCCTGCGGGAGGGCCGCAACACCGGCAAGGTGGTGCTCACCGTGCCCGGGCCGCTCGACGTGGACGGCACGGTGCTGGTGACCGGTGGCACCGGGGGCCTGGGCGCGCTGGTCGCGCGGCACCTGGCCACCGCGGGCGGGGTCCGGCACCTGGTGCTGGTGTCCAGGAGGGGCCCGGCCGCGCCGGGGGCCGACGCGCTCGCCGCGGACCTGGAAGCGACCGGCTGCCGGGTTCGGGTCGCGGCGTGCGACGTGACGGACCGCGAGCAACTGGCCGCTCTGCTGGGCTCGTTGGAGGTGCCGCTCACCGCGGTGGTGCACGCGGCCGGCGTCCTGGACGACGGCGTGGTGACGTCGCTGACGGCGGAGCAGGTGGACCGGGTGATGCGGCCCAAGGTCGACGCGGCCCTGCTGCTCGACGAGTTGACCGCGGAGCTGGACCTGCGGTCGTTCGTGCTGTTCTCCTCCGCCGCCGGGCTGATCGGCAGCCCGGGACAGGGCAACTACGCGGCCGCCAACGCCGTCCTGGACGCGCTCGCCGCCCGGCGGCGCGCGCAGGGCCGCCCGGCCGTGTCGCTGGCCTGGGGCCTGTGGGCCGAGGAGACCGGGATGGCCGGCGGCCTCGACGAGGCGGCGCTGGCCCGGCTGGCCCGCCAAGGCGTCCAGCCCATGCCCGCCGCACTGGGCCTGGAACTGTTCGACCAGGGCAGCCGGCACGACCGGGCCCTGGTGGTCCCGGCCCGGTTCGACACGGTCGCGCTGCGCGCCCAGGCCGGCGGCGGCCTGCTGCCGCCGCTGCTGGCCGGCCTGGTCAGCGCCCCGGCCCGCCGCACCCCGGCGACCGGCGGGCCACTCACCCGGCGGCTGACCGCCGTGCCCGAGAGCGAACGCGCACAGGTCGCCCTCGAACTGGTCCGCACGCACGTCGCCGCGGTGCTCGGCCACCCCTCGCCCGAAGCGGTCGACCCGGACCGGGGGTTCCGGGACCTCGGCTTCGACTCGCTGGCCGCGGTCGAGTTGCGCAACCGGCTCACCCAGGCCACCGGCCTGCGCCTGCCCACCACGCTGGTCTTCGACCACCCCGAACCCGCCGCCGTCGCCCGGCTCCTGCTCAGCGAGGCCGCGACGGAGGCCGCGGCCGAGTCGGCCGCCGGGGCCGGCACGGGTGGTTCGGGCGGCTCGGGCGGAGCGCGCTCGGCGGGCGGGAACGCCGCCCGTGCCTCGTCCGGGGGCCAGGCCGGCAACGGCACGTTCAGCGCGCTGATGCACCACGCCCACACGACGCAGTCCATCGCCGAAGCGCTGCCGCTGCTCACCGCGGCATCGAGGTTCCGACCCACCTTCGCGTCGTCCGGGCTGCCGGACGGCGGCGGGCACGTGGTCCGGCTCGCCTCGGGCAGCGGCCTGCCGAAGCTGGTGTGCGTGCCGTCCTTCATGCCCGGCTCCGGCCCGCACCAGTTCATGCGGTTCGCCGACCGGTTCGAGGGGACGCGGGACGTCTTCGCCTGCACCCTGCCGGGATTCCAGGGCACGGACTCGGCGCCGGGCTCCTGGCACGCCGCGATCGCGGCCCTGGTCGCAGCGGTCCGCCGGGCGGTCGGCGACGACCCCTTCGTCCTGGTCGGCTACTCGATCGGAGGCGTCATGGCGCACTCGATCGCCGCCCGCCTGGAGGAGGAGGACGCCGGTCCGGTCGGCGTCGTCATGCTCGACACCCCCACGCCGACGGACGAGAAGGAGATCCTCGGTGTCTTCTCCCTGGTGATGACGGAGATCCTCGACCGCGAGCAGGAGGCCGCCGTGATCGACGACGCCAGCTGGCTCGCCATGGGCAGCTACGTACGGCTGCTGGGCGAGCGCGGCCCGGAGGAGATCAGCGCCCCGAGCCTGCTGATCCGCGCGGGCCGGCCGCTGGGCGAGCACGCCGACGTCTCCGACTGGCCCGCGTGGGACGTCTGCGACGACCAGGTGGAGATCGCCGCCGACCACTTCTCCCTGATCGAGGCGTCGTCCGCGGCGACCGCGGAAGCGACCGAGAAGTGGCTCACGGCGGACCGGTCGGCGGAGGAAGACTGACCGGCCGGAAGACCGGCCGGCCCGGAGGGAGATGACAGCAGGAGGGCAGCAGCAGGGAAGCGGCCGGGCAGACCGTCCGGTACGAGCAGCGAGCAACGACCAGCGAGTAACGAGCAGCGATCAGCGATCAGCAGGAGGAATGACATGACGGTCGACGGCACCTGGGCGATCACGTATCAGGGTCCTACCGGTGACAAGCAGGCCGACCTGGTGCTCAGCACCGACGGCACGACCATGACCGGGACCTTCGACGGCACCCCGATCGACGACGGCGAGATCCACGGCACGGAGTTCAGCTACACCGCCAAACTCACCTCCCCGGCCAAGATCAAGGTCAAGACCACCGGGACCGTGGACGGCGACACCATGAGCGGCAAGGTCAAGGCGGCGTTCATGACGTTCAAGTTCTCCGGGAAGCGCAAGGCGGAGTAACGACCTGGTGCGAGCGCGGCAGGCGCCTGATGCGAGGAGCGGGCTCACCGGGTCGTCGCGTCAGGCCGCTCCTCGCACCAGGGTGCCCGCCGCTGCCCGGCGGCCATCACACGGCGGTTCCGACCTCTCCCTCGACTCCCTCGACTCCCTCGACGGCGGCCGGAGACCGGAACCCGCGAGCCACCGAGAACGACGTCACGAAGGGCAACCCATGTACCTCACCCAATCGTTGCACCGAGCCGTGCGGCAGTCGCCCGACATACCGTTCACCGCGTACCGCGCGCGCACGTACACGGCCCGGGAGACCTACGACGCGGTCAGCCGTATCGCGGGCGGGCTGATCGGGCTCGGTGTGCGCAAGGACGACCGGGTGGGCCTGCTGTCGCTGAACACCGACCGGTTCTGCCAGGCCGCGCTCGCCACCGCGTGGGCGGACGCGGCCATCGTCCCGCTCAACACCCGGTGGAGCGTGGCGGAGCACGCGTACGCGCTGGACGACGCCGACGTGTCCGTCCTGTTCCTCGACGACGCGTTCCTGCCGATGGCGTCGGCCCTGCGGGAGCGGACCCCGGGCCTGCGCACGATCGTGCACTGCGGTGACCAGCCCACGCCCGAGGGCCTGGTGCCGCTGGCCGAACTGCTGGCCGCCGAACCGGTCGAGGACGTGCACCGGCAGGGCGACGCGATGGCCGGCGTCTTCTACACCGGCGGCACCACCGGCGTGTCGAAGGGCGTCATGCTGGGGCACCGCCAGCTCTTCGTCACCGCCCTGGGCACCCTGCTGCACACCCGCCTCCCGCGCGGCGGCACGTCCATCCTGGCCGCGCCGGCCTTCCACCTGGCCGGGTTCGCCTTCTGGATCGTCGGCATGATGGCGGACATGACGACGGTGCCGGTCGCCATGTTCGACCCGGCCGGGGTGCTGCGCACCATCGAGGAGCACCGCGCCAAGCAGACCCTGCTGGTGCCGGCGATGATCGACGCGATCGTCAGCCACCCCGACGCGGGTTCCTACGACCTGAGCAGCCTGGAACTGCTGGCCTACGGGGCGTCCCCGATCTCCGAGACGCTGCTGACCCGCGCCCGCGCGGCCTTCCCGTCCGCGCAGTTCCTCCAGGTGTACGGCATGACCGAACTGTCCCCGTCCACCACGCTGCTGCTGGACGAGGACCACGACGACCCGGTGCTGCGCCGGTCGGTCGGCCGGGCCGCCCCGTACGCCCGGGTGCGGATCGTGGACGAGAAGGGCACGGAGGTGCCGCCCGGCACGATCGGCGAGATCGTCGCCGCCGGGGACCACGTCATGCTGGGGTACTGGAAGAAGCCGGCCGAGACCCAGGAGGCGGTCCGGGACGGCTGGATGCACACCGGTGACGTCGGCTACATGGACGAACGCGGCTACGTGTACATAGTCGACCGCCTCAAGGACATGATCGTCAGCGGCGGCGAGAACGTGTACTCGACCGAGGTCGAGAACGTGGTCGCGAAGCATCCGGCGGTCGCCCAGGTCGCGGTGATCGGCCTGCCCGACGCCAAGTGGGGGGAGCGGGTGCACGCCATGGTCGTCCTGGTGCCCGGCGCCACGCTCACGGCGGAGGAACTGCAGGAGTTCTGCAAGCAGGAGATCGCCGGCTACAAGTGCCCGCGCAGCGTGGAGAGCGTGGCGCAGTTCCCGATGTCGGCGGCAGGGAAGGTCCTCAAGCGGGAACTGCGCGCCGCTTCCGGAGCAGCGTGACGCCGTGACGCCGTGACGCCGTGACGTCGTGACGGGCTCCGGGCGCGAGCACGAGGACGGGCACGACCCGGCCCCGGCCACGGACTTCGTGGCCGGGGCCGGGTGCGTCCGGAGCCCTCACCTCCGGCGTATGCCCGCGCCGGGTCTCAGGACCGCAGCGACGCCAGGCCGTCGGGCGAGCCGACGCCGGTCGGGGCGTCGTAGCCCGGGAGGGACGTGCACAGGTAGCTGGTGGTGGGGCACTCGTGGCCGCTGCCGGGGATGCTGACGTTCCGTCCGCCGGCGACGTCGTTCAGCCGCCCGGGGTGCGCGTACAGGCCCGAGGCGTCGTCGACCGTCGCCGTGGCACCGGCCATCACGTACATGGCCGCGACGAGCGGGGTGGCCGCGCTGGTGCCGCCGGCGTGCAGCCAGCCGCCGGGCAGCTGGTCGCCGGGGTCCGGGGTGCTGTCGTAGATCGCCAGCCCGGTGTACGGGTCGGCGACGGCGGAGATGTCGGCGACGGTCCGGCCCGGGCAGGCGGTGTCGTGCTGCCAGGCCGGCTTGTCGACGTGGGCCGAGCAGGCCGCGCCGGCCCCCGACTGGGCCTGGCCCGGCCCCCACGCGGTCTCGGTCCAGCCCCGAGCGGTGTCACTGCGGTTCAGCGAGGTGCCGCCGACCGCGATGACCGAGGTGAGGTCCGCCGGGTAGGGCGCGTCCAGTTGGTAGCCGGAGTCGCCCGAGGCGGCGAGGATCGGCACGCCGGGGTGGACGTAGGAGGAGGCGCCGACGGGCGTGCCGTCCTTCGCGGCGGCCAGGTTGTCCCAGGAGTCGGTCTCCGTCGCGCTGTAGCTGTTGGAGACCGCGTCGGCGCCCAGCCGCACCGCCGTGTCGACGCCGTCGCCGAGGTAGCTGCCGCCGGGAATGTCGGCCTCGACCAGCAGGATGCGGCAGTCGGGGCAGGCCGCGGAGACGGCCTCCACGTCCAGGCTGATCTCCACCGCCCAACTGGCGTTGACCGCGGGCAGCGGGGCGGCCTCGCCCCGCTGGTTGACCTTGCGGAAGCAGCCGTTGGCCGTGGTGCAGGCCGGCAGCCCGTAGGTGGCGCGGTAGACGGCGAGGTCGGCCTCGACCGTGGGCGCGTCGTAGGCGTCGACGACGGCCACGGTGCGGCCCTTGCCGGCGTGCGCCGCCACGTCGGAGCCGATGGCGTACGCGGACTGGATGTCGGCCGGGCCGTAGCCCGAGGGCAGCGTGGCGTCCTTGGCGCTGAACGACCGCGCCCCCGCGGCCGACGGGTCCGGCATGACCTCGGCCTGGCAGGCGAGTTGGCCGGGCGGCGGGGCGGAACAGACGGACACCGGGGTGGTGGCGGCCGCGGAGGTGGCGGCGCTGTCGTCGCCGAAGGAGGACGGCGAGACGACCGCGAGCAGGCCGAGGACGGTCGCGGCGACCGCGACCGAGCCGGCCAGCGGCCGGAAGAGGCGTGATTTCGTCACAGTGGGCTCCTGGGAAGCGGGAGTGGTCACGGTCACCGCACCTGGTAGGCGCGCGGCAGGACCTGGTCGATGCGGTTGCCCTGGCCGTCCCACGCGGAGAGCTTGAAGGACACGGTGCCGCCGGAAGCGGAAGCGGGGACGGTGTAGGCGGCCCGGTAGGCGCCGTGGGCACCGGTGACGTGCAGGCCCTGCCAGGTCGTGCCGCCGTCGTACGACACCTGGAGGGTGGCGCCGGTCACCGGCGCGCTGGAGGAGTACTGCTCACGCGTCACGTCGAGGGCGACGCTGTGCCGGCCGGTGGTGAGCCGGTGCTGGAGGTCCGCGTCGGTGGAGGTGGACGCGAACAGCAGGGGCAGCGCGGCGCAGGGGCCGGTCAGTCCGGTGCAGGGCACCCGGGACGGCAGGGCCCGGCCCTTGCCCGGGTCCGCGGTGAAGGTCCACGTCGTGTCGGTGCTGGGCGACAGGTCGCCGTGGACGCGTGTGGTCTGCTGCCGCAGCCGGTAGGTGGCCCGGCCGGCCGGGACATCGACCGCGGTCCCGAACAGGCTGCCGGTGCCGGTGGCCTGGACCGTGCCGTTCCGGGTCAGGGTGATGGTGCCGGAGTCGTCGAGGCCCACGCCCATGGTGCCGGGCGTGCTGTCGCCGTCCTCGCCGATGCCGAAGACCATGGTGTCCGCGTTCGCGCACGCGCCGCAGTAGACGGCGCTGCTGCCGGTGTCGACCTGCACGCCCGGCCGCGGGGCGTCGGCCTCCCACGTCACGGAGGTGTGGGAACCGGCACGGGGGACGGTGTCCTTGCCGGTGAGCAGGAGGCTGGTCTGCTCGTCCTGCACCTGGGTGCGCCAGTCGAGGCCGGCGGACGTGCTCACGTAGTCGGTGAGGGTGGTGCCGGGCGTGACGTAGTCGAACCCGGTGGCGCTGCGCACTCCGGCGGTGGCGGCCCATACGGGTGTCACGTTCTGGACCAGCAGGTCGGTTCCGGTCGGCCCGGTGGGCGCGGAGAAGGTCTGGGTGACCGTGGACAGCGACTTCGGGTCGATCGTGGTCGGGTACGAACTCGGCAGGTGGTCGTAGGAGTCGGCGACGTGGTACACGTACGGCCGCGGTGCGTCGGCGGGCCCTTCGAGATCGGCCGTGGCCACCGCCGCGAACCGGCCGTGTCGCACCGGCGCGGTGGTGTTGACCGTGACGCCGAGCGGGTCGGAGCCCAGGCTGAGGAACTGGAGGACCAGGCTGTCGGCGTCGCCCTCCGGCGTGCCGTCACCGCGGTAGAGGGCGAACTCGCTGTCGGCGAGCGTGGTCGGGCGAGGCGTGGACGGCGCCTTGATCTCGTGGGTCGAGGTGCGCGCGTCCAGGGTGATGCTGGTCCCGTCGCCGATCGTCACCTCGGGCGCGATGGTGACGTGCCTGTCCTGCACGTACACGGCTTCGTAGCGGCCGGTGGGCACGCTGACCTTCAACGTGCCCCGGTAGGCGGCGAAGAACGTGTTCGTGTCGGCGGTCCGGTCGGCGCTGACGAGGAGGAGCGTACCGCCGTTGGTGGGCTTGCCGTCCGTGTCGATCAGGTGCGCGGTGAGCCGGCCCATGGTGTACGAGCCGTGGCGGGCCGACGACGGCTGAGCGGTCGGCGGCGCGAACGCGTCGGTACCGCAGGCGCGTTGGGCGAGCGCGGTGGTGTCGTACCCGGCCAGGCCCTTCGTCGCGGACCGGGCGGTGGCGCTTGCCGGCATGAGGTACTGGTGGCCTCCGCTGCGGAAGGAGAGCACCGTCTGCCCGGTGGCGGCGGCCGGGTCGGTGAGCCGGGCGCCGTCGGGGGTGACGGTCGCCTTGAGGCCGCCGGGCAGGGTCACCTGGCAACTCGCCGAGGCGGCCCGGGCGGCGGAGGTCCGGACGAAGGAGGCCGGAGGTGTTCCCTCGGCGTGGGAGGCGGGCACGACGAACAGGCCGCAGGCCGCGGCGAGTCCGAGGGCCGCCACTCTGCTCGTGCGGTGCCCGGTCAGGCGTATGGGTCGTTTCAACGCGGGGGTCGCCTTTCGGTGTTCGGGATCTCGGGTCGCCCGGTCACAGGGGTTCGTAGCCCCCGAAGGGGTCGTCGTCCGAGTCCGCGGGGGGCGGGGGTGGTGCGGTTGCGGTCTGCTCCTCCTCGGACGGTGTCGCGCCGTCCGAGGGGTGTGGTCCGGCCGGGTGCCCGTCGTGCGGGACGTCCTCACCAGAGCGGCTCACAGGGGTGTTCTCCGTCGGTTGTTGCGGGAGGGGCGGTGCGCGCCAGGTGAGTATCGCGACGGCGGTGACCGCCGCACGATGCGTCAAGTGACCTAAAGTTCCGCCGCGTTGCCCCCGCGCGTCACTCTCGCGACGCCCTGCGGTACGTCAGGGGGCGGCGGGGGAGTGCGGCCCGCCCGGAGCCGCGCCCGCGAGGCGCCCGCGGCCGTCCACCGTGAGGTGCTCCCGGGCATCCCCGCGAGGTGCCCCCTGGCGCCGTCTACCGGGCGGTGATCCGGGCGGTGATCCGGGCGGGGCAGGAGGGGCGCCCGGCGCGCCGGACGGAGCGCTCCGGCCGGGCGGCGGGGCTCACCCGGAGGCCCGCGCGGGGGAGACGCCGGCCTGGAGCGCGGCGACCGCCAGGGCGGTACGGGACTTCACCTGGTACTTGCGCATCGCCGAGTTGAGCTGCGCCGCGACCGTCCGCGGCGAACGCGACAGCGACCTGGCGATGTCCGGGGTGGACAGCCCGGTCAGCATCAGCCGCACCACCTCCAGCTCCCGTGGCGAGAGCCGGTCGCCGTAGCCGCGCCTGCCGCCGCGGGCCGGCTGCCGCTCCCTGGCGGCCACCCGTCGGGCGTCGCGCTCGGCGCCCAGGGCCCGCAGCCCGGCCTCGACGCCGGCGAGCAGGTCGGCCGCCTCGCCGTCACGGCCCGCCGCGGCCAGCGCGACGGCCCGCCGCTCCCGGGCGAGCAGCGCCGCGTGGGGCCGCGGCAGCCGGTCCCACGCGGCGGCGACCGCCTCCCAGTGCGCGGCCGCCCGGTCGGCGGGTTCGCCCGCTTCGGCGAGCCACGCCCGGCACGCCGCCAGCGACGCCTCGGCGGTGAGCGACGTGCTGCCGCGCAGCCCTCGGGCGTACCGGGTGACGAGTTCGCCGGCCTCGTCGGCGCGGCCGGCAGCGAGAACGGCCTGGACCCGGACCGGGGCGATCTCGGTGGCCCACAGCCAGACCCCCTTGCGGGTGACGACCCGCATGCCCTCGTCGGTGAGGGCGAGGCTGTCGGCGACGCGGCCCTCGGCGAGCCGCAGCGCCGCGAGAGCGGCCGCGGGCTCCAGCGCCATGTCGACGATGCCGCGGCGCGTCACCTCGGTCAGGACGTGCTCGAACCGCTCGCCCGCCGCGGCGAGTTCGCCGGCCTCGGTGGCGGCGGCCGAGGTGAGCAGCGCGGTGATCAGCAGGCCGTCGAGGGCGATCAGCGGTTCCTCCTCGATGGCGGCGAGCGCGGCGGCGCGTTCGGCCAGGCCCGGCCAGCGGCCGGTGTACCAGTCGAGGTGGGCCGAGGTCACCTGGGCCATGTCCCGCATCCGCAGGTACCCGCCCTTCGCGCCCGCCGCCGAGGCCCGGTCCAGCCGGCGCCGCGCCTCCGGATAGAACCCCCAACGCACCGCCGCGTCACCGATGTTGAGGTCGGCCCTGATGACGCTCAGCTCGTCGTCCGGGCGGGCCGCGATCTGGGGGAGCCCGGCGGCGACGTCCCATCCGTCGGGATCGCCCATCTGCAGCAGGGCGGTCACCCGGTCGACGCGGAAGGTCAGCCGGCGGTCCGCGGGGACCCGGACCTCGACCAGCTCGACCGACTTGTCGAGCCAGCGCCGGTGGGCGGCGACCGGCCAGTCCGCGCCGGCCGGGCGGCTGAGCGAACTCATCGCCGTGGCGGCCTCGTAGGGATGGTCGTCGAGGTCGGCGATGGCGCGCTCCAGTTCGGCCACGCCCGCGGAGTACTGCCCGGTCTGCATCAGCATCCGGCCCAACTGGGCCCGCACCTGGCCGCGTTCGGACCGGGACAGCGCACCGCCGTCGAGCAGGGCGCCCAGCACGCCGAGCAGTTCGGTGCTGCCGAGGTAGCCGGAGAAGGCGAAGACGGGGAACTTCCGGCACAGCCGAGCGACATCTCCGGCCGGCAGGTCGCCGGCCGACAGCAGCGCGTGCAGGGCCGTGACGGCGGCGGGCTGGTCGCCCGAGGCGAGGGCGAGGTCGGCGGCGCGCTCGGTGTAGAGCCGCCAGGCGCCGGTGTCGCCCGCTTCCCCGAAGTGCCGTGGCAGCCGGGCGATCGGGACCGGGGACAGGGTCTCCAGGGCCCGGCCGGCGCGCAGGTGCAGGGCCCGGCGCTCGCCGCCGGGTATGTCGTCGTAGACCGCGCGGGCGGCCAGCAGATGGCGGAAGTGGACGCGTCCGGTGGGGTCCTCGACCAGCGCCCTGGCCCGGACCGCCGCGGCCAGGGCGGTACGGGCGCGGGCGTCCGGCAGCCCCGACACGGTGACCAGCACCGCCGGCTGCACGGGTTCGGCGAGGACGGCGGCGGCGCGCAGCACCTGGCGGTCGTCGGGGGCGAGCCGGGCGGCACGCTCCAGGACGGCGTCGCGGATCGTCGGCGGGACCTCGATCCGGGTGAGGGTCCTGCGCCGCCACTCGCCGCCGCGCCGGATCAGGTCGGCGCGGTCGCCCAGCAGGCGCACGGACTCCTCCAGGGCGAGCGGGAGCCCCGAGGTGTGCGTGTGCAGGAACAGCGCGAACGCGTCGGAGACGTGCTCGTCGTGCAGCATCGAGGACACGAACTGCCCGGTCTGGGCGACGCTGAGCGGGGTGAGCACGATCCGGGTGTGGACCGTGCCGGGCGCTGGTTTGGCGGCCAGGCGCAGCAGTGGGGAGCCGGCCGGTACGTCCTCCGGGCGGTAGGTCAGCACCAGGCTGATCCGTTCCGCGGCGGGCCGGGCGGCGAGGAACAGCAGGAAGTCCAGGGTGGCCGCGTCGGCCCAGTGGGCGTCCTCCACGACCAGTACGGCGGTGCCGCACCCGGCGAGGAGTTCCCGCAGGGCGCGGAAGAGGCGGTGCCGGGCGGCCCCGGCGTCGTCGAGCGGCTCGGGCGCGGGCGGCAGGGCGTCGGCCCACTCCGGGAAGAGCGGGCGCAGCGCCCCGGCCAGGGCGGACAGGCCCATCGCGGCCACCCCGGTGCGGGTCTGGCGCACCGCGTCCACGACCGGGGCGAGCGTGAGCGTCTCCCGGAACGGCGGGCAGGTCGCGATGAGCGCTCCGTCGAGCGCGGGGGTCGCCAGCACCTCCTGGAGCAGCCGGGTCTTGCCGATCCCCGCCTCGCCCTCGATGAAGACGGTCGCGGGGGTGCCGGCGGTCAGCCCGCTCACGGCCCGGCCGAGTTCCGCCGACCGCCCGACCATCCGGGGCCCGCGGATCGCGGGCAGGTCGTCGAGCGCCACCGGTTGCTCTGCCAAGGTCTTGCCCTCCCTCACGGACCGCCACCCCGCGCCGGACGGGTCCGGCGACGGACCATTGTGTCCCGCGAACGCGCCCCGGACCAGGGAACCCTTCGGGCCCGCCGGTGGTACGGCGTTGGCGGGCCGCGGTCAGGAGGGGGCTTCGCGATGGCCGGGCGGCGGGCGGACCGGTCCGGGCGAACGGGCGGATCGGTTCCGGCGGACGGGTGGACCGGTTCCGGCGGACGGGTGGTGCCGGGGCGCGGGCGAGGGGACCATGGGGGCGACGGCGGTGTTCCCAGGCCACGATCCGTGCCGCGGGTACCAGGACGAGGTGGGGTGGGGGCCGTGCGCGGTTACGCCAGAGTGGTGGCCGGCAATCTGGTCATCGCCACGCTCTGCCTGCTCCCGGGACCGATCGGGCTCGCCGTGGCGTACAGCGCCTGGAACGAGGGCGAGAGCTGGGCCTGGATCGCGTTGGTCGTGGGGCTGGTCTGCACGCTGTGCATCCCGTTCGCGGCGCTGAAGGCCGCGCGCGGCGACTTCCCCCGGATCACGCGCGGGGACCGGGTGAAGGACCAGGTGAAGGAGCGGGGGAAGGGTGCGGGAGCCCCTCGCGCCGACGACGCCTTCGTGATCTGGGGCCCGCGCTCCCCGACGGGCCACCCGCGGGCACGGCTGGTCCGCGCGGACGTCCTGGAGGCGTCGCTCGTGCGGTACGCACCCGAGGGCGAAGCGACCTTCACCACGTGTTACGGCGACTACACCCCCGACGAGTTCACGCCGCTGGTCCGGCTGCGGCTGCGCGTGCACGGGGCAGAGGGCGCGGTCGGGGCCGGGCCGGCCGGGGAACGCGAAGGGGCCGAACGGGGCGACGCCGCCCCCGGGTTCGAGATCACGGGCGAGTGGCGGGTGCCCGCGCTGTTCCTGTCGGCGGTCACGGCGGGCCGGCTGGCAGTCCTCGTCGGACCGGCCGGCGAGGGCGGGTCCGACGGCGGGTCCGACGGCGGGTCCGGGGCCGAGTCCGAGGGCGGGTCCGGGTCCGGGGCCGTGCCCGTCGACTCGTCAGGCAGCCCCTCCGCGACCCCGTCCGACCACCCGTCCGAGCTGCGGGCGCACGGCCCGGTCGTCCCCCTGTGGCCGCGCAGCGCCCTGCTCGCCGGCACCCGGACCTGCCGCGTGATCGACCTCGACGGCCGGGTGACCGACGTGACCCGCCATCCCGTCCGCCAACTGCGGCAGATGCGCGTCTCGCGGTCGGTGGGAGGAGTCGAACTGGTCGGTGACACCATCGACCTGCGCCGCCTGGACCCGCACACGGCGGCTCGCTACGCCGCCGTCGCCGAGCAGGACCGCGCCTTCCCCGAGGACCGGGCGCCGGTGACCGAACCGGGCGAGGAGGCGCGCTGGATCGTCGACCGGCTCCCGGGCGCGCCGGCCGCGTTCGGGTCCGTCCCCCGGCGGTGGTCGCGCCGCGGCGGCGTGCTGGTCCGGGGCCGCTTCCTGGAGATGCGGGCCACGCACACCTTCCAGGACCACGGCCCGGTCCTCCACACGGTGCTGCGGCTCCAACCCGCCGACGGCGCACCGCCGTTCGACGTCACCCGGCGGCTGACCGTGCCGCTGGACTACCTGGCGGTCCTGCACCGTACGAGGGAGGTGGTCCTCCGCGCCGCCCCGACCGGCTCCTCGTACGACGTCGACTGGGCCCGTACCAACCTGCTCGCCGGCACCACCGCGGCCGCGGCCATCACCCCCGACGGCCGCGAACTCCCCCTGGCCGGGCGGCCCGACGTGATCTGGTCGCTGATGAACCTGCTGGCCGCGCACGGCCTGTCGAACCGGGGGCCCGTCCTGGACCTGCGCGAGCGCCGGATGAGCGCGGTCGCCGGACCCGCGCTGGAGGTCCTGCGGCGCGCCTCGGCAGCACCCGCCCCCAGCGCTTCCGCCGGCCCCTCCGCCTGAGCCCGCCGGCGGGCCCGCGCGGGCGGTTTCGCGGCGTTCCGGCCCGAGCGGGGCGTGAGAGGGTGGCCGAGTCGGCGGCGGAGGAGGGCGCGTGGACGACCGGGTGCGGGCGGAAGAAGAGGCGAGCGCCGAGGTGCGGGCGCGGGTCCGGGAGAGCTTCGAACGCCAGGGGCTGATGAACCACCTCGGTGCGCGGATGACCCGGATCGCCCCCGGCCGGGTGCACATCGTGCTGCCGAGCCGCCCCGAACTCACCCAGCAGCACGGCTACTTCCACGCCGGCGCGACCAGCGCCGTGGCGGACAGCGCCGGGGGCTACGCGGCCTTGACGCTGTTCCCGGCGAGCTCCGACGTGCTGACGGTCGAGTACAAGATCAACCTCCTCGCGCCCGCCGTCGGCGACCACCTCGAAGCGGTGGGCACGGTCCTGAAGTCCGGCCGCACCCTCACCGTGTGCCAGTTGGAGGTGTTCGGCGTCCAGGACGGCGGCCGCAGGCTCGTCGCGAACGGGCAGCAGACCCTCATCCGTGTCGACCGGCCCGAAGAGTGAGCCCGCGGCTCCCCGGTGCGCGAGGATCGGTGTACACCCGGGAGTCGAGGAGGAGCAGCAGATGGAGGAGCGCGTGGACGAGCGCGGGATACAGCGGGTGGCCGACCACGGGGCCGACCACGGGACCGACCGCGGCGCCGACCGCGGGGACGCACACACCGACGCCAGGAAGCGCATCGCGCAAGGCCTGCTCTACACCGAGAGTGACGCGATGTTCATGGCAGGGCAGCGCCGTACGGAGCTGTTGTACGAGTACAACCTGACCGCGCCCTCCGAGCCGGAGCGGCGGGCCGAACTGCTCGGCCGGATTCTGGGATCGGTCGGCGAGCGGAGCTTCATCGCCCCCACCTTCCAGGCGGCATACGGCAGCAACGTCCACATCGGGGACGACTTCTACGGCAACTTCAACCTCTCCCTCATCGATGACGTCGAGATCCGCATCGGCAACGGCGTCATGATCGCCCCGAACGTCACCGTCACCACCACCGGCCACCCGATCCACCCCGACCTGCGGCACGACTACAACCGGTTCTCCAAGCCGGTGACGATCGAGGACAAGGTGTGGATCGGCAGCAACGTCGTGGTGCTGCCCGGCGTGACGATCGGCCACGGCTCCGTGGTCGGCGCCGGCAGCGTCGTGACCCACGACGTCCCGCCGATGGTGGTCGCCTTCGGCTCGCCCTGCCGGGCGGTCCGGCCGATCACGGACAAGGATCTGGCGCAGCGTTAGACCCCGCCGCCGGCCTGTCGGCGCGGCGCCGGCACGGGTGGCCGGCCAGGCTGGCGCGGCCGGAACCCGACCGCGCCGCGCCAACGGGAATCAACGGCAACGGAGTTCGCCGGGAACCCCCGGCGGGTGAGGCAGGGTGCCTTCGGGCCGGTGCCGGGCGACGACCCCGGCACCGGCCCCCCTCCGTGTCCGGCGGCACCCAGCGCCCCCGAATTCCCTGCGAGGTGTTCCTGCCGGCCACCGGGGAGGCGCTCACCTTGCGCTTCTACCCTGTGGGCGAGGGGCCCTGGCGGCTCCAGGCGCGTACGGCGGGAGAGGGCGGCGCCGCCTTCGACACCCGGGTACGGCAGTTGGACGCGCGGCGGATCACGGAGACCGGCGCCGGAAGCAGGAGGACATCATGACCACCGACACGACCACCGACGGCCGGATCATCGTGGTGGGCGAGAGCCTCGTCGACCTGGTGTGGCGGACCGGGGCCGACACCGTCCGCCCGGCGCCCGGCGGCAGCCCCGCCAACGTGGCCATCGGCCTGCACCGGCTCGGCCGCCCGGTCGCGCTGATCACCTGCTGGGGCGACGACCCGCCTGGCGTCCTGGTGGCGCGGTACCTGACCGGCACCGGCCTGGACGTGCGCCGCGCGCCGGCCGCCGACGGCCGCACCACGGTCGCGCTGGCGTACGTGGACGCGGCGAGCGGGTCGGCGACGTACGACTTCCTCGCCTCCTGGGCGCCGGAGAGCATCCCGGTGGGGGAGGACACCGCGCTGCTGCACACCGGCTCGCTGGCCGTCGTGGTCGAGCCCGGCGCGGAACAGGTGCTGGCCGCCTGCCGGGACGTGCACGGCCGGCCGGGACGCGCGGTCGCGGTGGACCTCAACGTCCGTCCCGCCGTGCAGCCGGACCGCGCCGCCTACCGCACGGCGGTGGAGCGGCTCGCCGCGGTCGCCGACGTGGTCAAGGCCAGCGACGAGGACCTCGGCTGGCTGTGGCCGGACCAGGACCCGGCGGTCTCCGCCCGCGCGCTGCTCGGCCACGGGCCGCGCCTGGTGGTGCTGACCCGCGGCGCGGCGGGCGCCACCGGGTTCACCCCTGCGGCCGAGGTCTCCGTGCCCGCGCCGGAGGTGACGGTCGCCGACACCATCGGCGCCGGCGACGCCTTCCAATCCGCCCTGCTGGCCGGCCTGTTCGGCCCGCACCCCGACGGTTCGACCGGGGTACGGCTGCCGTCCGGGCCGCGCGAGCTGGAACGCGTGCTGCGCGCATGCGTGGTGGCCGGCGCGCTCGCCACGACCCGCCCCGGCGCCCAGCCGCCGACCGCGGACGAGCTGCGCGAGGCGACCGCCCTCCGGTAGGGCGTCGCCGCGCGGCCCCTTCCCCCCGGTGCCTTCGACGGGGGAGGTGCGCTGGGCCCGGCGCTTCCGCCGGCGCGGACTACCGCGCCCAGCGGCCCATGTCCGGCGCGGTGCCGATCAGGCACTCGACGTCGGACGGGAAGCCGGCGAGGGCGTGGGCGGTCAGGCGCAGGTGGCCCTCCAGGCAGACCAGGTCGTCCTGCCGCACGCCGACCAGGACGACGGGAGGGAACGACGCGCCTCGCGTGAGCGCGCGGGCCGCGTCGAGGAACGGCTCGTTGGACACGTCGAACGCCCGCAGCCCCGCGGTGACGCGGGCGGCGGCGTCGGCCGGCCGGCGGCTGCCGCCCGACAGCTCGACCCAGTAGGAGTAGTCGAGGTAGCGCACCGCGGCTGCCTCGGCGGGGGACAGGACCGCCCTGGTCCATGTGACGCCGACGGGGAAGTTCTCGAACAGCCCGCGGTTCTCGCCGTACCCGCGTGTCGCGGCGAGCAGATCGCGACGCGCGAGGTTCGCCCGGGCGTCGGAGAGGTCCGGACGCGTGAGCAGCCTCTCGCTCTGCCCGGCCGCCGCCAGGCGGGACCGCAGGTCCGGGCCGAACCTCCGGCTGGACAACTCCCCGCTCAGGAAGCAGGCGATCATCTCGTCCGCGCTGCTCGTCACCAGTCCCCGCACGACCGCCAGCCTACGAGCGAGCGCGACCGCGGGGGCCGGTGCCCGGTGGCATGTCGAGGGTCCGGGGCGAGCCGTGGCGTTGCGGTGAACTCCTCGGTCTCGGCGGCGGACAGCAGCCGCTGGTCGCCGCCGGTGAGGAGGAGCGACCGGGCGCTGACCTTCTCCGGTTCGGTCGCGGCGTCGGCCGCCGAGGGGAACAGCGCCGCGGGGACCGACCTGCGGCACGCCGTCCACCGACCCGCCGTCCACCGACCCGCCAGAGCCGGCCCGCCGCCCGCCAGAGCCGGCCCGCCGTCCACCGACCCGCCGCCCGCCAGAGCCGGCCCGCCGGCCCGTCCCGCCTGGCCCCGCCCCCGTCAGGGGAGGCGGGTGGCGGACAGGCCCGCCGCGGCGGCGGCCGCGAGCGCGTCGAGGTAGCCGGCCGGGCGGTCGGTGCGGACCATCACCAGCCGCCAGTACACCGGGCCGATGACGAGGTCGAGCGCGAGGTCCACGTCCGTGTCGGGGGCGAGTTCGCCGCGCTTGATCGCGTTGCCGACGACGGCGGCCGCGACCGCGCGCTGGGTGTCGCGCATGGCGGCGTGCGCGGCGTGCGCGATGTCGGGGTTGCGGGCGGCCTCCGCGAGCAGGTCGGGGACGATCTGGGCGGCGAGCGGGTGCTCCAGCAGCCGCGCGGTGACCTCCAGCAGCTCCCGTACGTCGCCCCGCAGCGTCCCGGTGTCGGGCGCGGGCATGCCGTGCACCGCGAGGGCGGACACCACGTCGAGGACGATCGGCAGCTTCGAGGGCCAGCGCCGGTAGATCGCGGCCTTGCCGACCCCGGCCCGGCGGGCGATCCGCTCGATCGACATCCGCCCGTAGCCCACGGCGGCCAGCTCGTCGAAGACAGCGGCGCGGATGGCGTCCGTCACCCCCTCGCGGAGCACGGCGGCGCCGGCTGGTTGACGACGGGGCTTGGGTTCCATGCCCCGAGCATAGCGTCACGACGGAACGGTTGCGTTCCGTTGTGACGGTCGCCTAGAGTCTGTGGTGCGACGGAACGGTGCCGTTCCGTTGTGTCTCGTTTCGTTCGGTTTCCCTTCGTTCCGTCCCGCGTGCGCCACACCACCCGCGACACGTCGGCGGGGGTCCGGCGATTCGCTCCTCCGGTTGAAAGCGCCCTCCATGACACAGCGCCTCGCCCCCGTGCACGAACCACCGGCCCACGCCATGAGCCCCTCCGAACTCGCCGCGATGTACGGCTTGTCGGTCAGTGGTGCTCGGCCTGGTCTGGTGGCTTACACCCGTCAGTTGTGGGGTCGTCGACATTTCATCAACGAGTTCGCGAAGGCGCGGACGGCGGCGCAGTACACGCAGGCGCGGTTGGGTCAGCTGTGGCAGGTGATGACGCCGTTGCTGAATGCGGCGGTGTACTACCTGATCTTCGGCATCCTGATCGGTACGCATCGGGGTATCGACAACTTCATCGCGTTCCTGGTGACGGGTGTCTTCATCTTCACGTTCACGCAGTCGTCGGTGTTGAGCGGGGTGAAGTCGATCTCGGGGAATCTGGGGTTGATCCGGGCGTTGCATTTTCCGCGGGCGTCGATGCCGATCGCGTTCACGTTGATGCAGTTGCAGCAGTTGATGATGTCGATGTTCGTGTTGTTGGCGATCGTGTTGATGACCGGCGAGGTGCCGGACATGTCGTGGTTGCTGATGTTCCCGGCGTTGTTGTGCCAGTGGGTGTTCAATACCGGGTTGGCGTTGATCGTGGCGCGGTTGGGCAGCAAGATGACGGACTTGTCGCAGTTGATGCCGTTCATGTTGCGGACGTGGATGTACATGTCGGGGGTGATGTACTCCATCACGAAGCTGACGACGACGGCGCCGCATATTCTGCGGATTCTGCTGGATGTGAATCCGGCGGCGATCTATATCGATCTGATGCGGTTCGCGTTGATCGACAGTGTGACGGCGGCGCAGATGCCGCGGCATGTGTGGGCGATGGCGGTGGTGTGGTCGCTGGTCGTCGGGGTGGGCGGGTACATCTACTTCTGGAAGGCGGAAGAGTCCTATGGCCGTGGCTGAGCAGCCGGCGCTGCCGCCGGTGCAGGTGAGTCGTCCGATGGTGCCGACGGTGATCGTGGAGGACGTGAACATCGTCTACACGGTGTACGGGGCGGGGACGGGCAAGGGGAGTGCTTCGGCGGCGTTGGGGCGGATGCTGTCGAAGAAGCGGCGGTCGTCGAACGTGCGGCGGGTGCATGCGGTGAAGAACGTGAGTTTCACGGCGTATCGCGGTGAGGCGATCGGGATCATCGGGTCGAACGGTTCGGGGAAGTCGACGTTGTTGCGGGCGATCGCGGGGTTGTTGCCGCCGGAGTCGGGGCGGATCTACACGGATGGGCAGCCGTCGTTGCTGGGGGTGAACGCGGCGTTGATGAACGATCTGACCGGGGGGACGAATGTGATCCTGGGCGGGTTGGCGATGGGGATGTCGCGGGATGAGGTGCGGTCGCGGTACAAGGGGATCGTGGACTTCTCGGGGATCAACGAGAAGGGTGATTTCATCTCGTTGCCGATGCGGACGTATTCGTCGGGTATGGCGGCGCGGTTGCGGTTCTCGATCGCGGCGGCGAAGGATCACGATGTGCTGATGATCGACGAGGCGCTGGCGACGGGTGACCGGGCGTTCCAGAAGCGGTCGGAGTCGCGTATTCGGGAGTTGCGGAAGGAGGCGGGCACGGTCTTCCTGGTCAGTCACAGCAACGCGTCGATCCGGGACACCTGTGAGCGGGTGATCTGGTTGGAGCACGGGGTGATGCTGATGGACGGTCCGACCGAGGACGTGCTGACCGCCTACGAGGCCAAGACCGGCAAGTAGCGCCGCAACGCCGACGGGCCCGCTCTCCCCCTGTCGGGAGAGCGGGCCCGTCGCCGCGTTCCGCGAAGATCCGCCGCCGCGGCTGCTAGACGGCCGCGGTCAGTTCGCGGTCCAGGGGCTGGTCCTGGTCCTGGTCGTGGCGGATGTCGTCGACCGGGGACGCGGTGGCCGAGTCGAACGCCTCGCGGTCGAGGATGCCCTCCTGCGCGGCGACGATGATCGGCGCCACGATCTGGCCCGCCACGTTCGTGGCGGTGCGCATCATGTCCAGGATCGGGTCGATCGCCAGCAGCAGGCCCACGCCTTCCAGCGGCAGGCCGAGCGTGGAGAGGGTCAGCGTCAGCATGATGGTCGCGCCGGTGAGGCCGGCCGTCGCCGCGGAGCCGACCACCGAGACGAACGCGATCAGCACGTAGTCCTGCACGCCGAGGTGCACGTCGAAGATCTGCGCCACGAAGATCGACGCGATCGCCGGGTAGATCGACGCGCAGCCGTCCATCTTGGTGGTCGAGCCGAACGGCACCGCGAAGGAGGTGTACGTCTTCGGCACGCCGAGCCGCTCCGCCGACTTCTGCGTCACCGGCAGGGTGCCCACCGAGGAGCGGGACACGAACGCCAGCTGGATCGCGGGCCAGGCGCCCTTGAAGAACTGCAGCGGGTTGACCTTGGCGACCGTCGCGAGCAGCAGCGGGTAGACGCCGAACAGGACCAGCGCGCAGCCCACGTACACGTCGGCGGTGAACGTCGCGTACTTGCCGATCAGGTCCCAGCCGTAGGAGGCGATGGCGTAGCCGATCAGGCCGACGGTGCCCAGGGGCGCGAGCCGGATGACCCACCACAGGGCGGTCTGCAGCAGTTCGAGGACGACCTCGCTCAGGGTCAGGACGGGCTTGGCCCGCTCGCCGACCTTCAGCACCGCGATGCCGGCGATCACCGCCATGAACACGATCTGCAGGACGTTCAGCTCGGTGAAGGGCGTGATGACGTCGGTCGGGATGATGCCGGTGAGGAAGTCGATCCAGGAGCCCGAGTGCTGCGGCAGCTTGCCGTCCTTGGCGGTGAGGCCGGTGCCGGAGCCGGGGTTGGTGATCAGGCCGATCGCGATGCCGATGGCGACCGCGATCAGCGACATGATCATGAACCAGAGCAGCGTCCTGGCGGCCAGCCGGGCCGCGTTGTTGACCTTGCGCAGGTTGGTGATCGACACCAGGATCGCGAAGAAGACCAGCGGTCCCACCGCGAGCTTCAGCAGCTGGATGAAGAGGCTGCCGATCTTGTCGAGCGTGGTGGTGAGCCAGCTGATGTCCTGGCCGCGGGCGAGCCAGCCGAGCAGGGCCCCGAGGACGAGGCCGGTGACTATCTGGGCCCAGAACGGGACCTTGGGCAGGGAACGGCTGCGGGGTCCGGCCGGACCGGTGCTGCCGGCGGCGGTGTTCGCGGACACGAACGCACTCCTGACATGGCGTGGGGATGGGGACGGAAGGGGCCGGCCGCCACGCGTGCGGGAGCGGGTGCCCGCCGGACCGCGGGCCGGCGCGCACGGGTGCGGCCGGGGCGGGGGAGGGCGAGGGGATGCGCTGCTGCGCGGGTGTGGCGCCGGGGAGGTTCAGGTGGTGCGGCGACAGACCGCGGACATGCAGCGGCAGAGATCGACGTGCAGACGCGACACGAGCGGAGTGCTCATGCCATGTTCAGGGTGCACGGATATCTTCACGCCCGACAGTTAACACGGTGGCTTTGGGACATTCAAAGCAGTTCTTGGGGTCCGCTTGACGGTGCGCGGCAACGCCCTTGCGCCTCGCGGTAGTTGGGTGCGAGGGCGGCCGGGTGCTGTGAGCTGGATCACGCCAGGGCGCCGGCGGCGAGCGGCGCGGGCGTCGCCGGCGGAATGGGAGGCGCGGGCGGCGCGGGCGTCGCGGGCGGCGTTGCGGCGGGCGGCGACGGGCATCGGCGCGGGCCGACCGTGGTGACATCGGGGTTACCCAGGGTAATCACGGCTGCCGCCGGGTGGTGGCGAGCGCCGCAGCATAGCGCCGGCGGCCCCGCCCGCAACCTCTGCGAGGTGCGGGTTGTCGTGCTGTACTGGCCAGATGAAGCGCAAGCTCAGGCAGGCCTTCACCGCGCACGGAGGACGGGCCGCCGGTACCGCGGACGCCCCCGCCGGGGGCGCCGCCGCCGACGCGCTGGTCGAACAGATGCGCCGCAGGGTCCGGCTCATGATCGAGATCACCGCGCGGGCGGGCGAGTACCGCAGGGGCCTGGTGAAGGCGGCCGGCCGGCTCAGCCCCGAGGAGGCGGTGATCCTCGACGACCTGGAGCAGCACGGCCTCCAGGTGCCGCAGCTGCGCGACGTGCTGCGCGGCGGCCACGTGCTGGTCGACGACCCGGAACTGTACGAGAAGTGGCGGGCCGGCAAGGGCAACCACGCGCGGCTGTCCAGCCACCACCGCGACATCGACAAGAAGGTCTACCCCGACTTCGGGATGCGCGGCCACGTCGTCCGGGAGAAGCTGCACGGCCGTACCGTGAACGGCACCTGGGTGCAGCTGGAGAAGACCCCGGCCGCGTTCGGCGGCAGCAAGAAGCCCAGCCTGGACGACCTGCGGCACCTGATGGACTACGTCCAGTACCGCTTCACGGGCAGCAACGTCGGCCCCTGGGGCCTGTCGCGGATGACCGAGCGGCACCCGATGTACCTCTCGCCGGTGGTGGCCGTGCCCACCACGCTCACCCCGCCGGTCGCGCGGACGCTCACGCGGACGCTGCGCAGGATCGAGCAGAGCGACGACGTCACCGCCGTGTCGAAGGAGCTGGCGGCCCACTTCCCGCCGCCGGACCGGCCGGACCTCAGCGGCGAGCTGGGCCAGGCGCTGACCGGCCGGGGCGGGCGCGGGCTGTTCGGCAACTCCGAGGTGTGGGTCACCCAGGCGCCGTCGCGGGACGCGGCCCGGGTGCTCCGCGAGACGCACGAGCCGCCCGCGCGGAGCACGTGGCGGACAGGAGGGCCCTCATGAGCGACGACCGCGACGACCTCCCGCCCACCGGCCCCCCGAACCCGGCCGGGGAACCGGACCCGGTCGGCGACCCGGGCGCCCCCGGAGACCCGAGCGCCCCGGCCTCGCCCGGACCCGGCGAGGCGTCCGTCCCGTCCGGCCTGGTGTCGGCCGTGGTGAGCCTGGTGAACACCGGGCCGGTGCTGCTCGGTGCGTACACGATCGCCGAACTGACCGCCGTGGACGCGGTCGTGGACTTCCTGGAGGCCCGGCCCTCGGACGACGAACTGGCCGAGGCTGTCCGCTCCCTGGCCGCGCGCGAACTGCTGCTGGCCGGTGACGGCGAGCGGGTCCAGGTCCGCGGGGACCTGGGCATCGCGGTGGCGTTCCAGCAGCGGGCCCGCCGGGTGCTCGACGCCCGTACGACCGGCACCGTCGCGGGGGAGCCGTGGCGCATCCTGCTGCTCCCGCAGCCCGAGCGGATCTGCCTGATGGTGCGGATCGACGCGCTCGGCGTGCACCAGATCGGGCTCTACAAGCTCGAAGAGGCGGTGCGCATCCTCGTGGACTGGCTGCCCCGCGGGCAGTCGGCCGAGCCCGATCCGGACCTCGGCGCCGACGACCTGCTCGCCGGGGCGGAGCGGGCCGCGCTGCTCACGCTCGTGGAGTACACCGCCGAGGGGTCCGCCGAGATCGCGGGCGCCAGCACCGACCTGGTGCTCGCCCGCAAGGGCGGCCGGCTGCACCTCCTGACCCGGGACCCGGCGCACGACGACAAGCTGGAGCCGAAGCCGGTGTCGGGCAAGGACGAGATCCGCGACCGCCTCGTCAGCCTGCTGACCTGAGCGGACCCCGCGACCTGAGCGGACCCCGCCCGATCCGATCCACCCGATCCGATCCGATCCGATCCGATCCGGCCCGCCCGATCCGAGCCGGCCCGGCCCGTTTCGGTCCGGCCCGCCCGCCCCGTCTGCTATCCCTGAGCGGGTGCCCACACCTCCCACACCTCCCACGCCTCCCGTGCCCGCGCCGCCCCCTGCCCCCGCGCCGCCTCCCGCCGCCCTCCCGACGCTGATCGTCGTCAGCGGTCCGCCCGGAGCCGGCAAGACCACGCTCGCGCACGCGATCGCCCGCGCGGTGGGGTGCCCGGCCGTCTGCCGCGACGAGATCAAGGAAGGCATGGTGCACGCCACCCCCGGTCATGTGCCCGGCCCGGCGGACGAGTTGAACACGCGCACGCTGCCGGCGTTCTTCGGCGTGCTCGAACTGCTGCTGCGGGCCGGGGTGACGACCGTCGCGGAGGCGGCGTACCAGGACCGTCTGTGGCGGCCCGGCCTGACGCCGCTGCTGACGACGGCCGACGTCCGCGTGGTCCACTGCACGGTCCGCGCGGACGTGGCGCTGGAGCGCACCCGCCTGCGGCTCGCGGCGAATCCGGTACGGCGCGCCCACGAGAGCGGCCCGCCGCAGGACCCGGCGGCGCACGCGGTCCGGCACGACGCGTTCGACCGGGTCGCCCTGGACGTGCCCTGGATCGAGGTGGACACCACGGACGGATACGCGCCCGGGCTCGACGAGATCGTCGCCTTCGCGGGCGGCCCGCGCCGGCCGGGCTCCGGGGAGCCTTCCACCCCGCGTTCCCCCACGTGACAAGGCCGGTGGAGCCGGAGGGAGTTGCCGGGCGGACGGAAGGGCAACGTCTTCGCCCCCGCGACTGCGGATTACTGCCCATGGGGCCGCTGACGAGGGGGCCGGCTGATCCTAGGGTGGACAAGTGAGCCTTTGGACCTCTTTGGAACCCGCGTCGGCGACCGTCGATCCCGGCGGGAGCACCACCGTACGACTGCGGGTGCGCAACACCGGCGACGTGGTGGACGAGTACCGTTTCGAGCCCGTCGGGAGCATCGCCCCCTGGGTCCAGGTGGAACCGCAGGTGCTGCGGCTCTACCCGGGCACCACGGACTCGATCCTGCTGACCTTCACGCCGCCGCGCACCCCGGACGCCACGGCGGGCCCGAACCCGTACGCGATCCGGGTCGTCCCCACCGAGAGCCCCGAGGCCACCACGGTTCCCGAAGGCAACCTCACCATCACGCCGTTCACCGAGGTCCGCGCCGAGATCGTGCCGCCGACCGTGAAGGGCCGCTTCCGCGGCAGGCCCAAACTCGCGGTCGACAACATCGGCAACACCAAGCTCACCGCCTCGATCAGGGGCACCGACAACGGCGACCAGCTCGCGTACGACATCCACCCGGCCAACGTCCAGATCGAGCCGGGGCGGGCGGTGTTCGTGAAGGCGACGCTCAGGCCGCGGCAGATGATCTGGTTCGGCTCCAGCCAGCAACGCCCGTACACGCTGGACGTGTCGAGGTCCGGGGCGACGCCGCTCAGCGTCGACGGGAGGTACGTGCAGCGCGGCTTCCTGCCACGCTGGATCGCCGCCGCCTTCTGCGCGCTGCTCGGTCTCGCGGTCGCCTTCACGATGATCTGGCTGACCCACAAGCCCGCGGTCGGCTCGCTCGCGACGGCGAAGGTCAACCCGGCCGGCTTCGCCACGCTGACCCCCTCGCCGCCGGCGCCCACCACCCCGGTCACCACGCCGCCCACCTCCCAGGCCCCGACGACCAGCCCGCCCGCGGGCGGCGGCGGGGGCGGCGGCGCCCCGGCCAAGAAGAAGCCGAAGAGTCCGGTGCCGGCCACCAGGGTGCTGCTGCGGAACACCACCACCAACAAGTGCGCCGACATCCCCGGCGCCGACAACGGCCAGTCCGGCGGCCCGGTCAACGAGTTCACCTGCATCGGCGACGACACGGACAACCAGCTGTGGGACCTGGAGGTGCGGTACCCCACGCTCGGCCCCGGCGGCACCCAGCTGTTCCAGATCCGCAACGACAAGGACCGGCTCTGCATGGACCTGCCGAACCTCGGTGCGGAGCCGATCACCACCCCCATCTCCGAGTACGCCTGCAACGGCACCACCGCCGACAACCAGCTGTGGTGGATCGACAAGCAGCCCGACGGCGCGTACTGGATTCGCAACTACGCCAGCGACAACAAGTGCCTGGACGTGTCCGGCGACAGCACCGGCGGCGACAACACCAAGCTGACCCTCTTCAACTGCACCGACACCGACGACCAGGAGTGGCAGGTCGTGCACCCGAACACGGACTGATCCGCGTCCGGCGACCGGCCCGCTCCTGGCCGCCGGTTCACCGGTTCGTTCGCCGGTCCCGGGTCAGCCGCGGCCGGCCGGGCGGTGCGCGTGGCCGCCGCCGGTGAGAACCGCCTGCGGGAGGTAGAGCGGCATCGAGTCCTCCCACTGGCTGTCGGTCAGCATCGTCTTGCCGGAGCCGTCGGCGTTCATGACCATGACCATGCCGTACGGCTGGAAGGTGTTGTCGTACAGCGCGGCCTCCTCCCGGAAGCCGTACATCCCGGTGTTGTAGAGGATGCGTCCGTCGGCGTTCCAGACCGCGTGGCCGTCGTTGGCGCCGCTGCTGGTGAGGACTTTCAGGCCGGTGCCGTCGGGCTTGACGGTGCAGACGTCGAAGTTGGTCGGCGCGGTCTTGCGGGTGAACAGGATGAGGCTGCCGTCGGGGGACCAGTCGGGCAGGTTGTCGGACCCGGTGGTGAGGACGGTGGTCGTCATGGTGGTGAGGTCCAGGACGCGCAGGCCGTTCTGCGCGCCCCACACCCGGTAGACGAGTCTGGTCCCGTCGGCCGAGTAGCTCGGGAAGCCGGAGTTGGTGGAGTTGTCGGTGAGGGCTTCCGCGCCCGTGCCGTCGCTGCGGACCCGCCAGATCGCGGCCGTCATGACGGCGCGCTCCTGGAACCAGCCGCCCAGGCCGAACGCGATCCACCCGCCGTCCGGTGACCAGGTCGGCCGGAACGCGCCGGCCAGGCCCTCGGCGACCAGCGTCTGGTCCAGGCCCGAGGTGGTGGTGTCGAAGACCACCTTCTGGTCGCTGCCGTCCGGGTTCATGGTGACGACGTCGGACATGGCCGCGCCGAGCTGCTTCTGGGTGATCGCCAGCCTGCCCTGGAGCGACAGGGCCGGGAAGACGTCGCAGAAGCGGTAGTCCCAGTCCGCGTCCCAGCTGTAGAGGGCTGCGTCGAGCGGCCGGACGGTGAAGTCCTGCTTCTCGTAGACCACCGACTTGCCGTCCGGCGACCAGCACGGCGAACGCACCCCGGCGCGGGTGAGATCGGGGATCGAGCCGTTGACGTAGACCAGGCCCTCGTCCGCACCGTTCTTGAGCAGGTAGCCGATCTCGGTGTTGGTGACGTACTGCGGCGAGACCTTCAGGTTGGCGCCGGAGGTGTGCTCGACGCGGTCGGTGCCGGTGGCGAAGTCGACCGAGACGATCTGCGACTCGGCGATCCCGATGTCCTCCGGGCGGTGGGCGTCCCAGGTGTTCTGCACGGTCATCTCGTAGTAGACGATCCGCTGCCCGTCCGGGGACCACTTGGGCGAGCCCAGGCAGTATCCCGGCTTGGTCGCGAGCTGCCGGAAGCCGGTGCCGTCGGGCTTGATGACGTAGATGCTCAGTTCCTGGGTGTGCTCCCAGCCGTTGCCGTTGTCGTGGCCCGTCCACTGCGTGTTGCGGTCGCTGGAGAACGCGATCCACTGGCCGTCGGGCGACCAGACCGGGCGGAAGTGCCCGTCGGGGCTGCTGGGGTCACCGGCCAGCGCGGCGGTTCCGCTGAGGTTGGTGAGCCCGCCGGTCTTGGTGTCCATCAGCCAGATCTGCGACAGGTGGTCCGCGGAGCGGGTGGAGGAGAAGGCGAGGGTGCGCTTGTCCGGCGACAGGGTGGCGCTGTCGTACACCGCCGGACCGCCGATCACCGAGGTGACGCCGACGCCCTGGCCCGAGCCGTTGAGGCTCGCCGAGTAGATGTTCGCGTTGCCGTCCCCGGACCGCTCCGAGGTGAAGTGGATCGTCTTGCCGTCGGGCGAGTAGTTGGCGTGCCGATCGAACGCCGCGTCGGTGGCCGACAGCAGCCGGCGCTCGTTGGAGCCGTCGGCGTTCGCGATGTACAGGGTCGACTTCGACGGCGCGATGCGGTTCATCAGCATCACGCCCTTCTTGCCGTCGGCGGCGGCGGCCACGGCGAAGGAGGGGGTGGGCAGCAGTGCGGCGCCGGCGGTGGCCGCGCCGGCCACCAGGAACGCTCGGCGCCCCATACCCGTCTTTCCAGATCCCATCTGAGTCCCAGCTCTCATCGATTGAACGATCGGATGGTGGACGTTGACCCTCGGCGGGCGAGGACAGGTGGTGCGATCGGTGTGCATCCGTGCGTCCGTGCGTCCGTGCGATCCGTGTGTCCGCGCGATCCGCACGCGAGGTGCGGACGGTCAGCGGCGGAAGAACGTGACGGAGTCCGGGTTGGGCACCGCGAGGGACGTGCCGGTGTCCGTGAGCTTCCCGGAGCGCCGGTCGACGCCGAACACGTTGACGGTGTTGCTTGCCTCGTTGGCGACCAGCAGCCACCGCCCGCTCGGGTGGAGGGTGAAGCCCCAGGGCGTGGTGCCCCCGCAGGGGACGCTCTGGAGGGTGCTGAGCAGGTCGGTGCGCGGGTCGACGGCGAAGACCGTCAGGGAGTTCTCGCCCCGGTTGCCGGCGTAGACGAAGCGGCCGTCACCGCTGATCGCCAGGTCCGAGGCGCTCTTGGTGCCGGTGAATTCGGGTCCGTCGAGCGCGAGCGTCTGACGGTGCGTCAATTCGCCTTCGTGCGGGTCCCATCGGAGGGTCTGGAGGTCCGAGCTGAGCTCGCTCAGCAGGTAGACGGTGCGGCCGTCGGGGTGGAAGGCGACCCGGCGCGGGCCGGAGCCGGGCGCCGTCGGGTAGGCGTACGGGCCGGCCGGGCCGCCGGCGGACAGGGTGCGGGTCGCCCGGTCGAAGCGGTAGACGAAGACGCGGTCGGCGCCGAAGTCCGCGACCAGGGCGAACCTGCCGCTCGGATCGACCTCCGCGTGGTGCGGGTGCGGGCTTGCCTGCCGCGGGTTGGGGCCGGAGCCGGTGTCCTGTGCGAGCGAGGCGGGCGGGGCCAGCTCGCCGGTCCGGGAGATCGGCACGGCGGCGGTGAAGCCGTCCTCGAAGTTCGTGGCCAGCAGGGTGTTCGACGGCTGGTCGATGCCGATGTACGACACCCCGCCGCCGTTCAGGCCGGTGCCGCCCGTGGGCAGCTCCCCGGTCTTCGCCAGGGCGCCGGTCGCCGGGTCGATCCGGAAGGTGTCGACGACCCCGCCGACCGCCATCGTGGCGACGTACAGGATCGGCAGCGTCGGGTGCGTGACCGCCCAGTCGGCGTTCGCCTCGCCCACCGGCCCGATCGGCGTCAGGTCGCCGCGGTCGGGGTCGAACCAGGCCCCGTGGATCTGGGTGCCCTTCCAGGTGTTGATGTACACGAGTTCCCGCGCGGTGCTCCTCGGGGCCGCCGTGCGCCTTGCCGGTGCCGCGGCGGTGGCGGGCGCGGCGCCGAGCAGCGGTACGGCCGCGGCGGCGGTGGCCGCCATCGAGCCCAGGAGGAGCCGGCGGGAAGGGTGCGGGGCGCCTCCGGCGGAAGCGCCGCGGGAGCCGCTGACCGGTGCGTCCGGGGGGCGCCCGGTCGGAGTGGGTCTGGAATCAGGCATGGCGAGAGTGCTCCTTCGCATCTCGGAGGGACGAGGCGGCGATCCACGCCGCGGGGTGAGGAGGGGCGGGGAGGGGCGGGGAGGGGTGGGGGGAGCGGAAGCGGGCAGGCCGGGGCGACGGACGCGGTCCGGACGGGGGAGTGCGGGGCGTGTGGGGAGTGCGGGGCGCGCGGGGCGGCCTCGCGGGCGTCGGCCGCGGTGCGCGGGGGTGGTGCGCGTGGGCCGGAGGGCGTGGGCCGGAACGGCGTGCTGCCGGGGGTACGGAGCGGGGCGGCGCCTACGGACGCGGGCCCGACGGGCGGCGGGTGGCCAGGCCGAGCCGCTTGAGGGCGTACTTGTCGAGCTGGGTCAGGATGCCGTTGAGGATCAGCGTGATCGCCATCAGGACGATCAGCCCGGCGAACTCGGTCGCCGCGTCCAGGTTCATCGCGGAGGTGAACAGCTCGTGGCCGACGCCTTCGGAGGAGGCGATGAACTCCCCGCCGATGACCCCGAGGATGGCCAGCGGACCGCCGGTCTTGAGCGCGGCGAAGAAGGGCGCGGCCAGCGTGGGGACGGTGACGTAGCTGAGCACGTGGTGCTTGCGGCCGCCCATCACCTGGATGATCTCCACGAGTTCGCGTTCGCGCAGCCGCAGGCCCAGGTAGAGGTTGTAGAAGACCACGAAGGCCACTCCGGTGGCGGCGATGTAGATCTTCGACCAGGAACCGATCCCGAAGAACAGCACGAACAGCGGGGCCAGCGCGATCTTGGGGACGCCGTTGACCGCCGCGACCAGGGGCTCCATCACCCGCCCGGCGAGCGGGAAGGAGCCCAGCACCAGGCCCATCACGGTGCCGATCGCCACTCCGATGCCGAAGCCGACCACCACCTCGAACGAGGTCGTCTTGATGTCGGTCCACCCCTGCGCCGAGCCGAGCAGGTGGTGCAGGGCCGTCCACACGTCGGTCGGTTTGCTCACCGCGTACTCCGGGATCACCGGGCCGCTCATCACCTGCCACAGGACCAGGCAGAGCGCGATCACGGCGAGGCGCAGCACCACCACCAGGGCGGTGCCCCGCCACCGGCTGCCGTGCTTCGCGGGGGCCGCCGGGACCTTGGCCTCGGTCTTCTTCACGATGTTGTCGGTTGCCGTCATCACCGTCTGCTCCTTCCTCTCTCAGCAGGTGCCGGGTCGGGTCACTTGAGGTACTTGTTGGTCCAGTCGTCGGAGCTGACCTGGGCCTGCTTGGTCAGCGCTCCCAGCGAGTTGATGAACGCCAGGGTCTTGGTCCACTCGCCGTCCGTCATCTCGCCGCTCTTCGGCCACTCGACCTGCGGCAGGGCGGTCTTGATCACCGCCGCCGGCACGCCGGGCAGGGCCTTCTGCGCCACGGTCTGCACCGTGGCCGAGTCGAGGTGGGCGTTCATGTACGCCGTCGCCTGCTGCACCGCGGTGGCGACCTTCCCGGCGATGTCGGCGTGCTGGGAGAGGTAGCTGTTGCGGCCGACCACGAACTGGCCGTAGCCGGCCTGCGCGGAGGACCAGGCCGGCACCTTGATCGAGTCGGCCACCACGACGCCGTCGCCGGAGTCCTGGATCTCCAGCGGGGACGGCTGGGAGGTGACGAACCAGTCGATCTGGTTGCTCTTCAAGGCGGCCTTGTCGGCGGCCGGGCTGGGCAGCGACACCCACTTCACCTTCCCGGCGTCGACGCCGTACGCCTTGAGGTAGACGCTCGCCTCGCCCTTGGTGTTGGCCGAACTGGAGCCGCCGGTGGAGCCGTCCAGGGCCTTGGCGACCTGGGCGGCGGGGGTGTCGGCGGTCAGGCCGTGCGCCTTGGCGAACTTGGTGCTGACGATCAGGCCGAGCGGGTTGCCGCCGCCGTCCGCGGCGATCGCGGTCTCCGGGATCTTCTTGCCGACGGCGGACAGGAAGTCGGTGGGGCTGTCGTTGAGGAACTGCACGGAGCCCGACTCCAGCGCGGAGGCGCCGGTGGACGCGGTCAGCGTCACGTACTTGACCTTGATGCCCTGCTTGCTGAAGTAGCCGTTGGCCTCCGCGAGCTTGATCGGCACGTCGAAGATGTTGCCGGCGATGCCGATGGTGACGGTGGTGGTGCCGTCGGCGTTCTTGGAGGTGCCGCCGCCTCCGCACGCGGTCAGCGCCACGCAGCCGAGCGCTATCGCGGTCACCGCCGCGAACGTCCGGGTCCCGGGGGCGTGTGGTCTGCCGCCGCGCCCGCCGGACGTGCCGGCCGGTGTGGCCGGGGCGCCGGTGCCGGCCGCAGCGGTCGCGCCGTCGTGCTGGTCGAGGTGTGCCATGAGATCTCCTGTCACCATGCCTGTCGGGTCTGGAAGTAGCGCTTCCAGAAGTCGAGCCGGACCTGGTCGGCCACCGGGATCGGCCCGAAGCGGCCGCCGATCTCCATCACGGTCGGCGAGCCGGCCGCGTACACCGGCCAGTGCGGCAGGCCGGGGCCGTTGGGATCGCCGGTGGCGGCGAAGTTGGCCCAGTACGCGGAGACCGTCGCCGAGACGGCGCGGTCCTCGTCGGTCCAGGGGGCGGCGCCGGGGTCGAGGTTGCCGAAGACGAACTCGATCTCGGCGCCGTGCGAGGCGCGCCGGGGCGACTGCCCCTGCGCGGGGGAGGGGTGCGTCCAGAAGTACGTGTACGCGGGGCGGGTGGCGTGTTCGGTCCACTGGGTGCCCCACAGGTACGTGGAGACGCGGGAGTTGTCGCGTACCGCGGCGTTGGCGGCGCGCGCGGCCTCGTCGTCGGTGCCGGCCGGGTACAGCCGCAGGAACTCCTCGGCGAGCGGGCCGAACTTCCGCCCGGCGTGGGCGAGATACCCGTCGAGCGTGACGTGCACCGGCGGCGCGCCCGGCCGTACCGCCGCCGTCCCCCGCGCCCGGTGCTCGGCGAACGTGGACTCGGGGACCGCCCCGCCCTCGTCCAGGTTGTTCCCGGCCAGGTAGCAGACGTCGTTCTGCCGGCCCTTGGCGTAGGTGTCCTCGTAGCCGTACGGGAGCACCCACCCGTCGAGCACCGGGCGGAACAGCGGCGGCTTGGCCGGGCCGGCGGTGTCGACACCGCGGTCGAAGGCCGGCCGCCCGTCGATCAGCTTCTGCCAGGGCAGCGCGCGCAGTTCGGCCGGCGACCGCGCGCCGTGCTCCCGGGCGAAGCGGACGCCGTCCTGCTCGGCGTCGGCCAGCACGCGGTAGGAGGTGGCCAGGTAGCCCAGTTCGGGGTCCCGGGAGTAGCGGGCGTGGCTCTGCGCGATGGCCCGGTGGAACAGCCCCTCGGCGAGCGGCGACATGGCCAGGAAGTTCACCGACCCGGCGCCCGCCGACTGGCCGGCGACCGTGACCCGGTCCGGGTCCCCGCCGAAGCCGGCGATGTTGGCACGCACCCAGCGCAGCACCGCGATGCTGTCGAGCAGCCCGTAGTTGCCGGAGGCGCCGTGCCCGGACTCCTCGCTCAGTTCGGGGGTGGCCAGGAAACCGAAGGCGCCCAGCCGGTAGTTGAAGGTCACCACGACCAGGCCGAGCCGGGCCAGGGCCTCGCCGTCGAAGCGGGCGTTCGCCCCGGTGCCGCCCCGGAAGCCGCCGCCGTAGATCCAGACCAGCACCGGCCGCGGGGTGCCGGTGGCGGCCATGCCCTGCGTCCAGACGTTGAGGTGGAGGCAGTCCTCGCTCATGGGCAGTTCGACGCCGGCGGTGGCCGCGTCGTGCGGCGCCTGCGGGCACATCGGGCCGAAGCGGCCGGCCCTGCGCACGCCGGACCACGGGGCCGGCGGCTGGGGCGGTCGCCAGCGCAGGTCGCCGACCGGAGGCGCGGCGTAGGGGATACCGCGGAAGACGGTGACCGTGCGGTCCCGCCCCGATATGCCTTCTACCAGGCCCGATTCGGTTGCCACTGGATGCTGCATGGAGTCACTTCCGGTCGGTGGAGCCGACGATTCATCCGTTGCTTCGCCGGTGGGGCGCGGTGCGCGGGCCCGGCGGACGGCGGACGGCGGGCGGCGGACGAGAGGGTGCGGGGCGCACGGCGGCGGGCCCGCTATCCGAGGACCAGCGCGTGCCGGGCGCTGGCGACGTGGTGCCGCATCGCGGCGGTGGCCGCCTCGGGGTTGCGGGTGACGATGGCGAGCAGGATGGCCTGGTGTTCGTCGAACGACCCCGACCGCGGGTGGTGCGCGGAGATGTTCCGGTACTGGCGCATCACCAGCGGGTACAGCAGGGTGTCGTACGCCCGGGCCAGCGTCGTCTGGTGGGCGGCTGCCTTCACCTGCTGGTGGAATCGGCGGTTGCCCTGCGAATACGCCGCCTGGTCGTCGCGCGACTGCGCGTCGGCCATTTCCTCCAGCGTGCGGCGCAATTCGCGGATCTCGTCCTCCGTGGCCCGTTCCGCCGCCTTGCCGGCCAGCGCGGATTCGAGGGTCTCGCGCGCTTCCAGAATGTCCTTCGCCTCTTCCGGGGAGAAGCTCCTGGTGCGCACGCCGCGATTGACCTCGCTGGTGACGTAGCCCTCCTGCGTCAGCCGGACCAGGACCGAGCGCATGGTGCTGCGCGAGACGTTGAACATCCTGGTCAGGTCGGCTTCGGTGAGCCGGGTGTTCGGCTCGATGCTGCCCGACAGCAGGAGCGAGCGCAGTTCGTCGTACGCCTGGCTGTAGCGGGTGCCGGACGTCCTGGTCTCGCCGGTGGTGCCGTCGTTGTTGCTCTGGTCCATCGTGATCGCCTACGTGTCCTAGAAGGGAATGCGCAGCCCGTACCCGGTTCGGCGTTCGGCACGGCGGCGGGACGCGCCCCCGTGCTGCGGCTAGTTCCGGGCCGCGCCGAGTCCGGGGTAAAGGCGCCGTGCGGTGCCGGCGAAGATATTCTGCTGTGCCGGCTCGGGCAGTCCGGTCAGGACGTTCCGCGCGAGTGCGAGGAGTTCCGGCAGCGACTGCTCGGCGGCGGGGCAGTTCGATCCCCAGGTGATCCGTTCCGCGCCGAACGCGGCGAGTACCGGATCGAGAAAGTCGGCCGCCTCCTTTCCGGCGTCCCGCAGCCGTTCGAGGTTGCGGTGCGTGAGTTTCAGGAACAGGCCCGGGTTCGCGGCGAGTTCGGCCACCTCCTGGCCGGCCCGCGCGGGCGACGCGGCGATGTCGGGGTATCCCATGTGGTCCAGGAGCACCCGGACACCGGGGAACCGCTCCAGCACCTCGACCAGTTGCCTGGTGGCCGGCCCCAGCCGCATCTGGAGGCAGACGGTGATGCCGGCCTCCTCGGCGGTCCGCCAGAAGTCGTGGGTCTCCGGCGCCGCGAACCACTCGCCCTGCGTGGGCACGGTGCTGCCGCTGGTGAACAGCCGCACCCCGGCGAGGCCGTTGTCGCCGACCAGGTCCAGCAGCCGCGCGCCGGAGCCGGGCCGCAGCGGGTCGAAGGTGCCCACGGCGACGAACCGCTCCGGTCGGCGCCGGCGGCTGTCCAGCACGTAGGAGTTGTCGTACCCGTAGGCGGTGGTGGCCTGCACCAGGACGGCCTGGCCGATGCCCGCCTCGTCCATGCGGGCGGCCATGCCGTCCGCGGTGACCGGCCGGGACGCGGCCCATTCCGACTGCTTCCCGCCGATCGGCGCCCGCGGATAGCGCGCCAGGTCCTCGGAGATGATGTGGCAGTGTGTGTCGACGACGTCCACGGTGTTCCCTCGCTCCTTGTGCTGCGTGTCTGTCCTGCGTGAACCGCGCGTGCGGTGACGGCTGGTGGGCGGTGCGGGCGCCCGGCGGGTGCGGGCGCCCGGGTGGTCAGGGGGTCAGGCGTCCGGGTGGTCGCCCTCGGCGAACAGCCGTCGCGGGTCGGCGGGGAAGCCCGCGTCGAGCAGGCCCTGGTCGCGGGAGTAGCGGACGGCCGCGGCCAGGCTCGCCTCGTTGGCGCCGATGCCGTACGGCACCGGGTCGCCGCCGATCTGGCGCGCCTGCCGGGCGAAGCGCGGAAGTTCGGTCCACTCCGGGTCCGCGGCGACCTGCCGCCGCTTGCTGTCGGCCAGCGCCGCGTACAGCGCCGTCGGCAGGTCCGGGTCGCGGGCCACCAGTTCGGAGCGGAGCGCGACCACCGAGTGCAGCGGGTAGATCCCCGTGCGCAGGTACCAGTCGGCACCGAGCACGTCGGCGTCGGCGAAGAGCGGGTACGGGCCGTCGTCGCCGGCGTCGTCACCGGTGCCGGTGCCGGTGGCGGCGGCGGTGGGGGTGGCTTCGGCCGCGGCCGTCCAGCCGGCCTTGGGCGCGCCGGCCCTTCCGGTGCCGGCGTTGCCGGTGAACGCGGCGTCGATCTCCCCGGCGCGCAGCAGCTCGCCCAGCGAGCGCCCGTCGGTGACCCGTTCGACGTTCGACGGGGCCCGCCCCTCGATGTGGTCGTCGTCGTCCACCACCCAGGTGATCTTCTCCACGTCCACGCCGTACTCGTCGCGGAGCACCCCGCGCACCCACACGCCGGTGCTCACCGTGTAGGCGCGCACCCCGACCCGGCGCCCCTCCAGGTCCTTCGGGACGCGGATGCCGGAGCCTGCGGCGCACTGGATGTCGCCGTGGTGGAAGCGGCGGTTGAGGAAGACCGGCACCGCGGTGAGCGGCACCCCTTCCTGGAGCGCCATCAGGTAGGAGACCGGGGCGAGTTCGCACACGTCGAACTCCAGGTCCCTGATCATCCGCCGGTAGGCGCCGATGATCGGCCTGACCCGCACCTCCTCGATGTCGTAGCCGTCCACCGCCGCGCTGCCGTCGAGCAGTGCCTGCACGTGCGGGTATGCGCCGAGTGCGACCGTGAGCTTGCCCATGCGTGTCCTCGTCCTGTCTTGTTCGGGTGCTTGCGGATGCCGTGCCGGGTGCGGTCCCGGTGCCGGGGGCACGGCGGGTCAGCCGCCCAGCCGCGCCGGCGGTACCCCGAGGGCCGCGCACGACCGGGCCACCAGCTCGTCGAAGTCCACCGCGCGCGGCAGCACGTCCTGCTCCAGCGCGTAGGCCGCGACCTGCGCGACCGGGCCGCGCAGCGCGTCGAAGCCCACCGGGTCGGACCCGCCCTCGTCCTTGGCGGCCATCTCGCGGATCGCGTCGTACATCGCGCAGATCGCCGTGGAGTTCTCGCGGGCGGCGGCCTCGGACACGCCGATCACGTGGTTGACGGGGGTGAAGCCCTTGCGCGCCGACCACTGAGCGGCGGCGTCGAGCGCGTCCGGGACGGCGGTGCGGATGCGGTCGTCGGCCGGGAGCTCGTTGCCCATGATCCCGTAGTCGAGGCGGCCGTCGAGGAAGTCCGCCTGCAGCTTGGCCCCTTCCGGCGCGCGCCGCACCCACGACGGGTCCTGGTAGGAGTCGACGTGTCCGTTCTCGTACACCGTCCAGTCCACCGTGCGCAGGTCCACGCCGTACTGCTCGGTGAGGAAGCCGCGCAGCCACACCCCGGTGGTCTGGCTCCAGGAGCGGACGCCGACGCTGCGGCCCGCCAGGTCCCGCACCGACAGGTTGCCCATGGTGACCAGGGTCTGGTGCTGAGCGCGGACCAGCGTGGTCACCGGCAGCAGCACCACCGGCCGGTCGTAGGCGGCGGCCTGGAGCAGCGTCACCACCGCGAGCTCGCACACGTCCACGGCTGCGTCGTTCACGAAGCCGCGCGACGCCTTGTGCACCGGCCGCACGTCGAGGCGTTCCACCTCGGTGCCCGCCGTCCGGGCGGCCTCCAGCGCCGCCGCCGCGAGGTCGTCGCGGCCCACAACCAACTTCATCTGGGACTCCTCCTGCTTCATGCCTCGGGTGCCGGGTCCGCGGTCGCCGGCCGGTGGTGCCGCTCGTGGTGCCGGCGCAGCAGATCGGCGCCGTAGTCGTTGCCGTTCGGGGTGCGGACCACGGTGTGGATGTGCCGCCGCGTCGGCACGTCGTTGGCGAACATCACGCCGGCCTGGTGCTCGAACTCGACGAGGATCACCGGGCTGTGCACGCGGTAGTAGAAGGCGCTGTCCGGGCCGCCGTCGCCGATCCAGGCGAAGTACGTGTCCTGCCGGTGCGCGAGTACCTCGTCCATCCGTGCCGCGGCGTGGCCGGCGCCGGCCCGGCCGGTGTACAGGCCGAGCAACTCGGTGGCCAGCGCGTACTGGTGGCCGGTCAGCTCGGTGAACGGCATGCCCTGGTAGGCGAGTTCGTAGTTGTCCCGGAAGGCGCCCACGAACAGGTCGGGCGGCAGCTCGTCGGCGATCACCGCCCGGGCGCGCTGCCGCCCGGTCAGGCCGTCGAACAGCTCCTGCCCGACCGCCTCCTCGCGCCGGAAGACGTGCGTGCCGGCGTACTTCCCCGAGGTGGCGTGCACCGGCTCCGCGCCGAGGAATGTCGGGGTGAGCACCATCTGGTCGCCGACGAAGGCGCAGTTGACGTTGACGTGGTGCCCGTCGAGCTGCCAGCCCCACGGGCCGCTTCCGGGGTCGCCGTAGACGGTGAACCAGTACAGCCACTCGTTGAGCAGGTGCTCCTCACCGCGCAGCTCGCCGACCGTCAGGTTCAGGTGCATCAGGTCGAGGACCTGCGCGAAGCCCGCGTCACTCAGGCTGGCGCGGACGATCTCCAGGGCCGACTGCCTGGTCCGGTCGTCGAGTTCCTCCAGGCACAGCCCGTGCCGCAGGAAGTACCGGGCGCCGTTGGCCCAGTGCCGCCACGTCACGTCGTCCATCGGCAGCCGCCCGTCGGCCAGTTCGCGCGGTGCCAGCGCGGCCAGGTACCGCGCGGCGGCGCCGAGCACACCGCTGACGTCCACGCCGGTGGTCCGGAGCGGGAACAGGCCGGGGCGTATGCCGGACGGGTCGGCGACGCCGCGGAACGGCTCGTCCGCCGCGCGCCTTCGCCACTCGACCTTCTCCAGCAGCTCCGGGGTCCATACGTCGGGGCGCCGGGTGGGGGCGTCCCCGCGGACACGCAGTTCGCTCACGGCCGGCTCACCTCCGCGTCCCGCTCGTCGGGCGTCCCGGGCGTCTCGGCAGTCCTGGCAGTCCCGGCAGCCCTGGTAGTCCCGGTAGTCCCGGGCGCCGGTGCGGCGCCGAGGTGCGCGGTGTGCGCGGCGATCCGCTCGACGTCGATCGGGGACCGTACGACCTGCTGTTCCAGGGCGTAGCGGGCGCCGATCCCGACGGCCGCGACCAGTTCCGGGCGCCAGCCGGCCGCGACCACCCGGCCGGCCGGAGAGCCGTCGCGCTCGCCGGCGGTGGTCGCGATCGCGGCGGCCAGCGCTTCGACCAGCGCGGCGACCGCCTGCGGCGCGGACTCCAGCACCTCGTCGCGCACCACGACCATGTGGTTCACCGGCACGGTGCCGTGCCGGTCGATCCACGCCTGCGCGGCGGCCCGGGCGTCCGGGAGGACCGGGACGAGTTCGACGCCCTGGGTGCCGATGGCGCGCGGGCCGAGCACCGCCGAGCCCACCTCGCCGTCGCGCAGCAGGTCGGCGACCTTCGCGGCCCGGGACCGCCGGACGTTGTCCGGCTCGCGGTACCGCGCGACGTGCGGCTCCTCGGTGGTGACCCAGGTGACGTCCGAGGGCTGCACGCCGTAGTCCTCGCGCAGCACCCCGCGCACCCACAGGCCGGTGGTCTGGCTGTAGGAGCGCACCCCGACCCGGCTGCCCGCGAGCTGCCGCGGGGAGAGCGCCGGCCCGTCCGGCAGCCGGGTGAGCGACTGGTGGTGGGTGCCGCCGATCATCGCCACCGGCAGCAGCGTGATCGGCACGCCGGCCTCCCTGGCCTGGAAGTACGTCGCCAGCGCCATCTCGCAGACGTCGTACTCCAGGCCCCGCACCATCCGGGCGAAGGCCGAGTACAGCGGGGACGCCTGCGCCCAGTGGCACTCCACACCGGGCACCGGGATCGTGCCGTCCTTCAGCGGCCGGGTGTGCGGGTAGTCCCCGAGCAGGACCGAGAGCGCGGTCATCACACGTCCTCGCCGTACTGGAGCCGCCGGTAGGGCACGCTCAGCACGTTCCGGGTGATCCGCACGTCGACCACGGTCGGGCGCGGGTCACGGACGAACTCCGCGAGCGCGGCGCGCAGTTCACCGGTGCTGCGGACGGTGGCGCCGGCCCCGCCGAGCGCGATCGCGACCGGGCCGAGGTCGGGGTTGGGGATCACCGCGAGCTGCGGGTCCAGGCCCTTGGCCTTCGCCTTGTGGAACTCCGCGCCCAGCCCCTCGTCGTTCATCACCACCACCAGCACCGGCAGGCCGTAACGGCAGGCGGTCTCGAACTCCGCCAGGTGCATCAGGAAGCTGGCGTCCCCCTCCACCACGAACGTCGGCCGGCCGCCGTTCGCCACGACGGCGCCGATGGTCAGCAGCGGGGCCTGGCCGATCGCGCCGAACATGCCGTAGTTCGACAGCACGTCGCGGGAGCGCTGGAAGAGCATCGTGCCGAAGTCGGTCTGGTGGCCGCTGCCGAGCACCAGCCCGATCTCGCCCGGGAGTTCGGCGTCCAGCACGCGGATGGCCTCACGCGGGTCGAGCCGGCCCGGCTCGGCCTCGTAGCCGGACGGGGCCTTCAGCGGCTCGGTCAGCCGGCGTCGCACGTCGTCGGTGTGGAAGCCCTCCGGCTGCGCCGGGTGCTGCTCCAGGGCCCGGTTCAGCTCGGCGAGCGCGGTGCGCGCGTCGGCCCGTACGTAGCACTCCGCGGCCCGGCCGTTGCCCATCACCACGTGCGGCGCGTTGTCGATCTGCACGTAGGTGGCGTCGGGGAAGAGCAGGCCGTGTTCGGTGGTGTAGTGGTTCAGGCTGGCGCCGACCGCGATCACGCAGTCGGCCTCCTGGAGCAGCTCCATCGCGGCCTTGTTGCCGTACAGCCCGGAGATCCCGACGTGGAACTCGGTGGCGTCGCACAGCCAGTTCTTCGCCTGGAGCGTGGTGGCCAGCAGCGCGCCGGTCCGCCGCTGGAGCCGCAGCACCTCCTCACCGGCGTCCGAGGAGCGCGCTCCACGGCCCGCGATGATCACCACCCGCTTGGCCGCCCGCACCAGCGCCGATGCCTGTTCGATCCTGGCCGGGTCGGGCAACAGCCGCGCGGTGTCGATGAGTTCGGTGGAGGGGATGTACGGCCCCGCCTCCTCGTACTCCTTGACCTGCACGTCGACGGGGGCGCTGAGCATCACCGGCCGGGACTCGGTCCTGGCCTGGTAGAAGGCCCGTTGCACGGCCTCCTCGGCGAGGTCGGGCCGGGAGACGTGGACGAAGCCGCACTCGATGGCGGCGGCGAACCGGCGCTGGTCGAGGTACTGCACCGCTGACTCGTCGCCCACCGGGGTCTCGCCGCAGAAGGCGACCAGCGGGGTGTGCGCGCGGGCGGCCACGATCATCGAGGTGGCGAGCTGGGCGGTGCCGGGGCCGCTGGTGGTGGTGACCACCCCTGGCCGGCCGGCGGTGCGCGCCCAGCCGTCGGCCATGCCCAGGCCCGAGCCCTCGTGGCGCACCTCGTACAGGTTCACCCCGCGCTCGTGCAGGGCGTTCATCCAGTGCATGTTGGCGTCGCCCATCATGCCGAAGACATCGGTCGCGCCTTCTTTGACGAACGCCTCGGCGAGCGCCTCGTAGACCTTCACTTGCCGTTCTCCTTCGCGGTCGTGGCGTGGTCCGCCGTGGTGGCGTGGGAGGAGAGCACGCCTTCCAGCCGTCCGAACACCCGCAGCGCGTTGCCGCCGTACACCGCCCGCCGGTCGGAGTCGGCCAAGGTGTCGATGGAGTCCAGGAGGTGCTTCGTGTCGTCGAACCGGTGCCCGGTCTCGGGGTCCACCCCGCGGACGGCGCCGATCATCTCCGAGGCGAAGAGGATGTTCTCCGCGGGGACGACGTCCACCAGCAGCTGCATGCCGCGCTGGTGGTACACGCAGGTGTCGAAGAAGACGTTCCGCAGCACCGCCTCCTCCAGCGGCGGCCGCCCCTGGTCCTGCATGAACCCGCGGTAGCGGCCCCAGTGGTAGGGGACGGCGCCGCCGCCGTGCGGCAGGATGAACTTCAGCGTCGGGAAGTCGGTGAACAGGTCCGACTGGCACAGCTGCATGAAGGCAGCGGTGTCGCCGTTGAGGTAGTGCGCGCAGGTGCCCTGGAGCGCGGGGTTGCGTGACATCGCGACATGGACCATCGCGGGGACGTCCAGCTCCGCCATCGTCTCGTAGAGCGGGTAGTAGACCTTGTCGGTCAGCGGCGGCGCCTGCCAGTAGCCGTCCGACGGGTCCGGGTTGAGCAGGCAGCCGACGAAGCCCAACTCCTCGACACAGCGCCGCAGTTCGGTGGCGCTGCGGCGGACCGACGACGCCAGCGGCTCGCCCGGGGACTGCGGGAGCTGGCACACCCCGACGAACCGGCCGGGGAAGAGCCCGCACACCCGGGCGATCAGGTCGTTGCTGACGTGCGACCAGGCCAGGCTGGTCTGCTCGTCGCCGTAGTGGTGCGCCATCTTGCCCGCGCCGGGGGAGAAGAGGGCGACATCGACGCCGCGCTCCCGCTGGAGTCTGAGCTGTCCCTGCTCGATGGCGGTGGTGATCTCGTCGTCGCTGATGCGGAGTTCGGCGGGCGACAGCCGCGCGCCCGATTCCTCGAACGCCTGGATCTGCCGTTCACGCCACTTCCCCAGTGCGGCCGGGGCCGTGGTGAAGTGACCGTGACAGTCGATGAGCATGGAAGTCTCCGAGATTCGCGTGGTGCGTGGCGCGCGGCGGGCCGGTGGATGGTGGGCGCCGCGGGCATGGAGGGCCGGCGGTGGGAGGTTTTCGGGCGCGCGAGGGCGCGGGAGGGCGGGGAAGGGCGGGGAAGGGGCGTGAAAACGTGGGGGGCGCGGGAAGGCGGGACGGCTTGGGACGGTGGGAGGTGCCGGAAGGTACCGGCAGCCGTCAGTCGCGTCCGGTCAGCGTCCGGCCGAGTTCCAGGCCGGGGTAGGTCCGTACCGGCATGGACATCAGGAACCGGTAGCCGTCCTCCAGCACCTGCTTGACGTTGTCGGCGGTGACGTGGGGGTGGCCGACGGGGACGCCGCGGGCGGCGCAGATGTCGAGGACGCGGCGCTTGCACTCCCGCATCAGCGGGTGGTCGTACTGGCGCGGGATGCCCAGTTCCTGGCTCATGTCGCCCTCGCCGATGATGATCAGCCCGATGCCCGGCACCTGGTCGAGGATGTCCGGCAGGTTGTCGATGGCGAGCTGGTCCTCGATCATGAGGGCCACCAGGATCTCGCCGTCCGGGTCCAGCGGCCAGACGTCGGCCTTCGCGTAGTACTCCGCGTTGGAGATGCCCCAGTAGCGGGCCGCGGCGGCCGGGCTGTCGCCGCGCAGGCCGGCGGGTTCGTGGCGGGGGCGGTCGGGCAGCCGCGGGTAGCGGCAGGCGGCGACCGCGTTGTACGCCTCCTCGACCGTGGAGATGTGCGGCCACACGATGCCGTACGCGCCCAGGTCGAGCGCCTGCTTGGCCTGCCACTGCCCCTTCTCGGCGCCGTTGACCGGTATCCGGACCAGCGGGGTGAGCGCGGGGGCCACGCTGTCGGCGCCGAAGATCTGCCGCCGGTTCAGCAGGTACTGGAGGGTGTCGCGCAGCGCCGGCACGTCCCAGGGCTTGTGCTCGGTCTCGAAGACCAGGGCGTCGTAGCCGGTGGTGCCGAACTCCAGGGCGGCGGACGGGTCGGCCGCGGCGAAGGACGCGAAGACGTGCTGTCCCGCTTCGAGGGCGCCGATCACCTTATTGAGCCGGGGCGTTGCCACTGCCGACCTCCTCGGTCTGCGTCGTCTGCGGTGCGTGTGCGGTGTGCGGGAGAGAAGCGGGCGGGGCGGCTCGGTCCGGGGCCGTAGGGGTCGCCGGTGCCGCCGGGCTCCGCCGCCGGCCCAGGACGCGGGCGAGCCAGGCGAGGCAGCGGCGCAGCGGGCCGGTACGGGGCGGGGCGGCGGCCGGCGCGGGCACGGGGGCGGGTACGGGCGGGGCGGCGCCGGCTGCCGCCCGCTCGGCGGACGGCCCGGAGGCCGCGGCGCCGACCGGTACGGACACCTGGCCGGTGGCCGGCTCGGCGCACTTCGCGACCAGCTTCGCCGAGAAGTCCTTGGTCATCCTGGAGATCACGACCCCGGCGCCCGACTCGACCAGCGACGCGAGCTTGCCGGTGAGGGTCACCTCGCCGTTCATCAGCACCCGCGCGCTGCCGGCCGCGGCGCCGTCGACCACGCGGAAGGTGGCGTCACCGCGGAAGCGGGTGGCCCCCTGCCCGTCGCCGCCGCGGGCGGTGAGCCGGCCCTCGGACTCGGGCTCGTCCAGCTCCAGCCGGATGCGGGCGGCGAACCTCACCCGGATCGCGCCGAACTTCACTACCAGGGCGCCGTCGAACGACCCGTCGTCGTGGGCGGCGCCCAACTCGGCGCCACTGATGCAGGACACGACGTCCGAGGGGCTCGACACGACCTCCCAGACCCGGCCGCGCGGGCTCGGGACGTCGATCTCTTCCTTGATCGTTATCACTGCGGTTCCTTACGCGGAGGCGTCGGACAGGTCGATCTCCGACTTGAACAGGCTCCACAGGTCGTTGTAGAGCTCGGAGAACTCGTGCGACTCGACCAGCGACCCGATGGATCGGGGCCGGGGGAAGGGGACTTCGAGGGTGCGGTGCACCGTCCCGGGCCCCTTGGACATCACGATCACCTCGTCGGCGAGGTAGATCGCCTCGTTGAGGTCGTGGGTGACGAAGACGAGCGTGCCCTCCTGCTCCTCCCACAGATTGAGCAGGTCCTGCTGGAGCTTGAGCCGGGTGATGGCGTCCAGCGGGCCGAACGGCTCGTCCATCAGCACGATGGACGGGTCGTAGATCAGCGCGCGGGCGATGGCGACGCGTTTCTGCATGCCGCCGGAGAGCTCGCGCGGGTAGTGGTCCTCGAACCCGGTGAGGCCGACCACCTTGATCCAGTGCGCGATCCGCTCGTCGCGCTCCGCCTTGGGGACCCTGCGGAACTTCAGCGCCAGGCCGATGTTGGCCTTCACGCTGAGCCAGGGCAGCAGGTTGGCCTTCTGGGTCACGTACGCGGCTTCGGAGTTGACCCCGGTGACGGGTTCGCCGTTGAAGTGGACCTCGCCCCTGGTCGGGCGGAGCAGGCCGGCGGCCAGGTTGAGGATCGTGCTCTTGCCGCACCCGCTCGGTCCGATCACGGCGACGAACTTGCGCCGCGCGACCCTGAACGAGACGTCCTCGATGGCCGGTTGGTGTCCCCCGGGGAATTCCAGGGTGACGTGGTCGAAGCGGAGTGCCTCCGCGCTGTGGTCCCGCTGGTTGGTCGACAACTCTGTCTCCTTGACCGGCTCGGGTGAGGCGATCCGGCACTCGCGTGTACACGTTCGAGTGGCCTTGCCGATGGGTCTCGATGGATTTCGACGACTGCGGCTGCGGCTGCGGCTCAGCTCGTCTCCGCGTGGCGCCCGACGCGTGGGGTTCCTCGCGTCGAGCGATGGATTGTCCAACAACTTGCGAGTGACCGTAACACCGCCGAATCAAGCCCACAAGAACTCTGCACGAAAATCGCGCAGTGAGCCGATGGGCGCCGTGAGTCACATCCAAGATTGTTGGACAAGTTAGCTATCTGGCCGCTCTCGGGGGCATCGACAAGTTCCGCTGCGTGAGCGTCGAGGTCGGGGTCGAAGTCGACGTCGTACGGTCCGCGAGCCCGGAGGTGGTGGCGGCGTTCGGCCGCCTGCTGCCGCAACTGCCCTCATCCCTACGGCCGTTGGACCGCGAGACGGTCAAGCGGATCGTGGGCTGCGAGACCGGCACCGTGCTGGTCGCCCGGTCCGGCGGCGAGATCGTCGGCACCCTGACCCTGGTGCTGCTGCCGCTCGCCTCCGGCCCGCGCGGGCGGGTGGGGGACGTCGTGGTGGACGGCGCGGCGCGCGGCCAGCGGGTCGCGGCGCTGCTGACCGGGCACGCGGTGCGGCTCGCGCGGGAGGCCGGCGCGCGCAGTGTCGACCTCACCTCGCGCCCGGAACGCGGCGCCGCGAACCGGCTCTACGAGCGGCTCGGGTTCGCGGCGAGGCGGTCGACGGTGTACCGGTTCGCGGTCGGGGAGCAGGGGCAGCGGGCACCGGCGGGCGGGTGCCGTCGCGGGGCAAGCGCGCGCGGCGTGCTCGGCTCGCGCGGATTGCTCGGCTCGCGTGGCGGTGGAGGGGGCCGGCGGCAGCGCCCGCGGGGGAGTGGTGAAGGCAACGGTCCGTCACGTTGACGGGACGCGCCACCGCGTGGTGCCATGAAACGCATTTCCGATTCAGCAGCCAGGGGAAGCCGGTCGAAACCCGGCGCTGACCCGCAACCGTAGGCCCACCGCGAGGCGGGCGAGCCGGACCACCTGCGCTGAACAGCAAGTCACGCTCGCCGTCGAGGACTACGGCACGGACGACAGGCCGGTTCGTGTGCCGGCTTTCCCTCCGTGGCCCGCGCTCCGCGCCGGCCGGACCGGGGGGCCACCCGTGCTCGTTCTCGCCAGGCGTCGCCGTCACAGACGGCCGCGCACCGCCGTGCTGCTCACCGCGGCCGCGCTGACCTTCGGCTCGGTCGCGGCCGGCCTGGTGTCGGCCGCCGCGCCCGCGCACGCCGACCCGATCGGCGCCTGCACGCCGACCAAGGGCGCGGTCGTCGCGGTGGACTTCGCGCACTGGGGCGGCCCGGTCGTCCGCGGCTGCGACGCGAACCCGACCACCGGCATGAACCTGCTGCACGACGCCGGGTTCACCACCACCGGCACGGTGCACGACGGCCCCGGCTTCGTCTGCCGGATCGGCGACGCGGACTACGACGGCGGCACCGAGTACCCGACGGCGGCCGACGAGCCGTGCGTGCTCACCCCGCCGGCCGACGCCTACTGGTCGTTCTGGATCGCGCCGGCCGGGCAGCACACCTGGACCTACAGCCCGCTGGGCGCGCTGAGCGACCACCCGGCGGACGGCGAGGTCGAGGCGTGGGTCTTCGGCCCGACCGACACCGGCGGCACCACCGGCGGCCCGTCCTTCACCCCCGACTCCGTACGGGCCCAGGACACCTCGGCCACCACCCCGCCGGCCACGCCCCCGGCCACGCCGCCGACGTCGCCGGCCGGCCCCCCGGCCGCGGCCGACGCGGACCTGGCCGGTGCGGCGAAGTGGCTGACCGGGCGGCTCACCGACGGCGACCACGTGTACGACAGCGACAGGGACACCACCGACCTCGGCGCCACCGACTCCACCGCCGTGGCACTGGCCGCGGCCGGCGGGTCCGAGGCCACCGTCCGCAGGATCGACGCGTACCTGACCGCGCACCTCGCCGACTACCTCTTCCCCGACCCGACGGTCCAGGTGCCGAGCGTGGCCGCCACCGCGAACCTGGCGCTGCTCACCGAGATCCTCGGCGCCGACCCCGCCAAGGTCGGCGGCCGCGACCTGCTGGCCGACCTCACCGACCACGTCTGCACGGCCGTGGGCAGCCAGGGCAACTGCACCGCCGCCGGCGACTTCCACAACGTCGGCTCGCCGGACACCCAGGCGCTGGCGCTGCTCGCCCTGGAGCGCGGCGGCGTCACCCCGCCGCCCGCCGCGGTCTCCCGGCTCACCGGCATGCAGTGCGCCGACGGCGGCTTCTCCGCCTCGATGCTCGGCGCGAGCGAGCGCTGCTCCTCCGACCCGGCGATCACCGCCGACGCGGTCATCGCGCTCAAGCAACTCCCGGGTACCGCGGATGTGTTGAGCAAGGCCGGCGACTACCTGACCGGGCGGCAGGCCGCGGACGGCGGCTTCGTGCCGTACGGCGCCGCGTCCGCGGACACCGCCACCACCGCGGCCGCCGCGCAGGCACTGCGCCTGCTCGGCGACACCGACCAGGCGGTGAAGGCCCGCGACTGGGCGGTCGCCCGCCAGTCCGACGGCGGCGGATTCACCGCGGACACCTCCGGCGGCGCCCCCGACGTCCACGCCACCACCCCGGCGCTGCTCGCCGCCACCGGCACCGACCTCGCCACGCTGACGTTCGGCGCGCGGCACACCACGCCGCCCACCTCCCCGCCGGCGACCGCGCCCACCACCCCGTCGGACACCTCCCCGCCCTCGCAGTCCCCGACCGCGGTCGGCCCGGACCTGGCCAAGGGGGTCGCCTACCTGGTGAACGGCGACAACCTGGTCGACGGCCGCTCCTACGAGTCCTCGCCCGGCTTCGCCGACTTCGGCATGACCATCGACGGCCTGTTCGCCCTGGCCGCGACCGGCGGCGCCGACGACACCCTGGCGTCGATCTCGGACTTCCTCCAGCACGGCAAGGACGCCGGCGGTCGCGGTATCGACGCCTGGACGCTGATCGGCACCTCCTACGCCCAGGGCGGCTCGCTCGCCAAGGAGGCGGTGGCGGCCGAGGTGCTCGGCGCCGACCCCCGCGCCTTCGGCGGCCACGACCTGATCGCCGCGCTCGACGCCACCGTCTGCGCGAAGGCCGACGCCTCGGGCGGCTGCGCGGCCAAGGACGACTACGCCTACGCGACCTCGGTGTTCTCCCAGTCCCTCGGCGTCGTCGCGCAGATCCGGGCCGGCGAGGCCGACCGGGCGGCCGGGCCGATCGCCTACCTGGAGAGCCTCCAGGACGCCGACGGCGCCTGGCCGAGCCTGATCCCGTCCGGCGGCGACCAGGACACGGACAGCACCGCGATGGCGATGATGGCGCTGGACCTGGTGCCCGGCGACGCGGCGGCGCGGGCCGTCGCGAAGGGCGGCGCGTGGCTGGCGGGCAAGCAGCTGGCGAACGGCGGGTTCCACGGCGCGGCCGGCGACTCCGTCAACTCCGCGGCCCTCGCGATCCAGGGGCTCAGCCTGGACGGCGCCGGCGGCGGCACGTACACCGGGCAGATCGCCAAGGCCCGCGCGTTCCTGGCCGCCGAGCAGAACCCGGACGGCGGCTTCCGGGTCGCCTCCGACGCCGCCCAGACCACGTCCGACCTGCGCGCGTCCACGCAGGCGCTCGGCGGGGCGGCCGGCACCTCCTTCGGCACGCTGCTGCGGGACCTGCGCGACCAGAAGGCGGCCGCGGCCGGTGCCGGCTACCTCGTCAAGCAACTCGACGGCGGCGACCACCTGGCCAACGACTACGGCCCGGACTACGGCCTCACCGCCGACCTCTCGCTCGCGCTCGCCTCGACCGGCGGCCAGGACGAGGCGCTGACCAAGACGACGGGTTACCTCGCCGGGCATGTCGCGCAGTACGCCGACCCGGACGGCAGGTCCGACTACCCCGGCCCGTACAGCGGTTCGGCGGCCAAGCTGGCGCTGGTCGCCGAGGTGATGGGGCAGGACCCGCACCACTTCGGCGGGTTCGACCTGCTCACCACGCTGACCGGCCACGTCTGCACCGGAGCCACCGACGACGGCGCGTGCACCGCGCCGGGTGACTTCTCCCAGGCGTACTCCACGGTCTCGCAGGCCCTCGGCGTGCTCGCGCTGGCCCGCGGCGGCGTCACCGTACCGCCAGCCGCGGTCGACCGGCTGCTCCAACTCCAGTGCAAGGACGGCGGGTTCTCCTCCACGCTGATCGCGGCCGGCGCCGACTGCACGTCCGACACGGACACCACCGGGTACGCCGTGCAGGCGCTCACGCTGGTGCCGGGGCACGCCGACGCGGTCGCCGCCGCGCGGGCGTACCTCGTCAAGGCGCAGCAGAGCAGCGGCGGTTACCAGGGCGCGGCCGGCGTCAGCACCAACTCCACCGCGCTGGCGGTGCAGGGCCTGCTCGCCACCGACCGGCTCCGCCCCGAACCGGCCCGCAGCGGGCAGGAGTTCCTGGTGTCGGCGCAGAACACCGACGGCGGCGTCCGGATCACCGCCGACGCGGGCGACTCCGACGTCCGCTCCAGCACGCAGGCCGTGCCGGCCCTCGCCGGCACCCCGCTGACCACGCTCACCCACGCGCTCGGCCCGATCACGGCGGTCGGCGGCGGTGACGACGGCGGTGCGTCCGGCGGCTCGTCGGGCGGCTCGTCGGGCGGTTCCGACTCCGGCTCGGGCTCCGGCGGCTCCTCCGGCGGCACGCTTGCGGCGACCGGTACGGCGGTGCTCTCGCTGGCCGCCGCTGCCGCGATCCTGCTGGCCGCCGGCGCCGCGATGACGGCCCTGCGCCGCAGGTCGGCCGACGAGGGGAGGCACCAGTGAGGAAGTTCTCCAGCCGAACGCGCCGGGCGGCGGCGCCCGGCTCGGGCCCCGGCGTACGGGAGCGGTTCGTCCGCGTGGGGGCCGCGCTCGCGGTGCTGTGCGCGGCCGCGCTGACCGGGCTCGGCCCCGGGGCTGGCAGCGCGGCGGCGAGCCCGCTGCCGATGAGCACGTGCACGACGACCTCCGGCGTGGTGCTCGCGGTGGACTTCAGCCACTGGGGCGGCCCGCTGCTGCGCTCGTGCGGCACCACGCCCACCACCGGCTACGCCCTGCTCAACCAGGGCGGTTGGCAGACCACGGGCACCCAGCACGACGGCCCGGCCTTCATCTGCCGGATCGGCTACGCCGGTTACCAGGGCGGCAAGCAGTACCCCACCAGCAAGGACGATGCGTGCGTGCTGACGCCGCCGGCCACCGCGTACTGGTCGTACTGGCACGCCGACCCGGGCCAGAACAGCTGGTCCTACAGCCAGTTGGGCTCGATGAGCTACCACCCCAAGCCCGGCAGCGTCGATTTGTGGATCTTCGGCGCGACGAACACCGCGGGCACCCAGGGGCGGCCGACGTTCTCCCCGGACAGCGTGCGGGCGCACAACACCTCGCCCGGGGGCGGGAGTTCGACCGGCGGCGGGGGTTCGACCGGCGGCGGGGGTTCGACCTCCGGTGGCGGCGCGGGGAAACCGCCCGCGACGCACTCGCCGTCCGCGTCCGGCGGGCATCCGGCGGCGGGTGGCACGAAGGGCGGGACCGGCGGCAAGGCCAGTGCCTCGCCCCATCCGTCGGGCACCGGCCCGACCCCCACGGCGAGCCCGAGCTGCCCGGCCACCGATACGCCCACGCTCACGCGCACCGCGACGCCGACGCGCACGGCCACGCCGAGCCCGACCCGTACGCCGGCCTCCACGGCCACCCCGAGTTGCCCGCCTGCCGCCACTCCCAGCGCGGACGCGGGAGCGGGCACCCGGTCGTCCTCCGCTCCGCCGGTGGTGGATGCCTCGCCGACGGCCGCCGTCCACCACTCCTCGGGCTCGTTCGTTCCCATCGCGGTGACGTCCGTGCTGGTGGCCGGGATCGGTGGCGCGACCGTCGTCCAGGTGCGGCGCCGCCGTCGGACGGAGTAGTCGTGACCCGCAGCGTGGTGCGTCCCGGCGCCGAGGGGCCGCCGACCGAACCGGCGCACCCAGCGAAGCCGGCTCGACCGGCTCAACCGGCTCAACCGGCCGGTTCCGGGCGGCGGTTGCCGCGCACCCTGCACCCGATCGCCTGGTGGATCTGGGGCATCGGCCTGGCCACCGCGGTCAGCCGCACCACCAACCCGCTGCTGCTCGGCCTGGTGCTGGTCGTGCTCGGCTACGTCGTCACCGAGCGCCGTACCGACGCGCCCTGGGCGAAGGGATTCAAGTACTACCTGTGGCTCGCCCTGACGGTGATCGTGATCCGGGTGGCGTTCCGCTGCGTCTTCGCCTCCGGTATCACCCCCGCCGACCACATCATGTTCTCGCTGCCGCACATCCCGACTCCCCACTGGTACGCGGGAATCCAGCTCGGCGGCCCGGTCTCGCTGGAGGCCACCCTGTCCGCGGCCGTCGACGGGCTGCGGCTGGCCTGCCTGCTGTGCTGCATCGGCGCCGCCAACACCCTCGCCAACCCCAAGCGCGCGCTGCGCGTGCTGCCCGGCGCGCTGTACGAACTCGGCGTCGCCGTCACGGTGTCGATGAGCGTCGCGCCCCAACTCGTCGAGAGCGTGCAGCGGGTGGCCCGCGCCCGCCGGCTGCGCGCGGACCGGGCCAGGGGGCTGCGCGCGCTGCGCAGCATCGTCATCCCGGTGCTGGAGGACGCGCTGGAGCGGTCGCTGTACCTGGCCGCCGCGATGGACTCGCGCGGCTACGGCCGGGCCGGCAACGCCACCCGCGCCTCCCGCCGGGCGACCGGCGCGCTGATGCTGGTGGGCATGCTCGGCCTGTGCACCGGCGTCTACGGGCTGCTCGACGGCACCACTCCGCGCGCGCTCGGCCTGCCCGCGCTGCTGGCCGGCTCGCTGCTGTGCTGCGCCGGGCTCGCGCTCGGCGGTCGCCGGGTGCGCCGCACCAGCTACCGGCCCGACCCGTGGCGCGCCGCGGAGTGGGTGGTGGCCGGCTTCGGCTGCGCCACCGCCGTCGTGCTGTTCCTCACCGTCGGGTACAGCGCGAGCGACCTCAACCCGTCGCTGTATCCGCTGCGTTGGCCGTCGCTGCCGCTGCTGCCCGCCGCCGCGGTGCTGCTCGCGGGGGTCGCCGCTTTCGCCGCGCCGCCGCCCGCGCGCACTCCCGGCCGGGCGACGGCCACCTCCCAGCAGGCGGGCCGGAAGACCGGGAAGTCCGGCAGGACCGGGACATCCGGCAGGGCCGGCAAGGCCGGGACATCCGCGGCGCCTGGGAACTCCGCGCCCGCGCCCACCTCCGCCCAGGACACCGACGACAACCACCGCGAGGCCCTGCTGTGATCCGTTTCGACCAGGTCAGCGTCCGCTACGACGGCACCGCCGCGCCCGTGCTGCGGGCGGTGGACCTGCGGATCGAGGAGGGCGAACTGTGCCTGGTGGTGGGCCGCACCGGCGCCGGCAAGTCCACGCTGCTCGGCACGATCAACGGCCTCGTGCCGCACTTCACCGGCGGCACCCTGGCCGGGCGGGTCACCGTCGACGGCCGCGACACCGCGCACCACCCGCCACGTGAACTCGCCGACGTCGTCGGCGTGGTCGGCCAGGACCCCTCGGCCGGCTTCGTCACCGACACCGTGGAGGAGGAACTCGCCTACGCCATGGAGCAGTTGGCGATTCCCGCGGACGTGATGCGCAAGCGGGTGGAGGAGACCCTTGACCTGCTGGGCCTGGCCGACCTTCGGCACCGCGCGCTCAGCGAACTCTCCGGCGGCCAGCAGCAGCGGGTCGCGATCGGCTCCGTGCTCACCGCCCACCCCCGCGTCCTCGTCCTGGACGAGCCCACCTCCGCGCTCGACCCGACCGCCGCCGAGGACGTGCTCGCCGCCGTCACCCGCCTCGTGCACGACCTCGGGGTGACCGTGGTGCTGGCCGAGCACCGGCTGGAACGCGTCGTGCAGTACGCCGACCGCGTCATCCACCTCACCGGCGACGGCACCGTCACCGACGGCCCGCCCGGCACCGTATTCCGCACGTCCACGGTGGCGCCCCCGGTGGTGGACCTGGGCCGCCTCGCACGGTGGGACCCGCTCCCGCTGTCCGTACGTGACGCCCGCCGCGCCGCCGCGCCGCTGCGCGAACGGCTCACACCGCTGCCGGTGCCGCCGCCGCGCCCAACGGCGCCCGAGACGGGGGCCGTTGACCGCGCCGCCGCCGAGCCCGTCGCCGCGGAGCCGGCCGTACCGGTGCTCAGCGCCAAGGGCGTCGTGGTCCGCTACGGCGAGGTGATCGCCGTCCGCGAGGTGGACCTCGACCTGCGGGCCGGGCAGGTCACCGCGCTGATGGGCCGCAACGGCTCCGGCAAGTCCTCGCTGATGTGGGCGCTGCACGGCGCGGGCCCGCGCCAGGCCGGCACCGTACGGGTCGGGGGCGGGCAGGAGACAGCCCCGGTCGGCGCCGAACAGCCCCCGCAGCGCGGCTGGTTCGGCCGGCGCCGGGCGCGTACCGCCGAACGGCGCGGCCCGATCGGCCTCGTCCCGCAGACCCCCACCGACCTGCTCTACCTGGAGACCGTCGGCGCCGAACTCGCCCAGGCCGACCGGGAGTCCGACACCGCGGGCGCGCCCGTGGCCCGGGCGATCCTCGACCGGCTCGCGCCCGGCATCGCCGACGACACCCACCCCCGCGACCTGTCCGAGGGCCAGAAGCTCTCCCTGGTGCTGGCCATCCAGCTCACCACCGCGCCCACGGTCGTCCTGCTCGACGAGCCGACCCGCGGGCTCGACTACCAGGCGAAGCGGGCCCTCATCCAGATCGTCGACACGCTCTCCGCCGAGGGCCGCAGCGTCGTGATCGCCACCCACGACGTCGAGTTCGTCGCCTCCAGCGCCGACCGGGTGATCGTCATGGCCGAGGGCGAGATCGTCGCCGACGGCCCGACGGCGGAGATCATCGTCGCCTCGCCCGCGTTCGCCCCGCAGACCGCCAAGATCCTCGCGCCGCTGCCGTACCTCACCGTCCCCCAGGTCGCCGCCGCGCTCGACGGCCTCGGCGACCTGGACGGCCTCGGCACGGCGGAGGCTTCCCGATGAGCGCGCCCGCCGCCCGGCCCGCGGACGACCACGCGGCCGCGGGGAACCGTACGACCGGGGAGCGCCGTGCCAGCGCGGTGCGGCTGCACGCCATGGCCACGGTGACCGTGGTGCTCGCCGCGTTCATCGGGGCGGTCGCCTTCTTCTGGCCGTTCGTCGTCGCGCCCGGCCGGTTCGGCGCCTCCTACGCGCCGCCGCTGATCTTCGGGGTGCTGCTCGTCCTGGTGCTCGCCGTCGTCTTCGCGGAGATCGCCGACGGCGGCATCGACGCGAAGGCGCTGGCCATGCTCGGGGTGCTCTCCGCGGTCAACGCGGCCCTGCGCCCGCTCGGCGCCGGAACCGCGGGCGTGGAGACCGTCTTCTTCGTCCTGGTGCTGGCCGGCCGCGTCTTCGGCCCCGGCTTCGGCTTCACCCTCGGCTGCACCTCGCTGTTCGCCTCCGCCCTCCTCACCGGCGGCGTCGGCCCCTGGATGCCGTACCAGATGTTCGGCTGCGCCTTCGTCGGCATGCTCGCCGGCCTCCTCCCGCGCGCCCGCGGCAAACGGGAAGTGCTGATGCTGGCGGTCTACGGCTCCGCGTCCGGCTACCTCTTCGGCTTCCTGCTCAACCTCTCCTTCTGGCCGTTCTCGCTCGACCCCGGCAGCTCCCTCGCCTACCTGCCCGGCCTGCCCTTCACCGAGCAGTGGCACCGCTACCTCGCCTTCGACGCGGCCACCTCCCTCGGCTGGGACACCGGCCGCGCCGTCACCAACTTCGTCTGCGTCCTCATCGCCGGCCCGGCCGTCCTCACCACGTTCCGCCGCGCGGCCCGCCGCGCCAACTTCACCCCCGCGATCCACTTCACGGACCCGCTCCCGCCGCCGGCCACGACCCCGCCGCCGTGACGCGTCGGCGACGCGCGGACGGCGTCCGCGGGTCCGGGTATCCCCGTATCCGCCCATAGGTTCCTCCGTCCCACCGCCCGTCCGGCCTAAAGTGACCGGGTGGACAGCCGGAAGGATCAGAGCGCGTCGCAGGGCGCCGGGGCCGAGAGGGCCCGGCCCGTCCCGACCAACGTCGTGGGCCTGGCCGCGGAGTTCACCGACCCGCTCTGGCGAGTACCCGTGCGCCTGACCCCCGTGGAAGTCGACCTGCTGCGTACCGAGCCGCTCCGGCGCCTGCACTTCGTCGCGCACGCGGGGGCCTCGACGATCAGCACCTTGCAGTCGTACTCCCGGCTGGAGCACACCCTCGGTGTCCTCGCGCTGGTCACGCACTTCCGTCCGCGGGACGAACTCCTGCGGGTCGCCGCGCTGTTGCACGACATCGGCCACCTGCCGTTGAGCCACACCTTCGAAGGCGTCCGCGGCCTCGACCACCACGCCATCGGCTTGCGGTTGCTGCGGACCGACCCGATCCGTGGCGTGCTGGAGCAGTACGCGATCCGTACCGAGGACGTCGCCGTCGCGCTCGGCGGGCAGCCCGCCTCGCCCCTCACCAACCGCTCCGGGCTGCTGAACCTCGACCATCTCGACTCCTACGTGCGCAGCGGACGCGCGGCCGGACGTCTCGATGCCGATCCCGCCGTGCTGCTGGGCCGGCTCGTCCTCAAGGACGCCGTGGTGTCGGCGGACCGCGAGAGCGCCGCGTCACTGGTCGGTCTGGTCTGCGCGGAGGCCCGGCTGCATACCTCGTGGGACAACGTGGGTCCGGTCGCGGTGGTCCGGCGGCTGGCCGGCCGGCTGCTCGACCACACCACCCTCACCCCCGACCGGCTGTCCCGGATGACCGATCCGCAGCTGTGGTCCGCGTTCGACGCCTGCGCCGCCACGCGCGCGGAGAGCGCCATGATCCGGTACGAGCCGCACCGGTTGCGGGTGACGGTCGGGCATGCCCGCGGGGATGGCTGCGGCGGGGACTTCTCGCTGCGCAAGATCTACCGTTCCGCGCCGCTGGTGGAGGGGCAGCCGATCGAGGTGTCCGCGCCCGCGCTGGCCGCCGAGTTGGACGCGCTGGGTTCGCTGGCCACCGACTTCCATGTCCGGTGGAGCTGAGTGCCCGCTCGCGGTGCCGTCCCCACGTCCGCAGGTCCCCACGTCTCCGCGTCCCCACGTCTCCGCGTCCCCACGTCTCCGCGTCCCCACGTCTGCACGACTCCACGTCTGCACGACCCCACGTCTGCCACGACTCCACGTGCATCGGCCAAGTGCGGGCGCGGGGCGGCCGGTTAGGGTCGATGGCATGACGACGTCCCTTGCCGGCAGCGCCTTCGACTCACTCCGTCTCGACGCCGTGCGCGACCAGGACGCGCTACGTCGGATCTACCAGCCGCCCAGCGACGCGGCCGTGCGCAAGCAGATGAGCGAACTCACCGAGCAGACACGCCGGTTGATCGGCTGCTCCTCGCTGGTCCTGGTCGCCAGCGCGGACGCCGACGGCAACTGCGACGTCTCCCCGCGCGGCGGCCCCGCCGGGTTCGTCGCCGTCCTGGACGCACGGACGGTGGCGATACCCGACGCGACCGGCAACAAGCGGCTGGACACCCTGCAGAACGTCATCGCCACCGGCCGGGCCGGGCTGCTGTTCATCATCCCGGGGCGCACCACGACGCTCAGGGTGAACGGCCGGGCCTGCGTCTCCACCCGCCCGGAACTGCTCTCCCAACTGACCGCCGTCGGCAAGCCGCCGGCCAGCGCGCTGGTGCTGGGGATCGAGGAGGTCTACCCGCACTGCCCCAAGTCGCTCATGCGCAGCGCGGCCTGGAAGCCGGAGGAGTGGCTGCCGGCCGACGCCCAGCCGGCCTCGGCCGAGGTGACGCTGGCCCAACTGCGCAGGCCGGAACTGACGATCGCCGACATCGAGCAGGCGGAGGCGGACTCGCTGAAGTACCGCTACGAGTAACGCCCGGACCCGCGCGAGCCGCCCACCTCACGAGTCGCTCTGATTCCGGTGGCCCTGACTCCGGATGCCGTGATTCCCGGGGACCCGGGCCCGCGGCTCACGGACCGGGTACGGGCGGCGCCGCTGCCACGCCCTGGTCGTAGTCCGTGCGGGCGCTCTGGACCTCCTCGATATGGCACTCGGCCCATGCCTTGATCGCGGTCATCACCGGGAGCAGGCTGCGGCCGAGCGGGGTGAGCCCGTAGTCCACCCGGACCGGCACCGACGGGGTCACCGTACGGGTGAGCAGGCCGTCGCGTTCCAGCGTCCGCAGCGTCTGGGTGAGCATCTTCTGGCTGACCCCGGCGATGATCCGGTTCAGGTCGCTGTACCGCCGCGGCCCGTCGGCCAGCGCGTTCAGCACCAGGCTCACCCACTTGTCGCTGATCCGGTCCAGCAGTTGGCGGGCCGGGCAGGTGGCGAGGTAGGCGTCGTAGGCGGCGCGCTCGTCGGCGCGGCGCTGGGCGGCGGTGCGGGTGGCCATGGCACTCCCGGGTCGGGTAGGCACTCCGAAGTGCGTACTTCCCGATGGAGAGTAACACTCCCTAGGTTCGTGGTCATGAGAGCTGTGATCGTTCGTTCCTTCGGCGGCCCGGAAGTCCTTGAGGTGGCGGAGGTGGCCGTGCCGGAACCGGGTGCCGGCCAGGTCCGGATACGGGTCGCCGCCGCGGCAGTCAACCCGGTGGACCTCCAGACCCGTTCCGGCGCGCTCGCGGCGGGCGGCCTGCTCCCGGAGCGGGCGGTCGTCGGCCTCGGCTGGGATGTCGCCGGCACCGTCGACGTGCTCGGGCCCGAGGTTGTCGGCTTCCGACCCGGCGACGCGGTGATCGGGTTGTCCGACCGGCTGGCGCTGCCGCTCAAGACGCAGGCCGAGTACGTGGTGCTGGACGCGGACGCGGTCGCCGCGGTGCCGGCGGGCACCGACCTGGTGGCTGCCGCGACCCTGCCCCTGGGCGGGCTCACCGCTGCTCAGGCGCTCGACATCGCTCGCGTCGAGCCCGGCGACACGCTGCTGGTCACCGGAGCGGCCGGGTCGGTGGGCGGCTACACGGTGCGGCTCGCCGCGCTGGCCGGCGTGCGGGTGGTCGCGGTCGCGGGCGGCGGCGACGAGGAGTTGGTGCGCGGTCTCGGCGCGGAGTTCTTCGTGCCGCGCACCGCGGATCTGCCCGCCGCGGTACGCGACTTGGTACCGGGCGGCGTGCACGCCGCGGTCGACGCGGCGTCCGTGGGCATGCCCGTGCTGGACGCGGTGCGCGGCGGGGGCTCGCTGGTCGGTGTGCTGGGCAACGCGCCGACGCCGCTGCGCGGCATCCGGGTGGGCAACGTCTGGATTCGCGCGGACGGCTCCCGCCTCGCCGAGTTGGCCGCCGCCGGCCTGCGTCCCCGGGTGGCCGACGTCCTGCCACTGGACGAAGTCGGCGAGGCGCACCGCAGGTTGGCGGCGGGCGGTCTGCGCGGCCGCCTGGTGCTGGTGCCGTGAACGGATGTCGTGGGCCGATGCGGTGAGCTGATGTCGTGCGTTGACGTGGTGAGCCGACGCGGTGGGCCGACGTGGTGAGCCGCTGCCGTGCGTCGACGCGGTGGGCCGACGTGGTGAGCCGCTGCCGTGCGTCGACGTGGTGGGCTGACGTGGTGAGCCGGGACGTCCGCGGAAGCCGCCCCGTACCCTCGGGCCCCAGTTCATCGGGGGCCTTCCCCGGACATGTTCGCCGATGTTCGCCGCCCGCGTAGGGGCTGCGTCTCCCGCACCGGCCCGTGGATGATGCAACGATGACTCAATTTAACGCGGTCGAGGAAGCGTTGGCCGAGGTCGTGTCGCAGGGGCGTTGCCTCGGTGCCGCACTGCGCGTGCTGCATGACGGCGAGGAGGTCCTGGATCTCGCTGTCGGTGACGCCACTTCGACTCAGGCGATGGCGGCGGACACTGTCGTGCCGTGGTTCTCGGCATCGAAGCTGGCGGCGACCGTGGCCGTTGCCCGCGCGTGGGAACTGGGCCTGCTGCACCCGAACGATCGCGTCGTACAGCACCTTCCGGAGTTCGCCGGACCTGGCAAGGATGACATTCGCATCGAGCATCTCCTGACCCACACTGCGCCGTTGCGGGCCGTCGACCGTGAGACCGGCCGACGGTTCGCCGACGGCAGGCATGCCCTGCTGGAGTTGGTGCTGAGCGGTGACGCCGACCCCGATTGGACGCCTGGCACCCGAGCGGCCTACCTCGGCCACGCCGGGTATCTGCTCCTCGACGAGATCGTGCGACGAGGCAGCGGGCGACCGTTCGCGGACTTCCTGCACCAACAGGTCGCTGCGCCCCTGCGGTTGACCTCTCGACTGGGGGCTCCTCCCGGCGCCGACGTCGTCGACGTGCCGTGGTTCGGCCCGGCCGAACTGGCCTCCCGCGTCGCGCGTTTCGACGTCAGCATGGGGTATCCCAGCGCCTGCATGGCGGGCCCGTTCGGTGATGCCGCCGAGATCTGCGAGATGGTACGGCAGGTTGGTACACGGCACGGCCGACGTGTCCTCTCGCCCGAGACCTGTGCCGCCTTGGTCACCGATCAGCGACCGCCAACGCTGATCGACGAGTCCGCCGGGCGCGCCCGGCGCTGGGGACTGGGCATGGTCCTCGCCGCTGAGAACTTCGGACCTGCCTCGCCTGCGTCCTTTGGCGCGTTGGGAGGAACGGCGTGCCTGGTCTTCGCAGATCCCGAAGCCGGCCTCACCGTCTCCCTGTATTTCAACGGGAACACCGGTGCCGCCGACAGACTCAGTCGTGACCGGCGTGTCATCGACGCGCTCTACCGCGACCTCTGACAACGCGGACGCCGTAGGCCATGAGTGCCGATGCGCAGACGGCGTCCAACGGACGGCCACCCCCCTGCGCGGCTCCCTCGAACCGCTCGGCTTCCCCGACGCCGCGCCTTCGCCTGCGCCCACGGCACGTACAGCGGCCACCTCGTCGACGACCCCGACGAGCCCGACGACCTCCAGCCGGCAGCGGGTCGGTACGACTCCACGCGGCCACCTGCCCCGCCCGGATCAGCCCGTAGGCCAACGCCACGAGCCCGCTGATCGAAAGCAGCATGCCGGCGGGGTCCAGTGGCCGCCGGGTGGGGCCGCGTCAATGCCGACGGCACGCACGTGCTCGCCGATGGTCCACTCCGGCGTCGACCTGCCCGCCGGTACGGCGCCCCCGGTGCGGCCCGACCGTCACGGCCCGACCGTCGCGGCCCCCTCCGGGACGTCGGCGTCGTGATCCACGGCCTCCGGGTGATATTCCTGTACGGGGAGTGCCGGAGCGTAGCGCTCCGCGCGAAAGAGCGATGAGGAGCCAGCCGTATGAAGTTCGGGATCTCCACGTTCATCACCGACCGCAGCATCCGCCCCGCGCCCCTGGGGCGGGCCCTGGAGGAGCGGGGGTTCGACTCGCTGTTCATCGCCGAGCACAGCCACATCCCGGCGGACCGCCGCTCGGCCTACCCCGGCGGCGGCGAACTGCCCGAGATCTACTACCGCACCCTGGACCCGTTCGTGGCGCTGGCCGCGGTCGCGACCGTCACCGAGCGGCTGCTGGTGGGCACGGGCATCGCGCTCGTCGCCCAGCGCGACCCGATCCACACGGCGAAGGAGGTGGCCTCGCTCGACCTGATCTCCGGGGGCCGGGTCGTCTTCGGCATCGGGGTCGGCTGGAACCGCGAGGAGATGGCGAACCACGGCACCGACCCCGCCGTCCGGGGCCGGCTCGCCAACGAGCGGCTGCGCGCGATGATCGAGCTGTGGACGAAGGAACAAGCCGAGTTCCACGGCGAGTTCGTCGACTTCGACCCCGTCTACGCGTGGCCGAAGCCGGTCCAGCAGCCGCACCCGCCGATCTACGTCGGCGGCGGCCAGGGCGCCTTCCCCCGGGTCGTCGAACTCGGTGACGCCTGGCTCGCCAACAGCCTGCCGCCGAAGGTGCTGAAGGAGCGGATCGAGGAACTGCGCGCCCTGGCCGGCCGCGACGTCCCGGTCACGGTCTACGCGGCGCCCGTTGAGCCCGAGACGATCGAGGCGTACGCGGAACTCGGCGTCGAGCGGGTGCAGTTCTACCTGCCGTCCGACCCCGAACCGGCCGCCCTCGCGCATCTCGACCGCTGCGCCGAGTTGGCGGGCCGCTTCAGCTGATGCCCGCGCTGAGCGGAACCGAGGCTCGCGAACGGTTCGCGGCGTCCCCGATCGCCCGGCTGGCGACCGTGGACGCCGCCGGCCGCCCGCACCTGGTCCCGGCGGTCTTCGCGGTGGCCGGGGACCGGCTGGCCATGGCGGTGGACCACAAGCCCAAGCGTTCGCCCCGGCTCAAACGACTCGCCAACATCCGTGCCAATGCGGCGGTTTCGCTGCTCGTCGACGGCTACCACGAGGACTGGAACCGGCTGTGGTGGGCCCGCGCGGACGGGCGGGCGCGGGTGCTGCCCCCGGCCGCGCAGTCAGCCGAAGCGGCGCGCCTGACCGCCCTGCTCGTGGCCAGGTACCCGCGCCACTACGCGGATCGGCCGCCGTCCGGCGAGGTCGTGGAGGTCGTCGTCACCACGTGGACCGGCTGGCGCGCGACCTGATCCGCCGCGCCCGCGCGGCCTGATCGTACGGTCCGGCGCGACCGGATCGTACGAGTCCGCGGCGCGCGATCGTACGGGGCCGGCGCGACCCGAACGTACGGGCCCGCGGCGCCCGATCGTACGGTCCCGCGCGGATCGATCCCGCGTGCCCCGGCACCCGGTCGTACGGTCGGCGCGGCGCGACCCCGCGCCTGCACACGCCCCCTTCCGTACGGTGCCGCGTGCCCCGATCCCCACGCGCCCGTGGCACCCCGCGCCACCGGTTCTCCCCATACGGCCGCCGACGGTCCGCCCGCGCTTCCTCTGTACGCGCCGAACCGCCTGATGTAACGTCGCCGACGTACATGAGGCTTGAATCGATTCAAGCAATCGTTTCGCCTCGCCGCCCGCCCCGGAGGTGCCGCAGTGTCGCCGTCAACGCAGAAGCCGGAAACGGCTTCGGCCGTGGTCCCGACCGGGGCCCGGGGCCGTACCCGGGGGAGCCGGGCCGGGGCGGGCCGGGGCCGGGGGAGAAGCCGCGGCGCCGTGGCCGCGCTGCTCTGCGCCGTACTGGCGCTGTTCCTGCCGGCCGCGGGCGCCCACGCGGCGTCGCCACGGCTGAAGGTGACGGACCTTCAGGCGGACTACATGGCACACCCCTTGGGTATCGACGACGCCCACCCCAGCCTGAGCTGGCAGTTGGGCTCGCCGGTCAACGGCGCGCGGCAGACGGCGTACCGGATTCTCGTGGCGAGCACGCGGGACCGGCTCACGCCGGGGCGCGCCGACGTGTGGGACAGCGGGAAGGTCGGCTCGGCCGCGTCCGTGGGCGTGCCGTACGGAGGTCCCGCGCTGCGCTCCTCGCAGCGCTACTTCTGGACGGTCCAGGTGTGGGACGGCCAGGGCGCCGGGTCCGGCTGGGCGCCGTCCACCTGGTGGGAGACGGGGCTGCTGCACGCGGCCGACTGGCAGGGCGCGCAGTGGATCAGCCCGGACACCGCCGGGCAGGGCAGCTGGTCGGACTTCGACCTGGACGTGGACTTCACCATCCGCAAGGGCGCGGCGAGCGTGCTCTTCCGCGCGCAGGACGCGAGCAACCTGCTGATGTGGCAGATCAACTCCGAGGTCGACCCGGGCAAGGTCATGCTGCGCCCGCACGCCGAAGTGGGCGGCTCCTTCAGCCACATCGTGCCCGACGTCGACGTCAGCCAGGTGATCACGCAGCAGAACGTGGGCGACAAGCACCACTTGAGGATCGAGGCGGACGGCCCGACGATCAGCACCTGGATCGACGGCACCCTGGTGAACACCCTCACCGACCACACCTTCACCCAGGGCACGATCGGCTTCCGCGTCGGCGACTCGACCGAGGACTCGCTCTACGGCGCGCTCGCCGTCCACGGGCTCGACGGCGACTCCCTCTTCTCCGACGACTTCGCCGCCGACCCCGACCCGTCCTTCCCGCAAGCGCAGGTCAGCAACGGCCAGTTGGAGCCCACCTCAGGCATCGAACTGCTCGACACCAGCCCCGCCGCCCCCATGCTGCGCCACGACTTCACGCTCGGCGGCAAGAAGATCGCCAGTGCCCGCGCCTACGTGGACGGCCTGGGCCTGTACGAACTCCACGTCAACGGCCACAAGATCGGCGACGACGTCCTCAGCCCCGCCGACACCCCGTACGACCAGCGGGACCTGTACCAGACCTATGACGTGACCTCTCAACTGCGCTCCGGCGCCAACGCGGTCGGGATCTGGCTCGGCAACGGCTACGGGCCGCGGTTCAGCCCGTACGGCTTCCGGTGGCTGGGCCCGAAGCAGGCGACGATGCTGCTGGAGGTCACCTACACCGACGGCACCCGCCAGGCGGTCACCACCGGCTCCGGCTGGACGTGGTCGAACGGCCCGATCACCGCAGACGACATGTACGGCGGCGAGACCTACGACGCGCGCCAGGCCCAACCGGGCTGGGACAGCCCCGGGTTCGCCGCCTCGGACCAGCACCCGGTGACGGCGGTCGCCGCGCCCGGCGGCAGCCTCGTCGCCGACGACGTCCCGCCGGTGCGGGTCACGCGGACGCTGCGCCCGGTGCGCATGACGCAGCCCCAGCCGGGCGTCTACGTCTACGACCTGGGCCAGGACATCGCGGGCTGGGAGCAGTTGCGGGTGAAGGGCCCGGCCGGCGCCACCGTGCGGATGCGCACCGCCGAGGAGGTCGGCGCCGACGGCATGCTCGACACCAGGACCAACCGCAGCGCCGCCGCCACCGACCGCTACACGCTGGCCGGCACCGGCCGCACCGAGACGTACGAACCCCGCTTCACCTACCACGGTTTCCGCTATATCGAGGTCACCGGCTACCCGGGCACGCCCACCCTCGACTCGATCTCGGGGCGGGTCGTGCACGCGGACGTGGCGTCCACCGCCACCTTCGACTCCTCCGACCCGACGCTCGATCGGATCTGGCAGAACAACCAGCGCACCATCCTCAACAACTCGATGAGCCTGCCCACCGACAACCCGGTCCGCGACGAGCGCACGCCCCCGGGCATGGACGTGCAGGCGTACCACGACGCCTCCACCGGCGAGTTCGCGATGGACCGCTTCTACGCGAGCTACCTGCGCGACATGCCGCCGGGCACCGCGCTGCCCAACGACGCGGGCAACGCGCAGAACCCGGACATGGGCGGCGACCAGATCTCGCTGGCCTGGACGCTCTACCAGCAGTACGGCGACAAGGCCACGCTCGCCGCGATGTACCCGGCGATGAAGGCGTTCGTCGACAAGAACGCGACCGACGTCCCCGGGCACATCTGGCCGGCCGACCACGGCTTCGGCGACTGGTGCCCGCCGGTCTACGGCCCCGGCGTCAACGGCGGCCTCGGCAGCCCGGGTGTCGGCTCCTGCACCAGCGAGGTCTCACTGGTCAACACCGCGCTGTCCTACCTCCAGGCGTCCGACACCGCGCTGGCCGCCCAGGCGCTCGCCGACACCGCCGGCGCCACGCACTTCACCGGCCTCGCCTCGGACATCAAGGAGGCGTTCAACGCGGCGTTCCTCAACTCCGCACGCGACGGCTACGCCGACGGCCGGCAGACCACCAGCATCCTGCCGCTCGCCTTCGGCATGGTCCCCGCGGCCGACCTCACCGCCGTCGGCGACCAGCTCGTCCACACCATCACCGTCACCAACCAGGGCCACCTGGACACCGGCATCTTCGGCACCCGCTACCTGATGGACGCGCTCACCGCCATCGGCCGCACCGACCTCGCGACGAGCGTCCTGGACCAGAAGTCGTACCCCGGCTTCGGGTACGAGATCGCCCAGGGGGCCACCACCGACTGGGAGGAGTGGACCTACGACTCCAGCATGGAGTCCCACGACCACGCGATGTTCAGCGGCATCAACGCCTCCTTCACCTCCGTGCTCGGCGGGATCAGCGCGACGAGCGCGGGCTACGGCACCCTCGCGGTCGCACCCCAGGTGCCCACCGGTCTCACCCACGTCTCCGCCTCGGTGCAGACCGTCCGCGGCCCGGTCACCTCGACCTGGACCCGTACCGCCCGCTCCTACGTACTCGACGTCACGATCCCCGCGAACGCCACCGCCACGGTCACCGTCCCCCTCCTCGGCTCCCCCGCCCCTCACCTCCACTCCACCCCCGGCGCCCACCTGTCGCGCCTCACCCCCACCACGGCCCGGTACGCCGTCACCTCGGGCCACTGGCACTTCACGCTCACGCGGTGACAAGGATGGCGGGTGAGGGCGCCGTGCCCTCACCCGCCGGAGTCGAACTACGCCTGGTTCGTGCCGACGAGGTACGACATGCAGACGCTCGGTGATATCGCCTTCGCCATCGCGGGCGGGGTCGCGGCTTCCGCGGTGGTGGAGAGAAACCCCACGGAGAGCACGCCGGCGAGAATGGCGGAAACGGCCAGAAGACGCGGCGAGAAGACAGGCTTGTTCACGGACGTGGTTCTCCAAAGAGCTTCATCTGAGTTGACGCGTGGATTTCAAGGCAGCGCAATCGAGCGCAAGCCACGGTGATCGCACGCTGCTTGCAGAGGAGGCGGCTTCCGGGCGGGGCAAGCTTGGCCAGGCATGCCCATGGGGGCGCCGGTCCGTCGGCTCCAGCTGTTGCGTGGGGAGCTTAGCCTAAGGATCACCTGGCGCCTAACGCCCTTGGCCCATGAGGCAGTTGGCGCAAGGGGCGCGATAGGATGCGGACCTGCTGACGGCGGCTCCGGCACCCCTCGGCCCGGACAACCACTGGCCAGCGGTTCCGGGGCCCTCGGGCGCCCCGCAGGCCCGCGCGGGCCGGGTGGGGTGGGGGTCCCGCACCCGGGCGTCAAGGCCGCTGCAAGCTCCCTGCAAGGAATCCTCCGAACCCCTCGGGTAATTCCCCGACACGGCCCGATCAGGTGCGCCGAAACCGTCGGCGCGGGTGGGGTCGAGTCGCCCGGATCACGGGGTCCGGGCAGGCGGAGGGGGAGTTTCTATGCACGCCGAAATCGGCCCGGAAAGGCCGATGGATTGGGAACGCGAGCAGTGGATGACGGTTCGCGGCTGCAAGAAAGTACTGGTGATCGCGACGACGCTGACGTACGCTCAGCGGCTTTCGGACATCATCCCGATGTTCGATTCCGACATGAGGGTGCAGCTTTTCTTCACCGTGGCGCCGCACGCCTTCAGCGAGGGCGTGACGCGGTTCCTGCGCCGGCTCGGCGCCCCGGTGATCCCGTGGGAGCAGGCGGTGCGGGGCGAGTTCGACCTGGCGCTCGCGGCGGGCTGGGAGCACATCGACCAGGTCCGCGCGCCGCTCGTGCTCTTATCACACGGCGCCGGCCAGATCAAGGTCCAGCGGGTCTGGCGCGGCCGGCCCGGCCAGGAGCGCCCGCCGGGCATGCTCAGCCGGGACAACCTCACCCGGGACGGGCGGGTGATCCCCGCCGCGGTGGCCCTGGCCCACCGCGACGACCTGGCGACGCTCGCCCGTAACTGCCCCGAGGGCGTGCCCGTGGCCACGGTGGTGGGCGACCCGGTGTACGACCGGCTCGTGGCGAGCGTGCCGCACCGGGAGGAGTACCGGGCCGCGCTCGGGCTCCGCACCGGGCAGGAACTGGTGCTGGTCTGCAGTACATGGGGCCCGGGCGCGTCCTTCTCGGCGCTGGACGAGTTACTGCCGCGCCTGCTCAGCGAGTTACCGCGCCGCCGCTACCGTGTGGCGGTGCTCACCCACCCCAACATCTGGGCGGGACACGGCTGGCGGCAGGTGAACGCGTGGCTGGCCGACTACCGCCGCAGGGGCGTCGCGCTGGTGCCGCCGGAGGCCGACTGGCGCGCGCTGGTGGCCGCGGCGAACTGGGTCGTGGGCGACCACGGTTCGGTCACCTCCTACGCCACCGTCACACCCGCACCCATCCTGCTGGCCCGCTACCCGCACCGCCGGGTCCACCACGCCTCACCGGCCGCCGCCCTCGCCCGGATCGCCCCGGCGCTGGTGACGGCCCGCCCGCTGGAGACCCAACTGCGTTACGCGGCAGAGGAGTACCGGCGCTCGGAGTACGAGGCCGTGGCCGCCCGGCTCTCCTCCGAACCCGGCCGGTTCAACCAGCGCGTCCGCGCGCTCGTCTACGGGCTGCTGGGCATCGGGCGGCCCGCCTACCCGGTGCCGCCCGAGCCGGTTCCGGCGCCCGCGCCGCTGGACCGGTGGACGGCGGACGCGAGGGGTGAGGCGGCATGACGCCGCGGCGAAGGGGTACGGCGCCGCGCCGCGCCGTCGTGGCCGTGTACCGGCGGCAGGAGGCAGGCGGTGCGAGCCGCCCCGACCGGCTGATCGTCGTGCGGGAGTCCGCGTGCCCGCGGGTCACCGTCCGGCGGTTGCCGGGTGGCGGGCGGCCCGCACCGGGCAAGGTCGTCGACGAGCACGTGAACGCGGAACTGGTGGCGGGCTCGCCGTGGACGGAGCGGGCGGACATCCTCATGCTCGGCTGCGCGCACCGGCCCGATACGGCGGTGCGGGTGGCCGGCGAGATGCTGGCGCGGTTCCCCGGCTGCCTGGTGGCGGCGGTTCCCACGAGCGGCGGCGGCTGCGTCGCGACGGCCCGCGACGGCCAGTGCGTGGCCGTGGCCCCGGCGGCCGGGCAGCGCCCGCCGACGGCCGACGAACTGGCCGTGGCCGTGTCGTGCCTGCACGCCGAGCTCGTGCTCGGCGGTTCCTGGGCCGGCGTGAGGGCGATCTGCCTCGCGGCGCCCGCCGGGCCGCGGTCGCCGCAGGGCGGTCAGGTGCGGCTCAGGCCGCACCCGGCCCCGCCGGCGGGCGCGCCACCCGGCGACCGCCTCCCGGCGTGAACGAGGCCGCGCCGACGCGTACTTCCCGCATCGGCCGGCACCCGCAGCAGCACTGACCCGCACGTACGCCACGACCCGCTCCGGCCGGCACCCACGGCACCGATCCACACCCACGGCGCCGCCCCGACCGGCCGGCGCTCAACCCGACCCGCACCGCCCCGTATTCACGGGGCGGTCTCGGTTGGCGGGCGCTCAGTCCGACCCGCACCGGCCCGCACCCACGGGCGCCGCCCCGATCGGCGGGCGCTTAACCCGACCCGCACCGCCCCGCACCCACGGCGCCGCCCCAACCGGCGGGCGCTCCCACCGACCCGCACCGAACTCCATCGATCCGTATCCCACCGCACCTACCTGCGCGAAACCGAACCCGCGTCAGGACGAGGCGTCTTCGGGCGGCGGCAGATCCCGAAGGCGCCCTTCCGCGCGCTCGGAATCGACCGGGCTGACAGCGGCGTAGATCCGCAGCGCGTCCTCGTACTGCCGCCGCGCGGCGGCCAGGTCACCGTCCTGCTCGGCGAGCCGCCCCAGCATCTCCAGGGTTCTGGCCTGCCAGTAGGCGGACCCGGTCGCCTCGAACTCGGCGAGGGCGAGCCGCAGTTCCCGGTCGCCGTCCTCGCGGCGGCCGGCTCGGGACAGGGCGAACCCGAAGAGCGCACGGGCCCGGGCCGCGTCGTAGGGGTCGTGTTCCGCCGCCAACTCCCGATGGGCCCGGCCCAGGCGCTCGGCGGCGCCCTCGAAGTCGTCCTGCTCCAGGGCGAGTTCGCCCAGGCGCAGCCGGGACAGCGCGGCGCCGCGGCGGTAGCCCACCGACTCCCGCAGTTCGAGGGCCCGTTCGTACGCCGCCGCGGCGCGGTCCGGTTGCCCCGCGCCCCGGTAGGAGCTGCCGAGCCCGCTCAGGGCCTGCGCCTCGTCGCGGAGGTTGCCCTCGGCGCAGGCGAGGTCGAGGGCCTGGGAGAACCACCGGGCCGCCTCGTCGTAACGGCCGGCGCTGCGCAGCCCGATGCCTCCCGAGGTGAGCATGCGCGCCTGTCCCGCGGTGTCGCCGTCCAGACGCGCCGAGTCGAGCCCGGTCTCGTGGGCGGATATCCACGAGTCGTACAGCCGCAGCCGCAGGAACATCGGCCACAGCGCGTCGGCGAGTTGCCACGCGGCGGCGTGCCACTGGTGGCGGGCCGCCAGCCGCACCGCGGGTGTGAGGGCCTCGCGGTGCGTCTCCAGCCAGGCGAGGGCCGCGCTCTCGTCGGCGAACGCCCTACCCGCCCGGGGCGGGAAGCGGTAGTCGCGCGGGAGGGTGCGGTGGCTGGGGGAGAGCAGCTCCTCGGCGGATGTGGCCATGGCCAGGCACCAGTCGACGTAGCGGCGCAGCGTGTCCTCGCGGGCCGGCGCGGTCTCCTCCGCCTCCGCGCGCTGGGCGGCGTGCAGCCGCACCAGGGAGTGGAAGTGGCACAGGCCGGCCCCCGCCGGTTCCAGCAGGTTCGCCTCGACCAGCACCTCGATCAGCCGCTCGGCCTCGGCGTCGGAGAGCCCTGCCGCGGCGGCCGCCAGCGCCGGATCGAACCGGGTGGCGGGCAGCAGGCCCAGGCAGCGGTAGAGGTGGGCGGCGTCCGCTCGCAGCGCCCGGTAGGACGCGTCCAGGACGGTCTGCACGGTGTCGGTGCCCTCCGCTCGTAGTTCGCCCAGCAGCCCCGCGCCCGCGGTCAGCGCGTCGCGCAGCGACGCCACCGGCTGGTCCGGGCGCGCGGCCAGCCTTGCCGCCGCGAGCCGTATCGCCAACGGGAGCCCGGCGCACAGCGCGACGACCTCCCGCACCGCCGTCGGCTCGCGCTCGGCGCGGGCGCGCCCGGCGCCCCGGGCGAACAACTCCTCCGCCGCCCGCGGGCCGAGCACGTCGAGCCGGCAGAACCCCGCCCCGTCCACGGCCAGGCCGGTCAGCCGGTGCCGGCTGGTGGCCAGGACGAGGCTGCCGGGCGCGCTGGGCAGCAGGGCGCGCACGTCCGCGGCGGTCAGCGCGTTGTCCACCATGACGGCGAACCGGCGGGCCGCGGTGACCGAGCGCCACAGGGCCGCGCGCTCGGCGAGGCCGGTCGGCTCGACCGTCTCGCCGAAGGCGCGCAGCAGGTACCCGAGCACCTCCGCCGCGCTCGCCGGGTCACCGGGCGAGCCGTCGCGCAGCGCCACGTAGAGCTGGCCGTCGGGGAACTCCGCCGTGCGGGAGCCGAGCCACCGGGAGACCAGCGCGGTCTTGCCGACGCCGGCCTGGCCGCTGACCACGATCACCTGGGCCACGCCCGGCTCCCGTCCGTCGCGCAGCTCGTCCAGTGCCCGCAGGTCCCGCTGCCGGTCGGTGAAGTGCGCGGGGACGGGGAGGAGTTGACGCGGGATGGGACGTTCCGGCGCGGCGGGCTGCGGCATCTGGTGGATGTGGATTCCGCCGGTGATGTCCCGCGCCTGGACGACCGGGCCGTGCACTTGCGCGTTGCCGCCCAAAGTGTTGGCGACCATGTCGACGCCCCCGCCCGCCGCGGGAAACCGCGCCATCCACTGCCGAATCCGGTCCAGCAGCGGGCCGTTGCGCGCCGCGCACGCGGCGAGAACGGCGGCGTGGCCGCGTAGAGTCGCCGACACGGCGGCGGCGCCGGTGCCGACGGGGTCCGCTTGCAGGTCGTGCCATGCCGCGGCGAGGACCGGGTCGTCCGCGGCCGCGTCGTCCACCAGTCGCGCGAGTTCCTGCCAGGCGGCCGAGCCATGCCCGGTGGTATCGGAAAACTTGGCCGATAACAGAGCCTCGGCCACACCCTCGTCCCGCATTCTTCCCCGCCCCTCGCCGACAACGGCCCCTCGCGGCCCGCGGGACGCCCGCATCGGACGTCCCGTTCCGCGGTGTCCCTTCAAGGAATACCCTGCGATGGCGGTATGGGGGCTTCTCGGTCCGGCAGGACAGCCCGTTTGAGTCGCGGTGTGCGGGTGTCCGCCGGCCCGGTCGGCGGCGGGCCGGCCCGTACAGCGGAACCGTCCGGTGGGAGACACTGATGGAGTTCCAGATACGCGTACTGGGGCCGGTGGAACTGCGTGCCGGGGAACGCTGGACCGCCCTCGGGTCGACCAAGGAACGGACCGTGCTGGCCGCCCTCGCCTGGGACGTGGGCAGCGCCGTCAGCGTGGACCGGCTCGTCGACCGGGTCTGGGACGACAACCCCCCGGCCAAACCCCGCGACGCGCTGTACGCCTACGTCTCCCGTATCCGCCGGGCGCTGCACGACGTCGCGGGACCGGCCGCTCCCGCGCTGGAGCGCCGTACCCACACCTACGTCCTCCAGGCCGACCGGGCGGCCGTCGACCTGCACCGGTACGTGGGACTGGTCGACCAGGCGCACGCGGTCGCCCGGCGCGGTGACGGACAGGAGGCGCTGCACCTGCTCCGGCAGGCCCAAGGGCTCAGGCGCGGCGAACCCCTGGCGGGCCTGCCCGGCACATGGGCGGCGGGCATCCGCGCCGCAATGGACGGGAAGGAGGTGGACGCGGCCACGCTCCAGGCGGGCGTCGCCCTGCGGCTGGGCCACTACCAGGACCTGGCCCCGCGCCTGGCGTCCCTGGCCGAGGCGCACCCGACCAACGAGACGCTGGTGGAACTGCTCGCCGTCGCCCTGTACGGCACCGGCCGCGCGGTCGAGGCGGCCGACGCGCTGCACCACTTCCTGAGCCGGCTGGTGAGGGAGTTCGGCACCGCGCCCGGCGCCCGGTTACAGGCCGTGCAGCAGGGCATCCTCAGCAGGGTCCCGGTCGCCGACCTGCTGCCACCCGCGCCGGGAGCGCCGGCCGAACCTCCCCCCGCGCCGGAACCCGACCGCACCGACAACCTGCCCCACGACATCGAACTGGTCGGCCGCGCGGCCGAGATAAGCCGGCTGTCCGCCGGCATCCACACCCCGCACGGCACGGCCGCGGTGGTCTCGCTCGAAGCGGTGGACGGCATGCCGGGCGTCGGCAAGACCTCCCTCGCGGTCCACGTCGCCCACCAGTTGAGCGACGGCTACCCCGACGGCTGCGTCTTCCTGGACCTGCGCGGCGGCGCGGAGGCCGGCGCGATGCCGGTCGCGGACGCGCTGACCGACCTGCTGCACCTGTCCGGCGTCCCGGTCGCGAGCATCCCGCAGCACGTCGACGCGCTGAGGTCGGCATGGCACACCGCGATGGCGAACCGCCGGCTGATCCTGGTCCTCGACAACGTCGCCGACGCCGACCAGGTACGGCCGCTACTGCCGTGGGCGTCGCCGTCGCTGGTCATCCTCACCAGCCGGCGCCGGCTCACCGAGATCCCCGGAGTGCGGCCGGTGACCCTCGACGTCATGCCGCTGCGCGACGCGGTCAGCATGTTCCGGCACCGGGTCGGGGCCGAGCGGGCGCCGACCGCCGAAGCGACCGCGCAGATCGTCCGGCTGTGCGGGTTCCTGCCGCTGGCGATCGAACTCGTGGCGAGCCGCTTCCTGTCCCGCCCGGCCTGGAGCGCGGCGGAACTCGTGGACTCCCTGACCCGCGCCGGCAGCCGCGTCCCCCAGATCCGCGACGGCCGCCGCGAACTGGCCCGCGCGTTCGAGGTGTCCTACCGCCCGCTGACGCCGCTGCAGCGGATGGTCTTCCGGCGGCTGGGCACGCACCTGGGCCCCGAGGTGGGCCCGCACGCGGCCGCCGCCCTCAGCGGGCTGTCCGTCGAGGACACCGACCGCGCCCTTGAGGGCCTGCTCGGCTGCCACCTGCTCCAGGAACCCACTCCGTACCGCTACCGGTTGCACGACCTGCTGCGCGACTACGCCCAGGGCCTGGCCGCCGCCGAGGACGGGCCCGAGGAGACGCGGGCGGCCGTCGAACGGCTCGTCGACTTCTACCTGGCCATGGCGGACCTGGCCGACCGCCAGGTGTACCCGTTCCGCTGCCGTGTCGAGGTCGCCACCTCGCTGCCCGCCCCCGCGCCCTGGGGCACCCGGGGCGACCCGAGCCGCTGGCTCCTCACCGAAGGCCCCAACCTGCTGGCCGTGCTGGCCTGGTCCGGCGCGCACCGGTCGGCCCGCGACACCGCCCTCCTCGCGCACGTCCTCGCCGGCTTCCTGGACACCGAGGGATACCTGACGACCGCCGACGCCGTGCTGCGCGCGGCGGTCGCGTACTGGCGGGACACCGACGACCGGACCGGGTACGCGTGCGCGCTGCTCGACCTGGCCGCGGTGTCCATCCACCGCGGCCAGTACGACGAGGGGAGCGCCGCCGCGCGCACCGCGCTCGACGAGGCCCGGGTGGTCGCCGACCCGGAGATCGAGGCGGAGGCCCTGCACCAGCTCGGCATCGCCCTGTGGGCCGGCGGGCAGTACGCGCAGGCCGTCGACTGCCACCACGCCGCCCTCGTGCTGCGCGCGGACGGCCCGGCGCTGCAACAGGCCCGCAGCCTCAACATGCTGGGCACGCTGTTACTGGTGACGGGCGACCCCGAGCGGGCGCTGGAGGTCTTCCTCGACACGCTGGGGAAGTTCCGGGAGGTGCGCGACCGGCGCGGCGAGTGGCGCACCCTGAACAACCTCGGGGAGACCCACGCCAAGCTCGGCGACCTCGAACAGGCCGACACCGCCTACCGCCAGGCGCTCGGGCTCGCCCGCCACGTCGGCAGCCGGGTGGACTGCGCCACGCTCCAGATGAACCTGGCGGGCGCGCTGCTGACCGCCGGGAAACCGGACGAGGCCCTCGCGCTGTACCAGGAGGTGCTGCCCGTGCTGCGCAGCGTGGGCGACCGGCGGAACGAGGCCATCGCCCTGCACGGAGTCGGCCGGACCCTGCAAGCGGTCGGGCAGTTCCACGAGTCGATCGGCCACCACACGGCCGCGCTCGCCGTCGCGCGCGAGATCGGCGCGGTCCACGAGGAGGCCGAGACGCTCAGGGACCTCGGCATCGCCGAACACCGGGTCGGCCGGCTCGCGCAGGCCGGACGGCACCTTCAGGACAGCCTCGCCATCGCCGAGCGCATCCAGGCACCCGCCGAGGAGACCGCGACGCTCACCGCGCTGGCCGACCTGCGCCGCCAGCAGGGGGCGGCCGAGGAGGCCGACGCTCTGCGCGCCCGGGTCCGCGCGCTCCAGGTGAAGCACCGGCTGCCGAGGGCGTAGGGCACGGCAGGCGGCAGGCGGCAGGCGGCAGGCGGCATCCGGCATCCGACAGGCGGTCAGCGGGAGTTCAGCGCGGTCCGGTACGGCGGCGGCCCAGCAGGTAGGCGGCGGCGGTGAGGGTGACGACGGTCTGGGCGGAGGGGGAGCGCCCGCCGCCGCGGGCGCGGGGCAGGCGGGTGCCGTGCATGCGGACGGTGAGGTCGCGGTTGGCGCCGTCGTTGGCGACCGCGCGCCACTGTTCGAGCGCGGCGGTGCTGCCCAGCAGCAACTCGGTCAGGTTGGCGGCCAGTTGCTGCGGGGAGGCGTACTCAGCGAGCATGTGCCGCAGGATGCCGTTGACCTCCGTCTTGAACACCTCGCCCACCACGATGCCCGGGTAGAGGTGGCGGACGGAGCCTTCGAGGTTGCCGAAGGACTTGCCGAGCAGCGAGGTGGAGGGAGCGGAGGCGATGCCGCGCCGGGACGCCTTCTCCAGTACGGAGGTGAGCGCCCCGCCGAAGTTCAGCTGGTCGAGGCTGGCGCCGGACAGCCGCGGGGTGAGGGCGGCCATGTCCGAGGCGAAGCCGGTCAGATCGGCCCACGGCGTGGCGTGGCCCATCGCGGTCCAGGCGTTCGCCAGGCTGTAGCCGTCGTTGCGGGCCATGGCCATCAGCACCAGCGCCAGGTGCATGCTGGTGCGCTTGTCGATCCGGCCGACCATGCCCCAGTCGATCAGGGTGGCCCGGCCGTCCGTGGAGACGAAGACGTTGCCGGGGTGCGGGTCGGCGTGGAAGAAGCGGTCGACGAAGTAGCCCCGGTACATGAACCGCAGCAGGTCCTTGCAGATCTCCTCGCGCCGCCGGGCCGGGATCGCGTCACGGTCGACGTGCCGGATCGATTCGCCGTCGGCGAGCGACTGCACCAGCACCCGGGGCGTGGCGTGCAGCACCTCCGGCACGCTCAAGGTGCGGTACGAGCCGATCGCGTCCCTGGCCCGGTCCATGTTCGCGGCCTCGCCGGTGAAGTCGAGTTCGGGCTCCATCGCGTCGAAGAGGCTGCCGAGCATCGCGTCGAGGTCCATCACGGCGCTGAACCGCGGCGCGGCCCGGCCGAGCAGCCGCGCGGCCCTGCGCATCAGCGCCATGTCGGCGGCCACCGAGTCCCGGATGCCGGGGCGCTGGATCTTCACCACCGCGGGCCGCCCGTCCGACAGCGTCGCCCGGTGCACCTGCGCGATCGAGGCGGTGCCGAGCGGCGTGACGGTGTCGAGGTCGTCGAAGCGCAGCTTCCAGTCCGGGCCGAGGTCCTGCTCCAGCACCGGCTCCAGCAGGTAGAACGGCAGCGCCTCCACCTTGTCGTGCAGGTGCTCCAACTCGGCGGCCAGCGCCGGCCGCGCCAGATCGGGCCGGGTGGCCATCATCTGGCCCAACTTGATGTAGAACGGGCCGAGTTGCTCCAGCGCCTCCCGCACCGCCACGGCCCGCCGCCGCTCGGCGTCCGGGTGCTCGCGGGTCGCCTTGCGGGTCTCGTTCACCAGCAGGGCGCCCAGCACCCCTGTCACCGTACGAAGACGGTTGCGGATGGCACCCGCCATACGGTCGCGCCTCGCCTTCCGGGTGGTGGTGGGGTTCCCCGCGCCCCTCGGCGGTCGCCGTCCTCGCGCGGAAGCGGAGGAGGCGGCAGGAGCCGTACGGGCAGGGGCGCGGGGGAGTCGCACGGGGGCAACCCGACTGGTCGGGGCCCTGTCGGGAGCCTGATCGGGCGCCCGGTGGGGGTCGGGTGGGACGTCAGCCCTTACGGGCACCGGTGACCGTGGCCGCGCCCGGGAGCACGTCCAGCAACTTGGTGACCGCCTCGGTGAGTTTGGCGATCTGGCCCGGGAGCGACAGCAGGGTCTCCGCGAGGTTCGCGGTGCTGCCGGCGGCCCCGGCGATGCTGCCGAGGGCGTCCAGACCCGGCAGCCCGCCACCCGCCAGTGCGGCCAGCGGGTTGGCGGCGCCCGCGCCCCCGGCGAGTGCGGCGAGCGGGTTGGCGGCCCCAGCTCCTCCGGCGAGTGCGGCGAGCGGGTTGGCGGCTCCCGCTCCTCCGCCGAGCGCGGCCAGCGGGTTGGCGGCGCCCGAGATCAGGCCGGCCAGGGCCGGGGCGGCGGGGCCGGCATCCACCAGGGCCTGCACGGTTCCCAGCGGGAGCCCGGCCAGCCCGGGCAGCTTCGCCAGGGCCGACAGATCGGCACCGCCGCTCTTCCGCTTGTTCCTGGACTTCCGGTTGCCGCGGTCGTCATCGTCATCGTCGTCGTCCCGGTCGAGGAACTCGTCGACGGCTTTCTTGTAGTCGTCCGTGACGTCGCCGATGAGGTCTTTGAAGGTGTCGAACGTGGAGGCCATGGGTTCTCTCCTCGGAGGTGGGTCGTAGGGGCGGGGAAGTGGGAGGGGAAGGCGGGGGAAACGAGGTGCAGGGGGAGCGGGAGGCCCAGGCGGGCGGGGAAGGCCACCGGGAGCGGATCAGAGGGTGAGGCCGCCGGACATCTCGATGACCTGCCCGGTGATGTAGCGCGCCCGGTCCGACGCGAGGAAGCACACCAGCGCGGCGACGTCCTCCGCCGAGCCGAACTCCCGTGTCGGGATGAGGCTCTTGACGCGTTCGAGCTGCGGCTCGGGCATCGCGGCCGTCATGTCGGTGGCGATGAAGCCGGGCGCGACCGCGTTCACCGTCACCCCGAGGCCGCCGACCTCCTTCGCCAGCGCCTTGGTGAAGCCGATCACCCCGGACTTGGAGGCGGAGTACGCGGTCTGGCCCGGCGCGCCGTGGATACCGGAGGCGGAGGTGACGTTGACGACGGTGCCGCGCCGGCGCCGTACCAGCGGCATCACCAGCGGCCGGGTCACGTTGAACATGCTGCCGAGGTTGGTCTCCACCACCTCGTCCCACTGCTCGCGGCGCATCCGGGCGAAGCTGACGTCGTGGGTGACGCCCGCGTTGTTGACGAGGACGTCCACCTCCCCGTCGAGCGCGCGCAGCGCGTCCGCGGCGAACCGGCTCGCGTCCGCGGTGTCGCCGACCCGGCCCGGCAGCGCGGTGCACTGCTGGTCGGGGTAGGCGGCGCTCATCTCGTCGGACAGTTCGGCGGCGGCAGCGGCGCTGGAGTGGTAGCCGAAGACCACGTGGGCGCCCTGCGCGAGCGCGAGCCGGACCACCGCGGCTCCGATCCCTCGCGCGCCGCCGGTGATCACGCACTTGCGCCCGCTCAGCGGCAGGTCATCGGCCACTGCCGGCCCCCTCCCCGGCCATCACGAGCTTCGCCTTCTTGTTGTCGACCTCCCGCTCGCGCAGCGCGCGGTACCGCTCCTCGGCGAGCAGCGTGGAGACCATCGGGGTGTAGAACGGGCCGTCGCCGACCAGGGTGATCTTCTCCGGGGTGATCTCGGCCAGGCCGCGCGAGGCGAGCCCGTCCCAGACGGTGGCGAACTCCTCGTACACGTCGACGCCCATCGCGGCGCGCAGCCCGATCCGGTCCAGTTCCATGCCGAGCAGGTGCCGGAAGACGGTGGCCAGCACCCAGTCGTCGGACTGGTAGCGGAAGGCGCGTTCCACCGGCAACCGGCCCTCGTCGACCGCGGCCTTGTACAGCGACAGGTTGCGCTGGTTGATGTACGACCAGGAGCGGCCTGGGCCGAGGGTGGCGGCGCCGAAGAACGAGATGGCCGCGTAGCCGAGGCCTACCGCGTCGGCGACGTCGTGGAGTTGGGGCCGGTAGCCCTCGCGGAAGTCCCGGCTGGTCGGGTCGCCGGGCTTGCGGAAGCTGTACGCGCCGTGCTGCTCGTAGCCCTGGTCGAGCAGGTAGTCCCGGCCGACCCGGTACATCTCCAGGTTGCTGAGGGTGCTGGGCAGTTCGTGGAAGCGGTTGAGCGCGAAGTCCGTGGGGCCGCCGACGTTCAGCTCGTAGTGGGTGATGTCGTAGACGTCCCAGGAGACGAGGGTCTTGAGGTCCTCCAGCATGGTCTCGACGGTCTGCTGCGGCCAGCCGAAGATCACGTCGACATTGGCGGCGAGGCCGAACTCCCTTGCCCAGTCCAGGCTCTGGACGACATGCCGGGTGGTCTGCTTGCGGCCGCTGAGGCTGTTCAGCCGCTCGTTGACCTGCTGGACGCCCATGCTGATCCGGTTCATCCCGGAGTCGCGGATGGCCTGCATCTTGTCGCGGGTGAAGAGCTGCGGGATGCCTTCGAGGGTGAGGTCGGCGCCCTCGGCGATGTCCGGGACGAGCCGGTTCACCAGCTCCATGATCTTCAGGTAGTGCGCCGGGCGGTACAGGTTGGATGTGCCGCCGCCGAAGTACGCGGAGCCGAGCCGGGCGCCGGCCAACCGGTCCCGGTACAGCTCCGCTTCCCGCTCGACGTAGCCGTAGTAGTCCTCCAGGGCGTCGTTGCCCTTGAACTCCTCGACCGGGAAAAGGCAGTAGCCGCACTTCCCCGGGTCGGTCTTGATGCAGTACGGCACGCCGATGTACAGGAACAGGTCGGGCGCCTGGCCGGCCTCCCGCAGCTTGCGGCGGTCCTCGCTGATCTCGTCGGCGGCGATGGTGGGTTCGGTCCAGTAGCGCGGCGACGGGAAGCCGTGCTGGATCTTGTTGACCTGGCGTTGTTCGAGGTGGCTGTCGATGTAGTCCGTGACGTACGTGGAATCCAGCATGGTCCGGCTCATTCCTCCGGGAGGTTTTCGCGGGTTCGGGGCGCTGGGGCGCGCCGGGTACGGCTGCGTACGGGCACGGGGGATCAGGCGGGCGCGGCGGCCGGTTCCAGGGCCAGCACCCGGTCGAGGAGGAAGTCCGCGAGCCCGTCGATGGTCTGGTAGTCGAGGGCTTCCATCGCCTTGTAGCGGAACTCCAACTTCTCCTGGATACGGCGCTGGAGCGCGGTGACCCGGAGGGAGTCCAGGCCGATCTCCAGCAGCGCGAGGGACGGGTCGATGCCGTCGGCGACCGAGTCCATCTCGGCGGACGCCTTGCCCAGCGTCTCCCTGACCTCCTCGGCGAGCCACTCGATCACCGTCTGCTTGCGGTCCTCGGGGCCGAGCGGTGCGAGCGCCTCCAGGAGTTCCCGGCGGTTGCGGCCCGGGCCGTTGCCGGCGCTCTCGCCGGGGTCGGGCAGGTCGTCGCCGGCCAGCGCGCCGGCGTGCCGGAACTCGACACCTTCGAGGTCGGCGACGATCCGGCCCTCGGCGTCGGTCAGCCGCAGGTCGACCACGAAGCCGGTCCGCGCGTCGTGCGGGCGGCGCCGCACATGCGCCCAGACCTCGCCCGGCAGCGGCCCGGCCAGGGTGAGCCGGCGCAGCGCGACCGGGATGTAGCCGCCCGCCAGCAGGGAGTTGGCGGGCTCCGTGGTGCCGGTCTGCGTGCCGCCGGTCTGCGTGTCGCCGGTCTCCGCGCCGTCTCCCGCGGTCGGGGCGGACGCTCCCGCGGGGGTGAGGAAGAGCGCGGCGGCGAGCTGGAGCGCGCCGTCGAGCACGGTGGCGAGCCGGTACGGGTGCGGCTCGGCGGGCGCGCCGTCGGGCGCGGAGGTGATCCGGCCGAGGGCCTCCTCGCGGCCGGGGTCGGCCAGCCGCAGCTCGCGCACGGTGGCGAAGTGGAAGCCGTGTTCGAGACCGCCGTCGCGCAGCGTGCCGTAGAGCTGGGCGGGGCGCAGCTCGTGGGGTGCCTCGGCGCGCAGCGCGTCCGGCAGCCGTCCGGCCCGCTCGGAGTGCGGGGCCGGTGCGATGGTGCCGTGGCAGTGCTCGGACCAGTTGCTGCCCGAGCTGCTGCCGGTGACGGTGAAGCGGCGCTCACCGCCCGGCTCCGGCGCGGTCAGGGTGACCCGGGCGGTGGTCGGCACGCCCGGTGGGAGCACCAGCGGGCGGTTGAACTCCACGTCGCTGAGGGCGAGTCGGCCGCGACCCTGTCCGTTGGCCGCGCCACCCGCCTCGGTGAGCGCGCGGACGGCCAGGTCGAGGTAGCCGGTGGCGGGGAAGACGGTCGCGCCGTGCACCCGGTGGTCGGACCAGGGCGCGGCGGCGGTGAGGCGGTGGTCGTGGATGCTCGCTTCGGGGCGCTGCGCGGGGATCGCGGTGGCGGGCGCCGGCGCGGCGGTGGTCGCGGTGGTCGGGGTGGTCGCGGCGGCGGTCGGGGCCGGTGCGCTCACGGTCACCGGCGGGGCCGGGGCGATGGTGGCGGCCGCACCGGCGGCGTTCTCGGTCGGCGCGGACGGGTCGCCCCACCAGTAGCGGTCCTTGCGGAAGGGGTACTGCGGCGCGGCCGAGGTGCGCCGGTAGCGGTCACCGCGGTAGAGCCGGGACACGGCGAGGTCGGCGCCCGCGGTGAACAGGGCGCCGGCGGCGGTCAGTACGCGCCGTACGTCCTGCCGGTCGCGGTCGAGGGTCGGGATGACGGTCACCCCGCGGTCGGCGAACGCCTCGGCGATGTGCGAGGCCAGCGCGGCGTGCGGCCCGATCTCCACCACGAGGGTGCAGCCGGAGTCGACGGCGGTGCGCACCGCGTCGTGGCAGCGCACGGTCTCGCGGGCCTGGGTGGTCCAGTACTCCGGGCCCTCCTCGCCGGTGAGCGGGCGGCCGGTGGCACCGGAGATCACCGCGCACTCGGGCCGGTTCGGCCGCAACTCGGCCGCGTGCTTGTGCAGTTCGGGCAGCGCGGGGTCCATCAGCGGGGAGTGGAAGGCGTGCGAGGTGTGCAGCCACGCGGTGTCCACCCGGGCCTTCGCGGCGAGTTCGGCGACCTCCTCGACGGCGTCGGCCGCGCCGGAGACGACCACGCTGCGCGGTCCGTTGACCGCGGCGAGCGCGACCCGCTCCTCCCGCCCGGCGAGCCAGCCGGCGACCGTGTCCGGATCGGCGCTGACCGCCAGCATCCGTCCCTCGCGGGGCAGTTCGGCCATCACCCGGCCGCGCTGCACGCTGAAGCGGGCCGCGTCCTCCAGCGTCAGCAGGCCGCCGACGCAGGCCGCGACCAGCTCGCCGATGCTGTGCCCGGTCACCGCGGAGGGGCGCACGCCCCAGGAGCGCAGCAGTTCGGCGAGGGCGTACTCGACGGCGAACAGCGCGGGCTGGGCGAAGCGGGTGTCGTGGATGTCGGGGGCGACGCCCTCGGCCTTCGCGGTGCCCTTCGCTCCCGCGGTGCTCTTCGCTCCCGCGGCCGCCTTGGCCCCCTCCGCGCCCTCACCCGCGTCGCCGAACAGCACGTCGCGCAGGGGCACTTCGAGGGTGCCGTCCATCGCCGCGGCGCAGCGGTCGATCGCGTCGGCGAACGCCGGCTCCCGCTCGTACAGTTCGCGGGCCATCCCGGGGTACTGGGTGCCCTGGCCGGAGAAGACGAAGGCGACCTCGGCGGTGCCGCGCGGGTGTCCGCTGGAGACGGCGGCCGAGGCGCGGCCGGTCTGCCACTGGCGCAGGCTGTTGGCGAGCTGGCTGCCGCCGCGGCCGGTCACCGCGATCCGGTGCCGCAGCGCGGCTCGTCCGGCGGCGGCGGTGAACACCGCTGCGGGAAGATCCTGTTGCTTGGTGCGGGACAGGAAGTCCGCCCAGCGACCGGCGAGTTCCTGCAAGCTGTCGGCCGACTTCGCCGAGAGCACCAGCAGTTCGTCGGTACGCGACGGCGCGGCGGCCGGCGGCTGCGGATCGGCCGGCCGGGGCCGGGGCGCCTCGCGCAGCAGCGCGTGGGCGTTGGTGCCGCTGTAGCCGAAGGAGTTGACCGCGGCCATCCGGGGGGTGTCGCGGCGCGGCCAGCTCACCGGCTCGGCGGGGATCTGCACGGGGCTGCCGGCCAGGTCGATCTTCGGGTGCAGCCGGTTCAGGTGCAGGCTCGGGTAGATCGTCTCGCGGTCCAGCGACAGCGCGGCCCTGACCACCCCGAGCAGGCCGGCGCCGGCCTCGATGTGCCCGACGTTGCTCTTGCCTGAGCTGACGTAGAGCGGCTGGTCGGCGGGGCGGGCGGCGCCGTAGGTGCGCAGGATGGCGTCCATCTCGATGGGGTCGCCGACCGGAGTACCTGTGCCGTGTGCCTCCACGTAGTCCACCTGGGTGGGCTGCACGCCGGCCCCGGTCAGCGCGGCCCGGATCACCCGCTGCTGGCTGCTGCCGTCGGGGGTGGTGAGGGTGCGGGTGCGGCCGGTGTGGTTGAGCGCGGTGCCCACCACGCTGGCCAGGATCGGGTCGCCGTGCTCCTCGGCGAGCGACTGCCGCTTGAGCAGCACCGCCACGCAGCCCTCGCTGCGGACGTACCCGTCGGCGTCGGCGTCGAAGGTGCGGCACTGGCCGGCCCGGGAGAACAGGCCGAGCTTGGAGAAGGAGATGTGCACGTTGGGCGCGAGGATCGCGTTGGCGCCGGCCACGATCGCGGAGTCGCACTCGCCGGTGAGGATGGACTGCCGGGCCAGGTGCAGCGCGACCAGCGAGCCGGAACAGGCGGTGTCCACGGTCAGGCACGGGCCGCGCAGGCCGAGGAAGTGCGCGACCCGGCCCGCGGAGATGCTGTCGGTGTCCATCGCCTCGTAGGCGCTGATGGTCTCCAGGCCGCCGCGGTTCTTCATCGTGGAGTAGTCGTAGGACATCAGCGCCATGAAGACGCCGGTGTTGCTGCCGGAGAGCTCGTCGGGGTTCTGCCCGGCGTTCTCCAGGGCGTGCCACACGGTCTGCAGCAGCATCCGCTGCTGCGGGTCCATGTGCACGGCCTCCACGTCGGAGATGCCGAAGAAGGCGGCGTCGAACCGGTCGATGTCGTCGACGAAGCCGCCGTGCCGGACGTATGTGTGGCCGGGGCTGAGCGGGTCCGCGTCGTAGAGCGCATCGACGTCCCAGCGTTCCGGCGGGACCTCGCGGACGCAGTCGCGGCCCTCCTCGAAGACCGCCCGGGCCTCCTCCAGGGTGTGCACGCTTCCGGGCAGGGTGCAGCCGACGCCGACGACGGCGATGGGTTCTGTTTCCAACTGGAGTGCTCTCCTTCGAAGACGGGGAAACGGCGCGGATTTCCGGTGATCCGCGCCGCGTTGTCGACGGCCCGGCGGCCGGAGGATTCGCGCGCCCGGCGGCGTGGCGAAGCGCCCGCGACGCGATTTCTCGACAGAGGTGCCGACCGGTGCCGGCGTTGTCGCCGACGGATCGGACGGAAGTGGCTCCGCGGGTACGGGAATTCGGGCCGGCGGAGCGGAATTCGGTCGGCGGATCGACTTTGTCGGCGTCCGGTGAACGGTATTCACCCGGACCGGTAACGGAATCTGGCGGTGATCGGCACTGCTCGGCGTGGCTCGGTGGTCGAATGCGTGCTCGGAAGAACCGGTGCTGTTTCTGCTCGGAACCGACCGGATGCCACCAAGTGAAGCAGCCAACCGCACCACCTGCGCAACCCGTCGCGGCGACATCACCCGAACGGGTCCAACTGCCTGGATTCGTCCGCGGATTGGGCGCTCCCGTGACATCGGACCGGCGTTCGGGGCAATTATGCGGCACCGCATAATTGCCCCTACGGGTGCATTGTTGCGGCCCGGATATTCCCACCGTTCCGCATACGGGCACGGCGCCGGACTCCACCGGGTTATCACCGGATCGGCACACGCTGTACCTCGTTGGAATGAAAGACACTTCCCTGGTGGGCGGGTCGGAAACAGCCGCCTTACTGTTCAGGGCGCAGTACGCGAGACGGCAGAGAGGGCGTAAGACGTGAGGGGACAGCAGGCGGTGACGGCCCACCCGTTCGCCAGGCCGAGGAACCCGTCCGGCCACGAGCCCGGCCAGGAGCCCCGCGGTGTGCTCGCCGAAGTCGCCGGCTACGCGGAGACGTATCTGTCCGCCGACCGCCCGGTGCGCGCCCACGACCCCGGCCGGCTGGCCGACCTGCTCGGCGGCCCGCTGCCGATCGCCGGCCACTCCGAACAGGCCACCGTGCAGCGGCTGATCGCGGCCGGGGAGGCGGGGGCGCTGGCCTCCGGCGCGGCCCGCAGCTTCGGCTACGCGGTCGGCGGCGCGCTGCCGGTCGGCGTCGCCGCGGACTGGCTGACCAGCGTGTGGGACCAGTGCGACGTCTTCCACGACCTCAGCCCCCTGTCCGCGGTCGCCGAAGAGGTCTGCGAGCGCTGGCTGGTGGAGCTGCTCGGGCTGCCGGCCGGCACCGTGATGGGGCTGACCTCCGGCTGCACCACCGCCAACCTGGTCTGCCTGGCCGCGGCCCGCGAGCACCAACTCCGGCGGGCCGGCTGGACGGTCAACGAGCAGGGCATGTCCGCCGCGCCGCCGCTGACCGTACTGGTCGGCAAGGAGACCCACATCTCGGTGCTGCGGTGCCTGCGGCTGCTGGGCCTGGGCGGCGCGATCCGCTACGTGGAGGCCGACGACGAGGGGCGGATGGCGGTGCCCCACCTGCGCGAGCTGGCCGCGGCGGCGCCCGGCGGGCTGATCGTGTGCGGCCAGGTCGGGTCGATCAACTGCGGCTCGGTCGACCCGCTGCGGGCCGTCGCCGAGGTCACCCACGCGTACGGCGGCTGGCTGCACCTCGACGGCGCGTTCGGGCTGTGGGCCGCGGCCACGCCGCGCCGCCGGCGGCTGCTGGACGGCGCCGACCTGGCCGACTCCTGGTCCTGCGACGGCCACAAGTGGCTCAACACCCCCTACGACAGCGGGCTGGCGTTCTGCGCCCGGCCCGAGCCCTTCCACCAGGCCGTCGGCATCCACGCCGACTACATCCACAGCACCGAACGCACCGGCCGCGACCCGATGAACTACCGGGTGGAGATGTCCCAGCGGGCCCGTTCGCTGACGCTGTGGGCGGTGCTGCACCACCTCGGCCGGCAGGGCATCGCGGACCTGGTCGACCGCAACTGCGCCGCCGCGTGCCGCCTCGCCGTCCGGCTCGCCGCGGAACCCGGCATCGACCTCCTGGCGCCGGTCCGGCTCAACCAGGTGCTGCTGCGGATCGGCGACGACGCGCACACCAACCGGGTGGTGGAGCGGCTCAACTCCGAGGGCACCTGCTGGGTGACGCCCACCCAGTGGAAGGGGCGCGGCGCCGTACGGCTGTCGGTGTGCAGCTGGCGCACCGACGAGGAGGCGACCGGACCCGCGGTGGCCGCCTTCCTCGCCGCCCACCGCGGCTCCGGCTCCGACGACGGCATCCCCCGTTCGCCCGGCACTTCCCGTACGCCCGGCGCTTCCCCCGACGAACGACAGGAGACGACACCGTGACATTCGAGTTGGAGCCAACCGAGGACGTCGACGAGGTGGCCGACATCCTCACCTCGGCGTTCCACGAGGACCCGGTGATCGGTTGGATGGTCCCGCACGAGCTGCCCGGGCGGGACGTGTACGTGAAAGGGTTCATGCACGCCTGGGTCCGCTTCATGCTCGACCACGAGGGCACCGCGCTGATGTCGCCCGGCCGCGACGCCACTCTGGTCTGGGAGCCCTCCGAGCGCGAGCCCATCACTGCCGCGGACCAGGAGGCGTTCGAGGCGGCGATCACCGCGGTGACCGGTCCCGCGGCCGGCCGCTGCCGGCAGCTGATCGACCTGCTCGACGCGCACTACCCGACCGACCTGCCGCCGCACGTCCACGGCGCGCTCGCCGCGGTGCGCCCCGGCAGCAGCAGCCCGGGCGCCTTCGTCCGGCTGGCCGGGGCGATGATGCTGCACCTGTACCGGAACGGGCTCGGGGTGTACTGCGAGGCGTCCTCCGAGTCCAGCTCGGCGCTGTGGCAGCGGTTCGGGTCGCTGCCGATCCGGCCGCCGATCCTGCTGCCGGGCACCGACATCGCGCTGACCCCGCTGTACATGAGCATCGAGGACATCACCCGGCACCCGGCGCTGCCGGTGCTGCTCGGCGACCATCAGCCGTTGACCGCGTGACCGCGTGACCGCGTGACCGCGTGACCGCGTGACCGCGTGACCGCGTGACCGGGAGGCCGGCCGGGCGCGGCCGGCCGTCGGACTCCGAACCCGGTCATCCGATCTTTCATCTCCGGAGGGAGCGCTCAACACCCCATGAATCCCCGTCGATTCGGGCAAAGGGCACGGAACTCCGGATCTGGTCTGGACCCTTGACGGGATGTTTGGTTCAGCAGTTGAATCCCCGGTGTTCGGGCAACCGCATTACCCAACAGTGCTCAGCGTGGCGTGAGTGGCGAGACTGCACGCCAACCCCCACCGCAAGCATGCGCAAACCTCGCGGAAACACACCGGCGAGCCGCGACACACACGGTATGTCCTGCCATGGGGCCTGAGTTCAACCACTGAACATCGGAGTCATCGACATGGGTGTGTCACGTCGTACGTTCCTCACCACCGTCGCCGGCGGTTCGGCCGCCGCGGGGATCGCGGCCGTCGGGCTGGGCGCGGGGACCGCGGGTGCGGCCACGACCGAGCCGGCGGCCGTACGGCCCGCGGCCAGCGGCGCCGGCGACGTCGTCGGCAAGATCACCGTGGGCTACCAGGGCTGGTTCGCGTGCGCCGGGGACGGCGCGCCGATCAACGGCTGGTGGCACTGGAGCCAGAACTGGGGCCAGGCGCCCTCCACGTCCAACAACGCCATCAAGGCGTGGCCGGACATGCGCGAGTACGCCAAGGGGTACCAGACCGGGTACGCGAACCTCAACGGAGGCGGGGCCGCCACCCTCTTCTCCTCCTACGACCAGCAGACCGTCGACACCCACTTCGCGTGGATGAAGACCTACGGCTGCGACGCCGCCGCCCTCCAGCGCTTCAACCCCAACAGCAGCGAGGGCCCGACCCGCGACGCGATGGCGCAGAAGGTGCGCAACTCCGCCGAGTCCAAGGGCGTCAAGTTCTACGTCATGTACGACGTCTCCGGCTGGACGAACATGCAGTCGGAGATCAAGGACGACTGGACCAACAAGATGAAGGCGCACACCGCGAGTTCGGCGTACGCCCGGCAGAACGGCAAGCCGGTGGTGTGCATCTGGGGCTTCGGCTTCAACGACGACAACCACCCGTTCAGCGCCGACGCCTGCCTGGACGTCATCAACTGGTTCAAGGGTCAGGGCTGTTACGTCATCGGCGGGGTGCCGCGCGAGTGGCGCACCGGCACCGGCGGCTCGCGGGCCGGGTACTCCGGCGTCTACCACGCGCTCAACATGATCTCGCCCTGGATGGTCGGCGCGATCGGCAACGCGGGTGACTCGGACAACGCGTACACCACCTACACGGTGCCCGACCAGGCGGACTGCAACGCGAACGGCGTCGACTACCAGCCGTGCGTGCTGCCCGGCGACGTCTCGGCGCGGCAGCGCGCGCACGGCGACTTCATGTGGCGGCAGTTCTACAACATGTGCCGGGCGGGGGTGCAGGGCATCTACATCTCGATGTTCGACGAGTACGGCGAGGGCAACCAGATCGCGAAGACCGCCGAGAACGCGTCCATGGTGCCCTCCGGGTCCGGTCTGTGGGCCCTCGACGAGGACGGCACGGCCTGCTCCTCGGACTACTACCTGCGGCTGACCGGTGACGGCGGCCGCATGCTCAAGGGCCAGATCGGCGTGACCGCGACCCGGCCCACCCCGCCGGTCGCCTGACGCCCACCGGTCTGACGCGCGGTACGCACGGTACGGCCGCTCGGCGCGGGACACCGTAGCCTCTGCGGTATGAACGACTCCGTACACGTGCGTACCGCCACTTCAGAGGACATCGAGGGCATTGTCACGTGCAGCGTGGCGCTGCTGACGGAGGACGCCGCGGTCCGCGACCCCCGGGTGGAGCCGCTGTGGACGCTGCGGCACGGCAAGGAGTCGTTCGCGGCGACCCTCGCGGACCCGTCCTGCCTGCTGCTGGTGGCCGACGACGGGGCCGGCGCCGTCGTCGGCTACCTGCTCGGGGTTCTCGCGGAGCCGGTCGGGGTGCTGCCGATCCGCAGCGCTACGCTGCGCGCGCTCTACGTCGCGCCCGAGCACCGCGGCGGCGGCACCGGCGCCCGGCTCACCGCGGACTTCTTCGGCTGGGCCCGCCGGCGCGGCGCCGTCCGCGCCGAGGTCAACGCGTACGCCGCCAACGAGGCGGGCCGCCGCTTCTACGAACGCCAGGGCTTCACCACCCGCGCGGTCCGCCTCGACCTGGACCTCCCCCCGGCCCCCGATGCGGAGGACCGCCGCGACGGCTGAGGGAGACCCTCCCGCCGCGGAGGACCTATCTCAGGGCCACCCCCACCCAGGCGAAGCTCTGGGGGGGGGAAAACCGCGGCGTGACCCCCACCGGGAGGTGGCCCCTCAGCCGACCGGACGGGGCGGCCGGGCGGGTCAGTCCACCCCCGGGTAGCGGACATCGATGCGCTCGCGGATGCGGTCCAGCGTCCCCATGATCGAGAGGGAGCCGTCGAGCGGGACGAGGGGCGACTCGGTCTCGCCGGCGCGCAGCGCCCTCATGACCTCCGCGGCCTCGTGCCGCATGCTCCCGCGGTCATGGTCATCGCTGATGTCGGCCAGCCGCACCGTCTGCGGCGCGACCCCCTCCCGATGCACGGTAAACCGATCCGCGTTGAAGAACCCGTCGGGAATCTCGATCCGCCCCCCGGTCCCGGCGATCGCCGCCGGCGCCCCGATGTCCGCGGTGAACCCGCAGCTCAACGTGGCGACGGCCCCACCGTTCCAGCCGAGCACGATCCCGGTCGCCGCGTCCACCCGCTCGGGCGTCAACTGCGCCCACGCCTCGACCGTGTCGGGTTCCCCGAGGAAGAGCTGCGCGAAGGACACCGGATAGACCCCCAGATCGAGCAGCGCGCCCCCGCCCAGCTCGGGATCGCGCATCCGGTGCTCGGGCGGGAAGTCGTTGAAGAACCCGAAGTGCGCGCTGATGTGCCGCACTTCGCCGATCACACCCTCCTGCACCAGCGCCAGCAGATGCAGGATCAGCGGGTTGCAGTACGTCCACATCGCTTCCATCAGGAACAGGTCGCGCTCGCGGGCGATCCCCACCAGCTCCCGTGCCTCGCGGGAGTTGATGGTGAACGCCTTCTCGCACAGCACCGCCTTCCCGGCCTCCAGACACAGCCCGGCGGCGGCCCGGTGCGCGGAGTGCGGCGTGGCCACGTACACCACGTCCACCTCCTCGTCCGCGGCGAGTTCGGCCCAGGTGCCGTACGCGCGCGGGATGCCGTACCGCTCCGCGAACGCCTTCGCGCTCTCGGTGCTGCGCGAGCCGACCGCGACCACCTCGGCGTCCTCCGGCAGCGACAGCAGGGCCTTCGTGAAGCTGGCGGCTATCCCGCCGGTGGCCAGGATGCCCCAGCGAATCCTGCCGGTCGTGTGCTCGCTCATCGTCCGTACGCCCTCGCTCGTTGCGGACCTCACATCTCGGTCCCCGGATATTCGTGCTCCGTGCTCCCCGCAGACTGAAAGGATAGGCAACGCTTCAACGACTTCCGATGGAGAGTGCCGCCGTGCAGGACGCCGGGCCGGATACCCCCGCCCAGTTCACCGCAACCCCCGCCCCCACCCCCACCCCCGCCCCTTCCCCGACCTCGACCCCGATCCCCGCTCCCCATAGCGGCGGCCCTCGCGGTCCCCGCCCGGCGCAGGCCCGCGCCGGCTTCGTCGTCACCCTCGCCCTCGGCGGCCTCACCGCGCTGCCGCCGCTGTCGATGGACATGTACCTGCCCGCGCTGCCGCGGGTCTCGCAGGCCCTGCACGCGTCGTCCGCGACCGCGCAGATCTCGGTGACCGCGTGCCTGGCCGGCATGGCGCTCGGGCAGCTCGTGGTCGGCCCGCTCAGCGACCGCTGGGGCCGGCGCGCCCCGCTGCTGACCGGCATGGTCATCTACGTGCTGGCCACCGTGGCCTGCGCGTTCGCCCCCACGGTCGCGCTGCTGATCGCCTTCCGGCTGATCCAGGGGCTGGCCGGCTCCGCGGGCATCGTGATATCCCGCGCGGTGGTCCGCGACATGTACGACGGCCTGGCGATGGCCAGGTTCTTCTCCAACCTCCAGCTCATCTCCGGGGTGGCCCCGATCATCGCCCCGGCGATCGGCGGCCAGGTCCTGCGGCTGACCGACTGGCGCGGCATCTTCGTGCTCTGCGCGGTGGTCGGCACCCTGCTCACCCTGGTGTGCTGGCGCCGCCTGCAGGAGTCGCTGCCGCCCGAGGGCCGCCACGCCGGCGGGCTGACCTCCACCTTCGGCTCGATCCGCGGGCTGGTCGCGGACCGGGTCTTCACCGGCTACGTCCTCGCGGCCAGCTTCGCCTTCGCGGCGCTGTTCACCTACGTGTCCGCGTCGTCGTTCGTCGTCCAGGACATCTACGGCGCGTCCCCGCAGACCTACGGGCTGCTCTTCGGCCTCAACTCCGTCGGCCTGGTGGCCGTCGGCCAGTTCAACGGCAAGGTGCTGATGGGCCGGGTGGAGATGAACAAGGTGCTCGGCGTCGGGCTCGCCCTGATCACGCTCGCCTCCACCGCGCTCGTGCTGCTGACCACCGGCGTCCTCGGCCGGGCCACGCTGCCCGAGATCGCGGCCGCGCTGTTCGTGCTGATGGCGTCGATGGGCCTGGTGATGCCCACCGCGAACACCAGCGCGCTGCTGCGCACCCGCCGGCACGCGGGCGCCGCCTCCGCGCTGCTCGGCACCTCCTCCTTCCTGGTGGGCGCCGTCCTGTCCCCGCTGTCGGGCGTGGCGGGCGACGGCACCGCGGTCCCGATGGCCGTCACGCAGCTCGGCTGCGTGCTGGTCGCCGTGGCCTGCTTCGTCGGGCTCTGCCTGCGCGGTCGGCGTACGGTGGAGGGACCGTAGACCCTCGGGAGGTTGCGATGTCCGACGATCCGGAGAAGACCTGGGCGTTCAAGACAGCCGACAGCTCACTGCACACGGGGTCGGAGCACTCCGTGGACCCGGAGGACCTGGTGATGGCCTCCGGCCGGGACTGCACCCCGGAACTGATCGAGCAGGCCCGCAAGGCACTGGAGGAACATGGCCCCGCCGCTGTCGAGAGGTTCCTGCCGTGAGGCCGACCTCGACACCGACGAGTTGCACCGGATCGTCCCCGAGCTGACCTCCTGGCTGGAGCCCGGCCCCGACGCCGACCGCCCGCACCCCTGGTGCGCGGGCGCCGTCGTCGTGGCCGGGCGCGGCCGCACCGTGGCGCTGCACGAGGCGGTCGGCTGGGCGGTCCGCTACGCGGCGTACGACGAGCACGCCGACCGCGGGGTGGAGCTGCCGCGCGAGCAGTGGGTGCCCGCCCGGCCCGACACCGTCTTCGACCTCGCGTCGGTCACCAAGCTGTTCACGGCCGTCGTCGCCGTCCAGCAGATCGCGCGCGGCACGCTGCGCCTGGACGCGCCGGTCGCCTCGTACGCGCCCGAGCTGACGGCCGCCGCCGCGCACGGCATCACGCTGCGGCACCTGCTCACCCACACTTCCGGGCTGCGGCCGGAACTGCCGCTCTACGACGAGCCAGACGCGGCCGCCCGCGCCGCCCGGCTCGCCGCCGAACTCCCGCTCGCACCGCCGGGCAGCGGCCGCACCTACTCCGACCTGAACCTGCTGCTGCTCCAGACCGTGCTCGAACGCGCCACCGGCCGCACCGTGGACCGGCTGATCGCCGACCACGTCACCATGCCGCTGGGGATGGCCGACACCCGCTACAACCCGCCCGCCTCCTGGCTGCCCCGGATCGCCGCCACCGAGGACCAGCGCAGGCCGTGGGGCAAGCTCGACCGGGGCATGGTGCACGGCACCGTCCACGACGAGAACGCCTACGCGATGGGCGGGGTCGCCGGGCACGCCGGGCTCTTCTCCACGGGGTGGGACCTGGCGCTGTTCTGCCGCGCGATCCTCGACGCCGCCGCGGGCACGTCGGACACGCTGCTGTCGGCCGCGGGGGTGCGACTGCTGCTCGGCGGTGACGCCGAGGGCGATGGCTCCGACGGTGAGGGCGGCGCCGACGGTGACAGCTCCGACCGTGGCGGCTCTGACGGTGGCCGTGGCGCGGCGCTCGGCTTCGAGCGCGATCAGCCGTGGTTCATGGGGGAGTTGGCCGGGCGCGGCGCCATCGGGCACTGCGGGTTCACCGGAACCAGCCTGGTGCTGGACCCGGCGACCGACTCCTTCCTGGTGCTGCTCACCAACTCCGTCCACCCGGTGCGCAGTTGGCGGGACGGCAGCAGGCCGCGGGCCGAGGCGGCGACCCGGTTGGCGCGCGCGGTGCGGTAGTTCGGCGCGGGTGCTCCGCGCGGCGGTTCGGCGGCGGTTCGGCGGTGGTTCAGCGTGAGGGCCCGGCCGGCCGCGGCCGCAGCGCGTCCATGACGAGCTCGATCAGGCGGTCGGCCTGCTCCGGGCTGTCCGAGGTGGCCGCGGTCATGAAGATCCCGAGGAGCATCATCGTGACGTCGTCCGCCGCGACGTCGCCGCGGATCGTGCCGTCCTCCGCGCCGCGGGCGAGGAGGGCGCCGATGGCCGCGCCGATCCGCCGGCGCGTGTCGGGGGTGGCGATCGCGCCGGAGGCCCACCCGGCGCGCAGGACCCCGGCCATGCCGCGCTTGGTGGCGACGAAGGCGGCGTAGCGCCGCATCCACGCGCGCAGCGCGTCGGCGGGCGCCAGTTCCTCCAGCAGGCGCGGGACGCTGCCGGTGACGGCGTCCAGCTCCGCCGCGTACACCGCTTCCACCAGCGCCTCGCGGGTCGGGAAGTGCCGGTAGAGGGTGCCGATGCCCACGCCCGCGGCACGGGCGATGCCTTCGAGCGCGGCGGTCTCGCCGGTGGCGGTGAAGGCGACGCGGGCGGCGTCGACGAGCTTGTCCCGGTTGCGCAGGGCGTCGGCGCGGGAGGCGCGCTTGCGTGCCGCGGGTGCGGGCCCCGGCTCGGGTGCGGACGGGGGGACGGACCCGGGTTCGGGCGCGTGCGCGGGGTCGGGTGCGGAATCGGCGCCGGACAAAGCGGAGGGACCTCCGGTAAGGCTGCTACAGTGGAAATGCGGAGGCTCCTCCGCTTACCTCATCGTCTCATGAGTGAGGACATACCCTTCCATGGCTGAAATCCCCGCCCCGCACGCGGGCGGCACCGCCGACCTCGGCGGCCTCGCCGTCTCCCGCATCGGCTTCGGCGCGATGCAGCTCGAACGCCTCCACGGCGACCGCGACGCGGCGATCGCCCTCCTGCACCGCGCCGTGGAACTGGGCGTGAACCACGTGGACACCGCGCAGTTCTACGGCGACGGCTTCGTCAACGGGGTGATCCGCGACGCCTACCGCGACGCGACCGGCGGGTCCGGCGGGTCCGACAGCGCCGACGGCTCCGGCGTCATCGTCGTCAGCAAGGTCGGCGCCACCCCGGACACGGGCGGCCGTGTCCCGCTGCGCCTCGCCCAGCGCCCCGACGAGCTGCGCGCGAGCGTCGAGGACAACCTCAAGAGCCTCGGCCTCGACCGCATCCCGGTGGTGAACCTCCGCCGCGCGGACTCCGGCCCCGGGCTGCGCGCCGAAGGCGACCAGGTGGTCGACCTCGACGACCAGCTCGCGGTGATGACCGCGCTGCGCGACGAGGGCAAGATCGGCGCGATCGGCCTGAGCGCCGTCTCGCTCGACACCCTGCGCCGCGCGCTCCCGGCCGGCGTCGTCTGCGTCCAGAACTCCTACAGCCTGGTCACGCGCGAGGACGAGGAGCTGCTCGCACTCTGCGTCGCCGAGAACATCGCCTGGGTGCCGTTCTTCCCGCTGGGCGGCGCGTTCCCCGGCCTGCCCAAGGTGACCGACGCCCCGGAGGTGCACGCGGCGGCCGAGGCGCTCGGTGTCACGCCCGCGCAGATCGGCCTCGCCTGGCTGCTGCACCACACCCCGAACACCGTGCTCATCCCGGGCACCGCGGACCCGGCCCACCTGGCGGCCAACGTCGCCGCGGGCGCGATCCGCCTGGACCCGGCGACACTGGCCGCACTGGACGCGGTCAAGTCCCGCACCGGCGACTTCGAACTCTGATCCCCCGTCCTGCCCGGAGCCGAAGGGGCTCGGGAGCGGCAATGGCGTGGGTGGTGCGTCCGTTCCGCCGGCCGGCGCGGGAGTCGGGGGCTGAACGGGGCACGGGGCGGGGGCCGCTCCGGCAGGATGTGGGGGGAGCGAGGGGGGACCGTATGGGTGGGAGGCCGCTCGGATACGGCGAGGCGCTGCGCCGGCTGCGGGACGCGCAGAAGAGCGCGAAGGGCGTCTCGCTCTACTCGCGGTACGTGAACCGGCCGGTGGGGCGGGTGCTGGCGGCCGGGGCGTACCGGGCGGGGCTGAGCCCGAACCAGGTCACCCTGGTCAGTGCCGCGTGCAGCGCCTTCGGGGTGGCCGCGGTGGCGGTGGCGCGGCCGTCCTGGCCGCTCGCCGTGGCCGTGTACGCCGCCCTCGCCGTCGGCTTCGCCTTCGACTCCGCCGACGGCCAACTCGCCCGGCTGCTGGGCAAGGGCGGCCCGGCGGGGGAGTGGCTGGACCACGTGGTGGACTGCGCGAAGATCACCGCGCTGCACGCCGCCGTGCTGATCACCTTCTACCGGCACTTCCGACTGCCGGGCGACGGCTGGCTGCTGGTCCCCCTCGGCTTCCAACTCGCCGCCGTCCTGGTCTTCTTCGGCGGTCTGCTGACGGACAAGCTGAAACCTAAGGGGAGTTCGGGCCCGGCGGCCGCGCCGTCACGGCTGCGCGCGGTCGCGCTGCTGCCGGTCGACTACGGCGTGATGTGCGCGGTGTTCCTGCTGCTCGGCAGCGAACGGGCCTTCCGCTACGGCTATACCGCGCTGTTCGCGGTGCACGCGCTGTTCCTCGCGGCCTTCCTCACCAAGTGGTTCCGCGAGCTCACCGCGCTTCAGCGCCAGGCGGGTTGACCGGCGGCGCCCCGGCCGCCACCGCGCTCGCGCCGCTCCCGGCGCCGCCGGCCGGACCGGTGAGGAGGTCGAGGGCGCGGCGTAACTGGGTGCTGGAGGTGTGCACCGTGTAGGGGAAGTAGACGATCTCCACGCCGACCGTCGCGAACCTCTCCTCCAGCCGCCGCCCCTTGTCGGTGCCGCGCCAGTCGTCGCCCTTGAACAGCACGTCGAAGCGCACCTGGCGCCAGGTCTCCAGCTTGTCCGGCACGGTCTCCACGAACGCGGCGTCCACGAACCGCACGCTGCGCACGATCTCCAGCCGCTCCACCAGCGGCACCACCGGGGTTCGCCCCTTGGCGAGCCGGGCCATCTCGTCGGAGACCACCCCCGCCACCAGGTAGTCGCACTGGCTGCGCGCGTGCCGCAGGATGTTCAGATGGCCCACGTGGAAGAGGTCGTAGACCCCCGGCGCGTAGCCGACCCGGTGCAGCATCATTCGACCCCCAGCCGTACAACGCTCCCCAGCGCTGCCGAGTCTCAGACGATAGCCGGACGTATCGCGGTCAAAGGGGGATTCGCGGAATTCCGAACTTCAACGCTTGGCAAGCCCAGGTGTGGGGAGCGCGTGAACGACTAAGGTGTGCACTTGTCTGGATCGGGGGCACGTCCCGGGGGGAAGGAACACTTCGTGGGTTCGTCGGGTCTGCGCCGCCGGCTGCTGCTGGTCTCCACCAACTACGCGCCGGAGCACGCCGGGATAGGGCCGTACGCCACGCAGATCGCCGAGCACTGGGCGGCCGGCGGCGCGGAGGTGCACGTGCTCACCGGCATGCCGCACTACCCGGCGTGGAAGCTCGACCCCGCGTACGACGGGGTGCGGCGGGTCGAGGAGGACCGGGCCGGGGTACGGGTGCACCGGCGCGGACACGCGGTGCCCGCGCGGCAGACCGCGCTGCGCCGGGCCACGTTCGAGGTGAGCGTGCTGCGCGGCGGGCGCGACGAACCGGCCGGGATGGGGCGGCCCGACGTGGTGTTCGCGCAGATGCCGAGCCTGGCCGGCGGCGTGCTCGGGGCGCGGCTGGCCGAGCGCCACCAGGTGCCCTTCGTGCCGATCGTGCAGGACCTGATGGGCGCCGCGGCCGCGCAGAGCGGGATACGCGGCGGCGGGCCCGCCGCACTGGCCGCCGGGCTCGTCGAGAAGTACGCGCTGCGGCGGGCCGCGCTCGTCGGGGTGATCCACGAGTCGTTCACGGCGAAGGTGGCCGCGATGGGGGTGCCGCCCGAGCGGATACGGGTGGTGCCGAACTGGTCGCACGTACAGCGCCCTTCGCGGCCCCGCGCGGAGATGCGGGCCCGGCTGGGGTGGCGGCCCGGGCAGACCGTGCTGCTGCACTCCGGGAACATGGGGCTCAAGCAGGGCCTCGACGTCCTGGTCGAGACGGCGCGTTCGGCCCCCGAGACCCGGATCGTCCTGATGGGCGAGGGCAACCAGCGCGAGCACCTGCGCTCGCTCGCGGGCAGCCTGCCCAACCTGGACTTCCTCGCCCCGGCCACCGACGACGAGTTCCCCGAGGTGCTGGCCGCCGCCGACTTCCTCCTGGTCACGCAGCGGGCCTCGGTCCGCGACATGAGCCTGCCGTCCAAGCTCACCTCCTACTTCGCGGCCGGGCGCCCCGTGATCGCCTCGGTCTCCGCGGACAGCGGCACCGCCCAGGAGGTGCTGCGCTCCGGCGCCGGCGTCGTCGTCGCGCCCGAGTCCCCGGGGGAGTTGCTCGCCGCGGTCCAGGCGCTCACCCTTGACCCCACCCGCACCGCTGTCCTCGCCGCGGCCGGCCCGGTCTACGTCGACGCGCACCTCTCCCGCGATGCCGGGCTCGGCCGTATCGACGCGTTGCTCTCCGAGGCGCTGGCCGAACGCGCCCCCGCGGCAGCCGAGTCCGCCGCTCCCGCGCCGGGCCCGGTGCCTACTGCCGTGGCGGAGGCGGAAGTTGCCGAGCAGCCCGACGCGCCCGGAGTCCCGGCGGAGCCTGCGGTCGGGGCCGGCCGGGGAGACGAGGCCGCCTCCGGGCAGCCGGTCGAGGCCGCGCCGGTCGTCTCTGACGGTGCATCGGATTCCGCCCCCCGTAAGGACGTTGGGGCCGAGAGCGGCGTTCAGGGGCGTACGGAGCCGGGCCCGGCGCCTGCCGTTCCGCCCGCTGTTCCGCCCGCCGTTGCCCCTCCCGTTCCGCCCGCCGCTCCGCCCGCTGTTCCGCCTGCTGTGGCGGAGCCGGACGGCCGGGCGGTGCCCGCGAGGCCCGCGCACGTGCCGGCGGTGCCCGACGAGGCCCCGGGCGCGGAAGGCGCGCCGCCGTCGACAGGAGCGGTCGCGCCGCCGCGGCCCGTGGCTCCGCCACCGCCGGCCGCGCCGCCTCGCCCTTCCGCCCCGCCGCGCCCCTCCGCTCCGCCCCAGGCCGGTGCGGAGCCGCCGGAGGCGGGGCCCGACCCGGAGCCGACCGGTACCGACGCCGGCCTGGCTGCGGACGCGGACGCCGAGCCGGACCCGGACCCGGCAGCGGTCGGCGCCGACCCCGTCGCGGGACCGGGAGAGGCGGACTCCGACCCGGGCCCGGAGACGGAAACGGAAACGGGCGAGGCGAACCCCGAAGCCGTCGCCGGGAGCGAGGAGCCGGAGGTGCCCGCGGGGGCGCCCGCGGGGGAAGGCGGGGCCGGCCGTGAGCGGTGAACTGCGGGACGACGGCGAGGACGTGGACCTCGTCCGCGACCAGGTACGGCAGATCGTCCGGTACAAGGGCCTGATCGCGGCCGGCCTGGTGGTGGGCCTGGCCGGCGGCGCCTTCCTCGCCCTGGGCGGCGCGAACACGTACGCCGCGAGCAGTTCCGTGATGGTGCGGGCGGCGACCGCGGACCCGTTCGCCGCGGGCGCTACGCCCGACAAGGGCATCGACATCGGCACCGAGCGCCAGTCCGCGATGAGCACGACCGTCGCCGAGGCCGCCGCGAAGGCGGTGAAGCAGCCGGTCAAGAAGCTCCAGCACTGCCTCCAGGTGACGAACCCGCCCAACACGCTCGTCCTGCGCTTCACTTGCGCCGCCCCCGACGGCGAGGACGCGGCCGCGTGGGTCAACGCGTTCACCAAGTCCTACCTGAACGACCGGGAGTCGGCGACCAAGGCCACCATCAAGAAGATGGTGAAGGGCTACCAGGACCAGCTCGACCCGCTGGTCAAGCAGCGCAAGGACCTGCTCGACCAGATAGACGCCACCACCGACAGCCAGGTCATCGGCACCCTCGTGTCCGTGCAGACCAACCTGCTCAGCCGGATCACCGAACTCAACGGCGACATCAGCGGGTTACGGGCGCTCGACACCACCCCGGGCGTGGTGATCAAGCCCGGCGCGGTGCCGGACGCGCCGACCGGCCCCGGGACGACGCTGATGCTGGGCCTCGGCGCCGCCGTCGGACTCGCGCTCGGCCTGCTCGCCGCGTGGCTGCGGCTGGTCTTCGACCCGCGACCGCGCTCCGCGGGCGAGGTCACCCGCGTGATGGACGCACCGGTGCTCGGCACCCTGCCCGGCGGGCGCGGCCGCCGCGGACGCCGCGGCCGGCAGGGCCCGGCGGGCCCTCAACCGCTGCTCGCCGAGGGCCAGTCCACCGGCCGGCTCGCCGAGGAGTACCGGGCGATCGCGTTCCGGCTCAGCCACGACCGGCGGTTCGCCGCACGCCGCAGGCTGCTGGTGGTGGAGCCGCGCGGCAGCAGTGACACCGCGGCCGCGGTCGCCGTCAACCTCTCCGCGTCCTTCGCCGAGATGGGCAAGGAGGTGCTGCTCGTCGAGGCCGACCTGCGCACCCCGTCGCTGTCCGGGCGGCTGCGCTCGGCCGACCCCGGCCGCCCCGGCTGGGCCCGCACCCCGGGCCTGGCCGAAGGGGGTTGGCCCGCCGGGCTCCAACTGCCGGTGGACACCGGCGAGTACGGCTCCTTCGACCTCGTGCCCGGCCGCCGTGTACCCAACGTGGCCCGCGCCCTGACCTCCGGCCAGGCCGGCCGGCTCTTCGCCGAGGCCGACGACCCCGGCACCGTCGTGGTCGTCCTCGCCCCGCCCGTGCTGTCCTACGCCGACGCGCTCGCGCTCGCCGACCGGGTGGAGGGCGTGGTCGTGGTCTGCGACCCGGCCGAGGTGCGCCGCGAAGACCTGGCCCGGGTCAGGGAGTTGGTCGCGGGGGCCGGCGGCGCCGTACTCGGTGCGGTGCTGCACCGCGCCCCGGCCGCGCCCGGCCGCTCCCGGTTCCTGCCGCGCCGCCCGCGCTCGGGCCGCCGCGCCGCCGCGCCCGCCTCCGCCCGTGACGCCGCGCCCACCGAGCCCTTCCCCGCCGCCCCGGAGCGCCACCCGGTCCCTTGACCGGCCCCGCACCGCGGCCCGCCGCGGCCCCCGGGGCCGAACCCCCGCAGCGCGCTGCCCCGTACGGCGCCTCCTACGGCAACGCGTCCGGCAGTCCGTACGACGCTCCCTACGACGACCTGTACGGCGATCCGCGCGAAGCCCCGTACGAAGGCCTCGCCGAGACCCCGGACCTGGTCGAAGTCCCGTACCGGCAAGCCCACTTGGCCGTCGATGCCGACTTCGGCACCGACGTCAGCACCGACAGCGGCACCGACAGCGACACGGACGCCGGCACGGACCCGGACGGGCCGCGCGGCAGGCGCCGCGGGTTGGCCGCCGTCGTCAGCTCCGTCGCCGACCAGGGCGTCGCCGCCTTCACCAACATCATCGTGCTGGTGGTCGCCGCCCGGCTCTCCACGGCGGCCGGCTTCGCGGTGTTCTCGATGGTCTACATGGTCTTCACGGTGCTGCTCGGCGTGAACGTCTCCTACGTCGGCCAGGCCCTCGTGCTGGAGCGCGGCTCGCGCCGGGTACGGGCCGCCTGCCGGTCCGCCGTGGCGTTCACCGCGACCGCGTCCGCCGTCCTCGGCTGGGGCATGGCCGCCGGGCTGCTCCTCGTCCCCGGCTCCACCGCGCGCGGGCTGGCCGTACTCGGCCTGGTGCTGCCGGTGGTGCTCACCCAGGACGGCATGCGGTACTGCTTCTCCGCGCTGCGGCTGCCGCACCTCGCGCTGGCCGCCGACACCGTACGGCTGCTGGTCGCGGTGCCCGCGCTGGCCGTGCAGCCGCACGGCGCGGGCGCGGTACGGCTGGTGGCCGTGTGGGGGGTGTCCGGGGTGCCCGCGCTGCTGGTGGGCGCCGCGCTGCTGCGGAGCCGGCTGCGGGCCGCGCCCGGCGAGGTACGGCCGCCGGTGGACATCAGGCCGTACGTCCGGCGCGGCCACCTCGGGCAGCGGTTCGTGGTCGAGTTCGGCGTCGGCAACGCCACCAGCCAGCTCGCCGTGGTCGGCCTCGGCCTGTTCGCGGCGCCGCTCGCGGTGGGCGCCCTGCGCGGCGCGACCACCCTGTTCGGGCCGATGAACGTGCTGTTCAACTCGGCCACCGCGTTCGGGCCGCCGCTGCTGAACCGCGTGCGCGGCACCACGCGGAAGGTGCGCGCCACCGCCGTGCTCGCCGTCGCGCTCGCCGCGGTCGCCACCGCGTGGACGGCCGTGCTCATGCTGCTGCCCGTCCACGCCGGCCGGGCGCTGCTCGGCGACACCTGGGCCGCGTCCTCCGGGCTGCTGCCCGCCTCCGGCAGCCAGTACGCGTGCATCGCGCTCGGCACCAGCGCCCTGCTGACCCTCCGCGTGCTGCGGCCGCGCGCGACCCTCCCCATCCAAGTGGTCTTCTCCCTCGCCTCGGTGCTCTTCATGCTCGGCGGCTACCGCCTCGACGGCGTGCTCGGCGCCGCCTGGGGCCTCGCCCTCGGCTCCGCGCTCAAGGCGATCGCGCTGTGGCTGCGCATCACCGCCGAGCGCCGCGGGCCCGGGAGGAGGGTCACTTCCGACCCCCTCCCGGGCGGGTCCGCGGCTCCGGAAGACCTGTCGGCCGGTTCTGCCTGAAGCCGGGCGGCTGCGGTCAGACGCCGGCGAGGTGCTGCTTGCTGTCGTCCAGTTTGTCGTCGAGCCGCTCGCCCTCGATGTCGGGGTCCGGGACGTAGCGGGCGAACCAGCGCGGGTGGTGCCAGGCCCTGGCGCCGAGGATCGCCATGGCGGCGGGGACCAGGGTGAGGCGGACCACGAAGGCGTCGACGAGGACTCCGACGGCGAAGCTGAAGCCGATCTCCTTGGTGGTCGGATCGGGAGCGAAGATGAACGCCACGAAGATCGACGCCATGATCAGCGCGGCCGCGCTGACCACGCGGGCGGACAGTCCGGTGCCCAGGACCGCCGCGCGGCGGGCGTCGCCGGTCCTGCTGAACTGCTCCTTGATCCGCGAGACGACGAAGACCTCGTAGTCGCTGGACAGCCCGAACATGATCGCCAGCAGGATGACGGGCAGGAAGCTGAGGGTCTGGGTTGGCTCGATGCCCAGCAGGCTCTTGCACCATCCCCACTGGAAGACGGCGACCTGGGCGCCGAACGCCGCGCCCGCCGAGAGCAGGAAGCCGAGGATGGACTTGATCGGCACGATGATGGTGCGGAAGGCGAACGTGAGCAGCACGAACGCCAGGGCGACGACGGTGACCAGGAAGGTCGGCAGGGCGTCGGCGAGTTTGGCGGACACGTCGATGTTGGTGGCGGTGACACCGCCGACCAGGAGGTGGGCGCCGGTGCCGGCCTCCAGGGTGGTGCGCTGGTCGCGGATGTGGTGGACGAGGTCGGTGGTGGCGGCGTCGTTGGGGCCGGTGGTCGGGATGACGTTGATCAGGGCCATGTCGTGCGTCGTGACGGCGACCGAGGACGAGGCGACGCCGGGTACCTTGCTGATCGCGGCACTGATCTGCTGGGCCTGGCCGGTGGTGGCCACGTCGTCGGCCACGACGGTCAGGGTGCCGTTGTAGCCGGGACCGAAGTGCTCGGTGGTCAGGTCGTAGGCGCGGCGGGAGGTGTCGCTGGTGGGCAGGGCGCTGCTGCCGGGCAGGCCGAGGTCCATGCTCGCCGCCGGGATGGCCAGCCCGCCCAGGGCTATGACGCCGATGGCCAGGACCGGGACGCGGCGGCGGACGACCCAGCGGGCCCAGCGGGTGCCGGCCAGCTTGTCGGGGTCGGTGGCGGCGGTGCGGGCGGCCGGCTGGGCGCGCCGCAGCAGCGGCAGGCGGCTGAAGCGGGCCGCTCCGCGCCTGCCGAGGATGCCGAAGACGGCGGGTACCAGGGTCAGGGCCACCAGCAGGGCCAGGGCGACGGTGGCGGCTGCGGCCAGGCCCATCGTGGTCAGGAAGGGGATGCCGACGACCGCGAGTCCGCACAGGGCGATGATGACGCTCAGCGCGGCGAAGACCACCGAGCTTCCCGCGGTGCCGGCCGCGCGGCCGGCGGCTTCCTCGGGGTCGCGGCCCTCCAGGAGGAAGGTGCGGTAGCGGGCCAGGATGAACACGGCGTAGTCGATGCCGCAGGACAGGCCGAGCATGGTGGCCACCGAGGTCGATGCGGCGGCGATGTCCGTGACCGCGGACAGCGCGGTGATCCCCATCATCGTGGTGACCAGTCCGAACACGGCGGTGACGATCGGCAGGCCGGCCGCGACCAGCGAGCCGAACGTCAGGCACAGGATGACCAGCGCGACTCCGATGCCGACGGCCTCGGAGCTGGCTCCGGCGGCGGCCTTGGGATAGACCGAGCCGCCGAACTCCACCTGCACTCCTGCGTCGCGGGCGGCTGAGACGGCCGGGTCCAGCTGGTCCAGGGTGCCGGTCTTCACCTCCGCGGCCTGCGCGTCGTAGGTGACGGTGCCCAGCGCGATCCGCTTGTCGGGTGAGACGGTCCTGGCCTGGAAGGGGTTGGAGGCGCTGGTGACCTGGCTGACCTTGCCGAGCGCGGTGACCGCTCGGTCGATCGCGGCCTGGTTCCTGGCGCTGGTGATGTTCCCGTCCTTGACCGCGAACACCACCTGCGTGGAGGCCCCGGAGGCGGCGGGCAGCTTCTCCTTGAGCAGGGTGAGGGTCTGCTGCGCCTCGGTACCGGGGATGGTGACCGTGTCCGTGGTCTTGCCGCCGCTCGCGCCGGCGATCACGATCGCCGCGACGACGACCGCCACCCACGCCGCCAGCGTCTTCCAGCGGTTGCGGAAGCACCAGCGTGCAAGGCGGTACAGGTAGGTGGACAAGGCGGGACTCCTTGCTCGTCTCAGGAAAGGGGGGCGCAGCGGTCGCGTCCCCCACCACCGCCTCGATTGCCACCATAGGCAAACTTATCTTGAGTGGCAAATATGCCGCCCCTGCTATACTCTCGCCATGGCTGAAGCAGTGACGTCGCTCCGCGAACGGTCCAAGGCCAAGCGCCGGGCCGCCATCCAGCGGGCCGCGCTGCGCCTGTTCACCGAGCGCGGCTACGAGGGCGCCACCATCGCCGACATCGCCGAGGCGGCCGAAGTCGCTCCCCGGACCGTGCGGATGTACTTCCCCAACAAGATCGATATCGCGACGTCGGCCGCCGACGACATCGCCACGCACGTGACCGCGGTGTTCAAGGCGCACCCCGACCTGTCGTTCAGCGAGGCCATCGACCGGTGGATGCTCGCCGAAGCCGACACCACCGATCCGGAACTGGCGCAGCTGGTGGCCGCCATGTACGACGCCAACCCGACTCTGCAGGCCGTCTCCGGCACACACTCGGCCGCCGCCAGCCAATCCGGCGAACCCGCCCTCCTCGCGGAACTCGGCCTCGCCCCCGACGACCCCCTCCTCCCCGTCGTCACCGCCGCCATCAGCTCCGCCATCGGCGAGTACGTGACCACCGCCCTCAAGAACGGCGTCCCGCACGAGCCCCACCAGCGGTTCATGCGCTACCTGCGCAGGATGATCAGCGCCGCCCGGGACGGCTGACCTCACAGGGCAACGCGGCTAGCGCAGCGTTCGGCGGGGGTTCCTGGTGAACGTGGCGACCAGTGCCAGGCAGAGCAGGGCGATGCCGATGCGGCCCGCGGCCTGGAGGAGGGGGCCGCGCAGGAGGATGAAGGAGTAGCCCGCGGCCATCGGCACCACGACGGCCGCGAGCGTGCCCGGGCGGCTACCCTCGGAGGTGCGGCGCGCGTAGCGGATGTCGATCCGCGAGCAGGCGTACCCGAGCAGAAGGAAACCGCCGGTCATGCCCAACGGGCCGAAGTCCAGCCATAGTTCGGCCCACAGCGGGGACGAGAGGTTGGTGTTGGTCATGCCCATCCAGCGGCCGACCAGCACCCCGGAGTCGAGCGGCTTGCCGTGCCACACCGAGCGCGGCACGAAGAAGAAGACGTCGGCGGCGAGTTGGCGCCCGTGCGTGTGCCCGGTGCCGGACTCCACGTAGGTGAGGGTGTTGGCGAACATGCCGACCTGGTCGTAGTCCTTGATGGTCAGCGGGTCGAGCACCGAGGTGGACTGCACCGGGTGGTAGCCGCCCGAGTCGTAGCGGAACCGGTCCAGGAACGGGAAGAGCAGCAGCGCCGCGACGACCCCGCCGACCAGCGCGGTGCGATAGACCGCGGGGCTGCGCGGGAACGCGGTGAACAGGATCGAGAAGACCACCGTCAGGAACCAGTAACGCGGGTTGGAGACGGGGTTGTTGACGATGACGTTGATGACGACCAGGCCGCCGAGCGCGACCAGCGCGGGCAGGTTGCGGCGGGCCCGGCGGGAGGTCGTCATCCAGCGGAGCAGGATCAGCAGCGCCAGCAGCGCGGGCACCGTGCCGAACCCGCGGATGAACGCCGAGCCGACGTGGCTGTCACCGCCGGCCCCGGTCAACCCGCTGGCCTGTACGGTCTCGCTGATGTTCTGGCGGCTGGTGAAGAACACCGCGGGGCCGCCGAGTTCGACGATGCACAGCGCGCTGCCGGCGTACGCGAGGAGGATCAGCAGCCACAGCCGCTGCCGGGCCACCTGCGCCTGCGGGCGGGGCCGCCGTAACCGGTCGGGCGGCTGGAAGCGGGCCGCCAGCGCGCCCACGTCGTAGGCGACGCAGCCGACCAGGGTGAGCGAGATCGCCAGCACCGTGTCGGAACGCGTACCGACCACCGGGGTCGGCACCTGCCCGATCACCTCCTGGGCGAGCGGCGCCACCCCCATCGCCACGTAGCCGAACAGCCAGAACGCGCCCTGCACCAGGCGCCGCCGCCGGCTCAGCACCATCGCGCACAGCCGCCCGCCCGCGTAACAGGTCAGCGCCAGTTGCAGCCAGAACCCGGTGTCGCGCAGGCCGGGGCCCGGTTGCGTCAGGACGTAGCCGGGCAGCAGCACGACGACGGAGATCACCAGGGGTACGGCCAGCGCCCGCGACAGCACGGCTCGCGACAGCACGACCCGTGGCGCGGCCCGCGGGTCCTGCGTGGCCCGCGCCTCCCGCGACACGTCGAGCGCCATGGCCCCCCTTCCCCTGCGCGAGTCTAGGCCGCGCGGGTGGGGGAGGGGGCGGGTACGCGAGGGTCGGCCCGGCACCGTTCAGGGCCCGGCACCGTTCAGGGCCCGGTCGCGTTGAGGACCCGCACCGTTCGCGGACCTGTCCCGTCCAAGTCCCGGCGCCGCACTCCCCGCCCCGGTCAGGAACCGTCGAACGCCGCCTGGAGCGCGGCGATGTCGAGCTTGCCCATCTTCATCATCGCCGCCATCGCGCGGTCGGCCTTCTCCCGGTCCTGGTCGCCGAGCAGCGCGCTCATGACGCTGGGCACGACCTGCCAGGACACCCCGAACCGGTCCTTGACCCAGCCGCACGGTCCCTCCTGGCCGCCGCCCTCGGTCAGCCGGGACCAGTAGTAGTCGACCTCGGCCTGGTCGGCGCAGTCGATCTGGAACGAGATCGCCTCGCTGAAGGTGAACTGCGGCCCGCCGTTGAGCCCCAGGAACTGCTGCCCGTTGAGCGTGAACTCCACGGTGATCACCGCGCCCGTCTCACCGGGCCCGGACTCCGTGTAGCGGGCGACCGAGCCGCGCGAGGAGTCCTTGAACACCGACAGGTAGAAGTCCGCCGCCTCTTCCGCCTGGCCGTCGAACCACAGACACGTGGTGAGCTTTCCGCTGGTCATCGCTTCCTCCGTGGTCGTACGCGGGTGGCGGGCAGCGGATGCCGCCGCGCCGTCGTCCCGTCGCGTCCTTGCACCCCTTAGGACGGTCCGGCGCCGCGAAACTCATCGGCCGCGCGGAAGACGGCGCCCGGCCGCGCGGAAGACGGCGCTCGGCCGCGCGGAAGACGGCGCTCGGCCGCGCGGAAGACGGCGCTCGGCCGCGCGGAAGACGGCGCCGTGGTGCGCCGCCCGCATCGTCAGCCCTTCCTGCCGCGGAGCCTGCGGACGAGCCCGCCCAGCGGGGTGCGGCCGCTGCTCGCCGGGCCGGCCGAGGGCGGCGCGCCGCGCCCCACGCGCAGGGACAGGTCCTCCCCGCCCTTGGTCCAGTACGGCTGTACGGTCCGCTCGCCGCCCGCCGGGTGCGGCCGGGCCGCCGGGGGCGAGACCAGTTCCGGCGCCCGCCGCCCGCCGAGCCGGGCCGTCTTCGTCCAGCCGAGGGCGGCCAGCCGGACATGGAAGTCCCATGCCCCGTCGGCGAGCGGCCGTCCTGACACGACGCTCGCCGGGTCGAGGACGGCGGTGCCGGACACCGTCGCGGTCTCGACGCCGACGTCCCCACCGTCCCCACCGTTCCCGACGTCCCCACCGTCCCCGCCGGCTCCCGTGGAAACGCGTTCCACCGTGCAGTCGGTCTCCAGCGGATACCGCGCCCCGGTCTCCCGTTCCCGCAGCACCAGCGTCGCCCGCGCCCGCTCGGCGCAGGCCGCGCCCGTCAACTCCCGTTCACCGAAAGCCCGGTGCAGCTCGGGCGACATCCCGGAGGGCGCCAACCGCTCCTGTCCCGGGACGAGTTCGACCGGCCGACCGTCGGCCACCAGGGTCGCGGTGAACGACACCGCCAGCGTGCCGTCCGCCCGCCAGGCGACGTCGAGCAGCGTCGGCAGGCAGGCCAACGACCTTTCCCAGCGGACGAGTTCGACCAGATCATCGGTCCGCCCGGCGCGCACCAGCGCCAGCGTCAGCCGCTGGTGGGCCGGCAGCCCCTCGGCGGCCGTGGCGGACGCACTCTCCTCCAGGGTCCGCCTGATCTCGGCGAGCAGCGCCGCCCGCTCCGCCTCGTCCGCGTCGAGCAGCCGGGCGCCGCCGATCCGGTCCAGCACCTCCACCCGCAGCCAACGGCGGTGCAGCCGGTCGCGGGCCGCGCCCGGCGCGGTGAGCGCGTCGGCCGCCGCCATCACCTCGCGCAGCCCCGCGTAATACGCGGCCGGAGTGGTCGGCATGGCGGGCGTGGCGGGCGTGGCGGGCGCCGCACCGGCCGGCTTCCGCGCGGGCGCGTAGGAGCAGCAGACGTACGACCCGAGGACGGCGGTGCGGCGGGCGCGCAGCAGCGCGGCCACGGTGAACGCCTGATCGTCGAAGGGCGCGGCGGAGGAGCCGAACCGCAGGCCGTGCCGGCGCACCATGGCGGTGTCGAAGAGCTTGTCCGTGGTGAGGCTGTCGCCCAGCGGGTCCCGGCTGAGCTTGGCGTCCGGCCGGTCGCGCGCGTACAGCTCCTGCGGGACCGGCCGCCCCTTCGCGCCCGCCAGCCGGCCCGCCACCACGTCGGCGTCGTGCTCCAGGCCGTACGCGTACAGGCGGCGCAGCGCCTCGGGGGCGAGCCGGTCGCCCGCGCGGAGGAAGAGCAGGTACGCGCCGCGGGCCTCGGCCGCCGCCGTGTCGCGCGGGTCCGCCCCGGTCCGTACGACGCGTACGCCCGCGGGCGGCGGTTCCGGTACGGCGTCGGTGGGGCGGGCCGCGACGAGGGTTTCGACGGCGCCCTCCGCCCAGTCCTGCGCGGCCACCGACGCGAGGCTCGCCGCCACCTGCCCGGCGTCGTCGCCCGCCCGCACGATGACGCTGACCCGGGGGCCGGCCGGCAGCGCGGGTTCGTGGCCCGGCTCCACCAGCAGCACGACCGCGGCAGCCGTACCGCCACCATCGGCGGCGCCGCCACCCCCGGGCGCCCCCGCCGCGCCCCGCGCAGCGGATTCCTCGGGGGCGGCGCCGACGCGCAGCCCGCCCACCGCCGCGGTCGGCACAGCCGGCCCGCAGGCCGGCGCCGTCAGGTCCGTGGTGCGGTCCAGCCCCGGTCCCAGCACGCGCACCTGGACCTCCCAGGCCCCCGCGTCCGGCGGGCTGCCGCCGGCCGCGCGGCGCGGGTCCACCGTCGCCGTCGCCCGTATCACCGGGCGCAGCCGCTCCACCCCGTCGGCGCGCGGCGGCAGTTCCTCCCACACCACTTCCACGTCCCGCGGGAGCATCCACTTCACGGCGGTGCCCCGGTGGCGCAGCAGCACGTCCACGCGGAAGCGGGTGAGGTGGTCGGTGAGGTCCACCGGTTCCAGGCCCGGCTCCAGGCCCAGGCCCAGGCCCTCGGTCAGTCGTGGGTCGAGCAGGTACCTGCCGTCGCGCCGCTCCACCGTCAGCGCGGTGCCCTCGTCTCCGTAGCCGAACGACGCCTCGAACTCCAGGCGCAGCCGCTCGCGGTGGAAGGAGGCGCCGGTCAGTGTCGCGTCGGCGCGCAGGGTGTCGGCGCGGCGGGCCAGGGTGAGCAGATCGGCGGTGCGGGCGGCCCGCACCAGGTCGTCGCGTACGCGTTCCAGCCCGACGAGCCCGTCGTGGACCGCCGGCGTCAGGTAGTCGGCCGCGACCGAGCGCAGCGCCTCCACCAGCCGGTCGCGGTAGTCGCCGTCGGGGTAGGCGGGGAAGATCGGCTCGCTGAGGTACTTGACCATGTCGGCCCGCCAGAACCGGCGCAGCCACGTGTCGCGTACCGGGCCCGGCTCGGTCTCGGCGAGCAGCGCGTCGAAGATCTCGCGGAGGTTGCCGGCGTAGGAGTCCGGGTCGAGCCGGTCGGGTGTCGCGTGCCCGCCGTCCTCGCGTTCGAGGTAGTAGTAGCAGGGGTAGTCGCCGACGATCGACACGGACGCGGCGCGCAGCACCGCCGGCACCATGAACAGCAGGTCCTCGCCGACGTAGTGGCCCACCGGGAAGCGGATGCCCTGCTCGCGCAGGAAGGCCGTGCGGTACATCTTGTGCACGGTGAGGCTGTCGTGGAGCGGGGCGGTCCGGTAGGTCACCGACTCCCGGTTCCGGCTCATCAGCGCCTGCGGGGCCCCGCGCAGCCGGTGGGTGATGGTGACCTTGCCGATCACGATGTCCGAGCCGTTGCGGCGGCCCACCGCGTACATCCGCTCCAGGGCTTCCGGTCCCAGGCTGTCGTCGTGGTCGACGAACTGGACGTACTCGCCGCGCGCCATGTCGACGGCCACGTTGCGCGGGTGTCCCGGCCAGCCGGTGTTCTCCAGCCGCACCACGCGGAAGAGCGGGTCGGCGGCGGCCAGTTCCTCCAGGCGGTCGGGGGTGGAGTCGGTCGAGCCGTCGTCGACGAACAGCACCTCGAAGTCGGCGCGTGCCATGGTCTGGCTCTTCAGTGCGGCGATGAGTGGTTCGATCAGTGCGCCCGTGTTGTAGGTGGGCACGATGACGGTGACCTGCAATGACACGCTGTTCTCCAGGAAATGGTGCAGAAACTCGCTATCGAATGACCGTCCTGTATGTGCGCTTTGGTCTCCTTTCGGCCGCGCCGGCCCGCCGGCATCAGCGGCCACCGGTGTTGAGGCGGGCGGCCTGGCGGGTGAGGTGGTTGCGTTCGGCGAGGGTGGGGGCCTGGCGGGCGGCTTCGGCGTAGAGGCGGGCCGCGGTGGAGCGGTCGCCGTCGCGTTCGTGCAGGTAGGCGGCGACGGCGGTGTGGCGGGGGAGGGAGTCGTCCAGGTCGGCGAGCGCGGCCAGGCCGGCCCGGGGGCCGTCGGCCTCGCCGACGGCGACGGCGCGGTTGAGCCGGACCACCGGGCTGTCGGTCAGCCGCACCAACTCGTCGTACCACTCGACGATCTGCACCCAGTCGGTCTCCTCCGCGACGGCCGCGTCTGCGTGCAGCGCCGCGATGGCGGCCTGGGCCTGGAACTCGCCCAGCCGGTCGCGGCCGAGGGCCGCCTGGAGGATCTGCACGCCCTCGGCGATCGCCCGGGTGTCCCACTTGCCACGGTCCTGCTCGGCCAGCGGCACCAGGCTGCCGTCGGGCGTGGTCCGGGCCGCGCGGCGGGCGTGGTGCAGCAGCATGAGCGCGAGCAGCCCCGCCACTTCGGGGTGGTCGATCGCGGCCGAGAGCTGCCGGGTGAGCCGGATCGCCTCGGCGGCGAGGTCGACGTCGCCGGAGTAGCCCTCGTTGAAGACCAGGTAGAGGACCCGCAGCACCGTGGCCACGTCGCCGGGCCGGTCGAACCGTACGCCGGAGACGGTCCGCTTGGCCCGGCTGATCCGCTGCGCCATCGTCGGCTCCGGCACCAGGTACGCGGCGGCGATCTGCCGGGTGGTCAGCCCGCCGACGGCGCGCAGCGTGAGCGCCACCGCGGAGGACGGGGTCAGCGACGGGTGGGCGCACAGGAAGTACAGCCGGAGCGTGTCGTCCACCGCGGACGCGGGCCCGGGCGGCGGCTCCTCGTCGACGCGGTCCTCGCGCCGGCGCCGGGCGGAGTCCGCCCGGGTCGCGTCGAGGAACCGCCGCCAGGCCACCGTGACCAGCCAGCCCTTCGGGTCCCGCGGGGGATCGGCCGGCCAGACCCGGACCGCCTCGACCAGCGCGTCCTGGACGGCGTCCTCGGCCGCCGCGAAGTCCGCTCCGCGGCGGACGAGGATGCCGAGCACGCCCGGGGTGAGGCTCCGGAGCAGGGCCTCGTCCATGTCGGCGGTCACTCGGTGATGGTGGGCGGCTCGGTCAGGAACGGGCGCAGCTCCAGCCACTCGTGGATCGGCTTCCCGCCGGCGCCGGGCGCGGCCGACAGCTCCCCGGCCAGCTCGACCGCGCGCGCGTAGCTGTCGACGTCGATCACCATCCAGCCGGCGATCAGGTCCTTCGTCTCGGCGAAGGGGCCGTCGGTGACCGGCGGCCGGCCCTCGCCGTCGTACCGGACGAAGGTCCCCTCCGGGGCGAGCGCCTGGCCGTCGACGAACTCGCCGGTCTTCTCCAGCCGGGCCGCGAAGTCGTTCATGTACCCGATGTGGTCGGAGATCTCCTGCGGCGTCCACTGGTCCATGGGTACGTCGTTCACTGCGGCCGGGGCGCCGCGGTAGTGCTTGAGCAGCAGGTATTTGGCCATGGTGGTTCTCCTTGGTGCGGGGCGGCCCATTCTGGCCGCGCTCACCCCGGGGACGGAGCACGCCGCGGGTTCTCGACACGACCGCCGGAAATTCTTTTCTGGACGTCCCCAACACCGCCTACGGGCGCCGCTCGTCCCGGGTGGGCGTCACGCCGGGGGCGGGCGGGTTCTGGTCCGTCGAGTGCTTCTTGCCCCGTCCGGTGGTGGACGACAGCGGCTTCCCGCCCGCCCGCAGCTCCGTCTTCTTGTGCTTGCCCTTGCCCTTGCCCTTGGCCGCGTGCGACGGCACCACGTCCTGCGGGAAGATCAACTGCTGGCTCTGCCAGGTCAGTGCCGCCGGCATCTCGCTCGTCCAGGTGCTGAAGTTGTGCACGCCGTGGTCGGGGAAGATCGACGCCGTCCGCATCGGCGGCTTCGCCATCCGCAGGAACTCCTGCGCCTTCGGGTAGATGTGCTCGTCCCCGTGCTTGCTCGCGGCGACCAGCACCGACACCTGCGGGATCGGCAGGTGCTTCAGCCGCCAGAACAGGTCGTGGGAGTCGATCCGCTTCTGCCGGGAGATCCCGCTGCCGAACAGGTTGCCGGTGGTGATGTCCTGCTTGATGACGAAGTCGGGGGAGAGCGCCGCCGCCGAGGTGAACACGTTCGGGTCGCGCATGGTGAGCTGGAGCGCGCAGGTGCCGCCGGAGGAGTAGCCGAGCGCGCCCCAGGCGGTGGCGCTGTGGCCCACCCGGTAGGTGGCCCGGAGCGCGTCCGGCAGGTCCTTCGCCAGGAACGTCTCCGTCTGCGGCCCGCCGGGCACGTTGACGCACTCGGTGTCGCGCGGCGGCGCGATCGTCGGCCGGATCTCCACGATGATCGTCGGCTGCATCTTGCCCTGCTTCATCAGCTGCTGGGAGGTCTGCCAGACCCGCAGCCCCTGCGCGAGGTTGTAGATGCTGCCCGGGTAGCCGCTCATCGCCAGGATGACCGGGAAGCGCTGGCGGGCGTACGCCTTCTGGAAGTACTGCGGCGGCAGGTAGACGAACGCCGGGTCGATCACGCCGGTGCGCCGCCCGATCACCCGTACCGACTCGACCCGGCCGTTCGCCGAGGCCGGCGCGCTCGGGATGCCGCTGACGCCCTTGAGCAGCGAGGTGTCACCGGGCTCGATCAGGGGGGTCCGGCTGACCACGGAGGTACCGGAGGCGTTCGGGCTGAGCGCGACCGGGGCGGTCTTGCCGGTGCCGAACAGGTCGCTCCACGAGCCGTAGAACTGGTAGTCGGCGTTGACGGCCGCGAGCAGCGCGGTGATCGTCACGAGCTGGGTCACGCCGATCACGGCGAACCGGGCCGTGACCCACGCCCACCCGGTGCGTGCGAGGCGCGGCCACGTCCACACCGTGAGCACCACGCACGCGGCGGCCAGCCCGGCCAGTACGTACGCCGTCGTCCAACTGGTGAGGTTCATGTCGCTCCCCCTTCTCTTTCCGTTTCCACAGTGCTAGAGGGCTGAGGGGGCCGGTGCGTTCCGTGCGAAGAGTGTGACGATGTCCCAACCGTCCCCGAGCGCCCCCCGATCACCGGGATGCCCTACCCCGGACGGCCCCCGCGGCTAGGCTGTCCGGACGGTGCCCGGGGGCGCCCAACGGTGCCCGGGGGCGGTCGCGGGCGCCGTACCAGGGGAAGCAGCACAGGGGGAGGCGTCACGTACGTGAGAGTCCTGCATGTGGTCACCCTGCACACGCCCACCAACGACTTCGGCGGTCCGACCAGGGTCGCGCTGAACCTGTCGCGGGGGCTGCGGGCCAAGGGCGTCGACGCCCGGATCGCCACGCTCGGCGACGGCTTCACCGGCCCGCTGCCGACCGAACTCGAAGGCGTGCCGTCCTTCGTCCACCAGGCCCGGCACCTCCTGCCCGCGTTCGAGGTGAGCGGGATCACCTCGCCGGGGCTGCTGGCGAAGGCGCGCCGGATGGTCAAGGGCGCGGACGTGGTGCACGTCCACCTGATGCGGGACCTGATCACGCTGCCGTTCGCGCTGATCGCCCTGGAGGCCGGGGTGCCGCTGGTGGTCCAGACGCACGGCATGATCGACCCCACCGAGAAGGTCTTCGCCAAGGCCGTCGACCTGCTCGGCATGAAACGGGTGCTGCGCCGGGCCGACGCGATCCTGCACCTCACCGCCATGGAGCGCGACGGCGTCCAGGCGGTCGTCCCCGACACCCCGCTGACCACCTTCCACCGCCTGGTCAACGGCGTCGTCCGGCAGGACCGCCGCCCGCCGCGCACCGGCGACCGCCCGCCGACGGTCCTCTACCTCGCGCGCGTGCAGAAGCGGAAACGGCCCGAGGACTTCGTCGCCGCGATGCCCGCGGTGCTCGCCATCCACCCCGACGCCCGCTTCGTGCTGGCCGGACCCGACACCGGCGCGCTCACCGAACCGCTGCGCGCCCTCGCCGCCGAACTCGGCGTCGGGCACGCCCTGGAGACCCCCGGCCCGCTCGGCCACGACGACGTGCTGCGCCGCCTGCGCGACGCCGACGTCTACGTCCTGCCGTCCGTGGTCGAGCCGTTCGCCGTCTCCCTGCTCGAGGCGATGTCCGTCGGCGTGCCCGTCGTCGCCGCCGCGACCGGCGGGCTCTCGCCGGACATCGAGGCGGCCGGCGCCGGCGTCATCACCCCCAGCCGCCCCGACGCCGACAACGGCCCCCTCGTCGCCGCCGCCATCCTCGAACTCCTCGAACCCGACGCCAACGCCCGCGCGTCCCGCGCGGCCTGGCAACTCGTCGAGGAGCGCTTCTCCCTCGACGCCGTCGTCGACGACCTCCTCACCGTCTACGCCCGCGTCGGCGCCCGGCAGCCGTAGCGCGGGACCCGCCGTTTCGCCGCGCCGCCGTCCGTCCCCCTCTACCGTTCGACCAGAAGACGTGTGCGCCGGGGCGGGCTGCGCCGGCGGGCACCGGGAGCCGACACGGTTGGAGGACCGCCCCATGCCCCACACAGGACGACCGAGCCGCCGATCCGTTCTCAAAGCCGGTACGGGGTTCGCCCTGGCCGGCGCCGGTGCGCTGAGCGCCGGTCTGTACGGTGCGGCTCCGGCCGCCGCGGCCCAGGCCGGCACCCCGCTGTGCGACCAGCCCGGCGACTCCGCGAGCGCGGTGGGCCTGGGCTCCGGGGATCTCGGCATCCCGTACCACCGCGAGCACGACGGCAGTTGGGGCTACGTCTTCGGCGACTCGTGGGCGGGAATGCAGCAGGCGGACGGCACCTACCTCGGCTCACCGGTGATGCTGAACCAGGCGGGCTTCGACCCCTCCGGCGCGACGCCGATCTCGTTCACCTGGGCCGAACCGGGCGGCAGGGCAGCCCAGTTGTTCGACTACACCCACAACGCGGACAACGGGTACGGCACCGAGGTCAGCCGAATCCCCAACGACTGCATCGAGTTCGGCGGCCGCACGTACATCCAGTACACCTCCGTGGCCACCTGGGGCCCGCCCGCCGGGTACGACGGCTCGCTGATGTCCGGTGTCGCCTACTCCGACGACTACGGCGCGACCTGGACCGACTTCCCCTACCACTGGGACGGTGACGTGCGGGGCGTCAACCAGTCGATGTACGGCATGTGGTCGTTCGCGGGCATCGACCCCGACGGCTGGCTCTACATCTTCTCCAAGCGCTGGAACGGCACCCACAACAACACCGCCGACGGCGGGGCGATCCAGCTCTTCCGCATCCAGCCGGGCGACTTCCACAACGGCGACTTCGGCGCCCAGCAGAACTGGGCCTACCTCGACGGCTCCTGGCAGTGGACCACCTCCGCGCCGCCGTCGGTCATCCTGTCCGGCAACAACACCGGCGAGTTCTCCGTGAAGCTCATCAACGGCACTTACTGCATGAGCTACTTCGACGTGGTGCTGGGGGCGATCTGCACCCGGACCGCGCCCCGCCCGGACGCGGTGTGGAGCACCCCCGTCCCCCAGATCACCGCGCTGACCGTCCCCAACCTGTACGGCGGCTACATCCACCCGGGCAGCCCCGCCGCGACGTCCCTCACCCTCGTCGTGTCGCAGTGGAACGGCACGGTGGGCCAGGCGCCTTACTGGGTACGCCAGTTCGACGGCATCAACGCGTAGGGGGAGCGCGGGGCCGTTCTGCGCCTCTTGGCGTGATGGCGTGATGGAGCGATGCTAGCTTGCTAGTGGGCTAGAGTGCTAGCATCGCCCTGTGAGTGGCGAAGAGGTCAAGCAGTTCAACGTGTACCTGCCGGTCGGGCTGATCAAGCAGGTCAAGTACCACGCCATCGAGTCGGGCTCGTCCCTCTCCGCGCTGGTCGCGGACGCGCTGCGTGCCTACCTCGACGACACCGACGGGCAGCAGCGGAAGACGTCCGAGAAGGAGAGCTGACATGACGACCGAGGGCATCGAGGCCGTGTTCCTGACGACCCACAACTGGGGCAGGACGGCGAAGTTCTTCCAGGCGCTGGGCTATGAGCTGGAGTTCTCGACCGACCACGACTCCGGTCAGCTCCGCAACGGCGACGGTCCCTACGTCTTCGTCGCCGAGGTCCCCGAGGACCGTGAGCCCGAGACGCGGATCGTGCTGAAGGTGCCGGACGCGGACGCCTTCCGGGCCGATCCCGCCGTCGAGGTGGTCTCGCCGTTCGAGGAGACCCACTTCGGGACCAGGGAGATGACCGTCCGGGACCCCGACGGCCGGCTGTGGAGCCTCCAGGCTCCCGCCAAGGGCTGACGGCGACGAGAAGCCCGGGGCGCCGGGCCGTATCGGGGCGCCGGACAGCTCCGGGGTGCGGACCGCCCTCTGGCGGGCGTCGCACGTGCGGGTCGACGCGCCGCCCCACGGGACCGAGGACGGGATCGGCCTGCGGCTGGCGGCCACCCCGCGCCGGCTCGCCGGGCTCGCCCCCGGCTCGATGTTCGCGATGACGTTCATTCAGCGGTCGGACCGGCGGACTCCGCCCGTCGAGCGGCGAGGACCTGCTGGTGGTCACCGCCCGGCGTCGAGGGCACGGGCCGGGTCCGCCTTTCGGGGGCGGGTCCGTTCTTCGGGCCGGGGCCGGGGCCAGGGTCGGGGTCAGCTCACGCCGCTCGGGCGGTCCAGGCGCCAGATCGCGAAGGTCCCGCTGCCGGCGGCGGCCGTGGGCGGCGTGCCCTGCTCGTGGCGGAGTTCGGTGAAGCCCAGCCGGCGCGGCACCGCGGCGCTCGCGGTGTTGGCGACGTCGTGCTCGATCTCCAGGTACTCCACCTCCGGCAGCGTGAACATCTCGGCGACCAGGGCCGCCGTCGCCCTCGTCGCGATGCCGCGGCCGGTGGCGGCGGGGTGCAGCCAGTACCCCAGGCGCCGGCCCCGAGGGTCGGCGTACCGGTAGGACTGGCACATGCCGAGGAGCGCGCCGCCGTCCGCCTCGATCGCGTAGTTGTACACGTCGCCGCTCGCCCAGTTCGTCCCGGCCTTCGCGAGGAAGTCCCGGGTGGCGGCCTCGCCGTGGCGGGCGACCCACGGCTCCCAGGGCAGCAGGTGCTCCACGGATTCCTCGATCAAGGTGAACGCCGAGGCGTAGTCGCTCTGCCCCTGCCAGCGTCGCAGGACGAAGTCCCCGCACTCGATGATCTGCCTCGGTCGTGCCATGCCGACCATGATCGTTCGTGGGACGGCCCGCCGCAACGGACCGGGCGGGCGGGCCCCTCCCGTGGCCGCGGCCGCGGTAAAGCCGTTCCTGGTGCCGCTCCCGGTGCCCCTTCTGCCGTCACCGCGATGAGTTTCGCCCGGCGCGCGAGTCCCTTCTGGTGACCGCCGGCGCACGCCGACGCATGCCGTACGGCGCCGCCCGGCACCGGACACCCCTGGAGGACACCATGACGACCTCGCCCGACGACCCGACCCGCCCGCCCATCGTGGACATGGACACCTGGCAGACCGCCCGCGACGCGCTGCTGGTCCGCGAGAAGGCCCACACCCGCGAGGGCGACGCGATCGCCGCGGCCCGCCGCCGGCTGCCGATGGTGGAGTTCGACGGGACCGTCAAGGTCGTCGGCCCCGACGGCCCGGTCCCCTTCCTCGACCTGTTCCAGGGCCGCGACGAGCTGCTGGTCTACAAGCACATGTGGTGGGACGGCGCGCCGCACCAGGGCCAGTGCGAGGGCTGCACCGTCTCCGCCTGGCACCTGAAGGACGCCGTCTATCTGAACGCCCGCGGTGTCTCGTTCGCCATCCTGACGCCGGGCCGGTGGGACGAGGTGGCCCCCTTCGTCGAGTTCATGGGCTACACCCAGCCCTGGTACTCGGTGCGCGACGTGGCCGAACCGATCGGCGGGGCGATGGGCCACCTCACCGCCTATCTGCGCGACGGCGACCGCACGTTCCTCACCTACTCCACGACCGGCCGCGGCACCGAGGCCGCGAGCGGGTCCTTCGACCTGCTCGACATGACCCCCTACGGCCGCGGCGAGGCGTGGCAGGACAACCCGGAGGGCCGGCCCGAAGGCCACGGGCCCTGCTGGTACTGGCGCACGGATGTCGACGGGAACGCCACCTGGGGCCCGACCGGCCGCCCCACCCCGCAGTGGACCCGGCCCGGCGCGACCCCCGAGGAGAGCCTCGGCCGCGAGGGGCAGCACCACTGACGCGCGCGCTGTCCGGGAGGGAGCGGTGCGGCCGGTCCGGCTCACCGCTCCCAGGACGACGCTCGTATCCGCACCGGGGCCGTGACGTGCCGTGCCGCGTGTTGCTGTGCCGCGTGTTGCCGGGCCGTGCCGGGCCGTGCCGGGTCGTGACGTGCCGTCAGGCGTTCACGCTTCGTCCTCCGAGGAGTCGGACAGGTAGGGCTCGTCGCCGCGGTGCGGAGGGTTCAGCCGGTGGGTGCTGCCCTTCTCGGTGATGCCGAGGAGGACGTCGTCCTCGACCTGGTGACCGCTGCTCTCCACCTTCTGCTTCATCGCGGCCTTCGCCTCCGCGTTGTCGACCATCCACGCCGGCATCCTCCAGTTCGGGAAGAAGCCGCCGTGGCTGCCCGACGTCACGATCCGGTACCCGAGCGCGTTGGCGATGTGGGTGTTGAAGACGGCGTGCGCCCAGTGGCAGGCGATGCAGTCCCGCTTCCGGCCGCCGATGGGCCAGTCCTGAAGCTCCCCGGGGCGCGGGTTCGGCCGTTCCCGCATGGACCTGGCGACCGCGTCCAGCAGCGCCATCTCGCCGTGGACCTTCGCTTGCTTGGGTCCGGGGGCCTTCACGGTGTTGTGCCACGTCAGGCTCTCGGGGTCCGCCACGGCCTTCTTGATGGCGTCGAGATGCGCGTGCGCCGTCGTGTCGCCGGTTTCGGTGTGCCGCTTGCCGTATCCGCCGCTGAGCAGGGCCGCGAGCTTCTTCTCGTCGTGACCGCCCGGGCCTGCCAGCGCCTCCGTCAGGCGGCCCAGCGCGGCATCCCGTTTCCCTTGGGACATGCCGGTGTTGCCCGCGATGTGCACCTTCCCGTCGATGACGGTCAGCGCCAGGTGGGGGGTTCCGGCCCGGCCCAGGGGCAGGCCCCCGTCGTCCGCGTAGTGCGCCCCCATCATGACCCGGGCCACCCGGTTGAGCATGCGGGTGGGGACGTCCAGCTCCGAGTGGACCTCCTGCCCGGCCGCCAGGTCGAGGTCCGGCGCCGTCACCTGTCCCGGGCTCGGCCGCTTCTGCCGTTCCCCGGTGGCCGGCCCGGCAGCCCGCTGCACCGCGGCCCCGTCCGCCCGCCCGCCGTACCGGTCCTGCCGGTCCTTCTGGTCCGCGTCTTCCGCCCAGGGGTGCCCGGCCTCGCGCAGCATCTGCACGACGGCGGCGTTGCCGGCGGCGGGTTGCAGGGCGAGCAGCGCATGCCGCGGCCGCCGCGTCCCGCCCGCGGGTGAGCGGCTGACGCCCCGGCGTTCTTCGGTCGCCATGTCGGCGTGGTCGCGCATGCGTGATCCCCTCGTGAAGCACCTCCCCTCCTTACTAGGCGTACGACGCCACGCCGTCCAGGTATGCAGGGGCAGAAGCCGATGGCTGTACGGGCAGGCCTTCCCGGCGCGACCCCGCCGTACGGGGAGCCGCGCCTGCTACACGTCGTCCAGGTCCGCTCCGAAGGTGACGTCCAACTCACCGGCGAGCGCGTCGGCCAGCTGAGGCATCTGCACGCGGTCGATGATCACCCGTTTGAGCGCCGAGACGCCGCGCACCGCGGAGAGGTCGTTGCCCCGTAGGTCCAGGCCGCGGTAGGTTCCGTCGCCGAACTCGGTCAGCCGCAGATCGCAGTCGTCGAACAGGGCGGCGCGCAGATCGCTCCCGATGAACGCGGCCTCGCGGAGCGAGCACCCGGAGAAGATCACGGGACCCAGGGCACGTACGCGGGCGAAGGTGGCGTAGTCGAGCTTGCACTTCTCGAAGAGGACGTTGTCGAGGGCCAGCCCCTCCAGGGCTGCGCCCATCAGCCGGCACTCTCGGAAGACGATCCGGGAGAGCTTGCTGCCGGTCCAGCTCAGGGCCGGCAGTTCGCAGCAGCTGAACTCGACCGAGTCCGCCCTCACCGCGTCCAGTCGCGTGCGCTCGGCAGTGCACCCGCTCACTCGCCCCTCCACCAACTGCGCACCGGCCAGATCGAGTTCGCGCACCTTCGCGTCGGCGTAGCGGAACCCGGTGACCCGCCCGTGCATGTCTTCCAGCGACGTCACGTCGGACAGGGCGAGTCCGGGCTCGTCCAGCGACGGGAGAGCGACCTTCGTGCGGCGGATCGTACGGGTGTCCATCACGCTGCCTTCCCCTGAGAAGCCGTACTCGTGCCGTCGACGGCGGCCCACCCGGCAGCGAATCCGCCGGCAACGGCAGGTCAGCTCCTCTTGCTCCAGTTGTCCCAGGTGGGCCTGTTGTCGAAGGGCGCTGGGCTCTTCGCCCAGTTGTCCCAGGTGGGTCGGTTGTCCCACGATGCCTCCACGATCGCGGGTGCGGAGACCTCATGAGCGGAGATCAGGTCCATCACGGCGGACGTGTCGGACGCGGCCAGTCGTTCCAGGAGGGTCATGCTGCATCTTCCTCCGCTGCGAGGACGGACAGGGCCGTGACCAGCGCCTGCCGGGAGACCCGGCAGTAGTTGGTCGCGGTGGTTGCGAGGCTGCCGTTCTCGAAATACCGGTTGGCAGCTTGAGCGCCTCGGCAGAAGTCGAAGAATTCGCAGCCGGATCGGCAGCGGTCCAGGCCGGTGAGGAACTCCTGGACGTAGTGCAGCCGGTGCGCGCCGCGGAGGATCTCGGTCAGCGGCTGTTCCAGGATGCTGCCGGCCAGGAAGCCGCCGTAAGCGGGGTCGGGAGTGTCTCCGAGTTCCGGAGAGAGCAGCACCACGTCTCCCGCGGCGGATACGGTCGGGATGGGGTCGAGCCGGCGACGGTCCCACTCGGCGTGCTGTCCGGCGCGTATCAACCGGAGGTATTCGGAGAGCCTTTCGAGCTCCCGTACTTTCAGCCGGCCGCCGTGATGCCGCGTCCAGATGAGGGTGCGACGCCAGAACTCTTCGGCCTGTTGCGGGGTGGGTGAACGTCGCTCGGCGTTGACGCCCTCGATCTCCTCGAAGTTGACGCCCGCCGATTCACACCCCAGGCCCGCCAGGAACTCCAGTAGTTCCTCCGGCGTCGCTGTGTTCTCGGCGCCGACCACCGAGATCACGGAGAACGGGACGCATCGCTCGCGCAGCCGGTTGATGCCTCGAAGGATGCGGTCGAAAGCCGGCCGTCCGCGGAGGTCGACACGCCCGGCGTTCGCCGCGGCCGGGCCGTCGATGCTCACCCCCACCCGAATGTCGTGGGCACTGATCAGATCACACCATGTGTCGGTGACCAGGGTGGCGTTGGTCTGCACGTAGTGGCGGACACGGCCGGCACGGCGCATGTCCTCGAAGGGACTGAGCAGCGTGGTGAACGTCTTCGGCCCCACGGCCAGCGGTTCGCCGCCATGCCAGACGATCCCCAGGGGCGGGCCGCCGGAGGCCAGCGGTGCGACCGACTCCGCCAGGGTCCGGGCGACCTCCGGGGTCATCGTGCGGTGGAGCTTGCGGAAGGGCAGGTAGCAGTACGCGCAGTCGAGGTTGCACCAGGTGGTGGGCTGAACCACCACGGTCTGCGGGGCTGCGAACCACTGGTTGTAGCGGGAACGCCAGACGGATGTGTCGGTACGCATCGCGGTCCTTCCCCTGCGGTGACGGAGACCTCGCCCTGTCCCGAGGCGCATCGGGACGGGCAGGGGTCAAGCATCCGGCGGTCCATGACGTCGACCCGGTGACATCGCGATGTCACCGACCATGACGTGTCATCGGCCATCGCTGACAGCGTGCCCAAGCCGGTTGCCTGACAGATGAGTTCGGCCGGATGGGGTGGGCTATCGTGGCGAACGTGCCTCGCTCGATTCTGATCCAGGACGGCCAGACGATCCGCGACACCGGATTCGTCTACATCTGCTCGGGCTATCTCGTCGAGCACGGCAAGGTGCTGCTCGTCCACCACAACCGATTCGACAAGTGGGTTCCGCCCGGTGGCCACATCGAGCCCGGCGAGTCATTCGCCGGAACGGCGGTACGCGAGTTCAAAGAGGAGACCGGTCTTCTCGTGGAGGCCATCTCCAGCCAGCCGGCGATCCATGCCGCCGACGCCAACGCCACTCCAGAGCCGGTGCCGTTCTACGCGGACATCGAGCGCGAGGGCTTCGCCGCTCCCGCCCTTGTCCAGTTCTTCTTCGTGCGCCGTCAAGCCGGATCGGATGAGCAGGTCGTGGAGGCGCAACTCGACGAAGTGCACAGTGCGGCCTGGTTCGGCCTGGACGACATCGACATGTTGCGGACGTTCGATCAGGTGCGCTCTCTGGCTCGTTTCGCGCTGCTGAACCACCCGGACGCCGCCGGACGCACGTGACCGTAGGGGCGTGGCTACCGTCCGGCGAGCCGGTATCCCTTCCCGATCCCGTCCGCGGACGTTGCCGCGCACAAACGTATCGGGGTGTCGCCGAACGCTGTGGACACCGCCTGATTGAGGCGCTGGACGTACTTGGGCACCGAGGACGGGGCGACGAACAGGGCCTCGGCGATCCGGTGGGTCGGAAGACCTCCGGCGGGCCCGTCGTGCAGGACCTTCACCAGGTCGAAGAGACGCTGGGAGAGCTCGCACCGCACCGGTGACTCGCGGTCGGGTACGCCGAGGACGATCGTGCCTCCGGCGCCCAGCACGACACTCGTGATCCGAATCTCCGCGGTGATGACCTTGTCGCTGCCGCCGGGGGCGTCCAGTCCGATACGCGCCAGACGGTCGATGGCGGCCCGGTAGGCACAGACCGTGCTGTACACGGCGCGGACGGTGGCACGCCTGCCGGAAGCCCCTGGTTCGTTCCACATCCCGGCCTCGGCGTCCCACAACTCGTCCATCAACCGCCACGCCCTGGACAACCGGGGATCACGCGGATTCGAGCCGGCTCGGACGACGGCCTCCGCCCCCAACGCGTATGCCATGTGTTCCCACGCGGTGCCCTGGACGTCCTTGTCGTCCTCGACGAAGGTCTCCCAGCGGTGGTGATTGCGCAGGAGCCACTGCCGGGCCTCGGTGACCACCTCCGGCAGTCGCCTGAGTCGGACCTCCCCGTGCACCCCGCCGGACTCCTGCGGCTCGTCCGGGTAGGTGGGCGTGTTGTCCGCACCGGTGCCGGAGCAGACCGAGGAGAGCGCCAGTAGGCACAGCGCGGTCTTGCTCGGGCTCGGTTCGGTGTCCACGTAGGTGCGCCAGCCCCATGCGCCGCTCGGGCGGCGGTGGTAGAGCAGGCCGTGTACGCCGTGCGAGATCATCGACTCGGTCCGCTTCAGCAACGAGGTGGTGTCCACTCCGGGAGCGACCGGGAGGCCGGGGCCGAACTCGTGAAGGGTGTCCCGAAGACGGGCGAGGGCACGAAGGGCGAGTGCGGTCTGGTGCAGTGAGGTGTCGTCGAGGCCGAGCACTTCCGGCCAGCCGTGATCGACCCGGTGATCCTCAAGCCAGTCCGCGCACCAGGACACCGCCTCGGCCACGCCGTCATGGTGAAAGAACCGTGGATGAGCCAACAGACCGGTCAGGCCGAAGGCGACGAAGCGGGTGTGCTCACCCCGGCCGCCCTTCTGACGAGGCCGACAGTGTTCCGGGACCGCGGTGGTCAGGAATCCGAGTGCTTGACGGACCGGTTGGCCGGCCACCCCGACGGCTCGGAGTACCTGCAACACCTCGCTGGTGTTGACGATCGAGGACACGGATGTGAGCGTCAGCCCCCACCCTCCGTCGTAGCCCTGGCTGTGCAGCAGGGTCCGCGCGGCTTGCCCGGCTTTCGTGTCGAACGATCCGAAGCCCTCGCGCGCCTTCTTCACGACCGACCTCCGCTGCCGCACACGGATCTTCCGGACATGACGTACCCAACTCCCTTTCCACAGAAGCCGCTTCGCACAGGAGTGGCTGAGTTGTGACCGGTGGGCACGAGGGGGCGTCGTCCTGTCCGTCCGGCCCGAACGGATTCCCGCCGGGCGCCCCGTTTCGTCGCGGGCATTCACATATCCAGTTTACCTGCGCAGGTAAACTGGACAACCTGGGCTGATGATCCTACGGTGGAACCCATGAACGGAGATCACGCACCCTCGTCCTCGGCCGTTCGCGCCTCGCAGGAGGTGCGGGCGGTCATCGGGCGGCTGCGGCGCCGTATCCGGGCGGCCTCGGGTGCCGACGGCGTCAGCTTCACCCAGCTGTCGGTGCTCGCCCGGCTCATCGACAACGACGGGCTCACCACGAGTGACCTCGCCGCGATCGAGGGCATGCGGCACCAGTCGATGGCGACCGTCGTCGCCGGGCTGGCCGACCAGGGCATGGTGGAGCGCCGCCGCGACCCCGGCGACGGTCGCCGGCTGCTGATCGCGCTCACCGCGGAGGGGCGCCGGCAGGCGGAGGGGGACCGGCAGGCGCGCGGCGAGTGGCTCGCCGCCGAACTGGAGGAGAAGTGCACCGAGGAGGAGCGGCAGACCGTGATCGCGGCGATGTCCGTACTGGAGCGGCTCGTCCATGACTGACCAGACCACCGCCGCCGCTCCCGGCGACACCGCGAAGGAGGGCTTCGACCGACGGCTCATCCCCCCGATGATGCTGGGGTCGGTGCTGAACCCGATCAACTCGACCATCGTCGCGGTCGCCCTCGTGCCCATCGGCAAGGCGTTCGGGGCGCCGCCGTCGCAGACCGCCTGGCTGGTCTCGGCGCTCTACCTGGCCACCGCCCTGGGGCAGCCGATCGTCGGGCGGCTGATCGACCTGTTCGGCCCGCGCCGGCTGTTCCTGCTGAGCACCAGCCTGGTCGGCGTCGCCGGTGTCGTCGGCACGCTCGCCCCCGACCTCGGGGTGCTGATCGGCGCGCGGGTCGTGCTCGGGTTCGGCACCTGCGCGGGCTACCCCGCCGCCATGGCGCTGCTGCGCAGCGAGGCCAAGCGGACCGGGCACGACAGCCCCGCGGGCGTGCTGACCATGCTGGCGGTCGCCAACCAGACCATCGCCGTGATCGGCCCGCTGCTGGGCGGCGCGCTGATCGGTCTGGGCGGCTGGCGCGCGACCTTCGCGCTCAACATCCCGCTGGCCGTGGTCGCGGTCGCCCTCGGCGCGCTGCGGCTGCCCAAGGAGCCGAGCACCCGCACGGTGGACCGCGGCGAGCTGGCCGCGATGATCGACCTGCCGGGCATGGGCCTGTTCGCGGCCATGCTCTTCTCGCTGCTGATGTTCCTGATGAACCTGCACGCCGCCAACTGGTACCTGCCGGTGATCACCGTCGCCGCCGGAGCCGCCTTCGCGTCAAGGGAGTTGCGCGCGCCGACACCCTTCATCGACCTGCGGGTGCTCGGCGGCAACGCGCCGCTGCTGGGCACCTACGGCAGGGCGCTGGTCGCCTACGTCGTGTCGTACGCCTTCCTCTACGGGTTCACGCAGTGGACGGAGGAGAGCTACGGCCTGTCGCCCTTCCACGCCGGGCTGGTGCAGATACCGATGTTCCTGGTGGGGATAGCCGTGTCCGTCACCGTCGGGCGGCGCAACGGGGTGTTCGCCAAGCTGATGCTCGGTGCCGCCGGGCAGATCGCCGCGTGCGCGCTGATGCTGGGCCTGACCGCGGCGAGCCCGGTGTGGATGCTGCTGCTGATCGCGGTGGTCTTCGGGGTGCCGCAGGGCTCCAACAGCCTGGCACTGCAGAACTCCGTGTACTTCCAGGCCGATCCGCAGCGCACCGGGTCCTCGGCGGGCCTGCTGCGGACCTTCGGGTACCTGGGCTCGATGGTCGCGTCGTCCGCGACCGCGGCGTCCTTCGGGCAGCGCGCGAGCACCGGCGGGATGCACCACCTGGCGTGGCTCATGCTCGGCGCCGGGGTGCTGTACCTGCTCATCACCGTCTTCGACCGAAGCCTGCGACGCCTCTCGGTCGACCCTTCCGACCCGTCATGAAAGGCACCACCGTGTCCCGTACCGCCCTGCTCGCCATGGACCTCCAGGTCGCCACCGCCCGTATCGCTCCCGACGGCTATCTGCCGCGCGTCGTCAGGACGTTGGAGACGGCCCGCGCCGCCGGGGTGCTCGTCGTCCACGTCGCCCTGCGACTGCGGCCCGGCCACGTGGACGTGCACCCCCGCAACAAGCTCTTCGGCGCCCTGCCGGCCGACCGGTTCACCCCCGACGACCCCGCTGTCGCCATCCACCCGGACATCGCCCCGCGCGGCGACGAGATCGTGGTCCACAAGAACCGCATCAGCGCTTTCGCCGGCAACGACCTCCGGCAGATCCTCGACGCGCAGGACGTCGACCACCTCGTTCTGATCGGCATCGCCACCAGCGGCATCGTGCTGTCCACCGCCCTCCAGGCGATCGACCTGGACTACCAGGTCACCGTCCTCTCCGACGCCTGCGCCGACTCCGACCCCGAGCTCCACGACGTTCTGCTCACCAAGCTCCTCAACCGCCGCGGCGACGTCCTCACCACGGAGGAGTGGGCAGCCACCCTGGCGTGACGCCCGAGGGCGCGCCGGCCGCGGAATGCCCGACCCGGCGCACCCCGGCTACGCGCGCTTCTGCATCCGGCCGCAGCCCGGCGGCGGGCCGACCCACGCCGAGGCGACCCCGCGCTCGCCGCACGGCACGATCGGCAGCAGCTGGCGCGACGCCGGGAAGGGCCTGGTCATGCAGGTCACGGTGCCCCGCAGCAGCACCGCGACGATCTACGTCCCCGCCACCTCGGCGCACCAGGTCACGGCCTCGGCGGGGGCCCGTCCCGCCCAGTGGGCCGACGGCCACGCCGCTTGCACGGTGGCAGCAGGCCACTACACCTTCCGGGTCCGCGGCTGAGCGGTAGCGGGTCCGCGACCGGGCCGTGGCACCGCGTGACCAGGCCGCCCCGGGCGGGCCCGCTGTTGGGGGAGTGTTCGGCCGGTGGCCTCCGCAGGGCCGTCCTGCGGTGCGGGAACGATCTCTAGCGTGACGCCGTTCGAATCCTCACCTTTGGAGTAGAGATGCACGGCTCACCCGACGACGCGCCCGGGGCGCACGAGACGAACGACGGCCAGGACGGCCACGGCGAGGGGTGTTCCTGCCCGCGCACCGCGGACCTGGACGGCACCGGTCTCGCCGCGTCGAGCCGCCGCACCTTCCTGCGCGGCGCCGGTGTGATCAGCGCGGGCGCGGCCGCGGCGGGACTGCTCGGCGCGGCGCCCGCGTACGCCGCCGGCGAGGCGAAGGGCGCCGCGAAGGGCGGCGGCAAGGACGACGACCCCTACGGCCGGACGTCGATGACGCCCGCGCCGCGCGGCAAGTGGAGCCCGGACCCGGACGACCCGCGGTTCACCGTCGTGGTGATGCCCGACACCCAGTACATGTTCGACCAGGACCGCATCCACCCGGTGCCGGTCGAGGCGTCGTTCCGCTACGTCCTGGACCCGGCCGGCCGCGCGGGCGGCAACGACGAGAACATCGTCTTCCTGGCGCACCTCGGCGACGTCACCCAGAACGGCCTGACCGAGGAGTACGCCGCGGCCACCAAGGTCTTCGACCTGCTGGACCGGGCCGGGGCGTCGTACGGCGTGCTCGCCGGCAACCACGACGTCTCCGACACCGACCAGCGCGGCTCCACCCCGTACCTGAAGACCTTCAGCCCGGCGCGGGCCAAGCGGTCGCCCAGCTACCACTCCTCCAGCCCCGACGGCTACAACACCTGCCACATCTTCAAGGCCGGCGGCCGGTCCTGGATGCTGCTCTCGCTGGACTGGCGGCTGTCGGAGCAGGGCTTCGCCTGGGCGAACTCGGTCATCAAGGCGAACCCGAAGATCCCGGTGATCGTGACCACCCACGAGATCGTCAACGCCGACGACAGCAGCGAGGCGTCGCTGTCCGAGTACGGGCAGCAGCTGTGGGACGGCCTGATCAAGGACAACGACCAGATCTTCCTGACCCTCAACGGCCACTTCTGGCCGCCCGGCAGCACCGTGCTGAAGAACAGCGCCGGCAACGACGTGCACCTGCACATCACCAACTACCAGGACCGGTACTACGGCGGCGCGGGCATGATCCGCTCCTACCGCTTCGACCTGAACCGCGGGGTGATCGACGTCGCGACCTTCTCGCCGTGGATTCGCGAGCTCGCGGCCAAGGGCGAGCTGAACGAACTGGCCGCGAAGGAGATCGAACTGACCTCGCCGGTCGACTACTTCTCCGTCGCGATCGACTTCGAGCAGCGGTTCGCGGGCTTCGCGCCGGTGCCGTCGCGCGCCGCCCGCCCGGCGCGGCGGATGCTGGTGCCCGGCACGCTGGCGTACTGGCGCTTCGACGAGGGCGGCAAGGCCGGCAAGGACGTGGCCGCCGGGACCGTGGTCAAGGACCAGGCGGGCCACGGCAACGACCTGGAGCTGCGGAGCGTTCCGGGCACCGCCGCACACGCGCTGACCTGGACCGAAGACCACCACCCCGACCAGCCCGGCCACGGCAGCCTGGTCTTCGCCGGTCAGGGCAACCCGGTCACCGGGGCGTACTTCCGGACCGTCGACGGCGCGCCGATCAACGCCCGGACCTTCGCCCGCGGCTACACCTTCGAGATGTTCTTCAAGGTGCCCGCCGACTGGGACGGCGGCCGCAACGGCTGGTCGTCGATGCTCAGCCGCAGCGGCAGCGCCGGGAAGGCGGGCAAGAACGGCCCCGCGGCGACCGCCGAGGAGCCGGTGCTGACGCTCAGCCTCTCCAGCGGGATCGAACTCCAGTGGAACGTCTACCCGCTCAACCAGACCGGTGCGGCCACCAACTGGAGCCACCTGCTCCAGCAGGAGGAGTGGTGGCACGTCGCGGTCGTCAACGACGGGCGGATCACCAAGCTCTACGTCAACGGGTGCGAGGAGGGCCGCAACCCCAACAGCACCAACATCGGTCTCACCTCCCTCGACCTGCCCTTCCTGCTGGGCGGTTACGAGTGGGACGGCGCGATCAACCAGGTCTTCCACGGCTCGATCGGCGATGTGCGCATCGTGGACCGGGCGCTGCCGCCGAGCAGCTTCATGAACGCCTGAGCCTCGACGCCTGAGCTTCGACGCCTGAGCTTCGACGCCCGAGCCTCAGCGCCCGAGCCTCGACGCCCGGCCCTCCCCGCGGACGGCCGCTCCGGCGGCGGCGCGGACGAACCCGCCCCGCCGCCGGAGCGGCGCCTGCCCCCGGCTGTAGCCCCCGCACCTGCCCCCGGCGGCAGCCCCATACGTCTCTGACCAGCGACAACGCCATGCAGGGCTGCTCCTGGTCGATCGCAGTGCTTGAATGGACCGTCGTTCCGGCTGAGCAAGGAGAAACGCTGTGCCTCTGGTGTCTGTCGTGATGCCCGTGTACAACTCGGCTGCCACGCTCGGCGCGGCCGTCCGGTCGGTGCTCACGCAGACCCACACCGATCTGGAGCTACTGGCCACCGACGACCAGTCGTCCGACGACTCCATGGACCTGCTGAGGGAGTTCGCCCGGCAGGACGAGCGCGTGCGGCCGCAGACGGCACCCGAGCGGGGCGGCGCCGGCCGGGCCCGCAACCTCGCCATGGAGCGGGCCCAGGGGGACTACATCGCCTTCCTCGACAGCGACGACATGTGGCTGCCGGAGAAGACGGAGCGGCAGCTCGCCTTCGCGGCGGCCGGTAGCGCGCCGCTGACGTTCACCTCGTACTTCAAGATGGACGCCGACCACGACGGCGAGAGCGTCGACTTCGTCCCGAACGGACGCGTCGTCCGCGCGCGGGAGCACGTGGACTACCGCGCGATGCTGATCCAGGACCACATCGGTGCCCTCACCGCCATGTACGACCGCAACGTGCTGGGCACGAGGCTGATGCCGGAGATGCGCAAGCGGCAGGACTACGCCCTGTGGCTGTCGATCATGCGCGACGGCGCCGACGCCCGGGGCCTGGCCGAGCCGCTTGCCGTGTACCGGGCCCACCAGGCGGGTTCGCTGTCGTCCAACAAGCTGTCGCTCGTCCCGTACAACTGGGAGCTGTACCGCGAGCACGAAGGACTGTCGGTCCCGCGGGCGACGCGGGCGCTGACCGGCGCGGTGTGGCAGTCGCTGCGCAACTCGCGGATCTGATCCTTTCCGGTCGGGGCGCTAGCTCGCCTCGACCGCGGGCTTGAGGACGTCCCGCATCCACTGGCGGTAGGTCGTGGGTGCGGTGTTCTCCGGGGTGCGGGCGACCGCGTGGTCCAGGCCGCGCTCCTTGGCGATGTCCATGTCGATCAGGCTCTGGGCCATCGCCTCGGAGAAGCCGTAGCCGACGAACTGCTTCCGGTCCTGGTCGCGGTCGCCCCGCTCGTAGCGGACCGGGGTGCCGAGCACCTCGGAGGCGAGGGCGGCGACCTCGTCGAAGGTCAGGTCGTCGGGGCCGAGGAGGTCGAGGGTGTCCTGCCCGGTCCAGCCGCGGTCCCGCAGCAGGCGGGCGGCGCGGTCGGCGATGTCGCGGGTGGCGGTGAAGGGCAGCTTGAGGTCGCCGGGGATCGTGCCGGCGATCACCCCGCGCTGCCTGATCAGGTCCACCTGCCGGGTCAGGTTGTCCATGAAGGTCGGCATGGCCAGCGCCCGGAAGTGCACGCCGGTGCTGCGGATCAGGTCCTCCATGGCCAGCGACCCGGAGACGTGGCCCGCGTAGAGCTGCGTGCCCCGGCCGAGCGCCGAGACGGTGACGACGCGCTGCACGCCGTGCCGCACGACCGCGTCGGCGAAGGGGATGCTGAAGGTGACGTAGGCGTCGTAGACGCTCGGCGCGCGCACGTCCGCCGGGACCAGCCAGAACACGGTGTCCGCCCCGTCCAGCGCGCGGTCCACCACGTCCCGCTCCCGGTGCGACCCGGTCACCACCTCCACCCGGCCCCGAATCCCGGCCGGCAGCCGGTCCGGGTCGCGGACCACGACCCGGACGTCCTCGCCGTGCTCCAGCAGGTCCGCCAGGACCCGGCTGCCGATGTGCCCCGTCGGTGCGGTGACAACGATCATGATGCGGCCTCCTGCTCGCTCGAAGTAAACTCTACCGTACCGTTTACTTCGACGCCGGGCAAGATCGGCGGCCCGCTCGCCGCCGCGTCGGGAGATCCGCTCAACCCCGCTGGTTCTCCCGCGCCTTGAGGCCGATCTGCCAGCGGTAGAAGCTCATCGCCAGCGCGTAGTCCAGGCCGGCGCGGCCGTCGAGGAAGCCGCGCCGGTAGACGTAGGCGTAGGCGAAGGAGACCAGCGGTTTGAACGGCGCCTGGTGGAAGAGCTGCCCCTGGCGGGACTTGACCTTGCGGATGGCCTCCTTCACCGAGGGGTTGAGTTCGAGCCACGCCTCCCAGTCGGAGTAGCGGTTGTGCCGGTCGAACCAGGTGCGCACCGGGTCGAGGTCCTCGTGCTCGATCGGGGCGCGCAACCGGGCCGCGGACGGCGCGACCGGCTGGTAGTGGCCCTCCTGCTCGCCCATCCCGGGGGCGTCGAGGTCGCCGAGTTCCGGGAAGTGGCAGCGGGTGCGGTCCAGCAGGACCCGCTTGACGATGGTGTGGCCGTGCCGCAGCCGCCGCCCGGCGAACCAGTAGCCCAGCGGGATGTCGAACGCGGCGACCGAGGGCGGTCCGGCCGCGAACACGGTCCGCAGCTCGCCCAGCAACTCGGGGCTGGGCGTCTCGTCGCCGTCGAGGAAGAGCAGCCACGGGATCTCGGTGCGCACCCGGTCCAGGCACCACTGCTTCTTCTTCGGATACCGGCCGTCCCAGGTGTAGTCGACCACCTGCGCGCCCAGCCGCGCCGCGATCTTGCAGGTGTCGTCGGTGCTGTGCGAGTCGACCACGACCACCGCCTCGACGTGGTCGATGACCGAGGAGACCGTACGGGCGATGTTCTCCGCCTCGTTCTTGGTGGGGATGACCACGACCAGCGGGAGCTTGTTCACGAGGTCCCTCCGGAGGGGGTGGGGGATGCGGTGGCGGAGCGGGCCGGTGCGGCGAGCGGGGGCAGCCAGGCGTAGCAGCCGCTGGAGGTGACCGTCTCCGCCGTGGCCGGCACCGTCAGCACGGCCTTCGCCGCGGTGCCGGTCGAACCCGAGGCGAGGGTCTTGCCGTGGGCGCCGGTCACCCGCCAGGTGCAACTGGGGGAGACGGCCGGCGCCTGGTAACGGCCGGGGGCGACGGACCTGCCGGCGACCGGTGCGGCGGCGACGGCGAAGCTGCCGTCGGCGAAGCCGCGCGCGGCCGCGTCGAGGACGTAGCGCTGGTCGGGGCACAGGGTGCGTACGGCCGCGGTGGCACCGGACCTGCTGATGTCGCCGGTGACGATGGCGCTGGCGGAGGCGGCCGGGTCGATCGCGGAGGTACGGGTCAGCCGTTCGCACACCTCCTGGCCGCCTTCGAGCACGGCGACCGGGTCGTCGCCCTTGGGCACCCGCCCGGACAGGTACTTCTTGTCCTTCGTGCTGAAGGAGCCGCCGCCGGGTGGGGTGAGCTGGTCGTCGGGCACCTTGGGGCCGTCGGCGGCGGAGCCGGGCGCCTCCGAGGAGTCGCTGGTGCTCGAACCGCCGCTCGCGGCCGGGCCGGTGGGGGCGCCGGCCGCCACGGACGGGCGGTGATCGGCCCCGCCCCCGTGCCCGCCGCTTCCGCAGCCGCCGAGCAGCGCCACCGCCGCCGTCACGAGGACGGCGGCGACGGCGGTGCGGCGTCGGACGCCGGTCACCCGGCGGTCCTGAGCGCGTAGTGGCTCGCGACCTGCGCGGCCGTCAGCACGGTCGGGTAGACCGCGGCCTCGTCGATCGAGCCGGCCAGGTCGTCGCTGGTGGGCCGGGTCGGCCAGCCGTTGAGGTTGTCACCGCCGACCCGCCAGTAGCCGGCGTACGCCTCGCTGCCGGTCATGGCCGTGTTCGACCCCTTGAGCACGCCGTCGACGTAGAGCTTCGAGCCGCCGGTGCCCTCGGTGGCGACCACGTGGTGCCAGACGCCGTTGTTGTACTTCGCCGAGGTGGTGATCGTCTGGACCTTGGGGGAGTTGATGCCGAAGACCAACTGCCCGCTGTTGAGCATGTAGATGTGCTTGTCGTAGTGGACGCTGGTCTGGGTGGGGTCGTTGCCGAAGCCGATGATCTTCCCGCCCTTGGTGGTCGTGGTCTTGAACCACGCCTCGACGCTGTACTGCTTCGGCTGCGGATGCTGCCGGTCGCTGTACGTCCACTGCGAGGTGCCGTTGAACGTGTACGCCTTGGAGCCCGGCACCGCGCCCGGTGTCACGCCGTGCACCGGGCCGCCGACGCTGACCCCGCTGTCGTCGGACGCCGAGGAGTCCGCCGTGTAGGAGCCGGACGCCGCGTCGTACCGCCAGTACAGCGTCGCGCCGTCGGCGAGCACCTTCGTCGGGTACGCCTCGGCCGAAGTCGGCACCGTCGCGGACGCGTTCGGCGACAGCGCGGTGGTGTTGGTGCCGTCGCTCGCCGAGACCCGGTAGGTGTACTTCACGCCCGGGGTGACGTCGGTGTCGGTGAAGGTGATCTGCGGGCGCACCCACGGAAGCGAGCTGCCGGTGGTGGTGTAGATCGGCGTGGTCGAGCCGTTGCGGTACACCCGGTAGGTCAGCAGGCTGTCGTCGAGGTCGAGGCTCGACTGCCAACTGACCTTCACCGACTTCGGGTTGATGCTGGTCACCGAGGTCTGCGGCAGGCTCGGGGCAGTGGTGTCCGGGGAGCTGGGGAAGCGGGTCAGGCCCTGCTGCGCGGTGCCGTTGACGGTGGTGAACTCCCCGCCGACCCACAGGTATTCGGTGGAGCCGACCGAGGAGAACGACATCACCCGCGGGCCGATCTGCTCGCCGATCCCGTCGTTGGTGTCGGGGAACCACGACACCAGGTGCGGGTCGCCGACCGGCTCGGCGAGCAGGTGCTTGCGCACCGAGTTCGGGTACTCGCCCATGCTGGAGCAGTCGTGGGCGTGGCTGCCGCTGTACAGCACGCTCTGGTAGACCGCGACCGTCTGGGTGGCCCCCAGGCAGTTGTCCCGCCAGACCTGGCTGAAGTCGGTGAGGCTGAAGCGGGCCCGGCCGTCGAAGACACCGCCGCCGGTGCCCTCGTTGCCGGTGTAGAAGCTGTTGCTCGCCGGGTCGACGTAGATGGTCTTGGTGACGGAGGCCGCGTCGAAGAAGCCGGTCGGGTACGCCTTCACCAGCGTGCCGCCGGTGGTGGCGTCGACGACCGCGAGGGAGTGCGAGTCGGCGCCGTCGACGGTGTTGAAGTCACCGCCGAGGATGGCGTCCTTGCCGTTCGGGGTCAGCGCGAGCGCCCGGCCGGGGTTGTCGACGTCGGGCGCCCACGGCAGCAGCGCGCCGTTGGCGGCGCTGACCGCCGCGTAGCGGTGCCGGGTGGCGCCGTCGACGGAGGTGACGTCGCCGCCGAAGTACACCGCGTCGTCGGTGGCCACGATGGTGCGCACCGTGCCGCTCACCGCCGGCCGGAAGGTGGTGCTGACGGCGCAGGTGGCCAGGTCGATCGCGGCCAGGCTGCTCACGCCGGTGCCGCCGGCCGAGCCGAAGAAGCCGCCCGCGTACAGCGTCTTGCCGTCGGGGGAGACCGCCAGCGCCCGTACCGTGGCGTTGTTCGAACCCACGGTGAACGCGGGCTGGCAGCCTGCCGGTTGGCCGGTGGCCGCGTTGAACGACGCGAAGTTCCCGGCCGCGGTCTCGCTGGTGCCGGCGGCGGCCCCCGGCGGGCGGATCGTGGAGAAGGTGCCGCCGGCGAAGACGTCGCCGCCGGACTGTGCCATCGCCCAGACGATGCCGTTGGTCTGGTAGGTGGGCAGGTTCCCGGCGGTGATGCCGACGGGTGGTTGCAGTGCGGTCGCCGGGGGCGGCCCCACGATCCCCAAAGCCGCGGCTGCCAAGGCGAGGGCAGCCGTCAACACCGGCCATCTGCGCATGCGTTGCTCTCCTCTACGGAATGGTGCCCGGGGTGGTGCGGGAAGGTGCCGAAGCTCTCGCCTCGGCGCTACCGGTCGATGCGGACGCTCGCGCCCGCGAGCTGATCCGCCACCTGCCGCATGTCGGCGTCCACCATCAGCCGGGCCAGCTCCTCGACCCTGACCTGTGGTCGCCAGCCGAGCAGGTCGCCGGCCTTGGAGGCGTCGCCGATGAGCGCGTCCACTTCGCTGGGCCGCTCGTACTTGGGGTCGTAGCGCACATGCTCGGCCGGGTCGAGGTCGGCGTGCGCGAACGCCGTGTCGAGGAACTGCCGTACGGTGGCGGCCCGTCCGGTGGCCACCACGTAGTCCTCGGGCTCGTCCCGTTGCAGCATCCGCCACATCGCGTCCACGTACTCCGGTGCGTAGCCCCAGTCGCGGACCGCGTCCAGGTTGCCGAGGTAGAGCCGCTGTTGCAGGCCGGCCTTGATCCGGGCCACTGCGCGGGTGATCTTGCGGGTCACGAAGGTCTCGCCGCGGCGCGGTGACTCGTGGTTGAACAGGATGCCGTTCACCGCGTACATCCCGTACGCCTCACGGTAGTTGACCGTCGCCCAGTAACCGAAGACCTTCGCGCAGGCGTAGGGGCTGCGCGGGTGGAAGGGGGTGCCCTCGTGCTGCGGGGGCGGGGTGGCGCCGAACATCTCGGAGGAGGAGGCCTGGTAGACGCGGGCGCCGATACCGCTGGCCCGGACTGCCTCCAGCAGCCGCAGCGCGCCCAGGCCGGTGACGTCGCCGGTGTACATCGGGGCGTCGAAGGAGACCCGCACATGCGACTGGGCGCCGAGGTTGTAGATCTCGCCCGGCTGGACGTCGCGCAGCAGGTTCACCAGCGCCACCCCGTCGGACAGGTCGGCGTGGTGGAGCACCAGCGACCGGTGGGCCTCCTGCGGGTCCTGGTAGATGTGGTCGATCCGCTCGGTGTTGAAGGACGAGGAGCGGCGCACGATGCCGTGCACCGTGTAGCCCTTGGACAGCAGCAGTTCGGCCAGGTACGAGCCGTCCTGCCCGGTGACGCCGGTGATGAGGGCGGTCTTGCCCACGTGTTCCCCCAAGGGTGGAGTGGTCGGGGCCGGTTGCCGGACCCGTGGCCGTGGCCGGGGCCGCAAAGCCGGGCCGTCGGTGTGCGGTCGGTCAGGCACGCACCCGGGACAGGCTGTCAGGGCAATTCACGGAATCGGCGGAATAGGGGGATCGGCACCATGCCGCCCCGAACGGCTGGCACAATCGCCGCCATGACCGAACTGCTGCCGCCCGGCGCCCGGATATTCGTCGCCGGCCACCGCGGGCTGGTCGGTTCCGCGATCGCCCGCCGGCTGACCGCCGACGGCCACCGGGTGCTGACCCGGACCCGCGCCGAACTCGACCTGCGCGACGCCGCCGGCACCGCCGCCTACCTGCGCGACACCCGGCCGGACGCGGTGGTGCTGGCCGCCGCCCGGGTCGGGGGGATCATGGCCAACTCGACCTACCCGGTGCAGTTCCTGGAGGACAACCTCGGCATCCAGTTGAGCGTGATCGCCGGCGCCCACCAAGCAGGCGTCCGCCGGCTGCTGTTCCTCGGCTCCAGCTGCATCTACCCTCGGCTGGCCGACCAGCCGATCCGCGAAGAGGCCCTGCTCACCGGCCCGTTGGAGCCCACCAACGAGGCGTACGCCCTCGCGAAGATCGCCGGCATCGTCCAGGTGCGGTCCTACCGGCGGCAGTACGGTGCCGGGTTCGTCTCGGCGATGCCGACCAACCTCTACGGCCCCGGCGACAACTTCGACCTCGCCACCTCGCACGTGCTGCCCGCGCTGATCCGCCGCTTCCACGAGGCCGAACGCGACCGGCTGCCCGAACTGGTGCTGTGGGGCAGCGGCACCCCGCGCCGCGAGTTCCTGCACGTGGACGACCTCGCGTCGGCCTGCGCGCTGCTGCTGCGGGAGTACGACGCCGACGAACCGGTCAACGTCGGCTGCGGTGCGGACCTGACCGTCCGCGAACTCGCCGAGACGGTAAGGGACGTGGTCGGCTACCGCGGCACCATCGGCTGGGACACCGGCAAGCCCGACGGCACCCCGCGCAAGCTGCTGGACGTGTCCCGGCTGCGGTCGCTGGGCTGGCAGCCGCGGATCGCGCTGCGCGACGGGATCGCGTCGGTGTACGCGGGCTGGCGGGCCGAACAGGGCGCCGGCGCCGCGTAATCCGGGCCCGGCACCGCGTAATCCGGCGCCGTGTAACCCGGGTTCGGCACCGCGTAAGCCGGCGCCGCGCGATCCGTTACCGCGTGATCCGGCGGCGCGTACTCCGAGCGTGCGCCCGAGGCCGGTGCCGGGCTCGGGCCCTCGCGCGGTTCTTGGCCGCTCCATCAGTAGGCCCCGCGTCCGTCGACGACCGCCCGCAGGGTACGGGCCATCACGTCCACGTCGCCGGCCAGCGACCAGTTGTCGACGTACCGCAGGTCGATCGCCAGCGTCTCGTCCCACGACAGCTCGCTGCGCCCGCTGACCTGCCACAGCCCGGTGATGCCCGGGCGCACCGCGAGGCGGCGGCGGGCCACCTCGTCGTAGCGGGCCACCTCGTCGGGCAGCGGCGGGCGCGGGCCGACCAGCGACATGTCGCCGCGCAGCACGTTCAGCAGCTGCGGCAGCTCGTCCAGCGAGCAGCGCCGCAGCACCCGGCCGATCCGGGTGATCCGCGGGTCGCGGCGCATCTTGAACATCAGCCCGTCGTTCTCGTTGCCGCCGGACAGCTCCAACTCGGGCCTGCGGGACTCCGCGTCGACCACCATCGTGCGGAACTTCCACATGGTGAACGGCGCGCCCGCCCGCCCGTACCGGATCTGCCGGTGGAAGGCCGGGCCCGGCGAGGTGAGCCGGATCGCGGAGGCCAGCACCGCGAACAGCGGGGCGAGCAGCAGCAGTCCGAGGGCCGCGCCGGTCCGGTCCACCGCGGTCTTCACCGCGACCGGGGTACCGGCCCGGGTCGGCGGCGCGATGTGCAGCAGCGCCAGGCCGGCGGGCGTGTCGAGCCGCATCCGGGCCAGGCCCACGTCCACCAGGCCCGGCACCACGGCGAGCGGCACGTCCGCGTCGTGCAGCGCCCACGACAGGCGGCGCAGCCGCTCGGCGGTCAGTCGTGGACCCGGCGAGACCAGGACGAGTTCGGCCCGGTGCTCGCGGACCGCGCCCAGCACGATGCCCGCGTCCTCGGCCGGGCCGGAGGGCGTGACCGGGCCGAGCCGGGAGGTGACCGGCGCCGCGCACTCCAGCTTCGCGCCGCCCACCGGCACCACCCCGACCACCAGGTAGGCGTGCCCGGTCCTGGCCGTGAGGTGGCCCACCACGTGGTCGGCGGCGCTCGGTTCGCCGATCACCAGCACCCTGCGGACCGCTCGGGCGGAGTGCCGGGCGGCGGTCAGGTGGCGGTGAGTGGCGGCACGCGTGGCCGTGGCCAGCAGCGGTGCGACGCCGATCCCGGCGAGGGACAGGGACGCGCTCGCGTTCTCCTCGAACGCGGTGCGCAGCACGGCCAGGACACCGAGCAGTACCAGCCAGTCGCCGAGTACGGCGGCCAGGCCGCTGCTCTCGCCGAGCGCGGCGGCGGTGTAGCGGCGGCGGCAGGCGCGTACCGCGAGCCAGGCCGCGGCCGCCAACGCGCCGCAGACGGCGGCGTGCGGCCGGCCGGTGCGGTGCAGGAGCGAGGCCAGCGGGAGAGCGGCGCCCAGCGCGTCGACGGTCAGCGTCAACGGCAGGTACCAGGGCGCCTTGTCGCCGTGGGCGCCGTGGGCGCTGTGCACGCGGTGGACGCCGTGCCAGCCGTGCAGGGCGCGCGCGGCACGGGCCCGACAGGAGCCGCCGGGCGCGCCCCCGGGTCTTCCGGGCGTGCCGGCCGCGTGCGGCAGCCCGGGCGCACCGGACAACACGGGAACGGTGGGAACAGCGGGAAGGGCGGACACGGTGGAGGTGGCGTGCGCGGCCGGCATCGCGTGCGCGGCAAGGGCATCGGTGCGCGCCGATGCCCTGGTGCCTATCGCGTGCCGTGCGCCGCCGCGCGCGGATCTTGGTGGTGGCTCACTGTCTACGGATGTTCCGGGCAGGGCAGGTGTTGCCGGGGTTGTTTCGCTACGCCGCATGGACCCCCCTGGCACCTCGCGACCGACGTGGAGCCCCAGCACTTCCCCAAGTGCTGGCGCTCCGTGACACCAGCGAACGCTAAGCCACGTAGGGCCCGTTCCGCTGCCGATTGCACATATTCGAGTCGATGTCATGACAGAGTTGACCTTCGTGCCGCAGACGGTCAGCTCGACGGTGTATAGCGCGGGACCGGCCGCAGCGCCAGGGGTGCGGTAAGGGGAGAAACCCTGGTCGAACGCCCCTTACAGTAGGACGTCGTGTCTCTCGTTCCCACTGTGCACCTGCCCGACGATCTCGCCGCCGCGCTCACCCGCAGGCTCGCCGCCACCGCCCCGACCCAGGCGTCCGCCCAGGTGGACCGGCTGATCGAGCACTACCGCGGCGCCACGCCGACCGCCGTGCCCGTGCTGCGCGACGCCGCCGACGCGGCGGCCTACGCCGCGTACCGGATGCCCGCCACGTACGCCGCCGCGCGCTCCGCGCTCGCGGCGCTGCACGCCCGTACCGCGGGCTGGACCCCGGCCACGCATCTCGACCTCGGCGGTGGCACCGGCGCCGCGCGGTGGGCGGTCGGAGACGTCTGGCCCGGGGCGGACGGCCCGGCCGGCACCGTACTGGACTGGTCGGCGGCCGCCCTCGACCTCGGCCGCGCGCTCGCCGCGGACTCCGCGACGCCGTCCGTGCGCGCCACGACCTGGACCCGCGCTCCGCTGTCCGGCGCGCCCGCCCTGCCCGCCGCCGACCTCGTGACCGTCTCCTACGTGCTCGGCGAGCTGACCCCCGGTGACCGCGCCGCCCTGGTCGGGGCCGCCGCCGCGGCGACCCGGCCCGGGGGCGTGGCGCTCGTCGCCGAACCCGGCACCCCCGACGGCTACGCGCGGATCATCGGTGCCCGGGACCGCCTCGTCGCCGCCGGGTTCACCGTCCTCGCGCCCTGCCCGCACAGCGGTCCGTGCCCGGTCACCGGCACCGACTGGTGCCACTTCGCCGCGCGCGTCCACCGCTCGGCCCTGCACCGCCAGGTCAAGGGCGGCACCCTGCCGTACGAGGACGAGAAGTTCAGCTACGTCGCCGCGGCCCGTCCCGCGGGGCCGGGGGATTCGGCTGAGGCCTCCGGGTCCGCCGGGTCCGCTGAGGTGACGGGCTCGGCGGCGGTGCCCGCCGCGAACCGCGTCGTCCGCCACCCCCAGACCCGCAAGGGCCAGGTGCTGCTCGACCTGTGCGCCGCCGCCGGCGACCTCACCCGCACCACCGTCAGCAAGCGCCAGGGCCCCCTCTACCGCGAGGCACGCGACGCCCGTTGGGGCGACCCGTGGCCGCCGGACCAGCCGCCGGCCGGGCCGGGCCCCGCTACGGATTCCGCCGACCCCCGCTGAGCACGCGCCAGGCGTAGACGCCGCTGTCGCCGGCCGCGCCGTCCACGAGAGCGTCGAGCTTTCCGCGGAACGGCACGGCCACCGCCCCGCCGCCGCAGACCACGTCCTTCGTCCCGCCCCGCGCCCGTACGGTGAGGTGGCCGCTGCCCGAGCAGGCGATCTGGAAGAGGTGCGGGCCGGGCAGTGTCTCGGCGATCTCCTCCCCGGTGTGCGCGGCCCAGTCGTAGCCCGACGCGACCGGCCCGCCGAGGTAGCCGGCCGGACGGTACCGGCCGACGAGGTCGAGGGCGGGCTCGGCGACGGCGCTCAGCGTGGCAGCGGAGGCGGCCCGCGAGACCGAGGGCGCGGCACCGGCGGCGCCGGACGCCGACCGCGCGGGGGACCCCGTATCCGAGCCGGACCCGGAGCACGCGGCGAGCGCGACCGCGCAGGCGCCGATCAGGAGCGCGGCGCCGCTACGCCGTACACCCCGCGCGGACGCCGCCGAACCCGGTGCGCGGGCGGGACGGTCGGGCGCGGCCCTGGTGCGATTCCGCGGTGCCGCGAGCCCGTTGGCGCCGTGCCGTTCTGCCGCCATGTCAACTCCCCTGGGAGCCCTGCGGGTTCCGGGCGTCCTGCCGGGGAGGACGGGAGCGGTGGGGGTGTCGGTTCCGGCCGGTCACAACCAGCCGACGCGGTGGAAGGCGCGGTAGCACAGGCCGGACAGGACGGCGGTGACGCCGAGCATGATCGGGTAGCCGTAGGTCCAGCCGAGTTCGGGCATGTGGTGGAAGTTCATGCCGTAGAAGCCGGCGATCATCGTCGGGATGGCGAGGATCGCGGCGCCCGCGCTGATCCGGCGCATGTCGACGTTCTGCTGCACGGCGAGCTGGCTGAGGTTGGCCGACAGCAGGCCGTCCACCAACTCGCCGTAGGCGATGAGGTGTTCGCGGACGTGCGAGAGGTGGTCGGCGACGTCGCGGAAGTAGCGGCCCATCTCGGTGTTGATCAGGCCGTCGGCGCCCTCGGTGAGGCGTTCCAGCGGCCGGGCCATCGGGAAGACGGCGCGCTTGAACTCGATGAGCTCGCGCTTGAGTTGGTAGATGCGGCTGGCGTCGTCGCCGTGCTCGGGCGAGAAGACGTCGGACTCCAGGGTGTCGACGTCGAGTTCGACCGCGTCGGCGACGTCGAGGTAGTCGTCGACGACCTGGTCGGTGATGGCGTGCAGCACGGCGGACGGGCCGTGCGCGAGCATCTCCGGGCGGCTCTCCAGGGCGCGCCTGACCCGGGCCAGGCCCGGCGCGCTGCCGTGCCGGACCACGACCACGAAGTCGGGGCCGAGGAAGATCATCACCTCGCCGGTGTCGACCACCTCGCTGGTCGCGGTGAGCTTCTCGTGCTCGACGAAGACGACGGTCTTCAGGACGAGGAAGAGGGTGTCGCCGTAGCGCTCCAGCTTCGGCCGCTGGTGGGCGTGGACGGCGTCCTCGACCGCGAGCGGGTGCAGCCCGAAGACCTCCGCGATCTCCTCCAGGTGCTCCGCGTCCGGCTCGTGCAGCCCTATCCACGCGAAGCCGCCGCGCTTGCGGGCCTCGTCCAGGGCCTGCTGCGGGGGCAGGGAGGCGGCCCGGCAGCCGTCCTCGTAGACCGCGCAGTCCACCACCACGTCGGCGGTGCAGCGCCGCTGCTCGGGCAGGTCGCCCTCGCCGTCGAGGGAGTGCCACTGCCCGGTGCGCCGCCACTGGCGGCCGAAACCGCGCCGGGAACCGTCCTTGCGGTGGATCACCGCGGGCCTGTTCGTCATCGTGCCTTCTCCAGTACCGCTCTTGCCGCGTTGTGCCCGGGGACGCCGCTGACTCCGCCGCCGCGGACCGCGCCCGCCCCGCAGAGGAAGACGTTCGCACATCCGGTGCCGACCCCCCAACGCCCTGTGGCCTGGGTCACATCGGCGCCGGTATCACCGTACCGGCCCCCGTCCGCCGCCCCGGCCCTCTGCCCGTCCGGCTCCTCGTCGGCGTACGGCCAGGACAGGTCGCGGTGGAAGATGTGGCCGCCCGGCAGCCCCACCTCCCGCTCCAGGTCGAGCGGCGACTTCGCCTCCAGGCACGGCCGCCCGTCCGCGTCGGTGGCCAGGCAGTCCGCCAGCGGTTCGGCGAGCACCGCGTCGAGCTGGGCCAGCGTCGCGGCCAGCAACTCCCGCTTGGTGCCCTCCGGGTCGGCCGCGAAGAGCCGGGCGGGCGCGTGCAGCCCGAAGAGGGTGAGGGTGTGCGCGCCGGTCGCGGCCAGCTCGGGGGAGAGGATCGACGGGTCGGTCAGCGAGTGGCAGTAGATCTCCGACGGCGGCGCGTCCGGCACCCGCCCGGCCGCCGCCTGCTCGTACGCCGTCTGCAACTGCCCGTACCCCTCGGCGACATGGAAGGTGCCGGCGAACGCGTCCCGCGGGTCCACCGCGCGGTCCCGCAGCCGCGGCAGGCGGCGCAGCAGCATGTTCACCTTGAGCTGCGCGCCCTCCGGCCGGGGCGGGTGCGCGGCGCCGAGCAGGCCGGCGAGCGCGTCCGGGGAGGCGTTGACCAGCACGTCGCGGGCCGCGACGGTACAAGTCCGGCCGCTCCCGGCGTCCTCGTACGTCACCTCCGCGACCTTGCCGTCCGTCGCGATCCCGGTCACCTCCGCGCCGGTCACGATCCGCGCGCCCGCCGCACGGGCGGCGGCCGCGAGCGCGTCCGTGAACGCGCCCATCCCGCCGATCGGCACGTCCCAGTCGCCGGTGCCGCCCCCGATCACGTGGTACAGGAAGCAGCGGTTCTGCCGCAGGGACGGGTCGTGGGCGTGGCTGAACGTGCCGATCAGCGCGTCGGTGAGGACCACGCCGCGCACCACGTCGTCGGTGAACGCGGCCTCCACGGTCTCGCCGAGCGGCCGTTCGAACAGCGCTTCCCACGCGGCCGGATCGCCCACCCTGCGCTCCAGCTCCGCCCGGGTCGGCAGCGGCTCGGTCAGCGTCGGGAAGACCTGCCGCGCGACGTGCCCGGTCATCGCGTAGAAGCGCTGCCACGCCTCGAAGTCCCGCTCCGAGCCGGTCAGCCGCGCGAACTGCTCCCGGGTGCGCGCGGTGTCCTCCGCGTCCACCAGCAGCCCGCTGTCGCCGTGCGGGGTGTACGACGAGATGCGGCGGCGGCGCACCGCGAAGCGCAGGTCCAGGTCGTCGACGATCTTGCGGGGGAGCAGGCTCACCAGGTACGAGTAGCGGGAGAGGCGGGCGTCCACCCCGGTGAACGCCCGCGTCGACACCGCGGCGCCGCCGGTCGCCGGCAGGCGCTCCAGCAGCAGCACGCTGCGGCCGGCTCTGGCGAGGTACGCGGCGGCCACCAGTCCGTTGTGGCCGCCGCCCACGATCACCGCGTCGTGCTGCGCACCGCTCGAAACGTCCATCCCGGCACTCTACGGTGCCCCTGACCCGCCCGGCTGCCCCGTTCTGCCGGTCGAGGGACCACCCCTCGGTGGGCGGTTGCGCGCGCAGTTCCCCGCGCCCCTGGGGCACTGCGGCTCCTCCCGCGCCAAGCACGGTTCAAGCCGCACCTACTCAGACTCAGGGGCGCGGGAACTGCGCGAGGTACCCCTTCTCTACGCACCGTTCTACCGTTCCCGTGGGCTAGCGCGTGACGCTTTGGCCGGTGTGACCTGCGGAAAAGGCGAAGGGGGAAGGTGTCCGGGTTCTGGCCCTTGCCTCAGCTGGTCACGGTATTCGGGGCTGTCTGGTCCAGCGATGGCGCTCTGGCTGGATCAGGATGACGGCGTACCGTGAGGACGTGGCAAGTGAGGACCTGGGACGGACGCTGCGACGCCTGCGGCGGTTGGCTGACCTGACGCAGGAAGAACTGGCTGAGCGCTCTGAGGTGTCGGTCGACGTCATTCGTCAGTTGGAGCAAGGACGGAAGCACTCGGCGAGGCTTCCCACGCTGCATGCGCTTGCCAACGGTCTGGGCGTGGAGCTGACGACGCTCCTGGGCGACCCTCCGGCGGTTGCCGCGACCGGTGAGAACGATGGTCCGCGCTTCGTTGCTGTGCGTCGCGCGATCATGCCCACTCTCTGGGAGCCGCCGCCACCTCCGATCGGTCCGGACTTCTCCTTGGACCGTCTGCGCGAGCAGATCGCGGACGCTTGGACGCATTACCACGCGGCTGAGTTCGACATCGTGATGAAGGTGCTTCCGGGGCTGATTGCCGATGCGCGTTCAGCCGCCGTCACCGGCAGTGAGAAGGGCCGAGGAGCCGGGTTCGCCGCTCTCGGCAAGGCACTTCAACTCGGCGGGCATGTCGCTGTCCGCATGGGGAAGACCGACTTGGCGTTGACGAGTCTGGAGCGTGCGGTAGACGCGGCCGGGTGCTCGTCGGACCCGCTGCTCGTACCCATGATCGTGAATTCCGTGGCTTGGACGTATCAACGGCAGGGGCGGCTCGCCGATGCCCTGGGCGTTGCTCTGCGCGCCGCCGACGCGATGAAGGCCGCCGGTCACACGGGCACGGCTGACGGGTTGAAGGTATGGGGCGCCTTGACCATGAGTGCCGCCACGTCGGCTGCCAGAAACAGCGACTACGCGCGGGCGACGAAGATGATGGAGGCGGCAGAGAAGGAGGCCGCCCACGTCTCCAAGCTTCCCGCTGGCACCGACAACCGCATGGTCAGTGTCTTCAGTCCGTCATCCGTCCGGATCGAGCGCGTTCGTTTGGCCGTCCAATACGGCCACCCTGAGGACGCCCTGAAGTTGGCCAAGGGCATGCGCCTTTCGAAGGACACCCCTCCGTCATGGCGCACCTGGCTGCTCCTTGACGTGGCACGTGCCCACACCGACCTCGGGGACGCGTCCGGCGCGGTCAAGACCTTGGAGTCGCTGCGTCGGGTGGCGCCGACATGGATGCAGCACCACACTCTCGCCGTCGCCATCGTGCGCGATCTGTGGTCGCTGCCCAACCACCCAGCCGGGTTGCGGGCACTGGCCGAGTTCGTGGGAGTCGCTTTTTAACGTCCTCAAAGTGGGACGTGGCGTCCCTGTCACGGACCTCGGTACATCGACAGTCTGGAACGAATCCCCCCGAGATGTCGTTCGACACCGACCGAGGCATTGAGATGACCGTGAAGACTGTCGCACGTCCCCGAGGACACCCCGGATACTCCGAAACGCTTCCGTGTGCTGCTGAGAGCGCGAAGATCGCCCGCCGACTGATCGGTGCTGCTGTGTGCGCCTGGGAAATGGAAGCCCTCGCGGACGACGGCGCCCTTGTCGTCACCGAACTGGTCGCCAACGCTGCCCAGCACACCAAGTCCCGTTTGATTCGAGTCGTGATCATCCGCCCAGCGCTCGACACCGTGCGCATTGAGGTGGTGGATCGATCACCTACTCTCCCTCTGGCCCTGTGCCCCGAAGCCGACGACCTGCGCGGGCACGGCCTGGCTCTCGTGGACGACGTGACCAAGCAGTGGGGCACCGAACGCTTGCCATGGGGAAAACGGGTATGGGGCGTACTCACCTGTGAGGCGGGCCAGTGATCCGTAAGTGGGGCGTCGTCCTGTTGTTGGGGTGGACGCGTATTGCCCTGCTGGTCGGGCTGGCTGCTGTGTGCGGATTGGTGGTGGGGCCGGCGGTCGGGTCTGATCCGCACTTTCCCCGACGGGCTTGGCCCGTCGTTTCTGATCGTCCGTCCCGGCTGATGTGAGTCCCTGCAACGTCTCCGCCTTCCCACCCCGGGCGGGGGCGGGCTCACGGGGGTTGGTCGCCCGTGCGGCCGGGGCGGGTGCCCTTTGCGGGCATCGTCTGAACGCTTGGTGGAAGTGAGGAGTTGTGCTGCGTATGCCTGTCAGGCGTGTGGAGCGGTTCATCTGCGGTCGGCGGACATTGGTGCCGGATGCATTGGTGCGGACGGTGCGATCCGCCGAGTCCCGTGGCCGCGTTCCCGCTGCGGCGCGGACCTGCGTAGATGTGTCTGCCCCCGGTGGGGCCGAGGTCCCGAACCAACCAGAGAGACAAGGATTCTGTAGATGATCAGCACGTCCCGCCGTGCCGCTCCTGACTCTGCCGCCTTACCGGCTTCCGGAGGGCGCTGGCGGATCGCCGCTGCGTTCGGGCACGCGGTGTCCGGTTATCTGCCCGCCTGGGCGGAGAACGACCCGTCGGAAGAGGGTGTGCCGATCGAGGAGTTCGGGGTTCGGCTCAGCGATGTCAGCCATTGCGCGGAGTTCGAGGGCCAGACGGTCCGTGTCCGCACCAGCGACCGCAGGGGCGAGCAGCCTGCGGAGGAGCAGATCCTGTACGGCAGCATCGACTGTCACCCCTACGCCGAGGACCCCGAACCCCGCGTCCCCGTGGTGAACATCAACATCACGAACGGCTGCTGGGTCAACGACCTGGACCCCGCCGGGCTGGCCGCGTTCATCGCGAAGCTCCGCGCCCAGGTGGACCGCCTGGAGGGTGAGGTACTGCCCGCGCTGGTGGCGGCTTGTGCGGACTGGGAGGTGAACGGGCGGGCGAGAAGAGACGCGGGCGCGGACGGCTGAGCACAGCCCCGCCGCGCCCCGGCAGGGGGAAGCAGCCCCCCCGCCTTTCTCAGGAGCCGGAGGCCCTCGGCTGGGTACGGGAGAAAGCCGAGCGCGGAGCGGTCCACCGGGTTGGTCGCTCCCGACACCTCCCAGTCATCCGCCCACGCGATGATGTGCCCGCCGATCGCAGCGACCCCCGTGAGCACCTGCTCCTCTTGCCGCTCCGGTGACGACGTAGCGTCCGACTTCCGGCTCAACCGCCGCACGCCGACCACGCACTTCCCGCACCCGCAGTACTCCCCGATACCCCCCATGGCTTCCATGGTCAGCCGATCCCGTCCCGCACCAAAGTGCGTTTAACGGTGCCTGCTCGCGACAAGCCCACCACCGGCAGGTGGTCCCTCGACCGGCAGGGCGGGGCAGCCGGGCGGGTCAGGGGCACCGTGGGGGGTTCCAGGAGGCGATGGGGTCGAAGCTGCGGAGGGCGGCCGTGGGGGAGATACGGGAAGCCGCGGCGATGGCGAGGTCGCGGAGGAGGGTGGTGGAGCGGTGCCGGGTGGAGAGAAGCCGGGCCACGCGCGCGGAGGAGGCGACGACGGAGGTCGTACGGGGCAGCCGCGCGGCCGTGTAGGACGCGAGCGCGGCACCCGTTTCCGCACCGGCAAGGTGATACGCGAGGACCACCGCGTCCTCGACCGCTTGGTTGCCGCCCTGCCCGAGGAAGGGAGTGGCGGCGTGGGCGGCGTCGCCGAGCAGGACCGTACGGCCGCGGTGGAAGGCGGGGAGCGGCTCGTGCAGGTGGTGGAGGTCGTTGCGGAGGACCTCCGCGGGCGCCGCGGCGGCGATGATCGCGGGGACGGGCTGGTGCCACCGCCCGAACCGCTCCCGCAGTTCGCCCCGCTCCCCGTCGGGACCGGTGCCGTGGCCGCCGGGCGGCGCGAGCGCGGCGGCGTACGCGTAGACGCGGCCGTCCGCCAGCGGTTGGGTGCCCCACAGGCGGCCGGCGCCCCAGGTCTCGTGGGGCGCGAAGGGCTCGGCCGGGGCGGCGACGACCGTACGCCAGGAGGTGAAGCCGCTGTACGCGGGCCCGGGATGGGAGGGGAAGAGCGCGGAACGCACCCGGGAGTGGATGCCGTCGGCGGCCACGACGAGGTCGGCGGTGAACTCGCGGTCGTCGACGGTGCGTACGACCGCCGGCCGCCCGTCGGGGTCGCCCTCGTCGAGGAGCTGGGCGGCGCTGCCGGTCCGCAGGGCGCCGGACGGCAGTCGCGCGGCGAGGCGCCCGATCAGCTCCGCGCGGTGCACCAGCACGATCGGCCCGCCGAACCGCTCGGCGGCGGCCGCGCTGCTGGTCCGGGCGAGCCAGCGGCCGGAGGGGCTGCGCATCCCGCCGTCGCCCTGCCACGCGCCCAGTGCGCGCAGCTCCGCGCCGAGGCCGACCGTGTCGAAGGCCCGTAGCCCGTTGGGCGCGAGCGCGATGCCGGCGCCGACCGGCGCGAGCGTGTCGGCCCGCTCCAGGACGGTGGTCCGCCAGCCGCGCAGGTGCAGCGCGAGCGCGGCGGTGAGCCCGCCGATGCCGCCGCCGATGACGACGGCGTGCGCAGTGGACATGTCCTTCCTCCTGTCCCGGCCGGGGCCGGACCCCCGTTCACTACAGCTGTAGTGGATGCGGCTCACCGTACTACGGATGTAGTGGAGGTGGTAGAGATGGGGCATGGCCAGCCACTCCGCCGCCGCGCGCGCCGACCTCGTCGCCGACACCGCGCTGACCCTGCTCGCCGAACGCGGCATGCGCGGGCTCACCCACCGTGCCGTGGACGAGGCGGCCGGGCTGCCCCAGGGCTCGACCTCCAACCACGCCCGCACCCGCCTGGCGCTGCTCGAAACGGCGGTACGGCGGCTGGCCGAGCGCGAGGCGTCGGTGCTGGCGCTGAGCGAACTGCCCCCGGGCATGCCCGCGCCGGGGGAGGGCCCAGGGGAGCGGTCGGGTGCGCGGCGCGAGGCCGGCACGTCGGCGGCGGAGGCCGGTACGCCGGCGGACCTGATGGCCGACGCCCTCTCCCTCGCCCTGCACCGCTACCTCACCCGCCACCGCGCCCTGCTGGTCAGCCGGTACGAACTCGCGCTCGAAGCCACCCGGCGGCCGGAGCTGCGCGAGGTCTACGACGCGGCCGGGCGGCGGTTCCAGGAGCCGCTGGCGGCGATGATGGCCGCGGCCGGCTCGGCCGAACCCCAGCGGCACGCACTGTCGTTGACCGCCTGGTCCGAGGGCGTGCTCTTCTCCTGCGCGGTGGGCGGTCACCACGCCGCCGCCCCCAGCAGGGAGGAGTTGCGGCGCGGTTTCCGCGAACTGCTGCGCGGTGCCTTGGGTGAGGCCGCGCCCGACGCCTGAACCGGCTGCCGACGCCTGAACCGGCCGCCGGGGTCGGCCGGTCGAGCCGGTTCGGTCGTCGCCGGGTCAGCCGGTCGGCGGGCGCAGCTCCATCGTGCAGCACTTGACGCTGCCGCCGGCCTTGTGGAACTCCGACATGTCGACCGGCACCGGGACGAACCCGCGGCTCCGCAGCGGCTTGTGCAGGCCCTTCGCGGCGCGCGGCAGCAGGACGTTGCGGCCGTCGCCGACCGCGTTGAGCCCGAGGACCGCGGCGTCCTTCTCCGTGGCCAGGAGGGCGTCCGGGAAGAGGCGTTCGAGGACGGCGCGGCTGCCCGGGGTGAAGGCGCCCGGGTAGTACATGATCTCGTCGGACGTGTCGTCGAGCACCGCCAGCGCGGTGTCGAGGTGGTAGTAGCGGGGGTCGGTGAGTTCGAGGCTGATCACCGGGCGGCGGAAGAACTCCTGCGCCTCGTCGTGCGCGAGCGGGCTGCTGCGGAAGCCCTGCCCGGCCAGCAGCCAGGAGGACGTCACCGCGAAGTCGCCCTCGCCTTCGTTGACGTGGTCCGGTTCACGGATGTCGGGGTAGCCGTGGGCGCGGAACCAGGCGAGGTGCGCGGGGGCCTCGGCGGTCCGCTCCGGGTTGGCGAACCGCGCGCCCAGCACCCGGCCGTCCACCACGGTGGCGCCGTTCGCCGCGAAGACCATGTCGGGCAGGTCGGGCAGCGCGTCCATCACCTCCACGGTGTGGCCGAGCGCGCGGTAGCGGTCGCGCAGGTCCTCCCACTGGAACAGGGCGAGCGCCGGGTCCACCGGTTTCTTCGGGTCCATCCAGGGGTTGATGCTGTACGTCACTCGGTAGTGCGCCGGTGGGCACATCAGGTACCGGCGGGGCGTCGCGATGCGCAATGGGGGCTCCTCGGGGGATGGGTGAGTGCCTGACTTGCACGAGCGCCCTCCCGTCGGACGGTCGGCCCGAGGGAGGACGCGGGGTCCTACGAGTGCATTGTGCGCTCATTCGGGTGCCCCTGACCCGCCCGAGTGGTGTGTTCTGTCGGTTGAGGGACCACCTGCCGGTGGGTGGTTGCGCGCGGCGTTCCCCGCGCCCCTTGCCCTTCGGGGTGGTGTGGTTTGTCGGTTGAGGGGTCAGCTGTCGGTGGGGGGTTGGGCGCGCAGTTCCTCGCGCCCCTGACCCGCCCGGGTGGTGTGGTTTGTTGGTTGAAGGGCCGCCTGCCGGTGGGTGGTTGCGCGCGGCGTTCCCCGCGCCCCTTGCCCTTCGGGGTGGTGTGGTTTGTTGGTTGAGGGATCAGCTGTTGGTGGGTGGTTGGGCGCGCAGTTCCTCGCGCCCCTGAGCCGCCCGTTGACGGGCCGCCTGTTGGTGGGGGGTTGGGCGCGGCCCTGGGGATGTGCGGGTCAGAAGCCGATCGCTTCGCGGAGGAGGAGGACGGTGCCGCGGTCGGGGAGGTGTTCCGCGTGGAGGACGAGAACGCGGTTGACGGCGCTGGGCCACCCGTACGCCGCGCGGGTGCGGGCGCTTTCCAGCGGGAGGCAGTGCTCTTCGACGCGCCGCAGCGCGGTGTCGAGGTCGGGGACGACCTTCTGCGCGCCGACCACCCAGATCGCGCGGGCGGCCCCGCCGGCGTAAGCGGGCAGTTGGCTGCCGCTGCCGGAGGCGATCACGAGGGAGCCGGTCTCGGTGAGCGCGGCGACGCTGCCCACGATGACGTCGGGGACGGCGAGCAGCCGCCGGATGTCGTCGGCGCCGGTGACGCGGTCCATCGCGAGGACGCGTGGCTTGACGGCGTCGTACCGTCCACCCGCGTTGATGTCGTCGTCGATGCCGGACAGGCGGAGGGTCTCGCTGGCGGCGGTGAACACGCCGGCGCCCGCCGGGATCAGCTCTTTGACGCGGGCGCGCGCGGCGGGGGCGTCGTCGAGGATCTCCACGGTGAAACCGTGCGCGGCCAGCGCGGCGGCGGCCCGCTCCAGGCGCTGGGCGGGTGCCGCTTCGGTGAAGGGCGTCGCGGGTGGTTCGGGTGTCGGGGACGTTGCGGATGTCGCTGCGGTCATGATGTCGGTGGACTCTCTGTTCGCCGGAAGGGATGTCTCTCTCAGCGGTTCGACAACGCGGGCCGCCGGAGTGTGAGGCGGCGGCGCCGGCCTCACACTCCGGCGGGCTGTGGTGTCGTAAAGGGGAGGGCGGAGACGAACCGAGGGAGCCGTCGGCACCATGACCACCCGAACCGGGTACGTACACGGCCGGCCCGATCCGGGCCTGGACGCGTTCCTGAGGGAGCGGCGCCGGCTGATCAACCTGGCCTACCGGCTGCTGGGCTCGCTGGCCGAGGCCGAGGACGCCGTCCAGGAGACCTTCGCGCGCTGGTACGCCATGTCGCCGCGGCAGCAGGAGGCCATCGCGTCCCCCGGCGCCTGGTTGACGACGGTCGCCGGCCGGATCTGCCTCAACCTGCTCGGCTCGGCGCGGGCCCGGCGGGAGACCTACGTGGGGGAGTGGCTCCCCGAGCCGCTGCCGGACCGTACGGAGTGGATCGACGGGCGGCCGGGCGTGGCGGCCGAGGCGGACCCGGCCGACCGGGTCACCCTGGACGAGTCGGTGGATCTGGCCCTCCTGGTCGTGCTCGAAGCGATGACTCCGGCCGAGCGCGTCGCGTTCGTCCTGCACGACGTCTTCCGGTACTCGTTCGTGGAGGTGGCCGGCATCGTCGGCCGTACGCCGGCGGCCTGCCGGCAGTTGGCCTCCTCGGCCCGCCGCCGGGTCCGCGCCTCGCGGCCCTCCACGACCGCGTCCGCCGAACGCGCCCTTGTCGTAAAGGACTTCAAGCAGGCGTGGGAGGCCAAGGACATCGGCGCGCTGATCTCCCTGCTCGACCCCGACGCCACCGCGACCGCCGACGGCGGCGGCCTCGCCGCGACCTTCGTGCGGCCGATCGAAGGGGCCGGGCGGATCGCCCGCGCGTGGATCGAGATCGCCCGCCGCAGGCCCGACGACATGGCCTTCCTGGAACGCACGGTCAACGGCCGGCCCGGGCTGGTCGCCCTCCAACGCGGCCGCGCCGTCACGGTCTTCGCGTTCGACGTCGCGGACGACCGGATCAGGCGGATCTGGGTCGTCCGCAACCCGGAGAAGCTCCGCTCCTGGAAACCGAGTTGACGTGGGGCCCGTTCTCAGCCGGCGACGCGGGCCGCGTCGAGGCCGGCGAGGATCTGGTCCACGGTCTGGTGGGGGGTCTGGTGCGACGTGTCCAGCCAGAGCCCGCGGCGCGGGGTGTCCCGGCGCAGCGCCTCGTCCAAAGCGTCGATCGTCCAGGGGCCGCCGTAGCCGTTCTTGGGGCGGTCGGCCTCCCGCGCGGCGACCGCGTCGGGGCGGGGCGCGAGGACGACCAGATACCGGGGCCTCGTCGTGACGGCCTCAAGGTAGGCGTCCAAGTGCCCGCCGAGCACGACGTCTTGGACGACCACCGTCCAGCCCTCCCGCGCGTACAGGTCCGCGACCGCGGCGGACGCCCGGTGGCGCAGCCGCAGTTGGGCCGTCGCCTCGGTGCTCGGCCGCGGGGTGAACTCCTCGCGGCCGGAGACGATCATCCGCCGGAAACCGTCGCCGCGCAGGTGCACGGAGCGCGCCAGCCGCTCGGCCGGCAGTTGGGCGACGGTGGACTTCCCGGCTGCCATGACGCCGGTGACGAGCACGACCGCGGAACCGAGTTCCCGCACCTGCTTGCCTCCGTCCGGTCCGGCCGAGTGGACACGACACGCCTCGCCGCGCCCCCGACGGATCTGCCGAGGAGCGGGTTCGGTGAGCGCGAGGAGCCGACACGGCAGGCCAACTCCTTTTTTCACACGGGGTGATGACCATGACTATGCTCCCTTCCGCCGGTGCTGGCGATTCCGCCTGCGGCCCGTCGGGCGTGCACAGGACCGGGGAGTAGGAGAAGCAACTCATGCACATCAAGGACAGCGAGCTGACCACCACGTTGTCGGCGCAACTGGGGGAGAAGCTCGAAGCGGCGGCGTACGCGCGGCTGAACACCGCGCTCAGCCCCGCTCGTATGCTCACGCCGCTCGGCAACTACCTGGTCGCCAGGCCCGCGGCCCGATCCGCGGCCCGCAAGATCACCGATGCCACCGACGTACCGATGGACGCGGCCATGGTGCTGGGGATCACGGCGGACGCCCTGCACGTGTGGAAGGCGGACCCGATGCTCAACCAGGTGCACGAGCACCTCGGTTCGGTGCCGCTGTCCCGTATCACGGGGCTGCGGGTGGAGGGCGGCCGCACCTGGCAGGACGTGCGGATCACCCTCGACGACGGCAACGAGATCACCCTCCAGGCGCGCGGCGAGATCCACGCGATCGCGAGTGCCTTCGACCAGCGGGGCGCGGGCGCCTGACAACGGCGACTCCGGGTGTTCGGGGCGGTCCGTCAGTGTCCTGACCCGCGGTGGTGAGGCGCTGCGGGTGGTGCTTGGACCGTGCTGAACGGGGGTGAACGCGACTGTGACCGCAACTGCCGAACAGGGCGTTCCCCCTGGCGGGACGGACCTCCGAGCACCACCGACTCGGCGACGCCGTCCTCGCGACCGCCGGGGTCGCGGTCGCAGGTCAGCCGGAACAGCCGGCGCACCCGGGCGCTGATCGGCGCCATCGCGAATTCAGCGGCAAAGGCCATGCGGATCTCGGTGCGTGTCGCTTCGACCTCGGGAGGCTCCGCGTGGCTTTCCGCGGCCTTCCGCTCGCGGGTGAGTCTCCACTGACGTCGTTCGCAGGTGCTGCCCCTCGGCGCCTCGCTGCCCGGACGGCACCGAACGGCGGTGGACATCCGGAGCCGCGACCACAAGGCTCATCCGCGTTCATGCTCTGCGCCAGCCGCACAGCAACTCTTCCGGGCCGTACGCCGCCTGAAGCCCGGAACAGCTGACCCCGTTGCGAGAGACTGCCACGAGCGGCACCGGCTCGTCGATGATCGCGCCTCGGTGTTTCTGCAACGCGACCAGGTCGTGGCTGTCGAACGCGGAATTCTCCAGCCACTTGACCGAGCCGAGGAAGAGCAACTGCTTGGCCACCGGCTGCCGGTCGGCGCCCACCAGGTCGATTTCGACGTCGTTGCTGCGGGTCCAGTACCCGCCGATCGCCGGGGCGCCGGGCAGGCGCCCGTCCGGCAGGAGACGGGCGAGGGATTCCCGCACCACAGGCTCGATCGCCCGCCCCCGCCAGCTCGTCCACCGCTCCTTGATCCGGCTCAGCGTGACATCTCCGGCGATCTGGGGAGAGCCCGGACCCGGACCCGTCGGCTGCCCGGGCCGGGCACCTCATGGCCGAGGGGGCGGCCGCCGAGGTCATGGCGGCGATCCGGGGTCCGCCGGTTCGCTGGGCCGCTGCCGGGAGGGGCCGTGCAGGAGCGGGGCCAGGACGCTGGCGAGCAGCAGCGCGGAAAGGGCGGCGAGCACGGACGGGGGGAGCGTGGCGGCCGTGCCGGGGGCGCGGGTGGCGCCCATGAAGTCAAGGGCGCTCAGCCCGTTCGCGGCCGCGTACCACACCGGCACGTAGAGGGCCTGGAAGAGCCGGTGGCCACGGCTGCGGGTGCCGAGGGCGAGCGCGAGGGAGGGGATGAACGTGGCCGCCGCGAGCCAGCAGGCGACGCCGCGGGAGTCGCCGTCGCGCAGCAGGACGGCCAGCGGGCCGAGCCCGGTGGCGGCGGTGAGGGTGACGCCGGCCGCCCACTCGGCCAGCACTCGGCGGTACGGGCGGGGGGCCGCGCCGAGCAGGGCGTCGACCCGGTGCTCGGCGGCCTGGGAGCCGAGCCGGGACCACAGCAGGACCGGCCAGATCCAGGCCGCCGGGAGCACGAAGCGGGTCGCACCGCTGCCGGTCGCGGCGAAGGCGGTCAGGGTCAGCAGCGCCACTGTGCCCCACCACCACCAGCGGGTGCCCTGCATCAAGATCCGCAGCTCGGCGGCGTACAGGCGCGGGAAGAGCATCCCGCCGGTACTGGCGGGAGTGAGCGGGCCCTGCACGGGCGCCGGCCTCGGCGCAGCGGCGGCCGACGGCGGCGCAGGCGGGCGTACGGGCGTGGTGGCGCGGGCCCTCGCCGGGTCGAAACGAGGGAACCACAGACTCGGCAGCAGCGCGCAGAGCACCGCGAGCGCGACGATCGCGGCACGGCCGAGCAGGAAGCTGCCGCCCGGTGTGAAGCCGTCCCAGGTGAAGACGCGCAGCGGCGTGTCGGTGTAGGTGAAGCCGAGGCTGAAGCCGCCGCGCGCGCCGGGCGCCTGGGCGAGCAGATCGGCCCGCATGGACCGGGTGGCCTCGTGCACGCCGATGCCGCCGAGCGGCGCGCTCGGGCCCTGCCCGGCGAAGGCGAAGGCCAGCCAGACGAAGAACCAGACCACGTTGCCGAGCCCCCCGCGCAGCCCAGGCACCGTGTCGATGAGCAGCGCGGCCGCCGCGACGGCCACCATGACCGGCAGCGCCAGCACGGCGAAGGGCAACAGCAGCGCCACCGGGTCCACGGCCCGCGACTCGCCGCGCAGCAGCTGCATCACCGGCGCGGTCACCGCGAGCGCCCCGAGCATCGAGGCGAGCACCAGGACGTTGCCGAGCAGCTTCCCCGCGAAGTACGCGGTCGTGCGCAGCGGGGTCGCCGCCAGCAGCCGCCCGACGCCCGAGGACTCGTCGCGGGCCGGCACACCCCGCACGACGTAGAAGCCGCCGAGCGCCAGCCACAGCGTCCCGGCCAGCGCGGTGGCCAGACCCACGTAGGCGCTGTTGTACGTGCCGCGGTGGTCGCCGATCTGCAGGATCACCCAGTGGCTGCCGGCCGCCGGAACGGCCAGCCACCCCAGGGCCACGGTGGCGAGCAGGGTGACGGCGTAGGACGGGCGGCGGGTCCGGTCGCGCAGGTCGGCGAGGGCGACCCCGGCGACCGAGGAGACCGAGGAGAGTCCGCGTCCTGCGGATGCGGCGCTCATCACGCGGCTTCCTGTCGGCGATCCGCGACCGTCGCCAGGTAGGCGTCCTCCAGGTCCGGCTCCGCGGGCACCGCTTCCGGCGCCGGGCGGTGCCCTGCGATCAGCCGCACCCTGACGCCGCCGGGCGTGCGCACCATGCGGCTGACGGTGAAGCGGGCGCGCACCGCCGCCAGGTCCTCAGCCCGCGCCGACAGCTCCCACACCAGGCCCGCGGTGCGCCGCAGCAGCTCCTCCGGGGTGCCGCGATAGAGCAGCCGGCCGCCGGCCACCACGGCGATGTCGTGGGCGACGGACTCGACGTCGGAGACGATGTGCGTCGACAGCAGCACGATCTTGTCGGCCGCCAGGTCGCTGAGCAGGTTGCGGAAGCGGACCCGCTCCTCCGGGTCGAGTCCGGCGGTGGGCTCGTCGACGATGAGCACCTCGGGGTCGGCGAGCAGCGCCTGCGCGATGCCGACCCGGCGCAGCATGCCGCCCGAGAACCCCTTCAGCGGCCGCCTGCCGGCCTCTTCGAGGTTCACCAGCCGCAGCAGCTCCGCGGTACGGGCGCGGCCGGTGCGCGCGGACAGGCCCTTCGCGGCGGCGAGGTAGCGCAGGAACTCCGGGGCCGACAGATTCGGGTAGACGCCGAAGTCCTGGGGAAGGTAACCGAGCGCGGCGCGCAGCGCGTTCGGCCGGGCGACCGCGTCAGCGCCGTGCCACAGCACACGCCCGCTGCCCGGGCGGGTGACGGTGGCGGCGATCCGCATCAGAGAGGACTTGCCGGCGCCGTTGGGGCCGAGCAGGCCCAGCATGCCGGGGGCCAGACGCAGCGTGACGCCGTCCACGGCGCGCTTGCCGCCGCGGTAGGTCTTGGTGACGTCGATCAGCTCCAGCATCAGTGCTTGCCCCCGCGCAGCTTCGTGGGGCGGCCGTCGCGGAGCACGGTCAGGCCGCGCGGCACCTCCACGCGGAAGCGGGCGTCGCACAGCGCGAGCCCCTTGCAGCGGGCGTCCAGGTCGAGGGTCCGTCCGTGCAGCTTCCAGACCAGCGTCTTCTTGCTGCCGGCCTTCGCGTCGAACCAGCGCGTGACCTCGACGTCCTTCCGGTCGGCGGCGACGAGGTCGGTCGGGATGCCGTGCGCCCGGACATCGAGGGTGTCGCCGCCGAACGCGAACGCCGTGCTGCGCGGGGTGGCGTTCTTCGCGTCCACGGAGCAGGCGGTCAGCGAGCCGAGGGCGAGCAGGACGGCGGCAAGCGCGGGGGCGCCGGCCGGGACGAGGGGGCGCACGGGGTCCTCCGGGTGGGTCGGTGATCAGGCCCTCCGAGGGTGCGCGAGCGGGGGGTGCGCCCGCATCTGCCGTTCGGCAGATATCGCGGGGGAGCAGCCGGCGCACCGATGCCCGAGTGCCGGGTGCCTCGTGCCCGGGCGTCCGCCGGGTGGGCGTCACGCCGCCAGCAGCGCCCGTACGCGCCAGCCCGTCGGGTGCGGACCGCAGGTCAGCGAGCCGCCGAGGGTTTCGAGACGCTGGGTCAGTTCGGCCAGACCCGTACCGCCGCCGTGCCGGGGGCCCGTACGGGCCGGGACCGTGCGGCCGTCGTCGGCGACCGTCACCTCCACGCCACCCGCGGTACGCGCGACGGTCACCGTCACCTGGGCCGCGCCCTCGGCGTGACGGCGCACGTTCGTCAGCGCCTCCACGACCACGCGGTAGGCGGCGTCGTCCGACAGCCGAGGCAGTACGTCCTCCAGGCCCGGTTCCAGCACCAGTTCGGCCCGCGGGCCGTGCCCGGCCGCGGCGAAACGGCCGACGAGGGCGGGCAGGTCGGCGAGGCCGCACGTACGGTCGGGGGCCACGCCCTCCCGCAGCGAGCCCAACGTCAGGTCCATGGACTCCAGGGCCCGCATACCGGCCGCCTCCACCCGGGCCAGCAGCTCCGCCGTCTCCTCCTCGTCCAGGCCACCCGCCCACCGCGCGGACTGCACCTCGACGACGATTCCCGTCAGCTCGTGCGCGACGAAGTCGTGCAGATCCGCGGCGACCTGGAGCCGCTGGGCGTGCAGCGCGCTGACCACGGCCCGCCCGCGCCGCGCCTCCACAGCACGGAAGTACAGCCCCACACCCGCCGCGAGCCCCGCGGGGAAGAGGCCCAGCACGCAGCTCAGCACGACCGCGTGCGGCGCTACGGGCGGTTCAGCGGCCGCCAGCCGCAGCGGCATCAACACCGCGGCCAGCGCGAGCAGCGGGCCCGTCACCAGGGCCGTCCGCTCCGGCGCCCGGCGGGCGACCCGCCGCAGCAGCAGGAGCAGCGCCGGGAGTTCGACCACCGCCCACAGCACGACGTAGCCCTTGGGGCCCCGGAAGGCCAGATCGGCGGCCGAGGAGGCAAGGCACACGGCGGACGACGCCGCCGCGGGCACACCCGCCACCCGGCGCCAGGGCACGCGCAGGCACAGCACGAAGGCGGCCAGCGCGGCGGGCACCGCCGTCACGAGCGCCACCGGGCGCCCGGCGACGGCGGGCAGCAGTACCAGCGCCGCCAGCCCCGCGGCCCACCCGATCCGGAGCCCGCCTTCCGCCGCGGCCTCCGTCGGGGCCTTCGTCGGGGCCTTCGTCGCGGTGAGGTCCGTGCGACCCGCCGCGGCGGCCGACGGGGCGGGGCGGGGGCGTCGGCCCATCACGCAGGTCCCTCCGCTGTCCGGGCGGCGTCGGCGAATCCGGCGTCCCACGCGTAGACGGCGATGCCCACCCGGTTGCGCACGCCCAGTTTCCGCTGGACGGCGGCGACATGCGTCTTCACCGTCCCGGCGGAGATGAACAGTTCGCGGGCGATGTCCGCGTTGGTCTTGCCCAGTGCGACGTGCCCGGCGATCTCGGTCTCCCGCTCGGTGAGCGGTTCTCCCGGCGCCGCCGGGGCGGGCCGACCACGCCCCACGCCGGTCACCTCCTTCAGCAGCCGCACCCTCACCGACGGGCTGATCAACTGGTCCCCGGCGACCGCCGCGCGAACGGCCTCCACCAGCAGCGCGGGCCCGGACCGTTTCAACAGAAAGCCCGAGGCACCATGCCGCAGGGCCGGATACACGTACTCGTCCAGGTCGAAGGTCGTCACCACCACGACCCGGACCCCCTCGGGGCCGCCCGCGAGCCGCCGGGTCACCTCCAGCCCGTCCAGCCCCGGCATCCGGACGTCGACCAGGGCCACATCCGGCCGCAGTTCGCGGGCCAGGGCCAGTGCGGTGACGCCGTCGCCGGCCTCGCCCACGACGTCGATGTCAGGCTGGGCGGCGAGCGTCCGCCGCAGCCCGCGCCGCACCATCTCCTGGTCGTCGGCGATCAGCACACGTATCGTCATGATCATCCCATGGTGCCACGGGGCAGACGGACAGCGGCATGACGCATTCGCACTCAGGGAGTACATCAGAAACCGGGGACACCACGGCCGCTCGGAGCACAAGGGGACGAACACGGTTGGCCGGCGCCCACGGCCGCGCGTCCCCCGAATCCATCGTCGACGTCCCCCACGCGTCCGCCACGGAGGTGCCGAGCGGCAGGGCCGGCGAAGGCCGGCTGAAGCGATGCCAGAGCGGCCGCATCGGCTCGCGCGGTTCCCTGTCGACCGCCGTCGTAGCGGCCGTGCCGGCGAAGGACGACATCCGGCGGTTGGCGCGGCCACACGTGGTTGACCCGCCGCAGTGCGTGGCACGGCACCGCGAACACCCGACCGCGTGCGGCCGGCAAGTGCAGCCGGAGCGGGCCTCGGTCAGCGCCCGGCGTCGCTGGTACGGGCGGTCCGGATCGCCAGGGCGGCAAGCAGGACGCAGGCGGGACCGGGCTGGAGCGGACGTCGGGGTGTGAGCGTGTCGACGATCATGCTGTCAGGCGGTCCGCTGCACCCGGTGGACCCCGGCCCCGCAGCGGTCCGCCCTCCACGCACTTCCTGCGCGACCTCGCACCCGCCCGAGCGCTCCCCGACGAGACGTTCTCGACCGGCGCAGAGGTCCGGGTCGGCCTGCGTGAGGGGGCGCTCCAGCCCCCAGCACGGCTTCACCGCGACCGTCTGCGGCGCCCTGCCGAACCTGGACCGGAGGAGACGGAACGCTCAACTGCCAACACCTTTCCAAGCGCGGGGCCCGAGGCAGGCGCTGCCTCCCCACCGTGGGTTACCGGCGCGGGAGCACCACCGGCAGGTGGGTGCGGGGGTGGCGGAAGACCTCCACCGGGTGCTGGTAGACGCGGGTGAGCAGCCCGGCCGTGAGGACGCGGGCGGGGGAGCCGTGGGCGGTGAGGCGGCCGGCGGACAGCACGGCGACGCGGTCGGCGTGGGCCGCGGCGAGCCCGAGGTCGTGCAGGACGACCACGACGGCGCGGCCGGCGGCGGCCTGGTCGCGGCAGACGCGCAGGACGAGTTCCTGGTGGCGCAGATCCATCGCCGCGGTGGGCTCGTCCAGGAGGAGGAGCGGCGCCTGCTGGGCCAGGACGCGCGCGAGGGCGACGCGGGCGCGCTCGCCGCCGGACAGCGCCGGATACGGCCGCCCGGACAGGGCGTGGACGCCGGTGGCCGCCATGGCGCCGGCGACCGCGGCATCGTCCCTGTCGCCGGAGCTGTCGCCGGCACCGCGCCCGGCCCAGGGCGCGCGCCCCATCCGGACCACCCGGTCGACCGTGAACGGGAAGGCGAGCGGCGCGGACTGCGGCAACACCGCCCGGCGCAGCGCGAGTTGCGCGGGCGTCCAGCTCGCTACGGGCGCGCCGCCGACCAGCACCTCGCCGCCGGCGGCCGGCAGGTCGCCCGCGAGCGCGGCCAGCAACGTGGACTTGCCCGCGCCGTTCGGGCCGACCAGGGCGAGCACCTCCCCGGCGGGTACGGCCAGCGACACGTCCTCCAGCACCGATCGCGCGCCGAGCCGTACCCGCAGCGCGCGGGCCTCGGCGAGCACGTCGCCGGGCCGGGCCGGGGCCGGCGGTGCGGGCCGGCGCGGGAAGAGCCCCATGCCGGCCGGTCCGCCGCGCAGGCGTCGTACGTTCACGCCCAACCCCCTTGCCGGCCACGGGTCCTGCGCAGCAACCAGAAGAAGAACGGGCTGCCGACCAGCGCGGTCAGCACCCCGAGCGGGAGTTCCGCCGGCGCCGCGAGGGTCCGCGCGGCGAGGTCGGCGGCCACCAGCACCACCGCGCCGCCGAGCGCGCTGCCCGGCAGGAGGAAGCGGTGGCCGGGGCCGGCCGCCATCCGCAGCAGGTGCGGCACGACCAGCCCGACGAAGGAGACGATGCCGGCGACCGCCACCGCGGCGGCGGTCAGCAGCGCCACCACCGCGATCAGCGCCAGCCGCATCCGCTCCACGTCGACACCGAGGTGCCGCGCCTGGCGTTCACCGAGTGCGAGCAGGTCCAGGCGGCGGGCGAAGAACGGCGCGACGGCGAGCCCGGCCGCCGCGCACGGCAGCACCGCGAGCACCTTGGGCCAGGTCGCCTGCGACAGCGAACCGAGCTGCCAGAAGGTGATCTCGGTGAGCTGCGCGTTGTCCGCGTAGAACACGCACAGGCCGATCGCGGCGCCCGCGAAGGCGTTGACGGCGATGCCGGTGAGCACCAGCGTCACCACCTCCGTGCGGCCGCCGGAGCGGGAGAGCCCGTAGACCGCCAGCACCGTCAGCAGGCCGGCGCCGAACGCGCAGACCGTGACCGTCCAGTTCCCGGCGAAGCCGAGGCCGAGCGCGATGGACCCGGCGGCACCGACGGCGGCGCCCGAGGAGATCCCGATCACCCCCGGCTCGGCCAGCGGGTTGCCGAACACGCCCTGCATCAAGGCGCCCGCGCAGCCGAGCGACGCCCCGACCAGCACCGCGAGCACCACCCGCGGCACCCGCACGTCCCACAGCACGGACTCGCCGACCCGGTCCAGCCGATGGCCGCCGAACCCGATCCGGTGCGCCACCGACGCCACGACGTCCCCCGTACCGATGTGGTACGCCCCCACACCGACCGACAGCAGCGCGAGCAGCACCAGTCCGACGGCCAGCGTCGTACCGAGTACGGCCTCGCGCCGCGCGACGCCGGGCCGGAGAACGGTCAACCGGCGCTTGCGATAAGGAGGTTCGGAGGGTTCCGCGAGGCCCGCGAGTGGACCGACGGCCGAATCCGCGGCTGTATCCGAAGCAGTATCCGCGGCCGTATCCGCTTCTACGACAAGGGAGTTGTACGAGCCCACCGCTGACGTGCCGTCGTACGCGCCGGCGGCACCGGTACGCGTACGCGCCCCCACCGAACGAGCCGCCGCTCCGGGCGACTTGGGCCCGGGGCGCCGGCGGGCGGCCGGGCGGACGGTGGCCACCGCGATCGCCGGCACCTCGTCCTGCCGGGCTGTCACGTCGCCGACTTCCTTATTCCGTCGGCCAGTTCGCGCAGCACGACATCCGTGCGCGGGCCGAAGTTGAGCAGGGTGCCGTCGTCGATGGCGACCACCCGGTGGTCCAGGCCGGCCGGGGTCTGGGCGACGCCCGGCACCTTCTCCAGGCCGGAGGTCCCGCCCACCGAGCGGAGCCCCTTGGTCATCACCAGGATGACGTCGGGCGCCGCCTTCACCAGGGCCTCGGCGGTGATCGGGGTGAAGTCCTTGTCCAGGCCGGACGCGACGCCCGCGTCGATGCCGCCGGCCGCGGCGATGAGGGAGTCGGCGCCGGAGCCGCGCCCGCCGATGAGGTAGACGGACGCGGTGCCGCGCAGGTAGAGGAAGGCCACCCGCGGCTGGTGGGCCTCGGCGGGAATCGCCTTCCGTACGGCGGCGATCCGCCGCGCGGTGCGCTCGCGTAGCCGGGCGCCGGCGGGCTTCACGCCGAGCGCGGCGGCCACCGCGTCGATCCTCGGGCCCACGTCGGACAGCGAGGTGGCGGTCGGCAGGACCACCAACGGGACGCCCGCCGCCCGTATCTGCGCGATCGCGTCGGCCGGGCCGGTGGTGGACTCGGCGAGCACGAGGGTGGGGTGCAGCGAGAGCACGCCCTCCGCGGAGACGTCGTGGGCGCGGGTGATCAGGGGGAGCCCGGCGGCCTGGGCGAAGGTCGCCGAGATGTCGCGGGCCACCACGTGGTCGCCGAGGCCGAGGGTGAAGACCACCTCGGACAGGCCGCCGGTGAGCGGGATGATCCGGTCGTCGCTGCGGACGGTGACGGTACGGCCGTCGGACGACCTTACGGTGGCGGGCAGTTGGGGCACGGGCGTACCGGACAGCGGCTGCACCGTGTCGGCGGGCGCCGCGGTCGAGGAGCCAGAAGCGCCCGAGGAACCGGTGGTCCCGGAGGAAGCGGACGAACCCGAGGGCCCGCTCCCGGCGCTCCCTCCGCACCCGGCCAGCAGCGCCGCGAGCACGATCCCGGCCACCGGGGCGAGCAACTCCCCGCGCCCCCGCGGCCTCCGGCGCGCCCGCTCCCGGGTCCGGCGCGACGGCCCTCCGGCCGAGGCACCGTCAGTCCGCCGCGCTGACCGTCTCTTCACCGCATACCGCCTGTCGTCGTCGCCGTGCCGGACCCGGGGGCGGGGCTTCCCGCTTCCGAGGAGGTTAGCTTAGGTTAGCCTTACCTAAGTTATCCAGTCCTTGAGGGGTCCGTATGCCGTTGCTCCGCCCTGCCCGCGTCCGGGCCCGAGCGCGCCGCCGCGTGCCTCCTCGGGCACGCGTCGCCACCCTCGCCACCGCGGGCGCCGCGCTGCTCGCCGCCGTCCTGCTGCCGCCGGCGACCTCCGCGCACGCGGCACTGAAGGGCCCCGCGTCACCGAAGGCCCCCGCGGCCGTGAAGGCGGCGCCCGCGGCCTCCAGCACCCGCACGGTCTCCGGCGGCCGGCTCGACTGGGGCATCAAGGCGTCGTTCCAGAGCTACGTCACCGGCCCTATCGCGCAAGGCAGTTGGAGCCTGACCGGGGGCGCGGACACCGTCGGCAGCAGCCAGTTCCGCTTCCCGTCCGCGCAGGGTTCGTACGACCAGGCGACCGGCGCGCTCACCGCCGGCTTCCAGGGCGGCGTGCGCTTCCTCGGGCACCGGCGGAGCAACGGCGCCTACCTCCTCGACCTCACCATCTCCCGCCCCACCGTGCGGATCTCCGGCCACGCGGGCACCCTCTACGCCGACATGCGCAGCAAGGACAAGGGCACCGGCAAGGTCACCACCACCGCCCAGGTCCCGCTCGCCGCGCTCGCCCTCGGCGGCGTCAGCACCCAGGGCGTCACCGGTACGCAGCTCAACCTCGGCAACGTCCCCACGACCCTCACCGCGCAGGGCGCCCGCGCCTTCGCCGGGTACTACACCGCGGGCACCGCGCTCGACCCGGTCACGCTCTCCGTCGACCTGCACCGGGCCGCTGCCGCGACCACCGCGCCCGCCAAGAAGCCCACCGCCACGCCCACTTCGGGCGCGCCCGCCGCCACCTCCGGCACCCTCGCCGACGGCGCCGTCGACTGGGGGGTGCGCCGCACCTTCCGCGAGTACGTCACCGGCGACCTCGCCCGCGGCCGTACGCAGGTGTCCGGCGGGGCCCAGGACGGCGGCGCCGTCTACCGCTTCGGCAGCGGCCGGGGCAGCTACGACGCCAAGCGGCACACCCTCGACGCCCACTTCGCCGGCACCGTCCGCTTCCTCGGCATGCGCGCCGCCGACGGCTCGTACGGGCTCGACCTCGCCCTCGGTGCGGTCCGCGTGCACCTCGCCGGCACCAAGGGCACGCTCTACGCCGACGGCGTCCCCTTCGCGACCTTCACGGTGCCCGCCGCGCCCACCCCGAAGAACGGCCTGCTCGCCATCGAGGACGCGCCCACCACGCTCACCGCGCAGGGCGCCGCGAGGTTCAACGGCCTCTACACCGCGGGCACGCCGATGGACCCGCTCAGCGTCTCGGCCGCCCTCACGGCGTCCGCGAAGCTGCCCGCGCTGCCGGACATCGGAACTACCCCGACCACGGCCGCCGCCGCACCGGCGGCGAAGCCCACCCCGTCGCCGGCCGCCGCACCGCCTACCGGGAACGCCGCCGACGGCACCTCGGCCGGCACCGTCACCGTGGCGGCCCTCGGCGCGGCGGTCGTGCTCGCGCTGGCCGCGGCCGTGCTGCTCAGGAACCGCAACCGCCGCCGGGCAAAACCGGCCGCGACCGAATCCGCCGCGACGGAACCCGCCGCGTCGGAACCCGCCGCGACCGAGCCGGCGGCAACGGAACCGGCCGCGACGGAACCGGCCGCAGCTGAATCTGCCCCGACCGAACTCGCCGGGACCGAACCCAGCGCGACGGAACCGGCCGGGACCGAACCCGGCACGACGGAACCGGCCGGGACCGAACCCGGCACGACGGAACCGGCCGCGACGGAACCCCGACCGGCCGCGACGGAACCCCGCGTCACCGAACCCCGCGCTCCCGAACCCCGCGCGACGGAACCCCGCGCTCCTGAACCCCGCGCTCCCGAACCCCGCGCTCCCCAACCCGGTCTCGGGCCCGGACCGACATCCGGGCCCGAGGCCGACTGACGGCGGCCCGAAGCGGCCCTCGGCGCACGCCTGTTCGCGGCCCACCGGCCCCCGTCTGTCACCGACCCCCCACCGTTCACCCGATCACCCGCCCATCCCCTTCCGTCGAGGAGACCTTCGACCATGTCCGCAGTCACCCGCATGCCCCGCCGGCACCGTTCCCGCGTGCTCGCCCTGGCGATAGCCGCCGCCACCGCCGGGGGCGCCGCCGCGCTCGGGCTGCCCGCGCTCGCCGCCGCCGCGGACGGCGCGCCGCCGACCCTGCCCCTGAGCGGGGGCACGCTCGACTGGGGCCTGAAGCAGTCCTTCCGCAGCTACGTCACCGGCCCGGCGGCGGGCACCATCACCACCGCGGACGGGGCCGGCACCAACGCCGACGGCACCTACCGCTTCTCCGGCGGCACCGGGACGTACGACACGGGCACGCACGCGGTGACCGTCGCGTTCGACGGGAGCGTGGAGTTCGCCTCGACGCTGCACGGCTTCGACATCAAGCTCGCCGACATCAAGCTGACCACCACCGGCACCACCGGCACCCTGACCGCTGACGTGACCGCGGCCGGCGCCACCTCCGACGACGTTGACTTCGCCTCGCTCGACCTGTCGGCGGCCACGGCGGGCCACGACGCCACCGGCGCGATCACCTACGACGGGATCGCGGCGGCCCTGACCGCCGACGGCGCGCAGGCGTTCAACGGCATGTACCAGGCGGGCACCGCGCTCGACCCGGCGGACCTCGCGGTGACGGCCGGCGCCGCGCCGACCACGCCCCCGACCACCCCACCCACCACCCCGCCCACCACGGCGCCCACGACCGCCCCGGGCACCGACCCCAGCACCGAACCGACCACCCCGCCCACCAGCGCCGCACCCGGCACCCCTGCCACCGTGGTCGACGGCAACCTCGACTGGGGCGTCAAGGAGTCCTTCCGCAGCTACGTCACCGGCCCGATCGCCGACGGCAAGGTCGAGTCGACCGGCGGCGCCACCGCCACCGCCTCCGGCTACCGCTTCCCGAAGGGCACCGGCACGTGGGACGCCGACGGCAAGACGCTCAACGCCTCGTTCTCCGGCGGCGTCCACTTCCTCGGGCACCTCACCGGCGGGACCTACGCGCTCGACCTGTCCTTCAGTGACCTCAAGGTGAGCACCAACGGCGCCACCGGCACCCTCACCGCCGACGTCACCAGCAAGGACATGACCACCGGCAAGTCCAGCAGCTACGACGACCTCGACGTGGCCACGCTCAGCGGGGTGGCGCCGGCGGTCAACGGCCAGGTGGTCACGATCACTTCGGCCGCGGCCGCGCTGTCCGCCGACGGCGCGAAGGTCTTCAGCGGGTTCTACCAGGCCGGCGACGCGCTCGACCCGGTGACGGTCGCGGTCTCCCTCGACGAGGGGGCGGCGCTGCCCACCGCTCCCGCGGGCAGCCCCGCTCCCACGGTGTCCGACGCGTCCGTCGAGGCTCCCGGGGCGGCCACCGCCGGCGGCACCGACGCCGGCGCGACGCTCGCGTCCACCGGCTCCGACACCCCCGTCCCCCTGCTCCTCGGCGCCGCGGGCGCCCTCGTGGTGACGGGCGCCGCGGCGACCGTTCTGGTGGCCCGACCCAAGCGGCTGCGCGGTTCCGCCGGCTGACGGACCACCCCCACGCGCCCCTGGGGGGTGCGGCTCCTTCCGCGGAAGGACGGCAACCCCCAAGGGGCGCGGGGAACTGCGCGACAAGCCCCCACCGGCAGGTGGTCCCTCCACCGGCCGGACGGGGCACCTCGGGGGGTCAGGCGCCCGCGAGCTCCGCGAGCAAAGCCCCGTTGAAGGTGAAGGCGAGGCGGGACTCGGCGATGACGCGGTCCCGGTCGGCGGCGTCGAGCGGCATCGCGTCCAGCAGGGTGCGGTACTCCCGCTTGAAGGCGGCCGGGTTGGGGATCGCGTCGAAGACGTAGAACCGCACGCCGTCCCCCTTGTGGTCGAAGCCCCACGTCTTCTGCGCGGTGTCGCGCACCACCTGCCCGCCGGAGAGGTCGCCGAGGTAGCGGGTGTAGTGGTGCGCGACGTAACCGGCCGGCCAGGAGGCGGCGACCTCGGCGATCCGCGCGGTGTACGCGGCGGTGGCCGGCACCGGGACCGCCTTCCGCCGCCACCCGGGGCCGCGCAGGTGGTCCAGGTCGCGCTCCAGCGAAGGCACCCGCAGGAGTTCGGGGTACAGGAACGGCCCGGCCACCGGATCGTCGGCGAGCGCGGCGGAGCCGTCCTCCAGCGCGCGGTACACGAACCACAGTTGCTCGGTGTAGCGGGCGTACGCCTCGACGCCGAGACGGCCCCCGAGCATGTCGCTCATGAACTCCGTGTTGTTCACCTGGGTGTGCAGGTCCTGGCTCGCGGTGCGGATGACGGTGGAGAAGGGGGCGGCGACGGGCAGCGGCGACAAGGGGAACTCCTGAAACATCGGTCGGGCGGGGACTCAGGTCCACCTAAGTAAGGCTTACCTAACTTCTTTCGTCAAGACCTTGCCGACACCCCGTCGGTAAAGGTTGCACGGGAACACTTCCACCCCGAGTGGCTGTTCAATCCAGCCAGGAGGCAGGATGGCCTCAACCGTGGGCGTACCGTGTCGAGTACCGCCGGTGGCCCCGGGGGCGAGGGAAGGAGCTCGATGGCAGGCAGGAACAGGTTGTCCGGCTGGTTGCGCCGAGGCGCGGACAGCGGGTCGTCCTCCTCGACCGCCGCCCGCCCCGCCCGGGCGCCGCGCTCCGCCCGCGGCTCCCGCTCCCGCCCCTCCGTGCCCGACCCGCGGCGCGACGAACTGACCCGGGCCGCCGCCCAGGCCGGCTACCGGCTGGTGCCCGCCGCCCACCCCGAGGGCTTCGGCTGTTCCTGCGAGCGGATCGGCTGCCCCATCCCGGGCCTGCACCCGATCTCGCTGGCCTGGCAGACCCAGGCGTCCACCGAGCCGCAGCGCGTCGAGGACTGGCTGCGCACCAACCCGCTGGCGAACTTCGTCACCGCGACCGGCATCGGCCACGACGTGCTCGACGTCCCCGCGGACGCGGGCCGGCTCGCCCTGGAGCGGCTGACTGTCGACGCCGCCACGATCGGGCCGGTCGCCGCCTACGGCGAGGACCGGCTGATGTTCTTCACCGCGACCCGCGGCACCCCCGCCGACGAGGACGAGTGGTGGCCCTGCGAGCTGGACAGCCACCCCGAGACCGCCGACGAGCACCCCGGCATCCGCTGGCACTGCCGCGGCAGCTACGTCCTGCTGCCGCCCGCGCGGCTGCCCTCCGGGAACTCCGTCCAGTGGCTCGACGGCCACGGCCCCGACCTGCCGCTGCCCGACCCGCTGCCCGTACTCGCCGTCCTCACCGACGCCTGCGCCCAGTTCGGCTACGAGTTCGAGCCCGAGTCCGTCGCGTGGGGCCGCTGAGCGAACCCCGGGCAAGCACGCGGCGAGCCGCACTCACCCAGGGGCACCCGTCCTACTCACCCTTCGCGGAGACCAGTCCCGTCAGGCTGCTGAGGAACGTCACCTTCGCGCCGGCCTTCCTCGGCGGCACGGCCACCATGTTCTGGGCGACGCGGGCGAGAGTGATCGACGTCTTGGGGGTGCCCGAGGTGAGCGCCTTCGTGTCCTTGTCGAGCGTGAGCTGGTACCCGGCACGGAAGGTCGCCCGGGACTGGTGGCGCGAGCCGAAGAAGACGATCGCGCCGCCGTCGGTGGTGCGCAGCGCGATGGGCGCGAAGTCGCCGGAGATGTCGGGCTGATCGGCGTACTGGGTCACGGTGTCGGCGGTCCGCGCGGACTTCTCGTGGCTCGTCTTGAGGCCGGAGGTGGCCGGCCCGTCCGTGAACACCTGTGCCGGGCCGGCCCCGTTCTTCCCGTCGTCCTTCCCGCTGTCCAGGTAGTCGGTGTACTGCGCGCTCAACTGCCCCGGCTGGACCTGCAGATCGGTGCCCGCCAGCGGCAACGCCTCGGCGTGGCCGTGCTTGTCGACCGCGAAGTGCGGCAGCGCGTCGGGCGTGGCCACCCCCAGGAAGTCCGCCATCCACGGCTCGTCGGGGCCGCCGCGGCGGAACGCCAGCAGCCAGCGCGAGTCGCCGTTGCGGTCGGTCTGCGCCTCCGCCACGAAGAACTTCGGCCAGCCGCGCTGCTCGGGGATGAGGAACTTCGCGTGCGAGAACTTCAGCGCCGAGTAATCCGCGTTCCCCTGCGGGTTGTTGGCGTGCTTGGCCCGTACCCCGGCCTGGTCGATCGTGCCCAGTGGCCCGGCCTCGATGGCCGCGATCGCCTGCTCGTCGTACGACTTGGTCGCCTTGTTGTTCTGCGCGGCGAAGTTCGCCAGCACCTTGGCCGCCTCGGCGGGCCGTATCGACGGGATGAGTGCGCGCTCGCCGTGCACCGTCACGCAACCGGCCAGCGGCACGGTCAGCGCGATGGCGGCGGCCCCGAGGCACAACCTGCGGCGGATCATGGCGCGTCGGCTCTCCTTCGTACCCGGTGGGATCGCCGCAAACCCTACCGGGCGCCGCCCGTCAAGGGAGCGTGAGTACCTCGGCTCCTTCGGCCGTCACGACCAGCGTGTGCTCGAACTGGGCAGTCCGCTTGCGGTCCTTGGTGACGACCGTCCAGCCGTCCTCCCACAGGTCGTACTCGTACGTGCCCAGTGTCAGCATCGGCTCGATGGTGAAGGTCATCCCCGGCTGCATCACCGTGGTCGCCCGCGGGTCGTCGTAGTGCGGGATCACCAGGCCCGAGTGGAAGGCGGTGTGGATGCCGTGCCCGGTGAAGTCGCGCACCACGCCGTACCCGAAGCGCTTCGCGTACGACTCGATCACCCGCCCGATCACGTTGATCCGGCGGCCCGGCCGCACCGCCTTGATCGCGCGCTCCAGCGCCTCCCGGGTGCGCTCCACCAGCAGCCGCGACTCCTCGTCCACGTCCCCGACGAGATACGTCGCGTTGCAGTCGCCGTGCACGCCGTTGATGTACGCGGTCACGTCCAGGTTGACGATGTCGCCGTCCCGCAGCACCGACGAGTCCGGGATGCCGTGGCAGATCACCTCGTTGACCGAGGTGCACAGCGACTTCGGGAAGCCGCGGTAGCCCAGGTCCGACGGGTACGCCTTGTGGTCGACCATGTACTCGTGGGCGATCCGGTCCAGCTCGTCCGTGGTCACCCCGGGCGCCACGGCCTTCGCCGCCGCCTCCATCGCCCGCGCGGCGATCCGCGAGGCGATCCGCATCCGTTCGACGGTCTCCTCGTCCTGCACCTCGGGACCCGTGTACGGGGTCGGCCCCGGCTTGCCCACGTACTCGGGGCGCGGGATCGCCCCGGGCACCTGGCGGGCGGGGGAGAGGGTGCCGGGTACGACCAGCGACTGACCAGACATGCCGACGAGTGTATCCACGGGAGATCGGGCACGATGGGAAGGGGCGGCGCCCGGCAACGGGAGGGGCTCGGCCGGGCCGGGCGGCCCGCACCCGCCGGTGAGCGAGAAGGAGAGCGCGATGGCCTTTCACAAGGCGAGCAAGCCCGCGGGGAAGCCGGGGGAGTGGTTCTACTGCCTCAAGCACAAGCGGGTCGAGGAGGGGCCGGACTGCCCCTCCAAGGACCGGTTCGGGCCTTACGCGACGAAGGGTGAGGCCGAGCACGCGATGGAGCGGGTGGCTGAGCGCAACGACGAGTGGGACTCACGGGAGTAGGTGGGGGCGACCCGCCCGGGTGCCCCGTTCTGTCGGGCGAGGGACCACCCCTCGGTGGTGGGCCGGTCGCGCGGTTCCCCGCGCCCCTGGGGATGTGCGGCTCTTCCGTGCCTCGCTCGGCTGCTCGCCGTTCTCGTTGCGGTCCGTGTCCGGCCGCAGGCCGGTGGCCTGCTGAGCGCGCAGTTCCCCGCGCCCCTGAGTGTGTGCGGCTCTTCCGTTCCTCGCCGCGTCACAGCCGGTGGGTGTTTGTCGCGCCGCCAACGGAAAATGCGTTGCCGGGGGAGTGGTGGGGCGGGCAGATTCGCGCGGGTGAAAGTGAAGGGGCTTCTGCCCGATCTCGCGCCTTGGCGCAGCTCGCGGGACTTCCGGCTGATGTGGTCGGCGGGGGTGGTGACGAACTTCGGCAGTTTTCTGACGATGGTCGCGCTGCCGGTGCAGATCAAGGAGCTGACGGGTTCCGCGGTCGCGGTGGGTGCGGTGGGCGCGGTGGAGTTGGTGCCGCTGATCGTGTTCGGCCTCTACGGGGGCGCGCTCGCCGACGCGGTGGACCGCAAGACGCTGATCGTCGGGGCGGAGGCGGCGCAGGGCCTGCTGGTGGTGGGCCTGCTGCTCAACACGTCGGTCCCGCATCCCGCGGTGTGGCCGCTGTACGCGGGCGCGGCGCTGTCCAGCGCGCTGGCCGGGCTCCAGCGGCCCGCGCTCGACGCGATCGTGCCGCGCATCGTGCCCCGCGACCAGCTCGCGGCGGCCGCGTCGCTGAACGCCCTGCGCTGGCAGATCGGGGCCATCGCGGGCCCCTCCGTCGCGGGCCTGGTGATCGCCTACGCGGGCCTCGGCTGGTCCTACGGCATCGACGCGGTGACCTTCGCCGTCTCGGTCCTCCTCGCCCTGGGGCTGCGCCGCTCGCCCGCCGCGCACGACGCCCGCGCGCCGTCGCTGCGGGGGATCGCCGAGGGGGCGCGGTACGCCTGGAGCCGCAAGGAGTTGCTGGGCACGTACCTGATCGACATGGTCGCGATGTTCTTCGCCTACCCGGCGGCGATCTTCCCCTTCCTGGCGGACGACCTGCACGCGCGGTGGTCGCTCGGCCTGATGTACGCGGCCGGGTCGGTGGGGTCGCTGCTGGTCAGCCTCACCAGCGGGTGGGCCTCGCGGGTGCGCGGACACGGGCGGATGGTGGTGGCCGCGGCGGCGGGCTGGGGGCTGGCGATGGCCTGCGCGGGCTGGTCGGGCCGGATCTGGCTGGTGCTGGTGTTCCTCGCCGCGGCCGGCGCCTGTGACATGGTCAGCGGCATCGGCCGCTCCACCATGTGGAACGCGACCATCCCGGACGGCCTGCGCGGCCGGCTGGCCGGGATCGAGCTGCTGTCGTACTCCACCGGGCCGCAACTGGGCCAGGTCCGCTCCGGCGGGGTCGCCGCGTTGAGCTCCGCGCGGACCTCGGTCTGGTCCGGCGGGCTGGCCTGCGTCGCCTCGGTGGGCCTGCTGGCGCTGGCGCTGCCCGCGCTGATGTCCTACGACTCGCGGGACGCGGCCCCGGTCGACGCCGCCGGCCCCGCCGACCGCCCCGTCCTTTCGGGGTAGCCGCCGGGCGCCGCCGCCCGCGGCATGTCCGCCGCGGTCCGCCTGCCGCCTGCGGCATGTCCGCCGCGGTCCGCCGCGCCTTCCGCCGCTGTGCCGTCCGTTACTGTCCGGGAGGCGCAGACACCCACGGGGGCGGGGCGGTGCGAAGATGGGCCGCATGACCGCTGACGATGTGAAGAAGCCCGCCGCCAAGGACCCCTGGGCCCTCCCGGACGTGTCGGCGCTGACGGTGGGAGTGCTGGGCGGAACCGGCGACCAGGGCCGGGGCCTGGCCTACCGCCTGGCGCGGGCCGGCCAGTCCGTGGTGATCGGCTCGCGGGACGCGGCCCGCGCGGAGGCCGCCGCGGCCGAGCTGGCCGAGGGCGAGAAGGGCGCCGCGGGAGTCCAGGGCGCCGAGAACGCGGAGTGCGCCCGCCGCAGCGACATCGTGATCGTGGCGGTCCCGTGGGAGGGCCACGCGAAGACCCTCGAAGCGCTGCGCGAACCCCTCGCCGGCAAGCTCGTGATCGACTGCGTCAACCCGCTCGGCTTCGACAAGCAGGGCGCCTACGCGCTCACCCCCGAGGAGGGCAGCGCCGCCCAGCAGGCCGCCGCGCTCCTCCCGGACTCCCGGGTCACCGCCGCCTTCCACCACCTGTCGGCGGTGCTCCTCCAGGACCCCGCGGTCGAGTCGATCGACACCGACGTCATGGTGCTCGGCGAGTCCCGCGCCGACACCGACCTCGTACAGGCGCTGGCCGGCCGTATCCCCGGTATGCGCGGCGTGTTCGCCGGGCGGCTGCGCAACGCCCACCAGGTCGAGTCCCTGGTGGCCAACCTGATCTCCGTCAACCGCCGTTACAAGGCCCACGCCGGGCTGCGCGTCACCGACGTGTGACGTCCGGCGGCCCGCCGGGCCGCGCCACCCCCGACCACCCCCACCAGCACAGGAGCCCGACCGCCATGCCCCGCCTCGCCCTCTACTCCCTGATCGTGTGCCTGCTGGCCGTGGCGGCCGCGGTGGTGTCCTTCGTCAACGGCCAGTGGATCGGGGTGGTCTGGGTGCTGCTCGCCGGCCTCACCAGCAACATGTGCTGGTACTACTACCGCAAGGCGAAGTTGACGGCCGCGGCCGGGCAGCGCGCCGCCGGGTGACCCGACGGCTGACCTGGCGGCGCGGCCAGGCCGTGTTCTGGGGGCACCTCACCCCGCCGAAGGCTGAGGGGAGCACCGGACGCCACGGGTCCCGCCCGTCGGGCGGACGGCGCTCCTTCCACAACGCGCCCTAGTGCTTCCAGAACTGGAACAGGTAGTAGCCGTAGCCCGCCATCCAGTCCGGCACCTTGAACCACGTCATCACGTGGTACATCGCGTCGAAGAACTTGACGTTCACCGAGTGGATGTAGAGCACCCCGAAGACCGCGAGCATCCCGAACGGCGCGAACGGCTGCACCTGGCGGCGCACTTCGTAGGACAGCCACGGCTCGATCACGCCGTAGCCGTCAAGGCCGGGGATGGGCAGGAAGTTCATGATGGCCGCGGTCACCTGGAGCAGCGCGAGGAACCCGAGGGCGGCCTGGAAGTCGTGCGGCCAGGAGTCGGCCAGGCCGAGGGTGAACGGCAGCATCAGCAGGATGGCGAAGAGCACGTTGGTGAGCGGGCCCGCCGCCGAGATGAGGCTGTGCCGCAGCCGGCCGCGGATGCGGTTGCGCTCGATGAGCACGGCGCCGCCGGGCAGGCCGATGCCGCCGAGGATGACGAAGATCAGCGGCAGCAGGATGGACAGCGCGGCGTTGGCGTACTTCAGCGGGTTCAGCGTGAGGTAGCCCTTGGCCTCGATGCTGGTGTCGCCGCTGTGCAGGGCGGTACGGGCGTGTGCGTACTCGTGCAGGCACAGCGAGAAGAGCCAGCCGGACAGCACGAACAGGAACACCGCGAAGCCGGCGTCGGACGCGTAGCCCGCCCACACCGCCCAGCCGGAGACCACCATCACCGCGGTGATGCCGAGGAACACCGGGCTGATCCGGCGGTTCTCGCCTCGCCTGGTCATGCGCAGCGGGGTGACGGTCATGTGCGGGCTCCTCGCGGGGGCGATCAGCGGGCGTGGTCGGCGGGCGTGGTCGGCGGCGGGCGGGTCAGCGGTGTGATGCCGCCCGATCATGCCATCCCGGGCGGGCTCGGACACGTGCCACGTCCGCAAAACGGACGGCGGCAGGCCCTGGTTCCGGCCCGTACCCCGCCGGTACCCGCCGTGCCCGGGCGCCGCCGCGCCGCCGGCCCCGCGCACTTCGTGACACCGGCCACGCCGACTCCGTAAGAATGGGGCCGTGCGATACGCGATCCTCGGCTCCACTCAGGCCCTGCGGGGCGACGGCGAACCCGTCGCGCTCGCGGGCGGCCGGCTGCGCGCGCTGCTCACCGCGCTGGCGTTGCGGCCCGGCCGGGTGGTCGGCGCGGACGTCCTGATCGACGAGGTGTGGGACGGCGAGCCGCCGGCCGGGGCCACCGGGGCGTTGCAGGCGCTGGTCGGGCGGCTGCGGCGGGCGCTGGGGCACGACGCGGTCGGGTCGGTCGGCGGCGGCTACCGGCTGGAGGCGGCCCGCGACGACGTGGACCTGTACCGCTTCGAGCGGCTGGCCGAGGAAGGCGCGCAGGCGCTGGCCGAGGGCGACCCGGTGAAGGCCGCCGGGCTGCTCGGCGACGCGCTCGCGCTGTGGCGCGGCCCGGCGCTGGCCGACCTGCCGGACCGGGGCACGGCCGCCGTACGCAGCGAGGCGCTGCGGCTGGACGCCCACCGGCAGCGGCTGACCGCGGAACTCGCGCTCGGCCGGGCCGGGCAGGTGCTGCCCGAACTCGCCGAACTGGCCGCCGAGCACCCCCTGGACGAGCCGCTGCGGGCCCTGCACATCCGCGCCCTGCGCGCCGCCGGCCGTACCGCGGAGGCGCTCACCGCGTACGAGGCGGTCCGCCGCGACCTCGCCGACCAGCTCGGCGCCGACCCCGGCGACGAACTGCGCCGCCTGCACGCGGAACTGCTCCACCCGGCACCGGCCGCGCCGTCCGACCGGGCCGGCGAGGGCGACCACGGCCCGCGGAGCCGCCCCGGCGCGACCGGCACGCCGCCCGCCCGTAGCCACGCCCACGCCCGCGCGCACACCCCCGTCCCCGGAGCGGACTCCGCCCACGGCGCGCCCGCGGGCTGGACGTACGACCGCACGCCCGCCGGCGGCGCGGCCGTGGCCGATCAGGACCGGGGCCGTACCGCGGGCGGCCGCGGGCCCGTGGAGTGCGGGCTCGGCAACGCCCGCGCCCGGCTGACCAGCTTCGTCGGACGGGAGAGCGACCTCGCGGCGGTGCGGCAGGACCTCGCGCAGGGGCGGCTGGTGACGATCACCGGCCCGGGCGGCACCGGCAAGACCCGGCTCTCCCAGGAGGCCGGTGACCTGGTCGCGGGCCGCTGGGCCGACGGCGTCTGGTACGCCGAGCTGGCCCCGGTGAGCGACCCGCGCACCCTCCCCGAAGCGGTGATCAGCTCGCTCGGGCTGCGCGAGACGCTGCTGCACTCCGGCGGTGCCGCCGGGGCGGCGATCGCGGCGGAGACCGGCCCGCGCGACGCGGCACGGCAGCTCGCCGACTACTGCTCCAGCCGCGAACTGCTGCTCGTGCTGGACAACTGCGAGCACGTCATCGACGCCGCCGCCACCCTCACGGAGTCGCTGCTGGCGAACTGCCCGGGCCTGTCGGTGCTCGCCACCAGCCGCGAACCGCTCGGTGTGCCCGGCGAGTTGGTGCGCCCGCTGGACCCGCTGCCGGACCCGACCGCGCTGCGCCTGCTCGCCGACCGGGGCGCGGCGGCCCGCCCGGGCTTCTCGGTCGACGACGACCCGGTGGCCTGCGCGGAGCTGTGCCGGCGGCTCGACGGCCTGCCGCTGGCGATCGAGCTGGCCGCGGCCCGGCTGCGCAGCCTGTCGCCCCGGCAGCTCGCCGACCGGCTCGACGACCGCTTCCGCCTGCTCACCGGCGGCAGCCGCACGCTGCTGCCCCGCCAGCAGACCCTGCGCGCCGTCGTCGACTGGTCCTGGGACCTGCTGGACCCCGCCGAGCGCGTCCTGCTGCGCCGGCTCGCCGTCTTCCGCGGCGGCTGCACCCTCGACGCGGTCGAGGCGGTCTGCGCGGACCCCGTGTCCGGCGGGGAGTCCGGCGACGGGACGCCGGCCGGGAGCGCGGCGTCCGCAGCCGAGCGGATAGCGTCGCCGGACGCGGCCGCCCTGCTCGCCTCCCTCGTCGACAAGTCCCTGGTCCTCGCCGAACAGGGCGCGGACGGCTCCCGGTACCGGATGCTGGAGACCATCGCGGAGTACTCCGCCGAGCGGCTCGACGAGTCGGGCGAGCGCGACCGGGTCGCGCGACGGCACCTGACGTACTTCCGCGAGTACGTCCGCACCGCCGACCCGAAGCTGCGCGGCCGCGGCCAACTCGTCTGGTTCGAGCGGCTGGAGCGCGAGCAGGAGAACCTGCGCGCGGCGCTGCGCCGGGCGGTGGACACCGCCGACGAGCAGGAGGCGCTGATGCTCGTGATCGGCTGCGCCTGGTTCTGGGAGGTGCGCAACCACGTCTCGGAGCGGAAGTACTGGCCGGCTGTGGTGGCGGCGCTGGGCCCGAACCCTTTTCAGGAGCCGCCGAGCCTGGTGCCGGTCGAGCGCGGCGTCCTGGACGACCCGCCGCCGTTGGACGGCGAGCGGCTGCTCGAGGCGCGCCGGTACGTCCGCGTGATCGAGCTGGCCGCGCACGACGAGGAGACCGACTGGTGGTCCGACGGGGACATCTCCGCCACCGGCCTCGCCCTGATCGAGACCTATCCGCCGCACCTGCCGCAGTCCGCCCGGCAGCCCGGCATCACCCGCCCCTTCGGCGCGTTCTTCGCCGGGGACTTCACGCGGCTGCACGAGCTGATGGACGAGACCGTCGAGTCCTGCCGCACCTTCGGCCGCACCTGGGAACTGGCCTATTCGCTGCAACTGCGGGCGAAGGTCAACAACGACGTCAGCGAGCGGATGGACGCGGCGCTGGCGGACATCAGCGAGAGCCGCGAGCTGTTCCAGCAACTCGGCGACGAGTGGGGCACGGCCGAGACGATGTCGGCCGAGGCCGAGGCCGCGGGCAACATGGGGGACTGGCACCGGGCGATCGAGTGCTGCCGCGAGGGCATCGAGCTGGCCCGCAAGATGGGCGCGCACCAGCACGTCCCGGTGGTGACCGTCCGGCTCGGCGACGCGCTGGCGAGCGTCGGCGAGGTGGTGGAGGGCGAGCGGGTGATGCGCGAGGGCATCGCGGACGCCGAGCGGTTCGGTTCGGCCGCCGACGGCGCCGCCTTCTTCGGCAAGGTGCAACTCGCCAATCTGCTCAACCGCCTGGAGCGGGTGCCCGAGGCGAGGGAGCTGATCGAGAGAACCATCCAGGACACCCGTGCGAGCGGCTCGCCGATACCGGGCTTCGTGGTCGGGATGCTCAACGGCATGAAGGGCTACCTGATGGGCCGGGCCGGTGAGCCGGCGGCCGGCCTCGCGCTGCTGGCCGAGGGCGTCACCGAACTCAGCGGCCATCCGCTGGCCGAGGTGATCACCCCCCGGCTGGCGATCGTGATCTCACCCGGCGTCGTGGAACTGCTGGTCCTGCTCGCCGAATCCGAACCCGGGGTCAAGCCGGAGCGGCTGACCCGCGCGGCCAAGCTGCTGTCCGCGCACGACCGGCTGCGCCCGCTGGCGATCGCACCGCTGGAGGCCCGCCACATCGACAGGACCCGCCGCCGGCTGCGCGAACTGCTCGGCGAGGACGGATACGCCGCCGCGTACGCCGCGGGCGACGGCCTCGGTGTCGCCGAGGCCGTCGCCTTGATGCGCGAGGCGAACTGATCGCGAGACGAACTGACGGTCCCTCGGGCGGCACCCGCGTGCGGTGCCGCCTTCGGCCGGTCACGTCTTCTTGCGGAACCGCGCCACCGCCAGCGGCGCCGTCACCACGGTGATGCCGATCGACCAGGCCACCACCATCCACACCGAGTGCGCCACCGGGCCGCCGTTGATCAACGCCCTTGACGCGTCGGCCAGGTTGGAGAGCGGATTGACCTTCGTGAAGCTCTCCAGCCAGCCCGGCATCGTGGTCGGCTTGGCGAAGATGGAACTGCCGAACTGCAACGGCATGAGCACGAGCATGGCCACTCCCTGGACCGCCTGGGCGGTCTTCATCGTCAGGCCCAGCAGGATGAAGATCCACATCAGCGAGGCGCCGAAGACCAGGGACAGCAGCACCGACATCAGCAGGTGCGGGACGTCCGTTCCGACGCTCATGCCGAGCGCGAAGCCCATGCCGAGCAGGATCGCCATCGCGATCATCATCCGGCCGACCTCGACCACGATCTTCGCGATCAGCACCGAGGACCGCGCGATCGGCATCGTGCGGAACCGGTCCATGACCCCCTTGCGGAAGTCGTCGTTGATGCCGGTCCCGACCGCCATGGCGATGTTCATGCCCATCATCGCCATCAGGCCGGGGACCACGTAGTTCACGTACGCGTGCTGGTGCCCCTTGCCGGAGACCGCGCCGCCGAAGACGTAGACGAAGAGCAGGGTGAAGATCACCGGCATCAGCAGGACGTCGAACATCGACTCCGGGTCCTGCTTGATCTGGAGCATGTTGCGGCGGGCCAGGGCACCGATGTGCCGGAGGTTGGCCCGCAGGCCGATCCTGCCCTCGTTCGCCGTGACCTTCGCCGGTGCGGCCAGGGTGGCCGATGCCGCGCTCATACCGAGACCTCCACGTTCTGCTGTGCGTCCGTCATGCTGTGCGGGGCGGCCGGGCCGGGCCCGTCGTCGCCGGTGGGCTTGTCCTCCGCGGCCGACGCCTTCTGGCCGGTCACGGCGAGGAACACCTCGTCCAGGCTGGGCAGATGGGTCTCGATGTGCGCGATGCCGAAGCCGCGGGCGCCCAGCAGTCCCACCACGGCGGTGAGCTGGTCGTCGCTGAGGATCGGCACGCTGACCAGGCCGTCGTCGTCGGTGCGGGCGCCCGCGACGCCGTCGAGCCCGGCCTCGGCGATCGCGGCGGCCATCCCGGCGGCCTCTGCGGCCTCGCTCGGCCTGATCCGCAGGGTCCGCCCGCCGACCTTCGCCTTCAGCTCGGCGACCTTGCCGCCGGCGATGATCCGGCCGCGGTCGATGACCGTCAGCTCGTGGGCGAGCTGCTCGGCCTCCTCCATGTACTGGGTGGTGAGCAGCACCGTCGCCCCCTCGGCGACCATCCGCTGCACCTCCTCCCACACCTCGTTGCGGGTGCGCGGGTCCAGGCCCGTGGTCGGCTCGTCCAGGTAGAGCACCGCGGGGCGGCCGATCATGCTCGCCGCCAGGTCGAGGCGGCGGCGCATACCGCCGGAGTACTGCATCGCCGGCCGCTTGGCGGCCTCGGTGAGCGAGAAGCGCTCCAGCAGCTCGTCGGCGCGGGACCTGGCCTCCTTGCGGGGCAGGTCGAGCAGCCGCCCGATCATGTACAGGTTCTCCCGGCCGGAGAGCTTCTCGTCGACCGAGGCGTACTGCCCGGTCATCCCGATCACCCGGCGCAGCTGCCGGGGTTGCTTGAGTACGTCGTAGCCCGCCACGTGGGCGCTGCCGGCGTCCGGCCGCACCAGCGTGGACAGCACCCGTACGAGCGTGGTCTTGCCGGCCCCGTTCGGGCCGAGGACGCCGAGCACCGTGCCCTGGCGCACTTCCAGATCCACCCCGTCGAGGGCTTTGGTCGGGCCGTAGTGCTTGACCAGACCGCGCACCTCGACGGCGGCGGTCCCACCGTTCTCTGTCAGTCGCGTCGTCATGTCCACCACCATGCAGGGCCCCACCGACACGGCACCGATATCCCACCGACAGCGATATGTCGGCGGGATATCGGTGACGAAAGCAGCAGGTCAGCGCGGTGGTGACGAGACGGTGCGGTGATCGCCGGGCGCCCGGCGGGTCAGCCGGCGGTGCCGCGCGGGCGGTCCGTGGGCTGCGCGCCGGCCTGCGGGATGCTCAGCAGCAGGGTGCCGTCGGCGGCGCGCACCTCGAACCGGCTGATCGCTGTGGGGTGCATCCCGGTGGCGCCGCTCACGGTCAGCGCCTTGGGCTGCTCGCCCGTGCCGTACCCGCCCTGCGGCACCGACCAGGTCGCGACGGTCTCCCGGGAGTCGTCGCGGCCCACGGCGTCCAGGTGGCAGTGGTCCGGGCCGCGCACCCCGGCCAGCCGCAGGCTGACCGCGGTGCCCCACGCCTTGTCGGTGAGCCCGACGACGGCGGACACCCCGGTCGACGGGTCGCGCGCCGAGTCCTGCGCGCCCGGGAGGGCACTGGCGGCAGGGGTGGCGGTGCCGTCGTGGGTGGCCAGCACCGCGACGGTGGGCCCGCCGACGACCAGCGCCGCGGCCACCGCGACCGCGACCAGCCGCCGCCTGCGGCGGGCCCGGCGCTCGCCGGAGACCTGCCGCAGCAGCCGGTCGAGCAGCGCGTCGCCGGGCGGCTCGGGGAAGCCGATCCCGTCCTCCCGCAGCTCGGCGAGGACCGGCACCACCCCGCTCAGCTCGTCCAGCTCCCGCCCGCACTCGTCGCACCCGGCCAGGTGCTCCTCGAACGCCGACATCTGCGCGTCGTCGAGGGCCCCGAGCAGATAGGCGCCCACGTCCACATGAGGCGTCATGGGGTTCACGAGGTGGTCACCCCTCTCTCCTCCAGCGCGTTCCGTGCGGCGCGCAGCGCGTAGAAGACCCGGGACCGTACGGTGCCGGGCGGCAGCCCCAGCTCCTCGGCGGCCTCGCTGACTGTACGGCCCTTGAAGTACGTCTCGACGAGCGCTTCGCGGTGGGCGGGGGACAGGTCCTGGAGGGCGTCGGAGATCGTCATCAGGCGCAGCGAGCGCTCCAGTTCGTCGCGCGCCGGCAGCAGGTCCAGGGCGGCGGGGGAGGTCTCGGGGGGCCGGGCCTGCCGGCTGCGGTGGCCGTCGATCACGATCCGCCGGGCGACGGTGACCAGCCAGGGCCGCAGCGACCTGGCCGCCGGGTCGAGCTGCGCCGCGCTCTTCCAGGCCCGCAGCAGCGTCTCCTGCACGACGTCCTCGGCGAGGTGGCGGTCGCCCGCGACGAGCTTGAGGACGTAGGTGAACAGGGCGCCCGCGTGCTCGCGGTACAGCGCCCGCATGAGGTCTTCCTCCGGGACCGCGCCGTCGGACCCCGACCCGGACCCGGACCCCGACCCGGACCCGGACCCCGACCCGGACCCCGACCCGGGCGCGGGCTCGGCACCGGGCACCGGCCCAGCACCGGACACCGGCCCAGCACCGGGCACCGGCGCGGCACCGGCCACCGCACCGGGCCGGGCCGTGCCGTCGGGCCCGGGCGGGCCGGCCGGCCGCGCCGCACCGGCCTGTTCCGGTAGCTCCGGAGGGGGTCCGTCCACGGGCGCATCCTGCCGCACCGGCGGCTCCCGGTCGAGTTCGCGTATCGCGGATCGAGACATCAGCGGGTGGCTTTCCAAGGGTGGCGGGTCGCCGCGGCGGCGGCGCTCACGCCCTCCATACGGACCCGCGGCCGGAATGTCTCATCCGGGAGGCGGAAAAGCCGCGGAAGGCGCAGGCGGGCGGGCCCGGACACACCCGGACCCGCCCGCCTCGCCCCCCGACGTCAGTGGAAGGTGTGCTCCTCGGCCGGGAACTCCCCGCCCACCACGTCCTGCGCGTACGCCTTCGCCGCGTCACCCAGGGTGCGGCGCAGGTCGGCGTACTGCTTGGTGAAGCGCGGCACCTTGCCGCCGGTCATCCCGGCCATGTCGGTCCACACCAGCACCTGCGCGTCGGTGTCGGGGCCGGCGCCGATGCCGATCACGGGGATCTCCAGGGTGCGGGTGATCTCGGCGGCGACCTCGCTCGGCACCAGTTCCAGCACCAGCGCGAAGGCGCCCGCCTCCTGCGCGGCCTTGGCGTCCTGCATCAGGCGGTGCGCCGCCTCGTCGCCACGGCCCTGCACGCGGTAGCCCAGGGTGTGCACGGACTGCGGGGTCAGGCCCATGTGCGACATGACCGGGATGCCGGCCTCGACCAGCGCCTCGGTCTGGGCCAGCGAGCGCTTGCCGCCCTCCAGCTTCACCGCGCCGACGCCGGCCTCCTTCACCAGCCGGGTCGCGCTGCGCAGGGCCTGCACCGGGCCCTCCTGGTACGAGCCGAAGGTCAGGTCGCCGACGATCAGGGCCCGCCGGGTGCCGCGGACGACGGCGGCGGACAGCATCGTCATGTGGTCGAGCGTGACCGGCACGGTGGTGTCGTAGCCGAGGTGACAGTTGCCCATCGAGTCACCGACCAGCAGCACGGGGATGCCCGCCTCGTCGAAGACGGACGCGGTCATCGCGTCGTACGCGGTGAGCATGGGCCACTTCTCGCCGCGCTCCTTGGCGGCGCCCAGATCACGCACGGTCACCCGGCGGGAGCCGGTCCCGCCGTAGAGCGCCTTGGGGTTGTCGGCTGGGTTCTGGGCAGCCGGAAGTTGCGTCATGGTGACGGCTCCTTCATGTCATCTCGAGGCGCCCTGACGGCGTCCCCGGACCACCTCCCATGCTGACACGCCCGGCGCCGCGCCGAAAGCCCTCCGCTGAGGTGCTGCTTTTACCCGGGCTTTACGATACGAGACGGGGCCGTATCGTAAATGAGGTACCCTCGTGCAATGGCCGCTGATGTGATAGTCACCAAGGTGCCCGAGGCGATCCATCGCCGCCGCTGGGCGATTCTCACCGTGTTGCTGTTCAGCCTGCTCGTCGTGGTGCTGGACAACTCGATCCTCAACGTGGCGATGAAGACGATCGCCCAACCCGCCCCGACCGGACTCGGCGCCAGCCAGAGCGAGTTGGAGTGGGCGATCAACTCGTACACCCTGGTCTTCGCCGGCCTGCTGTTCACCGCGGGCCTGCTCGGCGACCGGCTGGGCCGCAAGAAGGTGCTGCTCTTCGGCATGTTCGTGTTCGGCGGCGGCTCCGCGCTGTCCGCGTTCGCCGGCTCCGCGGGCGAACTGATCGCCTGGCGCGGCGTGATGGGCCTGGGCGGCGCGTTCATCATGCCCGCCACCCTCGCCATCATCATGAACGTCTTCGAGCGCGAGGAGCAGCCGCGCGCCATCGGCATCTGGGCGGGCGTGGTCGGCCTGGCCATCGCGGTCGGCCCGATCACCGGCGGCCTGCTGCTCCAGCACTTCTGGTGGGGCTCGGTCTTCCTGGTCAACGTGCCGATCGTGGTCGCCGCGCTGATCGCGATGTTCCTGATCGTGCCCGACTCCAAGGACCCGCGGCCCGGCCGGCTCGACCCGGTCGGCGTGCTGCTGTCCATCGCCGGCCTGGTGCTGCTCATCTACGGCATCATCAAGGGCGGCCAGTACGGCGACTTCACCCGCCCGGAGGTGTGGGCCACCTCCGTGGGCGGCCTCGCCATCCTCGGCGGCTTCGTCTGGTACGAGGCGCGCAGCGACCACCCGGCCCTGGACGTCGCCTACTTCAAGAAGCGGCAGTTCTCCGCCTCGGTCGCCGCGATCGGCCTGGTCTTCTTCGCGCTGATGGGTGTGACCTTCTTCATCGTCTTCTACACCCAGTCGGTCCGCGGCTACAGCGCCCTCCAGTCCGGCCTGCTGCTGCTCCCGCTGGCCGCCGCCCAGATGGTGTTCGCGCCGCGCGCCCGGCTGCTGGTGGACAAGCTCGGCGCCCGGGTGGTGTGCGCCGGCGGCATGGTGCTGACCGGGCTGTCCTTCCTCGGCTTCCTCATGCTCGGCCAGTCCACCCCGATCTGGGAGTTGGAGGTGCTGTTCTTCGTGATGGGCACCGCGATGGCGCACGTCATGCCGCCCGCCACCGTGATGATCATGTCGTCGCTGCCGCGCGAGAAGGCCGGCTCCGGCTCCGCGGTCAACAACACCTTCCGGCAGGTCGGCGGCGCCCTCGGCGTGGCCGTGCTCGGCTCGGTGATGTCCACCGTCTACCGCAACGGCATCAGCACCCACCTCGGCAGCCTGCCCGCCGACAAGCGGCACGCGGCCGGCGAGTCGATCGAGGCGACCCTCGGCGTCGCGCAGAAGATCGGCCCGCGCGGCAACGTGCTGATCCAGCCCGCCAACGACGCGTTCATCCACGCCATGCACATCACGGCGGCCGCCTCCGCCGCGGTCGCGATCATCGGCGGCGTGATCGCGCTCGCCTTCCTGCCCCCCAAGGACGCACCGGCGCGCGCGGCCGGCGGCGGCTCGGAGGAGCGGGAGATGGTGGGAGTCGAGCAGTGACGGAGGGCACGTCGCCGGGCGGTGCCGCGGACCGTACGCCGGACGGTACGGCGGCGGCCACGGCACCGCGCGGACGCCCGCGCAACGCGGCCGTCGACCGTACGGTCATCGACACCGTGCTGCGGCTGATCTCCGAGGGCACGTCGATCGGCGACCTGACCATGGAGGGCATCGCCCGGGAAGCGGGCGTCGGCAAGGCGACGGTGTACCGGCGCTGGTCCGGCAAGGACGCGCTGCTGTTCGACGTGCTCGACACCGTGGACCCGCCACCACCGGTCAGCCGCACCGGCGACCTGCGTGCGGACCTGGTCTGCGCGGTCGAGTTCATCCGCCGGCACAGCCTCGCCAAGCGGGAGTCCGCGCTGCTGCGGACCATGGTGACGCAGATGCAGAGCAACCCGCGGCTGTGGAAGCGCTACCACGACACCGTCATCGCCGGCCGCCGCCAGATGCTCAGGGCGCTGCTGGAGCGCGGTATCGCCACCGGCCAGATCCGTCCCGAACTCGGTACCGACCTCGAACTGCTCTGCGACATGGTGGCCGGTCCCGTGCTCGCCCGCGCCACCCTGCGCCCGGACTCCTCGCTCCCCGAGGACCTCGCCGACCGCGTGGTGGACACCCTCCTGGACGGGATGCGCCCCCGCGACTGACCCGTCGCCTGTCACCCGTCACCGTCATCCGTCCTCGTCAGCGGCCGGCGGCCCACCCGGAGAATCCGGTGGGCCGCCGGCCGCTGTGTGATGGTCTTGTCACAGTCCTCCCGGTAAGTGCCGTGCCGCGGAACCCGACACCCCCGTCAAGCCGTCGGTTCACATACGAATCCCGTAGTGTCGCCTCGGGTCGGTCGCACGGATCTCCGCGTGGGAACTCCGTGTCGGCACTCCGCGGTTGAAGGAGCGGTGTCCGGTGAGCCGGGGACCGACGACAACGCGGCAGACGCACCTGCCGGGCGGTGCGACGCCGCGGAGATCCGACGACAGGCCCTAGGGTTCTGAAGCACCCGCAAGCGGCAGGCAAGGACTTCTATGACGCAGGCGCAGAACAGCACGGACGCGAGCACGGACGGCGGTGACCCGGCAGGGTCGGGAGCCGCGTCCGGAGCCCGAGACCGGCTGCGCGCCCGCTTCCTGCGATGGTGGCGGCCGGACGGGATGTGGCGGCGCGGGATCGCGACGGCGGTGGTCGCCGTGGTGCTGACCGGCCTGCTGGTCTTCCACGCGCGGGTGCCGAACCGGGTCGGCAACCTCGGCAGCCTGCTGGAGACGTTCCTGCCCTGGCTCGGGCTGATCGTGCCGGTGCTGCTGGTGGTGGCGGTGCTGCGCCGCTCGGTCACCGCGCTGATCGCGGTGGTGCTGCCGGCCGTGGTGTGGTTCAACCTCTTCGGCGGGCTGATGACCGACAAGTCCGGGTCCGGCGGCGACCTGACCGTGCTCACGCACAACGTCAACGCCGAGAACCCCGACCCCGACGGCACCGCCAAGGACGTGATCGCCGCCCACGCCGACCTGGTCGCCCTGGAGGAGCTGGCCTCCAACGAGGTGTCCCGCTACAGCCGCGACCTCGCCGCCGCGTATCCGTACCACTCCGTGCAGGGCACCGTCGGGCTGTGGAGCAAGTACCCGCTCAGCTCGGTCCGCCCGGTCGACATACGGCTGGGCTGGACCCGGGCCATGCGCGCCACCGCCGACACCCCGCACGGGAAGGTCGCGGTGTACGTGGCGCACATGCCGTCGGTGCGGGTGAAGTTCGACGCGGGCTTCACCGCCGGGCAGCGCGACCGGGCCGCCGACGCGCTCGGCAAGGCGATCGCCGCGGAGCAACTGCCGCACGTGGTGCTCCTCGGCGATCTCAACGGCACGATGAACGACCGCGCGCTCGCCTCCGTCACCTCCCAGATGCGCTCCACCCAGGGCGCGGCCGGCAACGGCATGGGCTTCAGCTGGCCGGCGTCCTTCCCGATGGCGCGGATCGACCAGATCATGGTCAGGGGAATCGAGCCGGTGTCCTCCTGGACCCTCCCCAGAACCGGCAGCGACCACCTCCCGGTGGCAGCGAGGCTCGAACTGCCCTGACGGGCCCCTCCGGGGTGCCCCTGTCCGCCGGCTGCCCGACAAGCCGCCGTGGACCGCGAGGTCCCTCCCGTACGGCGGGGACGGGGCAGCCGGGCGGGTCCGCTCAACCCCCTTCGCGCCAGCGGTTGGTGATGGGCAGACGGCGGTCCTTGCCGAAACCCTTCGCCGAGATCTTGGTACCCGGCGGGTACTGCCGCCGCTTGTACTCCGCGGTGTCCGTGAGCTTGAGCACGCGCGTGACCAACTCCTCGTCGTACCCGGCCGCGACGATCTCGTCGCGGCCCTGGTCCCGGTCGACGTACAGCTCCAGCACGCGGTCCAGCACGTCGTAGTCCGGCAGGGAGTCCGTGTCGACCTGGCCGGGCCGCAGCTCCGCGCTCGGCGGCTTGACGATCGAGTTCTCCGGAATCGGCGGCGTCTCACCGCGCGCCTCCGCGGCCGCGTTGCGCCAGCGGGCCAGGCGGAAGACGGTGGTCTTGTAGACGTCCTTGATCGGGCCGTACGCCCCCACCGAGTCGCCGTAGAGCGTGGAGTAACCGACCGCCAGCTCGCTCTTGTTGCCCGGGGCGAGCACGATCTGGCCCTCCTGGTTGGAGATGGCCATCAGCGTCACCCCCCGCAGCCGCGACTGGAGGTTCTCCTCGGCGAGCCCGGTCAGCTTCAGGGACTCCATGTACGCGTCGAACATCGGGGCGATCGACACCGTACGGAAGTTGAGCCCGGTGCGGCGGGCCAGCTCGGCCGCGTCGCCCTTGGAGTGGTCCGAGGAGTACGCCGACGGCATCGACACCCCGTACACGTTCTCCGCGCCGACCGCGTCGCACGCCAGGGCCGCGACCAGCGCGGAGTCGATACCGCCGGACAGCCCGATCAGCACCGAGCGGAAGCCGTTCTTCTCGGCGTACGCGCGCAGGCCGGTGACCAGCGCGCCGTAGATCTCCGCCTCGTCGCCCAGCCGCTCGGTCTCGACGCCGGTGAACTCCGGCCGGTACGCGGGGACCGGCTCGGCGGAGAGCGTCACGTGGCGCAGCTCCAGGCCGTCCGCGACCCGTCCCGCGGGCACCTCGGCGGCCGCCGCGGGCAGTTCCAGGTCGAGCAGCACGCACTCCTCGGCGAACTGCGGCGCCCGGGCGATCACCTCGCCGTCCGCCCCGACCACGATCGAGTCGCCGTCGAAGACCAGCTCGTCCTGCCCGCCGACCATCGCCAGGTAGGCCAGCGTGCAGCCGGCCTCCCGGGCGCGCTTGCGGACCAGGTCCAGCCGGGTGTCGTCCTTGTCGCGTTCGTACGGCGAGGCGTTGACCGACAGCAGCAGGCCCGCGCCGGCCTCCCGGGCGCCCGGTACCCGGCCGCCGTCCTGCCACAGGTCCTCGCAGATCGCCAGCGCCACATCGACGCCGCCGACCCGGATCACCGGCATCGTGTCGCCCGGCACGAAGTAGCGGAACTCGTCGAAGACCCCGTAGTTCGGCAGGTGGTGCTTGGCGAAGCGCAGCGCGACCTTGCCGCCGTGCAGCACCGCCGCGCAGTTCTGCGGCGCGCCGGCGGGCTGGCCGTACTTCGGCTGGGCGTTCTCGCTGCGGCCGAGGTAGCCGACCACCACCGGCAGCCCGCCCAGCCCCTCCGCGGCCAGGTCGCGCGCCAGGTCCTCCAGCGCGGCCCGGCTGGCCTCGACGAACGACGCGCGCAGGGCGAGGTCCTCGACGGGGTAGCCGGTCAGCATCATCTCGGGGAACGCGACCAGGTGGGCACCCTGCTCGGCCGCGTAGCGGGTACGGCGCAGCACCTCCGCGCGGTTCCCGGCGATGTCGCCGACGCGGGAGTCGATCTGATTCAGTGCGAGGCGTAGTTGAGGCACGCCTCCCAGTCTAATCGTCACCCCGACGCGATGTCGCTGTCGCCCTTCCCACACCGAACCCGGAAAACGCGGCGCCCGAGCGGCCGGGCGGGGGAGGATGCTTCGACGACCCCGAGCGCCCCCGCAACCCTCCCGGCACCCAGGAGCGCCAGGCCGGCCGGCTGCGACGGCTGCTCGGCTGAGCCGGGGCCCGGGCGTACGTGCCGACCCGGGCGTGCCGACCCCGGGTGTACGTGCCGACCCCGGGTCCGGGCATACGTATGGGGCCGGCCCTGACAAGGTGAGCCGGCCCCACACGTGCTGTCGCGCGCTCCCGCGGACGACGGGCCCAAGCCCGCCGCCGGCGACCGCGCACAGGAACACCGTAACCGTTTCCGGTCAACGGGGGAACGGGTTCCGGGTGGCAGGGGCGCCCTGGCGTGGCGCCCCCGCCCCGGAGGTGGTCCGGTCAGACGCGCAGCCACACCGCCGTGTCCTGCGGCACCCGGCCACTCTCCGTCAGCGGCCCCGACGTGAGCAACAGCTCCTCGTGCGCGGGCAGTTCCACCGCGGCCTCGCCGAGGTTCACCATGCAGACGAACCGGTCCGAGCGGCGGAAGGCGAGCACCTCGACATCGCTGTCGAGCCACTCGAACGGGCCGTCGCCGCCCAGCTCGGGCTCGTCCTTCCGCAGCCGTATCGCGGCGCGGTAGAGCGAGAGCATGGACGCCGGGTCGGCGGACTGGATCTCGGCGGTGCGCGCGGCCCACTCCGCCGGCTGCGGCAGCCACGACTCGGCCGAGCCGGCCGGGCTGAAGCCGAACGGCGGGACGTCACCGGACCACGGCAGCGGCACGCGGCAGCCGTCGCGGCCCGGGTTGGTGCCCTCGGAGCGCAGGTACATCGGGTCCTGCAACTTGCCGGTCGGGATGTCCTCGACCTCCGGCAGCCCCAGCTCCTCGCCCTGGTAGAGGTAGACCGAGCCGGGCAGCGCCAGCGTCAGCAGCGCCGCCGCCCGGGCCCGGCGGGTGCCCAGCTCCAGGTCGGTCGGCACCCCGAACGCCTTGGTGGCGAAGTCGAACCCGGTGTCCTGCCGGCCGTAGCGGGTCACCGTGCGGGTCACGTCGTGGTTGCACAGCACCCAGGTGGCGGGCGCGCTCACCGGCGCGTGCGCGGCCAGCGTGGTCTCGATCGAGGTGCGCAGCCGGGCCGGCTCCCACGGGCAGGCCAGGAAGTCGAAGTTGAACGCGGTGTGCATCTCGTCCGGCCGCAGGTAGCGGGCGAACCGCTCGGCGTCCGGCAGCCACACCTCGCCGACCAGGATGCGGGTGCCGGGGTAGGAGTCGGCGATCCGCCGCCAGTCGCGGTAGATGTCGTGCAGGTCGTCGCGGTCGACGTACGGGTGCGCGGGCAGCACCGCGTCGGCGCCGGCGGACGGGTCCGGCAGGTCGGGCAGGTCCGGGTCCTTGGAGACCATGGCCGCGGAGTCGATGCGGACGCCGCCGGCGCCGCGGTCGAACCAGAACCGCAGGATGTCCTCGTGCTCGGCCAGGACCTCCGGGTGGTTCCAGTTCAGGTCCGGCTGCTCGGAGTCGAAGAGGTTCAGGAACCAGTCGCCGGGCGTGCCGTCGGGGTTGGTGGTGCGGGTCCAGGCCGGGCCGCCGAACTGCGACGGCCAGTTGTTCGGCGGCAGTTCGCCGTGCTCGCCGCGGCCGGGCCGGAACCAGAACCGCTCGCGCGCGGGCGAGCCCGGGCCGGCCGCCAGGGCCTCCTTGAACCAGGGGTGCACCGCGGAGATGTGGTTCGGCACGATGTCGATGATGGTCCTGATGCCCAGCGCGACGGCTTCGGAGATCAGCTTCTCGGCCTCGGCGAGCGAGCCGAAGACCGGCTCGACGTCCCGGTAGTCGGCGACGTCGTAGCCGCCGTCGGCCATCGGCGACGGATACCACGGGCTGAACCACAAGGCGTTGACGCCCAGCTCGGCCAGGTACGGCAGCCGGGAGCGCACGCCGGCGAGATCACCGGTCCCGTCTCCGTTGCTGTCAGCGAAGCTTCGCGGGTAGACCTGGTAGATGACCGCGCCGCGCCACCAGTTCTCGTCGGCCTCGGGCTGAGGGGTGTCTGCCACGTCAACGTCCTTTCGGGCAGGTGGGACCCCGCCGCCGGCCCCTGATGGCGGGGATGCTGGCATGAGGACCGGCGGCGGAGTGCTGCTGGGTGGTGCGGATGGGGCTTGCGGGTGCGTGGGTTGTGCGGTCGCAAGGCCGGAGGAGCGGTCGGGGCGTCAGCCCTTGAGGCTGCCCGCGGTCAGACCGGACATGATGTTGCGCTGGAAGAGCAGGAAGATCAGCAGGGTCGGCACCGCGGAGATGGCCAGCGCGGCGATGATGACGTTCTCCGGGACGCCCTGCGAGAGCGAGTTGATACCGAGGTTGATCGGCTGCTTGTTCGGGTCGGGCTCCACCAGCATCGGCCAGAGGAAGTCCTTCCAGACGTTGACCACCGCGAAGATCGACACCACGCCGAGGATCGGTCGGGACATCGGCAGGATGATCGACCACAGCGTGCGCAGCGGGCCGGCGCCGTCGATCGAGGCGGCGTGCATCAGGTCGTTCGGGATCGAGTCGAAGAAACGCTTCAGCAGGAAGATGTTGAAGCCGTTGGCCACCGTCGGCAGCCAGATCGCCCACGGGGTGCCGATCAGGTTGAAGTGCAGCAGCGGCAGGTCGAGCACCGTGACGTACTGCGGGACGATCAGCACCGCGGACGGGATCATCAGCGTGGCCAGCATGCCGGCCAGGATGATGTTGCCGAACACCGGCCGCAGCTTGGAGACCGCGTACGCGGCGGCGACGTCGAAGACCAGCTGGAAGAGGAGCGCGCCGAACGCGTAGTACAGCGTGTTGAAGAGCAGCTTGGCGAGCTTCAGCTGGGTCCACGCGGTGTGGTAGGTGCCGGGCTTGGGGTGCTTGGGGAAGTACGTCGGCGGGTTCGCGACGACCTCACTGGCGGACTTGAAGCCGCCGGTGACCATCCAGTACAGCGGGCCGAGGAAGACCAGGGTGAAGACGATCAGCACCACGGTCAGCACGATCCGGTAGGTGATCCTGCCCTTGCGGCGGCTGAGCGCGGCCGACGAGATCAGGGTGCGGTTCGCTTGCGAGGAGATGGCTGCCATGGTCCGTTATCCGTCCTGCTCGCTGGTCCGGCTCAGCCGCGTGTAGACGCCCGAGAAGACGATCAGCACCAGCAGCAGGAAGAGGCCCAGCGCCGCGGCGCTTCCGAGGTTGTTGTAGCGGAATCCGTACTGGTAGATCATGTAGACGACCGTCATGGTCGAGTTCTCCGGGCCGTTGCCGCCCGCCAGCACGAAGACGTTGGTGAACTCCTGCATGGTCGCCACGATCTGCAGCAGCAGCATCAGCGACAGCACCATGCGGGTCTGCGGGATCGTGACGTGCCAGATCTTGCTCCACAGCCCGGCGCCGTCCAGGTCGGCGGCCTCGTAGAGCTCGCCGGGTATGTTCTGCAGCGCGGCCAGGTAGATCAGGGTGGCGCTGCCCATGCTCATCCAGGTGGCCGCGATCACCACCGAGATCATCGCGGTATGGGACGAGTCGAGCCATTGCGACGTCGGTAGGTGGAGCGTCTTGAGGATGTGGTCGAAGAGACCGTAGTCCGGGTCGTAGAAGTACTTGAAGAGCAGGCCGCCGGCCACCGGCGGGAGCATCACCGGCAGGTAGACGAGGATGCGCAGGTAGGCCTGCGCGTGCCGCAGCTCGTTGAGGATGATCGCCACGAAGAAGGGCAGCGCGAACCCGATGACCAGCGCGTAGCCGGTGTACTCGGCGGTGTTCTTCCACGCGGTCCAGAAGAACGGGTCGTGGTAGACGCGGTCGAGGTTCTTCATCCCGACCCAGGACGTCACGCCCCGCTTCTTGTCCTGGAAGCTCATGATGAACTCGCGGACCATCGGGTACCACGAGAAGGCCAGGAAGCAGATGACCGCGCCGACGAGGAAGCCGTAGGCCTGGAGGTTCTCCGCCACCTTGCGGCGCAGCCCGCTTCTCTCGGCACGTCGGCCTGGGCCGGCCGGGCGCCCGGCGTGGCGCTTGGTCGTTTTCTCGGGGACGGTCGTCGCCGCCATGAGGGCTCCTCGGCTGAAAGTGGTGCGGTGATGTCAGGTGCCCGCGAAGCGGGGACCGGTCGCCGGACCGGCCCCCGCGGGGCTGTGCGGTCAGCTACTGGCGGCCAGGAGCTGGTTCACCTGGTCGGTCGCGGTGTTCAGCAGCTTGTCGATGTCCGCGTTCTTGTTGGTCAGCACGCCGGACATCACGGTGTCGAGGACGGTGTAGACCTTCTGCGCGTTCGGCGGCTCGGCGAGCACCGGGGTGTCCACGCCGGTGTAGGTCTTGAAGTTGTCCACCGGGATGGTCGCGCTGGCGGCCTTGAGCTGGTTGTCCTGGTCCTTCGCCGAACCGGTGAAGAAGAAGGGCTCGGGCAGGCCGACCGGCAGGCCGTCCGCCTTGGTGCGCACGTAGTTGAACTGGCCCTTGCCGAGGGTCAGGTACTTGTAGTTGATCCAGGCGATGCCGGCCTTGATCTGGTCCGGGCTGTCCGACTTCTTGAACATGTAGTCGTTGCCGCCCATGAGCGCGATCTTGCCGCCGGGGATCGGGGCCATGCCCAGGTCCTTGTAGTCGGCGTGGTACTGCTGCACCTCGAGGGTGACGTCGTCGGGCGCGCCGACGTACATGCCGATCTTGCCGGTGCCCATCGCCTTCTGGACGTCACCCCAGACCAGGCCGGGGGTGGCGGGCATGGACTTGTCGGTCCAGCGCATGTCGTGCAGGGTCTGCAGGACCTGCTTGGTGCCGGCCTCGTTGAAGGTGGCCTTGCTGCCGTCCTCGCTGACCGCGCGGACGCCCATGCCGTTCATCTCGGAGACCAGGTGCCAGCCGCCCTGGTTGCCCGCCGAGTTGTCCATGTAGCCGGTGATGCCCTTGCTGCCCAGCTTGTCGCTGATCACCTTGGCGTCCTGCCGGACCTGGTCCCAGGTGGTCGGCGGGTTGTTCGGGTCGAGCCCGGCCTCCTGGAAGATCTTCCGGTTGTAGATCAGGCCCATCTTGTAGTTCGAGGTGGGCAGACCGTAGAGCTTGCCGCCGTCCTTGAGGACGTTGAGCACGCTCGGGTCGATGCCCGCCAGGTTCGGGATCGTCTTGGCGTTGACGTAGTCCGAGATGTCGGCGGCCTGGCCGGCGTCCAGCACCTGCTCAAGGTCGGTGTAGTACGAGTAGAACGTGTCCGTCTGGCTGCCGGCCTGCAGTTGCGCGGTGAACTTGGCCGGGTCCTCGCACGGGAACGCGTCTTTGCTCTTGACCGTGACGTTCGGGTAGATCTTGTTGAACGCGGCGACGTCCTCGATCCACTCCTTGCGCTCGGCCTTCTTCGTGGTCGGCGGCTCGCAGTCGACGCTGATGGTCACCTTGGTCTTCTTGTCCAAGGGGGTTCCGGCGCTGGCGCTGCTGGGCTTGCTCCCGGAGTCGTCCTTCTTGCTGCTGGAACACGCGGCACCGGTCAACCCGATCCCCGCGACCAGCGCGACTGCCACCAGTCTGCGGTAGCCGATTCTGCTCATTTTCTACCCTTCCCCTGAACCACTGCGCGTCGTTGGACTGCGATCTGGGACCCCCGTGGCACGTGAGGCACATGCTGTCCGGCGCGAGAGTGCGCCGCCGTCCCGGGTTGGCTCAACGTACTTAACCCGATAGATGTCCGCAAGATGTCGCGTGAATTTCGCAAAGACACGACTTGGTTACGACGGGAAGGTGTGCGGTGTCGTCGGGGGTCGGCGGCCCATGACCGCTGGTCAGGGGCGCTTGACGGGTGCCGGTCACGAATGAGGGGCGCGGGGCACCGCGCGACCAGCCCGTCGCCGTGGCACGCCGGGTCCGCAGGCCCAGCCGCAACGGTGAGTTTCCGGACCACCGGCCGGCGGCCGGTTCCTCGCGCAGTTCCTCGCGCCCCCTGGGGTCACCCGGGCGTGCCGGGCGCCGTTCACGCGTTGGCGCGAGCCTCGGGGTGGGGGATGCGGGCCGCGTCACGGACCGGTCCGGTGGACCCGCGGACCACCAACTCCGGCTCGAAGAACAGCTCGTCGTGGTCGACCGAGGCCCCGCTGATCTCGCCTGCGAGCAGGTCCACCGCGGCCCGCCCCATCGCCTCGATCGGCTGCCGGACCGTGGTCAGCGGCGGCTCGGTGCAGTTCATCAGCGAGGAGTCGTCGTAGCCGATCACCGAGATGTCCTCGGGCACCGACAGCCGGCGCCGGCGGGCGGCCCTGATCGTGCCGAGCGCCAGCAGGTCGGACGCGCAGATGAACGCCGTGATGCCGCGGGCCAGCAGCCGGCTCGACGCGGCCTGCCCGCCCTCCAGCGTGAACAGCGCGTGCTCGACGGTGACCGAGGGGTCGACCCGGCGGGCGGCGGCCAGTTTGCGGCGCGAGGGCACGTGGTCCGGCGGGCCGAGCACCAGCGCGATCCGTTGGTGGCCAAGGGAGATGAGGTGGTTCATCGCCTGCTCGACCGCCACCGCGTCGTCGCACGAGACCCGGGGGAAGTCGAGATGGTCGATGGCCGCGTTCATCAGCACCGTGGGCAGGTTGCGCTCGGCCAGGCGGGCATAGTGGTCGTGCGGTGACTCGGCCTGGGCGTAGAGCCCGCCGAAGAAGACCACACCGGAGACGTGCTGCTGGAGCAGCAACTCCACGTAGTCGGCTTCCGATACGCCGCCGGCGGTCTGCGTGCACAGCACGGGAGTGAACCCCTGTTGGGCCAGCGCACCGCCGACGACCTCCGCGAAAGCGGGGAAGATGGGGTTCTGCAGCTCGGGCATGACCATGCCGACCAGCCGGGCGCGTTCTCCGCGCAGCTGGGTGGGCCGTTCGTATCCGAGCACGTCAAGGGCGGTGAGGACCGCAGCCCGGGTCGCATCGGAGACGCCCGGCTTTCCGTTCAGCACGCGGCTGACGGTGGCCTCACTCACCCCGACCTTCTTTGCCACCTCGGCAAGTCGTCGTGTCATGGCGTCGATTCTAGTACAGGTACCGCAAGATTCTTGCGGCCTATTTGCGAGATCTCTGCAAGCCATCCAATTTTTGCGAAATCCGATCGACATCTTGCTGTGTCGTGTTCGTCATCCCTAGGGTGTGCGTCACATCAGCGACTCCCGTCAGAAGGGAACCCCCCCACCCCATGGACACCAGACGTCGCTCCTCGCTTGTGCTGGCCTCGGCCACCGCGGCGGCAGTGGCCGCGGGCGGCCTGATCGCCCTGACCCTCACCGCCCCGGCCGCCAGCGCGGCCAACTCCGCCAAGGCGTCGGCGGTTTCGCCGTTCGACGTCAGCGGCGGCGCGTCGGTGCCGTTCACGGAGTACGAGGCCGAAGCGGCAAACACCAACGGGAAGGTGATCGGGCCCGACTACACCCAGGGCACCGTCGCCTCCGAGGCGTCCGGCCGCCAGGCGGTCACCATCAACCAGGGCCAGTACGTCGAGTTCACCCTCACCAAGGCGGCGAACGCCGTCGACGTCGCCTACAACCTGCCGCAGGGCGCCTCCGGCACGCTGTCGGTCTACGTCAACGGCACCAAGCTCAGCCAGAAACTCGCCGTCACCTCGCAGTACAGCTACGTGGACACCGGCAACATCGCCGGCTCGAAGACCCACCACTTCTTCGACGACTCCCGTATACAACTGGGCCAGAACCTCGGTTCCGGCGACAAGGTCAAGCTCCAGCTCGACTCGGGCGACACCGGCACCGCCACCATCGACGTGGCCGACTTCGAGCAGGTCGCGGCGGCCGCCGCGCAGCCCGCGAACTCGGTCTCGGTGGTCGACGACGGCGCCGACCCCAGCGGCAGCGGCGACTCGACCCAGGCGTTCCGCCAGGCGATCACCGACGCCAAGGCCGCGGGCAAGGAGGTGTGGATACCGTCCGGCGTCTACACGATCACCTCGCAGCTCCCGATCGACGACGTCACCGTGCGCGGGGCGGGCAACTGGTACTCGGTGGTGCACAGTTCGCACTTCATCGACCAGACCAGCGCGACCGGCAACACCAAGCTCTACGACTTCGCGGTCATCGGCGCGGTCAGCACCCGCAACGACAGCTCGCCCGACAGTTTCGTCACCGGCAGCCTCGGCCCGAACTCCGTGGTCTCCGGGATGTGGATTCAGCGCGAGAAGTGCGGCCTGTGGCTGACGGGCAACAACGACAACCTCACCGTCGAGAACAACCGGATCATCGGCACCACCGCCGACGGCCTCAACCTCGACGGCAGCGCGCAGGGCGTCACCGTCAAGAACAACTTCCTGCGCAACCAGGGTGACGACTCGCTCGCCATGTGGTCGCTGGGCTCGCCGGACACCGGCAACACCTTCACCGGCAACACCATCGTGCAGCCGAACCTGGCCAACGGCATCGCGATTTACGGCGGTTCGAACAACACCGCGTCGAACAACGTGATCGCCGACACCAACGCGCTCGGCAGCGGCATGGCCATCTCCAACCAGGCGTTCCTGCAGCCGTTCAACCCGCTCTCGGGCAAGGTCACGGTCTCCGGGAACACCCTCATCCGCACCGGCGCGATGAACCCCAACTGGAGCCACCCGATGGGGGCGTTGCGGGTCGACTCGTACGACTCGGCGATCACCACGGTGGACGTCCAGATCAGTGACACCACCTTCATCGACAGCCCCTACAGCGACTTCGAGTTCGTCTCGGGCGGCGGCCACGGCTACGACGTCAGCGGGGTGACGGTCAGCGGCGCGACCGCGACCAACACCGGCACCGTGGTGGTGCAGGCCGAGACGCCCGGCTCCGCGACGTTCAGCAACGTCACGGCCACCGGCACCGGCGCCACCGGCGTCTACAACTGCTCCTACCCGGTGGGCCTCGCGCCCTTCACCATCAACCAGGGCACGGGCAACAGCGGGTGGACCGGCACGTGGGGCGACTGCTCGACCTGGCCGCAGCCGGGTGCCGGTGACAGCAGCGGCGGCACGTCGTCGGGTACGTCCTCGGGTACCTCTTCGGGTACGTCCTCCGGCACGACTTCCGGTTCGACCGACGGTGGGACCACCGGCGGCACGACGCCCCCGCCCAACGGCAACCTGGCGCAGGGCCGCCCGGTCACCGACACCGGCCACGACGATGTCTACGTCGCGTCCAACGCGGTCGACGGCGACGCCAACTCCTACTGGGAGAGCACGGACAACGCCTTCCCGCAGTCCCTCACTGTCGACCTCGGCTCCACCCAGACCGTCGGCCGCCTCGTCCTGAAGCTGCCGCCGGCCACCGCGTGGGCCACCCGGACCGAGACCCTCTCCGTCCTCGGCTCCACCGACGGCTCGACCTTCACCTCGCTCAAGTCCTCGGCCGGCTACACCTTCGACCCGTCCTCCGGCAACACCGCGACGGTCTCCCTCGGTTCGGCCTCCACCCGCTACCTGAAGCTCACCTTCACGGCCAACACGGGCTGGCCCGCCGCCCAGCTCTCCGAACTGGAGGCCTACGCCTCGTAGTTCGCCCTACGGCCCTACGGCACGTGCGCGACCCAGGGTGCCCCTGTTCCCGGAACTCCAGCCGGGGACGGGGGCACCCTTCACCTGTGCGGTGCGTGCTCGGCCAGCACGGTGCGGAGGAAGGTCAGCGAGTCCGCCGGCGTGAGGGCGCTGTCCCGCAGCAGGTCGTAGGCGAGGCGTAGGGGTTCGACGTCTTCGGGTTCCTCGACGAGGTGGCCGCTCCAACTGCTCTGCGTGTAGGCGACGGTGTGGCCGTCCTGGAAGAAGATGAGTTCCAGGCAGCTGCGGATGTGGTGGGGTCCGGTGCCGAACGGGACGACGTGCAGGGAGACGTCGGGCTGCTGGGCGGTCTCGATGAGGTGTTCCAGTTGGCCGGTCCACGTCTGGGGGTCGCGGGCTTTGCGTCGTAGTACGGCTTCGTCGATCAGTGCGCGGTAGTGGACGGGGTTGGGTCCGGTGAGGCGGTCCTGCCGCTTCAGTCGCGCGGCGACCTGGGCGCTCAATTGCTTGATGCTGCGCGGGCGGGCGGTGCGGAGCTGTTCTTCGGCGTAGGCGCGGGTCTGGAGCAGGTACGGCACGGCGCTGACGGCGTACTCCTGGACGCTCACCGCGTCGGCTTCCAACGGGGCAAGTCCGAGGAACGGCTTGTCCTTCGCTTCGCGTTTGGCCAGGTGCCACAGCTTCACCAGGAGGTCGCCGGTGCCGTACACCTTGTCCAGTGCCGTGGCCGCTTCCAGGGTGCCGAGTCGCTGTCCCCGCTCCAGCCGGTGGAGATAGGACTGTTCGTACATGCACTTTGCCGCGAGTTCCATGAGCGTCAGCCCCGCCTGCTGCCGCCGGTAGGCCAGTTCGCTCGCGTACAACTCCCGCGCGGATAACCACTCCCAGTCGATGAGCATCTTCGTCTTGCCGTCCCCGCCGCTCGTGCCGGCCATACGGCTCTCCTTTCCACGGTGTCGGTCGTGGTGGTATTCGGCCTGGGCGCGCGGGAATTCCGCGTGCCGGGCCGCCACGTCCCCTTGTCCGGACTCGAACCGGAGTCATCGGGCCTGCCCGCACGAATGAACGGAGAGCGTGCGGTGCTGCCCGGGCTCTTCCTGACTGAGCTACAAGGGGGAGTTCACGCGTCAAAGGCGTGACGGATCACCGTGCTCCCTTGTCCGCCGGTGTCCCCTGGTCCCCGTTCACGGGCAAGCCCAGCAACGCCCCCCGGCTGTCGGCAACCCGCAACGCGTCCGACAACGCCCTGCACAACTGCGCTACCACGCCCCGTAGTTCGCCATCCGACGGTGCCGTCTCCGTCAGCGTCCGACGGGCAAAGCCCAGCAGTTCCCGGCCTATCCCGAGCTGCACGGACTCCATCTCGTCGGCCAGCCGCCACATCGCCGAGGACGCGTCGCTTCCGTCCGAGGTCAGGTAACACGCCTGTCCGCCGGGCCCTGCCCACGGAAGCCGCCGAACGCTCACCGCGCCGCCCGCCCCGTAGCCCCTGTGGAACGTCGGCGGGTCGGATTTACCCTCGCCCCGGACCACCACGAGCCCATAAACTCGCACATGTCAGCCTGCTTTCTTCAGGTTGTCCATGCCCCCGGACCGTTGGCCCGGTCGCGGGGGTCCCGTCAGAGTCGGTTCGTCCGTACGCCGGCGCGGATTGTTCATCGCTGCGTGACCGAAACCTCGACTTCCGTAGTCAAGCGTGGGGTGCGCGCCTTACGATCAACAGGGGGTAACCGGTGACAAATCGACCGTCACAAGATGGAGTTGAGCCATGGCCATGGCCTATGGAGAGTGGCTGAGAGAGCAGCGCATCAAAGCGGGTATGACCCAGCAGGAATTAGCCGACGCGGCGATGATGACCCGTTCCCATATCGCCCACATCGAAGCCGGTCGGCGATGGCCGTCGGAGGACGACGCGAGACGCCTGGACGCCGCGCTGAACACGGGTGACGTCCTGACCAGCTTCCTGCCGACGGGTAAGGGGGCGCAGGTTGCCGACCACTTCGAAACGGCCCTACAGCTCGAACAACAGGCGACCGTCATCCGGGAGTTCGCGCTGTCATACGTCCCTGGCCTCTTGCAGACCAAGGACTACGCACGAGCGGTGCTGAGCGCTGGATACCCGCCCTTGAGCACCGAAACGCGTGACAGAGCCGTGGTCACCCGGCTTGAACGAGCCCTGGTCCTCGAAGATCCCGTGACGCCCGTCGTGTGGGCGGTACTTGATGAAGCCGTATTGCGGCGACCGATCGGCGGTCCCCGGGTCATGGCCGAGCAACTGCTCCACCTTGCCGACCTGGTCGAGAGCGGACGCATCCGCGTGCACGTGCTGCCCTTCGGCGTCGGGACGCACTCGCTGCTCGCCAGCATGGTCTCGTTGATGTGGTTCGAGGACCAACCGCCGGTCGCCTACGTCGAGGGCCTGTACACGGGCAAGGTGCACGACTCACCGGCGATGGTTGAGCGGTTCCAGAACACATACGATCTTGCCCTGACGGACGCGCTCCCGCTGAAGGAGTCGCTCACCCTCCTGCGAGCCACAGCGAAGGATTTCGGACATGACCACTGACCACATAATCGCAACGGCCTCGACGCTCACCGGTTGGCGCAAGAGCAGCTACAGCGGCTCTGATCAGGGCAGCTGCCTTGAAGTCGTCGACGGCATGCCCGGAGTGGTTCCGGTTCGGGACTCGAAGGACCCTGACGGCCCCGCGCTCGTCTTTCCCGCGGACGTCTGGAGCGCGTTCGTGCGCAGCGTCCGGACGGGGGAGCTTCCCTCGCGGTAGCCCGTGGCGGCCCTGTGGTCCGGACCGGTCCGGAGCGCAGGGCCGTTGGGTGCCTGCCGGATCTGCGGTCCGGGTCAAGGCTCGCGCGCCGGGGCGTCGGGGTGTCCTGCCCCGTGGCAGAGCACGGGTTCGTCGTCGCGTACCCGGGTCCAGAAGACCCGTCTACGCTGCAGTTATGAGCCATGCGATGGAACTCGTCATTTTCGACTGCGACGGGGTACTGGTCGACAGCGAGCGCATCGCCGTGCGCGTGGATGCCCTCGTCCTGGCGAAGTGGGGGTGGCACCTCACCGAGGCCGAGATCGTCGAGCGGTTCATGGGCCGCTCGAACCAGTCCATGGCGAGGGAGGTGGAGGCCCACCTCGGGGAGAGCCTGCCGGCCGGCTGGCAGGACGAGATCGAGCCGCTCTACCGCGAGGCGCTGGCCGCCGACCTCGTCCCCGTCCCCGGAGTCGTCGATGCCCTTGACGCCCTTGACGCGATTGCCGATCTCTCCACCTGCATCGCGTCCAGCGGAAGCCACGACAAGATGCGCTTCACCCTGGGACTGACCGGTCTCCGTCAACGCTTCGAGGGCCGCATCTTCAGCGCCGACGAGGTCGAGCACGGCAAACCGGCGCCTGACCTGTTCCTCCACGCCGCGCAGCGGATGGGCGTCTCACCGCAGGCGTGCGCCGTCGTCGAGGACAGCCCGTACGGACTTCAGGCGGCCCGAGCCGCGGGCATGCGCGCGTTCGCCTACGCGGGGGGAATGATTCCCGCGCACCGGCTCGAAGGCCCCGGCACCGTCGTCTTCGACGACATGCGCAAGCTGCCCGGGCTCCTCACGGATCGGTGACGGGCTCCCGCGCCCTCCCAGGACCGCTCTGACCACTCGTTTCGAGCCGACGGGTTCCCCGCGCGGGGGCACCGTCAACTGCGGGCGCTGCCAGGCGCGTTCCTCTGAAGGCGGTACCAGACGATCCCGGCGACGACGACACCCGCGGCGAGATAGAGCCAGCGCAGGTCGGACGTGCTGGTGCTGTTGAGGGAGGACGTCGAGAAGGCGGCGACGCCGGTCGCGGTCGCGGCCAGGGCCGCCGGGGAAACGCGCCGCTTCGGCGTGCCCTGGCGGGCGCGGACGCCCGTGACCAGCGCGTAGGCGCCGAGGGCGAGGACGAGGCCGACGAGGGGAGCCGTCAGGCCCGGCATGCCGTCACGGGGAGTCTGGAGGGCCACGGCGGCGCCGAACATGACGGCGCACACCGGCGGCACCCAGAGCGGCAGGGGCGGACGCGCCGAAGCGTCGTGGGAACGGCGGGCTGGTCCGAGGTTGCTCCTCGTTTCTGCTGCGTCCATGGGGGCCATTGTGGCAGCCGAACGTCGGGCGCCCCCATCTGCCCTCGGTGCCGAGGGCGTCCTCGGCGTGCGGCCGGCCGTGGAGAACGTCGAGGTTCGCCGCGCATCGAGGAGGGGCAGGGCCGGTCCTCGATGCGCGGCGGCCTGAGCCGCACCGCCCACGGCCTCCCCCTACCGTCCGGGGCCGGCCTGGCGGTTCGGTCTTACTTCCGGCCTGGCGGCTCGGTCCTACTTCAGGTGGCGGTCGAAGAACCGCGTCCCGTCCACCAGCTCGAACGCCGGGGTGCCGGTGTGCCCGCCGAGGTTGGCGTGCAGCGTCTTCTCCTGCGTGCCGAAGGCGTCGAAGAGGTCCAGGGCCCGCTGCCGGGGGTTGCCCCTGTCGTCCCACTGGAGCAGGAACAGCAGCGGAACGGTGAACTGGCGGGCCTCCTCGCGCTGGGCGCGGGGCACGTAACCGCCGGCGAAGAGACCGGCGGCTTTGATGCGCGGCTCGGCCACCGCCAGCCCGATCCCGACGGCGGTCCACCCCGAGTACCCGACCGGGCCGCCGTGGATCTCGGGCAGCGTGAGGAGGGCGTCCAGGGTGGTCCGCCATTCCGGGACCGCCTTCTCGACCAGCGGGCCGACGAAGGACTCGAAGATCTCGTCGACCGGTTCGCCGGCCCGCATCGCCCGGCGGAGCTCGCCGCGGGCCTGGTCGTCGGTGGCCGAACGGGGCCGGTCACCGCTTCCGGGGGCGTCGATGGAGGCGACCGCGTAGCCGGCCGCCGCGTGGTGCCGGGCCCGGGCCACCAGTCGGGCTTCCGTCCTGGGCAGGCCGTTGTTGTGGGCCATCAGGATCAGCGGGGTCGGTACGGCGGATTCCGGCGTCCACAGGGTGCCGGGGATGTCGCTGAGGGTGAACTCGCGGGCGAGGACGCCGTCGTCGAGGCGTTGCTCGGAAACGAACTGCATGGTCGTGCCTTTCGGGAGTGCGCGTGATCGGCGCTCCCGGACGACCTATCGCCCGGCCGTGACCCTGGAGGGGAGCACCCATGGAGATACTGTGTTCACGGGTACCACCTCCTTGTTCTCTCGCACGGCTTCCGGAAAAGTAGCAGGGGCCGGTGCGGGCGGCAAACGGGTTTCGGCGGGCGTGCGGTGGGGCGACGCGGGCGCCGGGAACCCAGGGCGAGCGCGCGTCGCGGTGAGGCCGGGACCGTGGCCGGTTCCGTGGCAGGGGCCGTATTACGCGGTGGGGGAGCCGTCTTCCCCGTACTGGCGCAGGTGTAAGGCCCGCAGCGCGATCTCCGTGGCGAAACGGTCGTCCGGGTGGGCCAGTTGGTCGCCGAAGGCGCGGTCGAGGATGCGCATCCGGTAGCGGACCGTCTGCGGGTGGACCCCCAACTGGTCGGCGACCTGGCCCGCGGTGCCGCGGGTGGTCAGCCAGATCCGTAAGGTGTCGATCAGGCGGGTGCGCTGCGCCGGCGTCAACCCGACCAGCGGGCCGAGGTACTTCCGGGCCATCTGGTCGGCGAGCGCCGGGTCTCCCAGCAGCCACAGCGGCAGCAGATGGTCCTCGCTGAGGATGAGCGAGTCGTCGTCGGAGGCACCGTCGACCGTTCCGGAACCGGCGCCCCCGCTCACCCCCGCACGCCCGGCCGCCCCGGAACCCCCGACCACCCCCGAACTGGCCAGCGCCAGCGTGTGCCGCGCCCAGCGCAGCGAATCCGCCGCCTCGCCGAGCGCCGTGGTCAGCCCGACCGCGGCCCGGCAGCCGCCGAGCGCCGCGGTCAGCGAGGCGCGCCGCTCCTCGGTGAACGGCCCCGGTATCAGCAGGTGCGGTTCGGGATCGGCGAAGTCCTGGAGGACGTCCCGATCGAGCGCGGTGCGGGCCGGCCGGGTGCCGAAGGCGACCGCCACCATCGTGACCTCCTCCGGCAGCGGCCACGCGGCGTGCTCGGCGAGTTCGGCCAGCGCGCTGCGCGCCACCGCGGTGCCGCCGAGGATGCGGCGCAGCAGCCGGCGGCGCCGGTTGTCCGGCTCCTCGCCCAACTCGGCGAGCGCCTGCACGTATCCCTCGCGGGACAGCTCGGCCAGGTCGCCCATGTAGGCGAAGAGCGCGTCGGCGAAGGTCAGCATGAAGGACGCGGACAGGTTGTAGCGGCGCCCGACCGTACGCACCCGGCGCAGCGCCACCTGGCAGCCGATCCGGTACGCGGCCTGGAGGTTGTCCAGGCTGCGGCCCTCGTACGCCTCGAAGCGGCCGAACCGGCGGCAGAGGTCGTCACGCAGCGAGGTGGTGGCGGTGGGGGCGGCCACCCGGTCCACGAACGTGGCGATGCTCTGCTCGATCCCGATTTTGATCACCCGGCTGTTGGGGCCCTCCAGGAGATGCCCGTATTCGGGGATCGCGGCGACGATTTCAGCCGCCATCTCTTTTAATAGACTCGGCAGTTCAGGGCGCATGATCGCGGCGAACTCCCGTGGAATCGGACCCGGTGCCTCCGTTTGCTCCGGGGTCTGCCGCATTACGGTCATGTCCGCCCCCTCCCGTGCGCCCCATCGCGCCTCGGTGACCTCGGTGCAACATAGACCAAACGTCTACGGAGCGCAGCCCCATGGACACGGAAACGTTGTCATCCCTGGTTGCGCGGGTCCGTGTTCGCCCGCGGGCGGGCAGCCGTAGCACAGTGTTCGCGGCCGCGGGGGCGCACTGATCGCGAAGTGGGCCGCGGACCTGCAAGTGCTCACTCTTTTACAAACCGCCCGGTGGCGATGTTGCCCCGGTGACAGAAAAATACCGGTCGGTAGTGGCCGGTGGAGATTCTTCGGCCGGATTCTTGCGCCGTTCGGTTACCCGTGCGTAACGTCCTCCACCGCAAGGGCAACCGACTGGAATCGGTACCCACGTTCCAGGTAGTGAGTCGCAACCGAATTGCGCCCGAGCAGCGCAGACATCGGTTTTATCAGGCACACCAACTCCCAGGAAGGAACAGCCCATGCGTAAGGTCTCCCCTCTCGTCAAGGGTGGCGTCGTCACCGGCGCGGCGCTCGCCGCGTCCCTCGTCCTCGCCATCAGCCCGGCCTCCGCGGCCGGCACGTGGTCGGTCACCGGCGGCGGTGCGTTCACCGCCACCTCCACCAACACCGTGCTGAAGGACACCGTCACCGGCACCACGCTCACCTGCAAGACGTCCTCCGCGACCGGCAGCGCGCCGAACACCACCGGTGCCAGCGGCACCGGCATCGCGTCGATCGCCGGCGTGACCTGGACCACCTGCTCCGGGCCGCTGGGCATCACGTTCACCGTCACGGCCGACAACACCCCGTGGGCGCTGAACGCCGTCAGCTACAGCGGCGGCGTCACCACCGGCACCCTGACCGGTGTCGAGGCGCACATCAGCGGCCTCGGCTGCACCGCCACCTTCGCGGGCGCGAGCGCCACCACGCCGGCCACGCTGGACGTGAGCTACACCAACTCCACGCACGACCTGAAGGTGCTGGGCACCGGCAACCTGCACGCCTACAACGTGTCGGGCACCTGCCTCGGCCTGATCAACACCGGTGACGCGACCTCCTACACCGGTGACTACATCGTCTCGCCGAGCACCCTGCAGATCACCTCGCCGTGACCCGGCGGGTCTCGTAGCGGGCGGGTTCGCTGCACCACCGCACCGCTGCACCAGGGCATTGCCGCACCAGGGCATTGCTGTACCGCCGCACCAGCAGGGACCCCGGCCCGTGGTCTGAGGCCGGGGTCCCTGTGCCAGGGAGGGGACGCGCGTCATGAGAACGGCTTCGAGGGGGAGGGCGGGATGACATTCACCCGGCGAGGGATCAGGGCGAGCGCCGTGCTGTGCGCGGCTGCTGTAGGCGGCGCGCTCATGGTGGGCGCTCCGGCGTCGGCGGAACCACGGCCCGCCGCGGACGGGGGGTGGACGGTCACACCGGGGGGAGCGTTCACGGTCTCGGGCGGGATGACGGTGACCGACGAGGTGTACGGAGTGCAGTGGGTGTGCGGGACCCCGTACGAACCTCAGCCCGTGACCGCTTTGGGGACGCTGATGGCAGGTTCGGTGCCGACGGGGCAGGGCGTTGGGGAGTGGAGCTCCGTCGAAGGGTTCTACTGCGGGGGTCCGCTGGATTGGAACCTGAACTTCACAGCGGGCGACATGCCCTGGCACTTGGATGCGACGAGCTACGCCCCGGCGACGGACACCACAACGGGCACCTTGACGGGGCTTTCGTTGCACGCGGTGGGGTCTGCGGCGACCGCCGACTTCGACGGTCCTGGCGGTCCCGGCTCCGGCACGGGCTCCGTCACGTTCAGCTACGACAACGCCACTCATCAACTCACCCTCACCGGAGGGAACATGGAGGCGTACAACGTCCACGGCGCGATTATCGGCCTGCTCAACGACGGTGACCCGGTGGACTTCGGGACCACCATGCCCGTCACCCCGGCGCAGACGATCCGGCCGGACGGCGTGACCGGCTGACCGTTGCCGCGCGGGGTCTCCAGTACTCACTGGAGGACAAAATTCCGGTTGCCGTTTGTCACCCGATGACAAGAATTCCGGGCTCCGGAAATTCGCCGGATCTTCGGCCGTTCGATCACTTGTCCACCCTTATTACCCACACGTAATGTCCTGCCGCCAGGGCTGGAAGAGGAGTTCGGAAATGAGGGGTGCCGTGCGAGTGAGCCGACCGCGTCCGCGTCGAGTGGTGCAGCTCGCGGGCGTCGCGGCCGCCGCGCTCCTGGCGGGGCTGCTGCCGGGCACGGACTCGGCGGCGAGCGGCGAGCCCGACGGGGTCTCGCTGGCGTACACCTGCCAGTTCGGTGCCGGCCAGGACCCGCAGGACATCAGCGTCGGCATCAAGCAGGCGTACCCGGCGGACGGGACCGTCGGCAAGCCGATCCAGCCGGGCGACCTGACGCTGACCGTCGGCATCCCGCGGGCCGCCGTCACCGCGCTGGTCCCGGCCGAGGCCGACACCCTCAGCGGCAGCACCGACATGAAGACGAACATCACCCAGGGCACCTCGCGGACCGTGGTGATCTGGCCGGACCTGACCGCGAAGTCCACCACCGTGGCCGGCAGCGGCGATCTCGACCTGGTCTTCACCGGCAAGGTGCCGGGTGTCTCGGTGACGGCCGGGGGTGATCTGGTCTTCGCTGCCGGCGACCTGGACCTGACGCTGCATCCGCAGTCCGCTGCCGGTACGCCCTCGGACCCGGGCACACCCACCGCGGACCCGTCGACCCCCGCCGATTCCGGTACGGGCGGAAGCAGTTCGGACGACAGTGGAGCGGTCAGCCCGTCGGACATCTCCGGCAACGCTCCCGCCGGTTCCGGTTCCGGTTCCGGTTCCGGCACCGTCGCCAGTGGCAGCGCCGCAGGGCCGCTCACCGACATCACCGGGCTGTGCGCGGCCAAGGCAGGTCAGGACATCACCCTCGGGACGGTGACGGTGCCCGGTGGCACCTCTTCGACGCCGTCCTCAGGCACCTCGACCGGCGCCACGGGGAAGCCCGGTACGCCGTCCGGCTCCCCCACGTCCTCCACGCCCGCGGGCGGTTCGCCGACCGGAACCCGCAGCACCATCGTCCCGCTGGACGCGTCCCCTCCGCACTCCGGACGGACCACTTGCGACGCGGCGCCGAAGGGCGAGTTGGACCCTAGCCGACTGCCTACTCCACCACCTGGCGCGATCGTCCTGCCCCCCGCCGGAGTGGTCTATCCGGATGTCCTCCTGTGCGGTTACTTCACCGGCTTCTCCAATGTCAACAAGCTCAGCGGCGCAATGATCGTCAACGACCCTCGTGGCACGCCCGCGTTGGCCACCCTCAACTCGAACCGTCGGCTCGCTCTCAATACGAGTGAGGACTACTACGAGGTGGATTCCCTTCTCGGGATCGACCTTCCCTCGTCACATTCGACCTTCCTCGGTTTCGGATTCGTGCCCATCACCGCGGACGTGAACTTCGTCGCCGAGGGTCCCATGACAGTCGTCAGTTCCGGCGACCCGCAGAGCGGTGGCATCCCTCAGATCACCATCGTGGGCGGCTACCAGGACCTACGCCTCAGCAACGTGAAGGTCAACGGCGTGTCCATGAACATCGGGTCCGGTTGCCACACCGCCACACCGCTCAACGTCGTGCTCACCGGCCGCCAGGACGAGGGGCTGCCCGGCGACGACGGCAGGCCGGACTACACGATCCAGTTGGGTGGCCCACTGGTGGACGGCAACCTGGTCATCCCGCCCTTTACCGGCTGCGACACGCACGACGGCGACAACCTGGACGCGCTGTTCACAGCGTCCCTGTCGGGGCCGGGCAACACCCTCAACTTCGTCCAGGCGCCGCTGTGTTCGAGCACCGATGCGGAGTACTGCGACCAGCCCGACATCCCCCTGCCCCAGCTCCCCGTCCGCGCCGGGTCCACCAAGTGACCGCCGCCGCCGGACGTACCTCCGTCCACCGCACCACCGCCCCCCACCCGTCCGTCCACCACAACCGCCCCCGGGAGGTGCAATGGGAATCGAAGTGATCGTCGAGGGTCTGACGAAGTCCTTTGGCAAACAGACCGTCTGGGAAGACGTGACGCTCACTCTGCCGCCCGGCGAGGTCAGCGTGATGCTCGGTCCCTCCGGTACCGGCAAGACCGTGTTCCTGAAGTCCGTGATCGGCCTGCTCAAACCGGAGCGGGGACGGGTGATGGTGAACGGCGTCGACATGGTCGGCGGCAAGGAACGGGACATCTACGAGACCCGCAAGCTGTTCGGCCTGATGTTCCAGGACGGCGCGCTGTTCGGCTCGATGAACCTCTTCGACAACATCGCCTTCCCGCTGCGGGAGCACACCCGCAAGAAGGAGTCGGAGATCCGCCGCATCGTCATGGAGCGGATGGACATGGTCGGCCTGATCGGGTCGGAGGGGAAGCTGCCCGGCGAGATATCCGGCGGGATGCGCAAACGCGCCGGGCTGGCACGGGCGTTGGTGCTGGACCCGCAGATCATCCTGTGCGACGAACCGGACTCCGGGCTCGACCCGGTGCGCACCTCGTACATCTCGCAGCAGTTGATCGACCTCAACGCGCAGATCGACGCCACGATGCTGATCGTCACGCACAACCTCGACATCGCCTCGACCGTGCCGGACAACATGGGCATGCTCTTCCGGCGCCGGCTGGTCGCCTTCGGGCCGCGCGAGTTGCTGCTGACCAGCGACGAGCCGGTGGTGCGGCAGTTCCTGGGCGGCCGCAAGGAGGGGCCGATCGGGATGGCCGAGGAGAAGGACGAAGCGACCCTGGCCCGCGAGCAGTCGACCGACCTGCCCGCCGAACTGCCGCGCCGGATCGCCCCCCAGCTCGAACCGAGCCCCGGACTGCCGCCGCGCCTGGCCGTGCAGCGCCGCCGGGCCCGGGTGCTGGCGATGTGGGACGACCTGCCGGTCGCCGCGCGGACGGCCATGAAGGCCGGACTCGCCCCCGTACAGGAGGAGCACGCATGACCGGGCCCGCCGCGGAGGTGGCCGGATGACCGCGCCGCCCGTACCGGAGTCCGCGCCGGAGGCAGCCCCGCCCGCGCGCGCCGCGGCCGTCCCGCGCCGCTCCATCCCCGGCGCCGGTGCGCTGCGCGAGACCGGCCAGCTCCTGACGCTTGCGGCGACCACCGTCCGGGACACCTTCCGGCGGCCGTTCCAGATCCGCGAACTGATCGAGCAGTTCTGGTTCGTGGCGAGCGTGACGATCCTGCCCGCGGCGCTGGTGTCGATCCCGTTCGGCGCCGTGATCGCGCTCCAGGTCGGTTCGCTGGCCCAGCAGTTGGGGGCCCAGTCGTTCACCGGCGGGGCGAGCGTGCTGGCGGTGATCCAGCAGGCCAGCCCGCTGATCGTGGCGCTGCTGATCGCGGGCGCCGGCGGCAGCGCGATCTGCGCGGACCTCGGCTCGCGGAAGATCCGCGAGGAGCTGGACGCGATGGAGGTGATGGGCGTCTCCCCGGTGCAGCGGCTGATCGTGCCGCGGGTGCTGGCCACGATGCTCGTCGCCCTGATGCTCAACGGCCTGGTGTCGGTGGTCGGCACCGCCGGCGGCTACTTCTTCAACGTGATCGTGCAGCACGGCACCCCGGGCGCGTACCTGTCCAGCTTCTCGGCGCTCGCCCAACTGCCCGACCTGTACATCTCCGAGATCAAGGCGGTGATCTTCGGCTTCATCGCCGGGATCGTCGCCGCCTACCGCGGGCTGCACCCCAAGGGCGGCCCGAAGGGCGTCGGCGACGCGGTCAACCAGTCCGTGGTCATCACCTTCCTGCTGCTGTTCGTGGTCAACGTGGTGCTGACCGCGATCTACCTCCAGCTCGTGCCGCAGAAGGGAGCCTGAGCGATGGCCCTGCTCGACAAGGACGCCCCGCGGCCCGAGCCGCCCGAGCCCGCCGCCCCGCCGCCGCCCCGCGCCCGCCGGGCGCGCCCGGGACGCTGGCTGCGCTGGCTCGACGACACCGGCGACCACCTGCTCTTCCACGTCAAGGCCGTGCTGTGGGTCCCGCGCACCCTGCGCCGCTACCTCAAAGAGGTGCTGCGGCTGCTGTCGGAGGTCGCCTTCGGCAGCGGCGGCCTGAGCGTCATCGGCGGCACCGTCGGCGTGATGATCGGCATGACGCTGGCCACCGGCACCGTCGTCGGCCTCCAGGGCTACGCGGCGATGAACGAGCTGGGCACCGCCGCGTTCACCGGCTTCATCTCCGCCTACTTCAACACCCGCGAGATCGCCCCGCTGATCGCCGGCCTCGCGCTGTCCGCGACCGTCGGCGCCGGGTTCACCGCGCAGCTCGGCGCGATGCGGATCAACGAGGAGGTCGACGCGCTGGAGAGCATGGGCGTGCGCTCGATGCCCTACCTCGTCACGACCCGGATCATCGCCGGCGTGGTCGCGATCATCCCGCTCTACGGCATCGGCCTGCTCAGCAGCTACGCGGCCTCCCGGCTGGTGACCGTGTGGTTCAACGGCCAGTCGCCCGGCACCTACGACCACTACTTCAACCTCTTCCTCGCACCGGAGGACGTACTGCTGTCCATACTGAAGGTGCTGATCTTCAGCGTCGTGGTGATCCTCGCGCACTGCTACTACGGCTTCACCGCCAAGGGCGGCCCGGCCGGGGTCGGGATCGCCGTCGGACGGTCGGTGCGCAACGCGATCGTGATCATCTCGCTCACCGACTTCTTCCTGTCGCTGGCGCTGTGGGGCGCCACCACCACCGTGCGGGTGGCGGGATGACCACCACCGACACCCGTACCCCGGGGCCGCCGCCGGCCCCGCCCGCCCCGCCGGCCCGCCCGGTCCGCGGCAGCGGCGCCGCCCGCCGCCGCACCGCCGGCATCATCTTCCTGCTGGTGCCCGCGCTGCTGGCCTGGCTCGCGGTCGCCGTCTACGACAAGTCGTTCAGCAACGCCGCCAAGGTCACCGTGGACACCGGAAGCGCCGGCAACGAGATGAACCTCGGCGCCGACGTGAAGATGCGCGGCGTCGTGGTCGGCCGGGTCACCGCCATCCACGCCAACGGCACCGGCGCCCGGCTGACGCTGGCCATCGACCCCGGCAAGCTGCACCAGATCCCGGCCGGCGTCACCGCGCAGATGCTGCCGACCACGCTGTTCGGCGAGCGGTTCGTCGCGCTCGTACCGCCGGCCGGCAGCCCCTCGGGCGGCCCCGCGCTGGCCGCGCACAGCACCATCCCGCAGGACCGCTCCGCCGACGCCGTCGAACTCGAACAGGTGCTGGACAACGTGATGCCGCTGCTGACGGCCGTCCAGCCGCAGAAACTCGCCGCCACCCTCAACGCGGTCGCCACCGCGCTCGACGGCCGCGGCCAGGAACTCGGCACCACCCTGGTCCAGCTCGACCGCTACCTCACCAAGCTCAACCCCCAACTGCCCGCGCTCACCGACGACATCAAGCAACTGGTGACGGTCAGCAACACCTACAACGCGGCCGCGCCCGACATCGTCCAGGCGCTCACCGACTTCACCAAGACCAGCGGCACCATCGCCCAGCAGCAGGCCAACCTCAGCACGCTGTACGGCTCGACGACCGCCACCGCGCAGGACCTCACCACCTACCTGCGGCAGAACAAGGAGAACCTGATCCACCTCGCCGCCGACAGCCGCGGCACCCTGCAACTGCTCGCCCAGTACGCCCCGTCCTTCCCCTGCACGCTGCGCACCCTCGCCGACTTCGTGCCGGCGATGGACAAGGCGCTCGGCAAGGGCACCGACGAACCCGGCCTGCACGTCAACGTCACCGCCGTCGCCTCCCGCGGCAAGTACGTGGCCGGCAAGGACACCCCGGTGTACGACGCGAGCGGCGGCCCGCAGTGCTACCCGGTGCCGTACACCGGCCGCGGCACCACCCCGATCGCCAACTCCCCGCAGGAGAACGAGCTGGTCGACGAGTTGCTCGCGCCCGGCATGAACACCTCGCCCGGGAAGCTGCCGGACTGGAGCAGCGTGCTGACCGGGCCGGTCTACCGCGGGGCGGAGGTGACGGTGAAGTGAACCGCCGCAGCCTGACCGGGCCGATCGTCAAGTCGCTGATCTTCATCCTGGTCACCGCCTTCGCCACCACCGTGCTCGCGGTGAGCATCGCGGGCGCCGGGGTCGGCAACACCTCCGGCTACAACGCCGAGTTCACCGACACCACCGGGCTCAACAAGGGCGACAGCATCCGGATCGCCGGCGTCAAGGTCGGGCAGGTCGAGTCGATCAAGGTGGTCAGGCACCGGGTCGCGAAGGTGCACTTCTCCGTGCAGAAGGGCCGCACCCTGCCCGCCTCGGCCACCGCGACCATCAAGTACCTCAACCTGGTCGGCCAGCGCTACGTCGACCTCCAGCAGGGCAGCGGCCCGGTCGGCGGCACCCTGCACCCGGGCGCCACCATCCCGCTCGGCCACACCACGCCCGCGCTGGACCTCACCGAACTCTTCAACGGCTTCCAGCCGCTCTTCGAGGGGCTCTCCCCGAAGGACGTCAACCAGCTCTCCGGGGAGATCGTGCAGGTCCTCCAGGGCGAGGGCGGCACCGTGGACAGCCTGCTCAGCAACATCGGCTCGCTCACCACCACGCTCGCCGCGAAGGACCAGGTGATCGGCCAGGTGATCGACAACCTCAACTCGGTGCTGACCACCGTCAACACCCGCGAGGCCGGCTTCAACGACCTGATCACCTCGCTCCAGCAACTCGTCACCGGCTTCTCCGCCGACCGCGAGCCGATCGGCCAGTCCATCACCGCCATCTCCCAACTCACCACCAGCACCGCCGGGTTGCTCCAGGACGGCCGGCAGCCGCTGAAGAACTCCATCGCCCAGCTCAACCGGGTCTCCACCAACCTCGGTGACAACACACCGCAGTTGCAGAAGTTCCTCACCACCACCCCGGGCAAGTTCCAGACCATCGGCCGGCTGGCCTCCTACGGCTCGTGGCTCAACCTCTACCTGTGCCAGGCCACCGTGCACGGCGTCACCACCTCCGACGGCAGCGCGCCGCCCACCGGTATAGCGATCACCGAATCGAGGTGCCGGTCATGAGGCTGAGACCGCCCACGCTCCGCCTGCGCCGCCACCCCGCCCGGCGCGGCCACCCGCTCTTCCGGCCGCTGCGCGAGCGCAACCAGATCGCGGTCGGCGTCGTCGGCCTGCTGGTGCTCGCCCTGCTCAGCCTCGTCGCGTACAACGCCGACGCGCTGCCGCTGATCGGCGGCGGCACCACGTACTCCGCCCACTTCACCGAGGCGGCCGGCCTGAAGAGCGGCAACGAGGTGCGGGTGGCGGGCGTCAAGGTCGGCAAGGTCACCCATGTGGGGCTGGACGGCGCCCAGGTCAAGGTCACCTTCCGGGTCCGGCACACCTGGATCGGCGACGCCAGCACCGCCGCCATCGGCATCAAGACGCTGCTCGGCGAGAAGTACCTCGCGCTGGACCCGCTCGGCGACCGCGAGCAGGACCCCGGCGACACCATCCCCAAGTCCCGCACCACCTCGCCGTACGACGTGACGCAGGCGTTCAACGGGCTCGGACAGACCTTCGGCGCGATCGACACCGACCAGCTCGCGGCGAGCTTCCAGGCGATCTCCGACACGTTCAAGGACACCCCGGCCTCGGTGCGCACCGCCGCCACCGGGCTGTCGTCGCTGTCCAAGACCATCTCCAGCCGTGACGCGCAGCTCGCCTCGCTGCTCAGCGGCAGCAAGAAGCTCACCAAGACCCTCTCCGACCAGAACAGCCGCTTCCAGGAGCTGATCTCCGACGGCAACCTGCTGCTCGGGGAGGTCGAGAAACGGCGGACCGCCATCCACTCCCTGCTCACCGGCACCCAGAACCTGGGCACCCAGCTCAACGGCCTGGTCGCCGACAACGACAAGCAGCTCGCGCCCACCCTGGCCGCCCTCGACCGCGTCACCAACGTGCTGCTCGCCAACCAGAGCAGCCTCGACAAGGTGCTGGCACTGGCCGGCCCCTACTACCAGGTGGTCGGCAACACCCTCGGCAACGGCCGCTGGTTCGACAGCTACCTGTGCGGGCTGGTGCCGAAGAACTACCTGCCCAGCGGCACCCCGCCGACCACCGGCTGCATGCCGCCCAAGGCGACCGGAGGAGCGTCGTGAGCGCCTTCCCGCGGCGGCTGCGCCGTACCAGCAGACTGACGCTGCCGGACCTCCCGAGGGAGAACGACGAGATCGGCGGAGGCGGCGCGGGCCGCCGGGGCCTGCCGGGCCGCGCGGCCCGGCTACCGCGCCGCGCGCTGTCCGTGGCGGTGGTGCTGGTGATCGTCGCGGCCGCGGCCGTCACCGCCGGGTTCGTCGCCTTCGGCGGGCCGTCCGGCAAGCACGTCACCGCGTACTTCGACCGTACGGTCGGCGTGTACGCGGGGTCCGACCTGCGCATCCTCGGTGTGAAGGTCGGCACGGTGGAGTCCGTCAAGCCGCAGGGCAAGCAGGTCAAGGTGGCGCTGCGGCTGGATCACGGCATCAAGGTGCCGGCGAAGGCCGGCGCCGTGGTGGTCGCGCCCAGCGTGGTCGCCGACCGCTACATCCAGCTCACCCCCGCGTACACCGGCGGTGCCCAACTGGCCGATCACGGCGTCATCCCGGCCAGCCGCACCGCGACACCGGTCGAGATCGACCAGCTCTACGCCTCCGTCACCCAGCTCAGCAAGGCGCTCGGCCCCAACGGCGCGAACACCACCGGCGCCCTGTCGAACCTGCTCGACGTCGGGTCGCAGAACCTCAAGGGCAACGGCAAGGACATCGGCGACAGCATCGACCAGCTCGGCCAGGCCACCAAGACCCTCAACGGCCACAGCGACGACCTGTTCTCCACCCTCGCCTACCTCCAGTCCTTCACCACCATGCTCAAGAACAACGACGGCAAGGTGAAGACCGCCACCGACCAGCTCTCCACCGTCAGCGGCTTCCTCGCCGACGACAAGGAGGACCTCGGCGGCGCGCTCCAGCAACTGTCCACCGCGCTCGGCTCGGTGAAGACCTTCATCCAGGACAACCGCAGCCGGCTGAAGACCAGCATCACCAAGCTCACCCCGATCACGCAGACGCTCGTCGACCAGCGCGCCTCGCTCGCCGAACTCCTCGACGACGCCCCGCTCGCCGCCGACAACCTCCTCAACACGTACAACCCGAAGACCGGAACGCTCGACGGCCGCACCGACATCAACGAGCTGAGCATGGGCGGCAGCGTCGACCCGACCGACACGGGCACCACCGGCACGACCTCCAACACCGCTGCCAAGAAGGCCACTTCGGGCCCGAACGCCTCGACCCCACCGCTGCCGCTGCCACCGGTCGGCACGGTCTACGGCAGCGGCGGCAGCGGCGGCAGCACCGGCAGCACCGGCAGCGGCAGCAAGGGGGCGGCCAAGTGAACGCCCGCCACGCGGCCGCCGCGGCCCTGCTCACCGCGACCGCCCTCACCCTCACCGGCTGCTCCTTCACCAACGTGCAGAGCATGCCGCTGCCCGGCGGCGCCAACCTCGGCAGCCACCCCTACACCGTCAGGGCCCAGTTCGCCGACGTCCTCGACCTGGTGCCGCAGGCGTCGGTACGGGTCAACGACGTCGCCGTCGGCCGGGTCACCAAGATCGCGCTGGCGCACAGCGGTTGGTCGGCCATCGTCACCATGAAGCTCAACGGCAACGTGAAACTCCCGTCGAACGCCTACGCGCACCTGGAGCAGTCCAGCCTGCTCGGCGAGAAGTACATCCAGCTCGCCGACCCGCCCAGCACCGAACCCGCCACCGGCAAGCTCCAAGCCGGCGACACCATCCCCACCTCGCACACCAACCGCAACCCCGAGGTGGAAGAGGTCTTCGGCGCGCTGTCCCTGGTGCTCAACGGCGGCGGCATCCAGCAGATCCACACCATCAGCACCCAGCTCAACAAGGCGCTCAGCGGCAACGAACCCGCGGTCCGCGACATGCTCACCCAGGTCAACACGCTCGTCTCCGACCTGGACGCCCACAAGAAGGACATCACCGACGCGCTCGACGGCGTCAACAAGCTCTCCGCGACCCTCGCCACCCGTGACCAGAAGATCGGCACCGTGCTCACCAGCCTCAGCCCGGGCCTGAAGGTGCTGGAGCAGCAGCGCGGTTCGCTGGTCACCATGCTCCGCTCGCTCGACACCCTCTCGGGCGTCGCCACCGACACGGTCAACCGGAGCAAGGACGACATCGTCGCCGACCTGAAGTCCCTCGGCCCCACCCTCCAACGGCTCGCCGACGCCGGCGACGACCTGCCCGACTCCCTCCAGGTGCTGCTCACCTACCCGTTCACCGACGAGGTACTCAACGGCGTCAAGGGCGACTACCTCAACGTCTACCTCGACCTCACCGCGGCCTCCGGCACCCAGCTCATCCCCGAACTCCAGGCCGGCGACAGCGACTACCCGGGCCTGCAGTCCGTGGACCCCTCGGTGCGGAAGAAGTCCGCGAAGCCCCCGACCGGTCCGCCGTTGCCGCTGCCCTCGGTCACGACGCCGTCGGGCAGCACCCCTTCGGGCGCCACGCCTTCGGGCACCACCGCCTCGGGCACCTCCCCGTCGGCCACCACTTCAGGGGGCCACTGATGCTGACCCGCGCCACCGTCGCCAAGAACATCGCCTTCCTGATCGTCGCGGTCCTCGTGATCGGCTTCGTCGGCGTCCGCTACGCCGACCTCGGCCGCTACGTGGGCCTGCGCGGCTACTACACCGTGGACGTGCAACTCCCCGAGGCGGGCGGCCTGTTCGAGCACGCCGACGTCACTTACCGGGGTGTCTCGGTCGGCCGGGTCGGCCCGATCCGGCTCACCCCCGACGGCGTCGAGGCGGAACTGCGGATCAACAACTCCGCCCCGCACATCCCCAGCCGGCTCTCCGCGGTCGTCGCGAGCCTGTCCGCGGTCGGCGAGCAGTACATCGACCTGCAACCCCGCACCAGCGACGGGCCCTACCTGCACGGCGGTTCGACCATCGCGCAGGCCAGCACCAAGGTGCCCGCGCCCGTCACCAACCTGCTCACCAGCGTCAACGACCTCGCCCAGTCCGTGCCGTTGGACGCCCTGCGCACCGATGTCGACGAACTCGGCCTGGCGTTCAGCGGCCAGGGCGACAACCTCCAGTCCCTGCTCGACACCAGCAGCGAGTTCCTGACCGCCGCCGACGCCAACCTCCCCGCCGACACCACGCTCATCAACGACGGGCGGACGGTGCTGCGTACCCAGGTCGACGAGTCCGACGCGATCAAGAACTTCGCCACCAGCGCCAACCAGCTCGCCGCGCAGCTCGACGACTCCGACACCGACCTGCGCCGCCTCATCGCCGCCGCGCCCGGCGCCGCGACCCAGGTCAGCGCGCTGCTGCGGGACGTCGGCCCCAACCTCAGCGTGGTGCTGGCCAACCTGCTGACCACCTCCGACATCGCGGTCACCCGGCAGAATGGCATCCAGGAGTTCCTGGTGAAGATGCCCGCCGTGGCCGCCGCGGGCTCCTCGGCGGTCAAGAACGGCAAGCTGGACTTCGGCATGGCCGTCACTTTCTTCTCACCGCTGCCGTGCACGTCGGGATACGGCGGCACCACCTACCGCAACGGCCTCGACACCAGCCCGCCGGCCACCGCGTTCAACACCGCGGCCCGCTGCACCGCGCCCGCCTCCTCCGGCACCGACGTCCGCGGCTCCGCGCACGCGCCCGGCGGCGGGGGAGTGCCGACCCCCGCGCAGCCGGGGTCGGTCCTGCCGACGTCCACGCAGTCGTCGACGGGCGCGGCTCCCGCTGCCACGCCCGCCGTGGGGCCGGCGCTGCCCGGCGCCCTCGCCCTGCCCGCGCTGCCCGCCGCCGGGCCCACCACCATGGCGGGCCTGCTCGGCCTGGAGGACCAACGATGAGCGGTACGACGGATGAGGCGGAGCCGGACGTGAGTACGGAGGCGGAGCCGGAGCCGGACCAGGGGTCGGGGCCGGATGCGAAGGGGGAGCCGGAAACGGAGGTCGAGCCGGACCCGGAGGTCGAGCCGGACCCGGCGCCGGAGTCGGGGCCGGGTGCGGACGAGGGGGCCGCGGCGGTCGCCGAGGGGAGGTCCACTCCGCGCCGCCGGGCCGCCGGCGTGCTGCGCGCGCTGCGGGCCCGGCGCACCGCGGTCGCCTGGGCCACGATGCTGACCGCCGCGCTGCTGCTGTGCGGGCTCTCCGCCTGGTCCTACGCCGACACCCGTGGCGACGGCGCGCTGTCCTACGGCAAGTCCCGCGACGCCGCTCTGGGCGCGGGGGAGCGCGGGGTGGCCCGGCTCAACACCGTGGACTCCGCGCACGTCGACCGCGACCTCGACAGCTGGCTCGGCGTGACCACCGGCCCGCTGCACGACCAGCTGACCCGTACGCACGGCTCCGACACCGCGACGATGAAGGCGGCCGGCACCTCCACGAACGGCACCGTCACGGACGCGGCCGTCACCGAGCTCGACACCCGGGCCGGCACCGCGAAGATCATCGTCACCGTCCAGGTCCGCCTCACCCCCAAGTCCGGTACGGCCAGCACCGATCGCAAACGCTTCGAAGCCAACCTGTCCCGTACCGCCGGCACCTGGAAACTCGCCGCCCTCACCGCGGTCCCGATCGGCGCGAGCTAAGGGATGACCACCGACATGACGACAACGGACAAGACCGCGGCCGCGCCCGAGGAAGCCGAGCGCGCCGAGCGAATCGAGCGCGCCGACCCGGCCGATCCCGTCGACACCGACGCCGACACCGACCGTTCGGCGGAGCCGGGCGCGGGCGGGCGGGGCGCGTGGGCCGGGCGGGTGCTGCGGCGCGCACGGTCGTACGGATGGCAGCGGATCGCCGGGGCCGCCGCGATCGCCGTCCTGCTGCTGGGCTCCGGCGGCCTGCTCTACGCCGCGCAGGACCTCAAGGACCCGGCGGCCACCCGCAACCACGCGCTCACCGACAGCGCCGCCACCGACCAGGTGATCGGCGACGTCAGCAGCGCGCTGAGCCAGATCTTCGCGTACACGCCCGACGGCACCGACGCCACCGAGCAGGCCGCCCGCAACGTCCTCGCGGGCAGCGCGGCCACCCAGTACCAGGCGCTGTTCGCGCAGATCAAGCAGAACGTCGCCACCCAGCAACTCACCCTCACCACAAGGGTCGTACGGGCCGGCGTGGTCAGCCTCACCGCCGACCACGCCCGCCTGCTGGTCTTCCTCGACCAGACCGCGCAGCGCGCGGGCTCCACCGCCACCAGTGCCGCCGCCCAACTCTCGGTCACCGCCGAGCAGAAGAACGGCCACTGGCGGATCACCGCTCTCAAGGCCCGCTAGGGGAGAGGCAGATGCCACGTATGCGTTTCGGCTCGCGCCCACCGCGCAAGGACGACCCCGAGGGCGTCGAGCACGTCGAGCACGTCGCGGACATCGCGGATGTCGAGGACGTCGCGAAGGCGGCCGAGCCCGCGCGGGTACGGCCCCCCGCGCCCACCGGACGGCGGCCGCTGCTGGGCGCGGCGGTCGCCCTGGTGGTGGCCGCGGCCGTCGCCGCCGCGTGGACCGGCTGGTCGTGGTACTCCGCCGCGCACGACGACAACGCGGCGTTCGCCCGTACCCGGGACACCGTGCTGGCCGCGGGCGAGCAGGCCGTGCAGAACATGAACACGCTCGACCACGCCCACCTCGCGGCGGGCCTCGCCGTCTGGGAGCAGAGCACCACGGGCGACCTGCACAGCCAACTCGTGCAGGGCCGGGCCGACTTCGAGAAGCAGGTGCAGCAGGCGCAGACGGTCAGCACCGCGAAGGTGCTGAGCGGCGCGGTGACCGACCTCGACGACCGCACCGGCAAGGCCGATGTGATGGTCGCGCTCCAGATCACCGTGCAGGCGCCCAAGTCGAAGCCCGCGGTGAAGGAGAGCCGGCTGCTCGGCGAGATGACCCGCACCTCGGCCGGGTGGAAGCTCAGCGCGCTCGGTGACGCGCCGATGGGCGACAGCGCCTCCACCGCGGCCGACCCCACGGCAGCCCCGACCGCCGATCCCACCGCCACCGCCGGCCACTGACGCCCGCACCGCCGTACCGCCGCACGTCGTCCGCGAGAGGACCGCAGCCCATGTCGACCACCCGCCACCTCATCAACCGGCAGCGCAGGCTCGCCGCGGCGTCCGCGGCGGCGACCGAGCGCACCGTACGACCGGCCCGCGACCGTACCGACGGTACCGACCGGCCCGACCGTACGGCCGCGGGCGCCGGCTCCGGCACGGGCAGCGGCACGGGCAGCGGCACGGCCGAGCGCGCCCCCGGCAGGTCCGGCCGGACCGCGACCGTGACCGCGACCGCGGTCCGCCCGCGCCGCCCCGCCGCCCGGACCGAGACCGCCGGGAAGGACGAGGCGGCGCAGCGCCGTACCGCGTCCCTGCGGCTGCCCGCCCGCTTCCCCCTCACCATCGCCGTGCTCGCCCTGCTCACCGTGCTGCTCGGCGGCTTCGCGGCCTGGGCGGCCGGGAAGGCGTCCGCCCTGCACGACGGCTCGGCCACCTCCAACACCGCGCTCACCGACAACGCCCGCACCGCCGAGGTCAAGGGCCAGATCGCGCAGGACGTGAACTCCGTCTTCTCCTACGACTACACCGACACCGCCCGGACCGACACCGCCGCGAAGAAGGTGCTCACCGGCAAGGCGGTCCAGCAGTACGCCACGATGATCGCCCAGGTGAAGGCGGCCGCCCCGAAGCAGAAGCTCGTGCTGACCACCACCGTCACCGACACCGGCGTGGAGATGATCAGCGGCGACCGGGCCCGGGTGCTGGTCTACGCCGACCAGGCGAACACCTCCACAGCCAAGGGCGCGAACGCCGGCAGCGCCTACTCGGCGGCCATGTTCGCGGTCGACGCGGTCCGCCAGGCGGGCAGCTGGAAGATCGCCTCGATCGACACCTTCAGCTGACGTCTCCGCCCGATCCCGTCCGGCGTGCACTATGGAGGAGCGGCGCCCGCAACCCGTGCGAAACGGTGTGGTGCAATGCTCCTGATCCCCCGGGTTGCCGACGGCGGGGGAGCGGTGCCTGACCGGCGAGGATGGATGGATATGGACAAGCAGCAGGAGTTCGTTCTCCGCACCCTGGAGGAGCGGGACATCCGCTTTGTACGGCTGTGGTTCACCGACGTGCTCGGCTACCTGAAGTCGGTCGCCGTCGCCCCCGCCGAGCTGGAGCAGGCGTTCGACGAGGGCATGGGCTTCGACGGCTCCGCGATCGAGGGCTTCGCCCGGGTGTACGAGTCCGACATGATCGCCAAGCCGGACCCGAGCACCTTCCAGATCCTGCCCTGGCGCGCGGAGGCACCCGGCACCGCCCGGATGTTCTGCGACATCCTGATGCCCGACGGCTCCCCCTCCTACGCGGACCCGCGCTACGTCCTCAAGCGCGCCCTGGCCAAGACCTCCGACCTCGGCTTCACCTTCTACACGCACCCCGAGATCGAGTTCTTCCTGCTCAAGGAGCGCCCGCTGGACGGCAGCCGGCCGACCCCCGCGGACAACTCCGGCTACTTCGACCACACCCCGCAGAACGTCGGCATGGACTTCCGCCGCCAGGCGATCACCATGCTGGAGTCGATGGGCATCTCGGTCGAGTTCTCCCACCACGAAGGCGCCCCCGGCCAGCAGGAGATCGACCTGCGCTACGCCGACGCGCTGTCCACCGCCGACAACGTGATGACGTTCCGGCTGGTGATGAAGCAGGTGGCCCTGGAGCAGGGCGTGCACGCCACCTTCATGCCCAAGCCGTTCTCGGAGTACCCCGGCTCCGGCATGCACACCCACCTCTCGCTCTTCGAGGGCGACCGCAACGCGTTCTACGAGTCCGGCGCGGAGTTCCAGCTCTCCAAGGTCGGCCGGTCCTTCATCGCGGGCCTGCTCCGGCACGCCGCCGAGACCGCCGCCGTCACCAACCAGTGGGTCAACTCCTACAAGCGGATCTGGGGCGGCTCCCAGCGCACCGCGGGCGCCGGTGGCGAGGCCCCCTCGTACATCTGCTGGGGCCACAACAACCGGTCCGCGCTCATCCGCGTGCCGATGTACAAGCCCGGGAAGACCGGCTCCACCCGGGTCGAGGTCCGCTCCCTCGACTCCGGCGCCAACCCCTACCTCTCCTACGCCGTCCTCCTCGCCGCCGGCATGAAGGGCATCCAGGAGGGCTACGAACTCCCGGCCGGCGCCGACGACGACGTCTGGGCCCTCACCGACTCCGAGCGCCGCGCCCTCGGCATCGAGCCCCTGCCCCAGAACCTCGGCGAGGCGATCGACCTCATGCAGCGCAGCGAGCTCGTCGCCGAGACCCTCGGCGAGCACGTCTTCGACTTCTTCCTGCGCAACAAGAAGCAGGAGTGGGAGGAGTACCGCTCCGAGGTCACCGCGTTCGAGCTGCGCAAGAACCTGCCGAACCTGTAACCGCAGGTCAGACCGTACGCTCGGGTTGCTCGCGAGGTCCGGCCGGTGGCGCCCCCACCGGCCGGACGGGGCCGCCTCATCACTCCTGGGCCGTCTGTGGGCCGTCCGGTGCGGAAGCGGCGGCCCGGTACATGCTGTCCACGGCGTCGCGGGTGCGCCCCTCGCTGCTCGGCATGAGGTGCGTGTAGGTCCGCAGGGTGAAGCCGGGGTCGGCGTGCCCCAGGTAGGTGCTCAGGGCCTTGATGTTCTCGCCGGCGTCCAGCAGGACCGAGGCGTAGAAGTGCCGCAGGGCGTGCATCCCGTGTTCCCGGGCCGCCGCGTACCGCTTCCCCTTCTCCGGCTCCGGAATGACACCGGCGGTCACGAGCGCGGGCTTCCACACCCGCGTATTGAAATCCGTCCGCCGGACCGCACCCCCGCCGGGCAGGGAGAACAGCAGTCGTTTGGTCACCATGGGACCGGTCGGATTCAACCAGGGCAGGGACACGTCGACCGGAGGGAACCGCTCGCGGTGCCTTTTCAGGGCGTCGACCACGCTCGCGGAGATCGGCACGTCCCTCTCCTTCGCCCGCTTGGGCGGGCCAAAGACCAGTCGCCCGTTCGCGACCTTCACCTGATTGGCGACGTGCAGCCACCCGCCCGCCCATTCGTCCTCGTCATCCGGCAGGCCGAATATCTCGCCCTGCCGCAGGCCGCACCCGGCTCCGAGGTCGATCGTCGCTTGGTACCGATCGGGCAGCGCGGCCCGTACGGCGAACACCCGCGCCGTGGCCCACGGCCGTACGCGTCCCGTGCCCGGGGAGGGGGCACGGACCGTACGCGCCTTGCAGGGGTTCTTGGCGAGCAGGCTGTCTTCCACGGCCGCGGCCAGCACTGCCGAAACGCTGGCGAAGATGACCCGGCGGTAGGAGGAAGCCGGCAGTACGCGTTCCAGTTCGCTCAGCCAGTTCCGAATGTGCTGCGGCTTGAACGAGTCGAGCGGCCGAGAGCCGAGATACGGCATGGCGTGCAGCTTGATCTGTGACTCCACGCTCGTGCGCGTTGTCGCGTCCGTGGTCTGGGAGGTGAGCCACTTCTCCGCGTACTGCCGGAACGTCGTCCGGCCGGCCGCCGGGTCGATGTACGCCCCGCGCGACATGTCGGCCTCGATCTCCGACAGCCAGAGTTCGGCCTTGCGCTTCTGCCGGTCGGGGAAGCTCTTGGACTTCTCGGTCCCGTCGGGGCCGATGTAGCGGGCGCGGTAGCGGAGGCCGGTGCCGTAGCGGTCGGTCTTCACGCGGACGGTCTTGCCGTTCGCGTCCTCCGAGGTCTTGTACCAGCGGTCTTGGATGTGTCCTGCCATGGTGTCCTTCCAGGACGGAAACCGGGGGCGGCCGTGGTGCGGCCGCCCCCGGTGGGTGGGGCGGGAGTCAAGCGGCGTCGGCGGCCGTTTGCTGTTCGGTGATCCAGCGGTGCACGGCGGCGGGGTCGTAGCGCAGGTGCTTCCCGATGCGGAATCCGGGCGGGCCGGTGCGCTTCTTGCGCCAGGCGTAGACGGTCTCCAGCGGCACCGAGAGCAGCGCGCAGATGTCGTCGGGGGTGAGATAGCGGTCGGGCAGGCCGGAGCGAAGCGTTGCCCGGGGGTCCGTGGGTGGGACGGGCACGGGTGTCCTCGTGAGTGGTCGGGTGTCGGGCTGTGTCCGAGGTTCGGATTTCTGCGTCATTGCGTCATGTGCGTCATGCGGGGTGCTGACCTGCGGGTTTGCGTGACGCAGTGGCGGGGGTCTGCGTCATGCGTGCGTCATGGGCTGCGTCATGGGGTGTCGCGCCCATGACGCACATGACGCAGCCATGACGCAGGGCGGGCCGTCTGCGTCATGGTCTTTCCCGCAGGTGGGCGGCGGTTTTGCGGCCCACATGACGCACATGACGCAGCGTCTTCCCTCTTAGGACAAGAGAGGGGGTGTCTGTAGTCGTTGCGCGCGACTCAGAGCGCGAAGAAGGGGCCGCTTCGCGGCGCGCCCCTTGGGCGGCCGTGGGCCGAACAGCAAGAAGAGCACCCGGCCGTGGTGCCCGTGGTGCTCTTCTTGCTTGTCCCGCCCGGCGGTTAGAACCTCTGCTGCTCGGGCTGGGTCGGCGCGGGCCGGGCCAGTTCGAGGTAGCGGCCTTCAAAGGTGCGGCCGGTGTCGATGAGGACGCCGCGGGCGGCGAGGGTGGGTTGGAGGCGCTTGAGGCGGTCGGAGAGGACCTTTCCGGTCGTCGGCCACCCTTTGGGCAGGGGCCGGCAGTCCTCACCGCTGTAGAGGCGGCTGAGGGCGTGCAGCCACTCGGTGGAGGTCATGCGCTGCTCGGTGCCCGGCGGCATGCTCTCGGCGTGCAGGAGAACGGTCTGTGCCAGCAGGTCGCCTTCGATCACGTCGTCGTTCAGGTCGTCCAAACTGGCCCGGTAGGAGCGCAGGGCCCCCAGCCCGGTGGCGGCGTCGAGCTGGGCGCACAGGTGCGCGAAGTCCGCCATCCGCAGGTCCGTCGGGGTCTCCGCCGTGATCGCGCGGACCTTGACGGTCAGGTCCAGCAGGGACCCGAGCACGACCGGCAGCGCCTCGGCGTACTCCGCCCACAACTCCGCCTCGGTGCGCCGGATACGGGGCCGCTCCAGCCGCAGCGGCAGCAGTCGTTCGGCCAGGTCCGGGCGGATGACCCCGACATCGATCCCGGTCAGCAGCAGGGGGCGGCGGTAGCGGGAGCGGTGGACGTCGCCGTCGGTGAACAGGGCCCGCTTGACGTTCTCCGCGCCGGTGACGATGCAGCACATCGCGTCGGACAGGTCCGGCGTCATGTGGGACAGGTTGTCCAGCGCGGTGACCCACCCGGCCGCCACCGCGGCGATGAGGTTCTCCTCATCCTTCGGGGCCCGGCGCAGGTCCCCGCTCATGCCCTCGATGATCCGGATCAGCATCCGCCCGCCGGTGGACTTCCCCGCGCCCTGCGGGCCGGTGAGGAACGGCGCCGGCACCGGCACGCCCGGTGCGAGGCAGCCGATCAGCCACGCGATGGCCAGGCACTCGGTCTCGGCGGTGGCGAAGTTGCACAGCCCCAACAGCAGGTCGATCCCCTTGCCATCCGTGCCCTTGGCCGGGAGGGGGAGTTCCCCGGTGAGCTGGGTGCGGCGCCAGCACACTTCCCGCGGGTCCGGGACCGTGATGTCCCATCCGGTGGGGTGGATACGGACCGACCGGCCGTCGTTCCTGCCCAGGTCCAGCCACGTCGCCCCGTCGAACCCGGGGGCCACGCGGATGTGCACCGGCTGCACGTCCTCCGACAGCGCAAGGGCTTCAATCAGGTCCAGGGCCTCCTTCAACGCGGTGCCGTTGAAGACGCCGACGCCGTCGCGGAACAGGCCGACCATGAGTTCCTGCCGGTGGCTGCCGGTGGTGCCCTGGGAGCGGATCGGCCGGGCCACAGGGTGGCCGTTGCGCTGGGCGTAGACGGTGCCGTCGGCGGTGCGGAAGTACCGGAAGTGCGTCTGGGCGTAGTCGGCGATGACCTCACGGCCCGGGGTCTTGTCGTCGTCGGACACCGCTACACCCCCAACCGGGCACGGGCGTTGGCCCACGCGTCCGCGCAGTGCCGGGCACTCTCGCCCTTGGACTGCGCGGCGGTGAACAGCCGGGTGACGTGGTGGTCGGTGAGGCAGCCGCACCGGCCGTGCGCGGACAGCACCGCGAGGAACGTGCGGTAGACGGTCGTGTGCACGGCGCTGGGGGCGGCGGTGATGGTCTGCTCCGCCATCGTGATCCCCCGCTCCAAGTACGCGGGACTGCGGTGCGGGCAGCACCCACCCGCGCCCGCCGCGGGCACGGCGACGGAAACCGGCCGGGCCGCGGACGGCTTCCGCTCGGCCAGCCCGCGCACGGTGTCCGGGAGGGCGGTGAGGGTGCCGGTGCCGGGTCCGAGCCACCGGGCGTAGGCCATGGTGGACTTGATGTCCACGCCGTTCCGAACGCCGTTGGCTGACTGCATGGTGCCGCGGTAGAGCCAGTGCTCGCCGCGGGTGGTCCGCACGGTACGGGTGACGGGCAGGTGGGCGCGGGCCCAGGTGATCGCGTCGGCGTGGTCAAGGTCCACGACCGTCAGCCCGGCACCGCCCGGGTGGTACGCGATCGCCGCGGCAGCCCGCCATGCCGGCCGCCATGCCGGGGAGCCGATCACAGCGGGGTCGGTGGTGGCGGCGGCCCACCCGTGGCAGGGGTGCGGGCACGAGCACGGGCCGTGGGTCTTCATGCTGGCCCGGCCACCGCAGGCGTTCCGCGCGCACGCGGGGCAGTTGCCGAACGGGACCTTGCCCGCGCGCAGGGGCAGCACGGGCACGCCGGTACCGGCCAGACCGAGGGCTGCGAACAGCGGCGCGGCGGGGTCGGGATAGGGCATTCTGGTGGTCTCCTGTCTGTCTTCGGGCGGAGAGGGAGAGCCGCGGCGGCGGGAGGACCTGGTCGGGAGTCCCGCCGCCGCGGTGTGTCAGTCTTCGGGGGTGTCGTAGGCCGCGAGGCGTGCCTCGAAGCCGTCGTTGTCGTCTTCGAACTCGCGGTAGACGGGCGCCAGGCCGTACAGGGTCGGGGGCGTGGTGGTGAAGGCGGTGCGGGCAGCGGCGACTACCTGCTGCGGGGTGGGCAGCACATCGCGGGTGTCGAGTTCGCCCACCCAGTTGAGGAGTTCGTCGGGCTCGCCGCCGCCGATGAGCCAGCCGGCTTCCTCGTTCCAGGTCAGCACGATCGTTTGGCCGGGGTAGTGGGGTTCGGTGGCGTCGGTGGTCAGCGTGATGCAGGCGTCGCGGGGGTCGTTGGGGTCGGCGAACCAGTCGCTCACGCCGATACCGGCGGTGGTCAGGGCGTTGACCACTGCGGCGATGTACGGCCGGTGGGCGTCGTGATAGTTCGGCACGGGCTGTCAGTCCTCCGGGGAGAGGGTCGGCTTGGGCAGGTCGGCGGTGAGGTAGAGGCGGGTGCGCATGCCGTCGTGGGTGGGGTAGGTGCGGGCGGTGCCGGTGATCAGGAACGCGGCGAGGGTTTCGGTGATGCGGTCGGCGTCGGCCGGGTCGCAGATGATGCGGATGTCGAACACGGTTCTCCTACGCGGCGGTGTCGTGCCGGGCGGTGGGGAGTTCGGGCAAGCCGGCCATGGTGAGCGCGGTGGGGTTGCAGCCCGGCAGGGCCGCGCGGGCGGTGAGGGCCGCGGCGAGGGCGGCGGTGTACTCGCCGCCGGCGTGGGCGGTTTCCACGGCGGCGCGGGCGCGGATGAGTTCGACGGTTTCGACGTGGTGCTGCGTCTCGCGGCGCGTCTCGGTCGCGCGCTCGTACGCGATGTGCTCGCGGTGGTCGGTGCGCCAGTGGCGGGCGGCGACGACGTAGCCGAGCACGGTGGCGATGCCCCACAGCAGCAGGGGCAGGGGCAGACCGTCGGTGTAGGCGGCGACCCCGGCGAGAGCAAACGTTCCGGCGGCGGTGAAGCCGGCCGCGGCGGCGACCGGTTCACCGGACTGACCGCGGGCCAGGGCGTTGCCGGCGAACGCGGCGCCGATGGCGAGCGCGCCCATGACCGAGGCGTCGCCGATGGAGTGCTCAGCACCGTTGGCGTTCCAGATCCGGGCCAGCGCGAGCACGGTCGTGGTGGCCAGGGCCGGGGCGGCCTTGGGCGCGGCGGTCGCGAGCCAGTGGCGCTGTACGAGCGGGGTGGTGGTGCCGGGCGGGGTGTAGGCGGTGGGTTTCATGGCCGGGGTTCCTCCGTTCTGCGGTTAGCCGCGCATGCTGCCGATGGCGTGTGCGGTGGCGGTGACGATCTCGGTGATGGGCTCGGCGGCGCCGGTGGCCGCGGCGTAGAAGCCGAACAGGAACACGACGATCGCGGCGCCGAACGAGGTGGACTTGGCGCGGATGGCGAAGGCGGTGCCGGCGCCGAAGAGCAGCACGGCGGAGATGGACAGGATCACGGGCGGGGCTCCGGTCGGGGTGGTCAGCGGGTGCCGTCGCGGTGGATGCCGCGGGCGAGGTTGTAGGCGTGCCGGCCGCGGCGTATGCGGATGCCGTGACCGTGGCAGCGGCGGCAGGTCTTGCCGCGCTTGGGGCGTCCCTTGCGGTCGGTGGTGGTGGCGAAGCCGAAGCCGTGGCACTTCCCGCACCGGGCGAACGGCTGAGCCGCACACACACCGACGTAACCAAGAGTGATGACGAGGAGGAGGGCGATAGCGGCGAGGATGGGGGTCACGGGGTGCCTCCGGGAGCGGTTTTCGGGGTTTGCGCAGGTGGGCCGCTATCATCTAGCGGCCTGATCACGTGGGGTGCGGGGTGCTAGCGGGGTCTCTAGCGCTAGAGGGTTGGCCCTCTAGCGCTAGAGACCCCTGGTCGTCAGCCCGCGGACCGCTTACGGTCACGCTCCGCGATCGCCGCGGTGATGTGGGCCCGCTCGAAACCGGTCCGGTTGACGGTCTTGCCCTCGATCCGCCGGGCGACCTGCCCCGTGGTGATGCCGTGCGGCTTGAGCGCGGTGGTGAGCTGCCGCGCCTTGTCGGCCGGCTCCATCTCGCCCCACGCCCCGTACAGTTCCGGGCGCAGCTCGGCGAGCCGGTCCACGGTCACGTCGTTCCACGCCTTGGCTTCCTTGGCGGGCGTGACTGCGGCGATGTCCTCCAGCAGCGTGTCCGCGGTGCTGTCGCGCCGGTCGGGTGCCTGACCTGCGGCCAGGCCGGTCAGGGTGCCCGCGCTCTCGCGGGCGGTGCGGGCGCGTTCGCAGATGGCGTCGGCGGCGGGGTTGTCGAGGTAGTACGTGCGGACGATCTGCGGGTCGTCGGCCGCGCCGGCGAGGTAGCCGATGCCGCGGTCGCGCTTGGTGAACGTGGTCGCCCGGATGCCGTTCTTGTACGCGGACGTGCCCAGGATCATGTCGTTCTCGATCTGGCCCATGACCCGCAAGCAGAACCGGGTGCCGACGTTCGCGCTGATCGACGTGGGCAGGGAGTCCTTGTCGGGGCGCTGCGTGGCCAGCAGCAGCATCACGCCCAACGCCCGGCCGCGCTTGATGATGGCCGTGCACAGGTGGCCGGCCTCCTTGCCGAACTCCGGGTGGGAGAACAGCTCCTGGCACTCATCGATCGCCAGGACCAGCGGGTGAAGGCCCAACGAGCGCACCTGGGCGAGTTCCGGGGTGACCTTGTTCTCCGGGCACTTGTCCTTCGGCAGGCTGCTGATGACCTTCGCCCGGCGCTCCAGGTCGCCGTAGACGTACCGGATCGACTCCAGCGCTGCCGCCGCGGTCGCGTCGTCCGGGCCGGACCCGTAGTCCGCCGCGACCTTCTCCAGCGGCCCCAGGTCGCCGGTGCCCTTCAACTCCCACACCAGCAGTTCGGCCAGCGGGTCGAGGGCGGCGGCCAGCAGCGGCAGGCGCAGGGAGAAGGTCTTGCCCATGCCGGGCATGGCGCCGATCAGCACGTTGTCGTACATCAGCGTCACGTCCACCGGCCGCCCGCGCTGATCCAGGCCGAACGGCACCGGCTTGAACAGCGAGATCGCACCGGCCTTGGCCAGCGGACCCGGCACCGGGGGGAGCTTGTTCAACGCGCGATCGCCGACCCAGAGCATCATCCGCCCGGCGTGCTCATCGGCCACCGGCTCCGGCCACACGCACCCCAGCGGGCGACGCAGACCCGACGCGAGCCGGTCCCGCCGGTCGAGGATGTCCGTCACCGTCACGCCGTAGGGCAAGTCCACGTCGGCCCGCCACCCGGGACCGTCACGGGTGATCGGCGCGGGGAACTTGATGCCCTCCCCGCCCTTGCCCAACGCCTTGTTGATCTCCGCATTGCCCAGCGCGCCCAGGGCGCGTTCGACGATGCCGGAGGTGAGGCGTTCCACCTCGGTCGCGACCACGGCGCGGGTGACGACGGGCTTGTCCGCGGGGGCGCCGGCGAACCCGAACACGGCCACCAGCGCGGCCACCGTGACCGCGAGCATCCACGTCGGGGCGAGCACCCACAGGGCCAACGCCAGGACCGGCCCGGCGATGCACGCCAGGGTGAACAGGATGCCGCGCAGCTTCACCCGGCCATCGCGCTGCCGGGACAGCTTCAGGTAGTCGTCGGCGTCCTCCCGCTTCGCCGCGGCCTGCCGCAACGGCTCGCCCTCGGCGTCAGCGACCCACCGCAGGGCCCCGCCGATGAACTTCGCCGCGCCGACCGGGGCGCGGGCGGTGAGCACCGCCGCGTACCAGGGGGTGCGCACGGCGTGGAAGGCGGCGGTGTGCCGGGCGTGACCGGCCAGCCACCCGGCGGCGGTGACGAACTCCGGGCGCGAGCGCGCCCACGGCGGCAGCACCGCCCGACGCTGCCCGCCCCGGATACGGTCCATCACGCCCGGACCCGTCGGCCCGGGAGCGTCCACCATCACCGCACCCGAGTCGGGCGACTCACCACCCGACACGTCGGGCGCCGGGTCGGGCGACCGATCGGGGTTGGTGTCGGCCGACCGATCCGCCGACGCGTCGGCCGACGCAGGCCGGTCCGGGTCGGCCGACTCACGGGCGGCCCGGGCCTTGCCCAGGTCCACCACATCCCCGCCGTAGTCGGCCGACAGGTCGGCTTCCAACCGGTCGAAGAACTCGTTCTCGTCTTCGTGGTTCACTGCTGTTGCTTCCCTTCCAGGAGGTGAAGCGGGCCCGGCCGACGCTTTGGTCGGTGAGCGGCCGGGCCCGCGGATTTACAGATCGAACAAGCCGTACTGGTCCGGCTCCGGAGCCGCTGCTGCCGTGCGTTGTACGGCCCGGCAGGCTCCGGTGTGGCAGGTCGGGCACCACGCCCGCAGACCGGACACCGGCAGGCCCATGGCGGCGCGTTCGGTGACGGTGGGGTCGGCGGGTGCGGCGATGAGCCGCACCCGGCCCTGGCCATGCCGTTTCAGGCAGCGCCCTTCGGTCTTGCGGTGAGACTGTCCGCACTGCCCCGTGCACCAGCACCGGCCGCCGGCCCCGTCCATCACGGTCCGGAAGAGGTCGGCGCCGACGATCGGGGTGCTCATGCCGCCTCCCGTCGGAGTGCCGTCGGCGGCTCGTCGAGGTCCAGGCGGGCGCGAGCCGCCAGGAGTCGCAGGGCGCTTTCCGCCTGGCGGGGTACGACGCCGTTGCCGAGGGCTTTGAGTTGTGCGGTTCGGGACAGGCCGGGTACGGCGGTGACATGGCCGGCGGGCAGGCCCATCAGCCACTCGACGAGTACGGGGTTCAGGCGTCCCAGATCGTCAACTGCCCGGGGGGCGGGGCGGCCGAGGATCGTCTCCCACCGGGCGATGGCCGGACGGTAGCGTCCCCAGTGCGGTGCACCGCCGACGGCAACGTCAGATCCCCCTTGCTGCCGCGCTGGTTCGGGCCTCCCTTGGCCCCGTCGCTCGCCCGTGGCGTGGGCAGCAGCACCCCGGAGAACGCCAGGTCCGTCAACGTGGGGGAGTTGCTGCGCGGACGGTCCGCGGTCGCCTGCCGGGCGCCCTTGGAGTCCCCCACCACCGGAGTCGGCAGCAGCGAGACCGCGTGGCGAAGGTTCATCCCGCCCTGCGCCGCGTGGCCGGCTCCCCGCGCCTCCGACGTGGAAGGAGTCGGCAGCAGTGCGGCCACGGCCGTCGGCAGTTGCCCGCGTTGACCGCCGCCCCGCCAGTCCCGGGCGGCCGGTGTCGGCAGGCCACACGAGGAGGAAGAGCCGGTTGCGGTGGTGGGCGGCGCCGACGTCCGACGCGCGAAGAGTGCACCACTCCGCATCGAACCCGCCGGCGGCAAGGTCGGCGAGCACGGTGTCGAATCCGAGGGAAAGGTGCCCTGCGACGTTCTCAAAGACCCCGAGGCGGGGTCGTAGAACGCGAAGGGCGGTGGCGAAGTGGGGCCAGATGTGCCGGGCATCGGCGGTTCCCTTCCTCTTGCCCGCGGTACTGAACGGCTGACACGGATACCCACCGCACACCACGTCCACCGGCGCCACCGAGGCCCAGTCGACAGCGGTCAGATCCCCCAGGTTCGGCACCTCGGGGTGGTGGTGGGCCAGGATGCGTGCCGCGCCCGGGTCGTTGTCCGCAACCCACGCCAGGGACCCGCCGAACACGGTCTGGACGGCCATGTCCAGCCCGCCGTAGCCCGTGCACAGCGAACCGATCCGCACCCCGCTCACGCCGCCACCCCCGCAGAGGTGCCGCGCCGTCCGGGGCGGCGGCCGGCCAGGGTCGCCAGCAGCGAGCCGAGACCGGCCCGACCCACCAGCGCGCGGGTGCGCTTGGCCGCGTACATCGCCTCATCCGCCCGCCGCAGCAGCGCGGACAGGTCCTCGCCGGGGAAGTCCGCGGCACGGGCCCACCCCAGCGAAACCGTGGTGTGCACCGCCGGGTCGATACCGTCGGCCGGCCGGGCCAGCACCCCACCGAGCACCGCGAGCAGGTCGGCGGCGGTGTTGTCGCGGTCGATGAGGACCGCGGCGAACTCGTCGCCCCCGAGCCGCCCGGCAACCCCGGCGCGGCCGGTGTAGTGGGCCAGCCGGGCGGCGGTCGCGGCGAGCAGGGCGTCACCGGCCGCGTGGCCGTGGGTGTCGTTGACCTGCTTGAAGTGGTCCACGTCGGCGAGCACCACCACCGCGCGCGGGTCGCGCAGCAGCCGGGCCGCGCGGCGGGTGAACGCCTCCCTCGTCCACAACCCGGTGAGCGGGTCACGGCGGGCGGCGGTCAACCGGCCGCGCAGCCACGCCCAGTGCGCCGACCATCCGGCCGCCACCGGGACGCTGGCCGCGGTCGCGGCGAGCAGCGTGTTCATGCGGCCACCGCCTCAGCGTCGCCGACCGGTTCGGCGGCCGTGCCGCGCTCGGCGCGCAGCACGTCACGAGCGCTGCGGGCGTGGGCGGCGCCGCAGTTCACGGCCTGCCGGATACGGTCGGCCGTCAGCTCCGGGACCGGCCACCCTTCGGTGGCGGTGCGGGCGTCGGCCAGCACGTCGTCAAGGCTGCGGCGGGCCGGGCGCTTGGCCGGCGGCTTGGCGGGGCGCTTGCGCGGCGCCGGCGTAGGCGACTCGGCAGGTGCCTGCACCGGTTCCGCAGACGCAGACGGTGTCGCCGGGGCGGGAACCCCCGTGGTGGTGGGGGCGAGTTCCCCGAGCTTGAGCAGCACCCGCATACGGCAGTCCGTCTTCGACCGCCACCGCCGCCCGTGCTCAGCGCGCAGGTCCGCGCGGACAAGCTGCCGGTCACGCTCACGGGCCAGCGCATCGCCGTAGGAGGTGATCTCCCACAGCGTCATCCGCCGCCACAACGCGAACGTGGTGATCGGGGCGAGCAGCCACCGGGACTTGCGGATCTTCTCCATCCGCTTGCCCGTGGCGATACCGACCCGCACCGCGTAGACGTGCGCCGCGACCTCCGACAGCACCACCCACAGCAACGGCATGGTCCCGTGCGCCACCCGAGCGGACAGCGACGTACCGGCGGCGATGTTGAGCCAGCACGTCACCAGCGTCAACGCCCACGGCACGAACCGCACCCACGCCAGCGCCATGCCCATACGGATCAGCAGCAGCGTCACCGCGGTGAACGTCGGAATGGCAAGGTCGATGGCCAACGGCAGCATCTGCGGCGTGGCGAACCCCCACCGCGCGGCAGCCGCCGTCACCGTGTCAAAGCTCATGGCCAGACCGACACCGCCCACACCCACACCCAGCACCGACGCGCCCGCGAGTAAGACGCGCTCACCCCGCGACAGCGGCGGAAGCTCCACCACGGCACTCATGCCGCCACCCCGCCCGGGTTCTTCCGGCGACGCGCGGCCGGCCGCGGCAGCACCGCGACCGCGTACAGCTCCGGCGCGTACGCCTCGATCGCCTCGGCCGCGACGCGGCTCACCCGGTCCGGCATCGTCGGGTCGTCGGCGAGGATGTCAGCCGCCGCAGCAAGCCGCGCCGCGCGCTCTTCGTCGCTCTCGCCGGGCACCCCGAGCCACAGCTCAACCGGGGTACCCAACGCCAGTTCCACGAAGTCGTTGTCGGTGGCCGCCAGGTGGCGGCCGATGTACGCACGCATGGGAGATCTCCGTCAATCGAAGGGGAAGGGAGAGCCGTGGCGGCGGGCGGACCTTGGTCGGGAGTCCCACCGCCGCAGCCAGGAAGAAAAGCGCCCCGGGCCGGATTCGATCCGGCGCCCTCACGGCGTGATGCCGGGGCGGGTGGTGCAGGTCAGGAAGGGTCCGCGGCGGCAACCGGGATGGTGCCGGTCTCGCTGATCGCGGCGGAGACCGCAAGGCGGGACCACACGTCCGCCTCGGCGATGTCCTGCGGCGTCGGTCGGGCGGCGCCCGTCAGGTGCCGGATAGCGCGGTCGCGCAGCTCAGCGGCGGTCATAGCAGGCATGGGTTCCTCTCCGGGCCGGACTGTCCGACTCCCCTCACCGCCCGTCCCCACCAGACCGGCAGGGATGGGCGGATCAGGCAGTCGTCAGGCCGGTCAGACGAGGGTGATCAGCAGCGCGCCGACCAGAAGCCACAGGTGGTGCCAGCTCTGATCGAGCGCGTAGGCGCCGGTGCCCAGCGACGGGTTGTCGTCGTGGCCGGGCCGCGGGGCACCGAGGCGGTAGAAGCCGCCCTGACCCAGCACCTCGGCGAGACGCGCGAGCGTGGAACGGCGATCTGCCCACCAGTGCGTGAGCGCATCGACTCCCAGACCAGCGATCAGACCCCACACCGACAGATGCAGACCGAGCAGCAGCCCGGCCGGCAGCAGCACAACCAACTTGGTCAGGGTCAGGGTGGCGACGTGGCGGGCACCGGCCAGGCGACCGACCCACCCGGGGCGGCCCTTGGCCGCGGACTGAGCCGAGGTCTGCACCCAGTGGTCACCCACCGAATGCGCGACGTACAAGGCAACGAACGTCGCCGCGAAGGTGGCAGCGTGCATGGAAACTCCCAACGGGAAGAGTGGACAGGGAGAGCCGCGGCGGCGGGCGGACCTTGGTCGGGAGTCCCACCGCCGCGGCGAAGAAGAAAAGCGCCCCGGGCCCGATCTGATCGGGCGTCGTCGCGGCCCCCGCACGGGCGGGGCCGGGGCTGGTGGTGCGGGGTCAGTTCCGGGCGCCCTCGGCAATCAGCCGGTCCACCGCGGCGATGGCCTCGGTGCGGCGGGCGGTGAGCGCATCGGGGTCCGGGGCACCGCGCAGGGCGTAGGTGGCATCGGCCGCCTCGCGGGCCACAGGGGCCAACTCGGGGGCGAGGATCGCCAGCATGGTCAACGGTGCGGTGATCGCGGCGCGGGTGGCGTGGCTCTCGGCCCGCGCAGCCGCATACGCCTCGGGAGCGTCGCCGGTCAGTCGCAGGTCCTCACGAACCCACATCGCCCGGCGGTGATCCGCCAGCGCGGACACCAGAGCGGTGAGCGCCGCAAGCCGCTCCTTGGCCTGGTCGGCGGCGCGCGCGTCGGCCCGGGCCGCACGGCCGGCTCGTTCCTGCAAAATGTAGGCGACCACGGACCCAGCCAGGGTCCCGATGACCGCGATGACGGCACTGAACATCAGCGCCCCCGTCCCTGCTCGGAGCGCTTGTTGGCCTCGGCCACCCTGCGGGACAGCTCTTCCCGGTCGGCGTCCGTAAGCCCGATGATGAACAACACAGGGACCTCCAAGCGGTGCCTGTACAGCAGCGCCCGGGCGGCCACCCGGGCGCTGCGCTCGTTTCGGCTGATCGTTCGAGCAGCCACGGACTGCGCCGCCCCCGATCCCAGAAGGACGAGGGCGGAACGGCCCGTGCGCGCTCGACGTGCACTCGCGATGCCGGCGGCTATCCCGCCTTCTCGGCACCACGCAACGACGCGAAGGGCTGCGGCCGGCTGGTCAGTTCCCGGCGGCACCCCAGGTACATCGACGGCTCATCGGCGGATCTCCTCTCGGCCGAAGGGACAGGGGTGAAGCACTGCAAGGGGGACCGCGGTCCCCACACTCCGGCCGTTGCTCGCGGTCGCCGGGCCACCTCGCCAGTACGGGCCGAAGCCCTGTTCCACCTGGCCTTTAGCGGGATTGCAGCGTCCCCGCCCTCTGCTTCACCCGAGGAACCTCAGGCGCTGCAATGCAGTACATGTATTACATGTACTGCATTGCCTTCGTGTCAAGTCACTCGACTGAGTTCCTTGGCTTCGCGCCGGGACTTCCTGGCGCACCATCAGAGTCGCCCCAGGTGAGGGGCGTTCGTTACCTCGCCCATGGACAGCTCGGGTGCATCTGGCTACCGTCGAGACGTCCCTAGACGTCCCATCGGGGGTAGCGATGTCCAACGAGCGGTTAAGGTCAGCCCTCCTCGCGCAGGGCATGACCGTCGGCGACCTCGCCGACGCGATCGAGGTCAACCCGAAGACGGTTGAACGCTGGATCACACAGGGCAAAGTCCCGTACCGGCGCCACCAGTACGCCACCGCGGCACTGCTGAAGGTCGATGTCACGACGCTGTGGGACGACTCCCGGGCGGTCGAGTCCGCTACGGACCTCAGCAGGGCGGAGATCGTTACCGTGTACCCGCACCGGCACACGGTGCCCGCCGGCCTGTGGCGCGAGATCTTCGGACGGGCCGAACGGCGTATCGACGTGCTCGTATACGCCGGCCTGTGGCTCTCCGAAGACCCGCTCTTCCTCAACCTGCTCAAGACCAAGGTCGAGCGGGGAGTTCAGATCCGGCTGTTGCTCGGGGACCCCGGCTGCTCAGCCGTGCGGCAGCGCGGGATAGACGAGGGGCACGGGATCATGGACGGGAAGATCCGCAACGCCCTGTTCAACTACCGCCCGTTGGCAGCCAGCCACCCGGACATCGACTTTCGGCTGCACGACGCCACCCTGTACAACTCGCTGTTCAGAGCGGATGACGAGGTGCTGGTGAACACGCACGTCTACGGCATCGGCGCGTACATGGCGCCAGTGCTCCACCTGCGGCGCCTCCCCGGGGGCGGCCTGTTCGACACGTACGCGAATAGCATCGATCAGACGTGGGCCGCAGCCCGCGAAGTCACTGAGCACGACATCACGGGAGCTTGAGCCATGGGACGCACCGACTTCCTGCACGACCCCGCCGCCCCGCCGGCCAACTCGGTGCACCCTGGCGCGGTCGCCCTGGTCCAGAACGATGCGGGCGACGTGCTTCTCATCCAGCGCTCGGACAATGGCCGTTGGGCCCTGCCGGGCGGCGGTCACGACTTGGGGGAGTCGATCGGCGACACCGTACGCCGGGAGGTACGGGAAGAGACCGGGCTCGATGTCGAGGTCACAGACCTGTCGGGCGTCTACACAGACCCCGGGCACATCATGCTGTACGACGACGGCGAGGCACGGCAGCAGTTCAGCTTGTGCTTCCGCGCCCAGCCGGTCGGTGGCGAACTGCGTACGAGCAGCGAGACCGTACAAGTGCGGTGGGTGCCAATCGCCGACCTGCCGAACTACGACGTGCACCCCACGATGCGGATGCGCATCGACCACGCCCTTGACCGGTCCCGCCCCGGTACCTACATCGGCTGACGCTTCACCGCGGCGACCCGTTCGAGCACGCGCGCCGTGCTGGCCAGAATCTCGGGTTCGGCGCGCCGGATGAACGTCCCGATCAGGCTCTCCGGCCCGTACCGACTCGTGATCTCGTTGATCCGGTCGATCGGGTTCGTCGGTGTCCCGTCCGGGGTGGTGTTCATGTCGCAGTAGCACAGAGCGTCGTCCAACTCCGGTGCCCCGTGCGCGAACTCGCCCAACTCGGCAACCAGCCCGCGGGCTTCGGCTTCCATCCACGCACACGAGTGGTGCGCCACCAGCCGCACAACGCGTTCGTCGGCGTGCGCGACCTCACGCAGGTACCGGGCCCCGTCCAGCGGGTGAAGCCCGGACTTCACCAAGTCCGGCGCGTAACCGATGTCGTGCAGCACGGCGGCGGCTTCCAGGAGCTCCGCATCCGCCCCGAGGATCGGCGCGAGGGTCCGCGCCCGCGCGGCAACCCCCTGCACGTGCGCCCACCGCCGCGGCAACGCATCGGCGAGCAACGACTCAGCGAGCGGATACGCCCACGCGGTCAGTCCACCATCGCTCAAGGCTTCGCAGTCCCTTCCCGGCCCGGCAGAGCAAGCACAGTCCGAACCTTCCCCTGACTGCCCGCACTCAACAACCCCTGCGCCTCCAACTTGTCCAGCGCCCGCCGCACGGTCGGCCGCGACATGCCAAAACGCTCACACAGCGCGGCGGTGCTGGGGAAGGACGCACCAACCGTCAGTCCATCCTCGGTGATGACCTCAGCGATCCGATCCATCAATAGACGTGGGGGTGGCTGCCGGTCACCCCTCACGACGCGCCAACGCAAGCCGGGAACTGACTCAACCAACCCCTCCTCCTTGAGTAGATTGACTGCCCGGATCGCCACACCACGTGACACATCGAACTCATGAACGATCTCAGCATGGGAGGGTAGCTCGGTCACGGTGACATCTGACTGGACTCGACTCCTAAGGGCGTCGGCTACCTTCTTGTAGGTGCCGCGCGGGCTGACCCGATCAGACATGATGCTCCCTTCGTTGGTCCCGGTCGCGTCTAGCTTCCCTCCGTAGGTGTCTAGTTGACAATTCCTTGCTGTTCGCTCCCTCTCATGTGAAAGAGTAGTTGCTCTCGGAGATGCTTGATGGATCGCAGGATTGTTACCCCTGGGAGTTGGATGACTCGTGGGGTCGGAGAAACTGGAGTGGACATGGAAGCTGGCGCGCTACCTCCGGACCTCGCCGACGGAAACGCCGATGATTTCTCCGTATCGATTGAATCGATTTTGCTCTCGAATGGATTTCGGGTTGAAACTCCGAAAACGGGAGTCACTGTTATCGTCGGGGGAAATAATGTAGGAAAGTCGACGTTCCTGAGGCAGTCGAGTGAGTATCTGCGTCGCGGAGTAGGGCAGGCTCGGAATATTGATCGCTGGCGATTGGTTTCCGAAGTTGAGGTGGATATCGCCGGGAGTGTTCGGGACTGCGCAGCCTGGCTTGTCGAGAATCACGGCCTATATTATAGGAGCGGGTTGGTTCACTTTGGCGGTTCTGGACCGGTAAATGAACACAGCGTCCGCCTTATGTATCAGTTCCGTGGGCAAGAACCCGACACTTTCTCTGATCTTTTTGATCTTTTTGCGCTATTTGGCGATCCATGGCAGAGGGTGGGTTTCGTCCAACCTCAAGAAATGCGGGATAATATTGACTCGCCCGCGCTCACTCCTATCCATAGAGTTGAAGACTCCCTGGAGCTATTGGAGGAGATCAAGGGGATCTGTAGGGAGGTGTTTAGGCAAGAATTGACGCTCGATTCAATGGCTAAGATGATCCAATTGAGGGTGGGGGCTGTAGATTTGAAGGCGCCGCCTGCTGACGCTGTCACTCGTGAGTACCGAATGAGCGTGGCAAGTCTCCCTCCGCTGAATGAGCAAGGAGAAGGTATGAAGAGCCTAATCGGTCTCCTCCTTCCGCTAATCTCCGCGCTTCGTCCTATTGTTTTCATCGACGAGCCAGAAGCGTTCCTGCATCCGCCGCAAGCCAACGCGCTGGGGCGCATCCTGGGCAGAATCGCTAAAGAGAAGAAAATTCAAGTAGTCCTGGCAACGCATGATAAAAATCTGCTAACTGGCATCCTGGCGTCCAGCGTAGATACGACGGTGGTTAGGTTGGATCGGAGTCAGGGTGGAGAATCGACGGCTCACCAACTCGCTGTAGATGAAATTAGAGAGTTGTGGAGCGATCCTCTGCTGAAATACACTAACGTGCTGGATTCACTGTTCCATAGACTTACGGTGATTGGCGAGTCGGATCGTGATTGCCGCTTCTACTCCGCTGCTTTGGGTGAGCACGAACCAGTTTCTGAAATTCCAATTCCCGCCACCGATGTGCTATTTGTGCCCGCTTATGGTAAGTCGGCAATGCATAAGCTGGCGGGCGCGCTGCGATCCATCCATGTGCCAACTGTCGTCATTCCAGATATTGATATATTGAATGACGAAGCGAATATTTCACGACTTGTGAGCGCTGTCGGTGGGGACTGGGGGCTTCTTCGTCATAGCTATGATATTGCGACGGCCCAGTTTAGGGGGCAGCGAGGAACTCCGGTCACCGTGGGCCACGTCGTGGCGGCCGTGAATTCCGTGTTCGCTGGGCGCGAGAGCGAGCCATTTGACGCTAAGGCTAAAGCTGAATTGAGCGTTCAGCTCCGTATCCAAGAAAGCCCGTGGGCGGAATTGAAGAAGTACGGGGAGCTCGCATTTCGTGGACAGTCCGCTCCGGCGGCTCAAGAGCTTATCGGTGCATTGGATGATTTGGGAATCGTTCTTGTGACCGTTGGGGAACTTGAGGGGTTCGCTCCTAGCTTGCCAGTGGCCAAGGGACCGGCATGGCTATCAGCAGCCTTGGCGTCGGGTGCGCATCGAGAACGTCCCGCCCGTGAACACATTCTGCGCTGTGTGGCACTGCTTGATCGCGATCCGGGCAGAAGAGCCAATCTACCGAGATGATCCGCCGTCGGGGCCGTCCATGGGCCGTCAGGCGTCAGCCACGGGCGACCGACAACGACCAACGACGACCGCTCCGCCGCAGGTCACGCGGCCGGGCGGTCGTCGTCGGGCAGGTGGGCAGGGCGCGGCGTCAGTTCCTGCGCAACAAGAAGCAGGAGTGGGAGGAGTACCGCTCCGAGGTCACCGCGTTCGAGCTGCGGAAGAACCTGCCGAACCTGTAACCGCAGGTCGGCGACTGAGCGAGGCGCCCCCGGGCCCGCCTTAGGGCGGTGCTCCGGGGGTGGCAGGACAGGGGTGCCCGGGGGCGGGTCAGCGGACGCGGCCCTCGTCCTCGTCGGTGTCGGAGTCCTCGCCGGGGACGTGGACGTCGCGGACGTTGATGTTGATCTCGACGACCTCGAGTCCGGTCATCAGCTCCACCGCGCTGGTGACGCTGCCCCGGATGTCGGAGGCGGTCTCGGCGATGTGCGTGCCGTAGTCGACGACCACGTCGATGTCGAGGGCCGCCTGCTCCTCGCCGACCTCGACCTTCACCCCGCGGGTGTGGTCGTCGGAGCGGGAGACGCGGTCGCGGACCGCCCCCACGGCACGAGCGGCGCCGCCGCCCATCGCGTAAACCCCTTCGACCTCCCGGGTGGCGATCCCGGCGATGGTGGCCACCACCGTGTTGGCGATCGTCGTCTTCCCGGCGGTGTCCTTCTTGCGCCCGGGTGCTGTCTTCGCAGTGCTCTCCGCGGTTGTCATGGGGCAAGCCCCTTCCCTCTCGACTGCTCGCTGACGAAATGCGGGCTCCCTACCACTGTGAACCCGCACCGGCACCCGTGCCACTCTGATGCCGTAAGGGTCCGCGCGGGTCACACTGGGTGGATGGGCGCGCACACGGTCTGGTACGTCTCCTACGGCTCGAACACGCATCTCGCCCGGCTGACCCGGTACCTGGTCGGGGGCCGTCCGGCGGGCGGCGCGCGGGCCTACCCGGGGTGCCGGGACGCCGCGCCGCCGGCCAGATCCGTGCCGTGGGAGCTGCCCGGCACCGTGTACTTCGCGACGCACTCCCCGGTGTGGGGCGGCGGCCGTGCCTTCTACGACCCGGACACGCCCGGCCGCGCCCTGGCCCGCGCGCACCTGATCACCGTCGGCCAGTTCTCCGACATCGCCGCACAGGAGATGTACGCCGAGCCCGGCCGCGACCTCGACCTCACGCGGGTGCTGGCCACCGGGCGGGACCGGCTGGGTCCGGGCCGCTACGAGACGCTGGTGCGGGCCGGCTCGCTGGACGGCGTGCCGCTGCTGACGTTCACCGCGCCCTGGTCGATGGCCGAGGTGCCGTGGACGGTGCCGTCCGCCGCCTACCTCGACCACCTCGCGGCGGGCCTGCGCGAGGCGGGCGGCCGGCGTGCCTCGGACATCGCGCGCTACCTCGCCGCACGTCCGGGCGCGGCCGGGCACTGGATCGCGCGCGACGGGGTACTCGTGCCCGCGCGGCAGGTCGATCCGGCGAACCCGCAGGCCCCGCAGGGCGCCCCGGGCCCGCCGGACGGCTAGGCTCGGAAGGGCGACTGGAGCGGGTGCGGCCGTTGGCCGTGCGGTGAGTGCGGGTTGTAGTGCGGGTTGAGTGTGGTGACCCCCGGGAGGGCCGATGCAGGGGCGACGCAGCAGTACCTTCTCCCGGTTGCTGCGGCACGGCTTCACCGATGCCGCGACCGCCGAGCGCCTGCTGGAGGACGACGTGCTGGCGGGCGTACGCGGTGACCCGGTGCTGCTCGAAGCGCTCGGCGCCACCGCCGACCCCGACCAGGCGCTGCTCGGCCTGGTCCGGCTCGCCGAGGCACTGGACCCGGGCGAGCGCCGCACCCTGCTGGACACCGTGACCAGCGCCAAACCGCTGCGGGACCGGCTGCTGGGCGTGATGGGCGCCTCCGAGGCGCTGGGCGACCACCTGGCCCGGCACCCCGAGGACTGGCACGCCCTGGTGACGTACGAGGCGCGCGACCTGCACCCGGGGGTCGAGGAGTTCGAGGAGGGGCTGGCCGCCGTCCGCACCCCGGACGCGCTGCGCGCGGCGTACCGGCGGTGCCTGCTCGGCATAGCGGCCAGGGACGTCTGCGGCACCAACGACCTGGTGCGTACCGCCGCGGAGTTGGCCGACCTGGCGACGGCCACGCTGCGGGCCGCGCTGGCGATCGCCGCCGCGGAGCTGCCGCAGGACGCGGCGGCCTGCCGGCTCGCGGTGATCGGGATGGGCAAGTGCGGCGGCCACGAACTGAACTACGTCTCCGACGTGGACGTCATCTTCGTCGCGGAACCGGCCGAGGACGCCGCCGAGGGCGACGGCACCGCCGACGACACCGCGGCGCTGCGGTCCGCGACCCGGCTGGCCGTGCGGATGATGGGCATCTGCTCCGACACCACCGCCGAGGGCACCATCTGGCCGGTGGACCCCAACCTGCGGCCCGAGGGCAAGAACGGCCCGCTGGTGCGCACCCTCAGCAGCCACGTCGCGTACTACCACCGCTGGGCGAAGACCTGGGAGTTCCAGGCGCTGTTGAAGGCGCGGCCGGTCGCCGGGGACGCCGCGCTGGGCGCCGAGTACGTCGCCGCGATCCGCCCGATGGTGTGGCAGGCCGCCGAGCGGGAGAACTTCGTCACCGACGTGCAGGAGATGCGCCGGCGGGTCGTCGACACCATCCCCGCCGCGCAGGTCGAGCGGGAGCTGAAGCTCGGCCCCGGCGGGCTGCGCGACGTGGAGTTCGCGGTGCAGCTCCTCCAACTCGTGCACGGCCGCAGCGACACGAGCCTGCGCAGCGCCACCACCCTCACCGCGCTCGCCGACCTGGCCCGGGGCGGCTACGTCGGCCGCGCCGACGCCGCCGCGCTGGACGCCGCCTACCGCTTCCTGCGGCTGATGGAACACCGCATCCAGCTCCAGAAGATGCGCCGCACCCACCTGGTGCCCGACGACGAGGCGGGACTGCGCCGGCTCGGCCGGGGCCTGGGCTTTCGCGCGGAGCCGGTGCAGAGCCTCAACCGGGAGTGGAAGCGGCACGCCCGCGAGGTGCGGCGGCTGCACGAGAAGCTGTTCTACCGCCCGCTGCTGGACGCCGTCGCCCAACTCGACAGCGACGAGACGCGGCTGAGCACCGACGCCGCCCGGACCCGGCTCCAGGCGCTCGGCTACGCCGACCCGGTCGCGGCGATGCGCCACCTGGAGGCGCTGGCCAGCGGGGTGAGCCGCAAGGCCGCGATCCAGCGCACCCTGCTGCCGGTGCTGCTCGGCTGGTTCGCGGACTCCGCCGACCCGGACGCGGGGCTGCTGGGCTTCCGCAAGGTCTCCGACGCGCTGGGCAAGACCCCGTGGTACCTGCGGCTGCTGCGCGACGAGGGCGCCGCCGCCCAGCGGTTGGCCCGGGTGCTCTCCTCCGGCCGGCTCGCCCCCGACCTGCTGATGCGCGCCCCCGAGGCGGTCGCCCTGCTCGGCTCCAGGGACGGCCTGATCCCGCGCGACCACCTGGCGCTTGAGCAGGAGGTGCTGGCCGCCGTCGGCCGCGCGGACAGCCCCGAGCAGGCCATCGCGGCCGTGCGCGGGGTCCGCCGCCGCGAGCTGTTCCGCACCGCCGCCGGCGACCTGATCGACACCTACGGCGACGACGAGGAGTCCGACGGCCCGCTCGACCCGGCCGTCCTCGTCGACCGGGTCGGCACCGCCGTGTACGGGCTGACCTCGGCCACCGTGGCCGGCGCGCTGCGGGCCGCGGTCAACGCGGTCACCGGCGGCGACGCCCACCCGCTGCCCACCCGCCTCGCCGTGATCGGCATGGGCCGCTTCGGCGGTCGCGAACTCGGCTACGGCTCCGACGCCGACGTGATGTTCGTGCACGAGCCGCGCGAGGGCGCCGACAGCGGCGACGCCGGCCGGGCCGCGATCGCCGTCGCCAACGAGCTGCGCCGGCTGCTGCAGATCCCCACCGCCGACCCGCCGCTGCTGATCGACGCCGACCTGCGGCCGGAGGGCAAGTCCGGCCCGCTGGTGCGCAGCCTGGCGTCGTACGAGGCGTACTACCGGCGCTGGTCGCTGGGGTGGGAGAGCCAGGCGCTGCTGCGGGCCCGCCCGGTGGCCGGCGACCTGGAGCTGGGGGAGCGGTTCATCGCGCTGATAGACCCGTTGCGCTACCCCGAGGACGGTCTCGAAGAGGAGGCGGTGCGCGAGATCCGCCGGCTCAAGGCGCGGATGGAGAGCGAGCGGATGCCGCGTGGCGCCGACCGCACCACCCACGCCAAGCTCGGCCGCGGTGGGCTGTCCGACGTGGAGTGGACGGTGCAGCTGCTCCAACTCCAGCACGGCGCCCGGCTGCCGTCGCTGCGTACCACCGGCACCCGGGACGCGCTGGCCGCCGCGCACACCGAGGGTCTGATCGCGGAGCCGGACCTGCGGATACTGGACGAGGCGTGGGTGCTGGCGACGCGGGTGCGCAACGCGGTGATGCTGGTCCGCGGCCGCCCCGGCGACACCTTCCCCGGCGACGGGCGGGAGCTGGCCGCGGTGGGCCGCTACCTCGGCTACCCGGCCGGCCACGTCGGGGACATGCTGGAGGACTACCGCCGCCGTACCCGCCGCGCCCGCGCGGTGGTGGAGCGGCTGTTCTACGAGGCGTGACGCGGATCGGGCGCAAGCGGGAGGGGTGCGGGACCTGCGGGTTCGGGACCTTCGGGTTGAAGCCCCGGGCCCGGGGCCTGCCGCGCTCAGGGCCTGCCTCGGTCAGCGCTTCGCGGTGTGCTGCTCCTCCAACTGCTGCTCCCAGGACCGCGGCAGGTGGTACACCCACCGTCCGTACAGCAGGCACACCAGGCCGTAGCCGGCGCCGAGGCAGACCACGCCGCCGATCGCGTCCAGCCAGAAGTGGTTGCCGGTGGCGATGATCACCGTGAGGGTGAACAGCGGGTAGAGCAGGGCCACCACCCGCACCCACTTCCGCTTGGCCAGGTTGAAGACGGTGACGCCGCACCACAGCGACCAGCCGATGTGCATCGACGGCATCGCCGCGTACTGGTTCGACACGTGCGCCAGGCTGCCCTGGGAGAGCGAGCCCCAGGTGTGGTGCACGGCGACCGTGTCGATGAAGCCGGCGCCGGCCAGCAGCCGCGGCGGGGCCAACGGATAGGCCCAGAAGCCGATCAGCGCCAGCCAGGTGGTCGCGAACAGCACCAGCCGGGGCGGCGCGTAGCGGTCGGGGTGGGCGACGTACAGCCACACCAGCACACCGATGGTGATCACGAAGTGCAGTGAGGCGTAGTAGTAGTTCATCCCCACGATCAGCCATGTCACCGAGTTCAGCGCATGGTTGACGCTGTGCTCGATGCCGAGGTCGAGGTGGCGTTCGAAGCTCCACACGTCGGCGGCGTGCCGCAGCGCGGTGCTGCGCTCGGCGGGGACCGCGTTGCGGATCAGGGAGTACACCCAGTAGCTGACGCCGATCAGCACCAGTTCGAACCAGAGCCGGGGCCGGCGCGGGGTGCGCAGCCGGTGCAGCAGCGCGCCGGGCGACCAGCCGGGGCCGGGCGCCCGATAGGCGCCGCCCGCGCCCCGCCCGGCGCCGTTTCCGGCGGCGTCCGAAGGGTCGGTACGACGGTCCTTCAGCGACTTGGCGGTGTTGGCGGTCGATTCCCCCATGGGACACCAGTCTGCCAGACCCGGCCGGTCAAACGGGTGCCATGCCCGCTGAACCGGACATCCCGCGTGTCGTGCCCGACCGCCACCGGTCAACCGCCCGCCGGCGCCCCGCGGTCGGCGGGTCCGGCGGCCGTCGAGCCGCGGACCACCAGTTCGGGCATGAAGACGAACTCGCTGTGCGGGGGCGGGTTGTCGCCGATCTCCTCCAGCAGCGCGTTCACCGCGGCCTGACACATGGCGGGAACCGGCTGCCTGATGGTGGTCAGCGGCGGATCGGTGAAGGCGATCAGCGGGGAGTCGTCGAAACCGACCACCGAGATGTCGCCGGGCACCGTGTGGCCCAGTTGCCGGGCGGCACGGATCGCGCCGAGCGCCATCATGTCCGAGGCGCAGACGATCGCGGTGCAGCCGTCGGCTATCAGCGCGCCGGCCGCGGCCTGCCCGCCCTCCAGCGTGTACAGCGAGTGCTGCACCAGCGCCTGGGCGTCGTCGGCGGACAGCCCCAGCACGTCGCCCATGGACGCGAGGAAGCCCTCGATCTTCCGCTGCACCGGCACGAACCGTTTCTGCCCGACGGCCAGGCCGATCCTGCGGTGCCCGAGCGCGGCCAGGTGCGTGACGGCCAGCCGGACCGCGGCGCGGTCGTCCACCGACACCGACGGCGCGTCGATCTTGTCGGAGTGGCCGCTGATCAGTACGAACGGCACGCCCTGGCCCTTGAGCCGGGCGTACCGCTCGGTGTCGGCGGTGGAGTCGGCGTGCAGGCCGGAGGCGAAGATGATGCCCGCCACCCCGCGCTCGACCAGCATCTCCACGAGTTCGTCCTCGGTGGAGCCGCCCGGGGTCTGGGTGGCCAGCACCGGGGTGTAGCCCTGCCGGGTCAGCGCCTGGCCGATGACCTGCGCCATCGCCGGGAAGATCGGGTTCCCCAACTCGGGCGTGATCAGCCCGACCAGGCCGGCGCTGCGCTGCCGCAACCGGACCGGGCGTTCGTACCCGAGCAGGTCCAGCGCGGCCAGCACGGATTCACGGGTGGCCGCGGAAACACCTGGCTTGCCGTTGAGCACCCGGCTGACCGTCGCCTCACTGACCCCCGCCTGGGCTGCGATGTCTGCGAGCCGCGCGGTCACAGCACCGGATGCTACGGGGCGGAACACCGCCATGTCAGATCGCCCACCAAATTGCCGTGTCGGCGGCGATCGTGACGAATTCGCCCGAACCTCCGGTAATCGGGTCGCCGTCGGTACCCAGCGGGTCGGGTCGCCGGGTGTCCGGGCGCCGGGTGTCCGGTGCCGCGGCCGGTCCCTCGCTGGACAGCAGCAGCCGTCCCGGCCGGGGCAGCCGTACCGGGGAGGAGGTGGGGTTGAGGGTGCAGACGAAGGCGCCGCCGGTCGCGTCACGGCGGAAGGCGAGCACCCCCTCGGGCGCGTCGAGCCAGTCCACGGCGGTGCCGGCGCCGAGCGCGGGGTGGTCGCGGCGCACCGCGAGCGCGGCGCGGTACAGCTCCAGGGTCGAGTCGGGGTCGCCGGTCTGCGCCTCGACGCTCAGCTCGGCCCACTGCCCGGGCTGCGGCAGCCAGCTCGGCCCGCCCTCGGCCGGCCCGAAGCCGTACGGCGCGGCCCCGCCCGACCACGGGATCGGCACCCGGCAGCCGTCACGGAAGCCGTCCTGCCCGGCCGCGCGGAAGAACGACGGGTCCTGGCGCACCTCGTCAGGCAGGTCGGTGACGTCGGGCAGCCCCAACTCCTCGCCCTGGTAGAGGTAGGCCGAGCCGGGCAGGGCCAGCATCAGCAAGGTCGCCGCGCGGGCCCGGCGCAGGCCGAGCGCGCGGTCGCCCGGGGTGCGCAACTGGGTCGGCGGCGCCTCGGGGTTCTGCCCCGCGCTGACCGGCGGGAGGTTGCCGAGCCGGGTGGTGTGCCGGGTCACGTCGTGGTTGGACAGCACCCAGGTCGCGGGCGCGCCGACCGCGCCCATCGCGTGCAGCGACCGGTCGATCACCTCGCGCAGCGCGCCCGCGCTCCAACCGGCGGTCAGGTACTCGAAGTTGAACGCCTGGTGCAGCTCGTCGGGGCGCAGGTAGAGCGCGGCCCGCTCGATGGTCGGCGTCCACGCCTCGGCGACCGCGATCCGCTCCCGACCGCCGGCCGCTCCCACCGGCCCGTACTCGTCCAGGATCTGCCGCCAGTCCCGGTAGATCTCGTGCACGCCGTCCTGGTCGAAGTACGGCATCGCGGCGGTGCCCAGCAGCGCCACCTGGCCGGAGTGGCCGATGTCGGGCAGGCCCTCGGCCTTCACCAGGCCGTGCGCGACGTCGATCCGGAAGCCGTCGATGCCCAGGTCCAGCCAGAACCGCAGCACCGAGCGGAACTCGTCGTGCACCGCGCGGTGGTTCCAGTTGAAGTCCGGCTGCTCGGGGGCGAACAGGTGCAGGTACCACGCGCCGGGGGTGCCGTCCGGTTCGGTGACGCGGGTCCAGGCCGGGCCGCCGAAGATGGACTCCCAGTCGTTGGGCGGCAGTTCGCCGTGCGCGCCCTTGCCGGCGCGGAAGTGGAAGCGGTCGCGGGCCGCGGAGCCCGGGCCCTCGCGCAGCGCCTGCTTGAACCATTCGTGCTGGTCGGAGCAGTGGTTCGGCACCAGGTCCACGATGACGCGCAGGGACAGCGCGTGCGCGGCGCGCACCAGGTCGTCGGCGTCGGTGAGGTTGCCGAACATCGGGTCGACCGCGCGGTAGTCGGCGACGTCGTAGCCGGCGTCGGCCTGCGGGGAGGCGTAGAACGGCGACAGCCACACCGCGTCGACGCCGAGGTCCCGCAGGTAGGGCAGCCGGGCGGTGACGCCCGGCAGGTCGCCCATGCCGTCGCCGTTGCCGTCGGCGAAGCTGCGCGGATAGACCTGGTAGATCACCGCGTCGCGCCACCAGTCTCCGCGCCCGGCGTCTGCGTCGGTCGCGGCGGCGGTGCTGGGCGCGTCGGTGAGGTGCTGGCTCATTGATTCCCTTTGGGGTTCGGGGGAACGACTAAGTGGCGTGCGGACGTGCGCGGGTGTGCGTCCGGGGTGCCGGGCGCTGATGCGGGGCCCGGGGTCCGGGGTCGGGGTGCCGGGCGCTGGGTCCGGGTCGGGTGCGGGGTGCTGGGCGCGTCAGCCCTTGGTGCCGCCGGCCGTCAGACCGGTGACCAGGTGACGCTGGACGAGCAGGAAAACGACGGCCGCGGGTATCGCGATGAGCACCGAACCCGCGGTCATCGCACCCCAGTTGGCGCGGATGCTGGACGCGTACGTGGGCAGTCCCGCGGCCAGGGTGTAGTGCGTCTTCATGAACTGGCTGGAGTAGGCGACCTCGCCCCACGCGGTGAGGAAGCTGTAGAACGCGGTGACCGCCAGGCCCGGCCGGGCCAGCGGCAGGATCAGCCGCCAGAAGGTGCCGAACGGGCTGAGGCCGTCCATCCGGCCCGCCTCGTCGATCTCCCGCGGGATGGTGTCGAAGTAGCCCTTGAGCATCCACGCGCAGAACGGCACGGCGATGGTGCAGTACACCAGCACCAGGCCGAGGTAGCTGTCGAGCAGGTCCAGCCGGGCCATCAGGTTGTACAGCGGGACGATCAGCACCGCGACGGGGAACATCTGGGTGACCAGGAAGATCCACATCAGCTGCCGGTGGCCGGGGAACTTCATCCGGGAGATCGCGTAGCCGGCGCTGGCCGCGATGAACACGCCCAGCAGCATCGTGGCGCCGGCGACGATCACCGAGTTGAGCATCCAGTGCGGGAAGCCGCTGTGCAGCAGCACGAACCGGTAGTTGTCCAGGCCCAGATGGTGGATCACCTGGCCGGGCTGCTGCCAGGCGCTGTCCGGGCCGAGCGAGATGAAGACGATCCACAGCACCGGGAAGACCGCGACGGCGCTGGCGGCGATCAGGGTGGCGTGCAGGGCGAGCGAGGCGCCCGTGCCGCGCTCTCCGCGGCCACGCGGTGTGCGGCCGTCCTGTCCGCGGCCGGGCCGCACCGGGCTGCGCGGGTTCCGGCCGCGCTGAATGGTGGCACTCATGGGTGACGGCTCCTCAGCTCTGCTCGGTCTTGATGCGGCTGCGGTAGAAGGTGGAGAAGGCCACCAGGATCAGCAGGATGACGATGCCGTACGACGCGGCGCCGGCGTAGTCGGAGATGCCGACGAACGCCTTCTCGTAGGCGAACGTCACGAGGATGTCGGTGTCGCCGCTGGTGTTGCTGCCCAGCAGCAGGTAGATGATCGGGAACATGTTGAACGTCCACACGGTGCTCAGCAGGATCACCGTGCTGGTCACCGGGCGCAGCCCGGGCACCGTCACGTTCGTGAAGCGCTGGAACGGGGAGGCGCCGTCCATCTCCGCGGCCTCGTAGAGCTCGCCCGGGATCGACTGGAGGCCGCCGAGGATCGCCACCATCATGAACGGCACGCCGCACCAGACGTTGACGATGATGACCGCGACCTTCTGCGCGAACGGCGTGCCCAGCCAGTCCTGGGACGGCAGCCCGACGACGTTGATGACGTCGTTGAAGACGCCGTACTGCGAGTTGAACATCAGCCGCCAGGCGAACACCCCGACGAAGGCGGGCACCGCCCACGGCAGGATCAGCGCGAGCCGGTACAGCAGCCGGAACCGCATCGGCCGGTTGAGCAGCACCGCCATGCCCAGCCCGATGGAGTAGGTGATCCCGACGCAGGCGACGGTCCAGATCACCGTCCACTCCAGCCGCGGGTAGAAGTCGCCGTCCTGGCCGGAGATGATCTGCCAGTAGTTGTGCAGGCCGACGAAGTGGTAGCTGGCCGGCACGTGCACGGGGCCGATGTCGGTGGCGACGTTCTGCGCGGTGGCGTTGGTGAAGGACAGGTAGACGCCGTATCCGAGCGGGTACAGCACCAGGACGCCGAGGACGATCACCACGGGGGCGACCATCGCCCAGGCGTACCAGTGCTTGTCCCAGGAGCGGGCGATCGACGTCAGCAGGCCCTGCCTGGGCTCCTTGGACCGCGCGGGGCGGCCGGGGCGCTCGGCCCGTTCTACGGTGGCGGTGGTCATCTCTCCTCGGCTCTGTCGTTGCCTGGGGCGGGTGGAGGACCGGGCCGGCCGGTCGGGCGCGTGGGCCCGCCCGCCGCGTGCTGCGGCGGGCGAGACCCCGGCCGGCCGGCCCGGAGCCGGTGGGTGCTACTGCACCGAGTAGTCCGGCAGCAGCTTGCCGAACTGCTTGGCCGCGTCGTCCAGTCCGCCCTGGACGGTGGCCTTGCCCTGGAGGATCTTGATGTACTCCTGCTGGAGCGGGGTGAACAGGCTGCCGACCTGCGGGAGCGCGACCCGCGGCCGGGCGGTGTCCAGGATCGGCTTGAACCCGGCGATCTGCGGGCTCTTCAGCACGTCGGCGGTGTACGCCGAGGTGCGGGTGGGCAGCGTCCCGTTCTTCACCGCGATCTGCTCCTGGCTGGCGGTGGAGGTCATGAACTGGGTGAACAGGTAGGCCGCGGGGAGGTTCTTCGAGCCCTGGTAGACGGCCAGGTCCTGGCCGCCGGTCGGGGCGAGCGGCTTGCCGGTGGAGCCGGCCGGCACCGACGCGTAGCCGAGGTTGCCGCCGTCCTTGAAGGCCGAGCCGGTCAGGTCGTCGCCGACCGACCAGGGGCCCTGGATCAGCATGGCGACCTTGCCGGTCTTGAACGACGTCTGCATGTTGTCGTAGGCGTTGGCGAAGTCGATCTTCAGCGAGGAGGTGTCGTAGATCTTCTTCGCCTCGGTGACGGCCTTGACCGCCTCCGGGGAGTTGACGGTGACCTTCTTCGCGGACGGGTCGGCCAGGTCGGCGCCCTCACCGAAGAGGAAGGGCAGCAGGAAGTACGAGTCGGGGTTCATGTAGGTGCCGGTGACGCCGGTCTTCGCCTTGATCTTCGCGGAGTCGGCGACCATCTCGTCCCAGGTGGTCGGGGGCTTGGCGATGCCGGCCTGGGCGAACAGCTTCTTGTTGTAGAGCAGCCCGAGGGTGTCGGTGACCGACGGCACGGCGTACGACTTGCCTTCGTACTTCGTGGTGTTGAGCGGCCCGGCCACGAAGTCGCCCGTGTCGGTGAGGGCGGTGGTGCCGTCCAGCGGCGCGATGTAGTGCAGCGAGGCGTACTCCGGGATCAGCCCGACGTCGGTCCTGATCACGTCGGGCGCGCCCTTGCCGCTCTGCGCGGCGGTCTTGAACTTCTGCTCCACGGTGGTGAAGTCCACGTTCTGGTAGTTCACCTTGATCTTGGGGTACTTCTTCTCGAAGCCGGAGATCAGCGCCTTGTACGCCGGTGCCTCGACCTTCGCGTCGGAGGTGTCCCAGTACGTGACCGTGCCCGACACCTGGGCGGGGTCCTTCGCCTTGCCGCTGTCCTGCGTGCTGCCACTGCCACTGCCGCCGCCACAGGCGGTGGCACCGAGGACGATGGCCGCGGCCATCGCCACGACGGATATGCCGCGTCGCATACCTGACTCCTTGATGAGGGAAGTGCCCGTTCACCCGATCCGACGTCGAACGACCCCACCCACAGGCCGTTTCCGCTCGGGCTGGGCAGGACCGTAACAGCGGTGCAACACTTTGCGAAAGAGGCTGCAAGAAACTTTCTGCAAGAGCCTGCACCGCCGATCCACCGCCCCTCCGCCCCCACCCGAGGGCTCCCGGCCCCCGACGGCGCCCCCGGCGACCCCTCCGCGTCCTGCCCACCCGAAAACGCTTACGCCCTTTTGCAGCAACCCGGTTGCCGCCCCACCCCACCCCTCGAACACCTCCGCCGGACCGAGGCCAAGCCCGGGTCCGGCGAAGGGGGTGTGCAGGGTTGGTGGGTGAGTCCGGCTCAGCCGGCGTTCGTGAAGAGTTCGTCGACGGTGCTGAGGTCGGCAGGACCTCGATCGCCGGTTGGTGCGGAATCCGCACGCCGAGGATGCCGAAGACGGGGGTGAGGAGTTCGGGGCGGTCCTGGAATATGCGATGCGACGCTTCGTGTCGGGAAGTGACCATGGAGTGACCATATGAGAGCCGTTCGGATGCAAGCTGCTGATCGGGAGTTGATCACCCGATGGAGTGATTTGACCGGATGAATCGGCCAACTTCCTGGCCGGAAAGAGCCGAAGGGAGCTCGCTGTGAGCTTTCCGGGGAGCGGGGTCTGCACAACATCCGCACAGGGGCTGCGTGTTGCGGGCACGACCTTCACGGGGGCGTCGCAAGTGAGGCGTGTCACCCATGCCCCGGGTGGGGGAACCTTTGGGGCATCTTGCGCGTCCATGTACCCATGAGCACCCCGCAACTCGAGATCCGGCACGCCTCGATCGAGGATTTGGACGAGATCTGTGGAGTCCACGCCCGAGCCAGGGCCACGTATTACGGGGGACACCTGGCGAGTGAGGTCTACAGCGGGCCGGCCGAGTTGGAGCGGCAGCGGGCGGGGACCGCGCAGGCGATCGTCTCGCGGGAGCGCACCGTGCTGTGCGCGACGCGGCAGGATCACATCGTGGGGTTCGCGGTGCTCGGCGCCCGGTTCGACGGCGACGAGCTGTTCCACTTCCACATCGACCCCGAGGTGTGGCGCACCGGCACCGGCACCGCGCTGCACCAGGCGTGCGTCGCCGAGTGGCAGGCCGCCAAGGTCGCCGTGGCCCGCCTGGAGGTCTTCGCGCCGAACGCCCGCGCCCGCGCTTTCTACGCCCGGCAGGGCTGGGAGGAGGACGGCCGCGACGACGACCACGTGACGATGCGGCTCCTGGTGCCGCAACTCCCGGCCCAGCCCCCGGTCCTGACCCCGAGCCCGGCGCCCTCCCAGCCGTCCTAGCCCGACCCGGGCTCCGGCCCCTTTCGGCTCGCCCGGCCCCGGCCCGTCCTAGTCGTTGCCCAGCGGCGCCAGCGGCTTGCCGTCGGTGAGGCGCCCGGTGAGGGCCGCACGGGTGCCGCGCGCGGCCGGGGTCGCCAGGAAGGGCCCCTCGGACGTGGCGTTCACCCCGTGCGTCGCCCTGATCGACGCGGTGTCACGGCTGCCGGCCGCCAGCAGGTACCAGTGGTCCGCGGGCGACTTCCACATCACCCCGGCCATCACATGCTGGTCGAAGCGGCTGCACGCGTTCCCGTCGGCCTGCTGCCCGGCCAGCGTGCCGAGTTCGTCGGCCTTCGCGGCGGGCGGCACGAACTGGACCAGCGCGATGCCCGGCCCCCGCCAGGTGTCCGCCCGGTCGCACGTCCACGACGCGTCGCCCGCGCCCTCGGGCAGCGCGGTGTCCGCGAACTCCCAGTCGTTGACGGCCTTCACGCCCTGCCCGCGCAGCTCGACCAGCCGGCACGCGCTGTGCGCCCAACTCACCAGCGCCTTCGGCCCGGTGGCCTCCACCGGCGGCGCCGCCTCGCCCACGGACGGCGGCGGGGTGTACGTGAGGTGCACCGGCGCGAGGTCGCCGAGGTCGGTGAGCAGGAAGGAGTGCTTCTCGGCGATCGAGCTGGAGGAGCGCAACTGCATCACCGGCCAGGTCGTCCCGCACGCCGCGGAACCGGTGGTCCCCGCGGTCGCGCCCGCGCCCGGCATCGGCACCGGGTCGGTCACGCCGTCCGCGGAACGGTGCAGGTCGGTGGCCGCCTGGTCCGGCTTGAACAGGTCCCTGACCTGCGTCTGTGCCACCCACGGCGCGGTCAGGAAGCGGGCGTTGCCGTCCACCCGGTCCACCAGCAGCGCCGCCGACGTGGTCAGATCCGCGTCCTCGGCCTGCGCGAAGTCCAGCGCGGCCCGGCCGGAACCGGTCCTCGGCTGGGCGTAGCGCACCACCCGCAGCCCGTCGTAGAAGATCACCACGGTCGCGGCGTCCTCGTCCCCGGCGAAGAGCAGTTGCGGCGGCTGCGCGGGGCCGCTCCTGGGGGTGCCCGCGGTGGAGCTGACGTCCACCGACGCCCCGGGGTTCGCCCACACCGACAGCGCCCGGCCGAGCAGCGCGGTGTCCTTCGTACGGTTGCCGCGCGCCGGCCAGGCCGAGAAGTCCAGCCGGGCGGTGGCCTTCCACTGGGTGGCCGGCACCCGGACCAGCGAGGCCGGGTCCAGCGCGTGCGGGTCGGCGGCGGGCGTGCCGGAAGCCGCGTAGTGCTGCGAGGAGGAGCCGCTGCCGGCGATCGCGAACAGCAGCGCGCCGGCGGCGACCACCGCGGCCGCGCCGCCGCCGATCCGTCCCCGGCGGCGGCGCCGCAGCAGGTCGGTGGGGCGCAGTTGCAGCGTGCAGGCGTCGAACTCGCCCGACGCCATCAGCCGTCGGCCCGCGGCCGGGCCCGCCGCCGTCGTGCCGGAGCGGGTCCCGGCACCGGTGAACGCGCCGCTGCCCAGGCCCAGGTCCAGGCCCGGACCGGCGTCGACGCCCGCACCCGTCACGACCCCGGTCACCATGCCCGGCATGGCGCCCGTACCGGTGCCGCCCGCGGCCGCCTGCGCGGGGATGCGGACGCCGGCCGCCGCCCGTACCGCCTCGCGCGGGTCGCTCACGCCCGCCGCGTCCAGCACGCCGCGCGCGTCCGGCTCGCCCAGGGCCTCCGCGGACATCAGCGCGTACGCCGCCCGGGCCGGGGCCGGCAGCGCGGACAGCGCGCGGTAGAGCGCCAACTCCCCGTCACCGCCCGCCTGCGGGTGCGCCCGCAGCCCCACCACCCGTGGCATCCGTACGCCCTCCAGGGCCGCCCGCAGCCGGCCCTGGTCGCCGAACTCCAGTGCCGCGCGCAGCACCCGCACCCGCAGCACCCCGTACGCGCCGCCCTGCCGCGAGGGTGCGGGCGAGGTCGGCAGCGCGGACTGCACCAGCCGGTGCGCGGCCATCGCCCGGCGGTGCTTGCCGAGGCCGGCCGGCAGCGTCACGTAGGCCAGCCGTACCAGCCGCGGGTAGTGCTCGATCAGGGCCGCCTCGGCCTGCGCCACCGACACGGTGGCGGACGAGCCGCGGGAGGATGCGGAGGTCTCGGATGCCGCTTGCGTCTTCACGCAGTGTCGAACGAGCCGTCAGTGCGATGGTCACCCGGCGGCGTCACCCGATCGTGTGAGCGCCGCGGCGGCGGGACGCCGGAGGGACAACGGCAAGGGCGCCCCCGCCGGTTCGGCGGAGGCGCCCCCTCGCGGGCCGGAGTGGTACGGACCCGGTCTCAGACCAGGCCGGCCTTCTCCAACGCGCTGCCGCAAGTGTCCACGATCAGCCGCGTCACCACGTACGGGTCGATGTTCGCGTTCGGGCGGCGGTCCTCGATGTAGCCCTTCTGGTCCACCTCGACCTGCCACGGGATGCGCACCGACGCGCCGCGGTTGGAGACGCCGTAGCTGTACTCGTTCCACGGGGCGGTCTCGTGGGCGCCGGTGAGGCGGTGCTCGACGCCGGGGCCGTAGTTCTTGATGTGCTCCAGCGGCTTGTCGTCGCGGCCCAGCGCCTCGGCGGCCTCGATGATCGCCTCGTAGTTCTCGCGCATCTTCTTGGTGGAGAAGTTGGTGTGCGCGCCCGCGCCGTTCCAGTCGCCCTTGGCGGGCTTGGGGTCGAGGGTGGCGGAGACGCCGAAGTCCTCGGCGGTGCGGTAGAGCAGCCAGCGCGCCACCCACAGGTGGTCGGAGACCTCCAGCGGGCTGAGCGGGCCGACCTGGAACTCCCACTGGCCCGGCATCACCTCGGCGTTGATGCCGGAGATGCCCAGGCCCGCGGCGAGGCAGTTGTCGAGGTGCTTCTCCACCACCGGGCGGCCGAAGATCTCGTCGGCGCCGACGCCGCAGTAGTAGCCGCCCTGGGGCGCGGGGAAGCCGTTCTCCGGGAAGCCGAGCGGGCGCGAGCCCTGGAAGAACGTGTACTCCTGCTCGATGCCGAACAGCGACTCCTGGTCGGCGAACTTCTCGGCGATCTCCCGCAGCGCCGCGCGCGTGTTGGACTCGTGCGGGGTGCCGTCGATGTCGAAGACCTCGCACAGCACGAGCTTGTCGTCGCCGCCGCGGATCGGGTCGGCGAAGGTGGCGACCGGCTTGAGTACGCGGTCCGAGGCGTGACCCTCGGCCTGGTTGGTGCTGGAGCCGTCGAAGCCCCAGATCGGCAGCTCGGCGCCGTCGGCGAGAATCCTCGTCTTCGAGCGGAGCTTGGCCGTCGGCGCGGTGCCGTCTATCCAGATGTACTCAGCCTTGTAGGTCACGGTGACGCCATCCTTAACGAACGTGAGCGCGGGTGCGGCCCCGAGCCGCGCTGATCGGGCCGGTACGCAGCGTCCCAACGGCGGTTTTCCCATCCGTTGCCCAGGTGTTAACCACGTGTGAACTGACCGCCGTGACCAGCGGGAACCTCCTCATCCGCCCCGCCCGTCCCAGAGGGTGCCCGCATTACCCGGGCCGGCACCCGGCCCGGGTAGGGTCGGTGACATGCCGCACAGCATCGTGGAGTACTCCGCCGAACTCGCCGACACCTTCGACCGACCCCGTTTCGCCAAGGGCCTGCACGAAGCCCTCGTGCGGATCGCCGGCGGCCGGGCCGCGGGCTGCAAGACCCGCTTCGTCCGGCTCGACGAGACGTACATCGCCGACGGATCACCGGGCTACGCCATGGTCCACGTGCAGGCCGGCATCCTGTCCGGCCGCACCCCGCAGGTGAGGCGGGAGCTGGCCGAGGCGGTGCTGGAACTGCTGCGCGACTCCGTCCCGCCGCTGCCGGCCGCGGAGCTCCAGATGTCGGTCGACGTACGGGAGCTGGACAGCGAGACGTACGCCCGCCACGAGACGCCGGCGGTGAGTTCATGACGCTGCGGGTGGGGCTGTTCGGGACCGGCCCGTGGGCGTCGAAGGCGCACGCACCCGCGCTGGCCGCCCACCCGGGCGTGGAACTGGCCGGGGTGTGGGGGCGCCGGCCGGAGGCGGCCGAGCAACTGGCGCGGGAGTTCGGCGGGCGCGCGTACGGGGACCCCGACGCGCTGATCGACGACGTGGACGCGGTGGCGATCGCCCTGCCGCCGTCCCTCCAGGCACCGCTGGCCGCGAAGGCGGCGCGGGCCGGACGCCACCTGCTGCTGGACAAGCCGCTCGCGCAGACCGTCGAGGCCGCGCGGGAGGTGGTCGCGGCCGTGGAGTCCACCGGGGTGCGCTCAGTGGTGTTCTTCACGCTGCGCTTCGACGCCGGCGCGTCCGGGTGGCTGGAGCGCCAGGCCGCGGCCGGGCAGTGGTTCACCGGCCGCGCCGACTGGTACGGCGCGGTCTTCGGCGGCGACACCAGCCCGTACGCCGACTCGCCGTGGCGGCGGGAGAAGGGCGGGCTGTGGGACGTCGGCCCGCACGCCCTGTCGGTGCTGCTGCCGGTGCTCGGCGACGCCACCGAGGTGCACGCGGCCCGCGGCCCGGGCGACCTGGTCCACCTGACGCTGCGGCACGACTCCGGCGCGTCGAGCACCTCCGTACTGACGCTGACCTCGCCGCCGGCCGGCGCCGGCGTGGCGATCGAGTTCCGGGGCGCGCCCGGGATCGCGACGTTTCCCGACGGTGTCAGCGGCCCGGCGACCGACGCGATGGCGCGCGCGATCGACGCGCTGACCGCCGCGGAGCCGCACCCGTGCGACGCCCGGTTCGGGCTGCGGGTCACGGAGATCCTTGCCGCGGCGGAGGAAGCGCTCGGCTCGTAGGGGTTCTGGCCTCCGGTTCCAGGGGGCAATTCCGCCCGGGTGCGCGCAAAGAGCGCACCCGGGCGAAAAGGATCACGGTCAGGGCGTGTTGCACCCCTACCGGACACCGTGGCCGATGCCTATCGTCGAAGGATGAACGCTGCGGACTGGTGGTCGATCGAGGTCATGGACGCCGAGCACGCGGAGATCTCCGCCGCGGCATGGCGCGACGCCCACACCCAGGCGCTCGCCGAGTCGCTGGTGACCAACGGCGCGACGCAGTGGGAGTGGTACACGCACAGCTGGGGCGTCGTGCTCGAAGTCGCCTTCCTGACGGAGGAGTCGTGGCTGTGGTGGCGCTCGCTCCCCGGCACCCGGGCCGCGCTCGACGCGGTGCCGGACCCGCTGGCCGGGCTTCTGGTGCACCGGGGGCACGGCGGGGCGTCGGGCAGCTATGTGCCGCGCGGCCCGCGGATCGCCCCGACGGCGGACCGGGTGGAGCTGCCCGAGCCGTCGATGTAGCCGACAGCGGGTGACGGGCCACGGGGCGCGGGTCGCCGGCTACGGGATGCGGGTGACTGGGCGCGGGTCGCCGGCTACGGGATGCGGGTGACTGGGCGCGGGTCGTCGGCCACGGGATGCGGGTGACGGGGCGCGGTGGGCTCAGTCCAGCCCGTCCCACCCCCAGCGCGGCGTCGGCCCCGGGTCGCCCACCGTCGCGCCCGGCTGGGACACCGACTTCGCGATGCGCGTACCCCACTCGACGTACTCCGCGAAGCGCCGCTGCAGCAGGGCGTCGGCGGGCAGTTCCCTCGCGGCCGTGGCGAGCATCAACTCCACCCACCGGGCCCGCTGTTCCTCGGTGATCGCGAGGTCGACATGGTGGGAGAGCAGGGCGTGGTGGCCGCCGAGCTTCGCGCTGTACTCCGCGGGGCCGCCGAACACCTCCGACAGCCACACCACCACGTGCTCGACGTGGGTGGGCGTGAAGTCGGCGAAGACCGGTGCCAGCAGGGGGTCCTGGAGGACCTGGTCGTAGAAGGAGTCGATCAGGCGGTGCAGGGCGTCGGCACCGCCGAGGGCGTCGTAGAAGCTCGGCTGCTCGGGCATGTGTCCCATCCTCGTTCCGGGGAGGGCCGGGAGCACGCGGCTTCGCCGCGAGCGCACCAAACGGAGCAGCGGCTTCCGCGAGGAGGGGGCGAACGAGGGCAAGTGCCGTTCCGTGGTCGCGCCGCGCCGGGAAGAGAAGCGCGGCGGGAGTAGTTTGCACTGATCATGAAGGCCATCGTTTACACCACCAGTGGCGGACCCGACGTACTCACCCTCACCGACCGGCCGGTGCCGGAACCCGGGCCCGGTGAGGTGCGGGTGAAGGTCCGGGTCTCCGGAGTCAATCCGACGGACTGGAAGTCGCGGCAGGGCACGGAGCCGGAACGGCCACAGGTGCCCAACCAGGACGGTTCCGGCGTGATCGACGCGGTCGGCGCGGGCGTACCGGCCGAGCGGGTCGGCGAGCGGGTGTGGCTGTGGGAGTCGGCCCACCGGCGGCCCGACGGCACCGCGCAGGAGGTCACCACGGTGCCGGCCCGGCAGGCCGTACCGCTGCCGGACGGTGCGTCGTTCGACCTCGGCGCCAGCATCGGGGTGCCCGCGATCACCGCCCACCGCGCACTGACCGTGGCGGAGTACGGCCCCACCCGGCTGGCCCCCGGCGCGCTCGACGGGCGTACGGTCCTGGTCGCCGGCGGCGCGGGCGCGGTGGGCAACGCCGCGATCCAGCTCGCCCGTTGGGCCGGCGCCACCGTCATCACCACGGTCAGCGGCCCGGAGAAGGCCGCGCTGGCCACCGCGGCCGGCGCCCACCACGTCGTCAACTACCGCGAGCAGGACGCGGCGGCCGAGATCCGCCGGATCGCGCCCGACGGCGTGCACATCGTGGTCGAGGTCGCCCCGGCGCACAACGTGGAGCTGGACGCGGCCGTCACCGCGAACAACGCGGTGATCGCGTTCTACGCGGACGACTCCCAGGAGTTCGTCGTGCCGGTCCGCCCCTCGATGTTCACGAACCTGCGCTGGCAGGGGCTGCTGCTCTACACGGTGCCGGACGAGGCGAAGGACGAGGCCGTGGCCGCGATCTCCGCCGCGCTCGCCGACGGCGCGTTGCGGGCCGGCCCGGAGGTGGGGCTGCCGTTCCACCGTTTCCCGCTGGAGCGCACCGCGGAGGCACACGAGGCGGTACGGGACGGGGCGGTCGGCAAGGTGCTGATCGACGTGGCGTCGTAGGGAGTTCGCAGGCGGTGTAGCCGTTTCGCGGAGGGCGTGCGGGCGGCGTGGGGGCGGTGCGCGCGGGCGGGCGCGAGGACGGTGCGCGCGGGCGGGCGCGAGGACGGTGCGCTTACGGCGTGGCGCGCGCGGAGGTCGTACGGGGTCAGGTGGCGGCGAGCCGTTGCCTGACCCCGTCCGGGTCCAGGGAGAGCGCGCTCAGCAGATCCGCCGCCGGGTCCGGGTGCCGGGCGGTGAGCAGCGCCAGCAGGAGGTGGCGTGGCTCGATCCGCCGTCCCTTGCCCTCGCGGTCGGCGAACCGCTTGGACTCGCCGACCGCGGAACGCGCCGAGGAGTTGAGCGGCAGTCGCCGGTTGCCCCGTGTGGGCGGCGGGGCCAGTGGCATGTCCAGGTGGACGCCGATCGCGCGGAGCGCGTCACGGTCCATCGCGTCCATCGCGGACCGCCCTTCGGCGAGGGTCGCCCCCAGCGCCCGCGCGGGCGGTTCCTTCGGGAAGTGCATCAGCGCGAGCAGCAGGTGGTCGGTGCCGATCCTGCGGTCGCCGCGCCGTTCGGCTTCGATGCGGGCGAGTCCGAGCACCGGCTTGAGCCGTGGTGCCGTGCTGCTTTCCGACATGGCCGTCTCACTTCCCGTATTTGGCGTGCACGGACTGGCGGGACACCCCGAGAGCGTCCCCGATCTGCTCCCACGACCACCCCTCGCGCCTCGCGAGTGCCACGTGCGTCGCCTCCACCTGCTCGGCGAGCCGGTGCAGGGCGCCGACGGCACGCAGGCCGACGGAGGGGTCGTCCGAGTCGATGACCGCGGTGAGGTCCATGCGCGTCAGTTTAGATTGACGAGTATCGGGGTGTCAACGCAGACTGACAGACGGGTGGGGGTGGTGGCCGTGGCGGCGCCTGGTGCGGCCTGGGGCGGCCTGTTGCGGGATGCGGGATGCGGGATGCGGGCTCGGGGCGGCGGCGCGGGGCGGCGGTGCGGGGCGGAGTCAGGCGGCGTCGACGTATGCCTGCGCCGCCGCGCGGGCGACCCGTTCGACCTGGTCGATGCCGCCCTGCTCGGACTTCTGCCCGGACGACAGCACGCTCACCAGCAGCCGATGCCCGTCGTACGTCACTTCGCCGATGCTGTTGATGTCCCACAGCCCGGTGGCGCTGCGCTGGAGCCAGCCGTTCTTCAGCGCGTAGCCGGAGTCGTCGGAGTCGGCCGCCGACACGCCCCAGCGCTCGCCGTCGATCACGGACCTCATCAGCCCGGAGACGTACGCGCGCGAGGACGCGGAAAGGGGCGAGTCACTGTCGAACACCGCGTGCAGCAGGGCGATCTGGTCGCTCGCGGTGGTCTGGGTCAACCCCCACAGGTCGCCCTCGCCGCCGACCGTGTCGTCCAGCCCGAACGTCTTGTTCGCGGCCGCCAGCCCCGCGCTCCGCCCGATGGTCCGCCACAGGTCGAGCGCCGCGTCGTTGTCGCTGCGCTCGATCATCGCGGTCGCCAGGGTCCGCTGCGCGGCGGTCAGCCGGGTGCCGGCGTGCTGGTCCTGGAGCAGCAGCGTGGCGAGGATGTCCACCTTGACGATGCTCGCGGTGTCGTACGAGGCGGCGCCGGTCTCGTACGTGGCCGCGGCGCCGCCGTCCGCGTCGGTGACCGCGACGGACACGTGGCCGCTGACGCCGAGGGCGCGGACTGCCGTGGTCACGGCGGCGTCGGGCGAGGTGGTGGTCTTCGCCGCGGTGGCGGTGGCCGACGAGGTGGTCGTGGCGGTGGTCGTGGCGGTGGCGGTGGCGCGAGGCGTCGACCGCGTCGCGGAAGTGGTGGTGGTCGCGGTCGGCACGGTCGTGTCGGCGGTCGGGCTGGTGTCGGAGCCCGCCTTCGCGGAAGGGGACTGCACGATCGTGGCGAGGGTGAGGACGGCCATCACGGCGAGGGCGGTCACGGAGATCAGCAGGGGGCGGACCCAGGGGCGGGCGGGGAAGGGGTCGGATTCGGGCTCGGGTTGATCGGGTGCCGTCTGCTCGGGTGCGGTGGGCGTGATGGGTGCCTTGGGCGCCTTGGGCGCGTCGGGTGCCGCGGGTGTGTCGGGTATTTCGGCCGGGTCGGCATCCTCGGCGCCGGCGTCCAGGGTGCCGGTGGATTCCGGGGCGTCGGAGCGGTCGGCGCCTTCCTTCGCCACCGGTCCGCCCGGCGCCGCGCCCGTACCGTCGTCGTGTGTGCCGGCCATGGCCGCCCACCCCCCGCCTTCGCGGTCCGCCAACGGTCTGTGCTCTTCCATGCCGCCGACGGTAGGAAGGGATTCTGGGGTTCCCCTGAGAGCCGGGTGGCAATCGTCTGAGACACGCCCCCCGCGAGGCGCCTGCGGACAACGGCCGACGCTATGCGCGAAGTGTTGTCGCCGGGTGTCCCCGCCGTGACGATCGGCGCACCGGCCCCGGGGTGGCGTCACGCCGTCCCGTCGCCGGTCCCGTCGCCGAGGGACAGCAAGAGGGTGCGCAACGCGTCGGCCAGGGCGTCCCGTTCGTCCGTGTCGAGGGCGGCGAGCAGGCGGTGCTCGTTGGCCACGTGGGCCGGGAGCGCCTCGTCGATCAAGGCGCGGCCCTGGTCGGTGAGCCGGACGTGGACCACGCGGGCGTCGGCCGCGCTGCGGCTGCGGGCGACCAGACCCGCCGCCTCCAGCCGGTCCAGGCGCTGGCTGACCGCGCCCGAGGTGACCATCGCGGCCTGCATCAGCTGGGCCGGGGTGAGGTGGTGCGGGGGGTCGCTGCGGCGGAGCGTGGCGAGGACGTCGAAGGAGGCGGCGTCCAGGCCGTGCTCCGCGAAGACGCGGCGCAACTCGCCCTCCAGCAGGCGGGTCAGCCGCTTCAGCCGGCCGATCACCGCCATGGGGGAGGCGTCGAGGTCGGGGCGGCGGCGGGACCACTGGTCGAGTACGAGGTCGACGTGGTCGCGGGCGGCAGCGGGTGTGGGCGCGGAAGCGGGTGCGGGTGCGGGTGTGGGTGTGCGCTCCGTCTTCGGTTCGGGTTCGGGTTCGGGCTCCGGCGCCGCCGCTCCGGTTCCCGTTCCCGTTCCTGGTCCTGGTCCTGTTTCGCCGGGCTGCCCGTCGGCGCCGTCGTCGCCGTGCTCCGTGTGCGTCATGGCATCACACTAGCCAATCTCTTAGCGCTGAGATACTTTCTCTTAGTGCTAAGAAACCGGGCGGGGATCGTCCTGCTCACCGCGCTCGCCCCCAGCGTGTGGGGGACCACCTACTACGTCACCACGGAATACCTGCCGCCGGACCGGCCGCTGCTGGCCGGCGTGCTGCGCGCGCTGCCGGCCGGTCTGCTGCTGGTGGCGATCACCCGCCGGCTGCCGCACGGGGTGTGGTGGTGGCGCTCGCTCGTGCTCGGCACCCTGAACATCGGCGCCTTCTTCGCGCTGCTCTTCATCGCCGCGTACCGCCTGCCCGGCGGAGTAGCGGCGACCGTCGGCGCGCTGCAACCCCTGCTGGTCGCGGTGTTCTCCGCGGCGCTGCTCGGTGACCGGCTCACCGCCCGCACCGCTTTCACCGGCGTGGCCGGAGTGCTCGGCGTCAGCCTGCTGGTGCTCAGGTCCGGCGCCCGCCTCGACGGCCTCGGGATCGCCGCCGCGCTGGGCAGCGCCGTGGTGATGGCGACCGGGGTCGTCCTCAGCAAGCGCTGGCCCGCGCCCGCGCCGCTGCTCGCCGCCACCGGCTGGCAACTCGTGGCGGGCGGCCTGCTGTTGCTCCCCGTCGCCTTGCTGGTCGAGGGCCCGCCGCCCGCGCCGACCGCCGGGAACGTCCTCGGCTACGGCTATCTGGCGCTGGTCGGTGCGGCGCTCGCGTACGCGCTGTGGTTCCGCGGCATCCGCGAACTCCCCGCGGTCAACGTGACCTTCCTCGGCCTGCTCAGTCCGGTGGTCGCCACCGTCGTGGGGTGGCTGGCGCTGGGACAGGAGCTGACGGCTGCGCAGGCGGCGGGCGCCGCGCTGATCCTGGGTGCGCTGGTGGTCGCCCAAGTACGGCCCAGGGCCAAGCCGTTGGACCCGGGTGCTTCGGGTGCCTCGCGTACTTCGGCCGGCTCGTCTGCCTCGCGCACCTCGCACGTCTCGTGTGCCTCATCCGGAGGTCCGGTCCAGGCCGCCGCCGCGCCACAACCGTCCGGTCGGCGGTTCGGGCCCTGAACGAACCGTCCGCGAGGGCGAGTCGACCCGGAGGCCGGTGCCGCACCGTACTCCCGTACTCCCGTACTCCCGTACTCCCGTACTCCCGTACTCCGGCACTCCCGTACTCCGGCACTCCCGTACTCCGGCACTCCCGTACTCCGGCACTCCCGTACTCCGGCACTCCCGTACTCCGGAACCCGCTCCCGTACGTCGCCCGCCCGGCCTCCCGGAACGGTTCGACCGGCCGGCCCCCGCGGAACTCCGCTCCCCACCCGCCCCTTCCCAACCGATGGAGTCAGCCATGCGTATCACCGTCTTCGGGGCCGCCGGAGCCGCCGGCCGCCGGATCACCGTCGAGGCGCTGTCCCGAGGGCACGCGGTCACCGCCGTCGTACGGTCGCCCGCCCGTTTCGCCGAACTGCCCGACGGCGCCCGCGCCCGCGTCGGAGACGCCCTGTCCGCCGCCTCGGCAACGGAGTCGGCCCGCGACCAGGACGTCGTGATCGCCGCCACCCGGCCCGCGCCCGGGCGCGAGGGCGAACTCGTCCTCGCCACCGAGGTGTTGCTCGCCGCCGTGACCGTCACCGGAGCGCGGCTGCTGGTGGTCGGCGGCGCCGGCACCCTGACCGTCCCGTCCGGCGGCACCGTCGCCGACGCACCCGACTTCCCCGCCGACTGGCTGCCGATCGCCCGCGCGGGCGCCGAACAGCTCGACCGCTGCCGCGCCGCGCCCCTCGCCGACTGGGCCTACCTCAGCCCCGCCGCCCTCCTCACGCCGGGTGAGCGCACCGGCCGATACCGCCTGGGCGCAGACGAGTTGGTGACCGACCAGCACGGCGTCTCGGCGCTCTCGTACGAAGACCTCGCGGTGGTCCTGCTGGACGAGGCCGAGGACCCCGAGCACCACCAGTGCCGGTTCACGGCCGCTTACTGATCAGGCCGGCGCCCCAACACGCCTTCATTCGCAAGGCCGTTACGACGACGCCCGGTCGCACAGCGCGTGGTCGGTCAGCGTCTCCACCGCGCGGTTCACCTTGTCCTGGTCGATCAGGGCCGTGGTGGTCGTGATCGACACGGTCACCGCGCGGCGGCCGTCGGCGGAGACGGCCGGGCGGGTGTACACGCCGAGACCGTCGCCCTCGTGCATGTCGTAGGTACCGCCGCAGGTCAGCGGGACGACGCGCAGCCCGAGGCCGTAACCGCCCTGGGTGCCGGCGGGCGGCACGGGCAGGTCGTCGTAGGGGACCGTGGTACGCATCTCGGCCAGTTGGGCGGCCGGCAGCAGGGTGCCGGAGGCGAGCGCGCGGAAGAACGTGTTCAGGTCGCCGGGAGTGCTGACGACCCCCGAGTCGGCGGTGTGCTGGAGGCTCTGGTCGGTGAGGTCGACGGGCTTGCCGTCCGGGCCGGTGATCGTGACGCGCTCGTGCCGGCCGACCAGATACGGGTCGGCGCCGGGGATGTAGGTGTGGCGCAGGCCGAGCGGCGCGATCACCCGGTGCTCCACCAGCTCCCGCCAGTCCTGGCCGCCGCTCGCCTTCTCGGCGATCATCGCGGCCAGCAGGTAGTTGGTGTTGGAGTAGGCCCAGCGGCCGCCGCCGGGCGTGAAGAGCGGCGGATGGCTCATCGCGATGGCGACCAACTGCTCGGGCGGGGTGTCGTCGAAGCGGTTCTCGTCGAAGTGGTTGATCATGCGGTCCTGGACGTCCGGGTCCTCGACGTAGTTGTAGATCCCGCTGGTCTGCTGGAGCAGGTCGCGCACGGTGATCAGGCGGCCGTCGTTGCCATGGCCGCTGACGACCCCGGGCAGCCAGTGGTCGACCGTGTCGTCCAGCGACAGCTTGTGCTCGGCGACGAGTTGGAGGACCACCACCGCGGTGAACGTCTTCGTGGTGCTCGCCACCCTGAACTCCGGCTCCCACGGCACGGACGCCTTCGAACCGACCCCCGCCGTGCCGTACCTCGCGCGCAGCGGGCCCTCGCCCCGCCGGTCCACCCGCGCCACCACGTTGATGTCCCCGCCCCCGGCCGCCCGTACCGCCGCGAGGTCCTTGCGCAGGTCCGCCGCCGAGTAACCGCCGCCCGCACGCGTATCCGCCCCCGCGGGCACCGCCGCGAGCGCCGACGCGGCCAGCGCCACCACCCACGCCACCACGACCGTCCGCTTCCCCGTCACCGCAACCCGCATCGCATTCCCCCGTCACTCGGCTCGCCCGTGTCCCTCACGGGCACCACACGTCGAGTCAAGCGCCGCGCCCGCCGATGTGCGATGCGGCTGCCACCCGGGGGAGGGGTAGGGAGATCCCCCGACGCTGGGGCACTTCCTCGGCTGAGCGAGCGTCAGCGGTCCGGGAGGGGCACGGCGCGTCCCCGTGCCCGGGGCAGCGGCCGGAACCGTGTGGCCGGAACCGTGCGGCCGGAACCGAGGTGCCGGAACCGAGGTGCCGTGGCCACCTGGCCGGAACCTCCTGGTCGCAACCGAACCGCCGTGCGGGTGGGTGTCAGTGGGTGTCAGCTGGGGCGCGACCAGGCGTCCCACAGGGCCGCGTACGTTCCGCCGGCCGCGCGCAGCGCCTCGTGGGTGCCCTGTTCGGTAACCCGTCCTCCTTCCATGACGAGGATCGTGTCGGCGGTGGCGGTCTGCGAGAGCCGGTGGGCGACGAGGAGGGCGCCGCGCCCGCGCAGGACCGTGGCGGCGGCGGTGTCGAGCAGCCGTGCCGAGTCACTGCCGCCTTCGGCCGTGGCCTCGTCGAGCACGACCACCTCCGGGTCGAGCAGGAACAACCGGGCCAGGGCGAGGTGTTGGGCCTGGCTGGGGGCGAGGTGGTGGCCGCCGGCGCCGATCACGGTGGCGGCGCCGTCGGGCAGCGCGTCGACCCATCCGCTCGCGCCGACCGCGTCGAGGGCGGCGGTGACCTCCGCGTCGGACGCGTCGGGCCGCGCCAACCGTATGTTGGCGGCGACGGTGCCGGCGAACAGGTGGGTCTCCTGGGTGACGAGGGCCACCCTGCGGTGCAACTCGGCGGGGGAGAGGTCGGCGAGCGGCACTCCGTCCAGCGCCGCGGTGCCGCGCCGGGGTGTACGGAGCCCCGCCAGCAGCGTGGCCACCGTGGACTTGCCGGAGCCGGTGGTGCCCACGACCGCCACATGCCGACCCGGCTCGATGCGCACGCTCACGTCGTGAATGACGTCAGGCCGGTCGCCGTAGCCGAAGTCCGCGCCGTCGAGTCCGAGGACGGGCCCCCGCCCGGAGCGCGACTCCTGTCCCGCCTCCTCGCCCGGCCGGACTTCCCCCGCCGGAACACCGGGTGCGGGCACGGGCTCAGGCGTCGGCCCGGACTTCGACGAGGGCTCCGCCGCGGAATCCGATGCGTTCCCCGCCACCGCTGCCGCCTTCGCGGGCGCCGCGTCGAGGACCCCGATCAGGCGGGCCAGCCCGGCCGCCGCCTGCTGCACGCTGTCGAACGCGCCGAGCACCGCGTTGATCGGGTCGAAGAGCCCCACGAAGAAGAGGGCGGCCGTGGTCGCGGCGCCGACGCTCGCCGTGCCGGACCGCACCAGTACGGACGCGGCGAGCAGGATCGCGCCGAGACCGATGAACTCCGCGACGTTGAGCCGCCCGAAGAAGCGCGTGGCGGTGCGGGTGGCCTTGAACTCGTACTGAGCCGCGGCGAGGGACGCGTCCTCGACGCGGGTGTACTGGCGGCCGCCGAGCCGCAGTGCCCGCACGGTCGGCAGCGCGGCGAAGGCGCCCAGGAGAGCGGAGGTGCGGTGGCCCTCGGCGGTGCGGCCGGCCGCGTAGATCGGGCGTGACGTGCGCAGGTACCAGCGCAGGGTGTGCGCCTGCAGGGGCACCGCGAGCAGCCCGGCGATCGCGAACCGCCAGTCCAGGGAGGCCAGTCCGACCAGGGTGGCCAGGATGGCGAGGGCCGCGGTCACGAAACTCCCGAATCCGCCCTGCGCCGCTTCGGTGACGCGCTCCACGTCGCCGGAGACGCGCGAGACGAGGTCGCCGCTGCCGCCCGCCTCCACCGTGTCCACCGGGAGGGCGAGCGCGGTGCCGACCACCTCCTCACGCAGGTCGGCCACTTCGGGCAGCACGACGCGGGCGAGCAGGACGTTCGACGCCCAGGTGGCCGGCGCGCCCAGGACGGCCGCGGCGGCGAGCAGGGCCACCGGTCCGATCACCGCGGAGGTGCCGCGGCCGTCCACGACCGCCTGCGTCACCCAGCCGATGGCGATCGGGCCGACGAGGCCGAGCGCACTCTCGGCGACCATCACGGCCGTGGTCGCCGCGAGCAGCAGACGGCGTCGGCGGAGCGCGGCGCGCAGATACCCGCGGGTGCGGCGGCTGTCGGCGACCGGGAGCAGCGGCCGCTCGGCGGCGGATGCGGCGGCCGGGCCGGTGGCGGGGGCGACGGTGGAACCGGCGGCGCTCATCGGGTCAGCAACTCACGGTAGGCGGCGTTGTCCCGCATCAGGCCGGCATGGGTGCCGCTGTCCGCGGTGAGCAGGGTGACGGCCGGTTCGGGCGGTGACCCCTCGCCCTCGGGGCTGGGGTCGCCAGTGTCGCGATCCTTGCCGCGCGGTCGTACGGCACCGCCGTCGGCAACTCCCGTGTCGCCGGGGCCGGTCGGGCCCTGCTTGGTGCGGCCCTCCGCCGCGGCGCCGTCCCTTCCGCGGCCGGCTGCGGCCACCTCCTCCGGCGCGGCGGCGTGCAGGAAGAACACCCGGTCGCAGCGGGAGAGCAGCGCGGGGCTGGTGGTGACCAGCAGCGAGGTCAGTTCGTCGCGGGCCCGCAACTCGCGCAGGCGGCCGGCGATTCGGTCCTCCGTCGCCGCGTCCACGGCCGTGGTCGGGTCGTGCAGCACCAGCACCGGCGGGGCCGCCGCCAGAGCGCGGGCGAGGGCGACGCGCTGCCGCTGCCCGCCGGACAGGCTCTCCCCACGGTCTCCTACGGGCGCCTGCGCGCCACCGGGCACCGTGGCGATCACCTGGTCCGCGAACGCCGCCCAGGTGCCGCGCTCCGCGGCCTTCGGGTCGGGCGCGAGCAGCGCGATGTTCTCCGCGATGGTGCCCGGGAACAGCACGGCATCATGCGGCGACACCAGCACCCGGGCCCGCAACTCCTCCAACGGCACCTCGCCCACCTCCTTTCCACCGATCTCGATCCGTCCCGCCCCGGGCTCGCCCTCCCGCACCAGCAACCCCGGAATCCGCCCGGCCAACCCGGGCACATCGACCACCAACCCCGTCAACTCCCCACGCCCAGCCACGAACGACACCCCCGCGAACCCACCGACCTCGACTCCCGCCACCACAACCCGCGCCCCCTGTCCCTCCGCCCACTCACCCGGGAGAAAGCCGTCCCGCACTTCCTCCCGCATCCCCACGACCTCGAGCACCCGCCCCGCCGACGCCACCGCCCGCGCATACGCCGCGCTCGCCCCCGACACCACCTGCATCGGTCCCACCACGAATCTTGCCAATCCCAAAGCCGCCACAAACTCCCCCAAACCCATTCGACCCGAAAGTGTGAGCCACCCGCCCACTCCCGCGATCACCGTCAAGTACGCGCCGGTGAAAGCCGTTCCCACCGCCGACAGCAGCGACTGCGACGACACCGCCCGCAGCGACGCCCCCAACGCGGCCCGGCTGGCCCGCCCGTACTGTTCCGCCGCGGTCCGCTCCGCCCCGATTCCCTTGAGCACGCGCATCCCGCGCACCAGGTCCTCCGCGAGCACCGCGGCCTGCCCGGCCTCGTGCTGCTCGGTTCCGCTGTGCCGCCGCAACCGCCGTGCGACCCGGTCCTGCACGACCAGCAGCAGCGCCGTGCCGAGCAGGATCACCGCTCCCAGCGGCAGCGAGAACCACAGCAGCAGCGCCGTGGAGACCGCGAGCACCGCCACCGCCGCCACCGTCTGCGCGACGATCCCGGCGAACGCGCCGACCCGGCCGGCGTCGCTCGCCGCGCGGGTGAGCAGGTCGCCGGGGGCGAGCCGTATGCCGCCGGTAGGGCGCAGCACCCGCTCCGTCACCCACATGCGCACCACGTGCCCGGTGTGCTGCTTCGCCCGCATGCTCGCCCGCGCGCCGAAGCGGTACGACAGCGACAGCAGCACGAAGTCCGCGGCGAGCACACCCAGCCACAGCGCGATCGCCCACCGCCCGCCGCCCGCGACGGCCTGGCTCACCGTCGCGCCGACCAGCACCGGCACCATCGACTCGCCGAGCTGGTGCGAGCTGTAGAGGGCCGACGCGGCAACCAGGTCCCGACGCCGCGCCCGCAGCGCACCCCACAGCAGCGCGCGCGACGACGGCCACTCGACCGCGGGTGCCGCCGGCGGGGGCGCGGCGGGAGAGGGAGCGGTCGGCTGCGGCGGTATCGGTGGGGCGTCGACTGTCACCAGACCGACCCTAAAGGCCCGTCCGGTGGCGTACGCGCACCATGAAGCCAAGCAGTATCGCTGACCGGCCACACCCGCCGCCGCGAAACTGATCCCGCTCAGACCTTGAAAATGAAAACCAAAGTCGTATAGTGGGGGCATGGCCAGAAACGAACTGCGTCCCGTCGTCAAGCTGCGGTCCACCGCGGGCACCGGCTACACCTACGTGACCCGCAAGAACCGCCGGAGCGACCCCGACCGCATGACCCTCCGCAAGTACGACCCCGTCGTGGGTCGACACGTCGACTTCCGTGAGGAGCGCTGAACACCATGAAGCCTGCGATCCACCCCGCCTACCGCCCCGTCGTCTTCCGCGACCGCGCCTCCGGCCACGCCTTCCTGACCCGCTCCACGCTCACCACCGACCGCACCGTCGAGTGGACCGACGGCCGTGCCTACCCCGTCTTCGACGTGGAGGTCTCGTCGGCGAGCCACCCGTTCTACACGGGAACCCAGCGCGTCATGGACTCCGCCGGCCGCGTCGAGCGGTTCAACCGCCGCTACGGCCACGCGGCACCCGAAGAGCGGTGAGGCCCCTGCCGCCCCACCGCCGGGGCGCGCACCCGCGCCAAGCCGCCCTCGGACGGAGCAGGAACCCGGCCCGGCACGTCCGACGTGCCGGGCCGCATCATGTCCCGGCACCCGGAGCATGCCCTGGCACCCGGAGCATGCCCTGGCACCCGGAGTCCTCAGACGTCGCGACGCCGTATCACCACCACGGCGACGACCCCCGACACGACCGCCCACGCCGCCAGCGCGATCCACGAACCGTGCACCGACGCCGGGTACTTCCCGAAGTCGATCGGCGCCGCCGGATTGGCGACCAGCCGACTCTGCGCGTCGCCCGGAAGCGTGTTCCCGATCTGCCGCAGCAGCTTGTAGCGGTCGCCCCCGAACAGCAGCGGCACCAGGAACAGCAGCGCCACCACCGCGACGACGGAGGCGGTCGCGTGGCGGAACACAGCGCCCAGTGCCATGCCGACCAGCGCGCACACGGGCGCGATCAGCGCATACGCGGCGACGCAGCGTACGCACCCGGGATCGGTGATCGACAGGCCGACATGGCGCGAGGCCAGCATCGCGTTGCTGCCGAAGAAGGACACCGTGGACACCGTCGTCCCCATCACCAGCGTGACCGCGGTGACCACGACCAGTTTCGCGAGCGCCACCGCCCGCCGGTCGGGCACCGCCGCGAACGTCGTACGGACCATGCCGGTCGCGTACTCGCCGAACACGGTGATCGCGCCGACCACGGCCGCCGCGAGCATCACCAGGTCGGCGGAGATCTGGTTCAGGCCGTGGAAGATCGGGTCGTACGTCACCGGCCCGCGGCCCGGCATCGGTGGCGGCGGGTGGTCGATGTAGGTGAAGTCAGAGCGGACGGCGTTGAGGTTGACCACGACGGCGACCACGACGCACGACGCGAGCACCCAGTACGTCGACCGCAGCGACCGCAGCTTGATCCACTCGGCGGCGACGAGGTCGGTGAACCGGGGCCGGGGCCCGCCCCCGGCCGCCGAGAGGAGCGGATCGCCGGACACGGCAAGGGACGCTGAGCTCATCGGGTCCCTCCCGTCTGGTGCCCGGCCCCGGTCCGGGCCGGTGGCCCCGCCGGGTACTCGACGCTGTCGGCGGTCAACCGCAGGAAGGCGCTCTCCAACGACGACGACCTGGTGGCCAGTTCGTAGAGCGTGAGGCCATGGCGCCCGGCGAGTTCGCCGATCCGGCGGGCGGGCAGCCCCGACACCTCCACCGCCTCCTCGGACTCGGACGCCTGCCGCACCGTCGCGCCCTCCTCCGCCAGCAGCGCCGTCAGCGCCGCCACGTCGGCGGTGCGCACGCTGACGACCGCAGCTCCGTGCGCTGCCCCCGACAGGGAGGCGAGGCGCTCGTCGGCGATCAGCCGGCCGCGCCCGATCACCAGGACCTGCTCGGCGGTGTGCTCGATCTCGCTCATCATGTGACTGGAGACCAGCACCGTGCGGCCCTCCGCGGCGAGCCGGCGGAACAGGCCGCGTACCCACAGCACACCTTCCAGATCAAGGCCGTTGAGGGGCTCGTCGAACAGCAGCACCCGCGGCTCCCCGAGCAGCGCCGCCGCGATGCCGAGCCGCTGCTTCATGCCCAGCGAGAAGCCGCCGATGCGCCGCCCGGCGGCCTTGCCGAGCCCCATCTCCTCCAGCACGTCGGCGACCCTGCCGCGAGGGATGTGGTTGCTGCGTGCCAGCGCCGACAGGTGCGCGGCGGCGCTGCGCCCGCCGTGCACGTCCTGGGCGTCGAGCAGTGCCCCCACGTGCCGCAGCCCGCGCGGGCGGTCGGCGAACGGCACTCCGTCGACCGTGACGGTGCCGCCGCTGGGGGCGGTCAGGCCGAGGATCATCCGCAGGGTGGTGGACTTCCCGGCCCCGTTCGGGCCGAGGAAGCCGGTGACCCGTCCCGGACGTACACGGAACGACAAGCCGTCGACGGCGACCGTGGCACCGTAGCGCTTGGTCAAGTGCGTTGCTTCGATCATGGCTTCACGGTGCCGGGCGCGCCGCCCGCCCCGCATCGGGCCGCGGGCCGCATTCCCGGGGCCGTGCACCAGCCCCCGGGACTACACCTTCGGGCCAATGTGCCGCCCCGCCCCGGGCGCCTACGATCGGCGCATGCCCGCCGCACCCCGTACTCCGACGCGTACGCCCCTGCTCAGGCGTCCGCCACTGGGCGTGTGGGTGGCCGTCTTCTGGGTGACGGTCGTCCTGGTGCGCAGCTTTCAGCGCCGCGACGAACTGGCCCACCTCACCAACCTCAACGGCAACATCGAGGACGGCTCGCTCCTCGTCACCGCCCTTGCCACCACCTTCGTCGCCCTGCTGGTCTTCCGGCTGCCACTGGCGGCCCTGGTGGTCTCGCTGTCCGGGTCCGTCGCCGCCATCGGCACCGGCGTGCCCGAGGCACCGGTCGTGCTGTTCCTGCTGGCCGCTGTCGTCATCGGCTACATCACCGCGACGCGCTCGCGCCTCATGTCGGTGGCCGGCGCCGTCCTCTCCTGCGTGGTCGTGCTCGTCAGCCAGGACAACGGCGCCGTGTGGGCGGCCCTGACCGCCATCACGTTCGTCGCCTGGCTGGTGGGCAACACCGTCCGGCAGAGCCGTACGCACACCGAGGCCCTGCGCCGCCGCGCCACCCAGCAGGCGGTGACCGAGGAGCGGCTGCGAATCGCCCGCGAACTGCACGACATGGTCGCCCACAGCATCGGCATCATCGCCATCCAGGCCGGCGTCGGCAGCCGCGTGATGGAGACCCAGCCCGCCGAGACCCGCAAGGCGCTGGACGCCATCGAGGCCACCAGCCGCGAGACCCTGTCCGGCCTGCGCCGCCTGCTCGGGGCACTGCGGGAGACCGACACCGACGGTGGCGAGCCGCCCCGCGACCCGGCGCCGGGCCTCGCCGACCTGGGCGGCCTCGTGACCACCACGCACGAGGTGGGCGTACGCGTCGAGGTCCGCTGGAAGGGGCAACGCCGCCCTCTGCCGCCCGACATCGACCTGTCGGCCTTCCGCATCGTCCAGGAGGCGGTCACCAACGTGGTCAGGCACTCGGGCACCCGGGACTGCGCGGTCACCCTCGACCACCGGCAGGACGCGCTGCTGGTGGAGGTGGTCGACCTCGGCTGCGGCGGCCGGCCGCCCACGGCGAGCGGCGGCTACGGCATCGTCGGCATGCGCGAGCGGGTCAGCCTGCTGCACGGCGAGTTCAGCGCGGGCCCGCGCCCGGGCGGCGGCTTCCGGGTGGCGGCGCGGCTGCCGCTGCCGGCGGGTGACGCGGGCGCGGTGGCGACCGCGGAGACCGGTGGCCGCGCGGGTGCGCGGGAGCGTACGGAACCGGCGACGGATACGGCACCTGCCGGTGCTGCCGGTCCCGCGGGCGGGGAGCGCCTGCCCGGGCACGTCACCGAGCCCGCTTCACCCGCCGGACAGGTTCGCGGATGATCCGCGTCCTCCTCACCGACGACCAGCCGCTGATCCGCACCGGTCTGCGCGTGCTGATCGCCGACACCCCGGACATCGAGGTCGTGGGGGAGGCGGGCGATGGCGCAGAGGCGGTGTCGCTGGCCGGGCAACTGCGCCCGGACGTCGCCGTGATGGACATCCGCATGCCCGGCATGGACGGTATCGAGGCCACCCGGCTGATCACGGGCGCGGCCGGCGACGGGACCCGCGTGCTCGTCCTGACGACGTTCGACGACGACGAGTACGTGTACGCGGCGCTGCGGGCCGGGGCGAGCGGGTTCCTGCTCAAGGACATGCGACTGGAGACCATCCTCGACGGCATCCGCGTCGTCGCGGCCGGCGAGGGGCTGATCGCGCCCGCCGTGACCCGGCGGCTGATCGAGGAGTTCGCCCGGCGGCCGCCGTTCGCCGGCGCACCGGCACGCGTACCGTCACGGGGAGGGGAAGCGGGTCGGAGCGGGCGGCGCCGGGAGGCCGGGCACGGAGGGCAGGACGAGCCGCACGGGCAAGAGGGGCAGGACGGGCGGGACGAGCGACTGCGCGGCATCACCGACCGTGAACGGGAGGTGCTGACGCTTGTCGGACGCGGGATGTCCAACACCGAGATCGCGCAGACCCTGTTCATCAGCGTGGCGACGGCCAAGTCCCACGTGGCGCGGCTGTTCTCCAAACTCGGCGCGCGCGACCGGGTCCAGCTGGTGATCATCTCGTATGAGACAGGGCTCGTGGGCTGAATATCGGACTTCTCCTGCGGGCTGTGGATAACTTTGCGCACGGAGGCGGACGCAGCCCGTAACGTGGTTCTCGCGTGGTGCAGGGAGCACCGCGTTCATTCCCGTCCGGGAAGCCGGGGATGACGGGGGATACCAGGGGTGCCGGGGGTAGAAATGGACGGGTTCGTTTTCGGAGAGTTCCGCGTGGTGGTCGGCGGCCGCGGCCACGGCGTGAGAGTGGAGCGCGCCGCGCCCGAAGGCGGTCGGCGAGGCGGCGGCCGGGGCGGGGGTGAGGGCGAAGCCGACCCGGCTCAGCGCGTGCCGCGGCGGCGGGCGAACCATCCGCACACGGGCGCGGTGGGCACGCTGGTGGGGCGGGAAGAGCAATTGGGGCTGATGCGCAGCGCCGTGCGATCGCGCCGCATGGTCGAATTCACCGCGAAATGCGGCTCGGGAAAGACCTCTCTGCTGCGCGCCGTCGCGCCGGATGCATATATCCGCGTCGGTGCCGCCGATCTTGAGGATTTCCTCCAGGACATGGTCCGCGAATTCTACGAGTACCCGCCGGGAGCACCCCGGTTGACCACGGACGAGTGCCGGCGCGCCCTCGAGCAGGTCGTCGCCGTCGTCGCGTTGGACGACGTGGGATACAGCCCGTTGCAGCTCGCCGATCTGCGGGACGCGTTACGCGGGTGCGCGGTGCTGATGGGCGCGGTCCGCCCGGGAATCGGGCGGCTCGGGGTGTCCCACCCGCTGCCCGGCCTCACCTCCGCGGACGCGATGACCCTGCTCTCCCGCGACCTCGACCGGATCGTCTCCGAGTCCGAACTGCCGCACGCGCGACGACTGGTGGCCGCGGTCGGCGGCAGACCGCTCGCATTGCGCCAGGCCGCCGCGCTGGTGCGGTACGAAGGCCGCCGCTTCGCCGAGTTGGCGCAGGAGGTCGAGCTGGACCCGGGGGTGCTCGACGAGTTGGCGATCGCCGCGCTCGACCCGGAGTCCAAGCGGGCGCTGGCGGTGCTCGCACTGCTCGGCGGCGCCCACCTGCCCGCCCGACTGGTCGCGGCGATGGCGGAAGTGCCGGCCGGCGCCGAGCGGTTCGACCGGCTGTGCGCGCGGGGGCTCGCCGAGAAGCGCGGTGACCGCTTCGGCCTGCCGACCGGGCTCCCCGAGCCCTACCTGCGACTGCTCCACCGCCACCTCGACTTCGGCGTCTCGCTGCGGGCCCTCGGCAGCTGGATTGAGGCGCGCGACCCGTGCGGCGCCGAGGCGAGCCAGGCAGCGGACGCGGCGGTGCCCTTGCTGGACACGGCGGCCGGCCGCCGCGAGTGGGACACGGTGATCGCGCTCGCCGCGATCGTGGAGCCGGTGCTGTGTATCCAGGGGCACTGGAGGTCCTGGCAGCGGACGTTGGAGATCGGGCGCATCGCGGCCCTCGAACTGCCGGACGTCGTGGCGGAGGCCCACTTCGCCCACCAGGAAGGCACACTCCACCTCCTGGAAGGCCGTCCGGATGCGGCCAGGGACGCGCTGGCCCACGCGTTGGAGCTGCGCACCCGCCATGCGAGGGCCGCGGAAGGCAGCGCGGCGGAGGAGACCCGGGCCAACCTGGCGCTCGTCGCGGACGATTCCGGCGACTGGCGAGGTGCGGGCGGCGCGGGCGTCCCGCGGGCCTCTCTCGGCGGGCGGCTGGCGGGCATGGGCCGTGCGGCGAGCCGCCGGGCGCGGGCCCGGGCACGTCGGCGGCGCAGAGCACTCGTGGGAATGGGTGCGGCGACCGTGGTCCTCGCGGCCGGTGTGGCGGTCGCGGTCGGCGCCGTCGGGAGGGACAGCCTGGGCGGAGCGGGCGGCTCGGGCTGGCACCACAACGCCTCGGCGGCCGGGGCCAAGGGCGGCCCGGCGGCGTCGGGCGGCCTGCCCGGCGCCCACCGGATCGACGGCGGCACCAAGGACCAGGACGCCCCCGGCGGCACCCTCCCCACCGGGTCCGACGACCCGGCCGACCCGGGCGCCGCACTGAAACCCCTGACGATCAAGGGCACGGGAGACTACGGTGACGTGCACGAGGGTTCGGCCGCCGCCCCGGTCGCCAAGCTGACCATCACCAACCCGAACGGCAGCCCGGTCCCGCTGGACGCGATCAGCCTGTCCGCCCGCTCCGACTTCGCCATCACCACGGGCTCGTGCCACACCGGCGAGGGCATGTCGCCCGGGTTCCTCGACGACGAGGCGGGCGGCGGTCCGGCACCGGCCAAAGGGCTGGCGGCGGGCACCAGTTGCAGCGTGAGCGTGCGGTTCGCGCCCACCGCGCTCGGCAGGCGCGCCGGCACCCTCACGGTCAGCTACGGCAAGGACGGCAGGAGCACCGCCCGTCTCACCGGCCGCGCCTTCGCCACGGTCAAGGTGACCGTCACCCCGGACACCGGCGGCCGGCGACACGGTTACGTCGACATCGCCGCCGACGGAACCACCACCAAGTGCGACCAGCCCACGCCCTGCACGGTCCGCTACTTCGACGCGAGGGCCCCGCTCTCCCTCAAAGCCCACGGCGACCCCGCGGGCGCCGACAGCTCCGGCGCCGCCGGGGACACCGGCGCCACAGCCGGCGTGAGCGATAGCGGCGGTTCGAGCACGGCGGGGAGCATAGGCGGCGCCGGTGATGCGGGCGATTCGAGCACGTCCGGGGGTTCCGGTGCGTCCGGTGGATCGTCCGGGGCCGGCGGCACCGTGAGCGAGCCGTATCAGCCGGACACCTGGACCGGTCCGTGCGCCGGTTCGGTGGACGAGTGCGACCCCACCCCGGGTGGTGATGTCACCACCAGCGTGCACTTCGCCCCGGGCAGCTCATGACTCGTTGGTTCCGAACTCGGCCGCGGGGCGCGGCAGTTTACGGAGGGGCAGAGTGCGGGCCGGGTGCGGGCCCGCGCACCGGCTCGCCATGTCCCCGGTCCGCAGGCCTGCCTGTCCGACCGGCTCGGTGCGAAGACCGGCCCGACCGGCGCCCGCCCGAGCCGACCGCCACACCGAGCAGCCGAGTCCGCCGAGCCCGCGGAGTCCGCCGAGCCCGGCCGGCCCCACCCTCAGGCGGTGGCCCACGCCTCCTCCGCGGTGGTCACCGGCGCCCCTGTGCGAGCGGACTCCTCGACGGCCAAGGCGAGCAGGTGGTCCTGGCAGCCCTCGGCCAGCGGGTAGGGCTCGGGCCCCTCGCCGCGCACCCAGGCGCCGGTCCGGCACAGCAGGTCCACCACCGCGAGGTCGTCCTCGGACAGGCTCGCGCCGACGTAGTCGTTGCGCCACACCACGCGGCCGTCGAAGGAGATGTGGTGCACCTCGGCGCCCTCGAGGTTGAGGTCGGTGCCGGTGCGGCGGCGGACCAGCGCGGACTCCACCGGGGTCCGCGGGTCGGCCATCCGCACCACGCTGTCGTCCACGATCTCGCCGAGCGAACCGCGGACGACGACCCGGCGGGCGCGCAGCGGGTTCCACCACTGGTTGTCGGTGAAGTCGTACAGGCCGGTGCGGCCGGCGCCGAAGTCGATCAGGGCGAGGGTGGTCGTCGCGTCTTTGGGCGTCAGGTCGTCCGACCAGCCCTTGGGGGAGAGCGGGTCGGCCAGCGGTGCGGTGAAGGCGCGCGCGGTCACCGTCGCCGGCCCGAAGCCGATGCCGAGGGTGTGCCGGATCAGGGACATCGCGTGGTACATGTGCGTGGAGGAGAGCTGGACCGAGGTGGCCGCGCCGATCACGCCGTCGCGGACGAGGGCGATCCTGGCCGCGTGCCCGGGCATCAGCACGTACTGCTCGGCGACCTGCACCAGCGCGCCGCCGTCCGCGGCCGAAGCCGAAGCCGAAGCCGAAGCCATGCCCCCGCCCCCGCCGGTAGCGGCGCGGCGGGCGCCGCCCACCGCGCTCCACAGCTCCCGGAGCCCTGCCGCGTCCGGCGCCGGCGGCGTCTCGGCCAGCACCGGCACGCCCTGCTCCACCAGGTCCCGCACCACCCCGGGAGTCACGTCCCAAGGCACCGACGGGATCACGAACTCCGGTTCGGCCGCGAGCAGTTCACCGACCGTACGGTAGGCGGGCACGCCCCATGCCGTGCGGACCTGCTCGGCCCGTTCCGCCGAGCGGGTCACCACCCCGGCCACCGCGAGCCGCTCGGGCAGTGCCCGGGCGAGCCGTACGAAGAACTCCGACCGCCAACCGCTACCGACAATGCCGAACCGTATCGGCGCCGTGTCCACGTCACCCATCGCGCCGGCCTCCAGCCGCTCGCTTGCCCGCGGGCACGTCACCGTCCCGCCTCACTGCTGGAAAACCATACGGTCAACGCCCCACGCACCGACATCCGGTCCCGTCACCCGGTCCCGCCGCCCCGTCCTGCGCCCGGCAACGCCAGCCCACCGCCGCGGGCGCCCCCATCGGGCCGCACGGCCGTACGCACGGCAACCCGGGCCGACCCGGGCCCGGCTCACCCTGTGCGCCGCCGGGGCGCTACTTCAGCAGTCGCGACATCCGCCGGTCCGCCAGCGGCTTCCCGCCGGTCTGGCAGGTCGGGCAGTAATTGAGCGCCGAGTCGCTGAACGACACCTCGCGAACGGTGTCCCCGCACACCGGGCACGGCTCGCCCTTGCGCCCGTGCACCCGCAACCCGCTCTTCTTCTCGGCCTTCAGATCCCGCAGCGGCAGCCCCCGCGAGCGCTCCACCGCGTCCCGCAGCGTGCTGCCGATCATGTCGTACAGCAGCGCCGCCTCCTGCCCCGACAGTTTCGCCGCGAGCTTGTACGGCGACATCTTCGCCGCGTGCAGGATCTCGTCGGAGTAGGCGTTGCCGATCCCCGCGATCACGCTCTGGTCGCGCAGCACCCCCTTGATCTGCCGCCGCTCGCCCGCCAGCAGCCGCGCGAACGCCTCGGGGGTGAAGTCCGCCGCCAGCGGGTCCGGCCCCAGCCGCGCCACGCCCGGCACCTCCGCCGGGTCGTGCACCACGTAGACCGCCAGCCGCTTCTGCGTGCCGAACTCCGTCACGTCGAAGCCGGTCCCGGCCGGCTCCGCGAGCCGTACCCGCAGCGCCAGCGGCCCCTTGCCGGGCCGGGGCGGCGCGTCGGGCAGGTTGTCGTTCCAGCGCACCCAGCCCGCCCGCGCCAGGTGCATCACCAGGTGCAGGTCACCGGCCGCCAGGTCGAGGAACTTGCCGTGCCGCGCGACCGCGTCGAACGCCCGCCCCTCCAGGTCCGCGACCCCCGGGCGGTACGTCTTGAGGGCGCTCACCGCCAGCGGGTACACCCGCTCGACGGTCCGCCCCACCAGGTGGTCATCGAGAAACCAGCGCAGCGCTTCGACCTCGGGCAATTCAGGCATACCCCCTATGATGCCTCCGCGTCCCGCGTTTCCCCGTCCCGCACCTTCCCGACCCGTGCTGTCCCGACCCGTGCTGTCCCGTCCCGCGCTTCCCCGGCCCGCGCGTTCCCGTCACGCCGTTCAAGGGTGGCGAGGAAGCTCTCCGCCGCGTCCTGGACCCGGGCCCGGTCGCCGGTGGCGAGCAGGTCGAGCAGCAGGCCGCGGATCGTCGCGATCACGAGGGTGGCCGTGCGTTTCGCGGTCACCGGGTCGGTGCCGGGCCCCTGCGTCTCGCACAGCGCGTTCATCCAGTCGGCGACCACCCGGTCCAGGAACTCCGCGAACTGCTCCGGCGCCTGGAGCGCGCGCCCGTAGACGGCGAAGAACAGCCTGAACTCCGCCCCCCGCCGCGGGTCCGAGGTCCGGGTCCAGACCGCGCGCACCGCCGTCGCCAGGTCGGGCTGCTCGCCGAGGGTGTCGTTGGTGGCCGCGAAGATGCGCTCCCGCAGCCGACCGAGGATGGCCTCCAGCATCTGCTCCTTGGTGCCGAAGCGGTGCACCAGGGTCGTGGTCGACACGCCGAGCGCGGCGGCGACCGGCCGCCACGACAGCTCGGAGAACCCGTGCTCGACCGTGTAGTCCACCACCGCGTCGAGCAGCTCCGCCCGCCGCTGATGGTCGACCGGGCGCCCCGCCATCGCTTCCTCCTGTTGCTCCCGACACCGCCCCGCCGCCCTCGGCGCTTCCGCCGCCGGGCGTGGCCTCGGTTTGACATTTCTGGTACGACTGTACACAGAATATTTCTAGCACGACCGTACAAATAATAAGACCCTCTGGAGGTTCCCCGTGCACGTCTTCGTCACCGGAGCATCGGGCTGGATCGGCCGCGGGCTCGTCCCCGACCTGATCGCCGCCGGCCACACGGTCACCGGGCTGGCCCGTTCCGACAACTCGGCCCGCGCCCTGCGCGACGCCGGCGCCGAAGTCCGCCTCGGCTCGCTCGACGACCTCGACACCCTGCGCGGCGCCGCCGCCGACTCCGACGGCGTCGTCCACCTCGCCTTCAAGCACGACATCGCCTTCGCGGGCGACTTCGCCGGGGCCACCGGCGCCGACCGCGCGGCGATCGAGACCTTCGGGGAGACCCTGGCCGGCACCGGCAAGCCGTTCGTCATCGCCTCCGGCATCCTCGGCGTGCTCGGGCTCCCGCCCGGCGCCGTCGCCACCGAACGCGACGGGCTGGCCGCTCCCGCCGCGGAGCGGGGCGCCCCGATCGCCGGCGCCAACGCGCGGATCGCCAACGCCCACTACACGCTCGCCCTCGCCGACCGCGGCGTGCGCTCCTCGGTCGTACGGCTGCCCCCTGCCACGCACGGAAACGGCGACAACGGGTTCATCCCGACCGTGATCGGCTTCGCACGCGAGAAGGGCGCGGCCGCCTACGTCGGCGACGGCGCCAACCGCTGGCCGTCGGTCCACCGCGACGACGCCGCCCGCCTGTTCCGCCTCGCGCTGGAGTCCGCGCCGGCCGGGTCGGCGCTGCACGCGGTCGGCGACGAGGGCGTACCGATCCGCGAAGTAGCGGAAGTCCTCGCCGAACGCCTCGGCATCCCCGCGGTCTCCGTCCCGCCCGAGCGGGCCGGGGAGTACGTCGGCTGGCTCGGCGGTTTCTGGGGCACCGACGGGCCCGCCTCGGCGCGGCTCACCCGCGACCTGCTCGGGTGGGAACCGACCCGCCCGGGCCTGATCGCCGACCTCAAGGAGGGCCACTACTTCGCATGACGCCCCGGGTTGGCATGACGCCCCCGGGCCGCCTCGCCTGACGCGCCGGCGCACCTCCAGCCCCGGCCCCGGCGCCGTACAATCGCCACTCCGGTCGGGCCGCCCCGCGAACCCGGCCCGCCCGGATCGGCGAACCCGCCGACGAAGAAGGGGACTTGCCGGTGCGCCACCACGACCGCGACCACGACCGCGACCGACGCCGCGACCACGACCACGACCGCGACCGACGCCACGACCGCCACCGCGGGACCACCGCGATGCCCGACCGGTCGGCGGCGTCATGACCGCCCCGACCCCGGGCGCGCTCCACCACGTCGAACTCTGGGTCCCCGACCTCGACCGTGCGATCACGTCGTTCGGCTGGCTGCTCGAAGCCCTCGGCCACACGCCCTTCCAGCACTGGGACCGGGGGCGGAGCTGGCAGCTCGGTACGACCTACCTCGTCATCGAACAGTCCCCCGCCCTCACCGCAGCCGCCCACGACCGCTGCCGCCCCGGCCTGAACCACCTGGCGTTCCACGTCGCCGACCCGCCCACCGTCGAGGCGCTGGCCGCCGAGTCCCGCCACCACGGCTGGCGCCTGATGTTCCCCGACCGCCACCCCCACGCCGGCGGCCCGGACCAGTACGCCGCCTACCTGGAGAACGACGACGGCTTCGAGGCCGAACTCATCGCGATCGCCTGACCACCGCCCCCGACCGGAGCATCCGGCTTGCGCACCGGTTCGCAGGCGGAGCCGACGACCTTCGGCGAGAGCCCGTCGGTCGTACGGCGGCCCGGCAACCCACTCGGTGACGGGGCCGCCGCCGTACGCGCGGATTCCCGCTCGACTACGGCAAGGGGGCCGTCGCGGTGATCTGCGCGGCACCGCCCACGCGTACCAGCGAACCCGATGAGCCGTGCCGCGTGGTGGCCGTGATCGTGGAGGGGCTGCCGAGCGAGTCGCCCATGTCCACGGCGATGTCGGTGATGCCCCGACCAGCCAGGTCAGCGGCCAGGCAGGCGGTGCTGTTGGCGTTGGCGATGTCCTCGGCCACGCCGATCGACGGGGCGAACATGCGGGCGGCGACGCGGCCGTCGGGCGTCGGCACGGAATAGACGTAGCAGCCCAGCAAACCGAGACGGTCACAGCCGGCCCTGAGCCGTACGAAGTCCGGGTCGAGCGCCGCGAGAGCCGGCCGCGTGGCGATGGGTACCAGCAACCGAGGCCGTCCCACCGAGGCTACGCGGATACCCGGCGCGAGCGAGTCCGCGGTGACCCCGAGCGCGGGCAGGACGAGTTCGCGCTCGACGGGCGTGGCCTCGCGCAGGTCCACAGGGCCGGGCTCGAACGCCGCCCTGAAATGCGCCTTCTCCCGTAGACACCAGCCGTTGAAGACCCGCCCCGCCGTACGAAGCGTGGCCAGGTACTCCACGCCCCCGGCGCGTTCGGCGAGGAACGCCAACGCCGCAACCGTTCCGTGGCCGCAAGCGGGCAGTTCCCCCTCGGCGGTGAAGAAGCGCAGCGACGCCCCGGGCACGCCCTGCCGACCGTCGTCCACCGAGACGAAGACGGCATGCGACGTCCCCGCCGTCACCGCCACCCGCCGACGCTCCTCATCGGTCAACGCCACGTCGTCCACCACCGCGGTGGGGCTCCCCCCTCGACCTCCACGCACACAAGCGCGAACGATCACCACGGCCGACCCCCGCACACCCGTCAACTCCCCTCCCCTTAACCCGAACCCCGAACCCCGAACCCCGAACCCCGAACCCCGAACCCGCGCCACGCCACCCGCCAAGCCCGCAACGCGTCGCGCCCCGTCGCGGAAGGCACGGCCGAGGACGTCGCTGTCCCGGATCGTTCGCCGGGCACCGAACTGGCGGCGCGGGCGATGCGAACCCCATGACGCAGAGATCCCCAGGCCGGCGAAGTGCCGACCTGGGGAATCTCCGGGACCGGGGACCGTGAGACCCCGGCGCACCCGACCTCGCGGTTTAGATGTCGAAGTAGAGCTCGAACTCGTGCGGGTGGGGGCGGAGCTGGAGGGGCGCGATCTCGTTGGCGCGCTTGTAGTCGATCCAGGTCTCGATCAGGTCGGAGGTGAAGACGCCGCCGGCCTGGAGGTACTCGTTGTCGGCCTCGAGGGCCTCGAGGACCGCGGGGAGCGAGGTCGGGACCTGGGCGACGCTCGCGTGCTCCTCGGGGGCGAGCTCGTAGAGGTCCTTGTCGATCGGCTCGGCCGGCTCGATCTTGTTCTTGACGCCGTCCAGGCCCGCGAGGAGGAGCGCGGAGAAGGCGAGGTAGGGGTTGGACGACGGGTCCGGCGCGCGGAACTCGACGCGCTTGGCCTTCGGGTTGGAGCCGGTGATCGGGATGCGCATCGCGGCGGAGCGGTTGCGCTGGGAGTACACGAGGTTCACCGGGGCTTCGAAGCCGGGCACCAGGCGGTGGTAGGAGTTCACCGTGGGGTTGGTGAACGCCAGCAGCGAGGGGGCGTGCTTGAGGATGCCGCCGATGTAGAAGCGGGCGGTGTCGGACAGGCCCGCGTAACCCTGCTCGTCGTAGAAGAGCGGGGTGCCGCTCTGCCACAGCGACTGGTGGACGTGCATGCCGGAGCCGTTGTCACCGAAGATCGGCTTGGGCATGAAGGTGGCGGTCTTGTTGTTGCGCCAGGCGACGTTCTTGACGATGTACTTGAAGAGCATCAGGTCGTCGGCCGCGGCGAGCAGCGTGTTGAACTTGTAGTTGATCTCGGCCTGACCGGCGGTGCCGACCTCGTGGTGCTGGCGCTCCACCTGGAGCCCGGCCGCTTCGAGTTCGAGGGAGATCTCGGCGCGCAGGTCGGCGAAGTGGTCGACCGGCGGGGCGGGGAAGTAGCCGCCCTTGTAGCGGACCTTGTAGCCGCGGTTGTCCTCGGTGGCGCCGGTGTTCCACGCGGCCGCCTCGGAGTCGATGTGGTAGAACGACTCGTTCGCGGAGGTCTGGAAGCGGGCGCTGTCGAAGACGTAGAACTCGGCCTCGGGACCGAAGTACGCGGTGTCGGCGATGCCGGTGGAGGCGAGGTACGCCTCGGCCTTCCTCGCGACGTTCCGCGGGTCACGGCTGTACTGCTCGCCGGTGATCGGGTCGTGGATGAAGAAGTTGATGTTCAGCGTCTTGTCCCGCCGGAACGGGTCGACGCGGGCAGTCGACAGGTCCGCGCTCAGCGCCATGTCGGACTCGTGGATCGCCTGGAACCCGCGGATGGACGAGCCGTCGAAGGCCAGTTCCTCGGTCGGGTCGAACGTCGAGACCGGGACCGTGAAGTGCTGCATCACGCCGGGCAGGTCGCAGAAGCGGACGTCGACGAACTTGACGTCCTCGTCCTTGATGAACTTGTTGACGTCGTCGGCGTTCTGGAACATCCAACTCCTCCTAGGCCCGGCCCCGCGGGTCGGGTTGGCGATCGAGATGTGCGGCCAGTGCGGTGGCGCACACTGCCCTGACCTTAGGGATCAGGGATTTCTCCAGCATGACCCATTTGTTTCGCAGAGGTTAACCGCGATGCCCCGGAATCGCCCCCGGCCGCCCGCCGCCCAGCGCCCGCAAGGGCAGCCGGGAGGGGCGTCAGGTGCCCGCCCGGTGGTCCGTTCGTGCGCGGGGTTACCGTGGATGCCGTGGACAACAGGGAAGTAGTGGGATCGTGGCTCTCCGGGCCGCGCGCGGCCGCGGAACAGATGGGCGTGGAGTTCGGCTACCGCGGTGAGCGGCTGGGCCTGCCCGAGGACGGACCGGGGTCCATCGCGTCCATCGGCCGCCGGGTCGCGGCGATCTTCATCGACTGGGTGCTGTGCGTGGTGATCGCATACGGCCTGATCGCTCACCGTAATGTGCACACCGCGAACAACTGGGCGCTCGTCGTCTTCGGCGCGGTCAGCCTGATCGGGCTCGCGCTGGTCGGCAGCACCCCGGGGAAACTGATCACCCGGCTGAGGGTGATCGGCGTTGACGGCCGCCGGCTCAGCCCGCTCGCCGCGCTGATCCGTACGGTGCTGCTGCTCCTGGTCGTCCCGGCGGTGGTCTGGGACCGCGACACCCGGGGGCTGCACGACAAGGCCGCCAAGGCGGTCCAGGTCCGGATCTGACGGCGGGACGCGGGAACGGGAACGCGAGGACGGGAACGCGAGGACGGGAACGCGGGAGCGCGCCCCGGGAACGCGGAAACGGGAACGCGAGGACGGGAACGCGGGAGCGCGCCCCGGGAACGTGAGAACGGGAACGCGCCGACACGAACAGCGCGGGCGCACGAAAAGGGGCGCCGGGATCTCCCCGGCGCCCCTTCGGCGTGTTCGGCTTCGGCAGGCGAAGCGGCTCGGCTTCCGACGGGCGACGCGCTCGGCTCCGACGGGCGAAGCGCTCAGCGCCCGCGCGGCATCCGCATGCCCTTCGGCATCGGGCCCTTCGGAATCGGCATGTTGCTCATCAGGTCCCCGAGCGCCCGCAGCCGGTCGTTCACCTCGGTGGTCTTCGGACCGCTCAGCGACCGCGGCAGCCGCAGCAGCGTCGTACGGATCTTCTTCAGCGGAAGCTGGCCCTCGTCGTCACCGACGATGTAGTCGTGCACCGGCACGTCGTAGACGACCCGGGCGACCTTCTTCTTCTCGGCGGCCAGCAGCCCCTTCACCCGGTTCGGGTTGCCCTCGCCGACCAGGACGATGCCGGCCTTGCCGACCGCCCGGTGCACGACGTCCTGGCTCTTGTTCATCGCCACCGCGGGGGTCACGGTCCAGCCCCGCACGTTCTGCAGCACGGCGGCTGCCGCGCCCGGCTTGCCGTCGAGCTGCCCGAAGGCGGCCCGCTCGGCACGGCGGCCGAAGACCACCGCGGTCGCCAGCAGGCCCACCAGGAGACCCAGGATGCCCGCGTAGATGGGGTGGTTGATCAAGAAGCCGAGGGCGAGGATGACACCGAAGGTGACGATTCCCACAGCCGCAAGGACAAGACCGATCTTCGAATCGGCCTGCCTGGTCATCTTGTATGTCTGGACGATCTGCGCGAGCCGTCCAGAACTGCTCTCGGATGTTTCCTTCCTCGCCATGTGGCAAAGGATACGTGGCCTGTCGGTACGCCGTCACCGCGGCCGGGCGGCCCCGCCGCGCTCCGCGCCCGCGAGCGCCGCGATCTCGTGCTCGGCCTCGCGCCGGTCCTTGGCGCGCTGCCGGTCCGCCACGACGGCCGCCCACGCGTTCCTGCGGGCGGTCTGCTGGCCGCCGCTCAGCAGAAAGGTCTCCACCGCGCGCAGCGCGCCCGCCACCGGCACCGCCGGCGCATGCCGCTGACCGCGGCGGAAAAGGGGCCGGCGGCCGGTCAGGAGGCGGCCGGGAACGTGCACCTGCTCGGACGACGACGACATGGCGTCCCCTCGGGAGGAAGGAGGAAGGCGGTGGACGGAGCGGGAAGAGCGGCGGTACGGGTCTGGCGGCAGTACGGGGCCTGGCGGACGTACGGCGGTGCGGGACCTACGGGCGGTGCGAAACCCTGCGGTGCGAAACCTGCGGTGCGGGACTTGCGGAGGGCCCTGCGGAGCTACGGAACGCGTGCGGTGCGGGACCTACGGCGGCGCCGCGCTGCCCGACACGACAACGGTGCGGCGAGAACAAGTCTCGCCACACCGTGTTACCAGCCGGTGACCTTCCGGTCAATCGCGTATGAAAGCCGCACCGCCGGCGTGTGCCGGGGCGTCCTGGCCGGCCCGCCGGTCGATGGCCTGCTGGAAGAGCCGCCCGGCGCGGTATGACGAACGCACCAGCGGCCCGGACATCACACCCGCATAGCCGATCTCCTCGGCCTCCTCCTTCAGCTCCACGAACTCCGCCGGCTTCACCCAGCGCTCCACCGGGTGGTGCCGCGCGGAGGGCCGCAGGTACTGCGTGATGGTGATCAGCTCGCACCCCGCGTCGTGCAGGTCCTGCAGCGCCTGGCTGACCTCCTCGCGCTCCTCGCCCATCCCCAGGATCAGGTTGGACTTGGTGACCAGGCCGGCCTCGCGGGCGCGGGTGATCACCTCAAGCGAGCGCTCGTAGCGGAAGCCGGGGCGGATGCGCTTGAAGATCCGCGGCACCGTCTCCACGTTGTGCGCCAGGACCTCGGGGCGGGCGCCGAAGACCTCGGCGAGCTGCGCGGGCTCGGCGTTGAAGTCGGGGATGAGCAGCTCGACCTTGGTACGGCCGCCCGCGCGGTCCGCGGTCATCGCGTGGATGCGCCGGACGGTCTCCGCGTAGAGCCAGGCGCCGCCGTCCTCCAGGTCGTCGCGGGCGACGCCGGTGATGGTGGCGTAGTTCAGGTCCATGGTGAGCACGGACTCGCCGACCCGGCGCGGCTCGTCGCGGTCGAGGGCCTGCGGCTTGCCGGTGTCGATCTGGCAGAAGTCGCAGCGCCGCGTGCACTGGTCGCCGCCGATGAGGAAGGTCGCCTCGCGGTCCTCCCAGCACTCGTAGATGTTGGGACAGCCCGCCTCCTGGCACACGGTGTGCAGGCCCTCGCTCTTCACGAGTTTCTGCATCTGCGTGTACTCGGGACCCATCTTCGCCCGGGTTTTGATCCACTCGGGCTTGCGCTCGATGGGGGTCTGGCTGTTGCGGACCTCAAGGCGCAGCATCTTGCGTCCGTCGGGTGCGACTGCAGACACGACCGGCTCCCTCTAAAGCTTCGATTCTACGGCGAACACCAGCGTACGCCCGTACTTCCCACGGCTCATCATCGATGCAACCTGCGGCATGGACGGGGCATTCCCGTCCCCGCCGGGCCGCCGTCCGCCCGGCACACACCGCGCCGGGCCGACGCCGTCCGGTCGGCTCACACCGCGCGGGGCAGCGGGACGGCCGTGCCGAGCACCGCGGTGAGGTGCTTCTCGACCACCGGCAGCACCTCGGCCACCGGCACGTCCCGGCCCAGTTCGGCCGAGAGCGAGGTGACGCCCGCGTCGCGGATGCCGCACGGCACGATCCGGTCGTACCAGGTGTTGTCGGGGTTGCAGTTGAGCGCGAAGCCGTGCATGGTCACGCCCTTCGCGACGCGGATGCCGATCGCGGCGAGCTTGCGGTCCTCGCGGCGCTGGCCGGCGTTGGAGGGGGCGTACTCCGGGCCGTTCAGCCGCGGGTCGAACTCCTCGTCGGCCAGCCGCGGGTCGAAGTCCAGGGTGAGGCCGCCCGGGCGCTGCTCCACGGGGTCGCCCAGCACCCACACGCCGCTGCGCCCCTCCACCCGCGAGGTCTCCAGGCCGAAGTCGGCGGCCACCTGGATCAGCGCCTCCTCCAGCCGGCGGACGTGGGCGACCACGTCGACGGGGCGGGGGAGCTTCATGATCGGGTAGCCGACGATCTGGCCGGGGCCGTGCCAGGTGATCTTGCCGCCGCGGTCGACGTCGACCACGGGGGTGCCGTCGAGGGGGCGCTCGTTGTCGGCGGTGCGGCGTCCGGCGGTGTAGACCGGCGGGTGTTCGAGCAGCAGGCAGGTGTCGGGCACCTCGTCGAGGAACCGGGCCGCGTGCACACGGCGCTGCTCCTGCCACGCTTCCTCGTACTCGACGGCGTCGGCGCCGAACCCCAGGTGGACGAAGCGCAGTTCGCTCACGGCTACTCCTACTCCTCTGCGGTACGCGACGGAGGCGCGTTGCCGGCCACGGCTGGTGGTGCGGCCGGGCGCACCTCAGCCACTGTACGGCGGCGCGCGAAGCGGCCGTGCCGCGGGCCCTGCGCGGCCGGGGGCCGGCCCCTTCCCGACCGCCGCCGCGAACGCGATCCCGCCGCACAGGAACTGTCCGGAATGCGGCCAGTTGTAGTCCATTCGGGCGAATATACGGCTCTTACGGTGAGCTTCCCGGCACTGACCGTTACATTCACGCCGTTCTTGAGACCGCCCAGAGGAAGTGGACCGTACTGCCGATGACGGACCGCCCCACGCAGCGAACGCCGAACCTTCCGACCAGCGCGGCGCCCCGCCAGGCGCGTACCGAACGGCAGAACCGAGCCAACACCAAACTCGCCGAGATCATCGCGGAAGCAGGCTTCTCGCATGCGGGACTCGCCCGCCGGGTCAACCAACTCGGCGTCGAGCACGGCCTCGACCTGCGCTACGACAAGACGTCGATCACCCGCTGGCTGCGCGGGCAGCAACCCCGGGGCACCACGCCGGCGCTGATCGCGGAGGTCTTCACGCAGCGGCTCGGCCGCCGGCTGGCCGCGCCCGACCTCGGGCTCGACGCGTGCGCGCCGGTCTACGCCGGGCTGGAGTACGCGGCCACGCCCGAGGAGGCGGTGGACATCGTCAGCGGGCTGTGGCGCAAGGACACCGGGAACCAGGCCGAGTTGCGGAAGATCGCGTTCACCCCGGCGGGGCTGGTGGTGCCGAGCCGGGACTGGCTGATCGGGCGGGCCGACGCGCGGGTGGGGCAGGGGCCGCAGCATCCGGTGGCCCCGGTGCCGTCCGTGGCGGCGGAGGCGGGCCCGGCGGACGGCGACGGGGAGCGCGCGGCCGGGGCGGAGGAGCCCGGGGGCGGGGCCGTGGCGGTCCAGGGCGCCTGGGCGGCCCGGGCCGCGCGGGTGCCGACGCAGAGCCGCGGGGCGCGCGAGGGCGAGCCGGTCGTGCTGCTCGGGGGCCATGCGGGAGCCGGGACCGGCGGCGGCGTGCCCGGTCGGGTCGGCGCGGGCGACATCGCCGCAGTACGAGCCGTCGGCGACCTCTTCCGCTCCCTCGACCACGCCTACGGCGGCGGGCACGCCCGGCAGGCCCTCGTCCGCTACCTGGAGCACGAGGCCGAGCCGCTGCTGCGCGGGTCCTACGGCGAGGCGCTCGGCCGCCGGCTGTTCGCCTCCGTCGCCGACCTCACCCGGCTCGCCGGGTGGACCTCGTACGACATCGGGGCGCACGGTCTCGCGCAGCGCTACTTCGTGCAGTCGCTGCGGCTGGCGCAGGCGGCCGGGGACCGGGTCTACGGGAGCTACGTCCTGGTCACGATGAGCCGTCAGGCCGTCTACCTCGGGCACGGGCGCGAGGCGGTGCAACTCGCCCGGGTCGCCCAGCAGGGGGTCGGGTCGGGGGCGCCCGCGGTCGTGCACGCGCTGCTGCACGCGGCCGAGGCGCGCGGGCACGGGCTGATCGGGGAGGCGCGGGCCTGTGCGGGGGCGCTGGCGCGCGCCGAGCGGTCGCTGTCCGCCGCCCGCGGCGGGGACGAGGTGCCCGGGTGGGCGCGGTTCTTCGACGAGGCGCAGCTCGCGGACGAGTTCGCGCACTGCCATCGGGACCTGCGCCAGTACCGGGCGGCGGTGCAGTACGCCGAGCGGTCGCTGCAGCTCAGGGCGGCGGCGTACGCGCGCAGCAGGCTGTTCTGCCGCACCGTGCTGGCGTCCGCGCGGCTCGGGCTGGGCGAGGTGGAGGTCGCCTGTGCGCACGGGGTGGAGGTCGTTCGCGGGGCGAGCGAGATGCGGTCGGTCCGCGCGGGCGAGTACGTCCGGGAGTTCCGGGGGCGGTTGGAGCCCTTCCGCGACACGGTCGCCGTCCGCGCGTTCCTCGACCGCGTGGCGGCGTTACCGCGCTGATCGACCGCGTGGCCGCGTTACCGCGCTGACCTCCCCCGCCTTCCCTCCATCGCCGGGCGGCTCCACCTGTGCCTCCGGGGGCGGGCACGGGAGGTTTCCGGCCCGGGGGGACCTGGGAGCGTACGGGGGCGGGTGAGTCCACCCGGCCCCGTACGCCCCGCTCGCCACCCCGGGCCGGGATCACGCCGGGAAGCCCGTCGCGAGGTCGCGGAGTGCGGCCGCGGCGGCGCGGCGGCCGGAGAAGAGGGCGCCCTGGATCGTGGAGGTGTCGCGGTGGTCGCCGCAGACGTAGAGGCCGGCGAGGAGGCGGACCGGGCGGCGCAGGTCGTGGGGCGGCGGCATGGCGGGGACGGAGTGGGGCGTGGTGCGCAGCGAGAGGAGGTCCCAGCGGTCGGTGGAGGTGTCGTAGAGGTCGGCGAGGTGGGAGCGGATGGTCTTGTCGTCGGAGCCGTCCGGCGGGGGGCCGAGGACGACGGAGGTGACGAGGGTGCGGCCGGTGGGCGCGCGGGTGGGGTCGATGGCGGTGGCGGCGTAGGTGTGGGAGACCGGCCCGAGGCGGTCGGCGTCGAGGACGAGCACGGGTTCGCGCAGGGGCGCGGCGGGCGCGGCGTGGTGGACCACGGTGACCGGGTGGAAGCCGGGCACGCGCAGGCCCGGCAGGAGCGCGGCGGCCGCGTGGGCGTCGGTGGCGACGACCACGCCGCGGCAGGGGAGTTCGGCGCCGTCGGTGGTGTGCACGGCGTTCGCGGCGACATGGGCGGCGCGGACCCCGAACCGTATGGTGCCGGGCGGGAGCGTGGCCGCCAGCCGCTCGGGCAGGCGGGCGGCGCCGCCGACCGGCAGGCAGGCGCGGCCGCGGGCGAACCCGCGCAGCACGATGTCGGCGACCCGGCTGGACGTGCCGAGTTCGGCGTCGCACAGCAGCGCGGCGAGCAGCGGCCGCAGGAAGTGCTCGACGGTGCGGGGCGCGAAGCCGCGGCCGGCCAGCGCGAGGGCGGCGGTGCTCTCGGGGCGCGCGGTGATGCGGTGGGTGGGGGTGGCGGCGAGCCGGTCCAGCGCGGTGCCGAGCCGGGCCCGGTCGCGGGCGGAGCCGAGCGGTGCGCGGGCGCCGCGCGGGCCCCCGACCCGGTAGGCGTGCCCGCCGGAGCGGACGAGCGCGCCGGGGGCGAGATGGGCCAGCGGCAGGCCGCGCAGGCCGCTGGCGCGGCGCAGCTCGGGGTAGGCGGTGTTGAGCAGTTGGGGCCCGTGGTCGAGCCGGAAGCCGTCGACGGTGTCGGTGGCCATCCGCCCGCCGACGCGTTCGGTGGACTCCAGGACGGTGACGCTCAGGCCCCCTTCGGTCAGATGGTGTGCGGCGGCCAGGCCCGCCGGGCCCGCGCCGATGACGATCACATCCGTGGCGGCGGCCACGCCTTTCGGGCGTGCTGGTGAGAGCACGATGCCCCTCCCGAGGTCGGGTCCGGTCCCCGCTGGCGTCTGCGCGACGGGCGTGGCGGACCGGAGCGACGAGCGGGGGCCCTGATCCGTTGACGCACCGTCATATACCCACTGCGACCAGGTGGTCGGCAGGTGGGCTCGGCTCGCGCGAAACGCTGCTAAAGGTCATGCCCTCATCAAAGGCAAAGGATGCGGGGCGGACCGGTCCGATCCGGCCCTTTCCGGTGCGTTTTCCGGCCGCGGGCCCGCCCGGACGGCGCCGGGGCCCTCGGACCGCCCCTCAGACCCGGTTGCGCGGCGGCAGCGCCGCCTTGATCGCGTCGTCGAGGTCGGGGTGCGCGAAGGAGAACCCGGCGTCCAGCAGCCGCTTGGGGCGCACCCGCTGACTGCCCGTCACATCGCCGGCGAACTCGCCCAGCACCGCGCGCAGCGCGAACGACGGCACCGGCAGCACCGTCGGGCGGTGCAGCACCCGCCCCATCGCCTTGGTGACCTCGCTGTTGGTACGGGGCTCCGGGCCGGTCAGGTTCACCGGCCCCGACAGCTCCTCGTTGTCGATGGCGTACCGCAGCGCCGCGACCTCGTCCCGCAGCGAGATGAAGCTCCAGTACTGCCGCCCGCTGCCGAGCCGCCCGCCCAGCCCGGCCCGGAAGAACGGGAACAGCGCCCCCCACGCGCCGCCCTGCGGGGAGACCACCAGGCCGGTACGGGCGTGCACCGTACGGATGCCGGCCGCGCGCGCCGGGTCGGCCGCGGCCTCCCACGCCTGGACCAGGTCGGCGAGGAACCCCTCGCCCGCCGGGCTGTCCTCGTCCACGAAACGGTCCCCGGTGTCGCCGTAGAAGCCGATCGCGCTGCCGGCCACCAGCACCCGCGGCTTCGGGTCGAGCGCGGCCATCGCCTTCGCGATCGTGGCGGTGCCGTCCACCCGGCTGTCGAGGAGGACCTTCTTGCGCTTGTCGCTCCAGCGCCGCTCCGCGACCGGCGCGCCCGCCAGGTGCACGACCGCCTCGCAGCCGGCCAGCCCGTCGGGGTCCACGGTGCCCGCGGACGGGTCCCAGCGGACCTCTCCCGGGCCGTGCGGGCCGCGCCGGACCAGCGCGACGACCTCGTGGCCGTCGGCCGCAAGCGAGGCGGTGAGGGCGGAGCCGATCAGCCCGGAGGCGCCGGTGACTGCGATACGCATGCGGGCCATTGTGCCCGGTCGGGCCGCCGGCCTACCCGAAGCGCGCCCACAACTGGGGGAAGCGGGCCGCCATCGCCTGGTCGTCGTCGAACTCCGGGCGCTCGCCCTCCGGGCCGTCCTGCCGCGGCAGCTCCAGATCCGGCAGCCGCACACCCGTCAACTGCTCGTACGCCTCGTCGGCGGCGTACCCCAGGTCCTCGGCGTCGCCGTCCGCCTCCGGGTCGAACTCCGGTACCAGGAAGGCCAGGTCGTCGGGGGAGTGCAGGGCGCCCTCGAAGACGTGCCGGCCCTGGCCGATCAGCCAGCAGCGGAAGAAGTCGAACGCGTCCTCGTCGGCGCCGCCCAGCATGATGTCGGCGGCGCCCCACAGGTCCCACGAGAAGGCCCGGTTGAAGCGGGTCTCGAAGTGCCGGGCGAAGTCCAGCACGGCGTCCGGATCGAGCCCGGCCAGCCGCTCGACCATCAGGTCGGCGTGCTCCTCCGGATCGTCGTCCGACGCCTCGCGGGTGCTGTCGACGATCTCCCAGAACTCCGTCTCGTCCATCACGCGTACAGCTTCCCGCCCCAGGGTGCCCTGTGCAACGCGACCCCCCAGGGTGCTTGGTTGCTGTTCGGTTGCGGGACCGTCCGCCGATGGGTGGCTGGTCGCGAGGTACCCCGCGCCCCTTGGCGGATGCCCCCTTTTTCGCGGAAGGAGCCGCGCGGAACCAGAGCCGCGCGGAACCAGAGCCGCGGAGAACCGCGCGACCGGCCCACCACCGGCCGCGAGGTCCCCCGACGTACAGAACCGCACCCCCCCCGGGGGGTTACGCCGGCAGCGTGAGCTGATACGCCACGGTGCGCCGTAGGGGGCGGAAGCCCAGCGCCGCGTTCACCGCCAGCATGTGGCGGTTGTCGTCGGCGGTGTTGGTGACGACCTCGGTCACCTCGGGGTGCGCGTCCAGCAGGTGCCGCAGCATCGCCGACTTCAGCCACAGGCCGAGCCCGTGACCGCGGTGGGCGGCCACCACGGCCGTGTCGAGCTGCTTCGCGCGGGCACGGGCGCTGCTCGCGTCCCCGGCCCCGCCGTCGCCACCCTCGTCCGCCTCGGCCGGCAGCGTCAGCTTCGTGTACCCGGCCACCGAACCGTCGGCCTCGCTGATCGCCGCGTGGTTCAGCAGCCGCTCACCGCGCCGGGCCGCCAACTCCGCGGTCATCCGCACCCGCTCGGCGTCCCAGCGGGTCCTGCTGACCTCCAGGCCGCCGCTCGGCATGTCCGCCAGGGCCGCCCGGGCCGCCGCGAAGGACTCCGCGAGGGCGTCCGGCGGCGCGCCCTCCCAGGCCGCCAGCCGGTAGCCGGGGTGCGGCACGTCCGGCAGCTTCACGATCCGCTCCGGGATCTCGGCCAGCACCAGCCGCTGCCAGGTCAGCCGCAGCGCGGGTACGAACTCCCGGGTGGCGAGGAAGCTCTCCCCCGGGGTGCCGGCCAGCACTTCCGTCGACAGCCGGCGGCAGTTCTCCTCGGTCGCCGCGGCCACCACCGTGGCCAGCAGCCGCGACCCCATGCCCATCCTGCGGTGCGCGGGATGGACCGTCAGTTCCACCGACGCGAGGCGGCCACCGCCCTCGGCGGCCGGCAGCCGGAGCTTCGCCGTGGCCACGCCCTCGTCGTTCGCGCCGTGCACCAGCCACAGGGCTAAGCGACTGCCGGGACCGACGGTGGTCAGCGAGGCCCGCACATGGGCCAGGGTCGGCAGCGGGTCTCCCGGGCGGTCGTGAGCGAGCGCCGCGGACCGCACCCGGTGCCACGCGCGGACGTCGTCAGCGGTGGGGGAGGTCAGCCGCCGTTGTTTGGTAGGCATCCGGGGGAACTTAACCGGTTGGTGTAGCAGCCCGCAATCCCTTCCGGCGGGTACATTCCGCACGTCACGACGGCCGCCCCTCGGAACACGCCGTTCCGAGGGGCGGCCGCCGGACACGCCGCGTCAGGACCCGCGGCGGGGACTGCGTGAAGGCCCCGCCGCGAGCCCTGTCAGGACACTCGGTGCCTCAGAGCCCGTAGCGCTCCGCGGCCTCCTTCACCGTCTCCGGTTTGACCTCGCCGCGCCGGGCGAGCGCGGCCAGCGCCTGCACGGTGAGCGACTGCGGGTCCACGCCGAAGTGCCGGCGGGCCGCGTCACGCGTGTCGGACAGGCCGAACCCGTCGGTGCCCACGGACGTCCAGTCCTGCTCGACCCACTGCGCGATCTGGTCCGGCACCGCCCGCATCCAGTCGCTGACGGCCACCACCGGACCCGGCGCACCGGCCAGCGTCCGCGTCACGTACGGCACCCGGTCCTCGCCGCGCAGCCGCGCCGCGTCGCACTCCAGCGCCTCGCGCCGCAACTGCGTCCAGCTCGGCGCCGACCACACGTCCGCGGCCACGCCCCAGTCCTCGGCGAGCAGCCGCTGCGCCTCCAGCGCCCAGTGGATCGCCGTGCCCGACGCCAGCAACTGCGCGCGGGGCGCGTCGGCGGCGGCCGGTGCCGCCTGCTGGTAGCGGTACAGGCCCTTGATGATGCCCTCTTCCACACCCTCGGGCATGGCGGGCTGCACCTTCGGCTCGTTGTACACCGTCAGGTAGTAGAAGACGTCCTGGTCCTCGCCCTCGACGGCCGGACCGTACATCCGCCGCAGGCCCTCGCGGACGATCACCGCGACCTCGTACGCGAACGCCGGGTCGTAGGAGAGCGCCGCCGGGTTGGTGGAGGCGAGCAGGTGGGAGTGGCCGTCGGCGTGCTGCAGGCCCTCGCCGGTCATGGTGGTGCGGCCGGCGGTGGCGCCGATCACGAAGCCGCGGCCCAGCTGGTCGGCGAGCGCCCAGAACTGGTCGGCGGTGCGCTGGAACCCGAACATCGAGTAGAAGATGTAGAACGGGATCATCGGCTCGCCGTGCGTGGCGTACGACGTGGCCGCGGCGGTGAAGTCGGCGAGCGAACCGGCCTCGGTGATCCCCTCGTTGAGGATCTGGCCGTCCTTCGCCTCCTTGTAGTACAGCAGTTGGTCGCGGTCGACCGGGTCGTACGTCTGCCCCTTGGGGGAGTACAGCCCGGCGGACGGGAAGAGCGACTCCATGCCGAAGGTGCGGGCCTCGTCGGGCACGACCGGCACCCAGCGGCGCCCGGTCTCCTTCTCCCGCATCAGGTCCTTCACCAGCCGGACGAACGCCATGGTGGTGGCGATCTCCTGGGTGCCGGAGCCCTTCTCCAGGGACTTGTACGCCTTCTCCGGCGGCAGCGGCAGCGGCGCCGCCACGACCTTGCGGGCCGGCGCCGGCCCGCCCAGCGCCGCCCGGCGCTCGCGCAGGTAGCGCATCTCGGGGGAGTCCTCGCCCGGGTGCCAGTACGGCACCACGTCGGCGTCCAGCGCGCTGTCCGGTATGGGCAGCTCCAGCAGGTCGCGCATGGTGCGGAACTGCGCGCCGGTGAGCTTCTTCATCTGGTGGTTGGCGTTGCGGGACTCGAAGCCCGCGCCGAGCGTGTAGCCCTTCACGGTCTGCGCGAGGATCACCGTGGGGGCGCCCTTGTGCTCCAGCGCCGCGCGGTAGGCCGCGTACACCTTGCGCGGCTCGTGGCCGGCGCGCGAGGTCTGGAAGAGCTCCAGCAGCTTCGCGTCGGTCAGCCGCCCGCCGATCGCGCGCAGCGAGGCGTCCGCGCCGAAGAAGTGCTCGCGCAGGTAGGCCGCGTCGCTGGTGGCGTAGGTCTGGAACTGGGCGTCCGGGGTGTCCCGCAGCCGCCGGATCAGCGCGCCGTCGGTGTCCTGGGCCAGCACCTCGTCCCAGGCCGCGCCCCACAGCGCCTTCACCACGTGCCAGCCGGCCGCGCGGAACTGCGCCTCCAGCTCCTGCACGATCTTGAAGTTCGGGCGGACCGGGCCGTCCAGCCGCTGGAGGTTGCAGTTGATGACGTAGGTCAGGTTGTCCAGGCCCTCGCGGGCGGCGAGCGCCAGGGCGGCGGTCGACTCCGGCTCGTCCATCTCGCCGTCGCCGAGGAAGGCCCACACATGCGAGGCCGAGGTGTCCTTGATGCCGCGGTGCTCCAGGTAGCGGTTGAAGCGCGCCTGGTAGATCGCCGAGAGCGGGCCGAGGCCCATCGACACGGTCGGGAACTCCCACAGCCACGGCAGCCGCCGCGGGTGCGGGTACGACGGCAGGCCGTCGCCGCCGGCCTCCTGCCGGAAGCGGTCCAGGTGGGCCTCGGTCAGCCGCCCGTCGAGGAACGCGCGGGCGTAGATGCCGGGCGAGGCGTGGCCCTGGATGTAGAGCTGGTCGCCGCTGCCGGCGCCCTCCTTGCCGTGGAAGAAGTGCTGGAACCCGGTCTCGTAGAGCCAGGCGGCCGAGGCGAAGGTGGCGATGTGGCCGCCGAGGCCGAGCTTGCTGCCGCGGGTGACCATCGCCGCCGCGTTCCAGCGGTTCCAGGCGGTGATCCGCGCCTCCATCGCCTCGTCGCCCGGGTACGCGGGCTCGGCGGCGGTGGGGATGGTGTTGATGTACTCGGTCTCCAGCGGCGTCGGCAGCGCGAGGCCGCTTTCGCTACCGCTCTCCAGGGTGCGGCGCATCAGGTACGCCGCCCTGTGCGGACCCGCGGCCTTGGCGACCGCGTCCAGGGACGCGCGCCATTCCGCGGTCTCCTCCGGGTCGACGTCGGGGATCTGGTCGAGCTGACTCGGCCGGGTACGGCCTACGGCGTCAGGCATGGGTGTGTGCCGCCTTCCAGACAACGGAGGGAGGGGGTGGGAAGTGTGAGTCGGGCACGACAGGTTGCTCCCCACTGACCGACGTTACGCTTCGATCGATGATCGATCAATGGCCCGCGGGCAAGTAACTGGAGGTCGGCACGGGGTGCCAGCCTTTAAGGCACCCAGTGACAGGCGGGCTTCGCCTTGGAAACGGTGGCGGAACGGGCACGGACCCGAGCCTACCGAAGGGCGGCGGGGCTCCCCGCGGCCCTTCGGCAGCCCTACACCTGCGGGGCGCAGCTCAGCACGTGGGACTTGATCAGCTCGCCGATCCGGGGGTCGCGGGCCGTGAACGCGTCGACCAGCTCCTGGTGCTCGTCGGCGTACGCGCGCGGCGCCGGGCTCAGCCACCGCATCGACAGCGTGGTCCACACCTCGATCCCGAGCGACTCCCAGACGTGCAGCAGCACGCCGTTGTCGGCCGCGCGGACCAGTTCGTGGTGGAAGGCGACGGTGTGCCGCACCTGCGCCTCGTCGTCGAGGGCGGTGTCGGCCGCCCGGAGCGCGGCCACCTCGCGCTCCAGCGCGCTCGGGTCCTCCGCGAGGGTGCCGGCCGCCAGCTCCGCCGCGACCTGCTCCAGGCCGGCCCGCACCGGGTAGCTCTCCTTGACGTCCGCCGCGGTGAGCCCGCGCACGCGCACGCCCTTGTTCGGCGCCGACTCGATCAGCCGCAGCGTCTCCAGCTCGCGCAGCGCCTCGCGTACCGGCGTCTGGCTGACCTGGAGCTCGACCGCGATCCGCCGTTCCACGATCCGCTCGCCCGGCTTCCAGCGCCCGCTGACGATGCCGTCGAGGATGTGCTCGCGGATCTGCTCGCGCAGGCTGTGCACGACCAGATGAGGGGCGGCGGCTTGGGCCATGGGGGCGCGCTCCTTCACTGTTGCGTGCCTATGACGATACGACGCGGCGGTGCGCCTGCCGCCCGCCGGGACGTATCCGGCTCCCACGCGGCGGCCGGGACCTGCCTGGACAGCGGCGGGACGCGCCGGCGCCCCCGCACCCGGTGGACGGGGCGGGGGCGCCGTTGACGCGGTACCGCTCAGGGGCGGGAGGCGCTCACAGGCCGAGCTCGACCTCGAACTCGCCCGCCTCCAGGATCTCCTTGACCGCCGTCAGGTAACGGGCCGCGTCGGCACCGTCCACCAGCCGGTGGTCGTAGGACAGCGCCAGGTACGTCATGTCCCGGACGCCGATGACCGTGCCCTCGGCCGTCTCCACGACCACCGGGCGCTTGACGGTCGCGCCGATGCCGAGGATCGCGGCCTGGTTCGGAGGCACGATGACCGTGTCGAACAGCGCGCCGCGCGAACCGGTGTTGCTGATCGTGAAGGTCGCGCCCGCCAGGTCGTCCGGGGTGATCTTGCTGGCCCGGACGTTGCCCGCCAGCTCGGCGGTCTTCTTGGCGATGCCCGCGATGTTCAGGTCGCCGGCGCCCTTGATGACCGGGGTCATCAGGCCCTTCTCGGAGTCCACCGCGATACCGATGTTCTCGGTGTCGAAGTAGGTGATCGTGCCCTCGTCGTCGTTGATGCGGGCGTTGATCACCGGGTGGGCCTTGAGCGCCTGGGCGGCGGCCTTGACGAAGAACGGCATCGGGGAGAGCTTCACGCCCTCGCGTGCCGCGAAGGACTCCTTGGCCAGCCCGCGCAGCCGCATGACCCGGGTGACGTCCACCTCGACCACGCTGGTCAGCTGCGCCTGCGAGTGCAGGGCCTTCATCATGTTGTCGCCGATGACCTTGCGCATCCGGGTCATCTTGACCGTCTGGCCGCGCAGCGGCGAGACCTCGACGGACTTCGCCGCCTTGGGCGCGGCCGCCGCCGGGGTCGCGGCGGCCTTGGCCGCCTCGGCCGCGGTGAGCACGTCCTGCTTGCGGATACGGCCGCCGACGCCGGTGCCCCGCACCGCGCCGAGGTCCACGCCGCTCTCGGCGGCGAGCTTGCGGACCAGCGGGGTGACGTAGGCGCCGTCGCCGGCACCCGCGGCAGCCGCCGGAGCGGCGGGAGCGGGCTGGGCGGCCGGAGCCGGAGCCGGAGCCGGTGCGGGAGCCGGGGCCTGCGGGGCAGGCGCCGGGGCGGCCGGAGCCGGAGCGGCGGCCTGCGGAGCCGGCGCGGCCGGAGCCGGTGCCGGAGCAGGGGCGGCGGGAGCGGGAGCCGGGGCCGCGGGGGCCGGGGCGGGCGCGGCAGGCGCGGGAGCCGCCGCCGGAGCGGCACCGGCCGCACCGATGACCGCCAGCTTCGCGCCGACCTCGGCCGTCTCGTCCTCCTGGACCAGGATCTCCAGCAGGGTGCCGGACGCGGGCGACGGGATCTCGGTGTCGACCTTGTCCGTGGAGACCTCGAGCAGCGGCTCGTCGGCGTCCACACTGTCGCCGACCGACTTCAGCCAGCGGGTGACGGTGCCCTCGGTGACGGACTCGCCCAGCGCGGGCAGCACCACGTCGGTGCCGGACGCGCCGGAACCACCCGCGGCCGCCTGCGCGGTCGGGGCGGGGGCGGGAGCCGCGGCCTCGGTGGAGGGGGTGGCGGCGGCCGGGGTCGGCGCGGGGGCCGGCTCCGGCTCCGGGGTGGGGGCCGGCTGCGCGGCGGGGGCCGCGGGCGCCGCGGGGGCGCCCGAGCCGTCATCGATCACGGCCAGCTCGGCGCCGACCTCGACCGTCTCGTCCTCGGCGACCTTGATGGACGCCAGGACGCCGGACGCGGGAGAGGGGATCTCGGTGTCGACCTTGTCGGTCGAGACCTCGAGCAGGGGCTCGTCGGCCTCGACACGCTCGCCCTCGGCCTTCAGCCAGCGGGTGACGGTGCCCTCGGTCACGCTCTCGCCGAGCGCCGGCAGGGTTACGGAAACCGCCATGGTTGCGGTTGCTCCTAACGATCTGTGCGGATGGGTGGCGTGTTCGAGGGTCAGTCGTGCGAGTGCAGCGGCTTGCCGGCGAGCGCCAGGTGGGCCTCGCCGAGAGCTTCGCTCTGCGTCGGGTGGGCGTGGATGAGCTGCGCGACCTCGGCGGGCAGCGCCTCCCAGTTGTAGATGAGCTGCGCCTCGCCGACCTGCTCGCCCATCCGGTCGCCGACCATGTGGATGCCCACGACGGCGCCGTCGCGCACCTGGACGAGCTTGACCTCGCCCGCGGTCTTGAGGATCTTGCTCTTGCCGTTCCCGGCCAGGTTGTACTTGAGCGTGACGACCTTGTCCGCGCCGTACACCTCCTTGGCCTTCGCCTCGCTGATGCCCATCGAGGCGACCTCGGGGTGGCAGTACGTCACCCGCGGCACACCGTCGTAGTCGATCGGCACGGGCTTGAGGCCGGCCACCCGCTCGGCGACGAGGATGCCCTCGGCGAAGCCGACGTGCGCGAGCTGGAGGGTGGGCACCAGGTCGCCCACCGCGGAGATCGTCGGCACGTTGGTGCGCATGTACTCGTCGACCAGGACGTAGCCGCGGTCCATGGCGACGCCCTGCTCCTCGTAGCCGAGGTTCTGCGAGACCGGGCCGCGGCCGATCGCGACCAGCAGCACCTCCGCCTCGAAGGTCTTGCCGTCGGCCAGGGTGACCTTGACGCCGTTGTCGGTGTACTCGGCGCCCTGGAAGAAGGTGCCCAGGTTGAACTTGATGCCGCGCTTGCGGAAGGCCCGCTCCAGCAGCTTCGAGCTGTTCTCGTCCTCGACCGGCACCAGGTGGGGCAGGCCCTCGACGATCGTCACGTCGGTACCGAAGGACTTCCACGCCGAGGCGAACTCGACGCCGATCACGCCACCGCCCAGGATGATCGCCGACTGCGGCACCCGGTCCAGGACCAGGGCGTGGTCGGAGGAGATGACGCGGTTGCCGTCGATGGTCAGGCCCGGCAGCGAGCGCGGTACGGACCCGGTCGCCAGCACGATGTGCCGGCCCTGGATGCGCTGCCCGTTCACATCCACCGAGGTGGGGGAGGAGAGCCGGCCCTCGCCCTCGATGTACGTCACCTTGCGCGAGGCCACCAGGCCCTGCAGGCCCTTGTAGAGGCCGGAGATCACGTCGTCCTTGTACTTGTGGACGGCCGCGATGTCGATGCCCTCGAAGGTCGCCTTCACACCGAACTGCTCGCTCTCACGAGCCTGGTCGGCGATCTCGCCGGCGTGCAGCAGCGCCTTGGTGGGAATGCAGCCCTGGTGCAGACAGGTGCCCCCGAGCTTGTTCTTCTCGATCAGGGCGACGTCGAGTCCAAGCTGTGCGGCACGCAGGGCAGCCGCGTAACCGCCACTGCCACCGCCGAGGATCACTAGGTCGAAAACAGTGCTGGCGTCGTTCGCCACGTCACGTCCTCCATGCATGGGTTCGCCGGAGCCGGTCCACCTAGACCGGACGGCGGCTTTGGTTCGGCCGCTTTGTCTCAAAGGGGGCCCTGTCGTGCCGACCCACATCTTCGCACTTGTTGGCGGGCGGTGAGGCATCGGGCCATGCGGTGTGACGTAGCAGGTACGGCCCCGGGCAGATCACCCAGGGCCGTACGTGACACATCTCACCCGGTCGGCCTTGAATTGCCGCCACGGGTCCGACTTGTCAGAAGAGGTTGCCCTCTGCCGCCGTGCGGGCGAGGCCGACCAGGGTGCGGACGGCCGTGCCGGTGCCGCCCTTGGGGGTGTAGCCGAACGGCGCGCCCTCGTGGAAGGCGGGGCCGGCGATGTCCAGGTGCGCCCAGGTGATGCCCTCGCCGACGAACTCCCGCAGGAACAGCCCGGCGATCAGGCCGCCACCGGGCCGCACCCCCATGTTCGCGATGTCCGCGACCGGCGAGTCGAACGTCTTGCGGAGCTGCTGCGGCAGCGGCATCGGCCAGGAGTCCTCGCCCTCCGCCAGCGCCACGTCGTGCACGGCGGCCCGGAAGTCGTCGTCGTTGGCCATGATCCCGAACCGGCCGTCACCGAGCGCCAGCACCATCGCCCCGGTCAGCGTCGCCACGTCCACGATCGCGTCCGGCGACTCCTCCGAGGCGCGGGCCAGCGCGTCGGCCAGCACCAGGCGGCCCTCGGCGTCGGTGTTCAGCACCTCGACGGTCTTGCCGCTGTACATCTTCAGCACGTCGCCCGGGCGGATCGCGTTGCCGCCGGGCATGTTCTCGGCCAGCGCCAGCCAGCCGGTCACGTTGACCGCCAGGCCGAGCTTCGCGGTCGCCAGCACCGCGCCGAACACGGCGGCCGCGCCGCTCATGTCGCACTTCATCGTCTCGTTGTGCCCCGGGGGCTTCAGCGAGATGCCGCCCGAGTCGTAGGTGATGCCCTTGCCGACGAAGGCGAGCGTGCGGGTCGCCTCGGGGTGGGTGTAGGCGACCTTGACCAGCCGGGGCGGCGTCGCCGAGCCCTGGCCGACGCCGAGGATGCCGCCGTAGCCGCCCTTGGTGAGCGCCTTCTCGTCCAGCACCTCGACCTTCAGGCCGAACTCCTTGCCCGCCTCCTGGGCGGCCGCGGCGAACGCCTTCGGGGTGAGGTCGTTCGGCGGGGTGTTGATCAGGTCGCGGGCCCGGTTGACCTCGGCCGCGACCGCGACGGCGCGCGCGGCGGCGGCCTTGTGCTCCTTGTCGCGCGGCTTCGCGCCGACCACGGCGACCTCGCCGAGCGGCCCGCGCGCGTCCTTCTTGCTGTCGGAGCGGTACGCGGTGAAGGCGTACGCGCCCAGCAGCGCACCGGTCGCGACGGCCTCGACGTCGGCGGCAGTGGCCGCCGGCAGCGCGAAGACGGCCTTCTTGGCGCCGGCCAGAGTGCGGGCGGCGACGCCCGCGGCCTTGCGCAGGGCCTCGGCGTCGTACGGCTCGTGGTTCCCGGCGGGCTCGCCGAGGCCGACCGCGAGCACCACGGGCGCCTTCACGCCGTCGGGCGCGGGCACCTTGGTCGACTCGCCCTCGGCGCCGGACGCGCCCAGGTTCTCAAGGACGGCGGCCAGTTTGCCGCCGAACGCGTCGTCCACGGCGTCCGCTCCCGGCGCCAGGCGCGGGCCTTTTGGGCCTTTGGTCACGCCTACGACGACGGCATCCGCGCGCAGCGCTGCGGCGGAAGAGGCGCTTAGTGTCAGAGCAGTCACGGTGGGTGGGGTCCTAACGGTCGAAGGGGTGCGGGCCGCCACGCCGGCGGAGCGGCCCTCCAACGAGCCTACGCTGCCGCGTTGCGGCTCAGTGGCCGGGCGGGCGGACGTGTCCGCACCCGTCCGGGCGCACCCGCGGGCCCGCGGTCCACGACGGCGGCAACCGGGCGCCGGTACGGGGCGGTTGCCCCGCCGCGGCCTTACCGCCCGAAGCACGGCAGGGATACGACGGGGAGGCGGCGCGCGACACCCGTGCGATGCATCGGTGGCGGCATCGGTGGCGGGCCGTCAGGACGGCGGCCCGTGGCGGCCGGTGGGCCGGAGGTCAGCGCAGCGACAGCACCAGCAGGGCGGCGGTGACGGCGGTCTCGCACAGCGCCCCGAACACGTCGCCGGTCACCCCGCCGAACCGGGCCCGGCACCTGCGCAGCAGCACCTCGGCCGCGGTCACGGCGACGGCGACGGCGAGCAGGAGGCGCAGCCAGGTCAGACCGTGGAAGCCCGCGCCGGCGAGCGCGGCGAGGCCGGCGCACCCCGCGGCCACGGCCCACGCCGTCCGGGCCGGCAGCACCCCGGCGACGGCAGCCCCGAGGCCGCCCGGCCGGGCCGCCGGCACCCCGCGCCGGGCCGCGAGCGTCATCGCGGCGCGCCCCGCCACCGCCCCGGCCACCGCGGACGTGAAACCGTAGACCCACCCGTGCCCGTAGCACGCGGCCAGCGCGGCGACCTGCGCGAGCAGCACCAGCGTCAAGGTCACCACGCCGAAGGGCCCGATGTCGGAGCGCTTCATGATGTCCAGCGCCTGCGCGGGCGGCTTGCCGCTGCCCAACCCGTCGGCGGTGTCGGCCAGTCCGTCGAGGTGCAGCCCCCTGGTCAGTACGGCCGGCACGGCGACCGCGCCCACCGCGGCCAGCAGCGCGCTCGCCCCGGCCGCGCGCAGTCCCGCGCCGACCGCGCCCGCGCCGGCCCCGATCGCCACGCCCACCAGCGGCGCCGCCGCCATCCCGCCGCGCGCGGCCGCCCGGTCCCAGCGGGTCACCCGCACCGGCACCACCGTCAACGTGCCGAACGCGAACCGCAGCGCGTCGCCCGGCCGCGCCCTCGCCTCTGCCTGCGGCCCCGCCGCTGCCTCGTCCACCGCGTGAGGCTACCGCTCCCGCCTCCGCGACCTGCGCGGACCTCAGCGGGGCAGGGCCGGCCACGCCCCTCGGCCGACCAGGTCGAGGACGAGCGCGGCGATGTTCCACGCGTCGTCCTCACCGCTGTGATGGCGTCCTTCGAGCGGCAGCCCGGCGATCTGGAGGGCGCCGCTCATGCCCGGTTTCCGGCGCAGCCCGTGGGCGGTCGTGAACACGGCCTTCGCGTTGGTGTGGGAGCGCTCGGTGGGATGGCCGAAGGGGTACGCCACCGCGTCGGCCTTGCTCTGCCGGGCGAACTGCCTGCGGTCGTACTCGCCCCAGCTCGCCCACGGGCGTTCCTCCGCCGCGTGCTCCGCCACGAGCAGCCGGCACGCCTCCGCGAAGGTGACGCCCCGCGCCACCTCGGCCTGCGTCAGGCCGGTCAGTTCGGTGCAGAACGGGCTCACCGCGGAACGGTGGGGCCGCACTAGGATGCGGTGCCGCGACACCCGGCACCTCGCCCGGAGGTCGACCACGGTGAGGCCGATCTCGATGATCTCGCTCACCGAGCCGGGCGGCGGTTGCCCCTCCCAGCAGGTGGCTTCCACGTCGATCACGTTCAGCAGGGCGGATTCGGCTCCCATCCGGCGAGCGTAGGGCGCCGCACCGGCGGCGGGCACCCGGTTTTCACGGCGGGCCGTACCCGCGCTCGCGCATGGAGGAGGCGAGCAGGACCGCGGGGCGGGCCGGCGCCGTAGCTGCTTGCCGCGGCTACTTGCCGCCTCCGAGCATCCGGCGCAGCAGGCCCGGCCGGCGGGGCGGTCGCGGGGGCTGGATCACCACGTTGCCGCCGGTCAACTTGCCGGTGATGACGATCTGGTGGGTGATGGGGATGCCCTGCGGGCGGTCCTGCGCGTGGCGGTGGCGCACCGAGCCGCCGCGGATGTCGATCTCGTCGGCGTCCACGGAGTAGCCGTCCGGGACGATCAGCCGCAGGTTGCCGCCGCGCAACTCGACGTCCACGTGGGTGACCGCTCCGCGCACCGTCGCGGTGGAGAAGTCCAGCACCACGTTGCCGCCGCGTACCTCCGCTTCCAGGCGGCGCGGTGCCACCCACGGGCCCTCGTACCGCAGGCTCGCGCCGACCCGCCGCACCCGTACGACGTCCTTCGTCCGTACCGCCTCCGCCGGCGTCACCGGCGCCTGCCCGGGCAGGTCCGCGACCAACGGCGCGAGGTCCCCGTACGTCCGTGCCCCGAAGCAGCTCTCCAGCCGCTCCTCCAGCTCCTCCAGGCTCAACCGGCCGTCGCCCGCGGCGACGCGCAACACCTCCGCGACCCGCTCCCGGTCCTCATGCGAGACCCGCTGGTCCAGCTTTTCCCCACCCGCCCACGGCACCGGCTCCTGAGTCATGTCCGGCACCCTATGACAGCCCACCCGCCCGCGCAGCCACCCCCGACTCACAGGGAACGGCCGCGCGGGAACCCGTACTCAGCCCGTGGGTTCGTCGCCCCCGGTGAAGATCTGCTCGGCGGTCCCCGCGGTCAGGGCGCGCCGGAACCACGCGCGCAGGAGGTCCGGGTCGCCGCATGCGGTGACGCGTGAGCGGATGGCGTCGTCGAGGAGACCTCGGGTGGTGAGCAGAAGAAGCAGGGACTCCCTGCCGCTCTCCACACGGCCCTCCGCGCGGCCTTCGTCGCGGAGCTTCTCCGAGGTCTCGGAGCGGAAGAAGGAGAGGTCGACGGCCATGAGGTCCTTCCGGGTGGGGCGACGCGGCGGGCTGGGCTCAGCCGGTGGGTTCGTCGTCCCCGGTGAAGATCTGCTCGGCCGTTTCCGCGGTCAGTGCCCGCTGGAACCATGCGCCGAGGAGGTCCGGGTCGCCGCATGCGGTGACGCGTGAGCGGATGGCGTCGTCAAGGAGCCCTCGGGTGGTGAGCAGGAGAAGCAGGGACTCCCTGCCGCTCTCCACACGGCCCTCCACGCGGCCTTCTACACGGCCTTCGTCGCGGAGCTTCTCCGAGGTCTCGGAGCGGAAGAAGGAGAGGTCGACGGCCATGAGGTCCTTCCAGATGTGTGCTGCCGGGCTGCTGCCCAGTCCGAGTTCGGTGAGCTCCCTGAAGATCGAGGCGGTGGACTCGTCGACCGTCTTCAGGGCGGAAGCCAGTGCCTCCAGCATCATATCTGCTTGGGGATGCTCACCGTGAGTGATCGCGGAGAAAACGGCCAGGGGGATGTCCTTGGCGGCGGCCTCCTTGTCGGTGATGACCGGCACGTTGTGGGGGCCGAGGACCAGGGGGCGGACGGTGAGACTGCGCCAGTGGGAGATCCCGAAGTGGAAGGGCCCCTTGGCCCAGCGGGCCGTCTTCTCGTCCTGGCAGGTGACCAGAAGGACCGGTGGCTTGCGGTACTTGGCCTGCAGGTAGGCCAGGTAGTACGCCCAACTGGCGCCCTTGTCCGGGTCCTTGCGGCTCTGCGCCTCGATGGCGAGCAGGTAGCTCTGGCCGTCGGCGCAGTCGATCTGGAGGAGGGTGTCGAGGCGCCGTTCGAGCGGTTTGAGCTCGGTGACGTCGGTGGGCAGGAGGGAGACCGCGACCGGGTCGGAGAAGGGGAGTCCGAGGCGGCGGAAGGTCCGGGCGAAGATGCCGGCGTCCTCATGGAAGATCCGGTGCATCGCCTCATGCGATGAGGTGACCATAACCACGGAGCGTAGGTGGTCGTTTACATGCAGAAACGATCAGTCGGTGGCATCTCCGCTTGGCCGAGCGAACGGACAACGGCCGGCCCGGCGCGCGCCCCGTGATGAGGGGCGCGCGCCGGGCCGGTGGAGCAAGAGCGTCGTCACACAGTCAGTTGAGCGTGAACTTCTGCGCCGCGGACCCGTTGCAGTCCCAGATCCGCAGCCTCGTGCCGTTGCCGGTCGCGCCGTTGGGGGAGTCGAGGCAGCGGCCGGACTGGGGGTTGAAGAGGGAGCCGTCGGACTGCTGCTGCCAGACCTGGCCGCCGACTCCGTTGCAGTCCCAGAGTTCGACCTCGGTGCCGTTGGCCGTGCCGTTGCCGATGATGTCGAGGCAGCGGCCGATCGTGCTGAGGGAGCCGTTGGTGTGGTGGGTCCAGTACTGGTCCTCCGCGTAGGACTGGCAGTTCCAGAGCTGGACCGCGGAGCCGTCGGTGCCGGTGTCGTCGGCCGCGACGTCGACGCACTGCCCGCCCGGCCCGGTGATCGTGCCCTGGGGGCCGTTGGGGATGTTCGTCTCGCCGGAGTAGCCGACGGAGACGACGTTCGCCTGGACCGCGTCCTCGGCGGCGTCGGTCGGGTAGCCGGAGACCATCACGCCCTCGAAGAACGTCCCCATGTTCCGGTTGCTGTTGTCGCCGCCGGTGCCCAGGATGATGCCGCCCTCCTGCTGCATCGGCATGTAGCCGCCTCTGGTCGGCAGCGATCCGTTCCACCATGTCGACAGGCCGCCGGACTGCGAGTTGCCGCCCTTCAGGGCGTACGTCGTCTGCCCGTTGTTCTTCAGCACGGCGGTGACGAAGGTGCTGTTGTTCCCGGCGTTGGCGGTGTTGGAGCCGTTGTCGCCCTGGAACATGCCGTTCTCCATGTCCGCCTCGACCCAGGGGCCCGAACCGGTGCACGGTGCGAAGTAGCAGGTGGTCGCGATGGACACGGCGTCCATGTGGCCGTTGCCGGTGTCGGCCGCGGTGGACTCCGCGTTGCCGTAGTCGAAGCAGCAGTCGGAGCCGACGTGGGTGCCGCTGGCCACCATGTACGCGCCCTCAGGCTGGCCATGGACCGCGGTGCCGGACGCGGCGCCGTTCGAGCGGTAGCCGACGCCCGGTGAGATCCAGATGCCGTACACCTTGTGGCCGCCCGCGGTGACGGCGAGTTCGCTCGCGTCGGCGCCCCGGTCCGCGCTGCCCGCGGTGCCGGCCGGCCCCGGGTCGAGGTCGTTGTGCCGGGGCGACTGGTCGTAGACCTTGCTGATGCTGCACGTGGTGTCCGCGCAGAACGAGTCCTGCGTGGCGGCGTTCGCGTAACCGCCCTGCGCCAGCAGCCCGACGTCGGTCCTGGCCCCGTCGGAGGCCCGGGTCACCTGGTACAGCGGGCCGTCGTACGAGGCGTAGAGGGCGCGGGTGGTGCTGTGCGCGGCCACGCACGGGGTGCCCGCGGCGGCGTAGATGTCGCACGGCAGCGAGTCGGCGGCGTGCGCCGACGTGCCGGGCAGGCTGATCAGCAGGCCGACCACGAGCGCGAGCGCGGCGACGGCCGACAGCAGGATTCCGCGCAACCGGGGGACATGTCCTCGTCCCACGGCCGCGGTTGGGTCAGTGTGCATGGCGCGCTCCTGTGGTGGGGGGTGGTGGGAGCTTGCTTCAACTTGACGCTACGGCAGCCGATTTCAGCCGCGGTCCGGCTTCCGGCGGCTCGCTGGGAAGGTACGCGCGCTGATTGGTTGGGTCAACATTTGTTGCTTTCATTTTTCTGAGAGCGCGTTCACCTGTCCGAATCTGTGCGTTTCCCGGCGGCGGAATTCCGCCGCGGTGCCCTCCCGGCGGCAACGTTCCGCGAGGTCAGGGGCGTTGGGGGCGGACCAGGCCGGATTCGTAGGCGGCGACGACGAGTTGGGCACGGTCGTGGGCCGCGAGTTTGGCCATGGTGTGGTTGATATGGGTCTTCACGGTGAGCGGGCTGACCCCGAGGCGGGCGGCGATCGCGTCGTTGGGGAGGCCGCCGGCGACCTCGATGAGGACCTCGCGCTCGCGGGAGGTGAGGGTGTCCAGGCCCGGCACGGTGCGCGGTTCGTCATCGACGCCGTGCTGCTGGGCGACGAACCGGGAGATCAGGCTCCTCGTGGCGGCGGGGGAGAGCAGCGCCTCACCCTTGGCCACGGTGCGGATCGCACTGAGCAGCTCGTCCGGCTCGGCGCCCTTCCCGAGGAACCCGGAGGCGCCGGCGAGGATCGCCCGCACCACGTACTCGTCCGCCTCGAAGGTGGTCAGCACCAGCACCGCGGTCCTGGCGAGTTCGGGGTCGGCGAGGATCTCCCGGGTGGCCGCGATCCCGTCGGTGCCCGGCATCCGGATGTCCATCAGCACCACGTCCGGCCGCTCGGCCCGCACCAGCCGGACGGCCTCGGCCCCGTCCACCGCCTCGCCCACCACGACCATGTCCGGCTCGGACTCCACCAGCATGCGCAACGCGCCCCGCAGCAACGCCTGGTCGTCGGCGAGCAGCACCTTCACGACGCCGAGCGGGGGAACCTCACCGTTGCCAAGGGTCGTCGCCATACGGCCAGGTTACGGGGACGGCGTCGCCGAACCGTGCGGGGGCACCGTCAGCGGCAGCCGGACCGAGACGCGGAAGCCGCCGCCGGGCCGGGCGCCGGTGCGGCAGACCCCGCCGAGCGCGGAGGCGCGTTCGTGCATGCCGAGCAGGCCGTGGCCGCCCCCCGCTCCTCCCGCGCCGCCTCCCGCTCCTCCCGCGCCCGTGCCGCCTCCCGCTCCTCCCGCGCCGCCCCCCGCTCCTCCCGCGCCCGTGCCGCGCGCCGGAGCACCCGCGTCCGCGCCGCCCGCCGCCGTACGCACGCGCTCCGGCGCCCCGCCGCGCGCCTCCTCCGGCCCGCCGCGGTCCCGCGCCACGCCGGCGTCCTGCTCCGGCACCGCCCCGCCGAACAGCGGCGACACCGGCCCGGCCGCGGCCCCGGGCGCGCCGTCGTCGTCCACCACGACCCGCAACTCGCCGCCGGCCCGGCTGATCCGCACCACCGCGCCCGCCTGCGGCCCGGCGTGCTTCTGCACGTTGGTCAGCGACTCCTGGATCACCCGGTACGCGGTCAGGTCCACGGACGCGGGCAGCGCGGGCGGCTCCGCCCCGTCCGGCCCCTGGCCCTCGCACTCGACCGCGACCCGCAGCCCCGCCCGCCGGAAGCCGTCCAGCAACTGGTCCAGCACCGCCAGCCCCGGCGCCGGCTCCATCGGCGCCTCGGGCTCGCCGGACTGCCGCAGCAGCCCCACGGTGGTGCGCAGCTCGGCCAGCGCGGTCCGGCTCGCCTCGCGGACGTGGGCGAGGGCCTGCTTGGCCTGGTCCGGGCGGGAGTCCATGACATGCGCGGCCACGCCCGCCTGGACGTTGACCAGCGCGATGTGGTGGGCGACGACGTCGTGCAGCTCGCGGGCGATCCGCATCCGCTCCTCGGCGACCCGCCGCCGCGCCTCCTGCTCCCGGCTGCGCTCGGCCCGCTCCGCGCGCTCCTCGATCGCGGTGATGTACGCCCGGCGGCTGCGCACCGCGTCACCGGCCGCGGCCGCCATCCCGGTCCACGCGAAGACCGCGAAGTTCGCCTGGCCGTACCAGGGGCCGTTGCCGAAGGACATCGCGAGCGCGGTCAGCCCGACGCAGACCGCGAGACCGGTCAGCCACGTGGTGTGCCGGTCGGTACGGGCCGCGACCGTGAACAGCGCCATCGCCGCCGCCAGGATCACCGGGACCCGGCCGTCGGCCGGGCGCAGCGCGGTGAACACGGCGCACAACGCGCAGGTGAAGGCGAGCACCGACCACGGGGCGCGGCGGCGCAGGCTCAGCGAGGCGCAGGCGGGCGCGGCCAGGCCGACGTCCACCGGGCTCAGCTGGTAGGTGTCCGCGCCCAGCACGCTGCCCAGCAGGATCACCACGAAGACGGCTGCCGCCAGCCCGGCGTCGGCCGTGGTCTGGTGGGCCCGCAGCCACTGCCACGGCGCGAGGACTCCCGATGGGTACTGCACGGTAAGCAACGGTAATACCCCCCGCGGGGTGCCCGGCCGTCTTGAGCTCCTTCCGCGGAGGGAGCCGCACACACGCAGGGGCGCGGGGAACCGCGCGCTCAGCCACGTCGCGGCCCCCGCGGGTCGTCACCGACCCGAAGGGGCTGTCGCTGTCGTGTCCGGACCACCGGCCGGGGGCCGGTTGCCCGCGCAGTTCCCCGCGCCCCTGCTGGGCACTGTTGTGACGGCGGACCTGCCCCAGAGGGGCTATCCCGGGATGAGGCCGTCGTCGTTGAGCATGTCGCGGACCGTCTCCAGGGTGGCGTCCGGTGCCGGGAGGATCAGCTCCGAGGGCATCAGGGCGTCGTCGGGGAGAGGTTCACCGAAGCCGCGGACGCCGTCGAGGAGGGCGCTGAGGGTTCGGCGGAAAGCGGGCTCGTCGCCGGACTGGACGGCGGCGAGCAGTTCGGTGTCGAGCTTGTTGAGCGCGGTGAGGTGGGAGTCCTCCACCTGCACCTGGCCCTCCCCCATGATCCGTACGATCACGACGGCTCCTCCGTAAGGCTCGGTAGGGCGACTAGTTCTTGTCGAACCGGGGCGTGTCCTGGGGCTGCCCCTGGGTGCCCTGGCCGCTCTGACCGCCCTCGATCGCCGGGGTGCTGCCACTGCCGCCGGCCAGCTCCGCCTTCATCCGCTGGAGTTCCAGCTCGACGTCGCTGCCGCCGGAGAGCCGGTCCAGCTCCGCCTGGAGGTCGTCCTTGGCGAGGCCGCTCGGGTCGTCCAGGGCGCCGGAGGCCATCAGCTCGTCGAGGGCACCGGCCCGCGCGCGCAGCTGCTCGGTCTTGTCCTCGGCACGCTGGATCGCCATGCCGACGTCGCCCATCTCCTCGGAGATACCCGAGAACGCCTCGCCGATCTGCGTCTGCGCCTGGGCCGCGGTGTACGTGGCCTTGATGGTCTCCTTCTTCGTGCGGAAGGCGTCCACCTTGGCCTGCAACCGCTGGGAGGCGAGCGTGAGCTTCTCCTCCTCGCCCTGGAGCTGGGTGTGCTGCGTCTCCAGGTCGGTGACCTGCTGCTGGAGCGCGGCCCGGCGGGACAGCGCCTCGCGGGCCAGATCCTCCCGGCCGAGCGCGAGCGCCTTGCGGCCCTGGTCCTCGTAGGTGGATGACTTCTTGTTCAGCTCGTTGAGCTGCAATTCCAGCCGCTTGCGGGACGTGGCCACGTCGGCCACTCCTCGGCGCACCTTCTGAAGCAGCTCAAGCTGCTTCTGGTACGAGTAGTCGAGGGTCTCGCGCGGGTCCTCGGCCCGGTCCAGGGCCTTGTTGGCCTTCGCGCGGAAGATCATTCCCATCCGCTTCATGACACCGCTCATGGGCCTCGCGCGCCCCCTTCTCGGCAACTGCTCCAGCACCTCTACAGACCCCAGCCTACGGGCCTTGGTTCCATTACCGCACTGTTCGGGATCGGATGCGGTCATCCGTAGGGACGATCACGGTTCGGTGACCTAGGGCCCAAGGAGTACGTGAGGGGCTGGGGTGCGGCGCCGGAACCACGTAACCTGGGAGATGTGTTCCGACGTCGTTCCCATGATGAGCAGGCCCAGAGCGCCAGTAACACGGCGCTGCTGGAGGACCAGTCGCGTGACCCGCAGGCTCCCAAGGGCCGCCCCACGCCCAAGCGAAGCGAGGCGCAGAGCCAGCGCCGTAAGGCGGTGAGCACGCCCACCGACCGGAAGTCGGCGGCGAAGCAGGCCCGGGAGGCCCGCAGGGTTGACATGGCCAAGCAGCGCCAGGCGCTGGCCGGGGGCGACGAGCGCTACCTGCCGCCGCGCGACAAGGGACCGGTGCGCAAGTTCGTCCGGGACTACGTCGACTCCCGCTACCGCGTCGCGGAGTTCTTCCTGCCGCTGGCGGTCGTGATCCTGGTGCTGAGCATCGCCGGCTCCATGCAGGACCTGTCGCTGCTGCTGTGGCTGGTCGTGATCGTGGGGATCGTGATCGACTCGGTGGTCACCAGCGTGCTGCTGCGCCGCCAGCTCCGGCTGCGGTTCGCGGACAAGAACACCAAGGGCGCGACCGCCTACGCACTGATGCGGACCCTCCAGATGCGGCGGCTGCGGCTGCCGAAGCCGCAGGTCAGCCGCGGCACCAAACTCTGACCGGAGGGCACGGGGGCCCGGCGGGGTACGACTACGGATACGGCGACGGCGCGCCCGGCGGTATGCCCGGCGGCGCCGCCGGTCCGCATGGTGGGCCGGCCGGCTCCGGCGACGGGTCGGGGGCCGGCGACGGGTTCGCCACGGGCTTCGGCCGAGGCGGCGGGCCGGGGCCGGCACTTCCGGGCGGACCCGGCTCGGGCGGCTTCACCGGCGGCGCCGACAGCTGGCTTGCCGGGCTCGGCGGACTGCGGAACACCGTCCGCCAGGAACTGGTCGCCCGCCAGCTCGACGAGCAGCTGGACGCGTGCTTCCCGCAGCCGGCCGGCGCGCACGCCCGGCGCCGGCTGCGGGTGCTGGACATCGGCCCCGGCCAGGGCACCCAGTCGCTGCGGCTGGCCCGGCTCGGCCACCTGGTCACCGGCCTGGAGTCCGACCCGGCGATGCTGGCTGCGCTCCATCAGGCGGTCGCGGCAGAGCCCGCTGACGTCCGCGAGCGCTTCGTGCTGCTGCGCGGCGACGGCCGCGAGACCGGCCGGCACTTCGGCCCCGCCTGCTTCGACGTGGTGCTCTGCCACGGCGTGCTGATGTACGTCCCCGACCCCGAGCCGCTGCTCGCCGCGCTGGCCCGCGTGCTCACCCCGGGCGGCCTGCTGTCCCTGCTGGTGCGCAACGGCGACGCGCTCGCCATGCGCCCGGGCCTGTTCGGCGACTGGACGGCCGCGCTGGGCGCCTTCGGCTCCGACGCTTACACCAACCGGCTCGGCCTGGCCACCCGCGCCGACCGCCGCGCGGCACTGACCGCGGTGCTCGACGGCATCGGGGTACCGCTGCGCGCCTGGTACGGCGTGCGGATCTTCACCGACAGCGCCCCCGACCTGGCGCTGATCCCGCCCGACCCGCACGAGCTGGACCTGCTGCTGGCGGCCGAGGAGCAGGCGGGCCGGACCGACCCGTACCGCGCGGTGGCCGCGCTGCTCCACCTGTGCGGGGTACGGGGCTGACCGGGGTACGAGGCTGAGCGGAGCGCCGCGCTGAGCTGCGTACCGCGCCGAGCGGTCATACGACCCGATTGGCGGTCCGGGCCGCGCCACGGGACTTCGCGAAAGCGACAATTCGGGCATGAGTCGATCGCGCAACGACCACCGCCGCCACCGTTTCCTGCTGCCCGCCACCGGTACCGCCGTGGCGTGCACCGCCGTCCTGCTCGCCTCCGGATGCAGTCCCTCGCCCCGCGCCGCGTCCGACGCCGGCCCCGGGGCACCCGTCGCCAAGGCCGCGGTGGACAAGGCCGGCTCCTCGGACGCCCTGCAGAACGCCTACCAGAGCACCGTCAAGAACGTGCTGCCCTCGGTCGTCCAGATCACCACCAAGCAGGACCTCGGGTCCGGCGTCGTCTACGACAGCAAGGGCGACATCGTCACCAACGCGCACGTCATCGGGAACGCCACCTCGTTCCAGGTGTCGCTGGCCACCGGTGGCAGCCCGCTGGCCGCCAGGCTCGTGTCGTCCTATCCCGCGGGCGACCTCGCCGTCATCCGGCTCTCCTCGGTGCCCAAGGGACTCAAGCCGGCCACCTTCGCGCCGGGCGGCACCGCCGCCGTCGGGGAGATCGTGCTCGCCATGGGCAACCCGCTCGGCCTGTCCAGCAGCGTCACCCAGGGCATCGTCTCCGCGACGGGGCGCACCGTCAGCGAGAGCGGTTCCGACGGCTCCAGCGGCTCCAGCGGCGGCACCGGGGCCACCATCCCCGACATGGTGCAGACGTCCGCGGCGATCAACCCCGGCAACAGCGGCGGCGCGCTGGTCAACCTCGACAACCAGGTGATCGGCATCCCCACCCTCGCCGCCACCGACCCCCAACTCGGCAGCGGCGCGGCGCCCGGGATCGGGTTCGCCATCCCCTCCTCCGCGGTCAAGCGGATCGCCGACCAGATCATCAAGAGCGGCAAGGTCACCGACTCCGGGCGGGCCGCGCTCGACGTGACCGTCCGCGGGGTCGTCGGATCGAACTTCCAGCCGGCCGGCGCGGCGATCGTCAGCGCGACGAAGGGGGGCGCCGCCGCGAAGGCCGGGCTGAAGGCCGGGGACGTGATCACGAAGGTCGGCTCCACGCCGATCACCACGGTGCAGTCGCTGACGGAGGTGCTGGCGGAGCTCAAGCCGGGCGACAAGGTCAAGGTCACGTATGTGCGGGACTCCAGCACGAAGACGGCCGAGGTCACCCTCGGGTCATTGACCTGACCTGACTGGACCTGACCTGACCCGCCCGGGTGCCCCGTCCCGCGCGTTCCGGGACCTTCCGGTGGGTGCGCGGCCGGCCACCCTGGGACCGGAAGGCCCCGGCACATCCGCAACCGGGCGACCCGGGGGGCCCGTTACGGCTCGTCCGTCGCCGCTTCGTCGGTTGGCGAGGAGAGGCTCATGGGGCCGTAGACGCGGGTGCCGTCCTCGAAGAGGGTGACCTGGTCGGCGCCGCCGGCGGCAAGCTCTTTCCAGACCTCGCCGACCCACGACTCGGCGTCGCCCTGGGTGGGGAACTCCTCCGGCTGCACCGCGGGCTCCACCTCGGTGCCGTCAGCCGCCTCGAACCGCCACGTCCACGCCATGTGCTTCTCCTCGGTCCGGGAAATGGAGGACAGTGCCCAGGAAGCGTATCTGCACGATTCGCCGGGGCATCGATGATCCTTCCAGCGCGCCCCGGAGCCGTCGAGAGGGCGCCCCGAAGTCGCCACGGGCCAGGGTGCCCCGGGCGTCGTACGGCAGCCGCTTGGGCGGCCCCCGCGCGCCCGCGCCCGGCGGGCGCGAGACGATCGTCCCGTGGAACTGACTCTGCTCGGCACCGGCGGCCCCGAGGGCCTGCCGGTGCCCGACTGCCCTTGTGCCGTCTGCGCCCTCGCCACGGGGGAGGGGGCGCGCGGCGCCACTTCGGTGCTCGTCGACGGCGTCGTGCTGCTCGACCTGGTCCCGGGGGCCGCGCTGGCCGCGGCCCGCGCCGGACAGACCCTCGGCGGGCTACGCCTCGTACTGCTGTCGCATCCGCACGACGGCCCGCCGGTGGAGATCCCGCCCGGGCTGCCCGCGCCGGCCCGGGTGCCGGACGGGCAGCGGCTGTCGGTGCTGACCGGGCACCGGGTGCGTGCCGTCGCGACCGACGCGCTCGGCACCGGGTACGAGGTCGAGTCGCCGCAGGGGCTGCGCGTGCTGTACCTGCCGCCGGGATGCGCCCCGGCGGGCCTCGCGGACAACGGCGACCACGCTGCCGGGGCGGACGCGGTGCCGTACGACATGGTGCTGCTCGACGTGGTCGGGCGGCCCGACGCGCTCGCCCGGCTGCGGGCGGTCGGCGCCGTCGCCGGAACCACCGACGTGGTGGCGGTCCACCTCGGCCACGACGCGCCGCCCGGGCCCGAACTCGCCCGCCGCCTTGCCGCGCTCGGTGCCCGCGCGGTGCCCGACGGCACGACCCTGGTCGTCGGCGACTACCAGAACGTCCCCGACCTGCCGCGCCGCACCCTCGTCCTCGGTGGCGCGCGCTCCGGCAAGTCCGCCGAGGCCGAACGGCGCCTCGCCGCCTTCCCCGACGTCCTTTACGTCGCCACCGGCGGCACCCGCGACGGCGACGCGGAGTGGGCCGAACGCGTCACCGCGCACCGTGCGCGCCGCCCCGCAGGCTGGCGCACCATCGAGACCTGCGATCTGCTGCCGCTGCTCGCTGACCCCGCGGGGGCGCCGCTGCTCGTGGACTGCCTCTCCCTGTGGCTGACCCACGCGATGGACGCGGCCGGCGCCTGGGACGACGAGACCTGGCACCGGACCGGGGCGGCGGCCGTCCAGGCCGACATCGACGCCCTCCGCGCCGCCTGGCGCGCCACCCGCCGTACGGTCGTCGCCGTCTCCAACGAGGTCGGCTCCGGCGTCGTCCCCGCCACCTCCGCGGGGCGTCGCTTCCGCGACATCCTCGGCCACCTCAACGCCACCCTCGCGGAGGAGTCCGAGCACGTCCTCCTCACCGTCTCAGGGCTCCCCATCCCCCTCCGCTGACACGCTGCCCCTGCCCCCCGGGCTGCCCGATGCCGACGCACCCTTCCTCCGCGAGGAAGCCGCACATCCCCCAGGGGCGCGGGGAACGGCGCGCGGTCGGGAACCGGATCGTGACCGAGGCGGCGCGTAGCCGAGGGGCGCGGGGAACTGCGCGAGCAACCCACCACCGGCGTGCGGCCGGGAATGGACCGTGACCGAGATGGCGCGTAGCCGAAGGGGCGCGGGGAACGGCGCGCTGAGCAGGCCACCGGCCTGGGGTCGGGAACCGGATCGTGACCGAGGCGGCGCGTAGCCGAGGGGCGCGGGGAACTGCGCGAGCAACCCACCACCGGCGTGCGGCCGGGAACCGGACCGTGACCGAGGCGGCGCGTAGCCGAGGGGGCGCGGGGAACGGCGCGAGCGACCACCACCGACAGGTGGTCCCTCAACCGACAGAACACAGCAGCCTGGAGGGTCCGCGCAGCCAAGCGCAGCGGACCGGTACTGTTCGGCGGGTGAGTGGGATTGAGATGGACGACTTCGGGGCCCTGGTGGAGCGACCGGACGCGGGTGTGCGCCGGGACTCGCAGGAACGCTGGAGCGGGCTGGTGCAGCCGTCCGGCGGGCTGGGGAAGGTCGCCGAACTGGCGGACTGGCTCGCCGCGGTGCAGGGGCAGGTGGTGGCGCGGCCGATCACCCGGCCCCGCGCGCTGGTCTTCGCCGCGGACCACGGCGTCGCGTCGCTGGACGTGTCGGCGCGGCCCGCGGGCAGCACCGCGGAGCTGGTACGGGCGGCCCTCGACGGCACCTCGCCCGCCGCGATCCTGGCCCGGCAGTACGGCGCGGAGCTGCGCATCGTGGACATGGCGGTCGACTGCGACCCGGCGGAGCTGCCCGCACCGGTCACCGCGCACCGGGTACGGCGCGGCTCGGGCCGGCTCGACATCGAGGACGCGCTGAGCCCCGAGGAGACGGAGAAGGCGTTCCGCACCGGGCTCGCGCTGGCCGACGAGGAGGCCGACTCCGGTACGGACCTCGTGCTCCTGGGTGACCTCAGCGTCGGCGGCACCACGGCCGCGGGTGTGCTCATCGCCGCGCTCTGCGGCACCGACGCCTCCGTGGTGACCGGGCGGGGGTCCGGCATCGACGACCTCGCCTGGATGCGGAAGTGCGCGGCGATCCGGGACGGGTTGCGCCGCGCGCGGCCCGTACTCGGGGATCAGCTCGCGCTGCTCGGGGCGGTCGGCGGGGCCGACTTCGCCGCGATCACCGGGTTCCTGCTGCAGGCCGCGGTGCGTAAGCTGCCCGTCGTTCTCGACGGTGTGGTCAGCGCGGCCTGCGCGCTGGTCGCCCAGCGGGTCGCCTTCCGCGCGCCCGACTGGTGGGTGGCCGGGGCCGGCACCGGTGAGGCCGGGCAGGCCAAGGCGCTCGACCGGGTGTCCCTCGAACCTCTCCTCGACCGTGCCGTGGCCGTCGGCGGAGCCGCCGGCTCCCTCATGGCGCTCCCCCTCCTCCAGGCCGCAGCCGCGCTTTCCGCTGGGCTCGGACCCTCCGAAGAGCCCCAGCCCGTCGACTGAGGGACCTCGCGACCAGCCACCCACCCGCAGGTGGCCCCTGAGCCGACAGATCCGGGCCGCCCGGGGGGGCAGGGGCACCCCCTAGGGCAACGTGCGGGAGGGGATGGCCAGTTCGGGTGGCCGCAGACCCCGTAAGCAGAGGAAACCGTCGTTCGTGATGTCGAGCCCCGCGGCGACGGCCACGTCGAGCGCCCACTGGGACTCCGCCGAGACGTGGGTGACGCGGGCGGCCTCGCCGGGCGGGGTTGTGACGAGTGCCGCGGTGAGCAGCCGGGTCGCGAGGCGGCGGGAGGTCGCCGCGAGCGCCTCGACATGCCCGCCGCGGGAGTAGCAGTAGCCGCTCCCCGCGAGGTCGTCCACGACGAACAGGGCGTTGTGCCGCAGGAGTTCCTCGTGGTCGGGGCCGTGCGCCCCGCCCCGGGTGCGCCGGTCGACGGAGTCCATCAGATCGCGGTGCCGTTCGGTGCCCTGGTGGACGGCGCCGTCCAGCGGGTCGAGCCCGGCGGTGTCCACCCGCCCCGACAGCCGCAGCGTCGGATGCAGCGTCAGCCCCGCGCGCCGCAGCGTCCGCGCGGCCACCGGATCGCTCGGCGCGCACGCGATCCCGCGCAGGCAGGCCCGCCCGTAGTGCAGCGCCCGCGCCAGCAGCGCCTTGCCGACCTCCTTGCCCTGCGCGCCCGGCACGACCGCGAGCAGCGACAGCGCCCACGTGCCCTCGCGCCGCGACGACAACACGGTGCCCACCGGCCCGGCCGTCTCGTCCTCGACGATCCAGCACCCGCCGGGGTCGCTCCTGGCCAGATGCCGCGTGCGGCTGTCCTGCCGCGCGGCCCGTGCCGCGCCGTCCGTGGCGGGCCCGCCGTCGTCCAGGGACCGCGGCACGCCGAAGGCGGCCGCCGCGACCTCCCGTACGACCCCTGCGTCCTGCGCGTCATCGCGTACGGGGCGAAGAATCACCGTTCGACTTTACGACACGTCAGAGACCGCCGGTTCAGGGCTGTTCACGGCCGGTTGGCGCGGACGGAGCGCGCGGACCGTGGCCCGCGTGATCAGGGGCGTCCCCAGGGCCGCGGGCAGGACCCAGGCGACGATCGACCCCAGCCCCAGGTTCACGACGAGGAACGCCGTGACGAATGAGATGTAGGAACTGCACATCAGGTTGATGTGCCAGATCAGCCAGCCGCTGAAGGCCGCCCGCCGCACCCACCAGCCGGCCAGCGCCGCCGCCCAGGTCAGCGCGCCGATCACGCCGAGCCACCACAGCGAGGGCCGGTAGGCGACCAGGCCGAAGGCGCTCAGGCACAGCGTGCCGGTCAGAACCTGGTAGCTCCGGCCGAGTAGCGGATGGCGCCCCGGGCGCTTGGGCGCGAGCATCGCGGCCGGCCCCACCAGCAGCCCGAGGCTGCCGGACACGACATGGACCACCAACACGACAGCATGCATGAAAGCTCCCCCATATGCCACAGTGGACTGTGTCGACCAGACAAACACCGTCCACTGTGGACTGTCAAGGGAGATGTGTGTGACGCGGACCGACCTCAACCCGACGGCCGCCTCGCTGCTCGGCTTCCTGCACGCGGGCGAGGCGAGCGGCTATGAACTGCTGGGATTCGCCGAGGCGTTCATCGGGGACTTCTGGAGCCTGACGCGCAGCCAGGTGTACCGGGAACTCGGCGCGCTCGACGAACGCGGCCTCGTCGACGCCGGAGCCACCGGGACGCGCTCGCGGCGCCCGTACACCCTCACGGATGCCGGGCGGGAGGCTTTCGCGGAGTGGATGGCGCAGCCGCCGGAGACCGAGCAGATCCGGTACCCGCTGCTGCTGACGCTGGCGTTCGGGGCGCATCTCGACACCGGCAGGCTGCTCCAGTACGTCGAGCGGCACCGCGCGGCCCACGAGCAGCGGCTCGCCGGATACCTCGACACGGAGAAGCAGGGCGGCCTCAATCCGTACCAGCGCGCCACGATGCGCTTCGGCATCCACTACGAGCGGGCCGTGCTCGACTGGATGAGCGAACTGCCGGACATCCTCGCGGAAGTGCCGGAAGTGCCGGAAGTGCCGGAAGTGCCGGAAGTGCCGGAAGCGCCTGACACACGGCGCTGAACGTGCGGCGCTGAACGTGCGGCGCTGAACGTGCGGCGGCCCCGGCCGGCGGAGGTGCGCCGGCCGGGGCCGTCGGGTGCTCGGGCCCGCTCGGGCCCGCTCGGGCGCGGGCGGGGGTGCCGGGCGGGTGCGTTACGGCAGGGCCAGCATCTGCTCCAGCGCCAGCTTGGCGAAGTGCTCGGTCTCCGCGTCGACCTGGATGCGGTTGACCAGCTTGCCGTCGGCCAGGGACTCCAGGGTCCAGACCAGGTGGGGCAGGTCGATGCGGTTCATGGTGGAGCAGAAGCAGACGGTCTTGTCGAGGAAGACGATCTGCTTGTCGGGGTGGGCGGCGGCCAGGCGGCGGACGAGGTTCAGCTCGGTGCCCAGGGCCCACGCGGAGCCCGCGGGCGCCTCGTCGAGCATCTTGATGATGTGCTCGGTGGAGCCGACGTAGTCCGCCGCGGTGACCACCTCGTGCTTGCACTCGGGGTGCACCAGCACGTTGACGCCGGGTATGCGGGCCCGGACGTCCTCGACCGACTCCAGCGAGAACCGGCCGTGCACCGAGCAGTGCCCGCGCCACAGGATCATCTTCGCGGCCCGCAACTGCTCGGCGGTGAGGCCGCCGCCGGGCTTGTGCGGGTTGTAGACCACGCAGTCGTCGAGCGACAGGCCCATGTCGCGTACCGCGGTGTTGCGGCCGAGGTGCTGGTCGGGCAGGAAGAGCACCTTCTCGCCCTGCTCGAACGCCCACTCCAGCGCGCGCCGGGCGTTGGACGAGGTGCAGATGGTGCCGCCGTGCCGGCCGGTGAACGCCTTGATGTCCGCCGAGGAGTTCATGTACGACACCGGGACCGTGGCATCGGCGACACCGGCGTCGACGAGGACGTCCCAGCACTCGGCGACCTGCTCGGCGGTGGCCATGTCGGCCATCGAGCAGCCGGCCGCGAGGTCGGGGAGGATCACCTGCTGGGCGTCCGAGGTGAGGATGTCCGCGGACTCGGCCATGAAGTGCACGCCGCAGAAGACGATGTACTCGGCGTCGGGCCGGGCGGCCGCGTCGCGGGCGAGCTTGAAGGAGTCGCCGGTGACGTCCGCGAACTCGATGACCTCGTCGCGCTGGTAGTGGTGGCCGAGGATGAAGACCTTCCCGCCCAGCCGGGCCTTGGCGGCCCGGGCCCGCGCGACCAGGTCGGGGTCGGACGGCGCGGGCAGGTCGCCCGGGCACTCCACGCCGCGCTCGCTGCGCGGGTCGGCCTCGCGGCCGAGCAGCAGCAGGGCGAGTGGCGTGGGCCGGACGTCCAGCGGCTCCGTCGGGACAGTCGGCGTTTGTGTGGTGGTCACGGGCCCGTAGCCCTTTCTTCGCAGCGCGCAGACCTTCTCGTCTACTTGACGTTATCTATCATAACCCGTTCGTGTCAGATTGACGATGCCGGTTTCGTCAGTGTGACGCATACCGCTGGTCATCCCTTGGGCGTGTGCGAACATGGAGGGACGAGTGAGGAAGAAGTCGCCACGGACCCGGAATGAATCCGAATAGGCGTCGGTTAGGCATCGATAGCCAGCAGTCCGTACAACCCGGGAGTGAAGCACATGACGGTTCAGGACGAGACCACCACGACGGACGGCATCCTCCTGTCCGACGCTGCCGCCGCCAAGGTGAAGAGCCTGCTCGAGCAGGAGGGCCGCGAGGACCTCGCCCTGCGGGTCGCCGTCCAGCCCGGCGGCTGCTCGGGCCTGCGCTACCAGCTCTTCTTCGACGAGCGGGCCCTCGACGGCGACGTGGTCAAGGACTTCGGCGGCGTCAAGGTCGTCACCGACCGGATGAGCGCCCCGTACCTGGGCGGCGCCTCCATCGACTTCGTCGACACCATCGAGAAGCAGGGCTTCACGATCGACAACCCGAACGCCACGGGTTCCTGCGCCTGCGGCGACTCCTTCCACTGAGTCGGTGAGCCGCTGAGTCGCGGATTCCACCGCGTCGCACAGCAGCGGTCGCACGGAAGCGGCGGCACCCCCCATGGGTGCCGCCGCTTCGTCGTGTCCGGCGGGTCGCGGAGCCGGTCAGCGGCCCGCGAGCGGCCGGTCGTTCGAGGCGTCCACCACCTTGCGGTCACCCAACGGCGCCGCCAGCGTCACCTTCTGGCTCAGCGACCGGATGATCATCGGGCACACCGTCCCCTTCGGCTTCGGCGTCGCGACCACCGACACCCGCACCTGGCCGCTGCTCGCGCTCGCCGACGCCTGGTAGGTGTCGCACGCGCCGCCCTCGTAGACGAGCGTGAGGGTGCGGCCCGCGGTGGTGTAGGAGTCGATCGGCACGCGGTGCACGGTCCGGCCGCTCGGCGGGTTCGCCGGGTCCGCCGGGCTGGTGGGCAGGATCGGCCCGCCCGGGTTCAGCGACGGCGGGGGAGAGGCCGGGCCGGTGGGCGGCACGCTGCCGGGGCTGCCGCTCGGGCTCGCGATGTAGCGCGGGTCGACCGCGGTCTGCGCCACCACCGAGGTCCGGGTCGCCCCGGCCGGCGCGGTCTGGAAGAGCCAGGCGGGCACCAGCGTCTGGACGCCCGACACGTACTCCAGCGCGAGCCCGAAGGACGCGCCGCGCACCTCGGTCGACTGCCCGCCGCCACTGCTCGGCACGCAGGGCGACGAGGAGGCGCCGCCGGACGTCGTGGAGGTGGCACCGGATTTCGCGCCGGACTCCGCGCCGGATTTCGCGCCGGACTTCGCGGACGGCGCCGGTACGGCCCGGCACGGCACGATCCCGCCGTTCACGGCGCCCGGGTGCATGATCGTGGTCGAGGCGTTGAGCTCCTTGAGCGCGGTGGCCGCGCTCACCACCGGGTAGGTGTCGCCCTTCGCGAGGTCCGACAGCCGGCCGAAGCCGTTGCTGATCCGGCCGTCCGCGCCGATCTGTAGCGACGTGGTCCAGCCGTGGGTGGACATCCCGCCCACCCGCGGGTCCGCGCTCACCGTGCGGATCGGGCCGACCGCGGTCGAGGTGTCCACCTTCGCGCCGGACAGCCCGAGCCCCTTGAGCACCGGCGCCGCCACGGCCGCCGCCTTCGCCGCGGGGACCGGGGAGGTGTCGGAACCGCCGGTCCGCGCGCCCGTCGCGGGCGCGCCGCCGGAGGTGTAGGTCCAGGTGCCCGGCGCTGCCTTGCTCACCATGAGCGACGGCTTGGCGGCGCCCGCCTCGGCGCCCACCCGCCACGAGCCGTTCTCCGTGCGCACGCTGCCGGGCACCCCCAGCAGCCGGGCGAGGCGTTGCACGTCGGCGGTGGTCAGCGCGCCGGACGCGGCGTAGACCGCGGCCTTCTCCGGTCCCTGCGGCAGCGTGCCGGTCAGGTGGTAGAGGTCCGCGCCGCCGTCGGTCGGCCCCGAAGCGCCGGGCGCGGCGCCGTTCACCGGGGCGTCCATACGCAGCGGGCTGGGGTCGCCCGCGTTGCCGCCGCCTCCGCCGCCCGCCGCGGACGCCCACCAGGCGCCACCGCCGCCGACCACGAGTACGGCCGCCGCGACCGCCGCGATGGCCCACCGGGGTTTACGGGTGGGGCGGTCGCCGCTCTCCGGGCTCTCGGCGCTCGCCGCGGGCTGCGTGCCACGGGTGCTGCCTTCGTTGGCGCCGTCGTCGCGTTCCTTGCTCACTGGGTGCTCCTTCGGCTCTGTCGACCGTCAGGTGCACATGGGACGTGGCGGAGCGCGAAGCGGTTCCACCGTTCGGGTGAGGCTGGGGCGCGTGGGGCGCGAGAAGGCGCGAGGTGCGGGGGCGGCGCCCGGTCGGGTGCCTGGTCAGGCGCCGTACTCCGTCATGTCCCGCACGACGGCGACGGACTTCGGCGGGACGTGGATACCCGGGGGGCGAACGTGCGCGGGCTGCGGCGCGGCCGGGGCCGAGTGGCTCCAGTGCTGCGCGGTGCGGTGGCAGTCGCCGAGCAGTTCCGCCATGCTTTCGGGGTTTTCCGTGTACGGGGCGGTGCGAGGAGTACTCATACCTTGACCCTAGGCACGTTCGCGGGGCGGACAAAGGGCTACCAACCGGTAATTTTCGGCCGTCCGCCGTTGTGGCCGGGATTGCCGTTGCCGGCCGGGGGACGGCCTGGCCACTGGGGGGAACCCGGCCATCCACTCCACGGGGACCGGTAGCGTGAGGGGACCTCACCACCGTTTCCCGGGAGTCGCCGTCGTGCGTATCGCCGTAACTGGATCAATCGCCACCGACCATCTGATGACCTTCCCCGGCAAGTTCGCCGATCAGCTCGTCGCGGACCAACTCCACACGGTGTCCCTGTCGTTCCTCGTGGACGCGCTGGACGTACGGCGCGGCGGTGTCGCCGCGAACATCTGCTTCGGCATGGGCCAGCTCGGCACGAAGCCGATCCTGGTCGGCGCGGCCGGCGCCGACTTCGCCGAGTACCGGGCCTGGCTGGAGCGCCACGGCGTGGACACCGACTCGGTGCGGATCTCCGAAGTGCTGCACACCGCCCGCTTCATCTGCACCACCGACGCGGCGCACAACCAGATCGGCTCGTTCTACGCCGGCGCGATGAGCGAGGCGCGGCTGATCGAACTGCACCACGTCGCGGAGCGGACCGGCGGCCTGGACCTGGTGTCCATCGGCGCCGACGACCCCGAGGCGATGATCCGGCACACCCAGGAGTGCCGGACCCGGAACATCCCGTTCGCCGCCGACTTCTCCCAGCAGATCGCCCGGATGAACGGCGACGACATCCGGATTCTGGTCGACGGCGCCGCGTACCTGTTCAACAACGAGTACGAAGCCGGGCTGATCGAGTCCAAGACCGGCTGGAGCGCCGAGGAGATCCTGGACCGGGTGGAGAACCGGGTGACCACGCTCGGTGCCAAGGGCGTGCGGATCGAACGCAAGGGCGAGCAGGACATCGTGGTCGGCTGCGCGCAGGAAGAGGCGAAGGTCGACCCGACCGGCGTCGGCGACGGCTTCCGCGCCGGGTTCCTGTCCGGCCTGTCCTGGGGCGTCGGCCTCGAACGCGCCGCCCAGGTCGGCTGCATGCTCGCCACCCTGGTGATCGAGACCCTCGGCACCCAGGAGTACGAACTGCGCCGCGGCCACTTCATGGAGCGGTTCACGAAGGCGTACGGCGACACGGCCGCCGACGAGGTGCGCGGGCACATCGGCGCCTGACCGTACCCCGCGGCACCGGCCTGGCCGTTGCCGCGGCACCGTACGTACGGGACGTCCCCGCTCAGCCGCGGCGCCGCACCAGGTAGGCGACGCCGCGCTCGGCGGGGCGCTCGCCGACGTACTCCTGCGCGCGCATCTCGCACCACGCGGGGATGTCCAGCCGCGCGGCCTCGTCGTCGGACAGCACCGTGACGAGGCCGCCGACCGGAACGTCGCCGATCACCTTGGCGAGTTCGATGACCGGGATCGGGCAGCGCTTGCCGAGCGAGTCGACCAGCAGGCCCTCGGCCGCCACTTCTGGCGCATCCGTCCCTGGCGTCTCCGCCTCCGCTGCCTCCGCCTCCGCTGCCTTCACTTCCGCCGGCTCCACCTCTGCCGGGTCCTCGTCCCCGGCGCCAACGCCCGCTCCGCGTACGGCCGTCGGGGCGCCGAGCTGTGCGCGCACCTGTGCCACCACCTCGGGCAGCGCGTCGAGGAAGCGGTCGACGTCCGCCGCGGAGGTGCCGGCCGGCAGCGACACCCGGACGTTCCCCTCCGACAGCACCCCCATGGCCTTGAGCACATGGCTGGGCGTCAGGGTGCTCGACGTGCACGAGGACCCCGAGGAGACCGAGAAGCCCGCCCGGTCCAGACCGGTCAGCAGCGCCTCCCCGTCGACGTACAGGCAGGAGAACGTGACCAGGTGCGGCAGCCGCAGCCGGTCGTGGCCGACCACCTCGACGTCGGGGACCAGGCGCGGCACCGCCGCCCTGATCCGGTCCACCAGCACCGACAGGCGGGCCGCCTCGGCCGCCGCCTCCGCGCGCACCGCCCGCAGGGACGCGGCCGCGGCCACGATCGCGGGGAGGTTCTGGAAGCCGGGCGAGCGGCCCGACTCCCTTTCGTCGGCGGGCTCCTGAGGGGCGTACCGGGTGCCCTTGCGGACCGCGAGCAGCCCGACCCCGGGCGGCCCGCCCCACTTGTGCGCGCTCGCCGCCAGCAGCGACCAGGCGCCCTCCACCGGCCCCCACGCCAGCGACTGCGCCGCGTCCACCAGCAGCGGCACCCCGGCCGCGCGGCACAGGTCGGCGACCTCCGCGACCGGTTGGACCGTGCCCACTTCGTGGTTCGCCGACTGGAGCGCGGCCAGCGCCGTACCGCCGCCCCCCGACTCCGGCCCGGTCCGCGGCTGCCCCTCGCCCGCGAGCGCCGCGGCGAAGTCCGCCGGCCGCACCCGGCCGGTCCGATCCACCCCCACTTGTACGGTTTCGGCCCCCGCGGCCGCCTCCGCCGCGTGGAGTACCGCCGAATGCTCCACCGCCGAGACCACCAGCCGGCGGCCGACCCGGCGCCGCCCGGCGGCCGCCCCCGACACGGCGGAGTGCAGCGCGCGCGTCCCCGAAGGAGTGAACACCAACTCGTCGGCGCGGCACCCCACCGCCTCCGCGGCGGCCTCGCGCGCCGCGTCGAGCAGCAGCCGCGCCTGGCGCCCCTCGCGGTACAGCCGGGCCGGGTCGGCCCATCCCTCGTCCAGCGCGGCGAGCAGCGCCTGGCGCGCCACGGGATGCAGGGGAGCGGCGGAGGCCGCGTCGAAGTAGGGCACCTCAGCACGCTACAACCCGCGCCGCCCGCCCCGGCGCGCCGCTCGGCGCGGCGTCAGAACACCCGCGGCGTGGCGCATTTCCGGGATCGGACCGGGCCTGATCCGCACCCGATCCGCACCTGATCCACCCCTTCGGGGAGCGCCCCGGCGCGTTGGCCCCCCTCCCCGCGAGACTCCAAATAGCGTCCAGTAGGGTTTGTGCCGCATAAACATCCACACCTACGCGCCCGCGCTCGGGCCGACCGACCAGCAGACGGCCGGAACACTCGGGACGCGCGGGCGAGACTCTCGGGAAGGCGCTACGTGAGTCCCAACGGCTCCGACCTCCCCCACGGCCAGGACGGCGTGGGAGGTACCCCATTGTCGCGGCGCCCGGTGCGGCGATGGCTGCCGCGGGCGCTGGCCGCGGGCCTGGTCCTGGCAACCGCAACGGGTTGCTCCTACAAGGACTACCCCCGCCTCGGTATGCCCACCCCGGCGACGGAACAGGCACCGCGAATCCTCTCCCTCTGGCAGGGCTCCTGGGCCGCCGCACTGGCGACCGGTGTACTGGTATGGGGCCTGATCCTGTGGAGCGTGATCTTCCACCGGCGCAGCCGGACCAAGGTCGAGGTCCCTCCGCAGACCCGTTACAACATGCCGATCGAGGCCTTCTACACGATCGTTCCGATCCTCGTGATCGCGGTGCTGTTCTACTTCACCGCCCGGGACGAGACGAAGCTGCTGGACACCTCGAAGAAGCCGCAGCACGTGATCAACGTGGTCGGGTTCCAGTGGAGCTGGGGCTTCAACTACCTGGAGAACGTGGACGGCAACCCCGCCACACCCACCAAGGTGCCGGCGGAGCTCAACGAGATCCCGCAGAACAAGCTCGACTGGCAGCCCGGTGAGGAAGGCGTCTACGACGTCGGCACCGCGGCCAGCAAGGACCCGGACACCGGGCTTCCCGGGCCGACCCTGTGGCTGCCGAAGGGCGAGTCCGTCCGGTTCGTGCTGACCTCGCGTGACGTCATCCACGACTTCTGGGTCATCCCCTTCCTGATGAAGATGGACGTCGTCCCGGGCCAGACCAACGACTTCCAGGTCACCCCGAGCCGGCTCGGTGACTTCAAGGGCAAGTGCGCCGAACTCTGCGGCGTGGACCACTCCCGGATGCTGTTCAACGTCAAGGTGGTCACGCCGGCGCAGTACGAGCAGCACCTCAAGGACCTGGCGGCAAAGGGTCAGACCGGTTTTCTGCCGTCGGGCATTGCCACCACGGGCAACGCGAAGAACTCGGAGCCCAAGACCACATGAGCATTCTCAACGAACCTCAGGGAGCGGCGGAGGCCGACGACTCCTACGAGGACGAAATCCCGGCCCGGGTCAAGAAGCCCGGCTCGATCGCGGTGTCGTGGCTCAGCACCACCGACCACAAGACCATCGGCACGATGTACCTGGTGACGTCGTTCGCCTTCTTCCTGATCGGCGGCGTCCTGGCGCTGCTGATGCGGGCGGAGTTGGCGCGCCCGGGCAACCAGTTCCTGTCCAACGAGCAGTTCAACCAGGCGTTCACGATGCACGGCACCGTGATGCTGCTGATGTTCGCGACGCCGCTGTTCGCGGGCTTCACCAACTGGATCATGCCGCTGCAGATCGGCGCGCCCGACGTGGCGTTCCCGCGGCTGAACATGTTCGCCTACTGGCTCTACCTGTTCGGCTCGCTGATCGCGGTGGGCGGCTTCGTCACCCCGCAGGGCGCGGCCGACTTCGGCTGGTTCGCGTACTCGCCGCTGTCCAACGCGGTGAACTCGCCCGGCGTCGGCGCCGACATGTGGATCATGGGTCTGGCGCTGTCCGGCTTCGGCACGATCCTCGGCGCGGTCAACTTCATCACCACGATCATCTGCATGCGCGCCCCCGGCATGACGATGTTCCGGATGCCGATCTTCTGCTGGAACGTGCTGCTGACCGCGGTGCTCGTGCTGCTCGCCTTCCCGGTGCTCGCGGCCGCGCTGCTGTGTCTGGAAGCGGACAGAAAATTCGGCGCGCACGTCTTCGACGCGGCCAACGGCGGCGCACTGCTATGGCAGCACCTCTTCTGGTTCTTCGGCCATCCAGAGGTGTACATCATCGCGTTGCCGTTCTTCGGCATCATCTCCGAGGTCATTCCGGTCTTCAGCCGCAAGCCGATGTTCGGCTACATCGGCCTGGTCGCCGCGACGATCTCCATCGCCGGCCTTTCGGTGACGGTGTGGGCGCACCACATGTACGTCACCGGCGGTGTGCTGCTGCCGTTCTTCTCGTTCATGACCTTCCTGATCGCGGTACCGACCGGTGTGAAGTTCTTCAACTGGATCGGCACCATGTGGAAGGGCTCGCTGAGTTTCGAGACACCGATGCTGTGGTCCATCGGCTTCCTGATCACCTTCACCTTCGGTGGTCTGACCGGTGTCATCCTCGCGGCGCCACCGCTGGACTTCCACGTCTCGGACTCGTACTTCGTGGTCGCGCACTTCCACTACGTCGTCTTCGGCACCGTGGTGTTCGCGATGTTCGCGGGCTTCCACTTCTGGTGGCCGAAGATGACCGGCAAGATGCTCGACGAGCGGCTCGGGAAGATCACCTTCTGGACGCTGTTCTTCGGCTTCCACGGCACCTTCCTCGTCCAGCACTGGCTGGGTGTCGAGGGCATGCCGCGCCGCTACGCGGACTACCTCGCGGCGGACGGCTTCACCACGCTGAACACGGTCTCCACGATCAGCTCGTTCCTGCTCGGCCTGTCGATCCTGCCGTTCCTCTACAACGTCTGGAAGACGGCGAAGTACGGCAAGAAGGTCGAGGTCGACGACCCGTGGGGCTACGGCCGTTCGCTGGAGTGGGCGACCTCCTGCCCGCCGCCGCGGCACAACTTCCTCACGCTGCCCCGGATTCGCTCCGAATCCCCGGCGTTCGACCTGCACCACCCGGAGATCGCGGCCATGGACGCGCTCGCCCACAGCGGCGCCCCGGCGGCTTCCGCGCTGTCCGGCTCGGATGAGACGGAGGCCGGCAAGTGAAGGTCCAAGGCAAGATGTTCCTGGGCTTCGCCGTCTTCATCCTGGCGTCGGCGATCGTCTACGGGATCTGGTCCAAGGAAGCGGCCGGCACCACGGCGCTGTTCATGGCCTTCGCCCTGTGCACCATGATCGGCTTCTACCTGGCGTTCACCGCCCGGCGGGCCGACACCGGCGCGCAGGACCGGGAGGACGCGGACGTCGCCGACGACGCGGGCGAACTGGGCTTCTTCAGCCCGCACAGCTGGCAGCCGCTCGCCCTGGGCATCGGCGGCAGCCTGGCCTTCCTCGGCATCATCTTCGGCTGGTGGCTGCTCTTCTTCTCCCTGCCGGTGATCCTGATCGGCGTGTGGGGATGGGTGTTCGAGTACTACCACGGTGAGGACCGCACCCAGTAGGCGGCGCAGGCGGCCGCTGAGCGGCCGCCGGCACGAGGGGCGGGTCCGGAGTACCAGTACGGTGCTCAGGACCCGCCCTCACCGTTTTGCAGGCGTCCACCGCGCGGAAACCGGCGGCCGTTCATAGCGTGAACGCATGAACCACCTTCCCGAGCGCCCCCGCCCCCGCCGGCTGATAACCGTGCGCCGCGCGATTCTCGCGGCGCCCCTCGCGATAGGGCTCACCGCCTGCGGCGGTGGCGGCAACCCGCTGGCAGCCTCCCCCCACGACGCCGCGGCCAAGGTCACCTTCGGTACCTCCGGCCGTGGCAAGGCCAACCCGGCCAAGCCCCTCAAAGTCTCCGTGCAGACCGGCTCGCAGATAACCGACGTCACCGCGACCGACTCGACCGGGCGCTACGTCAGCGGCCAGCTCAGTGCCGACAGCAGGCACTGGCACTCCACCACCCCGCTCGCCGCCGGCGCGCACTACACCGTTCGGGTGAGTACCGAGGACTCGGGCGGCCACCCCGGCCGTAAGACCCTCACCTTCGACACCACCGGAGCGGCGGCCGGCTTCCACGTCACCTTCGGCCCGAACGCCGGGACCTACGGCGTCGGCGAGCCGATCACCGCCACGCTCAGCGCCCCTGTCAAGGACAGGCAGTCCCGCGCCGTGGTGGAGTCCCACCTCCAGGTCAGCAGCAACCCCCAGGCGGCGAAGGGCTCCTGGTACTGGGTCGACGACCGCACCCTGCACTACCGCCCCAGCACGTACTGGCCCGCCCACGCCACGATCAGCGCCCGCAGCACCCTCAGCGGCGTGCAGATAGCCAAGAAGCTGTACGGCGGCGCGGACAAGCCGCTCACCGTGCACACCGGCGACCGGATCGAGGCGCTCACCGACGCGTCCACCGACGAGATGACGTTCAAGGACGACGGCAAGGTGGTCCGCACCCTCCCGGTCACCACCGGGAAGCCGGGCTTCGACACCCGTAACGGCATCAAGGTGGTGCTGGACAAGGAGTCGTTCGTCCAGATGAAGAGCTCCACCGTCGGCATCGCCGCCGGCAGCTCGGACTCGTACGACCTGCCCGTCTACTGGGCCACCCGGGTGACATGGAGCGGCGAGTACGTGCACGCCGCGCCGTGGTCGGTCGGCTCCCAGGGGTCCGCCAACGTCAGCCACGGCTGCACCGGCATGAGCACCGCGGACGCGGAGTGGTTCTTCGACCACGTCCGGGTCGGCGATGTCGTGCGGGTCGTCAACAGCCAGGGCCCGATGATGACGCCGTTCGACAACGGCTTCGGCGACTGGAACCTGAGCTGGGCCCAGTGGCAGAAGGGCAGCGCGCTGAACGGCGGTTCCGGCGGCGGCGCCGGCAGCACGCCCAGCACCCCCAGCGGTTCCGGGGCCGGCAGCACCGACCAGGACCAGACCACCCCGGTCGACGTCCCGGCCGGCACCCCCGCTCGCCTCACCCCGCAGACGGCTTGATTCCTGCCGCGATCCCGCCTCGCGTGGGCGCCGTCATCCCTTCACCCACCGACTGCCGTCGCTCACCGGTCTTACCGGTGGGCGACGGCCTTCGTCACGGGCTCCAGGCGGCGGTGCAGCAGGACCGTCAGGGCGTCGGTGAGGGCCACCGGGTCCACCGGATGGGTGATCGCGGCGTCGGCGCGGCTCCAGGTGGCCAGCCAGGCGTCCTGCGGGCGCCCGATCAGCACCATCGCCGGCGGGCAGCGGAAGATCTCGTCCTTCGCCTGGCGGCACACGCCCATTCCGCCGGCCGGGTTGGCCTCCCCGTCCAGCACCATCACGTCGATGCCGCCCTTCTCCAACTCGCTCAGCACCGCGGGCAGCGTCGCGCATTCCACGTACTGCACCGGGGGAAGGTCGGCGGAGGGGCGGGTGCCGACGGCGAGCCGGACCTGCTCCCGGGTGTTCGCGTCGTCGCTGTAGACCAGCACCGTGGCGGTCGCCTGCATCGTGGCTCCTCCTCGTGAAGGTTTTCTCAAGTGGCTCGGATGCTACTCCCGCCAGGGTGTTTCCGAGGAGGGGTCGCCCGATCGAAGGACGCCCAACTAGGCCGTGCGGGTCGCGGAAGGTGCTTGACACACCGAAGGGGGACCCCCGGAGTCAGCGCCGGATAAGGGACCGACATAATGTCGGACGTGGCGACAGCAACAGCAGTAGAAACCGGGCACGCGCACCCGTCGGTCAACCGGCCGAACCTCACCAGCGTCGGGACCATCATCTGGCTGAGTTCCGAGCTGATGTTCTTCGCGGCCCTCTTCGCGATGTACTTCACCCTTCGGTCGGTCACTGGTGAGACCTTCTGGAAGGCCCACGCCGACGCGCTGAACGTGCCGTTCTCCGCGACGAACACGACGATCCTCGTGCTCTCCTCCTTCACGTGCCAGATGGGCGTGTTCGCCGCCGAGCGCGGTGACGTGAAGAAGCTGCGCTCGTGGTTCATCGTGACGTTCGTGATGGGCGCGATCTTCATCGGCGGGCAGATCTTCGAGTACACCAACCTGGTCAAGAAGGACGGGATCTCGCTCAGCTCCGATCCGTACGGCTCGGTGTTCTACCTGACGACCGGGTTCCACGGGCTGCATGTGACGGGTGGTCTGATCGCGTTCCTGATGGTGCTGGGCCGCACGTACGCGGCCAAGCGGTTCACCCATCAGCAGGCGACCGCGGCCATCGTCGTGTCCTACTACTGGCACTTCGTCGATGTCGTCTGGATCGGCCTGTTCGCCACGATCTACCTGATCAAGTAGCCGGTACCGCGCGGTCGGCGCAGCGTCGCACTCCGGACGGAGGACGACGGCCCGCCGACGGCACAGCCAGAAGCATCGACACAAGAGATCCTGACACCGGGGTAATCCGTGAAAAAGCTCTCCGCACGACGGCGCCATCCGCTGGCGGCGCTTGTCGTCCTACTCTTCGCGCTCGCGGCCACCGGGGGGCTGTACGCCGCGCTCGCGCCGGCGCCCAAGGCGCAGGCTGACTCCTCGCAGTCCTCCCTCGCCATCGAGGAGGGCAAGAAGCTCTACCAGGTCGGCTGCGCCAGCTGCCACGGCATGTCGGGGCAGGGCAGTTCAGACGGCCCGAGCCTGGTGGGCGTCGGCTCGGCCGCGGTGGACTTCCAGGTCGGCACCGGCCGCATGCCGGCCAAGCAGCCCGGCCCGCAGGTCGAGGCGAAGAAGAACACCTACAGCCAGGGCGAGATCGACCAGCTCGCCGCGTACATCGCCTCCCTGGGCCCCGGCCCGGCGACCCCGACGAAGGACCAGTACAGCCCGGCCTCCGCCGACGTCGCCAAGGGCGGCGAGCTGTTCCGGACCAACTGCACGCAGTGCCACAACTTCGTGGGCAAGGGCGGTGCGCTGACGCACGGCAAGTTCGCGCCGAGTCTCAAGGGCGTCTCGTCGAAGCACATCTACGAGGCGATGCAGACCGGCCCGCAGAACATGCCGTCCTTCCCGGACAGCACGATGCCCTCCGACGCGAAGGCGAACATCATCGCGTACCTGAAGGCCGTGGACAGCGCGCAGAGCCCGAACCCCGGCGGCTTCACGCTCGGTTCCCTCGGCCCGGTGTCCGAGGGTCTGTTCGCCTGGGTCTTCGGCCTCGGCACGCTGATCGGTCTCACGACCTGGCTCGCTGCACGGACGACTAAGGCCAAGAAATCATGAGCGACGAGACTGGATCGCACAACGACGTGCCAGAGAACCTGCCGAGCGAGCGGGGCGGCCACCACGGCGACGAGGTCGCCAAGCCCGACCCGTTCGCCGACCCCGGGCTGCCGCCCCACGAGTACCGGCGCCAGGACATCGACGAGAAGGCGGCCAGGCACTCCGAGCGAGTGGTGGCCGGCCTGTTCACGCTGTCGATGCTCGGCACCATCGCGTTCATCGCGTGCTTCGTCATCTTCCCGGTCGACAAGATCGTCTACATCTTCCCGTTCGGGCACGTCAGTGCGCTGAACTTCTCGCTCGGCCTCACCTTGGCCGTGGCGCTGTTCGGCATCGGCGCGGGCGCCGTGCACTGGGCCCGGACGCTGATGTCGGACGAGGAGGTCGCCGACGAGCGGCACCGTATCGACGCCGACGACGAGCTGCGGGAGAACGTCCGCCAGCAGTGGATCACCGGCGCGAAGGAGAGCGGCTTCGGCCGCCGCAAGCTGATCCGCAACACCATGATGGGCGCGCTCACCATGGTGCCGCTGGCCGGCCTGGTGATCCTGCGCGACCTCGGCCCGCTGCCGGAGAAGAAGCTCGACCACACCATGTGGGCCAAGGGCAAGCAGCTGATCAACACCAACACCAACCAGCCGCTGCGTCCCGAGGACGTCGTCGTCGGCTCTCTGACCTTCGCCCAGCCGGACGGACTCGAAGAGAGCCAGGAGGACTTCCAGGAGCAGATCGCCAAGGCCGCCCTGATGATCATCCGGCTCAAGCCGGACGACATCAAGGACAAGCGCGAGCGCGACTGGAGCCACCAGGGCATCGTTGCCTTCTCCAAGATCTGCACCCACGTCGGCTGCCCGATCAGCCTGTACGAGCAGCAGACGCACCACGTGCTCTGCCCGTGCCACCAGTCGACGTTCGACCTCTCCGACGGCGCGCGGGTGCTCTTCGGTCCCGCGGGCCACCCGCTGCCGCAGCTCCGGATCAGCGTCAACAGTGAGGGCAACCTCATCGCCCTCGGCGACTTCGAGGAGCCCGTCGGCCCGGCATTCTGGGAGCGCTCATGAGCACCACGACCGATGCACCGACCCGGCGTGGCCGCCCGACGAACCCCGGTGAGCGGGTCGCGGAGTGGACCGACGGCCGGCTCGGGCTCTACAAGCTGGCCAAGTCCAACCTGCGCAAGATCTTCCCGGACCACTGGTCCTTCATGCTCGGTGAGGTCTGCCTCTACAGCTTCGTGATCCTCATCCTCACGGGTGTGTATCTGACGCTGTTCTTCCACCCGAGCATGAACGAGGTCGTCTACAACGGCCCGTACGCGCCGCTCGACGGCCAGCGGATGTCCGAGGCGTTCGCCTCCACGGTGCACATCAGCTTCGAGGTCCGCGGCGGCCTGCTGGTCCGGCAGATCCACCACTGGGCCGCGCTGATCTTCATCGCCGCGATGATCGTGCACATGATGCGCGTCTTCTTCACCGGCGCGTTCCGCAAGCCGCGCGAGCTGAACTGGCTCTTCGGCTGGACCCTGCTCTTCCTGGGCATGTTCACCGGCTTCACCGGCTACTCGCTCCCGGACGACCTGCTGTCCGGCACCGGCGTGCGGTTCATGGAAGGCGCGGTGCTCTCCACGCCGATCGTCGGCACCTACCTGTCGATGTTCCTGTTCGGCGGGGAGTTCCCCGGGCACGACTTCGTCAGCCGGTTCTACTCGGTGCACATCCTGCTGCTGCCGGGTCTGATGGCCGGTCTGCTGGTGGCCCACCTGATCCTGGTGTTCTTCCACAAGCACACCCAGTTCCCGGGTGCCGGCAAGACCGAGAAGAACGTGGTCGGCTCGCCGCTGCTGCCGATCTACACCGCGAAGGCGGGCGGCTTCTTCTTCCTGGTCTTCGGTGTGATCGCCGCGATCGCCGCGATCGCCACCATCAACCCGATCTGGGCGATCGGCCCCTACCGGCCGGACCAGGTGTCCACCGGAGCCCAGCCGGACTGGTACATGGGCTTCTCCGAGGGCCTGATCCGTGTGATGCCCGGCTGGGAGATCAGGGCCTGGGGCCACACCCTGGTGCTCGGCGTCTTCATCCCGCTGATGGTCTTCCCGCTGGTGATGATGGCCATCGCGGTGTACCCGTTCATCGAGTCCTGGGTCACCGGGGACAAGAGCGAGCACCACCTGCTGGACCGTCCGCGCAACCGTCCGGTGCGCACCGGGTTCGGCGTCGCCTGGCTGACGCTGTACTTCGTGCTGCTGATCGGTGGCGGCAACGACCTGATCGCCACGCACTTCCATCTGTCGATCAACGCGATCACCTGGGTCGTGCGGGTCGCCTTCTTCCTGGCACCACCGGCCGCGTTCTGGGTCACGAAGCGGATCTGCCTCGGGCTCCAGCGCCGCGACCGCGACAAGGTGCTGCACGGGCGGGAGAGCGGCATCATCAAGCGGCTGCCGCACGGCGAGTTCATCGAGGTGCACGAGCCGCTGTCGCAGCAGCAGTTGCACGTGCTCACCGCGCACGTCCAGCCGCAGCCGCTGGACCTCGGACCCGAGACCGACGAGAACGGTGTCGCGCGCAAGGTCAGCCCCGTCGCGAAGGTGCAGGCGAGGCTCTCCGAGGGGTTCTACGGCGAGCACAGCCAGATCCCGAAGCCGACGGTCGAGGAGTACGAAGAGATCACCAGCGGCCACGGCCACCACTGAGCCGTCGACACGCTGCCAAGGCCGCCCGGGTACGCCCGGGCGGCCTTGTCGTTCCCGGGCGTACCCCGGGCGTTCCCCGGTGCGCGGGAGGACCCCCACGCGCCCCTGCGGAGCACACCCCACCGATAGGGTGCGGTCAGACGTGTTGCCGTATTCCAGGAGCGTGAAGCCATGAGCGTTGTGCACCCCGCCGGAGGCGAACCCGGGGCCGCGCGCTCGTGGCCGGACATCCTCGGCGCCCTGATCCGCAGGGACGACCTCAGCTCCGCGGAGACCGCGTGGGCGATGGACTCGATCATGAGCGGCGAGGCCACCGACGCCCAGATCGCCGGCTTCGCGGTGGCGCTGCGCAGCAAGGGCGAGACGGTCGCGGAGATCGCCGGACTGGTCGAGGCGATGTACGCGCACGCGACGACCATCGAGGTGCCGGGTCCGACCGTGGACGTGGTCGGCACCGGCGGCGACCGGTCGAACTCCGTGAACATCTCCACGATGTCGGCGATCGTGGTGGCCGGTACCGGCGCCCGGGTGGTCAAGCACGGCAGCAGGTCGGCGTCGTCGAGGAGCGGCGCGTCCGACGTGCTCGCGGCGCTGGGCGTCAACCTCGACCTGTCGCCGCAGCGGGTCGCCGAGGTGGCGCAGGAGGTCGGCATCACCTTCTGCTTCGCCGTCAGGTTCCACCCGGCGCTGCGTCATGTGGCCACCGCCCGGAGCGAGTTGGGGGTGGCGACTCCGTTCAACTTCCTCGGCCCGCTGACCAACCCGGCCCGGGTGAAGGCACAGGCGACCGGGGTCGCGGACCTGCGGATGGCGCCGATCCTCGCCGGGGTGCTCGCCGAACGCGGCTCGTCCGCACTGGTGTTCCGCGGTGACGACGGCCTGGACGAGCTGACCACCACCGCGACCTCGCAGGTGTGGGTGGTCGGGGACGGCAAGGTCGAGCACGCCGGCTTCGACCCGCGGGACGTCGGTCTGGAACTGGTGCCGGTGGAGGCGCTGCGCGGTGGCGAGGCGTCGTACAACGCGGACGTGGCCCGGCGGCTGCTCGCCGGTGAGCGCGGGCCGGTGCGGGACGCGGTGCTGCTCAACTCGGCTGCCGCGCTGACCGCGTTGACGCCGGCAAGCGGCGGCACGCTGGAGGAGCGCATCATCAAGGGCCTGGAGCGGGCCGCGGAGTCGATCGACTCGGGTGCGGCCGAGGCCGTGCTGGAGCGGTGGGTGGCGGCCACCCGCGGCTAGCGGCGCGGCGCGGACACCGGAACGTACGCGGGCGCGTACCACCGGTGGGCGTGAAACGGGCATATCGGTACAGAGCGTGCGGGCGCGGGCGTGCGGCGCCGTCCACTGAGCGGACGGCATCTTGCGCCCGCGTCGCCGTATGGCACAATCTTGTTCCAGGTCACGAGTGACAGCGCAAAGGCCCCGGCTCGCTGTCCGGCAACCCTCCGTCCGAGGCGGGGTGCCCCGGGTGATGACCAGGCTGTGATGCAGCGAGGCTCACAGCAAGCCGGACTGGGGAGTTCTTTCATGAGCAAGCGAATGCGTTAGGGCCAGTCGGCCCCGGTTCTGCAACCAGCAATTCCGCCCGATCTTCATGCTCCGCGCCGCCCGCGCAGTCGCTTTCGGCTGCACGCTTCGTGGTGCTTTCGCCTGCCTTCCGCCGGGAGTTCGCCTTGACCGTCACCACCAGCACCACTGGTACCACCAGCACCACTGGCGTCAGCGCCGCCGCCCGCCCCGCCGCCGGCGCCGCCGCCACCGACTGCCCCGCCTGTACGACCACCCCGCTGCCCGTGCTCGGCCGTGACGTGCGGGTGCCGCTCGTCACCGGCGGGGAAGTGGGGTACGCCGCCCTCGACTACGCCGCCAGCGCCCCCGCCCTCCAGCGGGTGTGGGACGACGTCGCCGCCTACGCGCCCTACTACGGCAGCGTGCACCGCGGCGCCGGCTACCTGTCGCAGCTGTCCACCGACCTGTTCGAGCAGAGCCGCGAGACCGTCGCGGAGTTCCTCGGCTGCCGCCCGGACGACGAGCTGATCTTCACCCGCTCCACCACCGACTCGCTCAACCTGCTGGCCTCGGCGCTCCCGGCCGGCACCCGCGTCTTCGTCTTCGACACCGAGCACCACGCCGCGCTGCTGCCCTGGCAGCGTGCCGAGGGCGCGCGGGTGGAGTACCTGCCCGCGCCGCGCACCCCCGAACAGGCCGTCGCCTCCCTCGACGTGGCGCTGCACGGCGCCCCCAAGGGCCCGAAGCTGGTCTGCGTGACCGGCGCGTCCAACGTCACCGGCGAGATCTGGCCGGTACGGGAACTGGCCGCCGCCGCGCACCGGCACGGCGCGCGGATCGTGCTCGACGCCGCCCAACTCGCCCCGCACCACCCGGTGGACATCACCGCGCTGGACGTCGACTGGGTCGCCTTCTCCGGGCACAAGCTCTACGCGCCCTTCGGCGCCGGGGTGCTCGCCGGCCGGGCCGACTGGCTGCGGGCCGCCGAGCCGTACCTCGCGGGTGGCGGCGCCACCCGCAAGGTCGCGCGCTCCGGCGACGGGCTGTCCGTCGAATGGCACTCCGGCACCGCCCGCCACGAGGCCGGGTCGCCGAACGTGATCGGCGCGTACGCCATCGCGTCCGCGTGCAAGGCGCTCACCGAGGCCGGCTTCGACTCCCTTGTCACCCGTGAGCGTGAACTCCTGGCCCGGCTGCGGGACGGGCTCGGCGAGCTTCCCGAGGTCCGCGTGCTCTCGCTGTTCGGGTCCGGCTCCGCCCGGGTCGGCGTGCTCTCCTTCGTCGTCCGCGGCTGGAACTCCTCGCACTTCGCGGCCGCGCTCTCGGCGGAGTACGGGATCGGGGTGCGGGACGGGCTGTTCTGCGCGCACCCGCTGGTGCGGACCCTGCTCGACACGGAGCCGGACGAGCCGGGGGAGTGCGGGGCGCCCGACGCGGCGCCCGGCGAGCGCTCCCTGAACGCCGTGCGGGTCAGCTTCGGGGCGGGTACGCCCGAGGAGCACATCGAGCGTTTCCTCGGGGCCGTCCGGACCCTCGTCCGCGACGGTGCGGCGTGGCGCTACCGCACCGAGGCCGGGCGGTGCGTGCCCGTACGGTGACGGGACCGCCCGGGCTGCCCGTCACGCGTCCCCGGCCGGTGGCTGCACGCCGCGGAAGAAGTGCACCACCAAGGGGCGCGGGGAACCGCGCGACCAGCCGGAACGGACCGGATGGTCGGACCGGACCATCCGGGGGCAGGACCTGCGGTTCCTCAGGAGTCCAGCCCGATGGAGAACGCGGCCTCCAGGTCGTGCTGGGAATACGTGCGGAACGCGACGTGGGTGTCGGTCACTTCCACCCCCGGGATCTTGGAGATCTGCCCGGGGATGATGTCCGCGAGGTCGTCGTGGCGAGCCACGCGTACCAGCGCGACCAGGTCGTACGTCCCGGTCACCGAGTACACCTCGCTGACGTGGTCCAACGCGGCGATCGACTCGGCGATCTCGGGGATCTGGTCCACTGAGGTCTTGATGAGCACGATCGCGGTGATCACGGCTGGACGTCTCCTTGGGTGGGTCCGATGACGACGCTCACCTTACGCCGTGGCCGGTAGCAGACCCACGCCCACAGGAACCCGAAGGCGAAGCCGACCACGTGGGCGAGGTAGGCGACGCCGGGGCCGCCCTGCGCGGTCTGGGCGGCGAGCCACTGCAGGACGAACCAGAAGCCGAGCACGACCCAGGCCGGGAACCGCAGCGGCACGAAGAAGAGGAAAGGGAAGAGGCTGGTGACGCGGGCCTTGGGATAGAGGTAGAGGTAGGCGCCGAGGGCACCCGAGATCGCCCCGGAGGCGCCGACCAGGCTCTGCGTGTCGTCGGTGTTGGCGAAGGCGAAGCCGTAGGTGGCGAGGTAGCCGGCCGCGAGGTAGAAGAGGGCGAAGCGGACCCGGCCCATGCGGTTCTCCACGTTGTCGCCGAAGACGTAGAGGAAGAGCATGTTGCCGATCAGGTGCAGCCAGCCGCCGTGCACGAACATCGAGGTGAGCACGGACAGGAACGGCACCTTGGGGAACGTGCCCGGGGTCTTGCAGCCGGCCGGCAGGTCGAGCTCGCCGACCGGGAGCCGCCCGTGGAACAGCTCGCTGGGGATGACGCCCCAGCGGTCGAAGTAGACCGTCTGCGCGCACTGGAGCGCGGGCCCGCTGCCGTGCAGCCGGACGAAGCCGGAGAGCGGGCTGAGCAGGAACACCACGGTGCAGATGCCGATGAGGGCGTAGGTCACGACCGGCGGGCGGCGGACCGGGTTCTTGTCGTACACCGGGATGACCATGCACCGATCATGACGGAACGGGACCAACCGGCAAGGACCGCCTCGCCGCAGCGCGCCGGACCTCCGAGGCCGTAGGGTGACCGGGGCACACACGCCCCTCACGTTGGGTATGGGTGAGCCATAGTCCGCCTAGTAGACGCACCGAGACGAGAAGAGGTGCGGAGCCGATGACGGTTCCCCTGCCGACCGCGACCACCCGGTGGCGCTGCACGCTGTGCGGCAATCTGACCAGGTTCGACGTCACCCGCTCGACCCGCGTGGTCGAGTACGTCCACCTCGATCTGGGCGGTGAGCCGCGCACCGAGGAGACCGAGGTGCTCAGCGAGACCGTGGAGTCTGTGCGCTGCCGCTGGTGCAACGCGGTGGACCAGGTCGAACTGGTGGACCGCCCCGGCAAGGACGTGACGGACGGTTCCGCGACGGGTTGAGCTCTGTTACGGGGACAATGGAAGCAGCAGGCGGCGGCCGGAGGGATCGAAGGGGGCCGGGAGGGCGCCGAGGAACCCGACAGGGAGTGACTGGTGGATGGTAACGGCGGCCTACCGCTGCCCGACGAGGAGAGCGGGCCGGGCGCCGGAGCGGCGCGGGACGCCGAGCCGGTGGAGCACGCCGTGCCCGCGGACGGCGGCGCGCCCGCCGACCGTACCGGCCCGGCCGAGCCTTCCGCCGAGCATGCCGCGGAGCACACGGACGCGGTGGGTGAGGACGAGGCCGGCGGGGACGCGGCGGCTGACGACGCGCGCGGCGCGGAGCAGGACGGCGCGGTCGAGTCCGCGCTCGACCGGCCGCTGCCCGAAGGCGTACGCCACCGGGTGGTCGCCATCGCCGCCGACGCCTTCGGCGGGTTCACCTTCCCCGAACTGCCGGTGTCGCTGCGGCCGTATGCCCGTTTCACGCCGTCCCGCCGGGTGAAGTACGCGGCGACCGCGCTGGCCGCCGCGCTGGAGTCGGACCCCGGCTTCCGGCTGAAGGTCGCCGGGCGGCTGCGGGAGGCGCAGCCGGAGCTGACCGGGGCGCTGGACTCCGGCACCCCGCCGCCGGCCGCCGACCCGCTGGACGTGGCCGCGGCCGCGTATCTGCTGCGGCCGGAGGGGTGGGCCAAGCTCGTGGCGACCGCGGGCGAGGAGGCCCAGCGGGCCGACGCCGAGCGGGTCGACGAGGAGACGGTCCGCGAACTCGCCCGGCTGCGCGAGGAGGTGGTCGCGCTCCAGGCCCAGGCCCGCGCCGACGCGGCCCGCGCCCGCGGCGAACTCGACGCCGTACGCAAGGACGGCGACGCGCTGCACCGCAAACTGCGGGCCGCGCACAGCGACGTGAAGCGCGCCGAGGCCGCGCAGCGCAAGCTCCAGGCCGAGCTGGACGAGGCCCGGGCGGCCGCCGCGCGCGAGCGTGCCGCGGCCGAGAGCGAGGCGCGCCGGCTGCGGACCCGGCTCACCGAGGCCGAGGCGGTGGTGGAGGCCGGCCGGCGCGCGGTGCGCGAGGGCCGCAGCGTGGAGGAGGTCCGGCTGCGGCTGCTGCTGGACACGGTGCTCGACGCGGCGGCCGGGCTGCGCCGCGAGCTGGCGCTGCCGCCGCGCGACACGCTCGGGGTACGGCCCGCGGACACCGTGGACGCGGTCGCGCCCGGGTCGTTCAGCGCGCGGGACATCGCCACCCGGGCGCTGTCCGCGACCGACCCGGCGCTGCTGGACCAACTCCTCGCGCTGCCGCAGGCGCACCTGGTGGTCGACGGCTACAACGTCACCAAGACCGGTTATCCCGCGCTGCCGTTGGAGAAGCAGCGGCTGCGGCTGCTGGGCGGGCTGGCGGCGCTGGCCGCGCAGAGCGGCGCGGAGGTGACCTGCGTCTTCGACGGGGCCGACCTGGACATGCCGGTGCTGCTCGCGCCGCCGCGCGGGGTGCGGGTGCTGTTCTCCAAGGCCGGTGAGACCGCGGACGAGTTGATCCGCCGGCTGGTGCGCGCGGAGCCGCCGGGGCGGCAGATCGTGGTGGTCTCCGCGGACCGCGAGGTCGCCGACGGCGTGGCGAAGGCCGGGGCCCGCCCGGTCGCCTCGGTGCTGCTGCTCAAACGGCTCGCCCGGGTGTGAAACGGGCATAGCGCCTGACAGGCGTACGGACGGTGCGAAGCGCGCGGGAGGTTTCCCGCGCGCTCTGTGGTGGTGGCGTGAACTCACCGGCTCTTTCCGGCCGTTCGACGGCGGCTTGCGTTCACGAGCGCACGACCGCCAACGCAGTGTCCTCCTGCCCTCACCCCGGGTACAGGGCGCGTAAAGAATATGCGAAGCGGTCGAGATTTTGCCTGCAAGGATTTGAACCGATCACAGTTCGGTCACTAGGGTCTGGGCTCGTACCTCCGCGCAGTCGATCATCCAACCCGGGTGGCGCTCGGAGGCCGCCCGCCAGTGAACCGGTAGGCGGCTGAAGGAAGAAGGAGACCGCCTTCGTGGCGTCCCACCGTCGTCCCAAGCCGACAAGCCGCGTGCGCGTCACCGTGCTGACCGCCACCGCGGCGGCAGCGGTCGCGCTGTCCTCGCAGGCTGCCAACGCCGCCGCCCCGGCCAAGGAGTCCGTCAAGGACGCCAAGACCAAGGTCGACGCGCTCTACGACCAGGCCGAGCAGGCCACCCAGAAGTACGACGCGGCCAACGAGAAGCTCAAGTCGTTGCAGAAGGACGCGTCGAACCTCCAGGACCAGGTCGCCCGCCAGCAGGAGCACCTGAACAAGCTGCGGGACAACATCGGCGCGATCGCGGCCTCGCAGTACCGCAGCGGCGGCATCGACCCCTCGCTCCAGCTCTTCCTCTCCTCCAACCCGGACGACTATCTGGACCAGGCGAGTTCGCTCGACCAGATCACCTCGCTCCAGGCCGGTGCGCTCACGCAGCTGGAGAACGCGAAGCAGACGCTGGACCAGGAGCGGGCGGAGGCCACCGCGAAGCTCGCGGAGGTGCAGAGCACCCGCACCGACCTGGCGAAGAACAAGAAGGACGCGCAGGCGAAGCTCGCCAAGGCGCAGTCGGTGCTCAACGGACTGACCGCCGCGCAGCGCGCGCAGATGGCGCAGGACGACGCGGCGGCGGCCAACCGGGCCAGCTCCCGGGTGGACCTCGGCAACACCAAGGCCGCCAGCGCCCGCGCCAAGAACGCGTTCGACGCCGCCGTCTCGAAGATCGGCTCCCCGTACTACTACGGCGCCTCCGGCCCCAGCCAGTTCGACTGCTCGGGCCTGACCTCGTGGGCCTACGCCCAGGCCGGCGTGACCATACCCAGGACCTCGCAGGAGCAGGCGAACGCGGGCACCCGCATCTACAACGCCTCCCAGCTCGAAGTCGGCGACCTGGTCATCTTCTACGGCGACTTCCACCACGTCGGGTTCTACGCGGGCGGCGGCCAGGTGCTGCACGCCCCGAAGCCGGGCGCCGTGGTGCGGTACGAGGCGATGAGCGACATGCCGTTCGAGTTCGGCGTGCGGATCTGACGCACCCGCGCGGGGCGGAGCGCCCCGGCTGATGACCTGGCCCGGGCGGCCGCTCCGTTGAGGGGCGGCCGCCCGGCCCGTTCGCGGGTACCCGTTCGTTCGTATGACAGCCGGTGTCGACGGTGACGCGCCCGACTCCCGTACGGCGGACGGGTGATGAACACCTTGCCGAGAGGGCCGACGGCGGGCGTGTGACCTGCGGTTCGCGGTCGCGGTCCGGATTCGGGCGGCCGCGGATCTTTGAACCGTGCGCCACGGCGCGATTACTGTCAGCGTTCGTGGCTTCCCATCGACGCACCCCGCAGCCGGGACTCGCTTCCCGTACCACCAGGGTCACCGTGCTGTCGGCGGCGGCAGCGGCGACCGCCGCGCTGTCCGGCGGTGCCGCCCAGTTCGCGGCGGCCGACCCTGCCGGTGGCACCGCCCCGGACGCCGCGACCCGGCTGGACCAGCTCTACCAGCAGGCCGAGCAGGCCACCCAGAAGTACGACGCCGCGCAGGAGACCGCGAAGCGGCTGCGCGGCGAGGTGGCCGACCTCCAGGACCGGGCCGCGCGCGGCCAGCAGCGGGTCAACGCGCTGCGGGACGACCTCGGCGCGGTCGCGGCCTCGCAGTACCGCGAGGGCGCGATGGACCCGACGCTGGCGCTGCTGCTCTCCGACCGGCCGTCCCAGTACCTCGACCAGGCGACCGCGCTGGACCGGCTCGGCGCCCGGCAGGCCGCCCGGCTCGGCGAACTCCAGGAGGCCGAGCGGACGTTGCGGCAGGAGGGGGACCAGGCGACCGGCAAGCTCGCGGAGTTGCAGGGCACCTCGCGGCAGCTCCAGCAGCGCAAGAAGGAGGTGCAGCGGGCGCTGGCCACGGCCCAGACCCTGCTGCACGCGATGCCGGCGGCCCAGCAGGCCGCTTTCCGCGGCGGCGGTGACCGCGCCTCCCGCGACCAGGTGCTGCCGCCCCTGCTGGACCTGCCCGCGTCCTCCGGGCGCGCCGCGGTCGCCGTCGCCGCGGCCCGCCGGATGCTCGGGAGTCCCTACGTGTGGGGCGCCACCGGGCCGAACTCCTTCGACTGCTCGGGGCTGATGCAGTACGCGTACGCGCAGGCCGGGGTGGCGCTGCCGCGGACCTCGCAGGAGCAGATGAACGCGGGGCGGCATGTCTCGCTGGACCAGGCCCGCCCGGGGGACCTCGTGATCTACCGTTCCGACGCCAGCCACGTCGCGATGTACGTCGGCGGCGGCCAGGTCATCCACGCCCCCTACCCGGGCGCCCGGGTCCGCTACGACCCGGTCACGATGATGCCGATCACCGCGATCACTCGTCCGTGACGGTCCGCCCGGTCAGCCCCGTCCTGTCGGCCCCCGGCGGGTGGTCCGGCGACTCGTCGCGGGGGGCTGGACCGGCGGGCCCGGCGCGCCTCGGGGAAAGGTGAGCCCCGTACGATCACTGCGTGCACGATGGGGCTCGATCACTTCGGACGGTGCGGCTCATCCGCGGAGCGCGCGGGGTCGCACTCGGCGTGTGCGGGGTGCTGCTGGCCGGGGGGTGCACCGGGTCGGGCGGGACGGCGGCGAAGAAGACCTCCTCGGTGGACGCGGCCGCGCGGGCCCTGCTCGCGCGGCGGGCGACCGCGGTGCTGCACCACGACCGCGCCGCCTTCCTCGCCGGGATCGACCCGGCGGCCACCCGCTTCCGCACCCAGCAACGCGAGGTGTTCACCGATCTCGCCGACGTGCCGCTCGCCGCGTGGTCGTACCAACTCGTCCGCACCGGCGCGTTCGCGCTGCCGCCGACCGCCGACGGCAGCAGCCGCACCGCCGCCGAGGTGCGGCTGAGCTACCGGCTGCGCGGCTACGACAGCAGCCCGGTGGTCTCCACCGCCTACCTGACCCTCGCGCGGCACGGCACCCGCTGGTACCTGGCGGGTGATGACGACGGCGACGCGAGCGGCCACCGCACCGCCGTACAGATCTGGGACCAGGGTCCGGTGCGGGTGGTGCGCGGCACGCACAGCCTGGTGCTGGGGCTCGGCAGCGAGAAGACGCTGCGCGGCTACGCCGACGACGCGGACAAGGCCGTGCCCGAGGTGCGGCACGCGTTCGGCTCCGGCTGGCCCGGCAGCGTGGTGATCGAGGCGCCGTCCACCCTGGACCAGATGGCGGCGCTGCTCTCGGCGAAGCCCGCCGACTACCGGGACATCGCCGCCGTCACCACCGGCGAGGGCGGCGGCAACGCGGCGGCGCCCGCGGACCGGGTGGTCCTCAACCCGGCGGCGTTCGGCGAACTGTCCGCGTTCGGGCGGCAGGTGGTGCTCACCCACGAGACGACGCACGTCGCCACCCGGCTGTCCACCACCGCGTCCACCCCGCTGTGGCTGTCCGAGGGCGTCGCCGACTGGGTGGCCTACCGAGACTCCGGCCGCACCGCCCGCGAGATCGCGCCCGAGCTGGCCGCCGACGTCGAGGCCGGCCGTACCCCTGCCGCGCTCCCCACCGACGCCGACTTCCGCTCCACCGCCAAGGGCCTCGCCCAGGCGTACGAGGGCGGGTGGCTCGCCTGCCGGATGATCGCCGACCAGTGGTCGCCGGACACGCTGACCACGTTCTACCGCGCGGTGGCGAAGGGCGGCACACTCGACTCCCACCTGCGCGCCTCGCTCGGCATCGGGCTCGCGGACTTCACCGCGAAGTGGCGCGCCTACGTGGAACAGGAGCTGGGTTGAGCGGGCAGGACGCGAACGGCGAGAACGGCCGCGGCGAGGCCAAGAGCCCCGAACCCGTGGGCGAGGGGCCCGACTTCACGGCCGAGCAGGTCGCACGGGGACAGGCGTTGCGGCGGCAGGTGCTGCCGCTGACGCTGGCCTCCTCCGCGGTCTCGCTCGCGCTGCTGCTCGCGCTCGGGCTGACCGGAGGCGGGGCGCGACTGGTCGGCGCCTTCGGGACCGCGTGGGCGGTGCGGGTGGTGGGCGGCGCGGTCACGCTCGTGCTGCTGGGCGAGGCGGCCGGGCTGCCGTTCGCCGCGCGGGGACGGGTGGTCAGGGCCCGCTACGGCCTGGTCACGCAGGGCTGGGGCGGCTGGGCGGTGGACCGGCTGCGCGGGCTGCTGGTGTCCCTGCCGCTGGCGCTCGGCGCCCTCTTCGCGGTCTACGCGCTCGCCGGGGTGACCCGCTGGTGGTGGGCGTGGGCGGCGCTCGGCGCGGCCGTGCTGACGGTCCTGCTCTCCTTCCTCGCCCCGCTGGTCTTCGAACCGCTCTTCAACCGCTTCACGCCCATGCCCCCGGGACCGCTGCGCGCCGACCTGCTGGCGCTGGCCGCCCGCGACGGCGTCGCCGTACGGGACGTGCTCGTCGCCGACGCCTCGCGCCGTACGACCGCGCTCAACGCGTACGTCTCCGGGTTCGGCGGCACCCGGCGGATCGTCGTCTACGACACCCTGCTGAGCACGGCCGACCCGCGCGAGGTCGAACTCGTCGTCGCCCACGAACTCGGCCACGTCGTCCACCGCGACGTGGCGCGCGGCACCGCGCTGGGCGCGGTCGGCGCCGCCGCCGGGGTGTGCGTCCTGGCCGCCGTCGTCAGCTGGGACCCGCTGCTGCACGCCGCCGGAGTACGGCACTTCGCCGACCCCCGCTCGGCCTGGCTGCTCGCCGCCGTGGCCGCGGTCGGCGGCGCCCTCGGCGGCCCGCTCACCGCCCTCCTCAGCCGGCGCGTCGAGCGCCGCGCCGACCGGCACGCCCTCGACACCACCGGCGACCCCGCCACCTTCATCGCCATGCAGCGCCGGCTCACCGTGGCGAACGTCGCCGACCCGGCGCCGCCCCGCCTCGCCCACGCCCTGCTCGGCAGCCACCCCACCGCCGCCGAGCGCATCGCCGCCGCCCGCCGGTGGGCCGCCGGACGCTGACCGCGCACCGCCGCTCAGGGTGCCCGGACGGGTGGCGCGGCCCGCCGGCCGGGGCGAGGCGGTACTGTCGGCGGCGATGGAAAAGACCCTCATCGTCACCAACGACTTCCCGCCGCGGCCCGGCGGCATCCAGGCGTTCGTGCACAGCATGGCGGTGCGGATGGACCCCGAGCAGGTCGTGGTGTACGCCTCGACCTGGCGGGACGGGCGCGAGGTCGCGCGGTTCGACGCCGAGCAGCCGTTCACCGTGGTGCGGGACCGGACCAGGATGATGGTGCCGACGCCCCGGGTCACCCGGCGCGCGGCGGAACTGCTGCGGGAACACGACTGCTCGTCGGTGTGGTTCGGGGCGGCCGCGCCGCTCGCCCTGATGGCGCCCGCGCTGCGCAAGGCGGGCGCCCGGCGGCTGGTCGGCACCACGCACGGCCACGAGGCCGGGTGGGCGCAGCTCCCGGCCAGCCGCCAACTCCTGCGCAGGATCGGCGAGGGCACCGACGTCCTGACCTACCTGGGGGAGTACACCCGGTCGCGGATCGCGGCCGCGCTCACTCCCGAGGCGGCCGAGCGGATGGTGCGGCTGCCGCCCGGCGTCGACGAGAGCGTCTTCCACCCCGGGCCGGACGGCGCGGTGCTGCGGGCGCGGCTCGGGCTCGCCGACCGGCCGGTGGTGGTCTGCGTGTCGCGGCTGGTGCCGCGCAAGGGGCAGGACACGCTCATCCTCGCGATGCCGCGCATCCTCCGCGAGGTGCCCGACGCGGTGCTCCTCATCGTCGGCGGCGGGCCGTACCGCGGCGAGTTGGAGAAGCTGGCGGCCCGCACCGGGGTGGCCGCGGCGGTCCGGTTCACCGGCAGCGTGCCCTGGTCCGAACTGCCCGCGCACTACGGCGCGGGGGACATCTTCGCGATGCCCTGCAGGACCCGGCGGGGCGGGCTCGACGTCGAAGGGCTCGGCATCGTCTACCTCGAGGCGTCCGCGACGGGGCTGCCCGTCGTCGCCGGCGACTCCGGGGGGGCGCCGGACGCCGTGCTCGACGGTGAGACCGGGTACGTCGTCCCCGGCGGGTCGCCCGAACAGGCCGCCTCCCGCATCCTCACGCTGTTGCGTGACCCGGAGTTGCGGCGGTCCCTCGGGGAGCGCGGGCGGGCGTGGGTCCACGAAGCGTGGAGCTGGGACCTCCTGGCGAACCGCCTCCAGTCCCTGCTCTAGTGTTCTGAGTCGGGAGTTCTGTTCATAACGGTAGGCTGTGTCTGTGGTGCGGACGGGTCGGCCGAAGGCCGAGTTGGTGTTGTCGGATGATGAGCGGGCTGCCCTGGAGGGGTGGGTGCGGCGTCGTTCGACGCCGCAGGCGTGGGCTTTGCGGTGCCGGATCATCCTGGCCTGCTCGAGTGGGGCGTCGAACAAAGACGTGGCGGCGGAGGTGGGCTCGACGCCGCATGCGGTGGGTCGGTGGCGGGCGCGGTTCGTTCAGCACCGGATCGCCGGCTTGGGTGACATGCCCAGGCCGGGTGGCCCGCGCACGGTGACCGATGAGCAGGTGGCGGACCTGATCGCCAGGACTTTAGAACGTACTCCGAAGGACGCGACCCACTGGTCGACGCGGTCGATGGCCAAGGAGACGGGGCTGTCGCAGTCGACGGTCTCGCGGGTGTGGCGGGCGTTCGGCCTGCAGCCGCACCGTAGTGAGACGTTCAAGCTGTCGACCGATCCGTACTTCGTCGACAAGGTCCACGACGTGGTCGGGTTGTATCTGGATCCGCCTGAGCGGGCTCTGGTGTTCTGCGTGGACGAGAAATCGCAGATCCAGGCACTGGACCGGTCCCAGCCCGTACTGCCGATGATGCCCGGAGTCCCGCAGCGGATGACGGCCGACTACGTCCGGCACGGCACGACCACCCTGTTCGCCGCACTGGAGGTCGCCACGGGCAAGGTCATCGGCTCACTGCACCGCCGGCACCGGGCCGAGGAGTTCAAGAAGTTCCTGGCCAAGCTCGACAAGGAGATACCGGCGGACCTGCAGGTGCACCTGGTCCTGGACAACTACGCCACCCACAAGACCCCGGCCATCAAGACCTGGCTGCTGGCACACCCACGGTTCCACCTGCACTTCACACCGACCGGCTCGTCCTGGCTGAACCTGGTCGAGCGATGGTTCGCCGAACTGACTAACAAGCAGATACGGCGAGGCGTCCACAAATCCGTCCAGGCCCTGGAGACCGACATCCGCCAGTGGATCGCCACCTGGAACACCGATCCCAAGCCCTACATCTGGACCAAGACCGCAGAGGACATCCTCGAACGCCTCGCCGGATATCTGAAGCGAATTCCCGACTCAGAACACTAGGCCGTGTTTTGGAAGTAGCGCCGTCCGCCCTTTGGGCGGGGCCCGTGGCGTCTGGTGCGTGCGATCGCAAGGCGGAGGGTTGTCCTCGTAGTGGGCCTACTCGGACAAGCCCGACAACGAAGCGAGCGTGCGTGCCAGGCGCCACGGGCCAGGCGCTACTTCCAAAACACGGCCTAGGCCGGTTGCCGGCCCGGTGGGGGTGTACGGGCCTGCGCCGCGCCCCTTGCGGTCCGCTCCCGGCCACATGCAGTGGCCTGCTGAGCGCGCAGGTCTTCCCCCAGAGCTGGGCCTGGGAGGTACCCCCAGCGCCCCTGGGTATGTGCGGCTCTTCCCGCCGCAGGCGGGTACGCCCCAAAGGGGCGCGTGGAGGTACCACCCAGGCGAAGCTCTGGGGGAGAACTGCGCGACCGGCCACCACCGGCAGGTGGTCCCTCGACCGACAGGACCACCCACCCCGGGGGGTCGGGGGCACCCCCTACGCGGAGTAGATCGCCTCGATGTCGGCGGCGAAGTCCGCGGCCACGACGGAGCGTTTGAGCTTGAGGGACGGTGTGAGGTGGCCCGATTCCTCGGTGAACTGGCCGGGCAGGATGCGGAACTTGCGGACGGACTCGGCCTTGGAGACGGCCGCGTTGCCCTCGTCGACGGCGTGCTGGACGGCGGCGAGGAGGTCCGGGTCGGAGGAGAGCTCCGCCGGGGTGCGGCCGGCCTTCTGGTGCTGCTCGGCCCAGCGCGGCAGGAACTCCTCGTCGAGCGTGATGAGCGCGCCGACGAAGGGCCGCTTGTCGCCGACGACCATGCACTCGGCGATGAGCGCGTCCGCGCGGATGCGGTCCTCGATCACCGCGGGCGCGACGTTCTTGCCGCCGGCGGTGACGATGATCTCCTTCTTGCGGCCGGTGATCGTCAGGTACCCGTCGTTGTCGAGGGTGCCCAGGTCCCCGGTGTGGAACCAGCCGTCGGAGACCGCCTCGGCGGTGGCCGCGTCGTTGTTCCAGTAGCCGGTGAACAGGTGCTCTCCGTAGAGCAGCACCTCGCCGTCGTCGGCGATCCGCACGGTGGAGCCGGGCAGCGGCTGGCCGACGGTGCCGATCTTCGTACGGTCCCACGGGTTGAACGCGGTGGCCGCGCAGGACTCGGTGAGGCCGTAGCCCTCCAGGACGGTGAAGCCGAGGCCCCGGTAGAAGTGGCCGAGCCGCTCGCCGAGCGGGGCGCCGCCGGAGATCGCGTGGGTGGCACGCCCGCCGAGCACCGCGCGGAGCTTGGCGTAGACGAGCCGGTCGAAGACGCGGTGGGTCAGCCGCAGCTTGAACGAGGGGCCGCCGGGGGTGTCCAGCGCCTTGCTGTACTCGATCGCGACGTCCGCGGCCTTGTCGAAGATCCGGCCCTTGCCGCCCGCCTGCGCGGTGGCCCGGGCGGTGTTGTAGACCTTCTCGAAGACCCGCGGCACCCCGAGGATCAGGGTCGGCCGGAAGCCCTGGAGGTCCTCGGTGAGGTTCTTGACGTCGGGCACGTGTCCGAGCCGGATCGGTGCCATCACGCTGCCCACCTCGACCAGGCGGCCGAGCACGTGCGCGAGCGGAAGGAAGAGCAGCACCGAGGAGTGCCCGGTGCGGAAGAGCGGGCTCAGCCGCTCCACCACGTTGCCGCACTCGGCGAAGAAGCTGCGGTGGCTGAGCACGCAGCCCTTGGGGCGGCCGGTGGTGCCCGAGGTGTAGACGATCGTGGCCGGGGCGTCGGCGCCGGCGGCTGTGGAGCGTTCGTCGACCACCGCCTCGGAGACGTCGCTGCCCGCCTCGACCAGGGCCCGCACCCCGCCGCCGTCGATCCGCCACACCTGCTTGAGCTGCGGCAGGCGCTCCCGTACGGACTCCACCGTCTCCTCGTGCGGCTGCGACTCCACCACCACCGCGACCGCGCCGGAGTCGGCGAGAATCCACTCCACCTGGGAGGCGGACGACGTCTCGTAGACGGGCACGGTCACCGCGCCCGCCGTCCAGATCGCGAAGTCCAGCAGCGTCCACTCGTAGCGGGTCCTGGACATCACCGCGACGCGGTCGCCGGGCTCCACCCCGGAGGCGATCAGGCCCTTGGCGACCTCCCGCACCTCGTCGAGGAAGCGGGCCGCCGTGATGTCCTGCCAGTGCCCGGCGGAGTCCTTGCGGCCGATGACGGGCGTGTCCGGGTGCTGCGCGGCGTTGCGGCGGATCAGGTCCGTCAGGTTGCCGTCCGCGGGAAATTCGTACAGGGCCGGAAGGCTGAACTCACGCAAGGCTGCTGCTCCTCATCGGTGCCGCGTCGCACCCGGAGGGAAGGTATGGACTGCGAGGACGTTACCCATCGGTAAAGCCTCGGGATAGGGGGCGCAGGGCAGATGTTCTCAGGGTCACACACCCGAGCATAGGGTGACGGCATGCGGGTTCACGTGGTCAGTGACGTACATGGCGCGGTCGAGGCGCTGGCGAGGGCGGGGGACGGCGCGGACGCGCTGGTCTGCCTCGGCGACCTGGTGCTCTTCCTCGACTACGCCGACCACTCCCGGGGCATCTTCCCCGACCTCTTCGGCGAGGCCAACGCCGACCGCATGGTGGCCCTGCGCACTGCCCGCCGCTTCGACGAGGCGCGGGTGCTCGACCGCGAGCTGTGGGCCGGCCGGGACCGGCCCGCGCTGATCGAGCAGGCCGTGCGCAAGCAGTACGCGGAGCTCTTCGCCGCGTTCCCCACCCCGACCTACGCCACCTACGGCAACGTCGACGTGCCCCGGCTGTGGAAGGAGTACGCCCGGCCCGGCACCACCGTCCTGGACGGCGCCACCGTGGAGATCGGCGGCCGGGTCTTCGGCTTCGTCGGCGGCGGCCTGCCCACCCCGATGCGCACCCCGTACGAGATCGACGAGGAGGCGTACGCCGCCAAGGTGGCCGCCCTCGGCCCGGTGGACGTGCTGTGCTCGCACATCCCGCCGGCCGTCCCCGAACTCTGCTACGACACGTCCGCCCGGCGGTTCGAGCGCGGCAGCGAGGCGCTGCTCGACGCGGTGCGGTCCGTGCAGCCGAAGTACGCGCTCTTCGGGCACGTCCACCAGCCGCTGGTGCGCCGCACCCGGATCGGCCGCACCGAATGCGTCAATGTCGGCCACTTCAACCACACCCGCGTCCCCTGGGCACTCCAGTGGTGACCTGCCGCACGGCCCGGCGCGATAGCCTTCCCCACGTCGGGACAGGTCGAGCAGTACGAGCGCTATCAGCACTTTCACCAGATGCACCAGTAGTCCGGAGGGCCACGGCGATGGCGGAACACACGAGGTCGAGCATCACGATCGAGGCGGCGCCGGCCGCGGTCATGGGCGTCATCGCCGACTTCGACCGCTATCCGGAGTGGACCGGCGAGGTCAAGCAGGCGGAGGTGCTCGCCACCGACGACGCCGGGCGCGCCGCGCAGGTGCGGCTGGTGCTGGACGCGGGCGCGATCAAGGACGACCACACCCTGGCGTACGAGTGGATCGGCGCCGACGAGGTGCGGTGGTCGCTGGTGAAGTCCCAGATGCTGCGCACCCTCGACGGCTCCTACGCGCTCGTGCCGCTGGACGGCGGCAGCCGCACCGAGGTCACCTACCAGCTCACGGTCGACGTGAAGATCCCCATGCTCGGGATGATCAAGCGGAAGGCCGAGAAGGTGATCATCGACCGGGCGCTGGCCGGCCTGAAGCAGCGGGTGGAGTCCGGCGACGCGGACCGGCCCGCGGAGGGCGTCGAGGGCGCCGGCACGGACGCCGGGTCCGGCACGTCCGGCAAGTCGGTCTGAGCGTGACCGCGGTACGCACCCTGCTGGTCACCGGCGCGTCCGGGGCCGGCCGCAGCACCGTCGCCGCTGCCGTCGCCGCAGCAGCGGCCGGCGGCGGCAGCCGCACCCTGCTGCTCACCGCCGACCGGGCCGCCGCCGAGGTCACCGCGCCGGGCCTGACGGTCGGCCCGGTCGATCCGGCCGCCGCGTTCCGCGAGGGCGCGCTCGACGCGCAGAGCCGGACAGGCGCGCTGCTCGCCCTGCTCGGCGCGGCGCCGCTGGACCCGGAGGAACTGACCGAACTTCCCGGCGCCGACCCGCTCGCCCTGCTGCGGGCGCTGCGGCAGGCCCGGGTGCTGTCCGACCAGCACGACACGGGGGCCGCCGGCCCGTCCCCGTGGGACCTGGTCGTCGTGGACCTGCCCGCCGTACGGGACGCGCTGCGGATGCTGGCGCTCCCGGAGCAACTGCGCCGCTACCTCTGGCGGTTTCTGCCCCCCGACCGGCAGGCCGCCCGCGCGCTGCGCCCGGTGCTCGCCCAACTCGCCGGCGTCCCGATGCCCGCCGAGTGGGCGTACGACGCCGCGGCCCGCGCCGACCGCGAACTCGCCGCCGTACAGGCGGTGATCGAGGACCCCGGCACGGCGGTGGCCGTCGTCCTCGACCCCGGGGCCCGGCCCCAGGAGGCGCTGCGCACCGCGCGGACCGGGCTGGCCCTGTACGGGCACCGGCTCGCCGCCGTCGTCGCCAACCGCCTGCTGCCGACCGGCTCGGCCGACGCGTTCCTCGCGGGGCTGTCCGGGCAGCAGCAGAGCGAGCTCAAGGCGGTGGCCGAGAGCTGCGCCGCCGACGGGGTACCGCTGGTCGAACTCCCGCATCTCGGGCGGGAGCCGCGCATCCCCGCGGATCTTGCCGAGCTGGGCGGGGTGCCGCTGTCCGGCGGTCCGGCGCGGGCCGGCGAGCCCTGGGAGGTCGAGGATCTGCTCGGCACCGAAGGGCACTTCCTCTGGGTGCTTCCGCTGCCCGGGGCCGACCGCGAAGGGCTCGACCTGGTCCGGCGCGGGGACGAACTCGTCGTCGACGCAGGTGGGTTCCGCCGTATTCTCCCCCTCCCCTCGGCGCTCCGCCGCTGCACCGTCCAGGGTGCCGCCCTCCGCGACGGCGCCCTACGGGTGCGCTTCGTCCCCGACCCCACGGTGTGGCCGAGCTGAACCCCCCGGGTGGCCCGGACCCGCCCGTCCCGGGACCTTGCGGTGAGTGGGTGGCTTGTCGCGCCGTTCCCCGCGCCCCTGGTTGCGCTCGGCTCCTCCGTGAAAAGAAGCTCGCTTCCTTCGGGGTGCCCGGGAATGCTTGCCTCTCTCGGGCTTTGGCGGGCTGGACTGCCGTCCAGGCTGCCCCTTGCGGGGTTTGCCGGATCTTCTCCCGGTGCTGGGCTGGTCGCGCAGTTCCCCGCGCCCCTTGGTGGGTGGTTGTTCGCCGCGGGGACAGCGCACCTCAGCCACGTCACCCCACTCCGTACGAAGGTCGGCTTACCCAGGGGCGCGGGGAACTGCGCGATCAGCCACTTACCGGCGGAAGATCCGGCAACCCGCGAAGGGGCAGAGCGGGCGGAGCCGCACCGCGGAGTACCCGCACAAACCCAGGGGCGCGTGGGGGTACCTCCCAGGCGAAGCTCTGGGGGAGAACGGCGCGAGAAGCCCACCACCGGCGGGTGGTCCCGGAACCGGGAGAAAGGGGAAACTCGGGGGGTTCAGGTACCGTCGGAGATACACACCGTTTGGAGCCGATCATGAGCGAAGCCAAGGACCGTCCCGACGCTGACGCGTGGGCGAAGGCCAGCGCGGAGGACATCGCGGCGGAGCACGCGCGGCGAAGGGCACAGGCGGGCGAGATGCCGGGCTCGGCGGCGGACGAACTGCGCAGGCTGGCGGAGGCCGTGGGGGACGCCGTGACGGAGCGGCTGGCCACCCTCCGCAACCCGGCCGTGCAGATGGCCGCGCAAGGCGTCATCTCCCAGGTGCGTTCCGTTGTCGAACCCATCAAGGAACGCAACCCGGATCTGTTCGATCACTTGAGCACCGCGGGAGCCGAACTCCTGGCGGCTTACCGCTCCGCGGTGGCCGGAGCGGAGGCGCGCTGGACCTCAGGTGGGAGCTCCGCGCGTTCAACCGCTGAACACATCGACCTCGACTGACCCCCTCTCCGGTACGGTTCTCTTAGCGGGGATCGACCGAAAACTGAGGGACACATGGGACTCACCATCGGCGTCGACATCGGCGGCACCAAAATCGCGGCCGGAGTGGTCGACGAGGAAGGCTCGATTCTCGAGACCGTCAAGGTGCCGACACCGTCGACTTCCGAAGGCGTCATCGACGCGATCGTGGCGGCGGTACGCCAGGTCAGCACCGGTCATCAGATCGAGGCCGTCGGCATCGGCGCCGCCGGTTACGTCGACGACAAGCGCGCCACCGTGCTCTTCGCGCCCAACATCAACTGGCGGCACGAAGCGCTCAAGGACAAGGTCGAACAGCGCGTCGGGCTGCCCGTCGTGGTGGAGAACGACGCCAACGCGGCGGCGTGGGGCGAGTACCGTTTCGGCGCCGGACAGGGCCACTCCGATGTGATCTGCATCACGCTCGGCACGGGGCTCGGCGGCGGCATCATCATCGGCAACAAGCTGCGCCGCGGCCGGTTCGGCGTCGCCGCGGAGTTCGGCCACGTCCGCGTGGTGCCCGACGGCCTGCTCTGCGGCTGCGGCAGCCAGGGCTGCTGGGAGCAGTACGCCTCCGGCCGCGCCCTGGTCCGGTACGCGAAGCAGCGTGCCAACGCCACTCCGGAGAACGCCCAGGTGCTGCTCGCCCTCGGCGACGGCACCCCGGAGAGCATCGAGGGCCGGCACATCAGCGCCGCCGCCCGGCAGGGCGACCCGGTCGCGATCGACTCCTTCCGCGAGCTGGCCCGCTGGGCCGGCGCCGGCCTCGCCGACCTCGCCTCGCTCTTCGACCCGTCCGCGTTCATCGTCGGCGGCGGCGTCTCGGACGAGGGCGAGCTCGTCCTCGACCCGATCCGCAAGTCGTTCCGGCGCTGGCTGATCGGCGGCGAGTGGCGGCCGCACGCCCAGGTGCTCGCCGCCCAACTCGGCGGCAAGGCAGGGCTGGTGGGGGCGGCGGACCTGGCCCGCCAGGGCTGAGCGCTCGGGTCCGGCCCGGACCGGAAACGGACCGACTGGACCCGACCCGACCCGACCGGTCGCACCGGACCCGGTCCCACCGGACCGGTTCCACCCGACCCATCCCACCCGACCGGTTCGACCTCTCCGGCTCGACCCCTCCGGTTCGAGCCGACCCGGACGACACGACGAAAGCGCAGCGCGAGTGGAAGATCTGCCGAGTTCCGCCACGGAGCCAGGGGGCTCGGCGGTCATCCGCGTACTGAGTTACAACGTCCGCTCGCTGCGGGACGACACGGCGGCGCTGGCCCGGGTGATCCGTGCCTGCGCCCCCGACCTCGTCCTGGTCCAGGAGGCCCCGCGGTTCTTCCGGTGGCGCAAGGCCGCGGCCCGCCTCGCCGAGTCGACCGGGCTCTTCTACGTCACCGGCGGCGCTCCCGCCGCCGGGCCGATGGTCCTCGCGTCCCTGCGGGCCCGGGTGATCCGCACCGAGGACATCCTGCTGCCGCGCACCCCCGGGCTCCACCAGCGCGGCTTCGCCACCGCCGTGCTGGGTTTCGGCGGAACCCGGCTGTCCGTGCTCAGCGCCCACCTCAGCCTGCGCGCCGACGAGCGCGCCGAGCAGGCCGACCTCCTGCTGCGCCGCCTCGACGCCCTTGGCGAGGAGCACCGGGTGGTCGGCGGCGACCTCAACGACCCGCCCGGTGGGCGCGCCTTCCGGCGGCTGACCGGCACCCTCCAGGACGCCTGGGCCACCGAACCGTGGGGCGGCGAGCCCACCTCTCCCGCGCTGGGTCCCCGCCGGCGGATCGACGCGATCTTCGCCTCCACGGGCATCCAAGTCCTCGGCGCCGGCGTCCCGTTGGACCTCCCGGGCGTCAAGCGCACCGACCTCGCCTCGGCCACCGACCACCTCCCGGTGCTGGCGGCCCTGCGCGTCCCGGCCTAGCGCCTTCCCGTCCCGGCCCGGGGTCACGCGTCCCGGCCCGGGGTCACGCGTCCCGGCCCGGGGTCACGCGCGTCCCGGCCCGGGCCGTCTCCTCCGGACGATGTCCGGGCTGCCCCGACAACGGCCGGGCCGCCCGTACGGCCGGGCCGCCGGTCAGACGACGGCGCCGCCGTCCGGGCGTTCGTCGTCCTCGTCGCCCGTCCGCATCCGGGCCACCAGCGTGGCGAACCCGCCGACGAACCCCCCGACGCCGACCAGGATCACCCACCAGGTGATGTCGAGCTGGAGCAGGACGTAGACGAGCAGCAGCAGCGGCCCGCCGAGCACCGCGAGCCAGGCGAACTTGGTGGTGACGTCGGCCTCGGGCAGCGGCGGCGGCTCCGGCGGGACGTAGTGCGCGTCCTCGTCGTCATCCTCGACTTCGTAGTCCCGCGGTCCGGAGATCACCGGGTGGATGACGATGCTGCGGGTCGGCGGCGGGGTGATGGCCGCGGGGTCCTCGGCGGGCGGCGTCTTCGGCTGGTCCGGCGTCACGTTCTCGGCCTCGGGCCAGGACCCGGCCCCGGGTTCGGGCTCCTCGTCGTAACCGGCGACCAGGGCCGCCCAGGCGGCGTCCTCGTCGAGCGGCGCGGCGCCCTCGTCCTCGCGATCGGCGTCAGCCACCGGCGGTGACCTCCTCGGTGGCCGTGGTCGCGGAGAGCCGCTCGATGAACGCGTGGGACTCGGCGAAGATCCGCTCGGCGTCGTGGTCGAGGGTGGCGACGTGGTAACTGCGTTCCAGGACCAGCTCGGTGACGTCGGTGGAGGAGATCCTGCCCAGCACCATCGCCGTGTTGGACGGGTGCACCACGTGGTCCTCCCTGCTGTGCAGCAGCAGCACCGGCTGGGTGACCTGGGGCAACGACGCGCGCACCACCGGCCAGAACTTCGTCAGCGAGTGCAGGGCGCGCATCGGCACCCGGGAGTAGCCCAGTTCGACGCCGCCCTCGCGGGCGATGTCGCTGGCGATGCCCGGCGCGGACGGCAGGATGTGCCGCAGCAGCGGTACCGCCTTGATCTGCAACCCGTCGGCCTTTACCGACGGGTTGACCAGGACCAGCCCGCTGATCGCGGCGCCGTGCTTCTCGGCCAGCCGCAGCGTGAGGGTGGCGCCCATGGACAGGCCGCACACGAACACCCGGGAACACGAGTCGAGCAGCGACCGCAGTGCGCGATCCACCTCGGCGTACCAGTCCGGCCACCCGGTGGCCTGCATGTCCTGCCAGCGGGTGCCGTGTCCGGGCAGCAGCGGCACGGACACGGTCAGCCCCCGCTCCGCCAGGTACTCGCCCCACGGGCGCATCGACTGAGGGGAGCCGGTGAAACCATGGCAGATCAGGACACCGGTCTCGCCGCCTTCATGGCGGTACGCTTCTGCTCCGGGCATGAGCGGCACCGTGCATCTCCTGTTCAACGACGCGTACGCGGGTACACGGGAGTCGGACGTTCAGCGTACGCGGACCCGATCCCCAGGGGTAAGCCCCACCGGCCCCCGCGCGGGTTAAGGTCATCGCGACGGCAACAGGAGGCCCCGTTGTTCTACGGCGCGATGAAGATCGTTCTCGGCAAGCCGATCAAGGCTGTCTTCCGCCCGTGGGTGGAGGGGATGGAGAACATTCCGAAGGACGGTCCGGCGATCCTCGCCAGCAACCACCTGTCCTTCTCGGACTCCTTCTTCCTGCCGTCCATGCTCGACCGCAAGGTCACCTTCATCGCGAAGGCGGAGTACTTCACCACCCCTGGGGTCAAAGGGAAGTTGACGGCCGCGTTCTTCAAGGGCGTCGGGCAGCTCCCGGTCGACCGCTCCGGCGCGCGCGGTGCCGGCGAGGCCGCGATCAACAGCGGGATCGCGGTGCTCGAACGCGGTGAGCTGTTCGGGATCTACCCCGAGGGGACGCGCTCGCCCGACGGCCGGCTCTACCGCGGCAAGCCGGGCGGCCTGGCCCGGGTCGCCCTCGCCACCGGCGCGCCCGTCATCCCGGTGGCCATGATCGACACGGAGAAGGTCCAGCCGGTGGGGCAGGTCATGCCCAAGCTCTCCATCCGCCCGGGCATCCGGATCGGCCGGCCGCTCGACTTCTCCCGCTACAACGGGATGGAGCACGACCGGTTCATCCTCCGCTCCATCACCGACGAGGTGATGTACGAGATCATGAAGCTGTCCGGGCAGGAGTACGTGGACATCTACGCGACGGCGGCGAAGCGGATGATCGCGGAGGCGGCGAAGGCGGACCCCCCGTCCGATCCGGCAGCGTGAGTCCCGGGACCTTCTCGGGTGGGGCGGCCTGATCCGCGCCGTCGGGGGCTGAGCTCGGGTACCGGCCGCGGGCCGGTGGGTGGTTGCGCGCTCCGTTCTTCCCCGGAGCTTCGCCTGGGAGGCGCCCCCTGCGCGCCTGATTTCGTGCGGGTCCTCCCGTGAAAAGAGGGCAGCGCACCCGGGGCCCGGGGGAGACTGGCGGTTCGGGGGAAAGGAACGCGTGGCCGTGAAGATGTCGGTGGAGCTGCCGCTGTGGCGGGCGTTGCTCGCGTATCGGGTGCTGACCTGCGGGTACGCGGTGGCGCTGTACGTGCATGCGTCCGGGGAGCTGCGGCACCCGCTGCCGGGTGGCGTGTACATGGGCGTACTGACGCTGTGGACGTTCGCCACGCTGGGCCGGGTGAAGAACGCGGCACGCTGCACGCCCGCGTTCCTGGTGGTGGACCTGGCCGTCGCGGTGACCGGAGTGCTGCTGACCGCGGTGGTGGACGCGCCCGCGCGGATAGAGTCCGGCGCGTTCACGCTTCCGTCGATCTGGACCGCCGGATCGGTGCTGGCGTGGGCGGTGAAGGGCGGCTGGCGCTGGGCGGCGCTGGCCGCGTCGGTGGTGGCCGCGGCCGACCTCGTGGAGCGCGGCACCCCCAGCCCGGAGACCCTGCACAACCTGGTGCTGGTGTGGATCGCGGCGATCGCCATCGGCTACGTCGTCGAGGTGGCCCGGGCGAGCGAGCGCACCCTGGCCCGGGCGCTGCAGATCGAGGCGGCCACCCAGGAACGGGAGCGGCTGGCCCGCGACATCCATGACAACGTGCTCCAGGTGCTCGCGATGGTGCAGCGCCGGGGCGACCAGGCGGGCGGCGAGGCGGCGGAACTCGGCCGGCTGGCCGGCGAGCAGGAGGTGGCGCTGCGTTCGCTGATCTCGGGCACCCCCGAGCCCTCGCCGACCGCTCCCGACGGCTCGCCCGTGCCGGACTGCCCGGTCGACCTCGGGACGCTGCTGGCCCGGTACGCCTCCGGCCGGGTCACCGTGTCGGCGCCGGGCACGCCGGTGCCGCTGGACCCGGGCGCCGCGGCCGAGCTGGCCGCGGCGGTCGGCGCGGCACTGGACAACGTCCGCAACCACGCGGGCGAGCAGGCGCACGCCTGGATTCTGCTGGAGGACGAGCCGGACGCGGTGCTGGTGACCGTGCGGGACGACGGCCCGGGCATCGCGGAGGGCCGGCTGGCCGCGGCGGCGCAGGAGGGGCGGCTGGGCGTCGCGCAGTCGATCCGGGGCCGGTTGCGGGACCTGGGCGGCAGCGCCGAGGTCCTCTCGGTGCCCGGCCAGGGCACGGAGGTGGAACTGCGGCTGCCGAAGGCGGTGCCGGAGAAGGGGCGGCTCCGGCGTACGGGCCCGCACCCGGCGACCGCGGAGCCGCGCCCCGCCGCCGTATCCCCCGCGCTCCCGCGGCCGGGGACCGTACCCGGCGGCCCGGTAGCCTCGGCCGTACGCACCGAACCGGCCGGTACCGACGCCGGCCGGACCGAAGGGGGACCCACGCCATGACCCTCGGCACCGCCGAGCACGCCGGGCCGGACCGGCCCGTGACGGTGATGGTCGTCGACGACCACCCGATGTGGCGGGACGCGGTCGCCCGCGACCTCGCCGAGGCCGGTTTCGAGGTGGTGGCCACCGCGGGCGACGGGCCCGAGGCCATCCGCCGGGCCCGTGCGGCCCGCCCCCAGGTGCTCGTCCTGGATCTGAACCTGCCCGGCGCGTCCGGGGTGCAGGTGTGCAAGGAGGCCATCGCGCACGACGCGGCGCTGCGGGTGCTGGTGCTGTCGGCCAGCGGCGAGCACACCGACGTACTCGAAGCGGTCAAGTCCGGTGCGACGGGCTACCTGTTGAAGTCCGCCGGGCGGGCCGAGCTGGTGGACGCGGTACGCCGTACGTCGGCCGGCGACCCGGTCTTCACCCCGGGCCTGGCCGGGCTGGTGCTGGGGGAGTACCGCAGGCTCGCCACCGAGCCGGTGCCGGCGAAGTCCGACGAGCCGGCCGCGCCGCGGCTGACCGAGCGCGAGACGGAGGTGCTGCGGCTGGTCGCGAAGGGCCTGAGCTACAAGCAGATCGCCCAGCGCCTGGTCATCTCGCACCGCACCGTGCAGAACCACGTGCAGAACACCCTCGGCAAGCTCCAGCTGCACAACCGGGTGGAGCTGGTCCGGTACGCGATCGCGCGCGGCCTCGACGACGAGGGCGGCGAGGAGGGCCGGGCCGACGCGCGCGGCCGGGGTGACCAGGGCGCCCGGGGGAGCGCGGCGGACGACCGCAGGGACGGCGACATGTGACCCAAGTCACGCTAGCTTGGCGGAGGTTGCACATCCGGCACAGCTGGCTTGCGACGAAGGGAAGAGTCCATGCGGGTCGGAGTCCTGACCGGCGGCGGAGACTGCCCCGGCCTCAACGCGGTCATCCGCGGCATCGTCCGTAAAGGCACCCAGGAATACGGCTACCACTTCACCGGCTTCCGCGACGGTTGGCGCGGCCCCCTCGAAGGGGACACCGTACGTCTCGACATCCCCGCCGTCCGCGGCATACTGCCGCGCGGCGGCACCATACTCGGCTCCTCGCGCACGAACCCGCTCAAGGTGGAGGGCGGCGCCGACCGGGTCCGGCGCACCCTCGCCGAGGAGGAGGTCGACGCGCTCATCGTGATAGGCGGCGAGGACACCCTCGGGGTGGCCGCCGAACTGTACGAGCAGCACGGCATCCCCTGCGTCGGCGTCCCCAAGACCATCGACAACGACCTGTCCGCCACCGACTACACCTTCGGCTTCGACACGGCGGTCAACATCGCCACCGAGGCGATCGACCGCCTGCACACCACCGCCGAGTCGCACATGCGGGTCCTGGTGGTCGAGGTGATGGGCCGGCACGCCGGCTGGATCGCGCTGCACTCCGGCCTGGCCGGCGGCGCCAACGTCATCCTCATCCCCGAGCAGCGCTTCGACCTCGACCAGGTCTGCGCCTGGGTGGAGAGCCGCTTCAAGATCCGCTACGCGCCGATCGTGGTCGTCGCCGAGGGCGCGATGCCCCGCGACGGCGACATGGTGCTCAAGGACGGCACCCTCGACTCCTTCGGGCATGTCCGGCTGTCCGGCGTCGGCGAGTGGCTCGCCCACCAGATCGAGAAGCGCACCGGCAAGGAGGCCCGCACCACGGTGCTCGGCCACGTCCAGCGCGGCGGCACCCCCAGCGCCTTCGACCGGTGGCTGGCCACCCGGTTCGGGCTGCACGCCATCGACGCGGTCCGGGACGGCGACTTCGGCACGATGGTCTCGCTGCGCGGCACCGCCATCGTGCGGGTGCCGATCGGCGACGCGACCGCCCGGATCAAGACCGTCGACCCGGCCCTCTACGCGGAGGCGGAGGTGTTCTTCGGGTAGCGCGGCCGTCGCTTCCCCGCCGCGGGTGCGCCCCGGTGACGGCTGCCGGTTCGGGCTCCGGTCCCGCCTCGGTCCGGCCCTGGTCACCGCCCTGGTCGCGGCGCCGGACGCACCGGTTCCGCACGTTGCCCGACTCATGGCCTACGGCGCTTGCCGTAGGCCATCCGCGCGCCCTACCATCCCTCCACCCGGCATGTCCGGCCGCTTTGGTTTTCCCCTTCTCGTCCTGTCCCCACCTTTTTTGAGCACCTGAGGAGCGCCCGGTATGACGGGTGTTGTGGGAGGGCACGCGGTGCCCGTACTCGCGGTCGCAGGCGGCACCGCTTCCGGCAAGTCCACCCTTGCGGAAGCGCTGGCGCGGCACCATCCCGAGACCGTCGGTCTCGTCCACCTCGACGACTTCTACGTGCCCGCGCACGATCCGGGGCGCGGGGTGCGGACGTTGAGCGCGACCGGGGCGGAGACGCTCGACTGGAACCATCCCGGTTCCATCGACGAGGATGCCGTCGCCACCGCGATCGACGCGGCGGCCACCGGCGGGCGGCACCGGCTCGTCGTCGTGGAGGGGCTGTTCGCGCTCACCCTCCGCGCGGTCGCCGAGCGCGCCACCTGGCGGGTGTACGTGGACACGCCCGACGACATCCGGCTGGCCCGGAAGATCCTGCGCAAGATCGAGGTCTTCGGGCAGGACCCGGGGGTCTCGCTCCGCAACTACCTGCTCAGCGGGCGGGAACGGCACGCGGAGTACGTGGCCCCCGCGCGGGATCGGGCCGACCTCGTCCTGGACGGGACGACGTCGGAAGCCGGGCTGCTGAGCGCCGTCGCGCACCTGGTGGGCGACGTGCTGGGGCTCGGCGTGGAGGGGCTCGGCGCGGAGCCCCGGCACGTCGGGCTCGGCGCCGAGGCCCCGCACGCACCGCACGCGCAGCCCCTGGCCGTATGACCCCGGTGCCCCCGGCCCCGGCCCCGGCCGGATCGCCGTCCGGTCACCAGCTCTCGCGGAGGACGGCCAGGGCGAAGGCGAGCCGCAGGTCGAGCCAGTCGGCCCGGGGGACGTAGGGGCGCTGGCGGCCCTGGCCCGGGAGGTAGTCGAGGACGTCCTCGTCGCCGGCCCGCCAGGTCACCGGCTTCGACGAGGAGCGCCCGCTGTCGCCGGTGCTTTCGCCGTCTCCGTCGCCGTCGAGCCCGATGGCGCTCAGCGCCAGGCCCACCGCGACCACGGCCGCGGTGCCGACCGCAGCCGTGGTCACCCGGCCCGCCACCTCACGGGTCGAGCCGGTCGCCCAGTGGTGGCGGGCCACCACGTTCGGGTGTCCCGGCTGCTGGAACCACAGGGTCTGCTGGACGGAGCGCTTGGCCCGCGGGGTGCGGAACACCCGGCCGATCTCCGCGCCGGCCGGGTCGACCACCCGGTGGCCGTCGACGTCCCCGCGGTCCGCGGTGTCCGTCCCCGTCCCGGCCAGCGGCAGCACCCGGCACATCGGCGCCCTGTCCAGGGCGCCGTACAGGTCGTACAACTCCTCGGCCGTGTGCGGCTGTTCGATGAACACCGCGGGTGCGAACCGGTTCTCGCCGCCGTTCGGCACCCGGACCGCCGGCGGCCCGTAGGCCGGGCGCACGATGCGGCTCTCGTCGCCCCGCACCCGCCGGCCGACGACGAAGCGGGTGACCTCCCGCCACGGCACCGGGTCCTCCTCCGGCGGCAACTGCGGCCTGTTGCGGCGGAATCCCATGACTGCGCTCCCTCCCCCGAGCCGCCCGCCCCGTCGGCCGGGCGGCCCCCGAAAACCACGCCGACCACGCTATACCGGCGGTCGCACCGCCCGGGCGGTGGTGGCGATGTGGGTGAGGAGCCCGGCGGCGAGGGCGGCGCCGTCGAGGGAGAGCACGGACTCGGGGTGGAACTGGATGCCCGCGAAGCCCGGTCCGCGCAGCGCGTGGATGTCGCCGGAGCCCGGGTCGCGGCTCAACTCGATTCCGTGCATGGCCAGTTCCTCGGCGGCGTCGGCGTCGCAGCGGGCCGTGAAGGTGTTGTAGAAGCCCACCGTCGTACGGGTGCCGAAGTAGTCGACCACCTCCTGCGCGCCCTGCGCCGGGTGGTCCTTGCGGACCAGGTCGAGGCCGAGTTCGGCCGCGATCAACTCGTGGCCGAGGCACACCCCGAGCAGCCCGTGCGCGTGGTCGCGCACCAGGTCGGCGGTGAGGGCGCGCAGGAACCGCATCTTGGCGTCGGCGGTGTCCGCCGGGTCGCCGGGGCCGGGGCCCAGCACCACCGGCCCGAGGTGCGCCAGCGCGGCCTCCCGCAGCCCGGGCTCGTCGTAGCGCCGTACGGCCACGGTGCGGCCGGAGGAGCGCAGCACGTGCGCGAGCATCGCGGTGAAGGTGTCCTCGGCGTCCACCACCAGCACCGGTCCGCCGGACGCCGCGTCGCCGTCGGCCGGGGCGGTGGCCGGGCCGCCGGGCCGCATCCGCAGCCAGAACGGCGCGAGCTTGGAGCGCCGGGCGTCCAGCGCGGCCCGCACCCGGATGTCGTCGGCGAGCCGGGGCGCGGCCGAGCCCGCGCCGGACCCCGCCGAGGCCCGCCGCGTCCCCGCGGGCGGCGCGAGCACCCCGAGCGCGGTGAGCACCCCCGCGGCCTTCGCGTGCGTCTCGGCGACCTCCGCGTACGGGTCGGAGTGCCGCACCAGGGTCGCGCCGACCGGCACCTTCAACTCGCCGGCGGGGGAGATGTCGGCGGTGCGGATCAGGATCGGCGAGTCCAGCGTCTGGGCGCCGCCCGCGTCCCGCCCGAGCAGCGCGAGCGCGCCCGCGTAGTAGCCGCGCCCGGAGCCGTCGCGGCCGCGCGGTTCGTACCGCTCGATCACCCGGCAGGCGTTCTGCACCGGCGAGCCGGTGACGGTCGCGGCGAACATCGTGTCGCGCAGCACCTCCCGCACGTCCTTGCTGGAGCGCCCGCGCAACTCGTACTCGGTGTGCGCCAGGTGCGCCATCTCCTTGAGCCGCGGCCCGATCACGACCCCGCCGAGGTCGCCGACCGTGCACATCATCTTCAGCTCCTCGTCCACCACCATGGTCAGCTCCTCCACCTCCTTCGGGTCGTGCAGGAACTCCAGCAGCCCCTCGGCGGACGGCCCCTGCGCCGGGTAGCGGTAGGTGCCGCTGATCGGGTTCATCACCACGGTGCCCGCCCGTCGCCCACCACCACCCTCAACCGAGAGCGCTTCGCGCTCGCCCCTTCCACCGGACATCCGCACATGCACCTCCGGGCTGGCGCCGACCAGCGTCCGCTCGGGGGTGTGCACCGTGTACGTCCAGTACGCGCCGCGCTCGCCGCGCAGCAGCCGGGCGAACAGCGCCAGTTCCCCCAGAACCCTCGCCCGGGAGGTGCCCCCGGCCGCCGGGTCGAAGTCCGGGAGGTAGCCGCGGAAGGTGCGCCGGATCACGAAGTTGGCGCCCTCACCGGTGCCGATCTCGTCGTCGATCACCTGCCGCACGATCCGCGCGTACGCGTCGTCGTCGACGTCGAACGCGCCGCCCTCGACCCGCACCCCGCGCCCGCCCGGCAGCGCCTCCAACGCGGCCAGCACCTCGGCGAGCGGGAGTTCGTACGCCTCCTGCGGGCGCAGCACGGCCAGCGGGGTGCCGTCGTCGTGGACGTCGAAGCCCCGCTCGCGGATCTGCCGGAACGGCACCAGGGCCAGCGCGTCGGTGACGGGGGCGCCGGGCGCGCCGGAGGGCAGCGGGATGCCGGCGAGCGTGTCGGCGTGCTCGATCGGGCCGAGCAGCACCTCCACCACGTCCCGCGGGCGGCCGGGGGTCTGGCGGTGCAGCAGGGCGAACGGCGGGCAGCCGGGGGTGAGCAGGCGCTCCACGAGTCGCGCGGCGGTGGGAGGCGGGGCGGAGAGGGGCACGGCGGGCGTTCCTTCCTTGACGGGCGGGGAAGGGGGCGGCCGGACCCGGAAACACCGAAGGCCGCCCCCTGGGCGGCCTTCGCGAGGTGATCTGCGCGCGATGTCTAACGGGCCGCCGGAGAAGCGGTCCGCCAGCAGGTGTGCTGGGTGGTGCGGGTGATCATCGCGGTCATGGCACCGACCCTACCGCACCGCGGCGGCAGCCGTCCGTATCCGGTGGCGAGATGTCTCATCCACTGAGCGGCCCGATCCGGCACCCATCGGACCCCGTACTGTGGAGCCCGTGACCGTGAAAGCCGAAACCCATGCCGGGGTCAACACCTGGCAGTCTCTTCCCGCGGCGCAGCAGCCCGAGTGGCCGGACCCCGAGGCTCTGCGCGACGTGATCGCCGAGCTCGCCTCGTATCCGCCGCTGGTCTTCGCCGGCGAGTGCGACCAACTGCGCAGCCGCATGGCCGCGGTGGCCGAGGGCAAGGCGTTCCTCCTGCAGGGCGGCGACTGCGCCGAGGCGTTCGACGCCGTGGGTGCGGACCAGATCCGCAACAAGCTCAAGACGCTGCTCCAGATGGGAGCGGTGCTCACCTATGCCGCGTCGGTGCCGGTGGTCAAGGTCGGCCGGATCGCCGGGCAGTACAGCAAGCCGCGCTCCAAGCCGACCGAGACCCGCGACGGCGTCACGCTGCCGACCTACCGGGGCGACTCGGTCAACGGCTTCGAGTTCACCTCCGAGGCCCGCATCCCGGACCCGGAGCGGCTCAAGCGGATGTACCACGCCTCCGCCTCCACGCTGAACCTGGTGCGCGCCTTCACCACCGGCGGATACGCCGACCTGCGCCAGGTGCACGCCTGGAACCAGGACTTCGTGAAGTCCTCGCCGTCCGGGCAGCGCTACGAAGCACTCGCCCGCGAGATCGACCGCGCGCTGACCTTCATGGCCGCGTGCGGCACCGACCCGGCCGAGTTCCGCACGGTCGAGTTCTACGCCTCCCACGAGGCGCTGCTGCTCGACTACGAGACCGCGCTGACCCGTACCGACTCGCGCACCGGCAAGCTCTACGACGTCTCCGGGCACATGGTCTGGATCGGCGAGCGGACCCGGCAGCTCGACGGCGCGCACATCGAGTTCGCCTCGCGGATCGGCAACCCGATCGGCGTGAAGCTCGGCCCCGGCACCAGCCCGGAGGAGGCGCTCACCTACGTCGACCGCCTCGACCCGGACCGGCAGCCCGGCCGGCTCACCTTCATCGTGCGGATGGGCGCGGACAAGGTGCGGGACAAGCTGCCGACGCTGGTGGAGAAGGTCACCGCGTCCGGGGCGAAGGTGGCGTGGGTCTGCGACCCGATGCACGGCAACACCTTCGAGGCCGCCTCCGGCCACAAGACCCGGCGCTTCGACGACGTCCTGGACGAGGTCAAGGGCTTCTTCGAGGTCCACCACGGCCTGGGCACCCACCCCGGCGGCATCCACGTCGAGCTGACCGGCGACGACGTCACCGAGTGCGTCGGCGGCGGCGACGAGATCTTCGTCGACGACCTGCACCAGCGGTACGAAACGGCGTGCGACCCGCGGCTCAACCGCAGCCAGTCGCTGGACCTGGCGTTCCTGGTCGCGGAGATGTACCGGGGCCAGTAGCACCCCGGGAGACCCGGCGCCGAGACCAGGCACCGAGATACGGCAGAGGGGCGCGGATCACATCGATCCGCGCCCCTCGTGGCTTTTCTTCCGCCGGGACCTCTGGGTAAGGTAAGGATTACCTCAGTAGCCCTTGGCCTCGATCGGCGGTGACCGCGTGTACGTCTGCTCCTGCTTCGGCATCACCGAGCAGCAGGTCAAGCAGCACGCCGAGGAGGGCCGCTGCACCCCGCGCCAGATCGCCTCCGCCTGCAAGGCCGGCACCGACTGCGGCTCCTGCGTCAAGCGCATCCAGGCGGTCCTGGGCCGCGGCGACGGCTGCGCCACCCGGACCAGGCTGGAGCCGGCGAAGGCCCCGGTGGAGCCGGCGACCGCGCCGCGGGAGCCCGTGACGGCGCCCTTGGAGCCCTCGGTGCTGCCGCAGCCCGGGTCCGTACCGCCGGCCCTGCCGCTGCCGCTGCGGCGCGTCGCCTGACCGGGCACGCCCCCGCCCCGCGTCAGCTCTCCGGCTGCTCGATCTGCTGCGCGATGTAGAGCGGCTCGCCCAGCTTCTCGATCAGGCCGAGCTGCGTGTCCAGGTAGTCGATGTGGTGCTCCTCGTCCTTGAGGATGTCCTCGAAGAGCCGCGCCGAGGTGACGTCGGACTTCGACCGCATCAGCTCGATGCCCCGGCGCAGCCGGTCGATCGCCTCGACCTCCACCAGCCGGTCGGCCTGGAACATCTCGGTGACGGTCTGCCCCACCCGCACATGGAACAGCCGCTGGTAGTTCGGCAGGCCGTCCAGCAGCAGGATGCGGTCGGTGATGATCTCGGCGTGCCGCATCTCGTCGAAGGACTCGGCGCGGGTGTTCTTCGCGAGCTTCGTCCACCCGAAGTTGTCCTGCATCTTCGCGTGCAGGAAGTACTGGTTGATCGCGGTCAGCTCGGCCGTCAACTGCTCGTTGAGGAACTCGATGACCTCGGGGTCGCCCTGCATGGCAACGCCGTCCTTCCCGTTCGGGCTCGACAGTTCCGGGCATCCTCGCACCGCCCAGCGGCCTGTTCCAGTAAGTGCACGCTTACGGCGGCGCCGCCCGGCGCGGCGAAACCCCTGGTGGGGGCGGTGAGTGGCGCCTCGCGGCGGAAGCATCGCGGCGGGTCTGTCACCATGGGGGTATGGGTCGGCACGAGCATCCGGAGGGGCGGCTCCCCCCGGGGCAGCGGCTCCAGCGGGGCTGGCCGGTCACGCACTACGGCCCCGTGCCCCGCTTCCGCCCCGACCGCTGGGACTTCCGTGTCTTCGGTGCCACCGCGCAGGGGGCGCGGCCGGTGTGGAACCACGACGAGTTCTCCGCGCTGCCGTACGCCACCGTGGTCGCCGACTTCCACTGCGTCACGAAGTTCTCGATGACCGGGATGGAGTGGGGCGGGGTCGCCGCCACCACCGTCGCGAAGCTCGCGCCGCCCGCGGACGACGTCACCCACGTCATGGTCTGGGCCGAGTACGGCTTCAGCTCCAACCTGCGCATCGACGACTTCCTCGACGACCTCACGATCTTCGCGACGCACGAGAGCGGTCAGCCGCTCACCGCCGAACACGGCTTCCCCGTCCGCCTGGTGGTCCCCAAGCGCTACGCCTGGAAGGGGCCCAAGTGGGTCCGCGGCATCGAGTACATGACGGCCGACCGCCGCGGGTTCTGGGAGGAGCGGGGCTACCACAACGTCGGGGACCCCTGGAGCGAGCAGCGCTACTCCTTCCAGGAGACCCCGGGAGACGGCCCCGAACTCTAGGCGGCGTCGGGGGAGTCGGCCAGGCGTGCCGGGAGCGACGCCGCGGAGATCCGAACGACAGGCGCTAGGGCGCGTCCGGGGCGACGGCGGCCCTCGCGAGGACGGCGGCGGTCCTGTCCAGCGCCTCCGGGTCGTCGGTGAGGCGGCTGGTGGCGACCCGGACGTGCGGCAGGGAGTAGGAGACGCAGAAGCGGCTGCCGGGGGACACGGTGATACCGCGCGCCGCCAGGGTGACCAGCGTGGAGGTCTCGTCGGCCACCGGCACCCAGAGCATCAGGCCGTCCCGGTTGGCCGTGGGCACGCCGTGCCGGGCCAGCCGGTCGGCCAGTCCCCTGCGGCGCAGGTCGTACCGGTCGGCGGCGGCCCGCACGGTACGGCTCGCCGTGTCGTCGGTGAGCAGGTGGGCCAGGGCGTCCTGGAGGATGCGGCTGGTCCAGCCGATGCCGAAGGTGCGCAGCACCCGGGCGCGCTCGACCACCTCGCGCGGCCCGCCGAGCACGGCGATGCGCAGGTCGGGCCCGTATGCCTTGCTGTAGGAGCGCACCAGCACGGTGCGCTCGGGCAGATGGGTGCCGATGCTGCCGGCGTCGGTGCGGGCCAGCGGGCCGATGCCGTCGTCCTCGATGACGGTGATGTTCCGGGCGGGCTCCAGGACGGCGGCCAGCGCGGCGGCCCGGGCCGGGCTCACGGTCCAGCCGCAGGGCGCCTGCGCCCGGGCCTGGTGCAGGAAGAGCGTGGGGCGACGGGCGACGGCGTCGGCGAGCGAGTCCGGCAGCGGCCCCTCCGCGTCACAGGCGACGGGCAGGATCTGGGCTCCCAGGGACTCCAGGATGTCCAGCAGCCGAGCCGCCGTCGGCTCCTCCACCGCGACCCGGTCGCCGGGCGCGATCAGCGCCTGGCAGAGCAGGTGTACGCCTTCGTAGCCGCCGCCCACCGCCATCCACGCCTCCGGCTCGAACGGCCAGCTGCCGCGTACGGCGTCCAGAAGGGCTGAGGTGACGGCCGTGCGCGAGTAGTCGTTGAGCTGGGGTGTGCGGGCGCCCGCGAGCAGGGCGCCGTCCAGGGCCGGCAGCAGCGCCCGGTCGGGGGCGGCCACGGCGAGGTCCAGGGTGAGGTGGGGACCGAGGTCGCCGACCCTTTCGTAGCGCACCGGGTGGGGCACGGACGGCGGCCCGCTGACGACGCTGCCGCGTCGGCCGAGCGTGGCGATCGTCCGGCGGCCGCGCAGCAGGGCCCACGCCTCCGCGACGGTGCCGGGGCTGACCTCCAGCGCGGCGGCCAGGGCGCGCACGGTCGGCAACGCGCTGCCGGGTGCCAGGTCACCGGCCCGGATGAGGTCCGTCATGGCCGCCGCGATGCCGCGGGCGCTGGGGTCGGTGATCCGCCCGGCCAGCCGGACCGCGGACCAGCCCCCGCCTTCCTCTTCCGTGGCCGTGCCGCCGGCCTCCTGCGCCGCGCCCGCCCCGCTGATCGCCTTCTCCTGCATCGCCCCGCCCTTCGCCCGGACCGCACTCTGACGCACCCTCAGCAGGTTACGACGTGGAAAACCTATGTTCAGTAACAAAACAACTCTTGTCTACCGTCCTGGGTGAACAATAGCCTCCTTTGCATCGCAGGCCGTATGAGAGCTATGCGTGGAAAGTTCGTACACGCGAGGAGTTGCGCACTGTGTCCTCCCCTGTGGTCCGACTGGGACTTCGTGACTGGGACCATCTCGTCCCGCTGGCCTCCGGTGGCGTGGAGGTACCGGGCTGCACGGTCCGCATCGAGTCGCGCGAGGTCACGCCCGACGTGCTGGCCGAGCCCGGACTCGACGGCGGTGAGACCTCGTTCAGCCGCTACGTGCAGGCCGTGGCGGCCGGGGACGACCGGCTGGTCGGCCTGCCGGCGTTCGTGATGCGCGGCTTCCGCCACCGCTGCGTGCTGGTGCGCACCGACAGCCCGCTGCACGCGCTGGAGGAACTCGCCGGAACCCGGATCGGCCTGACCGGCTGGCCGGACTCCGGCAACACCTGGACCCGGGCGCTGATCCGGGCCGCCGGAGTGGACCTGACCGGGGTGGAGTGGCGGGTGGGGCCGCTGGAGGCGGGCGAGATCGGCAAGAGCCGGCTGGGCGCGCGCCCGCTGCCGCCGAACGTGTCGGCCATGTCGGCGGGGGAGTCGCTGGTCGGAGAGCTGGCCGCGGGCCGCGTGGACGCGATCCTGACACCGTTCATGCCGCCGGAACTGTTCACGGCCGGCAGCCGCTTCCGCCACCTGCTCGCCGACCACCCGGCCGCCGAGCGCGCGTACTGGCGGACCACCGGGTTCGTCCCCGGCATCCATCTGGTGACGCTGAAGCGCGAGGTCGTGCGGGCCCATCCGGACCTGCCCGCCGCGCTGCTGGCGGCGCTGGAGGAGTCCAAGCGCCGCTGGGTGGGCCGCCGCCGCCTGCTCGCGGACACCGAACCCTGGCTGCTGCACCAGCTCACCGAGTCGGCGCTGCTCTTCGACGGCGACTGGATGCCGTACGGAGCGCTGCCCAACGCCGCGATGACCCGGGCGTTCTGCGCCGAACTCCACGAGCAGGGCGTCTGGCCCGAGCCCATCGACCCGGCCGTGGTCTTCCCCGACCCGGCCCTCGACACCGTCGACGTCACCGAACCGCCTGCCGCGACCACAGCTCACCGGTCCGCGGCCCCGACCGGGAGCAGCACGCCATGCGTACAGCAGTAGGACAGTTCGCCGCCCGTCCGGACTGGCAGGACAACCTCGCCGCCTGCAAGGACGCACTGGAGCAGGCCGAACGCGGGGGCGCGGACCTGCTGGTCCTGCCCGAGGGCGTGCTGGCCCGCTTCACCGAGGACCGGCACCGTATCCGCGAGGTCGCCCAGCCGCTGGACGGCCCCTTCGTCAGCGAACTGGCCGCGGCCACCCGCGGCGGCGGCGCCACCGTGGTCGTCGGCGTCCACGAACCTTCCGACGACGGTCGGGTCTTCAACACGCTGGTGGTCCTGCGCGACGGCGCCCTGGTCGCCCGCTACCGCAAGCTGCACCTCTACGACGCCTTCGGCGACCAGGAGTCGGTGAACGTCCGCCCCGCGGACGAGCCACCCGTCGTCGTCGAGGTGGCCGGCACCAAGGTCGGCCTGATGACCTGCTACGACGTACGCTTCCCGGAACTGGCCCGGCTGCTGGTCGACGCGGGTGCCGAGGTGCTCGCGCTGCCCGCGGCCTGGGTGCGCGGTCCTGCCAAGGAGCGCCACTGGGAGGTCATGGTCACCGCCCGCGCGCTGGAGAACACCTGCTGGGTGGCGGCGAGCGGCGAGTGCGGTCCGCGCAACATCGGCAACAGCATGCTGGTGGACCCGCTCGGCACCGTCCGGGCGCGGCTGGCCGCCGGTCCCGGGCTCGCCTGGGCCGACATCGACCCCGAGGCCACGGCGACGGCCCGGCGCACCCTGCCGGTGCTGGCCAACCGCCGCTTCGCCGTCAACCCCGACCCCATACTGCTGGGAGGCCCCTCATGAGATCCGCCCTCGCCGGCGCGGCCGCCGCCCTGACCTGCGCCCTCGCCCTGACCGCCTGCGCGGCGAACCCGCCGGAGTCCCAGGGCGGCGCGCAGACCTCCGGCGGCCGGCAGACCTCGATCACCGAGGACCCCGCGCTGCACGCCATGCTGCCGGCCAAGAACCGCTCGTCCGGCACGCTGGTGTCGGTGAACGGCGGCTCCTTCCCGCCGTACGAGATCGCCGGCTCCGACACCTCCAGCCTCACCGGCGCCTCCGCGGACCTGGCGGATGCGCTGGGCCGGCTGCTCGGCGTGAAGATCCAGAACGTCACCGCCGACGGGCTGCCCTCCGAACTGACCGGCATCAAGGCGGGCCGCTACGACCTGGCGCTCGGGCCGGTCGGGGACTTCAAGGACCGGCAGGGCGCGAACGACTTCGTGGACTGGGTCAAGGAGTTCGTGGTCTTCGCCGTCCCGAAGGGCAACCCGGCCGGCATCGACTCCCTGCCCACTGCCTGCGGCCGGCGTATCGCCGTCCAGGCCGGCGGTTCGGCGGAGTCCGTCATCCGCTCGCAGTCGCGGACCTGCGTCAAGGACGGCAAGAAGGCCATCGCCGTCCAGTCGTACAAGGACCAGCCCAGTTCGATCCTGGCCGTGCGGTCCGGACGGGCCGACGCGTTCTTCTCCTCCGAGTCGCCGCTGACCTACTTCGTCTCGCAGTCCAAGGGGCAACTGGAGCTGTCCGGCACCAAGTCGGCCAACGGCTTCCACGACCTGTACCAGGGCGCCGTCGTCGCCAAGGGCTCGCCGCTGCGCGGCGTGCTGGTCAAGGCGCTCCAGAAGCTGGTCGACGACGGCACGTACGGATCGATCATGAAGAAGTGGAACCTCACCCGCAATGAGCTCACCACGCCCGGCATCAATCTCGGCGGCGACGCCTGAAATCCGCAGCAGACCCTTTGAGAGGAGGTGAGCCGGCCATGGCCACCCCGCATTCCACGACCGCCCAGGACGGCCCCGACACGACCGGTCCGCACACCGGCGCAACCCGGTCCGGCCCCGGCGACGGCACCGCGCCGCTTTCCGTCCACGGCACCGTCGACGTCTCCACCGCGGCACGTGTCCACCACCCGCTGCGCTGGCTGTCCGTCCTGGTGCTGGCGGTGCTGGCCGCCCAGCTCGGGCACTTCCTGGTGACCAGCCCCAACTTCGAATGGGGCACGGTCGGCGCCTACTTCGACGCCCAGCTCATCGGCCCCGGCATCGCCACGACCATCGAACTGACCGCGGTGGCCATGTTCATCGGCATCGTCGGCGGCGTCCTGCTGGCCATCGGGCGCATGTCGGACAACCGCGTGATGCGCGGCGCCTGCGGGCTGTACGTCTGGCTCTTCCGGGGCATCCCCGTCCTGGTCCAGCTCATCTTCTGGTACAACCTCTCGGCCCTGCTTCCCCGGATCTCCCTCGGCGTGCCGTTCGGCCCCGAGTTCGGGCACGCGGCGACGAACTCCCTGATCAGCCCGTGGTTCGCGGCCATCCTCGGCCTCGGGCTCAACGAGGCCGCGTACATGGCGGAGATCGTGCGCGGCGGCCTGCTCGGGGTGGACCCGGGACAGACGGAGGCCGCGTCCGCGCTCGGCATGGGGCGGGCCAGAATCCTGCGGCGCGTCGTGCTGCCGCAGGCCATGCGGTTCATCGTGCCGCCCACCGGCAGTCAGGTCATCAACATGCTCAAGGCGACCTCGCTGGTGAGCGTCATCGCCCTGGCCGACCTGCTCTACACCGTGCAGTCGGTCTACAACCGCACCTTCGAGACCATCCCGCTGCTGATCGTGGCGTGCCTGTGGTACCTGATCATGACGTCCGTGCTCTACGTCGGGCAGTCGTTCATCGAGCGCCACTACGCCCGCGGAGCGACGCGCAACACCCCCCAGAGCTTCTGGGACTTCGCGTTCTTCCGCCGGCAGCGCGCGACCCTCGCGCCGCAGGCACGGGAAACCGAGGAGACGATCTCATGACGACGGACGAGACGGCCGTGCGGAGCGTGACGGGTCCGCGGAGCGCCCCGGTCGCCACCGGCCCGGCCGGGACGAAGCCGGCGCCGATGGTGGTGGCCCGCCAGGTGCGCAAACGGTTCGGGCACCAGGAGGTGCTGCGCGGCATCGACCTGGAGGTGGGCACCGGCGAGGTCGTCGTCCTGCTCGGCCCTTCCGGTTCGGGCAAGTCGACGCTCCTGCGGTGCGTGAACTACCTGGAGCAGATCGACGCGGGCTCCATCCATGTCGACGGCCGGCTGATCGGCTTCCGCCAGTCGGGCTCGCGCGTGACGCACCTGCGTCCCCGGGAGGTCACCCGGCAGCGTCGCGACATCGGGATGGTCTTCCAGCACTTCAACCTCTTCCCCCACCAGACGGTCCTGGCCAACGTGATGGAGGCGCCGGTCGGCGTCCTGCGGGTGCCGAAGGCGGAGGCACGCGAGACGGCGCTGCGGCTGCTGGACCAGGTGGGCCTCGCCGACCGGGCGGGCGCCTACCCGCGGCAGCTCTCCGGCGGGCAGCAGCAGCGGGTGGCCATCGCCCGCGCACTGGCCATGCGGCCCAAGCTGATGCTCTTCGACGAGCCGACCAGCGCCCTCGACCCCGAACTCGTCGGCGAGGTGCTGGCCACCATGCGGACCCTGGCCGAGGAGGGCCTGACCATGCTCGTGGTCACCCACGAGATCGCCTTCGCCAAGGAGGTGGCGGACCGGGTGGTGTTCATGGACGACGGGCAGGTCGTCGAGAGCGGACCGCCCCGCCAGGTCCTGGACAATCCCGCCCAGGCCCGCACGCAGGCGTTCCTCAGCCGCTTCATCCAGGAGACCTGACGGCGGCACCGCCCGGGTCAGGAGGCTGCGCCGCCCGGGGCCGGGTCCAGGCCGCACCGCCCGGGTTCGGGTCCAGGCCGCGCCGCCCCGGGTCAGGCCGCGCCGCTCACCGCCTCGGGGCGGAGGGACTGGAGCAGCTTCACGTCCGAGGCGTGCCCTTCGGGTCCCCCCGGGGTCTCGATGATCAGGGGCACCCCGGACGTCGCCGGGTGGGCCAGTATCTCGCGGAAGGGGTCGGCCCCGATCCGCCCGGACCCGATCCCTTCGTGGCGGTCGAGGTGGGAGCCGCATCCCGCCTTCGAGTCGTTCGCGTGGATCAGCCGAAGCCGCCCCGCGCCCGCCGCGCTCTCGATCTCCGCGAACATGCGCGCCACCCCGCCGGGCGCGGCGATGTCGTGCCCGGCGGCGAACACATGGCAGGTGTCGAGGCACAGCCCCACCCGGGGATGCCGGTCCAGCGCGTCGAGATACGGCCCCAGGTCCTCCGCCAGGGAACACAGCGAGGACCCCTGGCCTGCGGTCGACTCCAGCAGCAGCCACGGGTCGTCGTCGTGCGTCAACTCGTCCAGCAGCGGCCGCATCCGCTCCCGTACCTGGCCCAGCGCGGCCTCGCGGCCCCGGCCGCCGGTCGCCGAACCGGTGTGCACCACGACGCCGAGCGCGCCGATCGCCCGCGCGCGGCGCAGCGAGTGCCGCAGTGACGCCACCGAGCGGTCGACGGTCTCCGGGGTGTGCGAGCCGAAGTTGATCAGATACGGCGCGTGGACGTACGCCGGCAGGGACGCGTCGGCACACCGGGTGCGGAACTCCTCGTCCTGGGCCGGGTCGCCCGGGCCGGTCGCCCAGCCGCGCGGGTTCGCCACGAAGACCTGGACCGCCTCCGCGCCCAACTGCTCCGCGTAGCCCAGGCCCTTGGCGGCGAGGCCGCCCGCCACCGGCACGTGCGCGCCGACCGGGTTGCGCAGCCGGCCAGGCGTCATCAGCTCGTTCACTCGAACACCGTCTCAGCGCACCCACAGGGTGATCGTGGCGCCCTTGGGGGCCTGGCTGCCGCCGTCGGGCGACTGGCTGAACACGGTGCTGCCGAAGAAGATGTTGATCACGCGGACGTCGAAGCCCGCGGCCTGGAGGATCTTCTTCGCGTCGCCCGCGCTCTTGCCGGTCACGTCCGGCACCGGGAACTGCTGCTGGCCCTTGGAGACCGTGATCGTCACGGAGTCGCCCGCGGCGGCCTGGCTGCCGCTGCCCGGCGACTCCAGCGCCACCTGGTCCTTGTCGGCCTCGTCGGAGAAGACCTTGCCCGGCGCGAGCACCACCTTCAACCCGGCCGCCTCCAGGTCCTGCTGGGCGTCGGTGACCGACTCGCCGACCACGTCCGGCACGTCGATCGGGGCGCCGCGCGAGACGGTGATCGCGATGGGGGTGCCCGGGGCCAGCTCGGTGCTGCCCTTCGGGTCGGTGGAGACCACCTCGCCGCGCGGCACGTCGTCGTCGAACGCCTGGGCGACGGTGCCCGGGGTCAGGCTCGCGGCCTTGATCTCCTTGCGGGCGGTGGCCAGGTCGCGCCCCGCGACGTCGGGCACCTGGACGTGCTGGGGGCCCTTGGAGACCGTCAGCGTCACGGTGCCGTTGCCGCGGATGCGCTTGCCCGGGGAGGGGTCGGTGGCGATCACGCTGCCGCGCGGCACCGTCAGCGAGAAGTCCCGCTTCACCTTGGTGTCCAGGCCGGCCTTGTCGAGCTGCTGCTCCGCCTTCGCCTGCGGCAGCGACAGCACGCCCGGGACGGTCGTGAACTGGCCGTCGTTGATGTACCAGACGCCCGCGGCGACGCCGATCAGGACCAGCACGGCGACGAGCAGGGCGAGCGGGCCTCGGCGGGAGCGGGCCCTTCCCCCGGGTGCCGGGGCGGGGGGAGGGTCGTCGGGCGGCGGGGCGGGCAGCAGCAGGCGGGTGGTGCGGTCGGTGACCGGGCCGTCGGGCAGCACCACGACGCTGGTGGGCTCCTCGGAACCGGCCGGCCCGGCGGGTGCCGCGTCCACGGGCTCGGGCACCGGCACCGGTACGGGCGCGGCCTGCGCGCTCGCGCCGCCCGGCCGCGCGTCCAGCTCCTCGGGCGAGAGGGCGGCCCGGGCCGTACGGGCCTCGGCGAGCAGCTCCACCGCGTCCGCCGGGCGGGCCTGCTGAAGCCGGGCACAGGCCCGCGCCACCAGCGCGTCCAGCAGCGGCGGAACGGTCGGCATGACCGCGGAAGGGGCCGGCACGTCCTCGTTGACGTGCTGGTACATCACCTTCATCGGGGTGTCGCCGTCGTACGGCTTGCGGCCGGTCAGCATCTCGTACAGCACCACGCCGCACGCGTACACGTCCGCGCGCTGGTCGACCGTGCCGTGCCCGATCTGCTCCGGCGCCAGGTACGACACGGTGCCCAGCACCACGCCCGTGGACACGCTCGTCTTGGTGTCGATCGCCCGGACCAGGCCGAAGTCGGCGACCTTCACCCGGCCGTCGTCGCCGATCAGCACGTTCTCGGGTTTCATGTCGCGGTGCACCAGACCCGCGCGGTGGGCTGCGCCCAGCGCCGCGAGCACCGGTTCCAGGATGTCCAGCGCCGCGTGCACCTGGAGCGCGCCGCGCTCCCGCAGCACGTCCCGCAGCGTGCACCCGGCGACGTACTCCATCGCCAGGTACACGTACGTGCCGTCCGCGCCCTGGTCGAAGACCCCCACCACGTTCGGGTGCGCCAGCTTCGCGACCGCCTTCGCCTCGCGGATGAAGCGCTCCACGAAAACGGCGTCCTCGGCGAGCCGCGGGTGCATGACCTTCAGTGCGAGTTCCCGGTCCAGCCGGGTGTCCATGGCGCGGTAGACCGTCGCCATCCCCCCGACGGCGATGCGCCCCTCGACCAGGTAGCGCCCGTCGAGCATCTGCCCGACAAGCGGGTCCTGCACGCTGGTGTCCACGGCCACCGATTCTACGAGGCGCTTTGGGTGGTTCGACGTGACCCGCGCGGTTCGCTACGCGGTTGTGACGGTACGGCTCCCCGCCGCGGGGGTTCCCCCTCGCGCCCGGGTGCGCCCCGGTGGCCGGTTGCGCGCGCGGTTCCTCCCCCCGGGCTTCGCCTGGGTGGGGGTGCCCCCTGGGTTGGTGCGGCTCCTTCCGCGGGAGGACGGTCACCCGCCAGGGGCGCGGGGAACTGCGCGCGCAACCCACCACCGGGGCGCGGCCGGGAACGGGCCGAAACCCTGGCGGCGGGGAGCCGCGGGGCCGCACCCGGGAGGCGGACGGGGACCGTCAGGACGGGGAGTCCGGGGCCGCCCCGAAGGTGGGGGCACCGTCGGTCGGGGAGGAAGCGAGGGCACCGTACCTGCGGGGGATGCGGCCGGCCCGGTGGGCGAGCCGGCCGCCGGCGACCGCGTGCCGCATGGCCTCGGCCATGAGAGCGGGCCGCTGCGCCCGGGTGACCGCAGACGCGAGCATGACGGCGTCGCACCCGAGTTCCATCGCCAAGGCCGCGTCGGAAGCGGTGCCGGCACCGGCATCGAGGATCACGGGCACGGACGCGCGCTCCACGATGAGCCGAAAATTGTGCGGATTGCGAATGCCGAGCCCGGACCCGATCGGCGCGCCGAGCGGCATGATCGCCGCGCACCCGACATCCTCCAACTTGCGGGCGAGCACGGGATCGTCGTTGGTGTACGGCAGCACCGTGAACCCGTCGTCCACCAACGTCTCCGCGGCGTCGAGGAGTTCGACCGGATCGGGCAGCAACGTCCACTCGTCCGCGATCACTTCGAGCTTGACCCAGTCGGTGCCCAGCGCCTCCCGGGCCAGCCGCGCGGTGAGGACGGCCTCGCCCGCGGTGAAGCACCCGGCCGTGTTCGGCAGCACCCGGATGCCGTGCCGGTCCAGCACCGACAGCACCGAACCCTTCGCGGTCGGGTCCAGCCGCCGCATCGCCACGGTCGTCAACTCCGTACCGGACGCGAGGAGCGCCTGCTCCAGCACGTCGAGACTGGGCGCCCCGCCGGTCCCCATGATCAGCCGGGACCCGAACACGGCGTCCCCGATCCGCAGCGGATCGGCCGTCCCCGCGGACTTCACCGATGTCGTCACGGTCAGCCTCCCTGCACCGCGGTGAGGATCTCCACCCGGTCGCCCTCGGCCAGGGGGGTCGCCGCCCAGCGCGAGCGCGGTACGACGGTCTCGTTGAGGGCGGCGGCCACCCCGGAGGGCGCCGCGGTGAACCGCGCCACGAGGGCGCCGAGTTCGATCGGTTCGTCGAGGGTGCGCCGCTCCCCGTTGACGAGCACGCTGATCGTCATACCGCCTGCTCCTCACGCGCGGTCGCCGCGAACCGGCCGGCCCCGAACGGCCTGGCGTAGTCGGGAAGTTCGCCGGTGTCCAGGACGTGGCCGAGCACGTCCCCGGTGATCGGGGTGAGCAGCACACCGTTGCGGTGGTGCCCGGTGGCGAGCAGCAGGCCGTCCAGCTCAGACGGCCCCAGCAGGGGCGCGTTGTCGGGGGAGCCCGGCCGCAGTCCCGCCAGCGTCTCGGTGAGCGGGAGTTCGGTGATCCCGGGTACCAACTCGTGCGCGTCCCGCAGGAGTTGGTACACCCCGCCGGCGGTCACCGCGGTGTCCCAGCCGAACTCCTCGCTGGTCGCGCCGAGTACCAGCTCGCCGTTCTCCCGCGGCACCAGGTAGACGTGGCTACCGCGGACCACCGCGCGGACCGTGCGCGACAGGAACGGCGCCCGCGCGGCCGGCACCCGCAGCCGCAGGATCTGCCCCTTCACCGGCCGCACCGGCGGCAGCGCGTCCTCCGGCAGCCCCGGCAGCCGGCCGCTCTCGCAGCCCGCGGCCAGCACGGTACGGCCCGCCGACACCCTTGTGCCGTCGGCGAGTTCCGCGCCGGTGACCCGGTCGCCGGCGCACTCCACCCGGACCGCCTTCGCCCGGACGAACTCCACGCCCGCGGCCCGCGCGGCCCCCAGCAGCGCCGCGGCCAGCCGGCGCGGGTCGACCTGGTGGTCGCCGTCCACCCGCAGGCCGCCGCGCACCCCGGGGGCCAGCAGCGGCTCCAGCCGGCGGCAGTCCCGCCCGCTCAGCCACTGCGCGGAAAGTCCGAGCGAGGTCTGGAACGCGTGCAGGTCGCGCAGATCCGCCCGGTCGTCCGCGTCCAGCGCCACCGCGAGGGTGCCGCACGGGCGGTAGCCGGTGTCCAGGCCGGTGGCCGCGGTCAACTCCGCGACGAAGTCCGGGTAGCGCGCGGCCGACGCCAGGTTCAGGTCGAGCAGCGTCTGCTCGCCGTACTGCAACTCCGTCACCGCGGCGAGCATGCCCGCCGCCACGTGGGCGGCTCCGCCGCCTGGGGACGGGTCGGCCACCACCGTGGCCAGCCCGCGCTGGGCGGCGCGCCACGCCGTCACCAGCCCGATGATGCCGCCCCCCACGACGAGGACGTCCGTTGTTCGGGTACGCATGAGTCTCGGCTGCTCCCTTCGCCGGCATGACCCGGATCAGGTTCGTACGGTCGGCGGCCGACCAGCCACCCTCTCAGCCCGGTCCGCCCGGGCTCCCGCGATCTCGCTTGCCGGCCAGCTTAGCGGAGGGCCCCGGCCCGGACGCCGCCCCCGTCCGCCGCCGGTCGAGGGCGAAGCAGGTCCGCGGCGCGGACGGGGCGGGCGTCCGCCGCGGCACCGACGGGTTAACGTGGCCGGGTGAGCGAGCGTCACGCAGTGATCGTGGGAGCCGGCATGGCCGGCGTGCAGACGGCCGTCGAGTTGCGCCGGCAGGGGTGGCGCGGCCGGATCACCCTGTTGGGAGACGAGCCGCACCTGCCGTACGACCGCCCGCCGCTGTCCAAGGCGGTGCTGCTCGGCGCGGAGGGCGGCGCCCTCACCGACGTGCACTTCGACGTCGACTTCGCCGCGCTCGACGTGGACCTGCGGCTGGGCGTGCACGCGCAGGCGTTGCGCGCCGAGCGGCACGAACTGATCACCGACACCGGGCGGGTGGACTACGACGCGCTCGTGCTGGCGACCGGCGCGTACGCGGTGGCCCTGCCCGGCACGGCCGGCCTGCCCGGGGTGCACCCGCTGCGCACCCTGGACGACGCCGCCGCGCTGCGCCCCGTACTCGACCGGCGCGAGCACGTCGTGGTGGTCGGCGCCGGCTGGATCGGCGCCGAGTTCGCGACGGCGGCCCGGCAGGCCGGTTGCGAGGTGACGGTCGTGGAGGCGGCCGACCGCCCCCTCGCCGGGGTGCTGCCCGCCTCCGTCACCGCACACATGACCGGCTGGTACGACGAAGCGGGCGTCACCCTGCGGACCGGCACGCCGGTGGCCGCGGTCGAGGCGGGCGGGGTGGTGCTCGCCGACGGCAGCCGGCTGGCGGCCGGCGCGGTGGTGGTCGGGGTCGGCGCCCGGCCCTCCACGGGCTGGCTGGCCGGCTCCGGGGTGACCCTGGACCCGCAGGGCGCGGTACAGGCCGACGAGCGGCTGCGGACGACCGCGCCCGACGTCTACGCGGTCGGCGACTGCGCGTCCTTCCCCTCGGCCCGCTACAACCGGCGCCTGCTCATCCACCACTGGGACAACGCCGTCCAGGGACCGCGCACCGCCGCCGCGAACCTCCTCGGCGGCGAGGAGGCCTACGACCCGGTGCCGTACTTCTGGTCCGAGCAGTTCGGCCGCTTCGTGCAGTACGCCGGATTCCACCGGGACGACGACCAGTTGCTCACCCGCGGGGACCCCTCCGGCACGTCCTGGTCGGTGCTGTGGCTGCGCCGCGGCGTGCTGGTGGCGCTCCTCGCGGTGGAGCGGCCGCGGGACATGGCACAGGCCCGCAAGCTGATCGCGGCCGGCTTCGAGCCGGACCCCGCGCTCGCCGCGGACCCGGCGGTGCCGCTGAAGTCCGCGGTGCCCCGCTGACCGGCCCGGGCGCGGGCACGACACGGCGGGCACCACTACCGTGACGGCTCAGCGTTGGGAGCGATTGTCGGCCGCAGGTGGCAGGCTTGTCCCGTGACTGTTTTCTCGTCGGTTGACGCACACATTGACGCTCTCGTCCCCTCCTGGCTCACCCTGCCCGAGGTCGCGGAGCGTCTCGGCCTCGAAGTGACCCGGATTCGACCGCTGATCAAGGAAGGGCAGCTCATCGCGGTTCGCCGCGGGGAGAACAAGGTCCTGATGGTGCCGAGCGACTTCATCGGAGACGGAAAGATCGTCAAGGGGCTGCCCGGCACGTTGACGCTGCTGAAGGACGACGGGTTCACGGACGACGAGGCCCTCGAGTGGCTCTTCACGCCTGACCCGACCCTGCCCGGCACCCCCGCCAACGCGCTGCGCGAGAATCGCGGGACCGAGGTGAAGCGCCGCGCGCAGGCGCTCGCCGTGTAGCCCGCGCCCGCCGGGGGCCGCCGCCACGCCCGTACCGCACCCGCGTGCGTGCACGGCGGCGGCCCGCCCGGGGCGCATCGACCCCGGGAGCCCGCGATGCCCACTCCAGCTGCGTCCGCCCGCCTCGCCGACGCGCGGCTCTACCTGTGCACGGACGCGCGTACCGCCCGCGGCGACCTCGCCGAGTTCGCCGACGCGGCGCTGCGCGGCGGCGTCGACATCATCCAGCTCCGCGACAAGGGCATCGAGGCCCGCCAGGAGCTGGCCGCGCTCGACATACTCGCCGACGCGTGCCGCCGGCACGGCAAGCTGCTCGCGGTCAACGACCGGGCCGACGTCGCGCACGCGGCCGGCGCCGACGTGCTGCACCTGGGGCAGGACGACCTGCCGGTGCCCGCCGCCCGCGCCCTGCTCGGCTCCGACGTGCTGATCGGCCGGTCCTGCCACGCCGAGGCCGAGGTGGACGCCGCGGCGGTCGAGCCCGGCGCGGACTACTTCTGCACCGGGCCGGTGTGGCCGACCCCCACGAAACCAGGGCGCCCCGCTCCCGGGCTCTCCCTCGTCCGCCACGCCGCCGCCCTCGGCACGGAACGGCCCTGGTTCGCGATCGGCGGGATCGATCTCTCGAACCTCCCCGCCGTGCTCGACGCCGGTGCCCGCCGGATCGTCGTCGTCCGCGCGATCACCGAGGCCCCCGACCCCTACGAAGCCGCTTCCGCCCTGACCCAATCCCTCCACCCCCCAACGCCCCACTGACCCCCCGCCCCCCCTCCCGGAAGACCTCCACCCCCTCCAGGCGCGCGGGGGTGCTGTTGTGGGGTGGGGGGACCGATGGGGGGTGCGGGGGTGCTGTTGTGGGGTGGGGGACCGATGGGGGGTGCGGGGGGTGCTGTTGTGGGGTTGGGGGGACCGATGGGGGCGCGGGGGTGCTGTCGCGGAGCACGGCAACCAATGAGCGGCGCGGGGGTGCGGTCGCGGAGTGCGGCACCAATGGGGGCGGGGGTGCCGTCATGGAGTGCGGCAACCAATGAGGGGCCGGGGGTGCCGTTGTGGAGTGCGGCAACCAATGAGCGGCGCTGGGGTGCCGTCGCGGAGTACGGCAACCAATCAGGGGCGCCGGGGTGCCGTCGCGGAATGCGGCAACCAGTCAGGGGCGCCGGGGTGCCGTCGCGGAGTGCGGCAACCAATCAGGGACGCCGGGGTGCCGTCATGGAGTGCGGCAACCAATCAGGGACGCCGGGGTGCCGTCGCGGAATGCGGCACCAATGGGGGGCGCGGGGGTGCCGTTGTGGAGTGCGGCAACCAATGAGGGGCGCGGGGGTGCTGTCGCGGAGTGCGGCAACCAATGAGGGGCGCCGGGGTGCCGTCGCGGAGTGCGGCAACCAATCAGGGGCGCGGGGAACTGCGCGACCAGCCGCGACGGTGGCGCGCGTCGCCACCGGCCAGAAGGGGCTGTTGCTGTCGTGTCCGGACCACCGGCCGGTGGATGGCTGCGCCCGCAGCTCACCCCCGAGCGTCGCCTGGGAGGTACCCCCAGCGCCCCTGAGTGGTGAACGCCTTCCGCGGCAGCGGGTCCGCCCGGGGAGGGGGCAGCGCCTTCCGCGGCAGCGGGTCCGCCCGGGGAGGGGGCAGCGCCTTCCGCGGCAGCGGGTCCGCCCGGGGAGTGCAGGGCACCCTTGTCCGAGGGGCACGGGTCCCCCCGGGGATGGCGTGACGCACTAACGTGTGGCGACCGCCACACGTTAGCCTGCTTGCATGGCCCTGGGGACTTCATCCACACGCACGGACCGCGCGATCACGATCCGTGAACTGCTCGCGTCCGGTCAGCGCTCGTACTCGTTCGAGTTCGCCGCGCCGCGGACCGAGAAGGGCGAGCGCACGTTGTGGAGAGCGATCCGCCGGATCGAGGCGGTGCGCCCGACCTTCGTGTCGGTCACCTACGGCGCCGGCGGCTCCTCGCGGGAGGGCACCGTGCGGGCCACCGACCGGATCGTCTCGGACACCACGCTCACCCCGTGCGCCCACCTCACCGCGGTGAACCACTCGGTCGCCGAACTCCGCAACATCATCGGGCAGTACGCGGACGCGGGCATCCGCAACATCCTCGCGGTGCGCGGCGACCCGCCCGGCGACCCGATGGGCGAGTGGGTACCGCACCCGCAGGGGCTGACGTACGCGGCCGAACTGGTGCGGCTGGTCAAGGAGTCGGGGGACTTCTGCGTCGGCGTCGCGGCGTTCACCGAGATGCACCCGCGCTCGACCGACCCGGCCGAGGACACCCGGCACTTCCTCGACAAGTGCAGGGCCGGCGCCGACTTCGCGATCACCCAGATGTTCTTCGACGCGGACGCGTACCTGCGACTGCGGGACCGGGTGGACCGGGCGGGCTGCACCGTGCCGATCATCCCCGAGGTGATGCCGGTGACCAACGTCCGGCAGATCGAGCGCTTCTCGCAGCTCGGCAACGCGCCGTTCCCCGCCGACCTGGCCGAACGCATCCTCGCGGTGCAGGACGACCCGGCGGCGGTACGGGAGATCGGCATCGAGTTCACCACCGAGATGTGCCGCCGCCTCATGGCAGAGGACATTCCGGGGCTCCACTTCATTACTCTTAACCACTCCACCGCATCGCTGGAGATCTACGAGAACCTCGGGCTGCATCGGCGGGCGGCGTGACCCCTAGGTGAGGAAGTGGGCACATGGGCTACTCGGTGCTCTACATCGCGTTCGGCATCGTCGCGCTGTGGCTGCTGGGCGAAGTGCTGTTGCAGTACAAGGCCCGGCTGCGCTGGCGGGTGCTCGCCTTCGCGGGGTTCCTGGGCCTGGTCATCGGGGTCGCCGACCGCAGTGTGGTGCTCATCGTGCTGGGCGCGCTCGCCTTCGGCACCGGGCAGAGCCAGGTCACGCTCTCCTACAAGCGGGGCTTCTCCACGGGTTGGGCGATAGGCGGCCGTCCCGGCTCCAGCCGGCGCCGCAGGGCCGCGGGCGCCCGCCCGGCCGAACCGGTGCTGGAGGTCGGCCCGATCGAGGCCGACCAGGCGGCCGGCCCGGACGCCGCCCAACAGCCGCTTCCGACTGAGGAGTTGGCGGGCGTGGGCGCCAACGCGACGGCGGTGCACGACTTCTCGGTCCCGTCGGGCGACCCGCAGGGCCAGGGCGGGTACGGCGCCGAGCAGGCGGTGTACCAGCCGATGCCGATGCAGGACGACAGCGGCGAATACCCGCTCTACGACGGCCAGTCGACGTACACCCCCGACCCGTACACCAGCGGCGGCTACGAGGGGTACGGCGCGCAGGGCTACCAGAGCTGGACCGGCTACGAGCAGCAGCAGCCGGCCTGGGACCAGGGGCAGGGGCAACAGCAGGGCCAGGATCAGGACGGCGGCGGCTACCAGGAGCAGCCCGCGCCCGCCGCGGCCTCGTACGGCTACGACCCCGACGACTACGACGTGTTCGGCAACGCCCGCGGCACCGACGGCGGCGGGTACGGCGGGGAGGGCGCCGGGGACTGGCAGTCCCCGCAGCCCTACCCGCAGCAGCCCGCGGCCGACACGTACGGCGGCTACGGCTTCGACCAGCAGGCGTACGACCAGCAGGCGTACGGCCGGCAGCAGCCGTACATCCCGCAGCAGCAGCACCAGCCGCCGTACGAGCAGCAGCAACAGCCCGAGCAGCAGCAGGAGTACGCGGACCCGTACGACCCGTACCGCTACTGAGCGCCGGTCCGCCGCCGACAGCCGACGGTCGACCCTCAACCGCCGGGCGGGCCAACCGGCCTTCGGCTAGCGGCCGTTGAGCAGGGACGGCAGCCGGGCCGCGGACAGGCCCAGGCCCGCCGGGGTGCGCCAGGGCTGCCCGGGACGGGGCACCGTGGCCGCGAGGTGCGGGTAGTGCTTGAGCAGCGACTCCTCGGTGTACCGGGCGCAGCCCTCGTGCCAGGTGACGATGCCCGCCATCCAGTCCCGCAACTCCTGGGCGTAGTCGAGCAGTACCCCGCGTGCCGTCTCGTCGAGGTCGAACTCCTCGAAGAGCGTGGGAAGTTGGGTCTCGGTGATGTGCTGGAACTCCGACATCCGGGCGGCCATCAGGTCCCCGACGATGTCCATCGCCTCCTGCGGCCCGCAGTCCAGGAAGTTCTGCACCACCAGCACCGCGTTGTGGATCTCGCCCTCGAACTCGATCTCCTTGCGGTAGGAGAACACGTCGTTGAGCAGGCAGGCGAAGTCCTGGGCGGCGACCTCCATGCCGCGCACCGGCCGGGAGCGGTAGATCTCGTCGGGCAGCGCGTCGCCGTGGCCGATCCGGGACAGGCTCATCGTCAGGTCCGAGCCGAACGTCTTGCGGCGCATCTCGATGTAGTCCACCGGGTCGGGCACCCGGTTGAGCTTCTGGTTGGCCAGCTCCCACAGCCAGCTCTCGCACATGTCCTCGATCGCGGCGCGGAACCGCTGCCGCGCCGGCGGCGCCATCGGGCCCGCGGTGCGCTGCCACAGGTCCGCCAGCGAGCGTTCCAGCGCCGTCAGCGGCGGCGGCACCGCGCCCGCGTCCAGCGGCATGAACAGCTTGAAACGCTCGGTGGTGATCCGGGCCGCCGCCATGTCGCCGGCCCGGCCGAAGACGATCGGGTAGTAGTCGTCGCCGTAGGTGCCCCAGGTCAGCCAGTCCGTGGTGAGGTCCAACTCGTCCTGGGAGGCGGCCGGATGGATGCCCGCGGCGCACAGCGCGAAGTCGTACCCGGCGAGCTTCTCCTCGTTCCACAGCCCGCCCGGCACCGGGAAGCCCGGCTCGGCGTCCAGCAGGCCCATCCGCCGGCCCCACGCCAGGTTGTGCGCGCGGGAGGCGTCCAGGTGCGGGCTGAGCGTCGTCTCGAACGGCATCGGGACCGGCGCCCGCCGCACCCAGCCGACCTGCTGGAACGGCGCGTGGCCGTAGGCGCGGGCCCGCTGCGGCAGCGTCGCGGCCAGCGAGCCGGCGATCTGCGCGGCCGACGTGCCGATCCCGGTCGGCCCGCCGAGCACGCCCACCGCCCGCGCCTCGTCGCTCGCGCCGTTCATGTAGCGGCTGGAGCGCATGTGCCACTCGTGGCCGCCGGACTGCCAGTCCTGTAGCCCCTTCACGTAGGCGAAGACGCCCAGCCGCTGCGCCGGGTCCAGCCCGAACTCGTCGAAGAGCGGCTCCACTTCGGTGAACGCGGTGTGCTCGAACTGCTGGAGCCGCGAGGTCAGCAGGTCGTTCACCGTGTCGGCGGCCTCCTGCGGGGTCTGGTCGAGGAACCGTTCCAGCACCAGTACGGCGTTGGACAGTTCGCCCTCGTCCTCGATCTCGCGCTGGTACGAGAACAGGTCGTTGCGCAGGTGCACGCTGTCCGCGAAGCAGTCGCGCAGCACCCGCATCGGGCGGCTCGCCGCGATCGCGTCGGGCACCTCGGCGCCCGCCGCGTGCTCGATCAGGTTCGCCGACCAGGGCGCGCCGCCGACCTTGCGGCGCATCTCGATGTACTCGATCGGGTTCGACACCCGGCCGGTGCTGATGTTGGACAGCTCCCAGAGCGATTCCTCCAGCAGGTGCCGGGTGCTCTCGTGGAACCGCCGCCGGTACCCCTCCGACATCTGCGGCACCGTCCGCCGCCACAGGTCGGCCAGGCCCGCCTCCACCTGGTTCGTCGGCTCGGGGACCTCCTGCGCGAGATCCACCGGCATGAACGCCGGCAGCCGGTCCAGATACGCCTTCGCGCCCGCCATGTCCGGGGTGCGCTTGAAGATGTCGAGGAAGTGGTCGTCGAAGAAGAACACCCACACGTACCAGTCGGTCACCAGGTCCAACTCCGGCCCCGAGGCGTCCGGGTGGGTGTACGCGCACAGCAGGGCGTAGTCGTGCGAGTCGAAGTCCGATTCGGCCCAGATGCCCGAGCCCTCGATCATCGTCATCTCCCGGGCCCACTCCTTCGAGTGCTCCCGGGCGCGTTCGAGGTGCGGGTTCAGCCGCGCCGGGTACGGCACGTAGAACTTGGGCAGTTCGAAGGGCTGCGGCATCTCCGTTAAGACCTTCCGCTCAACTGATCACCTGTACAGCCCCTCACGCTAGGTCGGCCCCACCCGGCGCCGTGAGCCGGTAACGCCCTTTTCCGCCCGATGGGTTGAATTCGCCCCCGCGGGGGTTAACGATCTTGTTCCCGGGCTCGTGGCGGAAGGTGGGGCGCCCCGGGCGCGTACCCGGCGGCGGAGCGGAGGTCAGCGGCTGCCGCCCGGGCCGCCGGCCACGAGGTCGGCGACGATCGCCGCGGACATGCCCGCGTGCGGGAGCCCGCCGCCCGGGTGGGCCCAACCCCCCAGGAAGTAGAGCCCGTTGAAGGGCGTCCGGTTGGGCGGGCGGAAGAGGGCGCCGCCGGCCCCGGGGAGCGAGGGCACCGGCACCGAACCGCCCGCCGCCCCCGTCTCCCGCTCCACGTCCCGCGGGGTGCGGACCTCGCGCCACAACTCCCGCTCCCGCAGCCCGGGAACGGCCCGCTCCGCCACCTCCAGCATCCGCTCGGCGAACGCGTCCACGAAGTCCCCGCCGGACCAGTCCACCCCGGAGCCGGAGGTGGAGCCCGAGTGGGAACCGGAGTTGGTCCGCCCTGCGGCGTGCCGCGGCACCGTGGCCGTCACGGTGACCGCCTCGTGCCCGTCGTCCGGCCGCGTCGCCGGGTCGTCCGGTCGCAGCACGGTGACCGTCAGCGCCCCCGGCGCCGGCACCTCGGCCCGTCCGCGCCCGAACACCCAGTCCAGCGCGGCCCCCCGGTCCGCGGCGTGCACGACCGTACGGTGCGCCGCACCGGCCGGGCGCGAGCCGCGCAACGCCACGTGCACCGTGCAGCGCCCGGGCTCGTCGCGCGCCCCGGCGAGCGGCCGCAGGTCCTTCCCGCCCGACGGGAGGGTCTCCTGCGGGAGGCAGGGCAACGGCACGGACGCGGCCACCATGTCGGCGGCCCCGGTCGAGTGGTCGGTGAACCGGAGCCCGCGCACCCGTCCCTCGTGCACCTCCACGCCCCTCACCCCGGCGCCGAACCGGAACTCCACCTTCCGGGCCCGGCAGCGGGCGTACAGCGCGTCCGCGAGCGCCCGCATCCCGCCGCGGACGTACCAGACGCCGAACGACTGCTCCAGGTACGGCAGTACGGCCGCCGCCGCGGGCGCCGTACGCGGGTCGAGCCCGTTCCCGAGGGCGTACCACTCCAGCAGCGCGGCCGGGCGCGGATCACCGCCGAGCTCGTCCGCGGCCACGTCGGCCAGGTGCGGCGGCCGCCGCAGCAGGCCCTTGCGCCGGGCCGGGTACGGGTCCCTGGACAGCGGCTTCGGGTCCCCGATCGGCTCCTCCAGCAGCGGCCTGCGGACGCCCTCCCACACCTGCCGCGCCCTCACCAGCACCTCGCTCCAGCGCTCGCCGCTGCCCGGGCCGAACGCGCCGTCCAGCGCCTCGATCACCCCCGAGCGGGAGGCGTTCGGCAGCGACACGTCGGTGCCGTCCGCGAAGACGTGGCGGCCGGCCGGGTCGGTCTGCACCAGCTCGACGCTGTCCTCCAGGCTCTCCCGGCCGGTCTTCACGAACAGGTCGCGGTAGACCGCGGGGAGCTGGAGCAGGCCCGGGCCGGTGTCGAACGCGAAGCCGTCCCGGGCGAACGCGCCCACGCCTCCGCCGTACGTCTCCCCACGTTCGTACACCACCACCTCGTGCCCGCCCGTCGCGAGCCGCGCCGCCGCCGCCATCCCGGCCATCCCGGCGCCCACCACCGCAATCCGTCCCATGCGCCGAGCGTATCCACGCCGTGGGTTCAGCGATCCGCCCGGGTTGCCCCCTCCCCCCGCTGCCCGGACCTTGCGGTAGATGGGGGCTGGTCGCGCCGTTCCCCGCGCCCCTGGGTATGTGCGGGTACTCCGCGGTGCGGCTCCGCCGCGCCTGCCCCTTGCGGGGGATGCCGGATCTTCCCCCGGTGAGTGGCTGATCGCGCAGTTCCCCGCGCCCCTGGGTAAGCCGACCTTCGTACGGAGTGGGGTGACGTGGTTGAGCAGCACTGTCTCCGCGGCGAACAGCCACGACGAAGGGGCGCGGGGAACTGCGCGACCAGCCGTCAAGCCGCAGAAGGTCCGGCAAACATCCGCAGCAGCAGCCTGGACGGCAGTCCGGCCCGGCCAAAGCCCGAGAGAAGCAAGCACACCCGGGCGGGAAGGAAGAAGCGAGCTTCTTTTCACGGAGGAGCCGAGCGCAACCAGGGGCGCGGGGAACGGCGCGACAAGCCATAGGGGGACGTATGGTCCCGGGACGGGGGAAAGGGGCAGGACGGAGGGGCCTACCTAGGTAATGGGATGAGTAGCTGTACGGATGGCGAGGCCCGGCGCAGCCGGAAGAGTAGGGGGTGCGGAAGGGGCGCGGCCCGGACCCGCCGACACGGGGCGGCGGAAACGAGCACGCGGGCACCGACCGCAACGGGGGATGGCCCGCGGATCACCGAGCACAGCGGTGGGCCGCGGCGCCGCCCACCCGCCCCTGGAGCAACCGCGACAGCGCCTCGTGGACGTCGTCGAGGCTGCGCTCGGGCTGGAACGCCTGCCAGTCGAGCGCAGCGACCAGCACCATCCCGAAGAGCGCGGACGCGGTCAGCGGCACATCGATCTCGCCACTCACCTCGCCGCGTTCCATCGCCTCTCCCAGCACCTTCTCGACCACGGCGACCGCTTCCTGCCGGACGGTCATGAGCGTGTCCTGCCAGGTGCGGTTGGTCCGCCACAGCTCCGCGACGTACAGCTGCGTGAAGGACGGGTAGCGGGCGATGAAGGCGAGCCCCGAGCGGATCATCGCGTCCAGCGCGTCGACCCGGCTGCCGCCGCGCGCCGCCGTCTCGTCCGCGGCCCGCCGCAGCGACACCGTCAGCAACCCGACGCCGTGCCGCAGCAGCTCCTCGAACAGCACGTTCTTGCTGGCGAAGTTGTAGTAGACGGTCCCCTTGGCGACCCCGGCGCGCTCGGCGATCTCGTCGACCGTGGTGGCGGAGAAGCCCTGCTCGGCGATGAGGGTGACGGCGGCCTCGAACAGCTTCTGCCGGGTGGCCTGGCGTCGTGCGGTGGTCATGGCCCTGATTCTGCCCGCACCGTGACGGCCGTGTTTCCACCGCATCACGGCGGCATGGCCCGGGATACGCGCGTAGCACGTGGGGTTCGCGCAGGTCAGAGCCGATTGTCAGTGGTGGCGTCGATGATGGGAAGCCGATGAGGAAGCAACGGAGACCAGGAGGTTCGCCATGGCCATTCCCGCGATGCCGTTCGTGCCGCCGACCCCGCCCGTGCCCGCGCTGTCCGCGACACCCGGGGGCTTCGGCGCACCGGCCGGTCCAGGCGCTCCCGCCGACATCCACCCCGTGCTGCGCCGCGCCGCCGCGTCCCCCGGCGCGCTCGACCTGCTCACCCAGGCACACATCGGACTTCAGGAGGCAGCCCTCCTCGAACCCCCGCACGAGCGGTACGCGACGGCCCACCTGGCCGCGCTGCGCACCGCCGCCGCCGTGCTCGCGGTGCGCGGCCGCCCCGAGCCCAACCCCCGCAAGCGCGGCCGCATCCGCAGCGTGTGGGAGGTGCTGCCCGAGGTCGCGCCCGAACTGGCCGAGTGGAGCGCCCTGTTCGCGGCCGGCGCCGAGCGCCGGGCGCGGGCCGACGCGGGCATAGCCGGCGCCGCCGGCCCGCGCGACGCCGACGACCTGCTGCGCTCCGCCGCCATGTTCCTGCGCCTGGTGGAACGCATGCTTCTGCTCCGGCCCGCGCCCGGCGGCACACCTTAGAGTTGGGGGTGCGACGGCCGACGCCGTCGGTCACGCAGCCAGCACCACCGCGAGGAGAGCCGCCCGCCATGTCCCGTGCAGGGTCCCGTCCAGGAGGGGTGGACCCGATCCGACCCCGTGCCAGCCTTCGTACCGCCGTGGTGTGGGAGGTGCTCCAGGGCGCCCTGGAGCGGCGCGCCAAGTCCTCGGACCGGCCGGCGCTCGACGTCCTCGACACCGGCGGCGGCACCGGCAACTTCGCGGTGCCCGTGGCCCGGCTCGGCCACCGCGTCACCGTCGTCGACCCGAGCCCGGACGCGCTGTTCGCCCTGGAGCGGCGGGCGGCCGAGGCCGGCGTCACCGACCGGGTCACCGGTGTCCAGGGCGACGTCCACGGCCTGCTCGGCGTGATCCGCCCCGGCGGATACGACATGGTGCTCTGCCACGGCGTGCTGGAGTACGTCGACGACCCCGCCGAAGGCGTGCGGAACGTGGTGGAGGCCCTCCGCCCGGCCGGCTCGCTGAGCCTGCTCGCCGCCGGGCGCGGCGGCGCCGTGCTGGCCCGTGCGCTCGCCGGGCACTTCGGCGAGGCCCAGCAGGCGCTCCTTGACCCGGACGGCCGATACGGCGCGGCAGACTCCCTGCCCCGCCGCTTCACCGCGGACGACCTGACCCGCCTGGTCACCGACGCGGGCCTGCGCACGGCTTCCGTGCACGGTGTACGGGTCTTCGCCGACCTCGTGCCCGGGGTGCTGGTCGACACCGAGCCCGGCGCCGCGGAGGCACTGCTGCGGCTGGAGCTGGCGGCGGCCGAGGAGCCCGGGTTCCACTCCGTCGCCACCCAGCTCCACGTCCTCGCCGAGCGCGACTGACCCGCCCCGCGGGGGTACTCCCGGGCGGAGCCCGGCCGTGGCCCCGGCCCGACCGGGGGCAGCACGCACCGGACCGGGCCGCGGAGTCGGTCACAGGCCCGCCCGCGGCGTCATTCCTCACCGTATGCTGGCATGACGTGACGCTCGGCGGGGAAGAAGTGCCCCGTCGGATTGGCGCAGTGGGGTGGGTTTCACGGAGGGGAATCCCGCCTATCCTGAAAGGGTCGGACCGGTCGCGGCCCCGCGCGACCGACGAGTAGGAGGTCTCCGTGCCGCTCTCGGAGCACGAGCAGCGCATGCTCGAGCAAATGGAGCGAGCGCTGTACGCCGAAGATCCCAAGTTCGCGTCGGCGCTTGAGGGAAACGGAGTGCGCGCGTTCACCCGTCGTCGGGTCTACCTGGCCGTGCTCGGTTTCCTGTGCGGGATCGGGCTGCTCATGGGCGGCATGATCGCGCAACAGTCCTGGATCGGTGTGGTCGGCTTCCTGGTGATGCTGGCGTGTGCCGTGCTCGCGGTCACCGGTTGGCGTCGCGCCAACCGTCCGCCCGAGGCCGGGCCGCCCGGACCTCCCGGGCCCACCGCGGTCCCCGGGCACATCGGTCGCCGTTTCGGGGCCCGCCGTCGCCAGCAGCGCCGCGGCAAGGTCATGGACCGCATCGAGGAGCGGTGGCAGCGCCGCCGCGACCAGCAGCAGGGCCAGTAGCGGCCGGCAACGGCCGGCGGCCCGGCGGCCCGGCAGTCCGGCAGTCCGGCCGCACCTCGGTCGCACCGCTCGCGACCGCAGGACCCAGGACCGTGAGACGCAGACGTAAGACGTAGGACCGTAAGCCGCACCACGCAGGAGCGCACCACGCACGACCGCACGGCGTATGGCGCACCACGCACGACCGCACGCACAACGTAAGAAGGGCGCGCCCCCCGGTGGGGGCCGCGCCCTTTCTCACGTCTCCGATCGGCTCCGGCGTGCGCCCCTACGACACCTCCCGGGCCGCCCTCCTGCGCAGCGGCGCCGTGAGCCGCTGCCCGGTGGCCCGGGTGCGCGAGGCGAGCGCCGTCCAGCGGGCGGACAGCGCCCATCCGATCCGGGCCGCCGAACGCGGCAGCAGAGCCGCCCGCAGCCGCCCGCGCCGGTTCGTCCCGGCCTTCAGGCCCCGGCGGACGCGCTGGACGTCCTCCGAGAGCCCGGGGACCGGCCGGGGCTGCGCGGCGTAGAGGGTCTGCTCCACGGCCGTGGCGAGCTTGGCGGCGGACTGCGCCGACTCACCCTCCAGGTGGCCGTCCCGCACCAGCCGGGCCATGGCCCGGCGGGGGGTTTCCGAGTCGTCCGGCGGGATGCCGTAGTCCCACCCGGTGTCGACGACCTCCCGCCACGCGGACAGCGCGAGCCCCTCGGGCCGGTCCCCGCCGCCGAGCCGGTGTCTGCGGACCCGCGAGCGCCACGTCAGCGGGGCGGTGAGCAGCAGCAGCACGATCAGCGCGGCCAGTACGACCAGCGCCGCCCGGCCGCCGCCGAAGCCGCCGCCGGAGCCGCTGCTCGCGGGCAGCGCGGCCTGCGAGCAGTCACTGCCCGATGTCGCGTCACCCTGGTCGCAGCTCTGCGTCGGAGCGGGCGTGCCGGTCGTGGCGGGCGCCGAGGTGTGCGGCGCGAGGTCCTGCTGGTTGGGGTCACCGGTGGGGGAGGGGGCCACGGTGTAGTCGGGCGCGCTGCCGCGGTACGGCGTCGGCTCGAAGCGGGTCCAGCCGATCCCCTCGAAGTACAGCTCGGGCCAGGCGTGCGCGTCCTTCAGCCCCACCGACATCACCCCGTCGGCGTTGGCCTCGGGCGCGCCGGGGGTGAAGCCGATCGCGACCCGGGCCGGGATGTGCAGGGTGCGGGCCATCGCCGCCATGGTGAAGGCGAAGTGGACGCAGAAGCCCTCCTTCGTCTGAAGGAACCGGGCGATCGCGTCGACCCCGGTGCCCGCCTTGGCCTGCGTGTTGTACACGAACTGGCCGGAGGTGAAGTAGTTCTGGAGGTCGACGGCCTTCTGGTAGTCGCTGGTGGCGCCCCTGGTCTCGCGCAGCGCGGTCTGCTTGACGATCGACGGCAGCGAGCCGGGCACCTGCTCGTACTGCTTGGCGATCCGCCCGGTGGCCTCGGGGGCCGCGGCGAGCTGGGCGGCGGTCGGCTCGACCTGCATGCTGGCGACGGTGTAGCGCTGGCCGGCCGCGGTCTGGCCGTGCGCGCCGACGATCATCCGGCCCTCGGGCTGGTACTTCCAGTCGCCCGTGGTCCGCACGCTCGTCGCGGGGAACGGCACCGGCAGCATGCCCTGCACGTAGCTGTCGTCGACCCGCACCTGGGTGGTGGCGGTGGTGTACTTCACGTCCGCCGCCATGCCCTGGGGGCGCGGCAGCGCGTCCGGGAGGGCCTCGGTCGGCAGGTTCGACGGCGACCACTGCGTGCCGTCGAACTTGTCCAGCGCCGCGATCCGCAGATACATGCCCGCGGCGGGTTTGGCGTTGGTGGTGTAGGTGAGCACCTCGCTGTTGCTCGGCTGGTTCAGGTTGTCCTGGAGGGCGGCGATCAGGTTGACCGAACCGCCGCCGCGGCCGCCGATGCCGCTGCCGCCGCCATGGCCGGAGGCGTCCAGCAGGCCGCCGCCGAGCGAGGGCAGCGCGGCGGGCGCGATCAGCGCGATACCCAGCGCCATCGCCCCGATCCGGCGGGCGCCGCGCACCGGTGTGGGCCTGGCCTGGCCGGCCTGGCCGCCGCCCCAGGCGTTGCGCGGCGGCGGGCTGCTGAACACCCGGCCCCAGCGGGACATCCGGTCCCGGCCCTCGGCGAGCAGCAGCAGGAGGTAGCCGGCCGCGGCCAGCAGGAAGTACAGCCAGGCGGCGCTGCCGCTGTCCAGGCCGGCGGCGACGGAGTACAGCGCGAGCAGTGGCAACCCGGCCGGGGCCGCGCTGTTGTAGGTGACCGCCATCGCGTCGACGGCGAGCGCGACCAGGGTCACGCCGCCGATCAGCAGGATTCTGATGCCGGGGGTCACCGGCGCGGGGATCGAGTAGTTCGAGACGTCGGTGATGCCCTGCTGGACCACCTGGCCCAGCTGCTGGAGGGCCTGCGGGCCCGGCAGCACGCCGCCCAGGGCCTGCTGGGAGGAGAACATCACCGTCAGCACGACCAGCGACAGCACCGCCTGGACCAGCACCGTCAGCGGCCTGGCCAGCGGTATCCGCCGGCACGCCGCGCCCACCGCGGACTGGAAGAGGACCAGCAGGATCGCCTTGGCGAACCACCCGCTGTCGTCGGTCAGCGGCAGCAACGCGGCGGCGGCCAGCAAGGAGGCCACCACCGCGCACACCGTGAGCCGTGCGCGTCCGCTCATCCCGCCGCCCCCGCTCCGCGCGGCGCCTGGTGCGCCTGCGCCGCTTGCGTCTCCTCGCGTGACCGGTAACGGTCCGCCTGCTGCCACAGTTCCGGCAACGCGGCGCCCGGCTGCACCTCCACCACGTTCCATCCCGCCTCGCGCAGCATCCGCACCGCGCGTTCGGTGCTGTCCGGCTCCGCGCCGTCGACGCCGGGCTGCACCGCGGACAGTTCCGGGCCGGGCCGGGCGCCCAGCTCGCGGGCCAGCCAGTCGTCGCTGTCCAGCACGAACGCCACGGCGCCGCCGGCCCGTTGCCGCATCCGCGCGATGGTGGCCGCCTGCTCCTGGTAGAGGTCGCCGAAGAACCCCACCAGCAGGCCCTCGTTGGCCGACCGCAGCACGTCGTACGCGGCCGCCAGGGTGTCGCCGTCGGAGTGGTCGACCACCGCGAGGGTGTCCAGCAGCAGCCCGGCCATGTCGCTGGAGTCGCCGCCGTAGCCGGAGGTGCCCTCGGGGCCCGGCACGCTGCTGCCGGTGTCGGTGAGCAGCCGCACCGCGAAGCCGCGCTCCAGCATGTGGGTGGTCACCGACGCGGCGCCGGACACCGCCCACTCGAAGGCGGAGTCGGGGCCGGCGCCGAAGTAGGCGTCCCTGCGGGTGTCGAGCAGCACGGTGCAGCGCGCCCTGTTCGGCTGCTCCTCGCGGCGCACCATCAGCTCGCCGTACTTCGCGGTGGACCGCCAGTGCACCCGGCGCAGGTCGTCGCCGTGCCGGTAGCCGCGCGGGATGACGTCGTCGTCGCCGGCCAGCGACAGCGCGCGGGTGCGGCTCTCGCCGTATCCGGAGGACTCGCCGGCCAGCCGCACCGGCGGCAGCGGCTCGACCTTGGGCACCACGGTGAGGGTGTCGAACGCGCTGAACGAGCGGGTCAGTTCGACCATCCCGAACGGGTCGGTCAGCCGCAGTTGCAGCGGGCCCAGCGGGTAGCGGCCGCGCAGGTCGGAGCGGACCCGGTAGGACACCTCGCGGTGGCCGCCGGGCTCCACCCGGTCCAGCACGAACCGGGGCCGCGGCCCGAGGACGTAGGGCACCCGGTCCTGGAGCATCAGCAGGCCGGTGGGCATCCGCGAGACGTTGTCCACCCGCAGGTGCACCCGCGCCTCGGACATCGCCGGCACCCGGGAGGGCGCCAGCCGCCGGCTGCCGGCCACCCGGTAGCGGGTGCGGTAGAGCACGGCCACGCACACCAGCGGCAGCGCGGCCAGCAGCAGCCCGACCCGCAGCAGGTCGGACTGGCCCAGGACGTACGAACAGGCGGCGGCGGCGACCCCGGCGGCGACGAACGACCGGCCGCGGGTGGTCAGTCCGCCCAGCGCCCGGCGGAAACCGCCGGTCGGCCGCTCGTCGTCGGACGAGGGCCCGACCGGCGGGACGCCCGGGGGCCGGGGGGCCGCGTAGGGCCCGGTCGCCTGGGACCCGCCGTACGGCCCGGCGTTGTCCGGTCCGGCGCCGTGCTGTCCGGTGGGGTGCCGTCCCGGAGACCGGTGCCCGGAGCCGTAGGGTCTGTCGCCGTACGGGCCGTCACCGTAGGGCCCGACGCCGTAGGGGCCGTCGCCGTACGGGCCCGCGGACGGTGCCCGCCCCGGTGGGCGGGAGCCCGGCGGGGGTGGCGGGGTGGCGGGCGAACCCATCACAGGCCCCGCGCGTCCGGCGTGCCCTGGGGTCGCCCGCCCGGCCGCTGCGGCCAGGCCCCGGCGCCGTTGCCGGCCGCCGGATCGGGCACCGGCACCCGCTGCACGATCTCGGTCACCACCTGCTCCGGCGTACGCCGGTTGAGCTGTGCCTGCGCGGTCGGCAGCAGCCGGTGCGCGAGGACCGAGGACGCCAGCGCCTGCACGTCGTCCGGCAGGACGTACTCACGGCCGTCCAGGGCGGCGGAGGCGCGGGCGGCCCGCACCAGGTGCAGCGTGGCGCGCGGGGAGGCGCCCAGCCGGAGGTCGGGGTGGCTGCGGGTGGCGCCGACGAGGGCGACCGCGTAGCGGCGGATCGGGTCGGCGACGTGCACCTGCCGGACCGCCTCGATCAGCTTCACGATGTCGTGCGCGTGCGCGACCGGTTGGAGGTCGTCCAGCGGGGAGACCCCGCCGTGCACGTCGAGCATCTTCAGCTCCGCCTCCGGGCTCGGGTAGCCGATCGACACCCGGGCGGTGAAACGGTCCCGCTGCGCCTCCGGCAGCGGATAGGTGCCCTCCATCTCCACCGGGTTCTGGGTGGCGATCACCATGAAGGGGCTGGGCAGTTCGTAGGTGGTGCCGTCGACGGTGACCTGGCGCTCCTCCATCGACTCCAGCAGCGCCGACTGCGTCTTCGGCGAGGCGCGGTTGATCTCGTCGCCGACCACGATCTGCGCGAAGATCGCCCCGGGTTTGAACTCGAAGTCCCGCTGCTGCTGGTCGAAGACGCTCACGCCGGTGATGTCCGACGGCAGCAGGTCGGGAGTGAACTGGATACGCCGTACGGAGCAGTCGATCGACCGCGCCAGCGCCTTGGACAGCATGGTCTTGCCCACGCCCGGCACGTCCTCGATCAGCAGATGCCCCTCCGCCAGCAGAACGGTCAGTGCGATGCGTACGACCTCGGGCTTGCCCTCGATCACGTTCTCCACGCTCCGGCGCACCCGCTCCGCGGTCGTGGTCAGATCGCTCAGTTCCGCTCGAGCGTCAAAGGTCGTCACCCGGTACTCCTCGGCCTGTTCCATTGGGGCCCCAGGGTCTCGGTCGTCCCTGGACCGCGGCCCTCCCCGATTGCGCAACGCCCGCCGGAGGCGAGACGTGCCGCACGGTGCATTCTTCCCTTACGGGGAGGGCCGCGTCACTCGCCTGCCGTTACTTGTTCGTGATTTCCCGCAGCAGGCCGGTGTGCACGTCGAAGACGAAGCCGCGCACGTCGCCGGTGTGGGCCAGGAACGGGGAGGTCCGCACCCGGGCCATGGACTGCCGCACGTCCTGGTCGATGTCGGTGAACGCCTCGACCGCCCAGGTGGGCCGCTGGCCGACCTCGTGTTCCAGATCGGTGCGGAAGTCCTCGGTGATGGTCTGCATGCCGCAGTTGGTGTGGTGGATGAGTACGACGGAGCGTGTACCCAGCGCGCGCTGGCTGATGGCAAGGGACCGGATGGTGTCGTCGGTGACCACACCGCCGGCATTGCGGATGGTGTGGCAGTCGCCCAACTCCAGGCCGAGTGCCTTGTGGAGGTCGAGGCGGGCGTCCATGCAGGCGACGACCGCCACCCTCAGGACGGGGGCGGCGCCCATGCCGGGGTCGGTGAACTGTTCGGCGTAGCGCTGGTTGGCGGTGACCAGCCGGTCGGTCACGGAAGCGTCGGCGCCCTGGTCTTCGGGGGCGGGGGGATTCGCGGGGGCGCTGGCATGTATCGACATGTCTATGACGGTATCCGAGCCTGCCGGGACCGCATCGGCGCGCCCGCCCCCGCCGGGCCGCGTGCCGGGGAGTGTGCCCGGGCGTACGGAGGGGCGCACGAGGCGTACGGAGGGGCGCGCCCGGGCGCGGCCGCCGTTGACGGTGGGGCATGGTGGAGTAAAGTGGCGCGAAGTGGTGCCGTCTGCGGGAGGTGTGCCGTGTTCCTGGGATTCCTCGGGACGTACACCCCGCGGCTGGACGACAAGAACCGGCTGGTGCTGCCGTCCCGGTTCCGCGAGCAGCTCGCCGACGGACTGGTGATCACCCGCGGGCAGGAGCGCTGCCTGTACGTATGGCCGGTGGAGGGCTTCCGGGCCGCCACCGAGCAGCTGTCCACCGCGCCGCTCACCTCCAAGGCCGCCCGTGACTACCTGCGGGTGCTGTTCGCCGGTGCGCATGACGAAGTGCCGGACAAGCAGGGCCGGGTGACGGTCCCGCAGCCGCTGCGGGACTACGCGGGCCTGGTCCGGGAGTGCGCGGTGATCGGCGCGAACACCCGGGTGGAGATCTGGTCGGCGGAGGCGTGGGAGCGGTATCTGGCAGACCAGGAAGACACCTTTTCGGCCCTGTCACAGGAGGTTCCGACCGGATTACTGTGAGCGCGGCCCCGCCCCGACGAGGGGCGCGCACCACTTCGTCCCACCCCGGTGCGGACGCGCGGCCCGGCCTCCTCCCGCTCCCCGGCTCCGCTGGCACCACTTCCCCGGTGCCAGGGGAACGTTTCTCCCGAGCGGGCGGGGACCAGGTTCCGCGTCCACCGAGCCGCTGCCGGCCGTAGCGTGTCCGTCGTGCTTGTCTGGCAGGCGACGTTCCTTCGCCGGACCGCCGGACCGCCGACCCGACCCGTACGACCCCGTACGACCGTCCCCACCGTTCGACGCCGTTCCCGACCGTGCGACGCCGTCCCTACCGTTCGATAAGGGCCACATGAGCAACCCGTCCCCGTCCCCGCGGCACATCCCGGTGATGCTGCGGCGCTGCCTCGACCTGCTGGCCCCCGCGCTCGCGCTGCCCGGTGCCGTCGTGGTCGACGCCACGCTGGGGCTCGGCGGGCACAGCGAGGCGCTGCTGACCACCTTCCCCGCCTGCCGGCTGATCGCGGTGGACCGCGACCCGGCCGCGCTGAAGCTCGCCGGGGAGCGGCTGGCGCCGTTCGGGGAGCGCGCCACCCTCGTGCACGCGGTGTACGACGAACTACCCGACGTGCTGGAGCGGCTGCGGGTGCCGCGGGTGCAGGGCGTGCTCTTCGACCTCGGGGTGTCCTCGATGCAGCTGGACGAGGCCGACCGCGGCTTCGCCTACTCCCAGGACGCGCCGCTGGACATGCGGATGGACCAGTCCACCGGGATCAGCGCCGCGGAGGTGCTGAACACCTATCCGCCCGGTGAGCTGGTACGCATCCTGCGGGCGTACGGCGAGGAGAAGTTCGCCCGCAAGATCGTGGACGCGGTGGTGCGCGAGCGCGAGCGGGAGCCGTTCAGCGGCAGCGCGCGGCTGGTCGACGTGATCCGGCAGGCGCTGCCGCAGGCCGCCAAGCGGACCGGCGGGAACCCGGCGAAGCGCACCTTCCAGGCGCTGCGGATCGAGGTCAACGGCGAGCTGTCGGTGCTGGAGCGGGCCGTTCCCGCGGCGGTGGCCGCGCTGGCGGTGGGCGGCCGGATCGCCGTGCTGTCGTACCACTCGCTGGAGGACCGGCTGGTCAAGCAGGTCTTCGCGGCCGGTGCCGCGCACTCCGCGCCGCCGGGCCTGCCGGTGGTGCCCGAGCAGTACCAGCCCCGGCTGAAGCTGCTCACCCGCGGCGCCGAACTGCCGGGCGAGGACGAGATCGCCGAGAACCGCCGGGCCGCGCCGGCCCGGCTGCGCGGTGCGGAGCGCATCCGGGAGGACGTGCGATGAGCGGCGGCGCGGGACGCGACGGGCGACGCACGGGCCGCGGCACCGTACGTGACGCGGTGCGCGGCAGCGCCCTGGGCGCGCGGCTGGGCGCCGGGCGGTCCGCAACCGCGCGGCGCACCCCGTTCGTCGTTCTGGTCGTGACGCTGCTCGCCGGGGGACTCATCTCGCTGCTGATGCTCAACGCGGCCCTGAACCGGGACTCGTTCAAGCTCGACAAGCTCCAGGACCAGACGACCCACTACACCGACCAGCAGCAGCAGCTCCAGCAGGAGGTCGACGGCTACTCGGCGCCGGACTCGCTGGAGCAGCGGGCCCGCGAGCTGGGCATGGTGCCCGGCGGCGACCCGGCCTTCCTCGACCCGAACGGCAAGGTGCAGGGCTCGCCTTCGCCCGCGACCGCCCCGCCCGCGCCCCCGCCGACGACGACCGCGCAGCCGCCCACGACGACGCCGGCCAACCCGGCCACCCCGTCCACCTCGTCCACCTCGTCCACCTCGTCCGCCACGAATCCGGTGGGGACGACCGCGAACCCGGCGGGGACGGCGGACCCGGGCGAGGCCGGCACCCCGACGGGCACCGCGCCGGTGAACGGCACCTCGTCGCGCACCACGCGGTCGACCACCTCCTCGTCGACCGCTTCCACCAGCGGCCCGACCTCGACGACGTCCACCACGTCCTCGACCTCCACGACGACCCCGACCCCCGGCAGGTGAGCGCGTGACCCCTCGCGACGACGCAGACCGCCCGCGCGGCGACGGCCCCCGGCGGCCGTCCTCCTCCGGCGGCGCCGGCGGTGCGAGCCGGGAGGGTGGCAGGGACGCCGGCGCGGCACGCGACGCCCGGTACGGCGGGGGCCGGGACGGCTCGGCGCCGCGCCCGCAGGCCCGCCGCACCGCCCGCCCCACCGCGCCCCGCCCCGACGCCGACCCCGCGGACGGCGGCCGGCCCCGCGCCCCCGCGTACCGCGTCCCGGCGGTGCGGGCGGCTCCGGCGGCTCGGGCGCCCCCGGCCCCCGTCGCGCCCGCCCGCCGCGCCCCGCCGGCCGTTCGCCCCGCCTGCGGCCCCCGCAGCCGGGCGGCCCCCGGGCGGTCCGCCTCGGCGCCGTCCGCCCGCGGCTGCGGCTGGTCGGAGTCGTGCTGACGCTGGTGATGTCGGTGTTCGTGGTGCGGCTGCTCCAGGTGCAGGCGGTCGACGCGTCCGCGTACGCCGCCAAGGCGGCCGTCAACCGCTGGGTCACCCACGAGGTCACCGCCGACCGCGGCACCATCACCGACCGCTCCGGCGTGGACCTGGCGACCACCGTGGACGCCTACGACATCACCGCGGACCCGTACCTGTTCACGCCCGCGCAGGCGAAGGTGAACGACGCGCCGCAGCAGGCCGCGCAACTGCTCGCGCCGATCGTCGGCGGCGACGCCACGAAGATCGCCCAGCAGCTCGCCACCCCGAACTCCCGCTACCAGATCATCGCCCAGCAGCAGTCCCCGCAGGCGTGGAACCAGATCCAGGACCTGAAGTCCACCCTCGCCGCCAAGGGCCCGAACGCCAACGTGCTCGCCGGGATCTTCCACGTACCGCACTCCAAGCGGGTCTACCCGGCCGGCGACCTGGCCGCGGGCGTCGTCGGCTTCGTCAACAGCCAGGGGCAGGGCGCGGGCGGCCTGGAGTCCATGCTCGACAAGGAACTCGCCGGGAAGAACGGCAAGATCCGCTACGCGCAGTCCGACGGTCGCCAGGTGCCCACCGCCGGCAGCCAGGAGCAGCCCGCCGTGCCCGGCACCGACGTGCAGCTCACCCTCGACCGCGACATCCAGTGGGCCGCCCAGAGCGCCATCACCAAGCAGGTGCAGAAGTCCAAGGCGGACCGCGGCTACGTCATCGTGCAGGACCCCCGCACCGGCCAGGTGCTCGCGATGGCCGACGCCCCCGGCTTCAACCCCAACGACCTGACGCACGCCGACCCCGCGTCGCTCGGCAACGCGGCGATGCAGGACGCCTACGAGCCCGGCAGCGTCAGCAAGCTGATGTCGATGTCCGCGATCATCGACACCGGCGCGGCCACCCCCACCACCCGCGTCACCGTGCCCGGCACCCTGCCGCGCGCCGACCGGATCTTCCACGACGACGTCGACCACGGCACCTGGTACCTCACCCTCAACGGGGTGCTCGCCAAGTCCAGCAACATCGGCACCATCGAGGCCAGCGGCCAGCTCGGCAAGACCCAGCCGCAGGCCAACCAGGTGCTCTACGACTACCTGCGGAAGTTCGGCATCGGCCAGCCCACCGGCATCGGCTTCCCCGGTGAGACCCCCGGCATCCTCGCCAAGCCCCAGAAGTGGAACGCCTCGCAGCAGTACACCATCCCGTTCGGCCAGGGCCTGTCGGTCAACGCCCTCCAGGCCACCTCGGTCTACTCCACGATCGCCAACGGCGGGGTACGGGTCGAGCCCAGCCTGATCCGCGGCACCACCGGCCCCGACGGCCGGTTCGTGCCCGCCGCCGCCCCGAAGAAGACCCGGGTGGTGTCCGCGCAGACCGCCAGGACCGTCTCGCAGATGCTGGAGTCGGTGGTCGGCAGCGAGCAGGGCACCGGCATCAACGCCCGGATCGACGGCTACCGGGTGGCCGGCAAGACCGGTACGGCCAACCGGGTGGACCCGCTGACCGGCCGCTACAAGGGCTACACCTCCTCCTTCCTCGGCTTCGCACCGGCCGACAAACCGCGCGTGACGATCTCCTGCGTGATCCAGAACCCCACGAAGGGCAGCTACTTCGGCGGCGACATCTGCGGCCCGGTCTTCAAGCAGGTCATGCAGTTCGCGCTCAAGTCCCTGGGCGTGCCGCCGTCCGGCGCCCCCGCCCCGAAGCTGCCGGTCACCTGGAACCCGTCCGACCCGGCCACCAACGACAAGAAAGTCGGGTGATCACCATCGGCCGCCGATCCACCCCGCCCGCGCCTCCCGCGCCCGGCGGCACCACCAGGCACGACAGCGGTCGTTTTGGCCCGGACCCCGGCTCGCCGGGTAACCTCGCCGCCGTGCCCACAGCTGATCAACCCACCCTCAGACAGCCGGGTGCACCGCGCCCGGCGCACGTGCGCCCCACACCGCTGGCCGACCTCGCCCGCCGCCTCGGCCCGTCCGCGGCCGCGCCGGCGGACGACGGCCCGCAGGTCACCGGCATCACCCACGACTCCCGCGCGGTCCGCCCCGGCGACCTGTACGCGGCCCTGCCCGGCGCCCACGTGCACGGCGCCGACTTCGCCGCGCAGGCCGCCCAGGCCGGCGCGGTGGCCGTACTGACCGATCCCGACGGCACCGAACGCGCGGCCGCGACCGGGCTGCCGGTGCTCACCGCGGCCGACCCGCGCGCCGAGATGGGCGAGCTCGCCGCCGTCGTCTACGGCCGCCCCGGCGAGGGCATGCTGCGGATCGGCATCACCGGGACCTCCGGCAAGACCACCACCTCCTACCTCGCCGAGGGGGGCCTGCGGGCCGGCCACGCGGCCGGCCGCACCGGTCTGATCGGCACCGTCGAGACCCGGATCGGCGACGAGCGGATCAAGAGCGAGCGCACCACCCCCGAGGCCACCGACCTCCAGGCGCTCTTCGCGGTGATGCGCGAACGCGGCGTGGACGCGGCGGTCATGGAGGTCTCCAGCCACGCCCTGATCCTCGGCCGGGTCGACGGCACCGTCTTCGACGTCGCGGTCTTCACCAACCTCAGCCCGGAGCACATGGAGTTCCACTCCGGCATGGAGGACTACTTCCAGGCCAAGGCGCGGCTGTTCACCCCGCAGCGCAGCCGCCTGGGCGTGGTCAACCTCGACGACGAGTACGGCCGCCGGCTCGTCGCGGAGGCCGGCGTGCCGCTGGTGACGTTCTCCGCGCAGGGCAGCCTCGACGCCGACTGGCGGGCCGAGGACGTCCGGGCCGGCCTGATGGACAGCCGCTTCACGGCGATCGGCCCCAAGGGCGAGCGGGTGCAGGCGGTGGCGCCGCTGCCCGGCCCGTTCAACGTCGCCAACACCCTCGCCGCGCTGGCCGCCCTGGCCGCCGCCGGCCTCGACCCGCAGACCGCCGCCGACGGCATCGCCGCCGTCCCCGGCGTCCCGGGCCGGCTGGAGCGGGTCGACGCCGGGCAGCCCTACCTCGCGGTCGTGGACTACGCCCACAAGACCGACGCCGTCGAGTCGGTGCTGCGCGCGCTGCGCACCACCACCGACGGCCGTATCCACGCCGTGCTCGGCTGCGGCGGCGACCGGGACGCCACCAAGCGCGCTCCCATGGGCGCGGCCGTCGCCCGGCTCGCCGACACCGCCGTGCTCACGTCCGACAACCCCCGCTCGGAGGACCCGCTGCAGATCCTCAGCGCGATGCTCGCCGGCGCGGCGCAAGTGCCGGCCGCACAGCGCGGACACGTCATCGTCGAACCCGACCGGGCCGCCGCGGTGGCCGCCGCCGTCGCGCTCGCGCGGCCCGGCGACATCGTGCTGGTGGCCGGCAAGGGACATGAGCAGGGCCAGGACATCGCCGGAGAGGTGCGCCCCTTCGACGACCGAGAGGTGCTGCGCGCCGCGATCGATAAGGACCGACAAGAACAGTGATCCCTCTCACCCTCGCCGAGGTCGCACGTGCGGTCGGCGGGAGCACGCACGACATACCGGACAGTGCGGTACGCGTCACGGGTCCGGTGGTCAAGGACTCCCGCGAAGTGGTCCCCGGCGCCCTGTTCGTCGCGTTCGCCGGAGAGCGCTCGGACGGCCACGACTTCGCCGCCGGCGCGGTCGCCGACGGGGCGGTGGCGGTGCTCGCGTCCCGGCCGGTCGGCGTGCCCGCCATCGTGGTGGACGACGTCCAGGCCGCGCTCGGCGCGCTCGCCCGGCACGTCATCGAGCAGTTGGGCGCGACCGTGGTGGCGCTCACCGGCTCGGCCGGCAAGACCAGCACCAAGGACCTGCTCGCGCAGCTCCTGGAGCGCCTGGCACCGACGGTGTGGACACCCGGCTCCTTCAACAACGAGATCGGGCTGCCGCTGACCGCGCTCAGCGCCGACGAGGGCACCCGGCACCTGGTGCTGGAGATGGGCGCCCGCGGCATCGGCCACATCGCCTACCTGACCGGGCTCACCCCGCCCCGGATCGGCCTGGTACTCAACGTGGGCAGCGCGCACATCGGCGAGTTCGGCGGCCGCGAGCAGATCGCGCAGGCCAAGGGCGAACTCGTGGAGGCGCTGCCGGCCGAGGCCGAGGGCGGCATCGCCGTGCTCAACGCCGACGATCCGCTGGTGAGTGCCATGCGCACCCGAACCAAGGCGAAAGTGGTGACCTTCGGCGAAGCCCCCGAAGCGGACGTACGCGCCGAGAACGTGACGCTGGGCGCCGACGGCCGCCCCCACTTCACGCTGCGCACACCCTCCGGGTGCGCCGAAGTGACCTTGCGCCTGTACGGTGAGCATCACGTGTCGAACGCGCTCGCCGCGGCCGCCGTCGCCCGTGAACTCGGCATGCCTGTCGAGGAGATCGCCACCGCGCTCTCCGCGGCCGGCACGCTCTCGCGCTGGCGGATGGAGGTCACCGAGCTGCCCGACGGCGTGACGGTCATCAATGACGCCTACAACGCGAACCCGGAATCCATGAGGGCAGCCCTGCGGACACTCGCGGCGATGGGCAGCTCCGCACAGGCTCGGGGGGGCCGTACGTGGGCGGTGCTGGGCAAGATGGCCGAACTCGGTGAGCAGTCGCTCGCGGAGCACGACGCGGTGGGGCGGCTGGCCGTCCGACTCAACGTCAGCAAGCTCGTGGCCGTCGGCGGCACGGAAGCCGCATGGCTGCAAATGGGCGCCTACAACGAGGGTTCGTGGGGTGAGGAGTCGGTGCACGTGTCCGACGCGGAGGCGGCGGTCGACCTGGTGCGCGCAGGGGCGCGGCCGGGAGATGTCGTGCTGGTCAAGGCATCGAGGTCGGTCGGACTTGAGTCCGTCGCCCTCGCGCTGATCGAGGCCGGCGGCGGCGCCGACGGCCCGGGAGCGGCCCGCGAGGGTGCCACCCGATGAAGCAGATCCTCGTCTCCGGCGTCCTGGGACTGTTCCTGTCGCTGTTCGGCACCCCCCTGCTGATCCGCCTGCTGGCCCGCAAGGGCTACGGGCAGATGATCCGGGACGACGGCCCGAAGACCCACCACAGCAAGCGCGGCACGCCCACCATGGGCGGTATCGCGTTCATCCTGGCCACGGTGATCGCGTATGTGGTCACCAAGCTGGCCACCGGTGACAAGCCCACCGTCTCCGGTGTGCTGGTGCTGTTCCTGACCGTCGGCATGGGCCTGGTCGGCTTCCTCGACGACTACATCAAGATCGTCAAGCAGCGCAGCCTGGGCCTGCGGGCCAAGGCGAAGATGGCCGGCCAGCTCATCGTCGGCATCGGCTTCGCGGTGCTCGCGCTGAACTTCCACGACTCGCGCGGCCAGACCCCGGCGTCCACGAAGCTCTCCTTCACCTCGGACTTCGGCTGGTCGATCGGCCCGGTCATCTTCGTGATCTGGGCGCTGTTCATGATCCTGGCGATGTCCAACGGCGTGAACCTCACCGACGGCCTCGACGGCCTGGCCACCGGCGCGTCCGTGATGGTCTTCGCCGCCTACACCGTCATCGGCGTGTGGCAGCACGGCGAGTGGTGCGGCGCCCCGGTCAGCGCCAACGGTGCCTGCTACGAGGTGCGCGACCCGCTCGACCTGGCCGTGGTGGCCGCCGCGCTGATGGGCGCCTGCTTCGGCTTCCTGTGGTGGAACACCTCGCCGGCGAAGATCTTCATGGGGGACACCGGCTCGCTCGCCCTCGGCGGGGCGCTGGCCGGTCTGGCGATCTGCTCGCGCACCGAGTTGCTGATGGCCATCCTGGGCGGCCTGTTCGTCCTGATCACCATGTCCGTGGTCATCCAGGTCGGCTCCTTCCGCCTCACCGGCAAGCGGGTCTTCCGCATGGCGCCACTCCAGCACCACTTCGAACTCAAGGGCTGGAGCGAGGTCCTGATCGTGGTCCGGTTCTGGATCATCCAGGGCATGTGCATGGCGGTCGGCCTCGGCCTGTTCTACGCGGCCTGGGTGGCGGCGTCGTGACGGGCACTCAGCCCGGTGCCGGCGGCCCGGCCGGGTCCGAGCAGAGCCCGGCCCGGTCCGAGGACGGCCCGGCCCGGTTCGACGACCCGGCCGACTTCAAGGACGCCCGGGTCACCGTCGCCGGGCTCGGCGTCTCCGGGGTGCCCGCGGCGAAGGCGCTGCACCACCTCGGCGCCCGCGTCACCGTGGTCAACGGCCCGGCCGGCGACAAGCAGCACGCCGAAGCGGCCGAACTGGAGGCACTCGGCATCGCCGTACGCCTCGGCGACGCCGACACCCTCCCCGACGGCACCGAACTGGTCGTCACCAGCCCCGGCTGGAAGCCGTCCAGCCCGCTGTTCGCGGCGGCCGGGGCCGCGGGCGTGCAGGTGTGGGGCGACGTCGAACTCGCCTGGCGGCTGCGCGGACCCGGCGCGGCGCCGTGGCTGGCCATCACCGGCACCAACGGCAAGACCACCGCCACCCGCATGCTCGCCGCGATCCTCACCGCGGCGGGCCTGCGCACCGCGGCTGTCGGCAACATCGGCGTCTCGCTCTTCGACGTCATCCTCGGCGACCAGGAGGGCGGTCCTTACGACGTCCTCGCCGTCGAACTGTCCAGCTACCAGCTCCACTGGGCGCCGAGCATCCGCCCGCACTCCGCGGCCGTGCTCAACCTCGCGCCCGACCACCTCGACTGGCACGGCTCGATGGCCGCGTACGCCGCGGACAAGGGCCGGATCTACACGGGCAACCAGGTCGCCTGCGTGTACAACGCGGCCGACCCGGAGACCGAGCGGCTGGTCCGCGAGGCCGACGTCGAGGAGGGCTGCCGGGCGATCGGCTTCACCCTCCAGGCGCCCACGCCCTCGCAGTTCGGCGTGGTCGACGGCATCCTGGTGGACCGCGCGTTCGTCGAGGACCGGCAGCACCAGGCGCAGGAACTCGCCGAGGTCGCGGACGTCCGCCCGCCCGCGCCGCACAACATCGCCAACGCGCTGGCCGCAGCCGCGCTCGCCCGCGCCTACGGGGTCCGGCCGGACGCCGTCCGCGAAGGGCTGCGGGCCTTCCGGCCCGACGCCCACCGCATCGCCGAGGTCGCCGTCGTCGACGGCGTCACCTACGTCGACGACTCCAAGGCCACCAACACGCACGCCGCCGAGGCGTCGCTGACGTCGTACCCGTCGGTGGTGTGGCTGGCGGGGGGCCTCGCCAAGGGCGCGGAGTTCGACGAGCTGGCCGCGGCGGCCGCGTCCCGGCTGCGGGCGGCGGTCCTGTTCGGCGCCGACCGGGCGGTGATCCGCGAAGCGCTCGCGCGACACGCCCCGCAGGTACCCGTGGTGGAGCTGGAACGGACCGACACTGGGGCGATGTCCGCCGCCGTCGGCACGGCCCGCGACCTCGCCCAGCCGGGCGACACGGTCCTGCTCGCCCCGGCCTGCGCGTCGATGGACATGTTCACCAACTACAACCAGCGCGGTGACGTGTTCGCCGAGGCGGTACGCGCCCTCGCCGCCCGTGGCGGCGGACCGGAGGAGGCCGGCCCGGCCGACCACGGCCGCTGACCCGCGGTCCCGGCTCGGGACGGCGGCCGGCCGTACCCGCGCACCGAGGAGGGGACGCATGCCGCGAGACCGCTTCACCGCCCACGGCGGCGAGGACCGTCCGCCCCCGTCCGGCCGTCGCCCGGCCGACGGCGCGTCCCCGCGTACCCCCGGCCCGGACCGGCTCCCGCCGGCCGGGCGCAGCGGCGGCGGCGCGCCGAAGGGCACGCCCGGCACCCGTGGCACCGATCCGCTGCCGCCGCCCGGCCGTACCGCCGCCGGCGGCGGCCGCGCGGGCGGAGCACGGTCGCCGGGCGAGCGCCCGGCGCCGGATCGCGGCCGGCCGACCGGTGCTGACGGGGCGTCCGGGAACGGCCGCCGGGCCGACGAGGGGCGCCGCACCGACCGGGGCCGGCTCTCCGGCGCCGGCGGGATCTCCGACGGCCCCCGGCCTTCCGGCGAGCGCCGGGCCGACCGGGCACCCAGCGCACCGCGTGCGGGCCAGGGCGCCGAGGGCGCGCCCGCGGGTTCCGGGCGGCGGATGCCGTCCCCCGCGGGTCGCGTGCGGCGGGCCGCCGCCGGCGACGGCCCGGCCGCCCCGCGCGGCGGCGCGAGCACCGCGGACCACGGCGGCTCCCGGGCCGCCGCCGCGGAGCGCGCCGCCGTGCGCCGCGCGGCAACGCCCCCGTCGGAGCGCCCGCGCGGCGCATCCGTACCGGCCGCCCGCCCACCCCGGTTCACGGCCGGCGGCAACCGGCCGCGCGGCAGCGCGCGGCGCGGCGCGGCACGGCTGCCGAAACAGGTTCGCGACGCGTGGGACCGCCCGCTCACCGCGTACTACGTGATCCTCGGCGCCGGGCTGCTGATCACCGTGCTCGGCTTGGTGATGGTCTACTCCGCGTCGATGATCCAGGCGCTGCGCTACGGCCTGCCGTCGACGTACTACTTCCGCAAGCAGCTGATGGCCGTGGCGATCGGCTCGGTGCTGCTGTACGCGGCGGCGCGGATGCCGATCCGGCTGCACCGGGCGCTGGCCTACCCGCTGCTGCTCGGCGCGGTCTTCCTGATGTGCCTGGTCCAGGTGCCGGGGATAGGGCAGACGGTCAACGGCAACACCAACTGGCTGTCCATCGGCGGCCCGTTCCAGCTCCAGCCCAGCGAGTTCGGCAAGCTCGCCCTGGTGATGTGGGGCGCCGACCTGCTGGCCCGCAAGAACGAGAAGAAGCTGCTCACCCAGTGGAAGCACCTGCTGGTGCCGCTGGTGCCGGTCGCCGTGCTGCTGCTCGGCCTGATCATGCTCGGCGGCGACATGGGCACCACCATGGTGCTCACCGCGGTCCTGTTCGGCCTGCTGTGGCTGGCCGGCGCCCCCACCCGGCTGTTCACCGGCGTGCTGGCCGCGGCCGGCGTGCTGGCCGCGCTCTTCGTGGCGACCAGCCCCAACCGGATGGGCCGGCTGCACTGCATCGCCGCGACCTCACCCGGCGCCAACGACCAGTGCTGGCAGGCCGTGCACGGCATCTACGCCCTCGCGTCCGGCGGCTGGTTCGGCACCGGCCTGGGCGCGAGCGTGGAGAAATGGGGCGAACTTCCCGAGCCGCACACCGACTTCATCTTCGCCGTGACCGGTGAGGAACTGGGCCTGGCGGGCACGCTGTCCGTACTCGCCCTCTTCGCGGCACTAGGCTACGCGGGTATCCGCGTGGCCGGTCGCACGGAGGACCCCTTCGTCAGGTTCGCAGCGGGTGGCGTGACCACCTGGATCACGGTCCAATCCGTGATCAACGTCGGTGCGGTGCTCGGCCTGCTGCCGATCGCCGGTGTCCCGCTCCCGCTGTTCTCCTACGGAGGCTCGGCCCTCCTGCCGACCATGTACGCCGTGGGGCTGCTGATCTCCTTCGCCAGAAGCGAGCCGGCGGCGCGGGCGGCCCTGGCCATGCGGGAGCGCAACTCCCTGACCGGGGTGATGAAAAGGACGATGCGACGGCGTACCGGAAGGCGGCCGTCGGGAGAGCGGTGAATGACGGTGCATGTCGTACTCGCCGGTGGGGGGACCGCCGGCCACATCGAGCCGGCGCTCGCGCTCGCCGATGCCCTGCGCAGGCAGGACCCGACCGTGGGAATCACCGCACTGGGCACCGAGCGCGGCCTGGAGACCAGGCTCGTGCCCGAGCGGGGCTACGAACTCGCCCTCATCCCCGCGGTCCCGCTGCCGCGCCGGCCCACCCCCGAACTGATCACCGTCCCCGGTCGGCTGCGCGGCACCATCAAGGCCGCCGAGCAGATCCTGGAGCGCACCAAGGCCGACTGCCTGGTCGGCTTCGGCGGCTACGTCGCCCTGCCCGGCTACCTCGCCGCCAAGCGCCTCGGCGTGCCGATCGTCGTCCACGAGGCCAACGCCCGGCCGGGCCTGGCCAACAAGATCGGCTCCCGCTACGCGCACACCGTGGCCGTCTCCACCCCTGACAGCAAGCTGCGCGACTCGCACTACATCGGCATCCCGCTGCGGCGCTCCATCGCCACCCTCGACCGGGCCGCCGCGCGCCCCGAGGCCCGGCACGCGTTCGGCCTCGACCAGAACCTGCCGACGCTGCTGGTCTCCGGCGGCTCCCAGGGCGCCCGGCGGCTCAACGAGGTGGTGACCACGGTCGCCCCGCGGCTCCAGCAGTCCGGGGTGCAGATCCTGCACGCGGTCGGCCCGAAGAACGAACTGCCGCAGTCCGACAACATGCCCGGCATGCCGCCGTACCGTCCGGTGCCCTACCTCGACCGGATGGATCTCGCCTACGCCGCCGCCGACATGATGCTGTGCCGGGCCGGCGCGATGACCGTCGCCGAACTCTCCGCGGTGGGGCTGCCCGCGGCGTACGTGCCGCTGCCGATCGGCAACGGCGAGCAGCGGCTCAACGCGCAGCCGGTGGTCAAGGCCGGCGGCGGCGTGCTGGTGGACGACGCGGAGCTGACGCCGGACTGGGTGCTGGGGAACGTCCTTCCCGTCCTCACCGACCCGCACCGGCTGTACGACATGTCCCGCGCCGCCGCGGAGTTCGGCCGCCGCGACGCGGACGAGCTGCTGATGCGAATGGTCTACGAGGCGATCGCCGCCCGGCGGTAACGGGGACTCCCGCGGCGGGTTGCCGTACCCGCGGGCGAACCCGTTGCAGGATAGGAGCACCATCGCCCACCCCGGAGGCCGAGATGACCCGACTGGCAGCGCCCGGCGCGAGCCGCGTGCGGGGCGGCCCGCTCCGACCGTCGCCTCGGCCACCCCGCGGCACGGCGCGCCGCAGGCGGAACGTACTGCTGCTCGCGCTGGTCGCGTTGACCGTGGTCGGCGGGGGCGGCGGCTACCTCGTGTACGGCTCTCCGCTGCTGCGGGCCGAACGCGTCAAGGTCACCGGGAACTCCGTATTGACCGATGATCAGATCGTCAGCGCGGCGAAAGTCCCGCTCGGCGGCGCCCTGTTCTCCGTGGACACCGGCGCCGTCGGCAAACGGCTCACCACCGCGCTCCCGCGCATCGACCACGTGGACGTGGACCGCTCCTGGCCGCACACCGTCAAGCTGCGGATCGTCGAACGGACCCCGTCGGCCGTGCTCAAGAACGGCACCCGCTACACCGAAGTCGACCGCGGTGGCGTGCGATTCGCCACCGTCGACCGGGCGCCGCGCGGGGTGCCGCTGGTGCAGTTGACCGACCCACAGGCCGCGAGCGTTCGCCAATTCGGCACAAAGGGACTGCTGCGCGCCGCCATTGCCGTCTCGGCCGAGTTGCCGCAATCCCTCAGTGGCCACGCCACCGCGATCCGGGTGCGTTCCTACGACGGCATCACCGTCGAACTCTCCGGCGGGCGCGAGGTGGTGTGGGGGAGTTCCGAGAACGGCGCACGCAAGGCGCGCACGCTCGCCGCGCTGATGAAGGCGCAGCCGGACGCGACGCACTACGACGTCAGTGCGCCCACCGCCCCTGCTGCTTCCGGGAGTTGACGGCTGGGAGGCCAGCCGCGACAAGGCGTTCGCACCCGGCTGCGCGAAGGACGGCGTGATCACATAGGGTGAAAAGAAAAACGGGAGGTTCGGCGTGTTCGTTGAACCGCCACCGCTTGTCGACTTAGTGTCTCGTCCCAAGGGAACACATGGGACTGGCGTACTGGTAACCCTAAACCTCAGGGTTAGGGTTCGGAACGGCACCGGCGAGCGTACCGACCGTCCCACACGATTCGTAACTCGAGGCGAGAGGCCTTCGACGTGGCAGCACCGCAGAACTACCTCGCAGTCATCAAGGTCGTCGGCATCGGCGGCGGTGGCGTCAACGCCATCAACCGGATGATCGAGGTCGGTCTCAAGGGCGTCGAGTTCATCGCGATCAATACCGATGCGCAGGCCCTGCTCATGAGCGACGCCGACGTCAAGCTGGACGTCGGCCGCGAACTGACCCGGGGCCTCGGCGCCGGCGCCAACCCCGACGTCGGCCGCAAGGCCGCGGAGGACCACCGCGAGGAGATCGAAGAGGTGCTCAAGGGCGCCGACATGGTCTTCGTCACCGCGGGCGAGGGGGGCGGCACCGGCACCGGCGGCGCCCCCGTCGTGGCCAACATCGCCCGCTCGCTGGGGGCGCTCACCATCGGCGTGGTGACCCGCCCCTTCACCTTCGAGGGCCGCCGCCGCGCCAACCAGGCTGAGGACGGCATCGCCGGCCTGCGGGAGAACGTCGACACGCTGATCGTGATCCCCAACGACCGGCTGCTGTCGATCTCCGACCGCCAGGTGAGCGTGCTGGACGCCTTCCGCTCCGCGGACCAGGTGCTGCTCTCCGGCGTGCAGGGCATCACCGACCTGATCACCACCCCCGGCCTGATCAACCTCGACTTCGCCGACGTCAAGTCGGTGATGTCCGAGGCGGGTTCCGCGCTGATGGGCATCGGCTCCGCCCGCGGCGACGACCGCGCGGTGGCGGCCGCGGAGATGGCGATCTCCTCGCCGCTGCTGGAGGCGTCGATCGACGGCGCCCGCGGTGTGCTGCTCTCCATCTCCGGTGGCTCCGACCTCGGCCTGTTCGAGATCAACGAGGCGGCCCAACTGGTCAGCGAGGCCGCCCACCCCGAGGCGAACATCATCTTCGGCGCGGTCATCGACGACGCCCTCGGCGACGAGGTGCGGGTGACCGTCATCGCGGCCGGCTTCGACGGCGGCCAGCCGCCCACCAAGGGCAGCCGGGACAAACTGGTCGGCGGCTACACCGCCCGTGACGACTCGTCGGGCTCTTCGTCCGGCACCCCGACCGGTTCGTCCGGTGCCGGTGCCGGCCGGGGCGCCGGCTCCGACGCGGGCCGGCTGACCCCGTCGTTCACCGGTATCGGCAGCGTGCCGGCGCCGGTCGAGCGGGAGCCCGAGCCGGACAGCGAGCCGGTCGCCGAGAACCCCGGCACCCCGTCCGGCCCGCTGGTCCCGCCGGCCCGGCCGTACCAGGACCCGGCCGTCGAGGAACTCGACGTTCCCGACTTCCTGAAGTGACCGCCCGGAAGTGATAGGGCACAGCACGGCAGTGGACGGCGCGCACTTCGCCTTCACCGACAGGTGGGGCGGGGTGAGCGCCGTTCCGTATGACAGCCTCAACCTCGGTGGCGCGGTGGGCGACGACCCCGCCGCGGTCCGGGCCAACCGCGAGCGCGCCGCGCGGGCGCTCGGCCGCGACGCGGACCGGGTGGTGTGGATGCACCAGGTGCACGGCCGCGACGTCGTGGTCGTCGACGCACCCTGGGGCGAGAGACCGGTCCCGGCGGCCGACGCCGTCGTCACCACGCGCGCGGACCTGACCCTCGCGGTGCTCACCGCCGACTGCGTACCGGTGTTGCTCGCCGACCCCGCCGCCGGCGTGGTCGCCGCCGCGCACGCCGGACGGCCCGGACTGGTGGCCGGCGTGGTGCCGGCCGCGGTCGGCGCGATGGTCGCGGCCGGCGCGCGGCCGGAGCGGATCAGCGCGCTGCTCGGCCCCTCGGTGTGCGGTAAGTGCTATGAGGTGCCCGCCGCGCTCCGGAGCGAGGTCGCGTCCGCCGTACCCGAGTCGTACGCCGAGACGAGTTGGGGTACGCCCGCGCTCGATGTGAGCGCCGGCGTGATCGCCCAACTCGCGCGCTGCGGCGTACGGGTGATCGAGGGTCCGACGGTCTGCACGCGGGAGTCCGCCGACCACTTCTCGTACCGCCGCGACCGCACCACCGGCCGGCTGGCGGGCTATGTCTGGCGCGACGGCGGGCCGGACGGCACGGCCGCCGCGGCGCCGGAACGGACCGGGTGAACGGGCGTGTCGAGCAGAGCCGAAGAGATCGCCGCGAACCTGGCGGTGGTACGGGAACGGATCGCGCGCGCCTGCGAGGCGGCCGGCCGGAGCCGCGACGAGGTCACCCTGATCGTGGTGACGAAGACCTACCCGGCCGAGGACGTCCGGGTGCTGTCCGGCCTCGGTGTGCGGCAGGTCGCGGAGAACCGCGACCAGGACGCCGGACCCAAGGCCGCCGCATGCGCCGACCTCCCGCTGACCTGGCACTTCGTCGGCCAGTTGCAGACCAACAAAGCGCGCTCCGTGGTCCGTTACGCTGACCACGTGCACTCCGTCGACCGCCCTCGCCTGGTCACCGCACTGTCCGCCGCGGCCACCGCCGCGGGAAGACGGCTCGGCTGCCTGGTGCAGGTCGCCCTCGACGCGGAGTCCGGCGACCGGGGCGAACGCGGCGGGGTGGCACCCGACGCGGTGGGCCCGCTGGCCGACGCGATCGCCGGCGCCGACGGGCTGCGGCTCGACGGTGTGATGACGGTCGCGCCGCTGGCGGGGGCGTACGCGGGTCAACCCCGCGCGGCCTTCGATCGGTTGGCGGAAATCTCATCCCGCCTGCGCGAGACGCATCCGGCTGCGAACATGGTCTCGGCAGGGATGAGTCAGGATCTGGACGAAGCGGTGGCCGCCGGAGCGACACATGTACGCGTCGGTACGGCGGTACTCGGAGTCCGTCCCGGGCTCCGGTAACGTCACCAAACAAGTCGGACCACAGCATAAATATGGTGTGGCGGCCGCCCCGAGCGGCGGCCGCGGACCGAACCCCGCTGAGAGGACGCAGAGCATGGCCGGCGCGATGCGCAAGATGGCGGTCTACCTCGGTCTCGTGGAGGACGACGGATACGACGGACCGGGGTTCGACCCCGACGACGAGTTCGAGCCCGAGATGGCCACGCCGCCCAGCGGCCGGGTCGACCCGGAGCCCGAACGCGCCGCCCCTCGTAGGCCGCACAGCCAGCACGTGCCGCCGAGCCCGCAGCCGCAGGACGACCCCCCGCGGCTGGTGCATGCCCCGGCGCCGCGCGAACCGCGGATCGCCCCAGTGGCATCCATCACACCCGAACGTCAGAACCTGGAGAAGAACGCACCGGTGATCATGCCCAAGGTCGTGTCAGAGCGGGAACCGTACCGGATCACCACGCTGCACCCCCGGACCTACAACGAAGCCCGTACCATCGGGGAACACTTCCGTGAAGGCACCCCGGTGATCATGAACTTGACCGAGATGGACGACACCGACGCGAAGCGACTTGTCGACTTTGCCGCCGGTCTGGTCTTCGGCCTGCACGGCAGCATCGAGCGGGTGACGCAGAAGGTCTTTCTGCTCTCGCCTGCTAACGTCGATGTCACGGCGGAGGACAAGGCTCGCATCGCCGAGGGTGGGTTCTTCAACCAGAGCTAGCCTGAACCTGGTCTGACCAGGCAGAACGCAACCGCACGACATGTAGGACCCGGCCGGCAGGCCGATGGATGAGCAGGGGAGAGGGAAGCGCGATGAATGTCGCACTCCAGGTGCTGTACATCGCGCTGTACGTCTTCCTGTTCGTGCTCATCTTCCGATTGGTGATGGATTACGTCTTCCAGTTCGCCCGTTCGTGGCACCCTGGGAAGGCGATGGTGGTCATCCTGGAAGCCACCTACACTGTCACCGATCCGCCACTTAAGCTTCTGCGGCGTTTCATCCCGCCGCTACGTCTCGGGGGCGTGGCGCTCGACCTGTCCTTCTTCGTATTGATGATCATCGTGTTCATCCTGATCTCCGTCGTAGGGGGTTTGATGTGAACGGTGTGGGCTCCCGATATGTCGACGATCACGTTGAGGTGAAGAGATGCCGCTGACCCCCGAGGACGTTCGGAACAAGCAGTTCACGACCGTCCGCCTCCGAGAGGGCTATGACGAGGACGAGGTCGACGCCTTCCTCGACGAGGTGGAGTCGGAACTGACCCGACTGCTCCGCGAGAACGAGGACCTGCGGGCCAAGTTGGCCGCTGCGACTCGGGCCGCCGCTGCCAACCAGCAGCCGCAGAACATGCGCAAGCCGGAGCAGCAGGATCGTCCGGTCCCCGCCGCCATATCCGGACCGCAGCCGGTGCAGCAGCAGATGCCGCAGCAGCAGATGGGCCCGCCCCAACTGCCGGGTGGCGCACCGCAGCTGCCGGCTGGACCGAGTGGGCAGCAGCAGCACGGCCCCGGCCCGGGCCAGATGGGGCAGATGGGGCAGCACCCCATGCAGCAGCAAGGCCCCGGCCCGATGGGCCAGATGGGCCAGCACCCGATGCAGCAGCAGGGGCACCCCATGCAGCAGCAGGGTCCTGGTGGCATGCAGGGTCCCGGTGGTCCGGGTATGCAGGGGCCTGGTGGTCCCGGCGGTCCGGGCATGCAGGGCGGCCCCGGCCCGATGGGCCAGCACCCGATGCAGCAGCAGGGCCCCGGTGGCGACAGCGCCGCCCGCGTCCTCTCGCTCGCCCAGCAGACCGCCGACCAGGCGATCGCCGAGGCGCGGTCCGAGGCCAACAAGATCGTGGGCGAAGCGCGCAGCCGCGCCGAGGGCCTGGAGCGGGACGCCCGCGCCAAGGCCGACGCGCTGGAGCGGGACGCCCAGGAGAAGCACCGCGTGGCCATGGGCTCCCTGGAGTCCGCACGGGCGACGCTCGAGCGCAAGGTCGAGGACCTGCGCGGGTTCGAGCGGGAGTACCGCACCCGGCTGAAGTCCTACCTGGAGTCGCAGCTGCGCCAGTTGGAGAACCAGGCGGACGACTCGCTCGCCCCGCCGCGGACCTCCCCGCCGGCGCCGTCGCTGCCCTCCGCGCCTTCCATGGGCGGCAGTTCCATGGGTGGTGGCGGTTCCATGGGCGGCAGCAGCTCCATGGGCGGGATGGCTCCCGCGGGTGCCGGAGCGATGGGTCACGGCGGTTCCGGTGGGCCTTCCTACGGAGCCGGTGCCGCGCAGAACGGCTCCATGGGCGGCGGGCACACACCCGGGCCCACGTATGGTGGCCAGCAGCAGATGTCGCCCGCGATGACGCAGCCGATGGCTCCGGTACGGCCGCAGGGGCCGCAGCCGTTGCAGCAGGCACCGACGCCGATGCGAGGGTTCCTGATTGACGAGGACGACAACTAGGACGTCGCTCTCCCAGCACGACGAAGGTCCGGGCCCCCGGGGAAACATTTCCCCAGCGGGGCCCGGACCTTTTGTGCTTCCCGCCCACCCGCCCCTCAGGGTGCCCCTGCCGGGGCGGGGTTGCCCCGACAGGCGACGGCTCCCCGGGGCGGGGGCGCCCTCATCCGTGAGGGCGCCCCCGCCCGTTCGCGGCTAGGCCCTCCGCAGGGTGAAGGTGAGCGACAGGCCCTCGTCCGTGAAGGCGGGGCCGGACTCGGGGGCGGGGGCGCCCTGGGAGAAGTCGGTGGCCAGGACCTCCTCGGAGATCAGGGAGCCGTGGGCGTCGAGCGCCCCCGTGACCTCGGGGTCGGTCGAGGTCCAGCGGATCTCGACCCGGTCCGCCACGTCGAACCCCGACTGCTTGCGCGCCTCCTGGATGAGCCGGATCGCATCGCGGGCGAGCCCGGCGAGCCGCAACTCGGGCGTGATCGTGAGGTCGAGCGCCACGGTCGCACCGGAGTCCGACGCGACGGACCACCCCTCGCGAGGGGTCTCCGTGACGATGACCTCCTCCGGGGAGAGCGTGACCCTCTCACCGTCGACCTCGACACTCGTGGTGCCGCTCTCCCGCAACTGCGCCGACAGGACACTCGCGTCAGCGGCGGCGACGGCGGCCGCGACCGCCTGGACCCCCTTGCCGAACCGCTTGCCCAGCGCGCGGAAGTTGGCCTTGGCGCTGGTGTCGACCAGCGACCCGCCCACCTCGGAGAGGGACGCGAGCGAGGAGACGTTCAGCTCCTCCGCGATCTGGTCGCGCAGTTCGGACGGCAGCGTCGCGAAACCGCTCGCCGCCACCAGCGCGCGGGACAGCGGCTGCCGGGTCTTCACCCCGGACTCCGCGCGGGTGGCGCGGCCGAGTTCGACCAGCCGGCGGACCAGCCGTACCTGCTCGGACAGCGCCGGGTCGATCCGCTCGGCGTCGGCCACCGGCCACTCGGCGAGGTGGACCGAGTCGGGGGCGTCGGGCACCACCGGGACCACCAGGTCCTGCCAGACCCGCTCGGTGATGAACGGCACCAGCGGCGCCATCAGCCGGGTGAAGGTCTCCAGCACGTCGTGCAGGGTGCGCAGCGCGGCCGCGTCGCCCTGCCAGAACCGCCGCCGGGAGCGCCGGACATACCAGTTGGACAGGTCGTCGACGAAGGCGGACAGCAGCTTGCCGGCCCGCTGGGTGTCGAAGTCCTCCAGCGCGGCGGTGGTGTCGCGGACCAGCGCGTTGAGCTCGCCGACCAGCCAGCGGTCCAGCAGCGGCCGGTCCGCCACCGCCGGGTCGGCCGCGGACGGCGCCCAGCCGGAGGTGCGGGCGTACAGCGCCTGGAAGGCGACCGTGTTCCAGTAGGTGAGCAGCGTCTTGCGGACCACCTCCTGGATGGTGCCGTGCCCGACCCGGCGGGCCGCCCACGGCGAGCCGCCCGCGGCCATGAACCAGCGCACCGCGTCGGCGCCGTGCTGGTCCATCAGCGGGATCGGCTCCAGGATGTTGCCGAGGTGCTTGGACATCTTGCGGCCGTCCTCGGCGAGGATGTGGCCGAGGCAGACCACGTTCTCGTACGAGGACCGGTCGAAGACCAGGGTGCCGATGGCCATCAGCGTGTAGAACCAGCCGCGGGTCTGGTCGATCGCCTCGGAGATGAACTGCGCGGGGTAGGTCCGCTCGAAGATCTCCTTGTTGCGGTACGGGTAGCCCCACTGTGCGAATGGCATCGACCCGGAGTCGTACCAGGCGTCGATCACCTCGGGCACCCGGGTCGCGGTCTGCCCGCACTCCGGGCAGGGGAAGGTGACCGCGTCGATGTACGGGCGGTGCGGGTCGAGGCCGGACTGGTCGGTACCGGTCAGCTCGGTGAGGTCGGCGCGCGAGCCGGCGCAGGTGAGGTGGCCGTCGGCGCAGCGCCAGATGGGCAGCGGGGTGCCCCAGTAGCGGTTGCGGGACAGCGCCCAGTCCACGTTGTTGTCCAGCCAGTCGCCGTAGCGGCCGTGCTTGACGGTCTCCGGGTACCAGTTGGTGCGCTCGTTCTCCCGCAGCAGCGCGTCCTTGACCGCGGTGGTGCGGATGTACCAGGACGGCTGGGCGTAGTAGAGCAGCGCGGTGTGGCAGCGCCAGCAGTGCGGGTAGCTGTGCTCGTAGGGCAGGTGCCGGAAGAGCCGGCCGGCCGCGTCGAGTTCGGCGACCAGCGTCTCGTCGGCCTTCTTGAAGAAGACCCCGCCGACCAGCGGCACGTCCGGCTGGAAGGTGCCGTCCGGGCGGACCGGGTTGACCACCGGCAGGCCGTACGCGCGGCAGGTCCTGAGGTCGTCCTCGCCGAACGCGGGGGACTGGTGCACCAGCCCGGTGCCGTCCTCGGTGGTGACGTACTCGGCGTTGACGACGAAGTGCGCGTCGGGGATGTCCACGTAGTCGAACGGGCGCTGGTACGTCCAGCGCTCCATCTCGCGGCCGGTGAAGGTCTGCCCGGTCGTGGCCCATCCTTCGCCGAGCGCCTTGCCGAGCAGCGGTTCGGCGACGACCAGCCGCTCGGTGCCGTCGGTGGCCACCACGTACGTCACGTCGGGGTGCGCGGCGACCGCCGTGTTGGAGACCAGGGTCCAGGGGGTGGTCGTCCACACCAGGAGCGAAGCCTCGCCGGCCAGCGGGCCGGAGGTGAGCGGGAAGCGCACGTAGACCGAGGGGTCGACGACCGTCTCGTAGCCCTGCGCGAGTTCGTGGTCGGACAGCCCGGTCTGGTCGCGCGGGCACCAGGGGGCGACCCGGTAGTCCTGCACCAGCAGGCCCTTGTCGAAGATCTGCTTGAGCGACCACCACACCGACTCGATGTACTGGGGGTCCATGGTGCGGTAGGCGTCGTCGAGGTCCACCCAGTAACCCATGCGCGTGGTCAGCTCGGTGAAGGCGTCGGTGTGCCGGGTCACCGACGCGCGGCACTTCGCGTTGAACTCCGCGATGCCGTACTTCTCGATGTCCTGCTTGCCGGTGAAGCCCAGTTCCTTCTCCACCGCCAGCTCGACCGGCAGGCCGTGGCAGTCCCAGCCGGCCTTGCGGGTCACGTGGTGGCCCTGCATGGTCTTGAAGCGCGGGAAGACGTCCTTGAAGACGCGCGCCTCGATGTGGTGGGCGCCGGGCATGCCGTTGGCGGTCGGCGGGCCCTCGTAGAAGACCCAGTCCGGGCGGCCCTCGGACTGCTGGACCGAGCGGGCGAAGGTCTTCCGCTCGCTCCACAGCTCCAGCACCTCGTGTTCGAGGGCGGGCAGGTCGACTTGTGCGGGTACCTGGCGGTACTGCGGCTGGCGCGGCTGGCTCATCAGGGTTCTTCCTCCGGCGGACGCTTGTCGCTTGTCGCGTTCTTCCGTCGGAGGGACGAGAGCCTGTGCCGGCGCTCCCGCGGTACCACCCTCCTTGGCGGTGTGCCGGGCCCGTACGGGACCCACCGCCCCCTCATTGGGGTCGCGAGGCCGGTTCTACCAGCGGACGGGTGTGCTCACCGCACGCCCGTGGGCCTTCTTCCGGCGACTCCGGGGTGATCTTCGCACCGCGCACACCCCCGGGCTTCCACCGTCCCCGGGTCGCTCATGGCTGCGTGCGGCGCTACTCGTCCCATCCACGCCTTTCGCTGCGCCCAGTGTACGGGCCCGCGCGCCGCGCCCGCGCACCGTTTTCCCCCGCCCTGGCCCGGCCGCCGCGCCCCTCTTCTTCCGCCCTCCGGTGGCCTTCCACCTGCCCGTCCCGGACGCGGGGTGACCCTGATGGCCGTCTTTGTTCCGGAATGCGGCATGGTTCGCGGGTTACGGCGGAATACCTGACGGTGAGCTGGGCACAACGGATGCAGACCGGTTCCCCGCCGAGGGGTGCCGGTCGGCCCGGCAGCGCGCCCCGTTGCCGCGGATCGATGCCCGATTTACCGTTTCCGGCACGATTCGCGAACGAGATCACTGACGTGAAGGGGTCGCGGCCATGGTCGTGAAGAAGCCCGCCGCCACCGCGGCGGCGGCGAGTGAACCGGCCAAGAAGGCCGCCGGGAAGAAGGCGGCCACGAAGAAGGGCGCGACCGGTACGGAATCGGCGGCGGAGGCGCCCGCCGCCCGCTCGGCCAAACGGACCGCGACCAAGCGGACGGCGGCCAAGCGGACGGCGAAGAAGAGCGCGGCCGGCGGCGCCCACGCCGCGACCCGCCGCACCGGTGGGACCGAGGCTTCTGCGGAGGAGGCGCCGACAGGCGTGGAGGACACAGCCACTGAGGCGACGACGGGGACGGGGGCGACCGGGGCGGGGACGACCGGGACTGCGGCGCGGAAGAAGACGGCCGCGGCGAAGAAGACGGCGGCGAAGAAGGCGGCCGCCAAGAAGTCCGCCGCCAAGAAGGCGCCCGCGAAGAAGACCACGGCCAAGAAGGCGGCCGGCAAGAAGGCCGCCGCGAAGAAGACTTCGGCAGCTCAGCGGCCGAAAGCCGAAGCGGCGTCCGCCGGCGAGGCTGGGACCAGGAAGACAGGAGCCCGCAAGGTGGGAGCTAAGAAGACGGTGGCCGGGACGGCCGACTCCGCGGTGCCCGCGGCGCGGAACGCGGCGGAGCCGGGCGGCCTCGCGGTGCTGCCCGGCGAGGACCCGTGGACCCCCGAGGAGGTCGAGGAGGCGCGGTCGGAGCTGCTCGCGGAGGTGGAGCGGCTCAAGACGGAGATCGCCTCCTCCGAGGCCGCCGTCGCCGGCCTGCTGCGCGACTCCGGGGACGGCGCGGGCGACGAGGCGGACACCGGGTCCAAGAACATCACCCGCGAGTCGGAGCTGGCGCTCGCCGCGAACACCCGGGAGATGCTCACGCAGGCGGATCACGCGCTGCGCCGGCTCGACGAAGGGACGTACGGGCTCTGCGAGGTCTGCGGCAAGCCGATCGGGAAGGCCCGTATGCAGGCGTTCCCCCGGGCGACGCTGTGCCTCGACGACAAGCAGCGCCAAGAGCGCCGCTGAACGGTGCCCCCGACCCCCCGGGTGCCCCCGTTCTGTCGGCCCGGGACCACCCCCCGAGGCGGTTGCGCGCGTCGGTCCCGCGCCCCTGGGTTTCGCTCGGGCCTTCCGTGAAAAGAGCCTCGCTTCTTCCCTGTACCCGGGTGTGCCTGGTTCTCGCGGGGCTCTGGCGGGTTGGACTGCCGTCCGGGCCGCCCCTTGCGGGGGCTCGCCGGATCTTCCCCCGGCATTGGGCTGGTCGCGCAGTTCCCCGCGCCCCTTCGTGGTGGCTGGTCGCCGCGGGGACAGCGCACCTCAGAAGGTCGGCTTACCCAGGGGCGCGTGGGGGTACCTCCCAGGCGAAGCTCTGGGGGAGAACGGCGCGAGCAACCCACCACCGGGAGGTGGTCCCGGAACCGACAGTGCGGGGAAGCCCGGGGGTCGGGGGCCCCTTGGTACCCTCGCACGGAGGGTCGGGCACACAAGGCTAGGGACTGACGTGACGGAAGCGGAGCGCACCATCACCACACCGGAGACGCCGGACGCGGAGGCGGGCGCGGAGAAGGGCGCGGGCGGGGCCACCGAGGCGGCGCCGGCGCCGCGCGGCAGGCGCCGGGTCGCCGTGCTGATAGGCGTCGCGGCACTGGCGTACCTGCTGGACCTGCTCTCGAAGCTGTGGGTGGTGCACAGCCTGGAGAACCATGATCCGGTCAACATCTTCGGCCACTACCTGCGGCTGGACGCGATCCGGAACGGCGGCGCGGCCTTCGGCATCGGCCAGGGCATGACCATCGTGTTCACGGTGATCGCCACCGGCGTCATCGTGGTGATCGTCCGTCTCTCCCGCCGCCTGTACAGCGTCCCGTGGGCGATCGCGCTCGGCCTGCTGCTCGGCGGAGCCTTCGGCAACCTCACCGACCGGGTCTTCCGCACCCCCGGCGGGTTCCAGGGCCGCGTGGTCGACTTCATCGCGCCCGAGCACTTCGCGATCTTCAACCTCGCCGACTCCGCGATCACCTGCGGTGGCGTCCTGATCGTGCTGCTCTCCTTCCTGGGTATCGAGCCGGACGGCAAGCGCCAGCAGCGCGACGACTGACCGCCGGCCCGGGACCGTACGGCGTCCCCCCGGCGGCCGCTTGGAGACCGCGCAGAGGCCGCCCGGCGTCCGGGCCGCGCCGCGTCCGGCATACTCGACCAGGTGAGTACGCTTCCCGAGGTCCGCTCCCTTCCCGTGCCCGACGGCCTGGAGGGCGAGCGCGTCGACGCCGCCATCGCCCGCATGTTCGGCTTCTCCAGGACGAAGGCCGCCGAACTGGCCGCGGCCGGGAAGGTGTCGATCGACGGGGCAGCGGCGGGCAAGTCCGAGCGGGTGCACGGCGGGGCGTGGCTCGAGGTGGAGATGCCCGCGCCGGCCGCCCCCGTACAGATCGTCGCCGAGCCCGTCGAGGGCATGGAGATCGTGTACGACGACGAGGACGTGGTGGTCGTCGTCAAGCCGGTCGGGGTCGCCGCGCACCCCAGCCCCGGGTGGACCGGGACCACCGTGATCGGCGGGCTGGCCGCCGCCGGGTACCGGATCTCGACGTCCGGTGCCGCCGAGCGCCAGGGCATCGTGCACCGGCTGGACGTGGGCACCTCCGGGCTGATGGCCGTGGCCAAGTCCGAGCGGGCGTACACCCGGCTCAAGCAGCAGTTCCGTGACCGCGTGGTGGACAAGCGCTACCACGCCCTGGTGCAGGGCCACCCCGACCCGATGAGCGGCACCATCGACGCGCCGATCGGCCGGCACCCCACCCACGACTACAAGTGGGCGGTGACCGCCGAGGGCAAGCCGTCGGTGACGCACTACGACCTGATCGAGGCGTTCCGCTCCGCGAGCCTGCTCGACATCAAGCTGGAGACCGGCCGCACCCACCAGATCCGGGTGCACATGTCCGCCCACCGCCACCCCTGCGTCGGCGACCTCACCTACGGGGCCGACCCGACGCTGGCCAAGCGGCTCGGGCTGACCCGGCAGTGGCTGCACGCGGTGCGACTGGGCTTCGAGCACCCCGCGGACGGCGAGTGGGTCGAGTTCGAAAGCACGTATCCCCAAGACCTCCAGGCCGCACTGGACGTGGTGAGGGCCGACAGCCAGTAACCGCGTGGCAACCTAGCGGCGTGGATCAACTCGCGCTGTTCTTCGCGATCATGCTGGCCGCGATCGTCATGGTGCCCGTGGCCGAACGGGTCGGGCTGCCCTCGCCGGTGCTGATGACCGTGCTGGGCGGCGTGCTGGCGCTGATCCCGCAGGTGCCGAACATCGAGATCAACCCCGAGTTGATCCTGCCGCTGGTGCTGCCGCCGCTGCTGTACGCCTCGGTGCAGCGCACCTCGTGGCGGCAGTTCGCGGCGAACCGGCGGGCGATCTTCCTGCTCGCGGTCGCCCTGGTGTTCCTCACCACGGCCGCGGTCGCGGCCGTCGCCAACGCGGTGGTGCCCGGGATCACGCTGGCCGCCGCCGTCACCCTCGGCGCCCTGGTGGCCCCGCCGGACCCGGTCGCCGCGACCGCGGTGGCCGGCAGCCTCGGCCTGCCGCGCCGGATGATCTCCATCCTCGAAGGCGAGGGGCTGTTCAACGACGTCACCGCGATCGTGCTCTACCACGTGGCGGTCGCGGCGGTGCTCTCCGGCCACTTCTCGCTGCCGCACGCCGTCCTGGAGTTCGTCCTGTCGGCGGTCGTCGCGGTCGCGGTCGGGCTGGTGCTCGGCTGGGGCGCGAACAAGCTGATGGGCGTGGTCGGCGACGCCACCTTGCAGATCGGCCTGTCGCTGCTGGTGCCGTTCGCCTCCTACGCGATCGCCGAGGGGCTGCACGGCTCCGGCGTGCTCGCCGTGCTCACCGCGGCGCTCTTCCTCACCGAGTACGCCTTCGAGGCCGACGACGTGACCGCACGGCTGGCCGGCAACACCTTCTGGGAGATCGTCGACACCCTCGTCACCGGGATCGCCTTCGGGCTGATCGGCCTGGAGATGCACCACGTCTTCAGCGCGGGCGCCGGACACTGGGGGCCGATGCTGCGCGACGCCGGGCTGATCGTCGCCGTCGTGGTCGGTATCCGGCTGCTCTACCTGCTGCCCGCCGCGGCCATCGCCAAGCGGCTGCACACGCTGCGGGACATGGACGAGGACATCCCGCTGACCTGGCGGGAGACGGTCACCATGTGGTGGGCCGGGATGCGCGGGGTGGCCTCCGTCGCCCTCGCGCTGGCGATCCCGCTCACCACGGACCACGGCGACCCGTTCCCCGCCCGCGCCCAACTGCTCTTCATCGCCTTCTCCGTGGTCCTGGTCACCCTCGTGATCCAGGGACTCACGCTGCCCTGGCTGGTGCGCAGGCTCGGGGTCACCGGGGACATCGAGGTCGAGCACGACCAGGAACGCGCGCTGGCGCTGCGCGCGATGAAGGCGGCCAGGAGGCGGCTCAAGGAGATCGAGACGGCGGAGGACCTCGACGAGGAACTCGCGGAGATGCTCTACCACCGGGCGATCGACCTCGGGGCCCGTATCTCGCCCGATGTCCTCGACGACGAGCGGCGCGAGAGCCACGCGGGGCGCGCCCGGCGGATCAAGGCGCTGCGCCGTATCCAGGACGACATGCTCTCCGCGGCCCGCCACGAGGTGCTCTCCGCCCGCAGCGAACCCGGGTCCGACCCGGAGATCGTGGATCGCGTGCTGAGACATCTCGATCTGCGGTCCATGCGAGGGGTGTGACGGACCCGGCGGGGTGGTGCGCTCTGCCGGTTCCGGGACATCGGGGGAGGCCCCGGGACTACCTGTCGGGGCTGGGCGGGGGGTCGTCCTGCACGCGAACGCTGACGCGGGGGAGCGCGTACGGGTGCTCCGTGCGGAGCCAGTCGATGAGTTGCTCGCGGATGAGGCAGCGGAGCGCGAAGATGTCGCCGGCGTCCTTGGCGGTGGCGACGGCGCGCACCTGGACGGTGGTGGGGGTGGTGTCGAGGACGACCAGGCTCCAGGCCCGGTGGTCCCACTCGGCGGCCTGTTCGAGTATCTCCAGCAGGCGCTTGCGCATGAGGTCGACGGGCGCGGAGTGGTCGAGGTGGAGGAGGACCGCGCCGGTCATCCGGGGGTCGCCGCGCGACCAGTTCTCGAACGGCTTGCTGGTGAAGTAGGAGACGGGCATGGTGATCCGGCGCTCGTCCCAGGTCCGTACGCTCAGAAAGGTGAGCGTGATCTCCTCGACCTCGCCCCACTCGCCGTCGACGACCACGGTGTCGCCGATCCGCACCATGTCCCCGAAGGCGATCTGGAGCCCGGCGAAGAGGTTGCTGAGGGTGGACTGGGCGGCCACACCGGCGACGATGCCGATGATGCCGGCCGAGGCCAGGACGGACGCGCCGACGGTCCGCATCTCCGGGAACGTGAAGAGCATCGAGGCGACCGCGATCACGCCGACGATCGCGGTCAGCACCCGCTGGATGAGGGTGAGTTGGGTACGCAGCCGGCGGATCTTCGGCACGCTGTGCGCGGTGGCGGCGTAGCGGGCGTAGGAGGAGTCGATGACGGCGGCCGCGACGCGGACCACCAGCCAGGCCGACGCGGCGATCAGCACCAGGGTGAGCGCCTGGCCGATGGCCGCCGCGTGGTCGTCCTCGAAGTGCGCGGCATGGTAGGCGCCGCGCAGCAGGGCCGTGCAGAGCACCACCTGCGACGGCAGCCGGCAGCGGCGCAGCAGGTCCCACAGCGGGGTCTCCGGGTGCCGCGCGTCGGCCGAGCGCAGCGCCCGGTCGCCTATCCAGCCGACCAGTACCGTCAGCACGACCGCCGCGCCGACCACCACGATCGGCCGCAGCGTGCTCTCCATGCCCACCACCTGCTTCTCTTCCCGTCCGTCGGCAGCCCCGTACGGCACCTGTGTACGGCGTCCGACCTGCCGCTGGCAACTGGCACCATGGGACCCGTACCCGACGGACCGTGAACGAAGGCCCCTTGTGACATCTGCGACGATCGTGCTGCTGCACTCCACCTACGGGCTGCGGCCCGCCGTACACTCCGCGGCCGAGCGGCTGCGCGCGGCCGGGCACGAGGTGTACGTGCCGGACCTCTTCGACGGCCGGGTGGCGGACAGCGTCGAGGACGGCCGGAAGATCCGCGACGAGATCGGCAACGAGGAGTTGCTGCGCCGGGCGATCGTGGCCGCCGCCCCGCACTCCGAGAAGGGCCTGGTCTACGCGGGGTTCTCGATGGGCGCCGCGCTGGCGCAGAACCTCGCCCTCGGCGACGAGAAGGCCCGCGGGCTGCTGCTCCTGCACGGCACCTCGGACATCGCGGACGACGCGGCCACCGACATCCCGGTGCAGCTCCATGTCGCCGACCCGGACCCCTTCGAGCCGGACGACTGGCTGAACGCGTGGTACCTGCGGATGCGGCGGGCCGGCGCCGACGTGGAGGTCTTCCGCTACCGCGGCGCCGGCCACCTCTACACCGACCCCGACCTCCCCGACTACGACGAGGAGGCCGCGGAGCGCACCTGGCCGATCGCCCTGGACTTCCTGGCGGACCTGTAGGAGCAGGTGCCGACCGGACGGGCCCCGCAGGCCACATGGCCTGCGGGGCCCGTCCGCTGCTTCGGGCCGGCTACTTCAGGTCGGCCGCGATGGAGGACACCACGGTGGCGGAGGGCATGCCGGGCACCGACACGGCCTTGCCGTTGACCTTGACCGTCGGCGTGGAGTTGACGCCGCTCTTGTTGAACGCCTTGGACATGGTCAGCGCCCACTTGTCGAAGGTGCCCTTCTTCACTGCATCGGAGAACTTGGTGTTCCCCTTGAGCGCCGGCACCTTGTCGGCGATCTTGAGCAGGTAGGCGGTGTCCTTGAACTTGTCGGTGTTCTCGTCCGGGTGGTAGGCCTTCGAGTAGAGCAGCTTGTGGTACTGCTCAAAGGCATCCGTAGAGACGTTGAGGGCGGCGCCGACCGCGCTGAGAGCGCGCTTCGATCCCTGGCCGGGGCTGGCGCCGTCGTCCAGGAAGGTGCCGAACGTGTAGTCGATCTGGTACTTGCCGTCCTTGGCGCCCTGGAGTACCGCGTCGCCGGCCTCCTGCTCGTAGGCGGCGCAGATCGGGCAGCGCAGGTCCTCGTACTCCTTGACGACGTTCTTGTTGCTCTTGTCGCCGATGACGATCACGGTGCCGTCCGTGCCCGAGGTGTTGGCCGGCTTGACCAGGGGCTTCTTGGCGGCGGCGTCCCAGTAGCCGGGCTTGTTGGCGTTGTTGACCGCCACGGCTATGCCGCCCGCCGCGGCCAGCACCACGACGACACCGGCGGCGACGATGATCTGGCGGCGCACCTTGGCGCGCTTGGCTTCCTTCTCGCGTTCGAGGCGCAGCCGCTCGCGCGCGGCGGCCTTGCTCTGCTTGCTGTTCCTGGTGCTCATGGCTGATGTCTCCGGATGAAGAAGTACGCGTGAATGTGGGGGAAGGACGTGCGGGTCGGGCCGGCTGCCTGGTCAGGCAGCGAGCGCGAGCGGCGGTCCTCGGCGTACGACGGAGTGCAGCAGCGGCCGGGCGGCGAGGTGCGCGACGGCCGGGGTGGCGGGGCGGACCCGGCCGGGGGTGGTGCCCGCCATGGCGCCGGCCGCGGTGACCGCGAACAGCAGCGGGCGGAACGCGGCGACGGCCACCGCCCGCAGCACGCGGTGCACCGCGGCCTCACCGCGCCGCAGCCACCAGGACGCGAGCAGGCCGACCGCGACGTGCACGGCCAGCAGCAGCCACGGCAGCGCGGAAGCGCCGTGGTGGGAGGTGGCGGCCTGCGCGGGGGAGACGGTGGGAAGCTGCGTGCCGACCTGGCCGCCGTGGCAGACCACCGCCTCGTGCAGCGACCGCCACGAACCGGTGACAGGGCCGCCGTCGGGCCCGTAACAGGACTGCTGGCCGGAGGTGAAGAGGGTGTCCACGGCCAGTTCCAGCGGCACCATCATCCCGCTGATCGCCCAGAAGCCGCGCTCACGGCCACCGAGGGCGTAGGCCAGAGCGAAGACGGCCGCGAAGGCGCCCAGGACGACGGTCAGCGGCAGCGGCTTGTGAGCCATCAGGACGTGCGACGTGGAGGAGAGCGTGACGCAGAGCGCGGCGAACAGGGCGGCACGCGCCGCCCTCAGCCGCGGACGTATCGCGCCCAGGGTCTCCATGGGCACAGAGTGTGCCACGCGAACCTGTATGTGTGACCTAAAGGTCGGACACCAACCGGAGACGGTTCGGCCCGGCCGGACGGCACCGCGGGTACGGTGCGCCCGGCCGGGCCGATCGGGACCTACGGTGCGTTCACCGGGTCACGCGACGCCGAGCCAGACGTCGGCGCCGAAGGAGACCTTGATCTCCGAGGCGACCGTGGTGGGGTCGACGAGGAATCCCAGCTCGTAGACGGTGGTCTTCTGCGGGCCGGAGACCTTCGCGCGTACCGGGCTCTCGCCGGGGTGGGCGGACAGGATGCGGCGCAGCTCGTTGATCGCGTCGTGCCGCAGGATCTTGTGCTCGCGGAAGGCCAGTTGCACCGGGGGCTTCCCGCCGCTCTCCGCGGAGGACACGTCCAGCTCCGCCAGCTCGGAACCGATGATGTTCATCGTGCCGTCGCGGTCCTGCGCCCGGCCGCTGATCGAGACGACGCTGTCGGGGATGAGCGCGTGACCCACCAGCTGGTAGGTCGCGGGGAAGAAGCACACCTCGATGCTCGCGTCGCGGTCCGCGAAGGTGACCGCGGCCCAGGCGTTGCCCTGCTTGGTCATCTTGCGGTCGACCCCGGTGATGAGCCCCGCGACCTTCACCGGCCGTTCCTGGCCGGAGGCCAGCAGCTCGGCGAGGGTGGTGTCGCGGTTGCGCGCGAGGATGTGCTCGGTGCCGTCCAGCGGGTGCGCCGACACGTACAGGCCGAGCATGTCCCGCTCGATGGCGAGGAGTTGCTTGCGCGGCCACTCGGTCTCGGGGATGGCGAAGTCCAGCCCGAAGGTCTGTACGTCCTCGCCGGGCGCGCCCATGCTCGCGAAGAGGTCGTCCTGTCCGTACGCCTCGGCCTTCTTGACCGGGACGATCGCGTCGACCGCGTCCTCGAAGACGGCGGACAGTCCCATCCGGGTGTGGCCGAGCGAGTCGAACGCGCCGGCCTTGATCAGCGACTCGATGGCGCGCTTGTTCAGGACCGGGATGCTCACCTTGTCCAGGAAGTCGGCGAACGAGGTGAACAGGCCCTTGGACTTGCGCGCCGCGATCAGCGCCTCGATGACGCCCTCGCCCACGTTCCGCACGGACTTCAGACCGAACCGGACGTCCTCGCCGACGGCGGTGAACTCCGCGACCGAGGCGTTCACGTCGGGCGCCAGGACCTGGACGCCGCTCTTGCGGGCGTCGGCGAGGTAGATGGCCGCCTTGTCCTTGTCGTCCCCGACCGAGGTGAGCAGCGCCGCCATGTACTCGGCCGGGTAGTTGGCCTTGAGGTAGGCGGTCCAGAACGACACCAGCCCGTAGCCGGCGGTGTGCGACTTGTTGAACGCGTATCCCGAGAACGGGAGCATGACGTCCCACAGCGCCTTGATGGACTCCTCGGAGTACCCGTTGTCCCGCATGCCGCCGTGGAACTTCTCCCACTCCGCGGCCAGCACCTCGGGCTTCTTCTTGCCCATCGCGCGGCGCAGCAGGTCGGCGCCGCCGAGGGTGTAGCCCGCCAGCTGGCGGGCGATGGCCATGATCTGCTCTTGGTAGATCAGCAGGTGGAAGGTGTTGCCGAGGATCGGCTCCAGCGCGTCCTTCAGCTCCGGGTGGATCGGCTCGACGGCCTGCCGGCCGGTCTTGCGGCTGGCGTAGTTCATGTGCGCGTTGGCCGCCATCGGGCCCGGCCGGTACAGCGCCAGGGCCGCCGCGATGTCCTCGAACCGGCTCGGCTCCATCGCCTTGAGCAGCGTCCGCATGCCGCCGCCGTCGAGCTGGAACACCCCGAAGGTGTCACCGCGGGCCAGCAGCGCGTAGGTGTTCTTGTCGTCCAGCGGGATGTTCTCGGTGCTGAGGTCGACGCCGCGGTTCTCCCGCACGTTCTGGATCGCCTGGTCGATCACGCCCAGGTTCCGCAGGCCGAGGAAGTCCATCTTGACCAGGCCCATGGACTCGCACGACGGGTAGTCGAACCCCGTGATCTTCGTGCCGTCCTTGCGCATGTGCAGCGGAATGCGGTTGGTCAGCTTGGTCTTCGACAGGATGACCGCGGCCGCGTGCACACCGGTGTTGCGGATCAGCCCCTCGACGCCCTTGGCGCTGTCCACCACCTTCTTGACGTCGGGCTCGTTCTGGTAGAGCGTCCGGATCTCGCCGGCCTCGCCGTACCGCGGGTGCTCGGGGTTGAAGACGCCGTCGATCGGGATGCTCTTGCCCATCACGTCGGCCGGCAGCGCCTTGGTGATGCGCTCGCCGTGCGCGAAGGGGTAGCCGAGAATCCGCGAGGTGTCCTTGATCGCGTTCTTGGCCTTCAGCTTGCCGAAGGTGTTGACCAGCGCGGTGTACTCGTCGCCGTACTTCTCCACCACGTAGGCGACCATCTGGTCCCGCTTGCGGTCGTCGAAGTCGAGGTCGACGTCCGGCGGGTTGATGCGCTCGGGGTTCAGGAACCGCTCGAAGAGCAGGCCGTGCTCCAGCGGGCACAGCTCGGTGATCCTCGTCGCGTAGGCGACGATCGAGCCGGTCGCCGATCCACGGCCGGGGCCGACCGGGATCTTGTTGTCCCGCGCGTGCCGGCAGATGTCCGCGACCACGAGGAAGTAGGAGGAGAAGCCCATCGGACCGATGACCTTCATCTCGGTCTCGAAGCGCTCCAGCACCTCCGCGGGGATCGGGTCGCCGTAGCGCATCGCCAGGCCCTTGAGGACCTCCTGGCGCAGCCACGACTCCTGCGTCTCGCCCTCGGGCACGTCCGGGTACTGCGGCATCTCGTCCTCGAGGTCGAAGACCTCGTCGTACGCCTCGATCCGCTCGGCGATCAGCAGCGTGTTGTCGCACGCCTCCGGGAGTTCCTTGAACAACTCCCGCATCTGCGCGGCGGTCTTGAGGTAGTAGCCGGTGCCGTTGAACTTGAAGCGGTTCGGGTCGTCCTTGTTCTTGCCGACCCCGATGCACAGCAGGTTGTCGTGCGCGTCGGCGTGCTCCTCCAGGACGTAGTGCGCGTCGTTGGTCGCCAGCAGCGGGATGTCCAGGTCCTTCGCCAGCCGCAGCAGGTCGTCCCGTACGTTGCGCTCCAGGTCCAGGCCGTGGTCCATCAGCTCGAGGAAGTAGTTCTCCTTGCCGAGGATGTCCTGGTAGTCGGCCGCGACCTTGCGCGCCTCGTCGTACTGGTTCAGCCGCAGCCGGGTCTGGATGGCGCCCGAGGGGCAGCCTGTGGTGCCGATGATCCCGGCGGCGTGCTCGGAGATCAGCTCCATGTCCATCCGCGGCTTGCCCGCGGGGAACTGCCCCGTGTAGCTGGCCTCCGTCGACAGGTAGAACAGGTTGCGAAGGCCCTGGACGTTCTGCGCCCACATCGTCATGTGGGTGAAGCGGCCGCCGCCGGAGACGTCCTTGCTTCCCTCGCCGTCGTCCGACATCGCCCGCTGCCCGCCGGGACCCCAGAACTCCTGCTTCTTGTACCTGCGGTGCGACGGTGCGACGTACGCCTCGATGCCGATGATCGGCTTCACCGCGTCGAAGCCCTTGGCGACCTGCTGGAACTCGTACGCACCGAACATGTTCCCGTGGTCGCTCATGGCGATGGCGGGCATGCCCTGCCGCGCCACTTCGGTGAACATCGGCTTCAGGCGCTGGGCGCCGTCGAGCATCGAGTACTCGGTGTGATTGTGCAGGTGAACAAAGCTGTCGGCCACCGGGCTGGCACCTCCAGGACGATCGCGGGGAAGTCTCCACCCTAGTCGCTCGCCGGGGCGATCCGCCGGTGCATCGCCCGCACCCGGGGGCGGCCGCCGTACCCCGTGCCGGCGGCGCCGCGCCCGCCGGCAGTGCCGGGCCGCCGTCCGCCTCTTGGTGCCCGCTTGGTGCCCGCCCAACATGTCGAGCAGGGCGCGGACTTCGCGGGGGCGGTGGCGGGACGAACGCGGGGGCGCCCCCCGAAAGGGGCACCCCCGCGTCCGGTAAGTGCGCGTGCGGCGCGATCAGTTGTGGCCGAACTTCTTCTGCTGCTTGCGCGGGGCGTGCGTGCTGGAGGGCATCATGTGCTCCTCGGCCAGGGCGCTCTTGCTGTGCTGCTCCTGGCTCTCGCCCGCCTGGTTCGACCGCTCGTCGTGCTGCTCGCGCTGGGGGCGGTTCTGGTTCTTGTTCTTAGCCACGATCGTGCCTTCCTAGTGAGGGGATGTTGGCCGATGGGCCGCAATCAGACTTACATGTGAGGACGAACGCCGCATTTCGGGCAGTTGGGGGTGCGGGAGGCCGGGAAATACCGCTGACCGCCACGCCGAAGATCGCGTTCGCGGTCATAACCCCCGAGCATTCGGGCACACTCGGGGGAAGCTCAGGGGGCATCCGTGCCGGGGGTCGACCGGAAGAGGTGCAACATGGACCGCTGCGTCGTCCTGGTGGACGCCGGGTATCTGCTGGGCGCAGCGGCGAGCCTGCTGGCCGGCGAACCGTCGCGTTCGAGGATCACGGTTGATCATGCCGCCGTGGTCGCCGGCCTGCGCGAACGCGCCGAACTGGAGACCGGCCAGCCGCTGCTGCGGATCTACTGGTTCGACGGCGCACCCGACCGGGTTCCGCAACCCGAGCACCGCCGGCTGCGGGTGATGCCGCGGGTGACGGTCCGGCTCGGCGCCCTCACCCGGACGGACGGCAGGTGGGCGCAGAAGGGCGTCGACGCCGCGATGCACGCCGAACTGTCCGAACTGGCCCGCAACCGGGCCTGCTCCGACGTGGTGCTGGTCACCGGCGACGGCGATCTGCTGCCCGGGATGATGTCGGCCAAGGAGCACGGGGTGGCCGTCCACCTGTGGGCCGTGCAGGCCGCCGACGGCGACTACAACCAGTCCGAAGACCTGGTCGCCGAGGCCGACGAGCGGCGGGTGCTGGACCGGGAGTGGATCACCGCGGCGATCCGGGCGAAGGAGATCGCCGGCGCGTGCGGGCCCGCGCCCGGGCCGCGGCCCGGGGTACGCCCGGAGATCGCCGCGATCCTGTCCGCGCCGCTGCCGGAGTCCAGCGGCTCGCCGCACCCGGTCCAGGCCCCGGCGAAGAACGGCTCCGCGCCGACCGAGCACCCGGACGACGACGCCGCGGCCGCCCCGTCCGGCAAGGGGGTGCCCACGCCCAAGGACCTCGCCGACCTCGGCCGCTCCCATGCCGCCCCGCAGGTTCCGCCGGTGGCCCACCCGGCGCCGAGCACCCTGCGGTGGTCCTCCGACAAGGGGTGGACCGACCGGCCCGGCGCCGACCAGCCCGACACCTCCGGACTGCCGACCCTCGCGCAGCTCACCACGGCGGAGCAGCGGTGGGCCGACCGCGAGGCCGACATCACCGCGGTCAGCGGTGATCCCTACGAGGTGGGGCAGGTGTTCGCCCGGCGCTGGATCGCCCGGGTCAGCGACCCGACCCACCTCCAGCACCTCTCCACGCACTACCCGCGGGTGCCGCACCGGCTCGACGGGGAACTCCTGCGGTACGCCGCTCGCTTCGGGTTGCTGGCGCACAAGGACGACCAGATCGACGAGAACGACCGCTACGCGATCAGGGCGGGGTTCTGGCGCGAGTTCGACGCAGCCGCGACTCCGGACTAGCCCGCAGACTAGCCCGCAGCGTCGGGGGCGTCCTTCCGTTTGCGGAAGACGGCCACACATGAGGCGGCCCCGGCCCGTTGCGGTGGCGCGCGGGGCCGCAGGCCCGGCTCGCCCGGCGGGTTCGCCCGGACCGCCGGCCGGTGGGTGGTCGCTCGCGCCGTTCCTCCCTCGGAGCCTCGCCTGGGAGGTACCCCCAGCGCCCCTGATGAGTTGCCCTTGTCCGCAGGGGCAACCACTGGTCGTTGCCGGGGGCGCCGTTGTTTTGCGAAGGGCACCCCGTTTCGTGGGGGGCGGGGCGGAGCGCGTACTCTCGGTGCTCGTGAGGACGGGCACCGAGACACGGGCGAGACCGGCGGTAGCCGCGTGCTCGGTACGCGGACTCGTACGGACGTACCCCGGAGGACGGGGGCGGCGCGGCAGGGACATCCCGGCCGTGCGGGCGAACGACGGCATCGACCTGGACGTCCGCACCGGCGAACTCTTCGGCATCCTCGGCCCGAACGGCGCGGGCAAGAGCACCCTGGTCCGGCAGCTCACCGGCCTGCTGCGGCCGGACGCCGGCAGCATCGACCTGCTCGGGCACGACCTCGTCAGGCACCCCGAACGCGCCGCGCGGCTGATCGGCTACCTCGGCCAGGAATCCACCGCGCTGGACGAGCTGACCGTCGCGCTCGCCGCCGAGACCACCGGCCGGCTGCGCGGAATGGACACGGCCGCGGCCCGCGCCGCCCGTGACGAGGTCCTGGACGAGCTGGGGCTCGGCCCGATCGCGGCCCGCCCGATCAAACGGCTCTCCGGCGGCCAGCGCCGCCTCGCCTGCTTCGCGGCGGCCCTCGTCGGCCCGCGGCCGGTCCTGATCCTGGACGAACCCACCACCGGCATGGACCCGATCGCGCGCCGCGCGGTGTGGGCGGCGGTCGACCGGCGCCGTACCGAGCACGGCGCCACGGTCCTGCTGGTCACGCACAACGTCATCGAGGCCGAGACGGTCCTCGACCGGGTCGCGGTGCTCGACCACGGCCGGGTCATCGCCTGCGACTCGCCCGCCGGGCTGCGCTCCCTCGTCGAGGGCGAGGTGCGGCTGGACCTGGTGTGGCGGCACGAACCGCCGACCGACCTGCCCGCGGTGGCCGCGCTGCGGCTCCTCGCGGAGGTCTCCGGCCGCCGCTGGACGCTGCGGCTGCCGCAGGAGCGGGCCAGGGCGGCGGTCGCGGAGGTCACCGGCGGCCCGGCGTTCGCCGCGCTGGACGACTTCACGCTGGCGATGCCGAGCCTGGAGGACGTGTACCTGGCGCTCGGCGGCAGCGGTGAGGGACTGGTGAAGGTATGACAGTGGTCGCCCCGGTCGGCACCGACCCCGGTGAGCGGGTCGGCGGCGGCATCGCGCCGCTCGCCCCCAAGGCCCGGCTGTGGCCGGCGCTCGGCGCGGTCTACCGGGCCCAGCTCTCCCGCGCCCGGGTGGCGCGCATCCCGCTGCTGTTCGTCGCCACCTTCCAGTCCATCGGGATCATGGTGATGCTGCGGGGCGTGGTGCACGCCGGCGACGGCGAGGCGGCGCGCTCGGTGGTGGCGGGTTCCAGCGTGCTGGTGGTCGCGTTCGTCGCGCTGAACCTGCTCGCCCAGTACTTCGGCCAGCTGCGCGCCTCCGGCGGGCTCGACCACTACGCGACGCTGCCGGTGCCACCGGCCGCGGTGGTCCTCGGCGCGGCGGGCGCGTACGCCTCCTTCACGGTGCCCGGCACGCTGGTCACCGCGATCACCGGGTGCGTGCTGTTCCATCTCAGCCTGGCCAATCTGTGGGTGCTGGTGCTCGTGGTGCCGCTGGCCGGGGCCGCGATGTCCGGGCTCGGCGCCGCCTTCGGGCTGCTCGCGCCCCGCCAGGAGATCGCCACGCTGCTGGGCCAGCTCGGCATGTCCGCCGCGCTGCTGCTCGGGGTGCTGCCCGCCTCGCACATGCCCGCGCCGATCGGCTGGGCCCGCGACCTGCTGCCGTCCACGTACGGGGTGGAGGCGTTCGCCCGGACCTTCGGGCGCGGCAGCACCGACTGGGGCGCGGTCGCCGGTGACCTGACGGTGTGCGCGGCCGTGGGGGTGGCCTCACTGGCCGTGGCGACCTGGGCGTACCGCAGGGCCGCCTGCCGCTGACCGGCCGGTGGGGCGGTTGCCAGGAACACCTGGCACGATGGCCTGGTGACCGCTCCTCTGACTCCTCCCGAGCCTCCGCACTCCGGGCCCCCGCAGCCCGAGCCCTCGCAGTCCGAGAGCCGGCACGGCCCGCAGAGTTCCGACGGCCCGCAGGGTCCCGAGAGCCCGCGGAGCTCCGACAGCGCGCAGGGCCCCGACAGCGCGCAGCACCCCGCGAGTCCGCAGGTCCCGCCCGGCCCGCAGCTCTCGCCGTACCCCGTCGGCGACGGCGCCGGCGCCTCGCTCGCGCCGTACAAGGTCGAGCCGGACCGGGACACGGTGCGCACCGCGCTGCGCAACGGGCTGATCGTCGCCGTCCTCGTCGCGATCTGCGGGATCATCCTCGGGCTGTTCTGGCTGTGGCTGTCGCCGAGGGTGCCGATGGTCTCCGACGGGCAGGCGGTGTACCTCAAGGACACCGAGGGCGAGGAGGCGATAGGCGGCGACGGCACGTTCGTGGTGATCGCACTGATCCTCGGCGCGCTCACCGCGGCCGCGGTGTTCTGGCGCTACCGCAGGGGCGGCCTCGGGGTCGTGTTCGGCCTGGCGGTCGGCGGCGCGGTCGCCTCCGTCATCGGCTGGCGGCTGGGCGTGTGGCTCGGCCCGACCACGAACATCGTCGCGCACGCCAAGCAGGTCGGGCCGAAGGTGGTCTTCGACGGCCCGCTGGAACTGCGCGCCAAGGTCGCGATCGTGGTCTGGCCGGCCGCCGCGATGCTGGTGCACTCCGCGCTGAACTACGCGTTCGGGCCCCGCGACGAGTCGTACACGGGCACCTGGACCGAGTGAGTCGGCCGCGGGTGCCCGGACGGATCAGCCGCGGGTGCCCGGGGGATCAGCCGCGGGTGCCCGGACGGAGCAGCGGGGCGGTGGCCGCGGCGGTGAGCTCCACCAGCGCGGCCGGAGCCAGCTCCACCTCCAGGCCCCGCTTGCCCGCGGACACGAAGACCGTCGGATGGGACAGCGCGGTGGCGTCCACCACCGTCGGCAGCGCCTTGCGCTGGCCGAGCGGGGAGATGCCGCCGCGTACGTAGCCGCTGCTCCGCTCGGCCGCCGCCGGGTCGGCCATCGCCGCGCGCTTGCCGCCGACCGCAGACGCCAGCGCCTTGAGGTCCAGCGAGCCGGACACCGGCACCACCGCCACCGTCAGCGCGCCGTCCACCTCCGCGACGAGCGTCTTGAACACCCGGCCCTGGTCCGTGCCGAGCGCGGCCGCGGCCTCCTCGCCGTAGGACAGCTCGGAGGACGGGTCGTGCGCGTACGCGTGCAGGGTGTAGGGCACGCCGGCCTCTTCGAGGACGCGCAGCGCGACGGTCGCCGGGGGTCCCCCCGTCGAGGGGAGGGGGAGGGTGCCGCTGGTACGGGACTTCTTCGCCATGCCCCGAAGCCTGCCAGGTCAGTTCGCGCAGATCGGCTGCTGGGTCAGGTCCACCGCCGGCAGCGACGGCAGCTTCTCGATGACCGCGCTCTCCCGGCGCAGCAGCCGCAGCTCCTCGGTGAGCCGGGCGGCCGAGTCCGGCGCCTCCAGCAACCGCTGCTTCGCCGGCGTCTCGGCGATCATCGTGGCCGCCACCAGATACGACAGCACCGTCGGGTTGTCGGTGAACTCCTGCGAGGACAGGCTGCGTTCACGCGACCCGGCCAGCCGCTTCTGGTAGGTGCGGAAGGCCCGGGTCACCTCGGGCGCCAGCGCGCCCGCCCCGCTGCCCGCCTCCTCCGCCAGCTCCTCCACCTCGCCGGTCAGATACGCGCCGGACGCGTCCACCGACAGCAGCCGGAACCGTACGATGCCGGTCGCGTGCATCCGGAAGCCGCCGTCGCCGCTGTCCACGATGTCCGCCACGTCGGCGACGCAGCCGAAGCCGTACAGCGCCGCGAGCGGGTCGTCGCCCAGGCCCGCGGCCGGACCGGTGGCCCGGCCCTCCTGACCGGTCGGCGCGATCTCCTGGCCGTTCTTGATCGCCACCACCCCGAACCGCCGCGGCGCGTCCTCCGGCAGCGCCCGCAGGTCGCGCACCAGCGCGCGGTAGCGCTCCTCGAAGACGTTCAGCGGCAGTACCAGCCCTGGGAACAGCGGCGAACTGAGCGGGAAGAGCGGAAGGCGATCGGTCACAGCGGCCAGCGTACGGGCAGTACGCCCCCGTTCGGCACCCTTCCCGACACCCGCGTCCCACCTGCGGCGCGACCGCCGCCGCGGCGGCGAGCCGCCCGCCCGGCGGCAGCCCGCCGGGCGCGGCTAGGCCGTGTTTTGGAAGTAGCGCCGTCCGCCCAAAGGGCGGGGCCCGTGGCGTCTGGTGCGTGCGATCGCAAGGCGGAGGGTTGTCCTCGTAGTGGGCCTACTCGGACAAGCCCGACAACGAAGCGAGCGTGCGTGCCAGGCGCCACGGGCCAGGCGGGACTTCCAAAACACGGCCTAGGCGACCGTGGACCGTATCACGGAGTGGAACCGCGGAACGGGGGCGGCGAGCGGGTCTCTACACTTGGCAGCGTGATCTCCCGAATCGATCTGCGCGGTGCCGCCTTCCCCGACGGTGGCATCGACCGCGACCTGCTGCCCCGGGCCGAGTTCGACGTGGAGGCCGCGCTCGACGCCGTGCGGCCGATCTGCGAGGACGTCCGCCATCGTGGCAGCGCCGCGGTGATCGACTACGGCGAGCGGTTCGACGGAGTGCGGCCGGAGCGGCTGCGGGTGCCCGCGCAGGCCCTCGCCGACGCCCTCGCCCAGCTCGACCCCGAGGTGCGCGCCGCCCTGGAGGAGTCCATCCGCCGGGCCCGGATCGTCCACCACGACCAGCGCCGCAGCGACACCACCACGCAGGTGGTGCCCGGCGGCACCGTCACCGAGCGATGGGTGCCGGTGCAGCGGGTCGGGCTGTACGTCCCGGGTGGCCTGGCCGCGTACGCGTCCTCCGTGGTGATGAACGTGGTGCCCGCGCAGGAGGCCGGCGTCGAGGGTGTCGCCGTCTCCTCCCCGCCGCAGAAGGACACCGGGCTGCCCTCGGCGCCGGTGCTCGCCGCCTGCGCCCTGCTCGGCGTCGACGAGGTCTACGCGGCCGGCGGCGCCCAGGCGATCGCCATGTTCGCCTACGGCACCGACGAGTGCCGCGCGGTCAACCTCGTCACCGGCCCCGGCAACATCTACGTGGCCGCCGCCAAGCGCCTGCTCAAGGGCCGGATCGGCATCGACGCCGAGGCCGGACCGACCGAGATCGCCATCCTCGCCGACGCCTCCGCCGACCCCGGCTTCGTGGCCGCCGACCTGATCAGCCAGGCCGAGCACGACACCCTCGCCGCCGCGGTGCTGGTCACCACCTCCGCCGAACTCGCCGCCGCCGTCGACAAGGAACTCGACGTCCAGGTCGCCGCCGCCAAGCACCGCGAGCGGATCACCGCCGCGCTCTCCGGCCGGCAGTCCGCCACGGTGCTGGTCGACACCCTGGAGCAGGGCCTGGAGGTCGTCGACGCCTACGCGGCCGAGCACCTGGAGATCCAGACCCAGGACGCCGCCGCCGTCGCCGCCCGGGTGCGCAACGCCGGCGCGGTCTTCGTCGGCCCGCACGCCCCCGTCTCGCTCGGCGACTACTGCGCCGGCTCCAACCACGTGCTGCCCACCGGCGGCTGCGCCTGCCACTCCTCGGGCCTGTCCGTGCAGTCCTTCCTGCGCGGCATCCACGTCGTGGACTACTCCCGCGAGGCGCTCGCCGAGGTCGCCCACCACGTGGTGGCGCTGGCCGGCGCCGAGGACCTGCCCGCGCACGGCTCCGCCGTCACCGTACGGTTCGGAGGCGGATCGTGACCTCCCTCGACGACCTGCCGCTGCGCGACGAACTGCGCGGCCAGTCCGCGTACGGCGCCCCGCAACTGGACGTGCCGGTGCGGCTGAACACCAACGAGAACCCCTACCCGCTGCCCGAGCCGCTGGTCGCCCGGATCGCCGAGCGCGTCGCCGAGGCCGCCCGCGGGCTCAACCGCTACCCGGACCGCGACGCGGTCGAGCTGCGCACCGAACTGGCCGGCTACCTCAGCCGCACCGCCGGCCACCAGGTCGGCACCGCCCAGGTCTGGGCCGCCAACGGCTCCAACGAGGTCATCCAGCAACTCCTCCAGGCGTTCGGCGGGCCCGGCCGCACCGCGATCGGCTTCGAGCCGTCGTACTCCATGCACGCGCTGATCTCCCGCGGCACCGGCACCGGCTGGGTCTCCGGGCCGCGGCACGCCGACTTCACCATCGACACCGACGCCGCCCGCCGCGAGATCGCCGCGCTCCGCCCCGACGTCGTGTTCATCTGCTCTCCGAACAACCCGACCGGGACCGCGACCGACGCCGAGACCGTCCTGGGGCTGTACGACGCCGCGCAGGCCGCGAAGCCGTCGCTGGTGGTGGTGGACGAGGCGTACGGCGAGTTCTCGCACCAGCCGTCGCTGCTGCCGCTGATCGACGGCCGGCCGAACCTGGTGCTGACCCGCACCATGTCCAAGGCGTTCGGCGCGGCGGGCCTGCGGCTGGGCTACCTGGCGGCCGACCCGGCCGTGGTGGAGGCCGTCCAGCTGGTGCGGCTGCCGTACCACCTGTCGTCGGTCACCCAGGCCACCGCGCTCGCCGCGCTGGAGTACACCGACACGCTGCTCGGCTACGTCGAGCAGCTCAAGGTCGAACGCGACCGGCTGGTCGGCGAGTTGCGCGCGATCGGCTACCAGGTCACCGACTCGGACGCGAACTTCGTCCAGTTCGGCCGGTTCGCCGACAGCCACGCCGCCTGGCAGGCCGTCCTCGACCACGGTGTCCTCATCCGCGACAACGGCGTCCCCGGCTGGCTGCGGGTCTCGACCGGCACCCCCAGCGAGAACAGCGCGTTCCTGGACGCGGCGAAGGCCGTGTTCACGACGCACAGCACCGAGCACAGCACCGAGCACAGCGGCGGCGACAGCCGCACCGACAAGGAGTCCGCATGACCCGCGTGGGCCGCGTGGAGCGCACCACCAAGGAGACGTCCACCGTCGTCGAGATCGACCTCGACGGCACCGGGCAGGTCTCCGTCTCGACCGGCGTGGGTTTCTACGACCACATGCTCGACCAGCTCGGCCGGCACGGCCTGTTCGACCTCACCGTGAAGACCGAGGGCGACCTGCACATCGACACGCACCACACGATCGAGGACACCGCGCTCGCGCTGGGCGCCGCGTTCAAGCAGGCGCTCGGCGACAAGGTCGGCATCTACCGGTTCGGCAACTGCACGGTGCCGTTGGACGAGTCGCTCGCCCAGGTCACCGTCGACCTGTCCGGCCGCCCCTACCTGGTGCACACCGAGCCCGAGCACATGGCGCCGATGATCGGCTCCTACGACACCACGATGACCCGGCACATCCTGGAGTCCTTCGTCGCCCAGGCACAGGTCGCCCTGCACGTCCACGTGCCCTACGGGCGCAACGCGCACCACATCGTGGAGTGCCAGTTCAAGGCGCTGGCCCGGGCCCTGCGCTACGCCAGCGAGCGCGATCCGCGCGCCGCGGGCATCCTGCCGTCGACGAAGGGCGCGCTATGAACAAGGGGTCATCCCTCTTCATCCTGCTGGGGCTGTTCCTGGCCGGCGGGGTCTACTCGTTCTGGAAGCAGAAGCAGTCCAGGAGCCTGATCACGCTGCTCGCGGTCGGTTCGGTGATGGCGCTCGTCACCGGGCTGCTCCAACTGTGAAGGGGGCGCGGCCATGACGAGCAAGAGCGTCGTCGTCCTCGACTACGGTTTCGGCAACGTGCGGTCCGCCGAGCGGGCGCTGGCCCGGGTCGGCGCCGAGGTGGAGATCACCGCGGACTACCGCAAGGCGATGGACGCCGACGGGCTGCTGGTGCCGGGCGTCGGTGCCTTCGACGCCTGTATGGAGGGCATCAGGAAGGTCCGCGGCGACTGGATCGTGGGTCGCCGGCTGGCGGGCGGGCGCCCGGTGCTGGGCATCTGCGTGGGCATGCAGGTGCTCTTCAGCCGCGGCATCGAGCACGGCGTGGAGAGCGAGGGCCTGGACGAGTGGCCCGGCACCGTCGCCCCGCTGCGCGCGCCGGTCGTCCCGCACATGGGCTGGAACACCGTCAAGGCCCCGCAGGACTCGCGGCAGTTCGCCGGCCTCGACGAGGACGCCCGGTTCTACTTCGTGCACTCCTACGCGGTGCGCGAGTGGGAGATGCCGCCCTCGACCAGCGCCATCCGCTCGCCCAAGGTCGCCTGGACCACGCACGGCGAGCCGTTCGTGGCCGCGGTGGAGAACGGCGCGCTGTGGGCCACCCAGTTCCACCCGGAGAAGTCCGGCGACGCGGGCGCGCGGCTGCTGGAGAACTGGCTCGACACGCTCTGACGCCCGCGGCCGGCGCCGCAGGTGTCGCCGGCACCCCGGCCGGGCGCGCGTCCGGCCGGCTGACGTTCCGCTCGACCGCCTGCCGCCGGTGGGCCGGCGGACCGGCGGCTCGACCGGGCCGATCCACCGGCCGACCGACCGCTCGACGGTCCGGCCGGCTGCCGGACCACCGGCTCACCGACCGACCATATGACCGTACGACCGACCGCCCCGCATCCGACCGATCCCCCGAGGACCGCATTCCGATGAGCACGCTCGAACTCCTCCCCGCCGTCGACGTCCGCGACGGCCAGGCCGTCCGCCTGGTGCACGGCGAGTCCGGCTCGGAGACCTCCTACGGCGACCCGCTCGCCGCGGCGCTGGCCTGGCAGCAGGCGGGCGCGGAGTGGCTGCATCTGGTCGACCTCGACGCGGCGTTCGGCACCGGCGACAACCGCGACCTGATCGCCGGGGTGGCCCGCACCATGGACATCAAGGTCGAGCTGTCCGGCGGCATCCGCGACGACGACAGCCTCGCGGCGGCGCTGGCCACCGGCTGCACCCGGGTCAACCTCGGCACGGCCGCGCTGGAGAGCCCGGAGTGGGTGGCCAAGGTGATCGCCGAGTACGGCGACCGGATCGCGGTCGGCCTCGACGTGCGCGGCACCACGCTGCGCGGCCGCGGCTGGACCCGCGACGGCGGCGACCTGTACGAGACGCTGGCCCGGCTGGACTCCGAGGGCTGCGCGCGGTACGTCGTGACCGACATCGCGAAGGACGGCACTCTCCAGGGCCCCAACCTGGAGCTGCTGGAGAACGTGTGCGCGGCCACCGACAAGCCCGTGGTCGCCTCCGGCGGCGTCTCCAGCCTCGACGACCTGCGGGCGATCGCCACGCTCGTCCCGAAGGGCGTGGAAGGCGCGATCGTCGGGAAGGCGCTCTACGCGGAGGCGTTCACGCTTCAAGAAGCCCTGGAGGCTGTTTCCCGATGACCGAGTCCCCGGAAGTCCCGGAATCCCCGGAAACCCAGGATTCCCCGGAGTCCGCGCGATCCCCGCAGGTGCACCGTGTCCGCTCGGACGACAGCTCCTGGGAGGAGGCGATCGGCTCCTCCCGCGTGGTCGCGGCGGGTGACCGGGTCATCGTGGCCGGGATCATGCCCGCGCCCGCCAGCGGCACCGTCCCGGGCGACGCCGAGCCGTACGACCAGACGGTCAGCGCCTTCCGCAGCGCGCTGTCCGCGCTGGAGCCGTTCGGCCTGGACGCCGGCAGCGTGATCCGGACCCGGATGTACCTCAGCCACGCGCGGGACGCCGACGAGGTCGGCCGGGCGCATCTCGAGGTGTTCGGGGCGGTGCGGCCGGCCGCCACGATGGTCGTGGTGGCGGGGTTCGCGGACTCCCGGGTGCTGGTCGAGGTGGAGATCGAGGCGTACCGCGGCGACGCGCGGGGCGGGCCCGTGGAGCCCGGCGAACGAGAAGAGGGCGGCGCATGAGCCTCGCGGTCCGAGTCATCCCCTGCCTGGACGTGGACGCCGGGCGGGTGGTCAAGGGCGTCAACTTCCAGAACCTGCGCGACGCCGGCGATCCGGTCGAGATGGCGAAGCTGTACGACGCCGAGGGCGCCGACGAGTTGACCTTCCTCGACATCACCGCGTCCTCCGGGGACCGGGAGACCACCTACGACGTGGTGCGCCGCACTGCCGAGCAGGTCTTCATTCCGCTCACCGTCGGTGGCGGAGTGCGCAGCGCCGACGACGTGGACAAGCTGCTGCGGGCCGGTGCGGACAAGGTGGGCGTGAACACCGCGGCGATCGCCCGCCCCGAGCTGATCCGGGAGATCGCCGAGCGGTTCGGCCGCCAGGTGCTGGTGCTCTCGGTCGACGCCCGGCGCACCCCGACCGGCTCGTTCGAGGTCACCACGCACGGCGGGCGGCGCGGCACCGGCATCGACGCGGTGGAGTGGGCGGAGCGCGCGGCCGACCTCGGGGCCGGCGAGATCCTGCTCAACTCGATGGACGCGGACGGCACCAAGGACGGCTACGACACCGAGATGATCGCGGCGGTGCGGGCCCGCGTGACCGTGCCGGTGATCGCCTCCGGCGGCGCCGGCCGGGTCGCCGACTTCCCGCCGGCGGTGGCCGCGGGCGCGGACGCGGTGCTGGCCGCGTCCGTCTTCCACTTCGGCGACCTGCGGATCGGCGAGGTCAAGTCGGCGCTGAGGGAAGCTGGCCACCCGGTCCGCTGAGGCCGCCGGGCCGTTGGCCGCCCCGGCTCCGCGGTCACAGCGCCGTGCCGGTACGGGTGCCGACGAGCACCGCGAAGTCGGGCGCGAGCGGGATCTCGACCGTGTGCAGGGCGGGGTGCTCCAGCCAGTGCAGGCGGGCGGTGTCCGGGCGGCCCTGGAAGGTGGGGGGCTGCCCGGCGGAGGGCGTGAAGTCGTCGACGACGAGCAGGCCGCCGGGCGTGAGCAGGGCCGCCGGGTCGGCCGCCGCGCCGCCCGCGTCCTTGCCCTGGCCGCCGCCGTCGAGGACGAGCAGGTCGAACGGCCCGTGCGCGGCTATCTCCGTCCACTGGGCGCACACCACGTGGACGTCGGGCGCGTACGGGGCGAAGAGCTTGGCGGCGGCCTCGGCCCGTACCGGGTCGCGCTCGACGCTGACCGCGGTGGCGCCGGCGCGCATCCCCGAGACGAGCCAGGCCAGCCCCACCCCGCAGCCGGTCCCGGTCTCGCCGATCCGCCGCGCGCCGGCGGCCAAGGCGTGCAGCAGCCGCCCCTGTTCGGGCCGGCAGGAGTAGGGGAAGTCGAGCTGCTGGGCGGTCTGTGCCGCGCGTTCGACCAGGGGCGGAAGGCCGGCGGGGTCGGCGAGGTGGGCGCGGGTGCCGTGGAGAGACATGGCTGCCATCCTGCCGGGGGCGTGGCGCGGACGCGGGAAGTCCGGGGAATCGGCGGGCGGAGATAGGAAAGAGAAGTTGCGCAAATAGTGTTGCGCAACTTTCCTTTCCTATCTACCGTAGGGAGGGTGGCAGACGAACAGGCAGCTCCGGCTCATGAACCGCGCAATCGCGCACCGCGCATCACCGACCTGGAAGCGCTGAAGGTGTTCACCCACCCGTTGCGCATCCGGATCTACCGCGCGCTGTTCACCAGCGGTGAGGCCACCGCCTCGCGGCTGGCCGACCAGGTCGACGAGGCGGTGTCGCTGGTCAGCTACCACCTGCGCAAGCTCGCCGCGCACGGCTTCATCGTCGAGGCGCCCGGGCACGACGGCGACGGCCGCGAGCGCTGGTGGAAGCTCTCCTCCGACCGCGGCTTCAACTTCCGCAACTCCGACTTCGACGACCAGCCCGAGGGCGTCGCCGTCCTCAGCCAGGTCACCCGGCAACTCCTGGCCACCCGCGCGGAGCGGTACGAGCAGTACCTGGACGAACTGCCCGCGTGGTCCAAGGAGTGGACGGAGGCGGCCTTCTCCAACGAGTTCATGCCGCGGCTGACGGCCGCCGAACTCCAGGAGATGGCCGACGAGATCGGTGCCCTGATGTGGCGCTGGGCCGATCGCGGCAAGGCTGCGGAGGAGGCCGGCGACACCGAGGGCCGTGAGCACGTCTCGGTCCAGATGTACGGCTTCCCGCACCGCGGGTAGCGCCGAGGACGGGTCGGCGCCCAGGTCCGCCGACAGGGTCTCAGGCGGGGGTTGAGACGGCCCGCCCCTGCCCGGCGCCGCCCACCGACAACCGATCCACCCCACACCCCACCCGGCGCGCATCTCGCGCGACAGCCCGCCGGTAAGGCCCGCACGCCCTGATGCCTGCCCCTTACCGAGTCCGCGGGTAAGGCCCGCATGCCCTGACAGCGCACCTTACGTATGACTTCGTCCCGCCATGCGCAGCGTCCCACCCGCCCACCAGGAAGGCCCATCCGCCATGATCGGCACCGCGCACGCCTCCCCGGCGCCCACCCGTACGACCGCAGCCCACCGCGACCCGAACGTGCTGCGCTGGCTGACCGCGTACACCGCCTCCCTGCTCGGCGACAGCGTCTACTTCCTCGCCCTCGGCTTCGCCGCCGCGAAGGTGGCACCGGCCGCGGAGGTGGGCCTGGTGATGGCCGTCGGCGCCGTACCGCGCGCCCTGCTCATGCTCGGCGGGGGAGTGGTGGCCGACCGCTTCGGGCCGCGCCTGGTGGTGATCAGCAGCGACGCGGTGCGCTGCGTGCTGATCCTCACCGCCGCCGCGGTGCTCGCGCTGACCACGCCCGGCCTGTGGCTGCTGGTGGCCGTCGCCCTCGCCTTCGGCGTCGTGGACGCGCTGTTCATGCCCGCGGTCGGCGCGCTGCCGCCACGGCTCGTCGCCCGCGACCAGCTCGTCCGGCTCCAGGGGATGCGCGCGCTCGCCGTGCGCGCCGGCGACATCGCCGGGCCGCCGCTGGGCGGGCTCGCCATGGGCCTCGGCGGCGCGAGCACCGCGTTCGCCGTGGCCGGCGGCATGTTCGCGCTGTCCGTTCCGCTCCTGCTCACCATCCGCATCGGCGACTTGAAGCGGGACCGCGACCCCGCACCCGCGAGCGCTCCCGAGCCCGAGGACGGCCGACCCGCGGACGGCGAGCCCGTCGACGGCACCGCCTGGGACGAACTGCGCGACGGGCTGCGCTACATACGCCGGCACCGGCTGGTCGGCCCGCTCGTGCTGTCCGGCGCCATCAGCGAGTTCGGGCTCGTCGGCCCGCTCAACATCGGCATGGTGCTGCTCGCCCGGCAACGCGGCTGGGGCTCCGGCGGATACGGCTGGATCATCGCCGCGTTCGGGGCCGGCGCGGCCGCCAGCGCGCTGCTGATGGCCGTACGCGGCAGGTTCCGCAGGGCCGGTGTCGTGCAGATCGTCACGCTCTTCGGCGGTTCCGCGACGATCGGGCTGATCGGCGTGGCCCCCGCCCTCGGCGTCGCCGTCGCGCTCGCCCTGCTCGCCGGGCTCATCTGCGGGGTCTGCGGCGGCCTCGCCGTCGCGATGATCCAGTCCGCGTCCGACCCCGCCTACCTCGGCCGCGTCACCTCCGTCATGAGCCTCACCGGCTTCGGCATCGCGCCCCTCGTCTACCCCCTCTTCGGCGCCGCCGTCGCCTCCTTCGGCCCCACCCCGGTCTTCCTCACGGCCGGCGCGGTGAGCATGCTCGGCGGCGCCGTCGGCCTGGCCTCCCCGGCGGTGCGCTCCGCGAAATGAGCCGCACCACCCCAGGGGCGCGTGGGGGCACCTCCCAGGCGAAGCTCTGGGGGAGAACGGCGCGACAAGCCGCCCCGGACCGCAAGGTCCCTCGACTCACGGGACCGGGCAGCCCGGGGGGTCCAGCGCGGCTACACCCCTAGATTCGCTTCGTGGGCCTTCGCGACCGCGTCCTCCGGGCCGTCCGTCTCGACCTTCGCCGCGGCCTGGCGGCCGAACACGAACATCGCCAGCTCGGCCGGCTCCCCGGTCACGGTGACGACCGGCGTGCCCTTGTGCGCGACGGCGGTCCGCCCGTCCGGGCAGCGCAGCACCAGCCCGACCGGGCTGCGCCGCCCGAGCAGCCGGGCGGCCCGCTCCAGCCGCGCCCAGAGCGCGTCCCCGAAGACGGGGTCGATCGTGCGCGGGGTCCAGTCCGCCGCCGCACGCCGTACGTCCTCGGTGTGGACGTAGAACTCCAGGGTGTTCGACGCCTCGTCCACCTGCTTGAGGGAGAAGGGCGACAGCCGCGGTGGGCCGGTCCTGATCAGCTGGACGAGCTCGGCGAAGGGCTTCGCCGCGTACTCGTTGCGGACCCGCTCCAGGCGGTCGGCGAGCCGCGGCACCACCATCCCCACGGCCGCGTCGCCCCGGCGTTCCCGCACCACGACGTGGGCGGCGAGGTCCTTGGTGGTCCAGCCCGCGCAGAGCGTCGGGGCGTCGGGCCCCGAACGCTCCAGCAGGTCGGCGAGGAGCAGACGTTCACGCTGCGCATGGGTCGTCATACCGCAAGGCTAACCATCCGGCGGCCGAAAACATCCGCTTCCGGCCGCCGGATCATCTCAAGTCGTGCGAACGGGTGCGCCGCTCCCGCGCCGCCGCACCCGTCGCCGGTCAGAGCTTGCTGTACAGCTTGGTGTGGTTCGACCCGTTGTTGCGGGTCAGCGAGCAGGTGACGGTCTTCTTGCCCTGCAGCTCGTACGTGATGAGCTTCGGGAACAGCGCGTACGGGTAGTACTCCCGGCCGTCGTGCGGCAGATGCTTGCGCGCGTCGGACTGGCACAGCGACAGCGCCTTGCTCTGGATCTCCGCGTCGGTGGAGAAGGTGCCGCTGAGCGTCTCGTTCGCGACCACCTGCGCGTCGTGCGCGGAACTGCACGAGCGCTTCGTCACCTCCGAGACCGTCGACGTCAGGGACGGAGCGTCGAAGCAGACTCCCGGCTTCAGCGAGACGTACGGCACCAGCTTCTCGTCCGGCGAGGACGGGTCGGTGGGCAGGCCGGTGTCGTCGCCGGTGGGCAGGTCCGTCGGGAGGTCCAGCGTCGGGTCGTCCGTCGGGAGGTCCGTCGGCAGCGTGAAGCTGGGCGTGGGCAGCCCGGTCGGCAGACCGCTGATGCTGACGCTGTGGGTCGGCTTGTCGTCGGCGTTCTTCTTCTTGTCGCCGCCGCTGCTGGCCACCGCGACCCCGCCGACGATCGCGCCGATCACCACGACCGCGCCGACCGCGAGCCACACGTTGCGCTTGGTGTTGTTCGGCGGCGGGGGCGGCTGGTAGCCGAAGCCCTGCGGGTCGCCGGGGTAGCCGTAGCCGGCCGGCGGCATCGGCGCGCCGGGCTGCCCGGGCGGGCCGTACCCGCCCTGCTGGCCCTGCTGCGGGTAGCCGTACGGCTGCTGGCCGTCGGGCTGTTGGGGGTAGCCGTACGGCTGCTGGCCGTCGGGCTGCTGCGGATATCCGTACGACTGGCCGCCGCCCGGTTGTTGGGGAGCACCGTAGCCGCCTTCACCCGGTGGGGGAGGAGGCGGTGGCGGGCCGAAACCCTGCGGCGGCCCAAAACCGCCGCCCTGGTCGGGAGGCGGCGGGGGACCATCTGGCGGCGGCGGAGGAAAACCCATGGCGAAAGGATGCCCCATACGGGTGACACGGGGCGAGCGGCTACCGTATAACGGACAATCGCCTTGCGGCGTTTGCCAGTCAATGCGGCTTTTCTCGTTGCGGCGAATCGGCGGCAGAATGGTCGTATGCCGTCGTCCTCGCTCGACCCCGCGATCACCGCGCGCCTGAAGCGCAACCCCGATGGGCTGGTTCCGGCCATCGCCCAGCAGTACGACACCGGTGAGGTGCTGATGCTCGGGTGGATGGACGCGGAGGCGCTCCACCGCACCCTCACGACCGGCCGCTGCACCTACTGGAGCCGCAGCCGCCACGAGTACTGGGTCAAGGGCGACACCTCCGGCCACGTCCAGCACGTCAAGTCCGTCGCCCTCGACTGCGACGGCGACACGATCCTCGTCCGCGTCGACCAGGTCGGCGCGGCCTGCCACACCGGCGACCGCACCTGCTTCGATGCGGATGTCCTGCTGGAGGGCTAGCGGACCCACCCGGCTGCCGTGTTCCGTCGGTTCAGGGAGGAGCGCAACCCGCCACCGGCCGCAAGGTCCGGGAGGGACCGGGCCGGGCCGCCCGGGCGGACAGGGGCACCCGGGTGCGGATACTCTCTGCGGCCATGGACCTCGCTACGTTCCGCAAGCTCGCCGTCGACCGTCGCGTCATTCCGGTCAGCAGGCGATTGCTCGCGGACGGCGACACCCCGGTCGGCCTGTACAGAAAACTCGCGGGCGAGCGCGTCGGCACCTTCCTGCTGGAATCCGCGGAGGACAGCAAAGCCTGGTCCCGCTACAGCTTCGTCGGGGTCCGCTCGGCCGCGACGCTGACCGCGCGCGACGGGCAGGCGCACTGGCTCGGCACCCCGCCGGTGGGCGTCCCGGTGGACGGCGACCCGCTGGCCGCGCTGCGGGCCACCGTGGAGGCCCTGCACACCCCGCGCGACCTGGTCGAGGGCATGCCCCCGTTCACCGGCGGCATGGTCGGCTACCTCGGCTACGACATCGTCAGGCGCCTGGAGCGGATCGGCGAGCACGGGAGCGACCAACTCCGGCTGCCCGAACTGACGATGCTGCTCACCTCGGACATGGCCGTGCTGGACCACTGGGACGGCAGCGTGCTGCTGATCGCCAACGCGATCAACCACAACGACGAGGACACCGGCGTGGACGAGGCGTACGCCGACGCGGTGGCACGGCTGGACGCCATGCAGGCGGACCTGGGCCGCCCGGTCGAGCACCCGCCGGTCGCGCTGCCGCCCTCGGAGCTGCCGGAGTACACCACCCGGTGGGGCGGCCAGGACTTCCGGGACGCGGTGGAGGACGTCAAGGAGCGGATCAGGGCCGGCGAGGCGTTCCAGGTGGTGCCCTCGCAGCGGTTCGAGACCCCGTGCACGGCGAGCGCGCTGGACGTCTACCGGGTGCTGCGGGCCACCAACCCGAGCCCGTACATGTACCTGTTGCGTTTCCCGGGCGAGGACGGGGGCGCGGAGGGCGGCTTCGACGTGGTCGGCTCCAGCCCCGAGGCGCTGGTCAAGGTCGAGGACGGGCACGCCATGGTGCACCCGATCGCGGGCACCCGGCCGCGCGGCGCCACCCCGCAGGCCGACGCGGCGCTCGCCGAGGAACTGCTCGCCGACCCCAAGGAGCGGGCCGAGCACCTGATGCTGGTCGACCTCGGCCGCAACGACCTCGGCCGGGTCTGCGAACCCGGCAGCGTCGAGGTGGTCGACTTCATGTCGGTCGAGCGCTATTCGCACGTGATGCACATCGTCTCGACCGTCACCGGCCGCGTCGCGCCCGGCCGTACCGCCTTCGACGTGCTCACCGCCTGCTTCCCGGCGGGCACCCTCTCCGGCGCTCCCAAGCCCCGCGCGATGCAGATCATCGAGGAACTGGAGCCCGCCAGGCGGGGGTTGTACGGGGGCTGCGTCGGCTATCTCGACTTCGCCGGCGACTCCGACACCGCGATCGCCATCCGTACGGCGCTGCTCCGCGACGGCACCGCCTACGTCCAGGCGGGCGCGGGCATCGTCGCCGACTCCGATCCGGTCGCCGAGGACACGGAGTGCCGCAACAAGGCCGCCGCCGTCCTGCGGGCCGTGGGCACCGCCAACACGCTGTCGGGGTGACCGGACCCTCCGGGGTGCCTTGTTCCGCCGGTCGAGGGACCACCTGCCGGTGGGGGTGGGGGCCCTCCCAGGCGAAGCCCTGGGGGAGCGCAGCGCCCCGCGCCCCCGGGGTTCGTGCGGCTCTTCCGCGGAAGAGCCGCACCCCCCCAGGGGCGCGGGGAACCGAGCCCGACCGGCTGCCCGGGCGGACCCGTTCGGCTTCAGCCGGTGAACGCGGTGAGGCCGTTCGGGGTGCCGAGGCCGGTGGGGCCGTCGTACCCGCTGGCGCCGCTGCACAGGTAGGACGTGCTGCAGGAGCCGTTCGACCCGCTGGTCACGTCGTTGAGGGAGGACGTGTGGCTGTACGGGAACGACGCCGGCGTGGAGCCGGAAGACGGGGTCCCGGCGAGCGCGTAGACCGAGGCGATGATCGGCGAGGACACGCTCGTGCCGCCGAAGACCTCCCAGCCGCCGTCACCGCCGTAGGTGTCGTAGACCGCCACACCGGTGCTCGGGTCGGCCACCGCGGAGACGTCGGCCACCGTGCGCTTCGAGCAGCCGCTGTCCGTCTGCCAGCTCGGCTTCGCGTCGTAGGCCGAGCAGCCCGAGCCCGAACCGCTCCACGCGGACTCGCTCCAGCCGCGGGCGGAGGAGTCGGCGGTCAGCGAGGTGCCGCCGACCGAGGTGACGTACTGCGAGCCCGCCGGGTACTCCACGCCGTAGCCGGAGTCGCCCGCGCTGACGGTGATCGCCACGCCCGGGTGGTCGAAGTACGAGCTGTCGTACGACGAGTCGGACGAGGACTCGCCGCCGCCGTAGCTGTTGGAGACGTACTTCGCGCCCAGCGACACCGCGGTGTTCACCGAGGTGCCCAGCGCGGTCATCGAGGCGCTGCTCGCCTCCACCAGGAGGATGTGGCACTGCGGGCAGGTGGCGCTGACCATGTCGAGGTCGAGCGAGATCTCCTCGGCCCAGCCGGCGTCGGCGCTGGGCAGCGAGGAGGCGCTGCCGTTCTGGCCGACCTTGCTGAAGCAGCCGTTGGCGGTGGTGCACGCCGAAAGGCCGTAGGTGGAGCGGTAGGTGGCGAGGTCCGCTTCGGCGTTGGGGTCGTCGTACGCGTCGACGATCGCCACGGTCGCGGCGGAACCGCCGGTGGTGGGCAGGTTGTAGGCGGCGTGCAGGTCGTCCGGGCCGAAGCCGGAGGGCGCCGCGGCCGGGTTGACCGCACCGCTGGACCTGGCCAGCGTGCTCGCCCCGCTGGTGACCTTGACGGCCTGACACGCCATCTGGCCGGCGGTCGTGGCGGTGGCGCAGGAGTGGGCCGTCCGCAGGCCGTGCACCGCCGGGGCCGCCTGCGCCGAGGAGGCGAGGGCGAGACCGGATGCGGCGAGCCCCGCCGCTGCGGTGAGGGCGAGGCCGGTACGGACGGACGTCGGGCTGAGGGTGCCGAGGGTGAAGCGCAAGCGACTGCCTCCTGTGGTGGGGGGAACCGAGGAGCGTGTGTGAACGCTGGGATTTCTGTGCGGTTTTGGGAACAGTGGGACGGGCGGAACGCTATGTCTGACGGGCACACGTCAACAAGAAGCGGGCGGTGATCTCCGCTTTACCTTCACGTGGCGGACGCGCGGACTCCCCATGACCTACGCGCGATCCCCCCGCGCTCCCGTCGTGCCGCGGCAGGACCCGCCCCGGGCCGCGCCCGGACCCGCACCCGGACCTGCCCCCCGCCGAGGGGGCGCCGCGCGGGCAGGGGATAGTGGAAGGGTGAACACGTCTTCGGCCGCGCCTGAGCAACCCGTGACGTCCACCGAGCAGCCCGCGCCGGACGCCGGGCCCGAGCCGGCGGACCCCGCCGGGCCCGGTGTCGTACGGCGCGCCGACTCCGACCGCCGCACCGCCTACCGGGCCCTCGCCGTCGCGCTGGCCTGCGGTGTCCTCGGCGCGAGCCTGGTGCTGCTGGCCGCGGGCAAGACCTGGGCGCACGGCACCGCCTCCTCCGCGGGGCACGCCATGCCGGTGCACGCGGGCGGCAGCCAGATGACCGCACTGCCGGGCGCGCTCGCCCTGGTCGGGCTCGCCTCCCTGGTGGCGATCTTCGCGGTGCGCCGGGTCGGCCGCTACGTCGTCGCCGCGCTGCTCACGCTCAGCGGCCTCGGCGCCGCCGTCACCGCGCTCACCCGGCGCGGCGACCACGGCGCCCTGGACTCCGCCGCCGCGACCGCGACCAGCCTCACCCACGCCACCGCCGCGCACACCAGCACCACCGGCTGGCCGTTCGTCTCCGTCGCGGGCGGGCTGCTGCTCCTCCTCGCCGGCCTGATCGCGCTGCGCCACGGCTCCCGGTGGCCCGCGATGTCCAGCCGCTACGACCGGCCCGGCGTCCGCGCCGCCCGCGCGTCCGCGCCCCCCGTGGTCGACCCGGACCGCCCCGAGGACCTGTGGAAGGCCCTCGACCGCGGCGAGGACCCCACGGAGGACCCCGCCGCGGGCCACGTGGAGAAGCCCGCCGCGCGCTGACGGCGGCTGCCCGTGGCCGCGCTTCGGGCGGTGTGCCCGGCCCGCGGCCGACGCGCGCGACCCCGGTGCACACCCCACCCCCCGCACGCGCAACAATGGGGGACGAAGTGGGAGGCGCAGGACGCCCCGACCCGACTCAGCAGGGAGCACTCATGGCGGCACAGCACGACCACGGACACACGCCCGCCGCCTGGACCGGCGTGATCATCGCGTTCGTCGGTTTCTGCGTGGCCGGCGGCTTCATGGTCGCGGCGAACACGGCCGGTTTCTGGGTGGGCATGGCGATCGCCGCCCTCGGCGTCGTCGTCGGCGGGGTCATGAAGCTGATGGGCCTCGGCCAGACGTACAAGCCGATCGCGAGCAGCGACAGCTCCTCCACCGAGGAGTCCCGCGCCCACGCCGGCGTCTGAACCGGCGACGGGCCCGACCGGCCGAACGGCTCAGCCGGACCAGCGGCCGAGTCGGCGGGAGCGGCTGCACCGCACCACGTTCGGCGGCGGCTCGACGGCCGATCCGCCCGCCGCGGGACCCGGCAGGGCCTCGTAGTACCTCGTAGTACCTCGCAGGGCGCAGCCGCCCGGACCTCGTTCCGCGCGCTGCGCCTTCGTGCGTCCCGGGGCAGAATCGGCGCTGTGACCCACCTCACCCCCGAGGCTCCCGCCCGCGCGGCCACCCCCGGCCCGCGGTCCCCCGGCGGCACCGGCCGCGACCCGCGCGCCGCCCTGCGCCGCGCCGCCGTACCGCTCGGCGTGCTCGGCGGCGTGGCGGCGGCCTTCGCCTACGTCGGCAGCGTCGACCCGAACACGCCCGGGCACTACCCGGCCTGCCCGCTGCTGTACTACACCGGCGTGTACTGCCCCGGTTGCGGCGGCCTGCGCGGCGCCTACGCCCTCGTGCACGGCCACGTCCGCGCGGCGCTCGGCTGCAACGCGGTGGCGGTCGCCGGATACGCCGTCCTCGCCGTCGTCTGGGTGCTCTGGGTGGTGCGCGCGGTCCGCGGCAAGCCGTTCGAGCCGAACGTGCGGCCGGCGTGGCGCTGGGCGATCGGCGCGCTGGTCCTCGCCTTCACGGTTGTCCGGAACCTGCCCTTCGGCGCGGCCCTCGCGCCCTGACCGGCATGGCAGCCGTGACGGCATTCGTCCAGGTGGTGGGACCGGACATGGCACGATTCGGGTACCGAGGCCACCGCCCGATACCATCGGGTTGCCGGCGGTCAACCGCCACTGGCTTGATCATTTCGCTGCTCGACCCGGCCGGAAGGGGAGTTCTCGCGTGAGTGTGCTCGACGAGATCATCGACGGAGTACGAGCCGACCTCGCCGAGCGACAGGCCCGGGTCTCCCTTGACGACCTCAAGGAGCGTGCGGCCAAGGCGCGCGACGCCCGCGACGGCGTGGCCGCACTGCGCGGCGAGGGCGTCAAGGTGATCTGCGAGGTCAAGCGCTCCAGCCCGTCCAAGGGCGCGCTGGCCGCGATCGCGGACCCGGCGGCACTCGCGGCGGACTACGAAGCGGGCGGCGCCGCGGCGATCAGCGTGCTCACCGAGCAGCGGCGCTTCGGCGGGTCGCTCGCCGACCTCGAAGCGGTCCGGGCGAAGGTCGACACGGCCGTGCTGCGCAAGGACTTCATCGTCACCGCCTACCAGCTGTGGGAGGCCCGCGCCTACGGCGCCGACCTCGCGCTGCTCATCGTCTCCGCGCTCGACCAGGCCGCCCTCGTCTCCCTCGTCGAGCGGGCCGAGTCCATCGGGCTCACGCCGCTCGTCGAGGTGCACGACGAGGAGGAGGTGGAGCGGGCGGTCGACGCGGGTGCCCGGATCATCGGGGTCAACGCCCGCAACCTCAAGACGCTCGAGGTGGACCGGGACACGTTCGCCCGGGTCGCGCCCGAGATCCCCGACCACATCGTCAAGGTCGCGGAGTCGGGAGTGCGGGGCCCGCACGACCTCATCGCCTACGCGCACGACGGTGCCGACGCGGTGCTGGTGGGCGAGTCGCTCGTCACGGGGCGCGATCCCCGTACCGCCGTCGCCGATCTCGTGGCGGCCGGTGCGCACCCAGCCCTGCGGCACGGGCGCGACTGACCCCCCGAGGTGCCCCGTCCTCCCGGAACCGGCGGAACCGCCGAGCCCGGGAGGTCCGCCCGGCCAGCTAGACTGCGGGGCATGGCCATCGCCCAACGTCTCGCGCCCGGGTGCAAACCCCGGGGCTGCCGCGCGCCCGCGCGGCGGGTGCTGGGGCGACGGGTGAGGTACGTGATCGGCTGCGAGCCGGGTCAGGTGAACGGCAGGCGATGGCGCCGCGGCTGAGCCGCGCAGCAGCTGTCAGCCCGACCACCACACCCCCCAGGGGACACGTATGTCCGATACGCCAGACGAACACACCTTCTTCCTGCCCGACCCGGAGGGCTCCGTGCCCACCCCGGAGGGCTACTTCGGCCCGTTCGGCGGCAAGTTCATCCCGGAGGCGCTGGTCGCCGCCGTGGACGAGGTCGCCGCGGAGTACGAGAAGGCGAAGACCGACCCGGCCTTCGCCGCCGAGCTCAACGACCTGATGGTCAACTACGCGGGCCGCCCCAGCGCGCTGACGGAGGTGCCGCGGTTCGCCGAGCACGCCGGCGGCGCGCGGGTCTTCCTCAAGCGGGAGGACCTGAACCACACCGGCTCGCACAAGATCAACAACGTGCTCGGTCAGACCCTGCTCACCAAGCGGATGGGCAAGACCCGGGTGATCGCGGAGACCGGCGCGGGCCAGCACGGCGTGGCGACCGCCACCGCGTGCGCCCTGTTCGGCCTGGAGTGCACGATCTACATGGGCGAGATCGACACGCAGCGCCAGGCGCTGAACGTGGCGCGGATGCGGATGCTCGGCGCCGAGGTGATCGCGGTGAAGTCCGGCAGCCGCACCCTGAAGGACGCGATCAACGAGGCGTTCCGGGACTGGGTCGCCAACGTCGACCGCACCCACTACCTGTTCGGCACCGTGGCCGGCCCGCACCCGTTCCCCACGCTGGTCCGCGACTTCCACCGGGTGATCGGTGTGGAGGCCAGGCGCCAGCTGCTGGAGCGCACCGGACGGCTGCCCGACGCCGCGGTGGCCTGCGTCGGCGGCGGCTCCAACGCCATGGGCCTGTTCCACGCCTTCCTGCCGGACACGTCCGTGCGGCTGGTCGGCTGCGAGCCGGCCGGGCACGGCGTGGCCACCGGCGAGCACGCGGCGACGCTGACCGTCGGCGAGCCCGGCATCCTGCACGGCTCCCGGTCGTACGTCCTCCAGGACGACGAGGGACAGATCACCGAGCCGTACTCGATCTCGGCCGGCCTGGACTACCCGGGCGTCGGCCCGGAGCACTCCTACCTCAAGGACACCGGGCGGGCCGAGTACCGCGCCGTCACCGACGACGCGGCGATGCAGGCGCTGCGGCTGCTGTCCGGCACCGAGGGCATCATCCCCGCCATCGAGAGCGCGCACGCGCTGGCCGGCGCCCTGGAGATCGGCCGCGACCTGGGCCCGGAGGGCCTGATCCTGGTGAACCTGTCCGGCCGCGGCGACAAGGACATGGACACCGCCGCCCGCTACTTCGGGCTCTACGACGAGGGGGACGCGAAGTGAGCGGCACCATCACGCTTCTGGAACAGACCATCGCCCAGGCCCGGGCCGAGCACCGCGCCGCGCTCGTCGCGTACCTCCCGGCCGGTTTCCCGACGGTCGAGGGCGGCATCGAGGCGGTCAAGGCGGCGTTCGAGGGCGGCGCCGACATCGTCGAGGTCGGGCTGCCGCACAGCGACCCCGTGCTCGACGGGCCGGTCATCCAGACCGCCGACGACATCGCGCTCAACAAGAACCACGTCCGCATCGCCGACGTGCTGCGCACCGTCCGCGAGGGCCACGCCGCCAGCGGCAAGCCGGTGCTGGTCATGACGTACTGGAACCCGGTCGACCGGTACGGCGCCGAGCGGTTCGCCGCGGAGCTCGCCGACGCGGGCGGGGCGGGCTGCATCCTGCCCGACCTGCCGGTGGAGGAGTCCGAGGTGTGGCGCAAGGCGGCCCAGGCGCACGGCCTGGCCACCGTCTTCGTCGTCGCCCCCTCCAGCCGCGACGAGCGGCTGGCCCGGATCACCTCGGCGGGCAGCGGCTTCGTCTACGCCGCCTCCCTGATGGGCGTCACCGGCACCCGGGCGAGCGTCGGCGAGCAGGCGGCCGGGCTCGTGGCCCGCACCCGCGCGACCACCGAACTCCCCGTCTGCGTCGGGCTCGGCGTCTCCAACGCCCAGCAGGCCGCGGAGGTCGCCGCGTTCGCCGACGGGGTCATCGTCGGCTCCGCGTTCGTCCAGCGGCTGCTCGACCACGAGGACCTCTCCGAGGGCCTCGCGGCCGTACGGTCCCTGGCGGCCGACCTCGCCAAGGGGGTCCGCCGGGCGCCCTGACCCTCCGGGGTGGGTGGTTCTCCCGGTTCAGGGACCACCTGCCGGTGCTGGGTCGCGCGTGCCGTTCCCCGCGCCCCTGTTGTGGTGCGGCTCCTTCCGCGGAGGAAGGTGCGCCCCGCAGGGGCGCGTGGGGGCACCTCCCAGGCGAAGCTCTGGGGGAGGACCGCGCGACCAGCCGCCGCCCACCCACCGCAAGGTCCCGGAGCCGACAGCACCGGGCAGCCCGGGCGGTCCCGTCACCCTTACGTGCACAAAAGGTCACCCGCCCGGGCGAAATCACCGCACGGCACAAGCCAAGCGCAGCGCTCCCGCGTTGGAACGGCGTGAGCGAGAAGAACCGGAACGGAAAAACCAGCGCGCGCCAGGCGCTGCAGGCGCAGCGCGAGAGGGACAAGGCCCGGGCGAAGCGGAAGCGGACCCTGATGGTGGCGGGAGGAGTCGTGGTCGTGCTGGCCGTCGCCGCCGGCATCGCCATCGCGGTGGCCGACCACGACAGCAACAAGAAGAGCACCGCCGGCGACTCCGCGGGCACCGTGACCGCGCCACGCGGCGCCACCGGGAAGGACAACCTGGTGATCCCGGTCGGCGCGGCCGACGCGCCGTCCACGCTGACCGTGTACGAGGACTTCCGCTGCCCGGCCTGCGACGCCTTCGAGAAGAGCTTCACGCCGACGATCCACAGCCTGGAGGACAGCGGCGAGCTGCGCACGGAGTACCACCTGGTCACCCTCATCGACGGCAACCTGGGCGGCGACGGCTCGCTGAACGCGGGGAACGCCGCCGCCTGCGCCCAGGACCAGGGCAAGTTCCGCGCCTTCCACGACGTGCTCTACGACAACCAGCCGGACGAGCAGGACGACAAGTTCGGCGACAAGCAGAACCTGCTCACCCTGGCCGGGAAGGTCCCGGGCCTGAAGAACGCGGCGTTCACCGCCTGTGTGAACAACGGCACACACGACGCGTGGGTGAAGAAGTCCAACCAGGCGTTCAACACCGCCGGCTACAACTCCACCCCGACGGTGCTGCTCAACGGCAAGAGCATCTACGGCACCTCGGCGCTGACCCCGGACTCGCTCAAGCAGATGGTCCAGGCCGCGAACAAGGGCAAGAAGCCCGGCAAGGTCACCGCCACGCCCAGCCCGTCCTGACCGTTCCGACCGTTCCGACCCTCCGCCGGAGGTAGGACGTTATCCAGACGTAGCCGGGCGGGTTGCCGTACTACCCGCCCGGCACGGTAGCGTCGGGACTGCCATGGAACTCGCATACATTCCCAGCCCGTCGCGCGGTGTCATCCATCTCGGACCGATCCCGCTGCGTGGCTACGCGTTCTGCATCATCATCGGCGTCTTCGTAGCCGTCTGGCTCGGGAACAAGCGGTGGATCGCCCGCGGCGGCAAGCGGGAGACCGTCGCGGACATCGCCGTGTGGGCGGTGCCGTTCGGCCTGGTCGGCGGCCGTCTCTACCACGTGATCACCGACTACGAGCTGTACTTCACCAACGGCAACGACTGGGTGAACGCCTTCAAGGTGTGGGACGGCGGCCTGGGCATCTGGGGCGCGGTGGCCCTGGGCGCGCTGGGTGCGTGGATCGGCTGCCGCCGGCGCGGCATCGCGCTGCCGGCCTACGCCGACGCGATCGCCCCCGGCATCGCGTTCGCGCAGGCCCTGGGCCGCTGGGGGAACTGGTTCAACCAGGAGCTGTACGGCAACCACACCCGCCTGCCGTGGGGCCTGAAGATCACCAGCACCGCGGGCGACCGGGTGCCGGGCATCTACCAGCCGACGTTCCTGTACGAGTGCCTGTGGTGCATCGGCGTCGGGTTCCTGGTGATCTGGGCCGACCGCCGCTTCAAGCTCGGCCATGGCCGGGCCTTCGCGCTCTACGTGGCGTCGTACTGCGTCGGCCGCGGCTGGATCGAGCACATGCGGTCCGACTACGCCCACCACATCCTGGGACTGCGTCTCAACGACTGGACGGCGATCGTCTGCTTCATCGGTGCCGTGGTCTACATGGTGGTGTCGTCCAGGCTGCGGCCCGGCCGGGAGGCCGTGGTCGAGCCCGCCGCGGTGGCGGCGGACGGAGCCGAAGGCGCCGAGCCCGGCGAGGCGGGTGACGCCGCGGACTCCTCGGCGTCCGAGCACTCCGACGCGGGCGACGCGGTCGACATGACCAAGGCGTCGGCGGAGTCCGACGTGGCCGACGTCGATGCCGGTGCCGATGCCGGTGTCGCGCCCGCCGGGGCGAAGTCCGAGCAGCCCTCGCAGTCCTCCTGACCTCCTGATCCCGCCCCGGCGCCTTCTTCGCGGCCGGCCCTGACTCCCCACATCGGGGGACGAATCCGCAGGTCAGGGCAGCCTTCCCTTGCTGGCGGCGACCCGGAATGCCACGTACGGTCGAACCGTTGGCAGACGTACGCGGGTCGCTGGGGCGCCCGGGGGAGGGGTAGGGACATGACGACGGCCACCATCGAGCCGGCCGGTTCGGCCGCGCCGTACCACGAGCCCGAGCACACCCACCGCGACGTCAGCGGCGGGTGGCTGCGGCCGGCGGTGTTCGGTGCGATGGACGGGCTGGTGTCGAACTTCGCGCTGATGACGGGGGTCGCGGGCGGTGACGTGAGCGCCCGGACCGTGGCGGTGACCGGTCTGGCCGGGCTCGCCGCCGGGGCGTTCTCGATGGCGGCCGGCGAGTACACCTCGGTCGCCTCGCAGCGCGAGCTGGTCGAGGCGGAGCTGGCGGTCGAGCGGATCGAGCTGGACCGCAACCCGGAGGCGGAGCTGCGCGAGCTCGCCGCGCTGTACGTGTCGCGCGGAGTGGAGCCGAAGCTGGCCCACGAGGTGGCCCGGCAGCTGTCCGTCGACCCCGAGCAGGCGCTGGAGATCCACGCCCGCGAGGAGCTGGGCGTCGACCCCGACGACCTGCCCTCGCCGCTGGTCGCGGCGGCCTCCTCGTTCGTCTGCTTCGCGCTGGGCGCGCTGCTGCCGGTGCTGCCGTACCTGCTGGGCGCTTCGGTGCTGTGGCCGGCGGTCGGGCTGGCGATGGTCGGGCTCTTCGGCTGCGGGGCCGCGGTGGCCCGGGTCACCGCGCGTTCCTGGTGGTACAGCGGGCTGCGGCAGCTCGTGCTGGGCGCCGCCGCGGGCGGTGTCACCTTCGCGCTGGGCTCCCTGATCGGCTCCGCGGTGGGCTGACCCGCCCCCTTGACGACCGGCCGTACCATCGAAAGTACGGGTGGGGCCGACAACCTGGCACAAGGTTCTGTTTCCCCCTCGTTTCAGCGTCGGCCGCACGGGGCATCAGTCGGTAACGCAACCGGCAGAGCTTTCCCGAAAAGGTTCGTCGAGCTGCGCGCGGGGCACCCCCGCTCGCAGCGCCGGGATCGTCCGTAAACCCCGCGGTACGACGCTGGCCTGAAGTAGCCGTTCCACCTCCCGAGATTCACCCCGCATGTCCACATGCTGGAATCGAGTATCCGCTTCTCGAACACTCGTCCATCATGTAACCTGCACGAAATCGCAGAGGGCCAACGTCGTCCCTGTTGCGCATGCCCATGACGGGCGATGCATATCAGCCAAATGACGACGACGGGAGAGCCATGCGTTCGCGTTCCGCGTTCATGGACGGGCGCCCCGCCCCGCAGGGGATGTACGATCCCCGCCACGAGCACGACGCCTGCGGCGTCGGCTTTGTCGCCACCCTCAGCGGCGAGGCGAGCCACGCGCTCGTCCAGCAGGCGCTGACCGTCCTGCGCAACCTGGAACATCGCGGCGCCACCGGTGCCGAGCCGGACTCCGGCGACGGCGCGGGCATCCTGTTGCAGATCCCGGACACCTTCCTCCGCGCGGCCGTCGGCTTCGAGCTGCCCGCCGCGGGGCAGTACGCCGTCGGCCTGGCGTTCCTGCCGCACGAGCACGACGACCGCACCAAGGCCGTCGACGCCATCGAGCGGATCGCCGCCGAAGAGGGCCTGACGGTCCTGGGCTGGCGCGAGACGCCGACCGACCCCGACCTGCTCGGTGCCACCGCCCGCTCCACCATGCCCTACTTCGCCCAGCTCTTCGTCGCCGACCAGGCCGGGCACCGCGCCGGCATCGACCTGGACCGGCCCGCGTTCGTGCTGCGCAAGCGCGCCGAGCGTGAAGCCGACGTGTACTTCCCGTCGCTGTCCGCGCGGACCATCGTCTACAAGGGCATGCTCACCACCGGCCAGCTGGAGCCGTTCTTCCCCGACCTGTCCGACGAGCGGTTCGCCACCGCCATCGCGCTGGTCCACTCCCGCTTCTCCACCAACACCTTCCCGAGCTGGCCGCTCGCCCACCCGTACCGGTTCGTCGCGCACAACGGCGAGATCAACACGGTCAAGGGCAACCGCAACTGGATGCGGGCCCGCGAGTCGCAGCTGGCCAGCGAGCTGTTCGGCCCGGTGCGCCCGGCGGACGGCAGCACCGCGCAGGCCGCGGGCTCCGCCGGCACCCCCGCCGACCTGGAGCGGATCTTCCCGATCTGCACCCCCGGCGCCTCCGACACCGCGTCCTTCGACGAGGTGCTGGAACTGCTGCACCTCGGCGGCCGCTCGCTGCCGCACAGCGTGCTGATGATGATCCCCGAGGCGTGGGAGAACCACGCCTCGATGGACCCGGCCCGCCGCGCCTTCTACCGCTACCACTCCACGCTGATGGAGCCCTGGGACGGTCCGGCGTGCGTCACCTTCACCGACGGCACCCTCGTCGGCGCGGTCCTGGACCGCAACGGCCTGCGCCCGGGCCGCTACTGGGTCACCGACGACGGCCTGGTGGTCCTCGCCTCCGAGTCCGGCGTGCTGCACGACATCGCCCCGGAGCGGGTGGTCCGCAAGGGCCGGCTGCAGCCCGGCCGGATGTTCCTGGTCGACACCGCCTCGCACCGCATCGTCGAGGACGACGAGATCAAGGCCGAGATGGCCGCCCAGAACCCGTACGCGGACTGGCTGGACGCCGGGCTGATCAACCTCGCCGACCTGCCCGAGCGCGAGCACATCGTGCACACCCACGCCTCGGTCACCCGCCGCCAGCAGACCTTCGGCTACACCGAGGAGGAGCTGCGGGTCATCCTCGCGCCGATGGCGCGCACCGGCGGCGAGCCGCTCGGCTCGATGGGCACCGACTCGCCGATCGCGGCGCTCTCCGAACGGCCCCGGCTGCTCTTCGACTACTTCACCCAGCTCTTCGCGCAGGTCACCAACCCGCCGCTGGACGCCATCCGCGAGGAGCTCGTCACCTCGCTGATCTCCACCATCGGCCCGTCCGGGAACCTGCTGGAGCCCAGCCCGGCCTCCTGTCGCAACATCACCCTGCCGTTCCCGGTGATCGACAACGACGAGCTGGCCAAGCTCATCCACGTCAACGCCGACGGCGACCTGCCCGGCCTGAAGGCCGCCACGCTCTCCGGCCTGTACCGGGTGGCCGGCGGCGGCGACGCGCTCGCCACGCGGCTGGCCGAGATCTGCGCCGAGGCCGACGCCGCCATAGAGGACGGCGCCCGCCTGATCGTGCTCTCCGACCGGCACTCCGACGCCGAGCACGCCCCGATCCCGTCGCTGCTGCTCACCTCCGCGGTGCACCACCACCTGATCCGCACCAAGCAGCGCACCCAGGTCGGGCTGATCGTCGAGGCCGGCGACGTCCGCGAGGTGCACCACGTCGCACTGCTGATCGGCTACGGCGCCGCGGCCGTCAACCCGTACCTGGCCATGGAGTCCGTCGAGGACCTGGTCCGGGCCGGCACCTTCCTGCCCGGCGTCGACGCCGAGACCGCGATGCGGAACCTGATCAAGGCGCTCGGCAAGGGCGTGCTGAAGGTGATGTCCAAGATGGGCATCTCCACCGTCGCCTCCTACCGCGGCGCGCAGGTCTTCGAGGCGGTCGGCCTGGACGCCGAGTTCGTCGACACCTACTTCCACCTCACCGACACCAAGATCGGCGGGGCGGGCATCGACGTCATCGCGCAGGAGGTCGCCGCCCGGCACGCCAAGGCGTACCCGGTCTCCGGCATCCCCGCCGCGCACCGCCGGCTGGAGATCGGCGGCGAGTACCAGTGGCGCCGCGAGGGCGAGCCGCACCTGTTCGACCCGGACACCGTCTTCCGGCTCCAGCACGCCACCCGCACCCGGCGCTACGACATCTTCAAGCAGTACACCTCGCGGGTGAACGAGCAGTCCGAGCGGCTGATGACGCTGCGCGGCCTGTTCGGCCTCAAGCAGGACCGCCCGGCCGTCCCGATCGACGAGGTCGAGCCGGTCAGCGAGATCGTCAAGCGGTTCTCCACCGGCGCCATGTCGTACGGCTCGATCTCCCGCGAGGCGCACGAGACGCTCGCCATCGCGATGAACCAGCTCGGCGGCAAGTCCAACACCGGCGAGGGCGGCGAGGACCCGGAGCGGCTGTACGACCCGGCCCGGCGCAGCGCCATCAAGCAGGTCGCCTCCGGCCGGTTCGGCGTCACCTCCGAGTACCTGGTCAACGCCGACGACATCCAGATCAAGATGGCGCAGGGCGCCAAGCCCGGCGAGGGCGGCCAGCTGCCCGGCCACAAGGTCTACCCGTGGATCGCCGGCACCCGGCACTCCACCGCGGGCGTCGGCCTGATCTCGCCGCCGCCGCACCACGACATCTACTCCATCGAGGACCTCGCCCAGCTCATCCACGACCTGAAGAACGCCAACCCCAGGGCGCGGGTGCACGTCAAGCTGGTCTCCGAGGTCGGCGTCGGCACCGTCGCGGCGGGCGTGTCCAAGGCGCACGCCGACGTGGTGCTGATCTCCGGCCATGACGGCGGCACCGGTGCCTCCCCGCTCACCTCGCTGAAGCACGCCGGCGGTCCCTGGGAGCTCGGCCTCGCCGAGACCCAGCAGACGCTGCTGCTCAACGGGCTGCGGGACCGGATCGTGGTGCAGACCGACGGCCAGCTCAAGACCGGCCGGGACGTGGTGATCGCGGCGCTGCTCGGCGCCGAGGAGTTCGGCTTCGCCACCGCGCCGCTGGTCGTCTCCGGCTGCATCATGATGCGGGTGTGCCACCTGGACACCTGCCCGGTCGGCGTCGCCACCCAGAACCCGGTGCTGCGCGACCGGTTCTCCGGCAAGCCCGAGTTCGTGGTGAACTTCTTCGAGTTCATCGCCGAGGAGGTCCGTGAGCTCCTCGCCGAGCTGGGCTTCCGCACCATCGAGGAGGCCGTCGGCCACGCCGAACTGATCGACGCCGGCCGCGCGGTGGACCACTGGAAGGCGCAGGGCCTGGACCTGGCCCCGCTGCTGTACGTGCCGGAGCTGCCCGAGGGCGCGGCGCTGCACCGCATCACCGGCCAGGACCACGGCCTGGACCGCGCGCTCGACAACGAGCTGATCCGGCTCGCCGCCGAGGCGCTGGAGTCCGGTGCGCCGGTCCGCGCGCAGGTGCCGATCCGCAACGTCAACCGCACGGTGGGCACCATGCTCGGCCACGAGGTGACGAAGAAGTACGGCGGCGCCGGCCTGCCCGAGGACACCGTCGACATCACCTTCACCGGCTCCGCGGGCCAGTCCTTCGGCGCGTTCCTGCCCAAGGGCATCACCCTGCGGCTGGAGGGCGACGCCAACGACTACGTCGGCAAGGGCCTGTCCGGCGGCCGCGTGATCGTCCGCCCGGACCGCGGCGCGGACCACCTCGCCGAGGAGTCCACCATCGCGGGCAACACCATCGCCTACGGTGCCACCGGCGGCGAGCTGTTCCTGCGCGGCCGCACCGGCGAGCGGTTCTGCGTGCGCAACTCCGGCGCGACCGTGGTGGCCGAGGGCGTCGGCGACCACGGCTGCGAGTACATGACCGGCGGCCGGGCGGTCGTGCTCGGCGCCACCGGCCGGAACTTCGCGGCCGGCATGTCCGGCGGCATCGCCTACCTGCTGGACCTCGACCCGGACTGCGTCAACCCGGGCATGGTCGAGATCGAGCAGCTCACCGCCGACGACATCACGTGGCTGCACGACGTGGTGCGCCGCCACTTCGAGGAGACCGGCTCGACCGTCGCCGAGCGGCTGCTCGCCGACTGGGGCGGTGCCCTCACCCGCTTCGGCAAGGTCATGCCGAGGGACTACAAGGCAGTGCTCGCCGCCAAGAACGCCGCCGAGCAGGCCGGACTCTCGGAGTCCGAGACCACCGCGAAGATGATGGAGGCGGCAAATGGCTGACCCCAAGGGCTTCCTCACCACCCCGCGTGAGAACAACCCGACCCGCCCGGTCGAGGAGCGCAAGCAGGACTGGAAAGAGGTCTACGTCCCCGGTGGCCTGCTGCCGATCGTCAGCAAGCAGGCCGGCCGCTGCATGGACTGCGGTATCCCGTTCTGCCACCAGGGCTGTCCGCTCGGCAACCTCATCCCGGAGTGGAACGACTACGCCTACCGCGAGGACTGGACCGCCGCGTCCGAGCGGCTGCACGCCACCAACAACTTCCCGGAGTTCACCGGGCGGCTGTGCCCGGCGCCGTGCGAGACCGCGTGCGTGCTCGGCATCAACCAGCCGCCGGTGACGATCAAGAACGTCGAAGTCACCATCATCGACAAGGCCTGGGACAACGGGGACGTCACGCCGCAGCCGCCGGAGCGGCTGTCCGGCAAGACCGTCGCCGTCATCGGCTCGGGCCCGGCGGGCCTGGCCGCCGCCCAGCAGCTCACCCGGGCCGGCCACACCGTCGCGGTCTACGAGCGGGCCGACCGGATCGGCGGCCTGCTGCGGTACGGCATCCCCGAGTTCAAGATGGAGAAGCGGCACATCAACCGCCGGATCGAGCAGATGCGGGCGGAGGGCACCAAGTTCCGTACCGGTGTGCAGATCGGCACCGACCTGGACGGCGCGAAGCTCGCCCGGCGGTACGACGCCGTGGTCATCGCGGCCGGCGCCACCCAGTGGCGCGACCTGCCGGTCGAGGGCCGCGAACTGACCGGCGTGTACCAGGCGATGGAGTACCTGCCGCTGTCCAACAAGGTGCAGGAGGGCGACTTCGTCGCCCCGCCGATCACCGCCGAGGGCAAGCACGTGGTGGTCATCGGCGGCGGTGACACCGGCGCGGACTGCGTCGGCACCGCGCACCGGCAGGGCGCGCTGTCCGTCACCCAGCTGGAGATCATGCCGCGCCCGTCCGACGAGCGGCCCGCGCACCAGCCGTGGCCGACGATGCCGATGGTCTACAAGGTGACCTCCGCGCACGAGGAGGGCGGCGAGCGGGTCTACGCCGTCAACACCGTGAAGTTCACCGGCGACGCCGACGGGCATGTGCGCGAACTGCACCTGGTCGAGGTGGTCTTCCAGGACGGCAAGTTCGTGCCCCAGGAGGGCACCGAGCGGGTCATCCCGGCCGACCTGGTCACCCTCGCGATGGGGTTCACCGGCACCGACCAGAAGAACGGGCTGATCGAGCAGCTCGGCCTGGAACTGGACGCGCGCGGCAACATCGCGCGGGACGGCTCCTACGCGACCAACGTCGACGGGGTCTTCGTCGCCGGTGACGCCGGCCGCGGCCAGTCGCTGATCGTGTGGGCCATCGCCGAGGGGCGCTCCGCGGCGAAGTCCGTCGACGCGTACCTCACGGGGGTGCCGTCGGCTCTGCCCTCGCCGATCCGTCCGACCGACCGGCCGCTCACGGTCTGACCCGAGCGGCTTCCGCCGGGCTCCGCCCGGCCCCCGAGATGTCCCGCACAACGGCGTGCGGTACGCAGCAACACCCGCAGCGCTCGCCACTCCCCGACCAAGGAGGCGAGCGCTGCACCTTTCCGCGGCGCCCTCGCGGAGGGCGTTCCCCCGAAGGGGCGCCCCCGTGAGGCGGCTCCTACGTCTCGCACTCCAGCTCCGTCCTGCACAGGGTGCACCGGGCGCGCAGGCGGCCCTTGCAGGGGAGGCGGATGCGCTGGAAACAGGTGGGGCAGGGGAAGGAGACGCGCAGCCGGTCCGGGGAGCCCTCGAAGGAGTAGTCGGCCGCGGCGGGGGCGACGCCGGCCCGGCGGTTCTTGGCGTAGAGGCGGCGGGCCGCCCACGACGCGGCGGCCAGCGGCGGCCTGCGCAGGTCCTGGTGGGCGCGGGTGAGGCCGACCCGGTAGGCGTCGCGGGCCTGCGGGCTGCGGAACCACGGCTCGATGTCGTCGCCAAGGGCGGCCGCCCGCTTGGCCAGGACGTACCCGAACTCCTCGGGCGTCAGATACCCCAGCTTGTACGCGGACATCGTCATCCGGTCCCCGCGCATCGACGGCTCCTCGCGGTAGGCGTCCAGCAGCAGCCAGCCCGCACCGAGGTACGCGGTCGCGGTGTCCGTGAGGATCTCGTTGTCGCGGGTGCCGGGGAAGGACAGGCCGAGCCGGTGCAGGTAGACGTGCATCACCTCGTGGGCGAGCGCGGCCCCCACGTCCCGCCGGTCGGTCCGGAAACGGGAGTGCAGCTCCACGAAGTACTCCGGGCCCGCGGCCAGTTCGACGTTCCCGGCGTGCGCCATGTCGCGGAAGCCCACCACCATCCGGGCGTCCGGCAGCCGCAGGTGCTGCACCATCACCCGGGCCACCCGCAGCGCGCCCAGATACGGGTCCTCGTCGTCGGGGAAGTCCACCAGCTCCGGCCGCACGCTGGTCGCGAACCGGGCCACCCCGTCCGCCGACAGCCGCCGATGGATCGCGGTCAGCGCGCCGCGTACCGTCTCCAGGTGCGGAAACCCGTGCACGATCGGCCCCCCGGCGGCTTCCTCGCCGCCCCCGGCTCCCTCGCCCATGACCACCTCCCCGCCCCTGCGAGCCTAGGCCACGCCCGCCCGCGGCGGGCGGGCCCGGGAACCGAATGTGTGCACCACCACCGCATTCATGATCGGCAAAGGCGTTCCACCAGCGGCTTTCGTGCGGCAGCATGAGGGGCATGCCTGCCCTCAACCGCGCCGAGGCCGAGACCCGCGCCCGTGACCTGGCCGTAGAGCACTACGCGATCGACCTCGACCTCACCAGGAGCGAGGAACGCTTCGGATCGACCACCGTCATCCGATTCGCGGCGCTCCGCGACTGCGACAGCTTCGCCGAGATCGAGCCCGCCGCCCTGCACCGGGTGCTGCTCGACGGCGCCCCGCTCGACCACGCGCTGGCCGACGGCAACCGGCTGCCGCTGCCCGGACTCACCGCGGGCCCGCACGAACTGCGGGTCGAGGCCGACATGAACTACTCGCACACCGGCGAGGGACTGCACCGCTTCACCGACCCCGCCGACGGCGAGACGTACCTGTACACCCAGCTCTTCCTCGACGACGTCCGCCGGGTCTTCGCCGCCTTCGACCAGCCCGACCTGAAGGCCCGCTTCGACGTGGCGGTCACCGCGCCGGAGGACTGGGCGGTGCTCGGCAACGGCACCGCCACCCGCACCGCGCCCGGCCGCTGGCAGATGGCCACCACCCCGCCGCTGCCCACGTACGTCGTCGCGGTCGCCGCCGGGCCGTACCACACGGTGCGCGCCGAGCACGCCGGGCTGCCGTTCGCCCTGCACTGCCGCCGCTCGCTCGCCGAGCACCTGGACCGGGCCGCGCCCGACCTGTTCGCCTTCACCTTCGGCTGCTTCGACCGCTACCGCGAGATGTTCGCCGAGCCGTACCCGTTCGACTCCTACGACCAGGCGTTCGTGCCCGAGTTCAACTTCGGCGCGATGGAGAACCCCGGTCTGGTCGTCCTGCGCGACGAGTACGTCTACCGCTCCGCCGCCACCCCCACCGAACTGCTGGACCGCGCGGTGGTCATCGCCCACGAGATGGCCCACATGTGGTTCGGCGACCTGGTCACCCTGCGCTGGTGGGACGACATCTGGCTGAACGAGTCGTTCGCCGAGTACATGGGCTTCCAGATCGCCTCCGAGGCCCCCGGCTTCGACGACGCCTGGACCGGCTACGGCGCCCACCGCAAGTTCCGCGGCTCCGACAGCGACCAGCGCCCCTCCACCCACCCGGTCGCGCCGCTGCCCGAGGACGTCCCCGACACCGCGTCCGCGCTGACCAACATCGACGGCATCTCCTACGCCAAGGGCGGCTCCGCGCTGCGCCAGCTCATCACGTGGATGGGCCACGAGGACTTCCTGGCCGGCCTCAACGAGCACTTCGCCCGGCACCGCTTCGGCAACGCCCGCCTCGCCGACCTGATCGACTCGCTCGCCTCCGCCACCGACCGCGACGTGACGGCGTGGGCCGAGGCATGGCTGCGCACCACCGGCGTGGACACCCTCACCCCGGCCGCCTCGCCCGCGCCCGGCGGCTGGCGGCTGGAGATCGGCCACAGCGGCGAACGCCCGCACCGCATCGGCGTCGGACTGTACGACCGGGCCCCCGGCGACCCGGCGCGGCTGGTGCTGCGCGAGCGCGCCACCGTCGACATCACGGCCACCGCCGCGGTCGAGCGCCGTACCTTCGACGGCCCCCGGCCCGACCTGGTGCTGCTCAACGACGGCGACCTCAGCTACGTCAAGGTCCGCTTCGACGACCGCTCGTGGGAGGCGGTCCGCGACGCCCTCGGCAGCATCCCCGACCCGCTGTCCCGCTCGGTGGCGTGGAACGCGGCCCGCGACCTGGTGCGCGACGCCCGGCTGGCGCCCGCGGAGTACCTGGCGCTGGTGGGCCGGCATCTGCCGGCCGAGTCCGACCCGGCGATCGTGCAGGGCGTGCTCACCTTCGCCCGCGCGACCGTCGCCGACCGCTACCTCGACCCGGCGCTGCGGCCCGACGCGCTCGCCGGCCTCGCCGGGACCGCCCGCGCGCTGCTCGCCGAGGGCCGGGCCGGCAACCGGCTCACCGCCACCCGCGCGCTGATCGCCTCCGCGCTGAGCGCCACCGACGCGGCCGAACTGCGCGACTGGTACGACCGGGGCGTGCTCCCCGGCGGCGGCACGCTGGACCAGGAGCTGCGCTGGCTGCTGCTGGCGCGGCTGGCCGTGCTGGGTGCGGCCGGCGCCGCCGACATCGACGCGGAACTGGCCCGCGACACCAGCGCCACCGGCCACGAGTCCGCCGCCCGCTGCCGTGCGGCGCTGCCCGACAAGGACACCAAGTCCGCCGCCTGGCAGGCGATCTTCCATGACGACTCCAGCTCCAACCCGCTGCTCGGCGCGGCCGCGGAAGGCTTCTGGCAGCACGAGCAGCGGGCCCTGCTGGACGGCTACCTGCCCCGCTACTTCCCCGACGCCGTCGCGCTCGCCGCCCGCCGCGGGCCGGCCGTCGCGAACATGGTCGCCCGCAGCGGCTTCCCGTTCACCGAGATCACCGCGGAGACGCTCGCGCTGGGCCGGGCCGCCCTCGACGACCCCGCCGTGATCCCTGCGCTGCGCCGCACGTTCGACGACCAACTGGACGATCTGGCAAGGGCGTTGCGGGTCCGGCAGGTGTTCGGCGGCTGAACGGCGGGCTGAACGGCGGGCTGAACGGCGGCTGATCGCCGGCTGATCGGGGCGCCAGGAGGACCGGGAAGCCCGGGGGGAGATCCGGCCCGCGCGCGAGAGCGCGGGCCGGGCCCCAACGGCCGCCCGATCAGGGCTTGATCGGCATCGGCGCGGCGAACTTCCGTGTCTGCGCGATCAGTTCCGGCTCGGTGAGCTCCGACGAGCCCGCGTCGACGCACAGGATCACGTTGCCGGACCGCACCAGGATGTCGGTGCTGCTCTCGTAGTCGCCCTTCGGGGTGACCTTCAACGCGTACGCCTCGTCGCCCAGGTCCTTCACCGGCGTCAGCGTCGACGTGGTCGTGACCTTCTTGCTGTCGCCGGTGTTCGCCTCGTAGGTCCCGCAGCGCTTCACCACGGTCTTGATCGTCGTGATCAGCTTCTCCGCGTTGTCCCCTTCGAAGCCGGCGAACGCCACTTCCTGGGAGCTGCTCATCGGGTCCAGGATCGTCTCGTACGCGTCCGAGGCCCGGTAGTCCGTCAGCAGGTCGTCGGGTTCCACGACGGTGAGCGCGTCGTTGCAGGTGTCGGTCGGCAGCCGGGCGGGGTCGGGGTCGGCCAGGCCGTTGGCGCTGTCGGCCTCGCTGCCCTTCTCCACCGTCCAGCCCGACGGCAGCGTCGCGACGGTCGGCAGCGCCGCCTTGAGCTTGTCGCCGTCGGGCGTGGTGGGCGGCGGCGTCGTCGGCACCGGGGCCGGCGTCGCGGTGTCGGACGCGGAAGCGGGCGGCGTGGTGCCGTCGGCCGCGGGTGTGTCGTCGTTGCACGCCGTCAGCAGCAGAGCACAGGCCGCGAGCGCGGCCACGGACGCGGCAGCCTTCTTGATACGCACGGAAGTCCCCCCGGACAGATGGTCGAAAGTCTCAGCAAAACGGCCGCAATCGAACCGATGCGGCCCGCACGAACCTATCCGACCGCCCCACCCGAACCTCCCGAACCGGAAACACCACGGCTTTGCTGTACGGGATCTCCACAACTGGACCGCATCCATTCCGGGTTCACGCCGTACATCCCGCCGGCGGCGGCCCGTGCGGTCAGAACAACCGCCGGAACGTACCCATTCGGGCCAATCGTCGTTGAGCAGGGCGCCCTTGTCGTGCGCGCCGGCGGGCGCCGACGCGCACCGCGTCGCGCCGCCGCTGAGTGAGGAACGACCATGCCGATGCCCGGACTTGCCGGTGGACGTGGAGCCGCCGAGGCGCTGCGGCCCCTGGTGGACACCGTGTGCGGCGCCCTGGCGGAGGGCGCGCGCGACCGCGGCGGACCGATGCCGCGCGGCGGCCCCGAGGAAGTGGCCCGGCTCGTCGAGCGGGCCGTCCCCGACGTGCTGCCGCGCTCCGGCACCGGCGAGCACGAAGCCCTCGCCACGCTGGTGCACCTGATGGCGGCGGGCGCCGCCGACCCCGCCGACGGGCTGTGCGCCGCGCACCTGCACTGCCCGCCGCTGGCCGTCGCCGCTGCCGCCGACCTGGCCGCCTCCGCGCTCAACCCGTCCATGGACTCCTGGGACCAGGCGCCGGCCGCCAGCGCCCTCGAAGCGCGGGTGACCGCCGCGCTGGCCGCCGTCGTCTACCCCGACCTGCCGGCCCCCGACGCCCTGGTGACCACCGGCGGCACCGAATCCAACCAGCTCGCGCTGCTGCTCGCCCGCGAGCGCGCCGCCGGCGGCCCCCGGGTCCAGGTCGTGTGCGGCGCCAACGCCCACCACAGCGTCCAGCGCTCCGCCTGGCTGCTCGGCCTGCCGCAGCCGATCGTGCTGGACACCCCCGCCGGCGTGCTCGATCCCGCGGCCGTGGACACCGCACTCGACCAACTGCCCGGCCGCCCCCTGGTGGTGGCCACCGCGGGCACCACCGACAGCGGTGCGATCGACCCGCTGCCCGCCATCGCCCACGTCACCGGAGCCCACGGCGCCGAACTGCACGTGGACGCCGCCTACGGCGGGCCGCTGCTGTTCAGCAGCCGCGAGGCCGCCAAGCTCGACGGCCTGCAGTCCGCGGTGTCGGTCACCCTCGACCTGCACAAACTCGGCTGGCAGCCGGTCGCCGCCGGCCTGCTCGCCGTGCCCGACGGCACCGCGCTGCGCCCGCTGACCCACCAGGCCGACTACCTCAACGCCGCCGACGACACCGAGGCCGGCCTGCCGGACCTGCTCGGCCGGTCCCTGCGCACCTCCCGCCGCCCCGACGTCCTCAAGATCGCCGTCTCCCTGCGCGCGCTGGGCCGCGAGGGCATCGCCGCCCTGGTGGACACCGTCTGCGACCTCGCCACCGACCTCGCCGACCGGGTCCGGCGCCACCCCGCGCTCACCCTGCACGCACCCCCCGCGATCAGCACCGTCCTGTTCCGCCCGACCGCCGCGGACGACGAGGAGACCGCCGAACTGCGCCGCCGCCTGATGTACGAGGGCCGCGCCGTCCTCGGCCGGGCCCGCGCCGACGGCCGGCTGTGGCTGAAGGCCACCCTGCTCAACCCGCACCTGCGCTCCGACGACCTCGACACGCTGCTGAAGCTCACCACGGAAGGCACCACGGCACGATGAACCCCACTCCGGCCGGTACCGACGGCGCCCCCGACACCGCCGCGCCCGCGGACGAACCGTTCGACCTGCTCGGCATCGGCATCGGGCCGTTCAACCTCTCGCTGGCCGCGCTCGCCGACGGCCTGCCGGGCCTGACCGCCGCCTTCTACGACCAGCGCCCCGACTTCCGCTGGCACCCCGGACTGCTGATCGACGGCGCCACGTTGCAGGTGCCCTTCCTCGCCGACCTGGTCACCCTCGCCGACCCGGCCAACCGCTGGACCTTCCTGAACTGGCTGAAGAGCCGCGAGCGGCTCTTCCCGTTCTACTTCGCCGAGCGCTTCCACGTGCACCGCGCCGAGTACGACGCCTACTGCCGCTGGGTCGCGGAGTCGCTGCCCACCACCCACTTCGGCCAGCAGGTCGACAGCGTGCGGTGGAACCCGGCCCGCGCCCTGTTCGAGGTGGACCACACCCACGTCGACGCGCACGGCGAGGCCGAGGCGCTGGCCCGCACCTACGCCCGCCACCTGGTGCTCGGCATCGGCACCCGGCCGCACGTCCCCGAGCCGCTGCGGCCACTGGCCGACACGCCCACGGTGCCGGTCGTGCACTCCTCGCGCTACCTGGAGGAGCGGGCCCGGCTGCTGGCCGCCGACCACATCACGGTGGTCGGCTCCGGCCAGTCCGGCGCCGAGGTCTTCCTCGACCTGCTGCGCAACCGCCCGGCCGGCCGGGAGCGGATCACCTGGCTGGCCCGCACCCCGGCGTTCGCGCCCATGGAGTACAGCAAGCTCGGCCTGGAGCACTTCACCCCCGACTACACCCGCTACTTCCACGGCCTGGCCGAGCCGGTCCGCGACCGGCTGGTGCCGCGGCAGTGGCAGCTGCACAAGGGCATCGACGCCGACACCATCGCCGCGATCCACGAGGAGCTGTACCGCCGCACCCTGGACGGCGGCTGGCCCGACGCGGTGCTCACCCCCGGTGTCGCCGTCCGCACCGCCGGCCGGCTCGGCACCCAGAGCGTCGAACTGCACCTGGAACACGCCGACCAGGGCACCCGCACCCGGCTGGTCACCAGCGCCGTGGTGCTGGCCACCGGCTACGAAGAGCGCCCCCTCGACCGCCTGCTCGACCCGCTCGCGCCGTACATGGAGCGGGACGAGGCGGGGCGGCCGAGGATCGACGCCCGCTACCGGATGCGGCTGGACCGGTCGGTCTCCGGCCGGGTCTACGTGCAGAACGCCGAGCGCCACTCGCACGGCGTCGGCGCCCCCGACCTGGGCCTGGCGGCCTGGCGTTCCGCGCTGGTGCTCAACGACCTGACGGCGCTGCTGACCGGCGAGGAGCACTACCCCCTGCCGGCCAGGACCGCCTTCACCACCTTCGGACTCGACGGCGCCGCCGCGAGCGACGTGCCTACCCGAACAGCGGCGCTCCGGCGCGGGTGAGCCGCCACTGGTCGCCGCCGAAGGTGGACGGGTCGATCGTGCCGCGCGCCTGCACCCACGCGATGATGGTGTTGCGGATCTCGTCGGAGCTGGACCACACCGACTGCGCGGTCGCCACGTGCGGGTAGTTGCTGCCGCCGCTGGAGCGGTAGTTGTTCACCGCGAGCACGAACTGCGCGGCCGGGTCGATCGCCGCCCCGCCGTGGGTGAGGTTCACGATCCGGGAGCCGGCCGGCTGCGCGATGTCGATGTCGTACGACACCCCGCTGAGCACGTCGTAGCTGAAGTCGGGGGTGTTGTTCGCGTTGGTGATCTTGGTGACGTCGACCGGGGCGTCCGGCGCGGTCTGCACGAAGTACTCCGCGGACCACTCCAGGTAGTCCTTGACCTGGGCGCCGGTGAGGATCTTCGAGTCCAGGGTGTTCTCGTAGACGTACAGGCCCGCCACGTCGCGCAGCGAGACCTGCCCGGCGGGGATGGACGCGGTGCGGGAGAACGGCGACGCCTGGGAGAGCACCGGCAGGTCGGCGTACTGGGTGCCGGCCAGCGCGGCGGTGACGGTGTCGGACTGCACCTGGTTGATGAAGTCGATGATCGGGGTGTCCTTGTAGGTGGACTCCGCCGCTGACATCGCCTCGGTGCAGGTGCCGACGACCTGGTTGACGTAGGCCACGACCTTCTGGTGCTCGTCGCGCACCAGCTTGGCGACGACCGGGTCCTCGGCGACGGTGTTGGCGTTGCGCACCCCGGCCTGCACCGAGGTGACCTTCCAGCGGCCGTGCTCCAGCTCCAGGTCGATGTCGAAGACGCTCAGCCGCATGCCCCACATCAGCGGCTCGGACAGCACCACGGTCTTGCCGGTCTGCTCGTTGACCACCAGCGTCTGCGGGCGCTCCACGTGGGTGTGGCCGACCAGGATCGCGTCGATGCCGGGCACCTGTGCGGCGACCAGCGAGGACGCGTTCTCCGGGTAGGGCACCGCGTCGCCGTAGGTGGTGCTGCCGTCCAGGCCGGAGTGGTCGGTGCAGAACACCACGTCGCAGCCGAGCGCGCGCAGCTTCGGGACGTAGATCTTCGCCTGCTCGACCAGGCCGGGGAAGGCCAGCTGCCCCTGCACGTTGGCCTTGTCCCACACCGCGATGCCGGGGTTGGTCAGGCCCAGGATGCCGACCTTGATGTTCGGGCCGCCCTTCACCCGCAACTCCTTGACCAGGTAGGGCGGGAAGGCCGGGCGCAGCGTCTTGGCGTCGACCGCGTTGGCGGCCAGCAGCGGGAAGTCGCACTGGTCCTGGAAGGCGCGCAGCAGCGGGATGCCGTAGTTGAACTCGTGGTTGCCGAGCGCGGCGGCGTCGTACTTCATCTGGTTCATCGCCAGCGCCATCGGGTGCTTGGGGCCCTTGCGTGCGCCGGTGATCGGCTCGACGCGGGCGTAGTAGTACGACAGCTGGGTGCCCTGGATGATGTCGCCGGCGTCGACCAGCAGGGTGCGGTCGTGGCCCTTCTCGGCGCGGGCGTCCTCGATCAGGGTGGCGAGCTTGGCCATGCCGACGTCGTTGTGGTCGGCGTCGTCGTACTCGGCGTCGGTGAAGTAGTCCCAGTTCAGGGCGTGGCCGTGCACGTCGGTGGTGCCCAGCACGCGCAGGCTGTACGTCGTGGGCCGGTGGCCCGGCCCGTGGCCGTGCCCGGGGCGCTTGTCGGACGCCTGCGCGGGGGTCGCCGCCACCGCGCCGGCCGCGCCGGTGAGCGCGACACCCGCACCTGTCGCGGCGGATCGGTTGATGAAGTCCCTGCGGTTGAGCGGCATCTGGGTTCTCCCTGCGGGATGAGCGGCACGTGGGGCCGGGTTCGAAACTGCAACGCGCGTAGATTCTGGACCACGCGAAGCCGCTTGCAACACCCCCGGCGGGTGAACGGACCATCGCTCGTACACGATCCGCCCATGATCGGACGGCGGCCGTCGCAGGTAAGGCGCGCGGACCGCCACCGAGGGTGACGGACGCGCTCATCGGAGCGGGCCCCTGCACACTTCGATACTTGTCAACAACCGTTAATCCGAACGTCGTTGGGCTGTTGACGTCACCGCGCTCCCTACCAACGAGTAAGTCATACGCTCGACACATGCGCCGAGCCAAAATTGTCTGCACCCTGGGCCCCGCCACCGAGTCCTACGACCAGATCAAAGCACTGGTCGAGGCCGGGATGGACGTCGCCCGCCTGAACCTGAGCCATGGCGGATACGCCGAGCACGAGGACCGCTACCGACGCGTGCGCAAGGCCGCCGACGAGACCGGGCGCAGCGTCGGCATCCTCGCCGACCTTCAGGGTCCGAAGATCAGGCTGGGACGTTTCGCCGAGGGCCCCGTACTGCTTGAACGCGGCGACGAGTTCACCATCACCGTCGACGACATCGAGGGTGACCAGCTGATCTGCGGCACCACCTACAAGGGACTGACGGCCGACGTCGCCCGCGGTGAGCGCATCCTCGTGGACGACGGCCGGGTCACCCTGGAGGTGACCGACGTCGAGGGCCCCCGCGTGCACACCATGGTGATCGAGGGCGGCATGGTCTCCGACCACAAGGGCCTCAACCTGCCCGGTGTCGCCGTCTCCGTGCCGGCCCTGTCCGACAAGGACATCCGCGACCTGCGCTGGGCGCTGCGCACCGGCGCCGACGTCATCGCGCTGTCCTTCGTGCGCAGCGGCCGCGACATGGACGACGTGCTGCGGATCATGGCGGAGGAGGGCCGCCGGGTCCCGGTGATCGCCAAGATCGAGAAGCCGCAGGCGGTGGAGAACCTGGAGGACATCGTCGACGCCTTCGACGGGATCATGGTCGCGCGTGGCGACCTGGGCGTCGAGATGCCGCTGGAGGCGGTGCCGATCGTCCAGAAGCGCGCGGTCAAGCTCGCCCGGCGCAACGCGAAACCGGTCATCGTCGCCACCCAGATGCTCGACTCGATGATCGACAACTCCCGCCCCACCCGCGCCGAGGCCAGCGACGTGGCCAACGCGGTGATCGACGGCACCGACGCGGTGATGCTCTCCGGCGAGACCAGCGTCGGCAAGTACCCGATCGAGACGGTGAAGGTGATGTCCCGGATCGTGGCCGCCGCCGAGGAGGACATCCTCGCCGCCGGCCTGCCGCCGCTCACCGACAGCAACAAGCCGCGTACCCAGGGCGGCGCCGTGGCCCGCGCCGCGGCCGAGATGGGCGACTTCCTCGGCGCCGCGTACCTGGTGGCCTTCACCCAGTCCGGCGACACCGTGCGCCGGCTGTCCCGCTACCGCTCGCCGATCCCGGTGCTCGCCTTCACCCCCGAGCAGGACACCCGCTCCCAACTCAACCTGACCTGGGGCGTGGAGACCTTCCTCGGCCCGATGGTGCAGACCACCGACGAGATGGTGCAGCAGGTGGACGAGCAGTTGCTGCGGATCGGGCGCTGCAAGAAGGGCGACGTCGTGGTGATCACGGCCGGCTCGCCGCCCGGAATGCCCGGCACCACCAACATGGTCCGGGTACATCACATCGGTGAGGACGACTCCCCGAAGAAGTAATGCGTTATCGCGGACGTTGGTGCTGACTTCGCAGGGCGGAGCGGCCGGCGCCCCCTTCTCCAATACCGAGCCCCGCGGGACGACCAGTCCCGCGGGGCCGTCGATTTTCGGTCAGTGGCGGAAACGTCAAAGCACCGCTATTAACGCTGTGTTACATGCCTGCAATATCCAATCGGGCCCGGACCGGGCAGGCCGCCGCCACCCGCGGGCACTCGGGTAATCCCCTTGCGGTGTTCTGGTCCGAAATGACGGCGTACCGCCGTCGCCGCCCGGTCACGCCCACTGGAAGTGCGGGTTCTCACCATGCGGACCTTGCGCAAAGCACCCAAACGGCTCGGCAAACCTCAACGGAAGCTCAAGTAAGGGCGTTTGGCATAACAAGACAGTCACACTCTTCGCCGTACCGCTCCCCGATGCCGCGTGACGCGCCTAGAGTCACCGCCAGTCACCGCGCTTCCGAATTAGCGACTTCGGACTGCCGCACGTGACTTCGGCCGTCCATGAGGACCGGTCGGGCCAGGGGAAAGGACCGCTTGTGCGACACCGCTCTTTGCTGCTGCTCACCTCCGTATTGACCACAGGAGCCCTCACACTGACCGCTTGCGGCTCGCGCAGCGACGACAGCAAGAAGAGCAGTGGTGACGGCGGTGGCGGCAGCAACATCACCCTCACCATCGGCGTCGACGCGCCGCTCACCGGCCAGAACTCCGCCACCGGCCTCGGCCTGCAGTACGGCACGCAGATCGCGGTGGACGACGCCAACGCCCAGAAGCTCGTCCCCGGCGTGACCTTCAAGGTCAAGGCGCTCGACGACAAGGCGCTGCCGGCCACCGGCCAGCAGAACGCCACCGCCCTGGTGCAGAACGACAACGTCATCGGCGCCGTCGGCCCGCTCAACTCCGGCGTCGCCCAGTCGATGCAGCAGGTCTTCGCCACCGCGAACATGGTGGAGATCTCGCCCGCCAACACCGACCCGACCCTCACCCAGGGCAAGAACTGGGCGAGCGGCAAGAAGGTCCGCCCCTTCAAGACCTACTTCCGCACCGCCACCACCGACGCCAACCAGGGCGGCTTCGCGGCGGACTACGCCTACAACACCCTGAAGAAGAAGAACGTCTTCGTCGTCGACGACAAGCAGGCGTACGGCGCCGGCCTGGCCGCGATCTTCAAGGGCAAGTTCTCCTCCCTGGGCGGCAAGATCGCCGGCACCGACCACGTCAACACCGGTGACACCGACTACTCGGCCCTGGTCACCAAGATCAAGCAGTCGCACGCCGACATGCTCTACTACGGCGGCCAGTACGACGAGTCGGAGCTGATCACCAAGCAGCTCAAGGCCGGCGGCGTGAACATCCCGCTGATGGGCGGCGACGGCATGTACTCCGACACGTACATCAAGACCGCGGGTGCGGCCGCCACCGGTGACCTCGCCACCTCCGTCGGCGTCCCGGTCGCCACCCTCCCCGCCGCCCAGACCTTCATCAAGACCTACAAGGCCAAGGGCTACCCGGGCGACTACGGCACCTACGGCGGCTACTCCTACGACGCCGCGACCGCCATCATCCGCGCCGTCAAGGCCGTGATGGACGCCAACGGCGGCAAGCTGCCGGCCATGAACGACGCCCGCTCCAAGGTCGTCGACGCCGTCCAGAAGACGGACTTCCAGGGCATCGCCGGTCACGTCTCCTTCGACCAGTACGGCGACACCACCAACAAGCAGCTGACCGTGTACCAGGTCAAGAACGGCAAGTGGACCTCCGTGAAGACCGGCGTCTACTCGGGCTGACCGGACCCCGCACCACCCGAGGGCCGCGCGGCCGGTCACCCCGGCCGCGCGGCCCGCCGTTTGTCGCACCACCCCCGGACCCCGCAGCACTCCCCGGACCCCGCACCACCGTCCGACCCGCACCACCGCTCCGCACCCGGACCCCGCACCACCGCACCACCGCTCCGCGCGCCCCGGGGGACCGCGCCCACCGTCCCCGACTCACCTGCTCCCAGCGACATGGAGGCCATGCGGTGCACACCCTGCCGCAACAGCTGGCCAACGGGCTGTTCCTCGGCTCGATGTACGGGCTCATCGCCATCGGTTACACGATGGTGTACGGCATCGTCCAGCTCATCAACTTCGCCCACGGCGAGATCTTCATGACCGGCGCCTTCGGCGCGCTCACCGTATGGAACATCCTGCCCAGCGGCATGAACATCTGGGCCGCGCTGCCCCTGATGCTCGTCGGTGGCGCCATCGTCTCCATGCTGATCGCGGTAGGCGCCGAACGGTTCGCCTACCGGCCGCTGCGCGGCGCACCCAGACTCGCGCCCCTCATCACCGCCATCGGCCTCTCCCTCGCCCTCCAGCAGGCGATCTTCGTGTGGTACCCCGGCGCCGACAACGCCAAGGACTTCCCCCAACTCGGCACGCACCCCTACCACCTGGGCTCCATCAGCATCCAGCGCAACGACATCTTCCTCGTCGTCGCCGCCGCGATCTGCATGATCGGCCTGGCCGCCTTCGTCCGCAGCAGCCGCACCGGCCGCGCCATGCAGGCCACCGCACAGGACCCGGACACCGCCCAGCTCATGGGCATCGACACCAACCGCATCATCGTGATCGCCTTCGCCATCGGCGGCCTGTTCGCCGCCGTCGCCGGCGTCGCCTACGGCCTGAAGTACGGCCAGGTCACCTACAACATGGGCTTCCAGGCCGGCCTGAAAGCCTTCACCGCGGCGGTCCTCGGCGGCATCGGCAACATCTACGGCGCCATGCTCGGCGGACTCGTCCTCGGCATCGCCGAAGCCTGCGCCACCGCCTACATCGCCAACATCCCCGGCATGCACCAACTCGGCGGCCAAGGCTGGGCCAACGTATGGGCATTCGTCCTGCTCATCGTGGTCCTGCTGGTCAGACCACAGGGCCTGCTGGGTGAACGCGTAGCGGACAGGGCGTGATCCCGATGACAGACATCCCCACCACCGCGGCCCTCCAGCCCGTCCCGCTCGGCACCACCAACCCCGACGCACCGCGCGCCGACTCCTTCGTCACCCTGCCACCCGGCGTCGCCCGCATCGCGACCCTCGTCGGCGCCCTGGGCACCGTGGTGTCCACCTTCATGTCCTGGACCTACACCTCCGACTTCCCCGGCGACCTCACCGTCAACGGCTACCCCGGCGGCCTGCAGGTCCTCACCCTCATCGGCGCCATCCTCACCGGCCTGGTGGCCCTCGGGGCCTTCGGGGTCAAGGGCCTGACCTGGCTGGTGCCCAACCGGTCGCCCAACGCCGTCCTGCTGCTCGCCGCTGGCACCTTCGCCACCACCTGGTACGCCGTCATCGCCATCGCGCAGGAACTCGGCGGCCTGGCCAACCTCAACCCCGGCGGCTTCGTCGCCGCCGTCGCCTCGCTGGTCCTGCTCGTCGGCGCCCTGGGCCTGCCCATCGACCGCCGCCCCCTGGACGACTCCGACGCCGAGTACTACGAACTCGGCCGCCTCAGCGAGAACGGCGCGACCCGCGGCGCCTACCGCTGGCTGCGCTCGGCCCGGCTCAACCACCGCGAGCTGCCGGTCTCCGACCCCGCCAAGGCGCCCCTGTGGGTGCAGTACCTCATCGTCGTCGTGGTCGCCGCCGTCGGCGTGAAAGTCCTCACCTACGGGCTGGCCACCGGCTACACCGAACTCTTCGTCGGCTACCTGATCCTGCTCGTCTTCGCCCTCCTGGCGTTCAGCGCCGCCGGACTCACCCGGCAGTTCTCCAAGATCACCGGCGATCACCGGCCGTTCTCGATGTCGGTCGGCATCCTCGCCGCCATCGCCTACCCGTTCGTCCAGAACAACGAGCACTGGGCGAACCTCGGCGTCAACATCCTCATCTTCGGCACCGTCGCCCTGGGCCTGAACATCGTCGTCGGCCTCACCGGCCTGCTCGACCTCGGCTACGTCGCCTTCCTCGGCGTCGGCGCCTACGCCGCGGCCCTCGTCTCCGGCTCCCAGTACTCCATCTGGTCCGGCGTCCAGTTCCCCTTCTGGGCCGCCGCCCTCACCGGCATGGCCGCCTCCCTGGTCTTCGGCGTCCTCATCGGCGCCCCCACCCTGCGGCTGCGCGGCGACTACCTGGCCATCGTCACCCTCGGCTTCGGAGAGATCTTCCGCATCGCCGTCAACAACCTCGACGGCGTCTCAGGACCCAAGGTCACCAACGGGCCGAACGGCATCCCGAACATCCCCGACCTGTCGGTCTTCGGCTACAACCTCGGCAACCCGCACCAGATCGGCTCCATCACCCTCGGCCGGTTCGCCAACTACTACCTGCTGATGCTCGTCATCACGGTGATCGTGGTGCTCGTCTTCACCCGCGCCTCCGACTCCCGCATCGGCCGGTCCTGGATCGCCATCCGCGAGGACGAGACCGCCGCCACCGCCATGGGCATCAACGGCTTCCGGGTCAAGCTCATCGCGTTCGCGCTCGGCGCCTCCCTGGCCGGCCTGGCCGGCACCGTCAGCGCCCACGTCACCTACAGCGTCGTGCCCAACCCCTACCAGTTCTCCGGCGCCGCACCGCCCAACTCCGCGTTCCTGCTCGCCGCCGTCGTCCTCGGCGGCATGGGCACCGTCAGCGGACCCATCCTCGGCGCCGCGCTCCTCTACATCGTCCCCGAGAAGCTGGGCTTCCTGCAGCGCTACGAACTCTTCGCCTTCGGCGTCACGCTCATCCTGATCATGCGCCTCAGGCCCGAGGGCATCATCCCCAACCGGCGCCGCAAGCTCGAGTTCCACGAGGAAGAAGCCCTGCTACCCACGCAACGACCGCTCGGCGACGACACCATCGCCGTCGGCGAGGCAGGGGCGTGAAGGACACCATGACCACCACGACCAGCACCTCCGCCGCCCCGGCGGCCACCCCCGGCAGCACCCCGCTGCTCCAGGCCAGCGGCGTCATCATGCGGTTCGGCGGCCTCACCGCCGTCCGCGACGTCAGCCTCACCGTCAACAGCGGCGAGATCGTCGGCCTGATCGGCCCCAACGGCGCCGGCAAGACCACCTTCTTCAACTGCCTCACCGGGCTGTACGTCCCCACCGAGGGCTCCGTCAGCTACAAGGGCACCGTCCTGCCGCCCAAGCCCCACCTCGTCACCAAGGCAGGCGTCGCCCGCACCTTCCAGAACATCCGGCTGTTCGCCAACATGACCGTGCTGGAGAACGTCCTGGTCGGCCGGCACACCCGCACCCGCGAGGGCCTGCTCTCCGCCCTCATCCGCGGCCCCGGCTACCACAAGGCCGAAGCCCGCTCCCGCGAACGCGCCATGGAACTGCTCCAGTTCACCGGCCTCGCGGAGAAGGCCGACCACCTCGCCCGCAACCTCCCCTACGGCGAGCAGCGCAAGCTGGAGATCGCCCGCGCACTCGCCAGCGAACCCGGGCTGCTGCTGCTCGACGAGCCCACCGCCGGCATGAACCCGCAGGAGACCCGCGCCACCGAGGAACTGGTCTTCGCCATCCGCGACCAGGGCATCGCCGTGCTGGTCATCGAGCACGACATGCGGTTCATCTTCAACCTCTGCGACCGCGTCGCCGTCCTGGTCCAGGGCCAGAAGCTGGTGGAGGGCAGCTCCGAGGTCGTCCAGAGCGACGAACGCGTCATCGCGGCCTACCTGGGCGAGCCGTTCGAGGCGGAGGGGACACCGCAGCCGGCGGCGCCCAAGGCCGAGGCGGAGCCGGAACCGCCGGTCGAGCCGGAACCCCCGGCTGAGCAGGAGCCGGAGCAGGAGCCGCAGCCGGAGCCCCCGACCGAGCCGGACCCCGAGCCCGGCACCGGCGCGCACGAGCAGGAGAACGACCGATGACCGCACTGCTCGAAGTAGAGGACCTCCGGGTCGCCTACGGCAAGATCGAGGCCGTCAAGGGCATCTCCTTCTCGGTCGAAGCCGGCCAGGTCGTCACCCTCATCGGCACCAACGGCGCCGGCAAGACCACCACCCTGCGCACCCTCAGCGGCCTGCTCAAGCCCATCGGCGGACGGGTGACCTTCGACGGCAAGGTGCTCAGCCGGGTACCCCCGCACAAGATCGTCGCCCTCGGCCTGGCCCACTCCCCGGAAGGCCGGCACATCTTCCCCCGGCTCAGCATCGAGCAGAACCTGCTGCTCGGCGCCTTCCTGCGCAGGGACACCGCCGGCATCACCAAGGACGTCGAGCGCGCCTACGAGCTCTTCCCGATCCTCGGCGAACGCCGCAAACAGGCCGCGGGCACCCTCTCCGGCGGCGAGCAGCAGATGCTCGCCATGGGCCGCGCCCTGATGTCGCAGCCCAAACTGCTCATGCTCGACGAACCCTCCATGGGCCTCTCGCCGATCATGATGCAGAAGATCATGTCCACCATCGTCGAGCTGAAGTCCCAGGGCACCACCATCCTGCTCGTCGAGCAGAACGCCCAGGCGGCCCTCTCCCTCGCCGACCAGGCCCACGTCATGGAGATCGGCAGCATCAAGATCTCCGGCACCGGCCAGGACCTGCTCCACGACGAGGGCGTCCGCAAGACCTACCTCGGCGAGGACTGAGCACCAGGCAACACCGATAGCACCCCACGAGTAAGGCCCGCACTCCAGGAGTGCGGGCCTTACCGGTGCATGGCTGGTGCCTGGCCGGTGCCTTGGGCGGCGTCCGGTCAGTCCTTCTCCGTCACCTCGTCGATGACCGCCTGCGCCACCGCCTGCATCGACATCCGGCGGTCCATCGACGTCTTCTGAATCCACCGGAACGCCGCCGGTTCGCTCAGCCCGTACTTCGTCTGCAACACGCTCTTCGCCCGGTCCACCAGCTTGCGCGTCTCCAGCCGCAGCGACAGATCGGCGATCTCCAACTCCAGGGCGCGCAGCTCCTGGAACCGGCTCACCGCCATCTCGATCGCCGGCACCAGGTCGCTCTTGGTGAACGGCTTCACCAGGTACGCCATCGCGCCCGCGTCCCTGGCCCGCTCCACCAACTCCCGCTGCGAGAAGGCGGTCAGCATCAGCACCGGTGCCAGCTTCTCCCCGGCGATCTGCTCCGCCGCGCTGATGCCGTCCAGCACGGGCATCTTCACGTCCAGGATCACCAGGTCGGGGCGGAGTTCCTGCGCGAGCTTCACCGCCACCTCGCCGTCGCCGGCCTCCCCGACGACGGAGTACCCCTCCTCCTCCAGCATCTCCTTCAGGTCCAGCCGGATCAGCGCCTCGTCCTCGGCGATGACGACACGCGTGGTCACGGGCGGCACATGCGCGGAAGCGTCGTCCTGCGCGGGGGTGGGCTCGTCGGGGGCGCTCACGGTGCGGTGCTCCTCGGGTCATGGCGTCGAATCCTGCTACCTGAGCCTACCCAGCTCGGGTAGAGTTTGAATACGGAGGTGGTAAGCTGACCTCTGTTTTGAAGGCCCCGGTAGCCCAATTGGCAGCAGGCAATGGATTCAAAACCCATACAGTGTCGGTTCGAGTCCGACTCGGGGCACTTTACCTTCGATTCGAAGGCCAGCGCCTTTTCGGCGTAGGCCGATCGGGTGAATCTCTCCGGCGCCCCCTTCCATGATCCAACCGCGCGTCGATCATGGCTCACATGTACGATTCCGCGACTCGACGCCATGCGCTGGCGCAGGTGGCCACCGGCCGCAGCCTGAACTCGGTGAGCCGGTCCACCGGCATATCGCGCGCCGCGCTCAGGAGTTGGCGTGACCACGGCATCAAGCCGGTCAGCCGGGGAGCGACGCCGCTGCGGACGGACGGTTCCGCGTATCCGTACCTGCTCGGCCTCTACCTCGGTGACGGCTGCATCAGCGCCCACCGGCGCGGGGTGCACGCGCTGCGGATCGCCTGCGGCAACGCCTGGCCCGGACTCATCGACGCCTGCGAGGAGGCGATCCGCGCGGTCCGTCCTGGCGGTGCCGTCTTCCGAGTGGCCCAACAAGGCTGTGTGCAGGTCACGTCGATGAGCAAGCAGTGGCCCGCGGTCTTCCCCCAGCACGGTCCCGGGCGGAAACACGAGCGGAAGATCACACTGGAGCCCTGGCAGCAGACGATCGTGGCCGCGTACCCGTGGGAGTTCATCCGCGGGCTGATCCACTCCGACGGCTGCCGGGTCACCAACTGGACCGTGCGGACGGTCGGAGGGCTGCCGAAGCGCTACGCGTACCCGCGGTACTTCTTCACCAACACATCGGCCGACATCCGGGGACTGTTCACGGACGCGCTCGACCGCGTCGGCGTGGCGTGGACCGAGACCCGTAGACGCGGTGAGGCGCGGAACATCTCCGTCGCCCGGCGGGCCTGTGTCGCGGTGATGGACCTGCACGTGGGCCCCAAGTACTGAGGCCCGCGGGCGGGGGCAGGCGGGGTCAGGCGGTCGTGGGGGCGGGCGGGGAGGCGGGGCGGAGCATGCAGGTGAGGCGGGCGGTGCAGACGCGCTTGCCGGTGGCGTCGTCGGTGATGACGATCTCGTAGCTGGCCGAGGAGCGCCCGCGGTGGACCGGAGTGGCGGTCCCGGTCACCGTGCCGGTGCGCACGCTGCGGTGGTGCGTCGCGTTGAGGTCGACGCCGACCGCGATCTTGTTGGGCCCGCCGTGCAGCATCGCCCCGACCGACCCGAGGGTCTCCGCCAGGACCGCGGAGGCGCCGCCGTGCAGCAGCCCGTACGGCTGGGTGTTGCCCTCGACGGGCATGGTGCCCACCACCTTGTCGGCCGCGGCCTCGGTGATCCGGATGCCCATCCGGCTGCCGAGCGGGCCGGCCGAGAACAGCGCGGGCAGGTCGATGCCGAGTCCGGCGTACTGCGCCAGCGTCTCCGGGGAGAACTGGGTGGGGGTCTGCTCGCCCATGCGGGTCGGCTCCGTTCTGCGGTTGTGCGACCGGTTCGTGCAGGTCGAGGGTAAGGGCCGGGGGGGAGTGCGGGCCGGTCGGGGTCCGGTCGGGCCGGGGCAGGGCCGCCCGGAGTCAGGGCCGGCCGGGTTCGTGGGGTTCGAGCCGGATCACCACGGACTTCGACGCGGGGGTGTTGCTGGTGTCGGCGGTGTGGTCGAGCGGCACCAGCACGTTGGTCTCGGGGAAGTACGCGGCGGCGCAGCCGCGGGGGGTGGGGTAGTGCACGACGCGGAAGCCGTCGGCGCGGCGTTCGGTGCCGTCGGTCCATTCGCTGACGAGGTCGGCGTAGTCGCCGTCGGCGAGGCCGGCCGCGGTGGCGTCGTCGGGGTGGACGAGGACGACGCGGCGGCCGCCCTTGATGCCGCGGTAGCGGTCGTCGAGGCCGTAGATGGTGGTGTTGTACTGGTCGTGCGAGCGGAGGGTCTGGAGCAGCAGCCGTCCGGCCGGGACTTCGGGGTATTCCAGGGGCGCGGCGGTGAAGTTGGCCTTGCCGGTGGCGGTGGGGAAGGTGCGGCTGTCGCGGGGGGCGTGCGGGAGGGTGAAGCCGCCGGGGTGGCGGACGCGGGTGTTGAAGTCGTCGAAGCCGGGGACGACGCGGGCGATGCGGTCGCGGACCTGGTCGTAGTCGGCTTCGAAGTCGGCCCAGGGGATGGCGTGGCGGGGGCCGAGCACGGCGCGGGCGAGGCGGCTGACGATGGCGGGTTCGGAGAGCAGGTGGGGTGAGGCGGGGGCGAGGTTGCCGTGGGAGGCGTGCACCATGCCCATGGAGTCCTCGACGGTGACGAACTGGTCGCCGCCGGCCTGCCGGTCCTTCTCGGTGCGGCCGAGGGTGGGCAGGATCAGGGCGCGGGCGCCGGTGACGGCGTGGGAGCGGTTGAGCTTGGTGGAGACGTGGACGGTCAACCGTGCCTTGCGGACGGCGGCTTCGGTGACGTCGGTGTCGGGGGAGGCGGAGACGAAGTTGCCGCCCATGGCGAGGAAGACCTTGGCGGTGCCGTCGCGCAGGGCGCGGATGGCGCGTACGACGTCGTAGCCGTGGTGGCGGGGCGGTGCGAAGCCGAACTCCTTCTCCAGGGCGTCGAGGAAGGCGGGGGCGGGGCGTTCGAAGATGCCCATGGTGCGGTCGCCTTGGACGTTGGAGTGGCCGCGGACGGGGCAGACGCCGGCGCCGGGGCGGCCGACGTTCCCGCCGAGCAGCAGGAAGTTGACGACTTCGCGGATGGTGGGGACGGCGTGCTTGTGCTGGGTGAGGCCCATGGCCCAGCAGACGACGACGCTCTTGGCGTCGAGGACGAGGGCGTGCAGCTCGTGGATCTCGGCGCGGGTGAGGCCGGTGGCGCGTTCGACCTCGGTCCAGTCGGTGGCGCGGGCGGCGGCTTCGTACTGCTGGTAGCCGTGGGTGTGGGTGGTGAGGAAGTCGTGGTCGAGGGCGTCGGCTTCGATGAGGAGGCGGCCAAGGGCGCGGAAGAGGGCCTGGTCGCCGCCGAGCCGGATGGGCAGGTGCAGGTCGGACAGCGCGGTGCCGCGGCCGGCCAGGCCGGTGGCGGTCTGCGGGTTCTTGAACCGTTCGGTGCCGGCTTCGGCGAGCGGGTTGACGGTGACGATGCGGGCGCCGCCGCGTTTCGCCTTCTCCAGGGCGGAGAGCATCCGCGGGTGGTTGGTGCCGGGGTTCTGGCCCGCGACGATGATCAGTTCGGCGCGGTGGAGGTCTTCCAGCAGGACGCTGCCCTTGCCGACGCCGAGGGTCTCGGTGAGGGCGGAGCCGGAGGACTCGTGGCACATGTTGGAGCAGTCGGGGAGGTTGTTGGTGCCGAAGGCGCGGGCGAAGAGCTGGAGGAGGAAGGCGGCTTCGTTGCTGGTGCGGCCGGAGGTGTAGAAGACGGCTTCGTCGGGGCTGTCCAGGGCGCCCAGTTCGCCGGCGATGATCTCGAACGCCCGCTCCCAGGGCACGGCTTCGTAGTGGTCGGCGCCTTCGGGCAGGTACATCGGCTGGGTGATGCGGCCTTGCTGGCCGAGCCAGTATCCGCTGCGGCGGGCCAGGTCGGAGACGGGGTGCGCGGCGAAGAAGTCGGGGGTGACCCGGCGTAGTGTCGCTTCCTCCGCGACGGCTTTCGCGCCGTTCTCGCAGAACTCGAACGTGTGGCGGTGGTCGCCTTCGGGCCAGGCGCACCCGGGGCAGTCGAAGCCGCTCTTCTGGTTGACCTTCAGCAGGGTCAGCGCGGTCCTTCGGGCGCCCATCTGGGCTTCGGCGATCTTCATGCTCTGCGCGACCGCGGGCAGCCCCGCGGCGGCGTGCTTCGGCGGGCCGACGTGCGGCGCGTCCTGGACAGGGTCACCGGTGGGGGGCTTCTTCGCCATACGGCCACTGTATTGCCGCCGGCTCGCCTCCGGGCCCTGCGGTCCCCGAGCGGGCGCGAACGCCTTCCCGGTCCACCCGTGGCAGCCGTCGAGCCGGCGGCGAAAGAAGGGAGTGTCGGTGGGGCGTGGGAGGATCGGATCGTGGCTGAGAAAGTATCCGGATCGAAGAAGACGACCGACCGACCGCGGCTGATGCTGCTCGACGGGCATTCGCTGGCGTACCGGGCGTTCTACGCGCTGCCCGTGGAGAACTTCAACACGGTCACGGGCCAGCCGACGAACGCGGTGTACGGGTTCGCGTCGATGCTGGCGAACACGTTGCGTGACGAGCAGCCGACGCACCTGGCGGTGGCGTTCGACGTGTCGCGCAAGACGTGGCGGTTCGACGAGTTCCCGGAGTACAAGGCGACGCGGTCGAAGACGCCCGACGAGTTCAGCTCGCAGGTCGGGCTGATCGGGGAGTTGCTGGACGCGATGCTGGTGCCGCGGTTCGCGGTGGAGGGCTTCGAGGCCGACGACATCATCGCCACCTTGGCCACGCAGGCGGAGGCGCTGGGTTACGAGGTGCTGATCGTCACCGGCGACCGGGACTCGTTCCAGCTGGTGTCGGACCATGTCACGGTGCTGTACCCGACGAAGGGCGTGTCGGAGCTGACGCGGTACACCCCGGCGAAGGTCGAGGAGCGGTACGGCCTGACGCCGAGCCAGTATCCGGACTTCGCGGCGCTGCGCGGTGACCCGTCGGACAACCTGCCGGGTATCCCGGGGGTGGGGGAGAAGACCGCGGCGAAGTGGATCACCCAGTTCGGTTCGTTCGCGGAGCTGTGCGAGCGGGTCGACGAGGTGAAGGGCAAGGCGGGCGAGAACCTGCGGGCCCATCTGGACGCGGTGAAGCTGAACCGGCGGCTGACCGAGATGGTGCGGGACGTGGCGTTGCCCGCGGGCGCCGAGCAGTTGGGCCGGGAGCCGTACGACCGCGAGGCGCTGGGCCAGGTGCTGGACGCGCTGGAGTTCCGCAATCCGAACTTCCGGGAGCGGCTGTTCGCCGCCGATCCGGGTGCGGCCGCGGAGGAGGCGGAGATCGCCGAGGGGGTGGCGGTCGAGGGCGAGGTGCTGTCGGCCGGCGAGCTGCCGGGCTGGCTGGAGTCGCATGCCGGGGGCCCGGTGGGGCTGGCGAGCGTGGACACCTGGGCGCTGGGTTCGGGCGGTGTCACGCAGGTCGCGCTGGCCGCGGGCGAGGACGCGGCGTGGTTCGACCCGGCGCAGCTGGACGGGGCGGACGAGAAGGCGTTCGCGGCGTGGCTGGCCGACGCCGAGCGGCCCAAGGTGGTGCACAACGCGAAGAACGTGATGCGGGTCTTCGCCGAGCACGGCTGGCGGGTGGAGGGCGTCGGGATGGACACCGCGCTGGCGGCGTACCTGATCAAGCCGGGCCGCCGGTCGTTCGCGCTGGACGTGCTGTCGGTGGAGTACCTGGGGCGTGAGCTGGCACCGGCGGCCTCGGACAGCGGCCAGTTGGCGTTCGGCGAGGAGGACGACGGGGAGGCGGCCGCCGCCGAGGCGCTGATGGTGCAGGCGCGGACCGTGCTGGACCTGGGCGAGGTGTTCGGGCAGCGGCTGCCGGAGGTGGGCGCGGCCGAGCTGCTGCATGACGTGGAGCTGCCGACGTCGGCGCTGCTGGCGAAGATGGAGCGGGCCGGGATCGCGGCGGACCGGGCGCATCTGGAGGGGCTGGAGGAGCAGTTCGCGGGCGCGGTGCGGCACGCGGTGGAGGAGGCGCACGCCTCGGTGGGCCACGAGTTCAACCTCGGCTCGCCCAAGCAGCTCCAGGAGGTGCTCTTCGGCGAGCTGGGCCTGCCCAAGACGAAGAAGACGAAGACCGGTTACACCACGGACGCCGACGCGTTGGCCTGGCTGGCCGGGCAGACCGACCACGAGCTGCCGGTGATCATGCTGCGCCACCGTGAGCAGGCGAAGCTGCGGGTCACCGTGGAGGGCCTGGTCAAGACGATCGCGCCCGAGGGCCGTATCCACACCACGTTCAGCCAGACCGTCGCGGCCACCGGGCGGCTGTCCTCCACCGATCCCAACCTGCAGAACGTCCCGGTGCGCACCGACGAGGGCCGGGCGATCCGCCGCGGTTTCGTCGTCGGCGAGGGGTACGAGTCGCTGCTCACCGCGGACTACAGCCAGATCGAACTGCGGGTGATGGCGCACCTGTCGGAGGACGACGGCCTGATCGCCGCGTTCACCTCCGGTGAGGACCTGCACACCACGGTCGGCTCCCAGGTGTTCTCCGTCGAGCGGGACAAGGTCGACGCGGAGATGCGCCGCAAGATCAAGGCGATGTCGTACGGCCTGGCGTACGGCCTGTCGGCGTTCGGGCTGTCGCAGCAGTTGGGGATCGAGGCGGCCGAGGCGCGTGCCTTGATGGAGACGTACTTCGAGCGGTTCGGCGGGGTGCGGGACTATCTGCACCGCGCCGTCGAGGAGGCCCGCGGCACCGGGTACACCGAGACGCTGCTCGGCCGCCGCCGCTATCTCCCCGACCTCAACAGCGACAACCGGCAGCGCCGGGAGATGGCCGAGCGGATGGCGCTCAACGCGCCGATCCAGGGGTCGGCCGCGGACATCGTGAAGATCGCGATGCTCCGGGTCGACGAGGCGCTGACCGAGCGGCAGCTCGACTCGCGGATGCTGCTCCAGGTGCACGACGAAATCGTCCTGGAGGTCGCCCCGGGCGAGCGCGAGCAGGTGGAGGCGCTGGTCCGCCACGAGATGTCCACGGCGTACCCGCTGCGTGCTCCGCTCGACGTGTCCGTGGGTGCGGGTCCCGACTGGGAGTCCGCGGCCCACTAGTCAACGGGACCCTCCGGGGTGGGTGGTTCCGTCGGTTCGGGGACCACCTGCCGGTGGGTAGGTGACGCTCTGTTCGCGCAGGAGCCGCACCGGCCAAGGGGCGCGGGGCCCTGCGTGCGCAACCGTTCACCGGCGGGTGGTCCCCGAACCGGCAGAAGGGGGCAGCCCGGCGGGTCCGGCACCGGGCGGACCACATCCGTACCCTGTGGATTCATCGGGACCCTGTAGTCGGGGGGCTGAAGTTGCCGTAGGGTCATCCGAGTTGCGGAGCCGGGACGGGCCCGTATCTCGCTTTGGGGAGGGACGCCGATATGGCAGCGCGGCGCTTCGGTAAGAGCAAGAGGGTGCGCAGGACAGCGGCGGGCACCGCGGTGGCCGCCGCGGCGATGGCCGCGTTGGGAGCCTCACAGGCCCCCGGCCTCCTCCCGGTCGCTCATGCCGCCACGCAGGAGCAGCAGTCGCAGGCCCAGGCGGGCGCGACGCCCGACGGCTCCATCGACGGCGACTCCCCGTATGTCACCCAACTTCCCCCGCTCAACACGCCGCAGGGCCCGGTCGCCTCGACCCCCGGCAGCGGCAGCGGGACGACCGTGACGGTGCCCGGCGGCGGCGCGAGCCTGCCGACGACGGTGCTCGCGGCGTACGAGCACGCACAGGAGTCGGTCGCGCAGTCCGACCCGGGCTGCCACCTGCCGTGGCAGTTGCTGGCCGCGATCGGGCAGGTCGAGTCCGGGCAGGCCCGCGGTGGCGCCGTCGACGCGAACGGCACCACGTACAAGCCGATCCTCGGCCCGGTGCTGAACGGCAAGGGCTTCGCGGACATCACCGACACCGACAACGGCCGGTACGACGGCGACCCGGTGCACGACCGGGCGGTCGGGCCGATGCAGTTCATCCCGTCCACGTGGCGCACGTGGGGCGCGGACGGCAACGGCGACGGGGTGAGCGACCCGAACAACATCTTCGACGCCGCTCTCGCGGCCGCGCACTACCTGTGCGCCGACGGCCGGAACCTGGCGGTGCCCGGTGACATGGACCGGGCGATCCTCGGCTACAACCACTCGCAGGACTACCTGAACCTGGTGATGGCCTGGTACGAGCACTTCCGGCAGGGCGGCACGGTCTCCGTGCCGGACCGTCCGGGCTCGTCCGGCCCCGCGATCAAGACGCCGGCTCCGGTGACGTCCTCCCCGAAGCCGTCGCCCTCGGGCACCGCGTCGCCGTCTCCGTCGCCGACGAAGAGTGTGGGCGGCACCGTGGCGCCGACCTCGCCGGGTTCGTCCAGCCCGACGGGCAGCCCGACCGGCGGCCAGCCCAGCACGCCGCCCACCGGGGACCCGACGGGCTCGCCCACCACGCCGCCCACCGGTGACCCGACCGGCCCGGGCTGCCCCACGGACTCCACGACGCCCACTCCCACGGACTCGGGCACCGCCACGCCGACGGCCACGCCGACGCCGACGGACTCCGGCACGGCCACGCCGACGCCGGACCCCTGCGGGAGCGACGGCGCGGGCAGCGGTGACGGCAGCGACGGCACGGGGACCCCCGACCCCACCAACACCGCCGGCGCGGCTACCGGGGCAGCGCTCAAGCCGTAACCGGGGCCGGGTGGCATGACCCTCCGGGGTGGGTGGTTCTGTCCGTTCAGGGATCACTCACCGGTGGATGGTTGCCCTGGGTAAGCCCGGCTGCTTCCGCGAGAAGACGGTCACCCGTCAGGGGCGCGGGGAACCGCGCGACCAGCCCACCACCGGCAGGTGGTCCCCCAACCGGCAGAACGGGCCCCCGGAGGGTCCCGGCTCCCTACTTCCGTGGGCGTACCGCGCGGGTGGGTTGGGCGGTCGAGGGGTCCTCGGGCCACGGGTGGCGCGGGTAGCGCCCGCGCAGCTCGGCTCGGACCGCCCGGTACCCCTCGCGCCAGAAGGACGCGAGGTCGGCCGTGACGGCGGCCGGGCGCCCGGCGGGCGAGAGCAGGTGGATGAGGACCGGCACCCCGGCCACGGTCGGTGTGTCCCGCAGCCCGAACAACTCCTGGAGTTTGACGGCGAGTACGGGCTGCTCGCCGCTGTAGTCCACCCGGACCCGGGACCCGGTCGGGACCTTGATCCGTTCGGGTACCAGCTCGGCGAAGCGGGCCGCCTCGCCGGTCGACCAGGGCAGCAGGCGGTTCAACGCGGCGCCGGCGTCGGCGCGTTCGAGGTCGGCGCGGCGCCGGGCGGCGGCCAGCTCGGGCCCCAGCCACTCGGGGGCCCGCGCCAGCAGCGCCTCCTCGGCGACGTCCGGCCACGCCCCGCCCAGCACCCGGTGCGCGAACGCCATCCGCTGCCGTAGCTCGCCCGCCTCGCGCGACCAGCGCAGCAGCCCGGTGCCCTCGGCCCGCAGTCCCTCCAGGAGCGCGGCGCGCAGCGCGGACGGGTCGGGGCGGCGCAGCGGCGCGGTGCCCAACTCGACCGCGCCCAGCCGCTCCACGCGGCGCGCGACCACGTCGCCGTCCCGCCAGCGCACCTCTTCGTACGACTCCAGGGCGTCGCCGGCCGCCTGCCGGGCGATGCCCTCGTCGACGACGGCTGCCACCCGCACCCGGGCGCCGGCCCGGCCCGCGCTCCGGTCGGCGACCGCGACCGCGATCCACTCCGCCTCGCCGATGCCGCCGGCGACCTCCGCCGCGGTGCCGCCGACCATGAGGTACGCGCCCGGCCCGCGCCGCCGCGCCACCCGCTCCGGGAAGGCCAGCGCGGCGACCAGCCCGGCCACCGCGTCGTCCGTGAGCTCGCCCGCGCCGGCAGCCGTATCGCCGCCGCCCCTGCCCGTACCGGCAGCCGTTCCGCCGTCCCTGCCCGCGCCGGCACCCTTGCCGGTTCCGCGGCCCGTGCCCCTGCCGGTGCCTGCCGGGGACGAGGTGCGCAGGGCGCCCTCCAAGCGGCGGGCCTCGGAACGCCAGCGGGCGCCGTACGGGTCCCCGCCGCGCCGGGCCCGGTGCCAGGCGCCGGTCAGGTCGGAGCCGTAGGAGCCGGGAATCTCCTCCGACAGCAGGGCGGTCACTTCCGCGGCGCGGGCGGCGCCCGCCTCGGGGGCGGCGTCCAGCAGGGCGCGGGCGAGCCGGGGGTGCAGGCCGAGCAGCGCGAGCCGCTTGCCGCGGTCGGTGGCGCGACCGGCGGTGTCGGTGGCGCCGAGCCCGCGCAGCGTGGCCTGGGCGGCGGCCAGGGCGCCGGGCGGGGGAGCGTCGAGCAGCGCGAGCCCGGTGGTGTCCGGCTCGCCCCAGCAGGCGGCCTGGAGCGCGAACGCGGTGAGGTCGGCGAGGGCGATCTCGGGCGCGGGCAGCCTGGCCAGCCGGGCGTGCTCGGCCTCGGCCCAGCAGCGGTAGACGGTGCCGGGCGCCTCCCGGCCCGCGCGGCCGGCCCGCTGGTCGGCGGCGGCCCGGGAGACCCGCACCGTGGTCAGCGCGCCGAGGCCGCGTGCGTGGTCCATCCGCGGTTCGCGGGCGAGCCCGCAGTCCACCACGACCCGCACTCCGGGCACGGTCAGGCTCGACTCGGCCACGGACGTCGCCAGCAGCACCCGGCGGCGCTGCCCGGCGGCGAGCGCGGCGTCCTGGACGGCGGCGGGCGCCCGCCCGTGCACTTGCAGGATGTCGACGCCGAGCCCGCCGAGTATCCCGGCCACCCGGGCGATCTCGCCGGCGCCGGGCAGGAAGCACAGCACGTCGCCGTCCCGCTCGCCCAGGGCGCGGCGCACGGTGGCCGCCACGTGGTCCAGCAGCGCCGGGTCCACCCGCATGCCGTGCGGTGGGCGTACCGGGCGGGGCGGCGGTGCCCATCGCACCGTCACCGGGTGCAGCACTCCCTCGGCCTCGACGACCGGGCCGTCCAGCAGCGCCGCCCACGCCGCGGTGTCGGTCGTCGCGGAGGCCGCCAGCAGCCGCAGCTCCGGCCGCAGCACGGACCGTACGTCCAGCAGGAAGGCCGTCGCGGTGTCGGCGTCGAGGTGTCGTTCGTGGCACTCGTCGAGCATCACCGTGCCCACGCCGCCCAGTTCGGGGTCGCGCTGGAGCCGCTGGAGCAGCACCCCGGTGGTGACCACCTCCACGGCGGTGGCCGCCGACACCCGCCGCTCGCCGCGCACCGTGAAGCCGACGGTGCCGCCGACCTCCTCGCCGAGCAGCCAGGCCATCCGCCGGGCGGCGGCCCGCGCGGCCATCCGCCGGGGCTCGGCGACCAGCACCCGCCCGCCGAACTCGGCGGCCAGCAGCAGCGGTACCAGCGTGGTCTTGCCGGTCCCGGGCGGTGCGGCCAGCACCGCGCGGCCGCGTTCCCGCAGCGCGGCCAGCAGCGCGGGCACCACCGGGGCGACCGGCAGGGCCAGGCCCTCGGGCCGCGGCCGGATCACGGGGCGAGGCAGACGAAGATCGCGGTGCCCGGCAGCAGCCGTCCGCGCAGCGGGGACCAGCCGCCCCACTCCTGGTCGTTCCACGCCGGCCACTCCGGCTCGACCACGTCGACCAGCCGCAGCCCGGCCGCGGCGATCTCCCGCACCCGGTCGCCCAGGGTGCGGTGGTGTTCGACGTAGACGGCCAGTCCGCGGTCGTCCTGCTCGACGTAGGGGGTCCGGTCGAAGTAGGAGGAGACGGCGGTCAGGCCCTCGGGGCCGGGCTCGTCGGGGAAGGCCCAGCGCACCGGGTGCGTCACGGAGAACACCCACCGGCCGCCGGGTCGCAGCACCCGCGCCACCTCGCGGTGCACGCGTGCGGTGTCCGCGATGAAGGGCAGCGCGCCGTAGGCGGAGCAGGCCAGGTCGAAGGAGGCGTCGGCGAAGGGCAGGGTGCCGGCGTCGGCCTGCACCAGGGCGGGCGCGTTCCCCTTGCCCGGGCCGGCGTCGTCGTCCAGGTCGATCCGCCGGGCGTGCTGGAGCTGGCGGTGGGACAGGTCGAGGGCGACCGGGCGGGCGCCGCGCGCGGCGAGCCAGCGGGAGCACTGGGCGGCGCCGGCGCCGATCTCCAGGACGTCCAGGTCCTTGAGCCCGCCGACCGGGCCGAGCAGCCCGGCCTCCGCCTCGTCGAGCCCCTCCGGGCCCCACACGAAGCGGTCGTCGCCGAGGAAGTCGCCGTGCTCGCGCTGGTACTCGTCGGCGTTGCGGTCCCACCACCGGCGGTTCGCCCGGCTGCTCTCCGTGGTCCCCGCGGTGCGCCGGGTCGCTTCGGGTTCGGGTCCTTGGATCATCGCGGCAGTCGTCGTACTCTCTGAGAAGACCAGCGGGTGGTGGAGTTGGGCCGGTTCGGTCCGTTATGCGCCTGCTGTGCCTCTTCGCGCATTGACCGTGCCCGGCTGCCCCCGTATGCTACAAGTTGCGCTGCGAGCCTGCGCGCCTCAGACGGAGCAGGCCACGCTCGAACTGTTGCAAACCCTCGGCCTAGCGGCTTCGGGCCCCCGTGAGTAGGTGGGGGCGGCAGGTAGAAAAAGGCTCCCGGCGTAGCAGTACCTACGACTTACTGTCCGTACCGGAGTCCTTTCCCTAATGACGAGCAGCACCGAGGCCCCTCGTACCACCCCGCAGGTGGCGGTCAACGACATTGGCAACGAGGAAGCCTTCCTCGCCGCGATCGACGAGACGATCAAGTACTTCAACGACGGCGACATCGTCGACGGCGTCATCGTGAAGGTCGACCGGGACGAGGTCCTGCTCGACATCGGTTACAAGACCGAAGGCGTCATCCCCTCCCGCGAGCTGTCGATCAAGCACGACGTCGACCCCAACGAGGTCGTTGCCGTCGGCGACGAGATCGAGGCCCTGGTCCTCCAGAAGGAGGACAAGGAAGGCCGCCTGATCCTCTCGAAGAAGCGCGCGCAGTACGAACGCGCGTGGGGCACCATCGAGAAGATCAAGGAAGAGGACGGCATCGTCACCGGTACCGTCATCGAGGTCGTCAAGGGCGGCCTCATCCTCGACATCGGCCTGCGCGGCTTCCTGCCCGCGTCGCTCGTCGAGATGCGCCGGGTCCGCGACCTCCAGCCGTATGTCGGCAAGGAGCTCGAGGCGAAGATCATCGAGCTGGACAAGAACCGCAACAACGTGGTCCTGTCCCGCCGTGCCTGGCTGGAGCAGACCCAGAGCGAGGTCCGCCAGACCTTCCTCACCACCCTGCAGAAGGGCCAGGTGCGCTCCGGCGTCGTCTCCTCGATCGTCAACTTCGGTGCGTTCGTGGACCTCGGCGGGGTCGACGGCCTGGTGCACGTTTCCGAGCTGTCCTGGAAGCACATCGACCACCCCTCCGAGGTCGTCGAGGTCGGCCAGGAGGTCACGGTCGAGGTCCTGGACGTCGACATGGACCGCGAGCGCGTCTCCCTGTCGCTGAAGGCGACCCAGGAAGACCCGTGGCAGCAGTTCGCCCGGACCCACCAGATCGGGCAGGTCGTGCCCGGGAAGGTCACCAAGCTCGTTCCGTTCGGTGCGTTCGTCCGCGTGGACGAGGGCATCGAGGGCCTGGTGCACATCTCCGAGCTGGCCGAGCGCCACGTGGAGATCCCCGAGCAGGTCGTCCAGGTCAACGACGAGATCTTCGTCAAGGTCATCGACATCGACCTGGAGCGTCGCCGGATCTCGCTGAGCCTCAAGCAGGCCAACGAGTCCTTCGGCGCCGACCCGGCCTCGGTCGAGTTCGACCCGACCCTGTACGGCATGGCCGCGTCCTACGACGACCAGGGCAACTACATCTACCCCGAGGGCTTCGACCCCGAGACCAACGACTGGCTCGAGGGGTACGACAAGCAGCGCGAGGAGTGGGAGGGCCAGTACGCCACGGCCCAGGCCCGCTTCGAGCAGCACCAGGCGCAGGTCATCAAGTCCCGCGAGGCCGACGAGCAGGCGGCGGCCGAGGCCGGCTCCGCTTCCCCGGCGGCGGCCGCGGGCACCGGTGGCGGCTCGTACTCCTCGGAGTCCGACGACAGCAGCGGCGCCCTCGCCTCCGACGAGGCGCTCGCCGCACTGCGCGAGAAGCTCGCGGGCGGCCAGAGCTGACGCTCTCCGCTCCAAGGCTCCACGGTGGGCCCGCACCTCTCTTCCCGAGAGGTGCGGGCCCACCGCCGTTTCCGCCGGCCTACGGGGTGACCGCGATGTTGGTCAGGCCCTTGCCGCCGGTGACGGTGTTGGAGCCGTAGACGGTGGTGGGGCAGTCGGCCGACGCGTTGGTGACGTCGATCGCGAGCTGGTTCGCGCCGGTCGAGCCGGTGAGGTCGGAGTCGTTGGCGCGGAAGACGGTGCCGCAGCCCCAGCCGGGCTGCTGGGTGTGGGTCTGGTAGCCGTCGTTGATGGTGCGGCTGCCGTGGTTGCCGGTGATCGTGTAGTCGTTGCCCTTGACGTCGACCCACGAGTCGTCGTAGTTCGTCATGCTCAGGCCGCTGCCGTCGAAGGTGTTGCCGGAGACGACGCCGCCGGTGGTGCCCTCCTTGAGGTCGATGTTCTCGGCGCCGACGTTCGGGCCGATGACGTTGTCGAGGATCTGCACCCGGTCGCTCTTGTCGTCCAGGGTGTTGGCGGTGCCGACGTAGACGCCCTCGCCGTAACCGGGGCGCTGCAGGCCGGTGTTGTAGATCCGGGAGTTCCGGATCACGTCGTCCGTGCTGGAGGTGCGGAAGTGCACGCCCTCCATCTGCAGGTCGTGCACGGTCACCGAGTCGATCACCACGTGGTCGGCCGTGTCGGTGACGATGCCCTTCTGGCCGCCGGTGACGGTCAGCCCGTCCACGTTCCAGTAGCTCGCGCCGTCCAGGTAGAGGCCGTAGCCGCCGGAGGAGCTGAGGATCGCGGCGGAGGAGCCGGTGAGCGTGATCGGGGCGTCCGCGGTGCCCGGGGTGTACGCCTTGAAGTTGCCGGTGTACGTGCCGTCGGCGAGGTGGATGGTCTGGCCGGGAGCGGCCGCGGTGAGCGCGGCCTTGAGCTCCTTGGCGGTGGTGACCTCGACGGTGGCGGCGGGTGCCGCGGTGGCGGTGGCGGCCGGGAGCAGGCAGCCGACGGCCAGCAGCGCGCCGGTCGCGGACAGCGTGAGGAACGGGTGGGGGAGCGCGTGGGGGAGCGCAGGGGTTCGCATCCGAACACCTTTCGGATTCAGGTACGTATCAGGTATGTGGACGATGGCCGTCATCATGAACAACGACGGCGTGTCGCGACCGTAGGGGCGGTCCGGTGGCCGGTCAAGGGTGGGAACCGGCCCCGGCCGGAAACCGGTTGGCCCGCGTGCGCGGGAATGGCAGGCGGATACGGTTCGTTGTGGCTGACGAGGACCGAGGGAGGACGATCACCGTGGGCGATCCGCAGGGGCTGTACGCGTACGAACCGGGCGGTGCCGAAGCCGTTGACGAAGCGGTCGGCGACGCCGGGCCCGTCCTGCTCTACTACTTCGAGGGCTACATGGACGCCGGCGAGACCGGCCAGCAGATCGCACAGCACCTGCTGGACCGGCTCGACAACCAGCTCGTCGTGCGCTTCGACGCCGACCGGCTGGTCGACTACCGCGCGCGCCGCCCGCTGATGACCTTCGAGCGCGACCACTGGTCGTCGTACGAAGCGCCCTGCATCGACCTCTACCTGGTGCGGGACACCACCGGCACGCCGTTCCTGCTGCTCACCGGCTCCGAGCCGGATGTGGAGTGGGAGCGCTTCAGTGCCGCCGTGCTCCAGGTGATCGAGCGGCTCGGCGTCCGACTGGCCATCAACTTCCACGGCATCCCGATGGGCGTGCCGCACACCCGCCCGGTCGGCCTGACCCCGCACGGCAACCGGGTGGACCTGATGCCCGGCCACCGCGCCTGGTTCGACGAGGCGCAGGTCCCCGGCAGCGCCGCCAGCCTGGTCGAGTTGCGGCTCGCCGAAGCCGGCCGCGACGTCCTCGGCGTCGCCGCCCACGTGCCGCACTACCTCGCGCGCTCGCCCTACCCCGACGCCGCGCTCGCCGTCCTGGAGACCATCACCGCCGCGACCGGCCTGGTGCTGCCCGACGTGGCGCACGCGCTGCGCCGCGAGGCCCACACCGTCCGCGTCGAGATCGACCGCCAGGTCGCCGAGGGCGACGGCGAACTCGTCTCCGTCGTCCGCGGCTTGGAGAGCCAGTACGACGCGGTGGCCGGTTCGCAGAACCGCGAGAGCCTGATCGCCGAACCCGTGGACCTGCCCTCCGCGGACGACCTGGCCGCCGAGTTCGAGCGGTTCCTCGCCGACCAGGAAGACGACGGGCGCTGAGCCGGCAGCCCGCGCGCCGGAGCCGTCCCGTTAAGCTCTGCACATGCTGAACGTGGGGCTGACCGGGGGCATCGGTGCCGGCAAGAGCGAGGTGACGCGCCTGCTCGGGTCGTACGGCGCGACCGTGGTGGACGCCGACCGCATCGCGCGGGAGGTGGTCGAGCCCGGCACGCCCGGACTGGCCGCGGTGGCCGCGGAGTTCGGCCCGGGCGTACTGTGCGAGGACGGCGCCTTGGACCGCCCGAAGCTCGGCGCGATCGTCTTCGCCGACGAGGAGCGCCGCAAGGCGCTCAACGCGATCGTGCACCCGCTGGTCGCGGAGCGCTCCGCCGAACTCCAGCAGGCCGCGGGCCCGGACGCGATCGTGGTGCACGACGTCCCCCTGCTCACCGAGAACGGCCTCGCCCCGCGCTACGACCTGGTGGTCGTCGTGGACGCCGCCCCCGCCACGCAACTCGACCGGCTGGTCCGGCAGCGCGGCATGGCCGAACCGGAGGCCCGCGCCCGGATGGCCGCGCAGGCCGCCCGTGAGGAGCGACTGGCGATCGCGGACCTGGTGATCGACAACGACGGGCCGCTGGAGGACCTCGAACCGCAGGTGCGGGAGGTCTGGCGGAAGCTGCGGGAACGCGCGAGCGGGTCCGCGGGGGCGTAGGGCCGTACGGGGCGGGCGCGGGGGCGCGGGGGCGCGGCGGGACAAGGGTCATGGGGACCGGGCCATGGGGACCGGCCGGGCAGGTGGGGCGGGCAGGCAAGGGCCGGGCCGAGCCGGGCGGGATGCCGTCGGGAATGCGGTTGCCGCCGGTTGTGTTGGGTATGTCTGACCAGACGATCACTCGTCACCCGTGCCCGATTCCAGGGAGGCGGCCTTGCAAGAGCGGTCCCCGGAAACCCTCGTCATCGACTACCGCGCCGCGGAGCAGCTGCTGTCCGCCCGCGACCCGCGCGGTGCCGTCAAGCTCCTCGACCCCGTGATCGCCGCCCACCCGGAGAACACCGCGGCCCGCCTGCTGCGCGCCCGCGCCTTCTTCGCCGCGGCCCAACTGCGCCCGGCCGAGCTGGAGTTCCAGATCGTTCTCGAACGGGAACCCGACAACGCCTTCGCGCACTTCGCGCTCGCCCGTACCCTGGAGCGCGCCAACCGCTCCGCCGAGGCCCAGCGACACTTCCGGCTCGCCGCCGCGCTCGACCCGCGCCCCGACTACCTGGCCGCTGCCCGCTTCGACGCGAACTGACCTACTGCCCTGCGAGAGGGGCCCGGGTATGGAAGCCGTCGTCGTCCTTGTGATCATCCTCGCCGTCATCGGCGTGATCGGGCTGATGAGCAGCGTCAAGGTGGTGAAGCAGTACGAACGCGGGGTGATCTACCGCTTCGGTCGGGTCAACGCGCTGCCCAAGGAGCCGGGCCCGCGCATGCTGGTGCCGTTCATGGACCGCATGACGAAGGTGAACATGCAGGTCGTCACCATGCCGGTGCCCGCGCAGGACGGCATCACCCGCGACAACGTGTCGGTGCGGGTCGACGCCGTGCTGTACTTCCGGGTGATCGACCCGATCCGGGCCACGGTCGACGTGCAGAACTACCAGTTCGCGATGCTCCAGGTCGCGCAGACCTCGCTGCGTTCGATCATCGGCAAGAGCGAACTGGACGACCTGCTCTCGGGGCGGGAGCGACTGCACGAGGGGCTGGAGTTGATGCTGTCCACCCCCGCCACCGGGTGGGGCGTGCACATCGACCGGGTCGAGATCAAGGATGTGGCGCTGCCGGAGTCCATGAAGCGGTCCATGGCCCGGCAGGCCGAGGCCGATCGGGAGCGGCGGGCGCGCATCATCACCGCCGACGGTGAGCTCCAGGCGTCCCAGAAGCTGTCCGAGGCGGCCAAGACCATGGACGCCAACCCGTCGGCCCTGCAACTGCGGCTGCTGCAGACCGTGGTGGAGGTCGCCGCGGAGAAGAACTCCACGCTGGTCATGCCGTTCCCGGTGGAGATGCTGCGCTTCTTCGACCGGGCGGCGGGCGGCACCGGGGGCACCGGCGGTACGGGCGGCGCCGAGCAGGGGGCGCCGGCCGAGGCGGAGGCCGGGTCGGCCGGCGAGCAGGCCGCCGGGGCCGGCCCGAAGGCCGATCCCGCGGCCGAGCGCGCCGCGCTCACCGAGCCCGACGCACCCGCCCCGGCCGAACTGCCCCGGGCCGCGGGCCGCCCGCAGATCCCCGACCCGCGCAGCTCCGAGGAGTGAGCGGGGGCCGGGGACGGGGACCGGGGACGTAGCCGCCCCGGGACCGCGGGGCGGCGCGGTCAGCACGTCAGCGCGACCAGTGGACCTTGAACACCCAGGCGTACCTCCCGGCCGCGCGGGCCGCGGCCGGGACCTGCACGGTGAGCGTGCCGCCGTCGAACTCCCAGTCCAGCGGCCGGTCATGGCCCAGCATGGTCACCTTGTCGCCCTTGCGGATCGGCACCGGCGCCCGCACCACCAGCTTGCTGCCCGGGTCGCCCAGCGAGGAGATGTAGAACGCCTCGCCCTGCTTGACGCTGAACCGCAGCTCGTCGAGCTGCGCCATTGCCGACCAGTACGTCGTGCCGTAGACCGACTCGCCGTTGACCCGCAGCCACCGGCCGGTCTCCCGCAGCCGCTGCTCCATGACCGACGGGATGGTGCCGTCGGCCTTGGGCCCGATGTCGAGCAGGAAGTTGCCGTTCTTGCTGACGATGTCGACGAGCGTCTGCACGACCTGTTCCGCGGTCATGTACTGGTCGTCGGGGGTCGCGCGGTTGTAGCCGTAGCTGTGCGGGTCCAGGCCGCGGCTGGCCTCCCACTTCGCCACCACCGTGTTGGCGTAGGTGGTGTACTCCGGCGTGGTGAAGTCGTGCGGCGCGATGCCGGAGCGGTCGTTGACCGTCACGTCCTTCGGACGCGCCCGGTTCTTGGCGTGGTTGAAGTAGTCGGCGAGCACATGGTCGCTGTCGTTGGCGCCGCCGATGTCGCACCAGATGACGTCGGGGTCGTAGCCCTCGATCAACTCCCGCATCTGCGGGGCCTGGTAGTCCGCGACGAAGTCCTTGCCCGCGGTGTAGCCGGTGTACGGCACCGGCTCCAGGGTGTACGGGTTGCGCGGGGCGTGGCCCATCCACGGGTTGTCCGGGTTGAACCACTCGGGCATCGAGAAGTACAGGCCGTTGTGCAGCCGCGGGGTGTACGTGCGCGACGCGGTGAACAGCGCGTCGACCAGGTCGCGGTGGGGTCCCATCCGGACCGCGTTGCGGTCGGAGACCTTGGTGTCCCACAGCGCGAAGCCCTCGTGGTGCTTGGAGGTCAGCACGTAGTACTCGGCGCCCGCGTCCTGGAACAGCTCCACCCAGGAACGGGGGTTGAACCGGCTCGCGGTGAACATCGGGATGAAGTCGTCGTACGCGAAGTCCTCGCCGTAGGTCTGCGCGTGGTAGGCGTTCACCGGGTCGCCGGTGGTCTGCATCGAGTTCCAGTACCACTCGGCGTACGAGCCGCCGACCGGCGACCAGGCCGGCACCGAGTAGACGCCCCAGTGGATGAAGATGCCGAACTTGGCGTCGCTGAACCAGTACGGGGCCTGGTGGGTGTCGAGCGACGCGTCGGTGGGCTGGTAGTCGGGGGTGCCGAGGATCAGCGGGGTGCTGCGGGCGGCGGCGGTCCGGCCGCGGCCGGTGACCCGCACGGTGCCCGTGGCGGCGGTGCCGGGCGCGGTCCCCGGCGCGTTGCGGATGCCGATCCGCAGCCGGGCCTGCTCGCCGGGCCCGAGGAACGGCACCGCGGCGGGGGCGATCGTACGGGCGCCGGCGGAGCCGCTGTCGACCGAGACGTCCACCGAGAGCGCGTCGGTGGGCCGGACCCACACGGTGCCGGCGTTGAGCACGGTGGCCTCGACGCTCTGGGTGCCGTGCGGGCCGGTCAGCGAGTTGGTGGAGGCGGCCGAGCGGATGGTCAGCGCGCGGCCGGTGGCGGCCGGCTGCAGGGAGAGCGCGAAGACGTGCAGCGCGGAGGTGCCGGCCTGGGCCGGCCCGGTGGAGGGAAGGGTGACACCGACGGCCTGCCGCGTCGGGTCCGTCCACAGCTCGCTGACGCTCATGGAGACCGGGTGCGGGTCGGTGCCGTCGGGGGAGTAGCGGAAGGTCGTGGTCAACGCACCGCCGCCGGAGTACCAGTCGCCGCCGCCGAGCGCGGCGGTGGACGTGCTGCCGTCCGCGTAGTGCACGGTCGCGGTGCCCGAGGTCGCGCCGTAGCTGCACGAGACGAGGAACGAGGCGAACAGATACCCGCCGGGCGGGAGGTCGACGCGCTGCCCGTTCGCCACGATGTTGTTCTTGGCGCCGGCCGCGGACGAGGGAAAGCGAAAGCTCACCCCTCCGACGACTGCTGTCCCTGACGGCAGCTCCTCGCCGGGGAAGGAGTAGCCGGAGCCGTCGAAGTCCCCGCCGCGGGCGGCCGCGGTGTCGATGCCGTCGTTGTCGAACCAGGCGTCCAGCGGGACCTGTACCGCGTCCGGCACGGTCCCCCACGTATTCGAAGTGGCCTGCGATGCTGCGGTGTCGGCGGTGTCGGCCGCCGCGCTTCCTGCGGAGATCAGTGTGGTGCCCACGGCTGCGCCCGCTGCCATTCCGAGTACCTGGCGTCGTGGGAACGTGGTCATGCGCCCTCCTCAGTGCCCTGGGGATTGGCCCATCGCGAATGGGTATACATCCGATGAGTGATCCTGGGGAGGAGGCGGGGGCATGTCAATAGATCGGACCGAACGGGCCGTTCCCGGGCACGCTTCGCCCGGCGGGCGCAGCCGGGCCCACCCGGGCGCACCGGCACCCGGTCCGCGGGGCCGGCCCACCGACCCGCCGGAAGCGGGGCAGCGCGCGCACCCACCGGCCCACCGACCCGCCGGGATGCCGTCAGAACAGCGGAGCGGGGAGCACCCCTTCCAGCGCCAGCAGCGTCCGCTTGATCTCCAGGCCGCCGCCGAAGCCGCCTATGCCGCCGTCGCTCTCCACCACCCGGTGGCAGGGCACCACCACCGGCAGCGGATTCGCCCCCATCGCCGCGCCCACCGCCCGCGCCGCGCCCGGCTCGCCCACCCGGTCGGCGAGGTCCTGATAGCCCACCACCGCGCCGTACGGCACGCCCGTCGCCAGCTCCCGCAGCACCCGCCGGTTGAAACCGGTGGTCAGCGACCAGTCCAGCGCAAGATCGAACTCCTTCAGCTCCCCCGCGAAGTACGCGGCCAGCTGCTCCGTCACCGGCGCCAGCCGCTCCGGGTCCTCCACCACAGCGCACCCCAGCCGCCGCTCCAGCGCGCCCACCTCCCGCGCCACCGTCGCCGGCCCCGCCCTGAACGCCACCAGCACCAGACCCTGACCGCTCCACGCCGCCATCAGCGGCCCCACCGCCGTGTCCCGCACCACCCACGCCACCTCGTCCATGCCCACCACGCTAGACGCAGGGTCCGACAACGCCCCCGGCCTCACCGCCGCCACCATGGAAACCGCAGGTCAAAGCCGTTTCGTGAGGTGGGCGGGGCGAGCGGGACCGTGATTGTCACAGGGGCGCCGTACGGTGGTGTCATGCGGCCCGTTTCAGACATCGAACGCACTGTGGCGCCTTTCGAGGTCGTCAGCCCCTTCCAGCCCAGCGGCGACCAGCCGGCGGCGATCGAGGACCTCGAGCGCCGTATCCGCGCCGACGAACAGGACGTGGTGCTGCTCGGCGCCACCGGCACGGGCAAGTCGGCGACCACCGCGTGGATGATCGAGCGGCTCCAGCGCCCCACCCTGGTGATGGCCCCGAACAAGACGCTGGCCGCCCAGCTCGCCAACGAGTTCCGCGAGCTCCTGCCGAACAACGCGGTCGAGTACTTCGTGTCGTACTACGACTACTACCAGCCGGAGGCGTACGTCCCGCAGACGGACACCTACATCGAGAAGGACTCGTCGATCAACGAAGAGGTGGAGCGGCTGCGCCACTCGGCGACGAACTCGCTGCTCACCCGCAGGGACGTCGTCGTGGTCGCCTCCGTCTCGTGCATCTACGGCCTGGGCACCCCGCAGGAGTACATCGACCGGATGGTCCGGCTCAAGGTCGGCGACGTGATCGACCGCGACCGGCTGCTGCGCAAGTTCGTCGACATCCAGTACACGCGCAACGACCTGGCGTTCACCCGCGGCACCTTCCGGGTCCGCGGCGACACCGTCGAGATCTTCCCGGTCTACGAGCAGCTGGCCGTCCGCATCGAGATGTTCGGCGACGAGATCGAGGCGCTCTACACGCTGCACCCGCTCACCGGCGAGGTCATCACCGAGGACGAGCAGGTCTACGTCTTCCCCGCGACGCACTACGTCGCGGGACCCGAGCGCATGGAGCGGGCCATCGCCGGGATCGAGCAGGAGCTGGAGGGCCAGCTCGCCCTGCTGGAGAAGCAGGGCAAGCTCCTGGAGGCCCAGCGGCTGCGGATGCGCACCACGTACGACATCGAGATGATGCGGCAGATCGGCACCTGCTCCGGCATCGAGAACTACTCCCGGCACATCGACGGCCGCGGCCCCGGCTCCGCCCCGGACACCCTCATCGACTACTTCCCCGAGGACTTCCTGCTGGTCATCGACGAGTCGCACAACACGGTGCCGCAGATCGGCGCGATGTACGAAGGCGACGCGTCCCGCAAGCGCACCCTCGTCGACCACGGCTTCCGGCTGCCCTCCGCGCTGGACAACCGCCCGCTGAAGTGGGAGGAGTTCCTGACCCGGGTCGGCCAGAAGGTCTACCTGTCGGCCACCCCTGGGCCGTACGAACTCTCCCGCGGCGACGGCGTGGTGGAGCAGATCATCCGGCCGACCGGACTGATCGACCCCGAGGTCGTGGTCAAGCCCACCGAGGGCCAGATCGACGACCTGGTGCACGAGATCCGGGTGCGCGCGGAGAAGGACGAGCGGGTGCTGGTCACCACCCTCACCAAGAAGATGGCCGAGGACCTCACCGACTACCTGCTGGAGCTGGGCGTGCAGGTGCGGTACCTGCACAGCGACATCGACACGCTGCGCCGGATGGAGCTGCTCCAGGAGCTGCGCGCCGGCGAGTTCGACGTCCTGGTCGGCATCAACCTGCTGCGTGAGGGCCTGGACCTGCCCGAGGTCTCGCTCGTGGCGATCCTCGACGCGGACAAGGAGGGCTTCCTGCGGTCGGGCACCTCCCTCATCCAGACCATCGGCCGCGCCGCCCGTAACGTCTCCGGCCAGGTGCACATGTACGCCGACCGGATCACCCCGGCGATGGCGAAGGCCATCGACGAGACCAACCGCCGCCGGGAGAAGCAGATCGCGTACAACACCGAGCGCGGCATCGACCCGCAGCCGTTGCGCAAGAAGATCGCCGGCATCCTGGACGCCTACGCGCGCGAGGAGGCCGACACGCAGGAGCTGCTGGGCTCCGGGCGGCAGCGCTCGCGCGGCAAGGCGCCGGTGCCGGCGCTGGCCGGCAAGGCCGGCGAGAAGCGGACGGGGGCGGCGATGCCCGCCGAGGAACTCGCCGATCTCATCGCCCAACTCACCGAGCAGATGCACACCGCGGCCGGCGAGCTGAAGTTCGAGGTGGCGGCCCGGCTGAGGGACGAGCTGAGCGACCTGAAGAAGGAGCTGCGGCAGATGCGCGAGGCGGGCATCGCGTAACGCCGGCCGCGCCCGCGGATGTTGCGTCGCGGTATCCCCGGGCGGGCAAGCGCGTCAGCACCGTGAGGGGGCGGGCGGACAATCGGAATTCCGCGCTGACGAACCGGGATACCGTCCGGCGGCGTCTTGTTAGGGTGCGGGCACGGCTTTTCCGTGCCTGAGCCGCGGATGAAGCGCACGAAGCAGTCGGAACACAACGGGTGAGAGGGGACAGCGCGTGACGGTCAACATGACCAAGGGGCAGAAGATCAGCCTGAGCAAGGCCGACGGGGGGACGCTGACCGCGGTCAGGATGGGGCTGGGCTGGCAGGCTGCGCCGCGCCGGGGTCTGTTCGGCAGCCGCACGCGGGAGATCGACCTCGACGCCTCCGCGGTCCTCTTCGCCGACAAGCAGCCGGTCGACGTGGTGTTCTTCCGCCACCTCACCAGTGACGACGGCTCGGTCCGGCACACCGGCGACAACCTCGTCGGCGGCGCGGGCCAGGGCGGCGACGACGAGTCGATCATCGTCGACCTCCAGCGGGTCCCGGTGCACGTCGACCAGATCGTCTTCACGGTGAACTCCTTCACCGGCCAGACCTTCGCCGAGGTGCAGAACGCGTTCTGCCGCCTGGTGGACGAGAGCAACGGCCAGGAGCTGGCCCGCTACACCCTCACCGGCGGCGGCCCGTACACCGCGCAGATCATGGCCAAGGTGCAGCGCGGCACCACCGGTTGGTCGATGACCGCGATCGGCACCGCGGCCAACGGCCGGACGTTCCAGGACCTGATCCCGGCGATACTGCCCGCCCTGTAGCAGGGTGGGGCCGTGGCCCGGGCGACCGGGCCACGGCGCGCAGACGGACACGCACGACAACGAAAAGCAGGGGGCGGCTGGCATGACGGCCGAACTGGTCCGGGGGCAGAACCATCCGCTGCCCGGCAACCGGCTGGAGATCCGGGTGTCGGCGGGGACCCCGGTGGTGGCCGCGGTCACCCTGGGCGACGCGGAGGGCCGGGCCTTCGGGCCGGACAGCGGCGACGGCCGGTCGGGCCCGGCGGCCGGGCGGGAGTGGCTGGCCCACCCCGGCGCTCCGCAGCTTCCGGGTGTCGAGGTGCCCCGGCAGGCCGCCGCCGAGCACCGCCTCGCCGTGGACCTGGGCGCCATGCCGCAGGACGTGCACCGCGTGCACGTCCTGCTGGCGCTGCCCGTCGGCCGCGCCGGCGCCCCCGCGGACTTCGGTGCCGCGCCGGCCCCGCAGGTGGCCGTGACCGACCCCGACGGCACCGCCATCGCCGGCTACACCCTCACCGGCCTGGGCCGCGAGACCGCCCTGCTCGCCGTCGAGCTCTACCGGCGCCAGGGCACCTGGAAGGTCCGCGCGGTCGGCCAGGGGTACGACGGCGGGCTGCCCGCGCTGCTGCTCGACCAGGGCGTGCCCGACGCCCGCGCGGTCGCGCAGGAGATCCACGACGCGGTGGAGCGCGAGCAGTCCCGCTCGGTGGACGCGCCCCCAGCGCCCACCTCGCCCGCCACGCCCACGTCGCCCACCTCGCCCGCGGCACACACGACCTCCGCGGCGCCCACCGTGCCCGCCCCCGCCGAAGCGCCGCCGGCCGGCCCGGTGGACTACCGCCACCCGCGCCGCCGCACCGTACCGGCCGCGCCGCAGCCCGAGCCGGCGTCCGCGTCGAGCGCCCCGCCGATGCCGCCGCACCCGCCGCAGTACGCCCCGTCCGCCGCGGCATCCGCCGCCGCGGACGGCCCGCCCGTCCCGGTCGCCGGGGACGCCGGCGGCTGGACCTTGGAGGAGCGGCTGCACAACCAGATCTGGGGCATGTTCGAGGATCTGGCCCGCACCGTCGCCGCGTACCGCAGCGCCGAGGACTTCGCGCAGTCGCGGTACGACCAGGAGCTGGACGCGCTGCTCGCCGACCCGCGCACCCGCGGCGGAGCGCAGGCCGAGGCGGCCCGCGACCAGGCGATGACGAAGCAGGTCGCGCTGGTCGACCAGGCCAGGGCCGTGCTCGACCGCGACCTCGCCCAACTCGCCGCCGAGGCCGAGGTGGTCGAGCCCGCGCTGCCGCCCGCGTTCGCCGGCTGGGAGAACCCGGCCTGGCACGCGTACGAAGTGCCCGAGCAGCCGGCGCTCGCCGTGCGGCTCGGCGGCCTCACCGTGCCCGAGGCGCCCGAACTGCAGATCCCGCTGCTGGTCCGGCTGCCGCTGGAGCGCGGGCTGTGGATCGACAGCGCCGACGACCGCGGCGTCGCGATGGAGGTCGCCGTCGCGACCGCCGCCCGGCTGCTGGCCTGCCACCCGGCGGGCGGCTTCGCCATGCACGCGCTGGACCCGGCCGGCTCGGCCGCCACCGCGTTCGCCCCGCTGTACTCCGGTGGCGCGCTGGCGCTGCCGCCGCCGGCCGCGGGCGCCGCCGGTGTCAACGAGGTGCTGGGCCGCCTCACCGCGCGGGTCGACCTGCTCCAGATGGCCATGCGCGGCGGCGCGGCCGACTCGCTGCCGCCCGGGTTCGACCAGGCCGAGCAGTTGCTGATCGTCAACGAGTTCCCGTACGGCTTCGACGACCGCGCCGTCAACCAGCTGCGCTACCTCGCCGACGAAGGGCCCGCCGCGGGCGTCCACCTGCTGCTGGTCGCCGATCGCGACGACGCCTCGGCGTACGGCCCGGTGCTCGACCCGCTGTGGCGCTCGATGCTGCGGCTCACCCCGCTGCCCAGCGACCACCTCGCCGACCCGTGGGTGGGCCACGCGTGGACGTACGAACCCGCGCTGGTGCCGCCGGGCAGCCAGGTGGTGGCGCAGGTGCTGCGCAGGCTGGCCGCGGCCCGTCCGGCATACGGGAGGTGAGGGCGGCTCGGCCGTACCGCGCCCGCCCCGGCCGCCGCGGCTGACGCCGCCACCGTTCCCCACGCCGCCCCCGTTCCCCGCCCGATCTGACGCGGCGTCCGCACGGCCCGAAGCCGCCCGCTCGGCCCCGTACGGACTGCCCGCGAGCACGCACGACCTGCCCGGCGAGCCGCTGCCGCCCGGAGTGCGACACGCCGTCACCTTCGGCATCTCTTTACCATTTCTTGGGCATTCGTGTACGGTTGTTTGACCGACCGCTACAGCCGGAGATCCCGTGGATGTCTCGCTCACCCTCTGGGCGCTCACCATCGCAGGACTGTTCGCCCTCATCGGCGCCGACTTTCTGATCGGCCGCAACCCCCACGACGTGTCCGTCCGCGAGGCCGGGATCTGGACCGCGGTCTGGGTCGTCCTCGCCGGGCTGTTCGGCGTCGGCCTGCTGGTCTTCGCCGGCGGCCGCCCCGCCGGCGAGTTCTTCGCCGGATACATCACCGAGAAGTCGCTCAGCGTCGACAACCTCTTCGTCTTCGTGCTGATCATGGCGAAGTTCGCGGTGCCCACGCGGTACCAGCAGCGCGTGCTGCTGATCGGCGTGCTCATCGCGCTCCTGCTGCGCGCGGTGTTCATCGCGGCCGGCGCCACCATCGTGGCGAGCTTCTCGTGGGTCTTCTTCATCTTCGGCGCGTTCCTGATCTGGACCGCGTGGAAGCTGGTCAAGGAGGCGATGGCCGGACCCCAGCAGGACGAGGAGTTCGAGGAGAACCGGGTGCTCAAGGCGGTGCGCAAGCGCGTCCCGTCCACCCGGAGCTACCACGGCACGCTGCTCTTCGTCACCGAGAACGGCAAGCGGCTGATGACCCCGATGCTCGTGGTGATGCTCGCCATCGGCACCACCGACGTGCTCTTCGCGCTCGACTCGATCCCGGCGATCTTCGGCCTCACCCAGGACCCGTACATCGTCTTCACCGCCAACGCGTTCGCGTTGATGGGCCTGCGCCAGCTCTACTTCCTGATCGGCGGCCTGCTCAAGAGGCTGGTGCACCTGTCGTACGGGCTCTCGGTGATCCTCGGGTTCATCGGCGTCAAGCTGGTGCTGCACGCCCTGCACGAGGCCGGGGTGCACGTCCCCGAGATCTCCATCCCCGTCTCCCTGGGGGTGATCGTGGCCGTGCTCGCGGTGACGACCGCGACGAGCCTGGCCGTCAGCCGCGGGGGCGCCCCGGCCGACGGCACCACGCCCGCGCCCGCCGGGGAACACCCCGCCGGGGACACCGCGGGGAACACCGCCGAGGACCCCTCCGACCAGGGCGGACCCGCCCCGGAGTCCGGCTCCCACCGGCTCGACCGGCAGCCGGCCCAGCGCCGCCAGAGGTCCTGACACACCCCTGACGGCCGTCCGGCGGCGCCCCGGGCGGCCCACGGCGATTGACGACACCCCGGCCCCGGGCCGCCCCCCTGCGTACGGGCGGCCCGGCCCGGGGACTAGCGTGGCTCCGTCGGCCCAGGACCCACGCGAAAGGCACAGATGTGGCGACCACGGCAGCCGCGCCCGGCTTCCAGGCACTGCCCGAGCTGACCGGGAGCCGCTTCCTCGGCACCTGGCAACTCGACGGCGTCGCCCTGGCCGCCGTGCTCCTGCTCGGCGCGGTGTACGGATACGGCGTACGGCGCAGGCTCGCCTCCGGTGGCCGCTGGCCGCTGTGGCGGGTCGCCGTCTTCTACGTCTTCGGCCTCGGCACCCTGGTGTTCGCGACCATGTCGGCGCTCGCCGTCTACAACCGGGTGCTGTTCTGGCCCGCGGCCGTGCAGAACATCCTGCTCGACCTGTTCGCCCCGCTCGGCCTCGCGCTCGGCGACCCGATCGGCCTCGCCGCCCCCGGCAGCCGCCTGCGCCGCGCGTTCTCCTCCCGCCCGGTGCGCGTGCTCACCTACCCGCTGATCAGCTCGGTCCTGGTGCTCGTCTCCGAACTGACCATCTACTTCACGCCGTACTTCCCGCACGCGCTCGCCCACGACTCCGTACGGCAGCTGATGCACCTGCAACTGCTGCTCACCGGATGCCTGTTCGTGCTGCCCATGCTCAGCCGCCAGGAGCTGCTGCCGCGCTGGTGCAACCACCCGGTGCGCGCGGTCCTGGTCTTCCTCGACGGACTCTTCGACTCCGTGCCCGGCATCGTCGTGATGACCAGCGGCACCCTGGTCGCCGGCCACTGGTACCACACGCACACCCGCGACTGGGGGCCCTCCGTCAAGCGCGACCAGATGCTCGGCGGCGGCCTCATGCTCGCCCTCGCCGAACTCGTCGGGCTGCCCTTCCTCCTGCTGGTCTTCATGGAGTGGTGGCGCGCCGACCGGGACAAGACCGCCGCGCTCGACGCCGCCCTCGACCGCGAGGCCGTGCTGTCGGCCCGGGCCGAGCAGCAGGTGCCTTCCGGGGCTTCGGCGGCCTCCGACTCTCCCGCGGGCGCTTCGGGCGGGGCTTCCGGTGGCGCTTCGGGCGGCGGCGCGCCCTCCGCCGCGGTGCCCGCCCCCTCGGCCCCGGCCGCGCCCGCTCGGGCCGAGGTGCCCGTGTCCACCCGCCCCTGGTGGGAGACGGACGAGGGCGAGGTCGGCGAGCGGATGCGCCGCCGCCGCTGAGCGCCACCGCGGCCCGGCGCCCGGAGGCGGGTCAGGGCGCGGCGGCCGTGGGCGGTTCCGCCTCCGGCGCGGGCCCGGCGTAGCGGACCGCCAGCGCGGCCGCGGTCTCGGCCAGCCGTGCGCGCAGCGCGGCCGGCGCCAGTACCTCGGCCTCGGCGCCCAGCGACAGGAAGAAGGCGTGCGCCTGGTCCGCGGACTCCACGGGCAGTACCGCGCGGGTCCAGCCGTCCGTTTCCGTGCTGCCGGTGGCCGCGAGCGCCCGGGCCGCCGCCCCGGTCAGCCGCGCCGCCGCCGCGGGGGAGAGCCGTACCGTGGCCTCCTCCTGGTGCAGGCGGGCGTGGAAGTCCGCCTGGTGGCGCTGCCAGTAGTCCGCCAGGTCGAAGTCCGGCGGCGGCTGGAAGCCCTCCGCCGTGGGCGTCAGCGCGAGGATCTGGTCCACGCGGTACGTACGCGGCCCCGGGCCCGCCACCGCGTACCAGCGGCCGGCCTTGAGCACCAGGCCGTACGGTTCCAGCCGGCGGTCGACGTCGGTGGGCTCCTTCCAGCGGCGGTACCGGACCTCGATCGTCCTGCTGTGCCAGACCGCGTCCGCGACCTGCCGCAAGAACCGCAGATCGGCGTCCTCGGTGTACCAGCCCGGCGCGTCGAGGTGGAAGCGGGCGGCGATCCTGGTCGCCTGGGCGCGCAGCTCCGCGGGAAGGGCCGCCCGCAGTTTCAGCTGGGCCGCCGCCAGGGAGGGGCCGAGCCCCAGGTCCGCGGCCGGGCCCGGCGCGCCGGACAGGAGCAGCGCGTCGGCCTCGGTGGAGGTGAACCCCGTCAGCCGGGTCCGGTAGCCGTCGAGCAGCCGGTAGCCGCCGGCGTGGCCGGCGTCGCCGTAGAGCGGGACACCGGCGGCGTGCAGGGCCTCCACGTCGCGGTAGACGGTGCGGACCGAGACCTCCAGCTCCGCGGCGAGCTGGGCGGCGGTCAGCCGGCCCCTGTTCTGGAGCAGCAGCAGGATCGACAGCAGCCGGCTGGACTTCACTGACACAGGGTGTCAGTGAAGCCGTTCTAGCGTCCAGCCATGCCTTTCACCGAGAAACTGCTGACCGCGCGGCCGCCGCTGGAGGTCGGCGGTCGCCGCCTCAAGCGGTACCACGTCACCGCCGACCCCGCGGGGATCGCGCCGGAGGTCGAGGCGGCCGCGTACGCGCTCCTGCCCGACCTGCTGCCCGAACCCGACGGGACGCCCGGCGCGGGCTTCGTCGTCCTCCACAGGGGAGGGGACGACGGCGCCTACCTCAACGCCTACACCTGGGCCTGGGACAACGCCCTGCACTTCGCGGGAGCGGCGGCCGGGCAGCCAGTGCTCGGCTGCCCCGACCACGACCCGACCCGCTTCGTCCGGGTCGAGCGGTCGCTGATCGGCTGCGTCTGGGAGCTGCCGCCGCTGCTGCACGAGCGGGACGCCTGGGTGCGGCACGTCCTGGCCGCCGACCCGCCCGACCTGGACGCCTACCTCCTGGACACCCTTCCCGACGGCACCACCGGAGACCGCCCGTGACCAGCACCCCGAGCAGCACCGCGCACGACTTCGACTTCCTCGTCGGCACCTGGGACGTCGCCAACCGGCGGCGCACCGACTTCCTCGACCCGCAGTCGCCCTGGGAGGAGTTCCCCGGCGTGAGCCGCGCCTCCGGCCACTTCGGGGGGAACGCCAACTTCGACGAGGTGACCTTCCCCACCAAGGGCTCCGCCGGCCTGACCCTGCGGCTCCACGACCCTGTCCGCCAGGAGTGGTCCCTGTACTGGGCGAGCGAGCGCACCGGCACCCTGTTCCCACCGGTCGTCGGCCGCTTCACCGACGGCGTCGGCGAGTTCCACGGCAACGACCGCCACGAGGGCCGCAACGTGCGGGTCCGGTTCCTGTGGAGCGGCGTCACCGCCGACGCCGCCCGGTGGGAGCAGGCGTTCTCCACCGACGGCGGCGCCACCTGGCTGACCAACTGGACGATGCGCTTGACCCGCCGCCGGGACTGAGCCGTACCGGACCGCACGGCCGGACCGGTCCGGCCGGCCCTGCGGCCCTGCCCCGCTCACCAGCCGCGTGCGCGCCACTCCGCGAGGTGGGGGCGCTCGGCGCCGATGGTCGTGTCGTCGCCGTGGCCCGGGTAGACCCAGGTCTCGTCCGGGAGGACGTCGAAGAGCTTGGCCGACACGCCGTCGAGGAGGCTGGTGAACGCGGCGGGGTCGTCGTGCGTGTTGCCCACGCCGCCGGGGAACAGGCAGTCGCCGGTGAACACGTGCGGGTGACCGTGCGGGTCGTCGTAGATGACGGCGACGCTGCCGGGGGTGTGGCCCACGAGGTGGCGGACGGTGAGGCGCAGCGGGCCGAGCGGGACGGTGTCGCCGTCGTCCAGCAGGGTGCCGGTGGGCACGGGGATGCCCGGGGCGTCCTCGCGCCCGGCGTAGGTGGCGGCCCCGGTGGCCGTCACCACGTCCTGGAGCGCCTGCCAGTGGTCGCCGTGCTGATGGGTGGTGACCACGGAAGTGAGACCATCGGTACCGACGACCTCCAGCAGGGTCCCCGCGTCGTTGGCCGCGTCGATCAGCAGCTGCTCGCCGGTGGCCCGGCAGCGCAGCAGGTACGCGTTGTTGTTCATGGGGCCGACCGCGACCTTCGTGATGATCAGGTCTTCCAGCTCGTGCACGTCGGGCGTGCCGCCGACCGTGACCTCTCCCGTATACGCCATGCGCCCAGCCTATGGCCTGTCACGCCTGGGACGCATGCACCACACGATCGGGTGAAAGGGGCAGTGGAAGGCCGGGAATCGAATGTGCGTGCTATAGAGTCGTGAGTGTCGCAGCGGCCGGGCCAGACGGCGGCGACAGGACCGGCAAGAGGTCCGAGAGGAAGAAATGTCGACCGTTCCCCGTTTAGGCTGACCGGGGGGTGTTGACCGTTCACCGTCCCCCTACTACGGAAAGGTGCACTGGCGTGGCCGACCGACTCACCGTCCGCGGCGCTCGCGAGCACAATCTCCGGAACGTCTCGCTGGACCTGCCCCGGGACTCGCTCATCGTGTTCACCGGGCTGTCCGGTTCCGGGAAGTCCTCGCTCGCTTTCGACACGATCTTCGCGGAGGGCCAGCGCCGGTACGTCGAGTCGCTCTCGTCCTACGCCAGGCAGTTCCTCGGGCAGATGGACAAGCCCGACGTGGACTTCATCGAGGGCCTGTCACCGGCCGTCTCCATCGACCAGAAGTCCACCTCCCGCAACCCGCGCTCGACCGTCGGCACCATCACCGAGGTCTACGACTACCTGCGGCTGCTCTTCGCCCGGATCGGCAAGCCGCACTGCCCCGAGTGCGGCCGTCCGATCGCCCGGCAGTCCCCGCAGGCGATCGTGGACCGGGTGCTGGAGCTGGAGGAGGGCGTCCGTTTCCAGGTGCTCTCCCCGCTGGTGCGCGAGCGCAAGGGCGAGTTCGTCGACCTCTTCTCCGACCTCCAGACCAAGGGATACAGCCGGGCCCGGGTGGACGGCGCCACCGTCCAGCTCACCGACCCGCCCAAGCTGAAGAAGCAGGAGAAGCACACCATCGAGGTGGTCGTCGACCGCCTCACCGTCAAGGACAGCGCCAAGCGCCGCCTCACCGACTCGGTGGAGACCGCGCTCGGCCTCTCCGGCGGCATGGTCATCCTCGACTTCGTCGACCTGCCCGAGGACGACCCGCAGCGCGAGCGGATGTTCTCCGAGCACCTCTACTGCCCTTACGACGACCTGTCGTTCGAGGAGCTGGAGCCGCGCTCCTTCTCCTTCAACTCGCCCTTCGGCGCCTGCCCGGACTGCACCGGCATCGGCTCCCGGATGGAGATCGACCCCGAGCTGATCGTGCCCGACGAGCAGAAGTCGCTCGACGAGGGCGCCCTGTCACCGTGGTCCAGCGGCATGTCCAAGGGGTACTTCGACAAGCTGGTGCAGAGCGTCGCCAAGGAGGTCGGCTTCCGCACCGACATCCCGTACGCGGGTCTGCCCGCGCGCGCCAAGAAGGCGCTGCTCTACGGGCACAAGTCCGAGGTCCGGGTGGCGTACAAGACCCGGTTCGGCCGCGAGCGCTCGTACACCACGCACTTCGAGGGCGTGATCCCCTACGTCCGCCGCCGGCACAACGAGTCGGAGAGCGACTCCAGCCGCGAGCGCTTCGAGGGGTACATGCGGGCGGTGCCCTGCCCCACCTGTGAGGGCCGGCGGCTGAAGCCGATCGTTCTGGCGGTCACCGTGCAGGACAGGTCGATCGCCGACGTCGCCGCGATGTCGATCAGCGACTGCGCCGAGTTCCTGGCCGGGATGAAGCTCGCCGCCCGCGACAAGAAGATCGCCGAGCGCGTCCTCAAGGAGGTCAACGAGCGGCTTCGCTTCCTGGTCGACGTCGGCCTGGACTACCTCTCGCTCAACCGCGCCGCGGGCACCCTGTCCGGCGGCGAGGCGCAGCGGATCAGGCTGGCCACCCAGATCGGTTCCGGCCTGGTCGGCGTGCTCTACGTCCTGGACGAGCCCTCCATCGGCCTGCACCAGCGGGACAACCACCGGCTGATCGAGACCCTGGTCCGGCTGCGTGACCTGGGCAACACCCTGATCGTCGTCGAGCACGACGAGGACACCATCAAGACCGCCGACTGGGTGGTGGACATCGGCCCCGGCGCCGGCGAGCACGGCGGCAAGGTCGTCCACTCCGGCTCCCTGAAGGAGCTGCTGGTCAACGAGGAGTCGCTGACCGGGCAGTACCTCTCCGGCAAGCGCTCCATCCCGACCCCGGCCGACCGCCGCCCGATCGACCGTGCGCGCCGGCTGACGGTGCACGGCGCCCGCGAGCACAACCTCCAGGACATCGACGTGTCCTTCCCGCTGGGCGTGCTCACCGCGGTCACCGGTGTCTCCGGCTCCGGCAAGTCCACCCTGGTCAACGACATCCTGTACACCCACCTCGCCCGCGAGCTGAACGGCGCCCGCAGCGTCCCCGGCCGCCACACCCGGGTGGACGGCGACGACCTGGTGGACAAGGTGGTGCACGTCGACCAGTCGCCGATCGGCCGCACCCCGCGCTCCAACCCGGCCACGTACACCGGCGTCTTCGACAACGTCCGCAAGCTGTTCGCCGAGACGATGGAGGCGAAGGTCCGCGGTTATCTGCCCGGCCGCTTCTCCTTCAACGTCAAGGGCGGCCGCTGCGAGAACTGCTCGGGCGACGGCACCATCAAGATCGAGATGAACTTCCTCCCGGATGTCTACGTCCCCTGCGAGGTCTGCCACGGCGCGCGGTACAACCGGGAGACCCTTGAGGTGCACTACAAGGGCAAGTCCATCGCCGAGGTGCTGGACATGCCGATCGAGGAGGCGCTGGACTTCTTCGAGGCGGTGCCCGCCATCGCCCGCCACCTGCGCACCCTCAACGAAGTCGGTCTGGGGTACGTCCGGCTCGGCCAGCCCGCCCCGACCCTCTCCGGCGGCGAGGCGCAGCGGGTGAAGCTCGCCTCCGAACTGCAGCGGCGCGCCACCGGCAGCACCGTCTACGTGCTGGACGAGCCCACCACCGGTCTGCACTTCGAGGACATCAGCAAGCTGATCAAGGTGCTCTCCGGGCTGGTCGACAAGGGGAACACCGTGATCGTCATCGAGCACAACCTCGATGTGATCAAGACCGCCGACTGGGTGGTGGACATGGGCCCCGAGGGCGGCAGCGGCGGCGGGCTGGTGGTCGCCGAGGGCACCCCCGAGCAGATCGCGGGCGTCCCGGCCAGCCACACCGGCAAGTTCCTGCGGGACATCCTCAGCCCGGACGCGGTCAGCGACGCGGCCGTGCCCGCGCCCAGGAAGCGGGCTCCGGCGAAGAAGGCGACCGCGGCGGCGAAGACAGCGAAGACGGCGAAGAAGGCCGTGGCTCCGCGCAAGCGCGCCGCCAAGGCATAGCCGGCGGGCGTCCCGGACGGCAGGTGTCCCCGGCTCCACGCGGGCCGGGGACATTGTCGCGGTATGCCGTCGCAAAGGCGTCCAGGTGCGGGACGTAAGGTACGGACCGCAAGACCGGTCACATCCCGCACCAGGAGCGCCCATGTCCACCGAACTGCCCGCCACCCGTCGGACCGTCCTTCGCGGCGCGGCCCTGGCCGGCGCCGTCGGAGCCGCCGGAGTCGGCCTCAGCGCGTGCGGCGGCAAGAAGAACGACTCCGCGGACGGCCCGACCAAGCCGGTGGACCTCGGCGCGTCCTCCGCGGTGCCGGTCGGCGGCGCCAAGCTCTTCCGCGACGACAAGGTGCTGGTGTCGCAGCCGACCCAGGGCACCTTCAAGGCGTTCAGCGCGGTCTGCACCCATGAGGGCTGCGTGCTCGACACGGTGGACGGCACCACCGCGTCCTGCCCGTGCCACGGCAGCGAGTTCAACGCCGAGACCGGCGCCGTCGTGCGCGGCCCGGCCCCGAAGGCGCTGCCGGCGGTGGACATCAAGGCGGTCGGCGGCAAGCTGACGGCGGGCCCCGCGACCTGACCGCTCCTGCCCCTGGATCGTCGTCTCCCGACAGTAGGGTGGAAGGCATGGCAGACCCCAGCAGCTATCGACCGAAGCCGGGCCAGATCCCCGACTCCCCAGGGGTCTACAAGTTCCGGGACGAGCACCGCCGGGTGATCTACGTCGGCAAGGCGAAGAGCCTGCGGCAGCGCCTGTCGTCGTACTTCCAGGACATCACCAACCTGCACCAGCGCACCGCCACGATGGTGACCACCGCCGCGTCCGTGGAGTGGACGGTGGTCTCCACCGAGGTCGAGGCGCTGCAGCTGGAGTACTCCTGGATCAAGGAGTTCGACCCGCGGTTCAACGTCAAGTACCGCGACGACAAGAGCTATCCGTCGCTCGCCGTGACGATGAACGAGGAGTTCCCGCGGGTCCAGGTGATGCGCGGGCCCAAGCGCAAGGGCGTGCGCTACTTCGGGCCGTACGCCCACGCGTGGGCGATCCGCGAGACCGTCGACCTGCTGCTGCGGGTCTTCCCGGTCCGCACCTGCTCGGCCGGGGTGTTCAAGCGTTCCGCGCAGATCGGCCGGCCCTGCCTGCTCGGCTACATCGGCAAGTGCTCCGCGCCCTGCGTAGGCCGGATCAGCCCGCAGGACCATCGTGAACTCGCCGAGGAGTTCAGCGACTTCATGGCCGGCCACACCGGCACCTACCTGCGCCGGCTGGAGCAGCGGATGAAGGACGCGGCCGCCGCCATGGAGTACGAACAGGCGGCCCGGCTGCGCGACGACATCGAGGCGCTGCGCCGCGCCATGGAGAAGAACGCGGTGGTGCTCGCCGACGCCACCGACGCCGACCTGATCGCGGTCGCCGAGGACGAACTCGAAGCGGCCGTGCAGATCTTCCACGTCCGCGGCGGCCGGGTGCGCGGGCAGCGCGGCTGGGTCACCGACAAGGTGGAGGCGGTCGACACCGCGGGCCTGGTCGAGCACGCCATCCAGCAGCTGTACGGCGACGAGCGCGGTGACGCGGAGCAGTCCGGCGGCAGCGGCGGCGTGCCCAAGGAAGTGCTGGTCCCGGCGCTGCCCGAGCCGGAGGAGCCGGTGGCGCAGTGGCTGGCCGAGCGGCGCGGTTCGCACGTCAGCCTGCGGGTGCCGCAGCGCGGCGACAAGAAGGACCTGATGGCCACCGTGCAGCGCAACGCGCAGCAGGCGCTGGCCCTGCACAAGACCAAGCGCGCCTCGGACCTGACCACCCGCTCCCGCGCGCTGGAGGAGATCGCCACCGCCCTCGACCTCGACACGGCGCCGCTGCGTATCGAGTGCTACGACATCAGCCACCTCCAGGGCGACGACGTGGTGGCGTCCATGGTGGTCTTCGAGGACGGCCTGGCCCGTAAGAGCGAGTACCGCCGCTTCCAGATCAAGTCGTTCGCCGGGCAGGACGACGTCCGGTCCATGCACGAAGTGATCACCCGCCGGTTCCGCCGCTACCTCCAGGAGAAGCAGCGCACCAGCGAGTGGGAGGAGCAGGAGGAGAACCCGCAGGACCAGCAGGGCCCGCCCGACGGCGGCCGGCAGCAGCCCGACGACCACGACCACGACCTGGCCGATCACCTGGCCGGACACGAGCACGACCTGGCCGATCACCTGGCCGGGCACGGGCACGACCTGGCCGGGCACGACGACGCGGCGGAGCAGGACGAGGCGGTCGGCGGTCCGATCGACCCCGACACCGGGCGCCCCCGCAAGTTCGCCTACCCGCCGCAGCTCGTCGTGGTCGACGGCGGCCAGCCCCAGGTCGCCGCCGCGAGCCGGGCCCTGGCCGAGCTCGGCATAGACGACGTCGCGGTCTGCGGACTGGCCAAGCGGCTGGAGGAGGTCTGGCTGCCGGGCGACGACGACCCGGTGATCCTGCCGCGCACCAGCGAGGGCCTGTACCTGCTCCAGCGGGTCCGCGACGAGGCACACCGCTTCGCCATCGCCTACCAGCGCAGCAAGCGCTCCAAGTCGATGAAGGCCGGCGCCCTGGACGCGGTGCCCGGGCTCGGCGCAACCCGCAAGCAGGCCCTGCTCAAGCACTTCGGCTCGCTGAAGCGGCTGCGCTCGGCGACCATCGCGGAGATCTGCGAGGTACCGGGGATCGGCCTTCGCACCGCGGAGACGGTCGCCGCCACCCTGGCGGCCGCGGCACCGGCCGGGCCGGCCGTGAACACCGCGACCGGAGAGATCATCGAGGACAGCGACGGGCAGTCCGCCGGGCCCGCGGCAGACCCGTCAGACCATCGGGGGAAGAGCAGATGAGCGAGCACGAAGAACCCAGGACCGCCACACCGGGCACCGGCAGCACCGGCAAGACCGGCTCCGGCGACGCGAGCGGCACCGCCGACGAGACCGGCACCACCGACGACATCCGCACCACCAACGGGAACAGCACCATCGACGAGAACACCGCCGACAACGGGACCAGCACCGACATGACCAGCGGCGCAGCGGGGGAGACCCCGGCACCCATCCCCGAACTCGTGATCATCTCCGGCATGTCCGGAGCCGGCCGCAGCACCGCGGCCAAGTGCCTGGAGGACCTCGGCTGGTTCGTCGTGGACAACCTGCCGCCCGCCCTCATCCCCACCATGGTCGACCTCGGCGCCCGCTCCCAGGGGAACGTGGCGCGGATCGCGGTGGTGGTCGACGTGCGCGGCCGGCAGTTCTTCGACAACCTGCGCGAGTCGCTCGCCGACCTCGCCACCAAGGGCGTCAAGCGCCGGGTGATCTTCCTGGAGGCGTCCGGCGACGCGCTGGTGCGGCGCTTCGAGTCCGTCCGCCGCCCGCACCCCCTTCAGGGCACCGGCCGGATCGTCGACGGCATCGCGGCCGAACGCGACCTGCTGCGCGAACTGCGCGGCGACGCCGACCTGGTGATCGACACCTCCAGTCTCAACGTGCACGAACTGCGGGCCAAGCTCGACGCCCAGTTCGCCGGTGACGAGGAACCGGAACTTCGGGCCACCGTCATGTCGTTCGGTTACAAGTACGGGCTTCCCGTCGACGCCGACCTGGTGGTGGACTGCCGCTTCCTGCCCAACCCGCACTGGGTGCCGGAGCTGCGTCCCTTCACCGGGCTCAACGACGAGGTGGCCACGTACGTGTTCAACCAGCCCGGCGCCAAGGAGTTCCTGGACCGGTACGCCGAGCTGCTGCACATCATCGCGTCGGGCTACCGGCGCGAGGGCAAGCGCTATGTGACCATCGCCGTCGGGTGTACCGGCGGCAAGCACCGCAGCGTGGCGATGTCGGAACGGCTCGCGGCGCGGCTGGCGGCGGACGGAGTGGAAACGGTGACCGTACACAGGGACATGGGGCGCGAGTGATCATGACGGGTAGGCGGCGGCGCCGCGGCGGCAAGGACGCCGCCTCGGGCCGCCGGTCCGGGGTACCGCCGAAGGTGGTCGCCCTGGGCGGCGGCCACGGCCTGTCCGCCTCCCTGGCCGCGCTGCGCCGGATCACCGGCGATCTGACCGCGGTGGTCACGGTCGCCGACGACGGCGGCTCCAGCGGGCGGCTGCGCGCCGAGATGGGGGTGCTGCCCCCCGGCGACCTGCGCAAGGCGCTGGCCGCGCTGTGCGGCGACGACGAGTGGGGGCAGACCTGGTCGCGGGTGCTCCAGCACCGCTTCGTCAGCGGCGGCGACCTGCACGGCCACGCGGTCGGCAACCTGCTGATCGTCGCGCTGTGGGAGCAGTTGAAGGACGAGGTCGCCGCCCTGGAGTGGGTGGGCCGGCTGCTGGGCGCGCACGGCAGGGTGCTGCCGATGTCGGCGGTGCCGCTGGAGTTGGAGGCGATCGTCCGCGGCCACGACCCGAAACTGCCCGACGCCGTGTCCACCGTACGGGGGCAGGCCACCGTCGCGTTGACGCCCGGCGAGGTGCAGGAGGTGCACCTGGTGCCCGCCGACCCGCCGGCGGTGCCCGAGGCGGTGCAGGCGGTGATGGACGCGGACTGGGTGGTGCTCGGCCCGGGTTCGTGGTTCTCCTCGGTCATCCCGCACCTGCTGGTACCGGAGTTGGCCGACGCGGTGGCCCAGACCAGGGCCCGGCGGGTGCTCACGCTCAACCTCGCGCCGCAACCCGGAGAGACCGAAGGTTTTTCTCCGCAGCGTCACTTGGAGGTTTTGGGCCGACACGCCCCTAAACTCACCATCGACGTGGTTCTCGCCGACGAAGCCGCCGTACCCGACCGGGACAGCCTGGAACAGGCCGCCCAGAAGTTGGGCGCAACGGTCGAACTGGCCCGGGTCGCCGCCCCCGACGGGCCGCGGCACGACCCCGAGTCGTTGGCGGCCGCGTATGACCGGATTTTTCGTATGCGTGGAAGGATCGGCCCATGGCGATGACGGCAGCGGTGAAGGACGAGATTTCCCGGCTCCCCGTCACCCGGACCTGCTGCCGCAAGGCGGAGGTCTCGTCGATCCTGCGCTTCGCGGGCGGCCTGCACCTGGTGAGCGGGCGGATCGTGATCGAGGCGGAACTCGACACCGGGATCGCGGCGCGCAGGTTGCGCAAGGACATCCTGGAGATCTTCGGGCACGCCTCCGACCTGGTGGTGATGGCCCCGGGCGGGCTGCGCCGCGGCAGCCGGTACGTCGTGCGGGTGGTGGCCGGAGGCGACCAGCTGGCCCGGCAGACCGGCCTGGTGGACGGGCGCGGCCGCCCGATCCGCGGGCTGCCCCCGCAGGTCGTCTCCGGCGCGACCTGCGACGCGGAGGCGGCCTGGCGCGGCGCCTTCCTCGCGCACGGGTCGCTCACCGAGCCCGGCCGGTCCTCCTCCCTGGAGGTGACCTGCCCCGGGCCCGAGGCCGCCCTCGCGCTGGTCGGGGCCGCCCGCCGGTTGCAGATCCCGGCGAAGGCCCGCGAGGTGCGCAACGTGGACCGCGTCGTGGTCCGCGACGGCGACGCGATCGGCGCGCTGCTCACCCGGCTCGGCGCCCACGACTCCGTGCTCGCCTGGGAGGAGCGGCGGATGCGGCGCGAGGTGCGCGCGACCGCGAACCGGCTCGCCAACTTCGACGATGCGAATCTCCGCAGGTCCGCTCGTGCGGCGGTGGCCGCGGGGGCGCGGGTGCAGCGCGCCCTGGAGATCCTCGGGGACGACGTCCCCGAGCACCTCGCCGCTGCCGGGCGGCTGCGGATGGACCACAAGCAGGCGTCCCTGGAGGAGCTCGGTTCCCTCGCGGAGCCGCCGCTGACGAAGGACGCGGTGGCCGGGCGTATCCGGCGGCTGCTCGCGATGGCGGACAAGCGTGCGTCCGATCTCGGGATGCCCGGCACCGAGGCCAACCTCACCGAGGAAATGGTCGGCTGACCCCGGGGTTCCCTCCCGGGCGGGGGTGCCCCTTCAGGGGCGCGGGGAACTGCGCGACCGGCCACCCGCCGGCCGGTGGTCCGGATACCGGCCGCGGGGGCTGGGCCGGCGGGCCCGGCGCGCCACCGCATCTGGCCGAGCACGCAGTACCTCCCCCAGAGCTTCGCCTGGGTGCTGACCCCGGGGTTCCCTCCCGGGCGGGGGTGCCCCTTCAGGGGCGCGGGGAACTGCGCGACCGGCCACCCGCCGGCCGGTGGTCCGGATACCCGCCGCGGGGTCTGGGCCCGCGGGCCCGGCGCGCCACCGCATCTGGCCGAGCGCGCAGTACCTCCCCCAGAGCTTCGCCTGGGTGGGGGCGCCCCCGGCGGAGCTAGGGGCGGAACCCCGGACCGTTGCCGCGGCGCAGCCGCTACGTGGCTTGCCGATGTCACCTCGTACACGCCGGGGAGGTAGGGTCGGGGGTGGTCGGGGACATCCCATATTTCGCAGCCGGAGAGGGACTCCGGCGACTGAGCGAGGAGATCGGTTCGTGACGATCCGGGTAGGCATCAACGGCTTTGGCCGCATCGGTCGTAACTTCTTCCGCGCCATCCTGGAGCAGGGTGCGGACATCGAGATCGTGGCTGTCAACGACCTGGGTGACACCGCGACCACGGCACATCTGCTGAAGTACGACACCATCCTGGGGCGCCTCAAGGCCGAGGTCACCCACACCGCCGACACGATCACCGTGGACGGCCACACCATCAAGGTGCTCGCCGAGCGCGACCCCGCCGCCATCAACTGGGGCGAGCTGGGCGTCGACATCGTGATCGAGTCCACCGGGATCTTCACCAAGGCGGCCGACGCGGGCAAGCACATCGCCGGCGGCGCCAAGAAGGTCATCATCTCGGCGCCCGCCACCGACGAGGACATCACCATCGTGATGGGCGTCAACCAGGACGCGTACGACCCGGCGGCGCACAACATCATCTCCAACGCCTCCTGCACCACGAACTGTGTGGCGCCGATGGCGAAGGTGCTGCTGGAGAACTTCGGCATCGTCAAGGGCCTGATGACGACGGTGCACGCGTACACCAACGACCAGCGCATCCTGGACTTCCCGCACAAGGACCTGCGTCGCGCCCGTGCCGCCGCGGAGAACATCATCCCGACCACCACGGGTGCCGCCAAGGCCACCGCGCTGGTCATCCCGGAGCTGGCCGGCAAGCTCGACGGCATGGCCATGCGCGTCCCGGTCCCGACCGGCTCGGTCACCGACCTGGTGGTCGACCTGGAGCGCGAGGTCACCAAGGACGAGGTCAACGCGGCCTTCCAGAAGGCCGCCGAGGGCCAGCTCAAGGGTCTGCTGGAGTACACCGAGGACCCGATCGTGTCCTCGGACATCGTCAACACCCCGGCGTCGTGCACCTTCGACTCGAAGCTGACCATGGTGCAGGGCAAGACCGTCAAGGTCATCGGCTGGTACGACAACGAGTGGGGCTACTCCAACCGCCTGGTGGACCTCACGGTCTTCGTCGGCGACCGGCTCTGAGGCACCGCCGGAACCGCGGCCGCGTAGCCGTTTCCGTCAGCCACCGCACCGTGATGTGAGCGACAGGGTCCGGACGAGCGCGATGACGCGCCGTCCGGGCCCTGTTCGCGTGCGTCCGGTGCCGGACCCTACTCACAGGAGACCCGACAGATGAAGACGATCGACGATCTGATCGCCGACGGACAGGTCGAGGGCAAGCGGGTGTTCGTCCGCGCCGACCTCAACGTGCCGCTGGACGGCACGACCATCACCGACGACGGCCGTATCCGGGCCGCCGTGCCGACCATCGCCAAGCTCGCCGAGGCCGGCGCCACGGTGGTCGTCGCCTCGCACCTGGGCCGCCCCAAGGGCGAGCCCGACCCGAAGTTCTCGCTCGCCCCGGTCCGCGACCGGCTGGCCGAACTGCTGGACCGCCACGTGCTGTTCGGCACTGACACGGTCGGCGAGCAGACCCGGCAGGCGCTGGAGGGCGCCGGCGCCGGCGACGTGGTGCTGCTGGAGAACCTGCGCTTCTTCCCCGGCGAGACCAGCAAGGACGACGCCGAGCGCGGCGCGTTCGCCGACCGGCTCGCCGCCCTCGCCGACACCTACGTCGGTGACGGCTTCGGCGCGGTGCACCGCAAGCACGCCTCGGTGTACGACCTGCCGGCCCGGCTGCCGCACGCCGCCGGCGGCCTGATCGCCACCGAGGTCGGGGTGCTGAAGAAGCTCACCGAGGACGTCTCCCGCCCCTACGCGGTGGTGCTCGGCGGCTCGAAGGTGTCCGACAAGCTCGGCGTCATCGACCACCTGCTGGACAAGGCCGACCGCATCCTGGTCGGCGGCGGCATGGTCTTCACCTTCCTCAAGGCCCAGGGCCACGAGGTCGGCAAGAGCCTGCTCCAGGAGGACCAGATCCCGGTCGTCACCGAGTACCTGGAGCGGGCGAAGGCCAAGGGCGTGGAGTTCGTGCTGCCGGTCGACGTGATCGGCGCCACGCAGTTCCCCGACCTGAAGACGAAGGCGCCGGCGGAGCCGGTCACCGCTCCCGTGGACGCCATCCCCGCCGACCTGATCGGCCTGGACATCGGCCCGGAGTCCCGCAAGCTGTTCGCCGCGAAGCTCGCCGACGCGGCGACCATCTTCTGGAACGGCCCGATGGGCGTCTTCGAGCACCCCGACTTCGCCGACGGCACCCGCGCCGTCGCGCAGGCGCTGGTCGACGCTCCCGCGTTCAGCGTGGTCGGCGGCGGCGACTCTGCCGCGGCTGTCCGCATCCTGGGATTCGACGAGAATGCTTTCGGCCATATTTCCACCGGCGGCGGCGCCAGCCTGGAGTACCTCGAAGGCAAGACGCTGCCCGGCCTTTCCGCTTTGGAGAACTGAAGACCGATGAGTGAGCAGAGCACCCGCACCCCGCTGATGGCGGGCAACTGGAAGATGAACCTCAACCACCTCGAGGCCATCGCGCACGTCCAGAAGCTCTCCTTCGGCCTCAACGACAGGGACCACGACGCGGTCGAGGTCGCCGTCCTGGTGCCCTTCACCGACCTGCGCTCCGTGCAGACCCTGGTGGACGGCGACCGGCTGCGGATCAAGTACGGCGCCCAGGACGTGTCGGCGCACGACCACGGTGCGTACACCGGCGAGATCTCCGGGCCGATGCTGGCGAAGCTGAAGTGCGAGTACGTGGCGATCGGTCACTCCGAGCGCCGCCAGTACCACGGCGAGGACGAGGAGATCGTCAACAGCAAGGTGAAGGCCGCGTTCCGGCACGGCCTGACCCCGATCGTGTGCGTCGGAGAGGGCCTGGACGTCCGCAAGGCCGGCAACCAGGTCGCGCACACCCTCGCCCAGCTCGACGGCGCGCTCAAGGACGTGCCCGCGGAGCAGGCGGCGGGGATCGTCATCGCCTACGAGCCGGTCTGGGCGATCGGCACCGGCGAGGTGGCCACCCCCGAGGACGCCCAGGAGGTCTGTGCGGCGATCCGCGGCCGGCTGGCGGAGCTGTACGACCAGGAGCTCGCCGACGGCGTCCGTATCCAGTACGGCGGCTCGGTCAAGGCGGGCAACGTGGCCGCGATCATGGCCCAGCCGGACGTGGACGGCGCCCTGGTGGGCGGCGCCGCGCTGGACCCGGAGGAGTTCGTCAAGATCGTCCGGTTCCGGGACCAGTGACGGACCGGTGAAGTCAGGGGGCTGGTGAAGTACCCTGTCGGGGCCGGAGTGGTGTAGCGACACCGCCTCCGGCCCCGCGCCGTAACCGTGTAGTGCCGTCATGTAGTCGAGAGAGTTGGTCCAGCCGTGGTCATCGGGTTCTCCATCGCCCTCATCATCTTCAGCCTGCTGCTCCTGCTGCTCGTGCTCATGCACAAGGGGAAGGGCGGCGGCCTTTCCGACATGTTCGGCGGCGGCATGCAGTCCTCCGTCGGCGGTTCGTCGGTGGCCGAGCGCAACCTCGACCGGATCACCGTGGTGATCGGCCTGTTGTGGTTCGCGTGCATCGTCGCTCTCGGCATCGTGATGAAGGTGAAGAACTAGCGGGCGCCGTAAGGGGCCTTGTGGCCCACCCGCGCGGGTGACGCGCGCGCCCCGTCCGACTACCGCCCATTGCGGGCGAATTGACGCCGTGTCGCGAAGACGACTTGTCCACGACTTATCATGGACGCGCGTCTTGGGATACCGTGCCCTTTCCCGCCAGGTGCGGGGGCGAACCGGTCTCCGTCAAGTGGGCGACCTCGCAGCACCATCACGCAGGGAGTTACGACCGTGGCAAGTGGCAACGCGATCCGTGGCAGTCGGGTCGGAGCGGGGCCGATGGGAGAGGCCGAGCGCGGCGAGTCCGCTCCGCGCCTGCGCATCTCCTTCTGGTGCTCCAACGGGCACGAGACCCAGCCGAGTTTCGCCAGCGACGCGCAGATCCCGGAGACCTGGGACTGCCCCCGCTGCGGCTTCCCGGCCGGGCAGGACGAGGAGAACCCGCCGGCACCGCCGCGCACCGAGCCGTACAAGACACACCTGGCGTACGTACGGGAGCGCCGCTCGGCCGCCGACGGCGAGGCGATCCTCGCCGAGGCACTGGCGAAGCTCCGGGGCGAGATCTAGTTCCGGGCTCTTCGCCCGCCCCCGACCGCCGGGTCGGCTCAGGAAGCTGAGCCGGTCCGGCGGCCGGGGGCCTTTTTCGTGGTGTGGGCCGCCGCGATGTGCGCGGTCAGCGCGATGGAGGCGGTCGCCCGCTCGTAGGTGAGCTGCGCGACGCGGGCGTAGAGGCAGTCCACGATCAGCAGCACGGAGTGGCGGGTGCCGAAGTTGCCGCGCCGGAAGCTGGTCTCGCCGGAGAACGACGTCAGGCGGACGTCGGCGGCCTGCGCGATGGGCGAGCGCGGGTCGCCGGTGACGGCCACGGTCGCCGCCCCCCGGTCCGCGGCCAGCCGCAGGGGCTCCAGGACCTCGCGGGTGGTGCCCGAGTGGGAAACCGCCACCACCGCGTCGGAGGGCGTCAGCAGGGCCGCTGAGGTCTCCGCGGCGTGCACCTCGGTCCAGGCGTGGGCGGCACAGCCGATGCCGAAGAGCCGGGCCTGCGTCTCGTGGGCGACGATGCCGGAGCCGCCGACCCCGTAGACGTCGATCCTGCGGGCCCGGGCGAGGGCCTGCGCGGCCCGTTCCAGCGCCTCCCGGTCCAGCAGTTCCGCGGTGTGCCGCAGCGCCCGCAGATCCGCCTCCGCGACGACGCCGATCACCTGCTCCAGGTCGTCGTCCGGCCCGATCCGCGGGCCCAGCGCGGCACTTCGCGGCTCGGCCTCGGTACGGCCCTGCTCCTGCGCCAGCTCGATCAGCAGCTGCTGGTAGGACTCCAGGCCCAGCGCCCGGCAGAACCGCGTCACCGTCGCCTGCGAGGTCCCCGTGCGCCGCCCCAGCTCCGCCGCGGAGCCGTGGGTGGCCGCGACCGGATCGGCGAGCACCAACTCGCCGACCTTGCGCAGCGACCCGGACATCCGGGGAAGTTCGGTGCGGATCAGTGCGGTGATCATGACGACTCGTCCCGTCGGGGTTGTGCGGCGGTGAATTCATCAACCACGATGCGTGGTGATGAGTGAAATCTACAGCCACCCGGCGGGCGGCGGCAGCGGTATCGACCCGGATGGGGCGGCGGGCCGGCCGCCCCTGGTCGTGGGCATCGACGCGGGCGGGACGCGCAGCCGGGCCTGCCTGGCGGTGGGCGTGCCCGGCGGCCGGGTGCTCGGTCGGGGGAGCGGCGGCCCGGGCAACGCGATGAGCGTCGGCCGCGCCGACCTGACCCGCCATCTCGCCGCGGCCGTGGGTGAGGCCGTGGCACACGCGCTGCCCGCCGATCCGGAGGTACGGGGCCGGATCGGCGCGGCATACGGGGGGTTCGCGGGGGCGGCGCCGGGGATAGGGCCGGAGCGCGGGGAGGAACTGGCCGTGTCCTGCCTGCGCGACGCGCTCGCCGCGCACGGGATCACCGGGGTGCCGGTCGCCGTCGGCGGCGACACCGAGGTCGCTCTCGCCGCGGCCCCCGGCGCCCCCTCCGACGGGCTCGTGCTCATCGCGGGCACCGGCGCCATCGCCGCCCGCCTCGCCGGAGGCCGCCGCGCCGCGGTCTCCGACGGCCACGGCTGGCTGCTCGGCGACGAGGGCAGCGGGTTCTGGCTCGGCAACCGCGCGACGCGGGCGGCGCTGGAGGCGCTGGACGGCCGCGGTCCGTGGACGACGCTGGTGCCGCGGGTGGTGGCGCACTACCTGGGCGGCGCGGCGGGCGGAGCCGGGGGACCGGATGTCGGTGGGTCGGCGGCCGGTGGGTCGGCGGCCGTAGGGTCGGCGGTCGGAGGAGGGGACCCGGGGAGCGACGACGTGCTGCGGCGGGCGCTGGAGGTCGGCCCGGCCAGCGACGCGGTGGCGCGGCACCTGCTCGGGGAGGTCGTCGTCACGCGGGCGTACGAGCAGGCGCCGGCCCGGCTGGGCGCGCTCAGCCCGACCGTGGTCGAGGAGGCGGAGGCGGGCGACGCGGTGGCGCGGGGCCTGCTGGACGCGGCGGCCGGGCTGCTCGCGGCGACGGTGCGCTCGCTGGAGCCGCGGCCGGGCGAGCCGCTGGTGGCGACCGGTGGGCTGCTGGGGCCGGGCGGGCCGCTGCTGGGCCGGGTGACCGAGCGGCTGGCGGATCGTGGGCTGCGGGTCTTCCCGGTCGCGGACGGCTCCACCGGTGCTGCCGCGCTCGCGTGCGGGCTGCTCGGCGGAGGCGGTCCGGGCGGTCGGGGCGCACCGGACGCGGCGGTGTGAACCGGGAGATTCGGGCGGTTCGCGGTGAGCGGCGGAGCATCCGGCACCCGGGTGTCTTGACGGGCGATGGTGGCTCAATGTTTCATCGACGTATTGAACGGTTGGTTCAATCAACCGGAATCGCATCCGTACATCCGCAGAGCTCCAGCAGCAGGACTTCCGCAAAGGGGACCCGGGCATGGCCGAGGGACAGATCAGCGCCGCGACGTTCGCCGACGAGGGCCGCGCGGCGGTGGAGCGGGCGATCGGCGCGAACAAGGAGACCGTGGCGGCCGCGGCCCGGCTCCTCGCGGACTGCGTGGCCGCCGACGGCGTGATCCACGGCTTCGGCACCGGCCACTCGCAGGCCACCGTGATGGAACTGGTCGGCCGGGCCGGCGGCCTGATCCCCACCAACCGGATCGGCCTGTCCGACCTGGTGCTGCGCGGCGGCGAGGACCGCGCGGTGCTCGCCGACCCGCTGCTGGAGCGTTCCCCGGGCCTGGCCCGGCGGCTGTACGAACTGGCCACGCCGCGCCCGCAGGACGTGTTCGTGATCGTCTCCAACTCCGGCGTCAACAACTCGATCGTCGACATGGCGCTGCACGTGAAGGAGGCCGGCCACCCGCTGATCGCGCTCACCTCGCTCACCCACACCCGCGCGGTGCCGGCCCTGCACTCCAGCGGCAAGCGGCTGGCCGACCTCGCGGACGCCGTGCTGGACAACTGCGCCCCCGCCGGCGACGCGCTGCTGCCGCTGCCGGGTGGCGGCGCCCTGGGCGGGGTGTCCACGATCACCTCGGCGCTGCTGGTGCAGATGGCCGTCGCCGAGGCCGTCGGCCTGCTGGGCGCGGAGGGCCACGACGCGCCGATCTACATCTCCGCGAACCTCCCCGGCGGCCACGAGCGGAACAAGGTGCTGGAGGAGCGGTACGCGGGCCGTATCCACCGCGGCGGTTTCTGACCGCCCGGCCCCGAACCGGCCGCGAACCGGCTGCGAACCGGCCCCGCACCGGCCCGAAACGGCCCCGAACCGGCGGCGGCCCCAGGGCCGTTCGCCGGTGGTCCGGCGGCCGGCGGGGGACCGTTCATCCGCGGTCCGGTCCTGGTTGGGCCCCGGTTCACCGGCGGTCCGGTGACGGCGAAGCGGCCGGTGGGCGGCGCGCCCGGGTGCCGGATCTCGTTCTGGCGTGCCATCAATTAGTTTGGGTGTCGCAGCGAGGACGAGGAGAAGTGGACTGATGTCCGAAACGAACGCGCAGGGCACCCCCCGGCTCGACCAGCGCCCCGAGTGGCACGCACTCGCCAAGCACAGCGAGGAGCTGTCCGGCACCCATCTGCGGGACCTGTTCGACCGCGACCCCGACCGGGGCAGCCGCTACACCCTCCAGGTCGGCGACCTCCACCTGGACTACTCCAAGCAGCTCATCACCGACGAGACCCTCCGGCTGCTGCGGGAACTGGCCGCGGCCACCGGGGTGTTCGAGCTGCGGGACGCCATGTTCGACGGCGAGCGGATCAACGTCACCGAGGACCGCGCGGTGCTGCACACGGCCCTGCGCGCCCCGCAGTCCGCGACGATCGCGGTGGACGGGCAGAACGTCGTACCGGCCGTGCACGCCGTGCTCTACAAGATGACGGTCTTCGCCGACCGGGTCCGCTCGGGTGAGTGGACCGGCCACACCGGCAAGCGGATCAAGAACGTCGTCAACATCGGCATCGGCGGCTCCGACCTCGGCCCGGCCATGGCCTACGAGGTGCTGCGTGCCTACGCCGACCGCGACCTGACGGTCCGTTTCGTCTCCAACGTGGACGGCGCCGACCTGCACGAGGCCGTGCGCGACCTGGACGCCGCGGAGACGCTGTTCATCGTCGCCTCCAAGACCTTCACCACCATCGAGACCATCACCAACGCGACGTCCGCCCGGCAGTGGCTGCTCGGCGAACTCGGCGCCGGCGACGAGGCGGTGGCCAAGCACTTCGTGGCGCTGTCCACGAACGCGGAGAAGGTCGCGGAGTTCGGCATCGACACGCAGAACATGTTCGAGTTCTGGGACTGGGTCGGCGGCCGCTACTCGTACGACTCCGCGATCGGCCTGTCCCTGATGATCGCGATCGGCGCCGAGGCCTTCCGGAGCATGCTGGCCGGCTTCCACCTGGTCGACGAGCACTTCAGGACCGCGCCCCCCGAGCGGAACGTCCCGCTGCTGCTCGGCCTGCTCGGCATCTGGTACGGCAACTTCCACGACGCGCAGTCGCACGCGGTGCTCCCCTACAGCCACTACCTGAGCCGGTTCACCGCCTACCTCCAGCAGCTCGACATGGAGTCCAACGGCAAGTCCGTGGACCGCGCGGGCAACCCGGTGGACTGGCAGACCGGCCCGGTGGTCTGGGGCACCCCGGGCACCAACGGCCAGCACGCGTACTACCAGTTGCTGCACCAGGGCACCAAGCTCGTGCCCGCCGACTTCATCGGCTTCGCCCGGCCGCTGCCCGAACTCGGCCCGCTCGCCGGGCAGCACGACCTGCTGATGGCGAACTTCTTCGCGCAGACGCAGGCGCTGGCGTTCGGCAAGACCCCGGACGAGGTTCGCGCCGAAGGGGTGCCCGAGGAACTGGTGCCGCACAAGACCTTCCGCGGCAACCACCCCACCAGCACCATCCTCGCCACCGAGCTGACCCCGTCCGTGCTCGGCCAGCTCATCGCGCTCTACGAGCACAAGGTGTTCGTCCAGGGCGCGGTGTGGAACATCGACTCCTTCGACCAGTGGGGCGTCGAGCTCGGCAAGGTGCTGGCCAAGCGGGTCGAGCCCGCGCTCACCGAGGGCGCCGACGTGCCGGGCCTGGACCCGTCCACGAAGGCGCTCGTGGCGAAGTACCGCGAGCTGCGCGGCCGCTGAGCCCGAGGCGGCTGAGGCCGGAGGCGGCCGAACGGGAGGCGGCTGAGCTGGAGGCGGCTGAGCCCGAGGCGGCCTGCGGGTCGGGGCCGCCCGGCCTGGCCGCGGCACCACGAAGGGGGCCCGGAATCACGGATTCCGGGCCCCCTTCGTCGGTCTGCCGACGGCGCCACCGCTACGACGAGGCCGCCGGATACAGCTCGGCGGGGATCTTCGCGGCCGCCGCGCGGTCCAGCAGCCACAGCGTGCGGGCCCGGCCGTAGGCGCCCGAGGCGGGTGCCTGGACCTCCCCCGGCGAGGACAGCGCGAGCGCGACCGCACCTGCCTTGTCCTCGCCCGCGGCGAGCAGCCACACCTCCCGGGCCGAGCGGATCGCCGGGAAGGTCAGCGAGATCCGGGTCGGCGGCGGCTTCGGCGAGCCGTGCACACCGATCACGGTGCGGACGGTCTCCCGGGTGCCGGGGTGCTCCGGGAAGAGCGAGGCCACATGGGTGTCCGGGCCGACGCCCAGCATGAGGACGTCGAACGACGGCACCCGGGTGTGGTCCTCCGGCCCGGCCGCGGCGGCCAGCTCCGTCGCGTAGGCCGCCGCGGCGGCCTCCACGTCGGACTCGTAGGCACCGTCGGACGGCGCCATCGGGTGCACCCGGGCCGGGTCGAGCGGCACCGAGTCCAGCAGCGCCTCCCGGGCCTGCGTGTGGTTGCGCTCCGGGTCCCCCTCGGGGAGGAACCGCTCGTCGCCCCACCACAGGTCCAGCCGCGCCCAGTCCACGGCGTCACGCGCCGGGGCCTCGGCGAGCGCGGCCAGCAGCCCGTTGCCGTTCCGCCCGCCGGTGAGCACCACCGAGGCGGAGCCACGGGCGGCCTGGGCGTCCACGATCTTCGTGATCAGCCTGGCCGCCGCGGCCCGCGCCATCAGCTCCTTGTCCCGGTGGACGACCACCTGCGGGGTACTCACTTCTCCGCCGCCGCCTTACCGGAGCCCGAGCCGGAAGCGGCCTTCTTCGCCGGCGTCGCCTTCGCCGCGCCCTCGGCCTTGGCTCCCGACCCGTTGGACCCGTTGGACCCGGCCGCACGCGCGATCCCGTCGGAGCTCAGCAGCTGCCGCTCGCCGAACTTCACGGTGGCGCGGTATATGTCGTCCGGGTCGAGCCTGCGTAGCTCCTCGGCGATCAGCTCCGCGGTCTCCCGGCGCTTGAGCGCCACATGGCGGTCGGGCTGCCCCGGCACCGCCAGCTCGGCCAGCCCGCCCTCGGGCCGGTCCAGGCAGATGTCGCCGTCGGAGGTGGCCAGCCGCACCGCGGTCAGCCCGGGGCCGTTGCTGACCTTGCGCTCCACCGGCACACCGAGCCGGTCCGCCAGCCACAGCACCAGCAGCTCGGCGCTCGGGTTGTACGCCTCACCCTCCACCGAGGCACTCTCGATCTTGCCGTGCCGCTGGTCGAGAGCGGCGGCCAGCATCGAGCGCCACGGGGTGATCCGGGTCCAGGCCAGGTCGGTGTCACCGGGTGAGTACGTCTTCGCCCGCAGCCCGAGCGAGCCCACCGGGTCCTCGGCGGCCGCCGAGTCGGTGATCCGGCGCGCCGCCAGCCGGCCCAGCGGGTCCTCCGCGGCGTTTTCCGGGGCCTTGTCCGGCCACCAGCACACCGCGGGGGCGTCCGGCAGCAGCAGCGGCAGGACCACCGACTCGGCGTGGTTGGCCAGCTCGCCGTGCATACGCAGCACCACGGTCTCGCCGGTGCCCGCCTCGTCGCCGACCACGACCTCGGCGTCCAGCCGGGCCAGCGCCCGGTCCCGCGGCGAGCGCCCGGGCCGCTTGATGACGACCAGTATCCGGGAGGGGTGCTCCTTGGACGCCTCGTGCGCGGCCTTCAACGCGTCGTAGGCGCTGCCCTCGTCGGTGACGATGACCAGCGTCAGCACCATGCCGACCGCTGGGGTGCCGATCGCCCGCCGGGCCTGGATCAGCCCGGCGTTGATCTTCGAGGACGTGGTGTCCGTCAGATCGATCTTCATGGCCTGCGCCAGCTCCTGCCGTCTTGTGCGAGCATCTCGTCCGCCTCGGTCGGGCCCCAGGTGCCGGACGCGTACTGCGCCGGCTTGCCGTGCCTGTCCCAGTACTGCTCGATGGGGTCGAGGATGGTCCAGGACAGCTCGACCTCCTGGTGCCGCGGGAAGAGGTTCGCGTCACCGAGCAGCACGTCCAGGATGAGCCGTTCGTACGCCTCCGGGCTGGACTCGGTGAACGACTCGCCGTAGGCGAAGTCCATCGTGACGTCCCGCACCTCGGTGGAGGTGCCCGGCACCTTGGAGCCGAACCGCACGGTCACGCCTTCGTCCGGCTGGACCCGGATGACCAGCGCGTTCTCGCCCAGCTCCTCGGTGGCGCCGGACTCGAACGGCAGGTAGGGGGCCCGCTTGAAGACCACCGCGATCTCGGTGACGCGGCGGCCGAGCCGCTTGCCGGTGCGCAGGTAGAACGGCACACCCGCCCACCGGCGGTTGTTGATCTCCAGCTTCACCGCTGCGTAGGTGTCGGTCTTGGACTTGGGGTCGATGCCGTCCTCCTCCAGGTACCCGAGCACCTCCTCGCCGCCCTGCCAGGCGTGTGCGTACTGGCCGCGCACGGTGTACTTGCCCAGGTCGTCGGGGAGCACGACCGCGCCGAGCACCTTCAGCTTCTCCGCGGTGAGCGCCTTGGGATGGAAGGAGCCGGGCTCCTCCATCGCGGTCAGCGCCAGCAGTTGCAGCAGGTGGTTCTGGATGACGTCGCGCGCGGCGCCGATGCCGTCGTAGTACCCGGCGCGGCCGCCGATCCCGATGTCCTCGGCCATGGTGATCTGCACGTGGTCGACGTAGGACCGGTTCCAGATCGGCTCGTACATGGTGTTGGCGAAGCGCAGCGCCAGGATGTTCTGGACGGTCTCCTTGCCCAGGTAGTGGTCGATACGGAAGACCTCGTTGGGCGGGAAGACGTCGTGCACGATCTGGTTGAGCTGCTGGGCGCTGGCCAGGTCGTGGCCGAACGGCTTCTCGATCACCGCGCGCCGCCACGAGTCGCCGGTGCCCTGCGACAGGCCGTGCTTCTTCAGCTGCTGCACCACGTTCGGGAAGAACTTCGGCGGCACGGACAGGTAGAAGGCGAAGTTGCCGCCGGTGCCGCGGGCCTTGTCCAGGTCCTCGATGGTCGACTTGAGCTGCTCGAAGGCCTTGTCGTCGTCGAAGTTGCCCTGGACGAAGCGGCAGCCCTCGGCGAGCTGCTGCCAGACCTCCTCGCGGAAGGGGGTGCGGGCGTGTTCCTTGACCGCGTCGTGCACCTCCTGGGCGAAGTCCTCGTTCTCCCACTGGCGGCGGGCGAACCCGACCAGCGCGAAGCCCGGCGGCAGCAGGCCGCGGTTGGCCAGGTCGTACACCGCCGGCATCAGCTTCTTGCGGGACAGGTCGCCGGTGACCCCGAAGATCACCAGGCCGGACGGCCCGGCGATCCGCGGCAGCCGCCGGTCGAGCGGGTCACGCAGCGGATTGCCCACCGTCAGCTTCTCGTCCTCGGATGTCACCTCACGCCTCCGAAGGGGCGAGCCGCTCGAGTTCGGCCTTGGTGGAGTCCAGGAGTTCGTTCCAGGCCGCCTCGAACTTCTCGACGCCCTCGTCCTCCAGCACCTGCACCACGTCGTCGTACGACACGCCGACCGTGGCGAGCGCGTCGATGTCGGTCTGCGCCTGCGCGTAACCGCCTCGGACGGTGTCGCCGGTGACCTCGCCGTGGTCCGCGGTCGCCTCCAGCGTGGCCTCGGGCATGGTGTTCACCGTGTTCGGCGCGACCAGCTCCGTGACGTACAGCGTGTCGGAGTAGGCGGGGTCCTTCACACCGGTGGAGGCCCACAGCGGGCGCTGCTTGTTGGCGCCGGCCCGCTCCAGGGCGGCCCAGCGGTCGGTGCCGAAGACCTCTTCGTACGCCTGGTAGGCCAGCCGCGCGTTGGCCACGGCGGCCTTGCCCTTGAGCGCCTTGGCCTGGTCGGAGCCGATCTTCTCCAGCCGCTTGTCGATCTCGGTGTCCACGCGGGAGACGAAGAACGACGCGACGGAGTGGATCTCGGCGAGGTCCAGGCCGGCCGCCTTGGCCTTCTCCAGACCGGACAGGTAGGCGTCCATCACCGCGCGGTACCGCTCCAGCGAGAAGATCAGCGTGACGTTGACGCTGATGCCCTTGCCGATCACCTCGGTGATCGCCGGCAGCCCGGCCTTGGTCGCGGGGATCTTGATCAGGGTGTTCGGGCGGTCGACCAGCCAGGCCAGCTGCTTGGCCTCGGCGACCGTGGCCACCGTGTTGTGCGCCAGCCGCGGGTCCACCTCGATGGACACCCGGCCGTCCTGGTGGTTGCTGGCGTCGTAGACCGGACGCAGGACGTCGGCGGCGTCGCGGACGTCCGCGGTGGTGATCATCCGCAGCGCCTCCTCGACGGTCAGCTTCCGCGCCGCGAGGTCCTTGAGCTGTCCGTCGTAACCGTCGCCCTGGGAGATGGCCTTCTGGAAGATCGACGGGTTGGTGGTGACACCCACCACGTGCTGCTGGTCGATGAGTTCTGCCAGGTTGCCGGACGTGATGCGCTTGCGCGACAGGTCGTCCAACCAGATCGCGACGCCTTCGTCGGAGAGGCGCTTGAGTGCGTCTGTCATGGGAATTGCATCTCCTGAAATGTCGTGTACCAGCGTCAGCGGTCTGCGGCGGCGAGAGATTCCCGGGCGGCGGCGGCCACCGCCTCCGCGGTGAAACCGAACTCGCGGAAGAGCAGCTTGCCGTCGGCCGAGGCACCGTAGTGCTCGATGCTGACGATCCGGCCGGCGTCTCCCACGTAGCGGTACCAGGTGAGGCCGATGCCGGCCTCGACGGCGACCCGCGCCTTCACCGAGGACGGCAGCACGCTCTCGCGGTACGCCGCGTCCTGCTCCTCGAACCACTCCACGCACGGCATCGAGACCACCCGGGTCGGGATGCCCGCGGCCTGCAGCTCCTCGCGCGCGCCCACCGCGAGCTGCACCTCGGAGCCGGTGCCGATCAGGATCACCTGCGCGGGGCCGCCCTCGGCCTCGAACATGACGTATCCACCGCGGGCGGTGTCCTCGTGGACCGGGTAGGTCGGCACGCCCTGCCGGGTCAGCGCCAGGCCGTGCGGGGCGCCCTTGCCGATCTCCTTGGTCCAGCGCTTCTGGATCTCGCGCCAGGCGATCGCCGTCTCGTTGGCATCCGCGGGGCGCACCACGTTCAGCCCCGGGATGGCGCGCAGCGAGGCCAGGTGCTCCACCGGCTGGTGGGTCGGGCCGTCCTCGCCGACGCCGATCGAGTCGTGCGTCCACACGTACGTCACCGGCACGTGCATCAGCGCGGACAGCCGGACGGCGTTGCGCATGTAGTCGGAGAAGACGAGGAACGTACCGCCGTAGACACGGGTGTTGCCGTGCAGCGTGATGCCGTTCATCTCCGCGGCCATGGAGTGCTCGCGGATGCCGAAGTGCACGGTCCGGCCGTACGGGTCAGCGCCGGGCAGCGGGTTGCCTGCCGGGAGGAACGACGAGTTCTTGTCGATGGTGGTGTTGTTCGACCCGGCGAGGTCCGCGGAGCCGCCCCACAGCTCGGGGATCACCGAGCCCAGCGCCTCCAGGACCTTGCCCGAGGCGGCACGGGTGGCCAGCGAGGCGCCGACCTCGAACTCCGGCAGCTGCTCCTGCCAGCCCTCCGGCAGCTCGGCCGCGTCGATCCGGTCGAACAGCTCGGCGCGCCGCGGGTTCGCGGTGCGCCAGGCGGCGAAGGACTTCTCCCACTGCGCACGCGTGTCGCGGCCGCGGTCGCCGACCGCCCGGGTGTGGGTGATCACGTCGTCGGCCACGTCGAAGTGCTTGTCCGGGTCGAAGCCCAGCACCTGCTTGGTGGCCCGCACTTCGTCCTCGCCGAGGGCCGAGCCGTGCGCGGCGCCGGTGTTCTGCTTGTTGGGCGCGGGCCAGCCGATGATCGAGCGGACCGCGACGAACGACGGCCGCTCCGTCTCGGCCTTGGCGGCCAGCAGAGCGGCGTGCAGCGCGTGCACGTCGAGGTCGCCGTTCTCCTTCGGGGCCACCCGCTGGACGTGCCAGCCGTATGCCTCGTACCGCTTGACGGTGTCCTCGGAGACGGCCGTCTCGGTGTCGCCCTCGATGGAGATGTGGTTGTCGTCCCACAGCAGCACCAGGTTGCCGAGCTTCTGGTGGCCGGCCATCGAGGACGCCTCGGCGGAGATGCCCTCCTGGAGGCAGCCGTCACCGGCGATCGCCCAGATGGTGTGGTCGAAGGGAGAGGTGCCGGCCGGCGCGTCCGGGTCGAACAGCCCGCGCTCGTAACGCGAGGCCATGGCCATGCCCACCGCGTTGGCCACGCCCTGGCCGAGCGGGCCGGTGGTGGTCTCCACGCCCGTGGTGTGGCCGTACTCCGGGTGGCCGGGGGTCTTGGAGCCCCAGGTGCGCAGGGCCTCCAGGTCGGCCAGCTCCAGGCCGTAACCGGCGAGGTAGAGCTGCGTGTAGAGGGTCATGCTGGAGTGCCCGGCGGACAGCACGAAGCGGTCGCGGCCGGTCCAGTCGGCGTTCGCCGGGTCGTGCCGCATGATCTTCTGGAACAGCAGGTAGGCCGCCGGGGCCAGGCTCATCGCCGTGCCAGGATGGCCGTTGCCGACCTTCTGCACGGAATCCATCGCGAGGACGCGGGCGGTGTCCACGGCCCGCTGGTCCAGATCGCTCCACTCAAGGTCTGTGGTCGTCGGCTGCTTGCTCACCCTGGGTCAGGGCTCCTCTCCACATAAGTTGAAAAGCGCCGGTGACTGGTGCCTACCCGACGTTCTTGAGCCTACCGCCGCAGGCGCGCGGGCCTTTGCCCACGCTGCCGCATCTGTGGATAACTCCTGCGCGGGCCGCGGATGACACGCCCCGCCCATGGACACCCCCCGCAGAAAGCCGGGTATTCCCTACGTCTAGAGTGGCGTGGTACGCGCAGGGACCGTGGTCCGCCGCCGCATCCGCGGCCGGCAGGCAGCCGGGACCTGCTGGACTCATCTCTCGTGGGGTGTTCGTGACAGCCGTCGAATCCCGACCCGCAGGGGTCATCGGGACGGGCTCGGGACAGACGAACTCCGGGCACCGGCCGCCGCGTGCCCGTGTCATGGCGTTCGTCGCGCTGACCAAGCCGCGCATCATCGAACTGCTGCTCATCACGACCGTTCCGGTGATGTTCCTGGCGGCCGATGGCGTGCCCAACCTCTGGCTGGTGCTGGCGACCGTGGTCGGCGGCTACCTGTCCGCGGGGGGCGCCAACGCGCTGAACATGTACATCGACCGCGACATCGACGCGCTGATGCACCGCACCGAGCAGCGTCCGCTGGTCACCGGGATGGTCTCGCCGGGCGAGGCCCTGGTCTTCGGCATCGTGCTGTCGGTGGTGTCCACCGTGTGGTTCGCGGTGCTGGTCAACCCGCTGTCCGCCGCGCTGTCGCTGACCGCGATCCTCTACTACGTGTTCGTCTACACGCTGTGGCTGAAGCGGCGCACCGCGCAGAACATCGTGTGGGGCGGTGTCGCGGGCTGCCTCCAGGTGTTCATCGGATGGTCGGCCGTGCGCAACGAACTCGGCTGGGCGCCTTTCGTGCTCTTCCTCGTCCTGTTCTTCTGGACCCCGCCGCACTACTGGCCGCTGTCCATGAAGGTCAAGGACGACTACGCCCGGGTCGGCGTGCCCATGCTCCCGGTCGTCGCCGGCAACCAGGTCGTGGCCCGGCAGATCGTGGTCTACAGCTGGGTCATGGTCCTCACCTCGCTCACCTTGTGGTGGCCGCTGGGGGACACCTCCTGGTTCTACCCGGTGGTCGCGGGCGCCCTCGGCGCGTTCTGGCTGAAGGAGGCGCACGGGCTGCACGCCCGCGCCAAGGCCGGGGTGATGGGGGCCAAGCTCAAGGAGATGCGGCTGTTCCACTGGTCGATCACCTACGCCACGCTCCTGTTCGTCGCCGTGGCGATCGACCCCTTCCTGCACTAGGGACTTCTACACCGGGGACTCCCGCTTCCCGCAGTGGCGACTCCCGCGCCCCAGGCGCGAAAGGGCCGTGCCGACCCACATCGGGACAACCGGCACGGCCCCCATCAGCCCACCCCCGTACGACCGTTGATTTGAGCGCGGCCAGCCCCCAGGATGTGCTGGTCCCATCGACGAGTTCCTCGGGAGGTACGTGTGAGAAGGCGGCGCATGCTGCATGGCGCGCTCGTGACAGTGCTCGGTGCGGTGGCGACCCTGGTGGCCGCGGGTACGGCTTCGGCCGATATGACAACGTTGTCCGACAAACCGACAACGTTGTCATACTCCGCCACCTCCTCCGGTTCCGCGCTGGTGTCCGACCCGGCTGGCTATGTGGACCCGCTCATCGGCACCGGACGCGGCGGCTCGACCGTCGGCGAGATCAACAACTTCCCGGGCCCGTCCGCGCCGTTCGGGATGATGCAGTTCTCCCCGGACACGTCCGGCTCCTACGCCGGCTACCAGTACCACGACGACCAGATCCGCGGCTTCAGCCTCGACCACGCCTCCGTCGGCTGCCGCGCCTTCGGCGACGTGCCGATCCTGCCGGTGACGGGCGATGTGGGCAGCACCCCCTGGAACCTCACGGAGCACTTCACGCACACCGGCGAGAAGGCCGAGCCCGGCTACTACGCGGTGACCCTCGACGCGTCGGGCGTCCGCGCCGAGCTGACCGCCTCCACCCGGACCGGTCTGGCCGCCTTCACCTTCCCCCAGGGGGCCGCAGCGGCGCAGTTGCTGGTCAAGGCCGGCGGCAGCCTCAACGGCGACAAGAGCGCCGACGTCCAGGTGGTGGGCGACCGGGAGGTCACCGGCTCGGCCACCACCGGTGACTTCTGCGGCAAGGGCAACGAGTACACCGTCCACTACGCGATCACCTTCGACCAGCCCTTCACCGCGCACGGCACCTGGGACGGCAGGACCGTGACCAAGGGCGGCGACTCCGCGAGCGCGGCGGGCGCCGGGGCGTACCTCACCTTCGGCGACGGCGGCAGCCGCACCGTGCGGGCCAAGGTCGCGATGTCGTACGTGTCCGTGGCGGGCGCCCAGGCCAACATGGCCGCCGAGGTGCCCGGCTGGGACCTCGACGCGCTGCACCGGCAGACCCGCGACCAGTGGACGCGGACCCTGCGCAAGGTGCGGGTCGCGGGGAAGGACACCGACGAGCTCACGACGTTCTACACCGCGCTCTACCACTCGCTGATGCACCCGAACACCTTCAACGACGCCGACGGCCGCTACATCGGTTTCGACGGCAAGGTCCGCACCCTGCCCGAGGGCCATGCGCAGTACACCAACTTCTCGGACTGGGACACCTACCGCTCGCTCGCGCCGCTGCAGGCGATGCTCTTCCCGCAGCAGGCGAGCGACATGGCCCAGTCCCTGGTCAACGACGCGGAGCAGGGCGGCTGGTGGCCGCGCTGGCCGCTGGCCAACGCGTACACCGGACAGATGACCGGCGACAACTCGGTGCCGCTCATCGCGAACCTGTACGCCTACGGGGCCCGCGACTTCGATCTGAAGACGGCGCTGAAGTACCTCGTCAAGGGCGCCACCACGGTGGACACGACCGCGGGCGCCTACCAGGAGCGGCCCGGCATCGCGGAGTACGTCGAGCGCGGCTACGCGCCGAACGACGACGCCGCCAAGGGCGACCACGGGCACGTCGGGGCCTCGGAGACCCTGGAGTGGGCCATCGACGACTTCTCGATCGCCCAGCTCGCCGACGCCGCCGGGCAGACCTCGGTGGCCCGCATCTTCGGCAGGCGCGGCCAGAACTGGCAGAACATCCTCGACCCCGCCACCGGTTACCTCGAACCGCGCGGCGAGGACGGCCGGTTCCCCGACAAGCCGGGCTTCCAGACCCCGGGCGACGGGCAGTTCGGCCAGGAGGGCTACGACGAGGGCAACGCCGCCCAGTACAACTGGCTCGTCCCGCAGGACATGGCGGGGCTGATCACCTCGATGGGCGGGGCGAGCGCCGCCACCGAGCGCCTCGACGGGTTCTTCTCCCAGCTCAACGCGGGCCCCAACGCCCCCTACATGTGGGCCGGCAACGAGATCGACTTCGGCGTGCCGTGGGTCTACAACCAGCTCGGCCAGCCGTGGAAGACGCAAGCGACGGTCCGGGAGATCGCCACCACCCTGTTCAGCCCCACCCCCGACGGCGAGCCCGGCAACGACGACCTGGGGGCGCAGTCCTCCTGGTACGTGTGGGCCGCGCTCGGCATGTACCCCGCGACGCCTGGCACGGCCGACCTCACCGTGCACAGCCCGATGTTCCAGCGGGTGGTGCTGGACCTGCCGGGCAAGGCCGCTGACCTGGACATCCGCGCCCCGCAGGCGGCGGACGACGCTCCTTACGTCCACCGGCTCACCCTCGACGGGCGCACCTGGGCGCGCACCTACCTGCCGCAGTCCGTCGTCTCGCACGGCGGGCGCCTGGACTTCACCCTGTCCACCACCCCCGACACGCACTGGGCCGCGTCCGCGAGCGTCGCGTCGCCCTCCTACCGCGCCGGTGAGCACGACTTCCTGGCCACGGCCACCCCGAACCAGTCGACGGTGGCGCCCGGCGGGGCGGCGGCCGACCTCACGGTCCACGCCCAGCGGCTGGCCGGGCACGGCCACGCGCTGACGGTCAGTGCCTCCCCGCCCCAGGGCATCAGCGTGACACCCGCCGGCACGTCCCTCGCGCTGGACCGGGCGACCGGCTCGGGCACCGTACGGCTGGCTGTCGAGGCGGCGGCGGGCACCGCGGACGGCTACTACGAGGTACCGCTCACCGTGCGCGGCACGGGAAGCGGTGGCGGCTCGCCGGTGCGCCTCACGGCCGTCGTCCTGGTCGCCGCCGAGCACAGCCTGGCCGCGGAGTACGACAACGTGGGCACCACGCAGGACGGCGACCACGCGAGCGGCGACCTCGACGGCACCGGCAGCACCTACTCCCGTGAGGCGCTGGCCGCGGCGGGCCTGGTCGGCGGCGCGCGCACCGAGGTGTCCGGGACGTCGTTCGTCTGGCCGGACGCCCCCGTCGGACGCCCCGACAACGTGGTCGCCGACGGGCAGACCCTCGCGCTCGGGGACAGCGCGAAGACCGCCACCCGCCTGCTGTTCGTGGGCTCGGCGACCAACGGCGACCAGCGGGCCACCGCCCAGGTGACGTTCACCGACGGCAGCACGGCGCAGGCCGACCTGTCCTTCGGCGACTGGACGAAGCCCGGCGGCGGTTCGGCGCCGGTGCTGGGGAACACGCTGGTGGCCGCGACCGGTCACCGCAACGAGTCCGGTGGTGCGGGCCCGGCGGCGTACGTCTTCGCCACCACGCCGTTCGCCGTGCCGCAGGGCAAGGAGGTCGCGAGCGTGACGCTGCCGGACAACGGGAACCTGCACGTGTTCGCCGTCGGCCTCGGCTGAGGCGCCCGCGCCCTCCGATACCTTCCGTACCGCCCGTACCGCCCGTACCGCCCGGCGGGGATCGAGCCCCCTTCCCGATCCCCGCCGGGCTGATCCCCGTCGGGCTGATCCCCGCCGGGCGCCGTCTTCCGCCGGGGGATTACCGGTGAGTAGGGTGGGGGCATGGCTGAGAGCAAGGTGGACAACGACCCCCGGGCCGAGCGGCGCGTACGGCGGCTGACCAGGGAGATCCACGCGTTCGGGCGGGCGCACGGCGGCGCGGACGCGCAGATCGCGTACCTGGGGGAGCGCGGCGCCCGGATCGTGTTGGTGGGGGAGGACGGCGCCTGGGGCGACCTGGTCGCGCCGACGTACGAACTGGCGCAGCGGGCCGTGGGCGCGTCGGGGGTGACCGCGCACGAGGCGTTCGACGGGGAGATGGCCGCGAAGGTGCGGACAGGGCCGTACGAGTGGTCCCGGATGGCAGGCATCCAGCTCGGCGGCCGGGCCGGCGGCTGACCGCGCTCCCTATTACCGCCCAGGTCGTTAGGACCAGTGCGGGCTGCCCCCGGCGGCCGTCCGCGCAGCGACCGAGGACCTGGGCAGGTCCGTGACCGACGGACGGGACGGGGTGCGGCCGATGGCCGGCACGGCACAGGCACACCTGGTGGACGCGCACTGCCACGGGGTGTACCCGGGCGAGCTGGGACTGGGCTCCTTCGAGGCGCGGCTGCCGGGCACCGCCGCCCCCGGCACCACCCTCTTCGACAGCCCCACCGGGTTCGCGCTGCGCCGCTGGTGCCCGCCGCTGCTCGGCCTGGAACCCCACTGCCCGCCGGCCCGCTACCTCGCCAGGCGCCGCGAGTTGGGCGCCTACGAGTCCGCCCGGCTGCTGTTGCGCGGCACGGGCGTGACGGCGTACGTCCTGGACGCCGGCGAGCCCGGCGACCTCACCTCGCCGAAGGACCTCGCGGCGACCACGGGCGCGCCCGTCCTGGAGACGGTCCGGCTCGAACCGCTCGCCCAGCAGGTCGCCGACACCTCCGGCACGGTCGGCTCCTTCCTCGCGAACCTCGCGGAGGCCGTGCACGGTGCCGCGCTCGGGGCGGCCGGGTTCTCCTGCGGTGACGGGTCCGCCGGCCCGGCCGGCCGTGCTGGTGTGGAAGAGGGCGGCGAGGACGCGCGCCCGCCCGGGCCGGTGGAGGTACGGCAGGCCGCCGCTGCCTGGCTCTCCGCTCGTGCGGTGGGGGCGCGGCCGGCCGATCCCGTCCTGCTGCGGCACATCCGGTGGCATGCCGTCGCCACCGGGTTGCCGCTGCTGCTGCGGTACGGCGCGGGCGGGGGCGGGCCGCGCGCCGCCTTGGGTTTCCTGCGGGCCACCACGGGGCTCGGCACCGAGGTCGTGCTGCTGCCCGACGCGCCCCACGAAGCGGCCGCCGCCGATCTCGCGACCGAACTCCCGCATGTCTACGTGGGTGTCGGGCGGAACCCCTCGGGGGTGCTCGGGCGGACGCCTTTCGGCAAGGTGCTCTACGCGAGCGGCGTGGGCGGACTGCCCGAGCTCGCCGTGACCGCGGCACGAGGGTTCCTGTCGGAGCTGGGGCGGGCCGTGGCCGAGCGCGTCCGCGCGGGTGAGTGGTCCGCGGCGGACGGACGGCGCGTGACGTCCTTGGTGACAGCGGACAACGCCCGGCGCCTCTTCACTCTCCCGCGGGGAGGCGCGGCTTGAGAGGCGCGGAACCCCGGGCGGACGACGTTCCCGCGGCGGGGGTCAGGCCCAACTCACCCGAGACGGTGCCCTCTACTTGCGGCCCGAGGGCTCGGCCAGGCGGGGAGCGCCCAGCGCGGCGGACGGCACCGACTCGCCGGGCTCGGTGAGGGGGCGTTCGCGGAAGGAGAGCAGCACGCGCAGGACCGCGATCCAGACCAGGCAGGCGCCGAACATGTGCAGGTCGACCAGGGCCGCAGGCAGGTGCGTGAAGTACTGGACGTAGCCGATGACGCCCTGCCCCATGAGGACGAGGAAGAGCTCGCGGACGCGGTGCTGCGGGCCGATCGGCGCGTCGACGGCGCGCAGCACGAACCAGAGGGCGACCGTCAGGCCGACCACGACCCACGCGAAGTCCGCGTGGAGCTGGGCGATGGTCTTCCAGTCCACGTCGATCCGCCGGACCTTGAAGGACCCGCTGGAGTCGCCCGGGTGCGGCCCGGCGCCGCTGACGAGGGTGCCGACGACGATGAGCAGCGCGGAGGCGGTGGCGAGCAGCTGCCCGAGCTGCCGTACCGGCTTGCCGACCAGCGGGCGGGGCGACGCGTCGCCCTCCCGGAGGCGCTGCCAGGTGAGAGTGGCGACGGTGATCAGGGCCGCCGACAGCAGGAAGTGGAACGACACGACGTACGGGTTGAGCTTGGTGAGCACCGTCAGCCCGCCCCACACCGCGTTGAAGACGACCACCCAGAACTGCGCCCACGCCAGCCGGTACAGGCCGCGGCGCGGCCACTCCGGCTGTGAGCGGATCGCGATGATCGCCCACCCGACCGTGGCGCACAGCACATACGTCAGCATGCGGTTGCTGATCTCGATGGTGTGGTGGATGCCCATCTCACGGGTGCCGAGCAGGCTGTCACCGCTGCACGTCGGCCAGGTCGGGCAGCCCAGGCCCGAGGCGGTCAGCCGGACCGCGCCCCCGGTGATCACGATCACCACGGACATCACCAGCGCCGCGAGCGCCGCCCGGCGCACCGCCACTGAGCTGGGGGTCCACCGTGCGGCGATGAAGGCGAGCGGGTTTCGCGCGATTTCGGGCAGCTTCGGCACGGGCCCATCGTAGGCGCACCCCTTGTGCACGGATTCACGAGGGGTGCCGGGTGCGCGGCCGGACGTACATCTCGGGAAAACGCCCTCAACCCGGGCCCGGCGGCCCTAGCATCGTCGGTCACAGCCATACGGGAGGGGCCCCGGATGACCGGCGAGCACCGTGACAGCGTCAACCGCCGACGCCTGCTGTACGGGGGCGCGGCGGCGGCACTGGCCGGGACCGGCGCGGCGGCCTGGGCGAGCGGCGCCTGGGACGCGCCCGCGGCCGGCTCCGGGTCCCAGGACCACCCCGGGTACGCCGACGTGGTGGCCGACTTCGGTGCCAAGGGCGACGGCACCACCGACGACAGCGCCGCGTTCCAGGCCGCCTACGCGTACGCCGAGAAGCGGGCCGCCGGCGGCACCGGCCGTACCGTGATCATGGTGCCGCCCGGCCGGTACCGGGTGACGAGGCCCGGCGCGCTGCTCGACGCCGACTCGCCCTCCCACCGGGTCAACGGGCTGCGCTTCGTGGGCGCGGGCCTGCGGATCAGCGACATCGTCTTCGCGCCCGACGGCACCGACGGCCCCGACGGCGGCAGTTACCTGTGCCGCAACAACGACACGTGGCAGAACATCTCGTTCGAGGGGCTGCGCTTCACCTCCGGCACTCCCGGTGCCTCGTTCTTCTACTCCTACTCCACCGGCGGCGCGGCCGGCTACCGCTTCTCGGAGTGCGAGTGGATGGGGGAGTGGGAGTACGGCATCGCGCTCGACGGCAGCAACACCAACTCCGAGATGCGCTGGGAGGCGTGCCGGGTGGGCGGCGCCTACCGCAAGGCGTTCCTCTACGCGGGGCTGTCGCTGCACTCGACCGATGTCGAGCAGCAGGACCAGTTCCTCAACTACTGGTTCACCGACATGAACGTCACCTACGAGTGGGGCAACTTCCTGGAGTTCCCCTACGGCGGTTCCGTGACCTGCCGCGCCGGCAGCTACATCGTCACCGGGCGGCGCCCCACTCCGCACCCCGAATACGGCTTCGAGAGCGCCTTCTTCCGCTTCCCGCGCCCCGCCCACTTCGACGGGGTGCAGCGCTTCCATGCCGAGGACATCCGCTTCGAGCTGCGCGACGACGCGGTCGTGGTGATCGACTGCGCCTGGAACCGCGGCACCGTGCACTTCAACGACTGCGACGACACCGCGCACGCGTACCGGGCCTTCTCCGACGGGCTGCGCGCCCACCGCTACACCCTCGCCGAGGGCGGTCCCCTGGTCCGCTACGACTCCTGCCAGCTCGTCGGCACCCACCAGTTCCGCACCGCCCCCGGCGCCACCCCGCCGCCGTGCGTCCGCTACGACATGTGCCGCCTCGCCTCCCACCCGAGCGGGTCCTTCCTCGCTCTGGACGCGGGCCAGGACCGCGGCTTCGCCACCTTCGTGGGCTGCCTCCCGGCGACCTGAGCGCGGCGGGGCGACCCGGGCGTGCCCGGGTGCGCCCGGGCGGATCAGTGCGAGGCTCCCTCCCACCCGTCTCCGCACGGGCCGCCCCCTACCGCCTCGCCGATGGTGACCTCCGCGCCGTCCGCGCCGATCAGCGGCAGGTAGGGGCGGGCGATCTCGACGCTCGACCGGGGGACGTAGTGGAAGATGAGCGAGCGGCGGAAGCGGTCCGCGGTGGAGTTGGGCGGCGAACCGTGCACGGCACTGCCGTGGAAGAACAGGACGTCGCCCGGCCGCATGTCGGTCCGGACGGCGGACAGGCCCTCGCGCGGCCGGACCAGGCCGGTGGTGAAGGACTGCGCCGGGTCCGCCTCCTCGGGGCAGACCACCTCCATGGTGTGGCTGCCGGGAACGACGCCGAGCGCGCCGTTCGCCGCGTCGCAGCGGTCGACGGCGATCCACGCGGCGATGCAGGTCTCGGGATGCGCGCGAAGGAAGTAGTTGTCCTGGTGCATCGCCTGCCCGCGCGCGCCCGGGGGCTTGAAGTAGAACATCGACTGCGCGCCGTACACCGGGCCGACCGCCGCCGTGACCACGTCGAGGATGCGGGCGTCGGTCATCAGCCTGCGCGCGATGCGGCCGACCTCCAGGTCCGTCCTGCGGTGCGGGTTCATGAAGCGGGGGTAGCGGGCGAGGATGTCGTCGGCCGGTACCTCGTCCACGGCGCCCACCGCGCCGCGGTCGGTCTCGACCTGGGTCATGAACGCGGCCCTGACCGCGTCGATCTCGTCGGCGCCGAGCAGGCCGTCGACCTGGATCACGCCGTCACGTGCGTACCGGTCGCGCACCGCGGCGCCGTCGCCGGGGGCGAGGGAGAGTGTGCTGGTCGTCATGGACTCATCGTCGGACCCGCGCGGCGGGAAGGGCATGGCGGAACCGGTCGCGGCCATGGATGATCCTGTCATGAGCGTACGCCGGACCGCCGTGACCATCGCGTCGCCGCACCACCGCGTGCTGTGCGGACGGCTCGACGAGGACAGCAGGTACCGCACGGTCCGAAGCGGGGGCACGACGGACTGGGTCATGTGCGTCACGGTGGCCGGACGCGGGCGGTTCCGGTCTCCCGGGCACCCCGACCTGCTCGCGGGACCGGAGCGGATCACGCTCGTCGAGCCCGGCACCGCGCACGACTACGGCACCGACCGCGAAACGGGCACCTGGTCCCTGCGATGGGCGCACCTGGACCCGCCGGCCGGCTGGCTCCCGCTGCTCGACTGGCCCGTGGCGGCGCCCGGCATCCGCCAGGTCGACGTCGACGCCACGGTCCGCGCCCGCGTCGTCCAGGCGCTCGACCGCGCCGTCTCCGCCCGGCGGGCCGGCCTGCGCCGCAACACCCTCTTCGCGATGAACGCCGTCGAGGAGGCGCTGCTGTGGTGTGACACCCGCAACTCGCGCGAGACCGTGCTCGATCCCCGGCTCCTCGCGGTGCTGGAGCACGTCGGCGAGACCGTCGAGCAGCCGCACACCGTCGCCTCGCTGGCCCGGATCGGCGGGCTGTCCCCCTCCCGCCTGGCCCACCTCGCCTCCGCGCAGCTCGGCACCAGCCTCATGTCCCACGTGGACCGCCAGCGGATGGACCTCGCCCGCCAACTCCTCACGGTCACCGATCTGCCCGTGGCCACGATCGCCGCCCGCACCGGCTTCACCGACCCCCTCTACTTCTCCCGCCGCTTCCGCGCGGCCACCTCCCTCTCACCCACCGCCTTCCGCACCCGCGAGCACGGCAGGGGAGCAGCCGGCTAGGCGTACTGCCCTGTGAGGTCGGGGACGCGGGTGGCGGGTGGTTGCCCGTTCAGGGCGGTGTGTCCGCCGGGCAGCGTAGGGACAGGATGCGGGCGCGCCCGGGTGAAGGGGGGCGGGGGTGTCGGTCGGGAGACGTCACTCCCAGCGGAAGAAGCGGCCTGCTGCCGCGAGGCCGACGACGGACCACACCGCGAGGATGCCGAGGTCGGACCAGGGGATGCCGGCGCCGTTCTGGAGGACGTCGCGCAGGCCGTCGGAGAGTGCCGAGATCGGCAGGAGCTTGAGGACGTCCTGGACGCCGCCGGAGAACTTGGACATCGGGACGATCACGCCGCCGCCGACCAGCAGGAGGAGGAAGACGAGGTTCGCGGCGGCGAGGGTGGCCTCGGCCTTGAGGGTGCCGGCCATGAGCAGGCCGAGCCCGGAGAACGCGGCGGTGCCCAGCAGGAGGAGGAGCAGGACGGCGGCGGGGTCGCCGTGCGGCGACCAGCCGAGGGCGAAGGCGATCACCACCAGCAGGGCGACCTGGAGCGCCTCGGTGACCAGCACCGAGCAGGTCTTCGCGGTCATCAGCGCCCAGCGCGGCAGCGGCGAGGCGCCGAGGCGCTTGAGCACGCCGTAGCGGCGCTCGAAGCCCGTCGCGATCGCCTGGCCGGTGAACGCCGTGGACAGCACGGCGAGCGCGAGGATGCCGGGGGCGAGGAAGTCCACGGACTTGCCGGGGCCGGTGTCCACGATGTCCACCGCGCTGAAGAGCACCAGCAGCAGGGCCGGGATCACCACGGTGAGCAGGAGCTGCTCGCCGTTGCGCAGCAGCATCTTTGTCTCCAGCAGCGCCTGCGCCCGGATCATCCGGGGCAGCGGTGCCGTGCCGGGCGCGGGGGCGAAGACGCCGGCGCCCTCGCCCTCGCCGGTGACGTGCGCGGTGTCGGTGGTGACGCTCATACCCGCAGCTCCCTGCCGGTCAGTTCCAAGAAGACGTCCTCCAGGGTGCGCCGCTCCACCGCGAGGTGGTCGGGCATGACGCCGTGCTGGGCGCACCAGGAGGCGACGGTGGCCAGCAGTTGCGGGTCCACCGTGCCCTCGATGCGGTACGAGCCGGGGGAGAGCTCGCCGGCGCGGGTGTCGGGGGGCAGGGCGTTGAGCAGTGAGGCGAGGTCCAGGGCGGGGCGGCCGGTGAAGCGCAGGGTGTTCTCGGCGCCGCCGCGGCACAGCTCCTCGGGGCTGCCGGCGGCGATCGAGCGGCCGGCGTCGATGATCACCACCTGGTCGGCGAGTTGCTCGGCCTCGTCCATGAAGTGGGTGGTGAGCACCACGGTGACGCCGTCGGCGCGCAGCTCGCGGACCAGGTCCCAGGTGGCGTGCCGGGCCTGCGGGTCCAGGCCGGCGGTGGGCTCGTCGAGGAAGACCAGTTCGGGGCGGCCGACCACCGCCATGGCCAGCGCCAGGCGCTGCTGCTGGCCGCCGGACAGCCGCCGGTAGGTGGTGCGGCCGCAGCCGTCCAGGCCGAGCCGCTCGATGAGCAGCGCCGGGTCGACGGGGTGGGCGTGGAGGGTCGCCGCGTGCCGCAGCATCTCCTCGGCGTGGGCGCCCGGGTAGACGCCGCCGGACTGGAGCATCACGCCGATCCGCGGCCGCAGTTCACCGCCCTGGGTGACCGGGTCGAGGCCGAGGACGCGGGCGGTGCCGCCGTCGGGCCGCCGGTAGCCCTCGCAGACCTCGACGGTGGTGGTCTTGCCCGCGCCGTTGGGGCCGAGCACGGCGGTGACGGAGCCGCGCGGCACGGTCAGGTCGAGGCCGTCGACCGCGGTCCTGGTGCCGTACCGCTTGACCAGACCGGTCACCTCGACCGCGGACTCGTTTCGCATGGCGACGAGTCTAGGGAGCGCGGAGGGGCGCCACGGCGGCAGGGCGGAACCCGGACGGTCCGGGGCCGTGCCGGGCCCGGAAGTGAGGTGACCCTAAGTGATGTAGCCCACCGTGCAGGTGAAGGGCCGAGCTTGCCCCTGCCCGCCGAATTAAGCAACAATGGCGTTGTGAAATACGTAGGCGGTGCTGCCCGCGCGGCGGCGGAGGAGCAGACGACCGGTGAGCGGCGTACCCGCAACCGCGTCGCCAGCTCCATCCTGGGCCACGGGCCCTCCACCGCCGCGGACCTCGCCGAGCGGCTGGGCCTCACCCAGGCGGCGGTGCGCCGTCACCTGGACGCGCTCGTCGCGGAGAACATCGTGGAAGCCCGCGATCAGCGGGTCTACGGCAGCCGCGGCCGCGGCCGCCCCGCGAAGGTCTTCGCGCTCACCGACTGCGGCCGGGACGCCTTCGACCAGGCATACGACCAGCTCGCTGCGGACGCGCTGGGCTGGATCGCCCAGTCCGCCGGCGGCGGAGAGCAGGGCGAGGCCGCGGTCACCGCGTTCGCGCGCGCCCGGGTCGCCGCCCAGGCCGAGCGGTACCGCGAGCTGATCGACGCCGCCGCGCCCGACGAGCGGGCCCAGGCGCTGGCCCGCGCCCTGACCGCGGACGGGTACGCTGCAACAGCGCGGAGCGCCCCCGGCCCGGCCGGGGAGCAGCTGTGCCAACACCACTGCCCGGTGGCTCACGCCGCCGAGCAGTACCCGCAGCTCTGCGAGGCGGAGGCCGAGGTCTTCTCCCGCCTGCTCGGGACCCACGTCCAGCGGCTTGCCACCATCGCGCACGGCGACGGGGTGTGCACCACGTTCATCCCGCAGGCCCACCAGGGCCGGCCCGCCGCGGCACCCGAGGAACCGGCAGCACCCGCACCACCCGTACGACCACCCGCAGCACCACCCGATCCGGCCGCGAAGTCCGCGTCCCCCGCAGGACCCGCGGCCCCGGTATCGGCAGCAGAACCCGCAGAACCCGTAGTACCCACACGCACAGACCACGCACCAGTCAGCACGTCCGGGAGGAACCCCGCATGACTGCTCCCACGGAGACCACTCACCCGGAGCTCGAAGGCATCGGCACCTACGAGTACGGCTGGGCCGACTCCGACACCGCCGGCGCCGCCGCCAAGCGCGGTCTGTCGGAGGAGGTCGTCCGCGACATCTCCGGCAAGAAGTCCGAGCCGGAGTGGATGCTGAAGATGCGGCTGAAGGGGCTGCGGCTGTTCGGCAAGAAGCCGATGCCGACCTGGGGCTCCGACCTCACCGGCATCGACTTCGACAACATCAAGTACTTCGTGCGGTCCACGGAGAAGCAGGCGGAGTCCTGGGAGGACCTGCCCGAGGACATCAAGAACACCTACGACAAGCTCGGCATCCCGGAGGCGGAGAAGCAGCGCCTGGTCGCCGGCGTCGCCGCCCAGTACGAGTCCGAGGTCGTCTACCACCAGATCCGCGAGGACCTGGAGGAGCAGGGCGTCATCTTCCAGGACACCGACACCGCGCTGCGCGAGCACCCGGAGCTGTTCCAGGAGTACTTCGGCACCGTCATCCCGGCCGGCGACAACAAGTTCGCCTCGCTGAACACCGCGGTGTGGTCCGGCGGCTCGTTCATCTACGTGCCGAAGGGCGTGCACGTGGAGATCCCGCTGCAGGCGTACTTCCGGATCAACACCGAGAACATGGGCCAGTTCGAGCGGACCCTGATCATCGTCGACGAGGACGCGTACGTCCACTACGTCGAGGGCTGCACCGCGCCGATCTACAAGTCGGACTCGCTGCACTCCGCGGTGGTCGAGATCATCGTGAAGAAGGGCGGCCGCTGCCGCTACACGACCATCCAGAACTGGTCGAACAACGTCTACAACCTGGTCACCAAGCGCGCCGTCGCCTACGAGGGCGCGACCATGGAGTGGGTCGACGGCAACATCGGCTCCAAGGTGACCATGAAGTACCCGGCGGTCTACCTGATGGGCGAGCACGCCAAGGGCGAGACGCTCTCCATCGCCTTCGCCGGCGAGGGCCAGCACCAGGACGCGGGCGCCAAGATGGTGCACATGGCGCCGAACACCTCGTCCAACATCGTCTCCAAGTCGGTGGCGCGCGGCGGCGGCCGGACCTCCTACCGCGGCCTGATCGAGATCGGCGAGGGCTCCTCCGGCGCGAAGTCCAACGTGCTGTGCGACGCCCTGCTGGTCGACACGATCTCCCGCTCCGACACGTACCCGTACGTGGACGTGCGCGAGGACGACGTGTCGATGGGCCACGAGGCGACCGTCTCCAAGGTCTCCGACGACCAGCTCTTCTACCTGATGAGCCGCGGGATGACCGAGTTCGAGGCCATGGCGATGATCGTGCGCGGCTTCGTCGAGCCGATCGCCAAGGAGCTGCCGATGGAGTACGCCCTCGAACTGAACCGGCTGATCGAGCTGCAGATGGAAGGCGCGGTCGGCTGACCCGGTTCACTCCGGCGCCCCGCCTTCCCGCACCGATCGAAGCAATCCAAGAGGAGCAGCAGTACACCCATGGCCGAGAACACCCCTGCGGGCAGCACCACGGACGGTGCCATCACGGTGGGGCAGCCGACCGAGCAGCCCGCCGACGCCCGGGTCAGCGCCGCCCCGTCCTACGACGTGGCCGACTTCCCCGTGCCGAACGGGCGCGAGGAGGAATGGCGCTTCACGCCGCTGGCGCGGCTGCGCGGGCTGCATGACGGCACCGCGGAGGCGACCGGCTCGCTGCGGGTCGAGGTGACCGCGCCCGACGGCGTCGTCGTGCAGACCGTGGACCGCACCGACCCGCGGGTCGGCAAGGCCGGCAAGCCGGTGGACCGGGTCGCCGCCCAGGCGTTCAGCGCCTTCGAGAAGGCGTCGGTGGTCAGTGTCCCCAAGGACACCGTGCTCACCGAGCCGATCCGGATCTCCGTGCACGGCGAGGGCGGCGTCGCCTACGGCCACCAGGTCGTGGAGGTCGGCGCGTTCGCCGAGGCCGTGGTGGTGCTGGACCACACCGGTGACACCACCCTCGGCGCCAACGTCGAGTTCCTGATCGGCGACGGCGCCAAGCTCACCGTGGTGTCCGTCCAGGACTGGGCCGACACCGCCGTGCACGCCGCCCAGCACACCGCGCTGGTCGGCCGTGACGCGAGCTTCAAGTCCGTCGTCGTCACCTTCGGCGGCGACCTGGTCCGGCTGCACCCCCGGGTCGTCTACGGCGCCCCCGGCGGCGAGGCCGACCTGTTCGGGCTGTACTTCACCGACCGCGGCCAGCACCAGGAGCACCGCCTGTTCATCGACCACGACACGCCGCACTGCCGGTCCAACGTGGCGTACAAGGGCGCGCTCCAGGGCCAGGACGCGCACGCGGTGTGGATCGGCGACGTGCTGATCCGGGCCGCGGCCGAGGGCACCGACACCTACGAGCTGAACCGGAACCTCGTCCTCACCGACGGCGCCCGGGTCGACTCGGTGCCGAACCTGGAGATCGAGACCGGCGAGATCGTCGGCGCCGGACACGCCTCCGCGACCGGCCGGTTCGACGACGAGCAGCTCTTCTACCTGATGAGCCGCGGTATCCGCACCGAGGACGCCCGCCGCCTGGTGGTACGCGGCTTCTTCGGCGAGCTCGTCCAGCAGATCGGACTGCCCGACCTGGAGGAGCGGCTGATGGCGAAGATCGACGCGGAACTGGAGGCGGCGGTCGGATGACCAGCACCGTGCCCTTCGTCCGCGCCTGCGCGCTCAGCGAGTTGGAGGACGACACCCCGCGCCGGGTCGAGATCGACGGCGTGCCGATCTCGGTGGTCCGCACCGAGGGCGAGGTGTTCGCGATCAACGACATCTGCTCGCACGCCAACGTCTCGCTCTCCGAGGGCGAGGTGGAGGACTGCCAGATCGAGTGCTGGCTGCACGGCTCCAGCTTCGACCTGCGCACCGGCAAGCCCTCCGGACTGCCCGCCACGCGGCCCGTCCCCGTATACCCCGTCAAGATCGTTGGGGACGACGTGCTCGTCTCCGTCACCCAGGAGTCCTGAGTCACCCATGGCCACGCTTGAAATCCACGACCTGCACGTCACCGTCGAAGCCGACAACGCCACCAAGGAAATCCTCAAGGGCGTCGACCTCACCGTGAAACAGGGCGAGACCCACGCCATCATGGGCCCCAACGGCTCCGGCAAGTCCACCCTGGCCTACTCCCTGGCCGGGCACCCCAAGTACACCGTCACCGGCGGCACCGTCACCCTCGACGGCGAGGACGTGCTGGCGATGACCGTCGACGAGCGGGCCCGGGCCGGCGTCTTCCTCGCCATGCAGTACCCGGTCGAGATCCCCGGGGTGTCGGTCTCCAACTTCCTGCGCACCTCCGCCACCGCCATCCGCGGCGAGGCCCCCAAGCTGCGGACCTGGGTGAAGGAGGTCCGGGAGACCATGGAGCACCTGCACATGGACCCCGCCTTCGCCGAGCGCAACGTCAACGAGGGCTTCTCCGGCGGCGAGAAGAAGCGCCACGAGATCCTCCAGCTCGAACTGCTCAAGCCGAAGATCGCGATCCTCGACGAGACCGACTCCGGCCTCGACGTCGACGCCCTGCGGATCGTCTCCGAAGGCGTCAACCGGGTCCGCGAGCGGGGCGAGGTCGGCACCCTGCTGATCACGCACTACACGCGCATCCTGCGCTACATCAAGCCCGACTTCGTGCATGTCTTCTCGGCCGGCCGGATCGTCGAGTCCGGCGGCGCCGAGCTCGCCGACAAGCTGGAGGAAGAGGGCTACGAGTCCTACGTGAAGGGTGGCGCTGCCGCGTGACATCGACCTCGCCGATCGGCAGGGTGCCGGCCGGCCTCCTCGACACCGAGGCGATCCGCAAGGACTTCCCGATCCTGGACCGCCTGGTCCACGACGACCGCCGCCTGGTCTACCTCGACAACGCGGCCACCTCGCAGAAGCCGCGCCAGGTGCTGGACACCCTCAGCGCCTACTACGAGCAGTCCAACGCCAACGTGCACCGCGGCGTCCACGTGCTCGCCGAGGAGGCCACCGCGCTGTACGAAGGCGCCCGCGACAAGGTCGCCGCCTTCATCAACGCGCCCAGCCGCGACGAGGTGATCTTCACCAAGAACGCGTCGGAGTCACTGAACCTGGTGGCGAACATGCTGGGATGGGCCGACGAGCCCTACCGGGTGGACGGCGACACCGAGATCGTCATCACGGAGATGGAGCACCACTCCAACATCGTGCCGTGGCAGCTGCTCTCGCAGCGCACCGGCGCCAAGCTGAAGTGGTTCGGCCTCACCGACGACGGCCGGCTCGACCTGTCCGACATCGAGCAGGTGATCACCGAGAAGACGAAGATCGTTTCCTTCGTGCTGGTCTCCAACATCCTCGGCACCGTCAACCCGGTCGAGGCGATCGTGCGCCGCGCCCAGCAGGTCGGCGCGCTCGTCCTGATCGACGCCTCCCAGGCCGCCCCGCACATGCCGCTGGACGTCCAGGCGCTCGGCGCGGACTTCGTCGCCTTCACCGGCCACAAGATGCTCGGCCCGACCGGCATCGGCGTGCTGTGGGGCCGCCAGGAGCTGCTGGAGGACCTGCCGCCCTTCCTCGGCGGCGGCGAGATGATCGAGACCGTCTCGATGCACTCCTCCACCTACGCGCCCGCGCCGCACAAGTTCGAGGCCGGCACCCCGCCGATCGCCCAGGCGGTCGGCCTCGGCGCGGCCGTGGACTACCTCAGCGCGCTCGGCATGGAGAACGTCGCCGCGCACGAGCACGCGATCACCGAGTACGCCCTGACCCGGCTGCTGGACGTGCCCGATCTGCGGATCATCGGCCCGACCACCGGCGAGGACCGCGGCGCGGCGATCTCCTTCACGCTCGGCGACATCCACCCGCACGACGTCGGTCAGGTGCTGGACGAACAGGGCATCGCGGTCCGGGTCGGCCACCACTGCGCCCGCCCGGTGTGCCTGCGGTACGGAATTCCCGCGACCACCCGAGCGTCGTTCTATCTGTACTCCACTCCGGCCGAGGTCGACGCCCTGGTCGAGGGGTTGGAGCAGGTCCGGAACTTCTTCGGCTGATGGTGGTGCTGCTGTGAAACTCGACTCGATGTACCAGGACGTGATCCTGGACCACTACAAGCACCCGCACGGCCGCGGTCTGCGCGACGGCCAGGCCGAGGTGCACCACGTCAACCCCACCTGCGGCGACGAGATCACGCTGCGGGTGCGGCTGGACGGCAGTGTCATCGGCGATGTCTCCTACGAGGGCCAGGGCTGCTCGATCAGCCAGGCCAGCGCCTCGGTGCTCAACGAGCTGCTGGTCGGCAAGGAGCTGGCCGAGGCGCAGAAGATCCAGGAGACCTTCCTGGAGCTGATGCAGTCCCGCGGCCGGATCGAGCCCGACGACGCGATGGAGGAGGTGCTGGAGGACGCGGTCGCGTTCGCCGGCGTCTCCAAGTACCCGGCGCGCGTGAAGTGCGCCCTGCTGAGCTGGATGGCCTGGAAGGACGCCACCGCCCAGGCGCTGGCCGAAGGGAAGCCCGTATGACGAACAACACCGTGCCCAACGGCCTGAGCACCACCCCGGCCTCCGAGGAGGAGGTGCGCGAGGCGCTCTACGACGTCGTCGACCCCGAACTGGGCATCGACGTGGTCAACCTCGGCCTGATCTACGGCATCCACATCGACGACACCAACACCGCCACCCTCGACATGACCCTCACCTCGGCGGCCTGTCCGCTGACCGACGTCATCGAGGAGCAGGCGCAGACCGCCACCGAGGGCATCGTGCGCGAGCTGAAGATCAACTGGGTCTGGATGCCGCCGTGGGGCCCGGACAAGATCACCGACGACGGCCGCGAGCAGTTGCGCGCCCTGGGCTTCAACGTCTGAGCCGAGGGACCGCCGTTCCGGATCTCCGCCGCCGACGGGCGGCCACCGCGTGAGCACGCGGTGGCCGCCCGTCGGCGTTGCGGCGGGGCACCGGAGCAGCCATGGAGCGGACGCCGGACCAGCCACTTCCGTGATGATTGTCGGGTGAATGTCGCGGCGGATGACCCGTTGTGTCCCCGGGGAGTAACGGCTCGCCGACGACCGCTGACATCGCCGGTTCTGTGGGTACACGATCATCGAAGGCGCATCACCCGCCTCAGTGATCGCACAGGAAAGGCAAGGACTATGCGTACCAGGACCGTCCGGACCGGAACACTCGTCGTCATGCTCGCCACCGCCGGCCTCGCGCTCGCGGCGTGCGGACCGGACGACAGCAACGCGTCCGACTCCTCCTCGGCCTCGTCGTCCTCCGCCACCTCGGCGCCGTCCGGGACGTCGTCCGGTACGTCGTCCGCGCCCGGCGACGACTCGGCGGGCGGCGAGACGGCGAACCCGGCCACCGTCGGCGGCACGTCATCGGGGTCCGGCGGGTCGGGCGGGTCCGGCAGCACCGCGTCGGCCGGCACCTCCGTGCCCGACTGCACCACCAACCAGCTGTCGGCCACCGCCGGCGACTTCTCGGCCGGCGCCGGGACCGCCGGCTTCCAGATCGTCTTCCAGAACACCGGCTCCTCGCCGTGCACCCTCTCCGGCTACCCCGGTGTCTCCTTCGTGAAGATCCACAACATCCAGCTCGGCAAGGCGGCCGCGCGCACGAGCGACACCCCCGCCACCAGGGTCACGCTGATCCCCGGCGCCCACGCGTACGCCGACGCGCTGAGTGTCAACGGCCAGAGCGGCTACTCCGCCGCGCAGTGCGACCTGACCACGGTGCCGACCCTGCGGGTCTACCCGCCGAACCAGAAGGAGTCCCTCAACATCCCCTGGAACCGGCAGGAGTGCGTCGGCTCCTCGATCCAGAACCTGCGGGTCGGCGCGGTGCACGGCAACAAGTAGCCGCCGTGGCGGCTCCATCCGCCGGGCGAGGAGGTGTGGTCGGACCCCTTGGCGGTGTCAACGCGGGCTGCTAGCTTCCACGTTGACACTTTGACAACGTTGCCATCATGCGTCACGGCACCGTCGGTGCGTCGATCCGGCGTGCCCGGGATGCCGGACGGCGGTGGGCGGCAGCGTTCCGTGCAGCGTGCCGCGCGGTGGTGGCGCGCGGGCGTGAAGGGAGTGGACGCCATGGACTCGGGTGCGGCCGCGGAAGAGCCGGGACAGGAAGCGGGGCGGCAGGCGCGGCGCCTCACCAGACGCGGCGTCCTGGGGACCGCCGGCACCGGCATCGTGGCGGGCACGCTCGCCGCTGCCGGCCTGGGCGGTCTGGGGACGGTCGAGGCACACGCCGACTCCCCTGCGCAGGGCGGCGGTTGGGGGTCTCCGGCTTCGGGGACGGGCGGCGCGCGGATCGGCTACACCCTGCCGACCCTGACCTTCGGCGACTCCTCGACCCAGCAACTGGTCGGCACCGCCTACGAGTCGGCGCTGACCGACCTGTTCGGCATCAACACCGCCTACGCGGACCCCGGGACGTATGACGCGGCCGGGCTGGTGACGTATCCCAGCGGTTCGTTCATCCGGGCCGGCGGCGGGTATCCGCTGCCGCAGCGGTGGACGCGCGACGCGGCGGTCAACGCGTGGAACGCGGCGAGCCTGCTCGGTCCGGTGATCGGCCGCAACACCCTGTGGTCCGTGGTGGAGCGGGCGGACGCCGGCCTCATCGTGCAGCAGGACAACCAGTGGTGGGACCAGGTGGTCTGGGTGCTCGGCGCCTGGAACCACTACCTGGTCACCGGCGACCGGGAGTTCCTGGCCGACGCGTACGCCACGGCCGCGCACACCCTGGCCGCCCGCAAGGCGAAGAACCTCAACGCCGACTTCGGCCTCTACCAGGGCCCGTCGTTCATGAACGACGGCATCGCCGGCTATCCGGCGCCGCCGTGGACCACCGGGGTCGACTCGTCGTTCGTGCTGGACTATCCGCACACCGACGAGTTGATGTGCCTGTCCACCAACTGCCTCTACTACGGGGCCTATCGGGCGGCCGGGGAGATGGCGCAGACGCTGGGGCACCCGGCGGACGCCGCCGCCCACCGCGCCGCCGCCCGGGCCGTGCGGGACGCGATCGACACGCACCTGTGGCGCGAGGACGCCGGGACGTACGGCTACTTCGTGCACGGCCAGGACGCGTCGGCGGGCCGGCTGGACACCTCCCAGGAGGGCGCGGGCCTGGCGTTCGCGGTGCTGCTCGGGGTGGCCGACGCCGACCGCGCGCGCCGGGTGGTGGGGGCCGCGCACTGGCAGCCGCACGGCATCGTGAACGTGTGGCCGCACTTCGAGCGGTTCAGCGACGACAAGCCCGGACGGCACAACGTCCTCGTGTGGCCCATGGTCCACTCGATGTTCGGCCACGCCGCGGCCGCCGTGGGGCGGGCGGACCTGTTCGCCCGGGCGGTGGGGGAGCTGGCCGCGCTGGTGCGGGGCAGCGACAACAGCTTCTACGAGCTGTACGACTCGCTGTCGGGCGCGGTGGACGGCGGCTGGCAGACCGGTGGCGACGGCACCGCCTCCCACTTCACCTCGCAACCCGACCAGGCGTGGTCGGCGACGGGATACCTGCGGATGATCCTCGCCGGGCTGTTCGGGGTGGAGTGCACCGAGCAGGGCCTGCGGCTGTCCCCGACCCTGCCGGACGGCTGGGGGCCGGTGACGCTCGGCGGGCTGCCGTACCGCGGCGCGACCGTCGACATCACGCTCAAGGGGGCCGGTACCCGCGTGCGCGCGTGCACCATGGACGGCCGCCGCGCGGCGCCGCTCGTGCCGGCCGGCGCCACCGGCCACCACACGGTGGAGATCACCCTCGGCGGTTGACGGCCGCCCACCCGTTCTCCCGCGCACCGGGTGCGTCAGGCCCCGGTGCGCGGCGAGTCAGCCCAACAGAGCACAGCGCGCAGGGTCCTTGGAGCCGCGGTGCGGCTCCCTACGGTGGGAGGTGGCGTGGGAATGTCGCGCAGGATCAGCGAAAGCGAAAGCGAAAGCGAAAGCGGGAGCGGGAGCGGGAGCGGGAGGCCGGCGGTCGGGCGGCGGCGGGCGCTGCTGCCCGTCGGGATCGCGGCGGCGGTCGCGGCGGTGGCGGTGTTCCTGGCCCCCGCGGCGGTCGCCGCAGCGCCGGCGACGCCCTCGGGCACAACGGCGGCGGGCACAACGGCGGCAGCCACAACGGCGGCGGGCACGACGGCCGCCGCCGCGGCGGACGACGCCGGGCTGAACTACGTGGCCATGGGCAGCTCCTTCGCCGCCGGGCCGGGCATCCCGCCGGCCCAGACCGGCACGGGAGCGGCCGCCTGCGCCCGGTCGCAGAACAACTACGCGAGCGTGCTGGCCCGGGACATCGGCGCGAACCTCACCGACGCCTCGTGCAGCGGCGCGACGACCGCGAACGTGCTGACCACCGGCCAGGCCGGCCAGCCGCCGCAGATCGACGCGGTCACCAGCGCCACCCAGCTCGTCACCGTCACCATCGGCGGCAATGACGTGGACTACCTGGGCAGCATCGACGCGTACTCCTGCCAGACCAGCGGCGGGTCGAACTGCGGGAGCGTGGACCAGGGTTCGATCGACCAGACCTTCGGGGTGCTGGCCGGGCGGATCGAGAACGTGGTCGACGCGGTGCACGCCACCGCCCCCCAGGCGAAGGTGCTGCTGGTCGACTACTTCACCATCCTGCCGGACTCCGGTGTCTGCACCGGGGTGCCGCTCACCGCCGACCAGGCCGCGTACGAGCGCAGCATCGCCTCCCGGCTGGTCGACGCGACGAGCACCGCGGCGACCGCGACGGGCGCGACGCTGGTGGACCTGGCCGCCGCGAGTCACGGCCACGACGCGTGTGCGGCCGTCCCGTGGGTGGAGACGTACACGCCCGCGGCGGGCCGCTCGCAGTACCACCCGAACGAGGCCGGGATGAGCGGCGCGGCCGCGCTGGTGGAGTCCGCGCTGGCGTCCGGCGGGCAGACCCGTACCGGCCCCGTCACCTCCGGCATCCCGGGCAAGTGCGTGGACGTCGCCAACTCCGGGACCACCGACGGCACGCACGTGCAGCTGTGGGGCTGCAACGGCACCGGCGCGCAGAACTGGACGGTCGTGCCGGGCGAGGGCGGCACGTTGCGCGCGCTGGGCGGCTGCCTGGACGTGAGCGGGAGCGGTACCGCCGACGGCACGCTGGTGCAGTGGTGGCAGTGCAACGGCAGCGGTGCGCAGCGCTGGCTGGCCGGGGCGAACGGCTCGCTGGTCAACCCGGAGTCCGGGCGCTGCCTGGACGACCCGAACAGTTCGACGGCCGACGGGACGCAGTTGCGGATCTGGGACTGCAACGGAACCGCCGCGCAGAGCTGGACCCTGCCGAGCTGACGGCCCCGGCCCGGCCCGCCGCCGCTGCCCGCCGCCCGTCCGTACGACGTACGACGTGCGCCCGGCGCGGTCCGGCGGGCCGGCCCGTCACGGCGCCCGGTGGAGCACCTTCAGGTAGTCCGCGGCGAACCGTCGCATCGTGTAGCGCTCCAGCGCGCCGGTCCTGGCGCGCCTGCCGAGCTCCCGGCACAGCGCCGGGTCGTCGAGCAGCCGGATGAGCGCGGTACGCACGCCCGCGAGGTCGGCCGGATCGACGAGCAGGCCGTTGTGCCCGTGCGTGACCTGCAACCGCAGCCCGCCCACGTCGGACGCGACCACCGGGCGGCCCTTGACCATCGCCTCGGTCACGGTGAGCCCGAAGCCCTCCTCCAGGCTCTTCTGCAGGACCACGTCGGCCCTGCGCTGCAAGGCGTTCACCACGAGCGCGTTGCGCTCCGGGTCCCTGAGCGAGATGTTCACCAGGTGCACCCGTGCGCGGTCCTCGTCCGGCAGCCCGTTCAGCACGGAGGTCACCTCGGCGAGGACGGCGAGGCCCTCGGGGTCGTCGGGGATCTCCGCCGGCTCGGTGCCCGCGAGCACGACGTGCACGTCCTTCGGGAGGCCCACGACGCAGCGCACCACCCCGGGCATGTCCTTGAGCGGGTCCCAGCGCGACACCTGCAGCACGACCCGCGCGCCGGCCGGCAGCGGCCGGTCCTGCCGGACCGTCACGCCGGCCCCGGCCCGGCCGGTGGTGAGGCCGATCCCGGCGAGCACCGCGGCGACCTCGTCCCCGGTGAGTTCGCGGTTCTTCGTCGCCGCCGGGTCGACCGCGGGCGGGACCACGAACAGCGCGCGCGTGCGCGGCGGGGCGAACCCGGGCATCGTGGTCACGACGGCGTCCACCGCGGCGAGTTCGGCCGCGAACGCCCGCCACACCGCGCCGGGGCCGCGCTCGGGCGCGACCTCGGCCCCGATGTGGCAGTGCCAGACCACCCGCGCGCCCGCGGCTTTGACCGCCGGGGCCAGCCCGAGCGTCTGCGGGTCGTGCAGGACCACCACGTCGCCCGTGGTCACCCGCCGGGGACGAGTCGCCCCGCGGGACGAATGCCGTTGACGGCCCTCGAAAGAGTTGCGAAAATTATCGCAACTTCACTGTGGAGGCGGTATCCATGACCAGCGGGATCGGCCACGGCGCGCAGGCACGCGCGGACCTTCAGGCGTACGTCGGGGAACTGGCCGCGGCGCTGGTGCCGCACGCGAGCCCGGGAGGCGCGCGGATCGTGCCCGGGGTGAACGTCGCGGCCTACGGCGACGAGGCCGCCGGCCTGGAGGGGTTCGCCCGGCCGCTGTGGGGGCTGGCGCCGCTGGCCGCGGGCGGCGGCGACTTCGCGCACTGGGAGCTGTGGGCCCGCGGGCTGGCCGCCGGCACCGACCCCGAACACCCCGAGTACTGGGGCGACATCGGCGGCTTCGACCAGCGCCAGGTGGAGACCGCCGCGCTCGGCTTCGCGCTCGCGCTGGCCCCCGAGCGCCTGTGGGACCCGCTCGACGGCAAGGCGCGCGACCGGGTCGGCCGCTGGCTGGCCGGGTCGCTGGACCGCGCCACCCCGCCGAACAACTGGAACTTCTTCCCGGTCATGGTGAGCCTCGGCCTGGACCGGGTCGGTTACGCCCACGACCGCGACGCCCGGCACGCCCGCCTGGACGCCCTGGAGACGTACGCCCTCGGCGAGGGCTGGTACAGCGACGGCCCCACCCCGCAGCGCGACTACTACATCCCGTGGGCGATGCACTTCTACGGCCTGATCTACGCGGCGCTCGGCGGTCAGCAGGACCCGGCCAGGGCGGAGCGCTTCCGGCAGCGCGCGGCCTCCTTCGCCGCGGACTTCCGGCACTGGTTCGCCGACGACGGCGCCGCGGTGCCCTTCGGCCGCAGCCTCACCTACCGCTTCGCGCAGGGCTCCTTCTGGGGCGCGATGCCGTACGCGGGGGTGGACGCGCTGCCGTACGGCGAGGTGAAGGGCCTGCTGCTGCGGCACCTGCGCTGGTGGCGGGCCCGGCAGGCGGACATCGCGCCCGGCGGGGTGCTCTCGGTCGGCTACGCCTACCCGCAGCCGCTGATGGCCGAGCAGTACAACGCGCCCGGGTCGCCGTACTGGGCGATGAAGGCGTTCCTGCCGCTCGCGCTGCCGGCCGAGCACGACTTCTGGACGGCGGGGGAGGAGCCGCACGCGGCCGCGGTGTCCACCGGGCCGGCCGAGCCGAGCGGGCAGGCCGCCGCGCCGGAGGCGTCCACGCAGCCGCACGCCGGCGCGGTCCTGCTGCGCTCGGGCGGCGACGTGACCCTGCTCAGCGGGCTCCAGCAGGGCACCTGGGCGCGCGCCGGCTCGGCGAAGTACGCCAAGTTCGCCTACTCCACCCGCTTCGGCTTCAGCGTCCCGTCCGGCGAACTCGGCCTGATCCACGGGGCGTACGACTCGGTGCTCGCGGTCAGCGACGACGACCCGGACGCCGAGCCGACGCACTTCCGGGTCCGCGAGGGGAACGCGGAGCCGCGGACCGCGGCCGACGGCACCGTGTCCAGCACCTGGAACCCCTGGCCCGACGTCGAGATCACCACCTGGCTGAGCGCCGCCGCGCCCTGGCATCTGCGCACTCACCGCATCCGCACCGCCCGGCCGCTGCACACCGCGGAAGGCGGGTTCGCCGTCGACCGCGACGCCGGGCTGGTGCGGTCCGAGGGCGCGGCGGGCAGCGCGGTGGCGGTGTCCACCGCGGGCGACCTCAGCGGGCTGCGCGACCTCGGCGACGGGGAGGCCCGCACCGGGCAGGTCATCCACACGCTGCCCGGCACCAACCTGCTGGCCCGCCGCACCGCGTTGCCCACGCTCACCGGCCGGTTGGAGCCGGGCGAGCACTGGTTGCGCTGCGCGGTGCTGGGCGCCGGGGCCCAGGGCGCGGCGGCATGGGAGGGGCCGGTGCCGCCGGCCGTCGTCTGACGCCGAGCGGCGAGGCGTACGAACCCCCTTGCCCGCGGCGTGTGTCGGGGCCCGTCGAGCATTCCGGCTCGACGGGCCCCGCGCTGTCCGGTCGGCGGTTCGGCCGGTCGGCGGTTCGCGTTCGGGCGGTTTGGCGTTCGGATGGTTGGGCGGTTTGGCGTTCGGCGGTTCGGCCCCGCTCAGCCGCGCCGGACCGTGACCGTCCTGCTGCCCGCCGGCACGCCGGTCAGCAGGACGTAACTCCCCTCCCTGCGGGCGGAGTAGAGGCGCGGTGCGCGGTCCCACGCGGTCTTGCCGTCCACCTTCACGACGTAGGACCCGTCGGCCGGCACCGGCACCGCGATCTCGCCGACGGCGCCGCTCGCGGCGGTGACGGTCAGGTCGAACTCGCCGCGGCCGCGGTCCCGCCAGGACACCCCGATCACGCCGGCCGGAGTGGTCAACTGCCCCTCCGCGCGGCCGACTCCGCCCGGGTGCGGGGCGACGCGGTAGCCGGCGGCGGCGCCGTCGTCGGCGGGTGCGATGCCCAGCAGCCGGAAGGTCAGCGCCGAGGTCGGCCCGGTGGACCAGCCGTGGGCGGCGCTCATGTAGGAGCCGGAGTAGTCCGAGCTGCCGTCGGTGCGGTAGCCCTCCCAGAACGTACTGGCCGTGCCCTGGGGCGCGTTGAGCATGTAGCCCCACTCGCGGCGGATCAGGTCGAGCGCGGTGCTGTCGCGGCCGGCCGCGAAGTGCGCGTGCACTTCCATGCCGCCGGGGAAGGGGTGCACCGCCTCGGCGCTCTTCTCCGGGGTGAGCGCGCCGACCGGCGTCCAGCGCGCGCCGAGCGCCTTGCTGACCGCGCTCGCCCGGTCCGCGTCCGGCACCAGCTCGAACCACACGGCCAGCGCGTTGCCGTCCTGCGGGTAGAGCGTGGAGCCGGGCTTGTCGCGGTAGAGACCCGCGCCACCGTCCCAGTAACCGGCCGCCTCCACCGCGGACTTGAGTTTCGCGGCGGTCGCGGCGCTGCCGGCCGCGGTCGCGGTGTCGCCGGCCGCCCGGGCGAACGGTCCCGCGGTGACCAGCGCGCGGTACATGATGGCGTTGGCCTCGATGTTCTTGCCGTCGGAGTCGGTCCGCGCCCAGTCGGCGCTCGCCGTGACGTCGAGCAGCCCGTCGCTGTCGATCTTGGCGGTGATGTAGTCCAGCGCGGCCTTGTACTTGGGGTAGATCCCGGTCGCCCAACCGGTGTCACCGGTGAACTGCAGGTAGGAGGCGGTGCCGATGAGCGTCCACAGGTGGTACGCGTCGGAGTTGCCGATGAAGTCGACGGCCGGGCCCGCGTAGGGGAGGGCGCCGTTCGCGGCCTGGTGGTTGTAGAGCGTCTGGAGGGAGTCGCGCACGGTCCGCATGTCGCCGAGCGAGACGTAGTCGGTCAGCACGGAGATGCCGAGGTCGCCGGGCCACACGGTGCGGTCGCGCTTGGCGCCGTCGACGAGCACGGTGTCGCCGGACTCCCCGATCCGGGCGCCGTTGTTCCAGCCGACCGCGGGCGGGCCCCACACCCGGCCCTGGTTGTTCGCCACGATGTTGGTCTGCACGGTGTAGGCGCCCGCGTACCAGATGCGGGTGAGCAGGTCGTCGTCGCAGGAGAAGTAGTTGGGGTAGGCGCGCAGGTCGGCCGCGTTGGGGGCGAAGGCGATCTCCACGCTGACCCCGGTCAGCTCCACGGCGCCGGCGGTCTGGTTGACGATCGTCAGGTAGCGGAAGCCGCCGCGCAGCTGGCCGGCCGGGTTGTCGGCGGCGTCGGTGCCGGAGACGGGCACGGAGGTCTGGGTGCTGATCCGGCCGGCGGGCTGCGCGGTGTAGCACACCGGGGGCTCGTTGTTGGAGCCGCCGTTGGAGCCGTCGCTCGACGTGGTGCTGACGTAGGTGGACAACTCGCTGTAGGTCAGGCCCACCTTCTGGTCGGCGTCGGAGACGGCGCCGAGGGTGAGCGTGACGTAGCCGCCGACCTCCTTGCCGAAGTCGAGGGTGACCGAGGAGCCCGCGCCGCTGAGCCTCGTGGCGGCCGAACCGGCCTTGCGCACCAGGTCCTTGGCGTTGCCGACAGTTCCGGTGGTGGCGTGCACCGCGACCGGGGAGACGGTGCGGGTCGCGGGGGAGAGCTTGAAGGCGTCCCACCGGCCGCTCGGAGCGGCGTGCACGCCGGACGCCTTGCCGCCGGCCGCGGACGCGGTGGCCGACGACGCGCTGGCCGGCACAACGCCGTTGGCGCCCGCGGGGGTTGTGCCGGCCGCGGCTTCGGGCGCCGCCGCCTCGGCCGGCACGCCGCGCATCGCCGCGGCGGCGACCACCGAGGCGGCGCCCGCGCGGAGGAGCATCCTCCGCTTCGGCCCGGCGCCCGGTTCCGTGCTGTTCGACATGGTTCGCTCCTGTCGGGGCGCTGAGGTGGCCCGAGGGGGTCCCGGATGCGGTCGCGGTCCGCGATCGACGCACCGGATTGAAATGATTCAGCTCTGATCGGTGGACACGCTATCCACGGTGCACCGGCACGGCAACAGTCGTGCGGCGACCAGTTTTCGGACAACTCGCGGGATCGGCAGGGAACTTACTGCCGTAATACCACCTGAATCCGATCGCCGGGTTTCCCCGCCCCGTACCGATCCGTGTCCGCACCCTTGTCCCTGGGGCGGGATTACCGGTAGGACGTGGCCTCGCGCATGAAACGTTATGGTTCCCAGAGTGGTCCCAGTGGGGAGACACCGCATGACCGTGTTCGGACGTCGAAGAGGCCACAGGAGACGGGCGGCGGTGCTCGCCGCACTCGTCGCGACCGCGCTGGCCGTACCCACCGCCGCGTCGGCGCGAGCGCCGGGCGGGCAGTCGGGCGCACCGTCGTCCGGGCACGGCTCCGGCGGGCCGCTCGCTCCGGTCGGGCTGCGCGCCGACGGCCAGGCGTCGGACGCGCTGACCGACGCCGCCCACCCGTCGTTCGCCTGGACGGTGCGTGACACCGGCCGGGCCGAGGCCCAGACCGGCTACGAACTCCGGGTCGCGCCCGCCCGGAACGGCGGAAAGCCCGCGGCGGGAGCGAGTTGGGACTCCGGCCGGGTCAGGTCCGCCGACTCCACCGCCGTCTCCTACGCCGGTCCCGCGCTCGCCGCCGACCGGACGTACACCTGGACGGTCAGGACCTGGAACAAGGAGGGCGCCGCGTCCCCCTGGTCGGCGCCCGCCTCCTTCGACACCGGGCTGCTGAACGCCACCGACTGGTCGGCCTGGTGGCTGCGCACCGACGACGGCGCGCTGACCCGCGGCGACTTCACGGTGACCAAGCCGGTCGCCCGGGCCCGGCTGTACTTCGGCGCGCAGGGCATCGTGGAACCGCACCTCAACGGCGCCCGCGTGCAACCCTCCGAGGTCCTCGACTCCTCGGTCACCGACTACAGCTCACGCGTGCTCTACCGCGACCTCGACGTCACCAGGCAACTGCGCCAGGGCGCCAACACCCTCGGATTCATGGCGGGCAAGGGCCAGTTCAGCGGCCGGCCGGTCTTCGTCGCCCAACTCGACCTCACCTACACCGACGGCTCCACCGCCACCTTCGGCACCAGCCCGTCATGGCAGAGCACCGCGGGCCCGGTGACCGGTGACGACTTCTGGTACGGCGAGACCTACGACGCCCGCAAGGCCGCGCCCGGTTGGGACGCGCCCGGCCACGACGACAGCGGCTGGACGGCCGCGCACGCGCTCTTCCCGGTCGCGCACCCGGTGAGCCTGGCCCAGGGCAAGCCGGTCACCGCGCTGGACACCACGACCACCGCCGGCTGGTCACCGGCCGCCCTCACCGACGGGATCGACAACTCCGTCGACGCCTCCGAGGGCTACCACTCGAAGATCGAGACGACCGCCGACACCACCAAGTGGGTGCAGACCGACCTCGGTTCCGAGCAGCGGCTGCGCACCCTCACCCTCTTCCCGGCCCGTCCCACCAACGACACGGCCGGCGACCTGGTCGGCGCGGGCTTCCCGGTCCGCTACAAGGTCGAGGTCAGCGACGACCCGACCTTCGCCACGGCGACCACCGTCGCCGACCGCACCGGCGCCGACCAGGCCAACCCCGGCACCTCGCCGGTCACCCTCAGCACCGACACCACCGCCCGCTACGTCCGGGTCACCGCCACCAAGTTGCCCTGCAACGCGGCCGGTTGCACCTTCCGGCTGGCCGAACTCGGCGTCTACGGCGCCCACCCCGCGACCGGCTACGACGCCATGACCGCGCTCCGGGCCGACGTGACACCCCCGACCCGCGTCGTACAGACCGTCACCCCGGTCAAGGAGACCCGCCCCGCGGCGGGCGAGCGCGTCTACGACTTCGGCCAGAACCGCACCGGTTGGGTCACCATCAAGGCCGCCCAGCCCGCGGGCACCACCGCGACCCTCACCCAGGGCGAGATCCTGGACGCGAGCGGCCAGGTGACGACCTCCAACATCAGCTTCTCCGCCTCCGACCCGCCCCGGCAGACCAACCGCTACACCTTCGCCGGCACCGGCACCGAGACGTACGCCCCGCACTTCACCTACGCCGGCTTCCGCTACGCGGAGCTGACCGGCCTGCCCGACGACGCCCAGGTCACCGTGACCGCGCAGGTCGTCCACTCCGACGTCCCCACCACCGGGCAGTTCAGCACGTCGAACCCGCTGCTCGACAAGATCCAGGACGCGGTCGCCCAGACCCAGCTCAACGACCTGGAGTCCATCCCGATGGACTGCCCGACCCGCGAGCGGCACGGCTGGCTCGGCGACGCGGGCGACACCGACCAGGAGGCGATGAGCAACTACGACATGCAGGCGTTCTACGCCAAGTGGCTCGGTGACATCGCCACCAGCGCCAACGCCGACGGCAGCATCCCGTCCGTGGCACCCGCCAACGGCGGTCAGGGCTCCTGGGCCACCGACCCGGCCTGGGGCACCGCCTACCCGCAGATCATCTGGGACACCTACACGCAGTACGGCGACAAGCAGCCCATCACCGCCAACTACCCGCAGGTCAAGGCGTGGGTCGACTACCTCGGCACGATCAGCGACGCCGACCACGTGGTGGTGGACTCCCCGACCTCGTGGGGAGACGACTGGCTGGCCACCGTCAGCACCCCGCACGACTACTTCCAGACCGCCTTCTCCTACCTCGACGCGACCCTGCTCGCGAAGATGGCGACCGTGCTCGGCAAGACCGCCGACGCGACCCACTACAGCGCCGTCGCCGACCAGGTGAAGGCGGGCTTCCTCAAGCGCTACTTCGACGCCGCCACCGGCGTCTTCGGCAACGGCTCGCAGCTGTCCTACGCGATGCCGCTCGCGCTCGGCCTGGTCCCGGCCGGCCACGAGCAGACCAGCCTCGACCGGCTGGTGCAGGACATCGCCGCCCACGGCGACCACGTCACCACCGGATTCGTCGGCACCACCTACGTCTACCAGGCGCTCGGTGCCTACGGCCGCAACGACGTCGCCCTCGCCCTCGCCGAACGCGAGGACTACCCGAGCTTCGGCTACATGGTCGACCAGGGCCCCGGCACCATCTGGGAGAAGTGGCCGAACTCCTCGGCCCCCGACGGCACGTCGTCCAAGGACCACATCGGTCTCGGCGGCTCCATCGGCCAGTGGTTCTACCAGCAGCTCGCCGGCATCCAGCCCGGCGACTCGGCCGCCGGCGCCGGATACGGCCGGCTCACGCTCGCACCCAGCGTCGTCGGGGACCTCACCTACGTCTCGGCCACCCAGCACACCGTCCGCGGCACCGTCGAGAGCTCCTGGCAGCGCGACGGCAGCAAGCTCACCTACCACGCGGTCGTCCCGGTCGGCGCCACCGCCACCATCCGGCTGCCGCTGCTGGGAGGTACCGCCTCCACGGTCCGCGAGAGCGGCCGCACCCTCTACACCGCGGGCCGCGCCGGACAGTCCGACCCCGGGCTGACCGTCGGCAAGGCCACCGGACAGACCCTGACGCTGACCGCCGGCTCCGGCGACTACACCTTCACCGTCACCCCGCCGAGCACCTCGGTCACCCACCTGTCCGTCACCGCGACCGCCGCCGCGCCCGTCAAGGCCGGCGCGAGCGGCGACATCAGCGTGGTCGTCTCCGCGGCCGGCACGAAGCCCGGCTCCGCCGTGGTCGGCGCCCAGGTGCCCGCCGGGTGGACCGCGACCGCGACCCCGGCCGCCATCCCGATCACCCCCGCCGCCACGGTCACGCTCGCCACCGTCAAGCTCACCGTGCCCGCCGACGCGGCCAGCGGGGTGCACGCGGTGCCGATCCAGGTACGCGCGCCCGACGGCACGCTCGCCACCAGCACCGTGCAGGTCTCCGTCTTCGGCAGCTGGCCGGCCGGCACCACCGCGGCCGCCTCCAGCTTCCACGCGCCCAACGTCGTCGACGGCGCCACCCGCACCTACGTGCCCGGGAACGCCATCGACGGTGACCCCGCCACCTTCTGGAACGACGACACACAGGACGTCTATCCCGACACCCTCACCGTCACCACGCCCTCCGCCGTGACTCTCGACGGCGTCTCCTTCGTCTCCCATCCCGACGGCGTCCCCACCGACTTCACCGTCCAGACCTGGGACGGCTCCCAATGGGCCACCCGGGCCACCGTCTCGGGGAACTCCGCGGTCAGCCGCTGGATACCCTTCGACACCCCCGTCACCACCACGCAGCTCCGCATCGTCATCACCTCCGTGCAGAACAGCTTCTCCCGCGTGGTGGAACTGGCTCCCTGACGGTGCCGGACCCGCCCGGCCGCCCGTCCCCTGGTTCGAGGGACCTCGCGCCCGGTGGGTGGCCTGTCGCGCGGTTCCCCGCGCCCCTGCTGTGCTTGCCGTTCGCGGAAAACCTCACGCCCCCGCCAGGGGCATGGGCGCGCCATGAACGAGCCGCACCAGCCCAGGGGCGCTGGGGGTACCTCCCAGGCGAAGCTCTGGGGGAGGAACCGCGCCGGCAGCCCCCACCGGTCCCGGGGCCGACGGCGCCACGTACCCGGGCGGTCCGGCACCCCCCGGGCGGGTTCGCTCAGCTCGCGGCGAGCGACTAGCGTGCTGACCATGACTGATACCCGTCCCGGCGCCGTAGCCGTCGGCCTTGCCACCGTCGCTGACGACGGCACCGTCCTCGACACCTGGTACCCCGCCCCGGAGCTGGCCGAGCAGCCCGGCCCGGCAGGGACCGAGCACCTGACCGCCGAGCGCGCGGCGGAACTGCTGGGCGCGGCGGCGCCGAAAGCGCTCGGCCCCGACCCGCGCCGGGGGGTGCGGGTCGTCGCGGTCCGTACGGTGATCGGGTCGCTGGACGACAAGCCGCTCGACGCGCACGACGCGTACCTCCGGCTGCACCTGCTCAGCCACCGCCTGGTCCGGCCGAACGAGCAGAACCTGGACGGCATCTTCGGCCTGCTCGCGAACGTCGCGTGGACCTCGCTCGGCCCGGTGCCGGTGGCCGGCCTGGAGGACGCCCGGCTCGCCGCGCGGGCCGAGGGCACCCACCTGACGGTCTTCGGCGTGGACAAGTTCCCGCGGATGACGGACTACGTGGCGCCCGCCGGCGTACGGATCGCGGACGCCGGGCGGGTCCGGCTCGGCGCGCACCTCGCGGCCGGCACCACCGTCATGCACGAGGGCTTCTGCAACTTCAACGCCGGGACGCTCGGCACCTCCATGGTCGAGGGCCGCATCTCGCAGGGCGTGGTGATCGGCGACGGCTCCGACGTCGGCGGCGGCGCGTCGATCATGGGCACCCTCTCCGGCGGCGGCACCCAGCGCGTCTCGGTCGGCGAACGCTGCCTGCTCGGCGCCGAGTCCGGGCTCGGCATCGCGCTCGGCGACGACTGCGTGGTCGAGGCCGGCCTCTACGTCACCGCGGGCACCCGCGTCACCCTTCCCGACGGCCAGATCGTCAAGGCCGTCGAGCTGTCCGGCGCCGACAACGTCCTCTTCCGCCGCAACTCCACCACCGGCAAGGTCGAGGTCCTCCAGCGCACCGGCTCCTGGGGCGGCCTCAACGCGGCCCTGCACAGCCACAACTGACGGACCGTCAACCGGCCCTCCCGGCCGAGCCGTTCATGAGCGGCTGCCGCGCAGGGACGACAGGACCAGGCGGCCGTAGCGGGTGGTGAGCGCGGCCGCCGTCGCGGCGAGCGAGGCGGCCAGCGCCACCACCAGATCGGTGGCGCTGGTGTCGCCGAGCACCTGGAGGATGGCCAGCGCGGTGGACACCGGGAGGCCCAGCACCGTCAGGACGCCGAGCGCCCCGGCGATCTGCTGGCTCTCCTGGTTCTGCGCGAGCCGCGCGTAGTCCGCGGCTTCGGCGAGGATCTGCGCGAAGCGCTCCGGCAGCCGGTACCTGGCGTGGAACGCGAGCAGCAGGTGGTTGGCGGGGCCGTGCGCGCTGAGGTGCTGGCGCCAGTAGGTGCTCCGGAAGACCGCGATACGGCGTTCCAGGTCGGTGACGCGGCGGGCCAGGCCCGCATCGCCGAACACCGCGGAGAGGTCGTCGGTCAACTCGTCGATGTGGTTGCGCTGGGCGGTGCCCAGCAGCAGCGCGTCGAGGTAGGTGCCGCGGGCGTTGCCGAGCGCGTACTCGTAGAAGTCACCCGGGCCGGTGTCCGGGCGGTGCCCCAGGAACGCGGCGCCCTGGCGCAGCACCAGCGCGCTCCAGTCCGCGGAGATCCGGTTCACCTCCGCCCGCACGGCGGGCAGCGACTCCGGTGCCGGCGGCAGATCCGTCGGGGTGGCGCGCGACGCGAGCGCGTGCAGCAACAGGTCTGCCGCGAGGGGCAGTTCGGCGGTGCCGGGGTCCCGCATCACCCGGCTGAGGTCGGCGGGCGGCGTCAGGAACGCGACGGTGTACGGGCGGGCCAGTGCGAACGGTCCGGCCGGGACCTCCGGGTCGGCGACGCCCGCGAGGAGCGTCGCGGGGGCGAACGGTCCTTGCAGCGGGTCCGGGGCGGTCTCCCCGCGCCTCCTGCCGAGGGCGCGCAGCAGCGGCAGCAGGGGCGCGCCGGTCACCGTGAAGTGCAGTACGGCCAGGGCCTGTTCGGGGGAGCGGGAGCTGGGGGTGCGGAGCAGCTCCATCCCGTCCAGGCGCATCGGGCCCTGGACCAGGGCCGGGTCCGTACGGGTGTGCCACCGGCGGTCGTACAGCGCGCGGCCGGCCGAGGCCGTGAACAGCCGTCGCCGCGCGGCTTCTTCGGCGGCCGCGCCGTGGTCCGCGATCGGAAGGGGGCCCTTCGGCCACGGCGGGTCCGCCGTCAACCGCACCGGCAGCAGCACCGCCAGCGTCTGCCGGGTGCCCTCCGCCGCCACGAACGCACGCGTCAACTCTTCGTTCCAGCCCCCCGACTCGCTCACCCCCACAGCGTCGCCCCCCCTCCCCGCTCACGCAACCGGCCCGCGGGGCCCTGCCCCTGCGGCGAGTTCGCCGGACCACCGGCCGGTGGGCGGCTTGTCGTGCCCCTGGATGGTGAACGTCGTCCGTGGTGGTGGGCCGTGCGGGCTCAGGCAGGCGGTAGCGGCCAGGTGGGGACGTTGAGGGTGATCAGGGACGCGCCGGCAGGGGTGAGGCGGAGTTCGGTGAGGGCGCAGTTGTGGAGGCCGGGGAAGACCCGGCGGTAGGTGCTTTCGGGGAGGCCGAGGAGGCGGCAGAGGACCAGGCGGAAGAGGGTGTTGTGGGCGACGACGAGGACACGCTGCCCCGGGTGGTCACGGGGGATGCGCAGAAGCGCGGCGGCGCCGCGGGCCGCGGCGGAGCGGGGGTCCTCGCCGGAGGGGAAGGGGTGGGCGGCGGGATCGTCGAGGAAGGCGTCGACCTCGCGGGGGTGGGAGGCGCGGAGCTCGCCCAGGGTACGGCCCTCGGCGACGCCGAAGTCGACCTCCAGCAGGTCCGGTTCGACGACGGGAGCGATCCCGGTGGCCCGCGCCGCGGGCTCGGCGGTGCGCCGGGCACGGGACAGCGGGGACGTGACGATGGCGTCGAGCCCGGCGCCCGCCGCCCAGGCCCCGAGCGCCTCGGCCTGTTCGAGCCCGCGCGGGGTGAGCGCGATGTCGCTGACCCCGGTGTAGCGGTTCTCCTCGTGCCAGACGGTCTCGCCGTGCCGGGTGAGGAACAGGGTCGTGGCGGCGGTGGTGGTCATCCGTGCTCCCGTGCGTAGGCGGCCGTCTCCGTGGGAAGCCAGCCGCGGCGTTCCCATTCGTCCACGAGCGCCACGAAGGGCTCGTCGAACCGCCGGCTCACCTCGGGCCGCGGTTCAAGTGTCGTACGCAGCCGCACCATCGGCCGCAGGTCCGACCACGCCGCCGGCTCGGAGCCGCCCGCGGATCGGACGCCGTGCGCGGCGAGCACGGCCATCCCGAGGGCCGAGTCGGCCTGTTCGGGGATGGTGGCCGGCCGGCCGAGCACATCGGCGCGCAACTGGTTCCAGTACGCGCTGCCGGTGGCGCCCCCGGTGAAGGCGACCGGCCCCTCGATCCGGGCGCCCAACTGCCGTACGTAGGAGAGGCACAGGCGTTCCACGAACGCCACGCCCTGGAGGAGGGAGGCGTGCAGGTCGCCGTCGTCGGCGGGGGTGCCCAGGGTGAAGGGCTCGGCGTCGGGCGCCAGGAACGGGAAGCGCTCGCCGTGCGAGACGAGGGGGTAGGAGAGCACGCTCGCCGGCTCGTGCGCGGTGGCGGCCCGGTCCAGCCGGGCCAGGTCGGCCCCGGGGAACGCCCGGGCCAGCGCGCCGGCGCCGACGCTGGAGGCGCCGCCCGGGAGCCAGTTGCCGTCCGCCGAGCGGTGGTTGTAGAGCACGCCGGCCGGGTCGGCGAGCGGGCGCGCCGTGACGCCCTTGATGACGAGGGTGGTGCCGAGAACGGTGTTCCACTGCCCGATGTCCCAGGCGCCCGAGCCGAGTTGGGCCGCGCAGCCGTCCGTCATGCCGGCCACGACCGGGGTGCCCTCGGCGAGTCCGGTCAGGTCGGCCGCCTCGGCGCAGACGGTACCGAGCACGGTGCCGGGCGCCACCACCGGCGGGAAGTCCAGCCCGGACAGGCCCAGTTGCTCGTGGACCGCGCGGGGCCAGCGGCGGCCGTGCAGGTCGTATCCGGTCTTGAGGGCGTGGCTGGAGTCGGTCGGTACCGGGTGCCCGACCAGCCGGGTGGTGACGAAGTCCGCCTGGTGGCAGACCCGGGCGCCCCGGAGCGGCGCCGGGTCGCCGCCGTCCTGGCGGACGAGCCAGAGCAGCTTCGCCAGCGCCCAGCTCGGCTGGATGCGGTAGCCGAGGGTGTCCCACACGTCGGCGGCGGTCTCCTGGGCGTGGCGCGCCTCGGCGGCGGCCCGGCTGTCGTCGTACATCAGCGCGGCGGTCACCGGGGTGCCGCGGGAGTCCGTGAGCAGCACGGTGCCGGAGGTGCCGCACACCGCCAGGCCCCGTACCCGCGCGGGCTCCAGCGGGCGCAGCGTCGCGCGGACCGCCGCGCCGACGCCGTCCCACCAGTCGGAGGGGAGCTGTTCGTGGCGGTCGCCGTCCCGGGTGCCGGTGAGCGGGGCGGAGCCCCGGCCGAGCACCCGGCCGTCGCCCGTCACGGCGAGGGCCCGTACGCCCTGTGTCCCGAGGTCGATCCCCAGCCACAGGTCCTGGTCGGGTGTGTCCGTCACGGGCTCCGGTCCTCTCGTTCGTCCTGCGGGGGCGGGGGGCGCTTTTTCACACCGTGACCACAGCCCCGGTCGGGTGCCTGCCCGCGGGGTGCCGGCGGGTTCCCATCTCGGCTCTCACCTGGTGAGAGACCGCCGGGTGGGTCACTCGACGGGTTGACCTGACGGCCGCCGGTAGTGAACACTGCCGAACGTTACATCAGCATTGAATGTTATATCCACAGTGCAGACTGTTATTGTCGGGTCGACGGATCGGAACAGGGCCGAGGGATGTCACAGGACAAGAACCGCCGGGGGCCGTCGCAGCGGCGCCGCGAGCTGTCGGACCATGTGCTGGCCGAGGGCTCGGTCTCCGCGTCCGATCTGGCCGAGCGGTTCGGGGTGAGTCTGATGACCATCTACCGCGACATCGACGAGCTGGAGCGGGAAGGCATCCTGCGCAAGTTCCGCGGCGGGGTCACGGTCCAGCCGTCCGGCGTCTTCGAGAGCAACGTGGCGTTCCGCAAGAAGACGATGCGGGCCGAGAAGGCGGCGGTCGCGGCGAAGGCGGCGACGCTGATCGAGCCCGGCATGTCCGTCATGATCGACGACTCCACCACCGCGCTGGAACTCGCCCGGCTGCTGCCCGGCATAGAGCCGCTGACCGTGGTCACCAACTTCCTCGAAGCGCTCAACCTGCTCGCCGACGAACGCGGGCTGCACCTGATGGCGCTCGGCGGCGACTACGACCGGCTGCACGACTCGTTCCTCGGCGTGCCCTGCGTGGAGGCGGTCGAGGCGCTGCGGGTGGACCTGTGCTTCGTCTCCACCTCGTCGGTGTACGGCGACTACGCCTTCCACCAGGAGCAGCGGATCGTGGCGGTCAAGCGCGCGATGCTCAAGGCGGCCAACCGCAGCGTGCTGATGATCGACCACTCCAAGCTGGGGCGCACCGCGCTGCACCGGCTGGCCCCGCTGACCACCTTCGACCTCATCCTGATCGACGACCGCACCCCGCCCGACGTCCTGCGTTCCCTCGACGACAGCGGCGTCCCCTACGAGACCGCTCCGACCCCGGCATGAAGGAGACCTCGGCCATGAGAATCCTCGCAGCGGGCGACCACTTCGTCGCTCCCGACCTGTTCACCCGGGAGCTGACCGCCGAGATCGGCACCGGTCACTCCATCGACGAACTGCGGCTGCCGTGGCCGCTCACCCCCTTCGGCCGGGTCGCCGAGGTCGACGAGGCGTCGGGTGACGAGGACACCATGGTCACCGCGTTGCGCGGGGCGCAGGTGTGCGTCACCCAGATGGCGCCGGTGACCCGGAAGATCCTCGAAGGCGCCCCCGATCTGCGGCTGGTGGTGATCGGCAGGGGCGGCCCGGTGAACGTCAACCTCGAAGCGGCGAAGGAGCACGGCGTCCAGGTCTGCAACACCCCCGGGCGCAACGCGGCCGCCACCGCCGAGTACACCGTCGGGATGATGCTCGCGGCGATGCGCCGCATCCCCGAGACGTCCGCCGCGCTCGCCGCCGGGCGCTGGGCCGGCGAGTTCTACACGTACGACAACTGCGGGCCGGGGCTCGACGGTGCGACCGTCGGGCTGATCGGGTGCGGAGCCGTCGGCAGCCGGGTGGCGCGCGCCCTGACCGCGCTCGGCGCGCGGGTGCGGCTGTACGACCCGTACGCCGACGAGCGGGTGCTGCGCGAGTCCGGTGAGCCCGTCGCCGACCTGGACGACCTGCTGCGCGGCTCCGACGTGGTGTCGCTGCACGCGCGGCTGACACCGGAGACCCGCGGGCTGCTCGGCGCGCGCGAGCTGGCGCTGCTGCCGGCGGGCGCGGTGGTCGTCAACTGCGCGCGGGGCGCGCTGCTGGACGAGGACGCGCTCTGCGACGCCTTGGAGTCGGGGCGGTTGGCGGCGGCGGGGCTCGACGTGTTCGCGGTGGAGCCCCCGCCGCCGGACTCGCGGCTGCGGACCGCGCCCCGGCTGGTCATGACGCCCCACCTGGCCGGCGCCAACACCTCTGTCGCGCACAACGCGGCGAGGATCGCGGCCGCGGAGGTGGGGCGGTTCCTGCGCGGCGAGCCGCTCGCGCACCGCGTCGTGTGAGGCGCGCGCGGCGGGGACGCGGCGGAGTGGCTCCTGCCGCGTGACGCGCGGGGCGCGGGCTTCGGCCCCCTGACTCCGGCCGCCGGCCTTGCTCGCCGCGCTTGCCGCGCTTGCCTCGCTCGCCGTTCGCGCCGTTCGATGCTCGCGCCGTTCGATGCTCGCGTCGCTTGAAGCTTGCGCTGCTTGAAGTCCTCGCCACTTCAAGTTCTCGTCCCCTGAAGGTGTTTCAGCCGAAGGTCTTTCAGTCGAGGGAAGGAACGCACGGTGTTCGTCGGACTGGACATGGGAACCTCCGTCGTCAAAGCGGCGGCCTTCGCCGATGACGGCGCGACCCTGCGCGTCGAATCGATGCCGATCTCGCTCGGCGGGCAGGGGGAACACGTCGAGCAGGACATCGAGGAGGTGGTGCGCGCCGCCACGGGTGTCCTCGCCGCGGTCAGCGAAGGGCAGGCGCCCGCGCTCGTCGCCATCACCGGCCAGGGCGACGGGCTGTGGCTGGTGGACGCCGAGGGCCGGGCCGTACGCCCCGCCATGTCCTGGATGGACGGCCGGGCCGGCGGGCTGGTGGCCGGCTGGATGGCGGACGGCACCGCGGAGCGGCTCTACCGGCGCACCGGCAACGTGCTCTTCCCCGGCTCGCCCGGGCCGCTGCTGGCCTGGCTCGACCGCCACGAACCGCAGTCCCTCGACGCGGCCACCACCGCCGCCTGCTGCAAGGACGTCGTCCATCTGCGGCTGACCGGTGAGCGCGGCACCGACCTGTCCGACGCGTCGGTGCCCTTCCTGGACCCGCGCACCCGCACCTACGCCCCCGAAGCGCTCGCCGACCTCGGCCTCGGCCACCGGGCCGGCCTGCTGCCGCCGATCGCCGCGACCCTGCCGTACGGGCAGGCGCGCGGGCACATCGCGGGCCTGCCGGACGGCACCCCCGTCACCGGCGGCCCCTACGACCTGCCGGCCTCGGCGACGGGCGCCGGGGTGACCGAGCCGGGGGACGGGCTGCTCATCGTCGGCACGACCCTGGCCTGCCAGGTCGTCGTCGAGCGCGTCGCCCTCGACGAGGACCCGGTCGGCTTCCACCTCGCCACGGCCCGGCCGGACCGCCACATGCGGGCGCTGCCGGCGATGACCGGCACCGTCGCGCTCGACTGGGTGCTCGGCCTCACCGGCACGACCCACGACCAGCTCTCCGAACTGCTCGACGCCACCCCGCGCGGCGCCCGGGGCGTCGCCGCGCTGCCCTACCTGTCGCCGTCGGGCGAACGCGTGCCCTTCGTCGACCCCACCGCCCGCGCCGAGTTCACCGGTCTCGACCTGCGGGCCACCCGCGCGGACCTGGTCCGTGCCATGTGCGAGGCGATCGCCTTCGCCGCCCGGCACTGCCTCGAAGCGGCCGGCCTGACCGGCCGGTTGGCGGTCTGCGGCGGCGGTGCCCGCAACCCCGCGTGGCTGCGCCTGTTCGCCGACGTGCTGGGCCGCCCGCTGCGGGTCGCGCGGGGACCCGAACCGGGCGCGCGCGGCGCGGTGTTGGCGGGTGTCGCCGCCCACGGGGACACCCTCGGGCGGCAGTTGGACGTGGCACGGTGGACGGCCCCCGAAGCGGTGATCGACCCGGACCCGGCGGGCGTCGCCTACTACGAACACGCCTACGCCGACTACCTGTTCCGCGTCGAGAGCGCCCGCAACCGCTGGGCCGGCCCGGCGGGCGCCAGGGGAGCCGGCCGCCCCTGAACGCCCGTCCGGTCGTACGGCCCCGCCCGGGCGCGGTATCGGGCGGGGCCGGCGGGTGGGGCCGTCGAGCGGGGCTGCCGAGCGGTGCGCTCACCGCGCGGGAGGTCGGTGGGCCGGCGCCCGGTCGACCCCCTGCGCCGCGGTCGGCCCGGGCCCCTCAGGCCGGAAGATCAAGCCGGAGACGTAGCCACTCGGGCAGCCGAGCACCCTGTCGATCCGGTCCAACACGTTCGGAAGGCAAACGTCGGCGCACTCGGTGTCCATCACCTTCCGCACCCACGCGACGGCCGTCTCGCGCGTCATCGGCAACCGTCTCCACCCTTCGGGAACCGCCTTCAGGCGCGGCTGTCACGCCGGCGAGTCCTGATCGGCCCGGCACCCCCCGAGGCCGGTGAGGAGGCGGACGGGGCCCAGGAGGCCGGAGACGCGTTGGCCGGGGAAGACGAAGTGGGTGGGACCTGAGGCGTCGAGGTGGGGGGCGAGGGTGCCGAACACGGTGACCTCCAGGGTGTGGGGGCCCGGGGCCGCCGTCAGGGCGGTCAGGTCGAAGACGTAAGGGGAGCAGATCCGTACGCCGGCGGGGACGCCGTCGACGGACACCTCCGCGGTGCCGCGCACGCGGCCGAGGTCGAGGGTGACCGGGCCGCCCGCGGCATCGGGTGGCAGGTGCACGGTGCGGCGGTAGCGGACGCCGCCGCTGTACTCGGCGAGGCCGTGGGACTCCCAGTCGCCGGCCCTGATCCGGCCGGCGCCGACCTCGCAGCGCAGCGGCCCGGCGAGGGCGGCCCCGCCTGCGTGGCCCGGGTCCGGCTCCAGCCGCAGGGCGGCGCAGCGTACGCCCGTGGGGGCCTCGCCGCCGGCCAGGTGGACGGTCAGGGTGTGCGGGCCGGTGCCGCCCGCGGTGCTGCCGCGCTCCTCGCCGTCCACGAACACGATGCCGCCGCCGTGCACCTCCACCGTCAACCGGGTGGCGCCGGGCGGCAGTTCGCACCACAGCCACTCCACCGACGGCCGGCCGCCCGGCACCGCGAACCCGACGGGTACCACGGTGCCGTCGTCGGCGTCCGGGTCCAGCCAGGCGGCACCGGGCAGCGGGTGGGGCCTGCGGCGCAGGTACAGTGCCGCGGGGTCGCCCGCCGGCGCACGGCGTACCACCGACGGCACCCGCTCGCCGTCGCGTTCCGCCCACCAGGTGGCATCGCTGTGCGAGGTCGCGACGAGGGCCGAGGCGTCGTCGTGGCAGGCCGCGTCCACCAGGACGGCGAGGTCGTCGCCGCCCGCGCTCTCCACCACGATCTCGTTGTCGCCCGCGCGCAGGGCCGCGGCCACGTCATGGCGCCGCACGCGCGGCACGGCGTGCTCGGCGTACGGGTCGAAACCGCCCTGCCGGCCCACCACCCGACCGTTGACCCGCAGCACGCACCGGCCCCGCGCGGCGACCTGCACCACGGCGCGCGCGGGCGGCCGGGACAGCGACAGCGTCGTGCCGACCCGTACGGTGCCCGAGCCCGCGCCGCCCGCACCCGCACGCGCCGCCGTGCCTGTACCCGCCGCCGCGCCTGTACCCGTGCCCGCGCCTGTACCCGTGCCCGCGCCTGTACCCGTGCCCGCGCCCGCCGCCGTACCCGCGCCCGCTGCCGTGCCCGTACCCGTGCCCGCCGTCGCAGGCGCGCCCGTACCCGTACCCGTACCCGTGCCCGCCGTTGCAGGCGCACCCGCCGCCGTGCCCGCGTCGCCCTCGACCGCCGTGCCGGGGGCGGCAGTCGCGGCGATCCACTCGGGTCGCCGGTAGCGTGCCGCGTCGCGTACGAGCGCCACGTGTGCCCGCAGATCCGTGTCCTGATCCGGTGTCAGATCCAGCTCCAGGAGCTGCGGGCCGGGCTCCAACCGCACGCGGCCCAGGGCGAGATGGCCGCCGTCGTCCAGGGCGACGGGGCGTCCTGCCAGCCGGGCCGACTTCGCGGCGGCGGCGCCGATCGCGAGGTGGCCGTCGAAGGCGTCGGCGAGCAGCAGGTCGACGGCCACCCGCCGGGTCGCCCCCGCGGGCGTCGGGCCGAGGTGGAGGAACTCCTCGGGCACGTGGCCCTTGGGGCCCAGCACCTCGCGGTGCACCGGGTCCTTGTGGATGCCGCGGGAGTCGGACCACTCCAGGGTCCGGACGGTCTGCCCGTCGGCGCCGCGCAGGACGGCGTGCGGCCCGAACGTGGCGTGCGCGGACGGCTCGGCCGGCACCGCGGCGCTCCCCGGCACCGCCCACCCGTCGCGCACGCCGTCCTCGCCGGGGCCTTCCACCCGGTGGCGGAAGGTGCGCAGTTCGGTGCGGGCCGGGCCGTCCGGCCGGGCCGCGGGGCGGTCGAAGTCGCCCCAGGTGTTGTCGGCCGTCGGCACGAGCCGCATGTCCCAGTCCGCGTCGTCGGGGATCACGAGCACCTCACCGCCCCGCGCGGTGGCATCGGCAGCCACCGCCTCCTCTCGCGGCAGGTGCCGGAGCGCGCGACCGGCGGGGAGGACCAGCACCGCGGCCGGCCCGGCGTCGAAGGGCACCTCGACCTCGTGGCAGCCCGGCTCGCCGGGGACCGCCGTGACCGGCAGGGTGCGGGGCGAACCGCCGAACGGGTCGACCAGCAGGGCGAGTTCAGCCGGATCGCACAGCCGGACCCGGACCCGTGCGGTGCGCGCGTAGCGGCCGGGGTCGAAGTCGTAGCGCGCGTCGAGCCAGCCCAGCGCGGCCCCGCGCGCGTCGGGCGCGGCGACGGCCGCCATGGTCGCGCGCGGAGCGGCCGCCGTCAGGAACACCACGGTCGCGTCCGCCACTTGGCGGGCGAGCGCGGGGACCGTCGCCTCGACGACCGGACCCGGCCCGTGCGGCAGATCGGCCAGCCGGTCCGCCGCGGGCACGCACACCGCGCGGCCGTCCGCGAAGCACGCCCGCAGCGCGTCGAGCGCGGCATCGGCGCCCGCGCCGACCACCTCCTCGGGCACCGCACCGACCGCGACCAGCCGCCCGCCGGCCGCCGCGAACTCCACCAACTTCCTTGCCGCGTCCGCTTCGAGGACGGTGCACGCGGGCAGCAGGAGCGTCGCGTACCGCTCCTCGGCGACGCACAGCCGGGTGCCGTCCGGCTCGCCGCCGCGTACTGTCGCCCGCGCGAGGGAGGAGTCGTCGATGACGTCGGCGTCGCGGCCGAGCCGGTCGAGCAGCCCCGGCCTGGTGCGGAACCAGGTCATGTCGCCGACGAGTTCGAGGTACGTCGCCTGCGCGCGGGCCGCGGCGGCCGAGACGCCGTCCAGGGCGGTGCCGGCCTGCGCGGTCGTGGTGGGCAGCAGCACCGCGACGTCGCACAGGTGGTGGCCGAGGCTCAGGATCGCGCAGAGCCGGGTCACCGCGTCGGCGAAGACCCGGTGGTGGCGCCAGTACGGCTGCCGCCAGTCGGTGCCCGGCGGCGCCCACTCCCACCAGCCGCCCTTGGTCGTGTAGTACACCGCGTGCGGGTTGTAGAGGGTCGCGCCGGCACGCAGCCACGGCAGCAGCCAGTCGAACGTCTCCTCCAGCGTGCCGCCCCACCCGGTGGAGTGGAACGCCTCGATCCAGGTGCGCCGGCCCCCGTACAGGTGGGCGAGCGAGGAGTGGATACGGGCGTCGCCGTGGTGGTCGGAGCCCGGCGCGGAGAACCAGCGGTGGGTCCTGGCGTAGTCGGCGTACAACTCGACCCCGCCGACCGGGTGTCCGGCGCGGGCGGGGTCCTGCTGGTCGCAGCCGACGAGCAGCCCGTGCCGCTGGTGCCAGCCGGCCAGCGGCCGGAAGAACGCCTCCTCGGCCGCCTCCGCCCGGGTCAGCTGGTAGTCGCGCCGTATCCGACCGGCGTCCGGGCGCGCGCTGTCCGCGTACAGCGCGTCCAGGTGCGGTACGAGGTCGTAGCCGCGCCGCCGCCGGAAGTCCGCGGCGAACCCGGCCGACCAGGTCGGCAGGGACGGCAGTTCGTCCTGGAACGAGCCGACGACCACGGTGCCGAGCCGGCCGCCCAGCCGCCGCTCGAAGGCGCCGTGCACCCGGTCGAGCAGCGATGCGCACGCCTCGGTGCCGAGGTAGTCGAAGCCGCGCGCCACATGGTGGTGGAGCGTCAGCCGCCAGCGGCCGGGCCCCGGTGGGCGGATGGTCCGGCCGTCGACGGCGAGCGGGACGGCGGGGCCGGTCATCTCGCCTGCCTCGTCCAGCGGTTCCGCGTGGCCGCCGACCGGCTGCCCTTGCGGCGGGCAGCCCAGCTCGCCATCGCTGTCGACGACCGCGCGTACCCGCTCCAGCGCGCGCCCGGCGTAGCGCGGCTGCTCGTCGACGAGACGCGCCTGCAGATCGGCGCCGGAGAAGCCCAACTGGTCGTAGAACCAGAGGAACACGCCCAGTTCGGCCGCGTCCGCGCAGACGCCGTCGAGCAGCGCCCACCAGGCGTCGGTCATGAACGCCGGGTCGTCGGCGTCGGACCCGAACAGCGGCCCCGAGGGAGCCAGGTTGAGGATGACCAGGTTGAACACCCCGCCCTCGGCGAAGCGTTGGAGCTGCGCCCGCAACCGGGACCGGTCCAGCCGCTCCCCGCTCCACCACCAGATGGCGGTGGGCGAGAAGGCCCTGGGCGGTTCGGCGAGGATCGCGGCGATGTCCGCCGGGAGAGCGTCAGCCCTTGAGGCCACCTGCGAACCCCTTGATCACGTAGCGCTGGAGGAAGAGGAAGATGACGAGGATCGGCAGCGCGGCGAGCACCAGACCGGCGAAGACCAGGCCGTAGTCGGAGACGTACTGCCCCACGAACGAGAAGATCGCCACCGGCACGGTCTCCTTGCCGGAGCCGCCCAGGTACAGCAGCGGGGTGAAGAAGTCGTTCCAGATGAAGACCGCGTTCAGGATGATCACGGTGCCGGTGATCGGCCGCAGCAGCGGGAAGACGATCCGGGTGAACGCCTGCCGGTGGTCGCAGCCGTCGATCAGCGCGGCCTGCGCGTAGTCCCGCGGCAGCGCCCGGATGAACCCGGTGTAGAGGAAGACGGTGAACGGCATCTGGATGCCGGTGTAGAAGAGGATCATGCCCTGGTAGGTGCCGAGCCAGCCGAGGTCGTCGACCAGCTTGTACAGCGGGATCATGCCGAGCTGGAACGGGAGGATGATCCCCAGCAGGAACAGGACGTACAGCCCGTAACCGAGGCCGCTCGCGCACCGCGCCAGGTAGTACGCGCCGGTCGATCCGATCACGATGAGCAGCAGCAGGCTGACGGCGGTGATGATCGCGCTGTTCACCAGGGCGGACCCGAGGGACGCCGACGACCAGGCGTTGTCGAAGTTGTGGAAGGTCGGCGAAGTCGGCGGCGACAGCGGGGAGTCGGCGATCTGCGACGGGCTCTTCAGGGCGAGCGTGAGCAGGGCGTACACCGGGAACAGGAAGACGACCGCGGCCGCGATCATCACCAGTTCCAGCAGGTAGCGCCCGTAGCCGGGACGCTGTTTGCGGCGCGCGGTGGCGGGGCGCTCGGCCCCGGTGCTGACCCCGCCGGCCGTGACGGTACTCACGCGGTGACCTCCCGGGCGCGCAGATAGCGGAGTTGGACCAGCGAGACGGCGGCCACGAACAGCGCGAGGACCAGCGCCACCGCCGTGCTGTAGCCGAACTTCCCGTACACGAACGCTTCCTTGTAGAGCACCGTGGAGAGCGTCTCGCTCGACGTGCCGGGTCCGCCGTTGGTCGCGGCGTACACCTGGTCGAAGAGCTTCAGGCCACCGATGGTCGACAGCATCAGGTTGACGGTCAGCGCGGGCGCCAGCAGCGGCCAGGTGACGTAGCGGAACCGCTGCCAGCTGCTCGCGCCGTCGATCCGCGCCGCCTCCAGGAGTTCGGCCGGCACGTCCTGGAGCCCGGCCAGGAAGATCACCATCGAGTAGCCGGCGTACTGCCACACCACCATCGCGGCCACCGACCACAGCGTGATCGACGGGTTGCCCAGCCAGTCCTGGCGCAGGCCGCCGAGGCCGACCGCGCCGAGGATGCCGTTGAGGCCCGCGCCGTTGTCGGGGTTGTAGACGTACTTCCACAAGAACGCCACCATCACCGGGCTGACCACGGCGGGCGCGAAGAAGATCACCCGCAGCAGCGTCCTGGACCTGATGTTGGCGTTCACGCCGAGCGCCAGCAGCAGTCCGATGAGGTTCTGCACGACGACGATCGCGACGGTGAGCAGCAGCGTGTTGCTGATGGACTGAAGGGCGCGGTCGTCGCCGAGCAGGGTGTGGAAGTTGGCGAGGCCGACGAACGAGAACGACCCGATGCCGGACCAGTCGGTGAACGCGTAGACCACGCCCGCGATGCTCGGGTAGAGCACCACGAGCGCGTACACGGCCAGCGCGGGCACGACGAAGATCCACGGCGGTACGGTCGGGTCGCGGCGGCCGGGCCGGGGCAGTGCGACGCGCGGTGCCTTCACGACTTCTTCCCGTAGGCCTTGTCCATCTGCGCCAGTGCGCCCTTGACGTCGGTCTTGCCGGCGAGCAGGTCCTGCACGGCGGCGAAGTGGGCGGGCTGCACTTCGGCGTTGGGCCAGCGCTGGTCCATGAACGGCACGGCGTGGTTGGCGTCGATGATCGGCAGGAACTCCGACAGCACCGGGTCGATCTTGGTGCTGGAGTCGCGGGAGAAGGGGATGGCGGAGACGTCCGCCGCCCAGGCGTTGATGTTCTCCTGCTTGCCGAGGAACTCGATGAACGCCTTGCCCTTGGCCGCGTTCTTCGCCCGAGCCGACACCCCCAGGCCCACCACGATGCCCGCCGGAATCCACAGGTTCGCCGCGTCGTCCCCGCCGGGGAAGGGGAACATGCCCAGGTCGTCAGGGGACTTGGCGGCCTGCCGGAAGTTGGACAGCACCGAGGACACCTGTACGGCCATGGCCGCCTTGCCGGTGGCGACCATCGAGGTCTGCTGCTCGAACGTGGTGCCGTCGGGGTGGTCGTTGAAGAAGCCCCGCTTCTGCAGGTCCTGGTACTTGCCCATCGCGTCGGCCCAGCCCGAGCCGACGAACGTCGCCTTCCCCGACGCCATCTGGTCGTCGAAGGTGGGGTCCTTGGCGTAGACCGCGTTGGGGACCAGCGCGTAGGTGATCAGCTGGGTGACCCAGGGCGTCTGCGCGCCGAGCGCCAGCGGCACGACACCCTTGGACTTCAACATGCCGCACACGTCGAGCAGTTCGGCCCAGGTCTTGGGCGGGGTCACCCCGGCGTCGGCGAACACCTTCTTGTTGTAGATGGTGCCGATGACGCTGCTGCCCGCGGAGTACAGATAGGTCTTGCCGTCGTGGCGGTAGGCGGCGTCGAAGCTCTTCGGGATGGTCTTGGTCCACGCCTGGTCGTCGAGGTCGGTCAGCAGGTCGGCCTTCGCCAGCTCGACCATGGACATCGCGCTGCCGCTGCCGGGGTAGAGCACGTGCACGTCGGGGGCGTTGCCGCCGGCGAGCTGGGTGCGGACCACCGTCTGCACCTGGTCGGTGGGCGCGAAGGAGGTGCTGAACGAGACGCCGGTGTGGCCCTTGCGGTAGGCGGCGATCAGGTCCGTGATCGGCTTCTGCTCGTCGGCGACACCGACCACCCGTATCTTGCCGCCGGAGCCGCCCGAACCCGAGCACGCCGTGAGGACCGAAGGGAGCGCGGCCGCGGCCGCGACCCCACCGCCGACGCGGAGCAGTCCTCGGCGGCTCACCGTGCCCCGGTCGGGCTGACTGCGGGAACCCGTGCTCATGGTGTGTCCTCCTCCTGGGGACCGGCGGACGTGGGCGCCGCCGGAGAGAATGCCGCGGTGAAGTGGTAGGAACCCGAGGCCACTTGGTAGCGGGCGTGGCCGGGGCCGGTGTCGATCAGCGTGGAGTGGGCGCCTTCCTCGGGCGCCGCGGCGAGTTCGCGGACCGAGCGCGGATCGGTGGTGGGTACGAAGACCTCGGCGGTGGCGCCGGGCGGCACCTGCACGCGCAGGGTCAGGCGGTCGCCCTCGCGCCGCCAGGCGGCGGCGACGGTGCCCCGCGCCGACTCGTAGCGGGCGCTCGCGTGGCCGAGCGCGCCGGGGCGGGGCCGGACGCGCAGCCGCCGGTAGGCGACGGAGTCCGCGTCCTGGTCCACACCGGCGACGCCCCGGTAGAGCCATTCGCCGATGGAGCCGAGCGCGTAGTGGTTGAAGGAGTTCATCGCCGGGGCCCGGAAGCCGCCTTCGGGCGTCCAGCCGTCCCAGCGCTCCCAGATGGTGGTGGCGCCGTGCCGCAACGGGAAGAGCCACGACGGCACTTCGGTCCGGCGCAGCAGCGCGTGGGCCAGATCGGCGCGCCCGTACGCGTCGAGTACGGGCGCGGCGAGTGCCACCCCGACGAAGCCGGTCTGCAGGGCGGGTCCGGCCGCCTCGACGAGTTCGGCGAGCCGGCGGGCCGCGCCGTCCGCCAGGTGCTCGGGCAGCAGGCCGAAGGCGAGCGCGACCAGATAGCCGGTCTGGGTGTCGCCCGCCAGCCGTACCTGCCCGGCGGGGCGCGGGGTGTCCTCGGCGGTTTCGGCCCGCCCTGTCCGCCCGGCTGGTGCGGTGCCCCCGGCATCCGCGGCTCGCTCGACGCCATCGGCGTCCCCGGTGGTGACGAAACGTGCCACGAACGCCGCTCTGATGGCGGCCGCCAGCCGGTGGTGCTCCTGCGCCACGTCGTGGTGGCCCAGTGCCTCGGCGGCCAGCGCGGTGAGCCGGGTGCTGTGCGCGAAGTACGCGGTGGCGATGACCTCGCGCGGGGTGGGGACGCCGGGGGCGAGCCAGTCCGAGAAGTGCGGGCCCACCCGGTGCCGCCAGATCAGGTCGGGGTTGTGCCGGTGGATCAGGGCGACCCAGGCGCGCATCCCGTCCAGCGCGCGGGAGAGGAACCGCGGGTCGCCGTAGGTGCGGTACAGGTGCCACGGCACGACCACTCCCGCGTCGGCCCAGCCGGGCGCCCCCTCGTCGGCGACGCCGGCCAGCCGCGGCGCGACGTTGGTGAAGCCGCCGTCGGGCGTCCGCGCGTCGTCGATGTCGCGCAGCCACTTGGTGAAGAAGGCCGCCACGTCCGCGTTGAGCGCCGCCGTGGGGAGGAAGACCTGCGCGTCGGCCAGCCAGCCGAGCCGCTCGTCACGCTGCGGGCAATCGGTGGGCACGCTCACGAAGTTGGAGCGCTGGCCCCACTCCACGCAGGCGTGCAGCCGGCGGATGTCCGGGTCCGAGCAGTCGAAGGAGCCCGTCCACGCGGTGTCGCTGTGCAGGGCGACGGCCAGCACGGCGTCCGAGCGCAGCTCCGGTATGCCGCTGATCTCCGCGTAGCGGAAGCCGTGGTAGGTGAACCGCGGCTCGAACGTGCGGTGTCGGCGCCCGTCGCCGATCAGTACGTCGGTGGCCGCGGCCGTGCGCAGGTTGGCCGTGTACAGGCGCTGCTTGTCGTCCAGCACCTCGGCGTGCCGGACGACCACCCGGGCGCCTGCGGCGAGGTCGTCGACCCGGAGACGTATCCGCCCGGCGAGGTTCTGGCCGAAGTCGACGAGGTGCGTGCCGGGGGAGACGCGGGTGACGGACACCGGCCGGATCTCGGCCATCGCCCGAACGGGTTCGTCGACGGACGCCACCAGCAGCCGGTGGTCGGCGTCCACGACCAGGGCCGGTGACCAGCCGTCGTCGTCGTATCCGGGCGACTCCCAGCCGTCGACGGCCTGCCGCAGGTCGTGGCACTCGCCCCTCAGCAGATCGGCGTACCGGATCGCCCCGGTGCGGGTGACCCAGGTGTCGTCGGTGACGACGGTGCGGACGCTGCCGTCGGCGTGGGTGAGGTGCAGTTCGGCGAGGAACTGCGGGAACGTGCCGTAGTGCGCGCCTGCCCGGCGCGGTTCGAAGCCGACGAAGCCGCTCCACCAGCCGTCGGCGAGCGTCGCGGCCAGCACGTTCTCGCCCGGGCCGACCAACTCCGTTACGTCGTAGGTCTGGTACTGCACGCGGCGGGTGTAGTCGGTCCAGCCCGGGGCGAGTTCGGCGTCGCCGACGCGGGTGCCGTTGAGGCGTACCTCGTACAGGCCGCGCGCGCTGACGTAGAGCCTGGCGCGGACCAAGGGGGACGCGGCGGGGGAGTCCGCGGGGTGCGCCGCGCCCGGGAAGGCCCGCCGCAGCAGCGGGCAGGGGGCCAGACCGTGGTCGTCCAGGGCGAGTTCGCCCTCGGTCGGGGCGTCCATCACGGCGATCGGGTTCGGGTCGTGGGTGATCCACGAAGCCCGCCACGCCGGTTCGTCGGGGCCGCCGCGGTCCGCCGACCGCGACGGCACCGTCATCCCGGTCTCGAACCAGGAGACCGCGCCGGCGGATTCCTCGCCGGCTGCCGCTGCCTGCGACCACACCTCGACCCGCCAGTGGTAGCGGGTCCTCGGGCGCAGGGCGGGTCCCGCGTAGCCGGCGCCGATCGCCGAGGGGTCCTCCACCCGGCCGCTGTCCCACAGGAGTCGACCGCCCTCGGCCAGTGCTTCGGGACGTTCGGCGACGCGGACCCGGTAGGCGGCGGGCGCGTCGCCCCGCAGGTCGGACGCCAGCCGCCACGACAGCAGCGGGGCGGGTTCGTCGATGCCGAGGGGGGTGGTGCGGTGGTCGCACCGCAGGGCGTACGGCCGCAGTGCGGGCACAGGCACGTCCTCCTCTCACACCATCTACGGCGTGAAGATGATCATCCGTGAATGTGAAAACTAACGTCGATTCTGTGGCGTGGAGACTATGAGCCCCTCGCGAGGAGTGTCAAGAGTCCCGTCGGACCCCCGACCAACCGCCCCCTTTCCGTGACCCACCCCTCACCCGCACCCCTTCGACCGGCGCCACCACGTAAGCGGCGCACCCTTGTGAAGCACGGCCCCTCGGTGATATTCGCGGCGTGATTACCACACGAATGAACGTGAAATCGTCCACGCCGCCGCCCTCGCGCCGTTTGGGGGTGCGGGCATTCCGCGGGAGACCCGCACCGACCCAGGGGCGCGGGGAACTGCGCGCTCAGCCACGAGCCGGGCTGAGCCGGGCCGCCGGCCAGGCGCCCGCGGCGGGGTCGCCGGACCACCGGCCGGTGGCGCGGAGCGTGCCGTGCCGCGCACGACCCGCGGGGGTCCGCCACCACGGCGCGTCGCCCGGTTCAGCCCGGCGGCAAGCCACCCGTGTTCGTCGGGCCGTCATCGTGGAAAGGGAACCCTGAGGGGAAGGACGGTGGTCGGGGGATGTACTCGATCGACGCTTTGCGCACCGCGGCCGACGGATACCGCTACCTGGACGAGGGCGGCCACGTGTACCTGGACCACACGGGTGCGGGCCTGCCCGCGCGGGCCCAACTGTGGGCCCACGCGGAACGCATCACGACCGGCTGCTACGGCAACCCCCACTCCGTCAGCCCCGCCTCCGCGGCCTCGGGCGAACTCGTGGAGCGCGCGAGACGCAGGGTACTGGCCCACTTCGACGCGGACCCATCCGAGTACGCGGTCGTGTTCACCGCGAACGCGACCGGGGCGTGCCGGCTCGTCGGCGAGGCGTACCCGTTCGCACCGGGCACCCGGTTGGTGCTGACGCTGGACAACCACAACTCGGTCAACGGCCTGCGGGAGTACGCCAGAAGCCGCGGTGCCGACACGGTCTACGTACCGCTGCGGGCACCTCGTCTCGGCGTGGACGCGGAGGCGATGGACGCGGTGCTGGCCACCCCGCCGCCGGGCGGCGGCCTGCTGGCGTACCCGGCGCAGAGCAACTTCAGCGGCGTACGGCACTCGCTGGAGTGGGTCACCCGGGCGAAGGCGGCGGGTTGGGACGTGCTGCTCGACGCGGCCGCCTACGTGCCGACCAACCACCTGGACCTGTCCGCGGTGCACCCGGACTTCGTCGCGGTGAGCTGGTACAAGGTCTTCGGCTACCCGACCGGCGTCGGCTGCCTGCTCGCCCGCCGGGACGCGCTCGCCCGGCTGCGCCGCCCCTGGTTCTCCGGTGGCACCATCCACGTCGCGAGCGCGCAGGGCCAGTGGCACCACATGGCCGACGGGGAGGCCGCGTTCGAGGACGGCACCGTCAACTACCTGAGCATTCCGGACATCGAGTTCGGCCTGGACTGGGTACGCGCGATCGGCACCGACACGATCCACCGCCATGTCACCGCGCTCACCGCGGAGTTGCTGACCGGGCTGGCCGCGCTGCGGCACTCCGGCGGCGGACCGCTGGCCCGCGTCTACGGCCCGCCCGACACCGAGGACCGCGGCGGCACCGTGGCACTCAACCTGCTCGACCCGGCCGGGACGGTCGTCGACGAGCGGATCGTCGCCCGTGACAGCGCCGCCCGCCGGATCTCGCTGCGCACCGGCTGCTTCTGCAACCCCGGCACCGGGGAGGCCGCGTTCGCGATCGACCGGCACACCCTGGGCGGCGCGGTGCGCACCGCCACCGGCACCATCGACGACTACCTCGGCCGGCTCGGCCTGCCCTCCGGCGGCGCGGTCCGGGTCTCCCTCGGCCTGTCCTCCAGCCGCGCGGACGTCGAGGCATTCCTGGACTTCGTGGCCACCGGCTATCGCGACCGCACCCCGGACCCGGGCGGACTCAGCCCCCGGCTGGTGTGCTGAGCGCGACCGCGGGCACCGGGGCCGCTCGGGGCGCCGGCCGGCCGACGGTACGGCACCGGCCGGCCAGCACCGCCCACGCGCCGGCCAGGAACAGCGCGGTGAACCCCGCCAGCAGCAGCCAGTCCACCCACACCGCGCGCCCGAACGAGTTCCCGTACGACGCCAGCAGCGGCGGGCCCAGCGGCGAGGAGCCGTGCGCCCACAGCCCCGGCAGACCGATGCCGCCGCCCAGCCCCTCGAACGCCCACCGGTTGGTCATCGCCGCGCTCAACACCCGCCCGGCCCACGCCATTTGCGGCACCGGCACGAAGGCGCCGGAGAACAGCACCTGCGGGAAGCACAGCAGCGGCAGCATCAGCGTCGCCTGCTGCGGCTCGGCCACCGACGCCGACGCCAGCAGCCCGAGCGCCAGCGCGGCGGCCGACGCCAGCAGCACCGTGGTGAACAGCGAGCCGTACGTGCCCCAGCCGGCCGCCGGCAGCCGGTCGAGGCCGCGCAGCACCGCGAGCAGCAGCGCGTCCGCCCCGGCCAGCACCGGCATCAGCAGCGCGGCCTTCGACAGCAGGTACGGTCCCAGCCGCAGCGCGGTGAGCCGCTCCCTGCGCACCACCGGCAGTTCCGTACTGACCTGGAGCAGGCCGTAGGTCAGCCCGAAGAAGAAGCCGCCGAACGCGATCCAGAACAGGATCATCGCCGCGGAACCCGGGCTGGGCGCGGCCGGGTCGAAGGCGCCCGGGCGGAAGAGCAGCGCGAACATCGCGGCGATCACCACCGGTGAACCCACCACGACGGCGGCGGTCAACCGGCTGCGCAGCATCAACTCGGTGCTGCGGCGGGTCAGCAGCCACCACTGGCCGACCGCGCCGAGCGGCCGAGGAGGGTCCGGGTCCGGGCTGAGCTTCGGGCCGAGGTCCGGGCTGAGCTTCGGGTCGAGGTTCGGGTTGTGGTGCGGGTCCAGGTTCAGGTCCGGGTCCGTGGCCAGGCCCGGGTCCGACGTTCGGCCGGCGGACTGGGCCGGCAACTCCCTTGCCACAAAGCCGGGTTCGGGCAGCTCCGGCAGCTCCCGCGCGCCCCGGCGGGCCACCGCCGCGTACACCTCCTCGACCGTGGGCACCGCGAACGCCTGCGTCAGGTCCTGCGGGCGACCCAGGTAGCCGGGGTGGCCGTCGGGGGTGAGGAAGAGCACCCGGTCGCAGCGGGCGAGGTCGGCGGGTGCGTGCGTGGTCAGCACGACCGTCACCCCCTCGCCGGCCAAGTCCCGCAGGGTCCGCATGAGTTCGGCGCCGGTCGCCGGGTCGAGCCCGGTGGTCGGCTCGTCCAGGAACAGCACCCGCGGCCGGGTCAGCAACTCCACCGCGATACAGGCCCTGCGCCGCTCGCCCTCGCTCAGCGTCCGCACCCGCTGGGTGGCCCGCGCGGACAGCCCGACCGCGGCCATCGCGCCGTCCACCGCCGCGGCACGCCGCTCCGCGCCGGCCGCCGCCGGCATCCGCAGCCGCGCCGCGTACGACAGCGCCCGCACCAGCGGGAGGTCCTCGTGCATGACGTTGCCGTGCGGCAGGTAGCCCAGCGCGGGCCGCAGCCCCGCCGGGTCGGCGCCGTCGTGCAGCACCCGGCCACGCGAGGGCAGCCGGATGCCGGCCAGGATCTCCAGCAGGGTGGTCTTGCCCGACCCGCTGCCGCCGGCCAGCGCCAGCACCTCGCCGGGCGCGACCGCCAGGTGCACCCCGCTCAGCGTCTCCCGCCCGCCGCGCACCCGCTGCCCCACGCCGTACGCCGCCACCTCGAGACCGATCCCGCCGGTACGGCCCGTGCCGCCCATCGCGCCGCCCCCGCCCGTGTCGACCATGCCACCCGCGTCGCCCATGCCGCCCGCCTCGCGCCTCGCCCGCCGTCCGGTTCCGCTTCCCGGTCCCGCGGTCCCGTCCCGGAGTCCGGTCCCGCACTCCGTGCGGACGCCTACCCCCGGGCGGCACGTAGCGTACGCGAGCCGGGCCGGTGGCCGGCCCGGAGACAGCGGGCCGGCGACGGTCCTGACGGCCGTAAGGTGCGGTGCCGGGCGGCGGCGTACGGGCCCGGGTCACCGGAGGCGCGGTGAACGGTGTCCCGCGGATGGATGAATACTGCGGGCCGTCGACGATCCGCCGACTCGCGGGTACGGGGATGCGGCGCCGTCGCAATACGCTGGTCCCGCGCGGCCGTTCCGCGCCGCAGCCGAACCTGCCGGGCCCGGGTGGCCGCCGGCGCGGGCCGTCGCGGCGGTGCGCCGCGCCGCCGTGTTGCCCGTATCCTCGCCCTCTCAGCCGAATGGGAGCCCGCACGATGTCCGCAAGTCCCCTTGCCCTGCCACCGGTACGGCTGCTGCCCGCGGACGTGCTCGCCCGGCAGGCGCTGGCCGCGCCGCTGCTGGACCGCGCGCTGCGGCTGACCCGGTGGGCCGGGGAGCAGCGCCGTGTCGACGGCATGGGTGAACTGCTGGACGACGAACTCACCTCCGCCGTGCAGGCGTTGGGCCTGACCGGTGACGAGGGACCGCTCGACGCCTTGCAGGCGTGGGGCGTTGCCGTGGACACCGGGCTGCTCGTGCTGGAGATCGAGGAGGAGGCCGAGGAGTCCACCCCGCCCGGTGAGGCGGCCGGGCAGGCGGTGCCCGGTGAGGTGTACGCGCGGATCGGCCAGGGTGGCGCGGCGGACGGCGCGGACCCGTACGACGTGCTCGACCTGTGGCTCGGCGCGCTGGAGTGCGCGCTGGCCGAGACCACCGCGCCCGACTACGACAACCTGCTCGGGGACCCGGACGGCGACGGCGAGGCGATCAGCCCGGAGGAGGCCGACCGGGAGGCCGAGGAGGAGGCCGAACTCCTCGACGCGGCACTGGTCAACCTGTACGCGCTGTCGGCGCTGGAGGTGGCGGACGCGGAGACCGGGGGAGCGAGCGCGGAGCCCGCAGGTGCGGACGGGGACGGTGCGCGGGACGGCCGGGCCGTGCCGCTGCCCGTGCTCGCGGCCTCCTTGGTGCTCCCCGACGAGATGGAGCAGCCCAGCGAGGCCGTCCTCGAAGAGGTCACCGCCGTCATGCTGCGGCTGGACGAGCACTTCCGGCTGCTGGAGGCCACCGGCCTGGTGGCGTACACGCCGATGGACGAGGCGCTGATCGAGGAGGCCGACGACGAGGGCGCCGCGGCGCTGGGCGAGCCGGACGACGACGAGATCGCCCGCTACGGCGCGGTCCGGCTGACCCCGCTCGGCGTGTACGGCGTGCGCGAGCGGCTCGCCGACGCGGGGGCGTACGCGCCCGTGCTCGGTGACCTCGCGGAGGCCGGCGCGGACGAGCTGCTGGGCGCGCTCGGCTCCTACCCGGACCACGCGGTGCGGATCGAGGCGGAGGCGTGGCTCGCCCGGCGCGAACCGGCCGCCGCGGCAGCGGAGTTGCTCGCCGCCGCGAAGGGGGATGGCGCGGACGGACCCACCCGGCGGCTGGTCTGCCAGCAGGTGCTCGCGGTGCTCGGCGCCGAGGCCGAACCGGCGGTCCGCGACGTCCTCGACGACCCGCACCTCGGCGGGCTCGCCCGGGTCTGGCTCACCGAGCGGCACGCGCCCGACGTCCCCTCGCCCACCACCGACATGGTCTACTGGCTCACCATCGACACCGTCGCGGCCCAGCTCGCCGCCGACGGCGACTCCGACGAACTCGCCGCCCTCATCACCGAACTCGTCGCCCGGCACGAGGAGTTCTTCGCCGACGCCTGGCGCGTCGAGCACCCCGCCACCGCCGCCGTCCTCGAAGCGATCGGCCGCCTCCACCCCGACCGCTCCACCGCCAAAGCCTCCCGCAAGGCAGCCTTCAAGGCCCGCTCCCGCTCCCGGAACTAGGGCTTTTCGGTCCCCGGCTCCGGGGTGCGCGCCCCGGGCCGGGAGGCGGGTGCGCCGGGTACGAGCCAGGCGGGCAGTGCGGCGGCGACCGCCGAGACGAACAGCCGGCGGTCGCGGGGCGCGGGCAGGGAGATCCACGCCTCGACGACGCCGGCCTCGCCGTGGGCCACGAAGCGGCTGTGGGCCTCGGTGCGCCAGGCGACGGACCCCTCGCCGTCGGGCAGGAGATGCGGGTCGCGTGCGAGGAGGGCGTGCACGGACGCGGTGAAGTGATCGACGAGCAGGCGGTACAGGATCGCGCTGCGCTGCCCGGCGAGCCCCGCGGTGTACAGGGCGTCGTGGCGCTCCAGGTGGTCGGCCAGTTCGTTGGACGCGCGCTCCCAGATCTCGTCCGCGGGCAGCCGGGCGGCGACGGTGTCGGCGATCCAGTTCGCCCGGATGCGGTCCAGCTCCGCGTACAGCACCTCCTCGAGGACGTGCGCGGGGCTCGCGGCGTGCTTGTAGAAGGTGGTGCGGTTGACCCGCGCGGCGCGCACCAGGTCCGCCACCGCGATCTCCTCCACCGGTTGCCGCGACGCCAGCAGCAGCACGGCCTCGCGCAGCCGCTGCCGGGTCCGCAGCACCCGGACGTCGACGGTATCCGCGGCGACGGTATCCGCGGCTGGGCCCGCGGCGGCGGAACCCTCGGCGGCGGAACCCTCGGGGGCGGGGCTTTCGGCGCCGGGCGGCGAGGACGCCGAGGGTCGAGGGCGCTGCGAGGACTCCGAGGCTCGCGGCGGCTGCGACGGCTGCGAAGGCGTGTGCGGCAAGGGCTCCGGCATACCAGGAGTGTAGCCCGCACCGTACCTGACAAGCACTGATCGACAGGTGTCTCTTTTCTTTTCGGCTCATCGGTGCCACACTTCGAACATGGCGGCGCTGCCTGCGACCACTTCGCGGGGGCGCCCCATCGACCGCGTCCGCGCCGACACTCGCCGAGCCCACCGGCCCCGCGCGGCCTACTTCCCGGTGCCGCCCACCCGGCGGCTCCGACGGTCCGCACACGAAAGAAGCACCATCATGAAGGCATCCGTCACCAAGGGCCTGGGGCAGGGTTTCGTCGTCGAGGAGGTCGAGCTCGCCGCCCCGATCGGGCACGAGGTCCGCGTCCAGGTACGGGCCTCCGGCCTGTGCCACTCCGACCTCAGCGTCGCCACCTTCATCGGCGGCGAGTTCCCCGTCGTGCTCGGCCACGAGGTGGCGGGCGTCGTCACCGCGACCGGTCCGGACGTCACGCAGGTGAAGACCGGCGACCATGTCGTCGGCAGCCTGATCCAGTACTGCGGCTCCTGCGTGAACTGCCTCAGCGGTCGTACGCACATCTGCCTGCACCCCGAGCACACGCTGCGCGCCCCCGAAGAGGCGCCCCGGCTGTCCTGGAACGGCGCTCCGGTCGCGCAGGGCATGGGCCTGGGCGGCTTCGCCCAGGAGACGCTCGTCCACGAGAACCAACTCGCCGTCATACCCGACGAGATGCCCTGGGCGCCCGCCGCGCTCATCGGCTGCGGCGTGCTCACCGGCGCCGGCGCCGTGCTGAACAGCGCGAACGTCCAGCACGGCGAGACCGTCGTGGTGATGGGCGCCGGCGGTGTCGGCATGAACGCGGTCAGCGGCGCCCGGCTCGCCGGCGCCGGGAAGATCATCGTGACCGACATCGAGGACGGCAAGCTGGAGCGCGCCAGGGCCTTCGGCGCCACGCACGTCGTCAACTCCCGCGAGACGGACCCGGTCGAGGCGGTCCGCGACATCACCGGCGGGGGCGCCCACCACGTGTTCGACTTCGTCGGCGCCCGCCCGGTGACGGCGCAGGGCCTGCGGATGCTCGGCAGCGGCGGCGGCCTCTACCTCATCGGTGTCGCCGGCAACGACGCGGGCGTCGAGGTCTCCACGATGGCGGCGCTGGGCGGCTCGCAGAAGGTGCAGGGCGTCTACATGGGGTCCTCCCACCTCAAGCGGGACATCCCGTTCTACGCCTCGATGTACCTCCAGGGCCGGATGAACCTCGACGACCTGGTCTCCAAGGAGATCGGCCTGGCCGACATCGAGGAGGGCTACGAGGCGCTGAAGGACGGCACGACCGCGCGCGTGGTCATCACCGACCTGTCCTGACCGGGCGCGAGCCGTCCTGACCGGGGGCGACCGGGGCGGGGCCCGCGCCGCGCCGGCCCCGCGGGACCCCGCCCCCGGGCTTCCGCCTCCCTCCCCCCGTGGTGAGGGAGGCGGAACGTTCCGGTCGGCCGCCGCCGAGGCGGAACGTTACGGCTAGCAGCCGTTCAGGACCGAGCTGATCGCGGACTTCTCCGCGCTGTCCACGGACAGGCCGTAGTAGTGCTTGACCTGCACGTACGCGCGCAGGTAGGTGCACTGGTAAGACGCCTGGGGCAGCCACTCCGCCGGGTCGTCGTCACCCTTGGAGCGGTTGGAGTGCGCGGAGACCGCGACGAGTTGGGGGCGGGTGGTGTCGTTGGCGAACGCCTGGCGCTGCGCGGTGGTCCACGCCCACGCGCCGGAGTCCCACGCCTCGGAGAGCGGCACGAGGTGGTCGATGTCGAAGGTCGACGGATCGGTGGTCGTGACACCGTCGTACGGGCTGGTCCAACTGCCGGAAGTGGCCTTGCAGGCGCTGTCGGTCACGACGCCGGAGCCGTCCCGCTTGATGACGTACTCCCGGGTGTCGCAGGTCCCGGAGATCGTGATCCAGGTCGGGAAGAGGCTGCGGTCGTACGTCGACGCGTGCGTCTCGGGCGTCGCGGTCATCTCGGAGAGGTACGTGCGCGCCGTGGAGGCGGCGATGGGCGTCGGCAGCGCGGCCTGCGCCGTGCCGCTGCCGGTGAGGAGGATCGTGGCCGCGAGCACGACGGCCCCGGCTGACGCGCAAATGCCGCGCAGGAGACGGGTTTTGGGCATGGCTGAGCGCTCCCGTGACTAGAGGGTCGGAAGGTGCGGGGGAGTTGCCCCTCCAGCGTCCCGGTCTCCGGTCTATGCGGGTAGACAGCCGTCGGTAAATTTTAGGTGACCATGACATTTTGTTCGCTGACGGCATGGAAACGGCCCGGTTCCGTACGGGAACCGGGCCGTGTGTTCGAACGCGAGGGCCCTGCCGCGGAGTTGCGGCAGCCGATCCGGGGTCGGGGCGCGCGGTCGGCGCCCCTCCCGTCGTGCTGCTAGAGCGCGGCCGCGCCCGGCTCGACCATCGCCTTCGCGGTGCGGCCGTCCGCGAAGGTGCCGAGCGCCGTCATCTCCCACTCGCCGGAGTTCTGCTTGACCATCTTGGCCATCAGCACCCCGCGCCGCGCCTCCCCGTGGGTGAGGTCGAAGCGCACCATCTCCTCGCCGGTGACGGCGTCGAAGAGCCGGCAGTACGCCTTCGCGACCTTGTTGAACTTCTGCCCGCTGTAGGAGTTGACGGTGAAGACCAGGCCGGTGGCGTTCGCCGGGAGCGCGCCGAGGTTGATGGAGATGACCTCGTCGTCGCCGGAGCCGGCGCCGGTCAGGTTGTCCCCGGCGTGCTGGACCGCGCCGCCCAGGACGCTCAACTTGCCGAAGTAGCAGGTGGCGAGGTGCTCGCGCTGCGGCCCGTAGACGATGACCGAGGCGTCCAGGTCGATGGCCCGGCTGCCGAACGCGGGCTCCCAGCCCAGCCCCATCTTGACCGTCGACAGCACCGGGCGGCCCGCCTTGACCAGCGAGACCGACTGGTTCTTCTGCAGGTTCACCCGGCCCTTGTCGAGGCTGATCTTGCCGGCGCCGGGCGCGGCCGCCGGGGGAGCCGGCGGCGTCGCCGCGGGCGGCGGCGGGAACTGCGCGGCGGGCGCGCCCGCGGGCGGCGGCGGCAGGTGCGCGGCGGGCGGGCCGGAAGGGGGCGCGCCGAAAGCCGCCGGGGGCGCGGGCGGTGCGGACGGCGCGGCGGGCGGAGCCGCGGGAGCGGGGGGTGCGACCGGCTGCGCGGCCGGGGCCGCGGGCTCCTCGACGCTCACCCCGAAGTCGGTGGCGATCCCGGCCAGCCCGTTCGCGTACCCCTGGCCCACCGCGCGGACCTTCCAGGCGCCGCCGCGCCGGTAGACCTCGACGACGACCAGCGCCGTCTCCGGGCCGAGCCCGGACGGCTCGAACGTGGCGACCACGGAGCCGTCGCTGCCGCGGACGGTCGCGGTCGGGGTGGTGCCGGCGAAGACGCCGCCGCCGTCGATGCTGGCGGTCACCACGATCTTGTCGATCTCGGCGGGCACCGCCGCGGTGTCGACCTCGATCGAGTCGGGCGCGGAGCGGCCGCCCGAGTGGTGGGCCACCCCGGGGCCCTCGGGCTGGTTGTAGAAGACGAAGTCGTCGTCCGAGCGCACCTTGCCGTCAGCGGTCAGGAGCAGACCCGAGACGTCGAGCCGCACCGGTGCGGAGACGTCCACCACCACTCGGGGTACGGAGAGCGGCACATTCGAGCCAGGCGTCATTGCGGTCATGTCCTAGGTAACGACAAATCCCTCGTCACGGTTCCATGGCCGGGCGGCCGGGCGGGGCCGCCGTTCCTCCCGCACCTGCGGCCTCGCCCGTATCGACGGGGCCCGTGTCCGGCATGTCCGCACCCGGTCCGTCGGGCCGCGTCCGGTGCCACCGCGCCGACACCCTCGTCCGCACCCGCCCACGTGCCCGGGCGGACCCGCCCGCCCCGGTGACGGGCGCGGGTGTCCCGGCGCGCCCGTCGGCAGGGTGCTACTTGTGGTGGTTCCAGGGCCCCTTGTCCATGACCACCCTGACCTCCTCCGGCCCCTTGCGCATGAGGCCGCCGCGCTGGAGCCGCAGCGTCGGCCGGCTCTCGGAGTCGGGGCTCGAGTACAGCTCCAGGGCGTGGACGACCACGGCGTCCGGGGTGTTCTCGATCATGCCGGGCACGCAGGTGTACACCAGGTCGTCGTCACTGGCGTTCTCCGCCGCGATGACGACCCTGTCGCCGGCCGTCCCGTTGTCGATCTCCAGGGTGACGCCGTAGCGGAAGAACGAGCCGGTGCCGTTGGACTGCGCCGAGTACGCCACCGGCACCACCGCGCGGATCGTGTCGTTGAGGGCGATCTCGATGATCTCCTCGGCCGTGCCCTGGTGATCGCGGCCGACGTCGCCCAGGTGCTTGACCGCCCCGTCGGCGGTGCTCATCTGCGGCGGGACGTCGTCGGCGCCGAAGGTGGCGACGTGCTCGACGGTGCCGTTCGTTCTCAGTATCAGGGCGTGCAGGTCGTAGTCCGTACTGCTGTCCCAGCGCATCCGGGCGGTGATTCCGGGGGACTTGGCGAGCGAGACGGGGGCGTCGCCCTTCTTCATGTTGATCATGGGAGTCCTGTTCCGACGGGCGGGCGTCGCGCTCGTACCGGGTGGTCCGTTCGACCGCGACCTGACTCCGGAACCGTAGGACATCGGCGGACTCCCTGGAACAGGTGGGTACATGGGGGATATCCGCCGCACCGGGCGAACCGTCCCCGCGGCACCGGGCGAGCCGTCCTCACCGTGCCGATCGAACCGTCCCCGCGCCCGGCGCGGCCCGGGCTCCGCCCGGTCAGTGCGGCCAGATCGGCGGGTCCGTGCAGAAGGCGCCGCCGAGGTTCGCCTGCGCGGGGTTGTCCGGGTCCAACTCGCCCTGCTCGGCGACGAGTCGCGCGGCGAACACCTCGGAGTCGTCCTGCGGTTCGTAGCCCAGCGCCCGCGCCGACCCGAGGTCCCACCACAGGCGGGTGTTGGCGGAGGAGCCGTAGACGACGGTGTGCCCGGGGGTGCCCGCGCCCAGGGCCGCGTGGAAGAGCCGGGCGCCGTCGGCGGGGCTCATCCAGACCGACAGCATCCGCACGTTCGCCGGCTCGGGGAAGCAGGAGCCGATCCGGACCGAGACGGTGTCGATGCCGTGCAGGTCGGCGTAGAGCTGGGCGAGGTCCTCCCCGAAGCACTTGGACAGCCCGTAGAAGGTGTCGGGGCGGCGCGGCGTGTCGACCGGGATCAGCGGGTCGCCGTCCTGCGGGCGCGGGGTGAAGCCGACCGCGTGGTTGCTGGAGGCGAAGACGACCCGGGGCGCCGCGCTCCCGGTGCGGAGCCCTTCCTCGCGGACCGCCTCGTAGAGGTTGTGCGTGCCCTGGATGTTCGCCGCCAGGATCTTGTCGAAGGTGGACTCCAGCGAGATGCCGGCCAGGTGCAGCACCGCGTCCACCCCGCGCACAGCCGCGCGCAGCGCGTCGCGGTCGGCGAGGTCGGCGGTGATCGCCGTGCGCCCCTCGGGCTCGCCCGGCACCGGCTCGATCGGCTGGACGTCGAAGAGCCGCAGGTCGTAGCCGTATGACGGCAGCAGGCCGCGCATCAGGGTGCCCAGGCCGCCGGCGGCGCCGGTGAGCAGGACGGTACGAGGAGCGGGCATGGTGGTCCTCCTGGTTCGACGACGGGCTTCGGGCGGTGGCTCCGGGCGGTGCACCCGGCTGCCGGGGGCACCGCTGGTGCGGGCGGTGCGGGCGTGACCCGAGGAGTATATCCATGAATGCAGTTCAGATACATAGACGACTTGCGTCGCTTGACGCGCGTTTCGCGGACTGCGCGCTCGCTTGACCCGCGCCGGGAACCTCGCCTAGCGTGGCAGCGTTCATGAATATAGACATGATTCACGAGGGCGCACATCACGCCCACCGGCTCCGAGGGGGACCCCCGATGACCTCGCCCGCACTCGCCGAGCGACTTGACGGTCTGCTGTTCTTTCCCGTGACGGCGTTCGACGCGGACGGCTCGCTGGACCTCGACGCCTTCCGCGCCCATGTCCGGCAGGGCGTCGAGGCCGGAGCGGCGGCCGCCTTCGTCTGCTGCGGCACGGGCGAGTTCCACGCGCTGGCCCCCGAGGAGTTCGGCGCCTGCGTGGCCGCGGCCGTCGAGGAGGCGGCCGGCCGGGTGCCGGTGGTGGCCGGCGCCGGATACGGCACCGCGCTCGCCCTGCAGTACGCCGCCGTCGCCGAACGGGCCGGCGCCGACGGACTGCTCGCCATGCCGCCCTACCTGGTGCTGGCCGACCAGGAGGGGCTGCTGCGCCACTACACGGCGCTCGCCGCGGGCACCGGCCTGGACGTCATCGTCTACCAGCGCGACAACGCCGTCTTCACCCCCGAGACCGTGGTCGCGCTCGCCCGGGTGCCGAACATCATCGGCCTCAAGGACGGGATCGGCGACCTCGACCTGATGCAGCGGATCATCAGCACCGTCCGCACCGAGCTGCCCGGCCACGACTTCCTGTACTTCAACGGCCTGCCCACCGCCGAACTCACCGGCCTCGCCTACCGCGGCATCGGTGTGACCCTCTACTCCTCGGCGGTGTACGCCTTCTCGCCCGAGATCGCGCTCGCCTTCCACCGCGCGCTCACCACCGGCGACGACGCCACCGTCGGCAAGCTGCTCGACGGCTTCTACCGCCCGCTGGTCAACCTCCGCAACCAAGGCCGGGGTTACGCGGTCTCGCTGGTCAAGGCGGGCGTACGGCTGCGGGGTCTGGACGTCGGCGAGGTACGGCCGCCGCTGTCCGAGCCCGCCCCGGCGCACGTCAAGGAACTGGGCGAACTCATCGAGCGCGGCCTGGCACTGGTCGGCGAGCACTGACATGGCCGCCGCCGACACGCCCGCCGCGGGTCCATCCGTGCCCGCCGGCCGATCCGCCGCCGGCCGATCCTCCGCCGGCCCGTCCGCCGCCGGCGAGCCCTCCGCCGGTCCGCCCGCCGCCACGGCCGCCGCCATGAAGACCTCCGCCTTCCTCTACCCCTGGGACGTCGTCGGCGACCCGGCCGCCGCCGACCGGGTCGCCGCGCTCGGCGTCCGCCAGGTCACCCTCGCCTCCGCCTACCACTCCACCCGCGCCCTGACCCCGCGCCACCCCGGGCGCCGCGTCGTCACCGCCGAGCACGCCGCCGTGCTCTACCCGCCCGACGCCGAGCGCTGGCGGTCGCACGCCCTGCGCCCGTATCCCGCGGGCACCTGGACGGACGGAGACCAGGACGCCTACGGCACGGCCGCGGCGGCGCTGGCGGCCGCGGGGCTCGACGTGCACACCTGGGTGGTGCTCGCCCACAACTCCCGTATGGGCGCCGAACATCCGGACACCAGCGTGGTCAACGCGTACGGCGACCGCTATCCGTGGGCGCCGTGCATCGCCCAACCCGCGGTCCGCGCCTACCTGGTGGAGCTGGCCGCCGAAGCCGCGCCCCGGCCCGGCGCCCGCGGCACCGAGCTGGAATCCCTCGGCTGGTACGGCCTGGCGCACCTGCACGCCCACGACAAGATCGGCGGCGTGCCGCTCGGCGACGCGGCCCAGTACCTGATGTCGCTCTGCTTCTGCCCGCACTGCCGCGAAGGGTACGCCGGGCTCGGCGCCGATCCGGACCGGCTCGCCGCCGCGGTCCGCGCCGCGCTCGCACCCGCCTGGGCGGGCGGCGCCACCGACACCGGAACGGACGCCGGATCGGGCAGCGGAGCGGACGGTATCGAGCGGCTGCTGGGTGCCGAGTTCACCGCGCTGACGTTGAACTGGCGTACCCGCACGGCCGGTTCGCTCCAGGCCGAGGCGATCGCCGCGGTCCGGGCGGCGGCCGGGCCCGGCTTCCAGGTGCTGATGCACGCCGACCCGGTGCCGTACCGCTGCGGGGCCAACGCCGGCGTCGATCCCGCGCACATCCTCGGCCACGCCGACGGTCTGGTACTGCCCTGCACCGGCGGGCCGGCCGCGCGCGAGGCGGTCCTCGCGCCGCTCGCCGCGCACCGCCGCGAACACACGGTGCTCGCCGCGAACTTCACGGTCGTGGCCGGCATGGGCGGCAGCCCCCGCACCCTCGCCTCCGACGCGGCGCACGCCGCGGAACTGGGTGCCACGGAACTGCGGCTCTACCACGCGGGGCTGGCGAGTGACGCGGACCTCGGGGCGGTACGGGCGGCGCTGCGGCCGTAGCGCCGTACCCGGCACGGCTCCCGGGGCGTCTTCCGGGGTGTCTTCCGGGGCGCGGCGATCATGGGGGTACCGCCGCGCCCCGGAACCTCCGCCCCCGGCTGGGGCAGGAGGGTCCGTGCGTACCCAAGTCGCCACCGGGGCGCGGGGGGTTGCCGTGGCGGTACAAATATTTCCGGCCGATGTCGCAACCGGACACCGGACGCTCAGAAGGCGCCGCTGGACGAGGCCGGTCCGGCGGCGCCGCCGGCGGTGACGGTGTAGCGGTCGGCCGTGGTGGTGCGGTCGCGCGAGGCGTGGTTGAACTGGCCCGCGAACGTGTACGTGCCCGGCGGCAGCGTCTGGTCGGGGTTGAGCGTCCAGCGGTAGACCAGGTCGCCGCCGCTCGTCGAGACCGTGGTGGTGATCCCGGTCGCCGAGGTGTAGGAGCTGTTGTCGCTGACCCCGCCCGACCGGCCGGAGACGCGCAGCTCCACGGTGAGCGAGGTGAGCGCCACCGTGCTGGTGAGGTTGACGTCGTCCTCGGTCCAGTACGGGTTGCTGTTCGGGTCGACGCTTCCGTTGGACGTCACACCGCCGCTGCCGGCGGCGGGCGCGGACGGGGTGGAGCCGCCGGGGGCCGCGGGCGCGCCGCTCGCGCTGCCGGACGTCGGGCCGGCGGCCGAGCCCGAGGTGTGGCCGGGGGTGTGCCGGGTGCTCGGCGCGGAGTGGCCGGGCCGCGCGTGCTTCTCGGTCGTGCGGGAGCGGGCGGCGGAACCGGAGGTGGCCGACTCCGCGGGCTGCGGCTCCGGTTGCCCGGAGGTCGCGGCGCCGGATGTCACCGCGTCCCGCCCCGGCGTGCCGTCGCCGCCGACCGCGCCCACCGCGAGGCCGCCGATGGCGATCGCGCCGGCCACGGCCGCCGCCACCGCGGTGACCCGCATCCAGGCGGCGGGGGAGTGCTCCCGCGCCGCCGCCGTGGCCGCCGTGGCCGCGGCCAGGTCGGCCGGCTCGCAGTCGGGCGTGGCGATCGCGCGCTCCACCCGGGCCAGCATCCGTTCGCGGTCCGGCCGGTGCGCGTCCGCCGCCTCGCGCAGGCGTTGCGGCAGTTGCGGCAGTTGGGCCATCACATTCCCCGTCCCGTGTGCGTACGCGGGCGTGTCGCGGGATTCGTCGACCCCAGTATCCGCGCCGTCGCGCTTCGTTCCGCGTCGGCCCCCGCCGCGGGAGCGCTCCCGCCGGCCGCCGCACTTCCCCCCGTACGGCCCCGCCGCCCCCCGGCGGGCGCTTCACCGTCCGAGCCGACGGAGGCCAACTCGCCTGTTGCGGAGGGTGGTTGGTCGACCAGGAGGGTGGTGCCCGGCGCGGCGTCGGCTGCGTCGTCCGCGGGTGTTGCCGTAGCCGTGGCCGTTGCTGTCGCCGCCTCCGATGCTGCCGCGGTCGCCACGGCCGCGGTCATCGGTGCCGCAGTTGCTTCCGCGGGCGGGCCGAACGCCCCTCCGGTGGGAGGTGGTTGACCGGTGTGCACGCCGCCGGCCGCGGCGAGCCGGCCGCCGACGGTGGGCGCCGGTGCGGGCGCGGGGGCCGGGGCGCGCGGCGCCGGCGCACCGGGCGCGGCCGGGCCGGCATCCGGCGCACCGCCGGACAGGGCGACCGCCGCCGTCGGCCGGCCCGTCACCGGGTCCGGGCCGTGCGGTGCCGCCGGCGCCTCGGCAGGCTGGGCCAGCAGCCGCTCCAACTCCGCCACCCCGCGCGAGGTCTGGCTCTTCACGGTGCCCACCGAGATGCCCAGCGCCTCGGCCGTGTCCTTTTCCGACAGGTCGAACGCGTGCCGCAGCACCACGCACGCCCGTTTGCGGAACGGCAGCCGCTGGAGCGCCTCGCGCAGGTCCAGCACCGCGGGCACGTCGGGCTGCTCCACGACCCGTTCGGTGCGCTGGGACCAGAACAGGGCGACCCGGCGCCGCTCCCGGACCGCGCTGCGGATGCGCGAGCGCGCCAGGTTGGCCACCACGCCCCGCGCGTACGCCGCCGGGTGGTCGGCGCCCTGCACCCGGTCCCAGTGCCGCCACAGCGCCACCAGCGCGTCCGCCGCGAGATCGTCGGCCGCGTCCGCCTCACCCGTCAACAGGTGGGCGAGGCGGGCGAGTTCGGCGTAGTGCCGCTCGAAGAACGCGTGGAATGCGGCCGCGTCGTCGTCGGCCCCGCCGCCGTGCTCGACGGACATGCCCACGGTCACCTCTTCCTGCCCGGACCTCCCCGCCACGGCGCGGCGAGAGCGTAGCAGCGGGACAGGGCCGTGGGCAGAGGTCAGGAACCGGCGATTTCGCGCCTCCCCGACCGCTCGACGCGGGTGATGATCTCCAGGTCGAACTCGCCGCTCGCGGTCTCCGGGCGGGAGCGCAGGTACGCGCGGATTCTCTCGATCAACTCCGCGCGCTCGCCCGGTTCGAGGGTCAGCGCGTGCGAGTGGGTCGCGATCGTGTCGACCAGCGAGTCGGCGGTGCGGCGCTGCCGGTGCGGGAAGTACGCGTGCTCGACCGGGAACAGCTCCGGGTACGGCTGGATGCCGCGCCCCGGGCTCCAGTCGATGAACGACGTACGGCTGAGCGCCACCTTGCCGAGGCCGGCGATCCACTCCACCCGGTCGTCGTCGGCGTTCCACAGTGCGGCGAGCACCCCACCGGGCCGCAGCACCCTGCTGATCTCGGGCAGCGCGCGGCTCTGGTCGAACCAGTGCAGCGCCTGCCCGACAATCACCGCGTCCACGGACGCGTCCGCCAACGGGATCTCCTCCGCGCCTGCCTGATGCGTCGTCAACTTCGGCAGGTACGAACGCAGTTCGCCGAGCATCTCCGGGTCCGGCTCCACCGCGGTCACCCTGTGCCCGAGCCCGGCCGCCACCGCGCTCAACTTCCCCGTGCCGGCGCCCAGGTCCAGCACGTCCAACGTCCCACCCTCCGCCCCCAGTCCACTGGCCAGCGCCGGTTCCAGCGCCCACTTCACCCCGTTCACGGGGTAGTCGGGCCGGTGCGCGGCATAGGCGGTCGCCGCCGCCCCGAAGGACCTCGCGCGTCGCGCGATCAGAGCGGGATCGTAGGGGCCGTCACGATCGGTTCGGGCCTCGCCCGCGGTGTCGGTAGCCATACCCCCGAATCTACGGCGCCCCCCTCCCCCCGCGGGCACCTTTGTCCGTCGCACCCGTTGCGGCGCGCCGCCGGCGGACGCGGTTACCCGTGCCCCTCGCGCCCGACGCCACAGGCTCACTTCACTGCGGGTCGGCATCGGCGTGCCTGGCCCAGTCCTCTTGCGCGTCCACCAGGGCGGGGCGGACTTCCTGGTCGAGGCGGTTCGCGACCCAGCGGAACGTGGCGGCGAGCCGGGTCAGGTCCTGCGGGCCGAGGTCGGTGAGCCAACTGTCCCCGCACAGGTGCAGGTTGACCAGCGGGGTGCGGGGTTCGGGTGCTTCGGCGTGCGGGTTGCAGTCGAGCGTGCAGGAGAAGGCTTCCTCGGCGACGGGTCCCGGGGCCGGGCTGGTGGCGCAGTAGACGGGGACCGTGCGTCCCGGGAAGTGCCGGGTGAGGTGGATGTCGGCGAGCCGGTCCTCCCAGGCACCGGGGGGCACGTTGTGCTCGCTCGGGTCGTCCCCGGCCCACGCGGGCAGATGCCCGGTGAGGGTGCGCCCGTCCGTGTCGGTGAGGGTCCACCGCCGGGGCGCGGTGGGTAAGGCCGAGGGTTCGGTCGTTGCGGAAGAGGTCTTACGGGTCTGCATCTCGTTCCTTGTCGATTCTTGTCGTGTGGCCGGGTTCAGGCGGGCAGAGCCGGTTGCGGTTGCGGCGTGTGTTCGGCCAGCGCGGTGCGGAGGAAGGTCAGGGAGTCCGTCGGCGTGAGGGCGGTGTCGCGGAGCAGGTCGTAGGCGAGGCGCAGGGGTTCGACGTCTTCTGGTTCCTCGACGAGGTGGCCGCTCCAACTGCTTTGGGTGTAGGCGACGGTGTGGCCGTCCTGGAAGAAGATGAGTTCCAGGCAGCTGCGGATGTGGTGGGGCCCGGTGCCGAACGGGACGACGTGCAGGGAGACATCGGGCTGCTGCGCGGTCTCGATGAGGTGTTCCAACTGGCCGGTCCAGGTCTGGGGGTCGCGGGCTTTGCGGCGCAGCACGGCTTCGTCGATCAACGCGCGGTAGTGGACGGGGTGCGGGCCGGTGAGACGGTCCTGGCGCTTCAGCCGTGCGGCGACCTGGGCGCTCAATTGCTTGATGCTGCGCGGGCGGGCGGTGCTCAGTTGCTCCTCGGCGTAGGCGCGGGTCTGGAGCAGGTACGGCACGGCGCTGACCGCGTACTCCTGGACGCTCACCGCGTCCGCTTCCAAGGGGGCAAGTCCCAGGAACGGCTTGTCCTTCGCCTCGCGTTTGGCCAGGTGCCACAACTTCACCAGGAGGTCGCCGGTGCCGTACACCTTGTCCAGCGCGGCAGCAGCCTCAACGGTGCCCAGGCGCTGCCCCCGCTCCAGCCGGTGCAGATACGACTGCTCGTAAAGGCATTTCGCCCCGAGTTCCATGAGCGTCAGCCCCGCGCGCTGCCGCCGGTAGGCCAGTTCGCTCGCGTACAACTCCCGCGCGGACAACCACTCCCAGTCGATGGCGACCTTGGTCCCGTTGTTGCTGTCACTCGTCATGGCTTTCCTCTCCACGGTCTTGAAGGGTGCGAAGTGCGTCTCCGGGCGCGTCGAATCCGGGCGGCCGGGGGTACATCCCCTTGTCGGGGCTTGAACCGGAGTCGTCAGGGGGAGCGCTCGCATCATGGGCGCGGAGGGCGACGGCGGGGGGTGCCAGGCGGGCGCCGCGGCTGTGTGCGACGCGCAGGGCGTCGAGAAGGGCCTCGGTCAGGCGGGCGATGAGGAAACACAGTTCCCCGGGGGACGGCTCGGGGCCGGCGAGCACCGCGCGGACGTTGCGCAGGAGTTCTTCGGCAAGCCCTAGTTGGACGGCCTCCATCTGGTCGGCCAACTTCCACAGTGGTCCTGAGGGGTCGCCGTTCAGGTAGGCGGGCTGCCCGTTCTCCTCGGTCCAGGGCAGTAACCGCGGCGGGGTCTGATCTGCCGCTTCGGTGACGTCGCGGGGGTACTGATGCTCGGAGTCTGAGGTCATCATGGTCCCGGTTACGAATCGGTGACTGGGTGTCACGACGGTATGAGTGCGCGATGTCGCGCCCCATGGACGGGATGGCCCACTTATTCGCTCGGCACGGTGCAACCGCTACGCTCCGGCGTAGTTGCTCCCCGTGGCCGGATTTCCCGACTGGCCTCCTGTGTCCGCGCCGTACGCTGAACTGGAGGGCAGGTGAGGATATGTCGGAAGAACTCGCGGACAATGTACGCAGGCACCGGCGAAGGGCCGGCCTCAGCCAGGAGGAACTCGCCCATCAGTCGGGCTTTTCCGTAGCGACGGTCCGCAAGATCGAGCAGGGCGGAAGTGTACGGATCGAGACCCTCCACGCCGTTGCGCGCGGCCTCGGGGTCAGGACCTCGGAGTTACTGGTTTCGGATGCCCCGACGCCGGTTCGCCACAACGATCCGAATGATCTCAACCTTCGTGATCTGCGTATCGCGCTGACTCCGCGAGTGAGGCTGACCGATGTCCCGCCGCCGACGGGCGACGAACCGAACCTTCGTCTCCTGCGGCGGGCGGTCCGTGATGCCGTGACGCTGTATCCCGCGGGCCGGTACGCGAGTCTCGCGGCGGCACTTCCGCTGCTCATGCGTGACGCCAACGCGGCCGTTGCCTACTACGAGGGGTCGGAGGACGATTCGCGGGAGGCGCTGCTGGCCCGCGCCGAGGTGCTGGGACTCGCCGGACGATATCTGACACAGATCCGGCAGTTCGATATCGCTCACGTGGCCGCCACCGCATCCGTGAACGACGCGGTGGCGGCGAAGGACAACGTGGCTGCCGCGAACCGGGTGAGGGGCCTGTGTTTCACGCTGCTGCGGACCGGACGGTTCGACGAGGCGGAAGAACTCGCCGTCGAGGCAATGGACCTGATCGAACCACAGGTCAGCAATGCCGATCCGGATCGCTACTCCGTGTGGGGCGGGGTAGCGATGGAAGCGGCTGCGGCGGCGATACGGAACAACCGGCCACAGGAGGCCAGGGAATACCGCCGGGCGGCTTCCATCGCAGCTGCCGCGGTCGGGCATTCCCAGACGTATGACGTTCTTGCGGCCTTCGGCCCCGTCACGGCGGCGATGAAGTCGTTGGAGGACTTCATGATTATCGGGGACGCCCGCACCGTGGTACGCAGGTCCACGGAAGACGAAGCCCTGTCGGCCAAGGCGTGGGGGCGTCTGGGGAAGCCCAGCACGACCGACGGCAGCCGCTACGTGCTCGACCTGGCGCGTGCGCACGTGCGCACGGGGGACGGGTCGGCGGCCATGGACGAGCTGATGCGGCTCTACCGTTCGGTTCCCGAGTGGCTGCGGCACCAGAAGTCGGCGGCCGTGACCATGGAAGAGATCATGAAGAAGCGCAAGCGCACCCTGACCGCGGACATGCGGGTGGTTGCCGACCACCTCTGCATGAGCGGGTAGAGGGCCGTACCCGCCCGGGGGGAGCGTCACCCCGAGGGGCGGGTCCGGGCGACCCGGGCGGGGTGGGGCGGGTAAGGCCGAGGGTCCGGCCGTTGCGGAAGACGTGTTACCCATGTGCGTCTCGTTCCTTGTCGTGCGGCCGGGTTCAGGCGGGCAGAGCCGGTTGCCGTTGTGGTGTGTGCTCGGCCAGCGCGGTGCGGAGGAAGGTCAGGGTGTCCGTTGGCGTGAGGGCGGTGTCGCGGAGCAGGTCGTAGGCGAGGCGGAGGGGTTCGACGTCTTCGGGTTCTTCGACGAGGTGGCCGCTCCAACTGCTTTGGGTGTAGGCGACGGTGTGGCCGTCCTGGAAGAAGATGAGTTCCAGGCAGCTGCGGATGTGGTGGGGTCCGGTGCCGAACGGGACGACGTGCAGGGAGACATCGGGCTGCTGGGCTGTCGTGATCAGGTGTTCCAACTGGCCGGTCCAGGTCTGGGGGTCGCGGGCTTTGCGGCGCAGCACGGCTTCGTCGATCAACGCGCGGTAGTGGACGGGGTTCGGGCCGGTGAGACGGTCCTGGCGTTTCAGTCGCGCGGCGACCTGGGCGCTCAATTGCTTGATGCTGTGCGGGCGGGCGGTGCGGAGTTGTTCTTCGGCGTAGGCGCGGGTCTGGAGGAGGTACGGCACGGCGCTGACGGCGTACTCCTGGACGCTCACCGCGTCGGCTTCCAGGGGTGCGAGTCCGAGGAACGGCTTGTCCTTCGCCTCGCGTTTGGCCAGGTGCCACAGCTTCACCAGGAGGTCGCCGGTGCCGTACACCTTGTCCAGCGCGGCAGCAGCCTCCACGGTGCCCAACCGCTGCCCCCGCTCCAGCCGATGCAGATACGACTGCTCGTAAAGGCATTTCGCCCCGAGTTCCATCAGCGTCAGCCCCGCCTGCTGCCGCCGGTAGGCCAGTTCACTGGCGTACAACTCCCGCGCGGACAACCACTCCCAGTCGATGGCGACCTTGGTCCCGCTCCCGCCGCTGCCGGCCATACGGAATTCCTCTCTACGGTGATGGTCGTGCTGGTGCTATGTGCGCCGGGGGCCAGGGGAATTCCGCTTGCCGGGGCGCCATGTCCCCTTGTCCGGACTCGAACCGGAGTCATCGGGCCTGCCCGCACGCATGAACGGAGAGTGTGCGGTGCCGCCCGGGCTCTTCCTGACTGAGCTACAAGGGGGAGTTCATGAATCAAGGGGGCGACCGGGTGCCACCGGTGGCAGGTCCAGCAGCGCACCACGGCTGTCGGCGACGCGCAGCGCGTCCGACAACGCCGTGCACAAGTGCGTCACCATGCCGTGGAGTTCGGTCTCCGACGGAGCCGCCTCCCGCAGCGTCTTACGCACGAAGCCCAGCAGCTCCCAGCCCATTCCGAGCTGCACCGACTCCATCTCGTCCGCCAACCGCCACAACGCCGACGACGCGCCTCCTCCCTCCAAGGCCAGGTAACACGCCCGCCCACCAGGCCCCACCCACGGAAGCCGCCGAGCCCTCACCGCACTACCCCGAAAGGCGCTCGCGTCGTGGCCTCGCCCCCGCGCGGACCGATGGGATCAGCCCTCTTCCACCGCCAACATCCCGTCGGATCGTGCATATCCACCGCTTTCGTCATGTCGTCCACGCTCCGGACCGTGAAGCACGCGGCCGTCTCGGGCGTCCCGTCTCGCTCTAGGCAACCGGTCCACTACGCAGAGCGGTACCGTTGGGACGCAGGGTGTTCTTAAGAGCGTTAAGCGTGGGGAGTGACGCGCACATGGGCGAGCGGCAGCCGAACGAGGATCTGAAGAGGCTGTACACAGCTACGGGTTGGACGCTGCGCCGGTTCGCCCAAGAGGTGAACAGGATCGCAACCGAGCGCGGTACGCCCACGCGATACCAACCACCGTCGGTTCACCAGTGGATCGACGGGCACCTGCCCAAAGCGGAGATACGTCCCCTGATCCTGGAGGCACTGGCCCGGCGGCTCCAACGCCCGGTGACGCACGCGGAAGCCGGCTTTCCCGCGCCTATCCACGACAAGGCCGACGCGAGCACGGTCGAAGGGTTACTCGACCTGGGCAGGCAGGACATGGACCCTTCACGTCGCAGCATCATAGGAGCGGGAGCCAAGCTCTTCTCCGCGGCGCTGGCCATTCCCGGATGGCAGGACGTCGTAGGCCGCATGGAAGCGGTCCAGGCCGGACGGACGCAGCGCATCGGAATGCCCGAGGTCGAATCCGTCGTCGCCATGACGGATCGGCTCTCCGACCTCGACGGACAGTTCGGCGGGCGATACGCACGCCCCATGGCAGCCGCGTTCCTGGTCAACATCGTCGCCCCCTATATGAAGGCTGACGCGCCGAGCGAAGTCCGTAAGGAAATGATGTCCGCCGCGTCATTCCTGTGCTACCTCGCGGGCTGGATGGCGGTGGACGAAGGATCGCACGGCACTGCTCAGCGCTACTACGTCAAGGGCCTGGAGTTCGCGGGCGCCAGCGACGACCACTTGACCTACTGCCACATTCTCCGTGGAATGTCGGTGCAATCCGTCGACCTGGGCCATGGTCCGACGGCGGTGAACTGGGCCAACGCGGCAAGCGAGGCATCTCCCACGGTGGGCCCCAGGATGACGGCTTTCATGGCGGGGCAGCAGGCCCATTCCTACGCGGTCGCGGGGGAGCGCTCCAACGCACTCCGCAGCATCGGGGAAACGGAGGCCGCCCTGAACAAGGCGGAAAGCCAGACCGGGACCTTCGGCGGCTACAACGCCTCCACGCTCGCCTATCACACCGCGCAGGTCAGGCATGCGCTGGGAGACGTTTCCGGGAGCGTGGAGTCATTGGAACTGTACTTTCGTCTGCGCAGTTCGAAGAGTGAATCCCGTCGAGGCGACCTGCGTTTCGGTGCCATGCTGGCCGAGCGCCAACTGGGGATCGGACATCTCGATGCCGCCTGCGCCACGTGGATGAAAGTGATGGACGATTACCCGTCGATGAATTCCGACAAGGTGGACAAGCGCGTCAAGGAGATGTTCCGACTGATCCGCCCGCACCTCAAGAACCCGGCCGCGCGCGACCTCTACGAGCGCGCCCGGATCGCCGCGCCCTCGCTGGCCGCCTGAACGGTGCCGGTTTCCGCCGGCGGCAAGGCCGTTGCAGGCCCTTGCAGGCATGCGGGTGGTTGCCGACCACCTTTCCATGAGCGGGTAGAGGGCCGTACCCGCCCGGGGGGAGCGTCACCCCGAGGGGCGGGTCCGGGCGACCCGGGTGGGGTGGGGCGCCGTCGGACGTCAGAGGCGGCGGGTGGCCAGGAGGAGGCGGTCACGGGCGTCGAACAGGGTGTCCTTGATCATCTGCTCGTGTCCCGGGGTGAGCCGGGCCACCGGCACCGAGCAGCTCACCGCGTCGCGGGCCGGGGTCCGGTAGGGGATCGCGATGCCGAAGCAGCGCAGCCCCAGCGTGTTCTCCTCGCGGTCCACGGCGTAACCCTGCTCGCGGATGACGGCCAGCTCCTCGATCAGCTTCTCGCGGTCGGTGTGGGTGTGCTCGGTGAGCGGTTCCAGCGTCTCCGGAAGGAGCTTGCGCACCTGCTCGTCGGTGTACGTGGCCAGCAGCGCCTTGCCGAGGGAGGTGGAGTGCGCGGGCAGGCGCCGGCCGACCCGGGTGAACGGCCGCAGGTAGTGCTGCGACTGGCGGGTGGCGAGGTAGACCACGTTGGTGCCGTCGAGCCGGGCCATGTGGATGGTCTCGCTGGTCTCGTCGGAGAGCCGGTCCAGGGTCGGCCGGGCGGCGGCCACCACCTCGTCGCCGTCGATGTAGGACGTGCCGACCAGCAGCGCGCGCACGCCGATGCCGTACCGCGTGCCGGTCGCGTCGGTCTCGATCCAGCCCAGCTCGACCAGGGTGCGCAGCAGCATGTAGAGGCTGGACTTGGGGTAGCCGACCGACTCCTGCACGGCGGCCAGGCTGTGCATGCCGGGGCGGCCCGCGAAGAACTCCAGCAGCTCCACCGTGCGGACCGCGGACTTGACCTGCGAACCGGCACCCTCGGCAACAGCCATCGCGTCTGACCCCTCTTGTTCGGCCGGGCCGCGTGGACGTAGGCTCGGCGGAGATTCACATGTGAAGACGTTGTTCAGTATAGAGAACAGACCGGAACGACGACGAGCACCGACCGCGTGCAATATGGAAATGTGGAGGTTATTCCGGTGGCAGTACCAGTCTGGAGCGTGGACCCCCGAACCGGGAAGCAGCGCGAGCAGGTCGCCGTCGAGGCCACGGCTGCCGAGGTCGACGCCGCCGTGCGTGCCGCCGCCACCGCGCTCCCCGCCCTCGCCGACCGTAGCGTACGGTCCCGGCTGCTACGGGCGGCAGCCGGGCTGCTGGAGCGGGACGCCGAGCAGGTGGTGGCCGCCGCCGACGCCGAGACCGCGCTCGGCATCCCCAGGCTCACCGGAGAGCTGGCCCGTACCGCGTTCCAACTGCGGACCTTCGCCGAGGTGGTGGACGAGGGCGCGTTCCTGGACGTGATCATCGACCACCCCGACCCGGACGCGAAGCCCATCCCGCGGCCGGACCTGCGCCGGTACAAGATCCCGCTCGGCGTCGTGGCGGTCTACGCGGCCAGCAACTTCCCGCTCGCCTTCTCCGTGCCCGGCGGCGACACCGCCAGCGCGCTCGCCGCGGGCTGCCCGGTCGTGGTCAAGGCGCACCCGGACCACCCGGCCACCTCCGAGCTCACCGCGGGGCTGCTGCGCGAGGCCGCGGTCTCGGTCGGCCTGCCCGCCGACACCGTGGTGCTGCTGCACGGCTTCGAGGCCGGCGTCGAGCTGGTCCGGCACCCGCTGGTGGCCGCGGCCGGCTTCACCGGGTCGATCCCCGGCGGCCGGGCGCTGTTCGACGCGGCCGCCGCCCGGCCCCGGCCGATCCCGTTCCACGGCGAACTGGGCAGCCTCAACCCGGTCGTGGTCACCCCGGCCGCCGCCGCCGAGCGGGCCGAGCAGATCGGCACCGGGCTGGCGGGTTCCTTCACCCTCGGCAGCGGGCAGTTCTGCACCAAGCCGGGCCTGGTCCTCACCCCGGCGGGCGCCGACGGGGACCGACTCGTCGCCGCGCTCACCGGCGCCGCGCGGGACGCCGCCGCCGGGGTGCTGCTCGACGGCCGGATGCGCGAGAACTTCCTCAAGGGCGCCGCCGCCCGCGCCGCCCTGCCCTCCGTCGCGACCCCCGTCACCGCCGGCAGCGCCGAGGACCCCCTCGCGGTACGCCCCGGCTACGTCGTGGCCGATGCCGCGGAACTGGCCGAACCCGGCGCGTACGACCTGCTGCTGGAGGAGTGCTTCGGGCCGCTCACCGTGGTCGTACGGTACGGCGACGCGGACCAACTCGACGCCGTTCTGGACCGGTTGCCGGGGAACCTCACGGCGACCGCGCACCTCGGGGCGGACGAGGCGGCGACCCCGGGCGGGCCCGCCGCCGCGCTCCTGACCCGGCTCGGCGCGCTCGCCGGACGCGTGCTGGTCAACGGCTGGCCCACCGGGGTCGCCGTCACCGGCGCCCAGCACCACGGCGGGCCCTACCCCGCCACCACCTCCACGTCGACCTCCGTGGGCGGCACCGCGATCGAGCGATGGCTGCGGCCCGTCGCCTACCAGGACACCCCGCCGGCCCTCCTCCCGCCGGAGCTGCGCGACGACAACCCCGCGGGGGTTCCCCAACGGGTCACGGGACGCCCCTGAGCTCGGGGGGCGCCCCGCCCCCGCCCTGCGCTGCCGTGACCTCGCGATGAGCGGCCCCTGTCCATGCGCGGCTCCCTCCGGAAGCACCCGGAACCGCTATCGCGGGGAGCCGTCCTCCAGGGACTCCAGGAGTACGGGGACGTGGCTGTGGTCGGGGTCCTTGACCGCGGTGAGGAGGGTGACGGTTCGGGCCGAGGCGAGCCGTCGCAGATGGGCGAGGTCTCCCCGCAGCTCCGGCGCCGCCAGCTCCGCACGGTAGCGGCGGGAGAACTCGTCGTAGCGGTCCGGTTCGGCGTGCAACCACTTCCGCAACTCGCCCGAGGGGGTGAGGGACTTGGGCCACTCGTCGACGGCCGCGGCCTCCTTGGACAGGCCGCGCGGCCAGAGCCGGTCGACCAGGACCCGTACCCCGTCGCCGGACTCGGGCGGGTCGTAGACCCGGCGTACCCGGAACCCGCTGGTGGACGTCATGACGGACCTCCTCGGCCCCCCGCGTTCGGCCTCATTCCGTGCCCTCTCCCAGCTTGCGGCCTTCCGCCCCGGACGGCTCGTTCCGGGGGGCGCGGGGGGCGAGTGCGGTCGCGAGCGCGGTGGCGGCGAGCAGGGCCGCCGAGATCAGCAGCCCCTTCCGCATCCCGGTCACGAAGTGCGTACGCCCGCCGACCAGCGCGCCGAAGACCGCGACGCTGAGCGCGCCGGAGACCTGGCGGGCGGCGTTGAGGACGCCGGCCGCCATCCCGGCCCGTTCGGCCGGCACCGCCCCCATCGCCGCGGCCGTGAGCGCGGGCACCGCGAGCGCGGCACCGAGGCTCAGCGGCATCATCGCGACCGCGGTCAGCACCGCCGGTGTGCCCGCGCCCACCGACAGCAGCACCAGCAGCCCGGCCACCGCCACGCTCTGGCCGACGAGCATCGGCGCCCTGGGCCCGTAGCGATTGGTGATCCTGCCCGACGCCACGTTCACCACGGAGATCAGCAGCGTCATCGGCAGGAACATCAACCCCGCGGTCAGCGCCGACTCGCCGCGTACCTCCTGGAAGAACAGGCTCAGCACGAAGACCACCCCGAAGAAGCCGAAGGTGACCGCGGCGCCGGTCGCGATCGACGTCGCCGCGGTGCCGTTCCGGAGCAGCCCCAGCGGCACCACCGGGTGCGGGTGCCGGGCCTCGATCGCCAGGAACCCCGCCAGCGCGAGCGCGGCCACCGCACCCGCCACCGCGCCCGTCCGGCCGCCCTCGATCACCGCGTACGTCAGCGCGGCCAGCGCCACCACCGCGGTGGTCTGCCCGGGCAGGTCCAGCGGGGCCGGGCGGCGCGGGGAGCGGGCCACCCGGGCCGAGAGCACCAGGGCGGCCAGGCCCACCGGCAGATTGATGAAGAAGATGGCCCGCCAGCTCCACCCCGTGGTCAGCGCGCCGCCCGCCACCGGGCCGAGCGCCAGGGCGGTCGAACCGCCCGCCGCCCAGACCGAGATGGCGCGCGCCCGCTTTCGCGGGTCGGGGAACGCCTGCCGCACCAGCGCCAGCGAGGCGGGCAGCACCACGGCCGCCGCGCTGCCCTGCACCACCCGCGCGGCCACCAGCACCGCCAGGTTCGGCGAGAGCCCGCACGCCACGGACGCGACGGTGAAGACCGCGGTTCCGATCGCGAACGCCCGGCTCGCGCCGACCCGGTCCGACAGCGCGCCGGTGGACAGCATCAGCGACGCGAACGCGAGGGTGTAGCCGTCCACCACCCACTGCAACGCGGCCAGCCCGCCGTGCAGTTCGCGGCCCATCGCGGGCAGGGCGACGTTCACCACGGACGAGTCGAGGGTGACCAGGACGAAGCCGATCAGTGCGGCTGCCAGGGTCAGGGCGGGGGAGGCCGTGGCCGAAGCGGCGCCCGGCGCCGGGCCCGCGCCGTCCCCGCTCGTCGTGCGCGGGAGGTCCAACCGCTCTTCGCACGGTGGCAGATGGGGCTCGGGGGTGATGAGTTCCTCTGGCATGCCCTCAGCCTGCCGACGGCCGGACGCGTAGAGTAGTGGCCGGAATGCCACGCTCCCGGAGGTTCTGGCCATGAAGACCGCAGGGTCCGAAGCGACGCACGAGCCGCCCGAGCCGTACGACTTGCACGAGCCGCCCGAGCCGCCCGGGCCGAACGAGCTGAACGAGCCGCACGAGCCGCACGCGGTGAACGCGGTGAACGCGGCGGCCCGACCCCACGCGATGAAGAAGCGGCCGCACGCCCGTCCAACGGCCCAAGGACCCACCGCGCCCGACGCACCGCGCACCCCGCCGGTGCCCGCCGGACGGCCCGTACCGCCGCCCGTCGCCGCCGAGCCGTTCATCTGCCCGCGCCCCCACCGCGTCGCCGTCATCGCCTCGGAACCTGTCTCGCTGTTCAACCTCGCCCTGCCCGAAATGCTGCTGCTCAAGGTCGAGGTGGACAGCCGGCCCGGCTACGAGGTCGAGCTGTGCACGCCCGACCCCGGGCCGGTCGCCACCAGCGGCGGCGCCGACGTGGTGATCCGCAGCGGCCTGGACGCGCTCGACCGGGCCGACACCGTGATCGTGGCCGGCACCGGCGCCGCCGAGGACCCCGACCCGCGCGTCCTGGAGGCGCTGCGGGCCGCCGCGACGGCCGGGAAGCGGATCGCGTCCATCTGCACCGGCGCCTTCCTGCTCGCCGCGGCCGGACTGCTCGACGGCCTCCACGCCACCACCTACTGGGCGTACACCCGGCAGTTCGCGGAGAAGTACCCCGACGTGGTCATCCAGCCCGACGTGCTCTACGTGCAGGACGGCCGCATGCTCACGTCCTCCGGCTACGCGGCCGGCATCGACCTGTGCCTGCACCTGGTGCGCACCGACTACGGCGCCGCGGTCGCCAACGCCGTCGCCCGCCTCGCCCTGGTCGCGCCCGTACGGCCGGGCGGCCAGGCGCAGTTCACCGACACGCCGCTGCCCGCCGAGACCGGCACGTCGCTCGCCGAGACCCGCGCCTGGGCGATGACCCGGCTCGACCGGCCGCTGACCCTCACCGACCTCGCCCGCCACGCCGCCGTCAGCGTCCGCACCCTCACCCGCCGCTTCCACGCCGAGACCGGCCTCAGCCCGCTGCAGTGGCTGCTCCACCAGCGACTGGAACGCGCCCGCGAACTGCTGGAGACGACCACCCTCCCGGTCGACCAGGTCGCCCGCGCCAGCGGCCTCGGCACCGCCGACTCCCTCCGCCAGCACCTGCTGCGCCGCGTCGGCCTGACCCCCTCCGACTACCGCGCCGCCTTCACCCGCCTTCCCGTGGCCTGAACCCCCGGCGCACCGGGCCGTGACGCGGGCGCCGGCGCGGGGTGGTGGAACCGGAACGGCCCCCCGGTGCGTCACCGTTCCGGTGGCGCCCGCCCCCGGGGACGGGCGTGTGCGGGTGTGGGGAGAGCGAGCCCGTGGGACGCTGATGTGGTCTTCACCCGTGCTCCGCATATGCTTTCGGAAGGGCTGTAGACATGCGACGGAACGCCGCCCGGCACGGGGCGTCCGATACGGCCGACAGCAGGCCGCACGGAACGACGTTGGGGGAAAGCCGCATGTCCCGCGCCCGCGGTGCCACCCGCACCCGTACCCGTATCGACAAAGCGACCCGTTCCCGCAGGTGGGCGTTGCGCCGCTCGGTGCTGGCGCCCGCGGCAGGGGTGGTCGCGGCGGCGACCGTCGGCGCGCTGCTGGTGTCCAACGCGCGTGGCGCGCACCACGACGACGCGCGGGGCGGCCAGGCGGAGCCCACCGCGTCCGCCGGCCGGCAGGGCGACGCGGCGCACCCGGGCCGGGTCGGCGCCTGGGAGAGCGCGATGAGCGCGGGCGGGCCCTCGTTCCGGCGGCAGACGATACGGATGGTGGTGCACACCAGCGTCGGCGGTTCCGGCCTGCGGATCAGGATCTCCGACCTGCGCAGCGAGCAGGGTCTCGCGGTGGGCGCCGCCGATGTCGCCGAGCAGTACGACGGCGGTCGCGCCGTCGCCGGCACCCACCACCGGGTGACCTTCGGCGGCTCCCGCTCCACCACCGTCGGCGCGGGCACCGAGGAGTACAGCGACGTCATCCCGATGCGGGTCGCCGCCGACCAGAACCTGCTGGTCAGCCTCTACCTGCCGGGACCGACCGGCGCCGCCACCTTCCACCGCGAGGCGTACGAGACGACGTACGTCTCCACCGACGGCGTCGACCACGCCGCCGACGACTCCGCCGCGGGCTACGCGCGCACCCGCACCTCCTGGTACTACCTCTCCGGCCTCGACGTGGTCTCGCCGACCGCGCACGCGACCGTGGTGGCCTTCGGCGACTCGATCACCGACGGCTACCACTCGACCGCGGGCGCCAACCGGCGCTGGCCGGACCAGCTCGCCCGGCGGCTCGCCTCGGCGCCCGGCGGGCAGCGGCTCGGAGTGGTCGACGCCGGCATCGCCGGGAACCGGCTGCTCACCCAGGCGCCGGAGATCTACCGCGGCCCGAGCGGGGTGCACCGCTTCGCGGACGACGCCCTCAGCGAGCCCGGCGTCAAGGACGTCATCCTGCTCGAAGGCGTCAACGACCTGAGCAACGACCTCAACAGCGCGGGCGGCCCGCTGACCGCGCAGAACCTGATCGACGGCTACCGCGCCCTCATCACCCGCGGACACGCGGCCGGGGTCCGGATGATCGGCGGAACGATTCTTCCCTACAGCCGGCTCAGCCCGGCGATGAACGCGATCCGCGTCCAGGTCAACCAGTGGATCAGGACCAGCGGCGCGTTCGACGCGGTGGTGGACTTCGACCGGGCCCTGCGCGACCCCTCCCACCCCGACGCGATGGCCCCCGCCTACGACTCCGGCGACCACCTGCACCCCAACGACGCGGGGATGCTGGCGATGGCCGACGCGGTCGACCTCAACGCGCTGGTCTCCTGACGGAGCCGCCGGCCGGGTCAGTACAGTGCCGGTATCAGTACAGTGCCGGTATGGGAGCCGGAGCCGAAGAGGTGCTGCACGTCAGGGGCCGGGTGCTCGCCGGGCCCGACGACGCGGCGGTCAGGGACGAACTGTGGGTGGTCGGCGGGCGGATCACCTACCGGCGACCCGCCGCCGAGGTCACCGCGACCGCCGACGGGTGGGTGCTGCCCGGGCTGGTGGACGCGCACTGCCACGTCGGCCTCGACGCGCACGGCGCCGTGGACGAGGCGACCACCGAGAAGCAGGCGCTGACCGAGCGCGAGGCGGGCGCCCTGCTGCTGCGCGACGCCGGAACTCCCGCCGACACCCGCTGGATCGACGACCGCGAGGACCTGCCGAAGATCATCAGGGCCGGCCGGCACATCGCCCGCACCCGCCGCTACATCCGCAACTACGCCCACGAGATCGAGCCCGGGGACCTCACCGCCTACGTGCGCCGCGAGGCCCGCCGGGGCGACGGCTGGGTGAAGCTGGTCGGCGACTGGATCGACCGCGGGATCGGCGACCTCGCGCCGTGCTGGCCGAAGGACGCGTTGCGCGAGGCGATCGCGGCCGCCCACGAGGAGGGTGCCCGGGTCACCGCGCACTGCTTCGCCGAGGACTCCCTCGCCGACCTGGTGGCCGCCGGGATCGACTGCGTCGAGCACGCCACCGGGCTCACCGACGACACCATCCCGCTCTTCGCCGAGCGCGGCATCGCCATCGTGCCGACCCTGGTCAACATCGCCACCTTCCCGCAGTTGGCGGCCGGCGGCGCCGCCAAGTTCCCCCGCTGGTCGGCCCACTTGGAGCGGCTGCACGCCCGCCGCCACCAGACGGTGCGGGACGCGTACGACGCCGGCATCCCGATCTACGCGGGCACCGACGCGGGCGGCAGCCTCGCCCACGGGCTGGTCGCCGGCGAGGTGGCCGAACTGGTGCGCGCCGGGCTGCCGCACACCGCCGCGCTGTCCGCCGCGACCTGGGGCGCCCGGCAGTGGCTGGGCCGCGCCGGCCTGGAGGAGGGCGCGCCCGCCGACCTGGTGGTCTACGAGGCGGACCCGCGCGAGGACGTCCGGGTGCTGGCGGCGCCGCGCCGGGTGGTGCTGCGCGGCCGCACGGTGGCCTGAGCGGCGGTCTCGACGACGGCGGCGGCACGCTGACCTGAGCGGTGGTCCGAACGGCGGCGGCACGGCGGTCTCGACGACGGCGGGCGGCACGCCGGTCCGAAGAACTGCGGCGGCCCGCCGGTTTGAGCGGCGGCCGGGATCGGAGCCCCGCCCAGTCTCCCGGGTGAAGCGTACAGAACGGCCGTACGCCGGGAATCGAAGAAACGCACGGAAACCACCCTTCTGGGTGAACTGGCGCCGTGTAGCCGTCAATTCACCCTCAGTGCGTAAATATTGCCGGGTCGAGGTCCCCGGGTGCTGTCCCCAATCAGCGCGCGCCGGGGGCTCCATCCCATACGTGGGGGTTTCCCAACCGTGTACCGCACCATCAACTTCCGCCTGCCCGCACGCCGTTCGGTCGCCGTCATCGGCGCCGCCACGGCCGTTGCCGCCGGGGCCGTACTGGCCGTCGCACCGGCGGTGCAGGCGACGCCCGCGACCGCGCACGACTCCGGGGCCGCCACGGCCACGGACCTGCGCGCGGGCCTGGACGTGTCCCTGCTCGGCAAGACCGTGGACGTGCCGGTCAACGTCTCCCTGAACGACGTGCACGCCCCGGCCGACGCCAAGGAGACCGCGCTGACCGTCACGGTCGGCCACGGTGTCGAGGCGGGCCGGGCCGTCAACCTGCTGCGCGCCTCGGTCGCCACCGCGAACGCCACCACCAGCCGCGACAAGGCCGAGGGCGTCGCCAACATCGCCGCTGCGAACCTGCACGTCCCCGGGCTGCCGCTGCTGTCCCTGATCAAGCTGGACGCGGTGACGTCCACGGCGACCTGCCAGGTCGGCCACCGGCCGACCGCGTCCTCGCACCTGGCCGGCCTCACCGTGCTCGGCAAGCGCACCGAGCTGTCGGCGATCGGCGTCACCAAGGTCGCCGTCCCCGGCGTCGGCGAGGTGGACCTGGAACTGACCAACGCCGTCACCACCTCGAACACCGCCGCGGCCACGGCGCTGCACCTCAAGGTCGACATCGACCCGCTGAGCCTCGGCGTCGCCCACGTGACCGGGGACGTCACGCTCGCCCAGGCCACCTGCCGCACCCCGAAGGGCGACAGCGGCTCGTCCGGCGGCTCGACCTCCGGTGGCTCCGGCAACGGCGGTACGTCCTCGGGGAGTTCCTCCAGCGGGGCGGGCAACGGCGGTTCCACCGGCGGACACTCCTCCGGCGGCTCCTCCAACGGGGGCAGCGCGAGCGGCGGTTCGAGCAGCGGCTCCTCCGGCAGCGGCGGGTCCGCCGGGTCCTCCGGCAGCAGCGGTTCGAGCGGCGGCTCCTCCGCGTCCGGCGGCTCGGGCGGTTCCGGCACCCACACCCAGACCGTCGCCGACACCGCGAGCACCGGCAACCTCGCCGAGACCGGCGCAAGCTCCAACATGCCCTACCTCGCGGGCGGCGCCGCGGCACTGGTGGCCGCCGGCGCGCTGACCTTCGTCGTCACCAACCGCCGCCGCAGGGGGGCCGGTTCGTCCGCCGGCGGCGACGCGTGACCGCCACAAGGCGGTAACAAGCGCGGGGGGCGGCACCGGCGGTGGTGCCGCCCCCCGTACTCTGTTCCTCACACCCGGGGCCGGGGGACCACCGCGCCATGGGCACTGACACGGTGGGGCAACAGGGCGGGCGGGCATGAGCGACGGGCTATTCGCGGGCAGATACGAACTCGCGGAGCTGCTCGGCTCCGGTGGCATGGCCCGGGTGCACCGCGCCCGGGACACCCGGATGGGCCGGGTGGTCGCGATCAAGACCCTGATACCAGAGTTGGCGCAGGACCCCGACGCCCGCCGCCGGTTCGCCCGCGAGGCGCACGCCGCCGGGGTGCTGAACCACCCCGGCATCGTCACCGTCCACGACCAGGACGAGTACCAGGACGGCGACACCGTCGTGCCGTACCTCGTCATGGAGTACGTACGCGGCGGCACGCTGGCCCAACTCGTCCGCGAGCAGGCCCCGTTCGAGCCGGAGCGGGCGGTGCGGATCGTCTGCGACATCCTCGACGCGCTCGCCCACGCGCACAGCCACGGCACCGTGCACCGCGACGTGAAGCCCGCCAACGTGATGGTCACCGAGGAAGGCGCCATCAAGGTCGCCGACTTCGGCATCGCCCGCGTGATGGACACCGACACCCGGCTGACCACGGTCGGCTCCTCCGTCGGCACCCCCAGCTACATGTCGCCCGAGCAGGTCAACGGCGGCGACGTGGACGCCCGCAGCGACGTCTACGCCGTCGGCTGCGTGCTGACCGAACTGCTCACTGGCAAGCCGCCGTTCCACGAGGGCACCCCGCTGAGCCTGATGTACTGGCACGTCCACGCCGAGCCGCCGGCGCCCTCCACCCGCAACCCGAGGGTGCCCGCGGAGCTGGACGCCCTGGCGCTGGCCGCGCTCGCGAAGGACCCCGCCGACCGCCCCGCCGACGCCGGGGTCTACCGGGCCCGGCTGTGGGCCTGGTTGACCGCCGCCCGCTCCGCCACGGTGAACGGGCCGGCCACGCTGCCGCCGAGGGACTTCGGCCTGCCGCCGGCCACCGCGCCGACGAACGCGCCGACCGATGCCCCGACCGACGCCCCGGGCGCCGACCCGCGCGCCACCTTCGGCGTCGGCGGCGCGCTGCCCTCGCTCCCCGCCCAGGGCACGCCGCCGCGAACACCCGGCCCGTACCAGGGAGTTCCGGGTCCGCAGTTCCCGCAGAACCCGTCGGCGCAGCAAGGGCAGCAAGGGCAGCAGGGCTCTCAGTCCCCGCAGCCGCCCGCGCCCTCGCAGCCCTCCACGCCCCCGCCGCCGTCACCCGGCCCGGCCGAGCACCCCGCGTACTCGCGCAGCCCGCAGGTGCCGCTGCCCCCGCCGTACCAGCCGAGCACCCCGCCGCCGGTCAACAACGGCGCCGCGCGGCAGCAGCAGCCGCTGATGCAAGGCGGGCCGCCCCTGCACGGCGGTATGCCGCCCGGGCCCGGACTCGGTTCCGTCCCCGGCCCGCGTGCCGGCATGCCGCCCGGCCCGAAGCCGACCTGGAGCGGCCGCCGCAAGATCCTCACCGCGGTGGCCGGGGTCGCCGTCGCGGGCATCACCGTCTCCGTCGTGCTGGCCACCGGCGCCCTCGGCGGCGGCGGCAAGCCCGACCCCACGCCCGACCCGCACCCGCCGACGACGGCGCCGGTCGACCAGCAGGCCGCCCTCCAGCGGCACGGCGGCAAGCAGGGCGCCGGCTACAACGGCGGCACCGAGGGCGTGGTCCGCCCCTCCGTGCAGACCGGCGGCACCGTCCAACTGGCCACCTCCTACCTCGACGACAGCCTGCTGGACCCCGCCGACACCTACGACCCCGGCGCCTGGAACGTCCAGCGGCTGCTCTACCGCAACCTCGTCAGCTACGCGCCCGCGCCCGGCGACAAGGGCCGCGCGCTCCTGCCCGACCTGGCCACCACCACCGGCGACGTCAGCAGCGACGGCCTGACCTGGACCTTCCACCTGAAGAAGGGCCTGCGCTTCCAGGACGGCTCGACGATCACTTCCAAGGACGTCAAGTACGGCGTCGAGCGCAGCTTCGACCGCGACGTGCACTCCGGCGGGGCGACCTACTTCCCCGACCTGCTCGACGAGGGCCAGCACTACCCGGGGCCGTACAAGGACTCCGACCCCGACAAGATGGGCCTGAAGTCGGTGGCCACCCCCGACGACAGCACCGTCGTGTTCACCCTCGCCAAGCCCTACGCCGACTTCCCGTACATCCTCGCGATGTCGGCCGGCGCCGTGGTGCCGCCCAGCGCCGACACCGACGGCGGCAAGGGCTACGAGCAGAAGCCGATGGCCAGCGGCCCCTACAAGGTGGCCAGTTACGTCAAGGGCAAGTCGCTGCACCTGGTCCGCAACACCGAGTGGGACGCGACCACCGACCCGGTCCGCTCCCAACTGCCCGCCGGGTACCAGGTGAAGTCCTACGACTCCCAGGCCGAGGTGGAGCAGGCGCTGCTCGACGGCACCGCCGACCTGGACTTCAGCGAGGTGATGTTCGACGACGAGACCGAGGCGAAGATCATCAACAGCTCGGCGCAGAAGTCGAACGTGGACCTCGCCTACACCGGGGCGACCCGCTACCTGAGCCTGCGCACCGACACCGCACCGTTCGACAACGTCTCCTGCCGCAAGGCCGTCGCGTACGCCGTGGACCGCGCCGAGGTGGAGGCCGCGCTCGGCGGCCAGTACGAAGGCGGCGAGGTCGCCACCACGATGCTGCCGCCCAGCAACGACAGCCACGACCCCAAGGCGAACCTGTACTCCAGCAGCGCCGGCGAGGCGGAGGACACGTACGCCAAGACCGAACTCAGCCAGTGCGGGATGCCGAACGGCTTCAGCACCACGCTGGTCGGCCTCTCGGGCGCCTCCAAGAGCGAGCAGGCCATGCAGGCGGTCGCCACCGCACTGGAGAAGGTCGGCATCAAGGTCACCGTCAAGACCATGGACTCCGGCGCCTTCTACGACACCCTGCTGTCCCCGAGCAAGCTCAAGGCGGCCAAGTGGGGCATGGTGTACACCGGTTGGATCGGGGACTACCCGACCGGCGGCGGCTTCCTGCGCCAACTCGTCGAGCCGGACTCCGGCACCAACTACTCGGGCCTGGACGACAGCAGCCTCAACGCCATGGTCGACCAGGCCGACGCGCTCACCGACCCGTCGGCCGCGACCGAGGCATGGACCAAGATCGACGCGCGGGTCATGCAGGACGCCGCGATGGTGCCGCTCGTCTACGACCGGCACCTGGTCTACCGCGGCCCGCGCCTGACCAACGTCTACCAGCAGCAGGTGATCGGCCAGATCGACCTCAGCGCGCTGGGAGTGAAGTGAGCACCGCGGACAGCGCGTTGACGAACCCGTCGGTGGTGCGGCGATCCCGCACCGCGACCCGCAGCCAGTCCGGGCCGAGGCCGGGGAAGGTGTCGCCCCGGCGCACCGCGTAGCCCGACTCCCGCAGCGCCGCGCGTACGTCGGCCGCGCCCGGTATCCGCAGCAGGACGAACGGCGCCGCGGGCGCGTCCCCGGCCGTGCGGACCTGCGGCACCTCCCGCAGCCGCTCCACCAGGTGCGCCCGGTCCGCGGTGACCTGCCGGGCCGCCTCGGCGGCCTCCGTACGGGCCCGCGCCGACACGCACGCCTCCGCCGCCGCCAGCGCGGGCGAGGAGACCGCCCACAGCGGCTGCGCCGCCGCCAACTCCGCGATCAGCTCCGGCGGCCCGAGCACGTAGCCGACCCGCAGCCCGGCCAGGCCCCACGTCTTGGTCAGGCTGCGCAGCACCACCAGGCCGGGCACCGTGTCCGCCCCGCCGGTCCCGGCCGCCCCGGCCAGCGACTCGCGCTCGCCCGGCACCGCGTCCATGAACGCCTCGTCCACCACCAGCGTGCGCCCGGGCCGGGCCAACTCCCGTACCAGCGCCGCCGGGTGCAGCACCGACGTGGGGTTCGTCGGATTGCCGAGCACCACCAGGTCCGCGTCCGCCGGGACCCGGTGCGGATCGAGCCGGAACCCGTCGGAGGCGTCCAGCAGCACCCGCTCCACCGCGTGCCCGGCCGCCCGCAGCGCCGCCTCCGGCTCCGTGAACTGCGGGTGCACCACCACCGCGCGCCGCGGCCGCAGCACCCGCGCCAGCAGCACGAACGCCTCGGCCGCGCCCGCCGTGAGCAGCACCTCCGGGTCCGCCCGGCCGTGCCGGACCGCCACCGCGTGCCGCGCCGCCCTCCCGTCCGGATACGCCGCCAGCCCTGCCAGCGTCCCTCCGATCACCTCGGCCAGCCACGCCGGCGGTGTCCCCGCCCGCACGTTCACCGCGAGGTCGACCAGGCCCTCGCCGACCTCCGCGTCGCCGTGATGCCGCAGGTCATGGCCATCGGGGTACACGTCTTGTGCTCCAGAGTGCGGGAAGGGGAGGGGGAGAGGGGCGCGGGCGACGGCGACCGTGGCGTGTGCCGACTTCCGCTTGGCGAGGGCGAGTTCGGCGCCGGGACCGGCCGCGAGGAGTGCCGCGGCCTCGGCGACGGACGGGGTGCCGAGCGCGCCGAGCGCGGCCTCGGACGGCGTCGGCACCGCCACGCGCGCCAGCACGGCCGGGTCGAAACCGACCACCGCCACCCCGAGTTGCTCGGCGGCTCCGGCGATCGCGGGCGCCCGCTCCTTCCCGGTGACCGTGGCCAGCACCGCCACGGAGCATCCGCCGCCCCCGCCGAGCCCGGCGCCGGTGAGCCCAACAGCCGTGTCCGGAGCGGCCGTTGATCCGTCCGGTGGGCCGGGGGAACGGCTCGCCCCGGGGTGCGGCGCCCGCGCCCGCGGCAGCAGAGCCGCGTCCGCCGGTGCCGCCTCCGCCGGTGCTGCCTCCGCCAGCGCCGCCCGGATCAGGCCCAGTACCTCCGCCGCGTCCGCCGCGCCGCTCGCGCCCACGCCGACGTGGAACCGCTCGCTCATCGAGGCGGCCGGGCGGCGCAGGAGGCGACGAAGCGCCGGGCGAGGGAGGGCGCCGCGGCCCAGTGGGTGTGCAGGTAGGAGGCGTGCACGCGGTGCTGGACGAAGCCCTCGACCAGGCGTTCGGGGCGGACGAAGCCCCACGCCGGTGCCTGGCCCGCACCCGGTTCGACCCGGGTGCGGTGGAACTCGTGCCCCCGGACCCGGGTCCCGGCCGCGGCCAGCACGCTGTCGCCGACCGCGACCGCCTCGCGGTAGCCGAGCGTGAGCCGGGCGTTCATCTCGGCCTTCGCGTCGAGCACCCCGCACATCGGCCGCCCGTCCAACTCCCGCACCAGGTAGAGCAGTCCGGCGCACTCCGCGGCCAGCGGACCGGAGAAGCGGGCGACCTCGCGGCGCAGCGCACCGTTCGCGGACAGCTCGGGAGCGTACATCTCGGGGAAGCCCCCGCCGATCACGACGCCCTGGGTGCCGGCGGGCAGCGCCTCGTCGGTGAGCGGGTCGAACTCCACCACGTCGGCGCCCGCGGCGGTCAGCAGTTCCTCGTGCTCGGGGTAGGCGAAGGTGAAGGCGGCGCCGCGGGCCACCGCGACCACGGGCCGCCGGGCCGTACGCCCCGCCGCCGGTGCGTCCGCCGACGTGCCTGCCGGACGGCCGTCCGCCGTGCCTGTCACCGAGCCCGTCACCGCGTCCGACACCGAGCCCGACACCTCGCGCGCCGGGTCCCACGCCGGTCCCGCCAGCGGGGGAGCGGTACGCGCCAGCGCCAGCAGCGCGTCCAGGTCGCAGCCGGCGGCGACCCGGTCGGCCACCGCCCGCACCCACGCCAGCGCCTCCGCGCGCCGCTCGGCCACCGGCACCAGCCCGAGGTGGCGCGCGGGCACCGCGAGCACGTCGGAGCGGCCCAGCGCGCCCAGCACCGGAATCCCGACCTCCTCCAGCGCCGCGCGCAGGATCTCCTCGTGCCGTGCCGAGCCGACCTTGTTGAGCACCACCCCGCCCAGCCGCACCCCCGGGTCGAACGAGGCGAAGCCGTGCACCAGCGCCGCCACCGAGCGGGCCTGCGCGGACGCGTCCACCACTAGCACCACCGGCGCGGACAGCACCTTGGCGACCTGCGCGGTCGAGGCCAACTCGCCGTGCCCGGTGGCGCCGTCGAACAGCCCCATCACGCCCTCGACCACGGCGAGCCCCGCGCCGGCCGCCCCGTGAAGGAACAGCGGCACCATCCGCTCCACCCCGCACAGGTACGGGTCGAGGTTGCGGCCCGGCCGGCCGGTGGCGAGCGCGTGGTAGCCCGGGTCGATGTAGTCGGGGCCGACCTTGTGCGGGGACACCGCGAGGCCACGCGCGGCGAAGGCGGCCATCAACCCGGTGGCGACCGTGGTCTTGCCGCTGCGCGAGGACGGCGCGGCGATCACGAAGCGCGGCACCGAGGCCCGGCCCGCGGCAGAGGCCGAAACCGTACCCGTACCCGTACCCGTACTCGTACCCGTGGCGGAAGCCGCAGCCGTGCGCGCCGTCCGGCCCGCCGCCGTACCGGCGTCCTGGCTCACCACTCGATCCCCCGCTGCCCCTTCTGCCCGGTGTCCATCGGGTGCTTGACCTTCGCCATCTCGGTCACCAGGTCGGCGTGGTCGAGCAGTTCGGCCGGTGCGTTGCGCCCGGTGACGACCACGTGCTGGCTGCCGGGACGGTCCCGCAGCACCCCCACCACCTCGTCCACCGGCACCCATCCCCAGTGCATCGGGTACGCGAACTCGTCCAGTACGTACAGCCGGTAGGTCTCCGCGGCCAGGTCCCGCTTGACCTGCTCCCAGCCCTCCCGGGCCGCCTCCTCGCTGGAGGCGAGGTCGCGCTGCACCCACGACCAGCCCTCGCCCATCTTGTGCCAGGCGACCGTGCCGCCCTCGCCGGAGGCGCCCAGCACCCGCAGTGCCCGCTCCTCCCCGACCTTCCACTTCGCCGACTTGACGAACTGGAACACCCCCACCGGCCAGCCCTGGTTCCAGGCCCGCAGCGCCAGCCCGAACGCGGCCGTCGACTTGCCCTTGCCCGGACCGGTGTGCACGATCGTCAGCGGCCGGTTGCGCCGCTGACGTGTCGTCAACCCGTCCTCCGGCACCACACTCGGCTGTCCCTGCGGCATTACGCGGCCCTCCGTACGTCCTTGACCAGCGCGGACACCGTGTCGGCCCGCAACTCCTGCAGCGTCACCGCGGTGGCGCCCAACTCCCGTGCCAGCGCGCCCGCCAGGCCCAGCCGTACCGGACCGGCCTCGCAGTCCACCACCACCGACGCCGCCCCGGACGCGGCCAGCAGCCGGGCCGCGCGCGCCGCCCGCGGCAGCGGCTCGGGTCCGCCGGTGGCCCGCCCGTCGGTCACCACCACCAGCAACGGCCGCCGCGAGGGGTCCCGCAGCCGCTCCACCCGCAGCACCTCGTGCGCCCGCAGCAGCCCCGCGGCCAGCGGCGTACGGCCCCCGGTCGGCAGCTTCTCCAGCCGCGCCGCGCCGGCGTCCACCGACGACGTCGGCGGCAGCGCCAACTCCGCGCCCGCGCCCCGGAACGTCACCAGGCCGACCTTGTCCCGCCGCTGGTACGCGTCCAGCAGCAGCGACAGCACCGCGCCCTTCACCGCGCCCATCCGCCGCCGCGCCGCCATCGAACCCGACGCGTCCACCACGAACAGCACGAGGTTGCCCTCCCGGCCCTCCCGCACCGCCTGCCGCAGATCCTCCCGCCGCACCACCAGGCCGCGCCCGTCGCGGCCCCGCGCCCGCTGGTGCGGCGCCGCCGCCCGTACGGTCGCCGTCAGGTGCAGCGCGGCCAGCCGGCCGTGCGGCTGCTCCGCCCCGGTGGTGCGCCCGTGCGCCGTCCGGGCCCGCGAGCGCCGCCCCGCCGCGCCCTCACCCAGCCCGGGCACGGTCAACGTCCGTGTCTTGTACGGTTCCCCGGCGGCGGACGGCGGCTGCTCGGAGGCGGCGGCGAGCGCGGAGCCGGCTCCCGCTCCCGTGTCCGCTCCCGGTTCCGTGCCGGTTCCCGGGTTCGGGGCAGCGGGGTCGGACCCGCCGTCCGGAGCGGGGGAGCCCGCCGCCGGGTCCACGCCCGGGTCGAGCTGCGGCGGCACCCCGCCCCCGCCGTCGGGCCCGCCGCCGTCCGGGCCGCCGTCGTCGGGGCCGCCGTCCGGATCGGGATCGGGGTCGGGCTCCGGCTCGTCCTGCGGGTCCCGGCCCTCGGCCTCGGCCCGCTCCGCCTCCTGCCGCGCCCGCTCCAGCGTCTCGTCCAGCTTCTCCTCGTCGAGGCCGGGCGCGTCGAACGGATTGCGGCGCCGACGGTGCGGCAGCGCCAGCAGCGCGGCCTGCCGTACGTCCGGGTCCGTCACCGCCGTGCGGCCCGCCCACGCCGCCAGCGCGGTCGCGGTCCGCGCCATCACGATGTCCGCGCGCATCCCGTCCACCTCGAACGCCGCACAGGTCGCCGCGATCTGCCGCAGCGCCGCGTCCCCGAGCACCACCGACGGCAGCAACTCCCGCGCGGCCGATATCCGTTCGCGCATCTCCTGCTCGTCGGCCGCCCACCGTGCCGCGAACCGCGCCGGGTCCGCGTCGTACGCCAGCCGCCGCCGTACGACCTCCACCCGCTGGTCGGTCTCGCGCGAGGCGGTGACCTCCACGGTCAGCCCGAACCGGTCGAGCAACTGCGGCCGCAGCTCGCCCTCTTCCGGGTTCATCGTGCCCACCAGCAGGAAGCGTGCCGCGTGCCGCACCGACACGCCCTCGCGCTCCACGTAACTCGCCCCCGTCGCGGCGGCGTCCAGCAGGACATCCACGAGGTGGTCATGGAGCAGATTGACCTCGTCGACGTAGAGAATCCCCCGGTGCGCGTCAGCCAGCAGCCCGGGCTCGAACGCCTTCACCCCCTCGGCGAGGGCCCGTTCGATGTCGAGCGCGCCGACCAGCCGGTCCTCCGAGGCGCCCACCGGCAACTCGACCAGCCGCGCGGGGCGCTGTACCCCTGCCTCGTCCACCGGGTGCGGCCCGTCCGGGCAGTCCGGGTCCGGGGCGGCGGGGGCGCAGCTGAACCGGCAGCCGGGAACCACCGCGAGATCGGGCAGCAGCGAGGCGAGCGCGCGGACGGTCGTGGTCTTGGCCGTCCCCTTCTCGCCTCGCACGAGGATGCCACCCACCGATGGGTTGATCGCGTTGAGCAGCAGCCCCAACCGTAGATCCTCCTGGCCGACGATCGCCGAGAACGGATAGGGAATGCTCATGAAGTGGCCACTCCTTCGAGTGAGAAGACGTTCGATCGGTCGGAGGTGGACTCGCACCCACCCTGCTGTGACGCGTGGTCTCCGCTGCCGAGGAGGTGATCCGGGCACGGCGAACCGCCCCGCCGTTCGGGCTCTCCGCTCCCCGCACGGGCGGGGGTGAACGCGGTCACGGCGCCCCCGGCGGCAGGAACGGCAGGCCGTCCGGCGGACCCTGCTCGATCAGCCGCAGCAGCGCGCCGGTGTCGGCGTGCTCCTCGATCAGATCGGCCAGCCGCTCCAACTGGCCCTCCCGCAGGGCCTCGAAGCGGGTGTCCGGGGCCGGCGCGAACCGCCGCCCGGCCGCCGCGGCCACCCGCGTGAGGAACGCCCGCCGGAAGCCGTCGCTCTCCAGCGAGCCGTGCCAGTGCGTGCCCCACACCGCGCCGACCCGGCAGCCGTCGAGGAACGGTTCGTCGCCGCCCAGGAGTTCGGCCACCCCGTGGTGGATCTCGTAGCCGCGCACCGGCTCGCCGTACTGCGTGCCCTCCGGGCGGGCGAGGGTCTTCTCGCGGGCGAAGCGGACCCGGACCGGCAGCAGGCCGAGGCCCGCGACCGTACCGGCCTTCGACTCCACGTCGTCCTCGATGCGTTCGGCGAGGAGTTGGAAGCCGCCGCAGATGCCGAGCACGGGGCGGCCCTCGGCGGCACGCCGGCGGACCGCGTCGGCCAGGCCGCGCTCGCGCAGCCAGGCCAGCGCGCGGACGGTGCCGCGGGTGCCGGGCAGCACCACCAGGTCGGCGTCGGCGAGTTCGTCCGGGCGGTCCACGAACCGCACCACCACACCGGGCTCGGCGGCGAGCGCGTCGAGGTCGGTGAAGTTCGACATCAGCGGAAGCGCGGCCACCGCCACCCGCAACACCTCGTCGCCGTACGGCGCTTCGACCGCGGACTCGCGCACGGCGCCGCGCAGCGACACCCGCAGCCCGTCCTCCTCGTCGATGCCCAGGCCGTGGGCGAAGGGGAGCACGCCGAGGGTGGGGCGGCCGGTGAGGCCGCGCAGCATGTCCAGGCCCGGCTGGAGCAGGGACACGTCGCCGCGGAACTTGTTCACTAGGTACCCCGCGACCAGCCGCTGGTCCTCCGGTGCGAGCAGCGCCGTCGTGCCGTAGAACGACGCGAAGACGCCGCCGCGGTCGATGTCGCCGACCACCATCACCGGCAGCCCGGCGCTCCTGGCCACGGCCATGTTGACGATGTCGGTGCGGCGCAGGTTGATCTCGGCGGGGCTGCCCGCGCCCTCGCAGATCACGGCGTCATGGCCGCGGCCCAGCTCCTCCAGGCACTCCACCACGGTGCCCAGCAACTCGGCCTGCCGGCCGCCGTGGTAGCCGCGGGCGCTCAGCTCGCCGACCGGCTTGCCCAGGACCACCACCTGGCTGCTGTGGTCGCCGCCGGGCTTGAGCAGCACCGGGTTCATCAGCGCCGACGGCTCCACCCGGGCGGCCTGCGCCTGCATCGCCTGCGCCCGGCCGATCTCGGCGCCCTCCCGGGTGACGTACGAGTTGAGCGACATGTTCTGGCCCTTGAACGGCGCGACCCGCAGGCCCCGCCGGGTCAGCCACCGGCAGATCCCGGCGGTCACCACGCTCTTGCCGGTGTCCGAGCCGGTCCCGGCGACCAGCAGCCCCTTCACGCCGTGCCTCTCTCGGTCGTGGCCGCGGGCGCCGCCCGGCGCGCGCCGCGTGCCGCCGACAGCAGCACCGACGCGCCCAGCGCCAGCGCGCCGACCCGGCGGGAGAGGCGGACCGCGCGCCGGATGTCGGCCGGCGCGGGCGGACGGAACCCGGCGCCCAGCACCGGGCGGTGCTCGGTGCGGCCGCCGTACGACAGGGTGCCGCCCAGCCGCAGCCGCAGCGCCCCCGCGAACGCGGCCTCGACCGGGCCCGCGTTGGGCGAGGGGTGGCGCGGCCCGTCCCGCCTGGCGGTGGCCAGCGCGGTCCGCGGATACGGTCCGGCCAGCGCGGCGAGCCCGGCGGTGAGCCGGGCGCCCGGGTAGCCGACGGCGTCGTCCAGCCGCGCGGCGGCCCACCCGAACCGCAGGTGGCGCGGGGAGCGGTGGCCGACCATCGCGTCCAGGGTGTTGGCGGCGCGGAAGCCGACCAGCCCGGGCACACCGGCCAGGCCGCCCCACACGAGCGCGCCGACCACCGCGTCCGAGGTGTTCTCCGCGACCGACTCCACCACGGCGCGGGCGATCGCGTCGGCGTCCAGCGCGGCCGGGTCCCGCCCGCACAGGTGCGGCAGCCGGGCGCGGGCGGCGGCCACGTCCCCCGCCTCCAGCGCCGCGCCGATGGTGCGGGCCTCCCGTGCGAGCGAGGTGCCGCCGAGTACGGACCAGGTGGTGGCGGCGGTCAGCGCGACGGACAGCGCCGGGCGGCCGCGCACCGCCCGCTCCGTCAGCGCGGCGGCGGCCACGGCGCCGCCGACGCACAGCGCCGCGTACGCGGTTCCGGTGCCCCGGTCGTCGCGCCACAGCCGCTTCTCCAGGGCCCCCGCGGCCCGCCCGAACCCGGCCACCGGGTGGCCGCGGCGCGGGTCGCCGATCAGGAGGTCGCCGAGGAAGCCGAGCGCGGCGCCGTACGCGAAGGCGCGGTCGGCACGGGTCATGTCCGGGTCATCTCGGCGGCCGAACGGCCGGCGGCCTGCGTGCAGGGCATCGCGAAGTCCTCACTCAGGGTCCGCGCCCTGGCTCGACGTGACCGGCGGTGAGAGTCTCCTGGCTCCCGGATCTACGCACTCCCGGGCCTTCCAGCCGGGCGGACCGGCCGTGACCTACAGGGTCGGGAGTGCACTCCCCGGTGACAGTGGCGGGACCGCGTCGGATTCGCACCGACTTCCTCTCCTGCCGCCGTATGGCTCCCGGCAGTTCACCACGCCCGCGGAAAGCCCGTCAACCGACCCCCCGGGGTGCCCCCGGCCTGCGGATTCAGGGACCACCTCCCGGTGGTGGGCGAACGGGGGTACTCCCCCTGGCTCCGCCGGGGACACCCCCGCCCAGGCGAAGCGCCGGGGGAGCGCCGTTCCCCGCGCCCCTTCGGGCGTGCGCCACTGTGGTGCCCGTCTCGTTCCCGGCCGGGGGGCCGGTGGCCTGCTGAGCGCGCCGTTTGCCGCGCCCCCTGGTTGGTGACCCTCTTTTCGCGAAAGCAGCCGCACCCACCCAAGGGCGCGGGGCACTTGCCGACGGGCCACCGCGCACCGCGTGAGGAACGTCGACCGAAAGGGGCAGGGCCCGGGGGCGCCCGGGGAGGGAGCCGCACTCACGTAGGGCGCGGCCCCCCGCAGGACTACCCGGCGATGAGGTGGATTCCGTAGGCGACGGCGGCAGCACATGCGGCGAAACAGACATACGCACCGGTGCGGGTGAGCACCGCGGTGCCGCCGGTACCGCCCCGCCGGGACAACCCGACGATTCCGAGCGTGAAGACGCCCACGAGGCCGACCGTGGAGAGGAGGGTGACAGCGAAGACCGTGCCGAGCGCGTGCCAGTCGATGCTCATGACGTGCCCTTTCAGACCGTGGTGGGAGTGGAGGCGGCAGGCGGCACGACGGCGGGGATCACCGGGCCGGCGGGCGGCACGTCGGGGGAGGGGGTGTGCGCGGGAGGCGCGGGAACGGTGGGAGCCGCCGTGGTGTCGGCGACGGTCACCGGGACGATCTGGACGGCCGGTACGGCCGGGGCGGATATGGGGGCGGGCGCCTCCGCGGCCGCGGTCTCCTGCGTCGCGGCCACCGCACCCACGGGCTCGTTGACGTTCGCGTGCGTGACCGGCTTGCGGCGGGCCGCCGTCCGGACCGCCACGCACACCGCGAGGCCGAGCACCCCGACCGTGGTGACACCCCAGGTGCCGCGGTCGGCGAGGTAGGCGGCGCCGCCCGCGACCAGGCCCGCCGCCGGCAGGGTCAGCCCCCAGGCGGCGACCATCCGCCCGGCGGTGCCCCAGCGGACCACCGCCCCGGTGCGGCCGAGCCCGGCGCCCAGCACCGACCCGGTGCAGACCTGGGTGGTGGACAGCGCGAAGCCGAGGTGGGAGGAGGCGAGGATGGTCGCCGCGGCGCCGGTCTGCGCCGCGAAACCCTGCTGCGGCTGGATGTCGGTGATGCCGCGGCCGACGGTGCGGATGATCCGCCAGCCGCCGATGTAGGTGCCGAGCGCTATGGCGGTGCCGGCCGAGCAGATGACCCACAGCGGCGGGTTGGAGCCGGGGGCCAGCGAGCCGCCGGCGATGAGCGCGAGGGTGATGACGCCCATGGTCTTCTGGGCGTCGTTGGTGCCGTGCGCGAGCGAGACGAGCCCGGCGGAGGCGATCTGCCCGGCCCGGTAGCCGCGCGAGGTGGCCGCGGGATCGGCGTTACGGCCGAGCCGGTAGGTGAGCCGGGTGGCGAGCATCGAGGCGAGTCCGGCCACGATGGGCGCGGCGACCGCCGGGATGATCACCTTGGTGACGACCGCGTCACCATTGACGCCGTGGGCGCCGACCGAGACGAGGGTGGCGCCGATCAGTCCGCCGAAGAGGGCGTGCGAGGAGCTGGAGGGGAGCCCGGCCAGCCAGGTCACCAGGTTCCACACGATCGCGCCGACCAGTGCGGCGAAGATCATCGCGGGTCTGATTCCGGCCGACTCGTCGACGATCCCGCCGGAGATCGTCTTGGCGACCTCCACCGACAGGAAGGCGCCGACCAGGTTGAGTACGGCTGACATTCCCACCGCGACGCGGGGGCCGAGCGCACCGGTCGAGATGGTGGTGGCCATCGCGTTGGCGGTGTCGTGGAAGCCGTTGGTGAAGTCGAAGACGAGAGCGGTGGCGATCACGAGTCCGATCAGGAGCGTGATGTGTTCCATGGGCCCAGCAATCGTTCGGTCGGGCAGGGGCGAGGCGAACGTACGGATCATTCATGAACGGAAGGTGAACTCACGGCGGACTCGCGGTGCCGACATGAATCATCGGTGAACGGAGGGGGATCGGGAAGGGGTCGGCGCAGATACGCACAGCTTCACCCCAGCTCGTCCCGCGATCCCTTACCGCAGCGAAGCGAGCCTCGATCAGTGCCCGGACAGCCGGTCCGCCCAGCGCGCCACCGGGTCCGTGGCGGCGCTGCGCCCCCGCGCCTCGCGCCGGTCCGCACCACGGTAGGCCGCGTAGATCCCGCGCACCGCCGCCCATCTGAGCGGCTCCGGCTCCCAGCGCCGCACCCGGTGCCCCACCCACGGCAGCGCGGTCAGCCCGGTGGGCCCGCCCTGCCCGCAGTCCAGCAGCACCAGGTCCCGCAGGGTGCGCGCGGCCAGGTTCGACGTCGCCACCCCGCTGCCGACGTACCCGCCCGCCCAGCCGGTCCCCGTCCTACGGTCCAGGTGCACGCTCGCGCACCAGTCCCGCGGCACCCCCAGCACGCCCGACCAGGCGTGATCGACCGCGACCCCGGCCGCCGCCGGGAACATCCGGACCAGGATCTCCCGCAGCGCCGCCACCGTCGCCGCCGACGTGCTCCCGTCGGTGTCGGTCCGCGACCCGAACCGGTACGGCACCCCGCGCCCGCCCAGCGCGATCCGGCCGTCGGCGGTGCGCTGCGCGTACACGTACGCGTGCGCCATGTCGCCGAGCACCTCCCGGCCCTCCCAGCCGATCGTCGCCCACACCGGCTCGGGCAGCGGCTCGGTCGCGATCATCGAGGAGTTCATCGGCAGCCAGGTCCGCCGCTGCCCGCGCAGGCCCGCGGTGAAGCCCTCGGTGCAGCGCAGCACGTACCGCGCCCGGACCGTCCCGTACGGGGTGGCCACCCGCCCCGGGTGGATCGCGGTCACCGCGGTGCCCTCGTGCACGGTCACGCCCAGCCGCTCCACCACGGCGGTCAGCCCCCGCACCAGCTTCGCCGGGTGCACCCGCGCGCCGTACGGGGTCCAGGTGCCGCCGACCGCGCCGGCCACCCGCACCCGCTCTGCCGTCTCGGCCGCCCCCAGCAGCAGCCGGTCCTTCTCCCCGAACGAGACCTCCGCCTCGTGGTACGCCTTCAGACGCGCCGACTGGGCGGGGGAGTAGGCCACTTCGAGCACTCCACCGTGGTGGATGTCGGCCTCGATCCCCTCCCGCCCGGCGACCCGGACCACCTCGCCGACGGTGTCGTTCATCGCCTGCTGGAGCGACAGCGCGGCCTGGTGGCCGTGCAGCGCCGCGTAGCGGTCCCGGCCCGCCACGCCGTTGTAGAGCCACCCGCCGTTGCGTCCCGAGGCGCCGTACCCGCAGAACCGGGCCTCCAGCACGGTGATCCGCAAGGAGGGCGCCGCCTGCTTCAGGTAGTAGGCCGTCCACAGCCCGGTGTAGCCGCCGCCCACGATCACCACGTCGGCGTCCGCGTCGCCGGGAAGCGGCTCGCGCGGCACCGGAACGCCCGTGTCCGCGTACCAGAACGAGATGCCGCCGTTGACCGTGCCCATGAGGTTCCCGCGATTCCGTGATTCCGTGTCGGCTCACGTGTGCCCGTCGCGCCGCCCGGGCACGCCGTGGGTGGTGTGGGGACGCTACTGCCGGTCCGGGGGGCTCGGCAACGGTCCGCGGCACCCTCGAACCGTCATGCGCGGCACCAACGGCAGTAAGGGGCACCCTGTGCACAACGCGGAACAGAAGACCTGGTCGGACGTGGTCGACGCGGCCCGCCGCACCGTCGCCGACGGCCTGGTGGTCGGCACCTCCGGCAACGTCTCCGCCCTCGTCGGCGACGACCTGGTGCTCGTCACCCCGACCGGTGTGCCCTACCACCGGCTCGGCCCCGACGACGTGGTCGGCGTCGACCTCGCCACCGGGCGGCAGGTGCGCGGGCTGCTCCGGCCCACCAGCGAACTCCCGCTGCACCTCGCGGTCTACCGCGGCACCTCCGCGCGGGCGATCGTGCACACGCACGCGCCGCACGCCACCGCGGTCTCCACGCTGGTCGCCGAGCTGCCCGCGATCCACTACATGGCCGCGGAGCTCGGGGGGCCGGTGCGGGTCGCGGACTACGCCCTCTACGGCACTCCCGAGCTGGCCGACGCCGTTCTCCACGCGCTGCGCGGCGACCGCGGGGCCTGCATCATGCGCAACCACGGGATGATCAGTCTCGGCGACACCCTCGACCGCGCGTACGACCGCGGGGCGCAGCTGGAGTGGATGTGCCGGGTGTGGCTCGCCGCCGCCTCCACCGGCGGCACCCCCGCGACCCTTTCCCCCGCCGAACTCTCCGCCGCGGCCACCAAGTTCACGGGCTACGGTCAGCCCTGACCCCCGGGACCCCCCTCCTCGAAGGGCCCCCGCGCCGTTCTCCCCCCGAGCACCTGCGGCCCCTTCCCCGGAAGGACGCTCACCCTCCATGGACCGGCCACCGGCCGGTGGTGAAGGCACGACCGCAAGGGGCAGTCCCCCAGGGGCGCGTGGGGGTACCTCCCAGGCGAAGCTCTGGGGGAGAACTGCGCGGGCAACCGGCCACCGGCCGGTGGTGAAGGCACGACCGCAAGGGGCAGTCCCCCAGGGGCGCGGGGAACTGCGCGACAAGCCCGCCACCGGCCGGTGGTCGGGGAGGAGAGCGGGACCGCAGCGGCGCGTAGCCGGGAGAAGCACCCACCGAGGGGTGGTCCCGGGCCGGACGGGACGGGGGCACCCGGGTGGGTCCGGTGGCGCCCCGACCGCGGGGGGCTGAGACTGGGGGCGATGCGCCTTCGATACGCGGTGGCCGCGGCGGCCACAACGGTGGTGGGTGCCGGCGCAGCCGCATTGGCGGCGGGCCGGTACGGCTCCGGGTTCGCCCTGAACCCGGCGGTCGCGGGCCCCGCCCCGGAAAGCCTGATCACGGTACGCAGCGTGACCCCGGACGAGGTCGTCCTGACCCGCACCCCCGCCTCGGAGCGCCCGGGCGTGTACGGCCTGACCGGCGCGGGCGTGCACGCCACCGTCGGACCGGTGGTCGCGGTCGGCGACCGCGGCCACTCCGTCACCCGCACCCTGACCCGCGTGGACAAGGGCTCGCTGGCCGCGGGCGCGTTCGTCCGGATGACCCCGCAGGCGTACACCGGCGACCCGCGCGGCGCGCGCGGATTGGACTTCGCCGAGCCGCAGATCCCGGGGGAGCTGGGCCCGATGCCGGCCTGGTACCTGCCCGGCGCCCGCTCCACCTGGGTGATCGCGGTGCACGGCGTCGGCGCCACCCGCGAGCAGGCCCTATCCGTGCTGCCCGCCCTGCACCGCTTCCGGCTGCCGGTCCTGGTCCCGTCGTACCGCAACGACCCCGGCGCCCCCGCGTCCCCGGACCGCATCGGGCACCTCGGCGCCACCGAGTGGCGCGACCTGGACGCGGCGATGCGGTTCGCGGTGGAGCACGGCGCCCGGGGACTCGTGCTCTACGGCTGGTCGAGCGGCGCCGCGATGGCGCTGCGCGCCCTGCACCGCTCGCCGGTGGCCGGCAAGGTCGTCGGCCTGGTCCTCGACTCGCCGGTGCTCGACTGGCGCGCCACGGTCACCGCCGCGGTGCGCTCGCGCCGCCTGCCCCGCGTGCTGACCCCGCTCGCCGTGCGCGCCGCGGAGGGCCGTACGGGGCTGCGCGGCACGCGGCATACGGAGGCGGCCGCGGAACCGGCCGTGCCGGCCGGGCTCACCGTACCGACGCTGATCGTGCACGGCCCCGACGACACCTTCGCGCCCTGGTCCGCGTCCCGGGCGCTCGCCGACCGCTACCCCGGCAAGGTGGCCCTGCACCCGGTGCCGGGGGCCGCGCACACCGCGATGTGGAACGCCGACCCGGCGGTCTACGAGGAGACGCTGCGCCGCTTTCTCACCCCGCTCATGTGAGCGCGTTCACAGTCGGGTTTGGGATTATGGGCGCCGAGCGGCGAGACTGATCAGGTGACGTCCCGTATCCCGCGAGACACTCCGCTCCGCCTCGTCCCCCGCCGGCCGCTCACCGCGGCCCGCAGGACCGCCACGACGCGCAGGTCGCGACCGGCGCGCCCCCCCGAGGGCACCCCCTCGATCCCCGAACTCGCCCGCTTCGCCAGGACCGAACTCGCCGCCGCCGTACGCCTCGCACGCTGGGCCGGCACCGGCCCCGGCACCGCGGGACCGACCGGGATACTGCCGGACGCCACCGTGCGCGAGGCCGCCGCGGTCCTCGGCCTGACGCCCGGCCAGATCCGTGCCGCCTGGGACCGGGCCCGGCTCTCCGGCCTGATCGAACTGCACCGCGGCGCCGCCCGTCCCGGCTGGCGGCTGCGGGCCTGGGACACCGACGACACCGCGGTCCTGCGCGGCTGGGTCGCGCTGTTCGACGCGTGGTCGCTCGCCCACCCGTTCCTCCCGCCGCCCGACACGGAGGCGGGCGGCGGGGCGGGGTCGAACGGCACGGAAGGCACCGACGGCACGGCCGGCACCGGTGGCGGCTCGCTCGGCGCCGACCCCGCGCTGGTCGCCGAAGTCATCGAGGCCGCACCCCAGTTGCTCTCCTTCCTGCACCTGTCGCAGGGCCCGGTGCCGCTCGACACCCTGCTGGACCTGCTGCGGCAGCGCGTCGCCGAACTGCGCACCGAGCGGCACGAACCGCCCGCCGCGGGCGACCCGCTGCCCGCGCTGCTGGAGTGGGTGCTGGACGCCGCCACCGACGTGGGGGCGCTGCGCCCGCGCGACCCGAAGCGCCCCGACGAGGCGGCGCTGACCCCGCTCGGCAGCTGGGCGGTGTGGGTCAAGCTGGAGCAGATCTGCGTGGCCGCCCAGGGCCCGGCCGGGAACATGGAGCAGTCCGCCGACACGATGCTGCGCGCCTGCGCCCGGCTCTCCCCGGGGCCGGCCCGCACCGAGTACCGCGCCTGGCTGGCCGCCCGCCCGGTCGCGCCGGCCGTCGCCGAACTGCTGGAGACCGCCCGCGGCGAGGACGCGCTGCTGCGCGGGCTGGCCTTCGAGGCGCTGCGGGTGGTCGGCGACCCGGCCGAGGCGGCGGTGCGCGCGGTCGTCAACGAGCCGACGCTGCGCCCCTACGCGGTGCTGTGGCTCGCGGAGTTGGACGGCGGCGACCCGGACACCGCGACCGCGCTGCTGACCCGCGAGGAGGCCACCTGGCTGTGGGTGGACACCGCGGCCGCGGTCGCCGACCACGGCGACGACCACCTGCTCGTCAGCCATCTGGAGACGGCCGTACAGGGCTCGGTGCCCGGGCTGCTCCAGGAGGTCCGGCTGGCCGGCCACCCGCGCACCGTGCAGGTCCTGGTCGCGCTCGCCGCCGCGCACCCCGACCCCGCGCTCGCCAAGGCGGTGCGCAAGGCCGCGTTCCAGGTGCACACCGGGGAGTCGTGAGGGGAACAGGCGTCAGGGCGAGGGGAGTTCGGGGGCGTAGGTGCCGAAGCACCACAGGTTCCCCTCCGCGTCGCCGGAGATCAGCAGGCCGATGGCGCCCTTCGCGTCCTGGTACCGCAGGGCGGGGTACACGCTGAGCCGGTCCGCCGTGAGGGGTCTCCCTTCCTGACGCCGGCCAGTGCCGCGCACTGGCACACGTTCGATCACGGGCGATGTGCGAGGTGGCCGCGCGGGAGCGGCGCGGCGGGCGCGGAGCCGGGAAAAGCGGTTGCGGAGCACCCGTAGAATGGACCCATGGCAGTTCTGCTCCTCGATTAGCCGCGTCGACCAGCCGCGGCGTCGACCCATCGGTCCTGAGCCATCGGTCCTGACCCATCCGTCCGGGCCCATCGGTTCCGACGCCCGCTCCGACCGCCGTCCGCGGGCCGGCTTCCGACGCCTTCGCGCCGCCGCGCCCCGGGTATCTCGTCCTCCGCTGCCGCTCCTCGCGGCGCCCATCGCTCTGGAGCTTTTCCACGTGATCACTGCCACCGGCATCGAGTTGCGCGCCGGCGCCCGCGTCCTCATCGAGTCCGCCTCCTTCCGTGTCGCCAAGGGCGACCGCATCGGCCTGGTCGGCCGGAACGGCGCGGGCAAGACCACCCTCACCAAGGTGCTGGCCGGCGAGGGCCAGCCCGCCGCCGGAAGCGTCACCAACTCCGGCGAGGTCGGCTACCTCCCGCAGGACCCGCGCAGCGGCGACCTCGACATCCTCGCCAGCGACCGGGTGCTGTCCGCCCGCGGCCTCGACGTCGTGCTGCGCAAAATGCGCGAGAACGAGGAGCGGATGGCCAGCGGGAAAGGCGCCACCCGCGAGAACGCGATGAAGAAATACGCGCGGCTGGAAACCGAATTCCTCACCAAGGGCGGATACGCCGCCGAGGCCGAGGCCGCCACCATCGCCGCCGCGCTGGGCCTGCCCGACCGGGTGCTCGGCCAGCCGCTGCGCACCCTGTCCGGCGGTCAGCGGCGCCGGGTGGAGCTGGCCCGCATCCTCTTCTCCGACGCGGACACGCTCCTGCTCGACGAGCCCACCAACCACCTCGACGCCGACTCCATCACCTGGCTGCGGGACTACCTCAGGACCTACCGCGGCGGATTCATCGTCATCTCCCACGACGCGGACCTCATCGAGACCGTCGTCAACAAGGTGTTCTATCTCGACGCCAACCGCTCCCGTATCGACGTCTACAACATGGGCTGGAAGCTCTACCAGCAGCAGCGCGAAGCCGACGAGAAGCGCCGCCACCGCGAGCGCGCGAATGCCGAGAAGAAGGCGGCCGCGCTGAATTCACAGGCCGACAAGATGCGCGCCAAGGCCACCAAGACCGTCGCCGCGCAGAACATGGCGCGCCGCGCGGAGAAGCTGCTCTCCGGCCTGGAAGAGGTCCGGCAGGCCGACAAGGTCGCGAAACTGCGCTTCCCCGACCCCGCGCCGTGCGGCAAGACCCCGCTGATGGCCGCCGGGCTGTCCAAGTCCTACGGCTCGCTGGAGATCTTCACCGACGTCGACCTGGCCATCGACCGCGGATCGCGGGTGGTCATCCTCGGGCTGAACGGCGCCGGCAAGACCACCCTGCTGCGGCTGCTGGCCGGTGTGGAGAAACCCGACACCGGCGACGTCACCCCCGGCCACGGCCTCAAGCTCGGCTACTACGCCCAGGAGCACGAGACCCTCGACCCGGACCGCACCGTGCTGGAGAACATGCGGTCCTCCGCGCCCGACACCGACCTGGTCGAGATCCGCAAGATCCTCGGCTCCTTCCTCTTCTCCGGCGACGACGTGGACAAGCCCGCCCGGGTGCTGTCCGGCGGCGAGAAGACCCGGCTGGCGCTGGCCGCGCTCGTCGTCTCCAGCGCGAACGTCCTGCTGCTCGACGAGCCCACCAACAACCTCGACCCGGCCAGCCGCGAGGAGATCCTGGGCGCGCTGCACACCTTCTCCGGCGCGGTCGTGCTGGTCACCCACGACGAGGGCGCGGTCCACGCGCTCGAACCCGAGCGGATCATCATGCTGCCCGACGGGGTCGAGGACCTGTGGAGCCAGGAGTACGCCGACCTGGTCGCGCTGGCCTGAGCCGGCCGCGGGGCGACGCGGCCCCGTACTGCGCCGTTGGGCCGGATGATCATGCCGAATCGATCATTCGGCCCATCGTTGATCCTTCATCTGTATGAGTCGGTCTCGTACCGCCCCCTCGCCCCGGCCGACGGCCGGCCCGGCCCGGCGTTCAGTGCCGTGACGTCGGGAAACTCCTTACGGACCCGGCTGACCTGCCGGTATTCCCGAGGCTGTGATCTCGGTACGGAATTGGCGACCCGGAAATAGCGCGCGCACCGGGTTCTGCCGGGGCTATCAGGGCATTCAGACGCTGAATGTACGGGGATGGACCTTGTCGAATGGGTGGCCAGGAACGTGGTTAGGGGTGATCATGAGAGTCCATAGCGCACTTCCCTGGAGGAGGCACGGGTGGCCGAGACTCTGAAGAAGGGCAGCCGGGTGACCGGCGCCGCGCGCGAGAAGCTCGCGGCAGACCTGAAGAAGAAGTACGACTCCGGTGCGAGTATTCGAGCCCTGGCCGAGGAGACCGGCCGTTCCTACGGGTTCGTGCACCGGATGCTGAGCGAGTCGGGCGTGGCCCTGCGCGGTCGCGGCGGCGCCACGCGGGGCAAGAAGGCCACCGCGGCCTGATCCCCGCGGGGAATTCCCGCGGGCGGGGGCGGAGCGGACGCGAGCAGCGTCCCCCATCGCCCCGGGGCATGAACGGGCACCCGTCCGTCCGGCGAGCCGACCGAGTGGTTACCCTTCGGTAATCATGTCAGCGGTCCGCTCGGAGGTGCCCGATGCCCGATGCCCACGTCCTGCTCGAACGCGACGGAGTCCGGCTCACCCTGGACGGCGCCGTCGCACACATCACCCTCTGCAACCCGGCCAAGCGCAACGCCCAGACGCCCGCCCTCTGGCGGGCCCTGGCCGAGGCGGGCCGGCTGCTGCCGGGGAGCGTACGGGTCGCGGTACTGCGTGGCGAGGGCGTGTCCTTCTCCGCCGGACTCGACCGGCGCGCGTTCACCCTGGAGGGCTTCGACGGCGAGCCGTCCTTCCTCGACCTCGCGCGCGGCACCGAGCAGCAGCTCGACGAGGCCGTCGCGGGGTTCCAGGAGGCGTTCACCTGGTGGCGGCGCGCCGATCTCGTCACGGTCGCCGCTGTTCAGGGGCATGCGATCGGCGCCGGTTTCCAGCTCGCCCTCGCCTGCGACATGCGGGTCTGCGCGGATGACGTGCAGTTCGCCATGCGGGAGACCTCGCTCGGGCTGGTGCCCGACCTCACCGGCACGAAGCCGCTGGTCCAGCTGGTCGGGTACGGGCGGGCCATCGAGATCTGTCTGACCGGGCGGTTCGTGCGCGCCGAGGAGGCCGTGCGGTGTGGGCTCGCGAACGTGGTGGTGCCCGCGGCGGAGCTGGACGGGACGGTGGCGGATCTGGTCGCGGCGGTGTTGGCGGCGCCGCGGGACGCGGTGATCGAGACCAAGGCGCTGTTGCGCTCCGCGCTGAGCGAGCCGGAGGCCGCCCAGCGCGCGGCCGAGCGCGCGGCTCAAGGGCGCCGCCTCCGCGACCTCGCGGGGGCGGGTGACTGAACCCCCGGGTGCCCCGGTCCTGTCGGCTGAGGGACCACCTGCCGGTGAGGGGTCGCTCGCGCCGTTCCTCGCGCCCCTGGGTGGGTGCGTTCCGCGAAAGGAGCCGCACACCACCAGGGGCACCGTCTACGTGATGTCGGTGATGATGACGGCTGTGGAGACAGGGCCGGGGGCGCCCGGGGTGGTGGCGGTGGTGGCCGCGGTGGCGGCTTCGCGGGCGACGGCGAGCGGCCGGAAGGACCGCGCCGTGGCGATCTGGAGCTGAACGTGCCGGGCCGGCCCGGCCGGCGCCTCGGTGTCGCGGACACGCACCCCGCCCCGCCCGGTCAGCCGCCGCGTCAGGCGGGCAACCCCCGGCACCGCCCGCACCGCGGCCTCCGCGGCCCGCGCCGCTTCCGCGGTGCCCTGGACGCCGCTCTGCCCGCTCTCCTCGTCGTCCGCGCTGTCACCCTCCAACTCCGTCCGGCCGCGGCCGGACCCGACCGCGGCGGACGGCTCCTCGGGATCGTCGATCAGCCCGGTGACGGCGAGGTCCACGACCCGCACCGGCAACCCCAACCCGTCCTCGCCCGCGGCAGCGAACAGCGCGGTCCGCAGCCGCTCGGCCATGACCGGCAGCGGCTCGCCCACCACGGCCTCGAACCCGGCCTTGATCCGCAGCGGTCGGTGCGGCAGCGCGCCGAGCGGGGCGGCCGCGGGCAGGTCCGGCTCGTCGGGGCCGCCGTCGCCGTCCGCGGCCGGCAGGACGTCCACCCGGCCGAGCCGTACTCCCGGCAGCGCCGCGCAGACCGTCCGCAGAGCCGCCACGGCCGTCCGCTCGGTGATCCACGCCGCGTCCTCGGGCCCGCCGAGCGGCAGCAGCCGACCCAGCGCGACCTGCTCCCGTACCGTTCGAGCCAGCCGGTCCATGGACACCACGCCTCGCCTCCCGCGGGCCGACCACTCGGATGGGGGGTCGGCGACAACCCACTCGCCGCATCCCCCACGCGTAAGGGGGCATGCGCACATAGTGTGGAGCACGGAGCAGCCCAGACGGAGGGACGACTCGCGATGACCGACACCGCACAGCAAGGCACCCCGGAGCCGAACGGCTCCTCGCTGTCCGAGGGCAGGACACTGGACAAGGGAAGTTCGGGCGGCCGCAAGGCGCTTGGAGACCCCGCCACCCGAGGGCGTACCACGATCGCCGACGGCGTGGTCGAGAAGATCGCCGGCCTCGCCGCTCGCGACGTCCTGGGCGTGCACGCGATGGGCACCGGCCTGTCCCGCACGTTCGGCGCGGTACGCGACCGGGTGCCCGGCGGCGGCCGTTCGGTGTCGCGCGGGGTCAAGGCCGAGGTCGGCGAGGTGCAGACCGCGCTCGACCTCGACATCGTGGTCGAATACGGCGTGTCGATCGTCGAAGTCGCCCGCGCCGTACGGGAGAACGTGATCGCGGCGGTCGAGCGGATGACCGGCCTCGAGGTCGTCGAGGTCAATGTCGCCGTCGGCGACGTGAAGTTGCCCGACGAGGACGATGACGACGATCGCGAGCAGCGGGTCCAGTAGCGGGCCCGCAGGGACGGACCCGGTTCCAGCACAGGCGGAGGCGGTCATGGCTGAGGGGACGGAGAGCGCGGAATGAGTATGGCGGTGATCGGCCTGGCCGTGGGAATGGCGCTCGGATTCGCCGGATGGTTCGGCGGGTTCGGGGCATTCCTGCTGGTGGCGGCGCTCGGAGTGGTCGGATTCGTGGCGGGCAAGTTCCTGGACGGTGACATCGAACCGGGCGAGTTCTTCAGGACACGTGACCGCGACCGTGACCGGCGGCGCTGATGGCGGGAGCCGTACCCGCCCGGATGCCGGCCGCGGAGCGCGGCGCGCTGCGGATCGCGGACCGGGTGATCGCGAAGATCGCCGCGCAGGCGGCTGGTGAGGCGCTCGTCGGCGCACCCGGCGGCGACCTGGTGCCCGACATCGCGCGGCCGCACGCCACCGTGTCGGTGCGCAAGGAGACCGCCCGGCTGCGGCTGGCCCTCGAACTCGGCTATCCCACCGACATCGGCGCGGTCTGCGGCAACGTGCGGCGCCATGTGACCGGCAGGGTCGAGGAGCTGACCGGCATGGCGGTACCCGAGGTGGCGGTCGAGGTCGAACGCCTGCACTCGGCCGCCGGCCGCCGCAAGGACGAAGGGAGGGTGAGGTGAGCGACTACGGCTCCGGCCCCGACCGGCCCGCGGACCGGCACGGCGACGCCGGCGGAGCGGACGGCGGTCGCGGCCCCGGCGGCGAGGGCGGCGGCCCGTCCTACGGCCCCGGCCCGGACAGCGGCTCCGGCCCGTCGTACCGGGGCGGCCCGGACAGCGGCTCCGGCCCGTCGTACCGGCCCGGCTCGGACGGCGGCTTCGGCCGGTCCGACGAACCCGAGCCGACCGTCAAGCTGCCCACCCTCGACACGCGCGAGCCCGAGCCGGACACCGGCGCGATCCAGTACGCCCCGGCGGCCGGTGAACCCGGCGCGGTGCGCGCCAAGCGCTTCTGGTCCGGCCGCCGTGTCCCCGCGGCCATCACCGCCGCCCTCTGCACCGCGCTGACCGGCCTGTTCCTCTACGACATCGCCGCGGTGCGCACCGACCGCAAGGCGATGGCCTGGCGCAAGACGCTGGCGCGGGAACTGGCCACCCGTCACCTGGACAACGTGTGGATCATCGTCGGCGCCGCGGTGGCCGCCGTGGTCGGCCTGTGGCTGCTGCTGCTCGCGGCCACCCCGGGCGAGCGCGGGGTGCTGCCGATGGCGCGCCGCGGCTCGCAGGGCGTGCGCGCGGGACTCGACCGGCACGCGGCCGAACTGGTGCTGCGCGACCGGGCGATGGAGGTCGCCGGAGTGCGCTGGTCACGGGTGAAGGTGAGCCGCCGCAAGGTCAAGGCGCGCGCCACCTCGCACTTCCGCGAACTGGACGACGTACGGCGCGATCTGACCGCCGCTCTGGACACGGCGGCCGGGCAGCTCGGGCTCGCCAAGGCGCTCGGGATGCGCGTGCACGTCCAGCGGGCCGACAAGAAGGCGTGAGGAGAGGGCGCATGCGCACCACACTCAACCGGGTCATGCTCGGCCTGCTCGGTCTGCTGCTGCTGGTGGTCGGCCTGTCGGTCCTGGTCGGCGGCCTGAACCTGGAGAAGCACTGGAACTTCACGATGCCGCACTGGTGGCCGTGGAGCGGGCCGAAGGACGTGCTGCTCAGCACGCACGACCGGACCCGTTACCGCTCGGACGGCTGGTGGTGGCCGGTGGTGATCGCGGTGCTCGCGGTCCTGCTGCTGATCGGCCTGTGGTGGCTGTTCGCGCAGGCGCGCAGGCGGCGGGTGCGGCAGGTCCGGGTGGACAGCGGCGACGGCCAGGGCGCGCTGCTGCGCGGCCGGGCGGTGGAGGACGTGCTGCGCTCGGAGGCGGAGGCGTACGACGGGGTGGCGTGGTCCGGCGCCCGGCTGGTGGGCAAGCGCGGCAACCCCTCGGCGCGGCTGGTGCTCGGACTGGAGCCGCACGCCAACCCGAAGGAGGTCGTGGCGGGGCTGGACTCCTCGGTGCTGGAGCGGGCCCGCACCTCAGCCGGGCTGGAAGAGCTGCCCGCCGAAGCCCGGCTGCGCGCGGTGCGCCACCGGGCCCGCCGGGTGAGCTGACGCGCTCACAGCCGTCCGACGATCGCCATGTTGCCGATCGGCCCGACCAGCACCACCGCGGCCGTGAACGCCAGCGCCATCCAGAGCATGTAGCGGGAGGACTCGGGGCCGGCCCACGACTGCTCCTTGCGGTTCATGGCGGCGTACTTCTCCGGGTACTCGACCATGAACCTCCGCCGGGCCCGCTGCCCGCGGACGGCCCAGCGAACCATCAGCCACGTCATCACGCCCAGGTCGGCGGCCCACCACAGTCCCACCCATATCCCCGTCACGGCGGCCGAGCCTACCCCTGGGATGCCGCTCCGGCGCCCCTTCGGTCAGGCGGTGGTGTCCGCCCGCCGGCCGGTCAGCGCCAGCGCGCTGTTGACCAGGCCGATGTGGCTGAACGCCTGCGGGAAGTTGCCCAACTGCCGCCCCGCGACCGGGTCCCACTCCTCGGCGAGCAGCCCGACGTCGTTGCGCAGCGAGAGCAGCTTCTCGAACAGCTCCTTCGCCTCCTGCGGCCGCCCGGTGGTGTGCAGGGCGTCCACCATCCAGAACGAGCAGGCCAGGAAGGCGCCCTCGGTGCCGGGCAGGCCGTCCACCCCGGCGGCCTCCGGGCTGTAGCGGCGGACGAAGCCGCCGAGGTCCAGCTCGGCGCGGACCGCCTCCACCGTGCCGACCACCCGGGGGTCGTCCGGCGGCAGGAAGCCGACCTGCGGGATCAGCAGGGTGGCCGCGTCCAGTTCCCGCGAGCCGTAGGACTGGGTGAAGGTGTTGCGGTCGGCGTCGTAGCCCTTCGCGCACACCTCGGCGTGCACCTGGGCGCGCATGGCCCGCCAGCTGTCCACGTTGCCGCGCAGTTTGGGCTGGGCCTCCATGGTGCGCACCGCGCGGTCGGCGGCGACCCAGGCCATCACCTTGGAGTGCACGAAGTGCCGGCGCGGGCCGCGTACCTCCCACAGGCCCTCGTCGGGCTCGCGCCACTTGGACTCCAGGAAGTCCATCAGGGAGCGCTGGAGGTTCCAGGCGTGCGACTCGGCGGCCAGGCCGCGCTCGCCGGCGAGGAAGAGGGAGTCCATCACCTCGCCGTAGACGTCGAGTTGGAGCTGTCCCGCGGCGGCGTTGCCGATCCGGACCGGGGCCGAGCCCTGGTAGCCGGCCAGCCAGGGCACTTCGTACTCCGGCAGCCGGCGCTCGCCGGCGATGCCGTACATGATCTGGAGGTCGGCGGGGTCGCCGGCGACCGCGCGCAGCAGCCAGTCCCGCCAGGCGTGCGCCTCGTCCAGGTAGCCGCCGGCGATGAGCGCGTTGAGGGTCAGGGCCGCGTCGCGCAGCCAGCAGTAGCGGTAGTCCCAGTTGCGGACGCCGCCGATCTCCTCGGGCAGCGAGGTGGTCGCGGCGGCCGCTATGCCGCCGCTGGGGGCGTAGGTGAGCGCCTTGAGGGTGATCAGGGAGCGCAGGACGGCGTCGCGCCATGGGCCTTCGTAGCGGCACTGCGAGGACCAGGACTCCCAGTCCTTGAGGCAGTTGTCGAGGGCCGCGAACGGGTCGACCTTGCGCAGGTGCCGGGCGTGCGAGGCGTTCCAGGTGAGCACGAAGCCGACCCGCTCGCCCGCGGAGACGGTGAAGTCGGCGTAGGTGCGCATGTCCTTGCCGTACATCGGCACGTTGGGGGTGCTGCGCAGCCATACGGAGTCGGGGCCGGCGGTGGCCACGCGGTGGCCGTCGATGCGGCGCATCCAGGGCACCACGTTGCCGTAGTCGAAGCGCAGCACCAGTTCGGCGTGCATGGCGACCTCGCCGGATATGCCCTCCACGACGCGGATCACGTCGGGCGCCTTGTCGCGCTGCGGCATGAAGTCGGTGACCTTCACGGTGCCGTTCGGGGTCTCCCACACCGTGTCGAGGACCAGGGTGTCGCCGCGGTAGGAACGGGTGGCGCAGTGCGAGGAGTTGACCGGGGCTATCCGCCAGCGGCCGTTGTCGCGGTCGCCGAGCAGCGCGGCGAAGCAGGCCGCCGAGTCGAAGCGGGGCAGGCACAGCCAGTCGATCGAGCCGTCCCGGCCGACGAGTGCGGCGGTCTGGAGGTCCCCGATGATCGCGTAGTCCTCGATGGGTGCTGCCACGTGTCCGCCTCGCCGCCTTCTTCTGGCCGTCGTCGGCCGTCACCTGGTGCAGTCGCCCCTTGACCGTACAACTCGGCGGCGGGGGGCCGGTGGCCGGGTGGGACGGCGGGCGGCGGCGACCCCGGCGCGGCCGGCGGCCGGCGGGACGCGGGTGGGCGACGGCGCGGGGGCGACCGCGCCGGCGCGCGCAGGGGCGAGGAGAGCGCCTCGGTGGGTGCGGGGCCCGGGCGGGTGCGGGGCCTGGGCGGGTGCGGAGCCTAGGCGGGCGCCGCCGTTCCCACCCGGTCGACGATGCCGGCCGCGCCCTCCGCCTTGGCGCAGTGCGCGCAGCAGTAGAAGCGGCCGTCGACCGCCACCCCGTGGCCGACGATCTGCACGCGGCAGTGCTCGCAGATCGGCGCCATCCGGTGGATCGCGCACTCGAAGCTGTCGAAGACGTGCACCACCCCCTGGGCGTGCACCTCGAAGCTCAACTCGTAGTCGTTTCCGCAAACCTCGCAACGGGCCATGGAGCACAGGGTGCGGAACGGCCCGCCGGTGGGCAACACAGCTCGCGGCACGGCGGCGTGCCACGGTGCCGCTTTCACCCGTACGGCGGTGTACGGCACCCAGGTGTCAGCCGTGTACACCCTCGGCGGGCCTGACCGCCTTGAGCAGCTCGGCGAAGCGCTCCTCGTCGATGATCGGGGTGCCCACCTGCCGTGCCTTGATCGCCTTGGTGGTGGGGGAGTCGGGGTCGTTGGTGACCAGCAGGCTGGTGAGGCGGCTCACCGAGGAGGCGACGTGCAGGCCGGCGTCGGTGGCCCGGTCCTCCAGCAGTTCGCGGTCGATGCCGGTGTCGCCGGAGAACGCCACCCGCATGCCCTGCACCAGCGGCCCGTCCGGCGCCAGCCGCCCGGGGTTCGGATACGGGCAGGCCGGCCGCTTGCGGGCCGGGCGCCAGCCGGAGTTGCCGTAACCGGAGCCGTGGATGCGGCCGTAGCGCGGGGCCGGCACCGGTCCGTCCTGGCCGGGGTGGGCGGCGGCGGCCGCGGTGTCCTTCCACTCGGTCAGGGGGCGGCAGGCGTGCAGCGGAAGCGGCAACTCGGCGGCCGCCGCCAGGTGCAGGCTCGGCCGGAACGCCTCCGCGAGCACCCGGGCGTCGTCCAGCGCGTGGTGCGCCCGGCGCTGCTGCACGCCGTAGTGCGCGGCGAGCGTCTCCAGCTTGTGGTTGGCCAGCGGCAGTCGCAGCTCCTTGGCCAGCACGATCGTGCACAGCCGGTGCTCGACCGGGGCGGTGGCCTGCGCGCGGGCGAACTCCCTTGCCAGCATGGACCAGTCGAAGACCGCGTTGTGCGCGACGAGCACGCGTCCGGCCAGCCGTTCGGCGAGATCGTCGGCGATCTCGGGGAAGAGCGGCGCCTTCGCGAGCATCGCGCCGGTGAGGCCGTGAATCCACACCGGGCCGGGGTCGCGCTGCGGGTTCACCGGCGAGTACCAGTGGTCCTGCACCTCGCCGTACGCGTCCAGCCGGTAGACGGCGGCGGACACTATCCGGTCGTCCCTGCTGAGTCCGGTGGTCTCCACGTCGACCACGGCGTATCCACCGGGATAACCGGAGGGCCACGGCGTCGGCGTCGGTGACGGGCTCGGCATCGGCATCTGCGTCGGCCCGCGGGGGGCAGGAGGCGGCTCGGTCCGGTTGTCCAGCATGGTCATTGAGGATAAGGGCCGTCGCCGACAGCGTTTCCCACCCGCCTCCGCGCAAGCCGGCTCTACCAGTGGGTAACAACGTCTGGCGTACCACGGGTAACAGCACCTATGGTGCGTTCATGCCAGATCTGCCGAACGTCGTGCTGTGGTCGGTGCCGGCCTTCGTGCTGCTCACCGTCGTGGAGTTGGCGAGCTACCGGTTCCACCCCGACGAGGACGCCGCCGGGTACACCGGGAAGGACACCGTCACCAGCCTGTCCATGGGCGCGGGCAGCCTGTTCACCGACGCGATGTGGAAGATCCCGATCGTGGCGGTCTACTCCGCGCTCTACGCACTGACCCCGCTGCGGGTGCCGCTGCACTGGTGGACCCTGCTCCTGGCGCTGCTGGCCCAGGACTTCTGCTACTACTGGTCGCACCGCGGGCACCACGTGATCCGCGTGCTGTGGGCCTGCCACGTCGTGCACCACTCCAGCCGGAACTTCAACCTCTCCACGGCGCTGCGCCAGCCCTGGACCAGCCTCACCTCCTGGCCGTTCTACCTGCCGATGGTCGCGCTCGGCGTGCACCCGGCGGTGCTCGCGTTCTGCACGTCGGTCAACCTCGTCTACCAGTTCTGGATTCACACCGAACGGGTCGACAAGCTGCCGCGCGCGCCCGAGTTCGTGCTCAACACCCCCTCGCACCACCGGGTGCACCACGCCTCGCAGGGCGGCTACCTCGACCGCAACTTCGGCGGCATCCTCATCGTCTGGGACCGCCTGTTCGGCTCCTTCACCGCGGAGACGGAGCGGCCGGTCTACGGGCTGACCAAGAACATCGCCACGTACAACCCGCTGCGGGTCGCCACGCACGAGTACGCGGCCATCGCCCGCGATCTCGCGGCGGCCCGGACCTGGCGCGACCGGCTGCGGCACCTGTGCCTCGGCCCGGGCTGGCAGCCGGCGGACGCGCAGGCGGGCGCCGGGTCGGGCGGGGGCATCGGAGGAGGCGGGGGCGTCGGGGGAGGCGGGGGCGTCGGAGAAGGCGGGGGCGTCGGGGGAGGGGCGCCGAACCAGCTCCTTCAACAAACTGTTGCAAAGGGCGTGGAGTCGCGTACGCTGCCGCGGTAACAGCTTCCACACCCGCGAGCCGCCGTATCGCCCCCGGCGCGATCTAGTGTGGGGGTGGGGAAACGGCAGCGGGCGCCACGCGGGCGCCCCGGCGGGAGAGGAGGAGCCGTGCTCGTCGACACCTACGGTCGGGTGGCCACGGACCTCCGGGTCTCGCTCACCGACCGCTGCAACCTGCGCTGCACGTACTGCATGCCCGAGGAGGGCATGCAGTGGCTGGCCAAGCCCGACCTGCTCACCGATGACGAGATCGTCCGGCTGATCCGCGTCGCCGTCACCGAACTCGGCGTCACCGACGTGCGCTTCACCGGCGGCGAACCGCTGCTGCGCCCCGGCCTGGTCGGCATCGTGGAGCGCTGCGCCGCCCTGCGGCCACGCCCCCGGCTCTCGCTGACCACCAACGGGATCGGGCTCGGCCGTACCGCCGCCGCCCTGCGCGCCGCCGGCCTGGACCGGGTCAACGTGTCGCTCGACACCCTGCGCCCGGACGTCTTCCGCACCCTGACCCGCCGCGACCGGCACCACGACGTGCTCGCCGGCCTCGCCGCAGCCCGGGCCGCCGGGCTCACACCGGTCAAGGTCAACACCGTGCTGATGCGCGGGGTCAACGACGACGAGGCGCCCGACCTGCTGGGCTGGGCGCTCGCCGAGGGCTACGAACTGCGGTTCATCGAGCAGATGCCGCTCGACGCCCAGCACGGCTGGCAGCGTTCCGACATGGTCACCGCCGACGCGATCCTGGCCGCGCTCCGGACCCGCTTCGCGCTCACCGCCGAGGGCGAGTCGGTCCGCGGCCACGCGCCGGCCGAGCGCTGGCTGGTGGACGGCGGCCCGGCCCGGGTCGGGGTGATCGGCTCCGTCACCCGGCCGTTCTGCCGCGCCTGCGACCGGACCCGGCTGACCGCCGACGGTCAGGTGCGCAACTGCCTGTTCGCCCGCGAGGAGTCCGACCTGCGCGGCGCGCTGCGCTCGGGCGCGGCCGACGGTGAGGTCGCCGCGTTGTGGAAGGCGGCGATGTGGGGCAAGAAGGCGGGCTCGGGCCTGGACGATCCGGCCTTCCTCCAGCCGGACCGGCCGATGTCAGCCATCGGCGGCTGACCGGGCCTCCCACTGGGTCAGCGTCACCACGTCCTTCAGGAAGCCGCGCACCCCGAGGAACTGGGAGAGCTGCTCGCGGTGCTCCTCGCAGGCCAGCCAGGTCTTGCGCCGCTCCGGCGTGTGCAGCTTGGGGTTGTTCCAGGCCAGGACCCACACGGCGGCCGTCCGGCAGCCCTTCGCCGAGCAGGTCGGCCTCTCGTCGCTCATGGCACCCATGTAAACATGGCGACGCCGGGCAGCCACGGGGGGAGCCGCCCGGCGTCGGTCCATCGCTCCGACGGGGGATACGGAGCGCGTACCGCAGTATGTCACGCGGTCTGCCGCGCGTGGAGGGGGAACCCGATGATTGATCTGAGCTTTTCTTGAGCTTCCCCGGCCGACCGTCATAGGTCTGGACCAGTCATGGACGAGGTGGCCGGGTCAGCCCGCTTCCGGGTGTTCGCCGACCGGCTCCTCCACCCGTTCCGGGACCCGCTCGGCGGCCGCCTCGACCCTCGACGGCTCCAGGGCCGGCCGGGCCAGCGGCGGGACATAGGAGGAGGTCGGCAGGTTCGGGGCGTTCTCCCGCCCGCCGTTGGCGAACACCACGGCCACGTACGGCAGCAGCACACCCACGATGAGCGTCGCCCAGGCGAGCGGTCGCTCGATGTTCCACAGCACCACCGTGAGGATCACCGAGACGGTGCGGATCGACATCGAGATGATGTACCGCCGCTGGCGCCCGCGTACGTCGTCGGTGAGCCCGGTCCGTGCACCGGTGATCTGGAAGATCTCCGACCCGCCCTGCTTCCCCATCCCGCTCCACCGCCTGCTCCATACACCGGGTTGTGCCGATCACGGGTCACGACACCTGCTGCCCGGTAGGTCCAAGGTACGCCGCCGGGCCACCGCGCAGCAGGGCGGGGCGGGTGCGGGTGTGCGGTGCCGGGTCTGCGTCCCGGTCGGTAGGCAGCCGCCCGACATGCGGCGTAGACCACCCGGACGGACACTTGCGGAACGGCTGCCGGGCATTCGCCGTCCGGCCGGAGGAGGCGAGCGGCATGGGTTGGTTGTGGGCGATCATCGTCGGCCTGGTGCTCGGTCTGATCGCGAAAGCGATCATCCCGGGCAAGCAGAGCCTGCCTCTGTGGCTCACCGTGATCTGCGGTATGGGCGGCAGCGCGCTCGGCAACGGCGTGTCCCGGTGGCTCGGCGTCCGCGACACCAAGGGCATCGACTGGACCCGGCACGTCCTCCAACTGATCGGCGCGATCGTGCTGGTGGCGCTCGGCGACGCGCTGTGGGCCGCGCACAGGCGGCGCAAGCGCACCACGTCGGTGTGACGCGGGGCGGCCCGGACGGCGGCGCCCTACGGCAACTGCCGTAGCCACGGCGGTGGACGGCAGCGCCTTACGGCAACTGCCGCAGCCACTGCGGCGGTACCCGGTCGGTGAGCCACACTCCGTTCGCGCTGAGCCGGAACTCGCCGCCCTCCGCGGCCAGTCCCGCCGCGTCCACCGCCAGCACCACCGGACGGCCGTGCCGCGAACCCACCCGCGCGGCCGTCTCGGTATCCGCCGACAGGTGCACGTCCTGCCGGGACATCGGCCGCAGCCCGTCCCGCCAGATGAGCGGCAGCGTGGCCGCCGCGGTGCCGTGGTAGAGCACCGCCGGGGGATCGGCGGCGGCCAGGCCCAGCTCCACCGGCACCGAGTGGCCCTGGCTGGCCCGTATCCGGCGGCCGTCCGCGGAGTAGGCGAACCTGCGCTTGTTGTTCGTCGCGACCACGTGGTCCAGGTCGGCGCGCGAGATCCGGCGGCCCCTGGCGGCGCACCCGGCGAGCAGCTCGTCGACTCCCACCCAGCCCGCCTCGTCGAGGGTGATGCCGGCGGCCTGCGGGTTGTGCCGCAGGACCAGCGACAGGAACTTCGAGACCTTGACCGCCTGCTTCTCGTCGAGCATGTGCCCCCCTCGGCCGGGGCCGGCCGGGTCCGCCCCGGCCGGCCCGTGCCGGTCAGACCCCTTGGCTGACCGAACTCATGTTGAAATCGGGAATCCGCAGCGCCGGGGTGGCGGCGCGGGTGAAGTAGTCGCCCCACTCGCGGGGCAGGGTGCGCTCGGTGCGGCCCGCCTCGGTGGCCCGGCCCATCAGGTCGACCGGCGACTCGTTGAACCGGAAGTTGTTCACCGCTCCGGTCACCTCGCCGCCCTCCACCAGGTACACGCCGTCGCGGGTCAGGCCGGTCAGCAGCAGCGTCGCCGGGTCCACCTCGCGGATGTACCACAGGCAGGTCAGCAGCAGGCCGCGCTCGGTGTCGGCGACCATCTCCGCCAGCGACCGGGTGCCGCCGCCGTCCAGCACCATGTTGTCCACCGCGGGTGCGAGCGGCACCCCGGTCAGCTCGGCGCTGTGCCGGGTGGTGACCAGCTGGTTGAGGGTGCCCTCGCGCACCCAGTCCACCGGGCCGAGCGGCAGTCCGTTGTCGAAGACCGACGAGTCGTCGTCCGACGCGTGCGCGATGACGAACGGCGCTGCCTCCAGGCCGGGTTCGGCCGGGTCGCTGCGCAGCGTCAGCGGCAGCGCGGCGATCTTCTCGCCGATCCGGGTGCCGCCGCCGGTGCTGGAGAAGACCGTGCGGCCCTCGGCCGCGTCGCGGGCCCCGGACGACCACAGCTGGTAGATCAGCAGGTCCGCGACCGCGGTGGGCGGCAGCAGCGTCTCGTAGCGCCCGGCGGGCAGCTCCACCTTGCGCTCCGCCCAGACCAGCCGCTGCGCCAACTCGGTGTCCAGCGCCAGCGGATCGACGTCGGTGAAGTCGCGGGTGGAACGGCCCGCCCACGCGGAGCGGGTGCGGTCGGGCGACTTCGCGTTCACCTCAAGGGTGCCGGACGGCTGGTCGTGGCGAAGCCGCAGCCCGGTGGAGGTGCCCAGGTAGGTGGAGGTCACGTAGTGGTGCGCGAAGCCGTAGAGCTCCCGCCCGCCGGCCCGGGCGGTGCCGAACGCCTCGCCCAGCGCGGGCGCGAAGGCCGCGAACACGTCGGAGGAGGTCTCGGCGGGCGGCGCGGTGAAGTCGGCCGAAGGGGCGCGGCCGGCCACCAGCGGCTGGGCGTCCTCCGCGGGCCCGGCCTCCCTGGCCGCCGCCTCCGCGGCCCGCACCAGCGGCTCCAACTCGTCGGCGGTCACCGCGGACCGCGACACCATGCCGGAGGCGGTGCCCTGGGCGCCGTCGACGGTGGCGATCACGGTGAGGGTACGGCCGCGGGTCACGCCGTTCGTGGTCAGGGAGTTGGCCGCCCAGCGGAGATTGGCGCTGGACTCCTCCTCCGCGATCACCACGCAGCCGTCGGCCCGGGACAGCTCCAGGGCCCGCTCGACGATCTCGTGCGGCTTGGTCGCCGCGCTGCTGGCGCTGCTGGTCATCGGCCGGCCTCCTGCGTGGTGTTGAGAATGCTGACGTCCTGGAAGAGGGCCGACGGGCAGCCGTGGCTGACCGCCGCGACCTGGCCCGGCTGGGCCTTCCCGCAGTTGAACGCGCCGCCGAGCACGTAGGTCTGCGGGCCGCCGACCGCGGCCATGGAGCCCCAGAAGTCGGTGGTGGTGGCCTGGTAGGCGACGTCCTTGAGCTGGCCGGCGAGCTTGCCGTGCTCGATCCGGAAGAACCGCTGGCCGGTGAACTGGAAGTTGTAGCGCTGCATGTCGATGGACCAGGAGCGGTCGCCGACCACGTAGATCCCGTGGTCGACCGAGCCGATCAGCTCTTCGGTGGAGGGGCCGTTTGGCGCGGGCTGCAGCGACACGTTGGCCATGCGCTGCACCGGGACGTGGCCGGGGGAGTCGGCGTACGCGCAGCCGTTGGACCGCTCGAAGCCGGTGAGCTTCGCGATCCGCCGGTCGAGCTGGTAGCCGACCAGGACGCCGTCGCGCACCAGGTCCCAGGAGTGGGCGGCCACGCCTTCGTCGTCGAACCCGATGGTGGACAGGCCGTGCTCGGCGGTGCGGTCCCCGGTCACGTTCATGTGCGCGGAGCCGTACTTCAAGGTGCCGAGCTGGTCGAAGGTGGCGAACGAGGTGCCCGCGTACGCCGCTTCGTATCCCAGCGCGCGGTCCAGCTCGGTGGCGTGGCCGACCGACTCGTGGATGGTCAGCCAGAGGTTCGACGGGTCGACCACCAGGTCGTACCGGCCGGCCTCCACCGAGGGGGCGCGCATCTTCTCGGCGAGCAGGCCCGGGATCGCGGCCAGTTCGCCGTCCCAGTCCCAGGTGTCGCCGGTCAGGTACTCCCAGCCGCGGCCGACCGGCGGGGCGAGGGTGCGCATCGAGTCGAAGTCGCCGCTGTCCGGGTCGACCGACACGGCGGTCAGCGACGGGTGCAGCCGGACCCGCTGCTGGGTGGTGCTGGTGCCGGCGGTGTCGGCGTAGAACTTGTTCTCCTGCACGGTCAGCAGCGAGGCGTCCACATGGGAGACGCCCTCCGCGGCCAGCAGCCGCGAGCTCCACTCGGCGAGCAGGGCGGTCTTCTCCGCGTCGGGCACGTCGAACGGATTGACGTCGTAGGACGAGACCCAGGTGCGGTCCGGGTGCACCGGCTCGGCGGCCAGTTCCACCGGGTCCTGCGCGCCGGCGGCGGCGATCACCTTCGCCGACAGCTTCGCCATCGCGACGGCCTGCGAGGCGACCTTCGCCGCGCCGTCCATCGTCAGGTCCACGCCGGCGGCGAAGCCCCACGCCCCGCCGTGCACCACCCGCACCGCGTACCCCAGATCCGTGGAGTCGGAGGCGCCGGCCAGGCGGGCGTCCCGCAACCGCCACGCCGCACTGCGCACCCGCTCCAACCGGAAGTCCGCGTGCTCGACTCCCAACGCCCGCGCCCTGGCCAGCGCGGCGTCGGCAAGCGCGCGCAACGGCAACGCCATGAACGACTCATCCACCTCATGCGGCACGACGATCTTCCCTTCCTTCGCGTCTTCGCAGTGAACCATGTCCGCGCCGTCCCGGGGCGGACGTTTTCGCCCGCCTGTGGATAACTCGCCGACCGGCCCTCCCGGCGGCCGGGACGCCGCGTTCGGACGGACCGCCGCGCCCGTGCTCGCGCCCGTGCCTGCCGCCCGGCGGCTCGGCCGAATCCAGGGCGGTGTCCGCGATCGCGGTCCATCCGGTGAATTCCGACGGACCGCCGGATGTACACCGCCCGGGGATGCCGTCCGGAATGCGGAATTGCGGAGAGCGCCGTCCGGCCGCTTTCGCGGGTGAGCCGGGGCCGACCCGTCGGTTCGGCTTGCTCCTCGGGCCGGTTCCTCCGATGTGCCGACATGGCTGGTTTTCCCGTACGACGTGATTTCCGATCGGCCGGTGATGGTAATGCGGTGTCCGCTTCTTCTTCTCACCGGCACAACTTGTTCGATTCCCTTGCCTCTGGCTAGAGTCGGCCGCCATGACCGTAGACCCTTCGCTGATCCGTAGCAGTTTCAAGGTTGTCGAGCCGAACGGCTCGCAGGTGACTGCATATTTCTACGAGCACTTGTTCGCCAATCACCCCGAGGTGCGCCCGCTGTTCGCGCCGCACATCGACGAGCAGCGCGATCGCCTGTGGGCCGCCCTGGGCGCCCTGGTGGCGAACATCGAGAACCCCGAGACGCTGACCGGCATGCTGCAGAACCTGGGGCGGCGGCACGTGGGTTACGGCGCGCTGGCCGAGCACTACCCGGCCGTGGGCGCCAGCCTGATAGCCACCTTGCAGCACTACGCGGGCGACGCGTGGACGCCCGCCGTCGAGGAGTCCTGGACCGGGGTCTACGGCGTGATCAGCGACACCATGGTCGCGGCCGGCGATGCGGCCGCCCGCTGACCGAGCCGTCAGCGGCTCGCCGCGGCGAGCCGCCGAACGGCCCCCAACTGCACGGAGGTCACCCCTGATGTCGGATGCCGGTGGGTGGTCGTGAGCGATACCCAGGCGTTGCGGGACTCCTTCGCCCTGGTCGGCAAGTCCGGGGACGAGGTACCGCGGTACTTCTACTCCTACCTGTTCCTCATCGCGCCGCAGGTCCGGCCGATGTTCCCGGTGTCCATGGGCCAGCAGCGCGACCGGCTGGTCGCGGCCCTGGGCAGGATCGTCTCCGACGTGGACGACCCGGACCGCCTCGTCCCGTACCTACAGCAACTGGGCCGCGACCACCGCAAGTTCCAGGTGGTGGCCGAGCACTACGACGCGGTGGGACAGGCGCTGCTGGCCACCCTCGGCTACTTCCTGGGCGAGGCGTGGACCCCGGAGCTGCGGCGCGGCTGGACCGACGCCTACGGGCTGGTGGCCCGCACCATGTTCCAGGCCGCCGATGCCGACAGCGCGGTGAACCCGCCGTGGTGGAACGCCGAGGTGGTGCGGCACGAGCAACGCGCCTTCGACATCGCGGTCGTCACCCTGCGGTTGGACCAGCCGATGGCGTACGCCGCCGGTCAGTCCGTGATGGTGGAGACCCCGATGCTGCCGAGCACCTGGCGGTCCTTCACCCCGGCCAACGCGGTGCGCGCCGACGGCAGCATCGAGTTGCACGTGCGCTCCATCGACGGCGGACTGGTCAGTCCGGCCGTGGTCCACTCGCTGCGGCAGGGCGACGTGCTGCGCCTCGGGGCCCCGATCGGCGACCGGCTCGGGCTGCGGCGGTCGCAGGGCCGCGACCTGGTGCTGGTCGCCGGCGGTACCGGACTGGCCCCGATGCGCGCCCTGATCGAGGAGATCGCCTGGTACGGGCCGCCGCGCCGGGTGGACCTGTTCTTCGGGGCGCGCGACGCGAACGGCCTGTACGACATGCCCGCGCTGCGGCAACTGGCCGAAGCCCATCCGTGGTTGCGCGTCACCCCGCTGGTCGGCGCGGACTTCGGCAGCTTCGAGAACCGCAGCCTGGCCGGTCCCGTCCTGCGCTCGGGGGCCTGCCGCGGACGCTCGGTGTACGTCTGCGGCTCGCCGGCGATGGTCTCCGCGACGGTGCGCGATCTGGCGGCCGGCGGCATCCCCCACGACCTGCTGCACTACGAAGACGCTCGGTGATCGGAGACATGTGAACGAGACACGAGCACACCACCCGGAGGAGCGCCGGGTGACGCCCGAGACGTTGCGCTCGATGACGTTCCCCCGCGCCCCCCTGACCCGTCGCGGCTACCACGAGGAGGCGGTGCACGACGCGCTGCGCCGCTGCGCGGCGGAACTGACCGCGCTGGCGCAGGAGAACGACCGGCTGCGGACGGACATGCAGCGCCACCGGGACTGGATACGGGCGAACAACATCAGCGACGGCACCAACCTCACCGGTGTGCCGACCGTGGACGCGGTCCTGCAGCAGGCCCGCGCCCAGCAGTCGGCCGAGCAGACCGTCGTCGCGGCCCGCGATCAGGCGCGCACCATGGTGCGCGCCGCCCGGGTGCAGGCCGAGGCGATCCTGCAGCAGATCCGGGAGCAGGACGGCAAGTCGAGCGGCGCCGACCAGGAGGAGACCGAACGGCTCATCTCCTACCTGCGGCAGATCGCGCAGTCGCTGACCGTCACCGTGGACCAGTACGCCACGAAGCACACGTCCACCGACCTGCCGGCCGGCACCGGCCCGCACGGCACCTGACCGCCTCCCGCGTCGATGGGACGTATCCGCAGGCCCCAGGCACGCCGGGCACTGTAGGAACCCCACAGGGACCTCGTGAGCAGCCTGTACGGGGCGATTCCCCGGAACGCGACCGGTACCGATAGTTTTCAGGCAGACAGCCACGACCCATCGACGCAGGAAAAGAGTGATCCGTTGAGCCGCTCGGTTCTCGTCACCGGAGGAAACCGGGGCATCGGCCTCGCCATCGCCCGGGTCTTCGTCGACGCGGGCGACAAGGTCGCCATCACGTACCGCTCGGGTGAACCGCCTGCGGAACTGGTCGAGTCGGGCGTGCTCGCGGTGCGCTGCGACATCACCGACAGTGAGCAGGTGGAGCAGGCGTACAAGGAGATCGAGGAGAAGCACGGCACCGTGGAGGTGCTGGTCGCCAACGCGGGCATCACCCGTGACCAGCTCCTGATGCGGATGTCCGAGGAGGACTTCACCACGGTCCTCGACACCAACCTCACCGGCACCTTCCGCGTGGTCAAGCGCGCCAACCGCGGCATGCTGCGGGCCAAGAAGGGCCGGGTCGTGCTGATCTCGTCCGTGGTGGGTCTGCTCGGCAGCGGTGGACAGGCCAACTACGCCGCGTCCAAGGCCGGCCTGGTGGGCTTCGCCCGCTCGCTCGCGCGTGAACTGGGCTCGCGCAACCTCACGTTCAACGTCGTCGCCCCCGGCTTCGTCGACACCGACATGACCCGGGCGCTCTCCGACGAGCAGCGGTCCGGGATCGTCGCCCAGGTGCCGCTCGGCCGGTACGGCCGGCCCGAGGAGATCGCCGCCACCGTGCGCTTCCTCGCCTCGGACGACGCCTCGTACATCACTGGAGCCGTCATCCCGGTTGACGGCGGATTGGGCATGGGTCACTGATCACCATGAGCGGAATCCTCGAAGGCAAGCGCATCCTGATCACCGGCGTGCTGATGGAGTCGTCCATCGCCTTCCACGCCGCCAAGCTGGCTCAGGAGCAGGGCGCCGAGATCATCCTCACCGCGTTCCCCCGGCCCACCCTGACCGCCCGGATCGCCAAGAAGCTGCCGAAGCCGACGAAGGTCATCGAGCTGGACGTGACCAACGCCGAGCACCTGGCGGGCCTGGAAGAGGTCGTGCGCAAGGAGCTGGGCGGGCTCGACGGGGTCGTGCACTCCATCGGCTTCGCCCCGCAGGACGCGCTCGGCGGCAACTTCCTCGACACGCCCTTCGAGTCGGTGTCCACCGCGATGCACGTCTCGGCGTTCTCCCTGAAGTCCCTCACCATGGCGCTGCTGCCGCTGATGACCGAGGCCGACGGCCCGGACGCGGTGAGCGGCGGCTCGGTGGTCGGGCTGACCTTCGACGCGCAGTTCGCCTGGGGCCAGTACGACTGGATGGGCCCGGCCAAGGCCGCGCTCGAGTCGACCTCCCGCTACCTCGCCCGCTACCTCGGCGAGCAGAACGTGCGCTGCAACCTGGTGTCGGCCGGCCCGCTCGCCTCCATGGCCGCCAAGTCGATCCCCGGCTTCGGCGACCTGGCCGCCACCTGGGACACGCGCTCCCCGCTGGCGTGGGACCTGACCGACCCGGAGCCGGCCGGCCGCGGCATCGTGGCGCTGCTGTCGGACTGGTTCCCCAAGACGACCGGCGAGATCATCCACGTGGACGGCGGTCTGCACGCGGTCGGTTGATCCGACCGGCCGGCGGCACGCCCCGCGCCCGGCCCCTCGCGTACCCAGCTGGTGCACCCGGCCTCCTTGCCCGCGCGGGCAAGGAGGCCGTGCTCATGACCGGTACGTGAGGAACCGGCAGGAGAACGCGTGGTCGCGGGCCTCGGCGGCGGCGCCGTCGGCGTCGCGCGCGCGGATGGCGGCCAGCAGCCGGGCGTGGTCGACGTGGTCCTCCGGGCGCAGCTCGGTGCCGACGTCGGCACGCAGGAAGTCGCGCAGCACCTCGCCGAGGTCCGCGTACAGCGCGGTGATGACGTCGTTGTGCGAGGCGGCCGTCACCGCGAGGTGCCAGGTGGCGTCGGCCTGGACGAAGTCCTCGGTGCTGCCGGAGTCCCAGGCCCGCTCGCGCCGTTCCAGCAGCGTGTCGAGCTTGCGCAGGTCCTTGTCGTCACGGCGCTCGGCGGCCAGCCGGGCCGCGCTGGCCTCCAGGGAGCTGCGCAGCTCGGCGACGTGCAGCGGATCGGCGTCGGCGAAGCGGCGGTGCATCACCCCGGCGAGTTCGCTGGTCGCGACGACGTAGGTGCCCGAGCCCTGGCGGATGTCCAGCAGGCCGTTGTGCGCCAGGGCGCGGACCGCCTCGCGGACGGTGTTGCGGGCGACGCCGAGCAGCGCGACCAGCTCGGACTCGGTGGGGATGCGCGAGCCGACCGGCCAGCTCCCTGCGGCGATCTCCGCGCGCAGCCGCGCGATGACCTGGTCGGCGAGCGGCGCTGGACGAGACACGGGTCCGAGATTCATCCCATCATTCTATGATGGGCTCATGCACGATGACGAATCCCTGACCCTCGACCCCGCCGCGGCCGCACCGGAGCGCGCCGCGGGCCCGGCCGACGCCACCCGCGCACCCGCCCCCGTGGACCGTCCGACCCTGCCCGTCCCCTGGGTGCGCCGGCTCGTCGTCGTCGCCCTGATCCTCGCCGCGATCAACCTGCGCCCCGCCGTCACCAGCCTCGGCCCCCTGCTCAAGGAGGTCCGCGACGACCTCGGCATGAGCGGCACCATGGCCGGGCTGCTCACCTCGGTACCCGCCGCGTGCTTCGCGCTGTTCGGCTTCACCGCGCCCCGGCTGGCCCGCCGCTTCGGCCCCGGCGCGGTGGTCTGCGCCGGGATGGCCGCCATCGCTGGCGGCCTGCTGCTGCGCCCGCTGGCCGGCAACACCGCGGTCTTCCTGGTCACCAGCGCGCTCGCGCTGGCCGGGATCGCGGTCTCCAACGTGCTGATGCCGGTGATGGTCAAGCGCTACTTCCCCGACCGGGTCGGCACCGTCACCGGCGTCTACTCGATGGCCCTGTCGCTGGGCACCGCCGTGGCCGCGGCCGTCACCGTGCCGCTCACCGACGCGCTGGGCGGCAGCTGGCGGTGGGGCCTGGGCGTGTGGGCCGGGCTCGCCGCGGTGGCGGTCGTGCCGTGGCTGCCGCTGATACGGGACCGGTCGGGCCAGCGGCCGGCGACGCGGACCAGGACCGTACGGGACCGGGCCGCATCCCCGTCGGCATCCACAGCGACCGCCCCCGTACCCGCGCCCGCACACGGCGAGCACGGCCGGATCAGCCGCAGCCGTACCGCCCGGATGCTCGCCTGCTACTTTGGGCTCCAGAGCACCGCCGCCTACGTGACCATGGGCTGGATGCCGCAGGTCTTCCGGGACGCCGGGCTGTCCGCGGACAAGGCGGGCCTGCTGCTGGCCCTCACCATGGTGCTGGGGGTGCCGCTGTCGTTCGTGCTGCCCCCGCTCGCCGCCCGGATGGGGTCGCAGGGACCGATCGTCGTCACCCTCGCGGCGTTCCAGCTCGCCGGGTTCGCCGGGCTGTGGGCCGCGCCCGCCGCGGCACCCTGGCTGTGGGCGCTGCTGCTCGGCTTCGCCAACTGCGCCTTCCCGCTGGTGCTGACGATGATCGGGATGCGTGCGCGCAGCGGCGCCGGCGTCGTACGGCTGTCGGCGTTCGCGCAGAGCAGCGGCTATCTGATCTCCATCCCCGGACCGATCCTGGTCGGCACGCTCAACCAGGTCAGCGGCGGCTGGGGCCTGCCGATGGCGCTGATGATCGCACTGGTGGTGCCCCAGGCGCTGTGCGGCGTGCTGGCCGGCCGCAACCGCCATATCGAGGACGAACTGTGACCCCGGTGCGGACCCTCCAGGAAGCGGTGCCAGACTGAGCGTCATGCCCGTACTCGAACCGAATCCCCCGCAGCCGCAGCGGCGGTTGCTCATCGTCTTCGGCCTCATGATGGGCGTTCCCGCGATCGTCGCGGTCGTCGCCATCATCGCGGCCCGCATGGGTTAGACCGGCTCCGGCCCGGACCCCGACCGCGACCCTGAGGCGGAGGGTGGGGAGAACCCCACCTTCCCTAGGGGGCCAGGGTCAGGGTCAAGTGGGTGGACGACCGGATGGGCCGCCGCGCCCCGCCGCCGTAGCGTCGAACTGCACCTGGAAGAACAGCGATCCGGCAGTTCGACGGACCCAGCACGGAGGCGGTCACCGTGACCACGCAGTCCCCGCACCTGTACGAGCGGCAGCCCCGGTCCGCCGCCGCGCCCCGTGCCGACCGCGGCCCGGGAAGGGCGTCCACCGCGCAGACCCGGGTGCCGTGGTGGGCGGTGGCGCTGCCCGTGGTGGCGTTCGCCGTGCTGCTGGCGCTGCTCAGCGGCGGGACCGCGGACGCCTCGACGGCCGCGGCGCACGGCGACCTGTTCGGACGGCTCGCCGCGGTCTTCAGCGCGCTGGTGCACCACCTGATCTGACCCGGGCCCGGGGCTGGCGTGGATCGGGCCTGGACGCGGCCTGGATCGGGCCTGGACGCGGCCTGGAGCGGCCCCGACCCGGCCCGATGCGCGTCCGGCCGGCCCCTGCCGTTATCGGCGGTCACCGGCCGTCACCGCCGGGGCGGGGCGTTTTCCCGGGGCGGCGGAAGCCCGCCGACCTCGGGAGACCGGCCAGCCCGCGCCCGCCGGCCGGAATTCTGGAAAGCTGAAGGACATGACCGCCGATTCGACCCGCACCATCGTCCTGCTCAGGCACGCCAAGGCCGACTGGCCGTCCGTGCCGGACCACGAGCGCCCGCTGGCCGACCGCGGCCGGCTGGACGCGCCCGCGGCCGGCCGCCGCTTCACCGACGACGGCATCACCCCCGACCTCGCGCTGTGCTCCACCGCCACCCGCACCCGCGAGACGTGGAAACTCGTCGCGCACGAGATGACGCACCGCCCCAAGACCGTCTACGAGGAGCGGCTCTACGACGCGAGCCTCGGCGACCTGCTGGCCCTGATCGGGGAGACCCCCGACAGCGTCGGCTCGCTGCTGCTGGTCGGCCACAACCCGGGCATGCACGCCCTCGCCGAGGCGCTGGCCGGCTCGGCGGACAGCGACGCGCTGTCCCGGATGCACCGTGGCGGCTTCCCCACCGCGGCCTTCGCCGTCCTCACCTTCACCGGGCCGTGGAAGTCCGCCGAGCACGGCGTGGCCCGGCTCACCGGGTTCTGGGCGCCGCACGAGGGATAGCGCGGGCGACAGCGCGAGGAGCCCGCGGGAGTGCGGGGGCGCGGGGGTGACGGCGAGCCCGCGGAACGGCGAGTCCGTGAGGAGCCCGCGGGAGCGCGGCGCGCGGCCGGATCGCGCGCCTGGCCCGTTCCGGCCTATCCCGGCCCGTCCCGGCTCAGTCGGTGACCGTGCCGTCCAGCGCGTCGGCCGCCTCGATCTCCTCGCGGGTGATCCCCAGCAGGTACAGCACGGTGTCGAGGAAGGGGACGGTCACCGCGGCGTCGGCCGCCTCCCGCACCAGCGGCTTCGCGTTGAAGGCCACGCCGAGGCCCGCAGTGTTGAGCATGTCCAGGTCGTTGGCGCCGTCGCCGACGGCCACCGTCTGGCTCAGCGGTACCCCCGCGAGCTGCGCGAAGGAGCGCAGCAGCCGTGCCTTCCCGGCGCGGTCCACGATCGGCCCGGTCACCTTGCCGGTCAGCCGCCCGTCGACGATCTCCAGGGTGTTGGCGGCCGCGAAGTCCAGCCCCAGCCGCTCCTTGAGGTCGTCGGTCACCTGGGTGAAGCCGCCCGAGACCACGCCGACCTGGTAGCCGAGCCGCTTGAGCGTACGCACCAGGGTGCGGGCGCCGGGGGTCAGCCGCACCTCGGCGCGCACCTTGTCCACCACGGACGCGTCGAGACCGGCCAGCAGCGCCACCCGCGCGTGCAGCGACTGCTCGAAGTCCAGCTCGCCGCGCATCGCCGCCGCCGTCACCTCGGCGACCTGCTCCTCGCACCCGGCGTGCGCGGCGAACAGCTCGATCACCTCATCCTGGATGACGGTGGAGTCCACGTCCATGACCACCAGCCGCTGCGCCCGGCGCTGGAGCCCGGACGGCACCACGGCCACGTCCACCCCGCGCGCGGCGGACTCCAGCGCCAGCGCGGAGCGCAGCGCGGTGTGCTCGGCGCCGGACACCGCGAACTCCACCGCGGTCACCGGGTACTTCGCCAGCCGGAAGATACGGTCGATGTTGCCGCCGACCTCGGTGATCAGAGCCGCTATGGCCGCGATGGACTCCGGTACCAGCGGCCGGCCGAGCACCGTGACATGGGAACGGCCCGCGCCGCGGGGGCTGTTGTCGCCGATCCCGGAGATGATCTCGGCCTGCATCTTCATCGACTCGGCCCAGCCGTGCACGGTGACCCGCAGCTCGCTCTCCGCGCCACGGGCGGTGGGGGCGGTGACCAGCGCGCACAGCACGATCCGGCCACGGGTCACCACCTGCTCGATGTCCACCACGGCCACGTCGTAGCCGGCGAGCGTCTCGAAGAGCCCGGCGGTGAGCCCGGGCCGGTCCTTGCCGAAGATCTTGACCAGGAGGGTCGGCGCGTCGGCCGCGGGAAGCGTGGGGACGATCTCGTCCGCGGCGGCTGCCGGTGGGGTCTGCGGGGCGTCGTTCATGGTGCTCCCACCGTATCCGCCGTCCGCCGGCCGGGCACCAGCTGTCCCGGCTGGCGGACACCCGGGGCGCCGGGGGAGCGGGCGCCGTACGGCGGGACGCGGGGCGCGCGGCCGGACAGGGACCGTACGACCGGGCCTGGGGCGGGGCGGTACGGCGGGACGCGGGTCGTGCGGTCCGGCGCGGGGCGCCCTGCCGGGGTGGTACTACTTATCCGGCACTCGCCGAACCGGGTCGGACCGAAGGCGTCGCGGCGCGGAACCGGGGGTGCGCAGGGTGCGTCGTGGGGCGTGGAGGGTGGCAATCGGTGACCGATCCGAGCCTGAAACAGTTCCTCCCGATGTTCGCAATCCCTAGACTGCCCCTCCATGGGGGACTTCGGGGGACAACAAATGGGGCATGGGGTGCCTGAACTCGTACTCGAACTCAACGGACAGACCTGGCCGCTGGACCCATCCCGGTCCTACAGCCTCGGCCGCGACCCGCAAGGCGACCTCGTCCTCGACGATCCGAGGGTGTCCTGGCGGCACGCCACGATCCGCCGCGGTGAACGCGGCTGGCTGCTGGAGGACTTGGGCAGCACCAACGGCACTTTCGTGCAGGGCCGGCGGGTCCAGAACGCCGACGTCGGCCCCGGCGCCGCGGTCCACCTCGGCAACGCGACCGACGGGCCCCGGCTGGACTTCACCGGTCCCGCGGGTGCGAGCGCCGGAGCGGGTGTGGGCGCGGCGGCCGCGGGGGCCGCCTCGGCCCAGGCCGCGCCGCAGTCCGCACCTCAACAGGCCCCGCAGCAGGCGGCCGCCTACCAGCAGGCACCGCCCCAGGCGCGCCCGCAGCAACCGCCACAACCGCCGCAGCAGCCGCAACCGCAGTACCAACCCCCGCAGCAGCAGCCGCAGATGTACGCGGGACAGCCGCAGGGCGTCCCGCAGCAGGGGCAGCAGGGGCAGCAGGGCGCGGGGGGTTGGGGTGCTCCGCCCGCGCAGGTCCCGCCGCAACAGCCGCCGCAGCAGGGCTGGGGCCGGCCGCCCCAGCAGCAACCGCAGCCGCCCGGCCCGCAGATGCAGCAAGCCCCGCAGCAACCACCGCAGCCGCAGCAGTCTCCGCCGCAGCAGCCGCAGGGCGGAGCGCCCGGCTACGGCGTGCGCAGCCCCACCACCTTCCACCAGCTCGCGCTGGGCCGGGTGATGAAGATCGGCCGTGCGCTGGAGAACGAGCTGGTCGTCTCCGACCTCCAGGTCTCCCGCTACCACGCGGAGTTCCGCGCGCACCCGGACGGCCGCTACGAGATCGCCGACCTGGGCAGCCACAACGGCACCTATGTCAACGGCCAGCCGGTGCAGCGCCATCTGCTGGGCCCCAACGACATCGTCGGCGTGGGCCACTCCACCTTCCGGCTGGTCGGCGACCGGCTGGAGGAGTTCGTCGACACCGGCGACGTGTCGTTCTCCGCGCGCCGCCTGTCGGTGACGGTGCCGCACGGCAAGACCACGAAGACGATCCTGCGGGACGTCTCCTTCGGGGTGCCGGAGAAGTCGCTGATCGGCGTGATCGGCCCGTCCGGCTCCGGCAAGTCGACCCTGCTGCGCGCGCTGACCGGCTACCGGCCGGCCGACCAGGGCGAGGTGCTGTACGACAACCGCAACCTGTACAAGCAGTTCGCGGAGCTGCGCCAGCGCATCGGCCTGGTCCCGCAGGACGACATCCTGCACAAGGAGCTCCAGGTCAGGACCGCGCTGCGGTACGCCGCCAAGCTCCGCTTCCCCGGCGACACCGCGACCGCGGAGCGCGAGGCGCGGATCGACGAGGTGCTGCGCGAGCTGAAGCTCGACATCCACGCCGACAAGAAGGTCACCTCGCTCTCCGGCGGCCAGCGCAAGCGCGTCTCGGTCGCCCTGGAACTGCTGACGAAGCCGTCGCTGATCTTCCTGGACGAGCCGACCTCCGGCCTCGACCCGGGCATGGACCGCGACGTGATGAAGCTGCTGCGCGGCCTCGCCGACGACGGCCGGACCGTCCTGGTCGTCACCCACTCGGTGGCGGAACTGGCGCTGTGCGACAAGCTGCTGGTCATGGCGCCGGGCGGCGCGGTGGCGTACTTCGGCCCGCCGGACGAGGCGCTGACCTTCTTCGGCTACGACAACTGGGCCGACGTCTTCTCCGCGTTCGAGAACTACCGCGACTACGACTGGTCCGGCCGCTGGCGCGGTTCGCAGCACTACCAGACGTACGCCGCCGAACTGGACCAGGCGGCCCCGCAGGCCGCGCACTACATCCCGTACCAGGCGGCGCGGCCGCCCAAGCCGCAGGGCTGGGGCTCGCAGCTGGTCACGCTGGTTCGGCGCTACCTGTCGGTGATCGTCTCCGACCGGGGCTTCATCGGGCTGATGGTGATCCTGCCCGCGGTGCTCGGCGTGGTCAGCATCCTGATCCCCGCCGACTACGGCCTCGGCCTCGGCAAGGCGCCGTACTTCCAGAACAAGGACGCGGGCACCATCCTGATGATCCTCGCGGTCGGCGCGTGCTTCGCGGGCGCGGCGAACTCGGTCCGCGAGCTGATCAAGGAGCGGGTGATCTACGAGCGGGAACGCGCGGTCGGGCTGTCCCGGTCGGCGTACCTGATGTCCAAGGTCATCGTGCTCGGCCTGATCACCGCGCTGCAGGGCGCGATCATCTGCGGCATCGGCTTCGCGCCGCGCAAGATGCCCACCCAGGGCGTCGTCCTGCACAGCCACCCGGGCGTGGAGATGACGCTGGTCATCATCGTGTTCGGCTTCACCTCGATGATGGTCGGCCTGATCATCTCGGCGCTGGTGAAGACGGCGGAGAAGACCATGCCGCTGCTGGTCATGTTCGCCATCGTGCAGATCGTCTTCACCGGGGTGCTCTTCCAGCTCTACGGCAAGCCCGGGGTGGAGCAGCTGTCCTGGCTGATGCCGGCCCGCTGGGCGGTGGCCGGGGCGGGCGCCACGGCGAGCCTCAACACGCTGCTGCCATGGGACCCGACCCGCAGGACGCATGACGCGCTGTGGCAGCACACCGCGGGCGCCTGGACGTTGGACGTCGTGGTGCTGCTGGCGATGTCCGTGCTGTGCGGCTTCGTCGTCGCCCGGCTGCTGCGCAGGCACGAGCCGGAGGTCATGCGGAAGTAGCCGGTCCGCGGCCCGGCCGCGGGCAGTTCAGGGCAGCGGAAAGGGCGGTGGGACGCATGTGTCCCACCGCCCTTTCGGGTTCCCGCATTCGGCGGATCGCTCGATCAGTACGCCGAGTTCACGTTGTCCATGCCGCCGTACACGTGGTACGCGTAGTTGCAGGCGGCGGCGATGTTCGCGACCGGGTTGTAGACGTTCCACGAGGTGCCGGAGACGTGGTACGCGTTGAACGTGGGGTCGATGGTCTGGAGCAGGCCCTTGGAGGGAATGCCCTTCGCGGCGTTCGAGTCCCACAGGTTGATCGCGTTCGGGTTGCCGGACGACTCCCGAATGATGTTGCGGTAAATGCCGTTGTACGTCGGGACCGGAATGTTGTGCGCGGCCAGGGTGGCCCGGGCCTCGCGAATCCAGCCGTCCAGGTTGTTCGGGTAGGTCACCGCGGCCGGCGCCGCGGTCGTGGCCTTCGCGACCGGAGCGGCCTTGGCGACCGGGGCGGCCTTCTTCGCCACCGGCGCGGTCTTCTTGATCACCGGCGCGGTCTTCTTGATCACGACGCGCTTGGTGGAGCGGTTGGCCGCTTCCTTGGCGCGCGCGGCGGCCTCGTCGGCCGCCTTCTTCTTCGCGGCAGCCGCGTCCGCGGCCTTCTTCTTCGCGACGGCGTCCGCAGCCGCCTTCTTCTTCGCCGCGGCGTCCGCGGCGGCCTTCTTCTGAGCAGTGGCCTGGTCGGACATGGCCTTCTGGGAGGCCATGCCGGACTCGGGGCTGATGCTCTTGACCTGGTCGCCGGTGGAGACGGAGAACCCAGTCGGGTCGCCTGCGGCGACAGCCGACCCACCAGCGGTCGCCTCGAGACCGGTGACTGTCAGGGCAACGGCCGCGGCGGCGGCGACACCGGCCACCGTGATCTTGTGCTTCCTGGACAGTCGGTCGATCTTCGGGATCGTGGGGAGCTGCATGCGGGATTACCTCTTCCGATTGGGACCCGAGAATTGTTAGAGGGTCGGAAATCGGGGGTCAATGAGCCCTGCTACGAGCCGAACTCGTAGATGCGGCTGGCGCCCGCGCCGGAGTTCCCGGGTTTTCTCCCGGAGTTTCGGGACCTGAATTCCACTAAGCGCCTTAGTATGTGACGCAGGTCCTATAGGTGAGGTCACAAGGGGGCACCCCCTGCGTCGCGGAAGGTGACGGAGGGGGTGCTTTATGTGACGCTTATTCGGGGGCTGAAAGCCCTTATGGCAGCAGCAGGTTGACGTCTCCGAACTCGTGCCAGAGATAACGGCCGCGCAACGCTTCCGCGTAGACGCGGGTGAGCAGCCCGTCGCCCGACAGGGCCCGCAGCATCAGCAGGTGGGACGCCTCCGGCTCGTGCAGCCCGGTCAGCAGGCCGTCCACCGCGCGCACCCCGCGCTCCGGGGTGATCACCAGCTCCGTCCAGCCGTGTGCCGCCCGCACCACCCCGCGCCCGTCGGCCGCCGACTCCAGCGCGCGCACGGCCGTGGTGCCGACCGCCACCACCCGCCCGCCGGCCGCCCGGGCCGCGTTCACCTGCCACGCGGTGCTCGCCGGCACGGTGTACGGCTCCGCGTACGGGGGCTCGTGCGCCTCGGCGGACGCCACCCCGGTGTGCAGCTCGATCGGTGCGATCTGCACTCCCCGGCTGACCAGCTCCGTGACCAGCGACGCGGTGAACGGCCGGGCCGCGCTCGGCATCTCCGCCGAGCCCCGCCCGTCGGCCGACGGCGTGCCGAAGACCGTCTGGTACGCCGACAGCGGCTGGTCGCGCGCGGTGTACGCGTAGCGGATCGGCCGCCCGTGGCGGCGCAGGTGCCGCACCACGTCCGGCACCCGTACCGACGCCACCCACAGCCGGTCGGTGGCCGGGTCGAGCGGGCGCTCCAGCACGAGCCGGCCGCCGCCGGCCAGCCGCACCTCGGTTCCGGCCGGTCCGCCGGGCCTGCGCACGGTCGAGCCGTGCCCGTCGGGGGAGCGCACCTCCACCACCCAGCGGCCGTCGTCACGCCGGGTGGAGAAGTGCACCACCACAGGCGGGCCGGCCTTCGAGGCGGCCCGGGCGCCGGCGGTCCCGCCGGTGCCCGGGTCCGCCGCCCAGCCGTCCAGCGCCGCCGGCAGCGTCCTCGACGTGTTGACCACCAGGACGTCCCCGGCCCGCAGCAGCCCGGGCAGCTCGCGGAACCCGTGGTGGGTCACCTCGCCGCCGCTCCGCCGCCCGACCAGCAGCCGTACCGCGTCCCGGCGCGGCGCGGGCACCGCGGCCGACAGTTCCGGCGGCAGCCGGAGGTCCGCCAGGGCCCCGGTGTCCACCCGGGCCGCCTCGGCGTCGCAGGTCTCGCAGACCAGGGCCGGTGCCGCCGCGCTCATCGCGCCTCCTTCGGGCCGGCCAGTTCGGCGGCGACGTAGCGGCCGCTGCCGGCCGGGCCGTCGAGCAGCCGCAGCACCGCGGGCGCCACCTGCTCCGGTAGCAGCCGCTCCGCGAAGTCGGGGTCGTCCGGCACCGCCGCCGCGTACAGCTCGGTCCGCAGGTCGCCGGGGTCCACCCACCACACCCGGACCGCGGGTTCCTCCTCGGCGAGCACCGCCGACAGGTGGTCGAGCGCGGCCTTGCTCGCGCCGTACCCGCCCCAGGTGGGATACGCCGCCACGGCCGCGTCCGAGCTGACGTTCAGCACCGCGCCGCCTGCCGCCCGCAGTCCCGGCAGCGCCGCCCTGACCAGGGCGAAGGGCGCCATGACGTTGGTCTCCAGCGCTTCGCGCAGCCCGTCCTCGGCCAGCTCGGCCAGCGGCACCAGCGGCTCCGCGCCCAGCGAGCTCGCGTTGTTGACCAGCAGGTCCGGGCCCGCGCTGCCACCCAGTTCCCGGGCCGCCGCGACCAGCTCGGCCCGGTGCTCCGGGCGCGTCACGTCACCGGCGACCGCCCGTACCCGGCCGCGCGCCGGCCGGTCCGGTGCTGTGCTTCCGCCCTGCGGACCCCGTGCACCTTTGTCCCCTATATAGGGGGCATTGTGCGATTCGCCCGATTTGAGGGTTGTCGGATCGTCGGTCCGGTCGCGCTCCAGGTCCCGTACCGACGCCCGCAGCCTGTCCGCGTCGCGGCCGTCCAGCACCAGGTCCCAGCCGCGTCCGGCCAGCTCCTCGGCCAGCGCCCGGCCCAACCCGCGCGACGCGCCCGTGATGATCGCCACCGGCATGGTGCCCGCCTTCCGCCACGGCCCGGCGCGGTCGCCGGACCCGATGCCCACACCGTAGGAACGCGACCGCGCCGCCCGCCTCGGGCGGCCGCCGCAACCGGCGCGGGCACTTGGCCCTAGTCCACAGGGACCAGGACAGTCCGTCCTGCGGCGCATACGGCCCGTCACCTGCGGCGGGTACCGTTGAGGGCATGTCCGAACGGGCGCCGCGAGGCGGCATCGAAGCGGTCAGCGCCGCGATCGTGGCGATGAACCGGCGGCTGGAGGTGCGCGAGGTCCTGCAGACCATCGTGGCCTCGGCCCGGGAACTGCTGGGCGCGCAGTACGCCGCGCTCGGCGTGCCCGACGACCAGGGCGGCTTCGCCCAGTTCGTGGTCGACGGGGTCAGCGACGAGGAGTGGAAGGCGATCGGCCCGCTGCCCCGGCAGCACGGCGTGCTCGCCGCGATGCTCCACGAGGCCACCCCGCAGCGGCTCACCGACGTACGCGACTTCGAGAGCTTCGCCGGCTGGCCGCGCGCCCACCCGGTGATGAAGGACTTCATCGGCATGCCGGTGGCCGACGGCGACGAGATCCTCGGCGCGATCTTCCTCGCGAACAAGAAGATCCCGGCCGAGCGCTCCGGCAACGCCGACGGCTCTGCCAACGCCGACGGCCCCGGCAGGGGTGCCGACTCCGATGCCGGCGCCGACGTCGGGACCGATGCCGGCGCGGGCTCCGCCCAGGACTCCACGGACTGGGCCTGCCCGGCCGGTTTCACCCAGGACGACGAGGACCTGCTGCGCATCCTCGCCGACCACGCCGCCATCGCCCTCACCAACGCACGGCTGCACGAACGCAGCCGCGAGCTGACGCTGGCCGGCGAGCGCGCCCGGATCGCCCACGAACTGCACGACGCGGTCTCCCAGAAGCTCTTCTCGCTGCGGCTGACCGCCCAGGCGTCGGCCGCACTGGTCGACACCGACCCCGGCCGCGCCAAGGAGGAGATCCGGCAGGTCGCCATGCTCGCCGCCGAGGCCGCCGACGAGCTGCGGGCCGTCGTCGTGGAGTTGCGGCCGGCCGCGCTGGACGAGGACGGGCTCGTGGCCACCCTGCGCACCCAGGCCGACGTCCTGGACCGGGTGCACTCCGCCAGCGTGACCTTCCGCGCCTTCCGGACGCGCGCCTTGCCCGCGCCCCAGGAGGAGGCCCTGCTGCGGGTCGCCCAGGAGGCCACCCACAACGCGCTGCGGCACGCGGCCCCCCGCACGGTCGCCGTCACCCTCGAAGGACACGGCAGGGGCGCCCGGCTGCGCATCCGCGACGACGGCCGCGGCTTCGACCCCACCGCCGTCCGCCGGGCCGGCCGCCACCTCGGCCTGGTCTCCATGCGGGACCGCGCCGACGGCGTCGGCGGATCGCTGAGCGTGCAATCGGAGCCCGGCAAGGGCACCGTCATCGAGATGGAGGTGCCAGGTGGCTGACAAGGTGATCCGGGTGCTGCTCGTGGACGACCACCAGGTGGTCCGCCGCGGCCTGCGGACGTTCCTGGAGGTCCAGGGCGACATCGAGGTGGTCGGCGAGGCCGCCGACGGCGACGAGGGCGTGGCCCGCGCGCTGGAGCTGCGGCCCGACGTGATCCTGATGGACGTCAAGATGCCCGGCACCGACGGCATCGAGGCGCTGCGGCTGCTGCACGAGGCGGACAGCCCCGCCCGGGTCCTCATCGTGACCAGCTTCACCGAGAAGCGCACCGTGGTCCCCGCCCTGCGGGCCGGCGCCGCCGGTTACGTCTACAAGGACGTCGACCCGGTCGCGCTCGCCGACGCGATCCGCTCGGTGCACGCCGGGCACGTCCTGCTCCAGCCCGAGGTGGCCGGGGCGCTGCTCGCCCCGGACCAGCCCGCCCCGGGCAGCGGGCGCGGCAACGCGCTGACCGAACGCGAGCGCGAGGTCCTCGGTCTGATCGCCGACGGCCGCTCCAACCGCGAGATCGCGCGTGCGCTGGTGCTCTCCGAGAAGACCGTGAAGACCCACGTGTCGAACATCCTCATGAAGCTGGACCTCGCCGACCGCACCCAGGCGGCGCTGTGGGCGGTCCGCAACGGCGTCGGCGACTGACCGTAGGCATCCGGCCGTGGGCGTCCGGTCGTGGACGTCCGGCCGTGGGCGACCGGTCGTCGGCGACTGACCGCCGGCGACCGGCACGCGCCCGACGAGGCACCTGGCGCGCGTGGCCCGTCGGCGCGCTCCCTCGGGCGCCGGCGCGCCACGCCCGCACACCCGCGCTTGGCGGAGTGAGATTCATACTGTCGGGTGTATGTCTCCCGGGGCGCGCATCCGATGCGGCGGCGATCCGTTCTGCATGGCGTGTCGCGGCGGCTGGCCGCGACGCGTCTCGCAAGGAGGAAGTTCGAAGTGAAGAACCTGAAGAAGGCCGCGACCATCACCCTCGTGGCGGGTGGCCTCATCGCCGCCGGCGCCGGTGCGGCCTCGGCCGACTCGGGCGCGCACGGTGCCGCCGTGAAGTCCCCGGGCGTGGCCTCCGGCAACCTCGTGCAGGTCCCGGTGCACGTCCCGGTCAACGTGGTCGGCAACACCGTCAACGTGATCGGCCTGCTCAACCCGGCCTTCGGCAACACCGGCGCCAACCTGTGACACCGGCCGCCGCCTGAACCTCGGGCGGCACCAACCCGCGCGGGCCCCGCGGCCGACGTCCCCGTACGTCGCCGCCGGGCCCGCACGGCTGTCGGGTCGGTACGGCTGTCGGGTCGGTACGGGTCGCGGCCCCGGTCGCGAACCCCGCGGCCGGCCCCGGGCTACGGCCGGCGCCGCTCCGCCTCCTCCACGTACGCGTTGTACGCCGCCACCTGCGCGCGCCGCGCGGTCCGCTCCACCGGCCGCAGCAACTCCGCGCGGGCCGCGATCTGCGACGCGCTCACCGCGCCGCCGTGCCCGTCGGACGCTATCGACACCAGCGCCGCCACCCGCTGCGCCAGCTCCAACACCCGCACCGCGCGCGGCGGGTAGCCCGGCGCGAGCACCTCGCGGCCGCGCTCCGCCCGCGCCCGGTACGCCTCCAGCGCCGCCTGCGCGGCCGGACCCGCGCCGGCCACGTCGAGCTGCGCCAGCGCGTCGGTGGCGTCGCGCAGTGCCTCGGCCAGCTCCCGCTCCGCCTCGCCGAGCGAGGGCACGTCGGCCGGCGGGGAGTCGCGTACCGGCAGGCACTGCCACTCCACGTCCACGTGCAGGTCACCGGCCGGCCCGGCCTCGTAGACCTCCGGGACCAGGCCGAGCGAGACCGCGCCCACCGTCAGCACCGCCTCGCCGGCCGCCATCGCGCGGGCGTTGAACTCGGGCGGGCCGGACAGCCCCAGCGGGTGCCCCGCCACCGGCAGCGCGAGCCGCAGGCCGGTGACGCCCAGGGCGCGGAGTCTGCCCAGGCCCAGGGTGAGCCCGACCGGGGCCGGTTCGCCCGGCAGCCCGACGACGCGGTGCACCGCGTCGTCGGCCGAGATCCGCTGAGCAACGTCATCAGGGGCGGCAAGTCCGGCAAGCAGGGCATTTCCCCACGCCGCCAGCCGTCCTGAACGAGGTTCATCAAGCATGCCCCCAGCCTATGGACTGGACCGCTCGTGTGGTGGCGTAAGTTTTCCTCGGGGGTTGTTCCTTCCGGCCCGTGCCGATCCCGGCACACCGACATGCCGAGACTGCCGAGATGCAATGGGAGACAGCGCGCTCATGAGCGATGTACTGGAGCTGGTGGACGTATCCGTGGTCCGCGACGGACGCGCTCTGGTCGAAGGGGTCTCCTGGTCGGTCGCCGAGGGCGAGCGCTGGGTCATCCTCGGTCCCAACGGCGCCGGCAAGACCACCCTGCTGAACGTCGCCTCCAGCTACCTCTTCCCGAGCGCGGGCACCGTGCAGATCCTCGGCGAGAAGCTCGGCAGCGTCGACGTCTTCGAGCTGCGGCCGCGGATCGGCGTGGCCGGCGCCGCCATGGCGGAGAAGATGCCGCGCCGCCAGACCGTCCTGGAGACCGTGCTCACCGCCGCCTACGGCATGACCGCCACCTGGAACGAGGGGTACGAACAGGTCGACGAGGAGCGGGCCCGCGCCTTCCTCGACCGGCTCGGCATGACCGAGTTCCTCGACCGGAAGTTCGGCACCCTCTCCGAGGGCGAGCGCAAGCGGACCCTGATCGCCCGCGCGATGATGGTCGACCCCGAGCTGCTGCTGCTCGACGAGCCCGCGGCCGGACTCGACCTCGGCGGCCGCGAGGACCTGGTGCGGCGGCTCGGCCGGCTCGCCCGCGACCCGATCGCGCCCTCCATGATCATGGTGACCCACCACGTCGAGGAGATCGCCCCCGGCTTCACCCACGTGCTGATGATCCGCCAGGGCAAGGTGGTCGCCGCCGGCCCGCTGGAGACCGAGCTCAGCTCCCGCAACCTGTCGCACTGCTTCGGGCTCCCGCTCGTCGTCGAGCGCCGCGGCGACCGCTGGACCGCCGCGGGTCTGCCGCTGAAGTAGGAACCCGGCAGCAACCCCCGACGTAGGTGTCCGGCTTGCGCACTGCCGCAACTGGGCCGTGTACGCCTACGATTGGCGTCGTGGACGCATGGGTGTGGTGGTTGGTGGCCGCGGTGGGGCTGGGCATCCCGCTGGTGATCACGGCGATGCCCGAATTCGGCATGTTCGCGGTCGGAGCGGTCGGCGGAGCCGTCACCGCGGGAGCCGGCGGCGGCATCGTGGCCCAGGTCATCGTTTTCGTCGTGGTCTCCGTGGCGCTGCTCGTCTTCGTCCGGCCGATCGCCTACCGCAACCGCCAGCGTCCCGAGCAGCGCAGCGGCGTGGACGCGCTCAAGGGCAAGCGGGCCGTCGTGCTCGAACGCGTCGACGACGGGGCGGGCGGAAGGATCAAGCTCGCCGGGGAGATCTGGTCGGCCCGCGCCCTGGAACACGACCGCGTCTTCGACCCCGGCCAGCAGGTGGACGTCGTGGAGATCGACGGCGCGACCGCGGTCGTGATGTAGGCCCGAAGGACCCGCGGCGAACCCGCGGCACGGAAGTACCCGCAGCACCGAAGGACCGCAGCACCCGCAGCACCCGCAGTATCGAGGGACCGCAGCACCGCAGAGCTGGACCGCAGAGCACCACCGCACAGCACCACCGCAGCAGTCAACGAGCCGCCGCAGACCGGGAATTCGCCGAACCCCGCACGCGGTACGCCTACTGTCTGCGACAATTGATCATGTCGTAGTACATGCTCCATCCGCACTCAACCGGCGCCGGAGTGACCATGCAGCCCATCATCATCGTCCTCATCATCCTGGTGGTGCTCGTCTTCATCGCGCTGATCAGGACGGTCCAGGTCATCCCCCAGGCCAGCGCCGCCATCGTCGAGCGCTTCGGCCGCTACACACGCACCCTCAGCGCCGGGCTGAACATCGTCGTCCCGTTCATCGACACCATCCGCAACCGCATCGACCTGCGCGAACAGGTCGTGCCGTTCCCGCCGCAACCGGTGATCACCCAGGACAACCTGGTGGTGAACATCGACACGGTCATCTACTACCAGGTCACCGACGCCCGGGCCGCCACCTACGAAGTCGCCAGCTACATCCAGGCGATCGAGCAGCTCACCGTCACCACGCTCCGCAACATCATCGGCGGCATGGACCTGGAGCGGACCCTCACCTCGCGCGAGGAGATCAACGCGGCGCTGCGCGGCGTCCTCGACGAGGCGACCGGCAAATGGGGCATCCGCGTCAACCGCGTCGAGCTCAAGGCGATCGAACCGCCCACCTCCATCCAGGACTCGATGGAGAAGCAGATGCGCGCCGACCGTGACAAGCGCGCCGCGATCCTCACCGCCGAGGGCATCCGGCAGTCCCAGATCCTCACCGCGGAGGGCGAGAAGCAGTCCTCGATCCTGCGCGCCGAGGGTGACGCGAAGTCCGCCGCCCTGCGCGCCGAGGGTGAGGCGCAGGCGATCCGCACCGTCTTCGAGTCGATCCACGCCGGCGACCCGGACCAGAAGCTCCTCGCCTACCAGTACCTCCAGATGCTCCCGAAGATCGCCGAGGGCGACGCCAACAAGCTCTGGATCATCCCCAGCGAGCTCAACGACGCCCTCAAGGGCCTCGGCGGCATGGTCAACATCCCCGGCCTGAGCGGCAACGGAGGCAACGGGGGCAACGGCGGTGCCCCGGCCAACGGCACCGGCGCGAGCCCCGCCACCCGGCCCGCGGCCACGCCCGCGCCCCGCCGCGAAGCCCCGCCGTTCGACAAGGACTGACCCGGCGAGAAGCGCTGAGAAGCACCGGGGGCGCCGCCGGCCAGGACCGGGCACGCCCTCGAAGCGCGCGCACCGGTGTGGCATGATCGCTGCGCACCCCTCGACCGTCAACGGCGGGGAGGACGCGCACCGATCATGGAGGGCCGATGTCGCCAGCGGAAGCCGTCGCCGTGCTCGCCGCCGGAATCGGGGCCGGCACCATCAACACCATCGTCGGCTCGGGCACCCTGATCACGTTCCCCGTCCTGCTGGCCGTCGGCCTGCCACCCGTCACCGCGAACGTCTCCAACACCCTCGGCCTGGTGCCCGGTTCGGTGGCCGGCGCCATCGGCTACCGGCGCGAACTGGCCGGCCAGCGCGAGCGGCTGCTGCGGCTGGGCGGCTTCTGCCTGATCGGCGGCTCGGCCGGCGCCATCCTCCTGGTCAACCTGCCGTCCAAGGCGTTCCACGCGATCGTGCCCGTGCTCATCGCGCTCGCCCTGGTCCTGGTGGTCCTGCAACCGCGCCTGACCCGCGCCATCCAGGCGCGCCGGCAGCGCAGCGGGTCCGCCGCCCCCGTGAACGGCGGACCCTTCCTCCCGCTCGGCATCCTCCTCGCCAGCGTGTACGGCGGGTACTTCGGAGCCGCGCAGGGGGTCCTCTACCTGTCCCTGATGGGACTGCTCCTCGACGAGACGCTCCAGCGGATCAACGGCCTGAAGAACGTGCTCGCCGCGATGGTCAACGGCATCGCCGCGCTGTTCTTCATCGTCATCGCCCACATGGACTGGGTCGCGGTCGCCCTCGTCGCGGCCGGCGCCACCATCGGCGGGCTGATCGGCGCCCGGGTGGGGCGCCGCCTCCCGCCGATGGCACTGCGCGGCCTCATCGTCGTGGTCGGCGTCGCGGCGATCGTCCAACTCCTGCTGAAGTGAACGCCGGTGACCGGCTCAGGCCGGCACCGCCAGCCACTCCGGCAGGTCCGCACGATCCCGGACACCCAGCGCCAGCAGCAGCGCGTCGGCCGGAGTGGGCTCGAACGGCCGCACCAGCAGCCGCATCCCGGCCTGCTCCGGCGTACGGTCCGCCTTGCGCTGGTTGTCCTCACCGCACGCCGCCACCGTGTTCAGCCAGGTGTCGCCGCCACCGCGCGACTTCGGCTGCACGTGGTCCACGGTCGTGGCCCGCCGCCCGCAGTACGCGCAGCGGTGCCGGTCACGCACCAGCACCCCTCGCCGCGACCACGGCGCCCGTTGTCGAAACGGCACCCTGACGTACCGGCACAGCCTGATCACCTGCGGCATCGGCATCTCCACCCGCGCCGCACGGACCCGAAGACCGGGGTGGGCCTGCTCGACGACCGCCTTGTCCTGCATCACCAGCACGACCGCACGCCGCAGCGACACCGTCGACAGCGGCTCGAAACTCGCATTCAGCACCAGCGTCTCACGCATTTCCGCCCACCTCCCGGGGTCTTTCAGGTGGGACCACTGTGCCCGCGACGCCCGCGCCGGACAACGGAGTTTTCCGCCGGGGTACGTGCCTGCGCAGGTGCCGGGGACGCGCCTCAGGCCGCGTCGGCCGGCACCTCGTAGACGCCGATCAGCTGGGCCCGCGCCAGCGCGTGGAACCGGAGGTTGAAACCGACCACCGCGGGCGACGCGTCCGCGTCCGGCCCCAGCTTCTCCGCGTCCACCGCGTACACGGTGAACACATAGCGGTGCGGGCCGTCCCCGGGCGGCGGCGCGGCGCCACCGAAGTCCCGGGTGCCGTAGTCGTTGCGTACCTGCACCGCGCCCGCCGGCAGCCCGGCGAAGTCCCCGGACCCGGCGCCCGCGGGCAGCTCCGTCACCGACGCCGGGATGTCGAACACCGACCAGTGCCAGAACCCGCTGCCGGTCGGCGCGTCCGGGTCGTAGCAGGACACCGCGAAGCTCTTGGTCCCCGCCGGGAACCCCTCCCACCGCAGCTGCGGCGAGGTGTTCCCGCCCGCGAACACCTGGGCGTCCTTGAGCGCCGCACCCGGCGCCACATCGTCGCTGACCACCGTGAACGCCGGCACCGGCGGGTGGAAGTCATGGGGGAGCGGCCGTCGCGCTTGCTCGGTCACCTCGACACCTCCTGTGGGGAACGAAGCCCCTGTTGGGAACGAAGCTCCTGTTGGAACGAAGCCCCCGCCGGGACCGGGCCCCTGCCAGGAACCGGGCCCCGCCGGGAACGGAGCGAACTGGCTCCGAGCCTAGGGCCTGCCGAGTGGATCTCCACGGCGTCCGCGCCGCCCACCCGGTTCCGGCTCGTCCACTACGCTCCTGCCTCGTGACCACTCCACCGGACCGGACCCCGCTGAAGCGCTCGTTCTTCGACCGGCCGGTCCTGGAGATCGCCCCCGACCTGCTCGGCCGCACCCTCGTCCGCGCCACCGACGACGGCCCGATCGAGCTGCGGCTCACCGAGGTCGAGGCGTACGACGGCCCCAACGACGCCGGCTCCCACGCCTACCGCGGCCGCACCGACCGCAACGCCGTGATGTTCGGCCCGCCCGGCCACACCTACGTCTACTTCACCTACGGCATGTGGCACTGCCTGAACCTGGTCTGCGGCCCGGCGGGCACCGCCAGCGGGGTGCTGCTCAGAGCCGGCCGGATCACCGCGGGCGCCGACCTCGCCCGCCCCCGCCGCCCCACCTCCCGCAAGGACGCCGACCTCGCCCAGGGCCCGGCCCGGCTCGCCACCGCACTCGGCGTGGACCGCACGCTCAACGGCGCCGACGCCTGTTCCGCCGACGGCGGCCCGTTCCGCGTCCTCACCGGCACCCCGCCCGCCGCGGGGGCCATCCGCAGCGGCCCGCGCACCGGAGTCGGCGGCGACGGGGCGGCCCACCCCTGGCGCTACTGGATCGACGCCGACCCCACGGTCAGCCCCTACCGC
>NZ_CP109018.1:7477500-9601491 GCF_036226785.1 Streptomyces sp. NBC_00669
GCGGGGCTCAAGCGTACCGCCGAAGTCGTGTCATTCACGCAATATCCCCAACGGGAGTGTGGATGGGTAGGGGAGCGTCGTGTGCCGGGTGAAGCCGCCGCGTAAGCGAGTGGTGGATGGTTCACGAGTGAGAATGCAGGCATGAGTAGCGATACAAGAGTGGGAAACTCTTGCGCCGATTGACTAAGGGTTCCTGGGTCAAGCTGATCTGCCCAGGGTAAGTCGGGACCTAAGGCGAGGCCGACAGGCGTAGTCGATGGACAACCGGTTGATATTCCGGTACCCGCTTTGAAACGCCCAGTACTGAACCGAGCGATGCTAAGGCCGTGAAGCCACCTCTGATCTCTTCGGAGTGAGGGGGAGTGGTGGAGCCGCTGAACCGGACTTGTAGTAGGTAAGCGATGGGGTGACGCAGGAAGGTAGTCCAGCCCGGGCGGTGGTTGTCCCGGGGTAAGGGTGTAGGACGTGTGGTAGGTAAATCCGTCACACATTAAGTCTGAGACCTGATGCCGAGCCGATTGTGGTGAAGTGGATGATCCTATGCTGTCGAGAAAAGCCTCTAGCGAGTTTCATGGCGGCCCGTACCCTAAACCGACTCAGGTGGTCAGGTAGAGAATACCGAGGCGTTCGGGTGAACTATGGTTAAGGAACTCGGCAAAATGCCCCCGTAACTTCGGGAGAAGGGGGGCCACTTCCGGTGATCATCTTTACGGTGTGAGCTGGGGGTGGCCGCAGAGACCAGCGAGAAGCGACTGTTTACTAAAAACACAGGTCCGTGCGAAGCCGTAAGGCGATGTATACGGACTGACGCCTGCCCGGTGCTGGAACGTTAAGGGGACCGGTTAGTCACATTTCGGTGTGGCGAAGCTGAGAACTTAAGCGCCAGTAAACGGCGGTGGTAACTATAACCATCCTAAGGTAGCGAAATTCCTTGTCGGGTAAGTTCCGACCTGCACGAATGGCGTAACGACTTCTCGACTGTCTCAACCATAGGCCCGGTGAAATTGCACTACGAGTAAAGATGCTCGTTTCGCGCAGCAGGACGGAAAGACCCCGGGACCTTTACTATAGCTTGATATTGGTGTTCGGTTCGGCTTGTGTAGGATAGGTGGGAGACTTTGATATCGCGGCGCCAGCCGTGGTGGAGTCGTCGTTGAAATACCACTCTGGTCGTGCTGGATGTCTAACCTCGGTCCGTGATCCGGATCAGGGACAGTGTCTGGTGGGTAGTTTAACTGGGGCGGTTGCCTCCTAAAGGGTAACGGAGGCGCCCAAAGGTTCCCTCAGCCTGGTTGGCAATCAGGTGTTGAGTGTAAGTGCACAAGGGAGCTTGACTGTGAGACTGACGGGTCGAGCAGGTACGAAAGTAGGGACTAGTGATCCGGCGGTGGCTTGTGGAAGCGCCGTCGCTCAACGGATAAAAGGTACCCCGGGGATAACAGGCTGATCTTCCCCAAGAGTCCATATCGACGGGATGGTTTGGCACCTCGATGTCGGCTCGTCGCATCCTGGGGCTGGAGTCGGTCCCAAGGGTTGGGCTGTTCGCCCATTAAAGCGGTACGCGAGCTGGGTTTAGAACGTCGTGAGACAGTTCGGTCCCTATCCGCTGCGCGCGTTGGAGTCTTGAGAAGGGCTGTCCCTAGTACGAGAGGACCGGGACGGACGAACCTCTGGTGTGCCAGTTGTCCTGCCAAGGGCATGGCTGGTTGGCTACGTTCGGGAGGGATAACCGCTGAAAGCATCTAAGCGGGAAGCCTGCTTCGAGATGAGGGCTCCCACCCACTTGATGGGGTAAGGCTCCCAGTAGACGACTGGGTTGATAGGCCGGATGTGGAAGCCTCGTGAGGGGTGGAGCTGACCGGTACTAATAGGCCGAGGGCTTGTCCATGTATGCTCGCGTCCACTGTTTGGTTCCCGGGTTGCGAACAGTCGCATCCGGTGAACACTCAACTGAAAAGTGTGCTTGTTCGCTCGGACTCTGTCGAAATCCCGTGTATGCGGGATGACCCGATAGTGTTTCGGTGGTCATAGCGTTAGGGAAACGCCCGGTTACATTCCGAACCCGGAAGCTAAGCCTTTCAGCGCCGATGGTACTGCAGGGGGGACCCTGTGGGAGAGTAGGACACCGCCGAACAATCTTTCTGGACCCTTGGTCCTGGCCTGAGCGCTGGGACCAGGGGTCCTTTTTGTTGTGCTCGAAGCGCGTCCTCCCGGCCGCTACGGGAGACTTGAACTACAGCAGTACGATCCGACAGGAGTCACGTCGATGTCCAACTCGCCCGAAGACAGGCCCGAGCGCGGCGATCACCGCCGCGAGGATCGGCGTGACGACCGTCCCGGTGGCCCGCGTCGCGATGACCACCGTGGTGGCGCCGGCAACCGTCGCGACGACCGTTCCGACCGGCCGCGCTATGACCGTCCCCGTAACGACCGTCAGGGCGGTGGCGGCGGTTTCCGTCGCGATGACCGCCCGGGTGGCGGTGGCGGTTTCCGCAGGGACGACCGCCCGCGTGATGACCGTCCGCGTGGTCCGCGTCGTGATGACGACCGTGGCGGGTTCCGTCGTGACGACCGCCCCGGTGGTGGTGGCGGTGGCTTCCGTCGTGACGACCGTTCGGACCGGCCGCGCTTTGACCGTCCCCGTGATGACCGTCCCCGTGATGACCGCAGGGATGACCGTCCGCGTGGTCCGCGTCGTGATGACGACCGTGGCGGGTTCCGTCGTGACGACCGCCCCGGTGGTGGTGGCGGTGGCTTCCGTCGCGATGACCGTTCGGACCGGCCCCGCTATGACCGCCCGCGCGACGACCGTCCGGGTGGCGGTGGCGGTGGCTTCCGGCGTGATGACCGTCCTCGTGATGACCGCAGGGACGACCGTCCGCGTGGTCCGCGTCGTGACGACGATCGCGGTGGGTTCCGTCGTGACGACCGCCCCGGTGGTGGTGGCGGTGGCTTCCGTCGCGATGACCGTTCGGACCGGCCCCGCTATGACCGCCCGCGCGACGACCGTCCGGGTGGCGGTGGTGGCGGCTTCCGGCGTGATGACCGCAGGGACGACCGTCCGCGTGGTCCGCGTCGTGACGACGATCGCGGTGGGTTCCGTCGTGACGACCGCCCCGGTGGTGGTGGCGGCGGTGGCTTCCGCCGTGACGACCGTTCGGACCGGCCCCGCTACGACCGCCCGCGCGACGACCGTCCCCGCGACGACCGTCCTCGATACGACCGCCCCCGTGACGACCGCAGGGACGACCGTCCCGGCGGCGGGTTCCGTCGTGACGATCGCCCGCGTGATGACCGGCGTGACGACCGTCCGCGTGGGCCGCGTCGTGATGACGACCGCGGCAGCTTCCGCCGTGACGACCGCCCGCGTGATGACCGGCGCGACGACCGCAGGGACGACCGTCCGCGCGGCCCGCGGCGCGACGACGACCGCGGCCATGGCCGGCGTCCGGCGGTGCAGGGCCGGGGCAGGTTCGAGAGCCGCGGCGGCCGGGACGAGCGCAGGGACGACCGCGAGCCGGTCAGGCGGCTGCCGATTTCGGAGGAGGTCACCGGCCAGGAGATCGACCCGAGCGTGCGGCAGGAGCTGATGAGCCTGCCGAAGACGCTCGCGGAGGACGTGGCACGCAACCTGGTGATGGTCGCGCGGCTCCTCGACGAGGAGCCGGAGCAGGCGTACGCGTACTCACGTGTCGCGCTGCGGCTCGCCTCGCGCGTCGCGGCGGTCCGGGAGGCGGCCGGCTTCGCGTCGTACGCGACCGAGCGGTACTCGGAGGCGCTGGCGGAGTTCCGCACCACCCGGCGGATGACCGGCACGGTGGACCTGTGGCCGGTGATGGCCGACTGCGAGCGCGGGCTCGGGCGGCCCGAGCGCGCCCTGGAGATGGCGGGTGCGCCCGAGGTGCACAAGCTGGACAAGGCCGGGCAGGTCGAGATGCGGCTGGTCGCGGCCGGCGCCCGGCAGGACCTCGGCCAGGCCGAGGCCGCGGTGGTCACCCTCCAGAGCTCGGAGCTGGCGGCGAACGCCATCCACCCGTGGACGGCCCGGCTGCGTTACGCCTACGCCGACGCGCTGCTCGCGGTGGGCCGGGAGACCGAGGCCCGCGAGTGGTTCGCGAAGGCGGTGGAGGCCGACCACAACGGGACGACCGACGCCTCCGACCGGCTCGCCCAGCTCGACGGTGTCGCGTTCGTGGACGCTTTCGAGGGTGACGAGGACGACGACGAGGCCGGCCACGCGTCGGACGCGGGCACGGACGCCGCGACGGACGCGCCCGCCGGCGCCGACGTGGTGGTCGAGGTGATCGACGACGGCCTGACCGACGAGGTCGTGGTCGACGACGAGGACGCCCACGACGTGGACGACGTGGACGACGTGGACGACGTGGACGACGTGGACGACGAGGACGACGAGGACCGCGACGACGCGGACTCCTCGTCCGACGTGAAGGCCGATGCCAAGGCGGCCGGCATCTCGGAGGACACCGAGGACACGGAGGACGCCCAGGACACGGACGACGCCGAGGACAGCGCCGAGGACGTCAAGGACCCGGCGGGCGACGAGGACCAGGTGACCGGCGGCGACGCCGGATCGGCCGAGCCGTCGTCCTTCCTCGACTCCCCGTTCCGCGCCCCGGCGCACCCGGAGCGCGAGGACGACTGAACGTCCTTCACCATCCGGTGAGTTGAGGGCGGCATCCGCGACCACGCGGGTGCCGCCCTCGCCGTTTCGGAGGCGGCGGAATGGCGCCGGCCGGTCATCCCAGCTCGACGCTCCGCATCACCAGCCCGCTCGCCGGCTTCGGCCCGAAGGACGTGGACTTGCGGGGCATCATCACGCCCTGGCGGGCCAGGTCGAGCACGATGTGCTCGCGCACCGGGTGCATCAGCACGGCGGTGCCGCCGAGCTGCCCGGCGAGGCGGACCGCCGCCTCGGTGTCGTGGATGTAGCGGATGTGGTCGGGGGAGTCCGGCACCTGCCAGACGCGGTCGAGCAGCAGGCTGTGCAGCACGGTGGCGTCCAGCCGCCGCCACGGCTCCGGCCGGTCCTCCGGCACGGCCTCCCGCAGCAGCACGGGGTCGGGCCGGTCCAGCAGGTGGAAGGAGTCGTCGCCCGCCAGCACGAAGGCGTTGCCGCCGGCACCCGTACTGGTGCCCCTACCCGCGCTCCCGTCCGGAAGCGCCCCCTCCGCTTCCGCGCTCGCCTCCTCCAGCGCCTCCAGCGCCCCCGCCAGATCGCCGCCGGCCAGCCGCCGTACCCGGAAGACGTGGCGCGCGGCCGCGAGGGCGGCGGCGGACGGGAGTTCCGGCAGCACGCGGTGGATGGCGCGTACCCGCAGGGGGTAGCGGGTGGTGTCCACGAGCAGCACGAGGCCGTAGTCCCAGCCGGTGCCGGGCGGGTGGGCGGTCTGGAGCCGGCGGTAGGTGGCCCAGCGGTGGTGCCCGTCGGCGATGAGGGCCTGGCGGTCGGCGAGTTCGGCGTCGATCGCGGTGAGGTCGGCGGGATCGGTGAGCGCCCACAGCCGGTGCCGTACGCCGTCCTCGGTGGTGGTGGCGAGCAGGGGGTCCGCGGCGGTGGCGGTGCGCTCGACGACGCGGGCGGTGGCGGGGCCGTCCCGGTAGGCGAGCAGCAGGGGTTCGAGGTTGGCCGCGGTCGCGCGCATCAGGGCGGCGCGGTCGGCGACCGGTCCCGGCATGACGTCCTCGTGCGGCAGCACGGCCCCCTCCTCGGGACCGCTCAGCCGCAGGGCGCCGATCACCCCGCGCTGGAGGTGGTCGCCGTCGCGCTGCTCGTAGACGTAGAGGGCGGGGACCGGGTCGTGGGCGAGGACGCCCCGGTCGAGCCAGGCCGCCAGGGTGCGGGCGGCCTTGCGGTGGCGGGCGTCAGGGGTGGCGGCGTCCGGGAGGATCAGCCGGACCACGTTGTACGGGTCGGCGGTCTCCAAGTGGCGCTGTCCGTCGGGGCGTACCACGACGTCGTACGGTGGCGACGTGACGGCGGCGAGGCTGCCGACGTGCTCCCGTACGAAGCGCAGCCCGCGGAAGGGCGCCAGGTGAGGGCCCCGCGGGTGGTCCTGATCGGTCTCACTCATCCGCGCATGCTACGACGCCCTCGGGCATGGGGGATGATCGACGGGTAGTCCGCACTCGAAGGAGCGAGCCCCGCCATGACGTACCGCACCAGCCCGCACGGCAGCGAAGAGTCGCTGGACACCGCGTACGACACCGCGCTCCTCGACCTCGACGGTGTCGTCTACGCGGGTGGGGAGGCGATCGCGCACGCGGTGGAGTCGCTCGGCACGGCGCGTGAGCACGGCATGCACCTCGCCTATGTCACCAACAACGCCTCGCGCACGCCGGATACGGTCGCGGAGCACCTGACGCGGCTGGGGGTGCCGGCGGGCGCGGCCGACGTGATCACCTCGGCGCAGGCGGTGGCACGGCTGATCGCGGACCAGGTGCCGGCGGGTTCGAAGGTGCTCGCGGTGGGCGGCGAGGGGCTGATGACCGCGCTGCGGGAGCGCGGGCTGGTGCCGGTGGACTCCGCGGACGACGACCCGGTGGCCGCGGTGCAGGGGTACGGACCGGATCTGCGGTGGTCGCAGCTGGCGGAGATGGCGTACGCGGTCAACCGCGGGGTGCCGTGGTTCGCGTCGAACACCGACCGGACCATCCCGAGCGGGCGGGGGATCGCGCCGGGCAACGGCGCCGCGGTGGAGGCGGTGCGCTTCGCGACCGGCGGTGCCCCGCAGGCCGCGGGGAAGCCGCTGCCGCCGATGCACCGGGAGACGGTGCTGCGCACCGGCGCGAAGCGGCCGTTGGTGGTCGGGGACCGGCTGGACACGGACATCGAGGGCGCGTTCGCGGGCGGTGTCGACTCGCTGCTGGTGCTGACCGGGATCACCGACGCGGCGGCGCTGCTCGCGGCCCCGCCGAAGCACCGGCCCACGTATGTCGGCCGCGACCTGCGGGATCTGCTCGCGGCGCAGCCGGGAGTGGAGGTTTCCGGCGAGGGGGCCGCGGTGTGCGGCGGCTGGACCGCGTCGGTGTCGGGCGGCGGGCTCACGGTCGAGGGCGGGGGCGAGCCGCTCGACGGGCTGCGCGCGTTGTGCGGGGCGGCCTGGAGCAGCGCGGGCGAGGGGAGTTGCGAGCTCGACGCGGCGAAGGCGGTCGCGCGCCTGGGGTTGTAGACCGGGGGCGGGGCGGGGCGGGGCGGGAACGGGAGGAGCGGAGGCCGGGGGAGTCGGGGGAACGGGAACCGGGAGCTGTGGGGGAGCCCCGCGCATCCGGAGTATGACGCAGGTCACGTCGCGAAGTGGTGCGCGGTGTAGACCGGATCGGGCCCGACGAGCGTATGCCCGGTGAGACCGAGCAGACCGGGAGCGATCGTTGACCGTCGAGGAGTTCGAGGAGTTCTACGCGCAGACGGTCGGTCGGCTGACCGGCCAGTTGTACGTGATGCTCGGCGATCACCAAGAGGCGCAGGACGTCGTGCAGGAGGCGTTCGTCCGGGGCTGGAGCCGGCGGCGCCAACTGCGGTCCGACGCACGCCCGGAGGCATGGGTGCGTACGGTCGCGTGGCGGCTGGCGGTGAGCCGGTGGCGGGGCCGGCGGCGCACCGCCGACGCCTGGCACCGGACCGGGCCGCCCATGCCCGCGGAAGGGCCGGGCCCGGAACCGGTGGTGCTGGTGGAGGCGTTGCGCGAGCTGCCGCCGAAGCAGCGCCGCACGCTGACCCTGCACTACGTCTGCGATCTCAGCGTCGACCAGATCGCGGCCGAGACCGGGGTGTCGGTGAGCACCGTCAAGACGCACCTGGTCCGCGGCCGCTCGGCGCTCGCCCACCTCCTGCACGATCCGCGGAACGAGGAGGCTCCCGGTGCCTGAACACCACGACATGCACGGCGGCTTCGGCGACTTCGACGACGTCGGCGACTTCCCCGGTCCCGCCTTCGGCGCCGCCGGCCCCGGCCGGTCCCGGGAGCGGGACGGGGACGATCCGCTGCGCGGCCTGTTCAAGGCGGCCGCCGCGAGCGGTCAGGCCAGGACCCGGTCCGCGCCCCCGGCCGAGGTCCGGGCGCGCGGCGCGGCCCGGCGCAGACGGCGTACGGCGATGGCCGCGGCGGCCGCGTGCGTGGCGCTCGCGGGTACGGCCGCGGGGCTCGTCGCGACGCTGCCGCGCGGCGGCGATCCGGTGTCGCCCAGCGGTGTCACCAGCAGCCGCGGCACGCCCAGCGGCGACGGCAGATCCGGCACCGCGACCAGCAGCGCGTCGTCGACCGCGGAGGACCCGACCCGCAGTCCGGACCCGTCCGGCCTGACCGGCACCACCCCGCCGACGGGCGTCGGACCTCCGGCGTCCGCCACCTCGGCCGGCGGCCTGCCGACCTATCCGCGGACCACGGAGCCCGGAACGCAGGGCCCTGACCACCAGCCCTGACCTCATGAGCCCCGACGACACGTCCCGTGGACGGCAAGGCACGGCCGACGGCAAGCGCTGTGGACGGCAAGGGTCCTGAACTGGACGCCCTGCCCCCCGCGCGCCGACCACCGGCCGCCTTACCCCCGACACCCGCACCCGATCGCTGACTTCGCACCCTGATCCCGATATCCCGCACCGCCCCCGCCCGCGCGTCCCACCCGCCAGGGCGCGGTGCCGTACGTCCTGACGCAGCCCGGAAGGTCCGTTCATGACGCTCTCCTCCGCCCCGCCGGCCACCGAGGCGGCTCCGGCCGTACCCCGCGAACCCTCCGGCGCGCGGCGCCGACGCCCGTCCCCGGCACGGCGGTTCGCCGCCCGGCTGACGCCCGCCGACCGCGATGTGCTGTGGCTGTACGTCCTGACCCGGGCGGGGCTGTGGGTCACCGAGTACTGTGCCCGCTGGATCTTCCCGGCCGACACGGCCAGCCACCGCCCGGTGTCGGTCCTCGCGCCGTGGCAGCAGTGGGACTGGGCGTACTACCTGCACATCGCGCGGGACGGCTACTTCCCCGCGGGCGGGCCCGGCCCCGGCGAGCAGGGCTGGGACAACCGCGACGCGTTCTTCCCCGGCTTCCCGATGGTGCTGCGCGCGGTCCACACGGTGATCCGGGACTGGACCGCGGCGGGGCTGACCATCTCGTTCGTGGCGGGCGCGGTCGCGGTGCTGGCGCTCGGCCGAATAGCCGGGCGGGACCTGCCGGGCGCCGACGCGGGGCGCCGCACCGTACGGCTCTTCCTGCTGTCGCCGTGTGCGGTGTTCCTCGCGGCCGGCTACACCGAGGCGCTGTTCCTGGCGCTGGCGCTGCCCGCGTGGCTCGCGGCACGCCGGGCGGCCTGGGGCCAGGCGGCGGTGCTGACCTGCCTGGCCTGCGCGGTGCGGGTGAGCGGGCTCTTCCTGGCGGCGGCGCTCGCCGTCCAGTTCCTGGCCTCGGTGCGCCGCCCGCGCGACCTGCGCGCGCTGCCCTGGCTGGCGCTGCCCGCGCTGCCGCCGCTGCTGTACAGCGCCTACCTGAAGGGCCGCACCGGCGACTGGATGGCGTGGAAGGACGCGGAGGAGCGCGGCTGGGCCCGGGACTTCCACAGCCCCTGGACCGCGTGGCACCACACCTGGACCGCGGCGTTCGGGCACACCCAGAGCACCGGCTACGCGGCGATGTTCCAGGCCGAACTGCTCGCGATGCTGGCGGGTGTGGGCGTGCTGGTGTACCTGCTGTGGCGGCACCGCTGGGCCGAGGCGGTGTACATCGCGCTGAGCCTGTGGGCGCTGGGCACGTCGTACTGGTACATGTCGATCCCGCGGGCGGCGCTGCTGTGGTGGCCGCTGTGGACGTCGCTGTGCGCGGCGACCACGGTCCGGCCGCGGCTGCGCACCGCCTACTTCGCGGTGGCCGGGCCGCTGGCCACCGTCGTCGCGCTGGCCTTCTTCACCGGCCGCTGGGCCGGGTGAGGCGGCGCCGGCCCGTCCCGGGGCAGTGCCCGGGGCCCTGCCCCGCGCGCTATCCCGCGGCTCCCACCGCCGCCGGCTGCGCCTCGGCCGACTCCTCGTTCTCCGCCTCGGCGGTGGCTTCGTCCTCGCCCGCGGCGATCGCGGCGGTGAGCAGGTCGTCCTCGGTGCGGCCCTGGCGCCAGTAGCCGGTGAAGGAGACGGACTTGCGGTCCAGGCCGCGCTCGGCGACCAGGTGGCGGCGCAGCGCGCGGACGCAGCCGGACTCGCCGGCCAACCAGGCGTAGCGGACGGTTCCTTCGGGGACGCGGGCGGCGCGGACCGCGTCGAGCAGGGGAGCGGTGCGGTCGTGGCCGCCGCGGACCAGCCAGGTGATCTCGGCGTCGGCCTCGGTGGGCAGCGGGACGCGGTCGTCGGGGTGACCGACCTCCACGAAGGCGCGCACCGGCAGGCCGGCGGGGAGCGCGGCGAGGATGTTCGCGAGCGCGGGCAGCGCGGTCTCGTCGGCGGTGAGCAGCACCCAGCCGGTGCCGGCCGGCGGCTGGAACTCGACGCCGCCGTTGTCCTCGGCGACGGGCGCGAGGATCGAGACGCCGTCGCCGGGGCGGGCCCGCGCGGCCCAGCGGGAGGCGGGGCCGAGGTCGCCGTGCAGCGCGAAGTCGACGTCGACCTGCGGCGGGTCCTGCCGTACGCCGCTGATGGTGTAGGTGCGCATGATGCCGCGTACGGCCGGGTCGAGCGCGCGCCAGCGGCCGTACCAGTCGCTGTCGAGGACGTCGGGCAGGACGGGGGCCGGCTGGCCGGGGTGCGGCAGGAACAGCTTGAAGCGCTGGTCGTGGCCGCCGCTGACGACCCGGGCGAGGTCCGCGCCGCCGAGCACGACCCGCAGCAGGGTCGGCGAGAGCTGATGGGTGCGCACCACGCGCGGGTGGAAGAAGTCGTAGGTCAGGTCGGACATGGTGTCAGATCACCTTCTTCGCGGACGTGATGGCCTTGGTCAGGGCGTCGATCCGGTCGGCGCACTTGGCGTAGGAGAAGATCGGCTCGCTCGGCCAGCCGAGCACCTGGCCGGCCTTGACCGCGGGGAGTTGGGCCCAGGTGGGTTTGCTGGTGAGGTCCTTGGGCTGGAGGGTGGCCGTGCGGTTGTCGAGCATGATGACGTCCGACTTGTACTTGTCGGCGTTCTCCCAGCTCAGCGTCTCGAAGAAGCCGCCCTTGACCTTGTTCGGGACGATGAAGTCCACCCCGAGGCTCTTGTAGTAGCTCAGGTCGGCGGCGGAGGAGGGGGTGGAGACGTAGAAGGAGTCGGTGCTCGCGGAGCCGGCCAGCACCGTGACGCCCGGGTGCGCCTTGGCGGCGGCGCGCAGGTCCGCGGACGACTTCTCGAAGCGGGCCTTCTGGGCGGCGTTGGCGCCGGTGGTCATGTCCGCGCCGAGGGACCGGGCGAGTTCGGCGTAGCGCTGGAGCGGCGTGGTCAGCGGGACACCGGCGACGTTGATGCCGACGCTGGGTGCCAGGGAGAGGATCTGCTTGGAGCTGTCGTCGGGGACGTACCAGAGGGTGGGGGCCTCGTACATGTGGCTGATCAGCAGGCCGGGGCTGAGGGCGGCGTACTTCTCGATGTTGAACTCGCCCCAGGTGTTGCCGAGTACGGTGACCTTCTTGACGTCGATGCCGCCGGCCATCGGGTCGGCGGAGCCGTCCTTGAGGGTGGTGGGGCCGAAGACGCCGGTGCACTCGATGCCGTAGTCGTGCAGGGCGGCCGCGGAACCGATGTAGGCCACAAGGTTGCCCGGGACGTGGGCGGCCTTTACGGTCTTCTTGCGGTCGTCGGTGAAGCTCCACGGGCCCGAGGCGGACGTGGTCTCCTTGCCGTCCGATTTCGCGGAGCCGGAGGAGCCGGAGTCCGATGACCCACCGCACGCCGCCAGCAGCGCGCCGAGCCCGACCGATCCGCCCGCGGCGAGGACACCTCGGCGCGACAGTCCGGACGTTGTTGCGAAACGGGACGAATGCATGACGGCTACCGCTCTGCTCGAAGTGACCTGGCGAGGGTAGGCTAACCTAAGTTCCGTGCTGGTCGACCGTCACTCCCCGCCTCAGGCGGACACCGGACCCCCGTCCGCCCCGCCCCGCGGCAGCGTCTCCCGCGCCGACACGCGCCGGGCCGCCGGGCTGCTGCTGGCCCTGGGACTGCTCGTCCTCGTGGTGGTGGCGAGCGTCGCGATCGGCGCGCGGAACATCCCCGTCGACCAGGTGTGGCACGGCCTGTTCCACTACTCCGGCACCGACGACGACGTCGTGGTCCGCGAACTGCGGCTGCCGCGTACGGTTCTCGGCCTGATGGTCGGCGCGGCGCTCGGTGTGGCGGGGGCCGCCATGCAGGCGCTGACCCGCAACCCGCTCGCCGACCCCGGACTGCTCGGCGTCAACGCCGGCGCCGCCGCGGCCGTGGTCTCCGGGATCAGCTTCCTCGGCGTCACCTCGACCACCGGCTACGTCTGGTTCGCGCTGGCCGGCGCCGCCGTGGTCTCCGTGCTCGTCTACGCCATCGGCGGCAGCCGCTCCGCGACCCCGGTACGGCTCGCGCTCGCCGGCACCGCGATCACCGCGCTGCTCCAGGGCTGGACCACCGCGGTCGAACTCACCGACAAGGTCGCCCTGGACCGGATGCGCTTCTGGCAGGTCGGCTCGCTCGCCTCCGCGAACATGGCCACCGTCCGGGACATCGCGCCCTTCCTCGCGGTGGGCGCGGTGCTCGCCCTGGCCACCGCCCGCCCGCTGAACGCGGTCGCCCTCGGCGACGACACCGCGCGCGGGTTGGGCGCGAAACTCACCCGCACCCGCGTGATGGTGATGGCCGCGATCACCCTGCTGTGCGGCGCGGCCACCGCCGCGTGCGGCCCGATCGTCTTCGTCGGGCTGATGGTGCCGCACGTGGTGCGCGGCATCACCGGCCCCGACATGCGCTGGATACTCCCGTACGCCGCCGTGCTGTCGCCGGTGCTGCTGCTCGGCTCCGACGTCATCGGACGGGTCATCACCCGGCCCGCGGAACTCCAGGTCGGCATCGTCACCGCCGTCATCGGCGGTCCGGTCTTCATCGCGCTGGTCCGACGCCGAAGGATGGCCGAACTGTGAGCCAGACCGTACTGCGCCGTGGCGGCCGCTCCGTGCGTGTCGACCGGCGCTCGCTGCTGGTGTGCGCCGGCCTGGCCGTCATCGCGCTGGCCGTGTCGGTGGTGCTGATCGGCACCGGCGACTACCACATCGCCCCGCTCGACGTGCTGCGCAGCCTCACCGGCCACGGCAACCCGGGCCAGGACTTCATCGTCCGCCAACTGCGGCTGCCGCGGGTCGTGGTGGCGCTGCTGGTCGGCGCCAGCCTGGGCATGGCGGGCGCCGCCTTCCAGACCGTCTCCCGCAACCCGCTCGGCAGCCCCGACGTCATCGGCTTCGGCCAGGGCTCGGCGGCCGGCGCACTCGTCGTGATCGTGCTGTTCAAGGGCCCGTCGTACCAGGTGTCGATCGGCGCGGTGGTGGGCGGCCTGCTGACCGGGATCGCGGTCTACCTGCTGGCCTGGAAGCGCGGGGTGCACGGCTACCGGCTGGTGCTGGTCGGCATCGGCGCCTCCGCGGTGCTGTCGGCCGTCAACAGCTACCTGCTGGTCAAGGCGGACATCGTGGACGCGGCGCGGGCCGTGGTGTGGATCACCGGGTCGCTCGACGGCCGCAGCTGGTCCCAGGCGTGGCCGCTGCTCGGCGCGGCCGTCGTCCTGATGCCGATCCTGCTCGTCAGCGGACGCGCGCTGCGGATCACCGAGATGGGCGATGACGCGGCCAGCGCGCTGGGTGTACACGTCGAGCGGATCAGGCTCATCACCGTCCTGGTCGCCGTGCTGCTCACCGCCTCCGCGACCGCGGCGGCCGGCCCGATCGCGTTCGTCGCCCTCACCGCGCCCCAACTCGCCCGCCGCCTCACCCGTTCACCCGGTGTCGCGCTCGTCCCGTCCGCCCTCATGGGCGCGGCCCTGCTGGTCGCCGCCGACTGGGCCGCCCAGCGCGCCTTCGGTTCGGGCGAGGTGCCGGTCGGCGTGGCCACCGGGGTCCTCGGCGGCGGCTACCTGCTGTGGCTGCTGATCAGCGAACGAAGGGCGGGGCGGATATGAGCGCGGACGGTGCGGCGCGGGAGGGCGCGGCAGGGGACGGCACGGCGCGGGAGGGAGCGGCGGCAGACGACAGGGCTCGGAACCGCTCCGCGGCGGAGCGCGGCCAGGACCAGGCAACGGCACGACCAGGAAAGGGGTTCCGCCGGATGTTCCGCGGCACCGACAAGTCGACACGTACGACGGCGGAGGCGGCGGAGGCCGCCGAGGTGGCCGGCGCCCACGGAACGGTCGCCCCGGCCCCGGCCGGCGGCACCCGCCTCGCCGCCGAGGCCGTCACCCTCGGCTACGACCAGCGGATCATCGCCGAGGACCTCTCGGTCGCGATACCCGACCGCTCCTTCACCGTCATCGTCGGCCCGAACGCCTGCGGCAAGTCGACATTGCTGCGTGCCCTGTCGCGGCTGCTGAAGCCCGCCGAGGGGCGGGTGCTGCTCGACGGGCGGGCGATCGGCGCGCTCCCCGCGAAGGCGGTGGCCAGGACGCTCGGCCTGCTCCCGCAGAGTTCGGTCGCGCCCGACGGCATCACCGTCTCCGGGCTGGTCGCCCGCGGCCGCTACCCGCACCAGGGCCTGCTGCGGCAGTGGTCCGCCGAGGACGAGCGGATCGTCGACGAGTCGATGGCCGCCACCGGCGTCGCCGCCCTCGCCGATCGCTATGTCGACGAACTCTCCGGCGGCCAGCGGCAACGCGTCTGGATCGCGATGGCCCTCGCCCAGCAGACCCCGCTGCTGCTGCTCGACGAGCCGACCACCTTCCTCGACATCCAGCACCAGATCGACGTCCTCGACCTGTGCGCGGACCTGCACGAGCAGCGCGGCCGCACCCTCGTCGCCGTCCTGCACGACCTCAACCAGGCCGCCCGCTACGCCACCCACCTCATCGCCATGAAGGACGGCCGGATCGAGGCCCAGGGCCCGCCCGCCGAGATCATCACCACCGAACTGGTGGAACGCGTCTTCGGAGTACGGTGCCGGATCATCGACGACCCGGAGAGCGGTACGCCGCTGGTCGTGCCGGCGGCCCGGCGCGCACCGGGGAAGACTGACGCGGAACGGGATGACGCGGAACGGGCCGACACCGAACACGTCGACACGGAGCAGGACGGCGCCGCTACAGCAGCGAGCGCAGCCTCAGCACGTCCCGCAGGCTCGCCTGCACCCTGACCCGGCCGGAGCCCCACGCCTTCGCGAAGTTCAGCTCGCCGCCGACCAGCCGGACCAGGTCGTCGCCGGTCATCGCCAGCCGGATCTGCGCCTTCCGCTCCGGCGCGCCCGGCAGCGTGACCACGTCCTGGATGCTGCCGGCCGCCAGCCGGCCCACGAAAGTCACGTCCAGGTCGGTGATCCGGCAGCTCAGCGAGCGGTCCAGCGCGGTGGCGTCACGGACCGCGCCATTGGCCTTCGCGAGGTTCTCCGACAAGGTGTCGAGCGCGCTGCGGCACTCCTCGATGGTGGCCATCGGCTGCGGTGTCTCCCGGTGGTGCGATACGTCCGGATGACGGTACCGCAGGGCCCGTGATCGGGGCACGGCCACGGAAAGAGGTAGCGTCGTCACCGCATGCATCAGCGTGCGGCGGCATGCGCCGACGGCGAGGCGAGGAGTGTGAGCGATGCGGGACGCACTGCGTACCTGTCTGCAGATCGCGGGCGGCCTGACAGAGGCCACCCGGCGCCGTGCGGTGGAGGCGGCCAAGGAGATGTTCGACCAGGCGGGGATCGACCCCGCGGCCCTTCAGGAGCGGATCGGTGCGGCGATCCCCCCGGAGGTGCAGACCCTCGCGGACGAGCTGATCGCCTCCGGCCGGGCCAACCGCGACCTGCTGCTCGGCATCGTCAGGGAAGAGGTCGACAAGACGATGGGCCGGGTCAGCCGGCTCGCCGACGAGGTCACCAAGGTCGGCGTCGTGCTGGAGACGCTGGAACGCCGGATCAGGAACCTGGAGACACCGCAGCCCGACGACGGGACGGCGCCCGGGTCCCAGGCCGCCGGCGGGTCCACGGGCCGGGCGGCCACCGCCAAGGAGCGGGCGCAGCGCACCGCCCCCACCCGCCCGACCACTCCGAAGCCGCCGGCCGGCCCGGCGTCGACGCCCCCGGTCGAGCACGTGCGGGTCGAGCCCGAGCCGGTGCAGCCCGCCAAGTCCGCGGCGGCGCCCGGGAGGCCGGGCGGCACCGCGCGGAAGTCGGTGGCCAACCCGCGCAGGACCGCGGCGACGGACCGGCCGGCGACCCCGCGCAGGGCCCCGGCCAAGAAGGCCGCGACCGCGCCGAAGACGACAGCCGCGAAGAAGACCACCACGGCCGGGAAGACGGCGGCCAAGAAGCTGGCCGGCGTGAAGAAGACCGCCTCCGCGAAGAGGACCACCGCCAAGAAGGCCCCCGCGAAGACGACTTCCACGACTTCCACGGCTTCCACTGCTTCGACGTCATCGACCCCTTCGACAGCCGCGCCGAACCCGCCCGCCGGGACGGCACCGGCGACGACCGCCGCGAAGAAGACCACGACGGCGAAGAAGACCACCACGGCGAAGAAGACCCCCGCCAAGAAGGCGGCCCCGGCGTCCGCGAAGAAGACGACGGCCGCGAAGAAGACCACCCCCGCGAAGAAGTCGGCCACCGCGACCAAGGCCGCCGGCACCAAGAAGTCGGCCACCAGGTCGGCCACCAAGAAGACCACCACCGCGAAGAAGGCGCCGGCCAAGAAGATCACCCCGGCCGCGAAGCCCACCCCGGCGCCCGCTCCGACGCAGGCGCCCGAGTCCGAGTCCACCCGGCCCGGCGGTGGCGATGAGTGAGAGCTACGATCTGCCCGGCGTGACCCCCGAGCCGCGACCCGCGACGGACCCGGACCCAACGCCCCCCGACGCACCCGGAACCGCCGCCGAGCAGCCGCCCACCGTGGCCGAAGCCGAGCGGCGCGCCGAGCCGTTGGGGGTGACGGTCGACGCGACGGGGAATGCTGAGGTGGACGCCGCGGTTGAGCGGCTGCGGGACGCGGACGCGCTCCCCACGGACGCGCACATCGAGGTCTACGAAGATGTGCACGCCGGACTGCGGAACGCGCTGACCGCGCTGGACGAGAACAGGGGCTGAACCGTACGTGGCACGACGCCGACTCGACGCCGAGCTGGTGCGCCGGAATCTCGCGCGCTCCCGTGAGCACGCAAGCCAGTTGATCGCCGCCGGCCGGGTGACCGTGGCCGGGGCAACCGCGACCAAGTCGGCCACGCAGGTGGAGACCAGCGTGGCCCTGGTCGTGGCCAAGAACGACGACGAACCCGACTACGTCTCGCGCGGCGGCCACAAACTGGCCGGCGCGCTCGCCGCGTTCACCCCGCGCGGCCTGGTCGTGGCCGGCCGCCGCGCCCTGGACGCGGGCGCCTCCACCGGCGGGTTCACCGACGTCCTGCTGCGCGCGGGCGCCGCCGAGGTGGTCGCCGTGGACGTCGGCTACGGCCAGCTCGCCTGGTCGCTGCAGAGCGACGACCGCGTCATCGTCAAGGACCGCACCAACGTGCGGGAGCTGACGCTGGAGGCGATCGACGGCCGGCCGGCCGAACTGGTCGTCGGCGACCTGTCGTTCATCCCGCTCGGCCTGGTGCTGCCCGCGCTGGTGGGCTGCGCCGCGCCCGACGCGGACCTGGTGCTGATGGTGAAGCCGCAGTTCGAGGTGGGCCGGGAACGGCTGGGCAGCGGCGGAGTGGTCCGCAGCACCGGACTGCGGGCCGAGAGCGTACGGAAGGTGGCCGAACAGGCCGCCGCCCTCGGGCTGGGCGCGCTCGGCGTCACCGCCAGCCCGCTTCCCGGTCCGTCCGGGAACGTGGAGTACTTTCTGTGGCTGCGCTCCGGCGCCCCCGCGCTGGACCCGGCCGAAGTCGACCGTGCTGTGGCGGAGGGGCCCCGATGACCGAGCTGTCCAAGCTGTCCACGTCACCTGATGCGGCGGGGTCACCTGACGAGGCGGGCGGGACCGCGATCCGTACCGTGTTCCTGCTCACCCACACCGGCCGCGAGTCGGCGATCCGCAGTGCCGAGCGGGTGGTGCACGGGCTGATGCGCTGCGGCATCGGGGTGCGGCTGCTGGAGGACGAGGCCGCGGACTTGCCGCTGCCGGCCGCCGTCGAACTGGTCGGCGAGATCGGGCCGGGGTCCGTACAGGGCTGCGAGCTGATCATCGTGCTGGGCGGCGACGGCACTCTGCTGCGCGGCGCGGAGTTCGCCCGCGCCTCCGGGGTGCCGATGCTCGGCGTCAACCTCGGCCGGGTCGGCTTCCTCGCCGAGGCCGAGCGGGACGACCTCGACAAGGTGGTGGACCGGGTCGTCACCAAGGAGTACGAGGTCGAGGAGCGGATGACCCTCGACGTGCTGGTCCGCAACGACGGCCGGGTCGTGCACACCGACTGGGCGCTCAACGAGGCGTCCGTGGAGAAGGCGTCGCGCGAACGCGTGCTGGAGGTCGTCACCGAGGTCGACGGCCGTCCCGTCTCCGGGTTCGGCGGCGACGGCGTGGTCTGCGCCACCCCGACCGGCTCCACCGCCTACGCGTTCTCCGCCGGCGGGCCCGTGGTCTGGCCGGAGGTCGAGGCGCTGCTCATGGTGCCGATCAGCGCGCACGCGCTCTTCGCCCGGCCGCTGGTGACCTCGCCGCGGTCCGTGCTCGCGGTCGAGGTGCAGCCGCAGTCCCAGCAGGGCGTGCTGTGGTGCGACGGGCGGCGGAGCGTCCAGCTCCTGCCGGGCGCCCGGGTGGAAGTGCGGCGCGGCGCCGTCCCGGTACGGCTGGCGAGGCTGCACCACGCGTCCTTCACGGACCGTCTGGTCGCCAAGTTCGCGCTCCCCGTCTCCGGCTGGCGCGGGGTCGCGGCGCCCTGACCCCCAGGGCCGCGGGGCAGCGAGGCAGAGCCGGCGGGAGCACCCCCCGCCGGTCACTCGCCCGCCGTTCTTCCGCCGCCAGGTCCGGGGAACTCACGCGAACGGGTACCCCGGGCGGTCCCACGGCCAGCCGAAACCTCGTATGGTCGTATCCGTGTTGGAGGAAATGCGGATTCGGTCGCTCGGAGTCATCGAGGATGCCGTGGTGGAGCTGTCCCCCGGCTTCACCGCGGTGACCGGTGAGACCGGCGCGGGCAAGACCATGGTCGTCACCAGTCTGGGGCTGCTGCTCGGCGGCCGCGCCGACCCCGCGCTGGTGCGGATCGGCGCCAAGCACGCGGTGGTCGAGGGCCGGATCGGCCTCGACCCGGGGGCGCCGGCCGCGGTGCGCGCCGTGGAGGCGGGCGCCGAGCTGGACGACGGCGCCCTGCTGATCAGCCGTACCGTTTCGGCCGAGGGGCGCTCTCGCGCGCACGTCGGCGGCCGGGGCGTGCCGGTCGGGCTGCTCGGTGAACTCGCCGACGAGCTCGTCGCGGTGCACGGCCAGACCGACCAGCAGGGCCTGCTGCGCCCGGCGCGGCAGCGCGAGGCCCTGGACCGGTACGCGGGCGACGCCGTCGCCGGGCCGCTGGTGAAGTACGGCTCCGCGTACCGCCGGCTGCGGGACGTGGCCGAGCAGCTCGACGAACTGACCACCCGCGCCCGGGAACGCGCCCAGGAGGCGGACCTGCTCCGCTTCGGCGTCGAGGAGATCTCCGCGGCCGAGCCGCTGCCGGGCGAGGACGTCGAACTCGCCGCCGAGGCCGAACGCCTCGGCCACGCCGAGGCGCTCGCCTCCGCGGCCACCCTCGCGCACGCGGGCCTCGCCGGGAACCCGGAGGACCCCGAGGGCGTCGACGCGGGCACCGTGATCGCGGCTGCCCAGCGCGCGCTGGACGCGGTCAGCGCCCATGACCCGGTCCTGGCCGACCTCGCGGTGCGGCTCGGCGAGATCGGCATCCTCGCCGGCGACGTCGCGGGCGAACTCGCCGGATACGCCGACAACCTGGACGCCGACCCGCTGCGGCTGGCCGCCGTCGAGGAGCGCCGCTCCGTCCTCGCGCACCTCGTCCGCAAGTACGGCACCGACGCCGCCGACGCGGGGGAGGGCGGCGGCATCGACGCGGTGCTCGCCTGGGGCGAGCGCAGCGCCACCCGGCTCACCGAACTCGAAGGCGACGACGAGCGGATCGCCGAGCTGACCGCGGAACGCGACGGGCTGCGCACCGAACTCGGCGACCTCGCCCAGCACCTCACCGACGCCCGTACCGAGGCGGCCGAACGGTTCGCCGTCGCCGTCACCGCGGAACTCGCCGAACTCGCCATGCCGCACGCCCGCGTGACCGTCGCGATCCGGCAGACCGAGGCGGCCGACCCGGCGACCGGGATCGAGGTCGGCGGCCGCGCGGTCGTGCACGGCCCCACCGGCGCCGACGAGGTCGAGCTCCAACTCGCCCCGCACCCCGGCTCTCCGGCGCGGCCCATCGCCAAGGGCGCCTCCGGCGGTGAGCTGTCCCGGGTGATGCTCGCGGTGGAAGTGGTCTTCGCCGGGTCCGACCCGGTGCCCACGTACCTGTTCGACGAGGTCGACGCCGGGGTCGGCGGCAAGGCGGCGGTCGAGGTCGGCCGGCGGCTCGCCCGGCTGGCGCGCACTGCCCAGGTCGTCGTGGTCACCCACCTTCCGCAGGTCGCGGCCTTCGCCGACCGGCAGTTGCTGGTCGAGAAGACCAACGACGGGTCCGTCACCCGCAGCGGTGTCTCCGTGCTCGAAGGGGAGGACCGCGTGCGCGAGCTGTCCCGCATGCTCGCGGGGCTGGAGGACTCGGAGCTGGGCCGCGCCCACGCCGAGGAACTCCTCGCCGCGGCCAAGGCGTCCCGCTGAACGCGTCCTCCGGGCCGTCCCGTCCGGTCGGGTCCGGGGCCACCTGACGATGGCCGGCTGCCCGGGGGCACGACCCGGCCCGGGGACGCGACCGCAACCAACTACGGCGAGGAGCCGGACACGGTGAACCCGAGAAGCGGACACCTCTCGGTGGGGGCCGCGGCTGCCGCGGCGACCCGCGCGGCCTACCGCCAACTGCGCCGCAGGCCACCCGTCGAGGCACGCATGTGGCAGCGCACGAACCACGCCGGCCGCGGTGTGGAGCTGTACGGCGGGCTCGCGGCGGCAGCGGGAGCCGCGACCGCGATGGCCGCGGCCCGCGGGGTGAGCGCGCGGGCCCGGATCGCCGCGGTCGGCGCCGCGCTCGCGGCCGGCGCCTGCGGGGCGTACGACGACCAGAAGGGCGTGCCGGGCGAGCGTGGCTTCGCGGCGCACCTCGGCGCCCTGCGGGAACGGCGGCTGACCTCCGGCGGCGTGAAGCTGCTCGGCATCGGCGCGGCGGGCCTGGCGGCGGGCGTGCTGCTCAAGGCCAGGCCGCTCGACCAGATGCTGGCCGGCGTCGTCATCGCGGGCAGCGCCCACGCGGTGAACCTCGCGGACGTGGCGCCCGGCCGCGCCGCCAAGGCCGTGATCACCGCCGGGCTGCCGAACCTGCTGCGGCGTGGCCCGGGCGCGGTGCTCGCCTCCGCACCGCTCGGCGCGGCCGCCGCGGTGCTCGGCGACGACCTGCACGAGCGGACGATGCTCGGTGACGCGGGCGCGCACGCGCTGGGCGCGGCACTCGGCGCGGCGCTCGCCCTCGCCGACGGCCGTACCGCGCTGGTCACCCACGCGGCGGTGGTGGTCGCGCTGGCCGCGGTGGGCGACCGGGTCGGCGCGGGCGAACGGTTCTGGAAGGCCCCCGTGGTGCGGCGGTTCGACGCCTGGGGCCGTACGGCACACCCGTATGGGTGATCCCGGCCGGGGGTGGGCGGCAAGGATGCCCTCCGCGGCGGTCAGGCCAGGGCCACGGCCTGGCATCCTGGACCGGGCGCCCGTATCCGCGTCCGCCGCAGCAGCGTCCGCCGAGTCAGGAGCCCCGCCCGCGTGAGCAGCAGCCCGCACCCCGTTCAGGGGCAGCTCAACGCCGTGCACGTGCTGAGCACGGCGGTGGGCGCGCACGTCCGCTCGCTGGCGGCCGGACTCGTCGCGCGCGGGGTGGACGTCACCGTCTGCGGTCCGGCCGGCATCGACGCCGAGTACGGCTTCACGGCGGCCGGTGCGCGGTTCTCCCCGATCGAACTCGGTCGCTCCGCGGCCGCCGACGCCCCCGCGGTCGCGGCGCTGCGGTCCGCCTGCGCCGGCGCGAGCGTGGTCCACGCGCACGGCCTGCGGGCCGGGTTGCTCGCCGCCCTCGCGCTCGGCGGTCGCCGGGTGCCGCTGGTGGTGACCTGGCACGGCGGGGAGGCACCCGCCCGGGGCCGGGCCGGGATGATGGCGCGCTGGCTGGAACGCCGGGCGGTACGCGCGGCCACCGTGGTGCTCGGGGTCTCCTCCGACCTGGTCGACCGGGCCCGCGGCCACGGCGCCCACGACGTGCGGCTGGCGCCCGCGGCCGTACCGAGACCGCCGGCCCGCCCGCCGCTGCCGCCCGCCGACGGGGAGCGCAGGAAGCAGCGGGTCCGGGCCGAGTTCGGTGCCGAGGAGCGGCCGCTGCTGCTGGCGGTGGGCCGCCTCGAACCCTCCAAGGGGTACGACTTCCTGCTGACGGCGGCCGCGCACTGGGCCGACTCCGAACTGCGGCCGCTGCTGGTGATCGCGGGGGAGGGGCAGGAACGGGCGGCGCTGGAACACCGCATCGACGCCGAGAAGTTGCCGGCGGTGCTGCTCGGGCGGCGCGACGACGTCCCCGAACTGCTCTCCGCCGCCGACCTCGTGGTGCTGCCCAGCCGCTGGGAGGGCCGCCCCCTGATCGCGCAGGAGGCGTTGTACGCCGGCGTCCCCCTGGTCGCCACCGCGGTCGGCGGCACCCCCGAACTCGTCGGCGACGCGGCCCTGCTCGTCCCCTACGGCGACCCGTACGTCTTCGCCCGCGCGGTCACCGATCTCCTCGCCGACCAGGACCGGCGCACCGCCCTCGCGATCGCCGGCCGCGCCCAGGCGGCCACCTGGCCCACCGAGGACGACACCGTGGCCCAAGTCCTCAGCGTCTACGACGAGCTGACGGGCCCCTGAACCCGCCGGGGTGACCCCTTACGCCTGGAAGGCGCCGCAGGCGGTGAGGCGGAGGGCGGTGTCGATGAGGGGCACGTGGCTGAACGCCTGCGGGAAGTTCCCGACCTGGCGCTGGCGGCGCGGGTCCCACTCCTCCGCGAGCAACCCGAGGTCGTTGCGGAGCGCGAGCAGCTTCTCGAAGAGGCGGCGGGCCTCCTGCACGCGGCCGATCATCGCGAGGTCGTCGGCGAGCCAGAACGAGCAGGCGAGGAAGGCCCCTTCGTCGCCGGGCAGCCCGTCGAGGTTCTCGTCGCCGCTGGCGTCACTGCGCGAGGTCGGGTAGCGCAGCACGAACCCGTCCTCCGTGGACAGCTCCCGCTGGATCGCCTCGATGGTGCCGATCACCCGCTTGTCGTCCGGGGGAAGGAAGCCCATCTGCGGGATGAGCAGCAGCGAGGCGTCCAGCTCGCGCGAGCCGTAGGACTGGGTGAAGGTGTTGCGTTCCCGGTCGTAGCCCTTCTCGCACACGTCGTAGTGGATCTCGTCCCGCAGTTCCTTCAGCTCTTCCAGCGGGCCGTCGATCTCGCCGGACTCGATGAGCTTGACGGTGCGGTCGACGGCCACCCAGGCCATCACCTTGGAGTGCACGAAGTGGCGGCGCGGGCCGCGCACCTCCCAGATGCCCTCGTCGGGCTCCATCCAGTGCTTCTCCAGGTAGCGGATCAGCCTGAGCTGGAGCACGCTCGCGTAGTCGTTGCGGGCCAGGCCGGTCATGTGGCCCAGGTGCAGCGCCTCGGTGACCTCGCCGTAGACGTCGAGCTGGAGCTGGTGGGCGGCGCCGTTGCCGACCCGCACCGGGGAGGAGCCCTCGTATCCGGGCAGCCAGTGCAGCATGTTCTCGCCCAGCTCACGCTCGCCGGCGATGCCGTACATGATCTGGAGGTTCTCCGGGTCGCCGGCCACCGCGCGCAGCAGCCACTCGCGCCAGGCGCGGGCCTCGTCGCGGTAGCCGGTGCGCAGCAGCGAGGACAGCGTGATCGCGGCGTCCCGCAGCCACGTGAAGCGGTAGTCCCAGTTGCGCACCCCGCCGATGTCCTCCGGCAGGGAGGTGGTGGGCGCGGCGACGATCCCACCGGTCGGCCCGTAGGTGAGGGCCTTGAGCGTGATCAGGGAGCGGATCACGGCCTCCCGGTAGGGGCCGGTGTAGGTGCACTGCTCCACCCACTCCCGCCAGAAGTCCTCGGTCGCGGCGAGCGAGCCGAGCGGGTCGGGCAAAGAGGGCTGCGGCTTGTGCGACGGCTCCCAGCTGATGGTGAAGCAGACCCGGTCACCGGGCGAGACGGTGAAGTCGCTGTACGTGGTCAGGTCTTCACCGTAGGTCTCGACATCGGTGTCCAGCCACACCGAGTCGGGGCCGGCCACCGCGACCGTGCGGTCCCCGACCTGCTGCACCCACGGCACGATCTGGCCGTAGGAGAAGCGCATCCGCAGGGAGGAGCGCATCGGCACCCGGCCGCTGACGCCCTCCACTATCCGGATCACCTGCGGCGCGCCGTCGCGCGGCGGCATGAAGTCGGTCACCCGGACCGTGCCGGTGCGGGTGTCCCACTCCGACTCCAGGACCAGCGACTCGCCGCGGTAATGGCGGCGTGTCGCGTCCGGCGTCTTCGCGCCCTCGGCGACGGCCGGGCCGATCCGCCAGAAGCCGTGCTGGTCGGTGCCGAGCAGGCCGGCGAAGACCGCCGGCGAGTCGAACCGCGGCAGGCACAGCCAATCGACGGTGCCGTCCCTGCAGACCAGTGCGGCGGTCTGCATGTCACCGATGAGTGCGTAGTCCTCGATACGCCCGGCCACGTGAAACTCCAGTCGAACACGGCGCCGCCCCCGCTGGGACGGTCTTGCGGTATGGGGGCAATTCCTACGGCAAATCAGCTCTGGAACTGTGGACGAGCTAGTGATCCGGAGAGGGGCGGGGATGGTGCCGTGCCGGTCGCTCGCGCAATGCGTTCGAGCAGAATACGTCCTCACAGCGAGCGGTGCGCGCCTCTCCCTGATCTTCACTCCGCCGGTCGGGTGGACACGCGCCCCGGTACGCGTGGATCGGACGTCACCGCAGGCAGACACGGTACGTGCCCGCCGTCCAGCCTCGCACGCCGACCGCCGTGCACGCGATCGGCACCCGGCGTCCGCGCGGTCACCACGGATTCCTCACATCATCGCCATGCCGTCGTCGTGCGGTGACCACTCCCCGGCGGCCCGCGCCTGCCGCCATTCGCGCCCGGAGGCGCTGATACCCTGGTAGCCCGTGGGCCGGTGGGCTGTGAACCACTGAACCGCCGCGACGGCGCGAACGAACCGAGCGCCGTCCCGACCCTCACCTCGCGACCACGGGAGCCCCCTCTTGGCAATTGCGCCGAAATCCTCGACGACCAAGCACATCTTCGTCACCGGTGGGGTGGCCTCCTCGCTGGGCAAGGGGCTCACCGCCTCCAGCCTCGGCGCCTTGCTCAAGGCCCGCGGCCTGCGCGTGACCATGCAGAAGCTCGACCCGTACCTCAACGTGGACCCGGGGACGATGAACCCGTTCCAGCACGGTGAGGTCTTCGTCACCGACGACGGCGCCGAGACCGACCTCGACATCGGCCACTACGAGCGCTTCCTCGACGTGAACCTGGCCGGCTCCGCGAACGTCACCACCGGCCAGGTGTACTCCACGGTGATCGCCAAGGAGCGGCGCGGCGAGTACCTCGGCGACACCGTCCAGGTCATCCCGCACATCACCAACGAGATCAAGTCCCGTATCCGGCGGATGGCCGGCGGCGACGTCGACGTGGTCATCACCGAGGTCGGCGGCACCGTCGGCGACATCGAATCGCTGCCGTTCCTGGAGTCGGTCCGCCAGGTCCGCCACGAGGTCGGCCGCGACAACGTGTTCGTGGTGCACATCTCCCTGCTGCCCTACATCGGCCCGTCCGGGGAGCTGAAGACCAAGCCGACCCAGCACTCGGTGGCGGCCCTGCGCAACATCGGCATCCAGCCCGACGCGATCGTGCTGCGCGCCGACCGCGAGGTGCCCACCGCGATCAAGCGGAAGATCTCGCTGATGTGCGACGTCGACGAGGACGCGGTGGTCGCCGCGATCGACGCCCCCTCGATCTACGACATCCCCAAGGTGCTGCACACCGAGGGCCTGGACGCCTACGTGGTGCGGCGGCTCGACCTGCCCTTCCGCGACGTGGACTGGGCCCAGTGGGACGACCTGCTCAAGCGGGTGCACGAACCCGCCCACGAGGTCACCGTCGCCCTGGTCGGCAAGTACATCGACCTGCCCGACGCCTACCTGTCGGTCACGGAGGCGATCCGGGCCGGCGGCTTCGCGAACAACGCCCGTGTCACCGTGAAGTGGGTCGCCTCCGACGACTGCAAGACCCCCGCCGGCGCCGCGGCACAGCTCGCCGGCGTCGACGCGGTGTGCGTGCCCGGCGGCTTCGGCGACCGCGGCGTGGAGGGCAAGGTCGGCGCCATCACCTACGCGCGCGAGCAGCGCCTCCCGCTGCTCGGCCTGTGTCTGGGCCTGCAGTGCATCGTGATCGAGGCCGCCCGCAACCTCGCCGGGATCGCCGACGCGAACTCCACCGAGTTCGACCCCGCCACCGCCCACCCGGTGATCTCCACCATGGCCGAGCAGCTCGACATCGTGGACGGCAAGGGCGACCTCGGCGGCACCATGCGGCTGGGCACCTATCCGGCCAAGCTCGCCGAGGGCTCCATCGTCCGCGAGGTCTACGGCGACCAGCCCTACGTCGAGGAGCGGCACCGCCACCGCTACGAGGTCAACAACGCCTACCGCGCCGAGCTGGAGCAGAAGACCGGCCTGGTCTTCTCCGGCACCTCGCCCGACAACCAGCTGGTGGAGTACGTCGAGTACCCGCGTGACGTGCACCCCTACCTGGTGGCGACGCAGGCCCACCCCGAGCTGAAGTCCCGGCCGACCAGGCCGCACCCGCTCTTCGCCGGCCTGGTGAAGGCAGCGGTCGCGGCCCAGGCGAACCGCTGATCGCCGGCTGCTCTCCCGTCGATCCGACCCCCTGACACCCCGGAAGGCGCAGCATGCTCCAGGACACTCCGCAGGAGTGGCAGGTCACGGCCACCTCCACGCCCTTCACCGGCAAGAAGACCGGTGTGCGCACCGACCAGGTGGTGATGCCCGACGGCTCCACCGTCAGCCGTGACTACCAGGTCCACCCCGGTTCCGTGGCGGTCCTCGCCCTCGACGACGCCGACCGCGTCCTGGTGCTCAAGCAGTACCGGCACCCGGTCCGGCAGAAGCTCTGGGAGATCCCCGCCGGACTGCTCGACATCCCCGGCGAGAACCCGCTGCACGCCGCCCAGCGCGAGCTGTACGAGGAGGCGCACGTCAAGGCCGAGGAGTGGAGCGTGCTCGCCGACGTCTACACCACCCCCGGCGGCTCCGACGAGGCGGTCCGGGTCTTCCTGGCCCGCGGTGTCTCCGAGGCCGAGGGCGAGCGCTTCGAGGTCAGCGAGGAGGAGGCCGACCTGGAGTACGCCCGGGTGCCGCTGGCCGAGCTGGTCCAGGGGGTGCTGGCCGGCGAACTCCACAACAGCTGCCTGGTGGTCGGGGTGCTCGCGCTCAACGCCGCGCTCGCCTCGGGCGGGGTGGACACGCTGCGCCCGGCGGAGTCGCCGTGGCCGGCCCGGCCGTTCACCGCGTGAGGGCGGTCAGGCGGGCGCGCGGAGAGCTGAAAGGGTGATCATTGGCGCCCCTGTCGGCCACGGACCCGGGGGCGCGGTGCCGGGCGTGAACTAGGCTCGACGCGCCCCCTTCCCGGGGCACCACCTCACCTCCGGGAGTGCGCCAGTGCCGGACCAGGCCCTCGACCCGCGACGGTCCCCTGCGGGGAGCACCGACGAGACGGGGAGCCCTGCGCCCGAGCGGTCCCCGGGGTCCCCGGCGGACCCGGAACCGGTGCGGGAACCGGAGCAGGCGGCGACGGAGGGCGCCCCGGCCGCGGCGGAGCCCGAGCGGTCGGCGCAGGAACCCAGGCCGGCTGAGGCAGCCGAGCCGGCTGAGGGAGCCGAGCCGGTGGAGGCAGCCGAGCCGGCTGAGGGAGCCGAGCCGGTGGGGGCACCCGTACCGGCGGCCGCACCTGTACGTACGGCCGTCCCCGTACCGGCCTCTTCGGTGCCGCCCCGGCCGCCGCACCCGCCGGCCGCCGCGCCCGCCCCGCCCGTCTCCCCATCCGCAGGCGGCCCGCCCCCTCGTCCCGCCGTCGAACCCGTCGAACCCGTCGAACCCGTCGGCACCGTGGCCGCGCGCGAACTGCCCGAGACGGCCGCGTACTTCGTGGGACGCGAGCGGGAACTCGCCCAGCTGCGGGCCGACATCGTGCGGCCCGGGCTCGCCGTGGCCGGCGGGAAGCAGCCGGACCGCGGCCGGGTGCTGCTGGTGGTCGGCCGCCCCGGCACCGGGCGCACCGAGCTGGCGGTCAAGCTGGCCCGGGAGGTCGCGGCGGCGTACCCGGACGGGCAGTACTTCCTCCGGCTCACCGACACCGACGGCGCCCCCGTGCCCGCCGAGGACACCGCCCGCGCGCTCCTGCGGGCCCTCGCCGCGCGGCGGCCCGCCGCCGGCCGTCCCGCGGTGCCCGGGCAGGCGGCTCCCGGCCGCGCCGGCACCGCGTCCGGGCCGGAGCCCGCCGCCGACCCGGTGGCCGTCCTGCGCTCCGCCACCACCGGGCGCCGGCTGCTGCTCGTCCTCGACGACGTGGCGCGCGCCGACCAACTCTCCGGGCTGCTGCCCGAGTCGCCCGGCAGCCTGGTGGTGGCGACCGCCGACGGCCCGCTGTCCGGCATCCCCGACGTCCGCCCGTGCACCCTCGGCGGCCTGGACACCCCCGCCGCGCTCGCGCTGCTCGCCCACACCATCGGCGACACCCGGGTCACCAACGACCCGCGCGCCGCCGAGACGCTCGTGCAGGAGCTGACCGGCCACCCCACCGCGCTGCGGCTCGCCGCCGCCTGGCTCGCGGCCCAGCCCCGTATGCCCCTGTCGGAGGCGGCCGTCCAGTTGCGGGCCACTCCCGACACCCCGCTCGTGCCGGCCGCCCCCGCGCCTCCCGCTTCCGCTCCCGCCACGGGTGACGCCGCGGACGGTGGCGCGGCCCCCGAGCAGCCCGCCGCCGTACGCCGCCCCGCCGCGCCGGCCGAACTGCTGCGCGCCTTCCGGGCGGCCTACGGCACCCTTCCGCCCGCCGTCGCCCGCCTCCTGCGCAGCCTCGTGCTCGCCCCGGCCGGCAGCATCGACGCCCATGTCGCCTCCGCGCTGGCCGGCTGCGCGGTGGACGCCGCCGACCGCGCCCTGGCCGGCCTCGCCGACTCCGCGCTGCTGGTCCGCGGCGCCGCCGACGGCCTGTACCGGGTGCCGGGCTGCCTCGAACCGCTGCTGCGCGCGCTGCTGGCCGGCACCGACCGCCCGCAGGACATCACGCTGGCCCGGGCCCGGATGCTGGAGCGGACCGTACGGCTGCTGGAGTCGTGCCGGGTCGCGCTGGCCCGCGAGGGCGGCACCGACGCGCTTCCGGGCACCGTACGGTTCGCCTCGCCCGCCGCCGCGGCCGACTGGCTGCTGGCCCGCCGCCCGGCGCTGATGGCCGCGGCCCGCGCCGCCGTGGCCGACGGCGAACTCGACACCCTCGCCCGCCGGCTGATCGCCGCACTGGTCCGCGCCCTGCTCGCCCTGCCCGCGGGCGGGCCGGGCCCCGGAGCGACGGGCCGGCCCGGCCGCCCCGGTGCGGGTGCCGGGTTGCGCCGCCCCTTGGCGCGCGCGGACCGCTACGAACTGCACACCCTGGCCCTCACCGTCGCCGAGCGCCGCCACCTGCCGCGCGAGAAGGCCGCCGCGCTGATCAACCTCGCCGACCTGGACGCGGAGGCGGGCCGGACCGACCACGCCGTCACCGCCTACCGCAAGGCGCTCGAAGCCGCCCGCGCCGCCGACGACACCGGGGCCGAGGGCCGCGTGCTGGAGGCGATCGGCGGTTGCTACCTCGAACTGGGTGACCTGTCGCGGGCCGGGGACTGGTTCGGCCGCGCGCTCGCGCTGCGCCAGGGCCGCGGCGAACTCGTCGACCAGGCACGGCTGCACGCCCGGATCGGCGCGGTCCTGACGTACCTCGGCAGCCACACCCAGGCCCTGCGGGAGTGGCGCGCGGCGGCCGGGACGCACCGCAGGCTCGGCGACCTCGCCTCGCAGGCCCGGGCGCTGGTCGAGGCGGCCCGGGTCCAGGAGTACGCCGGGCTGCCCGAGGACGCGCTGCGCACCTGCCGGGACGCGCTGTACTACGCCCGCCAGGTCGGCGAGCGCCGGTTGGAGGCCGCGGTGCTGCTGCGGCTGGCCGACGCGCTCCAGCACCTCGGCGACACCGGGGGCGCCGATCTCCAGCGCGCCGCCTCCCGCCGCCTGCTCCGGGCCGGTGAGCTCCCGGCTTTCTGACCGGCCGTTCTCGTTCCCAGGGGCTGTCAGCCTACGAAACTGCCAATGGTCTCCGCCAAACCCACCACTTTGTAAGGCTGGACACCGGCTCCTCCTTCACTAAACTGAGTTTCGCCGCATACAAGCCGGGCACGTCCGGTGTGTCATGCGATGCTGGGCCATGTCCGTATACCGGATACATGGCCACACCCTCCCGAACCTCCTCAGTGCAAGGACCGTGATCGACGTGAAGGTGGGCATCCCCCGCGAGGTCAAGAACAACGAGTTCCGCGTGGCCATCACCCCGGCCGGTGTGCACGAACTGGTCCGGCACGGCCATGAGGTCGTCGTCGAGCAGGGCGCAGGGGGCGGCTCGTCCATCCCCGACGAGGAGTACCTCGCCGCCGGCGCGGCCGTCCTCGGCACCGCCGACGAGGTGTGGGGCGCCGCCGACCTGCTGTTGAAGGTCAAGGAGCCGGTCGCCGAGGAGTACCACCGGCTGCGCAAGGACCAGATCCTCTTCACCTACCTGCACCTGGCCGCCTCCCGCGCCTGCACCGACGCGCTGCTGGAGTCCGGCACCACCGCGATCGCGTACGAGACGGTCGAGACCCCCGGCCGCCGGCTGCCGCTGCTCGCCCCGATGTCCGAGGTCGCCGGGCGGCTCGCCCCGCAGGTCGGCGCCTACCACCTGATGCGCTCGGCCGGCGGCCGGGGTGTGCTGCCCGGCGGGGTGCCCGGGGTGAAGTCCGGCCGCGCCGTGGTGATCGGCGCGGGCGTCTCCGGCTGGCACGCCACCACCATCGCGCTCGGTCTCGGCTTCCACGTCACCCTGCTCGACAAGGATGTCGACAAACTGCGCGAGGCCGACAAGGTGTTCGGCAACCGCGTGCAGACCATCACCTCAAACGCGCTCGCGCTGGAGCAGGCCGTCCTCGATGCCGACCTCGTCGTCGGCGCGGTGCTGGTGCCCGGCGCCAAGGCGCCCAAGCTGGTCACCAACGAGCTGGTCTCGCGGATGAAGCAGGGATCTGTACTTGTCGACATCGCGATCGACCAGGGCGGCTGCTTCGAGGACTCGCGTCCCACCACGCACGCCGAACCGACCTTCACCGTGCACGACTCGGTCTTCTACTGCGTGGCCAACATGCCCGGCGCGGTGCCCAACACCTCGACCTACGCGCTCACCAACGTGACGCTGCCGTACATCGTCGAACTCGCCGACCGCGGCTGGCGCGAGGCGCTGCGGCGCGACGCGGCACTCGCCCTCGGCCTCAACACCCATGAGGGGCAGGTCGTTTACGGCCCTGTCGCCGAGGCGCACGACCTCGACGCCACTGACCTGCACACCGTGCTGGGCTGAGCTCCGGCAGCAGAAAAAACGTCACTCATCGGCACGTTGCGCCAACTGCGCCTGCACGGCGGGGTCTTGTCCATCGAGACCCCGCCGTTCGCGTGGTTACGCCCTTGACAGCGGGGTGTTCGGTTCCCGACACATCATGCCGTGTCCGGCGGATTGTGTTGCTGCGGACCACCGACACGCCATAGAGTCGCGAAACGTCGGCTGTAGTCACGCTGACCTATCTAGATGTTTCCTGGTCACCAAGGAGGTAAGACGACTTGTGAACGAGTCGACATTTGCTCCCGGAGGTGGTCAACCAGGAACGACCGTCGGTTCCGTTGCGGTCCGTACCTTTGAGTCCCGCCGGCCCGAGACGACGACCACGGAGACAATCCCCGGTTACGCCATGGCTCCTTACGACGACGACCACGACCTGCAAGACGGTCAGTTCTACGACCCGGACGCCGAATACGAGCCGGACCCGGAGTACGCCGCCACGCTCGCGCCCGACGCCGCCCGTCAGCGCCGCGAACGCGTCGGCCCCACCGGCCGCCCGCTGCCGTACTTCCCGATCCCGAACCCGCTCACGGACCACGGCCCGGCGAAGATCATCGCGATGTGCAACCAGAAGGGCGGGGTCGGCAAGACCACCTCGACCATCAACCTGGGTGCCGCGCTCGCCGAGTACGGCCGTCGCGTGCTGCTCGTCGACTTCGACCCGCAGGGCGCCCTGTCGGTCGGCCTCGGGGTCAACCCGATGGAACTCGACATCACCGTCTACAACCTGCTGATGGAACGCGGCCTCGCCGCCGACGAGGTGCTGCTGAAGACCGCGGTGCCCGGCATGGACCTGCTGCCGAGCAACATCGACCTGTCCGCCGCCGAGGTGCAGCTGGTCAGCGAGGTGGCCCGCGAGTCCGCGCTCCAGCGCGCCCTCAAGCCGCTGATGTCCGACTACGACTACATCGTCATCGACTGCCAGCCCTCGCTCGGCCTGCTCACCGTCAACGCGCTGACCGCGGCGCACTCGGTGATCGTGCCGCTGGAGTGCGAGTTCTTCGCGCTGCGCGGGGTCGCGCTGCTCACCGAGACGATCGAGAAGGTCCGCGAGCGGCTCAACCCCGAACTCGAACTCGACGGCATCCTCGCCACGATGTACGACTCCCGCACCGTGCACAGCCGCGAGGTGCTGGCCCGGGTGGTCGAGGCGTTCGACGATCACGTCTTCCACACCGTCATCGGCCGTACCGTGCGCTTCCCGGAGACCACCGTGGCCGGCGAGCCGATCACCACCTACGCGTCCAACTCCGTCGGTGCCGCCGCCTATCGCCAACTCGCCAGGGAGGTGCTCGCCCGGTGCCACGCCGAGTGAGTCTGCCGGGCGCCGACGAGCTGTTCCGGACCACCGGTGGTGCGGCGCTCCAGGCGCCCCCGCCGTCCCATGGCGCCGAGGCGGACGCTGACGCGCGGTCCGGCGGACCGGGCTCGCAGGGCAACGGCGGCGCGCCCGGCGCCTCCACCGTCCCCACGGCGAACGGGTCCGCGCCCGCGCGGAGCGACGAGCACACCGGTCGCGACGGCACGCACCCGGTCCCGCCCGGCCAGCGCCGCCCGGGCGCCGGAGAGCGCGTCGGTGACCGCAGTACCGAGCGCAACGGCACGGTGCAGGCCGCCGCCACGGCCACCCCCGTGGCCACCGCGACGGTTACCTCGCAGAAGCCCACGCCGCCGCCGATCACCGCGACGCCCCAGCCGCCCGCGCCCGCCCGGCGCAAGGCGGCCCGGCAGAACCGCAGGCCCAGCGGACGCGAGCGCCACGACGAGAAGATCACGGTCTACGTCTCCGCGGAGGAGCTGATGGACCTGGAGCACGCCCGCCTGGTGCTGCGCGGCGAGCACGGACTGGCGATCGACCGCGGGCGGATCGTCCGGGAGGCGGTCGCCGTCGTGCTGGCCGACCTCGAATCCCGTGGGGACGCGAGCATCCTGGTCCGTCGGCTGCGGGGACGCTAGTCCCGGCGGGCCGCGGCGCCCTGACCCGCCGGGGCGCCCATGGGACTGTGCGGCTGCTTCGCTGCTCCGCTGCTCCGCTGCTCCGCGCGGAGGCGGTCACGCCGAAGGGGCGCGGGGAACCGCGCGGCAAGACACGATGGCGCGGCGCTCGGGCACGGGGCGCGACCTGCTGTGGCGAGTAGCCTGCTTACACCACGTCGCCGATCAGGACCTCGATGCCCACCTCACCCGCCAGCCCCCGTCGCAGCCTCGGCCGCGGCGCCGCCGCCGAGCCGGAACCGGCTGCTGCCCCGGAACAGGCGCCGGAAGAAGCCGAACCTGTGGTGCCGGAGGTGGCCGAGGCGGCGGAAGAAGCCGAGCCTGTGGTGCCGGAGGTGCCCGAGGGGACGGGTGAAGCCGAACCCGTGGTGGCGGAAGTACCCGGGGGGACGGGTGAAGCCGAACCCGTGGTGCCGGAGGTGGCCGAGGCGGCGGGTGAAGCCGAACCTCCAACCGCCGGCGACCGTTTCACCGTGCGGCTCTCCAACTTCGAGGGGCCGTTCGACCTGCTGCTCCAGCTCATCTCGAAGCACCGGCTCGACGTGACCGAGATCGCGCTGTCGAGGGTCACCAACGAGTTCATGGCGCACATCCACGCGATGGGCCCGGACTGGGACCTCGACCAGACCACGGAGTTCCTCGTGGTCGCGGCCACCCTGCTGGACCTGAAGGCGGCCCGGCTGCTGCCCGCCGCGGAGGTGGAGGACGAGGCGGATCTCGCGCTGCTGGAAGCGCGGGACCTGCTGTTCGCACGGCTGCTCCAGTACCGCGCGTACAAGCAGATCGCGGCGATCTTCGCGGAGCGGCTGGAGCAGGAGGCGCTGCGCCACCCCCGTACCGTCGGACTGGAGCCGCAGCACGCGGAGTTGCTGCCGGAGGTGGTGCTGAGCATCGGCCCCGAGCGGTTCGCGCGCCTCGCGGTGAAGGCGATGCAGCCCAAGCCGAAGCCCCAGGTGTACGTGGACCACATCCACGCGCCGCTGGTGAGCGTGCGGGAACAGGCCGAGCACGTGATCGCCATACTGCGCGAGCGGGGCGCGGCGAGCTTCGGCGAGCTGACCGCCGACGCGGCGGACACGCTCACGGTCGTGGCCCGCTTCCTGGCGCTGCTGGAGCTGTACCGGGAGAAGGCGGTCGCGCTGGACCAGGAGGAGGCGCTGGGCGCGCTCCAGGTGCGCTGGACGGGCACGGCCGAGGACGCGGCGCCCCTGGTGACCGACGAGTTCGACCAGGAGGCCGCCCCGGCGGGCAGCCGTACGGACGCCGGTCGTACGGACGCCGGTGGCACCGGGGCCGGTCGTCCCGGGGTCGGCCCTGGCGCGGCCGGCCCTGCCTCGGGCGCTCATGCCGCCACCGCTGCCGACGACACCACCGAGCCCGGCACCGCCGGGAAGGGAGAGCAGTGATGACCGACGTGACCGACCTCACGCGAGCCGCCGCCGGAGCCGCTGCCGCCGCCGGTGAGGCCGCCCCGGCCGGGCTGCTCGCCGCCGCGACCGCCGAGCTGGAGCTGAAGCCGGCGCTGGAGGCGGTGCTGATGGTGGTGGACGAGCCCGCGACCGAGGAGCACCTGGCGAAGGTGCTGGGCCGGCCTCGGCGGGCGGTCGGCAAGGCGCTCCGCGAGCTGTCCGACGACTACACCCGCGAGGGCCGGGGCTTTGACCTGCGGTTGGTCGCTGGCGGCTGGCGCTTCTACACCCGGCCGGCCTTCTCGCCGGCAGTGGAGAGCTTCGTGCTGGACGGCCAGCAGGCCCGGCTGACCCAGGCCGCGCTGGAGACGCTGGCCGTGGTGGCGTACCGGCAGCCGGTGAGCCGGTCCCGGGTCTCGGCGGTGCGCGGAGTGAACTGCGACGGCGTGATGCGCACCCTGCTCCAGCGCGGGCTGGTGGAGGAAGGTGGGACGGAACCCGAGACAGGTGCGATCCTGTACAGGACGACGAACTACTTCCTGGAACGTATGGGCCTGCGCAGCCTTGACGAGCTGCCCGAGCTCGCCCCGTTCCTGCCGGAGGCGGAAGCGGTCGAGGCGGAGTCCGCGGAAGGGCTCCCGTCCTTCGATCCGGACGCCCCGGACGATCCACCGACGAACTCGAACTCGATCACCTCGATTACGGAACCTTGATGCGAAGCAGCGACAGGAACAGCGGCGGCAACCGGAAACCCCGCGGCGGCAGCGGCGGCGGCTCCGCCGACCGGCGCGGCGAGGAGCCGGGGCGTCCCCGCAAGCCGCGTCCGGAGGAGCGCCGCTACGACGTCGGCGGCACCGGCCAGTCCGGTGCGAACAAGCCCGGCGGCATGCCCCGCACCAAGGACGCGGGCGGCGCCAAGCCCGGTGCCCGGCCGACCGGCAACCGCGGCCGCAAGCCGGTCCCGGCCCGGCCGCGCGAACTCGACGCCCAGATCGAGCAGCGCAACCGCGAGCGGCACAACAAGCCGCAGGTCAAGACGCCCAAGACCTTCCCCGGCGCCGAGCAGGAGGGCGAACGGCTGCAGAAGGTGCTGGCCAGGGCCGGCATGGGCTCGCGGCGGGCCTGCGAGGAACTGATCGAGCAGCACCGCGTCGAGGTGAACGGCGAGATCGTCACCGAGCAGGGCATGCGGGTCGACCCCGACCACGACGAGGTGAAGGTCGACGGGCTCACCGTCGCCACGCAGTCGTACCTGTTCTTCGCGCTCAACAAGCCGGCCGGTGTGGTCTCCACCATGGAGGACCCCGACGGGCGGCAGTGCCTCGGCGACTACGTCACCAACCGCGACACCCGGCTCTTCCACGTCGGCCGGCTCGACACCGAGACCGAGGGCCTGATCCTGCTCACCAACCACGGCGAGCTGGCCCACCGGCTGACCCACCCGCGCTACGGCGTGAAGAAGACCTATCTCGCCGCCATCCAGGGCCCGTTGCCCCGCGACCTGGGCAAGCAGCTCAAGAACGGCATCGAGCTGGAGGACGGCTGGGCACGCGCCGACCACTTCCGGATCGTGCAGAACACCGGCAAGAACTACCTGGTCGAGGTCACCCTCCACGAGGGCCGCAAGCACATCGTCCGCCGCATGCTCTCCGAGGCCGGCTTCCCCGTCGACAAGCTGGTGCGCACCAGCTTCGGGCCGATTCCCCTCGGCGACCAGAAGTCCGGCTGGCTGCGCCGCCTCACCAACACCGAGGTCGGCATGCTCATGCGCGAGGTCGACCTGTAGAACGCGACGGGAACGCGACGGCAGGCGCCCCCCGGTAAGGGGCGCCCTCCAGGCGGCGGCCACTTACCCGTGCCCGCCGCCTCGCCACGCGTCCGCGTCTGGCGGTTGGATGGGCGCATGACCGCGCCCGCCTCCTCCGCCACCGCCCCCGTCGCCGCCCTGGCCACGCTCTCCGCCGCACAGGTGCCCGACCTCGCCCCCGCCGTCAGCGACCTGCTGGGCAGCGGCCCCGAGCTGCTGTTCGTCACCGTCTCCGGCGCGCACCTGTACGGATTCCCCTCCCAGGACTCCGACGTCGACCTGCGCGGGGTGCACCTGCTGCCGCTGCGCGAGGTGATCGGCCTGCACGAGGGCGAGCCGACCAGGACCCGGATGTGGCAGCGCGGGAGTCTCGACCTGGACCTGGTCACCCACGACCTGCTGAAGTTCGTCCGGCTGATGCTGCGCCGCAACGGCTACGTGCTGGAGCAGCTGCTCTCCCCGCTGGTCGTCCACACCACCGGCGTCCACGCCGAGCTCGCCGCGCTGGCGCCCGGCGTGATCACCGCCGGCCATGCCCACCACTACCGCGGCTTCGCCGCCACCCAGTGGCGTCTGCACCTCAAGAACGGCGAACTCAAGCCGCTCCTCTACACGTTCCGGGTGCTGCTCACCGGCATCCACCTGATGCGCACCGGGCGCGTGCTGTCCCACCTCCCCACCCTCCTGGCGGAAGTACCCGAGGCGCCCGCCTACCTCCCGGACCTGATCGCGGCCAAGGCCGAGGCCGAGCACGCGCCCACCCCCGGACTGCCCGCGGGCCGGCTCGGCGCCGACGTCGAAGCCCTGCACGGCACCCTGACCGCTGCCCAGGACACCTCCCGGCTCCTGGACCGCCCCACCGCCCAGGACGCTCTCCACGACCTGGTGGTCCGCACCCGCGAGGCCGCCGTGTGAGCGCGCGCGGCCGGGAGTAGCGGTTACGAGGTGCGCCCAGGACGAGCGGTCACGAGGAGTGGCTGGCGTCGGGCACCAGCGGCGGCAGGGCGGGGACGGCGGAGGTGCCGCGGACGCGGATCAGGAAGTCCTCGACGCGGGTGCGGTCCGGCTCGGGCGGGAGAGGGGTGCGGCTGGAGGCGGCGTCGATCTCCTCGTGGAGGGTGCGGGTCCAGGCGCGGATCTCGTCCCAGCCGAGTTCGCCGCGCTTGACCGCGAGGAGACGGTCGCGGTGCTCGCCCGCGTCGATGCCGAGCCGGCCGGTGCGCAGCAGGTCGCGGCAGCTCAGCAGCAGCCGCAGCAGGTGCATCGCGTGCTTCCAGCGGGGCCGGCCGTGGGTGCGCAGGTCCGCTTCGAGCTTGCCGAGCTGCTGGGCGGCGTACCCGCGGAAGGAGGCCTCGGCGCGGCGGGAGAGGAACGCGCCCCGCAGGTCGAGCAGTTCGCGGCCGGTCGCGTCGACGTGCTCGACGATGGGGGAGTGCAGGCACTCCAGCACGTTCGGGTTGCCGCGCAGCGCGAGCACGCAGAAGCGCTCCAGCTCCCAGGAGAACTGCTCGTCCCGCGGCCCGGTGACATGGGTGGGCGGCTTGTCCAGCCGCCAGAACAGCGGGGTCGGCGCCACGAACACCCCGCGCCGGTCCGTGTCGCTGGCGTCCGTGGCCAGTCCGAAGGCGCGCGAGCCCATCACGCACGCGTAGACCGTGTGGTCCCTGACCAGTTCGTGCCCCACGTCGTCCCCCAGCGAATCGCGCATGAGGGCGATTATGGTCATCTCATCGGACCGGGCGCGCGATTTTCACCTTCCCCGCGGTGACCACGGGCGACCCGCAACGGGCGGGACCGGTGGGACGCCAGGGAAGTCCGAGGCTTCGCCGTACGGCTCCGCCCCGTCTCGGTCCGCGGTCCGCCCCGCGCCGGCGCCGCGCCCTGGCTACGCTGGTCGCGGACCGTACCGCCGGCCCGTACTCCCGCCGCCGCACCCCGCAAGGACACCTTCGTGAGGACCGCCCTCGTCATCGGAACCGGCCTGATGGGCACCTCGGCCGCGCTCGCCCTCAGCGACCGCGGTGTCGACGTGTACCTGAGGGACCACGACGAATCCGCAGCGCGTACCGCGGAGGCGCTCGGCGCGGGCTCCTCGGGGCAGCCGCCGCACCCCGTGGACCTGGTGATCGTGGCGGTGCCGCCCGCCCATGTGGCCACCACCCTCGCCGAGGTGATCGCTGCGGGCCTGGGCCGCGGGTACCTGGACGTGGCCAGCGTCAAGGGCGGCCCGCGCCGCGAGCTGGACGCCGCGGGCTGCGACCTGACCCGCTACATCGGCACCCACCCCATGGCCGGCCGGGAGCGCTCCGGCCCGCTGGCGGCGAGCGCCGACCTCTTCGAGGGCCGCCCCTGGGTGCTCACCCCCACCGCGGGCACCGACACCGAGGTGCTCAACCTCGCCCTGGAACTGGTCGCCCTGTGCCGCGCGGTCCCCGTCGTGATGGACGCCGACGCGCACGACCGCGCCGTCGCGCTCGTCTCGCACACCCCGCAGCTCGTCTCCAGCATGGTCGCCGCCCGCCTGGAACACGCCGAGGACGCCGCCGTACGCCTGTGCGGGCAGGGCATCCTCGACGTCACCCGCGTCGCCGGGTCCGAGCCGGGCATGTGGATGGACATCCTGGCCGCCAACCCCGGTCCGGTCGCCGATGTGCTCGACGCCCTGGCCACCGACCTCACCGAGACCGTCACCGCGCTGCGCTCCCTGCAGTCCGCCGACGACGGCAAGCGGCGCGGCGGCGCGGCCGGCATCGAGGACATCCTGCGCCGCGGCAACGCCGGCCGCGCCAAGGTCCCCGGCAAGCACGGCGCCGCCCCCAAGCCGTACGAGATCGTCGCCGTGCTCATCGGCGACCAGCCCGGCGAGCTGGCCCGGCTCTTCGCGGACGCGGGCGCCGCGGGCGTCAACATCGAGGACGTGCGGATCGAGCACTCCACCGGGCAGCAGGCGGGCCTGGTGAACCTGACGGTCGAGCCGCGCAGCGCCACCGTCCTGTCGGCGGCGCTGCGGGAGCGCGGCTGGGCGCTGCGGCAGTAGCCGCGGTCGGGGCCCGCCCGGCCCCGTCGACCGGTTCCGCGACGCCCCGTGCCCGGCGTGGCGGCTCGGCCCGGCCCCGCCCGGCCTGGGTGGCGCTGGGCCACCCGGGGGGCCGGTAACCTTGAGGGATGGCATCCGGCGCCCGCCGGCCCGCCCGCACCCGCATCCGTGCACGAGGAAGGCCACCCGCTGTGTCAAATCCGGTGATCGTCGCGATCGACGGCCCCTCCGGCACGGGCAAGTCCAGCACGTCCAGGGCGGTCGCGTCCCGGCTGGGCCTCAGCTACCTGGACACGGGCGCGCAGTACCGCGCGATCACCTGGTGGATGCTGACCAACGGCGTGGACGTCGGCGACCCGCTGGCCATCGCCGACCAGGCGGGCAAGCCGGCGATCGTGGCCGGCACCGACCCGGCCGCCCCCGCGATCACCGTGGACGGCCTGGACGCCTCCGGCCCGATCCGCACCCAGGAGGTCACCGCCGCGGTCAGCGCGGTGAGCGCCGTTCCCGAGGTGCGCACCCGGATGGTGGAGATCCAGCGCGCCGCGGCCGCCGCCGCGCCCGCCGGCATCGTGGTCGAGGGCCGTGACATTGGCACCACCGTGCTGCCCGACGCCACCGTCAAGATCTTCCTCACCGCCTCCGCCGAGGTCCGCGCCGCCCGCCGCAGCGGCGAGCTGAAGGGCGCGCAGTCCGTCGCCGACACCCAGGCCGCCCTGGTCCGGCGCGACGCCGCCGACTCCGGCCGCAAGACCTCGCCGCTGGCCAAGGCCGACGACGCCATAGAGGTCGACACCAGCGAGCTCACCCTCGAGCAGGTCGTCGAGCAGGTCGTCGCACTGGTCGGGGAGAAGCGAGCGGCTCGGTGAGTACGCAGCGCGAGACCCTGGCGGCGCCCGCGGCACCGGCGGGCGCGCCGTCCGCGCCGCCGCTGCCGAGCGCGCGCGGCGCCGCGGTGGCCCGCGGCATCGGCATCGGGCTGATGAACGGCCTGTGGCGTCCCCGGGTACTCGGCGACTGGCGGCTGCCGGCGCACGGCCCGGTCATCCTCGCGGGCAACCACAGCCACAACGTCGACGGGCCGATGCTGATCGGCACCTGCCCGCGACCCCTGCACTTCCTGGTGAAGAAGGAGGCGTTCGTCGGCCCGCTCGACCTGTTCCTGCGCTCCATCGGCCAGGTCAAGGTCGACCGCTCCGGCGCCGACCGCGGTGCGATCACCGCGGCGCTCGGCGTGCTGGAGCAGGGCGGCGTGCTGGGCATCTTCCCCGAGGGCACCCGCGGCGACGGCGACTTCGCCCAGCTGCGGGCCGGACTGGCGTACTTCGCGGTGCGCTCGGGCGCCCCGGTCGTCCCGGTCGCCGTCCTCGGCAGCGCCCGCCGCGGCCGGCTGGTCGGCGGGCTGCCGCCGCTGCGCGCCCGGATCGACGTCGTCTACGGCGAGCCCTTCGAGGCCGGCGACGGCAGCGGGCGGCGGACCCGTACCGCGCTCGACGAAGCCACCACCCGCATCCAGGCGCACCTGTCCGCGCACCTCGCCGAGGCCAGGCGGGCCACCGGCCGGGCGTGACCCGGGCCCGGCCGGCCGACCCGGCCCGCGGGCCGCGCGCCGCCCGGCCGCACCGGGAACGGCGCCCACGTACTTCTTGCTGATCGACGGAGAGACCTCATGGACCAGGGATACGAACACGGCGACGCCGACGCGCTCGGCGACGCCGAATACGCCGAGTTCATGCAGCTCGCCGAGGAGGAGGGCTTCGACCCGGAGGAGGTCGCCGACGACCTCGCGGAGGCCGGCCACGGCCCGCTTCCGGTGCTCGCCGTCGTCGGCCGCCCCAATGTCGGCAAGTCGACACTGGTGAACCGGATCATCGGCCGCCGCGAGGCCGTCGTGGAGGACCGCCCCGGCGTCACCCGCGACCGCGTCAGCTACGAGGCGAACTGGAACGGCCGGCGCTTCAAGCTGGTCGACACCGGCGGCTGGGAGCAGGACGTACTCGGCATCGACGCGTCCGTGGCCGCGCAGGCCGAGTTCGCGATCGAGGCGGCCGACGCGGTGGTCTTCGTGGTCGACGCGACCGTGGGCGCCACCGACACCGACGAGGCGGTCGTGAAGCTGCTGCGCCGGGCCGGCAAGCCCGTGGTGCTGGCCGCCAACAAGGTGGACGGCCCCTCCGGCGAGGCCGACGCGTACGCGCTGTGGAGCCTCGGCCTGGGCGAGCCCCACCCGATCTCGTCGCTGCACGGCCGCGGCACCGGCGACCTGCTGGACGCGATCATGGAGGCGCTGCCCGAGGCGCCCGCGATGACCTTCGGCGAGGCCCTCGGCGGCCCGCGCCGGGTCGCGCTGATCGGCCGCCCCAACGTCGGCAAGTCGTCGCTGCTGAACAAGGTGGCGGGCAGTGACCGGGTGGTCGTCAACGAGGTCGCGGGCACCACCCGCGACCCGGTCGACGAGCTGATCCAGCTCGGCGGCGTGACCTGGAAGTTCATCGACACCGCGGGCATCCGGCGGCGGGTGCACCTCACCGAGGGCGCCGACTACTACGCCTCCCTGCGCACCGCGGCCGCGCTGGAGAAGGCCGAGGTCGCGGTGATCCTGGTCGACGCGAGCGAGACGCTCACCGAGCAGGACACCCGGATCATCTCGATGGCGGTCGAGGCGGGCCGGGCCGTCGTCATCGCGTACAACAAGTGGGACCTGATGGAGGAGGAGCGCCGCTACTACCTGGAACGCGAGATCGAGCGCGACCTCGTCCAGGTGCAGTGGGCGCCCCGGGTCAATGTCTCGGCGCGGACCGGGCGGCACATGGAGAAGCTGGTCCCGGCGATCGAGACCGCGCTGGCCGGCTGGGAGACCCGGGTGCCGACCGGACGGCTGAACGCGTTCCTCGGCGAGCTGGTCTCCGGCCACCCGCACCCGATCCGCGGGGGCAAGCAGCCGCGCATCCTGTTCGGCACCCAGGCGGGCACCCGGCCGCCGCGTTTCGTGCTCTTCGCGTCCGGCTTCCTGGAGGCGGGCTACCGCCGGTTCGTCGAGCGCCGGCTGCGCGAGGAGTTCGGCTTCGAGGGCACGCCGATCCAGGTGTCGGTGCGGGTGCGGGAGAAGCGGGGCCGGAAGAAGTAACGGCGCCGCGGGCCGCGGTGGTACGAGCCGCGGCCCACGGACCTCCCCGGCGCGTATCGGCGGTCGCGGCGGTTGTCGCGGCGGCCGCGCTGGTTGTCGGCGGCGGTCGGCGGCGGTCGCGCCGGTTGTCGGCGGTCGCCGCGCCGGGCCGCTGCCGGATGTGCCCGTGCCGCCCGCCGGCTCCCGCTACCGCATCCGGTTGTCGCCGCGGCCCGGGGGCAGAGCCGCCGGGCCGTCGCCGTTCGCGCCGCCGCGCCGCCCGGTCCGGCCGCCAGGCCCGTTCGCGGCGCCGCCCGAGCCGTTCGCCCCGCCGCCCGGGCCGCCGTTGGCCCCGCTCACCCCGCCGTTTCCGGTCCCGGCCGCGCCGCCCGGGTCACCGCGGTGGCGGCCGCCCGGCGCGAAGGGCGGGTACTCCGCGTGCCAGGCCGCGAACCCCTTGAACTGCAGCGATTCCTCGCCGCTGCGATCGCCGGGGAGGGCCCGGAACAGCCTGCGGTATTCCGAGTACAGCGCATCGTAGATCGGCGTGTTCGACGCACCGCCTCCGGTCGCGTCCTGCGCCGTGCGCATGGACGGGATGTAGCGCTGGTAAGGGGCTCGGGAGGAGGCGTCGAAGCTGTACACGTAACTGCCAACGACCCGGCGCCGGGCGGGATGCGGGCCGCGCGGTTGAATTGCCGATCTTTGACCAGGTCAACAGGGTGTTGGCGGTATTGGCGGCGGGCGGACGTGCGAGGGGCGCGCACAGCGTGCTGTGCGCGCCCCTCGATCGGTGGAATGCTCCGACGATCCGCTGATCAGGTTGCGCTGGTCAGGTTCCGGACAGCGGCATGGCGGCCGCGACGAGCTGGCCGCGCGAGCAGGCCCGGGCCAGCGCGTCCCGCATCAGGTCCTCGCGCGGCTGGCGACCGATCGAGCCGGCCGGGCCCGCGTACACGTACACCTCGTTCCCGCGCTGCACCGCGGCCCGCCAGCCGTCGCTGACCTGGAGCGGCTGGTGCGCCTGCCACCAGGCCGCGGCGGGGCCGCCGTTGGCGCCCGGCTGGAGCACGGCGTGCAGCTTGCCCATGGCCAGCAGCACCGACCAGCCCGGCAGCGGAGACGGCCGTGCCTCCAGGTCGAGTTGGGGCACGAAGCCCTGCTCGATGAGGAGCGGCAGGAAGTCGTCGCCGCCGCCGGTGGAGCCGACCCGGGCGACCGGACCGGTCGGCTCGACGACCAGTGCCGGGCGGAGCTGGTCCTCCACGATGATCAGACCGCAGGTGATGCCCAGCACCGCCTGCCGGGGCGCGAGGTCGAGGTCGGGCACGGCGGGGGTGTCGGCGGTCCGGCCGCCCGCGCCCTGGCCACCTGCCGCGCCACCGCCCGCGGGCCCGCCGTACGGCTCGGTGCGCGGCTCGGTGCGCGGCTCGGCGTGCGGCGGCGGCCCGCCGGGGAGGCCCGCGCCGGGGCTCTCCGCGAGCGCGCCGCCGGAGATGCCGGCCACCGCACCCTGCAACTGGGCCTCGGACACCGGCACGACCTGCGAGGGGATGCACGCGGCGTGCGCGAAGGCCAGCACGGCGGTCTCGTCGCCCACGAACAGCACGGTGCTGGTCCGCTCCTGCCCGCTGTCACCGGGCGTGCGGCAGGACGTGCAGTCGTACGTGCCCGGCGAGCTCTCGCCGGTGAGGAGCCGCTGGGTCTCCTCGTCGCCGATCTCGGCTCGTACCTCATCACTCACGTCGAGCATGGGCGCCACGGAGTCTCCTTGGAAGTGCGGTGCTGCGGTCACGAATGCGGGCCGAAGGTTCGGCCGCCGGGCGGGTCCCGGCGCACTGTGACAACGGACGGCCCGCGCGGGGGGTCACGGTTTGCGGGGTACGGGTTGCCTCGCGCGCGTGCTCCATACGAGTGAGGTGCGGGGCCTGGCGGGCCGTGCCAGCCGACTTCCGGGGTGGGGCCATGCTTAGCGTGGCCCGATGATCGAACTGTCGAACTTGTCGGACTCATCTGATTTGTCAGCCCCGCCAGCTCAGCCGGTTCAGTCAACTCAGCCAGCGCTGCCGGACGGGTCGGCCCAGACTACGGCCCGGACCACCCGGACCACCCAGCCACCCCAAGTCGCGCAGGCGGCCCGGACGCCGACTCCGAGCCGGTCGCGCACGGAGGAGTCCCGCACGGAGAAGTCCCGCACGGTGGAGCCCGGGGCGGTGGAGCCCGGGGTGCAGGGGCCATGGCCGGAGCGCCCGGCCTGGCCCGCCCAGGACGACCCGCGGGGAGAGGCGTGGGGAGCCGCGCGCCGCTCGCGCCACCTCGGCGGCGTCCGCCGTATCACCCTCGCGCGCATCCGCGGCCCGCGTGCCGCCGCCGCAGTCGCCGTGCTCGGCGCGTGCGCCCTGCTCCCGCTGGTGACCCAGCCCGCCGCCGCGGCGCCCGCCGCCCAGAAGTCCGCGGTGGCCCCCGGCCGTTCGCGGCCCGCCGACCCCGCGGCCCCCGCGGCCCCCGCGGCCCCCGCGGCATCTACGGTTTCTGCGGTGCCGCTCGCCGATGCGATGTCCGCCGCTGCCGCTCCGGCTGCTGCTCATGCCGCGGCCGCGCCTGCCGTCGCCACGGCCGCCACCACCCACACCACTTCGACGACCGCCGTGGCCCCGCGCGTGGTCACGTTCACCCGGCAGCGCTCGGTCTGGGACGACCTGGCGATGTGCGAGAGCAGCGGCAACTGGCAGATCAACAGCGGCAACGGCTTCTACGGCGGCCTCCAGTTCTGGCAAGCCACCTGGGAGCTGTTCGGCGGCCTGAAGTACGCGCGTCGCGCGGACCTGGCCACGCCCCAGCACCAGATCGACATCGCCGAGGCGGTGCTGCGGGTGCAGGGCTGGAGCGCCTGGCCGGCGTGCTCGCGGCGGATCGGGATGAGCGGCTTCAAGCACATCGTGCACACCGTGCAGCCCGATGAGACCCTGGCGGGCATCGCCCGCTCCTACGACGTGGACGGCGGCTGGCAGCGGCTGTACGAGCTCAACAAGAGCCTGATCGGTTCCGATCCGGACCGGCTGCTGCCGGGAACGGTCCTCACCGTCAACTGACCGCCGGCCATCCGGCGAACCCCTCGACGTGTTCGGGGCCGGCGGGATTCCGCCGGCCCCGCACGCGTGGCCGGGACACCGATCGTATCCGGCCGCGGTTAACTTGTCGGTGTCCGGTAAACCACCGGAAATGACGGTTTTTTTGTGCGGGGACTGTGCGGAACATGTGTGCGCCCGTCACCGTACGCCGTGCGGCTATTGCACCGAATACCGTTGCTGCCATGGGACCGCTACCGAACCCGCCTGACCGGAATCCGGACGACGACCTCGACGCCTATGTCGGCCTCACCGCGGCGGAAGCGGAAGCCCGGGCCCGGGAGCGCGGCTGGACCACGCTCCGCAGCCTGCCGCCCGGGACGGTGGTGACGATGGAGTACGTCCTCGGGCGGCTGAACTTCATCGTGGCCGAGGGCCGTGTACAGCGCTGCTGGCTTGGCTGAGCGGCGGCACCGGGCGGGCCGACTGCCGGTCCACCGGCCGCCGGCGGGAGCCGACCGCGCCGGGCGGAGTGCGCTCGCCGCGCACCGTGGGCGGACGGCTCGGGGTGTGCCCGCCGCCGGGCGCCGTGGCGGTCGGAGCGACCCCGCCGGGCGCGGCGGACGCCGTGGATGTTGCCGAGACGGCCGCCGGCGACACGGACGCCGAGGGAGCCGAGGACGCGGCGACACCCGCGGGCGCGGTGACCGCGGAGGGCCCCACAGGCGTGGCCGAGGCGCCGGACGGCGCGGTGACCTGCGCGGTCGAGCCCACCGTCTCGCGGTCCGGCTCGCCGTCCCCGCTGGGGTGGCCGGGCAGGGCGGGAGCGGCCGGCAGTGCCGTCCCCGGAGCCGTACGCCGTGCGCGCCGGCCTCGGACGCGGTTCCAGCCGCGGGTGATCCAGTCCTCGGCCTTGGCCATGAACGGCTCGAACCACGGCAGTGCCAGCAGGATCAGCAGCCCCGCCGCCCACCCGAGCAGCACATCGCTCACCCAGTGGGTTCCCAGGTAGACGGTGGTCGCGCCGACGCCGAGCGCCAGCAGCGCACTGGCGATCGAACCCCAGCGCCGGGCTCGCGGAGTTGTGGCGAGATAGGCCAGTACGCCCCAGGTCACCACCGCATTGGCGGTATGCCCGGAAGGAAATATATCGCCGCCGGCGAACATCTCCGCGGAGCCGACGGTCGTCGCGTAATGCGGACCGAGCCGGCCGAGGCCGTATTTCACGGCCCCCACGGTGATGTTGAGCAGCAGCAGCGAGGTGCCGAGCACCAGCAGGGGGTGCAGGGTGCGGTGGCGCCAGGCGCGCCAGCCGAGCCAGGCGAGCACCATCACGGCGGTGGGGCCGCGCTGGCCGAGGACGACGAAGTAGTCCAGGAACGCGTGAATCTGGGGCCACTGCTTGTAGGGGCGCCACAGCATGACCTGCCAGTCGAGCGTCACCAGCTTCGAGGTGGTGACCACGCCGACCACGATCGCGACGTAGGAGGCGACGGTGAGGCCGAACAGCCACACGCGTGTTCGACTCATCCGCGGCAGGCCACGGCTCGCCGGTCGCTCCGCCGCGCGGTCGGGCCCGTTATCGGTACGCACTGAAACGACGTTACAGCGTGTGATGGCATGCAACCGCCTCACGACCGGATTTGTAATGACGATGTGATGTGGAGTGCGTCTCACCACCCCTTTGGCGGACGGTGATTGAGGTGAATGCGAGGAGGCCGTGGAGTTTATGTTCGGGTGTTGATACTCACATGCCCATGTTCTTATTCGATACTTATTTCCCTCGAATTTATTCAGGGTTTCCCGCGTGATGGCCGGGCCTGCGCGGGGTGCACGGGCGGGCCGACCGCCGGGCCGGTGCGGGCCGGGCGCCCGGGGTACAGCCGGAACGGAGCGGCGCCGAGGCCGCGCGGCGCCGGCCTTGAGGGTGGCGACGACGACTCCGTTGACGGCGCCGATGACAGCGGTCCGGTGCCGTGGCTGCGCCGGGCGGGTGGCAGGAGCGGGCCGGGCGCGGGCCGGGCGGACGCGGGCGTCCGGCCGGGAGCCGTACCGGTTGCGGTTCTTTCGCGGCCGCTACTCCGTCCGGGGCGGCCCTCACCCTACCGGCGGGCACCGCCGCAGGTCGGGCCGGGCACATCCAGGTCACGTACGCTGGCGTTTCACCCGCCCGGGAGTCACGGAGTCAGCCGTGGAGGTACGCCTATGACGCGGCCGGTCAGCCGCTGGACCATCCTCGTCGTGCTGTGCGCGAGCCTGCTGATCGTCGCGCTGGACGCCACCGTGCTGCACGTGGCGGTCCCCGCGCTCACCGAGGATCTGCGGCCCGGCTCACAGGACCTGCTGTGGATCGTCGACGCGTACCCGCTGATCGCCGCGTCGCTGCTGATCCTCTTCGGCACGCTCGGGGACCGGATCGGCCGCCGCCGGGTGCTGCTGATCGGCTACGCGCTCTTCGGTGCCGCCTCGGCGATGGCCGCCTTCGCGCCCAGTCCGGACATCCTGATCGCCGCTCGTGCGCTGCTCGGCGCCGGCGGTGCGATGATCATGCCCGCCACGCTGTCGATCCTGCGGCAGGTCTTCCCCGACCGGCGCGAGCGGGCGACGGCGATCGGCGTGTGGAGCGCGGTCGCCGCGGTCGGGGCCGCGGTCGGGCCGGTGCTCGGCGGCTTCCTGGTGGAGCACTTCTGGTGGGGCTCGGTCTTCCTGGTCAACATCCCGCTGATGGCCGTGATGCTGCCGCTCGGCCGGGTGCTGCTGCCCGAGTCGCGCGGCTGCGGAGACGGCCCCTGGGACGTGGTGGGCGCGGCGGCGGCCGCCCTGGGCATCCTGGGCGCGGTCTTCGGGGTCAAGCGGTTCGGCGCCGGCGCGGCCCCCGTGGACCCCACGGTCTGGGTGCCGCTGCTGCTCGGCCTGGCCCTGCTGGTGTTCTTCGTCCGGCGCCAGCGCCGCCTCGCCCACCCGCTGATCGACGTGCGGATGTTCGCCCAGGCGGCCTTCTCCACCTCGGTGGGCTGCATCGTGCTGGCCATGCTGGCGCTGGTCGGGCTGGAACTGATCGCGGTGCAGTACCTCCAGCTCGTGCTCGGACTGAGCCCGCTGGACACCGGGCTGCGCCTGCTGCCGCTCACCTTCGCCGCGATGGCCGGCGGGCTGGCGGGCTCGCGGGCGCTGGCCCGCTTCGGGCCGCGCCGGATGGTCGGCGGCGGCTTCCTGCTCACCGCGCTGGCCGTGCTCTCGCTGACCGCGATGGGTCAGCAGGACCGCCCCATGCTGCTCACCGTCGTCTTCGTCGCGCTGGGCTTCGGCCTGGAGGCCACCTTGTTCGGGGCGTACGAGTCGATGCTCAGCCAGGCGCCCGCGCACCGGGCGGGCGGGGCGGCCGCGGTCGGCGAGACCGCGTACCAACTCGGTGCCGGACTGGGCATCGCGCTGCTCGGCAGTGTGATGAACGCCGTCTACGCGCCGCGCGCCCCCGGGATCAGCGCCGCCGACACCACCGCGGCCGACCAGTCCCTGGGCGGTGCGTACGACGTGGCCGACCGGGTCGGCGGCGCCCCGGGGGCGGCGCTGCGACACGCCGCACGGCACTCCTTCGTGCACGGCCTGCATGTGACGCTCGTGGTCAGCGTGGTGCTGCTGCTGTCGGGCGCGTGGGCGGCGAGGCGGCTGCCGCCGGTGATGGAGTGCGGGGTGGGCGAGGAGCGCCTGCCGGGTGCCGAGTCCGTGGCGGAGAACGCCTTCCCTGGCCGTCCTGGCCGTGGCGACGCGGAACCTGCCGCCGATCCCGTGGCGCCTCCCGCCGGGGAACGGCCGTGGCCGGTGCACGCCGAGCACTCCGCCGTACGCTCCTCCTCCGCGCGCCCGGGCGCCGTACGCTCTGGACGGGCGAGGGACTGAGCCGTAACGTCGGCGCCGAGCCGCGATTACCAGTGCTAGTTTTACGGGCCGGAGGTCCACCCATGTCCCCAGCGTCCAGGGCGCCCTTCGACCCGTACGACCCGCTGGGTCTGGACGATCTGCTCACCGCCGAGGACCGCGCGGTGCGGGACAGCGTGCGCGGATGGGCCGCCGACCGGGTGCTGCCCCACGTGGCCGGCTGGTACGAGCGCGGCGAGCTGCCCGAGATCCGCGAACTCGCGCGTGAACTCGGTTCCCTCGGCGCCCTCGGCATGCAGCTGACCGGTTACGGCTGCGCGGGCGCGAGCGCGGTGCAGTACGGCCTGGCCTGCCTGGAGCTGGAGGCCGCCGACTCCGGCATCCGCTCGCTGGTGTCGGTGCAGGGCTCGCTCGCGATGTACGCCATCCACCGCTACGGCTCGGCCGGGCAGAAGGAGCGCTGGCTGCCGTCGATGGCCGCGGGCGAGGTGATCGGCTGCTTCGGGCTGACCGAGCCGGACCACGGCTCCGACCCGGCGGGCATGCGCACCCGGGCGGTCCGGGACGGCTCGGACTGGGTGCTCGACGGCCGCAAGATGTGGATCACCAACGGGTCGGTCGCGGGGGTGGCCGTGGTCTGGGCGGCGACCGAGGAGGGGGTGCGCGGCTTCGTCGTCCCCACCGACACCCCCGGGTTCTCCGCCCCGGAGATCCGTCACAAGTGGAGCCTGCGGGCCTCGGTGACCAGCGAACTGGTGCTGGACGGCGTACGGCTGCCCGCGGACGCGGTACTCCCCGAGGTCACCGGCCTGCGCGGCCCGCTGAGCTGCCTCAACCACGCGCGCTACGGCATCGTGTGGGGCGCGATGGGTGCGGCCCGGGCCAGCTTCGAGGCGGCGCTGGAGTACGCGCGCGGGCGGGAGCAGTTCGGCCGGCCGATCGGCGCCTTCCAGCTCACCCAGGCGAAGCTCGCCGACATGGCGGTCGAACTGCACAAGGGCATCCTGCTCGCCCACCACCTCGGGCAGCGGATGGACGCGGGCACGCTGCGCCCGGAGCAGGTCAGCTTCGGCAAGCTCAACAACGTGCGCGAGGCGATCGAGATCTGCCGCAGCGCGCGCACCATCCTGGGCGCCAACGGCATCTCGCTGGAGTACCCGGTGATGCGGCACGCGACCAACCTGGAGTCCGTGCTCACCTACGAGGGCACGGTGGAGATGCACCAACTCGTACTGGGCAAGGCGCTCACGGGTTTCGATGCCTTCCGCGGGTGAGGCGTTGCCCACGGAAGGCGGTGGCCACCGGTCCCGGCCGGTGTGCGGCCGGAACCGGTCTCAGTTCTGGTTGAAGAAGCCGTCGCCACCGCGGCGGGAGTCGGCGTTCATCACGGAGTAGTCGGCCGGGGTCAGCAGGAACACCCGGGTGGCCACCCGCTCGATGGAGCCGCGCAGACCGAAGGTCAACCCGGCGGCGAAGTCCACGACGCGCTTGGCGTCGGAGGGCTCCATCGCGGTGAGGTTGACGATCACCGGCACGCCGTCTCGGAACAACTCACCGATACCGCGTGCGTCCCGGAAGCCGTCGGGCGTCACCGTGGCGATCCGCCGGCCCTCCCCCTCGGCCGACTCAGTGGCGATCCGAACCCGCGGGTCGGTCACCCACGTGTCGGCGCGCTCCGGGCCCTCGCCGTAGTCGGCGTACTCCTCGTCGTAGTAACCCTCGCCGCCGTTGTCGTCGACGAGGCCAAGCCAGGCACTCGCCCGTCGAACCGAACCCATGGACGCCTCCTCTCTCGCACGCGGTCTGTACCGTCCGCTTAGTCCTATCGTCATCCATGATGAGGGTGATGCGCCAAGGGGATAGGCGCCACGCAGGCGCTTTGTGACGGTACTGGCACACACGATAGTGGCGCACCGTCAAGCAGGGGCAGGCATCGGAGAGCTGACGATGCGATGGGAACGTCCTCCACGATCGGGTGATTTCGGGGGCCGTACGGCCGTACGGAAGCGGGGGACCGCACCGATAACATGACCGCCGGTCGGGTTCTGAAACCTGACCGAAGCTCAAAGTGCAGGTGGCGGTGGGCGCATGGCGGCCGGCGGACCATCCGAGGGGTGGTCGCCGCCCCGTCCCGCCGCACCGCGAGTTCCGGGTCCGACGGGGGAGTGGGAAGCGTGTTCGGAATCATTCGGCCTTGCCGGCATCGGATGTCGGAGGGCATGGCGGCCTCCTGGCTGGCGCATCTGTGTGGTCTGTGCCTCGCCTTGCGCGACGGACACGGGCAGTTCGCCCGTGTCGCTACCAATTACGACGGTCTGATCATCTCTGTGCTGGTCGAGGCGCAGTCCACGCCCACCGCCGACCAGCGACGCACCGCGGGGCCCTGCCCGCTGCGCGGGATGCGTACCGCGCCCGTCGCGAAGGGCGAGGGCGCTCGGCTGGCCGCGGCGGTCTCGCTGGTGCTGGCGTCGGCGAAGGTGCGCGACCATGTCGATGACGGGGACGGCGCGTTCGGCCGCCGCCCCGTCGCTCGCGCGGCCCGCAAGGTCGCCCGCCGCTGGGACCAGGCCGGCGCGCGGACCGGCGGCGACCTCGGCTTCGACACCACGCTGCTGCTCGACGCGGTCGGCCGGCAGGGCGAGGTCGAAGCCGCGGCCGGCCCCGGCAGTTGCGTGCTGGCCGTCACCGAACCCACCGAGACCGCCACCGCCGCGGCCTTCGCCCACACCGCGGTCCTCGCCGGCCGCCCGGGCAACACCGCCCCGCTCCAGGAGGCCGGACGGCTGTTCGGCCGCCTTGCCCACCTGCTCGACGCGGTCGAGGACCTGGCCGAGGATGCCCGAACCGGCGCCTGGAACCCGCTCACCGCCACCGGCACCGATCTCACCGAGGCCCGGCGACTGTGCGACGACGCCCGCCACGGCATCCGGCTCGCCCTCCGTGACGTCGACTTCGCCGACACCGCCTCGGCCAGGCTGGCCCACACCCTGCTCGTCCACGAACTGGAACGCTCCGTGGACCGGCCGTTCGGCGCAGGCAACTGCCCGCACGGCCCGGCGGCGCAGAACGGCAACCCGTACCCCGGGAACCCGTACCCCGGGAACCCGTACCCCGGGGACCCGTACACCGGCAGCCCCTACGCACCGGGTGCGCCGAACCAGCAGCCCTACCCGCCCGGGCAGCCGTGCACCGGGCGGCCCCGGAGGCTTCCCGCCGCCGCCCGAACCGCCGCGCCGCCGCGGCCTGCTCGCCGGTTGCCTGGTCTACACCGGCCTGTGCTGCACCTGCCGACTGTGCTGCACCGACCACGAGGACGCCTGGACCGGCCGGCCGCGCGAGTCCTGGTGCAGTTCCTGCGGGGACTGCGCTGACTGCGGCGACTGCTGCCAGTGCTGCGAATGTGGCGATTGCTGCGATTGCTGCGACTGCGGGTGCGACTGCTGAATCGGGCCGCCGAGGTCAGGGGTGCGCCGGTGGAACCTGGCCCCCGGCACCTGGCAGCCGCTCCGGCCTCGCGCCCCGGACGCCGCCGGCCCCCGCGCCGAGAACCGCCCCGGGCCCGCCGCGGACCACCCGGCCACGCTGTCCTGCTCTTCGTCGATCGATCACATCGCGGTCCACTCCTGTCCTGAATCGCTGCCAGACTGAACGACATGCTGGAAACGTCGGCACGCCTGCTGCGTCTGCTCTCCCTCCTCCAGTCGCGCCGTGACTGGACAGGACCCGAACTCGCCGAGCGCTTGGAGATCACCGCCCGCACGGTCCGGCGCGACGTCGAACGGCTGCGTGCGCTCGGCTACCCCGTCCACGCCACCCCCGGCACAGCAGGTGGCTACCGGCTGGGTGCGGGCGCCGCCCTGCCGCCGCTGCTGCTCGACGACGAGGAGGCCGTCGCGGTGGCGCTGTGTCTGCGGACCGGCGCGGTCGGCGGCGTCGAGGGCATCGAGGAGACCTCGGCGCGGGCGCTGACCAAGCTGGAGCAGGTCCTGCCGTCACGGCTGCGGCACCGCGTGCAGGCGATGCAGGCCGTCACCGTGCGCCCCGCGCCCGCCACGGCGACGGTCCGCCAGGAAGTGCTGACCGCCATCGGTGCCGCCTGCCGGGACCGTGAACAGCTGCGGTTCGACTACCTCGACCACGGCGGCGCCGGCAGCCGCCGCACTGTCGAGCCCTATCGGCTGGTCCATCACGGCCGTCGCTGGTACCTCCTCGCATTCGACACCGACCGGGACGACTGGCGGACTTTCCGCGTGGACCGGATCGAGCCCAAGTCGCCCACCGGCCCGCGGTTCACCCCGCGTGAACTTCCCGACGACGCGGCTTCCTATGTCGCCGAGGGCGTCACCTCCCGTGCCTACCGCTTCCAGGCCAGGGTGGTGCTGCACGCGCCCTTGGAGACCATCGCCGCACTCGCCTGGTCCGGTTTCGGCTCCCTCACGGCACGGGGGCCCGACACCTGCGAACTGACCACCGGATTCGAGTCAAGGGACGCGCTGGCGATGTTCATCGGCATGACCGGGGTGGAGTTCGAGGTGAAGGAGCCGCCCGAACTGGCCTCGCACCTGGCGACGGTGTCCGGCCGGCTGGCCCGCGCGGCGCGACGCGGAGAGCCGGGTGACGGACCCTAGTCCAGGGCGCCGCTCGTGCCGCCCTGCGTGCGGCCCCAGCCGTAGGCACGGTCGGCTCGCAGGCGTATGACCAGCCTCCCGTCGGCCACCATCGCCGCGCGGTACTCCTCCCAGTCCGGATGCTCACCGGCGATCGCTCGATAGATCTCGACCAACTCGTCGACGGTGGCGTCGTGCGGATCGGCGGCCACCGGGGTCAGCTCCGCCTCTCCCTCGGCGACCAGATACGCCCCCAGGTCCGGGGTCGTGACATAGAAGCTCGCCCGCGGATCGCGGCGCAGATTGCGGGTCTTGGCCCGGCTGTCGGTGGCCGAGACACGGATGTACCGGGTCGATTCGTCGTAGATGAACGTCACGTTGGACAACTGGGGCCTGCCGTCCTTCTTGAGGGTGACGAGCACTCCGTTCCGCTGTTCCTTGAGCAGGTCCAGCAGCGGGCTGGTGGCGGGGGCCGGGCTCATGATCGCTCCTGGGTGGGGTGTGGTGCTGACGGATACCGGTCGATTACTGCCTGTGCATGGGAAAACGCACCGTGACCGGTTGTTGTTCCGGCTCGAATGCCGAATCGCACGGATTCACTCTTCCGGGTGGCCGGAGTTTCGCGAGTCCGGCTCCGCCAGCGGAAATGCCATCACGGACGCCCCGATACCGACCGTGCCCGCGGCGTGCGGCGCCTGCGCCGCGTCGTGCAACTCGTCGAACAGCGCGGCCAGTCGCCGCCGGAAGCCGTCCCACACCTCCGGTGCCACCCACAACTCCAGGTCCGACGTGACGCCTTCCGCGTCCGGTGCGCGCCGCGCCGCGCGATCCCGCATGTTGTGGGCGAGCGCCTCCGCGAGCAGCGGGGCGGCCTCGTGCCGCTGGTCGGACAGCGGCGAGGCGTGCACCGCGCGATAACGCCGTTCCCTGCCGCCGCGGTTGGACCGTACCTCGGCGAGTTCGACCAGCCCGACCGCGTCCAGTCGGCGCAGGTGCTGACTGGCCAGAGCGTGCGATACGCCCAGTTCGCGGGCGAGTTCGGCGGCCGACAGCGGCACGTTCCAGACCAGGGAGACCATCCGCAGTCGCAGCGGGTGGGCCAGGGCGCGCAGGAGGGGGTCGGTCGCCGTCATGGGCCCATTACACCGTGCCGTTGGGTGACGCGCCGAGTGTCATGTCGAGCGGGGGCCCTGCCGGGGTGGTGGACTCGGGGGTTGCCCCCGAACTCCCAATCAATATATTGGGAGTCATGACGGTAAGAAGGGTCCTGGGGGACCGCGCCGCGACCACGTGCCTCGGCGGGGTACTGGTCTCCGGATTCGGTGACTCGGCGATGATGCTGGTCGCCGGGATCTGGGTGAAGACGCTGACCGGCTCCGACAGCCTTGCCGCCGCGGTGACCTTCTGCGTGTGGGGGCCCACTCTGGTGGGCCCGGTGCTCGGCACCGTCGCCGACCGGGTGCGCCGACGGTCGCTGCTGATCTGGACGAACGCGGCCCTCGCCGCGCTGCTGCCGGTCCTCCTCGCGGTGCGCACCGGACGGGACGTGTGGCTGCTGTTCGCCGTGTTCACCCTGATCGGGGCCGCCTCGGTCCTGACGGACGCGGCGGAGGCCGGCATCGTCACCGCCGCGATCCCGCCCGATCTGCGCGGCGACTTCAACGGCCTGCGGATGACGGTGAACGAGGCGATGAAACTGCTCGCCCCGCTCGCCGGCGCCGGGCTCTTCCTGCGCTTCGGCGGTGGCTCGGTCGCCGTACTCGACGCGGCCACGTTCGTGCTCGCCGCCCTCGCCTTCGCCGCGCTGCGGGTCCGGGAACAGCCCCCCGCCCCGGCTGCGGGCGGCTGGCGCGAGCAGACCGCGGAGGGCATCCGGCACCTGCGGAGCGACAGGCTGTTGCTGCGGCTGGTGGCCGGCGGCGCCGTCGCGATGTTCCTGTCCGGGGTGAGCAGTGCCGCCATCTACGCGATGACGGATTCGGGACTGCACCGCCCGCCGGCGTTCGTCGCCGTTCTCTACGCGGTGCAGGGCAGCGGTTCGATCGTCGCCGGCGTGGTCTCCGGAGCGGTCATGCGCCGCCTGCCGGAATGCGTCTTCGCCGCCACCGGGCTGATGCTGTTCACTGCGGGTGCCGCCGTGCGGGCCGTACCGTCCCTGCCGGTCTGCATCGTCGGGACCCTGGCCATCGGGGTCGGGCTGCCGTGGGTGATCGTCGCGGCCTTCACCACCGTGCAGCAGCGCACCGGCCCCGAACTGGTCGGGCGGGTGGCAGCCGCGGCGGGCACGGTCGTCTTCGCGCCGACCGCGGTGGCAGCCGCGGTCGGCGCCGGAATGGTCGCCGCCGTCGACTTCCGCGTACAGCTCGTTTCTGTCGGCGTCGCGGGCTGGCTGGCGGCCTGGTTCCTGCTGCTGCGTCGGCCCCGGACCGGCCTGGCGGAGGCGGAGGATGTCCCTGCGCCCGATCCTGATCCCGTGCCTGGTCCTCGTCCCGTTTCCGGGTCCGGCCCCGGGTCCGGCCCCGAGACCGATCCCGAGACCGATCCCGGCCCCGGTTCCGTTCCCGCCGCCGGGCCTGTTCCCGGGGCGTGAGCTCGCGGTCGCCGGGCTCGGTTTCGGGGACTCGCCGCCGGGACGCGTCCGTCCGGCGTCAGCGTCGGGGGGACCTGGCGGCGGACGCGCTCCGGGCGGCGCGGAAACGGTCAGCGGCGTGAGGGCCTGTGCGAGGACCCTCGGCACGTATGTCGACAATCGCCTCGGTGGCTGAGGCGCCCGGCCCTCGCACCTGCCCCGAACGAGCCGAACCGCGGCGCCTTCGACGGAGGCCGGATCGGGCTCCTTCCCCGTCTCCGCCCCGGAACGTCGCCCGTCGACACCTTCGCGCCCCTCGTCACCTATGGGGCGCTGAAAGCCGCTCGACCGGCTCGGCATATTGTGTGGGTATCTGCCGCTCATGGCCTCCGCCCGGTTCGTCGCGCCGAGGGAACGGGCGAGCTGGTCCTGTCGTCTGTCCTGGCTGAGAGCTGGTGGAGTGTGCGCGGTGGCGTCGAACTCGGCCCCGAGTCCCTGACGGTGCTCTCCCCGCCCGCTGAGACCTTCGCGGACGGCTGCGCCGCGGAACTGACCGCGCCCCTGCTCGGGTACCTGGAGTCCGTGTGCGCCTCGGACGACCGGTTGGGCGTGCTGATGCGCCATGCCCTGCTGCCCGGGGGGAAACTGCTGCGCCCGCTGCTCCTGCTGGAGACCGTCGCGGCGCTGGGCGGCGATCCGGGCGCGGCGCTGCCGGCTGCCGCGGCCCTGGAGATGCTGCACGCCGCCACGCTCGTGCACGACGACATCATCGACCAGGACGCGTTGCGGCGTGGCCGCCCCAGCGTGGCCGAGCGGTTCGGCCAGGCGGACGCTCTGGTGGGCGGGGACGCCATGATGTGCGCCGCGCTCGGGCAGGTCCGGGCGCTCAACTCCAGCGGTTACAGCTCGGAGCAGGCCCTCCGGGTGCTGGATGTGATCAGCACGGCCGCTGTCGAGGTCAGCCGGGGCCAGATGATGGAAGCCGATCTGGCCGGGCGCATGGACTGCGCCATGGCGCAGTACCTCCGGATGGTCAGGCTCAAGACCGGCGCCCTGCTCGACGCCGCGACCCGTGCCGCCGCCGTACTCACCGGTGCGAAGGGTCCGCATGCCCGCGCGCTGGCCCGGTTCGCCGACCATCTCGGGGTCGCGTTCCAGATGCAGGACGACCTGCTGCCGTATGCCGACGACGTCCGGGCGGCGGGCAAGCCCGCGCTCAGCGACCTGCGCAACCGGCGTCCGACCCTGCCGGTGCTGATCGCCTTCGGCAATGCGGCTCCCCAGCAGCGTCTGTTGCTGCTGGACTTGTGGCGGCGGCCCGCGGAAGACGCCCAGGACGCCCTGGCTGAACTCCTGGAAGCGGGCGGTGCGCTGCGGGCCGCCCGGGCCACCGCGGCCGACCACCTCGCGGCCGCGCTGGCCGCGCTGGAGGACCTGCCGCCGGGCCCCCACCGCGACCATCTCGCCGCCATGGCCGGACGTCTGGCCGCCCGGCGGTCCTGAACGTGTGATGCGCTCGGGCGGCATCGGTATGCCTTTGCCCCGCCGCCTTCCGTCGACGCTCGCCGGCTCCTTGCTCGCCTGTGCCTCACTGCCCCGGCCCGGTGGCCAGAGTGCCGCCCGCCCGGTCCCCGTGACGCCCCGCCCCTGCCGCCACGGGCAACCGGCGGCCCTCCAGCAGTCCGTGGGCCGCCGCCCTTGCGTCCGAGGCGGTCCGTCCGCCGAGTTGCGCCAGTCCCAGGGCAGTCCGGATTCCGCGGTGAGTCGCTCCGCCTCCCAGCGCGAGCGGTAGCGGCAGGTCCCGTCCTCCACCGTCGCCGAGGAGCCGCCCGTAGGACGTCGTGAGCAGCAAGGGGCGAAGTGCGGGTGGTACGGGCAGGGGCCGTCTGCCGGCCGGGCTCGCCGGTACGCCGCCTACGGAGAGGGTCGGCATTCCCCTGAGAACCGAACGCACAGACGATTCGCGCGGCCCTATGGTCAGGACCTTCTCAACTCCCTCGTCGCCATGGGTGCTTGCTGGGTGGCGGCCGAGTCTGATCGGCGCGGCATTTTTTACTCACGCGTAGCTAGTCAGCGGCTTTCTACTCATGCGTAACTTGTCACGAGTCCAGCAAAGTGATCCGGATCACACGCTGTTGGGTGTCGTTGTCGTGCCCACCTTCCCTGACCTGTGAGGAGATCACATGAGGCTGCCCTGGAGACGGCTTCTGGCCGTGTTCGCGCTGACGACCGTGATGGCGGTCGCGCCCACCGCTGTCGCCTCCGCGTCCGCCGGCTCCGCGCCGACCAGCGGTTGGAACAACTACTCCTGCCGACCTTCCGCCCAGCATCCCCGCCCCGTCGTCCTGGTGCACGGCACCTTTGCCAACGGCACGGACAACTGGCTGGTCTTCGCCCCCTATCTGGTGGCGCGCGGCTACTGCGTCTTCTCCTTCGACTACGGCATGCTCCCCGGTGAGAACCTGATCGGCGGGCTGGGTCCGATCGCCGACTCGGCGCAGCAGCTCTCCGACTTCACCGATCGGGTGCTGTCGGCCACCCACGCCGCCAAGGTCGACATCGTCGGCCACTCGCAGGGCGGCATGATGCCGCGCTACTACCTGAAGTTCCTCGGCGGCGCGGCCAAGGTGAACGCCCTGGTCGCCCTCGCTCCCGACAACCACGGGACCACGCTTGACGGGCTGACCGCGCTGCTTCCGTACTTCCCCGGTGCGGCTGACTTTCTCCAGGCCGATCTCCCTGGTCTCGCCGACCAGGTGGCCGGATCGGACTTCCAGCGCACGCTGAACGCCGGCGGCGACACCGTGCCCGGCGTGCACTACACCGTGATCTCCACCATCTACGACGAGGTCGTCACGCCGTACACGACGCAGGCGCTGTCCGGTCCGAACGTCCGCAACGTGGTGCTTCAGAACCTCTGTCCGGTCGACGTCTCCGAGCATGTCGCCATCGGTCTGACCGACCGCATCGCGTTCCACGAGGCGGCGAACGCGCTCGATCCCGCGCACGCGACCCCGACGACCTGCCTGTCGGCGTTCAGTTAGCCCAGGGTGGGGATATCCGCGAGCCGTCGGCCAGTGAAGCCTGCAATCCGATGCTCGTGGTCACCCAGAGAGCGGCCGGCTCCTCCGCGGGATTGGCGATCCCCAACGAGGAGCCGGGCGGGGCGACGGCGGCGTCGCCGGCCGTGAGGGTCCGGGTCTCCCCGTCGATGGTCAGTTGCAGAGAACCGGACAGGACGAGGAAGACCTCCTCGCGTGAGATCCGGTGCGCCGGTGCGGAGGAAGCGGCCGGCAGTTCGCAGCGCCAAGCGCACAACTCCTCGCTGCCGCGGGCGGGCGACGCGTACGAGACGAAGCGGGCACCGTGCAACTCGTGGACCGCGGCGTCTGCGGCAGGGATGAAAGACATGACGAACCTCCTCCGGGCGCAGGCCCGGCGTCGCTGGATGAGCAAGGAGCTTGCGCAACTTCCTTGCCTATATGCTCAAGGAGCTTGCGTTCTGTGTCAAGGTGATTTCGTGAAGGACTCCGATGCAATGAGCCTGACCGCCGCGCTGCTCGTCGCCGCGGGGTCGCTCGTCCAGGACATGCACAACGGCGTGGTGGCGAGAGGTTTCACCGACCTGCGCCCGACCCACGGCTTCGTCTTCGCTCGACTCGCCCCGGCCGGTGCGACGGTCACCGAGGTCGCCGAGCACCTCGGGTTCACCCGTCAGGCCGCCAGTCAGATCGTGGACGAGCTGGAGCAGAAGGGGTACGTGGAACGGCGTCCGCACCCGGACGACGCCCGTGCCCGGCTCGTCCTGCTCACCGCCCGCGGCCGGCGCTGCACCGAGGCCGCCGAAGCGGCCGCCGCCGAAGCCGTGTTGCCCTGGGAAGAGCTCCTCGGCGAACGCCGGCTGCTCACACTGCGGGACGAACTGGTACGCCTCGCGCCCACCGGACCGATCCGCCCCACGTGGTGATGCCCGTTCGGCGCAGCCGCCGGAGATGTCGGTGGTGGGTGGGAGGCTCCTCCCATGAGCATCGATGCAGACGCGCGACAGTACTGGGACGCCGCCGCCGACCACTTCGACGACGAGCCCGATCACGGCCTGCGCGACCCGGATGTCCGCTCGGCATGGGCGACGCGGCTGCGGTCCTGGCTCCCCGCGACGCCGTCCGACGTGCTCGACCTCGGCTGCGGCACCGGAAGCCTCGCGCGACTCGCGGCCGCCGACGGGCACCGGGTCACCGCGGTGGACCGGTCGGAGCGGATGGTCGCGCTCGCCCGCGCGAAACTCTCCGGCACGGACGCGCGGGTGGTCGTCGGTGACGCGAGCCACCCGCCGGTAGGGGGCGGTGACTTCGACGTCGTCCTCGTCCGCCATGTGCTGTGGGCCCTGCCGGACCCGGGCGCCGTCCTGCGGCGGTGGGCCGACCTGCTGCGACCCGGCGGGCGGCTGGTCCTCGTCGAGGGCCGGTGGGGGACACCCCCGGCCGGTATCTCCGCCGGCATCCTCGCCGAACTCGCCGCGCCGCTCGGCGGATCGACCCAGGTCGAGCAGCTCGGACACGACACGGCGCTGTGGGGGCAGGAGGTCTGCGACGAGCGGTACGTGGCGGTGGTCCGGCCCGCGCCCCGAGCCTCCCGCCGGCACACCGAGGTCGTCGACGTCCATCTGCTCCTGCTGCGCGGCGAGGACGTGCTGCTCGCCCGCCGGGACGGCACCGGCTACGCGGACGGCCTGCTGCACGCGCCGTCCGGGCACCTCGAGGACGGCGAGGACGTCAGGGCCGGGATGATCCGTGAGGCCCGCGAGGAGATCGGGCTCGAGTTGGCCGCCGGCGAACTGGACGTCGCGATGGTGATGCAGCACCGGGCGCCTGACGGACGGGCCAGGATCGGCTGGTTCTTCGTCGCGCACCACACGACCGGCGACCCCGAGCCGGTCAACCGCGAACCGGACAAGTGCTCGGAGCTCGGCTGGTATCCGCTGGACGCGCTGCCCGACGACATGGTCGCCTACTGCCGCGCGGCGATCGACGGTTATCGAGCCGGACACCGCTTCCTGCTCCACCTGCACGAGAGCGGGGACACCATCGCCTACGCCCCCGACGGCCCGGCCCGGGCGGTGCCGCTGCCAACCGCCGCTGTGCCAGTATCCGGCGTATGAGCCTGAAGATCACGATCGATCCGGACGCGACCACCGCCCCGTACGAGCAGGTGCGCGGTCAGATCGCCGAGGAGGCCCGTGCGGGGGTCCTCCCGGTCAACTACAAGCTGCCCACCGTGCGGGGGCTGGCCGAGCAGTTGGGGCTTGCGGCGAACACCGTCGCGAAGGCGTACCGCGCGCTGGAAGCGGACGGGGTGATCGAGACCCGGGGCCGCCACGGCACGTACATCGCGGCGGGCGACGCCAGGACCCGCGAGGTGGCGGACGCCGCGACCGCTTACGCGCAACGGGTCCGCCGCCTCGGCCTGGACCGCGACGCCGCCCGCGCTGCGATGGAGGAGGCGCTGCGCGCGGAGTACGGCGAGTAGGGCCGTCGTCAGAGGTAGAGGCCGCCTTCCACCTGGGGTGGCACGGTGAGGGTCGGCGAGGCGCCGCGGCGCAGGGCGTACAACTCGGCGAGGCTGGCCCCCTCGCGGCCGATGCCCTCGCTGGTGCCGAGCCACCGCACCGCCTCGTCCCGGTTCAGCGGGCCGACCTCGATGCGGGCAAGGCAGCGGCCGGGCCGCACGACCGCCGGGTGCAGGCGCTCCAGGTCCTCGTTGGTGGTGATGCCGACCAGGACGTTGCGGCCCTGGCCGAGCAGCCCGTCAGTGAGATTGAGCAGTCGCGACAGTGCCTGGCCGGTCTCGTGCTTGGCCTGGCCGCGGATCAACTCGTCGCAGTCCTCCAGCAGGAGCAGTCGCCAGCGGCCGCCCTCGCTGTCGTCCTCGCCGATGGCGATGTCCATCAGGTAGCCCACGTCGGTGAAGAGCCGCTCGGGGTCCAGGACGCAGTCCACCTGGCACCAGTCGCGCCATGAGCGTGCCAGGGTGCGCAGGGCGGACGTCTTGCCGGTGCCGGGCGGCCCGTGGAGCAGGAGCAGCCGCCCGGTGACGTCGTCGGCGGTCATCTTCATGAGGCCGTCCATGGCGTCGGCGACCGGCGCCGAGTAGTTGCCGCGCAGCTCGTCCCAGGTGCCGGCGGAGATGTTCCGGGTGGTGCGGTGCGGGCCCCGCCGGGGGGAGACGTACCAGAAGCCCATGGTGATGTTGTTCGACTGCGGCTCCGGTTCGTCCTCCGCGTCGTCGACCGCCGACTTCAGCACTCGCTCGGCGAGTTCGTCGGAGATCGCCGTCACCGTGACGTCTGCGCCCCGGTTCCAGCGTGAGACCAGGACCGTCCAGCCGTCTCCCTCGGCCAGGAGGGCGCTGCGGTCCTTGTCGCGAGCCTGCCGCAGCACGGACGCGTCCGGCGGCAGCAGGGTGAGCCCCGGCTTGACGCTCTCCAGCGAGCTGCTGCGGGCGAACGGCTGCTGCCCGGAGGTGAAACGCCCCAGGAACAAGGCGTCGACGACGTCGGACGGCGAGTCGCTGTCGTCCAGCCGCAGATGGACGGGCAGGGACTGGAACGGATCGGCCGTCGCGGCGGCCTTCCCGTCCGTGGCGGGGGAGGTGGGCGGCACGTGCCTCCTCGGTGGGCGGGATGTGGCGGACATGCGGCCCATGATCCGGCACGGCGGGGCAATCGCCCAGCGCTTTTCGGTCCGAGTCGGACTTCCGTACAGATGTCCAAACCCCTCGAAAGGGTTGATTTGCCGCACAACTGTCCGGGGATGAATCCAGTGAGGTCGACAGGAGGTCGGGCAGCGGCTCCACGTTCGCCGACGTGCAGAGCGCCTTCGCCGGTCACGAACCGTGTCTCCGGTGTCGCCCTGGCCGAAGAGCGTGGCGCTTCCGACAGGTGTGACCTGCCACCCGGCCGCGGCGGGCGGTCGGACGGTTATCTGCGGGATTTCCGTGCACGGGCACGTTGCGGCGCTGTCCCCCGCACGCCCGTTCCCGTGCCAACGCCCTTGAACGGAAGGTGAATCGGGCGACGGAGGTGGGCGGGGGATGCGCACGTGACGTGACGGGGCGATAGGGTTAGCCTGCCCGTGCTGGGTACCCTCGACAGGGTGGGGAGAGTCATGGAACAGATAGCGATGCACGGCAGGCCCAGAGTGCCTGCCATCAACTGCGGTACTACGGCGTCCAGTGCGCGCCTGGACCGGCATCTCTCGATACTGGCCGGCCCTGCCGTGCCACAGCGCGAGACCGAGGAAGCCACCGTGCTGTTGCGGGAGTTGACCTCGCGCGACACCGTGCACACCAAGACCAACAGGGGTGCCCGGGTGTCCCTCTTCGCGCCGTTGCGCCGACTGCGGAGGTCGCTCTTCGGCAACCGTCGGTGAATCACGAGCAGTTCGCGTCCGTCCTGCTGTCCTTATGGTGGGGTGCATGCGGCCGTCCTCCCCAGCGGCCGCAGCAGACCTACTGCACTCGCAGTCACAGCAGGGCGAACTGCCCGTCCGGGCCTTCTTCGTGGTGTTCCAGTACCGAGGCCGGCCTCCGCCTGGCTGCAGGCACCGGAAGGATTCCGGCCGACCGCAGCGTCACCGCACCCGCTGTCCCCGTCCTGTCGACGCCCGCAGCCGCCAACCGCGCGGCGAAGTCCCGCAGCTCTTCGCGAAGCTGGGCCAGTAGTGTCAGCACGCTGATCAGCTCCAGCAGTTCCGAGGTCGTGGCCCGGGTCCAGGCGGCCGGGCGCAGGGCCTCCAGCGACCCTGGCTCCCCGGGAGCGACCCGCCGCCCGTACCACGCCTCCAGCACCCGTACTCCGCCTGCGGTGGCCTCCCAGGCTTCGGGCGCCACAGGAGCCACCTGGCCGGTGCCGATCCACAAGGCGCGCTCCTGGGGGTCGTACCTCAGATCGTCCGGCTGCGGCCGAGCGGGCAGCGGCGCCCTGACGTAGGGCCGGCTGCCGCCGGGCGGTCGCAGCAGGCCGGTATCGCGGCCCTGCGCGGGATCGGCGTAGCGGGTGCCTCGGGTGTGCAGCCACAGGGACTTGCGGCCCAACGCAGTTCCTTCGTGCCACTGCTCCGGAGTGCGGGGGAGCGGTACGGCGCAGCCGCGGTGGCCGGGGCGGGCCACGGCGGCGATCCAGGCGAGCATGTCCTCGGCGGTGAGATCGGTGCCCAGACGGGAGGCGAGCCAAGGGGTCAGGCCCGGTGCGAGGTTCGGGTCGCGGCCGCCGGGACGCCGGTACAACGGCCGGATCAGGGCGGGCTTGCCGGCCGGTGAGCGTCCGTCGGGCAGCAGGGCGCAGAAGGTCACCGCGGCTTCCTCGGTGTCCGGCAGGGGGCTCTGCTCGATTGCGAAGACCTGCCGGTCGTCGGCGATCCGCCACAGTTCGGGCCGGGCGACGTCGATCAACCGGTGGTCGGGTATCAGCCACTGCTGGTCGAAGGGCCCGTGCTGGATGCGTACCGGCTCCGGGCAGCGGCCGTCCTCGCGGGCGATCGCGGTGGTGGGAGTGTGGTGGCCGGGGAGTTGGGCGACCGGGGTGTGCGGGCCGCGGGCACGGGTCGGGTGCAGCAGGGCGGTTCTGGTGGTGTCGTCCGGCGCGGTGGTGAGGAGTGTCCAGCGTGCTCGCAGGCAGGCGGGCTCGGGTGCCATCGGCCAGCCGCGGCCGATGCGCAGCGGGCGTACCGACCATGGCATCAGGTCGTGCAGCAAAGGCGCGTCATCGCTCACCGCATGCATGCTACTGACGGCCCTCAGGGTGCCTCCATCGTCACGGTGAAGGAGAACCGGTCGCCGCGGTAGTGAATGCGCACCACGTCGACGGCGCGGCCGGTCTCGTCGTAGGTCACACCGGTGTAGTGCAGTATCGGGCTGAGCAGCGGCACTTGCAGCAGGCGGGCGGTGTCCGGGGCGGCCAGCCTGGCCTCGACGGTGTCGGTGATCCGGCTGATCCGCACTCCCAGCACGTCGCGCAGGACCTTCGTCATCGGCCAGCGCTCCAGGTCGGCGAGGTCGATACGGGCGGCGAGTTCGGGACGGACGTGGTTCTCGGCCCAGTTGGTGGGTTCGCCGGACTCGTCATGGCGCAGCCGCCGGAAGAAGACCGCCTCGGTGAGGTCGGGGAAGTGCTCGGCCGCTTCCGGAGGCAGGGCGGCGGGGCCGTGCGCCAGGATCGTGGTGCGCTCCCCGGACTGCTGGGCGACGATGGCGTCCACCGAGCCGAGCAGTTTCACCGGCGCTCCACGCAGCGCCGCCGGTTCGATGAAGGTGCCGCGCCTGCGGTGCCGGGATATCAGGCCCTCGGTCTCCAGTTCCTTCAGTGCCTGGCGCATGGTGAGCACGCTCACTCCGTAGTGCTCGGCGAGGTCCTCCTCGGTGGGAAGGCGCAGCGGGGCGTCCTGCCGTCGGCCCAGAATCGAGGCGCGCAGGGACTGCGAGACCTGGTACCACAGCGGCAGTCTGCGGTTGAGGACCAGCGAGTCGGGGGCGAAGGCGTTCACGGTCGGAAGTTTCTCTCAAGGCCCTCCCAGACCGCGTCGTATCCCTCCTGCCGGTGCCCCGCGCCCAGGGCGAACTCGGTCGGCACCACCGGCCAGCGCGTCTCGAACATGAAGGCCAGTCCGTCGTCGATCTTCTGCGGGCGCAGTTCCGCGGTGCTCGCCCGGTCGAACGTCGTGCGGTCCGGGCCGTGCGCGGACATCATGTTGTGCAGCGAGGCGCCGCCGGGGACGAAGCCCTCGGCCTTCGCGTCGTACGCCCCCTCGACCAGGCCCATGAACTCCGACATCACGTTCCGGTGGAAGTACGGAGGGCGGAAGGTGTCCTCGCCGACCAGCCATCGAGGTGCGAACACCACGAAGTCGGCGCCCGCGAGCCCCGGGGTGTCCGACGGGGAGGTGAGGACGGTGAAGATGGACGGGTCGGGGTGGTCGTAGCTGATCGATCCCAGGACGTTGAAGCGGTGCAGGTCGTAGAGGTAGGGCACGTGGTTGCCGTGCCAGGCGACCACGTCGAGCGGAGAGTGGTCGTAGACGGCCGCCCACAGGTTGCCGCCGAACTTGTTGACCACCTCGGTGTCCTCCTCGCGGTCCTCGTAGGCCGCGACCGGGGCGAGGAAGTCCCGGGCGTTCGCTAGGCCGTTGGCACCGATAGGGCCGAGGTCGGGGAGCTGGAAGGGGCGGCCGTAGTTCTCGCACACGTAGCCGCGGGCGGTCGGATCGAGGAGTTCCACCCGGAAGCGGACGCCGCGCGGGATGAGCGCGACGTGACCGGGTTCGGCCCGCAGCACGCCGAGTTCCGTACCCAAGCGCAGGGCGCCTTCCTGGGGGACGATCAGGAACTCGCCGTCGGCCGAGGAGAAGACGCGGCGGTCCATCGAGGTGTTCGCCGCGTACCAGTGGATGCCGATGCCCTCGCGGCGCAGCACGTCGCCGTTGCCCCCCACGGTGACCAGGCCCTGGACGAAGTCCGTGGGTTCGCCGGGGAGCGGGAGCGGGCCCCAGCGCAGCCGGTTGGGGTCGGGCTCCACGTCGTGGAACGGGGCGCTGCGCAGCGCCCCGTTCGGCACGCGGCGGAACGGGGGGTGGGCGGCGGACGGGCGGATGCGGTAGAGCCAGCTGCGGTGGTTGTGCGACCGGGGCTCGGTGAAGGCGGTGCCGCTGAGCTGCTCGGCGTACAACCCCAAAGGGGCCCGCTGCGGGGCGTTGCGCCCCACGGGGAGGGCACCCGGCACCGCCTCCGTGCTGTGTTCGTTGCCGAACCCCGGCTGGTAGTCGAGGTCCTTGTCGTCGTCGCTGTGCCTGGTGCCTTGCAGCTCCATGCTCCACTCCCCGCTTTGCCGTCGTGATTCCTATGCTGAACCATAGGAATCACGACGGCAAGCCTCACCGCTCGCCTGTGGAAAACTCCGCGGCAGGGATGCGCGAGGCCAGTGCGCGTATCGTCGTCGCGGCGATCACGGCGTGGCCGCGCGCGGAGGCGTGCACCCGGTCGGCGCTGAACAGGTCGCGGTCGGCGGACGCCGGGTGCCCGTGCATCTGCACGACCAGGGCTCCGTGCCGGTCGGCGACCTCGCGGGTCACCTCGTTGAGCACCTCCACGCCCTTCTCCAGCGGTCCGCCGCGCAGTTCGGGTATGGCGTCGACGACGTTGGCGAGGGCGTAGACGAAGAGTGTGGTGCCGGGCGCGCCCAGCGTGTCGAAGAGCCGGTCGAGTTCCGACGCCAGGGCGCGCGGGTCGAAGCCGGGCAGCAGCAGGTCGTTGCCGCCGCAGACGACGCCCAGCAGGTCGGGGGTGAAGGCGGCCGCGGGTTCGGCCTGTTCGGCGCGGACCTGCGCGGCGGTGAGCCCGCGCCTGCCCAGGTTGAGGTAGGCCAGGTCGGGTACGGACCGGCGCAGCGCTCGGGCGAGTCGATCGGCCCAGCACGCGGTGCGGTAGCCGGGTACCGGATCGCCCAGGCCCTCCGCGAGGCTGTCCCCGACGACCGCCAGGCGCCTCCAGGGCGCGCCGTGCAGGACGGCGTCGCTCTCGGTGTCGCTCATGCAGTGCGGGTCGGTGGCTTCGCGCTCGAAGTCCTGGGCGCCGTCCACGGGAGGTGCGGTGTCGAAGGGCGGGAGCGGTGCGGAAGTCATGTCAGGACTCCTTGCGGGTGGACATGGTGCGGGACATGGCAAGGCCGACCACGGCGGAGGCGCCGGCCAGCAGCACGCAGGCCAGGTAGACGTCGCGGAACGCCTGCGGGCCGCCGAGCCGGTGGGCCGCGATGATCGCGCCGGTGGCAGCGGCGCCGAGCGCGCCGCCCAACTGGCGTGCCGTGGTGCTCATTCCGATGCCTGAGGCGAACCGTGACGGCGGTACGGAGGTGGCGGCCGCGGTGGACAGGGCGGTCAGCGTCGCGCCGAACGCCGCACCGCCGATCAGCCCCATCGGCAGCCAGAGGGTCAGGAAGCTTGGGTCCGAACCGAGTTGCTGCCAGGTCCACACGCTCACCGCCGCGAACGCGGCCATCGCCGCGCCGATGACGAACGGAAGCTGATGCGGCTTCGCCCGCTTGCCGACGACGACGGCTGCCAGCGCGGAGGTCAGCGCGCCGGGCGTCACCGCGAAGCCGGCCCTGAGCACCGAGTAGTGCCAGACGGTGGTGAGGAAGAGCGGACCGCTCAGCAGCCAGGCGAAGAGCGCCGCGCCGGTGAACGCGGACGCCGCCGACGCCACCGCGAACGTGCGGTTGCCGAAGAGGCCGGTCTCCACCGCCGGGGCGGGGTGGTGCGCGGAACGCCCCAGCGCGAGCGCGCCCAGGACGGCTCCGCCGGTCGTGGTGCCGATGGTCGCAGCAGAACCCCAACCCCAGTCGCTGCCCTTGGTGAGTCCCAGGACGAGCAGGGCGATGCCGGCGGTGAAGGCGGCGGTGCCGAGCTGGTCGGGCGGCTTCTGCCCTGCGTCGGCGCGTTCCGGCAGGCCGCGTATGCCGGCCGCCACGAGCGCGATGCCGACGGGGATGTTGATGAAGAAGACGGAGCGCCATCCGAAGACGTCGACCAGGACACCGCCCAGGGCCGGTCCGGCCGCGGAGGCCATCGACCCCGCCGCGCCCCAGGCGCCGATCGCCGCGGCGAGGCCGGCAGGCGGGGTGGTGGCCAGCAGCAGCCCCAACGCCGCCGGGATCATGCCCGCCGCGGCTGCTCCCTGCAGGGCGCGGGCGGCGATCAGGAACGGCAGGTCGGGCGCGGCCGCGCACAGCGCGGACGCGACGGTGAACGCGGTCAGCGAGAGCAGGAACACCCTCTTGCGGCCCAGGACATCGGCGATCCGGCCCATCGGGGTGAGCAGGGCGGCGAAGAGCACCGCGTAACTGCTCACCACCCAGGACAGGTCGGAGATCCGCTCGGACGGAAACGAGGTGGCCAGGTCCGGGAAGGCGACGTTGACCACAGTGGTGTCAAGGAACGCGATGAAGGTGGCGCCCGCGCTCAACAGCAGGACGAGCCCGGGCCGGAAGCCGCCGGCCGGTGCGCCGTGCGGCGGGTCGGCCGGCGTGTCGGGGCGGGGAGGGGGCTGGGGAGAGACGGGTGAAGCAGACGGGGTGGACGAGGCGGGTGAGGACATGGCCGTCCTTAGCCTTGCAGGGCGGATACATACTGTTGGTACGGAACATACATACCGAAGGTATGTATGTGTCAAGCGATGCCCTTGGCTAGGGTGGAAGCGGGCAAGGTAGCCGGTTCGATCGGCGGGCAAGAGTGGGAGGCAGGCCGTGGCGGGACCCAACGCAGGCGGAAGCGCGCGGCGCGCCACCGGGCAGGCGCGCGGCGTCGACGGCGACACCGTCTCGACGGCACCGCGCCAGCGCCAGCGCGAGCGCTCCGACGCCACCGTCGACGACCTGGTGACCGCGGCCCGAACCCTGTTCGCCGCCGACGGGTACGGGGCGACCTCGCTTGACGCCGTCTGCGAGCGGGCCGGTGTCACCAAAGGCGCGCTCTACCACCACTTCGCCGGCAAGCGAGAGTTGTTCGGCGCCGTCTACGCGCGCGAACAGGAAGGACTCGCGGCCGCCATCTCCGCCGCGTACCTCAAGGTCGCCGACGACCCGTGGGAAGCGGTCTTCGCCGGCAGCCGCGCCTATCTCGAAGCCTCGCTCGATCCCGAAGTCCAGCGCATCACGCTCTTCGACGCGCCCGGTGCGCTCGGCTGGGAGACGATGCGCACACTCGGCGTCGACTGCCGCGAGTTGACCCTGCGGGGGGTGGCTCGGGCGATCAGGAAAGGGGCGATCCCGGACCGCCCGGCCGACCCCCTCACCTCGATGCTCTACGGCGGTCTCAGCGAGAGCGCGATGGCGGTCGCCCGCGCCGACGACCCGCAGGTCGCGCTCGCGGAGACGCTGGACGGCCTGCGCAGGCTCTTCGACGCCATAGCAAGGGGCTGAACCCGCCGTGCCCGGGCCGGAAAACGCCCGCGGCGCACTGCGCCGCGCTCCCGTCCAGCGCCGCAGCACCGAACGCCTCGCCCGCATCCTCGACGCGTGCGCCCGAGAACTCGACGAAGGCGGCTACGAACGGCTCAGCACGCGCGCGGTGGCCGCGCGTGCGGGAGTGCCCATCGGCTCCGTCTACCGCTTCTTCTCCGACAAGCGGGCCATGACCGACGCGTTGGCCCATCGCAATCTCGACGAGTTCCTCGACCGCACGGCGGCGCGGCTGGCCGAGCCGGACGCCGGGACGGACTGGCGTGCCGCCGTCGACGTGCTGGTCGAGGAGTACACCGCGATGAAGCGGACCGCGCCCGGATTCGCGCTGGTGGACTTCGGCGTGCCGGGCGAGACCAACCAGGACCTCGCCGATCGGCTGCCAGCGCTGCTCGCCGACCGGCTCACCGTCGACCCGGCCGACCCGCGCTTGCGACTGGCGCTCACCGTTGCCGTCGAGGCCGCCGACGCCGCGATGCAACTCGCGTTCCGGACCACCCAAACAGGTGATTTGCGGGTGATCGCCGAGGCGAAAGTGCTGGTCAGGGCCTATCTCGGTACCGTGCTCGAATAACGAACCAATTTTCGACGGGTGGCGGTGCTTACCGCCGGGTAGGTCGTTGTCGGAGCCACTCGGCACCCGTCGGGCGTGATCGACGAGGGCCGGCGAAGGGCGCACGTGGCCATCCATCACCTACGCGAACCCGGGGCTGCCGGGCAAGCACTGGTCATTAAAAACTATCGGCGCTAGTTTGGGCACTGGGCGCAGAGCAGCGATCTCGGAGGGCAGCGTGGACGGCAGGACGGATACGGCAGGCGGTGGCGAGCAGGTCCACCAGGGGCGCGACGAGCTCTATATCGACGGGCGCTGGCGGCCGGCGGCCGCCGACGGGCGGATCGACGTCGTCAACCCGGTGACCGAGCAGGTCATCGCCCAGGTGCCGGCCGGCGACGCCCGGGACGTGGACGCGGCGGTGCGGGCGGCTCGGCAGGCGCTGCCCGGATGGGCGGCGACCGCACCCGGGGAACGTGCGGCGGTGCTGGCCGCAGCGGCGGAGCTGATGGCCGAGCGCCGCGACGAGATCGCCGCGACGATCGCCGCCGAACTGGGCGCGCCGCCCGCGTTCGCGACCGCGGTGCACACGGACATGCCGACCGCGGTGATGGGGCTGTTCGCCAAACTTGCCGCCGAGCACTCCTTCGAGGAACGCATCGGCAACTCCCGGGTGCTGCACGAACCCGTGGGTGTGGTCGGGGCCATCACGCCGTGGAACTACCCGCTGCACCAGGTCGTGGCCAAGGTGGCGCCCGCGCTCGCCGCGGGGTGCACCGTGGTTCTCAAACCCGCTGAGGACACTCCGCTCGTGGCCCAACTGGTGGCGGAGATACTGGACGCGGCGGGCCTGCCCGCCGGGGCGTTCAACCTGGTCACCGGCCTCGGCCCGGTCGCGGGCCAGGCGCTCGCGGAGCACCCGGACGTCGATCTCGTGTCGTTCACCGGGTCCACCGCGGTGGGCAGGCGGATAGGTGCGGCGGCCGGCGGCGCGGTCAAGCGGGTCGCGCTCGAACTCGGCGGCAAGTCGGCGAACGTGATCCTGCCGGGCGCGGACCTGGCCCGCGCGGTCAATGTCGGTGTGGCGAACGTCTTCGCCAACTCCGGGCAGACGTGCAGCGCCTGGACCCGGATGCTGGTGGACGCGGCCCGCTACGACGAGGCGGTCGAACTGGCCACGAAGGCCGCCGCGAAATACGTGCCCGGCGAGCGGCTCGGCCCGGTGGTCAACGCGAAGCAGCGCGACCGGGTCCGCGGCTACATAACGAAGGGCGTCCAGGAAGGCGCCAGGATAGCGGCCGGCGGCAGCGACGCCCCCGACGACCTGACCACCGGGTACTACGTGCGCCCCACCGTCTTCGCGGACGTCGCCCCCGATATGACGATCGCCCAGGAGGAGATCTTCGGCCCGGTGGTGGCGCTCATACGGTACGAGGACGAGGAGGACGCGCTGCGGATCGCCAACGGCACGGTGTACGGACTGGCCGGGGCGGTGTGGGGCGCGGACGAGGCGGAGGCGGTCGCGTTCGCCCGGCGGATGGAGACCGGGCAGGTCGACATCAACGGCGGGCGGTTCAATCCGGCGGCGCCCTTCGGGGGCTACAAGCAGTCGGGCGTCGGGCGGGAGTTGGGCCCGCACGGGCTGTCCGAGTACCTCCAGACCAAGTCGCTGCAGTTCTGATCCTCCGGGTTCCGCGCCCTGGGGTGCCGCCCTCCCCGGCTGCCGCCGGCCGGGTCCCGCCCCTGGCTCCCGCCAGCCAGGTTCCGCCCCGGGGTCCCGCCGACCCGGGTCCCCCCGGTCCTGGCGCCCGGGAAAGCCGACAACTCGACAACCTTCGCAAGCAGCCCAGGAGACACCGTGGTCCGCGCCGCCGTACTGCCCGAAGTGAACGCCCCGCTGGTGGTCACCGACATCGAGTTGCCGCAGCCCGGGCCCGGCCAGGTGCGGGTGAAGCTGGCGGCGGCAGGGGTGTGCCACTCGGATCTGTCGCTGTCCAACGGCACCCTGCGGCAGCCCGTGCCCGCGGTGCTGGGTCACGAAGGGGCGGGCACGGTCGTGGAGGTGGGGGAGGGCGTCGTGCACGTGGCGGTCGGCGACCGGGTGGTGCTCAACTGGGCGCCGGCCTGCGGGTCCTGCCACTTCTGCGGGCTGGCCGAGCCGTGGCTGTGCGCGAACGCGGGCGCGGCGGCGGCAGCACCGTACGCGACGCTGGCCGTCGACGGGAGCGAGCTGTACCCGGGTCTGGGTACCGCGGTGTTCGCGGAGGAGACGGTGGTGGCGGCGAACGCGGTGCTGCCGCTGCCGGAGGGGGTGCCGCTGGGCGATGCGGCGCTGCTCGGTTGCGCGGTGCTGACCGGTTACGGCGCGGTGCACCATGTGGCGGGGGTGCGGCCGGGGGAGTCGGTCGCCGTGTACGGAGTCGGCGGGGTGGGCCTGGCCGTTCTGCAGTCGGCCAGGATCGCCGGGGCGGACCGGATCATCGCGGTCGATGTGGCGCCGGGCAAGGAGGAGTTGGCCAGGGCGGCGGGTGCCACGGACTTCGTGGTGGCGGGTGAGGACACCGCCAAGCGGGTCCGCAAACTCACGGGCGGCTACGGTGCCGACGCGGCCGTCGAGTGCGTGGGCCGCGCCGACACGATCCGTACCGCGTGGTCGTCCACCCGGCGCGGCGGGCGGACCGTGGTCGTCGGTATCGGCGGACAGGACCAGCAGGTTGCTTTCACGGCGCTGGAACTCTTCTACTTCGGCCGTACGTTGTCCGGTTGCGTGTACGGCAACTGCGACCCGGCGAAGGATCTCCCCGTCCTCGCCGGGCACGCACGCGAAGGGCGGCTGGACCTCTCCGCCCTGGTCACCGACCGCATAGGCCTCGACGGCATACCGGATGCCTTCGAGGCGATGACCGCCGGGCGCGGCGGCCGGGCCCTGGTGGTGTTCTGACCGGCCGCCGCGGGCCGGGGTCGCCGGACGGACCCCATGGCCGGTCGCGGAGCTAGGCGACCTGCGCCAGCCACGGTTCGTGCGCGCCGTCGAAGGGGCCCGAGTGCTCGGTGATCGCGTGCGTCAGCCAGGACGCGGCCTGGGTGGCGGCGCGGATGACGTCGGTGGGGTAGCCATAGTGCACCTGGTGCTCGGCGAACTCGTCCTCGTCGACGAGGACCGGGAGCGGGGCGTCGCGGTGGCGCAGGACGTCGAGGTCGAGGTCGACCATGGTGACCTCGGCTGCGGAGGGCCACTGCGGTGGGGTGGTGATGTCGCAGTAGATCGCGGTCTTGCGCGGGGCCGCGTTGAAGGTGGCGGTCCACCAGGCGTCGCGCGGGAAGAGGATGACGTGGGCTTCGGGCAGGTCCAGGGTCCGGCTGTGACCCTTGCGTATGGTGCTGCCTGCGGGGAGGCCGAGCCAGGTTCCGTGTGCGTCCTCACCGAGCCTGCGCATCCGAAGGTTCCAGTGCAGGGAGCCGTCGTACTTGGTGTAGTTGACCTGGACGTGGGCGTCGGCGGGGATGTCGTCGAAAGCGGGCATGCGCGTCATCCTGTCACCGCAGGCGCGGCGGACTCAGCGGAACTGGAGGGCCAGCCCGTCGATGAGGGCACGCAGGCCGGTTTCGAACGCCCCCTCGTCGACCTGCTCGCGATGGCCGGCCAGCAGGTGGGCCTGGCCGAGGTGGGGGTAGTCGGCCGGGTCGTACGCCTGGGGGTCGCCGACGAAGCCGCCCGCGAAGGAGCCGAGCGCCGAGCCGGTGACGAAGTAGCGCATCAGTGCGCCGATCCGGGTCGCCTGCGCGGCGGGCCATCCCGCCTCGACCATGGCGCCGAAGACGGCGTCGGCCATCCGCAGCCCGGCGGGCCGCAGTCCGGGGCCGGTGGCGAGGAAGGGCACGATGTGGGGGTGTTCGGTGAGGGCGGCGCGGTAGGAGCGGCCCCAGGCGAGGAGGGCGGCGCGCCAGTCGGGCCGGCCGTCCGGCGCGGGCGCGAACATCGACAGGTCGACCTGGGCGATGACCGTGTCGGCGGCGGCGTCGAGGATGGCCTCCTTGGTGGCGAAGTGGTTGTAGAGGGACGGCCCGCTGACCCCGAGCTTGGCGGCGAGGCGGCGGGTGGACAGCGCGTTCAGCCCCTCCTCGTCGATGAGGGCGAGCGCCGCCGTCACGATGCGGTCGCGGCTGAGGAGGGGCTTGCGGGGGCGGGCCATGCGGCACATAGTAGAGGCTGCCGCCGGAAAACTAGCGACGGTAGTTTAGGGAAGTCCAGAAGGGCCGGGTGACCGCAGTGGACCTTGAGCTGTCCGAGGAGCAGGCCGCCGTCAAGGCGCTGGCCAGGGAGTTCGCCGACCGGGAGATCGCTCCGCACGCCGTCGAGTGGGACCGGGCGGAGAGCGTGGATCGCGGCATCGTGAAGAAGCTGGGCGCGCTGGGCTTCCTCGGCCTGACCATCGGCGAGGAGTACGGCGGCTCGGGCGGCGACCATCTCGCGTACTGCCTGGTCACCGAGGAGTTGGGGCGCGGTGACTCCGCGGTGCGCGGCATCGTGTCGGTCTCGCTCGGCCTTGTCGCCAAGTCGATAGCGCACTGGGGCAGCGACGCCCAGAAGCGCGCGTGGCTGCCGCGGTTGACGGCCGGCGACGCGATCGGCTGCTTCGGCCTCACCGAACCCGGGACCGGATCGGATGCCGCCAACCTCACCACCCGCGCGGTGCGGGACGGTGACGCGTACGAGATCAGCGGCAGCAAGATGTTCATCACCAACGGCACCTGGGCCGATGTCGTGCTGCTCTTCGCGCGCACCGGCGGCGAAGGCCACCGGGGCGTGAGCGCCTTCCTGGTGCCGGCCGACGCCCCCGGGCTGACCCGCCGCGAGGTGCACGGCAAGCTGGGCCTGCGCGGCCAGGCGACAGCCGAGTTGGTGCTGGACGCGGTACGGGTTCCGGCGGACGCGATGCTCGGGCCCGAGGGGAAGGGCTTCTCCGTTGCCATGTCCGCGCTCGCCAAGGGCCGGATGTCGGTCGCCGCGGGCTGTGTCGGCATCGCGCAGGCGTGCCTGGAGGCGGCCACCGGGTACGCCGGTCAGCGCGAGCAGTTCGGGGTGCCGATCGCCCGGCATCAGCTCGTCCAGGAGATGCTCGCCGACATCGCCGTCGACGTGGACGCCGCGCGGCTGCTCACCTGGCGGGTCGCCGACCTCATCGACCGCGGGCAGCCCTTCGCCACCGAGTCGTCGGTCGCCAAGCTCTACGCCAGCGAGGCCGCGGTGCGCTGCGCCAACAACGCGCTCCAGGTCTTCGGCGGGTATGGCTATATCGACGAATTCCCGGCGGGCAAGCTGCTGCGCGACGCCCGGGTGATGACGTTGTACGAAGGCACTAGCCAGATACAGAAGCTGCTGATCGGGCGGGCGCTGACCGGCATCTCCGCGTTCTAGCGCCGCGGCGGTTCCGGCGGGATCGGCGTGGGTCGTATCGGCTCTGGGTCTGGCTCCGGCTGCCCTGGCCGGCCCGCCTGGCATGCCTTCGCCTCGGTGCGGTCGCCGGCTCCTTCGCCTAGGCCGTGTTTTGGAAGTAGCGCCGTCCGCCCAAAGGGCGGGGCCCGTGGCGTCTGGTGCGTGCGATCGCAAGGCGGAGGGTTGTCCTCGTAGTGGGCCTACTCGGACAAGCCCGACAACGAAGCGAGCGTGCGTGCCAGGCGCCACGGGCCAGGCGGGACTTCCAAAACACGGCCTAAGCGCTTGCTCACCCATGGCGGTAGGGTGTGGCCCTGTCGACCAAGTGGGTGTGACAGGCGTGAGGAGCGTGCGATGACTGCGGAGGCGGCAACCGGCGAGGCGTGGGGTGACATCACCCCCGACGCCGCGAGGCGGCTGGTGATCGCCGCGGTCGAGGCGTTCGCGGAGCGCGGCTACCACGCCACCACCACCCGGGACATCGCCGGCCGGGCCGGGATGAGCCCCGCCGCGCTCTACATCCACTACAAGACCAAGGAAGAACTGCTCTACCAGATCAGCAAGGTCGGCCACCACCGGTCACTGGCCATGCTGGAAGAGGCCCGCGACGCCGACGGCACTCCGGCGGAACGCCTCGCGGCGGCGGTCCGCGTCTTCGTCCGCTGGCACGCCGAGCACCACACCACCGGCCGCATCGTGCAGTACGAACTCGGCGCGCTCGCCCCCGAGCACTACCGCGAGATCGTCGTGCTGCGCCGGCGGAGCGAGGACGCGATCCGGACGGTCATCAAGGACGGTGTGGCGACCGGCGAGTTCGACGTGCCCGATGTCTCCGGGACCACGCTCGCGGTGCTGTCGTTGTGCATCGACGTGGCCCGCTGGTTCAGTCCGGGCGGCAGCCGTACGCCCGACGAGGTCGGCGCGCTCTACGCCGACCTCGTGCTGAGGATGGTCCGCCGGATCGGCTGATCCGATGATCGGCCCGGCCCCCGGCCCCCGGCCCCCGGCTCCCGGGTCCGGCCCCCGGCCCCCGGCGGTCCTGCCGATGAACGCCTCGTAGAGCCGAGGCCCGTTCAGAGGTAGAACCGCGCCACCGTCTCCGCGACGCACACCGGCTTCTCGCCGCCCTCACGCTCGATCGTGACCTGGGTGACGAGCTGGACGCCGCCCGCCTCCGACACCTCGACGATCTTCGCGGTGGCCCGCAGCCGTGAGCCGACCGGCACGGGGGCGGGGAAACGGACCTTGTTGACGCCGTAGTTGACGCCCATCCGGACGCCTTCGACGCTGAACAGCCGCGGGGTCAGCGACGGGATCAGGGAGAGCGTCAGGAAACCGTGCGCGATGGTGGTGCCGAACGGGCCCTGCGCCGCCCGCTCGGGGTCGACGTGAATCCACTGGTGGTCACCGGTCGCCTCGGCGAACTGGTCGATCCGCTTCTGCTCGATCTCCACCCAGTCGGTCCAGCCGAGCTGCTCGCCGACGGCGGCACGGAGTTCGTCGAGCGACGCGAAGACGCGGGGCTGCGGCATGGCGGTGGCCTCCTGGGTAGCTGGTTTCCAAGCGCTTGCTCAGCATGGTTCGGCCCACCCGGGCGTGTCAACGTGCCGCGGCCCCCACCCGTCGCGGTCGTCCACCTCGTCGCGGTCGCCCCGCCCGTCCAGGCCGACCGGTCACACTGCCGCCCCCACCAGCGCGTCGAGCCGCCCCCGCAGCTCCGCCAACCCGTCGAGCTGCGCCGCCTGCCCCGCGATGTCCAGCGCGGCGATCCGGAACACCAGGTGCCGGGCGCCCGCGGCCACGTACCGGCCGAGTTTGTCGACGACCGCGTCGGGTGTCCCCGCGGCGTTCGCCTGGATCTGCTCCATCTCCTCGACCGGGCGCCCGTAGGTGGCCCGGGCGTACGCGTCGAGTGCGGCACGGCCGCCGTCCGCCGCGCCCGTGAGCAGGACGTTCACGAACAGGGCGGGGCTGAACGCGGCGTCGGAACGTCCCGAGGCGGCGGCCGAGGCGCGGATCGCGGCCAGCCCCGTACCGTAGTCGGCCGGGTCGGGCGGGTAGGGGAACCAGCCGTCGTAGTGGCGGCCGGCGCGGGCCTGGGCGGCAGGGGTGGCGCCGCCGAGCCAGATCGGCGGGCCCTGCGGGCGGAAGGTGGGCGTGCCGGGCGCGAGGTCGTCGAAGTGCAGCACCTCGCCGTGGAAGGAGATCGGCCCCTCTCCGGTCCACAGCCGGCGCCACAGGGCGACGGTCTCGTCCAGGCGGGCGAAGCGCTTCGGCCAGGGGGTGCCGGCCATCGCGTAGACGGGTGCGCCGAAGCGGCCGGGGAAGCCCGCGCCGACCGCGAGGACCAGGCGGCCGCCGGACAGCTGGTCCACCGAGGCGATGGTCTGGGCGGCGGTGACCGGTGGGCGCAGGGCCGGCAGCAGGGTGCCGGTGCCCAGGGTCACTCGTTCGGTGGCCGACGCGAGGGCGGTCAGCGCCGTCAGCGCCTCGATCCTCGGCGTCAGCAGCGAGTCGGTGACCCACAGGGAGTCGAAGCCGGCGCGTTCGGCGTGGACCCCGAAGCGCAGCACGTCCCGCGGGCCGTCGTGCGGCGCCCACTGCGCCAGGGTGGTGGGCACGAAGACGCCGAGCCGCAGCGCGTCGTGATCCACGGGACGGGAGCCGGAGCCTGAGCGGGAGCCCGAGCTCGAACCGGAGCCCGGCCCGGTCTCAGAGCCGGTCGGGGAGCCGGCCGGGGAACCGTCGGTCGGGGAACCGTCGGCCGGAGAAGTGAACGTGTTCGTCATACGGCCGAGCGTCCGCGATCGAGGGCATGCCCTCAATTCCCGGCAGGGAATGGCAGATGGGCGGCCGCACCCGTTACAACGGGGGCGTGGACTTCCCCGAGGCGCTGCGCGCCAGCCGCAACCGGCGCCACCTCAGCCAGCTCGAACTCGCCTCCCGCGCGGGCACCACCCAGCGCCACATCAGTTTCATCGAGAACGGCCGCTCGGCGCCCGGCCGGGCCCTGGTGGCACGGCTCGCCGACTCCCTCGCGCTCCCGCTGCGCGAGCGCAACGGGCTGCTGCTCGCCGCCGGTTACGCACCCGTCCACCCCGAACACGACCTCGACGACCCGGCGCTCGCCCCCGCGCTCGAAGCGCTCGACCACGTGCTCGACGGGCACCTGCCCTACCCGGCGATCGTCGTGGACCGGCACGGCACGCTGGTCCGCGCGAACAGCGCGTTCGACGTGATGACGGAGGGCGTCGACCCGGCGCTGCTCGGCCCGCGCGCCAACATCCTGCGGCTCGCCCTGCATCCGGGCGGACTCGCCCCGCGCATCCGCAACTTCCCGCAGTGGGCCCGGCACGTCATCGAGGCACTCCGGGACGAGCAGCGCCGCAACCCCGACGCCCGCCTGGCCGCGCTCCACGCCGAACTGGCGCCCTACGTCGCGGAGTCCGCGCCCGGGGACACCCAACTGCTGGGCTTCGCGGTGCCGATGGAGCTGGAGACGGCGAGCCGCGGCCTGCTGCGCCTGATGACCACGGTCGCGGTCTTCGCGACGGCCGCGGACGTGACGATCGCGGAGCTGAAGCTGGAGGCGTTCCTGCCCGCCGACCGGGCCACCGCCCAGGCGCTCACCGAAGGGGCGGCGCGGGCCGCACCGGTGCGCTAGTCCGCGGTGCGGGCTCCACCGGCTCCACCGGCTCCACCGGCTCCACCGGCTCCACCGGCTCCACCGGCTCCACCGGCTCCACCGGCTCCACCGGCTCCACCGGCTCGGCGAGTTCGGCGGGCTCCCCGGACTCCACGGGTTCCCCGGGTTCCACAGCCTCGGCGGAGCCGGCAGCTTCCGCCGGCTCCGGGCGCTCCGCGAGATGCGCCAGGAGCTGGAGCCGTTCGTACGAGGCCGTCCCCGGTTGCGCGTGGTACGTGATCAGCATCTGCCCGGGCGCCCCCGGCAGCGCCAACTTCTCGTAGTGCAGGTCGAGATCGCCGACCTGCGGGTGCCGGAGCAGCGTGACGCCGCTGGTCTTGAGCCGTACGTCCTGCCGGGCCCACAGGGTGCGGAACCGCTCACTGCGCACGCTCAACTCGCCGATCAGCTCCATCAGTCGGGGGTCGTCCACCCCCGCGACCATGGATCTCAGGTAGGCGACGGTCTTCGCGGTCATCGCGTCCCAGTCGCGGTAGAACTCGCGCATCTCCGGGTCGAGGAACGCGGCACGCAGCGTGCTGACCCCCGGGGCGAAACACGGGTTGAGCGCGACGGCGAGCGGGTTCGCGGCCAGCGTCGTCAGATAGCGGCCGGCCACCATCGCGGGAGTGGTGGTCCAGTTGTCGATCAGCGACTGCACGCCCGGGCTGACCCGCTCCGGCCGTACGGGCCTGCGCCGGGCCGCCGGGCGCCGCGGCCGGGCGAGCGTACGCAGATACGTCTCGGCGTCGGCGTCCAGGTGCAGCGCGCGGGCGAGGGAGTCGAGCACCTGGTCGGAAGGGTGCTGGTCGCGGCCCTGCTCCAGCCGCAGGTAGTACTCCACGCTGATCCCCGCCAGCAGCGCGACCTCCTCGCGCCGCAGCCCGGGCACCCGGCGCCTGGTTCCCGCGGGCAGCCCCACGTCCTCGGGCCGCAGCCGCTCGCGGCGCACCCGGAGGTAGTCGCCCAGCTCACTCACCGTAGCCATGCGTCCCAGCGTACGGCGGGCGTACGGGGGTGTGCGCGGCTCAGCCTGTCCCTGCGGCTACCAGTGTCAGCAGGGTCTTACTGTCCGTGACGGTCGGCCGCATGCTCGACAGCGTCGGCGGATGTCGACGCATCCCGCACCCGTCGGCAGTCGGGCCGGCCGGGCCGAGGACAGGAGCGAAGGACATGAGCGGCGAGCGAGTACTGGTCACGGGTGGCTCGGGCTTCATCGGGGCGCACTGCATCGTGCGCCTGCTGGACGAGGGATACCGGGTACGGACCACGGTCCGTTCTCTGGCGCGCGAGAAGGACGTGCGCGCCATGGTGAGCGCGGGCCGGGCACAGGCGGCGCGCGGCGCGGGCACGGCGGACGGTGGCGCGGGCACAGCGGATGGTGGCGCGGGCACGGCAGACCCCGGCGCGGGCACAGCGGACGGCGGTGACGCGCTGGACTTCGCCGTCGCCGACCTGGGCGCGGACGACGGCTGGGCGGAGGCCGTCGCCGGGTGCGCGTACGTCCTGCATGTCGCCTCGCCCTTCCCGCCCGGCGAGCCCGAGCACGAGGACGACCTGATCGTGCCGGCCCGCGACGGCGCGCTGCGCGTCCTGCGCGCCGCCCGCGACGCGGGAGTCGAGCGCGTGGTGCTCACCTCCTCCTTCGGCGCGGTCGGCTACGGCCACCCGCAGACCGACGAGCCCTTCACCGAGGAGACCTGGACCGACGTCGAGGGTCCCGGGGTCAGCGCGTACGTGAAGTCCAAGACCCTCGCGGAGCGCGCCGCCTGGGAGTTCGCCGCGCGGGAGGGCCGCGGCACGGAACTGGTCGTGGTCAACCCGGTCGGCGTCTTCGGTCCCGTGCTCGGGCCCGACTACTCCGCCTCGATCGCGCTCGTCCGGCGCCTGCTCGACGGGGGGATGCCGGGAGTGCCGCGGATGTACTTCGCGGTGGTGGACGTGCGCGACGTCGCCGACCTGCACCTGCTGGCCATGACCAGCCCGGCCGCGGCGGGGGAGCGGTTCGTGGCGGCGGCCGGCGATGTGACGTCCATGCGCGAGATCGCGGTGCTGCTGAAGGAGCGGCTGGGCGCGGACGCGGCGCGGGTGCCGACGAGGGAACTGCCCGACTGGTCGGTGCGGGCGGCGGGCCGGGTCAGCTCGGCCGCCTCGGGCACGGTCCCGCACCTCGGCACGATCCGGCGCACGAGCAGCGCGAAGGCCCGCCGGCTGCTCGGCTGCTCGGCTGGTCGCCCAGGTCGAACGAGGAGGCGGTGCTGGCGACGGCGGAGAGCCTGCTGCGGCTCGGCCGGGAGTAGGTGCGGCCGGAAGTAGGTGCGGCCGCTGGGGGACCCGGGGTGACAGGGCGCGGCGCCCAGAGGACGGTCCAGGGGATATTGGGTGGCACCCAGGCCCCGGATCAGGCACGATGCGCGGGTTCCGCCCCCGTCGGGGGCCTGTACGGCCGAGGAGTCGCATGAGCCTGCGCCATCACGAGATCGCCGAGTCCGGGCACCGCATCCTGAACCCGATCACCGAGGAGAAGCTGATGCTCCTGGGTGAGGTCTGCCGGCTGGAGGAGGGGCAGCGGCTGCTCGATCTGGCCTGCGGGAAGGGGGAGATGCTCACCCGGTGGGCCGAGCGGTACGGCGTCGGGGGCGTCGGGGTCGACCTGAGCGAGGTGTTCCTGACGGCGGCCCGGCTGCGGGCGGCGGAGCTGGGGGTGGCCGAGCGGGTCGGTTTCGAGCGCGGGGACGCGGGGGCGTACCAGGCCGAGCCGGGGGCGTTCGACGTCGTGTCGTGCATCGGGGCGACCTGGATCGGCGACGGGGTCGGCGGGACCATCGAGTTGCTGCGGCGGGCGCTGCGCCCGGGCGGGTTGATGCTGATCGGGGAGCCGTATCTGACCGAGCCCGCGCCCGAGGAGGCCTTCGAGGCGATGGGGTTCGACCCGGAGGAGTTCACCTCGCTGGTCGGCACGCTGGACCGGTTCGAGGCGGCCGGCATGGAACTGGTGGAGATGGTGCTGGCGGACGGGGACAGCTGGGACCGCTATGTCGCGGAGCAGTGGTTCGCGATCTCGGACTGGCTGCGGGCGGTGCCGGCGGACCATCAGGACGCGGCGGACATGCGGGAGTTCCTGGCGCACGGCCGCCGTACGCATCTGGAGTACCAGCGCCGGTATCTGGGGTGGGGCGTGTTCGTGCTGCGGGAGGCGGCGCCGGGGAAGTGAGCGGGGAGAGGAGGTCGGCGGGCGGCGCGAGCCGGGACAGGGCGGCGGCGCCGGGGAAGTGAGCGGCGGGGCGCGGGTGATGTGCGGGGCTATCGTCACGTTCGCGGCATGTGGGGCGCCGGAGAAAATGAAAAGCTGACGTATGTTCATCTTCCGGGGAGCTGCGTACCGGCGGTAACCTCCGCGCACCGGTACCCGGAAGGAGAAGATATGCCGCTACGGACCCCACGACGGATCGGCACGCGCATCGGCAGGCGGGTCGGCACCTTGAGAACGGCGGCCGCCGCCGCGCTGCTGGCCCTCGGCGCCACACTGATGGCGCCCGGCGCCATGGCAGCGCACGCCGCGGACCCCACCACCGACTACTGCGGAGGCCAGTGCTCGGACATCCTGCCGCCCGGCGAGAACGGCAACGCCACGCTCGCCGACATCCTCGCCAACAAGGCGCTGGGCACGCGCCCCGCGCACACGATGGACCAGCTCGGGCCGTACTCCTCGCTCGCGACCGGGTACCAGGGCCTGACGGACGCGACGTTGAGCAACTTCTTCAACTCCTCCTCCTTCGGGGTGCCTTCGGACCAGGTGGCCTCGGTGATCAGCCCGCGCTCCGACGTCACGATCACCCGGGACAAGGCGACCGGGGTGCCGCACATCAAGGGCACCACGAGGGACGGCACCGAGTTCGGCGCGGGATACGCCGCCGCGCAGGACCGGTTGTGGCTGATGGACCTGTTCCGGCACGTCGGGCGGGGGGAGTTGTCGTCGTTCGCGGGCGGCGCGGCGGCCAACCGCGGCCTGGAGCAGGAGTTCTGGCAGCAGGCCCCGTACACCGAGGACGACCTGCAGGCGCAGGTCGACTGGCTGAGCAACAACAGCGGGGCGCGCGGGAAGCAGGCGCTGGCCGACGCGCAGGACTACATCGACGGCATCAACTCCTACATCACCGCGTCGAAGAACGGACGGTACTTCCCCGGCGAGTACGACCTGACCGGGCACGTCAACGCGATCACGAACGAGGGTGACATCGAGCCGTTCAAGCTGACCGACCTGATCGCGCTCGCCTCCGTGGTGGGCGCGCTGTTCGGTACCGGCGGCGGCGGAGAGGTGCAGTCGGCGCTGTCGCTGATGGCCGCGCAGCAGAAGTACGGCGTGCAGGACGGCACGAACGTGTGGGAGTCGTTCCGCGAACGGGACGACCCCGAGGCGACCTCGACCGTGCACGACGGCACGTCGTTCCCGTACGCGGGCAAGCCGGCCAATCCGCAGGGCGAGGCGCTGCCCGACCCGGGTTCCGTGAAGCCGGAGCCCCTGGTCTACGACGCGACCGGCGGGGCGACCCAGACCACCACCAAGAGCCCGGGGGTGCTGCCCTCGAACCTCTTCTCGGACCCGCGCAAGGGCATGTCCAACGCGCTGGTGGTGAGCGGCGCGCACACCGCGAGCGGCCATCCGGTGGCCGTGTTCGGTCCGCAGACCGGCTACTTCGCGCCGCAGCTGCTGATGCTCCAGGAACTCCAGGGGCCGGGGATCAGCGCGCGCGGCGCGTCGTTCGCGGGGCTCGGCATGTACGTGGAGCTGGGCCGCGGCCAGGACTACGCGTGGAGCGCCACCTCCGCGTCGCAGGACGTGACCGACACCTACGCGGTGCAGCTGTGCCAGGACGACACGCACTACATCCTGCACGGGAGTTGCGTGGCCATGGAGAAGCTGGAGCGCACCAACTCCTGGACGCCCACGCTGGCGGACTCCACGCCCGCCGGTTCCTACCGGATGCAGGTGTGGCGAACGGCGTACGGGCCGGTGATCTACCGGGCCACGATCGACGGGAAACCCGTCGCGTACACGCAGTTGCGCAGTTCGTACATGCACGAGGCCGACTCGATCATCGGGTTCCAGGAGCTGAACGATCCAGGGTTCGTGCATGACGCGGCGTCGTTCCAGAAGGCGGCGCAGGACATCAACTACACCTTCAACTGGTTCTACGCGGACTCCCGGCAGACCGCGTACTACAACAGCGGCACCAACCCGGTGCGGGCGGCCGGCGTGGACGCGTCGTTCCCGGTGTGGGGGACCGGCCCGTACGACTGGCAGGGCTGGGACCCGACCCACAACACCGCGGACTACACGCCGCCTTCGCAGCATCCGCAGTCCATCGACCAGGACTACTACGTCAGTTGGAACAACAAGCAGGCCCCCGGCTACACCTCGGCGACCTTCGGCAACGGCTCGGTGCACCGGGCCGACCTGCTCAACGACCGGGTCAAGGCGCTGGTGCAGGCCGGCGGCGTGACCAGGGCCTCGCTCGTCAAGGCGATGTCGGACGCGTCGCTGACCGACCTGCGCGGTGAGGACGTGCTGCCCGACCTGCTCCAGGTGATCAACAGCTCGCCGGTGACCGACAGCCAGGAGGCCACCGCCGTACAGCAGTTGACCGCGTGGGGTGCGGCGGGCACCAAGCGCACGGAGACCTCGGCCGGTTCGCACACGTACGCCAACGCGGACGCGGTGCGGATCATGGACGCATGGTGGCCGCTGCTGATCCAGGGCGAGTTCGAGCCCGGGCTCGGCACCGACCTGTACAACGCGCTGGCGACGAACCTGACCATCGACGAGTCGCCCTCGGCCGGGCACGGTCCGACCGGCTCGCACGCGGGCAGCTCGTTCCAGTACGGCTGGTGGTCGTACGCCGACAAGGACCTGCGCAAGGTGCTCGGCCAGAGCGTGCAGGGCCCGCTGGCGCACACGTACTGCGGCGGCGGCCAGCTCGCGGCCTGCCGGGACATGCTGCTGTCCACCCTGAAGCAGGCGGCCGCCACCCCGGCGACCACCGTCTACCCGGGCGACGACGGCGGCTGCTCGGCCGGCGACCAGTGGTGCGCCGACTCGATCGTGCAGCGGCCGCTCGGCGGCATCACGGACGACCGGATCAGCTGGCAGAACCGGCCGACCTACCAGCAGGTGGTGGAGTTCCCCTCGCACCGCTGAGCACACCAGATCGGCTCCGCTGAGCACGCAGGAGCCACTCCGGAGCCACACCGGCACCGCCCGGGCTGCCGGAATCGTCAGGCGGCGCGGAGCCGTACGGCAGGAAGGGCCGGGTCCCGAGCAGGGGCCCGGCCCTTCCGCACGCCTCACCCGGCCCTTCCGTACGCCCCTTCCGCAGCGGTGACCGACCGCTTAGTATGCGAAGGGCAGGCGAAGGGTCGAAACCTCGAGTCGAAGGAGACACGTCGTGGTCGTGGAAGCGCTGCGCGACGCCCGGGTGGTCGTCACCGGGGCCGGAGGCGGCATCGGCGCCGCGCTTGCCCGCCGATTCGCGGCCGAGGGCGCCCGGGTGGCCGTCAACGACCTCGACGCCGAAGCCGCCCGCGAGACCGCCGCCGAGATCGGCGCCGCGGTCGTGCCCGGCGACGCCTCCGACGTGGTGCCCGCCGCCCGGACCGCGCTGGGCGGCACCATCGACGTGTTCTGCGCCAACGCCGGAGTCGGCACCGGCGGCGGCCCCGAAGCGGACGACGCCGCCTGGGAACTGGCCTGGGACGTCAACGTGATGAGCCATGTCCGCGCCGCCCGCGCGCTGCTCCCCGGCTGGCTGGAGCGCGGGTCGGGCCGCTTCGTGTCCACCGTGTCCGCCGCCGGGCTGCTGACGATGATCGGCGCGGCGCCGTACTCCGTGACCAAGCACGGCGCGCTCGCGTTCGCCGAGTGGATGTCGCTCACCTACCGGCACCGCGGCATCCGTGTGCACGCGGTCTGCCCGCAGGGGGTGCGCACCGCGATGCTCGCCTCCACCGGCCCCGCCGGGGACCTGGTGCTCGCGCCGACCGCGATCGAGCCCGAGGACGTCGCCGACGCGGTGCTCGACGGCATCGCGGCCGACCGCTTCCTGATCCTCCCGCACCCCGAGGTCGCCGGGTACTACGCGACCCGGGCCGAGGAACCCGAACGCTGGCTCGGCGGCATGAACAAGCTCCAGCGGCAGTACGAGGGGCAACTCGCCGCCGCCGAGGGAGGCGAGCGGGCATGACGACCTACGCCGACCAGCCCTGGCTGAAGCACTTCACCGAGGAGCAGCGCTCCGGGACCGAGCACCCGCCGTCCGTGCTGCACACCTTCCTCGCGTCCGCCGAGCGCGCGCCCGGCCACCCCGCGCTGCGCTACTTCGACGGCACGCTGTCCTACGGCGAACTCGACACCCTCTCCGACGGCCTCGCCCGCCACCTGACCGCGCACGGCTTCGCCCCCGGCGACCGGCTCGCGATCATGCTCCAGAACGTGCCGCAGTTCGTGATCGGCCTGCTCGCCGCGTGGAAGGCCGGTGGCGCGGTGATCCCGGTCAACCCGATGTACAAGCGGCAGGAGTTGGCCCACATCCTCCGCGACGCGGACGCCGCGGCGATCCTGTGCGCGAACACCGCCTGGGAGGCGTACGTCCGGGACACCGCCGCCGACTCGCCGGTCCGGATCGCGCTGACCGCCGACGAGCACGACTTCCAGAGCCGGGACGACGCCCGGGTGCTCGGTGAACGGCGGCCGCCCGTGCCCGCCGCCGACGGCGCCCGGCCCGACGACCCCGCGCGGGACGTCCTGGCCGTCGCCCGCGCCGGGGCCGGGGCCGGTCCCGTACGATCCGCGACGGACCTGCCCCCCGCCACGGACCTGCCCGCCACGGACCTGCCCCTCGCCGACCTGCCCGCCGCCGGCGACATCGCGCTGGTCAGCTACACCTCCGGCACCAGCGGCCGCCCCAAGGGCGCCCTCAACACCCACGGCAACATCTCCTTCAACGCCCACCGCCAGGTCCGTATCCAGCAACTCCCCGACGGCGCCGTGGTGTTCGCGCTGGCGCCGCTGTTCCACATCACCGGCATGGTCTGCCAGCTCGCCGCGGCCCTGGCCGGCGGGCACACCGTGGCGCTCACCTACCGCTTCGAGCCCGGCGTGGTGCTCGACGCGTTCCGCGAGTACCGCCCGGCCTACACCGTCGGCCCGTCGACCGCGTTCATGGCGCTGCTGGCCCGGCCCGACGCCGTGCCCGACGACTTCGCCTCCTTCCAGCTGATCTCCTCCGGCGGCGCCCCGCTGCCGCCCGCCGTCGTGGAGTCCTTCCGGGCCCGCTCCGGCGGCCGCTACCTCGCCAACGGCTACGGCCTGACGGAGTGCACCGCGCCGTGCGCGAGCGTCCCGCCGGGCCTGGAGGCCCCCGTCGACCCGGAGTCCGGCACCCTCGCGGTCGGCGTGCCCGGCCCCGGCACCGTGGTCCGCATCCTCGACGACGCCGGCGCCGAGGTGCCGATCGGCCAGTCCGGCGAGATCGCGGTCACCGGGCCGATGGTCGTACCGGGGTACTGGAACAAGCCCGAGGAGTCCGCGGCGGCCCTGCCCGGCGGTGAGTTGCTCACCGGCGACATCGGGTTCATGGACGAGGACGGCTGGCTCTACGTCGTCGACCGCAAGAAGGACATGATCAGCGCGTCCGGCTTCAAGGTCTGGCCGCGCGAGGTCGAGGACGTGCTCTACACCCACCCTGCCGTGCGCGAGGCCGCGGTCGTCGGGGTGCCCGACGCCTACCGCGGCGAGAGCGTCAAGGCGTACGTCAGCCTGCGGCCCGGCGCCGCCGCCGACCCGGCCGAACTGGTCGCGTACTGCAAGGAGCGGCTGGCGGCGTTCAAGTACCCGCGGCAGGTCGAGGTGCTCGCCGAACTGCCCAAGACCGCCACCGGGAAGATCCTGCGCCGGGAACTGAAAACGGCGGCCGGATAGGGTCCATACCGGTCGGAATGCCGGCCGGCCGACCACAGGGCACGAGGAGAGGGCAGCAGCCATGGCACGCAGGGCGACGAGCGGCGGCAGCGCCGGCGACGGCGGTACGGGACCGGGTGCCACGACGGGTGCGGGACCCACGGGCGCCGTGCCCGAGCGGCTGCTCGCCGAGGCCACCCGGCTGTTCGCCGAACGCGGCTACGACCGCACCTCCGTCCAGGAGATCGTGGAGGCCGCCGGCGTCACCAAGGGCGCCCTCTACCACTACTTCGGCTCCAAGGACGACCTGCTGCACGAGATCTACGGCCGGGTGCTGCGGTTGCAGACCGAGCGGCTCGACGCGATCGCGGCCCGGCCGACCCCCGTCGCCGAGCGGATCGCCGAGGCCGCCGCCGACGTCGTCGTCACCAGCATCCAGAACCTCGACGACACCAAGATCTTCTTCCGCTCGATGCACCAGCTCAGCCCGGAGAAGCAGAAGGCGGTACGCGCCGAGCGCCGCCGCTACCACGAGACGTTCCGCTCGCTGATCGAGGAGGGGCAGCGCGACGGCCACTTCCGGCCCGAGCTGCGGCCCGACCTGGTGGTGGACTACTTCTTCGGCTCCGTGCACCATCTCGGCACCTGGTACCACGCGGACGGCCCGCTCACCGCGGAGCAGGTCGCCGCGGAGTTCTCCGACCTGCTGCTGCACTCGGTGCGGCGGCCCTGACCCCTGGGAGACCCCCTGTGAAGGCATGGCGCGTCCACGAGACCGGCGAACCGCGCGAGGCGATGCGCCTCGACGACGTCCCCACCCCGCGGCCCGGCCCGGGCGAGGTGCTGCTGCGGGTGCGCGCCGCCAACGTGAACTTCCCCGACGCGCTGCTGTGCCGCGGCCAGTACCAGATCCGGCCGCCGCTGCCCTTCACCCCCGGCGTCGAGATGTGCGGCGAGGTCGCGGAGACCGGGGAGGGCGTGACCGGGCTCGCCCCCGGCGACCGCGTCATCACCCCGGCCGCGCTGCCCGCCGGGGCGTTCGCCGAGTACGCGGTGGTGCCCGCGGCCGGGGTGCTGCCCGCGCCCGAGGCGCTGGACGACGCCGAGGCCGCCGCCCTCCACATCGGCTACCAGACCGGCTGGTTCGGCCTGCACCGCCGGGCCGCGCTGCGCCCCGGCGAGACGCTGCTGGTGCACGCGGCGGCCGGCGGGGTCGGCAGCGCGGCCGTACAACTCGGCAAGGCCGCGGGCGCCACCGTGATCGGCGTGGTCGGCGGGCCGGAGAAGGCCGAGACCGCACGGGAGTTGGGCGCCGACGTGGTCGTGGACCGGCGCGCCGAGGACTTCGTGGCCGTCGTCAAGGAGGCCACCGGCGGGCGCGGCGCCGACGTCGTCTACGACCCGGTCGGTGGGGACGCCTACACCCGGTCCACCAAGTGCATCGCCTTCGAGGGGCGGATCGTGGTGGTCGGCTTCACCAGCGGGACGGTTCCCGCGCCCGGGCTCAACCACGCGCTCGTGAAGAACTACACGATTCTGGGGTTGCACTGGGGGCTCTACAACACCCACGACCCGGCGGCCGTCCGCCGTGCCCACGACGACCTCACCGACCTCGCCGCCGCGGGTGCTGTCAAGCCCCTCGTCAGTGAACGCCTTCCGCTCGCCGCTGCCGCTGACGCGGTCCAGAGGGTCAGCGACGGCACGACGGTGGGCCGGGTCGTCGTCATTCCGTAAGGTGCCGTCCCGGCTGCCCCGTCCTGTGGGTTGCCGGACCTTGCGGTCCCTTGTGGCCGGACGCGCAGTTCCCCTTGGTAGGTGCGGCTTTCTCCGCGGAATGAGCGTCACCTACCCAGGGGCGCTGGGGGTACCTCCCAGGCGAAGCTCCGGGGGAGGAACCGCGCGACCAGCCATCCAGCGGCAGGTGGTCCCTGAACCGGCAGAACGCACCACCCCGGAGGGTCAGGCGTACCGCCGAAGCTCGCGCCGGGCGAGCGACCGCTTGTGCACCTCGTCCGGGCCGTCGGCCAACCGCAGCGTCCTGGTCGCGGCCCACAGCTCCGCCAGCGGGAAGTCCTGGGAGACCCCGCCCGCGCCGTGCAGTTGGATCGCGCGGTCCACGATCCGCTGCACCGCCGCCGGCGTGGCGATCTTGATCGCCTGGATCTCGGTGTGGGCGCCCTGGTTGCCGACGGTGTCCATCAGCCAGGCCGTCTTGAGCACGAGCAACCGCAACTGCTCGATCTCCACCCGGGCTTCGGCGATCCACTCCTGGACCACGCCCTGCGCGGCGAGCGGCTTCCCGAAGGCGGTACGGGTGTTGGCGCGCCGGCACATCAACTCCAGTGCGCGCTCGGCCATGCCGATCAGCCGCATGCAGTGGTGAATCCGGCCCGGTCCCAACCGGGCCTGGGCGATGGCGAATCCGCCGCCCTCCTCGCCGATGAGGTTGCCGACCGGCACCCGCACGTCGTGGAAGACGATCTCGGCGTGCCCGCCGTGGTCGCCGTCGTCGTACCCGAACACCCGCATGCCGCGCCGGACTTCGACGCCCGGGGTGTCGCGGGGGACGAGCACCTGGCTCTGCTGGCGGTGCCGGTCTGCGGCCGGGTCGGTCTTGCCCATCACGATGAGGACGGCGCACTTGGGGTTCATCGCCCCGGAGATGTACCACTTGCGGCCGTTGATGACGTACGAGTCCCCGTCGCGCTCGATCCGGGTCTCGATGTTGGTGGCGTCGGAGGACGCGACGTCGGGCTCGGTCATCGCGAACGCCGAGCGGATCTCGCCGGCCAGCAGCGGCTCCAGCCACTCCTTGCGCTGCGCCGGGGTGCCGAACTCGGCGAGCACCTCCATGTTCCCGGTGTCGGGCGCCGCGCAGTTGAGCGCGGGCGGGGCCAGGTGCGGGCTGCGGCCGGTGAGTTCGGCCAGCGGCGCGTACTGGAGGTTGGTCAGTCCGGCGCCGTGCTCGCCGGGCAGGAAGAGGTTCCACAGGCCCTGCGACCTGGCCTCGGCCTTGAGCCGCTCCACGATCGGGGGCGCGGTCCAGCGGTCGTCGCCGACGGCCTGCTCGCGCTGCTCGGCGAAGACCGGCTCGGCCGGGTAGACGTGCGCGTCGAGGAACGCCGAGAGCCGGGTGCGCAGCTCCTCGGTCCTGGTGTCGTAGCCGAAGTCCATGGGCGCTCAGTCCTCGTCTCGGGTGGTGGGGTGCCGCACGGTGGTGGACCGGCGCAGGGTGCTCAGGCCGCGGTCGATGAAGACCGGGACGACGCCGCCGATCCGGTCGAACCCGGCGCCGACGGTCTGGCCGAGGGTCCAGCGGTAGTGGATGCCCTCCAGGATCACGGCGAGCTTGAAGAAGGCGAAGGCGGTGTACCAGTCGACCGCCGTCACGTCGCGGCCGGACCGCTCGGCGTAGCGCGCCACGATCTCGCGGGAGTCGGGGTGGCCGGGGGCGCCGCCGGTGGTGGGCGCGGAGAGCAGGTCGCTGCTGCGCTGCTCGGTGTACATCACCAGCAGCCCGAGGTCGGTGAGCGGGTCGCCGAGGGTGGACATCTCCCAGTCCAGTACGGCGGTGAGCCGGCCGTCGGTGTCGATCAGCACGTTGTCCAGGCGGTAGTCGCCGTGCACGATCGCGGGCGCGGGGGAGTCGGGCATCGCCCGGCCGAGCGCGGCGTGCAGCTCGTCCACGCCCGCCAGTTCGCGGCTGCGGGAGGCGTCGAGCTGCTTGCCCCAGCGGCGCAACTGCCGGTCGAGGAAGCCCTCGGGCCGGCCGAAGTCGGCCAGGCCGACCGCCGCCGGGTCCACCGCGTGCAGGTCCACCAGGGTGTCGACCAGGGTGTGCACGGCCGCCCGGGTGCGCTCGGGACCGATCTCCCGCAACTGCTCCTCGCTGCGGTACGGGGTGCCGGGCACGAACTCCATCAGGTAGAAGGGCGCGCCGATGACCTCCGGGTCGTCGCACCGCAGCAGGGTGCGCGGCACCGGCACCGGGGTGTCGGCGAGCGCGCTGATCACGCGGTGCTCGCGGCCCATGTCGTGCGCGGTGGCCAGCACATGGCCCAGCGGCGGCCTGCGCACCACCCAGGTGCCGGTGCCGTCGGTGACGCGGTAGGTGAGGTTGGAGCGGCCGCCCTCCAGCAGCTCGGCCCGCAGCTCGCCCCGGGCCAGGCCCGGGTGCTCCCGGTCCAGGTGGCGGCGCAGGCGGTCGAGGTCCAGGCCCGGGGGGTTGGCGGATGCACTCATGCCGAGATCGTACCGACTGGTCGGTATGTAGTCCAGTTCTTCGACGGTCACCGCGGTCCGCCCTGCCGGTCGCCCGGCCGCATTGACGGTCTCCGGTCCGCCCGCCTACTCTCGGTTCCATGGGTGAACGCGATTCATATATGCAGACGGCCGGTTCGGTGGACGCGGCAGCCACGGCCCACTCGGCGACCATCGCCGAAGTGCGGCTGACTCCCATCCTGATCGCCGATCCGCCGCTGCTCAACACCCAGGGCGTCCACCAGCCCTACACCCCGCGTCTCGTCATCGAGGTGGTCACCGCCGACGGCACCACCGGCGTCGGCGAGACGTACGGCGACACCCGCTACCTGGACCTGGCCGCGCCGCTGGCCAAGGCGCTGCCCGGCCACCGGCTCAGCGACCTGAACGGGCTGTTCACGCTCGCCGAGCGGGTGTGCGGCGACCCCGAGCAGGTCTCCGACTCCGTCAGCAGCGGCGGGCTGCGCGGGGTGCAGACCGCGGACAAGCTCCGGCTGTCGGTGATCTCCGGCTTCGAGGTGGCCTGCCTGGACGCGCTCGGCAAGTCCCTCGGCCTGCCGGTGCACGCGCTGCTCGGCGGCAAGGTCCGCGACACCGTCGACTACAGTGCCTACCTCTTCTACCGGCTCGCCGAGCACCCGCAGGGCGCCGGCGAGCCCGACGACTGGGGCGCCGCCCTCGACCCGGCCGGCGTGGTCGCCCAGGCCCGTCGCTTCGCCGACACCTACGGCTTCGGCTCCTTCAAGCTCAAGGGCGGCGTCTTCCCGCCCGAGCAGGAGATCGCCGCCGTCCGCGCGCTCGCCGAGGCGTTCCCCGGCAAGCCGCTGCGGCTCGACCCCAACGGCGCCTGGTCGGTGGAGACCTCGCTGGAGGTCGCCCGCGAACTCGGCGACGTGCTGGAGTACCTGGAGGACCCGGCGAGCGGCACCGACGGGATGGCGCGGGTCGCCGCGGGCACGTCCGTACCGCTGGCGACCAACATGTGCGTCACGACCTTCCCGGAGATCCAGGAGGCGTTCACCCGCGGCGCCGTCCAGGTCGTGCTCTCCGACCACCACTACTGGGGCGGGCTGCGCAACACCCAGCACCTGGCGGCGATCTGCCGCGCCTTCGGGGTGGGCCTGTCCATGCACTCCAACACCCACCTGGGCATCAGCCTCGCCGCGATGACCCACGTGGCCGCGACCGTGCCCAACCTCGACTACGCCTGCGACTCGCACTACCCGTGGCAGGTCGAGGACGTCATCACCGAGCGGCACGTCTTCACCGGCGGCCGGCTCACGGTCTGCGACCGCCCGGGGCTGGGCGTCGAACTCGACCGCGCCGCACTCGCGGCGCTGCACCAGCGCTGGCTGGACGACGACGGCACGATGCGCGACCGGGACGACGCCGCCGCGATGCGCAAGGCAGACCCGGAGTGGCGCACGCCGTCGGTGCCGCGCTGGTAGTCAGCGGTACGGCAATCGGCGGTACGGCAGCCGGCGGTACGGCAACGCGCCGCGCGGCAGCCCGCGATACGGTGGCGCGCCGCACGGGATCGCGCCGCCTGACCGGGCCGCCTTACCGCGCCGCCTGACCGGACCGCCTGACCGCGCCGCCTGATCGGACCGCTCCGGCCGGACCCGCTCAGCGGGCGAGCGACTCCAGGATCTGGCGCACCGTCGACTCCGCGTCCCCGTCGATCGATACGACCGCGCCCGCCTCGCCGGGCTCCAGCGGCTCCAGCGCCTCGAACTGGGACTCCAGCAGCCCGGCCGGCATGAAGTGGCCGGTGCGGGCGCCCAGTCGGGCCGCGACGAGTTCCGGCGCCCCGTCCAGGTGCGCGAAGAGCAGCCCGGGCGCCGCCGCCCGCAGCCGGTCCCGGTAGCGCCGCCGCAGCGCGGAACAGCTCACCACGCCGCCGCGCGGCCCGCGGTCGGCGAGCCACCGCGCGATCGTGTCCAGCCAGGGCGCGCGGTCGGCGTCGTCCAGGGGCCGGCCCGCCGCCATCTTCGCGATGTTCGCCGCCGGGTGGAAGTCGTCCGCCTCGGCGTACGGCACGCCCAGGCGTGCGGCCAGCATCCCGCCGATCGTCGTCTTGCCCGACCCGGACACCCCCATGACCACGATGAGCGGGAGCGTTGCGGCAGGTCGGGCTGTCATGGGCCCCACTGAACACGTATGCGGGGTGCGTATTCAAGTGCGGGGTGGCCGGCACCGGTGAGATCGTCGTCATATCGGCGTGCGGGCGTGCAGGCGGGCGTGCGCGCGCGGTCGGTGGGCGGGCTGCCCGCGGTGGAGACCTACTTGCGGCGGCGGGCCGCGAAGATCAGCGCCGTGATCGCGACCACCAGGATCACGGCCACCACGACGAGCACCACCACGTGCCCGCCGCCCCCGCCCCCGCTCTCCCGCGGCGCCACGTCGGCCAGGTTGATCGAGATCACTTCTCCCCCTCCGGGTTCCGGGGCGCGAGCCCCAGGATGAGCATGAGCAGCACCGGGAACTCCAGATACGCGTGGTAACTGGCGATCGCGGAGTAGAGCGAGGTGCCCTGGTCGTAGTCGCTGACGAAGAGGACGGCGAGCGCGGCGGTGCCGCCGATGCCCAGCGCCCAGGCCCAGCGCCCGGTGACCACCGGGACCCGCCGCTCGAAGGCGGCGGTCGCGTCGGGGGCGTAGCGGGGCATGAACCACACCCACACCAGGTAGTGCATCAGCGCCATGAACGCGAAGACCGTCACGAACCGCTGTCCGGCCTCGGTGTGCTGCCAGGCCGGCGGGGTGTACGACGACGACAGCCGCGCGGTCCACCCCGAACCCGCGTCCATCAGGCCGTCGAAGGCGCCTGACAGCACCAGCGCGGGGATCACCACGATCCAGCCGCACTGCACCGCGCGGAACAGCGTCCGGCCGCGCGGCATGTCGCGCGACCACTCCCACAGGAAGACCAGCGGCACCACGTTGTGCAGGTGGGTCAGCACCACGAAGTGGTAGGCGGGGAAGGCGAGCGAGGTCGCGGCGGCGCCCGCGATCACCGGCAGGGCGGCGGCCAGCCGCAGGGGCCGCGAGCGCAGCGCGTACCAGCAGGCCACGGCGAGCAGCACGTAGGCGAGCAGGATCTCCGCGGCCCGGCTCGCAGTGGACGGCGGCAGCAGCCGGACCAGCACGATGCCGGTGATCAGCGCGCCGAGCAACCGCAGGAACGGCCCGCGCAGCAGACCGTCGAACCGGCCTGCCATGTAACGGAGTTCGAGGACGTTGTGCAGGATGCCGAAGGCCGCGAGCCCCACCACGGCGGTGCCGGCCGGCAGCCGCAGTGCCAGGGCGAGCGTCACGCAGATCAGTACCGCGAAGCCGGCGATCGGCCGCAACCGGCCGGCCTGGCCGAGGTGTCCGCCGAACCCGACGACGGGCAGCCCGCCGCCACGGAGAACGCCGGCGCCGGCGCCGGTGCCGCCGCTCAGGCCGCCCGCGCCGAGCCCGATCCCCGTACCCGTCGCGGCGCCGGCGCCCGCCACCGATCCGCTCGCCATCGGTCCCCTCCCCGTGACACGATCCGGTCGTGTCCTACCCGTCGGCTCTCGCGCTGACCATGGCGGTCGAGGTGCCGGTGTACGTGGCCGCGATCACCACGGCGTCCCCCGCGCGGTACGGCCGTACGGCGGCCGTCGCCGTCATGGTCAACCTTGTGACGCACCCGGTGCTGTGGTGGTTCCTGTCCCGGGTGCCGGCGGGCGGCTACTGGCCGGCGTTCACCGTCGCGGAGGGCGTGGTGTGCCTGGTCGAGGGCGCGTTGGCGGCGTGGTGGCTGCGGCTGCGCGGACCGGTGCCGTACGCGGCGTCGGTCGCGGCGAACGCGGCGTCGGTGATCGCGGGGATGCTGCTCCTGACGTGAACGAGCGGGAACGGGCGGAGCCGGCGTGAACGGGCCTGCCGGTGCGGCCAGTTGAGGTGCGAACGGGCGGCGGCGGGGCGTGTGGTGCGGCGGTCCGGCACCCCCGTGTGCGCCGGACCGCCGGTCGAGGCGCCGTGCCGGCTGCCCCGTTCCCTTCCCGCGTCGCCAACGGCCTTACGCGGAAGCTGTGTTGAGCTGCTCGGCCCGGGACGGTCCCGGCCGTAGCGCCAGAGTGCCGACGGCCCTCGCGACGCCGAACACCCCGGGGGGGGCTTGCCGTGGCGGAGCGGTCATGCGGGAATGGTGCGGTGGCCGGGCGGGTTGACGGCATTGATTCAGGCAGGGCTGAATCCGGGCCGGCGGAGCGCGCCGGCGGCGGGCGCGCGAGGCGAGCGGTGGGGCACCGCCGCAAGGGGGAAAGTCATGGCGGGAGCGGTCCGGTTCGCCTTCTCCGCGAGCGATGTCGCGCGGACCCGGTTCGCGCTGTCCCCGCTGTGGGAGGTCGTGGCGAGCGTGCGCACCTACCAACTGGCGGGCGGCCGGTCGGCCGTCGGCAGCGTGGCGGGCCGCCGATCGGTGCACCGGCGCTGGCTGGAGGCCGCGGTGCCGAAGGTCGCGGCGGCCGGGCTGGACCGCGGGCTGCTCTTCGACCTGGTGCCGGCCACCGGCTACACCCCCGACTTCATCACCCCGCCACCGCCCGCCGCCGGCGCCGACCTCGCCGCCGAACTGCGGATGGTCGCGGCCACGCCGGTCGCCGAGATCCACCGCGAGCTGCGGGCGTTCGGGCTGCGGACCGAGCGGATCGAGGCGATGTACGCCGACCCGGCCGCCGGGATCGCCCGGCTCGTCGCGGAGCTCGACGCGTACTGGACGGCGGCGCTCGCGCCGTGCTGGCCGCAGGTGCGGGCGGTGCTGGAGGCCGACGTCTTCCACCAGGCGCGCAGGCTGGCCGCGGACGGGGCCGGGGCCGTGCTCGGCGACCTGCACCCGCACGTGCGGTGGTCCGCGGGCACCCTGACCATCTCCGAGATGGCCTGTGGCGCGGGTCTGGACCTGGAGGGGCAGGGCCTGGTGCTGGTGCCGTCGGTGTTCACCCGGTCGGGGGTCACCACGTCGGCCGGGTCACCGGCCGCCAAGCAGCTCTTCTACCCCAGCCGCGGGTGGGGCTCGGTCTGGTCGGCGGAGCGGCCCGCGGTGCCCGAGGCGGTCGCGGCGGTGCTCGGCCGGACCCGGGCGCTGCTGCTCGCGGAACTCGCGGTGCCCGCGTCGACCAGCGACCTCGCCGGGCGGACCGGGCTGTCCGCGGGCGGGGTCAACCAGCACCTGACGGCGCTGCGGGACGCGGGCATCGTCTCGGCGCACCGCTCGGGGCGGTCGGTGCTGTACATGCGGACGGCGGTGGCGGAGTCCCTTCTGGCGGCGGCGGTCGGCTGAGCGGACCCTCCGGGGCGCCTTGGGGGCGTGGCTCCGGCGCGAGCACGCGGCGAGCCGCCCGTCCCGCGGGGCGCCGTCCTCAGGTGCGCCGGCGCAGCAGCCGCCGGTACGCCTCCAGGCCGTCGGGGACGAACTCCCATTCGGCGAGCCGCCGTTGGAGCTCCTCCTCGGGAATGAAGTCGTGCCAGGCGACCTCTTCGGGCTGCGGGCGCACCGGGCCGTCGACCTGTACCTCGTAGACCGTGGACCACCAGCTGCCGCGGCCGGAGTCCCGCGTGTAGAGGAACTTGAAGAGGCGGGTGGGCTGCGGCAGCCCGGACACGCCCAGTTCCTCCTCGGCCTCGCGCAGCGCCGTCGCGTCGTAGGACTCGCCCGCGCCGACCACGCCGCCGACGAACATGTCGTACAGGGACGGGAAGACGAGCTTGCGGGCGGTGCGGCGGTGCACGAAGATCCGGCCCCGCGGGTCGCGGGCCAGGATGAACGCGCAGCGGTGCCGCAGCCCGCGGGCGTACGCCTCGCCGCGCGGGGAGGTGCCGACGACGTTGTCGTCCTCGTCGACGATGTCGATGACCTCGTGCACCGACAGCAGGCCGCCGTCGTCGTCGGGACCGGAGGGGCTGCCGGGGGCGGGGTTCGCGGGCGGTTGGCTCATGCCGTGATTGAACCACCGGCCGGCCGGGCCGCTCCGGTCGGCACCGCGGGCGCCGCGGAGCGCAGTTCGCGGATCAGGGCGCGTACCGGGAGGGTGCGGGCCAGCTCCGGGGTGGTGGCGTAGCCGACCTGGCGGGTCGGGCGGCGCGGTCCGAGGTCGGTGACCGCCACGGTGTCCGGCGCGCCGACCAGGGCCAGCGCGGGCATGACCGCCATGCCCAGGCCGCGGGCCACCATCGAGAGCACCACGCTGTCGTCGCCCGCGTCCACCGTCGCCCGCGGTATCCAGTCCTGCTCCGACCACCAACGGCGGGTGTAGGAGGAGCAGTTCTCCGCCCAGTCGATCAGCGGCAGCCCGCGCGGGTCCGCGGCGCCCACCGGGTGCACCAGCGCGTACGGCTCGTCGAACAGCGCGGCCGCGACCAGCCCGGTGGTGTCGGTGGCGGCCGCGTCCAGCGTCGCGATGGCGAGGTCGGCCCGCCCGTCGGCGACCTCTCCCACGGTGCCGCGGCCGAGATCCGGCACGATCCGCACCTTGGGGACGAGGCCGGGATGGCGGGCCGTGAGCCGCGCCAGCGCCGCGGGCAGCACCTGTACGGCGGCGCTGCGGAACGCGGCGATCCGCAACGGGCCGGTCACCTCACCCGTTTCCGCGCCCCGCGCCTCGTCGCCCAGCGACTCCAGCAGCCGCAGGATACGGCGGGCCTGCGCCGCGGCCGCCTCGCCCGCCGCGGTCGGACGGGCGCCGTGCCGGCCGCGGTCGAAGAGCACCACGCCGGTCTTCCGCTCGCACGACCGGACGGCGTGCGACACCGCCGACTGGGTCATGTCCAGGTGGCGGGCGGCGGCGGTGAAGCTGCCGTCGCGCGCCACCGCCACCAGGACGCGCAGTTCGGGGACGGCGAGCAGGCGCGGGTCGGGCGAGGGGGACGCGGCGGATACGGCGGACACGGTCACACCCGGCAGCGTACGTCGGGCACCCGCCTTCCATGAACACCGCTCATGGAAGCCCGCCATCCATCGACGGCGCCGTCTGCCGGTGCCTGCCGCGCCCGCCTAGCGTCACCCGCATGACCGCACCGCAGACCGGCCCCAGCCGTACGACCACGGCCCCCGCCGCCCCGGCCCCCGCCTCCTCCGCCCCGGCCCCCGCCTCCTCCGCCCCGGCCCCCGCCTCCTCCGCCCGCCTCGCCATCACCGTCCACCAGGTCGCCCGCCCCACCGGGATGCCGACGCCCGCCGACTTCGCGTACGTCGAGCACCCCGTGCCGACCGCCGAGCCCGGCACCGCACTGGTCGAGAACATCCTCCTGTCCGTCGACCCGTACATGCGCGAGTCGATGGAGGAGGGCGGATGGCAGCTCGGGGCGCCGCTCGAAGGCCGCTCCGTCGGCCGGGTGCTGCACTCCCGCACGCCCGGCCTCGCCCCGGGCGATCTCGTCTTCCACCGGGCCGGCTGGCGGACCCACGCCGTGCTCACCGCCGACGAGGTGCGGGTGCTGCCGCGGGTCGACGGGGTGCCGCCGCGTGCCTGGCTGAGCGTGCTCGGCGGAACCGGCCTGACCGCGTACACCGGCCTGACCCGTGCTGCCCGACTCCAGCCCGGGGAGCGGGTGTTCGTGTCGGCCGCGGCCGGGGGAGTGGGCACCGCGGTCGGCCGGTTCGCCCGGTTGATGGGCGCCTCGGCCGTCTACGGCAGCGCCGGCTCCGCCGCGAAGGTCGAGCACCTGGTCCGGAACCTGGGCTTCGACGGTGCCTTCGACTACCACGACGGCCCGTTCGCCGAGCAGTTGGCGCGGATCGCGCCCGAGGGAATCGACGTCGGCTTCGAGAACGTCGGCGGCTCCCAGTTGGAGGGGCTCATCGCCAACATGCGCGAGCACGGCCGGATCGCGTGGTGCGGCAGCATCGCCCAGTACAACCACCCCGACAGCCCGCCCGCCGCTCCCCGCAACCTGTACGACCTCGTGCACAAGGCGGTCCGGCTCGAAGGGTTCCTCGTCCGGCACCACCGCTCGCTCCAGGGCGAGTTGGAGGAATTCCTGGTGCCGCACCTGCGTTCGGGCGCCGTCGTGCCGGACGACACCGTCGTCGAGGGCGTCCGCGGCACCGTGGACGCCTTCATCGGGGTCTTGCGCGGCGCCAACACCGGCAAGATGATCGTCCAGGTCGGTGACCCGGAAGCGAAGTGACGGGAGAGTACGGTGACCAGTGCGGCGAACGGTCCGGTGGGCACGACCGCTCCGGGTGAGGGGTCGACGGGCGGCCGCGGCCGGACCGCGCCGCTGCGGATCGCCAACTGCTCCGGCTACTACGGCGATCGGCTCGCCGCCGCCCGCGAGATGGTCGAAGGCGGACCGATCGACGTACTGACCGGCGACTACCTCGCCGAACTCACCATGCTGCTGCTGTGGAAGGCCCGGCAGCGCGACCCCGACGGCGGCTACGCGGTCTCCTTCCTCGCCCAGATGCGCGACGTGCTGGGCACCTGCCTGGAGCGCGGCATCAAGGTCGTGGTCAACGCCGGCGGCCTCAACCCCGCCGGGCTCGCCGCCAAACTCCGCGAACTGGCCGCGGCCGCGGGGCTGCGGCCCGCCGTCGCCCATGTCGAGGGCGACGACCTGCTCGGCCGGCTGCCCGAACTCCAGTCCCGCGGCCACGAGTTCGCCCACCTCGCCACCGGCCGCCCGCTGGCCTCCGCCGGTGTCGAGCCGGTCACCGCCAACGCCTACCTCGGCGGCTGGGGCATCACCCAGGCGCTGCGCTCCGGCGCCGACGTGGTGGTCTGCGGCCGCGTCACCGACGCCTCCCTCGTGGTCGGGCCCGCCGCGTGGGCGTTCGACTGGGCCGCCGACGACTGGGACGCGCTGGCCGGCGCGGTCACCGCGGGCCACATCATCGAGTGCGGCACCCAGGCCACCGGCGGCAACTACTCCTTCTTCACCGAGATCCCCGACCCGGTCCACCCCGGCTTCCCGATCGCCGAGGTCCACCCGGACGGCTCCAGCGTCATCACCAAGCACCCCGGCACCGGCGGCGCCGTCACCGTGGGCACCGTCACCGCCCAACTCCTGTACGAGACAGGCCATCCCGCCTACCTCAACGCCGACGTGGTGGCCCGCTTCGACACCGTACGGCTCACCCAGCAGGGCACCGACCGGGTCGCGGTCGGCCCGGTGACCGGGGAGCCCGCGCCCGACACCCTCAAGGTCTGCGTCAACCACGTCGGCGGCCACCGCAACTCCGCGGTCTTCGTGCTCACCGGCCTCGACCTCGACGCCAAGGCCGACTTCGCCGAGGCCGCGCTGCGCGACGCCACCGGTGGCCCGGCCGCGTTCGCCGGGTACGACCTGCGACGCGAGCACGGCCACGAGGTCGACCGGCTCACCCTCACGGTCAAGGACCCCGACCCCGGCAAGGTCGGCCGCGGCTTCTTCTCGGCTGTGGCCGGCACCGCGCTGGCCGGCTACCCCGGCCTGTACCTGGAGCACGCCACCGCCCGGCCCACCGAGTACGGCGTGTACTGGCCCGCGCTGATCCCGGCGCGGGAGGTGCGGGCGGTCACGGTGCTCGCCGACGGCACCCGGCTGCCCGTGCCGGCGGCTCCGCTGCGCGGGGACCCGTCCGGGGGCCGTACGGATGAGGGCACGCCGGGTACGCCCGGCGGGGTCTCCGCGGGCCGCGTCTCGCCCGGTCTGCGCCCCGACGCCGTCCCCCCGCCGCCGTCGCCGGTCGCGGGCCCGCAGCGGCCCGAGCGCGCGGAGCCGTACGGCGGACGGCCCGGCGCGGCGCACGGCAGGACCGTACGGCTGCCGCTCGGCACGCTCATCGGGGCGCGGTCGGGGGACAAGGGCGGGGACGCCAACGTCGGACTGTGGGCCCGCGACGACGACGCGTACGCCTGGCTGCGCGCGTACCTCGACGTGCCCCGGCTGCGCGCGCTGCTGCCCGAGGCCGCCCGGCTGCCGGTCAGCCGCTACGAACTGCCCCACCTGCGGGCCCTGAACTTCGTCGTGCACGACCTGCTCGGCGACGGCGTGGCGGCGTCCACCCGCGCCGACCCCCAGGCGAAGGCGCTCGGCGAGCGGCTGCGCGGCCGCTTGGCGGACATACCGGAGCGGCTGGTGGAGCCGCCTCGGCCGCCGCGGGCACGTCCGGGGGCATGATCGGGCCATGAGCAATCTCGATGTGAAACCGTCCGCCAGCGTCTGCGGCGGCCGTGAGGACGTCTCCGCCGCTCCGGTCCACGAACTGCTCACCGGCCGCACCGTGCCGCTCGGCGAGAGCACGCAGGTACGCCGGTTGCTGCCCAACCTCGGCCGCCGGATGATCGGCGCCTGGTGCTTCGTCGACCACTACGGTCCCGACGACATCGCCCGTGAACCGGGAATGCAAGTGCCGCCGCACCCGCACATGGGGCTCCAGACCGTGAGCTGGCTGCACGACGGGGAGGTGCTGCACCGCGACAGCCTCGGCAGCAAGCAGACCGTACGGCCCAGGGAGTTGGGTCTGATGACCTCGGGGCGGGGCATCTCGCACTCCGAGGAATCCCCCCGCGACCACGCCCGCTACCTGCACGGCGCCCAACTGTGGGTCGCGCTCCCCGACTCCCGCCGGCACATCGCGCCCGCCTTCGAGCACCACACCGAACTCCCCGAGGTCACCGCGCACGGCCTGCACGCCACCGTCATCCTCGGCGAACTCGACGGCGCGGCCTCGCCCGGCACCATCCACAGCCCGCTGGTCGGCGCTGACCTCACCCTCGCCGAGGGCACCGCCGCGCGCCTGCCGCTCCAGCCCGACTTCGAGTACGCCGCCCTCGCGATGTCCGGCCAGCCCGACGTCGACGGGGTCCGCCTCACCCCCGGGTCGCTCCTCTACCTGGGCGCCGGCCGCCGGGACCTCCCCCTCCTCGCCGACACCTCCGCGTCCCTCATGCTCCTGGGCGGCGAGCCCTTCGCCGAGAAGATCGTCATGTTCTGGAACTTCGTCGGGCGCACCACCGAGGATATCGCGCAGGCCCGCGAGGACTGGCACACCGGCGACCGCTTCGGCGAGGTCCACGGCTACGACGGGGACCGCCTGCTCTCCCCGGACCTCCCGCCAACTCCCCTGAAGGCGCGCGGGCGTGAGCGCTGACCTGTTGTCTCCGTGACGCTCCCGACCCGCCCGGCGCCTCCCTGTCGAGCGGGTCGGGGGTCGGCTCGCGTCCGCCGACGGGCTTGGGCTCGCCAGGATCGGAATGCCCGCGCGTCGCTTCGCGGGATTCGTATGTGCGTACGAGTGTGACAGGGTGCGCCAGGACCGATGCTGACCCAATGCTGACTTTACTGACGGGAAGTCATCTTTGCTGGCTGTCAAGGCTGATGCCGGAGCGACTGGGGTCGTCCTGGACCCCACTGGGGAGATGGCCGGTGGTGTGGATTCCCTCGGTCGGGAGATTGTCAAGGCGCGTGCCGTGGGCTGCGGGCCGCCCGGGGGCTCGGTGGGGTTCGTGCGCTCGGGATACCCTCCGTACACGCACCGAAACGCGGCTCGGGAGTCTGTGCCCAGGCTCCCGACCCGGCACAGCGGCCGTGTCAGCTCACGACGGCCGTGCGACGCGCGGCGATCAGTTCGGTGCTGCCTCACCCCGACCGAACTCGACGCGGTCATGGGACGGATGAGCGTCGAGCAGCTGAAGAAGCTCAACAGCCAGGTCGGCGAGGGCAGCACCTTCTGGGGCGCCGGCAGTTCCGACGGTGCGGTCAAGACGCAGTGGGTCAACATGCTGATGTCCGAACTCGGCCCCGACACCCTGGCCCGGATGGAGACCACCCTCACCCATCTGCCGTGGCAGCTGGACGCCAGCGCCGAGAACCTCAAGGACCCGCAGTTCAAGGAGTTCGACGGGTCGTTGTACGGCCCGAGCGGCAACGTCGACGTACCGCGTGACATGAGCCAGGGCGGCGACGGGGACTGCTGGTTCCTCGCGTCGCTCGCGGCGATATCCGCCCGCGACCCCGACTTCGTGCGCGACCACATCAAGGTCAACCCCAACGGCACCTACACGGTCACCTTCTACCGCGCGCCGTTGCCCGACGTCGACGGCGTCCCCGGCCAGCCCGTCGAGGTGACCGTCGACAACAAGCTCCCGGTCATCTCGGGCAAGGCAGCCTACGCACCCGTCATGGACAACGTGATGTGGGTGGCGATCTACGAGAAGGCGTACGCGCAGTACAGCGGCGGATACAGCAAGATCGACGGCGGCCTCGGCGACCGGGGCATGCACGAGATCACCGGCGTGCCCACCACTCGGACCACCCCGGGGTCCATGTCGCTTGCCGACATGGACCAGAAGATCAAGGAGGGACAGGCGGTCACGGTGGGCAGCGTGCCGCACCTCAACGCCGTCGACCGGCGGCTGGTCGGCACCCACGAGTACTCCGTGCAGAGCGTCGATGCCAAGACGCACCCGCCGACGGTCACTCTGTTCAACCCCTGGGGACGCAACTCGGAGAAGGTGGACCCGCCGGTGCCGGCCACGGTCACGGTGACCGAGAGCCAGTACCAGCAGTACTTCCGCAGCGCCTCCTACACGCAGACCAGGCCGTGATGACGCGCCGCACACGATGGACCGTGACCAGCGCCGTGGCGCTTGCCGCCCTCGGCGTCCTGACCGCCGTACTGGTGCACCAGGCACACGACCACAACCCGAAGGACGCACAGCCGCCCCCGCTTGGCCCGCACCAGTCCGATGTGCAGCGGATCGCGGTCGTGGCAGACGGCTTCCCGGCCAGCCCCACCGGCGGAATCCAGCTCCCCGGCGGCCGCAGCGTTACGTTCAGCGTGGTCACCAACGACCTCATCAACCCCGTGCCCGGACCGCACGAGGCCGAACTGGCCCTGGAACCGGACGACACCCACGCCGACTGGCACCTGGTCAAAGCCGGGGACGTCATCACCGAATACGGCATCCGCGTCAAAGTCCTCAAGATCTGGCGCATGCCCAACCCCGAGCACGACGCCGTCGATGTCCAGGCCGACCGGCTGCCGACCCCGCCGCCGTCCCCCATCACCCCCATCCCCAGCACCCCCGCGACAGCGTCCGCCCCCGCGTCCTGACGAGCGGCTCGACGAGCGCCGGCGGTCGGTGCCGCCTGGGGCGAGTCGGCGATCGTCGGGCGGGATTCGAGCTGCGCTCCGCGGTGACCCGCCGTAGCCTTCCGGTGCAGATGGTCAGTGCGACCCGCAGCCACAAGATCGCGTTCCGGCAGGTCCACACCGAGGACATGGGACGCGTCCGCTACCGCAAAACCTGCGAGGGCCGACGGGGCTGTGCTCGATCAGGGCGAGATCTGCAGGGCAGGGGAAGCCCCGGACGGCCGACTGGTGCCCGTCAGCGATGACGAGCTGGACGAGACGCCGCTCCCCACGGCGCGGACGATCGAGATCAGCGGGTTCCTCGCTGAAACGGCACCGCGCGGTGGCCACTACGTACGACAAGCTCGCAGTCCGATACGAGGTGACTGTGCTGGTCGCAGCCATCAACGAGTGGCTGTGACTCCAGCCTTCGTGATACGCCCTAATCCCACCAGAACCACCAGTCGGATCGCCCCACCAGACTGGCCGCGTAGTCGGGAAACGTCGTCGCCGGGTCATCTACGATGCTCTGTGCGGTGGACAACAGGTGCTCGCACGCCAGGACTTCCGCGTCCTGCAGATTCTGGGGTGGTCGGGCAACCGAGACACGTAGTGAGTTCCGGCAGGCCGACACCACCTGCGCACCAAACCGGTCCTCCCAGCTGCGCAACAAGGCAGACACCAGAGGCACCGGGGCTTCCGACGACCACTCCAGGAGCGCCGGGAGATCGGCGCTGCGCCGGGCAGGGACGAGGGCAAGACGGCAGTCTTTGAACTCATGCCATCCCGTGTCAAGGAGGTGGGCGACCGTGCACCCGGCGGCCTGTGCTGGGGAAGGGCTGTCTGCCTCCACTGCCACCGGCGGCGCCAGTCCGGGCCAGCTCTCAAACGGCGGCCCCGGGTCGTGCGGCCAAGGCTCGACTCCCTCGGGAACCTCCTCGGGCGTGGGGTTCGACCAGAACGGCAGCCTCCGCCGACGGTATGCGACGAAGCCGGCGTCCAGTACGCACTCCAGGCGAATCGCATCCGCCTCGGCCAGATGTGACCGAGCAGGCGAACCAGGCCAGCACAGCAGCGGGAACAGCCCGGTGGCCTCCTGCTTCTCCAGCAGGAGGCCCCACAATCGTTCGATGTCCTCGGGCAGCTCGTTCGAGACCCATATTCCCGCCGAACCAGCAGGCTCTGAGCGCCCGGGAGGCAAACCGTCAGGCAGAGTAAACGTCACGGCCCGACGGTAGACCTTGCCTCTGACAATCACGGGTGGGAATCAAGATCCACTTTCGCAACAGACCCTAGACCAGGGACAGCGACCGGCGGGCGTTGGCCCGCGAACCTCATCGCCCCTGCGAGGGGTCGCAACGCGCTTATCTGATGCCGGTCGCCGACGAGGTAGTACGGAACTCATCGTCCTTACGAGAGGCTGTCGGCCGAGCAGCAGTACGTCGGCCGAACTCGGCGCTCTTGCAGGCGGCGCAACCTTCCGACGATCGGCGGTGTCCGAGATTGCGCGCGGACTCATCGTTTCTTGATGAGCGCACGCTGTTACGACAGGTGCTGCGGAACTCGGCGATCCCCTTGCGTTGGTGGTCGCGGGGGAGACGGGGTCGGGGTTTCCGCGGGGAGTGGTGCTGTCTGCCGTCAGGCCGTTTCGAACGCCCGGCGGATCAGTGGCCTCGCCTTCTCCAGGTCGGCCGCTGACGCGATCCGCGCCTCCAGGTCACCTGTCCCCAGGTGCCCGATGCCGGCGCATGTCGCGCGTGAAGCCCTCCTCCAGCCTGACCGTGTCCGGGTCGAGGGTGAGATAGATCAGGATCACCCCGTACTAGGGGCGGAAGAGGACCGAGACACGGTTCACCATCCGCCGGTACGCGATGTAGTGGCGAAGCTGGGTCACCTCCACTTCGCCCCACGCGGTCAACGTCTCGTCCAGTTCGCCGTAGAGATCCCGCAGCCCGGCCGGTACGCCGTCTCCGACCCTCTGGAGCCGGTCTCCGGCACCGACCGTTGTTTGCTTCTCCCGGCTACGCTGCCGTCCCGGGCCGGCAGCCGCGGGTGAGGACTCGATCAGGTGGAGGCTCAGCAGCCCGCCGTCGAAGACCCGGTAGCGCACCAGGTCCACCCGTCTTCGGTTGTCGTAGACCGCGACCCGGTCATGCCGGGAGAAGTCGCCGGCGATGCAGACCGCCCGCGCGTTCCGCCAGTCGATCTCCTCGACCGCCGCGGAACCCAGTCGCTTCCGCATCAGCGCCTCGAACTCGTGACGGGCGGAACACAGCCACGACAGGTACGAGGACGCCTGCGAGAGAACCCCGCTGTCGGCGCCCTTCTTGTAGTCGATTTTACCGACCGCAGGAGCTCGAATACCGGCTCTGAACTGCGATGATCCATGGACTACATGTCCGTCATGGTGACGGATGCACTTCTTTGTAGCTCGTCTGAGTGGTGTCGCGGTACAGCCCGGCGGCGGTGGAGTCGCGGTGTGACATCGCAACGTAGTCAGCATGGAGAAGGCGGCTTTTTCGGCAAGCGCACTCGCCGACGCCGTCAACGAGCGGAGATGTCAGGCTTTTCGGGTGCGGTGCGGAGGACACCTGTGCATGCCAGCAGGGTGGTCGCCGTAGCGTCGAGGAACAGCATGAAGGCCCAGGTCTGGTCGGTTGTGTCGATGCGGCCGATCCGGATGAGGGCGTCTTGAGCGCCTTTCAGGGTGTCGACTGCTTCGCTGAGGGCGAGCGTCTTCTGGCCGCGCCTGAGGGTGCGGTGAAGTCGCGCCTTGTAGATGCCGGCAAGCTCGGCCGCGGGGACCAGGCCGTCCCAGATGATGAAGTCGCCCTCTGCCAGGGCGGCTCGGGCCATGGCATGGACTGTCGTGTCGCCGCTGAGCATCACGATCAGTTCATCGCGGGTCATGTGTGTTTCCCGTCGTGGGGTTTCGTCTCGGTTCCCGGTCGGGTCCAGAGTGTGGGGTCACTGCTAGTGGCGACTGCGAGGGTTCGTCCGGAGGGAGAGAAGCCTGCGGCTCGGAGCGTCGAGTAGTCGGAGTGGAAAATGTGCCACCACTTCTCTGCGTGTGGTCCGTTGTGAGGCATGCCGCCGTCTGCGGAGAGCAGGACGCGGTCGTTGGGCCACTCCGGGCTGATCAGTTCCAGCGTCCAGCCGTCAGCAGTTGTGCTGTGCAACCCGCCCCCGAGGAGCCCGGCGATGGGCACTCGGGTTCCGGCGATCGGCCTCAGCCCTGGGCAGGAGAGGTCAGGAACCGCGTCCGGGGTACTCGTGTCGGGGTCGGGGTCGGGGTCGGGATCGCGGTCTCGGGCGATCTTCTCGCCCGTGGTGGCGTCGAAGAGTCCGTGTCCGTCGAAGGAGACCACCATGACCAGGTCATGCCCGGTGTCGGGTGCCAGCGCGAAGCCAATTCCGGGCAGGCCGCCGACCGGGGTGCGCCGGTCCAGGACCGGGCGCCAGGGAGCTGGCAGTGCGATCACCGGGGCTGCGAGGAACCGTTCGCGAAGCTGCTGCTGGTGGTCCGAGATCACGGTGTCTCCTCGTGCTTCGTCGATGATCCGGTTGAGGCGAGTCGAAGTCGAGCGGCGGCCCAGATCCGCTCGAAAACGTCTTCGGGGACTTCTGCAGAGCCGTCGGCATCTTCCCAGCCGGTGAGGTCGGTACCGCGGAGGTGAAGTTACGCCGGAAGGCATGGGGTTTCACGATGCCGAGCCCGGCGGGCTTCCCGGCGCGGCCGAGCATCCGTCGGGTCCCGACCGGTGCCCATGACTGCCCTGAGTTCTTGCCGTGGAGCTGGACCAGGAGCATGCCGTGCCCGGCGGTTTCGCGCGGATACTCGCCGCAGGTGAGGTAATCGAAATAGGTGTGCACCACCGCCGGGCTGACTTGCTTGATCAGTCCGCCGGTCACCGTGCCGCCGTCGATGCGCCAGGGGAGCTTGGTCTTTGTCTCGGCGCGGTTCGGGTTGCCGGGGCGGTGGCAGAGGTGGACGTGCGGGGCGCGGCACTCTCCGCAGGCTGTGTTCTCCCGTAGGTGCAGGTCCACCAGGTGCAGCCCGCAGAGCTCGCCGATCCGCAGGCCGCCGTCGGCCGGCCAGGTCACCACCAGCCGGTCGCGGGCGGCGTTCACCACCGCCAGGAGCTTGTCCCGCGCCCCGTCGGGGAGCATCTTCGGGTGCCGACGGCGCACCCGCGTCGGCGCGAGCGGGTTGGTGGGCAGGGAGTTCTTCACGTGCCCCAGGAACGCGCGGTGCCGGTCCGCGCGCGTGGGCAGCCGTGAGGGGTCGAGCTTCTTGCCGAGTTCCCCGTTCACGCCCAAGGACGACTGGTGCAGGTGGAAGTTGGCGAGCCCAAGCCCGTCGGCGGACGCGAGCCGACCCCCGACCCGCTCGACAGGGAGGCGCCGGGCGGGTCGGGAGCGTCACGGAAACAACAGGTCAGCGCTCACGCCCACGCGCCTTCAGGGGAGTTGGCGGGAGGTCCGGGGAGAGCAGGCGGTCTCCGTCGTAGCCGTGGACCTCGCCGAAGCGGTCACCGGTGTGCCAGTCCGGGCGAAACGCAGACGGGCGGGATGTCGAGTTGCCCGGGTCGACGGTGGCTCTGGAGGTGGAGTTGCAGCGGCGGATCGAGGCGGCCATGGAGGCGATGCTCGGTATCCGCTTCCTGGCGTCGGAGTATCCGACGGGGCCATGGCACCGGGGCCGGATTGACACCCTGGGGCTGGACGAGAACGGCAGCCCAGTGGTCGTCGAGTTTACCGACCGCGGGTAGCGGTGACTGGAGCGCGAGTGCCTGGCCTTCGAGAAGGTCGTGCTGCGAGACCTTGAGCGCTACATGGGCATCGTCGGCGCGGATGTCCTCATGCCGCTCGGCGAGCCGTGGCGAACCGGCAAGCGCCCCTACGGCCGCTCGGCGCTGTACGCTCTCAGACCTCGGATCGGCCGCGCCCGTCAGGCGGGCGGGCCGGCGGCTGCTCGGTGAGCGACAGGCCGGTCAGGGCTGCCGCCGGTGCGGTGTCGTCCACGCTGGGGCCGAGCCACTCGCACATGAACACGGTGGCGTCGTCCTGGAGGTCTCCGTCGTGGTAGTCCATGACGGCCTGGATGAGGCGGCGCAGGGTTTCCGGGACCGGCAGTTGGTCGGCGTGCCGGCGGATGAGGAAGTCGGTGAAGCGTTCGACGCCGAACTCGCTCTCCCCGGGGCGGTGGGCGTCGGTGATGCCGTCGGTGTAGAGCACGATCCGGTCGCCCGCCTGCAGTTGCTCGCGGCAGACGGTGGTGGGCAGTCCCAGCTCGGTGCCCATGGGATGCCCGGGGGGACACTGCAGATGGCTGCTCCAGCGGCTGCCCCGGATGAGGATCGGCGGATGGTGGCCGCGGTTGATCCAGCTCAGCACACCGGTCCGGGTGTCGAGGGTGGCGAGGATTCCGGTCACGTACCGACGGTGCTCGTACTGATCGACGAGCGCGGCTTCCACCGCCTCGCCCTTGGCGACGAGCCCGGCCCCCTGGCGGCGGGAGTTGCGGCAGGCGCCCAGCGCCAGCGCCCCGCACAGCCCCGCGGCCGTGTCGTGCCCCATCGCGTCGAAGAGGGTCAGATGCACCAGGGGACCGTCGAGCGCGTACTCGTACACGTCTCCGCTGATCCGGTAGGCCGGCTCCAGCGCCGCGGAGATCACGACGCGTCCGTCGGCGTACGTGCTCGGCGGCATCAGGTTCCACGCCATCTCCGCCGCGATGGTCATCGGCTCCGTCCGGGTCAGCCGGGCCAGGGTGTCGCTGGAGGTGCGCTTGGCGACGATCAGCAGGGCGAGCAGTGCCGCGAGGCGGTCGGCGTCCTCACGGGCCCGGTCGTCGTCGTATGCGGAACGCACGCGCAGCGCCCCCAGGCGTTCGGTGCCGTCGACCAGTGGGAGCCACCATTCCGTCTGTTCCGCTTCGTGCGGCACGGCGGACATCGAGCGCCCGTACTGGTACGCCCGGCCGGCAGCGGTGCCCTCGATCCGGATGTCCGTGTCGCTCCCCGGCGGGGCACCGTCCTTTCCGGCCAGCAGGTGCAGCTGATATCGGGTGACGTCAGCCACGTAGATGAGCACGTCGGTGAAGCCGGCGGCCCGGGCGAACTCGCTCGCCTTGTCCGCGACCGCGTCGAGCGGCATGAGGTGGCTGGCGTCCAGCAGGTCGGCGAGCATGGCCCGCCCACCGGCTTCTCGGTCCGTGTCCACGGTTTCCCCCTTCGCGGGAGGCTAGGACAGCGCCGTTCCTGACCAGGCTACGACGAAGGCGGCGCCGGCCTGCCCGGCGCGAGTGCTGAGCCGGCGGGCCGGCCCTGGTTCATTGCGGGGAGGAGCGGGCCGGTCGCAGTACGCGTGGGGCGGCGCCGCTCGTGATTCGGGTGGTGGGGCCCGCGGAGCGGCGCGGGAGGCGTTGGCACCGGGAGTGGCGCCGTGGACCCCGTCGCCCGGGTGGGCGGTCGACGAGGCGAGGCAAGGGCCCCTGACCGGAGTCTCGGGGCCCACACCTGCCGCGGGGACCGCTCGATGAGTCGGCGCCGAACCGCCATCACCCCTCCAAAGGGGAATCCGCATTCCGTATGTACGTACGTACATACCGAGGATCTGCGGGCCTTTGTCGAGGGTACGAAGGGTCGCCCGTTACCGCCGCCGGAAGACCGGCGGCCCAGGCACGGGGGCGGCCCTGGAACCGGGCGGACAACCCTTGAGGTCGCCCCGGCGGGAGAGGGCGACCTCCGGGTCCGTCCGGTGACGCTCCCGCCGGGGAGTGCGTCGAAGACGGCGTGTGACCAGCCGTCCCATGGCGCGGCGCACCCTGTCGATGGTCGCGGAGCATGCGCCGAGCCGGGCGACAGCGGGCGGAGAGCGACGGGCGTACGGCCCCGTCAGCCGGTTGCGCCCCCGGTGCCGCCGCCGTCCGCGCCGCCGATGACGCCCACGGTTCCGCCGTCGTCGCTGCCGCTGGTGATGCCGCCCGTGCCGCCGTTGTCTCCGGAGGTGGCGCCGTTGATCGCGCCCTCGTCCACGCCGACGGTCACGCCTGCGTTGCCGCCGCCGTCGTTGCCGCCTACCGTGCCGCCGTCGTCGGCGCCGCCGGTGACGCCCACGGTTCCGCCGTCGTTGCCGCCGCTGGTGATGCCGCCCGTGCCGCCGTCGTCTCCGGAGGTGGCGCCGTTGATCGCGCCCTCGTCCACGCCGACGGTCACGCCTGTGTTGCCGCCGCCGTCGTTGCCGCCGCTGGTGACGCCCACCGTGCCGCCGTCGTCGGCGCCGCCGGTGACGCCCACGGTCCCGCCGTCGTCGCCGCCACCGGTTCCACCGTCGGTGCCGCCACCGTTGCCCGTGGAGCTCTCGGGAGTGGGGAGGACGGGGGTGAAGTCGGCCGCGTTGTCATCGGTGTCGCCGAGCAGGACGCCGCGGGCCACGGATGTGGTGGCGCTCGCCCCGACGGCCGGGCCGCTGCCCTCGTGCACGACAGCGTTGCCGTAGCCCACCAGGTCCTTGACCCGCGGGTCGGCGGCACAGGCGGCGGCCGTCAGGCAGGTGAGCGGAGAGGTGCCCGAGACCAGCGCGACGGTCCCGTCCGTGGCGGACAGGTTGATGGTGCCGGTGGCGTCGGGGGTCGGGAGCGGAAGGGAGCCGCCGGTGTTGGCCCACTCCTGCACCAGGTACCGGGCGCCCCCGACGAGCGTGCCGGTCAGCGGTGTGGCGCGCCACGTGGAGGTCGCGGCCGGCGTTCCGCGCAGGTACTGCACGCTGTAGCCACTCAGATCCAGCGTCGACGCACCGGCGTTGGCCAGTTCGATGAAGTCGTTGGTGTACGTGGCGCCGGAGTTGCCGCCGCCTCCGTACACTTCGGCGATCACGGCGTCGGAGGACGGCGTGGCGGACGCCGAGTGCACCGCGATACCGGCCAGCACGACGGCGCCGGCCACTCCGATCGGCACGACGCTCCTGCGTAGCCGGAGCCGGGATTTCGCCGCCGTGACGTCGGCACGCGTACGTATGGAGTGAGGCTGCGTGGCCTCCGAAGGGCGCGACACCGTGGTTCTCCTTCACCTGCAAGGGACATGACGGCGCGTCCGGCCCGGGGGGGCGGGTACGTGGGCGCCCAAGCCCCAAGATATGCGCGTAGACGGGGTGGTGCAGGGATTCTTCGAAGTTCACCGGTGAATCCGCGTATTTCCGGGACATGGGACCGTGGGCCGGGCCCACCGCGAATTGATCGTGCCGTAGCCCGTAGCCCGTAGCCCGTAGCCCGTAGCCGTAGCCGTAGCCGTAGCCGTAGCGGCCGCGCCGCTGCCACCGTGGACGATCTGTGCGGCGCGTTCTGGCAGGGGCGCGGATCAGGGGCGTTCCGCGGTGAGGACCGCGAACTCCCACTGGCCCAGCGGACGGCGCAGGTCGAGGGCGCCGGCGGCGTACCCGATCGGACGGCGCCGGCCGTGAGCGTCGATCTGTACGCCGCCGGCCGGTGCGGGCATGCCGGCCGGCAGCCGTACGGTGACGGCGTCGACCTCGTCGGGCCCGGAGTTCCACACCACCAGCCGCCAGCGCGTGCCGTCGGTGAGGACCTGCGGCGTGAGCCAGGGACCGCCGGACACCCGGGCGTGGGTTCCCGCGCCGAGCCAGTCGACGGCGGCGGACAGTTGCGCGGCGCGCTGCGGGGTCATCCGCACCGCGGTGGTGGCAGGCCAGGGGCAGACCGCGACCCGTCCGCCCAGCGTGTTGCGGTGCAGCACCAGACCGGGGCCGACCGGGCGGCCCGCGCCGTCCACGATCCGGCTCGCGACCCGGGCGCCGGGCACGGGTTCACCGGTCACGACCGGCGGGTGGCCGTTGATGTGCGGGTCGACCGAGATCATCGCGCCCACCCGCAGCGAGAAGTCGGGGTCCTCGCACACCTCGCGCACCGGCAGCGGGTCCGTCGGGCCCAGCCGGCGCACGCCGTTCAGCCCGATCAGCTCCCCGTAGCCGCGTTCGGCGAGGACGCGCGCCGCGGTGCCGTCGAGCAGCAGACCGCCGGCGAGCCAGCCCCGCACGGTGGCGTCGTCGTACGCCCACGCGGACTCGCCCGCGACCGCGTTGACCGGCGCGTCGCCCCTCAGGGTGACGGCGTGGCCGATCGCGCCGAGCCAGCCGGCCCATTCGCGGTGCGGTACGGCCAGCGCGCGCCAGTCGCCCTTCGTACCGTCGCCGGTTCGCGCGGCCCGGCCGGTCTCCTGTGACCAGGGCACACCGATCCCGACGGTGCGCAGCGACGTGTCGAAGGTGTCGGCCAGCCAGTCCAGTGCCGGGCGGACCTCGGCGAGGAAGGCGGCGCGCCCGGGGTCGTCGTCGGGGTGGTTGGTCAGGAAGTCGTAGAGGCTGATCGCCAGCCCGTCGCAGCCGAGGATGTGCGCGGTCGCCATCTGGGCGAAGGTCTGCCGGTAGGACTTGTTCCACTGCCCGTACGGCCAGCACTCGATCTCCGGATAGCTGACCAGGCCGGGCGGTTGCTGTGCGCGCTGGGCGTCCAGCAGCGCCGCGTACGTGGGCAGCGCCTCGGCGCCGGCGTCGGAGTAGCCCCAGAAGTGCGGCCGGTGCAGGTCGAATCCGGGCAGCCAGTCCGGCCGGCGCCGTCCCTCGGCCGCGTGCGCCTCGGGGGTGGAGGACATCAGTCCGAGGCGGACCCCGTGATCGGCGGCGATCTTCCGCCAGGTGCCGACCAGTTCGAGCTGGGTGCGTTCCCACATGTCCAGCCACAGCTCGCGCCACGGGTGGGGCGGCCCGGGTGCGGTGCATGCCGCGACCACCTCGTCGCGGGTCGCCCGCGTGCCGCAGGACCGGGCGAACTCGGCCAGGTGCAGCGGGCAGAAGCAGCCGCCCCAGTCCAGCGGTTCGTGGTTGTGCAGCCGGATGTCGTCCTCGATCCAGACCGCGTCGAGGTCCTCGGCGACGTAGCGGCGCAGGGTCTCGGCGAAGTAGGCGCGCCACCCCGGGTCCAGCGGGCAGACCACCACGTCGGCGGCGGTCCCGCGCTGGTCGACCATGGGCTGCCAGTCGTCGCGGCGCGGGCGCCCCCAGTCGCAGTGCCCGAGGGTATGGCCGGGGTTCAGGCTCACCGCGATGCCGGCGGATCGCAGGGACTCGCGCCACGGCCGGGTGCGGTCGAGCCAGTGGCCGATCCGGTCGAGCGGCTCGTTGCCGTCGTTGAACTCCATGCCGAACAGGAAGACGCAGAGCTCGTCGGCGCCGGTCCGCTCGGCCAGCGCGACCATCCGCGCGGCGACCGCCGCTGGCTCGTCGGCCGGGTCCGCCTGGACCCGCAGGACGTACCGCGTCCCCATGCGGCTCACCTCCACTCCGCAACCGGGCGGGAGGCCACGCCGCGGTCCTGTCACCACCGGCTCGGCCGAGCCGGTCTTGCCCAGGGATCGTGTTGCTTGGCTGCTAAGTTGTCAAGGGCGGCTCGGAGGGAGCCGCAGCTCACCGGCCGGATGTGGAGGAGGTGTTGTTCGCTCGCGGGTCGGATTCCGCCCGTGGGAATTCTCGGCTGTCCTGTGGGAACCCCCGGCTGGACGGGCGGCGCGGTCGGTTTGAAGGGGCGGGTGCCGGCCGGCCGGGCCCACGGTCTCCGCTGTCCGGACGGTGACCGTGGGAGGTGGGGCGGTCGAACGGACCCTGTCGAGGCGTCCGGTGCTCATGCCGACATGCTCCACGCGCACCCTGCCTCGCGGGAATGCACGGATGCGGCAAGGACTTGGACGATTGTCGACAGGAGTGGTCGGGTGGATTCCGTCGCGCACTACCGCACGCCGCCGGAGGAGGTGCGGGCGCTGGGAATCGCCGTGACCGGCGCCGGCCGGATTCTGGACCACCCCCCTTCCCGGGTCGAACGCGCCCTGAACTGCCACGCCGGGGTCCTGGTGTACCAGGGGTCGGGCTCCCTCGAACTGCACGGCCACCCCGGGCGCTACCGGGTGCGGCCCGGATCGTTCCTCTGGCTGCCCGCCGGCGTGCGCCACCGCTACGGCCCGTCGGCGAGCGGCTGGAACGAGTACTGGATTCTGTTCGAGGGGCCGGCGGCCAGGAGCTACGCCGAGCTGGGATATCTCGGCGCGGCCTGCCCGGTCGTCGAACCGGCGGACGCCGCGGAGACCTTCGCCCAGTGCGTCCGGCTGCTGGACCTGCTCGCCCGGCCGGAGTCCCTCAGCGGCCATGTGGCCGCCACGAGTTCGCTCCATGCGCTGATCAACGCCGTGGGCACCGGCCGGCGGAAGTCCGCCGAGCCGGGCCGCTTCCGGCGCGACCTCGGCCTGCGCGCCCTGCGCCTGCTGGACAACGCCGAGGGGCCGGTGCGGATCGGCTCGATCGCCAGGGAGCTGGCGGTCTCCCGGGACAGCCTCGCGGTGGCGGTCCGCGAGGCCACCGGCTCCACCCCGACGGTCTACCTGATGCGGCGTCGGATCGACCGGGCGAAGGCGCTGCTGGCCGATACCGACAGTCCGGTCTCCCGCATCGCCCGTGAGGTCGGGTATCCCGATCCCGCCTACTTCACCCGGGTGTTCACCCGGCAGGTGGGAGTCGCGCCGTCGGTCTTCCGCAGGCAGCAGCGGCGCTGTTGAGCGGACGGCCGGGACCGGCGCGCACCTGGCCCTGGCCGCGCGTGGGGCCGGTGCGCTCCTGACGGCTGTCTTGACAGGCGCCGCACCCGACTCCAAGCTGTCCCTGCGTGAGCGGCCCTGCGCGGAACTGCCATTGTCCAAGCAGTTCCGATCATCCAGGGCTCTGCTCGCAGCGTTCCTGCCGCGGTGTCCGGTTGCCCATGTACCGCACGCAGCGAACCTGCCCGCCCTGGCTGCCCGCTTGGTCACCTGCCGGTGCCGGGGCGGGGCCCCAGAGAAGGGACCACCCTTGCCACGCCTCCGAAGGGCGCTCGCGGCCGTCGCCGCGACCACCTCGCTCCTCACCGTCGGCACCGTGCTGCCGGCCGTGGCGTCACCGGCGCCGGCCGCCGCCTCGTACACCGTCAGCATCGGCTCGACCAAGCCGTACGCCTACGCGGACGACACGCCTGCCAGTGGCTACATCGACAAGAACGGCACGTTCTACTTCCAGTCGTCCCACTCGCTGTACGGCGCGACCGACCCCCGTGAATGGGGCTTCTACACCGGGACCGACTTCGACAGCGCGACCCCGGACACCACGCTCGACACCGCGGTGAACCCGGCCGACGCCAAGGACGCCAATAACGACACGACCTGGCGCTGCAACAACAGCCCCACCGGCCGGGAGGCGACGCCGGCTCCCACCGGCTCCGGCTACTCCCAGGCCAACTACTGCGACCTGCTCGGGGTCTGGGTCGACCCGGACACCGGCGACTGGTATGGCCTGGTGCACAACGAGTTCACCCCGCAGCCCTTCGGCGACGGACTGCACTACGACTCCATCGACTACGCCGTCTCCACCGACCAGGGGAAGGTGTGGAGCATCAAGGGCCACGCCATCACGTCCCCTTACCGCACCACCCGCGGTGACACCGCCACGTTCCCCCAGCAGACCTACGACTACGGCGACGGCGACCAGCGGTTCTACGTGGACACCGCGTCGGGCTACTTCTACGTCTACTACGGCTCGCGCATCGTGCCCAAGGGCGGCGTCGGCGGGGGCATGGGCGGCCTGGAGAACGTCGCGCGCGCACCCATCTCCGGCAAGATGGCGACCGGCAGCTGGGAGAAGTGGTTCGACGGCTCCTGGTCGCAGCCCGGCGTCGGGGGCAGGGAGAGCAACCTGGAGCCGGTCACCGCGGCCGACCCGACCGGCTACACCCCGGTGGCGGACGACTACGACCCGAAGAACACCGGGACCGTGGACCAGCAGATAGCGGCCGGCGAACTTCCCGACCAGTCACCGCTGTTCATCATGAACATCACCTACGACGCCTACCTCGGCCTGTACGTCGGCGAGCCCGCGGTGGCCGCCGGAACGACCCAGCCGCAGAAGTACTACGCGACCGATAACCTGGCCACGCAGAAGTGGCACCTGATCGGCGACTCCGGCGGTTACACGTCCGGCTCCTGGTACCGCTGGTTCCTCGACAGCGCCAACAACACCAGTTCCACCATCGTCGGCAAGTCCTTCCGGTCGTACTGCGCCATCGCCTGCTCCCACTCCGACGGTGAGTACGCCAACGAGACGATCGACTCCAGCGCTCCCGCCGCCCCTCCGGTCGACCCGGCCGAGAGCTACCGCATCAGCAGCGGCACCGGCCGGGTGCTCGCGCAGGTCTCCGGCGGTTCGGCCACCACCTCGCTGACCGCGGGACGCCGTTCCGAGCGGGCGGACTGGTCCTTCGTCAGCAACGGCGACGGCTCGTACCAGATCGTGAACGCCGCCACCCGCCAGGCGCTGGGCGTCGACTCCCGCTCGACCGCGAGCCGGGCCTGGGGCACCGGGCCCACCGTCACCACGGTCGGCAGGAGCGGTCCCACCGTCGGCCAGGAGTGGTTCGTCGTGGCCGGCACTGACCCCCGCACCGGCAAGCCCACCGGGACCTACCGGCTGGTCAACCGGTACAGCGAGCTGGTGCTGGGCATGTCCGCGCAGCCCGGCCGGCTCGCCGAGACCACCCCGACCCGCAGTTGGACCGACCGCACCGGTGACGCTGTCGGCGGCAGCCGGTCCGCCGCCGAGCAGACCCTGTCGCTGACCGGGGCCGGGCCGGTTCCGGGTCCGGAGCAGGTCAGCGTCTACACCCCCGGCGCGCAGACCGCCACGGTCGGCACCGCCACCTCGGTGCAGGTCGCAGCGACCGACTCGGCGGGCCGGAAGCTCAGCTACGCGGCGTCCGGCCTGCCGGCCGGACTGACGATCAGCTCCGCCGGGCTGATCACCGGCACGCCGACCACCGCCGGCACCTACACCGCCACGGTGACCGCCTCCTCCGGCCGGGCCGGCGGCTCGACCAGGTTCGCCTGGACCGTCAACCCGCAGGCCGCGGACCTGAGCGGAACCCACACCGTCAGCCTGTCCGGCCAGGCGCTGGAGGACCCGGACTCCTCGCAGGCCGAAGGGACGCAGCTGGACACCTCGGCGCTGACCGGAGGGCAGAACCAGAGCTGGACCTTCACCCGGCTGCCCGACGGCTCGTACACCCTCACCAACGGCTCCTCGGGCCAATGCGCCGCGGACAACGGGGGCTTCACCACGCCGGGCACCACCGTGATCCAGTGGCCCTGCCCCAGCAGCGTCAACCTGGACTGGCGGGTGACCGAACTCCTCTCCGGCGCCTACACCCTCACCAGCGTCAACAGCGGCCTGCTGCTGACCACCGCCTCGACCGCGAACGGTGCGCCGGTGACCCAACAACCCGACACGGGTTCGGCGTTGCAGCAGTGGACCATCGAGTAGATCCGCGGGAGGAGCAGGCGCTCGGCAGGGCCTCTCAACCGGCAAGGCCCCCGGCGCACCAGCGCCGGGGGAGTTCTCCCCCCATCGGAGGAACGCGCATGTCCGCACGCGCAGCAGCGGCGATTCTCGGCGCCCTGACCGTCGCCCTGGCGACCCCACTCGTCCTGGCATCACAAGCGTCGGCCGCCACCGTGCCGACCACGCCTCACCCTCCCGCGGCCGCGCTGCCGGTCGGCTCCTCCCACGCGGGCGCCGCACTGCGCCCGGTGATCGCCCCGACCCGTAGGTCGTACTACGTCGACTGCGCGGCGACCACGGACGGGAACGGCACGTTGAGCAGACCGTGGAACTCGCTCATTGATGCCAACGCGCACACCTACCACGCCGGCGAGGCGCTGCGGCTCATGCGCGGCACCACCTGCACCGGGACCCTCTCCCCGAAGGGCTCCGGCAGCGCCGCGGCTCCGTTCACCATCTCCGACTACGGAACGTCCTCCGCGCGGGCCGTCGTCGACGGTGACGGCGCCCCCAACGCGGTCTACCTGTACAACGAGCAGTTCATCCAGCTCACCAACCTGGAGATCACCGACCAGGCCGCCCCGGGCACCAACCGGCGCGGCGTCGAGGTGGTGGCCCAGGACATCGGCGCGGCCCGGAACTACCTGCTGTCCCACCTGTACGTCCACGACATACGCGGTGACACCACCAAGGGCAGCGACGGTTCGGCCGGCATCGACTTCGAGGTGCACGGCACCACCACGCCCACCTGGTTCGACGGCGTGGTGATCCAGGACGACACCGTCGACGACGTCGACCGCAGCGGCATCACCGAATGGTCCACCTGGGGCAACGACGCCGCGGTCAACGACCCGACCGACATGCCCGAGCCGCGCCACCCGACCAGGGGCCTGGTGATCCAGGGCAACACCCTGCACCGGATCGGCGGGGACGGCATCGTGGTCATCGACGCCGACAACTCCCTGGTGCAGTACAACACCCTGGCCGGCTTTCACCTGGAGCCCACCGGATACGACGCCGGGATCTGGCCGTGGGACGCCGACGGCACCGTCTTCCAGTACAACGACGTCTCCGGCGGGGCCGGCACCAACGACGGCATGGCCTTCGACGTCGACCAGGGGACGGCGGGAACGGTCTACCAGTACAACTACAGCCACGACAACGACGGCGGCTTCATGCTGTTCTGCAACGCCGACGGAAGCACGTCCGACGCCGTCGTCCGCTACAACATCAGCCAGGACGACTCCTACCGCGGCTTCGAGAACTGCTCGGGCGCGGTGTCCGGCATGCGGGTGTACAACAACACCCTCTACATCGGCCCCGGAGTCACCCAGACCGTGGTCAACGAGAACAACACCACCCCGCGCGAGGTCTCCTTCAGCAACAACATCGTGGTCAAGTCAGGCAGCGGAAGCGCCTCGTTCAACCTGCGGTCCGGCGGCTACACCTTCCACCACAACGACTTCGTGAACCTGGGCGGCCTCCCGTCCGACCCGGGCGGAACCACCGCCGATCCGGCCTTCTGCGACCCCGGCGACGCCGGCGGCATCCGCGGCGCCACCGGCTACCGGCTGTGCGCCGGCTCCCCGGTGGCCGGCATCGGCGCGGCCGTCCGCGGCAACGGCGGCCGGGACTACTTCGGGGTCGCGGTGTCGCCCACCGCCGCCCCCAACATCGGCGCCTCCGCCGCGGCTCCCTCGGCCGGCGCTCCGAACCTGCTGCCCGACGGCGGCCTCGAAGCCGGCAACCTCAACGGCTGGAGCACCCGCGGCGCCACCGCCGCGCAGGACCCGGCGGCGCACAGCGGCGCCTACGACCTGTCCCTGAACGCCCCCTCCGGCGGCGCGGCGACCGCCGAGTACACCGTCACCGGCCTCCAGCCGAACACCGCCTACCGGTACACCGGCTGGGTACGCACCACAGGCGCACCCACCTGGCTGGGCGTCAAGAACCACGGCGGCGCCCAGGTGTCGGCTTCCACCACCGCGACCGGGTGGACCCGGCTGTCCGCGCCGTTCACCACGGGAGCGGGGGACACGAGCGCCACCGTCTTCTGCTACCTGCCCTCGGCCGGCCGGTCCAGTTGCGACGACCTGTCCGTCACCGCGGGGGGCTGACCGCCCCGCGCCGACGGGGTGGGGTTCAGCCCGAGGGCGAGCTGGCCGTGGTGGGCGTCAGGGCGTGGTGCGGTTCGGGGGGCGCGGGGGAGGGGCGGACGCCGGTGCGGGTGGCGCCGATGCCGGCGGTCACGACGAGGGCGACGCCCGCCGCGGAGGCGAGCGCGGGGATCTGGCCGAGCACCAGCAGGCCGGCGAGGAGCGCGACGGCCGGCTCCAGGCTCATCAGGGTGCCGAAGGCGGAGGTAGTGAGGCGGCGCAGGGCGAGGAACTCGAGGGCGAAGGGCAACGCGGCGCTCAGGGCGGCCAGCCCCAGCATCGCGGCGAGTAGCCTCCACGTGACGTGCGCCAGGTCGGAGGGCGCCGCGGCGAGGAGGCCGACGAGGCCGGCGACGGGCATGGAGACGGCCAGTCCGCCGAGGCCGGTCACGGAGTCGCCCACCCGCTGGGTCAGCAGGATGTAGGCCGCCCAGCAGGACGCGGCGGCCACGGCGAAACCCGCGCCGGCCGCGTCGATCCCCCCGTGCCAGGGTTCGGTCAGCGCGACGACACCGAGGGCCGCCATGGCCGCCCAGCGGATACGGCCACGGCTCGGACCCTGGGGGGAGCCGTGGAGGGACACGGCCAGCGGGCCGAGGAACTCCAGTGCGCTGGCCGTGCCGAGCGGCAGCCGCGCCACGGCGAGCATGAAGCAGATCATCATGCCCGCGCTGACCGCACCCAGCGCGGTGCACGCCCGCAGGTCGCGGCCGGTGAAGTCGCGCGGGCGGGGCCGCACCAGCACCAGAAGGAGCACACCGGCCCACGCCATACGCAGCCCTGTCGTGCCCAGGGCGCCGAGCCGGTCGACCAGCGGAACCGACAGCGCGAGCCCGAGCTGGACGGCGGACATGGAGGTCACGGCCATCAGGGCTCCGGTCGCGGACGCGGACAGGCGCGGACCGGTGGCGCGGTGGTTCGGCAGGCTCATGCACCCGAGTACATGATGGCCGGACCGTTCGTGTCCACGTGCCGATCGTGAATGAACCGTTCGCCGATCCGCGACAATCCAGGGATGGAGACACGACGACTGCGGATGCTGGTGGAGCTGTCCCGGCTGGGGTCCATGCGCGCGGTGGCCGACGTCCTGGGCACGACCACCTCGACCGTCTCGCAGCAGATCGCCGCCCTCGCCGACGACATGGGCACCGCGCTGACCGAACCGCACGGGCGCCTGGTCCGGTTGACGCCCGCGGGACGCCGGCTGGCCGAGCACGCGGTGACGATCCTCTCCGCCGTCGAGGCGGCGCACCACGACCTCGCGCCGGGAGCGGAGCCCACCGGTACCCTGCGCGTCGCGGGTTTCGCCACCGCCATCCGCGCCCACCTGCTGCCCATCGTCACGGCCCTGGCCACGAGCCATCCCCGCCTCCGTGTCCTGGTCCGCGAACACGAACCCGCCGAGGCGCTGCGGCTCCTGGCCGAGGACGCGACGGATCTGGCCCTGACCTACGACTACACCCTGGCGCCCGCGGCCGAGGACCCCGTGCTGCGCGCCACCGCCCTGTGGACCGCGCGCTGGGGTCTGGGCGTCCCCGCGCACGCCGACATCCGAGAAGGGACGGCCGCGGAGGTCTTCGCCCGGTTCGCCGGGCAGGACTGGATCGTCAACTCGCGCGACACCGCGGACGAGACCGTCATCCGCACCCTCGCCTCCATGGCGGGCTTCACCCCGCGCATCACCCACCAGGCCGACAGCCTCGACCTCGTGCGCGCCATGATCACCGCCGGGCTCGGTGTGGGCCTGCTCCCCGTCGGGACGGTCACGCTCCCCGCGGTGCGGCTCGTCCCGCTCGCCGCTCCCGACGTCGAACTGCGCGCGTACGCCGTCGCGCGCCACGGCCGCCTGGACTGGCCCGCCCTCGCCCTGGTCACCGACCTCCTGGTCAGGCGGTCCGCGCCCGGGGCGATGCTCAGTTGAGCGCCGGGCCGTACGACGCTGTCGCGGGTGGAGCCGCGCCTTCGTGAAGCAGCCGGGCGGCGGTCCGGTCCTGCCGATGAGTTCGCCGTCCTCGGACGGTCCACCCAACGACTCGACCGTTCTCGACAGGAGTGCCATGTCCACCATCCAGCCGGTGATCCTGACCGCCGCCCAGGACGTTCTGCTCGGCTTCTACACGCGGTTGTTCGGCGCCGAGGAGGTCTTCCGGGTGCCGGCGGAAGGCCCCGCCTTCTACCTCGGCCTGCGCATCGGCGACACCGACCTCGGGCTGGTGGCCAAGGACGACGCGGAGACCGGGGCGGCGCCGCGGATTCTGCTCAGCATCGCTGTCGACGACGTCGACGAGACGCTCGGCCGGGTGGTGGCGCTGGGCGGCTCGGTCAGCGGCGGCCCCAACGACATGCCGTGGGGACAGCGCGTCGCCCACATCCGGGACCCCGACGGCAACCCGGTGAACCTCACCCAGCCGATCCCGCAGGGGTGACGCCGCCCGGCGGGGTTTTCCCAACCTTTACCGGCGCCGCCTTGTAGCCCCTGTGAGAGAGCTGTGAAGATCGCGGGGGTTTCTCGACGCCCTGGGGGGGCTTGCGCATGTCGGCTCGTTCGGCGCGAACAACGGTGGCGGTGGCCGTCATGGCGATGGTCATGGCCACTGCCTGCGACGGGCAGCGGCACGACCCGAACTCGCCGTATCGCGTGGGCGATCACTACACGGTGCTGCAGAGGTACGTCACCGGCGGTGTGCACTGGCAGCTGGACGCCTACATCGACGCCGATCAGGACGGCAGCTTCTGTATGAGCCTTGACGATTCCCGGGGGCCGGACCACTCCGCGACGTTGCCGTGGGCGAACGGTGCGTGCGGCTTCGACGGTTCGGACTCCGGCGGGTACTACGGCGGCGGCCAGGCGCCGGGGCGCAACGCCTTCGCTTCCTACGGACCCGTTCCCGACGCGGCCGTAGGAGTGCGGGTGTCCACCGAAGAGGTCGTCCCCACCCACCCGCTCCCGAAGGGGCACGGCCTGCCGGACGGCCGGTACTGGGTCGTGTACCAGCCGGCGTCGTGGCCCGGAAAGGGTGCCAGGTCGGTGGACCCCCAGCCCCTGGACGCCTCGGGGCGAAAGGTCGCGTTCACGACGTTCTGAGCGGTGCGCGGCGGCTGCCGCCGGCCCTCGCGGGGCTCGGCGTGCGGACATCGGCGTTGCCGCTCGGGGGAGTGGGGCCGAGCACATTCCAAGCACATGCTTGACATTGCCGGTGGCGCGGCCCATATTCCAAGCATGTCCTTGGAGAGAGATCCGCGGCGCGCACGGTTCCTGGACGACCCGCTGGCGATCCGCGCGATGGCGCACCCCGTCCGGCTGGAACTGCGGGCCCTGCTCGGCAGGGAGGGACCGATGACCGCGGCCGAGGCCGCGCGTCGGCTCGGGATCAGCCAGGCCCTGACCTCGCACCACCTCCGTCAACTGGCCAAGTACGACTTCGTGGAGCCCGCGCCGAGCAAGGACAACCGCGAGCGGCCGTGGCGGCTGGTGTCGACCTCGCAGTCGTGGCGCGGTGCCGAACTCACGCCGGAGGGCGATGCCGCGGTGAGCGTCCTCGAACAACTCCTCGCCGAACGCGCCCTCGACCAGCTCGCCACGTGGCAGCGGCAGCGGCCCGCGGAGGAGCCGAACTGGCGGGAGCACACCGGCATCGACCACACCGGGGTCTACCTCACCGCCGACGAACTCGCCGACGTGGCCGGGCAGATGGCGGACCTGCTCCAGCGGTACGTCGACGAGCGTCCCATCGACGACAAGTCGACCCGCCCGCCCGGCAGCCGGCACGTGCAGTTCACCCGGATCGTCACGGTCTCGCCGCCCAGCCCCGCGGAGGAGCGATGAAGGACCACCGGCCGCCGCTCGTACGGCAGTTGGCGGCCCGCGCGGCTGCCGATCCGGGGCGGTCCCCGTGCATCAGGTAGCGCCGGCGGCACCGGGCACCGCCGGGGCGGGCGCGCGGACCGACCGCCGGTTCGCCATCTTCTGGTCGGGCCAGACCGTTTCGCAGTTCGGCGACCGGATCAGCGAGCTGGCGCTGCCGCTCATCGCGGTGGCACTGCTGCACGCGAACGCCCGGCAGGCCGCGCTGCTGACGGCGCTGATCTGGCTGCCGAACACCGTCGCGCCGGTCGTCGGCGCCTGGATCGACTCGCGCCCCCACAAGCGGCTGATGATGATCGCGGCCGATGTGACGCGCGCCGCCGCCCTGTTGAGCCTGCCGGTCGCCTATGGGGCGCACGCGCTCGGGCTCGGGCAGCTGTATGTCGTCGGCGCGGTGACCGGGGTGGGGCAGACGGTGTTCGACGTCGCGTACCCGGCGTTCTTCGTGACGCTGATACCGCGGACCGGCTACGTGGCGGCCAACAGCAGGCTGAACATGAGCCGTTCGCTGTCGTACGTGGTCGGGCCCGCGGTGGGCGGCGCGCTCGTCCAGGCGATCACCGCGCCCGTCGCGGCGGCCGTGGACGCGGTCTCCTTCCTGTTCTCCGCGACCATGATCGGCCGGATCAGGACGAAGGGGCTGCCGCCCGCCTCGGACTCCCACCTGCCGTTGCGCACGCGGATGGCCGCCGGCGCCCGGTTCATCTTCCGGCACCCGGTGCTGCGCGCCAGCCTCGCCTGCTCGACCACGATGAACTTCTTCATGTACGCCGCGCAGGCGATCGTCATCCTGTTCGCCAACCGCGTGCTGGGCCTGCCGGCGGGCATGATCGGACTCGCCCTCGGGGCGGGCGCGGTCGGCGGCCTGGCCGGCGCGGTCCTGGCGCGCAGGGCCATCGGGGTCCTCGGCCTCGGCCGGACGATCATGCTGGGAGCCGCGCTGTACCCGAGCCCGCTGGTGCTGCTCGTCCTGGCGGGCGGCCCGCACGGGAAGAGCTTCCTGCTGCTCGGCGCGACGGAGTTCCTGTCGGGACTGGGCGTGATGTTCTTCGACATCGGCAACAACTCGCTCAGGGCCGCCGTGACCCCCGACCATCTGCGCAGCCGGATCGCCGGCGCCTACAGCTCGATCAACTACGGCTCCCGGCCGCTCGGCGCGCTGGTCGGCGGCTGGCTGGCCACGGGGATCGGCATGCGGCCGACGCTGCTGATCGCGGGTGTCTGCGGCGCGGCGGGCAGCTTGTTGCTGCTGCCGTCGCCCGTCCCCGGCATCAAGGTCGTGCCGGAACCGGTCGCGGCGGGGGATCGTCCGGGGCCCGGAAGCAGTAGCTGAGGGATGTCCGGCCGCGGTGTCAGGGTTCCACCGGGCCGGTGAACTGCGGTTGCGCGGGGGCCAGGTCGGCGTGCGTGCGCAGCTCGTCGGCGTAGGTGCTCCAGTCGGCGCGGAAGAGGAAGTGGCCGACGCCGGGTACGACGCGCAGGCGGGCGGTGGGGACCGCGGCGGCGATGGCGCGCGCGGCCGACGTACGCAGCAGCGGGTCGCGTTCGCCGTGCAGCACGAGCGTCGGCGCGGTGATCCCGGCCAGCGGTCCGCCGTGCCACTTCGCGCCGATCTGGCGGCTCTGCGCCTTCGCGTCGCGGAAGCTGGTGACCTGGTGCGCCGCCTCCTTGTCCACGAACTCGCGCACGTCGTGCTCGTCGATGTGCCGGTCGGGCGCGGCGAGCAGGCGGGCGACGGCGACGGCCAGGTCCTGGTTGCCCTGAGGGGTGTCGGGGTGGTGGAGCCGGGAGAACCGGGGCAGGAGCGACAGGCGCACGTAGCGCAGGACGTTCAGGCCCTTCGCGTCGCTGGGGACGGCCGAGGACGTGATCAGGCTCAGCACGCGCTTCGGGTGGCGGATCGCGGTGCGCTGCGCCACGAGTCCGCCCATCGAGTGGCCGAAGAGGTGGGCGCTCTGCCAGCCGAGGGCGTCGAGGACGGCGGCCGCGTCGTCGGCGAGGTCCTCGGCGCCGTAGGCGGGGGCGTCGCGGCGCAGCAGGGCCTTGAACGGCGAGCCGGCGCGCCGGTCCGGCAGGTGGGTGGACTCGCCCGCGTCGCGCTGGTCGTAGGCCACGACGTGGAAGCCGCGGCCGAGCAGTTCGTCCACCAGGCCGTCCGGCCACCAGAACCGTGAGGTCCCCAGCCCCATGACCAGCAGGAGCGGGTCGCCGCCCGCACCGCCCAGGTCCTCGAAGGCGATCCGGATCTCGCCGTTGTGCGCATAGCGCGTCATCGCGTCCCTCCCATTCGCAAACGTCGTTCGCGAACAGCGTATGCGATAGATAGGCTGGCGGCAACGCGGGAGGTGGCGATGGCGGTGGCAGGGCGGAACGAGCCGGTGATCTGGATGCGGCCGGAGCAGGCGGCGGTCGGACGCCCGGCCGAGCGCAGCCGCGCCGAGATCACCGCCGCCGCGGTGGAACTGGCCGACCGCGAGGGCCTGGACGCCGTCTCCATGCGCCGCGTCGCGTCGGTTCTGGGCACCGGCGCCGCCTCGCTCTACCGCTACGTGGCCACCCGCGACGACCTGCTCGACCTGATGACCGACAGCACCGCGAGCGAGTACGACCTGCCCGCGGCCAGCGGCGACTGGAAGGCCGATCTGCTCGCCATCGGCCACCAGGCCCGGCAGATCATGCGCCGCCACCCGTGGCTGCCCGCCATGGTCATGAGCCGTCCCACGCTCGGCCCCCACGGGATCGACCTCCTGGAGCACGTGCTCGACGTGCTCGCCGACCACCCGGCCGGCCCCGCGCGCAAGTTCGAGGCGTTCGCCCTGCTCAGCGGTCTGACCGCGTTGTTCGTACAGAACGAGATGGCTGCCGCGGACACCGGCGCCGCACGCCAGGCCGCCTACCTCCACCACGTCGCCGCCGCGGGCGACCACCCCCGCATCACCGCGCTGCTCGCGGCTTCCCCGCCCCACGGCAAACCCCGCGACCGCTTCGACACCGTCCTCGCCCGCACCCTCGCCGGCGTACTGGGCTGACGTCCACCGGCGTCCACCGGCGTCCGCCGCGGGCGATCGCACGCTCTCGCGGCGCGCGGATCTCAAAGGTGGCCGGGCGCCGGCCGGGAAGGGCCCTTGGCAGCCGGTGGAGCGGGTGTGGGCAACGGTTCGCGGTGCGGCCGGTGGGGACCGATGCCGGCTCCGCTCCGAGCGGCGCAGGAACGCTCCCAGGCGATCCCGACCATGGCGGTGACCTGGCCTGACGAGCCCCGACGGCCCTACTGTCCTCCCGTCAGGAGGGGATGGCCGATGCATCAGGACAGGCGGCGTCGCGCCGTGGTGAACGAGCAGCCCGGCGCTGGGACGTGGACCCGAACCGGGGCCGGGGTGCTCGCGTCGGGGCGTGACCCGAGGGCGCTGCCCAAGGCGGAACTGCACCTTCACCTGCTGGCGGCCATGCGCCCGGCCACGCTGGCGGAGCTCGCGTCGGATGCCGGACGTGCGGCCCCCGACCCGCGGGGGTTCGCCGACTTCGAGGGGTTCCAGCAGGTCTACGCGGCGGCCTTCGACGCGACGTCGGACCGCCCCGCCAACCTGCGGCGGGTGGTGACCGAACTGGTGGAGGACACCGCGGCCGACGGCGGCGTCTGGGTCCAGCCGCACTTCGACCCGCGCTCCTACGCGCACTTCGGAGCGCCGGAGGACGTCCTGGACCTGGTCCTCGACGCGGGCCGGCAGGCGGGCGCGCGCTGCGGCGTCGGGTTCGGGCTGACCCTGGCGGTGTCCCGCCACGCGACCCCCGCGGCCGCCGTGCGGCTTGCGCGCTTCGCCGCGCGGTACGCGGGGCGCGGCGTCCACGCGTTGGGGCTGACCGGTCACGAAGGGGCCCGCGGCACAGGGGAGTTCGCGGAGGCGTTCGCCATCGCCCGTACCGCAGGACTGACGTCGGCACCGCATGCCGGGGAACTCCGCGGACCCGACAGCGTCCGCGCGGCGGTCGACCGCCTCGGCGCGACCCGCGTCGCGCACGGCATCCGCGCCGTGGAGGACCCCGCCCTGCTGGAACTCCTGGCCGCGCGGGGCGTCTCGCTGGACGTCTGCCTGACCTCCAACCGGGTGCTGGGTCTGGTCCCCGACCTGGCCCGGCACCCGCTGCCCCGGCTGCTGGCAGCGGGTGTCCGGTGCTCGCTGGGGACGGACGACCCGTTGATGTTCGGGGCGTCGCTCACCGACGAGTACCGGACCGCCCGCACGGCACTCGGGCTCACGGACCACCAGCTCGCCGCGATCGCCCGCGCCTCGCTCGAAACCAGCGACGCGCCGCCCGAGTTGATCGCGGCGGCCACCGAGGGCGTCGACGCCTGGCTCGGCTGACGTCCGCGCCGGCCCGTGCGGGGGCGTTCACCGGGAAGGCGGGGCGAATCCCGGGGTACGTACGCAGGAAGGCACCGCGGGGGGCGCGCGGTGCCTTCCGGTGGGGCTCGGTGGGTCAGGCGCTCAGGAGGAGCCAGCCCCCGAGGCCGCTGCACATGCTCGCGTTGAAGACGTCGGTGCGGAAGCCGGGCGGTACGGGTACGCCGGGGCAGATGTACTCGCCGACGCGGGCGAGTTGCTGGTACCAGATGCCGATGTTGCCGCAGCCGGTGCTGATGTGGCCGGTGAGCACGTAGCCGGTCGGGATCGGCGAGCCCGCGCAGACGTACTGGCCGTCGCGGGCCAGTTCCAGGAACCAGGTGTCGATGTTGGCGTTGCAGCCGTTGGCGGTGTGCATGGTCAGGACGTAGCCGGTGGGGATCGGTGACGTGGCGCAGATCCAGATGCCGTTCTGCACCGGCTGGATGTACCAGGCGCCGGCGCCGTTGCACCCGTTGGCCGCGCGGCTGGTGATCACGTAGCCATCCGGTATGGGCGTGCCGGGGCAGACCCATCCGGCGTCCGCCGGAGTGACGTCCGTCGGAGTGGCGGCTTCGGGGGTCGAGGCGGAGGGGGCGGAGGCGGCGACCGGTGCCGCCTGGGGCGTCCGGGGCGCCGCACTGGCCGTGCCGGCGGCGGTGCCGGTGAGGACGGCCGCCAGCAGCGCGACCACCCCCACCGCGGCGGCGAGCCGGCTCCGGAGTGCCGTCGCCAGGGAACGGCCGAGCAGATGGCGATACTTGAGGGTCACTTCACACCAGTCCAATCGACAGGTCGATGAAGCGCCGCACGACGACCGTGCGGCACCGGGCTGTGGAACTGAAGTGACCCTAGTGGGAAGTGATGTGAATGGTCATCACTGGGTAAAGACGTCATCAACCTGGCCGGAAATCGACCGGGGGACCCGAGTCGGGACCCGAGTTGGGACCCGAGTCGGGAAACTGATCCGGGAAGCCGAGCCGGGAACCCTAGCGGGGATCGGACCGCGAATCAGAGGTGCCCGTGTGGACGGGAGTTCCGCGGTCCGACGCCGACGTGTCGGACCGCGGGGGAGATCGTCGCGTCGGAGGATCGCGTCAGAGGATCTGGATGGAGGCGACCTTCGGGGGGTTGTTCGGGAACGTGATGTCGTGCCAGCGATCGATCCTCACCGAGTCGCCGTTGGCGTCGTAGTAGATCAGGTCGTTGTTGCCCGTGACGATCCGGTCGACCCACCACCCGCCGAAGTTGGTCCGCCCGGCGTTCGCGTAGCAGTCCACGCTCTGCTGCCCGTTGAGGTGCGAGTAGATCTTCAGGAAGTTCTCCCCGCCGACGCACTCGACATGGTTGATGGCGAAGGCGTTGCCGCTGGGCACGCCCAGGGTGAGCGTGGCGGCCGCGGCGAGCGCGAGAGCCAGGGACCGCGCCACCTTCTTGACTTTCGAGATCACGGTTTTCTCCTTAGCTGCGAGGGCCGGCGCACCTGCCGGCCGTGTCGGCGACGTCGCGCCATGGCGGAACGGTGCTTCGTCGAGCCGGCGGACGACCGGTCGCGCACCAGGCCGGCCCCTCCGGCCGCACCTGTCAGGGAGGCGGCCGGAGGACCCGATGCACCCAACGTAGCGATCGCCACGCGCAGTTAAGTGGTAACACTCCGTGTCCGGACCGCCGCGCCGAAACATCACCCGACCGTGGCGGCCCGGCCCCCACACACCGCGGGCGCGTGCGCCGGTCAGGAACGCGCCGGCCGCGAACGCGCGGGCAACGGAGAGGCCGGTAACGGAGAGGCCGGGAACGGAGAGGTCACCGCGGCGCCTTAGGGTGCGGGGGAGCGATCGGACCGACGAGGGGATGGCTGGGGATGGCTGTGGCTGAGGCGTTGGTGCTGGGCGGCGGAGGCGTCGCCGGGGTGGCGTGGATGACCGGTTTGCTGGCGGGGCTGGCCGAGGCAGGTCAGGACGCCACGGCGGCCGACCTGATCGTGGGGACCTCCGCGGGCTCGACCGTCGCGGCGCAGCTCGGGAGCGGCCTGAGCCTGGCGGAGCTGTACGCCCGGCAGGTCGAGCCGCGGTTGCAGGCCGCCGAGATCATGGTCGAGGTGGACCTGGCGGGCTTCGGTGCGCAGATCGAGGCCGTGCTGCGGGAAGCCACGACCGCGCAGCAGATCCGGCGCGCGGTGGGCGCGTTCGCCCGGGGCGCCACCACCGTGCCGGAGGCGGAGCGGCGCGCGGTGATCGAGTCCCGCCTGCCGTCGTACGACTGGCCCGCCCGCGCGATGAAGATCGTCGCGGTGGACGCGGAGAGCGGGGAGCCGCGGGTGTTCGACAGGACGTCGGGCGTGGACCTCGTCGACGCTGTCGCGGCGAGCTGCGCCGTGCCCGGCGTGTGGCCGCCGGTGACGATCGTCGGGCGCGGGTACGTCGACGGCGGGGTCCGCTCCAACGACAACGCCGACTACGCCGCCGGCGCCACCCGCGTGCTGGTGCTCTCCCCGCTGGGCAGCGTCCAGTTGCTGCCGAGCGAGAAGCCGCTGGCGCAGGCCGTCGACGAGTTGCGCGCGGGCGGCGCCGAGGTCGCGGTCGTCGAGCCGGACGAGGCGTCGCACGCGGCGATCGGCGAGAACCCGCTGGACCCGTCCACGCGCGGGCCGGCAGCGGCGGCGGGCCGCACCCAGGGGCGTGGCCTGACGATCGAGTGGACGACGGCCTGATCCGCTTCCATGCTCGGGATCGACCCGGCACCGAGGCAGGACGCACGACGGCTGGACCACCTGCGCGGGCCAATCCGGTTGCCGGGGCGCCGGCGGCGCTCCTACGGTGGGCGGCGTGACGGTCGAATCCACGCGCGCGGCGCGGCTGTTGGACGCGCAGGCCAAGGCGGCACTGCTGTTCGCCGAGATCGAGACCCGCAACCTGGTCGCCCCCGGCCTGGGCGAACGCGAGGTCAGCGACCGGGTGCGCGACCTGGCGAACGAGATGTTCGGCACCACGCACTACTGGCACAAGCGGATCGTACGGTCCGGGCCCAACACCCTCCTGCCGTACCGCGAGAACCCGCCGGACCGGATCATCGGAGCGGACGACATCGCGTTCGCCGACTTCGGGCCGATCTTCGAGGAGTTCGAGGCCGACTTCGGGCGGACCTACGTCCTCGGCGACGACCCCGTCAAGCGCCGCCTGCGCGACGACCTGCCGCTGGTGTTCGCCGCGGGCCGGCACGCCTTCGAGGCGGACCCCGAGATCACCGGCAGGCAGCTCTACGCCGAGGTCGAACGGCTGGCGGCCGACGCGGGGTGGCAGCTCGGCGGCTGGCACGTCGGCCACCTGGTCGGAGCGTTCCCGCCCGAACACGACGACTTCGCGGACGTCGACTCCCACATCGTGCCCGCCAACGGCAAGCCGCTGCGCCGCACGGACGACGCGGGCCGGCTGCTGCACTGGATTCTGGAGATCCATCTCGTCGACCGCGAGCGCGGGTTCGGGGGGTTCTACGAGGAACTGCTCGACTTGTGAGGTGGGTTCGGCGAGGCCGCTGGAGGCCGAGGCGCGGGAGCCCGGCGGAGTCCGGTGGAGCCGTTGAAGCAACGACCGCTGCGGGGAACCCGGTTGACCCCGTTGACCGGTTGACCCCGTTGACCGGTTGACCTCGGCTGGCCCGTTGGCCCCACCCCCTTCCGGTGACGCGCGCGGCTCCGGCCGACGGCGACCCGCCGTAGTGGAACGATCACGGCATGGACTTCACCGCCTGGCCCCCGCTGCTCGTCGTCGATGTCGAGAGCAACGGCCGCACCCCGCCGGACCTCGTCGAGGTCGCCGCCCTCCCGATCCGCGACGGCCGGCCGGACCCGGCCACGGCCGGCGCGTGGCTGATCCGCCCGCCCCGGCCCGTGACCCCGCGCGCCGCCCGGGTGCACGGCCTGACCGACGACGTCCTCGCCGGCCACCCCGCCTGGGACCGGGCCGCCGAAGAGGTACGGGGCCGGCTCGGCACGGCCTGGATCGCCGCGCACAACGCCCACGTCGACCACCGCGCCCTGTCCGCGCACCTGCCCGGCTGGACGCCCGACGGCGTCATCGACACGCTGCGGCTGGCCCGGACCACCCTGCCCGGCCTGCCGTCGTACACCCTCGACCACCTGATCGACCATCTCCACCTCGACCTTACGGCCGCCCCCGCGCAGCGCCACCGCGCGACCTACGACGCCTACGCGGCCGCCCGGTTGCTCCTCGCGCTCGCCGGGCACTACCCGACCTGGCCCGCCCTGGTCGCCGTCGCGGTGCCCCCCGTCCTCCCCGGCGGCCCCGGCCCGCGACAGGACCCCACCTTGTGGTGACGCCCGGCTCCGCGGGCCCGGAAACGGAGTGGCCGAGGCCGCGCGAGGGCTGTTAGCGTCCGGGCACCGTGACATCGGCCGAGGAGGTGAGACCCGTGAACGCTGTATCCGCGTGGGTGCTCCCTCCGCTCGTCACGGTCGGGCGATTGACGTAGGTGTCGCCGGGAGCGCCTCGAACCCAAGGCACTCTCGAAGGGCAACACCCTATGTATGCAATGCAGTTCACCGCCCAGTCGTCGTCGAACGGCATGGTGGAGCGGGACTTCGCCGTGGGCGGGGTGCCCGGCGTGCTCTGGTCGCCGCCATCCGGCGCCGGACGCGCGCCGCTGGTCCTGATGGGGCACGGAGGCGGCAACCACAAGAAGTCACCGGCGATGTCGGGGCGTGCGCTGCGCCTCGTGGCGGAGGGCGGCTTCCACGTCGCCGTCATCGACGCGCCCGGTCACGGCGACCGGCCGCGTACGGCGCACGACGAGCGGGAGATCGCCGAGCTGTACCGGGCGAGGGCGGCCGGTGAGCCCGAGGGCCCGATCGTCGTCCGCTACAACGCCCACCTGGCCGAACGCGCCGTGCCCGAATGGCGGGCGACCCTGGACGCGCTCCAGACGCTTCCCGAGATCGGGGAGGCAGGGCCGGTCGGCTACTTCGGCCTGAACATGGGCACCGCGATCGGCGTCCCCCTCACGGCCACCGACCCCAGGATCACCGCCGCGGTCTTCGGGCTGCACTGGCCCGACGCCCTGGCCGACCCGGCGCGGCGGATCACCGTACCGATCGAGTTCGCGATGCAGTGGGACGACGAGCACATCCCGCGCGCGTCCGCCCTCGCGTTGTTCGACGCCTTCGGCTCGCAGCACAAGACGCTGCACGTCAACTCCGGCAGGCACAAGGAGCTGCCGCGGTTCGAGGCCGACAGCGCGGTCCGCTTCTTCGTGCGCCACCTCGGCCGCGCGTCCACCCCGCCCGCCTGACCCCCTCCCCCGGGCGCCCGCCCCAGCGCGGGCGCCCACCCCCGAACGCGCGGCCGTGCATCGGGGGCCGTGCAGGCGGGACCTTGCACGCGAAACCGTCCACGGGGGACCCTGGACCATGGGTCCGGACGAGTGGCACCTCACCGACGACATCGACGAACTCCTCCGCCACGCAGGGGACTTCCTGCGCTCGCGCCCCGCCCTGCACACGATTCCGCTGACCGTCATGGAGACGCTGCGAACCCGCGGAGCGGCCGCCTTCGGTGGCGAGGCACCCGCCTTCGGGTGGCTGGAGCGCGCGGGCGAGGGCCGTGCGGTCTTCCACCTCCTCCGCCGGCTGAACCTCACCCCGCTCACCCCCGAGCAAGCCGACGCCCTCGCCGCCCACCTGGCCGGAACCGGCCGGGTCCTCACCGGCGTCAGCGCGGACCACGACACCGCCACCGCCTTCACCGAAGCCTGGCGGCGGCACACCGGTGCGACACCGACACCCCTCAGCCGGCTCCACCTGTACCGCCTCGCCTCGCTCACCCCGCCGCACCCGCTCCCCGCGGGCCGGGCCCGAGAGGCGGGTGACCAGGACCACGAGCACATCGTGCGCTGGTGCGGCGAGTTCGTCGACGCCGTCGGTGAGGCGACCACCGTGGACGCCGCCGGTTGGGCCGCCACACGTTTCGCCGGCAAGCGGTACACCTTCTGGGAGACCCCGGACGGTGCCCCCGTCGCCATGGCCGGCCGGACGCCCCTGGTCGCCGGCCAGATCCGCGTGGACCCCGTCTACACCCCCCTCCGCCTGCGCGGCCACGGCTACGCGGCCGCCGTGACGGTCGCGGTCAGCCGCGCCGCACTGTCCGCGGGCGCGACCGACGTCGTCCTGTTCGCGGACGCGGCCAACCCCACCAGCAACCGCCTCTACCGCCGCATCGGCTTCCGCCCCCTCGCCGACTTCACCACGTACGACTTCGCGTAGCACCCCCGCGCGCCGAACCGCACTTCACGCGGACCGGCGCGCGGCTCAGGTGGGGGTGGGTGGGATGAGGACGGCGGCGCCGTTGACGCGGTCCGCGGCGAGGTCGGCGAGGGCCTGGTCGGCGTGGTCGAGGGGGTAGCGGGTGACGGTGGCGTGGATGCCGACGCGTTGGGCGGTGGCGAGGAAGTCCCGGCCGTCCTCACGGGTGTTGGAGGTGACGCTGCGCAGGTCGCGCTCCTGGAACAGGTGTTGCTCGTAGGTGAGCACGGGGATGTCGGAGAGGTGGATGCCGGCGATGGCGAGGGTGCCGCCGCGGTCGAGGGCGGCGAGTCCGACCGGCACCAGGTCGCCGACCGGGGCGAAGAGGATCGCCGAGTCCAGCGGCTCGGGTGGTGCGTCGTAGGCGTCGCGGGCGGACGACGCGCCGAGTTCCAGGGCGAGTTCGCGGGCCGCGGCGGAGCGGGTCAGCACGTGTACGGTCGCACCGTCGGCGAGGGCGACCTGCGCGGCGAGGTGCGCGGAGGCCCCGAAGCCGTACAGGCCCAGCCGACCGCCGGGCGGGAGCGCGCTGCGCCGCAGCGCGCGGAAGCCGATGATGCCCGCGCACAGCAGCGGCGCCAGTTGCGCGGGGTCGGCGTCGCCGGGGAGCGGGTAGGCGAACGCCTCGGGCAGCACCGTCATCTCGGCGAAGCCGCCGTCGGCGTCCCAGCCGGTGTAGACGGAGGACGGGCAGAGGTTCTCGTGCCCGGCCCGGCAGTAGCGGCAGACCCCGCAGGTGCCGCGCAGCCACGCACCGCCCACCCGGTCCCCGACGGAGAACCGGCTCGCCCCGTCACCCGTCGCGCTCACCCGGCCGACGATCTCGTGGCCGGGGACGGTCAGTGGCCGGTGCGGCCGCAGGTCGCCCTCCGCCAGGTGGAGGTCCGTACGGCACACCCCGCATGCCTCGATCCGCACCTGCACCTCGCCGGGCCCGGGCGACGGGACTTCCCGTCGTACCGGGCGCAGCGGCCCCGAAGCGATCGGGCCCGGTTCGCTCACCGCCCAACCGCTCAGGTCCCCCGTGCGGGCGGCCTCGAACGCCATGCCTCCAGCATGCGCCCGCCCGTACCGCCCGGCAATCGCGCCGCGGTGTCCTCACGGCCGGCGACGGCGCGCTCACTCGCGGTGCGACGGGCGCGGCACGAGGGCGGTGACCTCCTCGTATCGTCCTGGTGCGCCTGCCACGACGGGACGTTCGCACGCTACGGTCTGGTTGCGGCGATGATGCCGCGCGACGTGGACGTGACCGGGAGCCGTGCGTACACCGGCGGCTGCCGGATTCCGCACGGCCCCGCACCGCGTGGCAGCACCACCAACCGAGCGCACTGACAGGAGCCGAGCACTATGTCCGCTGACATCACGCTTCCCTTCGAGAAGGGCAGCCACGTGCTGTTCATAGGCGACAGCATCACGGATGCCGGCCGCCTGACGGACAAGCCGCCGTACGGCGGCGGCTATGTGAGCCTGATCCAGGCCCTGGTGACCGCCGAGGCACCCGAACTGGGGCTGCGCTGGAGCAACCGCGGGATCTCCGGCAACACGGTCCGCGACCTCGCGGGGCGCTGGCAGGCCGACGTCCTGGACGAGCGGCCGGACTGGCTCTGCGTGAAGATCGGCATCAACGACTGCTGGCGGGGCGTGGAGGGCAAGACCGAAGAGGCCGTGCCCGTCGGCGAGTTCCAGGAGACGCTCGCCGCGCTGCTGGACCGGGCTGTTGCGGCCACCGGCTGCCGCGTCGTGCTCGCCACCCCCTACCTCATCGAGGGCGACAGGTCCGACCCGTGGCGGATCGAGTCCGACCGTTACGTGGCCGCCACCGGCGAGGTGGCGCGCGAGCGGGGGCTGCCGCTGGTCGACGTCCAGGCGGCCTTCGACCGCGTGCTCGCGCACACCGTGCCCGCCGACTGGGCCCGCGACCGCGTCCACCCGGCACTGCCCGGCCACGCGGTGATCGCGCGCGCCTTCCTCGACACCTTCCGTGCGCTCGCCGCGGGCGACGCCGGCGTGGCCGGGGCGAACTGACCTGCGGCGGCGCCGTGTTCGGGCCGGTCCCGGACGCGGGTGCCGCGGCCGCAGGTCGCCGTGGTCCCCGTTCGTCAGTCACCCGGGTCCGTCAAGTCCTCCGGCGCCGGGGGAGGCGGTGCGCCGCGGCCGGCCGGCCGGCCAGGAGGTGCTCGGTCACGATCGTCCCGGCCGCGGCCGGGTCCACGTGCCCGTACCAGACGTCGTCCGGCTGCACGCTGAGCACGGGGGCCTGGTTGCACGGGAACTGGCAGCCGGTCTGCACCACGAGGACGTCGTCGTCGCCGAGGCCGTGCTCGCCCAGCCCGCCCACCAGGGCACGCAGCGTCGCGTCCGCGCCCTTCGCTGTGCAGCGCGGCCCGCGGCACACCAGGACCTGGTGCCGGTGGCCGGTCACCTCCTCCCACGCCGTGGAGGTCAGGCCGGGCTCCTCGCCGGTGATCGGCCGGACCGAGGACGCGACGGCGTCCACGGCGTCCAGCCCCTCCGCGAGCCGGGTGGCGACCAGGACGTCCGGGCGGCGCCCGCCGTGCTCGCGCCACCAGTGGGCGGCGACCCGGCGCAGCCAGGACGGGCCGGGGCCGGTGTCGCCGCACCGGACACCGACCAGCACGACCGTTTCGGCCCCCGCGTCGGCCAGCCGGGCCAGTTCGGCCGACAAGGACGGCTCGCCCTGCTGGAGGAACGCGATCGTCGCCCCGGACCGGCGGGCCCGGTCCAGCAGTTCGGCCCGGCGGCCGGCCTCCAGCACGGACATGCCGACCAGGACCAGGGCGCTGCCGTCACCGTTCACGACGTGGACTCCTCACGCAGCACGCCGTTCCACCGGACGTGCGGCCGGTCGTGGCGGGGGTGCCGTTCCACCGTCGCGTCCACCCCGTAGACGCGGCCGATCAGCTCCGCGGTCAGCACCTCGGCCACCGGTCCGTGGGCGACCAGCCGGCCGTCGAGCAGGACGGCGACCTCGTCGCAGTAGGCGGCGGCGAGTTCGAGGTCGTGCAGTGCCGCGACCGTGGTGACACCCAGCCCGCGCACCGTCTGGAGGAAGCCCAACTGGTGCCGCAGGTCAAGGTGGTTGGTGGGCTCGTCCAGGAGCAGCACCTCGGGCTGCTGCGCCAGGGCCCGCGCGAGCTGGACCCGCTGGCGCTCGCCGCCGGACAGGGACGACCAGCTCCGGTCGAGCAGGCCGCCGACGGCCGCCGCGGTCGCGGCGGCGGCCACCGCGCCGCGCTCGCGGGCCGCCGCCGAGCCCGGCGGCACCGGCCACCGGCCGCGGTGCGGGGTCCGGCCCAGCTCGATCACCTGACGGGCCGTCAGTGGCAGCCCGGTGTCGGCCTGCTGCTCCATGAACGCCAGCCGCCGCGCCCTGTGGCGGGCCGGCAGCGCGTACAGGTCCCCGCCGTCCAGCAGGACGCGGCCCTCGTCGGGCCGGCGCAGGCCCGCCAGGGCCCGCAGCAGCGTGGTCTTGCCGGCGCCGTTGGGTCCGAGCAGCCCGGTCAGCCGGCCGGGGGAGAAGCCGAGGCCCACGTCCGACAGCAGGGTGGCGGCGCCGGCCCGTACCGCGATTCCCTCGCAGCGCAGCGCGACCGGCTGCCCCGCGGTCACGCCCGTCCTCCCGCCGCGGCGCCGCGCCCCTGCCGCCACAGCAGCCACCCGAAGAACGGCGCGCCGAGCCCGGCGGTGACCACGCCGACCGGGATCTCCCGGTCGGGGAGCACCGACCGCGCCACGACGTCGCTGCCGACCAGCAGCGCGGCGCCCAGCAGCGCGGACACCGGCACCAGGACGGTGTGCCGCGGCCCGCACAGCAGGCGGACGACGTGCGGCACGACCAGGCCGACGAACCCGATGACCCCGGTCTCGGCCACCAGGCACGCGGTCATCAGCGCGGCGGTGCCCACCAGCAGCCAGCGGACGCGTTCCACCGGGACCCCGAAGGAGCGGGCCGCAGTCTCCCCGAAGGCGAACGCGTCCAGGTCCCGGGCCGCCGCGATCATCAACGCCGTGCCGGCGACGGCGACCGCGGCCAGGAACAGCGCGGTGTGCCAGCGCACCCCGGCCACCGAGCCCAGCGTCCACTCCATGACGCCCCGGGCGGCGTCCCGGTCCCCGAGCATCAGCACCACGAACGAGGTGTAGGCGGCGCACATCTGCCCCACCGCGATGCCGGCCAGCACGGTCCTGCTGCCCGGCAGCGCCCACGAACCCGCGCCGGCCAGGGCCATGACCACGGCGGCGGCGAGCAGCGCGCCGGCGAAGGCGGCCGCCGGCAGCGCGAGGACCGCAGCCGCGCCGGAGGCGCCGACGCCCAGCACCAGCACGGTGACCGCGCCGACCGCGGCACCGTCGGAGATGCCGAGCAGGTACGGGTCGGCGAGGTCGTTGCCGGTCAGCGTCTGGAGGACGGCGCCGCAGACCGCGAGCCCGGCGCCGGTGGCGGCGGCGCCGACCACGCGCGGCAGCCGCAACTGCCAGACGATCTGGTCGTCCAGCAGCGTGACGTGGTGGTCGCCCATGCCCAGCCGGCGCAGCACGACGTCGGCCACCACCCGCGGCGGTTCGTGCACCGAGCCGACGGCGAGGCCGAGCAGGCACATCGCCAGCAGCGCGGCGGCGGCAACGGCGAGGGCCACCGCCGCGCGCCCCGGTCCCGCCGCGCGCCCCGGTCCCGCCGAGCGCTCGGTGAGCGGTTCGGTCGGCTGGTCGGCCGGGCGTTCGGCCGGCGGGTCGGCCGGGCGGTCGGTGGGCGGGTCGGCCGCCGTCACGACGCGGGGTGCAGCTTGGCCAGTCCCGCCGAGACCTGGGCGGCGCCGTCGGCCAGGAGCACGCCCGGCGTCGACTCCGAGAACGGTACGACGACGAACGCCCGCTTGCGGACGGCCGTCAGCCGGCTCAGCACGGGGTCGTGCTCCAGGTAGGCGATCTTCGACTTCGCGGTGTCCCAACCGGCGTCCGCGAGGACGATCGCGTCCGGGTTCGCGGCGGCCACCTTCTCCCAGCTGACGCTCTGCCAGCCGCCCGGCAGCGAGCCGAAGACGTTGTGCGCGCCGACGGCGTCGAGGATGAGCTGCGGTCCGCCGTGGCCGGCGCCGACGAAGGGGGTCTTGGTGTCGGAGTCGTACCAGAGCACGTTCAGGCCCCTGCCCGCGCCCTGGGCGGCCAGGCCGGCCAGCGTCTTCTTCTGCTGCTGCTCGATGGCGGTGGCCCGCGCCGTCACCCCGAAGACCTTGGCGACGTCCGTGAGCTCGCCCCAGACCGCCGCGAAGGACGCGGCCGGCACCTGCTTGCTGTCGGCGCAGCCGAACGGCGACAGGTAGGAGGGGATGTGCTCGGCATCCAGTTCGGCCCGGGTGCCGGCGACCTTGCCGGTGAAGGCGCTGGCGTAGGAGGCGTAGAGGAAGTCGGGGTGCGCCGCGAGCAGCTTCTCCTTGGTCGGGTACTCCTTGCTCAGCACCGGCACGGAGTCGTAGGCAGCTTTCCACCGGGCCGGGATCGTGTCGTCGAGGTAGGCGGTGCCCGCCATCCGCGTCTGGAGGCCCAGGGCCAGCGCGACCTCGGTGGCGCCCTCGTTGAGGGTGACCAGGCGCTTCGGGGGTGTGGACACGGCCGTGGCGGCGCCGCAACTGCGCACGGTCACCGCGGCGGGGTGGCCGGACCCGGTGGCGGTGGCGGGGCCCTTCGCGGCGGGTGCTCCCGTGCAGGCGCCCAGGGTGCCGAGGGCGAGCAGGGCCGTGGCGGAGGCGGCGAGCCGGGCGGCGCGGGCCCGGCGCGGGCGCGGGGCGCGGTCGGGTCTCGGGCGCGCCCGCCGGCGTATGAGCTGATCGATGCGGTGGAACGGGTGCAGCGCGCTGGTCGGCACGTGTTCTCCAAACCCTCGTGGAAGATGTCGCGCCGTGGCCGGTCTCCTGGCTTCCGCGTCAACGCTCCGCGGCCGACCTTCCCAGGCGACCCGTCTCGGTCCCGCCCAGTGGCCCCGACCGTCTGCACGGTCGGCGAGGGCCGCGCAACTCCGCGGCTACAGTGGCGAGGGCCGCACCGGCTTCTCCACCGGTTTCCCGTGCACCACGGCAAGCGCACGCTACCAAACGCGACAACCCGCCCGACCAGCCGGAGGGTCCCAGGTCAGCGGGACGGGCGGTCGGGCATCGGCCCGGCGGTGGCCTCGACGCGCCGAGGCCCGGCGCCCGCACCGGAAACCGGCCGTCCGGCGGGACCCGGCTTCGCCGTCGCCCGCGCGCTCGCCGCCCAGAGCCACCCCGTCGTACGCACCGCCCGCGGCCGCGACGCGGCGCAACGGCCCGCGGCCGAGCCACGGAGGGACGGACACGCCGGCCCGGCCCAGGGCCCGGACCTGTTCGCCCCCTGCCGGTACGGCGACAAGCGGCCCACCACCCCGCCATGACCTTCGGCCGCCGCGACACCCTGGTCGACAATCGCCGGCGCCCTGCCGAACGTCCGGGCCCTGTCCGCGCCGGACGCGTACACGGACGCGTACACGGAGCCGTACACGGACGCGGTGCACACCCCGCTGGACGTCGCCCCGCGCTCATCCCGCCCGGCGCAGACGCGTCGGGGCCGGACGCGAGTGAACGCGTCCGGCCCAGAAGGGAACTGACGGGACGTCAGCCCGGGATGATCGAGAACGATCCGCCGTTGAGGGCGGTCTCGGTGTACGGGCCACTGTCGATCGCCTGCGGGTTGTAGGCGTCGAACGACTGGCCGTCGACCGTGATGCCGCTGAAGTCCTGCTCGTTGAAGGACGGGTAGCTGCCGGTGGGCGACTCGATCACGGCCTCGGCGCTCGCGTCGGACGCGTTGAGCGAGGACTGCGTGGTCTTCGACCAGCCCTTGGTGGTGTCGGCCAGTTTCAGGCTGTAGGAGCCGCCGCCGTTGTCGACCACGCTGGCGGTGAACACGTCGCCGGCGTCCACCGGTTCGTTGTAGTACACCGGCGAGGCCGGGTACATCTCGTACCAGCCCGAGTACTCGGGGCCGCCGCTGGAGCAGTCCACCTGGACGCCGGTCTGCTCGACGGTCTGCGAGCCGTAGCCGTCGATGCCTATCCACGGCGCGTACAGGTCGTTCGAGGAGTTGCAGGTGACCTGGGGCATCGTCCACGAGCCGGAGATGCTGCTGAACGAGCCCTGGGCGATGTAGCCGCCCCAGTTGCTGTCGCCGGAGAAGCCGTGCAGCGGCTGGGCGAAGTGGTGGGCGCCGAACTCGACGCTGGGGGCGGCGGCGCTGGCGGGTCCGGCGAGGGAGGCGCAGGACAGGGCGAGCAGCGCGGCGGCGGCGGCCCTGGTGGGGGCTGCGGTGCGGAACTTGTGCATCCGGTGAACTCCAAAGGTGTGGGAGTTGCGAGGGTGGTGGGGGGAGTCGGCCTGCCGTCCGTGGCCCGTCTGGTTGTGGGGGAGGCTGGCCGACCAGGCCGGTGTAGTGATGCTGGCGCCGGGGGCGGGTGGCGTGGAAGGCCCCGGCTGTTACCGGATGGCGCAATGGCGTGAACATGACAACACTCCGAGTGGTGACAGACCTCGGCGGTGAAACCGCTTGGCCCCAGCGGGAGTTCGGGCCCGGAACGGCCCGGGGGCGGACGCCGGCCGCCCGCGGCCAGGAGGCCGCGGGCGGGTGGGGGGCACGGATGTGACGGCCGGTCAGCGGTAGTAGCAGCCGCTGTCGAGGTCCTCGATCAGGGTGGGGCCGTCGGGCGTCCAGCCGAGCAGCGTCCGGGTGGCGTCGCTGCCCGCGGCCATGTCCGTTCCGTAGAACTTGGTGAGCCAGCCGAAGTGCTCGGCTGCTTCGCCGGCCGGGACGGAGACGACGGGCAGGCCCAGGCCCCGTCCGACGGCTTCGGCGATCCGCCGGGTCGGGATGCCGGTCTCGGCGGCGGCGTGCAGGGTGGTGCCGGCCGGCACCTGCCGGTCGAGGGCGAGCCGTACGACGCGGGCCGCGTCGCCGCGGTGGACCGCCGCCCAGCGGTGGGTGCCGTCGCCGATGTAGGCAGAGACGCCCTTGGCCCGCGCGGTGGCCACGAGCGCGGCCAGGAAGCCGGGGTCGCCGGCGCCGTGCACGGTGGGGGCGAACCGGGCGACGACCGTGCCGACCCCGCCGTCCGCGTACTCCAGCGCGAGGTTCTCGCTGCCGCCGCGCAGGGAGTCGACGCCGTGGAACGGCGATCCGTCCTGCTCGGTCGCGACCCGGCCCGGGGTGAGGAAGGCCAGGCCCGAGGCGAGGACGAAGGGCCGGCCGGTGCCGGCGAGGGCGTCGGCCACGGCCTGTACGGTGCCGCGCTCGGTCTTGTTGGTGCCCGCCTGGTCAGCGAAGTCGTGCTTGTTGGCGAGGTGGACGACGGCCTCGGCCGCGGTGGCCGCGGCGCGGATGCCGTCCAGGTCGTCGAGGTCGCCCCGGACCACCCGGACGCCCCTGGCGTCGAGCGTGGCGGCGGAGGCGTCCGAGCGGGCGAGGCCGGTGATCTCGTGTCCGGCGTCGAGCAGTTCGCCGACGACGGCCGTGCCGATCCATCCGGTCGCTCCGGTGACGAATACGCGCATGTCGTTCTTCCTTCGGGTAGGTCCGCGGTGTGCTGCCGCGGGTCGGTGCTGCGGGCGGCCCGTGCAGGGCACGCGCCGTGGAAACGTGGGGACGCAGGAACGGGGGAGTGGGCGAACGCGGCGGCGGTCGGGGCGGGTTGGGCATGGCCCCGGCTCAGCGCCGCACCGCCGGGCGGCCCGTGCGGCGGTCACCGCGGCCGGACAGCAGCGACTGCAGGACGACGAGCCCGCCGAGGACGAGCACGCTCACGCCGATCACCCGCAGCCCCGCGTCCGCGCCCGAGACGAAGGCCGTGACGACGTCGTGGGCGCGGTCGGGCGGTGCGGTGGCGAGCGCCTGCGCCACGGTGTGCGGATGCCCGCCGGCGCGGATGTCCGCGGGGAGCGCGGCGCTGAACCGCGCGGTGAGCACCGTGCCGATCACGGCGACCCCGAGCGCGCTGCCGAACTCGCGGGTGGTGGCCTGCAGTCCGGCGCCCACCCCGGCCTGTGCCGGCGGCAGCGCACCGGCGATCGCGCCGGAGAGCGTCGGCAGCGCCAGCGTCACCCCGACCCCGGTCACCAGGAGCCAGCCGGCATAGGCGGCGTACGGCGTGCGCGCATCGCTCGTGGACAGCCCGAGCAACCCGCCGCCGACGCACGCGAAGGCGAGCGCGAGGGTGGCGTCGAGGCCGATCCGCCGCGCCAGGTGGCCGACCCGCCGTGCGGCGAGGACCATCGGGACGGTCAGCGGGATGATGCCCAGGCCGGTCCGCAGCACGCCGAACCCCTTGCCGTACTGGAGGAACGACGCGTTGACGTAGAACAGCGCGAACATGCCGAAGAACACGGCCACCATGCCCAGGCAGGCGCTGCGCAGGGCCGGGACGCGCAGCAGCCGCGGGTCGAGCAGCGGGTGCTCGGCCCTCAGCCCGACGAGCGTCCACACCGTGAACAGCCCGGCGGAGCAGGCGAATCCGGCGACGACGAGCGGGCTGCCCCAGCCCTCCTCCGGCCCCTGCACGATGCCGAGCAGCAGGGCGACCGACGCGGCGACGAGCAGGGCCGCGCCGAGCGGGTCGAGCCGGCGGTCGTGGCGCGGCGAGACGGGCGCGGCGCGGGCCGCGAGCGCGGCGAGCAGCAGCGCGATCGGGACGGCCGCGGCGAACAGCCAGCGCCACGACCCACCCGACAGGACGGCGCCGCCGCCGACGTTGCCGACGACCCCGCCGATCCCGGTCATCGACGCCCAGGTGGCGATGGTCGCCCCCTTGCGCTCGGCGGGCACCGCGTGCAGCAGGACGGCGAGCGTGTTGGGCAGCACGGCGGCGGCGCCGACCCCCGTCACCGCCCGGCCCGCGAGCAGCAGGGGCACGTCCGGCGCCACCGCCGAGACCAGCGCGCCCGCCGCGAACAGCGCCAGCCCCGCGAGCAGGACGCCCTTGCGCCCGAAGCGGTCGCCCGCGGCCCCACCGGGGATCACCAGGCAGGCGAAGACGACCACGTAGGTGTCGACGATCCAGATCAGCGCCGACGCGGACGGGTGCAACCCGCTCGCGGCCAGCGGCGGGACGGCGAGGTTGATCGCGGCGACCATGCCGACGACGAGGACGACGCAGGCACACATGACCGCTGTCAGGCCGCGCCGCGCGGCGGGACCGGACGACCGGTCGCCGGAGGCCGGCGCGTGCCGGCGAATCGTTTCGTTGCTGGGCATGGCGGCGACGCTACGGAAGCCGCGGCCCTCCGTGCCACGCAACTTTCACAAGAGAATGTTGCGTAGACTGCAAACCATGTCCGAGCGGCTCGATCTGAACCTGCTGCGCGTGTTCGACGCGCTGCTCCAGGAGGGCAGCGTCACCGCGGCCTCCGAACGCCTGCACCTGTCCATCCCGGCGACCAGCCGGGCGCTGGGCCGGCTGCGGCGGGCGATGGACGACCCGATCCTGGTGCGGGCCGGCCGGGGGATGGCGCCGACCCCCTTCGCGCTGCGTACCGCGCCGCGGGTGCGGTCGCTGCTCGACGAGGCGTCGGCGCTGATCAGCGGCGACCGCGAGGTCCCGATCGCCGAACTCGAACGCACCTTCACGATCCGGATCAACGACGGCGTGGCCGCGACCCTCGCGGCCGCGGTGGTCGACGCCACGTCCGCGGTCGCCCCGGGCGTGATCCTGCGCTTCGTCGGCGAGGGCAGCGAGAGCGTCGAGGCCCTGCGTGACGGCTCGGTCGACCTGGACATCGGCGTCGGCGACGTGGCGGCCCCCGACATCCGCGCGGCCGTGCTCTACCGCGAACGGCTGGTCGGCATCGTCCGCGCCGACAGCCCGCTGGGCCGCAACCGGCGTCCTACGCTGGCGCAGTTGTGCCGGCATCCCCACGTCTCGGCGTCCCGCCGGGGGCGCACCCGCGGGCCGCTCGACGACGCGCTCGACGCCGCAGGACTGCGCCGGCACGTGGCCGCCGTCGTGCCCACCTTCGCGGTCGCCTCGCTGCTCGTCTCGTCGAGCGGCTACGTCGGACTCGTCCCGCAACGCCTCGCCGAGCAGTACGGCCGGGCCCTCGGCATCCGCTGGTTCCCGCTCCCCGCGGACCTGCCCGAACTCGACGTACGGCTCCTCTGGCACGCCCGCCTCGACTCCGACCCGGCCCAGCGCTGGCTGCGCGAGACCATCCGCACCGCCCTGAAATGACCGCCGGCCAAAGGCGGTTGGGCGCGGTCGAGGACGCGCGCGGGCCAATTCGGGCGTGGCGGAGCCGTGTTACTGAGGTTGAACTCGTGATGTCGCTATGCGGGTCGGATGGTCAGGCCGGTTTCGGTGAGACAGCCGTCGATCAGGTTGCTGCGGTACTGGATGCTGCGGAGCCCACGGCGGATGGTGCGGATGAGGTGTTCGGGGGTGGTGAATGCGACGTTGGACAGCCAGCCGCGTCGCAGGAGCGACCAGATCCCTTCGACGGGGTTGAGGTCGGGTGCGTAGGGCGGCAGGTAGTAGATGGTCAGCCAGTCGCGTGAGTCGGCGAACTCGCGCAGGCCGGCGGCCTTGTGGACGTTGAGGTTGTCCCAGATGAGGACGATCGGGCCGCCGAGCTGCTGGTGGGCGACCGTCAGCAGGTCCCGGTAGTCGCGCCAGGAGAAGCTCTTGCGTCCGTCACGGTGGCCGTCGTCCTTGCGGGGGCGGTAGATCAACCGGGAGCGGTGGCCCGGTCTGTAGCAGGTCAGCGCGGCGATCGAGACGCGTCTGCGGGAACGGCCGCGGACGCGCACTACCGGGGTGCAGCCCCGTGGTGACCATGTTCTGGCGTGCGGCGGTGTCATGGAGAAGCCGGCTTCGTCCTCGAAGACCAGCCAGGCCCCACGGCCCGCCGCTAGCCTTCCGCGCGGGGCCAGACCTCCTTGACCCACCCCGCCACCGCATCGTCGTCGCGTTCCATGGCACGTCGGGCCGGGACCTGGCAGGACCACCCGTTACGGACCAGCAGCTTGCGCACCCCCTGGATCGTGTAGGTCAGGTGGAAACGTCGGCCGATCACGGTCTTGATCCGGCCCAAAGTCCAGCGCTGGTCCTCCCAGCCGTGCGCAGCCGGCCCCTTCGCCAGCTCCACCTCCAACTGGGCGAACTGCTTCTCGCTCAGCCTCGGCAGCGATGCCGGGCCCTGCGACCGCAAGGACCGCGGACCGCCCTTGGCCCACGCGTGACGCCATCGCTGCACCGAGCGGACACTGACCCGTAGATCCCTGGCGATCGATGTACTGCCCTCACCTCGAGCGAACCGCTCAGCCGCCTGGAGCCGTAACTCCTCGCGTCGGTCCTGCCGTTCGGCGGTCAGGCCGCCACCTTGTGGATACCGCATCCTCCCGGGATACCGCAGCCAGGCACCGGCCGTCAGCCCCCACGACTCCACGAGTTCAACCTCAGTAGGGTGCGGGGAATTTTTTCGCCGGACGGATGAGGTGGACGAATCGTGCGGCCTGCTGGAGACTCCGCGAACGACGTGGGCGAAGCGGCGAAAGCGGAGTTGGGGCGGCGGATCGTCGATGTCGCGCTCCTGCGCGGCGAGTTCGTGCTCAGCTCGGGAGAGAAGAGCGGCTTCTACTTCGACAAGTACCTTTTCGAGACCCGGCCCGAACTCCTCAGCCGCGTCGCCGACTTCCTGGCCGAGCGGGTACCGGAGGGCGTCGATGTGCTCGCGGGGCCCGAACTCGGCGGCGTCGCCCTCGCCACGGCGCTGTCGCTGCGCACCGGGCTGCCGTTCGTGATCGTGCGCAAGCGCTCGAAGGGCTACGGCACCGGGCGCCTCATCGAGGGCAGGCTGGCGCCGGCGGACCGGGTGCTGATCGTCGAGGACGTGGTGAGCACGGGCGCGGAGTCGATCCGTTCCGCCCGCACGGTCGCGGAGTGCGGTGCCACGGTGGTCGGCGTGCTCGCCGTGCTCGACCGCGAGCAGGGCGGCGCGCGGAACGTGGCGGACGCGGGATTCGCGTTCGACGCGGTGTACCGGCGCGGCGAACTCGCCATGTGACGGTGCGCGGGTGGCGGTGTACGGGTGGCGGTGTACGCGTGGAAGTGCGCCGAGGTGCCTGCCCGCGGCTGCGTAGGTGGCGATGCGCGGGTGGCGGTGCGTAGGTGACGGCGCGGGGAATCGCCCGGGAATCTCCCGGGAACCGCCGGTGCGTATGCTGTCGTCCCCTGGGGTAATTGAATGTCGCAACCACATATGTTTGCTGTTGCTTGGGGGAGCAATGTTGCGAATTCACTTCAGTCCTGCCGATCTTGCCCGGTTACGGGTGGCCAGGACCCCCGACCCGCTGTGGGAGACCCTGCTCGGCCTCCACCAGTTGATCGGGCGGGACCGCACTCCTCTGGTCTACGCGCGGTGGCGGGCCCGGGCGCGCACGGAGATCACCCGGCGCGGGCTCGCGCCGACGGCCCGGCTGCTGGCGATGCTGGCCCCGCCCGGCGCACCCTACTTCCCGGACTTCCTCAACCCCGTCGAGGCGGCCGACGGGCTCGCCGAGGGCATCGACGCGCTGCGCCGTACCCCACGCGGCCGGCTGCGCGCCGAGACCGCCGCGCTCGCGCGGACCTGCCCGCCGCCGGCCGCGGCGGCCGGGTGGCTGCGCGGGCTGGCCCTGGGGGAGCAGGACCGGCTGGACGAGATCGCGGACGCCTTCCGCGGCGTCCACGACGCGGTGATCGCACCCGACTGGACCGGTGTGGCGGAGGGCGTCGCGGCGGACCGCGCCGGCCGCGCCCGGGCCGTGTTCGACGGCGGGGCGCACGAGTTGCTGCGCGCGCTGAAACCGGTCGGGCGGTGGGAGCCGCCCGTGCTGCACCTGACCTACCCGGAGGACCGCGACCTGCACTTACACGGCCGGGGTCTGTACCTGATCCCGTCGTGGTTCTGCTGGCGCACCCCGGTGGCGATGGCCGACGCCGACCTGCCGCCGGTGCTGGTCCACCCGGTCGAGCACACCCTGCGCGCCGGTCCCGGCGTGGGCCGCGCGCACCACGCCGACGCGCTGGCCCGCCTGCTCGGCGTCACCCGCGCCCGGGCCCTCGGCGCGCTGCTGGCCCCCGCGACCAACGGCGAACTCGCCTGTCGCCTGGAGACCTCCGCGGCCTCCGCCAGCAAGCACGCGAAGGCGCTGCGCGAGGCCGGGCTCGTCGTCAGCCGCCGCGAGGGCGGCAACGTCATCCACGCGGTCACGCCGCTCGGCGCGGCCATCCTCGACGGGGCGCTGCCGCGCGCCGCGCACTGACACCTGGTACCGCTCCTGCTCTGCGCCGCTCCTGCCGCGCGCTGCTCGCCGACCGTCCCACCGAGCGCTGCTCGCCGACCTCCCGCCGGCCTCCGCGTCAACGCCCCTGCGCCGGCGGCTCCCGCGGATATTCCTTGCCCAGGCGCGCGGCGTTGGCGACGCGGCGGGCGAGCACGGCGTCCTTGCCCGCGGCCATCTCCCGTAGCGCGGACCTGCGTTCGCGCGCGGCGAGCCGGTCGAGGTAGAGGTGGCCGTGCAGATGGTCGGTCTCGTGCTGGAGGCAGCGGGCGAAGTAGCCGCGCCCCTCGACCGTGAGAGGGGCGCCGTCCTTGTCGCGCCCGCGCACCACCGCGCGGTCCGGCCGGGCGAGCGGCACATACGGCCCCGGTACCGACAGGCAGCCCTCCGGCTCCTCCACGAGCCGGCGGCGCGCGGCCGGCACCTCGTCCAGCACCGGGTTGAGGATGTGCCCGACGTGCCGCACTCCCCACTCGTCGGTGATGTCCCAGACGAACAGCCGCAGGTCCACGCCGACTTGGTTGGCCGCGATGGCCGCGCCGCCGGCGACGTGGTTGGTGGCGAACATGTCGTCGACCAGCCGGGCCAGGTCCGCGCCGCCGAATTCCACGACCTCGCGGCAGGGCCGCGCCAGCACCTCCTCGCCGACGACGGTGATACGACGCACCGTGCCGCGCTCGACCTCGGGAGCGACACGCGGATACGAGGCGACCGGCCGGCCCTGGACCCGTACGCGTGCCCGCGCCTGCTCCCGCGCCTGCTCCCGCGCGGATGCGCCGCCCCCGAGCCCAACTGCCATGGCCGCCAACGCCCTTCACGTCCCGCCCGACCGAACGCTTTGCAAAGTAGCACGCTTTGCAAAGCGTCGTGGCCGCTCTTCCGCAAGGTGCGACGTCTGGTGAGTCCTCTTGAGCCGCCCCCGCGCTCGTACGGCCACGGCGACGTGGCCGGCGGCTCGCGGTGACCCGAGGGGAAGGGCGCGCGGACCGGGGTGGCCGGAGAACAGGACCGACTCGTCAGCCCTGTTCGCCCGTGCCCGGAGGCGGTGGCAGCGTCGGGTGGTCGGGGATCGGATACAGGCCGACGGCGAACCCGTGGACCGTCTCCCCGGAACGCGGCAGCGTGTCGAACTCGTGGATCACCTGCTCGACGCGCTCCCAGAACTCGGCCGCCCGCTCCTCCGAGATCCGGGCCCGCCGGATGAACCCGCGCAACTGCCCGAGCTCGTAGGCCGCGGCCGATTCCTTTGCCGCCACCTCGAAATCGTTGAAGTCGGGCGGCAGCGGGCCGTCGGCCGTCTGCCGGCCGACGCCGACGAAGAACATCCGGGCGGTGCGGCCGTAGTAGCGCTCGTCGATCGCCCGGACCCGGCGGGTCCGTACCACGCGCAGCAGACCGGCTTTGGCCAGGACCCCGACGTGATGCGCGACGGTGCTCTTCGGTCGCTTGACCGCGGCGGCGAGCTCGGTGACGGTCGCGGCGCGCTCGTGCAGCAGGCCGAGGATGGTGGTGCGCAGGGGGTCGCTGATGGCCCGCACCTGCGCGGCGGTGGTGAGCTCGATCGTCTCGTCGAGGTCGTAGTCGGGAGTGTTGCTCGCCATGGTCCGATGAGACTAGCATCGCCGATCGTTCGAGAAATTTGGATCGTTCACCAGTCGAAAGCAGGCAAGCCATGGCCGAGGTCGTGCTGTTCCACCACGCCCAGGGGCTGACGCCCGGAGTCGAGGCGTTCGCGGCCGAACTCCGCCGGGCAGGCCACACCGTCCACGTGCCGGACCTCTACGAGGGGCATACCTTCGACACCCTGGAACAGGGCGTCGGTTACGCGAGCCGGACGGGGTTCGGCACCGTCTTGGAACGCGGCGTCGCCGCTGCCGCGCCGCTCGGCGGCGAGGTGGTCTACGCGGGCTTCTCCCTCGGCGTCATGCCGGCCCAGCGCCTGGCCCAGACCCGCGCCGGGGCGAAGGGCGCTCTGCTGATCAGTGCTTGCCTCCCGGTGTCCGAGTTCGGCGAGGCATGGCCGGCCGACGTCCCGGTCCAGGTGCACGGGATGGACGGTGACCCGTTCTTCGCCGACGAGGGCGACCTCGACGCCGCCAAGGAACTGACCGCCGCCACCGAGCGTGCCGAGCTGTTCCTCTACCCCGGCAAGCAGCACCTGTTCGCGGACTCCTCGCTGCCGTCCTACGACCAGGCCGCGGCCGAGTCGCTCACCCAGCGTGTCATCGAGTTCCTCGACGGCCTGCGGTAGGCGGGGTCCGCGTCGCGGGCATCCGTCGTTCAGCGGCGGGTCACGGGGTGCCGGCGCGGACGGCCGTGGTCGCCAGAGTGGTGTAGCGCATCGTGAAACCGCCACCCAGGGCGTCGATGGCGTGGCCGACCGCGCCCAGGATCTCCGCCAGTTGGTCGGGGCGGAGCCGGGTGAGGCCGCCGGTGGTGGGGAGCAGGTCCAGCCACTGGTCGCGCGTGTAGGGCCGCTCCCAGTCGAACCGCCAGTGTTCCGGGTCGTCGAACCGCCCGGTCCCGCGGATGGTGTCGGCGATCTTGGCGTACCCCGCCTGGTACATCTCCAGCGGGCGTCGCGCCGGTTGGGTGCTGAACGGGGAGTCCGGCGCCACCCGTCGGTAGGCGGCGGCGAACGGCTCGGCCACCTCGGCGGGCGGCTCGAAGACGTGCCCGAAGATCGCCAGGAGCCCTTGCGGACGCAGGACTTGGGCCGCCTTCGCGGCGCCGGCGGCCGGGTCCACCCAGTGCCACGACTGGGCGGCGATCAACGCGTCGAACGCCCGGCCGGCCGGCTCCCAGGCTTCGAAGGCCGCCACCTCGACCGGCAGGCCGCGGGTCCGGGCGAAGCCGGCCATCCGCGCGTCCGGCTCGACCCCGAGCACGGTGCAGCCGGCCGCCTGGAACTGGCGGGCCGCGATGCCCGTGCCGCAGCCGATGTCGAGCACGTCGGGCCCCGGGCTCCCGGCGGCGATCCGCGCCACCAGGTCGTCGGGGTAGGGCGGCCGGGCCTGGTCGTACCGTCGCGGGTCCGTGCCGAAGGACTCGGCCATCTGCCGAGCCTGGTACAGCGGCGCCGGTTCCGGTTGCTCTCGCGGTAGAGTGGGCATGCGTTCACTTTAGTGGGCAAGCGCCCATCTGCCAACGGATGCCGGGTGACCGGCGGACGAGAGGATCGGTACGTGCCGACCGGGGTACACCTGCGCGACGCGCGGCAGCAGTTGTTCGACGCCGCGGAACGCGTGCTGCTGCGGGACGGCCCGAACGGGCTGACCAGCCGGGCCGTCACCGACGAGGCGGCCTGCGCCAAGGGCGTCCTGCACCGGCACTTCGCCGACTTCGACGCTTTCCTCACCGAGCTGGTGCTCGACCGGGCCGCACAGCTCGACACGCAGGCGCGTGCGCTGCGCGAGGCCGTCGGCACCGGCACCGTGGCCGGCAACCTCACCGGCGCGCTGACCGCCCTGTTCGGGCCGGTTCCGGTGGCGATCATCCCGCTCATCACCTTCCGGGACGAGCTGCGCGCGCGGCTGCGGCAGGCCAGGCCCGGCGGCGGCATCGCGATCCTCGCCCAGGTCGCGACCGCGGTCTCCGCCTACCTGGCCGACGAGCGCGCCCTGGGCCGCATCGCGACCGACGCCGACATCGACTCGCTCACCCTCTCCCTGGTCGGAGGCGGGCATCTCCTGTTCGCGGACCGCGACCGCGAGCGCGATTCCGACCGCGACCTCGACCTCGACCGTAACTCCGGCTCCGGCCCTGGCTCCGACCGCGAGCCCGACGCCGACCCCGACCCGCCGACCACGGCCGCCGTCGACAAGCTGGTGACCACGGTGCTCGCCGACGTCCTGCGACGGCGGCCCCGCCGGACCTGACGTGCGACCCGCCCGGCGGCCGGACTTGACGGACCTGACGAGGGTCCGGCCGAACGTGTCGGCCGGACCCTTCTCCCGGCAGGTGTCCCGCAGGTGCCGGGCGCGTGCCGGACGGCAGGGCCCCGGGGCAGAGTTGACGGCAGGATTCAGTCGCGGCCCATCCAGGTCGCGACGTCCGCCTCGTTGCCCTCCGGGTCGGCCAGCGTCCACCAGGCGGGCGCGTGCGCGTCGGAGATCAGCCGGCCGCCGGCGGTGATCGCCGCCGCGATCCGCTCCTCGGCCTGGTCGTGGGGGACAGAGACGTCGATGTGCAGGCGGTTGCGCTCCGTGCGCGGCGCGTCCATCGTCTGGAACCAGAACGGCGGTTCGCTGCCGCCCGGGTCCACCAGGTCCACCTCGCTCGCCGTCCGGTAGCCGAGCAGGGCGCGCCAGAAGGGCATCACCCGGGAGCCGACGAGGGCGTCGATCCCGACCTGGACGGACTTCAGCGCGGTCGGGTCGGCCGGCACGTCCAGTTCCCGCGCGGCCGCCGAGATCTGCCGGGCCAGTTCGACGTCGCGCTCGCTCAACCCGTCGACCTCGTGCGTCGTCAGACGCACCGTCACCCCCGGGTAGCGCAGATCCACGTCGGGATGGTGGTTGGCCGCGTCGGCCAGGGCGCCGATCGCGTCCACCAGCTTGACCCCGGTCGCGAACGACCCGGTGCGGAAGTGCGCGCTCGCCCCCGCGAAGAGCACCCGCCAGTCATCGACGCCGGCCGCCTCGTGGAACTGCCTCGCTGTGATGCTTTCGACCATGCGCGGCAACGTAACACCGCGGTCGCGCACTTCGCCGTCCCCGTGGCGGCCGGCCCGCGCCCGGGTCGCCCGATTCCACCCGAGCGGCCGTCCGACCTGCCGGTTCGCGCCGCGCCGGAACCCCGCCACCGCATCCCCGCCCGGGCTCGCGCGCAAACCCCGCACACTCCCCTCACGGACCCGCACGCGGGCCTCACCACACCCTCACCCCGACGTCGTGCGCGCACTCTTGCAAGCCACTGCAAGGAATCAACGAAAATGGATTCGGATATTGCGGCTCTGTATCCCAGGGGTTACGGTCCTCTGCGTCGTGACCCACGCCACTCTGCTCCCTCGACTCCCTCTGGCTCCTTGAGTCCCATCCTGTCCGCCGTCGTGAGGCGGGCGCGGTGCCGCCGGTGGAGCCGACGGGGCGGTGTGCGGAAAGGAGCAAGACATGTCCCAACCCCTTCGAAGTCTCCGGCGGGCGGCCGCCCTCGGCGGCTGCGCCGCGCTGCTCGCCTCGGCGGGCGCGCTCGCGCTGAGCGCCCCTCCGGCGTTCGCCGCCGCGACCGGCGGCAGCGGCGCGAGCCTTCCCTACAGCGAGGTGCAGGCGGAGGACTCCGCCACCAACGGCTCGGTGATCGGCCCGAGTTACGCCCAGGGCCAGCTGGCCGACGAGGCGTCGAACCGCAAGGCGGTGACGCTGCAGGGCTCGGGCAAGTACGTCACGTTCACCACGCCGGTCGCCACGAACTCGATCGACTTCCGGTACAGCATCCCGGACTCCGCGGGCGGTTCGGTGTACACGGCGCCGCTGTCGCTGTACGTCGACGGCACCAAGCAGCCGGACTTCATGCTGACGAACGCGTACTCCTGGTACTACGGCAGCTACCCGTTCACCAACTCGCCGGGCAGCAACCCGCATCACTTCTACGACGAGGCGCACCGGCTCTTCGACACGACGTATCCGGCCGGCACCACCTTCAAGTTCCAGGTCGACGCGGGCGACAGCGCGTCCTCCTACACCCTCGACCTCGCCGACTTCGAACAGGTCGCCGCGGCACAGTCCCAGCCCTCGGGGTCTGTGTCGGTGGTCGACAAGGGCGCCGACCCGACCGGCGCGGCCGACTCCACGGACGCGTTCAACGCCGCCGTCAGCGCGGCCGGGTCGGGCGGCACCGTGTGGATTCCGCCGGGCACCTTCAAGGTCCCGGGCCACATCAGCGTCAACAACGTCACCGTCGCGGGCGCCGGCATGTGGTACTCCACCGTCACCGGCGCGGCTCCCGGCTTCTACGGCAACTCCGCGCCGTCGCCCAGCAGCAACGTGCACCTCAAGGACTTCGCGATCTTCGGCGACGTCCAGGAGCGCGACGACAACGCGCAGGTGAACGGGATCGGCGGCGCGATGAGCGACTCGTCGGTGTCGGACGTGTGGATCGACCACATGAAGGTCGGGGCCTGGATGGACGGCCCGATGGACAAGTTGAGCTTCAGCGGGATGCGCATCCGCGACACCACCGCCGACGGCATCAACTTCCACGGCGGGGTGACCAATTCGACGGTCACCAACAGCGACATCCGCAACACCGGTGACGACGGCATCGCCACCTGGGCGGACTCCTCGCTCGGCGCCGACGCCAACGACACCATCTCCGACAACACCGTCCAGTTGCAGATGCTCGCCAACGGCATCGCGATCTACGGCGGCCACGACAACACCGTCAGCGGCAACCTGGTGCAGGACACCGGGCTGACGCAGGGCGGCGGCATCCACGTCGGGCAGCGCTTCACCTCCACGCCGGTCGGCACCACCACGATCAGCGACAACACGCTGGTGCGGGACGGCAGCCTCGACCCGAACTGGCAGTTCGGCGTGGGCGCGCTGTGGTTCGACGGCAGCCAGGGCGCCATCACCGGGCCGATCAACGTCTCCGACCTGCTGATCGAGCAGAGCCCGTACGAGGCCGTGCAGTGGGTCGAGGGCACCATCAGCGGGGTCAGCCTGAACAACGTGACGATCAGCGGGGCCGGGACGTTCGCGCTCCAGGAGCAGACCGGCGGCGCCGCGACGTTCACCGGTGTCACCGCGACCGGGATCGGCGCCTCCTCGCCGGTCTACAACTGCGAGGGGAACAACTTCGCGGTCACCGACGGCGGCGGCAACTCCGGGATCGACGCCACCCCGTACTGCGGCGGCTGGCCGGCCCCGGTCTTCCCGTCCTGAGCCGGGAACCCGGGGCGTTGGCGCCCTGATCCGCCTTCCCCGGTGCCGCCGGGTGCGATCCGCACCCGGCGGCACCCTTCGTTCCGCGAAACGGCCGAATGAATTCCGCATGTGAGGACGCGTAAACAATGCGCCGCGGAAGGGCGTTCGGACGGTTTCCGGTCATCTTCCGCTCGATGAGAGGTCGTTCGGCGTCCATATGGCACCTTGCTAATGAACAGGCGGCCGCCGGAATTCCGGCCGGCCGCCGGACGTTGGAAGGAGCCCGACACGTGACATCCGACGAATTCCCACGGCAGGCGGCACGGCAGACCCGGCGGCGGTTCCTCACCGTGACGGGTGCGGCCACTGCACTCGCCTTCGGGGTCAACGTCGCGCACGCGGAAGCGGCGAGCGCCGCCACCCCGCTGCCCGGCGACCCGTTCACCCTCGGCGTCGCCTCCGGCGACCCGCTGCCGGACGCGGTGGTGATCTGGACCCGGCTCGCCCCGCAGCCGTACGAACCGCTGGGCGGCATGCCGTACCACGCGGTCGACGTGCAGTGGCAGCTCGCCGCCGACGAGCGGTTCCGGCACGTGCTGCGCTCCGGCACCGCGACCGCGCAGCCGGAGTACAGCTACAGCGTGCACGTGGACGTGCGAGGGCTCCAGCCCGGCCGGCACTACTGGTACCGGTTCAAGGTCGACGGCCACCTCAGCCCGGTCGGCCGGACCAGAACCGCCCCCGCGCCCTGGGACCACCCCGGCCGACTCAGATTCGCCGTCGCCTCCTGCCAGTCCTGGCCGGACGGCTACTACACCGCGCACGCCCACCTCGCCGCCGAGGACGTCGACGCGGTGCTCTTCGTCGGCGACTACATCTACGAGTACGGCATCTCCGCCGCCGGCGGTCTGCGCAACACCACCGACCCGGTGCCCGACCAGTTCCGCACCGAGGCCGACACCCTCGACCGCTACCGGCTCCAGTACGCGCTCTACAAGTCCGACCCCGAACTGCGGGCCGCCCACCAGAACACGCCGTGGATCGGCACCTGGGACGACCACGAGGTGCAGGACAACTACGCGGGCCTGTACTCCAAGAGCCTCGACCCGATCGACGACTTCACCGTCCGCCGGGCCAGCGCCTACCGCGCCTACTGGGAGCACATGCCGCTGCGCACCCCCGCGCCGCAGGGCCCGGACTACCTGCTCTACCGCCGCTTCACCTTCGGCCGGCTCGCCGAGATCAACGTGCTCGACACCCGGCAGTACCGCTCCGACCAGGCCGACGGCGACCTGTGGAAGCCGGACAACCCGGGCCGTGACGACCCCGCCCGCACCTTCGCCGGCGCCCAGCAGCAGCGCTGGCTGCTCGACGGGATGCGCGCCTCGCGCGCCACCTGGAACCTGCTCGCCAACCAGGTCGTGATGAGCCGGATGGACCTGGACGCCGCCGGTACCCCCACCTTCAACATGGACGCGTGGGACGGCTACACCGCCGAGCAGACCCGCATCCTCGACGGCCTGGCCGGGCTGCGCGCCCGCAACCCCGTGGTGGTCACCGGCGACGTGCACGCCGCCTACGCCATGGACATGAAGCGGGACTTCGACGACCCCGACTCGCCCACCATCGGCGTGGAACTCGTCGGCACCTCCATCAGCAGCGGCGGCAACGGCGTGGACGTCTCCGCCAACGGCCAGAACTTCCTCGACCACAACCCGCACCTGAAGCTCGTCAACGAGCGGCGCGGCTACATCGTGGTCGAGCTGACCCCGCACGAACTGCACGCGTCCTACCGGGCGGTGCCGTACATCGACCGGGTCGGCGCGCCGATCAGCACCATCAGGAAGTTCACCGTCGAGGCCGGGCACCCCGGCCTGAACCCGGCGTAGGGGGAGACCATGCCGAAGACGTTCCTCGGGTCGGCGCGCCGCCGCGCGCTCGCCGTCGTCGCCGCTGTTGTCATGCTCGTGACGCTCGGTGCGGTGGCGCCCGCGCTGGCCGCCGCGCCCGCCAAGGCTGGGGCCGCCCAGCAGCTCACCCTCGGCTCCGACGTCGACCACGTGCTGGTCGACCCGGTGCCCTGCGCGGTCCAGGGCTTCCAGCTCCGGTTCGGCAACGCGGGCAGCTCCGCGGTGTACGCCGACGCGTTCATCGACGCGCCCGCGCCGCTGACGGTCTCCCGGTCGCTGGTCTCCAGCTACCTGCCGTCCGGCTACACCCTGAAGGTCGAGATCGACGTCAGCGCGCCGCGGACGACCCCGCCGGGCGCGTACACGATCACCGTGCACGCCGGCGACCAGCAGCTGTCGCTGCCGGTCCAGGTCGAGCCCGCGCCGGTGAACGACACCGGCAACCTGGTGCGCTACATGCCGGTCTCCGCGTCCTCGGAGAACCTGCCGCACTACCCGGCCTGCGGCGCGGTGGACGGCGACCGCGACTCCGCCGACTGGGGCACCACCACCGGGTGGAACGACTCCACCAAGGGCAGCTTCCCCGACTGGCTCCAGGTCACCTTCGACGCGCCCGTCTCCGTCGGCCGGGTGGACCTGTACACCCTGGACTCGGTGAAGTACCCCGCCGCGGGCTACGGACTGTCCGCCTGGGACGTGGAACTCCAGGTCGACGGCGCCTGGCAGACCGCCGCCCAGGTACGCGGCAACACCGCGGGCGAGGTCAGCTCGACCTTCGCCGCGCAGACCGCGACCGCCCTGCGCATCGTGACCCTGGCCAGCAACGAGGGCGTGACGTACTCACGGATCGTGGAACTGGAGGCGTACGCGTCCTGAGCACGCACGCCGGGGAGAGGGCGGGGCCTGGCGGCCCCGCCCTCTCGCGGTGTCCGCGGTCAGCCCCTGGCCCGGGCCGGCAGCTTCCAGTTCGGCCGCGGGAAGTGGCAGGTGTACCCGTCGGGGTACCGCTCCAGGTAGTCCTGGTGCTCGGGCTCGGCCTCCCAGAACGGGCCGGCCGGCTCGACCTCCGTGACCACCTTGCCCGGCCACAGACCGGAGGCGTCCACGTCCGCGATGGTGTCCTCGGCGATCCGCTTCTGCTCGTCGTCCACGTAGTAGATCGCCGAGCGGTAGCTGAGGCCGATGTCGTTGCCCTGGCGGTTCTTCGTGCTGGGGTCGTGGACCTGGAAGAAGAACTCCAGCAGCGCGCGGTAGTCGGTCCGCTCGGGGTCGAAGAGGACCTCGATCGCCTCCGCGTGCGTGCCGTGGTTGCGGTAGGTGGCGTTCGGCACGTCGCCACCGGTGTAGCCGACCCGGGTCGCGGTCACGCCCGGCTGCCGGCGGATCAGGTCCTGCATCCCCCAGAAGCACCCGCCGGCCAGTACGGCCCTCTGCGTCTGCGCGGCCATCTCGGTCCTCCCACTCGTGGTCATCACAACTGTCCACCGACGTCAACGCTTGCCGGGCCGGCGCGATTCCATCCAGGGCACGCCGGCTGCGGGAATCCGCCGGAAGGGTGGTCTCGGCGGCGCGTGCGTGCGCCGGGAGCAGGGCGCGCGGCGGCCGGGCGCGACGCTGTGAGCAAATCGCCCAGCTCACCTCTCGGAGCCCCTGATGAAGCGCACCGCCAGGGCGGCCACCTGTGCCGCCGCAGCCCTGTTTGCCGCCGTGCTGACCGGCTGCTCGTCCGGCAGCAGTGCCACCTCAGCCGCCGGTTCGGCGTCCAGCGGCGGTTCCTCCGGGGGCAGCGCGTCGTCCAAGGCGGCCAGCGCGTCCGCCAAGGTGTCCTCCAAGGCGGCCAGCGCCTCCGCCACGGCCAGCGCGGCGATCGCGAAGGGGCAGGCCACCGTCGCCACCAAGACCGAGGGCAAGCTCGGTGCCATCCTGGTCGACGCCAAGGGCCGCACGCTCTACCTGTTCGACGCCGACAAGCAGAAGAACGTCTCCACCTGCACCGGTGCCTGCGCCGCGGCCTGGCCGCCCCTGCTCACCACCAAGGGCGCCGCCAAACCCGGCAAGGGCGCGGACAAGTCGCTGCTCGGCACGGCCAAGCGCTCCGGCGGCGCCACGCAGGTCAGCTACAACGGCCACCCGCTGTACTACTACGTCGGCGACACCAAGGCCGGCCAGACCAACGGGCAGGGCCTCAACCAGTTCGGCGCCCTGTGGTACGTCGTGAACGCCAAGGGCAAGCAGGTCACGAGCTGAGCCGGATGGCGGGCGAGCCCCACGAGGAGCGGCGCGGGCCCGGCGCCCGCGCCGCACTCCTGGCTCTCGGTGTCCTGGTCCCCATCGCGGTCGGCTTCGGGATCTACGCGTTCGGCAAGGAGCACACCCCCGACTACAACAGCGGGATCTACGGGCAGCACGGCACCGACGCGGTCGACCTCAAGGCCCGGCTCGGCAGCGCGCTGCTCTGCCTCGTCCTCATCCAGTACGGGCTCGCGCTGTGGATGTTCGGCCGCATCCCCGGGGTGCGGGCCGCGCCGCATCCGGTGCGCACCGGACACCGCGTGCTCGGCTACTTCCTCTTCCTGTTCTCCCTGCCGATCGCGTTCCACTGCCTCGTCACCTACGGCATCGAGACCAGCTCCCCGCGCGTGGCGATCCACTCGTTCACGGGGTGCGCCTTCTACGGGGCGTTCGTGGCGAAGGTGATCGTGGTCCGCAGCAGGCGGCTGCCCGGGTTCCTGCTCCCGGTCATGGGCTCCCTGCTGCTCGTCGGGGTCGCGCTCCTGTGGTACACCGCGCCCTTGTGGGTGCTCAACGGCTACTCGGTCCCCGGCTTCTCCTCGTCGAGCTACGGCGTGGGCTGAAGCGGTTCGAACCGAGCCGGACCGGTCCGCCCGGGCGCGCCGTCGGCGGGCGGCGCAGCACCGGGCGCCTCACGCGAGCCGGTTCACCACGGCCGCGAACAGCGCCGGGAAGCGCGCCGCGGCGGGCACGATGCGCCGGGCCGTCCCCGGGTTGCCGCGGGCCCGCAGCAGCAGGGTGGTGAGGGCGCGGTGCCGCCGCGACATCGCGCGCCACGCGCGTTCGTACGCCTCCGGCCGGTCGGACCGCACGCAGCGGACGAGTTCCGCGGCGCCGCGCACCGCGAGGGAGACGCCCTCGCCGGTGAGGGCGTCGACGTAGCCGGCGGCGTCGCCGACGAGCAGGACCCGGCCGGCGGCGCGGGCCCGGACCGGCTGCCGCAGGGGCCCGGCGCCGCGCACCGGGGTCGCCGCGGTGGGCGGCAGGCGGGCCGCGAGCGCGGGGAAGGCGGCGAGGTGGTGGTCGAAGGGCGCGCGGTCGCAGGTGAGGAGGGCGACGCCGACCAGGTCGGGCCCGACGGGCGTGACGTACGCCTCCGCGCGGGCGGACCAGTGCACCTCGACGCAGTCGGTCCACGGCGGCACCGCGAAGTGCCGGCGCAGGCCGTAGCGGGCAGGCGCGGGATCGGGCGGTCCGGACAGGCCCAGGGCGCGCCGGATGGGGGAGTGCAGCCCGTCCGCGGCGGCGAGGTAGCGCGCGGCGAGTCCGGCCGCGGTCACCCCGTCCGGGCCCTGCCGTACCGCGTCGATCCGCAACGGCAGCACGGGCACGCCGAGTTGGGCGACCCGGTGGGCGAGCGCGGCGTGCAGCTCGGTGCGCCGCACCCCCCGCCCGGGCCCGGCCCGGAAGTGCGCCTCGGCCTCGTACCGGGCGTCGACGTAGCGGATGCCGCGCAGCGGGCGCCCGCCGACGGCCACCCCGAGGTCGGCCAGCGCGTGTACGGCCGCGGGCATCAGCCCCTCGCCGCACGCCTTGTCCACCGGACCTGGCCGGGGCTCGGCCACCACCACGTCGAGCCCCGCGCGCGCCGCGTGGATCGCGGTGGCCAGCCCGGCCGGCCCGCCCCCGGCGACCAGCAGGTCGATCACGGCGCGGCCACCGCGACGGCCGGCGCCGCGTCGGGGGCGAGCGCCAGCGCCGCGTTCTCGCAGCGCAGCCGGACCGCGAGCAGTGGCGCGTCGAGCAGCGTGAAGCAGATCGCGGTGATCCAGGCGCCGTGCACCAGCGGCAGCGCCGCGCCCTCGACGACGACCGCGAGGTAGTTGGGGTGGCTCATCCACCGGTACGGTCCGCCGTCCACCAGCGGCAGCCCCGGCACCACGATCACCCGGGTGTTCCAGCGCGGCCCGAGCGTGCGGATGCACCACCAGCGCAACGCCTGCGCGGCCAGCGCGAGTACGAGCATCGGCCAGCCGAGCGCGGGCACGAACGGCCGCCCGCCCCACCCGGTCTCCACCAGGCACCCGGCCAGCAGACCGGTGTGCAGCAGCACCATCACCGGGTAGTGGCCGCGGCCGTGCTCGACGCCGCCGCGGGCATGGCTCCACGCCGCGTTGCGCCGCGCGGTGGCCAGTTCGGCCAGCCGCTCGGCGGCGACCAGCAGCACCAGCACGGTGTACGCGGTGGACGGGGCGAACGAGGTCATCGGCGGCCTACCAACGGAGAAGGACGAGTTCGGAGCTGAAGCCCGGGCCCATCGAGAGCATCAGGCCGGGGGTGCCGGGCAGCGGCGGGCGCCGGTCCAGGGTGTCGCGCAGGATGTGCAGCACGGACGCGGAGGAGAGGTTGCCGACCTCCGCGAGCGAGCGCCACGTCAACTCCAGGGCGCGCGCGGGCAGATCGAGGGTCTCCCGGACCGCCTCCAGCACCTTCGGGCCGCCCGGGTGGCAGATCCAGCCCGTGACGTCCGCCGGTTTCAGGTCGTGGTCGGTGAGGAACTCCCTGACCTCCGGGCCGAGATGGCGCAGCACCGTGTCCGGCAGGTCGCTGCCCAGGACGATCCGGAAGCCGCTGTCGGCGATGTCCCAGCCGAGCAGGCGTTCGGTGTCCGGGTAGAGGTGGCTGCGGGTCGCCACCGTTTCCGGGCCCTGCTCGGGGCCCCGTGCCCGCGCCGCCGGGTGCTCCCGGCCGACCGCCACCAGCGCGGCGGCGCCGTCGCCGAAGAGGGAACTCGCCACCACGTTCGCGGCGGACGGGTCGCCGCGTTGCACCGTCAGCGAGCACAACTCCACGCAGAGCAGCACCGCCACGCCGTGCGGGTGCCCTTCGAGGTAGTCGTGCACCCGGGCGAGTCCCGCGGCTCCCGCGACGCAGCCCAACCCGAAGATCGGGACGCGCTTGACGTGCGCGGGCAGCCCCCACCGGGCGGCCAGCCGCGCCTCGATCGACGGCACCGCAAGGCCCGTCACCGACGTCGACACCACCAACTCCACGTCGGCGGCGGCGATGTCCGCGCGGTGCAGGGCGCCCCTGACGGCCTCCTGCGCCAACTCCGTCGCCGCGCTGACGTAAGCGGCGTTCGCCTCGCCGAACCCGCCCAACGTGCGGTACCGCTCCAACGGCATCGCCAGGTACCTGTACTTCACCGTGGACGCCGCGTGGATACGGTCCAGCACGCCCCGGCCCTCCGGGCCCACCGCTCCCATCTCCACGAGGGCATCCCTGATTTCGTGCTGCGGGTACCGGTACGGCGGCAGCACCGCGTGGACGCCCACGATTCGGCTCATTGCCTCAGCATAGGAAGGACGGCGGCAAATCCGTCCAAACGTGGCCGTATCAACCCGCCGGGCTGCCCCGTTCCGCCGTTCCGGAACCTGGCGGCCGGTGCGGGGGCCGGGGGCGCGGTACTCCCACGGAGGGCGTGAGCCGTGGTGACGGCGAGCCGTCACGGCGTGCGGGAGCCCCGCCGCCTAGCGTGGTGGGGTGGCGGTCGACGCGGGTGCGGGTACGGGCGGGGTGGCGTGGGGGCTGGTGAAGGCGTCCCATCCGGAGCCGACCGTGGCGGTGACGGTGCTGGTGACGGCGCTCGCCGGGGCGTCGGGGCGGGGTGCGGGCGGCTGCGGGCTGGTCGCGGCGGCGGTGCTGAGCGGTCAGGCGTCGGTGGGCTGGTGCAACGACGTCGTGGACGTCGAACGGGACCGGGCGGCGGGCCGCACGGACAAGCCGCTGGCGGCGGGGGCTCCGACACGCGGCATGGCGGCGGCCGCGGCCGCCGGGGCGCTCGCCGTGTGCGTCGTGGCCTCGCTGGCCTGCGGGTTGGCGGCCGGCGCCGCGCACCTGACCGGGGTCGCGGCGGCATGGGCGTACAACCTCGGCGTGAAGCGCACCGCGCTGTCGTGGCTGCCGTACGCCGTCGGGTTCGGGCTGCTGCCCGCGTTCGTGACGCTGGGCCTGCCCGGGCACCCGGGTCCGCCGGGCTGGGCGGTCGCGGCGGGCGCGCTGCTCGGCGTCGGCGCCCACGTCACGAACGTGCTGCCGGACATCGACGCGGACCTGGCCGCGGGCGTGCGCGGCCTGCCGCAGCGGATCGGGCGGCGCCGCGGCCGCCTGCTCGCCCCGGTGCCGCTGCTGGCCGCGGCCGCGGTCCTCGTCTTCGGCCCGCCGGGGCCGGCCGGTCGCGCCGGGTGGGCGGCGCTCGCCGTGACCGGCGTGCTGGCGGTCGCCACGGTCCGCACCGCGGGCGCGGGCCCGCACAGCCGGCTGCCGTTCCTCACCACCTTGGCGATGGCGGTCACCGCCGTCACGCTGCTCCTCCTGCACGGCGACGCGCTGGCCTGACCGTACGGGCGGCGCGGGCCGGTCGCGCCGCCCGTACGGCCTCGCCGGTCAGGACGCCCGCAGCACCTGCGCCACGATCGGCCCCGCGGAGGTGTTGCCGAACCCGGCGTCATGGACGACCGCGGCCACCGCCACGCCGCCCGCGTACGCGGTGAACCAGCCGTTGGTGGCGGCCTGGCCGTCGACCTCGGCCGAGCCGGTCTTCGCGCCCGAGTCGGAGCCGAAGCCGCTCATGACGCCGGTGGCGGTGCCGTTCGTGATGGCGGCGCGCATCAGCTGCCGCAGATCGCCCGACACCCGGGAACCGACGCCGGCCGCGGAGATCCGGCCGTCGATCATGCTCGCGGCCACGATCCGCGGCTCGTGGAAGCTGCCGGTGGCCGCCGTGGCGGCGACCGACGCCATGATCATCGGGTTCGCCACCACCTTGCCCTGCCCGATCATCTCGGAGGTCAGCTCGTCGGGCCCGCTGCCGTCGGGGAAGCTCGGCTGGTCGTTCGGAGTGGCGGTGCCGATGTTCCACGGCTGGGTGAGCCCGAACTGGGCGGCGGTGTCCCGCAGTCCGGTGGCGCCGAGCTTGGGCGCCTGCGTGATGAAGCCGGTGTTGCAGGAGTTCGCGAAGTCCCAGCGCAGATCGGCGTTCGCGTTCTGCAGGCTCGGCGAGTCGTTCTTGTACATACGGCCGTTGGCCACGTTGTCCGTGCTCTTGCACCGGGCGGGCGAGTCGGGCCCCATGCCGCGTTCGAGCAGCGCGGCGGACGTGACGATCTTCATCGTGGAGCCGGGGGCGTCCGCGCCCTGGAGCGCGATGTCGGTGCCGCCCGGGTCGCTGTTGGCGACCGCCAGGATGGTGCCGTCGTAGATGTCGAGCGCGGTGACCCCGGCGCCGTTCTTGCCCTTCACCGCCTTCTCCGCGGCGGCCTGCACGCCCGCGTCCAGCGTCGTCGGGAGCTTCTTGCTCTTGCCCTTGCGCAGCACCTTCAGCACCTTCCCGGCAGACCCGTCGCTGTGCTGCACGTAGGTCTCGATGCCCGCGGTGCCGCCCTTGACCTGGTCGCCGTGGCGGGACTTGAGGTCCTCGATGATCCGGGCCAGCGACGGGTAGCTCTTGCCGGTGAGCACCTTGCCGTGCCGGTCGGTGACATCGACCCCGGGCGACTTCGCGGTCCCGGTGACCACCGAGTCACCGTCCGCCAGCGCCGGGTTGAGCACGGAGGGCTTCCACGTGACGGCCACGTCGCCGGTGGAGTCGCGGTCCACGGTGAGCGCCGAGGCGTACGTCCAGGTGGACGTGATGCCGTCGTACGACAGGCGCGCGGTGACCGTGAACGACGCTCCCCCGGACGCACCGGTGGTCGGGGCGATGCCGCTGATCGCCACCGACGTGACGTGGCCCTGCTGCTGGAAGTCGGTGAGGTCGGTCATCGCGGCGTCCGCCGCGTCCGTGGCGGCCGCCGCCTTCGCGGTCTGGCCGGCGGCCCACGCGGTCAGGAACGTGTGGGCCGTGTCGGCGACCTGCTGGGCCGTCGGCGGCTTCGGGGCCGACGTCGGGTCCGTGTTCGCCACGGTGTGCGTGCCCCCGCCACCCCCCGAGCCGTCCAGCGCCGTGTACATGTTGTAGGCGCCGTAGCCGGCCACGCCGAACATCCCGGCGCAGACGGCGCCGATGATGCCTATCTTCACTCCTCTTGCAACGGGCACGGCCCGATCCCCCCTCGTGTGTGGACACCCCCGCGCGGAACGTTCCTGCGCGGCACAAGCGTATTGCGCGAGCGCGCCGCGCCCGCCCCTCCCGGGCAGCCGCGTTCCGCCGGTCGCGGGACCACCTGCCGGCGGGCGGCGGCGCTGCTTCCGCTCCCTTCGGTCTACGCGCCGGCGGCGTGGAAGAACTCCCAGTGGTGGCCGTCGAGATCGAAGAAGGACCGGGTGTACATCGGGCTGTTCTCGTTGGTCTGCTCGGCGGTCCGGCCGCCGCCCGCGAGGGCCGCCTCGGCGATCCGGTCGACGTCCTGCCGGGTGTCGAGGAGGAGCGCGACGATCGCCTCGCTGGAGGTCGCGGTGTCGGTGACGGCCTTGCCGGTGAACTTCCGGAAGTAGGGCTCGGTCAGCAGCATCGCGTAGATGTCGTCGCTGATGACCATGCACGCGGCCTTGTCGTCGGTGAAGTCCGGGTTGAAGGTGAAGCCGAGGCCGGTGAAGAAGCCCATCGACCGGGAGAGGTCCTTGACCGGGAGGTTGACGAAGATCTTGGTGGACATGGGGCCTGCTTCCAGGGTGCGGCGCGGGTGTGCGCGTGCGGCCGGGTGCCGTACACCGGGGTAGACCGCTCCGGTCGGCGGAACTCATCGACGCGACCGGCGAAGGCTCTCCGGAAGGCCCTCCGCGCCGCCGTCCCGGGAAGTCGGCGCCGCCGCCCCGGAAGCTCAGGGGCGCCCCGCGAGCAGCGTGTCCAGGACCCGGCCGAAGACCAACCGCCCGGCGAGGGACGTCACCGGGTCGAAGAGGGCGCCCGGCAGCCCGCGTACGCGCAGGTCCTCGCGCCAGCACACGCGGGAGCCGGTGCGGGTGGCGCCGGCCGCCGGCCCCACCTCGATCTCGGCCCAGCCGACGACCACCCGCCCGGTCTTCACCAGCCGGCACCGCCCGTGCCCGTCGCCCCCCGGCGGCTGCCACACCTCGACCCGCATCGGGTCGGCGAAACCGGCCCGGCCGACCGCGGTGCGCGCCACGAACGCGGTGCCGACCCCCGACGGCGGCGGGGTCAGCACCTCGATACGGGTCAGCGGCACCGTGGCGGAGTGCCGTTCCCACGTGGTGAGCCGCCGCCACGCCTCGGCCGGCGGCAGGGCGCTGGTGCGCTCGATGACGAAGAGGGCCACCCGGCCAGCGTAGGCCGCGCCCTCATCCGCGGCGCGGGCTCACCACGCCGACGGGCGGTAGTCCTTCAGGAAGCAGCCGTACAGGTCCTCGCCCTGCTCGCCGCGCACCACCGGGTCGTAGACGCGGGCGGCGCCGTCGACCAGGTCGAGCGGGGCGTGGAAGCCCTCGGCGGCGAGCCGGACCTTGTCGGGGTGCGGCCGCTCGTCGGTGATCCACCCGGTGTCCACGGCGGTCATGAGGATGCCGTCGGTGTCCAGCATCTCCTGCGCGCTGGTGCGGGTGAGCATGTTGAGCGCGGCCTTGGCCATGTTGGTGTGCGGGTGGCCGGGGCCCTTGTAGCCGCGGCTGAACTGCCCTTCCATGGCGGAGACGTTGACCACGTACTTGCGCCGGGCGGTGGCCGCCGCCATCGCCGGGCGCAGCCGGCTGATCAGCACGAACGGCGCGGTGACGTTGCACAGTTGGACTTCGAGCAGCTCGATCGGGTCGACCTCGCCGACGGTCTGCACCCAGGTGTTGGTGGGGTCGAGGTCGGGCACGAGGCCGCCGGCGTCGATCGCGGTGCCCGCCTCGATCCGGGCGAGCGAGGCGGACCCGCTGACCAGGGCGAGGCCGGTGACCTCGTCGGGGGTGAGCAGTTCGCCGCGCGGCGAGGGCAGCGCGGCCGCGGTCCGCGCACCCGAGCCGAACTCGCCGAACACCTCGGCGGCGGGCAGCTCGCCCGCGGGCAGCGGCGCGGACTCCGCGGCGACCAGCTCGCTGTAGGCACGCGGGGAGCGGCGTACGGTCTGGGCCGCGTTGTTGATGAGGATGTCCAGCGGGCCCGCGGCGGCCACCGAGTCGGCGAGCGCGACCACCTGGGCGGGGTCGCGCAGGTCGATGCCGACGACCTTGAGCCGGTGCAGCCAGTCGGCGCTGTCCGGCATCGCCTTGAAGCGGCGGATCGCGTCGTTCGGGAAGCGGGTGGTGATGGTGGTGTGGGCGCCGTCGCGCAGCAGCCGCAGCGCGATGTACATGCCGATCTTGGCGCGGCCGCCGGTGAGCAGGGCGCGCCGCCCGGTCAGGTCGGTGCGGGCGTCGCGACGGGCCCGGTTCTCGGCCGCGCACGGCGGGCACAGCTGGTGGTAGAACGCGTCAACCTCGACGTAGCGGGTCTTGCAGACGTAGCAGGAGCGGGGCCGCTCCAGGATGCCGGCGATCTCGGTGGTCACGGAGGTGCTGAGCTGGATGCCGAGCGTCTCGTCGTCGATCCGGTCGGCGGCGCCGGTGGCGGTGGCCTCGGTGACGGCCTTGTCGTTGGCGGTCTTGGCGGCCCGGCGCTCCTGGCGGCGGCGCTGCTTCACCGTGCGGTAGATCCCGGCGGTGGCCCGGCGTACGGCGACGGCGTCGGGGTGGTCGACGGGGAGGTCGTCCAGCTCGGCGAGCACGGCGAGGCACTGGGCGAGGCGGGCCGGGTCGATACCGGGGGCCTGCGGGGGCTCGGCGGCGTGGGGGTCGGTGCCCGGGGCCGTACCCGGGGCCGCGCCCTGGGCCGGGAACTGCTCCGGGGCCCGGAACCGGTCCGGGTCCGGGGTCTGGTCCAGGTCCTGTGTGGTCGCCGTCATGAAACCGCTGCTCTCCGTGTGATCCCCGTGGGTGCCGGGCCCCGCGTTCCCCGCCCGGTCATTGGGGCGAACTTTACGTTTGCGGTGCGGGCAGCTCCAAACCCGTTCTCGGCGCACGCACCGCGCGGGCGCCGAGCCGTGCCCGCCTACGGCACCGGAGCCGGGCCGGGCCCGCCCGGAGCCCGAGGCCCGAGGCCCGAGGCCCGGCGGTATCCTCGGGGCGTTTGCATGATCACGTCGCGCGAGCGCGCCGTGTGATCACCGCCGGCCGCCCGTGGAGGTCCGTTGAGCCCCGCCGACCCGTTCGACCTCCCGCACGACGCGCTGTTCGGGGTGCACAACCTGCCGTACGGCGTCTTCAGCACCGCCGGCGACCCCCGGCGGCGGCTCGGGGTCCGCTACGGGGAGCACGTACTCGACGCGGGTGCGGCCGCCCGCGCCACCGGTGCGCCCGCCGACCTCGCCGAGCTGCTGGCCGCGCCGTCGCTGAACCCGCTGCTGGCCGCGGGCCGGCCGGCCTGGACGCGGGTACGGGCCGAGGTCACCGCGTGGCTGACCGAGCAGCGGCACCGCGCCGCCGTGGCGCCCTGCCTGGTCCCGCTCCCGGACACGGTCCCGTACCTGCCGTTCGAGGTCGCGGACTACGCCGACTTCTACGCCTCGGAGCACCACGCCTCCAACGTCGGCCGGATCTTCCGCCCGGGCGCCGACGCGCTGCCGCCGAACTGGAAGTACATGCCGATCGGCTACCACGGCCGGGCGGGCACCGTGGTGGTCTCCGGCACCGACGTCGTACGGCCCTGCGGGCAGCGCCGCGAGCCCGGCGAGCAGGTGCCCTCCTACGGGCCCTCGCTGCGGCTGGACATCGAGGCCGAGGTGGGCTTCGTGGTCGGCGCGCCCTCCGCGCAGGGCGAGCGGGTCGCGCTCGCCGACGCCGACGACCACGTCTTCGGGCTGTGCCTGCTCAACGACTGGTCGGCGCGGGACATCCAGGCGTGGGAGTACGTCCCGCTCGGCCCCATGCTCGGGAAGTCCTTCGCCACGTCCGTCTCCGCGTGGGTGACGCCGCTCGACGCGCTGCGGCACGCCCGCACCTCCCCGCCGCCGCGCGATCCCCGTCCGCCGGCCTACCTCGACGACGGCGCCGCGCGGCCGTCGGCCCTCGACATCGCGATCGAGGTACGGCTGAACGGGCATCTCGTCGCGCGGCCGCCGTTCGCCACGATGTACTGGACCTACCCGCAGATGGTGGCGCACCTCACGGTGAACGGGGCGAGCCTGCGGACCGGGGACCTCTTCGGGTCGGGCACCGTCAGCGGACCCGAGCGCGACACCCGCGGCGCGCTCATCGAGCTCACCTGGAACGGGGAGGAGCCGCTGCGCCTCCCCGACGGCTCCCAGCGGTCCTTCCTCCACGACGGCGACGAGGTCGTCCTCTCCGCGACCGCCCCCGGCCCGGCCGGCACCCGCCTCGCCCTCGCCGAAGTCCGCACCCGCGTCCTCCCTCCCCACCCCTGACCCCCGGCGCCCCCGGCGAAGCTCCGGGGGAGGGCCGCGCGATCAACGCGTACCGCGCGCCGCCGCAAGGGCCCGGGGCCGGGGAGCCGCACGGGCGAGCCAGTCGGCCCGCGCCGCCACCAGCGCGGGCCGCACCTCACGGTCGGGACGCCGCGCCGGCCGCCTGAGGTCCGAGGCGAGCCCGTCAGATCCGCCGGCGCGAGATCGGTGAGCCGACTCTCCCCGCACACACGCACACACGCACACACGCACACACGCACACACGCACATCGACCACCGGCAACGCTTGCCTGAGGCGGTTCCGCACACGGTGCGCCCGGCAACGCGCGTGATGGTGCGCCGTCCCCCCGGGCCGCGGGAAACGGTGCGTGCGGCCACCCCAGCGGCAGGCGGTCCCGTGAGCGGCGGGGCTGGGCGGCCCGCGGGGTCAGGGGACCCTGGGGGGAGCGGTGCTGTCGCGGAGGACGAGTTCGCTGGCCACTTCGACGCGGGTGGTCTCGGGGACCTGGCCCGCGAGGAGTTGGAGGACCATGCGGGTGGCGACCGCGGCCATCTCCGGCAGCGGGGTGCGCACGGTGGTGAGCCGCGGGGTGACCCAGTCCGCGAAGTCGAGGTCGTCGAAGCCGACCACGCTCAGGTCGGCCGGCACGCGCAGCCCGAGGCGGTCGGCGGCGCGGTAGGTGCTGAGCGCCTGCTGGTCGCTGCCGGCGAAGATCGCGGTGGGGCGGTCCGGAAGGCGCAGCAGGTCGAGCGCGTGCTCGTACGCGGGCCCGTGCGAGAAGTCGCCGTAGCGGACCAGTTCGGGGTCGAAGGGCAGCCCGCCCTCGTCGAGCGCGGAGCGGTACCCGTCGACGCGGGCGCGCGAGGCGAGCCGGTCCGGGGGCCCGCCGATCACCGCGATCCTGCGGTGCCCCAGCCGGACCAGGTGCCGGGTGGCCGCGAGCCCGCCGGGCCAGTTGGTCGCCCCCACCCAGGGCACGCCGGGCGGCGGCTCCTCCGCGGGCGCGATCAGCGCGAACGGCAGCCCCAGCCGCCCCAGTTCGACCCGCTGCGCGTCCGTCAGCCCGGGCACGACGAGGATCGCGCCGCGGGTCGGCCGGTTGGCCAGTGCCTCCAGCCAGTTCCGGGCCTGCCCACTCTCGCTCTCGTGCGCCGCCGACACCACCAGGCCCATGCCGACCGCGTGCAGCGCCTCCTCGGCTCCGCGCACCAGCTGGACCGCCCAGGGACCGTCCAGTTCCCCGATCACGAAGTCGATCAGCCCGCCGGCCGCCAGCGCGGTCGGTACGGCCCGCCCGCGCGGCGCGGTCCCGTACCCGTGCTGCTCCAGCAGCCGCTGCACCCGCGCCCGGGTGCGCGAGGCGACATCCGAGCGCCCGTGCAGCACCTTCGAGACCGTGGACACGGACACGCCCGCCTCGGCAGCCACCCGCGCCAGCCCGCCGGCGCCGCCTTCGCCGCCCGCGCCGCCCGCCTCCTCGGGTTCCGTGTCCCGCGCCATCGATCCCGTGCCCTTCGCCCGCAGCCTCGCCGTACCTGCCTGTCGGAGCAGTATCGCGAACCCGGCGCGGCGGCGGGCCCGCGGCACTCCCGGCGAACCCCGGCGGCCCGGGCGGCGTTGTCCTACCGTGGAAGGGCGGCACGGCGGCGGACCGGACGGGACGGGGTGGAACGGGTGGAAGCGGAACTCACCGCTCTCGCGGCTTCGGGGGCGACCTCGCTGGTGGGGCTGATGGTCTCCGACGCGTGGGGGCAGGTCCGCGGGCGGCTCGCCGCCTTCTTCGCCCGGGGCGGCGACGGCGGTACGGTCGGCGGCCAACTGGATTCCTCACGGGCGGAGTTGGTGGCCGCTCAGCAGGCCGGGGACGCCGACACGGCGGCGGACGTGGCCGACGAGTGGCGCGCCCGGCTGCGGCGGGTCCTGCGTGCCGACCCCGCCGCGGCGGCCGAACTGCGCGCGCTGCTGGACGAGTTCGGATCGCCGACCGGGAGCGGTTCGATCAGCGTGGTGCACAACACGTTCAGCGGCACGGCGTACAACAGTCCGGTCATCCAGGCCCGGGACGTCAGCAACCTCTCCATCGGCGGCGCTTGGCCGACGCCCCCGGCGCACCCGACGCCCCCGGCGACGCCGTCGGAGTGAGCCGGGCGCACCCGAACTTCTCGGCCCGCCCGCTCACAGCGTGTGGTACCGGCCGTCGTGATAGAGCAGCGGGCGCTGCTGGACGCCGACATGGGCGCGGGTCACCCGGCCGATCACCAGCCGGTGGTCGCCCGCCGGGACCCGCGCCTCGATGTCGACCAGCAGCCAGTTGGACACGTCGTCGAGCACGGGTTCGCCGCCCGGCAGCGTGCTGAACCGGGTCGGCGCGGCGAACCGGTCGATGCCGCTGGTCGCGAACCGCCGGGCCAGGTGCTCGTGTTCGGCGGCCAGGAAGTGCACCACGGCGGTCGCGCTGTCCCGCAGGTGCGGCCAGCTCGACGCGGTGCCCGAGATGCCGAAGGAGAGCAGCGCGGGGTCGAGGGAGAGGGAGGCCACCGAGGTCGCGGTGAAGCCCGCGGGCCGGCCGGCTCCGGGCACGGTGACCACCACCACCCCGGCCGGATGGCCACGGAAGGCGGTCCTGAACTGCTCGGGTATCGAGGGCACGTCAGCGGTGCCCGGGGCGGTGTCGGAGGCGGTTCCAGAGGCGGTGCCGGCAACGGTCTCGGCGGTCATGCTTCTCCCAGGGTCACGGGTTGCTCGGAATTCGGGCCGGTCGGGTCGCCGGGTCAGGTCGGGCCGGGTCAGGTCGGACGGGTCGGTCGGGCCGGGCCGGGTCGTCCGGTCGCCGTTCGGAGCGCGGACATATCGCTGCAAGGTTGCTGAAACCGCAGGTTGATACGCTCGCGAGATGGCCGACGTACTGGACATCGCCGCTCTGCGCACCTTCACCTCCATAGCCGACTGCGGCGGCTTCCACCGCGCGGCCGCGGCGATCGGGATGTCCCAGTCCGCGGTGAGCCAGCACGTGCGGCGGCTGGAGAAGGCGGTGGGGCGGCCGCTGGTCGAACGCGCCGGGCGCGTCACGCGGTTCACCCCGTCCGGTGAGACCCTGCTCGCCGAGGCGCGGAAGATCCTCGCCGCCCACGACGAGGCGCTGGTCAGGCTCGGCCGCGGCGGCAACGGCGCCGGCACCCTCGTGGTCGGCTCCACCGAGCACGCCGCCGACCGCATCCTGCCCGCGATCACCGGCGTGCTCAAGGAGCACTACCCCAGCCGCGGCGTACGGTTCCGGCTGGACCGCAGCGCCCAGCTCAACGACGGCCTGGACCGCGGCGGCATCGACGTGGCCGTCTTCATCGGCGATGCCCGCGGCAGCGACAGCGTCCCGGCCGGCGCGCTTCCGCTGTCGTGGTTCTCCGCCCCGAACTGGCGGATGCCGGCGGCCGGCACGCCCATCCCGGTGGTCGTCATCGACCACCCCTGTACGATCCGCCGCCGCGCGCTGGACACCCTCGCCGAGCACGACCTGTCGTCGGCGGTCGTCGTGGAGGCGGCCTACCTCGCGGGCGTGATGAACGCGATCCGCGGCGGCCTCGGCGTCGGTCTGCTCGCCGACGTCGGCCCGCCCCCGGAAGGGCTCCAGCGGCGTGACGACCTGCCGCCGGTGCCGCCGGAACTGCTGCACCTGCGCACCCGGGCCGACGCCCCGCCGTGGCTGGCCGGGACCACCGCCGGCGCGGTCCGCGACCTGCTGGCCCACCGCGTCTGACCGGCCGCCGTCGGGGCTGTCCATGGTCACTCCTTCGTCCGATCGGGGCTGCCTCGCCGCGCGGTTCCTCCCGGGCACCCCGTCACGCGGCGACGGGCGTACCCCGGTGCGCGAGTTCCTGGCGGACCAGGGGCAGGACGTACCGCGCGTAGTCGATCGCGTCGTTGAGCGGGTCGTACCCGCGGATCGACAGCAGCTCGCACCCGATGTCGACGTAGTCCAGCAGCGCCTTGGCCACCGTCTCGTAGCTGCCGACCAGTGCCGTGGAACTGCCCGCCGCGTTGGTCGCGGTGACCAGCGGCGTCCACAGCGCGCGGTCGTGCAGCTCGCCGCGCGCGGCGACGTCGAGCAGCCGCTGCGAGCCGACGTTCGCGGGGCGGCCGTCCCCGGGGGCGGGGTAGCGCGCGCCCTTCGGGGTCGCCGCCACCGTCTCCTTGACCTGCCCGAGGATGCGGTGCGCCTTCTCCCAGGCGAGTTCGTCGGTGGCGGCCACGATCGGGCGGAACGAGACCCAGATCCGCGGGTGCGGGCGGCCCGCCGCGTCGGCCACGGCGTTGACGGCGGCGATCTGCTCGGCGGTCTCCTTGAGCGGCTCGCCCCACAGCCCGAAGATGTCGCCCTGCCGCCCGCCGACCTCGTACGCCTCCCGTGAGGAGCCGCCGACCGAGATGGGGATGGCGTCCTGGTACGGCTTGATGTCCGTGGCGAACCCCTCGAACCTGTAGTACTCGCCCGCGTGGCTGATCGGCCCGGTCGCCGCCCACACCTGGCGCAGCACCTGGATGAACTCCTCGGAGCGGGCGTACCGCTGGACCTTGGTGAGGTAGTCGCCCTCGCGGGCCTGCTCCGTGTCGTTGCCGCCGGAGATGATGTGCAGGCCGAGCCGTCCCTTGCCGATCCGGTCGATGGTGGCGAGCGCCTTGGCGACCCGGGTGGGGAAGACGAAGCCGGGCCGGTGCGCGAGCATCGGTTTGACCCGCTCGGAGTTGTTCACGACGAACTGGGCGATCTGCTCGGCGTCGACGCCGGCGGAGCTGTAGGCGACCAGCGTCCAGTCGAAACCGCCGTCGTCCAGGGCCCGTACGAAGCGGCGGGTGTAGTCGACGTCGAAGCCGGCGTGCCGGCCGCCGGCGGTGGCCTCGGTGGTGTTGGTGGTGTGCGTGGCGCTGATGAACTCGACGGGCATGGCCTGGGCTCCGATCAGTTGGCGGGGGTCGCGGCGGCGGACGAGGTCGCGGACGGGTTCGCGTTCGCGTTCGGGTTCGGGTTCGCGGAAGTGGTCGCGGTGGGCGTCGTGGCGGTCGTGGCGGTCGTGGCAGTCGTGGGCGCGAGGGCGTGCGGGAACGCGGAGGTGTCGACGGTGCCCGCCACCTTCACGTCGGTGGGGAGCGAGCCGATGGTGTGCATCAGGTCCGAGACGGCCTGCACCTTGGCGGTGACGGTGGGGGAGACCGGCACCAGGGAGTCGGCGCCCTGCCCCACCACGGTCTTCGCCACGTCCAGGGGCACGCCGTTCTTCTGCGCGAAGACCTGGGCGTACTGGTCGCGGTGGGCGGCCGCCCACGCGTACGCCTCGGCGAGCCGGCCGAGGAAGTCGGCGATGGCCGCCTTGCGGGCCGGATCGGTCAGCGACGACTGCGCGGCCGAGATGAAGCCGATCCCGCTGGTCCGGCCGTCCCGCCCGTCCACCACGATCTTCGCGCCCTTCTGCACCGCGATGTCCTGGTAGATGCCGAACGTCGCCCAGTTGCCGATCTTCCTGGCGTTGAACGCGGCCTGCGCGGCGGTCGGCAGCAGGTACTGCACGTGGACGTCGGAGTACTTCAGGCCCGCGTCGGTGAGGGTCTTCGCCAGCAGGTACTCGGCGATGCTGCCCTTGGCCGAGGAGATCACGACGTCCTTGCCCTTGAGGTCCTGGACCGTCCGCACCGCGGAACCGGGCTGGGTGAGGATCGCGGTGCCGGAGCCGTCCGCCGACGAGGCGGCCACCAGCTTGATCTTCAGGCCGCCGCTGACCGCCTGGAGCGTGGGCAGGTCCGCGGCGCTGCCGGTGTCGACCTGGCCGCTCTGCATCGCCTGGAACAGCGGCGCCGCGCCCTGGAACTCGGCCCACTTCACCTTGTACGGAGTGTTCTTGAGGGTGCCGGCCGCGTTGAGCAGGGTCTGGAGTCCGTTGGCCTGGTCGCCGAGCGTCAAGGTCACGCCGGACAGGTCGGTGCCGCCGGACGCGGCCTTGACGTCGGTGTCCGTCTTCTTCGCGTCGCCGCAGGCCGCGAGGAGCGTGAGGCTGAGCGTGACGGCTGCGGCCGCGGCGAGGAGCCGCGGAAGGGGGCGGGGCATGGCTGTCCTCGGGGTTCGTGGAGCGCGGGATACGGGTACGGGGTGCCGCGGGTTCGGGTGCCGGGTTCGGGTGTCGAGCGGGAGCGGGCAGGACGGCTCGGCGTACGCCGGTGCGGAGTACGGGAGTTGGCGCGTGGAGCCGCTGTGGGGTCCAAGGGGGGCGGTGGGGGCGGGAACGGGGGCTACGCGTCGGCCGGGTCCGCGAGGTCGGCCGGGCCTGCCGGGCCTGCCGGGCCTGCGGGGTCTGTCGGGTCGTTCGGGTCGTGCGGGCCGACGCCGAGGCGGGCGAGCAGCGACGTACGCAACGCGACGAACTCGGGTGCGCCGATGTCGCGCGGCCGGGGCAGGTCGACCACCGCCTCGTGGGCGATCCGGCCGTCCCGCATCACCAGCACCCGGTCGGCGAGCAGTACGGCCTCCTCCACGTCGTGGGTGACCAGCAGGACCCCGCAGTTGTGCCGGGTCCACAACTCGCCCACCAACCTTTGGGCGTTGGTCCTGGTCAGCGCGTCGAGCGCGCCGAACGGCTCGTCGAGCAGCAGCAGGTCGGGTTGCCGTACCAGCGCGCGGGCCAGCGACACGCGCTGCGCCTCTCCGCCGGAGAGCGTCTTCGGCCACACGGCGGCACGCTCGGTCAGGCCGACCTCGGCGAGGTAGCGCTCGGCGAGCGCGCGGTCGGCACGGCCGGGCAGACCCAGTACGACGTTGCGCCACACCCGTTTCCACGGCAGCAGCCGGGGCGCCTGGAAGGCCACCGCGCGGCGCCGCGGCACCGTGACGGTGCCCTCGATGTCGCGGTCGAGGCCGGCCAGCACCCGCAGCAGGGTGCTCTTGCCGCACCCGCTGTGCCCGAGCAGGGCGACGAACTCGCCCGGCCGGATGTCGAGGTCGAGCCCGTCGACGACCCGGCGCCGGTCGAAGGCGCGGACCAGGCCCCGGACGCGTACGGAGGTGTCGGGGCGGGAACCGGTGCCGGTCCCGTTCACGGTGCGGGCCTTTGATGTGTCCGTGGTCGGGGGAGTCTGTGTGGTGGGAGTCGTCATCGTCATGCTCCGTCGAAGGATGCGCGCCAGGACAGCAGGTACTTGGTGCAGAGCCGCACGATCAGGTCGCTGACCAGGCCGAGCACCGCGTAGACCACCAGGCAGACCACGATCACGTCGGTCTGGAAGAACTGCTCGGCGTTGTTCATGAGGTAGCCGATGCCGTTGCTCGCGTTGATCTGCTCGGCGAAGACCAGGGCGAGCCAGGCGCTGCCGAGGGCGTAGCGCAGGCCGACCAGGGCGCCGGGCAGCGCGCCCGGCAGCACGATGTGCCGGATCTGGCCCCAGCGGTTGAGGCCCAACACCGTTCCCGCCTCGACCAGTTGGGGGTCCACGCCGCGGATTCCGGCGTAGATGTTGAAGTACAGCGGGAAGGTCACCGCGATCACCACGAGCGCGATCTTGGGCTTCTCGTCGATGCCGAACCAGACGATGAACAGCGGGATCAGGCCGACCCAGGGCAGCGCGCGCAGCATGCCGACGGTGGAGTCGATCAGGTCCTCGCCGAGCCGGAACAGCCCGGCGAGCAGGGCCAGCGCGGTGCCCGCGACCGCGCCGATCAGGAAGCCCTCGATCACGCGCTGGGTGGACACCCGTATCGCGGAGCCGAGTTGGCCGTCGGCGGCCAGGTCCCAGCCCTTGTGGAAGACCCGCACGGGGGAGGCGAGGGTGTCGGGCGAGAGCACCCCGGTCGCGCTGAGCAGCCACCACAGCAGCAGCGCGCCGACCGGGCCCGAGGCCCGGCGCAGGGGCCGCGGCACCTGGCGGCGGCGTCGCTCGTGGGCCGGCCGGATCGTCTCCACGTCTCCGCTGCTGTCGGCGCTCCGGCCGCCGTCGTTCGCGGGCGGTGCGACGGGGCCGGTGTCCTCCGGCGGCTCCTTCGACGGGCGCGCGCCGGCGTCTGGCGTGGCGGGATACCCGGTGCCGGTGCCGGTGCCGGTGCCGGCCGTCGCGGCGTTCGGCGGCCGGGACATCTCACTCGTGCTCATCGCAATCCCCCTTCGGGGCCGACGCGTTCGGGTGCGACGTCGGCATCGGACTCGGACTCGGCAACGGCAACGGCAACGGGCTCGGGCTCGGCATCGGCATCGGCATGGGACGACGCATCGGCCGCGGCGCCGTCCGGCCGCGGTCCGGTCGCCACCGGCCGGTCAGGGTCCGCGGACCAGGCCGACCACGAACCGGGGTAGAGCGCCGCGTCGATGCCGGCGGACGCGAGCGCGGCGATCTGGTGCGCGGCCGTCACTCCGGAGCCGCAGTACACGCCCACCGTCGTGCCCGCTCCGACGCCCAGTGCGGCGAAGCGCCGCCGGGTCGCGGCCGGATCGGTGAACAGCCCCTCGCCGTCGAGGTTCTCGGCGGTCGGCGCGCTGACCGCGCCGGGGATGTGCCCGGCCCGCGCGTCCACCGGCTCGGTCTCACCGCGGTAGCGCTCGCCCGCGCGGGCGTCCAGCAACACGCCGTCCTCGGCCAGTTCCGCGGCCTCCTCGGCGCTGATCACCGGCAGCCGGCCGGCGCGCAGCACCACGTCGCCGGGTTCGGCGGGCGGTTCGTCACCCCCGGCGAGCGGTTCCCCGCTCGCCCGCCACGCGCCGAGCGCGCCGTCGAGCACGCGGACGTCGGACACGCCCGCCCACCGCAGCAGCCACCAGGCACGCGCCGCGGCCAGGCCGCCCGCGTCGTCGTACACCACCACCGGCCGCCCGGCGCGCAACCCCCATCCCCGGGCGGCGCGTTGCAGGTCGGCGAGGTCCGGCAGCGGATGGCGGCCCTTCAACGGCTCTGCGGGCGCGGCGAGTTCGGTGTCGAGGTCCACGTAGCGGGCACCGGGGATGTGGGCCTCCTGGTAGTGCGCGCGGCCGTCCGGGTCGCCCAGCGCCCAGCGCACGTCCAGCAGCAACGGCGGCTGCTCGGAGGCGAGTTCGTCGGCCAGTTCCTTCGCGCCGACCAGGACCGGCGGGTGCAGCCCCGGCACGGTCGCGGCGAGGTCCGCGTCGCCGAGCGAACCGGCGGGGGTGCCGTCGGCCTCGGCCTGCCGGGCACGCGCGAGCAGCGCCGCGTTCGCTGCCGGGTACGCCGTCGCCCCCGCCGGCACCGACGCCGTCGCCGGGTACGCCGTCGCCGGCACCGACGCACCGGCCAGCCGCGCCAGGAGCACCACCTCGCCGTTGAGGAAGTCCACTTCGAGCGAACCGGACCGGGCCAGGCTCTGCCAGGTCGAGCTTCCGCCGCGCGGGTGGCCGGGGATGTCGTGAAGGGTGAAGCCGGACAGGTCCAGCGTGCTGCGCGCCTCGCGGTCGACCGGCGGCAGCCCGGCCGCCACCAGCGCGGTACGGGCCTCATCGGCCAGCAACTCCGCCACCCGGTCGCGCAGTTCGCTCGGCCGGTAGAGCGCGTCGAGCACGTTCTGCACGCTCCCGACCAGCTTCGCCGCCTTCCACCCGGCGATGTCCGGTACGACCTGCGTCGCGAACGACGCGGCCCGCAGGTCCGCCGCCAGCCGCTCCAGCGCCGGGTGGTCGGTCCCGCTCGGGTAGCGGCCCAGCCACAGCGCCGCCTCGGTCGGCGCGGCGGGCGAGACCACGACGCCGTCCTCGACGTACACCGCCGGCACCCACACGCTCGCCCCCAGCACGTGCGCGAAGCGCCGCAGCGCCACCCGCTCGCCGTCCAGCCCGTTCTGCACGGTGACCAGCGGCAGCACCCGCGCGGCCGGCTCCGTACCGCCGTCGCGGACCGCGACCGGGCGCCACGCCCACTCCGCCACGGTCTGCTCGGCGTCCTGCGCCTTCACCGCGAGCACCAGCACGTCGGTGCCGGTCAGCGCGACCTCCCGCGGCCCCGCCGCGTACGGCACGTCGACCGTGTGCTCGCCGTCCGGCCGCACCAGCCGCAGACGGCCCGAGCGCAGCGCGGCGAGTTGCCGGCCGCGGGCCACCAGCAGCACGTCGGCGCCCGTGCGGTGCAGCCCGGCGGCGAGCGTGACGCCCACCGCGCCCGCGCCGATGACCACGTAGCGTACGGGAGCCGCAGCCGGTCCGGCCGCGCCGCCGCTCATCGGGGCAGCTCTTCGGAGATCGCGATGGGCGCCAAGTCCGCGCCCAGCCGCAGCCGTTCCAGGAACAGCACCACGGTCGCGGCGGCGGTGCGGTGCGAGAGGTCGTTGAACGCGTCGTGCCGTCCGTCGGCGAGGGTCACCAACTCCGCGCGGGGCGCTGCCGCGTACGCCGTGCGCGCGGCGGCCGGCGGGCTGACCGGGTCGGCCGCGCCGTGCAGACCGAGCACCGGCACGGAGACCTTCGACAGGTCGGCGCGGTCGTACCACTCCCGCGGCAGCGGCGCGTACAGCGCGCCGCGCTCCAGCCGCCCCGGCTCGGCCAGCCGGCCCTGGTGGGTGGGGCACGCCGTCCGCGAGCCCAACTCCTCCGACCAGTCGGCGGGTTGGGACGCCGCCACGTCCTTCGTCGGCAGCCCGGCCAGCACCAGCGCGTCGACCTCCACCTCGCCGGCCGCCACCAGGCCCACCGCGAACAGCGCGCCCGCGTCCGACCCCGCCAGTACCAGCGGCTTCGCCGGCTCCCCGTCCGCCAGCGCCTCCTTCACCTGACGCGCCGCCTCCCGTGGCCACCTGCTGGGGTCGGCCACCGCCCGCACCCGGTAGGCGTCCGCGGCGATCCGCGCGCCGAGCCGCTCGTACAGCCGCGGGTCCTCGCCGCGGCCCGGCAGCAGCAGCACGGTGCCGCGCGGGTTCAGCGACGGCGGGATCTCCCACGACGTGGGGTCGGGAACGGTGCTCACGGAGCTCATGGCGGTGTCCTTGGGGCAGGGGCGCGCGGACCGCGCGGCGCTCGGGGCACGCGGCAACGCGACGGGGCAGGGGTGCCGGGGAACGGGGCGGGATGGATACGCGTACGGCTCTGCGGTGACGCGTACCGCTGCGGTGGCGGGAGGCGCGGGAACGGCCGCACCACGGACGCGGGTTCGGTCACCCGCGTGCCGGGCCTGGCGGTCGGCCCGCTGCCGTGGAAGGGCTCGGCTAGCCGCGGCGACAGCCGGCGGAGGTGCCGGTGCCGAAGTCGATGACCCTGCGCTGGGTGAGCAGCGGGGAACCGGCCGGCACGGGCACCTCGACGAACGCGACACCGAGGGCCGGGCCGTGCCGGCCGGGCCTCTCCGCGAGCATGTGCGTCGTCATGCCAGGAAGCATGCAGGACGGATACGGCCCGCGTCCAACGATGATTCCTGATCGGGACCGATCACGTTTCCGAATCGATCCACCCCGGGGTGCGGGGTGCGGGGTGCGGGGTACGGGCTGCGGGTCGGCCTGGCTCAGCCTGGCTCAGCCCGGCCCCCGTTCGGCGACGCGCCGCACGGCCGCCGCGTGACGCGACCTGCTCGCGTTTCGCCGCGCACCGCCACCCGGTGCCCGCCCTCGCAGCGGCCGTCGGCGGCCATCGACGGTCATCGACGGTCAGCGGCGAGCGGCCGTGACCAGGCGGCCCAGGACGGGAAGCACGCTGCGCAGGTCGCCGTCGTCCACGGTGGCGGTGGCCGCCGCCCGCGCGCCAGCCGAGCCGTTGAACGCCACGCTCAACCCGACGGATGCGAACAGCGGCAGGTCGGAGCGGCTGTCCCCGACGGCTGCGCAGGAACGGAGGGACAGCCCCGACTCTCGTGCCTGCGCGCGGGCGAAGTCCCGCTTGTCGTGCTCGTCGAAGTGACGGGCGACCCGGCCCGTGAACCGGCCGTCCGCGGTCTCCAGCCGTGGCCCGCAGAACGCGTGGAAGCCGAATCGCTCGGCCAGGTGGCCGCCGACCGGCGACCAGGCGAGGGTCGCCAGCACGGGCAGCAGCTCGTTCCGCCGGCACCAGGCCACGGTCTCCGCGATGCCCGTGACCAGGGGCAGCCCGTCGAGCCAGCCGGAGACCCGTTCCTCCGGTGTGCCCGCCCAGCCCGCGGCATCCAGCTCGGAGACCTGCCGGTTGTCCAGGGCGCCGCAGGCGTATGCGGCCTCGGCCTCGGCCAACTCGTCGCGGTGGCCGAGGAATCCGGCCAGGAAGACCGACGAACTCGTACCGGGGACGAGAGTGCCGTCGACATCGAAGAACACGGCGCCCACGCGGTCGGAGGAGAACACCGCCCAAGGATGCCACCGGCGCGCGTGATCGCGGACGCCGGCCTTCCGTGCCTGCCGCTGCCGCCCTACGCGTCGCGCGGGGGCTCGATCTCGGCGAGCCAGGAGGTCAGGAGGGCCTCCAGGTGGGCGGCGTCGCCGGGCGGGAGCGCGTCCAGGAGGCGCCGTTCGTTCCGCATGTGCTCGGCGAACGCCTGGTCGATCAACTCGCGCCCGGCCGGGGTGAGTCCGACCACGCGGCCGCGCCCGTCGTCGGAGGCGCGGCGCCGGGTGACGAGGCCGCCGCGCTCCAGCCGGTCGATCCGCTTCGTCATCGCGCCGGTCGTGACCATGGTGTGCGCGGCCAGTTCGCCGGGTGCGCGTTCGTACGGCGGGCCGGCCCGGCGCAGGGCGGCGAGCACGTCGAACTCGCCCTCGCTCAGGCCGAATCGGCGGTAGACGACGCACAACTGCTCGGTGAGCAGCCCGGCGACGCGGTGCAGCCGCCCGATGACGCCCTGCGGCGAGACGTCGATCTCGGGCCGCTCGCGGGCCCATGCGGCCTGGATACGGCCGATGTGGTCCAGGGGCCGGCGGGTGCCGGGGTCACCGGGGTCACCGAGGTCACCGGGGTCGGCCGGGCCGCCTGGGCCGGCCGGTTCTGCGGGGTGCGCGGGCATGACTTCACTATAGCTTCCGTGGAAGGCATAGTATCTTCCATGGAAGCCAATATGCGATGGGTGCTGCTCGCGGCGGTCGCCCCGGTGGCCTGGGGTGCGAACTACTACGTCACCAAGGCGGCGCTGCCCCCGGGCGATCCGCTGTACGGCGGAGCGATCAGGGCGGTGCCAGCCGGGCTGCTGCTCTTCGCGTTGCGCCGCAAGCTCCCGCGCGGCGCGTGGTGGTGGCGGTCGGCCCTGCTCGGAGTGCTCAACGCCGGCGGCTTCTTCGCCCTGGTCTACCTCGCCGCGCAGCGCCTGCCGACGAGCACCGCCGCGACCGTCATGGCGGCCTCGCCCCTGGTGATGGCACTGATCGCCTGGCCGCTGATCGCCGAACGCCCGCGCGCCGCACACCTCTTGGGCGCCGCCGTCGGTATCGGCGGGGTCTGCCTGATGCTGTGGGGCGGCTCGGACGGCGCCGACCCGCTGGGCGTGGCGGCCTCCGTGGGCGCGATGCTGCTGTCCTCGCTCGGCTACGTGCTCGCCAAGCGCTGGGGCGCCGGAGTCGACGTACTGGCCTCCACCTGCTGGCAGTTGCTCGCCGGCGGCCTGCTTCTGCTGCCCTTCGCCGCGGTCTTCGAGGGCGCGCCGCCCGCCCTCGGCGCCCGGGCGCTGCTCGGCTTCGGGTACGTCGCCGTGATCGCCACCGCCGTCGCCTTCACGGCCTGGTTCGCGGCGCTGCGGCACCTGCCCGCCGCCACCGTCGGCCTGGTCGGGCTGCTCAACCCGGTGACCGGCGTGCTGCTCGGCACCGCGGTTGCCCACGAGCCGCTCACCGCACGCCAACTCGCCGGCCTGCCACTCGTCCTGGCCGGTGTCCTCCTCGGCCGCCCGGGCGCGGCCCCCACCCGCCGCCCGCGCCCGGCCGTCACGCCACCAGCCGCGCCCGAACCGTACGCGAGCGGCCCCGCCGAACCGGCCGCCCGCCCACGGATCTTCGCCCCCTCCCGCCGCCCGTCCGCCCCGACGGCGGTCGGGCCCGCACCCCGGACCGCGCCCGGCCCGCTCGCCGCCCGGCGACCGTGGCGACGGCGCCCTCCGTCATGAGGGCGCCGGAGCCGGCCCGGTATCGCGGCGGCGGCCCGGTCCGCGCCGTCACCCCGAGACGGGCATGACCAGCGTCTGCGCGAAGTCGACGGCGCCTTCCCGCTGGTAGAAGCGCAGGGCGCCGGCGTTGCCCGCGATGACGGAGATCTTCATGACCTGGACGCCCGACCCGGCGAGACGCGTACGCGCGGCCCCGACGAGAGCCTGCCCGATCCCCGCGCCGCGCGCCTCGTCGTCGACCACGAGCGTTTCCAGCACGCCGACCCGGTCCCCCCACTGCCAGGACCCCGGAGCGTCGACCACCCGCACGCACGCGTAGCCCAGCAGGCGGTCCCCGTGGCGGGCGACCAGGACCGCGGCGAGCGGTTCCCGTAGCCAATCGAGGTACTGTCCCCGCCGCAGGTGCCAGGACTCCTCGGGCGGGCGCACCGCGCCGAGAGCCGCCAGGTGTGCCGCCTCGCGACTGTGGTGGGCCAGGAGTTGCCCCCACACAGGCTCTCCAGGCGGTCCACCTCGGCAGGGGAGGGGACCTCGATCACGGGACGCGTGCCAGGAAGCGCAGCCAGCGCGCGGGCTCCTCGGGCGCCGGTCCGAGGACCCGGTGGAACCATCCGTACAGGGCTACGGGGGAGTCGTTCGGCGCCGGGGGCGGGTGCTCGGCGCGGGCTGACCGCCGCGGACCGCAGCCCGCCGAGGCGCGCGGCGGGGTGCGGCGGGGTGCGCGCGAAGCACTGCGTCAAGGCGGGTTCAGGCGCTGGCGTGCGTGTCCTTCGGGAGGTCGTCCGTCTCGCAGAGCGAGTTCAGGTCGTCGATCGCCTGGGCGAGGAAGTGGTCGAGAGGGCGGGCGGTCTGCTCGATCCACAGGTGGGTCGCCTGCCCGGCGACGGCCAGTGCGGTCTGGGCGGCGAGCGACGCGCACCGGTCGTCGACGCCGCGCCGGCCCAGCGCCGCGGTCATGGTGCAGGCCAGGGACGCGGTCTTGGCGAGTTCGCGTTCGCGCAGCGCCGGGGTCGCGGTGGTGAGCTGGTGCAGCGGCTCGGAGAGCGGCCGGTTGTCCTCCAGCAGCGGGGTGATCCGGCGGAACGCCCACAGCACCGTCGCGAGCGGACCGAGGGTGCCGGGCGCCTCCGCGACGGCGCGCTCCAGCGCGTCACGCAGGAAGTCCTCCTGGCCGAAGAGCACTTCGCGCTTGTCGGCGAAGTGCCGGTAGAAGGTCCGCTCGGTGACACCCGCGCGCGCCGCGATTTCGGCGGTGGTGACCTGGTCGAAGCCGCGCTCCGTGTACAGGTCGAGAGCGGCCTGCTGGAGTCGTAGGCGCGCCGGCCGTCCATCCCGTGGCATCCCAGCAGCATAGGCCAATACCGGCAGAAGCCGACGTCAAGGCGGTCGGGCCCCCTCGTCGCGGCGGGGCGCCGGCGGATCGGCGGGGCGCCGGATCGCCGGGTCGACGGGGCGGTGGCGGGCGGCGGATCGGCGGATCGGCATCCACGGCGTAGCGACAGTCTCTGACGTTACGTGCTACGTTGAAGGCCGTAGCGACAGTCCCTGTCACTACGTGGAGCAGTGCCGAACGGCTCAAGGGAGTTCATCGTGCATGTCTTCGTCACCGGAGGTTCCGGGCTGACCGGACCGACCGTCGTCGCCGAACTGGTCGCGGCCGGGCACAAGGTCACCGGCCTGGCGCGTTCCGACGCCTCGGCCGCGCGCCTGGAGGGGCTCGGCGCGACCGCGCACCGCGGCTCGCTGGAGGACCTCGACAGCCTGCGGGCAGGAGCGGAGGCGGCGGACGGCGTCCTGCACATGGCCTTCGGCGGCGACTTCGCCGACCCGGAGGACCTCATCAGGCGCGACCGCACCGCGATCGAGGCGCTCGGCGGCGCGCTGACGGGTTCGGGCAAACCGTTCGTCAGCACCTCCGGCACGCTGGTGATGCCCGTCGGCCGGGTGAGCGGCGAGCAGGACGCGCCCGACCCCGCCTCGATCGCGGCCTTCCGCATCCCGGGCGAGCAGGCGTGCCTGGACTCCGCCGCGCGGGGAGTGCGCGCGAGCCTGGTCCGGCTGGCGCCCACCGTGCACGGTCCCGGCGACTACGGGTTCGTCCCGATGCTGGTCGCCGCCGCGCGCAAGACCGGCACCTCGGCCTACATCGGCACCGGCGCCAACCGCTGGCCCGCCGTCCACCGGGCCGACGCCGCCCGCCTGTTCAGGCTGGCGCTGGAGTCCGCTCCCGCGGGCAGCGTGCTGCACGGCGCGGCAGAAGGCGGCGTCGCCTTCAGGAGCATCGCCGAGACGATCGGACGGATGCTCGGCCTGCCCACCGCCTCCCTGGCACCCGAGGAGGCGGCCGAGCACTTCGGGAACCCCTTCATGGCCCGGGTGTTCGGCATCGACGCGCCCGTCTCCAGCGACGGCACCCGGCAACTGCTCGGCTGGACGCCGACTCACCCGACGCTGCTGGAAGACCTGGAGCACGGCGACTACTTCACGCCGTCCGCCGCCTGACCGCGGCCCCCTGCCCGCCGAACTCCCTTTCGCCGTAACCCTGTTGGCCGCCCCCCGCACCACCCGCTGCAGGCACCCTTGTGGCGCGGCCGGTCGGAGCGCAGGGTGGAGAGCACGCGGCGGGGCCCGCGAAGCTCCGCGCGGATCGCGAAGGGGGCACCGTATGACGAACGGCAGTGCGCGGCAGGCGGGTTGGGAGTTCACCGACGACCGGGGCAGCACCTCGTCCGGGCCGGGTGCGCCGCCGCGGGTGGTGGCGTACGTACGAGCCGGGGCGGCGCTGTGGGAGTACGGCGTGCGGCCGGTGGCGGTCTACGGGTCCGGCCACGACAGCGGCGCGGACGCCGACCCGGCGAAGCTCGGCGGGCTCGACCCGCGCCAAGTCGCCTACCTGGGCGGGGGAGCGGACGTCGCGCCGGACGCCCTGCGCGAACTGCGCCCGGACGTGGTGGTGGACGTGACCTACGACGGGAAGGCGCCGTACGCCCTCGCGGAGTCCGTGGCCGAGGCGGCGGGCGTACCGGTGGTCGCGCTCGGCGTCGGCGGCGACGCGTCGCTGCGGACGATACTCGGCCACTTCGCCGACCTGGCGACGGCCTTCGGCGCGGAAGCGGGTGCCGCCGGCGGCGAACTGGCCCTCGCCGAGGAGGAGTTACGGGCCCTGGCGGTCGGCGAGGGGACCGCCCGGGTGGTCGCGTTGTCGCCGGGCGGCCCCGAACAGGTGCACCTGGCCCGGCCGGACACCTGGCCGGAGCTACGGCACCTCGCGGACCTCGGGGTGCGGATGGCCGACCCCGGCCGCGGTCCCGGCGTCAACTGGCGCACTGTGGACTGGGATCAGGCCCTGGCGGCGGTCGGCGGCGCGGGCGTCGTCCTCGCCGACACCCGCGCCAACGCCGCGCCGCTGTCCGCGCTCGCCGACGTCCCCGCCTGGCAACGGCTCTCCCTCACCGCCCAGGTGCTGCCCTGGAACCCCGAACTCCCGCCCGCCCCGGGCGCGTACGCCACCTTCCTCCGGGCGGTCGCGGACGCCCTGCGCGCACAGGCGCGGGCATCACGGTGACCGGGGCCGAAGCGCCGACCGGAGGAGCCGTTCCTTCGCCGCGCTGACGACCGGCCGTACGGCGGGCGCTCCCTCACCAGGGGGGCGCCCGCCCTGTGGCGTACGACGATCGACATGCCGGCCGTATCGCGTCAGCCGGCGGCCGGTGCGGGCTGCTCGGTGCCGGCCGCCCCCTCGCCGTCCGCGCCCCCGGTCGCCTGCGAACGGCCGCCGCGGGCAGAGTCGTTGCCGCCGTCACCCGCATCGCCGCCGGCGCCGTCAATGCCGTGGCCGCCGGCACCGTCAATGCCGTGGTTGCCGTCACCCGCATCGCCGCCAGGTCCGCCGCCCGGTCCGTCGCCGGGTCCGCCGTGCTGCGGGCGGGCCCGGCCGAGCGCGCCCGGCGCCCACAGCCGCCGCCCCAGCAGCAGGGACGCCGACGTCACCAGGAACGTCCGCACCACGAACGTGTCCAGCAGCACCCCGACCGCGATCACGAAGCCCAACTCGGCCAGTTGCACCAGCGGCATGTTCACCAGCACCGAGAACGTCGCCGCCAGCACGATCCCCGCCGAGGTGATCACCCCGCCGGTGGTCCGCAGCGCGCCGAGCGTGGCCTGCCGCGGCGGCGCGCCGTGCAGCGCCTCCTCCCGCATCCGGTGCATCAGGAAGATGCCGTAGTCCACGCCGAGGGCGACCAGGAACACGAAGCTGAGCAGCGCCAGCCCCGGATCGGTGCCGTGGAAGCCGAAGACCGGCCCGAAGACGAGCCCGCCGACGCCCAGCGCGGAACCCCACACCGCGATCACGGCGGCGGCCAGCAGCAGCGGCGCGACCAGGCTGCGCAGCAGCAGGATCAGGATCAGCACCACCGCCGCCAGCACGATCGGCACCACGATCGCGCGGTCCCGGCTGTTGGTGGACCGCAGATCGATCTGCTGCGCGCTGGGCCCGCCGACGTAGGAGCCGGGCAGCGCCGACCGCAACTGCCTGATGGTCGCGGTCTCGGCGGCGGACTGCGGCGGGCTGTCGGCGGTGACGAAGAACTCGCTCCAGCCGCCGCCGGTGCGTCCAGGCCGGACCTCCGCGACGCCGCCGGTGCCGCGGGCGGTCCGCTCGGCCGCGGCCGCCGCACCGGCCGGCGAGATCACCGTGATCGGCTGGCTCGCCTGGTCCGGATACGCCTTGGCGAGGAGTTGCGCCGCCACGATCGAGTCCGGCCGGGTGGCGAAGCTGTCCTGCTGCTTCACGCTGCCCGGCAGGTGCAGCACGCCCAACGCCAGCGCGCCGAGCAGCACCACGCCGGAGACCAGCACCGCCACCGGCCGGCGACCGACCAGCCCGCCGATCGCCGTGAAGCCGCCGCGCCGCTGCTGCGGCTCGGTGCCCGGCTCCGGCACCAGCGGCCAGAACAGCCGCCGTCCCAGCAGCACCAGCAGCGCGGGCAGCAGCGTCACCATCGCCGCCAGCGCGCTGAGCACGCCCACCGCGGCGGCCGGACCCATGCCGCGGCTGCTGTTGAGGTCCGCCGCCAGCAGGCACAGCATGCCCGCGGCCACGGTGCCGGCCGACGCCAGGACCGCCGGGGCGCACCGGCGCAGCGCGGTGCGCATCGCGTCGTACGGCCGGGCGGTGCGCCGCAGTTCCTCGCGGTAGCGGGCCACCAGCAGCAGCGCGTAGTCCGTGCCCACACCGAAGACGAGGATCGTCATCACCCCCGAACTCTGGCCGCTGACGGTGATCCCGAACGCCCGGTTGAGCAGGTACGTCACCGCCATCGACAGCACGTCCGCGGCGCCGGCCGCGAAGAGCGGCACCAGCCACAGCGCCGGGCTGCGGTAGATCAGGATCAGCAGCACCGCCACCACCAGCACGGTGGTGTAGAGCAGAGGACCGCCCAGCGAGCCGTAGACCTCCGCCGCGTCGGCGTCCAGCCCGCCCGGTCCGCCGACCTTCACCGTCAGCCCGTGCCCGCCCGTGGTGATGTCCCGCACCCCGTCGACGAACTTCCGCTTCGCATCGGAGTCCTGGCCGGGCTGGGTGCTGGAGACCGGGTACATCAGCGTGCTGCCGTCCTTCGACGGCACACCCGTCGGCGCCGCGTCACCGCCGAGCCGGTAGGTACGCGCCAGCCGGGCGGTCTGCCGGCCGGCCGTATCGCGGTCCGCCGCGGTGAGGCCGCCGTCACGGTGGTAGACGATCACCAGGTCGGTGGCCTCACCACCCGGCAACTCCTGCTGGATCTTGGCGACCTGGGTGGAGTCGGCACTCGCCGGCAGATAGTCCACCACGCTGTCGCGCTGCACGTCCCCGAGCCGGCCGGCCAGCGGCACCGCCACGGCCAGCACCCCGATCCACAGCGCCAGCACCAGCCACGGCAGCCGCCGCACCCCCCGGCGCCCCCCTCCCGGACCACCGGCCCCCGGCCCGGCGCCCGCCCCCAACTCTGCGGCCCTCATGGTGGGTTCCCCTCTCAACGGTCGTCACCCCGGGCACCCGGCGCCCGGACACCCGACCATCGTTTCCGGCCACGCCGCCGCGATCGTCCCGCCGAGGACCGACTTCCCCCCGCCTCCCGAGCGGGTATCCCGCCCCCCACTACCCCCACAGGAGTACGCCCGCGGGCGCCCCCGCCCCGCACCCCCCGGCACGCCGCACCCGGGTCCCACCCCCCCGCCACCTGCCCTTCTTGCCTCCCGCCACCGTGTCAGCTTCGCCGAGCGCGGAGCCAGCTCCCACCGCCCCCCGAACCACCCACCCCCTCTGAACCCCACCCCGCCAGCGGAGCCCACCACCCCCGAACCACGAATCCCAGCCCGGGAGCCCCAGCCCGTGGAGCCCCGGCCCGTGGAGCCCTCGGCCTCTGGAGCCCTGGAGGGAGCGAGCGGGGGCGAAGGGGGCGGGGTTCGAGACGTTCGTATATTTGTGGCGCGAGGAGAGACAGTAATGATCGGAATCACCCGCAGGCGCCGTAAATATGCAGTCTCGAACCCCGCCACCGGAGCCCCAGCGACCCCCCGCCAACCAGCCCGCCCGCACCACCCGTTCCCCGCCTCCCGCCACCCCCTGACGGCGAGCGGCAACGCACCCGCGGCGGTGCGTACCCTCAGCCGTCCCACCGCCAGTCGGCCACCTCCGGCAGGTCGGTGCCGTGAGCCCGAATCCAGCTCCGGTGCCGCAGCCGGGTGTCCTCCATCAACTGCCGTACGGGTGCGGCCCGTACGGCAAGCCCCGGCACGCGGTCGATGACGTCCATGACCAGGCGGTAGCGGTCGAGGTCGTTGCTGACGACCATGTCGAACGGCGTGGTGGTGGTGCCGATCTCCTTGTAGCCGCGCACATGAAGGTCGCGGTGGCCGGTACGGCGGTAGGCGAGCCGGTGGATCAGCCACGGGTAGCCGTGGTACGCGAAGATCACCGGCCGGTCAGCGGTGAACAGCGCGTCGTACTGCGGGTCGGACATGCCGTGCGGGTGCTCCTTCTCCGGCAGCAGACGCGCGAGGTCCACGACGTTGACGACGCGCACCGCGAGCTGCGGCAGGTGGTGGCGGAGCAACTGGGCGGCGGCCAGCACCTCTTGGGTGGGCACGTCGCCGGCGCAGGCCAGCACGACATCCGGTTCGCGGGTGCCGTCCTCGGTGCCGGCCCACTCCCAGATACCCGCGCCGCGGGCACAGTGCGCGCGGGCCTCGTCCATCGTCAGCCAGTCGAAGCAGGGTTGCTTGCCGGCGACGATGACGTTGACGTAGTCCCTTGATTTGAGGGCGTGTTCGGCGACCGACAGGAGGGTGTTGGCGTCCGGCGGGAGGTAGACGCGGACCACCTCGGGGGACTTGTTCAGGACGTGGTCGATGAAGCCGGGGTCCTGGTGCGAGAAGCCGTTGTGGTCCTGGCGCCAGACGTGCGAGGTGAGCAGGTAGTTGAGGGAGGCGATCGGGCGCCGCCACGGCAGCCTGCGGGTGGTGCGCAGCCACTTGATGTGCTGGTTGACCATGGAGTCGACGATGTGGACGAACGCCTCGTAGCAGGAGAACAGGCCGTGCCTGCCGGTGAGCAGGTAGCCCTCCAGCCAGCCCTGGCAGGTGTGTTCGGAGAGGATCTCCAGCACCCGGCCGTGCCGGTCGAGGTGCTCGTCGGTGTCCACCAGCCGCTCCTGCCAGGACTTGCCCGAGGCGGAGTAGACCGCGTCGAGGCGGTTGGAGGCGGTCTCGTCGGGACCGACGATCCGGAAGTCGCGGCGCTGCGCGGTGTCGGCCATCACCTGCTCCAGCAACTGCCCCAGCACGCGGGTCGGTTCGTGCATGTCGGTGCCGGGCCGCTCGACCGCGACCGCGAACTCGTCCAGGTCGGGGACCGGCAGGTCGCGCAGCAGCAGCCCGCCGTTGGTGTGCGGGTTCGCGCCCAGCCGCCGGTCGCCGGACGGCACGCAGGCCAGCACCTGCTCGCGGGGGCGGCCGGCGTCGTCGAAGAGCTCGGTGGGGCGATAGGACAGCAGCCACTCCTCCAGTTGCCGCAGGTGTTCGGGGTTGGTGCGGACTTCGGAGAGCGGGACCTGGTGGGCGCGCCAGGTGCCCTCGACCGGCAGGCCATCGACCACCGCCGGGCCGGTCCAGCCCTTCGGGGTGCGCAGCACGATCATCGGCCAGCGCGGCCGGTCGACGCCGTCCGCCGCCGGGTCCCCACCCGTACGGGCCGCCTCCTGGAGCGCGGTGATCCGGTCCAGCGCGGTGTCCATCGCCGCGGCCATCGCACGGTGCACCGCGGCGGGTTCGTCGCCGATGACGTGGATCGGGTCGTGGCCGTAGCCGCGCAGCAGCGCGTCGAGTTCGTCCTCGGGGAGCCGGGCCAGGACGGTGGGGTTGGCGATCTTGTAGCCGTTCAGGTGCAGGATCGGCAGCACGGCGCCGTCGTGCCGGGGGTCGAGGAACTTGTTGCCGTGCCAGGAGGTGGCCAGCGGTCCCGTCTCGGCCTCGCCGTCGCCGATCACGCAGGTCACCAGCAGACCGGGGTTGTCGAACGCGGCACCGTAGGCGTGGGACAGGGCGTAGCCCAGCTCGCCGCCCTCGTGGATCGACCCCGGGGTCTCCGGTGCCACGTGGCTGGGCACCCCGCCGGGGAAGGAGAACTGGCGGAACAGCCGGCCCATTCCGGCGCTGTCCCGGGTGATGTCGGGGTAGGTGCGGCTGTAGCTGCCCTCCAGCCAGGAGTTCGCCAGCACCGCGGGGCCGCCGTGGCCAGGGCCCCACACGCAGATCGCGTCCAGGTCGCGGGCCTTCACCACCCGGTTCAGGTGGGTGTGCACCAGGTTCAGGCCGGGGGAGGTGCCCCAGTGGCCCAGCAGCCTCGGCTTCACGTGCTCCGGGCGCAGCGGCTCCTTGAGCAGTGGGTTGCCGTCGAGCAGGTAGATCTGGCCGACGGCCAGATAGTTCGCCGCACGCCAGTGGGCGTCCAGCGCGGACAGTTCCTCGTCGTTCAGACCGGTGGGCATGGGGGTCCTTTGCGGCTCGGGTACGTCAGCAGTACCCGCTCACGGGCGGGCAGCCGACGACGGCGCGCCCATTCGGGGGGTGCCCCGCCCCGCAGCCCCCTGCCGCGACGGTTCCGGTCCGCTCCCGGCCCCGCGCCGGTGGCCGGGAGCGGACCGGAACCGTCATGGTCGGACAGGGCCTAGCGGAGCACGTGGTGGCGGCCGATGGGGAGGACCAGGGGGGTGCCCGAGACCTCGTCGGAGACGACCCTGCAGTCGATGCCGAAGATCTCGCGGACCGTCTCCGCGGTGACGACCTCGCGCGGCGCCCCCTCCGCGCAGATCTCGCCGTCCTTCATGGCGATGAGGTGGTCGCCGTAGCGGCAGGCGAGGTTGAGGTCGTGCAGGACGGTGACGACCGTGGCGCCGCGCTCGCGGTTGAGGTCGGTGACGAGGTCCAGGACCTCGACCTGGTGCGGCAGGTCGAGATACGTGGTGGGCTCGTCGAGCAGGAGCACGCCGGTGCGCTGGGCCAGCGCGACGGCGATCCAGACCCGTTGCCGCTGCCCCCCGGAGAGCTCGTCCACCGAGCGGTCCGCGAGATCGAGCGTGTCGGTCGCGGCCAGCGCCTCGGTGACCGCCTCGTCGTCGGCGGCGGTCCAGCGCCGGAACCACCCCTGGTGCGGGTAGCGGCCGCGCCCCACGAGGTCCACGACCCGGATACCGTCCGGCGCGATCGGCGTCTGCGGGAGTATTCCGAGCCGCTCGGCCACCTGCTTGGTCGGCAGGGAGTGGATGCTGCGGCCGTCGAGCAGCACCTCGCCCGCGCTCGGTGTGAGCAGCCGGGCCAGGCCCCGCAGCAGCGTGGACTTCCCGCAGGCGTTCGGGCCGACGATCATCGTGACCTGACCGGTGGGGATCTCGACGCTCACCCCGCGGACCACGGTCCGCTGCTCGTACCCCAGGTGCACCTCGCTGGCGGCGAGCGAACTCGGCGGGTCCGCGAGGGCCCGGCCGGGGACGTCCGGTGCGGCGGCGTCCGGTGCGGTCGCGTCCGGTGCGGCCGCGTCCCGGTCGGCGCGGGCCCGGTCGCCGGTCGCGGCACGGGTCGTGGCACCGGCGGTGGTGCCGGCGGGGGCACCGGCCGCGCTGTCGGCCGTCGCTCTGGCCGCGGCGTCAGTGTCGGCGTCGGTATCGGTGTTGCTCAAGGGTTCAGCCTCCCTGGCCGACACGGTTGGCGCGGGCGAGCAGCCACAGCAGGGCGGGCGCACCCAGCACCCCGGTGACCACGCCGACCGGGAACTCGGTCGGCCCCAGCAGGTGTTGCCCGGCGAAGTCGCAGCCGAGCATGAGGGCGGCGCCGGTCAGCGCGGACAGCACCAGCGCCGGACCGCGGCCGTGCAGCAGCCGGCGGGCGACCGGCCCGGACAGGAACGCGACGAACGCGACCGGCCCGGCGGCCGCCGTGGCCACGGCGGCCAGGCAGACCCCGGCGAGGATCAGCCCCAGCCGGCCGCGCTCCACCCGGACGCCCAGCCCCCGCGCGGCGTCGTCGCCGAGGCCGAGCGCGGGCAGCGTCCGGGCGGCGACGAACGCGGCCGGCAGCAGCACCACCAGCGGGTACAGCACCCCGCGCGCCCGCGGCCAGTCCGCGCCGTCGAGGCTGCCGGTCAGCCACAGCAGCGCCTGCTGCGCGGTGTAGACGTCGGCGCGGGTGAGCAGGAAGGAGACCACGCTGGACAGCGCCGCCGCGACCCCGATACCGACCAGCACCAGCCGGTAGCCGGTCACGCCCCGGCGCCACGCGAGCAGGTAGATCAGCAGCGCCGTCACCAGCGCCCCGGCCACCGCGGTCAGCGACACCGCCGTGCCCGACAGCGAGAACACCACGATCGAGATCACGGCCGCGGCACTCGCGCCCGCGGTGATCCCGATGACGTCGGGACTCGCCAGCGGATTGCGGATCAGCGACTGGAAGACCGCCCCGGACAGCCCGAAGGCCGCACCCGCCGCGACTCCCGTCATCGCGCGCGGCATCCGCACCTGCACCACGATGAACCGGGTCCCGGCGTCGCCACCGCCGCCCAGCGTCCGCAGCACGTCCAGCACCGGGACACGGAAACTCCCCACCGACAGCGACGCGCAGAACAGCCCGAAGACCACCACCGCCATGGCGAGCGTGACCGCGCTCGCCCGCACCCGCGGCCGGCTGCGCGCGGCCCGTACGGCCCGCAGCGCCTCCGCGGAGACGCCTCGTCCGGGAGCCGAGCCCGCGCCGACCGCTCCGATGGCGGCCGTAGCCGTAGCCGTAGCCGTTCCTGGTCCCGTTCCCGGTCCCGTTGCCGCCGGGCGCGGCGAGGGGAGGCCGGTCCGGCTGCCGCCGGAGGCGTTCGCTGCCATCTACAGTCCCGCCAATCGGCTGCGGCGTACCAGGACGACGAGGACGGGCGCCCCGATCACGGCCGTGACGATGCCGACCTGGATCTCGCCCGGGCGGGCCGCGACGCGGCCGACCACGTCGGAGACGAGCAGGAGGGCGGGGGCGATCAGCATCGAGTACGGCAGTATCCAGCGGTGGTCGGGCCCGGTGAAGAAGCGCACGGTGTGCGGCACGGTGAGGCCCACGAAGGCGATCGGCCCGGCCAGGGCGGTGGCCGAGCCGCAGAGCAGGACCACCGACAGCGCGCAGAACAGCCTTGCGGCCGCCACGTTCTGGCCCAGGCCCCGCGCGGCGTCGTCGCCGAGGCCGAGGGTGTTGAGCAGGCGCCCGGAGCCGAGCGCGCACACCGCGCCCACCAGGACGAACGGCCCGGCCTGGTACGCGGTGGACAGCCCGCGTCCGGCCAGCGAGCCGACCTCCCAGAACCGGAACTGGTCGAACGTCGCGGTGTCGGTGAGCAGTACGGCGGTGGTCAGCGAGGACAGGCCCGCGCTGACCGCGGCGCCGGCGAGCGCGAGCTTGACCGGGGTGGCGCCCTCGCGGCCGAGCGACCCGACGGCGTAGACGAGCAGCGCGGCGGCCGCGGCACCCACGAAGCCGAACCACACGTAGCCGGTGAAGGAGGTCACCCCGAAGACGCTGATCGCGGTGACGACGGCGAGCGAGGCGCCGGAGTTGACGCCGAGCAGGCCGGGGTCGGCGAGCGGGTTGCGGGTCAGGCCCTGCATGAGGGTGCCGGACAGGCCGAGCGCGGCCCCGGCGAGCAGCCCGATCACGGTGCGCGGCAGGCGCAGCGAGGTGACGATGACCTGGTCGGCGTTGTTCGGGTCGTGGTGGAACACCGTGTCCCAGACGGTGCCCGGCGGCACCGACTTGGCGCCGATGGCGAGGCTGGCCACGACCGCGAGCGTGAGCACGGCCGCGGCGCCGAGCAGCCCCGCGGACAGGGCGGTGGCGCGCCGGCGCCCCGGGACCGAGGCCGGGGCGGGGGCGGGGGCGGGGGCGCGCCGGACGGTTCCGGCGGGCCTGGTGGACCCACCGGACCCACCGGACCCGGCGGCCGGGGCGGGCCCGACTCGGGCGCGCGAGACGTTCATGGGGCTCTCCTCGGCGGACTTCCCTCCCCGGGAAGTAAGGGGAGGCTAACCTAAATCTTCACGGCCGACCGCACCCGCCCCCGCGTGCTGCCCCCATGAGGCGGCGTCCATCCCGCGACGGACGGTCGTTCTGTGTCGCTGGACGGACACCGCGCGCGGGGTTCTCGTCGCCTCGCGGTCGCCGGCGCCGGGTGCGTCCGGCCGGGCCGGGTGGCCGAAAGGGCTTGTGCGGACGGCGCGTTGGCCGCTCGCGGGGCGGCTGCGCGGCCCCGCCGATCCGCCGCGTCGCTGTCGGGCTGGCGCTATCAGGCGTCCGAGTGGAGATCTCGCCGCCGGAGATTCCACTTAGGGTAGCCAAAGTTAGGTCACCCTAAGTTCTGGCTTGGTCCGCTCGCCGGCCGTGCCTGTCGCCGTACCGGAGGTCCCGATGTCCCTGCCGCCCCGCCCGCTCGCCGAGCCGGCCGCCGCATCCGACGGCGAGCCCACCGGCCGCCTCGCCGGCCGTCCGACCCGGCGCGGGCTGCTGACCGCGGGGGCCGCTGGCGCCGCGCTGTTCGGGCTCGCCGCCTGCGGCTCCAACGGCGGCGGTTCGGGCTCGGAGGGCGGCTCCGGCAAGGCGTCGAAGGGAAGTTCGGGCACCCGTACCGTCGACACCGCCAAGGGGCCGGTGAAGGTGCCGGCCGCGCCCAAGCGCGTGGTGGCGATCAACGACTTCCCGATGGCCGCGATGTTCGACCTCGGGCTGACCCCGGCGGGCGTCTTCAACGCGGGCGAGGAGTACGTCCCGCCGCGCGACCTCACCCGGTGGAAGGCGATACCCAAGGTCTCCGACGGCGTCGGCGGCGCCATCCAGGTGGAGAAGGTCGCCGCGCTCAAGCCCGATCTGATCATCGGCATCGATGCCCAGGCGAACCTCCCCTACGACCAGTTCACCGCGCTCGCCCCCACCGTGCTGCTCCCGTTCAGCAAGTCCAAGGCGCCCTGGCGCGACATGTCCGACCAGACCGCGACCGTCCTCGGCGTCCCCGACGCCCTGACCAAGCTCAAGCAGCGCTACACCGAGCGCGCCGCCGCCATCAAGAAGGCGCACGCCGCCGTGCTCGCCCGCACCCGATGGGACCTGCTCCAGGGCGGCTTCGACGAGGGCAACTGGTGGCTGTACGGGCACGGTTCGCCGATCGGCGGCATCCTCGCGGACGCGGGCGCCGTCTTCGCCACCGGCAGCACCCGGCTCGCCGAGCAGCAGTCCGTCTCCTACGAGCTGGTGACCGGCAAGCTCTCCGACGCCGACGCGATCTTCTACTACACGACCAACGACGGCAAGCCCGCCAACCTCGGCCCCAAGCTCTTCGCCCAGAAGTCGTTCCGGCAACTCGCCGCCACCAAGGCCGGCCACCTCTTCGGCAGCGTCTACTTCCTGCCCGGCGGCTACGAGGACGCGATCGCGGCCCTCGGCGACTTCGAGAAGGCGCTCGGCTCGCTGTGACGCCCGGCGCGGAGGCTCGGCGCGGAGGCTCAGCGCGCGGTGAAGTACGCGCCGGGGGTGCGGCCGGTCTCCTGGCGGAAGGCGGCGATGAAGGAACTGGGCGTGGTGTAGCCGACGTGGTGGGCGACCGCCGCCAACGGGCGGTCGGCCGCCATGTGTTCGAGCCCCGCCCGCAGCCGGGCCCGGGTCCGCCAGCGGCCGAAGGACATCCCGGTCTCGGCGCTGAACAGCCGGGCCAGGGTGCGGGCGCTGGCACCGACCTCCCGGCCCCACTCCTCCAGCGGGCGGTGGTCCGCCGGGCGGGCGAGCAGCGCCTCGGCGACCTTGCGGGCCCGCCCGTCCTTGGGCATCGGCAGCTCGATCGTGGTCACCGTGACCGGTCGCACCAGGTCGAAGAGCACGGCCTCCGCCCGGGCCCGCGGCTCCGCGCCGAGGTCGGGGGCGCCCAGGTGGGTGATCAACTCCCGCAGCAGCGGCGGCACCCCGACCACGGTCGGCTGCGTCCAGCGCACCGGGCAGCGGTCCGGCAGCAGGTAGACGCTGCGCATCCGCGCCGGGCGGGTGGCGCCCGTGGTGTGCGGGACCCCGGCGGGTATCCACAGCGCCAGGGTCGGCGGCAGCACCCACGAGTGGTCCGCGATGTCCACGGTCAGCACGCCCGCCGGGGACCACACCAGCTGGTGCGTGGTGTGCTCGTGCTCGCCGAAGCGCTGGCCGCGGGCCAGGTCGAAGTTGATCACCCGCAGCGCCTCGGCGGGCGGGGCCGCGGGGCGCTGGGCGGGCTGGCTGTTCGGCGACATGGTCATCGAACATAGCGCATGACGGCCACCGCCGACCCGGGGCCCGTGGAGCGGAGTGCGGAGGCGGAACGGGGGCACACGGTCGTCCAGGAGGCTGGTAACCATGGGACCGTTGCTCGTTGTGCTCTTGCTGGCACTGCTTCTGTTCGGATTCGGATTCGCCGTGCAGATCCTCTGGTGGGTCGCGGTGGTCGTGCTGGTGCTGTGGCTGCTCGGATTCCTGATCCGGCCGGGGTCCGGCTCCGGGAGGGGCCGCTGGTACCGGTGGTGAGACGCGCGCGGCCGACCGTCCGGCATACGACGGCCGCGCGTCGCGGTGGGCCGCTCCGATCGACCCGGAGCGGCCCACTGCCGTATCCGCGCCACCCCCGGGCCAAAGGGGTGCGAAGTGCGAGGCGGCGTACGGCAGGTTGCCTACGGCGCGCTGATGTCGGCGCCGGGTACTCCTACAGCGCCTGATATGCGGCATATCGCCTCAGGGGATCGGTGGGTGTGCCGGGCCGCGCGTACGGCCGTCAGCCCGGGGAGGGGGCTACGTTCCGCCGGCGGGGGAGCCGTTCCACTCGGCGCGGTAGTCGGGGTGGGACACCCACTCCGCGGCCAGCGCGACGAGGATCTGCGCGACGAGCAGCTCGCTGTCGCGGGCGTCGAGCCCGGGCGCGCCCTGCGCCAGGTGGCGTTCGCACCTGGCGACGATCGCCTGCTTGGCGGCGACCGCGCGGACCACCCGCGCCGGGTCGTGGTGGGCGGTGTGCGCGGCGAGCGGCGCCGCCATCTCGAACGCGGCGCCGCCGTCCACCACCAGGCGCGGCCCGTCGGCCGTCCACTGCCCGCCCGCGACGGCGCCGCCCCACGCGTACGTCAGGTCCTCCGTCATGCGGGCGCGCACGAAGGCCGTCAACTCCTCGATCACGCTGTTCCCTCCGGGTCGGTGCGCGATCCGGACACGCTACGCCCGCGGCGCGCCCCCGGGGCGCCCCGCGGCCGGCCCGGGCGTCGACTCCTTCACCGCGCGGGCCTGCTCCGCCGCCGGTACGCCCGCGGGCGCCCTGCCCATGTCCAGGAGGGCAACCCCGGTCACGGGCGGCGGGCGGCGGCCGAACCGTCGGGCGCGCGCTCCTCGTGCGGCTCGGCGACGTCGAACGGGACGATGGTGGCCACGACGTCGGGCAGCCGGCCGACCGCGCGGGCGATGTGGTCGGCGGTGCGCCGGTGCAGCAGACGGCCGAGGATCGGGGAGTAGTTGCGCTCGGGGATCAGCAGGGTGACCTGGGCGCGCTGCTCGCGGATGCGGCGGTCGACCAGTTCGAGCACCGCGCGGCTGATCCGGCGGTCCGGGCACTCCACCATCTCCAGCCGCAGGTCGCCGACCTCGGTGCGGTTCCACTGCGCCGCCAGCCGCTTCGCCTCCTGGGCGTCGACCATGACGTGCACCGCCCGGATCTCGGTCGGCCGCAGCGCGCGGGCGTAGCGGATCGCCTTGAGCACGGCCAGGTCGACCCGGTCCACCAGGATGTACATCACCTGGCTGTCGGCGCGCGGCTGGGTGGCGTCGGCGGGCGCGGCAGCCAGCGCGGCGGCCTCCTCGCGGTAGCGCTTGTTCACCTTGATCAGCGCCCACACGCCGATCGGGAACACCAGCACCACCACCCACGCGCCCTCGGTGAACTTGGTCACCGCGAAGATCAGGGCGACCAGCAGCGACACCCCGCAGGCCAGGCCGTTGAGCGCGAGCTTCGCCCGCCACCTGCCGTCGCGCGACCTCCAGTGGTGCCGGACCAGGCCGGCGCCGGCCATGGTGAAGCCGGAGAACACCCCGATCGCGTAGAGCCCGACGAGCGCGTTCAGGCTGCCCTTGGTGGCGATCAGCAGCGTCAGCGACACCACGGTCAGCACGATGATGCCGTTGGAGAAGGCCAGCCGGTGGCCGCGCCGGGTGAGCTGGCGGGGCAGGAAGGAGTCCTCGGCCACGAAACTGGCCAGGAACGGGAAGCCGTTGAAGGAGGTGTTCGCCCCCATGTAGAGGATCAGCGCGGTCGCGAGCTGCACGAAGACCAGGCCCGCGGTGCCGTACCAGTTGCCGCCGAAGGCCCAACTCGCCTCCTGCGAGACGACGGTCGGGGTCTGGGCGACGTACGGCGTGGCGTGCGTGATGTGCGCGAGCAGGGACACCCCGAGGACGCCGGTGCCCAGGATGCAGGACATCGCGACCATGGTGCGGCGGGCGTTGGGGCCCTGCGGGCTGCGGAAGACGCTGACGCCGTTGGAGATCGCCTCCAGGCCGGTCAGCGACGAGCCGCCGTTGGCGAACGCGCGCAGCAGGATCAGCAGCGAGGCGCCGTAGAAGAAGCCGTGGGTGTCGGTGCCGAGGCCGACCATGCCCGGGGTGTGCACGTCGATGCGGGAGTGGTCGCCGAGCAGGAAGCGGGTGAAGCCGGTGATGATCAGCAGCGCCATCGCGCTGATGAACAGGTAGGCGGGCAGGGCGAAGGAGCGGCCCGCCTCACGGATGCCGCGCAGGTTGCCCCAGCACAACAGGAGCACCACCCCGATGGTGATGAAGAGCTTGTTGTCGTCCAGGGCGGTCAGGCGGGCGTCGCCCCACAGCAGGTGGATCAGCGACACCAGCGCGTCGGTGCCGGCCGCCGCCTGGACCGCGACGGTGACGATGTAGTCGATCAGCAGCGCGACCGCGGCGACCTGGGCGATCCGCGGTCCGAAGTTCTCCCGGGCCACCACGTAGGAGCCACCGGCCCGGGTGTAGGCCATGACCACGTCGCGGTAGGAGAGCGTCAGCAGCAGCAGGACACACAGGATCGCCGCGGTCAGGGGTATGAGCGCGGTGAACGCCGCGACGCCGATCGCCGGGATCAGCACCACCAGCATCTGCTCGGAGCCGTACGCCATCGAGGAGATGCAGTCCGAGGCGAGCACGCCCAGCGCGATCGGGTTGGACAGCCGCTCGCCCTTCAGCTGCTCGGTGACCAGCGGCTTGCCCAGCAGGTGCTTCTTCACCCGGTACCCGTGGCTCTCGGGGAGCGCCGCGGTCGCGGGCCGGGTGGTGGACGACAGCATGGGCAGTCCGTTCGGGAATTCGAAAGGGTGGGCGGGCTTCCCTATCACTACTGCACGGAGTCGGGGCGAATCGGACATTCGGGGGTGCGGGCCGGGGATCTTAGCGCGTCCTTAACGCGTTTCGGTCTGGTGCCCCGCCGGCCGGGCGGGCCGCCGCGGAGGGCGCCGTGGCCGGCCGGGCGCGACGCGGCCGAGGGCGCCGCACTCCCGCTGGTCGCGCGCGATGCGCGGGCGCCGGGCGCCCTATGCTCAAGGTGCCCGCGGAGCGCGAAGGCGGTGGATACGCGAGAGCGAGAGGGAGAGGTACCGGTGGCCACGTCGCACGGCGGCAGTCTGCGGATCTACCTCGGCGCCGCCCCGGGCGTGGGCAAGACCTACGCCATGCTCGGCGAGGCCCACCGCCGGCTGGCCCGCGGCACCGACGTGGTCGCGGCCTACGTCGAGGACCACGGCCGCCCCCGCACCCGCGAACTCCTCGCCGGCCTGGAGTCCGTCCCCCGGCGCCGCGTGGCGCACCGCGGCGCGGAGTTCACCGAGATGGACCTCGACGCGGTGCTGGCCCGCCGCCCCAAGGTCGCGCTCGTCGACGAGCTGGCCCACACCAACGTGCCCGGCAGCCGCCACGCCAAGCGCTGGCAGGACGTCGAGGAACTGCTGCGGGCGGGCATCGACGTGGTCTCCACCGTCAACATCCAGCACCTGGAGTCCCTGGGCGACGTCGTCGAGGGCATCACCGGGGTGCGGCAGCAGGAGACCGTGCCCGACGAGGTGGTCCGGCGCGCCGCGCAGATCGAGCTGGTCGACATGGACCCCGACGCGCTGCGCCGCCGCCTCGCGCACGGCAACGTCTACGCCCCCGACCGGGTCGACGCCGCCCTGTCGCACTACTTCCGGCCCGGCAACCTCACCGCGCTGCGCGAACTGGCGCTGCTGTGGACCGCGGACCGGGTCGACGAGTACCTGCTGCGCTACCGCGCCGAGCACGGCATCGCCCAGACCTGGCAGACCCGCGAGCGCATCGTGGTGGGCCTCACCGGCGGCCCCGAGGGCGCCACCCTGATCCGGCGGGCCGCCCGGATCGCGGCGAAGGGGTCCGGCAGCGAACTGCTCGCGGTGCACGTGGTGCGCTCCGACGGCCTGGTCGGCGCGTCCGCGGGCGACCTCGGCGGGCAGCGCCGGCTGGTCGAGGACCTCGGCGGCAGCTACCACTCCGTGGTCGGCGGCGACATCCCCGCCGCGATGCTCGACTTCGCGCGCGGCGTGGACGCCACCCAGATCGTGCTCGGCTCCAGCCGCCGCAAAGCCTGGCAGTACGTCCTCGGGCCCGGGGTCGGCGCCACCGTGGCCCGCGAGTCCGGCGACATCGACGTGCACATCGTCACCCACGAGCACGTCGCCGGCGGCCGGCCCCGGCTGCCCGGGCGGCTGCCGATCGGCCTGGGCCGGGCCCGCGCGGTCGGCGGCTGGCTGATCGGCCTCGGCGGGCCGCCGCTGCTCACCCTCGCGCTGCGCGCCGGCTCCGGCTCGCCCGGGCTCACCACGCCGCTGCTGCTCTTCCTCACGCTCACGGTCGCCGCCGCCCTGGTCGGCGGGGTCTTCCCGGCGATCGCGGCGGCCCTGCTCGGCTCGCTCCTGCTCAACTACTTCTTCGCGCCCCCCACCCACACCTTCACCATCTCCGACCCGCAGAACCTGCTCGCCCTGGTGATCTTCGTCGCCGTCGGGATCGCGGTCGCCTCCGTGGTGGACCTCGCCGCCCGCCGCGCCCAACAGGCCGCCCGCAGCCGCGCCGAGACCGAGATCCTCGGCTACCTCGCCGGTGCCGTCCTGCGCGGCGAGGACGGCACCGACAGCATCACCGCGCTGCTCGACCGGGTGCGCGAGACCTTCGCGATGGAGTCCGCGGCGCTGCTGGAGTACCACGACGCGGACGCTTCCGGCCCGGTGGACGCCTCCGGCGGGGGCGCCCCTGACGGACTCGCGGGCGCCACCGCGGCGGACGCGGACGGCGGCCCTGACGACGAGGGTGCGGCGCCCGCGGCCGGCAGCGGGGGCCGGGGCGGTCGGGCGGACGCGGGCCGGTGGATCGGTGCCTCGGGTGCCTCGGGTCCCTCCGGCAGCGCGGGAGGGGGCGGACAGGCCGCACCGGCGCCCGGCGGGGCCGGCCGGGCGGGCGGCGCGGGATGGCCGGGGCGGCAGGGCGGATGGCGTACCGCGGCCTCGGTCGGGCCGAATCCCGCGGTGGAACCCGAAGGGGCCGACGTGGAGGTGCCGGCCGGCGAGCGGCTGGTGCTGGCGCTGAACGGGCGGGTGCTGCCGGCCCAGGACCGCCGGGTGCTGGTCGCGTTCGCCGCGCAGACCGCCGCGCTGCTGGAGCGCAGGCGGCTGGCCGAGCAGGCCGCCCGGGCGCGCCGGCTCGCCGAGGGGAACCGTATCCGCACCGCGCTGCTCGCCGCGGTCTCGCACGACCTGCGCACCCCGCTCGCCGGCATCAAGGCGGCCGTCACCTCGCTGCGCTCCGACGAGGTGGACTGGAGTGCCGAGGACGAGGCGGAGTTGCTCGCCGGCATCGAGACCGGCGCCGACCGGCTCAACCACCTCATCGGCAACCTGCTCGACATGAGCCGGCTGCGCACCGGCGCGGTCAACGCGCTGCTGCGCGACGTCGCCCTGGAGGAGGTGGTGCCGGCCGCGCTCGCCGAAGTGCCGGCCGACGCCGTACGGCTGGAGGTGCCGGAGGCGCTGCCGCTGGTGCGCGCCGACACCGGACTGCTGGAGCGGGCCGTCGCCAACGTGGTGGAGAACGCCGTCAAGTACAGCCCGCCGGGCGTCCCGGTCGTGATCAGGGCCGACCCGCTGGCGCTGCCGGACGGCACCCGGGTCGAGGTGCGGGTGATCGACCGCGGTCCGGGCGTACCGGAGGAGGCGAAGGACCTGGTGTTCGAACCGTTCCAGCGCTACGGCGACGCGCCCCCGGCCGGTACGGGCGTCGGCCTCGGCCTGGCGGTGGCCCGCGGCTTCACCGAGGCGATGGGCGGCACCCTGACCGCCGAGGACACCCCCGGGGGCGGCCTGAGCATGGTCTTCACGCTGCCCACCGCGCCCGGCGCCACCCCCGACCCCGATCTGCGAGAGGCAGTGCCCGAACGATGACCCGGGTCCTGGTAGTGGACGACGAACCCCAGCTGGTGCGGGCGCTGGTGATCAACCTGCGGGCCCGCCACTACGAGGTGGACGCCGCGCCCGACGGCGCGGGCGCGCTGCGGCTGGCGGCCGCCCACAACCCCGACGTGGTGCTGCTCGACCTGAGCCTGCCCGACATGGACGGCGCCCAGGTGATCCGCGGGCTGCGCGGCTGGACCCGGGTGCCGATCATCGTGCTGTCGGCCCGGCACGCCTCCAAGGAGAAGGTCCAGGCGCTCGACGCGGGCGCCGACGACTACGTCACCAAGCCGTTCGGGATGGACGAGTTGCTGGCCCGGCTGCGTGCCGCGGTCCGCCGCGCGGAACCCGGCACCGGCGCGGGCGCCGACGACCAGGCCGTGGTCGTCACCGACGCCTTCACGGTGGACCTGGCCGCGAAGAAGGTGCACGGCAGCGGCGGCGCCGACGTACGGCTCACCCCCACCGAGTGGCACCTGCTCGAAGTCCTGGTCCGCAACCCCGGGCGGCTGGTCACGCAGACACAGCTGCTCCAGGAGGTGTGGGGACCCTCCTACCGCTCGGAGACCAACTACCTCCGGGTCTACCTCGCGCAGTTGCGCCGCAAGCTCGAACCCGATCCGGCCCGGCCGCGCCACCTCATCACCGAGCCGGGGATGGGCTACCGCTTCGAGCCGTAGCCCTTCCCGGGCCCGCGCCCGCGGCTTCCGCACCGGAGAGACCGGTCGCGGCCCGTCCCGTCCTGGCCTGCCCCGTCGCGGTCCGCCTCGTCGCGGCCAGCGCCGCCAGCGTCCGCGCGAAGCGGGTGCCGGGTGCGAGCGCGGCCACCTCCCTCGCGTCCGCCGCGGTGTCCACGTCGCGCAGCACCGGCAGATCGCGGACGGCCAGCCCCGCCGCGAGCAGCCGGTCACGCTGGGCCCGCCCGGTCCACGGCTTCGACATCGGCACCCCGCGCAGCAGCGCCGGGTCGGGGTCGGCCAGGCCCAGCGCCCAGAACCCGCCGTCGGCCGCGGGCCCGAACCAGGCCGAGCACTCCCGCCAGGCGAACGGTTCCACCGCGGGCCGCAGCAGCTCCGGGGTGAGCTGAGGGGTGTCCATGCCCACCAGCACCGCCGGGCCCCGGCACATCCCGAACGCCGCCGCCAGCCGCTCGTCCAGCCCGCCCGCCACCTGCGGCACCACCTCGAACCCCGGGGGCAGCCACGGCCCGGGCGCACCGTCCAGCACCAGCACCCGGCGCGTCGCGGGAGTGCGCAGCACCGCCGACAGCGTGTCCGTGAGCGCGGCCCGCGCCAGCAGGGCCGCCTCGTCATGAGAGTGATAAGGCGTCAGGCGGGTCTTGACCCGGCCCGGCACCGGCTCCTTGGCTATCACCAGCAGGGTCGTCATCGCGCACCGGTCCGCTCCGCCGCCGGACGAGCCGCCGCCGGGGCCTGACCGCGCAGCCCGGCGTGCGCGAACTCCCGCACTCCGTCGAGGAATTCGACCTGCGGGCGCCAGCCGATCTCGTCGCGCAGCCGCGCCGAGGACGCGGTGATGTGCCGGACGTCGCCGAGCCGGAACCGGCCGGTGACCACGGGGGCCGGGCCGCCGTGCGCGTCCGCCAGGGCGCGGGCCATCTCGCCGACGGTGTGCGGGGTGCCGCTGCCGGCGTTGTAGGCGCGGAAGGTGCCCGGCGGGCGGCCCGAAACCGCCTCCAGAGCAAGGACGTTGGCTGCCGCGACATCGCGGACGTGCACGAAGTCGCGCCGCTGGCCGCCGTCTTCGAACACCTGCGGCGCCTCGCCGCGCGCGAGGGACGAGCGGAAGAAGGACGCCACCCCGGCGTACGGGGTGTCGCGCGGCATGCCGGGACCGTAGACGTTGTGGTAACGCAGGGCGACCGCACGGCTGTCGGTGGCGCGCACCCAGGACGCGGCCAGGTGTTCCTGGGCGAGCTTGGTCGTCGCGTAGACGTTGCGGGGGTCGGTCGGCGCGTCCTCGTCGACCAGCCCGGGGGCCAGCGGCGCGCCGCAGACCGGGCACGGCGGTTCGAAGCGGCCCGCCGCCAACTCCCCGGCGGCGCGCGGGCCCGGCGCGACCCGGCCGTGCCGCGCGCAGTCGTAGCGGCCCTCGCCGTAGACGACCATCGAACCGGCGAGCACCAGGTCGCGCACCCCGGCCGCGGCCATCGCGGCGAGCAGCACCGCCGTGCCGACGTCGTTGCAGTCGGTGTACGCCGGCGCGTCCGCGAAGTCCTTGCCGAGGCCGACCATCGCCGCCTGGTGGCACACCGCGTCCACGCCTCGCAGCGCGCCCGCGACCGCCGCGCCGTCCCGTACGTCGGCGTGCAGCCACCGTGCGGCGGGCAACGGCGGCAGCGCGGGAGGCACCGGGTGGGCGGAGGGCAGCAGGGCGTCGAGGACGACCGGTTCGTGCCCGCGGGCGGTGAGGGCGGCGACGATGTGGGAGCCGATGAAGCCCGCGCCGCCGGTGACGAGTACGCGCATGGCGCCGACCCTAGGGTCCGTGCCCGGCTCGCCGGCGGCCGCGCGCGGGGGCGTCACAGGTCCGTAAGGACCCCGCTTCCGCTTCCGCGTCCTCATCCGGACGGGTCCGCGCGCGCCGGTCCTCGCCCGGGCCGCCGCGCCGCCCGCCACCGGCGCAGCGCGAACGCCGCCCCGGAGGCCGCGAAGAGCGCGGCGGTGATCAGCGCCCAGCGGCCGAGGAAGACGTCCGGGTCCAGCGCGGTCGCCGCCGCGTAGTGCGTCCTGGCCCCGCTGATCAGCGGCCAGTACACGAGCAGGAGCAGCAGGGACAGGAAGGCGGGCACCCGGACGTGGTCGACGACGGCGTTGCGCGGACCGGAGCGCCGCGCGCCCAGCGCCTTGTGCAGCGCCCAGTCCGCGACCGCGTACGCCGGCAGCAGCACCAGGTCGTGCAGCAGCGCCGCGCCCACCAACCACTTCGCCACGTCGAACCAGTCCCGCTCCAGCAGCCGTTCAGCGGCGTACCCGCAGACCGCGAAGGAGGCGAGGAGGATCAGCAGGTGTGCGGGGGAGGCGCCGTACAGCGCCCGGAACCGCTCGATCGGACCGCGGCGCGGTGAGGCCGGCGTACGGCGGCGGGCAACCGGCTCACGACGGAGGGGAGTCGGCGTACGGCGGTGCGGCATGCGGCCGTTCATGCGCGGGCTCCGAAGGTCGTGGCGCCGAAGGTGAGTTGGCGTACCCACTTGGTGTTCATCACCCCGGGCGCGTTCGGCACGATGATCCGGGCCGGATAGCCGTGGTCGTGGGACAGCTCCGCGCCGTTGACCCGCAGCGCCAGCAGCGAGCGCGGGTCGCGGACCTGGTTGGCGCGCAGCGCGACCGCCCGGAAGGACCCGGACAGCTGCGCGGACTCCACGAACACCCCTGGCGGGTCGGTGGGGTGGCCGACCAGCGCCGCGAGGTCGGCGAGCCGCACCCCCTCCCAGTGCTGGTCCGACGTCGACCAGCCCTCGACGCAGGCGATCGGCAGCGCCGAGCCGTGCCGGGCCATCGCCCGCAACTCGTCGAGGGTCAGCGAGACCCGCCGGCCGTTGCCGGCGCCGTGCACCACGAGCCGCCAGCCCTCGCCCACGTCCTGCGGGCGGATGTGCGCCAGCGCCGCGGTCTTGTTGATCGGGAAGCCGTTCGGGCCCGTGCCCGGGTCGCGGCCGTGCGGCGCCAGCAGCGCGGTCTCGCGCAGCGGCCCGCCGATGCTCTGGCCCGCGGTGACCACGAACAGCGCCACCGAGCCGAGTCCGACCATGCCCAGCGCCCCGCGCCGCGACATCGTCGGCGCCGCCGGATGCGTGGAGACCAGGCCGGAGTCGTCGGCGGCCTCCGGCACCGTACGGGAGGCCGGTGTGCGCAGCTCGGCCCTGAAGTCCCGGCTGCGCAGGGCCCGTACGGTCCTCGGCAGCCGCAGCGCCACATGCGCGGCCACCGCGCCGAAGAAGACCCAGGCGCCGTAGAAGTGCAGCGGGTAGAACGAGCCGGGGAAGAGGTAGTCCAGCTGCACGTTCAGCACGCCGGTGACGAACTCGAAGATCCCGCCGCCCACCAGCAGGAGCAGCGACAGCCGGTCCAGCGCGTGCGCGGGCGAGCGGACCGGCGGCAGCGTGAAGAGCTTCGGCACCACCGACCACAGCTTCGCCAGCAGCACCGGCACCAGCACGATCCCGAGCGTGACGTGCACGCCCTGGTTGACCCGGTACAGCCAGTACGGATGCGTCGGCCACGAGAAGAGGTAGAAGCCCAACAGGCCCTTGCCCGGGGTCTTGTCGTTGACCGGCGACAGGTTCGGGTTGTACGCGGCGTACGACAGCAGGCCGGTGACGAACAGCACGGGGATGCCGACGAGCAGGACCACACCGAAGACGGAGGTGAGCCAGGGTCCGCGCAGGGGGCTGCGCCAAGGGCCCTGCGGGAGGAGGGAGTTGAGGCGGGCGAGGGGCGAGGTGGGGGTGGGGGTGGGCGTCGCGTCGTCGGCGGGGCGGGGGCCGGAGGCGGGTGCGTCGGCGGCGCGGGGCGGGGTGGGCCCGGGCGGCGGCTGCGCTGACGGAGGCTGCTCGGGCCGGTCCGGGGTGGGGTCGGAGGGGACTTCCATGGCCCGGACTGTAGGTCCGCGCGGTGCCGGAACCGGGGCTGCGACGTATGACGAAAGTCTGACGTCCTGGTGCGGGGCCGGGGCGCGACCGGTCGCGCTGCCTAGGGTGAGGCGGGTGACCCTCACGCCCTCCGACACGCCCTCCAACCTGCACGAGCCCGGCGCCGAACCGCCGCGCGAACCCGGCGAACCCGCTGTTCCCGCCGTGCCTGCCGACCCCGCCGTGCCTGCCGTTCCCGCCGTGCCTGCCGGACCCGTCGCGGCGCCCGCGGCCGGGCGCCGCCGGGACCTCGCCGCCGCCGCCGCCGGACTCGTGCTCTTCGCGGTCGTCGCCGTCGTCGGCACCCGGATCGAGCACCGTACCGGCAAGCTGCACGCGCCCTGGCCGCCGCTGCTCGCCACCTGGGACCCGCACGTCGGCCCCGGCACCCCCGCCGCCGTCGCGGTCGCCGTCCTCGCGGTCGGCTACGGGCCCCGGCTCGCCGAGCGGCTGCCGTGGCGGGCGCTGCCGTGGGCCGCGTGGGCGGCCGCCATGGCCTGGACGTGGTCGCTCGCGCTCGTGGACGGGTGGCGGCGCGGTGTGGCGAACCGGCTCACCACCCGCAACGAGTACCTCGTCGAGGTGCCGCGCTTCCGCCACGCGGGCGCCACGCTGCGGGACTTCACCCACCACATCCTCATCGGCTCGCCCGGCAACTGGAACGCGCACGTCGCCGGGCACCCGGCCGCCGCGGTGATGACCTTCGTCGGTCTTGACCGGATCGGGCTGGGCGGCGGCGCCTGGGCGGGCGCGTTCGTCATCACCACGGGCGCGTCGGTGGCCGCCGCCGTCCTGGTCGCCCTGCGCGCGCTCGGCTCGGAGCGCGCCGCGCGGACCGCCGCGCCCTTCCTCGTCCTCACCCCCGGGGCGGTGTGGGTCGGCGCCTCCGCGGACGGCTACTTCGCCGCCGTCGCCGCCTGGGCGCTGGCGCTGTCGGCGCTCGCCGCCACCGCCGGATCGCGGTCCCGGCGGGCCGCCGCCGCGCTCGGCAGCGGGCTGCTGCTCGGGCTCGCGCTCTACCTCTCCTACGGGCTGACCCTGCTGGTCGTGCCGGTCGTCGCCCTGCTCTGGTCCACCCGCACCCTGCGGCCCCTCCCGCTGCTCCTGCTCGGCGCCCTCGTCGTGCCGGTCTGCTTCACCCTGGCCGGCTTCGACTGGTGGGACGCCTACCGCCTGCTCAAGATCCGCTACTACCAGGGGGCGGGCGGTGACCGGCCGTACTCCTACTGGCTCTTCGGCGACCTCGGCACCGTTCTCGCGGCCGCCGGCCTCGCCTCCTTCGCGGGCCTGCGCCGCGCGCTCGCCGCCGGTCCCGGCGCGCTGCGCGCCCCGCGCCGCCCCTCCGAGCCCGCACGGCCCTCTGGGCTCGCCGGGCTCGGTCGGCTCACCGGCTTCTCCCGGGCTTCCGGGTTCTCCGGGCCCTCCCGGCTCGACCCGGTCCTCCTCCTGCCCTGCGCCATGCTGCTCGCGCTCCTCGCCGCCGACCTCTCCGGCATGAGCAAGGCGGAGACCGAGCGGATCTGGCTGCCCTTCACCCTCTGGCTGCCCGCCACCGCGGCGCTCCTCCCCGCCCCCGACCGCCGTGCCTGGCTCGCTGCCCAGGCCGTCCTGGCCCTTCTGCTCAACCATCTCCTCCTCACCTACTGGTGAGGGTCAGGCACCCTTCGGTCAGCGGCCCTTCGATCCGTCGTCCTTCGGTCCGCGCTCCTCCGCTCAGGCGCCGTCCCCCGGTCCGCCGTCCTGATCGTCCGCCTCGCGCGACAGCTCGCGTGCCGCTCGGAGGACCTTCGCCAGGCCGCTGAGGAGGGCTTCGCGTTCGGCCCCGGTGAGGTCGGCGGTGACTTTCTCCTCGATCAACCGCCTTTCCGCTTCCACCGGTTCACGCAGCGCGCGCCCGGCGTCGGTGAGCCAGAGGCGGACGAGGCGGTTGTCGCGGTCGTCACGGCGACGGGTGAGCAGCCCGGCGGCGGTCATCCGGTCGGCCATCTTGACGACGGTGGGTGTCGTGACGTTGAGCGCGGCGGCGACCTCGCCGGGCGTACGGCCGTCCCGCTCCCACAACGCGGCGAGCAGGTGGTTCTGGCCGACGTGCAGCCCATGGCGCCGCATGGCCGCGTCGGCCAGGGCCCGGAGCGCCTTCGACGTACGGCCGTGCAGGTCCAGGAACTCCGACATCGCGGCCCTTCGGTGAGGTGCGGGAGCCAACGCCCGCCGCACACAGATCAGTTGACGGCTAATCATTCACCGGCTAACGTCTTTCTGAATTCGCTAGACGGCAAACGACTTTGAGGAGCCACGATGATACTGGTCACCGGTGCCACCGGGAACATCGGCCGGGCGCTCGTCCGTGAACTCGACGCGAGGGAAGCGGAGCTGCGCATCCTTGTCCGTGACCCCGCGCGCGCCGCCGGACTGCCCGAGCGGGCCGGGCGCGCGGTCGGCGACCTGGGCGAACCCGCCACGCTGGCCCCCGTGTTCGCCGGCGTCGACCGGCTCTTCCTGCTCACCCAGGGCATCGGCACCGACTACACCGCCGCGGCCCTCGCCGCCGCTGAGGCCGCCGGGGTGCGCCACATCGTGCACCTGTCCTCGTTCCACGTCGGCTTCGACCCGATGCCCGCGATGGGGCGCTGGCACCACGAGCGCGAGCTGCTCGTCCGCGCCTGCGGCATCCCCGCCACCTTCCTGCGCCCCGGCGGCTTCATGACCAACGCGCTCGACTGGCTCCCCACCCTCCGTGCGGGCAACTACGTCCTGGACCCGATCGGCCCGGGCCGCCACGCGCCGATCGACCCCGCGGACATCGCCGAGGTCGCCGCCCTCGCCCTGACCGAAGCCGGCCACCAGGGCCGGGAGTACGCCCTCACCGGCGACGAGACCTTCACCGTCGCCGAGCAGGTCCAGGTCATCTCCCGTACGGTCGGCCGCGCCATCGAGGTCCGCGCCGCCGCCACCCCGGCCGAGGCCGTACGGTCCCGCTTCCCGCACGGGGCGCCCCCGGCGCTGGCCGACGCCGTCACCGAGAGCCTCGCCCTCATGCGGGCCGACACCGTCGGGTTCCGTACGGACACCGTCCAGCGACTGCTCGGGCGCCGCCCCCGCACCTTCGCCGACTGGTGCGCACGTCACGCCGACGCGTTCCGCACCGCCCCCGCCCCGGCCTGACCCGGACCCCGGTCCAGGCCGCAACGGCGGGTCCGGGCAGGCGATTCGTGCGGGGGTGGGGCAGCCGATAAGGTGCCAGGTCACGGCCGGGCAGCCGGGCCCGCGCCGACGGGTCAGGAGGAACGCGTGGCACAGATCATCGCCGAGGTCTCAAGGACGTTCAACGAGTTCCTGCTGCTGCCGAACCGGACCCGGACCGACTGCTCGCCCGCGACGGTCGACCTGTCCACGCCGCTGGTGCGGCATCGCGTGGGGGAGCGTTCGGCGATCGAACTGGGGTCCCCGTTCACGTCCGCGATCATGCAGGCGGTCAGCACCCCCGAGCTCGCGATCGCGCTCGCCCGCAACGGCGGGCTGAGCTTCCTGCACCACAACCAGTCGATCCAGGACCAGGCCGCGGCGGTCCGTCAGGTGAAGAACTTCAAGGCCGGATTCGTCACCAGCGACACCAACGTCCGCCCGGACGACAGCCTGAGCCACCTGGTCGCCATCATGCACCGCACCGGGCACAGCACCGCCGCGGTCACCGACGACGGCACCGCCACCGGCCGGCTGCTCGGGCTGGTGACCTCCCGCGACTTCCATCCGCAGCGGCACGACCTCGGCGGGCCGGTGAGCGGTCGGATGACCGCCATCGCCGAACTGCCGCACGCCGCCGCCGACATCACGCTCTCCGAGGCCAACGCCCGGCTGTGGGACCAGCGGCTGGACTGCCTGCCGGTGCTGGACGACGAGGGCCGGCTGCAACACCTGGTGTTCCGGTCGGACTACGCCGACAACAAGCGCTTCCCGCACCAGGCCGTGGACTCCGCCAAGCGGCTGCGGGTGGGCGCGGGCATCAACACCCACGACTACCAGGAGCGCGTCCCCGCGCTGCTCGAAGCGGGCGCCGACGCGCTGTGCTTCGACTCCTCCGACGGCTTCAGCGACTGGCAGGCGCAGGCCCTGACCTGGGTGAAGAAGCACTACCCGGAGATCCCGACCGGCGGCGGCAACGTGGTCGACGGCGAAGCCTTCACCTTCCTCGCCGAGGCCGGCGCGGACTTCGTCAAGGTCGGTGTGGGCGGCGGCTCGATCTGCATCACCCGCGACCAGAAGGGCATCGGACGCGGCCAGGCCAGCGCGGTGCTGGACGTCGCCGCGGCCCGCGACGCCTTCCGCGACCGCACCGGCGCGTACGTGCCGATCTGCTCCGACGGCGGACTCGTGCACGACTACCACGTGGCGCTGGCGCTGGCGATGGGCGCGGACTTCGTCATGATGGGACGCTACTTCGCCCGCTTCGACCAGGCCGCCGGCGCGAAACTCCCCACCCGTGACGGCTTCGTGAAGGAGTACTGGGGCGAGGGCTCGAACCGGGCCCGCAACTGGCAGCGCTACGGCCAGGGCGGCGAGGGGCTGATCTTCGAGGAAGGCGTCGACGGCTACGTCCCCTACGCCGGCGACCTCGACGAAGGGCTCGCCCTGACCATCGCCAAACTCAAGACGACCATGGTCTCCTGCGGCTCCGCCACGCTGCCGGAGTTCCAGTCCACGGCCCGGCTCACCCTGGTCTCCGACCAGAGCTTCCAGGAGAGCCACGCCAGCGTCACCCTGCGGGACACCCCGGCGACCATCGCCTGAGCGGTAGCGAGGAGCCCCGGACCGCGGGGCGTTCGGGCATTCGGCGCGCGTCAGGTGCTCGCGGGTCAGCTGAACGCCCGCCGGGTGTACGGGAGAAGGGCACACAGGGCGGGGGGAGGGGCCGGGCGCCAGACGAGGGAGAGATGGGTGGGGGCGGCGGCGCCGTCGAGGGGGTGGGCGACCAGCCGGTCGCGGTAGCGCTCGGCCATGGACGCGCTGAGCACCCCCACCCCGAGCCCGCGCGCGGCGAGGTCCGCGATCGCGTCGGCCGCGCTCGCCTGGAAGGCGATCACCGGGTGCAGCCCGCCCGCCGCGCACGCCCGGTCGAAGACGGTCCGCAGCCCGGTCCCGGGCGGCATGCAGATGATCGGGTACGCGGTGACGTCGCGCAGCGCCAGCCGCCGCCGCCCGGCCAGCGGGTGGTCGGGCGGTACGGCGGCGACCAGCCGCTCGCTGATGAGGGTGAGCGCCTCCAACCCGTCGGGCGCGGCGCTCGCCGTCCCCACCAGCGCGAGGTCGAGCGCGCCGGACCGCACCTGCTCGACCAGCCGCTCGGAGTTCTCCTCCAGCAGCGCGATCTCGACCCCCGGGTGCGCGCGATGGAAGTCGGCGAGCGCGTCGAACAGCGGGGTGAGGGTGCAGCCGATGACCATCCCCACCGCGAGCCGCCCGCGGATCACCTCCGTGACCTCGCCGACGGCCTGCGTCACGGCGCCGACGGCCGCGAGGGCGGCCCGCGCGTGTGCGAGCGCGGCCTTGCCCGCGACCGTGAGCGTCACGGCGCGCGCCGAACGGTCGAACAGCTCCGCGCCCAACTCCTGCTCCAGGCGGCGGACCTGCGCGCTCACCCCGGACTGGCTGATGTGGACACGCTCGGCGGCCCGCGTGAAGCTCTGCTCCTCCGCGACCGCGACGAAGTACTCCAGCTGCCTCAGGTCCATGACTGCTGATTCTAGCTCGCATCACCACCATGTGTTGGACTTCTGGCCGTGACCGGACCACGCTGGGAGGTGGACACGGAAGCGGAACCACCACGCAGCAGCCGTACGAGAGGAGAACGCCATGCCCCAGTACGCCAAGGCCATGCGCCCCGAGGACATCACCCGCCTGTTCATCGAACGGTCCAACGCCGGTGACGCGGACGGGGTCGCCGCCCTCTACGCGCAGGACGCGGTGCTGGCGTATCCGCCCGGCGGGCAGACCGTCGGACGCGAGGCGATCAGGGCGCTCTGGGCGAAGGTGCTGGCGAACCGGCCGCACTTCGCGCCCGAGGAGCCGCTGCCGACGCTCGTCAACGGGGATGTCGCGCTCACCTCCACGGCTCCCCGGGACGGGGCCGGCGCCCGCGCCCAGGTGGTCCGGCGCCAGCCCGACGGCAGCTGGCTCCGTATCCTCGACCAGCCCGAGTTCGTCACCCCGGAGGGCTGACGGGGACGGGCGGCGGGCCCTCGGGATCGGCCACTCGACCGGCGGCCTGGTGGTGAGCGCGCTCGCCGACGAACGGCCCGGCCTGGTGGGCGCGTTGGCGCTGATCGACACCGGGCCACGGCTCGGCGCGTTCATCCCGGACGGGCTCGCGGGGCGGCTGGTGCTCGCTGCGGCCTCGGGCCGCTCCTGTGGCGGGCCCGCACCGACGGCCTGATCCGCCGCGCGCTGAGCACGGGCTTCAGCCGCCCCGGCTACGCGATCCCGCGGCAGATCGTGGACGACGCGCGGGCCATGACCCTGCACGGGACGGTCGCGACCGGGCGGGGCGCCGAGGAGTTCCTGCGGCGGCGCGCGGTCCCGGCGAGACCGGCGGCCCTGGCGAAGCCGCTGCTGGTGCTCTTCGGCGAGCAGGACCACCGCTGGCGGCCGTCTTCCGCCGCCGACTGCACGGCGGTTCCGGGCGCGCGGGTCGAACTGCCGCCCGGCCTCGGCCACTCACCGATGCTGGAGGACCCGCAGCGGACGGACCCTCGCCCGCCTGCTGCCCTTCCTCGCTGCCCACGCTCCGATCCCGAACTAGCCTTTCCCGCCAAGGGAGTTGCGGGCCGGCGGGTGGTCGGGCCAGGTGACCGCGTACGCCGGGTCGCGGCCCGTGCCGGCGCGGACCCAGCGGAGCAGTTCACGGACGATGCCCGCGTTGCCCATCGCCCATCCGGTCAGCGGTTCGAGCGCGCTCGGAGTGGCCCGGTGCTCGACGTTCGACCAGCGGGCGCCGCCCGCGTCCACGGTCGCCCGGGAGACCAGGTCCGCGACGAGCACGTCCGCGAACGCGAGCCCCGTGCCTTCCTCGACGTGCCGGTCGCAGGCGAGCGCCAGCACCCCCGCCGTCCCGCAGCAGCGGCCGCTGTTGTCCCAGAAGCCGGGCCGTGACCGCTCGGGCAGGCCGGAGCGGGTGACGGTGGACCAGCACCGGTCGGCGAGCGCCGACCACGACGGGTCGCCGAGGACCTCCCGCAGCAGGCGGAAGACCTGCGCGTCGCCGGCCGGGCCCTGGCACCAGCCGTAGCTGTACCGCTCGATACGGTCCGGCTGGTCCTGCGGGTCGGAGTGCGGGACCAGGAAGCCCTCCGGGCCGGCCTCGTTTCGGGCCACGACGTCCGAGGCGCCGGCTGCCGCGAGTTCGACCAGGTCGGGGCGGCTCGCGGCCCGGCCGACGGAGGCCAGGGCGTGGACGACGCCCAGCGTGCCGTGCGAGAGGTGGTGCTGCCGGGCGGCCCTTCCGACCCGCGTCTCCCAGTGGACGCCGGCCGGGGTCGGTTCCGCCGTGCGCAGGTAGGGCGTCACCGCGAGCACGGCCAGGTCGACGTCGCCCGTCGCCAGCGCGCCGAGGGCGATGCCGGCGTTGCCGCCGAGCAGGTCGAACTGCGGTCCCCAGCGCGTCCCGTCGAACCGGGCGCGCACCCGGTCCAGGGCGCGGTCGGCGGCGGCGCCCGCGGCCGCGTCGCCCAGCACGTCGTGGACGGCGCGCAGCGCGACGGCCATCCCGGTCAGGCCGAAGTACAGCGAGCTGAGCTCCCACTCCCCGACCGCGGCGGCGATGCTGCGGGCACCGCGCACGGCGGCGTCGCCGTAACGGTCGTCGAGAAAGTGCCCGCGCGCCTCCAGGAGGGCCAGCACGATGCCCGAAGTGCCGCTGTACAGGGTGGGGTTGAGCTCGTCGTCACTCGGCCTGGTGGTCCAGGCCAGACCCCCGCCGGTGCCTCCGCCCGGGTCCGTACCCGGACCTCCGCCCGGGTCCCCGTCCGCGGTACTTCGCGAGCACCCCAGGAGCCAGTCGAGCGCCCCGGTCGCCAGAGCCTCGGCGTCATCCGGTCGAGTCGTCGCCACGGCACCCACCGTACCGGCGGGTACGCTCCGCATCGACAGGTTGACGTGTCGACCGAGGAGGAGCCCCATGCCGCTCATGCCCGACGGGTGGGAGGAGGGGCTGCTGCCCCGCCTCACCGAGCTGTACAAGGACCTGCACGCGCACCCGGAACTGTCCTTCCAGGAGCGGCGGACCGCGGCAAGGCGGCGGAGCTGCTCGCGGCCGCGGGGTACGACGTGACGACGGGTGTCGGGGGCACCGGGGTGGTCGGGGTGCTGGCCAACGGCCCGGGGCCGACGGTGATGCTGCGCGCCGACATGGACGCGCTGCCGGTGCGGGAAGAGACCGGCCTGCCGTACGCGAGCACGGTACGGGCGCGGGCCGAGGACGGCGAGCAGGTGCCGGTGATGCACGCGTGCGGCCACGACATGCACACCGCGTGCCTGGCGGGCGCGGCGACGGTGCTGGCCGGGGCGAGGGCGGAGTGGTCCGGCACGCTGCTGGTGGTGTTCCAGCCCGCCGAGGAGCGGATGCGCGGCGCGCAGGCGATGGTCGAGGACGGCCTGTTCGAGCGGTTCCCGCGCCCCGACATCGTGCTCGGCCAGCACGTCGGCCCGCTGCCGGCCGGGTGGATCGGCTACCGCGAGGGCACGGTGATGGCCGGTGCCGACACCGCCGTCATCCGGCTGTTCGGCCGGGGCGGCCACGGCGCCCGGCCCGAGAGCACCGTGGACCCGGTGGTGATGGCCGCCGCGACCGTGCTGCGGCTGCAGGGGATCGTCGCCCGCGAGGTGCCGCCGCAGGAGTCCGCGGTGGTCACGGTGGGCCGGCTCCAGGCGGGCAGCAAGGAGAACGTCATCCCCGACACCGCGGAACTGGGCATCAGCCTGCGGTCGTACAACGACGAGATCAGGCGGCTGCTGCGGACGGCGGTGGAGCGGGTCGCGCGCGGGGAGTCGCTGGCCGGCGGCGCCACCCGGGACCCCGAGATCACCTGGGACACCCCGGCGCCGGTGCTGGTCAGCGACCCGGAGGCGACCCGCGCGGTGGTGGCCGACCTCGCCGGGCACTTCGGCGCCGACCGGATGCTGCCGATGCCGCTGGTCACCGCGAGCGAGGACGTCGGCCGGTTCGGTACGGCCGCGCAGGTGCCGACGGTCTTCTGGTTCTGGGGCGGCCTGGAGACCCAGAGGGTGCTGGACGCGCTGGCCGACGGCACCTTCGACCAGTTGCCCGGCAACCACTCCCCGCGCTTCGCGCCTCTGATCGACCCCACCCTCGGCGCGGGCGTCGAGGCGCTGACCGTGGCTGCCCTCGGCCGCTTCGCCGCCGCGAAGCCCTGACCGGGACGGGCAGTTGCCGGGGATCGGGCATCGCGGCCGTGGTGTCCGGCCCGGCCGATAGGCTGCGCGGGTGAACTCCGGACAAGCCACCTTCAGCAGTGCGGTCGCCGACTTCGAGGCAGCCGTGCGGGCCCGCGACTCCCAGGCGTCGGGAGACGCGTTCGGGCTGCTCCAGCAGACCTTCCACGACGCCGACGACGCCGAACTGGCCGCCGTGGCACCCCGGTTGGCGACGCTTCTGCCCGAAGTGCCGCCGGGGCCGCGGTCGGTGGTCGCGGTCGTGATCGGCGCGGCCGTGGAGCGCGGCGCCGACCCCCTCGCCTGCGCGCCGACCGTGCTGGCCGGGGTCGGCGAAGCCCTCGCCGGCGCCGAGGAGTTCACCACCCGGTGGGCGGCCACCGGCGGCGGCGACCTGCCCGACCCGGAGCACTCCGACCCCGAGGACGCCGTCTTCGACCGGGTCGGCCAGCCCGCCACCGAGGCGTGGTGGACGCTGCCGCAGTGGGAGATGGCCGCGGTCGCGGTCCTCAACCACAAGCCGGTCCGGCTCGCCCTGCCCGACCGCGCCGCGCTGATCGACGCCGCCGAGCGGGTCGGCGACGCCACCGGCGGCGGCCTGAAGTACCTGCGGTACATGCTCGCCGTCCTGGACGACGAACCGCTGGTGGTGCTGCACCGCGAGAGCGGCACCGGCTACCGGGTCCGGATCAGCGGCCTCGGCGACAACTTCCAGCTGCACACGCTGCTGGCCGGCGAACTCGTCGGCGGCGGCCACGTCCCCGGCACCGCGCCGAGCGACCTGGCCGTGGCCGTCTGCCGCGCCGGGACCGGCGACACCGACACCACCGGCTCGTTCAACCTGGTGGCCCCTGACGGCACCTGGATCTGGAACGAGGGCATCCCCGCCGACATCCCCGTCGTCGACGGCGTCCGCCTCCTCGTCCTCGACCCCCCGCCGTACGAACGCGCCTGGCCGGCCGGCCGCCTCTTCTCCAACATGCCGGGCGACCTCGTCCTCGAAGCCGCCCTTCCCGCCTCGGAAGCGGCCGAGTGGCTCGCCAAAACCGCCCCGGCCAAGGACGTGTGACCGCGCGTTCCGGGGCGCTTTGCGCCTGTCGGGCGAATCGGCCGCCCGCGCGGCGTCGGGGGCCCCGCGGGGCCGCCATACTGGGGGCCAGGCAGGTCCGGTACGGTTCTCCGCCCGGCGACGGCGTGGAGGACCGCCGCCGCACGGGTGGCGCGGGGCGGAACGGAAAAAGGGGACTGGGACAGGAGTGAGGCCGGTGCAGCGCATCAACTTCGACGATCCGGACGTCGGCAAGGACGAGGATCTGCGCGTCGTGTATCGGAACGAGCTGTACACCGGAGAGGTGGAGGAGTTCGCCGGCGAGGCCCGGGTCGCGCTCAGCACGTACCGCGAGGGGGTGCCCGACGGCCCGACCGTCGAGTGGTACCCGGACGGCACCCTCCGCTCGAAGGGCTCGCTGCGGATGGGCCAGGTGGTCGGCGAGTTCAAGGACTGGCACCCCAACGGCGTGCTCGCCGTCAGCCGGGTCTTCGACGAGCGCACCACCCTCCTCGAACACTACGAGTGGGACCGCGACGGCCTGCCCACCATGACCTGGCGCATCGCCGACCAGGCGACGGAGCACTCCGCCTGGTAGCGGCCCCGGGAACGCACGAGCGGTGCCGGTCGGGTTCGACCGGCACCGCAGCTGTGTGCGCGAGGCGGCTGCCTACTGGACGGTGACCGCCACGTCCGCGTCCTTCGCGGAGGTGCCCGTCGGGTCCTTGGCGCTCGCCGTGAGGGTGTGCGGGCCGGCGGTGAGGGCCTGGGCCTGGGACGGGGTGCAGGTCCAGGTGCCGTCGTCGGCCGCTGTGGCGGCGCAGACGGGCGTGGAGTCCTCGGCGGTGACGGTGACCTGGGCGTCGGGCTCGCTGGTGCCGGCCAGCGCCGGGGTGGCGCTGACGGTCGCGCCCGGCGCGGGGGAGGTGAGGGTGACCGGCGGGGCGAAGGCGGCGGTGTCGGGCACCCCGTCGCCGGTGATCTTCACCGCGACGCTGTGCACGGTGACCTGCCCGCCGCCGTTGCGCAGCCGGAAGTCGGCGGCGGAGTGCTGCTGCCCGCCGAAGTAGGCGTCCGCCACGGTCACCGTCGCGATCTTCCAGGTGTTGCTGCCGGTGAGGGCGATGGCGGGCGCGGACTTGTAGGGGTTGGCGGTGCCGTCGTCGTACTGCACGTTGAACGAGCCGGCGCCCTGGTCGTAGTAGGAGACGGTGAACTCGGCGGTGTAGACGCCGGCGTGGGCGACGGTGTCGTCGATGTCGAAGTAGATGTTGGAGTCGGTGCTGGTGCGGGCGGACAGCCCGTCGACGACCGCGGCGGTGGTCGGGCCGTCGAAGCCGCCGGAGGGGGTCTCGTCCTCGCTCATCCCGTAGGCGTGGTTGGTGGCGCCGACCACCGCGCCGACCACGGCGGTGCCGGGCGGCAGGTCGGAGGCGTCGAAGCCGACCGCGGCCGAGGCGTCGCCGGTCAGCCCGGTCGGGTCGGTGACCGTCGCGGTGGCGGTCTGCCGCCCGGCGGTGAGCCCGCCGTCGGGGGCGCAGCTCCACGCGCCGCCCGCGTCGGCGGTGCCGGTGCACAGCGTGCGGTCGCCCTCGTGCACCGTCACGGTGCCGTTCGGGACGGCCGTGCCTGCGAGCGCGGCGTCGAGCTTCACGGTGCCGCCGTCGCGCGGGGTGGTGATCGCGGGCGCCGGCGGGAAGGCGCGCCGGTCCGGCACCCACGCGCCGGTGACGGCAACGGCCGCGCTGTGCACGGTGATCGGGGTGGCCGAGTGCAGCCGCAGGTCGGCGCCGGCGCTTTGCAGCCCGCCGAAGTAGGCGCCGGAGAGCGTGAATTCGGCCGTCTTCCAGGTCTTGGTGTCGTGCAGCGCCACGGTGGTGGCCGCCTGCTGGTAGGGGTGGCGGGGGCCGGCGTCGTACTGGAGCGCGAGCGTGCCGGTGCCGGCGTCGTAGTAGGAGACCGTCACCTTCGCGTCGTACGTCGCGGTGGCGGCGGTGTCGTCGGAGATGCCGAAGTAGAGGTCGCTGCCGGTGGAGTTGGTGCCGGTGCCGGTGGTGCGCGCGGTCAGGCCGGCGACGGTGCCGGCGGTGGTGGTGGCGCCGGCCGAGCCGGTGTAGTCGAGCTGGGTCAGCCCGAAGGAGGCGTTGCTGTCGCCGAGCACGGTGCCGACGGTGGACGTGCCGGAGGTGGTGGCGTGGTCGAGGCCGATCTGCACGCCGCCGAGGTGGCGTGCCGCGGTCGGGGCGCTGCCGGTGACCGGACGGTACGGCAGGGCCGTGGTGGGCGCGGCGACCTGCTGGACGAGGTACGAACCGCCCTTGCGGACCGGCACGTCGAGCAAAGCGGCGGTGCCGGCCTTGACCACGGTGCGGCCGGTGCGGCCGTCCACGACCTCGACCCGCTGACCGGGCCAGGGGTTCTTCACCTTCAGGGTGCCGGTGCTGCCCGCCTCGATCGCGGCGGTGACCAGCTTGCCGTCCTGCACCTGCACGTCGGCCTTGTTCTGGTGCTGGAGGTAGACGCTGCCGCTGCCGTCCCAGTCGCTCGGCCAGGCCGGTGCGAAGCGGACGACGCCGTCGTAGTCCTGCGCGAGCGCTTCGTCGACGGCGGTCGCGACGCCCGACTCCTGCTCGATGTACGGCTGGTAGCCGACGCTGTTGCCGAGGTCGGCGAAGCCGTTCGGGTAGACCTGGTGTCCCTCGGTGATGGAGACGAGGTCGGCGCGCACCTCGGCGGGGTCCTGGAGCCGGGCCGCGTCGATCGCGTCCATCGACCAGTCGTTGCCGCCCTTGTTGGGCCGGTGGTCGTACGAACGCTGCTCCAGCGCGAAGAGGTCGGTGTCCTGGTCGCTGACCGTGTTCCACGGCCACAGCGGCTCAAGCTCGATGTTCTCGCCGTTGCGGCGCTGGGCGGCGGGCTCGTAGGAGATCGCGATCATGTCGGTCCCGGTGGCGTCCGCGGCCTGCGTCTGCGCCTGCGAGTAGTCCGGGTTGAGCAGTTGGGTCCGGGTGGCCTGGTCGGTGCGCGGGTACGGCGGGATCTGCGTCTCGGCCTTGGCGACCTGCTGGAGCAGTGCCGCGTCGGTGGTCTTCGCGGTGCCGAGCGCCTGCGCCGCCTGCGTGATGATCGGGAACAGGGTCCGGTCGACGGCGATGTCGGTGGTCGGGTCCTGCACCGCCCACTGCGTCTCGTGCGCGTTGGCGTCGGCGTGCAGCAGGCCGTCCTTGCCGACGGTCTGGTACGCCAGTTGGAAGGCGAGCGTGGACTTCATGAAGGGGAAGTACTTCTTCAGCGCGGCCTTGTCGCCGGTGGCCTGGTACTGCTCCCACATGTACAGCGCGACCTCGGGGCCGCTGGAGATGTCCAGCGCGTTCCAGTTCGGCGAACTGGCCTCGCTGCAGGACGCGTTGGCGCCGGGCGTCAGGTCGCCGCCGTTGCCGTTGAAGCGCATCGTCTCCGGTACGCAGGAGCCCGGCAGGCCGCCCATCGCGGTCTTCGTCCACGCCTCGATCTGCGGGGTGTCGTCGGCGTACATGTCGAAGATCGGCGTGTTCAGGGCGTAGTTGCCCGATGACATGTTCGCCGAGATCTGGGTGCGCAGGTTCCACAGCCAGTACGCGGACGGGGTCCAGGTCTGCTTGTCCTTGTCCCACGCGAACATGTCGGCCTCGCCGGCCTGGCTGCCCGGGAGGATGCCCTTCTTCATCGACGCCGCCTCCTCGTAGAGGTACAGCGTGCGCAGGTTCTCGATGTAGGCGGCGCTGCCGTCGGCGGAGTCCATCTCGACCAGGCCCGAGTGCGTCCAGTAGCCGTCCCACCAGCGGTCCTGGGCGGCGAGCAGGGACGTCTCGCGGGCGGTCGCGTCGCCGCCGATCACCGCGGCGGCGGTCGTCGCGGGCGTGCGGGTGGCGGTGCCGCCGGCCCAGCCGGGGGCGGCGACCACGACGCGGAAGGTGCCGTCGGCGTTCGGCTTGAAACTCGTGCTGATCCGGGTCGGGCCCGCCACGGTGGTGCTCACCTGGCGGCCGCCGGCGGTGAGCGCGGCGAGGGTGCCGAAGGTCTTGCCGCTGCCGCCCGAGCCGCCGTCCACCCAGGTCTCGGCGAGGGTGCCGGTGCGGCCGGTGACGGCCGCGGCCGGCTTGCGGGGCGACCACAGGTCGATCGAGGCGGTCTGGGCGATCGACGGGTCGGCGCCGGAGACGTCGACGACCAGTTCGTCCTTGCCGGCGGCCACCCATGCCTTCAGCGACATGCCGCCGCCGGACTCGCGCAACACGCCGTCGCTGACGTCGAGCCGGCCGTGGAAGTCGGCGGCGTGCGAGATCACCGACAGGCCGGGGATGGTGAGCTGCCCGGGCGACTTGCGGTCCGGCATGGTGTCGGACCGGTTGAGCTGCGCGGTGAAGCCGTCGGCCGCCCAGGCCGCCACGCCCAGCGAGCCGTTGCCCAGCGGCATCGACGCGGTCGGGTCGGTGTCGGGGGAGCCGAGCACGATGTCGGAGCGGGACGCCACGCCGGTCGGGTCGAGGTGGAACGCGCCCTGCCGCCAGGCGGTGCCGGCCGCGGTCCCCTTTCCGGTGCCTGCCGTGGCTGCCTGCGCGCCGGCCGCGCCGGCCAGCACGCTGCTCGCCAGCGCGGCGAGCAGCGCCGACCAGAGGGCGAGACCCCGCCGGGACGGAGCTCTTCGACTACGGGAGATGACCTGCACGTTGCCCTCCAGGGCTGCACGACGCTTGGTGAGCGTCCGGCTTGGGTTCGTTCCTCGGTGCTCCAGCAGTGCTCCGATGAATACGCCATCACCTAGGCGTAGTTGACGGGAGCCATCGCGCTCGCCTCGCGACGGTGCCCATGAACATCGGATGACTGCCGTTGTAGTCCATCGATGTCATCGCCGTAAAGACCTCGGTGCGCGCCGGATCGCACCATCCGGCCACCGGGTGGTGCCGTCGGGCCCGGCATTCCTGTCGCCGAGGCAAGTTGTATAGCCAACTTTGCCAAACTGCTGGTCGTCACTTGGCGGATGTTCACCCGGAGTTGGTGTCCGCTCGCTTCGATGAGCGGGCTGGGGGCTGCTGCCTCCGGTCCCGATCTCCGAGTGTTCACACCCGTGTAAGGAGCTTCATGGACCGCGATCCGATCACCCCGAGGCCCGAGTCCGAGCCTGGCGGCGAATCCGCGACGGCCGGCGCCAGCCGCCGCCGGTTCCTCCAGGGCACCGGCGTCGCCGCGGGGACGCTGGTGCTCGGCGGGACCGCCGCTGCGGGCAGCGCCCAGGCCGCCGCGAAGCCGGAGGGCGCCCACGGCGCCGCGAAGCCGGCGCACGGAAGGCCGCACGGCTTCCGCGGCGACATGTCCGACCTGAAGCACGTGGTGATCCTGATGCAGGAGAACCGGTCGCTCGACCACTACTTCGGCGCGTTCCCCGGCGTCCGCGGCTTCAACGACAAGCAGGCGCTGCGCTTCCAGGACGGCACCACCGTCTTCCAGCAGAAGGACGGCAACGGCAACCTCGTCACCCCGCAGGTCGACGACGGCGCCTGGGGCAACGACCACGGCGCCTGGGGCGACGTCGCCCACCGCACCTGGGACCAGTGGGTGCGGCACAACGGCGCCAGCTGCATGAACTACCACAGCGACGGCTACATGGGCTTCTACCACTCGGTCGCCGCCCAGTACACCATCGCCGACCAGTACTTCTGCTCCGAGTTCGGGCCGACCGACCCCAACCGGAAGTACCTGTGGAGCGGCACCGCCAACAGCGAGACGGGCAACGTCGACGAGTCGAACTACTCCCGTCCCTGGATCACGGTGGCCGAGCAGCTCCAGCAGGCCGGCATCGACTGGCGGCTGTACTCCGACAACAGCGGCGACGGACGGCAGGGCTACATCAGCTCCTGGGTCGGCGACTACGGCGACAACGAGCTGAAGTACTTCAAGGGGTTCGACCCGGAGGGGCTGAACGCCGACGACCCGAAGCTGCGACCCGGCACCGGCCTGATCTGGCGCGGCAACGCCACGTACTACGCCGGTCATACCGCGCCGGACGACGACTCCGACCAGAACCTCGACGCGGTCCTGAAGAACTTCCACGACTCCTGCCGGCCCGGCGCGGAGCACCCGCTGCCGGCGGTCTCCTGGATCGTGGCGCCGTACGGCTGGTCCGAGCACCCGGGCGCGGACAGCCAGCACGGCGAGCGCTACGTCAAGAAGGTGCTCGACAGCCTGCAGAGCAACCCCGACATCTGGAACCACACCCTCTTCATCCTCAACTACGACGAGAACGACGGGAAGTTCGACCACGTGCTGCCGCCGTGGCCCGAGGCGGGCACGGCGCGCGAGTACGTCGGCGACTACCCGCTCGGCTTCGGCGCGCGGGTGCCGATGCTGCTGGTCTCGCCGTGGACCCGCGGCGGGCACGTCGCCTCGGAGGTCTTCGACCACACCTCGACGATCACGTTCCTGGAGACCTGGGCGGCCCATCTGGGCAAGCCGTTCCGCAGCCCCAACATCAGCGACTGGCGGCGCTCGATCGCGGGCGACCTGACCAGCGCGCTCGACTTCGCCCACCCGCAGCCGGGGCCCGCCACCTTCCCGGACCCGCTCGCCGAGCAGCCGGTGTCGGTCGCCGCCGGCCACATGAAGCCGCGCCCGCTGAGCTTCCACCCGCACGCCACGGTCTCGGTGAACCCGGCGACGGGGAAGGTCACCGCCACGATGACCCTGACCGGCGGCCCCAAGGACAAGGCGCTGAGCTTCCAGGTCTTCCCCGACAGGTACCAGGCGTTCACCAGCACGCCGTTCACCGTCACCGCGCACAAGCCGCGCGAGTACACCTGGGACGCCAACGCCACCGGCGGAGAGTACGCGTTCTCGATCTACTCCAACGACGGCTTCGTGCGCTCCTTCGCCGGCCGGGTCGCGCCCGCCGGCAAGGGGCACGCCGCCCTTCCGCGGGTGGTGGTCGACCTGGTGAAGGGCGAGGCCCGGCGCGAGGCTCAGGTGAGGCTCACGTTGCACAACGACGGCACCGAGCCGGTGCGTTACACGCTCACCCCGCACGACTACCTCGGCCGCACCCAGCAGGTCACGGTGGCCCGCGGGAAGACGAAGGTCGTCAGCTGGCCGACCCAGGAGGGCTACTACGACGTGGTCGTCACCGCCGACGCCGACGCCGCCTGGACGCAGCGCTACGCCGGCCGGATCGCCACGACCACCGTGCCCAGGTAGGAACGCCGGCGGTACCCCAGCGGCACCCCAGCGGTACCCGGCAGGCCGTGGCCCGGCGCCACGGCCTGCCGACGCCGTGGCGGGCGCGGGAGCCGACGCGCGGCGGCCGATGCGCGGTGGCCGCCGCGCGGTGGCCGGACGCGAGGGCACTTCGGTCCGATCCCTTGACTTCACCCGGGCACGGCAGTGTCATGTTCACGCGCTTGGTTCTGCTGACTTCTGATCAACTCTCCCCACTTATCCGAACGTTTCCCCACACGGCGGCCGCCGAAACGCTCACCTCTGCACCCTTTCGCCCCCATCCGAAAGGAACCCCCCATGCGCAGATACGCCCTGTTCGGCTCCCCGCTCCGGACGGTGGTCGCGGCCGTCGTCCTCGCGGTGCTCGCCGCCCTCGGCCTCGGCCCGGTCGCCGCGCCGGCCGGTGCCGCGACCGCCACCACCATCTCCGTCGACGGCACCAGCGGCGGCCGCACCTTCGACGGCATCGGCGCGATCAGCGGCGGAGGCGGCAACAGCCGGCTGCTGACCGACTACCCGGCCGCCCAGCAACAGCAGATCCTCGACTACCTCTTCAAGCCCGGCTACGGCGCCGACCTGCAGATCTTCAAGGTCGAGATCGGCGGCGACACCAACTCCACCGACGGCTCGGAGTCCAGCCACGAGCACACCAGCGGCGCCGTCGACTGCACCACCGGCTACGAGTGGTGGCTGATGGAGCAGGCCAAGGCCCGCAACCCCGCCATCAAGCTCTACGGTCTGGCCTGGGGCGCCCCCGGCTACCTCGGCGGCGGCAACTTCTGGTCCACCGACACCGTCAACTACCTGGTCGACTGGCTCGGTTGTGCCAAGTCCCACGGCCTGACCATCGACTACCTCGGCGGCTGGAACGAACGCGGCTACAACGTCGCCTGGTACGAGCAGTTGCGCGCGGCCCTCGACAGCAACGGCTACTCCGGCACCCGGATCGTCGGGGCCGACAGCGACTGGTCGGTGGCGAACGACGTCGCGTCCGACTCCGCCTTCGCCGCCAGCGTCTCCGTCATCGGCGCGCACTACCCGTGCGCGGGAGGCGACGGCGGCAGCGCCGACACCTGCCCCAGCACCAGCACCGCCGTGGGCACCGGCAAGCCGCTGTGGGCCAGCGAGAACGGCTCCCAGGACCGTGACTCCGGCGCGCCCGCGCTGATCCGCTCCTTCACCCGCGGCTACATCGACGGCAAGCTCACCGCCTACATCAACTGGCCGGTGGCCGCCGCCGTCTACCCGAACCTGCCGTACGACACCGACGGCCTGGTGCTCGCCAACCAGCCCTACTCCGGCGCCTACAGCGTCGGCAAGAACCTGTGGGCCACCGCCCAGATCACCCAGTTCACCTCGCCCGGCTGGAAGTTCGTGGACGCCGGCTCCGGCTACCTCGGCGGCAACGAGTCCAACGGCAGCTACGTCACCTTGAAGTCCGCGAGCGGCAGCGACTACTCCACGGTCATCGAGGCCACCACCGCCACCGCGGCGCAGACCGTCAACGTGCGGGTCTCCGGCGGCCTTTCCACCGGAGCGGTGCACGTGTGGGCGACGAACGTGAACAGCGCCACCTCCGGCGACAACCTCGTCCAGCAGTCCACCCTCACCCCGTCCGGCGGCGCCTACTCGCTCACCGTCCAGCCCGGCTACGTCTACACCCTGACCACCACCACCGGGCAGGGCAAGGGCACCGCCCAGGGGCCGGCCGCCAAGCCCCAACCGCTGCCGTACTCCGACGACTTCGACGGCGACCAGGCCGGCCAGCAGCCCGCCTACCTCGCCCAGCAGCAGGGCGCCTTCGAGGTCACCGGCTGCGCCGGCGGCCGCTCCGGCAACTGCGTCACCCAGCAGGCCGCGACCAAGCCGATCGAGTGGGACGGCGACTCGGCGCCCTACACCTTCGGCGGCGGACCCGGCTGGGCCGACTACACGGTGGCCGCCGACACGTTGATCCGGCAGCCGGGCGCGGTGCAACTCCTCGCCAGGGTCGGCAACCAGGCCGGCTTCAACCCGGCGAACATCGACGCCTACTACCTCCAGGTCTCCGACACCGGCGCCTGGTCGATCCTCCGCAACAGCTCCAGCGGCAGCAGGACCACCCTGGCCTCCGGCACCACCACCGCGCTGGGCACCGGCACCTGGCACCACCTCGCGCTGACCGTCAACGGCAGCACGCTCACCGCGGCCGTCGACGGGAACACCGTCGGATCGGCCAGCGACACCTCGTACGCCACCGGCATGGTGGGCCTGGGCACCAGCGGCTACCAGACCGACCAGTTCGACAACCTCACCGTCACCCCGGTCGGCAGCACCGGCACCGTCACCGGCCACATCGTCTCCGGCGCCGGGGTCGACAAGTGCCTGGACGACAACACCGGTTCGTCCGACAACGGCACCGCGGTCCAGATCTACGACTGCAACACCAGCGGTGCCCAGAACTGGACCGTCCCCGCGCCCGGCGGCGCCGGCGCGGGCACCGTGCAGATCAACGGCAAGTGCCTGGACGCCACCGACAACGGCACCGCCAACGGCACCCTCGTGGAGCTGTGGGACTGCAACGGCGGCGGCAACCAGCAGTGGCTCCCGCAGATCGGCACCCTCTACAACCCGGTGTCCGGCAGGTGCCTGGACATCCCCAAGGGCGACACCACCAACGGCAACCAGCTCGAACTGTGGGACTGCAACGGCGGTTCCAACCAGCAGTGGCGGCTGCCGTCCTGACCGACCGGCGGTGAGCAGGCGGGCCGTGGGGCCCGGGCGCGTCTTGTCCGCGCGCCCGGGCCCCGCGGCCGTTCCCCGAGCAAGTGAACGTTACCAGCCGGCGGGGCAGTGTCCGGCCGTCACCGCCGACCTGTCAAGACCCGTGCGGGCAGTGGCTGATTCCCCGGAATTCCAGGGAGTTCGGGCCCGATCGCGTTTACTGCCAGGGATATTGACACGCCGTCAGGTCGCGCCCACACTCACGGAAAACTGGGAACGTTACCAAGGGCACCCGGAGGCGGTCGCGATGACAGAGCCCCTGCTCGAAGCGAGGAAGGTGACCAAGCGCTACGGGCACGTCCACGCGCTCCAGGGCGCGGACTTCACCGCGTACCCCGGCGAGGTCGTCGCGCTGATCGGTGACAACGGCGCCGGCAAGAGCACGCTGGTCAAGACGCTCTCCGGGACCATCCGGCCGGACGAGGGCGAGGTGCTGGTGGACGGCGTGCCGGTCCAGCTCACCAGCCCGCTGGACGCCCGCGGCCACGGCATCGAGACCGTCTACCAGGACCTCGCGCTCGCCCAGGACCTGGACGCGGCCGCCAACCTGCACCTGGGCCGGGAGTTGTACCGCGGCGGCCTGCTCGGCCGGCTCGGCGTGCTGGACCGGGCCGCGATGCGCCGCTCGGCGGTCGCCGCGTTCCGTGAACTCGGCGTGGACCTGCGGGACGTGAGCGTGCCGGTGGCGGCGCTGTCCGGCGGCCAGAAGCAGTCCGTGGCGGTCGCCCGCGCGGTCGCCTTCGCCAACCGGATCATCTTCATGGACGAGCCGACCGCGGCGCTGGGCGTCGTCCAGCGCGGCCGGGTGCTCGACACCGTCAGACGGGTCCGCGACCGCGGCATCGCCGTGGTGCTGATCAGCCACAACATGCCCGAAGTGCTCTCCGTGGCCGACCGGGTGGAGGTGCTGCGGCTCGGCAGCCGGGTGGCCCGGTTCACCGCCGCCGACACCACCGTGGAGGAACTCGTCGGGGCGATGACCGGCGCGCTGGACGCGGCCGGCAAGGAGGGCGCGGCATGAGCGCGGGAACCCCCGTCAAGGACGGCACGGCCGCTCCCACCGACCGGCCGCGCGGGCGCGGCGTACCGCCCTGGCTGCGCCGGCTCGCCGACGTCAACGAGGTGTGGACCTTCGGCGTGCTGCTGCTGCTCGTGGTGTTCTTCACCGCGGCCCGCCCCAGCACCTTCCTGACCAGCTACGACGTCACGCAGATCGCCACCAACGCGGCCATCTACCTGGTGCTCGCGGTCGGCATGACCTACGTCATCATCGTGGCCGGCATCGACCTGTCGGTCGGGTCGGTGCTGGTGCTGTCGGCGGTGCTGTCGGCCGAGTACACCATCCACCACGGCGGCGCGAAGGCCGGCTGGGGCACCATCGCGGTCAGTACGGTGATCGCGCTCGCCACCGGCCTGGTCTGGGGCGGGATGCAGGGCTGGCTGGTGGCCAAGGCGAAGGTGCCGCCGCTGATCGTCACGCTGGGCGGGTTCGGCGCCGCGCTGGGCATCGCCGAGATCATCACCGGCGGCCAGGACCCCACCGGCGCCGTCTCGGGCCACCTCCAGCACGCCGTCGGCTTCGGCAAGCTCTTCGGCCAGATCCCCTGGCTGGTCGTGATCGCCTTCGCCACCACCCTGGTCTTCGGGCTGGTGCTGGCCTTCACCCGCTTCGGCCGCTACACGTACGCCATCGGCTCCAACCCCGAGGCCGCCCGCCGGGTCGGCATCAACGCCGACCGGCACCTGGTGCAGGTCTACGCCCTGGTCGGCCTGCTGTCCGGGCTCGGCAGCGTGATGTGGCTGGCCTACTTCGGCACCACCTCCATCGCCGGGCACGCCACCGACAACCTCACGGTGATCACCGCGGTCGTGCTCGGCGGCGCCAGCCTCTTCGGCGGGCGCGGCACCGTACTGGGCACCCTGATCGGCGTCTTCATCCCGGCGGTGCTCAGCACCGGGCTGATCATCATGGGCGTCCAGCAGTACTGGCAGGACGTCGCGATCGGCGTGGTGCTGGTCGCCGCGGTCTATCTCGACCAGTTCCGCAGGCGCGGGCGCGAGCGCGCCTGAACGCGCGAGCGACCCGAAGCCGTACCCGCGGCCGACCCTGCGCCGTAACCGCGACCGCGCCGGAGGCCGTACCCGCGTCCGTATCCGCGGCCGGACCCTTCTCCGGCGGCCCGTATCCGCAGCAAGCCCGGCTCACGCACAGAAAGAGGTCCAGCATGCGGCACATCAGCAGACCCACGACGCTCGTGGGGGCCTGCGCGGTCCTCGCGCTCGTGGCCGCGACCACGGCGGCCTGCGGCGGCGGGTCCTCCGGTTCCGGCGGCAAGTCGCTGGAGATGATCACCGGGGTGAAGAGCGACCCGTTCTACATCACCATGGCCTGCGCGGCCCAGCAGGAGGCGAAGAAGCGCGGCGTGAAGCTGACCGTCAACGGCTCCGCGCAGTGGGACGTGTCCGTGCAGCGCCCGATCATCGACTCGGTCGCCGCCAAGCACCCCGCCGGGCTGCTCATCGCACCGGTGGACACCGCCGCGCTGACCCCGTCGCTGTCCCAGATGCAGAACGGCGGCACCAAGATCGTGCTGGTCGACACCACGGTCAGCGACGCCTCGATCGGGGTGTCCCGGATCTCCTCGGACAACGTGGCCGGCGGTCGCGCCGCCGCCAAGGCGCTGGCGCAGCTGATGGGCGACAAGGGCTCCGCGATCGTGATCAGCGTCAAGCCGGGGGTGTCCACCACCGACGAGCGCACCAAGGGCTTCGACGAGGAGATGAAGGCGAACCACCCGAACATCAAGCTGCTGCCAGTGCTCTACGACAACGACCTGCCGGCCACCGCGGCCTCGCAGATCCAGTCCACGCTGGCCGCGCACCCCGACCTCGGCGGTGTCTTCGCGGGCAACACCAACACCGCGCAGGGCATCTCCACCGGGCTGCAGGCCGCGGGCAAGCAGGGCAAGGTCCAGGTCGCCGCCTTCGACGCCGAACCCGACGAGGTCACCTCGCTGAAGAACGGCACGCTGGACGTCCTGGTCGCCCAGGACCCGGCGAAGATCGGCACCGAGGGCGTCGACCAGGCGCTCGCGGCCATCGACAAGAAGAAGGTGACCGCCTCCATCGGCACCGACATGGTCGCCATCACCAAGGCCAACCTGAACTCGCCGTCGGTGAGCAAGTACCTCTACAAGGCGGGCTGCTGACCGCGAGGCCCCCGCGTGAGCGGCCGCCCGCCCGGTGCCCCGCCGCGGGCACCCGGGCGGGCCGCCGCATCCGGCGCCCTATCCACTGCCGCACCCCGTTCCGTACCCGGTGCCGTCCGCGGGGGAGGCAGGCGACGGTCCGCCGGCGCGCCCTGTCATGATGGCGGGCCGGGCGGGAAACACCGCCCGCGCCATCACCACCGGCGGCCCCGGGCCAGGGCCGGCGGCCCGGGAGCGCCCGATGAGGAGAGCCGTGAAGCGCCCGACGATGAAGGACGTGGCCCGCGCCGCCGGAGTCAGTCCGATGACCGTCTCCCGTGTCGTCTCCGGCGAGTCCGGGGTGTCGCCCTCCACCGCGGCCCGGGTCGAGCGCGCCGTCCGCAAGCTCGGCTACCAGCGCAACGACAACGCCCGCCACCTGCGCCAGAAGAACCTCGGCACCTCCACCATCGGCCTGGTCGTCGACGACCTCGCCAACCCCTTCTACGCGCTGATGGCCCGCTCGGTGGAGGACGAGGCGCACCGCCGCGGCTACGTGGTGCTGGTCGGCAGCACCAACGACGAGCCGCATCGCGAGCGCGAGGTGATAGCGGCCTTCACCGCCCGGCAGGTGGACGGCCTGATACTGGTGCCCACCATCGGCAGCCACGGCTTCCTCAAGCAGCCGATGGCGGCCGGCACCCAGGTGGTGTGCGTGGACCGCCCGGCGGACGGCCTGGAGGTGGACACCGTCACCGTCGACAACCAGGCCGGCGCGCAGCGCGCGGTCACCCACCTGCTCGGCCACGGCCACACCCGCATCGCCTACCTCGGCGACCGGTACGACATATGGACGCAGGCCGAGCGGTTCGCCGGCTACCGCGACGCGCTCGCCGCCCACGGGCTGCCGATCGACGAGACCCTGGTACGGCACGGGTTGCGCACGAGGAAGTCGGCCGGCGCCGCCGTCGCCTCCCTGCGCGACCTGCCCGACCCGCCGACCGCGCTGTTCACCAGCAACGACCTGATCACCCTCGGGGTGCTCGACGCCGGCCACACCACGCCGCTGGCCCTGGTCGGCTTCGACGACCTGCCGCTCGCCGAGCGCCTCGACCCGCCGCTGACCGTGGTCAGCCAGGACCCGGTGGCGCTCGGCGGCACCGCGGCCAACGTGCTCTTCTCCCGGATCGCCGGCGACCACTCCGCGCCGCGCTCGGTGGTGCTGCTCACCCGCTTCATCGTGCGTGAGTCGGGGGAGAAACGGGTCCGCATGGCGTCCAAGCGGTGACGCCGAAACGTCACGGAGTAACGTCACGCCGCAACGTCACGGCGGAAACGCTGAATCGCTGAGGCCGGAAGAGCCGAGGCCGGCCGCCCGCGCGGCACCGTTCCCGCGACCCGGGGACGGGCGCCGCCCGGAGCCGGGGAGGACCCCGGCCGGCGCCCCGCACATGGGCCGGTCAGCACCGGTCAGGGCCGCCCAGGGGTCAGCCGCAGCGTCAGGATCTGGAACGGCCGCAGCGTCAACCGCACTTCGGGACCCGCCGCCGCGCAGCTCCCGTCGTCCGTGACCGGCCGCTCCAGCAGGTCGGTGACGGCCACCGACGCGAGGGCGAACGACGGCGTCAGCGTGGCCCGGGCCCGCTTGCCGTGTGCCTCGTACAGCCGCACCAGCACATCCCCCGACCGGTCGTCGGCGAGCTTGACCGAGGTGATGACGACCCCCTCGTGGTCCACGGCCACCAGCGGCGCCACCGCGGCCGCGCCCGGCACCGTACGCTCCGGCAGGTTGAGCCGGTAGCCCTCGCGGATCGCGTCCGGGACCCGGGCGCCGATCACGAACGCGTACCGCAGCCGGTGCCGGCCCTGGTCCTGCTCCGGGTCGGGGAAGCGGGCCGAGCGCAGCAGCGACAGCCGCACCGTGGTGGTGGTGCCGCCGTCCTCCCGCACATCGCGGGTGATGTCGTGGCCGTAGGTGGAGTCGTTGACCAGCGCGGCGCCCCAGTCGGGCTCGCCGACGTGCAGGAAGCGGTGCGCGCACACCTCGAACTTGGCCGCGTCCCAACTGGTGTTGACGTGCGTGGGCCGCTCCACGTGGCCGAACGGGATCTCCGCGGTGGAGTGCGCGGCCCGCACGTCCAGCGGGAAGGCCGCCTTGAGCAGCTTCTCCCGCTCGTGCCAGTCGACCACGGTCTCGATGTCCACCTGCCGGCTGCCCTCGCGCAGGGCCAGCACCTGCTCGACCCGTGAGTCGCCGAAGCCGCGGACCACCCGCACCCCGCCGCCGGCGCCGTCCGGTCCGCCCTCGAACGCGGCCACCGAGTCGGCGTCGGTCAGGTCGCGCACGCTGTGGCGGTAGAAGGCGTCGAGGTCCCAGGCGTCCCAGCGGTTGGGGAAGTCCTGGTGGAGCTGGAGCAGGTTCGCGGTCGCACCCGGCGGCAGCGCCTCCCGCTCGGCCGGGATGTCGTACGCCGAGGTGATCAGGCCGCGGCCGTCGATCGTGATCCGCACCAGGCCGTTGTCGAGGACGAAGCCGTCGCCCGACGGCACCGGGCGCACCGTGGCCGGGCCGGCGGCGCGGAGCGCGGCGCCCATCGCGGGCACCCCGTCCCGGGCGTGCGGCGCCGCGTTGAACACCACCTCGCCGCCCTCGCCGCCGTCGTCGGCCGCGGCCAGCGCGCGCTGCGCGGTGTCCACCAACTCCCGCAGCTCACGCCCCACTTCGACGTACGTCTGCTCCGCCTCCCGGTGCACCCACGCGATCGACGTGCCCGGCAGGATGTCGTGGAACTGGTGCAGCAGCACCGTCTTCCACAACCGGTCCAGCGCCTCGTACGGATACGGCGCGCCGGTGCGCAGCGCGGCTGTCGCCGACCACAACTCGGCCTCCAGCAGCAGGTGTTCGCTGCGCCGGTTGCCCTGTTTCGTGGCGAGCTGGCTGGTCAGGGTGCCGCGGTGGAACTCCAGGTACAACTCGCCCACCCACACCGGCGCTTGCGGGTACTCCGCGAACGCCTTCGGGAAGAACTCGGCCGGCCCCTCCACGCTCACCCGCGGCGAACCCTCCAGGCTGGCCAGCCGGGAGGCCCGGGCCAGCATCTCCCGGGTGGGCCCGCCGCCACCGTCCCCGTAGCCGAACGGCACCAGCGAGCGGTGGGTGTGCGCCTTGTCCCGGAAGTTGCGCTCGGTGTGCGCCAGCTCCGCCCCGGTCAGACCGCTGTTGTAGGAGTCGACCGGCGGGAAGTGGCTGAAGATCCGGGTGCCGTCGATGCCCTCCCAGAAGAAGGTGTGGTGCGGGAAGGCGTTCGTGGTGTTCCAGGAGATCTTCTGGGTGAGGAACCAGCGCACCCCGGCCAGCTTCATCAGCTGCGGCAGCGCCGCGTTGTAGCCGAAGGTGTCCGGCAGCCACATGTCCTCGGTCTCCAGGCCGAACTCGTCCAGGTAGAACCGCTTGCCGTGCACGAACTGCCGTACCAGCGACTCGCCGCCGGTGATGTTGGTGTCCGGCTCCACCCACAGGCTGCCGGTCGGCAGGAACTGCCCGGTCTTCGCCTTCTCCTGAGCCCGCGCGTACACCTCCGGCCGGTGTTCCTTCAGCCACGCCAGCTGCTGCGCCTGGCTCATCACGAACCGGAACTCCGGGTGCTCGTCCATGAGTTCGGTGACGTTGGAGACCGTCCGGGCCACCTTGCGCACGGTCTCGCGCAGCGGCCACAGCCAGGCCGAGTCGATGTGCGCGTGGCCGACCGCCGAGATCCGGTGCGCACCGGTGCCGGCCGGTGCGGCCAGCGCGGGGATGAGCGCCTTGCGCGCGGCGGCCGCGCTGCCGCCGATGTCCTGAAGGTCGACCAGGTCCAGCGCGTCCTCGACCGCCCGCAGGATCTGCCAGCGCCGGGTGGACTGTTCGGGCAGCTCGTGCATCAACTCGCCGAGCACGTCCAGGTCCTGGACCAGCTCGAAGACGCCCGCGTCGAAGACCGCGAGGTCCGACCGCCGTAGCTGGTAGAGCGGTTCGCCGGCCGGCGGGCGCCCCCCGCGGTCCGTACCCCCGCCGCCGTCACTGTCGTCGCCGCCGTCCGCCAGCCAGCCGGCCCGGTCGCCCGCGGACGTCACGCCGAAGGTGAGCTGGTCCGGGCCGGTGTGCATCACCACCGGGTTGGCGGCGGCCTCGACGTAGAACAGCACATCCTCGCCGCCGCGGGCCGGGGACGCGACCGGCAGATGGGTGTTGCGCGGGTTGAGCGCCTTCACCGCGGTGCCGTCCGGCCGGTAGGCCAGGCCCTCGGTGGAGAAGCCGGGCTCGGTGGTGCCGAAACCCAGGTCGACGACCGCTTCCACCGGCAGCCCGGCCCACCCCTCCGGCACCCTGCCGCTGAGCTTGAACCAGCTCGTCGACCAGGCCGGCCCCCACCGGTCGCCGACCCGCGCCGGAGCGTACTCGGCGGCCAACCCGGCGCTGACCGGCACCGGTTCGCCCGGCACGTGCCAGACCTCGACGGTGAGCGGCACCGTACGGGCATGGACGGCAGGGCGCAGGCGCTGGTTCAGCACGCGGTGCAGCCGCTCCTCGGTGCTGGCGGGGTCGCTGTGCATGGAAGGGGGCCCTCCCTCTCGGTGGGTGCGTGCCCGGGGTCGGCCGGGCGGGTCGAATCGGGCGCGGGTCAGCCCTTGAGCGCGCCGCCCAGCGCGAAGCCGCCGCCCAGCCGGCGGGCGAGCACCAGGTAGAGCATCACGACGGGAATCGAGTACAGGATCGAGAACGCGGACAACTGCCCGTACTGCGTGTAGTCGTGGGCGCTGAGGAAGTTGAAGACGCTCACCGAGGCGGGCAGCTTCTCCGGTGTCAGCAGCAGGATGAAGGGGACGAAGAAGTTCCCCCACATGCTGATGAAGGTGAAGATCGTCACCACGATCACGCCCGGCCACATCAGCGGCAGCACGATCCGCCACAGCACCTGCATGGAGTTGGCGCCGTCGATCCTGGCCGCCTCCTCCAGCACCACCGGCACGCCGTCCATGAAGTTCTTCATCAGCCAGATCCCGAACGGCAGCGCGGACGCGGCCAGGAAGAGCGTGGTGGCCGGCATCGAGTCGATCAGGTTGACCTGCACGAACATGCTGTAGACCGGGATCATCACCGCGGTGATCGGCAACCCGGTGCTGAACAGGATGGTGTAGAGGAACGGCCGGCGCAGCCGCGAGCGGAACCTGGACAGCGGGTAGGCGGCCAGGATCGAGCACACCACGCAGACCAGGGTGCCGCCGCCGCACAGCAGCAGGCCGTTGAGCATCGGGCGGAACGTCGTGTCGTAGGTGAGCACATGGCGGAAGTTGGCGGTGGTCGGCGACGGCACCGACAGCTTGAACGACGCGTGCGCGTTGAAGGACGCCAGCACCATCCACAGCAGCGGCACCAGGTACAGCACGGAGAACAGCAGCAGGACGACGTTGATCGTGCCCCGGCTGGCCCGCGCCCGGTTCCGCCGGGAGCGCCCGGGACGCGTACGGTCCGCGGCCGGCGCCGCCGCGATCGGCGGACTGTCGGTGACGGCCATCAGTTCTCCTTTTTCATCGGTCGGGCTTCCTCCTCGTCCCCTTCGCGGACGACCTCCTTCGTCGGCCGGCCACTGCGGGGCCTCGCTCGTCACCCCTCCTCGACTTTCAGCATCCGGATGTACACCGCCGAGAACAGCGCCCCCACCACCAGCAGCACCAGCGCGATCGCGGTGCCGTAGCCGATCAGGCTGTTCTGGAACGCCTGCTGGTACATGAAGATCGGCAGCGTCTCGGTCTTGTTGCCGGGACCGCCGCGGGTCATCGTGTAGATCAGGCCGAAGACCGACAGCGTCTGAAGCGTGATCAGCATCAGGTTGGTCAGGATCGAACGCCGGATCACGGGCAGCGTCACCCGCCACAGCCGCTGCCACGGGTTCGCGCCGTCCACCTCCGCGGCCTCCACCAGCTCGCGCGGCACATCACCGAGCGCCGCGGAGAAGACCAGCATCGAGAACGCGGTGCCGCGCCACACGTTGGCGAGGCACACCGCCAGGATCGGCAGCGTGTAGAGCCAGTTCTGCTGCGGCAGGTGCAGGAAGTGCAGGATCGCGTTGAGCGAGCCCTGCTGGAAGAAGAACGCGTACATCAGGTAGCCGGCCACCACCTCCGGCAGCACCCAGGCGGAGATCACCACGGCGCTGGTGAAGGACCGCACCGGCTTGGACGCCTTCTCCATCAGCACGGCCAGGGCCAGCCCCAGGGTGTTCTGCCCGATCACCGCCGAGCCGACCACGAAGATCAGGGTCAGCTCGACCGCGTTGGTGAAGTCGGGGTCGCCGAAGGCGCGGGAGAAGTTGTGCAGTCCGGTGAAGTGGGTGCCCGACGCGCCGGTGAGCTGCATGTCGGTGAAGGCGTAGTAGACGCAGTACCCGATCGGTCCGGCGAGGAACACCGCCAGCAGCACGACGGACGGCAGTACCGGCAGGCCGCGCAGCAGCCCGGCGACCGGGGCGGGCAGGGGCGTGCGGTCGGCCTTGCCGCCGCCGGCTCCCCTGCGGCCGGCGGCGGGGGCGGTGGAGGAGGTCACTGGGCGCCCTGGACGGTGTTGCTCGCGCCGACCGCGGACTTGACATCGTTGTCGAACGTACTTGCGGCCTTGTCGACGGACGCTTGACCGGTCGTCACCGACTCCATCGCCTTCTGGATGGCGCTGGAGACCTGCGTGTACGCGGGCACGCCGGGCCGGTAGTAGGTGTCGGCGACCAGCGAGCTGAGGAACTCGTTGGTGGGCAGCGCCTTGAGGTACTTCGGGTCGGCGGCGACGTCCTGGCGGACCGGGATGGTGGCGTTGACGTTGTTCCACTGCGCCGAGGCCGACTCGGTCTCCAGCGACTGGAGGAACTTCCAGGCGAGATCGGTGTTCTTCGCCTTGGCCGGGATCGACCAGGCCCAGCCGCCGGACATGCTGACCTTGCCCTTGCCCTGCCCGTTCTGGGTGGGCATCGCGGTCTCGGCCATCGTGGTCTCCCACTGCGGCCACGGCTTCGGGCCGGTGCGAATCCAGTTGTTGGGCATCCAGGAGCCGTCGATGTCGATGGCGAGCTTGCCCTGCGGGATCATCTCGGTGCCGACCTGGGCGCCGATGTTGACGCCGAGCGCCGTCTGCACCTTCGGGCCGAGGTTCTCGCTGTAGACGGTGTGCAGGAAGTTCAGCGAGTCCTTGAAGCCGGAGCTGCCCACCACCCACTTCTGCTGCGCCGCGTCGTAGAGGGAGTTGCCGCCGGCCGGCGTGCCGTACAGCAGCATCTCGAAGCCCTGCATGGAGGACTGCTCGCCGCCGGCGGTGCCGGTGTAGAGGTTCATCGGGGTGACGCCGGGCACCTTGGCCTTGATGGTGCGGGCCGCGGCGAGCACGTCGGCCCACGTCTTGGGCTGCCACGGCAGCGCTATCCCGGCCTGCTTGAGGAGCGTCTTGTTGTACCAGATGCCGCGGGTGTCGGTGTTGTCCGGGACGCCGTAGGTCTTGCCGTCCTTGGCGTACTTCATCGCGGCCTTGGACGCCGCCGCGTACTGGCTCCAGTCCTTCCACGTCGCCAGGTAGCTGTCCAGCGGCTTCAGATAGCCGCTGGCCACATCGGAGTTGATGGTGGCGGTGTCCTCGTAGACCAGGTCGGGCGCGGTCACGGGGGAGCGCATCATCAGCTGGATCTTGGTGTAGTAGTCGTTCTCGCTCGCGGTGACGGGCACGAGTTTGACCGTGGTGCCGGGGTTCGCCTTCTCGAACGCCTTGACCTGCCCGGCCAGGAAGTTCGGCTGCACCGTGTTGCTGCTGTTCAGCTGCTTCTGGTAAACGACCTTGATCGTTTTGCCCGAACTGCCGGAACCGGAACCGCAGCCTGACGCGGTCGCGGCCAGCACTGCGGTGACAACGGCGATGCCGGTGGCAACGGTGAGTCTCGTGCGCACGCTCAACCTCCGGAGGAGTGCCCGAACGGGGCCCGCGACCGGTGTTGGCGGGCGCGGGACGGGTGCGGGTCGCGGGTGTGACACGGAGCGCCCCGGATGAGAAACCCCATGACAGACAGGGCGGACGGCGCCCTGGTTGTCGGCGAAGCTAAATCCAATGGATGGAGTAAGTCAACGCTTCTGACATGTAAACTTCCCGCCGTCGGGGGGTGCGGAAGCGGACGCGGGGCGCGCGGAACGGCGTGGCGACGGGCGTGTTCGCGGGCTTGCGGGCGGTGTGTGCGCGGCAGGACGGGGGAGTGCGGCGGGCGAAGCGGAATGGGGATGCGGCGCCGTCGGCGGAGCGAGGGCCCGGGTCCGGGGCGGGCCTTGGGCGCGGGGCGCGCCTTGGGCACGAGGCGCGCCTTGGGCCCGGGGCGCGCCTTGGGCCCGGGGCGCGCCTTGGGCACGGGGCGGGGCGGGGCTTGGGCACGGGGCGGGAGGCGTGACGCGGCGAGGAGAGGACGTGACACGGTGACGCAGGGTGGAACCAACCTGCCCCGGGTGGGGGGCTACAACCAGGCCGTGATCCTGGACGCGATCAGGACCGCGGGGCAGGTCAGCCGGGTCGAACTGGCGCCGCTGACCGGGCTGACCAGCCAGACCGTCTCCAACGTGGTGCGCCGGCTGCTGGCGGCCGGCCTGATCACGGAGTCCGGGCACGCCCCTTCCAGCGGCGGCAAACGCCGTACCCTGCTCTCGCCGCGCGCCGACGGGGCGTTCGCGGTCGGGGTGCAACTCGATCCGGACGCCGCGGTGATCGTCGTGGTCGACCTGGCCGGTGAGGTGCTGGCCTCCCGCCGGGTCAAGCTCGTCCACCCGGGCGAGCCGGCCGACGTGGTGGCCCGGGTGGCCGCCGCCGCGCAGCGGCTCACCGCCAGGACCCGGGTGGACCCGGCCCGGCTGCTGGGCACCGGCATCGCCACGCCCGGCCCGATCGACGGCACCGCCGGGGACGTGGTGCTCCCGCCGAACTTCCCCGGGTGGGGCCGGGTGCCGCTGCTGAAGATGTTCGGCGCCGCCACCGGGATGCCGGTGGCGATGGACAACGACGCGACCGCCGCGGCCATAGGCGAACGCTGGATCGGCGGCCGGGCCCGGGCCGGCAGCTTCCTCTTCGTCTACCTCGGCACCGGCATCGGCGCCGGCATCGTGCTCAACAACACCGTGCTGCACGGGGATTCGAGCAACGCGGGGGAGTTCGGGCACATGGCCGTCGAACCCGGCCACCGGGTCTGCCACTGCGGCGGCACCAACTGCCTCGGCCCGTACGTGAGTCCGTCCGCGGTGCTGGCCGATCTGCGGGAGCGGCACGGCCGTTCGGTCGCCGAGCGGCTCGGGCTCGCCCTCGCCGACGCGTCCGTGCACGCGGACTGGAAGCTGCTGTGCCGGGCCGCCCGCCGCGGTGATCCCGCGGCCTGCGACGTCATCCGGATCGCCGCCGCCCGTATCGGCCAGGCCGCCCGGGGCGCGGTCGCCCTCCTCGACGTGGACCGGGTGGTGCTGGGCGGGGAGGCGCTGCGCGGGATCGAGGCGATCATGTGCGAGGAGGTCGAAGCCGCCGTCAACACGACCTCGGTGGCCCGGGCGATCCGCCGCGTCGCCGTCGAGCGCAGCGTGATCGGCGAGGCGGTGGGGGCGGTGGGCGCGGCGTCCCTGGTGCTGCACGGCACGTACGCGCCGGGCTGGCGGATGCTGACGCAGCCGTCACCGTAGTGGCTTGCCGGGCGGGGGTGCCGGGCCGGGCGGAGGCGCTCGGCGCCCGGCTGGAGGTGGCCCTGATCGACGAGAGCGGGGGCGGCGGTGCGGGTGCGGGTGCGCGTGTCGGCGGGGGCGGGGGTGCGGGGGCGCCGGTGCCGGCGGAGTTCGCGGACCGGTTGCTGCGCTCGCCGCGGGCGCGGAAGGTGACGCAACGGCTCGCCGCGAAGCACCGGTTGGACGTCGCGCTCGTACGGGAGCGGCTGCGCGGCGCCCTCGTCGCGCTGGGCCCGGTGCTCGGCGGCGAACCCGGAGAGCGGGACCTGGATCGCCTCCTGGACCTGCTCCTGCTCTGCGGGACGGACCTCGGGGACGCGGACTGAGCCGCGGGTGGCCCGTGTCGGGGCCCCCGATCCCCAACGGCCTTACGCCACAGGGCCGGTGGGGGACGTGGGGGAGGGGGCCTGTGCGGCTTCGGCCTGGGCGGCGGCCTGGACCGCGGCCTGTTCCAGGCGGTTTCGGTGGCGTTCCCACCAAGCAGGCTCGTTCTGGGGCACGTCGAGGTTGTTCGCGGCCATTCCCACGCTGCCGTCCAGGAGTTCGCGGAGGATGTCGGCGTGGCCGGCGTGCCGGTGGGTGTCGGAGATCACGCGGACCACGGCATGGTGCAGCGTGATCTCGCCACGGCCCGCCGGCCACCACGGGACCGTGCCGACCGTGTCCAGCGGCAGCGCCTCGATCGTCGCGTCGGCGTGCGCCCACGCCCGGCGGTAGTTGTCCACGATGAGCGCGCGTGACTCCTCGGCGGTGGCCCACATGTCGTCCGTGGGCTCGGCGGTCTCGTCCATCCAGGGCGCGAGCGTGCCGGACGGCCGCCCGAAGGTGTCACCGAGGTAGCCCGACTCCGCGGCGGTCACGTGTTTGACCAGGCCCAGGAGATTGGTGCCCGTCGGCGTCAACGGGCGGCGGGCGTCGTACTCGGACAGGCCCTCGATCTTCCACAACAGGGCGTCCCGGGCGGACTGGAGGTAGAGGTGGAGTTCGGGTTTGGCATCCGTCGCGGTCATCGGGCCAGTCTGCCGTTCACGTGCGCGCCGGGCATTCCCTTTCCGGGGGCACCAGCAAGGAGAGCTCGGTCGGGGGCTTGCTCCCCGGCGGCGCGGCGACAAGTGCCCCCCGTTAGGAGCCGGCCCCGCAGGGCCCGCACCTGGGCACCGGCGCCGAGGGAAGCCCCCCGACCGAAACGCCGTCCGGACGCCGACAAGCACGACCAGGAGGCGCTCCCGCGAGCGCAACGGCTCTGCGTCCGCGGAGATTTCAGCGCACACGGCTCAGCTCAGCAGCGGTACATCGCGACGACGTAGTCCGTGGTGGAGCCGATGAAGTGCTGCCCCGGGCCGAGGTTGGGATTCTGCGGGTGCCAGGTGACCCCGCCGTCGTCCGACCGGAGCTGCGCGGAGCAGTAGCCCGGGCCCAGGTACCAGCCGGCCGCGTTGGCCCATCCGAACACACCATTCGTGTACGAATCCGCCGGCAGGACGGCGTCGTAGGAGCCCTGGGTGTAGACACCGTCCTGGATGTGCATGACACCGAGGCCGAGGAGGCTGTCGTTGCCGATGTAGTTCGTCCCGGCGGCAGCGGCGGCTTTTGCTGCGGCGACCATCTCCGGAGACACGGTAATGGTGGGCGGGGCGTGTGACGCTGCCGCACCGTGATCGGCGGCACCGGCCGGCGTCGTCCCCACGGCGACCCCCACGAGAGCGATGACACCCACCGCGGCTGCCACCTGTGACCTTCTGTTCATCGCGCTCCCTTCACGGTGACCCGCCCCGCGGATCACCGGAGTCGATCCGGTGTGAGGCGAAGCTAGCTTCACGAGTCCTGGACTCGTCCTAGGTTTGTCCTAGCCTCGATCCTTCATGAGCCCTCGTCGGGCCGCTGACGTGGCTCCGTGCTTGCGGGGTGCGGAACTTCGTGGGTGGGGGCAGGTTGGCGAGCCGGCGACCTCTGTGTTTGGGCGCGAACCAGGGGAGCCGGTTGCCGTCGATGGCGGTGAAGCGCAACGGGGCGTCGGGGTACGGGCGTACTGCGACGGAGCATCAGCCGGGCGGTTGAGCCGCGGAGCGCGTCAAGCCTCGCGGCGGGGACGAGCCGACCGGGGGGGGCCCCCTCGCCTGATCCCCGGACTCCGTTGCCCATTCCATTGCATGGCTCGTCCACCCCGATGGATGCCGTTCCGGGCGATGGGCAGCAGCGCGGGGAATCCGTACCGAGCTCGGCTGAGCCCTCCGCGGAACTCGCCGGCAGCGTCCCGAACGAGGAGCCCACGACCGGCTGCCGCCGTACGCAACCGGCGGGCGGGACGGCGGGGCAGCGTCAGGAACCCGTCGCGGCTCGGTCGGACTCGCTGCGCAGGACGCAGAACTCGTTGCCATCGGGATCGGCGAGGACGGCCCATCCCGAGCCGTCGGGGTTGCGGTGGTCGGCGACAAAGGTGGCACCGAGGCCCAGCAACCGTTCCACCTCCTGATCGCGTGAGGTCTCGGGGCGCAGACACAGATGGAGCCGGTTCTTGACCGCCTTCGGCTCCGGCACCTGGTTGAAGTGCAGCACCGGGCCCTCCGCCAGCAGCACCTGGGTCTCCGGGTCGCCCGGCCGGTCCTCCGGATTCAGCGGCCGCCCGGTCACCTTGCTCCAGAACCGCGCCAGCTCGTACGCATCCGCACAGTCGATCGCCACGTTCTGCACCACCGAGACCATGCGTGACATCCTCCCATCCGCCTAGGACATTGGTCCGAGCCCGCGCCCGATGCCGTCCCCCCGGCCGGCTGGTCCAATGGGCCGATGCACGCTCACCCACCGACCGACCCCGGCCCGGCCGTCCGCGAGCGCCTGGACCAGGAACGCAACGTCTGGCTCTGCACCGTACGGCCGGACGGCTCCTCGCACGTCACGCCCGTCTGGTTCGTCTACGAGGCCGAACGGTGGTGGATCGGCACGGACGGCTTCTCCGTCAAGGTCAGGAACATCCGGCACGAGCCGCGCGTCTCCCTCGCCCTGGAGGACGGCCGCGTCCCGGTCGTCGCCGAGGGCACCGCCCGGCTGATCTCCACCCCGTTCCCACCCGGCATCGTCGCCGCGTTCCAGCAGAAGTACGCCTGGGACGTCGCCGCCCCCACCCGCCCTGCCGGCACCCGCCTCCTCCTCGAAGTCCCCGTCCACCGCTGGCTGTTGGCGGGCACGGCGCAGTGAGCGCGGAATCCGGGGCGGAACGCCCCCGCGTGGCATCGCTGTTCGCCCGCTGGCCCCGCCCCGGTGAGGGGGCGGGAACGGAGAGCAGAGGGCTTTCGAGCCGGTCACGTACTGCGCGGTGTGCCGCAAGTGCGGTGCGGAGGAGAGGTGTCGGGGAGTCCAGGCGCTGGTGGACGGCCGTCCGCGGCCGGCCGTGGTTGACCGGTGCGTCGGTCAGGCCCTGGCTGTACGGCCCGGCGAGTCCGGCTTCCAGTCCTGGACGAGAAGACCGAGCAGCACCTCGTCCAGGAACTCGCCCATCACCCAGGCCGAGGCGCGCAGCACTCCTTCGCGGACGAAGCCGTTGCGCTCGGCGGAGCGCAGCATCGCTGTGTTGTCCGACAGCGTCTCGATCTGTAGCCGGTGCAGGCCACGCACGATGAAGCCGTAGTGGCACAGCGTCGCGACCACATCGACGCCGTAGCCCTTGCCGCGCGATGACGGCAGCAGCCCGACGCCGATGTGCGCGGAGCGGTGGTGGGTGTCGATGCCCCACAGCGCCGCGGCGCCGACCAAGGTGCCGCCGCCCAACTCCACGACGGAGAACGGGACGCTTCCCTGGTCCGTGTCGTCCACCACGAGCCGCGGGTCCTTCGAGCCGGGCGTGATCGGCCGCCACGGCCCGCTTTCCGCCCGCGAGGAGTTGACCACGTCGTCGTAGAGCTCAGCCCGCAGGATCGGGATGTCGTCGTCGTGCCGGGCTCTGAGCCCGACTTTTTCGCCCCGTAGCATGCACGCTTCCTATCCGACCGGGCCCGGCGACGGCAATCCAATAAGCCACCCGCGCCACCGCTACCCTCAACGCCGCTACCCCCGGGGTTCGTACGCACCAGGGTGGTCGGGCGGCCGGGCCGGCGCCCGGCGGTCGCGGACCGGGACCCGGCTATCGTTGGCCCGCATGACCCACGCCGACACGGAGATCACCGCGGAGCTGGTCCGGGAGCTGCTCCGCGACCAGCACCCCGACTTGGCCCATCACCCGGTGCGGCTCGGCGCGCGCGGTTGGGACAACCAGCTGTGGCGGCTCGGTGACGACCTCGCCGTACGGCTGCCGTGGGCGACGGACTCGGCGGACGAGTTGCTGCGCAAGGAGTACACCTGGCTGCCTTCGCTCGCCGAGGGCCTTCCGCTGCGGGTGCCCGTTCCGCAGCGCCTCGGTGAGCCCTCCGCGCGGTTTCCGCGGCCCTGGATCGTCACCACTTGGGTGCCGGGCGAGCCCGCCGACCGCGCTCCCGCCACGCGCGGGGAGGAGGCGGCCGACGCTCTGGCCGCCTTCCTGACGGCCCTGCACCGTCCGGCGCCCGAGGGCGCGCCCAGCGGACGGGGCCGCGGGGGAGCGCTGGCCGACAGCACGGAGGGCTTCGTGCGAGGGCTCGCCGCTGCCGTCGAGGAGGGACTGATCTCCGACCCGGACAAGGTCCGCGCGGTCTGGGACGACGCAGCCGCCGCGCCCGAGTGGGACGGTCCGCCGCTCTGGCTCCACGGCGACCTGCATCCGGCCAACATCCTTACCACGGACGGCACTTTCTCCGGCGTGATCGACTTCGGGGACCTCTTCGCGGGCGACCCGGCCGTCGACCTCGCAGCGGCGTGGATTCTGCTGCCGGACGGCGCCGCCGACCGCTTCCACGCCGCCTACCGGCCGGCCCCGGACGCCGCGACCTTGCGACGCGCCCGCGGTTGGGCGGTGGGCCGCGCCCTCGCCTGCCTCTCCATCGGCAACGCCGGCGTGCACGGCCGCCCCGGCGGCAAGCCCACCTGGGGCCCACCCGGACACGCCTCGCTCCGGCGCCTCACCGCATAGCCGAACCGTTTCCCCGCTGCCCCGCTGCCCCGCTGCCCCGTTTTCCGAAGCCCACGGGCCCCAAGTCCGAAGCCGAAGCCGGAGGCTGGAAGCCGGAAGCCGGAAGCCGGAAGCCGGAACCGGAAGCGGGGTCGGCTCCCGACCTCGCCCCGGGCGTACCTCGCGCCGCGAAGAGACATCCGACGTCTGCGGAGCAAGCCACGCCCGTCCGTATGTGTGCGGTCGTGGTGGATCGTGGTGCGGTGCGACGGACAACGGGAGTTCGGCACCCGGCGGTTCGCGCCCGCCCGCGCGCCGCCCGCCCGCCGAGCCCCTGCCACGCAAAGAGGGCACCGGCTCGCCCCCGGTCGCCCCACCCCCCGTGCGGTCGGCCCCGACCTGGGAAAAGTGCGCCCGATGAGACAGATGTGCCGAAGGAGGTCGCACGGGGCCGGAGGGACCCGGGTGGACCCGCGCACGTCCACCCGGGCCCCCTCCAGCGGCTCCCGGCCGGCCGGCGCCCCCCCCCTTGGCGCCCCCGCCCACCCCCGCCCCACCCCCGGCCGAACGGCACCCCACCTCCGAGTGATCCGACCATCCGCGCAGGTTATTGACGCGCCCTCACCCGCTGGCTAGCTTCCGACGAGAGCGCTCTCCCCCCAGCGCCCCCCAAGTGGCGTGCCCCGTGCGCCAGGCCAAACGCTCAGGAGCCCCCCATGCGTGCAATGAGACCACTGCGCATCGCCGCCCTCGCGGCCGCCCTGACAACGATGTCAACCGTCGTGGCGCAAGGCGCGGCGCCACCTGCGGAGGCGGCGTCATCGGCGCCCTCGGTGAGCGCCGCCAGCACGATCTGCAACGCGTACTGCGACGCCCGCGACCCGGCGCTGAGCACGACGGACCGGCAGCCGGTGAGCACGTCGGTCAACTCGCGTTCGATCGTGTTGCACTTCGACGACACGGACGCGATGGCGTGGGCGTCGATCGACAACGGCGGTGCGGGCGACGAGGTGTGGCTGGACCGTTCGATGGACGGCGGCCGGACCTGGAGCGACGGCAGCAAGCTCGGCGACACCTCGGTGCCGTCCGGGTCGGGCGGCTGGCGCACCCTGATGTACAACGTCGACGACTGGAACAACGAGGGTGTCGGCGCGGTGCGGGCCTGCGGCCAGGCGTCCGGTTCGAGTGGCATCGCGTGCACCTCGTGGGCGCGCACCACCTGGAACGCGTGGTCCCGGGGCACCGCCGCGGCGACCGCGCTGATGATGTCGTACGACCGCGGCAGCAAGCTGTTCGGCGGCAACGGCTGGTGGACCAGCGCCAACGCGCTCACCGCGATCATCGACGACGCCCGGATCAGCGGCATGCCGAGCTACAAGTACGCGATCAGCGAGACGTACGACGCGAACATCAACGCGCAGGACGGCAACTTCACCAACAGCTATCTGGACGACACCGGTTGGTGGGGCCTGGCCTGGGTCGACGCGTACGACGCGACCGGTGACAGCCGCTACCTGAACACCGCGCGGGCCGACGCGGACCACATGTCCGACAACTGGAACGACACGTGTGGCGGCGGGGTGCGCTGGAACACGGACGGCGAGTACAAGAACGCGATCACCAACGAGCTGTACCTGTATCTGAACGCCGCGCTGCACAACCGGATTTCGGGTGACACCACCTACCTCGGCCGGGCGAACACCGAGTGGTCGTGGTTCCAGAACAGCGGCATGATCAACGGCGACCACATGATCAACGACGGCCTGAACGACTCGTGCGTCAACAACGGCCAGACCACCTGGACGTACAACCAGGGCGTGGTGCTGGGCGGGTTGACCGAGCTGTACAAGGCGACCGGTGACTCGGGGCTGCTGGACACCGCACGCACCCTCGCCGACGCGTCGACCGTCAAGCTCCAGTCCGGCGGAGTGCTGCGCGAGCCCGGCGAGGGTGACAGCTGCACCGGCGACGGCCCGAGCTTCAAGGGCGCGTACGTGCGCGGGCTCGGCAAGCTGAACACCCAGCTGTCCGACCACCCTTACGCGGCGGACCTCACCGCGTGGGCGAACTCCGCGTACGCCAACGACCGCAACTCCCTCGACCAGTACGGCCCGCACTGGGCCGGTGGCGCCGGCAGCAGCGACTACGGCTGCCAGCAGAGCGTGCTCGATCTGCTCAACGCGGCCGGCTGACCGGGCCGTTCGACCTTCGCACGCCCTGTTCCCCCCACTTCTCGTGAAGGAGCGTGGCACCACGATGAGACGACCTCCCTTACTGTTCGCGCTGGCGCTCGCCGCCGCGTTGGGTATCGGCGCGGGCACCGCGCTGCCGGCCGCCGCGGTCGGCGGCCAGCACCGGACCGCACCGGCCGCGCACGCGTCCGCCGCCGACGCGTCGAGCCTGCGGGTGATGCCGCTGGGTGACTCGATCACCTGGGGCGTCGGCAGCAGTACCGGCGACAGCTACCGGGCCGACCTGGGCGGCGAACTGTCCGCCGACGGGCACGCGTTGGACTTCGTCGGCTCGGGCCGCAACGGCACGATGGCCGACCCGGACAACGAAGGCCACTCCGGCTGGCGGATCGACCAGATCGCCGGGCTCGCGGACAGCGTGCTCGACCGCTACCGGCCCAACGTCATCACCCTGGAGATCGGCACCAACGACCTCAACCAGAACTACGAAGTGGCCACCGCCACCGACCGGTTGCACGCGCTGATCGACCAGATCACCGCGGACGCGCCGTACGCGACGGTGCTGGTCGGCTCGCTGATCGTGTCCACCAATCCGGTGGAGGAGCCCAACCGGCCGGCGTTCAACGCGGCCGTGCCCGGCATCGTGCAGGCCGAGCAGGCGGCGGGCAAGCACGTCGGGTTCGTCGACATGAGCGCCCTGACCGCCGCCGACCTGTCCGACCAGCTCCACCCCAACGACGGCGGCTACCAGAAGATGGCCGACGCCTTCCACGCCGGAGTCCAGGCCGCCGACGCCGCCGGCTGGATCACGCCCCCGGTGCCGGCCGGTGGCCCGGTGCAGTCCGGCATCGCGGGCAAGTGCCTGGACGACAACGGCGACAGCGGTACGAACGGCACCGCCGTGCAACTGTGGTCGTGCAACGGCAGCGACGCGCAATGGTGGCAGTTGCGGACGGATGGCAGCCTGCGGGCGGTGGGCAAGTGCCTCGACGCCGACGCCGGCGGCACCGCCGACGGCACGAAGGTGCAGATCTGGGACTGCAACGGAGGCGCCAACCAGGTCTGGCAGCCGTACGACGGCGGCTACCGCAACCCGGCGTCGGGCCGCTGCCTGGACGACCCGAGCTCCTCCACGGCCGACGGCACCCAGCTCCAACTGTGGGACTGCAACGGCACCGGCGCGCAGAAGTGGACCACGCTCAGCGCGATCTGACGCACCGTCACTTACGGGTGAGCGGCGGACGCGGAACGACGACGGCGGCGCGCGCCGACCACGGGGCACCCTCCCGTGGCCGGCACGCGCCGCTCGACGTGTGCGCGGGCCCTGACCGGCCTAACCGGCCTGACCGGGCTGACCGGCCTGACGGGTCGCTCAGACCCGGTCGGCCACGATCAGCAGATACTGGAAGCTGCCGTTCTTGTAGGCCGTCAGAAACGGTTCTTCAACGCCGGTGACCAGGTGGTCGGCCTCCTTGCGCAGCTCCCAGTACGGGATGGCCGTCGCGGTGAGGTCCTCCACGTGGACCGGGACGAGCCGGTTGGCCGCCATCGCCCGGAAGTACGCCGAGCGCGGGTGGATGTCGCAGATGTAGTGGGCGTTGATGAGGGACACCTCGCGGGACGCCTGCCCGTAGGTGTCGTTGTAGCAGCCGGTGATGGTGACGTAGCGTCCGCCGCGGCGCAGCAGCCGGGCGTGCTCGGCGAAGAGCAGTTCCAACTCGACGTACATCGTGGACTCGTTGTTCCAGGAGGCCGCGTAGCCGCCGGTCTGGAAACCGGTGTCGAGCATGTTGCGGTGGTGGTAGCGGACCTTGCCGTCGATGCCCCGGGCGCGGGCCTGCGCGTTGGCGAACTCGGCCTGCTTGGTGGAGAGCGTCACGCCGTCGGCGGAGCAGCCGTAGCGCAGGTGCGCCACGACGCTGCCGCCACCGCGCCCGCAACCGGCGTCGAAGACCCGGTCGGTGGGGGAGAGCGGCCCGAGGTGGGTGGCGAGCAGTTCGGCCTGGGCGTGCTCCAGCCGGTGCAGTTCCGCGGTGATCCGCTCCCGGCGCACGCCGGGGTCGGTCTCGTCGAGCACCGACCAGTCGGCGTCACCGACGCCGTAGTGGTGGTGGTAGAGGTTGTCGATCTTTCCGAGTTCGAGGTTGACCGGGTTCTCCTCGGCGTTCCAGTAGTCCGCGACGCGGGTCTGGTACGAGGACTGGGCCGGCACCGGTGCTGTGGTGGTGCCGCGGTGGGTCGTGGTCAACGCTGACTCCTTTGGTACAGGGTGCTGTTGGTGGTGCGGGTGAAGCGAACTGCGCCTACCAGTAGTTCGGCAGGTGGTAACGGTGGGTGTTGGTGGCGTGCCACTCGTGGTTGCCGGCCACCCAGTCCGACAGCCCGCGGGCGTAGCGGCCGACGACGGGTGAGGTCGCCGACAGTGCGGCGGCCTCCTCCTCGAAGGACGCCATGATCTGGTTGTGGATCTCGACGCTGCGCAGATAGGCGGCCTTCAGCCCGCACCGCTCGTTGGCGGCCACGACCTGCGGCAGGTTGAGATGGTGCGGATCGGTCTCCAACTCCTTGGTGAACGAGTAGAGGTCGTTGACGATGGTCGTCGCGTTGCAGGCGAGCGCGGTGATCCGCTGGATCTCCGGGCGGGAGTAGACCGGTTCGGGCAGTTCGTAGCCGTCGACCGCGTCCACGATCGACAGACAGGGGCGGAAGTTGTTGAACTGGCGCATCACCAGGTACTCCCACACCTTGGGCACGAACCGGGTCTCCGCCCAGGCGGCTTCGGCGAGGTAGCCCAGGTGCAGGCGGGCGATGTCGTGGACGAAGCGGGTGGTCTGGCTGGGCGTGGCGAAGCCGGCGTAGTCCTTCATCGCCCAGTGGTACGAGCGCAGCGGCCCGTCGGCCTGCATGCCCTGCCGCCAGTCCGCCTCGGCCTCCGGCGTGCCGTGGAAGGGGTCGATCGCCGACTGGGCCATGACCAGCGGGCCGCCGAGTCCGCGGTGCGACCCGCCGCGGTCCTCCTCTTCCTCGCAGTAGCAGTCGTCCACGAGGTTCTCGGCGAGCAGGAGTTGCCCCGCGACGGTCAGGCGGTCCAGATCCGCCGCGCCGGGGTGCTGGAGTACGACGGCCCGGCCGAACTGGAATCCGGCGAAGTCGCCGCTCCAGGCGGTGGGGAACAGGTCGAGTTCGCGCGCCCACGCCTCGAGACGGCGGTCGACCTCCTTGACCTTCTCCGGGTCGGCGGGCGTGGCCGGCTGGTACCTGAGGCCGGGGATCGCCCCGGTGGGGCGGGCGGACGCGGGACGCGGGAAGCTCGGCGGCCCGGGCAGCAGCGGGCGCGCGGGGGCGGCGTCGGGGGGAGTGGCCATCGCGGACTCCGCTCGGTCGCTCGGCGCGGTCACTCGACCCGGCCGAGCTGGACGTTCTCCAGGATGCCGACCGCGTCGGGCACCAGGATCGCCATCGAGTAGTAGGCGGTGACGAGGTAGCTGATGATCGCGGCGTTGTTGACGCCCATGAAGCGGACGTTCAGGCCGGGTTGGTACTCCTCGGGGATGCCGGTCGCGTGCAGGCCGACGACGCCCTGGTCGGCCTCGCCGGTGCGCAGCGCGATGATGCTGCTGGAGTGCTGCGGGCTGATCGGGATCTTGCCGCACGGGAAGATCGGGACGCCGCGCCAGGCGGGGACCTCGTGGCCGTCGACATTGGCGGTGCCGGGGACCAGACCGCGCTTGTTGCACTGCCGGAAGAACGCGGCGATCGCCTTCGGGTGGGCGATGAACAGCCGGGTCTTGCGGCGCATGGCGAGCAGGTCGTCGAGGTCGTCGGGGGTCGGCGGGCCCGAGTGGGTGCTGATCCGCTGGCCGTAGTCGGCGTTGTGCAGCAGGCCGAACTCGCGGTTGTTGACCAGCTCCCACTCCTGGCGCTCGCGGATCTCCTCGATGGTGAGCCGGAGTTGCTGCTGGGTCTGGTCCATCGGGTCGTTGTAGAGGTCGGCGACCCGGCTGTGCACCTTCAGGACGGTCTGGGTGAGCGACAACTCGTATTCGCGCGGCGCGAGTTCGTAGTCGACGAAGCCGCCGGCGATGGACGGCTCACCGGAGTGGCCGGCCTGCAGCGGGATGTCGGCCTCGCCGCGGCGGTTCGTGGGCAGCCGCTGCTGCTCGGCGTACGCCGCCAGGTGCGCGGCCAGCGACGGCTCGCGGGCGATCAGCTCGCGCGCGGTCTGCCAGGGCAGGACCAGCAGCACGCCCGCGGTGTCGGCGCGCACCGAGGTCGTCCACCGCGGGTCGGTCCGGCCGATGGCCTCGTCGCCCAGCTGGTCGCCGTCGGTGACGACCCCGACGATCCCCTCCTCGCCGTACATGCCGGCGGTGTAGCGGGTGAGCCGGCCGTGGACGACCAGATAGGTGTCCGTCACCGGCTGCCCGGCCTCGAACAGCACCTCGCCGGGGCGTACTTCCTTGACCTGGAAGCGGGCGGCGAGCTCCGCGAGCACGCCGCCGGTGTCGGTGTAGCCGTGCAGCGGGGGCAGCTCGGTGAGGGTCTCGGGGATGACCCGGACGTCGTCGGCGCCGTTCTGCTCGAACTCCACCCGGCCTCGGCCGACGCGGAGTTGGCGGCGCCGGTTGACCCGGTAGGTGCCGCCCTTGATGTCCAACCAGGGCAGCATCCTGATCAGCCAGCGCGAGCTGATGCCCTGCATCTGCGGTTCGGACTTGGTGGTGGTCGCGAGTTGGCGCGCCGCCTGGGTGCTGAGACTGGTGAGCTGTGCGCCGCTCGCTGGTTCGGCGGCGGGGTCGTCGGTGGTGGCGCCGGTGGTGCGTACCGATTCGGGCACGTTTTCTCCCGGAAGATGAGCTGGACAAGCAGCGTGAGGAGAGGTGAGAAGGGGCGAACGGGACTGGTGGACAAGGGCGTTGGCGGACGCTGACGGTCTGTCGGACGTTGGCGGGCGCTGTGGGCAATGCGGGTGAATTCCGCGCAGGGATCAGCCAAGCAGCCCCGGCCCGAGCCGCGGTATAGCGCGCGGGGGGCGCCTTCGCGCCCCCGGTGGTGTAAACCTCCGTGGTGAGGCGGGGCGTGGGAGTGCGCTCGCGCGCGTGCTGCCCGCGCACCCCGCGCTCCGGCGCGCGGCGGCACCCACCCGGCGCGCGAGCCACCCCCGCACGCCGGGGAGAGAGGGCCACGGCCCGCACGCGTCGCCGTAGGCCCACGAGAGCGGTGCCTGCCGCCGCACGGACGCTGACCCGTCGCGACGCGACGCGACGCGACTCGACGGGACGCGACCCGACCGGGCCGGGGCCGGGCCCTCTGACCTGACCCTCCGTCAGGAAAGCGGCGCGGCCGCGGTGGTGGCGAGTGCCTCGGCGCGCAGCGCGGCGGCGACGCGGATGACGGACTGCTCCGGCGGGAGGGGGAGGCGGGCCAGCAGCAGCCGGCGCTGTTCCTGGGGGCCGCCGCGGACGGGCAGGACACGCACCCCGGGCGGCGCGACGGGCGCGAGGGTGGCCGGCACCGTGGTCAGCCCGCAGCCGGCGGCGACGAGGTGGAGCTTGGCGAGCCAGTCGCGGGCGGTGAGGGCGATCTCGGGCCGCTCGTCCAGGCCCGGCCAGACGCCCATCAGCCGTTCCTCCCCCGAGGAGGGACTGGCGATCCAGCGCTGTCCGCGCAGGTCGGCGACGTCGACGTACTCGCCGCGGGCCAGCGGGTGGGCGGCCGGCACCGCGAGGTACAGGGGGCGTTCGGTCAGGGTCTGAAGGGCGAGCGGGGGCGACTCGGTGTCCGGTGCGCGAAACGGCGGCCCGGAGGCGAGCAGGGCCAGGTCGATGCTGCCGGCGCGCAGGGCCCGGGCCAGTGCGGGGGTGCTGCCCTCGCGCCCGACGACGTTCAGGTCGGGGTCGGTGCGGCGCAGCTCGGCCAGGGCGCGGGCAACCAGCACGGCGCCGGCGCTGGGCATCCATCCCAGGCGTACCGTCCCGCCCTGCGCCGGCAGGCCGGACAGCTCACGCGCGGTGGCCTCGATCTCGTCGAGTACGGTCGTGGCGCGGCGCATGACGATGCGCCCGGCGTCGGTGAGCCGGACGCCGTCGCGGCGCCGCTCCAGCAGTTCCGCGCCCGCGGCCCGCTCGATCGCGGCGATCTGCCGGGAGACCGCGGACTGGGTGTACCCGAGCGACGCGGCGGCCGCGGTGAAGGTGCCCTGCTCGGCCACCGCGCGGAAGACCCGCAGCGCGGTGAGCGACACTTCGGTGAAGTCCATGACGTCTACGCATACCACCAGTGCAGAACTGTCGTTGGACTCATGGATGCGGGGTTCCTAGCGTGGAGGCGTGAACACTTCGCGCATCGCCCTCGTCACGGGCGCCAACCAAGGGCTCGGCCGGGCCCTCGTCGAGGGGCTCGCGGCCCGCATGGACCAGGACGACCTGGTCCTGCTCACCGGCCGCAACCGGCAGCGGGTGACGGACGCGGCACAGGAGGTCGCGCAGGCGCCCTCGACCCGGGCACGCGTCGAGGGCGAGGTCCTGGACGTCACGGACGCCGCCGCCGTCTCCCGCCTCGCCGAGGACCTGCGGGCCCGCCACGGCGGGGTCGACATCGTCGTCTCCAACGCGGTCGCCCGCCTGCTGCCCGGCGAGTCGCAGGCTGAGCGGGCCGACGAGTTCATCGACGTGTCCAACTCCGCCACCCACGCGGTCCTGCGCGCCTTCGGCCCCGTCCTGCGCCCCGGCGGCCGGCTGCTCGTCGTGGCCAGCAGCCTGGGCACCCTCGGCCACCTCACTCCGCGGCTGCACCGCCTCTTCGACGGCGCGTCCCTGGACCAGGTCGAGTACGCCGTCGAGTCCTGGCGCAGCGCCGTCCACCACAGGACGGCCACGGAGGACGGCTGGCCGCTGTGGCTGAACGTGCCCTCGAAGGTGGCCCAGGTCGCCGCCGTGCGCGCGGTCGCCGCCGACCGCCGCGACCGCGACCTGGCCGACGGCACCCTGGTCGCCGCCGTCTGCCCCGGCATGGTCGACACCCCCACCTCGCGCCCGTGGTTCGGCGACTTCAGCCAGGCCCAGTCGCCCGCGCAGGCCGCCGAAGCAGTGCTCGACCTGATCCTCGCCGACCGCGTCGACCCCGCCCTCTATGGCGAACTGGTCCGCTTCGGCAAGGCGCTGGACTGGCACGCGGGCACGCCGCCGACGGAGCAGGACCGCCTGCTCACGCCCTGACCGCACCGCGGCCATGTCGTGCCGCACAGCTGAGGAGCCCCCGCTGACAGCACCGCCCGCACGAGTGGTGCGGGTGCGTTCCGGCCCGCCGGACCGGATCTCCGCTCACGCGGGTCCGGCGTGGAACGCTCCGCCCGGGCCGAACACCAGCCGGGCGAAGTTGTCGCCGATCCGCTGGTGGGCCTCGGGGGAGGGATGCACCTCGTCGGGCAGCGGCAACTCCGCGTAGTCCGCCGCTCCGTAGAGCTCGCGACCGTCGAGGTAGTGCAGATGGGGGTCGTCGGCGGCGCGCTGCTCGACGATCCGGGCGAGTTCGTCGCGGATGACGTTGAGCGTGAGGCGCCCGGCGGCGCGTTCGGCCGGGTCGCCGGTCGCCTTGAACCGGAAGACCCCGTCGCCGAAGTCGGGCGCGAGCGGACCGGGGGTGTCCTCCTGCACGGGGCACAGGATGGACGACACCACCAGCAGCGGCGTGTCCGGGTGCCCCTCGCGGATGGTGTCGAGGAACCCGTGCACGGCGGGGCCGAACGCGCGCAGCCGCATCAGGTCGGCGTTCACGATGTTGATGCCGAGCTTGACGCTGATCAGGTCCGCGGGGATGTCCCGCATCGCGCGCGCGGTGAAGGGGTCGAGCAGCGCGCTGCCGCTGAACCCGAGGTTGACCAGGTCGACTTCGCCCCGGGACGCGGCCAGCGCCGGCCAGATCCCCGTCGGATGGGCGGCGTTCGAGCCGTGGCTGATCGAACTGCCGTGGTGCAGCCACACCTTGCGCCCGCTCTCCGGCGCCGGTTCGACCGGCGCGTCGGTGCGCAGCGCGACCAGCTCGGTGCCTTCGGTGTGCGGCAGCCAGATCTCGACGTCCTTGTCGTACGGCGGCAGGTCCGCGAAGTGGGCGGTGCCGGCGGGCCCTTCGCGCACCTCGGCGGCCTGGGTGGCCATGTCGATCATGCGGAGCCGCCCGCCGGGCACGGTGGCCTGGCCGGCGAGGACCCCGTCGACCAGCAGGTCGTACACGCCGTCCGGGGGGAGCGGCGCGCCGACGTACGCCCGCTTGGTGGGCAGCGCGTCCAGTTCGACGGTGGTCGCCCGGGTGCGGAAGACCAGCCGCACCCCGGACGGCTGCGCCTCGGCCATGGCCAGTTGGTCGTCGGGGAACTGGCGGCGCGCGGAGGCGGGCAGCCGGTGCGGGAGCAGGCCGTGCGGCGTGCGCTCCACCTCGACGGCGCCGCGCAGCATGCCGGCGGTGAGGGGGGTGGTGGTCCAGTCGTGCTCGGTGTTCATGGTCCTTGCCTGTCGATCACGGTTCCGGTGGCGGTCCCGGTGGCGGTTGCGGTCGTGGTCGTGGTCCCGGTCCCGGTGGCGGTCGTGCGCACGGGGGTGACGCTCACGGGGACGACGGTCGCGGGTGGGCGGGGAAGGTCCGGTTGCGCAGCAGGGCGTCGAGGGAGTCCACCATCCAGTCCCAGGATTCCCGGGGATCGACGGCGGTGTGGCTGAAGCCCCCGCTCATCTCCAGGCTGATGTAGCCGTGGAAGACGCTGCCCAGCATCCGGACCGCGTGGGTCTGGTCCGGCTCGGTCAGGTCGTACCCGCGCAGGAGCGCCCGCGTCATCTGGGCGTGCCGGACGCCCGCGCTGGAGGCCGCGGTCTGCGGGTCGAGCCGGAGCCGGGCGGCGTCGTACCGGCCCGGGTGTTCCCGGGCGTAGTCGCGGTACGCGTCGGCGAACGCGGCCAGTGCGTCCTTGCCCGCGCGGCCCGCCAGCGCGGCGGCGACCCGGTCCGCGAGTTCCGCGAGAGCGAGCAGCGCGATCCTGGTCTTGAGGTCCTGCGAACTCTTCACGTGCGAGTACAGGCTCGCGACCTTGACGTCGAACCGCCGGGCGAGTGCCGAGACGGTCACCTGGTCGAAGCCGACCTCGTCGGCCAGCTCCGCACCCGCCCGGGTCAGCCGCTCAGCCGTCAACCCTGCGCGCACCATAAGCTTCCTCCCGTTTTCCGATACCCATCATGCGCATACCTAAGACCTTTAGGCAAACACCTGAGTCTTGCAGGCGGCAGGGGGCGGGCGAGGCGGTCAGTGCGCGGGTGTCCACGGTCGGCGGGCGGGCGCAGGCCCGGGCGCAGGCCCGGGCGGGGGGAGGGGCCGCGGGCCGGGAGCACGAGCAGGGTGTGCGGTGAGCCGGCCCGGGGCGAAGAGCGGGGCGGCGGGCGGCTCGGCGGTTCGCCGGTCCCGGCGGGAGAGCGCGAGGCGCCGGGCGCGCCACCCGTTGAAGGCAGCGGGAGAGCGCGCGGGGCACCCCGCCCCGGTCACGGCACTAGAAGGAGTCGCCGTACCAGTGGAAGGCGCCTGGCGCGGTGACGGTCGCGAGGACCTCGGCCGCGGGGGCGAGCACCGGGCGGGCCATCCCGTAGTGGGTGGCCTCGGGAACGGACTCGGCGAGGAGGTGGGGGAGCGCGCCGACGACGGCGGGCTCGGCGGGCAGCCGTACGGTCGCGGACGTCGCGCCCGCCGCGCGCGCCCGGACCGCGGCGGCCGACAGCAGGGCGCCGGCCGCGTCCTCCTCCCGGCCGGGGGCGAGGGCGATCTCCGCGAGCTCGACCTGATCGGGGGCGGGGCGGCGGAGCACGGCGAAGCCGAGCGGGCGGCCGGACGGCGCGAAGGGAGCGGCGAGGGAGGGGAGTCGGCCGGCCCGGCCGAGTTGGCCGGCCCGGTCGAGTCGGCCGGGTTCGCCGGGTTCGCCGGGTCCACCGGGTCCACCGGGTCCACCGGGGAAGAGGGGCGCCCCGGGCTCCGGGTTCCTGCCGCTTCCCCCATGTCCGCTGTCCTCCGCGACCAGGATCTGCGCCGGGGCCGCGTACCAGACGGGCACCCGGTGCTCCCAGTCGTCCGCGCCGCGCACCGTGGTCAGCGGGCGGACCGCGTCGAAGCCGTCCCGCAGCGCTCGCAGGGCCGGCAGGTCGGCGCGGGTCGAGGGGCGTACGGCGGCGGCGCCGGGGTGCGGCGCGCGGTCGGTGACCGGGCCCGACCAGCCGGGGGCGGCGAAGGACCGCCACCCCGCGCCCTCGTAGACCCGCGGGGTGGCGGTGAACAGCAGCGACCAGGCGCACCCGTCGGCCGTCATGGCGGCCACCGCCGCCGCGAGCAGGTGCCGGACGTGGCCTTGGCCGCGCGCGTCGGGGTGGGTGGCGACGCTGCCGAGGCAGCCGACGCGCTGCGGGCGGCCGGTGGCCGAGCGGATCGGCCGCGGCAGGTAGTGGAGCACCGAGACCAGCCGCCCGCCGTCGTCCTCGGCGACGAACGTGCGGCTGTGGCGGCCCGGGTCGCGGCCCCACAGCGCGACGACCGTCGCCGCGTCGGGGAAGGCCGCCGCCCACAGGGCGTGCAGCGCCGGCTCGTCCGCCGGCGCGGCGGTGCGATAGCGCATGGCGACGGCCTTCCCTCTCCTACGGTCACGGTCACGGTCGCAGGGCCCCGCGGCCCTGCGGCTCCTACGGTCTTGCGGTTCCTCTCGGACTCGCGGTCCTTACGGTGAAGCGTGGCGGTGGGCGCACGACGCACGACCGGCTCAGCGAGGCCCAACCGGCCGCGCACACCGCCTCGTTCGCGCGGCGCACGCCGCGCACCCAGCACCCGCCGAGCACGCCGCGAACTCAGAGGATGAGGTTGCCGGTTGTCGCGCTGATCCTCTTCCCGTCCGCGGGCAGCCCCTTCCGGTCGACACCGTCCTCGGTGCACGCGGTGTGCAGGAGCGACGACGTGTCGGCGAACGCGTCCGCCGCCAGCGCGAGTTGGCCCCCGGTGAGCCGGGCGCCGACCGCCGTGTAGCGGTTGTGGCCGTCCGCGACGCGCACATGCGCGGTGTCCGCGTCGGCCGCGCTGCTGCGCAGGTCGGCCAAGTCCCAGGTGACGGTGGCACCCGTTCCGGCGTCGCGGGAGAGCAGCGCCTTGGCGGTGTTGGTCCCGGACAGGGCGGTGCCGCCGCCGACGCTGATCCGCTGGTCGCGCACGGCGCTCAGCGCGATGCCGGTGTCGGTGAGGCTGCCGCCGTCCACGGTGACCTCGGACGCCCCGACCGCGAGCGGCGCCGCCTTGGGGCTGCCGACCAGCCGGCAGTCGGTGAAGTGGACCGGGCCGCTGCCGCGCAGCACGTTGCCGTCGAGCCCGGTGAACGTGGTGCGGACGAAGTGCACCGGCGCGGTGACCGGGGTCTGCACGAGTACGGACGCCTTCGGCAGGTCGAAGGTGCAGTCGGTGACGGTGGTCGGCCGGGTGGAGCGCGCCGACTGCTGGGCGACGGCGAAGAAGGAGGCGGTGCAGCCGCGCAGTTGGGCGCCGTCGGCGTTGATCACCAGGGTGCCGGCCGGGTCGAAGGTCGGCCGGGCGATGACCTTGACGTTCTCCAGCGTCAGGTCGGTGATCTTGGTGTTGGCGGTGAACCAGGAGCAGACGTGGTTGCGCACGGTGATCCGCTTGGCGGAATCGCCCCACTGGGCACCGGAGTTGGCGATGTCCATCAGGCCGGAGTTGCCGTCGAAGAGCAGGTCGTGCTCGTACTGCCCGTGGGTGGTGAAGGGGTTGCCGCCCTCGTCGTCGCCGTCGCCGTGGCAGTTGACGACCTGGCAGTAGGCCGACGCGGTCAGGTCGTTGAGGTGGCGGACGTTGCTGGTGGTGCAGTCCGCGACGTGGCCGTACAGGCAGTAGATCTGCTGGGTGAGGTAGCCGGCGCCGCCGTACATCACGGTGGGCGGGTTCTTCAGCCCGCACTGGATCGTGCGGTATCGGGTGCACCAGCGCCGCATGATGACCGGCCAGAACGTGCCGGTGGCCTGGATGCCGGAGACGTCGCAGTCCACCGCGTACTCGTACGCCACCGGGTGCGATCCGGTGTACTCGTCGTCGACCGCGCCGGTGTCCTGGCCGGCGCCGAGGAAGACGAGGTGGTCCACCCGGACGCCGACCACCGGTTCGACCCGGCGCCAGGTCAGCTTGCGGCCGGCCGCCAGCGGCCAGCCGTTGAGGTAGTCGACGCGGATGTGGGTGCCGTCGATGATCTCGGTGACCTCGACCATCTTCTGCAGCTCGCGCTCGTCGCTGCCGCCGCCGGCCACCTCGTCGCTCTGCACCGCCCACCACTGGCCGACCTTGAAGGCGCCGGAGTCCGGCACCGGGAAGGCGTCGGTGAGTTCGATGACCTCGGCGGACAGCGCGTGGCTGACGGTGTCGCCGGTGACGGTGCCCTGGAAGAACAGCACGGCGCCGAAGGGGTTGTCGTGGGTGTTGCGCTCGATGCCGCCGGTGTGGACGGTGTGGCCGCCGAAGTCCAGCGCGAGCCGGGAGCGGTGGTAGGTGTGGCGGCGCTGGAAGAGCAGGTCGGTGTGGGCCTCCACCCGGTGCACTGACGGGTCGTCGACCATGGCGTCGAGCGCGTCGTCGGCCGGGGCGGAGGCGTCGAACAGGCCGAAGCCGCGGAAGTCCAGCACCCCGTCGTGCAGTCGGCGCCAACGGCCGTGCGCGGGACGGTCGTTCGGGCGCAGCACGGTGCCGCCGTTGGGCGCGAGGGTGCTGCCGGCGTCCCACCGTACGGTCATGCCGCCGCCGTCGCCGGGGGCGCGGTAGCCGGCGACCACCGTCACCGTCCCGTCCCGCAGCGACTTCGACGGGGTGGCGAGCAGGTCGGCGACGGTGGCGGCGGTGGTGGCGGGCCGCCCCGTCGTGCCGCCGCCCTTGGCGCCGCTCTTCCCGTCGTCGCCGGTGCCCTTGGCGCTGCCGGCGGGTGCGGCCGCCTGCGCCGGAACGGTGGTCAGCGCGCCGGCCGCGACGGCGGCCGCACCGATACCGCCGGAACGGAGCAGGTGTCTGCGGGTGGTGGTCATGGAGTGGTGCCGTCCTTCCGCTGGGGGCCGAGCGACGTGCGGTACGGGGGCATGAACGCGGTGCGCGGCATCTGGTCGGCCAGGACCCCGCCGTCCACCACGATCCGGGTGCCGGTCAGGTAGGCGCCGTCGTCGCCGGCGAGCAGCAGCAGCGCGCCGGTGCACTCCTCGGGCCGCGCGTAGCGGCCCAGCGGGATGCGCTGACGGTACGCCGCCTCGAACGCCTCGCGGTCGAACGGGAATTCGCCGTCGATCGGGGTGTCCACCATGCCGGGGGCGAGGCTGTTGACGGTGATGCCGTGCGGGGCCAGCTCGACCGCGAGGGTCTGGGTGAGCAGGTCCACCGCTGCCTTGGAGGCGTTGTAGTGCGCCAGCCCGGCCTCGGCGACCAGCGCGTTCTTGGAGGTGATGTTGACGATCCGGCCGGGCAGGCCGTCGGCGACCATGTGCTCGGCGACGCGCTGGGTCAGGAAGAACACCGCGTCGAGGTTGACCCGCATCACGCGGTACCAGCTGTCCGGGGTGATCTCGTTGAACCGCTCCAGGGCCGCGGTGCCGGCGTTGTTGACCAGGATGCGGATCGGTCCGGCCTGCGCGCGCACCCGGTCGGCGAAGTCGTGCAGCGCCGCGGTGTCGGACAGGTCCTGCTCGACGACGAGCGCGCCGCGCCCCGCCGCGCGGACCAGCGCGGCGGTCTCGGCCAGCCCTTCGGCGCCGGGCAGGTCGGTGAGGACCAGGTCGGCGCCGGCCTCGGCCAGCGCCACCGCGAAGGCCCGGCCCAGGCCGCGGGCGGCCCCGGTGACCAGCGCGGTGCGACCGGTCAGGTCGAAGCGCGCCGCGGCGGGGCCGCCGGCGGAGGTCACGACTGCCCCAGCCCGAGCAGGTCCAGCGACGGGCGGTGGATCAGCGCCTCCACGGCGTCCTGGTCCAGCGGGTCCAGACCCGGGATGCCGGGGATGCGGGCGATCCGGCGCAGCCCTTCCACCGAGTCGTTCACCGTGGTGAAGGGGTAGTCGCTGCCGAACAGCAGCTTGTCCCACACGCCGTAGTCCTGCACCAGGCGCAGGCTGTGCCACAGCTGGAACGGCCGGTAGTGCAGCGCGCTGATGTCGGCGTAGACGTGCCGGTGCTTGCGGATCACCGCGATGCACTCGCCCTCGAAAGGGTGGCTGAGGTGGGCCAGCACCATCCGCAGCTCCGGGTGGCGCATGGCCACCCAGTCCAGGTGCCGCGGCATGGCGTACTCCAGCGGCGCCTGGGAGACGAAGGTGGTGCCGGTGTGCACCAGCAGCGGCAGGCCGTGCCGCTCGGCGTAGGCGTAGAGCGGTTCGTACGCCTCGTCGGCGGGGTCGAACCCGGCGTACATCGGCATCAGTTTGATGCCGCGCAGCCCCAACTCCTCATGTCCGTAGCGCAGTTCGTCCTGCCAGCCGGGCTGGGTCGGGTCGAGCGAGAGGTAGCCGATCAGCCGGTCGGGGTGGTGCGCGACGTAGGCGGCGACGGCCGCGTCCTCCACCCACAGCCCGCTGCGGCGGGCCTTGCCGCCGACCACCACGGTGCGGGTGTTCTCCGGCGCGCTCGCCGCGTAGTCCTCGTACCGGACGGTGAGGTCCACCTCGCCGGCGTGCGCACGGGCGGACTCGGCGCGGAAGGCGTCGTCGAAGTCGTGGCTGTGCCGGAAGAGATGGGAGTGCACGTCGACGATCATGTGCGGTTCCTCTTCTCCCAGCCGTCCGCGAACATGTTCCAGAAGCGGTGGGTGGGCGGGTGCTCCGCGAAGACCTCGTCGACCAGCTCGATGCCGAGCCCGGGTGCGGTCGGCAGCTCGATGTGGCCGTCGGTGATCGGGAGCGCGCCGCGGACCGCCTCGAAGACATACGGTTCGAGCAGCCCGTCGAAGGTCTCCAGGATCTTGAGGTTGCTGATCCCGAGCGTGGCGTGCACCGAAGCGGTGGTGCACAGCGGCGAGTTGGAGTTGTGCGGGGCGACCAGCATGCCGTGCGCGTCGGCCTGCGCGGCGATCTTCCGCAGTTCGGTGAAGCCGCCGGCCATCGACAGGTCGGGCTGCACGATGTCCACGGCGTTGGTCGCGAAGAGCTGCTTGTACTCGTAGCGGTTGTGGAAGTGCTCGCCGCCGGAGATCGGGAAGGCCGCGATCTGCCGCAACTCGGCGTAGCGCTCGATGTGCGTCCACGGCAGCGGCTCCTCGAACCAGCCGATGTCGTACGGCGCCAGCTCGTGCACCAGCCGCCGTGCGGTGGCCATCGCGAACCGGGCGTGCCCCTCGACGAAGAGGTCCACCTCGGGGCCGACCGCCTCGCGCACCGCGGCGACCAGCGCCAGCGAGCGGCGCAGCTCGCTGCGTTCCAGCTCGTGCAGGCCCGCGCCGAACGGGTCGAACTTCAGCGCGGTGAAGCCCTTGGCGACGGTCTCCTTCGCCTTGGCGGCGAACTCGGCCGGCTCGCGCTCGCCGGTGTACCAGCCGTTGGCGTAGACCCGGACCCGGTCGCGGGTGGCGCCGCCGGTGAGCCGGTAGGCGGGCACGCCCAGCGCCTTGCCCATCAGGTCGTACAGCGCCTGGTCCACGCCGGAGACGACGACGCCGCCGATGTCGCCGCCGCGCAGGAAGTCGCCCTGGTACATGCGCAGCCAGAGCTCTTCGACGTCGAACGGGTCGGCGCCCAGCAGGTGCCGGTGGCCCATCGCCTCGGTGAGCCGGCAGGTCTCGTCCACCCGGTAGGGGTGGGTGATCTCGCCGACGCCGGTCAGGCCCTGGTCGGTGTGAATCCGGACGTAGCCGAAGTCGCGCCAGGCGGTGCCGAGTTGCAGCGTCTCGACCTTGCTGATCCGGCCCGCCGGGCCGGCCGGCCGGGTGGTGTTCACGGTCAGCATCAGCGGGCCCCCGTCGCGGTGCCGGCGCCGCCCATGGTGGAGACGTGCGCGAGGTCGCTGGGGCCGCCCTCGGCCAGGGTGCGGGTGACGGCCGCCTCGGTCGCCTCCAGCAGGCGGTCCACGTCGGCGTCGGTGTGCGCGTAGGACAGGTGGCTGCGCTTGAGGTTCAGCGGCAGCTCGAAGACGCCGTGCTCGATGAGGTGGCGGCGGTAGCCGACGAAGAGCGCGGTGTCGTTGGCGAGCAGGTCGTCGTAGCTGAGCGGCGCCGGGCCGGGCATGAAGTAGCTGACGAAGACCGAGCCGTAGCCGGTCACCACGGCGGGCACGCCGATCCGCTGGTAGAGCGCGGTGAGTTCGGTGCGCACCCGATCGCCGAGCCGGAAGACGTGCTCGTGCACCGGCTGTTCGCGCAGCTTGCCGATGGTGGCCAGGGCGGCGGCGACCGGCAGCGGGTGGCCGTTGTAGGTGCCGGCGAAGAACACCGGGCCGCCGGGACGGCTGCTGAACTGCTCCATCAGGTCGGCGCGGCCGCCGAGCGCGCCGATCGGGGCGCCGTTGGCGATGGCCTTGCCGAGGGTGGTCAGGTCCGGGGTGATGCCGGAGATCGCCTGGTAGCCGCCGAGGGCGTGCCGGAAGCCGGTGATCACCTCGTCGAAGACCAGCACGCTGCCGGCCGCGGTGCACTCCTCGCGCAGCGTGCGCAGGAACTCCTCGGTGGGCAGCAGCGCGCCCACGTTGTGCGGGATGGGCTCCACGATCACCGCGGCGATGTCGGTGCCGTGCTCGGCGAACGCCTGGCGGACGGCGGCGACGTCGTTGAAGCGCAGCACCAGGGTGGCGTCGAGGACTTCGGGCAGGATGCCGGTGGAGGTCGGGTCGTGCCGGCCGACCCGGTCCGGGGCCGAGATGACGTTGAGGCTGACCGCGTCGTGCCAACCGTGGTAGCAGCCCTGGAACTTCACCACCAGGCGGCGCCCGGTGGCCGCGCGGGCCACCCGCAGCGCGTGGAAGGTCGCCTCGCTGCCGGTGCTGGTGAGCAGCACCTGCTCGATCGACGGGATCAGTTCGGCCAGTTGCTCCGCGAGGACCACCTCGGCCTCGGTGACCGCCACCCCGGTGAGACCGAGCCGGCCGGACGCGTCCGCGACCGCGGCGGCCACGTCCGGGTCGTTGTGGCCGAGCAGCGGCGGCCCGAACGCGGCGTGGTAGTCGGTGAATTCCCTGCCGTCGCTGTCCCAGAACCGGGACCCCGCGGTGCGGGCGATCACCAGGTCGGTGAGGCCGGGAATGCTGCGCTGGCCGCTGTTGACACCGCCCGGTATCACCCGGCGGGCCCGCTCGGCGAGCGTCATGTGGTGCTCCTCGCGTCGATGCTGTGGGTGACGGTCCCGGCCCTGCCCGGCCGGGACCGCAGGACGCCATCCGCCCGGCAAGTCGTCGCAGGATTCGTTCGCTGCACTGAAGGAACGATTTTCAAGAACACTGTTCTGAATATCCGAACAGTGGGCTGATCTTAGATCCGGTTTAACCCTCGGTCAAGGGGGGTCCGGTGGTAACCTGTTTTGCTATGCAGAACAGTGTTGAGCGCGGCGCGGATGACGAGCGGGGCCGCGCGGCGGGGGCCGAGCCGAAATACCTGGTGAAGACCGTGGCGAGGGCCGCGGAGCTGCTGGAGGTACTCGCCGCCGGAGGACCCGGAGCGGGACTCAGCGTGACCGAGGTCGCCCAGCGCAGCGGTGTCTCGAAGAGCGCCGCCTTCGGCCTGCTGCAGACCCTGCGGCACTACGGCCTGGTGGCCGACGAGGGCGAGGGGATGAACCGCCGCTACCGGCTGGGGATGTCGCTGGCCCGGCTCGGCGACCGGGCGCAGGCGCAGATCTCGCTGCGGGACGTGGCCCGCCCGCTGCTGCGCGAGCTGACCGCCGCCACCGGCATGGCCTCGCGGGTCGCGGTGCCGCAGGAGGGCCAGGCGGTGATCGTCGACCAGGTCGACGCCGGCGGCGGCCTGCGGCTCGACCTGCGGATGGGCGCCCGCGAACTGCCGCACTGCACCGGGATCGGCAAGGCGCTGCTGGCCGCGCTGCCCGAGCAGGAGGCCAGGGAACTCGTCGCCCGCACCGGGCTGCCCCGCCGCACCTCGCGCACCATCACCGACGAGGCGACGCTCTTCGCCCACCTGTCCGACGTCCGCGCCACCGGCTACGCGCTGGACGACGAGGAGGACGCCGACGGGATCTTCTGCATCGGCAGCGTGGTCCGCGACCACCGGGACCGGTGCGTCGGCGCGATCAGCATCACCGGCCTCAAGCTCGATCTGCCCGGCTGGCGGTTCCGCGAACTCGGCCTCCAGGTAAGGGACTTCGCCGATCGGATCAGTCAGAGCCTGGGGCACGGCAACACCCCGGCGACGTCCGGCGGCCGCACAACGGCCACCGCGGGGTCTTGACCGATTCACCGGCGGCGGGCTAGCGTCTCGCCCCGTCGGACGGTGCCGCGCAAGCACCCTGCCCCTGGTCTGCGCTTTTCCCGCACCGGTCCGCACCGCCATCCGCACATCCGGCAAGCGTCACGGTTTCGTCCTCACCCCAGGCCCATCGAAGGCTGAGGCACATCGTGAACGTTCCCCCTGGCCCCGTGCCGGGTTCCACCACCGACCAGAGCCCCGAGTCGAGCCCCGAGCAGAGCCGTACCGACACCTCCCGCCGCAGGCTGCTGCGGGCCGGCGGTATCGGCGGGCTGCTGCTCGCGGCCACCACCACGGCGGTCGCCGCCGGCACCGGCACCGCGTCCGCGGCCGGTTCCGGCTCCGGTGCCGCGAAGCCGGCCGGCCACCCGGCCGCGCCGCTCACCGCCGACTCCGTCGCCCGGCTGCTCGCGCTCGACACCAGGTCGCTCGCGAACGGCACGGTCGCGCTGGTCTCCGGCTATCGCGCACCCGGCGACGGCGGCGGCCTGGTCGCCCGCTGGGACGCGACCGCGACCACCGCGCCCAACGGCGGCACCGTGCTGCGCCCGGCCGGCCAGACCGGCAAGGGCCGCTGGCGCATGGTCCACGACGGCCTGCTGGACTTCCGCCAGTTCGGCGTCTTCGACGCCTCCACCCCGGCCGACGCCGCGCTGGACGCCATGGTCGGCGACCCGGCCGTGTACCGGATCGAGGCGCACACCGACCTCAACTTCACCAAGCGCCACACCTTCACCCGCTCCCGGCTCGAACTCGACTTCGGTGGCAACAAGGTCACCACCACCGGGATCGAGAAGAACGCGTACAACAACCCGTTCGGCGCGGTGCTGTACTTCCTCGGCAAGGTGACCAGCACCACCGTCAAGTCCCAGCTGTCCGCCGCGATGCCCGACCTCGCCGACATCTTCGAGGTGCCGTCGAGCAAGTCCTTCACCGTCGGCCAGTGGTGGAGCGTGGAGATCGACGCGGCCGCCGGCACCGGGCTGTACGAGAAGGAGGTGCAGAAGCTCGTCCAGGTCACCGAGATCGTGGACGGCACGCACATCCGCGTCAACTACAAGATCGGCTGGGAGCTGGCCGCCGGGCGCACCTTCACCTGGACCCGGGTCGAGCCGGTCGAGCGCGTCCACGTGCGCAACATGGTCTTCGAGGGCGTGCCGGACGTCGCCGACGACGACACCGAGACCGGCTCACACCCGCTCGCCTACGAGTACGCCGTCTCCTGCGACGTCTCCGGCATCGACGCCACCGGCACCTTCTGGCCGGTGATCATCCGCCGCTGGTGTACGTACTTCCGCACCTCCGAGTGCCAGTTGAAGAACCCGGCCTCGGTCACCTACGGCGGCGCCGGCTACCTCACCCAGCAGATCTACTGCCTGTACGGCCACGTCGAGGACTGCCACGTCGCCAACGCCCGGCACCTCAACGACTGGACGGCCTCCGCCTACGGCTACGTCACCAACTGTCACGGCGACGGCGACGACCAGGGCCCCTTCGTCACCCACGGCCAGTTCGAGCACGACCTCACCTACACCGGCAACTCCGGGCTGATGACCTTCGCCAACTCCGGTGCGGCCTGGGGCGGCGCGGCCAAGCGGATCACCGTCCGCAAGCACGCCTGCTCGTGGTTCGTGGCCAGGACCAACATCACCGACCTGACGCTGGAGGACATGCTGGTCATCGGCAACGCCCAGCCGAACTCGGGGATGATCTGGGTGAACTCCGACGGCACCCAGCTGCGCGGCTGCGTCGCCTCCGGCCCGCTGGTGATCTCCCAGTCCTCCGCCAAGTCGAAGCGCCCCACCGTGATCGCCGACTCGGCCTTCACCCAAGGCAAGGCGTCCGAGGTCACCGCGGCCACCGTCAGCTCCGACGTGCACCTGCTGCGGGTCACCCTGAAGGACCTGGACGGCGCGCAGTTCAACGGCACCGGCGACCTCGTCCTCGACCACTGCACGTTCACCGGAACCGGCGCGGACGCCGGCCCCAGCACCGTCGCGCACGCCGACACCGCGGTGCACGGCGGCACCTTCACCGACACCGGCCTGGTGCTGAAGTCCGCGAAGGACCAGCGGCTGTGGATCGACGGCGGCGCCCGCTTCGGCGGCGGCAACAGCTCGGCGGCCTTCCTCGCCCGCAGCGGCGCGGACCGCACCGTCAGCTGGCAGCTCGACGGCGTCGACTCCCGCGCCGCGGACCAGAAGACCGCGCACCTGCTGATCACCGACGGCGTCAACCACTACCGCGCGGGCGGCTCGGCCTTCTCCGGCGGCCGTATCGAACTCGACCCGGCCGCCTTCACCGGGGACAGCCACCTGCTGCACACCGGCTGCACCGAGGACGGCGTGACCCGCACCAAGATGCCCGCCGAGGGCGACCGGGTGCGGCACACCGCCGGGAACCTGCTGATCTGAGAGCGCCGGCCGGGCCCGTCACGAGCCCGGCCGGCCCCGGCCCGACCGCCGCCCAACGCGGCATCCGGGCAACGCCGTTGACCAACACCGGTACCGCGCAAGCCACTTGTGTTCCGCGGCCCCTTGCCGCCGATCCGTCCCGCCGATCCGTCCCGCTGATCCGTCCCGCCGAACCTTCCCGCTGATCCGTCCCGCCGACCCTTCGCGCCCACCGTGAGAGAGAGACCATGGCCACCGACCAGACCAGCACCGCCGGCACCCCGATCGAGGGGCGCCCGGTGCGGATCGCCCTCGTGGGCGCCGGCAACCGCGGGCTGACCTACGCCGCATGGATTCGCGACCACCCCGAGCGCGCCCGGATCGTCGCCGTCGCCGACCCCCGGCCCGAGGCACGCGCGCTGGTGCCGACGGCGACCGGGTACGGCGACTGGCGGGAACTGCTCGCCGCCACCGAGGCGAACGGCGGACCGCTGGCCGACGGCGTGATCGTGGCCACCCAGGACCGCGAGCACGCCGAACCGGTGCTCGCCCTGGCCCGGGCCGGGTACGGCGTGATGACCGAGAAGCCGCTCGCCCCCACGGAGGCCGAGTGCCGCACCATCGTGGAAGGCGTCGAGGCGGCCGGCGTGCCCTTCGCCGTCTGCCACGTGATGCGCTACACCCCCTACACCGACCTGGTGAAGAGCGTGGTGGACAGCGGCGTCCTCGGCACCGTCACCGGACTCGACCACCTGGAACCGGTCGGCTGGTGGCACTACGCGCACAGCTACGTCCGCGGCCCGTGGCGCCGCGAGGACCACTCCTCACCGATGATCCTCGCCAAGTCCAGCCACGACCTGGACTGGATCGCCTACGTCACCGGCCGCCGGATCGAGACCGTGGCGAGCTTCGGCTCGCTCGCCCACTTCCGCCCGGAGAACGCCCCGGCGGGCGCCGCCGCCAACTGCCTGGACTGCCCGGTCGAGCCGAGCTGCCCGTACTCCGCGCCCAAGCTGTACTACCCGGCGCTGCGCACCACCGGCGCCGCCTGGCCGATCGACCACGTGACCGCGCACGCCACCGGCCCGCAGGACGAGGCGGTCCTCACCGAGGCGCTGCGCACCGGCCCGTACGGACGGTGCGTGTACCGCGCGGACAACGACGTGGTCGACAACCAGGTGGTCGCCATGCAGCTGTCCGGCGGCGCCACCGCGGTCTTCACCATGACCGCGTTCACCGAGCAGACCCACCGCCAGACCCGGATCTTCGGCAGCCACGGCTGGCTGCGCGGCGACGGCGAGCGGGTCACCGTGCACGACTTCCGCGACGACACCACCCAGGTGCACGAGGTCGGCGCGAGCGGCTCCAACGCCGCCGACGGCCACGGCGGCGGCGACTCGGTGCTGGTCGAGTCGTTCGTCACCGCGCTCGCCACCGGCGACCGCTCCCACATCCGCTCCGGCCCGGTCGAGTCCCTCGGCAGCCACCTCGCGGCCTTCGCGGCCGAGCGGTCCCGGCACCAGGGCACGGTCGAGACGGTGCCGCCCCGCTGACCGACCGCACGCCGCACCCCGGCCGTGCCCGCACCCGGCGCCACCAGCAGCACCCGCACCCCGCACCACCAGCAGCACCCCGCACCACCAGCAGCACCCCGCACCACCCGCACGCTTCGCCCGCACGGCAACGCGGCCCCACCCGCGCCCGTACCACCGACCACCGCCACGCACCACGCTCCGGAAAGCGAGAACCACCGTGAGACGCCGTAACACCGCCGCCCTCGCCGTCGCCGCCGCCCTTGCCGCCACCGCCGTGGCCGGCTGCGGTTCCAGCACCGGTTCCGGGTCCAGCTCGAAGAAGACCATCAACACCTGGGTGTACCCGGTGATCAACGACCCGAAGGCCAACTCCGCCTACTGGGACGGCCTGGTCAAGGGGTTCGAGAAGGAGAACCCCGGGGTGACCGTGAAGGTCTCCACCTACCCGTGGGCCAACCGGGACACCGCGCTGGCCACCGCTCTCGCGGCCGGCAAGGGCCCCGACGTGGCGTACCTGATCCCCGACCAGCTCTCCGCGTACCAGCGCAACCTGATCCCGGCCGACAAGTGGATGCCGGCCGCGGACAAGGCGGCCTACCGCCCGGCCGCGCTGAAGGCGGTCACCGTGGACGGCCAGCCGCTCGCCGCCCCCGTGCTGATGTCCAGCTACCCGCTGCTGTGCGACAAGAAGGTCTTCGACGCGATCGGCGAGACCTCCTACCCGACCACCTGGGACCAGCTCGCCGCGCTCGCGCCCAAGCTGAAGGCCAAGGGCTTCTACGCGACCAGCTACAGCGGCGACACCACCGCCACCCTCAACATGACCTTCTACCCGCTGCTGTGGCAGGCCGGCGGCGACGTCTTCTCCGCCGACGGCAAGAAGGCCACCTTCAACAGCCCGGCCGGCGTCAAGGCGCTCACCTGGCTGAAGACCTTCGTGGACAACGGCTGGACGCCCAAGGACCTGGTCACCACCACCCCGCAGATCGAGCAGACCGACCTCGCCAAGAACAAGGTCGCCTGCACCTGGCAGAACACCGCGGCCGAGGTCGAGCCGTTCTGGGGCAAGGAGAACATCGAGGTCGGCCCGGCGCTGAGCAGCACCAAGTCGGTGGCGTACGGCACCGTCGGCACCCTCGCGGTCTTCAAGGGCGCCAACCAGAAGCTCTCCGGCAAGTGGATCTCGTACGTGTCGCAGCCGAAGAACACCGCGGGCCTGCAGAAGCCGGGCGGGTACTTCTCGCCGCGCACCGACGCGACCGCGCTCTACCCCGGCGACAAGCTGCAGGAGGCGACCGAGAAGGTGCTGAGCAGCACCGACGTCGGCCCGCTCAACAAGTCCGCGCGTGACGTGATGGGCCTGCTCGCCCCGCAGATCCAGGCCGCGCTGCTCGGCAAGACCAGCCCGAAGAAGGCGCTCGACGACGCGGCCCAGGCCGCGGACCAGCTGATCGCCCGCAAGCGCTGACCGCGCGTGGGCGGTCGTCGCCGGTCGGCGCTGACCGCCCGCACGTTCTGACGGCCCGCATGTGCCGATCGCCCGCACGTTCTGACCGCCCGCACGTTCTGATCGACCGTCCCACCAGCCGGCGAGGTCCGGCAGCACCCGTCGCTCCCGAAGGAGGTCCCGTGGCCGCAGTCGCGGAACGTACCACCCGCCCGCAGAAGAACCGACGCGGACCACACGCGCGCCGGGAGGCCCGGATCGGGCTGCTGTTCGTGCTGCCCTGCTTCCTGCTCTTCCTGGTCTTCCGGTTCGGACCGGGCATCGCCGGGCTGGTGCTCGGCTTCACCGACTACACCATCGGCGACAGCACCCACTTCACCGGACTGCAGAACTTCCAGCGGATGATGCACGACCCGCTGTTCTGGTCCTCGCTGCGGGTCACCGTCGTCTACAGCGTGATGGCGGTGCCGTTCACCATCCTCGCCTCGCTGGGGCTGGCGCTGCTCACCCGGCGGGCCTTCCGCGGCTCCCGGCTCTTCCGGTCGATCTTCTTCCTGCCGGTGGTCACCAGCCTGATCCTGGCGTCCACCGTCTTCATCTGGATCTTCTCCACCAAGGGCCCCTGGTCGGACATCATGGGCTGGCTCGGCCTGCCGGACCAGTCCTGGCTCACCGACTCGGCCCTGGTGCTGCCGGCGATCGCCCTGGTCGGCATCTGGTCGCGCTGCGGCTACGGCATGCTCATCCTGCTCGCCCGACTCCAGGACGTCCCAAGGGAGTTGGAGGAGGCCGCGCTGATGGACGGCGCGGGGCCCTTCCAGCGGTTCCGCTACATCGTGGCCCCGCAGCTGAAGCCGGCCTTCTTCTTCCTGGCGGTCATCGAGACCACCAACAGCTTCCAGATCTTCGACGCCATCTACGTGATGACCGGCGGCGGCCCGGCCAACGCCAGCTACAGCCTCGTGTACCAGCTCTACGACGCCGGCTTCAAATACAGCGACCTCGGCTACGCCAGCGCGATCGGCTGCGTGCTGTTCGTGATGACCGTGGTCGTGGCGCTCGTGCAGCGACTGGTGCTCGGAAAGGAGAAGTGACCATGGCGAACACGACCGCCCAGGCCGCCGAGGCGGGCGCGGGCTCCCACCCGGGCCCCGGAGTATTCGACCCGGCCGCCGCCGACGACCGTGCCGCGCGCGGCAGTCGGACGCGCCGCTCCGGTCGCACCCGCGAGCCCCGCGAGCGCGACACCATCCCCAGGGCGCTGCGGCCCAGCCCGGGCGGGCAGATCGTCCGCGGTGTGCTGCTCGCGGTGGCGGCCGTGGTGACGGTCTTCCCCTTCTACGCGATGCTCGTGCTGTCGCTGAAGCCCGGCGCCGCGGTCTCGCTCCCGGGCAGCCTCCTGCCCTGGCACCTCAGCGGGTCCTCCTACAGCGCCGTGCTCGACGCCCAGGACGTGCCGCGCTGGCTGCTCAACACCCTGATCTACTCGCTGGTGTCGGTGGTCGGCGTGCTGGTGCTGGCCGCGCTGGCCGGCTACGCCTTCGCGAAGAAGCGGTTCCGCGGCAGGGAGGCGATGTTCTGGTCCTTCCTGTCCATGGTCATGGTCCCGTACCACGTCACCATGATCCCGACCTTCATCATGATGGCGAAGCTCGGCGGCGTGGACACCTACTGGGGCCTGATCATCCCGACCCTCGCCAACGCCCAGGCGGTGTTCCTGATGCGGCAGTTCATCAAGGACCTCCCGGACGAGATGTTCGAGGCGGCCCGGCTGGACGGCTGCAGCGAACTGCGGATCTTCGTCAGCATCGTGCTGCCGCTGCTCAAGCCGATCCTCGCCACCCTCGGCACCTTCGTCTTCCTGTGGCACTGGAACGACTTCCTGTGGCCGCTGATCATGGGCCAGAGCAGCGGCATGCGCACCCTCACCGTCGGCATCGCGTCGCTGCAACAGCAGCAGGTGCCGCTCAGCCAGGTGCTCGCCGGTTCGGTGATCGCCTTCGTCCCCATCTTCGCCGCCTACCTGGCGGGCCAGCGGTACTTCACCGAGGGCGTCACCGGTTCGGCCGTCAAAGGATGACCACGCTCATGCCCCACAGCTCCCCGTCCACGCCCACGCCCGCGGCGCTCGCGTCCGTACGCCCCGGCCTGGCCGACTTCCCCGCCGGCGAGCAGCAGCTCGAAGACCTGCTCGCCACCCCTTCGCCCGCCCTGGTGGCCGACGTCGCCCGTCTCGACGGCGACCTGGTCGTGCTCGGCGCGGGCGGCAAGATGGGCCCCAGCCTGTGCCGGCTCGCCCGCCGGGCGCTGGACGCGGCCGGCCGCACCGACGTCGCCGTGCACGCCGTCTCCCGCTGGTCGGACCGGGCGGCGGCCGACGCGCTCGCCGCCGAGGGGGTCCACCCGGTCGCCTTCGACCTGCTCGACGGTGACCCGGCCGGGCTGCCCGACGCCGGCAACGCGGTCTTCATGGTCGGCGCCAAGTTCGGCTCCGCGGGCAACCCCGCCCACGCCTGGGCGGTCAACGCGGCGCTGCCGGACCGGATCGCGCGCCGGTACCGCGACGCGCGGATCTCCGCGTTCTCCACCGGCAACGTCTACCCGCTGGTCGACACTGCCTCGGCCGGCTCCACCGAGACGGACCCGGTCGGCCCGGTCGGCGAGTACGCCATGTCCTGCCTCGGCCGCGAACGGGTCTTCGGCTACCACGCGGCCGAACACGGCACCCGCGTCGCGCTCCTGCGGCTCAACTACGCGATCGACCTGCGCTACGGGGTGCTCGCCGACATCGCCTCGGCCGTGCACGCCGGCGAACCGGTGGACGTCACCACCGGCCACGCCAACGTGGTCTGGCAGGGGTACGCCAACGAAGTGGCCCTGCGCGCGCTGCTGCACGCCGACGCGGAGGCGTTCACCGTCAACCTCACCGGGCCGGAGACCGCCTCGGTGCGGCGGCTCGCCCAGCTGTTCGGCGAGGAGTTCGGCCGGACCGGCGCCACCGCGGGTTCGGTCACGTCCGCCGAACCGTCCCTGGAACAGGCATCCTTGACGACGGGTCAGGAATCCGGCACGGCACTGCTGTCCGACGCGAGCCGCTGCCACGCGCTGTTCGGCTATCCGCCGGTCCCGCTGCGCACGCTGGTCGGCTGGCAGGCCGAGTGGATTCGGCGCGGGCTGCCGCTGTCGGGCCGGCCCACCAAGTTCCACGTCCGCGACGGAAGGTTCTGACCCACCGTGTCCTCCCGCAACCACGAGACCGCCACCGTTCCGGCGGGCCTCTCCCCAGACGGCGCCCCGGGCGAAGCGGCGAGCCCGCTCGACCTGCTCGCCGCCGGGACCGTCATACCGGCCCACCCGCTCGCCCTCGACGCCGAGCGCCGGCTGGACGAGCGGCGCCAGCGCGCGCTGACCCGCTACTACCTGGCGTCGGGCGCCGGCGGGATCGCGGTCGGCGTGCACACCACGCAGTTCGAGATCAGGGACGCCGCCGTCGGGCTGCTCCGCCCGGTGCTCGAACTCGCCGCCGAGACCGCCGACAAGGAGGCCGGCCGGCCCGTGGTGAAGGTCGCCGGCGCCTGCGGCTACACCGCGCAGGCCGTCGCCGAGGCCGAACTCGCCGCCGAACTCGGTTACGACGCGGTGCTGTTGAGCCCCGCGGTGCCCGGCGCCGACGAGACCGGGCTGCTGGACCGGGCCCGCGCGGTCGGCGAGGTGCTGCCCGTCGTCGGCTTCTATCTCCAGGAGGCCGTCGGGGGACGCTACCTGTCCGCCGACTTCTGGCGGGCGTTCGCCGACATCCCGTCGGTGGTGGCGATCAAGGCCGCGCCCTTCGACCGGTACCGGACCGCCGAGGTGATCGCCGCCGTCGCCGCCAGCGACCGCGCCGGCGACGTCGCCCTCTACACCGGAAACGACGACGCGATCCTCACCGACCTGCTCACCCCCTACCGCACCTCCGGCGGCGACCTGCGCTGGTTCGCCGGCGGGCTGCTCGGCCAGTGGGCCGTGTGGACCTCCAGCGCGGTCGGGATGCTGGCGCAGGTACGCGCGGCACGCGCGGGCGACCAGCAGCTGATGACCGACCTGCTGCGCAGGGCACCGCAGTTGAGCGAGGCCAACGCGGCGGTCTTCGACGTGCGCAACGCGTTCCGCGGCTGCATCCCCGGCGTGCACGAAGTGCTGCGCCGCCAGGGCCTGCTGGCCGGCACCTGGTGCCTCGACCCCGCCGAGCGGCTCTCGCCCCGGCAGGCCGAGGAGATCGCCCGGGTCGCGGCGGCCTATCCGTGGCTGACCGACGACGCGTTCGTGGCGGAGCACCGTGATGACTGGCTCCGCTGACAGCGGGCCGCGTCCCGTCGCCGTGGTGGCGATGCCGCCCGCGCTGCGCGAGCAGCTGTTCACCGCGGACGCCTGGCAGCGGCTGACCCGCCTGGCCGACCCGGTGCTGCTCGACCGGCCCGCCGACCGGACCGCGCTGGCCGCCGCGCTGGCCGACGCCGACATCCTCGTCACCGGCTGGGGAACCGCCCGACTCGATGCCGAACTCCTCTCCGGCGCACCGCGGTTGGCGCTCCTGGCGCACACCGGCGGCGCGGTCAGCCCGTACGCGACCCAGGCCGTCTTCGACCGGGGGGTCCGCGTCACCCAGGCGGGTGCCGCGATGGCCCGCCCGGTCGCCGAGGTGGCCCTCGCCTTCACCCTCGCGCTGCTGCACCGCATCCACCGCTTCGACCACGCGCTGCGCGGCGGAGTGCCCTGGGAGCGGGCCGAGGCGGCGCCCGAGCGCCACCAGATCCTCGGCTGCCCGATCGGCGTGATCGGTGCCTCCCGCACCGGACGCGCCTACATCGCCCTGGTCCGGGCACTGGGCGCCGAGGTGACCGTGGCCGACCCCTACCTCGGCCCCGAGGACGCCGACGCGCTCGGCGTCCGGGTCGCCGGACTCGACGAGGTGCTGGCCACCAGCCGGATCACCGCGGTGCACGCGCCCGCGCTCGCCGAGACCCGGCACCTGCTGGGCCCGAGGGAGCTGGCCCTGCTCCCGGACGGCGCCGGACTGGTCAACACCGCCAGGTCGTGGCTGGTCGACGAGGCCGCGCTGCTGGCCGAGCTGCGCACCGGCCGGATCGACGCCGCGCTCGACGTCTACGACGCCGAACCGCTGCCCGCCGAGCACCCGTTGCGCGCCCTGCCCAACGTGCTCCTGACGCCTCATCAGGCCGCCGCCACGGTCGAGGGCCGCCAGGCGCTGGGCGACAGCACCGTGGCGGAGATCGAACGCCACCTGGGAGGGCGGGAGTTGCTGCACCAGGTGGGCCGCGACGCCCTGGAGAGGGTCGAGTAGCCGCGCGGTCAGCGTCGTGGGCGAGGGTCGTTGTCAACTCGGCACGGCCCGCCTGCTCTTGACGAGCCGCGGCGCCCTCGCGGCCCGCAGGCGCACCCGCGCGACCCGAACCCGGAACCCCGAACTCCCGCACCCGCACCCGTACACACGAAGAGAGAGAACACCTATGCGCCTGATGCGCCTGGGGCCGCCCGGTGGCGAGCGCCCCGTCCTCGGCACCGCCGACGGCCGGACGTACGACCTGTCCGGCCTCACCGCCGACCTCGACCCCGCCTTCTTCGCGACCGACGGCGTCGCGCGGGCCCGGGAGGAGCTGGCCGCCGGCCGGCTGCCCGAGCTGTCCGCGGCCGACGTCGCCGGGCAGCGCACCGGCGCCCCCGTGGCCCGGCCCGGCGCGGTGCTGTGCATCGGCCAGAACTACGCCGCCCACGCCCGCGAGTCGGGGGCCGAACCGCCCACCGAGCCGATCCTCTTCCACAAGAGCCCCAACACCGTGGTCGGTCCGCAGGACACCGTACTGATCCCGCGCGGCTCGAAGAAGACCGACTGGGAGGTGGAGCTGACCGTGGTGATCGGCCGCCGCCGCGCCCGCTACCTCGCCGAGGACGACGACCCGCTGGCGTACGTCGCCGGGTACGCGGTCGGCAACGACGTCTCCGAGCGGGCCTTCCAGCTGGAGACCCCCGGCGGCCAGTGGTCCAAGGGCAAGAGCTGCGAGACGTTCAACCCGCTCGGCCCGTGGCTGCTGACCGCCGACGAGGTGCCCGACCCGCAGGCGCTGCGGCTGCGTTCGTGGGTCAACGGCGAGCCCCGGCAGGACTCCTCGACCGCCGACATGATCTTCGGCGTCGCGGAGATCATCCGCCACCTGTCCCAGTACCTCGTCCTGGAGCCCGGCGACCTGCTCAACACCGGTACGCCCGAGGGCGTCGCGCTCTCCGGCCGCTTCCCGTACCTGTCCGCGGGCGACGTGATGGAGATGGAGATCGACGGCCTCGGCCGGCACCGCTCGGTGTGCGCCGATGCGTGAGCACGCGCGGCCGGCCGGGAACGCGCCGGCCGCCGGCGCCGCCGTGAGGTCCGCGGTCGGGGCCGTGCGGTGACGCGGTGCTGACGTACGACGCCCACCCGGTGCTGACCGGCGGCTTCCGGCTCGCCGAGGGCCCGGTCTGGGACGGCCCTCGCGAACGGCTGCTCTGGGTCGACATCGAGGCCGGCCAGGTCCACGAGGGGCGGCTGCGGCCCGACCGGGTGGAGGTCGTCCGGCGGCACCGCCTCCCGGGACCGGCCGGCGCGGTGGCCTGCGCCGCCGACGGCGGCCTGCTCGTCGCCGGCCGGTACGGCGTGACCGTCCTCCGCCCGGACGGGACCCGCCGGGCCGGGGCCCGCGTGCTGCCGCACGGCACGCCCGGGCGGCTGAACGACGGCGGCTGCGACCCGGCGGGGCGGTTCCTGGTCGGCAGCACCGCGCTCGACGGCCGCCGCGGCCGGGACGTCCTGGTCCGGCTCGCCGGCGACGGGCGGCCCGCCGTCCTCGACACCGACCTGACCTGCTCCAACGGGCTGGCCTGGTCGCCCGACGGACGGCTGATGTACAGCGTGGACACCGGCGCCGGCCTGGTCCGGGTACGCGGATACGACCCTGCGGACGGCCGGGCCGGCGAGCGCCGCGACTTCCTCGCGGTCGACGGCGGTCTGCCGGACGGCCTGTGCGCGGACCGCGACGGCAATCTGTGGCTGGCGGTGTGGGGCGCGGGCGAGGTGCGCTGCTACTCGCCGGCCGCACGGCACCTGGCCACCGTCCGGGTCCCCGCTGCGTACGCCGCCGGCGTGGCCTTCGCCGGGCCGGACCTCGCCACCTTGCTGATCACCGCGGGCGGCCCCGACGGCGGCCTGTTCGCCGCGCGCCCGGGCGCGCGCGGCGCGGCCCTCCCGGCGTGGAACGGCGTCAGCCGCTGAGCCGGGAGGGCCGCGGAGCCCGGCGTCAGAAGGTGGTGGCCGGGTTGAGCTGGGAGGTGCTGATCCCGGTGCCGGGCACCCCCCACTTGGCGAAGATTTTTGCGTAGTCGCCGTCGGCGATCAGCTTGTTGACCGCGTCGCGCAGCGCCGGGGCCAGCGGCGACTTCTTCGCGGTGACGAAGCCGACCGTGGTGGTGCTGATCTCGCCGAGGAACTTGGTGCCCGGGATGCGGGTCGCGTCGTACTTCAGGCCCAGCGTCGGGCCGAACATGACGTCGACCTTGCCGTTGGACAGCCCGAGGAAGATCGGGGCGGAGTCGGCGAAGTACTGCACCTTGTAGGGCTTCTTGCCGATCTTGGCGCAGTCGCCGGCGCCGTCGGTGAGGATCTGCTGGAACGTCGAGCCGGGGGAGGTGGCGATGGTCAGGCCGCACAGGTCGGTGAGCTTCTTGACGGAGTCGACGGAGACGTTCCGGGAGCCGAGGAACGCCTGCCCGTCGTCGAGGTACGAGGCGAAGTCGACCACCTGCTCGCGGGCCTTGGTGGCGCCGAAGTTGTCCTGGCCGACATCGTAACGGCCGTTCTGCACGCCGGGGATGACGGTGGGGAAGGTGCCGTACTGCACGTCCCACTTGACGCCGAGTACCTTGGCGACGGCGTTGCGCAGGTCCACGTCGAGGCCGACGGGGGTGCCGTTCTGCTCGCCGGCGTGCGGCAGGCCCTGCACGCCGGGCTGCCGGGTGGTGCCCAGCGTGAGGGTGCCGCTGCTGCGGATCTTGGCGGGCAGTTCCGCCTTCAGTTTCGGGTCGGCGGTGATCGCGGACACCACGTCCTGGGTGGGGATGGCGGTCGAACCCGCGCCGCCCGCGTTCGGCTTGGCGGCGGCTCCGGCACCCGTGGCGGCCGGCGCGCCGGAAGAGGAGTCGTCGGAGGAACCGCCGCAGGCGACGAGCAGGGCCAGCCCGGCGCCGGCGGCGACAGTGGCGACGGCGAGTCTCGGGGCGCGGCGGTGGGAACGGCGTTCGGTGGTCACGGGAGTGCCTTTCACAAGGGGGAGCTGCGGGGGACCAGGGGGACCAGGGGGAGCCGGAGCGGGAGCGCGCACCCGCGGGCGCCGGTTCAGAGCACCGCGGCCAGGAAGGACCGGGCCCGTTCGTGGCGCGGATCGCTCAGCACGTCCGCGGGGGCGCCGGACTCGATGATCCTTCCGCCGTCGAGGAAGACCACCGTGTCGGCGACCTTCCGGGCGAAGCCGATCTCGTGCGTGACGACGATCATCGTCATGCCGCTGAGCGCCAGGTCCTGGATCACCGCGAGGACCTCGCCGACGAGTTCGGGGTCGAGCGCGCTGGTCGGCTCGTCGAAGAGCAGCAGCCGCGGCTCCATGGCCAGGGCGCGGGCGATCGCCACCCGCTGCTGCTGGCCGCCGGACATCTGCCGGGGATACGAGTCCTCCCGGCCGGCCAGGCCGACCCGTTCGAGCAGTTCACGGGCCCGTGCGGCGGCCTGCTTCCTCGGCACGCCGCGCACCGCGACCGGCGCCTCGGTGATGTTGTCGAGCACCGTCAGGTGTGGGAAGAGGTTGAACTGCTGGAAGACCATGCCGACATCGGCCCGCTGCCGGGTGATCGCCCGGGCCCGCAGTTCGTGCAGCCGCCCGCCGTCGTGCCGGTAGCCGACGAGGTCGCCGCCGATCTCCACGAAGCCGGCGTCCGGCTTCTCCAGGTGGTTCACGCAGCGCAGCAGCGTGGACTTGCCGGAGCCGGACGGGCCGAGCAGGACGGTCACCTCGCCCTCGCGCACGTCGAGGTCGACGCCGTCCAGCACGACGTTCGCGCCGTAGCTCTTGCGCAGGCCCCGGACGCGCACCAGGGGCCGCTCGTCGTCGCTCATGACAGCCCCACCACGGGGGACTTGGCCGGGCCGAACAGCGGGATGTTGGCGCGGGCCACCTGCCAGAAGCCGCGCGGCGGCCTGCCGCCGGACCGGTTGTTGCCGCGGGCGTAGTGGCGCTCGACGTAGAACTGCCCGATCGACAGCAGCGTGGTCAGGATGATGTACCAGATGGTGGCGACCAGCAGCAGCGGCATGATCAGGAAGTTCTGGTTGTAGATCAACTGGCTGGAGTAGAGCAGGTCCTGTACGGCGATGACGCTGACGATCGAGGTCGCCTTGAGCATGCCGATCAGCAGGTTGCCGGAGGCCGGGATGATCGCGGGCATGGCCTGCGGCAGCACGATCCGGCGGAAGATCCGTCCCTCGCCCAGCCCCAACGCCCGTGCGGCCTCGCGCTGTCCGGGGTCGACCGACAGGATGCCGCCCCTGACGATCTCCGCGGAGAGCGCGGCCACGTCGAGGGTGAGCCCGACGTACGCGGCCAGGATGCCGCTGAACAGGTGCGCGGTCTTCACGTCCGCGAACTCCGGTCCGAACGGCACCCCCACCGACAACCGCGGGTAGAGCGAGGCCAGTTCGTACCAGAAGAGCAGTTGCACCAGCGGCGGGACCGAGCGCACCAGCCAGACGTAGCCGAAACTCAGGGTGCGCAGCACCGGGTTGCGCGACAGCCGCATCGCGGCGACGCCGACGCCGAGCAGGTAGCCGCTGGCCATCACCGCGCCGGTGAGCCACAAGGTGAGTTCGAGCCCGTGCAGGATCGAGCCGCTCAGGAAGTAGTGGCCGACCACGTGCCATTGGAAGCGGGGGTTGGTCACCAGGGTGTGCACGAGCATCGCGAACAGGACGAGCAGCACGGCCGCGGAGATCCACTGCCCCGGGCGGCGCAGCGGCACCAGCCGTGCGGCGAGCAACTCCCGGTCGTCCGGGCGGGTGTCCAGGGGCCGGGGCCCAAGTGCCCGAGCGGAACTGTCGGTTACGGGCGGGGGATGATCGGGCGCGGCCGTGGCCGGACCTGAGGTGTCGTGCTGGGGCATCGTCGGTGTTCCCGTCTCGTCGGGGACCGCGGCGACGGCGCGTGCGGACGCGACGGCCCCGCGCGGGGGCCGGTCTGCCGCAGCGGGCCACCGGGAGGGAGGGGAGGAAGTCGGCTGAAGTCGAGGGAAGTCGGGGAAAGTCAGGGAAAGTCGGGAAGGAACTCGGGGAAGGCGCCCGCCGCGAAGGAAGACGGCGCACGCGGTCCGACCGCGCGTCGATCACGGACGCCACGTCATCCGCGGTGCAGTGGAAGGGAGTTCGGGGTGGGGCGGGCAGGGCCGTACGTCGGCCGGGCCGACCCGGATGCGGGGGAGGGGCGCCGTACGCGGACGGACGGCGGTTCCGCGGGTCCCGCGGGTCCACGCTCAGGCGGGCGGCGTTGCCTCGCCCCAGCGATCAGCGGATGTCAGCCGGCAGCTTTCAACCAGCGTTCGGACAGCGGTTTTCCCAGTGCCGGCAGCGGTCAGCGGACCGCGAGCGTTCCCGGACACAGCGCGCTGCAGACCCGGAGCAGATCGACGTGCCGCCGGACCACCCGGGTCTGGGCGAAGCCGCGGGGGCAGAGCGCGAGGTCGCGTCGATGTGCGTCCATGCCCGTCCCCTCGCTCTCGCGGTGCCGCCGGCGTCGGGTGTCCCGGCCGGTCGTGTCGGTCGCATCGGGCCTGTTGACAGCACCCGTGTCCACAGCACGTTAACCGCAGGGCGGCGGTCAGACAATCCCCCTCGGTGCCGCACGCCGTCCGGAGCGACGGAGGTCACTCCCGCCGGGAGGGGATTGTGTTCGACCGCGCGACGGAGTTACCGTGCTTGCAGGTCATGAGCGTCAGCAACCAAGGCCCTGGCCGGCTGACCGGCAACCCTCCTGTCGCGGTGGGGTGCTCCAGGTGACGACCCGGCGGAGCCGAAGACGGCTCGGCAAGCGCGAGCTCGAACAGGCGTGAGCCGATCGAGGTGGGAGGTGGCGAAGTGCGCGGCAGCAGCGAGCAGTTGATGTCCGGCAACGCCCCCGTCACCGCCTCCGGCATCGTCACGTACTCACGGCGCCACATCGACCTGCAACGTGTCGCCGGCGCCCTGTGTCCGGGCGCGTCGACGGTCCGGCCGCCGCGTCAGGCCGGCTGACCCTTCCGCACCCCGCGCTCCGCGCGCACCCCTCCCTTCCGCCGACCCACCCGGGGACCCCGTTCCCGGCGCGGGCCCCGTCCGGTACCCGTTCGGCCTGCCCTCGTCGTACGCGGCACGCAGCACGCCGCGCATGCCGTGCCCGCCGCACCCCGCACTCCGCACGCCCCGCACGGTCCCGTCGGCCCCGCGCATCACGTACTCCGTCCAGTGCCGTACGGCGTACACCCCCGTCGTACGCCCACGCCGTACGCCCCGCCCACCTCACGCCCCGACCTCCACGTCCCGGCCACGCGCCCGCGGCCGTCCGAGCAGGAAGCGGTACGTCCATGTCCCGATCCACCACCCCCCTCCACCTGGCCGTCGCCCTCGACGGCGCCGGCTGGCACCCCGCGGCCTGGCGGGAGCCCGAGGCCCGGCCCGCCGACCTGTTCACCGCGTCGTACTGGGCCGACCTGGCCGCCGAGGCCGAACGCGGCCTGCTGGACCTGGTCACCATCGAGGACTCGCTCGGCCTGCAGTCCACCCTGCTCACCGGCCCCGACGAGCGCACCGACCAGGTGCGCGGCCGGCTGGACGCCGTACTGACCGCGGCCCGGATCGCGCCGCTGACCCGGCACATCGGCCTGCTGCCGGTCGCGGTGGTCACCCACACTGAGCCGTTCCACCTGTCGAAGGCCGTCGCCACCCTCGACTACGTCAGCGGCGGCCGGGCCGGAGTGCAGGTGCGGGTCTCCGCCCGGGCGGACGAGGCCGCGCACTTCGGCCGGCGCAGCCTGCCGCGGCTGCCGGTCACCGAACTGGACTCGCCCGCCGGACGCGCGCTGCTGGCGGAACTCTTCGGCGAGGCCGCCGACTACGTCGAGGTGGTGCGCCGGCTGTGGGACAGCTGGGAGGACGACGCGGAGATCCGCGACGTGGCCACCGGCCGCTTCATCGACCGCGACAAGCTGCACTACATCGACTTCGAGGGCCCGCACTTCAGCGTCAAGGGCCCCTCCATCACGCCGCGCCCGCCGCAGGGCCAGCCGGTGGTGGCCGCGCTCGCGCACCGCACCGAGCCGTTCCGGCTGGTCGCCGGATCGGCCGACCTCGGCTTCACCACCCCGCACGACACCGGCCAGGCGACGGCGATCGTCACCGAGATCCGCGAGGCGCAGGAGCGGGCCGGCCGGGCCGGCGAGACCGTTCACGTCTTCGCGGACCTGGTGGTCCTGCTCGACGAGGAACCCGGCCGCGCCGCCGAGCGCCGGGCCCGGCTGGACGCCCGGCTGGACGCGCCGTACGCCGGCGACGCCCTGGTCTTCGCCGGCACCTCCGCCGAACTCGCCGACCAGCTGGAGGAGTTCGCCCGGTCCGGGCTGACCGGGTTCCGGCTGCGGCCGGCCACCCTGCCGTACGACCTGGCGCGGATCAGCCGCGACCTGGTGCCCGAACTCCAGCGCCGCGGGGCCTTCCGCGAGGCGTACCAGGCCGACACCCTGCGCGGCCTGCTCGGACTGCCGCGCCCGGCCAACCGCTACGCCCCCGCCTGAGCCCCACCCCGCGCGAAGCCCCAGGAGGCAGACCCCGCATGAGCAGCACGCCCAAGCAGATCCATCTCGCCGCACACTTCCCCGGCGTCAACAACACCACCGTGTGGAGCGATCCGGCGGCCGGCAGCCAGATCGACTTCAGCTCCTTCGTCCATCTGGCGCAGACCGCGGAACGCGCCAAGTTCGACTTCCTGTTCCTGGCCGAGGGGCTGCGGCTGCGCGAGCAGGGCGGCCGCATCCACGACCTGGACGTGGTCGGCCGGCCGGACACGTTCACCGTGCTCGCGGCGCTCGCCGGGGTCACCGACCGGCTGGGCCTGGCCGGCACCATCAACTCCACCTTCAACGAACCGTACGAGGTGGCAAGGCAGTTCGCCTCCCTCGACCACCTGTCCGCAGGCCGCGCCGCCTGGAACGTGGTCACCTCGTGGGACGAGTTCACCGGGCAGAACTTCCGCCGCGGCGGCTACCTGGCCCGCGAGGACCGCTACGAGCGCGCCCGCCAGTTCCTCACCGCGGTAAGGGAGTTGCTGGACTCCTGGCAGGGCGACGAGATCGTCGCGGACCAGGCGGACGGCACCTTCCTCCGCGCTCCCGGGCCCGGCCGGTTCGACCACCGCGTCGACCAGTTCGACATCGGCGGCCACTTCAACGTGCCGCGCAGCCCGCAGGGCCACCCGGTCGTCTTCCAGGCCGGCGACTCCGAGCAGGGCCGGGAGTTCGCGGCCTCGGCCGCCGACGCCATCTTCACCCGGCACGGCACCCTGGAGGCCGGCAAGGCGTTCTACGCCGACGTCAAGGGCCGGCTGGCGAAGTACGGCCGGTCGCCCGAGCAACTGCTGATCCTGCCCGGCGTGACCTTCGTGCTCGGCGACACCGAGGCCGACGCGCGCGAGAAGGCCGACGTGATCCGGCACCAGCAGGTCAGCGGGGCCACGGCGATCACCTTCGTGGAACGCCTGTGGAACCGCGACCTGAGTGCGTACGACCCGGACGGGCCGCTGCCGGAGGTGGAGCCGCGCTACGACGACAGCGCGGAGCCGATCGTGCGCGGCCGGGCCGACGCCAACCGGGACGACCGCCGGGAGACCGTCGCCCGCTGGCGGGCCGTCGCCGAGGAGAAGAAGCTCTCGCTGCGCGAGCTGGTCATCGAGCTGACCGGGCGGCAGTCCTTCATCGGCACCCCGTCCCAAGTGGCCCAGGAACTCGACGCGTTCGTGCAGGCCGACGCGAGCGACGGCTTCATCCTCGCCCCGCACCTGACCCCCGGCGGCATCGACGAGTTCGCCGACACCGTGGTGCCGCTGCTCCAGGAACGCGGCGTCTTCCGCACCGAGTACGAGGGTGAGACGCTCCGCGACCACCTGGGCCTGGCCCACCCGGGCCGGCCGGTCACCGCGGGCCGGACGAAGGCGGCGTCGTGAAGTTCCTCGCCATCACCCTGATCGTGCACGCGCCCCACCCGGTCACCGGCGTGCGCACCTCCACCCGCGACCGGTTCCGCGAGGTCGTCGACAACGCCCTGCTGGCAGAGGAGTTGGGCTTCGACGGGTTCGGCGTCGGGGAACGCCACGAGCGCCCGTTCATCTCCTCCTCGCCGCCGGTGGTGCTCAGCCACATCGCCGCCCTCACCTCGCGCATCCGGCTGTTCACCGCGGTCACCACGCTCAGCCTGCTCGACCCGGTGCGGGCCTACGAGGACTACGCGACGCTCGACCATCTCTCCGACGGACGGCTGGAGTTGATCGTCGGCAAGGGCAACGGCTCCGCCCAGCGCGAGCTGTTCCACGTCAGCACCGACGACCAGTGGGACCGCAACGCCGAGAGCTACGAACTCTTCCGCACCATCTGGCGGCAGGACCGCACCACCGCCCGCCCGCGGTTCCGGCCCGAGCTGGACGACGCCGAGGTGTGGCCGCGCCCCCTCCAGCAGCCGATCCGGGTCTGGCACGGCAGCGCCACCAGCCGGGAGTCGGTCGACCTGGCCGCCCGCTACGGCGACCCGCTCTTCTCCGCCAACGTCACCAACCCCATCGAGCCCTACGCCGAACTGGTCCGCTACTACCGGGAGCGGTGGCAGCACTACGGCCACGATCCGGCGCTGGCCACCGTCGGCGCGGGCAGCGCCGGCTACTACGCGGCCCGCACCTCGCAACAGGCGATCGCCGCGTACCGCCCGGTCTTCGAGGGCCGGCTCGCCTTCCAGAAGCAGCTCGGCGTGGAACCGGTCTTCCCCACCCTGGAGGACTTCGTCGAACGCAGCTCGGCGCTGATCGGCAGCCCGCAGCAGATCATCGACAAGGTCCACCGCTACCACGAGCAGTTCGGCCACTCCGTGCTCCACCTGCACGCCGACGCCGACGGCCTGACCGACGCCCAGCACCGCGACGCGCTCGCCCTCTTCCAGTCCGACATCGCCCCCACCCTGCGCCGGGACATCCCCGACCCGCCGTGGACCTGGGGCCCGGTCGGCGTCGAGGCCGCCGCCGGCGCTCCGGAAGCCACCCCGGAAGCCACCTCGGCAGGCGCTCGGGAAGCCACTTCGGCAGCCGGCGCCGCAACCGGTACCGCAGCCTCCTCCGCCGCCACCGCCTGACAAGGAGCACCACCGTGGCACACACCCCGCTCGCGGTCCTGGACCTCGTGCCGATCTCCTCCGGTTCCACCGCCGGCCAGGCGCTGCGCAACAGCATCGACCTGGCCCAGCACGCCGAGCGCCTCGGCTACACCCGCTACTGGTTCGCCGAGCACCACCTCAACCCCGGCGTCGCGGGCACCTCCCCGGCCGTCGTGCTCGCCCTGACCGCCGCCGCCACCAGCACCATCCGGCTCGGCGCCGGCGCGGTGCAGCTCGGCCACCGCACCGCCCTGTCCACGGTCGAGGAGTTCGGGCTGCTGGACGCCCTGCACCCGGGCCGGTTCGACCTGGGCCTGGGCCGCTCCGGCGGGAAGACCCCGCCGGCCGCCGCCCGGCAGCCGGCGCTGACCGCCACCACCCCGGTGGTCGACGGCCGCACCCCGAACGGCCTGCGGATACCCGCCCGGTTCTCCTTCGAGCGGCTGCTCACCTCGCCCCGCTTCGTGCTCCACCAGAAGCTGCTGGCCCAGCCGGGCGCCGAACCGCAGCCGTACGACGAGCAGATCGCCGACATCCTCGCGCTGCTGGCCGGCAGCTACATCGCGGACAACGGGGCCGCCGCGCACATCGTGCCCGGCGAGGGCGCCGACCTCCAGGTGTGGATACTCGGCAGCAGCGCCGGCATCAGCGCCCAGACCGCGGGCGCCCACGGCCTCCGGTTCGCGGCGAACTACCACGTCAGCCCGGCCACCGTACTGGAGGCGACGGAGGGTTACCGGGCGGCGTTCGTGCCGTCGGCGGAGCTGGACCGGCCCTACGTGAGCGTGTCCGCCGACGTCGTGGTGGCCGAGGACGAGGGGACCGCACGGGAGTTGGCCACCGGCTACGGCCCCTGGGTGCACAGCATCCGCACCGGCGCGGGCGCCATCCGGTTCCCCACCCCCGACGAGGCCCGCGCCCGCGCCTGGAGCGAGGAGGACCGGGCCCTGGTGGCGGACCGGGTCGAGACGCAGTTCGTCGGCACCCCGCAGCAGGTCGCCGACCAGCTGGAGACGTTGCGCGACGCCACCGGCGCCGACGAGCTGGTGATCACCACCATCACCCACGACCACGCCGACCGGGTGCGTTCCTACCAACTGCTGGCCGAGGAGTGGAAGCGACGATGACGACGACCAGGGCGCAGTGCAGGGACGAGCGGCGCGAGACGCACAGCCCGCGGCAGCCGGTCCGGCCGCCCGCCGCCGCGCACCGGGCCGAGGGCACCGGACGGACGCCGGTGGCCGCCCGGCCTGAGCGCCGACTGCCCTCCGAGGAAGGCGCGTTCGCCTCCACCGAACTCCGGCGGGTGTTCGGCGCGTTCCCGACCGGCGTGACCGCGATCGCGGCCCTGGTGGACGGCGCGCCCGTGGGCCTGGCGGCCAACTCCTTCACGACGGTCTCCCTCGACCCCCCGCTGCTGTCGGTCTGCGTGGCGCACACCTCCACCACCTGGCCGGCGCTGTCCGACCGCACCCGGATCGGCGTCACGGTGCTCGGCGCCGACCAGGAACGCGACTGCGCCCAGCTCGCCGCGCGGGGCACCGACCGGTTCGCCGGCCTCGACTGGCACGCCACCGCCGACGGCGCCGTGCTGCTGGACCGCGGCAGCGCCTGGTTCGACTGCTCCATCGAGCAGCACATCCGGGCCGGCGACCACGACATCGTGCTGCTGCGGGTACACGCGCTGGACGCCGACCACGACGCGCCGCCGCTGGTCTTCCACGCCAGCCGGTTCCGGCGGCTCGAAGAGGCCGCCGCCGGCGCCGAAGCCCCCGCCGGCGCGGAAGCCCCCGCCGGCGCGGAAGCCCCCGCCGGCGCGGAAGCCCCGGCCGGCGTCACGCCCCCGGCCGGCCCCGCCCCGCAGGCCCGCCCGGGCCACACCGCGCACTCCCTTCCCTCCGACCGCGCCGACCACCCCGACCGTGCCGCCCTCCCCGCCCTCCCCGTCGAAGCCAAGGAGCCGAAATGACCGCACAAGCCGAAGAGACCGACCGCGCGAGCTTCGCCCGGGAGTGGGAGGAGTGGCACGCCGCACACGAGCGGGTGCTCGCCGATCCGCACGGCTTCCTCGCCATCACCAGCCTGCGCTGGCTGGACGCGACCCCCACCCGCTTCCCGGACGCGCCCGGCGCCTGGTCCAGCACCCATGACGGCGTGGTGGTGGAACTGGACGACGGCGAGGAACTGACCCTCGACGGCCAAGTGCTGCGCGGCCGCCACGACTTCGGGGTGATCGCCGAGCGCGGCGGCCTGTTCCCCGCCGCCGGGGACGCGGTGATCGAGGTCGCCAAGCGCGGCGGCCACGACATCCTGCGCCCCCGCCACCCCGACAACGCCCTGCTGACCGCCTTCACCGGCACCCCCGCCTACGCCCCCGACCCGCGCTGGGCCCGCACCGGCCGCTACCTGCCGTTCGACACCCCGCGCCCGACGACCGTCGGCGCCGTCGTCGAGGGCCTCCAGCACGTCTACGACGCCCCGGGCGAGGTCGAGTTCGCACTGGACGGCACCACCCACCGGCTGACCGCCTTCAACGGCCGGACCCCCGGCAGCCTGCTCGTCCTGTTCACCGACGCCACCTCGGGGGTGACCACGTACGCGGCGAACCGCTCGCTGACGGTGGCCGCGCCCGACGCCGACGGCACCGTGCTGGTCGACTTCAACCGGGCCGCCAACCTGCCCTGCGCCTACACCGACCTGGCCACCTGCCCGCTGCCGCCGGCCGAGAACCGGCTACCGGTGGCGATCGAGGCCGGCGAGAAGACCCCGACCGGCGCGGCGCCCGGCCACGCCTCGTCCTGACCCGCGGACGACCCGCCGGCGCCGCCCGGCGCCGGCGGGTCGTCCGCGGGCGGGATACCACCGGCCGGCCCGCGCGCGGGGCAGCGTACGCTTCGTGCAGCGCGCCCCTGCCGGGTGCGTGACAGCCGCGGACCAGCGGCCTTTCGACCACCCACCTGGAAAGCCCGCAGATGAGCACGGAGCAGCGCCACCTCCTCGTCATCGGCATCGGAGCCGGCGACCCCGACCACCTGACGCTCGGGGCGGTGCGGGCCATCCGCCGTACCGACGTCTTCTTCCTCATCGGCAAGGGCCCGGCGAAGTCGTCGTTGACGGACTTCCGGCGCAGCGTGATCGACGAGCACACGGACGGGCCGCACCGCGTCGTCGAGCTGGACGACCCGCCGCGCGACCGGTCGGCGGCGGGCCGCGAGGCGTACACCGCCGCGGTCCACGACTGGCGGACCCGGCGCGCCGACGCCTGCGAGCGCCTGATCCGGGACGAGTTGGCGCCCGGCCAGGCCGGCGCGTTCCTGGTCTGGGGCGACCCGGCGCTGTACGACGGCACGCTGAGCATGCTGGACGAGATCGCGGCGCGCGGCACGGTCGGCTTCGACGTCGAGGTGGTGCCCGGGATCAGCAGCGTCTCCGCGCTGGCGGCCCGGCACCGCACCAGCCTCAACCAGGTCGGCCGGCCCGTCCACATCACGCCCGCGCGCCGGCTGGCCGAGCTCTTCCCGACCGGCGAAGGCGACGCGGTCGGCGACGGAGCCGGCGAGGGAACCGCCAGCGGCGGCGGTGACCGCCAGGGCGACGGCGACGTCGTCGTGATGCTCGACGCCCACGAGTCGTTCACCCGGATCGAGGGCGACGACGTGTGGATCTACTGGGGCGCCTACATCGGCACGCCCGACGAGCTCCTGGTCTCCGGGCGGCTCGCCGACGTCGCCGACCGCATCCGGCAGGTCCGCGCGGAGGCCCGCGCCCGGCACGGCTGGATCATGGACACCTACCTGCTGCGCCGCACCGGCCGCACCGAGGACAGCCGCGCCTGACCCACCGGGCCGCGCCTGACCCACCGGCCGCGGCCGAGCGACCGCCGGCCCGCGACCGTGCCCAGCACCGCCGCCCAGGACCGCCACCCGGGTCCCGCCGCGACCCCGATATCACCACGTGGACGGTCCGCCGGAGGCCGCCGCCAGGCCGTTAACCTGCACGTATGGCTTACGGGGTGCCCAGCACGCAGGCGGAACACGCACCGTCCATCCGCGATCTCCTCGCGGCGGGCGGCCGTTCCTACTCGTTCGAGTTCATGCCCCCGCGCAGCGCCGCCGCGGAGGCCGGCCTGTGGACGGCGATCCGCCGGCTGGAGGCGCTGGCGCCGACCTTCGTGTCGGTGACCTACGGCGCGGGCGGCTCCACGCGCGGCCGTACCGTCAACATCACCGGGCGGATCGCGCAGGAGACCACGCTCACCCCGGTCGCCCACCTCACCGCCGTCGACCACAGCGTCGCCGAACTGCGCCACGTCCTGGGCCAGTACGCCGACCAGGGCGTCCGCAACGTGCTGGCGCTGCGCGGCGATCCGCCCGGCGCCCCGCTCGGCCCGTGGGTGAAGCACCCGCAGGGCGTGGCGTACGCGGCCGAACTGGTGGAACTGGTCAAGGAGTCCGGCAACTTCTGCGTCGGCGTCGCGGCCTTCCCCGAGCGGCACCCGCGCTCGCCCGACTGGGACAGCGACATCCGCCACTTCGTGGCCAAGTGCCGGGCCGGCGCCGACTACGCGATCACCCAGATGTTCTTCGACGTGGACGCCTACCTGCGCCTGCGCGACCGGGTGGCGGCCGCCGGGTGCGCGACGCCGATCATCCCGGAGATCATGCCGGTCACCACGATCCGCTCGCTGCGCCGCATCCCGAGCCTGAGCACCGCCGCCTTCCCGCCCGGGCTCGCCGAGCGGATGCTCGCGGCCGAGGACGACCCGCGGGCCGTCAGGGCGATCGGCATCGAGCACGCGACCGAGATGTGCCGCCGGCTGATCGCCGAGGACGTCCCGGGCCTGCACTTCATGACGATGAACTTCTCCAAGGCGACCACGGAGATCTACCAGAACCTCGACCTGCGCCCGTAGGGCCGGCGCCCATAAGGCCGGAGCTCGTAAGGCCGGCACCCGTAAAGCCGGAGTCCGTAAAGCCGCCGGCACCCGTAGAGCCCGCGCCCTTCCGGTGGCCGCGCCGGCGACCCCCGCGCCGGGCGGGCCGGGAGGGAACCGCGCGGCTCCCTCCCGGCCCACCGGGGCTCAGGCGGTGGGCAGTTCCGCGCGGACCGTGCGGGCGGCGGCGACCAGGTTCTCCAGCGACGCCTTGGTCTCGGGCCAGCCGCGGGTCTTCAGCCCGCAGTCCGGGTTGACCCACAGGCGTTCCGCGGGGATCGCCTCCAGGCCCTTGCGCAGCAGCGTGGCCGCCTCGTCCGCGCCGGGCACCCGGGGGGAGTGGATGTCGTAGACGCCGGGGCCGGCCTCCCGCGGGTAGCCGTGGCCGGCCAGTTCGTCGGCCACCTGCATGTGGGAGCGGGCGGCCTCCAGGCTGATCACGTCCGCGTCGAGGTCGTCGATGGCCTGCACGATGTCGCCGAACTCGGCGTAGCACATGTGGGTGTGGATCTGGGTGGCCGCGCCCGCCGCGCCGGTGGTCAGCCGGAAGGACTCGGTGGCCCAGGCCAGGTACGCGGGACGGTCGGCGGCCCGCAGCGGCAGGGTCTCGCGCAGCGCGGGCTCGTCGACCTGGATCACCGAAGTGCCGGCCGCCTCCAGGTCGGTGACCTCGTCGCGCAGCGCGAGGGCGACCTGGCGGGCGGTGTCGCCGAGCGGCTGGTCGTCGCGGACGAAGGACCAGGCGAGCATGGTGACCGGCCCGGTGAGCATGCCCTTGACCGGGCGCGAGGTGAGCGACTGGGCGTAGCTCGTCCAGCGCACGGTCATCGGCTCGGGCCGGGAGATGTCGCCGGCCAGGATCGGCGGGCGGACGTAGCGGGTGCCGTAGGACTGCACCCAGCCGTGCTGGGTGGCGAGGTAGCCGGTGAGCTGCTCGGCGAAGTACTGCACCATGTCGTTGCGTTCGGGCTCGCCGTGCACCAGGACGTCGAGGCCGGTCTGCTCCTGGAAGGCGATCACCTCGCCGATCTCGGTCCTGATCCGCTCCTCGTAGCCGGCCCGGTCGATCCGGCCGGCCCGCAGGTCGGCGCGGGCGGCGCGCAGTTCGCCGGTCTGCGGGAACGACCCGATGGTGGTCGTCGGCAGCAGCGGCAGCCCGAGGTGGGCGCGCTGGGCGGCGGCGCGCTGCGGGTACGCCTGGGCGCGGCGGCCGTCGGCGTCGGTGACGGCCGCGACCCTGGCGCGTACCGCCGGGTCGCGGGTGATCGGCGAGGCCGCGCGGGAGGCCAGGTCGGCCCGGTTGGCGGCGATCTGCGCGGCGATGGCGTCGGTGCCCTGCGCCAGGCCCTTGGCGAGCGTGACGATCTCGGCGGTCTTCTGCCGGGCGAAGGCGAGCCAGCGCAGCACCTGCGGGTCGATGTCCTGTTCGGGCGCGGTGTCCAGCGGCACGTGCAGCAGGGAGCAGGAGGCGGCCACGTCGACCTGGCCGGCGAGGCCGAGCAGGGTGGCCAGGGTGGCCAGCGACGTCTCGTAGTCGTTGATCCAGATGTTGCGGCCGTTGACGACGCCGGCCACCAGCCGCTTGCCGGGCAGCCCGCCGACGGCGGCGAGGTCGTCGAGGTTGGCGGCGGCCGCGCCGGTGAAGTCGACGGCCAGGCCGTCGATCGGGGCCTTCACCAGGATCGGCAGCGCCTCGCCGAGCCGGTCGAAGTAGGAGGCGACGAGCAGCTTCGGCCGGTCGGTGAGAGTGCCCAGCGCGCGGTAGGCGCGGGCGGCGGCGTCCAGCTCGGCGGGCGTACGGTCCTGGACCAGGGCGGGCTCGTCGAGCTGCACCCACCGGGCGCCGGCGGCCCGCAGGTCGGCGAGCACCTCGGCGTACACCGGCAGCAGCCGGTCCAGCAGGGTCAGCGGCTCGAAGTCGGCCGGCACCCCGGGGGCGGGCTTGGCGAGCAGCAGGTAGGTGACGGGGCCGACCAGCACCGGCCGCGGGGTGTGCCCGAGCGCGAGGGCCTCCCGCAGCTCGCCGACCTGCTTTGCGGAGTCGGCGGCGAAGACCGTGTCCGGGCCCAACTCGGGGACCAGGTAGTGGTAGTTGGTGTCGAACCACTTCGTCATCTCCAGCGGCGCCACGTCCTGGGTGCCGCGGGCCATCGCGAAGTAGCTGTTGAGCGGGTCGGCACCGACGGCGGCACGGTGCCGCTCGGGGACGGCGCCGACCATGACGCTGGTGTCCAGGACGTGGTCGTAGTACGAGAAGTCGCCGGTGGGCACCTCGTGGACGCCGGCCTCGGCGAGTTGCCGCCAGTTGGCGCGGCGCAGTCCGGCCGCCGTCTCCCGGAGGGCGTCCGCGGTGACCCGGCCCTTCCAGTAGCCCTCGACGGCCTTCTTCAGTTCCCGGTGCTGTCCCTGGCGGGGGTAGCCGTACACGGTGGCCCGTGCTGCCGCGGCTGCGGGCTTTGCTGACACGGAAATCTCCTTCGCGAGATGTCTCCCTGGCATCCCGGAGACGGGACGCGGACGCGAAGGCGGCGAACAGGACGGACCGAACACGCCCGGTTCGAGGACGCTCCACCGCCTGACATGTGCGCCGACCCGCCCACGAGGTCACCGGGACATCCGCACGCGATCGGTCGCGTACGGGCAACGGGCAGGTCTTCGGACTCGTGGGCACGCCTGCCGGGGCAGGCACCTACTGGCCGTCGCTTCCCAGGTCCGCGCCGCGGACCCAGTGCTGATGGCGGCGATCGTTCCCACTTACCGCTGCGGGGCAGTCCCGGATTCCCACCGGGTTCCCTCTTACGACGCGCCTGCCTGGCGGGCAGGGCGAACCAGCTGCACCCGCCAGCCTAGATCGCCCGGGTGCCTTTGGCTCGGCACCGCCCACATCCCGGAACGTGTCAGAGGTGATCCGGTTCCCGGCACACCGTCTCCGTCGGCTCCTCGCCGGGTCGGGCTCTCCCCCCGGCGGACGGAAGGCGTCGGGGGCCGCGCCTGCCCACCAGCCAGGAGGCGCCCCTCCCGCACCACCGCCCCCTTCCGGGCGGCGCCGGTACCCGCAGACGGGTGAGTGCCTCGCACGTTCGGCCCAACACGGCGATTTATCCTAGTTGTTGGATATTGTGCGGCGTACGTTCGGCGGTGCCCATGCGTCTCCCCGCACATCTGGAACAGGAGAAGTCCTTTGGCGACATCCGCTGCTCTTCCCACTCTCCGCAGCCGCATCATCGTCGGCGCGAGCGCGCTGACCACCGCTGTGGCGCTCGGCACCACGCTGCTCGGCGCGACGGCCGCCCAGGCCGCCACCCCGGCCCGCCCGTACGGCACCGTCGTCGCCGGTGACGGCGTCGTCCAGCGCCAGTTCCCCAGCACGGACTCGTCCGTGAAGGGCTCCCTCGCGTACCACCAGCAGGTCGGCCTGCGCTGCAAGGTCCACGCCCAGAACATCGCGGGCAACGACATCTGGTACCTGCTGCGCGACAACTCCAACTGGGTCTCGGCCAAGTACGTGGACAACACCGGCACCGTCTCTCTGTGCAAGGACGTCCTGCGCAGCAGCACCGCCGTGATGAACGCGGTGCCGAAGGGCGCCAAGGGCTGACCGTCCCACGGTGTACGGGCATCCCGGAGCCGCGGCAGGTCCCGCGCGCGGCTCCGGGCCGCCACGTCGGATTCCCCGAGTCCCCGCGTTCGCCGCGTTCGCCGCATTCCCCGAGTTCCCCGCGCTCCCCGCGTACCCGAGCCCGCTGCCGGGAGCCCTGGCGGCGGCCGGTCAGTCGGAGTTCAGCCACACCAGCATCGCGGGGCCGTCCGGTGTGATCACCGGTACCCATGCCTCGTCGGCCGCACCGAACCGGCTGTCGTCCAGCCGCAGGGGGTACGGCTCCTCGCTGGTCCCGTCGGACACCCAGTAGCGGAGAGTCCCGATGATGCCGCGAAGCCGCTCCCGCCTGGCGTCCGGCCAGGTGCTGTGCCGGGTGCCCGCACCGCGGAAGTCCCGCTCGAACAGCTCGCGCAGCGCGTCCAGCCCGTCCGGCTCGAAGAGCGGCACCAGGAAACCCTCGACCTGCCCCTGCCGGCAGGCGGTCCCGCCGTACTGCTGCTGGTAGACCACTCCCGTCGCCGCCTCGACGACCGCGTACAGCCATCCGCCGGCGCTGCCGTCGGGGTCGAGGAAGACGAAGCGCCGGGAGCCCATGACGGCAGTCTCCCGGGCCGGCGCCCGCGCGCTCAACGGCGTTTCCCGCGAGGCGAGTCGGCACGGCCGACGGGCGAGGCGCGTCAGAGGCTCCGGCCGGCGGGTCCGGCGAGTCTGGACAGGATCGGCAGCGTCAGCGCGAGCCACGCCGTGCCCAGCAGCCAGCCGCCCAGCTCGTCGGTGGGCCACTGCACGCCGAGGTAGATCCGGGTGGCGCTGATGGCGGCCGCCCACAGCAGGCAGGCCAGCACGTCGAACCGGACCGCCCCGCGGGGCGCGTCGCTGCGCAGGACCGCCCAGGCGAGAAGTCCCGCGGTGAGCACGGACGTCGTGGCGTACCCGGAGGGGAACGCCCAGTCGGTGCTGAGCACCGCCCAGTCGGTCACCGGCGGTCGGGGCCGGGCCAGCGCGAAGACGACCGCGAGGCGGACCGCCTGCCCGGTCAGCAGGATGACCACCGCGCCGAGGGCCGCCGACACCTCCCGCCGCGAAGCCGTCCGGTGCGCGCACCCGGTCCAGCCGGCCAGCATCACCGCGATGTACGGCAGCGGGCCGGCCCCGGTCGAGTCCAGCAGGTGGGCGACCGCGGTGAGATCGGCCGACCGATGGGCCACCGCCCAGTGGTGCAGGACCCGGTCGGGTCCGATCGGTGCGCCGTCGCGCGCGCTCAGCGCCCACAGCAGCAGCCCGAACAGGGCCGCGAACAGCGCGAACAGGGCGAGCGCCGGCCCGGCCCGGCGGACCCGGCCGGGCCGCGGCCCGGAACCGGTCCGGCCGCACGGCGAGCCGCCGCGGTGCGGGGCGCATCCGCACAGGGCGACCGCGACCCGCGTACGGCGTGGCCACAGGCCGCGCCGGTGCCGGGGCGAGGCCCCGCTGACGGTGGACGCTGGGATCATCGCGCTGCCGCTCCGCATCCGTTGCCGGGTCGGGCCGCTCCGGCGGACCCGAATGTCTACAGCACTGTAGACGTTCGGCGCGGCGGTGGACAGCGAGGGGCGCGCGTCAGGCGCCGAGAAGTCCGCGTCCGAGCCAGTCCTTCGCGTCGCGTACGCCCGGCAGCGCGAAGAAGTACCCGCCGCCGACCGGCGAGGTGTAGTCGACCAGCGGCTCGTCGACGAGCCTGGTCTGGGTGGCCTCGAACTGCCGGACCACGTCCTGCTGGTAGCAGCAGAAGACCAGGCCCATGTCGAGATCGCCCACCGCGTCGATGCCGCGGTCGTAGTTGAAGCCGCGGCGCAGGATGCGGGAGTCGTCGCTGCGCGCGGTGCGCGGATTGGCCAGCCGGATGTGCGCGTCGAGCGGGATCGCGTTGCCGTGCGGGTCCTTGGCGTACTGCGGCGTGTCGCCTTCCTGGGCGCCGTCGAGCGGGGCTCCGGTGTCCTTGCGGCGGCCGAACATCTTCTCCTGCTCGGTGAGGGAGACCCGGTCCCAGAACTCGACCAGCATCCGGATGATCCGGATCACCTGGTAGCTGCCGCCGCGGGCCCAGGCAGGTTCGCCGAGCGCGTCGGTGACCCAGACGAGCCGGTCCATCTCCCGCCCGGACGCCACGTCGGGATTGGCGATGCCGTCCTTGAAGCCGAGCAGGTTGCGCGGGGTCCCGGTCGGCCGGGGCGCGCTGTGGAAACCGTCGACACGCCACTTGACCTGCATGGCGCCCCGCGTGTGCCGGGCGATGTCCCGCAGGGCGTGCAGCACGGTGTCGGTGCTGCCGGCGCAGATCTGCAGGCTCAGGTCGCCGTGGCTCTCCGCCGCCTGGAGGTTGTCGTTGGGGAAGGTGCGCATGGGCGCGAGCCGGCGCGGCTTCGCGGCGGACAGGCCGTAGCGGTCGTCGAACAGGGACGACCCGACGCCCACGGTCACCGTCAGCGCGTCCGCGGGGACCGTGGGGCCGAGGATGCCGTTGTCGGAGGGCGGGGCGCCGACGCCGAGGTCGGCCGGGGCGCCGCCGGCGGTCAGGAAACGGGCGCGGTCGGTGATCGTGCGGAGCAGGCCGGCGAGTTCGGCCCTGGTGTCGGCGATGACGTCGAACGACACGAAGGCCGCGGCGGCCGGCGTCGGCGTGGTGATGCCGGCCTGGTGGGCACCGTGGAAGGCGACCGGTGCCGCCCGGCCGGGCTCGGCCGCGTGCGCGCTGTCGCCACCGAGCGCCGTGGTGACGGCGGCGCCGCCGCCGGCCAGGGCGGTGGCCCCGGCCCCGACACCGAGCGCCGTCCTCACGAACGACCGGCGGCCGGCGTCCCTCGGGCAGCCCCCCTGGGAGGGCTCGGGGTGAGCGGAGTCGGGCATGGACGGCGTCCCTTCCGGACCTCCCGAGCGGCGCTGCCGGTCGAGCGGTCCACGGATGTGGTCATACGGGGGTGGTCGGTCGTACGGATGCGGTGGTACGGGTACGGACGCGGTCGTGCCGACGGCGGCGCGCGGGTCGGCGGGACGCCGAAGGGGCCCCGGATCAGCCGGACTTGCGGACTTCGAGCAGATCGGGGATCGGGGCGAGGTCTTCCAGGAGCTGTCCGGTGGCCCCGTTGATCCGCGCCCGGGCGGTCGGGTCGAGCGACTCCACCGGAGTCCATCCGCCGCTGTTTCCGGAACCGCTCTTGCCCGAGGCGCTCTTGCCCGAGGCGCCCTGGTGGGCCGCGTCCAGCAGCGCCTGCAGGCGCGCGACATCGGCGTCCACGGTCGCCGGCAGCCGCGGATCGCGCGCGGAGATCAGCGGACGCAGCACGCGCAGCAACTCCTTCGTGCCCGCGAGGTCGGCGTCCGCGGTGGCCAGGTTGGTGCCGCTGCCCTGGTCCGTGGCACCGGTCAGCTCGAACTGGAGGGTGTTCTCCAGGATCTCGTGGCAGCGCAGCGGCAGGTCCGACGGGTCGAAGTCCTGTCCGGGGAAGGCCGTACGCAGCTCGCGGACGTCGCTGCCGAGCCGTTGCACGTACGGCATCAGGCCGGCCGCCGACTCGCCGTGCCACAGCCCGTACTCGATCCGGTGGAAACCGGTGAAGCGCGGGTCTCCGATCCCGCCCGACAGCCCGTCGGGACGGCCGTCGATCTGCCCGTCGAAGTCGGCGAACGTGCCGTACGCGGCGCCGAGGGACGCGTAGGTGCGGTGGGCGGTGAGCCAGTCCGCGCGTGCCGCGGCGAGCCGCCCGCCCCGGACGTCGGCCGTGAGCGTGTCCGTCTGGCGGACGAGGGTGGTGAGACCGGCGGCCACGTACGCCTTGTAGGCCGCGAGGGGCGGTCGCAGGTCGGACTCGGCGAGCGGGAGCACGGCCCGGGAGGTACCGCTGCCGCTGACCCGTACCGAGGCCGAGGTGACGGCCTTGCCGCCGGTCGGCACGCAGCGCCAGGCGTAGGTGCCGGCGCCGACGGTGGCGACCAGGTCCCGGGTGGTGCCGGGGGCCAGCCCCTCGATCTCGCCGTAGACCGCGTTGGTGGCCGGGTCGACGAGGTAGACCTCGGACGTCCTGCCGCCGGTGTTGTGCATCTGGAACGTCCGGCGGCCGGTCCCGGGCGCGGTGAAGCCCTTGCCGCAGTCCGACTCGGAGACGGCGACGGTCTGGGCGCCGGCGGGCTTGCCGTCGCTGAGGGCGACGACCAGGCCGGCGACCAGCGTGGGCACGGCGATCACCGTGACGGGAACGGCCCAGGCGGGGCGCCGCCGCGTTCGGCCCGTGGCGGCGGGGGAGGGGCCGGCGGCCGGTGCGCCCGCCTCCTCCGGCGCGTTCGCGCCCTTCGGCTGCGGCGAGGCGCCGGTGGAGGGAGCGGAGCCGCCGGTGGAGGGCGCGGCGGTGGACCCGGCGGCGGCGTGCGGCCGTTCGGCCGGTGCGCGGGGCGCTCTGACTCCTCGGACGAAGAGCGTCATCACCACCGCCAAGTACACGACGTAGGCGGCGACTTGGAGCCATGTCATGGTGGGGGTCAGATTCAGCACGCCCTGGACGAGGGTGGCGTACCAGGAACCGGCGTCGACGTGGCCGCTCAGGTCGACGGCGTACGCGGTGCGGCCCGGCAGCACCCGGCCCTCCTGGAGGTCGCGAAGGCCGTAGCCCAGCACCCCGGCGGCGATCACGATCAGGACGGCGCCGGTCGCGGTGAAGAACCGGGTGAGGTTGATCTTCAGCACCCGGCGGTACAGGCCCCAGCACAGGCCGGCGGCGATGACCAGACCGATGCCGGCGCCCAGCATCGGCCCGGTGGACTCGCCCGCGGCGCGCGCCGTCGTCCACAGGAAGAGCGCGGTCTCCAGGCCCTCGCGGCCCACCGCGAGGAAGGAGGTGACCACCAGCATGCCCGAGCCCATGGCGAGCGCGGCGGTGACCTTCTCCCTGATCTCCCCGGACAGATGCCGTGCGGAGCGGCGCATCCAGAAGACCATCGCCGTGACGAACGCGACGGCCAGGACGCTCAGCGTGCCGCCGAACGCCTCCTGCGCGGTGGCCGACAGGCCGGCGGCGGTGAAGGTGAGGACCGCGCCGAAACTCATCGCCAGGGCGACCGCGGCCAGCACTCCCGTCCACACCTGCGGCAGCCGCGCTCGCGCGTCGGCGCGCACCAGGGTGGCGATCAGGATCGAGACGATCAGGCCCGCCTCCAGTCCCTCACGCAGCCCGATCAGAAAGCTCGGGAACGCGTCGTCCCACATGTGTCTCGCTCCTCGTAGCGGACCGGCGGGTCCGACCGTTCTTAGCGAAGGCATACCTTAGTCAGAACGAGGCTCTTACGTCTACACGCCTGTAGTCGGGTGGGTTCCGCCGGTGCCCCGGAGCCGGGCGGTCCCGGTGGTCCGGGTAGTCCGGGTGAGTCCGGGTGAGCCCGGTCGGCTGGGTCGATCCGGTGGACCCGGGGCCCCGACCGGACCGGTCCGACCTCCGATTCCGCGGCGCGTTCACGGGCGCCACTCCGGGGATTTTGCGGCGCGGCGCGCATGGCGTGACCACGCGCTTTCGCTGCGTGATCGATCTTGCGAGCAGAGCGGCTTCGAGTGTTATTCAATGGGTGTGCGGTAGGGGATCTCGGGGCTTCTTCGCACGTGGAAACTCGGGTATGCCTCCGGTCATGCGCCGGGGGCTGGCGAGCGAGCTGAGAGAGCCGTATGGACTCGACACCATCCCCCTCGTCTTCGTTGCCGTCCGATCAGGTCAGCCGCGCCCTGGGGAACTACGGCCCGCAGGGCGGCCGGACGGCGGTCGGTCCTGCCGCTTCGCAGAGCGCGGGAGGGCCCGACGGTGCCGAGCCCGCCACCGAGAGCCAGGAGCAGATCCTCGGCTCCGTCGACGTCGACCGGGACCTGAACATCACCCGCTGCAACCTGGAGGCCCCCGCTTTCGAGGGGCTGACGGTGGCTGCCGGCCGGCCCTTCTCCGACCTGCTGCCCCCCGGGGACATCCCGACGGTCACCCGGCGGCTGCGGCAGGTGATGGAGACCCGGGAGCCGCACGTCGCCCGGGTCCAGCGGCTGCGCAGGGACGACGGCACGGAGCTGGTGGTCTCCATGAGCATCCTGCCCGCCGCGGCGCCCCAGGAGGGGCTGACCGTCTCCCTGATCGCCATGGCCAAGCGGCTGCACCTGTACGCCTCGGAGACCGCCATCGGGACCTCGCTGGACATCGGCGAGACCGCGCAGTCCCTGGCCCAGTCCCTGCTGGCCTGGGCGGACGTCGCCGCGGTCGACCTCGACTACGCCGTGTGGACCGGCGAGGCCGTCACCGAGCAGCCGCTGGGGCGTATCCGGCTGCGGCGGGCGGCCCTGGTGCCGGACCGGGCGTGGCCGGACGGCTACCTGACGCCCGGCGACAACCTCCCCGGCGAGGCGAGCCGCCTGCTGGCCATCGCGGTCCGGCGCCAGGACGTCGCGCGGCCGATCGTCATCCCCGACCGCGAGGTGATCGAGCGGGCGCTCCGCGATCCGCGGCTGGTGCGCGCCCTGGTGCCCGGCGACCGGCCCGCCAGCCTGGTGTGCATACCCCTGGTCCTGGAGGGCCAGGGCGGCAAGCCGCCCATCGTGCTGGGCGTGGCGGAGATATGGCGCCGGCCGGACCGGCCGTTCCGGGAGAGCGAACTGCTCGACCTGCAGGAACTGGCGGCCAGGACCGCCCACCACGTCGACCTGGCCCGCCAGCACCAGCGCGAGCACGCCCAGGTGCTGGCCCTTCAGCGCCGGCTGCTGCCGCGCGCCGGGAGCGACACCATCGAAGTCGCCAGCGTCTACCAGCCCACCACCCCGGACAGCGCGGGCGTCGGCGGCGACTGGGTGAACAGCTTTCCGCTGCCGGGCGGCCGTACCGCGCTGGTGGTCGGCGACGTCGTGGGGCACGGGCTGGCGGCCGCGGCGGCGATGGGACAGCTGAGCATGGAGGCCCGGGCGCTGCTGTCGGCGGGGCTGGCGCCGGACGAGGTGCTGGAGCACCTGGACGAGACGGTCACGCTCCTGGACGACGCGGAGGCGGGCCTGGCGGCCGGCTACAGCGCCCTCGGCTCGACCTGCTGCATCGCCGTGTACGACCCGGTCGGCCACCAGGTGGTGATGTCCAGCGCGGGCCACCTCCCGCCGGTGCTCGTGCTGCCCGACGGGACCCCGGAGATCCTCGCGGTGCCGCCCCACCCCGGCCTGGGCACCGAGTTCGCCCTGCGCGAGCCGTTCGTCACGCACACGTTCGCCGCGCCCCCCGGATCACTGATCGCCCTCTACACCGACGGGCTGGTGGAGGACCCGGCGGTGTCGATCGACGAGGGCATCGACCGGCTGGCGGAGACAGTCAGCAGGGTGCACCCGTGGGACGACCTCCAGCAGGCCACGCGGCGGCTGGTGACCGAGCTCACCACGCGCAGCCGGCTGCGCGACGACATGACGCTGCTGATCGCCCGGATGACCGGCCGTCGCAAGCGGGACATCGCGACCTGGCGGCTGCCGGCCCGCGCCGACGCCGCGGCCCAGGCCCGCGCCCTGGCCACCACGCGGCTGCGGCAGTGGCAGGCCAAGGACGAGACCCGGGACAACGCGCTGCTGCTGATCAGCGAGTTGGTGACCAACGCCGGCCGCTTCGCCACCGGGCCCATCACCGTACGGCTGATCAAGGACGGTCACGGCCTGCTGTGCGAGGTGGGCGACACCGGCAACGGCCGGCCGCGGCTGGGCCGCACCGGGCTGCTCGACGACAGCGGCCGCGGCCTGTACGTCGTGCACAAGGTCACCACGCACTGGGGGGTGCGGTGGACCGACACCGGCAAGGTCGTCTGGGCCGAACTCGCCTGGTAGCGGGGGCGGTTGGGGCGAGGGCCGGGCGGGGTGCGGGTGGCGCCGGACGCGCGGCTCGGTACGGGGAGCGCGGGCTCGCCACGGGACAGGTGGCTCGGCAGCCGACCCGCGCCGCTCGGTGCCGGACCCGCGCGGAAGGCGTCCGCGCGCTACAGCCGATCGGCAGCGGACCCGCGCGGAGGGCGTCCGTGCGCTACAGCCACTCGCCTTCCACGGCCGTGGCGGTGAGCCCCGGCGCCGCCGCGTACAGCACCGTACGGCTGCCCGGCTTCTGGCCGGCGTCGTGCGCGCGCCGAAGGATGTCGAACACGGCCGCGCCCCCGCGGTTGCCGGTGGTGTAGCTGTCCCGGCTGTAGGTCAGCATCCCCTCCGGCCACTCCTCGGGCATCGTCTGCTCCATGTACTCCAGCACCCGGGTCCCGCCGGGGTGCGCGAGCAGCAGGTCGGGGTGCCAGGGGGTGGCGTCGTTCTGGTGGCGGCGACCCAGCCACTCCCACATCGCGGTGACGGTGCTCTGCACCGCGCGCGGCCCGCGCCGGTCCATCACGAAGTGCGTGCCGTCGCTGCGCGTGTCCAGCCGGTGCAGGTCCTGGGTGCCGGGCAGCGTGTGGTGCCAGGCGGCGTCGAGCCGCAGTACGGACTGCGGCCGCTGCCGGCCGGTCACCACCACGGCGACGGCGGTGTCCGCGAACAGCAGGCGGACGATCAGGGATTCCAGCGTGTCGTCCGCGGGCTGGTAGGTGGTGCTCAGCGCCTCCGAGATCACGACCAGCACCACGCGTTCGGGGTCGGCGGCGACCAGGTCGGCGGCCAGCGCGAGCGAGCGGGTGCCGGCGATGCACGCCCACTGCGCGGCCGGCAGCAGCAGCACGTCGTCGCGCAGCGGCAGCCGGTTGGCCAGCGTGACGTCCAGGCCCGGGAGCGCCGGGGTGGTGGAGTTGCTGGTGATCAGGCAGTCGACGTCGGAGGCGTCGAGGCCGGCGCTCTGCAGGGCCCCGCGCGCGGCCCGCTCGCCGTACGCCTGCACGGCCTCCCAGGCGGGCGCGGTGCGCTCCTGCACGGTCTGCGGTGCGGGTATCGCTTCGAGCGCGGCGATCGCCCGGTCCACGTCCTGCTCGGCGAACCCGTCGCGGGCCAGCGCCTCCCGGGCCGGGGCGACGCCCGGCGTCCGCAGGCCGCCCTCGGCGCTGGGCGCGACCGCGGCGCTCAGCGGCAGCATCCACCCGCGGGAGGCGATCCCTGTGGAGTCCGCGATGCCCTCGATCCGCGACAGCCACGGTGCGTGGGGGTGCCGGTCGCGAACTTCGGCCAGGATCTGGCCGGTCTGCACGGCGTGCTCGCCGTGTATCACCGCGGGCGGGCAGAGGTAAGCGGCCACAATACGCACCTTTCTACGCAGGACGATGAAATGCCGCGAAGCGTATGAAATCGGTCACTTCGCCAGTGATGATCAAGTAACTCCCATTGCGCACCACTTCGGAAGTTATAACCCGATTTCGAAGGGATGGGCCCGGGAGAACGCCTTTCTGTGGCCGATGCCACTGCAATCACCGCGCCACGCCGAGCCCCGTGTGAGCCGGGGCACACCACGGGCGGTTCGCCCGCCCGACGGCCCGCGCGCGGTTTCCCGATGCCCCGCCCTTGGTTGACGTTTCCGTCGGCAGGCTGCCGCCGTCGTGCCGGCATCGACGCATGCGGCACGAGGGCGAGACGGTGGGACGAAGGGTGCGACGCCGGTGCCTTCGTCTGCGGATGGCGCAGGCGGACCTCGCCGCCGCCGTGCGGCGTACCCAAGGGCGGGTCTCCAAGGTCGGGAACGAGCGCGTGGAGCGTGATCGGGCAGGCACGATCGACGAGTTGGCCGCGGCCCTGCACTGCCATCCGAAGGACTTGACGGCACGGCCTCACGCGACCAGGGGAGCCGAAAGCGGTTGGCGCACCTCTGCCGCGTCGATCGAGCGAGAGCTTCGACGGTACGACCTGGCACCGGTGTTCGACGGCACCCCGCGCCGCTCGCCGGCGGGCGCGAGCGCGAGGAGGCGTTCGCCATCGACACGATCTCCTGCAAGACCGCCCACGACGCCGCCCACGCTCTCGGCCATCCCGAGCTGGTCGCCATGGCCTGTGAGCGCGCCGCGTGCTCTGCGGCCGCGTCCGGTGACGCCATGATGCCTGCGGTGGCCAACAGCCTCCGGGCTTGGGACATGTGGGCCACCGCTGATTGGTCCGACGCGAACGCCTTCCTCGACATGTCGCTTTCGGCCATCCGGCGCGAGCGCGGCATCGGAGACCAACTCGCCCTGCGTACACGGGGTTCCCTGCGACGTCGCGCGGCAGTGAGTTCGGCAGTGGGTTCGGCGCGCGCCGGGAACAACGAGGAAGCGCGGCACCGTATCGGCCTTGCCCGCGAGACGAGCGAACGTATGGATGCCCATGCCGACCGCCCGTGCACGACTCTCGAGGTGGAGGCGGGGTTCCGCTGGTGGCAGGAGCGGGGGCGACCCGGTTTCCATCGGTTCGGCCGCGCCGTTTCGGCTGACCGTCAAGTCCCTTGGCCGGACGACCCGTCCCACGTGTTGGCGGGTGACGACGGAGCGCGTCGGTCGGCAGCCTCCGGGGCGGGCCGATGCGGCCGGTCATCCCCGGCCCGACCCGGGCGACGAGTCGCCGTGCCGTCTGTCACACCACCGTCGTAAAACGACGACGACCCCTGACGAACAGGGGTCTTCGTCGGTGATGGTGTCCGAGGGGGGACTTGAACCCCCACGCCCGATAAAGGGCACTAGCACCTCAAGCTAGCGCGTCTGCCATTCCGCCACCCGGACGGGGTGTGTCACCGCGGCGACGGGGCCGGGGCGACGAGGTAAACCATAGCAAAGATCCAGACCGGGAAATCACGGCCGGAGGCCGGGGCCGGGAGGGCGCGTTGACGGGGCGGTGAGGGTGCGCGGGAGGGGGAGCGGGAGGAGCCGAGGCAGGCGGGGGTGGGAAGACGCCGGGCGGCGAGGGAGGATGGGAGACGCATCGGTCGCGGTCGCCGCGGCGGGGAACGAGCGAGGAGACAGCGTGAGTGAGTCGGGGCCCGCAAGGGCGGACAGCGGGAGGATCGCGGGCGAGGACGAGGTCGTCGACCTGTGTGCCGAGCTGATCCGGATCGACACGAGCAACTACGGCGACCACTCGGGCCCGGGGGAGCGCGCCGCCGCCGAGTACGTGGCGGAGAAGCTGGCCGACGTGGGTCTCGCGCCGGAGATCTTCGAGTCGCACCCGGGCCGGGCGTCCACCGTGGTGCGGATCGAGGGCGAGGACCGCAGCCGGCCCGGGCTGCTGATCCACGGCCACACGGACGTGGTCCCGGCGAACGCCGACGACTGGAGCCAGCACCCCTTCGGCGGCGAGGTGGTCGACGGCTGCGTGTGGGGCCGCGGCGCGGTCGACATGAAGGACATGGACGCGATGACCCTCGCGGTCATCCGCGACCGGGTGCGCAGCGGGCGCAAGCCCCCGCGGGACATCGTGCTGGCGTTCCTCGCCGACGAGGAGGCCGGCGGCACCTACGGCGCCCGGCACCTGGTGGACAACCACCCCGGGCTCTTCGAGGGCGTCACCGAGGCGATCGGCGAGGTCGGCGGCTTCTCGTTCACCGTCAACGAGAACCTGCGGCTGTACCTGGTGGAGACCGCCGAGAAGGGCATGCACTGGATGCGGCTCACCGTGGACGGCACCGCCGGCCACGGCTCGATGACCAACAAGGACAACGCCATCACCGAGCTGTGCGAGGCGGTCGGGCGGCTGGGCCGGCACCAGTTCCCGGTCCGGCTGACCAAGTCGGTGCGCGGTTTCCTCGACGAGCTGTCCGACGCGTTCGGGGTCGAACTCGACCCGGAGGACATGGACGAGACCCTCGCCCGGCTCGGCGGCATCGCCCGGATGATCGGCACCACCCTGCGCAACACCGCCGCCCCGACCATGCTCGGCGCCGGCTACAAGGTGAACGTCATCCCCGGCCAGGCCACCGCCCACGTGGACGGGCGCTTCCTGCCCGGGTACGAGGAGGAGTTCCTCGCCGACCTCGACCGGGTGCTCGGCCCCCGGGTGAAGCGCGAGACGCTCCACACCGACAAGGCGCTGGAGACCGACTTCGACGGCTCGCTGGTCGACGCGATGCGGGCCGCGCTGAAGGCGGAGGACCCGATCTCCCACACCGTGCCGTACATGCTCTCCGGCGGCACCGACGCCAAGTCCTTCTCCGACCTGGGCATCCGCTGCTTCGGCTTCGCCCCGTTGCAGCTGCCGCCCGAGCTGGACTTCGCCGGGATGTTCCACGGCGTGGACGAGCGGGTCCCGACCGAGGGCCTGAAGTTCGGGGTGCGGGTGCTGGACCACTTCATCGACAACTGCTGAGCGACAGCGGGAGATCGAGCAGCGCGCGGGCGGGTGGCGGGCGGCGGCCGGTGGACACGGCCCCGCCAGCCGCCCGCCCGCGGCCGTACGGCGGCGGCCACCACGCCCACCTCACCCACGGCCGTACGGCGGTCGAACGCTCGCTCGTCTGTGCCCGTACCCCCGGCCCGGATCGCCAGTACGAGTGAATGACCGGGTTCGTTCGTAGCCCCGTTTCCTCCGCGTCGTTACGACGGGTGTGGTCCGCGGCTCTGGGGCCACGTTGGTCCCATCCAGGAGGAAACAAATGCTCAAGAAGGTCGTCGCCACTGCGGCTGCCACCGGTGGTCTGGTGCTCGCCGGCGCGGGTCTGGCGGTCGCCGACGCCGGCGCCCAGGGTGCCGCCGTGCAGTCCCCGGGCGTGCTGTCGGGCAACGTCGTCCAGATCCCGGTGCACGTGCCGGTCAACCTGTGCGGCAACACGGTCAACGTGGTCGGGCTGCTCAACCCCGCCTTCGGGAACACCTGCGTCAACAGCTAGCAGGACCCTCCGCGGCCGCCACCCGGCCGCGGTTCGGGAACCCTCCCATGCCCGACGGCGTGGGGGAGGCCGGCCCCGGACGCCGCTCACGGCGCTCCGGGGCCGCTCGCCATTTCCGGGGGGTGCGGGGCATGGATGTTCCCTACCGCTCGGTGAAGAGTCGCAAGAAGGTAGGAACGAATCCATGCGTCAGGTCACGAAGAAGGGCCTGCTCACCGCGGTCGCCACGGGCGGGGTGCTCGCCGCGGCCGGCGGGCTCGCCCACGCGGACGCGGGTGCGGGCGGTGCGGCGGTCGGCTCGCCCGGCGTGCTGTCGGGCAACACCGTCCAGGCCCCGGTGCAGGTGCCGGTGAACGTCTGCGGCAACACGGTCGACGTGCTGGCCCTGCTGAACCCGGCGTTCGGCAACGAGTGCGGGAACAGCGACACGGGTACGGGCACGCCGGGCACCCCGGGTACGCCCGGCCACCCCGGTACGCCGAGCCACCCGGGGAAGCCCGGACACCCCGGACACCCCGGCCACCCCGGCCACCCCGGTCACCCGGGTACGCCGAGCCGCCCGGGGAAGCCGGGCAACCCCGGTACCCCCGGGAATCCCGGCACCTCGACGAACCCGGGCACCTCGACGAACCCGGGCACCCCGACGAACCCGGGCACCCCGGGCGGAGCCACCCCCGTGTCGCAGACCGGCACCCCCGCCGGCGCGGCCACCCCCACCCTCGCCCAGACCGGCGCGGACGACATGGGAATGATCGCGGGCGCGGCCGGCGCGCTGCTCCTCGGCGGTGCCCTGCTCTTCCGCCGCGGACGCGCCGCGCGCTGAGCGGGGGACGGCAAGCCCAGCCCCTGTCAGCAGAGCCCGGACCTCGCGGTCCGTGGGTGGTCCCTCGCCCCGTTCTCCCCCCAGGGCCTGACGGCCCTGGGAAGCACCCCCACGCGCCCCTTGATCAGCGCGGGCAGGGCGGGCAGCGCGGGCGCCCCCGGGGCAAGCACGCGGCGGGCCGCGGTTGCACAGGGGCGCGGGGGGAGAACCAAGCGAGCAACCGTCCACGGACCGCGAGGTCCGGCGATCCACGGGGCGTGGCTACCCGGGCGGTCCCGTCACCTGACACCCCGGACTTCTCACCACGTGGCCCGCACCTGGCGGATGATCCGGCGGCGCAACCGCACTCTTCGGCTGCCGTCCGGGTACAACCGCACCCGGTCCAGCTCCCAGTGCCTGTACTCGGCTTCGTCGGTCAGCAGACGTGCCGCGTCCTTGCGCGAGGTACCGCGCGGCACGTACATCTCTCTGAATTCGTATTCCGGCATCGCAATCTATTGTGCGGGCAACGCCCCTGTGCGGATAGCGTCTGCTCCATGTCTGATGACGTGCAGCCCACCGTTGCCGAGGTCCGTGCCGCGGTAGAAGCGCTCAAAGCCGCGCTCGACCGCCACCTCGACGCGATCGAGAACCGTGCCGGGGACGACGACCCGTCCGTCTACGCGGCGTTCGAAGCTCTGGCCTCGGCCGCCGAGTCGTACGACGAGCTGCTGTACGACAGGTACGACGAGGTGACCCCGTTCGAGGTGCCCGCGGGCGACGGGGCGCCGGAGTACCGCGGCCCCGAGGACCCGGAGGCGATCAGCGTCCTGATCCGGCGCGACTACACCGTGGTCGAGCCGGAGCGGCTGCTCGCCCAGGCCCGGCGGGCCGCGGAGGGCGACGCGGAGGCCGGTGAGTCGGTCAACGCGGCCGTCGCGGCGGTCTTCGGCGAGTACGAACCCGACGAGATCGCCCAGCGGCACAAGGAGTTCGGGCTGGAGGAGGGCGACTCGACGCTGTGGGTGTGCGCCGCCGAGCCCACCGAGCCGGGGGAGTGGCTGGACGCGCCGTTCGACCAGGCCGACCCGCAGCTCGCGCTGTGCCGCTTCGACATGAGCCTGGTCTTCGAGGACGAGCTGGGCGGCGCGCTCGACCCGGAGTGAGCCGGGCGGCGGGGGCCGCCACACGGCCCCCGCCGCGGCTCGCGCAGCCGTACCGCCGCCCCGCCTACTCCGCCGCCAGCTCCCGCAGCACCGCCGCCAGCCGGGTCGTACGCTCCTTCGCCACCGGCCCGGCCACGGCGGCGGCCAGCGCCTGGTCCGCGCCCTGCACGACCGACAGGTGCCGCTCACCGCGGCCGAAGGCGGTGTAGACCCAGCCGCGGGTGAGCAGCGGGCCGGCGTCGCCGGGCACCACCACGACCGCCGCGGGCCAGCGGATGCCGGCCGCCTGGTGGCCGGTGACCGCCCACCCGTGCCGTACGGTCGCGGCGACCTCCGCGCGCGGCACCAGCACCGGGCCGTCCTCGCCCGCGAGCCGCAGCCCGTCCGGCTCGGCGCCGACCACCGTGGCCGGGTGCGTACGGCCGGGGGCCGGCACGTGTACCACCCGGTCGCCCGGGTCGAAGCCGCCGAACCGGCCGGGGCCGGGGTTCAGCCGCTCCTTGAGGGCCGCGTTGAGCGCGCGGGTGCCGACCGGGCCGCCGTGCGCGAGCGTGATCACCTGGGTCTGCTCCGGCGGCACCCCGAACGCCCGCGGCACCGAGTCCGCGACCAGCTGCACCGCGCGGTGCACCGCCTCGCCCGGCGCGCGCACCGGGACCACCACGACCTCCTTGTCCGGCGCGTCGACCGGGGTGAGCTCGCCGATGGCCACGCAGGAGGTCAGCTCGCCGATCGGCCCCGGGTCGGGGGTGCGCGAGGTGACCCGGGGGCACGCCTTCGCGGCCAGCAGGTCGGCGAACGCGCGGCCGGGCCCGGCCGACCACAGCGCGTGCGGGTCGCCGCTGAGCACCAGCCGCGCGCCGTCCGGGACCGCCTCGACCAGCGTGGCGGCCTCCTCGACGGACAGTTGGGGCGCGTCCAGCACCGCGAGCAGGTCGAGCGGGAGGCTGCCGTCGGCGGCCCGGCCGCCCGCCAGCAGGCCCGCGACGGTCAGCGCGCCGTCCTCGCCGATCCCGGGGACCGCGGCCAGCCGCCGCCTGCCGCTGTCGGTGTAGGCGGCGGCGTACGCCCGCAGGCCCGCCGCACGGGCGGCCGCGACCAGCGCGGCCGGTTCGGCCCGGGCCGCCTCGCCGCCGGTGTGCAGCACCAGCCCGCTGCCGGCGGCCGCGCGGATCAGCTCGGCGGCGGAGGGGGAAGGGGCGGCAGCCGCGGCGGCCTCCCAGTCGGGCGCCGAACTCCCCGCCGACCCGCCCGCCGAACCCCCCGCGGCGTCCCCTGAGCCGTCCTCTGCGCCTTCGGCGCCGGCCGCGGCACCCGCGCCGCCCGGGGCGCCCTCGAAGGAGCGCAGCAGCCGTACACAGCCGTCCGCGAGGCTCTCCTCGGCCAGGGCGTACCGGTCCAGGCCGAACAGCAGGGGTACGGGCGCCGGTTCGGCGTCCTCGTCGTCCTCCGGGGCCCCGGCCGCGCCTTCGGGTTCCGCGCGGAAGACCAGCACCCGGCCCTCCTCGACGGCGGCGGCGATCGCGGTGTCCGGGTCGGGTACGGAGTAGCGCGCCAGGGCGGTCCGCAGCGCGTCCCCGTCGAGAGCGGTGTGGCCCTGCTCGGCGGCCCGGTCCAGTACGTGGCCCACCAGCGCCCGCACCCGCCGCTCGTCGCCCGGGCCGACCGCCCCGCCCAGCACCGCCCGGGCGAACGCGTCCACCTGCTCCACCCCGACCCGCACCCCCGGCAGACCGAGCACCCCCCACGGGTCCTCCCGCACCAGCGCGGCCGCGCCCTCGCCCAGCGCCCGTACGACCGGCTCGGCCAGTTCCCCGGGCGCTCCGCCGCCCGCGAGCACCTGCCGGGCCGCGTCCACGGCGGTGGCGTCGAGCGGTGCCCGGGTGGCGCTCGCGGGCGCCGCGGCCGGGCGTTCCGCGCGGGCCGGACGCACGCCGGCGGGCCCGCCTTGCGCCGAAGTCACCTGCCCGGCCGGGCCGTTGCCGGGTTCGGCGCCCGCCTCACCGGTCGTACCCGCCGCGGTGGAGGGCAGATCGGCGTCGCCGGGCTCGGGCGCGTCGCCGGGCTCCGGCCCGTCGGTCGGCTCCGGCGCGTCTCCCGCCTCGCCCTCGCCCCCCGCGTCCGCCGGCTCGGCCGGCCCGTCGCCGGACCCGCCCTCGGACGCCGCCTCGCCCTGCTCCGCGGTCGCGCCCGGCGTGGTCCCGCCCACCATCTCGGCCGCTTCCAGGGCCTGGAGCCGGGCCGCCTCCTCCGCCATCGCCTCGCGGCGCTTGCGGCGGGCCTCGGCCGCGTCGCCGCGCGGGGCGGGCGCCGCCGGGTTGTCGCCGCGCTCGATGGACCGCATCGCCGCCGCCAGGCTCGCCAGATCCGGCTTCCCGGCCGGGCCGGGGCGCGCGGCGGGCACGGCGCCGCCGTCCGCGAGGGCCGCGGGAGTCCCGGCAGCCGTCGGAGCGGCGGCCTGCGCGGCGGGAGCGGTGGAGTCGTCGGGCGGGGTGGGGGTGGTCACGCTGGAAGCCTCCGTGGAGCGGAACGGCCGCGACTCGCAGGACTCAGAGAGTGGTCCAGTCGTGGTCCGGGTAGCGGTGCAACGGCGCCGAGACGTCGTCAAGGGCCGAGCAGATCTCTTCCGGCAGCGTAAGGCCCTCCACCGACAGAGCGGCGCCGAGCTGCGCGGCGTTGCGCGCGCCGAGGATGGGCGCGGTGACGCCCGGCCGGTCCCGCACCCAGGCGAGCGCGACCTGCAGCGGCGACACGGCCAGGCCGTCGGCCGCTATGGCCAGCGCGTCCACGATCAGGCGGGCGGTGTCGTCGAGGTACGGCGCGACGAAGGCGGCCATGCCGGAGGAGCCGCCGCGCGAGTCCGCGGGGACGCCGTGCCGGTACTTCCCGGTGAGCACCCCGCGCCCGAGCGGCGACGACGGAAGCAGGCCCACGCCGAGGTCGACGGCCGCGGGCAGCACCTCGCGTTCGACGCCGCGCTGGAGCAGCGAGTACTCCATCTGCGTGCTGGCCAGCGGGGTGCGGCCGGGCGTGGCGAGCTGCCAGGACGCGGCCTTGGCGAGCTGCCAGCCGCAGAAGTTGGAGACCCCGACATAGCGGGCCCGGCCGCTGCTGACCGCGATGTCCAGGGCCTGGAGCGTCTCCTCCATCGGCGTGCCCGGGTCGTACGCGTGCACCTGCCACAGGTCGACGTGGTCCGTGCCGAGCCGCTGGAGCGAGGCGTCGAGGGCGGCGAGCAGGTGCCCGCGGGAGGTGTCGAAGCGCCGGTCGGGGTCGGGCACGCTGCCCGCCTTCGTGGCGATCACCAGGTCGGAGCGCGGCACCAGGTCCTCGATCAGCCGCCCGAGCAGGTACTCCGCGCCTCCGTCCGCGTACACGTCCGCGGTGTCGACCAGCGAGCCGCCCGCCTCCCAGAAGGACTTGAGCTGGTCGGCGGCGTCCCGCTCGCCCGTGTCGCGCCCCCAGGTGAGCGTGCCGAGTCCGAGCCGGGACACGCGCAGGCCGGTGCGGCCGAGATGCCTGTGCTCCATGACCGCTGAGGCTAGCGCCCGGCCCTCCAAATGGGGAGCAGTGACGTACCCGACAGGCGCGTTCGGCCGGACAAGGCGCTAAAGTCCGGGGGGACAACGACGTTACTGGCCAGTACGTACTAAGGGGAGCGGTATGCGGCTCGGGATCAACCTCGGCTACTGGGGCGCCGGCATGGACGCGGACAACCTCGCCGTCGCCCAGGAGGCCGACCGCCTCGGCTACTCCGTCTGCTGGGCCGCCGAGGCGTACGGCTCCGACGCGCCGAGCGTGCTGTCGTGGGTGGCCGCGCAGACCGAGCGGATCGACGTGGGCTCGGCGATCCTCCAGATCCCGGCCCGCACCCCGGCGATGACCGCGATGACCGCCGCCACCCTGGACTCCCTGACCGGCGGCCGGTTCCGGCTGGGCCTCGGCGTCTCCGGGCCGCAGGTCTCCGAGGGCTGGTACGGCGTCAAGTTCGACAAGCCGCTGGCCCGCACCCGCGAGTACGTCGAGATCGTCCGCAAGGCGATGTCCCGCGAGCGGCTGTCATACGAGGGCGAGCACTGGACGCTGCCGCTGCCCGGCGGCCCCGGGAAGGCGCTGCGGCTGACCGTGCACCCGCAGCGCGAGCACATCCCGCTGTACATCGCGGCGATCGGCCCGAAGAACCTGGAGCAGACCGGCGAGATCGCCGACGGCGCGCTGCTGATCTTCCCGTCCGCCGCGCACCTGGAGGACACCGCGATCCGCCCGCTGCGGGCCGGCCGGGAGAAGGCCGGGCTGACGATGGACGGGTTCGACGTGTGCCCGACGCTGCCGCTGGCGCTCGGCTCCGTGGCGGATCTGCCGAAGCTCGCGGACACCTTCCGGCCGTACACCGCGCTGTACGTCGGCGGGATGGGGAGCCGCAAGCAGAACTTCTACAACCAGCTGGCTCAGCGCATGGGGTACGAGCGGCAGGCCGCGGACATCCAGGACAAGTACCTGGCCGGGGAGAAGGACGCCGCCGCGGCGGCGGTGCCGCAGGAACTCATCGACTCCACTTGCCTGTTGGGGCCGGTGGAGCGGATCGCGGACCGCATGAAGGAGTACGCCGCCGCGGGCGTGACCACGCTCTCGCTGGCGCCTTCCGGGTTCAGCCTCGATGAGCGGGTCGCGGGGTTGCGGGCGGGGATCGAGGCTCTTTCGCTGGCGGGGCTGGGGTAACGCGACCGCCCGGGGGGCATGGTTGCGGAAGTGCCCGGACCACCTGTCGGTGCTGCGCTGGTCGCGCGGTCGTCCCCCCGGAGCTTCGCCTGGGAGGTGCCCCCACGCGCCCCTTGCCGGCTCCCGCTCTCCGTTGCCGTTACCCCGCCGGGACGAGGCGGCCCAGGAGGCGGCCGAAGTCGATGAGGCGGGCTATCTGGCCGGGGCCGCCGTCGTCGAGGGACTTGCTGAAGCGGAAGGACTCGGGCCGGATCTTCGCGGAGGCGACCGGCAGCGGAGAGTCCGGATCGGCCTGGGCCGCGGTGAGTTCGTGGGGCATCACGGTGGCGAGGACCAGGTAGACCCCGCGGTCGATGCGGCGCCCGCGCTCGTCGCGCCCGACGAGCGTGCGCATGCCGACGTGGCCGATCGCGTCCAGCGGGAGCACTTGCACGGAGGAGTCCAGCACGGTCCCGCCGGGCGCGTTCGCGTCGGCCAACTCCTCGCTGTGCCACAGGATCAGCCGCCGCCCGTCGCAGACCGCCGCCTCCTGCCACACCGACGCGCCGGCCTCGGTGAGGTCCACCACGCGCTCCAGCGTGAAACCCCGCACCCGGCGCCGGCCGAGCACCCCCGTGATCGCGTCCATCGCGATGTCCGGGTGCAGGAAGTACGCCCCCGCCGCGTCCTGCAGCCGGGCGTAAGGAGACCAGTCCGCTCCCGCGGTACCCACGCCCGGCTCGGTCATCGGGCGGCTCCTCGTCGCCTTGCTGAACATCTCCACCTGCTTCGCGGTCCCGACACGTCGGGCCGTCTCGACTCGACCCCTGCTGCACCCTACCCACGGGGAGTGACAGGCCGGGACCTGACCGCAAGGACAAGCAAACCGTAAGCGGCCGCCGGACGCACGGCTCTCGCCCTGCATGTAAAGCGGAGACAACGGGCCGTCAGGTACGAGCAAAACGCCGGAAGTGGTGAGCAAACGCGCTCGGAAAGCGGGACCCGGCGGGTGCGGCCGCCTCCCGGGGCCTTCCCGCCCTTCCGCGGCCCTCGCGTGGCCCGACTGCCGCCCGCCCGCCAGGCCCCCGGCTCGGCACGTGGACCGGCCGGTGACGTTCGCGGCCGTGGTGGGGGCTCGGGGGGATCTTCCCCGCCACGGCCGTCACCCAGCACAACGCGCGTCCCCGGAAGGGGTTACGGTGGCGGACATGCCCACCGTGATCCTCGTCCGGCATGGCCGTTCGACCGCCAACACCGACGGAGTGCTGGCCGGCTGGAGCCCCGGCGTCGCCCTCGACGACACCGGCCGTGCCCAGGCCACCGCGCTCGCCGCCCGGCTCGCCGCCCTTCCGCTGGCCGCCGTGGTGAGCAGCCCGCTGCAGCGCTGCCAGGAGACGGTCGGACCGCTGCTCGCCACCCGGCCCGAACTGCCCCTGCACACCGACGACCGGGTCGGCGAGTGCCACTACGGCGACTGGACCGGGCGGAAGATCCGCGAGTTGGCGGAGGAGCCGCTGTGGGCCACCGTCCAGCGGCACCCCTCCGCCGCCGTCTTCCCCGGCGCCGAGGGCGAGTCGCTGCGCGCGATGCAGGCCCGCGCGGTCGACGCCGTACGCGACTGGAACGCGCGGATCGAGGCCGAGCACGGCGCGGACGCGCTGTACCTGGTCTGCTCGCACGGCGACGTCATCAAGGCGCTGGTCGCCGACGCCCTCGGCACGCACCTCGACCTCTTCCAGCGGATCAACGCCGATCCCTGCTCGGTCACCGTCGTCCGCTACACCCCGCACCGCCCGTTCCTGCTGCGGCTCGGCGACACCGGCGACCTCACCGCGCTGATCCCCCCGCCGCCGGCCGAGGGCGCCGCGGACAGCACGCCCGGCGGAGGCTCGGCCGACGCCGCCCGCTCCAAGGGCCGGCTGGACCCGGGGGACGCCGTGGTCGGCGGTTCGACCGGCACCTCGTGATCGGCTTCCGCAGTAGGGTGGATGCCCGGTGGCCCGTGCCCTGACACGCCGCACGCGCGGCGCGGCACAGCCGTCACAGCAGCCGAGCAGCAGTCAAGCACCAGCACAGTCGATCAAGCCGAGCAAACGGAGCAGGACGTGCCCCGCCAGGTCTTCTTCTACGAACACCCGGAACGCTTCGTCGCCGGGACCGTCGGTCAGCCCGGACAGCGGACGTTCTTCCTCCAGGCCACCGCGTTGGGCCGGACCACGAGCGTGGCCCTGGAGAAGACGCAGGTGGCCGCGCTCGCCGAGCGGATCGACGAACTCCTCGACGAGGTGGTGCGCAGGACCGGTGGAAACGCCTCGGTCCCCGCCGTCGCCCCGACCGAGATGCTGGACGCCGCTCCGCTGGAGGTGCCGGTGGACGAGGAGTTCCGGGTCGGCACCATGGCGCTGGCGTGGGACGGCGCCCATGAGCGGATGGTCATCGAGGCGCAGGCCCTGGTCGAACTGGCCGGCGAGGACGAGGAGGACCTGGAGGCCGCCGAGGAGGAACTGCTCCAGGACGACGAGAACGGCCCGCCGCTGCTGCGGGTGCTGCTGACCGGCGCCCAGGCCCGTTCCTTCGCCAAGCGCGCGCTCGACGTGGTCTCCGCCGGCCGCCCGCCCTGCCCGCTGTGCAGCCTCCCCCTGGACCCGGAAGGACACGTATGCCCGCGCCAGAACGGGTACCGGAGGTCGGCCTGAGCACCGGCACGGACCCGCGGGCCGCCGTGGGCGCGGACGCGACCGCCGCCCCGGGTACGGACACCGGCACCGGGGTCGATCCACGCGACATCGAGGCGCTGCGCCACGGCGAACTGGCCGTACGCGGCCAGATCCGTGACGCCTCCAACGCCGTGCTGCTCTGCGAGAGCACGCACCAGGGCCGCACCGTCGCCTGCGTCTACAAGCCGGTCCGCGGTGAGCGGCCGCTGTGGGACTTCCCCGACGGCACCCTCGCCCAGCGCGAGGTCGCCACCTACCTCGTCTCCGAGGCCACCGGCTGGGGCCTGGTCCCGCCCACGGTGCTGCGCGACGGGCCGTACGGCGAGGGCATGGTGCAGCTGTGGATCGAGTCCGCGGCCGACGGCGGGAACGAGGACGGCAGTGGCGAGGACGGGGCCGACGGCGATGACGACGACGGCCAGGACGGGCCGGGCGCGCTGCTCGCGCTGACCGAGGACACCGAGCCGGCGCCGGGCTGGAAGGCCGTCGTCGAGGCCCGACTCGAAGGCGGCGGCACCGCGCTGCTCGTGCACGCCGACGACATACGCCTGCGCCGGCTGGCCGTCCTCGACGCGGTGGTGAACAACGCCGACCGCAAGGGCGGCCACCTCCTGCCCGCCGCCGACGGGCGGCTCTACGGCATCGACCACGGCGTGACCTTCCACACCGACGACAAGTTGCGGACGCTGCTGTGGGGATGGGCGGGCGAGCCCCTGCCGGCCGAGGCGGTAGCGGTCCTCACCCGGCTCGCCGTGGACCTCTCCGGCGCCCTCGGCGAGCGGCTGGGCACCCTGATCACCCCCGCGGAGACGGCCGCGCTGCGCTCCCGGGTCGACCGGCTGCTGGAAACCGGCGTCCACCCGGCCCCGTCCGGCGACTGGCCCTCGATCCCCTGGCCGCCGGTCTGACGGACTCCCCACCCGGGGGTGCGCCGTCCCGCCCGGTACGGCCGTGCCGGAAAGGCACCCATCCCAGCGGAAGTGGTCGACCACCGGCCCGGTTACCCTCGTCTCATGCATGCCTGGCCAGCTTCCGACGTCCCCGCCCTTCCGGGCACCGGACGCCCTCTTCGTCTGCACGACACGTCGACCGGTGGACTCGTCCCCATCGAGCCCGGTCCGGTCGCCCGCCTCTATGTCTGCGGGATCACCCCGTACGACGCCACCCACATGGGGCACGCGGCGACCTACAACGCGTTCGACCTCGTGCAGCGGGTGTGGCTCGACACGAAGCGCCAGGTCGAGTACGTGCAGAACGTCACGGACGTGGACGACCCGCTGCTGGAGCGCGCGGCGGACACCGGCGACGACTGGACCGCGCTCGCCGAGCGCGAGACCGCGCTGTTCCGCGAGGACATGACCGCGCTGCGGCTGCTGCCCCCGGCCCACTACATCGGGGCCGTCGAGGCCATACCCGGCATCGTGCCGCTGATCGAGCGGCTGCGGGAGACCGGCGCCGCGTACGACGTGGACGGCGACGTGTACTTCTCGGTCGAGTGCGACCCGCACTTCGGCGCGGTGTCCGGGCTCGACGCCGCCGCGATGCGGCTGCTCGCCGCCGAGCGCGGCGGCGACCCGGAGCGGCCGGGCAAGAAGAACCCGCTCGACCCGATGCTGTGGCGTGCCGAGCGGGACGGCGAGCCGAGCTGGGACGGCGCGTCCCTCGGGCGCGGGCGCCCCGGCTGGCACATCGAGTGCGTCGCGATCGCGCTGGACCACCTCGGGATGGGCTTCGACGTCCAGGGCGGCGGCTCCGATCTCGCCTTCCCGCACCACGAGATGGGCGCGTCGCACGCCCAGGTGCTCACCGGGGAGTACCCGTACGCCAAGGCGTACGTCCACGCCGGGATGGTCGCCCTGGACGGCGAGAAGATGTCCAAGTCCAAGGGCAACCTCGTCTTCGTCTCCGCGCTGCGCCGGGCCGGCGTCGACCCGGCCGCGATCCGGCTGGCGCTCCTCGCGCACCACTACCGGGCGGACTGGGAGTGGACCGACGACGTCCTCGCCGACGCCGTGGCCCGCCTCGGCCGCTGGCGCGAGGCCGTCTCCCGCCCCGACGGGCCGTCCGCCGACGCGCTGCTCGACGAGGTGCGAGCCGCTCTCGCGGACGACCTCGACGCGCCGCGCGCGCTCGCCGCCGTCGACGCCTGGGCGGTCACCCAGGCGTCGGAGGGCGGCACGGACCCGGGCGCACCCGGGCTCGTCTCCCGCGCGGTGGACGCGCTGCTGGGCGTGGCCCTCTAGGACCGCGTGCGCGGGGGTGACCGCCGTCCGGGAAGGCGGTCACCCCCCAGGGCGCGGCCCCTCTTACGCGCCGTCGGCCTCTTACTCGCTGTCGTCCTCGCCGTCGTCCTCGTCCTCGTCCTTGTCCGAGGAGGAGGACGAGGGGTTCGGGTCCTCCCGGGGCGCGGGTTTGCCGCGGAAGTGGGGGACGCCGTCAGTGCCTTCGCTGGACGCGTAGTCCCCGGGGTCCCGCCGCCTCAGATACCGCTCGAACTCCTTCGCGATGGCCTCGCCGGACGCCTCCGGCAACTCCGCGGTGTCCCGCGCCTCCTCCAGCGTCTGGACGTACTCCGCGACCTCGCTGTCCTCCGAGGCGAGCTGGTCGACGCCGACCTGCCAGGCGCGGGCGTCCTCGGGGAGCTCGCCCTGCGGGATGCGCAGGTCGAGCAGGTCCTCCAGGCGGTTGAGCAGGGCCAGCGTGGCCTTGGGGTTGGGCGGCTGGGAGACGTAGTGCGGCACCGCGGCCCACAGGCTCACCGCGGGGATGCCGGCGTGCGTGCACGCCTCCTGGAGGATGCCGACGATGCCGGTGGGGCCTTCGTACCGGGACTCCTCCAGGTTCATGGTGGTGGCCAGTTCGGCGTCGGAGGTGACGCCGGAGACCGGGACCGGACGGGTGTGCGGGGTGTCGCCGAGCAGCGCGCCGAGGATGACGACCATCTCGACGCCGAGTTCGTGCGCGAAGCCCAGGATCTCGTTGCAGAACGAGCGCCACCGCATGCTGGGCTCGATCCCGCGCACCAGCACCAGGTCGCGCGGCTTGGGCGACTGGATGCGGACCACCGACAGCCGGGTGGTCGGCCAGGTGATCTTGCGGGTGCCGCCGTCCATCCAGACCGTGGGCCGGTTGACCTGGAAGTCGTAGTAGTCCTCGGCGTCGAGCGCGGCGAAGACCTCGCCCTTGAACTCCCGGTCGAGGTGGTCGACCGCGGTGGAGGCCGCGTCCCCGGCGTCGTTCCAGCCCTCGAACGCGGCCACCATGACCGGATCGATCAGCTCGGGAACACCCTCCAGCTCGATCACCCAGCTTCTCCTTCCGGCGTACTCCTGCGTGCGGGAACCAGCCTACGGCGTAACGGACGGTGCGCCGCAGCCCGCGCCGTGACCGCTGCTCGTCACGGCGTGCCCCAGCCGGCCCGGTACGCCGCCCAGTCGGCGGGGTCGGCGGCGAAGTCGACGTACAGCGCGAGGCCGAAGGCGGCGCGGTCGCGGTCGGTGCGGGCGAGCGCCACCCGGGCGCCGCGCACCGCGGCCGGGACGGTCTCGGCGTAGCCGTGGTGGCCGATGGCCTCGGTGTGGTAACCGGGCAGCCCGATCAGGAGGTTGGTGGCCTTCGGGGTGACCTGCAACGCGAGGGAGGTCTGCTGCGCGATGTAGCCGCCGAACAGCGACGAGGCGGGCAGCGCGGTGTCGTAGGCCATCACCGCGATCTGGTCGACCCGCCCGGCGACCTGCCCGAAGTACCGCTGGGACCACCACTTCGGGTGGCTGAACGGCAGGTGGGAGACGGTGTGCAGGCCGGGCAGCGGGTCGATCTGGGGCACCGCGGCGGACAGCGGCACCCCGCGGGCGACGGTGAGCGCCCGCACCGTGTCGAGGGTGCGCAGAAAGCCGCCGTCGCCGGACGGCACCGGCTCCAGGTCGAGGTGGACGCCCGCGAAGCCGGCGTCGAGCACCTGCCGCGCCGAGTCGCGGATACGGGCGCGGACCGCGCTGTCGTCCAGACGCAGCCCGGGCGTGCCGCCGTGGGCGACGGTGTCGCCGAGCCACGCCTGGACGCGTACGCCGGGCAGTTCGCGGCGCACGTCGGCGAGGAACGCGGCCGCGGTGGGGTACAGGGCCGGGTCGAGGCTCCCGTCGGCCGAGAGCGGACCGGTGTGGACGTACAGGTCGTGGATGCCGCTGCCGCGCACCCGGTCGCGCAGCAGGGCGAGTTCGGCCGGTGTGCGGGTGCCGTCCACCCAGGCGTGGCCGAGCCAGACCGCGTCGTTGCCGCGGGTGCGGCCGGCGGCGGACGGGTCGCCGGCGTACTGCGCCCGCAGCGCGCCGCCCGCGCCGAGCATCGCCAGTACGGCCAGCGCGGTGCCGCCGATCACCGCACGTCGGAGCCACCGCAGCGCCGTACGCCGGGTCGGCATGCGTCTCACCAGCCACGACGCCAGCGGCCGCGCGCGTTGAGACATCCGATCTGTAATCGACAAAATTCGCGCTCCCCCCTGGACGAACCCCACCGCGCACGGCTATACATCGGATCATCGAAAAAAGATCCGATGTCTCGCGACGGGAGTGTGCATGAGTCCGACCATCACCGAGGTCGACGTGTACGACATCCGCTTTCCGACCTCGGAGCAGCTCGACGGCTCGGACGCCATGAACCCCGACCCCGACTACTCCGCCGCTTACGTGGTACTCCGTACCGACGCGCCCGGGGGCCTGGCGGGATACGGCCTGTGCTTCACGATCGGGCGCGGCAACGACGTCGTCGCCGCGGCGATCGCGACGCTCCGACCCTATGTGGTCGGGCGCACGGTGGACAGTGTCACCGGCGATCTCGGCGCCTTCTACCGGCTGCTCACCCACGACTCGCAACTGCGCTGGCTCGGCCCGGAGAAGGGCGTGATGCACATGGCGGCCGGCGCGGTCGTCAACGCCGCCTGGGACCTGGCCGCCCGCCAGGCCGGCCGCCCGGTCTGGGAGTTGCTGGCCGGGATGACCCCGGAGGAGATCGTCGACCTGGTCGACTTCCGGTATCTGAGCGACGCGCTGACCAGGGACGAGGCGCTGGAGATCCTCCGCCGCGCCGAACCCGGCCGCGCCGCGCGGGCCGAGGAGCTGCGCCGCCGCGGCTACCCCGCCTACACCACGGAGCCCGGCTGGCTCGGCTACTCCGACGAGAAGCTGACCCGGCTGGCGAAGGAGGCGGTGGCGGCCGGCTTCACCCAGATCAAGCTGAAGGTCGGCGCCGACCTCGACGACGACCTGCGGCGGATGCGGCTGGCCCGGGAGGCGGTCGGCCCCGGCATCCGGATCGCGGTCGACGCCAACCAGCGCTGGGACGTGGCCGAGGCCGTCGACTGGATGCGGGCGCTCGCGCCGTTCGAGCCGTACTGGATCGAGGAGCCGACCAGCCCCGACGACGTGCTCGCGCACGCCGCCGTGCGGGCCGGCCAGCCGATCCGGGTCGCCACCGGCGAACACGTCGCCAACCGGGTGGTGTTCAAGCAGCTGCTCCAGGCCGGCGCCGTGGACTTCGTGCAGATCGACGCGGCCCGGGTGGCCGGCGTCAACGAGAACGTGGCGATCCTGCTGCTCGCCGCCAAGTTCGGCGTGCCGGTCTGCCCGCACGCCGGCGGGGTCGGCCTGTGCGAACTCGTCCAGCACCTCTCGATGTTCGACTACGTAGCCGTCTCCGGCAGTTGGGACGACCGCATCATCGAGTACGTTCCCCACCTGCACGAGCACTTCACCGACCCGGTGGTGATGGAGAACGGCCGGTACCAGGCGCCCACCGCCCCCGGCTTCTCCGCCCGCATGGTCCCCGAGACCCTCACCGACTACCGCTACCCGGACGGCCCGGTCTGGGTGGCCCGACAGGAGCTCGCCCGATGACCGACACCCCCTCCCACGAGACCGCGACCGCCCTCCACCCGCAGGACCTGGCCGGGCTGACCGCCCTGGTCACCGGCGGCGCCTCCGGCATCGGGGCCGCCACCGCCCGGCTGCTGACCGCCCGCGGCGCGCGGGTCGCCGTCCTGGACCGCGACCCCTCCGGCGCGCCCGAGGGCACCGTCCCGGTCCGTGCCGACGTCAGCTCCGACCAGGCGGTCCAGGCGGCGGTGGCCGAGGCGGTGGGGGAGCTGGGCAGCCTGCACATCCTCGTCGGCAACGCCGGGATCGGCGCCGTCGGCACCGTCGAGGACAACGCCGACGACGAGTGGCAGCGGGTCATGGACATCAACGTCCTCGGCCTGGTGCGGGCCGCGCGCGCCGCGCTGCCGCACCTGCGCAAGGCCGCCGTGGCGCGGCCCGGCAGCGCCTCGATCACCCACACCTGCTCCATCGCGGCCACCGCGGGCCTGCCCCAACGGGCCCTGTACAGCGCCAGCAAGGGCGCCGTGCTCTCGCTGACCCTGGCGATGGCCGCCGACCACGTGCGCGAGGGCGTACGGGTCAACTGCGTCAACCCCGGCACCGCGGACACCCCGTGGGTCGGCCGGCTGCTCGACCAGGCCGACGACCCGGGCGCCGAGCGGGCCGCTCTCAACGCCCGGCAGCCGATGGGCCGGCTGGTCAGCGCCGACGAGGTCGCCGCCGCGATCGTCTACCTGGCGAGCCCGGCGGCGGCGAGCGTCACCGGAGCCTCCCTCGCCGTGGACGGCGGCATGCAGGGGCTGCGGCTGCGCCCGGCGGCCGACTAGCGCCACCAGCGCCACTCGCACCACCCGCATGACCCGCTCCATCCGCACAATCCGCACGACCCGCACGACCCGCTCCACCAGCTCCGCCCGCTCCACCCTTCGCAGAGCCGACATCACCCACACCCGGAAGGGCAGGACTCGACGATGAGACTGCGCACGACGACCGTGGCCGCCTGTGCCGCGCTGCTCGCGGTCACCGCGCTCGCGGGCTGCAACAGAGGCAGCGAAAGCAAGGCAGGAGGAAGTTCGGGCAAGGTGGGTATCGACCTGCCGCGCTCGGACAGCGACTTCTGGAACTCGTACAACGGCTACATCGAGAAGGACATCAAGGCCGGCGCGGTCTCCGCGCTGCCGCGCACCAACTCGCAGAACGACATCGGCAAGCTCGTCGCCAACGTGCAGAGCTTTGCCAACGAGGGCGCCAAGGCGATCGTGATGGCCCCGCAGGACACCGGTGCGATCGCCTCCACCCTCGACCAGATGGCGAAGAAGAAGATACCGGTGATCAGCGTCGACACCCGCCCGGACAAGGGGCAGGTGTACATGGTGGTGCGCGCCGACAACAAGGCGTACGGCACGAACGCCTGCAAGTACCTGGGCGCGCAGCTCAAGGGCAAGGGCAAGGTGGCCGAGTTCGAGGGCGACCTGTCCTCCATCAACGGCCGGGACCGCTCGGAGGCGTTCGCCTCCTGCATGAAGACCAACTTCCCCGGCATCAAGGTGATCCCGCTCGTCACCAACTGGGACGGCGCGACCGCGTCGGCCAAGCTGCAGACCACGCTGGCCTCCAACCCGGACCTCAACGGCCTCTACATGCAGGCCGGCGGCGTCTTCCTGCAGCCCACCCTCGCGCTGCTGAAGCAGAAGGGCCTGCTCAAGCCGGCCGGTACCGCGGGCCACATCACCATCATCTCCAACGACGGCATCCCGGAGGAGTTCAAGGCGATCAAGGCCGGCCAGATCGACGCGACGATCTCCCAGCCCGCCGACACCTACGCCAAGTACGCGCTGTACTACGCGAAGGCGGCCATGGCGGGCAAGACCTTCAAGCCCGGCCCGACCGACCACGGCTCGAACATCATCAAGATCCCGAACGGCCTGGAGGACCAGCTGCCGGCGCCGCTGGTGACCAAGGCCAACGTGGACGACCCCAGCCTGTGGGCCAACCAGCTCGGGAAGAGCTGACCCATGGCCGAGGCCGTACCGCCCGCCGCGGTCCACGCGGAGGGCATCGTCAAACGGTTCGGGGCCACCGTGGCCCTCGACCAGGTGGGCATCACCGTCGCGGCCGGCGACTCGCACGCGCTCGTCGGCCGCAACGGCGCCGGGAAGTCCACCCTCGTGTCCGTGCTGACCGGGCTTCAGCACCCGGACGCCGGCCAGGTCCGGTTCCAGGGCGAGCCGGCACCCGCGGCCGGCGACACCGCCGGCTGGCAGGCGAAGGTGGCGTGCGTCTACCAGAAGTCCATGGTGGTCCCGGACCTGACCGTCGCGGAGAACCTGTTCCTCAACCGCTTCGGCGGCGGGCGGATCAGGTGGTCGGCGCTGCGCACCCGGGCCCGCGACCTGCTGGGCGAGTACGGCGTCGACGTCGATCCCAACGCCCGGGCCGGCGATCTCACCGTGGAGCAGGGCCAGTTCGTGGAGATCGCCCGGGCGCTGTCCTTCGGCGCCCGCTTCATCATCCTCGACGAGCCCACCGCGCAGCTCGACGCGGCCGGCATCGACCGGCTCTTCACCAAGCTGCGCGAACTCCAGCGGCAGGGCGTGGCGTTCCTCTTCATCTCGCACCACCTGCAAGAGGTCTACGACCTGTGCACCACGGTCACCGTCTACCGCGACGCGCGGCACGTGCTGACCGCGCCGGTCGCGGAGCTCGGCAAGGACGCGCTGGTGGAGGCGATGACCGGGGAGGCGCCCGGCGGCAACGCGGCGTCCTGGCACGCGAAGTCGGCACCGTCCGGGGCCGTCTCCGGCAAGGACGGCCGCGGCGGCGAAGGTGGCGGTGACGGCGACGGCGCCGTGCTGCGGGCCGACGGCCTGTCCCTGGCGGACGCCTTCGAGCCGGTCGACTTCGCGGTCCGCCCGGGCGAGGTGCTGGGCCTGGCCGGGGCCACCGCGAGCGGCAACACCGCGCTCGGCGAGACCCTGGTCGGGCTGCGCAAGGCCACCACGGGCCGCACCCTGGTCGGCGGCAAGCCGGTCAAGCCCGGCAGCGTCCCGCACGCGCTGGGCGCCGGCATCGGCTACGTACCGGAGGACCGGCACCGCCAGGGCCTGGTCCTGAACCGCAGCGTCGCGGAGAACGCCACGCTGTCGGTGACCGACCAACTCGGCCCGTACGGAACGGTGTTGCCCGGCCGGACCAGGGCCTTCGCCCAGCGCATGATCAACTCGCTGGACATCAAGACCTCGGGGCCGGCCCAGCCGGTCTCCGACCTGTCCGGCGGCAACCAGCAGAAGGTCGTCATCGCCCGCGCGATGGCCCGCGAGCCGCGGGTGCTGGTGGCGATCCGGCCCACCGCCGGCGTCGACGTGAAGTCCAAGGACGCGCTGCTCGGCGTGGTGCGGGGGGTCGCCGACCGCGGCGACGCGGCCGTCATCGTCTCCGACGAACTGGACGACCTGCGGGTCTGCGACCGGGTGATCGCGCTCTTCCACGGGCGGGTGATCGCCGAGTTCGGCAGCGGATGGAGCGACCGGGACCTGGTCTCGGCGATGGAAGGGCTGCCCGCGGGCGGCCACGAGGAGACCGAGGAATGAGTGACGTGAGCCAGTTGACCGCGGAAGCGGCCGCCCCGGACCAGCCGAAGCGGGCCGTGGCGCGGCTCAGGGTCGCCAACTACCGCGACCTGTCCCTGATCCCGGTGATCTTCATCGTGGGCGTGGTCGGATTCATCGTCTCGCCCACCTTCCTGACCTCCGACAACCTGATCGGCGTCCTCCAGCAGTGCAGCGAGCTGAGCCTGCTGGTGCTCGGCGAGGCGATGATCCTGATCCTCGGCCGGATGGACCTGTCGCTGGAGTCCACCATCGGGGTGGCCCCGGTGATCGCCATGTGGCTGGTGATGCCCAGGACCGGCTCGGCGACCTACCACGGCATCGGGTTGCTGCCCGGCTGGACCTCGATCCCGATCTGCCTGCTGGTCGGCGTCGTGGTCGGCGGGTTCAACGGCTTCATGATCCTCAAACTGAGAGTCAACGGCTTCATCGCCACCCTCGGCATGCTCACCATGCTGCGCGGGCTGCAAGTCGGCATCTCCCAGGGCAAGTCCATCGTCGAGGTGCCCAAGTCCTTCTCGTACCTGGGCGGCGCGTCCTGGCTCGGCGCCCCCGCGGCGATCTGGATCTGCCTGGTGCTGTTCGTGGCCGGCGGACTCGCCCTCGGCTACCTGCGGCACGGCCGTGCGCTGTACGCCATCGGCGGCAACAAGGAGGCCGCCCGCGCGGCCGGCATCCGGGTCGACCTGATCACCTGGTCGGTGCTGGCCATCGCCTCGCTGCTCGCCGCCTTCGCCGGCATCCTCTACGTCGGCCACTACGGCGCGATCTCCTCCACCCAGGGCCAGAACTGGATCTTCCAGGTCTTCGCGGCCACCGTGATCGGCGGGATCAGCCTCAACGGCGGCCGCGGCACCCTCTTCGGCGCCCTCACCGGAGTGGTCGCCCTCCAACTCGTGGTGAACGTGATGACGCTCGGCGGGGTGCCGCCGCTGTGGAACCAGTTCCTCTACGGTGCGATCATCATCGTCGCCCTGATCATCTCCCGGTTCGCGAGCGGGGAACAGGAGGACTAGCCCGCAGTCAGCAGTCAGCAGTCAGCAGTCAGCAGTCAGCAGTCGGCCGGGGGCAGGCCGCCCCCGGCCGCTTCCGGCCGCCCCGCCCGGCCCCGGCACCGTACCGACGCACACCGCAAGGAGAGACCCACCCCATGCCCGTACCGGCACTGCCCCGGCTCGGCCTCGGCTGCGCCCCGCTGGCCAACCTCTACACCGCGATCACCGACGAGCAGGCCGAGGCCACGGTCGCGGCGGCGTTCGACACCTTCGGCGGGGACGTGACGTACCTCGACACCGCGCCGCACTACGGCATGGGCCGCTCCGAGGAACGGCTGGGCCGGGCGCTGGCCGGGCGGGACCGGGCGTCGTACCTGCTGTCGACCAAGGTCGGCCGGCGGCTGCGCGACCTCGGCCCCGGCGAGTCCCCGGACGAGCAGGGCTACGTCGACAGCCCCGCCCGGGCCCGGGAGTGGGACTTCACCGCGGACGGCATCAACGCCACCCTGGAGGGCTCGCTGAAGCGCCTCGGCGTGGACAGCGTGGACATCGTCTACCTGCACGACGTCGAGGACCACCTGCGCGAGGTCCGCACCAGCGGCTTCCCGGCGCTCGCCGCCCTGCGCGACCAGGGCGTGGTCAAGGCGATCGGCTTCGGCATGAACTACAGCGGGGTGATGGCCGGCCTCGTCGCCGATCTCGACGTCGACGTGGTGCTGTGCGCGGGCCGTTGGACGCTGCTGGAGCGCACCGCGTACGACGACCTGCTGCCGGTCTGCGAGCGGCGCGGCACCCAGGTGGTGGTCGGCGGCGTCTACAACTCCGGTCTGCTCGCCGACCCCAGGCCCGGCGCCCACTACAACTACGAGGCCGCGCCGACCGACCTGATCGAGCGGGCCCAGCACATTCAGCGGGTCTGCGCGGAGTTCGGGGTGCCGCTGCGGGCGGCCGCACTGCGCTACCCCTTCGCGCACCCCTCGGTGGTCTGCGCGGTGGTCGGCGCGGCCAACGAGGCCGAAGTCCGGGACAACGCGGCCCTGTTCGACCACGCGATCCCCGACGACCTGTGGCACGCGCTCGTCGAGCGGGGACTGCTCGACGCGGACGTGCCCCTGCCGCTGACGGGGAAGTGAGCGCACCCATGCGAATCGACGCGCACCACCACCTGTGGGACCTCGGCCGCCGCCCGCAGCCCTGGCTGAAGGGCGACGCCCTCGAACCCATCAACCGCACCTTCGCGCTGCCCGAGTTGGCGCCGCTGCTCGACGCCCACGACATCGCCGCGACCGTCGTCGTGCAGTCCAGCTCCTCGCTCGACGAGACCCGCGAGCTGCTCGCCATCGCCCGCGGTTCGCACGGCCGGATCGCCGGGGTGGTCGGCTGGGCCGACCTCGCCGACCCCGACGGGCTGCCCGCGGTGCTCACCGAACTCGCCGCGGCCGGACCGCTGGTCGGCATCCGCCACCAGATCCAGGACGAGGCCGACCCGCAGTGGCTGGACCGGCCCGACATCCGCGCCGGGCTGCGCGCCCTGGGCGCCGCCGGTCTTGCCTACGACCTGCTCGTCACCCCGCGCGAACTGCCCGCGGCGCTCGCCGCCGTCGAGGAACTGCCCGAGGTGCGCTTCGTGCTGGACCACGCCGGCAAGCCGCCGATCGCGGCGGGGGAGTGGGAGCCGTGGGCCGAGCAGATCGCCGGCATCGCCGACCACCCCAACGCGATGTGCAAGCTGTCCGGGCTGATCACCGAGGCCGACTGGGATTCCTGGCGGCCCCAGGACGTCCTGCCCTACGCCCGGCACGTGCTGGCGGCCTTCGGCTCCGACCGGGTGCTGTTCGGCTCCGACTGGCCCGTGTGCACCCTCGCCGGCCGCTACTCCGACGTGTTCGCGCTCGCGGAGCAGGCGACGGCCTCCCTGACCCCGGAGGAACGCGAGGCGGTGCTGGGCGGCAACGCCATCCGTGCGTACGGGTTGGCCTGAACCCCCGGGGTGCCCGGTCCTCGCCGTTGGGGACCTCGCGGTCCGCGGTGGCCGGTCGCGCGGTTCTCCCCCTTCACCGGGAGCTGCCCCCACGCGCCCCTGATGTGGTGCGGCTCCTTCGGCGGAAGGAGCCGCACCACATCAGGGGCACCGCTTTCACAGGGTGGAGCGGAGCCACTGCTCGACGCTGGCGACGTGGACCGTTGCCCAGGACCGCGCCGCCTCGGCGTCGCGGTCGCGCAGCGCCGCCAGGATCGCCCGGTGCTCGTGCAGCGTGCGGCTGACCGCGTCCTCCTGGGTGAGCCCGCGCCAGACCCGGGCGCGGGTGGTCGGACCGGAGAGCCCGTCGAGCAGCGAACAGAGCACGGAGTTGCCGGAGCCCTGCACGATGCCGCGGTGGAAGTCCAGGTCCGAGGCGACCAGTTGCTCCACGGACGGGGTGGGGCCGAGGGCGTCCAGCTTGCCCTCCAGCACGTCGAGGGCCTCCGGGGTGATCCGTACCGCCGCCATCGCGGTGGCCGCCGGTTCGAGGATGCGCCGCACCGCGAGGAACTCCAGCACCGTGTCGTCCCGGTGGAAGTCCACCACGAAGCTCAGCGCCTCCAGCAGCAGCTGGGGGTCGAGGCTGGTGACGTAGGTGCCGTCGCCCTGGCGCACGTCGAGGATGCGGATCAGCGACAGCGCGCGCACCGCCTCGCGCAGGGAGTTGCGGGACAGGCCCAACTCGGCCGCGAGCTCGCTCTCCTTGGGCAACCGGTCTCCCGGCCGCAGCGCCCCCGAGACGATCATGTCCTTGATCTTCTCGATCGCCTCATCCGTGACCGCCATCCGGGCCCTCCCCAGTTCCACATCTCCTGGCACCACGCCGTGCCAGACCTCCGATGTATCTCCATTATGAGCCACAACCCCGCCCCGTCCTAACGGTCGCCCCCACCAGTTCCGCGGATCACCGCCCGGCGTAGTGCGTCGGCGGTACTCCGGTGGCAGCGGTGAAGTCGCGGATGAAGTGCGACTGGTCCGCGTAGCCGAGCTCGGCGGCGAGCGCCGGCCAGTCGAGCCGGGTGCCCTCGTCGGCCCGCGCGGCGGCTTCGTGCAGCCGGGCCCGGCGCAGTACCCACTTCGGCGACGCTCCGACGTATTCGGCGAACAGCCGCTGGAGGCGCCGCACCGGCAGTCCCGACTCGCGGGCCACCGCGTCCACCCGCAGGGTGCCGGGGTCGGCGGTGAGGCGCTCCACGAGCGCGCCCGCCCGCGCGACCCGGGGATCGGGCACCGCGGGCAGGAACCCGAGCAGGAAGCGGTCCACCGCCGCGGACATCGCGTCCAGGTCCTCCATCGCCAGCACCTCCCGGCCCAGCGCCCGCGCCTCGGCCCCGAAGTACTCGGCGGCGGGCACCGAGCGGTCCACCAGCTCCGCCACCGGCCCCCGGGCGAACGGCCGGAAGGCCCCCGCCCGGAACCGCACCCCGAACGCCTGCCCCCGCCCGTGCAGCACCCGCCGGTACAGCGCCCGCTGCACCCCGTACACCAGCGGCACCGGCTCCTCGAAGACCAGGTGCACGTTCGGGTGCGCGAGCACGTCCTGCACATGGTCGGGCCGGCCGCGCAGGTCCCAGCGCGGGTTCCAGTAGTACTCGACGTACGGCGCGAGGGCGGCGGCCGGCGGGTGCAGCGGGACCGTGAGGTGGGCCGCGGCCGTCGCCGGCCGCAGCACCCCGCGCCCCATCCCGTGCCTGCTCATGGCCCCAGCCTAGGAAGCCGCGGGCCGCCTGTCGCGTTTGTTCAAGACCGGCCGCGCGCCGCGTCCTAGCGTCGGAGCCATGAACGCCATCGACTCGCACCGCACCGTCCACCCGCGGCTCGCCGACGCCGCCGCCGAGGCCGCCCGGATCACCGCGGCGGTCACGCCCGGGCAGCTCACCGGCCCCACGCCCTGCCCCGAGTACGACACCCGCGCCCTGGCCAACCACCTCGTCGCGTACACCGGCCTCGGCATGGAGCTGCGCGCACGCCGCGAGCCGCACCCCGACGACCTGGCCACCCGCGACTTCACCGCGGAACCGGAGTGGGCCGCGGCGTACGCGCGGCAGCTCGACCGCGCGGTGGCCGCGTGGGCCGAACCCGCCGCGTGGGAGGGCGAGATCCCGATGGGCGAGGCGGCCATGCCGGCCGACGCCACCGCGCGCATGCTCTTCCTCGAACTCGCCCTGCACGGCTGGGACCTCGCCAGGGCCACCGGCCAGGACTACCGCGCCGGCGACGCCACCGCGCGGCTGCTGCGCGACGTGGTCGGGGAGTTCGCCGACATGTACCGCCAGTACAAGGGGTTCGCCGAGCCGGCCACGACCCGGCCCGGCGCCACCGCGCTGGAAATCGCTGTCGCGGCATCCGGCCGGGACCCATACTGGCGCGCGTGATCCAGTACGAACTGATCGACCGGGTGCGGGCGCTGTGCCGCGCCGACGAGACCATCCGCGCGGCCCTGATGTACGGCTCCTTCGCGGCGGGCGAGGGCGACCCGCACAGCGACGTCGAGTTCTGGCTGTTCCTCGACCCGAAGGCGCGCGCCGCCCTCGACCCCGCCGCCTGGTGCGCCGAGGTCGCCCCGGTCCACCTCGTGCTGCGCAACGAGTTCGGCACCCATGTGGCGCTCTTCCCCGGGCCGGTGCGCGGCGAGTTCCACTTCGCCACCACCGAGGACATCGCGTCGGTGGGGGAGTGGCCGGCCCGGGGCGCGGCGGTCGACGCGATGGTCGTGGTGGACCGCGACGGGGCGCTGACCCCGGTGCTCGCCGGGCTGCCCGAGCAGGCGGTACTGCCCGCCGGGGCCGACGAGATCGCCGACCTGTGCGGGCGGTTCGCGAACTGGATGGTGCTCGCCGCCCACGTCACCGCCCGCGGCGAGCGGCTGCGCGCCCAGGACGCCCTCGCGCACGCCGCCCGCCACCTGCTGTGGATGGCCCGCCTCGCCGAGCACAGCACCGCGCACTGGCTCACCCCGTCCCGCGCCGCCGAGGCCGAACTGCCGCGCCGTACGGTCGACGCGGTCGCCGCCGGCACCCTCGCCGACCTGTGGCGGGAGGGCCGGGAGCGCTGGCTGACCCTGCTGGAGCGGATCGGCCACCCGCGCCCCGCCGCCCTCCTGGCGGAACTCGACGCGCTGCTGACCCCCGGGTCCGCGCTCCCGCCCGCCAACGGCTGAACGAGGGCCGCGCGCTCAGTCCCTGCGCGCCCGCAGGATGCGCTCGACCCCTGCTCGTACCTCCGGGGTGTCCAGGCCGCGGATGGTGAGGGTGGTCCGGCGGCGCAGCACGTCGTCCACGTCGTACGCCCACTCGTGGTCGCGGGCGTAGACCACCTGCGCCCAGATCTCCGGGGCGTCCGGGTGGATGCGCGTCGCCAGCGCCGGGTCCTCGTTGGCGAGGCGGGCGATGTCGAAGGCGAGCGATCCGTAGTGCCCGGCGAGGTGGCCCGCGGTGTCGCCGGCCATCCGCGGGCCGGGCGCGATGCCGTCCACGACCAGCCGGTGCGCGACCGCGCCGGGGCTGGCGAACCCGGGCAGCGGGGCGTGCCTGGGCAGCCGGTCCAGCGGCTCCATGTCGTCGGCGAGCGGGTGCCCGGGCAGTTCCGCGAGCTTCGCCAGCACCGTGCGGCCGATGTGCCGGAAGGTCGTCCACTTGCCGCCCGCGACCGACAGCATGCCGCCGCGGCCCTCGGTGACCACCGTCTCCCGCTTCGCCTTCGCGGTGTCGCCGGGGCCGCCGGGCAGCACCCGCAGCCCGGCGAAGGAGTACGTGATCAGGTCCCGGGTGAGCTGCCGGTCCCGGACCGAGAAGGCCGCCTCGTCCAGGATCTGGGCGATGTCGGCCTCGGTGACCGCCACCTCGCCCGGATCACCTTCGTACGCCTCGTCGGTCGTGCCGAGCAGCAGCATGCCCTCCCACGGCAGCGCGAAGGTGATCCGGTACTTGTCGATCGGCGTGGCCAGCGCGGCCCGCCACGGCGAGGTCCGCTTCAGCACCAGGTGGGCGCCCTTGGACAGCCGGATCGACGGGTCCGCGGCCGCGTCCTCCATCCGCCGCAGGTGGTCCACCCACGGGCCGGTCGCGTTGAGCACCAGCCGCGCGTCCACGCCGAACTCGGTGCCGTCGGTGCGGTCGCGCAGATCCGCGCCGGTCACCCGGCCGCGGGTGAAGCGCAGCCCGGTGACCTCGGCGTGGTTGAGCACGGTCGCGCCCGCGCCGACCGCGGCCCGCACCGTCATCAGCGCCATCCGGGCGTCGTTCATCTGCCCGTCCTCGTAGACCGCGACCGCGCGCAGGTCGTCGGTGCGCAGTTCGGGCACGTCGCGGGCGGCCCTGGCCGGGCTGATGACGTGCCCGACGCCGTCGCGGAAGGCGGACAGCGCGGAGTACGCGAACACGCCCGCGCCGAGCTTGGCCGCGCCGTGCGGACCGCCCTTGTACACCGGCAGGTAGAAGGTGAGCGGGTTGGCCAGGTGCGGCGCCACGTCCCGGGAGACCGCGCGCCGTTCGACGTGGTTCTCGGCGACCAGCCGCACCGCTCCGGTCTGGAGGTAGCGCAGGCCGCCGTGCAGCAGCTTGGAGGAGGCGGAGGAGGTGGCGCCGGCGAAGTCGCCGGCGTCCACCATCGCCACCCGCAGTCCCGACTGGGCGGCGTGCCAGGCGGTGGTGATGCCGAGGATGCCGCCGCCGATCACCAGCAGGTCGTACGTGGCGTGCCCGAGCAGGTCGCGGGTCTGGGCCCGCCCGGGGTTCGCGCCGGCGGTCGGGTGCGTCCCCAGGGCGGGGACGCGTTGCAGGGTGGTCATGGCGTTTCTCAGTGCTCCTCTTCTTCGATCCAGCCCATGGTCCGGGTCACGGCCTTGCGCCAGTTGTGGTACTCGCGGTCCCGGTCGGCGTCGGCCATCCGGGGCGTCCACTCCGCTGCCCGCTTCCAGTTGGCGCGCAGCGCGTCGGTGTCCGGCCAGAAGCCGACCGCGAGGCCGGCGGCGTAGGCCGCGCCCAGGCAGGTGGTCTCGGCGACCATGGGGCGCACCACGGGTGCGGCCAGCACGTCGGCGAGGGTCTGCATGAGCAGGTTGTTGGAGGTCATGCCGCCGTCCACCTTCAGGGCCGCCAGCTCGACGCCGGAGTCCTTGGTCATCGCGTCGGCGATCTCGCGGGTCTGCCAGGCGGTCGCCTCCAGGACGGCGCGGGCGATGTGCGCCTTGGTGACGTAGCGGGTCAGCCCGGCGATCACCCCGCGGGCGTCGTCCTGCCAGTAGGGCGCGAACAGCCCGGAGAAGGCCGGCACGAAGTAGGCGCCGCCGTTGTCCTCGACGGTCAGCGCCAGCGTCTCGATCTCGGCCGCCGTGCTGATCAGGCCCATCTGGTCGCGCATCCACTGCACCAGGGCGCCGGTGACCGCGATCGACCCCTCCAGCGCGTAGACCGGGGCGGCGTCGCCGATCCGGTAGCCGACCGTGGTGATCAGGCCGTTGCGGGAGTCGACCGGGGTCTCGCCGGTGTTGAGCAGCATGAACGTGCCGGTGCCGTAGGTGGACTTGGCCTCGCCCGGCGAGAAGCAGGTCTGGCCGAAGAGCGCGGCCTGCTGGTCGCCGAGCGCGGAGGCCACCGGGACGTCCGACAGGCCGCCGATGTCCGCGGTGCCGTAGACCTCGGAGGAGGAGCCGATCCGGGGCAGCACCGCGGCCGGCACGCCGATCGCGTCGAGGATGTCCTGGTCCCAGTCGAGGGTGCGCAGGTCCATCAGCAGCGTGCGGGAGGCGTTGGTGACGTCCGTGACGTGCACGCCGCCGTTCGCTCCGCCGGTGAGGTTCCAGATCACCCAGGAGTCCATGGTGCCGAAGAGGATGTCGCCGGCCTCGGCCCGCTCCCGCAGGCCGTCCACGTGGTCCAGCAGCCAGCGGATCTTGGGGCCGGCGAAGTACGACGCGAGCGGCAGCCCGGTGGTGGCGCGGAACCGGTCCTGGCCGACGTCCCGGCCCAGTTCGCGGCAGAGCGTGTCGGTGCGGGTGTCCTGCCAGACCAGCGCGTTGTGCACCGGCTCGCCGGTGTGCCGGTCCCACAGCAGCGTGGTCTCGCGCTGGTTGGTGATGCCGATCGCCTTGACGTCGGCGGGCTGGAAGCCGGGGATGTCCTGGGCGGCCTTGCGGATGGCGCCGGCCACCACCTCCTGGACGTTGGTCCAGATCTCGGCGGCGTCGTGCTCCACCCAGCCCGGCTTGGGGAAGATCTGCTCGTGTTCCTTCTGGTCGACGGCGACGATCCGGCCGTCCCGGTCGAAGACGATGCAGCGGCTGGACGTGGTGCCCTGGTCGATGGCCGCGATGAACGGCCCGGAGCCGTGGGAGGAGCCGGCGGAGCCGCCGGCGGCCTGGGTGGCGGAGGCGGTGCCGGCGGCGGTGTCGGTGCCGGTCGGGGTGTCGGTCACGGTGAGCTCCTGCTGGGTCTGGCGTCCTGTGCGGGCGGGTCTTGGCGAGGCGGTGGGCGAGGGCCGGCACGCGGTGCGCGGTGCGCGGCGGGTGGTGCGGGTCGGTACGGCGGCCGCGGTACGTCCGTACGGCGCGGGTCGCACCGTACGGACGCGGGTCCGCGCTACATGAAGGCCAGCCTGTACAGCCCGCCCGCGATCGCGGCGCCGACAAGCGGGCCGACCACCGGAATCCACGCGTATCCCCAGTCCGATCCGCCCTTGTTGGGCAGCGGCAGCAGCGCGTGCACGATCCGCGGGCCGAGGTCGCGCGCCGGGTTGATCGCGTACCCGGTGGGGCCGCCGAGCGACAGGCCGATGCCGACCACGAGCAGCGCGGTGAGCAGGATGCCCGTGCCGTTGAGGGCCAGGCCCTTGGTCATGCCCTGGGTGAGGATGAACAGCACCAGCACCGCGGTGGCGATGATCTCGGTGAGCAGGTTCTGCACCGGATTGCGGATCTCCGGGCCGGTGGAGAAGATGCCGAGCACCGGGCCGCCGGGCTGCGCCTGGTTGCCGGTGGTGGGCCCGGCCGGGTCGGCCTTCGGCGCGGACGCGGTGCCGGCCGCGTCGCCGGACGCGTCGCCGGTCCCGCCCTCGGCCGGGGCGGCCGGCGCGCCCACCACCGCGGGGTCGGTCAGATGCGCGTGGAACTGCCCGAGGTAGGCCGCCCAGACCAGCACCGCGCCGATGATCGCACCGCCGAACTCGCCGATCAGGTAGTAGGGCATGGTGCTCCAGTCGCCGGTCTTGATGGCGATGCCCAAGGTGACGGCCGGGTTGAGCTGGCCGCCCGAGTAGCCGTTGGCGATGTAGGCGCCGCCCAGCACCGCGAGGCCCCAGCCGAAGGAGATCGCCACCCAGCCGGCGTCCTTGGCCTTGGATCTCTTGAGCGTCACCGCGGCGCAGACGCCGCCGCCGAGCAGGATCAGAACGGCGGTACCGAAGAGCTCGCCGATGACTATGTGGCCGTTGGACACGTCGACTCCTTTGTCCCAGTCCCTGAGCCGCGATCCGACTTCCGTCCGTTGTTCGACATTGTCGACCGCAGGTCGAAAGTCTCGCCCTCCGCGCTGACCAGGTCAAGAGTGCTGTGACGGAGCAGACGCCCGCCGTGCCGCCAGGAGGGCCGGGCGGGGTGACCGGACACCGCCCCGCGCCCGGGTCGCGGGTGGATCAGAACCGCCCCGCGCCCAGGTCGCGGGAGACCGCCCGCGCGCAGTCCCGTACCGCCGCGACCAGCCGCGGCCTGATCCCGCTGTCGTCGCAGACCCGCTCCACCGCGCCGGTGATGCCCACCGCGCCGACCGGCATCCGCCGCCGGTCGTGCACCGGCGCGGCGACCGACGCCACGCCGTCCCAGGTCTCCTCCAGGTCCGCGGCCCACCCCCGGGCCCGGGTCAGGTCGAGCACCGCCTCGAAGTCCGCGGCGGACGTCACCGTCCGCCCGGTCAGCGCGGCCCGCTCGCCCTCGGCCGCCTCGCTGTGCGCGACCGGGTCGTACGCCGCCAGCACCTTGCCGAGCGCGGTGCTGTGCAGCGGCTGCATGGCGCCGACCTCCAGCACCTGGCGGCTGTCGTCCGGCCGGAAGACGTGGTGCACGATCAGCACGCCCTGCTGGTGCAGCACCCCCAGGTACGCGGCCTCGCCGCTCGACCTGGCCAGGTCGTCGGTCCACACCAGGGCGCGGGCCCGCAGCTCGTGCACGTCCAGGAAGCTGTTGCCCAGCCGCAGCAGCTCCGCGCCGAGCTGGTACTTCCCCGACACCGGGTCCTGCTCGACGAAGCCCTCCTGCTGGAGGGTGCGCAGGATGCCGTGCGCGGTGCCCTTGGCCAGGCCGAGCGAGGACGCCACGTCCGACAGCCCCAGCCGCCGCTCACCGCCCGCCAGCAGCCGCAGGATCGCCGCGGCGCGTTCCAGTGACTGGATGGGACCTGGCATGGCGGGCGCTCCAAGAAGTACGGGACGGCGCGGGTCGCCGACCGGTGCTCGCCGGCGGCCGGATGCGGCCGGGGCGGGCACGGTCGACGAAGCTCCGGGTCGACAATGTCGACCTTCATCATTCTTCATCATGGCAGAGCGGGGTGGGCACCTCACCAGCGCCACCCGTCCGCTCTCTGGAATCGGCCGAGCCGTTCCGGCCGCGCCCGCTACGCTGGCGGAGTGCGTGCCGTGCGGGCGCGGCCTTTCCCGGCCGACCCGCGCGGCCAGCGCATAGCCGACAGCCGTCGCACTCCAGGGAGCAGTCCATGGCTTTGCCGTCCCCCTCGTCCAGCCACGCCTCGTCCGCGTACGACGCGGCCCGGGTCACCGCCTTCCGTGAGGCGCTGGCCTCCCGCATCGTCGTCGCCGACGGCGCGATGGGCACGATGCTCCAGGCGCAGGACCCGACGCTGGACGACTTCCAGCAGCTCGAAGGCTGCAACGAGATCCTCAACGTCACCCGCCCGGACATCGTCCGCTCCGTCCACGAGGCGTACTTCGAGGCCGGGGTCGACTGCGTCGAGACCAACACCTTCGGCGCCAACCACTCGGCGATGACCGAGTACGACATCCCCGAGCGGATCGAGGAACTGTCCGAGGCCGGCGCCCGGCTGGCCCGCGAGGTCGCCGACGGCTTCGCCGCCGACGGCCGCCGCCGCTTCGTGCTCGGCTCGATCGGCCCCGGCACCAAGCTGCCCACCCTCGGCCACACCGACTACGCCACCCTGCGCGACGGCTACCAGGCCAACGCGGCCGGCCTGATCGCCGGCGGCGCCGACGCGCTGGTCGTGGAGACCATGCAGGACCTGCTCCAGGTCAAGGCCGCGCTGGTCGGCTCGCGCCGCGCGATGGCCGCCGCCGGCGCCAACGTCCCGCTGATCTGCTCGGTGGCCGTCGAGACCACCGGCACCATGCTGCTCGGCTCCGAGATCGGCGCCGCCCTGACCGCGCTCGAACCGCTCGGCATCGACCTGATCGGCCTGAACTGCTCCACCGGCCCGGCCGAGATGAGCGAGCACCTGCGCTACCTCGCCCGCCACTCCCGCATCCCGCTGACCTGCATGCCCAACGCGGGCCTGCCGGTGCTGACCAAGGACGGCGCGCACTACCCGCTGTCCCCGTCCGAACTCGCCGACGCGCACGAGACGTTCGCCCGCGAGTACGGCCTGTCCCTGGTCGGCGGCTGCTGCGGCACCACCCCCGAGCACCTGCGCCAGCTGGTGGACCGGATCGGCGGCCACGACATCGCGCCGCGCGACCCGCGTCCCGAGCCGGGCGCCGCCTCCCTCTACCAGACCGTGCCGTTCCGCCAGGACACCTCGTACCTGGCGATCGGCGAGCGGACCAACGCCAACGGCTCCAAGAAGTTCCGCGAGGCGATGCTGGAGGGCCGCTGGGAGGACTGCGTGGAGATGGCCCGCGACCAGATCCGCGAGGGCGCCCACCTGCTCGACCTGTGCGTGGACTACGTCGGCCGGGACGGCGTCGCCGACATGGCCGAGATCGCCGGCCGGTTCGCCACCGCCTCCACCCTGCCGATCGTGCTGGACTCCACCGAGGTGGACGTGCTGCGGGCCGGGCTGGAGAAGCTCGGCGGCCGCGCGGTGCTCAACTCGGTCAACTACGAGGACGGCGACGGCCCCGAGTCCCGCTTCGCCCGCGTCACCGCGCTCGCCGCCGAGCACGGCGCCGCCCTGATCGCGCTGACCATCGACGAGGAGGGGCAGGCGCGTACCGTCGAGAAGAAGGTCGCGATCGCCGAGCGGCTGATCGACGACCTCACCGGCAACTGGGGCATCCGCGAGTCCGACATCCTCATCGACTGCCTGACCTTCACCATCTGCACCGGCCAGGAGGAGTCCCGCAAGGACGGCATCGCCACCATCGAGGCGATCCGCGAACTCAAGCGCCGCCACCCCGACGTGCAGACCACGCTCGGCCTGTCCAACATCTCCTTCGGCCTCAACCCGGCCGCCCGCACCGCGCTGAACTCGGTCTTCCTCGACGAGTGCGTCAAGGCCGGGCTCGACTCCGCGATCGTGCACGCCGCCAAGATCCTGCCGATCGCCCGCATCCCCGAGGAGCAGCGCCAGGCCGCGTACGACCTGGTCTACGACAAGCGCGCCGAGGGGTACGACCCGCTGCAGAAGCTGATGGAGCTCTTCGAGGGCGTCGACTCCAAGTCGCTGAAGGCCGGCCGCGCCGAGGAGCTGATGGCGCTGCCGCTGGACGAGCGGCTCCAGCGCCGGATCATCGACGGCGAGAAGAACGGCCTGTCCGCGGACCTGGACGAGGCACTGGCCGAGCGCTCCGCCCTGGACATCGTCAACGACACGCTGCTGGCCGGCATGAAGGTGGTCGGCGAGCTGTTCGGCTCCGGCCAGATGCAGCTGCCGTTCGTGCTCCAGTCCGCCGAGGTGATGAAGACCGCGGTCGCCTACCTGGAACCGCACATGGAGAAGGTGGCCGACGGCGAGGAGGCCGGCAAGGGCACGATCGTGCTGGCCACCGTCCGCGGCGACGTGCACGACATCGGCAAGAACCTGGTCGACATCATCCTGTCCAACAACGGCTACAACGTGGTCAACCTGGGCATCAAGCAGCCGGTCTCCTCGATCCTGGAGGCGGCCCAGGAGAACCGCGCCGACGTGATCGGGATGTCCGGGCTGCTGGTGAAGTCCACCGTGATCATGAAGGAGAACCTGGAGGAGCTCAACCAGCGCGGCCTGTCGGCGAAGTACCCGGTGATCCTCGGCGGCGCCGCCCTCACCCGCGCCTACGTCGAGCAGGACCTGCACGAGATCTACGCCGGCGAGGTCCGCTACGCCCGCGACGCCTTCGAGGGGCTGCGGCTGATGGACGCGCTGATCGGCGTCAAGCGCGGGGTGCCCGGCGCGGCGCTGCCGGAGCTGAAGGCCCGCCGGGTGCCCAAGCGGGAGCAGCCCGAGCAGCCGGAAGAGCCCAACCTGGGCCAGGTCCGCTCCGACGTCGCCGTCGACAACCCGGTGCCGGCCCCGCCGTTCTGGGGCAGCCGGGTGGTCAAGGGCATCCAACTCGCCGACTACTCCTCCTGGCTGGACGAGGGCGCCCTCTTCAAGGGCCAGTGGGGCCTGAAGCAGTCCCGCGCGGACGGCCCGAGCTACGAGGAACTGGTCGAGTCCGAGGGCCGCCCCCGGCTGCGCGGCCTGCTCACCAAACTCCAGTCCGAGCACCTGCTGGAGGCAGCCGTCACCTACGGCTACTTCCCGTGCGTCTCCAAGGGCGACGACCTGATCGTGCTGCACGAGGACGGCACCGAGCGCACCCGCTTCACCTTCCCGCGCCAGCGGCGCGGCCGGCGGCTGTGCCTGGCCGACTTCTTCCGCCCCGAGGACTCCGGCGAGACCGACGTGGTCGGCTTCCAGGTGGTCACCGTCGGCAACCGCGTCTCCGAGGCCGCCAACGAGCTGTTCGCCGCCGACTCCTACCGCGACTACCTGGAGCTGCACGGCCTGTCCGTGCAGCTCGCCGAGGCGCTCGCCGAGTACTGGCACGCCCGGGTCAGGGCCGAACTCGGCTACGCCGGCGAGGACCCCTCCGCCGTCACCGACATGTTCGACCTGAAGTACCGCGGCGCCCGCTTCTCGCTGGGCTACGGCGCCTGCCCCGACCTGGAGGACCGGGCGAAGATCGCCGACCTGCTGGAGCCGGAGCGGATCGGCGTCAAGCTCTCCGAGGAGTTCCAGCTCCACCCCGAGCAGTCCACCGACGCGATCATCATCCACCACCCCGAGGCGAAGTACTTCAACGCCCGCTGACCAGCGGTTCGCCTGTCGTTGCGCGGTCCGCAACGGCCCGACGTACACTGGTGGGTCCGGCAGAGGCCGGTCGCCTCCCCGCGCTGTTCAGCGGGGTGCGGCGACCGGCCTCTGTGTCCCCCAGAACCGAGGAGTGGGGCCTATGACGAGCAGCATTCCGGTCGCCGACACCCGTGCGGCGAAGGGGCCCGGCGGGCCCTGGGCCGTGCTCCTGGACCTGGACGGCACCCTGGTGGACACCGAGGGCCTGTGGTGGGCGGCGGAGTCCGCGGTCTTCGCGGACCTCGGCCACGTGCTGGACGAGGCGCACCGCGCGGTGGTGGTCGGGGGCCCGATGGCCCGCAGCGTGGGCCACCTGATCGACGTCACCGGCGCCACCGCTCCGGCGGCCGAGCTGATGACCGCCATCAACAGCCGCTTCGAGCACCTGGTCGCCCAGGGCGCGCCGCTGATGCCCGGTGCCCGCCGGCTGCTGACCGACCTGGTCGCGCACGCCGTGCCCACCGCGCTGGTGTCGGCCTCGCACCGCCGCACCATCGACGTCATGCTGCGCTCGCTCGGCCCCGAGCACTTCGCCTTCACCCTGGCCGGCGACGAGATCGGCCGCACCAAGCCGCACCCGGACCCGTATCTGGCCGCCGCCGCCCGGCTCGGTACCGACCCCGCGCACTGCGTGGTCGTCGAGGACACCCTCACCGGTGTCGCGTCCGCGGAGGCGGCCGGCTGCCGGGTGGTCGCGGTGCCGTCGGTGGTGCCGATCCCGCCCGCGCCGGGACGGACCGTGGTCCGGTCGCTGGAGGACCTCACCGTCCCTTTTCTGCGCTCCTTGCGCACGTCCCTTCACTGAGTGTGCCGCCGGGGCGGTTCCGCTCGTCGGGACCGCCAACTTTGGCCACCCGTTGGTGCTGATCACCGGCAACCTCGGTATCGTCGCCCCAGCGTGCCCCGCGCTGCCTCCAGCCCGTACACCTGCGATCCGGGTGCGCGGGCGGCCTTGTTGGGCCTTATGGGCGCGTCACGAGCCCCCGGCACATGCGCAAGAGGAGAACGACCAACGATGAACCGCAAGCTTCTGGTGCTGCCGGCCCTGCTCGGCGCGTTGGCACCCGCGATCACCGGGTGCGGCAGTTCCGGCGGCAGCGGCGGCAGTGGCAAACCCATCGTCGTCGGTACCACCGACAGCATCGAGCTGACCAAGGACAACCCGGCGCCGCTCGACCCGGCGACGTCGTACGACAGCGCGACCTGGAACGTGTTCTACAACACCTTCCAGATGCTGCTGACCTACCAGCGCGGCAGCACCACGCCGACCCCCGACGCCGCCAAGGAGTGCCACTACGCGGGCACTTCGGGTCTGACGTACCAGTGCACGATGCGGGACGGCGAGAAGTTCTCCACCGGCCGTTCCCTCACCTCCACCGACGTGAAGTTCTCCGTCGACCGTATGCAGAAGATCCACTGGTCCGACGGCCCGTCGTCGCTCATATCCGACGTCAAGAGCGTGGACGCGCCCGACCCGCAGACGGTGGTCTTCCACCTCAAGCATCCCGACGCGACGTTCCCGGCGAAGCTCGCCACCCCGGCCGCCGCGATCGTCGACAGCACGGTCTACCCGGCGAAGAAGCCGTACACCGGCTGGCGGCTGGTCGGCTCCGGCCCGTACAAGCTGGACTCCTGGACCGCGGGCAAGCAGGCGGTGTTCTCCAAGAACTCGCATTACGACGGCACGCTGAAGATGCACAACAGCGCCGTCACCCTCAAGATGTTCGCGGACTCCAACAAGATGGAGGACGCGATCAAGTCCGGCCAGCTGGACGTGATGAGCCGGCAGCTGTCGCCGGACCAGATCCAGGCTCTGCAGAGCAACCCGGACCCGGACTTCAAGCTCACCCAGTCCTCCGGCGGCGAGGCCCGCTACCTCTTCCTCAACACCGACGCGCCGTCGCTGAAGAAGGTCGCGGTCCGCCAGGCGATGGCCCAGCTCATCGACCGGCAGGCGATCACCCGCGACGTCTACCAGCGCACCGCGGTGCCGCTGTACTCGGTGGTCCCGCAGGGCATCACCACGCACGTCAACTCGTTCTACGACACCTACGGCGAGCCCAGCGTCAAGAACGCGCAGAAGACGCTCAGGGACGCCGGCATCACCAGCAAGGTGCCGCTGACCATCAACTTCCGCCGCGACAACGGCGGCACCATGAACAAGGCCGAGGCCGAGGCGATCGCGAAGCAGCTCGACGCGTCCGGGCTCTTCGACGTCCACGTCGAGGCCGAGCAGTGGAACGCCTTCCTGAAGGCCGCCGGCGAGGGCAAGTACCAGGTCTTCGCGCTGAGCTGGCTGCCGGACTTCCCGGACCCGGACAACTACATCGCCCCGTTCTTCGACAAGGAGACGTTCATCCCGCTGCCGTACAACCTGACGGAGATCCGGAACACGATCCTGCCGGAGACCCGCAGCCAGGCCCAGCGCAGCGCCACCACCGACGCGTTCGGCGCGGCGCAGAAGCTGGTCGCGGAGCAGGTGCCGATGCTCCCGCTGTGGCAGGCGAACCAGTACATCGCCGCCCGCAACGACATCACCGGCGCGGAGTGGGCGCTCAACGCCTCGACCACCACGCAGTTCTGGGAGCTGGGCCGCGGCGCCTCCGGCTGACCGCGCACCCGCCCCACGGCGAACGCCCCCGCGACGAGCCCGGAAGGGCCGCGCGGGGGCGTTCGCGTGTGCGGGTGGCTGCCCCCCGGGTGTACGGGGACCCCGGCGCGCCGGGCGGGGCCTCAGCTCGCGCCGGGGCGCACCAGGCCGCTCTCGTACGCGTACACCGCCGCCTGCACCCGGTCGCGCAGGCCCAGCTTGGTGAGCACATGGCCGACGTGGGTCTTGACCGTGGTCTCGCTGACGAACAGCTCCGCGGCGATCTCCGCGTTCGACAGGCCGCGGGCGACCAGCTTGAGCACCTCGACCTCGCGCTCGGTCAGCGCGTGCAGCGGCTGCGGCACCGACTCCTCGCCCGACGGCAGCCGGCCGGCGTACTTGTCCAGCAGCCGCCGGGTGATGCTCGGCGCGAGCATCGCCTCGCCGGCGGCCACCACCCGGATCGCCTGCACCAGTTCAGCGGCCGGCGCGTCCTTGAGCAGGAAGCCGCTGGCCCCGGCGCGCAGCGCCTCCACCACGTACTCGTCCAGGTCGAAGGTGGTCAGCACCAGCACCTTTGCCGGGCCCGACCGGTCCGGGCCGGTGATCTGGCGGGTCGCCTCGACGCCGTCCATCCGGGGCATGCGGATGTCCATCAGCACCACGTCGGGCTGCAACGCCCGCACCTGGTCCAGCGCCTGCTGGCCGTCACCGGCCTCACCGACCACGGCCAGGTCCGGCTCGGCCTCCAGGATCATCCGGAAGCCGGTGCGCAACAGGGGCTGGTCGTCCACCAACAGGACGCGGATCGCCACGAGTACTCCTTCGCTAGACCGGACCATTCTCGCCCACGGCGGGCCCGGTCCCGGCGATGCGCGCCAGCGGGTACGGCGGGGGAGTCCCGCCGAACTCCGGGCACAGCGCCTGGTGGTCGCACCAGCCGCACAGCGGGGTCCGCCGCGGTCGCCAGTCACCGCTGGCCGTCGCCTCCTGGATCGCCTCCCACAGCGACAGCAACCGCCGCTCGGTGCGCAGCAGGTCGGCCTCCGACGGGTCGTAGGTCCGTACGTCGCCGCTGCCGAGGTAGACCAGCTGGAGCCGGCGCGGCACCACCCCGCGCAGCCGCCACAGCACCAGGGCGTAGAAGCGCATCTGGAAGAGCGGCTCGTCGGCGTACTCGGGGCGGGGGGCCTTGCCGGTCTTGTAGTCCACCACCCGCAGGTCCCCGGTGGCCGGTGCCACGTCCAGCCGGTCGACGTAGCCGCGCAGGGTCAGGCCGGACTCCAGCACCGTCTCCACGTACAGCTCGCGCTCGGCGGGCTCCAGGCGGGTCGGGTCCTCCAGGGTGAACCAGCGCTCCACCAGCCGCTCGGCACTCTCCAGCCAGGCCGACAGCGCCGCCGCGTCGAGCGCGCCCTCGGCCGCGCTGAACAGCCCGGCCAGCTCGGGACGGGCCGCCAGCAGCCGCTGCCACTCGCCGGGCACCATCGCCCGGGCCCGCTCGGGTGTGCGCTCCACCGCCGGGGCGTCGAACAGCCGCTCCAGCACCGCGTGGACGACGGTGCCGCGGGTCGCCGCCTCGCTCGGCTTCTCCGGCAGCCGGTCGATCACCCGCAGCCGGTACAGCAGCGGGCAGCGCATGAAGTCCGCGGCCCGCGACGGCGAGAGCGACACCGGCGGGCGCGGCGGCAGGCCCCCGCGGGGCCCGCTCTCCGGCGGCACCGGCCCGCCCTCCGGGGGCACCGGCCCGCTCTCCGGCCCGCTCGGCCCGGCCTCCGGGGAGGTCCGCCCGGCCGGGACCAGCCCGGGCGCGGGTTCGGGCGGCGCGCCCTCGGGCGGGACGGGGCCGGGTGACGCGCTGTCGGGAGTTCGGGTGCTGTCGGCGGGGGTCCCCATGGCAGACGACCTTACGGCCTGGCACCGACACGGACACGCGCCGGTGTGCGCCGATCGGCTGGGCAATACCATGGGGGCGATGCCCCTCGTGCCGCATGATCGGCACGGGGGTCTGTTTTCAGAAGGGGAACCAGTGAGCGAGAGCGGCCGTCCGCCGTCCCAGAACACCCGCACCCCGGGCCGAGGTGGCGACGACGGCACCGACAAGCAGCCGAGGGAGCCCGGCGGCGGCATCCTGATGGGCCGGTTCCTCGGCGTCCCGATCTACGTCGCCCCGAGCTGGTTCCTGGTCGCCGCCCTGATCACCTGGGTCTTCGGCGGGCAGCTCGACACCGTGCTGCCCGAACTCGGCCGGGTCCGCTACCTCGTGTCGCTCTTCTTCGCGGTCGCCTTCTACGCCTCGGTGCTGGTGCACGAACTGGCCCACACCGTGGCCGCGATCCGCTTCGACCTGCCGGTGCGCCGCATCCAGCTCCAGTTCTTCGGCGGCGTCTCCGAGATCGAGAAGGACTCCGACACCCCTGGCCGCGAGTTCATGCTCGCCTTCGTCGGGCCGCTGCTGTCGCTGGTGCTCGCCGGCGTCTTCTTCGGCGGGATGCAGCTCGTCGAGCGCGGCACCGTGCCCGGGGTGCTGCTCGCCGGGCTGATGATCAGCAACCTGATCGTGGCGATCTTCAACTTCCTGCCCGGGCTGCCGCTGGACGGCGGCCGCATGCTGCGGGCCGTGGTCTGGAAGTTCAGCGGCAACCCGATGAAGGGCACCGTCGCCGCCGCCTGGGCCGGCCGGGTGCTGGCCCTGGCCGTCCTGATCGGGCTGCCGATGCTCTCCTACGCCCGGGGCAACGGCGAGAGCGGCGCGGACTCCCTCACCGACGCGCTGCTCGCCGCGATCCTCGCCGCGATCATGTGGACCGGCGCCGGCAACGGGCTGCGGATGGCCCGGCTGCGCGAGCGCCTGCCGGACCTGCGGGCCCGCACGCTCACCCGGCGGGCCGTCCCGGTCTCCTCCGACACCCCGCTGTCCGAGGCGCTGCGCCGCGCCAACGAAGCTGGCGCCCGCGCCCTGGTCGTGGTGGACGGCAAGGGCGACCCGACCGCGCTCGTCCGGGAGTCGGCGATCATCTCGGTGCCCGAGCACCGGCGCCCCTGGGTCGCGGTCAGCGGCCTGTCCAACGACCTGCGGCCCGGGATGCGGGTCTCCGCCGACCTCACCGGCGAGGAACTCCTCGACACCCTGCGGGCCACCCCCTCCACCGAGTACCTCGTGGTCGAGCCCACCGGAGAGATCTACGGCGTGCTGTCCACCGCCGACGTGGAACGCGCCTTCGTGGCCGCCATGTCCCGGGCGGCCTGAGCCGCCGGGCTCGACCCGCGCTGCTCGACCCGTGCTGCTCGACCCGCGCGGCCTGATCGGTCGCCCGGTTCGCCGGCGGGCCCCGGGCCCGTCCGGAGCGGCCCCGGCCAGCGACTAGGGTGGTCCTATGTCCGAACCGACTGGTGCAGCCCGCAGGCGCGGGCCTTTCAGAGTCGGGGACCAGGTCCAGCTCACCGACCCCAAGGGACGCCACTACACGTTCACGCTCGAAGCCGGAAAGCAGTTCCACACCCACAAGGGCGCTTTCCCGCACGACGAGCTGATCGGTGCCCCCGAGGGCAGTGTGGTGCGGACCACGGGAAACGTCGCCTACCTCGCGCTGCGCCCCCTGCTCCCCGACTACGTCCTGTCCATGCCCCGCGGCGCCGCCGTGGTCTACCCCAAGGACGCGGGGCAGATCCTGGCGATGGCCGACATCTTCCCCGGGGCCCGGGTGGTCGAGGCAGGCGTCGGCTCCGGCTCGCTGAGCAGCTTCCTGCTCCGCGCCATCGGGGACCACGGCATGCTGCACAGCTACGAGCGCCGGGCGGACTTCGCCGAGATCGCCACCCAGAACGTCGAGCGCTACTTCGGCGGGCCGCACCCGGCCTGGCAGCTCACCGTCGGCGACCTCCAGGACCACCTCTCCGACACCGACGTCGACCGGGTCATCCTCGACATGCTCGCGCCCTGGGAGTGCCTGGAGCCCGTCGCCAAGGCGCTGGTGCCCGGCGGCATCCTGTGCGCCTACGTGGCCACCACCACCCAGCTCGCCCGCACCGTGGAGGCGATCCGCGAGCACGGCACGTTCAACGAGCCGGCCGCCTGGGAGTCGATGGTGCGCACCTGGCACGTCGAGGGACTCGCGGTGCGCCCGGACCACCGGATGATCGGCCACACCGGCTTCCTGCTCACCGCCCGCCGCCTTGCCGACGGCGTCGAGCCGCCGCTGCGCCGCCGCCGCCCTGCCAAGGGTGCCTACGGCGAGGACTACACCGGGCCGGGCAGCGGCAGCGGCAGCGGGAACGGGACAGCCGAAGCAGAGAGCTGAGACCCGTTTTCGGCCAACTTCACCGCGCCGCCGCTGGTTTGTCCTTCCGGACACCGGCGGCGGCGCGCGACGTTTCCGGCCGCTCCGGCTCGCCCTCATCGGAACCCCCACCGGCATCCCCACCGGACCACCCCGGCACCCCGCCGTTCCGCGCCGATGTGACGTGTGGCACCATGCTGGCCACCCCCGCAGACCAGAACCCCCCAGGAGTCAGGCGAGTGCAGCCCTCCGCAGGTCCGGCCCTCCCGCACACGCACAGCCGCGCCGTGCACTGGATCACCACCGCCGCGGCCCTGGGCGCCCTGGTCGCGGCCGTGGCCGTGGTGCAGCCCGCCGACGCCAGCCCCAAGGCCGACGCCAGACCGCCGGCGCCGTCCGGGCCGCCGGTGCCCGCCCCCGACCCGCACGCCGCGACCTACCCGCTGACCTGCGCCCCCGGCGCCAAGGCCGAGGTGATCTCGCAGGTCAGCGCCGACTTCGACGGCGACGGGCGCCCCGAGACCGCCGTGGTGGTCCGCTGCCACTCCGACACCGGCACCCCGCCCAGCGGCGTGTACGTCCTGTCCGCGCCCGCCCACCCGGGCGGCGCCCCCAAGATCGCGGTCACGCTGGTCAACCCCAAGGACGACCGGCAGATCTCCGACTTCCGGCTCGACGGCGACAGCGTCAAGGCCACCGTGCTCGGCTTCTCCAGCGACGACACCCCGCGCTGCTGCCCCGACCTGAAGCGCACCTACACCTGGGAGTGGCGCGACGGCCGCTACGTGGCGCTGCCCGGCCCGGCCTCCAACGCCATCTGACGGCGCCCTGGCCCACCGGCCGGCCCCGCCCGGGGCCGGCCCCCCGCTCAGTCCGCCGCCGGGCCGTACACCTCGACCTGGTCGGCGGCCCGCCGCACGTGGATGCACTCGCCCGGGCACTCCTTGGCCGAGTCCACGACATCCGTCAGCAGCGGCAGCGGTACGGGTACGGTGGCACCAGGGGACTGGAGCAGCTCGTCGTCCGAGCCCTTGACGTACGCCAGGCCGTCGATGTCCAACTCGAAAACCTCGGGCGCGTACTGGACGCAGATCCCGTCGCCCGTACACAGGTCCTGGTCGATCCAGACCTCAAGCGCCTCGGCTGTGCCCTGGCCCTGGCTGTCGCTCACGGAACCCATCCCTGCCGTTCGTCGTTCGGGAATCATCGGGGAAGCAACAGCCCTCGGCGGCTGTTGACCGAAACGACGATACAACCGGCGGCTTTCGGATGGAGATCGGCGGGTATCTCAGTGGCGAAGGGACGTACGCAAGGGTGAAGATCGGACACACCGCGATCGTCTTTGTGATCTAGGGGTTTCAACCCCTACCAGCCCAGGTAGGGTCTGGGAACGTCCAGCTCCCCTTGGAGGAGGTGAGGACCGTGGCGGCCCACGACGACGAATTCAACCGTGGCGGCCGACCCGCTCGTGGTTCGGAAGACCCCATGAGCCAGGTCGCCTTTCTTGAGCAGGAGATCGCCGTCCTGCGACGCAAGCTCGCCGACTCTCCGCGGCACACGAGGATTCTCGAGGAGAGGATCGTCGAGCTGCAGACCAACCTGGCCGGCGTCTCCGCACAGAACGAACGGCTTGCGAACACGCTCCGCGAGGCCCGCGACCAGATCGTGGCCCTCAAGGAGGAGGTCGACCGGCTCGCGCAGCCGCCGGCCGGCTTCGGAGTGTTCCTCCAGGCCAACGAGGACGGCACCGCCGACATCTTCACCGGCGGCCGCAAACTGCGGGTCAACGTCAGCCCGTCCGTCGAACTCGACGACGTCAAGCGCGGCCAGGAGCTGATGCTCAACGAGGCGCTGAACGTGGTCGAGGCGATGGAGTTCGAGCTGGTCGGCGACATCGTCACGCTCAAGGAGATCCTTGAGGACGGCGAGCGCGCCCTGGTGATCGGGCACACCGACGAGGAGCGTGTGGTCCGGCTCGCCGAGCCGCTGCTCGACGGCACCCTGCGCACCGGCGACGCGCTGCTGCTCGAACCCCGCTCGGGATACGTCTACGAACGCGTGCCCAAGAGCGAGGTCGAGGAGCTGGTCCTCGAAGAGGTCCCCGACATCGACTACCGGCAGATCGGCGGCCTCGGCAACCAGATCGAGCAGATCCGCGACGCGGTCGAACTGCCCTACCTGCACGCCGACCTCTTCAAGGAGTACGAACTGCGGCCGCCCAAGGGTGTGCTGCTGTACGGCCCGCCCGGCTGCGGCAAGACGCTCATCGCCAAGGCGGTCGCCAACTCGCTGGCCAAGAAGGTCGCCGAGGTCACCGGCCAGCCGCAGGGCAAGAGCTACTTCCTGAACATCAAGGGTCCCGAGCTGCTCAACAAGTACGTGGGCGAGACCGAGCGGCAGATCCGCCTGGTCTTCCAGCGGGCCCGGGAGAAGGCGTCCGAGGGCACCCCCGTCATCGTCTTCTTCGACGAGATGGAGTCCCTCTTCCGCACCCGCGGCTCCGGTGTCAGCTCCGACGTGGAGAACACCATCGTCCCCCAGCTCCTCGCCGAGATCGACGGCGTCGAGGGTCTGGAGAACGTCATCGTGATCGGCGCCTCCAACCGCGAGGACATGATCGACCCCGCCATCCTGCGGCCCGGCCGCCTGGATGTGAAGATCAAGATCGAGCGTCCGGACGCCGAGGCGGCCAAGGACATCTTCACCAAGTACCTCCTCGACACCCTCCCGCTGCACTCCGACGACCTGGCCGAGCACGGCCAGTCCCCGGCCGGCACCGTGGACGCCATGATCCAGTCGGTGGTCGAGCGGATGTACTCCGAGACCGAGGAGAACCGCTTCCTGGAGGTCACCTATGCCAACGGTGACAAGGAGGTCCTGTACTTCAAGGACTTCAACTCCGGGGCGATGATCCAGAACATCGTGGACCGGGCGAAGAAGATGGCCATCAAGGACTTCCTCGACCACGACCAGCGCGGGCTCCGCGTCAACCACCTGCTCGCCGCCTGTGTCGACGAGTTCAAGGAGAACGAGGACCTGCCGAACACCACCAACCCCGACGACTGGGCGCGGATCTCCGGTAAGAAGGGCGAGCGGATCGTCTTCATCCGCACCCTGGTGACCGGAAAGCAGGGGGCGGACACCGGACGCTCCATCGACACCGTGGCGAACACCGGACAGTATCTGTAAGCACTACCCTCCGGCTGCGGGTCCCGACCAGCGGGTACCCGCAGCCGGTGTGTTTTCGGCTCGGATGGGCCGGAGCAGGGCAAGGAGGGCCGCATGACCGTACGGCGAGTAATGGGCATCGAGACGGAGTACGGCATCTCCGTCCCCGGCCACCCCAACGCCAATGCCATGCTCACCTCGTCCCAGATCGTCAACGCCTACGCGGCGGCGATGCACCGGGCGCGGCGCGCCCGCTGGGACTTCGAGGAGGAGAACCCGCTGCGGGACGCCCGCGGCTTCGACCTCGCCCGGGAGGCGGCTGACTCCACCCAGCTCACCGACGAGGACATCGGCCTCGCCAACGTGATCCTCACCAACGGCGCCCGGCTCTACGTCGACCACGCCCATCCGGAGTACTCCTCGCCGGAGATCACCAATCCGCGCGACGCGGTGCTGTGGGACAAGGCCGGCGAGCGGATCATGGCCGAGGCGGCGGTGCGCGCCGCGCAGCTGCCCGGTGCCCAGCAGATCCTGCTCTACAAGAACAACACCGACAACAAGGGCGCCTCCTACGGCACCCACGAGAACTACCTGATGCGCCGGGAGACCCCGTTCTCGGACATCGTCCGGCACCTGACGCCGTTCTTCGTCTCCCGGCAGGTGGTCACCGGCGCGGGCCGGGTCGGCATCGGCCAGGACGGCCACGACGACGGGTTCCAGCTCAGCCAGCGCGCGGACTACTTCGAGGTCGAGGTCGGCCTGGAGACCACCCTCAAGCGCCCCATCATCAACACCCGCGACGAGCCGCACTCCGACGCGGAGAAGTACCGCCGGCTGCATGTCATCATCGGCGACGCCAACCTGTCGGAGATCTCCACCTACCTCAAGCTGGGCACCACCTCGCTGGTGCTGTCCATGATCGAGGAGGGGTTCATCAAGGTGGACCTCGCGGTGGACCAGCCGGTGCGGACCCTGCACGAGGTCTCCCACGACCCCGGGCTGCAACGGCTTGTCACGCTCCGCAACGGCCGGAAGTTGACCGCTGTACAACTTCAGATGGAGTACTTCGACCTCGCCCGCAAGTACGTCGAGGAGCGCTACGGCAGCGACGCCGACGAGCAGACCAGGGACGTGCTCGCCCGCTGGGAGGACGTCCTGGGCCGGCTGGAGAGCGACCCGATGAGCCTGGCCGGCGAGCTGGACTGGGTGGCCAAGCTGGAGCTGCTGGAGGGCTACCGGCGCCGCGACAACCTGGACTGGGACGCCGCCCGCCTGCACCTGGTCGACCTCCAGTACGCCGACGTGCGTCCCGACAAGGGCCTGTACAACCGCCTGGCGGCCCGCGGACGGATCAAGAGGCTGCTGACCGAGGAGGAGGTCCTGCGGGCCGTACAGCGGCCGCCGGAGGACACCAGGGCCTACTTCCGAGGCCGCTGCCTGGAGCAGTACGCCGACGACGTGGCCGCCGCGTCCTGGGACTCGGTGATCTTCGACCTGCCGGGCCATGACTCCTTGCAGCGCGTCCCCACCCTCGAACCGCTGCGGGGCACCCGCAACCACGTGAAAGAGCTGCTCGACCGCTGTCGTACGGCCGAGGAACTGGTCCGCATCCTGTCCGGGGGATGATCCGCGGCTGAAACGGTCCAGAACCGGGAATCAAGTCCGTAGCACTCGGACGTTGTCGTATTCGAGGGCCGCAGTCGGACCCTCCTTGTAGGGTCTGATCTTGTACGCACGCAACCGAGCGGGGTGAGGGACATGGCTACCAAGGACACCGACGGCGGACAGCAGCGGGCTACGCGTTCCACGGACGAGGTCGAGGAGGTCCAGGAGGACGCCAAGGCCGCCGACGACCTCAAGGAACGCCAGGAGAAGCTTTCGGACGACGTGGACTCGGTTCTCGACGAGATCGACGACGTCCTGGAGGAGAACGCCGAGGACTTCGTGCGCTCCTTCGTCCAGAAGGGCGGCGAGTAGCCGCTCGCCGTCCGTCCGCCCCGCGTCCCCCGGACCGCGGGGCGGATGGACGCCGGGCCCATGGGTAGGGTCCGTAGCAAACACCATGATCGTGTGGAAGGAATCGCGTGGAAGCCAACACTCGTAAGCCCGGGCATCTGCCGGCTGCCTTCCTGACGCCCGGCTCGTCGTCGTTCCTCGACTTCCTGGGCGAGCACTCGCCCGAGCTGCTGCCGGGGAACCGCGCGCTGCCGGCGGTCAAGGGAGCGGTCGAACTGCCGCACGGCACCACCATCGTGGCCGCCGTCTTCGACTCCGGCGTCGTGCTCGCCGGTGACCGGCGCGCCACCATGGGCAACGTCATCGCCCAGCGGGACATCGAGAAGGTCTTCCCGGCCGACGAGTTCTCCGCGGTCGGCATCGCCGGCACCGCCGGCCTCGCGGTCGAGATGGTCAAGCTCTTCCAGCTGGAGCTGGAGCACTACGAGAAGATCGAGGGCGCCACCCTCTCCCTGGAGGGCAAGGCCAACCGCCTGTCCACCATGATCCGCGGCAACCTCGCGATGGCCCTGCAGGGCCTCGCCGTGGTCCCGCTCTTCGCCGGCTACGACACGGACCGCGCCAAGGGCCGGATCTTCTCCTACGACGTCACCGGCGGCCGGAGCGAGGAGGCGAACTTCGCCTCCACCGGCTCCGGTTCGGTCTTCGCCCGCGGCGCCCTGAAGAAGCTCTACCGCAAGGACCTGACCGAGCAGCAGACCGTCACCGCCGTCATCCAGGCGCTGTACGACGCGGCCGACGACGACTCGGCCACCGGCGGCCCCGACCTGACCAGGCGGATCTACCCGATCGTCACCGTCATCACCGAGGACGGCTTCCGCCGGCTCGACGAGTCCGACGTCGCCGCGATCGCCCGCTCGGTGCTCGACGGCCGGCTCGAACACCCCGACGGCCCGCAGGCCGAGGTGCTGTGACGCCCGTTCACCCGCCGCGCCCCCCGCGCCCCTTGACCCACCACGCAGCGCCGACGACAGCAGAAAGGCACGGTTGAGCCGGTGTCCACGCCGTTTTACGTTTCGCCCCAGCAGGCAATGGCGGACCGCGCGGAGTACGCCCGCAAGGGCATCGCGCGCGGCCGCAGTGTCGTGGTCCTCCAGTACACCGACGGCATCGTCTTCGTCGCCGAGAACCCGTCCCGGGCGCTGCACAAGGTCAGCGAGATCTACGACCGGATCGCCTTCGCCGCCGTCGGCAAGTACAACGAGTTCGAGAACCTCCGGATCGGCGGCGTCCGCTACGCCGACCTGCGCGGCTACACCTACGACCGGAACGACGTCACCGCCCGCGGCCTCGCCAACGTGTACGCGCAGACCCTCGGCACCATCTTCTCCAGCGTCGGCGAGAAGCCGTACGAAGTGGAGCTGATCGTCGCGGAGGTGGGTGCCGCTCCCGAGGACGACCAGATCTACCGCCTGCCGCACGACGGTTCCATCGTCGACGAGCACGGCGCGGTCGCCGTCGGCGGGAACTCCGACCAGATCGGCAGCTACCTCGACCAGCGGCACCGTGACGGGATGACCCTCGCGGAGGCGCTGGCGCTGGCCGTCGAGTCGCTCGGGCGGGACTCCAACGGCGGCAGCGACCGGCAGCTCACCGCCGAGCAGCTCGAAGTCGCGGTGCTGGACCGGACCCGGCCGCAGCAGCGGAAGTTCAAGCGGATTCTGGGCCGCCAACTGTCCCGCCTGCTCGACACCGAAAGCGCGTCCACCACGAAAACGGACGAGCCCTCCGACGACGAGGAGTAGGGCGTTCCCCGCGCCCCTGAATTCGCGCGGCTTCTCCGGGAGGAGAGGCCACTCCAGGGGGCGCGGGGAGGTGCGCGACCCGCCACGACGGTGCTGTGCTCGGGTCCGGCGGCGGAGCCCTACGGCGCCGGCGGGAGCCCCGTGGAACCGCGGACCACAAGCTGGACCGGGAGCTCGACCGGGGCGACGGGCACCCCGTCGAGCGCCGCCAGCAACGCCGACATTCCACGCGCGCCCACATCCTCCGCGGGAAGCCGGACGGAGGTGAGCTCCGGGTCGAGCGCGGTCGCCAGCTCCAGATCGTCGAAGCCGGAAACGGACACGTCGTCCGGCACCCTCAACCCGAGCCCGCGGGCGGCCTTGCAGGCGCCCGCGGCGAGAACGTCGCCGTCGCACAGGAGAGCGGTGGGGCGCTCGCCGGAAGCCGTGAGCGCGCGCACCGCGGCCTCACGCGCGGAGCGGACATCCAGCCCGCACCGCTCGGTCGCCAGGTGCGCGCCGTCCACCCCGCCCAGCTCCTCGCGGACCGTCTGCGCGCGGACCCGGAACGTCCAGGTGTCCACGTCGGCGGCGAGATGGGTGATCCGGCGGTGGCCGAGGCCGACCAGGTGCCGTACCACCTGGCGGATGCCGTCCGCGACGGCGAGATCCACGGTCGGCGGGCCCCCCTCCGTACCGGGCCCGCTGTCCAGCATCACCAGCGGCAGCCCGCCGTCGGCGATCCCGGCGAGCGCGTCCGCCGCCATGGAGGAGGCGATCACCCCGTCGATCGCGGCGCGCGCGGAGCCGAACGGGTCGCGGGCCGGGCCGACCCCCTCGGGTGACGGGTAGAGCACCACCCCGAAGCCGTGCGCGTCGGCCACCCGCGCCGCGCCCGCGTAGACCCGGGCGAAGTACTCGTGGGTGAGCGCGGGCACCACCAGCAGCGCGGTCCTGGTCCGGCCGAGCCGCAGGCTGCGCGCGGCCAGGTTCGGCCGGTAGTCCAGCTCGCCGGCCGCCGCGCGCACCGCCAGCGCGGTGCGCTCCGAGACCCGCCCGCGCCACTTCCCGCCGAGCACCAGCGACACCGTCGCCTGCGACACGCCGGCCACCCGCGCCACATCCCGTGAGGTGGGTCGATCGCTTCCGGCCACACCGCCCGCCACCTTCCGGAACCGGTCCCACGGCCTGGACCCGTGAGCTGCCGTCATGGTACGTATGACGCTGACGTTATACGTAACACTTGACTGGGGGAGGGGCAATGGCGAGCGGTTACGCCGACCTGCTGCGGGCCCGGCACGCGGTACGGCTGCTCGGCGGGACCCTGCTGGGACGGCTGCCCAACGGGATGTCCGCGCTGGCGATCGTGCTGTTCCTGCGCGCGCACGGCGCGGGCTACGGCCTGGCCGGCACCCTGTCCGCGCTCTACGGGCTCGCGGTGGCCCTCGGGCAGCCGCTGCTCGGACGGGCGGTGGACCGCAGGGGGCAGCCGCGGGTGATGGCGTCGGCAGCGCTGCTGGCCGCGGCCGGCTTCGCGCTGCTGGCCGTCAACGGACCGCGCCCGCTGCCGGTGGCGATCGCCGCGGTGCTGCTCGCCGGGGTCGCCACGCCGCCGCTGGAAGGCGGCCTGCGGGCGCTGTGGCCGATGGTGCTGGACCGCGAGGAGCAGGTGCAGCGGGCCTACGCCCTGGACGCGGCGGCCCAGGAGGTGCTGTTCACGCTCGGCCCGCTGCTGGTCACCGCGGCGGTCGCGGTCGCCTCGCAGGCCGCCGCGCTGGTGCTCGCCGGGCTGCTCGGCGTGGCGGGCACCCTGATCGTCGTCACCTCGGGGCCGTCCCGGCAGTGGCGCGCCAAGGCCCGCGAGCCGCACTGGCTGGGCGCGCTGCGCTCACCCGGGCTGCTGGCGCTGCTGGGGTCCTGCTTCTTCGTCGGCATCGCCCTGGGCGCCTTCTCGCTGGCCGCGGTCGCCTACGGGGACGATCACGGCGGCGGTTCCGCCGCGGCGTACCTGCTGGCCGCCAACGGGGCCGGCGCGCTGGTCGGCGGGCTCGTCTACGGCGGGCGGTCGTTCGCCGGCGCCCCCGAGCGGCGGCTGCGGCTGCTCGCGGTGGGCCTGGCGGCCTGCTACCCGCCGCTGCTGCTGGTCCCCGCGCTGGGCTGGATGCTGCCGCTCGCCGCGCTGGCCGGGCTCTTCCTGGCGCCCACCCTCGCGTGCGGCTTCCTGGTGGTCGACCGCCACGCCCCGCCGGGCACGGTGACGGAGGCGTTCTCCTGGGTGGTGACCGCGATGGGGGTCGGCGCGGCGCTCGGCACGGCGGTCGCCGGGGTGGTCGCGCAACACGTCGGAACCTCCGCGGGATTCGGTGTTTGCGCGGTGTGCGGTGCCGTGGCGCTGGGCGTACTGCTGTCGACCGGGCGAATCCTGACGGTGCGGGAGGTCGAAACCGATCGGGGTGTTGCGGAAAAAGATCCAAACCGTGGCCCCGATCCCCGTTTCAGCACGTCGCATCAGGCGTAATGTTCAGACATGGACCGCCGCATTTTCGGGCTGGAGAACGAGTACGGCGTCACATGCACGTTCAGGGGACAGCGGCGTCTGTCCCCTGACGAGGTGGCGCGGTACCTCTTCCGCCGTGTCGTGTCATGGGGCCGCAGCAGCAATGTTTTCCTCCGCAATGGGGCCCGCCTCTATCTCGACGTCGGCTCGCACCCGGAGTACGCCACTCCCGAGTGTGACAACGTCACCGAACTCGTCACGCACGACAAAGCCGGTGAACGCATCCTTGAGGGCCTTCTGGTGGACGCCGAGCGGCGCCTGCACGAGGAGGGCATCGCGGGTGATGTCTACCTGTTCAAGAACAACACCGACTCGGCCGGCAACTCCTACGGTTGCCACGAGAATTACCTGGTCGCCCGGCACGGCGAATTCTCCCGGCTGGCGGACATCCTCATTCCGTTCCTCGTCACCCGTCAGTTGCTGTGCGGCGCGGGCAAGGTGCTGCAGACCCCGCGCGGCGCGGTCTTCTGCGTGAGCCAGCGCGCCGAGCACATCTGGGAGGGCGTCAGCTCGGCGACCACCCGGTCCCGTCCGATCATCAACACCCGTGACGAGCCGCACGCCGACGCCGAGCGGTACCGCCGGCTGCACGTCATCGTCGGGGACTCCAACATGTCGGAGACCACGATGCTGCTCAAGGTCGGCGCCACCGACCTGGTGCTGCGGATGATCGAGGCCGGCACCGTGATGCGCGATCTGACGCTGGAGAACCCGATCCGGGCCATCCGCGAGGTCAGCCACGACATCACCGGCCGCCGCAAGGTCCGGCTCGCCTCCGGCCGGGAGGCGTCCGCGCTCGACATCCAGCAGGAGTACTACTCCAAGGCCGTCGAGTTCTGCGAGCGCCGCGGCATCCGCAGCGGTGTCATCGACCAGGTCCTGGAGCTGTGGGGCCGCGCCCTGGAGTCGATCGGCAGCGGCGACCTGTCGAAGATCGGCACCGAGATCGACTGGGTGATGAAGTACCAGCTCATCGAGCGCTACCGGAACCGCGACAACATCACCATGTCCCACCCGCGGGTCGCGCAGATAGACCTCGCCTACCACGACATCCACCGCCGCCGCGGGTTGTACTACCTGCTGGAGCGGAAGGGCCAGGCCAAGCGGATCTGCAGCGACCTGAAGATCTTCGAGGCCAAGTCGGTGCCGCCGCAGACCACCCGGGCCCGGCTGCGCGGTGACTTCATCCGGCGCGCCCAGGAGCAGCGCCGCGACTTCACCGTCGACTGGGTGCACCTGAAGCTGAACGACCAGGCGCAGCGCACCGTGCTGTGCAAGGACCCCTTCCGGTCGGTGGACGACCGGGTGGAGAAGCTGATCGCCGGGATGTGACCCGGACGGATGCGACCGGTGTGAGGTGACCGGGCGTATCCACCACAGCATCCACACAGGCCCCGTGCGTATCTCGTACGGGGCCTGTCGCACGCCGTAGGGTATGGGGCTGTACTTGTGTTCCCCCCATGATCCACCCGTCAGTCCCCAGCACGCCCCCCACCCCGACGACAGTAACGAGGAACTCCGTGCGCCGACGCTCAGCACTGCTCGCAGTCCCCGCGCTCATGCTCACCGCCGCCGGCTGCGGCAAAGACAGCAAGAGCGGGTCGGCGAAGTCCAGTTCGACGCCCTCGACGACGTCCTCGACGACGCCGCCCACGTCGCCGACCACCTCCGCGACCCCGAAGGCGGAGATCGTCTCCGGCCCGGTGCCGGCGATCACCGCGGGCACGGCCTTCGACCAGAAGCCGACCATCGCCAAGGGCACCGGCACCCCCTCCACCAAGCTCGCCGTCAAGACGGTGATCAAGGGCGACGGGCCGAAGATCGTCAGCGGCGACTACGTCCAGGTCAACTACCTGGGCCAGATCTGGAACACCGCGAAGGTCTTCGACACCTCCTTCGGTAAGAGCCCGTACACCAACGTGATCGGCCAGGGAAAGCTCATCCCGGGCTGGGACCAGGGCCTGGTCGGCCAGCAGGTGAAGAGCCGGGTGGAGATGGCGATCCCGCCGTCGCTGGGCTACGGCAGCAGCGGCAACTCGCAGGCCGGCATCAAGGGCACCGACACGCTGGTGTTCGTCATCGACGTGCTCAACCGCTTCAACGGGAAGAGCTCGTCGACCGGGAAGGTGGTGCCGCAGACCAATGCGGACCTGCCGAAGTCCGGCACCAACACCGACGGCAAGATCCCGTCGCTGACCATCCCGAAGGGCGTCAAGGCCCCCACCAAGCTCGTCTCCGAGTACATCCTCGAAGGCGACGGCCCGGTGATCAAGTCCACCGACGCGGTGCTGGCGCAGTACCAGGGCAAGGTGTGGAGCACCGGCAAGGAGTTCGACTCCAGCTACAGCCGCGGCGAGCTGGCGGCCTTCGAGCTGAGCCAGCTCATCCAGGGCTGGCAGCAGGGCCTGGTCGGCAAGAAGGCCGGCAGCCGGGTGCTGCTGGTGACGCCGGGCTCGCTCGCCTACGGTGCCAACCCGCCCTCGGGCAGCGGCATCCCGAAGAACGCGACGCTGGTGTTCACGCTCGACGTGCTGGCCATCCTGTGAGGTCTGCAAGACTGTCCAGGTTGCCCGCAACAGCACAAGGAGCACCGCAGTGAGCATCGACAAGCCCGAGATCGACTTCCCGGGCGGCGAGCCGCCGGCCGACCTGGAGGTCAAGGACATCTGGGAGGGCGACGGCCCGGTCGCGAAGGCCGGCGACACCGTCTCCGTCCACTACGTCGGCGTGGCGTTCTCCACCGGCGAGGAGTTCGACGCGAGCTGGAACCGCGGTACGCCGCTTCAGTTCCAGCTCGGTGTCGGCCAGGTCATCGCCGGCTGGGACCAGGGCGTGCAGGGCATGAAGGTCGGCGGCCGCCGCCAGCTGACCATCCCCTCGCACCTCGCCTACGGCGACCGCGGCGCCGGCGCCGCGATCCGCCCGGGTGAGACCCTGATCTTCGTCTGCGACCTGGTCGCCGTCTGACCCCCCTCTCGGTGTCGACGGTCGATCATGCTCGGCCCCGCCTTCGTCGGGGCCCGCGCGTGTTCTTCCTTCCGACACCGGCGCGCCCTTTGGCTCGCCCACCGGGGCGACCTGGACACGTTCACGTGTGAACCCAGGGCGCTGCCCGTGACCGCGGCCCCCGCCCACCCGGCGGGGGCCGCGGTTTTGGGTCGACGCCCAGGAGCGGTACGGTCAGCGGCGAGGGCGCAAACGGAGGGCTTGCAGATGGCGATTGCCAAGGCTGAGCGGTTGATGAACCTTGCGCTGTGCCTGATGAACACCCGGCGCCCGGTCAGCAAGCGTGAGCTGCGCGCGTCGATCGAGGCGTACCACGAGGTCACCTCGGACGAGTCGTTCAACCGGATGTTCGAGCGCGACAAGGACGACCTGCGCGAACTCGGCCTGGTCATCGACACCGTGGAGAGCATCGACGGCGACTTCGGGTACCTCGCCCGCAGCGACCGCAACCGGCTGCCGGACATCGCCCTGGACCCGGAGGAGGCCGCCGCGCTCGCGCTGGCCGCGAAGGTCTGGCAGCAGGCACGGCTCGCCGAGGCCGCCAGCGGGGCGCTGCAGAAGCTGCGCGCGGCCGGTGTGCCGTACGAGGACGCCACCAGCGCGCTGGAGCCGCGGATTCCGGCCCCGGAGCCGGCCTTCGAGGCGCTGATGGTCGCCACCCGTGAGCGCAAGGCGGTCGCCTTCGACTACCGCAAGGCGAACGCGGTACGGCCCGAGCCGCGGCTGGTCGAGCCGTGGGCGCTGGAGTGCTGGCGCGGCCACTGGTACCTGGCCGGCCACGACCGCGACCGCGGCGATGTCCGGGTCTTCCGGCTGTCGCGGATCTCCGGCCGGGTCAAGGTGCGCGGGGCGTTCACCGCCGAGGTGCCCGACCACATCGACGTCCGTGAGACCGTGGCCCGTTGGGCCGGTGAGGGCGCCACCGCCGCCACCGCGCGGATCAGGCTGCGCCGGGACAGCGGCTACCCGCTGCGCGCCCGCGCGGTCGCCACCACCCCGGTCGACGCGGACTGGGACGAGCTGGAGGTCCCGTACGGGCACGGCCTGGACGCCTGGCTCGCGGAGTTCGGCCCCGACGTGGTCGTGGTGGCCCCCGACGAGCTGCGCGCGGACCTGGTGGACCGGCTGCGCGCGGTGGCGAAGGGCTAGGCGATGGCCGAGACATCCCTTCGGGGCCCTGTGCGGACCCGGCCCGAGCGACCTGTGAGCCAGTGGGGGAGTGACCGATGAGCAACGCGATCGACCAGACCCGCAGGATGCTGTCCCTGGTGACGTATCTGCGCGAGCGGCCCGGGGCGCGGGTGAGCGAGGTGGCGCGGGCCTTCGGGGTCAGCGAGGCCGAGCTGATCGGCGACCTGAACGTGCTGCCGCTGTGCGGCACCAGCTTCAGGGGCGGCGACCTGCTGGACATCGACACCGACGGCGAGCGGATCTGGTGGCACAACCCGGGCACCGCCGACGACGTGGCGCAGCCGCTGCGGCTGGCCGCCGACGAGGCGACCGCGCTGCTGGTCGCCGCCCGTGCGGTGGCGAACCTGCCGGGGCTGCGCGAGGGCGACCGGCAGGCGTTGCAGCGGGCCGCCGCGAAGCTGGAGACGGCGGCCGGTGAGGCGGCCGGGGCGAGCGGGCGGCTGTCGGTGACGTTCGAGTCGGAGGGCAGCGTGTTCGCCACCGTGGACCGCGCGCTGACCGAGCGCCGCCGGCTGTGGATGCGCTACTACTCGCCGGCCCGCGACACCCTCACCGACCGCGAGGTGGACCCGATCCGGCTCTTCGCGGTCGGCCACACCTACGTGGAGGGCTGGTGCCGGCTGTCGGAGGACCGCCGCACCTTCCGGCTGGACCGGGTCGCCGAGATCCGGCTGCTCGACGAGCCGTCCGACCCGCCGCGGATGGAGCCGCGCGACCTGTCGCAGGGGCTGGTGCAGCCGGCCGGCGACGACCCCGAGGTGGTGGTCGAGGTGGGGCCCGGCGGCCGCTGGGTCGCGGAGTACTACCCGCACGACAGCGCCGAGGAGCTGCCCGACGGCGGACTGCGGATCACCCTGCGCACGCCCGACCCCGGTTCGCTGCGGCGGCTCGCGCTGCGGCTGGGCCGCGACGGCCGGATCGTCTCCCCGCCCGACCTCGCCGACGGCGCCCGCGAAGCGGCGGTGCGGGCCCTGGCCGCCTACGGTGAGTGAGGGGACGAGCGGCGGTACGGCCCCGGTGGAGTGCCCGCCGCAGAACGGCCCGCAGTCGCCGTCGCCACCGCCGTCGGCGTCCGCGGTGCCCGCCGTGCCCGCCGTCCTGTTCCGCGCGAACTGCACGCACTGCCGTAGCAGCTTCGAGCTGGACGCCGCGGCCCTGCGGCTGGCCATCGGCGCCTCGTCCCGCACCACCTTCTACTCCTTCACCTGCCCCGAGTGCGGCGAGGCGGTCCGCAAGCCGGCGGGGGAGCGGATCATCGAGCTGCTCACCGGCGGCGGGGTCCCCACGATGCGGCTGACCGGCCGCTGAGGCCCCGCACGGGGCGATCGCACCCGGCCGGGCCGTCCACCGATAGGCTCGCGGCCCATGTGGTGGCTTTTTCTCTACGTCGGCCTGTCGACCGCGGGGCTCCTGGTGCTGGGGGTGCTGGCGGTACGCGTCTTCGCGGCCGTCCAGGCGCTCGCCCACCAGGTCGCCGCCAGCACCGAGGCGCTGACCGCGGCGAGCGAGCGGTTGCGGCGGGCGGCCCGGCCGTTGGCCGAACGGACCGGAGAGATCTCGCGGCCCTGAGCCCTGCCGCGATTCCGGCAGGTGAGGGTACTCTGGCCCGGGCGGCCCGCGAACGACGCGCGGCTCGGGCCGCAGCCGGATGGACGACGGTGCTCTCTCCGCCGTTCACCGCCGCGCGCTACGATCACTGCGCGGCACGGCTCCGGGCACCCGCCCGGCTCCGCACCGCGGACGCACGGACCACGCCGCCAAGGTGAGAAGGTAGACCTCTTATGCTCGGCAACCTCAAGCCCCTGGAAATCCTCCTCATCGTCGCCGTCATCGTCGTCCTGTTCGGTGCGAAGAAGCTTCCGGACCTGGCGCGTTCGGTCGGCAAGTCCGCCCGCATCCTCAAGAGCGAGGCCAAGGCGATGAAGAACGACCACGCGTCGTCCTCGGCCGAGGAGCCCGCCGCGCCGCAGACCGCCGCTCGTACCATCCAGTCCGCCCCGGGCGACACCGCCAGCGCCCGCCCGGTGAGCGAGCCGGAGCGCACCACCAGCCAGAGCTGATCCGAGACCGATTACCGCGTCCGGCCGTCCCCTGCGGCGGCCGGCGACAGGTGAAGGACCAAGCCGGGACCGGTCGCGCCGGTGACGGCTGCCGCACGAGACGAGGACGTGGGTGCTCAAGACTGCCCGCAAGCAGACCAAGGACCCCGAGGGCCGGATGCCCCTCGCGGACCATCTGCGTGAGCTGCGCAACAGGCTGTTCAAGTCGGTCTTGGCGATCCTCGTTGTCACGATCGTGGCAGCGGTGTTCTACAAGCACATCATCGAGCTGCTCCAGCACCGCATTCCGGCCGGTGTGCGCTGCGTGAACGGCGCGATGCCCGCGTCGCAGCAGAAGGAGCACACCGAGGCGTGCGCGCAGATGACCGTCAGCGGTCTGCTGGGCGGTTTCTCGATCGCGCTGAAGGTCTCGCTGATGGCCGGCGTGGTCGTCTCCTCCCCGGTGTGGCTCTACCAGCTGTGGGCGTTCCTCGCGCCCGGCCTGCACAAGAGCGAGAAGCGCTACACGCTGGGCTTCGTCGCCGCCGGCGTGCCGCTGTTCCTGGCGGGTGCGGTGCTCGCCTACGCGATCCTGCCGCAGACCGCGCGGATCATGATCGGCTTCGTGCCGAGCGACACCACCAACCTGCTGCCGCTCGACGACTTCCTGGACCTGGTGGCCCGGATGATCGTCGTGTTCGGCCTCGCCTTCGAGCTACCACTCGTGCTGGTGCTGCTGAACTTCACCGGGATAGTGACCGGGCGCCGGATGCTGGGCTGGTGGCGCGGGATGGTCATCGGCATCACCGTCTTCGCCGCGGTCGCCACGCCGACGGGCGACCCGCTGACCATGTCGCTGCTGGCCGCGCCGATCGTGCTGCTGTACTTCCTGGCGATGGGTGTCTGCTTCTTCAACGACCGGCGCCGTGACCGACGCCGCGCGGCCGACCCCGATTTCGGGCTCGACCCCGATGAGGCTTCCGGCCTCGACTACGTGCCCGAGCAGGTCGATGCGCAGGCGTTCGACGCGGATGCCGAGCGGCGGACCGCGGACGACGACTACGACGACGCGACCTGAGCGGATTCCTCTGCCGCGGGTGCGGTTCCCCGCCGTGACGGTTCCGGTCCGCTGCCGGGTGCGCCCGGTGGCGGGCCGGTCGCGCGGTTCCCCGCGCCCCTGAGCAGGTGCGGCTGCTCCGCAGCGCACCGCCGCGGACCCGGGGACGGTAGGGCACCGTGCGGGGCATCCGGATGGTGCCCGGATCTACCGCGGGGGGTCCGCGGAACGATATCGTCGCGCCGGTGACCAGCGAGATCACCCTTTTCGTCAACCCGTCCGCCGGCCGCGGGCGGGGTGCCAAGGCGGCGCAGCCGGCCGCCCGGGAACTCAGGGCGGCCGGCTTCGCCGTCCGCACGGTGGTCGGCACCGACGCGGGGGACGCGCTCGTCCGGGCCCGCGCCGCGGTCACCCGCGGGACGGGGGCCCTCGTGGCGGTCGGCGGCGACGGCCTGGTGTCGCTGGCGCTCCAGGCCGTGGCGGGCACGGCCACCCCGCTGGGCGTGGTCGCGGTCGGCACCGGCAACGACTTCGCGCGGGTCAACGGCCTGCCGGTGCGGGACCCGGCCGCCGCGGGCCGGGTCGTCGCACGGGCGCTGACGGAAGGCCGTACGAGGTCGCTGGACCTCGGGCGGGTCGGCGGCGGGCCGGGCGGCCACCGCTGGTTCGGCACGGTGCTCGCCTCCGGCTTCGACTCGCGGGTCAACGACCGCGGCAACCGGATGCGCTTCCCCGGCGGCCGTTTCCGGTACGACGTGGCGATGCTCGCGGAACTGGCCGCGCTGCGCCCGATCCGCTACACCGTCGCCTTCGACGACACCGACGAGCGGGAACTGGAGGCGACCCTCATCGCGGTCGGCAACGGCTCCTCCTACGGCGGCGGCATGCGGATCTGCGCCGACGCGCAGATGGACGACGGGCTCTTCGACGTGTGCGTGGTCGGCCCGTGCAGCCGCACCACGCTGCTGCGGGTCTTCCCGCGGGTCTACCGCGGCACCCACCCCAGCCACCCGGTGGTCACCGTGCACCGTGCCGCGCGGGTGCGGCTGGCCGCGGTCGGCGTCACCGGATACGCCGACGGGGAGCCGGTCGGGCCGCTCCCGCTGACCGCGCAGACCGTGCCGGGCGCGCTGCGGCTGCTGGTCTGAACGGCGCGCGGACCGGCGCGCGGGGGTGCCGCGGCGGGCCCGGAACCGTATCCGGGAGAGCAGCCGGGCGGTAAAGGTCACGCACGGTGTCGGTGCCCCCGGGTAGGCTCGTGCGGGAGATGACCGATGAGATGTCGCCAGCCGAGCGCTACGCCGCCAGCCGTCGCCGCGCTGAAGAGAACGCCACCGCGCTCGCGCAGTTCCGCGAGCTGTACGAGTTCGGCCTCGACCCGTTCCAGATAGACGCCTGCCGCGCCCTTGAGGGCGGCAGCGGCGTCCTGGTCGCCGCGCCCACCGGCTCGGGAAAGACCATCGTCGGCGAGTTCGCCGTCCACCTGGCCCTGGCCGAGGGCCGCAAGTGCTTCTACACCACGCCCATCAAGGCCCTGTCCAACCAGAAGTACAACGACCTGGCGAAGCGCTACGGCGCCGACAAGGTCGGCCTGCTCACCGGCGACAACAGCGTCAACGGCGACGCGCCCGTGATCGTCATGACCACCGAAGTCCTGCGCAACATGCTCTACGCGGGTTCTCCCGCACTCGACGGCCTCGGCTACGTGGTGATGGACGAGGTGCACTACCTCTCCGACCGCTTCCGCGGCGCCGTGTGGGAAGAGGTGATCATCCACCTGCCGCAGTCGGTGACCCTGGTGTCGCTGTCCGCGACCGTCTCCAACGCCGAGGAGTTCGGCGACTGGCTGGACACCGTCCGCGGCGACACCAAGGTGATCGTCTCCGAGCACCGGCCGGTGCCGCTGTGGCAGCACGTCCTGGCCGGGCGGCGGATGTACGACCTGTTCGAGGAGAAGTCCGGGCCCGCCGACCCCGGCGGGCGCCGCGAGGTCAACACCGACCTCGAACGCCTGGCCCGGATGGAGAACCAGCGCACCTACCCGCGCGGCAAGCGCGGCCGGGAGGCGGACCGGGAGCGCGAGCGGCGTTCCCGCAGCCGGATCTGGACGCCCAGCCGGGCCGAGGTGATCGACCGGCTCGACAACGAGGGCCTGCTGCCCGCGATCACCTTCATCTTCAGCCGGGCCGGCTGCGAGGCCGCCGTCCAGCAGTGCCTGTACGCGGGCCTGCGGCTGAACAACGACGAGGCCAGGGCCCGGGTGAGGTCCATCGTCGAGGAGCGCACCCGCGCCATCCCCGACGAGGACCTGCACGTCCTGGGCTACTTCGAGTGGCTGGAGGGCCTGGAGCGCGGCATCGCCGCCCACCACGCCGGAATGCTGCCCACCTTCAAGGAGGTGGTCGAGGAGCTGTTCGTCAAGGGCCTGGTCAAGGCGGTGTTCGCCACCGAGACACTGGCGCTGGGCATCAACATGCCGGCCCGCTCGGTGGTGCTGGAGAAGCTGGTGAAGTGGAACGGCGAGACCCACGCCGACATCACCCCCGGCGAGTACACCCAGCTCACCGGCCGCGCCGGGCGGCGCGGCATCGATGTCGAGGGCCACGCGGTGGTGCTGTGGCAGCGCGGCTTCGACCCGACCGCCGTCGCCGGCCTGGCCGGCACCCGCACGTACCCGCTGCGCTCGTCCTTCAAGCCGTCGTACAACATGGCGGTCAACCTGGTCGGCCAGTTCGGGCGGCACCGCTCCCGGGAGCTGCTGGAGACGTCGTTCGCGCAGTTCCAGGCGGACCGCTCGGTGGTCGGCATCTCCCGGCAGGTGCAGCGCAACGAGGAAGGGCTCGACGGCTACCAGGAGTCGATGACCTGCCACCTCGGCGACTTCGACGCCTACATGCGGCTGCGCCGCGAGCTGAAGGAGCGCGAGGCCGAACTGTCCCGGCAGGGCGCCGCGCAGCGCCGGGCGGCCGCCTCGGACGCGCTGGAGAAGCTGAAGCCCGGCGACATCATCCATGTGCCGGCCGGGAAGTACGCCGGCCTGGCGCTGGTGCTGGACCCGGGGGTGCCCGCCGGGCGGGCCGCCGGCCCCCGGCGCGGCGAGGAGTACCACGACGGGCCGCGCCCGCTGGTGCTCACCGCCGAACGCCAGGTCAAGCGGCTGGCGCAGATGGACTTCCCGGTGCCCGTCGAGGCGCTGGACCGGATGCGCATCCCCAAGTCGTTCAACCCGCGCAGCCCGCAGTCCCGGCGCGACCTCGCCTCGGCGATGCGCACCAAGGCCGGCACCGCCGGCTGGGCGGCGCCGGCCCGGCACCGCAAGCAGCGTTCGGCCGCCGCCGAGGACACCGAGATCGCCCGGCTGCGCAGCGAGATCCGAGCGCATCCCTGCCACGGCTGCGCCGACCGTGAGGACCACGCCCGGTGGGCCGAGCGGTACCACCGACTGCGCCGCGACACCCAGCAGTTGGAGCGGCGGATCGAAGGCCGTACCAACACCATCGCGCGGACCTTCGACCGGGTCTGCGCGGTGCTGGCCGAGTTGGACTACCTCGACGGCGACACCGTCACCCCCGAGGGGCGCCGACTGGCCCGGCTCTACGGCGAACTCGACCTGCTGGCCAGCGAATGCCTGCGGGACGGCGTGTGGGACGGCCTCGGCCCGGCCGAACTCGCCGCGTGCGCATCGGCGTTGGTCTACGAGTCCCGGCAGTCCGACGACGCCGTGATGCCGAAACTCCCGACCGGCAACGCGAAGGCGGCGCTCGGCGAGATGGTGCGGATCTGGGGCCGGCTGGACGCGTTGGAGGAGGACCACCGGATCAACCAGACCGAGGGCGTGGGCCAGCGCGAGCCCGACCTCGGCTTCGCGTGGCCCGCGTACCGCTGGGCGTCCGGCCACGGCCTGGACGCGGTGCTCTCCGACGCCGACATGCCCGCGGGGGACTTCGTGCGCTGGTGCAAGCAGCTCATCGACGTGCTGGGCCAGATCGGCAACGCGGCGCCCGAGGGCAGCCCGGTGCGGCGCAACGCCCGCAAGGCGGTGGACGGGCTGCTGCGCGGCGTGGTGGCGTACTCCTCGGTCGGGTGAACTTCGCCACGCCGCGTTGACGGCGGCGGCGGGCCGCCCGATCCGGGCCGGTCCGCCGCCGCCGTCCGCCGAGCCCTCGCCAACTCCCCGGCGGCCTGCCGCGACTTGGGCCCGCCACGGGTTTCCCGGACACCGCCGTGACCTGCCACTCGGCGCGTTCCACCGGCTCTGAGCTGTGCGGATCGTGTGAGAACACGGTTCCGTTTTATGGGGCGTTTACCAGAACACTGCTTGGCTGAGGCGAATGTATTTGCCATCAATCAGCGATAGCAGGGAAGCGGTACCTGCGTGAGCAGTCAACCCCCCACCAGCACGCGCCAGGACAGCGGCCAACGAGAGGCGGCAACAGGAGGACCGGAGACCGCGCCGTTTCCCTCGGCGGTCAGGACCCCCGGCAAGCGGGTCAACGGCATCGACGGGCTGCGCACGCTGGCCGTGATGCTCGTCATCGTCTACCACTTCAACCCGGACAAGCTGCCCGGTGGCTCCATCGGTGTGGACGTCTTCTACACCATCAGCGGTTTCGTGATCACCCGGCTGCTCATCGCGGAGTTCGCCAGGACCGGCGACATCAGCCTGCGGCAGTTCTACCGCCGCCGCTGGCTGCGGCTGGTGCCCGCGCTCCTGGTGGTCTGCGCCGTGACCGCGCTGCTGAGCTTCGCGCCGGTGCAGTCCTTCCGGCACGGCGTGTCGGCGGCCCTGCTGGCCGCCTTCTCGCTGGTCAACCTGGTCCGCGCGGCCCAGTCCGGCGCCTACACCGGTGTGACCGCCCCCCTCGGGCACACCTGGTCGCTCGGCGTCGAGGAGCAGTTCTACCTGCTGTGGCCGCCGGTGCTGCTCCTGCTGCTGCGCCGGCTCAGGGCCCGTACGGTGCTGATCGCCGCGGCCGTGCTCACGCTGCTGCCCGTGCTGTGGCGCTTCCACCTGTGGAACGCCGAGGCCGCGCACCGCATCTACAACGGGCCCGACACCCGCGCCGACCAGCTGCTGGCCGGTGCGGTGCTGGCGATCGTGCTCGCCCGGCTCGCCCCGGACGACCCCTGGCGGGAGACGATGCGGACCTGGTCGGCGCGGCTGTGGGTGCCCGCGTTCGCGCTGCTGGGCCTGATGGCCTGGCAGCTGCAGATCACGGGCGACAGCGCGTGGATCGCGCCGGAGTACACCATCGGCTTCCTCGTCACCGCGCTGCTCGCCGTGGTGCTGCTGACCTCGCTGGAACTCCTGCCGGGCTCGCCGCTGAACAGGGTGCTCTCGCTCGCCCCGCTCGCCTGGATCGGCCGCAACCTCAGCTACGGGCTCTACCTGTGGCACTACCCGCTGATGCACCTGCTGAGCGACCTGGGTGTCGAGCGCATGCTCTTCCCCTCCACGCTGCTCGCCACCTTCATCATGGCGCTGGCCTCCTACTTCCTCGTGGAGGAGCCGTGCCGGCGCATCAAGCAGCGCGGCCGCGGCCGTGGCACGCCGACCGGGCGGAGCGGGGGAGGGCTGCGCACACCGGAGCAGGTCCTGCCGACGTCGGTGGGCGCCCCGGGCCGGGCCCGGTAGCAACTCACGCCCCGGGCGGCCCTGTTCTCGCCCCCGTCACTCGGGTTGCGGGCGGGCCGGCCGCCATCGTCGCCGGGGGCCGGTGACTCGCGCGGATCGGGCCCGCGGGCCCGCGGGGTTCGCGTAGGTTCTGGCGCATGGCCACTACGGTGCGGCTCAGTCCGCTGCTTGAGGAGCATTCGAGGGCGCTCGGCGTCGACCTCGGGTACTTCGTCGTCGTGTACGCGGTGGTGGCGTTCTCCACGCACACGGATGTGCGCGGCTGGTGGGCGTTGGCAGTGCTGGGGTCGGTGGTGGTCTTCCACTGGCTCCAGATGCGGTTCCTGGTGAAGCTGGTCTTCGACGACCAGGGCGTCACCATCCAGCGGGTGGTGCGCCGCAGGCGCTTCGCCTGGGCGGACATCGCCGGCCTGGTCTACTCCGAGCGCGGGTCGGGCACCGCGAACACCCCTTCCACGTACCAGTTGCGGCTGGTGCTGCGCGGGCAGGAACCGCCACTGGGCCGGTTCCTGACCCAGGTGCAGCGCCAGGACTACTGCGGGGGACCGGTGCTGATGGCGCTGGCCACCCTCGACGACGACGGCGAGAGCAAGGGTGACCACCAACGGCGCCTGATCCTCAAGGAGTTGGAGGAGCACGGCTTCCCGCCTCCGGCGATGAAGCCGTGGGAGTTCCGCACCCCGCGGTTCAGCGCCCGGGCGCTGACCGCGGCCGTCGCGATGGACCTGCGCGGCACCCATGCGGTGGCCGTACGGCACGGCGCGGGGGTCGCCGCGGAGGAACGGCCGCTGCTGGCCCGTACGTTGCCGGAACTGGCCGAGGCGAACGGCGGGGCGGACACCACGTTGCGCGAACCGGACTTCGTCAGCTTCTTCTTCGAGGGGCCGGCGGCGGCCGATCACGCGGCGGCGTTCCTGGCCGCGGCGCGCGAGGTCGTGCCCGCGCACTGGGGGGTGACGGCGGGGACGCTGCCGGCGGAGGAGGAGCCGTCGGGAGTGGCGGCGCCCGGTGCGGCGGGGCCCGCGGGGGCCAGGGCGGCGGTGCCCGCGTCCGTCTCCGCAGTGGCCGAGCGCGAGGAGGGTGCCCGGTGAACCGCCGTCTGCCGTGGTGGAGTTGGGGTTTCGTGGCGGGCGGGGTGGCCGGCTTCCTCGGGCTGGTCACCCACTGGTTCAGCACGATGCCGCCGAGCGGGGCGCCACTGGGCACCGGTGGCCATGGCTACGGCGCGTTCTCGGTCCACTGGCTGGGGGTGCTCGGGCCGGTGTTCATGCTGTTGGAGGGCGGGCGCTGGTTCGGGGCGCTGCGCGGCTGGTGGCGGGTCCCGGCGCTGTCCGACTGGCGGCGCGGTGGCTCCCGCCCGGCGGATCGGACGGCTCCGGTGGCTTCGGCCGCGTCCCCCGCGTCCCCCACTTCCCCCGCGTCCCCCGTCTCCTCGGCGGACTCCGCTCCCCAGGACGACAGCGACCCGGGTGAGGGCGCCGGCCCCGGCGGGCTGATCGGCCTGGCTGCCCTCGTCCTGCTCGGGATCTGCCGCGCGGCCGTGCCGACCCACCTCACCGTCTTCGCCATCGGCGGCACCGACCCCGGCCGCCGGGACATGGCGTACGCCGTCCACGTCGACTTCGGCTTCTGGTGCATGCTGGTCGGCTCGCTGCTCTTCGTCGCCTGCGGCGCGCTCGGCTGGTTCACCCGCGAACGGATCTTCCGCCGCCCCTCGTCCGTGCCCGTCCCGGACTAGGTCCGAACCAGGGCCGGATCAGGCCCGGACCAGGGGCCGGACCGGAGCCCAGCCTTCGGGGGGCGAGGCGTTCACGCGGGCGCGCGCCTGGCAAGGGTGCGTCGCGGGGGACGGTCCGGTTCCGGTCAGCTTCGATAATGCTCCGGGGAAGGGCGGCGGAAGGAGCGGGGATGGCGGAGACGTTCAAGCGGCGCACACCGAGCCAGTGGGGTGAGGGGGCCGCGCTGAAGACGGAGATCCTGTCGGCGGCGGCGCGGCTGCTGGCCGCGGCCGGGCGCGAGGACGCGGTGTCGTTGCGCGCCGTCGCCAGGGAGGTCGGGATCTCCGCACCCAGCATCTACCTGCACTTCAAGGACCGTTCCGACCTGGTGGCGGCCGTGACGCAGCAGGCGTACGAGACGCTGGTCGCCGACCTGCACGCGACATGGGACCGGCAGGAGCACTCCGGGCCGCCGGCCGCGCTGCGCGCGATGGCCCACCGGTACTGCGGGTTCGCGCTGGAGAACCCGACGCGCTACCGGTTGATGTTCGGTCTTGAGCGGGTCACGGCGCCGCGCGAGCAGTCCCCGCAGCACCCGGTGTGGCTGCTGTACGGGGTGTGGCAGGACGCGGTGGCCGCCTGCCGCGCCGCCCGGCCGGGTGCGGAGCGGGACCGCAAGGACGCGCTGCTGCTGTGGTCCGCCCTGCACGGGATCGTGGCCATCACGATGGCCCTGCCCTTCGAGGCGGACCTGGAGAGCATCGCGCACCGGGCGGACGACCTGCTCGACCGCGTGATGGCCGAATAGCGACGACGGCGCCCTCCGTGGTGTTGATGTGACGCACGGTGTCGATATCGTTGCCCATGGCACCTAACGCCGTTAGGGATGTTGGGTGGCCACTCCTGCCGAGGAGGCACGTATGGCCGAGATCTCGACGGTCACGCCGTCCGAACACCTCGAACACCCCGACTACCCGATGCCCCGAGCGGCCGGGTGTCCCTTCGACCCGCCGCCCGCACTGCTGACCCTGCAAGAGCAGAAACCGCTCGCCCGGGTGCGCATCTGGGACGGCACCAGCCCCTGGCTCGTCACCCGGTACGACCACATGCGCGCCCTGCTCGGCGACGCGCGGCTGAGCGCCGACACCGCGAACCCCGGCTACCCGTACCGCAACGCGGCGGGCCGGGCCGGCGACCAGATCCGGCGGACCTTCCTCACGATGGACGACCCGGAGCACGCGCGGCTGCGGCGCATGGTGACCGCTCCCTTCGCCATCAAGAACGTCGAGGCGCTGCGGCCGTCCGTGCAGACCATCGTCGACGGGCTGATCGACCGCCTGCTCGACGGCCCGCGGCCGGTCGACCTCGTCGAGGCGTTCGCGACGCCGGTGCCCAGCCTGGTCATCTGCGAACTGCTCGGAGTGCCGTACGACGACCACGACTTCTTCCAGCGCAACACCAGGGTCATCGTCCGCCGCACCTCGACGCCCGAGGAGGTCGTCGCCGCGCAGAACGCCCTCGTCGACTACCTGGACGACCTCCTGGGCGACAAGCAGGCCCGGCCCGGCGAGGACCTGCTGTCCACGCTCGCCGGGCAGCGCGTGGACACCGGGCAGATGACGCGGCACGAGGCCGCGCAGATGGGCGTCCTGCTGCTCAGCGCGGGACACGAGACGACGGCGAACATGATCGCGCTCGGCACGGTCGCGCTGCTGCGGCACCCCGACCAACTCGCCCTGCTGCGCGACACCGACGACCCCAAGGTGGTCGCCGCGGCGGTGGAGGAACTGCTGCGCTACCTCACCATCGCGCACTCCGGGCGCCGCCGCGTGGCCCTCGAGGACATCGAGATCGACGGCGAGGTGATCCGCGCCGGCGACGGCGTCATCCTGGCCGGCGAGGCCGCCAACCGCGACCCGCGGGTCTTCCCCGACCCGGACCGCCTCGACGTCACCCGCGACGCCAGGCAGCACGTGGCCTTCGGCTTCGGCGTCCACCAGTGCCTCGGCCAGCCGCTGGCCCGGGTCGAGCTCCAGGTCGTCTACAGCACCCTCTACTCCCGCATCCCGACGCTGGAGTTGGCGGTGGACGCGGACCGACTGGACTACAAGCACGACGGACTGGTCTACGGCGTTTACGAACTCCCGGTCACCTGGTAGCAGTTGTCCGTCCGAAAGCGAGGTACCCCATGCGTGTCGAAGTGGAACAGCCCAAGTGCGTGGCGTCCGGGCAGTGCGTGCTGGCGGCGCCCGACGTGTTCGACCAGGACGACGAGGGCATCGTGGAGATGCTGACGGACCGGCCGGGAGCCGACCGGTACGAGGACGTGAAGGAGGCGGCCGCGCTCTGCCCCGCCGCGGCGATCCGGCTGGTGAGTGAGTGACCAGCGCTCCCCCGCGCCGCGTGGTGGTCGTCGGAGCCTCGGCCGCCGGGCTGGCGGCGACCGAGACCCTGCGCCGCGACGGGTACGACGGCGCCCTGACCCTCGTCGGGTCGGAGAAGCACCTTCCCTACGACCGGCCGCCGCTGTCCAAGCAGGTCCTCACCGGGCAGTGGCCGGTCGAGCGCACCGCCCTGCGCGGGCCGGCCGACCTGGACGCCCTCGACGTGGACCTGCGGCTCGGCGTGCCGGCCGCGGCCCTCTCCGCGGCCGGCCGCACGCTGACCCTGGCGGACGGTGCCGAACTCGGCTACGACGGACTGGTCGTCTGCACCGGAGTCCGTCCGCGCCGCCTGGCCCCGTCCGGCACCGCCGGCCTCCACGTCCTGCGTGACCTGGAGGACGCCGTGGTCCTGCGGGACCGGCTGGCCGCCGGGCGGCGCCTGGTCGTGGTGGGCGGCGGGTTCCTCGGCACCGAGGTGTCCGCCGCCGCCCGCGCCCTGGGCGCCGCCGTCACGCTCGTCGAGCCGTCCGCCGTGCTCCTCGCCGACGCGCTCGGGCACCAGGTCGGCGCCCACCTGGCGCAGGTGCACCGCGACCGGGGCGTGGACCTGCGGACCGCGACGGCGGTCGCGGGGATCACCGCGGAGGAGGGCCGGGTGACCGGAGTGCGGCTGGCGGACGGAACCGTCCTCCCGGCCGACGACGTGGTCACCGCGATCGGCTCGCTCCCCAACACCGAATGGCTGCGCGGCAGCGGACTGGGCGTGGCCGACGGAGTCGAATGCGACGAGTACAGCGCCGCCGCACCCGGTGTGTACGCCGCCGGGGACGTCGCGCGATGGCTCAACCCGCTCTTCGGCACTCCGATGCGGGTGGAGCACCGTACCAACGCGGCCGAGCAGGGCATGGCCGTCGCCCGCAACCTCCTGCACCCGCAGGACGGCCGGCCCTTCGCCCCGATCCCGTACTTCTGGTCCGACCAGTACGACGTCAAGATCCAGGCGTACGGCATGCTGCGCGGCAGCGACCAGGCGCAGGTGGTGGAGGGCGACCCCGCGGACGGCCGCTTCCTCGTCGCCTACCGCTCCGGTGAGAGGTTGACGGGGGTGCTGGGGATCGGCATCCCGCCGCGCACGCTGCGCCGGTGGCGTACCGCCGTGGCCGACCGCACCGCATGGCAGGACGCGCTGACCATGGCGTGAGCGGGTGACCGGGGGCTTGGTCGCCCGGCTGCCCGGCTGCCCGGCTGATCCGCGAGCACCGGGACCCGGCGCGGCGTGCGCGCCGCCCGGGACGAGCCCGGCTCCGCTCGGCACTTCCAACGTGCCGAGCGGAGCCGGGCTTTCGCGTTCCCGTGCGCGGGGCGGAGGAGGGCGAGGCGGGAGCGGGCCGGGAGCGCGAGCCGGGACCGGGCCGGGAGCGGGAGGGCCGCATCGCCGGATCGCGAAACTCGCGATACATCGCACTTGTCGGATGCCGACAGTCGCGATATATTCGTACCCGGATATACGGCGACGAGTGAGGAGGTGGGTGCCGGTGGCGCGGCGCCGCAAGCTGACGAATCCGCTGGCCCTCGCGGTGATGGTGACCCTCGCCGAGCGCCCGATGCACCCGTACGAGATCGCGCGGCTGCTGCGTCAACGCGGCAAGGAAAACAGCATCAAGATCAACTTCGGTTCGCTCTACACCGTGGTGCAGAACCTCGAAAAGCACGGCTTGGTCGAGGTCGCGGGCGTGCAGCGGGACGGCAACCGCCCCGAGCGGACCGTCTACGGGCTCACCGACGACGGCCGGATCGAGATGCACGACTGGCTCGCCGACCTGGTCGCCGTGCCCGCGCAGGAGTACCCGCTCTTCGAGACCGCGCTCTCGCTGATGGGAGCCCTGCACCCGGACGAGGCGACCGACCTGCTCAGGGACCGGCTGCGCGCGCTGGAGGTCCAGGCGGCCGGGCTGCGCGGGGTGCTGGACGCGCTGGACGGCGAACTCCCGCGGATGTTCCTCATCGAGACCGACTACCAACTCCACATGGTGCGGGCGCAGATCGCCTGGCTGCGCGCGACGTACCAGGAGTTCGCCGACGGCACCCTCGACGGGATCGGACAGTGGCGCAGCTGGCACGAGACCGGCGAAGTGCCGGACGAGTGGTCCCGTCTGGAGGAACGGATGGAGGGCTTCGCCCCTGCCGAGGCGGCCGACCCGCCCGGGGAGCGCGAGGAGAGCGGGTGACCCCGAACCCGACCTGACCTGAATCGACTTGGCTCTCTGACCCGACGCTCTGATCCGACCCACCCCCTGGCCCGCGGCGCTGTCCGCGGGTCGGAGCCGGCCACCCCGTCCGTACGGCACGACGGCACCGGGGGAGAGGACCCGCCGGCCACCCCTCGCGCACGAAGGTGCGGGGCCCGGGGACAGGACGGCCCGGGAGCAAGACCGGCGCCCGCTGCTGCAACAGCGGACGCCGGAACACCAACCACGACCGTCCCCAGAGCCTTCTGGGGGCACTCCGCGCATGAGCGGGTGCCAGGTGATCGAGGTGCGGCACACCCACGATAGCCCGGCTCCTCCCTCGGGAGCCGCTCATGCCTCCGCCGACCGGCGGCGCCCTCGCGCGCCCCGGCCACCCTTCCCACGGAGGAACCCTCATGAGCACGCATCCGCCCGCCGTGGCGGCCACCGACCTGGTCAAGACCTACCCGGGTGACGTCCGGGCCCTGGACGGCATGTCCGTCACCGTCGCGCCCGGCACCGTCTTCGGCCTGCTCGGCCCGAACGGCGCCGGAAAGTCCACCACCGTCCGGGTCCTGACCACCCTCGCCCGCCCCGACTCCGGCGCCGTCCTGGTCGCCGGGCACGACGCGCTGCGTCACCCGGAGCGGGTACGGCGCGCCATCGGCGTCGTCGCCCAGCGCTCCGGCGCCGACCCGGTCGCCACCGGCCGGGAGAACCTGCTGCTGCAAGGCCGGCTGTACGGGCTGCGCGGCGCCGCGCTGGCGCGGCGCGCCGACGAACTGCTGGACCGGTTCGACCTGGCCGGCGCCGGGCGCCGCAAGGTCAACACCTACTCCGGCGGCATGCAGCGCCGGCTCGATGTCGCGCTCGGCCTGGTGCACCGCCCCGAGGTGCTCTTCCTGGACGAGCCCACCACCGGGCTCGACCCGGAGGCGCGCACCGCGATGTGGGCCGAGATCGCCCGGCTGGCCGGCGACGACGGCCTGACCATCCTGCTCACCACCCACTACCTCGACGAGGCCGACCGGCTCGCCGAGCGGATCGCCATCGTGGACCGCGGCCGGGTCGTCGCCGAGGGCACCCCGGACGCCCTCAAGGGCGAACTGCGCGGCGACGCGGTCCATGTGGAGCTGCGCGACGCGCCCGGCCCGGTCGACGCCGGGCTGCTGCGGACCGCGCTCGACACCTTCGCCGGGGTGCGGGAGGTGGACGTCGACGGCCGCCGGATCAGTGCCCGCGCCGACGACGGGCCCGCCGCCGTACCGCACGTGCTGGCCGCTCTGGAGCGGCAGGGCGCGGCGGTCGCGGCCGTCACGGTCGCCCGGCCGTCGCTGGACGACGTGTATCTGCGGTACGCCGGGCGGCGGTTCGCCGAGGCCGGCGCCGATACGGGCGCGGGCCCCGGCGGGACCGGAGTCCTCCCCGACGCCCGTACCACCGCCACGAACCCGCCCGCCGACGCCCGTACCGCCGCCACGACTTCCGGAGACGCCCGATGAGCACCGCGACCCCGCACACCTCGGCGCCCGGCGGGTCCGCCGCCTCATCCGCCGCCTCCGCCGCGACCGACCCAGGAAGGGTCCGGCGCGGGGGTGAAGTCCTCGCCCAGACCTGGTACATGACGCAGCGTCAGATCGTCGCGATCGTGCGCCAGCCGGTCGTGGTCGTCATCACGCTGGTCCAACCCGTCATCTGGCTCTTCCTGTTCGGCTCGCTCTTCCGCAAGGTCGTCGAACTGCCGGGCTTCGGCGCCGGTTCCTACCTGGACTACCTCGTGCCCGGGGTGGTGGTGATGAGCGCGGTGTCCTCCAACATGTGGGCAGGCATGGGCATGTTGGAGGAGATCGAGCGCGGCACCCTCAACCGCTTCCTGATCACCCCGGTCAGCCGGGCCGCCCTGATGAACGCCGGCGTGGTCCAGCAGGGTCTGATCACCGCGCTCCAGTCGGTGGTGATCATCCTGCTCGGCAAGGCGGGCGGGGCGCACTACCCGGGCGGCGTCGGCGGGTTGGCGCTGCTCGTCGTGGCGTCCGTCCTGCTCGGCACGGTCTTCGGCGCGTTCTCCAACGCGCTGGGCATGCTGGTCAGGCAGCGCGAGAGCATCATCGGCATCAACACCTTCCTGCTGCTGCCGCTGACCTTCCTCTCCTCGGCCTTCATGGCCCCCGGCCTGATGCCCGCCTGGATGCGGCACGTCGCTGCCGTCAACCCCGTCAACTGGGCGCTGGTCGCCGGGCGTTCGGCCATGGCCGCGCACCCGGACGGCTCGCTGGTCCTCACCCGCGGCGGCGCCCTGGTCGCGCTCGCCCTGGCCGCGGTCTGGCTCTCCACCCGCACCCTGCGGTCGTACCAGAAGGCCGTCTGATCCTCCGGGGCATCCGGGACCGGGCGGGAGGCGGCACCCCTCGGCGGGTGCCGCCTCCCGTACGCCCTGCCGTTACGAGGCGGCCGGTGCGCCCTCCTGCTCGCGCTCGACCTCCGCGTTCCACTCCCGCTTGGAGGACTGCCAGCCGTCCTCGTCCTTGCCGCGGCGCCAGTAACCCGAGATGGACAGGTCCTCGCGCGGGATGCCGCGGTCCAGGCGCAGGTGGCGGCGCAGGTCGCGGACGAACGTGGCCTCGCCGTGCACGAAGACGTGCACGCGGCCGGCCGGGAAGTCGAGTGCGGTGACCGCTTCGACGAGCGCGGCGCCGACCTGGCCGGTGCCGCGGTGCAGCCACACCACCTCGGTGCCGGGGCCGACGTCGAACTTCTGCTCCTCCTCGGGCCCGGAGACCTCGATGAAGACCTTCGCGGTCGCGTCGGCCGGCAGCCGGTCGAGCGCGGCGCCGATCGCGGGCAGCGCGCTCTCGTCGCCGGCGAGCAGATGCCAGTCGGCGGCCGGATCGGGGGTGTACCCGCCGCCCGGACCACTGAAGTACAGCACCTCGCCGGCCTGCGCCCGGGCCGCCCAGGGACCGGCGACGCCCTCGTCGCCGTGGACCACGAAGTCCACCGCCATCTCGCGGGTGCCCGGGTCGTAGGACCGGACGGTGTAGGTGCGGGTCCGGGGCCAGCGCTCCCGGGGCTGGTCGCGGCGGATCGCCTCGATGTCCAGCGGCTCGGGGAAGGTCTCGCCCTCGGCCGGGAAGAGCAGTTTGACGTAGTGGTCGGTGTACTCCCCGATGTCCAGGGTGGCGGCCGGGTCCACGGCCAGCACCACCCGGACCATGTGCGGGGTGATCCTCTCGCCGCGCAGTACGGTCGCGCGCTTCGGGGTGGGGGTCCTGCGTTGCGGTCGTTCCGCCATCGATGCGCCCGCTTCCTCGCGCTGTCTCGCGCGCTCGGCTGTCCGTGTGCCTCGTGCATGCCGTGCGCACGCTCCGGGCGGCCTCCGCGTTGCACGCCCGGGCCGCCAGGCACTTAGGTAAGCCTAACCGACGACCCTGTGCGGTCGGGTGGCGAACGGTGCCAGGGCGGCCCGGATTTCGTGCGGGGCGGGATTCACCTTCTCCTTGCTCACGCCGGCCCCGATCGATCCGGTTGCGACGTGCCGTCCGGTGCGCCGTCCGGTTGCCGGGCCGTGGCTGCGCGCCGTGGCTGCGCGGGTGTCAGCAGCGCGGCGAGCCGGTGGGTGTCGGCGAGGTAGCGCTCGTAGGGGAAGCCGGCCTGGAGGAGGGCGGTGCGGAGTTCCTCCTCCAGGGGCTTGCCCTCGGCCAGGAAGGTGTCCTGGCCGATCGGGGTGAGGGCGACCAGGCGCCGGCGCCGGTGGGCGGGGTCGACGGTGATCGTCACGTACCCCTGCTCCTCCAACGGGCGCAGGGCGCGGCTGATGGCGGGGTCGGACAGGGCCAGGGCCTCGGCGAGCTGGTGCTGGGTGGCGGGTTGGATCTCCTCAAGGGTGCCCAGCAGCCGCAGTTGGCTGTGGGAGAGGCGCTGGTTCGGGCCGGAGCGGCGCCGGGCCGCCTCGCCCATCAGCATGACCACGCGGTACAGGAGCTCTGCCAGTCCTTCGTCCATGCGTCCACTCTACCTGACTGTTGCGTCGTTAATATTAACCATGCAACACTCAGCTCATGGACAACCTCCCGTACGCCGTTCAGACCACGTTTCCGCTCCTCTTCATGCTGGTGCCCGCGCTCGGGGCGCTGCTGAGCTGCCGTCGCCGCGGCCCGGACCGGCCGGCGGCGGAGATCTGGCAGCGCTGGTGGGCCGTCGGCGCCCTCGGCATCGGAAGCGTGTGGATCACGATCTCGTTCCTGGCGGTCCCGAAGGGCATGGCCGACACCATCGGCTTCGCCCACTCGCCGTTCCAGTTCGAGATCGCCTTCGCCAACCTCGGCCTCGCCGTACTGGGCTTCCGCGCCGCGTCCGCGTCGCCCCGCGAGCGCCTCACCAGCGGGCTGGCGGCCGCGGCGTTCCTCTGGGGAGCCACGATCGGCCACGTCTACCAGTGGTTCGCCAACGGCGACCACGCCGCCGGAAACACGGGCGGCATCCTCGCCAACGACATCCTCATTCCCGCCGTCATGATCGCCCTGGCCGCCCGGGACGTCCGCCGAGCCGGCTCGGGCCGCGGCCACACCGCCCGTCCGGCCGCCTGACCACGGCGCCGGCAGCCGGGTCGCCGGACCGGCCTTGGTCGTCAAGCCGATCGAGTCCGCCCGGGCCCGACGGCGCGCCGTGGCCGCACCCCGTCCCGTCGCGCTGGTTCGCGCCGCAGCCCGCTTCGCACGCGGCCGCCTCGTCGAACGCCCCGAAGAACCCGCGGCATGACAGCCCCGCCGACCGCGGGTCTCCTGCCCGCAGGCTACCGATCCGGATTCACGCGTATCGGTCGAAAAGCGCCTGGAGGTATCCCTCCAGCCGCCTGGTCAGCACGGTGGGGGTCAGATCGGTACGCCCCACCTCGCGCCAGGGGACCGCGACCTTCTCGGCGTCCGGAGCGAAGGCCAACGCGTCCAGCAGACGCCAGTAGAGATGAGCGGCGCGGTCTTCGGCCGGCGTCCCGCCCGCCGCAAGGTAATGGTCGGCGAAGCGCATGCCCGCGGGAACCCCGTGCAGCAGGGCCAGGGCCGTCGAGCAGTGGGCCACGTCCAGGTCGGCCGGCCCCCAGGAGGTCTCCACCCAGTCGACGACGCCGCTGATCCGCAGATCGTCGCCGTCGCCGACGCCGTCGCCCGTGAAGAGGACATTGCCGGGATGGAAGTCCCGGTGCAGGAAGCACGCCCGGTACTCCGGGGGCTCGCGGCGGATCACGTCCACGGCCCGTTGCCACAGCTCAGGCCGCTCGGTGTCTTCGGGTGGGCTCACCCGCTCGGGAGAGGTCCACGCCTGATACGTGCGAGGCCGGGCCTCCGCGGTCACCGGCAGCCGGTGGACGCGCAGCAATTGACGGGCCAGCAGTTCGGCACGCCGATCGGCCCCTTCATCGCCCAGGCACACGGTCCCGGGCAGCAGGGACATCAGCAAGGAGGGGTGGTCGCAGTACTGCGCCGTCGCGTCCACCGCCACGAGCGAGGCCGCGGGCACGTCCGAGTCGCCGAGCAGGCGCAGCACGGCGGCCTCGCGGGTCAGCAGGCCCTCCGCGTGCCGAACGAAGAAGGGCTTGGCAAAGGACCGCAGGACCAGCGAGCGTCGACCGCCCGGCCCGCGGATGTCCAGACGACGCATCTGCGACGTCCAGCCGCCACGCAACCGCACGACTTCCTCGATGCGCTCCGCCTCGCCCAGCCCCTTCTCCACCCAGGCGCGCGTCGCACCCCAGCCCTGACCCTCAAGATCGGCACCGATGTGTTCGGCCCCCTCGCCCGCAACCATGAAGGCAGGCTACCTACCTCACCACGGACACACCCGACAAGCACTTGTCTCGACTCCAGTGCGCGGAGTTGTGTGGGCCCCACTTCGGACCTGAAGGGCCTCAGGAGCATCAAGAGCATCAAGGGTCTCAAGTGCCTGAGGACGTTGGTGGATTGCTCGGGTCGAAGATGTGCTCGTCTCGGGCTTGCGGCCGGCTCGTCGACGCCGCCAGGATCGGCTGCATGATCAAGGGCGTGATGTTCGACTTCTCCGGGACCCTCTTCCGGATCGAATCTGCCGCGCAGTGGCTGCGCGCGGTGACAACGAAGGCCGGTCTGGACGTGCCCGAGGGTGAACTCGACTCGTGCGTCGGCCGGTTGGAAGAGTTCGGGGCTCAACCCGGAGGGGTTCCTCCGCGCACGGTGCCGCCCCGTCTGGAGGCACTGTGGCGGGAGCGCGATCTGACCGCCGAACGACACCGGGCTGCCTTCACGGCCCTTGCCCGGGAATCGGATCTGCCCGCCGCCGACCTGGCCGAGGCCCTGTACGAACGTTCCCAAGTGTCCGGGGCGTGGCTGCCTTACCCCGACACCGAGGAAACCCTCCGCGCCCTGCGCGGGCGAGGCATCCCGGTCGCTGTCGTCAGCAACATCGGCTGGGACATGCGCACTGTCTTCCGCGACCACGGTGTCGATGACCTCGTGGACGCCTACTTCCTCTCCTTCGAGTGCGGGGTGAAGAAGCCCGATCCCCGGATCTTCCAGATGGCGTGCGACAAGCTCGGCGTGGCGCCCGGCGATGCACTCATGGTGGGGGACGAGCCTGTCGCGGACACCGGCGCTGCCACGCTGGGGTGCCGGGTCCACCTGGTCGATCCGTTGCCCGTCGACCGGCGTCCCGGTGCGCTGGCCGAGGTGCTCCAGCTGCTCTGACGTGCCCGATCGTGGATTTCGGCGCGATGTTGCGGGCCCGGCGACCGAACACCGTCCAGTCCTCGGGCTCGATACCGCGCAAACGTGCCCGCTTACCGGTCCGGAACGAAGTCATCCGATGTCCGATCACGCCACAAGAGAGCGATGCGCAGGCCCTCCTGACCCGGGCGTGGACTGTCGCGGCGTACCGGTGGAGCCGGATCGGTTTGGTACGGCAGTGGAGCCCCGAAACGCCGGCGTGCTGACGCCCAAAGGAAGTGCTGACAAACACTCGTGTCGCTGCCCTGCGGCACGCTGATCGGCGTGAACACCGAGGCGCTGACAGACGACTGGCAGCGGTTCTCGCCGTCGGCGCCGCACCCTCAGTGGGGCCTGCTTGGCAGAAGGTCGGTGTCGTCCAAGGCGGTGCGAGCAGCCGACGTGAAGCTGCTGAGGCGCTCGGAGACCATGGTCACCTCGACGGCGTGACGCTCGACGAAGTTGACGTTGTGATCCGGGGCGCCCGAGGAGTCGCGCCAGGCGAGAAGAGTCGTATGCATCGAGTGGAGGCCCAGGTGGACGCTGTGGGCCGCCTGCTCCACCGACTCGGGCCCCTCGACCGCGAGGCCGGCCCAAGTCGCCTGCACCAGAGCCAACTGATCTTGCCCGATCCTGAGTTGCCGATCGGCTTCCGCCATATCCGGGGCATCGCCGACCAGGGCTCGTGCGGCCATCTTCAGAGCAGTGCGCGACTCGTTGGCCGGGGCCAGGAAGGCGCTGTACGCCTCGCGCCGCAGTTGCCTGCGCCAGTGCGAGTGCTCGACCTTGGCTTGCCCCTCCAGTTGCCGCCGCGTCGCCCCACTGGAGATCGCCGACGCCGCGACCGTCCCGACGACACCTACCGTCGCACCCAGTAACGCAGCAAGTCCCTGGTCCATGCGGGGCATTATTCACCCCGGCGAACACGCACGGTCACAGGTAGGGGGGCGGTGGCGCGGAGACGGACGCGGGTGCGGCCGGTCGCACCCGCGCAGCCGGGCCCACGCGTTCGCCCCACCCGCTCGGCCCGGCCCGGGTATTCGCCAACTCCCCTCTCCGCTTCACCTCTTGAACCCTGCGCGGCCCCTTGACGGCCGAAGCCCAACCTCGCTTCCATACAGGGTGGCGCGGCTTGGGAGCGCTCCCACAGCTCACCGCTCCTCCGTCGCGTCCTCCCCCCACCGAGAGGAATCACCACCGTGGTCCCCTACCCGGGCTCCCCGAGCCCCGAGACCTCCCCGAGCCCCACGAGAACGCGCGTGACGCCCGCCCGGCTGCGAGCCGTGCTCGCCGGCCTCGTCGCGGCCGCGCTGATGGCGCTGTTCGCGGCGGCCGGCCAGCCGTCCGCGACGGCCGCCGCCGACCCCGCCGCGGCCGGCGGGCGCGCCACGACCGCCGACGCCGGCACCGGCTACTGGCACACCAGCGGCCGGCAGATCCTCGACGCGAACGACCAGCCGGTCCGGATCGCGGGCGTCAACTGGTTCGGCTTCGAGACCGACAACCATGTGGCGCACGGCCTTTGGGCGCGCGACTACAAGAGCATGATCGACCAGATGAAGTCGCTCGGCTACAACACCATCCGGCTGCCGTACAGCGATGACATCTTCAAGCCGGGCACGATGCCGGACAGCATCAACTTCTACAACATGAACGCCGACCTCCAGGGCCTGGACTCGCTCCAGGTGATGGACAAGATCATCGACTACGCCGGGTCGATCGGCCTGCGGGTGATCCTGGACCGGCACCGGCCCGACGCGAGCGGGCAGTCCGCGCTCTGGTACACCGCGTCGGTCCCGGAGAGCACCTGGATCACCGACCTCAAGGCGCTCGCCACCCGCTACCAGGGCAACCCGGCGGTGATCGGCATCGACCTCCACAACGAGCCGCACGACCCGGCCTGTTGGGGCTGCGGTGACACCAGTATCGACTGGCGGCTGGCCGCCGAGCGCGCGGGCGACGCGGTCCTCGGCGTCAACCCGGACCTGCTGATCTTCGTCGAGGGCATCCAGACCTACAACGGCACCTCGGGGTGGTGGGGCGGCAACCTGATGGGCGCCGGCCAGTACCCGGTCGAACTCGACGTGCCGAACCGGGTGGTGTACTCCGCGCACGACTACGCCACCAGCGTCGCGCAGCAGAGCTGGTTCGACGACCCGACCTTCCCGGCCAACATGCCCGGGATCTGGTCGAAGTACTGGGGCTACCTCTTCGAGCAGAACATCGCCCCGGTGTGGGTCGGCGAGTTCGGCACCACGCTCCAGTCGACCACCGACCAGCAGTGGCTCAAGGCGCTGGTGACCTACCTGCGTCCGACGTCCACGTACGGCGGGGACAGCTTCAACTGGACCTTCTGGTCGTGGAATCCGGACTCCGGTGACACCGGCGGCATCCTGGAGGGCGACTGGCAGACCGTGGACACGGTCAAGGACGGGTATCTCGCGAGCATCAAGGCACCCGCATTCGACGGCGGCGGTACGTCCGGCGGCGGGTCGTCGGGCACGTCGTCGGGTACCTCCTCGGGCACGTCTTCGGGTGCGTCGAGCGGCACCAGCGCGGGGACGTCGTCGGGCACCTCCTCGGGCACCTCGTCCGGCACGTCCGCGGGCTCGACCGGCGGGGCCGGGAGCGGCGGGTGTACCGCCGCTCTGCACGTGGACAACCAGTGGGACGCCGGCTTCACCGCGACCGTGACCGTCACCGCGGGTGCGGCGGCGGTGAACGGGTGGACGGTGAAGTGGAGTTGGCCCGGTGGCCAGCAGGAGACCAGCGGCTGGGGCGCGGACCTCGCGCAGTCCGGCAGCGCCGTGACGGCGACGAACCTGTCGTACAACGGCGCGTTGCCGGCGGCGGGTTCGACCACGTTCGGCCTGCAGGGCACCGCCGCCGGCGCGTTCACGGTGCCCGCGCTCAGCTGCACCGCCTCGTGACGGGCGCGGGCAGCCGCTGAGCTTGATCCGTACGGTGGTTCACCCGGCGCCGAGCGTCGGGAGCCGGCGGGGGCCGGCCGGTCCTCGGATCGGCCGGCCCGCGTGTGTGCCGTCAGGGGCCGCGGGTCAGGCGGACGCTGGGGGAGAGGACCACCGGCCGAACCACTGTGCGGCGCCCCACTCCTCGAACCGTTGCACTTCGACGAACCCCAGCTTCACCGCGAGGCGCATCGAGCGGTCGTTGGCGGTCTGGGTGACGAGCGTCACCGGTTCGCCGGGAAGCGCGGATGCGAACCAGTCGAGTGCCGCCGCGCACGCTTCGGCGGCGTACCCGTGCCCCCACGCCTGCGGCAGGAAGAGGTAGCCGAGTTCGGCCTCGCCGTCATCCGGGCGGACCTGGCTGCGATGGTCCGCGTCACGGTGGTTGAGTTCGATGATGCCGATCATCGCTCCGTCGAGGTCGACCACGAAGAGCCCGGGGCGCCGCCTCGGCACCTCGGGCACCGCGCGCTCGAGTTCCTCGCGAGGCCGGGCGCCACCGGTGTAGGTGCCCACCTCCGGTGAGGAGAACAGCTCCACGATCGCCGGACGGTCCCGGGCCTCGGGTTCGCGGAGCACGAGCCGCTCGGTCCTGATCGGGGCGGGCGGCCAGACATCTGGTCCTAGCTCGGTCATGGCGGGGAACATAGCGCAGGCGCCGTGACGAGACCGATTCGAGGTAGCGGCTCGCGGAGTCCGAGCCGGTGCCGGGCACGGCTCGGGGGCGTTTCAACAGTCTGCCGCGGCTTGGTGCAGCGGCCGCTTGTAGTAGCGCCAGGGGAACCAGCCCGCGCCGACCGGGACCCACCCTTCGGCCTCCATGCGCCGGCGCCGGGCGGCGGCCGCGATCGTGACCCGGCAGTGCTCCCAGCGGCGGTCGGATGCCTCGACCTCGTGGTACAGGGCTCCGTAGCCGACCAACTGCCAACCGTCCGCGCCGGCTTGGGCGAGCGCCGCCATTTCGTTGAACGCGGTCAGCGGGGTCAGGACGCGTCGCTCCGGACCGTCGGGGCCCTGGGCGCCGGGGCCCTGGGTGCCGGGGCCGGCGGAGACGGCGTCGGCTGCCTTGCCGGCGAACCTCTGCTGGGCGGCCTGCCGGCTCACGCCCAGCACCCGGCCCACGGTGTCCCAACTGTGGCCCGCGGCCCGGGCGCCCTGGACCGCCTCGCGCAGCAGCCGGTTCGTCTCCTCGGCGCCGATCCGGGTGGCGTCCACCAGGCGCAGGAAGCCCGTCGCGTCGTCTTCCAGGGACTCGGCCAGCCCTTCGGGGGCCCGCAGGACGGCCTCCGCGACTCCCTCACGGACCCGAGCGGCCTCCTGGGCGTCGAGCAGTTCCTCGCTGTTCATCGCTGTCTGCCTTCGTGGGTGTCGTGCCGCGGCGGTCCGCGGCGGTCCGCGGCCGCCGGGCGCCCGTCGGCGGGAAGCGGCAGGGCCGGCGCCGTGTCAAGGAGACCTTGACGCGCCCACGTTGTCAAGGTTTCCTTGACATCTGGTGGGGCGGGGCCTCTTGGGGGCTTGGCGCAGCTGTGCGGGGATCAGCGCCCTGGGGTCGCTGCCGGGTCAGCCCTTGCTGGCGTAGCTCCAGAGCTGCGAGGAGGACGAGGCGTTGCAGGCGGTCACCTTCGCCTCGGTGTCCAGATTCATGCACTGCCAGGAGCTGGTGTTCTCCAGGGTGCTGCCGGCGGACTTCGCGCTGCCGATCCGCCAGTACTGGCCGGTCGAACCGCACGGCGCCGCGCTCACCCAGTTGTCCGACAGGAAGCCGGTGAGGCAGTAGCCGTTGCCCTTGTTGATCACCTCGAACGTGCCGCTCGAAGCGGGCTTGAAGGTCCACTCGTAGTAAGGGCTGTTCTCCGGGGAGCAGGTACCGGTCTGCGCGAACATGCTTCCGTTGCCGGTGCTGGTGTCCAGCTCCAGGCAGCGGCCGTTGGACGCGTTCTTGATGCGGTAGGTCCCGGCGGAGCCGATCTTCGTCGTGCCCCCGCTCCCGCCGCTTCCCCCCGCTCGACCCGCCGGAGGACGATCCCCCCGACGAGGACGACCCGCCCCCGGACGTGCCCCCGCTTCCCCCGCTGGTGCCGCTGCCGCCGCTGTGCGAGCCGCCGGTTCCGCCCGCCGACCCCGTTCCCGACTTCTTCGAGCCCGCGCCCGATGTCGCGCCCGACTTCGCGCCCGCGCCGGAGGAGTGCCCCGAGGTCGACGCGGACGCCGACGTCGAGTGGCCGGGGCGCGCCGAGGACGACGGCCCGCCGCGGTCGGCGGACGGCGACACGGACGGCCCCGACGAGGGAGCGGCGGACGGCTTCCCGTCGGTGTGCGAGAACGCGTACGGCAGGAGGGTGACGGCGGAGACCCCGCCCGCCGCCAGGACGATCGGGATGATCAGGACGAGCTTGCGGGAGCGCCGCTTGGGCGTTTCGGGCGGGCGTACGCGCTTCTCGGGGTCGCCGCCGGCTTCCGGAGGGCCGGCGGGTGGCGGCTCCGCCGACGTGCCTTCCTGCCCGGTCGCCGCCGCCCCCGCGATCGCCGCGGCCGGCGCGGCAGGAGGCGCCGGTTTCAAGTCCACCGTGGCGGAGGTGAGTTCATCAAGTGCCGGCACGGCGGCGGCGAACGCGGCGCGGCGCTCCAGTTGTTCGGCGACCGCGGTCGGCCAGTCGGCGGCGGCGGGAGCGGCGCCTTCCGCGACGCGGTCGAGCAGGTCCGCCGCGGTGGGCCGGGCGGCGGGGGACTTGTCGAGGCACGCGGCGACCAGGTCGGCGAGTTCGCGGTCCAGGCCGCGCAGCGCGGACAGGTCCGGCTCGGTGTGCACGATGCGGTAGAGCACTTCGAGGCCGGAGCCCGGGCCGAAGGGCGAGGCGCCGGTCGCCGCGAAGAAGAGCAGGCTGCCGAGCGCGAACACGTCGGCGGCCGCGGTCAACGGGCGTACGGCTTCGGCCTGTTCGGGTGCCATGTACTCGGGCGTGCCGAGCACCATCCCGGTCTTGGTCAGCCGGCTCTGGTCGGCGGCCCGCGCGATGCCGAAGTCGATGAGGGCGAGCCCGTCGAGCGTCAGCATCACGTTGGACGGCTTGACGTCCCGGTGCAGCATGTCCAGGGCGTGCAACGCCTTGAGCCGGGCGGCCAGTTCGCGCAGCAGGTACCACAGCGCCGCCCGGGGCAGCGGTCCGCCGTGCAGGTGTACCGCCTCGGTGAGGGTGACCCCGGGGATGTACTCGGTGGCGAACCATGGCGGGTTCGCGGTGCGGTCGGTGGCCAGCAGCGGGACGCTGACGCCCGCGGGAAGCCTGGCCAGGTTGTCGAGTTCGTGCTTGAAGTGGCGCAGGAAGTCCGGGTCCTGGGCCAGCACCGGATGGACCCGCTTGACCGCGGTGTAGCGGTCCTCCGCGACCGCGAGGTACACCCGGCCCATCCCGCCGACGCCGAGCAGCCCGATCACCGGGAACGGCCCGATCCGGCGCGGGTCCTCCGAGGTCAGCGGTGTCGCGCCGCTCCCGTCGAGGTCGAAGCTCCGGCCCTCGTCCTGCCCCCCGTGCGCAACCATGCCGGCACCGTATCCGAGATCTGTCGGCGCCGGCCATCGTGAACCAGCAGTCCCACAGGGCTTGTTACGACCCTTCCACAAAGTCCGTAGGCGGTCACGGGCGCGCGGTCCGGAGCGGCGCGCCGTCCCCCGTCACGCTCGACGTCCTTTTCCCCGTCCGCCCGGCGCGCTTCCCCCCGTTCCGGATGCGCGCACCCCCTAGGCATACCGACTGGTCGGTACTACCCTCACCGCAACCTCGGCCGTGGTCCCGCGGCACGTGTGCCCGGGGTCCAGCACTCCAGGAGGAGCCGTATGTCCGCCACCCCGACCTCGTTCGAAGCCGACAGACCCGGCCCCGGCGCACCCGGCGCCGGACCCCGCGGCGCGCTCACCCGGCTCTACCGGCGCGACCTGGTCGGCTACCCGCCCACCGCGCGCCGGATCGGCTGCCTGGCGATCGTGGTGCTCACCACGATCGTGCTCTACTACATGCTCTACGTGCAGTACGCCGTGGCGACGTCGATCATCACGCACTTCGGGATGACGTACCGCTACTTCGTGTGGGTGTCGGTGATCGGCAACGCGGTCGGCGCGTTCGCGTCGCTGCTGGCCGGGCTCGCCGACCGGTGGGGCCGGGCGAACATGGTGGTCTACGGGCTGCTGGTCGCGTCGGGGCTGGTCTTCTTCGGGCTGCCGCACGCGGGCGGCAAGGCCACCTACCTGGTGCTCTTCGCGCTGGTCAGCTTTGTCGAGGGCATCGTGCTGGTGGCCACGCCCGCGCTGATCAGGGACTTCTCGCCGCAGCTCGGGCGGGCCACGGCGATGGGGTACTGGACGATGGGGCCGGTGATCGGCAGCCTCGTGGTCACCATGGTCACCAGCCACACGCTGGACAGCGCGAGCTGGCAGGACGAGCTGCGCTACTCGGGGATCGCGGGCTTCGCGGTGTTCGTGGTCGCGCTCGTGGCGCTGCGCGAGCTGGCGCCGGCGGTCCGCGACCAGATCATGGTCAGCCTGCGGGACCGGGCGCTGGTCGAGGCCCGCGCCAAGGGCATCGAGCCCGCCGCCTCCCGGCGCGGCGAGTGGCGCGGGATGCTGCGGCTGGACGTGGCGGGCTCGGCACTGGCCATCGCGCTGTTCCTGCTGCTGTACTACGCGGCCGTCGGCAACTTCGTGGTCTACTTCGCGACCACCTTCGGCTACAGCGAGCAGCGCGCCAACGCCCTCGCCAACTGGTACTGGGCGGCGAACGCGATCGCCCTGGTCGCGGTCGGGCTGCTCTCGGACCGGCTGAAGGTCCGCAAGCCGTTCATGGTGGTCGGCGCGGTCGGATCGATCGCGGTCACCGCGGTGTTCGCCTCCCGGGCCACCCACCAGAGCACCGGCTACTACACCTTCGCCTGGCTCTTCATCGGCATCGGGGTCTTCAGCGGCATCGCCTACGGGCCGTGGATGGCGGGCTTCACCGAGACCGTGGAGAAGCGCAACCCGGCGGCGACCGCGACCGGACTGGCGGTGTGGGGCTGGACGGTACGGATCGTGGTCGCCGTGTCGGCCGCGTTCATCCCGGTGCTGGTCACCTCGGTCACGCCGCTGGTCGACCACGGCGCGCAGGTCACCGCGGCCTCGCAGACGGCAGGGCCCGCGCTGGCGATCGTCAAGCAGCACCCGCAACTGTTCGCGGAGCTCGGCAAGTACCCGCCCGGCAAGGCCCCGGCGGCCCTGACCGCGCAGGCCGTTCAGCAGGTCGGGCCGGACGGGCTGGCCGTGGTGGCGAAGGCGCAGCCGCAGCTCGCGGTGCTCGACTCCTATGGTGCGAAGGTGCAGAAGGCGTCCGCGGACGGGCCCGGGCAGTGGCGTGACTGGTGGTGGATCTGCGTCGGTGGCCAGGTGCTGTTCGTGCCGTTCGTGTTCGTGATGGCCGGACGGTGGAGCCCGAAGCGGGCCCGCGAGGACGCCGAGGCGCACGAGCGGGCGGTGGAACGGGAGCTGGCGGCGCTGTCGGCCGAGCGCGATTGAGTCGAGCGGGAGTGAACGTCCCGGCCGCGGCGGGCACGTGGGTCCGCCGCGGCCGGGCGGACACGGTCGGTGACCCGTCGGTCACGTATCGGTCGTGTATGGGCTCCCTTGCGTAGCTGACCCCTTGTGCGCGGATCGCCCGCGTACGGTCGGGGGTGCGACGGGATCGGCAAAGTCCGACATTCGGCCGGGGGCCGGGGACTACAGTTCACGATCATGACCGAACGCCCGTTTGAAGCACTCGGGTTGAGTGCCCACGCGGACCGGGCCTATCCGCTGCTGGTGGCGACCAGGGGAGTGGCGGTCGCCGAACTGGCCCGGCAGGCGGGGCTGTCCGAGGAGGCCGCGCGGGCCGCGTGCGTGGAACTGGCCGCACGCGGCCTGGCCCGGCTGGGCCTGGACGACCGCTGGTACCCGCTGCCGCCGCACGAGGGGCTGCTCCCGATGCTGTCCCGCGTACAGGAGCAACTGGTGCGCGGCCGGGCGCTGTTCGACCGGCTCGCGGTGGAGTACCAGCGGGTGCACGAGGGCCACCGGGCCGAGGAGGTGGTCCAGGCCGTAGCGGGCGCCGAGGCGGTACGGGTCCGGCTGGACGCCGTACTGCGGCAGGCCCGGGGGGAGTTGCTGGTCTTCGCACCCGGGGGCACGGAGGTGGTGGAGCCGGAGTTGCCCGGGGGGCGGGGTGATCCGGGTGATCCAGGTGATCCGGGTGATCCGGATGAGCTGGGCGCGTCGGGTGGGCCGGGTGAGCTGGGCGCTGCGGGTGGCCCGGGCGCGTCGGGCGGCCCGGACCGGGCGGACGGGCAGGCGGGCTCGGCGGATTTCGCCGCAGCGGGCGGGCCGGCCGGATTCCTCCAGGCCATCGGATCGGGGGTGTCCACGGTCCGCCGCCGGGTCGTCGTCGAGCGCGCCGCGGTGCAGAAGGAGCCCGACGGCGTGGACAGCGCCCTCGACGTCCTGCCACCGGGCGCGGACGTCCGCGTGGTCGACAGGCTGCCGATCCGGATGTGCGTCGCGGACCGCTCGGTGGCCCTCGTCCTGCTCGGCGCCGACACCCTGCCGCCCGAACCGGTCATGCTGGTGATCGGTGCGAGCGGCCTGCTCGACGCCCTGGTGATGCTCTTCGAGAGCGTCTGGTCCGGCGGGGTGCCGCTGGCCCGCCCCGGCACGGGCGACAGCACCCTCCAGCAGCGCATCCTCGCGATGCTCGTGATGGGCAGCACCGACGCCGCCATGGCCCGCTCGCTCGGCGTCGCGATCCGCACCGTCCAGCGCCGGATCGCGGCGATGCAGCGTACGGCGGGTGTCGACAACCGCATCCAGCTCGTCTGGCACGCGGCCCGCAACGGCTGGCTGGACTGACCGGAACGGCCGCCGGGTCCGGGTCGGGGGGCCGGGTCCGGGCGTACGCGACCTCGCGGCCGGAACTCGACTGCGACGTCCTGGCCGCCCACCGGGGCGACGCGCGGATCGTGGCCCGCACGACCGCGCCCGGTGGCGAGGCGGAGAGCGGGCTCGCCCTGCTCGCGGGGGTGGACACGCGGGAACCGGGCTGATCCGAGGGCGGGTGCACCGCAGGTCGGCGGCCTGCGTCAAGAGGCGTGTGGTGTGGGTGCGGTGGCGATCCGCTGCGGGTGTGGTGAGGGTGCCGTGTGGGCGCGGTGAGCCGGGTGGCGTAAACGTGACGGTCCGATGCGTGGCAACGATGTCAGGTATCCGTCAATGCGTAAAGGATTCCCATGGGGTCGGTGATGCACAGGTATACGCCAGCGGTTCGATCGGGCCGCAGCCGGCGAACACCCGGCATCAGGTCACGCCCAAGGGAGACCCACCTTGCGCATACCCTTCCTCAGACGCGGCGTGGTCGCCGCGCTCACGACTGCCGCGCTCGCCGCGCTGGGGCTGCAAGTGCCCCTGGCGGCAACGGCATCGGCCGCGCCCGCGGCCACCAAGTCCCATACCAGCGCGGTGCGTGCGTGCGGCACCCCCAAGCCCGGCCAGTTCGCCTGCTTCGCGCTGCGGCGTACCGACGTGCCCGCCAAGAAGGGGGTCCAGCCGCACGCCGCCACCCCGGCCGGCTTCGGCGCCGGCGACCTGCAGAGCGCGTACGCGCTTCCCGCGGACGGCGGTGCGGGCCAGACCGTCGCCATCGTCGACGCGTACGACGACCCGAACGCGGCGGCCGACCTGGCCGTCTACCGCGACCAGTTCGGGCTGCCCGCGTGCACCGTGGACAGCGGCTGCTTCACCAAGGTGAGCCAGCGCGGCGGCACCGACGACCTGCCCTCGCCCGACCCCGACTGGTCCGGCGAGATCTCCCTCGACATCGACATGGTCTCCGCGGCCGCCCCGAACGCCCACATCCTGCTGGTCGAGGCGGACACGGCGAACTTCGAGGACCTCGGCGCCGCGGTGGACGAGGCGGTCGCGCTCGGCGCGAAGTACGTCTCCAACTCCTACGGCACCGGCTACGACTCCACCCCCGGCAGCGGCGAGGACCCCTCCGAGGCGACCTCGATGGACCCGTACTACAACCACCCGGGCGTGGCGGTCGTGGCCTCCTCCGGTGACGGCGCCTACGGGGTGAGCTACCCGGCCGCCTCGCAGTACGTCACCTCCGTCGGCGGCACCGCGCTCACCAAGGACACCGGCACCAGCCGCGGTTGGTCCGAGTCGGTGTGGAACAACGCCTACGGCGGCCCCGGTTCCGGCTGCTCGCTCTACGAGCCCAAGCCGGCCTTCCAGACCGACACCGCCTGCGACAACCGCACGGTCGCCGACGTCTCCGCGGTCGCCGACCCCGAGACCGGCGTCTCGGTCTACCAGACCTACGGTGGCGGCGGCTGGTCGGTGTACGGCGGCACCAGCGCGTCGTCCCCGATCATCGCGGGCGTCTACGCGTCGGCCGGCACCCCCGGCGACGGCACGTACCCGAACGCGTACCCCTACGCCCAGGCCGGCGCGCTCAACGACGTGACCACCGGCAACAACGGCAGCTGCACCCCGGCCGCCCTGTGCACCGCCGGTCCCGGCTACGACGGCCCGACCGGGCTCGGCACGCCCAACGGCCTGGCCGCGTTCCGCAGCGGCCCGCACGGCGTGATCACCGGCAAGGTCACCGACCACGCCACCGGCGACCCGATCTCCGGCGCGACCGTCAAGGCCGGTGACCACAGCGCCACTTCGGGCGCCGACGGCAGCTACAAGCTGGACATCCCGCCGGGCGCCTACGACCTGACCGCCTCCGCGTACGGCTACGCGGACGGCTCGGCCACCGGCGTGCAGCTCGACGACGGAGCCACCGTCACCGAGTCGTTCGCGCTGGACTCGGTGCCGCAGCAGACCGTCTCCGGCAAGGTCACCGACGGCTCCGGCCACGGCTGGCCGCTGTACGCGAAGATCACCGCGGCCGGCGTGCCCGGCGGCCCGGTCTTCACCGACCCGACCACCGGCGACTTCTCCCTGAACCTGCCCCAGGGCAGCTCGTACACGCTGCACGTGACCGCGGACTACCCCGGCTACCAGGCCGTGGACAAGACGGTCACCGTGGGCACCGCCGACGAGACCGCCAACGTCTCGGTGCCGGTCGACCCGGCCTCCACCGACGCTCCCGGCTACTCGGTCTCGCTGAGCGGACCGACCGAGCCGTTCACCTCCACCACCGGCCCGCCGGACGGCTGGACCGTCTCCAACGCCGATGGCAGCAACGGCGGTTGGACCTTCGACGACCCGGGCTCCCGCGGCAACCTCACCGGCGGCGACGGCGGCTTCGCCATCGTCGACAGCGACCACATCGGGCAGGGCGCGAGCCAGGACACCTCGCTCGTGTCGCCGTCCTTCGACCTCAGTTCCGCCACCGGCCCGCTGCTGAGCTTCGACACCGACTACAAGTCGTACACCGGCTCCGTCGCCGACGTCGACGTCTCCACCGACGGCGGCAGCACCTGGTCCACGGTGTGGAACAAGACCACCACGGCCGTGAACGGCCACGTCGAGGTGCCGCTGACCGACTACGCGGGCAAGAGCGACGTCAAGGTGCGCTTCCACTACACCGGCGACTGGGCCTACTGGTGGGAGCTGGACAACGTCTTCGTCGGCCAGCGCAGTTACAACCCGGTGGCCGGCGGCATCGTGGTCGGCAACGTCACCGACGCCAACACCGGTGACGGCGTCAACGGCGCCACCGTCACCAGCGGCGACGCGCCCGACGACCACACCACCACCGTGGCCACGCCGGACGACCCCAACGTGGGCGACGGCTTCTACTGGCTCTTCTCGCACAAGACCGGCAAGCACCCGCTGACGGCGGCGGCCTCGCACTACACCTCCGCCACCGCCACCTCCAACGTGCCGTCCGACGGCGTCGTGGACACCGATCTCACCCTCAAGGCCGGGCAGTTGAGCGTGACGCCGGCCTCGATCGACAAGACCGTCGCCTGGGGCAAGAGCGCCACGCAGAAGGTCACCGTGAAGAACACCGGCACCGCGCCGGCCACCGTCACGGTGGGCGAGAACCCCGGCGGCGTCACGGTGCAGGCCAAGGGCGCGCCGCTCAACCTCGTCAAGGGCGACTACTCGCCGCTGGCCCTCGCCAAGCACGGCAGCGCCGGCGCCAAGCCCGGTGCGGGCAAGGCGGGTTCGGGCAAGGCCGGTGCCACGCCCCAGGCCGCGACCGCGGCGCAGGGCGCGGCCGGTGACGCCTGGCAGACCGTCCCCGACCTGCCGGTCGCGACCGGTGACAACACGGTCGACACCTGGCAGGGCACCGTCTACTCGGCGTTCGGCTTCACCGGCGCCACCGACACCAGCGACCTGTACGCGTACAGCGCGGACACCGGCGCGTGGACGAAGCTGGCCTCGGCCGCCGACACCCGCGAGTCGCCCGCGCACGGGATCATCGACGGCAAGCTCTACGCCGCCGGTGGCTGGGGCCCCGACGGCTCGCCCGACGCCAAACTGGAGATCTACGACATCGCCGGCAACACCTGGTCGACGGGTGCGAACTCGCCCAAGCCGTACGCCGGTTCGGGCACGGCCGTACTCGACGGCAAGCTGTACTCGGTCGGTGGCTGCACCGCCACCGCCTGCGGCACCACCGACGTGACCGTGTACGACCCGGCCAGCGACTCCTGGTCGACGGCCGCGGCCTACCCGGAGTCGGTGGCGTGGGAGTCCTGCGGCGCGGTCGCGGGCAAGCTCTACTGCGCGGGCGGCACCACCGACGCCGGCAGCATCACCCACGGCTACGTCTACGACCCCGCCGCGGACTCCTGGTCGCCGATCGCCGACCAGCCCACCGACGCGTGGGGTTCCGCGTACACCGCCGCGAACGGCCTGCTGCTGGTCGAGGGCGGCGCCGTCAACAACGCCGCCGCGCTGACCAACCAGACCTGGGCGTACGACCCGACCGCCAACTCCTGGAGTGCGCTGCCCAACGCGAACTCCTCGCTCTACCGGGGTGGCGGCTCGGCCGGCTTCTACGCCGTCGGCGGTCTGGTCGGCAGCACGCCGGACGGCAGTGCCGAGGTGCTGCCCGGCTACGACCAGGTCGGCTCCACCGACGTCACGTGGCTGTCGGAGAGCACGGACACGGTGACGGTGCAGCCTGGCAAGAGCGCGAGCTTCACGGTCACGCTCGACGCGTCGGTGCCCGAGATCACCCAACCCGGCACCTACACCGCATCGTTGAACCTCGCCAGCGACACGCCGTACCGGGTCGCCCCGGTCGGCGTCTCGTTCACCGTCAAGCCCCCGGCCACCTGGGGGAAGATCACCGGCGTTGTCTCCGCCTCCGGGGGCGCGCCGCTCGCCGGGGCGACGGTCCAGATCGACACCTGGGCCACGCACTACACCCTGAAGACGGCCACCGACGGGAGTTACGCGCTCTGGCTCGACACGCGTAACAACCCGCTCCAGCTCATCGTGGCGAAGGACGGCTACCAGCCGACCGTGGCCACGGTGAAGATCAAGAAGGGGGCCACCACGACGACGAACTTCGCGCTGCTGAAGGACTAGCCGCTGAAGGACTTGCGGCTTCCCGCGGCCCCCCGTCGCCCGCCTTGCTGGTGGGCGACGGGGGCTCGCGCCGTTCCCCCGGGGCCGCTGGGTCACCCGGGGAGACCGGTGACCCGCAGTGTCAGGTTCAGTCGTCCTGAGGCGAGGCCCGTTGCCGGATCTCCGGTGTGGGGGCGGACCTTGGGGACGCCGTGGTAGGCGTAGCGCGAGGCGCCGCCGAAGACGAAGAGGTCCCCGGACTCCAACTCGACGTCGGTGTAGGGCTTCGTGCGGGTGCGGGTGTTGCCGAAGCGGAAGACGCAGGTGTCGCCGATGCTGAGGGAGACCACGGGGGCGTCGGAGCGCTCGTCCTTGTCCTGGTGCATCCCCATCGTGGCGGCGCCGTCGTAGAAGTTGACCAGCGCCGTGTCGGGTGCGTACCCGGCGCCCGCCGCCGGGTCCTGGTAGGCGTCGGCCACCGCGGCACGTCCCAACTCCGCCAGCCAGGAGGGGAATGCGGCCACCCGGGCACCGTTCACGTCGGGCGCGGTGCGGGAGTAGGCATAAGGGCGCCAGTGCCAGCCGACGCAGACGGTCTGTACGGACATCACCCCGCCGCGCGGCAGGCGGGTGTGCCGCATCGGTACCGGCCCGCTCGCCCATTCCCGGCAGGCGGCGACCAGTGCGCGCTGACGGTCCGGGGCGAGCCAGCCGGGCACGTGGACCGCGCCCGGCGCCGGGCTGCTGCGTGGCCGTGGCAGCAACGCGGTCACGACGGGTCGTCCTCGCCGTGCGGGTGACGGTCCCTCAGGTGAGCCTGGGTGGTGGAGAGTTCGTCACGCAGCACGCGCGCCGCGAGATCGGGTTCGCCCGCGGCGATCGCCTCCACCAGCGCCGCGTGTGCGGCCTCTCCGTGCTCCTCGTCGTGGGTACGCACGTCCATCAGGTCGAGCAGCGCCAGCATGTTCTCCCGCAGCACGGGCGCGAACTCGGCGAACAGGTCGGTGAGCACGGGGTTGTACGCGGCGGCGACCACGGCGGTGTGCAGCGCGATGTCCGCGTCGATGAAGGCCGCGCCCGGTCCACCGGCCGCCCCGCCGCCGCTTCCGTTTCCGCTGCCGTCCCCGTCCCCGTCCCCGCCGTCGTCCGTACGGTCCGTACGGTGCGTGCCGTCCGAGCCGTAGACGTCGTCGGCCGCCGCCGTCCGCACCGCGAGGGCCGTCCGCAGCGCCGCCACGTCCTCCGGTCTGCGCCGGACCGCCGCCAGCCGCGCGGCCTGGACCTCCAGCATCGCGCGCACCTCGTAGACGTCGGCCAGGGCGGCGCGCCGCAGCCGGGCCGGCCAGTCCTGGACCGGGCGGTCGGCGATGACGAAGACCCCCGCGCCCTGCCGGGTCCGCACCATCCCCGCGCCCGCCAGCGCCCGCAGCGCCTCGCGCACGGTGGAGCGGCCCACCCCCAGCAGGGTGGCGAGCGTGGTCTCACCGGGCAGCTTCGTGCCGACCGGCCACTGCCCGCCGGTGATCTGCTCCCGCAGCCGCTCCGCCGCCTGCTCGACCAGCGGGCTGGGCCGCAGCGAACCGAGCGCCATTGCCGTCTCCACCTCTCCGTCCACCCCTCGGGGCCCCGACTCTATCGGCTGGGATGACCTCTCAGCTTGTCTGAGGACCTGAGATGTGGCTAAGGTATCCGCCATGACGCAGCGGAGCCTTCTTCTCGGCCGCCGCGGCGGGGCCTGAGGAGACCGGCACCCCGCCGCGGGGTTTCGTGCTGCCGGTCGACCAACCGGCGACCACGAACGGATCGGCCCCACCATGACCACGCACCCCGCACACCACCCGGCCGGCGGCGCCCGCCCGGGCGACCCGCACCCCGCCCAGCCGGCGGGCGGCGCCGTACCCGCCGCCCGCCCCGACGCCTCCACCGGCAGCGCCCCCGGCGACGCCGCGGCGCCCGCGCTGCGCACCCCGGCCGGCCCGGTGCCCGCCGGAGCCCCCTGGTGGAACCCGCAGCGCGGCAGCGCGATGCCGTACCACCGCTACCGCCCGGCGCGGGAGCGCGTCGAGGTGCGGACCACCGGCGGACGGTACTGGCCCTCCCAGCGGATCGAGCACGCGCCGCTGTGGGTCCCGGTGGACCTGCGGGACGGCAACCAGGCGCTCGCCGAGCCGATGGACCCGGCCCGCAAGCGCCGGATGTTCGACGTCCAGGTCGCGATGGGCTTCAAGGAGATCGAGGTCGGCTACCCCTCGGCGAGCCGCGCCGACTTCGACTTCGTCCGCCACCTCGCCACCTCCGGCGCGGTACCCGACGACGTGACCGTGGTCGTGTTCACCGCGGCCCGGGCCGACCTGATCGAGCGGACCTTCGCCTCGATCGCCGGCCTGCCGCGCGCGGTGGTGCACCTGTACACCGCGACCGCGCCGGTCTGGCGCGAGGTCGTCATCGGCCGGGAACGGGCCGAACTGCGCGCGCTCATCGAGGAGTCGGCCACCTTGATGGCCCGGCTCGGGGACGGGCGGCCCGGCGTGCGCTTCCAGTTCTCGCCCGAGGTCTTCAACCTCACCGAGCCCGACTACGTCCTGGAGGTCTGCAACGGCCTGACCGCGCTGTGGGACGCCGCCCCGGACCGCCCGGTGATCCACAACCTCCCGGCCACCGTGGAGATCGCCACACCCAACATCTACGCAGACCAGATCGAGTACATGCACCGCCACCTCGACCGCAGGGACGCGGTGATCCTGTCGGTGCACCCGCACAACGACCGCGGCACCGGCGTGGCCTGCGCCGAACTCGCCCTGCTCGCCGGGGCGCAGCGCGTCGAGGGCTGCCTGTTCGGCAACGGCGAGCGCACCGGCAACGTGGACCTGGTCACCCTCGCGCTGAACCTGCACACCCAAGGCGTCGACCCCATGCTGGACTTCTCCGACATCGACGCGATCCGCGCCACCGTCGAGTACTGCAACCGCCTGCCGGTGCCCGGCCGCCACCCCTACGTCGGGGACCTGGTGCACACCGCCTTCTCCGGCACCCACCAGGACGCCATCAAGAAGGGCTTCGAGCACCACGCCCGCCGCGCCGCCGAGTTGGGCCTGCCGCCGGCCCAGGCGCCCTGGGACGTGCCCTACCTGCCGATCGACCCCGCCGACCTCGGGCGCGACTACGAAGCGGTGATCCGCGTCAACAGCCAGTCCGGCAAGGGCGGTATCGCCTACCTGCTCAAGGACCGGTACGGCCTGGACCTGCCGCCGGCCCTGCGCGCCGACTTCTCCCGGATCGTGCAGGCCGCCGCCGACGACAGCGGTGAGGAGGTCACCGCGAAGGCCCTGTGGGACCTCTTCCAGAGCGCCTACCTCATGCCCGCCGACCGCGGCCCGCTCACCCTGACCGGCTGGCACGCCGCCGAAGTCGCCCCGGGACGCCACGAGTTCACCGGCACCCTGCACGACGCCACTGCCGAGGACCCGGCGGACCCGGCGAACCAGGCGGCCCCGGACCGCGGTCGTACGGTCACGGGCGCCGGCAACGGGCCGCTGTCCGCGCTCGCCGACGCGCTGGCGACCGCGGGCGTCCGCGTGCACATCGAGCACTACGCCGAACACGCCACCGGCCCCGGCCCCGACAGCGCGGCGGTCGCGTACGTCCGGATCAGGTCGGGCGAGGACACCTGGTGGGGCGCGGGACAGGACACCTCGGTGCTCACCGCCTCGGTCCGCTCGGTGCTCGCCGCCGTCAACCGGGCGCGCGGGAAAGCGTCCTGACCGGCGCCGACTCGACCTCCGAAAAGGAGAACTGACGCTGTGTCACGTCGTTCGGCCCCGCCGCGCACACCGCGTGGCGGGGCCGAACATGCTGCCGGGAACGCGGACTTCGGGGTTCCTGGTGACGCGGATCGCGGTCGGCGGGAGCATGGCGCCATGCAGTACGTGGGATCGTCGAGCCGGCTGATGAGAATCGACACGCCTGTCGGCCTCCTGATGGGGTTGTACCTCCGTGACGCCGCCGGTCTGCAGCCGGTCGTGGCGGTCGAGGTGCCGGCCGTGGTGCCTGCCGTCGAGATCCGGGCGGACCTCGCTCCGCTCGCCGTACCGGCGGCGTCGGTGCAGTGGGCGCGCTGGTGGGACCAGGAGTTGGCGAGGCAGGACGGACCCGGGCGAGGTTTCCACCGGCCGGACCGTGGGTTCAAGGGCGCGGAACTCGGCGCGCTGGTGGACGCGTGCCATGACGACGCCGCGCGGTGGAGCGCCGACCGGCACCACGAAGCCTCGCCGCTCAGGACACCCGGCAGCGAGAACGGCCTTGTGGCCGCGGTGGAGGCGGAGATCGGCCGCAGGGCCCGCCCGTTCGAGCTGACGATCACCGTGCTGCCGGTCGCGGGATCGGCCGGCTGGAGGGTGTCCGCCGGCCATGTCGTGGTCAGCCGCGCCTTCCGCACGGACAAGGCGGCCTACCGCCAGTGGCTCACACAGGTCATCCGCGAGTCGGCCTGAGCGCCGGGGCGCGCGCTGCTGCGCCCCTGGGGTGAGCGCCGGGGCGGTGACCCGGCGGCTCAGGTCGTGCCGCTCCCGGTGGGGCCGACCGGCGGCTCAGCCCAGTGCCGCGAGCAGGCGGGAGAGCGGGTTGGCCAGTCCCCAGCGCTCGGTGAGGGCCGCGAGAGCGGCCGGGTCCGCGGGCCGGGACGGAAGCGTGGCGTCGAACGCGGGAAGCGGAACGTCGGTGGCGACGCGCACCACCTTGGGGGCCACGTCGAGATACCCGGAGGCCGCGAGGATGTTCCGGCGGCGGGCCGGGGTGAGCTTGGAGAACGGTTCGTCGGCGGCGGAGCGGACACCGGCCAGGTCGCCGTAGAGGGTGACCAGTTCGGCCGCGGTCTTCTCGCCGATGCCCTTGACCCCGGGCAGTCCGTCGCTCGGGTCACCGCGCAGCGCGGCGAAGTCGGCGTACTGGTCCGCCCGGACCCCGTAGCGGGTCGCGATGGCCTCCGCGTCGATCACGTCGCAGTCGCCGACGCCCTTGCGCGGGTAGAGCACGCGCACCCCTCGGTCGTCGTCGACGAGCTGGAAGAGGTCGCGGTCGCCGGTGACGATGGCCACGGGCCCGGTGGAGGCGGTGGCGAGGGTGCCGATCACGTCGTCCGCCTCGTAGTCCGGCACGCCGACCCGGGCGATGCCGACCGCGTCGAGCACCGCCTCGATCACCGGGACCTGCGGGGAGAGCGTGTCGGGCACCTCCTCGCTGCCCGCCTCGGGGTCGGCGACGCGGTGCGCCTTGTAGGAGGGGATGAGGTCGACCCGCCACTGGGGCCGCCAGTCCGCGTCCATGCACGCCACCAGCGCGGTGGGGGAGTGGTCGGTGACGAGCCGCGCGATGAAGTCGATCAGGCCGCGCACCGCGTTGACCGGGGTGCCGTCGGGCGCCCGCACCGACTCCGGCACCCCGAAGTACGCGCGGAAGTAGAGGCTGGCGGTGTCGAGCAGCAGCAGCTCCCCGCCGGTGCGGTCGCCGCCGCCTGGCTTCTCGTTCGTCACGCGGCCAGCATCGCACGCCCCACCGACAGGCCGCCGTACCGTGGGGTGATGACCGAACAGGAGCCCGTCCGGCCGGCGGTACGGCGGGTGGTGTCCCTGGTGCCGTCGCTGACCGAGGCGGTCGCCGCGACCGCGCCCGGTCTGCTCGTCGGCGCCACCGACTGGTGCACCCATCCTGCCGACCTGGACGTGGCGCGGATCGGCGGCACCAAGAACCCCGACACGGCCGCGGTCGCCGCCCTCGCCCCCGACCTGGTGATCGCCAACGAGGAGGAGAACCGCGCGCCGGACCTGGCCGACCTGCGGGCGGCCGGGCTGCGGGTGCTGGTCACCGAGGTCCGCTCGCTGCCGCAGGCGTTCGCCGAGCTCCACCGGGTGCTGGTCGACGGCTGCGGTCTGCGCCGGCCCGGCTGGCTGGACGCCGCCGAGTCCGCGTGGCGCGACCTGCCGCCCGTGCGGACGGACGAGCAGGACGGCCCGCGGCCGGACGGGCACGACAACGTACGCGCGCCCGCGTCCCGCGACGTACCGGACGACGTGCCCGCCGACGGGCCGCAGCACCTACACCCCGGCGGGTCCGCTCCGGCGGCGGGGCTGCGGCTGCGCGCGGTCGTCCCGATCTGGCGGCGCCCCTGGATGGCGCTCGGCCGCGACACCTTCGCCGGCGACCTGCTCGCCCGCCTCGGCGTCGACCACGTCCTCGCCGGCCACGACGAGCGCTACCCGCGCTTCGACCCGGCCGGCCTGCCCGCCCCCGACCTCGTCGTGCTGCCCGACGAGCCCTACCGCTTCACCGCGGACGACGGCCCCGAGTCGTTCCCGGGGCTGCCCGCCGCGCTGGTCAGCGGACGGCACCTGACCTGGTACGGACCCTCGCTGGTGGAGGCGCCCGCGGTCCTCGGGGCGGCGCTGCGCGGCGCCCGGACGTACCCCGTGCCACCGGCCGGCGGCAGGCGCCCGCGGCGCACGCGCGGCCCCGGCGGCACCGGACCCGGGGCGTGACCGGGATGTGACCCCCGTCCTTACAGGATTCTCATGCTGGGGCCATAAGGTGACGCCGTGACGACGACGACCCCGCCCGGCTGGTACCCAGAGCCCGGGCACACAGGCAACGGCCCGGCCATGGAACGCTGGTGGGACGGGACCACGTGGACGGAGTACACCAGGACGGCGCCCGTGCCGACCGGTGCCCCCGCGAACGGGCAGCAGCCCTACGGCGGCCAGCCCTCGTACGCGCCGTACCCCTCGGGTGACGTCATAGGCTCGCCGGGCGGCGGCAACCGGCGCCCGCGCACCGTGGCGATCGCCATCGTGGTCGCGCTCGTCGTCATCGGCGGCATCGTCGCCGCGGTCGTCGCGGTGGGCAACAACGGCAGCGACAGCGCCGACAAGAAGAGCAGCCCGGCGCCGAGCGCCACCCTGCCGCAGCACACCGGCGGGCCGCAGGACCCGCAGTCGCAGAACCCGGACGACCCGAGCAACCCCGACGACCCCGGCGCCCCCTCCGACGGCGGCCCGGCCGTGGACCTCCTCGACGGCATCAGCCTGCCCGTCCTCGACGGCTGGACCGGCGGCACCTCCCAGGACGGCAGCGCCAGCGTCTCCACCGGCAGCTACGACTGCCCCAACGACACCACCGGCCAGCAGTCCTGCTCGCTCGGCGGCGCCTACTCGGAACCCGCGAAGTCGCTGAAGATCACCGCGACCACGGCCGAGGCCGCCGCCAAGCAGGACATCGCGGGCAACGCGTCCTCGTCCTACAACTCCGACACCTACGGCGCGACGACCTCGCACCAGCAGCTCCAGTCCAAGGCGGTCACCGTCGCCGGACAGCAGGGCTACCTGGTCCGCTGGAAGATCAGCACCAAGTCGGGCACCGGCGGCTACGTCGAGTCGCTCGCGTTCCCGTCACCGAGCCACAGCAGCCAGATCGTCATCGTCCGCTTCGGCTTCGACATCACCGCCAAGGCGCCCGGTCAGGACGTCATCGACCAGATCACCCAGGGCATCAAGGCCGACAGCAGCGCCGGCTCCGGCGGGAGCACGGGCGGCACCGGCGTCTGACCGGCGGCCCGGGCGCCTGACAGCCCCGGCCGCCGCCGATCCGGTAACGAGGTGGCGGCTTCCCGACCGTTCGGGAGCTGCCACCTCGCCGCTCACAGGAACGTTTTGCCCTCGCCCCGGTACGTCGGCACCTCCGCCACCACCCGGTCGCCCTCGATCAGCCGCAACCGGTCGAAGCGCTCGCACAGTTCGCCCGCCTTCGCGTGCCGGAACCACACCTTGTCGCCGATCAGCAGGTCGTCGGCGGCCGAGCCGAGCAGCGGGGTCTGCACCTCGCCCGGACCCTCCTGCGCGTCGTAGCGCAGCCCCTCCGGCAGGTACGGCACCGGCAGCCGGTCCGGGCCGGCCGCGCCCGAGGCCGGGTAGCCGCCGCCGAGCACCGTGACCACGCCGACGCCGGGACGGCGCACCACGGGCAGGCCGAACAGCGCGGCCGGGCGGCCCCGGAAGGACGTGTAGTTGTCGAACAGCCGCGGCACGTAGAGGCCGGAGCCGGCCGCGATCTCGGTGACCGCGTTCTCCGCCGCGGTGGACTGCACGCTGCCGGTGCCGCCGCCGTTGACGAACTCCAGGTCGGGCACGACCGCGCGGACCGCCCGCACCGCCTCCGCGCGCCGCGCCGCCAGCTCCCGGCGTGCCGCGGACTGCATCAGCCGGATCGCCAACGACCGTGCGGGGCGGCCCTTCAGCGTGTCACCGACCCCCGCGATGTGCCCTTCGTAGGCCATGATGCCGACCACCCGGAACCCCGGCCGGGCACCGATCGCGCGGGCCGTGTCGGCTATGCGCTCCGGCGAGTGCAGCGGCGAGCGCAGCGCGCCGATCCGCAGCCGGCCGCCCAACTTCCGCAGACTGGTGTCGAGTTCGAGACAAACGCGGACCGTCTCGGTGCCGCCCGCACCGCGCGCCGCGTCGATCAGGTCGAGCTGCGCGAGGTCGTCGACCATCACCGTGACCGTACGGGCCAGCTTCGGGTCGGCGGTCAGCTCGGCGAAGCCCTCCCGGTCGGCGGACGGGTAGGCCAGCAGCACGTCGGTGAAACCGGTGCGGGCCAGCCACAGCGACTCGGCGAGGGTGAAGGACATGATGCCCTCGAAACCCTCACGGGCCAGGGCGCGTTCGAGCAGCGCGCGGCAGCGCACCGACTTCGAGGCGATCCTGATCGGCTTCCCGCCCGCCCGCCGGACCAGGTCCGCGGCGTTCGCGTCGAAGGCATCGAGATCGACGATCGCCAGCGGCGCGTCGAGGTGCGCGGTGGCCCGGTCGTACCGGACCCGGTCGGCAGTGCGGTGGGCCATGGACGCAGCCTGCCAGACACACCTACCGAGCGGTAGACCCCTCGGCTCCGCCCAGTGGCAACCGCACCCCGCGGCAACCCCGTAGAGTGACGCGCACATCGACGGGAACGGTCACGAGGGAGCGCCGGGTGAGCACCGGAGTGGACAACGGAAGCACCCCGCCTGCTTCCTTCCCCACCCTCCATCCCACCGCCGGCCGACCGCCGGCCGGACCGCCCCCGCCACCACCCGGCCCACCTGGCTCACCTGGCCCACCCGGCCCACCGGAACGGGAGCGCTCAACTCCCGTGCCCCCGCCGCCTTCCGTGCCGCCCCGGCCCGCCGCGCAACCGCTGCCGGCGGAGCAGCCGCACCAGGCGCCGCCGTCCGCGGTCCCGCCCTCGGCGTTTCCGCCCCCGCCGGCCGGACCACCGGCCACGGCGACCCCGCGCACCTCTCCCACGACGCCCCCGGCGCCGCCGTCCCGCCCCCCGGCGACCGCGGCGGCCCCCGTCATACCGCCGCCCCCGGCATCCCCGCCGCCCGCACCGGCCGTTCCCCCGGCGCCCGTTGAGCCGCCTGCCGCAGCCGCAGCCGCAGCCGCAGCCGAGTCCGTGCCGCCGCCGGCGCCGCCCGCGCCTGCGTACCCGCACCCGGCCGTCCCCGCGCCGCCGGCCAGGGCCGCGTCCACCCGGAGCCGGCGGGTGCTCGCCGCCGCGTGCCTGGTGGTCGGGCTCGGCCTGGTCGGCGGGGCCGTCGCGGGCGCCGTGATCACGCACAGTCCGCACCCGCCCGCGCCGGTCGCGGACGGCAGCCCGCAGGCGTTCGCGCAGGCCCGCGACGTGTGGCGCAACACCCCGGTGGACAAGCTGTTCCCGCCCTCCGTCGACGGCAAGGACGGCGGGCCCGGCGGCGCCGACCGCTCCTGGACCCGGATCGGCGTGGCCGCGCCCGCGAGTTGCACCGGAGCCTTCGACCCGCTGCTCCAGCAGGTGCTGGCGCCGGCCGGCTGCACACGCCTGCTGCGCGCCACGTACGTCGACAGCACCTCGACCACCGTCACCACGGTCGGCCTGCTCGTCGGCTCCGGCCAGGCCCCGGCGATGAACGCGCTCGCCAAGCGGTGGACCGACCAGCACCTCGGCGAGCGGATCGACCTGCTGCCGAAGCCCGTCGCGTTCCCCGGCACCCCCGCCGCCCGCTTCGGGGACCGCCAGCGCGGGAGTTGGGACGTCCAGGTCTCCGCCGACCTGCCGTTCGTGGTCTACGCCGTCAGCGGTTTCGCCGACGCCCGCACCGTCCCCCAGCCGCAGCCCGCGGACAAGGCCGACGCGCAAGGCGCCACCACCCCGCCCGCGCAGGCCGGACTCGGCTTCGACGCCACCGGGCTCGCCTCCGCCGTCGACGACCACCTGCAGACGGCCGTCGCCGCGCTGCGCCACCCGCCGACCACCGGCCCGGAGCACCACGGATGACACCCGCCCAGCGCGCACGCGGCGCCGCGACTCCGGTCGCCACCACGCCCGCCACCACGCCCGCCACCACGGCCGCCGCCACTCCCGCTCGTCGCCCGGCACGCGCCACCAGCGCCGCCGTCCGCGCCCTCGCCGCGCTGGTGGCGGCCGGTGCGACGGTCGCGCTCGCCGCCGCTCCCGCCGCCGCCGACAGCGCACGCGCCTCCGACTGGGCGCTGTCCGCGCTGCACGCGCAAGCCGCGTGGCGGACCACCAAGGGCGCCGGCGTCACCGTGGCGGTGCTGGACACCGGAGTCGACCCGACCCACCCCGACCTCACCGGCCAGGTGCTCCAGGGCAAGGACGAGGTCGGGTTCGGCGCGAAACCCGGTGACAAGGCGTGGGCCAAGCACGGCACCGGGATGGCGGCGATCATCGCCGGACACGGCCACGGCCCGGGGAACGGCGACGGCGTGCTCGGCATCGCCCCGCAGGCCCGTATCCTGCCGGTCCGGGTGATCCTGGAGGACAAGGACCCGCAGCGGCAGAAGGCCAGGACCGACCGCGGCGACGCCCTGCCCGCCGGCATCCGCTGGGCCGTCGACCACGGCGCCGACGTCATCAACCTCTCGCTCGGCGACGACAGCGCCACCGCGGCGCCGGTCGCCGCCGAGGACGACGCGATCCGCTACGCGCTGGGCAAGGGCGTCGTGGTCGTCGCGTCCGCGGGCAACGGCGGCGACGCCGCCGACCGCTCGTCCTACCCCGCCGCCTATCCCGGGGTGATCGCCGTGGCGGCGGTCGACCGGCACGGCGAGCACGCCTCCTTCTCCACCCACCGGTGGTACGCGTCCGTCTCCGCGCCCGGCGTCGAGGTCGTCATCGCCGACCCCGACCGGACCTACTACAACGGATGGGGCACCAGCGCGGCCTCCGCGTACGCCTCGGGGGCCGCCGCGCTGATCCGCTCCGCGAACCCGAAGCTCAGCCCGGCGCAGGTCAAGCAGGTGCTGGAGGAGACCACGCGGGACAAGCCCGCGGGCGGGCGGAACGACGAGGTCGGCACCGGGCTGATCGACCCCGCGGCCGCGCTCGCCGCGGCGAAGAAGCTCAAGCCGGCCCCGGTGCTGCCCACGCCCGCGGCCTACCCGCACGCGTACTTCGCGCCCGGCCCGACCGCCCCGCCCGAGGCGGCCTCCTCGTCCCAGCTCCTCGCCAACGGCGCGGCCACCGCCTTCGCCGCGGTCGGCGCCGCCCTCATCGCCGTGGCGGGCCTGCTCTACTTCCGGGTCCGCCGGCGGACCTGAGAGCGGGTTCGCACCGCGCGGCACGGCGGAAGGCGCGGGGCGTCGGCGGGCGGCCAGGGCCGTGGTGTGGCAGTGCAGGCGGCACCGCGCCGGGGGGCGCCCGGCCCGGCGGATAGGGTGCCTTCGTGGCGTTGAAGAATATTCCGGACTCCGGGTTCGCGGAGGACGACGGGTCGGCGGACGTGGCGCTGGCCGAAGCACTCGCGGCCTACGCGGCGGGGCGGGCCTCGGACGCGGACGTGGTGGCGGCGCTGCACGGGGCACGGCTGCTCGTCCCGGTCGTGGCGGTGCTCGGCGAGGCGGAGACCGGACCCGACGGGCTGACCCGGGAGAAGAGCAGTGACATGGCGGTGCCGACCATCCAGGCGCCGGACGGGCGGCGGGCGCTGCCCGCCTTCACCTCGACCCGGTCGCTGGCGAGCTGGCGCGCGGACGCCCGCCCGGTGGCCGTGCCGCTGCACCAGGCCCTCCAGGCGCTCGCCCACGAGCAGGCGGACACGCTGCTGATCGACCTGGCCGGACCGGTGACGTACGAACTGACCGGTGCCGCGCTGCGCTCCGCCGCGGCCGGACCGGCCCGTACCGACCCGCTGACCGACCCCGAGGTGCGGTCCGCGCTGCGCGCCGCCGTCGCCGCGGAGCCGGGCATCGCCCGCGCCCACCTCACCCCCGGCGGCCCGGGCACCGACGGCACCTTGACCCTGGTGCTCGCCGACGGCGCCGACGTGACCGCCGCCGCGAACCGGCTGGCCGGGGCGCTGGCCGGCGACGAGACGCTGCGCGCCGCACTGGTCCAGGGCCTGGACCTGGCCCTCCTCCCGCCGACGGCGAGCCTCCCGGGAGAGCCGCTCTTCACCCGCTGAGCGCCTGCCGGGCGCCGCCGCTCCGCCGCGCCCGCGTTCCAAGCCGGGCCCGTCCGTAGCCCCGCCGCGCCCGCGTTCCAGTCGGACCCGTCCGCAGCCCCGCGCCCACCGCCCTCGCGCCGGGGCCCGGCGCCGGTCAGCCGCGCACCGGCCCCGAACCGGGGCCCCGCGCCGATCACGCGTCCGTTTCCCACACCGGACGGGCGCCGCATATGCCCCGAGATGTGTGATTCACCCGTTGTGCCGACAATGCAGAGGCAGGGACTGATCATTTCGAGGAGGCGCGATGGATCGGCCAACCTTCACCGCCGCGGACGTGATGAACTACCGCCCCACCGACACCCGCGCTGTCATCTGCGAATTCGTGGGCACGCTCGCGCTCGTCTTCTTCGCGGTCGGCGCCGCGGTGCTGTCCGGCTCGTACATCGGCACCCTCGGCATCGCGCTGGCCTTCGGTTTCGTGCTGCTGGCCATCGCCTACGCGATCGGGCCCATCTCCGGCAGCCACGTCAACCCGGCGGTCACGCTCGGCATGCTGCTGGCCGGTCGGATCGAGCTGCGCCGGGCGGTCGAGTACTGGGTCGCCCAGTTCGTCGGCGCGATCGTGGGCGCCGCGCTCCTGCTGCTGGTCGCCGAGCAGGTGCCCGGCTTCAGGCGGTACGGCGCGTTCGGCACCAACGGCTACGGCACGCGCTCGGCGGTCGGCATCAACATCTTCGGCGCGTTCGTCGCCGAGGTGATCCTGACCTTCCTGCTGGTCTTCGTGGTGCTCGCGGTGACGCACAAGATCGCCGTGGTCGGCTTCGACGGCCTGCCGATCGGTATCGCGCTGGCGGTGATCCACCTGGTCGGCATCCCGCTCACCGGTACCGGCGTCAACCCGGCCCGCAGCCTCGCCCCGGCGTTGTTCGCCGGCAGCCCCGCGCTCACCCAGGTGTGGCTCTTCCTGGTCGCCCCGCTGGTCGGCGCCGTGATCGCCGCGCTCGTGCACCAGACCACCCACCCGGCGATGGCCGCCGCGAAGGCCGCCCGCGCCGCCGCCGTCGAGGCGGAGAGCGCCGCCCGCACCCAGGAGGGCGGGGCGGCGTAGGAGGGCGGCGGTCAGCCGTAGACCGGTCCGGTGAACTTCTCGCCCGGGCCCTGGCCGGGCTCGTCGGGTACCACCGACGCCTCGCGGAAGGCGAGCTGGAGCGACTTCAGCCCGTCCCGCAGCGGGGCGGCGTGGAAGGAGCTGATCTCGGTGGCGCTGGCGCTGACCAGTCCGGCGAGCGCCTGGATGAGCTTGCGGGCCTCGTCGAGGTCCTTGTGCTGCTCGCCCTCCTCGGCCAGCCCCAGGTTCACCGCGGCGGCGCTCATCAGGTGGACCGCTACCGTGGTGATCACCTCCACCGCCGGGACGTCCGCGATGTCGCGGGTCAGGTCGTCGAAGTCGGGTGCCGCGGCGGGGGCCGAGGCGTCAGTGGGGGCCGGTGCGTCGCTCATGGCCGCCACGATATGCCCCGTCCGGCCGATTACTGCCTTGGGGTCCGCGCTGCTATGCTTGGTGAACGACCGGTCGGACATCATCGTGTCCGGCCACCAAGTGGAGGCTCCGATCTCCCACCTGTTCGGCCCGTCGGCCGACGGGTCCCCGGTCAGACGGCTTCGGTCGGCGTGTCGCGCGCCCGGCTCCCGCCGTCCGATGCGCCCCGCGGAATAACGCGGCGGTGCTCCCGGTTGTGAGGAGCCCGCCTGTGTGCCGTACGGGGCGTTTTTGACGTTCGGGACCGACGCACAGGGTAGTAGCAGAAGACGACCCAAAGCGCGGCTGTCGGCCAGTCAGTCGCGTCGTGCAACCGAGGAGGCCCCATCAGCGCCGAGCCCCGCATCAACGACCGGATTCGCGTTCCCGAGGTGCGACTTGTCGGTCCCAGTGGCGAGCAGGTAGGCATCGTGCCGCTTGCCAAGGCACTGGAGCTTGCGCAGGAGTACGACCTCGACCTGGTCGAGGTCGCGGCGAACGCCCGTCCGCCCGTGTGCAAGCTCATGGACTACGGGAAGTTCAAGTACGAGTCGGCCATGAAGGCCCGTGAGGCGCGCAAGAACCAGGCGCACACGGTCATCAAGGAGATGAAGCTCCGGCCGAAGATCGACCCGCACGACTATGACACCAAGAAGGGTCACGTCGTCCGGTTCCTCAAGCAGGGCGACAAGGTCAAGATCACGATCATGTTCCGTGGCCGTGAGCAGTCCCGCCCGGAGCTGGGCTACCGCCTGCTCCAGCGGCTCGCGGAGGACGTCCAGGACCTCGGGTTCATCGAGTCGAACCCGAAGCAGGACGGCCGCAACATGATCATGGTCCTCGGTCCGCACAAGAAGAAGACCGAGGCCATGGCCGAGGCCCGCGAGGCCCAGGCAGCCCGCAAGGCGGAGCGCCAGGGCGACGCCGGCCACGACGGTGACGACGGCGAGATCGCCGAGGCGGAGGAGCAGGTCGAGGCTCCGGCCGACGCCGGCTGACACCGCGGCTCGAGTAGTACCCCGCAAGCACCGCCCGCAGGAAGCGGGCGGCTTCGGGTGGTAATAGCAGGACTGACGCTCCCCGTACGCCCTTGACCGGGCGCCCGGGAGGGCCAGCGACGAGGAGACCACGGCGCCATGCCGAAGAACAAGACCCACAGTGGTGCGAGCAAGCGCTTCAAGATCACCGGTTCCGGCAAGGTGGTCCGTGAGCGCGCCGGCGTTCGCCACTACCTGGAGCACAAGCCGTCCAGCAAGACGCGCGCCCTGAGCGGCACCGTCGAGGTGGCCCCGGCCGACGCCAAGAAGATCAAGAAGCTTCTCGGCAAGTGACCAGCGCGCCCCCGAGCGGGGCGCGCGGTCCGATCCGGGACCCCCATCGCTTTCGGACCGCGTGACCAGGTACCGCGGTCCCCTAGAAGGAGTTATCAAGTGGCACGCGTCAAGCGGGCAGTCAACGCCCAGAAGAAGCGCCGGGCGATTCTTGAGCAGGCCAGCGGCTACCGCGGTCAGCGTTCGCGCCTGTACCGCAAGGCCAAGGAGCAGGTCACCCACTCCCTGGTCTACAACTACAACGACCGCAAGAAGCGCAAGGGCGACTTCCGCCAGCTCTGGATTCAGCGGATCAACGCCGCGGCCCGTGCGAACGGCATCACCTACAACCGCTTCATCCAGGGTCTGAAGGCCGCCAACGTCGAGGTGGACCGCAAGATCCTCGCGGAGCTGGCCGTCACCGACGCGCCCGCGTTCGCCGCGCTCGTCGAGGTCGCCCAGAAGGCGCTGCCCTCCGACGTCAACGCGCCGAAGGCCGCGTGACGCTGCGCTGGGCTCAGCCGGTGTGACGGTGCTTGACGGGGTGCCCCGGTTCCTCTGGGGTGCCCCGTTCTGTCGGTTCAGGGACCACTCACCGGTCGGCACCCGGCAGCGAACACGGACCTCCACGGCGCGGAGCCGAACCCCCGCACGACGACCGCACGACGACCGCACCACGAAGAGAAAGCCAAGCCCGTGACCAGCCCACCCGCGGATCTGACCTCGTTGCGCTCGGCGCGGGTGACCGCCGCGCGGAAGCTGGCCAAGCGGTCGTTCCGGGCGAAGGAGCGCCGGTTCCTGGCGGAGGGCCCGCAGGCGGTACGCGAAGCCGTCGCACACCAGGGTGGCCCGGAAGGGCGGACGCTCGTCGAGCTGTACGTCACGCCGGAGGCGGAGGAGCGGCACGCCGAACTGGTCGCGGCCGCCCGCGCGGCAGGCGCGTCCCTGCTGCGAGCGACACCGCAGGTGATCGCGGAGATGTCGGACACCGTCACCCCGCAAGGGCTGATCGGGGTCTGCCGGTTCCTGGACACGCCGTTCGAGCAGGTGCTGGCCGCGCGGCCGCGGCTGGTCGCGGTCCTGGCGCACGTCCGCGACCCCGGCAACGCCGGCACGGTGCTGCGCTGCGCCGACGCGGCCGGCGCGGACGCCGTGGTGCTCACCGACGCCTCCGTGGACCTGTACAACCCCAAGGCGGTACGCGCCTCCGCCGGCAGCCTCTTCCACCTGCCGGTCGCGGTCGGCGTGCCGGTGGAGACCTCCGTCGCTCGCCTGCGGGCCCAGGGCGTCCGGGTGCTGGCCGCCGACGGCGCGGGGGAGCACGACCTGGACGCGGAACTCGACGAGGGCCGGATGCTCGGCCCGACCGCCTGGGTGTTCGGCAACGAGGCGTGGGGACTTCCCGAGGAGACCAGGGCGCTCACCGACGCGGTGGTGCGGGTGCCGATCCACGGCCGGGCCGAGAGCCTGAACCTCGCGACGGCCGCCGCGGTGTGCCTGTACGCCTCCGCCCGGGCGCAGCGCTCGCCCGCGGGGTGCCGCAGCGTCACTTGAAGCTAGTAGGGTGGCCGCCCGGGGGCCCTGAGAGGGGGGTGGCGGGGTTGGACGTAATGCCGCAGAACGGCATGCGCGGTGTGCCGGCGGGATGGGCCGCCGCCGTACCCGCGCCCGGTCAGGAGCCGCCCGCGGTAGCGGCGGCCGGATCGGCCACCGACCCGTACCAGCTGGGCATCGACCCCGACGACCTGCCCGATGGCCTGGTGGTCGCCGACGAACACGGCCGGGTGATCTGCTTCAACGCCGCGGCCGCCCGGATCACCGCGCTGCGCCCTGCCGACGCGCTCGGCCGCCCGATGGAGCAGGCGCTCCCGCTGGAGGACCTGGACGGGCGCCGCTGGTGGCAGCTCACCGACCCGTACGGGGGACTCGCCATCCGTGTCGCGCAGCCCGAGCGGAACCTGCTGCTGCCCGGCGGACGCGAGGTGCTGGTCTCGGCGCGGTACGTCCGGCAGCGGCCGCGCGGGCCGGTGCGGCGGCTGGTGGTCACGCTGCGCGGCACCGAGGCGCGGCGCCGTACCGAGCGCTCGCACGCCGAGCTGATCGCGACCGTCGCCCACGAACTGCGCTCCCCGCTCACCTCGGTCAAGGGCTTCACCGCCACGCTGCTGGCGAAGTGGGAGCGGTTCACCGAGGACCAGAAGAAGCTGATGCTGGAGACCGTGGACGCCGACGCCAACCGGGTCACCCGGTTGATCGCCGAACTCCTCGACATCTCCCGGATCGACTCCGGCCGGCTGGAGGTGCGCCGCCAGCCGGTGGACATCGCCGCGGCCGTCCGGCACCACGTCGAGGCGCACGTCGCGGCCGGGCAGAGCGCCGAGCGGTTCGCGGTGCGGGTGCCCGGGCCGCTGCCGGCGCTGTGGGCCGACCCGGACAAGATCGACCAGATCCTCGGCAACCTGCTGGAAAACGCGGTGCGGCACGGCGACGGGACTGTCACCATCGAGGTGACCCGCGCCGCCGGCATCGGCGGCGACGACCGTACGACGGAGGGCACGGCAGTCACCGTGAGCGACGAAGGGCCCGGCATCCCCGAGGAGTCGATGGGCCGCGTCTTCACCCGCTTCTGGCGGGGGAGCAAGCGCGGCGGCACCGGCCTGGGGCTGTACATCGTCAAGGGCATCGTCGAGGCGCACGGCGGCACCATCAGCGTCGGGCGCGCGCCCGGCGGCGGCGCCGAGTTCCGATTTATCCTGCCCGTCGGGGCCCCCGCGTATCTGTCCTAGCCGCACCGGTGAGTCCACCGGCCCGGGCGGACCGCGGAGCAGCCGTCCCGACGGGCGCCACCGCCGGTAGCCGAGCGGAACCGCCATGGCCGATAGACTCGGCCTTTGGCATGGGTCCGGTCGGGCAGATCCTCCCCCGGAGGCACCGCCTCGGGGTCACCGCCAAGAGCATCCGAATTCGGAACGGGAAGAGATGTCGGCACCGAACAAGTCGTACGACCCAGTCGAGGTCGAGGCGTTGCAGCCGGAGCAGATCGAGCGGATGCGCGACGACGCGCTCGCCGCGATCGCGGCCGCCGCCGATCTGGACGCGCTCACCCACGTCAAGACCGCGCACGCCGGCGGCGGTTCGCCGCTCGCGCTGGCCAACCGCGAGATCGGCGCGCTGCCTCCGCAGGCCAAGGCCGAGGCGGGCAAGCGGGTCGGCCAGGCCCGCGGCCAGGTGAACAAGGCGCTCGCCGCCCGCCAGACCGAGCTGGAAGCCGAGCGCGACGCGCGGGTGCTGGTCGAGGAGGCGGTCGATGTCACGCTGCCCTACGGCCGGGTCCCGGCGGGCGCCCGCCACCCGCTGACCACCCTGGGCGACCGCATCGAGGACATCTTCGTCGCCATGGGCTACGAGGTCGCCGAGGGCCCCGAGGTCGAGTCCGAATGGCTCAACTTCGACGCGCTGAACTTCCCGCCGGACCACCCGGCCCGCGACGCCCAGGACACCTTCTTCGTGGCCGGCCCCGACGGCGCCCAGCCGTCCGGGATGGTGCTGCGCACGCACACCTCGCCGGTGCAGATCCGCGCCCTGCTGGCGCGCGAGCTGCCCGTGTACGTGATCGCGCCCGGCCGGGTCTACCGCTCCGACGAGCTGGACGCCACCCACACCCCGGTGTTCGCCCAGGTCGAGCTGCTGGCCGTGGACGAGGGCCTGACCATGGCGGACCTCAAGGGCACGCTGGACCACATGGTGGTCGCGCTCTTCGGCGAGGGGATGACGACCCGGCTGCGGCCGAACTTCTTCCCGTTCACCGAGCCGTCCGCCGAGATGGACATGCTCTGCTACGTCTGCCGCGGCGCGTCCGTCGGCAACCCCGACCGCCCCTGCCGCACCTGCTCCTCCGAGGGCTGGATCGAGCTGGGCGGCTGCGGCATGGTCAACCCCAAGGTGCTCATCGCCTGCGGTGTCGACCCCCAGAAGTACAGCGGCTTCGCGTTCGGCTTCGGCATCGAGCGGATGATGATGTTCCGCCACAACGTCGAGGACATGCGAGACATCGTCGAGGGTGACGTGCGTTTCACCCTTCCGTTCGGGATGGAGATCTGATGCGGGTCCCGCTTTCTTGGCTGCGGGAGTACGTCGACCTGCCGGCCGGCACCACCGGCCGCGACGTCCAGGCCAAGCTCATTTCCGCCGGTCTTGAGGTCGAGACCGTCGAGCACGTGGGCGCCGGGCTGCAAGGGCCGCTGATCGTCGGCCAGGTGCTGACCATCGAGGAACTGGAGGGCTTCAAGAAGCCGATCCGGTTCTGCACCGTGGACGTCGGCAAGGCCAACGGGTCCGGCGAGCCGCAGGAGATCGTCTGCGGCGCGCGGAACTTCGCGGTCGGCGACAAGGTCGTGGTGATCCTGCCCGGCGGGGTGCTGCCCGGCGACTTCCGGATCTCCGCCCGCAAGACGTACGGCAAGACCTCGCACGGCATGATCTGCTCGGCCCGCGAGCTCGGCATGGGCGACGACCACGACGGCATCGTGGTCCTCCCGCCCGAGCACGAGGTCGGCACCGACGCGATCGGCCTGCTCGAACTCGTCGACGACGTCCTGGACATCGCGGTCACCCCCGACCGCGGCTACTGCCTGTCGCTGCGCGGCGTGGCCCGCGAGGCCGCGACCGCGTTCGGGCTGCCGCTGAGCGACCCCGCGCTGATCGACGTGCCCGGGCCCAAGGAGGGCGGTTACCCGGTGCAGGTCTCCGACCCGGCCGGGTGCGACCGCTTCACCGCCCGCACCGTCACCGGCGTCAACCACGAGGCCCGCTCGCCGATCTGGCTCCAGCGCCGGCTGCAGAAGGTCGGCATGCGGCCGATCTCGCTCGCCGTGGACATCACCAACTACGTGATGTTCGAGGTCGGGCAGCCGCTGCACGCCTACGACCGGACCCGGCTGACCGGCCCGATCGGGGTGCGCCGCGCCGAGGCCGGCGAGAAGCTGACCACCCTCGACGGCGTCGAGCGGGTGCTGGACGCCGAGGACCTGGTGATCACCGACGAGACCGGGCCGATCGGCCTGGCCGGCGTGATGGGTGGCGCGCACACCGAGATCGCCGACTCCGGGGTCGACTCCGGCACCAGCGAGATCGTCATCGAGGCCGCGCACTTCGACCCGGTGTCGATCGCCCGCACCGCCCGCCGGCACAAGCTGAGCTCCGAGGCGGCCCGCCGCTTCGAGCGCGGCACCGACCCGCAGGCCACCGCCGCCGCCGCGCAGCGCGCGGTGGACCTGCTGGTGCTGCTCGCCGGCGGCGCCGCGGAGCCCGGCGTCACCGACGTCGCCGTGCCCGCCGAGCCGCGCACCGTCGCGATGCCCGCCGACCACCCGGACCGGGTGGCCGGCACCGCGTACGGCCGCGAGACCGTGGTGCGCCGCCTCCAGCAGGTCGGCTGCCACGTCACCGGCTCGGACGACCTGGTCGTCAGCGTGCCGAGCTGGCGGCCCGACCTCGCCTTCCCCAACGACCTCGCGGAAGAGGTCATCCGGCTGGAGGGCTACGAGAACCTGCCCTCCACCCTGCCCAAGGTGCCCTCGCAGCGCGGCCTGACCGACTCCCAGCTGCTGCGCCGCCGGATCGGCCGCGCGCTGGCCGGCATCGGGTACGTGGAAGCGCCGACCTACCCCTTCCTCGGCGCCGAGGTCTTCGACGCGCTGGGCCTCGACGCGGACGACCCGCGCCGCCGCACCGTCCGCCTCGCCAACCCGCTGTACGACAACGAGCCGGCGCTGCGCACCACCCTGCTGCCCGGGCTGCTCGGGGCGCTGCGCCGCAACGACGGGCGCGGCACCCACGACCTCGCGCTCTTCGAGACCGGCCTGGTCTTCCACCCCAAGGACGGCGCCGGCAGCCCGCCGCGGCCGCCGGTCGACCGCCGGCCCACCGCGGAGGAGATCGCCGCGCTGGAGGCCGCGCTGCCGGACCAGCCGCGGCACGCCGCCGTCGTGCTGGCCGGGGCCCGCGAGCCCGCCGGCTGGTGGGGCCCGGGGCACCCGGCCGGCTGGGCCGACGCGATCGAGGCGGCCCGTACGGTCGCCCGCGAGGCCGGGGTCGAGCTGATCCTGCGTCAGGACCACCACGCGCCTTACCACCCCGGCCGGTGCGCCGCCTTCTACGCCGTCGCCCCCGACGGCACGGAGCTGCTCATCGGGCACGGCGGTGAACTCCACCCGCGCGTCACCAAGGCGCTCGGTGTGCCCGAGCGCACCTCGGCGATGGAGGTCGACCTCGACCTGATCGAGTTCGCCGGGGCCGGGAAACGCCCGGCGGGGCCGCGGGTGTCCACGTTCCCCGTCGCCACGCAGGACGTCGCGCTCGTCGTCGCGGCCGACGTGCCCGCCGCCGAGGTCGAGACGGCGCTGCGTGAAGGTGCCGGTGAACTCCTTGAGTCCCTGCGGCTCTTCGACGTCTTCACCGGTTCGCAGATCGGGGAGGGGCGCAAGTCCCTGGCGTATGCGCTGCGCTTCCGTGCGCACGATCGGACGCTCACCGCGGAGGAGGCGTCCGCCGCCCGCGATGCGGCGGTCGCCCGCGCGGCAGAGCGCACCGACGCGGTGCTGCGGAGCTAGCGGGACCCTCCCGGGTGCCCCCGTCCTGTGGGGTCCCGGGACCACCCGCCGGTGGGGGGCTTCGCGGCCCCCCGCCGCGACGGTCCCGGTCTGATCCCGGCTTCCGCCGGTAGCGGGTTGCTCGCTCCGTCCTCCCCCCGAGTTTCGCCTGGGTGGTACCCCCACGCGCCCCTTCGGCTGTGCGCCGTTGGGGCGCGGTGCGTTCCCGGCTGCGGGTGGTGGTCTGCTGAGGGCGCAGTTCCCCGCGTCCGTTGGTAGGTGGCCCTCCTTTCGGGGAGGAGCCACGCAACTCCAGGGCGCGTGGGTGGGCTTCCGCTGGCTTCGCCGGGGGGAAAGGAGCGAGCAACCCACTACTGGCGGGTGGCCCCGGGGCCGGAGCGGGGGAACCCGGGGGTCAGGGGCGCCCTGGGTCGCGGAGGTATTGGAGGACCGCCAGGACTCGGCGGTTGTCGTCGGGGGCTGTCGGCAGATCCAGCTTCGTGAAGATGTTGTTGATGTGCTTGCTGACGGCGTTCTCGGTGATGACGAGGGCGGAGCCGATCCCGGCGTTGGAACGGCCCTGCGCCATGAGGGAAAGCACCTCGCGTTCGCGGGGGGTGAGCCGGGTGAGGGGTTCGTGGCCGCCGAGGCGGGTGACCATCGCGGCCACCACCTTGGGGTCGAGCACCGTCGCTCCGCCGGCCACTTGCCGTACGGTCTCCACGAAGTCCGGGACGTTGCCCACCCGGTCCTTGAGGAGGTAGCCGATGGCGCCCTCGCCGGACCGCAGCAACTCGCGGGCGTAGAGCTGCTCGACGTATTGGCTCAGCACGACCACCGGCAGGCCGGGGCGCCGTTCACGCGCCTCCAGCGCCGCGACCAGCCCCTCGTTGGTGAAGCTCGGCGGCATCCGGACGTCGACGATCGCGACGTCGACCTTCTCGCGGGCCAGGACCTCCGCCAGTGCCTCGGGATCGCCTACGGCTCCGGCGATCTCGAAGCCGTGGGCGCCCAGCAGCCGGGTCAGGCCGTCCCGGAGGAGGGCGAGGTCTTCGGCGATGACAACGCGCAAGGTACCTCCATCGCCACCCGGGTCGGGCCACCGGGCGGGCTGTCCACTGTGACGGTGCCGTCGAAGACTTCCAGCCGGCGGGCCACCCCGCTCAGCCCCGTACCGGCGCCGGGTGCGGCGCCGCCGACCCCGTCGTCACCGACGACGACCGACAGGGTATCGGCGCGGTGGTCGAGGCGGACCCACGCGCCGGCGGCCCGGCTGTGCTTGACGACGTTGGCCAGGCATTCGGTGATCGCGAAGTAGACCGCCGACTCGACCGGCGCTTCGAGCCGCCCGGGTACGTCGGCGGTGACCTCCACCGGCAGTGCCAGGTCGAGCGCGACCGCCTCGACCGCGCCGACCAGGCCCCGGTCGGCGAGGACCGGGGGCTGGATGCCCTCCATGACGGTGCGCAACTCCTCCAGCGCGGTCAGGGTGGTGCCGCGGGCCTCGACGAGGAGTTCGGCCACGGCGTCCGGGTCGCGCGACAGCAACTCGCCGGCCAACCCCAGGTTCATCGCCAGCGACACCATCCGGGCCTGCGCCCCGTCGTGCAGGTCCCGCTCGATCCGCTTGAGTTCGGCCGCCTGCACGTCCAGCACGCCGCTGCGGGTACGGCGTAGCGCGGCGACCCGCTCGGTCAGTTCCCGCTCCCGCTCCCGGGCCAGCGGCAACCACCAGGCGTGCGCGAGCAGTGCCAGCGTCACCACCGGGATGGTGAACACGGGCCAGAAGAATCCGCGACCGGACAGCGCCCACACGGTGACGTCGAGCGCGATGTACACGGCGCTCAGCGCGGCCTGCACCGTGAACGCCCGGGTGCGCCCCGGCGGCCGGTCCAGCGCCCACCGCAGCGCGCACTGCGTCACGAGGTTCAGCCCCAGGCCGAACCACACCCAGCGCGGCCAGAAGTAGTGCGACGGGCCCGCCATCCACACGATGGTGGGGGCGAGTCCGAGGGGCACGGAGGCCGCCGCCTGCCACCACAGCAGCGCACCCCAGCCGGGCCGGCGCCGCCGCTCACCTGCCCGGAGCGCACCGGGGTCGGTGGTCACGACGCCACCGCTCCCCGCAGCACGGCGGTGGCCGGGACGCGGGTGGTACGGCGGGCGGAGCCCAGCCCGGCGGCGAGCGTCAGAACGGCGACACCGGCCACCACGGCGACGTAGATCCCCGGTGAGGTGTCGGGCACTGCCTTGTCGGTCACGGCCAGACTGTAGGGCACGATCGACAGCAGCGCGGCGAGCGAGCCGAACAGCACCCCGGTGACCAGCGTCAGCACGGTCTCCGCACCGACCAGCCGGAGGATCTGCCGCGGTGTCGCGCCGGTCAGCCGCAGCTGTGCGAACTCCCGGTGCCGCGCGCTGGTATCGGCCACCATCAGGTTCACCAGCATCACGGCGGCGAACACCGCGAGCATGCCGACCACCACGTAGTTGAGGGTCGCGGTGCTCTTGTCGTCGGCGTTCATCACCGGGTGCGCGGAGTTCCAGATCGCCTGCATGTAGAGGGTGCCGACGGAGATCGCCGTGCACACCACGATCGGCATCATCGGGGTCGCCGCCCGCTGGAGCCGCCGGCGCACCCCCAGCACGCCGAGCTGTCCGCCGGCGCCCAGGGTTTCCAGCAGCGGCCCGAGCACGGCGACCGCCGCGCGCAGGATCACCGGTGCCAGCAGCGCGAAGCCGATCGAGGAGAGGATCGCGCCCTCGCCCGCGACGGACTGGCTCTGGAGCTGCTTGCCGTCGACCACGGTCGCGGTCAGCACCGCGCAGTTCGCACCGGCCAGGACCAGCACCACTCCGGCGACCAGGCGGAACCGGCTGGTGCGGTGCCCGCCGCCGGCGGCGTCGAGCTGGGCGTCCCGCACCCGGCGGCGGGCCGTGCGGCGCGCGGTGATCCAGGCCGCGGCCAGTGCCGCCAGCAGGCAGCCGCCGGCACCGACCGCGAGCGCGGCCGTGCCGAAGCGGTAGCCGATGCCGTGGTGCACCTGGTCGGTGTCCTGGAGTATGCGCAGCAGTCCGTATCCGCCGCCGTAGCCGAACGGGATCGCGAGCAGCGCGCCGGCCGCGCCGACCAGTGCCACCTCGCCCACCACCAGCCGCACCGCCTGTCCGGGCGTGGCGCCCAGGCTGCGCAGCAGCGCCAGTTCGGCGGCGCGCTGCCGGGAGGCGACCGCCAGGGTGGTGCCGACGGCGGAGGCCACCACGATCGCGCCCCAGCCGCCGACCACCATCGCCATGATCGTCAGTGTGGTCCGGTCGGTGCCGTGCACGCCCGGGGCGCCCGCGGTGTCGAGCATCGAGGCGAACGCCATCAGGATCGCCGCGCCGAGGAAGACGGAGAGGAAGCCCGCCAGGAAGCCGCCGCGCCGGTGCCGGACGGAGGCACGCGCCAGTCCGGTCGCCATCACGCCACCGCCTTCGGGGCGAGGCCGGTCACGCGGGCCCCCGCGGCCGCGGAGTGGGGAGGGGCACCGGTGGTCCGGGCGGCGGCGGCCGTCGCGGCCCGCGCGTCCAGGTGCGCCATCCGCCGGGCCACCTCGTCCGCGTCCGGGTCCGGCAGTTCGTCCACCAGCGCGCCGTCGGCGAGGAAGAGCACCCGGTCTGCGTACGACGCGGCGACCGGGTCGTGGGTGACCATGACCACGGTCTGCCCGAACTGCTGGACACTCTCCCGCAGCAGCGCCAGCACCTGCCGCCCGCTCGCGGTGTCCAGGGCGCCGGTCGGCTCGTCGGCGAAGAGCACCGCCGGGCGGCTGACCAGGGCCCGGGCGATCGCGACGCGCTGCTGCTGACCGCCGGACAGTTCGGCGGGCTGCCGGTCGGCGAGGTCGGCGATGCTCAGCCGCGCGAGGACCGCCGCCACTTCGCCGCGGCGCGCCCGCCGACCCGCCAGCCGCTGCGGCAGCATCACGTTCTGCGCCACTGTCAGGTACGGGATCAGGTTGTAGTGCTGGAACACGAAGCCTATCCGGGACCTGCGGAACCTGGTCAGTTCCGCCTCGCCGCCGCCGGGCAGTTCGTCGCCGGCCACCAGGACCCGGCCCTCGGTCGGCCGGTCCAGGCCGGCCGCGCACTGGAGCAGGGTGCTCTTGCCGGAGCCCGAGGGGCCCATCACCGAGGTGAAGGTGCCGCTTGCCAGGGTGAGCGAGACGCCGTCCAGAGCGGTGACGGGGTGACCCGCGCCTTCGTAGACCTTCGTCACCGATGAGAGGCGCAGTGCCTCCCGGGTGGTTCCTCCTGTGCCCTGCGAGCTGGCTGTTTTCGACCCGACCCCGTTGCCGCGCATGGTTCCGACCTCTCCTCGCCATCCGTTTTCCCGTCGAGTTCGACGCTACGGATTGCGGGCGCCCGGCAACATGAAGTCAGCATCCCGCTTTCGTACTACAGCTAACCCCACCCCCCGGGTGCCCCCGTCCTGTCCGTCCCGGGACCACCTGCCGGTGGGTGGTCGTTCTCGCAGTTCCCCCCAGAGCTTCGCCTGGGTGGGGGTGCCCCCGGCGGAGCCAGGGGGAGTGCCCCCACGCGCCCCTGGGTCGGTGCGGCCATTCCGGGGCTGCCTGTGGTGGTTGCTCGTCGTTGTCGGGCGCGGAGTGGGGCGTGAGCGTTGAGGGCGAGGGGTGGAGCCGGGGGGCACGGGGGTACGTAAGAGGGCGAAATGCGCGAAGGTGGTGAATGGTGGCTCACGGAGGAGTGGAAACGTGGCGGATGAGGGCGCTGGGCGTGGGGGCGGTCGCCCGGAGCAGCCGGAGCGTCCGGGCGGCGGACGCGGCGCCGAGTCACCCGACGAGGTGGAGCGGATGGCGCGGATCGAGCGGATGGAGGAGTTGGAGCGGGCGGAGTCCGAAGAGGCGCGGGCGGAGATGGATGAGGCCGCGCCGACGCGGTTGGCGGCTGAGGAGGGGGCGGAGGCGGAGGCCGATGGGCCGGCCGAGGGCGCCAGGGAACGCGGGGGGCCGGTGCTTCCGCTCGTTCCGACGGTCGTGGTGGACGATTTGCACGTGGTGTACCGCATCCACACCGCGGGATCGGGCCACAGCAACGCGGCCACGGCGCTGGCCCGTATGGTGCTGCGGCGCGGCTCGCCCAACATCCACCTGGTGCACGCGGTGCGCGGCGTGTCGTTCACCGCGTACCGGGGCGAGGCCATCGGCATCATCGGGTCGAACGGCTCCGGCAAGTCCACGCTGCTCAAGGCGATCGCCGGACTGCTGCCGGCCGAGCGCGGCCGGGTCTACACCGAGGGACAGCCGTCGCTGCTGGGGGTGAACGCCGCGCTGATGAACGACCTGACCGGGGGCACCAACGTGGTCCTCGGCGGGCTGGCGATGGGCATGACCCAGGAGGAGGTCCAGGCCCGCTACCAGCAGATCGTCGACTTCTCCGGCATCAACGACAAGGGCGACTTCATCACGCTGCCGATGCGCACGTACTCCTCCGGCATGGCGGCCCGGCTGCGCTTCTCGATCGCCGCCGCGAAGAACCACGATGTGCTGATGATCGACGAGGCACTGGCCACCGGCGACCGCGCGTTCCAGAAGCGCTCGGAGGAACGTATCCGGGAACTGCGCGAGGAGGCCGGCACCGTCTTCCTCGTGTCGCACAACAACAAGTCCATCCGCGACACCTGCGACCGGGTGCTGTGGATCGAGAAGGGCGAACTCCTCATGGACGGACCCACGGACGAGGTCGTGGACGCGTACGAGAGGAGCTGACCGGTGAAGGGAAAGGGAGCCGGCCGGGGATGAGCGGGAGGGCGGCTCAGTCCTGGAGCAGGCCGGCGAGTTCGGTCAGCGAGTCGACCCGGAAGTCCGCCGCCGCGACCACCCGCGGGTCGTCCGCCCACAGGTGTCCCCACGGGCCGCGCCTCAAGTGCGCGGTGCGCAGGCCCGCTTCCTTGGCCGGGTGGATGTCGTTGGCCGGGTGGTCGCCGACGTAGAGGGTCTCGGCGGCCGGTGTGCGGGTGGTCTCCAGCAGGCGGACGAAGAACGCCGGGTCGGGCTTGGCGACGCCCCACTCGCCCGATGTCGCGACGCCGTCCGCCGGCAGGTCGAGGTCGCGGAGCAACTGCCCCGCCCTGGCGGTCTGGTTGCCCGCCACCACCACCCGGACGCCGGCCTGCCGCAGCGCGGCGAGCGAGGGCCGTACGTCCGGGTAGAGGTCCGTCTCGTCGAGGTGCTCGCCCCGCCCGGCGGCTTCGCGGGCCGCGTAGGCGGCCTCCATGTCCAGGCCGGGGCGCAACAGCCTTATGGCGTCCGCGTTGTCGTCGCCGCGTGAGACCACCGCTCCCACCAGCGCGGAGACGGTGTGCCGGGGCACGCCGAGCCAGTCGGCCCACCCGGCCCAGAAACGGCTGTCGGACACGAGGGTTTCGCCGATGTCGAGGGCGACGGCTTTGATCACGTTGCCCACATTAGGCGCATACGGTCGGTAGCCACGCAAGACCGCGCCGCCCGCGCGCCCGGGACCGGGGGAGTGCACGCAGCCACGTCACAGCCGTATCGGTCACGCCGTGTCGGTCATGCCTTGGCGGCCGGCGGGCGCCAGGCGTTCCAGGTGACGAGCCGCTGCCGGTAGGCCGCTTCGACGACGGGATGGGGGTAGGTGCCGAGGAAGAGCCGGAGTGGCGGTTCGCCGGTGTCGACGAGTTCGAGGATGACGTCGGCGGTGGCCCCCGGGTCCTGTGGCGCGCGGGCGCGGGCGCCGGCGCGGCGCGCCTCGCCTCGCCTCGCGGACCGGCTCGTAGGCGGCGATGGGTTCGGTGTGCACCGCGGACGCGCCGGACCAGTCGGTGCCGTAGGGGCCGGGTTCGACGATCGTGACGTGGATGCCGAACGGGCGGACCTCCTGGGCGAGGGCCACGCTCATTCCTTCGAGCGCCCACTTGGAGGCGTGGTACAGGCCGAGGGCGGGGAAGGCGGCGACGCCGCCGATGCTGGACACCTGGATGAAATGCCCGCCGCGCCGGGCGCGCAGGAACGGCAGCGCGCGGCCTGCGTCACCCGCAGCGGACCGAGCAGGTCGGTGTCGAGTTGGGCGCGGGCCTGCTCCTCGGTGGTCTCCTCGACCATGCCGAAGAGGCCGTAGCCGGCGTTGTTGACGACGATGTCGAGGTGGCCGAAGGTCCCGGCGGCCCGCCCGGCGGCGGCGGTGACGGCGCCGCGGTCGGCGACGTCGAGCCGGAGCGGCGGCCACTCGCTGAGCGGCGGAGCGGGCGCCGCATAATCGGGCTGGCGTGCTACGGGTGAATCCCCGCCGATCTTCCTGCGCCCGCGCCCCGGGGTGGGCACTCTGCTGAGTGCCGGACCGATCGCGGTCGGGCCCTGCCGGGCCGGTCCGCGGCGGGGGGAGGGTGCGCGGACAGCGGGGGGCACATGTGACGGTCGATGAACGAGACGGTGCGGCACCGATTCCGGCCCCAGTCCCGGCACCGGGTTCGGCCCCAACTCCGGCCCGGGACCCGGTTCCGGCCCCGGACCCGGCCTCAGACCCGGCCGCCGCGTCGCCGGCGGACCCGGCCGCTTCCGCGGTCCCGGCGCGGGCCCGTCCGCATCCGTCCCGCCCGCCCCACTCTCCCCCTCCGCCCGACGAGGGGCGGCCCAGGGCCGTACCGCGGCACGTCGCCTGCGTGATGGACGGCAACGGCCGATGGGCCGAACAGCGGTCCCTGCCAAGGACGTCGGGCCACCGGGCGGCCGAGACACCGGTGATCGAGGTCATCGAGGCGGCGCGGTCGGCCGGGGTGAAGTGGCTGAGCCTGTACGCGTTCTCCACGGAGAACTGGCGCCGCCCGAGCACCGAGGTCGACTTCCTCATGCGGCTGGTGCGCCGCGTCGTGCGCAAGCACGCCGCGCTCCTGCACGCGCGCGGCATCCGCTGCCGGTTCCTGGGCGTCACGGACCCGAGGATTCCGGCGCCGCTGGCCCGCGACTTCGCCGACCTGATGACGCTGACCGCGCCGAACCGGGGCATGACGCTCACCGTGGCGTTCGACCACGGCGGCCGCCGGGACATCGTCGAGGCGGCGCGTTCCCTCATCCGCAGCGAGACCCCGGCCGAGGACGTCGACGAGCGGCACTTCGCCGCCCATCTGCCGTTTCCCGACACCCCGGACGTGGACCTCGTGATCCGTACGTCCGGCGAGCAGCGCATCTCCAACTTCATGCTCTGGCAGGTCGCCTACGCCGAGTGGATCTTCCCGCCGGTGCTCTGGCCCGACTTCCGCGCGCCGCACTTCCTGGAGTGCGTACGCGCCTACCAGCACCGCGATCGCCGCTTCGGCGGCGTGACCCCGCACCCGAACGGAGAGACCCACCTGTGACGGACGTTGGCAGCAGCAGCGGCGCGAGGCGCACCGGCCCCAGGAGCGGCGGCCCGACGAACACCGGTCCGGGCGGCGCCTCTTCGGCGCCCCGCCCCGAAGTCCCTTCGGACGACTCCCTGTTCGGCCCCGACTCGCAGTTCCACCGGTTCTTCGACGACCCGCGCTGGGCGCTGGCCGTGGTGCGGGCCACCGTGCTGGAGGCCGCCCACCCGCAGGTGGGTGCCGCCCTGATCGACAACTCGACGTTCGTCGCCCATCCGTGGCGGCGGCTGCGCAACACCCTCGTCAGCCTGCAGCGGATGTTCGGCCCCGACGAGCACATCCGGCAGCGGGAGGCCGCGCGCCTCAACCGCCTGCACGCCAGGCTGTCCGGCACCGACGCCCAGAACCGCGCCTACGACGCCATGGACCCGGAGGTCCGCGCCTGGGTGGTCGCCACGCTCTTCGAGAGCTCGGTCACCATGTGCCGGCTGAGCGGACAGCCGCTCGACCAGGCCACGATGGCGCGGCTGTACGCCGAATTCCTCGCGTACCTGGCCGCGTTGGGGGACAAGGGCGGCCATCTGCCGCCCACCCTGCCGGAGTTCTGGAAGTACTACGACCGCGTGGTCGAGGAGGAGCTGGAGAACACGGACGCGGTGCGCGTCATCCTCTACAAGCTCTTCGACCACCTCCCGGCGCCGCCTCTGCTGGACGGCCTACCCACCGTGTGGGCCGCGGGCCGCGCGCTCGCTGGGCCGGTGATCGGCACGATCACCGTGGCGTCCCTGCCGGAGCCGTTCCGCCGCCGGGCCGGGCTGCCCGAGACGCCGGGCGCCCAGACCCTGATGCAGGGCGCGTACATGGCGGCCGGCCTGGCCCGTTTCCTGCCCGAGGGCTGGGTGCGGACCGAGAGCGTCACCAACCTCCTCTACCTCACCCCGGACAGCGCCGACCCCCAGGCGGCGACGCTCAACGCGCTGCGCGACCAGGTGAAGCGGGCCGGAGCGCTGTTCCGGCTGGTCGTGCCGCTGCCCGGGCCGCGCGGCCACGAGCACGACGAGGACCTCGGTCCCGCACGGGGAAGCGAGCAGGACCGGGACCGGGAGCGCGGTCCCGTACGGGCGGAGGCCGGGACCAGGAGCGCCGCCGAGTTCTTCACCGAGGTGCTGGACCAGACCGGTGACGGCTATCTGGACTGGCCCGATCTCGCCGCGATGGCACGGGAGTTGTCCTCCCGGCTCGATCTGGACGAGCCGGAGGAGACCCGGCTCTACAACGCCTTCGCCGCCTGGTGGAAGGAACTCCAGTCCGACATCGACATCGACGGCGACGGCCGGATCAGCGCGGAGGAGTACGCCGCCGCGGTGCCGTCCCTCGCCGGGCCCGCGCTGATCCGGGTCGCCGAGGTGCTCTTCGACGTCACCGACGCGGACGGCAACCAGGTCATCGACGCGGAGGAGTACCGGGCGCTGTTCCGTACCGGATTCCGCCGCACCATGACGGACGGTGAAGTCCGGTACTCCCGCAGCGCGTTCGTGCAGGACTTCCTCTCCTTCATGGCGGGCCGGGCCCGCTCCACCGCCTACGACCCGCTCCTCAGCGAGGCGTGAGGCGCGGGCCGGGGAGCGGAACAGGGACCGGTACACCGGTACGCGGAACCGGGCAGGGACCGGTACGACGGACCGGTACGAGGGACCCGGCAGGGACCGGAAACTCCCCGGCCCGCGGCGGGTCTGCCGTTCGGTGGAAGGCGCGGCCCGCGGCGGATCTGCGGCTCGTTGCAACCACGGCTACCCGTGTGTCGTCTGGCAGAGTGAAGATCATCCCCACTCGCCACAGCCGACACACCCGTACCGACAACGCAAGCGGAGTCCCGTCGTGCCTTCTCGTTCCAGCGGTGCCAAGCGCCGCTCCCTCGTCGTGGCGGCCGCCGCGGTGGCCCTCGCCTCGACCGTGTTCGCGTCGGGCTCGGCGGGCGCCGCTCCGGCGACCGCCCTGCCCGCGCCCGACTACGCGGGCCTGCAGCAGGCGTTGCAGAACGTCGTCACCGCCGGCGCGCCAGGCGCGTTCGCGCTCGTGAGCGACCGCGGGGGAGCCGGCGGCACGGCCAGTGCCGGGACCGGCGACCTCACCGCCCAGACGCCGGTCGACCCCGCGGGGGAGTTCCGTATCGGCAGCATCACCAAGAACTTCGACGCCGTGCTCACCCTGCAACTCGTCGCCGCGCACCAGGTCGACCTCGACGCCCCCGCCGCCGGATACCTGCCCAGCGGGGTGCTGCCGGCCGACTCGCCGATCACGGTGCGCGAACTGCTGGACCACACCAGCGGGTTGTACGACTACACCAACGACCTGCCGGGCATTCTCGTGGGCGACACCGTCACCGGCTTCCAGCAGTTCCGCGACGAGACCTTCGACCCGGCCGACCAGGTCGCGGACGCGCTCACCCACGGGTCGCAGTTCACCCCCGGCACCCAGTACCAGTACTCCAACACCAACTTCGTGGTGCTCGGCCTGCTGATCGAGCACGTCACCGGCAAGCCCTTCGCCGAGAACCTCCAGCAGCGGGTGCTGAAGCCGGCCGGCATGACCGGAACGCGGTACGTCGTGCCCGAAACGGGCCTCGGCGGCCCGCACGCCACCGGCTACCTCACCCAGGACGACCGCTCCAAGCCGCTCTTCGACGCGACCGAGCAGACCGCGTCGTGGATCGGGACCGCCGGCGCCGCCATCTCCGACACCGCGGACCTCAACAAGTACTGGCGGGCGCTGACCGGCGGCACCCTGCTGCCCGCGGCGCAGCTCGCACAGATGGAGACCATGCACCCGGAGAACGCCGCCGGGACCTCCTCGTACGGCCTCGGCATGCGCGAGTACACCCTGTCCTGCGGCACCCAGGTGTACGGCCACGACGGCATCGTGCAGGGCTACCAGACCTACTCCTACACCACGGTCGACGGTGCGCGGCAGGTCACCATCTCGGCGAACGCGTCCAACAACTCGACGGTCTTCGCCGCCGAACGGGCCGCCCTGGACCCGGTGTTCTGCGGCGCTCCGGCGAACACCGCGGCGACGCGGCAGGCGTCCGCGGACTCCGCGCACGTCGCCCAGGAGGAGACCACCGGCGTCGCGCCGGAGGCGATCCGCGAGTAGCTCCGCTTCCGCGGGCCGAGCAGGCGCATCCCCGCACGTGAAGCGCCGGGCGCCGCCGCGCGTCACCGTCCGCCCCGCCGGGTCCGCCCGAGCGGGGCGGTCGCGCGTCCGAGGGGCGAGCGGGACGGCGGAACATCCCTGCGCGGAAGGTGACTTGGGCGGCCGGGACCCGCATGTCGCGGGGTGCCGCAGGGGGTTGACGGTCCGACGCGGGCGCCCCTAGGGTCACCGTACACATAAGACATCAGATGTCGGTTGTCCCATCCGGTGGGTGGAAGGTGTCCCCGACGCCGCCGCCCCCGCCTCGCCTTTCGCCCGGCGCGCCGTCCCGAGGGAGCCCCCCATGAGCCGTTCCGACGCAAGCGCCCCGTCCCGCCGGCGGGCCCTGACCGGGCTCGGCCTGGCCGCGGGCGCGGCACTGACCACCACGCTGGCCACCACCCCCGCCAGAGCCACCACCCCCGCCACGCCGACCGGGGCGCTTCCCGTGCTGCAACCCGGCGACGACTGGGCGGCGGTCCTCGCCGCGACCCCGCAGGTCCAGCTCCTGCCCGGCGCGACCTACACCCTCGCCGCCGCCGTCGCGCTCCCCGACGGATGCCACATCCAGGGCAACGGCGCCACGGTCACGGTCGCCGACGACAGCACCGGCGCGCTCACCGCCACCGGCAGGAGCACGATCACCGTCACCGGCGTGCGCTTCCTCGGCCGCGCCGGCAACCCCCTCGACACCGCGCCGTCCTTCCACCACGTCGCCGTCGCGCTGACCCGCAGCACCGACGTACGCATCACCGACTGCGACTTCACCAACTGGCGCGGCGCCGGCGTCACCGTCAACGGGTCGAGCGCCGACGACTACTTCGCCTACCGGGTCAAGCTCACCGGCAACGCCTTCCTCAACTGCTACTTCGGCGTGTCCGCGGCCGACCGCAGCGAGTACTCCCAGCTGACCGCGAACAGCTTCGCCTACTGCCGGCTGGCCATCTGGAACTCCTCCGGCAACTGGACCATCCACGGCAACAGCGTCGTCGGCTGCTACGGCGCCTACTACTCCTTCGCCCGGACCAGCCCCTACGGCGCCCTGACCTCCGACAACTGGGCGCACGGCAGCCTGACCGGCAACACCTTCAACCACTCCAACGGCGGTGCCGGGGAACTGTGGAACGCCGGCACCGCCTTCCCGATCGGCGGCACCAGCCAGGACCCCGGCAGCGGCGTCGTCGTCAGCGGCGTGCTGCCGCCCACCTTCACCGGCAACACCCTCTGGTACAGCGACGTCTCCGCCACCGACCTCGCTGGCACCCGCTGGCTGCTGTCCGGCAACACCTTCTCCAACCTCACGATCACCTGCACCGGCACCACCCCCGTCGCGCTCGCCGGCACCCAGTCCAACGGCGCCGCCAACGCCCCCACCCTGGCCGGCAACGTCAAGGACCTCTTCGCCGCCCTCTACTGACGGCGTAGCCCCCTACTGACGCGTGGGTGGCCGGTACGTGACGGCGTGCCCCGATCGGTCACGGATGCGGCGATGAGTTTTCCCGGCCGGAGGAGTCTCATCACCGAGACCGACACCAGCAGGAGGAAAACCATGGCCCAGTTGCTTCGCGTGCAGAACTTCACCGTCTCCGCCGACGGGGTCGCCGCCGGGGAGGACCAGACCCTGGAGCGGCCGTTCGGCCATGTCGATCCCGGGAAGTTGTTCTCCTGGGCCGGCGCCACGGCGAGCTGGCCGTTGCGCACCGACTCCGCGGGCAGCCGCGGCCTGGACGACTACCTCACCAGGGACTTCAGCCACAACATCGGCGCCGAGATCATGGGCCGCAACAAGTTCGGGCCCCAGCGCGGGCCCTGGCAGGACCACGAGTGGCAGGGCTGGTGGGGCGACGAACCCCCGTTCCACACACCGGTGTTCGTCATGACCCACCACGAGCGTCCCTCGTTCACCCTCTCCGACACCACGTTCCACTTCGTCGACGGCGACCCGGCCACGGTCCTCGCACGGGCCCGCGAGGCGGCGGGGGACAGGGACGTCCGGCTCGGCGGCGGGGTGACCACCATCCGGGAGTTCCTCGACGCCGACCTCGTCGACACCCTGCACGTCGCCGTCTCGCCGGTGAAGTACGGGTCCGGGCTGCGCCTCTGGGAGTCGCCCGACGAACTCCGCGACCGCTTCCACCTGGACGTCGTCCCCAGCCCGAGCGGGGTGACGCACCACCTCTTCTGGCACAAGTAGGCCCGTGGAGAGGCGCCCGTCGGGGCGCGCGTCAAGGGCGCCCCGAGGAGCGGCCCGAGGCGTGCCCGGACGGGTCACCCGACGCGCGCCCGGACGGGTCCTGACGGGTCACCCGACGCGCGCCCTCGACGGCGGCCGCACGTCAGCCCGCGTGGTCCGCGGCCGCACTCCACCCGGTTTCGCGCAGCGGCGTCCAGGTCGAGCCGGCGAGGGCGGGCGTCGAGCCCGCAGGCGGGGTGACCCCTTGGATCGTGCCGTCCCACGCGGTGACCTGGAGCGTGAGGTCGGCGAGGGCGCTGTCGTCGAGGTCCATCAGGTCGAGGGACCACGTCTCACCGTGGTAGAGGTCGTCGGCGATCGCCGTCCCTCCGGACAGGAGAGTGGCGTCGCCGCCCCGGTAGTCGAGTTCCAGGCGGGCTTCCGCCAGGCCGGCGAACGTCGAGGGGTCGGCGCTGATCCGCCACCGGCCGGTGCCCGTGGCGGTGATCCGCGGCGCGGGCGGCGCCGCGGCGAGCCGGTAGGTGAAGCGGGCGAACGGCGTGGCCTGGCCGCCGGCGCTCTCCCAGCCGGCGGCCGGCGCCAGCCCGCCGGCCGGGAAGACGTCGGCACTGATGGTCGAATCCGCGGCAGCGGCGAAGCGCACGGTCGGCTGCACGCCGGTCACCTGGCCCGCGGTGGTGATGATCAGCCGGTCGCGGCCGTTCAGCGGTGCGACGGTCGCGTCGAGCGACTCGGCCTCGGTCAGCACCACGATCCGGGCGCAGGGAGCCGCGGTCGCGGATGCCCGCACCAGCAGCGAGGTGCGCCGGCCGGCCGGGACGGTGACGACGAGTTCGGTGCCGGTGGTCTGCCGCGTCGTGGTGCCCGACTCGTCGGTGAGGGCGACGGACCGGTCGAAGGCGAGGGTGCGGTCGGTCCAGTCGGGGGCCCAGTAGACCCAGGTGGGGAGGTCGTCGCCGGCGAGCTTGGCCAGGGGTTCGACGGTGGCCCAGCGCAGGTCGACACCGCCGAGGTCGGTCATGACGGGGAAGAAGGTGCTGCGGTCCGGTGGCATGGTCAGCGGCGCGGCGGGGAGGGTGACGGTGCCGCCCGCGGTGTGGATCTGGAGCTGGACGTCGCCGCGGCTGGGCATGGTGACGTTGCGCTGGGTGTTGTTGACGAAGACGAAGCCGCGGCCGTCGGTGTCGAACCGGCCGATGTAGCGCAGCCGCCGGGTCTGCGTGGGGTCGAGGAGCTGTCCGGGGTCCCGGCTGATCCTGGTGCGCACCAGTTCGGTGGCGCAGGTGGTGACGAACGTGTGCAGCCGCCGGTAGCGGCGGTAGGACTCCCTGGTCCGGCCGAACTCGCCCAGCGGCGCCTGGAAATCGTAGGTGAGCGGCCAACTCCCGGACAGGCCCGCGACCTGGGTGCCGCCGTGGAACATGTAGTAGCCGAGGTAGTTGGCCCCGCGGCCGACGCTGTCGTACGCCTGTCCCACGACGTGGTCGGGCTCGACCAGGAAGCGGTCGGTGCCGCGCATCGGGCTGCCGGTGCCCAACTCGCAGAAGCCGCGCGGGTAGGCGAGCGTGTCGTAGGTGGCGCCGCCGAGGTCGGTGTCGGCGGTCCACTCGTCGGTGCCGTAGACGAAGCCGGAGACCGCCTCGGTGCCGGCGCCGGTCTCCCAGCCGCGGTAGCAGTACGAACCCTGCAGCGGGATCGCGGTGTCCGGCGCGAACACCGAGTTGGCGGTGACCGTGTAGTAGGGGACCACCATGCCGTGGTCGGCGCACATCGTGCGCAGCGTGGTGATGTGGGCGGGGTCGCCGGAGGCGTACTCGTTCTCCAGCTGGATGCCGACGATCGGGCCGCCGTCCTTCGCGAACAGTCCGTCGGCCTGCGCGGCGAGTTGGGCGAAGTACGCGTCCACCTTGGCCAGGTAGCCGGGGTCGTCGCTGCGCGCACCGGACAGGGCGAAGTCGGGGATGCCGCCGTTGGTGGTCTCGGCGTTGATGTAGGGGCCGACGCGCAGCCAGACCAGCAGTCCCTGGCGCTGGGCGGCGGTGAGGAAGGCGCGCAGGTTCCTGCGTCCGGTCCAGTCCCAGGTTCCTTCCGGCTGCTCGTGGTGGTTCCAGAACACGTAGGTCGACACGATGCCGAGGCCGGCGGCACGCAGCTTGCCCAGCTCGCGTTCCCAGCGCTGGTCGGAGCAGCGGACGTAGTGGAGTTCGCCGCTGACGGGATACCAGGCGGCCCCGTTCCTGGACCAGCCGTTGCGCGTCACGCCGTAGCTGACACCGGCGGCGACACCGCCGGCGCCGGCCAGCGGGTCGTCGGTGCGCGCTTCGGTGGTCGTGGCGTCGAGCCGGTACGGGGCCGTGGCGACGGTCCACCACTGGCCGGGGTCGTCGGCGTCCGAGCGGATCTCGACCGTGGCCCCGGGGGCGGTGGCGTCGCCCGTGACGGTCAGCAGCTTTCCGCTGGGCCTGCTGACGATCTTGAACCGCCCCTGGCCCGCGTCGTCCAGCCGCCATTCCTGGTTGGGGCCTCCGGTGGCGTGCCACTGGATGACCTGCGCGCCGTCGTCCGTCGATCCGCCGCTGACGTCGAGCCTGGTGCCCGAGTGCATCGGGCTGAGGGCGGTCCATCCGTCGCCCTGGTCGAGCAGGGTCCACTGCTGGTTGGCCGCGCCACTGGCCGTCCACTGGATGACCTGCGCGCCGTCCGCCGTCGATCCGCCGTAGACGTCGAGCAGGCAGCCGCTGCCGACGTTCGTCAGCGTCACCGGCGCGCCCACGGTGCCCGTCGCCGCCACCGCCCGGGACGGCCACAGCAGGGCCCCGGCGATCTGGGCGCTCATGACCGCCGCGGCACCGCCGCCCAGCAGTCTGATCGCGCCGCGGCGGCTCAGCCCGCCGCTTCCTGGCATTGCCGGCTGGTCCATCGCTACTCCCGCGGGTCGGAAGGTTGACCAGAGAACCAACGCAGTCAACCGAAAACACTCACAATCGAACGTGGCGGGCTCAGGGAACTGCGTCCGCGGACGCGCGTCAAGTGTTTACGCAAACTTCGCCCGCACTCTGCGACAACCCTTGACTGCTACGACGTGTCGGCGCTACCAATGGCGCACTCACAGCCCGTGTTCGGTCACGGCTTGTTGTGATCGATCTTGTTTGAAGACGAACGAGGTGCCGCCCTCGCCTGCCCGCGTGCGCCTCGTACGCCCTGTGCGTTCTGTGCGCCTCGGACGTCTCGCGCGTCGCCAGGTGCTCCGCGCGGAGCGCTTCCGTCGCCGGCGGCACCACCAGGACTCGGCATTGGAGAGCCATGTCATGACCCCTCGCACGATCGTTCTCGGCACCGTGTTCGGCCTCGTCCTGGCCCTGCTGGGCGCCTTCGGACCCGCCGGGATCGCCCCCGGCCGGTCCACCGCCCACGCCGCCTCCGGCACCGCCGCCTCCGGTACCACCGCCTGGCAGGCCGGGCGGTTCACGGTGGACACGCCCGACGTGGTGCGCCGGTCCGATGTGGTCCTCGGGCGTCCCGACACCACCCCCGCGCAGGCGATGCCGCTCGGCAACGGCACGATGGGCGCGGCGGTCTGGGCGGCGGGCGGCTTCACCGCGCAGCTCAACCGCTCCGACACCCTCCCCGACCGCAAGTCCCCCGGCTGGGTGACCATCCCGGGCCTGTCCCGGCTGACCGACGCCGCCGACTTCTCCGCCCACCTCGACCTGTACGACGGCACCCTGGTCGAGTCCGGCGGCGGCATGACCGCCACCGTCTACACCCGCGCGGACAAGGACGAGCTCGTCGTCGAGGTGACCGGCGCCGATCCCGCGGTCGCCCAGACCGCGCGGCTGGGCCTGTGGTCGGGGCGTTCGCCCCAGGCGCAGGCGGGCGGTGGGATCGGCACGCTCGCCGAGACCTGGAAGGACACCGGCCGGCCCGGGTCGGGCGGCGCCACCTTCGGCTCGCTCGGCGGCATCACCGCCGGCGGCCAGGGCGTGAGCGCGAGCGTCGTCGACGACCGGACGGTCCAGGTCTCCTTCACACCGCACCCGGACGGCTCCTTCCGGGTGATCGCCGCCGCGCCGCACTGGGCCGGCGGCGACGCCCAGGCCACCGCCTCGGCACTCCTGGGCAGCGATGCGACCGCCGGCGCCGCCACCCTCAGCGCCGGACACCTGTCGTGGTGGCACACCTTCTGGAACGGAGTGGGCCTGACCGAGTTCTCCTCGGCGGACGGCAGCGCCGACTACATGGAGAACCTGCGCACCCTGGACCTGTACGACGCCGCCGCCGAGAGCCGGGACACCTATCCCGGCTCGCAGGCGGGCGTCGCGGACCTGTTCTCCCCGTACCAGGACTCCCACCAGTGGGACCCGAGCGCGTACTGGCAGTGGAACCTGCGGATGCAGGTCCAGGCGAACCTGTCCGCCGGGGCGTTCGCGCTCAACGACCCCTACTTCCGCCTCTACCGGGACAACCTCCCCGCCATCCAGACCTGGACCACCGCCCACATGGGCGGCCGGGCCGGCGCGTGCGTGCCGGAGACGATGCGGTTCAACGGGCAGGGCTACGAGTACGAGACCTGGCTGTCCTCCCCGGGCCTGAACTGCGACGCCGGCTCGGGCCCGTACTACAACGCCCGGACGATCAGCACCGGTGCCGAGGTCGGGCTGTGGGTGTGGCAGCAGTACCGGATGACCGGCGACCGGTCGTTCCTCACCGCGAACTACCCGCTGATGGCGCAGGCGGCCCGCTTCCTGCTGGCGTACGCGACCACGGGCTCCGACGGCGACCTGCACACCTATCCGTCCAACGCCCACGAGACGCAGTGGGACGTCCACGACCCGACCACCGACATCGCCGCGATGCAGGCGCTGTTCCCCGCGACGGTGCAGGCCGCCCGGCTGCTCGGCCAGGACGCCGACCTCGTCACCCGGCTCGACGCCGCCATCCCCGAGATCCGCCCCTACGCCCGCACCGACGCCGCCACCCGGACCCAACTGCTCACCCCCGCCGACGACGCCGCCGGCGCGGATGTCATCGCCCCCTCCTACGACCCGGCCGCGAGCGCGCACAACTCGGAGAACGTCGGCCTGGAACCGGTCTGGCCCTACGGCCTGATCGGCGACGCGAGCCCGCTCACCGACCTCGCCAAGCGCACCTACACCGACCGGCCCGAGAAGCTGGCGAACGACTGGTCCAACGATCCGCTCCAGGCCGCCCGGCTCGGCCTGGGCAGCGAGGTCGCGAGCACCCTCACCGGCATCACCGAGGCGTACCAGAAGCTGCCTTCGGGGCTCGCGACCTTCGTCGGGAACGAACCGTACGCCGAACAGCAGGGCGTGGTGGCGGCGACGCTGGACGAGGCGCTGGTCCAGGACTACGACGGCCTGGTGCGCATCGCGCCCGCGCTGCCGCCCGGCTGGGACGCCGACGGCACCGTCTTCATCCAGGGCGGCAGCAAGGTCTCCGTCCAGGCCCATGGCGGCGTCGTCACCACGGTGGGGATCAACGCCGGCTCCACCGGCGCCATCAAGGTCCGCAACCCCTGGCCGGGACACCAGATCCAGGTGGTCGACGGCACGGACGAGAAGACCGTCGTCGTCGCCTCGACCGGGAACGCGCAGATCTCCGTTCCCGCCGTCGCCGGCTCCTCCTACCTGGTCCAGCAGGTCGCCGACCCGGTCGGCGCCAGGCCCGTCGCCGCGGTCACCGGGACCCCCGCCACCCAGGCGCGCACCCTCGGCCCGGTCACCATCGGCCTGCTTCCCGGCGGCCCTGTCGTCGGCGCCGCCTCGGGCCGCTGCCTCGACGATCCGGGTGCCGTCACCACCCCCGGCACCAAGGTCGACATCTGGGACTGCGACGGCAGCGTCAACCAGACCTGGACCCGCGCGCGCAACGGCACCCTCACCGTGCAGGGCATGTGCCTCGACGCCTCCGGCGGCGGCACCGCGCCGGGCACCGCGGTCGTCCTGTGGACCTGTACCGCGGGCGCCGCCGGCCAGCAGTGGACGCTCGGCGCGGACGGCACGATCCGCAACCCTGCCTCGGGCCTGTGCCTGGACGTCACCAACGCCGGCACCGCGAACGGCACGCCCGCGGAGCTGTGGACCTGCAACGGAGGTGGCAACCAGCAATGGGCCGCCGGCTGAGCCGTGTTCCGGCGGCGGCGCCGCCCGTGCGGGCCGGGCCGCGCGGCCATCCCTGACGTTCCGTCGGCGAACGAATCCCCTCACCCACCCGCGGTCCCCCCGGACCGCCGACCCTTCCCGAGGACCCCTCATGCTCCCCTTGCGACATGCCAGAACCGGACATGCCAGAACCGGACATGCCAGAACCCGACACGCCCTCACCGGCGGGCCGCGCAGAGGCCGCGCCGCGACCTTCACCGCCGCCCTTGTCACCTGGCTGGCCGCGGTGCTGGCCTTCGCGCTGCCCTCGACCGCCGCCCACGCGGCGGCGACCGCGCAGTTCAACCCCGGCCAGACGTGGCAGGACAGCGCCGGCGGGGTGCTGCAACTGCACGGACTGGGCATCGTCAAGTCCGGCTCGACCTGGTACGGCTTCGGCGAGGACAAGACCGGCGAGAACTCCGGCGACGCGTCCTTCCAGGACATCCCCTGCTACAGCAGCACCGACCTGGCGCACTGGACGAAGAAGGGCCAGGCGCTGACCCGGCAGGCCGACGGCGACCTGGGCCCGAACCGGGTCGTCGAGCGCCCCAAGGTGATCTACAACGCCTCGACCCACACCTACGTGATGTACCTGCACATCGACTCCTCCTCCTACGGTGACGCCAAGGTGGGCGTGGCGACCAGCAGCACGCCCTGCGGGCCGTACACGTACCGCGGCAGCTTCCGGCCGCTCGGCTTCGAGAGCCGTGACCTGAACCTCTTCCAGGACACCGACGGCACCGCCTACCTGCTCAGCGAGGACCGCTCCAACGGCCTGCGGATCGACAAGCTGTCGGCCGACTACCTCTCGGTGACGTCCGCGGTCGCCGTCCTGCCCGACTACGAAGCCCCCGCGATGGCCAAGGTCGGCGGCCGGTACTTCCTGCTCGGCTCGCACCTGAGCGGCTGGAGCACCAACGACAACGACTACGCCACCGCCACGTCGCTCGCCGGCCCGTGGTCCGGCTGGCGCCCCTTCGCAGCGGCCGGCACCAGCACCTACGACAGCCAGACCGCGAACATCATCCCCGTCCAGGGCTCGTCCGGGACGACGTACATCTACGCCGGCGACCGCTGGAACACCTCCGACCTGGGGTCCTCCGCGCTGGTCTGGCTGCCCATGACGATCAGCGGCAGCACCCTGTCGGTCGGCTGGCAGAACTCCTGGACGCTGGACCCCGCGGCCGGCACCTGGTCCAACGGCTCCTCCAACCCCGCCGACGGCACCAGGACCCTGGCCAACGCCAACAGTTCGCTGCTGATGGACGTCAGCGGCGGCTCCACCGCGGACGGCGCCGCCGTGATCCAGTGGGGCGCCGACGGCGGCGCCAACCAGAAGTGGACGATGTCCAGGGTGGACGGCAACGTCTACACCCTGACGAGCGCGGCCAGCGGCAAGTGCCTTGAGGTGCCGGGCAGTTCGGCCGACCAGGGCACGCAACTCGACCAGCGGACGTGCGATGGCGGCAGCAACCAGCGCTGGGCGGTGGAAGCCGCGGGGACGTACACCTCGCCCACCGACTCCTGGTTCGTGCTGGTGAACCTGGCGACCGGCTGGGCCGCCGATGTCGCCAACCAGTCGACCACGGCGGGCGACCCCGTCGTCCAGTGGGTGGGCAACGGCGGCTACAACCAGATCTGGGCACTCGGCTGAGCACCTGACGGCGCCACCGCCGCTCCGGCCGCCACCCCGGCCTCCACCCGGTCAGCCGGGCTGGTGGCCGGGGTGCGGTTCGTGGCCGGAGTGCGGTTCGTGCCCGGGGTGCGGCTCGTGTTCGGCGGACGCCTGGGACGCCGTCATGTCGAGCAGCTGCATCGCGTCGTGGTCGGGGGTGCCGGGGTCGGCGGAGTAGACGCCCATCCGGTGCCCGGGGGTGCCTTCGAGGGCCATGCCCTGGAAGGCGAGCGTGATCTCCCCGACCTGGGGGTGCAGAAAGGTCTTGGTGAGGTGCTTGCGGCCGGTGACCTCGTAGCGCTCCCACAGACCCGCGAAGTCCGGGCTCTTCAGCAGGAGTTCGCCGACGAGCTGGGCGAGGTCGGGCGCGTCGGGGTCGGTGCCGGCCAGCGCGCGCAGCCGGGCCACGCAGCCGCGGACCTGGTTGCCCCAGTCGGGGAAGAGCTCGCGCGCGGTCGGGTGGAGGAAGAGGTAGCGGGCGAGGTTGCGCTGGGTGGCGGGCCAGTCGTCCATGCCGCAGTAGAGGGCGAGCCCACCGGGGTTGTGGGCGAGCAGGTCCATGCTGCGGCTCAGGACGTAGGCGGGGTTCGGACGTACCGTCTCCAGCAGCAGCTTCACCGGGGAGCGCACGGCGCGGGTCGGGGCCGGGACGGGCTGCGGCGCGTAGCGGGCGGCACGCACCGCGAGTTCGCGCAGGTGCTGGTGCTCGGCGTCGTCCAGTTGCAGGGCGCGGGCTAGGGCGTCGACCACCGCGGGACTCGGGCGGGTCTCCTTGCCGCGTTCCAGGCGGGTGTAGTAGTCGATGCTGACACCGGCGAGCGTGGCCAGCTCCTCGCGGCGCAGGCCGGGGGTGCGGCGGATGCCGGGCCCCGGGGTCAGGCCGACGGCCTGCGGGCTGGTCTGGGTACGGCGGGCGCGCAGGAAGCGGCCCAACTGCTCGCCGCCGCTGTGGCCGCCGCCGTGCTGCTCGGGTGCCATGGCTCCAGTCTCCCGCCGCCGTCAGCCCGACACGCCCGAGGTGGGGGGCCCTGTCACACCCCCGCTGGCCGTTCCCCGGCAGATCCCGGCCTGCCGGAAGCGCCCGCGCGGGTGCAGGCTCGTAGGTGTGGAGCGATATCCGTACGGGACCGCGGCCGGCCCCGTCGTCCGTGCGCGGCGGGTTCCGCCCTCCGTGCGGGACGACCCCGCGATCCGTGCCGGACGGCCTCCGCCACCCCGGAATTCCCCGCCCGCCACCGACCGTTCGTACCACCGAGATCATCAGGAGAATCGAGAAGCGATGAAGCACATCAAGCTGCGTGACCTGGACGTCTCCCGCATCGGCCTGGGCGCGATGGGCATGTCCCACGGCTACGTCGGCGCGGGGACCGACGACGCCGGGTCGATCCGTACCATCCACCGGGCCCTGGAACTGGGCCTGACGTTCATCGACACCGCGGAGGTCTACGGCCCCTACGTCAACGAGGAACTCGTCGGGCGCGCGCTGAAGGGCCACCGGGACGAGGTGGTGCTGGCGACGAAGTTCGGGCTGATCTCGCACACCGGCCGCCAGGACGGCACCGACAGCAGCCCGGCGAGCATCCGCACCGCGGTCGAGGGCTCCCTGAAGCGGCTGGACACCGACTACATCGATCTGTACTACCAGCACCGCGTCGACCCGGGCACGCCGATCGAGGAGACGGTCGGGACGCTCGCCGAGCTGGTCACCGAGGGCAAGATCCGCGCCATCGGCCTGTCCGAGGCCGGACCCGACACGATCCGCCGCGCCCATGCCGTCCACCCGGTCACCGCGCTCCAGTCGGAGTACTCGCTGTTCACCCGTGACCCCGAGGCCCGCGTGCTGCCGGTGCTGCGCGAGCTGAACATCGGCTTCGTACCGTTCTCGCCGCTCGGTCGCGGTTTCCTGACCGGCACCATCCGCTCCACCGACCAGATCGACCCGGCGGACTTCCGCGCCGACAACCCCCGGTTCACGGAGGAGAACTTCCAGCACAACCTCCGCCTGGCCGACGCGGTCGCCGCCGTGGCCACCGAGATCGGCGCCACCCCGGCCCAGGTCGCGCTCGCCTGGCTGCTGGCCCAGGGCGACGACATCGCCCCCATCCCCGGCACCCGTCGCGTGGCCCGGGTGGAGGAGAACATCGGCGCCGACGCGGTGCGCCTCGACGAGGAGCAGCTCGCGCGGCTCAGCAGCCTCCCCCCGGCCGCGGGCGACACCCACAACGAGGCCCAGATGCGCCTGCTGGAGCGCTGACCCACCTCTCGCCCACGGGCCCGGCGGCATCCGTCGCCGGGCCCGTCCGTGCGACCGGATGCCTGGCGGGTCCGTGCGGCCCGATGGCTGGCGCGTCGGTGCGGCCCGATGCCTGGCGCGTCGGTGCGACGCAGCGGCGCGGACCACCGCGTGGTGCACCAGGTTGTTACCTCTCGGCAGCCCTCCTCGTCCAAGGAGGCGGAACGCGGCGGGCCGGGGATGTCGGACCGTCCCCGGCCCGCTACCGCCACCCGCTCAGGACCCGCTGAGGACATGTCGAGGAGAGATCACGTGAACACCGCTCTGTGGATCGTCGCCGGGCTGCTGGCCGCGGCCTTCCTGGTCGCCGGCGCCAACAAGCTGTTCATCCCCCGGGAGAAGCTGGCCAAGGCCCCCGGCGGGGGATGGGCCCTGGACTTCGACGCCGGGTTCGTCAAGGCCCTCGGCGCCGTGGAGGTCGTGGGCGCCGCCGGACTGGTCCTGCCCGGCTGGCTCGGCATCGCGCAGATCCTGGCGCCGAGCGCCGCGGTGGGCCTGGGTCTGGTCATGATCGGCGCGGCGGTCGTGGAGTCCCGCCGCCGGGAGTTCGTGCACGTCCTGGTGAACGTGGTCTACCTCGCCCTGATCCTGTTCGTGGCGGTCGGCCGCTTCGGCCCCGAGTCCTTCACCAAGTAGCGGGCCCTGAGCGCCGGTCGGGGCTCAGCGGGGCCCCTCCTCGGGGAGATCCTGCTCGACCCAGATCGTCTTCCCCTCCTCCCCGTAGCGGGTGCCCCAGCGGCTGGCCAGGGTGGCGGCGATCAGCAGGCCCCTGCCGCCCTCGTCCTGCGCCCGGGCGTGCCGCAGATGGGGGGAGGTGGTGGAGTCGTCCGAGACCTCCACGGTGAGGTGTTCGTCCCGGATGAGGCGGACCCGCGGTTTCCCGCCCGCGTGCTGGAGCACGTTGGTCACGAGTTCGCTGACCACCATCTCGGTGGCGAACACCTGGTCCTCCAGCCGCCATGCCTCCAACTGCTCGCGGGCGCGCGCCCGGCAGTCGGCGACGGCGGCGCGCTCCCGGGGCGACGTCCACGACACGTGGTCGTCCGGGGCGAGCCGTCTGACCTCCGCGGTCAGCACCGCGCCGCCGTCGCGGGCGCCGCCGACCCGGTCGCCCATGAGGGCGTAGACGATGTTGTCGCAGGCCACCTGGGCGTCTCCCGCCGACCTGCCGGCCGCGCGCCGGAGCAGCGCGAGGGCGTCGTCGTCGCCGGGCGGGTGCAGCATCGAGGCCGAGTAGAAGGTCAGCAGCGTGTCCGGCGCGAGCGTGGTGCGGGCCGTCTCGTAGCTGGAGTGGTGGCCCAGCGCGGGGCCCAGCGGCACCTCGATCGGGGTGGTGACGCCGTCCGCGGTGGTCACCAGCGGTGCGGGCCAGTCCGCGGAGGCGAGCGCGAGGCCACCCGCGATCGGGTCGTAGATCGCGTACAGGCAGCGGGTTTCGCCCGCGGCGGGGCCGGCGACGTTGCCGTTGTCCGCTCGCGCCTCGGGCGACGCCGCGTCCTCCTGCTGGATCGTGTGGGTCACGTCGTCCAGGTGCGCCAGCAGTTCGTCAGGGGCCAGGTCCATCCGGGCGAGCGTGGCGAACGCGGTCCGGAACCGCCCGATGTCCACCGAGGCGCGCAGGCCGTGCTGCGGGATCTGGCCCATGGCCAGGCCCACCCGGGCGCCGGACAGCGGGATCACGTCGAACCAGTGGGTCTGGTGTCTGCTCGGGTTCCAGAAGTACGCCGTGCGGACGGCGGGCACCTGGGGTAGGCGCTGCGGCAGCAGCCTGCGCTGCAAGGTCGTCGCCGCGTTGAGCTCGCGGGTGTAGCGGCGCGCGTTCTCCATGTGGACGGCCGCCCGGGCGGTGATCTGCTCGGCCAGCGCCAGGTCATGCCGATCGAACGGCGTGGTGTCCCGCCCGGCCCGGTAGAAGCAGGCCAGCCCCAGCACGCGGCCCCGCTGCACCAGGGGCGCCAGGATCATCGAGTGCACACCCGCCGAACGCAGGATTCCCGCGCGGGCGGCGTCGTGCATGTGCCAGTCCGACGGGCTGCTGCGCGGGTCCACCAGCCGCGGCTTCGTGTCCGCCAGCGCCTGGCTGTACGGAGTGGGGAACGCGAAGCGGCTCGGCTCACCGACCGCGTACAGGCTGGTGAACTCCGTGACGGAGACGAACGCGGCCCGGCGCAGGGGGGAGGTGGCGCTCAGCGGCGGAAGCGGGGCCTCCTCGCCGTGGAAGAGGGCCTCCGCCAGGTCGACGGAGACGACGTCGGCGAACTCCTCGGTGGCCGCCGACGCCAGTTCCTGCGCGGTCTGCATCACGCCCAGTTCCGTGCCCAGCTTCTTGTGCATCGTGACGAGCAGTCGCTCCGCGTCCCGGGACCGGACGCTCTCCGTCACGTTGTGCATGATCGTCGCCGCCCCGACGACATCCGTGCCCTCGCGCAGCGGAAGAGCGAGCACGGAGTAGACCTCCGGCCCCTTCCGGACGTCCTGGACGACGACCGGGCTCGCGCCGGCGGCCCGCTCCTCCGACATGGCCCGGCCGACCAGCGGGCTCAGCGGCAGCGTGGAGTCGAGCTCCTCCACACGGTGACCGACGACGTCGTCGGCCGGCAGGCCGCGCACGGCCAGGCAGGCCGCGTTGCTGCGCACCACCGTCTGCCGGATGTCGTACAACTCCAGGCCCGCGACGGCGTTCTCGAACGCCGACGGCATGTAGGCGCTCTGCACCCGGGCCGTTCCCGGGCTGGCCGCCGATCCGACCGCGGACAGCACGGTGCCCTCGTCGCTCCGCCAGGCGTCGAACTGGACGACCGGCGTGCCGTCCGTCTCGCTCGCTTCCAGCAGGTCCCGCAGCACGTGCAGGGCGGATTCGCCGACGGCGTCGGTCAGGGCGGCCGGCGGGATCTGCGCGGAGCTGCGTACCGCCGTCACCCGCCCCCGGGCATCGAAGCTGAAGGAACCGCTGTCGGGCATCTCGGACCTTCCCTCGCGTGAGGTGCGCGGCCGATCCCCCCACCGGCTCACCACCATTGTCCGGCGCGCGTCGCCCACCTGCACCTTTCGGCCGGTTGCCGCGGTCCGGGTGCAGGGGTGGTGCGTCGGGACGGCCCGGCCGGGGCGTACGCGGCGGGCGGGCGTCCCGGGATCTCGGTCGCCTACACCATGGTCACGATGAGGTAGGCGTTCAGGCTGATCACCAGGGCGCAGATGAGGGCACCGGCCGTTTGCCGTTCCCCGACACCGGAGTACCGGGGGCCGTACGACGAGCCTGGGACCACCGGATCACCGGTGCGTCACCGCGCCGTCACCTTCCCAGCCGCCCGGCGAAGCGGTCGCGGCGGACCGCCGTGCACACGCAGGGAATTCGGTTCCTCGCAGTGCGCGTTCGGGCCCGCGAGGGACCTTTCGGCGCGGATATGTCGATGGACGCGCGATGTTCCCATGGGAGTGACGCGACGCTCGTGCAGTGCAGCGACACCGGCCGTCCAGGCCACCTCGGCTTCCTGCTCGCCGGGGCCGCGATGTACACCGCCTGGGCGCTGCTCTTCGAGGAGACCCGCGGACGCGCCGTCCTGCCGGTCGGCCGTATCGGCCCCGCCCGCGCCACCAGCAGCGACCTCGCCGGCCAACTGCGGGACATCGAACGGCAGGCCGGAGTCCGCCGAACCCTGTGACCGCCGCGTGACGGCTGTTCATGTCATGTCAGGAGGATGCCGTGCACGCGGTCGCGGAGTGGGTGCGCCAGGCCGTGGCCGACGCGGACGACCCCGGAACGGCGGCCCGGAACCTGGCCGACCTCCTGGCCCGCGCCGAAAGCGACCTCACCGACGCCACCCCCGCCCAACCATGAGACCGGGTACGGCGGTTCACCTCGGTTGATCGGGGGTGGCCGGGGGGCGGAGGCGGCCGTCGTGGATTTCGGCGATCCGGTCGGCCGCGGTCAGGTGGGCGTGGTCGTGAGTGACCAGGACGGTCGCGGTGGACCGGTGGCGGGTGAGGCGGGCGATCAGGTCGATGACGGCGGCGCCGCGTTCGTGGTCGAGGGCGCTGGTGGGTTCGTCGACCAGGAGCACGGTGGGGTCGTTCATCAGGGCGCGGGCGATGTTGACGCGCTGGCGCTGGCCGCCGGAGAGCTGGTGGGGGCGGCGTGCGGCCTGGTCGGCCAGACCGACGGCATCGAGCAGGTCCATGGCCCGGTTCCTGGCCGTACGGGGCCGCCGGCCGTCGATCCGCGCCATGACCTGGAGCTGTTCGGCGGCGGTGAGGGCCGGCAGGAGGTTGGGCTGCTGGAAGACGATGCCGATCCTGCGGCGGCGCAGGCCGGCGAGTTCGCCGCGGCTCAGGGCCTCGGTGGGCGTGCCGTCGATCGTGACGGTGCCGGTGTCGGGGGTGACGAGGGTCGCGGCCACCGCGAGGAGGCTGGACTTCCCGCTGCCGGAGGGGCCGATGACGGCGGTCAGGGTGCCCTTGGGGACCTGAAGGGTGACCTGGTCGAGGGCGGTCAGGCGGGACCCTCCGTCGGGATAGGTGAGGGTGATGCCGGCGATGTCGAGGCTCATCGGGTGCTCCCCAGGGCGGTCAGCGGGTCGACGGAGGTGATGCGCCGGACGGACAGGGCGGCGCCGAGCGCGCCGAGCGCGATCATCACGGCGGCCGGGACCAGGACGGTGGCGGGTTCGAGGAGGAAGGGCACGGCCGAGCCGGCCACGAGGGCGCCGACGCCGATGGCGATACCGGTGCCTGCCAGGGTGCCGCCGACCAGCAGGACCAGGGCCTGTCCGAGGGCGTCCCCGAGCAGGCCGGCGGTGGACGCGCCCAGCGCCTTGAGGACCGCGACGTCTCCACTGCGCTGGATGGTCCACACGGTGAAGAAGGCGCCGACGACCAGCGCGGAGATCGCGAACAGGAAGCCGCGCATCAGCTGGAGGGAGCCGTTCTCGGAGGTGTAGGAGCCGATCGCGGACAGCGAGTCGTCCTTGCCGACCGTCCTCGTGCCCGCGGCCGCGTCGGCCGCCTTCACGTCGACACCGGGAGAGGTCGCCAACGCGATGACCGTGGCGGTCGGCCCACCGGCCGTGCCCGTAGGGGGTGCGGCCTTCCGCCAGGTGTCGAGGCTGGTCCACAGGACGGGGACGTGGCTGAAGGAGGCGTTCCCGCGCACCGCCGCGACGGTGACCTGCCGGCCGGCGAGGGCGATGCTGTCGCCCGTGGAGACGTCGAGATGGTCGGCGGCGGCCGTGGACAGGACCACCGCGTGGTCGTCGATCTCGTCGCTGTCGGGGGCCAGCGGGGAGTGCGGCCGCACCCCGAAGGCCGACACCCCGGTGCTCCGGTCGCCCGCGGTCGCCCTGGTGGTGGTGATGCCCAGCGGTTCCGCGCTGCTCACGCCGGGTGTCCTGGCCCACCGCCGCCACTGCTTCTCCGTGACGGTGGAGTCGGCATACGACAGCGCTTCGCCCGTGGCCGGCACGCCGAAGGCGATCCGGTCCGCGGGCAGGCCGGTGATCGCGGAGATGTTCTGCCGGCCCAGCCCGGCGGTCAGCCCCGACAGCAGCCCGACCAGCAGGGTGATCAGCACGATGACGGCCCCCATCAGGGCAAAGCGCCCCTTGGCGAACCTGAGGTCTCTCCAGGCGACGAACACGGCTGGGGCCTGCCTTTTCATGGGGTGGCGCGGCGGTGGAAGCGAGGTGCGTCACGTTCGCCGGGCGGGTGGACGCGAGGTGCGTCACGTGCGCCGGGCAGGTGGACGCGGTGTGCCTCCGCCGCCGGCGGGGTGGACGCGGTGTGTGCCTCCACCGTCGCCGTCAGGACCGCACCCGGGCATCTGGCCCAGGACAGCACTTGCCGCACCGAAAGGCCGCACCCGGTCTGTAACTTTCGACGGAGGCCGGGAGCGGCCGCGTCTGCTTAGCCTGGAGGGACTGTGAACATCACCGCCCCCGCGAACGTCTCCGCCCCCGTGAACGTCACCGCCCCCGCCTTGACCCCGACCACCCGCGCCCTGGCCTGGTGCCTGCATCTGCTGGTCGTCGCCCTGCTCGCCCTGGCCGCCGGCCAGGCCGTGATCGACCACCGCCCGCACGCCGGAGCGGTCATCGCGGCGGCCGCGGCGTGCGCCGTGACGTACGCGGCCGGACCCGTGCTGCCCCGGGTGCACAGCTCGCGCCGGGCCGCCGCACTGTGGCTGGCCGCGATGGGCGCCGTCTGGCTGGTGCTGCTGGCCCTGTCCTCCGACGGGGTGTGGCTGGCGTTCCCGCTCTACTTCCTCCAGCTCCACCTGCTGCCCCGCCGCGCCGGACTCGCCGCGGTCGCGGCCACAGCGGTGTCGGCCATCGCCGGCTACTCCGCACACCAGGGCTCCTTCAGCGCGGCCATGGCGATCGGACCGGCCCTCGGTGCCGCCGTGGCGGTGGCAGTGGTCTGGGGCTACCAGGCCCTGTACCGCGAGAGCGAACACCGCAGGCGCCTGGTCGAGGAGCTCACCGCCACCCGTGCCGACCTGGCCGCCGCGCAGCACGCCGCCGGTGTGCTGGCCGAACGCGAGCGCCTGGCCCGCGAGATCCACGACACCCTCGCCCAGGGCCTGTCCAGCATCCAGTTGCTGCTGCGCGCCGCCGAACGGGCCCTGCCGGACCGGCCGGACAGCGCCGCCCGCTACGTCGACCAGGCACGGAACGCCGCCGTGGACAACCTCGCCGAGGCGCGGCGTTTCGTCGTCGCCCTCGCCCCGCCCGCTCTGGAGGGCACCACCCTCGCCTGCGCCCTGGAACGCCTGTGCACCGCCACCAGCACCCGGCACCAGCTCACCGCGCGCTTCCAGGTCGTCGGCGACCCCGTAACGCTGCCGACCGCGCACGAGGTCGCCCTGCTGCGCATCGCCCAGTCCGCCCTCGCCAACACCGTCCGGCACGCCGCGGCCACCACCGCCGAGGTCACCCTCAGCTACCTGGACGACCGCATCGCCGTGGACGTCGTCGACGACGGGCACGGCTTCGACCCCGGGCGGCTGCCCGTCCCCGACCCGGAGGCCGGAGGGTTCGGGCTGGCGGCGATGCGGGCCCGCGTGCACGCCCTCGGCGGCGCCCTCGCCGTCGAGTCCGCTCCCGGCCACGGCGCTTCCGTGGCCGCGCGCCTTCCGCTCGCGCCCGCAGCAGAGGCCCGCTCGTGACCGACCGCCCCATCCGCCTGCTCCTGGCCGACGACCACCCCGTCGTACGGGCGGGGCTCCGCGCCGTGCTGGAGACCGAACCCGGCCTCGTCGTGGTGGCCGAAGCCGCCACCGCCGAGGAGGCCGTGACCCGCGCCGCCCGAGGAGACATCGACGTCGTCCTCATGGACCTCCAGTTCGGCAGGGGGATGAACGGCGCCGAGGCCACCGCCGCCATCACCGCCCGCCCCGGCGCGCCCCGCGTGCTGGTCGTCACCACCTACGACAGCGACGCCGACACCCTGCCCGCCATCGAGGCCGGCGCGACCGGCTACCTGCTCAAGGACGCCCCGCCGGAGGAGCTGGCCGCCGCCGTACGCACCGCCGCCGCCGGCCGCACCACCCTGGCGGCCACCGTCGCGGACCGGCTGATGCACCGGCTGCGCACCCCCGGCGCCACTCTGACCCGGCGCGAGACCGAGGTCCTGGCCCTGGTCGCCACGGGCCTGTCCAACGGGGCCGTCGGCGACCGGCTCCACCTCACGGAGGGGACGGTCAAGTCCCACCTGGCGCACATCTACGCCAAGCTCGACGTCGACTCCCGCACCGCCGCCGTCGCCACCGCGACCGAACTCGGCCTCATCCGCAGGCGGTAGCGGGCGCGGCACTCCGGCGCCTGCCTCAACTCCTCAGTGCCATAACGCGTCACCGCCTCACCGCGTCACCGCGTCAGCCGGTCCGGACGGGGAGGGACACGAGTCCGCGCATCAGGCGGGTGCGGCGCCACTCCAACCGGTCGACCGGCGTGGCGAGCCCGAGCCGGGGGAAGCGGCTCAGGATCGCGCGCAGGGCGATGTCCGCTTCCGCCTTGGCCAACGGGGCCCCGACGCAGCGGTGGATGCCGTGGCCGAAGGCCAGATGGCCGGTGGCCTCGCGGTCGAGGTCGAGCCGGTCCGGCGCGGGGAAGCGCTTCGGGTCGCGGTTGGCGGCTCCGAGGTTCACCAGCACGGGGACGTCGGCCGGGATCTCGGTGCCGCCGAGCGTGAGGGCCCGCGTGGCGAACCGGAACGTGGCCGTGCTGACCGGCGGGTCGTAGCGCAGCAGTTCGTCGAGGGCGGCGGGGATGCGTTCGGGGTCGGTGCGCAGGCGTTCCAGTGCGGAGGGGTGCTGGAGGAGCGCCAGGACGGCGTTGCCGAGGAAGTTGGTGGTGGTCTCGTGGCCGGCCACCAGCAGCAGCACCGCCAGGGAGACCAACTCGTGCTCGCTGAGGTGGTCCTGCCCGTCGCGCGCCGCGATGAGCCGGTCCAGGAGCGAGTTGCCGGGCCGGGCCCGCTTGGCGGCGACGAGACCGGTCACGTACGCGGCCAGGGAGTGCGATGCCGCGTCGATGAGGTCGGGTTCCCCGGCGGCGAACAGCTCGGCGGACCAGCGTTGTACGTCGGGCCGGTCGGGCTCCGGGACACCGAGCAACTCGCAGATCACGATGACCGGCAGGGGCACCGCCAGGTCGGCGACGAGGTCGGCCTGCCCGCCGACCGGCCACCGGTCCAGCAGTGCGTCGGTGGTCCGGGCGATGAACGGGCGCAGCCGTGTGACGGCGCCGGTCGTGAACGTCCTGGTCACCAGCTTGCGGAGGCTGGTGTGCCGGGGCGGATCGGTGGCCACCATGGTCTGCGCGACCGCCGGGTGCATGCGTCGCCGCGAGTTCCGGCCGGCGAAGAAGGCGGCGGTGTCCTTGGACAGCCGGGGGTCGGCCAGCGCCTGCCGGGCTTCCTCGTAGCCGAGGACCAGGTAGCCGGATTCCCGGTCCGCGCGGGCCTTCCCGTCCGAACCGGCTTCCCCGTCCGAACCGGTGGGCACGGCCTGGACCGGGCACGCGGAGCGCATGGCCGCGTATGTCGGGTACGGGTCGCGGGTGGGGTCGGTCATGTGATCACGCTCCAACAGGCGTCTCGCGGCCGGCAACCCCCGCACGACGGCGGCCTCGACGGTCGCGGGCTCCTCCTTCGGCTCCCCCCGTCACGGCGTCGGCGGCGCGCTGGACCGTCTCCCGGACCGGACCGGAGCGGCAGGGGCGAAGAGCGAGACTACCGCCGCTGGTCTGGCCGACCCGGCGTTGGCGCAGGCGGGTCGAGCGTGTCGAATGCCGGTTGAGGCACCGGGATCGCCGCTCACGCGGCTACCGGGGGAGTACGACGTCCGAGCCGGCGACGCGGCCGGTACCGGCTCGCCGGTGGCGCCGGGCCGGCGGCCAGGTCGGCGGTGATGTGGCAGGTGGGGACGGATGGGCTGCTGGTGTCTTCCCACGTCGGCCGGGCCGGCATCGCCGACGATTCCCCCCGCGCGTCGCGCGCTCGGGATGGGACACTGGCGGAGCCGGACCCGGGGGGATCGCCGTGCATGGCCCAGGAGTTGAGCCATGCCGGCGACTACGGTGGCACCGGCACCGGCATCGGCACCGGCGTCAGGATCTGGTGCCGGCGTCCTGGCCGCGCTCTCGCGTACGGGTGTCCGTGCCGCGCGGTCCGAACGGCCCGGCAGGGCGGATGGAAGGAATGGGAGGACGGCGTTGACCGATCAGGGGTTCTCCGTGGAGGAGATCGACACCGGCAGGCCCCACCCGGCCCGCATGTACGACTACTACCTCGGTGGCAAGGACAACTACGAGGTCGACCGCGAGGCCGCGCAGCGCGTGATCGACCTGTTCCCTGACATCGTGACGATGGCGCAGGGCAACCGGCAGTTCATGCACCGGGCGGTGCGGTACATGGTGGACAGCGGTATCCGGCAGATCATCGACATCGGTACCGGCATACCCACCGTGCCCAACACCCACCAGGTGGCGCACGAGGTGTCGCCCGAGGTGCGGGTCGCGTATGTGGACAACGACCCGATCGTGGCGACGTACGCGGGGGCGCATCTGCTGGGTGCGGGGAACACCGGATTCCTCCTCGGTGATCTGCGCGACCCGCAGAGCATCCTGGGCCATCCGACCATCAGGGAGCTGATCGACTTCGACCAGCCGGTCGGGTTGATGCTGGTGGCGATCCTGCACTTCATCCGGGACGACGAGGACCCCGCGGGGTTGGTGGCCGCCTACCGGGACGCGCTGCCCGCCGGCAGCCACCTGCTGCTCAGCCACACGACCGGCGACTTCCACCGGCTGGACGGCGACGCGGGGGAGGCCCGGGACGTCTACCGGGACAAGGGGGCCACCGCCACCCTCACCCTGCGCTCCCACGAAGAGGTGCTGGGCTTCTTCGACGGCTTCGCGCTGGTCGAGCCAGGGCTGGTCCAACCGCCGCTCTGGCGCCCTGACGAACCGGTGCCGACGGAGGAGGAGTTGGCGCATGTCGGCTTCTACGGCGGCGTCGGCATCAAGCGCTGACTCCCCGGCCGCACCTGGTGCGCGGCGCGGCGGTCCGTAGCCGGGCCGCCGCGCGCCCGCTGCCGCACCGCACCGGCGCGGCAGCGGTCCGCTCCGGCGCACCCGCACCGCACCCGCACCGCACCGCGAGGCGCCACGCTGCCGCACCGCACCGCCGTGCGCCTGCCGTGCCGCGTGCCGAGGCGTGGCGTTAGTCCAGACTATTGACGCGTGCATGTCGCCTGGTTAATTTCGGTGAGCGCTCTCCTCATGGCCCGCGTCCGCCTCCACCGTCACGGCCGCCCCGGCGGTTGCTCCGTTCCATGCGCGAACTCCCGGACTCCGGGGACGATTTGGCAACGTTGTCAGGGTGTCTCGGCAACGTTGTCGGATGGTGTCCGCCCGCCCGGTCCAGCCGCGCGCCCCGCACCTCGGACGCCACCCGCGGGAGAGCGTTCCCGGCACGTCGGCGGTCCTTGCCCGTCCCCGCCGCCGTGTTGGGACCCTCGCCACCCCCACACGAGCAGGTGACAGCATGAAGAGATTGGTCCAGTGGGTGCTGACGCTGGCCGCCGCGACGGGGCTCGCCGCCGCGTCGCCGGCCGCGGCCCACGCCCTCGCTCCGGCCGGCGCGCCCGGCTCATCCGGCTCATCCGGCCAGGTGAAGACCGCACACGCGTGTTCCGCGCCGCTGCACCCCGGTGCCCCGGTCTGCTACGCGCTGGTCCGCACCGACCTGCACGCGCTCCATGACGACGCGCTGTCCCCGCGGGCGAACCCGTCCGGCTACGGCCCCTCGGACCTCCAGCAGGCGTACAACCTGGCCTCCGCCGCCGCGTCGAGCGGCGGCGGGGCGACCGTGGCCGTCACGGAACTGGCGGACAACCCGAACCTCGAGTCGGACCTGGCGACGTACCGCTCGCAGTACGGCCTGCCCGCGTGCACCACGGCCAACGGGTGCTTCCGGAAGGTCAACGGGAGCGGCCAGCAGGGCGACTACCCCGGCGGGGACCCGGGTTGGGGCACGGAGGCGTCGCTGGACGTCGACATGGTCTCCGCGGTGTGCCCGCTGTGCCACATCCTGGTGATCGAGGCCGGCGACCTGGACGCGGCGCAGAACCTGGCGGTGTCGCTCGGCGCCCACTTCATCTCCAACAGCTGGGGGACCGGCGACGGTTCGGGCGACGCCGGCGCCGACGCGGACTTCGACCACGCCGGGGTGGTGGACGTCGCCAGCTCCGGCGACGGCGGCTACGGGGTGAGCTTCCCCGCCACCTCGAAGTACGTCGTCGCGGCCGGCGGCACCAGCCTGCACCAGGACTCCGGTACCTCGCGCGGCTGGACGGAGTCGGCCTGGTCCGGTTCCGGGGCGGGCTGCTCGTCGTGGGAGTCCAAGCCGGCCTGGCAGACCGACACCGGCTGCGGCGGCAACCGGACCGTCGCCGACGTCTCGGCGGTCGCCGACCCGGGCACGGGCGTGGCCGTCTACGACACCTACGGGCAGGGCGGCTGGTTCGTGGTCGGCGGCACCAGCGCCTCCTCGCCGATCATCGCCTCGACCTTCGCGCTCGCCGGCGCCCCCGCCACGAACGCCGCGTCCGTGCTCTACGGCCACGCGTCCGCGCTCAACGACGTGACGTCGGGCTCCGACGGTTCGTGCAGCCCCTCCTACCTGTGCACCGCGACCGCCGGCTACGACGGCCCCACCGGCCTGGGCACCCCCAACGGCCTCGGTGCCTTCAACGGCAGCGGAAGCACCAGCCCGCAGGGGACCGGGCCGATCGTCTCGGGCGTCTCCTCCTCGCTGTGCGTGGACGACCGCTCCTCCGACACCACCAACCTCAACCCCGTGCAGATCTGGAACTGCAACGGCAGTTCCGCCCAGCAGTGGACCGTCGCCGCCGGCAACACCCTCCAGGCGCTGGGCAAATGCCTGGACGTGGACAACTCCGGCACCGCGGACGGCACCACCGTCGACCTCTACGACTGCAACAGCACCTCCGCCCAGGTCTGGCAGCCCCAGTCCAACGGCTCGCTGCTCAACCCCAACTCCGGCAAGTGCCTGGACGACCCGAACAGTTCGACGTCCGAGGGCACCCAACTCCAGATCTGGGACTGCAACGGCACCGGCGCGCAGCACTGGGGCCTGCCCAACTGACCGTTGACCGCTGAGCTCTGAGCGCTCAGCGGGTGGCGTGCCCGACGGAGTTGTCGGGCACGCCACACGCCGTCCCGGGCGGTGAACGCCTCGCGCGGTGCGGATTGCTTCGCGCGACGCGGATGCCCGGGCGCGATCCCGGTCGCAACCTTGACACTGCGTGTCGGCTGGTCAGGTCTATCTGCCGCTTTCCCGGTGACTGATCCGGCGTCGCTACGGTATGTCACCGTCGGCGCCCTTCATGATCCCGGTGAAGGCCGCACACGGCGGCCGAGTCTGCACGGAGGAGACCGATGAAACGCGCCATGAAGACGCTGGGCACCCTCGCCGCTGCCGCGAGCATCGCGATGGCCGTCCCCGCGTTCGCCCAGGCGGCCGCGGGCACGTTGATCGTCGACGGACGCGCCTACCAGAACCCGCAGGGCTGCTACGACTCGAACCGGTGGCCGCTGACCGTGGACAACCAGACCGACCAGCCGGTGGTCGTCTACAGCGGCCCGCACTGCTCGGGTGACCTGCTCCGCATCGTCGGCCCGGGCGAGCGGGCCGTCAGCGAGTTCGGCCAGAGCGTCTTGGTCCCCGACTCGAACGACGACTGAGCCGACCACCCGAGATGTGGCAACGGGGAAGCGGGAAACGGGAAACGGGAAGGACCGGATCATGATTCCGGAGCACGACGACGTCGCTCCGCTGGTTCTTCTCGCGAACTTCGCTTCCCCGGTGCCGGCGAGTCTGGACGCGAGCGAGGCGGTGCGGGGGTGGTCGGAGCAGGCGCCCCGGAAGGTCTGGCTGACCCGGCCCGGTGACGTGCTGGTCAGCCCGGTCCCGATCCCGGAGGACTTCCGGCGCTACGCCGGAGGGCTGCTCGGGTTCCCCCACGAGACGGTGGAGGTCGTCGTCGTTCCGGACCTGCCGGGAACCGGCATGCCGGAGGCCGTCCGGCGGCACGGACTCGGCGGAACCCTCCAGGACCTGGCCCGCCGGCATCCCGGGACACGGCTGCTTCCTCTCGTGCTGGACGGCGCGGCGGTCGCGCTGGCCGCCGAACTCGGCATCCAGGTCTTCCCGTTCGCGTCCGGCCGGCCCGGCGCCGGCGTGCTGGGCGCGGTGGACCGGCTCAACACGAAGACCGGGTTCCGCGCCGTCGCGCGGGAGCGGGGCATCCGGATGCCGGAAGGCCAGGTGTGCCAAGGCGCCGAAGTGCCGGGTGCGGTGGCGCGGATGGTGTCCAGGTTCGGGCGGGTGGTGGTCAAGGCGGACCGCTCCGCGGGCGGCGTCGGCATGCGGTTCGTCTCCCGCGGCGACCCGGCCGCCGGAGCGGAACCGGACGGGACCGGGCTGTGGGTCGTGGAGCGCTGCGTCCAGTACACGAAGGAGGTCAGCGTGCAGTGCGTCGTCGAGGCGGCCGGGCCACGGGTCGTGTTCAGCGGCGAGATGCTCACCCACGACGCCTCGTTCACCGGCTACCGCTCACCGCTTCGCGACGTACCCGCCGAGGTGATCGCGGAACTGCACGCGTGGGGCGTCGCCCTCGGACAGCACCTCGCCGACCACGGGTACGCCGGGCCGTACAGCATCGACGCCCTCCTGGACGACGACGGAACGCTCCACGCCACCGAGAGCAACGTACGGCGCACGGCCACCACCACACCGCAGGCCATGGTCACCCGCCTCGGCCACGCCGCCGGCCGCCCGGCGCCCGCCTGGCTCATCGCCAAACGGACCGCCCGCACCCCGCACACGCTCACCCAGGCCGTCCGGCGCCTGGACACCACCGGACTGGCCTACGGCTCCACGCACGGCGAAGGCGTCGTCCTGTACGCCGGCGGCGCCGCCCGTCCCAGCGGGGCCGGGACCCACTGGCGCTACGCGGTGATGGGCCCCGACCGCCCGCGGATCGAGGAACTGGAGCGCGAACTCGCCGCGGTACTGGACCTGGTCGAGCCCTGACCGCTCCCGGCGAGCCGTCGGACATGCCGCTCCGCCCCTGCCCCCTCTCCGCCCATGAACTCGGAACCGCTGCCGGGCCGACCGGCGCTCAGGTCACCAGCGCGGCTTGGCCGGGTCGAAGTCCGGGTGGAACCGCCGCATGTAGCCCGTGTCGTCGCGGCCGGTGATGCCCTGCCGCAGGTAGTTCTCGTGCAGCCGGGCGAGCGCGTCCCGGTCCAGCCGCACGCCGAGCCCCGGCGACGTCGGCACCGGCACGGCCCCGTTCACGAAGGTCAGCGGATGCTCCACCACGTCGACGCCGAGCTGCCACGGCGTGTGGGTGTCCGCGGCGTACGCCATCTGCGGCAGGGCCGCGCCGAGATGGGTCATCGCGGCGAGGCTGATGCCGAGGTGGCTGTTGGAGTGCATCGACAGGCCGAGCCCCCAGGTCTCGCAGATTCCCGCCAGCCGCACGGACTGCCGCAGCCCGCCCCAGTAGTGGTGATCGGAGAGGACGACCTGGACTGACCCGCGTTCGACGGCCTCGGGAAGGTGGTCGAAGGAGACCACGCACATGTTCGTGGCCAGCGGCATCCCCGCCGTTTCGGCGACGGCGGCCATTCCGGCCAGACCCTCGGTGGGGTCCTCCAGATACTCCAGCAGACCCTGCGTCTCGGCGGCGACCCGGCGCGAAGTCGCCACGCTCCAGGCGGCGTTGGGGTCGATGCGCAGCGGCAGCGTGGGGAACTCCGCGCGCAGCGCGCGGATGGCGTCGAGTTCCTCGTCGGGAGCGAAGACGCCACCCTTCAGCTTGATCGACTGAAAGCCGTACGTCCGCACCATCGTCCGGGCCTGCGCCACGATCCCGTCCGGGTCGAGCGCGGCGCCGTAGCGGTCCGCGTCGCCGCCGGGATGCCGCGCCCACTTGTAGAACAGGTAGGCCGAGAACGGCACTTCGTCGCGCACCCGGCCACCGAGCAGGTCGTGCACCGGACGGCCGATCGCCTGGCCCTGGAGGTCCAGGCAGGCGACCTCGAACGCGGAGAAGACCCGCAGCGCCGTCTTCTCCGGGCCCATCCCGCCGGCGGGCCCGAGCTTCTCCGCCGGTGCCTCGGCGGTGCCGAGCAACCGGTCCACCACGGACCTGAGATGCTCGGTCCGGAACGGGTCCAGCCCGACGAGCAGCGGTGCCACCATACGCAGCACCGTCAGGTGCGAGGCGTCACCGTAGGTCTCGCCGAGCCCGACCAGGCCGTCCCCGCAGTCCACTTCGACGATCGCGCGCAACGCCCACGGCTCGTGGCAGCCCACGGCGTTGAGCAACGGCGGATCGGGGAACGCGATGGGCGTGATGCGCACGTCGATGATCGTGGCGCGCCCCGAGGGGCTCTGCGCCCCGGCGAGGCCGCTCTCGGTGGGGAAATCGGTCGTCATACCCGGGACTCCTCCAGTCGATGACGTGCGGCGCGTCCACGCGCCACGATGGCGGCGAGCTCCGCGACATGCTCCGGTGTGGCCGCCACCAGCGGCGGGCGGACGGTGCCGACGGCCAGCCCGGCCAGCTCCGCACCGGCCTTGACCAGCGAGACCGCGTAGCCGGGAACGAGGTCACGCAGCGCGGCGAACGGCTGGTAGAACTCGGTCAGCAGGACCTGCTGCGCCTCCTCGTCGCCGGACCGCACGGCCCGGTGGAACGCGGTGGCGATGTCGGGGGCGAAGCAGTGCACCGCCGAGGAGTAGCTCTCCACGCCGATCGCCCCGTAGGTACGGGCGCTGAGTTCCGCGGTCGGCAGGCCGTTGAGGAACGCGAACTCGGCGGCGCGGGAGTGCCGGCTGGTGCGCACCGCGGTGACCAGGCGCAGCATCGCGTCGACGTCGCCGCGGCCGTCCTTGATGCCGGCGACGGTCGGGATGTCGAGCAGTTCGACCGCGGAAGCCGGGTCCAGGACCGCGTTGGCCCGCTGGTAGACGATGATCGGCAGGGGCGTGGCATCGGCGACGTAGCGGATGTGCCGCACCAGCCCCTGCGGCGTGGGCGTCAGCAGGTAGGGCGGCAACAGCAGCAGTCCGTCGACGCCGCATTCCCGCGCGACCCGCGCGAACTCCCGCGCGATGCGCGGGCCGCCGCCCGCTCCGGCGAACACCGGCAGGCGTCCGGCGGCCCGTGTCACCGCGGCGTTCACGACCTGCCGGTACTCGTCGAGCCCGAGCGCGGTGAACTCGCCGGTGCCGCACGCCACGAACAGCCCGCTGGGGCCGGCCGCGATCTGCGCTTCGAGGTGGTCGGCGAAGACGTCCAGGTCGACGTTGTCGTCATCGTCGAACGGAGTCAGCGGAAAGGAGAGCAGTCCGGAGAGTCGCATCCTCGCACCTCGCATTTCATGACGTTCATGGATAAATCTCCGATTCAGGGGTGGTGTCGGCCCAGGTGGTGCTCGGCCGACGGTCATGGACGGGTGACGGTCACGGACGGGTGGTGTTTACGGACGGGCGGTGGTCACGGGTGGACGGGGGTCAGCCGGGCCGGCCCAGGGGAACGGCGCACCAGGAGCCCCCGAGGCGCGGCGCACCCGGGTCGGCAGGGCCCGGTGCGGCCGATCGGCGGATCACCTCGGGCGCGAACTGCTCGGCGTCGTCGAGCGGGTGGTAGCCGATCGCCTCACCTTCGGCCAGGCTCACCCAGCCGCGGGTGTTGCGGCTGACCCCCCAGACGATCCGGTAGCCGGGATCGGGGCAGCTCAGGCAGGCTTCGACGAGCCGGTGGCCGTCGGCCGGCGACAGCCACGTGGACAGCCCGCGGATGCCGACCGGCGTCGGGAACCAGCTGCCGATGCGCAGGCAGATGACGTCCATGCCGAAGCGGTCGTGGTAGAGCCGCCCGGCCGACTCGATCGCGGCCTTGCTCCAGCCGTAGAGCGTGTCCGGGCGGGCCGGCACGTCGGCGGCGACCGGAGCGCCGTCGTAGCGGTGGAAGCCGACGGCGTGGGTCGAGGAGGCGAGCACGACCCGCGGGACACCGGCCAGTCGGGCCGCCTGAAGGAGGTTCAGCGTCCCGCGCACGTTGCGGTCGAGCACGTCGTCCAGGGTGGACTCGACGCTCTGGCCGCCGAGATGGACGACAGCGCTGACGCCCCGGCATGCCTCCAGCAGCGCCTCGGCGTCGGTGAGGGAGGCCAGCACGGTCTCCTCGGCGCCGGTCCCCTCGATGGCGGGAGGCGCGGTGATGTCGAGGAGCCGCAGGGTGCGGCCCGCACGCGCCGCCGGCGGCCGCAACTGCGTGCCGACCCGGCCCGCGGCGCCCGTGAGCAGTATCCGGGTGGTGTCGGCGCTGCCGGTGGAGTGCGCGCCTTGCCGGGTCATACGGAACCTCCGATACGGGGTGGTGCGCGGCTGGGCGTGTCAAAGGCAGGCAGCGGCCTACGCCGTCGGGCAGCCGGAGCAGGGGACTTCGCCACCCGGGGGTGCCGTGGCGGCGGGCAGGGGCACCGGCGGCAGGCGGGCCGCTTCGGCCGGCTCCGGGGCAGGCCGAAGCGCCGCCGGACCGCGAAACCAGCGCCCGCGCGCCCGCCGGTTCGGCGCAACCGCAGAGGGTGATTCGGTGCCCCGCCGAGGGCGCCCCGTGCCGTCGACCGCGGACGCGGACACCCACGCGCGGGCACGGGTCACGCCCGCGAGTGACGGATCAGCCCGCTCCGGACGGGTCACGCTCTGCCGCGGAAGCCGGCGCCCTTACGACATGGGGAGCTGTTCGTCGTCCTCCGGCGGCGGCTTGGAGCCGATCTGGGCCTCGCCGGTCGCGTGCAGGCGGAAGGCCAGCGCGGCCTCCTCCACCCGGCCGTCGGCCAGCATCTCGACCAGGCGCGCGTGTTCGGCGACCAGCGTGTTGAGACCGCCGGTGTAGAACGGGTTGGAGATCACCCGAAGGCTCCAGAGGCTGGGTTCCATCACTTCCCACAGCCGGGGCAGCAGGTGGTCGCCGCTGGCCTGGCAGACCAGGCGGTGGAAGGCCATGTCGCTGTCGCGGAAGCTGGTCGGATCGTCCTGCCGGTCCGCCCGCCGCATGTCGTCGACCACGGCGCGCAGCTGGTCGACGTACCCCTCGGCGCGGCGCTTGGCGGCGGCTCGGGCGGCGTACTCCTCGAGCAGGCCGCGCAGTTCGCGGGCCTGCTCGGCCTGCTCGACCGAGATGCTGGCAACCCGGCTGCCCAGCCGCGGCACGTGCGTGACCAGGCTCTCGTGGACCAGCCGCTTGACCGCCTCGCGCACAGGGGCCTGGCTGATGCCCAGGCGCTTGGCGATGTCCGACTCCACGATCCGCTGGTCCGGCACCATCTCGCCGCTGAGGATGGCCGAGCGCAGCAGCCGGTACACGCGGTCGGACAGCAGGCCGCCGGATGCCATGCCCTTGCTCTGTTCGAGCAGATCATTCAGCCCAGTCATGGGTTCTCCCCCTGCAAGAGTGTCGTCATTCTATTCGCGCTACCGGCGGTGTCCGGCGGTCCGAGTCCGTAGGCAGCGGCGGCGGTACCACCCCAGACCGCGGCGGTCTCGTCCGCGGTCAGCCCGCCCAGCGCGCGGGCCGTGGTGCGGGCCACGTCCCCGTACGGCGCCCACAGCGTGCTGACCGGCCAGTCGGAGCCGAACATCAGCCGGTGCGGGCCGAACACGTCGAGCGCCACCCGGGCCACGTCGGGCAGCCGCACCCCGCCCGGTTCCGCGGTGGCCTTGCCGAGTCCGGACAGCTTGGCCACCACGTTCGGCAGGGTGCCCAGCGGTGCCAGCCGCGCGGCCCATCCGCGCAGGCCGTCCCGCCGCACGTCGACGGCCGAGATGGCGGCGTGGTCGACGGCGAACCGCACCTGCGGCAGATCCCTGGTGGCCTGGTAGGCGTCGTCCAGGGTGCCGTTGCCCAGCAACAGGTCCACGGTCAGGCCGCGTTCGGCCAGCGCCGCCATCGAGCGCCGTACCCGGGCCAGGCCGAGACGGGCGCCGTCGCCTGCCCCGACCGGGTCGCGCAGCCCGACCAGCGCCGAACCCCCGTCGCCCGCACGCAGCGCGTCGATGGTGTCCACGACGGCGGCGTCGCCCAGATCCCCGTGGATGACGACACCCGCGATCCGCGCGGACCGCGCCGCCAGGCCCAGCAGCCAACGGCTCTCCGCGACCGTCCGCCCGGCCTGCACCACGATGTGCGTCGAGGAAGGCGCGGCGGCCGCCACGAGGTCGTCGAGGCCGAAGGAGCGCCGCAGTTCGGCGTCACCGGCGGCCCGCAGCCACGCGTGGTCGTGCAGGTCGGGGTCCCACAGGTGGACATGTGCGTCGACGGTGATCACGGCGTCGGCACCGCCGCTTCGAGCAGGCCCGCCGCCCGCAGCTCGGACCAGACCTCCGCGGGGACCGCGACGTCCAGCATCGCCTGGTTCTCCCGCACTTCGGCGGCGGTCCTGGCGCCGACGACCAGAGCGGCGACGGCGGGGTGCCCGAGAGCGAACCGCAGGGCCGCCGCCTTCATCGGCACCCCGTGACGCGCGCAGATCTCCTGGACGGCCAGGGCGGCGGCGAGCCGGTCCGGCGACACCGTCCGGTAGTCGTACCGCGCGTCCGGCCGCGGGTCGGCCAGCAGGCCGGAGTTGTACACCCCGCCGAGAATAACCGCGACGCCACGGGCCTCGCACGAGGGCAGCAGGCCGGACAGGGCGCCCTGGTCGAGCAGGGTGTACCGGCCGGCCAGCAGCACGCAGTCCACGTCGACCCGGGCGACGATCCGTTCGAGCATCTCGCTCTGGTTCATGCCCGCGCCGATCGCGGCCACCACGCCCTGTTCCCGCAGGTCGGCCAGCGCGCGGAAGGCCCCCGCGAGCGCCTCCTGCTCGTGATCGTCGGGGTCGTGCACGTGCGCGATGTCCACGCGGTCCAGGCCGAGCCGGGTCAGGCTCTCCTCCAGGGACCGCATGGTGCCGTCGTAGGAGAAGTCCGGCTCCATCCTGCTCGGGTCCCCGGCGGCCGAGCGGTAGCCGACCTTGGTGGCGACGGCCACCCGCGACCTGGGCACCTCGGCCAGCGCGTGGCCCAGGCGCCGTTCGGACACGCCGTTGCCGTACCTGGGGGCGGTGTCGAACAGGCGGGTCCCACCGTCGAGTGCCGCACGCACGGTGCCCGCGGCGTCGGCTTCGGAGACCGGCTCGTAGAGGTTGCCCAGCGGCGCGCACCCCAGGCCGAGCGTGCCGATCGTGAGGCCGGTGCGGCCCAGCAGGGTCCGGTCCGAGACGCGGTTCATGACCGCCCCGCCCGGGTCTGGTCGCGCCACTGCTCGTACTCGGCGCGCGACTCCGACGTCAGCGGGTAGTAGTTGCTGAGCCGGGCGCCCTGGTCCAGGCGCATCCGGCTGAACGCCTCCCAGTCCTGGTGGTCCTGGGCGTGGGCCGCCACCTGCGGCGCGGTGCGCTGCGGGACGACGACGGCGCCGTCGTCGTCGGCGACCACGATGTCGCCCGGCATGCACAGCACTCCGCCGGCCGCGATCGGCACGTCGTACGCCCAGGGGAAGAGCTCCGACTGGGAGGCGTAGTGAGGCGTGGTGCCGGTGCACCAGATCGGCACGCCGAGTTCGCGGACCCGCGGCGCGTCCCTGATCCTGCCGTCGACGACGATCCCGGCGCCGCCCTTGCGCTTGAAGTAGCGCACCAGCATGTCGCCGAGGCAGCCGCTGAACGCCGATCCGTACGCCTGGATGACCAGGACGTCGCCGGGCTGCACCTCCTCCAGCACCGCCCACAGGGCGGTCTGGCGTTCGACGGCCTCCTGGGCCAGGCCGCTGGCGATGTCCTCGCGCTGCGGCATGAACTGGAGGGTCAGCGCCGACCCGGTGATCCGCTGCCCGGCGTCGAGCGGCCGCGGCCCTTCCATCCAGGTGCGCCTGATCCCCAGGGCGTGGAGCTTCGCGCACGCGGTGGCGCTGCTGACCTGGCCCATCTGCGCCACCGTCGCCGCGTCGGCGCGCTGGTAGGCGTCGCCGCGCACCGGAAGGGGGAACACCGGCTGGGCCTGCTCAACATGCGTCATTTCTGCTTCTCCTGGAATCGGTCGAACGTCGGGTGGCTCGGGGTGAACTGACGGCGGCTGACCGACAGGGTCAGGTGCAGCCGGGTTCCCGGTGGCAGGATCACCAGCAGGTGGTTGTCCGCCACGTCGATGCGCCGGGTGCTGGTGGTGAACCGGTCGGCCCGGTAGGCGCGGCTCCGGCCTGGGTAGCCGTCTTCGAGCTCCTCCACGACGACCTGGTCGATGCGGTCCTCGGCGAACGCGCCGGCCTGCACCGTCACGCGCCGCTCGCCGGTGTTGCTCAGGTTCACCAGGTGGACGACGATCCGGGCGGGGTCGATGTCCTCGACGAGGGCGGCGACGTCGGCCGGCAGGCCGGGCCGGGCGCGGTCGGCGTCCCAGTAGCGCACCCCTGCCTGCTGGAGCCCGCCGTTGTAGAGGGCGGCGGGAGCGCCGGTGGTCAGTTGCACCAGGATCTCCGTCACCACCGGGTTGAGCCGCTGCCAGCGGTGGATGTCACCGGGGTCCACCGCCGGGTCGTCCGCCCGGATCAGCGCCATCCTGCGGGCGACCTGCCCGAGCGCCATGGCCAGCGCCCGGGCCGGGTAGTCGGGGTTGCGGCCGGCCAGGTAGGACAGCCACGGCGCCTCGTGGCCGGCCTCCTCCTTGTCGCGGAAGGCGTGCACGGTCGTCCAGTCGTAGCCGCACTCGGCCTCCACCCGGCTGAGCCGGCGCTGGTCCCGCGTTTCGCCCGAGCACCACCAGATCCAGGCCGGGAAGGCGAGTTGCAGGGGCTGGCGGTCGAACCAGCCGTGCAGGCCGCGCCGGTACGGCACCAGTTGCAGGTCGCCGTCGGCCTCGGCCCCCAGGCGCTGGCGCCAGGTCATGGCCATGCTGGAGTCCCCGTCACGGATCGGCCCGCGGGTCGCCTCGGCCAGCACCTGGTCCAACGGGGCCCGGGCCAGGTCGAACCACGCGCCGTTCTCGCCGGTGACCAGAGCGGCGTTCATGGCGGCGATGACCGCGACCGCGCCGACGCTGTGCAGACCGTGCGGCCAGGTCCAGCCGTACGCCCCGCCGTACCAGCGGCCGCCGTGCAGCTCACCGACCTGCCCGGCCGGTCCCACGTTGTCGGGGACCGCGCCGCCGCAGCCGGCCGTCCTCTCCTGCCAGGCCCGTACGTACGCCACGAGCCAGTCGCGGTAGCGGGCTTCGTGCGAGTACAGCCACGCGTTGGCGATCAGCGAGGTCGAGGCGAGGTTCACCGCGACGTCGCCGTCGCCGAGCCGGCGGTCCATCTCCTCGCCCATGCGCCGCGCGTTGACGGGGTCGGCGAGGTCGTCCCAGGTGTCGATGCCGGGCAGGTCCTCCAGGGGCAGGCCGTAGGGCCGCATGCCGGCCAGTTCGGCGCCGTAGCCCGCGGCCCACTCCTCGTTGACGCCCCGGCGCGGTCCGCCGCTTCCGGTGTGCGGGGCCCGGATCATCCGCCGCGGCCCGTCCACGTTGCCCGCGGGCGAGGCGGGCAGGTAGAGGTCGGCGAAGCGCAGCGCCCGCCGGCGGAACTCCTCGTCGGACGGGTCGGCCGCGCAGATCCCGTAGAACATGAGCAGCGACTCGCCCTGGTGGAACCAGTCGTACCCGCGCTCGTACTCGTCGATCAGGAAGCCGGCGTCTGTCAGCTGCCGGGTGACGCCGTTCCAGTGCCTCTTGCACGCGTCGAGCAGGTCGTCCGCCCCGCCGAGCAGGTAGAGCATGGGCCAGTTGAAGAACGGCTCGTAGAAGTCGTCCGCCCCGTCGCGTCCTTGAAGCGTCCCGTCGAAGCGGAGCCCGCCGTCGGGGTCGCAGTACCTCTCCTCGAAGACCCTCCACACCTCGTCCAGCGCGGAGAACAGCCGCCGCTGCAGCACGGCCCAGGCCGGCGGCTCGCCGGCCGGCACGGAGGCGGTCACGGTCACGGTCGCCGGTTGCCCGGATAGCGGTTGCTCGGATACCGGTTGCCCGGTTGCCGGTTGCTCGGTCACGGTCAGCCCTTCGTCGCGCCGGCGGTGAGGCCGCCGACGATCTTGCGCTGCATGATCACGAAGAAGATCAGCACCGGCGCGATCGCCAGCAGCAGCGTCGGATAGACCACGGACAGGTCGGTGGTGTGCAGGCCGATCGCGGCGTAGACGCCGGTCATCACGGTGTAGACGCCCGACGTGGGGCCCAGCACGATCTGCGGGTTCACGAAGTCCGTCCAGACGCCGATGGTGTGCAGGACCACGGCCGTGATCACGACCGGGCGCATCAGCGGGAAGACGACCTGCCAGAAGATCCGCAGCCGGCCGGCGCCGTCGATCTGCGCCGCCTCGTCGAGCTGACGCGGGATGGTCTTGATGTAGCCGACGTAGAGGAACATCGACAGGGGCACGGTCAGCGTCGTCTCGTAGAGGACGAAGCCGGGGATGGTGCCCATCAGACCCGTGTAGCGCAGGACGTAGATCACCGGGATGACCAGCACCTGCCCGGGGATGAACAGTCCGGCCAGGAACACCAGCAGCAGCAGCTTGTGCCACGGCCGGGTCCCGCGGGCGACGACGTAGGCGGCCGGGCCGGCCAGTACCAGCGACAGCGCGTTGACCAGCACCACGAACAGCACCGTGATGCCGAACGCCTTGGCGACGTTGTAGTCCGGCGACGACAGCGCCGCCCGCAGGTAGTGCGTGGACAGCCCGCCCGGGCCGGCGGCGAACGGCTTCTGCCTGATCACCGCGTCCGACTTGAAGGCGTTGACCACCACGAGGTACAGCGGCACCAGCATCACCAGCGCGCACAGGCCGAGCACGCCCGCGGCAGTCCAGCTGCCGATCCTGCGGTTCATGCCTCCACCGCCTTCTCGCTGCGTTGGCGCAGCAGCACGATCACGATGGCGAGGACCGCCGTGGCGACCATGAGCACGACGCTCTGGGCCAGGGCGTAGCCGATCTGCCCGTTGCGGAAGGACGACGCCAGCACCATGTAGGCGTACGTCTGGGTGTGGCCGGCCGGACCGCCGTCCGTCATGGCGAGCACCAGGTCGTAGACCCGCAGCAACTGCACGAGCACCAGGACCACGTTGATCGTCACGGTGGGCGCGAGCATCGGCAGCACGACATGGCGGAAGGTCTGCCAGCGCGACGCGCCGTCCAGGCGCGCGGCCTCCAGCAGCGACTCCGGAATGGTCTGAAGGCCGGAGAGGTAGAGCACCACGTTCACGCCGAACGTCGACCAGACCACCACGAAGACGACCGCGGCGAGCGCCCAGTGCGGATCGGCCAGGAACGGGATCGTCCCGTGGTGCGCCGCGGTCAGCACCGCGTTGACCGCGCCGTCGCTGCTCAGCACCGCCGACCACAGGAAACCGATGATCACCGCGCCCAGCACGTGCGGGTAGAAGAACAGGCCGCGCAGGACCGCCTTGAGCCGGCCCGTGCCGTTGAGCATCATCGCCAGGCCCAGACCGAGGACGTTGCAGGCCACGGTGCCGACGACCGCGATCACGAGCGTGACGTGCGTTGCGCTCGCCACGCCCGGGTCGGAGAAGAGCCGCCGGTAGTTGGCCAGGCCCAGGAACTCCGGGTGCGGGGAGTAGCCGTCCCAGTTGGTGAGGCTGAGCTTGGCGGCCACCACGATGGGGATGAGCACGAAGACCACGACGGCCAGCAGCGCGGGGCCGACCATCACCATGTCGGTCAGGCCACCGACGGCGCGCAGCCGCAGCGGGCGGCGGTTCCTGGGCAGGTCGGTGTGACGGGTGGACCGCGGCGCCGGGGGGTCGTCCGCCGGTCCCGGAGCGGTGGCGGTCAGCTCACTTGGGCGCATTCGACGTCCACCACTTGTCCATCGCGGCCGCGACCGCGGCGGGCTTCGTGCCGAGATACAGGCTCTGGATCTGCGTGTTGATCTCGTCCTCGAATCCGGCCGGGGCGGAGTTGTCGCCCAGGCCCGGACCGATGGCGACGACCTTGCCGTGGGCCGCGTCCAGGATCTTCCCGACCTCGTCGGTCAGCAGGGAGGCGTCGTAGCTGTACCCGGTACGGAAGTTGCCCTCGGCCTTGAGCGAGGTGGTGATCGCGGCCTTGTCGCTGACCAGGTACTTCACCAGGCCCATGGCCGCGGTCTGCTGGTTGGACGCCTTGAGCACCGAGTACGTCATGGCCGGGTTGCTCGCCTGCGGCGGCTCGGAGCCGTCGAACGTCGGGACCGGAAAGACCCCGACGCCGAAGGACGGCTTCGCGCTGTCGACCGAGGCCACCAGCCAGCTGCCCATCACCATGGTCGCCGACTTGCCGGTCGTGAAGTCGGTGATCATGTCCTGGTACTTGGTGCCGTCGGCGTCCTTGGGGACCAGGCCCTGCTTGATCCAGGACTGGTAGACGTCGAGGTACTTGGCGTAGTTGCTGTCGGCGAACGAGACGGCGTTCTTGTTGCGCTGCGCGTACCAGTCCGGCGCCGTGTTCATCACGTTCGGGTTGGCGAGCATGAGGAACTGCGAGCCGGTGGTCCACTCGCCGCCGGTCTGCAGCGGCGTGTAGCCGGCGGTCTTGAGCTTGCGCAGATCCGCGGTGTACTGGTCGACCGTCCTGGGCGGGTCGGTGATGCCGGCCTTCTGGAAGGCGGCCTTGTTGTAGAACACCAGCGACTGGATCTGGACGCCGGTGCCGACCATCCAGACCTTGCCCTTGAGCTTGGCGGACTGGGAGAACGGCGCGTTCCTCACCCACGGCTCGTCCGGCAGGGGTGCCATCTGGTCGGCGAACTGGGTGTTCTGCCCGCCGGCGATGATGGCCGGCGGCCTGCCCGCGGCCAGATCCTGCTGGAGCGAGTCCGTGACGCCCTTGCCGGTGGGTGCCTCGATCGTGACCTTCACGCCCGGGTGGGCGGCGACGTACGGCGCCACCAGGTTTTCGTAGAACTGTTTGGTCAGCACGGGTGTGGTGTTGACCAGCATCCGGATGTCGGTGCCGCCCTTGCCCGAGCCGGTACCGGTCGAGCAGGCCGTCAGCATCGCGGCGGATACGGCGATGGCACCCAGCTTGGCCAGGCGCCGGTGAGAACCCGAAACCATCGAACCCTCCCTCAGTTCCTATCGGTTATCGATAGCCCGCTCACTTTCGGGGGCGAACTGGGCGGGAGTCAAGGGCCGTTGACGCCAGCGTTACCCATTCGCAACATCCAGACCGCCGATATAGCCCCAGGTACGGCGGGTTCCGCTGGATTACGCAAGAACTCTTGACAACTCTCGTCGGCCACAGGCTACTTGTCTCTCGGCCATTATCGATAGGAAGCCGCATCGTGCAACGAGGGCCCGGTGGGGGGAGGCGCGCTGCGCCCGAACCGGTGCCCGGTTCCAGCAGGCACCCACGAAAGGCACCACATGTCCCAGTTCTCTCGACGCGATCTGCTCAAGGCCGCCGGGGCCACCGCGGCGGCCGTCTCGGCAGCCGTCGCCACCGGGCCGGCCGCCCATGCCGAGCCGGCCCACGGGCGAGGCCGACAGCCCGAGCCCGTCCGGCAGTTCTTCGTGGCACCGGGTGGGAACGACACCGCCCCGGGCACGCGGGCCGCGCCGCTCGCGACGCTCGAAGGAGCGCGTGACGCGATCCGGAAATGGCGGAAGGGGTCGAAGGACCGCGCGACCGCACCGGTGACCGTCCAGCTCCGGGGCGGCGTGTACCGGCGGACGCAGAGCTTCACGCTCGACGCGCGGGACTCCGGTTCACCGGGCCGACCGGTCACCTACACCGCGTACAACGGCGAGGAAGTACGGCTCGTCGGCGGCCTGGAACTGCCCGGTGCGAGCTTCGCCCCGGTCGCCGACCAGGCGGTCCTCGACCGGCTCCCCGCCGCCGTCCGGGACCTCGTCCAGGAGGTCGATCTGGCCGCGCTCGGGATCAGCGACTACGGCCGGATCGTGCAGACCGGCTACGGCCTGCCCGCCGCGGTGACCCCGCCCGAACTCTTCTTCAACGGCTCGGCGATGACGCTCGCCCGCTACCCGAGCGCCGACTTCCTCACCGTCGGCAAGGTCGTCGACCCCGGCGGGAACCCCCGCAGCGTCCTCGGCGACCCCGCGAAGATGGCGGCGGAGTTCGCCAAGGGCGCGACCTTCGCGTACACCGACCCCCGGCCGTCGACCTGGGCCGACACCAGCGACGTGTGGATGTACGGCTACTGGTTCTACGACTGGGCCGACGGCAACCTCCGGATCAAGGCGATCGACAAGGCAGCGCAGCAGATCTCCACCGAGACCGCGAGCATGTACAGCGTCCGGGCCGGTCAGAGGTACTACTACTACAACGTCCTGGAGGAACTCGACACGCCGGGGGAGTGGTATCTCGACCGGGACACCGGGAAGTTGTACCTGTACCCGCCGGACGCGCTGTCCGGCGCGACCGTGCTGCTGTCGCTGCTGGCCGACCCGATGGCGGTGCTCGACGGCTGCTCGAACGTCACGTTCGCGAACCTGGTGTTCGAAGGAGCGCGAGGTGACGGCGTCGTCGTCACCGACGGCACCGCCAACGCCGTCCGCGACTGCACGCTGCAACTCCTGGGCGGGCGGGCGGTCAGGTTCGGCGACGCGAGCACGCCGGACGGACCGGGGGGCGGATCGCACAACGAGGTCAGCGGCTGCCACATCCTGGCCACCGGCCAGGGCGGCATCTCCCTCGCCGGCGGTGACCGGGCCACCCTCACCCCGGCGAGGAACCAGGCGGTCGGCAACGAGATCCACGACTACAGCCGGCTCCAGGCGACGTACAGCCCCGCGGTCGAACTCGCCGGCGTGGGCAACCGCGCGGCCAACAACCACATCTACGACGCGCCGCACGTCGCGGTCCTGTTCCGCGGCAACGACCACCTGATCGAGTACAACGAGATCAACGACGTGGTGAAGCAGACCAACGACGCCGGCGCCATCTACGCGGGACGCGACTGGACCGGACGCGGCACCGTCATCCGCTACAACTTCCTGCACGACATCGTCGGCACCCCCGGCGGCGACCTCGCCTCGGGCGTCTACCTCGATGACTGCTACTGCGGCACGACGGTGTCCGGCAACATCTTCTACCAGGTCCACACGGGCTTCCAGATCGGCGGCGGCCGGGACAACGTCATCACCAACAACGTCATGCTGTCGGGCATGCACTCGGTGATGCTCGACGAGCGCGGACTCAACTGGGCGGCCGCGGACCTGGCACCCGGTGGCGCCTGGGGGATGTACGACCTGCTGGCCGCCGTCCCCTACCAGGACGAGCCCTGGCGGTCGCGCTATCCGCGCCTCGCGACCATCACCGACGACGACCCGGCGTACCCGAAGGACAACACCGTCGAGTACAACGCGCTGTACGGCACCCCCGCGCTGAGCATTGCCCCGTCCGCGCTCACCTACGGAACCGTCGACCACAACCTGACGCTCACCGCCGACCCAGGGGTGGTGACGGTCACCGACGGGACGGCGCGGCTGGGAGGTGACGACCGGATCGCCGCGCAACTTCCCGGCTACCGCCGCATTCCCGTCGACCGCATCGGGCTGAGGTGACCACCCGGAAGGCGGCGCGATAGCCGAAAGGAGCGGGCCCGTGTCCCTGACACGGGCCCGCTCCTCCGTCTGCCTGTCCGGCTACCGCACGTCGTAGGCGCGGGTGACGGTCTGGGTGACCGCGTTGCCGTTCGCGTCGGTGAGGGAGACCTTCAGCGTGACCTGCTTCCCGGCGGCGCCGGTGTGGTCGAGGACAGCGGTCCACTTCCCGTGCTGCTGACGGGTCGGCGCCTGGGTCCAGGTGGCGCCGTCGTCGTAGGAGTAGGACAGTGCGGCCGCGGTGATCGCGCCCGGTGTGTACCCGGCGTGGCCCTCCGCCGACAGGCCGACCGTGATGCCGCTCCGCGCGGGCAGCGTGTTCGTACCGTCCACCGGCAGGTCGTACGCCGGGAACAGGATCGGCAGGCCACGGGAGGAGACCTCCGGCTCCAGGTGCGAGCGGAAGCTCCAGGTGGTGGTGACGGCGGTGGAGCGCAGCCAGTTCGGGTCCGAGGTCGGGATCTTGGACAGGTTCTGGGTGAGCTCGTAGGCAGAGTCCTCGGGCGGCACCGTGAACACGTCGTACGGATACGCGCTGGTGGCGATCTGCTCGCCGTTGCGCTTCAGCACCAGGTTGCCCAGGTCGCCGAACGACGCGCCGCCGGACCAGTGGTCACCGGAGGCGTCGAGCCACAGCGCGCTCTGGAAGCCGATCAGGTCGCCCTGGCGCTCGGCGGCCAGTTCCAACTTGCCGTCCGTGTCGCGCGGCGCCGCCGGCCGCAGGAGACCGCGGTACCACTCCTCGGTACGGCGCTCGCCGGCCCGGTAGGTGCGGTTCTGGTCGCCCATGTACGCGGCGAACGGGAAGCTGGTCATCGCGCCGTGCTGCCAGACGTCGTCGCCGGTCGTGTAGTAGGCGGTCCGCGTCCCCGGTACGTGGACCGGGTCGAACAGGCTCACCGTGATGCTGGTGCCGCTGTCCCAGGAGGGGACGAGGAACAGCCCGTCCATGTAGTCGGCTTCCTTGCCGAGGGCGTACCACTTCTCGGTGACCTGGGCCAGCTTGGTGTCCCGCGGCCGGTAGACCTGGTCGGACGTCAGCGGGCCCTGCGTCGGGAACGAGAGGTTGTAGACGTACGGCGAGCCGTTCTGCGTACCGGTCGCGCGCCAGGTGGGCCGGAACTCGAAGGTGCCCTTCTTCGCGCGCCCGTCGACGGAGGCGTAGAACTTCTGCACGTCGCTGCCGGCCATCAGCGAGCCGCTCAGCTGCCAGGTGTCGTCCCAGGTGCGGCCGTAGCTGAAGGTGGTGTGGCTCACCGTCGAGGGGCGGTCGGTGCGCACGCTCAACCGGTGCGCCGTGCGGGCGTCCAGGACGATGGTGGTGTCCCGGGTGAGGTGGACCTGCGGGCGCGCGAGGTAGCCGATGGATTCGACGGCGTTGTCCGCGTCGTAGGTGGCCACGAAGCCGGAGAGGGCGTAGTCGCCCGGCCGCACGCTGTACGTCTGGTCGCTCGCGCCGTCGTTGCTGCGGCGCTCGCCCTTGGCGGTGTCGAGGCTGACCAGGTCCACGGACGAAGCGCCGGTCGCGGGCGCGCCGTTGCGGTCGACGACCTTGACCCGCAGGGTGAGCGTCTCCGGCTGGACGTAGAGCGTGACCGGCACGGAGACGTGCGCGCCGCCGCCGGTGGCCGTGATCCGGCCGGTGACCGCTCCGTACTGGGCGGCGGTGAGACGGGCGGTCGGATCGATCCGCACCGGCACCTGGACGGTGGCCCCCGCGGGAACGCTCACCTTGCCCTGCGCCGGCTTGATGACGGGGGAGCCCACGTCGCTGCCGTCGTTGCCGTGCACGCCGCTGACCTTGAGACCCAGGGTGACCGCGGCCGTGCCGGTGTTGGTGAAGGGCACCTGCACGGTGGTGCGGTCCGAGGCGTCCTGCGGCCAGTTGTAGCTGCCGCCTTGCACGGCCGGCGCGGAGAGCACCTTCTGGTGCACCGCCGCGTACACGTCGAGGACACCGCCCCCGGTCTGGTCGGCGCCCGCGACCTTGCCGCCGGTACGGGCGGAGGAGACCAGCGCGGCCTTGATCTGCTGCGCGGTCCAGGTCGGGTGGGCCTGGCGGACGACGGCCGCCGCGCCGGCGACGTGCGGGGTGGCCATGGAGGTGCCCGACATCGTCTGGTAGGCGTAGACACCCCGCCCGCCCGCCTTGGCCGCGAGGATGTCGACGCCGGGGGCGGCGATCTCGGGCTTGAGGGTGTGGGTGACAGCCACCGGCCCGCGGCTGGAGAAGGACGCGGTGGCGTCCTTCTGGTCGACGGCGCCGACGGTCAGCACGCCGGGCGCGCAACCGGGCGAGGAGACGGTCTCGGTGCCGGGACCGGAGTTGCCGGCGGCGACGACGAACAGGGTGTGCGTGTTCTGCGAGAGATCCTGCGCGGCCTGGGCCAGCGGGTCGGAGCAGTCGCCGATCTCGGGGTTGCCCAGGCTCATGGAGACGACGTCGGCCTGCTGGTCGACGGCCCACTGCATGCCCGCGATGATCCAGGAGGTGTCGCCGGAGCCGCTGTCGTCGAGGACCTTGCCGATGAGCAGGGAGGTTCCGGGGGCGACGCCCTTCTCGCGGCCGTCGCTCGCGGCTCCGGAGCCGCCGACGGTGGAGGCGGTGTGCGTGCCGTGGCCCTGCCGGTCGTCGGTGCTGTCGGAGTCCGTGAAGTTCTTCGACTCGGCGATCCGGTTGACCAGGTCCGGGTGTTCGGCGTCCACACCCGTGTCCAGCACGGCGACCTTGGTGCCCTTGCCGTCGTAGCCCTCGGCCCAGGCCTGCGGCGCGCGCACCTGCTGGGTGGACTGCTCCAGCGTCGCCTTGACCTTGCTGTCCAGCCACAGCTTCTTCAGCGAGGTGGCGGAACGCGACCGGGTGCCGGTGATGTCCTGCCAGAAAGTGGCGGCGGTGGACTTGTCGGCCTTGAGCGCGACGCCGTCCACGGCCGGGAGGCTCAGGCCCTGCTCGGCGCCCCGCGGGGCGGCCGGCGCGCTGGCGGCGACATTCACCCCGTTCTGGTAGGTGGCGATGAGGGGCAGCGTGCTGCTGTGGGCGTCGTCGTACCCCTGGCGGATGAGCCCGGTGACGTTGAACAGCTGCTGGTCCACCTTGCCCTCGGCGATCGCCTGGGCGGCGTCCGCCGGGTAGACATAGAGGTCCTTGCCCGACTGGAAGGTCTCCACCAGCGGCTGGGTGCCGTCCTCGCGGGGCAGCACGGCCGCCGAGCTGTGGCCCGACGGGTCCGTGGTCACCACGACCTTGTCGCCGGTGACGAGGGTGACGGTGACCTGCCTGCCGCCCGTCGCCGCGGTTCCGCTGCCGGTGAGGGGACGTTGCCCGGAGGCACCGTCAGGGGGCGCGGTCGCTGCCCCGGACGGCGCGCCGGCGGTGACGGCCAGGACGGCGGCGGTCGCCGCGCCCAGGGCCATCCGCGCTATTGGATGCATGAGTCTCCCTACTCGAAGCCGTGGACATGCCATGCTCGGCTGCATCCTGGCAGGGATACGGATCGCTGAGACGCGCCGCGGGTGACGGGTCTCCCGCGTGACGGCATTCCGACAATCGGCCGTGTCCGCCGGGTCGTTCCGCCGCGCGGGGTCGGTTCCGCGGGCGGATTCCGCGGACGGATTCCCCGCGGACGGCCGCTACGGCGGTGATCCGCTCAGAGCCAGCCCGCGCGTGCGGCGTGCCATCCGAGTTGGAGGCGCGACCCTCCGCCGGCGAGGTCCGTCAGCCGGCGCACCCGTCGCTCCACGGTGCGGATGGAGAGGCCGAGTTGGGATGCCGCCCGGCGGTCGGAGACCCCGGCCAGCAGCAGGGCGAGGACCTCCAGTTCCTCCGCGGTCGGTTGCGGGTCGCCGGCCGGGTCCTCCAGGGTCCCCGTGCCGGTGAACACCGGCCGGGCCTGGGCCCACTCCTTCTCGAAGAGGTGCACCAGGGCCGTCAGCAGGCCGCTGCGGTGGACGACGACCGCGCTCGGCACACCGCCGGAGTCCGTCATCTCCAGTGGCACCATGGCGCGTTCCCGGTCCGAGATGACCATCTTCAGCGGCAGCGAGTCGACCAGGCGGAACGCGACACCCGCCATGACGGACTCCCGCACGTCCCGCACCACGTCGTCACCGTCGAGATAGTCCTTGGCGGCCACCACCCGGAAGTCGACCCCCCGGCCCAGGGCGGAGCTCTCCGACGAGTCGGCATCCTCCCTCGCCACCGCGACGGCCTCGCCGACGAGGAAGACGAGCAGTTCCCGCTGGGCGCCGCACTGCAGTTGGTGGAACCGGTGCGCGACCTGCTCCGCGCCGACGACCACCTCCACGACACCGCCGTCCGTGTGCGCGGCGGTGTGGCGGTACCGCTCGGTCAGCTTCGCGTACGCGGTCTCGGCCAGGTGCAGGGCGTTGCGCTGCTCGACGAGGAGGGGGGCCAGGGCCACCGACGGTGGGGTGAGCCGGTAGCGGGTGGGCCGGGGGGCCTCGGGCCCGGGCTTTTCGGGTGCGGGTGCGGGTGTAGGCCCGGCTACGGGTGCAGGTCCGGGTTCGGCTACGGGCGCGGGTCCGGCTTCGAGCCCGGCCGGGCCCGATGCCCGGGTGTCGGTGGCGACGGCCACCAAGCCGCGTCCCGTGAGGTCCCGCAGTATCCGCTCGCTGGTGGCCTCTTCGAGGCCGGTCTGCCAGGCGAGGTCCTGCGCGGAGGCTGCCGGCCCGGCCAACAGCGCCATGTACACGGCCTCTTCGGGCGCGCCCAGCCCCAGAGCCTCCAGCATCGGGTCCCTCCTCGAGCGGCCACCGTGTCCGGCCCCGGTACGACTCGCCTGCGCCAAGTGGATCTTCTGGACCGAACCCTATCCCGCCGTCAGGAAGCCTCCGTTCGGGCGTTGTTGCTGCCGGCGCGGTCCACCGGATGGGCGTTCGTGAGCGCTTGGATGGGCGTTCTTGATCGCTCGCCGCCGGGCGTTCCCGGTGCGGTCGGCGGCTTCGCTGCCATGCGCGGGCCGTGGCGAGCGAGTCCGTACAGACGTCGAACGCCGCTCGGCGCGACCGTGTCCTCCCGTTCTGCCCCGATCGGTCCACTCTCTCAAGTGCCCAGCAGGGCAGTGCCGTTGGCGATGATCACCGCGCCTCGTCACGTGCAAGTTACCGGAGTGAAACCTTGACGCGCTGCGGGGGCCTGTCTAGCCTCTGGCCGCTGAGTGAATCTGGTCGGTTGAGTTCGATTCGGTTGGATTCCTTGCTCGCCCCTTCCCGCTTCGCTCCACCGAGTCGGTTGTCATCCGCGTGACGAGGACGCGGTCCTCCAGGAGGCAGGCACATGGACACGTACAGGCAACGACGATGGACAGGCGGTGAGAGCCGCTTCGTGGCGCTGGCCGCGGTCCTGGCCGTGATCATGGCCTCGGTGGCGGTGCTGCTGGCCCCGGCCAGAGCCGGTGCGGCCACCACGACGTCGATCACCGTGGACGGCACGTCGCCCGGCCGCACCTTCGACGGCATCGGCACGGTCAGCGGTGGCGGGGCGAACTCCCGTGCGCTGATCGACTATCCGGAGCCGCAGCGCAGCCAGATCCTGGACTATCTGTTCAAGCCGGACTACGGCGCGAGCATGCAGATCCTGAAGGTGGAGATCGGCGGTGACGCCAACTCCACCGACGGACCCGAACCCAGCATCGAGCGCACCAAGGGCAAGGTGAACTGCGACGCCGGCTACGAGTGGTGGATCATGGAGCAGGCCGCCGCCCGCAACCCGAACATCACGTTCGTCGGCCTGGAATGGGCCGCACCGGGCTGGATCGGGGTCGACGACCCCGGCAACCCCTCGCCCGGGCAGCCCTACATGTGGTCCAAGGACAACATGGACTACCTCACCACGTGGCTCGGCTGCGCGAAGTCCCACCATCTGAAGGTCGGTTACCTCGGCGGGTGGAACGAGAACCCCACCGACAAGACGTACTTCGAGGCCCTGCGCAAGCACCTCGACGCCACCGGCGACTCGGCCGTCAAGCTGGTGGCGCCGGACGAGGACAACACCGGTGGGAGCTGGTCGATCGCCGACGACCTCGCCGGCGACAGCGCGTTCGACAACGCGGTCGGGGTCGTCGGACTGCACGGCGTGTGCTGGCACTCCAGTCCCTCGTACACCGGCTGCCCCGGCAGCACGGTCGCGGAGGGACTCGACAAGCCGCTGTGGGTCTCCGAGGACGACAACGACAGCGACGGCGCGAACCCGCAGGCGCTGGCCCGCAACCTCAACCGCGAGTACATCGACGCCAAGGTCACCGCGGACATCAAGTGGCCGCTGGTCGGCTCCTGGCCGTCCAACGAGCCGTTCTACGGCGCCGCCCCGCTGATGGCCGACCAGCCCTGGTCCGGGTCCTACACGGTCGGCCGGGACATCTGGGTCATGGCGCACACCACGCAGTTCGCCCAGCCGGGATGGAAGTACCTCGACGGTGCCGGCGGTTACCTCGCCGGCAGCGGCAGCGGCGGCGATCCACACAGCGGCAGCTACGTGACGCTGAAGTCCGGGCGGGACTACAGCACGGTCATCGAGACCACCGACGCCCAAGCGCCCCAGACCGTCAGCCTCACCGTGAAGGGCGGCCTGTCCACCAAGGCCGTGCAGGTCTGGCACAGCAACGTCGCCTCCACCGATCCCGCCCAGTGGTTCGACCAGGAAGCGAGCATCACCCCCCACGACGGCACCTACTCGCTCACCCTCCAGCCCGGCTCCGTCTACACCCTCACCACCACGCGCCACCAGGCCAAGGGCGCCGCCGTCCCGCCGCCCTCGCAGACCCAGCCGCTGCCCTACCGGAACGACTTCTCCACCTACCCCGCCGGAACCTCACCCCGGTACTTCCACGACTGGGCCGGCGCGTTCGAGACCGCGACGTGCCCCGGCGACTCCGGAACGCGGGGGTGCCTGCGCCAGGTCCTCACCCATGCCCCTCTGCCGTGGCACACGGACATGAACTACACCCCCACCACCTTCCTCGGTGACCCCGCGTGGAAGGACTACCAGGCCAGCGCCGACGTCCGGTTCGAACAGCCGTCGACCTCGGCGGAACTGCTCGGCCGCGTCGACCACGCCGACCACGACCGCTCCGCGTACCATCTCAAGCTCGGCACCGACGGCGCCTGGAGCCTCTACACCGAGAACCAGAGCGCGACCGACACCACCCTGGCGAGCGGCACCGTCCCCGCGCCCGGCACCGGGAGCTGGCACAACCTGGCGCTGAGCATGAACGGTTCGACCATCGAGGCGTCCATCGACCACACCCGCGTCGCGACCCTCACCGACACCAGCCACGCCACCGGGCAGACCGGCTTCGAGGTCGGCAGCTTCGCCAAGGTCGACTTCACCGACGTCGCCGTCACCGCTCCGGCCGGCACCACCCACGCCACGGCCACGGCCACCAGCCAGCGCGCCGGAAGCGGAGCCCGCAACGCCGTCGACGGCGACCCGGCGACCGCCTGGAGCAGCGAGACGTCCCGCAGGCCCCAGTCCGTCACCGTCGACCTCGGCGCGGTGAAGAAGGCCGGCGCCCTGTCCTACCTGCCTCCGCAGGGACGCGGCGCCACGGGAACGATCACGCGGTACACCGTCTACACCAGCACCGACGGCACCACCTTCCACCAAGCGGCCACCGGAAAGTGGCGGGCGGACCGCACCCCCAAGACCGCCGTCTTCCCGGCCCGGGCGGCTCGCTATGTCCGCCTCGAAGCCGACACCACCACCGGAGGCTACGCGTCCGCGGCGGAGATCAGCGTCGACTCCACCGACCGGGGCCCGATCACCGACGTGAACAGCGGCAAGTGCGTGGATGTGTCCGGCGGGTCCACCAGCGACGGAGGGTCGATCATCCAGTGGCCCTGCGGCACCAACAAGCCGAACCAGACATGGCAGTTCGTCCAGGCTCCCGGAAACAGCGGCGCCTTCCGGCTGGTGTCGGGCAGCAGCGGCAAGTGCCTCGACGTGACCGCGGCGTCCACGGGCGACGGAGCACCGATCGTCCAGTGGGCCTGCGACGCCACCAGGCCGAGCCAGCAGTGGACGTTCGTCCAGCTCCCCGGCGGCAGCGCCTACCAGGTGGTCTCGGTGAACAGCGGGAAGTGCCTCGACCTGGACGGATCGTCCACGAGCGACGGAGCACCGCTCGTGCAGCTGACCTGCGACGCCACCAAGCCCAGCCAGCAGTGGAACTACCCGGCGCTCGCCCAGTAGGCGACCGCGCCATCACCGACAACGGAGGTTTCCATGAGATTGAGGGGCGTCAGACGCCGGCTCCTGCACCGGTTCCTGGCCACCGCCACGGTCGTCGCGCTGCTCTGCGGCCTGGGACTTGGCGTGGCCGGCGGCGCGACGGCGGCACCACGGCCGGACGCAGCGCAGTCCGGGCGGTCCGCGAGTTCCGCGGGCACCCGGCATTCGGTGACGTACGACGGCTACTCGTACCTGATCGACGGCAAGCGCACCTACCTGTGGTCCGGTGAGTTCCACTACTTCCGGCTGCCCAGCCAGGGCGAGTGGCTGGACGTGCTGCAGAAGATGAAGGCGGCCGGGTTCAACGCCGTGTCGGTGTACTTCGACTGGGGCTACCACTCGCCCGCGCCGGGGGTCTACGACTTCACCGGTGTGCGGGACGTGGACAAGCTGCTGGACATGGCGGACCAGCTGGGCATGTACGTGATCGCCCGGCCTGGCCCGTACATCAACGCCGAAGTCGACGGCGGGGGATTCCCGGCCTGGCTGCACAACGAGGTCACCTCCACCCGCACCACCGACCCGACCTGGCTGAAGTACTCCGACCAGTGGCAGACGCAGATCGACCGCATCCTCGCCCGCCACCAGCTCACCAACGGCACCGGCACGGTGATCCAGTACCAGGTCGAGAACGAGTTCTACGACAGCGGCTCGGACGCCCGGGCGTACATGCAGCACCTGGAGGACAAGGCCAGGGCGGACGGCATCAGCGTGCCGCTGGTCGGCAACAACAACGGCACCTTCAACTCCGGCACGGGCGCCCTGGACGTGGACGGCGTCGACTCCTACCCCGGGGGATTCTGCGCCGACGCGTCGCAGTGCGGCGTCCCGGACATCAGCTACGACCACCCGGCCGGAAAGCCACTGGTGACCGCGGAATACCAGGGCGGCTGGTTCGACAACTGGGGCGGGCCCGGCTACGACGTCTACGCGCAGCAGTACAACGACCAGTTCGCCGACGTGTACTACAAGCAGAACATCGCCGTCGGCGCCACCATGCAGAACTTCTACATGGCCTACGGCGGCACCAACTGGGGCTGGCTCGGCATGATGAGCCACTACACGTCCTACGACTACGGCGCCGCGATCCGCGAGACACGCCAACTCGACCCGAAGTACGACCAGGACAAGCTGATCGGCTACTTCACGCAGGCCGTCGCCCCGCTCACCAAGACCGACGCCCTGCCCTCGGTCACGACCGACAACACCAAGATCGTGGACACCGCGCGGGTCAACCCCGACACCGGCACCCAGTTCCACGTGCTGCGGCACGCCGACTCGAACGCGACGAGCACCGACAGCGCGCACCTGACGCTCGACCTCGGCGCGCGGACGTACACCGTTCCGCAGCAGCCCGGCACGTCGCTGACCCTGAACGGCCGCGAGTCCTCGATCGTCGTCGCGAACTACGACCTCGGCCAGAAGAACCTGCTGCGCTACTCGACCTCGCAGATCATGACCGACGACACCATCGGCGGCCGGGACGTCGCGGTCCTCTACGGCGACCACGGCACCGACGGCGAGACGGTCCTGCACTACGACAAGAAGCCCACCGTCGCCTCCACCGGCGGCACCGTGACCTCCACCTGGGACGCGACCACCGGCGACCTGCGACTGAACTACCAGCACACCGGCCTGACCCAGGTCCGGATCAGCGGCGGCGGCCACCCGCTCCTGCTGCTGCTCGCCGACACCGCGACCGCCAAGACCTTCTGGCGGCAGGACACCGCCGCCGGCCCGGTCCTGGTCCGCGGCACCCACCTGCTGCGCGGCGCCTCGTCCCACGGCACCGCGTTCGCCCTCACCGGCGACACCGGCACCGACGGCTCCATCGAGGTCTGGTCCGCGGCCAAGTCCCTGACCTGGAACGGCCTGCCGGTCCACACCCGCACGGCGGAGGACGGCAGCCTCACCGGCACGCTCCCGACCGCCGCGGCGGTCACCCTGCCCGCGCTCACCGACTGGAAGCACATCCAGGAGTCGCCGGAGTCGCAGCCCGGCTTCGACGACTCGTCCTGGCAGGTGGCCGACAAGACCACCTCGAAGATCACCACGCCGGCCACCCTTCCGGTGCTGTCCGCCGACGACTACGGCTTCCACACCGGGTCCGTCTGGTACCGCGGCCGCTTCACCGGCGACAGCAAGACGACCGGCATCACCCTGTCCACCACGAGCGGCGGCGGCGCGGCGGCCTCCTCGGTGTGGCTCAACGGCACCTTCCTGGGCAGTTCCACCGCCGACGGCCAGAAGACGTACACCTTCCCCGCGGGCCTGGTGAAACTCGGCGGCGACAACGTCGTCTCCGTGCTGACCGTGAACATGGGACACGACGAGAACTGGGGACGGTCCGACGCCAGCACCGTCCGCGGCCTGACCGGCGCCAACCTGGTGGGCGACCCGCTGAGCACCATCACCTGGCGGCTGCAGGGCAACCGCGGTGGTCAGACCCCCGTCGACCCCGTCCGCGGCCCGCTGGCCACCGGCGGCCTGTACGGCGAGCGCGCCGGCTACATGCTGCCCGGCTACCCGACGAAGGGCTGGACCCCGACCACCCTGCCCGCCACCGACACCACCCCCGGCGTCTCCTGGTACACCACCGACGTCAACCTGCGCCTGCCCAAGGGGCAGGACACCTCCCTCGGGCTCACCCTCACCGACGACCCGTCCCGCAAGTACCGCGCCGAGATCTACGTCAACGGCTGGGACATGGGCAACTACGTCAACTACCTCGGCCCCCAGCACAGCTTCCCCGTCCCCAACGGGGTGCTGGACCCGCAGGGCAGGAACACCATCGCCATCGCCGTGTGGAACCTCGACGGCAGCACCGGCGGCCTCGGCAAGGTCCAGCTCACCGACTACGGCAGCTACGCCTCCGCCCTGAAGGTCGCGCAGAACGACAGCCCCGGGTACGACGCGAAGAAGTACGCCATGCCCGCCCCGCACCAGCTGTCGGCCGCCCTCCAGGTGCCCGGATCGGTCCAGGGCGGCACGTCCTTCACCGCGACCACGATGGTCAGCGTGCCGGCCGGCACCCCCGAAGCCACCCACGTGACCGCCACGATCGCGGCCCCCGACGGCTGGACCGTCACCCGAAAGACCTCGGCAACGAACCCCGTCCGGGTGCGCGGCGGAACCTCCGCCACCTTCACCTGGACCGTCACCCCGCCGGCCACCCCCGGCAAGGTGAACCCGCTCACCACCACCGTGCGGTTCCGGCAAGGCGGCCGCTCCCGGACCGTCACCGACGAGCGGATCATCGGTTCGGTCCCCGCCCCGCCGCCCGCGGGCACCGACCAGGTCAGCGACCTTACGTTCCTGTCGGCCAGCAACGGCTGGGGCCCGGTCGAACGCGACCAGAGCGTCGGCGGGCAGGCCGCGGACGACGGCACTCCGCTCACGCTGGGCGGCACCGTCTACGCCAAGGGACTGGGCACCAACGCGCCCAGCGACGTGCAGATCTACCTCGGCGGACAGTGCAGCAGGTTCACCGCCACCGTCGGGATCGACAACGGCGACCCGGGCTCGTCCACCTTCTCCGTCATCCTCGACGGCAAGGTCCTCACCACCACCCCGGTCCTCACCGGGCAGTCGACACCGGTCAGCATCGACGTCCCCGTCACCGACGGCCAGATCCTCGACCTGGACGTCGGCGACGGCGGCAACGGCAACGGCAACGACCACGCCGACTGGGCCGCCCCCGTCCTCACCTGTAGGTAGGGCCGGTCCGACAGATCCCGCCCGACCCGAGGCGATCGACCACACGGGCCCGCACCACCCGTCGGGTGGTGCGGGCCCGCGGGACCCGTCAGATCCCTTGCGTGCTCGATCGTCCCCCCGGCAGCGGGGGGACGGGCCCTGACGTGCGCGCCGAAGGCAGAGCCTCGGCCCCCGGCTACCCCAGGTCCGGGGCGTCGCGGATGTCGAGGGTGGGGCCTGCCCGGTGGAGTTCCAGGACCACGATCTCGTTGCGGCCGGCGGTCCAGACCGGGGCCGGCGCGTAGAGGGTGCGCTGAGGGCCGCGATCCCAGTAGCGGCCCAGGGCGAAGCCGTTGACCCACACCATGCCCTTGGTCCAGCCGGGCAGCGCGAGGAACCCGTCGGCGGGCGCGTCGAGGTCGGCCTCGACGAGGTGGAAGGCCGGGTGCCGGTCCGCGGGTCGGGGGCTGAACCGGAGCCCGGTCAGGTCGGAGAGGGGCAGCGTGCGGATGTCCCAGCCGAACTGGAAGCGGGTGTCCAGGCGGACCCCGCCGGTGATGCCCTTGCGATCGCCGAGCAGGGGGCCGTAGTTGATCCGGCCCATGTTCTCCACCAGCACTTCCAGATCGGCGCCCTCCGCCGGCACCTCGACCGGCAGTCCGGCCTGCGGGTCGTTGCGATCGAGGACGCCGATGGCGACGCCGTCGAGGAAGACCTGCGCGCGGTCGGCGAGGCCGTCGACGCGCAGCATCGCCGTGGGCACGGGTCCGCTCAGGCGGGTGCGGTAGTGGATCAGTCCGGTGTTCTGTCCGAGTGCCTCCATGGGTTCGGGTGACAGGCGGCGCACCGGGGTGGAGAGGACGTCCAGCGACTCTCGCAGCGTCGTGCTGCCGGTGACGTGCAGCGACCGCGGGGTCAGCCGGTCGGACGGTGGGGGCGGCTCGTGCACGATCCCGCCGGTGTGCCGGGCGATGACGTCCCGGAAGGCGTGGAACTTCGCGGTCAACTCGCCCGCCTCGCCCACCGGGGCCCCGTAGTCGTAGCTGGTGCAGGTGGGTTGGTAAGCGTTCCCGTCGTGGTTGGCGCCGTTCCACCAGCCGAAGTTGGTGCCGCCGTGGCCCATGTAGATGTTGACGGAGGCGCCTCGGGCGAGCATGCGGTCCAGGTCGTCGGCGGCTTCCTCGGGGGCGCGGGTGTGGTGCTTCTCGCCCCAGTGGTCGAACCAGCCGTTCCAGTACTCCATGCACATGAGCGGGCCGGTCGGTCGGTGCCGGCGGAGCGCCGCGAGTGCTTCGTCGGGGTCGGAACCGAAGGTGGCGGTGGCGAGGACTCCGGGGAGGGTGCCGGCGCGCAGGACGGGGTCGGTGGCGCCGTCGGCGGTGAACAGCAGGCAGCCGGCGCCCCGGCGCACCAGCCCCTGCCGCAGGTGTTCGAGGTAGGCGGTGTCGTTGCCGTAGCTTCCGTACTCGTTCTCGATCTGCAGGGCCACCACCGGTCCGCCGTTGCCGGCCAGCAGAGGCACGAGGACGGGCAGCAGCACGTCGAACCAGGCGTCCACGGCCTTCAGATACCGTTCGTCGCCGCGGCGCAGGCGCAGGGCGGGATCGGCCAGGAGCCAGCCGGGCAGACCGCCGAACTCCCATTCCGCGCAGATGTAAGGGCCCGGCCGGACGATGACGTCCAGACCGAGCCGGCCGGCGAGGGTGACGAAGGCGGCGATGTCGGCCGGCCCGGTGAAGTCGTGCTGCCCCGGGGCGGGTTCGTGGACGTTCCAGGCGACATAGGTCTCGACGGTGTTGACGCCCATGGCGCGCAGCCGCCGCAGCCGGTCGTCCCACAGCTGCGGGTGGACCCGGAAGTAGTGGATGGCCGCGGACACGATCTGATGCGGCGCTCCCGCGCGCAGCAGACCGGAATCGGTGAGGGTCAGCTCCGCGCCGGCGGGTGGAGTGGCGGTCACAGCTCTCCTAGGCGAACGAGCGGAAGGGGAACGCCGGGCGGGCGGCAGGGGAGTGCCGCCCGCCCGGAGGTGCCGGGAGGCGTCGATCACGCGGTCCCGGCGTGCGGCCGCCGGTCAGGAGGCCGGCCGCAGGTGCTGGAGCGTCAGCGTGGTGTCCGGGCCGGCGGAGGTGTACGGGGTGTACTGCGCGCTGTCGGGGGTCGGCCAGCCGGTCCAGCGGGAGGTGTTGATGTCGGCGAACGACGCCGAGGCGCCGATCGGCAGGTAGGGCGCCTGCTGGGCGAGGATGTCCAGGGCCGGCCCGGTGAGCCGCGCCAGCTTCGCCGTGTCGGCGGGGTCCACGGCGGCCATCTCCTTGATCAGCTTGGTGTAGGCGGGGTCGTCGAAGCGGCCGAAGTCGGCGGTGGCGGGCTTCCCGAGCGGCTTCGCGTTGTCGCCGCTGAACGCCGCCAGGGCGCCGTAGATGCTGCCGTCGCCGGACGGCGGGGTGAACGCGGTCTCCATGTCGAAGTCGCCGACCGGTTCCTTCTGCACGAAGGTGGCGTCGGGCATGTTCGTCACGGTCACGTCGAGACCCAGGGCCCTCTTCCACTGGTCCTTGAGCGCCGCGCCCATGTCCACCCAGTTGGCGTACGGCTGGTAGACGTCGAGGGTGAGCGGGTAGCTCTTGCCGGCCTTGGTGAGCCGGCCGCCCCGCACGCTCCAACCACCGGCGGCCAGCTCGTTCCTGGCGCCGGCCACGTCCTGCTCCAGGACCTTGCCGGCCAGATCGGACGGAATCCAGGTCCGCCCCAGGGTGTTGTTGAGGCCGGACGGGTTGACGGCCGGCTGCCCGGTGCCCATCACCTTCAGGACGTCGTCCACCTTGAGGGCCTTGGTGAGGGCCTGCCGTACGTGGACATCGCTCGTGGGGCCACGCCGCGTGTTGAACAGCACGCCTTCCGAGCCGATGAGGGCGTACACCTGGTACTGGTGGTGCGCGGCGTCCGGCGCCACGAAGTTCTGCTGCGCGCCCTGCCAGGACATGGTGCTCCAGTCCAGCTGGTTCTTCAGCAGCAGGCTCCTCGTGCTGGACTCCTGGGCCGCGACGATCGCCACCTTCTTCACGTGCGGGAAGGCGCCGTTCCAGTAGTCGCCGCGGATCTTCAGGGTGATCTGCTGGGGGCTGAAGGAGTCGAGCGACACCGGGCCGGTGCCGACCGGATCGGGGTTGGTGTACGTCTTCAGGTTCCGGGTCGCCCAGATGTGCTCCGGATAGATGTCCCGTCTGCCGAACGCGCTCAGGTCGGTGAAGGCGGGCTTGGGGTAGTGCACCACGACCGTCGACGCGTCGGGCGCGTCGACGGACGTGTACTGGGCCCCGGTCACGTTCAGCTCGGGGTGTTCGAGGGGGACGTCGAGGCTGAACTTCACGTCGTTCGCGGTGAACGCCCGGCCGTCGGACCACTTGACCCCGCCGTGCAGGTGGAAGGTGAGGGTCCTGCCGCCGTCGCTGAACGCCCAGGAGTCGGCGAGCCACTTCTGCGGTGTGGTGTGCTGCGGGTCCACCCGGAGCAGGGGCTCGTAGAAGAACGACACACCGGCGTTGGGCGCGGGGGCGAACGGGTTCCAGCCCTTCTGGAACGACTGGGTGGGTCCGGTGGTCAGCCGCACCGTGTCCGTCGCCGAGGACGACGTGCTGTGGGTGGTGCTGCACGCGGACAGCACGCAGCAGGTGGCGGCCATCGCGATCCCGGCACTCAGCAGGCGCTTCATGGGCGGTCCTTTCCGATGGGGTGCTCTTCGAGTTCGGCCGAACGGCCGTGTTGGTGCAGCCAGCAGTGCGCCCACTGGCCGTCGTCGAACGTGGTGCGCTCCGGGAACGAGCGCCGGCAGTCGTCCATCGCGAACGGGCAGCGGGGATGGAACCGGCAGCCGGCGGGCGGGTCGGTCAGGTCCGGTGGTTCCCCCGGGTCCGCGGTGCCCGGCTGGTCCCGCAGCCCGCCACCCGGCCGGTCAGGATCGGGGGAGGCGTCGACGAGCAGCCGGGTGTAGGGGTGTTTGGGCGACTGGATCACCGCCTCCTTGGGCCCGCCCTCGACCATCTGCCCCGCGTACATCACCCGGACCTCGTCGCACAGGTAGCGGGCGCCGGCGATGTCGTGGGTGATGTAGAGCAGTGCGAGGCCGTCCTCGTCACGCAGCTTCGCCAGCAGGTTGAGTACGTCCAGCCGGATGGAGACGTCCAGCATGCTGATGGGCTCGTCGCCGAGCAGGACGGTCGGCCGCACGGCCAGCGCTCTGGCGATGGAGATCCGCTGGAGCTGCCCGCCGGACATCTCGTGCGGGCGCTTGTCGATGAACTCCTCGGCGGGGGTCAGATTGACCTTCCGCAGCAACTCCAGTACCTGCCGCTCGACTTCGGCGCGGGTGCGGGCGTGGCCGTGGATCTGCAGGGCGCGTCCCAGGATGTGCCGCACCCGGTGCAGCCGGTTCAGCGACGAGAAGGGGTCCTGGAAGATCAGCTGGACCTGGCGGAAGTAGCCGGGCCCGGCCTTGGGCGCCGGCCGGCCGGCCAGCCGGATCTCCCCGGAGGTGACGGGATGGAACTGGGCCAGCAGCCTGGCCAGCGTGGTCTTGCCGCTGCCGCTCTCGCCCACCAGGGCCACGACCCGCCCTTGACGCAAGGTGACGCTCGCGTGCTCGACGGCGTGTACGGTGGACTTGCGGCCGAGGGAGTCCCGCACGGTGAAGTGCTTGGTGACGTCGACCGCTTCCAGCACGGTGGCGGCGTCGTCGTGGCGGGACCCTGCGTCCGGTGTCGTGGAGGTCATGGAGTCATCACCTGTCCGTCGGGGTGCTGGTGCAGCACGCAGGCCACCTGCCGGTCGCCGGTGTCGGAGGGGACGGCCCGCAGTTCGGGCAGGACGTGCGTGCAGGCGTCCCTGCGATGGGCACACCGGGGCGCGAAGGCGCACCCCGGTGGCGGGTTGCGCAGGTCGGGTGGGCTGCCGGGAATGCTGGACAGCCGTGACAAAGGAGCGTGCAGCGGCGGGAAGGCGTCACGCAGCCCGCGCGTGTAGGGGTGCTTCGGATCGGAGTAGAGCTGCCGTGCCGGGCCGGTCTCCACGACGCGCCCGCCGTACATGATGGCGATCCGGTCGGCGAGTTCGATGAGCAGGGACAGATCGTGGGTCACGAAGATCACGGCGAAGCCCAGCTCCCGCTGGAGGCGGAGGATCTGGATCAGGATCTGCCGCTGCATCACCACGTCCACGGCCGTGGTCGGTTCGTCCATCACGACGAGTTCCGGATCGCAGGCCAGGGCGAGGGCGATCAGGGCGCGCTGCCGCATCCCGCCGGACAGCTCGTGGGGGTAGGAGCGGGCGCGGTCGGGTGCGATGCCGACCATGCGCAGCAGCCGGGCGGTGCGTGCGTCGGTCTCCGCGCGGCTGATGCCCTTGTGATGCTCGGCGATGACGTCGGCGAACTGCGCGCCCAGCCGCATGACCGGGTTGAACGCGGCCATCGCGCTCTGCAGGACGATCGACAGCTCCGTCCACCGCAGGCGCCGCAGCCCGCGCTCGTCCAGCGTGACCAGGTCCACCGGCTCCCGGCCCGGCGGGTGGTAGCGGATCTGGCCGCCGGTGGTGAGTGCCGGCGGGCGCTGCAGGCGGGTGAGGGCCGTGACCAGGGTGCTCTTGCCCGAACCGGACTCCCCGGCGATACCCAGGATCTCGCCGCGCCGCAAGGTGAGCGACACGTCCTGGCAAGCAGGCACGGGGCCCTTGTCGGTGACGTACTCGACCGTCAGGGCCGACACCTCCATGAGGAGTTCGCTGCCCGTCGACGCGGGAGCCGGCGAGGGCTGCGGTGTCTGCGAGGACCGCGGTGTCCGCGAGGTGTTCACGCCGCCTCCCGGACGGTACGGCCGGAGCGTCGCGATGCCAGATACGCCGCCGACCGGCGACGAGCGGCGCCGCTGTGGTACTTGAGGGTGGGGTTGCCGATCTCGTCCACCCCGAAGTTCACCAGGGCGGTGGCGGTGCCGATGAGCGCGATGCACAGTCCGGGCGGTGCGAACCACCACCACATGCCCCGCAGCACGCCTTCCTGCTGCTGGGCCAGGGCGATCATCGTTCCCCAGGTGATGGTGTCGCCGCCGCCGATGCCCAGGAAGCGCAGACCCGCTTCCGAGAAGACCCCGATCACCACCGCGCGCAGGAACAGCGACGACAGGAGTCCGGTCAGGTGCGGCATGATCTCCACGAAGATCATCCGCCGGCGGCTCTCGCCGATCATGCGCAGGGCGACGGCGAAGTCGCGGGTGCGCAGCGAGAGCGTCTGCGCCCGCAGGTAGCGGGCGGAGACCGGCCACTCGAAGACCGCGATCAGCACGGCGATCGTGAGGGAGCTGACCTTGCTGAGGTAGCCGGCCACGACGAGCATCAACGGAAAGCTCGGCAGCGTGGCGAAGACGTTGGTGAAGGAGGTCAGGACCTGGTCGGTCCTGCCACCCAGGAAGCCGCCGGTGACCCCGATCAGCATCGCCAGGGCGGTGGCCAGCAGTCCGGAGACCAAGCCCACCACCACCGAACCGCGGCAGCCGGTGATCAGTTGGGCCAGCACGTCCTGCCCCGACGTGGTGGTGCCCAGCAGATGGCGGCCGGAGGGCGCGGCGCCCAGGGCGGAGTAGTCGATACGGTGCGGATCGGTTCCGAACACGCTGCCGACCAGCCACGGCCCGATGAGGGCGAGCAGGACGAAGGCGCCGAAGACGACCAGCCCGGTGCGGACCTTGCCGCTGGCCAGGAACTCCCTCACCGCTCCTCCCTGGTCCTCGGGTCCAGCAGGACGTAGACCGAGTCGGCGATGAGGTTCGCCACGAGAACGCCCAGCGTGATCATGAGGAAGATCGTCTGCATGAGCAGGTAGTCGTGACTGGTGACGGCCTGGTAGAGCAGGTAGCCGAGGCCCGGATAGGTGAAGACGATCTCGGCGAAGACGACTCCGCCGAAGATCGAGCCCAACGCCAGGGCGAGCCCGCTCACATTGGGCAGCAGGGCGTTGCGCGCGGCGTAGCGCAGCATCACCCGGCGCCGGCTCAGGCCCTTGGCCCGGGCGAGCAGTACGTAGTCCTCACTGACCGTGGTGACCATGACATTGCGCATGGAGAACGACCATCCGTTGACGCCGATGAAGATCAGGGTGAACGCCGGCAGGGCGCCGTAGCGGAGCACGCTGAGCAGGAACCAGAAGTTGTTGAGCTGGAAGGGGACGTTCGGGTCGTAGCCACCGGAGATCGGGAACCAGCCCAGCGAGAACCCGAAGACGTACACCACCAGCAGGGCGAGCCAGAAGGGCGGAAGGGAGTACAGAAAGGTGGTGACGGGGGTGAAGACCGAGTCGAAGCGGCCGCCCGGCCGCCAGCCGGTGTAGGCGCCGGCGAGCGTGCCGAGCAGCCACCCGAGAACGGTCGTGCTGCCGGCCAGCAGCAGGGTCCAGGGGAGCGCCTGGGCCACCAGGCTCGACACCGGTGTCGGGTAGTGGCTGGTCGACAGCCCGAAGTCCAGGTGGGCGAGGCTGTCCCAGTAGCTGAGGTACTGGTGGAAGAGGTCGTGGGTCGGGTCACCGTAGAACAGCCGCACCGCCTTGACGCTCGCGGCGTTGGGCGCCGCGCCCGTGGTCTGCTGGAGGCTCTTCAGCAGTGACGCCGCGGGGTCGCCCGGCATGAACCGCGGAATCAGGAAGTTCAAGGTGATGGCGGCCCACGCCGTCACGAGGTAGAACCCCAGCCGGCGCAGCAGGAACATCCATCGCGCCGGGGAGCCCGACGGTGTCCGGCGCCCTCTCAGGACAGCGGGCGGCGCCTCGGCCGCCTGGGTCAGTGCATCAGCCATCCCCGCTCCGTTTCGTTCGTCGACGTCTCGAAGTGCCCGTGGCACAAGGTGAGTTCGATGAGAGGGGCGGCCGGCGCCTTCGAGGGCGCCGGCCGCCGGGGCGTCAGCCGGTCGCGGCGGCGAAGATGTGCAGGCCGCTCGCGTCGGGCAGGGTCAGGTAGGCGACGGTCTTGCCCGCCTTGAGGCCGACGGTGGCGCCGTAGATGTTGACGGGGATGTCGGTGCTGCCGCCCCGGCCGGCGTTGCGGTGGGGGAGGGTGGCGAGGATGTCGGTGCCGGTCGCGGGGCTGGTGCGGGTCCAGTCGTTGACGGTGAGGGAGTAGGTCTGGGTGGTGCCGTCGGTGTAGGTGACGGTGCCGGTGCCCGAGACGTCGCCGGTGCCGGTGGCCAGGAAGCCGAGCGTGGCGCCGGTGCCGGTGAGCGCGATGGTCTGGCCGTTGGCGTTGACGTTGTCGGGTGCGCCGGATGCGGCGTCCGGCCAGGTGAAGGTGACGCCGTCGTGGGTGACCTGGGCTCCGGGGGTGAGGCCGGCCGCGGTGAGGGTCTGTGCCGACAGGCTTCGGCCGCCGCCGTCCAGGTCGCCCGCCGCGGGGTTGCTGTCGTCGCTGATGCCGGCGTTGTCGAACGCGGCCCGGACGGAGCCGTAGGGGACGGCGATCTGGCCGTCGGCCTCGTCGGTGACGGGTGAGCCGCGGTAAGTGGCCTTGGCGGTCAGGGTGTTGGCGCCGGGCTTGGCGTCGGCGGGCGGGGTGACCTGCCAGGTGGTCGTGGCGGTCTGTCCGGCCTTGAGGGAGGGGAACGTCGCCGGGGTGGTCGCTTTGGCGGTCCAGCCCGCGGGTGTCGTCAGGGCGACGGTGGCGTCGGGCAGGTCACGGGTGCTGCCGTTGGTGTAGGTGGTGGTCACGGTGCCGGTGGCACCGGCCTTGACGAGCGCGGGCGTGGTGATCGCCACGGGGTCGGGCACCGTGATCTGTGCGGTGGTCTCGGTGCTGGTCCGGGCGCCGTCGTAGGTGGCTTGTGTCACCAGGGGGTTGGCGCCCGGCTTGGCATCGGCGGGGGGTGTGAGGTGCCAGGTGGCGGTCATGGTCCTGCCGGGGGCGAGGGTGTGGGTGCCGGCGCCGTGGGTGGCTTTGGCGGTCCAGCCCTTGGGCACGACCAGGGACAGGGTGGTGTGGTGGAGGGTGGTGGTGCCGGTGTTGGTGTAGGTCGAGGTGACCGTGGCGGTGCTGCCGCGCTGGACGGTGGTCGGGGCGTCGAGGGTGACCGGGGCTTTGACGTGTTGGGGTGCGCTGTAGGTGAGGAAGCGGATCTTGGCGGTGGAGCCGTTGGTGCCGGTCGCGGTGTAGCTGATGTTCTGGTCGCCGGTGGTGTAGGTGGCGGCGCCTTGGGCGGTGACGGTGGTGAGTTGGTGCCAGGTTTTGTCGTAGACCTTGGCGGTGCTGGTGCCGTCGGCGACGAGGTAGCCGTCGGTGGGCACGGTGGCGGGGAAGGTGACGGTCTTGCCGTTGAGGGTGACCGACGGGTTCGTCACGCTGCCGCCGGAAGCCTGCAACTGGAACTGCAGCGGCTGCGCGTCATGCGTGTTCGTGTACTTCCATGTGCTGGTGGTGCCGTCGCTCGGCGCGGTGACGGCGTCAGCGGGGTATTCGACGTTGTAGAGGTTCCACTCCTTGCCCGGTCGCACGGTCTCCAGGTGCCAGTAGGAACTCATGTCCTGCATGGCCGTCATCTGGGTCTGGGTGAAGGCGTGGGCGTTGCGGGCGGCCTCCCATTCCTTCCAGGCGCCCAGGACCTGGTCGGTGTTGCCGCTCGACTTGAGCGCCGCGACGCTGGTCTGCATGCCGGCGCCGGCGTTGAAGGCCGCCATCTTCGACAGCTCCCATTCCTGGGACAGCACGGAATCGCCGGGACCGTAGCCGCGCCAGCCCATCATGTGGGGCATGTAGTTCCGGTCGTAGTACGGCTGGAACTGCATCGCGGTGGGTGGCCAGCCGGTCCCGCCCAGGTCGCCGTTCTCCGCGCCCCAGCCCACCCGGGTGGTCGCGTCCCACGTGCCCGGCAGCAGGTTGCTGGCCTCGGAGATGAAGTCGTCGCCGCTGTCGAGCTTGCGGTACGTGCCGTTGACCAGCTTGGTGGTGCCGAACAGCCCGTAGCCGGCCAACGAGGCGGTCTCCAGGCCGTCGTAGGACATGGCCTTGACACCGGTGGTGTTGGAGATCTGGGCGAGCCGGCCGGCTATCTGGTCCATCAGGGGCATGCCCCCGACGAACTGGCCGTAGGCGTACCGCTGGATGCGGGTCAGGTCGCTGCCGGCCGGCTCGGCGGCCGCGGTGGTCCCCCACATGGCGCGGGAGTCGAGGGTGACCTGGTATTCGGTGGCGGAGCCGGGGACCTTGGTCACGGCGCCGTAGCTCAGGAGTTCGTCGCCGACGCGCAGGATGTTCTCGTTGCCGCCGGTGAAGATGGCGTTGCCGTCGACGTAGGCGGTCTTGGCGTCCGCGGCCAGCGGGCGGGTGAGCTTGACCGAACCCATGGTGGCGAGCCCGTCGCTGGGCACCGGGGTGGCATAGGGGTCGTTGGTGTCGATCAGGTTCGACAGCGTGTGGACCCCGACCTTGAGCCCGTAGTCGGCCGCGGTGTCGACCAGGCCGGCGGCGCCGGCGTCCGAGCCGCCGAAGGCGGAGTCGAACTGGTAGTGACCGGACGACTGCCACGGTCCGTTGACGCCCGGCAGCGAGTAGAGGTAGCGAATCCCGGCCTTGTTGGCGTACTTGCTGGCGTCCGTGACGTCGGCGGTGCCGAGGTCGCTCAGCACCAGGAAGGACTGGGAGGCGCCCTGCGAGGTCTTCTCCCACTGGCCGTCGACCTTGGTGTGCGGAAGGCCCTGCCCGGTCTCGATGTGCGAGAGGGTGTTGAGGACGTCGCCGGGCGCGGTGCCGAACAGCGCGATCTTCGAGCCCTTGATCTGCGCGTCGCCGCCGCTCAACGGGGGGATGGGCTCGTTCGACTCGTGCTCGTCGTCCCACCCCACGTAGCGGTGGCGGGTCTTGGTGTAGTCGTACGTGTACGCCTGCAGGATGCTGCCCCAGGTCGTCTGGTGCGCGGCGAACCAGCCGTACGGCCAGTTGAAGAGCGGCTCCTGGGTTCCCTCGGTGTAGCTCATGCTCTTGAACTCGTCCGGCCAGCCGGCGGGGGTCTTGTCGTTGAGCCCGTGGATGCCGATCGCGAAGTCGCTGTCGTGGACCACCCCGACGGTCTCACCGACGGTCTGGGTGATGCTGGTGGTGATCGGCCCCCACAGCAGGGTCTCCACGTCCACCCCGGACGGGGCGTCGAGGCTGGTCACCTCGAACGTCGAATAGCCGGCGCCGGCGGCGACGCGGACGCCGACCTTGATGTTCTTCCCGCCGAAGGTGAAGGTGTACGTCGACTTCGCCGCGTTGTACGACAGGGCAGTGGGCTTCTGCTCGGCTCCGCCGACGACGAGCCTGATCAGCGGGGTCTTGTGCTGGGGATCGGCGTAGTTCCGGTCGTGTGCGGGGTCGATCAGGCTGGTGACCGTGCCCGTGGAGTCCAGCCCGATGCGCAGCGCACCGGCCTGGATGGTGAACCGGCTCCCGGTGGACGCGGCGTGCGCGGCGGGCGCGAAGCCTGCCGCCATGGCGAGCACCAGTACCGGTGCCGCTGCTCTCAGGGTCGTGCTTCGGCGCTTTCTCACGAGTTCTCCTCTTCTGGGTGGATGAGTGCGGGTGTGGTGACCTGCCGTGTGGACATGACGGACTGCCCGGGGGCGACGCGGTCGGTGAGGTCGCCCGACCATGAACCCGTCGGCGCGCGGCAGAGCTACCGAGGTGTTGCGGACAGCGCGGAGCCGGTGCCGGCGGACATCGTGGTCACCGGCGTGCTGGAACCGGCCTCGCGCTGCCCGCGGCCGGGTCGTGCTGACGGTGGGTCAGTGGTGCACGGTGATGGCCACGGAACCGGTGACGCCGTTGACGGTCGCGGCCATGACCTGGCCCGGACGCTCATGCGTACTCGCCGATGTGCAGGGGGCATCCGAGGCCGGCTCCCCGTCGCGGGTCAGCCGATCGCGGTGGCGAAGACGTGCAGGCTCGGCGCGTCGGGGAGGGTCAGGTAGGCGACCGTCTTGCCGGGCTGGAGGGCGACGGTGGTGCCGTAGACGTGGACGGGGATGTCGGTACTGCCGCCTCCGCTGGCGTTGCGGTGGGGGAGGGTGGCGAGGATGTCGCTGCCGGGGGCGGAGGCGTTGTTGTCGGTCCAGTCGTTGACGGCGAGGGAGTAGGTCTGGGTGGTGCCGTCGGTGTAGGTGACGGTGCCGGTGCCCGAGGCGTCGCCCGCGCCGGTGGCCAGGAAGCCGAGCGTGCCGCCGGTTCCGGTGAGCGGGAAGGACTGGCCGCCGGCGATGACGTTGTCGGGTGTGCCGGGTGCGGAGTTCGGCCAGGTGAAGGTCACGCCGTCATGGGTGACCTGGGCCCCGGGGGTGAGCCCGGCCGCGGCGAGGGTCTGGGCCGAGAAGCTCCGGCCGCCGCCGTCGAAGTCACCCTCGCCGGGGGAGGCGTCGTCGCTGATCCCGACGTTGTCGAACGTGGCGCTCACCGAGGGATAGGCCACCACGACCTGGCCGACCGTTTCGTCGTCGCTCCGCGCACCGGCGTAGGTGGCCCGCGCCGACAGCGGGTAGCTGCCGGGCTTGGCGTCCGCGGGTGCGGTGATCTGCCAGGTGGACGTGACGGACCGCCCGGGGGCGATCGCGGCGAAGGCGGTCGGCGAGGTCGCCCGCACGGTGAGTCCGCTCGCAGGCGTCAGGGCCACCGAGGCGTTCCGCAGCGTGCGGGAGCCGGAGTTGGTGTACGTCGTGGTCACCGTCGTGGTGGAGCCGGCCTTCGCGATCTGCGGCGCGGTGACGGCGAGCGTGTGGTGCACGGTGATCGGCACGGAACCGGTGACGCCGTCGACGGTCGCCTTGATCGTGGCGACGCCGTTGCCGACGGCGGTGACGAGGCCCTTGCCGTCGACCGTGGCCACGGAGGGGTCGCTGCTGCTGTAGCGGACGTGTGCCTTGGCCAGGTCGAGGAACGAGCCGTCGTTGGCGACCGCCTCCACGACGTGGTCGGCCTGGACGCTCATATTGCGGTCCGGTTCATTGGCAGGCGTGGTGTCGTCCTTGATCCACTGGTTCCTGCCGGTGAGGTCGAGGGTCTCGCCCGCCGTGTACTCCACGTTCTCCGGCTGCACCGTGACGGTCTGCACCTTCGGTGTCCAGGTGCCGTGCACGTCCACCGTGGCGGCACCGGCGATGTCGGCGGCGTCCGGGCCGACCTGGAACCGGTAGGGGCCGTCGTGGACGACGTTCTTCGCCGCCTTGCTGTCCCACAGGGCCAGGTCGGAGACCTTGACCTGGAGCACGACGTGCTGGCCGGTGCCCGGTTGCAGTACCCGGGTCTTCTCGAATCCCGCCAGCCGCTCCTTGGGGAGTTCCACTCCCGGCACGCTGAACGGCGTCGAAGCGTACAGCTGGGCGACCGTCGCCCCCGGCACGCTGCCGGTGTTCCGCACGTCGAAGCCGACCTTCACCGTGCCGTCGGCCGACACCGAGGACCTGTCGGCCTTGATGTGGGAGTAGGCGAAGGTGCTGTAGCTCAGCCCGTAGCCGAACGGGTACGTCGGTGTCCCGGTGAAGTACTGGTAGGTGCGGCCCAGCCCGCCCGTGGCGGCCGGTGTCAGACCGTAGTCGCTCATCGCCGGCAGCTGCGAGGCGTCCTTGTACCAGGTGAAGTCCAGGTGCCCGCTGGGGTTCTGCTTGCCGAACAGCACGTCCGCCAGCGCATCGCCCTGGCTCTCCCCGTTGTAGGAGCTGTAGACCACGGCGGGGAACTCGCCCTGGACGTCGTCGATTCTGACCGGACCGTCCGACTGGATCGCCAGCGCGGTACGGGGGTTCCCGATCGCCGTCACCTGGCTGATCAGGGAGTCGTAGTTGCCCGGCATGTTCAGGTTGCCGCGATCGAGGCCCTCGTTCGTGTTGTCCGTCGTGGTGCCGACGAACACCACGACCAGGTCGGCGCTCTTGATGTCCGCGGTGGTCCGCGCGGACAGCACCGCGGGTGTGCCGGAGTTCGCGGTGGAGGAGGTGTTCGCCGCGTCGAAGACCACGTCGGCGCCCGGGTGGGCGGCCTTGACCTGGTCGGTGATGCCCTGCACGGCACTGACCTGGAGCTTGGGGGAGCTGGAGTAGCCGCCGAGGGTCACCTGGTCGGCCAGGTTCCCGAGGATGACGACCTTGCCGAGCTTGGCGGGGTCCGCCGGCAGCAGCGGCGCGTTCGTCCCGGCCACCTTGTCGTTCTTCAGCAGCACCAGCGAGTTGTCCGCGACCTTCCGCGCCAGCGACTGGTGCGCCGGAGACTGGATCACGTCCTTGGTGATCTTCGTGTAGGGGTTCTCGCTCGGGGGGTCGAACTCGCCGGTCTCCATGCGGACGGTGAACATGTGCACCAGCGCGTTGTCGATCACCCCCTCGCTGAGCACACCGTCCTTGATCGCCTCCCCGATGTTCTGCGGGGTCGCCTCGGGGCCGCCGCAGTTGGAGTCGGTGCCGGCCCGCAGCGCCCAGGCCTGCCCGCCCGCCATGGCAGGGATCTTCTGCCCGGTGGCGGTGTCGGTCCAGGTGCCGCCGCGGCCCTGCTTGTCGGTGGTCCACCCGGGCGGAGCCCAGTTGGCGCCGGACCCGCCGTTTCCGTACACCGTCTCCACGCCGCCGCAGTCGGAGGTGGTGTACCCGTCGAAACCGTAACTGCGCTGGGCGATCTGGTTGTCCAGGTACGTGTTCGCCACCGTCGGGGTGCCGTTGACCTCGTCGTACGCGGTCATCAGTCCGGCGACGTGGGAGTTCTCGATCAGGCTCTTGAACGGCGCGGTGTAGTAGTCGTGGATGTCCGCGTCGCCGGCGACCGAGTCGCTGGCGAACCGGTTGTCCTCCACGTTGTAGAGGGAGTAGTGCTTGGCCGTCGCGGCGACCTTCAGGTACTTCCCGGTCGGCTTGCCGTCCGGTGTCTGGCCCTGGTCGCCGTTGACGTAGGCGCCGGCCATCTGCGCGACCAGGTACGGGTCCTCGCCGAAGGCCTCGTTGGTGCGGCCCCATCGCGGGTCGCGGTCCATGTTGACGTTGGGCGCCCAGTAGGACAGCGCGCCGTAGTTCGCCGCCGACAGTCCCAGGTCGTTCTGCGCGACGCCCCACAGGGACTTGTCCAGGAAACCGCGTGCCTCGTCCGAGATCGCGGTGGTCTCCTGGTACATCAGGCTCTTGTCCCAGCTCATCGTGGCGGCGAAGTTGCTGGGGAAGCTCGTCGCGTGCACCGGCTTGTGGGCGCCGCCGTCGGTCGGTCCCGGGTCGGTGTCGTTCCCGAGGTCGTTGACGCCGTGCTGGCCTTCACTGCCGTAGGAGTAGTCCTGTACTCCGAGCCGGGGGATGCCGCCGATGCCGTCGGAGTTCAGCTGCTGGACCTTCTCGTCGAGCGTCATCCGCGAGACCAGGTCGGCGGCGCGCTCCTGGAAGGAGTAGTGGGTGTCCAGGTAGATCGGTTCGGTGTCCGCTGCCGCCGCCGGTCGCGAGAATCCGGCCAGGCCGCTCACACAGACCAGCGACGAGAGCACGGCCAGGAGAACGCGCCGGCGCGGGGAACTGCGGTGTGCCATCAGCTGACTCCTCGATCGCGTGACTGAGCGGGCACCGTGATCTGTGCGGTGGTCTCGGTGCTGGTCCGGGCGCCGTCGTAGGTGGCTTGTGTCACCAGGGGGTTGGCGCCCGGCTTGGCATCGGCGGGGGGTGTGAGGTGCCAGGTGGCGGTCATGGTCCTGCCGGGGGCGAGGGTGTGGGTGCCGGCGCCGTGGGTGGCTTTGGCGGTCCAGCCCTTGGGCACGACCAGGGACAGGGTGGTGTGGTGGAGGGTGGTGGTGCCGGTGTTGGTGTAGGTCGAGGTGACCGTGGCGGTGCTGCCGCGCTGGACGGTGGTCGGGGCGTCGAGGGTGACCGGGGCTTTGACGTGTTGGGGTGCGCTGTAGGTGAGGAAGCGGATCTTGGCGGTGGAGCCGTTGGTGCCGGTCGCGGTGTAGCTGATGTTCTGGTCGCCGGTGGTGTAGGTGGCGGCGCCTTGGGCGGTGACGGTGGTGAGTTGGTGCCAGGTTTTGTCGTAGACCTTGGCGGTGCTGGTGCCGTCGGCGACGAGGTAGCCGTCGGTGGGCACGGTGGCGGGGAAGGTGACGGTCTTGCCGTTGAGGGTGACCGACGGGTTCGTCACGCTGCCGCCGGAAGCCTGCAACTGGAACTGCAGCGGCTGCGCGTCATGCGTGTTCGTGTACTTCCATGTGCTGGTGGTGCCGTCGCTCGGCGCGGTGACGGCGTCAGCGGGGTATTCGACGTTGTAGAGGTTCCACTCCTTGCCCGGTCGCACGGTCTCCAGGTGCCAGTAGGAGTTCGGGTCCTGCATGGCCGTCATCTGGGTCTGGGTGAAGGCGTGGGCGTTGCGGGCGGCCTCCCATTCCTTCCAGGCGCCCAGGACCTGGTCGGTGTTGCCGCTCGACTTGAGGGCGGAGACGCTGGCCTGTAGTCCGGCGCCGGCGTTGAAGGCGGCCATCTTGGAGAGCTGCCACTCCTGGGAGAGGACCGAGTCGCTCGGACTGTAGGAGACCCAGCCCATCATCTGGGGCAGGTAGTTGCGCTGGTAGTAGGACTGGTGGTCGTAGCGCTCCTGCAGGCTGGTGCAACAGGTCTCGCCCCAGCTCGCCCGGCCGGTCGCGTCCCAGGTGCCCGGAAGGACGTTGCTGGCCTCGGAGATGAAGTCGTCGGTGGAGTCGATCTTCCGGTACATGCCGTTGACCAGCTTGTTGGTCGCGAAGGTTCCGTACCCGGTGAGGGTGGCGGTCTCCAGGCCGTCGAAGGACATGGCCTTGATCCCGGTGGTGTTGAAGATCTGCGCGAGCCGGCCGGCGACCTCGGGGATCTGCGGCATGCCGGCGACGAACTCGCCGTAGGCGTAGCGCTGCATCCGGGTCAGGTCCGTGCCGGCCGGGTACGAGGCCGCGGTCGTCCCCCACAGGGCGCGGGAGTCGATGGCGACCTGGTACTCGCTCGCGGAGCCCGGCACCTTGGTCACCGCGCCGAAGTTCAGCAGTTCGTCCCCGACCCGCAGGACGTTCTCGTTCCCGCCGGTGAACACGGAGTCCGAGTCGACGTACACCGTCTTCGACGTCGCATCCAGTGGCCTGGTCAGCTTGACCGAGCCCATCGTCGCCAGCCCCTGATCGGGAACCGGCGTCACATACGGGTCGTTGGTGTCGACCAGATTGGACAGGGTGTGCACGCCCACTCGTTCCCCGCCGGTCGCCGCCGTGGCGGCCAGCCGGGTCGCGCCGGCGTCCGAGCCACCGAAGGCGGAGTCGAACCGGTAGTGCCCGGCGGACTGCCACGGCCCGTCCGCGCCCGGCAGCGAGTAGACGTAGCGCATCCCCGCCTGGGTGGCGTACTTGTCGGCGTCCGTGACGTCGGCGGTGTCGAGGTCGCTCAGGACCAGGAAGGACTGGGACGCGCCCTGTGAGGTCTTCTCCCACTGGCCGTCCACTTTCGTGTGTGGCAGGCCCTGCCCGGTCTCGATGTGCGAGAGGGTGTTGAGGACGTCGCCGGGCGCGGTGCCGAACAGCGCGATCTTGGAGCCCTTGATCTGCGCGTCGTCGCCGCTCAACGCGGGGACCGGCTCGTTCGGTTCGTGGCTGTCCCCCCATCCCACGTACCGGTGGCGGGTCTTGGTGTAGTCGTACGTGTACGCCTGCAGGATGCTGCCCCAGTCGGTCTGGGACGCGCTGAACCAGCCGAAGGCCCAACTGGACGAAACGCCGACCTTCGGGGGCCCGTCGGGGTAGGTCAGGTTGTCGTACTCGTCGGGCCAGCCGCCGACCGTCTTGTCGTTGAGTTCGTGGATGCCGATCGCGAAGTCGCCGTCGTGGACCACCCCGACGGTCTCACCGACGGTCTGGGTGATGCTGGTGGTGATCGGGCCCCACAGCAGGGTCTGCACGTCCACTCCGGCGGGGGCGTCGACGCTGGTCGCTTCGAGCGTGGAGTAGCCGGCGTCGGCGGTGACGCGGACGCCGACCGTGACGCCCTTCCCGCCGAAGGTGAAGGTGTACGTCGACTTCGCCGCGTCGTAGGACAGGGCGGTGGGCCTCTGCTCGGCGCCGTCGACGACGAGCCTGATCAGCGGGGTCCGATGCTGGGCGTCGGCGTAGTCCCGGTGGTGGGCCGGGTCGATCAGGCTGGTGACCGTGCCCGTGGAGTCCAGGCCGATGCGCAGCGCACCGGCCTGGATGGTGAACTGGCGTGCGGTGGAGGCGGCCTGCGCGGCAGGCGCGAAACCGGCCGCCATGACGAGGACCAGCACCGGTACCGCTGCTCTCAGGGTAGTGCTTCGTCGCTTTCCCACGAGATCGTCCCTTTCGGGTGGGATGAGTGCGTCAGTGTGTGAAGCGCGGGCGTGCCGGAGTGGGGCCGAACGCCCGCGCGGGGCGTCGCGGCCGGGTGCTCCGGTTCAGCTCCGGATGGTCGGACCCCCGGTGCGCGGCCGGCTCGTGCGGGGCCCGGCCTGGACACCGTCGAAGTACGCGGCCGTCGCGCGGTCGGCTGGCGGCACCTCGACCACCTGGCCCCCGTTGCGCAGGGAGACGGTGGCGGCGTACCCGGCGGCGACCGCCTCGCGGGCGGCGACAGGGGAGGTGACGGTGGTGCCGCCGTCGGTGAGGAACCGCAGGAACTCCTCGATGAGGACGGGGTCCGCGCCCCCGTGCGTGCCGGGCGGCGTGTGGACGGGCACGGTGATGTCGGCGTCCACCCGGTAGTCCGACCGGCGGTTCCACACCTTGACGACCGCCCCCTCGGCGTCGCCGAAGTTCTCCAGCCGCCCCTCGGTGCCGATGACGGTGTAGTTGCGCCAGTAGTCCGGTGTGAAGTGGCACTGCTGGTAACTGGCGAACACGCCGTTGTCCAGCTGCATCTGCATCATGCTCAGGTCCTCGACGTCGACGACCGGATTGAGGTCGCGCAGGCTGAGCGGCGGCCAGTTCGCGTCGGGCGCGAGCCAGTCCGTCATGCGCTCCCCGGTGCGCTCCCGGCGCGAGCCGATGGTCCCGTAGACCGTCAGCCCGCCCATGGCGTTCACCCGACGGGAGTACCCGCCGGCGAGCCAGTGGATGACGTCGATGTCGTGGGCTCCCTTCTGCAGCAGCAGACCGGTGGTGTTGCGCCGGTCGGCGTGCCAGTCCCTGAAGTAGAAGTCCCCGCCGTGGCCGACGAAGTGGCGGCACCAGATCGCCTTCACCGCGCCGATGTGTCCTTCCGCGATGACCTGGCGGATGGCGGTGACGACCGGCATGTGCCGCATGTTGTGGCCGACATAGAGCGGTGTCCCGCTCTCCCGGGCGGTGGCCAGCAGCCGGTCGCACCCCGCGGTGGTGATGGCGAGCGGCTTGTCCAGGAACACCGGGACCCCGGCCCGTAGGAAGTCCAGGCCGATCGCCTCGTGGGTGTGGTCCGGGGTGAGGACGAAGACGCCGTCGAGGTCCGCTCGCAGCAGATCGCGGTGGTTCGACACGGCGAGCACGCCGGGAGCGAATCGGTCCCGGGCCTGGCGGAGTTGGACCGGATCGCGGTCGCAACAGGCCACCAGCCGAGCCCCCGATCCCGGTCGGTGGGCGAGGCCGACGAGATCGCTGCGGATGCCCAGGCCGATCACGCCGAGCCTGAGGTCGTTCATGCCCGGAGTCCTTTCGTCAGGCCGCCCGCCGTGCCCGTGAGCAGGCCGGGGACCGCGAGAGGAGTTCCCCAAGGGGTCGCGGACCACCGGCCGCACCACGGACTTCTGGCTGATCGACTACGCATGGCAAGCGCCTCTCCTGCGAAGTGCGTCGACATGTATCGGAAATATCGCTGTGGCACTCTGTCGTCACCGGCCGCGAGCGGTCCGGACGTGCGAGGTACTCACGCCTGGGCGAGATCGATTTCCAGTGGCGAGACCGCAGGGGTGGGACGGTGTACAGCCCACCCGGAGCGAGACGAGTCTGAGCGCGCCCGACCTCTCGCGTCAAGGGCTTGGTTATGATTAACTGAGGCACTGAGCGGATAAATAGATATGAAACATGCACGGGGTGAGGCGGGCGCGTCAGGCCGGTTCCGCAGGCAGCCCAGGTGATGTGAGAGGGATACGACGTGACGCTTGAACCGCCATCCAGGAGTCGTCCGGCGTCCGGTGCGGGCGGCTACCGGCCCGGTTACGAGATCGCGGCCGAACGCATCCTTGAGTACATCGTCAAGGAGCAACTGGCCCCCGGTACCCGCCTGCCCACCGAGAAGGATCTGGCCGACGCGGTCGAGATGAGCCGGACCGTGGTGAGGGAAGCGGTGAAGATCCTCTCGGCGGTGGGCCGCCTTTCCGTGCAGAAGGGCCGCGGCATCTACGTCGCCGAACCCGAGGGTGCGCGCTGGCAGGAGTCGTTCTCGAAGTTCCTGCCCGCCGACCTGCGGCAGGTGGACGAGATGTTCGAGTTCCGCCGGCACGTGGAGACCGCGACGGCGGGACTGGCCGCGCAGCGGGCAACTCCCGCGCAGGTCAAGGCGATCCGCGAGGCGGCCAGCCGGTCGATGGAGGCGGCGACCGAGGGCGACATCGAGGTCTTCAACCAGGCCGATGAGGTGTTCCACGCCGCCGTCGGCGCAGCGGCGACGAACACGTTCTTCGCCGCGACGGTCGACTCCGTGCAACGTCTGCAGCGGCAGGTCAGTGTCATAGGGCTGGCCGGCGCCGCGGGCGGCTCCCTCGTCGTGGCCGCCGAGCAGCACCAGGCGATCGGGGTGGCCATCGCTTCGGGAGACGACGAGCGGGCGGCCTCTCTGATGGCCGCGCACATCGACATGACGGTCAGCCAGTTCCAGCGGGAGATCCGCAAGCGGCTGCTTCCCGGCGACGACGCTTCTTCCTGATCCACACGATTCCAGGGACCCGAAGGACGGTCATGCGTATCACTGACATCACGGTGGAACTCGTCGATCTGCCCGCGCAACCGCCGTTCCGCTGGCGCGACGGGCTGCCGGGCTCCGAGAGTCCGGTGACCGGGGGCATCCTGCGCATCCGTACCGATGACGGCCTGGAGGGGGAGGCGCACACCCGGCGCGGCATCATCGTGGCCGACCTGGTGGAGCGCCGAATCCGTGCGGACCTGCTGGGCCGGGACCCGCTCGCCCGGGAACTGCTCTGGCACCGCCTGTGGGAACTGGACCGGATAGAAGAGTTTCCGATCTATGCGCTCGGACTGGTCGACGTCGCCTTGTGGGACCTCGCGGCGAAGGCCGCGGGAATGCCGCTGTACCGTCTGCTCGGTTCCTACCGCGACGCGTTGCCCGCCTATGCGAGCACGGTCACCTTCTCCAGCGTGGCGGAGTATCTCGATGTCGCCGACCAGTGCCTGGAGGCGGGCTACTCCGCGATCAAGCTGCACGCCTGGGGAGACCCCCGGGCGGACGCCGAGCTGTGCCAGAAGCTACGCGCCCACGTCGGTGACGCGGTGCCGCTGATGTACGACGGCTCGGCCGGCTTCGACCTGGCCGACGCCGTCTACGTGGGCCAGGCGCTCACCGAGGCCGGGTACACCTGGTACGAGGAACCGATGCGGGAGTTCAGCGTCACCGCGTACCGATGGCTCAGCGAACGAGTGCGCGTCCCCCTGCTCGTCGCGGAGACCTCGGACGGCGCGCACCTGAACGCGGCGGACTTCATCGCGGCCGGCACCGCGGGCTACGTGCGGACGAGTGCGCAGTACAAGGGCGGCGTCACCGGTGCGCTCAGGATCGCCCACCTCGCCGACAGCTTTCAACTCCGGGCCGAGGTGCACGGATCGGGCATCGTCAACGCCCACCTGTGCATGGCCATCTCGAACACCACGTACTACGAGTCGCTCGTGTACTCCAATCCCGTCGTACGCGAGGCCGCGGTGAGTTCCGACGGGATGCTGCACGCCCCCACTGCCCCGGGTGTCGGCTACGGCCAAGAAGGTTGGTGACGCGGAGTCAGCGCTCCACCGCTGCCGCGGCATCACGGTGTGTCGGGCATCGCGAAGGGGCTGTCGTGGGGCCCTCCGCCGGCAGCGGGCGGGAGCCCTCGACCTGCCGCTCGCCGTCCGGTGTGCGGACGGTCGGCCGCATCCTCCTGCTGCGCGGTGCCTGGCTTCGCTCACGCTTCGGCGACGTCGCGGGGCATCGGTGCTCGCCAGGCAGCTGTGTTCGCGCAGATGCGGGGCCGACGGAAGTGCGGCGGGCGCGCTGCCGTGGCCGATCACCGGGGGAGCGGTGCTCTGTCAGGTGGCGGCCCGCGGGGTGCCCGGCTCCGGTCGGGCGGCCTCCGCCACCTTGGTGGCCGCCCGGACGAACGCGGCGACGGCCGGGCGGCGGGAGCGCTCCGGCCAGACCACGGACAGGGTGGCCGGCGCATGGTACTCGACCGGCCGGTAGGCGATCTCGGGGCTGGATAGCGCCGGGTGAGCGAGGCGGGGAAGAAGCAGACGATGCTGCCGAGTTCGATGAGCTTGAAGGTCTGCGGCAGGTCCGAGGAGTCCTGCGCCGCCGCGGACGGCTGGTCCCGGTCCTGGCCTTGGTCCGGGTCCCGATCCGGCCCGGATGGGCGGGTGCGCGCCTCGCCGAGCCCGCCGTGGGCAGCGACCGGCCCCTGGTCCGCGGGGGACCCGTCGGGCAGCTCCCAGCCCGCCAGGTCGGCGAGGCGAACGGACGTACGGGCGGCCGGCGGGGCGTCGGCCGCGACGGCGATCAGGTACGGCTCGGTGACCAGCTGCTCGGAGTCCAGCCCGCGCTCGTCGAAGGGGCCGAGCAGCACCGCGGCGTCCGCACGGCCGTCGCGTACCGCCTGAACCTGCTCGCCGTAGCGGCCGAGCACCAGCGCGACCGGTAGGGCCGCCTCCTCGCGGGCGTACGCGTGGAGGATGGCAGGCAGCAGGCCGCCATCGACGTCGGCCTTGAGCGCGAGCCGCAGCTTCTGCGTGGGTTCGCCAGCGTGCCGGGCCCGCCGGCCGGCGGCACTGACCGCGTCGAGTGCCGTGCGTGCGTCCCCCAGCAGGACCTCGCCGGCGGGCGTCAACGTGACCTGGCGCGTGGTGCGGTGGAAGAGTTGCACCGTGCTCGCCGCCCAACTCGGCATGCACTGGATCAACCTCGGCCTCCAGCCCGGCTGGAACACCTCCCAGGCATCCGAGAACGACCTCAACCGGCTCGGCTTCCACCTCGGTGCCGCCGCCCAGACGAACGTCGACCAGGGCGCCGAGGCAGTCCACAAAGCCGACATCGCCACCGCGGAACACCTCGGCCGCCGCGTGGCCCGAACCGCCGCCATCTTCCGCGCCGGCCAGCCCGCCCCCGGCGCGGGGGTGGGTCGGGGGCGGGCTGGGTGACTAGAGCTGGGTGGTGCCGCCGTCGACGAAGAGTTCCGCGCCGGTGGTGAAGGAACTCTGGTCCCCGGCCAGGTAGAGGGCGGTGGACGCGACCTCGTCGGGGCGGCCCGCCCGGCCGAGGGGAGTGGGCGCGGGGGGCTCGGCGGCGTCGCCGTCCTGCGGGAGCGCGGCTCGCAGTTCGTCGGCGCCGGGGGTCGTGACGGGGCCGGGGGTGAGGGCGTTGACGCGGATGCCGCGGTCGGCGAGTTCGGCGGCCCAGGTGCGGGCGAGGCTGCGGATCGCGGCCTTGGTGGCGGCGTAGACGCCCAGGCCCGGGACTCCGCGCAGGGCCGCGCTGGAGGAGAGCAGGATCACCGAGGCGCCGGCCGGCAGCAGCGGAAGCGCCTTCTGGACGGTGAAGATCGTGCCCTTGAGGTTGATGGAGGTGGTGCGGTCGTACTCCTCCTCGGTGATCGAGCCGAGCGGGCCGAACTCGCCGACGCCGGCGTTGGCCACGACGATGTCGAGACGTCCGCCGCGCTCGGTGATCTCGGCGAAGAGCCGGTCGAGGTCGTCGAGTTCCGATACGTCGCTGCGGATGCCGATGGCGCGGTCGCCGACCTGTTCGACGGCGTGCTCCAGTTCGGCCTTGCGGCGGCCGGTGAGGTAGACGGTGGCTCCCTCGGCGGCGAACCGGCGGGCGATGGCCAGGCCGATGCCGGTGGAGGCCCCGGTCACGAGGGCGGTCTTGTCGTCCAGCTGTCCCATGGCATTCTCCGAATGAGTTGATGTAACGGTTGTGGTTACATTGAGGGCCGCGAAAAGCGCGCTGCCGGCGCGGCCCGGTCGGGCCCGCGGTCGAAGCTAGGTGGCTTTCAGTACGTCGTGCAGCACATCTTCCAGCGTGGTTCTCGCCAGTTCCGCGCGGAGAGCGGTCTCGACCCCGTCGTAGACGACGCTCAGCACCGGCGCTATGCCGTGGCCCACGACGCACTCGGGGTCGGGTGTGGCGGGATGCAGGGCGAAGATCGGCCCCGGCTCCACCGCTTCGTAGACGTCGAGCAGGGTGATCGTCGGCAGGCCCCGCGACAGCGTCCAGCCGGCGCCGGCGCCTCTGCGCGAGTCGACCAGGCCGGCCTTGCGCAGTTGGGCGAGCAGGCGGCGGATCACCACGGGGTTGGTGTTGACGCTCGTCGCGATCTGCTCGGAGGTGGCGACCTCGTGGCCGCGGCGCTGGTACAGCCCGATCCAGGTCAGGGCGTGCGCGGCGACGGTCAGCCTGCTGTTGGCTCCCATGTCGTCCCTCACCTCCGTCCTGTTGTAACCGTAACAGTTATGACTGCCCACGGCGAGGTCCCGAGCCGGCTCCGCGAGCGGACGACCCGAGCGGAGGCCCAAGCGGAGGACCCGAGCGCAGGCCCGGCGTCACCGCCGGTGTGCCGCGCCGCTCCGTTCGCCCGCGGCGCAGTGAGCGCCGAGCGAGGCCAGGCCGCGGGCGTCGGGGCTCCCGGGCTCGGCGGCGCCGACCAGGAGGCACTGGCCGGAAGCGCCCTGGACCTCGAACGTCTGGTACACGAGGGTCAGTTGTCCGGCCCGCGGGTGGTGGAAGGTCTTGGTCTTGCTGCCCAGGCGGCTGACGTCCTGACGGCTCCAGAGCGCCGCGAACTCCTCGCTCTGCGCGAACAGGCCGTCGATCAGGGCGAGCATGCGCGGGTCGTTCCGGTCGTGGCCCTGGGCCAGCCGCAGCGCTGCGACGGTGTCACGGGCCACGGTGTGCCAGTCGGCGAACAGTTCGCGGGCCGCGGGGTCGCAGAACAGGGAACGGGCCATGCCGCGCGGGTCCGTGAGCGGGGAGAGCAGGGCGTCGGCGAGCGCGTTCGAGGCGAGGACGTCGAGACGCCGGTTGACCACGTAGGCCACGGCCGCCGGGAAGGCGTCCATCAGCCGCAGCAGTTCGGGGGAGACCCGCTCCTCGTCCGAGGCGTGGGTGTGGGCTCGGTCCCTCGGTACGAGCCCGGCCAGGCGGTAGGCGTGCCAGCAGGCGTCGGAGTCCAGCCGCAGGGCCCGCGCGAGGGCGTCGACGACCTGGCCGGAGGGATGCCGCTCGCGGCCCTGTTCCAGACGGGTGTAGTAGTCGGCGCTCACTCCGGCCAGTACGGCGACCTCTTCGCGCCGCAGCCCGCTGACCCGGCGGCTTCGCGAGCGGGGCAGACCCACGTCCGTCGGGCTGAGCCGGGAGCGCCGTGCCAGCAGGAATTCCCCCAGTTCATTGCCGCTCATGCCGGGATCGTACGTCGCCGGTTCCTGGGAGTGGCGCACCCAGGAAAGCCCGTCCTGCCGCATGCGCGGGATCGGACACATCCTGGCGGCACCGGTCGTCGCAGTCGCATGCGCGGCCGACCGCACTTCGCACTCCGAAGGGAAGAACATGCCCACCCGGCCCGCCCAGTCCGCCCCGACCACCCCCTCCACCCCGGTCGCCCCGCTCACCCCGCCCGCCCCGAAGGTCGTCCTGATCACCGGAGCCAGCAGCGGCATCGGAGCGGCCACCGCCAGACGGCTCGCCGCCGCGGGGCACCACGTGGTCCTCGGGGCGCGGCGCACCGACCGCCTCACCGCCCTCGCCCAGGAGATCGAGGCCCGGGCGGGCAGCGTCTTCCCGCACGTCCTGGACGTGACGGACCAGGCCGGCGTGCGGTCCTTCGTCGTGGCCGCCCACGACCGGTACGGGCGCATCGACGTCCTGGTCAACAACGCCGGCGTCATGCCGTTGTCGCGTCTGGACGCTCTGAGGGTCGACGAGTGGAACCGCATGATCGACGTGAACCTGCGCGGGGTCCTGCACGGCATCGCCGCCGTCCTGCCGCTCATGCGGGCCCAGCGCCGCGGGAACATCGTGAACATCTCCTCCGTCTCAGGGCTGCGGGTCGACCCGACCGCGGCCGTCTACAGCGCCACCAAACACGCGGTCCGCGCCCTGTCGGAGGGCCTGCGCCAGGAGAGCCGGGAACTGCGGGTCACCGTGATGAGCCCGGGCCTGACCCGGAGCGAACCCACCGCCTCCATCGGCGACAGCGGGATCAAGGACGCGGTGGAGACGCAGATGAGCATCGCGATCCCCGCCACCGCGATCGGCGAAGCCGTCCACTACGCCATCGACCAGCCCGCCGACGTGGACGTCAACGAACTCGTCGTCCGGCCCACCGTCCAAGGATGAACGGCGCGCACACGCGGCACGGAGACGGAAGGGCGGCACCGATGGCGACCGAAGAGCACGCGCGGGACCGGGTCGGCGGCGAGACGACGGGGTCGGCCGCGGGGCCGGCCCGGCCTCAGGAGTCCGTCCGCTGCGGGGCCGGCACGGGAAACGTCACCCCGGTGAGTTCCTCGGAGACGGTCCACAACCGCTGCTGCGTGGCCTGGTCGTGGGAGTCGGGGCTGGACTCGACCAGCTTCGGGTAGCCGCGGATCTCCCCCCGGTTGCCGGGACCGTAGTACTGGCCGCCGATGACGGCCGGATCGGTGGCGGCGCGCAGGGTGGGCAGGGCGCCCCTCTCGGGTTTCTGGGTGAGCAGCGGCGCGAGCCAGGCGATGGGCACCCGAAGCGCGGCGGGTGTGTTGCGGATGAGCTCGGTGTTGGACACGCCGGGATGGGCGGCCACCGCGAGCGTGGTGCCGTGCGGACCGAGCCGGCGCTGCAGTTCGTACGTGAACATCAGGTTGGCGAGCTTGGACTGGCCGTAGGCGGCGGCGCGGCCGTACGAGCGCTCCCACTGCAGGTCGTCGAAGTGGATGGCGGCCCGAATGCGGTGGCCGGTACTGCTGACCGTGACGACGCGTGAGCCGGGGACGGGCAGGAGCCGGTCCAGCAGCAGGCCGGTGAGGGCGAAGTGGCCGAGGTGGTTGGTGCCGAACTGCAGCTCGAAGCCGTCGGCGGTGGTCTGCTTCGGGGTGTACATCACGCCCGCGTTGTTGATCAGAAGGTCGATGCGCGGGTGGGTGGCGCGCAGGTCGGCCGCCGCGGACCGGACCGAGTCCAGGGAGGTCAGGTCGAGGGCCTGGACGGTGACGTCGCCGGTGATGCGCGCGGCTGCCCGTTCGCCCTTCTCGACGTCGCGGACGGCCAGGACCACCGCCGCCCCGCGCGCGGCGAGCATCCGGGCGGTCTCGAAGCCCAGCCCGGTGTTGGCGCCGGTCACGATCGCCACCCGCCCGTGCTGATCGGGGATGTGCTGCTCGGTCCAGTCGCCGCTCATGGCGCACTCCTAAAAAACCGTCGGTCTGTTAAGGCCTCCAACGTAAGAGACCGCAGGTCTCATGTCAAGGAACCGGCGGTCTTTAAGCTAGGCTGAGGGCGTGACATTCCAGCGGGCGCGAAGCGAGGAGCAGCGGGAGATCCGCCGCCGGGCGATCCTGGACACGGCGGCGGCGATGCTCGACGAGATGCCCGTGGCCGAGGTGAGCCTCAACGAACTCAGCCGGCGGGTGGGCCTGGCCAAGTCGAACGTCCTGCGGTACTTCGAGTCCCGCGAGGCGGTGCTGCTCGAACTCCTGGACGTCTTTCTGGGGAACTGGCTCGCCGAGGTGGCGGAGGAGCTGGCCGCGGGCATCGAGGCGCACGCGGCCCCGGAAGTGCGGGCAGCCCAACTGGCCGAGATCCTCAGCCGGTCACTGGCCGGCCGGGTGGTGCTGTGCGACCTCTTCGGCGCGCAGGGCGGCGTCCTGGAGCACAACGTCTCGGTCGAGGTGGTCAAGCGCCACAAGCGCTCCTCCCTCGCGCGGCTCGCGGACATGGTCGAGCTCGTGCGCCGCCACGTGCCCGAACTCGGCGACGGCACACAACTGTTCTGCCTGATGAGCCTGGTCTCGGCGGGCGCCTTGTCCGCGTACGTCCCGCCGCCGCCCAGCCTCCTTGCCGCCTACGCGGACGAGCCCGCCCTCGGCGTGCTCAACCTGGAACTGCGTGACGCGCTGCGGTTCTCCTTCACCTCGGCGCTTCTGGGTGTGCTGCCCCGCGTCGAGTAACCGTCGACCGGCCGGTCAGGGGGGGTCCGTCGCAGGGGGACGACGTCGGTGCGGTGGCGTGGCATCGTCGGCCGGGCTGCCCCCGGGGTGGCCGGTAGCGCGACGATGGTGACGGGCTGCTGACAGTGCGGGCGGTTCCGGGTCGCGGTCGGCTTCAGCGGATCACGGACCTGGGCGGGTTGCCGCGAGTTGATGCGGACCGGTGGCGCGAGATCAACGACGGGGTCCAGGTCGTGGAGAACTGGAACTCCGCGGACCGGCGGGCCCTGTCCCCGCTGTTCTGGACCCACGGGAACCCCTACGGCCGGTTCGAGCTGGACATGAACTCCCACCTCGAACTGGCCGCCGCCGCAGCCGCGGCCACGGTTCCCGGCCCCCGCACCGCGCCCGGAGCCACCATCCATGGCTACATGATCATTCGCTGCGGCTATACGGGCGTTGCTCGGGAAGTGCCCGCGCCGAGGACGCCCTGGGTGGTCTCCCGGCGTCGCGAGCCTTACGTCGTCGATCTTCTCGATGCCACCGGCTCCGAAGCGCGTCCGCAGCCGCTCGGTCGGTGAGCGACCGCTCGGCGTGCGGGGACGGACCACCACGCCCAGTATGAGTGCTATGTCTCTGACGCCCAAGCCTGTCTCGCCGACCGTCGTCAGCCGGAACCAGGCCCTGCTGAACAGCCTGCCGTTCTCCGACACCCAGGACTTCGATGACGCGCAACGCGGCTTCCTCGGGAAGCGGGCCCCGAGCGCCATCACCAACGCCGAGGGCGCGGTGGTCTGGGACAACGACACGTACGACTTCCTGCGGGGCGACGCGCCGGACACCGCGAACCCGAGCCTGTGGCGCCAGTCGACGCTCAACGCGATCCAAGGGCTGTTCGAGGTCGTGCCCGGTATCTACCAGGTGCGCGGGTTCGACCTGTCGAACGTGACGTTCATCGAGGGCGAGACCGGGGTCCTGGTGCTGGACCCGCTGGTGACGCAGGAGACGGCGGCGGCCGCGCTCGCGCTGTACCGCGAGCACCGCGGCGAGCGGCCCGTCACCGGCGTGCTGTACACCCACCCGCATGTGGACCACTTCGGTGGCGTCCGCGGGATCACCACGCAGGAAGACGTCGACGCAGGCCGCGTGCCCGTCATCGCCCCGGCGGAGTTCACCGAGCACGCGGTGTCGGAGAACGTCTACGCCGGAACCGCGATGTCGCGGCGCTCGGCGTACATGTTCGGTGCGGCACTGGCTCGCAGCCCGCACGGCGCCCTCGGCACCGGGCTGGCGCAGACCGTGGCGACCGGCAACATCACGCTCATCGCCCCGACGCTGGACATCACCGAGACCGGGCAGACCGAGACGGTCGACGGCGTCCGGATGATCTTCCAGATGGCCCCGGGAACCGAGGCACCGGCCGAGTACCTCGTGTACTTCCCGGAGCACAAGGCGCTGTGCGCCGCGGAGGACGCGACCCACACGCTGCACAATCTCCTGACCCTGCGCGGGGCGCTGGTCCGCGACCCGCACGCCTGGTCGAACTACCTCACCGAGACCATCGACCTCTTCGGTGCGGAGGCGGAGGTGGTCTTCGCGTCCCACCACTGGCCCACCTGGGGCAATGACCAGGTCACGAAGTTCCTCTCCGAGCAGCGCGACCTGTACGCCTACCTGCACGACCAGTGCCTGCGCCTGATCAACAAGGGCTGGACCGGCATCGAGATCGCGGAGGAGCTCAAGCTCCCGCCCGTGCTCGAACACGCCTGGCACGCCCGCGGCTACTACGGCTCGGTGAGCCACAACCTCAAGGCGATCTACCAGCGCTACATGGGCTGGTACGACGGCAACCCCGCGCACCTGTGGCAGCACCCGCCCGTCGAGCAGGGCAAACGGTACGTCGAACTCGGCGGCGGCGCGGACGCCGTCGTCGAAAAGGCGCGCGCCGCGTTCGAGGCGGGCGACTTCCGCTGGAGTGCGGAGGTCCTCAGCCATGTCGTGTTCGCCCAGCCCGACCACGCGGCGGCACGCGAACTGCTGGCCGACACCTTCGAGCAGCTCGGCTACGGCGCGGAGAACGGCGTGTGGCGCAACATCTACCTGTCGGGCGCGACCGAACTGCGCGAGGGGAAGTTCGGCACGCCGACCGTATCGGCGTCCGCGGATGTCGTCTCCGCCCTCACCCCGGAGATGCTCTTCGACGCCATCGCCATCCAGGTCAACGGCCCTGAGGCGTGGGACGAGAAACTGACCATCGACGTCGTCCTGACCGACACCGACCAGCGGTACCGCCTGCGGCTGGCCAACGGCGCGCTCACCTACAGCGCAGCGGCCCAGACGGGCGACGCGGACGTCACCCTCGCGACGACGGCACGGGCCCTCCCTGCGCTCGCGGCAGGAGGGCTCACCGCCGACGCCCTCGCGAAGGCGGGCATCAAGGTCACCGGCGACGCATCGGCCCTGTCCCGTCTCGCCGGCGTCCTCGACCCAGGCGACCCGGACTTCTCCATCGTCACCCCCTGACCTGGGCTTCTCCAGGCGGTCCGAGGTCGGGCCGGGTCGGTAGCGGAACCTCAGCCCCGGCCAGGACCGTGCAGGTAGCGGGCGCCTCGTCATGGACGGCGCTGCCGCGGTGCGTCCGCCGGCCCGTGGGAGGTTCGCGTCTCGTGGTCGTGAAGCGCTCAGAGGGCGGGAAGCGAGCCCTTGTCCGGTTTATCTTTGAATGTGGTTCAGGGCTGCTGGTCAGCGATGTTGCATGAGTTCACTGGCGGTGTAGGGCGAACAGTCCCGGCTCGGTCTCGGTGATCAGCCCGAGGCTGACCAGGCGCTTGAGCTTGGAGCGCATGCCCTCGATGCGCTTGGGTTCGAAGCCGGTATCCAGGGCCCGGCACAGGTCTTTCGCGCGCACGGGTCGGTCGGTGTCGGCCAGCGCGGTGAGGATGTGCTGGTAGACGGGGTTGTCGGGTAGGTTCGCCGGTCCTGTGCGCTCGGTCTCGCGGGTTTCGAGGGCGAGTAGGACCTTGCGGGTGGTGGCCAGGTCGGCGAGTTCGGCCTCGAGTTCGTTCACCTGGCCGGTGAGCTGCTCGAGTTGCACGCGAAGGTACTCGGCGTGGGTGCGTACGGCCTGCTCGCGCTCGGTGAGCAGGTCCAGGATCGATCTCGTGGTCATCGCCGTGTCCTTCTACGCTCCGCGCCAGGTCGGGGTGGAGGTGCCGGTCAGCCGGCGGGCCATCACATCGGTTATCGCCCAGTACACCCGGGCTTCGCTGGTGGCCGGGTTGATCGCGTAGTCGCGCACCAGGCGTCGGTGGAGCATCAGGGTGCCGAGAGTCTGCTCGACCCGCCAGCGGATCGGCTGGGGCACGAACCCCTTCTCCTGCGGGTTGCGCTGCACAATCTCGACATCGATGCCCACTGCGAGGCCGTGCTCGACGACCTCGGTCTTGAAGCCCTGGTCGACCAGGGCTTTGGTGACCGTTGGGGTGCGGGCAGCGACCCGGTCGAGCAGCGCGGTGCCGATCGTGTTCTCGTGCACACTCGCGGCCAGCACCACCACCGCAATGATCAGCCCCAGGACATCGACCGCGATCCCGTGCTTGCGGCCCGGGACCTTCTTACCCGCGTCCTTGCCGGTGGTGGCCGCGGGGACATTGACCGCCGCGTGCACGCTCTGGGAGTCGAGCACCACCAGGGACGGGTCCTCGGCGCGGCCGACCGCCTCGCGCACCTGGCAGCGCAGGATCTCGTGGATCGTCTCGGTCGTGCCATCGTCACGCCACTTGTAGAAGTAGTACTTCACCGCGCCGGGCGGGGGTAGGTCGCCGGGCAGGTAGGCTCACTGGCAGCCGGTCCGGGACTGGTAGAAGATCGCGTTGATGATCTCGCGCATCGCGTAACGGCCCTGATGGCTGCTGACCGAGGGATGCGCCGCCTTCCACGCCGTGATCATCGGCTCGATCAGCGCCCACCGCTCGTCGGTCAGATCACTCGGATAGTCCCTGCGTTCAACCACCCCGCCAGCCCAACACAGCCAAACGCGCTGTACAGCCGCTTCCCACCCATACCCACACGAACGAGCGATCTGAATACGGTCAGACAGTCACTTCCCGCCCTCTGACTTGTTCTTTATCTACCAGGATCTTCCGGGCTTGCCGATGGCCTTGAGGGTCTCGGGGCGTTTGACGGTCTTGCCGACGTCGTAACGGGGAGCCCGGTGCTTGTTCTTGGCGCCGGGTGGCCGTCCGGGGCCGGCTCCTCGGGGTTGGGGAACACGGGCCGGGCAGGCGAGGTGAGCGCGGATGTTCCTGAACCCTCGGCGGACCCGGGCCGGGGTGAGCCGGTTGGAGGGGGTCGGTTTCTCCCACGGCCGGCGGAAGTCTTCGGCGAGCGGCCGGGCGAGCCGGAGCTGGGTGTGGGCGACGATCAGAATCCAGGTCCAGCGGTCCGCCGCTTCGGGAGTGCGGAGTTTCGGGGTGGTCCAGCCCAGGGTCTGTTTCGCGAAGGGGAAGGTGTGCTCCAGGTCGAAGCGGCGGAGGAATGCCTGCCAGAAGCGGTCAACGTCGTCCGGGGTGGCACCGGTCTTGGAGGACCATAACCACAGCGGCGGGGCATCCCGGTCCTTCGACCGGTGCTTGACCTTCAACCGCATCAACGTCCCCTCGATAATGGGTAGTTCGCCGTCGTGGTCGAGCCATGAGGAGCGGTGGGTGAGCCGGGGGTGGACCCGGTCCCACGCCTGGGTTTCGGCCTTGCCGTAGTTGGTGGTGTCGGTGACCGTGGTGATCGCGGGCTCGGGCCAGGTCTCCGGCTTGGTGAACCGGAATTCCGGGCTGTGCTTGGGCGGCCGGCCGTTGACGCCGTGCGTTCTCGGTGGTTTCGGCAGACGCATCACGCGGTCGGAGCGAACCCGGCCGACCAGCTCGACGGGGAGGTCGCGCAGGACCCAGGCCAGGCGGGTGACGTCGTAGCCGGCGTCGCTGACAATCACGATGTCCGGGTCCCCGACGTGCCACTGACCAGCGGTGATGAGCCGTTCGACGACCCCCCGGAGTTGGTCGGCGGTGATGACGGTCGCGTCGTTCATTGGGCCGAGCCGGACCGCGTCCAGGATCGCGGTCCAGGACGTGGACCCCGGCTCCAGCACAGCGACGAAGGAGTAGGGCCAGCCCGGAATGAACTGCGACGCCGTCTTCGCGCGGCCGTAGACGTGGCAGAACAGCCGGTCCGCCGAGCACGGCGCGTCCGAGCGGAGCCACGGCGACACATCGACCGCCAGGACCAGGCGCCCGCCGTCGAACCGCGGCAGCGACAGCCCGGCCAGCACCGTCCGCAGCCGAGCATTGTCCATCCGGCCGTGGTTCAGGCCGCCGTACATCGCGCCGTGCCCACGACGATGCTCGGGCAACAACGTCAAGACCACCGGGGACTTCACGGCACCGTCCGCACACAGCACCACCCTCACGGCCTTCGTCCTGGTCACGTGCATTCCTTGGTCGGAACACACGATCAGACGAAGGCCGCCCACGTGTCCGGCGAATCCCCAGGTGAGCGACTCAGTTCGAGATGCCATTCGAGGCCGGTAGATAGAACAAGGCTTAGGGCAGGGGAGCGGTCACGACGGCGCCGGCGCGGCCGTGCTCCTGCGCGGACTCGCTGCCGAAGGAGCCCGGCCCGCAACCGCTGACGGTCGCTCCTGAAGGCATCAGCCCTGCGTCGCTCCTGTCGCTCCCTGAAATTCGGCTGTTTGCCGGTGCTTGTGGTCGCGGTACCACTCCCGACCCCACCAGGCCGCCGTGAAAGCGAAGGCGGCACAACAGACGAGCAAAAGCAACCTGACGGCGTCCTGCTGAGATGTGGAATTCCCGTTGAACCGCCGACCGGGAAACTCGGCGTAGCCGGGGCCTTTCGGATCGACCAGGACCCGAACCGCCGCGCCAGGCTTCAGGGACGTGAGGGAGGGGTCGTGCACGGTGGTCGTCGCCTGGCCGTCGACCGGCTCCCCCAGTCGGACCTCGATGTCGGCGAACGGGACCTTGCCATGGTGGTTCGTCACTCTGGTCACGATCCCGCTTCGTGCCAGGCCATGGGCTTGCGTGTAGCCCGACTTACCGACCGCTTCGGCGGCGACCTTCGGCACGAATATGAGAGCCCCTAAGGAACCTAGGGCGAGTACCAGGGACATCAGGAACACCATCTTGGGGTTCCCGCGCCTGGTGTTCTTGCCGCCCCTATTCCGGGAGCCGGACTTGTTCATAAACGCTGAGGCTACTCGCACCGAGGTTTCGCTACCAGCCTTTATCGTTCATGAGTCCGTCAAACCACTGGCAGGAAGTCCGGGTTCCCGTAGTGGGATTTTTCGGTATTGGAGCAGGTTGAGGGCCGGACTGTCGTGTCGAGTGGACGCTCTCCGGGTCGGCCTTGTCGCCGCGGCCCCCGCTCCCTGGCGTGCCGCTCGGCCGTGCCACACCCAGCTCCGGCTCGCCCGGCCGCTCGCCGAAGACTTCCGCCGGCCGTGGGAGAAACCCACCACCTCCAACCGGCTCACCCCGGCCCGGGTCCGCCGAGGGTTCAGGAACATCCGCGCTCACCTCGCATGCCCGACCCATGTTCCCCAACCCCGAGGAACCGGCCCCGGACGGCCACCCGGCGCCAAGAACAAGCACCGGGCTCCCCGTTACGACGTCGGCAAGACCGTCAAACGCCCCGAGACCCTCAAGGCCATCGGCAAGCCCGGAAGATCCTGGTAGATAAAGAACAAGCTGAGTGCTGTTCCTGCCGGCAGGACGGAGCCAGGGACTTTTCGGGGACTTTCAGCTCTGTCGGAGGGACATCCGAGGGACTTTCCTCCGTGCATGCACGGAAGGCTCGGACAGCGCTGAAAGGCTCCGGGGGCCGGGGCACCAGCTGCTTGCCGGACCGCTCCCCGGAGCCGCTGCGCCGCCGCGGCCCGGCGCGGGCGAGGCGCCATTGGGCCGTCCGCACGTCGTCTGACCTCGGGGGATACGCCACGACGGGCCCGGCCGCACGCGCGGCCGTCCCGACGTCAGGGGGCCGTCAGTACGCGTAGAAGCCCGCGCCCGACTTACGGCCGAGGCGGCCCGCGTCGACCATGCGCTGGAGGATCGGCGGAGCCGCGTACAGGGGCTCCTTGTACTCCGCGTACATGGAGTCGGCAATCGCGGCGACGGTGTCGAGGCCGATCAGGTCGGAGAGCTTGAGCGGGCCCATCGGGTGGGCGCAGCCCATCTCCATGCCGTTGTCGATGTCCTCGCGGGTGGCGATGCCGGACTCGTACATGCGGATCGCGGAGAGCAGGTACGGCACCAGGAGGGCGTTGACGACGAAACCGGAGCGGTCCTGGGCGCGGATGGGGTGCTTGCCGAGGATGTCGGTGACCAGGGCCTCGGCCCGCTTCACGGTCTCGCTGCCGGTGGTGAGCGCCGGGATCACCTCGACCAGGCGCTGCACGGGCGCCGGGTTGAAGAAGTGGATGCCCACCACCTGGTCGGGCCGCGAGGTGGCCACCGCGAGCCGGACCAGCGGGATGGAGGAGGTGTTGGAGGCGAGGATGGCGTCGGGGCGGGTGACGACCTGGTCGAGGGTCTTGAAGATGTCCAGCTTGACCTGCTCGTTCTCCACCACCGCCTCGATCACCAGGTCGCGGTCGGCGAACTCGGCGAGGTCGGTGGTGTAGCTGAGCCGGTCCAGCGCCGCGTCCCGCTCCTGCTCGGTGAGCTTGCCGCGCTCGGCGGCCTTGCCGAGGGAGTTCGCCAGGCGGGCGCGGCCCAACTCCAGTGCCTCGCCGGTGGTCTCGGCGACCCGGACGTCGAGCCCGGCCTTCGCGCACACCTCGGCGATGCCCGAACCCATCTGGCCCGCGCCCACCACTCCGACGCGCTGGATGTCACTCACTCGTCAGCCTCCCGACCGTCGGCCGTGTCCGGCCTGCCGCTGCCTGCACCCGGCAGGCGCTTGATCGCATACCTGGCTCGTACCTGATCGTGTACCGGACAGACGTTACCGCCCACCGGAGCCGCCGGGCCCGGCGCCCTGCCCCTTCAGAGGATGGACCATTCGGCGGTTGCCGCCACTGCCCCGGACCACCATCATCGGCGGATCTGGACGGTAGATCAGGAGGACGGTATGGACCCACTCTCCCGTAGAACCTTCACCGTGGCGGCGGCCGGCACGCTGGCCTCGGCCGCGGCGATCGGCACCGCGCAGGCCACCGCGCCCACCCCGACCGCCGCCGCGCGCCTCGCGCCGGGCACCGCCGGGGCCGCCCGCCCGGCGGGCCCCGCGCACCGGCCGCCCACCGCCCGCCGCGAGCTGCGCGGCATGTGGATCGCCACCGTCGCCAACACCGACTGGCCGTCCGCGCCGGGCCTGTCGCCGCGGGAGCAGCGCGCCGAACTGATCGACCTGCTCGACACCGCGGTCGAACGCCGGCTCAACGCCGTGATGTTCCAGGTCCGCCCGACCGCCGACGCGTTCTGGCCGTCGCCGTACGAGCCGTGGTCGCAGTACCTCACCGGCACCCAGGGCCGCGACCCGGGCTGGGACCCGCTGGGCACCGCCGTGCACGAGGCGCACCGCCGGGGCCTCGAACTGCACGCCTGGTTCAACCCGTACCGGGTCGCGATGACCGACGACCCCGGCACGCTCGCCCCCACCCACCCGGCCCGGCTGCACCCGGAGTGGGTGCTGCCCTACGGCGGCAAGCTGTACTACGACCCCGGGCAGCCGGCCGTCCGCCGCTTCGTCGAGGACGCGATGCTCGACGCGGTGCGCCGCTACCCGATCGACGCCGTGCACTGGGACGACTACTTCTACCCGTACCCGGTGGCCGGCCAGACCTTCGCCGACGACGCCAGCTACGCCCGCTACGGCGCCGGCTTCCCCGACCGCGACGCCTGGCGCCGGCACAACACCGACCTGCTGGTCAGCGAGATGGCGGCGCGGATCAAGCAGATCCGGCCCGGCACCCAGTACGGCATCAGCCCGTTCGGGGTCTGGCGCAACGCCGCCACCGACCCGCTCGGCTCGGCCACCCAGGCCGGCGTGCAGACCTACGACGACCTGCACGCCGACACCCGAGGCTGGGTCAAGCGCGGCTGGCTGGACTACATCGCCCCTCAGGTCTACTGGAACATCGGCTTCGCCGCCGCCGACTACGGGGTGCTGGTGCCCTGGTGGTCCGACGTCGTGGCCGGCACCCGGGCGAAGCTCTACGTGGGGGAGGCGCTCTACAAGGTCGGCGTCGCCGGCCAGCCCGCGCAGTGGCAGGACCCGGCCGAGCTGTCCCGCCACCTCACCTTCGACGCGGACTACCCGCAGGTGCGCGGCAACATCTACTTCTCCGCCACCCAGGTCACCGCCGACCCGCTGGGCGCGATGACCGAGGTGGTGGCCGAGCACTACCCGACCCGGGTGCGCACGCCGTGACCTGACGATCCGTCAACTGCCGTACGGTGCGCCGCTGCCGTACGGCATGTCGCGGCCGGGTCGTGGCCCTGTCACGGCCCGGTCGTGATCGGATAAACCGTTCGTACGTCGATCAGCTCCGCTGTTACGTTCTTCCCGTGGCGAAACTCAACCAGATCATCGCAGTCGAGAAGGGCGCCAAGTCCAAGGCCCACCACGAACTGGCGTCCGCTCAGCGCGACTTGCTCAAGCCCGCACTGCTGTCCGGCATTGCCAGGACCTACCAGCCCAAGGACGAGGAAGGCGAGCAGTTGCCGCCCGAGTCCACCCGGGTCCAGGTCCAGGCCGAGCAGGTGCTGCGGTCCGCGACGACCGCCCTGACCCGGCTCTTCGACGTGACCGCCACCAAGGACTGGGCCAACTGCGAGGCACGCGCCGACATCACCGTGGACGGTCGAGAGCTGGTCCGCGACGTGCCGGTGACGTACCTGCTCTTCCTGGAGAAGCAGCTCGTCGAGCTGGGCCAGTTCATCCGCAAGCTGCCGGTGCTCGACGCCGCCGAGGCGTGGAACCTCGACGCCTCCACCGACGCTTGGAAGACCGAGCCGGTACGCACCATCCGCACCCGCAAGGTGCCGCGCAACCACGTGAAGGCCGAGGCGACCGAGCAGCACCCGGCGCAGGTCGAGGTCTACTACGAGGACATCGCGGTGGGCTACTGGACCACGGTGAAGTTCTCCGGCGCACTGCCGGCCCGCCGGGTCAACGAGGTGCTGGAGCGGGTGGAGAAGCTGCAGCAGGCCGTGCAGTTCGCCCGCGAGGAGGCGAACGGCGCAGAGGTCACCGACCAGCGGGTGGGGGATGCCGTCTTCGGCTACCTGCTGGGGTCGTAACCCCCGTCAAGCCCCCTCCGCCCGAGTGCGGAGGGGCCCCTTCGCCCAGCGGAGGGGAGCGCGAGGAGCGCAAAGCTGAAACTGAAGCTTGTCGTGAGGCGGCGACCGCACGCAGCGGCGCCGCACTGAATCTCAGACTCTCGCTCCAGACTCAGCATGTGCCGCCGACCGCCGGCCGACCGTCTTGGGGAATGGGATCGCGAAATGCCGGTTCGACTCCGGCCCGCCGCTCTCGTGCGGCGGTAGTGAAAAGGCATCACGCGCGAGGTGAAGCTCACCCGGGGCGGCAACACGGGCCGACGGCAGCACAGGGCGGCATCAGCGGGGCCCGGGGCCAGGACAAGGCCCCGGGCCTCACCTACGTTCCGGATACGCTGGTCGCACGATGCACCGATTCAGCTCGCCGTGGGGCGACCTCGACCTGACCCGTTTCCCGGCCGACCCGCGCGAGCAGCTGCGGGCCTGGGACGCCGCCGACGCGTACGCGCTCCAGCACCTCGCCGACACCGGGGGACCGGCCTCGCCCGGCGCGACCGTCGTCCTCGGCGACCGCTGGGGCGCCCTGACCACCGCGCTCGCCGCGCACGGCGCCACCCGCCCCACCCTCGTCACCGACTCCTTCCTCGGCCGGTCGGCCACCGAGGCGAACCTGCGGCGCAACGCCCCGGCCGCCGGCGCCGACCTGCGCACCACCCGGGACGACCCGCCCGGCCGGGTGGACCTGCTGATCGTCCGCATGCCCAAGAGCCTCGCCCTGCTGGAGGACCAGCTGCACCGGCTCGCGCCCGCCGTGCACTCCGGCACCACCGTGCTCGGCACCGGCATGGTCAGCGAGATCCACACCTCCACGCTCCGGCTCTTCGAGCGGATCATCGGCCCCACCACCACGTCGCTGGCGGTCCGCAAGTCCCGGCTGATCTTCTGCACGCCCGAACCGGGCCTGGCCCGCGGTACGAACCCGTGGCCCGTGCGGTACGCCCTGCCCGACGACATCGGGCCGATGTCCGGGCATCCGGTCGTCAACCACGCCGGGGTGTTCTGCGCGGACCGGCTCGACCTCGGCACCCGGCTGCTGCTCGCGAACCTGCCGCAGCGCACCGGGCCGGACCGGGTGGTCGACCTCGGCTGCGGCAACGGCGTCGTCGGCACCGCCGCCGCGCTCGCCAACCCGGCCGCCGAGGTGCTCTTCACCGACGAGTCCTACCAGGCGGTCGCCTCCGCCGAGGAGACGTTCCGGGCGAACGCCCTGCCGGGGGCGAAGGCCGAGTTCACGGTCGGTGACGCGCTCACCGCGCTGCCGCCCGAGAGCGTCGACCTCGTCCTGCTCAACCCGCCGTTCCACTCCCACCGCGCCACCACCGACGCCGCCGCCCGCCGCATGTTCACCACGGCGAGGGCCGCGCTACGGCCGGGTGGGGAACTCCGCGTCGTCGGCAACCGTCACCTCGGCTACCACGCCCGCCTGCGCCGCCTCTTCGGCAACTGCGACGTCGTCGCCTCCCACCCGAAGTTCGTGGTCCTCCGCAGCACCAAGTAACACGCCCCCCGGGGCACCGCCGCCCGCAAGGACGAGCGGTACCCCGGGAACGGCTCAACCGAGGGACGCCACCGCCGCGTTGAACGTGGCGGACGGCCGCATGACGGCCGTCGCCTTCTCCGCGTCGGGCTGGTAGTACCCACCGATGTCCACCGGCGACCCCTGCACCGCGATCAGCTCGGCGACGATCGTCTCCTCCTGCTCCGCCAGCGTCTTGGCCAGCGGCCCGAACGCCTCCGCGAGCTTCGCGTCGTCGGACTGCCCGGCCAGCTCCTGCGCCCAGTACAGCGCCAGGTAGAAGTGGCTGCCGCGGTTGTCGATCCCGCCGACCCGCCGGGACGGCGACTTGTCCTCGTTGAGGAACGTGCCGGTGGCGCGGTCGAGCGTGTCCGCGAGGATCTGCGCGCGGGCGTTGCCGGTGGTCTGCGCGAGGTGCTCGAAGCTCACCGCCAGCGCGAGGAACTCGCCGAGGCTGTCCCAGCGCAGGTAGTCCTCCTTGACCAGCTGCTGCACGTGCTTGGGCGCGGAGCCGCCGGCGCCGGTCTCGAAGAGGCCGCCGCCGTTGATCAGCGGAACCACCGACAGCATCTTGGCGCTGGTGCCCAGCTCCAGGATCGGGAAGAGGTCGGTGAGGTAGTCGCGCAGCACGTTGCCGGTCACGGAGATGGTGTTCTCACCGCGCCGGATGCGCTCCAGCGACAGCTTCGTCGCCTCGACCGGCGACAGCACGCGGATGTCCAGGCCCTCGGTGTCGTGCTCGGGCAGGTACGCCTCGACCTTGGCGATCAGCGCCGCGTCGTGCGCGCGGGTCTCGTCCAGCCAGAAGACGGCCGGGTCGCCGGTGGCGCGGGCGCGGGTGACCGCGAGCTTCACCCAGTCGCGGATCGGCAGGTCCTTGGTCTGGCACATCCGGAAGATGTCACCGGCGCCGACCGCCTGCTCCAGCACGGCCTCGCCGTTGCCGTCGACGACCCGGACCGTACCGGTGGTCGGGATCTCGAAGGTCTTGTCGTGGCTGCCGTACTCCTCGGCCTTCTGCGCCATCAGGCCCACGTTGGGCACCGAGCCCATGGTGGCCGGGTCGAAGGCGCCGTGCGCGCGGCAGTCGTCGAGGACGACCTGGTAGACGCCGGCGTAGCTGCTGTCGGGCAGCACCGCGAGGGTGTCGGCCTCCTTGCCGTCCGGGCCCCACATGTGGCCGGAGGTGCGGATCATGGCCGGCATGGAGGCGTCCACGATGACGTCGCTGGGCACGTGCAGGTTGGTGATGCCGCGGTCGGAGTCGACCATCGCCAGCGCCGGGCCGTCGGCCAGCTCGGCGGCGAAGGACGCCTTGATCGCGTCGCCCTCCGGCAGCTTCTCCACGCCGGCCAGGATCGCGCCGAGGCCGTCGTTGGGGGTCAGCCCGGCCGCGGCGAGCGTGGCGCCGTGCTCCGCGAAGGTGTTCGGGAAGAAGGCGCGCACCGCGTGGCCGAAGATGATCGGGTCGGAGACCTTCATCATGGTGGCCTTGAGGTGCACGGAGAACAGCACGTCCTCGGCCTTCGCCCGGGCCACCTGCGCGGTGAGGAACTCGCGCAGCGCGCCGACCCGCATCACCGACGCGTCCACGACCTCGCCGGCCAGCACCGGTACGGACTCGCGCAGCACGCTGGTGCTGCCGTCGTCGCCGTGCAGCTCGATCCGCAGGGTGCCGGCCTCGGAGACCACCGCGGACTTCTCGGTGGAGCGGAAGTCGTCGGCGGACATCGTCGCCACGTTCGTCTTCGAGTCGGCGGTCCAGGCGCCCATCCGGTGCGGGTGCGCCTTGGCGTAGTTCTTCACCGCGGCGGCCGCGCGGCGGTCGGAGTTGCCCTCGCGCAGCACCGGGTTCACCGCGCTGCCCTTGACCTTGTCGTAGCGGGCGCGGATGTCGCGCTCCTCGTCGGTCTTCGGGTCGTCCGGGTACTCCGGCAGCGCGTAGCCCTGCTCGCGCAGCTCGGCGACGGCCGCCTTGAGCTGCGGGATCGACGCCGAGATGTTCGGCAGCTTGATGATGTTCGCCTCGGGCCGCTGCGCCAGCTCGCCCAGCTCGGCCAGCGCGTCGTCGATCCGCTGGCCCTCCTCCAGGTACTCGGGGAAGCCGGCGATGATCCGACCCGCCAGCGAGATGTCCCGGCTCTCGACGGTGACCCCGGCGGTCGAGGCGTACGCCTGGATCACGGGCAAGAACGAGTACGTCGCCAGGGCCGGGGCCTCGTCGGTGTGTGTGTAGATGATGGTCGAGTCAGCCACCGGTTGGTCTCCGTTCCAGTCTCCAACATTGCTTGATATCAAGATATCCCGTTGCCCTCGCTTCCTCGAACAAGCCCCCGGTTTGACGGCGGCGGGGGCGGGGTGGGGCCTCGCGGCGGGCCGTACCCGTGTGCGAGGCTGCGAGGCGCGGAAGCGTACGGAGGGGGTGGAGGGATGGGGCGGAGAGCGCTCTCGACCAGGGGAGTGCCGGGCGACACGCGGACGGCGCTGGTCGTCGTGGTCGTCGCCGGGACCGTGCTGGCGGCGCTGGTCCTGCGGCCCGGGTCCGTCGGACGCGGCGCGGGAGTGGTCCGCAGCGGGCCGGCCGTCGCGCTGCTCGCGATCGGATGGGCGGTCGGCTGCCTGGCGCTGTTGGCCCGGTACCGGGTCCGGCCGCGGATCGACACCCGGCTGAGCCCGGTCGAGCAGCGGCTCGCGGCCGTCGTGCGCGCCACGCTGCTGGTCGGCGCCGCCGCCGTACCGGCCGCGGTCCTGGCCATGCACCGGTTCGGATCGCCCTACGACCCGGGGCCGCTGGAGCCCGGCGAGTTCGGTGTCGGCCACCCGCGCCCCTCGCGCGACCTCGGGCACGACACGCCGCACAACCCGCCGCCCTGGCTGATCGTCACCTTGCTGGTGGTCGCGGGTGTGGCGCTCGTGGCCGCGTTCGTCGTCGCGTACCGGCGGCTGCGGGCGGAGTACGTCCGCGGGCCGCGACGTGCCCGGAGGGACCCGCACGAGGACGCCCGGCTGCTCGCCGACGCGGTGGAGTCCGGCCGGCGCGCCCTGCGCGACAACGGCGACGCCCGGACCGCGGTGATCGCCTGCTACGTCGCCATGGAGACCTCGCTGGCCGGCTCGGGCGTGTCCCGGCACGTCTCGGACAGCCCGAACGACCTGCTGGTACGCGCCGCCGCGAGTGGCCTGCGCACCGAGGGCAGCGCCTCCGTGCTCACCGAGTTGTTCCGCGAGGCCCGCTACTCCAGCCACCCGATGGGCGACGCCCACCGCGCGCAGGCGGCCGACGCACTCGCCGACCTCGCGGAACGGCTCGCCGCGCCGCGCACCGGAGCCAGGGCGGAGGAGGGGGCGTGAGGGCAACGGACTCGCCGGACACGGGCGGACCGGTGTCGGGCCCGAGGCCGTCCACGGACGCGGCTCGGGGTAGGGACGCGGCTCGGGATGGGGACGCGGCTCGGGATGGGGACGCGGCTCGGGATGGGGACGCGGCTCGCGATGCGGGCGCGGCTCAGGGTAGGGACATGGCTCGGAACGCGGACACGGCCCGGGATGCGGGCGCGGATGCGGGACCGGGTCCGGGCACGGCGCCGGGGGGCCGCACCGCGGGGGCGGCCCTGCTCGAACTGCCCGGAGTTCTCGGCAACCCCGGCAACCCCGGCAGGTCCGCCGGGGGCCGCAGGTCCGGACGGTCCGGTCGCTCGGGCACTGCCGGCGGGCCCGGAGAACCCGACACCCTCGGAACAGAGCACCACCCGGGTGCGGGCACGGCGGCCCGCACCCGGATGCGCGCCGCGCCGGGCTCGGCCCGCCACTCCGTCACGCTGCTGGTCGCCGTCGCCTCCGTCGGCGTCCTGCTGCTCGGCGTCACCGACGGCTTCGCGGTGGCCCTGGTGGGGCTGGCCGTGGCCGCCGCGGCCGGGTTCTGCGTCACCCGCTATGTCGCGGGGGCCGGCGCCCGCGACGGCGACTACCGCAGGCCGGTGAGGCTGCTGGGCAGCAGCGAGCCCGCGCTCGGCGGCTGGGAGTGGCTGGTGCACAACGCCCTCGGCCCCGACGGCGAGGCGTACTTCGCCCAGCGGCTGCGCCCGCACCTGCAACGGCTCTTCGCCGCCCGACTCGCCGCCCGGCACGGCACGGACCTGCACCGCGCCCCCGAACGGGCCCGCGCGCTGGTCGGTGCGGAGCTGTGGCCGTGGATCGACCCGGCCGAGCCGCCGCCGCGGCCGTCCGTGCCCGAGGGGGTGCTGCGCGCGCTCCTGGAGCGGCTCGAAGCGCTGGGCGATCCGGAGCAGCCCGCAGATCCGGGGCAGCCCGTACCCGGCGACGTCCCGGCGCCGCGGACCGCGCCCAGCACCGGCACCGGCACCAGCACCGGCACCGCGTCATGAAGGAGCAACCCGTGCCTGCGTCCGCACCGGGGCCGATCCCGTCCGAGCCCGCGCCCGCGTCCGTACCGGGGTCCGGCGACATCGTCGTGGAGGGTGCGACCGGATCAGAGGCGGTCGAACGCGCCCTCGGCGGGCGGCAGTCGGAGCCCGGTCGGCCCACCGAGGCGCCGCCCGAGCCGCCGGACGGCTGGCGGGCCGGCGAACGCGCCCTGCGCTACGGCACGGTGGCCGCGCTCGCGCTGGGCGCCGCTCTCGTCACCGGCCGGCCGTGGCTGCTGGCGCTGGCCGCCGGTCCGCTGGTGCTGCTCGCGCTGGCACTGCCCCGGACGCCCCGGGCCGGGCATCTCACCGCGACCGTGGAGGTGGCCGCGCGGCGCTGCTTCGAGGGCGAGCAGGTCGTGGCGAGGATCGCCGTCGTCCACGACGGAGGCGAGGGGCGGCTCGACCCCGGGGTCACGCTCGGCCCGGGCGTGCGGCTGGACGCGCTGACCGTGGGTACGGCCCATCTGGAACTGCGGTTCACCGCCGAGCGGTGGGGGCGGTGGACGTTGGGCACGGTGGATGTCGATCTCTATGACGCGGGGGGTGTGGCGCGGCGCACGGTGCGGGTGGATCTGGGTGAGGTGGCGGTCTTCCCGTTGCCGGCGGCGGCGGGGCTGACGCCGATTCCGGTGCGGTTGCCGACCCGGCTGGGGGAGCACGCGTCGCCGCAGCGGGGGGAGGGGATCGAGGTGATCGGAGTGCATCCGTACGTGCGTGGGGAGCGGCAGCGGCGGATCAACTGGCCGGCGACGACGCGGCGCGGGTCGCTGCAACTGCATCAGTTCGCGGCGGAGCGTGCCGCTGACACCGTGGTGATGCTCGATGTGCTGGGCGACATCCGTGATCCGGTGACGGGTCTGTCGTCGCTGGACGAGACGTTCCGTGCGGCGGCAGGGCTGGTCCGGGCGTATTTGCGGACGCACGACCGGGTCGGGGTGGTCGCGGTCGGCGGGACCACGCGGTGGCTGCAACCCGGCAGCGGCGACGCCTACTTCTACCGGATCGTGGAGAGCGTGCTGGAGGTCCGCAAGGACCTGGTCCAGCGCGACCCGGAACTCAGCCGGCTGCCGCCGCCCGCGCTGCCCGAGGGCGCCCTCGTCTACGTCTTCACCCCGCTCACCGACCAGCGCATCCTGGACGTACTCGACCAGGTGCGCTCCCGCGCCAACCCGCTCGTCGTGGTCGAGATCCCCTCCGGCGACCCGCCCGCGCCGCACGGCGACACCACCGCGGAACTCGCGCTGCGGCTGTGGCGGGCCGACCGCGACGCGATGCGCTTCGCGCTGACCGAGCGCGGCATCGCGCTGATCGCCCACCAGCCGGGCCAGACCCTCGACCTGGCGCTGGCGCCGCTGCTGCGCACCCGTATCCGCGGGGGTTCCCGATGAGCGGTACGACGGCGGGCCATGAGCCGCGTCCCCACCGTCCCGCCCGGCCGGCGGCGGGGCCGGGCACGTCCGGCGAAGCCCGGGCGAACGTCTTGAGTGTCGTCGGGCCGGTCCTGGCAGCCGCACCACCAGGACGGCTCTCCGCCCCGCGCGAGCGTGCGCCAGGCGCCGCGGGCCGTGCGGGCCACGGCACGGTCGTCACCATGCCCGTGCCCGCATCCGTATCCATATCCGTATCCGGAGGCTGCCGATGACGCCGATGACGCCGAGGGACCCGGGACTGGGCAAGCCGGTGGGGGCGGGCAGGCCGGGTGCGCAGACGGGGCGGACGGCGGGGACGTGGAGGAGTCCGGGTGCCCTTCGCCTGCTCACCCGCGCCGTCGCCGCGCTGCTGGTGGCCGCCGCGTGCGACGTGCCCGCCGCGTTCCGGGTCGGGGTCCCGGTGGGGCTGCTGGCCGTGGCCGCCGCCGGGTTCGCCTGGTGGCTGGCGCCCGCGGCCGACGACCGCCCGCCGGCCGCTTCTGTGGGCCGGCCCGCCCTCGCCCGGCGGCGCGCCCCCACGGTGCTCGCGGCCGCCGCGGTGGTGCTGGCCGCCGTGACGGGGCCGCCGCTGTGGCTCGGCGCGTGCGTGACCGCCCTCCTGATCGGCTACCTGCTCCTCACCGACCCCTGGATCTCCGGCGCCACCGGCCCCCGGGCGCCCCGCGCGGCCCGCCCCCTCGCCCCGGTGCTCCTCGCGCTCGGCACCTGCGCCGCCGTCTTCGCCGCCGCCGTGCTGCCGCTGTCCCACCACCGCTGGACCCGCCTGCTCGCGGTCCTCGTCCTCGCGGCCACCGCGGCGGTGCTCCTGCTCGCCCTGCTGCACCCCGCCCGCCCCGATGACGACGAGGGAAGGACGCGGCCCTGACGGCTCGCCCCGTGCTCCCGCCCGGCCCCGTCCACGCGTACGGGCGCCGCGCAGGGCGGTGACCTGCGCAGTACATTGCATAAAAGTGCGCCCAGCCGTATAGTCATGCTGTCGAAGGAGGAGTCGATGACGGTGCGGGTGGCGGTGGCCGGAGCCAGCGGGTATGCCGGCGGGGAAGTGCTCAGACTGCTGGTCGGGCACCCCGAGGTCGAGATCGGGGCGCTGACCGGGAACAGCAACGCCGGGCAGCCGCTGGGGGCGCTTCAGCCGCACCTGGTGCCGCTGGCCGGGCGCGTGCTCGCGGAGACCTCCGCGGAGGTGCTGGCCGGCCACGACGTGGTCTTCCTCGCGCTGCCGCACGGCCAGTCCGCGGCCGTCGCGGAGCAACTGGGCGACGACGTGCTCGTGATCGACATGGGCGCGGACTTCCGGCTCAAGGACGCCGCCGACTGGGAGCGGTTCTACGGGTCGGAGCATGCGGGCAGCTGGCCGTACGGGCTGCCCGAGCTGCCGGGTGGCCGCGCCGCGCTGGAGGGGTCCAAGCGCGTCGCGGTGCCCGGCTGCTACCCGACGGCGGTCTCGCTCGCGCTGTTCCCGGCGTACGGCGCCGCCCTCGTCGAACCCGAGGCGGTGATCGTCGCCGCGTCCGGCACGTCCGGCGCGGGCAAGGCGCCCAAGCCGCACCTGCTCGGCTCCGAGGTGATGGGGTCGATGACCCCGTACGGCGTCGGCGGCGGCCACCGGCACACCCCCGAGATGATCCAGAACCTGAGCGCGGTCGCCGGGCAGCGGGTCGGCGTGTCCTTCACGCCCACCCTCGCGCCCATGCCGCGCGGCATCCTCGCGACCTGCTCCGCGAAGGCGCGGCCGGGCGTGGGGGCGGCGGACGTACGCGCCGCGTACGAGAAGGCGTACGCCGAAGAACCGTTCGTCCACCTGCTGCCCGAGGGCCAGTGGCCGGCGACCGCCTCCGTCTACGGCTCCAACGCCGTGCACGTCCAGGTCGCCTACGACGAGGACGCCGGCCGGGTTATCGCGATCAGCGCGATCGACAACCTGGCGAAGGGCACGGCGGGCGGCGCCGTACAGAGCATGAACATCGCCCTCGGGTTCTCTGAGGGCACGGGACTTTCCACGATCGGAGTGGCGCCGTGAGCGACGTCCGCGAGGCCGCCGGGCGGCAGATGACGACGATGGCCGCGGCTTCGTGCCGGGCCGGCGGTGGGGGTACTCCCCCTGGCTCCGCCGGGGGCACCCCCACCCAGGCGAAAGCCCTGGGGGAGAACAGGAGCAGGTCGTGAGCGTGACGGCAGCGAAAGGGTTCACGGCGGCGGGGGTCGCCGCCGGGATCAAGGAGAACGGCAACCCGGACCTGGCCCTCGTGGTCAACGCCGGGCCGCGCCGGGCCGCCGCGGGCGTCTTCACGTCGAACCGGGTGAAGGCCGCCCCGGTGCTGTGGTCGGAGCAGGTCCTCAAGGGCGGCGCGGTGACCGCGGTGGTGCTCAACTCCGGTGGCGCCAACGCCTGTACGGGCCCGAAGGGCTTCCAGGACACGCACGCGACCGCCGAGCGCGTCGCGGAGGTGCTGGGGCACAGCGCGGGCGAGGTCGCGGTCGCGTCGACCGGGCTGATCGGCCTGCCGCTCCCGATGGACAAGCTGCTGCCGGGCATCGGCACCGCCGCGGCCGAACTGTCCGCGCACGGCGGCGAGAAGGCCGCCATCGCGATCAAGACCACCGACAGCGTGCACAAGACCGCCGTGGCCACCGGCCCGTCCGGCTTCACCGTCGGCGGTATGGCCAAGGGCGCGGGCATGCTCGCGCCGGGCCTGGCCACCATGCTCGTGGTGCTCACCACGGACGCCGACGTCGACCAGGGCACCCTGGACAAGGCGCTGCGGGACGCCACCCGGCAGACCTTCGACCGGATCGACTCCGACGGCTGCATGTCCACCAACGACACGGTGCTGCTGCTCGCCTCGGGCGCGTCCGAAGTCGTCCCGGAGTACGCCGAGTTCGCCGACACGGTGCGCGCGGTCTGCGCCGACCTGGCCCGCCAGTTGATCGGCGACGCCGAGGGCGCGAGCAAGGACATCCGGATCGAGGTGGTGCACGCCGCGACCGAGGACGACGCCGTCGAGGTGGGCCGCTCCATCGCCCGCAACAACCTGCTCAAGTGCGCCGTGCACGGCGAGGACCCCAACTGGGGCCGGGTGCTGTCCGCGATCGGCACCACCTCCGCCGCGTTCGAGCCCGACGCGCTCGACGTCGCGATCAACGGCGTGTGGGTGTGCCGGGGCGGCTCGGTCGGCGACGACCGCGACCTGGTCGACATGCGCTTCCGCGAGGTCGTCATCACCGCCGACCTCGCCGCCGGAGACGCGTCCGCCGTGATCTGGACCAACGACCTCACGGCCGACTACGTCCACGAGAACAGCGCGTACAGCTCATGACCGACGCCGACCCCCGTCCCGGGGGAACCCCGCGCAAGCACACCGCGCTGCCCAAGGCCCGGGTCCTGGTCGAGGCGCTGCCGTGGCTGACCCGGCACCACGGCAAGACCGTGGTGGTGAAGTTCGGCGGCAACGCCATGGTGGACGAGGCGCTCAAGGCCGCGTTCGCCCAGGACGTGGTGTTCCTGCGGCACGCCGGGCTCAAGCCGGTCGTCGTGCACGGCGGCGGCCCGCAGATCAGCGCGCAGCTCGACCGGCACGGCCTGGTCAGCGAGTTCAAGGCGGGCCTGCGGGTCACCACGCCCGAGGCGATGGACGTGGTGCGGATGGTGCTCGCCGGCCAGGTGCAGCGCGAACTCGTCGGCCTGCTCAACCGGCACGGCCCGCTCGCGGTCGGCCTGACCGGCGAGGACGCGCACACCATCAGCGCCGTCAAGCACCGCCCCACGATCGACGGCGAGTCGGTGGACATCGGGCGGGTCGGCGAGATCACCGCGATCGACACCGGCGCCATCGAGGCGCTGCTGGCCGACGGCCGTATCCCGGTGGTCTCCTCGATCGCCCGAGCCGCCGACGACGGCCACATCTACAACGTCAACGCCGACACCGCCGCGGCCGCGCTGGCCGCCGCGCTCGGAGCCGAGACGCTGATGGTGCTCACCGACGTCGAGGGCCTGTACGAGGACTGGCCGAACAGCGACGACGTGATCAGCAGGCTGACCGCCACCGAGCTGGAGAAGCTGCTGCCCGACCTGTCCAGCGGCATGGTGCCGAAGATGGAGGGCTGCCTGCACGCGGTGCGCAACGGCGTGACCACCGCCCGCGTCATCGACGGCCGGGTGCAGCACTCGATCCTGCTGGAGATCTTCACCGACGAGGGCATCGGCACGATGGTCGTGCCCGACCCGGAGCCCGAGTCGGAGCCCGAGCCCGATTCCGAATTCCGGCCGGGGCTGGACTCCGTGCCGGGGCTCGATTCGGCGCTCGACTCCGCGCCGGCGCTCGGCTCCGCGCCGGGGTTGGATTCCACGCTCGGCTCCGCGCCCGATTCCGACGGCGCGGCGACTTCCGAAGGCACGGCGACCGCGGACACGTCCGCAGAAGGGGGAGCACGGTGACCGGCAACAAGGAGCTGGCCCAGCGCTGGCAGGGCGCGCTGATGAACAGCTACGGCGTCCCCCGGCTGCCCCTCGCCCGCGGTGAGGGCGTCCGGTTCTGGGACGCCGACGGCAAGGAGTACCTCGACTTCGTCGGCGGCATCGCCACCAACGCGCTGGGCACCGCCCACCCGGCGGTGGTCGAGGCGGTCACCCGGCAGATCGGGTCGCTCGGCCACATCTCCAACCTCTTCCTCGCCGAGCCGACCATCCAGCTCGCCGAGCGGCTGCTCCAGCACTTCGGGCGCCCGGGCCGGGTGTTCTTCGCCAACTCCGGCGCCGAGGCCAACGAGGCCGCCTTCAAGATCGGCCGGCTCACCGGCCGCACCCATGTGGTGGCCGCCCAGGGCGCCTTCCACGGCCGCACCATGGGCTCCCTCGCGCTCACCGGCCAGCCCGCCAAGCGCACCGCCTTCGAGCCGCTGCCCGGCGACGTCACCCACGTGCCGTACGGCGACGTGGCCGCGCTGCGCGCCGCGGTGAGCACCGACACCGCGATGGTGATCCTCGAACCCATCCTCGGCGAGTACGGCGTCGTGGTGCCGCCGGCCGGCTACCTCCAGGCGGCCCGGGAGATCACCGCGGCCACCGGGACGCTGCTGGTGCTCGACGAGGTGCAGACCGGCGTCGGGCGGACCGGCCACTGGTTCGAGTGCCTGGCGCAGGGCGTCGAGCCCGATGTCGTCACCCTCGCCAAGGGGCTCGGCGGCGGCCTGCCGCTCGGCGCCGCGGTTGCCTTCGGCCCGGCCGCCGACCTGATCACCCCCGGCAGCCACGGCACCACCTTCGGCGGCAACCCGGTCGCCTGCGCCGCCGCGCTGGCCGTGCTGGACACCATCGCGGCCGAGGATCTGCTCGACAACGTCAAGCGGCAGGGCGAGAAGCTGCGGCAGGGCGTGGAGGCGCTGAACCACCCGCTGGTCGATCATGTGCGCGGTTCCGGGCTGCTGATCGGTATCGTGCTCACCGAGCCGCTGTCCGCCAAGGTCGAACGGGCGGCGCAGGATGCCGGACTCCTGGTGAACGCGGCCGTGCCCGACGTGGTGCGGCTGGCGCCTCCGCTCGTCGTGGGCGACGCGGAGACCGACGCGTTCCTCCAGGCGCTGCCGGGTGTGCTCGACGAGGTGTACCGGGCCGCACAGGCCGACCGACCGGGAGAATGACGGAGATCCGTACGCGATGACCGAGCCGCAAGCGCATGGCGGGGGCCAGGCAGTCCCGCAGACCCGTACCGCACGCCACCGCAGGATCGTGGACCTGCTCGGGCGGCAACCGGTGCGGTCGCAGAGCCAGCTCGCGAAGCTGCTCGCCGACGACGGGCTGAGCGTCACCCAGGCGACGCTCAGCCGGGACCTCGACGAGCTCGGCGCGGTCAAGATCCGTACGAACGACGGTGAGTTGATCTACGCGGTGCCCTCCGAGGGAGGGTTCCGCACGCCGCAGGCGCCGCTGGGGGAGTCGGTCAAGGAGGAGCGGATGCGGCGGCTCGCCGCGGAGCTGCTGATCTCCGCGGAGGCGTCGGCGAACCTGGTGGTGGTCCGCACTCCGCCGGGTGCGGCCCAGTTCCTCGCGTCCGCGATGGACCAGGCCGAGGTCTACGACATCCTCGGGACGATCGCCGGCGACGACACCGTGGTCCTCATTTCACGGGACCCGGAGGGGGGCCAGAAGCTGGCCGACCACTTGCTGCGGCTCGCCCAAGGGGACTGACTCCCTCCGGCTGCCCCGCCCTGCGGGACGCCGGACCTTGTGGTCTCTCGCGGTTGCTCGCGCAGTTTCCCGCGCCCCTTCGGGGGCGCGGGTTTTTCTGCGTTCGGGACCTTGACCTGGCACTTTGACGTTTCATGCGGGGGAGTGCATACTTATACCAGTCAGAGGATGCATCGTAAGGAGAGACCCGTGACCGAGCGCGTCGTACTCGCCTACTCAGGCGGCCTGGACACCTCCGTCGCCATCGGCTGGATCGCCGAGGAGACCGGCGCCGAGGTCATCGCTGTCGCGGTCGACGTCGGCCAGGGCGGCGAGGACCTGGACGTGATCCGCAAGCGCGCGATCGCCTGCGGTGCCGTCGAGGCCGAGGTCGCCGACGCCAAGGACGAGTTCGCCGAGGAGTACTGCCTCCCGGCGATCCAGGCGAACGCGCTGTACATGGACCGCTACCCGCTGGTCTCCGCGCTGTCCCGGCCGGCCATCGTCAAGCACCTGGTCGCCGCCGCCCGCAAGCACGGCGCCGACACCGTCGCCCACGGCTGCACCGGCAAGGGCAACGACCAGGTCCGCTTCGAGGCCGGTATCGCCTCGCTCGCGCCGAGCCTGAACTGCATCGCCCCGGTCCGGGACTACGCGATGACCCGGGACAAGGCCATCGCGTTCTGCGAGGCGAAGAACCTCCCGATCGCCACCACCAAGAAGTCCCCGTACTCCATCGACCAGAACGTCTTCGGGCGGGCGGTCGAGACCGGCTTCCTCGAGGACATCTGGAACGCGCCGATCGAGGACATCTACGAGTACACCCAGGACCCGGCCGCCCCCCGGGAGGCCGACGAGGTCGTCATCACCTTCAAGCAGGGCGTCCCGGTCGCGATCGACGGCCAGGAAGTCACCGTCCTGGAGGCGATCCAGCAGCTCAACGTGCGGGCCGGCGCCCAGGGCATCGGCCGGATCGACATGGTCGAGGACCGGCTGGTCGGCATCAAGTCCCGGGAGATCTACGAGGCCCCCGGCGCGATCGCCCTGATCACCGCCCACCAGGAGCTGGAGAACGTCACCGTCGAGCGCGAACTCGCCCGCTACAAGCGGCAGGTCGAGCAGCGCTGGGGCGAACTGGTCTACGACGGCCTGTGGTTCTCCCCGCTCAAGCGGGCGCTGGACGGCTTCATCGCCGAGGCCAACAGCCACGTCTCGGGCGACATCCGGATGACCCTGCACGGCGGCCGGGCCGTCGTCAGCGGCCGGCGGTCGGACCAGTCGCTCTACGACTTCAACCTCGCCACCTACGACACCGGCGACAGCTTCGACCAGTCCCTGTCCAAGGGCTTCATCGAGCTGTTCGGCATGTCCAGCAAGATCGCCGCCAAGCGGGACCTGGACCAGTGACCGGCGGAGCCGCGGACGGCGGCACCGGCGGGCCGGACCTCAAGCTGTGGGGCGGCCGGTTCGCCGACGGGCCGTCCGCCGCGCTGGAGAAGCTGTCGGCGTCCGTGCACTTCGACTTCCGGCTCGCGCCGTACGACATCGCCGGCTCCCGGGCGCACGCCCGGGTGCTGCACCAGGCGGATCTGCTGACCGCGGACGAGCTGGACCGGATGATCGCCGGTCTTGACGCCCTGGAGGCCGACGTCGCCGCGGGCGCCTTCACCGGCACCATCGCCGACGAGGACGTGCACACCGCGCTGGAGCGCGGCCTGCTGGAGCGGGTCGGCCCCGACCTCGGCGGCAAGCTGCGGGCCGGCCGGTCCCGGAACGACCAGGTCGCCACGCTCTTCCGGATGTACCTGCGCGACCACGCCCGGATCGTCGGCGGCCTGATCGCCGACCTCCAGGACGCGCTGGTCGGCCTCGCCGAGGCACACCCGGACGCGGCGATGCCCGGCCGCACCCACCTCCAGCACGCCCAGCCGGTGCTCTTCGCCCACCACGTGCTCGCCCACGCCCAGGCGCTGTCCCGGGACGCGGAGCGGCTGCGGCAGTGGGACGAGCGCACCGCGGTCTCGCCGTACGGCTCCGGCGCGCTCGCCGGGTCCTCGCTCGGCCTGGACCCGGAGGCGGTCGCCCGCGACCTCGGCTTCGAGCACGGCAGCGCCGGCAACTCCATCGACGGCACCGCCTCGCGGGACTTCGTCGCCGAGTTCGCCTTCATCACCGCGATGATCGGGATCAACGTGTCCCGGATCGCCGAGGAGATCATCATCTGGAACACGAAGGAGTTCTCCTTCGTGACCCTGCACGACGCCTTCTCCACCGGCTCCTCGATCATGCCGCAGAAGAAGAACCCGGACATCGCCGAGCTGGCCCGCGGCAAGTCCGGCCGGCTGATCGGCAACCTCACCGGCCTGATGGCCACCCTCAAGGCGCTGCCGCTGGCCTACAACCGGGACCTCCAGGAGGACAAGGAGCCGGTCTTCGACTCCTGCGACCAACTGGAGGTGCTGCTCCCGGCGTTCACCGGCATGATGGCCACCCTCACCGTGCACGAGGAGCGGATGGCGGAGCTGGCCCCGGCCGGTTTCTCGCTGGCCACCGACATCGCCGAGTGGCTGGTCCGGCAGGGCGTCCCGTTCCGGGTCGCGCACGAGGTGGCCGGCGAGTGCGTCAAGGTGTGCGAGGCCGAGGGCATCGAACTCGACCAGCTCACCGACGAGCAGTTCGCCAAGATCTCCGCGCACCTGACCCCCCAGGTGCGTGACGTGCTCAACGTGCCGGGGGCGCTCGCCGCCCGCAACGGCCGCGGCGGCACCGCGCCCTCGGCGGTCGCCGTGCAACTCGCCGAGGTCAAGGCAGATCTGGCCGCGCAGCACGCCTGGGCGACGGCCAAGGACGGCACCGGGACGGGCGGCTCCGGCGCGTAGTCCGGGTCACTCCGGTTTGTAGGCGGGGCTGGGCGGCGGCACGAAGGAACTCGCGTTCGCCCCCAGCCACTGCTTCTCCAGCGCGGTCAGCGAACCGTCCTGCCGCATCCGCTCCAGCACTCCGTTGACGAAGCGCACGAAGTCCGTCTGGTCCTGGTGCATCGCGATGCCGTGCGGCTCGTCGGTGAAGCGCGGGCCGATCAGCTTGGTGTTCGGGTCCTGCGCGGCCAGCCCGATCAGGATCGTGTCGTCGGTGGAGACCGCGTCCACCTGGCCGAGCTGCATCAGCATCAGGCAGTCCGTCCAGTCCTTGACCGCCACCGGCACCACCGGGTGCTTCTTCAGCCCCTTCAGCGTGTCGATCGACGTGGTGCCCGAGGCCGCGCACACCCGCTTCCCGCCGAGGTCGTCGATGGACTTCGCGGTCGACGACCTCGGCACCAGCACGCGCTGGCCCGCGTCCAGGTAGTCGGTGGAGAACGCCACGGACTTCCACCGGTCGCAGTTGATCGTCATCGAGTCGATGACGATGTCCACCGACGACTGACGGGTCTTCGGGTCCGGCTGGAGCACGGAGAGCCGGGCGTCGGAGGAGATCGTCTTGAACTGGATACGGTTCGGCGAGCCGAACAGCGCGGTCGAGATCCGCTTCAGCAGCTCGATCTCGAAGCCGTCCAACTGCCCGGTGAGCGGGTTGCGGTAGCCGAACAGGTACGAGTTCTGGTCCACGCCCGCGATCAGCCGGCCGCGCTTGACGATCGCGGCCATCGTGGAACCGGCCGGCATGTGCCCGGGCCGCGGCAGCGCGCCCTGGGGGCGGTAGCTCTCCAGCGGGTGGCAGGACTGGTCGTCAGCCGGTGCCTGCGCGGGCACGTCGGCGGGTACCGCGCGTTCGGTGCTGTGCGCCCGTCTCCCGGTGGTGTCCGGCCCCGGGGGAGCGGCGCAGCCGCCCGCACCCAGGACACCCACCACCAGCAGTAACCCGGCGGCCGTGGCCGCCCCCGTTCCACGCCCTACCGCACCGACGACCACAGGGCCTCCTCCGCGTGACGTCACCCGTACCGCAAGTGACGTTCCCCGCGCCCCGGCGGTTCCTGTCCTGGCACCTGCCCCGCCGAAGGTACTCGGGGGCGGGCGTGGCTGGACCTGCCAGGCGAAGCACTGGGGGAGAACCGTTGCGCGACTCCCCACCGGCAAGCGGTCCCTCAACCGGCGGACGGGGGCCAACCCCGGAGGGTCAGGCGCACCCGGCTACGCGGCCTTGGCCTTGGTGGCGTAGATGTCGACGTACTCCTGGCCGCCGAGGTGCATCACCTGGGACATCACCTCGTCGGTGACCGCGCGCAGCACGTAGCGGTCGCGGTCCATGCCGTCGTAGCGGGAGAAGTCCAGCGGGGTGCCGAAGCGGACCTTCACCGGGGCGAGCCGCGGCATGCCGTTGCCGCCGGGCTGCACCTTGTCGGTGCCGATCATCGCGAACGGGACCACCGGGGCGCCGGTCATCAGCGCGAGCCGGGCGATGCCGGTGCGGCCGCGGTAGAGGCGGCCGTCGGGGGAGCGGGTGCCCTCGGGGTAGATGCCGAAGATCTTGCCCTCGTCCAGCACCCGGCGCCCGGTCATCAGGGCCGCCACACCGCCGCGGGCGCCGTCGCGGTCGACCGGGATCATGCCGCAGGTGGTGAAGAACCAGGCCATCAGCCGGCCCTTGACGCCCTTGCCCGTGACGTACTCGTCCTTGCCGATGAAGTAGACCTGCCGGTCGACCACCAGCGACAGGAACAGCGAGTCGATGAAGGTGACGTGGTTGCCCGCCAGGATCACCGGGCCGTCGGCCGGGATGTGCTCCACGCCCTCCACCACCGGGCGGTACAGCACACGCATCAGCACCAGCAGAATCGCCTTCAGCACGCTGCGGGACATGCGGGACAACGGACCCCTCCGGGCTCGTACGGACGTCAACCTGCGGACCGACCCTACCGGCCCGTACGTCTTGACGATACTTCCGCCAGGGCCCCCCGCGCACGCCGGGTTCACCCACCGGATACCGCGGGTCCGCGCAGGCCGCGACGCGTGTGCGCGGCGCCGGCGCGACCGGGCCGTCTTCCCGCGCACGCGGCGGGAGTTGGGAATCTCACAGGCGGGTGCCGCCCAGGTCGCGCCCCGGCGGCCGGTACGAGCCGGGGCCGGTCGTGAATCGGAGGGTTGAATCCCCGGTGGGACGGGGTAATGCACGGTAAACAGCCGACGTCCCGGTGTGCTTCCGGCCCGCCCTGGCGGCGCTGTGCCGGACACCGCAGCAGCGGTACCCGGCCGGTTCGTTTGTGCGATCATCGGCGCCAGCGGAGGCGACATCGAGCGCACATTCGTATCAACTCCGCACAGGCACACGTTCCGGGCGCCCACCACACCCTCACCCGCCCGGACGGATTTCGAAGGGGAGGCCCGCGCGACATGGGCATGAGCGTGACCATCTCTACGGCGAACCACGGTGACGCCGAGAAGATCCTGAAACTCCAGTACCTGTGCTATCAGGGCGAAGCCGAGCTCTACGGCGACTACACCATCGAACCGCTCACCCAGACCCTCGACGAACTGCGCGCCGAACTCGCCGGAGGCACCGTCCTCGTGGCGCGGCTCGGCGAGGAGGTCGTCGGTTCCGTCCGCGGTGCCGTCGACGACGACGGCACCGCCCGCATCGGCAAGCTCATCGTCCACCCGCGCCTGCAGCGGCACGGACTCGGCGGGCGCCTGCTCGCCGCACTCGAAGACCGCCTCGCCGCCGAAGCCGAGGCCAAGCGCTACCGCCTCTTCACCGGGCACCGCAGCCAGGTGCACCAGCGGATGTACCGCAAGCTGGGGTACGAACAGGTGGGCGTCGCGGAACCGGTCAACCGCCGGCTCAGCCTGGTGCACATGGAGAAGTCCGCACCGCAGCCGCCGGCCCCCGCCGGGAGCTACGCGGCCACCGCCTGACCCGCGCCGCCGCGGTCGGGCGCGCTACTCGCCGCCGGTCCCGGTCTGCCGTACAGGCGCCGTCTCCGCCCCCTGCCGGGCGGAGCGGCGCAGCCACAGCAGACCGGCGACCGGCAGCGCGATCGGCAGGAAGACATAGCCGATCCCGAAGTCGGACCACACGGTCGCGTCGGGGAAGGCCGAGGAGTCGACGACGGTCAGGATGCCCACGGTGATCACCCCGAGCAACTCCGCCGAGCAGGAGACCAGGGCCACCTTGCGGGCCGACTCGCCGCCCCGCCACAGCGCCACGGTGATCACCGCGTAGACGACTCCGGCCACCCCGGACAGCACGTACGCCAGCGGCGCCTCGTGGAACTTCGTGCTGAGCTGCACGATCGAGCGGGACAGCGCGGCCACCGTGAAGACCCCGTACAGCGACAGCAGCAGCCGCCCGGGTCCGGTGCCGATCTTCGCCTGCTCCGCCGGCGCCGGCGCCGGCGCTGCCTCCTGCGGAGCGGTTCGCGGAGCCGTTTGCGGGGTCGTCCGCGCTGCCGCCGTCTCGGCCGCCGGCTGGGGTGACGTCACGTCGCTGCCTTCCACTGTGTTCCCGGTGGTGTTACCGGTGCTGCCCTCAGCCATGTCCCGCTCCCCAGATCTGGTCCAGCCGCAGCTCCAGCACGGCCAGGATCACCCCGCCCGCCGCGACGATCGCCGAGCCCCAACGGGTGCGCTCCGCGAGCGACATGACCGCCGCCGCCGGGATCGCGCAGACCGCGCCGATCAGGTACGGCACGAACACCGCCAGCCCGTGCTCCGGCCGGTCCCCCCGGGTGAGCTGGACGATGGAGATCACCAGCTGGACCAGGACCGCGAGGGTGACCACGGCCATCCCGGCGAAGTGCCAGTCCTTCGTCGCCGAGTCGCGGTACGCGGCCCAGCCGCACCACGCCGCGAGCAGCAGCGCGAGCACGGAGACCGTCCAGATGACCCAATCGAGCATGCGACGACTGTATTACGGGCGCCGAACCGCTCTCGCTCCCGGGTGACCGGGTACCCTGCCCCCTGCTCCGCCCCTGCTCAGCGGTGCCGCGCCCAGTACACGTCCGTGGTGTACGGCATCTCGATCGCACCGCTGCCCCGCGTCGCGTCGTGCGCGCTCAGCACCGCCTGGAGCTCCGCCCGCACCCGCTCCTGCCGGGCCGGGTCGAGCACGGCTATGTGGCTGGACGACATCATCCGCTCCACCACGTCGGCCACGGTCGTGGAGTGCGGGTTCGGCCAGTGCCGCTCCTCGATCGCGCCCCAGCCCGGGCGGGCGGCGAAAGCCTCGCGCCAGGCGCGGGCGGGGTCGCCGGGCGCCTCCAGGCCGGCCCCCGCGGCCGGAACCGGACCGGAGGGCGTCCGCCTACCCGCACCCGCACTGCCCGGGCCCGAGGCCAGCGGGGGGCTGGGCAGGTCGCGCGGGGCGAGCCGGAAGTAGATGTCCTGGTAGTCCCGCACCCACGGCACCGACGTGTCGTAGGTGTTCCACACCAGCACCAGCGCGCCGCCCGGCCGCAGCAGCCGCTCGACCTCCGCCAGCGCCCGGTCCGCCTCGAACCAGTGCCAGGACTGCGCCGCCACCACCGCGTCCGCGCACCCCGCCCGCAACCCGCTGTCCTCCGCGGTGCCCGCGGTCACCGCCACCCCGGGCAGCAGCTCGGCCAGCCGCTCGCGCATCTCCGCGACCGGCTCCACCGCGAGCACCTCGGCCCCGGTCAGCGCCAGCAGCCGGGTGAACTTGCCGGTGCCCGCCCCCAGATCGACCACGGTACGGCCCCGCTCCAGCGGCAGCGCGTCCGCGAGGGCGGCGAGCGCCGCGAGCGGGTAGGAGGGCCGGGAGCGCTCGTAGACCCCCGCGGCCCGCTGATAGCCGACTCCTGCTGCGTGGTGCACTCTCACGCGGGCTGACGGTAGCAGGATCGGATGACGTTCACGGATACCAGGACCGAACGGCGGGACACCCGGTCGCCCGCCCATTCCCCCTACCCTGGAAGCGAGTTCACCCGCGCCGCCCGCGCCACGCCGCCGCACCGCGCCCACCCTGCCCGGCGCGCGCCGGGCGCGATACTGCATGCTGTGCAATCCACCCATGCCCTGGTTACGGAGCACGAATGACCTCCACCTTTCCGGACATCTCACTCAGTACGGACCGGCTGGTGCTGCGCCCGTACGACGAGGACGACATCCCCGCACTCGTGGAGATGATGAACGACGACCTGATCGCGGCGTGGACGAACATGCCCCAGCCGTACACCGCGGCGGACGCGCGGGACTTCGTCACCCGGACCGCGCCCGCCGAACGCGAGCAGGGCCGCGGGTTGGTGCTGGCCGTCACCGAGATGCTCACCCAGCGGCTGGTCGGCACCGTCACGCTCCAGCACACGGACTGGCGTATCCGCGGCACCGAGGCCGGGTACCTCACCGCCCACTGGGCCCGCGGCGAGGGATACGCCTGCGAGTCCGTGCTCACCGTGTGCCGCTGGCTCTTCCGGGAGCAGGGCTTCGAACGGGTCGAGCTGCGCACCGCCGCGGACAACACCGCGTCGCAGCAGGTCGCCCAGAAGATCGGGTGCGTCAGCGAAGGGGTGCTGCGCAGCGCGGGGATCGTCCGGGCCCGGCCCGACGCGGACCCCGCCGGGGCGTGGACCGAGGTCCGTACCGACCTGCTGGTGTGGAGCTTGCTCCGGGAGGACCTCGACTACCCGGGGGACCTTGGCGGGTCGGCCGGCGCCGGGCGCCGTGCGGATGCCGGTGCGGCGAACTACGCGGACGACTACACCGCCTTCGCGGACTGGCGCTGACGCTTCAACGGGACCGCCCGGGGTGCCCGTCGGCGTTTCCGCCCGGATCTTGCGGTAAGCGGGGGTTGGGCGCGCAGTTCCCCGCGCCCCTTCGGCTACGCGCCGTTGTGGTCGAGTCAAGTGCCCGGCCGCAGGCCGGTGGTCTGCTGCGCGCGCGGTTCTCCCCGAGGGCTTCGCCTGGGAGGTACCCCCACGCGCCCCTGGGTGCTTGGCCTTCTGTTCGGGGAAGAAGCCGCACATACTCGGGGGCGCGGGGAACTGCGCGCGCAACCCGTCACCGGCAGGTGGTCCCCGAACCGACAGCACCGACCACCCTGGAGGGTCAGGGGCGGGTTAAGGTTTGGCGGGACCCTCACACGCCATGGAGGCAGACGACGATGGCCGACCGGGTCACCGTGATCGGATGGGACGGCTCGCCGCTGTCCGGCGCGGCGCGGGCCGCGCTCGACGCCGCCACGCTCGTGGCCGGCACCCGCCACCACCTCGCGCTGCCGTACGTCCCGAAGGGCGCCGAGCAGATCGTGCTCGGCAGTATCGACATCGCGGCCCGCCGGGTCGCCGGGCACCGCGGCACCGCGGTGGTGCTCGCCGACGGCGACCCGGGTTTCTTCGGCGTCGTCCGGGCGCTGCGGGCACCCGAACTCGGCCTGGAGGTCGAGGTCGTCCCCGCCGTCTCCGCGGTCGCGCGCGCCTTCGCCCGGGCCGGGATGCCGTGGGACGACGCGCGCGTGGTCGTCGCGACCAGCCGCACCCTGCGCCGGGCGGTGAACGTCTGCCGCGCCAGCGCGAAGGTCGCCGTGCTCACCGCGCCGGGCGCCGGCCCCGCCGAACTCGCCCTGATGCTCACGGGAGTCCACCGCACCTTCGTGATCTGCGAGGCACTGGGCACCGAGCACGAAGAGGTGTCCGTCCTCACCTCCGACAAGGTCGCCGACCACATATGGCGCGACCCGAACGTGGTGCTGGTGGTCGGCGGGATCTCCGCCCCGGGACAGGGCATCGCCGCGCTGGGCGGCCCCGCCACCCACTCCGGCGGCGGCTGGATCGCCGGCCGCGACCCCGGTTTCCCCGGCGCCGTGCGCGGCTGGGCGCTGCCCGCGGCCGAGTACGGCGGCCACCTCCCGGCGGAGCTGCGCGCCTTCCAACTCGCCCGGCTCGGCCCGCGGGCCGGGGACCTGGTGTGGGACATCGGCGCCGCCGACGGCTCGCTCGCGGTGGAGGCGGCCGGTTTCGGTGCCGCCGTCATCGCGGTGGACCGCGACGCCGACGCGTGCGACTGGATCACCGCGACCGCCCGCCGAACCGGGGTGCAACTCCAGGTCGTGCACGGCACCGCGCCGACCGCGCTGGAGGACCTGCCCGAGCCCGACGTGGTCCGGATCGGCACCGCCGACCCCGAGGTCGCCGCCGCCTGCGCGGCCCGCCGGCCCGAGCGGATCGTCACCGCGGCCGGCAACCGGGACCAGGCCGAGGCGATCACCCAGGCACTGTCCGAAGGCGGTTACGACGTGGAGCGCACCCTGCTCCAATCGGTCGAACTGGACAGCGACTGGGCCGAGCGTGAGCGATCGGTGAGCTTCGCGCTCTGTGGTTCCCGGCGCTGACCGCCGGCCGCCAACAAGCCGTCCGCAGGCCCCTGTTCGGGGGCTCCGCGCAACCCCCCCGACAAGGTCGCCGAGACGGGTGCGAAAGACGTTTCCCCTGGTGGCAGCGGTACTTACCAGGCGGGTGTGAGATACGTCCCGAGGTGCGGACTACCGGCCTGACCGCGGCCGTGCCCAAGGTAGGCTGACGGATCGTTGTGCCGTCATCACACGTTGACGGGCCGTCGAGCAGTGCGGGCGCCCGTGTCCGACGTGCCGCATACCGGACCCGCTCGTTGTTGTAGGGAGAGGGTCGGGTCGGGCAGGGCGCAGCGGCTGGAAGGAGCGAAACCGATGGGCGAGGGGCACGCATGACGGACACCGGTCAGATCCCCGGCGAGGGGCTGCCGGAGAACGCTGGCGCGGACACAGGCGCCGAAGCGCTTCTCCCGCCGCACACGGCCTTCCCCGGCAACGGCGCGCCGCCGCAGCCGGATTGGGGGACCGCGCCCGCGAGCGAGCAGCCCGCGCCCGGATACGCGTACCTCGACCACCCGGCGCCGCCCGGCGCGGTGCTCGACGACGAGGACGACGTGCTGCTGATGCCAGGGCCGCAGGGCTCTTGGAGCGACCCGCAGCCGGTGCCGGCGCCCGCGCCCGTACCGGCGCAGCAGCCCGCGCACTTCCAGAACGGGCAGCACCCGCAGGCGGTCTCCTTGCAGCAGCCGTCGATGGATCTGCCGATCTCCGTGGAGGTGCCGGTCGAGGTGCCGCTGGAGACGATGGCGCCGCCGGTGCTCGGGAACGGCGCGCAGGTCTTCGTCGCCCAGCAGCCGCAGCAAGCCCAGTACGTCCAGCCGCAGCAGGGCGGTCCCGGACTGGACCTCACCGCGTACCCCGACCCCGCCGCCGCGCAGGCCGGCGACGGCGAAGGGGCCGCGGGCGTACCGCCGGTGGCGGCCCAGGCCGAACCCGCCGACGGCGACGCGGCACAGCAGCAGCCCGCCGCACCCGGGTGGAACGCGCCCCACGAGGCGCCCGCGGTGCCCCAGCAGGCCGCCGTGCCCCGCCGTCCTCTGCACATGGGCCCGCCGGTGACCGACACGCCCAGCGGCGGCGTCTCCGTACGGTCGCTCGCCGACCGCGGACCCGCGGTGACCGTGGCCGGGCCGCCGACGTCCGGCCCGGAGTACCTCGACGTGCCGCGCGACGACGTGAACGGCATCCCCGCGCAGCAGACCGGTGAACCCGGTGCCGCCGCGGTCGTCACCCCGGGCAGCCCGTGGCCCGCCGCGCCCGGCGACGCCTCGCAGCAGTCGTTGATCCCGCGCGCGGACAGCGTGCCGCGTCCGGCCGATGCCGCGATCCCGGTGCAGGGCGCGGTCACCGCGCCGCAGGCGACCGAGGCGGCCGCGCAGCAGCCGCAGCAGGAGCAGCCCCAGCAGCAGGAACAGCCGGAGCAGCCGCAGAGCGAGGTGGCCCAGAGCGTGGTGGCCGCCGCCGAGCCGGTCCCGGCTGAGGCCGAGGCGGCTGAGGCCGACGCGGCTCAGGCCGAACCGCCGGTCGAGGCGCAGGCCGAACCGCAGACGGAGGCGGTCGCGCAGGAGCAGGAGCAGGCACAGCCGCAGGCAGCGGTCGTCGCGCCGCAGGTCGTGGCCGAGGCCGAACCGGCCGCGACAGCGCAGCCCGTGGCGGAGGCGCCCGCCCCTGCCCCCGCACCCGCCGCGCAGGCCGTCCCGGCCACGCCCGAGCCGGTCGTACCCGCGCAGGGCGGCCCGGTCGCCTCGCAGGGTGGCGGCTTCGCGGTGCCCCAGCCGCCGGAGCAGTCGGAGCAGGCCGCCGTGCAGGCAGCCGCCGCGCCGGTTCCGGCGGCGGTCGCGACCGCCGCCCAGGCCGCACCCGAGGCCGTCGCGGAACCCGCGCCGCAGGTCGTGGCCGAGGCCGAACCGGTCCCGGCCGCACCGGAGGTGGCCCCGACGGCGGAGGCACCCGCGCCCGCCGCCGCACCCGCACCCGCACCCGAATCCGTACCGGCGGCTGTCGCCGAGACGGACGCCGAAGCCCCCACCGAGCAGGCGCCGGAGCAGGAGCCCGCGCCCGCCGCGGACCCCGCCGCCGCTGAGCAGGCCGCGGCTGCCGCCCCCGGCCGAGGCCGCCGCGGCAAGCGCCGGGCCGCCCCGGCGCCGGAGGACGCCGAGCCGGTCCAGCAGCCCGAACCGCAGCCGGTGGCAGCGCAGTCCGCGCCGCAGCCCGCACCGGAGGCCGCACCCGAGGTCGTGGTCGTCCCGGCCCCGGCCTCGGCTCCCGTCGCCGAAGCCGAGCCGGAGGCCGAAGCCGTCGCCGAGCCCGTTGCCGTACCGGCCGCGGCGCCCGTCGCCGCCGAGGACGTACCCGCCGCGCAGGCGGACCAGGGCGAGGAGCCCGCGGCGCCCGCGGAGCCGGACGTGTCCGAAGCACCCGAGCCCGCGCAGGCAGAGGAGCCCGGGGAGCCCGAGGAGGCCCCGGCCGCCGCCGCGCCCGCGTCGCAGGGGTCCGCCGCGGAGCCGTACGACCCGGCCGTGCGCGACGCCGTCCACCGGGTGATCCGGGAGCGGCGCGACATCCGCAACGGTTTCCGGTCCGACCCGATCCCGCACGACGTGCTGCTGCGGGTGCTGGAGGCGGCGCACACCGCGCCCAGCGTCGGCCACTCCCAGCCGTGGGACTTCGTGGTGATCCGCTCGGAGAAGACCCGCGAGAAGATGCACGAGCTGGCGATGGCCCAGCGCGAGGCGTACGCCAAGTCCCTGCCCAAGGCGCGGGCCCGGCAGTTCCGCGAGCTGAAGATCGAGGCGATCCTCGACACCCCGGTGAACATCGTGGTCACCGCCGACCCGACCCGCGGCGGCCGGCACACCCTCGGCCGGCACACCCAGCCGCAGATGGCGCCGTACTCCTCCGCGCTCGCCGTGGAGAACCTCTGGATCGCCGCCCGCGCGGAAGGGCTCGGCGTCGGCTGGGTCAGCTTCTTCGACGAGCGCCAGATGGTCGCCGAACTCGGCCTGCCCGAGCACCTGGAGGTCGTCGCCTACCTGTGCGTCGGGTATGTCGACGAGTTCCCGGAGGACCCCGAGCTGATGCAGGCGGGCTGGTCGCAGCGCCGCCCGCTGTCCTGGGTCGTCCACGACGAGGAGTACGGCAACCGCGCGCTGCCCGGCGAGGAGCCGCACGACCTGCTGGAGGAGACCCTGCGGGGTATCCGCCCGCTGGACGCGAAGGCGCTCGGCGAGGCGTGGGAGCGGCAGAAGCGGATGACCAAGCCGGCCGGCGCGCTGGGCATGCTGGAGATCATCTCCGCGCAGCTCAGCGGGTTGTCCCGGCAGTGCCCGCCGCCGATCCCCGAGCCCGCCGCGGTCGCGGTGTTCGCCGGCGACCACGGCGTGCACGCCCAGGGCGTGACCGCCTGGCCGCAGGAGGTCACCGGCCAGATGGTGGCCAACATCCTCGGCGGCGGAGCGGTCTGCAACGCCTTCGCCAACCAGGTCGGCGCCGAGGTCTGCGTCATCGACGTCGGTGTCGCCTCCGAACTGCCCGCCACCCCGGGGCTGTTGCCGCGCAAGGTACGGCCCGGCACCGACGACTTCACCGCCGGTCCGGCGATGAGCCGCGAGGACGTGCTCAAGGCGATCGAGGTCGGCATCGAGACCGCGCGCGACCTGGTGGCCGCGGGCAACAAGGCGCTGCTGACCGGCGAGATGGGCATCGCCAACACCACCGCGTCCGCCGCGATCGTCTCCGTCTACACCGGTGCGGACCCCGCGGAGGTCACCGGGCGCGGCACCGGCATCAACGACGAGATGCACGCCCGCAAGATCGACGTCGTCCGGCGCGCGCTCGACCTGCACCGGCCCGACCCGGGCGACCCCGTCGCCGTCCTCACAGCCGTCGGCGGGCTCGAACACGCCGCGATGGTCGGGCTGTTGCTCGGCGCCGCCGCCCTGCGTACGCCCGTCATCCTCGACGGGGTCAGTGCCGGCGCGGCCGCGCTGGTCGCCCGCGCGATCGCCCCCGAGGTGCTCGCCGCGTGCATCGCCGGTCACCGCAGCGCCGAGCCCGGGCATGTCGCCGCGCTCACCACGCTCGGGTTGCGGCCGCTGGTCGACCTCGATCTGCGGCTCGGTGAGGGGACGGGTGCGCTGCTCGCGCTTCCGCTGGTCCAGAGCGCGGCCCGGGTGATGCACGAGGTCGCCACGTTCGACGCCGCGGGCGTCACCGAAAAGGGGTAATCGGGTCCCCGTCGCTACGACTCCCGGCCCGTCCCCGGGCCCCTGAACACGGGCTGTTCCCCGCTGCGCCCCTGCCCTTTGCCCTTGTGGGCGAGGAGTTCTTCCGCAGGTGGCAGCGGCGGTCAGCCACGTCAGGGGCGCGGGGACGTCCCCCTAGCAGGTCACCGGCCTGCGGTCGGCAGTGCACCGCAACCGTAACGGCGCTGAACCGTAAAGTAAGAAGCCCGCACAGCAAGGAGCCCTCATGCCGCACGACGACGCCCCCGCGTACCCCGTTGGGCTGCGGCTCGCCGGCAGGCGGGTCGTGGTGATCGGCGGTGGCCAGGTCGCTCAGCGGCGGCTTCCCGCACTGGTCTCCGCGGGAGCCGACATCGTGCTGGTGTCACCGTCGGCCACCGCTTCGGTCGAGGCGATGGTGACGGCGGGCGAGTTGCGGTGGGAGCGCCGCAAGTACCGTGCGGGCGACCTCGCGGGCGCCTGGTACGCGCTGATCGCGAGCACGGACGAGGCGGCCAACGCCGCGGCGGGCGCGGAGGCGGAAGAGCGCCGGGTGTGGTGCGTACGCAGCGACGACGCGGACGCGGCGACCGCGTGGACCCCGGCGACCGGCCGGACCGAGGGCGTGACCGTGGCGGTGCTGACCGGCCAGGACCCGCGGCGCTCGGCGGCGGTACGTGACGCGGTGGTCGCGGGGCTGCGGGACGGCACGCTGGTGGCGCCGTACCACCGGGCCCGCACCGCCGGGGTCGCCCTGGTGGGCGGCGGCCCGGGGGACCCGGACCTGATCACGGTGCGCGGCCGCCGGCTCCTCGCGGAGGCCGACGTGGTGGTGGCCGACCGGCTCGGCCCGCGCGACCTGCTCGACGAACTCGGCCCGCACGTCGAGGTGATCGACGCGGCGAAGATCCCGTACGGCCGGGCGATGGCGCAGGAGGCGATCAACGCGGCCCTGGTCGAGCACGCGAAGGCGGGCAAGGCCGTGGTCCGGCTCAAGGGCGGCGACCCGTACGTGTTCGGGCGCGGCATGGAGGAGGCGGAGGCGCTGGCCCGGGAGGGCATCCCGGTGACGGTGGTGCCCGGCATCTCCAGCGCGATCAGCGTGCCGGCCGCCGCCGGTATCCCGGTCACCCACCGGGGAGTGGCCCACGAGTTCACCGTGGTCAGCGGGCACGTCGCGCCGGAAGACCCGCGCTCGCTGGTGGACTGGGCGGCGCTGGCGAAACTGCGCGGCACCCTGGTGCTGCTGATGGCGGTGGAGCGGATCGAGCCGATCGCGGCGGCCCTGGTCGCGCAGGGCCGGTCGGCCGACACCCCGGTCGCTGTCGTCCAGGAGGGCACCACTGCCGCGCAGCGCCGGGTGGACGCCACGCTCGGCACGGTCGGCCGCCGGGTCGCCGAGGAGGGGGTGCGGCCGCCGGCGGTGATCGTGATCGGCGATGTGGTGGCCGTGGGCGGGGCGGTCGCCGATGCGGCGCGGGCGGCGGGGGCTTCGGGGCCCGCCGCGGACCCGATCGGGGGAGCGCGTGGCGGGGCGGGGAGCACAGCGGGTGGCGTAACGGGTGGCGTACCAGGTGGGGAAGCCGCTGGGGGAGTTGCTGGGGGAGTTGCTGGGGGAGCTGCTGGGGGAGCGCGTGGCTGAACCGGTCGCCGTCGAGGACCCCGCCGACCCGCGCCTGGCCGACTACACCTCCCTCACCGACGTCGAACTGCGCCGCCGCCGCGAACCCGCCGAAGGGCTGTTCATCGCCGAGGGCGAGAAGGTGATCCGGCGCGCCCTGGCCGCCGGCTACCCGATGCGCTCGATGCTGCTCTCCCCGAAGTGGCTCGGCCCGATGCGCGACGTGATCGACGCGGCGACCGCCCCGGTGTACGAAGTGACACCCGCGCTCGCCGAAGAGGTCACCGGCTACCACGTGCACCGCGGCGCGCTCGCTTCGATGGCCCGTACCCCGCTGCCCTCCGTGGACGCGCTGCTGGCCGGGCTCGGCCCCGGCCCGCGCCGGGTCGCCGTCTTCGAGGACACCGTCGACCACGCCAACCTCGGTGCCGGGTTCCGCTCCGCCGCCGCGCTCGGCGTGGACGCGGTCCTGCTCAGCCCGCGCTGCGCCGACCCGTTCTACCGGCGCGCGGTCAAGGTCTCCATGGGTGCGGTCTTCTCCGTGCCGTGGACCCGGCTCGACGACTGGCCACACGACCTCGAACTCCTGCGCGCCCACGGCTTCCTGCTCGCCGCCCTCTGCCTCGCCGACGACGCGATACCGCTCGACGCGCTCGCGGCCCGCCGCCCGCCCCGGCTCGCCCTCCTGCTCGGCACCGAGGGCGATGGCCTCACCCCCGCGGCCCTCCGCGCCGCCGACACCCGCGTCACCATCCCCATGGCCGCGGGCGTCGACTCCCTCAACGTAGCCGCCGCCTCCGCGGTCGCCTTCTACACCACCCGCACCTGATCCCCGGGTGCCGCAGTGTTGTTGGGGTGACTACGGCGCCGTGGTCGGCCCGGTCGGGACGGGGCGCGGGGTGGTCTTCGTCGGTTGGTAGAGGTCCACCGAGTCGCCCGGAGCGTACGTGGCCAGGATGTTCTTCTGGTCCTTCCCGAGCTTGGCGCAACCGCTGTACAGGTCCATGAAGCCGCCCGCCGGGACGTCGGACATTCGCTCCTGGATCAGCAGTTGCAGTTGCATGCCGTCCTTGTTCGCCACGTAGCCCGTTGTCTTGGACATGGTGGCGCTCTCGGTCGGACTCGGCTGCACCTTGTCGAGCCCGATCTTCCATCCCTGCGGGGCCAGCGCGGTCCGGAACTGAGCCAGGAGTTGGGCCGCGGTCATCGAGCCGTCCTTGGCGTTGAGCTCGTTCTCCACTTTGTAGACGGCTAGCTTCGGTTTGTCGGCTGAGCACTTGACGAACTTGCCGTTACCGACCGACACGTCGACCGTCGAGGGTAGTGCGGCGTTGACCTTCCAGTACGTCTTCGCCAGCGAGGACCGTATGGACTGGGGGCTGCGCGATGGGCCGGAACCGCCCCCGCACGCGCTCACCGCGAAGGTGAGGGCGACCGCCGGCAGTGCGGCCCAAGTGGCGGCGCGGCCACGGAGTTTCATACCTGCTCAGCTTCCTGTGATGGCCGCGACACGTCCGTGGTCGCGCTGGAGGAACATCGCGTGTGCGGTGCCCGGGCGAGGGCGGCTCGCGGGTCAGCCCATCCGGCCGGCGAGCACGCGGCGTTCGCTGTCGGCCTCGGCCTGGGTGACTTCCTTGGGGTGGGCGGCCAGTTCGCGGCTGACGTACTCGGCGAAGCCGTTGGCCTGCGTGGTGACGTCGTTGGCCGCCCCGGCCAGGTCGCTCGCCCAGGCGCGTGCGGTGGCGCCCACCCACACGTCGCCCTTGCCGCCGGCCATCCGCTTGTCGGCGTCCTTCAGCGAGCCGTTGACGGTCGCGAGGTCCTTCTGGACCTCGGTGTGCAGGTCGCTGAGTGCCTGCCACATGGGGCTGGGCACCTTCTTGTCTGCCATGGCGCTGCTTCCTCCCGTTGGTGGTGCGTGGGGTGGTGGTGTGGTTGGTTGTTAGGCGTTCGGCGGTCCGTCCGGTGGGCTGCCGGTCCATGAAGTGGCCGCACCTTGCAAGTGCGGCCTGCCGGTTCGTCAGAGGGCGGGGCTGGGGAAGCCAGTCGGAACGGGCTGCGGAGTTCCGGGTCGCGGATCGTACGTGTCGAAGCTGTTTCCGTTGGCGTACTGGGAGAGCAGCTTCTTCTGGGCTTTTCCGTACTTCTTGCACGCGCTGAGCACGTCGAAATAACCAGCGGCTGACTTCCCCTTGCTCGCCTCATGGAAGGTGAGCTCGATGGTGAAGTCCCCCTTGTGAGCGGCCCAGCCGTACAGCTTCTCCTTCTTGGCATCTGGCATGCTCTTCGTGGGGATGGACCGTGTGGCGAAGGTCCACCCCAGCGGCTTCAGCCCGTTCTCCACACCTGACACCAACTGGGCCATCGTCAGCTTGTTCTCAGGGTCGAGGTAATCGGCGAGGTCGTACTTCACGGCTCCCTTGCCGTTCTTCTCGTCCTCGGAGCAGGCGACGAAGTTGCCACTCCCCTCGGGCGTGTCGAGGTGTAGTGAGGTCGGCATCATGCTGCGGACCTTCCAGTACACCATGGCCGTTGAGGATCGGACCTCTTTCGCCTGCTTCGTGCCCTCCGAGCTGCTGATTCCGCCGCCGCACCCGCTCACCGCGAAGGTGAGGGCGACGGCGGGCAGTGCGGCCCAAGTGGTGGCGCGGCCACGGAGTTTCATACCTGCTCAGCTTCCTGTGATGGCTGCGACACGTCCGTGGTCGCGCTGGAGGAACATCGAGTACATGGCTTTGGATGTGGTGGGGTCCTTCAGCCATTCGTTGTACGCCTGTTTCTGTCCGGCATTGGCATTCGGAACCAACTGCCCGCTGCTCGTCAGGAACGGCTTCCCACCGGAGTACGTCTGAGCGTACTGCTTCGGATTTCCGACATCGGGGTTGTCGACATAGGCGTGTGAGGCTGCTTCCATCCACTCGTGCTGCCACTTCACCTTTGAGGGTGCAGGGCCCAAGTCGGCGGGGCTGGTCTTCACCATCGAGTCGGTGAACGTAGTGAGTACGTAGCCGATGGACGCCTTGGATATAATCTTGACGGCGTCGCCCGGCTCGAAGGCGACTTCGACACCCGTCTCGATCGTCTTGTTGAGTCGTTCGGTGACGGTTTCCTGCCAGTCCTCAGCTGTCTTGTCGCCAGCGGCTTGCTTCTCCTGGAAGACCTTCGTTGCCTCGAAGCTAAAGGTGCCATCGATAAGTCCGGCGGCCTGCTCGACCTCCGGATTGTGCGGGTCGCCGTCGGCGAGTAGATCTGTCTGCTCGGAACTGTACGCCAGTAGCGCAGCTGTAGATGAGGGGTCTTGCATCGCCTCGTGCATGAACCCCTCCCATTCCTCAGCTTTGAGGTTCACATGCCCCTTTCCCTGATCGACCGGCGCCGGGTCGGTAAGAGAAGATTCAAGGTCGGAGAAGTAGAATTTGATGTCGTCGGCGAATACCTGCTGGATCTCCGGATGGGTGTGGTCGTCCGGGTGATTGGAGTAGTACTTGGCGAGATTCGTCGTGTTGTCGGCGGCCATGTTCGGATCCGAGCCGGGGCCGGGCATTGTGCCGGCCCTGAGTACTGCGGCGAAGTCCTTCGCGTTCGGATTGATCAGCCCGCCACGGTGCTCGGAATCCGACTGCATGAAGGTGGGCAGGATTTTGATGTTGTCGTGCACGAACTGAGTGGCTGCCTTGGGGTCGGCGGCCAGCGCCTTCCACACCTGGTCGGAGTACACGGTGTTGCCCGGGAGGAGCGCCTGGGTGCCCAGGTCGGTCAGGACGTCGGCGGGGAAGTTCGCCTCGGTGACCAACGGGGCGAGGAAGTCGATGTCCTCGTGGCCCGCGGAGTCCTTGTACTGCATGCCGCCCCGCATGGAGGTGGCCACGAAGTTGGCGAACACGGAGCGTCCGGCGTCCGGATTGTCGCTGTCCAACTGGCTGGAGTACGGCTCCAGCTCGGCCAGCCGCGCTTGCCCGAGTTCCTTGCAGGAAGCGGCCGCGAAGTCCGGGTCGTCCTCGTTCTGCTGCATGAGCTGCAGGTACTGCTGGGCGGTGATGTCACCGTCCTTGTACTTCTTTGCGGCATCCTTGCCGGCCTTCTGCGCGGCTTCCTGGGTCTTGTACTTCCCGAGGTCGCCCGAGCCCGCCGTGACCATGCCCGAGGCGCCGAAGTCGCTCTCCTCCTTGGCCTCGGCTGCCGCGAGACTGTGCCGACGCCGCAACATCGGCAACTGGTCCTGGGCCCACGAGAAGTGCTTGTTGATCGTGTTGAGCCGGGTGGCGTCGAGACCGATCCTGCCCGCCTGACTCAGCCAACTCGCCACCAGCGGAGCCCCGCTGCCGTTGCCGTCCCAACTGGTCCTGTTCTTGATCGAGTTGATCATGTTCCAGAGTTGCTGCGGCTCAATCCCACTGAAGTCGCCATCTCCGTCCGGCTGAACCATGGGACCCCTCCCCCTGTCGGCCACGCAGGGCCGACACGTAACCAATACCGCGTGTCATCTTGCCAGCGCGCGGCGTGATTATCACACATCGGCGTGTTGTGGCCTTGGGGCGGGGTGGGACCAACGGGCTGGAGTGGCAGGTGGTACGGCAACCGGCCCCGGGCGGGGGGTCAGTTGGGCGGGGGGAGTTCGACCAGGGTGGCGAGGGTGGCGCGGTGGCGGCCCGGGGTGCCCAGTGCGATCTCGTCGGCCTTCGCCCGCTTGAGATAGAGGTGCGCGGGGTGCTCCCAGGTCATCCCGATCCCGCCGTGCAACTGCACCGCCTCCTCGGCCGCGTGCACCGCGACGCCGGCCGCGTAGGACTGGGCGACGGCCACGGCCACCGGCGCGTCGGGGGAGCCGGTCGCGAGCGCGTCGGCCGCGGCCCGCGCCGCCGCCCGTGCGGAGACGACCTCCAGCCACAGGTCGGCCAGCCGGTGCTTGAGCGACTGGAACGAGCCCACCACCCGCCCGAACTGGTGCCGCTGCCCGAGGTAGCGGACCGTCTCGTCGAGGCACCACTGCGCCACCCCCAGCTGTTCCGAGGCGAGCAGGCCCGCAGCGGTCAGCAGGGCCGCGTCCAGTGCGGCGGGCGCGTCGGCGGAGGGCAGCGGGCGCGCGGTGCTGCCGGCGAAGGACACGTCCGCGAGCGGTCGGGTGAGGTCCAGCGAACTGAACGGCTCGACCCCGACCGAGGCGTCCGCCGCGGCCACTTCGTACAGCCCCGGGCCGTCCGGGCCGACCGCGGGCACCACCAGCACGCCCGCGCCGGGAGTGTCCGCGACGCTGGTCACCCGCCCGGTCAGCCGGCCCTCGGCGTCGGCCCGTACGGTCGCGGGGAAGTCGCCACCGGGTGCCGCCGACAGCGGTACGGCCAGGGCCGCGGTCGTGGTGCCCGCGGCCAGTCGCCCCAGCAGGCCGGCGACCGCCTCGTCCGCGAGGTCGCAGCGCAGCAGTGCCGAGGTGGCCAGCACCGCGCTGCCGAGGAACGGTGTCGGGACCACCGCGCCGCCCAACTCCTCCAGTACGACGGCCACTTCGCGCGCGGTCGCGCCCTGGCCGCCCTGTTCCTCGGGCACCAGCAGTCCGGCGAGGCCGAGTTCGGCCGCGAGCAGCCGCCACAGCTCGGGGTCGTACGGCTGCTCGCCCTCCACCCGGGTGAGCACCGCGCCGGGCGGGCAGCGGTCGGCGAGCAGGTCGCGCACCGCGGCGCGCAGGTCGTCCTCGACGTCGGAGTAGAGCAGGTCCGGGGCCGCGGGGCGGACTTGGGCCGCGGGATGGGCCTGGGCCGCGGGGTGGGCCTGGGAACGGTCGGCGGGCTGGGTCGGCGCGGTCATCGGGGCAGGTCCTTCCAGGCGGCGTCCTTGTCGGTACGGGGTTCCGCGGGCAGCTCCAGCACCCGCTCGGCGATGATGTTGCGCAGGATCTCCGAGGTGCCGCCCTCGATGGAGTTGCCCTTCGCCCGCAGATAGCGGTAGCCCGCGTCGCGGCCGTAGAAGTCGACGCTGCGTGGGCGGACCATCGTCCAGTCGCCGTAGCGCAGGCCGTCCTCGCCGAGGAGTTCGACCTCCAGGCCGCTGATCCGCTGGTTGAGCCGGGCGAAGGCGAGCTTCAGGCCGGCGCCCTCCGGCCCGGGCGAGCCGACCGCGAGCTGCTGCCGGACCCGCTCCGCGGACAGCCGCGCCACCTCCGCGTCGACCCACGCGGACAGCAGCCGGTCGTGCAGCTCGGGGGTACGCAGCTCCGGCCGCTCCCGCCAGGTGGCCGCGGCAGCCGCGACCATGCCCGCCTCGCGCGGCAGCACCCGGCCGCCGATCGCGACCCGCTCGTTCATCAAGGTGGCCTGAGCGACCCGCCAGCCGTCGCCGATCGCGCCGAGCCGGTGCGCGTCGGGTATGCGCACCCCGGTCAGGAAGACCTCGTTGAACTCCGCCTCGCCGGTGAGCTGCCGCAGCGGCCTGACCTCCACGCCCGGGTCGGTCATGTCGCACACGAAGTACGTGATGCCCTGGTGCTTGGGCACGTCCGGGTCGGTACGGGCGATGAGGATCGCCCAGCGCGCGGTGTGGGCGCTGGACGTCCAGACCTTCTGGCCGTCCACGATCCAGTCGCCGCCGGGTTCGCGGACCGCCCGGGTGCGCAGCCCCGCCAGGTCCGAGCCGGCGCCCGGCTCGGAGAACAGCTGGCACCACGGCTCCTCGCCGGTCCACAACGGGCGCAGGAAGCGCTGCTTCTGCTCCTCGGTGCCGTAGCGGAGGATGGTCGGCGCGGCCATGCCCAGGCCGATGCCGATGCGGCGCGGGTCGTTGTCGGGCGCGTCGGCCGCGGCGAGTTCCGCGTCCACCACGGGCTGGAGCGAGCGCGGGGCGCCGAGGCCGCCCAGGCCCCGCGGGAAGTGCACCCACGCCAGGCCCGCGTCGAACCGGGCCCGCAGGAACTCCTCGGGGGAGACGGCTCCCGGTGGGTGCGCGGCCAGCAGCTCCCGCACCCGTCCGCGCAGCTCCGCCGCGTCCACGGCGCCGTCCTCCCCGCCGTGCTCCGCCTCCCGGCCCTTCGCCATCGCGCTGCCGCCCTTCCCGTCTTCCCGGCCACCCACGTCTCTAAGCAAGCGCTTGTTAACGTAGCGGACATCCGCGCTCGTGCCTAGGGCTGTTCGAACCATGGCTGTTCGAACCCCCGGCACGACCTGACCGATGCTCCCCCCGGAGCCACCCCGGTGCCACCCGGCCGGTGCTACTCCGGTGCTGCCCGAGGCCGCTACCCGGCCGGCCTCGCTCCGAGCAACTCGCGGAACCCCCGCGCCAGCCTGCCCGTAACGCGCCGGCATCGTGGCGAACTCCAGCGGCATCTCCCGCGCGTGGCGGTCGCGCATCTGCTCGGGGGCCAGCCGCTGGTGGACCACGCGCCGGCCGGTGGCCTCGGTGACGATCGCGGTGTTGTTGTCATAGCCGAGCGCCCCCGGGCCGGTGAGGACGAGATCGGTGTTCGGGGCGTGCGCGTCGGCCAGGGCGCGCACGGCGACGGCCGCGATGTCCCCGGCATCGACGAAGCCGCCCCGCCCCGGCCCGGCCCGCCGCCTCACCACCCGCCCCCTGAGCCGCCCGCGCACCCGCAAGGACCGCCAGGGACAGTCCCGTCATGCGCGCAACCCCATGGGGCGGTCGGTTGAACGCGGGCCGGAAGGGGCAGCCCCCTTGGGGGCGCGGGGAACTGCGCGCGCAACCGCATGGCGCGGTCGGTTGAACGCGGGCCGGAAGGGGCACGCACCCCTTGGGGGCGCGGGGAACTGCGCGCGCAACCACGTGCGGCGGTGGGCTGACGGCGGACCGGAAGGGGCACCCCTTGGGGGCGCGGGGAACTGCGCGCGCAACCACGTGCGGCGGTGGGCTGACGGCGGGCCGCAAGGGGCACCCCCTGGGGGCGCGGGGAACTGCGCGCGCAACCGCGTGCGGCGGTCGGCTGACGGCGGGCCGCAAGGGGCACCCCCTGGGGGCGCGTGGGGGTACCACCCAGGCGAACCTCTGGGGGAGAGCGGAGCGCCGACCCACCCACCGGGCGGCACCCGGGAGCGAAACACGGCGCACCGCGGCGCGACCCTGCGGCTCAACTCGGGGAGCGCTATGCCGCCTGAAGCACCGCGATGCACACAGCCGCGATCAGCGTGACGATCACGAACACGAACACCCGTTGACGGAGCAGCCGCCGCCGGGATTCGGGAGCACCGGGCCTGCGCTGCGCGGGGGTCCGGTTCGCGGGGGTCCGCGTCCCCGTCGTCCGCCCCGTGGGAGTCCCCTGCGCCCGCGCCGCGGGCGTCCGCGCGGCGGGGGTCCGCGCCGGAGTCCTCGCCGGGGTCCGCTGCGCCCCCCGCCCCGCCCGCTCAGCTCGCTCGACCCGCTCGCTTCCTCCGCCGCCGGTCGAACCCCCCGCCGTACGCCCCCCGTTGGAGACCGCCGCGCCCCGCTCCGTCCGCTGCTGCGCGTACTCCTCGGCGCGCCGCCCGGTGGGGCGCTCCGGTCGCGGCGGCCGGACCGTCGCCAGCCCCCGCGCCTCCCGCGTCGCGATCTCCGACAGCCGCTCGGAGAGCTGCACGGTGCTCGGCCGCTCCTCCGGGTCCTTCGCGAGACACGCGTACACCAGCGGCGCGAGCGCGTCGGGCACCCCGACGAGATCGGGCTCCTCGTGCACCACCCGGTAGAGCATCACCTCGGAGCTGCCCTGCCCGAACGGCGAGTCCGCGGTCGCCGCGTACGCCAGCGTCGCCCCGAACGCGAACACGTCCGTGGCCGGCGTGACCGCCGCGCCCCGCACCTGCTCGGGCGCGAGGAATCCGGGCGAGCCGACCGCCGTCCCGACGTGGGTCAGGGTGCTCGCCCCGGTCGCCCAGGCGATCCCGAAGTCGATGATCCGCGGGCCCTTGGGCGACAGCAGGATGTTCGACGGCTTCAGGTCGCGGTGCACGACGCCGGCCTCGTGCACGGCCACCAGACCCTCCGCGAGCGCCGACCCGATCGCGGCGACCTCGGCGGCCGGCAGGATGCCGCCCTCCGCGACCTTGTCGTGCAGCGACGGCCCGGGGACGTACTGCGTGGCGAACCAGGGCCGTTCGGCCTCCAGGTCCGCGGCGACCAGCCGGGCGGTGCAGCCGCCCCTGATCCGCCGCGCCGCCGACACCTCACGGGCGAACCGGGACCGGAACTCCTGGTCCTCGGCCAGCTCCGGCCTGATCACCTTCAGCGCCACCCGCTGCCCGCGCTTGTCCGCGCCCAGGTACACCACACCCATGCCGCCCGCGCCCAGCCGCCGATGCAGCCGGAACGAGCCGACGACCCGCGGGTCCTCGCGCCGGAGCCGCATCATCGCCATGTCTGTCCGTCCCCTACCTCCGGTGGTGGGGGAGAGGGCCCCACTCCGCGTCGCTGGCCGGTCGGCCGCCCACAGCTTACGTACTCAAGTCCCGCCGCGCGTTGATGCCTCGCAGGCGACGGGCCGTGAATTGTCAGTGCCTGGTGGCATTCTGAGGGGACGGGAGATGACGCGGGACGCGGACGCCGGCCGGGAGAGGCGGTCGGGCGGCAGGTCGCGGCACTCCCGGGGAAGTCGCCAACGGGCAGTCCACCAAGGGGGAGTGACGCCGTGAAAGGTGATCGTGTGGAGATAGTCGTCGACGCGGGTGACACCACCCGCACCTATGAGGTGACCGCGACCCGCGCAGGCCGCAGGGTCGAGACCGCGGTGCGGCGCGGGGTCGTGGAGGTGAGCGAGGTCACCCGCAGTGGCACCGCGGTGCGCACCGCCCGTTTCATGGCCACGCGCGTGCTCGCGCTCGTCGAGCACCCCGTGCCCCGCGAGGACCCGGTCCCCGGGCCCGCCGCGCCCGTGCCCGCCCGGCCACCCGCGCCCTGATCAGCCACGGACGGCCTCCGGGACACCCCTGAGGCGGCCATGGCCGACGTCCACCCTGGGGAGTATGCGACGGATGGGACGTCATCCTCCGGGAGGCCGGAAAGGGGTCCGGAGGCATGACGACCCGGGCGGCCACGGCCCATAGATTTGAGGTCAAGCGGCGGGCGACGTACTCGTCCCCCGAGGTCAAGCGTCCGCCGCCCAGACGTGAACAACACGGATTCGATCACCGCCGCACCCTGCGGCGGGGTCGCGCAGACGTCGTCCGTGATCGGCCTGTTGAGGCGTCACACCACGCTTCAGGCCCGGAAGAGCGGTCCGGGTCGGGGATCACCGGTCTCAACCCCGTGGGGACGGGGGTAGGGCGGACGGCAGCGGTTGCCCGGGTATCAGCCGATACCCGGGCACAGCGCTGTTTCCGGGCCGCGTCAACCCACGGACGTGTCGGTTCGCGGACGCGCCCGCCCACCACCGCGCCCGCTCACGACCGCGCCCGCCCACGGCTACTTCGGCCCACGGCTACTTCGGCCCATGCGAAAGGGCCGGAGACGCTTTCGTCTCCGGCCCTCGCCGAGTGTGGACGATACTGGGATTGAACCAGTGACCTCTTCCGTGTCAGGGAAGCGCTCTCCCGCTGAGCTAATCGTCCGGGATGGTGCCGCGCAAGATACTGCGGTGGTGCTGGTGCTGCTGCTGGTGATTCAGGTGATACCGATGGCGCGTGCGCGATACTGGGATTGAACCAGTGACCTCTTCCGTGTCAGGGAAGCGCTCTCCCGCTGAGCTAATCGCGCGGGGGTCCAGCAAGGTGCGGCAAAGGCCCCGGTCGGGGGCCAGTGGACGATACTGGGATTGAACCAGTGACCTCTTCCGTGTCAGGGAAGCGCTCTCCCGCTGAGCTAATCGTCCTTGGAGGTGGAGACGGGATTTGAACCCGTGTAGACGGCTTTGCAGGCCGTTGCCTCGCCTCTCGGCCACTCCACCAACAGCAGGGGTTCGGGTGATCCCCCACATCGAGCGGACGACGAGATTCGAACTCGCGACCCTCACCTTGGCAAGGTGATGCTCTACCAACTGAGCCACGTCCGCAGGTGCCGCCACCGTAGACTGCTCGGCGACGAGTTGAACTCTAGCGGATTCCCGGTCCAGCTCAAAAACCGGTTTCCGCAGCGTGCCGGGCCAATGACAAGCTGTTGACGGCGAAGCGGCCCGCTCCGGCCGGCCGACGACCCCTTCGGCACCTCGCCCGGCACCCCGCTCACCTGCGCGGTCCGGTCCGCCTCCGGTACTCCGCCCGACCCCCAGGAATCCCCGTGCGCGACCCCTCCGCCCTGCCCCCGATAGCCCGGTTCGGCTCGCTCGTCGCCTCCGACCTCCGCGATGTCACCGACGACGTGGCCGCGCTGGACTCCGCGGGTTTCTGGGCGGTCGCGGCCGACTTCGACGGCCGTACGGTCTGTGCCCGGTTCGGCGACGTACGTCAGCAGCCGCGGCCCGCGCCACCGCCCGGCGCCACCCCGGCCACCGTCGCCGCGGACGTCGGCTGGCGCGGCCCCGACCCGCGCGCCTGGACCTCCTCGATGGACCAGGCGGCATACGAGGACGGCGTCCGCGAGATCCGGGCCAGGATCGCGACCGGCGAGGTCTACCAGGTCAACCTCTGCCGGGTGCTGACCGCGCCCCTGCCCGCGGGCCCCGCCACCCGCTCCGGCCCGGGCGCCCCTCCCGACGCTGACGCCGACATCGACGCGCTCGGCGCCGTCCTCGCACACGGCAACCCCGCCCCGTACGCCGGCACGATCCGGCTGCCCGCGCACGGCGTCGAGATCGCGACCGCGTCCCCCGAACTGTTCCTGCGCCGCCGCGGCTCCACCGTCGAGTCCGGCCCGATCAAGGGCACCGCCCGCACCGCCGCGGACTTCCTCACCAAGGACCACGCGGAGAACGTGATGATCGTCGACCTGGTCCGCAACGACCTCGGCCGGATCTGCGCCACCGGCACGGTCACCGTGCCGGCCCTGTGCGCGGTCGAGCCGCACCCCGGCCTGGTGCACCTGGTCTCCACCGTCCGGGGCGAGCTGCGCCCCGACGCCGGCTGGCCGCAGCTGTTCGCCGCCGTGTTCCCGCCCGGTTCGGTCACCGGCGCCCCCAAGTCCAGCGCGCTGCGGGTCATCTCCGAGCTGGAGACCGCCCCGCGCGGCCCGTACTGCGGCGCGATCGGCTGGGTCGACGCCGACCGGCGCACGGCCGAACTCGCCGTCGGCATCCGCACGTTCTGGATCGACCGGAGCCCGCCGGGCGGCCCTGTGCTGCGCTTCGGCGCCGGCGCCGGGATCACCTGGGGCTCCGACCCGCACGGCGAGTGGGCCGAGACCGCATTGAAGGCCGCGCGGCTGCTGGCGGTAGCGTCGGGAGAGTACCCCGGTGAGCGCGAGGCCCCGGCGGAGCGCGAAGGGTACGCAGGGAACGAACAGGCGGCCCCGGGTTCGGGCGCCGCGCGCGGCGGTGAAAGGACAGTACGGTGAGGATCTGGGTGGACGGCGGGCTGCGCGACGCGGCCGACGCCACGGTGTCCGTGCTCGACCACGGCCTGACGGTCGGCGACGGCGTCTTCGAGACCCTCAAGGCCGAGCACGGCCGGGCCTTCGCGACCACCCGCCACCTGGACCGGCTGGCCCGCTCCGCGAGCGGCCTCGGCCTGCCCGAGCCCGACCTCGACGAGGTGGCCCGCGCCTGCGAGGCGGTGCTCGCCGCCAACCCGATGCCGCTGGGCCGGCTGCGCGTCACCTACACCGGCGGCCCCTCCCCGCTCGGCTCCGACCGCGGCGACGCGGGTGCCACCCTCGTGGTCGCCCTCGGCACCGCGAGCCCCCGCCCCGACACCACCGCCACGGTCACCGTGCCCTGGACCCGTAACGAGAAGGGCGCGCTGACCGGACTGAAGACCACCTCCTACGGGGAGAACGTGGTCGCGCTGGCCCGCGCGCACGCCGCCGGCGCTTCCGAGGCGCTGTTCGCCAACACCCAGGGGCAGTTGTGCGAGGGCACCGGCTCCAACGTGTTCGTGGTGATCGGCGGCCGGCTGCTCACCCCGCCGCTGGAGTCGGGCTGCCTGGCCGGCATCACCCGCGCGCTCGTCGCGGACTGGGCCGGCGCCGAGGAGGCCGAACTGCCGCTCGGCGCCCTCGCGGAGGCCGACGAGGTGTTCCTGACCTCCACCCTGCGCGACGTCCAGGCGGTGCACCGCGTCGACGACCGTACGCTCTCCGGCGCTCCCGGGCCGGTCACCGCCAAGGCCATGCGGGTCTTCGCCGAGCGCGCCGCCGCCGACCCCAACCCGTAGGAGCGCCCGCTGTGACCACCACCCTGCGCCCGACCCGGCCGGTGCGTACCGAGGACGACGGCACCCGCTCCGCCACCTACGCCGTGTGCGTCAACAGCCGCCCCGTCGGCGCCATCGCGATCGGCACCGACCGGCGCTACGGACCGACCGTCGGCCGGATCAACGCGCTGACGATCGACGAGCCCGACCGGCACCGCGGCCGCGGCACCGTGGCCGCGCTCGCCGCCGAGGAGGTGCTGCGGCAGTGGGGCTGCACCCGGGTGGAGACCACGGCCGGCGCGGGCATGCCGTACGCCCTGCGGATGGCCGCGGCCCTCGGCTACACCGAGCGCAACCGCGGCATGCTGCTCGCCCTGCCGGAACCGCCGCCCGGCGGCCACCACGCGCTGCCGCCCGGCACCGCCCTGCGCCTGATGCGCGAGGACGAGTACGGCGGCTGGCGCGCGCACGAACGCGACGGCTACATCGCCGCCCTCACCGCCTCGGGCGTCCCGCGCGAGCAGGCGGCGACGGAGGAGGCCGCCGGCTTCGACCGCGCCTTCCCCGACGGCCTGGCCACCCCCGGCAGCACGGTCCTCGTCCTCGAACTGGACGGCGCCCCCGCCGGCCACCTCGCCTGGATACGGCTGGCCGACCCGTCGTGGGTGGCCTCCGTCGAGGTCGCCCGGGAGCACCGCGGCCGCGGCTACGGCCGCGCCCTCATGCACGTGGCGGAGGACCTCACCCGCGACGCCGGCGCCACCTCGCTCGGGCTGAACGTCTTCGCCGCGAACACCACCGCGGTCCGCCTCTACACGTCCCTCGGCTACCGCCCGACCGACCACCACTTCAGCAAGCCCCTCCTCTGAGGACACGAAAGCCGGCGGCGGCGAACGGCCGCCGCGAGTCTTGCCGTATACGACCGGCGTACCCGAGCGTCGTATACGATGGGCGGATACGAAAACGGGCCCGCCACCGGGGAGTTGGGGTGGCGGGCCGAGGTGCCGGCGCGGCGGCGCACGGTGCCGGGCAGGGCCGGGCCACCGGTCAGGTCAGGTCAGGCCAGCAGGCGGTCCGCGGTCTCCTCGATCCGTTCGCGCAGCCCTTCCTGGGTCTTGGAACCGTCGAGCAGTTCGTCGCCGATCACGTACGTCGGTGTGCCGGTCACGCCGATCGCCTTGCCCTCGGCGACGTCGGCGTCCACCACCAGCAGATGCCGGCCGTCGATGAGCGCGGTGTCCACCTCGTCGGCGTCCAGGCCGAGTTCGGCCGCCGTCTCGACCAGCACCGGCTCGCCGCGGTCGGCCAGTTCTGCCGTCCGCGCGAGCACCGCCTCGGCGTACGCCTGGCCCTTCCCCTGCGCGTGCGCCTCCTCGTACGCCTGCGCCGCCGCCTGCGCGTGCTGGTGCTTGGCCAGCGGGAAGTGCCGGAACCGGATGTCGAGCGCGGCGCCGTACCGCTCGCGCAGCGCCCGCAGGTCGGCCATGGCGGTGTGGCAGTCCGGGCACTGCAGCTCGCACCAGACGTCGAGCACAACAGGGGTGGAGGTGTCGGTCATACCGCCAGTCTCCCACCGCTCCGGAGGGCCGCGCGCCGGGCTCCGCCTCCCCCTCACGACCTACCGCTCACGGAGGAGGCCACCCCGATTTGCCCCCCAGATTCCACGGAACCCGGCGCCTCGTCGTGGCCGCCGGGGGCCCGGGCGAGGCAGGATGGGGGAGACCACTCTCGCGGGGCCCGGCCGGACCCCCGGGCCGACCCGCAGCCGCAGGAGCCGCCGGATGCTGACCGACACGCTGTGCGCCGCCCTGTCCGCGGGCGGCCTGGCCATCGCGATCGTGACCGCCTACCGCCGCAGGTTCCTGGCCGCGACCAGGATCGCCGCGGTCTCGCTGCTGCCGGTCGGCCTGGCGCTGGCCGGTCTGGTCACCCTCGGCCGCAAGGTCGGCACCGCCACCGGCGACTGGGCCGTCGACCTGGTCTTCAAGCCGACGGTGTGGCTCGGCTTCGGCGTCATCGCCTGCTCCGCGGCGCTCTTCGGCATCACACGGCTGGTCTCCGGCCGCCGCCGGCGGCGCGGCGGTGGCGCCGACTCAGCCGGCGCCCCGGCCGGGCCCGCGGCCGTGGCCGGCGCCCCCGGCCCCGCGGCCGAGCCGGCCCCCGCGCTCAACGCGGGCAAGCGGCGCTCGCGCGCCTCGGCGGACAGCGGCCTGTCGGACTTCGCGGACATCGAGGAGATCTTGAAGCGGCGCGGGATCTGAGCCGACCCGGGGCCCTCCGCGCAAGTCGGTCCCGGCATCCGAGACGCAGGTAAACACCCTTGTAAAGTCCGCGTGTTGGGCGGCGCGGGATGCTGCGCTGCGCGATCATCGCGGTGTGCTGCCCACCCCCGGGGACGTCATCGCCCCTCCGCGGCCGGACCGTGCCGAACTGCCCGTTTCCGCCCTCGCCGCCCTCGTCACCCTCACCGCCGTCGGCTGCGCGCGACCGCTGCTCGCCGTCAGGCCCGTCCCCGTACTTCCCGCCCCGCCGGTGCGCGCGGCGCTGCCTCCCGCGCCGCCGCGTCCGGTACTCCCGGTGCAACCGGTTGGACCGGTTGCACCCGGCCGACCTGTCCACCCCGGTTTCCCGGTGCGGCCCGGACTGCCCGGCTCGCCCGGGGTGTCAGGGGTGTCGGGCCCGTCGGGCCTGTCCGGAGCGCCGGCCCTGCCCGCCGCTCCCGCCGTCCCCGAGAAGGCGCTCACCGGGCGTGCGGCCCGGCGCGCGGCCCTGCGCCGGGGCGAGTTCGTCGAGCCGCAGGGGTGCTTGTACGCCCTGTCGCAGCCGCCGCTGATGCTGTTCCTGTGCGTGATCGGGGGGCTGCTCGGTGTGGGCGCCGGGTGGGACCTGCTCGTTCTGTAGCCGGGCGGGTCGAGTCGGGGCCGGGCCGGGGCCGAGCGGGGCCGGGACGAGTCGGGGTCGGGCCGGGCCGCGGGCGGGGGTCGGGCGCCCGGCCGCGGGTCAGGTCCCCGCGCCGTCCGAGCCGACGGGCCGTGCCGTCCCCGCGTGCTCGGCGGCGGGCCCGGCGGATTGCCCGGCGCGGTCCGTCCGCGGCCCGTGGCCGCCGTCCGGGCCCGCGTCCCCGGTTTCCTCCGCCTCGCGCCTGCGGGCCCGGTACGCGGCGACGTGCAGCCGGTTCCCGCAGGTGCGGCTGTCGCAGTAGCGGCGGGAGCGGTTGCGGGACAGGTCCACGAAGGCGCGGCGGCAGGCCGGTGCGTCGCAGCGGCGCAGCCGCTCCCGCTCGCCGGTCAGCACCAGGAAGGCGATCGCCATCCCGCAGTCCGCGGCGACGTGGGTGGCCAGGGAGGCACCCGGCGAGAAGTAGTGCATATGCCAGTCGTAGCCGTCGTGGTCGGTGAGCCGGGGGGTGGTGCCCGCCTCGGCGATCATCTCGTTGAGCACGGCGACGGCGCTGGGGTCGTCGGGGGCGGCGAACACCTGGGTGAACCGGGCGCGGACCGCGTGGACGGCCCCGATGTCCTCGTGGTCGAGGCGGGCGACGTCGCTGACCTTGTGCCGCTCGACGAAGGCCCGCAGGCGGGCGACATCGCCCAGGCCCTCACGCCCCTCGATCTGCGGCGCGGAGTTGACCAGGTCCACCACGCAGTCGAGCGCGCACCTGGTGTCGTGGTTGATGAGCACGGGATTCGCTCCTGCCGGCGTGTCTGGCGGCTGAGTCCCGGTGACTCTAGCGCGGGAGCCGCCGCCGTGGGGGTCTGCTCCCACGGCGGCGGCTCCGTTGCCTGCGGCGTCGGACCGCTGGTGGTGGTCCGACGCGGCCCGTGGTCCGGGCGTCCCCCCGAGTAGGACGGCCGCGGACGGTATGGGATACGGGGATCAGCTCTCCGCGAGGATGTGCGAGAGCTCCGTATCCAGATCGAAATGGCGGTGCTCGGTGCCCGGTGGGACCGCGGCGTCCGTCCGCTTCAGGAAGGACTCCAGGGCCCGCGCCGGGGCTTCGAGCAGGGCTTCGCCCTCGGGGGAGCTGAGGGCGATGCACACGACGCCCTGACCGTGGCTGCGGGACGGCCAGACTCGGACGTCGCCGGTGCCGGTGGGGCGGTGCAGCCCCTCGGCGAGCAGGTCGCGGGCGAACACCCATTCGACCGTCTCTTCGGCTCCGGTGTGGAAGGTGGCGTGCACGGCATACGGATCGGCCGTGTCGTACCGCAAGCCCGCGGGTACAGGCAGTGAGGATTCGCTCGACACAACGAGGCGCAGGTGCAGCTCGCAGCTGACCGTGGTGTTCATAAGCGCCAGGGCCTTTCGCTCAGTGTGCGCTCGGGGATTCGCACGTCGGCGAAATCGACATGCCACCTGCGGCGACGTTGTAAACCCCTCTGAGGTGTTTGTGAGGCTTCTGGTACCTCGTCCGGCTTAGCGGGAAGACCCGGACGGAGCCGTTTCAGGACGGTTTGGCCAGTCGATCGAAGTGGCGCCGTCGCTGCGGAGAGTGACGGTCGTGGGGGTGCGCTGTCGGATGCGCCGTTCCGGGGGGTGGCGCTCGCGCGGCGCGCGGCTCCCGGGGTGGTCCGAAGCGGTCCGCCGGGTGCGGTAATGTTGTGCACGCGCCGGGGCGATTAGCTCAGCGGGAGAGCACTTCGTTCACACCGAAGGGGTCACTGGTTCGATCCCAGTATCGCCCACCCGGAAAAGGGTCCCGGGCCGTCCGTGAGACGGTCCGGGACCTTTTGCGTTGGACGCCCTTCGCGGCGTGCGGCGCGTTCCGGGTGCGGCGCCTTTCGCATACGGTGCCCGGCTCCCGGGGTGCCGCGTTCCCCCAACTCCGGGCGCACACTGGTGCCATGGACTGGAGCCACTACCGATTCCGTAGCTCCTGGCGGCTCGACGCGGGGCCCGACGCCGTCTACCGCGTGCTGGAACGCCCCGACCAGTACCCCGACTGGTGGCCCCAGGTCCGCGAGGTCCGGCAGACCGGCGACACCAGCGGCGTGCTGCGCTTCCGCTCCGCCCTGCCGTACGACCTCGTCGTCACCGCCCGCTCCACCCGCCACGACCCCGGGGCCCGCGTGCTCGAAGTCGCCATGACCGGGGACCTCGACGGCTGGGTGCGCTGGACCGTACGACCCGATCCCGGCGGTGCCACCCGGCTCCTCTTCGAGCAGGACGTCACGGTTCGCAAGCGCCTGATGCGGCTGCTCGCCGTGCCCTGCCGCCCGCTCTTCCGCGCCAACCACGCCGCCATGATGCGGTCCTGCCGCCGCGGCCTGCGCGCTCGCCTCTCCGCCGCCCGGCTTCCCGTTTGAACCCGCCCCGGGCCGCCCTGTATTGTTCACGTCGTCGGGGCGATTAGCTCAGCGGGAGAGCACTTCGTTCACACCGAAGGGGTCACTGGTTCGATCCCAGTATCGCCCACCAGACATGTATGACACCTCAGGGGCCGTCCGTCAGGGCGGCCCTTTCGGTTGCCCGCCGAACGCCTACCGGCGCCTGCCGGCGCCTGTTCGCACGTCCCGTCGACGGGGCCGCCGCGGACCTGGCGCGGCGCGCGAGGCAAGCGCGGCACGGAAGTTGCGGCCTGGCATCATCGTGCGGGTGAGCCGGACGAACGAGCCCCCGGACATCCCGAAGGACCGCTGGGTCTTCGGGTTGGAGGAGATCCCCGCTTTCGACAGGGGCGCCGACGAGGAGTTCCAGCGTGTCGCCTCCGCCTTCGGCACCACCGTCATCAGTGCGCCCGAAGGCACGCCTCAGGCACTGCGCTGGGCGGCGGAGGAGTTCGTCTCCCAGTGCGGGCCGGACTGGGCGGTCTCGTCGGCCCTCTTGCAGTGGCTCAGGATCGAAGCCGGCGACGAACTCCGGCTCGGGGTGGAAAGCTGCCTGCTGGAGCGGGTCTCCGACGATCGGGTCCGCCTGCACGCCCACTACAACCAGTGGGAGGAACTGGACGTCCCCATAGCGGACGTTCGGCGCATGCTCATCGACATGATGGACTTCCTCACGAAGGAGGCCCGTCACCCGCTGCCGAGTTGGCGCATCCTGCGCCTCGGGGAACGCGACCGGACGCAGCGGCGCACCGCCGAGTAGCCGTCCACCCACCGGCCCGTGACCTGGCCGACGGGGTCCACGTGGAGTTCCACCCTGCTCACAGTGCCGACGACTACGACGCTGCCGCCCACCGGGTGTTCCAAAGCGCACTGGACGCAGACATGGCGACCATGCTGCCCCATGGCGAGATCCCCCGGCCTGCCGTGGACATGCCGCCGCACCCGATGCCCGGTGACGACCCCGGCCGGGAAGGCATTCGTATCAAGCTTCTGTCCACATTACGTGTTCGGTGACGAACGCAGCGTGGTGCGGATGCCTCCGCATGGGCGATGATATGGCCACGAAACATGCATAACCGACAAGGGGAGTGCACCGTGAACAGCATTGACGAGTTACCGAGCCAGCCGCGCCCCCCGCGGCTTCTGTGGCTCGACCTGACCAGGCGCTGCCAACTCGCCTGCATCCACTGCTACAACGAGTCGGGGCCGCAGGGCGGCCATGGGACGATGAGTCGCGAGGGCTGGCTTCGTGTGCTCGACCAGGCGGCCGACTACGGGGTGCGGAACGTCCAGTTCATCGGCGGTGAGCCGACCATGCACCCCCACTTCGCCGAGTTGGTGGACCACGCCCTGAACATCGGCCTGCATGTCGAGGTGTACAGCAACCTCGTTCATGTTTCCCGGCGGTGCTGGGAGTTGTTCCAGCGCCAGGGCCTGACGCTCGCTACGTCGTACTACTCCGACCGAGCAACGGAGCATGACACGGTGACACGTCGCCCGTCGCACCGTCGCACCCGGGCCAACATCAGCCAGGCCGTCGGCCTTGGCATCTCCGTACGCGTCGGAATCGTCACGACTGAGGGCGACCGCGAGACCGACGCCGCGCGGCGCGACCTGGCCGGCTTGGGCGTGACGAGGATCAGCGTTGATCGCGTGCGTCCCTTCGGTCGGGGCGGCGAAGGCGAGGGCCAGGAAGAGGAGTTGCCGCACCTCTGCGGAGGATGCGGTGACGGTACGGCGGCCGTGGGCCCTGACGGCACTGTCTCGCCGTGTGTGTTCTCGGGGCACCTCGGTGTCGGCAACGTCGAGAAGACCGACCTCGCCGATATTCTCCGTGGGAGTGCCATGGCGGAGATCAGCGCGAAGATCCGGGCGGTCACGGTCGGTGGCGATCCGTGCGATCCCACGGAGACCGAGTGCACCCCGGGATTTCCGGGGAGTGAGTGCACCCCGAGGACCTGAAGGATGACGTGAACGACAGCCTTCCCGGAGCGGGTTTCTGGGCACTGCTCAACCCGCATACAGGGGACCTGGGCGACGTACGCCGAACGGCCCGGGGGTTCAGTTCGGACCTGACGGCCATTGTCGAGTGCGAAAAGGGGCCCTTCTTCGTCAAGGCCATGCGCAACCGTCCCGGCGGTCGCCGAGACTCCCTCATCCGGGAGGCGCTGGTCAATCCCTTCGTCGTCCCTCTCGCGCCTGCTCTGAAGTGGCAAGCGGAGAACGACGAATGGATCGTCCTCGGTTTCGAGGCGGTCGAGGCCCGGGGGGCGAAGTTCGATGTGGACTCGCCTGACCTCCGCGCGGTCGTCGGACTGCTGGGGCGGATCGGCGAACTCCCCCTGCCCGGGGTCGCCGAGGGATGGGCGGAGACGCGATGGAATCGCTTCGCCGATGACGCGGCGGATGCGGCCCTCTTCGAGGGTGGGGCCTTGCTCTACACCGACATCAATCCGAGCAACTTCATGATCGGGGAGGGGCGGACATGGGCCGTTGACTGGTCGTGGCCCACGCGGGGCGCGGCCTTCATCGACCCCGCTTGCCTGGTGGTTCAGCTCGTCGCGGCAGGGCACTCTCCGGAGGACGCGGAGGCATGGGCCGGCCGGTGCCCGGCATGGGTTGACGCCGATCGGCGCGCGATCGACGCCTTCGCATCGGCGAACCTCCGTATGTACCGGAGCTTCGCGGAGCGACGGCCTGACGCCGCATGGCTCAAGGCCATGGAGACCACGGCCCGGTCGTGGGCGGCTCACCGCGGGGCTCCGGTATGACGGACGGGCCGCGCGACCGGTCGACCATCCCCTTTCGCGCGTCATGGCGCCGTTCCAGGCCGACCCGACCGAGGTGTGTCGGCGTCCAGTAGGAAGTGCTGGGTTACGTCAACTCTGGTGCGGCGAGCCGTCGTTCGGGGTGACCGTGGTGGTCCAGCCGTGGTCGAGCAGGCGGCATGCCTGGTCGACGGCGGCGGCGGGGTCGGGGTGGGAACCGGCGAACGGGATGGTCTCCAGGGTGAAGCGGGCGTAGGCGGCGCAGAGGAGGTCGTCGTGCGGGCGGCCGGCCTGGTCGGCGAGTGCGCGGGCCAGCGCGTGTTCGTGGCGCAGCCACATCGCACGGGAGTACTCGCGCAGGGCCGGGGTCTGCTGGATGAGTTTCTGGAGGCGGGGGAAGCGGGGGTCCTGGGCGTGGCCGGTCACGACGAAGCCGACGAGGTAGGCGCGCAGGGCCTGGGGGAGGGTCTGGCCGGGCGGGCGGTCGGTGACCGCGCGGACCAGGGCTTCCTCGTTGCGGGCGTCCTCGTCGAAGACCAGGGCCTCTTTGCCGTGCGGGAAGTAGTTGAACAGGGTCGACACCGACACGTCGGCGCCCTCGGCGATCTCGCGGACGCTCACCTGCTCGTAGCCGCGCTCCAGGAACAGCCGCAGTGCCGTGTCGGCGATCGCCTGGCGGGTGGCGGCCTTCTTGCGCTCGCGCCGCCCGCCCGCTCCTGCCCGCTCGATCGTCTCCGCCATGCCCGCAAGAGTATCCGACCCGAGAGAAAATTGGAGTGGTTGTATATTTGGAGTCGTTGCAAATATTGTGGCGCCCGGTGGGCGCCCCACGGGTGCCCACCAGCCCGCGGCACAACGCCGCGGCTGTGATCCGGCGCCCGGCGAAAGGACCCCCATGGACCGCACGAACCCTCCGAACCCGCTCACCCCCGCGAAGCCCCTGCCGCCCGCCGGCGCCAGGATCAGCGTCATCGGCGCCGGACCCGGCGGCCTGACCTGCGCCCGTATCCTCCAGCGGCGCGGTATCCCGGTCACCGTGTACGACCGCGCGGCGGGCCCCGACGCGCACAACCAGGGCGGCACCCTCGACCTGCACGCCGACAACGGCCAGATCGCCCTGCGCGAGGCCGGCCTGCTGGACGGGTTCTTCGAGCTGGCCCGCCCCGAAGGGCAGGAGATGCGCCAACTGGACCTGACTGGCACCCTCGTGTCCCATCAACTCCCGGACGAGGGCGAGCTGTTCAAGCCGGAGATCGACCGCGGTCAGCTCCGCGACCTGCTGCTCGGCTCCCTGGAGCCGGGAACCGTGCGCTGGGGCCGGTCCCTCGACCGGATCGGCGGGCCCGCCGAGGGGCCGCGGCGGCTCCACTTCTCCGACGGCACGACCGTCGAGACCGACCTGGTCATCGGCGCCGACGGCGCCTTCTCCCGGGTGCGCCCTGCCGTGTCCGCCGCCCGTCCCGGCTACACCGGGGTGAGCTTTCTGGAGGCGTGGTACGCCGATGTCGAGCGCCGCCACCCCGACATCGCCGAACTGGTCGGCCAGGGCGGTGCCCACGCGGCCGACGGCGACCGCGCCCTGTTCGCCCAGCGCAACAGCGGCGACCACATCCGTGTCTACGTCATCCGGCGGGCCCCGGTGGACTGGATCGCCCGCAGCGGCCTGACCGTCGCCGACACCGAGGCCGTCCGCGCCCTGCTCCTCGACGAGTACGCCCACTGGTCGCCCCGGATGCGCCGGCTGATCACCGACAACGACGGTCCCTACGTGGACCGCCCGATCTTCGCCCTCCCCGTCCCGCACACCTGGGACCACCACCCGACCGTGACCCTGCTCGGCGACGCCGCCCACGTCATGCCGCCGCTCGGCGTCGGCGTCAACCTCGCGATGCTCGACGCCACCGAGCTCGCGCTGGCCCTGGCGAACGAGCCCACCGTCGACGACGCCGTCCGCGCCTACGAGACGACGATGCTCCCGCGCTCCGCCGAGACCGCCAAGCTCCTCGAAGGCGGCGCCGAGCACCTCCTGTCCACCGAACTCCCCGACCTCGGCGACGGCGACGCCCCCCGGCGCTGAGTTCCCGTCGCGCCCCGGCCCGGGCTCACCTCACAACCGGGCGTGGCGGGAGATGTCCTCCTCGAAGTCGGAGAGGGCCTGGGCGGTGAGGGTGGGGCGGGTGTCGGCGATCGCGGTGAGGTAGTCCTCGGTGCCGGCGGGCGTCCCGCGGCGGTCGGCGACCTCGCGCTCGAACGCGGCGTGCGAGCCCTTGCGAGCGGCGAACTCGATGTCCGCGGGCGTGAACATCTCACTCGCGGCCACCAGGCGGGGCAACTCCACCGTCTCGGCGGCGGCCCCGAGATAGCGGCGCCAGATCGCCTCGCGGGCCAACGGGTCGGGCGGGCCGACCGGGATCACGTAGTCGAACCGCCCGGGGCGCAGGAACGCCGGGTCCAGCGAACGTACGGAATTGGTGGCGCAGATCAGCAGGCGGTCGTCGTGGTCGCGGAAGCCCGGGATCAGCTTGAGCAGTTCGTTGGTGACTCCGTGCCCCGGGTCGGCGGCCAGGCCGGACCGTACGCCCGCGATCTCCTCGACCTCGTCGACGAAGAGGAGCACCGCCTCCAACTCGGCGAGGTCGGCGAAGGCGTCCCTGAGCGACGCGGCCAGGCCGCCGGTGTCGCCTGCGGCGAGCCGGGACGGGAACAACTCGACGAAAGGCCAGTCCAGACGGGAGGCGACGGCCCTGGCGAAGCTGGTCTTCCCGGTGCCGGGCGGACCGAAGAGGATCACCGCTTTCGGCGGCGTCACCTCGTAGCGCTCGGCGAGCGCGGGCTCGGTCAGCGGCAGCACGATCCGGCGCTCGATGGCAGCCTTCTCACGGTCCATGCCCGCGAGGGCGCTCCACAGCCCGGGAGGCTCCAGCCGGCCGCCGAGTTCCGCCAGCAGCCCGGCGTCACCGGAGCCGAGGCGCTCGACCTTCTCGTAGAAGACCAGTCCGGTGCGGGCGCGGTACCCGGAGTTCTCCAGGGCCGCGGTGCCGGTGGTCCGCGGGTCGAGCAGCGCGCCGATCCTTCGCACCCCCTGGCCGCGCAGCCGCCGCTCCAGCTCGGCGATCAGGGCGCTGCCGATGCCGCGGTTGCGCCAGTTCGCGGCGAGGGCGACCAGCGTGATCCAGGCCCGCTCGCCCTGCGCCCGGGCCACCGCCATGCCGACGACCTCCTCGCCGACCACCGCGACCACGGCGGGCTCGCCCGACCTGGCCGCAGCCATCACCTCGGAGACCGGGAACACCGGGTGGGCATCGTCCGCCTGCCGGTCCTGGTCCCAGATCTGGATCGCCCGGTCCAGGTCGTCGTCGTGGTAGTCGCGCAGTCGCCACGTCGGCATCGTCGCCACCTCGCCCGCGGGGAGTGGGGAAACCGGGTGGTCCGGCCGGGCGGACCCCGTGCCCGGCCCCTCCTCTCATTCTCCGTGCGGAGCAGGCCCACGGCGACCGGGCACCGCCCCCGGGCCTGCGGAAGGTGGGCCCCGCGAGGGTGGGTGGAAGCGCGTACGCGGAGGAGGTGTACGGCGCTCCGGGCGCGGACCAGCTGTCCTCGGACCTCGGCCCGGCCGTGCAGGGCGCTGTCCAGGCTCACCGGATGACGGCGCCGTAGCGGCGACCCCGCATCCGGGAAGCGCCGGCCCGAACCCCCGCCCCCTCGCGCCCGACCTGACGTGGCGGGCGGAGCAGGAGGAACGGATCGCCTCCGGCCCGGAGGAAGTCGTCATGTCCGTCGGGGTCGGCAGGACCGTCGAGGCGAGGAGACGAGCAAACGTGGAAACGGGTAAGCGCCCCCGCCACCGACCGTACGCGTCACCACCATTGACCCGAAGATCACGCGGGTCTACATTCGCTCGCGCCCGGACGAACATGTCGATGCCGCGTACGCGGAGGTGCTGACAACGATGTCAAGCGAAGACCAGCGTGAATCGGGGACGAGCCGGCGGGCGTTCGGCAAGGCCGCGGCGCTGGCGGGCGGTTCCCTCGTCCTCGGGCTCGCCGCGACACCGGCGTTCGCGAGCCCGGCGCGGCCGGACGCGGGCCGGAGCGGCTACGCGCGACGCGCGGTCGCGGCGTACGACGCGCTCCAGCGCTTCTACTACGCGCCCGACGTCAAGCTCTACGCGCCGAACCACCCCGCCCAGCCCGGCGACAACCCGTACGCCTACGTCTATCCGTTCTCCGGGGTCATCACGGCCACCCTCGGCCTGCTCCGGCTCGACCGCCGCTACGCCTCGGCCGTACGGGACCGGGACGAGGCGCTGGCCGGCTACTACAACCCCTCGCCCGTGTCGGCCAACCCGCTGAGCCCGCCCGCCCCGGCCAGCCCGCCCGGCTACGCGTCCTACCTGCTGCCCCCGCTGGGCCAGGGCGGCGACCTCTTCTACGACGACAACGAGTGGCTCGGCCTCGCCGCGCTCCAGCAGTACCGGATCACCGGTGACCGGGCGGCCCTCCAACGCGCCCGGCTGATCTTCGCGTTGATCCGCTACGGCTGGGACGACGACCCCGGCCACCCCGATCCCGGCGGAACGTTCTGGACGCAGGCCACCTACAACCACGACCGCAACACCGTCTCCAACGCCCTCGGCGTGGAGATCGGCGCCCGGCTGTACCTGCTCACCGGGAACCGGGACACACTCCGGCACTCCATCGAGATGTTCGACTGGGTCGAGGGCCACCTCAAAGCCCCCAACGGCTTGTACTGGGACCACGTCGACCTCCAGGGCACCGTGGACACCGCGCAACTGGCCTACAACCAGGGCAACATGCTCGGCGCCGCCGCGCTGCTGCACCTGGCCACCGGCGAGCGCGGCTACCTCGGACAGGCCCGGGACATCGCCGAACGGGCGCTGGAGACCTACGACTTCGCGAACAGCTTCGCCGCCGACGTCCCCGGCGCCGTGGTGCTGTTCAAGAACATGCTGCTGCTGCACTCGATCGACCCCGACGAGCGCTACCGCGGCGCGCAGCGCGCCTGTGCGGACGCCCTGTGGGGGACGGTCGACCCGTCCACCGGCCTGTTGCCGGCGCAGGCGGGGCTCGCCGTCAACACCCAGGCCGCGCTGGTGGAGATGCAGACACTGGCGGCGTGGAGCCCGCGCGACTACCACCTGCTCCTGTGAGCCCCGCGGCCGCGGGTAATTCGTACGACAGAGCGCCGCGGACCTGGCACGATGCGCGGTGCGCGCCGTACGGGCGGCGGTGGGACGAGGGGTGGGCGGTGGCCATGGGCTTCACGTTGGACGGGCCGGTGCTGGAGGGCGAGTTGGTGCGGCTGGAGCCGTTGGAGCACCGGCACGTGCCGGAGCTGGCCGCGGCGGCCGAGGAGGACCGCGGGTCCTACGGATTCACGTGGGTGCCCAGGGCCGAGGACGTCGGGCACTACGTCGACGAGCAACTCGGACGTGCCGCGTCCGGCCGGCTCGCGCCGTACGCCCAGGTGCTCAGGTCCTCCGGGCGGGCGGTCGGCGCCACTTCCTTCTGGGAGCCGCGCTTCGCGCTCACCCCCGACCGGCTCTCCGCGATCGAGGTCGGCTTCACCTGGCTGGCGAGCTCCGCGCAGGGCACCGGCGTCAACACCGAGGCGAAGTACCTGCTCTTCCGGCACGCCTTCGAGACCTGGCAGGTCGGCCGGGTCGACCTCAAGACCGATGCCCGCAACCTCCGTTCGCGCGCCGCCATCGAGTCCGTCGGCGCCACCTTCGAGGGCGTGCTCCGCAACTGGTCCCGGTCCTGGGCGCCCGGTGAGGACGGGCGGCTGCGCGACTCCGCGATCTTCTCCATCACCGCCGACGAGTGGCCCGAGCGCCGCGCGCACCTCGAACGCCGCCTCGCCGCCGCCACCGCCCGCGCTGATGCCGGAGTCCGGACCCGCAGCCGCTTGGCCGCGGCGCCGGAAGGGCGAAGCTGACCGGAGGGGCGAGGCTGACCGGAGGGGCGAAGCTGAGGGCGCCGTCGCCCCTCCTCGTGCGCGCACGCCAACACCCCTGGGCCCAAGGGACCTCGGCGGTGACCTCCAGCGTCTTGCGGTCGGGCCCGGTTGGCTGGATCTGCTCGTCACCGGTGCCGGCCGGGTTTGGCGCGGCGCCTTAACTCCATGCAGTGAACATCTTCCTGACGCGACGGTCTCTCCACGTCTTCCGCTGACCATGGTGCTGGGCGGTGGCCGTCCGGCCGTGCCCGCCGGAGCGGCACGCTCCCGCGTCACTCCCGCGAGCGCCCGTTCCTCGGGGCTTCGCGTCCGTCATGGAAAAGGTGGATCGTATGACTGCTGCCGGCGGAGAACCGATCGCGTCGATCACCGACGCCACGCTCACCGACATCGCCACCAACGGTGTCTGGGACTCCGGACTCACCTTCACCCCCTCCGTCATCGACCTGGCCAATGCCCTGGTCGCCGCACTCCAGGGCAGCCCCGGGGGCGCGCTCCCACCGGAACTGGCGGAGCTGGCGAACGCCGTCCGGCGGCGCGCCTCGATCGGCTTCCCGCGCATCGTCGCGTCGGACGGAGTCCGCCTGTCGGCCTTCTCCATCGAACTCAGCGACCCGACACCCCACCCCGTCGTGATCGTGCCCGCCGGCTGGAGCCCGTACGGCTGGCTGCCTTTCCTGTACGCCTACCTCACGCTGGCGCACCGCGGCTACCACGTGCTGGCGTACACCCCGCGAGGAATCGGCGACCCGGCGCTGCCGTCCACGTCCGAGGGCACCGTCGATGTCGCCGGTCCCAAGGACTGGGCCGACGGGTCGACGGTGATCGACTACGCGCAAGAGCACTTCAACCCGAGCAAGATCGGTCTTCTCGGCGAGTCCTACGGTTCCGGGATCAGCCAGCTCATCGCCGCGCACGACCCGGACGACCGGGTCTCCGTGGTCGTCGCGCTGAGTACCTGGGGCAATCTGGCCACCAGCCTGTACCACCACCACACCCGTCATCTCGCCGCCGCCCAGGCGCTGATCGACTTCACCGGCGGCCCGATGGAGGAGAAGTTCGACGAGGAGACCCGGCAGGTCCTCACCGACTTCCTGGGCGGCCACCACCTCGACGACGTGGTGGCCTGGGGCACGGAGCGCTCCCCGGAAGCGTATGTGCGCCTCACCAACGCGCGGGGCATCCCGACCTTCTTCTCGAACACCTGGCACGAGAGCCTCTTCCCGGCCGGCCAGGTGATCGAGACGTTCACGCAGCTCACCGTGCCGAAGCGGCTGAACATGTGGATCGGCGACCACGGCGCGCCCGAAGGTCCCGGCCTCGCCGGGCTGTTGACCGGTCTGCCGTTCCCCGGCCTGCGCGTACCGATGCGGGAAGCCTACGACTGGCTGGACCACTACCTGCTCGACGCCGACAACGACGTGCCGACGTGGGCGGAGGTGGACAACCAGGTCATGTTCACCTACCGGACCATCCCGATCCCCGGCGGCACCCACCTGATCACCGTTCCGGCGCACCGTGAACAGCGTCCGGTGTGGGACGACGTCACCACCGGCAGCGAGATCTGGTACCTCACGGCCACGCGTGGCAACGGCGACGGCGCGCTGGCCGAGGAGCCGACCGACGGATGGGCCCGGGACTTCACCGCCGGCGAGCTGACCTCCGCCACCGCTATGGGCGCCATCCTGCAGACCGGGCAGCAGGAGTGGTTCGGCAACCCCAAGATCTACGACCCGGCGAAGTTCGAACGGCCGCAGCTGCTGGTCTGGGCGACCGAGCCGCTCGCCGGCCAGGACGGTGCGGCCCGGCGCATCCGGGGCACCGCGGCCGTGCGGTTCACCGTACGCAGCACCTCGGACGCCACCACCCTGGTGGCCTACCTGTTCGACGCCGCCCCGGACGGCACGGCCCGGATCATCACCCACGAGCCGTACACCGTCAGCGACTTGACCCCCAACCTGGACCGCTCGGTCAGCTGGCAGCTCCAGCCCGCCGTCTACGACCTGCCGGACCGCCACCGGCTGATCCTGGTCGTCAACAGCCGCGACAAGCTGTACTCCTTCGCCGGCGAAGACGGCAGCACCACCACCATCAGCTCGCCGAAGGGAGAGGAGGCCAGCCTGGAACTCCCGCTCGGCTGAGCCATGTGACGCGCGCGACCGGGTCGGCACGGTGGGCGGGTGACGCGGTGACGCCTCACCCGCCCACCACCGTCCTTGGCGGTCCCAGGGACGAGGCCGACTCGTCTGCCTCGTAGGGCGGTTCCGTCGATCGGCTGCGGGCTAGGGCTGCGCCGGGGCCAGGCCGTCCGCGACCAGGCCGGCCAGGACCGCTTCGCCGAGGGCGTGGACCGCGGACTGCGGGCGGACCATGACCGTGAACTCGCGGATGAGGCCGGCCGGATCGAGGTGGATCAGGTCGATGCCGTTGATCTCGCGGCCGTTGACGGTGGCGCGGAAGAGCAGCACCGCGGCGGGGGTCTCGGCGCCGTCGGCGAGGGTCTGGGCGGCGCCGTCGAGCCGGCCGACGTAGCGGAAGTCCTCGAAGGTGCGCAGCAGGACGTTGAACAGGCCGAGCACCAGGGGCCGGCCCTCGAAGGGGCGGAACTTCACCGGGCTGTAGACGCGGATGTCCTCCGTGAACAGCCCCTCCATCGCGCCGAGGTCACGCTGCTCGACGGCGGTGCGGAAACGGTCCACGGCGGTTTCGGTCGCGGTCATGACGGCAGCGCTCCCCTCCGGATACTCAACGATGTGAGTACTCAGTTTCTTGAGTATGATGATGCACGGATGCGGGCCCGGGGACAACCCTCCGACCGGCCGGGGACGACCCTGGCGACCCCGCTCCGCGACCGGGGAGGAGGCCGACCGGATGGCGCTGCGCCACGCCGTGCTCGCGGCGCTGCTCGACGAGGAGCTGAGCGGATACCAGCTCGCGAAGGCGTTCGACCTGGGCGTGGCCAACTTCTGGCAGGCCGCCCCGCAGCAGCTCTACGCGGAACTGCCCAAGCTGGAGCGGGCCGGCCTGGTCACCGGCCGCAAGGTGGTGCAGGAGGGCCGCCCCGACAAGCGCGTCTACGAGGTCACCGACCTCGGTCTCGCCGAGCTGGAACGCTTCGCCGCCACCACCGGCAAGCCGTCCCTGATCCGCGACGACCTCATGGTCAAGGTGCAGGCCGCCGACCACGTCGACACCGATGTGCTCACCGCCCGCCTCGCCGAGCGGATCGCCTTCGCGCAGGCCCGGATCGAGCTGTTCGACGGGCTGCTGCGGCGGATGCGCGGCGACGCCACCGAGGAGGAGTACCTGCGGCACGGCGCCCGGATCGGCCCCTACCTCACCTGCCTGCGCGGTCTCGCCTTCGAGCGCGGCAACCGCGAGTGGTACGAGCGCACCGCCGAGGTCCTGCGCGCGCGGCAGGCGGCCCGCGGGTAGCGGCCCGCGCGCAGCCCCCGGCTCCCGGCTCCACCCGCGGTCCCCGACCCCGCGCACGGTTCCCGGCCCCCCGCACAGCTCCCACACCCCGCGGCTTCGCGATCGCCCGCCCCGGCTCGGTACGATTCAGCGCAGCGGCGGAAGACGACCCGCCCGCGCTCGTGAGCCTCAAGTCGCTCGTAAGCCTCAAGTCAGGAGCAGACCGGTGTCAGACCTCCGTGTGATCATCAAACGCGATTCCGCCGAACCGGAAGCGCGGGTGGTCACGACGGGCACGACCGCGGCGGATCTGTTCGAGGGCGAGCGGGCCGTGGTCGCCGCCCGCGTCGGCGGCGCGCTCAAGGACCTCGCCTACCCGGTCGCCGACGGCGACGAGGTCGAGGCCGTGGAGATCACCAGCCCCGACGGGCTGAACATCCTGCGGCACTCCACCGCCCACGTGATGGCCCAGGCGGTGCAGGACCTCTTCCCGCTGGCCAAGCTCGGCATCGGCCCGCCGATCAAGGACGGCTTCTACTACGACTTCGACGTCCCGCAGCCCTTCACCCCCGATGACCTCAAGGCCATCGAGAAGCGGATGCAGGAGATCCAGAAGCGCGGCCAGCGCTTCTCCCGTCGCGCGATCACCGACGACGCCGCCCGCGAGGAGCTGGCCGACGAGCCGTACAAGCTGGAGCTGATCGGCCTCAAGGGCTCCGCGGCGAACTCCGAGGACGGCGCGGACGTCGAGGTGGGCGGCGGCGAGCTGACCATCTACGACAACCTCGACGCGAAGACCGGCGAGCTGTGCTGGAAGGACCTGTGCCGCGGCCCGCACCTGCCCACCACCCGCGCCATCCCGGCCTTCAAACTGATGCGCAACGCCGCCGCGTACTGGCGCGGCAGCGAGAAGAACCCGCAGCTCCAGCGGATCTACGGCACCGCGTGGCCCACCAAGGACGAGCTCAAGGCCCACCTGGACTTCCTCGCCGAGGCCGAGAAACGCGACCACCGCAAGCTCGGCGCCGAACTCGACCTCTTCTCCTTCCCCGACGAGCTGGGCTCGGGCCTCGCCGTCTTCCACCCCAAGGGCGGGGTGATCCGCAAGGAGATGGAGGAGTACTCCCGCAGGCGCCACGAGGAGGCGGGGTACGAGTTCGTCAACACCCCGCACATCACCAAGGCGAAGCTCTACGAGACCTCCGGCCACCTGCCGCACTACGCCGAGGGCATGTTCCCCCCCATGGAGTTCGAGGGGCAGGACTACTACCTCAAGGCCATGAACTGCCCGATGCACAACCTGATCTTCGACGCCCGCGGCCGCTCCTACCGCGAACTCCCCTTGAGGCTGTTCGAGTTCGGCACGGTGTACCGGTACGAGAAGTCGGGCGTCGTGCACGGCCTGACCCGGGCCCGCGGCTTCACCCAGGACGACTCGCACATCTACTGCACGAAGGAGCAGGTGCCCGACGAGCTGGACTCCCTGCTCACCTTCGTGCTGAACCTGCTGCGGGACTACGGCCTCAGCGACTTCTACCTGGAGCTGTCCACCCGTGGCGAGGGCGACAAGTTCATCGGCGAGGACCACGAATGGGCCGAGGCCACCGAGCAGTTGCGGCAGGCCGCCGAGAAGCAGGGCCTGGAACTGGTGATGGACCCGGGCGGCGCCGCCTTCTACGGCCCGAAGATCTCGGTCCAGGCGCGTGACGCGATCGGCCGGACCTGGCAGATGTCCACGATCCAGGTCGACTTCCAGCAGCCGGCCCGCTTCAAGCTGGAGTACACCGCGGCCGACGGCACCCGGCAGCAGCCGGTGATGATCCACCGGGCGCTCTTCGGCTCCATCGAGCGCTTCTTCGCGGTGCTGCTGGAGCACTACGCGGGCGCCTTCCCGGCCTGGCTCGCCCCCGTGCAGGCGGTCGGCATCCCGGTCGGCGACGCCCACGTGCCCTACCTCCAGGAGTTCGCGGAGGAGGCCAAGCGCAAGGGCCTGCGGGTCGAGGTCGACTCCTCCTCGGACCGGATGCAGAAGAAGATCAGGACCTGGCAGCGGCAGAAGCCGCCGTTCATGATCATCGTCGGCGACGACGACATGTCGCACGGCACGGTGTCCTTCCGCTACCGCGACGGCTCGCAGGAGAACAACATCCCGCGCGACGAGGCGCTGGCGAAGCTCGTGGACGTGGTGGAGCGCCGCGTGCAGGTGTGAGTCCCCGCCCCGCTCCTGAGCGGGGCCCCGCCCCCGGTCCGCGGTACGTCAGCGGGCCGGGGGCTTCTCGTCGCCCTCGCGCGCGAACACCTGGAGCAGCCACGAGGAGAACGACCCGGTCACGGCGCCCAGCAGCGCCACGCCGCCGATCATCAGCCCCACCGCGACGGTGCGGCCCAGCGGCGTGACCGGGGTGACGTCCCCGTAGCCGACGGTGGTGATCGTGGAGCACATCCACCACACCGAGTCGCCGTACGTGCGGATGGTCGCGTCCGGCGCACCCCGCTCGGCCTGGTAGACCGCAAGCGACGCCGCGAAGCCCAGCAGCACCGCGGTGATCCCGGTGTACGCGATCACCCGCCCGTACAGGCTCAGCCGCGGCGCGGCCCGCCGTTGCTGCACCGCCTGGTAGGTGCTGACGAAGCGCAGCGGGCGCAGCAGCGGCAGGATCAGCACCACCGTGTCGAGCACGTGGTGCCGCACGTACCGGACGAGCCGGCGATCCGGGCCGAGCCGCCACCGCACCAGGTAGTCGGCGAGGAACACCGCCCAGGCGCTGTAGACCACGGCGAGGCACGCGTCGTGCCCGGCGGCGGGCATCCCACGGGCCAGCACGTGCACGGCGTACGCGGTCAGGAAGCACAGCGCCACCACGAAGAGCGGCAGCTCGCTGCGGTCCTCCCAGCGGGTGAGGCGGGGGTCGGCGGCCATCCGGCCAGGATCGCTGTCCGCAGGCCGCGGCAGCCCCGGCGACACGCGGGACGGGGGGTTGGCCATATGCTGATCGGCATGACGAGTGAGCCGGAGCAGCGGGGTGGGGCGGGGGGTCCGGACGCGTTCCAGCGGCTGTGGACCCCGCACCGGATGGCGTACATCCAGGGCGAGAACAAGCCGACCGGGCCCGGTGCGGGTGACGGGTGTCCCTTCTGCGCGATCCCGTCGAAGTCCGACGAGGACGGGCTGGTCATCGCGCGCGGGGAGCGGGCGTACGCCGTGCTCAACCTGTACCCGTACAACAGCGGGCACCTCATGCTCGTGCCCTACCGGCACGTCGCGGACTACACGGACCTCGACGACGGCGAGACGGCGGAGGTCGCGCTGCTCACGAAGCAGGCGATGACCGCGCTGCGGGCCGCGTCCGGGGCGCAGGGGTTCAACATCGGGATGAACCAGGGGGATGTGGCCGGGGCCGGGATCGCGGCGCACCTGCACCAGCACGTGGTGCCCCGCTGGGGCGGGGACGTCAACTTCATGCCGGTGGTCGGCAATACGAAGGTGCTGCCGCAGCTTCTGGCCGACACCCGCAAGCTGCTCGCGGACGCCTGGCCGAGCTGACCCTCCGGGGTGGGGGGCCGTCGGTCGGGGGACCGCCTGCCGGCGGTGGGTTGCGCGCGCGGCTCTCCCCCCAGAGCTTCGCCTGGGGGCCGCACGCGCCCCTGAGTACGTGCGGCTCCCTCCGCGAAGGGAGCCGCACACGACCCGGGGCACCGCCCTACGCGTCGTAGGCGTCGGCCTTCTTGGGCTCGACGCCCTGGACCATGCCGCCGAGCGCCATGGAGCGGCTGGTGAACTGGGTGATGTCGACGCCGTTCTCGTCCATCACCTGGATCGCGGCGGCGTGCACCGCGCGGAGGACGGGGGTGGCGGCGCGGAGTGCGTCGTCGGCCATGAAGCGGTGCTGCCAGGGCTTGTCGGCCCAGGTGTGGCGCAGGCCGAAGGGCTCGGGGAGCTTGAGGGAGCCGCCGAGGTGGTCGAGGATCGACGGGAACCGGGTCAGCGGCGCGCGGGCGGTGAGGCGGACCACCTCGGACGGATTGACGACCGGCAGCGAGACGGTCCTGGTCTCCCAGAACTTCACGGACTTGCTGACCGTCTTGGTCGGCGCGGACGGCTTGGAGGTGAACAGGCCCTTGATCGGGCCGAGCGCGTATCCGGTGACCTCGACGCGGAGGGTCTGCGCGAGGACGGTCACGGTGACCATGAGGGTGATCACGAGGTTGCCGTCCCACAGCACGAACTGGATGCCCAGGTAGTGCCGGTTGCCCTTGCCGAACTGCTGGGTGTTGCAGATCCGCTGGATCTCGAAGTCCTTGACGGTGTACGCCTCGACCTCGGTCCCAGTGGGGCGGGAGATGCTGCCGGCGCTCTCGCTGATCGGGGCCACCACCCAGTGCCGTATCGACGGCTTGGGGAAGCCGCCGGTGTGCAGGGGGCCGCGCTCCAGCATCCGCAGCCGGTCGTGGATCGCCCGGATCACATCCCAGCTGCGGAACGGGTTGATCTCCTTCATGTCCTCGCGCGGCACCAGCTCCTCGGCCATCTGCCAGCTGCCCCAGCGGCTGCCCATGCCGAGTATCCCGCGCGGGCCCGCGTAGAAGACGACGTTGCTGCTCTGCTCGGCGGCGAGCTTCGCCAGGCTCTGCCGGAGGCTTTCGGCGCGTAGCTGGTTGGGGTTGCGCGGCACCGCCTCGGGGATCTTCGCGCCGACCCCGGAGCCGCCGGCCAGTTCGCCCCACCGGTCGCGCAGGTCCTTGGCGGTGCGCTCGCAGATCCGGCGGGCGAGGAACCAGCCGATCACCGGCACGATCATCACCACGCGGAAGTACAGCGCCCAGAACCCGCTGAACGGCGGCCGGATCGCCAGCAGGACCGCCAGCACGGCCGCGACCGCGAGCACCGCCCCGCCCAGCACGCCCGCCTTGTTGCCCTTCTCCCTCAGGCCGGTCAGCGAGCGGCGCAGCTGGAACGCGCCGAGCCACAGCAAGGTGCCCGGCAGGAACAGCAGCCCGCACACCCCCATCACGACGCTCAGCCGGTTGTCGCGCTCCTGCCTGATCCGGGTGGCCGCCAGGCAGTGCTCGACGACGGTCTGCGGCTCGATGCCGAAGGACTGCACGAGTTCGCCGCGGGCCGCGCCCAGCATCCGGACCTGCACCGCCCGCGCGAACGCCTCACCGAGGTTGGGCTCGAACAGCGACAGCCGGGGCGGCGTCACCTTGGCACCGTCACTGATGCCGATCAGGTCCTCCATCGTGGAGTCCCGGTACGCCGCCGAGGCGAGCGCCTGTGTCGCGGCCGTCTCGCCGTCGGTACCCAGGAGCGGGACCTGCGCTCCCGGGCTGAAGTCGAACCCGTCTGTCACCGCAGCCCCCACTCGCCATCCGACCGCACCCTGAAAGGCAGGCTCCGACCAGCCCATTCCCCGCACAGGGCCGCATCACACGTTCGGAGCACTTTCCACATTACCGGCGCGGCGTCACCTGGCGCGCGCCGTCTGCTGTTCCGCCTCTTCCAAGTAATGCATTTTCGCGGCGAGTTGCGCCGGCATCGGCTCGTGACGGGCGTAGTGGCGGCTGAACCGGCCGGTGCCGTGCGACAGGGAGCGCAGGTCGATGGCGTACCGGCCGATCTCGATCTCGGGCACCTCGGCCCGCACCATCGAGCGGCCCTCGCCCGCCGGTTCGGAGCCCAGGACGCGGCCCCGCCGGCTGGACAGGTCGCTCATCACCGGGCCGACGTAGGCGTCCGGCACCAACACCCCGACCTCGTCCACGGGTTCGAGCAGGTGGATCGGGCACTCGGCGGCGGCCTCCCGCAGCGCCAGCGCGCCCGCGGTCTGGAAGGCGGCGTCGGAGGAGTCCACCGAGTGCGCCTTGCCGTCGGAGAGCGTGACCCGGATGTCGACCACCGGGAAGCCGAGCGCGACCCCGCGGGCGGCCTGGGCGCGGATGCCCTTCTCCACCGACGGGATGAACTGGCGCGGCACCGCCCCGCCGATCACCTTGTCGACGAACTCGATGCCCGAGCCCACCGGCAGCGGCTCCACCTCGATCTCGCAGATCGCGAACTGTCCGTGCCCGCCGGACTGTTTGACGTGCCGGCCGCGGGCGGTCGCGGGCTGCCCGAACGTCTCGCGCAGCGGCACCTTGTGCGCGACCGCGTCGACCTGCACCCCGTAGCGGCTGCGCAGCCGCTCCAGCGCCACGTCGGCGTGCGCCTCGCCCATGCACCACAGCACCACCTGGTGGGTGTCGGGGTTCTGCTCCAGCCGCATGGTGGGGTCCTCGGCGACCAGCCGGGCCAGGCCCTGGGAGAGCTTGTCCTCGTCGGCGTTGCTGTGCGCCTCGATCGCGATCGGCAGCAGCGGGTCGGGCATCCGCCACGGCGCCATCAGCAGCGGGTGGTCCTGGTCGGAGAGGGTGTCACCGGTCTCGGCGCGGGTCAGTTTCGCCACGCACACCAGGTCGCCGGCGGACGCGGACGGCACCGGGCGCTGCTGCTTGCCGAACGGCGACGACAGCGCGCCGACCCGCTCGTCCACGTCGTGGTCCTCGTGCCCGCGGTCCTCCATGCCGTGCCCGGACACGTGCACCGTCTCGTCGGGCCGCAGCGTGCCGGAGAAGACCCGTACCAGGCTGAGCCGGCCGACGTAGGGGTCGGAGGTGGTCTTGACCACCTCGGCGGCCAGCGGGCCGTCCGGGTCGCAGGTCAGCGGCGGGCGGGGGCGGCCGTCGGGGTCGGTGACCGGCGGGGCGGCGCGCTCCAGCGGGGTGGGGAAGCCGCCGGTGACCAGTTCGAGGAGTTCCACGGTGCCCAGGCCCTGGCGGGAGCCCTCGGCGGCGGGGGCGGCGGCCAGCACCGGGTGGAAGGTGCCGCGGGCCACGGCCCGCTCCAGGTCGGTGACGAGGGTCCCGACGTCGATCGACTCGCCGCCGAGGTAGCGGTCCATCAGCGTCTCGTCCTCGCTCTCGGCGATGATCCCCTCGATCAGCCGGTTGCGGGCCTCGGCGAGCCGCGGGGCCAGCTCGGCGTCGGGGTCGGCCTCCACCCGCTCACCGGTGGAGTAGTCGTAGACCCGGCCGGTGAGCAGCCCGACCAGGCCGGTGACCGGGGCGTGGCCGTCGGGTCCCGCCGGGCCGTGCACCGGCAGGTACAGCGGCAGCACCGCGTCCGGGTCGTCGCCGCCGAGCTCGCTCGCGCACTGCGCGGCGGTCTCCTCGAAACCGGCCCGCGCGGACTCCAGGTGCGTGACCACCACGGCCCGCGGCATGCCGACCGCAGCGCACTCGTCCCACACCATCCGGGTCGCGCCGCCGATGCCCTCGCCGTCCTGCGCGGCCGAGACGACGAAGAGGGCCGCGTCCGCTGCTCGCAGACCGGCCCTCAACTCCCCGACGAAATCGGCGTATCCGGGGGTGTCCAGCACGTTGACCCGGACTCCGCCCCATTCCACCGGCACCAGGGACAACTGCACCGAGCGCTGCTGGCGCTGCTCGATCTCGTCGTGGTCCGACAGCGAACCGCCGTCCTCCACCCGGCCGGCCCGGCCCACCGCCCCGGTGGCCTGCGCCAGCGCCTCCACCAGCGTGGTCTTGCCCGCGCCGCTGTGGCCGACCAGCACCACGTTGCGCACCGCCTCGGGGCGACTCCCGGCGGGAGCCGCCGCGGATACGCCTCCGGCGGCCCCTGGAACCGCGTCCTTCCTACCGCCACCACTCATTGTTTCCCGCCTCCCGGGGGTCACTCCGCGGGTGCGTACAGGTTCCCTTCGACGGTACGCCCAAATCGGGCGCCGGGACCCTTGAGGGGTGCCGCGGGTACTCCCGGGCAAGCACGGAGGGAGCCGCGCACCACCAGGAGCGCGTGGGGGCACCCCCAGGGGAAGCTCCGGGGGAGAACCGCGCGAGAACCACCCACCGGCAGGTGGTCCCCGAGCCGGCGGAACACACCACCCTGGAGGGTCAGGGGCACCCACATCCGGGTCTGACTACGATGGGGCATCCGGCGGCCGCACCGGCCGCCGTGTTCGGCCGCTTCGTACATCCCTGCTCCGAACTCCACCGACCTGTCGGGAAGGCCATGCTGAACAAGTACGCGCGTGCGTTTTTCACGCGTGTTCTCACGCCGTTCGCCGGATTCCTCCTGCGCAAGGGGGTGTCACCGGACACGGTGACCCTGATCGGCACCGCGGGTGTCGTCGCCGGCGCACTGGCCTTCTACCCCCGGGGCGAGTTCTTCTGGGGCACCGTCGTCATCACCCTGTTCGTCTTCTCGGACCTGGTCGACGGCAACATGGCCCGGCAGGCCGGCCGCTCCAGCCGCTGGGGCGCGTTCCTGGACTCCACCCTCGACCGCGTCGCCGACGGCGCCGTCTTCGGCGGCCTCGCGCTCTGGTACGCCGGCGGCGGTGACAACCTCGTGCTGTGCGCGGTCACCATCTTCTGCCTCGCCAGCGGGCAGGTGGTCTCGTACACCAAGGCGCGCGGCGAGGCGATCGGCCTCAAGGTCGCGGTCAACGGCCTGGTCGAGCGCTCCGAGCGGCTGGTCATCACGCTGGTGCTGTGCGGCCTCGCCGGCTTCCACCGCACCTTCGGCGTCCCCGGCATCCAGTGGCTGCTGCCGATCGCCCTGTGGGTGGTCGCCGTCGGCAGCCTCATCACGCTGATCCAGCGGGTCGTCACGGTGCGCCGGGAAGCCGCCGAGGCCGAGGCCGCCGAGCAGGCGGTCGGCCAGGGGAGCGGCGTGTGAAGGAACGCCTCACCGACGGCCTGTACGGGCTCGGTTGGAGCGCGGTGAAGACGCTGCCGGAACCGGCGGCCAGGGCGCTCGGCCGGACCATCGCCGACGCCGCCTGGCGGCAGCGCGGCAAGGGCGTCCAGCGGCTGGAGGCGAACCTTTCGCGCGTGGTGCCCGGCGCGGGGCCCGACCGGTTGCGCGAGCTGTCCCGGCAGGGCATGCGCTCCTACCTGCGGTACTGGATGGAGTCCTTCCGGCTGCCGGCCTGGAGCAAGGACCGCATCCGCGGCGGCTTCGCCCCACAGGACGTGCACTGGCTCACCGACGGGCTCGCCGCGGGCCGCGGGGTCATCCTCGCGCTGCCGCACATGGGCAACTACGACCTGGCCGGGGCGTGGGTCACCACCAAGCTGGAGACGCCGTTCGCGACCGTCGCCGAGCGGCTGAAGCCGGAGACCCTCTACGACCGGTTCGTCGCCTACCGCGAGAGCCTCGGCATGGAGGTCCTGCCGCACACCGGCGGCGCCGCCTTCGGCACCCTCGCGCGGCGGCTGCGCGCGGGCGGCCTGGTCTGCCTGGTCGCGGACCGCGACCTGTCCAGGAGCGGCGTCGAGGTCGACTTCTTCGGCGAGAAGACCCGGATGCCCGCGGGCCCGGCGATGCTCGCCCAGCAGACCGGCGCGCTGCTGCTGCCGGTCACCCTCTGGTACGACGACTCGCCCGTCATGCAGGGCATGGTGCACCCCCCGGTCGAGGTCCCGGCCGAGGGCGACCGCGCGAGCCGCACGGCGGTGATGACGCAGGTGCTGGCGAACGTGTACGAGGCCGGGATCGCCGAGCACCCGCAGGACTGGCACATGCTGCAACGGCTCTGGCTGAGCGACCTGCCGCAGCGGGCGCCGGCCGACGCGGGGCAACCCGCGGGGCCGGGGGAGGCGTCCCCCTCGGCGGAGGCGCCGGAATCCGCCGGCGCGCCGGCGCGGGCCGACCTACCCGCGTCGAGTGACGAGCCGGCGGCGACGGACGTAGCCGCGTCGGGTGACGCACCTGCTTCGGGTGGCGAGTCCGTTGCGGCGGACGTACCCGCGTCGGGTGACGCACCTGCTTCGGGTGGCGAGTCCGGTGCGACGGACGTACCCGCTTCGACCGACGCACCCGCTTCGACCGACGTACCCGCGTCGGGTGACGTCTCCGCGCCGGACGACGGGGCGCGGTCCGCCGCATCCACCGCGCCCACCGAATCCACCGCGCCCACCGAGCGCCCCGGGACGGAGAGAACTTGAGGATCGGGATCGTCTGCCCGTACTCCTGGGACGTCCCCGGCGGCGTCCAGTACCACATCCGCGATCTGGCCGAGCATCTGATCGCCCTCGGCCACCACGTGTCCGTGCTGGCCCCGGCCGACGACGAGACGCCGCTGCCGCCGTACGCGGTCTCCGCCGGCCGCGCGGTGCCCGTGCCGTACAACGGCTCCGTGGCACGGCTGAACTTCGGCTTCCTGTCGGCCGCGCGGGTGCGCCGCTGGCTGCACGACGGCGGGTTCGACGTCATCCACATCCACGAACCGACCTCCCCGTCGCTCGGGTTGCTCGCCTGCTGGGCGGCCCGCGGCCCGATCGTGGCGACCTTCCACACCTCCAACCCCCGCTCGCGCGCCATGATCGCGGCCTACCCGATCCTCCAGCCCGCGCTGGAGAAGATCAGCGCGCGGATCGCGGTCAGCGAGTACGCCCGGCGCACCCTGGTCGAACACCTCGGCGGCGACGCGGTCGTCATCCCCAACGGCGTGGACGTCGGGTTCTTCGCGCGCGCGCAGCCGCGGCCCGAGTGGCAGGGCGACACGATCGGGTTCATCGGGCGCATCGACGAGCCCCGCAAGGGGCTGCCGGTCCTGATGCGGGCGCTGCCCGGCATCCTCCAGGAGCGGCCCGGTGCCCGGCTGCTCGTCGCCGGGCGCGGCGACCAGCGGGAGGCGCTGGAACCGCTCCCGGCCGAACTCCACGACCGGGTCGAGTTCCTGGGGATGGTCAGCGACGAGGACAAGGCGCGGCTGCTGCGCAGCGTCGACCTCTACGTCGCGCCCAACCTCGGCGGAGAGAGTTTCGGGATCATCCTGGTGGAGGCGATGTCCGCGGGGGCGGTCGTGCTCGCCGCCGACCTCGACGCGTTCGCGCAGGTGCTGGCGCAGGGCAGCGCGGGGGAGTTGTTCCCCAACGGGGACGCCGACGCGCTCGCGGCGGCCGCCGTGCGGATGCTCGGGGACGCGGAGGGCCGCGAGCGGCTCCGTACCCGCGCGTCCGCGCATGTACGGCGCTTCGACTGGGCCGTGGTCGCCGCGGAGATCTTGTCGGTCTACGAGACGGTCACCGTGGGTGCGGAAGCGGTTCGGCCGGCGCCCTGACCCTCCGGGGTGGTGCGTTCTGCCGGTTCGGGGACCACCTGTCGGTGGTGGGCCGGTCGCGCGGTTCTCCCCCCAGATCCTCGCCTGGGTGGAGGTGCCCCCGGCGGAGCCAAGGGAAGTGCCCTCACGCGCCCCTTGATGTGCCCGGGCCCTCGGGCCCTCGGGGCAAGCACGCGGCGAGCCGCACGTACGCATCAGGGGCGCGGGGAACTGCGCTTCCCCAGAGCTTCGCCTGGGAGATAGCCCGGCCACCCACCGGGCGCGAGGTCCCGGAACCGACGGAACCGACCACCCCGGGGGAATAGGGTGCCGCGGTGACCACCCTGATTTGCGTCGTAGCCGCACTGATCGTGCTCGGGCTCTACCTGAGCTGGACCGCGGGGCGCCTGGACCGCCTCCACGCGCGGATCGACGCGGCGCGCGCCGCGCTGGACGCGCAACTGCTGCGCCGCGCCTCGGTCGCGCAGGAGCTGGCGACCTCGGGCGTACTGGACCCGGCCGCGTCCATCGTGCTGTACGAGGCCGCGCACGCGGCCCGGCAGGCCGAGCCGGACCAACGCGAGGTGGCCGAGAGCGAGTTGAGCCAGGCGCTGCGCGTGGTGTTCGCCGAACCCGACGCGGTCGCGGAGATCGGGGCGGCGCCCGGCGGGACGGAGGCGGTCGGCGAGCTGACCCGGGCGGTGCGCCGGGTGCCGATGGCCCGGCGGTTCCACAACGACGCGGTGCGCGCCGCGCGGGCGGTCCGCCGGCACCGGGTGGTGCGCTGGCTGCGACTGGCCGGCCACGCCCCGTTCCCGCTCGCCTTCGAGATGGACGACGAGCCGCCGGCGGTGCTGACCGCCGAGGGGGGCGCCACCACCTCGTAGGCGTGTCGGGGGAGCCACCTGCGCCGAATTGGCCCTTTCCGGTGGTCCGGGCGCCGCCGGACGATGGAGCCAATGACATCCGTCGCCAGGAGTGAGGTCACTGTGTCCACCGCTTCCCCGTCCGCTTCCCCGTCCCCCGAGACCGGCACCGCCCGCGTCAAGCGCGGCATGGCCGAGCAGCTCAAGGGCGGCGTGATCATGGACGTCGTCACCCCCGAGCAGGCGAAGATCGCCGAGGACGCCGGCGCCGTCGCCGTGATGGCGCTGGAGCGGGTGCCCGCCGACATCCGCAAGGACGGCGGCGTGGCCCGCATGTCGGACCCGGACATGATCGACGGCATCATCGGCGCCGTGTCCATCCCGGTGATGGCCAAGTCCCGGATCGGCCACTTCGTCGAGGCCCAGGTGCTCCAGGCGCTCGGCGTGGACTACATCGACGAGTCCGAGGTGCTGACCCCGGCCGACGAGGTCAACCACTCCGACAAGTGGGCCTTCACCACCCCGTTCGTGTGCGGTGCCACCAACCTGGGCGAGGCGCTGCGGCGGATCGCCGAGGGCGCCGCGATGATCCGCTCCAAGGGCGAGGCCGGCACCGGCAACGTGGTCGAGGCGGTCCGCCACCTGCGGCAGATCAAGGGCGAGATCTCCCGGCTGCGCGGCCTGGACAACAACGAGCTGTTCGCCGCCGCCAAGGAACTGCGCGCCCCGTACGAGCTGGTCCGCGAGGTCGCCGAGCTCGGCAAGCTGCCGGTGGTGCTCTTCTCCGCCGGCGGCGTGGCCACCCCCGCCGACGCCGCGCTGATGCGCCAGCTCGGTGCCGAGGGCGTCTTCGTCGGCTCGGGCATCTTCAAGTCCGGCGACCCCGCCAAGCGCGCCGCGGCCATCGTCCGCGCCACCACCTTCTTCGACGACCCGAAGGTCATCGCGGACGCCTCCCGCAACCTCGGCGAGGCCATGGTCGGCATCAACATCGACACCCTGCCGGAGTCCGAGCACTACGCGAACCGCGGCTGGTAAGGCGACGATGACGAGTTCTCCCACCATCGGCGTCCTGGCCCTTCAGGGCGACGTCCGGGAGCACCTGGCAGCCCTGGCCGCGGCGGACGCCGCGGCCACGGCCGTCCGGCGCCCCGAGGAACTGGCCGCCCTGGACGGGCTGGTGATACCCGGCGGCGAGTCCACCACCATCTCCAAGCTCGCCGCGCTGTTCGGGCTGACCGGGCCGCTGCGCGCCGCGATCCGTGCCGGGCTGCCGGTCTACGGCACCTGCGCCGGCCTGATCATGCTCGCCGACAAGATCCTCGACCCCCGCTCGGGGCAGGAGACGTTCGGCGGTATCGACATGATCGTGCGCCGCAACGCCTTCGGCCGGCAGAACGAGTCCTTCGAGGCGTTCGTCGACGTGCGGGGTGTGCCCGGCGGCCCGGTCGAGGGTGTCTTCATCCGCGCGCCGTGGGTGGAGTCGGTCGGCGCGAACACCGAGGTACTCGCCGAGTACGACGGCCACATCGTCGCCGTACGGCAGGGAAACGTGCTGGCCACGTCGTTCCACCCGGAGCTGACCGGTGACCACCGGGTGCATGAACTCTTCGTGTCCGCCGTGCGCGCGGGGAGCTGACCGTATCCCGGTAGGATCGAGCGCGCGACGAAGAACACGCGACGAAGAACAGCACTGGTGACGCGAAGGAGACTGTCGGATGTCCGGCCACTCTAAATGGGCTACGACGAAGCACAAGAAGGCCGTGATCGATGCCAAGCGCGGCAAGCTCTTCGCGAAGCTGATCAAGAACATCGAGGTCGCGGCGCGCACCGGCGGCGCTGACCCGGACGGCAACCCGACCCTCTTCGACGCCATCCAGAAGGCCAAGAAGAGCTCGGTCCCGAACAAGAACATCGACAGCGCGGTGAAGCGCGGCGCGGGCCTGGAGGCCGGCGGCGCGGACTACCAGACGATCATGTACGAGGGCTACGGGCCGAACGGCGTCGCCGTCCTCATCGAGTGCCTGACCGACAACCGCAACCGCGCCGCCTCCGACGTGCGCGTGGCGATGACCCGCAACGGCGGCTCGATGGCCGACCCGGGCTCGGTGTCGTACCTGTTCAACCGCAAGGGCGTGGTGATCGTCCCCAAGGGCGAGCTGGGCGAGGACGACGTCCTGGGCGCGGTCCTGGACGCCGGCGCCGAGGAGGTCAACGACCTCGGCGAGTCCTACGAGGTGATCAGCGAGGCCACCGACCTGGTGCCGGTCCGCAAGGCCCTCCAGGAGGCCGGTATCGACTACGACTCCGCCGACGCCAACTTCCTGCCCACCATGCAGGTCGAGTTGGACGAGGACGGGGCCCGCAGGATCTTCAAGCTGATCGACGCGCTGGAGGACAGCGACGACGTGCAGAACGTCTTCGCCAACTTCGACGTCTCCGACGAGGTCATGGAGAAGGTCGACGCCTGAGCCGCCGCTGACGGACGGTCAGGAGGGGCCGACGGGACACACCCCGTCGGCCCCTCCGCTGTTTGTCGGTGCCAACCGATAACCTGCACGAACAGGTTGGCGAGTGGCGCCGACGGCGGTGGACGCGCGCGGGAAGGGGGCGGCATGCGGGTGCTCGGCGTGGACCCGGGGCTGACCCGGTGCGGTGTCGGCGTGGTCGACGGCGTGCCCGGCCGGGCACTGACGATGGCCGGCGTCGGGGTGATCCGCACGCCCGCCGACGCGGACATCGGCCACCGGCTGGTGCTGATCGAGCGGGGCCTGGAAGCGTGGCTGGACGAGCACCGCCCCGAGGCCGTGGCCGTCGAGCGCGTCTTCAGCCAGCACAACGTCCGCACCGTGATGGGCACCGCCCAGGCCAGCGCGGTCGCCATCCTGTGCGCGTCCCGGCGCGGCCTGCCGGTGCACTTGCACACTCCCAGCGAGGTCAAGGCGGCCGTCACCGGCAGCGGCCGGGCCGGGAAGGACCAGGTCGGCGCCATGGTGACCAGGCTGCTGCGGCTGGACGCCCCGCCCAAGCCCGCCGACGCCGCCGACGCGCTGGCGCTGGCCATCTGCCACATCTGGCGTTCCCCGGCCACCAACCGCCTCCAGCAGGCCGTCGCCGGCAACCGCCTCCAGCAGGCGGCCGCCGCCCAGCGCGCCGCCGCCACCCACCGCGGCACCGCCCGCCGCACCCCCGACCGGCCGCCCGTACCCACTCAGGAGCCCACCCCGTGATCGCCTTCGTCAGCGGCCCGGTGGCCGCGCTCGCCCCGGACACCGCGGTCATCGAGGTCGGTGGGATCGGCATGGCCGTGCAGTGCGCACCCGGCACCCTGGCCGCCCTGCGGCTGGGCGAGCCCGCCCGGCTGGCCACCTCCCTGGTGGTCCGGGAGGACTCCCTCACCCTCTACGGCTTCGCCGACGACGACGAGCGGCAGGTCTTCGAGCTGCTCCAGACCGTCAGCGGGGTCGGCCCGCGACTGGCCCAGACGATGCTCGCCGTGCACGCCCCCGACGCCCTGCGCGCCGCTGTCGCGGCCGGCGACGAGAAAGCCCTCACCGCGGTGCCCGGGATCGGCAAGAAGGGCGCCCAGCGGCTGCTGCTGGAGCTGAAGGACCGGCTGGGGGCCCCGCTGGGCACCGGCACCGCGGCCGGCCGCGGTGCTAGCGCCGCGGTGCCGCCGTCCTGGTCCGAGCAGCTGCTGGCCGCGCTCGTCGGGCTCGGCTACGCGCCGCGCGAGGCGGAGGAGGCGGTCGCGGCGGTCACCCCGCAGGCCGAGGCCGCCGCCGAGCCCCATGTCGGCACCCTGCTGCGCGCGGCCCTACAGACCCTCAACCGCGCTCGCTGACGCCGTACCGCCGCCGCGTCAGCCGATCCCGTCCGCGCACCCCGTACCCTCCGCACCAGCCCGCACCGCCGACCGGTTCCCCGTCCACCCGGAGCCGTTCATCGAAAGCCGTTCATCGAAAGCCGTTCATCCGGAACCATCCGCCCGACCGTGTCCGACCTCCGCCCGCCCGACCCGAGAGACCTGCCATGAACTGGGACGACGCCCCCGCCGATACGCCCGACCGGCTGGTCGGGTCGGCCGCCGACCGTGAGGACCAGGCGGTCGAGGCGGCGCTGCGGCCCAAGGAGCTGGACGAGTTCATCGGGCAGGAGCGGGTGCGCCAGCAGCTCGACCTGGTGCTCAAGGCCGCCCGCCAGCGGGGCGCCACCGCCGACCACGTCCTGCTCTCGGGGGCCCCCGGGCTCGGCAAGACCACCCTGTCGATGATCATCGCGGCCGAGATGTCCGCGCCGATCCGGATCACCTCGGGCCCGGCCATCCAGCACGCCGGCGACCTCGCCGCGATCCTCTCCTCGCTCACCGAGGGTGAGGTGCTCTTCCTCGACGAGATCCACCGGATGTCCCGGCCGGCCGAGGAGATGCTCTACATGGCGATGGAGGACTTCCGGGTCGACGTGATCGTCGGCAAGGGCCCGGGCGCGACCGCGATCCCGCTGGAGCTGCCGCCCTTCACCCTGGTCGGCGCCACCACCAGGGCCGGACTGCTGCCGCCGCCGCTGCGCGACCGGTTCGGTTTCACCGGTCACATGGAGTTCTACGCCCCCGCCGAGCTGGAGCGGGTGATCCACCGCTCGGCCGGGCTGCTGGACGTGAGGATCGACACCGACGGCGCCGCCGAGATCGCCGGCCGCTCCCGCGGCACCCCGCGGATCGCCAACCGGCTGCTGCGCCGGGTGCGGGACTACGCCCAGGTGCGGGCCGACGGCGCGGTCGACCGCGAGATCGCCGCCCAGGCCCTGGAGGTCTACGAAGTCGACGCCCGCGGCCTGGACCGGCTGGACCGGGCGGTCCTGCACGCGCTGCTGAAACTCTTCGGGGGCGGCCCGGTCGGCCTGTCCACGCTCGCCGTCGCGGTGGGGGAGGAGCGGGAGACCGTCGAGGAGGTCGCGGAGCCGTTCCTGGTGCGGGAAGGGCTGCTCGCAAGGACCCCCAGGGGCCGGGTGGCGACCCCCGCGGCCTGGTCCCACCTGGGCCTCGTACCGCCCCAGCAGGGCGGTGGGACGAGTCAGGGCGGAACCGGACAGACCGGCCTGTTCGGAACCTGACCTCGGTTAGACTCTTCCGATTAGGAACCCCCATGCAATGCTGGGCGTTGTTCCATCGGCGAGCCAGCGCTTAGACTCCGCCGACGCCCTTCCTCTGGATCGGCACCCACATCCCGAAATCCAGGCCATCCCCCACGTTGGCCGTGCGAAGGAATGTCCACACCGTGAGCATCGGAATTCTCCTCCCCCTGATCCTGATCGTCGGCGTCATGTTCATGATGACCCGGTCGCAGAAGACCAAGCAGCGCCAGGCGTTGGAGATGCGCAACAAGATGGAGCCCGGCACCGGCGTGCGCACCATCGGTGGCATGTACGCCGTGGTGAAGGAGGTGAACGACGAGACCGTCCTCCTGGAGATCACGGACGGTGTTCACGCCCACTTCACCAAGTCCGCCATCGGCACGGTGCTCTCCGAGGAGGAGTTCAACCGGATCGTGCACGGCATCGAGCCCGAGGAGCCCGCCGGGCTCGACGGGGAGGCCGAGGACGGCGCCGACGCGGTCGCGGGGGACGCCGCATCGGCCGATGGTGTGACGGACGCGGACAAGGCGGCCGACGGCGACGAGGAGCCCATCAGCCTCGACAAGTCCGACGCGGACGCGGAGCAGGACGGCTCCGCCGCCAAGGACGACGCCGCCAAGGAGCAGAACGGCTCCGCCTCCAAGTAAGCGTCCGGCTTCATCCACTCGTGGCCACCCCTGGGCACGCATGCCCGGGGGCGGTAGGACAGGGAGAGACAACAAGGTGGCAGCAGCCAAGAAGGGCCGCAGGTCCTCGGGGAGCCAGGGATACCCCGGGCGCGCTCTGGCCGTGATCCTCGTCGCTCTGGTGGCGCTGACCGGAGGGATCTTCCTCTCCGGCCACAAGACCCCGCGGCTCGGCATCGACCTCGCCGGCGGCGTGGAGATCACGCTGACCGCCAAGCCCGACCAGGGCAAGGCCGTCTCCAAGGCGAACATGAACACCGCGGTCAACATCATCAACAACCGCGTCAACGGCCTGGGCGTCTCCGAGGCGGAGGTGCAGACCCAGGGGAGCGACAACATCATCGTCGACATCCCCAAGAGCACCAACGCCGACCAGGCCGAGCAGCAGGTGGGCACCACCGCTCAGCTCTACTTCCGGCCGGTCCTCGCCGACGGCGCCGGCGCCCCCACGCCGACGACGACGCCGACTCCCTCCGGCAGCGCCACCCCGAAGTCGTCCGGCTCCGCCACCCCGAAGTCGAGCACGACGCCGTCGAGCTCGTCGAAGTCCACCGCGAGCCCGTCGTCCACCAGCAGCCAGGGCCGCGCGGTCACCGACGCCCTGAAGTCGAGCACGGACAAGGCCCCCACCCCGAAGCCGACCGCGACGACGCCGAGCACCGCCTCGCCGGACCCGACCGACACCAGCGGCGCGACCAGCGACCCGACGTCAGGCGTGCCGGCCGCTCTCCAGGCCAAGTACGCGGCCATCGACTGCACGAAGGCTGCCGAGCGGGCCAAGGCGGCCGAGGGCACCAAGGGCACCGACCCGGTCGTCGCCTGCGGCCAGGAGGGCAAGCAGTGGGTGAAGTACCTGCTCGGCCCCTCCGAGATCGACGGCAAGCACGTCACCAGCGCCAACGCCAACTTCGACACCCAGGGCGGCAACGGCTGGGTGGTGAACCTGAGCTTCGACAGCAAGGGCTCCTCGCAGTTCACCTCCGTCACCAAGACGCTGTCCGCGCAGCAGTCGCCGAACAACCAGTTCGCCATCGACCTCGACGGCAACGTGGTGTCGGCCCCCTCGGTCTCCACGACCCTGTCCGGCGGCACCGCCCAGATCTCCGGTGACTTCACCCAGCAGTCCGCCACCGACCTGGCGAACGTGCTGAAGTACGGCTCGCTGCCGCTGGCCTTCAACATCTCCGACAAGACCACCGTCTCGGCCGCGCTCGGCGGCGAGCAGCTGCACGGCGGCATGATCGCCGGTGCCGTCGGCCTCGCGCTCGTGGTGCTCTACCTGCTGGCGTACTACCGCGGCCTCAGCTTCGTCGCCGTGCTCAGCCTGCTGGTCTCCGCCGGGCTCACCTACACGATCATGTGCCTGCTGGGTGAGGCGGTCGGATTCGCGCTGAACCTGCCGGCGGTCTGCGGCGCCATCGTCGCCATCGGTATCACCGCGGACTCGTTCATCGTCTTCTTCGAGAGAATCCGGGACGAGCTACGCGACGGCAGGTCGCTGCAACCGGCGGTGGCCCGCGGCTGGCCGCGCGCCCGGCGCACCATCCTGGTGTCGGACTTCGTGTCCTTCCTCGCCGCGGCCGTGCTGTACGTCGTGTCGGTCGGCAAGGTCCGGGGCTTCGCGTTCACCCTCGGCCTGACCACCCTGCTCGACGTCGCCGTGGTGTTCCTGTTCACCAAGCCGCTGATGACGATCCTCGCCCGCAAGGCCTTCTACGCCAAGGGCCACAAGTGGTCCGGCCTCAACGCGGAGAGCCTGGGCGTCACTCCGCCGCTGCGCCGTATCCGCCGCCAGTCCTCCGAGACGAAGGAAGCCTGATGTCCAAGCTCGGCACCCTCGGTCACCGGTTGCACCGCGGTGAGGTCAGCTACGACTTCGTCGGCAAGCGGAAGATCTGGTACACGGTCTCCATCATCGTCACGATCGTCGCGATCGTCGGCCTGGTGGTGAACGGCCTGAAGGAGAGCATCGACTTCTCCGGCGGCGCGGTCTTCAACACCCCGAAGACGTCCATGTCCGTCTCCGACGTGCAGAGCAAGATCTCCGGGGACACCGACGGCCGCGACGCCACCGTGCAGAAGCTCGGCAACGGCAGCATGCGCATCCAGGTCGCCGGACTCTCCACGGACGAGTCGAAGAAGGTCCAGCAGGAGATCGCCAAGGACCTCGACCTCCCGTCGTCGAAGATCGACGCGGAGATCGTCGGCCCGAGCTGGGGCAAGGAGATCACCCACAAGGCAGTCGAAGGTCTGATCATCTTCCTGGTGCTGGTGGTCATCTATCTCGCCATCGCCTTCGAGTGGCGGATGGCCGTGGCCGCGCTCGTCGCCCTGCTGCACGACCTCACCATCACCGTCGGCGTCTACGCGATCGTCGGCTTCGAGGTCTCGCCCGGCACGGTGATCGGCCTGCTGACCATCCTCGGTTACTCGCTCTACGACACGGTCGTGGTGTTCGACGGGCTGAAGGAAGCCAGCAAGGACATCACCAAGAAGAACACCGCCACCTACAGCGAGGTCGCCAACCGCAGCCTCAACAGCACCCTGGTCCGGTCGATCAACACCACCGTGGTGGCGCTGCTGCCGGTCGCCGCGCTGCTGTTCATCGGTGGCGGCATCCTCGGCGCCGGCATGCTCAACGACATCGCGCTCGCGCTGTTCGTCGGCCTCACCGCCGGTGCGTACTCCTCGATCTTCATCGCCACCCCGATCGTGGCGGAGCTGAAGGAGCACGAGCCGCAGATGAAGTCGCTGCGTAAGCGGGTGCTTGCCAAGCGGGCCTCCGAGGCGGCGAAGGCGAAGGCCAGGCTCGCCGCCGGCGAGTCCCCGGCCGACCCCGACGACAGCGACGACCGGCCCGAGGACGACGAGGACGGCGCCGCACCCGCGGTCGTCGGCCCCGGCGCCCAGCGCACCGGCGGCAGCGACTCCGCCTCCCGCCCGACCCGCAACCAGCCCTCCAACCGGGGCACCCGCGGCCGCAACCGCCCCTCCGGCAAGCGCCGCTGATCCGCCGCCCGCCGCCGCCCGGAAGCACCTCACCGGGCGGCGGCGGGCGTTTTCACGTCCTCGTACCGCCCGGCGCCCGGACGGCGGGCCCGCGCGCTCCTCGTACCGGACCCCGTACCGAAAGAAGCACCATGACCACGACGGAAGCCGCCTCCTCCGAGCTGCGGGACCTGCTGCTGTCCCGGATTCGCGACGTGCCGGACTATCCGCAGCCCGGGGTGATGTTCAAGGACATCACGCCGCTGCTCGCCGACCCGGTGGCGTTCAACGCCCTCGTGGACGCGCTCGCCGGGCTGTGCAGCCGGCACGCGGCCACCAAGGTCGTCGGCCTGGAGGCCAGAGGCTTCATCCTGGCCGCGCCCGCCGCCGCCCGCGCCCGGCTCGGCTTCGTACCGGTCCGCAAGGCGGGCAAGCTGCCCGGCCCGACCCTCGCGCAGGGCTACGCGCTGGAGTACGGCACCGCCGAGATCGAGGTGCACGCCGACGCCTTCGGGCCCGGCGACCGGGTGATCGTGATCGACGACGTGCTCGCCACCGGTGGCACCGCCGAGGCCGCGCTCGACCTGATCGGCCGCACCGGCGCGAGCGTCGTCGGCCTGGCGGTGCTGCTGGAGCTGGCCGTGCTCGGTGGCCGGGAGCGGCTCGCCCCGGCCCTGAAGGGCGTGCCGCTCGACGCGCTCGTGGTGGTCTGAGCCCGTAACGGGGCCGCTGGGGCCGCTGGGGCGCCGAGCGGCGGGCCGGGCCACCCTGGCGGCCCCAGGGGGCGTACACCGGCGCGCAGCGGTGTACGCCCGCGCTCCGCGCGTTCCGGGGCCCGCGGAGGTCCGGCCGGGGCCGCCTTGCCCCTGGCGGGCCGCCCGCCGGGCGCCGCCGCTCGTTACCATGGGACTTCCACCGCGTGAGGAGTGCCGTTGCCAGACCAGGCCCAGCCGCTCAACGCCGCTGACGGGACCGCCCAGGGGACGGGTCCGGCCGACGGCGGGGAGGGCACGCCCGCGCCTGTCACGCCGGCGCCCGCGTCCTCGTCCGCCTCCTCGTCCGCGGGCACACCTCCGTCCGCGCCCCGGTCCGCGCCCGCGCCCGCCACGGCGGAGACGGCGCAGCCGGAGGGCGACGCGGAGCGTGACGGGGAGCGCGACGGCGCCACTCTCGCGCCCAAGCCCGCCCCGGCCGCCATCCGGCCGGTCCGCACCCCCGGCAGCGTCGCGCCGACCCGCCCCGGCCCGTCCTCCAGCCGGGTCCGCGCCCGGCTCGCCCGGCTCGGCGTGCAGCGCTCCAGCGCGTACAACCCGGTGCTCGAACCGCTGCTGCGGGTCGTGCGGGGCAACGACCCCAAGGGCGACAGCGCGCAGTTGCGGCAGATCGAGGCCGCCTACCAGGTCGCCGAGCGCTGGCACCGCGGCCAGAAGCGCAAGAGCGGCGACCCGTACATCACCCACCCGCTGGCGGTCACCACCATCCTCGCCGAGCTGGGCATGGACCCCGCCACCTTGATGGCCGGGCTGCTGCACGACACCGTCGAGGACACCGAGTACGGCCTGGAGCAGCTGCGCCGCGACTTCGGCGACCGGGTCGCCTTGCTCGTCGACGGCGTCACCAAGCTGGACAAGGTCAAGTTCGGCGAGGCCGCGCAGGCCGAGACAGTCCGCAAGATGGTCGTCGCGATGGCCAAGGACCCCCGGGTCCTGGTCATCAAGCTCGCCGACCGGCTGCACAACATGCGCACCATGCGCTACCTGAAGCGGGAGAAGCAGGAGAAGAAGGCCCGCGAGACGCTGGAGATCTACGCCCCGCTCGCCCACCGGCTGGGCATGAACACCATCAAGTGGGAGCTGGAGGACCTCGCCTTCGCGATCCTCTACCCGAAGATGTACGACGAGATCGTCCGCCTCGTCGCCGAGCGCGCCCCCAAGCGCGACGAGTACCTCGCCGTGGTCACCGACCAGGTCCAGCAGGACCTGCGCGCGGCCCGGATCAAGGCCACCGTCACCGGCCGCCCGAAGCACTACTACAGCGTCTACCAGAAGATGATCGTCCGCGGCCGGGACTTCGCGGAGATCTACGACCTGGTCGGCATCCGGGTGCTGGTCGACACCGTCCGGGACTGCTACGCGGCACTCGGCACCATTCACGCGCGATGGAACCCGGTCCCCGGCCGGTTCAAGGACTACATCGCGATGCCGAAGTTCAACATGTACCAGTCGCTGCACACCACCGTGATCGGCCCCAGCGGCAAGCCCGTCGAGCTGCAGATCCGCACCTTCGACATGCACCGCCGCGCCGAGTACGGCATCGCCGCGCACTGGAAGTACAAGCAGGAGGCGGTGGCCGGCGCCTCCAAGGTGCGTACCGACAGCCCGCGTTCGGACAAGAAGGACGACGCGGTCAACGACATGGCGTGGCTGCGCCAGTTGCTCGACTGGCAGAAGGAGACCGAGGACCCGGGCGAGTTCCTGGAGTCGCTGCGGTTCGACCTGTCGCAGAGCGAGGTCTTCGTCTTCACCCCCAAGGGTGACGTGATAGCGCTGCCGGCCGGCGCCACCCCGGTCGACTTCGCCTACGCGGTGCACACCGAGGTCGGCCACCGCACCATCGGTGCCCGCGTCAACGGGCGGCTGGTGCCGCTGGAGTCCACCCTCGACAACGGCGACACCGTGGAGGTGTTCACCTCCAAGGCGTCCGGCGCCGGGCCGTCCCAGGACTGGCTGGGCTTCGTCAAGTCGCCCCGGGCCCGCAACAAGATCCGCGCCTGGTTCTCCAAGGAGCGCCGCGAGGAGGCGGTCGAGCAGGGCAAGGAAGCCATCGCCCGCGCGATGCGCAAGCAGAACCTGCCGATCCAGCGGGTGCTCACCGGCGACTCGCTGGTCACCCTCGCCCACGAGATGCGCTACCCCGACATCTCCGCGCTGTACGCGGCGATCGGCGAGGGGCACATCACCGCGCAGTCCGTGGTGCAGAAGCTGGTCGACGCGCTCGGCGGGGAGGACGGCGCCACCGAGGACATCGCCGAGATCACCACGCCCACCCAGGGCCGTACCAAGCGGCGGAAGAACGCCGACCCGGGCGTCATCGTCAAGGGCGAGAGCGATGTGTGGGTGAAGCTCTCCCGCTGCTGCACCCCGGTGCCGGGCGATCCGATCATCGGCTTCGTCACCCGGGGCAACGGCGTCTCGGTGCACCGGGCCGACTGCGTCAACGTCGACTCGCTCTCCCAGCAGCCCGAGCGGATCATCGACGTCGAGTGGGCGCCCACCCAGTCCTCGGTCTTCCTGGTCGCCATCCAGGTCGAGGCGCTGGACCGGGCCCGGCTGCTCTCCGACGTCACACGCGTGCTGTCCGACCAGCACGTCAACATCCTGTCGGCGGCGGTGCAGACGTCGCGCGACCGGGTGGCGATCTCCCGGTTCACCTTCGAGATGGGCGACCCCAAGCACCTCGGCCACGTCCTGAAGGCCGTCCGCGGTGTCGAGGGCGTCTACGACGTCTACCGGGTGACCTCCGGCCGGCAGCGGTAGCCCCGCCCGGCGGCATAGGATCGTCCTCATCGTGGGCCATGTCGGGGACGGGGAGGCGGGGATGGCGACGGCAGGGGGTGGCGTACTCGGCGACCGCTACCGGTTACTCCGGCCGCTCGGGGCAGGCGGCACCAGCCGCGTCTACGAGGCGGAGGACCTGACGCTGGGCCGCCGGGTGGCGGTCAAGGTCCTCGCCGCCGGCGGACTGAGCGCCGATCCCGTCGTCTTCGAGCGCTTCCGGCGCGAGGCCGAGACGCTGGCCAGGATCAGCTCCGCCTCGGTGGTCCGGGTCCAGGACGCCGGCGCGGACTCCGGGGGCACCCCCTTCCTGGTGATGGAACTCCTCGACGGCGTCGAGCTGTTGACCCTCGTCGAGCGCGAGGGGGCGCTGCCCGTCGAGGTGGTGGAGACCGTCGCGGTGAGCATCTGCAGGGGCCTCGAAGCGGTCCACGAGGCAGGTGTGGTGCACCGCGACGTCAAACCGTCGAATGTGATGGTCACCCGGTCCGGCCGGGTCGTACTCCATGACTTCGGGCTGTCCCGGGTCCTCGACAACACCCCGCTCACCGGGGTCGGCGACGTCGTGGGCACCCCGCGGCACCTGCCGCCGGAGACCATGCGCGGCGCTTCGCCCCGGCCCACCGCCGACCTGTACGGGCTGGGCACCTGCATGTACACGATGCTCACCGGGCGGGAGCCGTTCACCGACGAGGAAGAGGTCGCGGGCATCGTCTTCCAGGTCGTGGACGTCGGGGTGCCGCGGCTCGCGGGCACTCCCGGCATACCCGAGCGACTGGCCGCGCTCGTGGACGCGCTGACCGAGCGGGACGCCGCCCGACGGCCCGCGAGCGCGGCGGAGGTGCTGGACGCGCTTCCGCTCGGCTCCGCACCGGAGACCACGCAGCTGGTACGGGACATGGTCGCCAGGTGCGTACGGGACCAGGCGGTGGCCAGCGTGCACCAGGTCGCGCCCACGCTCGTACCGGACGGGTTCACCGCGCCGGACGTGCCTGACGTTACTGAATCGCCGGCGGCGCCTGACGCGGTGGGAGCGCCTGACACGGCGTCAGCACCGGCCGAGAACCCCGAATATCTGGGTGGCTCGCAGGTCGTCTTCGCAGGGCCGCGGTCCACCGCCGAGCAGGAGGCCGCGCAGTGGCCCGCGACAGGAGCTTCCGATCGGCTCGCGCTCAGCGGCACCACCCAGCAGATGGTGATGAGCGGCATGACGGAGCCGAAGGCGACGTCCCGGCTGCGCGAGGCCGTCACCCTCGTGCACCGCGGCGACCTTCAGGAGGCGGTGCGCATTCTCGGCACGCTCGCCCGGGTCTGCCCGACCTCCCTCGGCCGCGACCACCCCACGACGCTGGCCGCCCAGTTCTGGCAGGCGATGTGCCTGTCCCGGCTGGGCGCGGGCGGAGAGGCCGTGGCGCTGTTCTCCGCGGTGAGCGAGCGATGCGAAGCGGAAAGGGGCACCGGACGTGGTTGAGATCGAGGTGAGGACGGCCGGCGACCCGGGGGACAGCGCGGAGGACGACCTGCGCTCCCTGCTGCGCTGGGTGCGCGCCGACGAGAACCTGGCGGGCCGCGCGGACGGCCGGGTCCACGACGGCAGGCCACCCCAACCCGGCACGATGGGCGGCGCCTTCGACATCCTGCAACTCTCCATCGGTTCCGGCCTGTCCGCCGGTGCCCTGCTGGTCTCCATCCTCCAGTGGCGCGACGCCCGGCGTCGGCCGCCGGCCATCACGCTGCGGCGCGGCGGCATGACGGTGGAGATTCCGGCGACGCCGGAGGTCGACGCGGCGACGCTCGCCCGCGCCGTCGAACTCCTGACCGCGGAGCGTCCCGACGGGGCGGAGGCACGAGGACCGGTCCCGGCGGATCAGATGGCGATCGCGGCCGCCGCCCCTCCACCACCCCCCATGCCCTCGACACCTCCGAGAATCCCCGCGCCTTCGCCCCCGTCCCCGCCGACTGCCGCGCCTGCGCCCGTACCCGTACCCGCGCCTGCGCCCGTACCCGCGCCTGCGCCTGCGCCCGCGTCTTCCCTTGCCGCGCACACCCCGGCGCCCCGCCCGGACGAGCACATCCCCGCCCGCCTCACGGAGGAGCCGGAAGGTGATGGAACGCCTTCCTGATCCGATGGCCTCGCGTGCCGTGCTCATCGGCACCGCCGCCTACCTCCAGTTGGAGCAGTTGCCCGCGGTCAACGCCAACCTGCGCGACCTCGCACAGGCACTGGGCGATCCGATGCTGTGGGGCCTGCCCGACCCGCACTGCCTGGTGGTCACCGACCCGCAGGACTCCTCGGCGCTGCTCGACCCGGTGCACCGCGCCGGGGACGAGGCCGCCGACACGCTGCTGGTGTACTACGCGGGCCACGGCCTGCGGGACGCGGAATCCGCGGACCTGTACCTCGCCCTGTCCGGGTCGCGGGCCAACACCGGCTACACCGCTGTCGCCTACCAGCATCTGCGCACGGCCGTACGCCAGTCCCGGGCCCGCCGCAAGATCATCGTCCTCGACTGCTGCTTCAGCGGCCGCGCCGCGCGGGCCCTGGACGGCGGCATCGCCGACGAGACCGCGGTGGACGGCGCCTACGTGCTCGCGGCCTCGCCCCGGGACCGGGTGGCGCTGGCGCCCGACGGCGAGAGGTACACCGCCTTCACCGGCGAACTCCTGGACATCATGCGCCTGGGCATCGACGACGGCCCCGAACTCATCGACCTGGAGACGATCTACCAGCTGCTGGACGTGCGGCTGCGGGCCAAGAACCGCCCGCGTCCGCAGCGCCACCAGGAGAACAACACCGGCCGCCTGCCGCTGGTCCGCAACCGCGCCGCCGCGACCGAACCCGTCCCCGCAGGACCGGTGCTGCGCGAGGAGGTGCGGGCGGCCATGCTCGCCGCCGGGCTCAACCTCGCCCGCCTGCTGCGGTCCGTGGGCCGCAGCAGGGACGCGCTGCCGGTGCTGCGGCTGGCGTTGCAGGAAGGCGCGCCCGGCACCGGGGCGAACAACTTCGCCGTCCAGCTCGAACTGGCGGAACTGCTCGCCGACACCGGACGGAGCCGGGAGGCCGTCGAGGTGCTGGAGCAGGCGTTCATGGAGACCCACAAGTCGTTCGGGCCCGAGGCGGTCCAGGTCTGCCGGCGCCTCGCCGACCTGCTCCAGGAGTCCGGCAACCACATCCAGGCATGCGAGGTGCTCAAGCACGCCCTGGACCTGACCGAACTCGGCCTCGGCGAACGCGGGCGGTAGCCCGCCGGCCGGCCGCGGTAGGCGGCAACGGGACCGCGCGGGCTGCCTGGCTGCGGATGCGCCCGGACCTCGCGGTTCGCGGACGGTCGCTCGCGCGGTTCCCCGCGCCCCTTGCTGCTTGCGGCTCACCCCTGTTGGGGGAGGAGCCGCACCAGCAGAGGCGCGGGGAACCGGCGGGCGGGGGTCAGCCCCCGAACGGGCGGGGTCAGCCCCCGAACTCGCCCATGCCCTTCAGGGCCGCGTCCAGGAGGGCCTGGCGGCCGTCGAGCTCGGCTTGGAGCTTGTCGGCCTTCGCGGAGTTCCCCGCGGCGCGCGCCGTGTCGATCTGGCCGCGCAACTTCTCCACTGCGGCCTGGAGTTGGCCGGTCAGGCCGGCGGCACGAGCCCGGACCTCCGGGTTGGTGCGCCGCCACTCGGCTTCCTCCGAGTCCTGCAGCGCCCGCTCCACGGTGTGCATGCGCCCCTCGATCCGCGGCCGGGCGTCGCGCGGCACATGGCCGATCGCCTCCCACCGCTCGTTGATCGAACGGAACGCCGCCCGCGCGGACTTGAGATCGGTCACCGGCAGCAGCTTCTCCGCCTCGGTGACCAACTCCTCCTTGCGGGCGAGGTTGTCCCGCTGCTCGCTGTCCCGCTCGGCGAACACCTCGGAACGGGCGGCGAAGAAGACGTCCTGCGCACCGCGGAACCGGTTCCACAGGTCGTCCTCGGCCTCGCGCTGGGCGCGGCCGGCCGCCTTCCACTCCGTCATCAACTCGCGGTAGCGGGCCGCGGTGGGCCCCCAGTCCGTCGAACCGGACAGCGACTGCGCCTCGGTGACCAGCTTCTCCTTGGTCCGCCGGGCCTCCTCACGCTGCGCGTCCAGCGACGCGAAGTGCGCCTTGCGCCGCTTGGAGAAGACCGAACGGGCGTGGCTGAAGCGGTGCCACAACTCGTCGTCGGCCTTGCGGTCCAGTCGGGGCAGGCCCTTCCAGGTGTCCACCAGGGCCCGCAGCCGCTCACCCGCGGTGCGCCACTGCTCGCTCTCGGCCAACTCCTCGGCCTCGGCGACCAGTTTCTCCTTGGCGGTCTTCGCCTCCTCGCTCTGCTTCGCCCGGACCGCCCTGCGCTCCTCGCGCCGGGTGTCCACCAGCGCCACCAGCGCGTCCAGCCGGGTGCCCAGCGCCGCCAGGTCGCCGACCGCATGCGCCTCGGTCACCGCGGTACGCAGGTGCTCGATCGCGGCCAGCGCCTCCTTGGGCGCCAGATCGGTGGTCCGCACCCGCCGTTCGAGGAGGCCGATCTCCACGACGAGCCCCTCGTACTTGCGCTCGTAGTAGGCGAGCGCCTCGTCAGGGGAGCCCGCCTGCCACGAACCGACCTCCTTCTCACCGTCGGCCGTACGCACGTACACGGTCCCCGTCTCATCGACGCGGCCCCACGGGTCGCTGCTCACAGCGCCTCCCTCATGTGATGCCCACTTACGTCACCGCCGGCGGGCATCGTCCACAGTGTCTCTCCGGCCGGGCCGCACGCCCTGACCGGTCCCAACGCCAACATAGGCGACCAGCGCCCCGGCTGTCCGCATCCGATGCGCGCCCAATCGCGAATTCGGATACCGATCAGGACTCGGTCCGATCATGGTCAGGTAGCGGTCGCGGCCCGGCCGGGGGTCAGGACTTCTCCACCGTCGCCTTGTTGATCACCACGGTCGCGTTCGGCGCGCCGTCGCCCTGGCCGGTGCTCTCGCCGTCGGCGGCGATCTTGTCGAGCACCTTCAGGCCGGCCTTGGAGATCGTGCCGAACGGGGTGTACTGCGGGGGCAGCGGGCTGTCCTTGTAGACCAGGAAGAACTGGCTGCCGCCGGTGTGCGCCTGGCCGGTGTTGGCCATCGCGACGGTGCCCGCCGGGTAGGTGACCGAACCAGAGCTCGCGTCGGCCTTGCCGAACGCCTTCAGGTTCTCGTCGGGGATGGTGTACCCCGGACCGCCGGAGCCCTGGCCGGTCGGGTCGCCGCACTGGAGGACGTAGATCCCGGTGGTGGTCAGCCGGTGGCAGACGGTGTGGTCGAAGAAGCCCTGGTCGGCCAGGAACTTGAACGAGTTGACGGTGTGCGGGGCCTTGGCCGTCTCCAGCGCCATCGAGATGTCGCCGCAGGTGGTCTGGAGGTCGAAGGTGTAGGCGGCGGACTTGTCGATGGACATCGCCGGCTCCTTCTTCCACTGCTTGGTGCCGGGCTTGCCCGCCGCGGCCTTCTTGCAGGGGTCCGGTCCCTTGGGCGCCGCGGAGGTGGTCGGCGCCGCGGACGGGGTCGGGCTGGTCGCGGCCGCGTCGTCCTTCTTCTTGCTGCTGCCGTCGAACGCGCCTGCCGCGTAAGCCCCGCCGAGCGAGGCGACCACCACGGCGACCACCACGGCGATCACCGAGTTGCGCACCCGCGTCTTGCGCTGTGCGCTCACCCGGCGCTGCTGCTGGCGCGCGAACTTGTCCCGGGCGAGCTGCCGCCGCCGCTGATCTCTGGTGGTCACTTCGCCGTCTCCGTCGTCTGAGTGTCGGTTGTCCGCCAGGTGCCGCGCACCGACGCTTTGCGTTGTATGTTTCCTGTGCGCCGGCTGTATCCGAGGAGACACAGCCGGTGCCGAAGCTGCCGTATGCGAATGTACGTGCCGCAGATCTTCGCGTCACGCCACACCTGCCGTCCAGTCCGCGCACCGCCCGACAACTGGTTCGCAGCCGCGCCCCGCTCGCCGGTAGGCTCAAGGCAGCCGACCGCGGACGACAGAAGGACGAACGTGCTCATTGCCGGGTTCCCCGCCGGGGCGTGGGGCACGAACTGCTACGTGGTCGCGCCCGCCGCCGGCGAAGAGTGCGTGATCATCGACCCGGGCGTCGACGCGACCCAGGGTGTCGAGGACGTCCTCGCCAAGCACCGGCTCAAGCCCGTGGCCGTCATCCTCAGCCACGGCCACGTCGACCACGTCGCCTCGGTGCTGCCGGTCTGCGGCGCGCACGACGTGCCCGCCTGGCTGCACCCCGCCGACCGCTACATGCTCAGCGAACCGGAGAAGGCGATCGGCATGGCCGTCGGCGCCCCGCTGTTCGCGGATCTGACCGTCGGCGAGCCCGACGACCTCAGGGAACTGACCGACGGCGAGACCCTCGCCCTGGCCGGTCTGGAGTTCGGCGTCGCGCACGCGCCCGGCCATACCAAGGGGTCGGTGACCTACCGGCTGCCCCCGACCACCGACATCCCGTCGGTGTTCTTCTCGGGCGACCTGTTGTTCGCCGGCTCCGTCGGACGCACCGACCTGCCCGGTGGCGACACCGCCGAGCTCTACGAGTCGCTGGCCCGCGTGTGCCTGCCGCTCGACGACTCGACGGTGGTGCTCTCCGGGCACGGCCCCCAGACGACCATCGGCCGCGAACGCGCCACCAACCCCTATCTGGGCAAGGTGGCCGGCGGCCACGGAACCGGCGACGACCCGGCTCCACGACGAGGATTGTGACTGTCACTGCCGTGAGCACGTTCCAGGCCCCCAAGGGCACGTACGACCTTCTGCCGCCCGACTCCGCGGCGTTCCTCGCGGTGCGCGAGGCGATCGCCGCCCCGGCCCGCCGGGCCGGCTACGGATACGTCGAGACCCCCGGCTTCGAGCACGTCGAGCTGTTCGCCCGCGGTGTCGGCGAGTCCACCGACATCGTCACCAAGGAGATGTACGCCTTCTCCACCAAGGGCGGCACCGAACTCGCGCTGCGCCCCGAAGGCACCGCGTCGGTGCTGCGCGCCGCCCTCCAGGCCAACCTGCACAAGGCCGGCAACCTGCCGGTGAAGCTCTGGTACTCCGGCTCCTACTACCGCTACGAGCGCCCGCAGGCAGGCCGGTACCGGCACTTCTCGCAGGTCGGCGCCGAGGCGATCGGCGCCGAGGACCCGGCGCTGGACGCCGAGTTGATCATCCTGGCGGTCGACGCGTACCGCTCGCTCGGCCTGCGCGACTTCCGGCTGCTGCTCAACTCGCTCGGCGACAAGGAGTGCCGCCCGGCCTACCGGGCCGCCCTCCAGGAGTTCCTGCGCGGCCTCGACCTCGACGACGACACCCGCAAGCGGATCGAGATCAACCCGCTGCGGGTGCTGGACGACAAGCGGGAGGCCGTGCAGCGTCAACTCGCCGGCGCGCCGCTCATCATTGATCACCTGTGCGAGGCGTGCAAGGAGTACCACGAGCAGGTCCGCGACCTGCTGACCGCGGCCGGCGTCACGTACGAGGACGACCCGCGCCTGGTCAGGGGCCTGGACTACTACACCCGCACCACCTTCGAGTTCGTCCACGACGCCCTCGGCTCGCAGTCCGCGGTCGGCGGCGGCGGGCGGTACGACGGCCTGTCCGAGATGATCGGCGGCCCGTCGCTGCCGTCGGTCGGCTGGGCGCTGGGCGTGGACCGCACCGTGCTCGCGCTCAAGGCCGAGGGAGTGGAACTCGCGCTGCCCGCGGCCACCGACGTGTACGCGGTGCCGCTCGGCGAGCAGGCCAGGCGCGCGCTGTTCGCGCTGGTCACGGAGTTGCGGCGGGCCGGGATCGCGGCGGACTTCGCGTTCGGCGGCAAGGGCATCAAGAACGCGATGAAGTCCGCGGACCGCTCCGGCGCCCGCCTCGCGATCGTCGCGGGGGAGCGGGACCTGGCCGAGGGCGTGGTCCAGCTCAAGGACCTCGCCAGCGGCGAGCAGGGCCCGGTCACGCTCGCCGAGGTGGCGGAAACCGTCAAGGAACGGCTGGTTTAAACCGCTCGTCCGTGTACCAGGGCGGCAGACCTTACGCCGTTCTCACCGCCCTGGTGCACAATGTTTGGTGCCCGCCCCACGGACCTGAGAGATCGGCGATCATGACGACTTCCGCGTTGGACGAGACGCGAACGGACGGCGACCGCGAACCGCAGGAACCGGGCGGGATCGCGCCGACGAAGGCATTCACCTGGCTGCTGCTGATCTCCGGTGTGCTGGGCCTGGTCGCGTCCTTCGTCATCACCAACGACAAGTTCGTCCTGCTGCAGAACACCGTCGAGGGCAAGCCCACACACTTCTCGTGCAGCCTGAACCCGGTCATCGCGTGCGGCAGCGTGATGGAGAGCAAGCAGGCGCACGCCTTCGGCTTCCAGAACCCGATCATCGGCCTGGTCGCGTACGGCGTGGTGATCTGCGTCGCCATGGGTGTGCTCGCCGGCGGCCGCGGCTACAAGCCGTGGTTCTGGTACGGCCTGCAGGCCGGCGGCCTGTTCGGCGTCTGCTTCATCAGCTGGCTCCAGTACCAGACGATCTACAACATCCACGCGGTCTGCCTGTGGTGCTGCCTCGCCTGGGTCGTCACCATCCTGATCTTCTGGTACACGGCCGTGCACAACATCAGGCACGGTCTGATCAAGGTGCCGGGCAAGGTCCGCTCGGCCGTGCTGGAGTTCCACTGGGTGGTGCCGGTGGTCTGGTACGCGGTGATCGGCCTGCTGATCCTGACCCACTTCTGGTACTACTGGAAGACCGTCATCTGACCGCCTGACCTGCGACGACGGCGGGATGCCCGCCCCCGCGAAGGTGCTTCGGCGGCGCGCGGTCGGGGAGTGTCACAGGGGTGGCATACGCTGCACGGGTGGAGCCAGATCTGTTCAGTGCGGCGGCCGAGGAACGGCGGGAGCGGGACCCGGGCAGCAGCCCGCTCGCGGTGCGGATGCGCCCGCGCACCTTGGAGGAGGTGGTGGGCCAGCAGCACCTGCTGCGCCCGGGCTCACCACTGCGGCGGTTGGTCGGTGACGACGGCACCGGACCCGCGGGTGCCTCCTCGGTGATCCTGTGGGGCCCGCCCGGCACCGGAAAGACCACGCTCGCGTACGTGGTCAGCAAGGCCACCAACAAGCGGTTCGTGGAACTCTCGGCGATCACCGCGGGCGTGAAGGAGGTCCGCGCGGTCATCGAGAGCGCCAAGCGCCAAGCCGGTGGGTACAACCGCGAGACCGTACTGTTCCTCGACGAGATCCACCGCTTCAGCAAGGCCCAGCAGGACTCGCTGCTGCCCGCCGTGGAGAACCGCTGGGTCACCCTGATCGCGGCCACCACGGAGAACCCGTACTTCTCGGTGATCTCGCCGCTGCTGTCCCGCTCCCTGCTGCTGACCCTCGAATCCCTCACCGACGACGACATCCGCGGGGTGCTGCGCCGCGCGCTCACCGAGGAGCGGGGGCTCGACGGCGCGGTCACCCTCCCGCAGGACGCCGAGGAGCACCTGCTGCGGATCGCCGGCGGTGACGCCCGGCGCGCGCTGACCGCCCTGGAGGCCGGCGCGGGCGCCGCCCTCGCCAAGGGCGAGGACACCCTCACCCTCGCCACCGTCGAGGAGGCCGTCGACCGCGCCGCGGTGGCCTACGACCGCGACGGCGACCAGCACTACGACGTGGCGAGCGCCCTGATCAAGTCGATCCGCGGCTCCGACGTGGACGCGGCGCTGCACTACCTGGCACGGATGATCGTGGCCGGGGAGGACCCCCGTTTCATCGCCCGCCGGCTGATGATCTCGGCGAGCGAGGACATCGGACTGGCCGATCCGACCGCCCTGCCCACGGCGGTCGCCGCGGCGCAGGCGGTCGCGATGATCGGGTTCCCCGAGGCGTCGCTCATCCTCAGCCACGCCACGATCGCGCTCGCCCTCGCGCCGAAGTCCAACGCGGCGACCACCGCGATCGGGGCGGCGCTGGAGGATGTCCGGGCGGGCAAGGCCGGCCCGGTGCCCACGCATCTGCGGGACGGGCACTACAAGGGCGCGGCCAAGCTCGGCCACGCCCAGGGCTACGTCTACCCGCACGACGTACCCGGAGCGATCGCGGCGCAGCAGTACCTGCCGGACGAGATCGCCGACCGCCGCTACTACGAACCGACCCGCTACGGCGCAGAAGCCCGCGTCGCCGACGTCCTCGACCGCGTCCGTGAACGCCTCTCCGGCGGCAACTGACCCTCCGGGGCGGTCGGTCCGCGAGGTCCCGAAACCACGCGGACGGGGCACCCCGGTGGGGTCGGGGCCACCCCCGGTAGGTCAGGCCCGGGCCGACGCGAAGAGGTGCCGCAGGGCGCGGCGAGCGGCGGCCGGCCCGTCCACCGGGCTCGGAAAATCGAAGCGAGCGTCGTACGTACCGGCGGACCCGGTGAAGCGGACCCGGAGGCCGAACCGGTCGAGCGCCAGGGGCACCGCGCCGGCGGTGCCGCCCGCACAGGGCTCGCCGACGAGCCCGCACAGCAGCGCGACCTCCTCGGGGTGGGCGGCCGCGAGGTGCTGGAGGACATCGGTCTCGAAGGGCGCGAGCGGATCGGGCCCGGCGGCGGCGAACTCGTCCGGCTCGACGAGAGCCGCACCCCACAGGTCGTCCACGGAGATCTCCCCGGGTTCCAGGCGCAGCAGCTCCGCGTCGGACTCGAAGCCGCCGCCCGGCACGTGGGTGAGCCACCCGGCGACCCAGGCGCGGCCGCGGATGCGGTGCGGGACGGCGACGGGCGCCACGTCGGTGACTTCCAGCACAGCCGGCACCTCGTCGTCGGTGGCGTGCCGGACCGCCCGCACCGCGGGGTGGTCGCGGGGGAAGAGCAGGAAGACGTCGCCCTCGGGCCCCACGGAGCGGCGCAGCGGCACCATCGGCTCGTCCGGTACCGGGCGCAGCGCGGGAATGGTCAGTGCGAGGGACGGGTTACCCTCGACGAGAGTGCGCGCGCGTTCGGCGGCCGAGGGCTGCCGGGGCGCCTCTTCCACTTCGGGACGCGGCTGACCGTTCTCCTGCTGTCGCGACGGCAGTTCGGGTGCGGGGTTCCCGGGTCGAATCATGCGTACTCCTCAGCTAAGGTAAGCCTTACCTAATCTACACGGAGGTTCGACGCACGTGAATCAGTCGCGTCCCAAGGTCAAGAAGTCCCGGGCGCTTGGCATCGCGCTCACCCCGAAGGCCGTCAAGTACTTCGAGGCCCGCCCCTACCCGCCGGGCGAGCACGGCCGTGGTCGCAAGCAGAACAGCGACTACAAGACCCGTCTGCTGGAGAAGCAGCGGCTGCGCGCGCAGTACGACATCAGCGAGCGGCAGATGCAGCGCGCGTACGACCGCGCGAAGAAGGTCGAGGGCAAGACCGGCGAGGCGCTGATCGTGGAGCTGGAGCGGCGCCTGGACGCGCTGGTGCTCCGCTCCGGGCTGGCCCGCACGATCTACCAGTCCCGGCAGATGGTCGTGCACGGCCACATCGAGGTCAACGGGCGCAAGGTCGACAAGCCGTCGTTCCGGGTCAGCCCCGAGGACGTCGTGCAGGTGCGCGAGCGGTCCCGGGAGAAGACCCCGTTCCTGGTCGCGCGCGAGGGTGGCTGGGCGCCCGACGGAGAGACGCCCCGCTACCTCCAGGTGAACCTCCAGGCGCTGGCGTTCCGGCTGGACCGTGACCCCAACCGCCGTGAGATCCCGGTCATCTGCGACGAGCAGCTCGTCGTGGAGTACTACGCCCGCTGACCGCCTGCGGCGCTTCTCGGTAATGGGTTGCCGTTGCGCTTGTGGCTGCGCCGCCGTGGAGGGGCTCGCCTTTTCGGAAGTGCGCCGCTGGGGTGCGGGTGTGGTGCCGGGTGACCGGTGGTGGGTGGCTTGTCGCGCAGTTCCCCGCGCCCCTTCGGGGGCGCGGTTGCGTTGGTGGGCGCCGCGTTCCTTCGGGGTGCGTCGTGGGGGTGCGGTTGCGTTGCCGGGTGCGGTTCCGTGGGTGGTTTGTCGCGCAGTTGCCCGCGTCCCTTCGGGGGCGCGGGTGGGTTGGTGGGTGTCGCGTTTGTCAGGGGTTGCGGTGGGCGGCGGGGAGGGGGCGGCCCTTGGAGGGGGGTTGGCGGGGGAGTGCCAGGACGCGGAGAACCGCTTCGTCGAAGGAGAGACGGCTGCCCTCGTGGAGGGCGGCGGTGTAGGCGCGGTCGGAGAGGCGTTCGCGGAGGCGGCGCTCGCAGATGGCGTGGGGCGCGTTGAAGTGGCGGGAGCCGAAGAGCCGTAGGCCGACGGAGTCCCACAGCCGGCCGGCCGCGCCCTGGATCACGGCGGCTTCGTGGGGCGTCCCCTCGTCCTCGGTGACCAGCGCCAGCAGTTCCAGCGCGAGGACGGCGCCCACCAGGTCGTGGAAGGCGTGGTTGATGGCGAGCGACTCCTCCGCGAGCCGCCGCGCCCGGCCCGGCTCGCCCGCCAGCCAGGCCGCGTATCCGAGGACGTACAAGGCGTATGCGAGCGTCCAGCGTTCGCCGTGGTCGCCGCAGATGTCCCGGACCTCTTCGGCGAGCCGGACCGCCTGGGGCACGTCGCCCTGGAAGGCCACCGCCATCGCCAGCTCCACCTGGCCCATGAGCACGTTGCTGTTCAGCTCGCCGATCTGCCGGTAGCGGCGGAGCGCGTCGCCGATGAACCGCTCGGCGACCGGCATGTCGTCCGAGACCAGCGCCAGGCAGCCGAGCCGGTGCACGGCGTACGCGGCCGCGGTGGCGTTCCCGCTCTCGTCGGCCTCGGCGCGGCACTCCTGGAGTACGGACAGCGCCGCGGTCGAGTCGCCCTGCAGGAGCGCGACGTACCCGGCCACCCACATCGCCTTCGCCCGGGCGTCGCTGGGTTCGGCCGACGCCTCCAGCGCGCGGTCCAGCCAGTGCCGGCCCTCGGCCAGCCGCCCGCAGCCGACCCAGCAGAACCACAGGGTGCCCGCGAGGTACTGGCCGACGACCGGGTCCTCGGCGGGTCCGTCGAGGCTGAAGTCGAGTGCCAGTCGCAGGTTGGGCAGGGCGTCGGACACCCGTGCGGCGACCTCCTCCTGCCGCGGGCTGAACCAGTCCAGCTCGCACCAGGTGGCGAGGCCCAGGTACCAGTCCCGGTGCCGGCGCCGCATCCGCTGCTCGTCGCCGAGCGCGGCGAGCCAGGAGGCGCCGTACTCCCGCACGCTCTCCAGCATCCGGTAGCGGGTGCCGTCGGACGGGTCGTCCGCCTCGCGGCTGACCACCGACTGCGCCACCAGCCCGGCCAGGGTCTCCGCGATGTCGGCCTCGGGCAGGTCGGTGCCCGCGCAGACGTACTCCACCGCGTCCAGGTCGAACCGGCCGGCGAAGACCGACAGCCGTGCCCACAGCAGGCGTTCGGCGGGCGTGCACAGTTCGTGGCTCCAGCCGATCGCGGTGCGCAGCGCCCGGTGCCGGGCGGGCGCGGTCGGATCGCCGCCGGTCAGCAGCCGGAAACGGTCGTCCAACCGGTGCAGGACGTCGGCCACCGACAGCGCGCGCAGCCGCACCGCCGCGAGTTCCAGGGCGAGCGGCAGGCCGTCCAGCCGCGTGCACAGCTCGGTCACGGCCGCGCTGTCCGCCTCGGTCACGGCGAAGCCCGGCACGACCTCGGCGGCGCGCTCGGTGAACAGCCGCACCCCGTCGCCCGGCACCGGCAGCGGCGCCAGCGGCAGCAGCCGCTCCCCGGTGATACCCAGGGGGCGGCGGCCCGCGGCGAGCACCCGCAGTCCCGGTGCCCGGCGCAGCAACTCGGCCATCAGCGCGGCGCACTCGGTACGGACCCGGTCGAAGCCGTCCACCACGAGCAGGAGTTCGCGGTCCGCGACGTACTCCGCGAGGGCCGTGCGCGGGCCGCGCGTGGTGTGGTCCGGTACCCGCAGCGCGTCGGCGACCGTGTGGTCGAGGAGTTCGGCGTCCCGCAGCGCCGACAGGTCCACCGCGCGCACGCCATCGGGGAAACGGTTCTGTACGGCGCCTGCGGCGCGCAGGGCAAGACGGGTCTTGCCGACGCCACCGGTGCCGGTCACCGTGGTCAGCCGGCTGATCGCCAACAGTTCGGCCAGGTCAGCGAGTTCGCTGTCGCGGCCGACGAATCCGGTGAGTTCGGCCGGCAGACATTCCGCGGAAGACATGGTCTACGGAGCGTACGTGCTCGCTAGCGCAACGTACAACCCGCCCGGTGTCCTTCCCGGCAGGAGCCGCACCAACCAGGGGCGCGTGAGGACACCACCCGGGTGGAGCTCAGGGGGAGATCGGGGGAGAACGGCGCCATCAACCCCCCGCCGGCGGGTGGTCCCTGAACCGACAGCACGGGGCGGCCTGGAGGGTCCTGTCCCCGCGACGCGATAGGCTCGCAACAACAGTGGTGAGGGTCGGAAAAGGGAGTGCGGCAGCGTGTCCGGTGGAGAGGTGGCGGGCCTCATCGTCGCCGTGTTCTGGGCGATCCTCGTGTCGTTCCTGGCCGTCGCGCTGGCCCGGCTGGCACAGACGCTGCGGCGCACCACGGAACTCGTCGCGGGCATCACCGAGCAGGCCGTTCCGCTGCTCGGCGAGGCGTCCGACGCGCTGCGCAGCGCGAACGCGCAACTCGACCGGGTCGACACCATCACCTCCGACGTCGCCGAGGTGACCGCGAACGCGTCGGCGCTGTCGTCCACCGTCGCCTCGACGTTCGGCGGCCCGCTGGTGAAGGTCGCCGCGTTCGGATACGGCGTGCGGCGCGCGGTCGGCATGCAGTCCGGCGACGCCGGCAAGGCCCGGGCCCGTACCCTCACCGGCAGGGTGCTGCCCGCCGCGCGCCGGGAACGCCGCGACCGCCGCGACCGCCGTAATAAGGACTGAGGCCATGTTCCGCCGTCTGTTCTGGTTCGTGACCGGCGCTGCCACCGGTGCGTGGGCCACCGTCAAGGTGGGCCGCGCGGTGCGCCGTCTCAACCCCGACAGCCTCGCCGTGACCGCCGCCGACCGCGCCCTGGAGACCGGCGCGCGGCTGCGGCTGTTCGCCCAGGACGTACGGGTCGGCATGGCCCAGCGCGAGACCGAACTGCACGACGCCCTGGGCCTGCGTACCCAGGGCGCACCCGAGTCACCCCAGCCGCTGCCCGCCCCGCGGGCCACCCTGCCCGGGAGCACCGCGGGCAGCGGCACCCCCGCCCTGCCCACGAAGGCCAGGCGCGGGGATCGCAAGCACAAGAACCGGAAGGACGAACACTGATGGAGTCGGCAGAAATCCGCCGCCGCTGGCTGCGCTTCTTCGAGGAGCGCGGGCACACCGTGGTGCCGTCGGCCTCCCTCATCGCGGACGACCCGACGCTGCTGCTCGTCCCGGCCGGCATGGTCCCGTTCAAGCCGTATTTCCTCGGCGAGGTCAAGCCGCCCTTCGACCGCGCCACCAGCGTCCAGAAGTGCGTGCGCACCCCGGACATCGAAGAGGTCGGCCGGACCACCCGGCACGGCACGTTCTTCCAGATGTGCGGCAACTTCTCCTTCGGCGACTACTTCAAGGAAGGCGCCATCACCTACGCCTGGGAGCTGCTGACCAGCTCGCAGGCCGACGGCGGCTACGGCCTGGAGCCGGAGAAGCTGTGGATCACCGTCTACGAGAAGGACGACGAGGCCGAGCGGATCTGGCGCGACGTCGTCGGCGTCCCCGCCGAGCGCATCCAGCGCCTCGGCATGGGCCCCAACTTCTGGTCCATGGGCGTCCCCGGCCCCTGCGGCCCCTGCTCCGAGATCAACTACGACCGCGGCCCCGAGTTCGGTGAAGAGGGCGGCCCCGCGGTCAACGACGAGCGGTACGTGGAGATCTGGAACCTGGTCTTCATGCAGTACGAACGCGGCCCCGGCCAGGGGAAGGACGGCTTCCAGATCCTCGGCGACCTGCCCGCCCAGAACATCGACACCGGCCTCGGCCTCGAACGCCTCGCGATGATCCTGCAGGGCGTGCAGAACATGTACGAGACCGACACCCTGCGCGTCGTCATCGACACGGCCACCGCTCTCACCGGCGTCCACTACGGCCGCGCCAACGACTCCGACGTCTCGCTGCGGGTCGTCGCCGACCACATGCGCACCGCCGTCATGCTCATCGGTGACGGCGTCACGCCCGGCAACGAGGGCCGCGGCTACGTCCTGCGCCGGATCATGCGCCGCGCGATCCGCAACATGCGGATGCTGGGCGCGGACCGCCCGGTCGTCGCCGAGCTCGTGGATGTCGTCATCGGCACCATGGGCGAGCAGTACCCGGAACTGATCACCGACCGCAAGCGGATCGAGTCCGTCGCGCTCGCCGAGGAGTCCCGCTTCCTCAAGACCCTCTCGGCCGGCACCAACATCCTCGACTCCGCGGTCACCGAGACCAAGGCCCAGGGCGGCCGGGTGCTCCCCGGCGAGCAGGCGTTCCTGCTCCACGACACCTGGGGCTTCCCGATCGACCTCACCCTGGAGATGGCCTCCGAACAGGGGCTGAGCGTCGACGAGGACGGCTTCCGGCGGCTCATGAAGGAGCAGCGCGACCGGGCGAAGGCGGACGCGCAGAAGAAGAAGACCGGCCATGCCGACCTGTCGGCCTACCGCGAGGTCGCCGACCGCTCCGGCGCCACCGAGTTCACCGGGTACCTCCACGACCAGGGCGAGGCCACCGTCGTCGGCCTGCTCGTCGACGGCCTGCCCTCGCCGGCCGCCACCGAGGGCGACGAGGTCGAGATCGTCCTCGACCGCACCCCCTTCTACGCCGAAGGCGGCGGCCAGCTCGCCGACACCGGCCGCATCCGGCTGGACAGCGGCGCCGTCGTGGAGATCCGCGACGTGCAGCGCCCGGTGCCCGGCGTCAGCGTGCACAAGGGCGTCGTCCAGGTCGGCGAGGTCACCCTCGGCGCGGCCGCGCACGCCCGGATCGACCTGACCCGGCGCCGCGCCATCGCCCGCGCGCACAGCGCCACCCACCTCACCCACCAGGCGCTGCGCGACGCGCTGGGCCCCACGGCGGCCCAGGCCGGCTCGGAGAACTCGCCCGGGCGCTTCCGCTTCGACTTCGGCTCCCCGGCCGCGGTGCCCGGCACCGTGCTGACCGACGTCGAGCAGAAGATCAACGAGGTGCTGGCCCGCGAACTCGACGTCACCGCCGAGGTGATGCCGATCGCGGAGGCCAAACGGCAGGGCGCCATCGCGGAGTTCGGCGAGAAGTACGGCGAGCACGTCCGGGTGGTCACCATCGGCGACTTCTCCAAGGAGCTGTGCGGCGGCACCCACGTGCACAACACCGCCCAACTCGGCCTGGTGAAGCTGCTCGGCGAGTCCTCGATCGGGTCCGGCGTGCGCCGGGTGGAGGCGCTGGTCGGCGTCGACGCGTACAACTTCCTGGCCCGCGAGCACACCGTGGTCGCCCAGCTCACCGACCTGGTGAAGGGTCGTCCCGAGGAGCTGCCGGACAAGATCTCCGGGATGCTCGCCAAGCTCAAGGACGCCGAGAAGGAGATCGAGCGGTTCCGCGCCGAGAAGGTGCTCCAGGCCGCCGCCGGGCTCGCCGAGTCCGCGGAGGACGTCAAGGGCGTCGCCCTGGTCACCGGCGCGGTGCCCGAGGGCACCGGCGCGGACGACCTGCGCAAGCTCGTGCTCGACGTGCGGCAGCGGATCAGCGGCGGCCGGCCCGCCGTCGTCGCGCTGTTCACCGTGGCGAACGGCCGTCCGCTGACCGTCATCGCGACCAACGAGGCGGGGCGCGAGCGCGGCCTCAAGGCCGGCGAACTCGTCCGCACCGCGGCGAAGACGCTCGGTGGTGGCGGCGGCGGCAAGGACGACGTCGCCCAGGGCGGCGGGCAGAACCCCGCGGCCGTGCCCGACGCGATCGAGGCAGTGCGGCGGCTCGTCGGCGAGAAGGCGTGACATGACCGAGCGGCGGCGGGGCGCGGAGCGCGGTCGTGAGCGGCCGCGGGCCCGGCGTTCCGCCGCGGGCCGCGGCGGGGAGCGGGGTGCGCCCGGCGGCGCGGGAGGCGGTCACCCCGCGGCTTCGGGCGGCCCCGGTGGTCCCGGTGGGCAGGGCAGCCCGGAAGGCGCGGGCGGCCCCGAAGGCACGGGCGGCTCCGACAGCGTCGGCGGTCCCGGCGGGATCAGGCGTGGCCGGCGGCTGGCCGTGGACGTCGGGGACGCCCGGATCGGGGTGGCCTCGTGCGACCCGGACGGCATCCTCGCCACCCCGGTGGAGACCGTGCCCGGCCGCGATGTGCCCGCCGCGCAGCGCCGGTTGGCCGCCCTCGTCGCCGAGTACGACCCGATCGAGGTCGTCGTCGGGCTGCCCCGGTCGCTGAACGGCACCGAAGGCCCGGCCGCGGCCAAGGTCCGCGGCTTCGCGCGCGCTGTGGCGAAAATCATCGCCCCGGTGCCGGTCCGCCTCGTGGACGAGCGGATGAGCACCGTCACCGCCACCCACGGGCTGCGCGCGTCCGGAGTCAGTGCCAAAAAGGGACGCTCCGTAGTCGACCAGGCGGCCGCAGTCGTTATTCTGCAGAGCGCGCTGGAGACCGAGCGGGTGTCGGGCACCGCTCCGGGCGAGAACGTCGAAGTAGTCATCTGATCGCGATACGGTAACGTTCCGCGCGACACGGCGGTGCCTACGGGCGCCGCCCGTTTCGCAAGGTCGGCGGGACTGATGCCGACCGCGTACCGACGGGACCGAGGGCTGACGCCCGAGCAGCCGGAGTGGAAGACCGAGGACCGGGGTCTGCCACGGAGGGTGCGAGCAGGAAGACCGACTGATGGATGCCGATGACTGACTATGGCCGGGGTTCCGGCTCCGAACCGTGGCACCCCGAGGACCCGCTCTTCGGCGATGTGTACGACCAGGGGTACCCGCAGCAGCAGCCCCAGCACCCTCAGCAGCAGGGCGACTGGCAGGACCCGTACGCCACCGGTCAGCAGCACCAGCAGTACCCGCAGCAGCCCCAGCAGGGCTACCCGCAGCAGCAGTACGGCCAGCAGCAGTACCCCGAGCAGTCGCAGTACCCCCAGCAGGGCCACCCGCAGCAGGGCTACCAGCAGACCGGGTACGAGGGTTACGACGGCTACGAGGGCTACGACACCGGCTCGTACCAGACCGGCCAGGTCACCGGGTACAGCCAGGACCCGTACGGCGGTCAGCAGCCGCAGGACCCGTACGGGCAGCAGCCCGGCTACTACGGCCAGCAGCAACCCCAGCAGCCGCAGCAACAGGGCTACCCGCAGCAGCAGCCCCAGCAGCCGCAGTACCAGGGACAGCAGCAACACACCCAGGGACAGCAGCCGCAGCAGCCCGGCATGGGCCGACCGGGCCAGTCCGGCGCCGGCCAGCCCGGTCCGGGTCAACCCGGCGCCGGCCAGCCGGGCATGGGGCAGCCCGGTGCCCGTCCCGGCACCGCCGCACCGGGCCACCCCCAGGAGCCCGGCGCCCACCCGCTGCGCACCGCCCCGGCCAACACCGGCGAGTGGGACGCGGACGAGGAGGGCGACCCCAGCGACCACGCCTTCTTCGCCGGCCGCGACGACGATGACGACGACCACGCGCCCGAGCCGACCAGGACCGGCGGCCGCAGATCCGGCAGGTCCCAGCCCCAGCCCGGCAAGAAGCGCCGCAGCGGCTGCGCCTGCGTGGTCGTGCTCGCCGTCCTCGTCGGCGGCGTCGGCGGCATCGGCTACGTCGGCTACAACATGTACGAGAGCCGTTTCGGCCCGCCGCCGGACTACTCGGGCCAGGGCAGCGGCGACGTCCAGGTGGACATCCCCTCGGGGTCGTCCGCGACCACCATGGGCAACATCCTGAAGAAGGCCGGCGTCGTGAAGAGCGTCGGCGCCTTCACCGCCGCGGCGGGCAAGAACCCCAAGGGCGGCTTCATCCAGGCCGGCGTCTACGACCTGCACAAGCAGATGTCCGGTGCCGCGGCGGTCACGATGATGCTCGACCCCAAGTCGCAGAACGCGCTGATCATCCCCGAGGGCATGCGGGACAAGCAGATCTACGCGGCCATCGACACCCGGCTCGGCCTGAAGGCGGGCACCACCCAGAAGACCGCGCACGACCAGGCGAAGAGCCTCGGGCTGCCGTCCTGGGCGAAGCCCGGCCCGAACGTCATGGACCCGCTGGAGGGCTTCCTCTTCCCCTCCCGCTACAGCGTCTCCAAGGGCGAGAAGCCCGAGGTGCTGCTCAAGCAGATGATCGACGAGGCGAACAAGCAGTACGCCCAGTTCGACATGGCCGGCGAGGCGAAGAAGCAGGGGCTGGACAACCCGCTCGAACTCGTCACGGTCGCCAGCCTCGTGCAGGCCGAGGGCAAGACCGACGACGACTTCAAGAAGATGGCCAAGGTCGTCTACAACCGGATGGTCCCCAACAACCCGGAGACCCTCGGGCTGCTCCAGTTCGACTCGACGTACAACTACGTCAAGAACACCAGCAAGACGAACATCTCGCACAACGAGATCAACTCGCTGGTCAGCCCGTACAACACCTACAAGCACCAGGGCCTGCCGCCCGGGCCGATCGGCAACCCCGGCATCGACGCGCTCAAGGCCGCGATGGCCCCGGACAGCGGCAACTGGTGGTACTTCATCTCGCTGGACGGCAAGACCACGAAGTTCACCGAGACGAAGGCCGAGTTCGACAAGCTCTACCAGCAGTACAACTCCCAGTAGCAGGGCGCTCTCCTTGGACACCACCGCTCGGCCGCACGGCGCCGCCTACCGCGCCGCCGTGCTCGGCTCCCCGATCGCGCATTCGCTCTCCCCGGTGCTGCACCGCGCCGCGTACGCAGCTCTCGGTCTCGACGGCCGGCGGTACGACCGCTTCGAGGTGGACGAGTTGGCGCTGCCCGGCTTCGTCGCGGGGCTGGACCCGGAGCAGTGGGCCGGGCTGTCGCTGACGATGCCGCTCAAGCGCGCGATCATCCCGCTGCTGGACGAGATCAGCGACACCGCGGCCTCGGTGGAGGCGGTCAACACCGTCGTCCTGGGCGCCGACGGGCGGCGGCACGGCGACAACACCGACATCCCCGGCATGGTCGCGGCACTGGCCGAACACGGCGTCACCTCGGTGCCGTCGGCGGCCGTGCTCGGCGCGGGCGCCACCGCGTCCTCCGCGCTGGCCGCGCTCGCCCGGGTCTGCACCGGCGAGGTCACCGCGTACGTGCGCGGCCCGGCCCGCGCCAAGGAGATGGCCCGCTGGGGCGAGCGGCTCGGCGTCGCCGTGCGCACCGCCGACTGGAGCGCCGCCGCCGACGGGCTCCGCGCGCCGCTGGTGATCGCCACGACTCCCGCGGGCGCCGCCGACCACCTCGCCGAAGCGGTCCCGGCCGCCCCCGGCACCCTCTTCGACGTGCTCTACGAGCCCTGGCCGACCCCGCTCGCGGCCGCCTGGACCGCCAGCGGCGGCCAGGTCGCGAGCGGCCTCGACCTCCTGGTCCACCAGGCCGTCCTCCAGGTCGAACAGCACACCGGCGTCGCGCCCGCCCCGCTGAAGGCGATGCGTGTCGCCGGGGAGGCGGCACTCGCCGCCCGGTGAGCCCGGTGAACCCGTGAACCCGGTGAACCCGGTGAGCCCGCTGAGGAGGCCGGGGCGGCCGCCACCGCCCGTGCCGGGCCCCGGTCCGCTCTCCGGACACCCGTCCTGGCAGGTACGGGAAACGTGGGAGGATCGGGCCATAGTGGCATGGTCGTTTTCCAGGGAGCACCGTTGAGCAGATTGCGCTGGCTGACCGCGGGGGAGTCGCACGGACCCGCACTTGTCGCGACGCTGGAAGGACTGCCCTCCGGGGTGCCCGTCACCACCGCGATGGTGGCGGACGCCCTGGCCCGGCGCCGGCTCGGCTACGGTCGCGGCGCCCGGATGAAGTTCGAGCAGGACCAGGTCACCTTCCTGGGCGGCGTGCGGCACGGCAGCACCATGGGCAGCCCGGTGGCGATCATGGTCGGCAACACCGAGTGGCCCAAGTGGGAGCAGGTGATGGCCGCGGACCCGGTCGACCCGGAGATCCTGGCCGGACTCGCCCGCAACGCGCCCCTGACCCGCCCCCGTCCCGGCCACGCCGACCTGGCGGGGATGCAGAAGTACGACCTGGACGAGGCCCGCCCGGTGCTGGAGCGGGCGAGCGCGCGGGAGACCGCGGCCCGGGTCGCGCTCGGCGCGGTCGCCCGGTCCTACCTCAAGGAGACCGCGGGCATCGAGATCGTCTCCCACGTGGTCGAACTGGCCGCGGCGAAGGCCCCGTACGGGGTCGTGCCGGTGCCGGCCGACCAGGAACGGCTGGACGCCGACCCGGTGCGCTGCCTGGACGCCGACGCGAGCAAGGCGATGGTGGCCGAGATCGACCAGGCCCACAAGGACGGCGACACCCTCGGCGGCGTCGTCGAGGTCCTGGTCTACGGCGCCCCGGTCGGCCTCGGTTCCCACGTGCACTGGGACCGGCGGCTCGACGCCCGCCTGGCCGGCGCCCTGATGGGCATCCAGGCCATCAAGGGCGTCGAGGTCGGCGACGGCTTCGACCTCGCCCGGGTGCCCGGGTCCAAGGCGCACGACGAGATCGTGGCCGGCCCCGACGGCATCCGCCGCGCCACCGGCCGCTCCGGCGGCACCGAGGGCGGCATGAGCACCGGCGAGGTGCTGCGGGTGCGCGCCGCGATGAAGCCGATCGCGACCGTGCCGCGCGCCCTGGCCACCGTGGACGTCACCACCGGCGAGGCCACCCAGGCACACCACCAGCGCTCCGACGTGTGCGCGGTGCCGGCCGCCGGGATCGTCGCCGAGGCGATGGTCGCCCTGGTGCTCGCCGACGCCGTCGCCGAGAAGTTCGGCGGCGACTCGGTCGCGCAGACCCGCCGCAACGTGCAGGACTTCCTCGACCACCTGGCGATCCGGTGACCGCCCCCGTCGTCGTGCTGGTCGGCCCGCCCGGCGCGGGCAAGACCACGGTCGGCCGCGCCGTCGCCGACCTGCTCGGCGTCACCTACCGCGACACCGACGAGGACATCGTGCGGACCGCGGGCAAGCCGATCGCCGAGATCTTCATCGACGACGGCGAGCCGCACTTCCGCGACCTGGAGCGGGCCGCCGTCGCTGCCGCCCTCGACCGGCACGACGGGGTGCTCTCGCTCGGCGGCGGCGCCGTCATGGACGCCGGCACCCGCGCACGACTCGCCGGGCTGCCCGTCGTCTTCCTCGACGTCAGCCTGCACGACGCGGTGCGCCGCGTCGGCCTCGACGCCCCCCGCCCGCTGCTCGCGGTCAACCCGCGGCAGCGCTGGCGTGAACTGATGGAGCAGCGCCGCCCGTTGTACACGGAGGTGGCCCGCGCGGTGGTCGACACCGCCGACCGCGGCACGGACGAGGTGGCCGTGGCGGTACTGGACGCACTGGAACTGAAGGACGCATGAGCGACGCAGACGCACGCGAGGCCGCCGGGCGGCACGACAGCGACGGCACGGGCAGCGGCACCGGCCAGGGCAACGAGGCGTGGAGCGGGGCCGCGCCGCCCACCCGCATCCAGGTCGCCGGCACCGCCGGCACCGAACCGTACGAGGTGCTCGTCGGCCACCAACTCCTCGGCGAGCTGCCCGGGTTGATCGGCCCCAAGGCCCTCCGGGTGGCGGTGTTGCACCCCGAGGCGCTGGCCGGCACCGGCGAGGCGATCCGCGAGGACCTGGCCGAACAGGGCTACCAGGCCGTCGCGATCCAGATCCCGAACGCCGAGGAGGCGAAGACCGCCGAGGTCGCCGCCTACTGCTGGAAGGCGCTCGGCCAGACCGGCTTCACCCGCACCGACGTGGTGGTCGGCGTCGGCGGTGGCGCCACCACCGACCTGGCCGGGTTCGTCGCCGCGACCTGGCTGCGCGGGGTGCGCTGGATCGCGGTGCCCACCACGGTGCTCGGCATGGTCGACGCGGCCGTGGGCGGCAAGACCGGCATCAACACCGCCGAGGGCAAGAACCTCGTTGGCGCCTTCCACCCGCCGGCCGGCGTGCTGTGCGACCTGTCCGCGCTCGCCTCCCTGCCGCGCAACGACTACATCAGCGGCCTCGCCGAGGTGATCAAGGCCGGTTTCATCTCCGACCCGGCCATCCTCGACCTCGTCGAGTCCGACCCGCAGGGCGCGAGCGACCCGGCCGGCCCGCACACCGCCGAACTCGTCGAGCGCGCCATCCGCGTCAAGGCCGAGGTGGTCTCCGCCGACCTCAAGGAGTCCGGCCTGCGCGAGATCCTCAACTACGGCCACACCCTCGCGCACGCCATCGAGAAGAACGAGCGCTACAACTGGCGGCACGGCGCCGCCGTCTCCGTCGGCATGGTCTTCGCCGCCGAACTCGGCCGCCTCGCCGGGCGGTTGGACGACGCGACCGCCGACCGGCACCGCGCCGTGCTCGGCTCCGTCGGGCTGCCGCTCACCTACCGCGGCGACCAGTGGCCCCGCCTGCTGGAGACCATGAAGGTGGACAAGAAGTCCCGCGGTGACCTGCTGCGCTTCATCGTCCTGGACGGCCTCGCCAAGCCCACCGTCCTGGAGGGCCCGGACCCCGCGGTCCTGCTCGCCGCCTACGGTGAGGTGACCGAGTGACCCGCCCCGTCCTCGTCCTCAACGGCCCCAACCTCGGCCGCCTCGGCTCCCGCGAGCCCGACGTCTACGGCGCGACCTCCTACGCCGGCCTCGTCGAGTCCTGTACGAAGCTCGGGGCAGAACTCGGTCTCGACGTCGAGGTCCGCGAGACCAACGACGAGGCCGAGCTGATCCGCTGGCTCCACGAAGCGGCCGACGCCCGCCTGCCCGTCGTCCTCAACCCCGGCGCCTTCACGCACTACTCCTACGCGATGCGCGACGCCGCCGCCCAGCGCACCGCCCCCCTCATCGAGGTGCACATCTCCAACCCGCACGCCCGTGAGGAGTTCCGCCACACCTCCGTCCTCACCGCGGTCGCCTCCGGCGCGATCGCCGGCTTCGGCATCGGCTCCTACCACCTGGCCCTCCGCGCCCTATCAGAAAACCTGGCCACCTAGTCCCAACCCCGCCACGGAGTTCCCTCCGCGGGAGGCGTCCACCTTTCAGGGGCGCTGGGGGCACCTCCCAGGCGAAGCTCTGGGGGCGGAACTGCGCGGCCAGCCGACCACCGGCGGGTGGTCCGGGCACAGGTCGCAGGGGCTGGGCCTGGGGGTCGTTGTCGGGTTGTCGGGATGGGGCTCGCTTGGCGGGAGGCGTCCACTTTTCAGGGGCGCGGGGAACTGCGCGGCCGACCGGCCACCGGCGGGTGGTCCGTGTACAGGTCGCGGGGGCTGGGCCTGCGGGTCGTTGTCGGGCTGTCGGTACGGGGCTCGCTTGGCGGGGGGCGTCCACCTTTCAGGGGCGCGGGGAACTGCGCGGCCAATCGGCCACCGGCGGGTGGTCCGTGTACAGGTCGCGGGGGCTGGGCCTGCGGGTCGTTGTCGGGCTGTCGGTACGGGGCTCGCTTGGCGGGGGGCGTCCACCTTTCAGGGGCGCGGGGAACTGCGCGGCCAATCGGCCACCGGCGGGTGGTCCGGGCACAGGTCGCAGGGGCTGGGCCTGCGGGCCCCGGGGCACCCCCATCCGCAAGGGCGCCCAAGGCCATGTGCAGGCATCGCCCGCCCGCGTGGGGCACCCCACCCCCGGTGGCGGGACGCCCAAGCGCCCAGGGGCGGTTGGGCGTGAGCCGAACCGCACGGTACCGTTCAAGCCGTGGCGCGCCCTGGTCACGCAGAGCGAACCGCACAGACCTCCGGTACGGGATGGAGTGGCCGACATGCAGCACGCCGTGGGGGCGCCCCAGCCGCCCGGCCCGGGTCAGGGACCCGCGCCCGTGCCGGGCCAGGCACCGATCCAGGGCCAGGCGCCAAGCCAAAGCCAGGGTCAGGGCCAAGCGGCAGCCCCCGGCACCACCGGCCACTTCCCGATGCCCGCCCCCGCCCCGGTCCAGGCCCCGGCCGTACCCAGCGGGGGCTCACTCCCGGGCGCGGCGCACGGCCCGATAGCCGTGCTGCTGATCGGCGCGGCCGGCGCGGGCAAGACCACGATCGCGCGGCACTGGGCGGACCACCGCGGTGTCCCCACCGCGCACATCAGCCTGGACGACGTACGCGAATGGGTCCGCTCCGGCTTCGCCGACCCGCAGGCCGGGTGGAACGAGAACTCCGAGGCGCAGTACCGCCTGGCCCGCCGCACCTGCGGCTTCGCCGCCCGCAACTTCCTCGCCAACGGCGTGTCCTGCATCATCGACGACGCGGTCTTCCCGGACCGCCCCACGGTCGGCCTCGGCGGCTGGAAGCGGCACGTCGGCCCGGGGCTGCTGCCCGTCGTCCTGCTGCCCGGCTTGGACATCGTACTCACCCGCAACGCCGAACGCTCCGGCAACCGCCGGCTGTCGGACGAGGAAGTCGCCCGTATCCACGGCCGGATGGCCGGCTGGTACGGCTCGGGCCTGCCCATCATCGACAACTCCCACCTCGACGTGGAGGCCGCCTCGGCCGCCCTCGACCGGGTGGTGGCCCGCAGCCTCCAGGGCCCGCCGATCTGGTAGCGAGCGCGGCCGCCGTCTCAAGGCTGCTGGTCCCGCTCGCCGGGCAGGGGCGCGGACGCGGCCAGCGCGTCCCCGAGCGCGGTGCGCCGATACAGCACCGAACGGCCCGAACGGGCCCGCGCCACCAGCCCCGCCCCGCGCAGCACCGCGAGGTGGTCGCCCACCGCCCCGGGCGCGAACGCGAGTTGGCGGGCGAGCTGGGTCGTGCTCGCGGGAGCGTCCAGCGCCGCCAGCAGCCGGGCCCGGGAACGGCCGAGGAGAGCCGCGAGCGCGTCCGCGGCCGGGGGCTCGGGCGTCTCGTGCAGGACGGCGGTGCCGCGCGCGGGGTAGACGAGCGTCCGCGGCCACGGGTCCTCGAAGTACGCGGCCAGCCCCGGCCAGGTGAAGATCGACGGGATCAGCAGCAGCCCCTCGCCCCGCAGGTGCACCGTGCCGCCGTCGATCGGCGCCAGCTCGATCCCGCCGTCGTGCCAGCGCACCCCGTCGTGCAGCTCGCCGATCGCCGCCGCCCAGCCGCGCTCGCCGATCACCCCGACCCGGTGCACCACGTCCCGTTCGCACAGCGCCCGCAGCCTCGGCCAGTCCGGTGCCACCAGTTCGTGCCAGGCCCGGTCCAGCGCCGCCGCGATCCGCTCCACCACATCCGGCGCGTCCAGCACGGCCCGCACCCGCGGGTCACGCACCGGCTGCCGCGCGCGCTGCCGGGTGATCTCCGCCCGCGCCTGCTCCGGGGCGGTGGCGCGGATCGCCGCCAGGTCGTCAGCCCAGCTCTGCGCGGGCCCGCGCGGCGGCACCGCGACGAAGTCCGCGCCCGCCTTCGGCGTCTGGAGGGCCAGCACCGCGTCCAACTCGGTCTCCCGGCGCAGCCGTTCGAAGCCGGGCCGCAGCCGCGCCGCCCACGCCGCCGGCAGCCGCCCGTCCCCCCGGTTCAGTGCGCGCAGCACCGTGTTCAGCTCGAACGCCGGCGACAGCGCGAAGCGGCTGCGCAGCAGGTCCTCGGTGGCGACTTCGAGCCGGAGCATGCCGCCGACCCTACGTCCTCGGCGCCGCGACCTTACGTCCCCCGGCGAATCATTCGCGCTCCGCGGCCCGCTCCCGGGAGGCTGCCGGACATGGCCTCCACCGGCACCGCGCCCCTCACCCCGGCCCGTACGACCTACCGCGACGTGCTCGCCGAGCCCCGCTTCCGGGTGATCTTCGCGACCCGTGTGCTCGCGATCACCGCCGACTCGCTGCGGATCTCCACCTTCTCCGTCCTGGTCTACGCGACCACCTCCTCGCCTCTGCTGAGCGGTATCGCGTTCGGCGCCGGTTTCCTGCCGCAGGCGTTCGGCGTCACCCTGCTCGGCTCGCTCGCCGACCGGCTGCCGCCCCGCGGCCTGATCACCGCCGGCTACCTGCTGGAGTGCGCCACCGCGCTGCTGCTCGCCCTCGCGGCGCTGCCGATCGCCGTGAGCCTGGTGCTGATCGCCCTGATCGCCTTCCTCACCCCGGTCTTCGGCGGCGCCGCCAACGCGCTGGTGGCCCGCTCCCTCACCGGCGACGCCTACGTGCTGGGCCGCTCCCTGAACAACATGGCCTCCTCCGCCGCGCAGCTCGCCGGCCTCGGCCTCAGCGGCGCCGCCGTCTCGCTGCTCGGTGCCCGCCACGCGCTGCTGGCGGGCGCCGCGCTGTACGCCCTCGCCGCCTGCCGCATACGGCTCGCGCTGCCCCGGCTCCCCGCGCCGGGTCCCGCCGCGTCCTCCGCGTCCCCGGTCCGGGCCAGCCTCGCCGCCACCGCCGCGCTGCTACGGGCCCGCCGGCCGCGGCGGCTGCTGCTCGCGCAGTGGCTGCCGGGCGCGTGCGTGGCCGGGGCCGAGGGGCAGATCGTCGCCTACGCCGGTTCCCAGGGCTTCGCCTCCGGCGGGTACGCCGTGCTCATGGCGTGCCTGCCGGTCGGGATGCTCGTGGGGGACGTCCTCGTCGGCCGGATGCTGCGGCCGGACACCCGTGAACGGCTGGTCGCCCCCCTCATGGCCCTGATGGGGCTGCCCCTCCTGCTCTTCGCCGCCCGGCCCGGGCTCGCGGCCGGCGCGCTCCTCCTTCTCCTCGCCGGTGTCGGCTTCGCCTACGGACTCGGCCTCCAGCGGCCCTTCCTCGACGCCCTCCCCGCCGACGCCCACGGGCACGCCTTCGGGCTCCTCGGGTCCGGCACGATGACCCTCCAAGGAGTCGCACCCGCCCTCTTCGGCGCCCTCGCGCTCCCCTTCGGCCCACCCCTTGCGATGTCCCTCGCGGGTGCGGCAACGGTTCTCACGGTGCCCCTTTCTCGCCGCGGACCCTCCCGGGTGCCCCGGCCCGCCGCCTGAGCGGACACCCGCCGTCACGCAGCCGGGCGCGAGGCCGAACCCGTCGCGGCGGGGAGCCGTAACCCACGGTTCGGAGCAGCCGGGAGGAAATCCGTACCGTCGCGGCGGGAAAACCGGAGCACCCTGCACCGAGAGGTGGTCCCGAGAACGGGGGCGACGGCTGGACTTGGGGGTCCCGTTACCCCCGGAGGGACTCGTGGAGAGGCCAACCCGGGAGCGCCGTCGTAGGCTCGCCGCATGGCGGAGGTGCATACGGTACGCAGAGCACGGCTGCGCGAGCGCTGCGCCGCGGCGGGCGCTGCCGCCGCGCTGGTCACACAGCCCGCGAACGTCCGTTACCTGACCGGCTGCGCCCCCCCGGGCGCCGCCCTCCTGGTCGGGCCGGGCAGCGACGACACCCTCGTCCACCTGCGCCCGCCCCCGGACGACGCCCCCCAGCCCACCGACGACCTGCGCAACGTCGTGCTGGCCTCGCCCGACGCGGACGCCGCGGTCGCCGCCGCGGACCTCGCCCGCCAGCAGCAGGCCGACGGCCTCGCGGTGGAGGAGCACCACCTCACCGTCACCCGCCACCGCGCCCTGCGCTCCGTGGCCCCGGGCGTGCGCCTCACCGATCTGGCGGGCGCGGTCGAGCAGCTCCGGCTGATCAAGGACGAGCACGAGATCGCCAGCCTGCGGATCGCCGCGGAGATCTCCGACCAGGCACTGGGCGAACTGCTGGAGTCGATCCTGGTCGGCCGCACCGAGCGGCACCTCGCGCTGGAACTGGAGCGCCGCCTCGTGGACCACGGCGCCGACGGCCCGGCCTTCTCCACCTGCATCGGCACCGGCCCGCACTCGGGTGTGGCCCGCCACGTCCCCACCGACCGCCGGGTGGAGGAGGGCGACTTCCTCACCGTGCGGCTCGGCGCGTGCTACCACGGCTACCGCTGCGAGGTGGGCCGCACCTTCGTGATCGGCAGCGCCCCCGCGTCGTGGCAGATCGAGCTGTACGACCTCGTCTTCGCCGCCCAGCGGGCCGGCCGTGAGGCCCTCGCACCGGGCGTGGCCTGCCGCGACGTGGACCGTGCCACCCGCGAGCCGCTGCGTGCCGCGGGCCACGCCGAGGGCCTGGCGGCATGGACCGGACACGGCGTCGGCCTCGAAATCGACGAGGACCCTCAGTTGTCACCCGCGGCCGTGGGTAAACTGGACGCTTGCGTGCCGGTCACCGTCGAACCGGGAGTCCACCTTCCGGGCCGTGGCGGTGTCCGCATCGACGACACACTCGTCGTACGCCCCGTGGCGGACGGCGGACCCGAGCTACTCACCATCACGACCAAGGAACTCCTCGCGCTGTGACCGCCTAGGGTGGTCGGGCCGGGCACGTCCTCGGTCCCGAAGCAGCACTTTCAGGAGATTCCGCAACCGTGGCCACCACGAACGACCTCAAGAACGGCCTCGTGCTCAAGCTCGACGGCGGCCAGCTCTGGACCGTAGTCGAGTTCCAGCACGTCAAGCCCGGCAAGGGCCCCGCCTTCGTGCGCACCAAGCTGAAGCACGTGCTCTCCGGGAAGGTCGTCGACAAGACCTTCAACGCCGGGCTGAAGGTCGAGACCGCCAACGTCGACAAGCGCGGCATGCAGTTCTCCTACAAGGACGGCAGCGACTTCGTCTTCATGGACTCGGAGACGTACGACCAGATCACCGTCACCCCCGAGGTGGTCGGCGACGCCGCGCACTACCTGCTGGAGGGCTTCGAGGCGGTCGTCGCGATGTACGAGGGCTCGCCGCTCTACATCGAGCTGCCCGCCGCCGTCGAGCTGGTCATCGAGTACACCGAGCCCGGTGTGCAGGGCGACCGCTCCACCGGTGGCTCGAAGCCCGCGCGCCTGGAGACCGGCTACGAGATCGGCGTCCCGCTGTTCATCACCACCGGTGAGAAGGTCAAGGTCGACACCCGCACCGGCGACTACCTCGGCCGGGTGAACAGCTAACCGTGGCTGCCCGCAACAAGGCCCGCAAGCGCGCCTTCCAGATCCTCTTCGAGGCAGAGCAGCGGGGTGCGGCTCCCACGATCGTGATGGCGGACTGGATTCGGCTCGCCCGGACCGACGACCGGCAGCCGCCGGTCACCGCGTACACGATGCAGCTCGTCGAGGGTTACACCGCGCACGCCCAGCGGATCGACGAACTCCTCGCGGGGTACGCCGTCGGCTGGACCCTCGACCGGATGCCGGCCGTGGACCGCAACGTCCTGCGGCTCGGCGCGTACGAGCTGATCTGGGAGGACGACGTCCCCGACGCCGTCGTCCTGGATGAGGCGGTCCAGCTCGCGAAGGAGTTCTCCACCGACGAGTCGCCTTCGTTCATCAACGGCCTGCTGGGCCGCCTGATGGAGCTCAAGCCCACGCTCAAGCGGTAACGGGACCCCCCGGGGGGCCCGTCCGCGAAGTTGCGGGACCTCGCGGTCCGCGGTGGCTCGCCGCTGGGGGTACCCCCTCTGGGGGAGTTCCCCGCGCCCCTGTGTACGCGCGGCTCCTTTCCCGGAAAGAGGGCCACCGACCAGGCAGCGCGGGGAATTCCGTGACGGGCTGACCCGACGGTCGCGGGGCCGTAAGGTCTCCGCATGGACGATCAGGGCGCGGACATACTCACCCGGTTGGCCGAGCTGCGGGCGGAGGACCTGCCGGTGCGCGGCGGCCGGACGATGGCGTACGTGTACGACGCGGGGCTGCCGGAACTGGTCGGGATCGCCGAGCGGGCGCACTCCGCCCTCACCGGTGTCAACGGCCTGGACATGACCGTCTTCCCCAGCGTGGTGACGCTGGAGAACGAGGTGGTGGCGCGGGCCGCGGCGCTGCTCGGCGGCGGCCGGGACAGCGGCACCGCGGGCACCTTCACCAGCGGCGGCACCGAGAGCTGCCTGCTGGCGGTGCTCACGGCACGTGAACACGCCCGCCGCACAAGGGGGGTGACCGCGCCGGAGATCGTGCTGCCGGCGACCGCGCACGCGGCCTTCCACAAGGCGGCGCACCTGTTCGGCCTGAGCGTGGTGACCGTGGGGGTGGACCCGGACTCGTACCGGGTGCGGGCCGAGGAGGTGGCGGCGGCCCTCACCGAGCGGACGGCGCTGGTGGTGGTGTCCGCGCCGTCGTACCCGCACGGGGTGGTCGACCCGGTGCCGGAGGTGGCCGCGGCGGCGGCCGCGCGGGGCGTGCTGTGCCATGTGGACGCCTGTATCGGCGGCTGGTACCTGGGGCACCGGCGGCTGGCCGCGGAGCTGCCCGCGCCGCCGCCGTTCGACCTCGCGGTGCCGGGCGTCACCTCGCTCTCCGTCGACCTGCACAAGTACGCGTACACCCCGAAGGGCGCGTCGGTGCTGCTCTTCCGCGACGCGGAGCTACGGCGGCACGGGTGGTTCGCGCACGCGTCCTGGCCCGGCTACCCGGTGGTCAACGCGACCCTCCAGGGCACCAAGTCCGCCGGACCGCTCGCCGCCGCCTGGGCGGTGCTGCGGCACGTCGGCACCGAAGGGTACGTGGACCTCGCCCGCCGGGTGCACGCCGCGACCCGCCGGCTCGCCGACGGGGTGCGGCGGATCGAGGGCCTGCGGGTGCTGGGCGAACCGGACGCCTCGCTGGTGGCGGTCGCCTCCACCGAGGCGGCGGTGGACCCGTTCGTGGTCGGCGACGAGATGCGGCTGCGCGGCTGGTACCTCCAGCCGCAGCCCGCGTTCGCGAACTCCCCGGCGAACCTGCACCTGACCGTGACGGCGGCCGTCGCCGACCCCGAGCGCATCGACGAACTGCTCGCCGAACTCGGCGCCGCGGTGGGGCGCGCCCGCGAACTCGGGCCGCCCGAGGTCGATCCGGCGCTGGTCGAGCTGGCCGGCACCCTGGACCCGGAGGCATTGAGCCCGCAGGAGGCCGGCCTCGCGCTGGCCGCCGCCGGCATCGGCGCCGACGGGGTGCTGCCCGCCCGGATGGCCCCGGTCCTCGCGGTGCTCCAGGCCCTTCCGCCCGCGCTGACCGAACGCCTCCTGCCCGAGGTCATCTCCCGCCTCTACGTGGGCTGAACCCGCCCGGCGGGGCTCCCGGAGCGAGGCGGGAACCGGGCGGAAAACCGGGTGCCGCGGCGGGTGGGCTTCGCTAAGGTCGACCCGGTCGCTCGGCAACAGCCTTGCCGGGCGCGGCCGTTGACGTATCCGTCGCAGGACATGAGAGGGGAGCCCGCCGTGCGCCACCGCACCGCTGCCGTCGTTCCCCCGACCGGGCACCAGGTGCTCCTCGTGTCCACGTCCGCCCGGTGCCCGCTGCGCGCCCGGCACCGGAAGTCCGCGACGACAGCCTGACGTTCGCACCATCCGAGCCCCAACCCCCAACGGCCCTACGGCTGTCGGGGCGCGGCTCGGCCATGTCGGCTGCTTCGGCCGCGATATCGCGCTGCCCTGACCAGGACCAGTCCCGAAAGGCCCGACGGCCATGCGCAGCAACCCCGTCCCACGCACCGCCGACCCGCTCGCCACCGTACGCAACCTGGGCATCCTCGCCCACGTCGACGCGGGCAAGACCACCGTCACCGAGCGGTTCCTCTACCTCACCGGCGCCACCCACAAGCGCGGCGAGGTGCACGACGGCACGACCGTCACCGACTTCGACCCGCAGGAGCGCGACCGCGGCATCACCATCTTCGCCGCCGCGGCCAGTTGCGACTGGGCCGGTCACCGGATCAACCTGATCGACACCCCCGGGCACGTCGACTTCGCCGACGAGGTCGAGCGCTCGTTGCGGGTGCTGGACGGCGCGATCGCGGTGTTCGACGCGGTCGCCGGTGTGGAGCCGCAGAGCGAGTCGGTGTGGCGGCAGGCCGACCGGCACGGCGTGCCCCGGATCGCGTTCGTCAACAAGCTCGACCGGGCCGGCGCCGACCTCGACTCCGCGGTGGAGTCGATCCGGCGGCGCCTGCACCCGGTGCCGCTGGTGGTCCAGCTCCCGATCGGGCGCGAGGACGGCTTCACCGGCGTGCTGGACCTGGTCGCGATGCGCGCGCTGACCTGGAGCGACGGCGGCGACATGGCCGACGGCGAGGTGCCCGGCGGGCTGTTGGACGAGGCCCGGCGGCGGCGCCGGCTGCTGGAGGAGACGGTCGCCGAACTGCACCCGGCCGCGCTGGAGGAGTTCTGCGCGCACTCCGCGGTGCGCGACGCGACGCTCGTCGCGGCACTGCGCGACCTCACCCGCAGCGGCGAGGCCGTCGTGGTGCTGTGCGGTTCCGCGTACCGCAACCGCGGGGTGGAGCCGCTGCTCGACGCGGCCGTGGCGTACCTGCCGTCGCCGCTGGACGTGCCGCCGGTGCGCGGCACCGCCACCGGGCGCGGGCTCGCGGCCGGCCAGGACCGTACCCGGGAGCGCGCGGCCGACCCACGAGCGCCGTTCGCCGGGCTGGTGTTCAAGGTGAACTCGACCGCGACCGGTCGGCTGACCTTCGTACGGGTGTACTCGGGCACGTTGCGGAAGGGGGACACGGTGCTGGACGCGGGCGCGGGGCGCACCGAGCGGGTCGGGCGCATCCTGCGGATGCGGGCCGACCGGCACACCGAGCTGGACCAGGCGGTGGCCGGCGACATCGTGGCCGTGGTCGGGGTGAAGTCCGCGCGCGCCGGGGCGACCTTGTGCGCGGCCTCGGACCCGCTGGTGCTCGAACCGCCCTCCGCGGCCGATCCGGTGGTCTCCGTCGCCGTCGAGGCGCGCCGCAACACCGACACCGACCGGCTGGTCACCGCGCTGGCCCGGCTGGTGGAGGAGGACCCGTCGCTGGCGGTGCGGACCGACCCGGAGACCGGGCAGACCGTGCTGTCGGGGATGGGGGAGCTGCACCTGGAGGTGGCGGTGGAGAAGATCCGCCGCGCCCAGGGGCTGGAGATCGCCGTCGGCAGGCCGCAGGTCGCCTACCGCGAGACGGTCGCCCGCGGCGTGACCGGCCTGGTCTACCGGCACGTCAAACAGGACGGCGGCGCGGGGCAGTTCGCCCATGTCGTCATCGACGTCGAGCCGCTGCGGCCCGGCGCGCAGTCCACGGAAGCAGGCGCGGAAGGAGGCGCGGAAGGAGACGCGGGTGCGGAGCGTACGGCGGAGGTGTTCGCGTTCGAGTCGACGGTGGTCGGCGGGCGGGTGCCGCGGGAGTACGTGCGCGCGGTCGAGGACGGCTGCCGTGACGCGCTCGCCGAGGGCCCGATCGGCGGGCACCCGGTGACGGGCGTGCGGGTCACGCTCACCGACGGGGCGACCCACTCCAAGGACTCCTCGGAGATGGCGTTCCGCACGGCGGGCCGGTTCGCGCTGCGCGAGGCGCTGCGGGCATCCGCGATGGTGCTGCTGGAACCGGTGGTCGAGGTCACGGCCACGGTTCCGGACGACGCCGTCGGCGGCGTGCTCGGCGACCTCGCCGCCCGTCGTGGCCGCGTCACCCATTCCACCGCCCGCGCGGGCAGCACCGTGGTCACCGCCACGGTGCCCCTGGTCGAGCTCTTCGGCTACGCCACCCGGCTGCGCAGCCGCACCCAGGGCCGCGGCACCTTCACCACCCGACCGGTCGGCTACGCCCCGGCCCCGGCCGGGGCGACCGGCGCGGACGGCGCGCGGTAGCCCCGCGGGGAGCCGGACCTGCCGGGTGGTGCGGACCGATACGGCCCGCACCACCCGGCTCGCGCCACCCAGCCCGCACCACCCGGCTCGCGCCTCAGGCCGGCCGCCAGGCGCCCTTCCCGGTCAGCTCGTGATCTTGAGCGTGACCCAGTCCGCGGAGCCCTCGTGCAGGGCGTCGCCGGCGTAGACGACCGTGTACAGCACGTTCCCCGCGGCGGCGGGCGGCACGTCGTGGACGGTGAAGCTGCCGTCGGCGGCGACGGCCGTGTCCGGCAGGTCGATGGCTCCCTTGCTCGTCAGCCGCTGGACGTTGACGACCGTGCCGGCGGGCAGCGTCGCCCCGCTGCTGCTCAGGGTGCCGTGCAGGTCCACGCCGTCGGCAGTCACGGTGCCGGGTGGGTCGAGCGCCAGCTGTGTGGGCGCCTTGGCGACATCCACGCTCACGGTGGCGTCCGGGGCGGGATCGTGTGCCGCGTCGCCGGCGAAGGAGACGGTGTAGACGGCCGTTCCGGTGGTCGACGGGGTGTCGGCCACGGTGAAGGTGCCGTCCGCGCCAACCGTCACGGACGGCACGGTGTGGTCGCCGTCGGCGTCGTGGCGCACCGCGGTCACCCGCACCGGGTCGGACGGCGCCGGCCCGTTCAGCCGCAGCTTCCCGGCGATCCGGACGGACCCGCCCGCGTAGGGGTGGTCGGGCTGGACGGTCAGCGGGCCGTCGAAGGCGGAGTGCCAGCGTGCGTCCGGGTTGGTGATGACGTGCAGCCAGAACGCGTCCCCGGCGGCGTCGGTGGTCATCGCGAAGAGCCGTGAGCCGTCCGCGCTGAAGGCCAGACCGCGGTCGGCGATCCGGTCGCCGCCGTCCGCACCGTCGGTGAAGGCGTACTGCCGGGGCGTGTCGCCCTGGGCCGGGTCGGCACTTTGGACCAGCAGGTCGGCCGCGGCGCCGTCGACGGCGCCGCCGCGGGCGACGAGCGAGCCGTCGGGGCTGAACGCGACCGCGGTGGAGCTGGTGCCCGCGGGCAGCGGACCGTAGCCGGGCGAGGCGTCGGAGAGGTCGGTGGTGGACAGCACCTTGGTCCCGGCGGTGCCGGCGGCGACCGCGGTGACCGCGCCGTCCGGGCTGATCGCGACGTCCCGCGGCAGCGCCGAGGGGTCGGTGGCCGCGGTGTACGACCGCAGGGCCAGTTGCTGCGGACCGGTGGTGGTCGCGTCGTAGAGCCCGACGTACAGCTTCGGCGTGCCGTTGCTCGCGAAGGTCTCGACGAGCCGGTCCGGAATGCCCGGCGAGGTGGCGAACTTCGCGTCGACGTAGGTGAACACCCCCCGGACGAAACCCCCGCCGCCGTCGAAGCGGCCGGAGTTGAGCGCCTGCGGCTCGGTGGTGCAGTCCTTCGGATAGGCCTGGCTGGTCATGCGGGTGAACCACAACTTGCCCCCGGCGGTGCCGATGTCACCGGGGCACTCGCCCTGGAAGAAGTCGTGTCGCACCCAGCCGTTGCCCGTGAGGGCGAGGGTGTCGGCGTTGAAGATCAGCACGTCGCTGGCGGCGGTGAGATAGAGGATGCTGCCGTCGGCGGAGAGCATCATGGCGCTCGCGACGAACATCGAGCTGCCGATGTTGACGGTCTTCAACAGGTTTCCGTCGAAGTCGTACACGAGCAACTCGGCGGTGGCCGCGTTCACCCCGCTGCCGGTGGTCACGTACACGCGCCCGCGTGCCTGGTCCACCAGCATCCGCGAGTACGAGGCGGTCGGCAGTTTCACCGCGACGTCGTTCGGCTCACCCGGCTCCGCGGCCGCCTGCGCGGCCGGGACGGCGGCGGCGAGCAGGGAGCCGCCGAGCGCGAGCGCCGCCACCAGCCTCCCGCTGCGCCGGAAAAGGGCATGGCTGCGTCTGGTCAAGAGTTCCCCCCACAAGGACTTCGCTTTACCAACTGGGCGCAAACAACGGCCCATGACTCAGGGCCTGTTGAAATGTAACAGCGGGATGGAGGCAGTGTGGGGAAATGGTGTGCGCCGATGGGCGTTCGGGCTACGTGGCGTCGCCCGGACATACGACTCGCCCGGGGCGGCGGCCCATGACAGGGCGCCGCCCCGGGCGAGGGGACGTTTCTGCAGCAGAGCTGCCGCGAGAGCGGTCAGCCCTCGTCGTGCTGCACCGCGCGGCGGGCGTCCGCGTCGAGGACGCCCCACGAGATCAGCTGCTCGGTCAGCACCGAGGGCGACTGGTCGTAGATGACCGCGAGAGTGCGCAGGTCATCCTGGCGGATGGACAGCACCTTCCCGTTGTAGTCGCCGCGCTGGCTCTGGATGGTGGCCGCGTAGCGCTGCAGCGGGCCGGCCTTCTCCGGCGGGACCTGGGACAGCCGCTCCAGGTCGAGCACCAGCTTCGGCGGCGGCTCGGCGGCGCCACCGGGCGTGGTGCCCGGCAGCAGCTCCTGCACCGGGACGCCGTAGAAATCGGCGAGCTCGGCGAGGCGCTGGACGGTCACGGCACGGTCGCCGCGCTCGTAGGACCCCACGACCACTGCCTTCCAGCGGCCCTGGGACTTCTCCTCGACGCCGTGCAGGGACAGTCCCTGCTGCGTGCGGATGGCCCGGAGTTTGGCTCCGAGCTGCTTGGCGTAATCGCTGGACATATGGCTCCCCGGACGGAAACTCGGTGACTCACTGTGAGGTTACGCAGCGTAATCCGGGCTCGTCAAGCGGAAAGCCGCCGACCGGTGCCTGACCTGGGCCGTCCCGGTCGCCTGATACGGTGGACGGCGTACCCCCAGACGTCCTTTAAGACCCGTCCCGTGAGGCGGGGAAGGAGGTCCCCGACCCATGGTCGACGACCGCAGTACCAGCGCGAGCACCACGCTCGGCGCGCACGCCCGGGCCCAGGGCGCCGCCCGCCCCGTGCTCGAAGGCCCCGACATCGCCCGGGTGCTCACCCGCATCGCCCACGAGATCGTCGAACGCGCCAAGGGCGCCGACGACGTGGTGCTCCTCGGCATCCCCACCCGCGGGGTCTTCCTCGCCCGCCGGCTCGCGGACAAGCTCGCCGAGATCACCGGCCGGGCCACCGCCGTCGGCTCGCTGGACATCACCATGTACCGCGACGACCTGCGGCTGCACCCGCCGCGCGCGCTCGCCCGCACCGACATCCCCGGCGACGGCGTCGACGGACGCCTCGTCGTCCTCGTCGACGACGTGCTCTTCTCCGGCCGCACCATCCGCGCCGCGCTCGACGCGCTCGGCGACATCGGCCGCCCCCGCGCGGTCCAGCTCGCCGTCCTGGTCGACCGCGGCCACCGCGAGCTGCCGATCCGCGCGGACTACGTCGGCAAGAACCTCCCCACCTCGCTGCGCGAGACCGTCAAGGTGCTGCTCGCGGAGGAGGACGGCCGCGACAGCGTGCTGCTCGGCCAGAAGGACCCCGGCCCGCGCGCGGGCCACTCCGCGGACGGTTAGCGCACCCACCCCGCACCAGGCCCCCGCACGGGGGCCCTGGCGCCCTCGCGCCCCGGCCGGGCCGAACGCCTGGCCGACGCGCGCCCGGCGCGCCCTGCGACGCGCCACGCGCCCCCGTCACCGCCCGCACCGCCCGAGCCCGCACGCCCGGCCGTCCGCCCGGGTGCGAACCCCACCGCACCCGCCCGGTCCCGCCGCCCAGCCCCCGGAGTCTGTCCGCATGAAGCGCCACCTGATCTCGGCCGCCGACCTCACCCGCGACGACGCCATCCTCGTACTCGACACCGCCGAGGAGATGGCCCGCGTCGCCGACCGGCCGATCAAGAAGCTGCCCACCCTGCGCGGCCGCACCGTCGTGAACCTCTTCTTCGAGGACTCGACCCGCACCCGTATCTCCTTCGAGGCCGCCGCCAAGCGGCTGTCCGCCGACGTCATCAACTTCTCCGCCAAGGGCTCCTCGGTCTCCAAGGGCGAGTCCCTGAAGGACACCGCGCTCACGCTGGAGGCGATGGGCGCCGACGCGGTCGTCATCCGCCACCACTTCTCCGGCGCCCCGCACCGGCTGGCCACCTCCGGCTGGATCAACTCCTCGGTGGTCAACGCGGGCGACGGCACCCACGAGCACCCCACCCAGGCGCTGCTCGACGCGCTGACCATGCGCCGCCACCTGTCAGGCGTCGGCCGCGACCTCGACGGGCGCCGGATCACCATCGTCGGTGACGTGCTGCACAGCCGGGTGGCCCGCTCCAACGTGCTGCTGCTCACCACCCTGGGCGCCGAGGTCACCCTCGTCGCCCCGCCGACGCTGCTGCCGATCGGCGTCGAGACATGGCCCTGCCGGGTCTCCTACGACCTGGACGCGGTGCTCGCCAAGTCCGACGCGGTGATGATGCTGCGGGTGCAGCGCGAGCGGATGAACGCCGCGTTCTTCCCCACCGAGCGCGAGTACGCCCGCCGCTACGGCCTGGACGGGCTGCGGATGGCGGCCCTGCCGGAGCACGCCATCGTCATGCACCCCGGCCCGATGAACCGCGGCATGGAGATCACCGCCGAGGTCGCCGACTCGCCCCGCTGCACCGCCGTCGAGCAGGTCGCCAACGGCGTCAGCACGCGGATGGCCGTGCTCTACCTGCTGCTCGGCGGCTCCGAGCCGGCGATCGCCCCGGCCCGTACCGACAGCGCCGAGACCGCCGAGCCGGCCCGGCCCACCGACGCCCCCCGCCCCACCGAAGCCGCCCGTACCGAGGAGAGCAAGTAACCATGAGCAAGATCCTGATCCGCGGTGCTCGGCTGCTCGGCGGCGAGGCCCGGGACGTCCTGATCGACGCGGGGACCGTCGTCGCGGTCGGCACCGACCTCACCGCGGAGGGCGCCGACTTCGTCGAGGGCGAGGGCCGTATCCTGCTGCCCGGCCTGGTCGACCTGCACACGCACCTGCGGGAGCCGGGCCGTGAGGACTCCGAGACGGTGCTCACCGGTACCCGCGCGGCGGCTGTCGGCGGGTACACGGCGGTGCACGCGATGGCGAACACCTTCCCGGTCGCCGACACCGCCGGTGTGGTGGAGCAGGTGTGGCGGCTCGGCAAGGAGTCCGGGTACTGCGATGTGCAGCCGGTGGGCGCGGTCACCGTCGGGCTGGAGGGCAGGAAGCTCGCCGAACTGGGGGCGATGGCCGACTCCGCGGCCGGTGTGCGGGTCTTCTCCGACGACGGGAAGTGCGTGGACGACGCGGTGATCATGCGCCGCGCGCTGGAGTACGTGAAGGCGTTCGACGGGGTCGTGGCGCAGCACGCGCAGGAGCCGCGGCTGACCGAGGGCGCGCAGATGAACGAGGGCATCGTCTCGGGTGAGTTGGGCCTGACCGGGTGGCCGGCGGTCGCGGAGGAGTCGATCATCGCCCGGGATGTGCTGCTGGCCGCGCACGTCGGCTCGCGGGTGCACATCTGCCACCTGTCGACGGCCGGGTCGGTGGAGATCGTACGGTGGGCGAAGTCCAAGGGCTGGGACGTCACCGCCGAGGTCACCCCGCACCACCTGCTGCTCACCGACGAGCTGGCGCGTACCTACGACCCGGTCTACAAGGTGAACCCGCCGTTGCGGACCGAGGCGGATGTGGTGGCGCTGCGGGAGGCGCTGGCCGACGGCACCATCGACTGCGTCGCCACCGACCACGCCCCGCATCCGCACGAGGACAAGGACTGCGAGTGGTCCGCGGCCGCGATGGGGATGGTGGGGCTGGAGACCGCGCTGTCGGTGGTGCAGCACACCATGGTCGACACCGGGCTGCTGGACTGGGCCGGGGTCGCGGACCGGATGTCGACCCGGCCTGCCGCGATCGGGCGGTTGGTGGGGCACGGTCGGCCGATCGCCGTCGGCGAGCCCGCGAACCTGGTCCTGCTCGACCCGGCATACCGTGGGACCGTCAACCCCGCGGACTTCGCCTCCCGCAGCCGCAACACCCCCTACCAGGGCCGCGAGCTGCCCGGCCGGGTCATCGCGACCTTCCTGCGGGGCCACGCCACGGTCATGGACGGGAAGCTCACGTGACGACTCTGACAGCGCTGGCGGCCACCGCCGCCGAGGGCGGCAAGCACTCCGCGAAGGTCACCCACTGGTCGGACCGGCTCGGCTGGATCATCGGGCTCGTCCTGGTGATCGGCCTGGTCTACTGGCTGATGCGGCAGGGCTGGCAGTGGCGCCGCACCCTCCAAGGCGGCCTGCCCGAGCTGCCGGCCGCCCCCGCGGACCCGGCCGAGCTGGGCGAGCCGCTGCTGGTGATGGACGGCCGCTACCACGGCTCCACCACCGCCGGGCAGTGGCTGGACCGGATCGTCGCGCACGGCCTCGGCGTACGCAGCAGGGCCCGGCTCACCCTGACCGCGCGCGGCCTGCTGGTCGAGCGCACCGGCGCACCCGGCTTCCTGGTGCCGACCGCCGCCCTGCGCGGCGCTCGGCTCGACCAGGCCATCGCCGGCAAGGTGCTGCCCGAGGGAGGCCTGCTCGTCGTCACCTGGGAGCACGGCGGCACCCTCATCGACTCCGGCTTCCGCTCCGAGCACGCCGCGCAGCACCCGGCGTGGGCCGAGGCCATCACCGAGCTGAGCGGCGAACGCGTCGTGGCATTCAGCACCGAGAAGACCGAAAAGGAAGGCGCACGATGACGACCTCCACCCGGGCGGCCACCGCGCCCGCCGTACTCGTCCTGGAGGACGGCCGCATCTTCCGCGGCCGCGCCTACGGGGCCGTGGGGGAGACCTTCGGCGAGGCCGTGTTCTCCACCGGCATGACCGGCTACCAGGAGACCCTGACCGACCCCTCGTACCACCGCCAGGTCGTCGTCATGACCGCCCCGCACGTCGGCAACACCGGCGTCAACGACGAGGACCCCGAGTCCCGCCGGATCTGGGTGGCCGGATACGTGGTGCGCGACCCCGCCCGCGTTCCGTCCAACTGGCGCTCCCGCCGCACCCTCGACGAGGAGCTGACCGCGCAGGGCGTGGTCGGCATCAGCGGCATCGACACCCGCGCGCTCACCCGCCACCTGCGCGAGCGCGGCGCCATGCGGGTCGGCATCTTCTCCGGCGACGCGCTGTCCGACGACGGCACCCTGCTGGCCCGGGTCCGGCAGGCCCCCGAGATGGCCGGCGCCGACCTGTCCGCCGAGGTCGCCACCACCGAGGCGTACACCGTGCCCGCGATCGGCACCAAGCGCTTCACCGTTGCCGCCCTCGACCTCGGCATCAAGGGCATGACCCCGCACCGCATGGCCGAGCGCGGCATCGAGGTGCACGTGCTGCCCGCAAGCGCCACCGTCGAGGAGGTCTACGCGACCGCGCCCGACGGGGTGTTCCTGTCCAACGGCCCCGGCGACCCCGCCACCGCCGACCTCACCGTCATCCAGGCGGTCCTGGAGCGCGGCACCCCGCTGTTCGGGATCTGCTTCGGCAACCAGCTCCTCGGCCGCGCGCTGGGCTTCGGCACCTACAAGCTCAAGTACGGCCACCGCGGCATCAACCAGCCGGTGCAGGACCGTTCCACCGGCAAGGTCGAGGTCACCGCGCACAACCACGGCTTCGCCGTCGACGCCCCGCTCGACCGGATCAGCGACACCCCCTACGGGCGCGCCGAGGTCAGTCACGTCTGCCTCAACGACAACGTGGTGGAGGGGCTGCGGCTGCTCGACAAGCCGGCCTTCAGCGTCCAGTACCACCCGGAGGCGGCCGCGGGCCCGCACGACGCCGCGTACCTGTTCGACCGCTTCACGTCTTTGATGGACACAGTTCTGAAGGAGGGCCAGCGTGCCTAAGCGCACCGATATCCAGTCCGTCCTGGTCATCGGCTCCGGCCCGATCGTCATCGGCCAGGCCGCGGAGTTCGACTACTCCGGCACGCAGGCGTGCCGGGTGCTCAAGGCCGAGGGCCTGCGGGTGATCCTGGTCAACTCCAACCCCGCCACGATCATGACCGACCCGGAGATCGCCGACGCCACCTACGTCGAGCCGATCACCCCCGAGTACGTCGAGAAGATCATCGCCAAGGAGCGCCCCGACGCGCTGCTGCCCACCCTCGGCGGCCAGACCGCGCTGAACACCGCGATCGCGCTGCACGAGAGCGGCGCGCTGGCCAAGCACGACGTGGAGCTGATCGGCGCCAACGTCGAGGCCATCCACAAGGGCGAGGACCGCGAACTGTTCAAGGGCGTGGTCGAGGCGGTCCGGGAGAAGATCGGGCACGGCGAGTCCGCCCGCTCGGTGATCTGCCACACCATGGACGACGTGCTGGCCGGCGTCGACACCCTCGGCGGCTACCCGGTCGTGGTCCGGCCCTCCTTCACCATGGGCGGCGCCGGCTCCGGCTTCGCCCACGACGAGACGGAACTGCGCCGGATCGCCGGCCAGGGCCTGACGCTGTCGCCGACCACCGAGGTGCTCCTGGAGGAGTCCATCCTCGGCTGGAAGGAGTACGAACTGGAGCTGATGCGCGACAAGCACGACAACGTGGTGGTCGTCTGCTCCATCGAGAACTTCGACCCGATGGGTGTGCACACCGGCGACTCCATCACCGTCGCGCCCGCGATGACGCTCACCGACCGCGAGTACCAGATCCTGCGCGACATCGGCATCGCGGTGATCCGCGAGGTCGGCGTCGACACCGGCGGCTGCAACATCCAGTTCGCGGTGAACCCCGCGGACGGCCGGGTCATCGTGATCGAGATGAACCCCCGGGTCTCCCGCTCCTCCGCGCTCGCCTCCAAGGCCACCGGCTTCCCGATCGCGAAGATCGCCGCCCGGCTCGCCGTCGGCTACACGCTCGACGAGATCCCCAACGACATCACCGAGCAGACCCCGGCGTCCTTCGAACCCACCCTGGACTACGTGGTGGTGAAGGTGCCGCGGTTCGCCTTCGAGAAGTTCCCGGCCGCCGACGCCGCGCTCACCACCACCATGAAGTCGGTGGGCGAGGCGATGGCGATCGGCCGCAACTTCACCGAGGCGCTGAACAAGGCGCTGCGCTCGCTGGAGAAGAAGGGCTCGCAGTTCGACTTCGCGAGCCCGGTCGACCCGGCCGCGAAGGACGCCCTGCTGGAGACGGCCGGCGTGCCCACCGACGGCCGGATCAACACCGTGATGGCCGCGATCCGGGCCGGCGCCACCGCCCAGGAGGTCTTCGACGCCACGAAGATCGACCCGTGGTTCGTCGACCAGCTCTTCCTGATCAAGGAGCACGCCGACGAGCTGGCCGCCGCGGACCGGCTCGACCCGGACCTGCTCGCCGACGCCAAGCGGCACGGCTTCTCCGACGCCCAGATCGCCGCCATCCGCGGCCTGCGCGAGGACGTCGTACGCGAGGTCCGGCACACCCTCGGCATCCGCCCGGTCTACAAGACCGTCGACACCTGCGCCGCCGAGTTCGCCGCCCGCACGCCGTACTTCTACTCCTCCTACGACGAGGAGTCCGAGGTCGCGCCGCGCGAGAAGCCCGCGGTGATCATCCTCGGCTCCGGGCCCAACCGGATCGGCCAGGGCATCGAGTTCGACTACTCCTGCGTGCACGCCTCCTTCGCGCTGCACGACGCCGGGTACGAGACCGTGATGGTCAACTGCAACCCGGAGACCGTCTCCACCGACTACGACACCTCCGACCGGCTCTACTTCGAGCCGCTCACCTTGGAGGACGTGCTGGAGATCGTGCACGCCGAGACCCTCGCCGGACCGGTCGCGGGCGTGATCGTCCAGCTCGGCGGGCAGACCCCGCTCGGCCTGGCACAGGCCCTGAAGGACAACGGCGTGCCGGTCGTCGGCACCTCGCCCGAGGCGATCCACCTCGCCGAGGACCGCGGCGCGTTCGGCCGGGTGCTCGCCGAGGCGGGCCTGCCCGCGCCCAAGCACGGCACCGCCACCTCCTTCCCCGGCGCCAAGGCCATCGCCGACGAGATCGGCTACCCGGTCCTGGTCCGCCCCTCCTACGTGCTCGGCGGGCGCGGCATGGAGATCGTCTACGACGAGACGCGGCTGGCGGCGTACATCGCCGAGTCCACCGAGATCAGCCCGACCCGCCCGGTGCTGGTCGACCGGTTCCTCGACGACGCCATCGAGATCGACGTCGACGCGCTCTACGACGGCCACGAGCTGTACCTCGGCGGCGTCATGGAGCACATCGAGGAGGCCGGCATCCACTCCGGCGACTCCGCGTGCGCGCTGCCGCCGATCACCCTCGGCGGCCACGACATCAAGCGGCTGCGCGCCTCCACCGAGGCGATCGCCGCGGGCGTCGGGGTGCGCGGCCTGATCAACATCCAGTTCGCGCTGGCCGGGGACATCCTCTACGTGCTGGAGGCCAACCCCCGCGCCTCGCGCACCGTGCCCTTCACCTCCAAGGCGACCGCCGTGCCGCTCGCCAAGGCCGCCGCGCGGATCTCGCTCGGCGCGACCGTGGCCGAACTGCGCGCCGAGGGGCTGCTGCCCGCCACCGGCGACGGCGGCACCCTGCCGCTGGACGCGCCGATCTCCGTCAAGGAGGCCGTGCTGCCCTGGAGCCGCTTCCGCGACGTCCAGGGCCGCGGGGTGGACACCATCCTCGGCCCGGAGATGCGCTCCACCGGCGAGGTGATGGGCATCGACGCGGTCTTCGGCACCGCCTACGCCAAGTCGCAGGCCGGCGCGTACGGCGCGCTGCCCACCAAGGGCCGGGCGTTCATCTCGGTCGCCAACCGCGACAAGCGGGCGCTGATCTTCCCGGCGCGGGCGCTGATCGAGCACGGCTTCGAGCTGCTGGCCACCTCCGGCACCGCGGAAGTGCTGCGCCGCAACGGCATCGAGGCGCGGGTGGTCCGCAAGCAGAGCGAGGGGACCGGGCCCGACGGCGAGCCCACCGTCGTCACCCTCATCCACGAGGGCGAGGTCGACCTCATCGTCAACACCCCGTTCGGCACCGGCGGCCGGCTCGACGGCTACGACATCCGTACGGCCGCCGTCGCGCGGGGCGTCCCGTGCCTGACCACGGTGCAGGCGCTGGCCGCGGCGGTCCAGGGCATCGACGCGTTGACGCGTGGCGACATCGGGGTGCGCTCCCTCCAGGACCACGCGGCGTCGCTGGCGCTGGCCCGGGCGGAGTAAGGGCGCCTCCGGGGGGTGCGGGGAACGGTGCGCGAGCGACCCGTCGTCGTGGCGCGCCGTGCCCGCAGGCCCAGCCCCCGCGGCGGTGTCCCCGGGCCAACGGCCGGTGGACGGCTGGTCGCGCAGTTCCCCGCGCCCCGTTGGGGCGCCCCCCTTCGGGGCACGATGCCCTACCCCGAGATGACAGGCGAGACGATGTACAAGCTGTTCTTCGAGCTGGTGTTCCGCAGGATGGACGCCGAGAAGGCGCACCACCTGGCCTTCCGGTGGATCAGGCTGGCCGTGCGGGTGCCGGTGCTGCGGACGTTCCTCGCGGCGGCGCTGGCGCCGCGGTACGAGAGCCTGCGCACGGAGGCGCTCGGCCTGCGGATGCACGGCCCGTTCGGGCTGGCCGCCGGCTTCGACAAGAACGCGGTCGCCATCGACGGGATGGCGATGCTCGGCTTCGGCCACGTGGAGATCGGCACCGTCACCGGCCAGGCCCAGCCGGGCAACCCGAAGAAGCGGTTGTTCCGGCTGGTCGCCGACCGCGCGCTGATCAACCGGATGGGCTTCAACAACGACGGGTCGGCGGCGGTGGCCGCCCGGCTCGCCGCGCGCAGGCAGGTCTTCCGGACCACCGTCGGCGTCAACATCGGCAAGACCAAGGCCGTCGCCGAGCAGGACGCGATCGCGGACTACGTGACGTCGACCGAGCGGCTGGCCGCGCACGCCGACTACCTCGTGGTGAACGTGTCCTCGCCGAACACCCCGGGCCTGCGCGACCTCCAGGCCACCGCGGTGCTGCGCCCGCTGCTGACGGCGGTGCGCGAGGCCGCCGACCGCACGGTCACCACCCGCCGGGTGCCGCTGCTGGTGAAGATCGCCCCCGACCTCGCCGACGAGGACGTGGACGCCGTCGCCGACCTGGCGGTGGAGCTGGGCCTGGACGGCATCATCGCCACCAACACCACGATCGGCCGGGACGGGCTGCGCTCGGACCCGGCGCTGACCGCGGAGACCGGCGGCCTGTCGGGCGCGCCGCTCAAGGCCCGCTCGCTGGAGGTGCTGGGCCGGCTGTACGGCCGCGTGGGCGACCGGGTCACCCTGGTCGGCGTCGGCGGCGTGGAGGACGCCGAGGACGCCTGGCAGCGCATCCTCGCCGGCGCCACCCTGGTCCAGGGGTACACCGCCTTCATCTACCGCGGTCCGTTCTGGATGCGCGGCATGCACAAGGGGCTGGCCGCCCGGCTGGCCGCGAGCCCGTACGCCACCCTCGCCGACGCGGTCGGCGCGGAGTCCCGGAAGGTGACCGCATGACCGGCAGCACGCACCCGCAGGCGGGCGCCCCCGGACCGGGGTCAGGGCAGCCCGAGCCCTTCGGCGCCCGGCTGCGCCGGGCGATGGACACCCGGGGCCCGCTGTGCGTCGGCATCGACCCGCACGCGCGGCTGCTGACCGACTGGGGCCTGAGCGACGACCCGGGCGGCCTGGAGCGCTTCGCGCTGACCGTGGTGGACGCGCTGGGCGAGCACACCGCGGTGTTCAAGCCGCAGTCCGCGTTCTTCGAGCGGTTCGGCTCGCGCGGAGTCGCGGTGCTGGAGAAGGCGGTGGCCCGGGCCCGGGAGGCGGGCGCGCTGGTGCTGATGGACGCCAAGCGCGGCGACATCGGCTCCACCATGGCGGCGTACGCGGCCACCTATCTCGACCCGGGCTCCCCGCTGTTCAGCGACGCGCTCACGGTCAGCCCGTACCTGGGCTTCGAGTCGCTGCGTCCGGCACTGGACGCCGCAGCGGCGTCGGGCGCGGGCGTGTTCGTCCTCGCGCTGACCTCCAACCCGGAGGGCGGGCAGGTGCAGCGGGCGACCGCGGCCGACGGCCGGTCGGTGGCGCAGGTGATGCTGGACGCCATCGCGGCGGAGAACTCCGGTGTGCGGCCGCTGGGTTCGGTCGGCGCGGTGGTCGGGGCGACGCTCACCGAGGCGGGCGCGGACCTCGCGGTGAACGGCCCGCTGCTGGCCCCCGGTGTCGGCGCCCAGGGCGCGACCCCGGCCGATCTGCCCGCGCTCTTCGGCGCCGCGCTGCCGAATGTGCTGCCGAGCGTGAGCCGGGACGTGCTGCGGCACGGTCCCGACCCGGTTGCTTTGTTGAAATCGGTACGAGCTTATGTGGATCAGGTGCGGGAGGCCGTGACCGGCACGGGTGAATCGAGCGGTATTACCGGCGGGTAATAGGGTCGGGAAACGGCCAAAAAAAGGGCCGCTTTCAACAACCTGGCCCATTGACGCCGAAACCTGTTCCGGTTTGTCCCGTATATCCCGCTGGATCGAGTCTGACCAGGACTTTTCATCTGTTCTCGCTGACTTGGGCCGCCGGGACCGCTAGTCTCCGACAGGAGCGCGCCGCCCAGGTGCGCCGCAGGTCGACCGGTACCCCCGGTCGGCTCGTACTCCCTATCCGATTGCTCTACATCCGAGGTGACGTAGGCGTGGCTCTTCCGCCCCTTACCCCTGAACAGCGCGCTGCCGCGCTCGAAAAGGCCGCCGCGGCTCGCCGGGAGCGCGCCGAGGTCAAGAACCGGCTCAAGCACTCCGGCGCCAGCCTGCACGAGGTCATCAAGCAGGGCCAGGAGAACGATGTCATCGGCAAGATGAAGGTCTCCGCCCTCCTTGAGTCCCTTCCTGGCGTCGGCAAGGTCCGCGCCAAGCAGATCATGGAGCGGCTCGGCATCTCCGAGAGTCGCCGGGTGCGTGGCCTGGGTTCCAACCAGATCGCTTCCCTTGAACGCGAGTTCGGCGGCGCCCCCGCCTAGGCCCTGCCCGACGGATGTCGCCCGCCGTGCAGGCGGGACGGCGCTGTCCGTCGGACGTGGCCATGACTCCGGGTCCCGCCGCTCTCGGGAACCGGGGATAATCGCTGCATGAGTTCTCCAGCCTCACCGGGGGCGGCCAAGCCCCTCGCCTCGCAGGGGGCTTCCCCGGCCGCCCCGGTCAGACATCCGCGACTGACCGTGCTCTCCGGCCCCTCAGGGGTCGGGAAGAGCACGGTCGTCGCCCATCTGCGCGCGTCCCACCCCGAGGTATGGCTCTCGGTGTCCGCCACCACCCGCAGACCTCGCCCCGGTGAACGCGACGGGGTGCAGTACCACTTCGTCGACGACGACGAGTTCGACAAGCTCGTCGCCAACGGCGAACTGCTGGAGTGGGCGGAGTTCGCCGGCAACCGGTACGGGACTCCGCGTCGCGCCGTACTCGACCGGCTCGCCGCCGGTGCGCCGGTGCTGCTGGAGATCGACCTTCAGGGCGCGCGGCTGGTGCGTACCTCGATGCCCGAGGCGCACCTGGTCTTCCTCGCCCCGCCGAGCTGGGACGAACTGGTCCGCCGGCTCACCGGCCGGGGCACCGAGTCGCCCGAGGTGATCGAGCGGCGGCTGGCGGCCGCGAGGGTCGAACTGGCCGCCGAGTCCGAGTTCGACGAGACGCTTGTCAACACCTCCGTCGAGGATGTAGCGCGTGAGCTGCTAGCCTTGATGGAAATCGGGTGACCTCGCGAGCACCGCGCGGTCACCCGGCAGCGAGCCCCCGGTCCGGGGGCGTCGCCCAGAAGTCCTTCCACAAGTAGGGGTAGGTAGAGCGTGTCCTCTTCCATCACCACGCCCGAGGGCATCATCAACCCGCCGATCGACGAGCTGCTCGAGGCCACCGACTCCAAGTACAGCCTGGTGATCTACGCGGCCAAGCGCGCCCGCCAGATCAACGCGTACTACTCCCAGCTCGGCGAGGGCCTGCTGGAGTACGTCGGCCCGCTCGTGGACACCCACGTCCACGAGAAGCCGCTGTCCATCGCGCTGCGCGAGATCAACGCCGGCCTGCTGACCTCCGAGGCCGTCGAGGCGCCGCCCACCCAGTGAGGTGAGCACCAGCACACATCCCGGGCCCGGCGGCGCGACCGCCGGGCCCGTGGTGTGTCATGGGGTGTGCGAGCGAGTGGGCACGGCAACGTGACGGCGCGGCGGAACGGAGCGGAGCGGGCATGAGCAGGCCACAGGTCGTACTGGGTGTCAGCGGCGGCATCGCCGCGTACAAGGCGTGCGAACTGCTGCGCCGCTTCACCGAGTCCGGGCACGACGTCCAGGTGGTGCCCACCGACGCGGCACTGCACTTCGTCGGCGAGGCGACCTGGGCCGCGCTGTCCGGCAAGCCCGTCTCCACCCGGGTCTGGGACGGCGTCCACGGCGTCCCGCACGTGCGGATCGGGCAGCACGCCGACCTCGTCGTGGTCGCCCCCGCCACCGCAGACCTGCTCGCCAAGGCCGCGCACGGCCTCGCCGACGACCTGCTCACCAACACCCTGCTCACCGCCCGCTGCCCGGTGGTCTTCGCGCCCGCCATGCACACCGAGATGTGGGAGCACCCCGCCACCCGGGAGAACGTCGCCACGCTGCGCCGCCGCGGCGCGGTGGTCATCGAGCCGGCCGTCGGCCGGCTCACCGGGGTCGACACCGGCAAGGGCCGGCTGCCCGACCCCGACGAGATCCACCAGGTCTGCCGCCGCGTCCTCGCCCGCGGGGTGACCGCGCCGGACCTCGCCGGCCGCCACGTCGTGGTCAGCGCCGGCGGCACCCGCGAACCGCTCGACCCCGTCCGCTACCTCGGCAACCGCTCCTCCGGCAAGCAGGGGTACGCCCTGGCGCGTACCGCGGTCGCGCGCGGCGCCCGGGTCACCCTGGTGGCCGCCAACACCGAGGCGCTGGCCGACCCCGCGGGCGCCGACGTGGTGGCCGTGGGCACCGCCGAGCAGCTGCGCGAGGCCGTGCTGAAGGCCGCCGCCGACGCCGACGCGGTGGTGATGGCCGCGGCCGTCGCCGACTTCCGCCCGGCCGCGTACGCCACCAGCAAGATCAAGAAGAGCGACGACGGCGCCGGGCCCGCGCCGGTGGAGCTGGTCCGCAACCCCGACGTCCTCGCCGAGCTGTCGGCGCACCGCGCCCGCCCCGGGCAGATCGTGGCCGGTTTCGCCGCCGAGACCGACGACGTGCTGGTCAACGGCCGGGCGAAGCTCACCCGAAAGGGGTGCGACCTGCTGGTCGTCAACGAAGTCGGCGGCGGCAAGGCGTTCGGCACCGACGACAACGAAGCGGTGATCCTCGGCTCCGACGACAGCGCCACGCCGGTGCCGCACGGTCCGAAGGAGGCGCTGGCCGATCAGGTGTGGGACCTGGTCGCCGCCCGGCTGGCCCAGAGCGCTCAGCACTGAGCCGTCCGCCGACCGCGAACGGTCGATTCGTGAACAGTCGGTGAAATGAGCCGGCGCCCGTCCGTTCCACCGGCCGGGACCGCCTGCACGTGCACGGCTGCGCTCGGGCCGGGTGGACCGCGCAGCTCACGGGCCGCGGCGCCCTGCCGGGAGCGGTCGTCGGCGGTCACCGGAAGCGACACGATCGGCTGACGAACGGGCGGCGAGTGGCCGGTGAGTGGACATCGAGTCGCAGGTTGTGGCATATCCAAAGAACGAGATGCCTGGTCCGTCCCCGGGACGCTCACGCTAAGCTGACTGCGGAGCACCGGGCGCAGCCCTGTGCACTCCACCAGCTTGAGCCAGCAGCCGCTGCAACCCCAGGGAGCGATGTGTCCCGCCGTCTGTTCACTTCGGAGTCCGTGACCGAAGGTCACCCCGACAAGATCGCTGACCAGATCAGCGACACCATCCTCGATGCCCTGCTGACCGCCGACCCGTCCTCGCGGGTGGCGGTCGAGACGCTGATCACCACCGGCCAGGTGCACGTCGCCGGTGAGGTCACCACGACCGCGTACGCGGACATCGCCTCGCTGGTGCGGGGGAAGATCCTCGAGATCGGTTACGACTCCTCGAAGAAGGGCTTCGACGGCGCGTCGTGCGGCGTCTCGGTGTCGATCGGCGCGCAGTCGCCGGACATCGCGCAGGGCGTCGACACCGCCTACGAGAAGCGGGTCGAGGGTGGCGAGACCGACGAGGACGAGCTGAACAAGCAGGGCGCGGGCGACCAGGGCCTGATGTTCGGGTACGCCTCCGACGAGACGCCCGAGCTGATGCCGCTGCCGATCACGCTGGCGCACCGGCTGTCCAAGCGGCTCACCGAGGTCCGCAAGAACGGCACCATCCCCTACCTGCGGCCCGACGGCAAGACCCAGGTCACCATCGAGTACGACGGCGACAAGGCGGTCCGGCTGGACACCGTCGTGGTCTCCTCGCAGCACGCCTCCGACATCGACCTGGAGTCGCTGCTCACCCCCGACATCCGCGAGTTCGTCGTGGAGGTGGAGCTGAAGGCCCTGCTCGACGAGGGCATCAAGCTCGACACCGACGGCTACCGGCTGCTGGTCAACCCGACCGGGCGGTTCGAGATCGGCGGCCCGATGGGCGACGCGGGTCTGACCGGCCGGAAGATCATCATCGACACGTACGGCGGCATGGCCCGGCACGGCGGCGGCGCCTTCTCGGGCAAGGACCCGTCCAAGGTGGACCGCTCGGCCGCGTACGCGATGCGCTGGGTCGCCAAGAACGTGGTGGCCGCGCGGCTGGCGTCGCGCTGCGAGGTCCAGGTCGCGTACGCGATCGGCAAGGCCGAGCCGGTCGGCCTGTTCGTCGAGACCTTCGGCACCGCCAACGTCGACGTCGAGAAGATCGAGCAGGCCATCGGCGAGGTCTTCGACCTCCGCCCGGCCGCGATCATCCGCGACCTGGACCTGCTGCGGCCGATCTACGCCCAGACCGCCGCGTACGGCCACTTCGGCCGCGAGCTGGACGACTTCACCTGGGAGAAGACCGACCGGGTCGACGCGCTCCGCGCCGCGGTGGGCCTGTAACAGGTCCGTCCGCCACCCCTGGAGCACGGTTCCCGGACCTTGCGGCAGACGGTGGCTCGTCACGTCCTCGCGCCCCTGGGGGTGCGACTCTTCCCTCGCGGAGGAGCCGCACCCGTCCAGGGGCGCGGTGCTGTCGTGGACGTCTGGTAAGAATCACAGGGTGAGCGGCGACAACGGACCCGAGCGGGGGGCCTCCGAGGAGGCGGCCGGGGGCGGCGAGCCCTCCGAGGCGGGGCACAGCAGCGGGAGCGGGGAGCAACTCGCGCTGATCCGGGAGACGGTCCGCAAGTCCCAGCAGCCGCGGGCCAAGCCGCGCACCTGGCGCGGGGCCGCACTCGCCGAGGGCCTGCCGGTGGCCCGGGTTCTGGTCGACAAGGGCCTGGTCCACCTCGACCAGTTCTTCGACTACGCGGTGCCCGCCGCCATGGACGCCGACGCCCAGCCCGGGGTGCGGGTGCGGGTCCGGTTCGGCGCGCGCGTGGTCAAGGGCCGCCGCGAGGGCGGCACCCTGCACGACGGCTTCGTGGTCGAGCGCCGTACCGACAGCGACTACGCGGGCCCGCTCGCACCGCTGGCCCAGGTGCTGTCCACCGAGCCCGTGCTCACCGCGCCGCTGCTGCGGCTGTGCCGCCAGGTCGCCGACCGGTACGCGGGCGCGCTCGCCGACGTGGTGCAGCTCGCCGTGCCGCCCCGGATGGCCCGGGCCGAGCGCGACCCCTCGCCCGACCCCCGCCCCGATCCGGCGGTGCCGCCGCCCGCCACCTGGTCCCGGTACGCCACCGGCCCCGCCTACCTGCAGGCACTCGCCCGCGGCGACACCCCCCGCGCGGTGTGGCTGGCGCTGCCCGGCCCGCACTGGCCGCAGGAACTGGCCACCGCGCTGGCCACCACACTCGCCTCCGGGCGCGGCGCGCTCGCCGTGCTGCCCGACGGGCGCAGCGCCGCGCGCGTCGACGCGGCCCTCACCGAACTGCTCGGCGCCGGCCGCCATGTCCTGCTCACCGCAGACGCCGGTCCCGAGGAGCGCTACCGGCGCTGGCTCGCGGTCAGCCGCGGCACCGTCAAAGCGGTGGTCGGCACCCGCGCGGCGATGTTCGCACCCGTGGCCGACCTCGGCCTGGTCGCCCTGTGGGACGACGGCGACTCCAGCCACGCCGAGCCGCACGCCCCGCAGCCGCACGCCCGTGACGTGCTGCTGCTGCGGGCCCGCGAGGAGCGCACCGCGTTCCTGCTCGGCGGGGTCACCACCACCGTCGAGGGCGCGCAGCTCGTCGACAGCGGCTGGGCGCTGCCGCTGGCCGCCGCCCGCGAGCAGGTGCGGGCGGCCGCGCCACTGGTCCGTACGGTCGGCGACCTGGACCAGGCACGCGACGAGGCGGCCCGCGCGGCCCGGCTGCCGTCGCTGGCGTGGCAGGTCACCCGCGACGCGCTGGCCCGCGGCCCGGTGCTGGTCCAGGTGCCGCGGCGCGGCTACGTACCCCGGCTGGGCTGCGACACCTGCCGGGCCCCGGCCCGCTGCGCGGCCTGCGCCGGGCCGCTGGAGGTGCGCGAGGAGGGCGGCACTCCCGCGTGCGGGTGGTGCGGGCGGCCGGCGGCGGACTGGCACTGCCAGGAGTGCGGGGGGTTCCGGCTGCGGGCGCGGGTGGTGGGGGCACGGCGGACGGCGGAGGAGCTGGGGCGGGCCTTCCCCCGGGTGCCGGTGCGGACGTCGGGGCGGGACACCGTGCTGGCCACGGTCGGCGGCGCTCCCGCGCTGGTGATCGCCACGCCCGGGGCCGAGCCGGTCGCGGACGAGGGTTACGCGGCGGCGCTCCTGCTGGACGGCTGGGCGCTGCTGGGCCGCCCGGACCTGCGCGCGGCCGAGGAGGCGCTGCGGCGGTGGGCGCTGGCCGCGGCCCTGGTCCGGCCGGCGGGGGAGGGCGGCACCGTCGTGGTGCTGGCCGAGCCGACGCTGCGGCCGGTGCAGGCGCTGGTCCGGTGGGACCCGGCCGGGCACGCCGTGCGCGAGCTATCCGAACGTGCCGAGCTGCGCTTTCCGCCGGTGGCCCGGATGGCGGCGGTCGCCGGGCCGCCGGCGGCGGTGGCCGAGTTCGCCGATCTGGTCCGCCTCCCCCCGGGCACCGATCTGCTCGGGCCCGTGCCCGTACGGCGCCCTGCCGGCACCGAGCCCTGGGAGCGCCTGCTCTTCCGGGTGCCCCCGGGCACCGGCGCCGCGCTCGCCGCCGCGCTCAAGGCCGCGCAGGTCGCGCGTGCGGCCCGCAGCGGGAACACGGCTCCCCTCCAACTCCGCATGGACCCACCCGACATCGGATAGGCCGCGCGGCGCCTGCGGCGCCACGCGGAAGACGTCCACCATCCAGGGGCGCGGGGAACTCCCCCAGAGGGGGGACCCCCAGTGCCCAGCCGCGATGGTGGCGCGCGTCGCCACCGGCCCGAAGGGGCAGTTGCTGTCGTGTCCGGACCACCGGCCGGTGGTGGGCTTGTCGCGCAGTTCCCCGCGCCCCTGGGGGCGAACCGTCGTCCGTCGGGGCGTCCGGCGCCCGGGGAAGGGGGCGCCGTCGCTCGTCGGGGCGTCCGAGGCCCGGGGTGGGGCGAACCGTCGTGCGTCGGGGCGTCCGGGGGCCGGGGTCGGGGGCGCCGTTGCTCGTCGGGGCGTCCGGGGGGCGGGGTCGGGGGGGCCGTTGTGGGTCAGGGCATGCGGGGGCTGGGGAAGGGGGCGCCGTGGGTCCGTTCAGGCCCCGTGCCAACGGACTGCACCGGCTGATCCTCCTCCACGGAGCGGGCCGCGGGCACCGTTGGCGTGGAGCCCTCCGCAGGAGCCCGCCGGGACCCGTACCGGCGGTGCACCGCCTGTTTCGTGACCCCCAGCGCGGACCCCACCGCGTCCCAGGAGAACCCGAGCGAGCGGTCGAACTCCACCGCGGCCGTCACCAGGGTCTCCACACTGTCCCGCAACTCCTGGGCGAGCCGCACCGTCGGAGCCGGCGCCCGCCCGTACACCACGAACCCGGCCGAGGGCCCGCCGCGCCGCGGTCGGTAGACGTTCCCGAGCTGGGCGGTCAGGGTCCGCAGCGCGTCCACCTGCCGGCGGACCCGTTCGATGTCCCGCACCAGCAGGTGCAGGCTGGCCCGTGCCTGAGCATCGGGAGTTGCGTGGTCGGGCATCAACAAGCCTCTCCAACCGACGATGACAAGGATCGGGCCGCACGTTGCAGCCGTGTGCGAGCCCGATTTCGGTCAAACTCTCTTGACCAACGCGCCACCGCCCCCAGGAGTCACGCCCGACCGGCGCGGCGGCCGCCCCGGGGGCGCGCGCCGTCCGCGTGCACTCCCTGTCGCGGACCGCCCTAGAATTGACCCCCGCCCGCCGTCCGCCCGTGGTGCGCCCGGCGTCCCGACCGCCCCAGGAGACCCTGCCCGTGTCCGTCAAGCCCATCCGCCTGTTCGGCGACCCGGTGCTGCGCATGACGGCGCAGCCGGTCACCACCTTCGACCTCGAACTGCGCACCCTCGTCAAGGACTTGACCGACACCATGCTGGAGGCCCCCGGCGCCGGCCTGGCCGCGCCCCAGCTCGGCGTGTCCCTGCGGGTGTTCACCTACAACGTCGAAGGCGAACTCGGCCATCTGATCAACCCCGAACTCACGCTCAGCGACGAGTCGCAGGACGGCCCCGAGGGCTGCCTGTCGCTGCCCGGCCTCACCTACGACTGCGAGCGCGCGTTCGGCGTCGTGGCCCGGGGCTTCAACATGTACGGCGACCCGGTCACCCTCGACGGCACCCAGCGGCTGGCCCGCTGCATCCAGCACGAGACGGACCACCTCGACGGCATCATCTTCGTCGACCGGCTCGACGCCGAGCGGCGCAAGGAGGCGATGAAGGCGATCCGCGAGGCCGACTGGGGCGCGCAGGGCGCCCCGCGGGTGAAGATCTCGCCGCACGACACGTTCGGCCGCGCCCTGTGAGCCGTGCGGCCGCCCACCGAGCCCCCGCCGGCCGAGCCGACACCCGCCGTACCGTCACCCGCCGAGCCGCCGCCCACCGAGAGGTACACCCCGCACGATGAAGCTCGTCTTCGCCGGCACCCCCGAGGTCGCCGTACCCGCACTGGACGCCCTGCTCGCCTCCGACCGGCACGAGGTCGTCGCCGTCGTCACCCGGCCCGACGCGGTCGCCGGCCGCGGCCGCAAGCTGCTGGCCAGCCCGGTCGCGCAGCGTGCCGAGGAGGCCGGGATCGAGGTGCTCAAGCCGGCCCGGCCGCGTGACGAGGACTTCCTGGCCCGGCTGCGGGAGATCGGCCCGGACTGCTGCCCGGTCGTCGCCTACGGCGCACTCCTGCCGAAGGTGGCGCTCGACGTGCCCGCCCGCGGCTGGGTGAACCTGCACTTCTCGCTGCTCCCCGCCTGGCGCGGCGCCGCGCCCGTGCAGCACTCCGTGATGGCCGGGGACGAGGTGACCGGCGCGTCCACCTTCCTCATCGAGCAGGGACTGGACTCCGGGCCGGTCTACGGAGTCGTCACCGAGGAGATCCGGCCCCGCGACACCAGCGGTGACCTGCTGACGCGGCTCTCGCACAGCGGGGCGCGGCTGCTGGTCGCCACGATGGACGGCATCGACAGCGGCGACCTCGTCGGCCGGCCGCAGCCCGCCGACGGGATCACCGTCGCGCCCAAACTCACCGTCGAGGACGCGGCCGTCGACTGGACCGCGCCCGCGCTGCGCGTCGACCGGCTCATCCGGGGGTGTACGCCTGCCCCTGGGGCGTGGACGCTGCTTGCCGGTGAGCGGGTCAAGCTCGGGCCGGTCGTTCCCGAGCCCGACGCGGAGGCCCTCGCGCCCGGGGAGATCTCGGTCACCAAGAAGGCCGTCTTCGTGGGCACCGGCAGCCACCCGGTCCGGCTCGGCGACGTGCAGGCGGTCGGCAAGAAGATGATGGGGGCCGCGGACTGGGCCCGGGGCACCCGGATCGAACCCGGGAGCCGGTTCGGGGCCTGAGCCCCCCGGGGCGCCCTGTTCCGCAAGTGCGGCCCCTTACGCTTGTAGGCGAGCCGTACCCCCGTAAGACATGACCGGAGCACCTTTGAAGAGCACGCAGGGCAAGCCGTACCGCCGTCCGCAGAAGGACCCCGTCAGGGTGCTGGCGTTCGAGGCGCTGCGGGCGGTGGGGGAGCGGGACGCGTACGCGAACCTGGTGCTGCCGGGGCTGCTGCGCGCCGCGGAGCAGGAGGCGGTGAAGAAGGGCCGCACCTTCGACCGCAGGGACGCGGCGCTCGCCACCGAGCTGGTGTACGGCACGCTCCGCCACCAGGGCACGTACGACGCGGTGATCGCGGCCTGCGTGGACCGCCCGCTGCGCGAGGTGGACCCGCCGGTCCTGGACGTACTGGCGCTGGGCGCCCACCAGTTGCTCGGCACCCGAATCCCCACGCATGCCGCGGTCTCCGCGAGCGTGGAGCTGGCCCGGGTGGTCCTGGGCGATGGGCGGGCGCGGTTCGTGAACGCGGTGCTGCGCCGGATCTCCGCGCAGGACCTGGACGGGTGGCTGGCGCAGGTCGCCCCGCCGTACGACGAGGACCCGGAGGACCACCTGGCCGTGGTGCACTCGCACCCGCGCTGGGTGGTGACGGCGCTGTGGGACGCGCTCGGCGGCGGCCGGGCCGGCATCGAGGACCTGCTCGCGGCCGACAACGAGCGGCCCGAGGTCACGCTGGTGGCCCGCCCGGGCCGCAGCACCCCGCAGCAGATCGCCGCGTCACTGCCCCCGGAGACGACCGAACCGGGCCGCTGGTCGCCCTACGCGCTCCGGCTCGCCGAGGGCGGCGACCCGGCCGCGGTGCCCGCGGTTCGCGACGGGGACGCCGGGGTCCAGGACGAGGGCAGCCAGCTGGTCGCCGCCGCGCTGGCCGCGGCGCCGCTGGACGGTCCCGACACGCGCTGGCTCGACGGCTGCGCGGGCCCCGGCGGGAAGGCGGCGCTGCTCGCGGCGCTGGCCGCCGAGCGCGGCGCGCTGCTGGTCGCCGCGGAGAAGCAGCCGCACCGGGCCCGCCTGGTCGGCCGCGCGCTGCACGGCAACCCGGGCCCCTATCAGGTGGTCGTCGCGGACGGCACCCGCCCGGTGTGGCGGCCCGGCTCCTTCGACCGGGTGCTGGTCGACGTGCCCTGCACCGGTCTGGGCGCGCTGCGCCGCCGCCCGGAAGCGCGCTGGCGGCGCCGCGCGGAAGACGTCGGCGGCTTTGGACCGCTCCAACGCGCCCTGCTCACCGAGGCGTTGATGGCGGTACGGCCCGGCGGCGTGGTCGCGTACGCGACCTGCTCCCCGCACCTGGCCGAGACCCGCGCGGTCGTCGACGACGTGCTGCGCTCCTCGCAGGCCCCCGACGCCGACCCCGTCGACGCCCGCCCCCTGCTGCCCGGCGTCCCCGCCCTCGGCGACGGCCCCGACATCCAGCTGTGGCCGCACCTCCACGGCACCGACGCGATGTACCTCTCCCTCCTCCGCCGCCGCTGACCCGCTGACCCCCGGACCGCCGCGGGGTCGTCAGTGGCCGGCGGCCGCCAGGCGGCGGGCGTCACTGATGTGGTGGCCGATGTAGCGGGCGAGGAGGTACGCGTCCTCCGGGCGGTCCGCCCAGCGGACGACACGGCGGATCAGGCTGACGCTGCCGAGCGTGACGCCCTCACGGGCGAGGACGAAGACGAGGACGAGGAACGCGCAGCGGGCGTTGCCGTCGTCGAAGGGGTGGAAGAAGCAGACGTCGAGGTACGCGCGTGCGGCGCGGGCCGCCGGCGCGAGGTCCTGCCCGTCGCCCCGCGCGCTTTCGGCCAGGCACGCGTCGAACCGCGCGCGGGTGTCCGGGCCGATGCCGTAGCGCTCCCGGCCCTCCTTGGCGAAGGCGGGCAAGGTGCGGAACGCCGGTGGCGGCGAGCCGGCCGGGGTGCCCAGGACATGCCGATGCCAGCCACGCAGCAGCGCGAAGTCGAGGACGGCGCCGCGCGCGGCGTCCGCCCGCACCAGCTCCAGCGCGATGAGCAGGCCCTCCGCGCGGGCGGGGTCCAGGGCGCCGTCGAACGCGCGGACATCCTCCGCCGCGCCGTCTCGCGGCGGTGCCACCGGTCCTTCCCCGCCGCCGCCCGGGTCCTGGTCCCACGGCACCGTCGCGCGCACCGCGAGCCAGCGTTCCAGGTGGTCCGGCAGCCGGCGGACGGGCGGCGCGGCGTCCTCCGGCCGCACGGACAGCGCGAGCTTCTCCACGATGTCGTTCACCAGCAGCGTGTCGGGACCGGTCCAACTGTTGAACCTGCCGCCGATCGCCTGGTCGACGAGCCGCTGGGCGATGTCGGGCGCCACCGCGGCACGGCTGAGGAACCAGGTCAGCACCTGCCGGCAGTGTCCGTACCACCCGCTGCCGCAGCCGGTGCGGTCGACGACCTGCAGGATCAGGTTCCGGGAGACGGACTCCCACAGGACACGCTGGTTCTCGATGTCCGCCAGCTCCAGCGGGTAGACCGCGAAGCGGTCCGCGAGACTCTCCAGCCACGCGCGCCACTCGCACAGCGCCGCCACGACCCGGTCGAGCGTCTCCTGCGGGGTGGTGACCGAGTCGCGCGGGCAGCACCAGTGGCTGACCGGCCCTCCGTCGAAGTCTCCCTCGTCCCGTGACCAGCGCCAGCCCACGGCCCAGTCGCCGTAGTGCTCGGCGAGGGCGTGGGACATCGCGTCGGCCCAGAGGCGGGCCTCGTGCCACGACCAGGCGACGTGCTCCGGGTCGCGGAAGGGGACGTCAGGACGGTGCGGGACGCGCCGGGCCGGTCCGAGCGCGTGCACCACCCGCGCCGCGGACCGGCTGTCGAAAGGGTGACGGGCGGGGTCCACGTCGTCCCACGTCAGCAGGCCGGGGTTGAAGGTCGAGACCACGGCGCGAGCATGGCACGGGCAACGGGCGTTCGCCCACGGGGTTTTGCGATCCCGGTGTGAACCCGGGGCCCGGTGGCGCAGGGGGCGGCCCCCGGCGCGGGTGTGGTGCGCGCCGGGGGCCGCGGTTCGGAGGGGTGGGGTCAGGACAGGCTCCACTGCTGGTTGGCGCCGCCGTTGCAGGTCCACAGCTCCAGCGCGGTGCCGTTGGCGTTGCCGGCCGGTTTGTCGCCGCCGGTGACGTCGAGGCACAGGCCGGACTGGGTGCCGGTGATGGTGCCGTCCGGGTTGAGGTGCCACTGCTGGTTGGCGCCGCCGTTGCAGGACCACAGCTCGACCTTGGTGCCGGAGGTGGTCTGGTTGTCGTAGGCGTCCAGGCACTGGGTCCCGCCGTACAGCCGCAGTTCACCGGCCGAGGTGAGGGTGACGGCCTGGTTGCTGCCGCCGTTGCAGTCCCAGATGTCGATCGCGGTGCCGGGGGCGGTCGCGCCGCCGTTCGCGTCCAGGCAGCGGTGCGAGGAGGCGCCGAGCAGCGGGTGGGTGGTGCCGACGCTGCTGCCGCTGCCGGGGGAGACCCGGAACATCACGGTGCCGTGGCCGGGCACGGAGGCCGAGATCGCGCCACTGGTGGTGCTGACCTCGTTGGTCCACAGGTTGGTCAGCTTGTACGACGAGGCGGACGGTGCGGAGACCGCGGCGGCCGTGGTGCTGATGGTGGCCGTGCCGGAGTTCTCGTTGAACAGCGCCACCGACACGTCGCCGTTGGACAGCGGCTTGGTGAGCACGTCGAGCCCGCCGGAGGACGACACCTGGGTGCCCTGCTTGCCCAGCGAGTCCTGGTCGACCGCGATGACCGCCTTGTTGCCGTAGAGCGACAGCGTGGCCGGGGTGGCCGAGCGCAGGTCGGTGCCGGCGATCAGCGGCGCGGCCATCTCCGCCCACAGGCTGAACTCGCTGCGGTCCTCGGTGAAGGACATGCCGTTGCCGACCTCCAGCATGTCCGGGTCGTTCCAGGCGCCCGGGCCGGCGTACTGCGCGAGCTGCACGTTGCTGTGGTAGATCGACAGCATCGAACCGAACGACGCGTTGATGTCACCGGTGGTGCGCCACAGGTTGCCGGTGGCGGCCCCCCAGGTCCACACGTTGTCCTCGCCCCACTCGCACATGCTGAAGACGATGGGCCGGCCGGTACTGGCGAGCGCGTCCCGCATGGCGTCGTAGCGCTGCTCCCAGGGCACGCCCTGGTTGTTGCAGTTGTCGTACTTCAGGTAGTCCACGCCCCAGGACGCGAAGCTGTTCGCGTCCTGCTGCTCGTGGTCGAGGCTGCCGGGGTAGCCGGCGCAGGTGGCGGTGCCGGCGCTCTCGTAGATGCCGAGCTTGAGGCCCTTGGCGTGGACGTACGCCGCGGTGCCGCTGATCCCGTCGGGGAACTTCGCCGGGTCGGGCACGAGGTTCCCGGCCGAGTCGCGGTTCTTCGTCATCCAGCAGTCGTCGATGTTGACGTAGGTGTACCCGTCGTCCTTCAGGCCCGAGGAGACCAGGTAGTCCGCGGTCTGCTCGATGAGCTGCTCGCTGACGTTGCAGCCGAACGCGTTCCAGTCGTTGAAGCCCATCGGGGGCGTACGGGCCAGGCCGTTGTCCAGGGCGTGCGCCCGGGGGGTCGAGCCGAACAGGACGAGCAGGGAGAGCATCAGCAGGGTCGCGACCGCTGCCGCCAGCGGCCGGCGGAGCGGGCGCGCGTACCCGTGCGGGAGCGCTGGTCGTGCGGGTGCTGTGGGGCGCATCGTGCCGTCTCCTTCGGTGGGGGGAGGGGCGCGCGGGCACCGTGAATGGGGCGCGGAGCGGGCGGCGCCCACCGCCGCGTGTTGCAAAATGACCGACGGTGTTGGAAGTCGGCACGACGAAGTGTCGGCTTGTGTTGATACTCCGTCAAGAGTTCTGACGGGAGTGCGCTGCGGCGGGTTACCGGGAGGTACCACAGCCGCCGGCCACGCCCCTGCCCGCGCCGTGCTCGTGCCCTGCCCGCGCCGTGCTCGTGCCGTGCTCACGCCCCTGCCCATGCCGTGCCCGTGCCCTGCTCACGCCGCTGCCCACGGCGGCTCGCGCGCTTTCCGCGGCGCGCGCCCCTTCGCCCGCCCGGCCCCCGCCCGGCCCGCGCCCGCCCCGTAGCGGCCCCGCGGACCGGCCGGCCCGTACCCCGCGGTCACGGGCCGTCGCACACGCGCGCGTCGGATCTGGTTTGCTTGGGCACCATGACCGCGCAGATCAACCCCAGCATCCTGTCCGCCGACTTCGCCCGGCTCGCCGAGGCGGCCGACGCGGCCAAGGGCGCCGACTGGCTCCATGTCGACGTGATGGACAACCACTTCGTGCCGAACCTGACACTGGGCCTGCCGGTGGTCGAGGCGCTGGGCCGGGCCACGGACATCCCGCTCGACTGCCACCTGATGATCGACCAGCCCGACCGCTGGGCGCCGGGGTACGTCGAGGCCGGCGCGGGCTCCGTCACCTTCCACGTGGAGGCCGCCGCCGCGCCGGTCCGGCTGGCCCGCGAGATCCGCGCCAAGGGCGCCCGCGCCTCGATGGCGCTGAAGCCGGCCACCCCGATCGAGCCGTACGAGGACCTGCTGCCCGAGCTGGACATGCTGCTGGTGATGACGGTCGAGCCCGGCTTCGGCGGCCAGGCGTTCCTCGACATCATGCTGCCCAAGATCCGCCGTACCCGGGCACTGATCGACAAGTACGGCCTGGAGATGTGGCTCCAGGTCGACGGCGGGGTCTCCGCGGAGACCATCGAGCGCTGTGCCGAGGCCGGCGCCGACGTCTTCGTGGCCGGCTCCGCGGTCTACGGCACGGACGATCCGGCCGCCGCGATCCGGTCGCTGCGGGCGCAGGCCGACGCGGCCGGCGCGCACTGAGCGCCGGCGAGCCGTATGGTGCTGCCTCACGCGGCGGCGTCCGGTACGGCGGCGTTCCGTACGCCGGGGGAACGGCAGCGGACCGGCGGTCGAACGGTCGGAGCGGATCACTCCGTACGGCCGGATCGGCCCCGGACTACGCGCCCGTAACCCCCGGCGTCTGGGAAGATGGCAGCGGAGCTGATCAGATGGGTGACTGGGGAGAGCCGACGTGAGCACAGGCCGCGCACAGGTGCGCATGGGCCCGGGCGAGATGGTCCAGGCCGCGGCGATGGCACGTCGCTTCTACCTGGAGGGCAAGTCCAAGATCCAGATCGCGGAGGAGTTCGGGGTCAGCCGCTTCAAGGTGGCCCGGGTGCTGGAGACCGCGCTCGAACGCGACCTGGTGCGGATCGAGATCCGGGTGCCCGCGGAGCTCGACGCCGAGCGCTCCGACGCGCTGCGCGCCCACTACGGGCTGCGGCACGCGGTCGTCGTGGAGACCCCCGCCGACCAGGCCGACGCGCCCGACCCGGAGAACCTCGGCGCGGTCGCCGCCGACCTGCTCGGCGAGCTGGTCAGCGACGGCGACGTGCTCGGCCTCGCCTGGGGCCGCTCCATCATCACCATGGCCAACGCGCTGGACCGGCTCGCGCCCTGCACCGTCGTCCAGCTCACCGGGGTGTACGACGTCGGCACCGCCGAGCGCGGCTCGGTCGAGGCGGTCCGCACCGCCGCGGCCGTCTCCGGCGGCGAGGCCCACCCGCTGTACGCGCCCATGGTGCTCGCCGACCCCGCCACCGCCGCCGCGCTCCGCGCCCAGGGCCAGATCGCCGCCGCGATGAGCTACTTCGAGAAGGTCACCGTCGCGGTCGTCTCGATCGGCTCGTGGGAGGCCGGGATCTCCACGGTGTACGACGCCGTCTCCGGTGCCGAGCGCGAGCACTACGCGAGCCTCGGGGTGGCCGCGGAGATGTCGTCGCACCTCTTCGACGCCCGCGGGCGCCGGGTCGGACGGGATCTGCGGGACCGGTGCATCACGATCGACGCGGATCGGCTGCGCCGCATTCCGGAGGTGCTCGCCATCGCCGGGGGGATGCGGAAGGCCGAGGCGATCAACGCCGTGCTGCGGTCCGGGTTGGTGACGAGCCTCGTGACGGACACGGCCGCGGCGGATTTCCTGCTGCACTCCACCGGGCCGGCGCCCCGGCCCGCGCTGGACCGGGTCGACCCGGACGGTTCGCTGGCCACGGGTGGCTAGCGTGACCCTCCGGGGTGCGTGGTTCCGTCGGTTGGGGGACCACCCGCCGGTGGTGGGTTGCGCGCGCGGTCCCCGCGCCCCTTCGGGTCCGACCCTTCTTCCGGGGAAGAGGCCGCACCACCCCGGAGGGGCCCACCAGTACGGTGGACGAGCCCCGGGTAACGTCTTGTAGGTCTGACCGCCCCGGGTGATCGGGGTGAACCGCCCGAAGCCCGAGGGGCGTTGGCGGAAAGCGATCGGTGCGGCGCCCGCCCCGCCGGGCGGGCGCCGCACCGTTCGGTGTCGGTGACTACGCGATGTGGGACACCGCGTCCGCCTCGTCCTCGTCCATGTCGCGTTCCGGCAGCTGCTGCACGGTCAGGCTGATGTTGACATCGTGCAGGGGGCGTCCGCTCGCATGCCAGACGGACAGCGTGTACGGGCTGAAGGGGTAGCGCGCACGGAACTCGGGTACCTCGACCCGGCCGTGCACGAGGCCGTCGGCCGACGAGGCCAGGCCGGACTGGGCGGGCACGTCGCCGTACGACCGCAGCACCTCGTACATCGGCGCCGGAACGGCGATGTCGTGCTGCTCCGCCTCGTGGGTGATCCCGGCCCGGAACACCGCGGCCGCGGCCATGTCCAGTTCGGTCACCCTGTCGAGTTCGGCGCGGTCCGGGAGCGGACGTCCCTGCTCGGCGAGCGCCTCGTACAGGAAGTCCACGGCGGCGCGGGCATGCCGGGCGGCGCGGCCCTCGTCGCTCACCATCCGGCGCAGTATCGCCTGGTAGTGGATCTCCTCCTGGATCATCGACCGCCCGGCGTGGCCGTAGATCGTCTTGGCGTCGAAGTTGTCCGGCTCGCGCCAGGCGCGCTCGTAGTCGGCCATCAGCCAGGCCACGACCGGGTCCTCGACCTTCTCGCGCAGGAAGGTCTCGAGCAGTTGGAGCAGGTCGACCGTGCGCGCCCCGGAGGTTTCGGCGAGCACCCGCAGCGTGCAGCGCAGCAGGCACTTGTGGAAGAGCGTCAGCGGCAGCCGAAGGACGATCCCGGTGAGCCAGTCCTCGAACGGCATCCGCGAGTGCTCGGTCACCACATCGGAATACAGGTCCGTGCTGCCCGGGTCGCAGGGCATGTGCGTGGTCCTCAGACCGTGCTCGTCGCGGAACCGCTCGTGCGTGTAGTCGGTGTTGTTCAGCAGGAACAGCGGGTAGACGACGGGGGAGCCGCCGGAGGCTATCGCCTCCTCTATGCCCTCCAGGAGTGATACGAGGGTCTCACCGGGCAGGCCCCAGATGAGGTCGGTGTAGGTCGGGATGTCCAGGGCGCGGAACTGGGTCTGCATCCGGCGGTAGTGCGACACCCGGATGTTCTTCCGGTTCGCGATCTGTAGCACCTCGGCGTTGAAGGACTGCGCGGACAGCGTGATGGCGCCGGTCAGCCCCGCCTTGTACAGGATGCTGGCGATCTCCACGACGCGGCCGTTGGTGTTCTTCGCCCAGTTGGTCATCACCAGCAGCCGCTTGTTGTAGCGCTGGCACAGCTCCACCACGTGTTCGGCGATCTCGACGTCGCGGGCGAGCATGCCGAAGTTGGCGTCGGCGATGAACATCCGGGTGTTGTCGGCGCAGACCCGGATGATCCGCTCCAGTTCGGCCTTGATGCGTTCCATCGAGAACTGGCGGACCCTGGAGTTGGTGGCCCCGGTTCCCCAGTAGCAGAAGGAGCAGGAGTAGGGGCAGCCGCGGTTGGTCTCGTACACCAGCATCTGGGACCGCGCGATGTCCTCGTCGGACCAGACGTCGCCCTCGAACGGCGAGGGCAGTTCGTCGAAGTCGGCGATGCGCGGGGCCTCGGCGGTGGTCTCCACCTCGCCGTCGGTGCGCAGGAAGCTGATGCCGGGAACTTCGGCGAGTTCCTTCTCGGCAGCGGCCCGCTCCTCCTGGTGCAGGAAGACCCGCAGCAGGTCGCGGAAGCGGATCTCTCCTTCGCCGTGGACGAGGACGTCCACCCAGGGTGCCTCCGCGAACACGGCATCCTGCTGGTGCGTCACGTCGTTGCCGCCGAGCACGATGCGGCAGTTCGGCCAGCGCTCCTTGACCCTGCGGGCCAACTCCGTGGAGCTGGCCCGGTTCCAGTAGTACACCGTGAAGGCGACGGCCAAGGGGTTGTCCAGGGCGTCCAGCACCTTGGCGCAGGCGCCCTCGAAGGCGTCCCCGGCCTTCATGTACACGTGCTTGGTGAAGGAGCAGCTCGCGGCGAGCTCCGGGTCGGCCTGGGCGGCTGCCTGCATGTAGCCGAGTACGGCGCTGTAGCGGACGCTTGGCATCACGGTCAGGTCGACCAGGTGCACTTGGCGCGGCTCATCGGTGGCAGGGCGCGGACCGGGCCTGGTCGACACGTCGGCTGACGTCATTTCACAATCCTTCTCGTAATTCGGGTGCTTGGCCGGTGGGGGAGAACCCGCCGGCCGGCCGGAGCAGGCGGGCCATGGAACTCCAGACCGTGCTGGGAGTCCGCCGGCCGTCGCCGGCCGGTGGGCCCGAAGCACTGGAAATCAGGTACAGGTGTGCAACTAGAGGTGGAGCAACAGTAGTTGGTGCACACGGTACGGCGGCCCGACCCCTGATCCCGGAGACACGACGACCCGGTCCCGAAGATCTGAGAGCGCGGTCGCGAGGGGTAGTCCGCATTGCCCTGCCGACCGGGATGGACACCTGCCGGGGCCCTCACCCGGCACGGCGGCCGGATCGGAGGGGTGGCCAGTGGCGTGACCCGCCGGGGTGCGTGGTTCCGTCGGTTGCGGGATCACCCGCCGGTGGCGGGCTGCTCGCGCGGTTCTCCCGGAGCTTCGCCCGGGTGGGGGCGCCCCCGGCGGAGCCAAGGGGACCCCCACGCGCCCCTTCAGGGCGCACCCTTCTTCCGGGGAAGAGGCCGCACCACCCCAGAGGGTCCGCTAGCCACCCGAAGCCGCGGTGTCGGCGGGGTCCTCGCCTTCCACGATGACGGCCAGTTCGCTGTCGGTGTGGCGCCAGAAGAGTTCGGCGTCCCGGAGGATGTCCTTGACGATCCGCCACTCCCGCGGGAGTTCCGCGGCGAAACCCTGCCAGTTGCGCACGTGCAGCCGCCGACCGCCGGGCTCGACCGGCCACCAGGACAGGTCGGTGAGGCAGTCCGCGAGCGCGTCCCAGTTGCGCCCGAACCAGTCGGGCAACCGCAGGTCGGCGGAGACCCGGTCCATGAACTCCTGCCGGTCGCCCACTCCGGCCAGATCGAGCACGAGCATGCGCCGATGCTGCCACAGCCCGGCGCGAAGTCCCTGGTGATCGCGGGTGCGCCGCGCCGTGTCCCCCGATACGGCGGCGGCCGGACCGCAGGAGCGGCGCGGCGGCGCGCATCTTCCTGTGGCACGCCTGTGACCGGAAGGCGACCGTCCGCCGCGCCGCGCCCCCTACGATCGACGCCATGCATCTCGGGGGACTGACACGCGTACACGGCCACAGCTACCACCATCACCACAGCTACGGCAGCGGCAGCGGTAGCGGCGGGGGCTCGGGGGGCCTGTCGACGGTCTTCGTGGTGCTGCTGGTCATCGTGGCCGTCGTCGCGCTCGCGGTGTGGGCGGGCAAGCGCCGGGGCGGCGAGAGTTGAGCGGCGACGGCTGAGCGGCCCGCCCCCGGACCAAGGGGAGCGGGGGCACCCAGATCCGGGTCAGGCCCCGGGCAGGCGGTCGCGGACGTCGACGGCGAACTCCTTCACCTCGTCGGCGAGGTCCTTCACACCGTCGGTGACGCTCTCGACTGCGTGGTGCAGGGAGTCGCCCGCGTCGGAGGCGGCATGGCGGGTGCGGTAGGCCAGCGACGGCTTGCCGTGCGTGTCGGCCGCGGCCAGCAGCAGACCGCCGAGCAGCGAGACGTCCTGGTAGAAGCGGGCCCGCTCGCGGGCGCGCTCCCGCGGGTCCTCAAGTCGCCAGTACGGCTGCTCGGTGAGCACGCGCGGCACGAGCGTCGCCGCGAGCGCGGCCGCCGACACGCGCGGGAAGCGGCCCAGGGCGAGCAGCACGCCCGCGCCGAGCCGTACCGAGCCGGTGACCAGGGCGACCTGCCGCGGGTCCTGGGCGATCCGCCGGAGCCGGTCGGCCGGCGAGAGCCCGTCGTCGGGCGCCGGAGCGCCCTGCGGGTCGTTTCGGTCGTGCGGGTCGGACCGGTCGTGCGGGATGGACGGCCCGACCGGGGCGGCTGCCGCCGACTCGCGCAGAGTGGCGAAGCCGCCGCCGACGAACGTGGTGGCGAGCAGCGGGCGGGCGAATCTCCTCAGTACGGCCATGACGCCCACCTGCCCCGAGTCGCCCGGCCCACTCCTGGCGGGGCCGATCGCGGTCGCCACCGCCGACGGCGCGCCCACCGGCGCGCCGGGTTCACGCCCCCCGGCCGACCGCCCCCTGGCCGACCGCCCTCCGGCCGGCTGTCCCTTGGCCGGCTGTCCCTTGGGCGGCGTCCCCCGCTCGCGGACGGCGGTGCGCCCACGGCCGCGCCACCTCGTACGCCGCGGCGACCCGCAGCACGGTGCCGTCGGCGAGGTGGCGGCCGACCACCTGGAGGCCGACCGGAAGGCCGTCGCGGGTTCGGCCGGCCGGCAGGCTCACCGCGGGCTGCCCGGTCAGCGACGCGGGGTAGTTGAAGCCGATCCACGCCGTGTCGGCCACCGCGCGGCCGTCGATCCGCTCCGGCCCCTGGACGCCGACCGGAAACGGCGCCACGGCCGCGGTCGGCGTGACCAGCAGGTCGTAGCGGGACATCAGCCCGGCCATCCGGTTGGCCAGCGCCTTGCGGGCGATGTTCGCGTCCGTCAGCTCCCGGGCCGTCCACGCGCGGGTCATCCAGGCGACGAGGTGCGGTGACATCTCGGTGCCGTACCGGTCCACGAGGGCGCGCATCCCGCTCAGGTCGGTCTCGGCGGTGATCACCGCCTGGAACGCCTCCGCCGGGTCCGCCCAGCCGGGCACGACCTCCTCCACCACGCAGCCCAGGTCCGTGAAGGCGCCGACCGCCTCGCCGACCACCCGGCGCACCTCCGGGTCCACCGGCAGGTAGCCCAGGTCCGGGCTGTAGGCGACCCGCAGGCCCGCGCACCCCTCGGCGGCGCCGGCCCGCGCGGCCGCGCGCCAGTCCACGTCGCCGCAGGGAACGGAGTGCCGGTCGCGCGGATCGGGCCCGGCGAGCACCGACAGCAGCAGCGCGGTGTCGGCGACGGTCCGGGTCAGCGCTCCCAGGTGCTCGACGCTCTCCCATCCGGACATGCCGGGGAAGCGCTCGTCGCGACAGCCGGGCCAGACCGGTACCCGGCCCATCGAGGGCTTCATGCCGACCAGTTCGCAGAAGGAGGCCGGCACGCGCAGCGAGCACCCGCCGTCGCTGCCCAGCGCCACCGGACCGAGCCCGGCGGCCACCGCGGCGGCCGAGCCCGCGCTGGAGCCGCCCGGGGTGAGGGACGGGGCCCAGGGGTTGCGCGTGGGCGGGAAGAGCGGGTTGTGCCCTGCCGGGCTGTAGCCGAACTCGGTCGTGTTCGTCTTCCCGAGTACCACCCCGCCCGCGCCCCTCACCCGCTCCACCACGATGTCGTCCTGGTCGGGCACGTGGTCGCGGTAGGCGGGAGAGCCCGAGGTGGTGCGGATGCCGGCCGTCGCGATCAGGTCCTTCACCCCCAGCGGCACGCCCGCCAGCGGGCCGGCCGCCTCCCCGCGGGCGAGGCGGTCCGCGAGGTCCGCCGCCTCCGCCCTGGCCCGGTCGGGCACCGGCGTGCAGAACGCCCCCAACTCCGGGTCCACCGCCTCGATCCGCTCCAGCACGGCGTCCACCACCTCGACCGGCGACAACCGCCGGGCCGCCACGGCGGCGGCCACCTCCGTGGCAGGCAGGAAGCACAGCGCGTCGCGCTCGGCGGGGGTCACCGCCGCGCCGCCCCGGCGGCGACCGCGGCGGCGGCAGGCCCGCCCGGTGCGTGCGGACGGACCCGGGCCGTCACCAGGTGGTGGCCGCCGAAGGCGCACGCGGCGACGCAGAAGCCCAGCAGGGCGTCGAGCGAGCCGGGCTCCAGGTGGTGCAGCAGCCAGGCGGCGCCCGAACCGGCCGCCCAACTCGCCGTCGCGGGCCACCGCAGCCCGTGGTCCCGGCGGGCCGGCACGCCACTGGCCTGGGCCGCGGGGAGGCCGGGACCACCGGCCGCGGTGACGGCTCCGGTGACAGCTCCGGTGCCGGCCGCGGTGTCGGCTCCGGTGCCGGCTCCGGGCGCCGTGGTGGCGGAGCCCGCGGCCTCCCCGTTCTCCGCCCGGCGCCCCAGGAACTGGTGGACGATCAGCACCGCGCCGATGGGCGGCACCAGGATGCCCAGGAGTTGCAGCCAGCTCACGATCGACGTCCACACGCCGGTGAGCGCCAGCGCCGCGCCGGCCGCGCCCAGCAGGACCGCCAGCGGGCGCATCCGCAGCGGGGTCAGCCCTGACCAGCCCACCGCCGCGTTGTAGAGGCAGTGCGCGGCGACCGAGCCGAGGTTGGCCAGGGTGAACAGCACCGCGAGCGCGGTGATCCAGCCGCCGTGCCCGTCCAGCAGCCCGAGGAAGGAGCCGCCGTCGGTGGCCGGGTGCGCGGCACCGCCCGTGGCGACCACCGCGCCGCCCACCAGGTAGGCCACGGTGTTGCCGAACGGGAAGGCCGCCGCGGTCGCGTACACGGCCGAGCGGCCGTCACGGCTCCACCGGGTGAAGTCGGCGGTCATGGTGCCGGAGTCCGCGAACCCCGCCACCACGATCCCCACCGCCGACCAGAAGGTGATGCCGTGGTCGTGGCCGCGGTACGACAGGGCGCCGCTCGCGGTGGCGCCTCCGCGGGCCGCGTACCAGAACGCCAGTCCGGCGGTGAGCAGGAAGAGCGGCACCGCGACGAGGCCGACCAGCGACAGCGCGCGGATGCCGGTGACGGTGAGGGCGACGTAGACCACCGCGCCGAGCAGGGCGCCCCACACCGGGGTCCAGCCGAGCACCTGCTGGAGCGTGGTGCCGGTCAGCCCCACCTGGTAGGAGAACCAGCCGATCACCACGGTCGCGAGCAGGCCGGTGACCAGCAGCCTGCCGCGCGGGCCGAACGCGTCGGCCGCCTGCATCGCGAAGCTGCGGCCGGTGCGGCCGGCGTGGTGGCTGAGCACGCCGACGTATCCGAGCAGGGCGAGGTTGCCGGCGAGGATGGCCCAGAACCCCTCGCGCAGGCCGAGGTTGTACACGATCAGGCCGCCGAAGACGGCGTTGCCCAGGCACATCGGGAAGCCGCCCCAGACACCGGCGACCGACAGCAGGCTCTTGCGGGCGCCCGGTGGCACGGCGGTGTGCTCGTACTCCGCCCCCGTGCCGGCGGCGGGGCGATCGGGTCCGGTCACGGTCGGGTCCCCTGTTCGTCGGTCGGATGGTCCGGTGCATACACCCGCGGCGGCTGCGCGCAGGACGGTGGGACGGGTACGGGCGGGTGCGGGGATACGGGCGCGGGCCGGTCGGTCCCGGCGCCGGGGCGCTGGGAGACGTGCGCGGCCACGACCCGCCAGCCCTCGGGGAGCCGCACCCAGGTCTGGGACTGCCGGCCCACCCCCGGGACTCCGGCGCGTACGAACACGGTCGTGGTGACCGCGAAGTCGGTGCCGAAGGTGGTGACTTCGATGCGGGTGCGGGTCCGATCCAGCCCGGCGGCCGGGCGGCCACGGCGGAAGGCCGCGATCTCCTCGGCGCCGAACAGCTCCTCCGTCGCGCCGAGCCGCACCGTGTGCGGGCCGTCCCAGAACAGCGCGTCGAGGACCGGGATGTCGTTTCCGGTCAGCGCGGCTTCGTACGCGTCCGCGAGCGCGGTCACCTCGGCGACGACGTCCGGGTGGTTGATCCGCGCACTCGGGGCGTGGGCGGGCACGTCGGCGGCCATGTCAGCGGGCCCGTACGGGGGCCGGGCCGGCGGGCGCGGGGTGTGCCGCGGTCGCGGTGTCGGCCGGCTCGGCGCGGGCGAAGGTGAGCCGGCCGGCGAGGTAGGCGTAGACCGGGCCGAGCGCGTTCATGGCCACCACGCTCACCCAGGCCGCCCAGACGCTTCCCGCGTGGTAGCCGAAGCCGCCGAAGAACGTGGCGAAGTATGAGGCGAAGCCGAGGAACATCCCCGGCACCAGCGAGGTCGCCCGGAGTCGGCCGGCGTACATCAGGGCCGTGTTGAGCACCAGGATGATCGCGGCGAGCAGCGCGTCCTGGGCCCAGCGGCCGCTGCTCACGTGCGGCCCGAGGTGCTGGTCGGCCAGCACGATGGCGAGCGCGAACGCCGAGCCCACCGGCATCGCGGCCCACAGCCGTGCGGCGTTGGCCAGGCTGAGCGGGCCCATCAGGTGCAGCCCGGCCCAGGAGACGAAGATCGCCCATGGCGGCAGGTTCAGGGCGGTGCCGCCGACGAAGGCGGTGGTGGCGGCGAGGACAGAGGCGGCGATCTCGTGCGGGACGCGTTCGCGCATGGCGGGCTCCTGGCGGGATGCGGTCGGGGTGAGGAGGGCTGCGGTGCGGTGGGACGTGGTGTGGTGGGGTCCGGCGCGAGCGAGGCGGGCCACCGGGCGGCGGCGCGGGCGCGCGGCGGGCGGAGAGCACGCGGAGGGGGAGGGACCGAGGGGCGGAAGGGGCGGAGGGACGGTCGGACAGGAGGTCAGACGGCCTGCGGCACCCGCGCGTCGAGGACTTCGCTGGTACGGGTGGTGCGGGCCACGATCCGGCCCCGCTTGACGACGTAGCGCCGGTCCGGGCGGTCGGTGAGGGCGTCCTCGCGGCGCCGGGTGCCGAGCACCACGAGGTCGGCGCGGGCGCCGGGCCGCAGCCCGTAGTCCGCGTCGGTGCCGGTGATCCGGGCGGCGTCGGTGGTGGCCATCCGCAGGATGCGCTCGGTGTCGGCGGGGCTGCCCATGTGACAGGTCTGCGCCAGCAGCAGGCCGATGTCGAGCAGGTCGGCGTTGCCGAACGGGGTGAAGGCGTTGCGGATGTTGTTCGAGGAGAAGCCGGTCAGCACGCCCGCGTCGAGCAGTTCGCGGACCGGGGTGACGCCTCGGCGTACGGCCTGGGGGTCGGCGCGGCCGCCCAGGTGCAGGTCGGTGGCGGGCAGCGCGACCACCGCGACGCCGGCCTCGGCGAGGCGGGCGATCACCCGGGCGCGCTCGGCCGGCGGCCGGCCGGCGAGCGAGGTGACGTGGCCGAGCGTCACCCGGCCGGCCATGCCGTGCTGCTCGGTCGCGTCGGCGACGGCCTCGGCCAGCGCGAAGCGGGCGTCGCCCGCGTCGTCGGCGAAGTCGGCGTGCAGGTCGGCCGGCACCCGGAACTCGGCGGCCAGCGCGAACACGGTGTCGATGTGCCGTCGGCACGCGTCGAGGTCGCCCTCGTTGTACGCGCAGCCGCCCACCACGTCCGCCCCGCGCAGCAGCGACTCGCGCAGCAACGCGTACGTACCCGGGGCCCGTTCGATGCCCTCCTGGGGGAACGCCACGACCTGGAGGTCCACCAGGTGCCGGTGCGACTCGCGCAGTTCGAGCATCACGTCCAGGCCGGTCAGGCCCGCCAGCGGGTCCACGTCGGGGTGCGCCCGGATCAGCGTGGTGCCGTTCGCCACCGCCCACCGCAGCACCCGCTCGGCGCGGGCGCGTACCGACCGCGGGGTGAAGTCCCGCTTCAGCGCGCCGGTGACCTCGATCGCGCCGGCGAGGGTGCCCGACAGGTTGGGGCGGTCCCGGTCCAGCAGGGCCTTGTCCAGGTGCAGATGGGCTTCGATCAGGCCGGGCAGCACCACGAGACCGTCGCAGTCGACCGTCTCCGCCGCGGCGGCGTCCGCGGGTATCGCGCCCACCGCCGCGATCAGGCCGCCCGTGACCGCGATGTCCACGAGGTCTTCTCTTTCGGCGATCTTCGCGCGACGCAGTACGAGGTCGAACACGGGACGCTCCTTCCGGGTTCCGCGGCAGCGGATTCGGGCTCCTGGAAGGTGTATACAAATGGCTGATTACACGGTTCGGCGCACTTTGATGACGGCCGTGTTTCCGTGTCCTCTCCACCCGGCGCGCGCAGTCGCGGCAGCGCCGGGTGGACGTGATCGGCCCGGGCGGGCCGCGCCGGTCCGGGACGCGGGGAGGATCAGGAGCGCCGCCGCAGGCGGTACGCCGCCTGCGCCTTCCGGATGTGCTCGGCGACCCGCTCCCGGGCCTGTTCGGGTTCGCGGTCGCGCAGCGCCCGGACGATGCCCTCGTGCTCGTCCCAGGACTCCGCCGCCCGCCGCGGAAGGCCGAGTGAATACACCCACGAGATCTTGTAGCCGAGCTGCGCCACGAGAGCGGCGAGCGTCGGGCTCCCCGACGCCTCCGCGAGCACCTGGTGGAAGCGGGTGTTGAGGGCGGCCAGTCCGGCCGGCCCGACCGCCGATCCGGCCGCCAGCGCCTCACGTGCCTCGGCGATCAGCAGTTCCAGGGTGGCGAGTTGTACGGGTGTGCGGCGCAGCGCCGCCCGCTCCGCGCCGAAGGGCTCCATCAACAGCCTTATCCCGAGCAGGTCCTCCGCCTCGGCCTCGCTCAACTCGGCCACGAAGGTGCCCGCGTACGGCCGCGAGTGGACGAAGCCCTCCGACTCCAGGGTGCGCAGCGCCTCCCGGACCGGGATGCGCGAGACCCGGTAGCGCGTCGCCAGCCCCTCCTCGGTCAACCGCTCGCCGGGCGCGAACACGTGGCCGACGACGTCGGCCCTGATCGCCGCGCACACCGTCTGCGTGGTGTCGCGCCGCCGCACCGCACTCCGCTCGGTCATCCGGCCGCCTCTCCCGTCTCCGTCGCTGCGTTAACCGACGTGTAACAGTTGTATGCAAAGGTCCCCGGCCATGAGCGTACTTCAGCCGTACGAGGGCGGGACCGACGGCTCGGTGTATCTCGCCGCGGACCGGAAGTCGACCTGCTGGGGCCTGTTGCCGAACGCCGCGAGCCGCCCCGTCCTGACCGTCGCGCCGGGCACCGCGCTGTGCCTGGACACCGTCAGCCACGAGGGCATCCTCTCGGACCAGGGCGCGGACCCGGCCGCCTTCTTCGCCGCCGCGGGCATCCCGGCCGGCCGGGTCCTGCGGGACGCGGCCGAACTCGCCGCCACCGCGCGGCCGTTCGACCCGGCCCGGCGCGGCCCGCACGTGGTCACCGGCCCGGTGGCCGTCGCCGGCGCCCGGCCCGGTGACGTCCTGGAGGTGGAGGTGCTGCGGCTGCGGCGCCGCACCGCGTACGGCGTGATCAGCAACCGGCACGGCCGGGGCGCGCTGCCCGGCGAGTACCCGGCGCCGCCGCCCGGCCACCCCGAGGGCGCGCCGGTGCCGACCGTCAGCCTCGTCGCGCACGTGGACGACGACGGCCTGGGCCGGCTCCCGGTCGGCGACGGCCGCGCCGTGCGGTTCCCCCTCGCGCCGTTCCTCGGCATCATGGGAGTCGCCGCCGCGACCGAGCGGCCCGTGCACTCCGTGCCGCCGGGCCCGCACGGCGGCAACCTGGACATCCGCCTGCTCACCGAGGGCGCCCGGCTGTTCCTGCCCGTGCAGGTACCCGACGCGCTGTTCTACGCGGGCGACCCGCACTTCTCCCAGGGCGACGGCGAGGTCGCCCTCACCGCCTTCGAGGCACCGCTGCGCGCGACCGTACGGCTCGTCCTGCACTCCGACCCGGCCACCCGCCGGCTGGCGGCGCGCCTGGCCGGGCCGTACGCCGAGACCGCCGGGCACCACCTCGTCACCGGCCTGGACACCGACCTGGACGAGGCGGTCCGCAAGGCGACCCGCGCCGCGCTCGGGTATCTCGCCGAGCGGTGCGCGCTGCCCGCCCCGGTCGCGCTGGCCTACCTCAGCGCCGCGGTCGACGTGCGGATCTCGCAGGTCGTGGACGACGTGAAGGGCGTCCACATCTGCCTGCCGAAGGCCGATCTGGCGCCCCTGCTCACCGGGCCGTCCGGCCCCGGCGCGGGGACGATACCCGCATGACGCCCGCACCGCTGATCGACCCGTTCGTGCCCTGGCTCCCGGCGGACACCGCCCCGGCCGAGGCCCCCGCCGCCGGCACCGCCGACCAGGACGGACCGGTCGCGCTCGCCGGGGCACGGCTCGCGGTCAAGGACGTCATCGACGTCCAGGGCGCGCCCACCGGCAGCGGCCACCCGCTGCTGCTCGCCGCCGCGGCGCCGGCCCCCGCGCACGCCGCCGCCGTCGCGCGCCTGCTGTCCGCGGGCGCCCGGTACGCCGGAAAGACCCACACCGACGAACTCGCCTACAGCCTCGGCGGCACCAACGCCCACTACGGCACCCCCGCCAACCCCGCCGCACCGGGCCGGCTGACCGGAGGCAGTTCCAGCGGCACCGCGGCGGCCGTCGCCGGCGGCCTCGCCGACGTCGGGCTCGGCACCGACACGGCGGGCTCGATCCGGGTGCCCGCCTCGTACTGCGGCCTGTACGGGCTGCGCCCCACCCACGCGCGCGCCGACCGGCGGGGCATCGCGCCCCTGGCGCCGTCGTTCGACACCCCGGCGCTGCTCACCCGGACCCTGCCGCTGCTCACCGAGGCCGCCGCGGCGCTCCTCGCCGACACCCCGCGCGACGACCGGCCGGTGCGGCGCGTCCTGGTCCCCGCCGACCTGTGGGGGTGCGCCGCCGACGGTGTCCGCGCCGCGCTGCGCCCCCGCGCGGACCGCCTCGGACCGGCGCTCGGCGTCCCGCTGGACGCGGCGCCGCTGTTCTCGGACGGTGCCCCGTGCGCCCACGCGGACGCCCGGGATGCCTTCACCCTGGTCCAGGCGGCGGAGGTGTGGCGCGCGCACGGCCCGTGGGTGCGCCGCGCCCGGCCCGTCTTCGGACCCCACGTCGCCGAGCGGCTGGCCCGGGCCGAGCGCGTGACCCCGGAGGCCGAGGCCGCGGCCCGCGCCACCGTGGCCCGGCTGGCCTCCTGGCTGCACCACCGCCTGGACGGCGCGATCCTGGCGATTCCCGCGACCCCCACCCCCGCCCCGCCCTATGGCGCCTCCGTCCCCGCCTCGGGCGACCGTGCCGCCCTGCTCGCCCTGACCTGCGTGGCCGGGCTGGGCGGTCTGCCGGCCCTCACCCTCCCCGTCGCCCGGGTCGGCGGCCTTCCCGTCGGCCTGTGCCTGCTGGGCGCGCCCGGCGCCGACGAGTGCCTGCTCCGCACGGCGCCGGCCCTCCGGCGGTCCGGGAGCGCCGGGTGAGGCGGGGGAACTCCTGGCGCCCCCGGGAGGTCTTCGGAGAAAGCCACAAAACGCGACCGCGGGGAATCGGGCAAACCGACGAAGGCACCTCCGCCGGGTCCCGCGACCAGCGGATTTCGGGGATGATGGGCCGAGGAGCCGCAGCCGGGCCAGTCCCCGGCCCGTGCTGACTCCCCGCCCGCCCCAGTTGAACCCGCAGGTGAGAGAGTCGGTATGCGTTTCCTCAACGATGTCCAGCCCCCGTACGACCTGACGTACGACGATGTGTTCATGGTGCCCGGCCGCAGCGCCGTGGGCTCCCGGCAGGCGGTGGACCTGCGCGCGCCCGACGGCACCGGCACCACGATCCCGCTGGTCGTGTCGAACATGACCGCGATCGCCGGCCGCCGGATGGCCGAGACGGTCGCCCGCCGCGGCGGCCTGACCGTCATCCCGCAGGACATCCCGATCGACGTGGTCACCGAGGTCATCGGCTGGGTCAAGCAGCGCCATCTCGTGCTCGACACGCCGATCACCCTGGCGCCGTCGCAGACCGTCGCCGACGCGCTCTCGCTGCTGCCCAAGCGCGCGCACGGCGCCGGCGTCGTGGTGGAGGACGGCCGCCCGGTCGGCGTCGTCACCGAGGCCGACCTCACCGGCGTGGACCGCTTCACCCAGCTGTCCGAGGTGATGTCCCGGGACCTGCTGGTCCTCGACGCGGACCTCGACCCCCGGGACGCCTTCCACCGCCTGGACAACGCGCACCGCCGGATCGCCCCGGCCGTCGACGCCGACGGGCGGCTGGCCGGCATCCTCTCCCGCACCGGCGCGCTGCGCGCCACCCTCTACCAGCCGGCCGTGGACGCCGACGGCCGGCTGCGGATAGCCGCCGCGGTCGGTATCAACGGCGACGTGGCCGGCAAGGCGAAGCAGCTCCTGGACGCGGGCGTCGACACGCTCGTGGTCGACACCGCGCACGGCCACCAGGAGTCGATGCTCGCCACGGTGCGCGCGGTGCGCGCCCTCGACCCCCGGGTGCCGATCGTGGCCGGCAACGTGGTCGCGGCGGACGGCGTGCGCGACCTGATCGAGGCCGGCGCGGACATCGTCAAGGTCGGCGTCGGGCCCGGCGCCATGTGCACCACCCGCATGATGACCGGGGTGGGGCGGCCGCAGTTCTCGGCGGTGCTGGAGTGCGCGGCCGAGGCGCGGCGGCTCGGCAAGCACGTGTGGGCCGACGGGGGCGTGCGGCACCCGCGCGACGTCGCCATGGCGCTCGCGGCCGGCGCGTCCAACGTGATGATCGGCTCCTGGTTCGCCGGGACCCACGAGTCCCCCGGGGACCTCCAGCAGGCGGCCGACGGCCGGCTGTACAAGGAGTCGTTCGGCATGGCCTCCGCCCGCGCGGTGCGCAACAGGACCAGCGACGAGTCGGCGTACGACCGGGCGCGCAAGGCGCTGTTCGAGGAGGGCATCTCCACGTCGCGGATGTTCCTCGACCCGGCCCGGCCCGGGGTGGAGGACCTGATCGACTCGATCGTGGCGGGCGTGCGCAGCTCCTGCACGTACGCGGGCGCGGCCTCGCTGGAGGAGTTCGCCGAGCGCGCCGTCGTCGGGGTGCAGAGCGCCGCGGGGTACGCCGAGGGCAAGCCGCTCTACGCCAGCTGGTCGTAGCGCCGCTGGTCGCAGGGGTGCCGGTGCCGCCGCCGACCGGACCCGGCGGCCCGGGGGACAGGGGGCGCCGTGGCACACTCCCGCTGTGGCGCTCAATGAGATCGACGAACGGATCGTGCACGCCCTGGCCGCCGACGCGCGCCGCTCCTACGCGGACATCGGCTCCGAGGTGGGGTTGTCGGCACCCGCGGTGAAACGGCGGGTGGACCGGCTGCTGGCGGCGGGCGCGATCACGGGGTTCACCGTACGGGTGGACCCCGCGGCGCTCGGCTGGCAGACCGAGGCGCTGGTGGAGCTGTACTGCCGGCACAACACGTCGCCCGCGGACATCCGGCGCGGCCTGGCGCGCTATCCGGAGGTGGCGTCCGCGTCGACCGTGACGGGGGACGCGGACGCGGTGGTGCAGGTCTTCGCCGCCGATGTGCGCCACTTCGAGCAGGTGCTGGAGCGGATCGCGGGGGAGCCGTTCGTCAGCCGGACCCGCTCCGTGCTGGTGCTCTCGCCGCTGCTGCGCCGCTACGGTGCCGCGGGCCCTTCCTGAGCCGCGGGCCCTTCCTGAGCCGCAGGCCCCTTCCGAACCCCGGGCCGCTCCTGGGCCGCAGGCCCCTTCCCGGCCCCGGGTCCCCGGGATTCCGAGCGCTCCGAGCCCTTCGTGAGAGCCCGCTCGGCGCCCGAATCCCGCCCCGGAATGTCCCTATTGGGATGAGTGGATATGTTTTGCCCGTCCCAATGGGGTAACGCGGTGAAGTGAGGCCGGGAAAACGGCCCCGGCAGCCCGAGGAGGCGACATGATCACGCGCGAGCAGATTCCCCAAGTCGTGGGCCATCCCGTCCATGACACTCAGGGGAAGAAGATCGGCGATGCCAAGCACATGTACCTGGACGACGCCACCGGCCTTCCGGAATGGGTGACGGTCAAAACCGGCTTCTTCGGCAACAACGAGACGTTCGTGCCGACCCGCGCCGCGAAGATCGTGCAGGACCACGTCGAGGTGCCGTACGAGAAGGACAAGGTCAAGGGCGCGCCCAACGTGGACGTGGACTCCGGTGGCCACCTGTCCGCGGAGGAGGAGCGGCACCTGTACCGCTACTACGGCCTGGAGACGCGGGGCGGCTCGGGCGACACCGGGGAGAAGGCCGCGGCGGCCGGTGGCATGGCCGGGGCGGCCGGTGCCGCGGGCCGGGGCCGGCAGGCACGCGGTGACACGGCGGACTCGGGCGCCGCGACCGCGAAGGCCACCGACACGGAGATGTCCGGCAGCGAGGCGGGCACCGGCACCGCCGCCTACGCGGCCGGCCCCAGCGGAGCGGCCGAGCGGCTCGGCTCCGGGGACGCGCGGGCCATGGACACCGACGAGGCGATGACCCGCTCCGAAGAGGAGATGCACGTCAGGGTCGAGCGCCAGACGAGCGGCCGGGCACGGCTGCACAAGTACGTCGACGTCGAGGAGGTCGAGCAGACCGTACCGATCGCCCACGAGGAGGTCCGGCTCGAACGGATGCCGATCACCGAGGCGGACCGCGACGCCCGCGCCGGCGACATCAGCGAGGCCGAGCGGGTCGTCACCCTCCACGAGGACAAGGCCGTGGTCGAGACCGAGGTCGTGCCGAAGGAGCGCGTGCGGATGCGCGTCGAGGAGCACACCGAGCAGCGCAAGGTGCACGGCAGGGTCCGCAAGGAGCGGATCGAGTCCGAGATGAGCGGCGAGCCCGGCACCGAACGCGCCACCAAGTCCACCGACGAGGAGGGCCTGACCTGACAGCCGCCCCTCGCGTCAAGCCCGGGCGCCCACCCCCCGAACCGGGGGTGGGCGCCCGCGTCGCGCAACGGATCGCCGTTTTCGCGCCTCAGGACGCAACGGATCGGGGCCACAGGCGCAATGTTCGCGTCTTGTCGCTCCCGCGGGAGGGCACGTAGCGTCCTGGAGGGGACCGGTTGAGCTGCGGAAAAGCCGCTGCGGACCGGATCGGTCACCAGGAAGCGGGGAACCGTGGAAGCGTTGCGGACAGGGCTGCTGCAAGGGCCCGGCGGGCTGCCCGCGAGCACCGCGGCGAGCCTCGCGGCGCTGGAGACGGCCGCCGCCGAGGCGGCCGGACGCGGCGCACGGCTGCTGGTGACCGGGGAGATGTTCCTGACCGGCTACGCCCTCGGGGACGCGGTCGCCGAAGCGGCCGAGCCGGCCGGCGGGGCCGCGGCCCAGCACATCGCCGGCATCGCCGCACGGCACGCCATCGCCATCGTGCACGGCTACCCCGAGCGGGACGGCGCGCACGTCTACAACGCCGCCCGGCTCACCGGCCCCGACGGCACCGCGCTGGCCGACTACCGCAAGACCCACCTCTTCGGCGACTACGAGCGCTCCGTGTTCACCCCCGGCGACCGCCCGCTGGTCCAGGCCACCCTGGACGGCGTCCGGATCGGCCTGCTGATCTGCTACGACGTCGAGTTCCCCGAAGCGGTACGCGCGCACGCCCTGGCCGGCACCGAACTGCTCGCCGTACCCACCGCGTTGATGCGCCCGTACGAGTTCGTCGCCGAAACGCTGCTGCCGGCCCGCGCGTTCGAGAACGGCCTGCACATCGCGTACGCCAACCGCTGCGGCCCGGAAGGCGCGTACGACTTCGCCGGCGGAAGCTGCCTGGCCGGGCCGGACGGCGCGGTGCGCGCCCGGGCCGGCGCCGGACCCGAACTCCTCGTCGCCGACGCCGACATGGAGCTGCTGCGCGCCACCCGCGAGCAGAACCCGTACCTGACCGACCGCCGCCCCGAGCTGTACGGCTCGCTCGCCGCCAGGAGAACCGCCCCATGACGTCCGTGCCCACCGCCATCCACGACGAGGGGCACGTCCGGGCCCAGGCCGAACCGCCCATCACGATGTTCGGCCCCGACTTCCCCTTCCCCTACGACGACTTCCTCGCGCACCCCGCCGGGCTCGGCGCGGTGCCGCCGGCCGCCCACGGCACCGAGGTCGCCGTGATCGGCGGCGGCCTGTCCGGCCTGGTGACCGCCTACGAGCTGATGCGGATGGGCCTGCGGCCGGTGCTCTACGAGGCCGACGAGATCGGCGGCCGGCTGCGCACCGTCGCCTTCGACGGGTTCGGCGCCGTCGGCGAGGACGGCGCGCTGACCGCGGAGATGGGCGCGATGCGCTTCCCGCCGTCGTCCACCGCGCTGCGCCACTACATCGACCTGGTGGGGCTGACCACCAAGCCGTTCCCCAACCCGCTGGCGCCCTGCACCCCTTCGACGGTCGTCGACCTCAAGGGGCAGTCGCACTACGCCACGTCGGTCGACGACCTGCCCGAGGTCTACCACCAGGTGATGCGCGCCTGGAACGCCTGCCTGGAGGAGGGCGCGGACTTCTCCGCGATGCAGCAGGCGCTGCGCACCAGGGACGTGCCGCGGATCAGGGAGATCTGGTCCGCGCTGGTCGAGCGGCTGGACAACCAGACCTTCTACGGATTCCTGTGCGCCGCACCGGCGTTCGCGTCGTTCCGGCACCGGGAGATCTTCGGCCAGGTCGGCTTCGGCACCGGCGGCTGGGACACCGACTTCCCCAACTCGATCCTGGAGATCCTGCGGGTCGTCTACACCGGCGCCGACGACGACCACCACAGCATCGTCGGCGGCAGCCGGCAACTCCCGCTGCGGCTGTGGGAACGCGAGCCGGACAAGCTGCTGCACTGGCCGCGCGGCACCTCGCTGCGCTCCCTGCACGGCGGCACCCCGCGCCCGGCGGTCACCGGACTGCACCGCACCGCGGGCAACCGGATCACTGTCACCGACGCGACCGGCGACATCCGCAGCTACCGCGCGGCGGTGTTCACCGCGCAGAGCTGGATGCTGCTGTCGAAGATCGCCTGCGACGACTCGCTCTTCCCGATCGACCACTGGACCGCGATCGAGCGCACCCACTACATGGAGTCCAGCAAGCTCTTCGTGCCCGTCGACCGGCCGTTCTGGCTCGACCGGGACCCGCGCACCGGCCGCGACACGATGTCGATGACGCTCACCGACCGGATGACCCGCGGCACCTACCTGCTGGACGACGGGCCGGACCGGCCGGCGGTGATCTGCCTGTCGTACACCTGGTGCGACGACAGCTCGAAGTGGCTGCCGCTGAGCGCGCACGAGCGGATGGAGGTCATGCTCAAGTCGCTCGGCGAGATCTATCCCGGGGTCGACATCAGGAAGCACGTCATCGGCAACCCCGTCACCGTCTCGTGGGAGGACGAGCCCTACTTCATGGGCGCGTTCAAGGCCAACCTGCCCGGCCACTACCGCTACCAGCGGCGGCTGTTCACGCACTTCGTGCAGGATCTGCTCCCCGCCGACCAGCGCGGCATCTTCCTCGCCGGGGACGACGTGTCCTGGACCGCCGGATGGGCCGAGGGCGCGGTGCAGACCGCGCTCAACGCGGTGTGGGGCGTCATGCACCACCTGGGCGGCGCCACCGACCCGCTCAACCCGGGCCCCGGCGACCGCTACGACGAGATCGCGCCGGTGCTGCTACCGGAGGACTGACGCGGGCGGCGGAGCCGACGGGACCGGACGAGCCGCCGGCGCGGTCGGCGCGGGCGGCGCCTGCGGGCGGCGTGCGCGGTGGGCCGGGAACGGGGCGAGCAGCGCGTGGGCCATCAGGCCGACGGACGACTCCAGGCTCCGGACGCAGTCCTCGTACGCCTCCTGCCGGTCGCGGATCGCCCACAGCAGGCGGGCCGTGGCCCACGCGCCGTCCCGCGCGCGGGCCAGGGACCACGACGCGACGGCGTGCGTGAGCGGGTCGAGGCGCTCCAGCAGGTCGGGGCCGGGCATCAGCTCCTCCCTGACCCGGACCTCGATGGCGGTCAGCACGCCGCCGACCTCGGCGTAGTCGGCGGCGACCTCGGCGGGCACCCGGCCGGTGGCCCGGCAGGTGTCGACCACCGCGAGCGGGAGGTCGTGGCCCACGTGGGCGGTGATCCCGGCGAGGGCGAACTGGAGCGGGTGGACGGTCGGGTCGGCCCGGGCCCGCAGCAGGGGCCGCCAGCAGGCGGGCGCGCACCTGTCCTCGGCGGCGCGGTGCCTGCCGCCGCCGGCCGCGCCACCCGCCGCTTCCCCGGCCTCGACCGCCGCCAGGTACCGCCCGGCGAAGAGCACGGCCAGCTCCGCCGCCTCGGGCCCGTCCGAGAACCGCCCGCCGGCGAGCCCCCGGGTGACCTCCTCGGTGACCGCCAGGTAGACCCGGTTGAACACCGCCACCCCGTCCGCAGGCGGGAGCCCCGCCGCGAGCGCCCGCATCCGCGCCACCACATCCGCCACGTCCCCCGGCGCCGTCCACTGTGCCGTCGTCGTCATCCCCCCAGCTTCCGCACCACCCCGCCGCCGCCTCCCGCGCCGCGCGGCGATGTCGCCGTGACGGCGGACCGGACCGGCGGCGCGCGGGAGGCGCGCCGACCGGTTCCGCCTGCCACGTATGGCGGTCGCGGCGGTGCCGAGGGCATGCTCGACGACGGGAAGGAAACGGCCCGGCCGCGCCGGCCGCGCCCGCCGACCGCGCCCTCGACGGCGCAGAACGGACACCGCCGTGACCATGGCCTACCTGGCACAGCCCGAACAGCAGCAGAAGCTCGAATGGCTCGACGGCGGGGAGTTCGCCGTGCTCCTCGACAGCGCGGCCACCGCCGGGCAACTGACCGTGGGACGCTTCTCCGTCCGCAAGGGCGAAGCGCCGCCGTACCACCTGCACACGCGTGAGGACGAGGTCTTCATGCTGGTCAAGGGCACCGCGCTGGTGTGGTGCGACGACGAGGAGAGGGAGCTGGCCGAGGGTGGCATCGTCTTCCTGCCGCGCAACGTCCCGCACGGCTACCGGATCACCTCCGACACCGCCGACCTGCTGATGATCTGCACGCCCGGCGGCATCGAAGGCATGTTCCGCCACGCCGGACGCGACAAGTCGGCTCCCCGCCCCGAGGGCTTTGAGATCTCCCAGGACGTCATGGCCGAGGCGGCCGACCGGTACGGCCAGATCATCCTCGGGCCGCCGCGCTGACCGCTACAGCGCGCCCGCGTCGCGCGCGGTCCAGACCGAGGGGTGGATCGGGCGGAAGCCCAGCTCGTCGCGGATGCGGGCGGTGGAGACGATGCCGTCCCAGGGGTCCTCGACCTGGCGGTCGGCGGCCTCGGCGGGCGGCTCGACGCCGTTGAGCCAGAGCAGTTCGACGCTGCTGACCGGCGCGTCGTCGGCGATGTTGTAGGTCCGGCCGGCCAGGCCGGGGGCGTACAGCAGGCGCAGCAGGCCCTGGCCGACATCGGCGTGGTGGACCATCTGCAGCCGCTTGTGCCCGGCCCACCCCTCGGCCCACCGCACGACCTGCGCGAGGTGCGGGTCGCCCTCGCCGTAGACGAACGCGAGCCGGCCGATCCGCACGTCGAGACCGTCCAGGGCGAGCAGCCCGGTCTCGGCCGCCCACTTGGAGTCGGGGTAGGCGGCGCCCGGGTGCCGGCCGCCGGACAGCGGCTGGTCGTCCTCGACGGCGGGGCGGCCGCGCCCGGCGCCGTACACCAGGTTGGTGCTGACCTGCACGAAGCGGTGCACGCCCGCCTCCACCGCGGCCCGGCCGAGGTCGAGTGCGGCGTCGCGGTTGACCGCCCACGCCTCCTCGTCGGGCACACCGCGGAAGGAGGCCGCGATGTTCACCACCGCGTCGACACCGTCGACGGCCTTGCGCACGTCGGCGCCGTCGCGCAGCTCGCCGGCCACGGCCTGAGCGCCGAGCCGGGTGAGCGGCTCGGCCCGCGCCTCGTCCCGCACCAGCAGCCGCACGGTGTCGCCGCCGCGCCCGGCCTGCTGCATCAGCCGGGGGACGAACCTGCGGCCGACCTGGCCGGTGGCTCCGGTGACCAGAATTCTCATGACGTGCTCCTCGGAAGTGTCCGTTGTACGGTCCGCCGGACGGCGGCCGGCGGACCGTGTCCGCCGCTCCTGTCCGTCGGGGTGCGGTTCCCACCGTGCGGCCGACCGGCGCCGGGCGGGAGAGACCTGCCGATCCAGGGAGCAGCACTCCCTGGATAGCCCCGCGCGGCCGCCGCATGCTGGAGGCGTGGACCGACCAGAACTCGCCGACTTCCTGCGCCGCTGCCGTGGCCGCCTGGGACCCGCAGACGTGGGCCTGGCCGGGAGCCCCCGCCGCCGGACGCCCGGACTGCGCCGGGAGGAGGTCGCACAGCTCGCGGGCATGTCCGCGGACTACTACGCCCGGCTGGAGCAGGCCCGCGGCCCGCGGCCGTCCCGGCAGATGCTCGCCGCGCTCGCCCGTGCGCTGCGGCTGACGGCCGACGAGCACGACCACCTCTTCCACCTGGCCGGCGAGGTGCCGCCGCGCGAGCCGGGCGGCGGCCGGCATGTGCGCCCAGGGCTGCTGCTGATCCTGGACCGGCTGCACGACACGCCCGCACAGGTGCTCAGCGACATCGGCGACGTGCTCGCCCAGAACGCGATGGCCGCCGCGCTGCACGGCGACGTGTCCGCCCGGCCGCCGGCGATGCGCAACATCGTGCGGCGGATGTTCACCGACCCCGAGGGCCGCGCGGCGCTGCCGGCGGAGGACTTCGAGCGGGTGGCCAGGAGCCATGTGGCGCAGTTGCGCGCGGTCGTCGCGGCCCGGCCGAAGGACCCGCGCCCGGCCGCGCTGGTCGCCGAACTCCGCGCCGCCAGCCCGCTGTTCGCCCGCCTGTGGACCGACCACGAGGTGGCGGTGCGGCGTTCGGACGTGAAGCGCTTCCGGCACCCGGTGGTGGGGGAGTTGACGCTCGACTGCGAGGTGCTGCTGAGTGCCGAAGGGGACCAGCGGCTGGTGGTGTTCACCGCCCGGCCCGGCTCCGAGTCGTGCCAACGGCTCCAACTGCTGCGGGTGGTCGGCCTGCAGGACCTCTCCGTGAGCTGACCGCCAACTCCCTTGTGTGGCGCGGGAGATGGCGCGAGCCTGTGCCATGGCGTGTTCGCGCGACTGCATTTGTCCGACTCGCGCCTTCGACGTTCCGTAAGGGCGCGCTAACGTGGAGACACGGTCCGGCGGGTTCGATTCCCCCGTGCGCACCCGCCGGACCGCTTTCTCGCCGCGCTCTCTTCGCGGCCGCGGCGGGATGCCGCAGTGGCGCGGGGCGCCCTGCGGGCAAGCGCCCACCGGGTGGTGCCCGGGAGCGCACCGCGACCCGATGGCGCAACGCCGTTGACGCGAAACCTGTGCCGCATCCCTGTACCGCAAGCCCGTATCGCCGGCTCCCCATTGCCTCGGAGCGGACGGCCCTCATACGATCCAGCGATCTTATTGATGAACTGGGTTCATGTACGCGAACGGGAGGCTGTGGTGCGGGAACGTCCGGAGACGGAGGCGGGCGCGCATGCGGTCGTACGGAGCGCGGCGGGCGCCATACGGACGGCCGTCGCAGGCGAAGCGGCGCCGCCGACCGTGGTGCCGCCGACGGTGGTGCTCGACGGCAGCCGCCTGCGGCAGGCCCGGGACCTGCTGCGCTCCGGCGACCCCGAGGCCACCGCGGCCCTGGCCCACCTCACCGCCCGCGCGGAGCGCCAACTCGCCCTGGGCCCATGGTCGGTGACGGACAAGCCGCAGATCCCGCCCAGCGGTGACCGGCACGACTACCTCAGCCAGGCCCCGTACTGGTGGCCCAGCCGCCCGCGTACCGCCGCCGACCCCGACGGCCTGCCGTACGAGCGGCGGGACGGGCTGCGCAACCCCGAGGTCGACCTCATCACCGACCACCGCGGGCGCGGCGCGATGTTCGACGCGGTGCAGACCCTCGCCCTCGCCTGGTACCACACCGGCCGCGCCGACTACGCCGAGCACGCCGCCCACCTGCTGCGCACCTGGTTCCTCGCCCCCGCCACCCGGATGAACCCGCATCTCGCGCACGCCCAGGCGATCCCCGGCAGCACCGACGGCCGGCCGATCGGCATCATCGACTTCTCCCAGCAGTTCACCTCGATCCTGGACGCGATCGCACTGCTCGGCGCCGGCGCCCCAGGCTGGACCGAGGCCGACCGGGCCGGAATGCACGCCTGGTGTGCTGACTTCACCCGCTGGCTCGGCGGCGACTTCGCGGCCGAGGAGGCGGCCACCGCCAACAACCACGGCACCTTCTTCGACATGCAGCTCGCCGCGCTCCAACTCGCCGTCGGACAGCCGGATTCCGCCCGCCGGACGGTGCTCGCCGCCCGCGCCGCCCGGATCGACCCGCAGATCGCGGCGGACGGCAGCCTGCCCGAAGAGCTGGCCAGGAGCCGTAGTTGGCACTACTCGACCTTCTGCCTGGTGGCCCTCACCCGGCTCGCCCACATCGGCCGGCAGGTCGGCGTCGACCTGTGGTCGTACCGCAACCCCGCGGGCGCGGGCATCCTCGACGCGGTCCGCTACCTGCTTCCCGCCGCCACCGGCCGCGCGCCCTGGCCGCACCCGGAGCTGCACTTCCAGCGCTTCGCGGCGAGCGACGTGGTGCGGGCCGCCGCCGAGGCGGGCGACCCCGCGGCGGCCGAGGCCGTACCCGAACTCCAGGCACCGCCCGGCGGCGACCTGTGGCCGCTGCGCCCCTCCCCGGAACAGCTCGACCCGATCTCGCGGTAGCGCCATCGCGGGCGGCCGCCCGCGCGATCGGACGGGACCTCCGGGCCGCGGACGCGCCGTCCCTGAGCCGACGGTCCGCGACTCGGAGGGTCTACGGGGCCGGGCGCGCGGCCCGGCGAGCGGGGCGGACCACCCGGTGGCCGTACCCGCGCGATCCACCGGTCGGCGGCCGGCGGCGGGCAGCCGCCCCGGTCACCGGCCGGTGGTCGGCGACGAGGCGGGAGCGGCTGGGGCGGCTGGGGCGGCCACGCCCGAGGCGGCCACCTCCTTGCGCGGGGTGGGCCGGACCACGCCCGCGCCGAGCACCAGCCCGAGGGTCAGCACGGTGACCAGCACGAAGGACGTGGTCAGCGAACTCGCCCCCGCGATACCCCCGATCGCGGCGGGCGCGACCAGCCCGGAGGTGTACGTCACCGTGGCGACCCCGGCGATCGCCTGGCTCGGCACCGGCCCGCGCCGCCCGGCCGCGGCGAAGCACAGCGGCACCGTCGTGGAGATGCCCACCCCGATCAGGGCGAACCCGATGATCGCCGGCGCCGGGGTGTGCGCGAGGACCACGAGGAGGCCGCCGAGCGTGGAGACGGCCCCGCCGATCCGCAGCGTGCGCACCGCTCCGAGCCGCCGGACCACCAGGTCGCCGACCAGCCGGGAGACGGCCATCGTGCACGAGAACGCGGTGTACGCCAGCGCGGCGACGGCCGGCGAGGCGTGCGCGATCTCCTTCAGGTAGACCGCGCACCAGTCGGAACTGCCGCCCTCCGCGAACACCCCGCAGAACCCGATCGCCCCGATCACCAGCGCGGCCTTCGGGGGCAGCGAGAAGCGCGGCGGCGCGGCCTCGTCCTCGTGCGGGCGCACATCCGGCGCGCCCGAGGTGATCAGCAGCGCGGCCACCACCAGCGCGGCCGCCATCAGGGCCAGGTGCACCCGGCCGTCCAGGCCGACGCGCACCGCCGAGACGCCCACCGCGGCCCCGACCAGCGTGCCCGCGCTCCACATGCCGTGCAGCCCGGACATGATCGACTTGCCCTTGTGCTCCTCGACGGCGATGCCGAGCGCGTTCATCACCACGTCGGCCATGCCGGAGGTCGCCCCGAACGCGAGCAGCGCCGCGCACAGCCAGGGCAGCCCCGGCGCGAGCGCGGGCAGCGCGAGCGTCGCGCACCACACGCCCAGCAGCACCCGCAGGGCCGCGCGCGAACCGTAGCGGTGCATCAGCCGTCCGGCCAGCGGCATCATCAGCGACGAGCCGATCGCCGGGCAGACCAGCGCGAGCCCCAACGTGCCCGCGCTCAGGCCGAGATGGTCCTTGATCCACGGGATGCGGGTGGCGAACGAGCCCTGGACCGCGCCGTGCACGGCGAAGGCCGCGCGCATGGTCAGGTGGGCCCGGCGGACCCGGGCGGGTGACCACTGCGCCGGCGACCACTGCGCGGGCGGGGAACTGCTCGTCATGCGCGGTAAACTATCAGGAAGCCTGCCTGAAAGTTAAGCCGCTTTTCCGGCCGCATCGGCGGGTTCTGGAAGGATCGCCGCCATGACCGCCACCAGCGCGCACCCCGGGCGCGGTGCCTCCCCCCGCACCGCCCGGGCGATCAACGACCGGCTCGCCCTGCGACTGCTCCAGGAGGAAGGGCCGCTCACCGCGGGGCAGTTGAAGGAGCTGACCGGGATGTCCCGGCCCAGCGTCGCCGACCTGGTCGAACGCCTTCAGGACTCCGGGCTGATCGAGGTGGTCGGCGAGGCGGGCGCGGCCCGGCGCGGCCCGAACGCGCGGGTCTACGGGATCGTCGCCGACCGGGCGTACGTCGCCGGGCTCGATGTCCGGATCGAGAGCATCGGCGTGGAGATCGCCGACCTGCTCGGGCGGACCGTCGCCCGCGCCGAGCGGCCGGTCGCCGCCGGGACCGACCCCGAGCGGATCGTCGAGGACGGCATCGCGCTGCTGACCGGGACCGCGCGGACGGCCGGCGCCGCCGCACTGCACACCGTCGTCTTCGGCGCGCCCGGCCTGATCGACCCCGGCACCGGGCGGCTGAGCCCCTCCGGCGCACTGCCCGCCTGGCACGCGGACTTCGTGGACGAGGTGCGGCGGCGGCTCGGCGTGCCCGTCCTGCTGGAGAACGAGGCGAACCTCGCGGCCGTCGCGGAACAGCGCGTCGCGGCCGCGGGGCCCGACGGCGACACGTTCGTACTGCTGTGGATCGGCAGCGGGGTCGGGGCGGGCGTCATGCTCGACGGGCGGCTGCGGCGCGGGGTGTCCGGCGGCGCCGGGGAGGTCGGGTTCCTGCCGATCTCGCCGGACGGGGCGCTGCCCAGCGCGGAGGACTGCGACAAGGGGTACCACGGGCTGGTGGGGAGCAGGGGGGTGTGCGCGCTGGCGCGGGCGCACGGGCTTTCCCCGGGGTCTGGGGCGGACGCGGAGTCGGCGGCGTCGGCGGTACGGGCCGCGGTCGAGGGCGGGGCCGACGCCTTCCTCACGGAACTTGCCGAGCGGATCGCGGTGGGCGCCGCCGCCATCTGCGCGGTGCTCGACCCGGGCCGGGTGGTGCTCGCCGGCGAAGTGGGCGAGGCCGGGGGAGACGTGCTTGCCGAGCGGGTCGGCGCGGCCTTCGCCCGGCTCTCCCCGCTGCGCACGTCCTTCCACGTCACCGCGGTCAAGGGCGGCCCGATCCTGCGCGGTGCGGTCATCACGGCCATGGACGCGGCCCAGCAGGACGTGTTCGCCACGGCGCCCTGATCCCCCCGGGTTGCCACGGGGCAAGCACGGTGGGAGCCGCACTTGCACGGGGGCGCTGGGGGTGCTCCCCCCGGCTCCGCCGGGGGCAGGCTCTGGGGGAGGAACTGCGCGACAGGCCACCGCGGACGGCGAGGTCCCGCCACCGGCGGACAGGGGCGCACGGGCGCGTCCGGTTGTGTGAGGGAGCGCACAAAGAGGTGGGGGTGGAGCGAGAGCACCGTCGCGTGGCAGACTTGACCGCAGTAGTGACGTTCGCGCACTCCGGGGTCGGTGTAATTCCGAACCGGCGGTTACAGTCCGCGACCCGGCCGCAGCCAGCGGCCGGTTGACCAGGTGAAATTCCTGGACCGACGGTGAAAGTCCGGATGGGAGGCAGTGCGCGGCGGGCGTTCACTCGGGAAGGCCGCCGTAGGAGCGGGTCCGTGCGCAAGCGCGGATCGGTGCGTGCGTGGTCGGTCGTTCCGGCGAGTGGGAGCCCGTCAGTTCCCTCGCCCCGGAGTCCGTGCCTGATGAGGCAGGAGGACCCGGTGGCCACCAGTGCAGAAGCCGACGCGATGCGTCGAGCCGTCGCGCTGTCCGCGCGCGCCCTCGGCGCGACCGCGCCGAACCCCGTGGTGGGCTGCGTGATCCTCGACGCGGCCGGCCGCGTCGCGGGAGAGGGCTGGCACCAGCGGGCCGGCGGACCGCACGCCGAAGTGCACGCGCTGCTCGCCGCCGGCGAGCGGGCCCGCGGCGGCACCGCCCTGGTCACCCTGGAACCGTGCAACCACACCGGCCGCACCGGCCCGTGCGCGAAGGCGCTGATCGAAGCCGGCGTGGCCCGCGTGGTGTACGCGGTGGCCGACCCCAACCGGGTGGCGTCCGGCGGCGCGCACACCCTGCGCGCGGCGGGCGTCGACGTGGCCGGCGGCCTGCTCGGCGAGGAGGCCGCCGCGGTCAACGCGGCCTGGCTCACCTCGGTGCGCAAGGGTCGCCCCTACGTCCGGTGGAAGTACGCCGCCACCCTCGACGGCCGGATCGCGGCCGCCGACGGCACCAGCCGCTGGATCACCTCCGCCGAGGCCCGCGCCGACGTGCACCGGCTGCGCGCCGAGGCCGACGCCGTCGTGGTCGGCTCCGGCACCCTGACCGCGGACGACCCGCACCTGGCGGTACGCGGCATCGACGGCGCCACCCAGCCGCTGCGGGTGGTGGTCGACACGCGGGCCCGTACGACCGCGGGCGTCCGGGTGCTCGACGACGCCGCGCCCACCCTCATCGCCGTCGGCAAGGACGCCGACACCTCCCACCTGACCGCGACCGGCGTGGACGTCGTCCGGCTGCCGTACGCGCCGCAGGGCCGCGGCGTCGACGTGGCCGCGCTGCTCGCCGAACTGCTCGCCCGCGGGGTCCGCTCGGTGCTGCTCGAAGGAGGGCCGACGCTCGCGGGGGCGTTCGTGGCCGCCGGATACATCGACACCGTCACCGCCTACCTCGCCCCGGCGCTGCTCGGCGCCGGCCCCGCCGTGCTCACGGGCGGGGGAATCACCACCATCGCGCGGGCGTTGCGGCTCGACGTGACCGGCGTCGACCGCCTCGGACCCGACCTGCGCGTCACCGCCGTACCCGCTGCCACCGTCGCCAGCGCCGCCACTCCCGCCGACGTCCCCACCGCACCCCAGGAGAGCTGACGTGTTCACCGGAATCGTGGAAGAGCTGGGCGAGATCACCGCCGTCGAGGACCTGGGCGACGCGTCCCGCTTCACCGTAAGCGGACCCGTCGTCACCGAAGGCGCGAAACACGGTGACTCCATCGCCGTCAACGGGGTCTGCCTGACCGTCGTGGACCTGCCCGACGGCGCCTTCACCGCCGACGTGATGGCCGAGACGCTCAAACGCTCCAGCCTCGGCGCGCTCGCCCCCGGCTCCCGGGTCAACCTGGAGCGGCCGATGGCGCTCGGCGGCCGGCTCGGCGGCCACCTCGTGCAGGGCCACGTGGACGGCACCGGCACCGTGCTGGAGCGCGTCCCCGGCGAGCACTGGGAGATCGTCAAGATCGCGCTGCCCGCCGAACTCGCCCGCTACGTGGTCGAGAAGGGCTCCATCACCGTCGACGGGATCAGCCTGACCGTGGTCGACGCGGCAGCGGACTTCTTCACCGTCAGCCTCATCCCGACCACCCTCGCGCTGACCACGCTCGGCATCAAGCAGCCGGGCGACCCGGTCAACCTCGAAGTGGACGTCATCGCCAAGTACGTCGAGCGGATGCTCGGCGGCGCCGACCGCGCCACCGACCGTGACGCCGACCGCGCGACCGACCGTGACGACGACCGGCGGACGGGGGCCGGCCGGTGAGCATCGTGCACTGGCTGAACAGCCAGGCGTTCACCGCGTTCGACCAGCACGTGGTGTGGTCCGACATGATCGGCAACCTGCTCGGCCTGGCCGCCCTCGCGCTCGGCTGGCGGCGGGCCATGCTGACCTGGCCGGTCCAACTGCTCTCCGGCGTGGTGCTGGTGGCCGCGTTCTGGGGCGCGCACCTCGGCGGCGGCGTCGGCAAGCAGCTCGTGGTGATCACCGTCGCGGTGTGGGGCTGGTTCCAGTGGCGGCGCGGCAGCGGCGGGAGCGCCGGCCGGCTCGCCATCCGCTTCGCCACCTGGCGCGAGCGGGCCGTCCTGGTGCTCGCCACCGGCCTGGGCACCGTGGCGGTCGCCTCGCTCTTCCTCGCCTACCCGAAGCTCTCGTGGAACCCGTGGCCGGACGCCTACATCTTCGTCGGCACCCTCGCCGCGATGTACGCGCAGGCCCGCGGCTGGGTCGAGTTCTGGTTCGCCTGGCTGGCCGTCGACCTGGTCGGCGTGCCGCTGAACTTCCACAGCGGGCTGCCGTTCTCCGGCCTGGTCTACATCATCTACTTCGTCCTGGTGATCGCCGGGATGTACGCCTGGTGGCAGCAGACGCGGCGCACCGCCGGCGAGCAGGGCGGCCCGCAGCCGCGGCAGCCCGTCACCACCGCGGAAGGAGCGACGGCATGACCACCGTGACCGCACCGCACGACCCCTGGCAGCACCGCATCGACAGCGGCGTCCCCGACGGGCCCACCGCGGTCGACGCCTCCGACGGTCTCGACGACCTTGATGACCTCGTGCTCGACCCGGTCGAGCGGGCCATCGCCGACATCGCCGCGGGCCGCCCCGTGGTGGTCGTCGACGACGAGGACCGGGAGAACGAGGGCGACCTCGTCGTGGCCGCCGAGCGGATCACCCCGCAGATCGTCGCCTTCATGATGAACGAGTGCCGCGGCCTGGTCTGCGTGCCGATGGAGAGCCCGGAGCTGGACCGGCTGGAACTGCCGCAGATGGTGGAGTCCAACACCGAGTCCATGCGCACCGCGTTCACCGTGTCCGTGGACGCGAGCGGTGCGCACGGCGTGACCACCGGCATCTCCGCCGCCGACCGCGCCGCCACCATCCGGCTGCTCGCCGACCCGGCCGCGCGCGCCGACGACTTCGTCCGGCCCGGCCATGTCTTCCCGCTCGCCGCCCGCCCCGGCGGGGTGCTGGAGCGGGCCGGCCACACCGAGGCGGGCGTCGACCTCGCCCGGCTGGCCGGACTGCGGCCGGCCGCGGCCATCGTGGAGATCGCCCTCGAGGACGGCACCATGGCCCGGCTCCCCGAGCTGGTGCCCTTCGCCCGCAAGCACGGCCTGGCGATCATCTCCATCGAGGCCCTGATCGCCTACCGCCGCGCCGAGCAGGCCGAGGTGCGCCGCGAGGCCAGCACCCGACTGCCCACCGCCTACGGCGAGTTCCGCGCGTACGGCTACCGCGTCCCCGCCGACGGCGCCGAGCATGTCGCGCTGGTCGCCGGCGACCTCGGCGACGGCACCGACGTCCTGGTCCGGGTGCACTCCGAGTGCCTGACCGGCGACGTCTTCGGCTCGCTGCGCTGCGACTGCGGCCCGCAACTCCAGACCGCGCTGCGCGAGGTCGCCGCCGCCGGCCGCGGCGTGGTGCTCTACCTGCGCGGCCACGAAGGCCGCGGCATCGGCCTGATGTCGAAGCTGCGCGCGTACGAACTCCAGGAGCGCGGCCGCGACACGCTCGACGCCAACCTCGAACTCGGCCTGCCCGCCGACGCCCGCGACTACGCCGCCGCCGCGCACATCCTCACCGACCTCGGAGTGCGCTCGCTGCGGCTGATGACGAACAACCCGGCGAAGTCCGCGGCACTGGTCGGACACGGCCTGGAGGTGCTCTCCCGCGTGCCGATGCCGGTCGTCGCGGGTGAGCACAACGTGCGGTACCTGCGCACCAAGCGGGACCGGATGGGCCACGAACTGCCGTGGCTCGACGGCGAAGCGGCCGTCCCCGGCGCCCTGCCCGAGACCGTCGCGGGCCACAGCACCAGCCGAAGCACCACCACCCGAAGCAGCACCACCCGAAGCAGCACCCCCGGCACCACCACCCGAAGCACTACCCGAGGAGAGAAGTGAGCGGCAAGGGCGCCCCGGAACTGACCGTGAAGAACTGCGGTGACCTGCGGGTCGCCGTCATCGCGGCGCAGTGGCACACCCAGGTGATGGACGGCCTCGTGGACGGGGCGGTCCGCGCCCTGCGCGACCTCGGCATCGAGGAGCCGACCCTGCTGCGGGTGCCGGGCAGCTTCGAACTGCCCGTCGTCGCCAAGGTGCTGGCCGGCCGCGGCTACGACGCGATCGTCGCCCTCGGCGTGATCATCCGCGGCGGCACCCCGCACTTCGAGTACGTCTCGCAGGGCGTCACCGCCGGGCTCACCCAGGTCTCCGTGGAGACCGGAGTCCCGGTCGGCTTCGGCATCCTCACCTGCGACAACGAGGAGCAGGCGCTGGACCGGGCCGGCTTGCCCGGCTCCACCGAGGACAAGGGCCACGAAGCGGTGACCGCCGCGGTGGCCACCGCGGCCATCCTGCGCTCGGTCTCCGAACCGTGGCGGTGACCAGCATCCGAACCATGGCGATGGTCCCCGGGCACTTCCCCGTACGCTAGGGACCACCATGGCTGACAAGACATTCGAGGAGCTGTTCAGCGAGCTCCGGCAGAAGGCCGCCACCGGCGACCCCAGCACTTCCCGCACCGCCGAACTGGTCGGGAAGGGCGTGCACGCGATCGGCAAGAAGGTGGTCGAAGAGGCCGCCGAGGTGTGGATGGCGGCCGAGTACGAAGGTCCGGACGCGACCGCCGAGGAGATCTCGCAGCTGCTGTACCACGTTCAGGTGATGATGGTGGCGCGCGGGATCTCCCTGGAGGACGTCTACGCCCATCTGTGAGCCGGGCGGCACCGTACGCCCGGCGCACCGCGCACGCGCGGCGGGTCCGCGTCTCCCGCGGACCCGTACCGCCGCGAGTCCCCCCCGCACCACCGATGAAGCCGGCACGTCCGGCACATCCGCCGTACTCGAAGAACCCGACGAAGAAAAGGAACCCGACCCCATGCTGCGCATCGCCGTACCGAACAAGGGTGCACTCTCCGGACCCGCGGCGGCCATGCTCCATGAGGCCGGCTACCGCCAGCGCAAGGAGTCCAAGGAACTCGTCCTGTTCGACAACGTGAACGACGTCGAGTTCTTCTACCTGCGCCCGCGCGACATCGCGATCTACGTCAGCTCCGGCCGGCTCGACATCGGCATCACCGGCCGCGACCTGCTGCTGGACTCCGGGGCGAGCGCCGAGGAGATCCTGCAACTCGGCTTCGCCCGCTCGACGTTCCGGTACGCCGCCAAGCCCGGCACCGCGAGCGACGTGACCGACCTGGCCGGGCTGACCGTCGCCACCTCCTACGAGGGCGTGGTCGCCAAGCACCTCGCCGACAGCGGCGTGGCCGCCTCCGTCGTCCACCTCGACGGCGCCGTGGAGACCGCGATCCAGCTCGGCGTCGCCCAGGTCATCGCCGACGTGGTGGAGACCGGCACCTCGCTGCGCATCGCCGGCCTGGAGGCGTTCGGCGAGCCGATCATGGAGTCCGAGGCCGTCGTCATCCGCCGCACCGGCGCCGAGCCCGACGACGTCGACGTGCGGAAGTTCCTGCGCCGCCTGCAAGGCGTCCTGGTCGCGCGGCGGTACGTGATGATGGACTACGACATCCGCGTCGAGCAGGTCGAGAAGGCCGTCGCGCTGACCCCCGGGCTCGAATCGCCCACCGTCTCCCCGCTGCACCACGAGGGCTGGGTCGCGGTCCGCGCGATGGTGCCCACCGCCGAGGCCCAGCTCATCATGGACCAGCTCTACGACCTGGGCGCCCGCGCCATCCTGACCACCGGCATCCACGCCGCCCGGCTGTGACGATGCCCGGCGCCCCGGCCGAACACCCCACGGCCGCCGCTGCCGCGCCGGACGACCTGCCGATCACCTTCCGGCCGGTCGTCACCCGTGTGGTGCTGCTCACACTCGCCGTGGCGATCGTCGTGGTGCTGACCAGCGTCGCGGTGCTCATGCCGCATGACGGCGCCTCGCCCTGGAGCACCGCCGAGCGCGGCACCGTGGTCGGCACGGCCGTGCTGATCGGTGCGGGGCTGACGCTGCTGAGCCGGCCGAAGGCCGTCGCCGACACCAGCGGGCTCACCGTGGTGAACCTCACGGTGCGGCGGCGGCTGGCCTGGGCCGAGGTGCTCGGGGTCAACCTCGGGCACGGCGACGCCTGGGTCCGCCTCGACCTCGCCGACGGCACGACCCTGGCGGTGATGGGGATTCAGCCCGGGATCGCCCGGGGGCGCGCGGTGCGCGACGCCCGGAGGCTGCGTGAGCTGGTGGAAGCGCTGGGCGAGGCCCCGTCCTCGTAAGGGGGCCATCCCCAAGGGGCCGCGGTGCCCCCGCCCCGGCGCCGGGGCGACCGTCTGTCCCGAGAGCACCCCGTCCCCGCGGGGGCAGCCGTCTTCCGCCGGGTGGGCACCGTCACTTCGCGGGCGCGCCCGCAGTGACTACCCTGGTTCACCAAGCGCACTCGACCGCGCCCACCCACCCCGGCGCTGCCCCGCGCGGCGCCCACCCGAGGAGTGACACTCACACCCCGATGGACGAACCGTCCGGTAGTACTTGCGCCGCCCCTCCCGCCCGGAACTCCCACCGGAAACGCGGGGCGGCGGCCTCATGAGCACCCCGTTGCTGCTGCTCGCGGCAGCATTCGTTCTGATCCTCGCCAACGGCTTCTTCGTCGCCGCCGAGTTCGGCCTGGTGACGGTGGAGCGCCCCGCCGCCGAGCGGGCCGCGGCAGAGGGCGACCGCAGAGCCCGCAGCGTGGTCGCCGCCCTGCGGAAACTCTCCTTCCAGCTCTCCGGCACCCAGCTCGGCATCACCATCACCTCGCTGGTCGTCGGCATGCTCGCCGAGCCCGCGCTCGGCGACCTGCTGGAGGACCCGCTGCACGCCGCCGGCCTGCCGGAAGGCGCCGCCCCCGGCTTCGCCGTGGTGATCGGCATGATGGTCGCCTCCGGCGTGCAGATGGTGATCGGCGAACTCGTACCGAAGAACTGGGCGGTCTCCCGCCCGCTGGCCGTCGCACGGATGGTGGCCGGCCCGCAGCGGGCCTTCTCCAGCGCCTTCCGCCCGGTGATCGAGCTGCTCAACCGCGCCGCGAACCGCCTGGTGCGGATGCTCGGCGTGGAGCCCACCGACGAGCTGGCCTCCGCCCGCACCCCCGGCGAACTGGTCTCGCTGGCCCGGCACTCCGCGCTCGCCGGCGCCCTGGAGCCGGACACCGCCGACCTGTTCGTGCGCACCCTGTCGCTCGGCGACCTCACCGCGGAGAACGTGATGACTCCCCGGGTGCGGGTCAGTGCCCTGGAGGACACCGCGACCGCCGCCGACGTCCTCAACCTCACCCGCGCCACCGGCCTGTCCCGGTTCCCCGTCTACCGCGAGCGGCTGGACGACACCACCGGCATGGTGCACCTCAAGGACGCGCTCGCGGTGGCCGCCGACGCGCGCGACCGCACCCCTGTGTCGCGGATCGCCGTCGCCCCGCTGCTGGTGCCCGAGACGCTGCCGGTCCAGCACCTGCTGGAACTGCTGCGCAGCCAGCAGCCGATCGCGGTGGTCGTCGACGAGTACGGCGGCACCGCCGGCGTGGTCACCCTCGAGGACATCGTCGAGGAGCTGGTCGGCGAGGTCCGCGACGAGCACGACACCGCCGACCTGCCCGAACTCGCCCAGGCGCCGGCCGAGGACGGCCACCCGGCGTGGGCGGCGGACGGCGGCTGCCGGATCGACACCCTCGCCCGGATAGGCATGGCCGCGCCCGAGGGCCCCTACGAGACCGTCGCCGGTCTCGTCGCCGACCTGCTCGGCCGCATCCCCGAGGTCGGCGACACCGCCGACCTGCCCGGCTGGCTGCTGCGCGTCGAGGAGGTCGGCCACCACCGGGCCGAACGCGTCAGGATCGTGCGGACCGCACCGTCAGGACCCGACGACGGACCGGACGACGGCGCCGGCTGCGCCGCGGGTGCCGCGGGTGCTGTCCGTGCCGCCGGCGTCGAGGGCGTCGAGGGGGACGACCAGCGATGAGCGCACTCCAACTCCTGTTCGCCGTGCTGCTCGTGCTCGGCAACGGCTTCTTCGTCGGCGCCGAGTTCGCGCTCGTCTCCGTGCGCCGCAGCCAGATCGAGCCGCACGCCGCGGAGCAGCGCGCCGCCCGTACCGTCCTGTACGGGCTGGAGCACCTGCCGCAGATGATGGCCGCCGCGCAGTTCGGCGTCACCGTCTGCTCGCTGACCCTCGGCGCGGTCGCCGAACCGACCGTCGCCCACTTGGTGGAGCCCGCCTTCTCCGCCGTCCATGTCCCGCACGACCTGGTGCACCCGATCGGCTACGTGCTGGCGCTGGCCATCGTGGTCTTCCTGCACCTGGTGATCGGCGAGATGGTGCCGAAGAACCTGGCGATGTCCGACCCGGAGAAGGCCGCGCTGCGGCTCGCCCCCGGGCTGGTCGGGTTCGCCCGGGTTTTCCGCCCGGTGATCGCGGTGCTCGGGTCGTGCGCCCGGCTCATCCTGCGGGCGTTCCGGGTCGAGCCGAAGGACGAGGTCGACGCGGTGTTCACCAGCGCCGAGCTGACCGTCCTGGTCGAGGACGCGCGCGCCGCGGGGCTGCTCGACTCCGACGAGCAGGAGCGGCTGGAGGACGCCCTGGAGCTGGGCACCCGCCCGGTCACGGAGGTCCTGCTCACCCCGGACGAGCTGGTCACGCTCGGCCCGGGGGCCACCGCCCGCGAGATCGAGGCGCTGACCGTGCGGACCGGCTACTCCCGCTTCCCGGTGGCCGCCGGCGCGGACGCCTCCGGCGGTTCCGGCTATCTCGGCTACCTCCACGTCAAGGACATCCTCGACGTCGAGGACCCCGACCAGCCGGTGCCGCAGCGGCTCTGGCGCCCGATGGCCACCCTCCGCGCCGACCTTCCGCTCGACGACGCCCTCACTTCCATGCGCCGCGCCGCCACCCATCTCGCGTCCGTCACCGACGCGAACGGGCGGGTGCTCGGCCTGGTCGCCCTGGAGGACGTGCTCGAAAAGCTGGTCGGCGAGGTCCGGGACCCCGCGCACCGGGCGTCCCCGCGGAAGAACGGGGTGCCGCTCCCGGGCCCGGCCGCCGAAGGCACCTCGCCGGGTGAACTGGTGCGCTGAGCCCTGGCCGCCGGGTCATGTCCCCGGGTCATGTCCCGAACCGCGTCCCCAGGCCCTGTCCCCGGGCCCGGTCCGGCGAGCGGTGCCGCCCGCGGGCGTCACTCCGTCGGGTCGGCCGGGGGCGGGGCCCCGGGGCCCCGCCCCGAGAGCACCTCGCCGTACGCCTGCATGAGGTCCGGCAGGCGCAGCGTGGCCAGCTCGTCGCGGCTCGGTGCGGCCGGGTACTCCGACAGCCGCAGATCCCGATAGGCGCAGCTCTTCTCGTAAAGGGTCCGCAGTAAGCGCCCGTTGCCGAGTTCGTCGACCCATCCCTGGTCGACGACATGCCCGCTGATCGCGCCGAGCTCGTCGAGCGCCTCGTCGTCCCACCGGTCGCCGTTCTCGCCGGCGAGCACCTCACCGATCCGGGTCAGCTCCTGCGGACGGTAACTGGGGAAGTCCACCCGGGTGGTGAAGCGCGAGCTGAGTCCGGGGTTCGCCGCGAGCAGCCGGTCCATGCCCTCGGGGTAGCCCGCCAGGATCACCACGAGCCGGTCCCGGTTGTCCTCGGCGCGCTTGAGGAGCACCTGGAGCGCCTCGTCGCCGTAGGCGTCGCCCTTGCTGTAGCCGGAGTTGGACAGGGCGTACGCCTCGTCCACGAAGAGCACCCCGCCGAGCGCGGAGTCGATCAGCTCGTTCGCCTTCACCGCGGTCTGCCCGAGGAACTCGCCGACCAGGTCGGAGCGTTGGGCCTCGACCAGGTGATCGCCGCCGAGCAGGCCGAGGGCGTAGAAGACCCGGCCGAGGATACGGGCGACGGTGGTCTTGCCGGTGCCGGAGGGGCCGGAGAAGACGAAGTGCCGTTTCGGCGGCTGGACCGGCAGGCCCTGCCCGGCCCGCAGCCGGGCCATCCGCAACTGGGCCGACAGCGCCCGCACTTGGCGCTTGACCGGCTCAAGACCGACCATCCGGTCCAGTTCGGCGAGCGCCTCGGCGAGCAGCACGGAGTCGGAGCCGCCGAGCGGCAGTCCGGCCGCGCCGGTGGCCGCCGCGCCGCCGGCCGGCGGCGCGGCCCGGTCGCGTACCGCGTCGTCCAGCGGCCCGGACATCAGCAGTGACTCGTCCAACTCGGCGTCGGGGCCCGGGCCGGTGGCCGCCGACGGGTCGGGCGGGAAGTCGACGGGGTAGCCGCCGTCCGGGTCGCCCCCTTCGGGCACGGCCTGGCCGCCACCCCCGGCCAGCGAGACCGCGGCCAGTCCCGCGCCCTCGTCGAGGCCGTCGTCGGACTCGTGGATCGCGGCGAGCCGGGCGGAGGTGTCCATGAAGGACGCGTCGACCCGGTGCACGGCGCGGTAGAGCGGTACGGCGGCGGCGCTGCGGCCGGTGCCCTCGTAGGCCCGGGCGAGCCAGTAGCGCAGCTCCTTGCGCTGCGGCTGCTCGCTGCGGCAGCGCATCAGCGCGGCGGACAGCAGCGGTTCGGCCTGGCCGCACATCTCCAGCCGGACCCGGGCCATTCCGCCGAACAGCCCCGCCTCGATGCCGAGTACGGTGTCGCCGAGCAGCGGTTCGGTGTGCCGGACCAGCCGCTCCCAGTCCTTGACCAGGTAGGCGCGGCAGGCGTGCAGGAAACGCACCTGCGGGTCGGTGTCCACCGGCGGGCAGTCGGCCAACGCCCGGTCCAGTTCGGCGACATGGCGGCCGTCCAGCCAGTGCGAGGCGTGCGCGAGCAGCAGGTCGCGGCTGGTCTCCAGCACCGGCTGCACCCACCAGCCCAGCCAGTACCAGGAGTTGAGGGTGCGGCGGTGGGCGGCGCGCTGCTCGCCGAAGCGGTCGCGGTGCCGGTACATCTGGAGCAGCGCGGTGGAGGTGTCGGCGCGCAGCGCGTGCAGGCCCAGCCACGCGTCGGCCATGCCCGGGTCCAGCCGGACCGCGGTCCTGAACTCCTCCTCGGCCTGCACGTAAGCGCCCATCGTGTACGCGTCCACCCCGCGCAACCAGGCCAGATCGGCCGGCGCGCCCGGGCGGTCGGTGCCGAAGTCCATCAAGTCCCCACCACTCCGTCCCCCCGCCTCGCGGACACGCACGCCCCAACCCGTGGCCAACGGGCGGGAGTTGAGCAGACTGCGATACCCCCCAGGCACCGCACCGACCCCTTCGCGCATCGTACCCGCGATGGTCCGATCACCGTAGGGTGCCGAGGCAAGCGGGACGGGGGAGCACGGCGTGCCGGGGGAGGGGACCTTGAGGTGCCGTGTCGTCACGGTGGGTGAGGAGAAGGGCGCGCCGGCAGCGTGGCGAACGGCGCGGAGAGCAGGACGAAGCCCCCGATCACGGGGGAACAATCGGGGGCTCCGTGTCTGCTGAGCGGCTGCGCAACGCCGCTGGTTGAAAACGTAATCTCTCGATACCCGGCCGGTCAAGCGATCGCGGAAGCCCGTTCGTGACGAGATCGCGCGCGGTCGCCGATCGCTTGCGATCGCTCGCCGACCGGGTCCGACCGGCGCGGGTCCGGCCGTCGGGGTCCGCAGCGGGCAGGCATCGGATGCTCACCGACCGTAGCGGTCGGCGGGGTTCGGGTGCTGCGCCGCGCGGGGCGCGGGGCCCGGGGTGAACCGGTAGCCGCCTTCCTGGTCCTGGTGGACCAGGAGGTCGGCGTAGGGGCGGGTCGGGTCGGCGGCGAAGTGCGCGTCCTCGGCGGCGGTCCAGCCGGTCCAGAACGGGGTCAACTCCGGCCCGTCCCGGCGCAGTCCGCGCCGCCGCGCCTCGGCCGGGCCGACCTCCAGCCACAGCACCAGCGCGAGGTGGGGCCGCAGCGCGGCCCGGCCGGTGCCGACGCCTTCCAGCACGACGCAGGGCGCCGCGTCCACCGTCTGCTCGCCCGCGAACCGGCGCGCGTGCCAGTCGTAGACCTCGTGCACCGCGCCTCGGCCGGCGCCGAGCGGGCCGAGCACCTGCGTCGCCAGCCGGCCGGTCCAGTCGAACGGCTGCTCGTGCGTGGCCAGGTCGTCCGTGTGGACGACCGGGCTGCCGCCGAGCGCCGCCGCGAGGTGCCTGGCGAGGGTGGTCTTTCCGGCACCCGCGTGACCGTCCACCGCGATCAGCCGGGTCCGGCCGCACGACGGCGCCAGGCCGTCCATGCCCGCGGCCATCTCCGTCAACGTCATATCCGCCACCCCGCGACCATACGGCCCGCCTCGCCGAGCCGCCCGCCCGGCGCCCCCGCGGGGGAGTGGCTGCCGCAACGGTGGGCCGGCGCCCCGGGCCGGGCGCCCTCTCGCGCCGGGCACCGTGCGCCGGGCGCCTTCCCGGGCCGGGCCCCCGGTCTCGCGTCGGGCACCGTCTCGCGTCGGGCACCGTCCCGCGTCGCACCGCCCCGCATGGGGCGCCGTCCCGCGTCGAGCCGGCCGAAACGGTCGGACGTCCTTCCGGCGCGGCGCGGCGCGGCCGTCTACCGTAGGGGGGTGAGCGAATCCACCGGCAAGGCCGGCGCAGCCGAACTGTTTCCGCCGGAGCGACTGGCCCGGGCCCGCCAGGCCGCCGAGGACGCCGGGCTGGACGCCCTCCTCGTCTCCCCGGGCGCCGACCTCCGCTATCTGACCGGGTATCAGGCCCTGCCGCTGGAACGGCTGACGTGCCTGGTGCTGCCGGCGGCCGGCGACCCGTTCCTGGTGGTGCCCGAACTGGAGAAGGCGGCCGCCGAGGCGTCCCCGGCCGGCGCCCTCGGCGTGGAGATCACCGGCTTCGCCGAGACCGACGACGCGTACGCGATGATCGCCCGGCGACTGCCGCCGCACGTCACCCGTTTCGCGGTCGACAACCACATGTGGGCCGAGAAGCTGCTCGCCTTCCAGGCCGCGCTGCCCGCCGCCCAGGCGGGCCTGGCCGGTGACGTGCTGTCGGTGCTGCGGATGCGCAAGAGCCCCGCCGAGGTCGAGGCGCTGCGCCGGGCGGGCGCGGCGATCGACCGGGTGCACCGCCGGATCGGCGAGTGGTTGCGGCCCGGCCGCACCGAACGCGAGATCGGCAAGGACATCGCCGACGCGATCATCGCGGCCGGCCACGCCACCGTCGACTTCGTGATCGTCGGCTCGGGACCGAACGGCGCCAGCCCGCACCACGAGGTCTCCGACCGGGTGGTGAAGTCCGGCGACCCGGTGGTGGTGGACATCGGCGGCACCACCCCCGACGGGTACTGCTCGGACTCCACCCGCACCTACGCGGTCGGCGAACCGCCCGCCGCGTTCCGGGAGTTGTACGAGGTGCTGCTCGCCGCCCAGACCGCGCAGACGGCCGCGGTGCGCCCCGGGATCACCGCGGAGCAGCTCGACGCGGTGGGCCGGGACCGGATCGCCGCGGCCGGGTACGGCGAGCACTTCATCCACCGCACCGGCCACGGCATCGGCCTGGAGACCCACGAGGAGCCGTACATCGTGACGGGCAGCGCCCGGCCGCTGGAGCCGGGGATGGCGTTCTCGGTCGAGCCGGGGATCTACCTGCCCGGCCGGTTCGGCGCGCGCATCGAGGACATCGCGGTGTGCACCGAAGAAGGCGGCGAGCGGCTCAATCTGACCGGGCGTGACCTGGTGGTTCTTCCCGGGTGACCGCCAGTGGTCCAGTCCAATATTGATCGGTCTGGGAACACGGCACCCCTGGTGGAACGACCCGGTCAGCGACGATAGTGGTCGGCACCCACCGTGCCCCAGCAGGGCCCGGACGGGCCATCTCCCGTTCACGTCGAGGGGAACCGAGGTACCACCCATCATGACCAGTAACGCGCCCCGGCGTGCCGTGCTGACCGCCGCGCTCGCCGCCGCGGCCGGCGTCGCCGCCTCGAACGCGCAGACCGCTTCCGCCGCCCCGGCCGCCGCGCCGGCCGGCACCGGGACCGCCGCGGGGCGGGCCGCGCACAGCGGCGGCAAGGGCGGCGCCGCCGCGGCCGACCCCGCGCCGGTCGACTACCACGGCTGGAGCACCTACCCCGACTGGCTGTTCGGCGAGCACCAGGGCACCCTCCCGGTGCCCGGCTCCCGCCCCGGGGTGCGGATCGTCCGCCCGGCCGGCACGTCGGACTACACCGACCCGCACACCGGCAAGACCGCCACGTACGAGTACGCCTCCTGGACGTCGCCGGCGCGCAAGCTCCCGCACCCCGCCACCGAGCTGGTCTCCTCGTGGAACGCGCGGACACCCGCGGGCACCTGGATTCAGGTGGAGCTGCTGGGCACGTACACCGACGGCACCGCCACCCCGGCCTACGTGATGGGCCGCTGGACCTCCGGCGACAGCGACGAGGACATCCGCCGCACCTCCGTCGACGACCAGGGCGACGACACCAGCAGCATCTACACCGACACGTTCTCCATCGACGACGCCACTGCGGGCAAGCTGCTCGCCTCCTACCGGCTGCGGGTCACCCTCTACCGCAAGCCCGGCAGCCACGACACCCCGACCGTGTGGCGGGTCGGCGCGTTCGCCTCGAACATCCCCGACCGCTACACGGTGCCCGCGTCCGTGCCGAGCCTGAAGGGCGCCGTCGAACTGCCGGTGCCGCGCTACTCGCAGGACATCCACAAGGGCCAGTACCCGCAGTACGACAACGGCGGCGAGGCGTGGTGCAGCCCCACCTCGTCCACCATGTGCATCGAGTACTGGGGCCGCGGCCCGACCGCGGCCGACCTGGCCTGGGTGGACCCCTCCTACGCCGACCCGCAGGTCGACCAGGGCGCCCGCTACACCTACGACTACCAGTACGAGGGCTGTGGCAACTGGCCGTTCAACGCGGCCTACGCGGCCACGTACAAGGACATGCAGGGCGTCGTCACCCAGTTGCACTCGCTCAACGACGCGGAGCGGCTGATCAAGGCCGGCATCCCGGTGATAACGTCACAGTCGTTCCTGGCCAGCGAGCTGGACGGGTCCAACTACAGCACCTCGGGCCACCTGATGTGCATGGTCGGCTTCACCGCCGAGGGCGACGTGATCATGAACGACCCGGCCAGCGAGAGCGACGACGCGGTGCGCAACGTCTACAAGCGCGCCCAGTTCGAGACGGTGTGGCTGCGGACGAAGCGGATCACCGCGACCGGCTCGGTCGGCTCCGGCTCCGGCGGCGTGGTGTACCTGTACTTCCCGGCGAAGCCGAGCCCCGGGCAGAAGCGCGCGCTCGCCTCCGTCGGCGTCGTCTGAGTCCGGTCGACGGCTGGACGGCTGACGGCTCCACAGCTGACGGCATGACGGCTGACGGCACGACAGCTGACGGTTCGACGGCACGACAGCTCCAGGGCCCCGGTCCCGCGTCTTCCGCGGGGTCGGGGCCCTTTTCACGTGGTCCAACTGGTAGAGACCAATTTGTGGATTGACCCAAAGGTCTGGACCAACCTATTGACGTGTTCGGATCATCGCAGGAACCTGCTGCCACGTTCCCCCACAGGAGGTCCGACGTGAACCGTCTCAAAGCCCTCGGCACGGGAGTGGCCGCCGCGGTGCTCGCCGTCGCCGGGCTGGGTACCGCCGCCGCCCTCGGCACCGGCCAGGCCAGCGCGGCACCCACCGCGAGCGCGCTCGGCAACAACTGGTACGCCGCCGCGCCCTATCTGATGCCGCTGGACAACGACCCGCCGGACGCCACCGCGATCATGGACGCCACCGGGCTCAAGGCGTTCCAGCTCGCCTTCATCCTCGCCCCCAACGGCGGCGGGTGCAGCCCCACCTGGGGCGGCACCAACGCGGTCTCCTCGGACACCTCGGTCGCGAGCACCATCGCCGCGATCCGCGCCAAGGGCGGCGACGTCTCCGTCTCGATCGGCGGCTACGGCGGCACCAAGCTCGGCCAGGCGTGTTCCGACGCGGCCTCGACCGCGGCCGCGTACCAGCAGGTCGTCACCAAGTACCAGCTCAAGGCGATCGACTTCGACCTGGAGGAGCCGGAGTACGAGAACACCGCGGCGGTCGCCAACGAGCTGGGCGCCGCCCAGATCCTGCAGCGGAACAACCCCGGCATCTACATCTCGGTCACCACCGCGGGCACCGCGGCCGGCACCGGCTGGTTCGGCCAGCAGATGCTCAACGAGGCCAAGTCGCTCGGCTTCACCCCGAACAACTTCTCCATCATGCCGTTCGACGGCGGCTTCAGCGGCGCCGCCTCCCAGACCGCGGCCCTGACCGCGTTCAACGGGCTGCTCCAGAGCACCTTCGGTTGGGACGCCGCCACCGCCTACGCCCACGAGGGCTTCTCCGGCATGAACGGCCGCAGTGACTCGGGGGAGTACTTCTACCAGGCGGACTTCCAGACCGTGCTGGACTACGCCACCAGCCACGGCATGGGCCGCTTCACCTTCTGGTCGCTCAACCGCGACCGCCAGTGCACCCCGCCGGACAACAACGGCACCACGTCCGGTACGTGCAGCTCGGTTCCGCAGGGCGCCTGGGACTTCGCCAAGTACTCCGTGAAGTTCGCCGGCGCGACCCCGCCCACCGACCCGCCGACCACGCCGCCCACCACCCCGCCCACCAGCCCGCCGGGCGGCGGCGACTGCGCGAGCGTGTCCGCCTGGAGCGCGTCCGCGGTCTACAACGGCGGCGACGAGGTCTCGTACGGCGGCCACAAGTGGCTCGCGCAGTGGTGGACCACGAACGAGCAGCCCGGCACCACCGGTGAGTGGGGCGTGTGGAAGGACGAGGGCGCCTGCTGAGCCGTCAGGGCCGGCGCACGCGCCGGTCGCAGCACTGATCCGCACGGACCTCGAAAGCCGAGGTCGGGCCCGTGGCGCGCTTGCGCCACGGGCCCTTTCGGCTGGGTGCGCATCTCCGCACGTGCGCGTTTTCGCATATGCACATGCCGGTGGTAGCCGACCAAAACGGACCTCGCTTTTCCGGTTATGTGCTTCACTCCGAACATGTGATCAGTAACCTCGGTTGAGCATCCGGGAGTCTGCCCGATCCGGCCGTGCCCGCCTGCCGTGTCCGCACTCCCCCCGACCTGGAGACACCGACCGTGACCGAGCGACCGTCCTGGGCCCCGCAAGGCATCGACATCACCGTGCCGAGCGTGTCCCGGATCTACGACTACTTCCTGGGCGGCTCGCACAACTTCGAGGTCGACCGGGAAGCGGCTCGGGTCGCGCTCAGCGCGCTGCCGGGGATACCCAAGATCGGCCAGGCCAACCGGGCCGTCATGCGCAGGGCGGTGGACTTCGCCCTGGACCGCGGGATCACCCAGTTCCTGGACATCGGCTCGGGCATCCCCACCTTCGGCAACGTCCACGAGGTCGCCCAGGCCGGCCACCCCGGCGCCCGCGTCGTCTACGTCGACAACGACCCGGTCGCGGTCGCCCACAGCCGCGCCGTCCTGGACGGCAACGACGACGCGACCATCGTCGCCGCCGACCTGCGCGACCCCCGGTCGATCCTCGACGCCCCCGAGACCGGCAGGCTGCTCGACCTGTCCCGGCCGGTCGCGCTGATGCTGGTGGCCGTCGTCCACTTCCTCGCCGACGACGACCGCCCCGCCGAACTCATCGCCACCCTGCGCGACGCGCTGGCCCCCGGCAGCGTCATGGTCATCACCCACGCCACCGTCGAGTACGGCCCGACCCCGGCCGGCCAGCGCGGTGTCCAGAAGGTCTACCAGCGCACCAGCACCCCGCTGATCATGCGCACCGCCGCCGAGTTGGAGCCCTTCTTCGACGGCTTCGACATCGTGGAGCCGGGCATCGTGCCGCTGCCCTTCTGGCGGCCCGACACCCCGCCGGCCGACGACGACGACCCGTCGGTGCTGCACGGCCTCGCCGGTGTGGGGCTGAAGGCGTGACCGCCGAGCCGGCCGCGGCCGGGGACGCGGCGCGGCGGGCCGGCGGGGAGCCGGCCGCCGCGTCCGGAAGCGTATCCGGGAGCGTGACCACGAGCGCGTCAGGGAGCGCGGCCGCGGCCGAAATCGGAGCGTCCGGCGCCACCGGAGCCGTCGACAGGAGCGGGGCCACCGCCGCAAACAGAGCCCGAGCCGCAACCGCGGTGCCCGCCCGGCCGGCAGACACCGCCCGGACGGCAGGCCCCGCCGAGGCGGAGGCGGGCGCCGAGGCGGAATCCGCCGCCGAATCCGCCGCCGAAGTGGAAGCCCACGCCGGGACGGAGGGTTCCGCGCAAGCGGAGGCGGAGGACAACCTGCGCAGGTTCGCCGCCATATGGGGCCGCGCGGTCTACCCGCTGACCGCCACTTCCATGACGCGGGCCGAACTGGAGTCGTACCTGAGGCCGTTGGCCCGCGTGCTCAGCGCCGCGCTGAGCGCCGACCGGTTCGACCCGCGCGCCGCCGTGCCGGTCGGTGCCGCGCTGGTCGGCGCGCACTGCACCGACCCCGAGGCGCTGCCCAGCATCCTCGGCATCATCGACGCCTATCTCGTGCTGTACTGCCCGCCCGGCGGCGGCCTGCCCGCCGACGAGGCGCGCGCCCGCTGCTCCCGCCTCCAGCACGCCGTCGCCGTCGGGTTCTCCCAGGCACTGCGCGAACGCACCCTGAACGAGCAGGAGTCCATCTCCCGGGCCGCGCTGGCCGCCCAGGCCGACGCCGAACGCGCGCTGGCCGCCAGTGAGGCCCGCTTCCGCGCGGTCTTCGAGGGGGCCGCCGTCGGCATCGGCATCGCCGACCTGGACGGCCGCGTCGTGGAGGTCAACGACGCGCTCAGCCGGATGTTCGGCGGCGAGAAGCACGTCATGCAGCGCACCGTCTCGGAGTGGGCCCACCCCGACAACGCGGCGACCACCGTCGCCCTCAACGGCGAACTGGTCCGCGGCGAACGCGACGGCTACCACATCGAGAAGGCGTACCCCCGGGCCGACGGCTCCGTGCTGTGGGCCAACCTCCAGGTCTCCCTGCTCCGCGACGCCACCGGCAGCCCCCAGTACCAACTCGCCCTGCTGGAGGACATCACCGAGCGCCGCCAGCTGCTGCACCGGCTGCGCCACGAGGCCACCCACGACGCCCTCACCGGCCTGCCCAACCGCGCCCTGTTCTTCGAACGGCTCGACCAGGCACTCGCCGCGACAGCCGAGACCGACGCGCCCGGGGTATCCGCCGCGACGGCGGCCCCCGCCCCGCCCGAGCAAGGCGCCGACGGCGGCACACCGGGCGACCGCTCACACCGCGCAGCCGCCCCAGCGACCGGCGCCCCCACCGCCTCCACCGACGGCGGCGGTACGGGCCCGGGCCGCCGGATCGGCCTGTGCTACCTCGACCTCGACGGCTTCAAGGCGGTCAACGACAGCCTCGGCCACGCGGTGGGCGACCAGCTCCTGGTCGCCGTCGCCGAGCGGCTGCGGGACTGCCTGACCACGCCCGACCAGCTCGTGGCCAGGATCGGCGGCGACGAGTTCGTCGCCCTCTACACCGACCCGCCGAGCCTGGAGGCCGTCACCGATCTGGCCGGCCGCATCCTGTCCGCGCTGTCCGCGCCCGTGCTCCTCGACGGCCGCGAACTGCCGGTGCACGGCAGCATCGGCATCGTGCTCACCCCGACCGCCTCGCACGCCGCCGCCGACGTGCTGCGCAGCGCCGACATCACCATGTACCGCGCCAAGGAACTGGGCGGCAACCGCTACGAGGTCGCCGACCCCGACGCCGACGCCCGCGCGATCACCCGGCACAGCCTCACCAACCGGCTGCCGGGCGCCCTGGAGCGCGGCGAGTTCTTCGTGGAGTACCAGCCGCTGATCGGGCTCAGCGACGGCGTGGTGCACGGCGCGGAGGCCCTGGTCCGCTGGGGCCACCCGGTGCACGGCGTGCTCGGGCCGGACCGGTTCATCCCGCTCGCCGAGCACACCGGGCAGATCGTGCCGCTCGGCCGCTGGGTGCTGGAGCAGGCCGTCCGGCAGGCCGAGGTGTGGCAGCGCAGCCACCACGGCGCACGCGCCCCCCGGGTGAACGTCAACCTCTCGCCGATCCAGCTGCACCACCCCGACCTGGTCGCCGAGGTGACCCGGGTGCTGGACGACAGCGGGCTCGCCCCGGAGTCGCTCTGCCTGGAGGTCACCGAGAGCGCGCTGATCGGCGCCGACCAGGACGCGTTGAAGCCGCTGCGCCGGATCGCCGACCTCGGTGTCGAGATCGCCCTGGACGACTTCGGCACCGGCTACTCCAACCTCTCCTCGCTGCGCTGGCTGCCCGTCAGCGTGCTCAAGCTCGACCGCGCCTTCTCCCGGGGGATGAGCCACCACCCCGCCGACCCGGTCGACCTGAAGATCGTCGAGGGGATCGTCTCCCTCGCGCACGGCCTCGGCCTGTCCGTCACCGTCGAGGGCGTCGAGACCAGCGCCCAGGCCGACTACCTGCGGGACCTGGGCTGCGACACCGGCCAGGGCTGGTTCTACGGACGTCCCGCCCCGCCCGAGCAGTTGGGCACCCTCCTGCTCGCCGACGCCAGCTGAGGCCGCCCGCGCCGGCGCCCGGCCGGTTGGTCGGCGGGCCGGCGGCCGGCCCGTGACGACCGGTCAGTTCTGCTTGGTGAACGTGTCGGGCGCACCCACCGACTGGCCGCCGCTGAAGTCGGCGAGCCGCAGCGTGTCGCCGCCGATGTCGATGCTGAGGGTGTAGATCCGGCCCTGGACGCACACGGTGCCGCTGGACGGGTCGGACGGCGCGCTGGCCACCGCCTGGAAGATCACGGTGGAGCCCTCCTGCTCGCTGAAGCTGAGCGTGTCGGTGCAGCCGATGTCCTGGCCGGAGAGCAGCGCGGTGACGTGGGTGACCTCCTTGCCGACCACGCTCCCGCGCGTGCCGCCGGTGAGGGTGAGGGTGACCTTCGTCTTCCCGGTGACCGAGGCCAGGCCGGGACCGACACCGGACCAGGTGCCGATCCAGGAGGAGGGCAGCTTGTCGCCCGAACCGGAACCCGAATCGGAGCCCGAACCGGAGCCGGAGTCGCCGCTGCCGGTGGAGCCGCCGGCCGCGCCCGTTCCGTTCGTGGTCGCGGTGGCCGAGGTGGTGGGCGCGTCCGCGTTCGAGCCGTCGCCGGAGCCCGTGTGCTGCCGCCAGCGGTGCACCGCGAGGGTGCCCACGACCACCAGGACGACGGCGACCGCCGCCGCGGCGACGACCGTGGTCCGCCGGCCCCCGCCGCGGTTCGGGCCGCCGGGCGAGCCGTGGGCGGGCGGTGCGAGCGGTTGCCCGGGCGGGCCCTGAGCCGGCTGCCCGGTGGCCGCCGGCGGCCCCTGGTAGGCGGGGTGCCGGAACGTCGTGGACGCCGGACCGTAGGGCGTGGTGGCCGCCACCGGCGGGGCGCCGGGCGCGGGCAGAGCGGCCGGGGGCGCCGTCGCGGGCTTGGCCGGCGGCTCGGCGGGACCGGCGGGACCCGGGCCGGCGTCGGGCGCCGGCGGATCGCCCAGCGTCGCCCGCATCTCCTCCTCGCGGGCGGCCAGTTCGTCGGGCAGCCCCGGCGGCAGGTGCCCGGACCAGGGCGACGGCGCGGCAGCCGCCCCGCCCGGTCCGCGCAGCAACTCGGCCGCCCCCAGCGCGGTCGGACGGTCCCCGGGGCTCTTGGCCAGCAGCGCGGTCAGCGCCGGCAGCAGCGCGTCAGGCACTCCGCTCAGGTCCGGCTCCTCGTGCACCACGCGGTACAGCAGTGCCGGCGTCGAGGCGGTCTCCCCGGGGTGGTTGAACGGGCCGCGGCCGGTCGCCGCGTAGACCAGCACCGCGCCGAGCGAGAACAGATCGCCGGGCTCGGCGGAGGTCCCGGAGGCGGCCTGCTCGGGTGCCATGTAGCCGGGCGAGCCGATCATCGCACCGGTGCTGGTGTGCCGGGTGTCCTCGGCGGCACGGGCGATGCCGAAGTCGATCAGCAGCGGACGGGCCCGCGGCAGCAGGACGTTCGACGGTTTCACGTCACGGTGCGCGAGCCCGGCGTGGTGCACCGCGTGCAGGGCCTCGCACAGCTCCACGCCGAGCGCCGCCACGCTGTCGCCGGGCAGCGGCCCGTGCTCGCGCACCCAGTCCGCCAGCGACGGCGCGGCCACGTACTCGGTCGCCAGCCACTGCGGGCTCGCGCCGACGGGGGAGTAGTCGACCACGGCGGCGGTCCACGGCGAGCGCACCCGGTCCGCGTTCCTGATCTCGCGGGCGAACCGCTCGCCGAACGCCGGGTCCAGGCCGAACTCCGCGCGGACCGTCTTCAGCGCCAGCGGCCGCCCCGCGACCGTGCGGGCCAGGTAGACCTGTCCCATCCCGCCCGCTCCCAGCCGTGCGAAGAGCGGATACCCGCCCACCGAACGGGGATCGGCCGCCCCCAAGCTCTCCATGCGCAGCAGCGTACGTGGCCCTTCCGCTTCGTTCGCCGGCATCCGCCAGGATCACCCGCGACCGCCCGGACCACCCGGGCACCGAACCAGGGGACGCGGTCGGCCGCCCGCGCGGTTGCGGACCCGCCGGGGGGCTTGTGGCGGGGAATCGCCTGTGACGGGGACGCCGCCGTACGGCATACTCCATCCGCCGGACCCGTTGATCACCATTGCCGCGACCCGGCGTGGGAGACCGCGACGGGATCGGGGTAGTTCTCACCGGACGGCTCCACCACACCCAGGCGAGGGGCCGCCGCCACCCCACAGGGAGGAAGTGCCGTCATGCCCCAGCAAGGCCCGCAGCCGGTCGAAAGGCAGCTGCCCACCGATGAGGCCCGCTTCCTGCTCGACCTGACCCGCGACCTGGCCCGGCGCGAGATCGCGCCCGCCGCGGACTCCGAGGAGGAGGCCGGGCGCTTCCCGCGGGAGACCATGGCCCTGATCGGGAGCTCCGGACTGCTCGGCCTGCCCTACGCCGAGGAGCACGGCGGCGGCGGCCAGCCGTACGAGGTCTACCTGCAGGTGCTGGAGGAGCTGGCGGCCGCGCGCCTGACCGTGGGGCTCGGTGTCAGCGTGCACACGCTGGCCTGCCACGCGGTGGCCGCGTTCGGCGGCAAGCAGCAGCGCGCCGACCACCTGCCCGCGATGCTCGGCGGCGAACTGCTCGGCGCCTACTGCCTGTCCGAGCCGACCTCCGGTTCCGACGCGGCGAGCCTGCGCACCCGGGCTGTGCGCCATGGCGACTCCTGGACCATCGACGGCACCAAGGCGTGGATCACGCACGGCGGCGTCGCCGACTTCTACACGGTGCTGGCCCGCACCGGCGGCGAGGGCGCGCACGGCATCTCCGCCTTCCTCGTGCCCGGCGACGCGTCCGGGCTGAGCGCGGGCGCGCCCGAGCGGAAGATGGGCATGAAGGGCTCGCCGACCGCCCAGATGCACTTCGACGGGGTCGAGGTGGCCGACGAGCGGCGGATCGGCGAGGAGGGACAGGGCTTCGCGATCGCGCTGGCCGCGCTCGACGCCGGGCGGCTGGGCATCGCCGCGTGCGCGATCGGCGTGGCGCAGGCCGCGCTCGACGCCGCGGTGGGCTACATGGGGCAGCGCCGCCAGTTCGGCCGCCCGATCGCGGACTTCCAGGGGCTGCGGTTCATGCTCGCCGACATGGCCACCCGGGTCGAGGCGGGCCGCGCGCTTTACCTGACGGCGGCTCGACTGCGCGACGCCGGGCAGGACTTCAGCGCGCGGGCGGCGATGGCGAAGCTGTTCTGCACGGACACCGCGATGCAGGTCGCCACGGACGCGGTGCAACTGCTCGGGGGATACGGCTACACCGCGGACTTCCCGGTCGAGCGGTACATGCGCGAGGCGAAGGTGCTGCAGATCGTCGAGGGCACCAACCAGATCCAGCGGATGGTGATCGCCCGGCACCTGGTGGGACCCGAGTCCCGCGACTAGCGTCCCGCGGCGGGGGGTACGGCTTCCCGCCGTGGGCCGTGTCGACAGCGCTCGCGGTGATGACGCCTAGGCCGCGAGCGGGTGGGCGTCGCGCTGGAGGGGGACGAGGATCGGGCGGGAGCCCGGCCCACCGACGTGGGAGAAGGGCTGCGTACGCCAGTCGAGCGGGAGCGCGGCCGTGAACTGCTCGGTCGCGGGGGCGAGCACCAGCGGCTCCAGGGACCCCGCGTCGGCGACCGCGCGGCCGGAACCGGTGCAGACGGTCAGCCCGAAGGGCTGCCAGGGGTTCGGGCACACCGCGTGCGACGGCAGCACGCTGTCGTCGCCGGCCACCGCGATCGGCCGCGCGCAGACCGGGCAGGCCAGCCGTACGACATCGGCGAGGTCGGCGCCCTCCTCCTCGGCACCCTCCTCGTCGGTGTACGGCTCCTCCGCGTCGTCGTACCCGTCGGCCAGGTCCGCGTCCTCGGCCGCGGGGGCGGGCGCCGGGGCGAGCACGAGGTCGCGTTCGTGCCCCTCCGCGACGGCCGATGTCGTCCGCACGCTGCGGCTGTGGCGCACATGGTTACGCATACTGCGTTCCCCCTTGGGTGTTGCCCTCCGTTGGGCCGGCCCGGCATCAGGCACGCGGCCATAGCGAGCACTTCCCGCCGCGCTACGCGGGTAATCGCGCCATACGGAGTGCTCCGCACGGTCGCCGTGTGGCCTTCGTCACACTCGCCGGGCGGGCGGTGGATGCGCCCCCGCCATGCGCCCGTACGCCCCCGGAATGCCCCGGGCCGTGCCCCGCCGACCCGCCTTATAGGGTGGCGAAAGGGCGGGGACCAGCGCGGTTGTGCCGGCGGAGAGCCGGCGGGCGGGAGTGGCACGGCATGCGGACCAACTGGGCGGGCAACCTCACCTTCACCGCGGAACGCGTGCACCGCCCCGCCACCCTCGACGAGCTGCGCGCGATCGTGGCCGGCGGCCGCCGGGTCAAGGCGCTCGGCAGCGGCCACTCCTTCAACGAGATCGCCGACACCGACGGCGATCTCGTCGAACTCACCGCGCTCCCGGCCGAGATCGACATCGACAGCGCCGCCGGCACCGTCCGCGTCGCCGCCGGAGTGCGCTACGCCGAACTCGCCGCGCACCTGCACGCCCACGGCCTCGCGCTGCCCAACCTCGCCTCCCTGCCGCACATCTCGGTGGCCGGCTCGGTCGCCACCGGCACCCACGGCTCCGGCGACGCCAACGGCTCGCTCGGCACTTCCGTGACCGCCCTGGACCTGGTCACCTCCGGCGGCGACACCCTCAGCCTCAGCCGCGACAAGGACGGCGACCGCTTCGACGGCGCCGTCGTCGCGCTCGGCGCGCTCGGCATCGCCACCCACCTCACGCTCGACGTGGTGCCCACCTTCCAGGTCCGGCAGACCACCCGCACCGGCCTCGCGCTCGACGACGCCCTCACCCACTTCGACGCGCTCACCGGCGCCGCCTACAGCGTCAGCCTCTTCACCGACTGGCGCGCCGACCGCTTCACCCAGATATGGCTCAAGCGGCTCGACGGCACCCCCGAACCCGAACTGCCCTGGACCGCGCCCGCCCCCGGCCCGCTGCACCCCGTGCCCGGCGTCGACCCGGTGCACTGCACCCCGCAGGACGGCACCCCCGGCCCCTGGCACGAGCGGCTGCCGCACTTCCGCCCCGAGTTCACCCCCAGCAGCGGCGAGGAACTCCAGTCCGAGTACCTCGTGCCGCGCACCCACGCCACCGCCGCGATCGCCGCCGTCGCCGCCCTGCGCGAGACGGTCGCGCCGGTCCTGCAGATCTGCGAGGTCCGCACCGTCGCCGCCGACCGGCTCTGGCTCAGCCCCGCCTACGGGCAGGACACCGTCGCCCTGCACTTCACCTGGCGCCAGGACCCGGCCGCCGTCACCCCCGTGCTCGGCCGGATCGAGGCCGCCCTCGCCCCCTACGCGGCCCGCCCGCACTGGGGCAAACTCGCCACCACCGACCCCGCCACCGTCCGCGGCCTCTACCCCCGGATGGCCGACTTCCAGGCGCTGGTCGCGGCCACCGACCCCGACGGCACCTTCGGCAACGCCTTCCTGCGCCGGATGCTGGTGCCATGACCGACCAGCCCGAGCCCGGCCGTCCCGTGACCGCGAACCCCTCCGGGCCGGTAAGGTCGTCGGCTGTGGAGGAGCTGGACCGGCACATCGTGGAACTGCTCGTCGCCGACGGGCGGATGAGCTACACCGACCTGGGCAAGGCCACCGGCCTGTCCACCTCGGCCGTGCACCAGCGGGTGCGCCGGCTGGAGCAGCGCGGCGTCATCCGCGGGTACGCGGCCGTCATCGACCCGGAAGCGGTCGGCCTGTCGCTGACCGCGTTCATCTCCGTCAAGCCGTTCGACCCCAGCGCGCCCGACGACATCGCCGACCGGCTCGCCGAGGTGCCCGAGATCGAGGCGTGCCACAGCGTGGCCGGCGACGAGAACTACATCCTCAAGGTGCGGGTCTCCGCGCCCATCGAGCTGGAGCACCTGCTCTCCCGGATACGGTCGCTGGCCGGCGTCTCCACCCGCACCACCGTGGTCCTGTCCACCGCCTACGAGTCCAGGCCCCCCCGGATCTGATCCCGGCCCGGGCCGGGGGAGACTGGCGGTATGCACCAGCGCCCCGCCGCAGCGGCGACCACGACCCCCGACCCGAACGACCTGGACGGCCCCGCCGGCGGCACCGTGCTGCTGCGCGGCGGCTTCGTCTACAGCCCCGCCGACCCCTTCGCCACCGCGATGGTGGTCGACGGCGACACGGTGGCCTGGGTCGGCTCGGAAGGCGCCGCCGACTCCTTCGCCGACGGCGTGGACCAGGTCGTCCAGCTCGACGGCGCGCTGGTCACCCCCGCCTTCGTCGACGCCCACGTGCACACCACGGCCACCGGCCTGGCCCTGACCGGCCTCGACCTCGGCGCGGCTCCCACCCTCGCGGACGCGCTGGACCGCACCGCCGCGTACGCCGACGCGCACCCCGGCGACCGGGTGCTGCTCGGCCACGGCTGGGACGACACCCGCTGGCCCGAGGGCCGCCCGCCGACCCGCGAGGAGCTGGACCGGGCGGTGCACGGCCGCCCGCTCTACCTCGCCCGCACCGACGTGCACTCCGCCGTCGTCACCACCGCCCTGCTCGACCTGGTGCCCGGCGCCGCCGACCTGCCCGGCCACCACCCGGCCGGCCCGCTCACCCGCGACGCCCACCACGCCGCCCGCGCGGCCGCGTACGCCGCCGTGACCCCCGCCCAGCGCGCCGCCGCCCAGCGCGCCGCGCTCCGGCACGCCGCCGCCCGCGGCATCGGCAGCCTGCACGAGTGCGCCGGCCCCGACATCTCCTCGCAGGACGACCTCACCGGCCTGCTCGCCCTCGCCGCCGCAGAACCCGGCCCCCGCGTGCACGGCTACTGGGCCGAGCCCGTGAGCGGCCCGGCCGACCTGGAGCGGCTGCGCGACCTCGGCGCGGTCGGCGCCGGCGGTGACCTCTTCGTGGACGGCTCGCTCGGCTCCCGCACCGCCGCGCTGCACGATCCGTACGCCGACCACGGCCCCGACGCGGAGGCCGGCCACCGCGGCGTCACCTACCTCGACGCCGACACCATCGCCCGCCACCTCACCCTGTGCACCCAGGCAGGGGTCCAGGCGGGCTTCCACGCCATCGGGGACGCCGCGGTGGCCGCCGTGGTCGACGGAGTGCGCGCGGCGACCTCCACGGCCGGCCTGGACCGCGTACGGGCCCTGCGGCACCGCGTCGAGCACGCCGAGTCGATGACCGACGCGACGATCGCCGCGTTCGCGGAGTACGGCCTGATCGCGTCCGTGCAGCCCGCCTTCGACGCGGCCTGGGGCGGCGACGACGGCATGTACGCGGCCCGCCTCGGCCGCGAGCGGGCCCGCACCCTCAACCCGTACGCCGCGATGACCCGCGCCGGGGTGCCGCTCGTCCTCGGCTCCGACAGCCCCGTCACCCCCCTCGACCCCTGGGGCACCGTCCGCGCGGCCGCCTTCCACCGCACGCCCGAGCACCGCATCTCCGCCCGCGCCGCCTTCAACGCCCACACCCGCGGCGGCTGGCGCGCCCTCGGCCGCGACGACGCCGGCGTGCTCGTGCCCGGCGCCCCGGCCGACTACGCGGTCTGGCAGGTCGGCGACCTGATCGTGCAGACCCCCGACGAACGCGTCGCCAACTGGTCCACCGACCCCCGCTCCGGCACCCCCGGCCTGCCCGACCTCACCCCCGGCACGCCGCTGCCCACCGCGCTGCGCACGGTCGTCGCCGGTCGCACGATCCACCGCCCGCCGAACGGGTGACCTGCGCTTTCCGGCATGCGGCCGAACGGTGTGCGGTGGACCGGTGGCGGCGTGTCGCGGTCGCGCCGGTGCCTCGCCACTGACCTGCTGATTTACCGGGAGTCCGCAGGTCACAGGGGTGTTGACAGTGGCTGGTCGGGGGCGAGTAGGTTCGGCCAGGTCCACCACAGGACGTCGGACCGGGGGCTCTCCGCGGTTGCGTCGAACACCGCTGGGCCATGGGGCGCCGCGCCGCACGCGCGCCGCCACTGGCAGCCAGGTCCAGCGTCCGCGGCGCGGAACGCGGGGGGAGTGCCGCCCGATCGACAGGTGTGACCCGGGAAGGGCCCGGACGCCCAGTAGACAACGGCCTCGGTGCCGAGCCGCAGCCAGCGGTTCCCAGGTCGGCCCGAAGGGTGTCCGGGCCCGCTCCCGTTGGGGGCCCTGACCCGCCCGGCTGCCCCGTTCCGCCGGTTGAGGGACCACTCCTGGTCAGTGGCTGATCGCGCCGGGAGAACGGCGCGGCGAGCCACCCGCGTGCCGCGAGGTCCGGGAACCCACGGGGATCGGCGGGACGGGCGGACCCCGCCCCGGCCGAACCGCCAGGAAGACGAGGTACGGTCACCTTCGACAACTCTCTCGACCTGCAGGAAGGCCACCCCCGTGCGCCTGCGTCCGCCGAACGCCCCCGCGGCGCCCCCCGTGGCCGTGCCTGCCGCCGACGTGACCGTCGTACCGGTCGTACCGGCGACGCGGCGCGCCCGGTGGAAGGCCACCGCCAGGGCCGCGGCCCCCAGGAGCGGGGTGGCCGCGGCCTTCGGCCTGATGATGGCCGCCGCCTTCCCGCCGTACGGCGTGTGGCCGTTGTCGCTGGTCGCGGTGGCCGGCCTCGCGCTGGTGCTGGAGGGCCGCACGGTCCGCCAGGGCGCCTGGCTGGGCTTCGCCTTCGCGTTCCCGTTCTTCCTGTGGCTGCTGCTGTGGCTGCGGTCGGTGATCTGGCTCGCCGTGGTGGGCCTGTCCGCGATCGAGGCGCTCTACCTGGTGGTGATGGCCGCCTTGATGGTGGTGGCCCGCCGGCTGCCGTGGTGGCCGCTGTGGGCGGCCTGCCTGTGGGTGACCCAGGAACTGGTCCGCGACCGGCTGCCGTTCGGCGGATTCCCTTGGGGCCGGCTGGCGTTCGCGAACACCGGGTCGCCGTTCACCCCGCTCGCCGCGCTCGGCGGCGCCCCGCTGGTGAGCTTCGCGGTGGCGCTCAGCGGCGCCCTGCTGGCCGCGGCGGCGCTCGCCGCCCACCGGGCGTACCGCGCCCGCCCCGAGGCGCCACGGACCCGGGCACTGACCGTGCGGGGCGTCCTGCCCGCGGCCGGGGCGCTCGTCCTGGCCGCGGCGGTGCTGCTGTCCGGCCTGCTCGTGCCGATCCACACCAACGCCGTCGGGCACGTGAAGGTCGCCATCGTGCAGGGCAACGTGCAGCAGCCCGGCATGCACTTCCTCGGCCGCCCGATGAAGATCCTGGACAACCACGTGCAGGCCACCCTCAAGCTTGCCGCGGACATCAAGGCCGGCAAGGTGCCCAAGCCCGACATCGTGCTGTGGCCGGAGAACTCCTCGGACCTGGACCCGTTCACCTACCCGCAGGCGTACGACAAGATCACCGAGGCGGTCCAGGCGGTGGGTGTGCCGGTGCTGGTCGGCGCGCTGGTCGACGGCCCGGACAAGGCGCACGTGCAGAACGAGGGGATCGTCTGGGACCCGGTCACCGGCCCGGGCGCGCACTATACGAAGCAGCACCCGGTGCCGTTCGGCGAGTACGTCCCGTTCCGTAAAGAGTTGACCAAGGTCATCCCGATGCTGAACGAGATCCCGAAGGACTTCTACCCAGGTAAGGGCAGCGGTGTGATGCAGATCGGACCGGCGAAGCTGGGCGACGTGATCTGCTTCGAGGTGGCCTACGACGGAATTGTGCGCGACACAGTGAACGCCGGAGCCCGCGCCATCGTCGTACAGACCAACAACGCAACTTACGGCCGCACCGGCCAGCCCGACCAGCAGCTCGCGATGTCCAAGCTGCGCGCGGTCGAGCACGGCCGGGCCGTGGTCACCGCGGCGACCAGTGGGATCAGCGCGGTGGTCGAGCCGGACGGGACGATCGAGAAGCGCAGCAAGGAGTTCACCCAGCAGGTCATCAGCGCCGACATTCCGCTGCGCGACGAGAAGACGATCGCGGACCGAGTCGGTGCGGCACCTGAGTGGGCACTCGCTATGGTTGGTCTTCTGTCCTGCGCGGCCGCCACCGCGATCGGCAGGCTGGAGCGCACGCGCATGGCGAAAGGGCAGACGCAGCAGTGAACGAGGACGAGCAGCGGAGCTTCGACTCCCTCGGCAGGGTCCTGGTCATCATCCCCACCTACAACGAGGCGGAGAACGTCCGGCCGATCGTCAAGCGGGTCCGGGCGTCGGTGCCCGAAGCGGACATCCTGATCGCCGATGACAACAGCCCTGACGGCACCGGCAAGTTGGCGGACGAACTCGCCGCCGACGACCCGCAGGTGCACGTGATGCACCGCAAGGGCAAGGAGGGCCTCGGCGCCGCCTACCTGGCCGGGTTCCAGTGGGGGATCGACCACGACTACGGCGTGCTGGTCGAGATGGACGCCGACGGGTCGCACCAGCCGGAGGAACTGCCGCGGCTGCTCACCGCGTTGAAGAGCGCCGACCTGGTGCTCGGCTCCCGGTGGATTCCCGGCGGCCGGGTGGTGAACTGGCCCAAGCACCGCGAGTACCTCTCCCGGGGCGGCAGCACCTACTCCCGGATGATGCTCGACGTGCCGCTCCGCGACGTCACCGGCGGCTACCGGGCCTTCCGGCGGCAGACCCTGGAGAGCCTGGGCATGGGCGACATCGCCTCCGCCGGCTACTGCTTCCAGGTGGACCTGGCCTGGCGCGCGGTGAAGGCCGGCTTCCACGTGGTCGAGGTGCCGATCACCTTCGTGGAGCGCGAGCGCGGTGACAGCAAGATGAGCCGCAACATCGTGGCCGAGGCGCTGTGGCGGGTCACCGCGTGGGGCGTCGGGGCGCGGGCGAGCAAGATCACCGGGCGCCGCCAGCTGCCGTAGCGTCATCGGGCCGCCGCTGCCGGTCAGTTGAGGATGTTGACCGCCCGGGCCACCACCAGCACCACGGTGACCAGCGACACCGCGGACTGCGCCATCATCAGCAGCTTCGCTTTCCGTGTCACCGGCAGCACGTCGGTCGGGCTGAACGCCGTGGAGTTGGTGAAGGAGAGGTAGAAGTAGTCCAGGTAGGCGGGCTCCCAGTGCGGAGGCGACAGCTGCGGGGACTGCAACTGCGGGAAGAGGAGGTCCGGCACGTCCTGCTCGCCGTGCGCGCGGGCGGCCGGGCCGCCACGGTCCAGCTCCCAGTAGGCGAGCGCGAAGATCACGACGTTGATCAGCCAGATCGCGCCACCGGTCAGCAGCAGCCTCCCGGCCGGCGTGTGGTCGGTGCCCTCGGCCAGCCCGCGCACCAGCAGGACCACGGAGTACAGGTTCGCGGCCCCGATCGCCAGGGTGAGCACCAGGCTGAGCACCCGGTACGTACGGGAGCCGCGCTCGATGCGGTGCGGGTTGAGCGCGATCAGGCAGGCGAGCAGGGCCGCCTCCACCACGGGGACCAGAATCCGGGGGTGGCCCACCAGCCGGTCGGGCAGCACGAGCTGGATCGCCACCACCGCGAGCACGGAGGCGGTCGCGGCCCAACGCGGCTCCCCCCGGGTGGCCCGGCGCCAAGCCGGTACGGCCTCGTTCCGGCTTGTGCCGGGTTCGGCCCGGGCGGGGACGAGCAGGGCCTCGATCCGGGCCAGGCGGTCGGCGAGGGTGTCGCCCTCGGGGGCAGGACCGCCGGGTGATCCGGCGTGCGGGTCGGCGGCTCGGGGCTGGTGTGCCTGCGGCGCGGGGTCGTCGGAGGGCTCCGGGTGTGTCACGCCGCACATCGTCGCTGGCCGGTACGGCGCCAGTCCAGCGCCACGGGCGCCCGGCGACGGGCTTTACCCGGCCTTTGGCACACTTGAGATATGACGACGAACACACCGCCCCCGGTCAGGCCGCAGCGACAGCGTCGCTCGCGGGCTCGCACCATCGTGCCGATCGCGATCGCGGTGTGGGTGGCGCTGGAGATCTGGCTGCTGACGGTGGTGGCCGGGGCGACCAACTGGCTCGTGGTCTTTCTGTGCATCCTCGCCGGGTTCGTGCTGGGCGCCGCCGCCGTGAAGCGCGCCGGGCGCAGCGCCTGGCAGAACCTCGCGGCATCCGTGAACGCCCAGCAGCAGGGGGTGCAGCCCGGCCCGCCCCAGGGCGGTGGCCGGACCGGCCTGGCCATGCTGGGCGGGCTGCTGCTGATCATCCCCGGGTTCGTCTCCGACGCGGTCGCGCTGGTCCTGCTGATCCCGCAGGCCCGGGCGTTCATCGGGCGCCGGGTGGACCGGGCGATACTCGGCCGCGCCGTGCCGATGCCGCCGGGAGGGCCCGCGGGCGGCTTCGGAGGGCCCGGCGGACCTGGCTTCGGCGGTGGACCCGGCTTCGGCGGCGGGGCCGGCCCCGGTGGTGGGCCCGGCTCCGGCAGCGGCTCGGACGGCGGGCCTGGTTCCTCCGGGGACAAGGTGGTCCAGGGCGAGGTCATCAACCGGGACTGACCGCCCGCAACCGGCACGGACTGCCCGCCACGGCCCGCCACGGCCCTCTCGGCCTGTTACGGCGGGCGGCGGGGCCTGCCGTCGGCCGCGGCGACCGGCGGCACAGGATCGGGCCCGCACAGGACACCGTAGGACGGCATAGGTACGCCCGGCGCGGAGCGGATGCTCCGGCCGGGCGGAAGGGTTCGGGGGCCGCGGATGCGGGCCCGGAGTGGGGCCCGCGGCGCCGCGGACCCGGTCCGTCAGGCGGTCTTGCGGTTGTCGCGCGGATGCACCGCGATGTTCATCGCTCCGGACCGGAGGACGGCGAGCCGTTCGGCCAGCACTTCCTCCAACTCTTCGAGCGTGCGCCGCTCCATGAGCATGTCCCAGTGCGTGCGCGCCGGCTTCGTGGTCTTCTCCTCGGGACCTTCTCCGTCCACCAGAAGCGCGGTCTGGCCGCAGGCGCGGCACTCCCACTCCGGAGGAATCTCGGCCTCAACCGAAAACGGCATCTCAAATCGATGGCCGTTCCGGCATGCGTACTCAACGGTCTGGCGCGGGGCCAGATCGATGCCGCGGTCGGTCTCGTAGCTGGTGGCCCCGAGTCGCGTGCCGCGGAGAGCTCGCTCACTCATGAATCGTGCCTCCCGGGCTTTGGTCGCCCACAGGACAGGTGTCGCTGTCGTCGTCATCCGGTCAACGTCCGGTCGGCGGTGAAGATTCCCGTTTCGGGATATGCGTCGCCCGTCGTGTCGCCCCTGTTTCTACCCAGCGACATCCCATTTGTCACACTCGGCGGGATATGTCACCCGCTGTCGTCGTATCTTTTGCGTGCAGTAGCGGTCAGCTCGCTGGGCCAACCGCGTACACTACCCGCCCGCACCCCTCAGGGCTAAATCGTGTCCACCACCCGGTGTTCCGGCGCTTCCCGGCGAATGCCCGCAGAGCCGTCCGTACCGGCCATGATCGGCTCGGAACCGGCCGCGGACAAGGCCGCGGACGAGGCCGGGGGCCCGGCCTGGGACCGGGCCGGGGGAGTGTCGAACAGGCGCAGGAAGAACTGGGCGAGCGGGCCGATCGACACGGCGTACAGCACGGTGCCGACGCCCACGCCGCCGCCGAGTACGAAGCCCGCCCCCAGCACGGTCAGCTCGATGCCGGTACGGATCAGCCGCAGCGAGCGGCCGGTCCTGCGGTGCAGGCCGGTCATCAGGCCGTCGCGGGGGCCGGGGCCGAACCGGGCCGAGATGTACAGGCCGGTGGCCGCGCCGTTCAGCAGCACCCCGCCCACCACCAGTGGCACCCGCACCGCGAGCGCCGCGTGATACGGCACCAGGGCCAAGGTGGCGTCGAGCGTGAGGCCGACGAGCACCACGTTGGACACGGTGCCGAGCCCCGGGCGCTGCCGCATCGGCCACCACAGGAGCAGAACGGCGGCACCGACGACAATGGAGACCAGACCGATGCTGATCCCGGTCAGCCGCGACAGCCCCTGGTGGAAGACGTCCCACGGGTCCAGGCCGAGCGAGGCGCGGACCAGCAGCGCGTCGCTCGCGCCGTACAGCGCGAGCCCGGCGTAGAGACGGACGAGGCGGTGGACGGGTGGACGGCGCACGGGTACCCCCCTGGCGTGTGAACGGACGCGCATGCCACTCTGTGGCCTGTACACGGCTTTCTTCCACAGCCAATCCGGGAAAGGTGGACTGAGTTCGATGCCTCAGTGGACCGCTACGGTGAGCGCCGCGCACCTTGCCCGGCTTCTGACCCCCCGGCCGGCGGCCGGCGGGAGCGGGGCCGGTACCGGGAACGGCGGACGGAAGCTGCCCGCGTACCGCGGGCTGGCCGACGGGGTGCGGCTGCTGGTGCTGGAAGGGCGGCTCCAGGTCGCCGCGCGGCTGCCCGCCGAGCGGGAACTCGCACTCGCGCTCGGGGTGAGCCGGACCACCGTCGCGGCCGCGTACGAGGCGCTGCGGGCCGAGGGCTTCGCGCGCTCCCGGCGCGGCGCCGGCAGCTGGACCGCGATCCCCGAGGGCCACATCCTGCCCTCCCGCAGCCTGGAACCCCTGCCGCCGGACGCCGCCGGGTCCGTGATCGACCTCGGCACCGCCGCGCTGCCCGCGCCCGAGCCGTGGCTGAGCCGGGCCATGCAGGGCGCCCTCGCCGAGCTGCCCGCGTACGCCGCGACCCACGGCGACTTCCCCGCCGGGCTACCGGTGCTGCGCGAGGCCATCGCGGACCGCTACACCGCACGCGGGGTGCCGACCATGCCCGAGCAGATCATGGTGACCACCGGGGCGATGGGGGCGGTCGGCGCGACCGCCCGGCACTCGGTCGGGTACGGCGAGCGGGTCGCCGTGGAGTCGCCCAGCTACGCCAACGTGCTGGAGCTGTTCCGCGAGACCGGCTCCCGGCTGGTGCCCGTCGCGCTGCGGGAGCGGCTGGGCGGCTGGGACATGGACGTCTGGCGCCGCGTGATGCGGGACGCCGCGCCCCGGATGGTCTACGTGATGCCCGACTTCCACAATCCGACCGGCACGCTGGTCGGCGACGACGAGCGGCGCGAGCTGGTCGAGGCGGCCCGGGTGGCGGGGGCCACGGTGGTCGCCGACGAGACCATGGCCGAACTGGTCCTCGACGGCGAGGAGTCCGGGGTGCGGCCGCTGGCCGCGTTCGACCGGGGCGGCACCGTGATGACGGTCGGCTCGGCGAGCAAGAGCGTGTGGGCCGGGCTGCGGATCGGCTGGGTGCGCTCCACGCCCGACGTGGTGCGCCGGCTGGTCTCCGCCCGCGCCTACCTCGACCTCGCGTCTCCCGTCGTCGACCAGCTCGCGGTGGCCTGGCTGATGCGGGGCGGCGGCTGGGAGCAGGCGCTCGCCTCCCGCCGGGCCCGCGCCCGCGAGTGCCGGGACGACCTGGTGGCCGCGTTGCGCGCGCACACGCCCGGGTGGGACTTCAGCGTGCCGCACGGCGGCATGACGATGTGGGTGCGCACCGGTGACGTCTCCGGGTCCCGCCTCGCCGTCACCGGTGAACGGCTCGGCGTCCGCGTGCCCGCGGGGCCCCGATTCGGGGTCGACGGCGCCTACGAGTCCTACGTCCGCATACCTTTCACCGTCAGCGGTCCCGCCGCCGACGAGGCGGCGGCCCGCCTCGCCCAAGCCGCCGAACTCGTCCGCTCCGGCGCGGCCCCCGACGGCGACCCGACCGGCCTCTTCGTGGCGTAGCCCCTGCGGGCCCCTGCGGGGTGGCCGCCGCGCCTTCGTCTGACGGCCGGTGGCCGGTTGCGCGCGCCCCCCTGCGGGGTGGCCGCCGCGCCTTCGTCTGACGGCCAGTGGGTGGCTGGTCGCGCAGTTCCCCGCGCCCCTGCGGCTGCCCGCCGTCGTGGTGGCGGTTCGTGTCCGTCTCCGGCCTGGTGGGTGGCTGGTCGCGCAGTTCCCCGCGCCCCTGGGTAAGTGCGGCTTCCTCCGCGGTGGCCCGAGCCCGGGGGCCGTCGGACGACGACGGCGAGCAACCCCCTCAGGGGCGCGGGGAACTGCGCGCGCAGCCGGCCACCGGCCGTGAGGCGGCAAGGAGCCGTAACTCCGGCGGTGGGGTGCCGTGGGGGCGCGGGGAACTGCGCGGCCAACCACGACGCACCGTCAGACAAAGGCGAGGCGGCCACCCCGCAGGGGCCCGCAGGGGCTAGCCGAGCTCCAGGTCGGCGACCGTGCGGACAACCGCTTCCTTGCGGAGGGTGACCGTTTCGGGCGTGGAGTTCCGCTCGGGTTCGGGTGGGGTCGGGGTGGAGAGGGGGGCGCCGTCGGAGGGGAGGAGGGCGAGGACCGCGGAACGGTGTGCGGCGGGGGCCTCCTCGTCGAAGGGGTCGGGCGTGGCGGGCACCTGGAGCCGGAGCACGGGGCCGGTGCCGAGTCGGGCGTAGCCGCGCCCGGGGGGCACGTCACCCGCGGGGGTGGTGCGTTGCGGCGCCCCGAGGACGGCCTGCACGTGCTCGGGTGCGAGCGGCCCGAGCACCACCCTGGCCCGGGTCTGCGAGATCACCACGGGCGCCAGCGCCTCGGTCGCGTCGAGCTGATCGGCCACCGCGACCGCGACGTTCGCGGTGCGCCCGTGCCGCAGCGGGACGTCCAGCAGCGCCTGCGGGTCGGGCCGCCCCTCGGCGAGCGCGAGTTGGGTGAGCGCGGTCGGCCGGTCGACGACGATCCACAGCGGCCGCCGTACGTCCTCGGCGACCGGATTCCCCGCCTGCCGGGCCCGGTTCACCGCGATCAGCCGCCGCTCGGTCTCGTGCGCGGCCCACTCCAGCGTCGCCGACGCCCCGAGCAGTCCGTCCTCGACGGCGAGCACGCCCGGCCGCCCGGCCAGGCACGCGTACTCCCCGGTGCCGCTGCCGTCCACCACCACCACGTCGCCGTGCACCAGCGCCTGGAGCGCGATCGACCGCAGCAGGCTGGTCGTACCGGTGCCGGGCTGGCCGAGCGCCAGCAGGTGCGGCTCGGTGGAGCGGGCGCCGGTGCGCCACACCACCGGCGGCGCGTCCCGGGTGGTCGGCTGGTCGCCGTCGCCCTCCTCGCCGGCCGGCACCGCGACCGGCACGGTCCGCTGCACCGTGTCGGTGTCGGTGAAGCCGAGCACCGTCTCACCCGGGGAAGTGACGAACCGCTGCGCGACGATGTCGGTCGGCAGCGGCGGCAGGGTGGTGAGGGTGAGGTGGTTCTCCTCCTCGTTCCAGTCGAAGCGGTACTCGCGGCCGCGCCCGGCCTTGGCGTGCAGCAGTTGCTCCACCCGGGCGCGGGAGTCCGCCTCGCCGTCGGTGAAGTACGCCGGATAGCGCAGGTGCAGCCGCATCAGCCGGCCGTCCTGGAACTCGTACGAGCTGAACGCCCGGTCCCAGCCGCCGTCGTGCGCGTACAGCGGCGCCGGGTCGCCCGCGTCGGACAGGTACGGCACCAGCGCCTCGTAGAGCGACTGGAGGCGTACGCCCTCGGCCTCGGTCGGCCCGGCCGGCGCGGTGGCGGCGCGGTCCCGGCCCATCCACGCGGCCGAGGCGACCAGCGCGGCGACACCGAGGATCGGCCCGTACGGCATCATCGCCACGATCACGACCGCCGCGACGGCCAGCAGCAGCGCCGGTCCGCGCCGGTCCTTCGGGGTGCGGCCCCACCACCCGCCGGCCCAGGACGCCTGCCTGCGCATGCCTCGGGCGATGGTGATGACGGGGTGCAGCACGTCGCCGGCGCCGTCGGCCGCGGTGCGCGCCAGATCACGGCCGCGGACGAGCGCCGGTCGGGTGCTGAGGATGCTGGGAAGGGGACGCCTGGCCACGGGTTGCTCCATGGGTGGTTCGGGTGGGGGACGGCGCATGGGGGACGCCGCTGCGCGGGGGGACACGCGCGGAGAGCTGCGGGGAACGCGGCTGGGGGGAAGCACGGGGAGATCAGGTGCGAGGTGCGAGGTGCGCGGGTGCGCTCGGGAACGAGGGCTGGGGAGCGGAACGGCGACGGGCCCGGGAGCGGATCGACCGCTGCCGGGCCCGAGGGGGAGGGGCAGGAGTGGCCGTCGGGGACGGCGCTAGATCTTGAGCCCGCCGATCAGGCTGGCCAGGCTCGCCCCACCCGCGGTGATGCTGGGGGCGATGGCGGTGCCCGCGAGGTAGAACCCGAAGAGGGCGCAGACCACTCCGTGGGACACCTTCAGGCCGTCCTTGCGGAAGAACAGGAAGCAGATGACGCCGAGAAGCACGACGCCGGAGATGGACAGGATCATGGGGCTCTTCTCCTGAGGTGATGGGGACGGTCACCGTGAGTTCTTCCAGGCTCACAAAAAGTAATAGATCGCGCTCGGTGGCAAATGGGTGATTTGTAGCTGATTTCCACCACCGGAGTGAGGAGGGGTACGAGGTGCGTCGGGCCCTGGCCGGAACGCCGCCCGGATGTGCCCGCTCCCTCCGGCCCTCCCCGCTTCCCGGCCGTCCCGGCGCCCGTGCCGGGGCCGCCCGGTACGGATGCCGTGTCACCTCGTCCGATCGGGTGACGGCGAGCCGCCGGGGTGACGCCCGAGGCGGCTCCGGCAGGATGGCCGGGTGCAGCCGATCCCCATCACCTGGCCCAGACTCGCCGACGCCCTCGCCGAGCGGATCGCCGACGGCCGCCCGCCCGGCCCGTGGTGGCGGGTCGCGGTGGACGGCGCCCCCGCCGCCCGCCCCGCGGACCTCGCCGATGCCGTCGCCGCCGCGCTGCCCGCGCTCGGCCGACCGGTCCTGCGGGTCGGCGCCGAGTCGTTCTGGCGTCCCGCCTCGCTGCGACTGGAGTACGGCCACGAGGACGTCGACGCGTACTACCAGCTCTGGCTCGACACCGGGGCGCTGCGCCGCGAAGTGCTCGACCCGCTCGGCCCTGGCGGCAGCGGCCGCGCCCTGCCCTCGCTGCGCGACCCCGGCACGGACCGCTCCACCCGGGCCGACTACGTCGAACTCCCGCCCGGCGGCGTCCTGTTGCTCGACGGGCCGCTGCTGCTCGGGCAGGGGCTGCCGTTCGACCTCACGGTCCATCTGCGGCTGTCCCCGGCGGCGCTCGCCCGGCGCACCCCGCCGCAGGAGCAGTGGACCCTGCCCGCGTACGAGCGGTACGCCCGCGAGGCGCTGCCCGAGGAGGCCGCGGACGTCCTGGTGCGCGCGGACGACCCGCGGCATCCGGCGTGGACCGGGTGAGGAGGCGACGGCAAGCCCGAGCCGTCGGGTCGGCGGTCGCCGGCGTGCCCTCGGCGCCTCGCCCGGTGGGCGCCGGCGGCGGCCGAACGCCCCTGCCGGGCACGGCGTTTCGCGCGGTTGGCGGCACCCGTCCCGACCTGTCCCCGGCCCCGGCCGGACCCGCCTTGCCCTGGGACGGCGCCCACCACTAGCGTCCACGAGCACCATGACTGTCGCCACCGCGCCGCTGACCACCGAGCACATACCTCTTGCCGTCCAGCGGTACGACCGCTGGTTCGCCCGGGCCCGGCGCCCTCCGTCGCAGCGGTCCTGGCTCGCGGACGGTCCGGTGCGCGGCGAGGAGCTGCTCGGCAAGCTCCACCAGGTGCCCGGCATCGAGGCGGTCCGCGCCCTCGACGGCGAGGGCGGCCTGATCGGTCACCTCGCGGCGATACCGCTCGACCTCGCCCCCGACGACCCCGCCGCCCTGCGCAGCCACCCGCGCTCCGCGCTCGTCCCGCACGGCGGCCACGCGCTCCCCTCCGGCCGCGAGAGCGAGGTGCTGCGCGCGCTGTACGTACGGGTCGCCGATCGGCTCGTCGCCGAGCGGCGGTTGGTGCACTACGTCGACGTGCCGGCCGGCGAGGTCGGCACCACGCCGTGGTCCGACCTCGGCTTCGGCCGGGAGCGGGTGCACGGGCTGATGGCGGTCAAGGCCCGCGGGCGGCAGCCGCGCGGGGTCGAGGGACTGGCCATCCGCCGGGCCGGGCCCGGCGACCTGCCGCAGATCGGCCGGATGGCCGCGGAGTCCGCCCGGCGGCAGCGCGGCACCGCCACCTTCCAGCCGCAGCCGGAAGCCGCGCTCGCGGCGCTGCGCGTGCACTACGCCGGTGCGCTCTCGGACTCCCGCTGCGGTGCGTGGATCGCCTCCCGGCGCGGCGAGGAGATCGGCATGGTGCTGCTGGTGCCCGCGCAGCCGGACCCGGTCGTCCCGGCGGCCTGCGTCGAACTCGTCGAGGCGTACGTCGAGCCCGCCTTCCGTGGGGAGGGGATCAGCCGGGTGCTCCTCGCGACCGCGCTCGCCTGGGCGTACGACGCCGGGTATCGCTACATGTCGGCGCAGTGGCCGTCCGCGTCGCCGCACGCCGCCGGGCACTTCCCCGCGATCGGCTTCCGCCCGGTCGCCTACCGGCTCTCCCGCACCCTCGACCATCGCCTCATCGGCGCCCCCGGCACGTTCTGAGGTTCCCCCCGGGGTGCCCCTGCGGAGGTGCGGCTCCTCCCGCGAAGGGAGCGCACCCAAGAACCGTACGAATCAGGGCAATTCGGAAACGTGTGAGCGGGATCACCGGATGAGTACGGTCCGCGGTCGGCCGTGATACGCCGAGTCAGCGCGACCGGCGCACCGTGATGGACGGTGGCGGGTGGCACACCTGAAGTAAGGGCGGCATAACGGACATCCGGGAGCGCGGGCACATACGGTGACGGGGGCGCCCGGGGGTGGGGAAGGGCCGTTTGCCCGGGTGGAGCGGCGTCCCCTACGTTCCGTCTCGTGCGGGGCAACCCGCTTCCCCTCCGCCGGGCGGACCGCCGAGTCCTGCCACCGCCCGCTACGCGGATCACCCGAACACCGACATGGCAGGAGCGGGGGAACCAGGTAAGCCGCCGCCCGAGTCGACCGCCGCACCGCCGGCGGGCGCACCCGGGCGGCTCGGGGTGAAGCCGCATCCGCGGCCGGGCATCTCCTGCCCGAACCCGACAGCTCACCTCGCAGGCGTAGGAGAGGACATCCCCCATGCCCGCACACAGCCGGCACCGCAAGCCCAAGGTCCGCAACGGCCGCCGTCTCACCCGCCTCTACGTGGCCGCCGGCGCCGGCGGCGCCGCACTCGTGCTGCCGCTGGTCGCCGCGACCGGCGCGGGCGCGGCCACCCCGGCGAAGAGCGCGACCGCCGCCTCGGCCACGTACAAGGTCGTCACGGGCGACACCCTGATCAAGATCGCCACCGCGCAGCACGTCACCGGCGGCTGGCAGCAGCTCTACCAGGACAACAAGGCCGTCATCGGGTCGAACCCCGGCCTGATCCGCCCCGGCACCGTACTGACCCTCGACGCCGCGAAGGCCGCGCCGCAGGCGAAGACCGCGGCGAAGACCGCCACCGCGTCCACCGCCGCCGCCACGACCACCGCCGGCACCGGCTGGATGAAGCCGGTCGGCGACGCCGCCATCGGCACCGGCTACAAGGCGTCGGGCTCGCTGTGGTCCAGCGGCTCGCACACCGGCGTCGACTTCCTCGTCGGCTCCGGCACCCCGGTGCACGTCGTCGCCGCGGGCACCGTCGTGTCGGCCGGCTGGGACGGCGCGTACGGCAACGACGTGATCGTCCGCCACGCCGACGGCAAGTACACCCTGTACGGCCACCTGTCGCAGGCGCTGGTCTCGGCCGGCCAGACCGTCACCGAGGGCCAGCAGATCGGCATCTCGGGCGCGACCGGCAACGTCACCGGGCCGCACCTGCACTTCGAGGTGCGCACCACGCCGAGCTACGGCTCGGACATCGACCCGGTCGCCTACCTGAGCAGCCACGGCGTCGTCATCTGACACCGGCACCGCGGTCGCACGGCCGCGATCGGCGGGCCCGCCCGGTTCTGGCAACCGGGCGGGCCCGTCCGCGCGTTCGGGCCGGGCGGGCCGAACTCAGGCCAGCAGCCCGGACAGTTCGCCGCGCGAGGCGACGCCCAGCTTCGGGTACGCCTTGTACAGGTGGTAGCCGACCGTGCGCGGGCTGAGGAACAGCCGTGCGGCGATGTCCTTGTTCGACAGGCCGTGCGCGGCCAGCCGGACGATCTGCCCCTCCTGCGGGGTGAGCCCCGCCTGCTCGGCGAGCGAACGCGTCTCCTGATGAACCGTCACCAGCGCGCCGGAGGCGCCGAGTTCACCGCGGGCCCGCTCCGCCCACGGGCGGGCGCCGAGCCGTTCGAAGACCTCCAGCGCGGACCGCAGCCGCCCGGCCGCCTCGCTTCTGCGCCGGGCCCGCCGCAGCCACTCCCCATACAGCAGCTCGGTGCGGGCCGCCTCCAGCGCGCGCCGGTGCGGGTCGTGCGCGGCCAGCGCCGCCGTGAAGTACGCCTCCGCCTGCTCGTCGGGGGCCAGCAGCGCCCGGCAGCGGGCCACCATGGCCTCCGCCCAGTCCTGCCCCGTGCGTTGCGCCCACCGCTCGAACCGGGCGAACGGCTCGGCCGCGCGCCCGGGTTCACCGAGGCGGACCGCCGCCTCCACCAGGTCCGGCACGCTGCGGGTGGTGCAGATGTGGTGCCGCAGCAGCGGCTCGGTGAGCAACTCCAGCCGCTCCAGGGCCGATCCGGCCCGGCCCAGGCCGAGGTCGAGCAGGCCCTGCGACCAGTACGCCCACCCGGCACCCGGCGCGGTCGGCGCGCCCGGTGCGGCCGCCAGCGCCTCGGCGACGTGGGCGCGGCACTCCTCCTCGTCGCCCCGCAACGCGGCCACCTGCGCCAGCGCACCGCTCAACTGGCTGACCCACTGCGCCTGCTGGGTGTCCCGGGCGATCCGCAGCCCCTCGGCCGCGGTGGCGTACGCCTCGGCGATCCGCGACTCGAACACCTCCACCTCGGCCCGGAAGAACAGCACCGTGGCCAGCCGCCCCACCCCGCCGCTGTCCCGGCTCTCGGTCGCCAGCTGGGCGGCGAGTTCGTACGTCTGATCGTCCTGCCCGCGCAGCATGCCGGCCGCGCAGAGCATCACCAGCTCGCGGGGGTCGGCGTCGCCGCCATTGGCGGCCCGCACCGCGGCCGCGGCCGGCAGCAGCTCCTCCGGCGTCGGCGGGGCGGAGGCGGAGGCAGGGCCCGGTACCCCCAGCGCGCCGGCGAAGAAGTCCGCGACCGGGCGGATCGCCGCGTCCCGGGGCAACTCCAGTGCCGCCAGCCGCCGTACGGTCTCCTCGACCTCGGCGGCGCCCAGGTACCACGCGGTGTGCACCGCCTGCACCAGCATCCGCCCGGCCCGTTCCGGGTCCACCGCGGCCACCGCGTCGGCGCCCACCAGCAGCATCCGGTGCGCGCCGGGGAAGGCGCCCTGCCAGAAGTCGGCGAGCGCCCGTACGTACAGCGTCCTGGCGCGTATCACCGCCTCCGCCGCGGAGCCGGGGGAGAGGACCGGAGCCGCCACGCGGGCGGCCTGCTCGGCGAAGTCCCGGGCCCGGGGCAGCTCGCCGGCCTCCGAGGCGGCCTCGGCGGCCAGCAGGAGGCGGTCGGCGCGGGCGGTCGAGTCGGTACTCAGCCGGGCGGCGCGCTCGTAGGCGACCGACGCGGCGGAGTGGCCGCTGCGCCGGCGGGCCCGCGCCGCGGTGGCCTCCAGGGCGGCGGCCACCTCCTCGTCCGGGCCGGTCGCGGCCATCGCCAGGTGCCAGGCGCGGTGGTCCGGGTCGTGCACCGGGTCGGCCGCCTCGGCCAGCGCCCGGTGGGCGGCCAGCCGCTCCGGCAGCGGGGCCCGCTGGTGGATCGCGGCCCGCATCAGGGGATGGCGGAACCGCAGCCGGTCCTCCTCGTCGACCAGGACGAGCCCGGCGTCCTGCGCGGGCGGCAGGTCGTCCACGCCGACGCCGAGCGCGGTGGCGGCGGCGAGCAGGGTGTCCGGGTGGCCGGTGTGGTCGGCGGCGGCGATCAGCAGCAGCGTCTGCGTGCCACGCGGCAGGTCGGCGACCCGGCCGTGGAAGGCGGCCTCCAGCCTGCTGGTCAGCGGCAGCGGGTCGGGCCCGAGGTCCGCGCCGGGACCCGCCGCGCCGGCCGCGCCGGAGCCGTCGGCTCCGCCGGCCGGGTCCAGCGCGAGCGGCAGCTCCAGCAGGGCCAGCGGGTTGCCCTGCGCCTCGGCCAGCACCCTGCGCCGCACGGCCGTGCCCAGCCCGGCGCCGCGCTCGGCCAGCAGCGTGCCGGCCGCCGTCGCGTCGAGCCCGCCAAGCCGCAGCTCGGGCAGCCCCGGCGTGACGAACGCCCCCTCGCCGTCGCGGGCCGCGAAGAGCATCACCACGCCCTCCGCGTCCAGCCGCCTGGCCGCGAACGCCAGCGCGTCGGCGGACGCCCGGTCCAGCCACTGCGCGTCGTCGACGACACACAGCAGCGGCCCGTCGCCCGCGTGCCCCGACAGCAGCGACAGCACCGCGAGACCGACGAACATCGGCTCGCCCGCGTTCCCCGCGGTCAGCCCGAACGCCGCACGCAGCGCCCGCTGTTGCGGCTCCGGCACCGACCCGATCGCGCCCATCGCCTTGCGCAGCAGCAACTCAAGTCCGGCGTAAGGCAGTTCGGCCTCGAACTCGACGCCCGAGCTGCGCACCACCGTGAAATCCGCCGCGCGTGCGCACTCCACCGCGTGCGCCAGCAGCGCGGTCTTGCCGATCCCGGCGTCCCCGCGCACCACCAGCACCCCGCTGCGGCCTGCCCGCGCGCCGTCCAGCAGCGCCTCGACCGTGTCCGCTTCGGCTCCCCGTCCATGCAGCATGCGGTGCACGCTAACCGATGTCCGGCGCCGGGCCGAGCGTCGGGGCTTCCCGCGGCGGCGCGGCCAGGCCGGCGCGGATGGCCAGCTCGACCGGGGAGTACGCCCCGTCCGGCCGCTCCAGCCGCAGCGGCTCGGCCGGATGCAGCGGCGGCTGCGCCAGGAAACGGGGCCGGCTGCCGTGGTGCGGCTGCGCCGCGTGCACCAGGAAGGGGTGGCACAGGTACACGTCCCCGGCCTGTCCCGTCGCCAGGGCGAGCGGGCGATGGGCGCTCGCCTCGTCCACCTCCTTCGCGACGGTGAAGATCGACGTGCCCTCCTCGCCGTACGGCCGCAGCACCGGCGGCACGTCCAGGTGCGAGCCGATCCGGATGCGGGTGGGCGCGTCGGCCTCCGCCACGTCCGTGAACAGGAAGAGCATCAGCAGCGCGCGGCCCTCGGAGCGCGTGTTGACGCGGTACTGCCGCGCGCCCGGCGGCAGGAAGCTGGCATCGATGTGCCAGCCCGCGTCGTCGGGCTCCACCGGGTGCGGGAAGCGCAGCGGAAAGGAGCCGAGCCCGGAGCGCGGCGCCCACCGGCCCGCACCCACCAGCAGGTCGAACGCGGCATGCAGCACCGGGGTGTTGGCCGCCTCCGCGAAGGGAGCCTGCGCCATGCCACCGACCCAGTGCACCGGTTCGGTCCAGGTGGCCGGGTCGTCCGGGTCGCACCCGGTCTGCTCCCACAGCAGGGCCGCGCACTCCTGTGCGGTGCTCCTCGCGAACGCGCCTTCCACCTTCACGAAGCCGTCCCGGAGGAAGCGGTTCCGAAGAAAGTGGCCCGGAAGGAGCCGGCCCGGGAGGATTCGGCCCGTCGGTTCCCTGTCGGTCATCCGGCGATCCTGCCGGTTCCCGGCGCCGGAGGCACCCGATTTTCCGCGGTGCCCCCGGGCGCCGGGGTGCCTGAGGTCCGACGAGGCGCCGGGGGGCGTGGTGAGGCTCCGGGGCGTCAGGAGGCGCCGGGCACGGTGGCGCGGGCGTTGCGGAGGAAGTCCGCGTTCGTGGCGGTCTCGCGCAGGCGGGCGAGGAGGACCTCGGTGGCGCCGTGCGGGTCGCGGTTCACGAGCGCGCGGCGCAGGTGGTAGCGGACCGCCAACTCGTCGGCGGGGACGAGCAGTTCCTCGCGCCGGGTGCCCGAGGTGGTGATGTCGATCGCCGGGAAGACCCGGCGTTCGGCGAGGAAGCGGTCGAGGTGCAACTCCATGTTGCCGGTGCTCTTGAGCTCCTCGTAGTAGAAGTCGTCGGCGCGCGAACCGGTGTCGACCAGGGCGGTCGCGAGGATCGTCAGGGAACCGCCCTCCTCGGCCAGCCGGGCCGCGCCGAACAGCCGCTTGGGGCCGAGCAGGGCGGCGGCGTCCACGCCGCCGGAGAGCGTGCGGCCGCTGCCGGCGCCGTTGTTGTTGTGGGCGCGGCACAGCCGGGTCAGGGAGTCGAGCAGGATCACCACGTCGCGGCCCTGCTCGACCATCCGCTTCGCCCGCTCGATCGCGAGCTCGGCGACCTGGATGTGCTGCCGGGCGGGCTGGTCGAAGGTCGAGGAGATCACCTCGCCGCGGACGCTCGCCCGCATGTCGGTGACCTCCTCGGGGCGTTCGTCCACGAGCAGCACCATCAGGTGCGCCTCGGGGTGGTTGGTGGCGACCGCGGCGGCGATGCCCTGCAGCAGCACGGTCTTGCCGGCCTTGGGCGGGGCCACGATCAGGGCGCGCTGGCCCTTGCCGATCGGCGCCATCAGGTCGATGACTCGTCCGGCGGCGGCCGAGGAGCCCTTGAGCGCGGAACTCTCCAGCCGCAGGGGCTCGTTGGGGTGCAGCGGTGTGAGGTCGCCGAAGTGGGGGCGCGGGGTGGCCGGCGGCCGCCCGTTGACGGACCGCACGTCGGCGAGGGTGCCGGGCTTGCCGGCGGTGCCCTCGACCAGGTCGCCCCTGCGCAGCCCGGCCCGGCGGACCAGCGCCTGCGGCACGGCCGGGTCGTCGGGGGAGGGGAGCAGGCCGGGGCCGCGCAGCCGGGCCTGTCCGCCGCGCTCGGTGTCGAGCACGCCGGTCACCCGCTGCGGCAACTCCTGCCGGTTCAGCGGGCGTTCGAGAATGTCGGTCATGGATGTCGTCCTTTCGCGGACGGATGGATCAGACGGGCGGCGCCGTACGCCGCCGTAGGGCGTGAGGGAGTTGCGGCCCGAGCGGAGGGATGCACGCTCCGGGTACCGCGGGAAGTCGGGCGAGGACGAGGATCGGCCGTCGCCGTGTCGATCGGAGAACAGACCACGCTCGGTGGAGAACCGAGGGGAGAGAGGGACGAGGCGCCATCAGAAGGGCGCGGACCTACAAGTCCCTACGGTGACTCTAGCACACTCCGATCCGCGGTCGCGCTACTCCACCTCGATGCCGTGCTCCTGCACCAGCTCGACCAGGCCGCCGGGGCCCTGGTAGCCCTTGCCGCCGGGCACGAAGGTCCAGTCGTCGCCTGACCGCCTGCGGAAGGAGCCCAGCACCAGGGCGGTCTCGCCCGGGCGGCCGTCGGAGACGTCCAGCCGGTCCGCCTCGCTGCCCTCCGGGTCGGTCAGGCGTATCCGGGCGTCGGTGAACCCGGCCAGATCGGCGTCCGGATTGACCTCGGGGTCGATCGCGGCGACCAGCACCACCCGGTCGGCGGTGGCCGGCAGCCGGTCGAAGCTCACCCAGATCGCCGCCTTGTCGCCGCCCAGGCCCGGCATCATCCGCACGCTGCCGTCCGGGGTGCGGGGGTTGTTGTAGAAGACGAAGTGGTCGTCGCCGAGCACCCGGCCGCCCGCGCACACCAGCGCGCACACGTCCAGCGCCACCTCCCCGGCCCACCACATGCCCAGCACGCTCGCGTCCGGTTCGTCGTCAAGTCCGAGCCCCTGCCCGGCAGTCGGCGTTCCCTCGCTCGCACGCGCGGCCGGCCCGCCGCCCAACCGCCCGCCCAGGCCGTGCTGGTGCAGCAGCTCCACCAGGTCCGTACCCGACACCAGCGTCAGCGGCTTGCCGTTGGCGAAGGCGTGCGAGGTCGGGCCGAAGCCCGAAGTGGTGATCAGCACGCCCTTGTTGGCGCCGAGCGACTGCACGGTCCCGTACAGGTCGCGTACGGCGCTGGGCGTGACGGTGTTGCGGTACCGCTTGACCTGCACCACGATCTTGCCGCCGCGGATCGGGTCCGGGTCCAGCGCGTCCACGTCCACCCCGCCGTCGCCGGACCGCACCGTGGTGACCGCGCTCATGCCCATCGCCCGGAACAGCTCCGCGACCAGCTCCTCGAACTCCAGCGGGTCCATCGTCAGCAGGTCCGGCTCCTCGCCGCCGCCGTGCGTGACCACCCCGCGGCCCGCCTCGCCCGGCTGCCGCACCGGCACCACCGCCGCCCTGCGGTCCGGCCGCGCCGACAACTGCCCGCCCAGACCGTCGACCAGGCAGTCCACCGCGTTGACCTGCACGAGGTTCACCGCGTCGAAGTCCGCCCGGGAGACCATCGCGGTGGCCAGGAACACCGGCGTACGGTGCCCGGTCGCGGGATCGGTGTCGTCCACGAAGCCGTTGAGCACCACCGAGCCGAGCAGGCCGAAGGAGTCCGCGCCGAACACCTCGCGCAGCACCAGCAGCAGGCACTGCGCGAGCAGGTCCCGGTAGGCGGCCCGCCGTTCGGTGACCGGCCGCGCCACCTCCTTGTCCCGGTCCACGCTCGGCATGTACCGCACCAGCGCCGCCTCCGGCACCACCGAGAACGCCGGCAGCTCCCAGTTCAGCACCAACTGCCGCTCGGGCGCCTCGAAAGTCGCCGACACCTGCCGCGGCAACCCCTCCGGCCACGCCCGCGACGAGTACAGCGCCCCCGTCAAGTACTCCTCCACCGCGTCCGGTTCGCCGCCGCGCAGCCGCTCCAGCGAGTCGCGCACCCCCGCGTTGTGCCGGCGTATCTCGGCCAGCCGCTGCTCCGCCCAGCGCCGGTACCGCTCCTGGTAGTCGGCGAGTTGGTGCTGCCGCTGGGTCTCCGCGGCCCGCGCCACCCCCAGGTCGTGCTCGTAGCGTTCACGCACCTGCCGGTCCTGGCGGCCCAGGCCCCACGCCGAGCGGTGCGCGGGAGCGTAGCTCTCCAGCCGCGGCATGGCCACCGGCACCGCCAGCGGGCCCGGCGCGAACGGCTCCAACTCCTCGGGGAGCACCAGCGCTTCGGGCGAGAAGACCGGCGCCGCGCAGCCCGCCCGCAGCAGCCCCGCCAACTCCTCGCTGCGGCGCTCCAGTTCCTCGGTACGCCGGCGGGCGTCGTCCTCGCGGCGGCGCCGGTAGGCCGCCTGCTGCTCCTTCTGCGAGCGGGCCAGCGCGCGTTCCGCGGCCCGCTGCCGCCGTTCGGCCTCGCGCCGCTGCTGCTCCCGGGCCCGGTGCTGAGCCTCCGTCTGCCGCTGCTGCTGGCGCTGGATCTCGGCCCACGTGGACACCAACCCGGTCGAACGACGGCTCATGCGGCTACAGCTCCCCCTCCGGCGGCGCGCGTCAGCGCACGGGCGGCCGCCGACTCGCGCCCACCGCCCGGCTCGACCGCCCGATCACCGAGCGTACCCCTCTGCCAGGAGCTTTACCGGTTCTTCGCGGCTGCTCGGCGCCGCAGCACGACCACCGACGCGGCGGCGAGCAGCACCAGCGCGCCGCCGACCGCCCAGGCCGTCGGCGAGGCCACCGCGGAACGCGACGCCACCGGGGCGGCGTGCGCCTCCTCGGGGGCCTGCGCCGCGCCGCGCCCGGCCCGCGCGGAGTCCGGTGCGGTGCCCGCGTCGGCCGGCCGCTCGGGCGCCGCGGCGTTCAGCGTGCCCACCGACGTGGTGTGGTCCGCCGCCGAGAAGCCCCAGTCGAGCAGCTTCGTCGCCTCGGTGTAGACGGCGTTGGTCGCGCCGGACTGCGGGTTCATCACCGACACGATGATGGTGCGGCCGTTCTTGCGGGCCGCGGCGACCAGGGTGTTGCCCGCGTTGGTGGTGTAGCCGTTCTTCACGCCGACCAGGCCCGGGTAGGCGGTGACGCCCTTCTCGCCGGTCAGCAGCCGGTTGGTGTTCTCGATGCCGAAGGACGCCACGTACGAGCCGTGCGCGTCGTAGCCGCCGGGGAACTCGGAGTCCTTCGTCGAGGCGTACTGCGCGAAGTCCGGGTTGTCCAGCCCGGCCCGGGCGAACACCGCCAGGTCGTAGGCGGAGGAGACCTGCCCCGGCTCGTCGTAGCCGTCCGGGGTGACCACATGGGTGTCGTCCGCGCCCAGCATCCGCGCCTTGGCCTGCATCTCGGCGACGGTCTTCGCGACCGAGCCGTTCATGTTCGCCAGCACGTGCACGGCGTCGTTGCCGGAGGCGAGGAAGACGCCGCGCCACAGGTCGGCGACGGTGTAGGTCTGGCCGGGCTGCACCCCGACCAGGCTGCTGCCGTCGCCCAGGCCGGCCAGGTCGGAGTCCTTGACCTTGTGCTTGAGGTCGCCGGGGAAGCGCGGCAGCACCGTGTCGGCGAAGAGCGTCTTGAGGGTGGAGGCGGGCGGCAGCTGCCGGTGCGCGTCCTTCGCGGCCAGCACCTGGCCGGTGCGGGCGTCGGACACCGTCCAGGACAGCGCGGACAGGCCGGACGGCAGTTCGGGGGCGCCCGAGCGGGGCAGCACGTGCACGCCGGGCTCGGCGAGCAGCGTCCGGTCCACGGCCGTCTGGGAGGTGTCGGCGGCGGAGCCCGAGGAGCCCTGACCCCCACCGGACGCGGGCGCCACCGCCGGAGCGGCTGCCGCGGCCACCGCGGGCGCGGCGGTCAGCGCGGTCAGGCAGCACGCGGCGGCCAGCGCGGCGGCGGGCAGCGCGGCGGGCAAGGCGACGGGCAGCGTGGTGCGGCGGCGAGCGGAGTGGCGAAGAGGACGGATGTCGTTCATATGATCACCGTAAGAACGATGAGCAACCCCTGCGCGGTGGTGCAGCCCATACCGGTGAGGCCGCGGCGCCTGCGAGTGACCCGGGCGCCGCCAACCAGACGTACCGTCATATGTCGGATAGTCATACCGCGCTGATCGGCCGTCGGGTACGTCGCCCACGTGACGGCGTACCGGCCACCTGACACCGCCCGCGCGACGCGTACCGGCCGCCGCGACGGCGTACGGGCAGGTGGACCGCGGCCCGCTCAGCCCAGTTCGGCCAGCCCCCGCGCGGTCGCCGTCTCGTCCAGCGGTACCGGCGCCGCCTTCATCACCGAGGCCGCCACCGCGTCCACCACGCCGCCCACCCCGCGGTCCAGCGCGGCCTTGAGATACCGCACCGCGTCCAGGACGTTCCCCGCCGCGCTCGGCGAGTCGTCGACCTCCATCCGCAGGTCGATGTCGAGCGGGGTGCCCCCGAACGCCTCGGCCTCCACGCGGATGAAGGCCACCTTGCGGTCGCCGAGGAACGGGATGAAGTCGGCTCCCACGTGGACCTGCGGCTCAGCGCCGGCCGCCTTCCCGGCCCCGGCTCCGGCCGCGTCCGTGCCGCCGGCGAACATGCCCTGCGCCTTCGTGGCCTTCTTGTCGGCCATCCGCTCCGCGTCCTGCATGTTCCAGAAGTCCATGTTGCCGCCGCCCAGCAACTGGTAGGTGCTGCGCAGCGCCACGCCGTTGCGCCGCAGCACGTCCACCAGCGCGCGGTGGATCAGCGTCGCGCCGAACTGGCTCTTGAGGTCGTCGCCGGCCAGCGGCAGCCCGGCCGCCGCAAACCGCTCCGCCCACTGCGGGGAGCGCGCCACCACCGACGGGATGCAGTTGAGGAAGGCGCAGCCGGCCTCCAGCGCCGCCCGCGCGTACAGCTCGGACGCCGCCTGGCTGCCCACCGGCAGGAAGTTCACCAGGACGTGCGTGCCGCTCTCCTTCAGTCGCCGCACCACGTCGTCCAGGCTCGCCTCGCCCCGCACGTCGAGCCGGTCCGCGCTGCCGCGCCCCACCCCGTCGGCGAGCGGGCCCTCGGTCACCGGAACGCCCAGGTGCGGCACCTTCGCGAACGCCCGCGAGTTGTTCGGCGCCGCCCAGATCGCCTCCGACAGGTCCCGGCCGGTCTTCCCGGTGTGCACGTCGAAGGCCGCGGAGAACTCCACGTCGCCGACGGCGTACCCCGCGCACACCGGGTGGGTCAGCCCCACCGCGCCCGGCTCGGCGTCCCGGTAGAACTCCACGCCCTGCACCAGCGACGACGCGCAGTTGCCGATGCCGACGATGCCGACCCGTACGGTGCCCATCCGAGGTCCCCTCCCGTGCCCGGCGGCCGGCGGATGCGCGGACCGCGTCCGTACGATCCTACGGGCGGGGGTGTCCGGCCTGCGGGTTCGCGGGGTTCGCGACGTTCCCGGACACTCGGGCCCAGCTCAGTGCAGCAGGTCGGCCAGCAGCCGGTAGGACTCCAGCAGTTCGGCGCGGTCGTAGGTGCTGGTGGTCACCAGGAACTCGTCGGCGGCGCTGCGCGACAGCAGCGATTCGAGGGACTTCGCCACGTCCTGCGGGGTGCCGTGGATGTGCCCGGCCATCGCCTCCTCGAAGCGGTCCCGCTCCGCGCCGGCCATCGCGGTCGCGGCGATCGACGCGTACGGCGCCAGCGCCGGGAAGACGCCGTGCGTGCGGGAGTACGCCGTCGCCCACGCCTCGCTGGCCAGCAGCCGGCGCGCCTGCTCCCCGGTGGCGGCGACCGCCACGGTGCCGGAGAGCACCACGTACGGCGCGTCGGCCCACGGGGACGGGCGGAACGCGGCGCGGTAGCGGTCCACCGCCCGCAGCATCGCGTCCTCGCCGCGTATCCCGCCGATCACCAGCGGCAGGCCGTGCGCGGCGGCGAGGTCGGCGCCGCTGGCGGTGGCGAGCAGGAACGGTGCCGGGCGCAGCCCTTCGGCGGGCCAGGCGTGCACTTGCGGATACGCGCGCTGGGTGCCGTCGAACCAGCCGAGCAGCTCGCCGATCTGCTCGTCGAAGCCCTCGGCGGCCTCCTTGCCGTGGCCGAGCGCCTTGCGTACGCCGCCGGTGAAACCGACCGAGCGGCCCAGGCCCATGTCGATCCGCCCGGGGAAGAGCGACTCCAGCACGCCGAACTGCTCGGCGACCACCAGCGGCCGGTGGTTGGGCAGCATCACCCCGCCGGTGCCGACCCTGATCCGCGAGGTCGCCGAGGCCACGGCGGCCGCGAGCACGGTGGGCGCGGAACCGGCCACCCCCGGCACGCTGTGGTGCTCCGAGACCCAGAACCGGTGGTAACCCAGCGCCTCCGCCTGCCGCGCGAAGCCGACGGTCTCGCGCAGCGCCCGCGGCGGGTCCTCGCCCTCGCGGGTACGGGACCGGTCCAGGACGGAGAACGGCGTGTCGCGCAGCAAAGAAGTCACTTGGCGTACAACGCCCCGGATGCGCCGGCTAGTCCCACCTGTGCTGTTGCGGGCACTCTTGTGGGCGCGCCGGGGCGGGCCTATCTTTGGCCCGCCTCTCTGGCCCGCCCGGAGCAGCCCGGGCGCTGAAGCGTAGGGAAAGGACGCGCGTCATGGCCTTACGCGGACGCCACCGCCGCTATCGTCCCAGCCGGGTCTCCCAGGCGTCGCTGACCGTCACCGCGGGCGGTGCCGGGCTCGCGCTGCCGCTGGTCGGGATGAGCAGCGCGCACGCCGCCACCGCCGGGGTGTGGGACAAGGTCGCCAAGTGCGAGTCCTCCGGCAACTGGACGATCAACACCGGCAACGGGTACTACGGCGGGCTCCAGTTCACCGCGAGCACCTGGCGGGCGTACGGCGGGACCGCGTACGCCGCGCGCGCCGACCTCGCCTCCAAGAGCGAGCAGATCGCGGTCGCCGAGAAGGTGCTCGGCAGCCAGGGCCCGCGCGCGTGGCCGGTCTGCTCGGTACGGGCCGGGCTGACCCGGGAGCCCGCGACGGCCTCGCACACCGTGCAGGTGTCGACCGGTACGAAGAAGGCCGGCGCGGAGCCGAAGAGGAAGTCCACGGAGCACACCTCCCCGACCGCGCACCCGGCGCACCCGGCCGCCGCGAAGCCGTCCGGCGCGAAGGCCGATACGAAGAAGGCCGACGCGAAGAAGCCGGGCGCGAAGAAGCCGGGCGGGAAGAAGCCGGGCGGGAAGAAGTCCGACGCCGGGGACCGCTACACCGTCGTGCACGGCGACACGCTCTCCGGCATCGCGGCGGACCACCAGGTCAAGGGCGGTTGGCCGGAGCTGTACGCCGACAACCACGCGGTGGTCGGCGACGACCCCGACCTGATCCTGCCCGGCCAGCGACTGACCTTGGCGGCTCCCGCCAAGGCGGCGCCGAAGACGACGCACGCGCCCGCCGCCGAGCCCACCGCGAAACCGGCGGCGAAGCCCGCGGCCAGACCTGAGGCCAGACCCGCTGCCAAGCCCGCCGCCAAACCCGCGCCGAAGAAGACGCACGCCGAGCCCGCGGCCAAGAAGTCCTCCGGGTGGACCGTGCCGGTGCACGCGTCCATCGGCACCGGTTACCACGTGGGCGGCGGCAGTTGGGCCAGCGGCTACCACACGGGCGTCGACTTCCTCGTCGGCACCGGCACCGCGGTGCACTCGGTCGCCGCGGGCACCGTGGTCACCGCCGGCTGGGGTGGGTCGTACGGCTACCAGGTCGTGATCAGGCACGCCGACGGCGAGTACAGCCAGTACGGCCATCTGTCGCAGATCTCGGTGAAGGTCGGCCAGCACGTCAACGAGGGGCAGCGGATCGCCCGTTCGGGCGCGACCGGCAACGCGACGGGACCGCACCTGCACTTCGAGATGCGCACCGGCCCGGACTACGGCGACGACGTCGACCCGCTCAGGTTCCTGCGGTCGCACGGCGTCAAGGTCTGACCTCTCCGCTGCCGCTGCCGTCCTCGCCGTCGTGCGCGCGGGCGTACGCGGTCAGCGGCGGCAGCGCCAGCAGCAGGCACCAGCCCGCGTACAGCCAGCCGCCGAGCACGTCCGTCGGCCAGTGCACGTCCAGGTAGACCCGGGAGCAGCCCACCGCGACCGCGGCCGCCACGCACAGGGCGGCGGCGACGCGGCCCGGCGGCCCCGGGCGGGCCCGCAGCGCGCCCCACGCCAGCAGTCCGGCGGCCATCGCGCTCGACGAGGTGTGCCCGGAGGGGAAGGAGTGCCCCGACGCGGCCACCGCCCAGTCGGCGACCGGGGGCCGGGCGCGGTCCGCGGCCACCATCACCGCGCCACGCACGGCCTGTTCGGCGACCAGCGCCACCACCGCGAGCAGCGCCACCGGCACCCCGGCGCGAGCCCGGGCCATCCGCCCCCGGCTGCCGCCGAGCCAGCCGCCGAGCGCCGCCGCCACGAACGGGTACGGGCCGGTGCCCGCGTGCGTCACCCCGCGCGCGGCCGTCAGCCAGCCGTGCGGGCGGTGCCGTACGGACCAGTCGATCGGGCCGGTGTCCAGGGGGTACGGCGTGCCGTGCCGGGTCAGCACCACCCCGGCCAGCACCGCGAACGCCGCCGCCAGAGCGGCGGCCCAGCCCAGGCCGCGCCGGGTGTACGGCGACCGGCGGGGCCGGCCGGACGGCGTGCGAGACATCGGGCGGCCCGCCTTCCCCGGACCCCGGCGGTGCGCGGGGCCCGCCCGGCCGGCCGAGCGCGGCCGGCCGGAACAGACGTCTACAGAACTGTAGTCACCCTACGCGCGGGACCGGCCCGCCCCGCACCGCCACGCGAGGCGAACCGCCCGGCGGCGGCCGGAGCCGGGCCCGGACGCGAGGTGTACCGCGCGCCGCGCTCCGCCTCAGCGGCGCTCGGGCACGTTCTCGTGGACCCGCTTCGGGTCGGTGATCGCGACCGGGGCGAGCACCTCCTCGATCTTCGCCATCAGCTCGGCGTCGAGCTTCACGCCCGCGGCCTTCGCGTTCTCCGCGACCTGCTCGGGGCGGGAGGCGCCGACGATCGCCGCGGAGACGTTCGGGTTCTGGAGCACCCAGGCGACGGCGAGCTGGGCCAGCGACAGGCCCGCCTCGGCGGCCAGCGGCTGGAGCTGCTGCACCCGCTCCAGCAGGTCGTCGTGCATCCAGCGGCTGATCATGTCCGAGCCGCCCTTGCCGTCGGTGGCCCGGGAACCGGCCGGCGGCTGCTGCCCCGGCTTGTACTTCCCGGTCAGCACGCCCTGCGCGATCGGCGAGAACACCACCTGGCCCAGGCCCAGTTCCTCACAGGTGGGCACGACCTCGCCCTCGATGATCCGCCACAGCGCCGAGTACTGCGGCTGGTTGGACACCAGCGGGATGCGCAGCTCGCGGGCGAGCGCGTGGCCGCGCCTGATCTGGTCCGAGGTCCACTCCGAGACGCCGATGTAGTGCGCCTTGCCGGAGTGCACGACGTCCGCGAACGCCTCCATCGTCTCCTCCAGCGGGGTGGAGACGTCGAAGCGGTGCGCCTGGTAGACGTCGACGTGGTCGGTCTGCAGCCGGCGCAGCGAGTTCTCGATGGACTCCGCGATGTGCTTGCGGGACAGGCCCCGGTCGTTGTGCCCCGGGCCGGTGGGCCAGAAGACCTTGGTGAGGATCTCCAGGCCCTCGCGCCGCTCGCCCTTCAGCGCGCGGCCGAGCACGGACTCGGCGCGGGTCTGCGCGTAGACGTCGGCGGTGTCGAAGGTGGTGATGCCCGCGTCGAGCGCGGCGCGCACGCACGCGGTGGCGGCGTCCTCCTCCACCTGGGAGCCGTGGGTGAGCCAGTTTCCGTAGGCGATCTCGCTGATGAACAGGCCGCTGCGGCCGAGGTGACGATATTCCATGGAACGCGACTCTATGCGCTGCCGAAAGCGCGGGCGGAGCTGGGCCCTGCCGCCGCCGCGCCGCGGTGACCTGCGGCTGGTACGCGCGGCGATCCCGGCGTCCTGCGGTCTCACGGTCCTGCGGGCCGGCCGTCGTGCCGTGCTGCGGTCCGGGTGCGGGGCACCCCTCCGGTGAGAGGTGCCCCGATCCGGTCGGAGGCGTACGCCTGTCAGGAGGCGTACGCCTCCAGCTCGGAGAGCTGGCCCGCGGGCCAGCCGGTGTTGGCCGTGAAGGTGAGCCGGAGGTAGCGGGTGGAGGTCGGGCTCAAGGACACCGTAGCGGTGTTCCCGCTGGAAGGGTTGAAGGTGTACCCGGCGGAGGACTTGAGCGTGCTGAAGGTGGAGCCGTTCGTGGAGCCGAGGACGGAGAGGGTTTCGGTGCGGGTGGCCCACGCGGCGGCCGGCGGCAGCTTCAGCACCAGGCGCCCGACGGTCTGGGCGGAGCCGAGGTCGACGGTCAGCGACTGCGGGAAGGCGTTGTTCGTGCTCTCCCAGTACGAGTTGGCGTCGCCGTCCACCGCGTTGGCGGCCGTGTAGACGTCGGAGTGGCCGGTGTCGGTGGCCGGGTGGCCCTTGGCGAGGTTGCCGCCGGCCGGGGGAGTGGTCGGCGGGGTGGTCGGGGGCGTCGTGGGAGGCGTGGTCGGCGGGGTGGTGCCGCCGCTGTCGCCCCCGCTGCCGCCGCCGGTGGGCACGCCGCCGTTGGTCCACACCGGCGCGGGCCAGCCGTTGCACTGCTGACCGCCGTTGTTCCAGCCGGAGTTGCCGCCGCTGTCGTTGAGGACCAGGGCGGTGCCCTCGCAGTTGTAGATCGGCTTGTCCGCCTGCGCGATGTTCTTCGCGGTCACGTTGGTGAAGGTCATGTTCGCCGGGGCCTGGCCCTGGATGGCGAAGGTGCCGGCGCCGTCGATGTTGACGTTCTTGAAGTGGACGCCGGTGACGCCGCCGCCCTCGATCGACTGGATCGCCTCGTAGGAGCTGTCGAGGATGTCGGTGTTGGTGATCTCGATGTCCGCGTCGACGGTGCCCTGGAGGCCGTCGAACCAGATCGCGCCCACCCCGAACTGCCAGTTGTAGTCGCTGTTCCCGGCTCTGATCAGGGTGTTGGAGTCCGCGGTGATGGTGCCGGAGACGCCGTTGGCCGAGCCGCCGTTGACGCCCGGGTAGCGGTTGGCGATGTGCAGGCCGCCGCCGTTGGTGACGGTGTCGGCCATCACGTTGTCCGAGATCGTGAAGTCCTTGCCGCCGTAGGTGACGATGTTGTTCGCCAGCACCGGCAGCACCACCGTGTTGTGGGTGAAGCTGTCGTCCGCGTTGGGCGCCTTCTCCGGCCAGGACGCGAGCCCGTCGTCGCCGGTGTCCCGGACGAAGGTGTTGGTGACGGTCGAATCGGTCACGCCGGAGTGGAAGTTGACGCCGTCGGCCGAGGTGTCCAGGATGCGGCTGTTCTCGATGGTGAGATGGTCCATCGGACCGTCCATCCAGGCGCCGACCTTGACGTGCTGTATCCACAGGTCGTCGATGGTCGAGTTCGACAGGGCGCCGCCGATGCCGTTGACCTGGTCGTCGTCGACCCGCTCGGTGATGTCGCCGATGATGGCGAAGTCCTTCAGGGTGACGTTCTTGCTCGGGCCGCCGGCCTCCTTCGGCCGGATCTCCCCGGTGTAGCCGCCGCCGGCGACGTACTTGCCGTAGAAGCCCGCGGCGCGGTTGCGGTTCACCGGGTCGCGGCCGCCGAAGACGGTGTACCAGGGACCGGCGCCCTCGACCGTCACGCCGTCCACGATGACGTGGTCGTAGAGCGTGTAGTTGCCCTGCGGGATGTACACCGGCTTGCCCTGCGCCTGGCCGGCGTCGACCGCCGCCTGGATCTTCGCGGTGGAGTCGGTGGCGCCGGTGGGGTCGGCGCCGTAGTCGGTGACGGCGTTGATCGAGCCGGAGGGCTGGGCGATCGGCGCGGCCACCTGCTCGAAGTCGGCGAGGTCGATGGTGAACGACGGTGACTGCGCGGTCGAGGTGACCTGCACCCGGATCTTCGTGCCGGCCTGGTAGGTGGTGCCGAACATGGTCCGGGACTCGTCGTAGAAGTGGTGCGCGTTGCCGCCGCCCGGGTCGTTGCTGAACGGGTAGCCGCCGTAGTACCAGCTGTAACGGGAGGTCACCGGCAGGGTCTTGACGGACTGGCCGTTCGCCTGCACGTCGAGGGAGGCGTCCCGGCCCTTGCCGTCGGCGGAGTCCGGGATGCTGTAGCGCAGCGACATCGCGTTGGCGGGCTTGGTGAGGGTGAACTCGACGTACTGGCCCACCGCGTCGAGGGTCACGGCCTGCCGGCCGGACGCCTCCGAGGGCAGGTGGGTGTAGAGCCGGTCCGGGCCGATCAGGGCGCCGTTGGTGTTGGCGTACTCCGCCTCGTACTCCGTGAACGGCACGTTCGCGCCGCGGCCGGAGATGCCGACGGGCGAGGGGGCCGGTACGCCGCCGGCGGCGTGCGCGGACGGGGCGCTCGCCAGGGTCACCGCGGTGAGCGCGGCCGCGGCGGCGACCGCGAAGGAGAGCACGGCGGCGGTGCCGCGCCGTCTGAACCGGTGCTGCCGTGGGGGGTTCTGGTCGTGGCTGCGCGTTTGTTGCGACACAGGCAGGTCCTTGCGGGTCGGGGGTGAGGGGAAGTGGGACACCCGGCCGGGCGTGGAGAGACTACGAGCGCCGCCGCAGTAAGTAAATGAGTTCGTGCAAGATTGCGATTTCTTCTCGCAATAACCCGGACATCTGGGCGTCATGTCGGGTATCGGGGCGCGAGAAACCGCGACGGCCACCGGTGGACCCGGGTGCTGCCGCGTGCTGCCCCGCGTCGCGGCGCGGGGGTGGTCAGGGGACGGTCAGGGGACGACGGTTCAGCGCGGCTCGGCGCTCCGCACGAAGACGCCCGCGCGGGTGGCGGCCATGGCGGCCGCGGCGGCCCGGTCCGCGGCGGCTTCGTCGAGCCGCTCGCCGCCGGTGAGCAGGCGGTAGTAGAGGGGGGCGGACACCGCGCGGATCACCTCGTGGGTGTCGGTGCCCTCGGGCGCCTCGCCGCGGTCGATGCCCTGCTGGACGCAGGGCGCCCACTCGCCGACGCGGGTGAGGTAGAAGCGCCGCAGCGCCTCGGCGGTCTTCGGCTCGCAGGTGGCGGCCGCGATCACCGCACGGAACAGCGCGCCCTGCCGCGGGTCGGCCAGCGTGCGCTGGACGAGCCGGGCGTTGGCCGTCAGGTCGCCGAGCAGCGAGCCGGTCTCGGTGCGCGGCAGCGAACGCTCGGCCATGTCCGTGAGCAGGTCGGCCACCAGGCCGGTCACCGTGCCCCAGCGGCGGTAGACGGTGGTCCGGCCCACCTCGGCGCGGCGCGCGACATCGGCCAGGTCCAGCTGGGCGAAGCCCTGTTCGGCCAGGGCGTCGCCGGCCGCGTCGAGCACGGCGGCGCGCACGCGTGCCGTCCGCCCGCCTGGTCGGACGCTTCCCGGGTCTGGTCGTTCCACGGTCATAACGGGACTCCGGTTCCATTAATGGCTGCGCCAGTGCTATCGTCAGACCTAGCTTAACGGAACTGGAGAACCGTTAGTCGCTGGGCGGCGCGTGTCCGCGGTGCTGTGCGTGCCGCGTGCGGCGCGCGCCGCCGCCCGGTGGACGAGCGAACGATCGAAGGAGCAGTCATGGAATACAGGCGGTTGGGTTCGTCCGGCCTCAAGGTGCCCGCGCTGAGCTTCGGCGCCGGCACGTTCGGCGGGCAGGGCCCGCTCTTCGGCGCCTGGGGCAGCACCGACGCCCGCGAGGCACGCCGTCTGGTGGACATCTGCCTGGACGCCGGGATCACGATGTTCGACACGGCCGACGTCTACTCCGGCGGCGCGTCCGAGGAGGTGCTGGGCGAGGCGATCAAGGGCCGCCGGGACCAGGTGATCGTGTCCACCAAGACCAGCCTGCCCACGGGCGACGGGCCGGGCGACGCGGGCTCCTCCCGGTCGCGGCTGCTCGCCGCGTGCGAGGCCGCGCTGCGCAGGCTCGGCACCGACCACATCGACCTCTTCCAACTGCACGCCTACGACGCCGGCACGCCGATCGAGGAGGTCCTGGCCACGCTCGACGACCTCGTGCGAGCGGGCAAGGTCCGCTACGTCGGAGTCTCCAACTTCTCCGGCTGGCAGGTGATGAAGTCCCTCGCCGTCGCGGAGAAGTACGGCCGGCCGCGCTATGTCGCGCACCAGGTCTACTACTCCCTCGTCGGGCGCGACTACGAGTGGGAGCTGATGCCGCTCGGGCTCGACCAGGGGATCGGGGCGGTGGTCTGGAGCCCGCTCGGCTGGGGCCGGCTGACCGGCAAGATCCGCCGCGGCCGGCCGCTGCCCGCCGGCAGCCGGCTGCACCAGACCGCCGACTTCGGCCCGCCGGTCGAGGACGAACTCCTCTACCGCGTGGTCGACGTCCTCGACGAGATCGCCGAGGAGACCGGCAAGGCCATCCCGCAGATCGCTCTCAACTGGCTGCTCCGGCGGCCGACCGTCTCCTCCGTCATCATCGGCGCCCGCAACGAGGAGCAGCTCCGGCAGAACCTCGGCGCGGTCGGCTGGGCGCTCACCCCGGAGCAGACGGCGAGGCTCGACGCGGCGAGCGGGCGGACGGCGCCGTATCCCTACTTCCCGTACCAGCGGCAGGAGGGGTTCACCCGCCTCAACCCGCCGGTGGCCGGGCTCGCGGCGGCGCCGCCCGCGGTCTGAAGCGCGGCGGGCGACCGGGACGGGCGGGGGTGGTCCGGGTAGCGGGAGGGAGGTGGGGGCGGCGGGGGCGCGCGGTCAGGTGTGGCGGGGGGAGACGAGCAGGAAGGGCGCGCCGCCGCGGGCGTGGTGCTCGGTCGCCTGCCAGCCGAGCGGGCCGAGCAGCGCGACGACGCGGGCGAGCGAGGCCGGCCCCGAACCGGCCTCGGACCAGGTCACCTCGACCAGGCCCGGATGATCGGACGGCCCCACCCGGTAGCCCGACGGCCGCTCGGCGCGGTGCGGCGGCACCCCCGCCGCCTCCAGGGCCAGCGCCACCGCGTGCACCGGCCGCTCCCGCTCCCAGCCCGCCGGCACCTCCACCGCGCCGTCACCCAGCACCGCGCGGATCTGGAGCAGCCCCTCCCACGCGGCGGCCACCTCACCGGGCCGCGCCGCGGTCGTACGCACCGTCCCGGACCCGTCGTCGGCGACGAACTGCCCGCGCTCCGGCTCGGTGTGCCCACCCTGCGCCGGTTCCCCGGCCGCCTCCCGCGCGACCCGGGCGTCGCGCTCGGCCAGTTCGGCCCGCACCCGCCGGCCCTCCGGCGTCAGGTAGTGCTGCCCCGCCCGCCCGTGCCGCACCGCCAACCCGGCCGCCACCAGTCCCGTGCACACCACGGCTCCGGCGGCCACCCGACCCGTCGACGGGTCGGACCCCGTGACCGCCCTGCGCTGCGCCGCCGTCAACCCCTTGCTCACGCCCCCGACCGTATCCCGCGCCACCGACACGGGAGGGACGGGCGCGGAAATCCCCGCACCGCAATTGCGGAACGGGGATTTGCTCGCGTATATTGAGGGTTTCTGTGCGCGCATGAGAAAAGCCCCACATCGGGGGCTGATAGGCACAGCTTAGCCAGTAGGGAGCAGCTTTGTCAACTCGCGAAAGTGTCGAATTGGAGCGGGAACAGGAATTCCTCGACCGGCTCTACGGCCGTGTCGACACGCTGCGCGAGTCCGCCGCGGAGCGGGTCGAGGACGCGTTGGCCCCGGTGGGAAGCGGGCGGCAGGCCCGGGTCGAGCGCGAGGTGCTGGTCGCCGAGCGGTCCGGGCTGCTGGCCGCGCTGAATGCGGTGGACGGTTCGCTCTGCTTCGGCCGTATTGATCTCCGCGACGGCGCCACGCACCATATCGGCCGGCTCGGAATTCGCGCGGACGACGCGGAGCGCACACCCGTTCTGATCGACTGGCGGGCGCCGGTCGCCCGACCGTTCTATCTCGCCACCGGCCATACGCCCATGGGTCTGCGCCGGCGCAGGCATATCAGCACCGAGGGCCGCACGGTGACCGAGCTGCACGACGAGATCCTCGATCTCGACGACCGCGAACGCAGCGGCTTCGAGGACCCGAGCGGTGACACCGTGCTGCTGGCCGCGCTCAGCTCCGCCCGCACCGGCCGGATGGGCGACATCGTGCAAACCATCCAGGCGGAACAGGACCGCGTCATCCGCGCTCCGCACCGCGGGGTCCTGGTCGTCGAGGGCGGCCCCGGCACCGGCAAGACGGCGGTCGCGCTGCACCGTGCGGCCTACCTGCTGTACGAGCACCGGGAGCTGCTGGCCAAGCGCGCGGTCCTGGTGGTGGGGCCCAATCCGGCGTTCCTGCGCTACATCGGCGAGGTGCTGCCGGCCCTCGGCGAGACCGGGGTCATGCTCGCCACGCAGGCGGAGCTCTACCCCGGTGTGGACGCCCGCGGCACCGACACCCCCCGCGCGGCGGCCGTCAAGGGCGGTGCGGGGATGGCCGAGGCGCTCGCCCTCGCCGTACGCGACCGGCAGCAGATGCCCGAGCCCGGAGCACCCATGGTCATCCGGCACGACGACGGCGACCTCGTGCTGGACTGGGAGATCGCCTACGAAGCCCGCCAGGCGGCCCGCGAGACCCGCCTGCCGCACAACCTCGCCCGCCCGTACTTCGCGTTCCACGTCATCGACGCCCTCACCGCGCAACTCGCCGAGCGCATCGGCACGGACCCGTACGGCGGCCCCAACTTCCTCGGCCCTGCCGACATCGCCCAGCTCGGCAAGGGTGTCGCCGCGAGCGAGGAGGTGCAGGCCGCCGTGGCGGAGCTGTGGCCGGCGCTCACCCCCGAGGCGTTCCTCGCCGGCTACCTGGCCGAGCCGGTGTACCTGGCGGACGAGGACGCCGACGCCGTCCGCCGCGCTCCCGGCGACCGGGAGTGGACCCCGGCCGACGTGCCGCTCCTGGACGAGGCGGCCGAACTGCTCGGGACCGACGACAGTGCCGAGCGGGCCGCGGCGGAGGCCGAGCGCCGGCGGCGGGTCGACTACGCGCAGGGTGTGCTGGAGCTGTCCCGGGCGTCGGAGACCTACGAGTTCGAGGACGGCGAGTCCGAGGTGCTGGCCGCCCACGACATCATCGACGCCGATCGGATGGCCGCGCGGCAGGAGGAGGCCGACCACAGGAGCGCGGCCGAGCGGGCCGCCGCCGACCGGACCTGGGCCTTCGGGCACATCATCGTCGACGAGGCGCAGGAACTCTCCCCGATGGCGTGGCGGTTGCTGATGCGCCGGTCGCCGACCCGCTCGCTGACCCTGGTCGGCGATCCGGTGCAGACCTCGGAGGAGGCGGGTGTCGGATCGTGGCAGAAGATCCTGGAGCCGTATGTCGGTGACCGGTTCACGCATGTGCGGCTGGGGGTCAACTACCGCACGCCCGCGGAGATCATGGAGCTGGCCGCGCGGGTGGTACGGGCCCAGGACCCGTCGTTCGAGCCGCCCGGGTCGGTGCGGTCCACCGGGGAGCGGCCGTGGACGCGGGAGTCCGGTGCGGATCTGGCGGGCGCGGTGGCGCGGGCCGTCGCCGAGTTCACGCCCGAGGAGGGGCGGCTCGCGGTGATCGCCCCGCGTGCGCTGCACGAGGAGATCGCGGCCCGGCTCGACGGGGTCGAGGCAGGCGGGGAACCCGACCTCGCCCGGTCCGTGGTGCTGCTCGGCCCGCGCGAGGCGAAGGGGCTCGAGTTCGACCACGTCCTGGTCGTGGAGCCCGGACGGTTCGGGACCAGTGACCTCTACGTCGCACTGACCCGTGCGACGCAGCGGCTGGGCATCGTGCACCGGGAGGCACTTCCCGAGTCGCTGCGCTGATCGCTGGGCTGATCGCTGGGCTGATCGCCGAGCCGCTCGGTGAGCCGATCGGTGAGCCGACGGCCGCGTGCGGACGGCCGCGCTGATCCGGGCGTGCGGGTGGCGGGCGCGGGTGGCGGGCGGGCGCGGCGACCGGCGGGTTTCCTGGGAATCTCCGGTGAGCGGACCGGCGGTCACGGAGCCCGGCGCCGTCCCGCCTAGGCCGTGTTTTGGAAGTCCCGCCTGGCCCGTGGCGCCTGGCACGCACGCTCGCTTCGTTGTCGGGCTTGTCCGAGTAGGCCCACTACGAGGACAACCCTCCGCCTTGCGATCGCACGCACCAGACGCCACGGGCCCCGCCCTTTGGGCGGACGGCGCTACTTCCAAAACACGGCCTAGGATCGGGGGATGGATCTACGGTGGCCGCGCGGGCGGAAGTGGTTCGCGGCGGTGGGGGCGTTCGCCGTCGTCGCGGTGGGCGGCATCGTCGCGGGTACGGCGACGGCCGGCGGCGCGAGCGGGTCGGTGCACCGTACGGACGCGATGCTGACCGGCGCCGGGGGAGTGCGGCTGGACACCTCGTACTTCACCGACGGCGGCACCCGGCGCCGGCCCGCGGTGCTGCTCGCGCACGGCTTCGGCGGCACCAAGGACGACGTGCGCGGCCAGGCCGAGGCGCTGGCGAAGCACGGCTACGCGGTGCTGACCTGGTCCGCGCGCGGCTTCGGCGCTTCCGGCGGCCGGATCGGACTCAACGCGAAGGACGGCGAGGTCGCCGACGTCGGCCGGCTCGTCGACTGGCTCGCCACCCGCCCCGACGTGCAGCTCGACGCTCCCGGCGACCCCCGGGTCGGCATCTCCGGCATCTCCTACGGCGGCGCGGTCTCGCTGCTCGCGGCGGGCGACGATCCGCGGATCGACGCGATCGCGCCCCGCGAGACGTACTGGGACTTCGCGGACGCGCTGCTGCCCGACGGCGTGTACAAGAAGATGTGGAGCGGCATCCTCTTCTCCGGTGGCACCCCGGCGGGCATCGGCGCCACGACCGGTCAGGCGTCGCCCCCCACCGGCGGCGGGCCCGGGTCGGCCCCCGGCGACGCGCCGGCCCCGGCCGCCTCGGACGCCCCCGCAGCGTCCACCGGCTCCACGCCTGCCAGTTCCGCGCCGACCGGCTCCACGCCCACCGGCTCCGCGCCGACCGGCTCCGGGCCCACCGCCGGCGCCGCCCCGCCCGACAGCGCCTCGGCCGACCCGGTCTGCGGCCGGTTCGAGCCGTCGATCTGCGATCTGTACAAGCGGGTCGCCACGAGCGGCCAGGCCACCGCGGCGGACCGCGCGCAGCTCGCCGCGCTGAGCCCGGCCACGGTCGGCAACCGGATCAAGGTGCCCACGCTGATCGTGCAGGGCCAGACCGACTCGCTGTTCACGCTCTCCCAGTCCGACGCCATGGCCAAGGCGATCAAGGCGAACGGCGCCCCGGTGTCCGTCGACTGGATCGCGGGCGGCCACGACGGCGGCAACACCGAGGACGCCCGGGTGAACGGCCGGGTCACCGCGTGGTTCGACCGCTACCTCAAGGGCGACAAGGGGGTCAGTACCGGTCCCTCCTTCCGCGTCACCCGCACCGGCGGCCTGAACGCGACCGACGGCAGCGTGGTGCTGCGCGGCGCGAGCGCGGACCGCTACCCGGGACTGGCCGGCACCGCCGCCCGGCGCGTGCCGCTGACCGGCGCGCCGCAGCAGATCACCAACCCGGCCGGCGGCTCGCCGCCCGCGATCTCCTCGGTGCCGGGATCGGGCGCGATCTCCCAACTCGCCCAGCTGGGGCAGAGCGTGGCCGTCGACTTCCCGGGCCAGTCGGCCCGCTTCGTGTCCGCGCCCCTGCGCCGTGCCACCACCCTCACCGGCGCCCCGACGGTCACCGTCAAGGTGTCCACCACCGCTTCCGAGGCCGTGCTGTTCGCGAAGCTCTACGACGTCGGCCCGGACGGCAAGCAGGTCCTGCCGGCCGGCCTGGCCACGCCGGTTCGGGTCGCCGGGTCGCCGTCGGGCCGCACCGTACGGGTCGAACTCCCCGCGGTCGACCACGAGTTCGCGGCCGGGCACCGGATGGCCGTGGTGCTGGCCAGCACCGACCTCGGCTACGCGACGCCCGCCGCGCCCGCGACCTACACCGTCGCGCTGGCCGGCTCCGCCGTCACCGTCCCCACCGACAGCGCGCTGGGCGCCGACGCGAACGCGCTGCCGTGGTGGACCTGGGTGCTGCCGCCGGTCGCGGTGCTGGTCGCGGTGGCGCTGCTGGTCACCGGCCGCCGCCGGGTCCGCCCCCGCCCGGCCGACCCGGCGCTGGCCGCGGTCCCGTTGCGGATCAGCGGGCTGAGCAAGCGGTACGCGAAGTCCGCGGACCGTTACGCGGTAAGGGAGTTGACCTTCCAGGTCGAGCCCGGCCAGGTGCTCGGCCTGCTCGGGCCGAACGGCGCGGGGAAGACCACCACGTTGCGGATGCTGATGGGCCTGATCCGGCCGGACGAGGGCGAGATCAGGGTGTTCGGGGAGGCGGTGCGGCCGGGCGCGCCGGTGCTCTCCCGGGTCGGCGCCTTCGTGGAGGGCGCCGGATTCCTGCCGCATCTGACCGGCCGTCAGAACCTCGACCTGTACTGGCAGGCGACCGGCCGCCCGGCCGAAGACGCCCATCTCGCCGAGGCGTTGCAGATCGCCGGGCTCGGCGACGCGCTCAAGCGCGCGGTGCGGACGTACTCCCAGGGCATGCGGCAGCGGCTGGCGATCGCGCAGGCCATGCTCGGGCTGCCGGACCTGCTGATCCTGGACGAACCCACCAACGGCCTCGATCCGCCGCAGATCCGCGAGATGCGCGAGGTGATGATCCGCTATGCCGCCACCGGCCGGACCGTCATCGTCTCCAGCCACCTGCTGGCGGAGGTCGAGCAGACCTGTACGCATCTGGTGGTCATGGACCGCGGGCGGCTGATCACCTCCGGCCCGGTGGCGGAGATCGTCGGCTCGACCGACACCGTACTGGTCGGCGTGGCGGGCGAGTTGGCGCCGGACCTGGTGGACAAGGCGGCCGCGCTGCCCGCGGTCGCCACCGCCGTGCCGGCCGAGGGCGGGCTGCTCGTCGTCATCGCGGACGGCTCGACGCCGGTCGAGCTGGTGGCCGAACTGGTCGGGCTCGGCGTGCCGGTGGCGCAGGTCGGCCCGCACCGCCGCCTGGAGGACGCCTTCCTGACCCTGATCGGAGGTTCGGCATGAGCACCGCGCCCGCCGCACCCGTGCCCGACCTGCCGGAGCCGCCGGACGACCCCGCGGTCTCCGGGGCCGTCACCGCGCCCGGTTACCGCCCCGGCCGTACGCTGCGGCTGCGGGTGGAGGCCCGCCGGCAGTTGCGCAGGCGCCGCACGCTGGTGGTCGGCGCCCTGCTCGCTTTGCTGCCGTTCGTGCTGATGGCCGCGTTCGCGATCGGCGGCACCCCGAGCGACGGTGCCAACGGTCCCACGCTGATCGACACGGCCACCTCCTCCGGCGCCAACTTCGCGGCGACCTGCCTGTTCGTGTCGGCGGGCTTCGTGCTGGTGGTGCCGGTCGCGCTGTTCTGCGGTGACACGGTCGCGTCGGAGGCGGGCTGGTCGAGCCTGCGCTACCTGCTGGCCGCGCCCGTGCCGCGAGCCCGGCTGCTCGTGGTCAAGCTCACCGTCGCGCTCGGCTTCAGCGCGGTCGCGCTGGTCCTGCTGCCGCTGGTGGCACTCGTGGCGGGCACGGTGGCCTACGGCTGGGGCGACCTCGAACTCCCCACCGGGGGCGCGGTGCCGGCGGGCAGCGCCGTCGCGCGGCTGGCGATCGCGGTCGGGTACATCTTCGTCATCCAGCTGGTCACGGCGGCGCTGGCGTTCTGGCTGTCCACGGTCACCGACGCGCCGTTGGGCGCGGTGGGCGGCGCGGTCGGCCTGACCATCGTCGGCAACGTGCTGGACGCGGTGACCGCGCTGCACCGGTGGCGCGACATCCTGCCCGCGCACTGGCAGTTCGCGTGGCTCGACGCGATGCAGCCGGCCACCGAGTGGACCGGCATGATCGAGGGCACCTCGGTCTCGGTGTCGTACGCGGTGGTGCTCACCGCGCTGGCGTTCCGCGGATTCCGTACGAAGGACATCGTGTCCTGACGGTGTGCCCCTGCGGGGCGGCTCCGTCGCGGAGTCGGTGGTGGGTCGGTGGCCGCGATCAGGCGGCGCATCGGCGTTGGTGGCCGCTGTGGGGTCACCGCCCGCGCGCTGCCGCACGCTCCCGGCCTCGTACTCCTGTGACGGCTGCGCAGTAGTGAGTCTGACGTTGCGTCGGGTCGACATGACATGGTCATGGCGTCGTAAAATTATCGGCCGTTCGGGTAAAACGACGGATGGCCAACGGCGAACTCCCTTGTCCTGGGCATGATCTATCGGTGTGACCACCGCGGCCGTCTCCGTGACGGCCGCACCTCATGCCAGAAGAGCCCTCCACACAAGGAGAGTCCATGCGCACACCTCGCCCGCGGCCGCGCGCCGTGGTCGCCGCGGCAGGAGCCACCGCCCTGACCGCCGCCGCCTTGATGGCGGCCCCGCTCACCGGTGCGGCGACGGCGGCGGCCGGCCACGCCGCGCCCGCGGTGAAGCCGGTGCCCGCCGTCGTCGGACATGAGCTGGTCAAGGGGGCGGGCAGCCCGCTGACCATCGCCCAGTGCCAGGCCGAGTGGGGCATCAACTGCTACACGCCCACGCAGTACCGGCAGGCGTACGACCTCAACCCGCTCTACCGCGCGGGCGTGACGGGCAAGGGCCGGACGATCGTGATCGTCGACTCCTTCGGCTCGCCGACGATCCAGCACGACCTGGACGTCTACAGCAAGCAGTTCGGGATGCCCAGCACCACGGTGCAGGTCGTCAAGTGGGGCGACGTGCCGCCCTTCGACCCGACCAACCCCGACCACACCGGCTGGGCCGGCGAGACCACGCTGGACGTGGAGATGGCGCACGCGATCGCCCCGGCCGCGCACATCGTGCTGCTGGAGACCGGCGTCGCCGAGACCGAGGGCGTCACCGGCCTGCCCGAGATGATGGACGGCGAGAAGGCGCTGATCGACCAGGGCGTCGGCGACGTCATCACCCAGAGCTTCGGGGCCACCGAGAACACCTTCCCGGGCTTCGACAAGGGCGACTTCTCCAGCATCCAGAACCTGCGCTACGCCTTCAAGGACGCGGCGCGGCGCGGCGTGACGGTGCTCGGCTCCTCCGGCGACGGCGGCGCCACCGACGCGACCGAGGACGGCAGCTCCAACTACCCGTACCAGGTGAACTCCTGGCCGTCCTCCGACCCGCTGGTCACCTCCATCGGCGGCACCCAGCTCCACCTGGACGAGGCCGGCAACCGCACCGCGCCGGAGAGCGTGTACAACGACTACGGCGCCGGCGGCGGCGGCCAGTCGCACGTCTTCGCCCGGCCGTCGTACCAGAACGGCGTGCGGAACGTGGTCGGCGCGCAGCGCGGCACCCCGGACATCTCGATGTCCGCGGCGGTCGACGGCGGCGCCTGGGTGTACTCCAGCTACGACCCGACGGCCGTCGGCTGGGACGTCTACGGCGGCACCAGCGAGGCCAGCCCGCTCTTCTCCGGCATCGTGGCGCTCGCCGACCAGGTCGCCGGGCACCGGATCGGCGACATCCACACCGCGCTGTACGCCCTCGCCAAGGGCACCGGAAAGTTCGGCGGGGTGGTCGACGTCAAGGACGGCACGAACAACTCCTACGACGGCGTCACCGGTTACACCGCGGTGAAGGGCTACGACATGGCCACCGGCGTCGGCACCGTGGACGCGGCCCGGTTCGTCCCCGCGCTCGCCTTGCTCGGCCGCCTGCACTGAGGTGAGCCGTCCGCGTTGAGGTGAGCCGTCCGGGGCCGCCGCCGCGTGCTCCCCTCGCGGGTGCGGTGGCGGCCTCCGGCATGCCCGGGCCGGGTGTCGGGCCGGGGGTGCGGGCGGGGGTGCGGTCGGCGGTGCGGGCGGGGCGCCCGGGTCGGGGCGCGGCCCGGTACGCGGGTCGGTCGGCGCGGTACAGGGGTCCGCGCCGGCCGGCCGGCGGTGCGCCGGAACCGGTCAACCGCATTATTTGTAAGGGCTCTTGACAGTTGGGTGGTCCAGACCAAACAGTATGGGTCAGCATTGGTCCAGACCAGCACGGCCCGCTGTGCTGGGACCCCCACATCGAAGGGAGCGCGGTCCATGACCGGACCCGTTCGCAGACCACTCCGCGCCCTGCTCACCGGACTCGCCGCCACCGCCGCCGCGGCCGGCCTGGCGCTGACCGGCGCCGGCGGCGCGCACGCCGCCACCCCGCAGGCCACCGCCGCCACCGCCCTGCCCAGCCACGTCTTCGCCCCGTACTTCGAGGCGTACAACGGCGACAGCCTCTCCGGGCTGGCCACCGCCTCCGGCAACAAGTACCTGACGATGGCGTTCATCCAGACGCCCTCGGTCGGCTCCTGCACGCCGTACTGGAACGGCGACACCTCCCTGCCGATCGCCTCCTCCAGCTTCGGCAGCGACATCGCCGCCATCCAGGCGGCCGGCGGCGACGTCATCCCGTCCTTCGGCGGCTACGCGGCCGACGACGGCGGCACGGAGATCGCCGACAGCTGCACCGACGTCAGCTCCATCGCCGCCGCGTACGAGAAGGTCATCACCACCTACAACGTCAGCCGGATCGACCTCGACACCGAGGACAACTCGCTGACCAAGGCGGCCGGCATCGACCGCCGCAACAAGGCCGTCAAGATGGTGCAGGACTGGGCGGCGAGCAACGGCCGTACCGTGCAGTTCTCCTACACCCTGCCGACCACCACCCAGGGCCTGACCACCGGCACCGCCGGCGACGGCTCCGGCCTGTCGGTGCTGCAGAACGCCGTCTCCAACGGCGTGAAGCTCGACGTCGTGAACCTGATGACGTTCGACTACTACGACGGTGCCACGCACAACATGGCCACCGACACCGAGACCGCCGCGCAGGCCCTGCACGACCAGCTCGCGCAGCTCTACCCGTCGAAGAGCGACGCGGACCTGTGGGCGATGATCGGCATCACCGAGATGCCCGGCATCGACGACTTCGGCGCCGCCGAGACCTTCACCACCGACAACGCCACCACCGTCTACAACTGGGCGGTCAGCAAGGGCATCAACACCCTGTCGTTCTGGGCGCTCCAGCGCGACAACGGCGGCTGCCCCGGCCAGGGCGGCTCGGACACCTGCTCCGGAGTCGCGCAGAGCACCTGGCAGTTCAGCCACACCTTCGAGCCGTTCAGCGGCGGCGGCAGCACCACCCCGCCGCCCGCGAACGACTTCTCGGTCGCGCTGACCCCGTCGGCCGGCTCCGTCGCCGCCGGGTCCTCGGCCACCTCCACGGTGAAAACCGCGGTCTCCGCCGGGTCCGCGCAGTCCGTCGCGCTGAGCGTCAGCGGCGCTCCGGCCGGCGTCACCGCGTCGGTCAGCCCCGGCTCGGTCACCGCCGGCGGCAGCGCCACCCTGTCGGTGGCCACCACCACCGCGGCGAAGGCGGGCACCTACACCCTGACCGTCACCGGCACCGCCGGCAGCACCACCCACACCGCCGCCTACACGCTGACCGTCACCGGTGGCAGCACCGGCGGCGGCTGCACCGCCACGGCCTGGTCGTCCTCCGCGGTCTACGTCGGCGGCGACAAGGTCTCCTACGGCGGCCACACCTGGCTCGCCAAGTGGTGGACCACCGGCGAGACCCCCGGCACCACCGGCGAGTGGGGTGTGTGGCAGGACGAGGGCGCCTGCTGAGAACCCGCACCGGCCGGGACCGAAGGCCCCTGGTCGCACGGAAGGTGACCAATGGCCGAACCGCTGGTGACGTCCAGGAAAACAGCCTGTGACCGGGCATATGACGGCTCCGGCCTCCGGTACGGTACGCCGTGGGCGGTGCCGCCCCGACGTCGAACAGCGGCCACCGATCCTCTAGAGTCTGACCGGATGTCTACGCGAATGTAGTCGATTCGGGACGGACCGGGCATCCCACGGGTATGCCCGGTCCGTCCGCACTTCCGGAAGACCGAAGACCAGAAGACCAGGGGACGGAAACCACCCATGAGCGCCATCGGCCTCGGCCAGGCCGCCATTCTCGGCATCGTGGAAGGACTGACCGAGTTCCTGCCGGTCTCCTCCACCGGCCACCTCAAGCTGGTTGAGGGCCTGATGAACATCCCCGTCGACGACGACGCGGTGGTCGGTTTCACCGCGGTCATCCAAGTCGGCGCCATCGCGGCGGTCTTCGTCTACTTCTTCCGGGACATCGCCCGGTTCGTCACCGCCTGGGTGCGCGGTCTGGCCCATCGCAGCGAGCGCGGCAACCACGACTACAAGTTCACCTGGTGGGTGATCTACTCCACCATCCCCATCGTCATCGTCGGGCTCGCGGCCAAACCGCTCATCGACGGGCCGCTCGGCTCCCTGTGGGTGGTGGCGTTCTCGCTGATCTTCGGCAGCGCGGTGATGTGGGCCGCCGAGCAGATGGCCCGGTTCAAGCGCGGCGAGGACCAGGTCACCGTGAAGGACGCGATGATCGTCGGCTGCTCGCAGATCCTCGCGCTGCTCTTCCCCGGCTTCTCCCGCTCCGGCGCCACGATCTCCACCGCCCTGATCCGGGACCTGGACCGGATGGCCGCCACCCGGCTGTCGTTCTTCCTCGGCCTGCCCGCACTCACCGGTGCCGGACTGTACGAACTCAAGGACGCCACCAGCGGCGGCGTCAGCACCTCCGCGCTCGCCGTCGGCACCCTCGTCTCCTTCGTGGTCGCCTACGCCTCCATCGCCTGGCTGCTGAGGTTCGTCGCCCGGCACTCCTTCAACTCCTTCGTGATCTACCGGGTGGTGATCGGCGTGGTGATCATCGGCCTGCTCGCGACCGGCACCGTCAATTCCTGACCGCCCCCGACCGGGCGCCGGCGCCCGAACGCAAAAGACCTGGCCGACCCATCCCCCCACGGGTGGGTCGACCAGGCATCCGGGGGGCCGTTCCCCGGGCTTGCCGCGGTGGCGGCGACGCAGGTCAGGTCAACGTCGCCGCCACCGGGTCCCAGTCCTCCGGAAGCGTCGCCACCTCCGGAGCGCGGGATTCGAGTTCCACGAAGCCGTGCCGCTCCGCGGAATCCGTCACCGTGGCCATCAACTCCAGTACGTGCTGCGCCAGTTCGCCCGACGCACGGTGCGGCGCCCCGGTCCGGATACCGCGCGCCATGTCCAGCACGCCGATCCCGCGGCCCGCGGTCGTCCCCGCCACCGGCAGGTCCCGCCACTCCTCGTCGCCGAACGCCCGCACCTGGAGCGGCCCTTCGAACGTGTTCGGGTCCGGCAGCGACAACGTGCCCTCGGTGCCGGTGATCTCGATCATCCGCCGCGGCACCGACGAGTCGAAGCTGAACGTCGCCGACGTGCTCGGGCCCGACGCGAAGTCGAGCAACGCGTGCACATGCGTGGGCACTTCCACCGCGAACTCGGTGCCCGCCTTCGGCCCGGAACCGATCACCCGGTGCGAACGCGCCTGCCGCGCGCTCGCCGCGACCCGCTGCACCGGACCGAAGAGCGCCACCAGCGCGGTCAGGTAGTACGGACCGATGTCGAACAGCGGCCCGGCACCGTACTGGAAGAGGAACTCCGGGCTCGGGTGCCAGCTCTCCGGGCCCGGTCCCTGCGTCACCGCGACCACGCTGACCGGCTCGCCGATCAGCCCCGAGGCCAGCGCCCGGGCCGCCGACTGCAACCCCGCACCGAGGAACGTGTCCGGCGCGCTGCCCACCCGCAGGCCGCGCGACTGCGCCTGCGCGAGGATCTTCGCGCCGTCCGAGGGCTCCAGCGCCAGCGGCTTCTCGCCGTAGACGTGCTTGCCGGCCTCCAGCGCGGCCGAGGCGATCTCGGCGTGCGCGGCGGGGATCGTCAGGTTGATCACGATCTCCACCTCGGGGATCGCCAGCGCCGACGCCACGTCACCCGCGTGCGGCACCCCGTACGCCTCCGCCTGCACCCGGGCCCGGTCCACGTCCAGGTCCGCGACGGACAGCACCCGGACGTCCGGGAACGTGGACAGCGCCGTGAGGTACTGCGTGCTGATCACCCCCGCACCGACCAGCGCGACGCCGACCGGCCCGGAACCCGAACCGCTGGTCATGAAAGCCCCTCCTCCAGCGCCGTCAGGTAGGCGCGGCTCTCCGCGACGGCCTCGAAGATGTCCGTGGCGCACTCGTCCAGCTCCACGATCCGCTGCGCGTCCGGCGCCGCCGCCAGGATCGCCGGCACATCGATCACGCCCTTGCCGACCGCGGTGTGCGGCTGCTCCTTCACCCCGGGACCGTCCTTGACGTGCAAGGACAGCACCCGGTCGCCCAACGCCCCCAGCAGCGCGGGCACATCGGCGCCGCCGACCTGCGCCCAGTACGTGTCGACCTCCAGGAACACCTCGGGCGCCAGCTCGTCCGCCAGCACCTCCAGCGCGGTGCGGCCCTCGAACCGCGGCTCGATCTCCCACCAGTGGTTGTGGTAGCCGATCCGGATGCCGCGCTCGGCGGCCTTGGCGGCGAAGCCGTTGAGCAGGTCCGCGGTGCGGCGCAGCCCGTCGGCGGTGGTGAACTCCTCGTGCCCGATGCCGCCCGGGATGATCGCCAGGTCGGTGCCGACGGTGGCGACCGCGTCGAAGACCTCGCCCGCGTCCTTGTCGAACAGCGCGTAGGCGTGGGTGCTGGACACGCCGATGCCCAGGTCGTCGGCGAGCTTGCGGAAACCGGCCGGGTCGGCGGTCGGGTCGTACGTCTCCACCGAGCGGTAGCCGATCTCGGCGAGCCGGGTCAGCGTGCCGTCGCGGTCGGCGGCGATCTGGTCCCGGAGGGTGTAGAGCTGAATGCTCAAGGGTTTGGCCATCGAAGCGAAGCCTCCTGGAAGTACAGCGGCGAATGCGGGTGCGGGTGCGGGTTCTGGTGCGGGTACGGGAAAGCGGTGGGGCCGGCGCGGGCCGCCCGGTCGGCGCGCGGGACGGGCGTCACCCGACGATCAGCGGGCGCAGCGTGCGGTGGGCGATCTCCAGGCCGCGGGTGACCCGCTCCACGTCGCCGCTCCACACGGGGTCCTCGTGCTCGACGGAGAGCACCCCGGTGAAGCCGCCCTCGTAGAAGGTGTCCACCAGCCGGCGCCAGTCCACGTCGCCCAGGCCCGGGACCCGGTAGCGCCACCAGCCGCTGTCCCAGCCGTCGGTGCGCTCCACGGTGCGGCCGAAGAACCCGAACCGGTCCCGGGCCCGCGGGTCGAGCTGCGCGTCCTTGGCCTGCGCGTGCGGGATGCGGTCCAGATACGGCTTGAGGGCGGTGACCGGGTCGATGCCGAGCCACAGCAGGTGCGAGGGGTCGTAGTTGAGGTAGAAGCCGAGGTCGAACATCCACTCCCACAGCTCGGGGGAGTAGGCGAGGTTGCCCGGGTAGCCGTCGGGGTGCCACCCCTCCATCACGCAGTTCTCGATGATGATCTTCACTCCGCGCTCGCCCGCGTACTCCACCAGCGCGGGCAGTTCGCGCTCGGCCTGCGCGAGGTTCTCCTTCACCGACAGGCCCGGGTGGCGGCCGATGAAGGTGCCGACGTACTCCACGCCGAGCAGCGCGGCCGCGTCCACGTTGGCCCGTACGTGGGCGGCGATCTCGGCGCGGCGCTCGCGGTCGGGGTGCAGGTTGTTCTCGTAGTACGCCAGCGCCGACAGCGTCAGGGAGTGCTGCTCGAACAGCGCGCGGACCGAGTCCGCCTCGGCCTTGCCGAAGTCCACCACGTCGATGTGGCTCGCCTCGAAGTCGCGCGACCCGGTGGATGGCCAGGTGGCGACCTCCAGCGCGTCGTAGTCGTGGGCGGCGGCCCAGCCGGCGATCTCGGCGAGCGGGAGCTGCGGAAGGCAGGCGGTGAGGAAGCCCAGCTTCATCTCAGGAGACCTCTTTCCAGGTCCGGTCGGCCGCCGAGCCGAGTACGGCCTCGGTCAGGCGCACCATGCGGGCGGCGTCGGCGAAGGTGGCGAAGGGCGTGGGGCGGGCGGTGTCGGCGGCGGGTACGGGAGAGCGCTCTCCAGTGTGCCTGGTGTTCGGCTGGTTCGGGTCGCCGGGGGTGGATTCCGTGCCCGGGAGAGCGCTTTCCGCCGTTCCTGAGGGAGTCGTGCCGGGCTCCGCGCCGTGGTTCGGGGGAGCGCTCTCCGAGTCGGGCGCGTCGGCCGCGCGGGCGGCGGCGTGCACGTCGCGGACGAACGCGGCGAAGCAGTCGAGGTAGCCCATCGGGTGCCCGCCGGGCACCACCGACAGCCGGGCGGCCTCGGGGGAGAGGGTGGCGGGGTCGCGCAGCACCGTGGCGTTCTCGCCGCGGCTGCCGACGAAGAGCGACTCGGGCGCCTCCTGGTCGAAGGCGAGCGAGGTGCGGCTGCCGTCCACCTCGAACCACAGCCGGTTCTTGCGGCCGGGCGAGATCTGCGAGACGGTCACCGACCCGCTCGCGCCGAGGTCGGTGCGGAAGAGCAGCTGCACCACGTCCTCGGTGGCGGGACGGCCGCCGGTGCGCTGCACCGTCTGGGAGAGCGCGGTCAGTTCGGCGATCCGGTGCCCGGTCACCCACTCCACCAGGTCGCACCAGTGCGAGCCGATGTCGGCGAACGCCCGCGACGGCCCGCCGGCCACCGCGTCCACCCGCCAGTTGGTGTCGTCCGGCAGCGACAGCCAGTCCTGGAGGTAGTGCCCGTGCACCAGCCGTACGTCCCCGGCCCGGCCGTCGAGCACCCGCGCGCGGGCCTCCGCGGCCATCGGGTGGTAGCGGTAGACGAACGGTACGGCCGTCACCTTGCCGCTGTGCGCGGCCAGCGCCGCCAGCGTGTCGGCGGTGGCCGAGGAGGTGGTCAGCGGCTTCTCGCACACCACGTGCTTGCCCGCGCGCAGGGCCAGTTCGGCCAGCCGGGCGTGCACGTCGTTCGGCGTGCAGATGTGCACCACGTCCACGTCGTCGCTGGTGACCAGCTCCTCGGACGAGTCGAAGGCCCGATCCACGCCGAGCGCGGCGGCGGCCTCCTTCGCCCGGGCCGGCGTGGAGGAGCTGACGCCGACCACCGGGGCGCCGCTGCGGCGCACGGCGTCCAGATGGACCCGGCCGATCATGCCGGTGCCGGCGATCGCCGTCCGCAGCGCGGGCGTGCCGGTCGTGCCGGTCGTGCCGGTCGTGCCGGGCGTACCCGGCGGGTTCTTTGCATTGGGCCCCGAGAGTGCCACCAAACTTCCCTCCATTTCGGCTCACGCAAGACGCTAGCCAGGGATGTTTCGGTTGACAATGGCAAAATTTACGCTAACTTCTGTCATAAATCGGCGGGCGGTCACGGGCGTGACGGCGGCCGCCGGGGTGACGGTCGGGTCGTTCGCCGGGCCGGTCGGGGCGCGCGAGAGTGCGGCGGGCCCGCCCCGGCGGGTGTGGGGCGCCGGGTGCCGTGCCGGGTGCGCTGCGGTGCCGGGTGTCCGGTTCGGCCGCGCCGGCGCGCCGACGTCGGTGCGTGCGGGTCCGTTGTACGGGCGGGCACGACCAACGGGCACGGGGCCCCGTCGTACGGTCCTGGCCCGGCGCCGGTGTCGGGCCGTAGGGCAGGTACCGCACATCCGGCCGACCCGGGCAGGGACCGGCCGGACCGCCCGGCGCGCGCGAGGAGCGGCCCGGCCGGGGCGGCGACATCGATCGAGAGGGACAGGCGTACACGTGACCGCAGCAACCGACCGGCAGCTCACCTCGCTCAGCGAACTCGCCGGGCTCGTGGCGGGCGGAGCCACCCGCCGCAGCCAACTGGCCACCGCCACCGGCCTGTCCAGGGCCGCCGTCGCCCAGCGGGTGGACCTGCTGATCGACCGCGGCCTGCTGGTCGAGACCGGCACGCTGGCCACCGAGCGCGGGCGCCCGCCGCTGACCTTGCAACTCGCCTCGCGCACCGCCGTGGTGTGCGCGGTCGACCTCGGCGCCACCCACGGCACCGTCGCGATCTCCGAACTCGGCGGCACCGTACTGGCGGAGGCCACCGAGGAACTCGACATCAACGACGGACCCGAGGCCGTACTGACCGCGCTCGACGCCCAGATCGGACGGATGCTCGCGGCCGCCGGGCACCCGGCCGAGCACGTCCGCGCGATCAGCATCGGCGTGCCGGGCCCGGTCGAGGCGAGCACCGGCACCGTGGTGCGCCCGCCGATCATGCGCGGCTGGGACGGCTACCGGGTGCCCGGGTTCTTCGCCGGCCGGCGCGGCGCCCCCGTCCTGGTGGACAACGACGTCAACATGATGGCGCTCGGCGAGTACGGCCACCGGCCCGCCGCCGCCCATCTGCTCTACGTCAAGGTCGGCACCGGGATCGGCTGCGGCATCGTCTCCGGCGGCGTCGTGCACCGCGGCGCCACCGGTGCGGCGGGCGACATCGGGCACATCGCGGTGCCCGGCCACGACGACGTGCTGTGCCACTGCGGCAACACCGGCTGCGTCGAGGCCGTCGCGTCCGGCGCCGCCGTCGCCGCCCGGCTGCGCGCGGCCGGCCTGCCCGCGGAGCACGCCGCCGACGTGGTGCGCCTCGTCGCCGAGGGCGACCCGCTGGCCCGCCGCCAGGTCCGGCTCGCCGCGCAGCGGATCGGCGACGTCCTCGCCTCGCTGGTCAGCTTCTACAACCCCGACACCATCGTGCTCGGCGGCTCGATCGCCTCCCTCCACGACGACCTGCTCGCGGACATCCGCGCCGCGGTCTACCGCCGGGCGCTGCCGCTGGCCACCCGGACCGTCGCCATCGAGACCACCGTGCTCGGCCGCCGCGCGGGCATCGAGGGCGCCCGCCGCCTCGCCGTCCAGCACCTGCTCTCCCCGGCGGGCATCGCCCGCTTCCTCGGCGCCTGACACTCCCGGTCCGCGCGGGATTCCGCCGCCCCGGACGGCGGTTCGGGCCGCGCGGGCGGCCGTGCGCTACGGAATTGCGCCGCGCGGCCGCCCGGGAGTACGTTTCCGCAGGCCGCCGGCACCGATGATGCGGCGGTGCGGGCCTCGGGGGGGAGCGGCGAGGGCGCCGCGTCACAACGGTGCGGCGCTTGAACGGCGTTCGGCCGTGGACATCAGTGGGGGGCTTCATGGGCGACCTGACGTCACGGACGGCACGGGCTCGGGCAGGGAGACGGGCGGCGCGGGCGCGGATGGCGCGGCGATCGGCGGCAGGGGCGATCTGCCTGGCCGCGGTGGTGGCCGCGGCGACGGCCTGCGGGAGCGGCGGGGACAGCCCGGGCGGTGGCCGCGGCGCGAGCGGCACCACTCCTCGCCCGTCCGGTACGGCGGCGGCGTCCGGTACGGCCGACCCAGCCGGTTCCCGGTCGGCGGACCGCATGCTCGGTCAGCGGCAGTTGGAGCAGGCGGCGGTGGGTCCGGCGGACCTGCCCGGATCGGGATGGAGTACCGACACCGTGTCCGGCCGGGGCCCGGACGGCGTCGAGATCAAACACACGATCCCCGACGTCACCCGGCTGCCGCGCGTGTCCCCGGCCGCGTGCGCACCGCTCGGCGGCATCGCCATGGGACCGGTGAGCACCACCCGCCAGCACCACGCCGTTCTGATCCAGGACGTCCTGCGGACGGGCAAGGGCCACGATTCGGTGGAGGACGCGCTGCTCGCCTACCGACCGGCCGACGCCCGCGGGGTGATGACCGACCTGCGCGCATCCCTCAAAGCCTGTGACTCCTTCCCCGAACGCGACGGTGACCGGTTCGCCGACCCCAAGCCGCGGGCCACGCCCTCCGTCGGTGACGACGCCGTGGAGTACGACCTCACCCGGATCGTGGCGAGCGTCGACGACAGCGGTGATCTCGACGGCGGCAAACCCGCCAAGGCGCCCTTCCGCTTCCTCGTCGTCCGCAGCGGAGCCACCATCGCGGTCTTCTCGAACCAGGGTTTTCCCGGTGACCACCCGGTGATCCCCGCCGAGGTCGTGAGCGCGCAGATCGCCAAGCTGGCGAAGGCCGGCTGAGCCACCGGGCGTTTTCCGCCACGGCGGAACGCGCCGCTGACCGTACGCCGTTCCCGTGACCTGCGAACCGGTCGCCGGTCGGCGCGGTCCGGAGCGCGGTTTTGCTGGAATCGGGGGCCTCGGGACGGCCGGACGGGCATGCTAATGGCATGAAGGTGAACGGTGACGCTCAGGAGGAAGTGACCGGCCGGGAGTGGCCGCGGCCGACCGCGCCACCGTCACCGGTCGCGGCCGGGCTGTCCGCGCCCGCGGACGTGGAGACCTGGAAGGCCCGCAAGGCGTATCCGTCGACGTTGTTCGCCGGCGGTCCGGTGTTCGGCGTCGCCCGTGAACTCCCCGAGGGCGGCTGGACGTTGCGGCCCGGGTTCGCCGGGCTGGCCCCGCAGGACGCACGCGACGCGCTCGGCGCGCACTTCCGGGCACGCGCCGAGCGGTGCGCGGCCGACGGCGACGAGACCGGCCGCGCCCAGTACACCGAGGCGGCCGAACGCCTCGACTGGGAATGCCTGGACGAGCTGACGGTGGCCGGCGCGCGCTACCGCGTGGTGCGGGCCGAGCGCTTCATCCGGATGGGCCCCGACGGCCCGGAGCCGCCGCGCGGCACCGACCCCGACCGTACGGACCCCGCGCAGCCGCCGCTCGATCCCGCGGCGGACCTGACCATCGCGTCCGGCGGCGAGGCGGGGCTGTCGCCCGGCGTGCTGCGGGTCGAACTCCTCACCGCCCTGCGGAAGAACGGCACGGTGCCGCGCGACGTGCGCGAGGACTCCCGGGCCGCCGCGCGCACCCACCCGGGCGGGGTGCTGCTCCCGGCCACGTTCATGGCGGCCGAACGCGAAGGAGGACGCTGGCGGCCGCAGTCCACCGGCACCGCCGCCACCCCGCGCGACGCCCGCGACGGACTGGCCGTGCAACTGCGGGTGATGGTGCCCTGGCAGCATGAACTCACCGACGAGGAACACGAGTTCTACAAGCGCGCCGCCGACCACCTGGACACCGACCAGGTCGACGAACTCGACGTCGCCGGCCGGCACTTCCGGATCATCCGGGTGGAGCGGCTGATCCGGATCGGGCCGGACGGACCCGAGGGCCCGCGCCCCTCCGACGTCGACCCGGTGCCACCGGCCATGGTCCAGGAGCGCCAACTGCGCGAGCAGGGACCGGTCCAGGACGAGGAGGACGGCGACGCCGAGGCGAGCACGAGGAAGTTCATGGCCCTCCTCGACGAGGAGCGGCGGCGCCGCGAGCACCTGCGCGAACGCCCCTGACTCCCTTACGGCACCGCGCTGTTCGGGTGCGCGCGCTCCCGCTCGCCGGTTCAGGCCGTGCGCTGGGGCGCCCGTTCCGCCCGTTCCGCGGACGCCGAGCGCCAGCGGTGGTGGGTCGCGTACGAACTCCACGGCCGCCAGCGGGCCGCGCCCGCCACGGCCGGCTCCAGCAGGACATCGGGGTCGCCCAAGGCCCGCATCCGTATGTAGCCCGCCGTCCAGGGGCGCACGCCCGGCAGTGCCAGCAGGGCCCGTTCGGCCTCGTTGCGGTCCGCGCCCGGGTCCAGTCGTACCGCGCCCGACGCCAGCGCACGGGAGACCGCGCGTACCGCGGCCCGCCGCTCGTCCGGCACGTCCACCGCCGCCAGGTCGGCGTCCACCAGGTCGGCCGGGCGCGGGAAGAGCAGCGCCAGCCCGCCGCTCGGTGCGGGGAGCGACTGCCCGTAGCAGGAGGCGAGTCGGTCGGTGGCCCGCCGGGCGCGGGCGGCCGTCAGCCCTTCGGTCAGCACCGCGCGCACCGCCAGTTCCTCGGGGTCCGCCGCCCCCGGTGAGCGGATGCCCGGGCGCCGCGCCACCAGCGGGGCCAACTCCTCGTCAGCGCAGAGCCGTTCGGCGACCGCGTACGGGTCCGCGTCCAGATCGAACAGCCGCCGCATCCGCTGCGTCGCGGTCGTCAGGTCCCGCAGGTCCTCCAGGTGCAGTCGGCATGCCAACCAGCGTCCCGTGCCGGCCTGTTCGGACACCTCCGCGACGCCCGCGCCGTGCGGCAGCCGCAGGGTCCGGCGGTAGGTGCGGCCGTGGGTGCGGCCCGGCCCGGACGGGCCCGCGGCCTGGCCCACCACCTCCTCCACCCCCGCGACCGTGCGCGCCGCCAGGTAGTCGAAGACCTGCCCGCTGTCGTAGGCGCCCCGGTACGCCAGCCGCAGCGGCACCCCGGCCGCGCCGTCGGGCCCCAACTCGCCCTTCCGGCCACCGGAGTTCGCCCGGGCCGAGCGCAACTGGGTCGGCGTGGAAGCGTAGATCTCCCGCATCGTCTCGTTGAACTGCCGCACGCTGGCGAAGCCGGCGGCGAACGCGATGTCCGCGGCCCGCAGGGACGTGGTCTGCAGCAGCACCCGCGCGGTGTGGCCGCGCTGGGCCCTGGCCAGCGCGATCGGGCCGGCGCCGAGTTCCGCGTTGAGCTGGCGCTGGACCTGGCGGGCGCTGTACCCGAGCCGTGCGGCCAGGCCCGCGACGCCCTCCCGGTCCACCACGCCGTCGCCGATCAGCCGTACCGCCCGGCCGACCACGTCGGCACGCGCGTTCCAGTCCGCGGAGCCCGGCACGGCGTCCGGGCGGCACCGGCGGCACGCGCGGAAGCCCGCGGACTGGGCCGCCGCGGCCGTCGCGAAGAACGAGACGTTCTCCCGTTTCGGGGTGACCGCGGGGCAGCTCGGGCGGCAGTAGATGCCGGTGGTCGACACCGCGAAGAAGAAGAGGCCGTCGAACCGTGCGTCTCGGCTTCGGACGGCCTCGTAGTTGCCCTCTTCCGTCGCCATGGTTCCCAGTATCGCCTGCCGGCCGTGCTCCGGCTGGCGCATTTCGGACCCGGTGCTCCCTGTTCTGAGGGCGCCCTGACCTGCGGGGCTGCCCGGCTCTGTCGGGTCCGGGACCTTACGCGGGCGGCGGCCTCGCGCGGTTCCCCGCGCTCCTGGATACGTGCGGCGCCTCGTCACGTCGCCCCCGGGACTACCCTTGCCGCTGTCGGATCGCGACTTCACCCGGGGGGACGGCCGTGGCCGCTCGTGAACGGACAGCCGGTGCACCGGACTTGGCGGAGTTGACGCGACGGGCTGCCGCGGCCGCGGTGCCGGACCGGGACGAGGGCCTGGTCGTGTGCGAGAACCTGGTGCGGATCTACCAGACCGAGGGCGTGGAGGTCCAGGCGCTCCAGGGCCTGGACCTGGCCGTGGCCGAGGGCGAGATGATCGCGGTGATCGGGGCGTCCGGCTCCGGCAAGTCCACCCTGCTGGGCATACTCTCCGGCCAGGACGTGCCCACCGCGGGCTCCGCCGAGGTCGCCGGGCACGACCTGCTGGCGATGAAGCGCCGCGCCCGGCTGGAGTACCGGCGCTCCACCGTGGGGTTCGTCTGGCAGCAGACCGCCCGCAACCTGCTGCCGTACCTCTCGGCGGCCGAGAACGTGATGCTGCCGATGACCTACACCGGGGTGCGGCGCTCCGGGCGCCGGGCCCGCGCCGAGGAACTGCTCGACCTGCTCGGCGTCGGCCACTGCCGGGACCGCACCCCCGACGCGCTGTCCGGCGGCGAGCAGCAGCGGGTCGCCATCGCAGTCGCCAACGCCAACGAGCCCCGGGTGCTCTTCGCCGACGAGCCCACCGGCGAACTCGACACCGCCACCAGCGACGAGATCTTCGCCGCGCTGCGGCGGGCCAACGAGGAACTGGGCGTCACCGTGATCGTGGTCACCCACGACACGCTGGTGTCCGAACAGGTCCAGCGCACCGTCCGGATACGCAACGGCCGTACCTCGACCGAGGTGCTGCGGCGGGTCGCCACCGGCGCGGACGGCGTCGAGGCCCTCACCTCCGAGGAGTACGCGGTGCTGGACCGCAACGGGCGGTTGCAGATACCGCGCGAGTTCACCGAGCGCCTGCACCTGCGCAAGCGGGTGCGGCTCGCCCTGGAGTCCGATCACGTCGGCGTGTGGCCGGACACGGCCGCGCGCCAGGCGAAGGCGGCCGCCGACGCGGAGGGCGACGGGACCGGCCACGTGCCGCCGCCGTCAGCCGAGGCGTAGCACCGCGCCCAGGCGGCGCCTGCGGGCGAGGACGGTCTCCGTGGCCGCCGCGACCAGGATCAGCAGGACCACGCCGCCGACCAGGGCGAGGGTCAGCGCGTAGTCGGTGCGCAGCGCCGGTTGCGTGGCGCCGCCGGTGAACTGGCGCAGGTTCAGCGTCGGCGCCATGAGCCGTGGTTCGACCACGCCGACCAGGGTGCCGCCCACGGCCGCGGCCGCCGCGAGCGGGAGCATCTGCAGGAAGTGCAGCGCCCCGGCCGCCTTGCCGCTGAGACCGAGCGTCCGCAGGAACGAGGTGGTGCGGCTGCGTTCGTGCGAGGTGAGGATCAGTTCCAGGGCCACCGCGAGCAGGCCGGACAGGGCGGCGAGAACCGAAGCGGTGGCGTAGACGTTCTCCAGGCCGCGGGTCAGGCCGTCGTCGCGCAGGGCGCTGAGCGTCCCGGAACGGGTGCGGACCGTTGCCAGCGGCCCGAGCGCCCTGGCCGCCGCCGACCGGAGGGCCGCCGTGCTGGTGCCGGGACCGTCGCCCTGGAGCAGCAGCACGGTGGTCCCGGAGGACTGCTGCGGCATGAGGTGGTCGGCGGAGGCGGCGGTGATCAGCAGCGGTGTCCCGGGCGCGAGTTGTGCCGTGATCGGGCCCAGCAGGGGGTCGCGCAGGTCCGCGGCGCTGAGGGTGCCGACGGGGTCCAGGGCCAGCTGCACGGGCGGACGGCCGTGGTCCTCGACGGTGGAGGTGAAGCCGCCGGTGCGCTCGCGCGCCCGCAGGGCGGGCGACACGACGGACGGCAGCGGGACGCCCGCGCCCGCGGTGGTGCCCGCCGGGCCGGTCAGCGCGGACCGCAGGGTGCGGGCCAGCGGCGAGTGCGGGGCGAGGGCCGCCAGTTGCCGGGGCTCCACGGTGATCACCGCGACCGACGGGATCTCGGCGCCGTCGGCCTGCCCGACCAGATCCAGCGCGTGCAGATGCTGGAGGGCGGTACGTATCCCGCTCGTGCCGGTCAGCGCGTCCGGTGCGGGCGCGGTGTCCCCGGCGGTGGTCGCGGAGGCGTCGGCGCCGGTGCTCCAGGCTGCGCCCGCCGCCAGGCCGTCGCCGATCGTCCGCTGCACGAGCCCGCCGAACACGGCCGTGCCCAGCGTCAGGACCAGCACGAACAGGGCCAGCCCGGTCGCCGGGGCGTCGTGCGCGGCCCGGGCCGCTCCGATGAAGCCCACGGTGCCCTTGCCGCGGCGGGCCCGCAGGAGCAGCAGCCGCAGGGCGAGCGGGTAGAGCCGCAGCAGGATCAGCACGGTGGCCAGGGCCAGCAGCACCGGCACCGCGCCCAGCACCCAGTCGGGCCCCTGCGACCTCAGCGCGGCCACGCCGGCAGCCGCCGCGAGCAGCACGGTGACCTCCACGACCACGCGCCGGCGGCCGGCGACGGGCCGGCGGGTACGACGCCGGCGGGCGGTCCGTCGTGGCCGGGGCGGTTCGCGGACCGCGAGCCAGGTCAGCAGCGACACCGTCAGCGCCGCGGTCGCGGCGAGCACGGCCGCGGACAGCGGTCGCGGAGTCCCGGAGACCCCGGTGGGAGCGAGCAGGCGGCCGCCCGCCCAGCCGAGCAGCGCGGCGATCACCACCACTGGCCATGCCACGGCACTGCGCAGCAGGACCAGCCGCGCCGTGGAGGCGCCGCGCGCACGCTGTAGCCGCAGGTGCGCCTTCCGCCGGCGCAGCAGCAGCCGTACGGCGACCGCCGTGGTGGCCAGCGCGACCGCGGCCAGCGCGTCGACGGCGAACGTGGCGAGCCCGCGGGCCTGGTGGTCCTGCGCGGTGAAGGTGCCGACGAGCGGTGTCAGCGCGTCGGTGACCGTCAGCGGTCCCGTGTGCTGGCTGCCGACCGCGCAGCTCTCGCCGCCGGTGTACGCGTCGGTCCCGCGGCACAGGGCCCGGTCCAGGTCCGTGCCGTAGCGGGACAGCGGGCCGCTCAGCGCGCGGGCCCGGTCGAGCGCCGACTGGCGCAGGTCGGCCCGCAGCTGCCAGGTCACCGAAGGGCCGGGCACCCCGGCCGCGGCCAGCCGGTCGGCGGCGTCGGTGCCGACCAGGCCGCTGACGGCGAGCACCGTGCCGCCGGCGTGCTGGGCCGGGTGGCGGGAGGGCTGGACCAGCGACGGCCGGTTGCCCCAGAAGTCGTCGGCGCCGGCCGCGGTCCGGAAGATCCCGCTCACCACCAGCCGCGCGTCGGGCGACCTCTGCAGGGCCGGCACCCGGGCGAACTCGACGCCGAGCCGGCTGCCGGTCCGAACTCCCAGTGCCTGCGCGGTGGCCTGCGACAGGCCGATCTGCGGCGCCGCGCCGATCGGCGTGCGGTCGGCCGGCGCGTGGCCGCTGACGTAGCGCAGATGCGCCCGCGCGTCCGGCAGGTGGCTGATCGCCAGTGTGGTGCTGCTGCCCGTCTCCCCGGGTGGGAGCGGGGAGGTGAGGGTGGCCGGGTTGTAGTCGTAGCCGCCGCTGCCGGCGAAGCTGAGATGCCGCGCCGCGGAGCCGCTGAGCCGGTGGGACAGGGTGCGGCCGTCGCCGAGCAGGGTGGCCATGTCCAGGGCCGGCGGGCCGGAGTTGAAGACCTCCGGCACGGTGCTCAAGGTGATCAGGGGGGCGCCGGCCTGCGCGGCGGCGACGCGTTGCCGTAGCGCCCGGTCCTCCTGGCGGCCCGCGAGCGAGGGGGCCCACGCGCACATGCCCGCCAGCACCAGGACCAGCACCGCCAGGCAGGCGAGCAGCGGCAGATCGCCCCGGGCCTCCTTGCGGACCAGGCGCAGCGTCATCGCCGCACCCGTGCGCCTGCCCGGACCCGGACCCGGACCTGCGGCGGGACCCGGCCCCGTATTCGTATCCGCGGCGGTACCCGCACCCGTGTCCGTACCCCTGCCCCCGCCCGGGACGCGTCGCGCGGTCCGCCCGGTCCGGTCCTGCCCGGTGGCGCGCCTCAACGGTCTTCCCCCGCCCGCAGCACGCGCACCAGGTCCACCCGGGCCAGCAGCCGGGCCAGCGCCAGCACGACCGCGCTGACGGCGAGCGCGGTCGCCACCGCGGTCAGCGCCACGGTCCGCCAGGGCATGACCAGCGGCAGCGGCGGATACGGTGCCTGCCCGCTGTCGTCCACGGTGACCAGCGGCAGCACCGCCGACGCCAGCCCCATGCCCATCAACGCCCCCGGGATCACCGCGAACAGCGCCAGACCGACCTGCTCCGTACCCAGCAGCGCGGCCAGCCGTCCGGAACCGACGCCGATCGCCCGCAGCAGCGCGAACTCCTTGCGGCGCTGCCGGGCGGAGATCACCGCGTGGACGGTGAAGGCGATGACCGCGAAGCAGGGCGCCAGGTCGCGCACCAGCTCCAGTACCCGGCGCAGCCCGCTGCGGAACGGGTCGGACCGCAGCGCCGCGGCGGCCTGCGCCGTGGTGGTCACCCGGCCCAGCGCGGGCTGCGCCCGCACGGCGGCGGCCGTGCGCGCGCTGTCGGTGCTGCTGATCCACCAGAACGCCGGGTCCTGCTGCGGGGCACCGGCGCGGGTGAGGGCGCCGGCGAGCAGGCGCTGGTCGGCGATCAGATGCCCCTGCCCGCTGCCCAGTCCGCGCGGCGAGCCGACCCGGCCCACGACCTTGGCGGGCACCGGGGCGCCGCCGCCCAGGTCCAGCGTGGTGGCGCTGCCCACGGTGAGGTGGCCCTCGCGCAGTGCCTGCGCGTCGGCGCGCACGGGAAGCGGCGCCGGCCCGCCGGCGGGCCCGGCCAGCATCCGCACCTCACTGTCGGGCTGGGTCCTGTCGTCGTCGGCGCCGTCGGTGGCGTCCCCGCCCGGAGTCCGCTGACCGGTGCTGATCGTGGTCCGCAGGACGGCGGAGCCGCCGGCGCGGATCGAGCACACCCCCGGGAAGCCGTAGACGTACGCGCCGGACGTGTCCCCCCGGCAGGCTCCCGCGGCGGCGTCCGCGGCGGCCGCGGTGCCGTCGCTCCACACCTGCCCCCGCGGCAGGGGAGCGGCCCAGCTGTCCGCGGTGCCGCGCGAGCCGATCCGGAGCAGGTCCAGGTCCAGCCGGGCGGGCGCCACCCCCACCTGCGGCAGGACGTTGATCGCGGTCACCGTCAGCGGGTACGCGCGCGGGCGGCCGCCGCCGAGCGCGACGTCCAGGGGGATCGCGAGGGTGTGCCGGGCGCCGTCGGCGGCGGGCAGGGCGGTGGACAGGGTGCTGTCCAGTCCGGCCGCGTCCTGCACGACCAGTTCCAGGTGGGGCGGCGCGGTGTTGCCGTCGCTGCTCAGCTTCTCGTCCAGCAGCAGCGTGGTCGGCCGCCCCGGGAGGGTGATCCCGTACGCGGTCGGGGTGGACGTACCGGTTGGGGAGGCCGTACCAGGCGCCGTGGACGTGCCGGGGACGGCCCCGCCGATGGTGGCGTCCAGCTCCTCGCCGGTCCCGCCGGGCAGGTTCACCGTCACCTGGGTCACCGGCGTCACGGCCGTCACCGCGGGCAGCGCCCGATAGGCGGCGCCCAGCACCTCGGCGGGGTAGTCGTTGTCCTGGCCCGGATCGATCCTGACGTCCGCGCCGACCGTGAACGCGGCCTGCTCGGAGGCCAGACCGCCCAGGCACGCCAGCGCGGTGGTGGCGAAGGCGCTCACCGACACGGCCAGGCACATCAGCACCACCGGGCCGGCGTTCCGCGCGGCGCGCCGGCTCAACTGCCACCCGGCCAGCGCGGGGACCAGCCCGCGGCCCCGGCGGCCGAACGCGTCCAGCAGCCGGGAGGTCAGCGGCAGCAGCCGCAGCAGCAGGAGCGCGGCGGCCCCGCTCGCCACGGCCGGGACCAGGACCATCACCGGGTCCACGGACACGCCGCCGATTCCGCCCGCGATCAGCGAGCGGTGCCGCCGCAGTTCCAGGAACCCCAGGATCGCGACGGCCGGCAGCGCCAGATCGGCGCCCCACCGCTGCGCGACGGCCGCCCGCGCGCCCCGGCCCGCCCGCAGCCGCACCGTCGGCAGGACCGGCAGCAGGACCGCCGCGGCGTGCACCAGCAGGGCCAGACCCACTGCCGCCCAGGCGTCGGCGCCGCGGCTGCCGGGGTGCAGCAGCCCGGCCAGGTACGGTGCCGCGACCGCGGCCGGTACCCCGGTGACCGCCCATTCGGCCGCCGCGCCGCGCAGCAGCCGCGGGGTGCCCGCGCCCCTGGCCTGCTGGAGCGCCAACTCGTCGCGCCGGCGCACGGTCATCTGACGGGCGGTCAGCAGGAGGGTGGCGAGCGCGAGGACGGCCAGCATCACGCTCGGCAGGTACAGCGCGGACCGGGCCGCCACGGTCGGCACTTCCAGGTCGTCGATCGCCTCCGGAAGGCCCGAGGACACCGCCAGGTCGTCCAACGACGGCCGCTGCCCGTGGAACACCGACACGTCGCTCTGGCTGCCGGTGAAGCCGCGCACCCGGTCGTGCAGTCCCGCCAGGTCTCCCGAGCCGAGGTGGGAGAAGTCCGGCTGTACGCTCCAGCGGGCCGTCACGTGCCCGTTCAGCACGGCGCTTCCGTTCAGGGCCGCCGCGGAGACCACCAGCAACTGCTGGCTGCTGCTCTCACCCTCGGTCAGGTCACCGGCCATCGCGGGCCAGAACCCGACGGCTCCGGCCGCCCGGAAGACGCCGGAGATCCGCAACGTCATGGTGCGTCCGGCGGCGTCCTTCAACCGTACGCGCGAACCCGGGTGGAGCTTCAGGCGCTCGGCCAGCGGCTGGGGCACGGCGGCGTCCACCGGGGCCGTCGAACCCGTGGAGACGCGGACCTCGGGCAGCGAGGTGAACGCGCCGGCCGGGGCGTCCGCCGTGCCGGCCGGCCAACTCCCCGCGACCAACTGCCCGTACCTGCCCGGGTCCTGCACCGCGACCGGGTGCAGCCCGCTGCCGCCGGGCCCGCGCGGCGGCCCCTCGACGCCGTCGACACCGGTCACCGACACCGCCGAAGTGCCCAGTAACCCCACGGACGTTCGCTGCGGCACGCTCCCGAAGACCCTCGCGGCGGCGGCCCGTACGCTCCGGTCGGCGGCCGCCATCCCCCCGGCCCGGAACGACGCGTTGACCGACACCTGCGCGTCGAGGTCGGCGGCCAGCCGCCGGTCCGCCTCGGACTCCACCGAACGCCCCGCCAGCGTCACGAGAGTTGCGAGGGCGGTCGCGCACAGGAGTACGGTCACCGCGACCGCGGCCAGCACCAGGCCGTGCTGCGTCGAGCGTCTCGCTGCCGCGGGAAGGCGGCGCGGTGCGCGGGTGACGGCCGTTCCGACCACGTGAACCCCCGTCCGCGGTCTCGAACATGTGACGTAGCGGTGCGTCGCAGTCCTACCAGGCCGCGCCCCGCCGACGCAATGTCGGTCCCCCTGAGGGTGCCCTGACCCCCCGGGTTGCCCCGTCCTGTCGGCTGAGGGACCACCCGCCGGTGGTGGGCTTGTCGCGCAGTTCCCCGCGCCCCTGGATTGCTTCGGGTCCTTCCGCGGAAGGAGGGGCACAACCCAGGGGCGCGGGTGGTCCCGGGGCCGGGAAAGGGGCAGCCCGGGGGGTCAGGGGCGCCGTCTCACCGTGCGGGGGCCCGTGACGTCGGCGCCCACGGCGACCACGCGGGAGCGGAGGCCGCGGTCGGCGGTGACCACGAGACAGCGACGGGCTCCGCCCCCGTGGCCGCTTTCGCCTGCGCGGGCCTCCGCCGCCACCTCGGCGATGAGGTCGTCACCGCTGCCCGGCGCGGAGCGGACCGTCACACCGGGGACGGAGCCGACCCCGCGGGCCGCGCCCTCCACGACGAGGACCACGTCCAGGGGGACGCCGACCGTCCAGGGCGGCGCGGGGCCGTCCGCGGGAAGCCCGGCGGTCGCGTAGGGCACGAGAGCGTCACGCAGGCGCTCGGCGGCCGCGTACCGGTCGCGCCACCAACCGTCCGGCACGGAGCCGACCACGTTCGCGCCGTCGACGACGAGCAGTGGTCGTTCGGTCACGCCCCCCACCCTCGCACACGCGCCTCACTGCAGCGGGGGCGCGGCCGGCTCGGGCTGGGGCGTCGGCGGGATCGGGTCCGGCGCGGGGGAGGGCGGTGTCGGCTCGGGGCCGGGAGGCGTCGGAACGGGATCGGGAGCCGGCCCGGGCACCGGGTTCGGCGTGGGGTTCGGTACGGGGCTGGGTCCGGGTCCGGGTCCCGGCGTCGGGTCCGGACCCGGCGAGGGGCCGCCGGGGCGCGGCGGCGTCGGCGTCGGGAATGGCTCGGTCATCATGTCCTCCCAGGTCGGTACGGCACGGGACGCGAACGCGCCCCGCGATCGACGCCCTGTCGCTTACCCGATGCCTCCGCGGGCATGCCGCCCGCGGCCCGTGCGGGTGAACCCGGTGAGGATCGGCAACCGTGTCCCCATCCGCCATGTCCCTCCGGGCAACCCCATCCCGAGGAAGGGAGCCGAACCCGTGCCCATGGACCGCAGAGTCCCCGCGCAGCGCCTCGGCGGCGCCGACGGCCTCGCCCATGTCGTGATCACCGCCCGGGACGAGGCCAGCGCCTACCGGGTCTTCGACGCGCTGGTGGAGCACTTTCCCGGCGTCGAGGCGCCCGTCCCGTGGCCCGCCCGCCCCGGCCTGGTCGCGCTGCGCGTCCTCACCCCGACCCTCCTCGCGCCCCTCGGCCCCACCGTCGGCTCGCCGCCGTCGCCACCCCCGCCCCCTCCCTCGGACCGCCCGCACGGCCGCCCCCGCACATCCCGTCCGTCATCGGGTGATAATGGCCATGATGACCATCATTCCGGCAAAAGCGATAAACGTCCCCGAAAGTGACGAAGTCACCCTGGTGATGCGTCGCGCGTACGTGGTCCCCGGCCCCCGGCCCGACCCCGGAGCAGTTGGATGACAGCTCGCAAGCGCCTGGCCCGCGGCCGCTACGACCCCCGCGTGGGCCCCTCCGCCTCCGGCCGTCCCGTCTCCCCGGCGATCGGCCCGGAGGAGCGGCTCGCCATGAACGGCATGGGCAGCTTCGACTGGGACCTCGACCAGGGCGTCTTCGACCTCGACGAGGCGGGGCTGCGCGTGTTCGACCTGCGGCCCGAGGAGTTCAACCGCAGCCCCGACGCGCTGGTGCTGCGCGTCACCCACGAGGAGGGCGACCGGATCGACCGCGAGCTGCGCCGCGCCATGCAGTCCGGCCGGCGCAGCTACGGCGGCTACTTCCAGATCACCCGCCGGGACGGCGTCAAGCAGTGGACCCACACCCAGGGCACGATCCTGCGCGACGAGCACGGCTACGCGCACCGCGTCGTCGGCATCGTCAGGGACGCCACCGACGACCTCACCCAGGCCCCGCCCGCCGCCGCCCCCGCCGAGGGCGAGGTGCCGCCGCGCCACAGCTTCTCCTCGATCGTCGGCCGTATCACCGAGGCGCTCTCGCACGCCGTCACCATCGACGACGTCACCGCCGTACTGACCGGCGTCGGGGGCGTCGAGCGGTTCCGCGCGGACGGGCTGACCCTCTCGCTGGTGGAGGGCAGCAACATGAGGTTCGTCGCCACGGCCGGCGAACTCATGCGCGGGGTGCCCTCGTTCAAGCCGGTCCGGCTGATCGAGTCACTGCCGCTCGCCGACACCGTGCTGACCCAGCAGCCCCAGTTCTTCGCCGACAACGACGAACTGGAGGCCCGCTTCCCGCTGGCGCGCCCGTTCGTCGAGAAGATCGGGATGGACGCCTGCGCCTTCCTCCCGCTGATCGCCCAGTCCCACTCCATCGGCGGGCTCGCCCTCTTCTACCGCGGCCGCACCCGGTTCAGCCGCGAGGACCGGGAGCTGTGCGCGGCGCTGGCCGGCATCCTCGCCCAGTCCCTGCAGCGCGCCATCCTCTTCGACCAGGAACGCGAGTTCGCCACCGGACTCCAGGCCACGATGCTGCCCCGGCACGTCCCGCGCTTCGACGGCGCCGAGATCGCGGTGCGCTACCACGCCGCCTCCAGCGGCCGGGAGGTCGGCGGCGACTGGTACGACGTCGTGGCGCTGCCGCAGAACCGGGTCGGCCTGGTGGTCGGCGACGTCCAGGGGCACGACACCCACGCGGCTGCCGTGATGGGCCAGTTGAGGATCGCCCTGCGCGCCTACGCCGCCGAGGGACACCCGCCGTCCACCGTGCTGGCCCGGGCCTCCCGCTTCCTCGCCGAACTCGACACCGAGCGCTTCGCCACCTGCGGATACGCCCAACTCGACCTCACCACCGGCACGTTGTGGACCGCGAGGGCCGGCCATCTCGGCCCGCTGATCCGGCACACCGACGGGCGTACCGGCTGGCCGAACGTCCGCGGCGGCCTCCCGCTGGGCCTGGCCACCTCGTTCGACCTCCAGGAGTTCCCCGAGACCCGGCTCGACCTGGTCCCCGGCGAGACCCTGGTGTTCTGCACCGACGGCCTGGTCGAGGAGCGCGACGCGGACATCACCATCGGCATGGAGGCGCTCGCCGAGGCCGTCCACCACGGCCCGCAGCGCGCCGAGGAGTTGGCCGACCACCTCGCCGACAACCTCTGGCAGCGCTGGGGTTCCAACGACGACGTCGCGCTGCTCATCCTGCGCCGCTCCCCGGACCCCGGCACCACCCGCGCGCCCCGCATCCACCAGTACGTCCACCAGGCCGACCCCGAGGGGCTGGCCGACGCCCGGCTCGCGCTGCGCCAGGCCCTCACCGCCTGGGAGCTGGACGACCTGTCCGACGACATCGAGCTGGCCGCCGGCGAACTGCTCGTCAACGTCCTGCTGCACACGGAGGGCGGCGCCGTCCTCACCCTCGAAGTGCTGCCGGAACCGGTGCGCCGGGTCCGGCTGTCCGTGCAGGACCGCTCCAGCGTCTGGCCGCGCCGCCGTACCCCCGGCGAGGCCGCCACCTCCGGCCGCGGCCTGCTGATGATCGACGCGCTCGCCGACAACTGGGGCGTCGAACCGCGCGGCGACGGCAAGGCCGTGTGGTGCGAGTTCGGCCCCGAGGACGGCGAGGACGGCGAGGACAGCGAGGACGGCGAGGACGGCGAGAGGGCCGAGGGGGAGGGCGGCGGGGGCGGCGGCGGGGTCACCGACACCGACCCCACCGCCTGACCCGTGCTCAACTCACGTTCAGCGCCGTGTCGTCGATGACGAACGAGGTCTGGAGCTTCGACCCCTCCACGCCGGTGAACTTCACCGTCACCGTCTGACCCGCGTACGCGCTCAGGTCGAAGCTGCGCTGCGTGTAGCCGGCCGCCGCGTTCGTGTTGGAGTACGTCGCCAGCGTGGACAGCACCGTGCCCGAGGAGTTGAGCACCTGCGCGGTCAGCGTGTCGTACGCCGTCGTGCCCGTCTCCGCGGTGTCGATGTGCAGCCAGTAGCTCAACGAGGCGGAGCAGCCGGACGGGATGGACACGCTCTGTGACAACGTGTCGTTGGTGGCGGTGCCGTAGCCGTCCAGCCACGCCTTGTACGAGCCGGTGTGCGCGGCCTCCGCGGTGGCGTTCGTGATCACCTTGCTGCTCGCCGTCCAGCCCGTGTTGCCCGACTCGAAGCCCGGGTTGGCGAGCAGTTGCGCGGAGGTGCAGCCGCCCGAACCGCCCGTGGTGGAGCCGGTGGTGGAGCCGGACGACGTGCCCGAGGACGTACCGGAGGAGGTGCCGGACGACGTGCCTGACGACGTGCCGGAGCTGGTGCCTCCGGTGGTGCCGCCGCTGCCGCCGCCGGCCAGCCACGCGGTGGCGTTGAGCGCGAGGGCCGCGTCGGTGCCGCGCGTGTCGTTCCACCCGTCGTACAGGGTGTTGCCCGACTGGCCGGTGCCGTCGTCGACCGGCGAGCTGTCACCCCAGATCGCCACCCGGCCGCTGCCGAAGGTGCTGGTGACGAAGAACGCGCCGGTGTTGCCGGAGTAACCCGTGCGGTACAGCAGCCCCTTGACGGCCGAGTTGTCGGCCGGCTTGAGGGTGAAGGTGGTGCCGTCCGCGATGATGCTGCCAGTCACGGTGCCGAACGGGCCGTGCAGCACCGGGTCGGAACTGTCGCTGATCGCCTTGGGGGTGTCGGTGCTGATGTCGAGCAGGTCCACGGAGAAGCCGAACGGGTCGGAGTTGTCCACCCCGTTGCTGGTCAGCAGGTCGTTGATCACCTTCGGCGAGTCGTAGCCGTCGTTGTTCCGGTCGCTGCCGTTGTGGTCGGAGATCAGGAACAGGCCGCCGCCGTTCTTGACGAACGTCATCACCGCGGTCTTCTCGGCGGCGCTCAGCTGGGTGTTGGGCTCGTCGAGCACGAACTCGTCGAAGTTGCTCAGGTCCTGCGGGTTGGAGGAGTCGCCGTAGGTGATGGTCTTGCCGGACGGCAGCGTCGCCAACTGGTAGCCGCCGGCCTTCTGCAGGGCCACGCCCCACGACGACAGCGCGCCGGTCCAGTCGGTCTCCTTGCTCGGCGAGGAGTTCTCGCCCAGCGGGTCGGGCTGGCTGGTGCTGATGATCCAGTCGGCGTTGCCGGCCGTCTCGGCCTTCGTGTTGTCGAACAGCACGCGGTGGGTCGCGGCGGCGGCCGGGGCGGCCCCGGTCCGCGGGTCGGCCGCGGCCTGCGCGCTGCCGCCGGACAGCCCCAGACCGCCGAGCGCGGCCACCGCGCCCAGCGCGGCGATCGCGCCGACCAGCACGCGGCTGCGGGGGACCAGCGGGACACGCGGCAGCCGCGGCGCCCGGTCGGCGTCGGCGGTACGGGATCTGCGGGGCGAGCCGGTGGTGCCAGGGACTCGGAAAGCGGGCATCCGTCAACCTCCAGGTGGGGGCGGTGCAGGGGGGAACCGTCATCGGAAGCGGGCGTGCGGGTGCGGTACATGGTGCGCCACCTGATTCTCCGCGCGTAGAGCCCGAGAAGCATGTGTCTGGTGTGACGAATCGGTGAACGTCCCTCGAAGCACACGAGTGCGCGGCGGTCCCGGGCGCCACCACGGTGGCCCCCGTGCTGTCGCGGACCGGGCCGCGGCGGGTGACGATGGCTCCGGGCCCGCGGGCACCCGGCGCCGGTACGGGTAGCGGCACGGCACCCGGGTAGGGGCACGACAACGGCACAGCACCGCAGCGGGGGGCAGAGGAGGAGCAGCAGATGCCCATCGCCACCGTGGACCCCGCCACCGGCCGGACCCTCAAGACGTTCGAGCCGATGGACGCGGCCGCCGTCGAGGAGCGGATCGCCCGGGCGGAGAGCGCCTTCCGGGAGCACCGCGAGACCGACTTCGCCACCCGGGCCGCACTGATGCGCGCCGCGGCCGACCTGCTGGACAGCGAGCGCGACACCATCGCGCGGACCATGACCACGGAGATGGGCAAGACCCTCGCCGCCGCCCGCGCGGAGGCCGCCAAGTGCGCCAAGGCGATGCGCTGGTACGCCGATCGGGCCGAAGGGCTGCTGGCCGACGAGCACCCCGACCCGGCCGACGTGGCCGACAGCGGCGCGCACCGAGCGGTCGTCCGCTACCGCCCGCTCGGCGTCGTGCTGGCGGTCATGCCGTGGAACTTCCCGCTGTGGCAGGTGATCCGCTTCGCCGCGCCCGCGCTGATGGCGGGCAACACCGGCCTGCTCAAGCACGCCTCGAACGTCCCGCAGACCGCGCTCTACCTCGGCGACCTCTTCCACCGGGCGGGCTTCCCCGAGGGCTGCTTCCAGACGCTGCTGATCGGCTCCGGCGCCGTGGAGGATGTGGTGCGCGACCCGCGGGTGGCCGCCGCCACCCTCACCGGCAGCGAGGGCGCCGGCCGCGCGGTGGCCGCGGCGGCCGGCGACGCGATCAAGCCGACGGTGCTCGAACTCGGCGGCAGCGACCCGTTCGTGGTGATGCCGTCGGCCGCCGCCGAACTCGACGCCGCCGCGTCCACCGCCGTCACCGCCCGGGTGCAGAACAACGGCCAGTCCTGTATCGCGGCCAAGCGGTTCATCGTGCACGAGGACGTGTACGACGAGTTCGCCGAGCGCTTCGTGGCGGCCATGGAGCGGCTGACCGTCGGCGATCCGACCGCCGAGTCCACCGACGTCGGGCCGGTCTCCACCGAGCAGGGCCGCGCCGACCTGGAGGAACTGGTCCAGGACGCGCTGTCCCGGGGCGCCGAGGCGCTGTGCGGCGGCCGCCGCCCCGCGGCGCTCCCCGACGGCTGGTACTACGAGCCCACCGTGCTCGCCGGCGTCACCGACGCGATGCGCATCCACCGCGAGGAGGCGTTCGGCCCGGTCGCCACCCTCTACCGGGTGCCCGACCTCGACGCGGCCGTCGCGCTCGCCAACGACACGCCGTTCGGGCTCAGTTCCAACGTCTGGACCCGCGACGCGGACGAGCAGCGCCGCTTCGCCCGCGACCTCGAAGCCGGTGGTGTCTTCTTCAACGGGATGACCGCCTCCCACCCCGCCCTGCCCTTCGGCGGCGTGAAGCGCTCCGGATACGGCCGGGAGCTGTCCGCGCAGGGCATCCGGGCGTTCTGCAACGTCACCACGGTGTGGTTCGGGCGCTGAACGGAGCAGGGCGCGGCGGCGTGCGGGCCGTACTGGCGCGGAGGGCGGCGGAACCTCTCCGCGCCGGCGTCAGGGCCGGTCCGGCAGGGTGCGCAGCGCGGCCGCGGTCAGGGTGGACGCGGTGCGCACCGTGCTGGCGATGGCCGCGTCGGGGGCGAGCCCGCACAGGTCGGTGAGGCAGAAGAGCGCCTCCGCGCTGACGGCCACCGCGAGGTCGCGTTCGAGCTGGGCGAGCCGTTCGGGGTCGGCCGCCAGGAACGCCTCGCGGACGGGTTCGAGGGCGTGCTCGATCAGCCCGAACCGGATGCCCGGCCGGGCGCTCGCCGCCTCGGGGCGGGTGATGGTGGCCGCGATCATGGCCCGCACCGCGCCCTGGCGGGCGAGGGTGCCGCGCAGCAGGAACGCGCAGGCGAACGCGACGCGTTCGACCGGATCGGTCGACCCGGCGACCGGCGCCAGCGCGTCGGCGGGCTCCGGCCACGCGCCGGCCAGCGCCTCGCCGATCAGCGAGGCGAGGTCGGGGAAGTACCGGTAGGCGGTGGCCTCGGAGACCAGCGCGGCGCGGGCGATCTCCGGCATCGTCACCTCGCGGCCGGACCCGACGAGGTCGCGCGCGGCGGCGATGATCGCCGCGCGGGTGCGCTTCTTCTGGTTGCTGCGCCCGGTGGCGGCCGGTGCGGTCATCGTCCCGTTCCTTCCTGTCTGTCAGCCTTCATCGTAGCACTGGACTCTCTTCATGAGAGTTGACTTGCATGATGAGAGCGAGCGTCCTACCTTTGTGAGAGCGAACTCTTACGAATGAGTGAAGGAGCTGGCAGCCATGACCGAGGTCTCCGTGATCGGCCCCGACGGCGGCGAGGTGATCGAGCTGGGCGGGACCCGGATGCGCATCCTTGAGGACGGCGCCACCACCGGGCACCGGCTCGGCATCGGTGAGATCACCATCGCCCCGCACACCGAGGGCCCGCCGCAGCACCGGCACGCCGAGCACGACGAGGGCTTCTACGTCGTCTCCGGCACCGTGCACTTCACCGTCGGCGACACCGTCCACGTCGCACCGGCCGGGTCGCTCGCGATGGTCCCGCCCGGCGCCCCGCACACCTTCGCCAACCACGGCGACGAACCCGCGGTCGTCCTCAACACCTTCACGCCCGACCTGTACGTGCGGTACTTCCGCGACCTGCGCGACATGATCGCCGCCGGCCAGCAGCTGGACCGGCAGGCGACCATCCGCACCATGAGCCGCTACGCCACCGTGCCGGCCGACGACTTCGCGTGAGCTGCGGCCGTTCCGGCCGTCGGCCCCCGCCGCCGCCCGGCCCGCGTCCTGCCCGGCCCTGACCCGCCTCGACCCGCCTCGACCCGCACCGGCTCGCATCGCACCGACTCGACCCGCCCGCATCCGCCCGAGGAGCAACCCGATGACCAGCACCACCACCCGCACGCTCGCCCTCACCGTGAGCGGAGGCACCCTCGACCTCACCGTCACCATCGACGACCACGACCACGACCACGACCACGACCACGACCGGAGCCGGACCTTCCTGATGCTGCACGGCGGTGGCGGACCGCAGACCGTCGCGCCGTTCGCCCGCCGGCTCGCCGACGAGCGGCCGGCCCGGGTGATCACCCCCGTCCACCCCGGCTTCGGCGGCACCGCCCGGCCCGGCTGGCTGAGCGATCCGGCGGGTGTCGCCGAGGTCTACGCGGCGCTGCTCGACGCGCTCGACGTCCACGACGTCATCGTGGTCGGCAACTCCGTCGGCGGCTGGATCGCCGCCGAACTCGCCCTGCTCGGCAGCGACCGCGTCGCCGGGGTCGCCATCGTCAACGGCGTCGGCATCCGCGTGCCGGGCCACCCCGTCGCCGACACCCGCGGACTGACGCCCGTCGAGCTGTCCCGGCTCTCCTTCCACGACCCCTCGAAGTTCCGCTTCGACCCCTCCGCGCTGTCCGACGAGCAGCGCGCGGTGGCCGCCGCCAACAGTGCCGCGCTCCAGACGTACGCGGGCGCGGACATGGGGGACCCGACGCTGCGCGAGCGCCTGGCGAAGGTCGATCATCCGACGGTGGTGCTGTGGGGCGAGAGCGACCGGGTGGTGGACACGGACTACGGGCGGGCCTTCGCGCAGGCCGTCCCGGGCGCGCAGTTCGTGCCGCTGCCCGGCACCGGCCACATGCCCCAAGTGGAGACGCCCGAGCAATTCCTGCCGGTGATCTGGGAGTTCGCCACGACGCGGGGCTGAACCCGGCAGCCGGCGACGGTGTGCGGAGGGGCATCTTAGAACAGCGCCCCGCACGTACCAGTGGAAAATGCCAGAACTCCCCGAACCGGGTGGCACGGTGCGTAACTTGCTCGTCACCGCCCAGTCGGCGGTGGCCCAACGGGCCCTGCACCGAGGGGAGTCGTGTGTCCGGGATCGACGAGTGCCTGCTCGAGGCGATGACGCTGCCGGGGGCGAGGGGCGCCGCGCTGGTGGAGTGGATCAGCGGACTCGCGCTCGGCAAGGTCGGGGAGGCGCCGGACGGCGACCATGAGGCGATGGCCGCGCAGACCGCCGACTTCGCGCGGGCCGCCGCCGAGCACCCGGTGTTCGCCGGCCCGCAGGCCGTCGCCGAGGCGGGCGCGGCGGGGGAGAAGGGCCCGCTGGTCGAGGACGTCGTGGTGGTCACCCGCACCGGCTACCACCTGCTGCGCTTCGTCGAAGCCCCGTACGAGGGCGGGGTGTTCCTGCACCTGTGGCTGGACAAGCCGCACGCCAACCTCGCGCTCGCGCTGATCCGGATGCGCGACCTCGCCCAGCGGCTGGTGCTCGCATGACGGCCGCCCCCGCCCCCGACACCCCCGACACCCCCGCCGCACCCGGTGCGCCCCCGACCGCCCTCGCCCCGGTCCCCGACCGGCCCGCACCCGACCGGCCCGCACCCGGTCGGCCCGCACCAGCCCCCGACCCGCCTGCCTCCGACGCACCCGCCCCCGCCACACCGCTCTCCCCGATGCTGGTGCGCCTCGCCGAGCAGCGTGCGACCGGGGCGCTGCTGCGCGACACCGGCACCCTCTACCTCCTCGACGGTGCGGTGGTGCACGCCGAGAGCCCGGCCGCGCCCGGGATCGAGGTGCTGCTGACGGTCGGCGGCCGGCTGTCCGCGGAGGCGTGGCAGGAGGCGGTGCGCCAGGGCGGCGCGCAGGGCCGGACCGCCCGCTGGCTGCTGGACCACCACCGGCTGTCCGAGGGGGAGTTGGAGATCAGCGAACTCGGCACGCTCTTCGACGCCGCCTTCTTCGTGCTGGCGCCCACCGGCGGCCCGACCCGGTTCCGGCACGGCGCCGCGCACTGGTTCGGGCCGGTGCGCCCGGTGCCGCTGAGCGAGGTGGAGCGGGAGTCCCGCAGGCGGCGCCGGTTCCTGGACACGCTGTGGCCGTGCCCCCAGCTCGACGCGGCACCCGTACGGCCCCGGCACGACCCTCGGCTGCCGCCCGCCACCCGCCACGAGCGGGCCGTCCTCGACCTCGCGGACGGGGTGCGCACCCCGTCCGCGATCGCGGCGCTGCTCGGCCGGCCCGCCTTCCACGCGCTGGTGCACGTACGGCGCCTGGCCGCGAACGGGCGGGTCGCGGTGCCCCCGCCGACCACCGGCCGGGCACCGGTGCCCGCGCCCGCCTGGTTCAGGGACATCGCCCACGACGCGGACGCGGCGCTGCTGCGCCGGCTCCGCGACGCCTTGGAGCACCTGTGAGGCGCGCCCTGCGGCAGCGGGCCGAACGGGCCGGACGAAGGAGACTCATGGCGCACGAAGCCGAAGTACGCGACGAGCTGGGCCGGTTGCTGGCCCGGCTGCCCGATGCGACCGGCGTGCTCGCGTCCACCGTGGACGGGCTGCTGATCGCCCACGAGGCCCCGGACACGCCTGCCGAGACGCTCGCGGCGCTCAGCTCCGCCGGATTCGGCATCGGGCTGCGGCTGTCGGACGCGGCCGGCGGCCACTCCTTCCGCGAGCTGCTGGTACGGGGCGAGCACGGCTACGTCGCGCTGTACGCCGCGGGACCGGCCTGCGTACTGACCGTCCTGGCCGGACCGCGGATCAACGTGGGCCGGCTCCATATGGAGGCCCGCCGGTCCAGCGCCTACCTCGCGCACCTGCTCGACGGCGCCGCCGACGACAGGGAGGACGCCTGAACCCATGACCGAACGTCCGCCGCGGGCGCGCAGCGCCCACGCCAGAACCCCCCGCACCACCACCCGACCGCCGGGCACGCCGGCACCCGTGAAAGGAAGCAGCCACGCCATGGCCAACACCGAAACCGCCCTCAAGGACGCGATGACCTCGATCGAGGGCGCCATCGGCGTCGCCCTCGTCGACTACACCAGCGGCATGGCCCTGGGCACGATCGGCGGCGGGAAGGACCTCGACCTCACCGTGGCCGCCGCGGGCAACACCGACGTGGTCCGCGCCAAGGCCCGCACCATGGAACTGCTCGGCCTCAAGGACGAGATCGAGGACATCCTCATCACCCTCGGCACGCAGTACCACCTGATCCGCCTGCTCACCGGGCGCGGCAAGAGCGGGCTGTTCCTCTACCTCGCCCTGGACAAGCAGCGGGCGAACCTGGCGATGGCCCGGCACCAGCTCAAGCGGATCGAGAACGACCTGGAGGTCTGACCACCCTCCCGCCCCGGCCTTCCCCCGCCAGCCGCCAGCCGCCCGGCCTTCCCGAACCCGCCACCGGTTTCCCCCGCTCGCTCCCGCCCGTCTCCCTCGGCCCCGGACCGCCCCCGGGGCCGGCGGAGAAGTGCAGTGACGTTTCGGCGGCCCGACCGTACAGTGTTCGCACGCTGACGTGGGGGAGATCCGATGATCACCGAACCCGAGGAGTCCTGGGAGGCCGAAGAAAGCGACGGCGCCTACGGGCGGCCCCACGCCGACGATGCACGCCCCGCACTCAACGGCCCCCGAGGTGGCGGCGATTGGGGCGAGGGAAGCGGCCGGCGAGCCCTGCTGCCGGGCCCGCGGCCCGAGGTGATGGCGGGCCTGCCGCCGCGACCCAGCCCGCTCGGGAAGCTGCCGGGGTGGCTGCGGGGCGCCCTCGGCGGCGTGCTCGTCGCCTCGCTGGCCGGTGCGGCCCTCGCCTACGCGGGCGTGCTGCCGCAGCGCCACCGCGGACCCGACATGCACGGCTACCGGATAGGGCAGAACCCCTGCACGGCCTACGCGTTCGACGCGTTCGGCACGGCCGTCAAGTCGACCGACAGCGGGGTGTGGCCCGCGGTCTTCGAGCACACCGCGCGGCTGGACCGCGCCCAGTGCGGCTTCGTCGCCCAAGGCACCCCCACCCAGGGCACGAAGACCTCGTACACCGTCCAGGTCGACGTCACCCTGCACCGCTACTCCGACCCGGCGGCGGAGTTCGACGCGGAGCGGTCGGTGGACCCGTCGAACCTGCGGGTCACCACCCGCACCCGCGCCGTGCCCCGACTCGGCGACAAGGCGTACCTCCTCAGCTTCGACGACCCCACCCGCATACTCGAAGTCCTCAGCGGCGGCGCGGTGATCACGCTCCGGCTGGAGTCGACGACCACCGCCTACGGCACCGGCCCGGACACCGAGCCGCCCGACCTGCCCGACCTCGACCGCCTCACCCCGTCGCTCGCCGCCGCGGCCCGCGCGATCATGACCACGATGGCGTCGTAGCACCTCCCCGGCAGGCGCCGAACGGAGCAACTCCCGTCAGCCGGCGGCGGGTTGCCCCGCGGTCCGCCGCCCCGCGTGCCCCGCGCCCGCCGCCGAGCCCGTGCCGTTGTCCGCGTCGGCCGTCGCGCCCGGCGGGTCGTCGTCCGGCGGGGAGGGGGCGTCGTCGTCCGGCGGGGACGGGGCGTCCAGGCTGGCCCAGATGCACTTCCCGCTCTCGGTGTAGCGGGTGCCCCACTGCCCGGCCATCATCGCCACGAGCTGGAGGCCGCGGCCGAACTCGTCGTCCAGCAGCGGGTGCCGCACCCGCGGCGTGGCCTGCGACCCGTCGTACACCTCGCAGATCAGCGCGTGCTCGATCCGCAGCAGCCGCAGCCGTACGAAACCGGCGTCGGCGTCCTGGGCGGCAGGACCGTCGTCCAGGCCGAGCCCGATCTTCAGGTTCAGCCCGCTGTCGAGGCCGAGGTCGCTGAGGTCGCCGAGGTCTCCCAGGTCGGCGTCCTCGTCGGAGTCGCCGTCCGCCGCCTCCTCGGTGTCGGGGACCAGCCCGACGGCGTGCCGCACGGTGTTGCCGATCAGCTCGCTGACGATGAGGGTGGCCGTGTCGGCGAGGTCGTCCAGGTGCCATGCGGCCAGTTCCGCGGCGGTCAGGTCCCGGGCCCGACCCGCGGACTCCGGCGCCCACGGCAGGTCCCAGGCGGCCATCCGGTTCGCGGGCACCCGGCCGGTGCTCAGCGCCAGCAGCACCGCGTCGTCCTGGCGGCACGGGTCCGGCGGCAGTTGCGCCACCACCGCGTCGCACATCGTGGCCAGCCAGTGCTCGGCGCGCTCGCCGCCGACCGGTACCGGCGCGGTGCCGGCGTACCGGGCGACGGCGTCGGTCAGCCGCTCGGCGTCCGGCGCCTGCGAGCCGAGCAGCCCGTCGGTGTACAGCACCAGGACGGTGCCCTCGGCGAAGACCGTCTCGGTGACCTGCGCGGGCACCTGGGCCATGCCCAGCGGCGGCCCGCTGGGGATGGTCAGCCGGTGCGCGGTCCCGCCGGGCTCCAGGGCGATCGGCGGGGCGTGGCCGGCGCTGGCGATGCTGCACGCGCCGGAGGTCGGGTCGTACAGCGCGAGCAGGCAGGTCGCACACACCACCGGGTCGTCGACGCGCGGGGCCAGCCGGACCACCACGTCGTTGAGGTGCGCCATGATCTCGTCCACCGGCATGTCCAGGGCGGCGACGGTCAGCGCCGCGTGCCGGATGATGCCCATCGCGATCGCCTGTTCCAGGCCGTGGCCCATCACGTCGCCGATCACCGCCAGCGTCCGCCCGCCCGACAGCGCGATGGTGTCGTACCAGTCGCCGCCGAGTTCCTGGCCGTCGGCGGTGCGGTAGCGGGCGACCGCACGCAGGCCGACGGTGTCGGGCAGCCGGCCGGGCAGCAACTCCTGCTGGAGGCGCTCGGCGCGGTGCCGCGCGCTCTCGTAGAGCCGGGCGTTGCCGAGCGCCTGGGCGATGATGACGCCGACGGTGCCCAGCAGCGTCTTGTCGTCCTCGGTGAAGCGGCGCGGCGCGCTCCAGCCGATGACGCACGACCCGACCCGGCGGTCACCGACGGCCAGCGGCAGCACCGCCCACGCGCCGACACCGTCCAGCTCGGCCAGCCTGTTGAGCAGCCACGACGGTGTGCCGGGGCGCTCCTCGCGGTCGGTGGTCGCCCCGGTGAACCGGTCGGCGCGGGAGATGAACCGGGGCTGGTCGGTGACGCCCTCCGCGCCCACCGCGCCCCCCAGGCCCAGGTCGGCCGCGCCCTGCGCGCCTCCCCAGTACCCCGCGTGTTCCGCCCCTGCGCCGGCCTCCGCTTCGGCCCCGGCATCCGCTTCGGCGCCCGTCTCCGCGCCCGCCTCCGCCGCGGCGCCCGCCTCCGTTCCGGCCTCCGCGCCCGCCTCCGTTCCGGCCTCCGCCCCTTCCGCGGGCTGCTGCCGCGCGCTCTGCCGCAACTGCAGGGCGTGCAACTCCTCGACCAGGGCGGGGGAGAAGCCGATGTCGCCGATCAGCCGGGGCACGGACCCGGTCAGGTCGTGGACCACCAGGCCGTCGGCGTGCACCAGCGGCAGCACGTGCTGCACGACCGCCGCGACCACGTCCTGGGTGTTGAGCGCGCGGACCAGCGCCGCGTTGAGGTCCGCGACCTGCCGGCCGCGTTCGGCGGCGGCCTGCTCCGCGCGCCGCCGCTCGGTCGTGTCGGACATCTGGATCGACATGAAGCCGCCGATCTCCACCGCCTTGACCAGGTACGACGCCGTGCCGCGCGGAGCCGGGTGCTCGACGTCCACCTCCAGCGTGGCCGAGGAGCCGGGCGCGGCCCTGGCCCGGTCGAGGAGTTCGGGCAGTCCGCGCTCGCGCAGCAGCGGTTCGGTCTCCCACGGGGTGCGGCCGGTGACGTCTCCGCCGCCGCCGAGTTGGCGTGCGGCCCGGTTCGCCCACTGCACCCGGTTGTCGGCGGCCACCACGAAGATCGGGTCCGGGTTCAGCTCCAGCAGCCCGGCCAGCCACTCCAACTGGCTGCGGCGCGCGGTGATGTTCCACACGGTGCCGACCATCCGCACCGGGCGGCCGCTGTCGTCGCGCTCGATCGCGGCCCGCAGCTCCAGCCAGTTGACCCGTCCGGCGTCGTCCAGGACGCGGTGCTCCACCGCGTACGGCCGGCCGTACGTCAGCGACTCCTCGATCGCCTCCTGCACCCCCGGCCGGTCGTCGGGGTGGATGCGCTCCATCCAGCTCTCGATCCGGTGGTCCCAGGCGTCCGGGTCGAGGCCGGCCAACTCCACCATGCCCTCGGTGACTTCGTCGATGTCGAGCAGGCCGGTGTCCAGATCCCAGCTCCACGTCCCGACGCTGATCTGCCGCATCACCTGCCCGCCGACGCCCTGCGGCTCCTGCCACCACGGCGTGGTGCCGCTGCGCCACCGCCGGGCGACCGGCAGCCGCACGCCCACCAGCGCCGCCACCTCGGCGAGGAACCGTCTGCGGTCGGGCGCGGGCTCCCGCTCGGCGAGCACCGACAGCACGCCCACGGGGGAGCCGTCCACCAGGATCGGCGCGGACAGCAGCCCGCACGCGCGCAGCCCGGGCGGCACCCCGTCTGGCCTCCGCCCGCCTGCACCGGACCCGCCTGCCTCCGACCCGCCTGCCTCCGACCCGCCGGGCTCGGCCCGCGCGGTACCGGGGTGCCCCGGGGCGGCGTGGTGCGGGTCGTCGGGCCAGCGCGGCGACCACTGCACCTGCCGCCGGTCCATCGCGCGTACGGGGGCCAGCCGGTGGTCGTCGACCCGCTCCCAGGCGCGGGCCACCGGGTCGGGTACGCCGCCGGCCGCCGCCAGGCGCAGCGTGTCGTGCTCGCGGCCGGCGAGGTGCGCCAGGCCGCCGAGCCCGCCCAGCGCCGCGACGCACTGCTGCACCGCGAGCCGCAGGACGTCCGCTTCGCCCAGCCCTTCCGCGGCGTCCAGCACCGCCAGCCGCAGCGCGTCGGTGGCACCGGCCGGTGCGACGTCGCCGCCGTGTCCGGGACCGCTCATCGCCACACCCGCCTCAGCTTCCTCGGAACCGCCGCGCCCGGCGTCCGGCACCGGGGCCGTTCCGCCGCTGCTGGTCACGTTACGTGGCGGCCGCTGTATTCTCGCGCCACACGCGGCGCCCGCGGGGCCGGAGAGGTGGCCGTACCCCCTCCCGCCGCTCACCGCGCGCGCCGGCTCGCGTCGCAGGTCGGCGCGGTGCACGCGGGGCCGCAGGACGCCGCGCGGGCCGCGGCGGGCCGCACGGGAGCGCGCCCCGCGCCGCGCCCCCGCGCGCCCCGCGGCACCTGGGCCATCCGGCGGAAAGGCGCCCCGACCGCCCGGCGGTCGGGGCGCCTTCCGGCGAGATGTCCGGCGGAGCCGCTACGCGCCGCCCGGGTTCCCCAGCGTCAGGGTCCAGGACGTCGGCGCGGGGTCCTGGAGGTGGCCGTCGACCGGGGCCGCGCCGGTCGGGCCGACGTCGTCGTACGGGAAGGCGTAGCCGATCGAGGCGTACTGGTGGACCAGCCGGGCGTAGTGGTTGGTCACCGGGTCCTGGTAGTACGCCGACGGGGTGACGCCGTCGGGCTGGTTGTCGCCGCCGGCGACCAGCAGCGAACTGCGGTTGAGGGCGGCGGCCAGGCGGGCCGCGACCGCGCCGCGGGCGTCCGAGCCGGAGTTGTACAGCGGCCCGCTGGCGCAGCCGAAGATGTCCACGGCGCTGGGCCGGGTGAACGGCACCCCGTCGTCGTCCAGGCCGCCGAAGACGAACGCGTCGCCGGACACCGTGCCGGAGTAAGTGCCCGAGCTGCCCTGGGCGTTGACGGTCAGCGGGGTCGAGGCGTAGTGGCTCCAGACCGCGTCGAGATAGGGGTCCCAGTAGCCGCCGAAGTCGGTCGGGGAGTGGGCCGGGGCGAGCACCCGCAGCGGCGCGCCGGCGGAGTTGGTGGCGACGAGCTGGTCCCAGGGGGCGCCGTCGGAGGCGTGCTGGGCCTGCAACCCGGAGATGATGGAGGCGAGCGCGCCGTCCGGCAGCGGGCTCACCGACTGGTTGCCGCTCGCGCCGGTGGTGGCCATCGCGATCGGCAGGGCCACCATGTCCACGTAGCTGATGTTGGCGTAGAGGTTGGCGCTGTTGTAGGTGAACTCGGCGAACGTCCACTGGGTCTGCCAGTTGGGGTCGGAACTGGTGAACCCGGGCTGGACCAGGCCCGGTACGGTGCCCGGGTTGGCGAAGAACTGGATGCGGTCGCCGATCGAGAACCAGACCCGCCCGCTGATCACGTACTCCTGGAGCGTGACCGTGGTCGCGGCCGAGCCCGAACCGCCCAGCTGGATCGCGTAGTCGGGGATGGGGGTGACCGGCGACGAGGGGTTGGGCAGCCGGTTGAAGGCGCCGTCGGCGGTGACGAAGCCCGGCCAGCCGGAGTCGTCGGCGCCGCTGATGTAGGCGTACACGGTGTCGCTGCCCGAGGTGTTCGCGAGCGAGACCGGCAGCGAGACGCCGGCGGCGGACGCGCGGGGCGCGAGGACGGCGAAGCCCGCCGCTGAACTCGCCGCCGCGGCAAGGCCGGTGGTGCCGACCGCCTTGACGAAGGATCGTCGAGAGAGCACGTACTCCTCCTGCGGGATGGGGGGCGCGGGTGGTGCGGCCGCACCACCGGCGTACCCGTCGGTAGGAATGTGGTCCTCCACTATTGGCCTGAACCAAGTCCCGGGACAAGGGGGTTGGGCGATCACATGCGAGCTCGGCGGGCTCCAGGGGGAGGAGCCCACCGAGTCGTCACATCAGCCACACCGAACCCACATCTCCCGGGCGGAGTGCGGTGCCGGCTGCCGCTACTGCGAGACGCGCACGTAGTCGACCAGCATCTTCTGCGGGAAGACGGAGGTGGCGTCCGGGGCGCCGGGCCAGTCACCGCCCACCGCGTTGTTGAGGATGATGTAGAACGGGTGGTCGTAGATCCACGGGCCCCTGGTCTGCTCCAGGTTGGCCTTGTCCACGGTGAAGAAGGCGTTGCCGTCCACCGAGAACGTCATGTGCCCGGAGTCCCAGTCCAGCGCGTAGGTGTGGAAGTCGGTGGAGAAGTCGCTGCCGGCCACGGTGTACGGCGAGCCGTCGCCGTTGCCGCCGTTGTAGGCGGGCGCGTGCAGCGTGGAGTACACCGCGTCCGGCACGCTGCCGACGTGCTCCATGATGTCGATCTCACCGCACTGCGGCCACGGCGTGCCGGTCTTGAAGTTCGAACCCAGCAGCCAGAACGCCGGCCACAGGCCCTGCGTGCCGCTCACCTTGATCCGGGCCTCCACGTGCCCGTAGGTGAAGTTGAAGTGGTCCGAGGTGTTGATCCGGCCCGAGGTGTACCCGGTCGAGGTCTTGTCCGCCTCGATCACCAGGTTGCCGTTGCCGTCCATCTTGGTGTTGTCGCCGTCGGTGTACGTCTCCAGCTCGCCGTTCTGCCCGTTGCCGGGGTCCTGGCTCCACTTCGAGGAGTCCGGCTCGCTGCCCGCCGCGCCGTTGAACTCGTCGTCGAAGACGACCTTCTCCGGGTTGCCCGGGTTCGGCGGCGCGGCCGGCGGTGCCGTCGGGTCGCCGCCGGTGCCGTACACGTCGAAGTCGTACAGCGAGTAGCCGTAGCCGTTGCTGCGCGCGGTGCCGTACATCCGCACGTAGCGGCCGGTGCCGTCGACGTTCAGGGTCTCCTTGAACCCCTTGCCGCTGGTGGTCGAGTAGACGCTCGTCCAGTTGGTGCCGTCGGCGGAGGTCTGGATCTGGTACGACGTCGCGTACGCGGGGTCCCACTGCAGGACCACCTGGGTGATGTGCGCGGTCGCGCCCAGGTCCACCTGTATCCAGCCGGGGTCCACCCAGCCGGTGGTGTCACTGGTCGCCCAGCGGGTGGCCGGGTCGTGGTCGAACGCCTTCGCCGGGGTGCAGCCGCCGCAGTTCGCGTCGTCCTGGTACGAGGAGGCGGTGGCCGGCTTGCCGTACGACAGCAGTGTCGCGTCGCCGGGCGGGGGAGTGGTGCCCCCGTCGCCGCCGTCACCGCCGCCCGTGGTGCCGCCGCTGCCGCCGCTGCCGCCGGTGAACACCTGGAACTCCCACAGCGAGTAGCCGTACTGCGTGGCCCGCTGGGTGCCGTACATCCGCACGTAGCGGCCGGTGCCCGACAGCGTGATCAGCTCGGTCGCGCCCGGGCCGGTGGTGGTCGAGTACACGCTCGTCCAGTCCTGGCCGTTCGCCGAGACCTGGATCTGGTACGCCTTCGCGTACGCCGTCTCCCAGTTCAGCTGCACCCCGCAGATCGGCTGGGACGACCCGAGGTCGACCTGGAGCCACTGCGGGTCGGCGGCGGCGCTGGACCAGCGGGTGCCGTTGTCGCCGTCCACCGCGGCCGAGGCCGGGGTGCCGGCGTTCTCCGTCGAGGAGGCGGTGGCGGTCTTGTGCAGCGCCGCGTTGGTGGTGGAGCACGCGGCGTTGGTGCTGCCCGCGCTGCCGTACACCTGGAACTCCCACAGCGACACGCCGTACTGGGTGGCGCGCTGCGTCGTATACAGCCGGACATAGCGCCCGGAACCGTTTACGGAAACGGTCTCCGTGCCGCCCTTGCCGGTCGTGGTCGAGTGGACGCTCGTCCAGGTGGTGCCGTCGGTGGAGGTCTGGATCTGGTACGCCGTCGCGTACGCGGTCTCCCAGTCGAGGGTGACCGAGTCGAGCGTCGAGGTGGTGCCGAGGTCGACCTGGAGCCACTGCGGGTCGGCGGCGGCGCTGGACCAGCGGGTGCCGTTGTCGCCGTCCACCGCGGCCGAGGCCGGGGTGCCGGCGTTCTCCGTCGAGGAGGCGGTGGCCGCCTTCCCCTGCGACAGCAGCGTGCTCGCCGCGCGGGCCGGCGTCTGGGTGATCACCAGCGCGAACGCGGCGACCAGGGCCGCGACACACGCGTAGATGAGGGAGTGGGAAAAACGTCTGGGGGTGGGGCCGGGCAGATGTGGGGGGTTGCCAGTCACGACCTTCTCCTGGATGTCGCGGGCGAGAGAGCGCTCTCTGAATGCTGTGATGATTACGGCGCTGTTGCTGACCCGTCAAGAAAGTGAACGAGATTGGTGCCGTGGGGCGTTGATGCGTCCAAGACCTTGACGCGGGCGGGTGTCCGACCGTCATGGCGTGCCACGTGGGCGGGTGCCCGATCGTCATGGCGTGCCACGCGGGCGGGTGCTCGACCGTCATGGCGTGCCCTGGGCGGCCGCGGGCGCCGGTGCCGCCCGCGCGCCATGAGGTGCCCCGGTAAAGATCGACCCTAGGCTGACTCGGGAGTAGTGAGATCGCCGAGAGCGGGAAAGGGCACGGGATGCCCGACGTACCAGAACCGATGGTGAAGCTGGTCCGCTGGACCGCGGAGCCGGTGGCCAACCAGATCGTCCGGTCCACGGCCGCGGCCGTCATCTCCTACCTCGCCGCGGTCTGGCTGCTGCCGCAGCCGGTCCCGCTGACCGCGCCGCTCACCGCGCTGCTCGTGGTCCAGGTGACCCTCTACTCCACGTTCATAACGGGGATCAGGCGGGTCAACGCCGTCGTGATCGGCGTGGTCATCGCGATCGCCTTCAGCTCGCTGGTCGGCCTGCGCTGGTGGAGCCTCGGTCTGATCATCCTCACCGCGCTGCTGGTCGGGCGGGTGGTGCGGGTGGGCGAGTTCGAGGCGGAGGTGGCGATCTCCGCGATGCTGGTGCTCGGCGTGACCAAGGTGGGCAGCGCCGCGTGGGACCGGATCTACGAGACGCTGATCGGCGCCGCGGTCGGCCTGCTGTTCAACCTGCTCTTCGCCCCGCCGGTGTGGGTGCAGTCCGCGGGCGGGTCGATCGAGGAGATGGCCCACCGGATGGGCCGGCTCTTCCGCGACATCGGCGGGCAGGTGGCCGGGCACCTGCCGGTCGAGCGCGCCGCGGCCCGGCTGCACGAGGCACGCGGGGTCGACCACGACATCACCGAGGTGGACGCGTCGCTGCGGCAGGCCGAGGAAAGCCTGCGGTTCAACCCCCGGGTGCGCGAGGGGCTGCTGTCCCGGGTGGTGCTGCGCACCGGCCTGGACACCCTGGAGATCTGCGCGGTGGTGCTGCGGGTGCTCTCGCGCACGCTCACCGACCTCGCCAAGGAACGCACCGGCGAACCGCTCTTCCCCGAGGAGATCGGCCGGGAGCTGGAGCAGCTCTTCGACCATGTGGCGGGCGCCATCGAGAGCTTCGCGGTGCTGATCACCACTCAGGTCTCGGCGAACGCGCAGACCGCCGAGGAGCGCCTCGCGGAGGCGCTCCTCGATGCCTCGCGGGTCCGCGACCGGGTGGCGGATCTGCTGCTGGCCGGGGTGCAGTCGCATCCGCGGCAGTGGCAGCTGCACGGGGCGCTGCTCGCGGAGGTGGACCGCATCCTGGACGAACTCGCCGTGGAGAAGCGCTCCGAGCGGCTGGTGGAGGAGCTGGACCGGCAGTCCACCGAGATGAGCGAGCGGCACCCCCGGCTGGCCATGATGCGGCGCCGGCTCAGCGGAACGAGCGCGGTGCAGCGCGCGTCGGCTCCGGTGAAGGCCGCGTTCCGCAGGCAGTTCGGCTCCGACGACTGAGCTGCTCTGATGGCTGATCGGCTCCGACGACTGAGCTGAGGGGGATGCACCCTCTTACGACTCCGGGGCAATGGGGAGCGGGCCTTGTCCGTATCCCGTGCCCGAGCCTGCGGAGTACCGTTTCGCGTGGTGAAGTCGGAATGGAGTCCAGTGTGCCCAATCATGACGACGAGAGCATCGGGGCGAGGATCGCCTCTTACCGGAACCTCGCGGGCTATACCCAGCGTGAGTTCGCCGAGTACTCCCACCTCTCCCTGGGGAACATCCGCAAAGTCGAACGGGGTGAGCGCCTGCCCACTCACGGATTTCTCGCCACCGCAGCCCGAACTCTTGCCATGACCGTGGAAGAGCTGACAGGCCAGCCCTACCGTGGACGGCAACGGTTCGACGAGAAGGCACACGCCCCCATTGCTGCCATCCGGTCCGTGGTGCGTGCATTCGATCTTCCTCCGGAGTGGCGAACCGCACCGCGCCCTCTGGGAGAGATTGCCGATGACCTTGCTGAGGCGACCCGCCACCGTGCCGCGGCCCGGTACACCCGTCTCGGCCTGGCACTGCCCGAACTGCTGGAAGAACTGACGGCCGCGGTGCATCTACTGGAAGGCGGTAGGAGACGTCAGGCCGCGAAGATGTTGGCTTCGGCGTACTACATGGCGCACTGCCTCACCTACCGACTCGGATACGCGGACCTCTCCGGCCAGTTGGATGACCGGCAGCGCTGGGCAGCGGACCTCTCCGGGGACGCGTTGGCGGTTGCGCTTGCCCAGTGGTCGCGTGCGGGAGGCTTCCAGGCCGCCCGCGAGTACGGCGCCGGACTCCGGCTCCTTGCCCACGCTCGCGACCAACTCACGGCAGAGGCAGGAGCGTCCTCGCCGTCAACGGTGACGCTCCTGGGCAGCTTGCGCCTGCGTGAGGCCACGCTCGCTTCCCGTGCCCGGGACGAGCAGGCCACCGAACACCACCTCACCGAGGCTTCCCGACTTGCCGAGCAGATGCCCGACCGAACGGACCGGGTCCATTACCACCTCACGTTCGGTCCGGCGAATGTCGCCGTACACGACATCGCCGCGCAGGTCGAACTGGGCAGGTTCCTGAAGGTCGCCGCGTGGCAATTCGAGGCCGGGTGCACGGCCCCGGAGATGTTCTCTCCGGTCATCGACGGCGAATGGCACCGTCTTCTCAGCTCGTCGGAATATCAGGAATTCTGCGCCGAGCACGCCGGGCGCCAGATCGGGCACGCGCCGAACACGGGAGTCGGTGAAATCTCGTGGGTCCAGGTCTATGAGGAGTTGTTCGGGCCGCTGCCCGACATCTGGTTCACCGACCAGTTCGGGCGCCTGGACCACGAGGGGTTGGCCCGCTAGCGCGAGACCGGGACCGTGGTTGCCGAATGGGACTGCTCGCCGGTCCCCGGCGACGGCGGGGACGAGGCCGCCCCTGCACGGCAGACGGAGGCAGCAACCCTGTGACCACGAGGTCGGTTGGTGGAGCGCTCCGGCCCAGTGCGGGGGCGCTCCGCCTTGTCTCGCCCCGCACCACCGCCCCGCGTGTGGACATCGCCGCCTATGTACAGGCCGTGACCGCCCGTTGCCCCTATCTCGCCCCGTCCCTCGATCGCGGACTGACCGGCTGGACGCTCTACGAAGCCGTCGGCGTTCCCCTGGATGTCGAGGCTGAGGTGTTCCACGCCGCCGTGCAGGCCGCCGAATGGGTTCGGCCGTTGGCCGACCGTGCCCAAGGCGCCTTCGTCTGCGAGAACATCGCCATACTGGGCGCCGGACGGGAAGTGTTGCAGTGGCCGCACTGGGCCCTGAAACACCTCTATGGGCCGGTGGGGCTGATGATCGGCAAGTTCGCCGCGGGGGAGGAGCGCACCGACCGCGGGGGCCGGAGCATCCCGCCCCCACCGGTTTCGTTCCTCCCGGTACGGGTCGCCGTTCGGCCGCGCGACGGACGGTTCCTGCGGCACACCCCGGACCTCGCTGTGGCCGTGGCGTCCGCGAGCGACGACGGTCGCGATGTGTTCAGCCATATCGGTCACGACTGGAAGGACATCAGACTGTGGGCGCAGCACCTCCCGTCGAGGCGGTAGCAGTTCTGGAGCAGTTGTTGGGGCCGGTCACCTGCGATCTGCTCAGCGATCGGCGAGGCTCCCGCGCGTGGAAGGCCATGGGCTCCCGGGGCACTGCTGCTTTGAAGGCCAACAACCCCGAGGCCGCATCCGGACGTGACAAGGCCGCGGAGATGGCCCAGGAGGACCGGCACCTGCTCGCCCTCGCCGACGCGGGCGCCCTCGCTCCCGGGTACCGGGTCGACGCCGGCGCGTGGGAGGGCGGGCGGTGGCTGGCAGTCCGTTGGATCGAGGGAACCCCCCTGTGGAACTCCATGGCCCCGGCCCGCGGCCCCGAGGGTGACCGGGCCCTGGTGCGGCCGTGGCTGCTGGGCATCGTCCGAACCTGGGCGGGGCAGCTCGAACGGCTGCACACCGCCGGCTGGGCTCACGCCGACGTGCAACCCACCAACGCCCTCGTCACCGCCGACGGCCACGCCTCCATCTTCGACTTTGCCTTGTCGTGCGGGCCTGAGACGACCGCTCGTCTTCCGTACCGGGGCGCCTTGACCCACACCACCGCTCCCGAGGTCGCTGACGCCCTCCTGACCACCACCGACGACACCCACATCCAGGCCCGGCCACCGGCCGACATCTGGGGACTGGGTGCGTCCCTGTTCTGGTGCTGGACGGGGCATCGTCCCGTGCCCTACGCCGACGACACCCCGCGGACGGACAAGCTGAGGGCCATCGCCGCCGGGAAGCGCCTCCCACTTGATGACGCCCGGCCGTGGTCCTTCCCGGCCTTCGAGGAGATCATCACTGCGTGTATGGCACCGGGCGCCGACGAGCGGCCCACCGCCGCCGATCTGCTCACCCTTGTCGAGGAGACCGGGTGATCATGCTGCGGGACCTGGTCCCCGGCGACGACTTGGCCGTACAGAGGATCTACAGCGGTGCTTCCGTCACCTTCACTCGCGGCCGTCCCATGACCATCGCGGAGGCCACCGCCTATGTCACCACCGCCAGGACCCAGGCCCGGGTGAGTCCTCGCGCACGGTGGTGCTTCGGTGTTGCCGCAGGTGAAGATCTGGTCGGGGTGATCAAGTTCCGGGATCGCGGCGCTGGTCACGCCACCTTGGGCTACATCTTGCGGGAAGACAGTTGGGGGCGTGGGTACTGCACCGCCGCGGTGCGGCAAGTCATCACGTACGCGTTCACCGCTACCCATGTGGACCGGCTGAGCGCCAAGCACCACCCTGACAACCCCGCCTCCGGTCGCGTGCTGGCCAAGGCCGGGTTCACCCGCACCACCGACCTTCAGGGGCAGGTGGACGGAGCGCCGGTGACCTACCCGGTATACGAGATCCACCGCACCCGGGCGGGAGCGACGATTTCCGCTGGCGTCGTGAGGGACTGACACCGCCCCGGTCGCAGTGCTCCACGTCGAGCGGCCGGCGGTCCCGGAGCGACGTCGTACGCCTGCCCAGGCTGAGCGCCTCAGCTCACCCCCGGACTCTTCCCGGCAGGGAACTCCCCGCTGACATGCGGTTGACGCGGCTACGGCAGGCGCCCTCGCCCCCCGTACGGCGGTGGGATCAAAGGCCCCGCACCGGTCACTCACTACCGGTCGGGGCCGCTCAGCGTGTGGACGCCGCGCGCTGACGGTTCAACTTCCGTTGGCCGCGCGCGAATCGGTGCTGTCACAAGGATAGACGGCGCCGTAGCGCGTCTGTAACACTCTGCCAGCACGTACGCAAAATATTCGCAGATCGACGATTGATCTGCATGGGCACAGTGCAACTTCAATGGCTCGATCCGCATGTTTCGGATTGTGCAGTCAGTGAGTCTCCTCCATCCGGACCACGACACAGAGGGACGCCATGAGACCCAAGCGCTCCATTCCACGGCTGGTTGCGGGGGTGACCGCGGCCGGCCTGCTCCTGCTGGGCGTGCAGGCCATCCCCGCCACCGCCGCGGGGGGATCGAACGCGGTGGCGGGCAAGTCCGCCGCGGCCAGCAGTACCGACGGGAGCAACACCGCCGCCCACCTGAACGACGGCAACCAGGGCACGTACTGGGAGAGTTCGGGCAAGACTCTTCCGCAGTGGGCCCAGATCGACCTCGGCAAGGACAAGGTCGTCGACCAGATCCAGCTCAAGGTGCCCGCCTCCTGGAGCAAGCGCAGCGAGACCATGTCGCTCCAGGGCAGCGAGGACGGGGTCAGCTTCGCGACCCTGGTCAGCTCCGCGAAGTACACCTTCGACCCGGGCAAGGCCAACACCGTCAAGGTGTCCTTCCCGGCGCAGAAGGCCCGTTACGTGCGGGCCGAGGTCTCGGCGAACACGGCCGGAAAGACCGCGCAGCTCTCGGAGTTGACCGCGGTGGCCGCGGCCGCCTCCACGGACAACCTCGCCGCGGGCCGCCCGACCGCCGAGTCGAGCCACAACGACGTCTACCCGTCCGGCAACGCCGTCGACGGCAACGCGAACACCTACTGGGAGAGCGCCAACAACGCCTTCCCGCAGTGGCTGCGGGTGGACCTCGGCAGCGCGGTCCCGGTGAACAAGGTCGTGCTGAAGCTGCCCCCGGCCACCTCATGGGCCGCCCGCACCGAGACGCTCGCGGTGCAGGGCAGCACGGACGGCAACACCTTCTCCGACATCGTCGCCTCGGCCGGGTACGCCTTCGACCCGGCCAGCGGCAACACGGTGACGATCACCTTCAACTCGACCACGACCCGCTACGTCCGGCTGAACGTCACCGGCAACACCGGCTGGGCCGCGGGCCAGATCTCCGAGTTCGAGGTGTACGGGCCGACCACCGGCGACACCCAGGCGCCCTCCGCGCCGACCGGCCTCGCCTACACGCAGCCGGCTTCCGGCCAGGTCAAGCTGACCTGGAGCGCTTCCACCGACAACGTCGGTGTCACCGGGTACGACATCTACGCCAACGGCACCCTGCGCAGCTCGGTGGCCGGCAACGTGCTGACGTACACCGACAGCCAGCCCGACACCGCCACCGTGACGTACACCGTCAAGGCGCACGACGCGGCCGGCAACCAGTCCGCGGCCAGCAACAGCGTGACGCGCACCGGCACCTCGGGTGACACCCAGCCGCCGTCGACGCCGACCAACCTGGCCTACACGCTGCCGGCTTCCGGCCAGATCAAGCTGACCTGGAGCGCGGCGAGCGACAACGTCGCCGTCACCGGCTACGAGGTGTTCCGCAACGGCACCAAGGCCGCCACCACCGCGGGCGACACCCTCAGCTACACCGACAGCCAGCCGGACACCGCCACCGTCACCTACTTCGTGCGGGCCGTGGACGCGGCCGGCAACGAGTCGGCGAACAGCAACACGGTGACCCGCAACGGCACTTCACCGCCCACCGGCGGCACCAACCAGGCCGTCGGCAAGCCGATCACGGCCTCCTCCACGGTGCAGAACTTCGTCGCCACGAACGCCAACGACGACGACGTGACCACCTACTGGGAGGGCACCGGCACCAGCTCGCTGACGATCAAGCTCGGTGCGAACGTGGACACCAGCCAGGTCGTGGTGAAGCTCAACCCGTCCTCCGCCTGGGGCGCGCGCACCCAGACCATCGAGGTCGACGGCCGCGAGCAGTCCGCGACCGACTTCAGCCAGATCTCGGCGGCCAAGCAGTACAGCTTCGACCCGGCCACCGGCAACAGCGTGACCATCCCGGTCACCGCGCGGGTCGCCGACGTGCGGCTGACCTTCAGCAACAACTCCGGTGCGGGCGGCGGCCAGGCGGCCGAGGTCCAGGTCATCGGGGTGCCCGGGCCCAACCCGGACCTGACGGTGAGCACGCTGACCGCGTCTCCGGCCGCCCCGGTGGAGACCGACCCGATCACGCTGACGTCGACGGTGAAGAACATCGGCACCAACGCCTCACCGGCCACCAACGTCAACTTCTACCTGGGCACCACCAAGGTCGGCACCGCGAGTGTCGGCGCCCTGGCGGCGGGCGGCAGCACCAGCGTCTCGGCGAACATCGGCGCCGAGAACTCCGGCAGCTACCAGCTCACCGCGAAGGTCGACGAGGCCAACCTGGTGATCGAGCAGAACAAGACCAACAACACCTACACCGCGCCGAGTCCGCTGGTGGTCAAGCCGGTCGACAGCTCCGACCTGGTGCCGGTGACCGCCTGGTCGCCGGGCAACCCGTCGGCGGGCCAGAACACCAACTTCACGGTGGCGATCAAGAACCAGGGCACGGTGGCCTCGGCCTCCGGCGCGCACGCCGTCACGGTGTCGGTGATCGACGCGGCCAGCGGCAACGTGGTGAAGACCCTCACCGGCTCCTACAGCGGCGCGATCGCCGTCGGCGCCACCACCGCCCCGGTGAACGTGGGCAGTTGGACGGCCGTCAACGGCAAGTACACGGTGAAGACGGTCGTCGCGGTCGACGCCAACGAGGTGTCGATCAAGCAGGCCAACAACACCGACAACCAGTCCTTCTTCGTGGGCCGCGGCGCCAACATGCCGTATGACGCCTACGAGGCGGAGGACGGCTCGGTGGGCGGCGGCGCGACGGTCCTCGGGCCGAACCGCACCATCGGCGACCCGGCAGGCGAGGCGTCCGGCCGGCAGGCCGTGCACCTGGCCGGCAACGGCCAGTACGTGCAGTGGACCACCCGCGCGGACACCAACACGCTGGTCACCCGCTTCAACATCCCCGACGGCACCGACTCCACCACGCTGGACGTCTACGTCGACGGGACCCTGCTGAAGACGATCAGCCTGAGCTCGAAGTACGAGTGGCTGTACGGCGACGAGGCGAGCCCCACCAAGTCGCCCGGCTCCGGCGGCCCGCGGCACATCTACGACGAGGCGAACCTGCTGCTCGGCACCACCGTGCCGGCCGGTCACACCATCAGGTTGCAGAAGGACGCGGCGAACACCGCGGCCTACTACAACATCGACTACATCGACCTGGAGCAGGTCACCGCGACGCCGAATCCCGACGCGACGAAGTACGTCGTGCCGGCCGGCTTCACCCAGCAGGACGTGCAGAACGCGCTGGACACCGCGCGGCAGGACACCACCAAGCTCGGTGTCTACCTGCCCGCCGGCACCTACCAGGTGTCCAGCAAGTTCAACGTCTACGGCCGGGCGGTCAAGGTGATCGGCGCTGGTCCGTGGTTCACGCAGTTCAGCACGCCGCAGACCCAGTCGAACACCGACGGCGGCTTCACGGTGCAGAGCACCGCGGACGGCTCGACCTTCACCGGGTTCGCCTTCTTCGGCAACTACACCAGCCGGATCGACGGCCCCGGCAAGGTCTTCGACCTCAGCGGGGTCTCCGACCTGACCATCGACAACCTGTGGGTCGAGCACATGATCTGCGGGGTGTGGGCGACGAACGTCGACGACTCGCACTTCACCAACCTGCGCATCCGTGACACCTTCGCGGACGGCATCAACCTGACCAACGGCTCCACCGGCAACACGGTCAGCAACGACGAGGCGCGGTCCACCGGCGACGACAGCTTCGCGCTGTTCCCGGCCATCGACAACCACAACGAGCAGGAGACCGGCAACACCTTCTCCAACCTCAGCGTGCAGACGGTGTGGCGGGCCGCGGGCCTGGCGGTCTACGGCGGTGGCGGCAACACCTTCAGCAACCTCTACATCGCCGACAGCCTCACCTACCCGGGTGTGACGATCGGTTCGCTGGCCTTCGGCGGCATCCCCGCCCTGGGCTTCGAGTCGTCGCCGACGACGAACCTCTCCAACATCACGCTGGCCAGGGACGGCGGCCACTTCTGGGGCGCGCAGACCTTCCCGGCACTGTGGATCTACTCGGCGGAGTTCAAGTTGCAGGGCCTGCGGCTCAGCAACATCGACATCAGCGACCCGACCTACTCCGGCGTGATGTTCCAGACCAAGTGGAACGGCAGCACGCCGCTCAACCCGATCACCGACACCACCATCACCGACCTGTCGGTGACCGGCGCGCACAAGAGCGGTGACACCTACGACGCGAAGTCCGGCTTCGGTCTGTGGGCCAACCCGCAACCGGAGGCGGGCCAGGGGCCGGCCGACGGATCGGTGACGATCAACGGACTGACCGAGAGCGACAACGCGGTGGACATCGAGAACACCACGTCCACCTTCACCATCAACGTGAACAACTAAGGCCCGCGCCCCGGCTGACGGGGTGAGAGGAGGGATCGACAGCCAGGAGAGCAGAACGCGCCCGGGGCGTGCCCGTGTCCGCACCATGGACACGGGCACGCCCTGCGTGGCGGGTGCGCGCCGGCGGCGAGGTCGGCGGGAAGAATGCGAGGGCTGCTGGAAGTTCCCTGGGGGCAAGCACCTCCGACAAGCCGCTGGAGCACTCGATGAACACCGCTGAAGTCCTCGCCGACGCCTACGGCCGTATCCAGGAGGTCGTGCACTCCGCCGTCGACGGTCTGACCGCCGAGGAGGTGGCCGTACGGCTCGACGACGAGGCCAACTCGATCGGCTGGCTGGTCTGGCACCTCGCCCGGGTCCAGGACGACCACGTCGCCGACGTGGCCGGCCGCGAACAGGTCTGGACCGCCGACGGTTGGGACAAGCGCTTCGACCTGCCCTTCCCCGCCGGCGCGATCGGCTACGGCCACAGCGCCGCGCAGTCCGGGCAGGTCGAGGTCGCCGACCCGGCCCTGCTCACCGGCTACTACGACGCCGTGCACGCGGCCACCCTCGACTACCTCGGCGGCCTGACCGACGACGACCTCGACCAGGTCGTCGACGAGCGCTGGGACCCGCCCGTCACCCTCGGGGTCCGCCTGATCAGCGTGATCGGCGACGACCTCCAGCACGCCGGCCAGGCCGCCTACATCCGGGGCATCCTGCTGCGCCGCCGCTGACCTCAACCCCGCCGTAGAGCCCGGGAATCCAGGGGAGCGCGCCTGTCGAACGCGCGCTCCCCGCACCCCCGCGACGCCCTCGAACCGCCCTGCAAGGCAGGCACCTCCGGTGCTAGAGTTACTTAACCTAAGTTAACTAACTGCTCTCCGGCTGGGGTGTGACCGCCGCATGGCGACCGAAGAAGACTCGACGACACGAATACGACGGCGTCCCCCGCGTATCGCCGCCGACCATCCGCACTACAAGTGGGTGGCCCTGTCCAACACGACCCTCGGCATGCTCATCGCCACGATCAACGCCTCGATCGTGCTCATCTCACTGCCCGCCATCTTCAACGGCATCCACCTCGACCCCCTCCAGCCCGGCAACGTCAGCTACCTGCTGTGGATGCTGATGGGCTACATGCTCGTCACCGCGGTCCTGGTGGTCACCCTCGGCCGGCTCGGCGACATCCTCGGCCGGGTGAAGATCTACAACGCGGGCTTCCTGATCTTCACCATCACCTCGGTGATCCTGTCCGTCGACCCGATGCACGGCGGCGGCGGCGCCCTGTGGCTGATCGGCTGGCGCGTCGCCCAGGCGGTCGGCGGCTCCATGCTGATGGCCAACTCGGCGGCGATCATCACCGACGCCTTCCCGGCCCGGCAGCGCGGCATGGCGCTCGGCGTGAACATGGTGGCCGGCATCGCCGGCTCCTTCATCGGCCTGGTGCTCGGCGGCCTGCTCGCCGAGTGGAACTGGCGCTCCATCTTCTGGGTGAACGTCCCGATCGGCCTGATCGGCACCGTGTGGGCCTACCGCTCCCTGCACGACACCGGCATCCGCCGCCCCGCGAAGATGGACTGGTGGGGCAACATCACCTTCGCCGTCGGCCTGACCGCGCTGCTCGCCGGCATCACCTACGGCATCCAGCCCTACGGCGGCCACACCATGGGCTGGACCAACCCGTGGGTGCTGGCCGGGCTGATCGGCGGCGTCGCGCTGATCATCGTGTTCTGCCTGATCGAGTCGCGCGTCGCCGAACCGATGTTCCCGCTCGAACTCTTCCGCAACGCCGCCTTCGCCGGCGGCAACGCGGCCACCCTGCTCGGCTCCATCGCCCGCGGCGGCCTGCAGTTCATGCTGATCATCTGGCTTCAGGGCATCTGGCTGCCGCTGCACGGCTACAACTACGCCGACACCCCGCTGTGGGCGGGCATCTACCTGCTGCCGCTGACCGTCGGCTTCCTGGCCGCCGGCCCCGTCGCGGGGGCGCTCTCCGACCGGTACGGTGCCCGGCTGTTCGCCTCCGCGGGCTTCGTGGTGATGGCCGGCTCGTTCGCCGGGCTGCTGCTCATCCCGACGAACTTCAGCTACTGGGTCTTCGCGCTCGTGGTGTTCCTCAACGGCCTCGGCGGCGGCCTGTTCGCCGCGCCCAACACCTCGATCATCATGGCGAGCGTGCCCGCGGAGTCCCGCGGCGCGGCCTCCGGCATGCGGGCGACCTTCCAGAACGCCGGCATGGTGCTGTCCATCGGCGTGTTCTTCTCGCTCATGGTGGCCGGGCTGGCCCGCTCGCTGCCGAACACCCTCAGCACCGGGCTGACCGCCCAGGGTGTGCCGGCGGCCAACGCCCACCAGGTGGCGAACCTGCCCCCGGTCGGCACCCTGTTCGCCGCGTTCCTCGGGTACAACCCGATCCAGCAACTGCTCGGCCCCGACCTGCTCGGCAAGCTGTCCAAGCAGCACGCACACACGCTCACCGGACGGGAGTTCTTCCCGCACCTGATCTCCGGGCCCTTCCACGACGGCCTGGTCGTGGTGTTCGCCCTGGCGATCGTGATGTCCTTGGTGGCGGCGGGTGCGTCCCTGATCCGCTCCCGCAAGGTCACCGAGAAGCAGGGCTGACACCGTACGGCCGAAGGAGGCGCCCCCGCCATGACCGAGCACGACGGGCGCGGGGGCGCCTCACCGGCCGCCGTCGCACTGATCGTCGCCCGCCTGTACCGCCAGCTCGCGCAGGCGTCGGCGGACGACCTCAACCTGACCTACGCGCAGCTCTCGGCACTCGCCAGGATCGAGCAGTTCGGGCCGATCCGGCTCGGCGAGCTCGCCGCGCGCGAGCAGGTCGCCGCGCCGACCCTCACGCGTACGGTGCGGCCGCTGGCCGAGGCCGGGCTGATCGGGAAGGAGCCCGACCCCAGTGACGGGCGGTCCTGGCTGGTCAGCATCCACGGAGAGGGCCGCGCCCTGCTCGACCGTATCCGGCGCGAACGGTCCGAACTCCTCGCCCGCCGCATGGGCCGGCTGACACCGGAGCAGCGGGAGACGCTCAGCGCGGCACTTCCCGTCCTGGAGCTGCTCCTCACGGAAGTGGCCCCACCCGACGATCTGCCCGGCTGAGCGCCGCCAGGGACCAGCCACGGCGGACCGCAAGGTCCCTGAACCGGCAGGACGGGGCAACCCAGGGCTCAGAGCACCCGGGAACTACCCGGCTCCAAGGGAGGCGCCGAGAACCCGCAGTTGGCAGCGCACTGCGGCTCCGCGGAGTCGGCCTCACCCTCCGAGAGCGCCGTCCCGGAGGGCACGAGGAAGGCGGCGAGCGCGGCGCCGGCCGCGCACAGGCCCGCACAGATCACCATCGCCTTGCCGAAGGCGTCGTTGACGGCGTGCGGCGAGGTGTACGCCTTGTTGGACAGCCCGATGGCCAGCGGCAGGGCGGCGACGATGAGGAGCTGCGCGACCCGGGCCGCCGCGTTGTTGACGCCGCTGGCCACGCCGGCGTGGTCGACCTCGACCGACGCGAGGACGGTGGCGGTCAGCGGCGCCACGAACAGGCTCATGCCGAGCCCCTGCACCACCACCGCGGGAAGCACGTCCACCAGGTAGGAGGAGGAGCCCGGCGAGATCCGGGTGAGCAGCAGCATGCCCGCGGCGGCGAGCAGCGGCCCCACCGTGAGCGGCCGGCGCGGCCCGATCCGCTGGGCGAGCGCGCCCGCGGGCGCGGAGAGCAGCAGCATCAGCACGGTGACCGGCAGCGTCGCCAGGCCCGCGCGCAGCGCGCTGTACCCGGCGGCGATCTGCAACTGCACCGGCAGCAGGAAGAACACCCCGCCGATCGCCGCGTACAGACACAGCGTCACCAGGTTCATCGCGGTGAACAGCCGGGAGGAGAAGACGTTCAGCGGCAGCATCGGATGCTCCCTGACCCGTTCGGTGCGCAGGAACGCCACCCCGCACAGCACCCCGGCGAGCACCGGCAGCCCCACCTTCAGCGGCGAGGGATGGCTCGACGCGGTGATCAGCGCGTAGGTGATCCCGGCCAGGCACAGCGCGGCCAGTGCCGCCCCGGCGATGTCGAAGGACCCGGAGGCGGTGCGGTCGCGGCTCTCCGGCACGTGCCGCGCCGCGATCGCCACGACCACCGCGCCCAGCGGCACGTTGATGAAGAAGATCCACCGCCAGCCCGGCCCGTCCACCAGCCAGCCGCCCAGGAACGGGCCGACCGCGCCCGCCACGCCGCCCAGGCCCGACCACGCGCCGACCGCCTTCGCCCGGTCCTCCGGCCGGAACGTGGACTGCACCAGCGCCAGCGAACCGGGCGTCAGCAGCGCGCCGCCCACCCCCTGCAGGGCCCGGGAGGCGATCAGCATGGCGCTGTCCTGCGCGATCCCGCACAGCGCGGACGCCAGCGCGAACCACACCACGCCGATCGTGAACACCCGCCGCCGCCCGTACCGGTCGCCGAGCCCGCCGCCGAGCAGGATCAGCCCGGCCAGCGTCAGCAGGTAGCCGTTGACCGTCCACTGCAGGGTGGCCAGCGACGCGCCCAGGTCCTCGCCGATCCTCGGCAGCGCGATGTTGACGATGGTGCCGTCCAGCATCGCCATGCCCGAGCCGAGCACCGAACAGGCCAGCACCCACCGCCCGGTGCGGGACGCCATCCGCACCCCGTCCGATGCCGGCAGCTCTGCCGTGGCCATCGCCTCCGCCTCTCCCGCGCGCCGGGTGCGCCCACGCCGGGTGCCCACACCTGCCGAAGCGTCACCATCCTAGGGCCGCGGCGCAGATGCGGACCTTGCGGCGAGGCCGTGTCGGCACGGCGGGGCGGCCGCGTGAGAATAGGCGGGCAGGGCAGGCCACCCACCACGACAGCCAGCAGCGAGAAGGAGTGCAGGATGCCGCACGAGCGTGCCGGAACACCCGCCCGGCCGGAGGACCTGGTCGACGTACCCCGGCTGGTCACCGCGTACTACGCCCTGCACCCCGACCCGGGCGAGCCCGGGCAGCGGGTGGCGTTCGGCACCTCCGGGCACCGCGGCTCGGCGCTGGACACGGCGTTCAACGAGGACCACATCGCCGCCACCAGCCAGGCCATCTGCGAGTACCGCGCCGCGCAGGGCACCGACGGCCCGCTGTTCCTCGGCGCGGACACGCACGCGCTGTCCGAGCCCGCGCGGGTCACCGCGCTGGAGGTGTTCGCCGCGAACGACGTGACCGTCCTGATCGACGCCGCCGACGGCTTCACCCCGACCCCGGCCGTCTCGCACGCCATCCTGACGTACAACCGGGGGCGTACCACCGGTCTCGCGGACGGTGTCGTCGTCACCCCCTCGCACAACCCGCCGCGCGACGGCGGCTTCAAGTACAACCCGCCGACCGGCGGCCCGGCCGGCTCCGACGCGACCGGCTGGATTCAGGACCGCGCCAACGCGCTGATCGCGGACGGCCTGCGGGAGGTACGCCGCATCCCCTACGCCCGGGCGCTGGCCGCCGACACCACCGGCCGCCACGACTTCCGCGGCGGGTACGTCGACGACCTGCCGCACGTCCTCGACCTGGAGGCGGTCCGCCGCGCGGGCGTGCGGATCGGCGCCGACCCGCTCGGCGGCGCCTCGGTCGGCTACTGGGGCGAGATCGCCGAACGCCACGGCTTGGACCTCACCGTGGTCAACCCGTACGCCGACCCGACCTGGCGGTTCATGACGCTCGACTGGGACGGCAAGATCCGGATGGACTGCTCCTCGCCGTATGCGATGGCGTCGCTGATCGCGCGCAAGGACGAGTACGACGTCGCCACCGGCAACGACGCGGACGCCGACCGGCACGGCATCGTCACCCCCGACGGCGGCCTGATGAACCCCAACCACTACCTGGCGGTGGCGATCGACTACCTCGCCGGGCACCGCGAGCAGTGGGGCGAGGACCTGGCGATCGGCAAGACCCTGGTCTCCTCGTCGATGATCGACAAGGTGGTGGCCGGTCTGGGCCGCACCCTCACCGAAGTCCCGGTCGGCTTCAAGTGGTTCGTGGACGGGCTGCTCGGCGGCACCCTCGCCTTCGGCGGCGAGGAGTCCGCGGGCGCGTCGTTCCTGCGCCGCGACGGCAGCGTGTGGACCACCGACAAGGACGGCATCCTGCTGGCGCTGCTCGCCGCCGAGATCACCGCGGTCACCGGCCGCAGCCCCTCGGAGCACTACGCGGACCTCACCGCGAAGTTCGGCACGCCCGCCTACGCCCGGATCGACGCGCCCGCCGACCGCGCGCAGAAGGCCGTGCTGGCCAAGCTCTCGCCCGACCAGGTGCCCGCCCGCGAACTGGCCGGCGAGCCGGTCACCGCCGTGCTCACCGAGGCGCCCGGCAACGGCGCCCCGCTCGGCGGCATCAAGGTCTGCACCGACAGCGCCTGGTTCGCCGCGCGCCCGTCGGGCACCGAGGACGTCTACAAGGTCTACGCCGAGTCGTTCCAGGGCCCGGAGCACCTGGCCCGGGTGCAGGACGAGGCCAAGGCGATGGTCTCGGGGGTGCTCGGCGGCTGACCGAGGGCTGAGGGCTGACGGCTGAGGACGGCCGGCGGTCGGCGGCCGTGGGACGGGGCGGCCCGGGCGCACGCGCTCGGGCCGCCCCGCGGCTCACGCCAGCTGGGCCGCCTGGAGACCCGCGTACGCGCCGCCGCGCCGCAGCAGTTCGGCGTGCGAGCCGACCTCCACGATCCGGCCCTCGTCCATCACCACGATCCGGTCGGCGTTCCTGATCGTGGACAGCCGGTGCGCGACGACGAAGACCGTACGGCCCTTGACCAGCCGGCCGAGCGCCTGCTGCACCAGCGACTCCGAGCGGGAGTCCAGCGCGGACGTCGCCTCGTCGAGCACCAGCACCCGCGGGTCGCGGATCAGGGCGCGCGCGATGGCCAGCCGCTGCTTCTGCCCGCCGGACAGCCGGGCGCCGCGCTCGCCGACCACCGTGTCCAGGCCGTGCGGCATCCGGTCGATGAACTCCATCGCGTTGGCGTCCCGCAGCGCGGCCCGCACCTTGTCCTCGGACACCTCGGCCATGCCGTAGGTGACGTTCTCCCGCACGCTGCCCTCGAAGAGGATCGAGTCCTGCGGCACCACCGACAGGAAGCTGCGGTAGTCGCGCAGGTCGAGCGACTCCATGTCGACGCCGTCCAGCAGGATGCGGCCGCTGGTCGGGCGCAGGAAGCCGATCACCAGGTTCAGCACCGTGGACTTGCCGGCGCCGGAGCCGCCGACCAGCGCGATCGTCTCGCCGGGCCGTACGTCGAGGTCGAAGCCGGCCAGCGACGGGCGGTCGGTCTCGGGGTAGGTCAGTTCCACCGCGCGGAACTCGAACCGGCCCACCACACCGCTGACTTCGGCCTTGCCGTCGTTCTGCTCCAGGTCGGGCGCCTGGAGCACCTCGCCGATCGAGCGCACCGACTCCAGGCCCTTGCCGATCTGCGGGGCGAGCGTCAGCAGGGTGGTCACGGACGCGGTGAGGCTGGAGAAGTACGCCGAGAGCATCACCACGGTGCCCGGAGTGACGTTCAGCCAGCCGTAGTAGGCCACCAGCGCGGAGCCGGACAGGCAGGCGACGCCGATCGCGTTGAGCAGAATCCAGGCGATCGAGCCGAACCAGCCGTTGAGCCGGTCGAGTCGCAGCCCGGCGTGCAGCACCTCGCCCAGGGTGCGGTCCATCCGGTGCAGCGCGGTGTCCTCCAGGCCGTGCGCCCGGGTGATCGGGATCAGCGTGGTCATCTCGCTGACCCGGGAGGAGAGCTGCTCGACCTGCTGCCGGAACATCTCGTTGCGGTCCTTCAGCCGGCGGCGCAACTTGACCACCAGCACGGCCGAGGCGGGCACCACGATCAGGTAGACCGGCAGGAACGCGGGCGCCTGGATGCCGATGACCACCAGTCCGCCGGAGAGGGTGGCGATCGCCGCCAGGCCGTTGTCCGCGGTCTGCTGGGCGGCGGTCTCGATGGTCTCGACGTCCCTGATCACCTTGGCCTGGAGCACACCCGCGCTCACCCTGGCGTGGTAGCCGATCGACAGCTGCTGCATCCGGTGGCACAGCGCGGTGCGCAGCCGGGTGCCGGTGCGCCGGATCGAGCCCTGCATGTTGCGCACGTACGTCAGGTGCAGGGGCAGGTTGAGGACGAGGATCACCAGCAGCACCGCGGAGTTCCACCACAGGATGGAGATCGGCTTGTGCTGCACCACGACGTCCACGACGTTGGCGGTGATGAGCGGCAGCAGCCACACGGGGGCGTGCTTGGCGAGGAACGCGGCGACGGCGACGCCGACGCGGCGCCGGTCGGGGTGGAAGAGGTAGAGGAGAGTACGGAGAGGGTGCTCGCCACGGTAGCGGTGGCTGAGCGTGCCTTGCGGCAACGCCATTGCGGGGCTCCTCGAATCACGTCTTCGCGGTGATGCGGTAAGGGTGGGGCACGGCACGGACGGGCTTCGGCGCTGAAGCCTGCGTGCGTGTATGTGCGCGCATACACCCTAGGGGTTGGAGCGCTCCGCCGCGCCCGGCCGAGCGGCGTCTTTCCTGGTCACGGGCGCGGGTAATCGAGTTGACGGATTCGGCCGGCCGTGCGGAAGGCGTACGGCGGGCCGGGAGTGGGGGCTGTGCGGGGTGTCGCTGGGGTGCTGTGGGGGCCGGCCGGCGGACGAGGAGGGGGCGCCGCCGGCCGGCGGCGGTCAGCGCCGGGCGGACCCGACCGCCTGCGCCGCGGCGGCGGTTCGGGCCGCCGGGCGCGCCTTGCGGTAGAGCACCACGCCGCCGAGCAGCAGCGCCGCGCTCGTGCCGGCGGTCCAGCCCAGGCCGTCGGCACCGGTGTGCGCGAGGGACGGGTGGGCCGCGGAGTAGGCGGTGTCCACCGTGTCGTTCGGCGGCGCGGGGATCGGCTGGTGGGCCGGCGGCGGGGGCGGGGTGCTGTTGACCGCGGTGTTGCCGAAGGCGGGGTTGCCGACCCCCACCACGTTCACCGAGTTGCCGGAGACGTTGATCGGGAGGTCGATCGGCAGCTGGAGGGAGTTGCCGGACAGTACTCCGGGGGAGCCGGTGGTGCGGCCCGCCGCGTGGGCGCCGCCGGAGGAACGGGAGCCGGCGGAGCCGGCCCCGGACTCGTCGGCGGCCGGGCCGGCGTGCTTGGCGGGGCGGGCGCTGGTCGACGAGGTCGACGAGGCCGACGAGGCCGACGACTTGGCAGCGGACGACGCGGACGAGCCGGCCGCCGACGACCCGGCCGAGGTGTTCGCGCAGGTGTTGCCCATCGACGGGTTGAGCAGGCCGACCACGTCGACGGTGTTGCCGCAGACGTTCACCGGGACGTGCACCGGGACCTGGACGGAGTTGCCCGACAGGACGCCCGGCGAGCCCGCGGTCTCGCCGCCGGCCGTCGCGTCCGCCTGTGCGTACCCGGCGGACGCGAGCACACCGCCCGCGACCATCGCGGTGACCAGTCCCTTTCGGGCGACCTTGTTCATACGCTCACTGCCTTCCGGGAAAACATCACGAGCCGTATGCCCGCACCGAGGACAACGCGCGACACGGCCAAACGGGGCATGTCCGCACGCCGATTCATCCCAACGGGTGACCGTGCGCTGGCCGTGGTCCCGCCCTGCCGATAGGGGCGGGACCTCCGGACGGAACCGGGAAATGCCTGGTGAGCCGCGGGGTTCGAGGGCGAATGCCCCGGGAGAATGGAACGAAACTATGAATTTCCGTTGCCCGCCGTCTCCGGGGTGACGCCGTACTCGGCCAGCCACGCCAGCAGTTCGCCCCGGCCGGCCGCGGCCAGGCTGCCGCCGGTGAACCGAGGGTCGCAGGTCACCTCGGCGACCGCGCCTCGCGGCACCTCGAAGGCGTGCATCTCGGCGTCGTCCGCGAACTCCGCCTCGGCCAGCACCAGTCCGTGCAGCGGCGGCTCGAACACGTCGATTCCCAGCGGCGGAACGCTGTGGCGGGACTTGCGCAGCACGCGCGCGGGCAGCACCGCGAACACCTCGTATTCCGCGGCGGAGAGATACGTGTTGGTGAGCAACCCCTGTACGGGCCCGGGGGAGTCCGCCGGGATCTTCTGGGTGAGCTTCAACTGCGGGGCGGAAAGCCCCGGTCGGTCATTCCCGGCACCGGTGGCGGCGGCCCGGGCGGACAGCGTCTCCACGCGGCGCAGCCGCATCCTGGTGCCGAGCAGATAGCGGTCGGTGATCCGGTGTACGGGTCCGTGCCCGGCACCCGGCGGCGCCGCGAACAGGAAGCGGCGCTCCCGCTCCACGCGGGCGTACTTGCCCGGCACGACCCCGGGTGCGGCCGAGCAGGTGGAGGCGGCGGAGACGATGGGTTCGGCAGGTTCGGCAGGTTCGGCAGGTTCAGCGGATTCGGCGGAAGGCGCGGCGGAGGCCGGTCGGTGCTGCGGGATCATGGTGACCATGATGCGCGGGCGGCGGGCCGCGTGGACGACCGCGACCCGCACCCGCGGGGTCGCTGTCCGGTACGCCGTCGTCCGGTCGGTGCTTCAGCCTTCGTTCTTCGCTTGTACGGTGCTGCGGTGCTGCGGTGCTGCGGTGCTGCGATGGGGGAGATCCGTGGCCGGCGTTCAGCGGGTCACCGGATCAGGGGCGCGGCCTGGTGGTGCTCAGGCCGCGCTGACGTCGCGAGCCGGGTCCGCGTCCAGCGCCCCGGCCGCGATGGTGTCGATGTGCCGGCGCGCGGCCGCGAGCGCCGCCCCGATCTCCCGGGTGCCGGTCGACACGCACAACGTGTACATGGTGTCCTGCAACTGCTGCCGTACCAGGGGGTCGACGCCCTCCGCACGGTCCGACCCGTCCGCGTGCCCCTCGTCGACGACGGCGCGAAGCGTCTCGTAACGCTCCACCAGGTTGCGCAGGACGGTCGGGTGGGCCATCAGCATAGGTCTGCTCCTCGAGTGGTCGGCGAAATCGGCGCACACGAGGGCCGTTTGCCCGGTCGGGGTCCATGCATGCGAAATACACACGGAATTTACGTCTATCCGTGCATGACACATGTCACATCGGTGTCGTGGGTCGGATACCCGTGGGTCGGCCGGGGGTCGCGATGTACCTGGGGTGAACGGCCGCTGACATCCCGTCAGCCGTGGACGGCGGCGCCCCGGCCCGCCCCCGGAGGTCGTCCGGGCGGCGGGCGGTTGCCGGCGCGGGTCGCGCCCGCGTGCCGAACGGCGCCCCGTACGAGGCGCCGTCAGCCGGGTGGCACCGTCAGTCGATGCTGCGCAGGATGTGCGTCTCGCTGGGGTCGTCCTCGTATCCGGCGAGCCGGATCGGCGCGCAGCGGGACCATGCGTCCAGCGGGCGCTCCTCGTCGAGCAGGGACGTGACGTCCCCGCCGCGTTCGGCCGTGTTGTCCTTGCGGATGGGCTTGTCTGCTGACACCGCGCACTCCTTAGCGTCGCGTGGTCCGGGACGGCCGAACGCGGTCGGTTCCTCGCGTCACGGCGCCCGGTGGGAGGTCCTTCTCTTTCGGGCGGTGCGGACGCGGTGGCGCCTGATGCCGGTGCCGGAAAGCGTGGCCGAGTCGGCGACTGGTTCCGGGACTGGGCCGCGGGGCCAGGTACTTCCCCGACGGCTTGCTCGTCCCGGTCAGCGTATGCCGACGCACGCTGAGCCACCAGCCGGTTTCGGTCCGCGTCGGCCACCCGGGTGGATGTGTCACCCGTGCGCCCACCTGCGCCGCCGTGCGCCCCGCCGCTTCGCGCGGCGGCCCCGGTTGCTACGGTTTCGCGTGCTCAACAGTGAAGAAGACCACCGCGACGCGGTCGAGCCGTCCGGTACGCCGGCCGGTTCCGGCACCGCCGCGGGCGCCCCGGCCGCCGCCTCGACCGTCGCGGCGCCGGCCGCGATCCCCGCCCCGCGCCGCTCCCGGCTGCTCGCCGACATCTCCCCGCTGCGCGAGCACGCCGACTTCCGGCGCCTGTGGTTCGGCAACGCCGTGTCCTACATAGGCCAGCAGATGACCGCGATGGCCGTGGCACTCCAGGTCTACGCGATCACCGGCTCCAGCTTCTACGTGGGCCTGGTCGGCCTGTGCTCCCTGGTCCCGCTGATCGTCTTCGGCCTCTACGGCGGTGCGGTCGCCGACGCGGTCGACCGGCGCCGGCTCGGGCTGGTCACCGCGAGCGGCGCGACGGTGCTGTCGGCCGCGCTCGCCGTCGTGGCCATCGCCCACGTGCACAAGGTCTGGCCGCTCTACGCGATCGTCGCCCTCCAGGCGGTGTGCTTCGCGATGAACTCGCCCGCCCGCTCGTCCATGATCCCCCGGCTGCTGCCGCCCGAGCGGCTGCCCGCCGCCAACGCGCTCGCCTCCCTCGCCGGCGGGGTCGGGCAGATGGCCGGGCCGATGCTCGGCGGCGTCTTCGTCGGCTTCTGGGGCTACCAGGCGGCTTATCTGATCGACGTGGCGGCCTTCACCGCCTCCCTGTACGCGATGTGGCGGCTGCCGGCGATGCTGCCGGGGGAGCCCGGCGCCGACCCGGCCGCCGTACGGCGCAGGCCGTCGGTCCTGGAGGGGCTGCGCTACCTCGGCGCCCGGCCCAACCTGCGGACGACCTTCGTCTCCGACCTCGCCGCCATGGTGCTCGCGCAGCCCCGCGTGCTGTTCCCGGCGGTCGCCGGGCTCTGGTTCGGCGGCGACACCCGTACGGTCGGGCTGCTCGCCGCCGCGCCCGCGACCGGGGCGCTGCTCGGCAGCGTCTTCTCGGGCTGGCTCGGCCGGGTCCACCGCCAGGGGTTCGCGGTGCTCGTCGCGGTCGGCTCCTGGGGCGCGGCCGTCGCCGTCTTCGGCCTCACCCGCAACCTCCTGCTCGGCCTGTTCTTCCTCGCGGTCGCCGGCTGCGCCGACACCGTGTCCATGGTCTTCCGCAACACGATGCTCCAGTCCGCCGCGCCCGACGACATGCGCGGGCGGCTCCAGGGCGTCTTCCTGGTCGTCGTGGTGGGCGGCCCGCGGCTCGGCGACTTCCTCGCCGGCTCCGCGTCCGACCTGTTCTCCCCGACCGCGGCGGTGGTCGGCGGCGGGATCGCCTGCATCGTCGCGATCACGGTGATCGGGCTCTTCCAGCGCGGCTTCCTGCACTACGACGCCCGCGACCCGATCGCGTAACGCGCGCACGCACGTCATGCGGCTGTCGCGGCCATCACGGGCTGCGCGGGTACGCACCGGCGGGCGGGCGCCGGTCACGCGGTCAGGGGAGCGGGAGCGCGGTGAGGGCGGCGGCCTGGGCGCCGACGGTCGGGTCCAGGGCGAGGGCCGCGCGGGTCAGGGCGGCGAGGTCGTCGGGGAAGCGGCCGGTGGGGTGCGGGGGCAGCCCGACGCGGGGGTAGGCGCGGGTGAGGAGGGCGTGGGCGGTGGCGGGGTCGCCGCGGTGCAGTGCCTTGACGGCGGCGACCCCGTTGGCGAGGGCGCTCGCGGCCGGCGGCCAGGGGTGGCGCACGGTGGGGTCGGAGGGCGCGGCACCGGGTTCCGCGGCGATGTCCAGGTCGAGCCGCCAGAACGGCGGCAGCCCCTCGAAGGCCACGAAGAGCAGCCGCCGCCCGGGGGTGCCGGCGGTGTCCGGGTCGCCGCGCAGCGACATCAGCGGGCGCACCCGGGCGAGCAGGTCGCCGGCCCGGTCCACGCAGGTGCCGAACCGGTCGTCCGGCACCGTCCAGACGGCGTCGATGTCGCTGTACGGGTCGGCCGTGCCCGCCGCGAGGGACCCGCGCAGGTCCGCCCGGCCGCCGGGGCACGCCTCGGCCAGCACCTCCAGCACGTGCCGCGCCACGGCCGCGCGTACCACCGGATCGAGCCCGGGCACCTCTGTCACGCCAGGGCCTCCACGTAGACCCACAGCCCGCCCTCGCGGACGAAGCGGCTGTTCTCGCGCTGCTCGCCGTCCTGCCCGCGCAGCCGGTAGCGGGCGCGGAACTCGACGGTGCCCTCGGCGTGGAAGGCGCTGCCCCCGGTGTGGCCGAGGATGTCCAGGCCGGTCCAGCGCACCTCCGGGTCGAGGTCCAGCTCCGGCGGTCTGGTGGCGGCGGCCCAGGTGCGCAGCAGATACGCGGCGTCGCCTGCGGCGAAGGCGGCGTAGCGCGACCGCATCAGCCGTTCGGCGGTGGGCGCGGCCGCCTTCCTCGCGTGCAGGGCGCCGCAGCACTCGCCGTAGGAAGCGGGCAGCCCGCAGGGGCAGGCGGCGGCCGGCGGAGGAGCGGCGGCGGGAGCGGGGCGGTCGGCCCGGGGCGTGCGGGAGGTACGGGCGGTGCGTCGCGGCATCCCCCGATTGTGCCGCAGACCGCGGGCGACGGAACCACCCGGAAAGCCCTCGCCCGTTCGGACCAGTACAGGGTTTTGTCCGGCTCGCAGCGGAAATGCGCTGACCATGGCCCGCCGCGCCCGCGGACCGCCCGCCCGCCCGCCGGTCCACCGGTCCACCGGAGAGGAATCATCGTGAGTACCGCGCAAGAACAACCCGTTGACCCGTCAGCGCAGGTCGCGGTCGTCCTGGACAGCTGCGTCAAGGAGGACGCGGTCGCCGTCCTCGCCGCGCTCCAGGCGAGCTTCCCGTCCGACCGCGCCGAGGACGACAAACCCGTGGACACGGAGGGCGGCCATCCCACGGTGTGGACGGCCACGTTCGACGTCTCGCGCACCCTCGGTCTGGCCGACCCCGGCCGGCTCTCCGAACCCGTCACCATCACCGCCCAGGGCGGCTACCTCGCGGTGGACCGGCTCCGGGAGGGCCTCGCGGAGGCGTTCTCGGTCCGCGTGGTCGGCACCGCCGCCGGCGACCAGGAGCAGGAGGCGAGGCTGCGGCTGGAGAACCGGTAACGCGCCGCCGCTCCGGAGACGGCCGCCCCGGAAGCGGTCGCCCTGGAAACGGCCGGCCCGCACCCGGCAGACCCGCCGCCGGGGTGATCCGGTGCCGCTCGTTCGGCGGTGCCGCTCAGCGCCCGGCGGCCGCCTCCTTGACGGCTGCCACCGCGTGCTTGTCGAGCGCGACGCGGACCAGGGCCGCGGCCAGCACGGACGGGTCGGTGCCGTCGGCGAGCCGCGCCAGGCGGGCGGGGGAGTCGGGCAGGCCCAGGAGTGCGGCCCCCTGGAGCGTCTTGGCGTCGAAGTAAGGCGCCGATTCGGGCCAGACGGCCTGCGCCTCGCGCAGGAAGATGTCCACGCCGGCCGGGCCGAGCCCCGGGAACTCCCGCAGCTCGCGGCGCACTTCGCCCAGGTCACCGCCCGCACGGGCGCGCATCCTCCGCAGGTCGCCGCCGTACCGCGTCCGCACCAGCTCCGCGCCGTCGCCGAGCTGGGTGGCGGTCCGCTCGTCGTAGCGCCGGTAGCCGCCGCGGCCGAGCGCGTCGACCCGCTGCTGCCAGGTCGCCTCCGCCATCGCGCGCGGGCTGCGCAGGCCCGCCGCGGACAGCTCCCTGGCCGCCGCCACCGCGACGCCAGCCCGGATACGGGCGCTGAGCAGGCCGGCCAGCACGAGCAGCCGGTACAGCGGCTGCGGGGTGTCGGTGAGGCGGATGCCCGCCTCGTCGGCGTACGTGCGGCCGTAGAGGTCGAGCAGTGCGCGCACCGTGGCGCGCCGAGTGGTGCGGGCCATGACCGTTCACCTCTCCTCGGGTGCGTCGCCTTCGGGTACCCGGGCAGGCGCGCCCACAACCGCGAACGACGGACGCTAACCGGTGTGGGCGGCGCGGACCGCGGCCACCGTGTCGGCCTGGTCGGGGGTCTTGTCCTCGCGGTAGCGCAGCACCCGGGCGAAGCGCAGCGTCAGGCCCGCCGGGTAGCGCGGCGAGGTCTGCACCCCGTCGTAGGCGATCTCCACCACGAGCTCGGGCCGTACGGTCACCACGTGGCCGTCGTCGGAGACCGCGCGGGCCAGCAACTGCTCGGTCTGCCAGTCCAGCAGGGCGTCGGTGAGGCCCTTGAAGGTCTTGCCGAGCATCACGAAGGAGCCGTCGTCGGCCCGCGCGCCCAGGTGCAGGTTGGACAGCTTGCCGGTGCGGCGGCCATGGCCCCACTCGACGGCGAGCACCACCAGGTCCAGGGTGTGCACCGGCTTGACCTTCAGCCAGGTCGCGCCGCGCCGCCCGGCCGCGTACGGACTGCCCGCGGCCTTGATGACGACGCCCTCGTGGCCGCGCGCCAGCGTCGCCGCGAAGAACTCCTCGGCGGCCCGCGCCTGCTGCTCGTCACCCGGGTCGGCGACGAGCAGGTTCCGCACCCGGCGCTCGGCCGGGACCAGCGCGGCCAGCGACGCGTGCCGCTCCGCGTACGGCAGGTCCAGCAGGTCGCGGCCCTCGACGGACAGCACGTCGAAGAAGACCGGGTGCACCGGCAGCGCGGCGGCGGCCGTCGCCACGTCCACCCGGGAGCCGACCCGGCCCGCGGTCTCCTGGAACGGCCGGGGCCGCCCGTCGGCGTCCAGCGCCAGCACCTCGCCGTCGAGCACGAAGCGTTCGGCGGGCAGCGCGAGGGCGGCGGCCACGACCTCCGGGAGCCGCGCGGTGACGTCCTCCAGGGTGCGGGTGAAGACCTGCACCCGGTCGCCGTCGCGGTGCACCTGGACCCGGATGCCGTCCAGCTTCTCCTCCACCGCGCACGGCCCGAGCCGTACCAGCGCCTCCTCGACGCTCTTCGCCGCGCCGGCCAGCATCGGCAGCAGCGGCCGCCCCACCTGCAACGCGAAGCCGGCCAGTGCCTGCGGACCGCGGTCCAGCAGCGCCTGCGCCACCGGCTCCAGCGCCCCCGCGAGCATCACCGCCCGCCGTACGTCCGTGGGCCGCGCGGCCGTCGCCGCCGCCAGCCCCTCGATCGCCGCCGCGTCCAGCGCGCCCTGCCGCACCTCCCCGGTGAGCAGCCCCAGCAGGTACTCCTGCTCCGGCGCGGTCGCCGCGCCGAACAGGTCCTGGAGCAGCGCCCGCCGCCCGGTCTGCGCGCCCTGCCCCGACACCTCGCCGACGTCGGTCAGCGCCGCGTCGACCGCCCGCACCGTCAGCGTCGGCTCGGCGGCCGGCTCCGCGCGGTCGCGCAAGGCCGCCCAGCCGATGCCCAGCCGGCCCTGCGGCAGGCGCCCGGCCAGGTAGGCGATGGCGATCGGGGCGTCCTCGGGCTGTGCGGCGCGGAAGAACTCGGCGAGCAGCTCCGTCTTGCGGGACCGCGCGGACGTCCGCGCGACCTCCCTGGAGACCCGGGCGACCTCGGCGAAGAGCATGCCCCTATCGTGCGCCGACCGGGCGCCACGCGCTCCCGCACCCTGGCCATTCGAATGACTGTACGAATATCGGTTACCCTGGTGGTATGCACCATCAGCAGGCGTCCCTCTTCGACACCAGCGGGCCCGGCCTCGGCGACCTCGCCGCGGTCCACCGCACCCGCCTCGGTGACGGCGCCTGGATCGACACCCTCCCCGGCTGGCTCACCGGCGCCGACGACCTGTTCGAACGCCTCGCCACGGAGGTGCCCTGGCGGGCCGAGCGGCGCCTCATGTACGACAACGTGGTGGCCGTCCCCCGCCTGCTGGCCCACTACGGTGCCGGCGAGCCGCTGCCCGACCCCGTGCTCGAACGCGCCCGTGACGCCCTCGGCGCGTACTACGCGGCGGAACTCGGCGAGCCGTTCACCACGGCCGGGCTGTGCTACTACCGCGACGGGCGGGACAGCGTCGCCTGGCACGGCGACCGTACGGGGCGGGGCAGCACCCGGGACACGCTCGTCGCGATCCTCTCCCTCGGCGAGCCCCGGCCACTCCTGCTGCGCCCGCGCGGCGGCGGCCCCGCCACGGTTCGCCGGCCCCTCGGGCACGGTGACCTCATCGTCATGGGCGGGTCCTGCCAGCGGACGTGGGACCACGCGATCCCCAAGACGCGCTCCGCGGTGGGCGGCCGGATCAGCGTCCAGTTCCGCCCCCGCGGAGTGCGCTAGAGCCGGTCCCTCCCCGAGGTGGTGTGGTCTGCCGTCCGCCCGGTGGGGCCGATCCGCGGGTTGGCGGCGCGGGGGACTCGGAGGGATGGTGGAAAGCGGGTGAAATGCCCGTTTCTGCACCAGGTGAAGGGGTAGGCGGGGTGCGTGGTCATGCGGCTGCGCCCACCCCGAACACGAGAGGACGTGATGGACGTGCGGAGCGCGATCCTCGTGGCGCCCCAGGGAGTGGAGCAGAGCGAGCTGACCTCGCCGTTGCAGGCGCTGACCGAGGCCGGTGCCCACCCGCAGGTGGTCGCGCCGCTGCCCGGGACCGTACTGGCGTACAACTACCTCGAACCGGGCGACACCTTCCCGGTCGACGTGACCCTCGACGAGGCGTCCGCGGCCGACTTCGACCTGCTCGTGCTGCCCGGCGGCGTGCCGAACTCCGACGCGCTGCGGCTGCACCAGGGCGCCGTGGACTTCGTCCGCGCCTTCTTCGCCGCGGGCAAACCGGTCGCGGCGATCTGCCACGGCCCCTGGCAACTGGTGGAGGCCGACGCGGTGCGCGGCCGCACCGTCACCTCGTGGCCCAGCCTGCGCACCGACCTGCGCAACGCGGGCGCCACCTGGGTGGACGAGCAGGTCCGGGTCTGCACCAACGGCCCGAACACCCTGATCACCAGCCGGATGCCCGCCGACCTGGACGCCTTCAACGACGCGGTCCTCGACGAGATGAGCGCACGCACATGACTCAGCAGCAGCGCGGACCGGACGACCTCGGCCGCGGCGACGACGTGTACCAGCCCGACAAGGGCGGCGACCGCGACATCCGCGAGGACACCGGGCCGCTCGAACCCGAGGACACCCTCGACGACCGCGGTGTGGTCGACGTCCTCGACGAGGGGTACTCACCGCCCGACCGCCCGCTGGTCGTCGAGGACACCGGCACCACCGGCGACGAGCAGCAAGCCGGCGACTCGCTGGACGACCGGCTCGCCCGCGAGCGCCCGGACCGGCAGCCGCCGCGCGGCGACGGCCTCGGCGACGCCTCGGACACCGACGGCGAACTGCTCGACCCGGAGGCGGGCGACCTGCGCTCCGGCCGTCTGGTCGGCCCCGACGAGGGCGCGCACTCCCGGGAGGACGGCGTGACCGGCGAGGACGTCGGCATCGACGGCGGCGCCGCCTCGGCGGAGGAGGCCGCGGTGCACCTGGTGGCCGATGCGGACCTGCCCGACGAGGAGGAGGGCTCCGGGCCCGGGAGCGGCGGTGGAACCGCGGGCGGCGGCCGGTGAGCCGTGCCCGCTCCGGCGGAAGGTGAGGGGCGCGGACGGCCGGACCGTAGCACCGTAGGACATGGAGGAACTCACGACGCATGGCGCGGACGGCCGCCGGGATCGGGCAGACCCCGAGGTCTCCGCGAGCGCAGACAAGGAGCCGGTGGCATGAGCGAAGCGAGCGAGCGCGAGGAGATGCCCGACCGTCCGGGCACGGGCGCGCCGGCGCCGGACCGGGCCGGTCCGGGCGGTGCGAGCGTGGCTCCGGACCCGGGTGCGGACCTGGGCGCGGGCGCGGCTGCCGGTGGCGGCGCGGCCGCGCACGAGCGGGTGGCGGACGCCGACGGCGGGGGCGGCCACGGCCGGTGGAGCTGGGGGCACCGGCACTCCGGGCGCGGCGCCGCCGGGCACGACGGCCACCACGACGTGCCCACCGGGCTCGCGGCCAGCCTCGTGACGTCCGGCGGGCTGCTGTTGGCGATGGTCGAGGACCTGCGGATGCGGGGCGGGGACACCCCCGAGGAGGTGCGGCCGCTGGCCGACACCTTCGCCCGGCACCTCGCGGCCAAGGAGGCCACCGTCAGCAAGGTGCTGGAGCGGCACGGCGAGTCGGCCCGTCTCGTGGCGCGGGACCGGCAGGAGGGCGAGCTGATCCAGGGCATCCTCGACCGCGCGCTCACCGGCCGGCACCCCGAGGAGACCCGGCGGCTGACGGTCGACGGCGCCCTCACCCAGATGTACCAGTACCTCTTCCACGAGCGGCGCGACCTCGTGCCGGCGCTGGAGCGGGCGGTGCCGGCCGACGAGAGCGAGACGCTGTCCGCGGCCTTCGAGGCGATCAACCACGACTGACAACGGCACGGCGCTGCCCGGCGGTGCCACGGCGGACGGGGGCACGGCGATGAGCGGTACGGCGGTGGGCGGTGCGGAAGCCGGCGGTGCGGAAGCCGGCGGTAGGGAAGCCGGTGGTGCGGAAGCCGGTGGTGCGGAATTCGGTAGTACGGAATTCGGTAGTGCGGAAGCCGATGGTGCGGAACTCGGCGGGCCGGAAGTCGCCGGGGCGGCGGCGGGCGGAACCACGGCGGGCGCCGGCACGGGTGGCGTTCTCACGGCGTCCCTCGCGCCGCCCGCCCCCGGGACGGCCATCGGAACGGCCATGGGGACGGCCATCGGGACGGCCATGGGGCAGCCCCCCGACAAGGTCATCTTTTCGGGGCGCATACTGGCGAGACCGGTACACGTGTCCGAAAGGGGGCCGGAGGACGTGGAGCCCGCCGCCAGCGCCTTCTCGCACCCTGCCTTCTTCTACCGCGACGACGCCGAATACCTCGACAGCACCCTCTCCTTCGTCCGGGACGGCCTGGCCGCCGGCGAGCCGGTCGCCGTCGCCGTCCCCGGGGAGCGGATGGCGCTGCTGCACAACGCGCTGGGGCCGCTCGCGGACGGCGTGCACTTCACCGACATGGCCCGAGCGGGCCGCAATCCCGGCCGGATCATCCCGGGCGTGCTCGCCGCCTTCGCCGACGCGCAGCCGGCCGGCCCGGTCCGGATCGTGGCCGAACCGGTCTGGCCGGGCCGCACCCCGCTGGAGTACCCGGCCTGCGTCCAGCACGAGGCCCTGGTCAACGCGGCGTTCGACGGCCGCCGGGCCACGATCCTGTGCCTGTACGACGCGTCGCGGCTCGGTCCGCAGGCCCTCGGCGACGCCTGCGTCACCCACCCGGTGCTGATCGAGGGCGGGCGGCGCCGGATCAGCGCGCACTACGCCCCGGAGTTGGCGGTCGCCTCCTACAACGTGCCGCTGGCGGAGCCGCGGTTCGCCGCGTCGTACACCTTCGACGACGAACGGCTGCGGGCCGCACGGCAGTTCGCCGTGCGGGCCGCCGACGCGCTGGGGCTGGCCGGTCCGCGGCTGGACGACCTGGCGCTCGCCGTCGCCGAACTGACCACCAACAGCGTGCTGCACGGCGGTGGTTCGGGGGTGGTGCGGGTGTGGGCCGAGCACGGGCACGTCGCCTGCGAGGTGCGCGACGGCGGGCGGCTGGTCGACCCGCTGGCCGGCAGCCGGCTGCCGCCGCCCGGACGACCCGGCGGGCGCGGCCTGTTGATGGTCCATCAACTGGCCGACCTCGTCCGCACCCATACCGGCAGCGCCGGCACCGCGATCCGCTGCTACCTGACGCTGAACCCGCCGGCGCCGGCGTGAGCGGGCGGTCCTGGGCCGGCGTGCGAGCCGGGACCCGGGCCGGGGTGCGAGCAAAACCGGTTGCCGCGGCTCGGCCGATCCCACGAGAGTGAGCGGATGAACCGCACCTTCGACGACCTGGTGGCCGAGGCCGACGCCGTGTCCGTGGCCGGCTGGGACTTCTCCTGGCTGGACGGGCGGGCGAGCGAGCAGCGTCCCTCCTGGGGGTACCAGCGGCTGATGGCGGAGCGGCTGGGCCGGGCCTCGGCCGCGCTGGACATCCAGACCGGCGGTGGCGAGGTGCTGGCCGGCGCGCCGTCCTTCCCGCCGGTGATGGCCGCGACCGAGTCCTGGCCGCCGAACGTCGCGAAGGCCACCGCGCTGCTGCACCCGCGCGGCGCGGTCGTGGTCGCCGACGCCGACGAGCCGCCGCTGCCCTTCGCGGACGAGGCGTTCGACCTGGTCACCAGCCGTCACCCGGTCACGGCGTGGTGGCACGAGATCGCCCGGGTGCTGCGGCCGGGCGGCACCTACTTCTCCCAGCACGTCGGCCCGGCCAGCGCCGTGGAGGTGTACGAGTTCTTCCTCGGCCCGCAGCCCCACGCCGACCGCGGCCCGCGCCACCCCGACACGGCCAGGGCGGCCGCCGCCGAGGCCGGTCTCGACGTGCTCGACCTGCGCTACGAACGGCTGCGGATGGAGTTCCACGACGTCGGCGCGATGGTGTACTTCCTGCGCAAGGTGATCTGGATGGTGCCCGACTTCACCGTCGAGCGCTACCGCGACCGGCTGCGCGACCTGCACGAACTCATCGCCGCCGAGGGCCCGTTCGTGGCCCACTCGACCCGCTTCCTGATCGAGGCCCGCAAACCGCCCCGCTGACCCGCCGGTTCGGTCCGGCCAGGGTCGTGGGCTCCGCGGCGGCCGCGCTCGCGCTCGCCGCCGGCCCGCTGCCTCGATGGCGGGCACGGATGCCGACCGGCGCCCCGGGACCGGGACAGCGGAAGGGGCCGCCGTCCGCTGCCGGACGACGGCCCCTTCCCGCACTGTTCATCGTGTACTGCGTGCGCCCTTCCCCACCGCGGTGCGGTTACGGGTAACTGGTCACCGTCGACGGGGTGGTCGAGGTACCCGAGGTACCCGGTCCCGTGTCATTGATGACGTGCGCGTACTGGCCCATCCCGCCGAGCGACACCACGAGCAGGTCGTGGAACTTCACCCCTGGCGTGTTCGGCGCCTCGAACCCGTGGTCCTGGATGATCGTCGGGTCCGCGGTGAAGTTGCAGTAGCTGCCCAGTCCCCAGCCCTCGTGGCTGGTGACGTTGGCGTCCACCTTGTAGGCGGCGAAACCTCGGGTGTTGCCGTTCTGGATGGCCGCCTGGTTGGGCGGGTCGTAGGCGATCTCGTTCTGGAAGAAGATCGTCTTCCCGTTCTGGCCCGCCCACTCGACGTCGTACTTCTCGAAGTGCTCCACGAACAGGCCGGTCGCCAGCACGTTGTTGCCGTTGACCTTCAGGCCCTCGTCCGCCGGGTTGGTGGTCCACCCGACGCCCGCGCCGTGGTCGGCCCGCCACAGCCAGGTGTGGTCGATCACCACGTCGTTGCTGTTGATCTCGAAGGCCGTACCCGCCTGGCCCGGGCCCGCGCCGCCGACCCGCGCGAACACGTCCTGGATGGTGGTCGGGTTGCTCGCGTGGCTCGCCGAGGAGCCGGGCGCGCCGACCTGCAGCAGCTGCGGGGACTTGCCGGCGCCCGCGTCGATCAGGAAGCCGGCCAGCTTCACGCCGTCCACGTCGGCGACCTTCATCGCGTCCACGCCGTTGTCCGGGATGACCGTGGCGTAACCGAGGCCGAGCACCACCGTGTTGGCGCGGGTGACGTTGATCGGCTGGTCGACGTGGTAGATGCCCGGGGTGAGCACCAGGTTGAGACCCTGCGCGAGCGCCGCGTTGATGGTCTCCGCGGACACGCCGGGCTTCGCGACGTAGAACTGGGTCAGCGGGATCGAGGTGCCCGGCGTGTTCGGCCAGTCCACCCCGCTGGCGTTGGTGCGCATGTTCGGCACGAACACCTGGTAGTTGCCGCTGCCGTCCAGGTACATGTACGGCTTGTCCCGCGACTCGGGGGTGGTGTTCAGCGTCGTGTAGACCGGGTTCGGGAAGCCCTGGGCGGGAGCGCCCTGGACACCGGAGAACACCATGTTCCACACGCCGTTGGTCCAGCCGCCGACGGAGCTGTCACGGGTGTACCACTGCTGCTGCGAGTACGGGCCGACGGTGCCGTCGATCTTGCTGTCGGCGATGTACCCGCCGCTGGCCCAACCGTAGCCGTTGGGCGCCAGGTTGAGGCCGCCCTCGACGTGCATACGGCGGAACGGCGCGGCCTGCGCGACGGCCCAGCGGTCGTCCCCGCTGACCGGCTTGAGGGCCATGTTCTCCACGCTGCGCCAGAAGTTCTGCGTGGCGTTGCCGTTGAACCAGCCGGCGTCCACGGTCATGTCGCCGTTGATCTGGACGTCGTCCGGGTTCTTGCCGAGACCGGAGACGGACGTGTAGAAGCCGATCTGGTCGTTGATGTTGTTGTACGTGCCCGGCTTGAAGAACACCTGGTAGCGGGCGTCGCCGAACTGGTTGCTCTCCTGCTGGGCGAAGATCGAGTCCAACTGCCCCTGGATGTTGGGCGTCGAGGGGTCGAAGACCTTCACGTTCGGGCCGAGGTCGCCGCCGCCCTGGATCGGGCCGGTGCCACCCCCGGTGGTGCCGCCGTTGTCACCGCCGCCGGAGTCGTCGCCCGCGGTGCCGTAGACCTGGAACTCCCAGAGCGAGTAGCCGTACTGGGTGGCGCGCGCGGTCCCGTACATCCGCACGTAGCGGCCGGAGCCGGTGACGTTCAGCGTCTGGTTGCCGCCGGTGCCGGTGGTGGTGGAGTAGACGTCGGTCCAGGTCGAACCGTCGGCCGAGGTCTGGATCTTGAACGACTTGCCGTACGCCGTCTCCCAGTTGAGGGTGACGGAGCTGATCGTCGAGGTGGCGCCCAGGTCGACCTGGAGCCACTGCGGGTCGGAGGCGGCGCTGGACCAGCGGGTGCCGGTGTCGCCGTCGACCGCCGCGGAGGCGGGTGTGCCGGCGTTCTCGGTCGAGGAGGCGGTCGCCGGGCGGCCCTGCGAGATCAGGGTCGCGCCGCTCGGCGGCGTGGTGCCCCCGGCCGAGCCGTAGACCTGGAACTCCCAGAGCGAGTAGCCGTATCCGGTGGCGCGCGCGGTGCCGTACATCCGGACATAACGCCCGGAACCGTTTACGGAAACCGTCTGCTTGCCGCCGGTTCCGGTCGTGGTGGAGTACGCGTCGGTCCAGTTGGCGCCGTCCGACGACAGCTGGATCTTGAACCCGGTGGCGTACGCCGTCTCCCAGTTGAGGGTCACCGAGGTGATGGTGGCGGAGGCGCCGAGGTCCACCTCCAGCCACTGCGGGTCGGAGGCGGCGCTGGACCAGCGGGTGCCGGTGTCGCCGTCGACCGCCGCGGAGGCGGGTGTGCCGGCGTTCTCGGTGGAGGAGGCGGTGGCGGTCTTGCCCTGCGAGAGCAGGCTGTCGGCCGCGTGGGCGGACCGCATCGGCACGAACAGCAGCAGCGAGGCGACCAAGGCGGTGATCACCGCGGCCACGATGTTCCGCCGTCTGCGACGGTCCGCGGGCGCCACGGGTCTCAGCGCCATGGTGCCGGTGGGGGGAGGGAGCATGGGCGACTCTCCTGATTCCAGGGTGGGGGGTCAAACGTGTCGAACTCCGGGCGGGCGCCTACCGGTTGATCAGTGAGAGCGCTCTCCCGACGCACACCGGAATGTTTCTCCCTGTGTTTCATCCATGTCAAGAGTTGTGCACAAAGCCCGTATCGGAATACGGAGGGATGTCGGGCGTGACCGTGAGCGGTGAAATGCGTTCAGCTCGTGAACGCAACGCGGTGCGACCGTCCGGCGGTTGCTTCAAGGCCCGACGCGTGTACGGGCGGGGCGGAGCGGTGTGCGCGGGCATGGCGGAGGGGCCGCCCCGGAGACTTCCGGGACGGCCCCTCGCAGGCCCCGTGCGTGGCGGCCGAAGGTGCGCTGGCGCTCTAGCCCTCTAGCGCGGGTGGCGCGGATGGCGCGGGTGGTGCGGTGGTGCCTCGCGCGGTGGCGCGGTCAGGCCACGCTGCGCGTGGCGCGGTTCCGGCGGGCGTAGTACAGCGCGCCGCCGCCGACCACCAGGACGCCCGCGGTGATGCCGAGCGGCAGGGCCGGGGAGGAGGTACCGGTCTGCGCGAGCTGCGTGGACGGGGCGTTGCCGCCGCCGGTCGAGCTGCTCGACGAGCCGCCGGTGCCGCCGTGCCCGGGCTTGCCCGGCTTGCCGGGGGGCGTCGGGTGGCTGCTGATCTGCTTGACCGACTTCACCGAGCCGTTGGTGTTCAGCAGCACCTGCTTGTTGTTCGGGTGCTTGAAGTCGAACGCGCCGGTGAGGCTGCCCGCGCGGGCGTCGAAGGACCCGTCACCGATCCGGCCGGTCTTCCAGTTGTCCTCGATGAACTTCGTGATCGACGCCTGCTCGGTCTGCGTGTGGTCGACCGAGTTCACCTTGCTGTAGGGCGAGATGACCAGCAGCGGCTGCCGGGTGCCGGGGCCGCAGCGGTCGTTGTAGCCCTGCGCGGCGGCCGGACCGGCCTGGCAGGCGGGGCTGTCGGCGGCCTTGCTGTTGGAGCCGACCGTGGTGTCCTTGGAGCCGTTGTGCGGCACCGCGTAGGCGTGGTCGTACCAGCCGTCGGAGTCGTCGTACGCCACCACGACCGCGGTGTCCTTCCAGTCCGCGGAGGACTGGATCGCGTTGATCTCCTTGACCAGGAAGTTCTGCTCGTCGATCGGGTCGGAGTAGGCCGCGTGGCCGTCCTGGTACTCGGCCGCCTTCAGGAAGCTGACGGCGGGCAGGTCGCCGGCCTTCAGCGCCGAGTCGAAGTCGGTGAGGTCGTAGTTGTGGTTCGCCTGGCCGTTGTGGCCGATCTCGGCCGTGTTCTTCGGCGGCAGGTGGTGCGGGTTGGACGTGGACTTGTAGTACTGGAACGGCGAGTGGTGCGGGCTGTAGTCGACCGAGGACGCGCCGGCCACGTTGGCGTGCGTGCTGCCCAGGCAGCTGGCGTAGTCGCCCTGCTTGCCGTCCCACGCGGTGGACGGGCGGAAGCCGCCCTGGAACCAGCCCCAGCTGACCTTCTTGGAGTTGAGCAGGTCACCGACGTTCTTGCCGGTCAGCTCACCGAGCGCGTTGGCGCTGGTGTGGCTGTTGTCCGAGCAGTCGTCGAAGGCCGGGTCGGGGTCGTTGGCGACCGTGCCGACACCCTTGGCGTTCGGGGAGACCACGGTGTACGGGTCGGGCGTGGCGGTCTGCTTCGGGTTCTCCGTGCCGGACTTCGGGTCCACCGAGATCACGCCGTGCGTCTGGCCGGAGACCAGGTTGAGCGCGCCCGGGGTCGAGGGGCCGTAGTTGGAGCTGTAGGAGTTGTCGCCGAGCGTGTAGTGCTGGGCGTAGTTCCACAGGCCGGTGACCGTGTTGCCGTCGTAGTAGTCCATCACCAGGCCGGGCTGGTAGAACAGGCCGCCCGAGCACTTGCCGGAGTCGGTGTTCTGCACGTACTGGTCGGCCTTGCCGCCGTTCGCGGCGTACTGCTCGGGGCCGTAGGAGTGGTTCTGGTCGCAGGTGACGGCCTCGGACGGGCTCAGCCGCTGCGGCGCGTACTGGTTCGGGTTCTTCTTGACCAGGCCGGCGTGCGCGGCCGTGTCGATGTTCTTCGGCGTGTTCTTCGCCGCGGTGAACTTCGTGCCGTCGGTGTTGGCGGCCTGCGGGTAGGTGCCGAAGTAGTGGTCGAACGACACGTTCTCGTCGAAGAGGACCACCAGGTGCTTGATCGGGGTGGTAGTGCTGTCGCCGCCGCCGTGGTGCGCGGTGTCGGCGTGGGCGGGCGCGGTTCCGCCCAGCAGTACGAGCGCCGCTGCTCCGGCGAACGCCCCCCAGCGCGCGGTCCGCTGCCGCGGACCTCTTCTTGACCTGCTCGTACTGCCCGTGGTGCTCATGCTGTGTCAGCCTCCGCTTTGTGGTGCTTACGCGTGCCGATGTCGATTCGCGCACGGTGTCGAACGCGATCGTCCGGGTGAGCCGCGACATGACAACGGCCCGGTGGTGACGTCCCGGTGAACAGAGGGGGGCGGTTCGGTGTGCGTGGCCGGGGACGGGTCTCCGGTCGCTTTCGGGTCGCCCCTGGTTGCTGTCGGTTGCCCTCGGTGGGTGCTCGTTCAGGTGAGCAGGGCGCGGCCGAGCCAGTCGGTGCGGTCGTGGACGCCGGGTAGTGCGAAGAAGTAGCCGCCGCCGTAGGGGGTGATGTAGTCGACGAGTGGTTCGCCGGCCAGTCGTTTCTGTACGGCGGTGAACTGTCGTTCGAGGTCTTGCTGGTAGCAGACGAAGATGAGGCCCATGTCGAGGTTGCCGTCGTTGTCCATGCCGTGGTCGTAGTTGTAGGCGCGGCGCAGGAGGCGGGAGTTGTCGGTTTTCGTGGTGCGGGGGTTGGCCAGGCGGATGTGGCTGTCCAGGGGGATGACGTCGCCCATGGGGTCCTGGGCGAATTTCGGGGTGTCGAATTCGTGGGTGCCGTCGAGTGGGGCGCCGGTGTCGCGGGCGCGGCCGAACATGCGTTCTTGTTCGGTGAGGGAGACGCGGTCCCAGAATTCGACCAGCATGCGGATGAGTCGTATGACCTGGTAGGTTCCGCCGGTGGTCCAGGGGGGTTCGCCGTTGCCGTGGGTCCACAGGAGTTGTCGGGCGGTGGTGGGGTCGGTGATGTCGGGGTTGGCGGTGCCGTCTTTGAAGCCGAGGTGGTTGCGGGGGGTGCCGGTGGGTCTTGGTGGGCTGGTGAAGCCGTCCATGCGCCAGCGCACTTGCATGCCGCCGCGGGTGTGGCGGGTGATATCGCGCAGTGCGTGCAGCACGGTGTCCGGGTGTGGTGCGGCGAGTTGGAGGCTGAGGTCGCCGTGGCACCAGTCGGGTTGGAGGTCGTCGTCGGGGAAGGCGGGCATGGTGCTCAGGCGGAGTGGTCTGCGGTCTGCCAGTCCGAACCGGCTGTCGAAGAGGGACGCGCCGACCCCGGTGGTGACCGTCAGGCCGTCGTGCGGGACCTGGGGGCCGAGCGTGCCGCTGTCCGAGGGGGAGTCGGTGATGCCCAGCGGGGCGGGGGTGCCGCCCGTGGTCAGGAACCGGGCCCGCTCGGTCAACGCACGCAGGAGATCGGTGAGTTCGCGGCGGTCGGCCGCGGTGACGTCGAAGGACAGGAACACGCTTGAGGGCTGCACGGCCTGCGTGATGCCTGCCTGGTGCGGGCCGTGGAAGGGTGCCGCCGCGGCCTTGGCGCCCGGCGACGGGGTCGCGGCCGCCGCGCTCGACCCGGTGAGCGCGGCCGCGCCGCCCGCCACCGCGCCGACCGCCCCGACGCCGACCGCCGCGCCGCGCAGGAACCCGCGCCGCCGCAGCTCGCCGCCGGCCGGGCCGTGCGTGTCGGTCGTCATACCGTCCTCCGTACGTCGAAGATCGCCGCCACCGGGGCGAGTTGTTCCAGCAGGTCACCGAAGTCGGCGTTCACCTGCTCGCGCTGCGCGCGGGTCAGCCGGTCCAGCGCGGTCCACGTCCCCTTGTGGTCAAGGGACTTGAGGTAGGCCTGGGCGCGGTCGAGGGACGCGTCGAGCCGGGCGAGGCCGGAGTCGCGGGCGGCCAGCAGCGGGCGCAGCTTCGCCAGGATCTCCCGGGTGCCGTCGATGTTCGCCGACGCCGTCGCCAGGTTGGTGCCGCTGCCGTAGTCGGTGCGGCCGGTCAGCTCGAACTGCTCGGCGTTCTCGATGATCTCGTGCGCCCGCAGGCCCATGTTCGCCGGGTCCATCTGCTGCGTTGTCCACTGCGACCTGAGCGCCTTCACCGCCTTGTCCAGCGTCGCGGCCTGGCCGCGCAGGGACTTCGCCGACTCGCCGTGCCACAGGCCGTACTCGATCCGGTGGAAGCCGGTGAAGTCCGGGTCCTTGAGCGGGTCCCGGCCGATCGCGGTGGTGCCGTTGATCACGCCGTCCGCGTCGCCGAACGTGTCGTAGGCCGCGCCCATCCGCTCGTACACCAGATGGCCGGTGAGCCAGTCGCGGCGGGCCGCCGTCAGGTCGCCGCGGTCGATGTCGGACTTCAACACCCCGGTGTCGGTGGAGAGTTCCGCCATCCGGGCGTTGATCCACTTCTGGTAGTCCAGGGTCGGCGGGATCAGGTCGTGCACGGTGACCGGCAGCGAGGACGGGCCCTGCGGTGCCTTGCCGGGGACCGTCACGGTCGGACCGGTCACCGAGTCGGTGTCCTCCTGCTGGCACTCGAAGGCGTACCGGCCGCTGCCGAGGTCGACGACCATCGAGCGGGTCGTGCCGGGCGCCAGGCCCTCGATCTCCGCGAACAGCCGCCCGGTGCTGGGGTCCTTGAGGTAGACCTCGGTCGCGCTCGCCGCGGAGTTGTGCAGGTCGAACGCCTGCGTGCCGGCGTGCGGCTTCTGCGTGGCGCCCCAGCCCCGGCCGCAGGTGCTCGGCGACACGTCGACCGCGGTGTGCCGCAGGCCGTCCGAGGCCGCCGCGGCTGCCGGGTGGGTGGCGTGGTGCCCGCCGCCGGTGGCCAGGACGCCGGCGGTGATCGCGGCGGCGACGGCGACGGCGGTGCCGGCCACGGTCCAGCCGCGCGCGCCGCGCCGGGTGCGGTCACCGGGGGAGCCCGAGGTGTCCGTGGTGGCCTCGGGGCTTCCGGCGTTCTCGGTGTTCTCGGTGTGCGGGGATTCCTGGGTGTCCGCGAGGCCGGTGCCGTCCGCTTCGGATACGGCCCCGGCCTGTGACGTGTCCTCGGCGGCGGCCGCTATGCCGTCGGGCGGTGCGGCAGCCGTGTCGTCGGCTGCCGCACCGCCCTCGGGTGCGGACGCGCGGTCGGCGTCGGAGCCGGCCGCAGGTGCGGGCTCGGGTGCGGGTTCGGCGGGCACACCGGACCTCCGGGAATCGGTGCAGCGGTACGTGACGCCGACATGCTAAGCACGCGGTGGCACGCCCACCCACCTGCACAAAGGCCGGGAGCCCACAATTCCCCCGCAGTTCACCCGCGCGTCACCGTAAGGGTGCCCTTATCGACCTTCGCGGCTCGGCGCGGGCCCGGGTGACGTCACTTGCAGTACGGCACGACCGCCAGGTTCTGCACGTAGCGCGCGGAGACGTAGCCGGCGCGGCCGTTGCCCAGCTTGTACCAGAGCTTGTTGCCCTCGACGTTCTGGCCGACGACCTTGCAGTGCAGCCAGATCACGGTGCCGGGCTGGAACGAGCCCAGGGAACGCGAGTTGGACGTGGCCATCTCGCGGATGGTCAGCGGGAGACGCGAGATGACCTTGCCCTGCGGCTCGGCGGCGGCCTGCGCCTGCTGGCCGTCGGACGTCGGAGCGGCGGCGCTGGTGCCGGCGGCGGGCATCGAACCCTGCGCGCCCTGTGCGTCCTGTGCGCCCTGCGCGGGCGCGGCCGGGGCGGCGGCCGTGCCGGTGTCCGTACCCGTGCCGGGCTTGGGGTCCGCCGCGTACGCGGACGTCGCGGCGAGCAGGCCCGAGCCCGCGATCAGCAGACCGGCGATACCGGCCGTGACACGGTGCTTGGCATGCGCTGAGTACATTGCTGCCTTCTTTCTGAAAGGTACTGCTCTCCCTCGTGCACCTCCTTCATGGCATGCCGTGCCGTCGAACCGGCCCAGGGAAACGGCTTGTCCACCCGGATGGAGTGTTATGCATCCCCCGGTTGGGTGACGACGGGGTCGCGTGGCGTCACGTGCGGGGGCCTGGGTCGTTATGGCCCCCGCGTCCTGGGGCGCCGCCCGACACACCTCGCCCGGCGCCCTCGCCCTCGGCTAACTACAGGTCAGCACGCCCGCGTTGTGCTTGGCGGTCAGTACCCGGTGGACGCTGTCGGCCACGTCGGCGCGGAACGAGGAACTGGCCGTCATCCGGCTGAGCACCGCCGACGTCATCGGGGAGATGTCGCTGGGCTTCACGGTGAGGACCACGTCGCCGCCGGCCGCGACGAAGTCCACCGCGCGCTGGCCGGGGGTGCGGTCGGCGACCGCGACGGCGTTGCCGAGGTCGTCGGAGATGACCGCGCCCTTGAAGCCGAGCTTGCCGCGCAGCAGCGTGCGGATCACGGCGGGGGAGAAGGCGGCCTGGTTGTGCGGGTCGATCCGGGTGTAGATCGCCGAGGAGACCATCACGAACGGTGTGCCCGCCTGGATGCCGGCCCGGAAGGGCTGAAGGTACGGGTCGGTCGTCGTGGTGACGGAGTCGGTGACGCCCGCGGTGAAGTCGGTGTTGCCGCTGGCCCGGCCAAGACCCGGGAAGTGCTTGATGGTCGGCACGACCTTGGCCTGCAGCATGCCGCGCAGGAACGCGGTGCTGTGCGAGGCGACGGTCGACGGGTTCGTGCCGTACTCCCGGTCCAGCTTGCCGATCGGCGCGTTCACCGTCACCTGGTTCGGCGGGACGGTGTCCGCGACCGGTGCGAGGTTCATGTCGACCCCGGCGGCGGCCAGTTGGCGCCCCCACGTGGCCGCGTTGCTCTGCAGCGTCGACGTGGACCACGTGCCCTGGGTCACCGCGCTCGGGATCGTGCTGAAGCCCGGCCCGTTGAGCACCTGGACCTGGCCGCCCTCCTGGTCGGTGGAGACGAACATCCCCAGTGACACGCCCCGCACCGGCGAGGCGAGGGTGCGGACCTTCGCGGTGACCGCCTTCACGGCGGTGGCGCCCTCCGTGGTGTGGCCCTGGAGGAAGACCGAGCCGGTCTTGCCGGTCGTGATCGCCTGCGACTCGCTGGTGGTCAGCCCGGTGCTGGTGACCGACGTCATGAAGAGCTGGCCGACCCGCTGGGCGTTCGTCATCGCGTTGTACGCCCGGTCCACGCAGCTCGCGGGCGCGGCCGTGGTCGCCTTCGAGGTCGTCGACGCCGGCGGCACCACGGTGGCGCTGTGCGACGCGCTCGCCGAGGTGCTGCTCGACGTCGTCGGCGCACTGCTCGACTCGGACGCGGACGTGGACGTCGTGCCGGACGGTGTCGTCCCCGACGAGTTGTGGCCGTTCCCGCAGGCGGCCACGGCCACCAGCAGTCCCGCCGCGAGCGCCCCCTGGCGGACACGTGCGGCGTACGACGCTCTCTCGGCGGGGGAATGCTGCTGGTGCTTGCGCACTGCGGAACCTCACCTCATGGGGCCGGTCGACGGAACAAGCGATCCCCACCCATGTTCCCCCAGTGACGCCAGTTGTCTCCCGGCGGTTCCCCTGACGAGGGCCACGCGAGTGAAAACGGACAGCCGCCGCAGGCTTTGAGGGCCGCGGGGCGGTGGCTCGCGGGGGAGATGCCGCAGTTGCCCAGGGGCGGGGGAACGGCGCGAGCAACCCGCCACCGGCGGGTGGTCCGGGGCGGTCTTACGGGGCCGGCGGGGAGGCCGGGGCACCCGGCATCCGTTCGGAGCGGAGTGCCCGGTTCTCCAGGAAGCGGCGCTCCGCCGCTGTCGGGGCGAGCCGGAGGGCCTCGCGGTAGGCGGCGGCGGCCTCACGATGGCGGCCGAGCCTGCGCAGCAGATCCGCCCGGGTGGCGGGCAACAGGTGGTAGCCCCGCAGCGCGGGCACCTCCGCCAGCGCCTCGACCAGGGGCAGGCCCGCCGCGGGCCCGTCCGCCATCGCCACGGCCACCGCCCGGTTGAGCTCGACCACGGGCCCGGGCGCGAACCGGGCCAACTCCCCGTAGAGCAAGGCGATCTGCGGCCAGTCCGTATCGTCGGGGCGGGCCGCCGACGCGTGGCACGCGGCGATCGCGGCCTGCACCTGGTAGGGCCCGGGGCGGCGTACCGCGAGCGCGGCGTCGAGAGTCGTCAGGCCCTCGTCGATCCGCCGCCGGTCCCAGCGGCCACGGTCCTGCTCCTCCAGCGGCACCAGGTCGCCGCGCGCGTCGGTACGGGCGGCGGCCCGCGCGTCGTGCAGCAGCATCAGCGCCAGCAGCCCGGCCGGCTCCGGGTCGTCCGGCAGCAGCCCCGCCAGCAGCCGTGCCAGCCGGATCGCCTCCGCGGTGACCCGGCGCTGGTCCAGCCCGTCCGCGCCGCCCGCGTACCCGGCGTTGAACAGCAGGTACAGCACCGCCAGTACGGCGCCGGTCCGCTCCGCAAGCACCTCGCGCGGCGGCACCCGGAACGGAATGCCCGCGTGCCGGATCTTGCCCTTCGCCCGGGTCAGCCGCTGCGCCATCGTCGACTCCGGCACCAGGAAGGCCCGGGCGATCTCCGCCGTGGTCAGCCCGGTCAGCGAGCGCAGGGTCAACGCGACCTGCGCGGCCCGCGGCAGCGCGGGGTGGCAGCAGGTGAAGATCAGCCGCAGCCGGTCGTCCGGGACCGCGTCCGCGTCCGCCGCCGCGGCCTGGCCGGCCACCACCTCCTCGGCCGGCTCCGCGACGTGCCGCGCGTCCGGTTCCAGCCGGGCCGCCTCGCGCAGCTTGCGCGCCTCGTTGGAGCGGCGGCGCAGCACGTCCAGCGCCCGGTGCCGGGCCGTGGTGGTCAGCCAGGCGCCCGGGCGGTCGGGCACGCCGTCGCGCGGCCAGCGTTCGAGGGCCCGTTCGAAGGCGTCCTGCGCGCACTCCTCCGCCAGGTCCCAGTCACCGGTCTGCCCGATCACGGCCGCGACGACCCGGCCCCACTCCTCGGGCCAGGCCGCCGCCACCGCCGCGCGGGCCGCGCGGGACCGGTCGGCCCCGCCAGCCCCGTCGGTCCGGCCGGTCACTCCGTCCAGAACGGCCGCACCTCGATCATCCCGTACCGGGCCACCGGGTGTTTCGAGGCGACCTCGACCGCCTCGTCCAGGTCGGCGCACTCGATCACGTCGAAGCCCGCCATCTGCTCCTTCGTCTCGGCGTACGGGCCGTCGGTGAGCAGCAGGCCGTCGTCGCGGACGCGGACGGTCGTGGCGTCGGACGACTCGCGGGTCCGGTTGCCCATCAGGCGGATACCGCGGCGGTCCATCTCCTCCACCCACGGGGTGGCGTCCATCTGCTCGGGCGTCGCGTCGTATCCGTTGCCGTCGTGGCAGATCAGCAGCAGGTACTTCATGGCACATCTCCTTCGTGGCGCGGGCGCGTGGCCCGGCGGCCGTGTCGCGCGGGCGGGGTTCCGCCCGGTCACCCACACGACGAACGGCGGCGGCCCGTATCGACATCCGCCGCGACATTCGTGTCGAGTATCGCGTGACGAGCGGTGTCGCGTGCGCGTGACCGCGTCCACGTCCGCTTCCACATCCGCTTCCACGTCCGCGTCCCGCGCGGCGCCTCACGTGGTCTTCGGCGCCGCCCACGGCAGGGTCGAGTGCCGGTGCGGGAGGAGGCCGACGGCCACCACGACCAGCAGGGCCGCCACGATCGGCAGCGGCACCGTCGGATGCCCGTGCACGATCAGCGCCGCGCCCGCCAGCGCCCCCAGGAACATGGTCAGCGCGGAGAGCAGCCGCCGCCCCGCCTTGCTGTCGACACCTCCGGCGAGCCGCGAGTCCGCCGCGATCCCGGTGAGCGTCATGGTCAGGACCGTGGTGGTCAGATCGGGTACCGCCAGACGGCGTACCACCGCGTTCTGCGAACCCATCGCGAGCCCGAGCAGCACCACCAGCACCGCCCGCTGCCCGCCGGTCGCGGGCAGGTCGAAGACCTCGGCCAGCGCCAGCGAGACCAGCACCAGCACCAGCTGGGCCACCGTGGCGACCAGCAGCAGCCGCGCCCGGTGCTCGGAGACCAGCCCGTACAGCCGCCCGCCGATCACCGCGCCCGCCACGAACGCGACCAGCGCCAGCACCGACGCGAGGATCGAGAAGCCCTTGGCACCGGCCAGCGAGAAGGCCAGGAACACCACGTTTCCGGTCATGTTGGCCACGAAGACCCGGCCCAGCGCGAGATAGCTGAACGCGTCCACCAGGCCGGTCACCAGGGTCAGTACGAGCAGCAGCGGCGGCAGCGGTCCGTGCGGACCGGTGCGTGGCGGCGCGACGATCGCACGGATCTGACGGAGCGTGGTGTGCACGGCGTGAATCCTCCCGGGAGGCGTACCCGGCGCCCGCCGGGACAGACGGATCACGCGGGCGATGGCGATCCCCAGCATGGTGGCCGCCTCGACCCGCCGGAAGTGGCGAGCGCGCGTGTTGTGGTCGCCGATGTGAAACTGACCGGCAAGGAGGTGATCTTCCATGGCGACGTCCGCCCCGGACCCGTCCCCGACCGACGGCCCCACCATCACCACCGACGTGCCGGCGAGACTCGACCGGCTGCCGTGGTCGCGCTGGCACTGGATGATCGTGATCGGCCTCGGCACCGTGTGGATTCTCGACGGGCTGGAAGTCACGATCGTCGGCAACATCGCCGGCCGCCTGTCGGAACCGGGCTCCGGTCTGTCCGTCACCTCGTCGGAGATCACCGGACTCGCCGCCGCCCTGTACGTGACCGGCGCGTGCGTCGGCGCGCTCTTCTTCGGCTGGCTCACCGACCGGTTCGGCCGCAGGAAGCTCTTCATGGTCACCCTCGCGGTGTACCTGGGCGCCACCGCGATGACCGCGCTGTCCTTCGCGCCGTGGTGGTTCTTCACCTTCCGCTTCCTGACCGGCTTCGGCATCGGCGGCGAGTACGCGGCGATCAACTCGGCGATCGACGAACTGATCCCGTCGAAGTACCGCGGCCGGGTGGACCTGACCATCAACGGCAGTTACTGGTTCGGCGCGATCGGCGGCTCGCTGCTGTCCATCGTCGCGTTGAACACGAGCATCTTCCCCAAGGACATCGGCTGGCGCGTCACCTTCGCGCTGGGCGTGGTGCTCGGCCTGGTCATCCTGCTGGTGCGCCGGCACGTGCCGGAGAGCCCGCGCTGGCAGTTCATCCACGGCTACGGCGACGAGGCGAACGAGCTCGTCGGCCAGGTCGAGAAGCGGGTCGAGGCGGAGAAGGGCACCCGACTGCCGCCCGCCGACCGCGAGATGACCATCCACCAGCGCAGGAGCATCGGCTTCGGCCTGATCGCCAGGACCGTGTTCCTGAAGTACCCCAAGCGCGCGACGCTCGGCCTGTCCCTCTTCATCGGCCAGGCGTTCCTCTACAACGCCATCACCTTCGGCTTCGGCGCGATCCTGATCAAGTTCTACGGTGTCAACTCCGGCCACACCGGCTACTACTTCGCGGTGATCGCGGCCGGCAACCTGTTCGGCGCGGTGCTGCTCAGCCCGCTCTTCGACATCGTCGGCCGGCGGATCATGATCAGCGGGACGTATCTGCTGTCGGGCCTGCTGCTCTTCGGTACCGCGTGGCTCTTCAATCGCGGCTCGCTGGACGCCACCACGCTCACCGCGTGCTGGTGCGTGGTGCTCTTCTTCGCCTCGGCCGGCGCCAGCAGCGCGTACCTCACGGTGTCGGAGATCTTCCCGATGGAGACCCGGGCGATGGCGATCGCCTTCTTCTACGCCATCGGTACGGCGGCCGGCGGCATCACCGGCCCGCTGGTCTTCTCCGACCTCACCTCCTCCGGGAAGGTCGGCGACACGGTGCTGGCGTTCTGCATCGGCGCGGCCCTGATGTGCGCGGGCGGCCTGGTCGCGGCGGTCTTCGCGGTCAACGCCGAGCAGAAGTCCCTGGAGGACATCGCCACACCGCTGTCCTCCGCGGGCCCGGCCACGCCGACGTCCACCGCCGGGCCGAAGCCGTCGCACGGCGCGGCCTGACCCGGCCCGGCTCCGTCCGAGGCCCCGTCCGACCTGACCGCCTGACCCGATTCCGCCTGACCTGACCTGACCGGCCGGGTCCGTACGGACGCGCGGCCACCCCTGCGCGGCTACTCCTGCGGGGCCTCCTGCCCGACCGGCAGCAGGCCCCGCTCGCCGAACACCTTCTTCGCCACGAACGTGGCGTTCAGCGCCTTCGGGAAGCCGCAGTACCCGGCGGAGTGCAGCAGCGCCTCGACGATCTCCTCCGGGGTGAGGCCGACGTTGAGCGCGGCGTTGATGTGCACGTCGAGCTGTGGCTCGCAGCCGCCGAGCGCGGTGAGCATGCCGAGCGTGACGAGTTGCCGGTCGCGGGGCGCCAGTTGGGGACGGCGGTAGATCTCACCGAAGCCCCAGGCGACCACCTGGTGGCCGAGTTCGGGGGAGATGTCCCCGAGTGAGTCGATCACCTTGCGGCCGGCCTCGCCGTCGATCCGCGACAGCGTCTCCATCCCGCGCTCGAAGCGCGCCTCGCGGCTCTCGGCCGGCGGGTTCGTTGTCGGGGTCGGGGTCGGGGTCGGGTTCGTGGCCGGGTTCGTGGCCGGGGACGCGGGCTTCGATCGGCTGTCGTGGTTCATGACCGGAAACCTAGGAGTTGGAGCACACTCCAGGTCAAGCGCAACACGGGGGCGCCGGAACCGGGGACGACCGGGAACTTCGTGCACGGTCCCTTGTGGGCGCGGTGGGCCCGTGCTAATTTCACGGCCAATCGAGCCCGTCGAATCAGTTCGATACTCGGCAGGTTGTCGAATCAGTTCGACAATCCAACTCGACGCCCGGTTCGCCGTACCGCCGGGCGCCACCCGCCGGGGCATCATCGGTCGAGCACCACCGGTCGAGCACGACCCCGTTCACCACCCGCTTTCACACGCCCTCACTCGCCCTCACCCCGTCGAGCAGCACCCAGGAGCCGGCCCATGACGGTCACCATCGCGGACGTGGCACGCCACGCCGGCGTGTCCCGCAGCACCGTCTCGTACGTGCTGAGCGGCAACCGGACCATCTCCGCGGAGACCACCAAGCGGGTCGAGCGCAGCATCAAGGCGCTCGGGTTCCGGCCGCACGCCGGGGCCCGTTCGATCCGCACCCGCCGCACCGGCGTGATCGCCATGGCGCTGCCGATGGTGTACGGCCCGCACAACCAGGTGCAGATGCCGTACGTGTGGGCCGCGTTGACCGCGGCCCAGGACTGCGGGCTGAAGGTGCTGATGCTCACCGACGACGACGGCGAGGCGGCGATCCGCGACACCGTCGCCGGCGCGCTCGTCGACGGGGTGATGCTGATGGAGGTGCAGCGCAGCGATCCGCGCGTCCCGCTGCTGAACGAGCTGAAGTGTCCGGCGGTGCTGGTCGGGACCCCGGACGACCCGCACGGACTGCCGCGCGCCGACTTCGACTTCGCATTGGCCGCACGGGCCTGCGCGGAGCACCTGCGGGAGGCCGGCCACACCTCGGTCGGTTACCTCGGGCAGGCACCGGAGGCGTTCGGCCGGGACGTGGCGTACGCGATCCACGCGCAGGAGAGCGTCACGCACGCGTTGCACTCGCGCGGGCAGCGCAGCGTGTGGGCGGCGTGCGAGCCCGCGCCCGGGGGAGTGGTGCGGGCGCTGGACGACCTGCTCGCCCGGCAGCCCGACCTGACCGCGCTGATCGTCTACAACGAGCGGGTGCTGCCGCTGGTGATGGACCGGCTGGCCGGGCTGGGCGCCCGGGTGCCGGCGGACATCTCGGTGATCGCGATCTGCACCGACGACGAGGCCGAGCGGTGCAGCCCGCCGCTGACCTCGGTGTCGCTGCCCGCGGAGGAGCTGGCCCGGGCCGCGGTCCGGCTGCTGGCCCGCCGGATCGAGGGCGAGGAACTGCCGGGGGCGACCCTGCTGGCACCCGCGCTCAAGGTCAGGGCGAGTACCGGGCCCCGGCGCGACCGCGCCGTGGGGCCCTGGGGCGCGGCGCCCGATGCCCTGCCGGACGTGTCGCCGCGCGCGTCGGCGTCGCGGCTCCCGCCGGACGCCTCCTCGCACGTACCGCCGCACGACGCGGCGGGGTAGCGCCCGCCCCGCCCCCTCCCGGCCGCGCGCCGCCCGTACCGCACCGACCCGCCGCGGTCCCACGGGCCGCGGCGCCGGGACCACCGCACCTCCGCACGATCGCGTCACTCCGTCACTCCGTCATCGCGTCACCTGTCCGTGCGTCACCGCACCACCGCCTCCGCGCCACCGCCTGCCGGTGACGTACCGGAAGCCGCCGGTCCGTCATCTTCGCCACTGTCGAATCAATTCGACACCTGTCACCCTCCCGCCTCCTCCTCGCGCCGCGCCACGGGCTCGCAACAGAGCTGCCGGCCGAGCCGCCGAACAGTCGAAAGGCACGTCATGAGCCGCACCGTCCGCCTTCCCCGTACCTCCCGCGCGTCGGCCGGACCAGGCACGCTGGCCGCGCTCACCGCCGCCGCGGCCCTGGTGCTCACCGCCTGCGGCACCGGCACCGGCTCCGGCGGGTCCGGCGGCGGCTCCGACACGCTCACCGAGATCGACTACTACGACGCCGCCCCGCAGAACACCCAACTCCCCGCGATCCTCGACGAGTGCGGCAAGCAGGTCGGCGTCACCATCAAGCACCAGCAGGTGCCGCGCGCCCAGTTCCTGCCCAGGCTGCTCCAGCAGGCGTCGGCCCGCTCGCTGCCCGACCTCGCCCTCGTCGACAACCCCGACCTCCAGCAACTCGCCGCCACCGGCGGCCTGGTGTCGCTGTCGAAGGCCGGGCTGAGCACCGCCGGCCTGTACCCGTCGATCGTCCAGGCCGGCCAGTACCAGGGCCAGACGTACGGCATCGCGCCGGGCGTCAACGGGCTTGCGCTGTACTACAACACCGACGTGTTCAAGGCGGCCGGGCTCACCCCGCCCAAGACGTGGGACGAACTCACCTCCGACGCACGGAAGTTGACGCACGGCTCGCGCTACGGAGTGGCGTTCAGCGCGGTCGGCACCGAGGAGGGCGCGTTCCAGTTCGAGCCGTTCTTCTGGACCGCGGGCGCCGACCTGAAGAAGCTCGACTCGCCGCAGGCCGAACAGGCGCTGACGCTGTGGCAGAAGCTGGTCTCGGCCGGGTCGGCGTCGAAGTCCGTGGTCACCTGGACCCAGGCCGACGTCAACGACCAGTTCGGCGCGGGCAACGCGGCCATGATGGTGAACGGCCCCTGGCAACTCCCCACGCTCGACGCGAACAAGAAGCTGCACTTCGGCATCGTGCCCATCCCGGTGCCGAACGCCGCCGCGAAGCCGGTCACCCCGCTCGGCGGCGAGACCTGGACCGTCGGCCACAGCAACGCCGCACGCGAGGCGAAGGCGGTGAAGGTGGTCAGGTGCCTGCTCGGCCACGACGAGAGCGCCAAGTGGTCGAAGGACGCCGGCTACATACCCAGCAACCAGCAGGCCGCCGCCCAACTCGCCCAATCCGACCCGCAGATGGCGGCGTTCGTGCAGGAGATCGGCACCGCGAAGGCGCGTACCACCGAACTCGGCACCGGCTACCCGAAGGTGAGCCAGGCGCTCGCCGACGCCATCCAGGCCGCGCTGGCCGGCGGCACCAGTCCCGCATCGGCCCTGTCCCAGGCCCAGCGCACCGCCCAGAACTGAGGACGGCACCCATGTCCACCACCCTCCACCACGCCGGGGCCCGCCCCGCCGGTCCTGGCGCGGACCGGCCGCCGAAGCCGCGGCAGCGCACCGCGGGACCGGCCAGGGCCCGGCTCGCCGCGCTCGCCTTCACCGCGCCCGCCTGGCTCTACGTCGCCGTGTTCTACCTCTACCCGCTGGCCGGCAGCGTCCGGATGGGCTTCCAGAACTACACCGTCTCCTCCTTCTACACCGGTGTCGCGCCCTACGTCGGCTGGGCCAACTACCGCGCGGTCCTGCACGACAGCCACTTCGGCCGCACCGTGACCAACACGCTGCTGTTCACCGCCGGTTCGCTGCTCTTCCAGTTCTGCGTCGGGCTGGCGCTCGCGGTGTTCTTCAACCGGGCGTTCCCGCTCGGCGGGCCGCTGCGCTCGCTGCTGCTGGTGCCGTGGCTGCTGCCGCTGGTGGTCTCCGGCACCGCGTGGCGGTGGATACTCGACACCGACTCCGGGGTGCTCAACCACGCCCTGCTCGGCGCGCACCTGATCGGCCACCCGGTGCCCTGGCTGGCCAGCACCCATGACTCGCTGATCGCGGTCACCCTGGTCAACATCTGGGTGGGCATCCCGTTCAACATGGTCATCCTCTACGGCGGACTGCAGTCCATACCGGGCGAGTTGTACGAGGCGGCCGCGCTGGACGGCGCGAACGCGTGGCGCAGGTTCCGGCACATCACGCTGCCGCTGCTGCGCCCGGTCACCGCCGTGGTGCTCACGCTCGGCCTGATCTACACCGTCAAGGTCTTCGACGTGATCATGATCCTCACCCAGGGCGGGCCCGCGGGTTCCTCGCAGACCCTGACCACGTTCGCGTACAACCTGTCGTTCCAGCAACTGGAGTTCGGCCGCGGGGCGGCTGTCGGGAACCTGCTGGTGCTGGTCGCGGTGGTCTTCGCCGCGGTCTATCTGCGGGCCACCCGCGAGCAGCGCAGGGCCGGCCGGTGAGCGCCGTGACGGGCCGCCGGGCCGCCCGCGCGCACCGCGTCGGGCGCGCCCGCCGGGTGCCGGCGGCGGTCAACACGCTGGTCGCCGTGGTCATCCTGGGCGTGATGCTCTTCCCGCTGTACTGGATGCTGAACGCGTCGCTGCTGCCCTCCACCGACCTGGTGAAGAGCTCGCCGACGTGGCTGCCGGTGCACGGCACCCTCCAGGGCTACCGGCGGGCGCTGTCCAGCCAGGGCGGCCACCTGCTGGTCAGCCTCGGGGTGTCCGCGGGCACGGTGCTGTTGGTGCTGCTGATCGCGGTGCCGGCGGCCTACGGCCTGGCGAAGCTGCGCGCCCCCGGCGGGCGGCCGCTCACCTTCGCCCTGCTGATCGCGCAGATGATCCCGGGCGTGGTGATGGCCAACTCCTTCTACACCGCGGCCAACCACCTGCGGCTGCTCAACTCGCCGCTGGCGCTGGTGCTCGCCGACTCCACGCTGTGCGTGCCGTTCGCGACGCTGATCCTCCAGACCGCGATGCGCGGGGTGCCGGCCGAGTTGAGCGAGGCCGCCGTCCTGGACGGCGCGGGCCGGATCAGGACGCTGCTGTCGGTGGTCCTGCCGGTCAGCCGCAACGCGGTGGTCACCGCGAGCCTGTTCTCGTTCCTCTTCGCCTGGGCGGACTTCCTGTTCGCGGTGACCCTCACCACCCAGGACGACCGGGCGCCGGTCACCGTCGGCATCTACCGCTTCATCGGCGCGCACCTGAGCGACTGGAACAGCGTGATGGCCACCGGGATCATCGCGTCGCTGCCCGCCGCCGTGCTGCTGGTCGTCGCCCAGCGCTATGTCGCGGCCGGCGTGACCAGCGGCGCCGTCAAGGACTGAGCCGCCGCCCCACCTCCCCGCCGCCGTACCTCCCCGCCGAGCCCCCGTCTCACAGAGCCCCCGCCCGACCCGTACCTGCGCCACCCCGAGGAGAACACCTTGCCGCCCGCGTTCACCCGCACCCCGCACCGCCTCCAGTGGCGACACGGCCACCACGTGCTGGAGATCGAGCCCTGGGGCCAGGACAGCGTCCGCGTCCGGGCGGGCATGCACCGCGTCGTGGACGGGCTGCCCGGCGCGCTCGACGAGCAGCCCGCGCCCGCCCCCGCGCCCTGCCGGATCACGATCCACGCCACCCACGCGACCCTCGTCAACGGCCTGCTCACGGTGGTCGTCAGCACCGGCGACGGCCTGGTCACCGCGCTCCGCACCGACACCGGCGAGGAACTGCTGCGCGAGCAGCCGCCGCACTTCTGGTGGCCCGGCGCCCGGCACTTCGAGGCCGCCGGCGCGGGCACCTACCGTATCGAGCAGCGCTTCGCCGCCTACGACGGGGAGCGGGTGCACGGCCTGGGCCAGCACGGCCACGGCCGGTTCGACAACAAGGGCACCGTGCTCGAACTCCAGCAGCGCAACGGGGAGGTGACCGTGCCGCTGGCGGTCTCCAGCCGCGGGTACGGCTTCCTGTGGAACAACCCGGCCGTCGGGCGGGTCGAGTTCGCCGCCAACGGCACCCGCTGGGTCGCCGACCGGGCCCGCCAGCTCGACTACTGGCTCACCGCGGGCCGCACCCCCGCCGACATCCTCGCCCGCTACGCCGACGCGACCGGCAGGGCGCCGGCCTTCCCGCGCTGGGCCTCGGGGCTGTGGCAGAGCAAGCTGCGCTACCGCGACCAGGCCGAACTCCTCGGCGTGGCAAGGGAGTACGCCCGCCGCGGGCTGCCGCTCGGCGTGATCGTGGTGGACTACCTGCACTGGCGCAACCTCGGCGACTGGGACTTCGACCGCCGCGACTGGCCGGACCCGCGCGCCATGGTCGACGAACTGCGCGGCCTCGGCGTGGAGTTGGCCGTGTCGGTGTGGCCCTCGGTCAGCCCGCTGTCCGCGTCGTACGCCGAACTGCGGGACGCCGGCATGCTGGTGGCCACCAACAGCGGCTTCGACGTCCACGGCGACTGGCCCGACCTGGAGGGCGCTCCCGAGGGAATCGGGGTCGCCTTCTACGACGCGACCGACCCGGCCGCCCGCGCCGTGCTGTGGAGCCGACTGCAGGAGCACTACTACAAGCTCGGCATCCGGGCGTTCTGGCTGGACGCCTGCGAGCCGGAGATGCGCCCCGGCCACCCGCACAACCTCGCCTACGCGGCGGGAGCCGGCTCGGAGGTCGCCAACCTCTACCCGCGCGAGCACGCCCGCGGGGTCCACGAACACCTCACCGAGCAGGGCGAGACGGAGGTGCTGACCCTGGTCAGGTCCGCGTGGGCGGGCTCCCAGCGGTACGGCGCCGCGCTGTGGTCCGGCGACATCCCCGCGACCTTCGCGGCGCTCGCCGACTCGGTACGGGCCGGGCTCAACGTCGCGATGAGCGGCATTCCGTGGTGGACCACCGACATCGGCGGCTTCCACGGCGGCCACCCCGACGACGAGGACTACCGCGAACTGATGGTCCGCTGGTTCCAGTTCGCGGTGTTCTGCCCGCTGCTGCGGCTGCACGGCCACCGCGAGCCGCGCGAGTTCTCCGGCCCGATCGGCACCGGTGGCGGCCCCAACGAGATCTGGTCCTACGGCGAGCGGGCCGAGGCGGCGATGACCGCGGGGCTGCGGCTGCGCGAGCGGCTACGGCCCTACCTGCACGCGCAGTTGGAGGACGGCCGGGCGAGCGGGCTGCCGCTGATGCGGCCGCTGCTGCTGGAGTTCCCCGGCGACGCGACCTGCTGGGACGTCGACGACCAGTTCCTGTGCGGGCGGGACGTGCTGGTCGCGCCGGTGCTGAGGCCCGGCGAGCGCTCCCGCCGGGTCTACCTGCCGGCCGGCGCGGAGTGGACCCACCACGCGACCGGCGTCCGCCACCCCGGCGGAGCGTGGGTCACCGTGCCGGCCGCCCTGGAGTCCGTCCCGTTCTTCCTGCGCGACGACGCCGACCCCTTCGCCGACCCCTCGGACGCCGCAGGCTCCTTCGCGGAGCCCGGCACCGAGCCCGGCACCGAGCCGGCCGGCCCGCCCGGGCCCGCCTGAGCGGCCGGCGCCCCCCTACCCACGCGGCGGGCCCGAACGCCCGGGCCCGCCGGGTGCGCACCTCACCGAACCGCCCACCCCCCACCGGGAGGACCGTATGCACCGCTCGACCGCACCTCGTCCGCCGACCGATCCGCGCCGCCGCCGTCGCCGCCCGCGCGGCCGGGCCCGGCTGCTCGCCGCGCTCGCCGTCCTGGCCGCGAGCGTGCTGGCCGCCGCCGCGCTGAGCCCGGCCGGGGCGTCCGCCTCGCCGGCCGCCGACAGCACCGTCGGCGTCGACCTGTCCGCCCAGGGCGCCGCCCCCAACGGCGCCGGCGCCGGCTTCCTCTACGGGCTCAGCCAGGACGGCTCGGGCCCCGCAGACAGCCTGCTGCAACCGCTGAAGCCGACGCTCTTCCGCGGCGGCGGCGCACGGATCGACGGCGGCGGCTGGCTCGGCGACGGCTACCGGGCCGGCAGCGGCTACCAGGTCAGGCTGGACTCCGCCCTCGACCAGGCCCGCCGGGTCACCGCCGCCCCCTACCACGCCACGTACCACCTGCTCGTCTCCGACGTGTGGGGCGCCGACACCACCCAGCCGGCCTCCACCGTCTACCCCTGCGACAACGGCGACTGCTCCAACTGGGCCTCGTTCATCGACACGTTGGTCACGGGCGTGCAGGCGTCCGGGGTGAACGTGTCGTACGACATCTGGAACGAGCCGGACGGCACCGGGTTCTGGCAGCGCGGCGTCAACAGCGAGCAGTACTACCAGATGTGGGACACCGCGGTCCGCGAGATCCGCCGGCTCCAGCCGTCGGCGCAGATCGTCGGGCCGTCCTACAGCGGCTACAACCACGGCTGGTTGGACGACTTCCTCGGCCGTACCAAGGCGGACGGCACCCTTCCCGACGTGGTGAACTGGCACTTCGGTGACGACCCCGCCGCGGACGCGGCCGACGCCCGCGCGCTGCTGGCCGCGCACGGCGTCAGCGGGCTGCCGCTGACCATCAACGAGTACCTGTTCTCGCAGCAGCAGAACTCCGGCTACACCGCGTGGTTCCTCGACCGGCTCGCCGCCTCCGGGGTCAGCGCGGCAGCCCACGCGATCTGGACCGACTGCTGCGGTGCCGGCACCCTCGACTCGGTGCTGTCCGGCGGGCAGCCCACCGGACAGTGGTGGGTCTACCAGGCGTACGCCCAGCTCAGCGGGAAGCTGCTGAGCACCACCGGCAGCGGCGGCGTCGCGGTCGCGGCGAGCGCGGACGCGGGCGCGCAGCGGGCGTTCGCGCTGATCGGCAACAACTCCGGTCAGGGCGGCAGCACCACCGTGGACTTCACGAACCTGTCCGCGACGCCGTACCTGGTCGACAACGGCGCCGTGCACGTGACGGTGCGGCGCATCCCGGACCAGACCGCGCTGAGCGCGCCCGCCACGGTCTTCGACGGCGACGTCACCCCGGACGGCGGCACGCTGCACGTGCCGGTCACGCTGCTCGCCGGCACCGACGCCTACACCGTCACCCTCACCCCGGGCAACGGCTCCACCGGGCCGGTCACCGGCACCGTGACCGTGGACGGCAACGACACGGCGGCCGGCGACGTCGACCACTTCGGGTACGGGCCGAACTGGGGTGTCACCAACGGCGTCGCCGACATGTACGACTCCACCGCCAACTGGACCTACACCGCGGGCGCTTCGGCGACGCTGTACTTCACCGGCAGCAAGGTCGCGCTGCACGCGGTGCGCGATGTGGACCAGGGCCAGATGTCCCTGGCGGTGGACGGCGGCACCCCGGCGAGCGTCGACGACTACGCGCCGAGCCGCGACGCGTCGGGTGTGGTGTGGACCAGCCCGCAACTCGCCTCCGGCGCGCACACGTTGACGATCACCAACACCGGTGGCCGCAACCCGGCGTCCAGCGGGACCAACATCGCGGTGGACAGCGCCGACATCAGCACGCCGTAGGGCGGGCGCCCAGATCCGGCGGGCGTCCAGATCCGGCGGACGTGTGACGGCGTACCGCGCGGATACGGCGGCCGCGGCCCGGACGGGGGGAAGTGCCGGGTCGCGGCCGCCGTGCCGCGTGGAGGGGGCCACGCGGCCTGTCGCGGTCGGTTCGGGGGATGGTGCGCGGGGCGGTGCTCACTGCTGCACGAGCAGTCCCGCGCGCAGCTTCGCCACGATGCGGCTGAGCAGCCGGGAGACGTGCATTTGCGAGTACCCCAGCACCTCGCCGATCTGGGACTGGGTCATCTCCTCGACGAAGCGCATCCGCAGGAGGGTGCGGTCGCGGTCGGAGAGCCGGGCGATCAGCGGGGCCAGGCTGCCGAGGTCCTCCACGAGCTCCATCGACGGGTCGCACTCGCCGATGGTGTCGGCCAGGGTGCGGCCCTCGCCGTCGGGGCCGGCGTCGGTGTCCGACCACGGCACGTCGAGCGACCCGGCGGTGTAGCCGTTGGCGGCGACCAGGCCGTCCAGCACCTCGGACTCGCCGATGTCGAGGTAGCCGGCCAGCTCGGCCACGGTCGGGTCGCGGTCGAGCAGCAGCGACAGGTGGTCCTTCGCCTTGCTCAGCTCGACCCGCAACTCCTGGAGCCGGCGCGGCACGTGCACCGCCCACGAGGTGTCGCGGAAGAACCGCTTCATCTCGCCGACGATGTACGGGATCGCGAAGGTGGTGAACTCCGTCTCGCGGGACAGGTCGAACCGGTCGATCGCCTTGATCAGCCCGATCGTGCCGACCTGGACGATCTCCTCGCGGTCGGTGGCCGGGCGGTTGCGGTAGCGGCCGGCGACGAAGTACACCAGCGCGAGGTTCATCTCGATCAGGGTGTTGCGCGCGTAGCTGTAGGCGGGGGTGCCCTCCTCCAACTCCTGGAGGCGGTCGAAGAAGAGCTTCGACAGCACCCGTGCGTCCTCCGGCGCGACCCGGGTCGCGTGCTCGATCCACGGGAGGCCGCCGGGCGCCTGCCGCTGCGGCTCGCCGGCCTGCCGGACGCAGGTCGCGGTCCCGTTCGTGCTGCTCGACTGCTGCGTGTTCGCGGTCACGTCATCGCCTCGCACTCCAAGGACGGTCAACCGCGCGCCTGCCCGCCGACCGCCGCCGTATTCCTCCTTTTTCCGGGGCGGTTCACCGACGAGGCCGGCTGGGCCGCGGGTGCGGCCCGGCCGCGCCGTTCACAGGTACTTCGGCAGCCACTCCAGGCGGAGGGCCTCCTGGTGGGCACCGCCGCCCTCATGGCCGTTGAAGTCGTAGACCTCGATGGTCTTGTCGTGGTGCCCGTAGGCGTTGAACGCCGCGAACACCGTGGAGGGCGGGCAGGTCATGTCCTGCAGCGCGGTCGAGAACAGCGCGGGCGCCCGGCCGCGGGCGGCGAAGTGCACGTTGTCGAAGTAGGCGAGGGTGGCGAACACCCGCTCGCGCTCCGGGCGGTGGGTGGACAGGTAGACGGCGATCTCGCGGTACGGCGGCGCGTCGGTGATCCGCGCCGCGCGCGGCAGGTCGCACAGGAACGGCACGTCGGGCGCGGTCGCGACGAGGTCGGGCACGAGGCCGGCGACCGCGATCGTGATCGCGCCGCCCTGGCTGACCCCCGTCACCACCGTGCGGGAGGCGTCGGCCAGCGGGTGGGTGCGGGCCGCCTCCACCGCGCGTACGCCGTCGGTGATCACCCGCCGGTAGTAGAAGTCGTCGCGGTCGGTGATGCCCCGGGTGAGGAAGCCGGGCGTGGCCGATCCCGAGCCCACCGGGTCGGGGGTGTCGCCCGTGGACCAACTGCCGCCCTGCCCGCGGGTGTCCATCAGGAAGTGCGCGTATCCCGCCGACGCCCACGTCAGACGCTCGTGCGGCAGGCCGCGCCCGCCGCCGTATCCGATGAACTCCACGACCAGCGGCAGCGGTTCGCTCGTCCCGGCCGGCACGGTGAACCAGCCCTTGATCCGGTGGCCGCCGAAGCCGGAGAACTCCACGTCGTAGGTCTCGACGGTCCGCAGCGCGGTCGCGACCGGCTCGAAGCGCGCGTCGAGGTCATGGGTGCGGGCCTGCGCCAGCGTGTCCGCCCAGAACCGGTCGAAGTCCGGCGGCTCGACCGCGTCGCTGCGATACGTCCTGAGCTGTTCCATCGGCAGGTCGAACTGGGCCATCGGTACGTTCCCCTCCGCGGCTGGGCACCACACGTCCCGGATACGGTACTTGGCAGGGCCGGCCGTGTCCGCCCCGGGTCGTCGCACGTCAGAGGGTGCGGGCGGACCGCGCGGGCGGGCGCGTGGAGGGGCGGCCGAGGCGGTCGCGGATGCCGTGGCGGCGGCTCCGGTGGCCGCGGTGGCCGCGGGGGCCGTGAAACGGGCCGTACCCCCGGCGAGCGGGGGTACGGCAGGTGATGAGCGGGGTCATGCCTTGGGACCGCGCTCAGGGGCGGGCCGGCCTTGGCCGGGGTCGGTGGTGCAGCCGCCCTTGCGGCAGTTCACGTCGGGGCAGGACATCTCGGATCACCTCTTTTCTGCCAGGTCGTCGGGCACACAGTCCAGGAGCAGCTTGTCCACCCGCCGGCCGCGCCACAGCGCAGCGCTGCGCAGCCGTCCGGCGGTGTGGAAGCCGGCCTTCAGGTAGGCGTTGACCGCGGTGGTGTGCGGGGCCAGCACCTCCAACCACACCGCGCTCAGCGACGCGATGGAGAACGCCCAGTCGAGAGTGAGTGCGGTGGCTTCGGTCGCGTAGCCCCGGCCGCGGTGCTCCGGGGCGATCACGAGGGTGAGTTCGGCGGTGTTGACCGCCTGGTCGACACTGAGCGCGGTGGTGCCGACCGGCACCGCGCCCTCGGTGGTGACCACCTCGAACAGCTGGTAGTGCCTCGAGGTGTGACTGCTCAGGAATCGGGCCTGGAACACCTCCCAGGACACCGGCCAGCGGGCACCGAAGCCGACGACCGTCGCCGGGTCGGTCTCCCACCGGTGGTAGTCCTGCATCATCTCTTCCCTCGCCAATGCCAGTGCCAACCGCTCTCCGGCGCGCAGTGGCAGAGGTGCGAGGGAGTGGGGGGTGGTCATCACGTGTCGTCTCTCCCATACGTGTGCCCGGAACCGGGGGGTGGCAGCCGTCCATAAAGCGTCATTCCGCAGCCGGTCCGCCGGGGCGGGATCTGCCGTATTGCCGCGGGCGCACCGGGGTTGTGCTTGCCTGTGGGCACGTCCCAGTGGACCCACGAATACGCCGGCGCCCCATTCGTCAGTAAACGGCCGTTACGGTGATTGCGGGCGGTCATGGGTGGCAAACGGGTGGCAACCAGGGGCAAGAGGTGACAACGGGCCGACTGTGGCCGAATACGGGTCAACCGAAACGCACCCGCACCGCGTCCGTGCGCCGGTTCACGTGCGGGCGCTCCCGCGGTCCTTCGCCGAACTGCGCGGGCGCCCCCGGAACCCGACCCGTCCACCGGGATAGCTCCGCCCGTTACCGGGGAAGGCAAGGAGCACGGTTGCCAACGGTCGGAGGTCCCCATGAAGGTCGCACTGCTGACCCGGGAGTATCCCCCGGACGTCTACGGCGGCGCGGGCGTCCACGTCGAGTTCCTGGCCCGCGAACTGCGCGCCCTGCTCGACCTCGAAGTGCACTGCTGGGGCGAGGGAAGCGCCGCCGGAGTGGTCCGCCACCGCGCGCCCACCACCCTCGACGGCGCCAACGACGCGCTGCGCACCTTCGCCGTCGACCTGCAGATGTCCGCCGCCCTCCAGGGCCGCGACCTGGTGCACTCCCACACCTGGTACGCCAACCTCGCCGGCCACCTCGGCAAGCTCCTGTACGGCATCCCGCACGTGCTGACCGCGCACTCGCTGGAGCCGCTGCGCCCCTGGAAGGCCGAGCAACTCGGCGGCGGCTACGCCCTGTCGAGCTGGGCCGAGCGCACCGCGATGGAGTCAGCCGACGCCGTGGTGGCCGTCTCCGACGGCATGCGCGGCGACATCCTCGCCTGCTACCCGGCGCTCGACCCCGACCGGGTGCACGTGGTGCGCAACGGCATCGACACCACCACCTACCGGGCCGACCCGCGCACCGACGCCCTCACCCGGGTCGGCATCGACCCCGACCGCCCCTACGTGCTGTTCGTCGGCCGGATCACCCGGCAGAAGGGCGTGCCGCACCTGCTGCGCGCCGCCCGCGCGATCGACCCCGCCGCGCAGCTCGTGCTGTGCGCGGGTGCCCCCGACACCCCCGCCCTGGACCGGGAGTTCAGGTCGCTGTTCGACGAACTCAGCTCGGTGCGCGACGGCGTGCACTGGATACCGGCGATGCTGCCGCGCCCCGCCGTGGTGCAACTGCTCACCCATGCCGCGGTGTTCGTGTGCCCCTCGGTGTACGAGCCGCTGGGCATCGTCAACCTGGAGGCGATGGCATGCGGCACCGCGGTGGTCGCCTCCGCGGTCGGCGGCATCCCCGAGGTCGTCGACGACGGCGAGACCGGACTGCTGGTGCCCTACCGGGAAGGCCACGCCGAGGAGTTCGAGGCCGGGCTGGCCCGGGCCCTGGACCGGGTGCTCGGCGACCCCGCGGCCGCGGCCCGGATGGGCGAGGCGGGACGGCAGCGCGCGGTCCGCGAGTTCGGCTGGGACACCGTCGCCCGCCGCACCGCCGACCTGTACGAGGCGGTGGTCAAGGCCGGCGCGGCGCCGTAACGGGTGCCGCGACGCAGCGGACGAGGACGCGGCGCGCGAGGAGCGGTCGTACGGAGGCACGGCGTACGGGCGAACGGTCGTACGGCGAACGGTCGTACGGAGAGCAGGCGTACGCGGATGTACGCGGACACGGCGTACGGGGACACGGCGTACGGAATCGACTCATCACGACGAACAAAGGGGGCGCCGATGCGCGGTGGTGGACCTTCGGTCCTTGGCATAGTGCTGGCCGGCGGCGCGGGGAAGCGGCTGATGCCGCTCACCGCCGACCGGGCGAAACCGGCTGTGACGTTCGGCGGGACGTACCGCCTGGTCGACTTCGTGCTGTCCAACCTGGTCAACGGCGGCATCCTGCGGATCTGCGTGCTGACCCAGTACAAGTCGCACAGTCTGGACCGCCATGTCACGACCACCTGGCGGATGTCCAGCCTGCTGGGGAACTACGTGACGCCGGTGCCCGCCCAGCAGCGGCTCGGCCCGCGCTGGTACCTCGGCAGCGCCGACGCGATCCTCCAGTCGCTCAACCTCATCCATGACGAACAGCCCGACTACGTCGCGGTGTTCGGGGCTGACCACGTCTACCGGATGGACCCGCGGCAGATGCTGGACCAGCACGCCGAGCACGGCGCGGGCGTCACCGTCGCCGGGATCAAGGTGCCCAGGGCCGAGGCGTCCGGGTTCGGTGTGATCACCCCCGGCGCCGACGGGGTGCAGGTGGAGCGTTTCCTGGAGAAGCCGGCCGACCCGCCCGGCCTGCCCGGTGACCCCGGTCATGTCTTCGCCTCGATGGGCAACTACGTCTTCACCACCAAGGCGCTGCTGGAGGCGCTGCGCGAGGACGCGGAGGACCCGCAGTCCGTGCACGACATGGGCGGCAGCATCCTGCCCCGGCTCACCTCCCAAGGCGCCGCGCAGGTCTACGACTTCGACACCAACCACGTCCCCGGCGAGACCGTCCGCGACCACGGCTACCGGCGGGACGTCGGCACCCTGGACGCGTACTACGAGGCGCACATGGACCTCATCTCCGACCGGCCCGCCTTCAGCCTCTACAACCGCGACTGGCCGATCCACACCAACCCCGGGTCGCTGCCGCCCGCGAAGATCGGCGCCGGCGGCATCGTGGGGGAGTCCGTGATCAGCCCGGGCTGCGTGGTCCGCGGGCAGGTCACCCGCTCCGTGCTGTCACCGGGCGTCATCGTGGACTCCGGCGCCGTCGTCCAGGGCTCGGTGCTGCACCACAACGTGCGGGTCGGCCGCGGCGCCATCGTCCGCGGCGCCGTGCTCGACAAGAACGTGGACGTCCCGCCCGGCGCCACCATCGGCGTCAACCCCGAGCGCGACCGAGAGCTGTACACCGTCTCCGACGCGGGAGTGATCGCGCTGGGCAAGGGCAGCCAGGTGGGCTGACCGCAGCCCGCTCACCCGCTGCCGCAGCCCGCTCGCCCGCTGCGGCAGCCAGCTCACCCGCTGCCGCCGACGGGAGCCGGTTCAGCCGGTCCGCGGGCCGGCGCCGTCCGCGTCGGAGCGGGGGACGCCGGGTACGCCGGGCGCGCCGGAGCCGCCGGGGCCGCGGCCGGCGTCCCGGCGGCTGACGTCCACCGCGTGGCGGACGCGGCGGCGGACGTCGGCGACGGCGGGCGAGCCGGTGAAGGCGGCGGTCACCTCCAGCAGCCAGGCGGTCTCCGCCGCCACCGTCCCCGGCACCGGGGGCGGCGCGGGTGCCGCGGGCGCCTGCCGCGGGGCGCCGGCCGCGTCGCACCGCCGTCCGGCCCGCTTGTTCTCCAGTGCCGCCGCGATGGTGGCCGCTTCGAGCACCGCGTGCCGGTCGCGGTCGCGGTCCCCGGCTTCGGCCTCGGCCGTCCACCGGGCGACGTCGGAGTCGAAGTACGGGCGCAGCGCCAGATGGCCGTCGTGGATCTCGATCACCCGCCGGTAGAGGGCGAACTCGGCACGTGGCAGGCCAGGACGGCGGTCGGTCACCGACGGGTCGAGGGCGATCTGCGGCAGTTCGCGGTGCAGGGCCGACCACAGCGGTTCCAGCGCCCGGTAGCGGTGGTAGGCGCGCAGCCACCGCACGGGGGCACCGAGGGCGTCGCCCCACAGCGTGGCGGTGGCGCCGCCGGTGGCGAGCAGCGCGGTGATCGCGCCCAGGGCGGAGGACACCATGTCCTCGCCGATGTCCTGGTGGCCGACGCTCAGATCGGAGATCACGTCGTCCAGCGTCCACGCGGTCCAGGCGGCACCGAACGCGGCGGCGAGCATCATCAGCCGCAGCCCCGTCCGCAGCAGCCCCGGGGCGGTGCGCTCGACGTGGTCGGCCAGTTCCCTCGCCAGGACCAGCAGGCACCAGGCGCCGTAGGCGGCGAAGAGCGCGCTGTACGACGCCAGGGCCCACCGGTGGCCGGGGGAGACCGACAGCTGCTCGCTCGTGGTGGCGGGGCAGGCCGCGAGGAAGAGGGCCACGGACGCCGCCAGGGTCGCGCCGGCGGTCCAGACCTGGCGGCGCGCCGCACGCCGTCCGGCTGTCGGGGACCTGAGGGCGTTGGCCACCAGCACGAGGAAGGCGAAGGCGGCCAGTTTCAGGTCGTGGGTGATCAGCCCGACCAGCGTGTCGAGGGTCGGATCGCGCGACAACCGGTCGGTGACGGAAGGGGCGTTGAAGACCAGCGCCAGGCCCATGCACAGTGCGAAGCCGGAGACGTGGCGCTGCGCGGAGTCCGCCCGCGCGCCGCGGGTGATCGCCAGCCGGTGGGCACCGAAGACCAGGAAGAACGCGGCCCCGAGGAACGACAGCAGGTCAGCCATCGGCGCGGCCCGGCGCCGGGGCCTCCGGTGTGCCGAACAGCCGGTCCAGCCGGGCCCGTTGGGGGTGGGGCGGCGGCGCCGGGCGGGTGCTGCCGGCCGCCTGGACGGTGCGGGTCAGGATCAGGGAGGCGACCAACTCGGCCTCCTGCTCCTGCGGTTCGGTGTACACGGTGCGGCCGAGCACCCGCTGGACCAGGGACGCCGATAAGTGCGGCAGCAGGACCTGGGCGGCGGCCGACGCGGCGGCCGCGGTCTCGTGGTGGCCGCAGATCAGGTGGGCCGCCTCGTGCAGCAGGATGTGCTGCTGGTGCAGGGCGGTGGTGTCGGCCGCGTACACGATGCAGTCGGCGTGGTCGGTGGTGACCAGCAGGCCGCACGGGGTGTCCCGCGCGGAGGAGACCGGCACCAGCTCGATCGGACGGCCGCGGGTGCCGGCGAGCATCCCGACGAAGACGGTCGCGTCGAACGGGCTGGGCAGTTCGAGTGCGTCCACCGTCCGCTGGCAGCGCTGCCACATGGCCCGACTTCCGTCACTTCTGGTACGTCTCACACGCTGTCCCTTTGTCCGCCGGCCGGAACCGCGAGATCTCACGGAGGAGTTCGAGCACGCTCAGAGTTCGCGACTCGGTGAACCGCGCTCCCTGCGGGCGAGCACGTCGATCATGTCGCTGATCGTGGCCGCGTCTTCGGGGGAGAGGTTGACCGCGCGCAGCGCCATGCTGCGCACGCCGGCGTCGCGCAGCGCGCCGAGCAGCTCCAGCTCCTTGGTGATGGCGGCGCCCTGCTCGTCGTCGAAGAAGTATCCGACGGGGACGTCGAAGAACTGTGCCAGGGCTTCCAGATGGCGCTTGGTGGGATTGTCACGGCGCCCGGTGCGCAACTGCCACAGGTACGTCGCGGAGAAGCTCTCCCCGGTGGCCTCACGGCAGGCGCGGGCGACTTCCTCGTGGCTGTACGGCTCGCGGGTGGGGCGCCGGATGACCTGGAAGAGCGCGTCGATCTTGCCGGCGAGCGTGGAGCCGGACCCAGAGCCCGAGCCGGAGCCGGAGTCAGCGGACGCGGCGGCGGAACCGCTCGTGGTACCCGTCGCCGAACTGCCCCTGGAATCGGCCGCGGTGGGAGCGTTCTCGCCCATCATCCGCCTCCCCCACGTCGTGCCGGCCAGGCTGGGGTGCCCCCGCACCCGGGTTCATCCTAGCTGGTGCGCCCACGATCCCGGAATGGCCGGCAGGCGTGTGCCGGCCCGTCGGCGGCGGTGCGTCCGCTCCCGGCGCCGCCGCCGACTGCCTTACGTGACAAGGGAGTCGCTGTCCGTCCACCTGCCCGCGGCGGCCCGCTCAGACCGGCGCGGGCGCCGGCTCCGGCGTGCTCTCGATGCGCCGCGCGGCGCGCAGCGCGGACGGCAGGCTCAGCGCGATGCCGGCCAGGGCGATCAGCCCCATGGTCCACAGCGCCCCGCGCACCCCGATCCAGTCGCCGAGCACACCGCACCCCAGCGCGCCGACCAGGCCGGCCGCCGCCAGGCACACCTGGAGCGCGGCCATCGCCCGGCCGAGCGTCTCCTCCGACATGTCGGAGACCAGTACGGAGCTGACGGCCACGTTGGCGATCGCGCCGAAGAAGATCGGCAGTCCGATGCCCATCGCCGCGCAGAACGCCGCCAGCGGAAGCGGCCCGGCGGCCAGCGGCAGCAGCAGGCTGCAGACCATGCCGGCGGTGAAGGCGCCCAGCATCACCCGGCGGGCGTTGCGGCCCGGCGTCAGCACCCGTCCGGCGACGGCGGAGCCGGCCAGGCCCATCAGCCCCGAGAGCGCGAAGAGGGAGCCGTAGGCGGCGGTCGGCAGGTGGATCACCCGTAGCAGGAACGGTCCGGTGAGGGTGGTGACGCCGGCCAGCGTCGCGGCCGGCACGATGATGAACACGCCCAGCGCGCGGTGGAAGGCGTCCCCGGTGAAGACCCGCATGCCGGCCATGGCGCCGCGCAGCATGGTCAGCACGGAGGGCGCGGGGCCGCGTGGCACGAGATCGGGGGCGCGCATGGTCAGCAGGGCGGCGGCGCTGAGCGCGTAGCTCGCCACGTCGACCGACAGGGCGGCGGCCGCGCCGAGCACCGCGATCGCGGGTCCGGCCAGCAGGCGGCCGACGAGCGCGGCGCCGTACTGTCCGGCCTGGAGTCTGGCGCGGGCGCCGCCGATGCCGTCGGGGCCGACGAGCTGGCGCAGGTGCAGGAAGTACACGGCCGTGGAGAGGGTGGACGCGCCGCCCATGACGGCGCAGAGCACGCCCAGCCAGAGCAGCGAGACGGCGCCGGCGGCCAGCCCCAGGGCGACCACGCCGACGGCCACCGCGCAGATCAGGTCGAGCAGGATCAGCGCGCGGCGCGGGTGGACGAGGCGGTCGGCGAGCGCGCCCGCGGGGAAGCCGAAGAGCAGGATCGGGGCGGTGGCGGCGGCGCTGATCAGGCCGATGGCCCCCGCGGACGCGTTGAGGTGCACCACGGCCACGACCGGCAGCGCGATCGCGGTGAAGACCGAGCCGAACGCGGAGGCGGTCTGGCCGCACCAGTAGAGGTTGACGTCGCGGTCGACGGCCCAGCCCGAGCCGCCCGCCTTCGTGCCGCCCGCCTTCGTGCCGCCTGTGTCCGTACCGGCGGCGCCCACGCCGTCCGTTGCCTCGCCCGCCGGCCCGGCGGCTGTCTCACGGCTCATCGGTGCACCTCACCGGGTCACGACGGGACGGGCGTACGCGCCGGCCAGCGCGTCCACGGTGAACAGCGGATCGGGCGCGGGGTCCAGGAGCTGGGTCAGGAAGAGCAGCACGCCTGCCGAGCCGCTCCACAGGTCGGCGCTGAACCGCATGAGCTGGTCGCCGAGGAAGCGGACGCCGGTCTCGTGCGGCACGGCGAACTTGAACAGCCCGCGCGCGCCGCGGATCGCGTCGGCCCTGGCCGCTTCGTCGCCCGTCGCCTCCGCGTACTCGGCGAGGCCGAAACCGAGGCCGGACAGCCCCTGGTACAGGCCGGGCATCACGGTGTACGTGGTGCGCATCGGGACCAGCAGCAGCGGCAGCGCCCGCGCGAGCCGCTCGTCGTCCACCACCCGCGCGTAGCGGACGGCGGTGTGAGCGACCGACGCGGAGCCGCAGTAGAGGTACGGCAGGCTGCGCTGGTCGGTGGCGGAGACCGGGAAGGCCAGGCCGGGCGCCTCGGGGTCGGTGGCGCGGTCGAGTTCGGCGTGCAGCAGCCGGACGCCGCGGCCCAGCCCGTCGGCCGACCCGGTGACGGCGGCGAGCTGCTGGAGCATCAGGGCGATGCCGGTCCGGCCGTGCATGACGCCGGTGGCGTCGTCGAGGCCGAGGCGCTCGGTGAGGTCGGCGTCGGACGGCAGCGCCGCCGCCAGCTCCATGGCCCGCTCGACGTGCGACGCGTCGCGGGTGCGGCCGTACATCGCCAGGTGGGCGAGGGCGACGCCGGAGGTGCCGCCGAAGAGCGTCGCCGACGACCCCGAGGTGATGATCGGGTGCTGGTCCGCGACGGCGAGCAGGTCCCGCGCCTCGTCCAGCATGCCGTGGTCGGCGAGCACCCAGGCGATGCCCGCGGCGCCGGCGAACAGCCCCGGGGCCAGGCGCTCGACGCCGCCGAACACGTCGTCGCGCAGCCGCTCCAGCGCCCCTTGCGGCAGTGCGCGGCCGGCTCGGGTCAGGGCGTGCAGGACGCCCGCGGAACCGTAGGCGAGGCACTGTGTGTTGCTGTGGTAGCCGTCGGCGATGGTGGGGAACACCCGGTCGGGGTGGGTCGGGTCGGCCATGGCGATCAGCGCGTCCGCGGTACGGTCCCGCAGCTCGGCGAGGTGCCGCAGCGGGTCGGCGGCCACCTCCTCGGGCGACGGGAGGGGCGTGACACCCGCCACCGCGGCGCGCGGCTGGTGGAACCTGACGGCCTTGCGCCACAGCGGTTCCGGCACCGGCGCCCGCTCCAGCAGGTCGGCGCGCAGGTGGGCGAGGGTGTCGGGGTTGCGCTGCGCCACCTGGTGGTAGGGCCCGACGAGCAGCAGGGCGAGGCCGGCCAGCCCGTACTCGTCGTGGATCAGCCGGTCGTCGCCGACGAGGTCGGCGGGGACCGCGTAGCCGGGGGTGCCCATCACCAGGATCTCGTCGGCGTCCGCGCGCTGGGCGGCCTCGAAGTCGACCAGCCGGACGCCGTCGTCGTCGTCGACCATCACGTTGCCGGGGCTGACGTCGACGAAGAGGTAGCCGGCCGCGTGCAGTTGCTCCAGCGCGCTCTCGATCCGCGCGAGCACCTTCTCGCAGCGGGCGTAGTAGTCGCCGTACTCGTGGGGTTCGCGGCCGACGCCGAGCATGGCGTGGTGGGAGACCATCCAGCGCTGGAGCGTCTCGCCCTCGATGAACTCGGTGACGAGGAAGTCGTGTTCCCACTCGCGGAAGTAGGCCAGCGGTTGCGGGGCCAGGCCGGGCGCCGTCTCGTGCAGCGCGGTCAACGTCTCCCACTCGGCGCGCAGTTGGTCGGGCGCGGTGGTGTCGCCGTGGGCGATGCCGGTGTGCGCGCGGGCCTCCTTGATGAACACCTGGCGGCCGGTGGCCTGTTCCAGGCCGCGGTAGGCGCCGCCGGAGTTGGTGAACTGCAGGGCCTCCTCGAAGACGTACCCGTGGAAGCTCACCGAACCCGCCTTGCGGGCCGACCCCGTCTTGCGTGCTGACCCCGCCTTGCGTGCTGGCCCCGCCTTGCCGGCCGGCTTCGCGCCGGCGGGGCGGCGCTCGGCGAAGGGGTCGGTGATGCCGGGGGGGAGGTGGAAGGACACGCCGCGGCGGTCCTCCCGGAGTTCGCCGTCGCCGCCGCGGACCAGCAGGGTGTGCGTGCCGTCGGCGTTGACCCGCTCGCGCGGCAGGAAGGCGCCGTAGCGGTAGTGGACGGTGCGCGAGTCCCGGTAGCGCCGGTCGGTGAGGATGAACGGGCCTTCCTCGTCGGCGAGTTCGGTGCGCAGCTGCTCCATGAGGGCGCGGGCGGCGGGGACGCTGGTGGGATACGCGGCGATGAACTTGCCGCTCTGCTGGCGGGCGGCCTGCTTCTGGTGCGTCCACCAGTAGAAGAGCCGGCCGGCCAGGTGCTTGAAGGCGATGTCCTGCGCGAAGCAGACGGCGGCGACGGTGTCGAGGACGTGCTGCTGGCGGCCGGGTCGCGCGGACACGTGCACCTTCCAGCCGTCCTCGACACCGCGCAACTGCCTTCCCCGGTGCCACATCGTCCAGATGCCGGACTCGGTCTCGGTCCAGCCGTCCGGTACCCGCTCGGGACGGTAGATCTCCCCGCGGTCGCGGGTGGTCTCCAGCGGTGCGTAGAAGTCTCGGTCCGCGACGACGAACGGGAACGGGATCATGGGCCTCTCCGGTACGGATCGACGGATCGACGGGGCGGATCGACGGGGGTGGCGGGGCCGATCGACGGGGTGGCGGTCCGGCTCCGCGCCGGCGGGGCGACGCCGGACGGGCGTCAGGCGGCCGTCAGGCGCGCGTCAGCAGCAGACGATGACGCTGGTCGCGCTGAGCGAGGTGGGGACCGGGGCGGTCACGGACGTCTTGACGTCCATCCCCTGGAGGTCGAGCGGCCCCGCGAGGTGCGCCTCCACCTCGAACTCGCCGCCGTCGGCGGCTGGTTCGGGCGCGCCCTGCCCGTCGTCGGGCGCTGCGGAACTGGGCACCGCGGAACTGGGCTCTGCGGCATCGGCCATGGTCAACTCCTGTCGGTTCCGGGCCTCCGGACGGCCCGGGCGGGCCGCACCGGCACAACGCGTGTGTGGGTGGCGCGCCGCGAGGCGCGCCACCCACATCGTCCGGTCAGGCGCAGGCAGCCAGGCTGACCGTGCTGCCGGGGGCCACCACCGGCGAGTTCACACCCATCTCCTGGAGGTCCAGCGGGGCCTCGGAGTGCGCCTCGACCTCGTTGTCGGTCTCGGTCTCGGCGGCGTTGTCCTCGTTGGTCGGGTCGACGGCGTCAGCCATGATCGTCTCCTCGTCTCGGCGGATGTGAAGCGTTGCTGGGAACGTCTCAGAAGGTAGGACCGGCGAATTCGGAACCGGTCTATCCGCGGTATGCGGTCGGTATCGCCGCAGTTCGGCGGGGGTTGGCGGCAACAGCCGCGAACGAAGGGGACGTTGCCCTGTTCACCTGGGCGACATCGTCTGATATAAGTCATTCGGCTGATGTCATTCATCTCAGCTCACGATCCGCTGTCCGGATCAGCCGGTGGGAAAGGTGAAACCAGAAATGGCCGAACCAGCGCGAACGGCGCACGACAGCCTGCGGCTCACCGTCCTCGGCCCACTGTCCGTCGGCACGGCCGGCGGCCCGCTCCCGCTCGGTCCGCTCAAGCAGCGGTTGCTGCTGGCGATGCTGCTGTGCCGCCCCAACACCCCGGTGTCGCTGGACCTGTTGACCGACACCCTGTGGGACGGCAGGCCGCCGCGCACCGCGCGCAAGAACATCCAGGTGTACATCTCCGCGCTGCGCAAGCTGCTGGACCGGGTCGGGGCCGGCGAGCGGCTCGCCCATCACGCGGGCGGCTACCTGTTACGGGTGCGCGACGACGAGCTGGACGCCCTGCGCTTCCAGCGGCTGGCCAGGTCCGCCCGCGAGGCCACCGCGCAGGGCGCGTTGGGACCGGCGTCCCGGATGCTGCGCGAGGCGCTCGGCCTGTGGCAGGAACTCCCGCTGCGCGAGCTGCGCTTCTCGCCCGCCGTCAGATCCGAGGCGGAACGCCTCGACAGCCGCCACCTCCAGGTCTACGAGGACTGGGCCGAGGTCGAGCTGCGGCTCGGCCGCGCCACCGAAGTCGCCGAGACCGTGGGGGACCTGGTCGAACGCCACCCCGAGCGCGAACGGCTCCGCGCGGTGCAGATGACCGCGCTGTTCGACCAGGGCCGGCAGACGGAGGCGCTCGCCGCGTACGCCGGACTGCGCCAACTGCTCGCCGTCGAGTACGGACTTCAGCCCAGCGCCGCGCTGGAGACGCTCTACCGGTCGATCCTCGGCGGCGGCCCGCACGAGCCCGGCGGCCCCTTCGCCGCCTCCGGCCCGCGGACCGCGCCGCGCCGCGCGGGCGGCGCGCTGGGCACCCTCCTCCCGCAGGACCTGGCGGACTTCACCGGCCGCGACCGGCATCTGCGGTCGCTGCGCGGCCTGTTGGACGGTGAGCGGCGTCTCACCGTCCTCACCGGTCCGGTCGGCACCGGCAAGACCGCGCTCGCGGTGCACACCGCGCACGGTCTGGCGGCGGAGTTCCCCGACGGCCGGGTGCTGCTGCGGATGCGCGACGCGACCGGCCATCCGCGCCCGGCCGCCTCGCTGGTGAGCGAACTGGCCCGGATGGCCGACCTGCCCGAACTGCGGGACGAGAGCGACGCCGACGAGGTCGCCGCCGCGTGGCGGGCCTGGCTGGCACCTCGCCGGGTCCTGCTGGTGCTGGACGACGCGGCCGACGAGGCGTCCGTGCGGCCGCTCGTCCCCGACACCGGCGCCAGCGCCGTACTGGTCACCGCACGCGCCCAGTTGGCGGGACTGGTGGCGGCGAACCGGCTGGAGCTGGCTGCCTTCGACCAGGCCGAGAGCCTCGAACTGCTGGGCCGGATCGTCGGGCACGAGCGGCTGCGGTCGTGTCCGGAGGCGGCCGAACGGATCGTGGCCGCGACCGGGATGCTGCCGCTCGCGGTCAGGGTGAGCGGCCTGAAACTCGCGGTACGGCGGTACCTGCCGCTGTGCGAGTACGCCGAGCGGCTGGCCGACAGCAGGGCCGTCCTGGACGAACTGGTCGCGGGCGACGCCGAGGTGCGCCCGCGGCTGGCGAGCGGATGGCGGGAGCTCGCCGCGGCGGACCAGGCCACGCTCTGCCTGCTGGCGGAGCTGCCCGAGGGGCCCTTCACGCTCCGCCAGGCCGCCGAGGCGCTCACCTGCGACCAGGACGACGCCCTGCACAAGCTGGAGTCGCTGATGGACGCGGGCGCGCTGCCGGCGCCGGACTGCGAGGTCACCGCGCACGCGGCGCTGTACGAACTCCCGCGGTTGGCGAAAGTCTACGCGCGTGAACAATCCCTTCGGCAGGCGCTGCACGTACGACCGCTGCCCCGCGCCACCGCCTGAGGCCCGGGCGCGGGCCCGGCGGCGGCCCGGCGGAGGTGGTCCGGAAGCGTGGTCCGGAGGCGGGGGCCCGGAAGCGTGGTTCGGAGGCGCCGATCCGGCAGCGGGGGCCCACAAGGGTCGTCCGGAGGCGCCAATCCGGATTGGCGGCCCGGAACCGGTGCCCCGGGAGCCGCGCCCGTAATCGGCGCCCGCAACCGGTTGCCGCCGCCCGGTCGCCCACGGCTCCGAGCTGCGGACATACCGTTTCCATACCGTTTCCTACCTTGCCTCGAACCGCCCCCGCCGACACTTCGGGAGGACGATGAGGGAGCGTGTGATGGAACTCGCCGAACTGATGACACTGCGTCCGCTGCCGGGCGCGGGACTGCTTCTGACCGTCACCGGCCGTTGCCCCCTGCACTGCGCGCACTGCTCCACCTCCGCCACCATGGCCTCGGGCGAGCCGGACGCCGGCCAACTCCGCTCCTTCGTCGGCACCTTCACCCCCGAGCAGCATCCCTCGGTGCTGATGATGACCGGCGGAGAGCCGTTGCTGCGGCCCGAGTTGGTCGCGTCGCTCGCCACGTCCGCGCGTACGGCGGGCACCAGGACCGCGCTGCTCACCGGTGCCTTCTTCGCCGGCCGCGCGGACCGCCCCGGGCAGGCCGCGGCCGTGCCGGAGCGGATCTGGCGGGCCGTCACCTCCGTCGACCACTTCTCGGTGAGCCTCGACGCCTTCCACGAGCGCGAGACCGGCCGCGCCCCCGTGTTCGCCCTCGTCCGGCGGGTGCTGGACGCCGGCATTGCCACCAGCTTCCACCTGGTCGGCGCCGGCACCGACGACCCGTACCTCGCCGACGTCACCGCGGACATCCGCCGCACCTTCGGCGACCGCGTCCCGATGCTCGTCAACTCGCTGCGCCGGGTGGGGCGCGCGGCCTCCTGGGCCACCGCCGACACCGCGCTGCCCGATCCGGAGCGGGCGCTGCCCTGCTCGATGGCCGCCTGGCCGGTGGTCGCGGCCGACGGCACGGTCGTCGCCTGCTGCAACCAGGACGTCGTCGACCGCAGACCCGCCCCCGCCCACCTGACGCTCGGCCACATCGGCACGGACGGCTGGCCGGCGATCCGGACCCGGGTGCTCGGCTCGCCGGTGCTGCGGATGATCAGGACCGTCGGCCCGGCCAACCTCCAGCACCGGTACGGCGCCGCGGGGGCGGCCGGCGCGCGCCGCGGCTACTGCGAGGGCTGCCGCGCGTTCGGCGACGACCCCGCCGTGCTGGCCGCCGCGACCGCGGCCGGCGGCGGGCCGGCGGGCGCGCTGCTGGACCGGTACGCCGCCCGCGGCCAGGCCGAGGCGGGCGCGGTCGCGCTGGTGCGGCGGCACGGCTGCGCGCCCTACGCCGACCTGGTCGCGCTGCCCGGAGCGGAGCGATGAGCGCCGGTACCGCGGTGTCCGCGAGCACGGCGCTGCGGGCCCGGCTGCGGCTGACCGCGCCCGCGGTGCGGTCCGCCACCGCGGCCATGTGGCGCTCGCCCGGACTCGGCCCGCGCTACGGCGGCTACCTGGCGGCGATGCACGGCGTGATCCGCGCGTCGGTGCCGCTGATGGAACGGGCGGTGCTGCGCTGCGCCGAAGTCGGTCCCGCGGAAAGGGTGTTCGGCCCGGCCGACCCGGTGTGCGGGCCGCTCGCGGATTACCTGCGGGGGCACATCGAGGAGGAACGCGGCCACGACGACTGGCTGCTGGCCGACATCGCCGCGCTGGGCGGGGACCCCGCGGCGGTCCTGGACCGGCAGCCGCCGCCCGTCGTCGCCCGGCTGGCCGGCGCGCAGCACTACTGGATCGAGTACCACCATCCCGTCGCGCTGCTCGGCTACATCGCCGTACTGGAGGGCAACGCGCCCGCGCCCTGGCTGGCGGACCGGATCGCCGCCGCCGGGGTGCCCGAGGCGGCGCTGCGCACCGTACGCGGCCACGCCGAGCTGGACACCGGGCACACGGCGGCGCTCTTCGCCCTGCTCGACGAGCTGCCGTTGGACCCGTCCCTGGTGAACGCGGTCGTGATGAGCGCGCTGCACACCGTGGACGGGCTCGTCGAGCTGTTCGCGCACATCGGCCGGGCAGCGGAGCCGGATCACTCCAGGGAGAGGACGCACACGTCATGAGCGACGCGGCGGCGCAGGACCGGAACGGCAACGGCAATGGCAACGGCAGTGGCAGTGGCGGCGGGACCGGGCGGGGCGGGGACGGCGGTCACCTCGCCGGCGACACCCTCGACGTGCTGGAGTCGCACGGCTTCGGCGTCTCCGAACTCACCGAGGAGCAGCGGGACGTGCTGCGCGCGCTGAGTTCCGAGGAGCTGTCGATGATGCTCGACATCAAGGCGCGGCTGGACGAGGTGGGCCCCGAGGTGCAGGCCCACAGCGAGATCGCCGGAGGCGCGCTCTTCTGAGCCGCTCCACGACCAGCGGGAAGGGACCCGACCATGCGCTGCGCTGCGTGCGATGCCGAGCTTCCGTCCGAGGCGCGTTTCTGCCCGTCCTGCGGCACCCCGGCCGCCGTGCGGGCCCCGGGAGTACCGCAGGAGGAGCGCAAGGTCGTGACCGTGGTCTTCTGCGACCTGGTCGGATCGACGGCGCTGTCCGGCGTGCTCGATCCGGAGACGCTGCGCACCGTGGTGCTGCGCTACTTCGAGCGGATGCGGGAGTGCCTGGAGGAGTTCGGCGGGACGGTCGAGAAGTTCATCGGCGACGCCGTGATGGCCGTCTTCGGCGTCCCGGTGACCCACGAGGACGACGCGGCACGGGCGCTGGCCGCCGGGCTGGCCATGCTGGACGCCGTACAGCGGCTCAACGACACCGAGTTGGGGCCGTCGCTCGGCATCAGGATCGGCGTCCGGATCGGCATCAACACCGGCCCCGTGGTGACGGCGTCGGACGTCTCGTCCCGGCAGGCGCTGGTGTCGGGGGAGACGGTCAACGTCGCGGCTCGGCTGGAGCAGAACGCCGCCGAGGGCGAGGTGCTGATCGGCCCGGAGAGCCGCCGGGCCGCGGGGGCGAGCGCCCTGACCGAACGCGTCGGCCCGCTGCGGTTGAAGGGCAAGGAGGACGCGGTCACCGCGTACCGGCTCGTCGCCGTGGTCGAGGAGGAGCCGGAGGTCACCCGCCGCTTCGACGTGCCCTTCGTCGGCCGGGCCCGCGAACTGGCGGTGCTGCGGCAGGCGTTGGCCACCGTCGCGGCCCGGGACGGCCGTGGCCCGAACCTGGTGACGGTGTTCGGCGAGGCCGGCATGGGCAAGACCCGGCTGATCCACGAGTGGCGCAAGCGGTCCGGCCGCGCCTTCAACTACGGCTCGGGGCGCTGCCGTCCGTACGGCGAGCGCGGCAGCCTGGCTCCGCTGGCCGACGCCGTACGCCAACTCCTCGACGAGTTCCCGGACCTGTGGCCGGCGCGGGCCGAGGACGCCGAGCCGGTACGGGAGTTCGGCGGTGCCCGGTGCGCCGCGGCCGGAGCAGCCTCCTCCGATCCGGACACCGCGGAACGCGACGAGGTCGGCGCCGCGCTGGCCGTGCTGTCGGCCGGGCTGCTGGAGGACGGCACGCCGAACCCGTCGACGGACGACACCTGCGCGGCCCTGACCGGCCTGCTGGGCGTGCTCGCGCGCAGCCGCCCGGTCGTGCTGGTGCTGGACGACCTGCACTGGGCGAGCGATCCGCTGCTGGCGGTGGTCACCACGCTGTGCGCCGAACTCGCCTCCTCCGGCGTGCTGTTCGTCTGCGCTGCGCGCCCCGACCTGGCCGACCGCCGCACCGGATGGGGCGGCGGCGGGGCGCGGTCGCTGACCCTGCCGGGCCTGACCACGGCGGAGGCCGAGGCGGTGGCCGCCGCGCTGACCGAGGTCGGCGCGCACTGGGACGGCGGGAGGCGTCCGGCCGCGACCGGGACCGCTACGGCGGTCGGCGCCGGGGCCGGCCCTGGCACCCCGGCCGGCTCCGCCCGGGCCGGCCGGGGTACGGGCGTGCCGCCGCAGGTCCTGGAGTCCGCCGGCGGCAACCCCTTCTACCTGGAGATGCTCATCGCCGCGCTCACCCAGCCGGACTCCGGGTACCGCCCCGACGGCGGCGGCGACCTGCCGACCACCCTTCAGGCGCTGCTCGGCGCGCGGATCGGCGCGCTCGGCCGCGCGGAGCGCGCCGCGCTGGACATCGCGGCCGTCGCGGGACGGGAGTTCACCGCCGACGAGGTGGCCGATCTGGTGGCCGGCGACCGGGAGGGCGCACCCGGCGGCGCGCTGCACGCCACGGAAGCGCCCGCGGCGGAACCGGAGCCGCCGGCACCGGTGCCGGGGCCGGTCGGCGCGGCCCTCGCCCGGCTCGGCCGGCACCGCCTGCTGAGGCCCGCGGACCGGCCGCGGCCGGGCACGTACCCGTTGCGCTTCAGCAGCGGCCTCGTGCACGAGGTCACCTACCAGTCGATGGCCAAGCGGACCCGGGCGGAGCGGCACGAGCACGCCGCGCGGGCGCTGGCCGACCGGCTCGCGGGCCAGGCCCCGCCAAGCGGCGGCGCGCCGGACAGCGGCGCCACGGCCAACGGACCTTCGGGCAACGGACCTTCGGGCAGCGGCCCGTCGGGCGGCGCGCAGGACGCACCGCGCCGCGGCACCCGCCGCCTGCCGTCCGCCGAGGCGACCGCCGCCGTCGCCGGGCACCTGGAGCACGCCTACCGCTACCGCGCCGAGCTCGGCGTCCTCGGCGCCCACACCGACGAACTGCGGCTGGACGCCGTCCGGTTGCTGATCGACAGCGGCTCCAGGGCGCTCGCCCGCTCGGACCTGGCCTGGGCGGCGGGGCTGCTGGAGCGGGCGGTGGAGCTGGCCGCCGACGGCGAGCCCGAGTGGGCGGCGGCGGCCCGCCGGCTCGGCGACGTACTGCTGGCGACCGGCCGTACGGACGAGGGCCGGGCGCTGCTGCTGGGAGTGCTCGCCGCGGCGGACGCCGAACCGCGGGAGGCGGTGCGCCCGGTGGAGGCCGCGCACGCGCGGCTGGCCCTGGCCGCGGTGTCCGCGGCCCCCGACGGGAGCAGCGCGGGAACCGTCGCCCAGTGGGCGCTGCCGGTCTTCGAGAGCGCGGGAGACGACCTCGGGCAGGCGCGGGCGTGCATCCGGATCGCGCAGGAGCGGCAGTCGCACGGCCGGCACGTGGCGGCCGACGGCCTGCTGTCCCGGGCCCTGACGCACGCCCGCCGGGCAGGCGCGGAACCCGAACGGGCCCTGGCGCTGGGCGCGATCGGCGTCTCGCTGTGGCGCGGCCCGGAGCCGGTCGGCTCGGCGGTCGCCCGCAGCCGCGCGCTGCTGGCCGAACACGGGGAGCAGCGCCCCACCGTACGGCTCACGCTCAACTGCCCGCTCGCCGTGCTGCTCGCGCTCCAGGAGCGCTGGGACGACGCGCACGCCTGCCTGGCCAGGGCCCGGCGGCTGGCCGGTGAACTCGCGTACGCCGAGGGCCGCGTGGTGCTGCCGCTGTTCGCCGCCGCCGTGGCGGCGATGGCGGGTGAGGGCGGCCGGGCGCTGGACCTGCTCGACGAGGCCGACGGCGCCGCCGCGAGCCTCCAGGCCGACGGCCTGCGCGGGGTGGTGGCCCGGGAGTCGGCGCGGCTGCTGCTGGACGCCGGCCGCTACGGCGACGCGGCCACGCGGCTCGCGCGGGCCCCGGGCACGGCGGCGGCCGAGCCGGCGGACGGCGACCAGGCCGCCTCGGACACCGCCGACCTCGACGGCCTCCAGGCCAGGATCGCCGCCGCGCGCGGCAGCGCCGAGGAGGCCGAGGCGCTGGCCGCGCGCGCGGTGCGCACCGCGGCCGGCACCGACTCGCCCGTCCTGCTGGCGACCGCCTGGCTGGACCGGGCCGACGTCCTGCGCCAGGCCGGCCGCGCGGACGACGCGCGTCGGGCCGCCGCCCAGGCCGCCCGGCAGTTCGAGGCCAAGGGCCACCTGCCCGGGGCGCGGCACGCCGCCGGATGGCACCGGGTCCCGACGTGAGCCGCCCGCCGCCGGCCGCCCGGACCCCGGCCCGCCGGACCCCCGGCCACCACCGCACCGGAACGTGACACCGCCAGAACGCGAGAGGCTGCTGAATGACAACCGCCGAGCAGGGCGCCGGTCCCCGACTCACCTGGAGTCTGCGCGGCAAGCGCCCCGAGGACGTGCTGGTCGCCGCGGACGGCGAGCGGCCGGCGCCCGACCGGGACTGGGCCGGCGCGCTGGGCACCGGCGTGCGGGTGTGCGTCGTCGACTCCGGGGTGGAGGACGGCCATCCGCTGATCGGCAGGGTCGACGGGGCCTGGACGGTCCGCAAGGACGGGACGGGGACCAGCGTCGTGGAAACCGACGCCACCGACACCTGCGGCCACGGCACGGCCTGCGCGGGCATCATCCGCAGAACCGCTCCGGAGTGCGAGCTGTACAGCGTGCAGGTGCTCGGCAAGGGGTTCGGCGGCACCGGCGACGTCCTGCTCGCGGGCCTGCGCTGGGCGATCCGGCAGGGCTTCGACGTGATCAACCTGAGCCTGTCCACCACCCGGCCGCAGTTCGCCGAGGAACTGCGGGTGCTCGCCGACGAGGCGTACTTCCGCGGCACCGCGATCGTCGCCTCCGCGCACAACACGCCGGTGGAGAGCTTCCCTTGGCGCTTCGCGTCGGTGATCTCGGTGGGCAGCCACCAGGAGGACGACCCGGAGCTGCACCTGTACAACCCGAGCCCGCCGGTGGAGTTCTTCGCCCCGGGCCAGAACGTGCAGGTGGCCTGGCTCGGCGGGGCGACGATCAGGACCACGGGCAACAGCTTCGCCACGCCCTACATCGCCGGGCTCTGCGCCCGCATCCTGTCCCGGCACCGCCGGATGACGACCTTCCAGCTCAAGAACGCGCTCTACCTTTCCGCGGCCAACGTACAACTGGGCATCAGGGGTGCTTCGTGACACAGAGCAACGCAGAGACCGATCCGCTGTCGCAGGAGTTGATGCAGTCGGTGGTCGACACGGCCCGGGCCATCTTCGGCGCCCAGGCCAGTTCGGTGTTCCTGCTGGACGAGTCGAGCCACGAGCTGGTCTTCCAGGCCGTCTCGGGCCAGGGCGAGAGCTTCCTGGTGGGGCGGCGCTTCCCGGCCGAGAGCGGGATCGCCGGCTGGGTGGTCTCCTCGGGCGAGCCCATGGTCGTGGACGACCTGTCCCGCAGCGCCTCCTTCGACCGGGACTTCGCCGAGTCCACCGAGTACGTGCCCGACTCGCTGATGGCCGCGCCGCTGACGCACGGCGACCGGGTGCTGGGCGTGCTGGAGGTGCTCGACCCGGTGCCGCAGGCCAGGTCGAGCCTGAGCGAGCTGGACCTGCTGGCGCTGTTCGCCCGGCACGCGGCGGCCGCGCTGCGGGTGGTCGTGGACCGGGCGCGGCCCGCGGACGCCGGCTCCCTCGGCGGCGACGGGCGCGCGGCCGCGCTGCGGATGGCGGAGGACCTGCGGCGGCTGCTGGAGACCTCCGCCTGACCTGGACCGGGGAGCGCCGGCGGGTAGGGGCGCCCCCGCGCGACGCGCGGGCCCGGAGGTCAGCGCGTCGCGCGCCGCGCGGGACCGGTCACGGCACCCAGTTGAACGTGTCCGGGTCCGGGCCGGTCCGCTCGCCGCGGTCCAGCGCGCTGATCTGCGCCATGTCGTCGGGCGTCAGCTCGAAGTCGAAGAGCCGGAAGTTCTCCTCGACCCGGGAGCGCGTCACCGACTTCGGGAAGACGATGTCGCCGCGCTGCAAATGCCAGCGCAGCGTCACCTGCGCCGGGGTGCGCTCCAGCCGCGCGGCGATCGCGGCGATCACCGGGTCGCCGAGGACCTTGCCCTGGGCGATCGGGGACCACGCCTCGGTGGCGATGCCGTGGTCGGCGTCGAACGCGCGCAGCTCGTCCTGCGTGAGGTAGGGGTGCACCTCGATCTGGTTGACCGCGGGCACCACCGAGGTTTCCTGGAAGAGCCGGTTCAGATGGGCGGTCTGGAAGTTCGACACGCCGATCGCCCTGACCCGGCCGGACCGGTAGATCTCCTCCATCGCCCGCCAGGTCTCGGTGTAGTCGCCGACCGCGGGCAGCGGCCAGTGCACGAGGAACAGGTCCAGGTACTCCATGCCGAGGTCGTCCAGGCTGCGGGTGAACGCGGTGAGCACGTCTCCGTAGGCGTGGAAGCCGTTGTTGAGCTTGCTGGTGACGAAGACGTCGGAGCGCTCCAGGCCGAACTCGCCGATGGCCTGTCCGACCTCCTTCTCGTTGCCGTACATCTCGGCGGTGTCGATGTGCCGGTAACCGGTCTCCAGCGCGGCGAGCACCGCTTCCTTGGTGTCCTTCGGCTCGATCAGGTACGTGCCGAATCCGAGCTGCGGGATCACCACACCGTTGTTGAGCGTGACATCGGGGATCGTGGGCGCTGAGGTCATGGTGCGCGACTTCCTTGCGTGGTCGGCGGTGCCGCGGGTGCTCTTCGGTTGTCCCCCCAAGGCCCCCAGAAGGCCCTCGCAGGTCCTCGAAGGTCCTCGAAGTCCTGGTGGCTCTGCGAAGCCCCGGAAGTCCCCGGGGCCGCCGTCCGCCCGCCGCGGCGCCGGGCCGGCGTACCGCCCCCGGTACCCACCGTAACGGCAGCGGCCCGGCCCGGCCCGCCGACGGCCGCCCGGCCGCCCGAGCCGCGGGGGAGTGCTCCCCTGGGCGCCGTACCGGTCACATGTGCGAACGCCCGGCGCTTTCGGCGCGCCTGGTGGGCCGTGGCGAGCGATGATCGGAGGATGAGGCGGATCGGCGGCGAAACGGGCGTGCCCGAGCTCGAACCAGAGGTGTTCGACCGTGCCATCGTGGCCGTTGCCCTGACCGCCGGTGACGAGCACCGGCTGGTGTACATCAACGAGGCGTTCCGCGCCCTGTTCGGGCCCCGGGAACTGGGCGCCCGGTCCGCGGACGTGTTCACCGAGCCCAGGGCCGCCCGCTTCCTGAAGATGCTCGACCAGGTGTACCGGGACCGGGCCGCCCGCCAGGTCACCGACACCCGCACCACCGACGGCACCGCGCCCGGCGCGCCCGGCCGCCGCCACTTCGTCTACAGCTGCTCCCCGGTGGTCTCACGGTTCGGTCCCGGCGTGCTGGCCGTGGCGGTCGACACCACCCCGCAGGTCGACGCGGTGGAGGCCGCGCAGCTGCTCTCCGAGCAGCGGCAGAAGGCGTTGCAGAGGTACGAGGCGCTGATGTCCGCCGTCACGCAGATCGTCTGGCTGATGAAGCCCAACGGCGACATCACCGAGCTGGTCGGCGGCTTCGAGGACTTCACCGGCAGCCCGTGGCGGCCGGTGATCGACCAGGAGTGGCTCAGGGCGGTGCACCCGCACGACCGGACCCGGCTGGTGCGCACCTGGAGCGACGCGTCCGAGGGGACCCCGTCCCTGTTCGTGTGCACGTTCCGGCTGCGCACCGCCTCCGGCGAGTACCGGCACGTGCAGTCCCGCGCGGTGCCCATCGAGCGCGGCGGGGTGCTGGTGGAGTGGATCGGCGCGACCGCGGACATCGAGGACCAGTGGCGCAACCGGCTGCGCGAGCGGCTGCTGGCGAGGGTGGCCACCGTCACCGGCACCGACGACGTGCCGGACGCGTTCGCCGCCGTCGCCGCGGCGGTGGTGCCGGACCTGACCGACGCGTGCGCGGTCTTCATGCTGCCCTCGGCCGGCATCGGCGGCCCGCTCACCGCGGTCCGGGTGGCGTCCACCGCCCGCTCCGGCCTGCCGGACATGCCCCCGCTGAGCAACCAGCCCTACCTCGTGGGGTCGGTCGCCCAGCAGGTGATCGAGAGCCGCCGCCCCAAGCTGCTGGTCTTCCCCGCCGGTGAGCCGCCCGAGGGCGTGCTGTCGGAGATGTCCAGGAAGTGGCTGCGCGCGGCGCGGGCCACCAGCCTGACCATGGTGCCGATCGTGATCGACTCGGCCGTGGTCGCGTTCGCCTGCGCGGCCGGCTGCGCGGACAGCCCGCCACCCGGTTCCGCGGACCTCGCGCTGCTCGGCGAGATCCTGCACGAGGTGCGCGAGCCGCTGCGGCAGGCGGTGGAGCTGCAACGCACCCGGCACACCGCGCTGACCCTCCAGCGCGCCCTGCTGTCGGCGACCCCGCGGGTGCCCGGCGCGGAGCTGGCCGCGCACTACCAGCCGGCCAGCAAGACCGCGGAGATCGGCGGCGACTGGTACGACGCGCTGCTGCTGCCCGACGGCACCGTCACCCTCACCATCGGCGACATCGCCGGCCACGACCTGGACGCCGCCACCTCGATGAGCCAGCTGCGCAGCATGCTCCGGGTGATCGCCTACGACCAGGACCATCCGAACAGCCCGGCCGAGAGCCTGTCCCAGCTGGACCGGGTGGTGGACGGCCTGAACATCGCGCCGCTGGTCACGGTGGTGCACGCCAACCTGGTGCCGCGGGCCGGCGGCCGCTGGCACGTGGCCTGGTCCAACGCCGGCCACCCGCCGCCGCTCCTGCTGCCCGCCGACGGCGAGCCGCGCTACCTGCACGGCGCCGGCCCTGACCTGCCGCTGTGCGTGGCACCGTCGATGCCGCGCACCACCTGGCACTACGAACTGAAGAACGGCGACACCCTGCTGCTCTACACCGACGGCCTGATCGAGGTGCCCGGCACGGACCTCGGCGAGGGCATGGCGACGCTCGCCCGGATCGCCGAAACCGCCCGCGCGGAGGGGCTGACGCTCGCGGAGATCTGCGCCCAGCTGCTGTCGGGTGTCGGCAACCGCCGCGACGACGCCGCCGTGATCGGCTTCCGCCCGATCCACCAGGGCGGCACCACCCCCGGCGCCGCGTGGGGCGGCTCCCTTCTCGGCTGAACCGCCGCGCGGAACAGGGGCGTTGGGGCCGTGTCAGGCGGCGGCCGGCCGGCGCGACCGTGCCCGGTCCGTACGGTCCGCCGTCTCACGCCCGGGTCGCCATCAGGACGCCCAGGCAGACCATGCTCACGGCGATCACGGCGTCGAGCACCCGCCAGGACCCGGGCCGGGCGAACGGGCGGCGCAGCAGCCGCGCGCCGAAGCCGAGGCCGCTGAACCACAGCACGCTCGCCGTGACCGCGCCCGCCCCGAACGGCCAGCGCGCGCCGCCGTAGGAGTTGGCGACCGAGCCGAGCAGCAGCAGCGTGTCCAGGTAGACGTGCGGGTTGAGCCAGGTCAGCGCCAGGCAGGTGAGGACGGCGGTGCGGGCGGAGGCGCCCGCGCCCTCGGCGGCGGAGAGCCGCTGCGGCCGCAGCACCCGGCGGGCGGCCAGCACGCCGTACGTCACCAGGAACGCGCCGCCGATCCACCCGGTGGCCGTCACCGCGGCCGGCCAGCGGCGTACGACGGTGCCGACGCCGCCGATGCCCGCCGCGATCAGCACGGCGTCGGAGGCGGCGCAGATCCCGACCACCGCGGGCACGTGCTCCCGGCGGATGCCCTGGCGCAGCACGAACGCGTTCTGGGCGCCGATGGCCACGATGAGGGTCAGACCGGTGCCGAGGCCCGCCAGGGCGGCGAGGAGAGCTGCGTGCATGGACCGAGGCTAGGAGCGGGCGGATCGTACAGGCCAGCTAATGATTCTTAGGTAGCATGAGGAATTCTTAACGCTCTCCGTACGGCTTCCGAGCCGGACGGCGGCGGTGGCGGGCGGCGCCGACGAAGGCGCCGGCGCGGGCGGCGGGAATGGGGTGACGGTCGATGGCGGGGCTCCCGCTGGACCAGGTGCGTACGCTGCTGGCCGCCGTGGACGAGGGCACGTTCGAGGCGGCGGCCGAGGCCCTGCACGTCACGCCGTCCGCGGTGAGCCAGCGGATCAAGGCGCTGGAGCAGCGCACCGGCCGGGTACTGCTGCTGCGGACGAAGCCGGTGCGGCTGACCGCGTCGGGCGAGGTCGTGGTCCGGTTCGGCCGGCAGCTCGCACGGCTGGAGCAGGACGCCGGCGCCGAACTCGGCCTGGGCGACGCGCTCGGCCCCGCCACGCTGCCGATCGCGGTCAACGCCGACTCGCTGGCGACCTGGTTCCTGCCCGCGCTCGCCGAGGCCGCCGCCGACCGCGGCATCCTCTTCGACCTGCACCGCGACGACGAGGACCACACCGCGGCGCTGCTGCGCCAGGGCCGGGTGATGGCCGCGGTCACCTCCTCGCCGCAGGCCGTGCAGGGCTGCTCGGTACGGGCGCTCGGCCGGATGCGCTACCGGGCCAGGGCCGCGCCCCGGTTCGCCGCCCGCTGGATCGCCGACCGTCCGCTGCGCGAGGCGCTGCCGGCCGCCCCCGTCATCGTCTTCGACCGCAAGGACGAACTCCAGGACCGGTTCCTGCGCGGGCTCGCACCCCGGCAGGCCCGCGCGGCCACCCGCGCCCGGCACTACATGCCGTCGTCCGAGGCGTATCTCGACGCGGTCGCCGCCGGGCTCGGCTGGGGCATGATCCCGGACCTCCAGGCCGGTCCCCATCTGGCGGCGGGCACCCTCGTCGAACTCGCCGCCCGCCGCCCGATCGACGTGCCGCTGTACTGGCAGCAGTGGAAGCTCGACTCCCCTGACCTGGCCGCCGTCGCGGACGCGGTGGGCCGGGCGGCCGCCCGCGAACTCTCCCCGACGGCGACAGCGAAGGCGACAGCGACAGCGAAGGCGACGCCGACGGCGGGCTGACCCGGGCCGGGCGGCACGCCGTACGGCCCGGCCCGGGGGCCCCTCGACCACCGCCGGGTCACGCGACGGCGCGGCCCCCGTCGACCGGGACCGTGGCGCCGGTGATGTACGTGGCGCGGGGCGAGGCGAGGAAGACCACCGCCGCGGCGATCTCCTCGGTGCTCGCGTGCCGGCTCAGCAGCGTCGTGGAGCCGAGCGTGTCGACCATCTCCAGCGGAGCGCTCTCGGTGAGCGTGGGGCCGGGGGCGACGCTGTTGACGCGCACCCCGGACGCGCCGAACTCCCCGGCCCAGGTGCGGGTCAGCGAGTTCACCGCGGCCTTGGTGGCGGCGTAGACGGAACTGCCGGGGAGCGAGACGGTCGCGGCCATCGTGCTGATGTTGACCACGCTGCCCTCGCCGCGCTCGGCCATCCGCGGCGCGATCGCGGCGGTGAGGAAGTACAGCGCCCGCACGTTGACCTGGAACATCGCGTCGAACGACGCGACGGTCTGCTCGGCGGTCGGGCTGAAGTCGAAGACGCCGGCGTTGTTGACGAGGATGTCGACGTCGGCGGCCTCCTCGGCGAGCCGCCGGACCGAGTCGAGGTCGGTCATGTCGGCGGCGAAGAAGCGCGCCTTGCCACCCGCGTCCTCGAGCGCGGCGACCGTCGCCGCGCCGCGTTCCGCGTTGCGCCCGGTGACGATGACCTCGGCGCCCCCGGTGGCGAGTTGCAGGGCGACCTCCCGGCCGATGCCGGCGGTGCTGCCGGTGACCAGTGCCTTGCGGCCTTCGAACTCCATGGTGATCCGCCTGGTTTCTGTAGTGGTGTGCGCTGCGCGGTGCGCGGCCCGCGTGGACGTACGGGGGCCCGCCGCTGATGTCGTCGCCGCCGTGAAGATTGGAGCGATGACTCCATTCTTGGCACGGAGGGATTGGAGTGTCAACTCCAGAAAACGACGTGGCGCGCTACGCTGAGCGCATGAGCATCGACTCGCCTCCCGTGCCCGACCCGACGGCCCCCCAGCGGCTGACCCGCAAGGGCGCCGCCACCCGGGGACGCATCGTGGCCGCCGCGGCCGGGCTGATGCTGGAGCGCGGCGTGGCGGGCACCAGCACCGACGACGTGCGTGCCGCGGCCGGGGTCAGCACCTCGCAGATCTACCACTACTTCGCGGACAAGAACGCCCTGGTCCGCGCGGTGATAGCGCACCAGACGCAGGCCGTGCTGGACGCCCAGGAGCCGCTGCTGAGCAGCCTGGACTCCCTGCCGGCGCTGCGGGCCTGGCGCGATCTCGTGGTCGACGTCCAGCGGGAGCGGCACTGCCAGGGCGGCTGCCCGATCGGGTCGCTGGCCAGCGAACTCGCCGAGAGCGACGACGTGGCACGCGGCGACCTCGTGGACGGTTTCGCCCGCTGGGAGGCGGCGATCCGGGCCGGTATCCACGCGATGCACGACCGCGGGGAGCTACGGCGCGACGCCGACCCGGACCAGCTCGCGCTGGCTCTGCTCGCCGCTCTGCAGGGCGGGCTGCTGCTCACCCAGACCCGGCGCGAGACCGCTCCGCTGGAGGCGGCACTCGACGCGATGCTCGCGCACATCGCCGACCTGACGGTCCGGACCGACCGTCTGGGCTGAGGGCTGAGGGCTGACGTGACGGCTGGGGGCTGCTGAGGGCTGGGGGCTGACGCTGACGGACGACGGCGATGGTCGACGGCTGGCGGCGACGGCCGGCGGCCTTCGCGGGTGCGAGCCGGATCATGCGAGCACCCCGCCCGCACCGGAGGCCGGGCGGGCAGGGCGGAAGGCTCGGCCGAGGCTCAGTGGTCCTCGGGGTCGTCGATCGGGCCGGGGCTGGTGAAGTCCGGGCTGGAGAAGCCGGGGCTGGAGAACCCCGCCTCCTCGGGCACGAGGTCGTCGGCGTCCTCGGCCTCGTAGTCGGGGCCCTTGAACGGCGGTACTTCGTAGTCGGGCGGGGTGAAGTCGCCGATCCGGTCGCCGCCGGGGCTGCTGAAGTCCGGGCTGGAGAAGTCGGGACTGGAGAAACCCGGGCGGGAGAAGTCCGGGCTGTCGTCGTCCTCGGCTCCTCCCGCGCGCTTCGTCGATTCGGTGCCCTCGGTGCCGTCCTGCGGTGCGTCGGTCATGGCCTCGGCCGTCCCCTCCTGGGCCGCCCGCCCGCGCGGAATGAACGCGCGGGCGCCGCGGTTGTCGCCCCTGCACCGTAGAGACTACGAGCAGAAAGGCGCCGCCATGAAGGTTCGCAACTCGCTTCGCTCCCTGAAGGGCCGGCCGGGCGCCCAGATCGTCCGCCGCCGCGGCAAGGTCTACGTGATCAACCGCAAGGACCCGCGCGGCAAGGCCCGCCAGGGCTGACCCCGCCCCGTCCACCCGGCCGCGGCCGCCGCACCCCCGATCCGGGTCCCGGCGGCCGCGGCCGCGTGCTGCCCGGGCACGCTTCCCCGGGCCCGCCCGGCCGCCTCCGCACGGGGCCGCGCGAGCCGTGGGAGGTGGGTCGTCAGTGCCTCGTGGTGGGGGTGGGAGGCGCGGGGTGCGGTGGGGCGTCCGGAGCCGCGGACAGGGGCGCCCGGGAGTGCCCGGATGTGGGAAAGTATTGCCTGCCTGCGGTGCCGGACCGGTCCGCAGAACCGGGAGGACGTACGGGGCGTCCCTTGCCGGTGGGGGGACGACCGGCGGGTATGGGCCCGGCCGGAGACTGCTCGGGGAGGGCGACCGGTGACCGCGGAGATCTACTTCAGCAACAACTACCGCGATCTGTGCCAGGAACAGGGCACGGGCGCGGGGTTCCAGTTCGAGTTCTCCTGCAACCGGTGCAACGACACCTGGCGTTCGCGGTTCGAGGCGTACACCGGCGGGCGGATGGCCAGTTGGGTCGGCAAGGGCGTCAACGCGGCCTGGGGGATGCTCGGTCGGGCCGGCAGCGGCATGTCCACCGCGGCCGACGGCCTCGCCGGAGCCGGATACGGCAGCGCCCGCGACGCGGCGTTCCAGCGCGCGATCAGCAACGCCGAGGGCCACTTCAACCGCTGCCCGCGCTGCACCGGTTACGTCTGCAACCGCTGCTGGAACGCCGGCCAGGGCATCTGCCTGACCTGCGCGCCCGACACCGCCGCCGAGGCGGTCGCCGCCCAGCAGCGCGGCCTCAACGACATGGTCTCCGAGCGCGCCTACGCCGCCGGCCAGAACTCCGGGCAGTCGTTCGCGGTGAACACCCCGCGCCAGCTGGTCTGTCCGCAGTGCAGCGCCGAGACCCACGGTTCGGCCTTCTGCCCCGGCTGCGGCCACCAGCTCGCGCAGCAGGACACCTGCGGTTCGTGCAGCGCGCAGCTCCCGGCGGGCGCGGCCTTCTGCCCGGACTGCGGCACCCGCCGCTGACGCGTCCCGCCCGCGCCCGCCCCGGCGTCGCACCGTACCGCCCCGGCGCGGCCCCGGCGGTGCGCTGCCCTGGCGTACCGGGTGCGGCTCAGGGGCCCTCGCACTGGTCCTGACCTGCGGCATGTGATGCTGGTGGCATGACTGATCGACCCGAGATCGCCGTCGTCCGCTGGCCCGACCGGGACCCGGGCGCGCGACCCCAGGAGGGGCCGGCCGAGCTGCTGGCGGCCTACCATCTGCGGACGCAGGCCGAGAAGGGCGAGGCCGTCGCCGCAGTGGACGACCTGCCGGAGCGCTACCGCGCCGAGATCGCCGACCCGGAGGCCGCGTTCGCCGCCGACGTCGTGCTGCTGGCACTGGGCGGCGGCGCGGGGAACGCGGGCGACGCGGCGGTGGGCTGCCTGGTGGTGACCGACCCCGTCGAGGGCGGGGCCGAGATCAAGAGGCTCTGGACCGATCCGGCGTACCGCGGGCGGGGCGTCGCGTCCGGCCTGGTCCGCGCGGCCCTCGCGTGGGCCGCGCGGAGCGGTGTGCGCACCCTGCGGCTGTCGGTGTGGGAGTGGCGGACCGACGCGATCGCGCTGTACGAGCGGCTCGGATTCACCGTCACCGCGTCGTGGGACGAGCGGGAGCGGCTGGTCTGCATGGAACGCGCCGTCTGAGGACCGCAGCGGGCCGCCGCCGTGGCCGTCCCGCCGTGACGGTTCCGCCGTGACGGTCCGGCCGCGCGCCGCGCCCACTGCGCTCGGCGCCGTGACGAAGACGCCCGCGTACCACCTGGACCGGACCAGTGCGCTCTCCTTCGGCTCCGTCAGCGAGCAGTACGACCGGTTCCGGCCCTCCCCGCCGCCCGGACTCGTGGACGACCTGGTCGCGCGTGCGCCCCGCGACGCGCTGGACGTCGGCTGCGGCACCGGCAAGGTCGCCGCCGAACTGGCCGGCCGCGGGACGCGGGTGCTCGGAGTGGAGATCGACGCGCGGATGGCGGCCGTGGCGCGGGGACACGGACTGCCGGTCGAACTCGGGGCGTTCGAGGCCTGGGAAGCCGCGGGCCGCACCTTCGACCTGATCACCTGCGGCGACGCGTGGCACTGGATCGACCCGGCCCGCGGCGCCGAGAAGGCCGCGTCGCTGCTGCGGCCGGGCGGCACGCTCGCCCTGTTCTGGAGCTACCTGCTCCTCGCCGACGACGACGCGGCGCTCTTCCGGCGGCTCTACGACGAGCACGCGCCGCGGGCGAGGACGCACAGCTACCTCCCGCACCAGACACGGAGCGAACCCTTCGAGCCGATCGGGGAGTTCGAGCCGATCGAGGTGCGGCAGTACCGCTGGGAGGCGACGGTGAGCGCCGACGACTGGGTCGGGCTCATCGCCACCTTCAGCGACCACCAGGCCCTGGAACCAGGGCAGTTGGCGGCGCTACAGCGGGCGCTGCACGACGCGATCGAGGGGCTGGGCGGCGGCGTCGGGGTGTCGCGCGGGGTGCACGCGGCGTTCGCGCGGCGGCGCTGACGGGCGTACAACCCGTCGCACGCCCGAGCGCCGTGGCCGCAGCCGGCGGGCCGGTGCCGGGGCCGGAGCCCCGGCGGCCGTCAGCCGCCCGCGTTGATGCGGGTCATCTCCGCGCGGGTCACCGCGGAGCGCATGCCCGGGGCGGCCGGCGCGCGCATCCCGGCCAGGTGGATGTCCGTGTAGCGCTGCCAGGCGTCGGGCGTCACGGTGCCGCTGGTCTCCACCACCCCGCGCATGCCCCAGACCAGTGTCATCACGTCGCCGAGTTCGACGTGCGGGTCGATCCGGCCGGACGCCTTCGCCTGGTCGAGGAGCCGGTCGATCAGGTCGCGCAGTTGCTCCACGCACGCGGCCTCGGTGCGCCCGATCAACTTGTGGGCGTAGCCGCGGTGTTCGCTCAGCCAGTGGCCGAAGACCCGTACGAACGCCTCGAATCCGGTGCCGCCCGGGTGGGACAGCGAGATGCGGGCCTGGCCGACCAGCTCGCCGAGGAGTTGCGCGGCGATCTCGTCGACCAGCGCCTCCTTGTTCGGGAAGCGCCGGTAGAGCGTGCCGACCCCGACCCCGGCGCGGGACGCGATGAGTTCCATGCTGGCGTCGGTGCCGTACTCGGTGAGGACCTCGCGGGCCGCGGCGATCACCAGCTGGTGGTTGCGCGCGGCGTCGCGCCGCATCGGCCGGTGCTGCGGGACGTGGTCGGCGCTGGCCGACGGGCCGGCCGCGGCCTGCGGCGCCGGGTGCTCGCCGCACTCGGCGTCGCGCGCGGCGCTGTCCGGTACGGAACCGTGCCCCGACTCGTGCACGGGGTGCTGCGCTGCCATCGTCCACTTCCGATCGTGCGACTCGTCCCGGTGCCGGACCCTCCGGTGAGGGTGGCACCGGGTCCGCCGGCGCCGGACCTCACTCCGACGTGTCGCTCATGACCGTACCGCCAGGTACCGCCGTGAGCGGCGCGTGCGCCGGCTCGTTCTCCTCCGTCGAGCCCGCCACCAGCGTGCCGCGCCGGCTCACCGGGATCAGCAGCGCGGCGAGCGCGCCCACCAGCAGCGCGACGCCGAGCATCGCGAAGCCGTGGGTGTAGCCGGCCTCGCGCGGCAGGCCGTCGGCCGCCGGGTTGGAGGTGACGACGCTGGCCATCAGGGCCGCGCCGATCGAGCCGCCGATGGTGCGGATGTTGGCGTTCATGCCGCTGGCCACACCGGTCTGCTCGGCCGGCACCGCGCTCACGATCAGGCTCGACATCGCCGCGAAGGCCAGGCCGAAGCCGACGCCCATCACCGCGGTGGCGATGTACAGCTCCCAGGTCGCGGTGTGCGCGAAGGCGAGCAGCGCCATCGACACCGCGCTGATCACCGAGCCGAGCAGCACCACGGTCTTGCCGCCGATCCGGGCGGCCAGGGTGTTGGCGCCCAGGCCCACCAGGAACATCGCCACCGACATCGGCAGCAGGATCAGCCCGGACTGGGTGATGGACGAACCGAAGCCGTAGCCGGTGGACTTGGGGCTCTGCACGAACTCCGGCAGGAACGCGAAGACCGAGTACATGCCGACGCCGAAGAGCAGCGCCACCGTGTTGTTGGTCCACACCGCGGGGCGGCTCATCATCCGCATGTCGATCAGCGGCGTCGCCGAGCGGCGCTCGGTCTCCACCCACGCGACCGCGAGCACCACGGCGGCGACGATCAGGCCGATCACCTTGCCGGAGCCCCAGCCCCACACCGACGCCTGGCTGAGCGCGACGAGCAGTGCCACCAGCCACGCCGACAGCAGCAGCGCCGGCGCCCAGCTGATCCGGCCCGGGGTGCGGCTGCGGGTGGGCGGCACGAAGAAGAGCGAGGCCGCGGCCGCCATGATGGTCAGCACCATCGGCAGCCAGAACAGCCAGTGGTAGTCGAGCGCGTTCACGATCGGGCCGGCCAGCACGATGCCCAGACCGCCGCCGACCGCGACGAGCGAGGCGATCGCCCCGACCGCGCCGCTCATCTTGTCGCGGGGGAACTCGTCGCGGACGATGCCGAAGGCGAGCGGCAGCACGCCGCCGCCGACGCCCTGGATCGCCCGGGCGATGATCATCACCGTCACGTTGGTGGCCAGCGCCGCCAGCAGCGAGCCCGCGGCCAGCGCGACCAGGGTGGCCACGAAGACCGGCTTCTTGCCGACCATGTCGCCGATCCGGCCCATGATCGGGGTGAATATCGAAGCGGACAGCAGGTACGCGGTCAGTACCCAGGTGACCGTGTTCTGCGAGGTGTGCAGGGATGCCTGGATCGTCGGCAGGACCGGGGTGACCAGCGACTGGAGCAGCGCGTAGACGCTGACACTGGCCGCAAGCACCGCGAACGTCACCTGATGGTGCGTGCGCCGGGTCTCGGACGCCATGGAACTCCTTTGAACTGAAGAATGAGGGTGCCTGAGTTCAGGAGAGCTCAGAAGAGGGCGCGGAACCGGAACTGGGGTTCCGCTAAAGCCAGGATAAGCCAACGGGAATGGCGGTTCCGTTTCGTTCCGGTGAGATCTCGCGCACATCGCGCCCCATCCGCCCCCTACGCTGGGCCGGGTGTTCTCCTCCCAGGGCCCGTCCGCGCGTGAACTTGCCGTCCAGGCACTGTCATCCGTCGAGCACGGCTACGACCTGCTCGCGCCGACCTTCGACCACACGCCCTTCCGCACCCCGGACCGCTTCCTCGACGCGACCGAGGCCGCGCTGCGGGCGTACGGGCCGTTCAGGACCGGGCTCGACGTGTGCTGCGGCACCGGCGCGGGCGTACGGGTGCTCGACGGGCTGTGCCCCAACGGCGTGACGGGGACGGACTTCAGCGCGGGCATGCTCGACCGGGCCCGGGCCGCGCACCCGGAACACGGCTGGGTGCGGGCCGACGCGCGGGCGCTGCCGTTCGAGACCGAGTTCGACCTCGCCGTCAGCTTCGGGGCGTTCGGGCACTTCCTGCCCGCGGAGCGGCCCGCGCTGTTCGCCGGGGTGCACCGCGCGCTGCGCCCCGGCGGCCTGTTCGCCTTCCCGATCGCCGCGCCGCCCCCGGTCCGCTCGCCCTGGTACTGGGCACTGACCGGCTTCGACGCCGCCATGCGGCTGCGCAACGCGCTGTGGCGGCCACCCTTCGTGATGTACTACCGCACCTTCCCGCTGGAGCCGGTACGGGCCGACCTCGCCGCCGCGGGCTTCTCGGTCACCACCCTCGCGCTGGAGGAGTTCGGCCGGCGCCCCGACGGCAGCCCGCGCTGCCGGCTGGTGCTGGCCCGCCGGCTCGGATAGCCGGAGTACGGGCGGGCCGCGTACCGGCGGCCGCGGGCGGGCGTTCTCTGGCGGCCGCGAGCGGGCGCGGGGGCGTGGGTACGCCCCCGCCCCCACCCGCCCGTCGTCCCGCGCTCAGGCCCGGCGGCCGCCGTCGACCGACAGGGCGGTGCCGGTGACGTAGGAGGCGTCCGGCGAGCACAGCCACACCGCCGCGGCGGCGACCTCCTCGGGCTCGGCCGGCCTGCCCAGCGGGGTCGCGGCCACCTGCCGCTCGACCGTCCGCGCACCGGCCGACGCGACGACACCGTCGAGCATGGGGGTCCTCGTCATCGCCGGGCACAGCGCGTTGACCCGGATGCCGTCCGGCCCGTAGTCCACGGCAGCCGCCTTGGACAGGCCGACGACGCCGTGCTTGCCGGCCACGTACGCCGGGGCGCCGGGGATCGCGTACAGGCCGCCGTTGGAGGCGACGTTGACGATCGCCCCGCCGCCGCGCCGCTTCATGGCGGGCAGTTCGTACTTCATGCACAGCCAGGTGCCGATCAGGTTGACCCGCAGCACGTGCTCCCACTCCTGGACCGTCATCTCCGTCAGGACCCGTTGGTGTGAGGGGACTCCGGCGTTGTTGACCGCGAAGTCGAGCCCGCCGAGCACCGCCACGACCTGGGCCACGGCCCGCCGTACGGACTCCTCGTCGCCGATGTCGACGGCCACGGCCTCGGCCCGGCCGCCCTCCCGCGCGATCAGCTCCACGGTCCTGCGGGCACCGTCCTCGTCGAGGTCGAGTACGGCGACCGCGGCCCCGCGCCGGGCGAACTCCAGCGCGCCGGCCCGCCCGATCCCGCTGCCTGCGCCGGTGACCAGCCCCGCCTTGCCCGCGTAGCCGCTCCCGCTCATGCCAGCGGCTCGTGGTTGGCCCAGATCGCCTGGTACGGATAGCGGCTCTGCCAGCGCCTGATGAGATCGACCGTCCCGGGCAGGGCGAAGGTCGCGTTGAGGGCGTCGAGGTCGGCCACGCGCAGTTGCAGGATGGCGCTGGCCACGGCCACCGGGGCGTGGTCGTCGCCCGGGACGCGGATGTGGTGCCGGGCCGCGACCGACTCGACCGTGCCGGAACCCGTCACGAGCTCCTCGAACTCCTTGATGTACGCGTCCAGCTCGCTCGCGGGAATCGGACTGTTGAACGCAACGATCATCGTGTGGTGAATCATGCCCCGAGTGAACAGGCACTTCTCGCGCGCGTCCAAGATCCATCCGTTTCCGATCCATGCCTGGTGGGAATGGATCGGGCGGTAGGCTTGCGGCATGGCCGAACTGGAGACACGCGAGCTGGAGTACTTCGTCGCCGTGGCCGAGGAACTGCACTTCGGGCACGCCGCGGCCCGCCTGGCGATCGCGCAGCCGGCGCTGTCCAAGGCTCTCCGGCGGCTGGAGTCCCGGCTCGGCGTGAAGCTGCTGGAGCGCTCCAGCAGGCACGTCGCCCTCACCCCCGCCGGCGAAGCGCTCCTGCACCACGGCCGGCACGCGCTCAACGCCGTCAGCGCGGCTGCCGAGAAGGCCCGCCGGGCCGGCGACCGGCACGACCACCTGCGCCTGGTGATCAAACCCGGCGGGGACGGCAACCTCCTGTCCGGCATCCTGGCCGCCTACGCCGGCCGGCCCGACGCCCGCCAGGTGGACATCCTCTTCGGCGGAGCCACCGACCGCGCCGACCACGTCCGCGACGGCCGCGCCGATGTCGCCCTGCTGTACGCGCCGTTCGACGACATGACCGGCCTGGACCACGAAACCCTGGCGGTCGAGGGCCGTGTCGCGATCCTGCCGCCGGGCCACCGGCTCGCCGCCCGCGCGGAGATCACCCTCGCCGACCTCGCGCAGGAGTCACTGCCCCGCTGGAAGGGTGTGCGCTGGACCGGAGCGCCCGAGGCGCGGCCGGGGCCCGAGGTCGCGGACGCGGCCGAAGCCCTGCAGATGATCAGGCTGGGACGCACCATCGCGCTGTTGCCGCGCTCGCTGGCCCAGCCCCTGCACCCCGACCTCGTCTACCGGCCGGTGACCGACGCGCCGACCAGCGCACTCGTCCTCGCCTGGGCGCAGGACGACCGCCGCCGGCTGGTCGCCTCCTTCGTCGCCGCCGCGGTGGACGCGGCGAGGACAGCGTGAACCGGTGCGGGGCGCTGCGCGGGCGTTCCGGGGTCGGCCGGGCCGTCCTCAACGGGCTTCGCCCGTGCCCCCGTTCGGCCGGGCCGGGCGGCTGTGCCCCCGCTGATCCGGACGGGCGGACAGCGGCGGACCGGCGCACAGCGCGTCGACGCCGGGAGAGATGACCTCCCGGGTGCGACGGCCGAGGATGCCGCCGGCGGTCCGGCCCCGGCCGGTCCGGAAGGCGGAGACCGCGCTCCGCGCCGCCGGGCCGGAGTCGCCGTCCACCGAGCGGGCGGAGCCGTGCGCGGTGAGCAGGCACCGGACGGCGGTTGCGGCATCGCCACGGCGTGCGCGGCGGGATCGGCAGTGGGTGGTGTGGTGATGTGTCGTGGGGCGGGGTGGTCCGTGGGGGGGAACGTGGGTTGATCCGGCGGTGGTTGCGGCATCGCCGGGGTGTGCGTGGTGGGATCGGTGGTGGGTGGTGTGGTGATGTGTCGTGGGGTGGGCTGGTCCGTGGGGGGGAACGTGGGTTGATCCGGCGGTGGTTGCGGCATCGCCGGGGTGTGCGTGGTGGGATCGGCGGTGGGCGGTGTGGTGACGTGTCGCGGGCGGGGTGATCCGTGCGGGAGAACCGCGTCGGCTCCGGTGCCGGTTCCGGCAGGCCGGTCCGCAGCAGGACCGGCCGCATCGCGTCCCCGTGCGTGGGCAGGTCCCGAGGCGTTGGCTCGGCGCGCAGGGCGGTGTGCTCGGTCTCGCGGACGGCGCGGGCGGGGCGGCCCGGCTTGGGGGCTTGGGGCTGGGCGGCTTGGTCGCGTCCAGCCGGACCCGAGGTGTTGGCTCGGCGCGCAGGGCGGTGTGCTCGGTCTCGCGGACGGCGCGGGCGGCTTGGTCGCGCCCGCTCTCGCTCGTGGCGTGTGCGGCCGCCGCTCGTGCTGGGGCGGGCCGCCGTCTCCGCCAGGACCGCGCGGGCATGGTCGTGCGCGGCCGGCCATCCCCTCCGTCCGGGCCGGGACGCGCCCTGGCGCGCGGCCGGGATGCGTGAACCGGGTGGGGTGAACGGGGCCGTAGGGCCTGGTGTTCCGCCGGTCGGGCGGCCCGGTCGGGGCGGTCGCGCGCGGCGGACGGCGGGGCCGGGGGTTCGGCGCACACGTGTGCGGACCTGCGCGCATAATGCCCGGGTGACGACGAGTTCGCCGCTTCTCGCGGACATACCCGCCCGGCCGTGGCTCACCCCGGACACCGCGCGGTGGGCGGGCGCGCGGGCGGGGCGGTGGGCGCACCCGCTGGGGCCCGCGCTGCTGCTCGTCGTCGGCGTGGTGGCGGCGATGGCGAACGCCCCCGATCCGGTGTGCACGCCGCAGGCGCCCTGCGGCGAGCAGTGGACCGACGCCATCATCACCATGCTGTTCTGGCCGCAGTTGTGGTGGCTGTTCGTGCTGCCCGAGGCGGCGGTGCTGTGCGGGCTGCTGCTCGTCGGCTGCATGGCCGACCCCAGCATCTGGGAGGGCGGCACCTCCCTGCGGATCGCCGACGGGGTCGTGGTCGCCGGGTTGTGCTGGGGACTGGCCGTGTCGGTACGGAAGTTGGTGCTGCGGCGGGCCCAGCGGCGCCGGTTCCGCGAGGCGGCCGGCGGCATCACCGCCCGGGCCCCCGTCCTGGCGTGGACCGCGCGCCCGAAACGCGGCGCCGTGCGGTGGGTGGTGGGCGCGGCGATGTGCGCTGCGGCCGCCGCCTTGACGGTATCGATCGTCCAGGCCGACCGGGCGGACGACCGCGCCGCGCGCACCGCCCCGGCCGTGGACGCCCGCGTCGTGGCGTTCCACTCCGGCGAGGGCACCCTGGTGGTGCGGCTGCCCGGCGAGCGGCGCCGGCACCACTTCGACGTCGAGGGCGACTACCGGAACCTCAGCACCGTGCGGGTGCTGCTGCCCGGCGGCGGCCGCGTCCTGCTGGCGGCCGAACCGTACGGGGACCGCGCCGACCGGCAGTTGCTCGCGCTCGTGCTCGGCGGCCTCGGGGTGGTCGCCGTCAGCTCCGGGCTGGTGGCTGCCGGCCGCGCGGCCCGGCTGCGGCGCGGACCCGTGCCCGTGCTGCGGGTACTGGCCCGGGTGCGCGGCGGCAGCACGGAGGTCTTCGCCCACGACGACACGGCCGGTGCGCACGCGGTGCTCCACTACGCCCCGCACCACGACCCGCCCGCGCCGCTGCGCCAGGCGCTGATGTTCGCCGACGGCGCCGAGGGCGGCGAGTTGCTGCTGGCGGTCCGTACGGAGAACGGCCGTTGGTACGTCGACGCCTCGGCGGGGCCGATCCGGATCGGCGCGGAGGACGACCCCGACGAGGACGACGAGGACGAGGACGGCGCCGGCGATGGCTTGACGGTCAAGGAGCGCTGGGCCGCCGAGGCCCGCGTCCAGGACGCGCTGGCCGCGATGCGGCGGCCGGGCGCGGCCCTTCCCACCCGGTGGCACGCGAGCGGGCTGTCGCTGACCGGTGCGATCACCATGTTCGCGGTGGTGCCGGCCGTCGGCTTCGGTTTCCTCGAGCACTCCACGTCGTGGCGGATCGTGTGGGCGGCCCCCGTCGCCCTGGCCGGGCTGGTGGGCCCGTTCGCCGTCCTGACCTGGCGGATCAGCGCCGGCCCCGCGGGCCTGCGGGTGCGGCGGCACGTCGTCAGCCGCCAGGTGCCCTGGGAGCGGCTCGTCGGCGCCGACTACTCCGGCGGCGTGCTCACGCTCCGCCTGCGGCCGGCCGAAGGCCCGCTCCACGCGGGGCAGTTCCTCGACAGCAGCGGCGCGCACCAGGACATCACCCTCGACCAGGTCGGCCTCGGCCGGCTGGACGTCCGCGCCGGGCGCCAACCGGCCGCCGAGCGCGCCGCGGCCGAGATCACCGCGATGATCCGCGACCCGTCGCTCCGCCCCGCCGCCGCCGCCGCCTCCGACCGGCCGGCCGACGGGCGTTGACCGGCGGGAGACCCGAAACCGGCCCCCGGGCACGCCGGTTGGGCACAGCCGGGCGGCAGGGAGGCAGCCGGCCCGTCCACGGAAGGCGCCGGTCCTGACCGGTCCTGACCGGTTCTGACCGTTCGCCGGCGCGCGGGCTCCCGTATGCTGCCCCGATGCTGCATGTGGAGATCGACGGCGCGGTGCCCACCACGGCGCAGCTCCATCGGGTGGCGGTCGTCAACTACGGCCACTTCACCTCGATGCAGGTGCGGGGGAACCGGGTCCGCGGCTGGGAACTGCACCTGCGGCGGCTCGACGAGGCGTCGCGGGAGATGTTCGGGGCGTCTCCGGGCGCGGAGCGCGTCGGCGAACTGCTGCGCCACGCGCTGGCCGGGGCACCGCGCGAGGTGTCCGCACGGATCGCCGTCTTCGCCCGCGGCGGCGACGTCTCGGTGCCCACGGACACCCCCGACCTCGGCGTGATGGTGTCGCTGACCGACCCGGTCGCCGAGACGCGCCTGCCGCCCTGGCGGGTGCGCGCCATGCCCTACCTGCGGGACGCTCCGCACCTGAAGCACACCGCGACCATGGGGCTCAGCCGCACCCGGCGTGCGGCCAGGGCGGAAGGCTTCGACGACGCGCTCTTCACCGGGCCGGACCGGCTCGTCCTGGAGGGTTCCATCTGGAACCTCGGCCTGTGGGACGGCGAGACCGTCACCTGGCCGCAGGGCCCGAAACTGCCGGGCATCACCGAGCAACTCCTGACGGCGGGGCTGGACCGCGTCGGCGCGCCCACCCGCACCTGGCCGGTGCGGGTGGACGAACTCGCCGGATTCCAGGCCGCGTTCGCCTGCTACTCCTGGTGCCCGTCGCAACCGCTCGCGGCCGTGGACGACATCGCCTTCGTGAACCCGCCGGCCGCGTACGCGCTGCTCGACGAGGCATGGGCCGCGGTGCCCTGGGAGACGGTCTGACCTCCGCCCGAGGAGCGGGGCCCCGCGGCGCCGCCCACCCGGCCCCGCGGCACGCTCATCCGCCCGACCGGGTCAGCCGCACCTCCTCCACGCGGGACGGCCGCAGCAGCACCGGGCCGAGCAGACCGGACACCTGCGCGTCGCCGTGGGCGTTGGCGCCGGTGTTCGTCACCCGTACCCGTACGGTGTTCGCGCCCGCGTGCAGCGCGTCGGTCACGTCGAACCGGTAGGGCGCCCACAGCCTGGACGGCAGCGCGACACCGTTCACCTCGACCTCCGCGACATCGCGTACGGCGCCGAGGTCGAGCGCCCACCGCCGTCCGGACAGCGTGGCCGCGGGAAGCGTGAAGGTCCGCTCGTACGACGCCGCGCCCGACCACGACGGGTCCAGCTCCGTCCACGAGCCCAGCGGGCGGTCCGCCGCCGGTGCCCCGCCGGTGTCGAAGCGGAAGCTCCAGTCGCCGTCCAGCGCCACCGCCGCGAGCGGGTCGGTGACGTCCAGGCTTCCCGCGAAGCGGCGGCCGCCGTCCTGCGCGGTGACCCGGACCGTGCCCGGCGCCGTCACCTGGACCGTCGCCACCGCGGCCGCGCCGCGCACCCGCACCTGCCGCACCGGGACGTTCGCCGCGATCGCGTGCGCCGGATCACCCCCGGACGGCTGCCGGAAGACCACCAGCACCGCCTGCCCGGCCTCCAGCGCGAGCGGCACCGCCGTACCCCCGCCGCTCCGGCCGGGGAACGCCGCCGGGTGCCACACCCCGGCGGGCGCCGCCGCGCCGGTGTCCGGGTCGCAGACCAGCGGCACCCCGATCGCCGGGAAGACCGCGGTCGACTCCACCGCCGCCGCGTGCTCGTTGTTCACCAGGAACGACTCCTCGCCGCCCTGCGCCAGCCGCAGCACCCGCACCTCCGGCACCGGCGGCGTCAGGACGGCCGCCGCCGCGCCCGCCGCCACCACCCGCGCCGCCGCGGCCGGGGCGTCCGCCGCCCGCAGCGCCCGCTTCGCCCGGCGGCCCGAGAACAGCGCGGACAGCGCGCCGGCCAGGTCCGCGTCACGACCGGCGGCCTCCTTCGCCGGCAACGCGCCCACGGCCACCAGCGTGCCGCCGCCGTCCACGAACGCCGTCAGCGCCGCAACGGCCGCCAGCGACAGCAGGGGAGTCTCCGGCAGCACCGCCACCGCGTAGCGCCCCTGCCCGACGGCGAGCGCGCCGCCCGATGTCCGGGCGTGCTCGATCAGCGCCGGGTCACCGGTCAGCGCACCCTCGTCCACGAAGTCGAAGTCGACCTGGCGGTCCTCCAGGGCGTGCACCGCGCCGATGAACGCGTCGTCGATCGCGGTCCGCTCCGGCCGGTCCTGGTACGCCTCGGCGGCCCGCTGCGGCTGGAGCAGCGCGGTCCGCGCCGCCGGGGTGCCGCGCGCGGCCTGCACCAGCCGCCCGATCCACTCGTTGAGCGGCGCCGACACGTTCCACCACGGGTTCTCCGGCTGGAACGGCGGCGCGAAGACGATGTCGCCGGAGTCGGAGAACCGCGCGTGCAGCAGCACCTTGTTGATGCCCCGCACCACGAACGCCCCGATCACCTGGCGGGTGAAGGACGGCGTCACCTGCCAGCCCGCGGCGCCCATCGCCTCCAGGTAGACCCGCTCCCTGCCCACCTGGTGGGCCGCCGACGCCGGCCAGCGCGGCAGGGTGCGGTAGTAGCCGCGCTGGAACTGGTCGGAGATCAGGTCGGTGCCCGGCACCTGCGCCCACTGGTGCGCGGTGTTGAGGTTGCCGGTGCTCTTGATCTGCTCGGCCGGACCGTACTCGTCCCACAGCGGGTTGGAGATCAGCTCCAGGCCGTGCCGGCCGGTCCAGGTGCCGATCCCCTTGTAGTAGGCGTCGGAGAAGCGGTTGGACACGGCCCGCCAGAACAGCCCGCGCAACTCGCCGCCGTGCTCGCCGAGATCGGTGAACACGGCCGACAACACGGTGCCGAGCCCGGCGGGTCGGGGCTTCCCGCCGTCCTTTCCGGCGGCCTTTCCGCTGCCGTGGCCGGTGCCGCCGCGCCCGGTGCCACCGTGCCCGCTACTGCCGGCGCCTGCCGCCGCGTCGCGGGCGAGTTCGCCGGCCAGCCGGTCGATCTCCGCGGCCAGCGTCGGCGACCACGGCACCTGCGCCCACTCCGCGGACGCGGACGCCACGAACGGCTCGTCGTCGGCGAAGCCGCGCAGCACCCCGCCGACCGCCCACGGGAAGCGCCGGACGTACTCGCCCGGCACGGCGTCCATGAACAGGCCCACCGCCTCGTCGTCCATCAGGTCCAGGTAGTCGCGCCGGCTGCCGCCGGAGTCGGCCAGCGTGCGCACGCTGAACACGTCGAGCTGCCACCGGCCTTCCGGCACCGTCCACACCGCTCCCGCGCCCACCGAGCCGGTCAGCTCCACCGTCCGCGCCACCGCGTCCCCGTCCGCGTCCAGCGGGCGGGCCGAGGCGGCGAACGTCTCGCCCAGGTCGGAGGGCACCGCGAAGTCCAGGACGGCGGAGGGGTCGTCGAACGCACCCGTGTACCACCGGCCGCCGTCCGCGCCCGTCACGGTCAGCGCGGCCCAGGACGAGCGCTGCGTCGCCGTCGCCCGCACCCCGACCGTCCCGGCGGGATGCGAACCGTCGGTGACCGGGCCCAGATCGGTGCCGTCCAGCGACGGCGTGATCCGCTGCCCCTCGACGGTGACCTGGAGCCGGTGGTCGGCGCCGGGGTCGAACCCGGCCACCGCGGTGCCGGCGCGCAGCAGCGAGAACGCGCCGCCGGTCTGCCGCCACACGTCCACCCCGCCGTCGGCCCGCAGGTCCGCGAGGTAGCCGTTGTACGCGTCGGCGCAGCGGACCATCAGCCCGGCGGTGCCCGACTCGACGCGGACCGTGCCGGACACCGTGTAATCGCCCCAGCCGGCACCGTCCTTGAGCACGCGCACGCCGTCGTACGCGGCCGCGTCCACCACGAGCCGGCCGCCGGCGACGGAGAGCGCGGCGGCGGCCAGCGGCACCCGGGCGCCTCCGGTCACCTGACTGCCGGTGTGCACCACGCACTTGGTGCGCAGGTCGGGGCGCGGCCGGTAGGTGCGGGTGCCGACCGTGCCGCCCTCGGCCACGAGACCACCGGCCCGGCCGCTGGGGAAGAAGTCGTCGTTGAAGAGCCAGATCCGCATGCCGTGCCGCTGGGCCTCGCGCAGGGTGTGCTCGACCACCGCGAACCAGTCCTCGGTGAAGAACGCCGGCTGGAGCGCGCCGGTGTCGAACGGGAAGACCAGCACCTCGCTGATGCCCTTGGCACGCAGATCGGCGAGCGTGGAGTCGATCAGGTCGTCGGTGACGGCGCCGTTCCAGAACCACAGGACCAGCGGCATGCTGTCCGCCGGCGGATCGGCGAACCTCCCCGTGGAGAAGGCTCCGTGGGTGGTGCCGGGTGCGGTGCCGGGTGCGCTCGCGTAGGCGGGCTGCCAGAAGCTCCCCACGGTGCCGGCGGCCGCGGCGGCCGCCGCGACCTGGAGCACCCGGCGCCGGGAGACGGGTGGACGGGCACTGCCGCCGGACGTCGGACAGCCGTCGTCGTTCATCGGATTCCCTCCGTGGAGCATGCGTCCGACACACCGGCCCCGCGCGCACGCGGCCCCGGATGTACTCCGCCGGGCCGCCTTTCCCGGCGGACGGAATGAAATGATTCAAACGAATCGTCAGGGACGCTAGGGCAGCGGCCGGGTGGGCGTCAATGCTCGTGCGCGGATCGGTTGATGGGGTCGGCGCAGTTGAAGGCGTGCCGAGTGGTGTATGCCGGTCCGGTCCGGGCCGCCCGCCGTTGGGCCGGGGCTGGGTGTGGTGGCGGTGGGAAGGCGGGTGCGGAATTGAACGATTCAGTTCAGTGGCGGGGGTGAGGCCCCGACGGGCGCGGGGTGTGGGGCGCAGGGTGCGGGGGAAGCGTGTGCGGGGGGTACCGCGTACGCGTCACGCCGGCGCCGTCCGGCCCACCGTGCGCGGACCGCCCCGGTCAGCCGTGGGCGGCGCGGGCGCGGAAGGCGTCGGCGATGTCCTGGCGCAGCAGGTGGCCGAATCCGGCGGAGCGCAGGCGCTGCGCCAACTCGGCTTCGGTGAGGCCGAGTTCGGTGGCGGTGGCGCCGAAGTGCCAGTCGTTGGCGGCCAGCCGGCTGAGCAGGTGGCCGCGCCGCACCTGGGCCTCGGACAGCCGGAACGTCTTGAGGTAGGCGACGCGCCCGTCACGGGTCGTGATCGCCTCGCCGATGTGGTTCTCCCGGCGCGGCAGGAAGGCCGGCCGGAACCGTTGGAGCGTGAACGGACCTGCCCGGTAGACCCGTTGGGCGCGGTACTCCGTGTCCAGCAGCCCCGCGGCCATGGTGCCGTCGTGGAACTCCCGCCAGCCGCGCTCCTCCCGGGCGACGGCGGCGCGCAGTTCCGGCAGCGACCCGGGCTCGCCGAGCGCGGGCCTGAACTCCGGCACCGGCGAGCCGAACAGGGCGTACTGGTGGACGAGTTCGCCGTACAGGTCGAGCAGGAGGGTGTCGTGCAGGGCCCGGTAGTCCTCCGGGTGGGGCACCGCGAACACGGCGGCCAGCGCGTCCGCGACGTAGACCGCCGTCCCGCACTGCCCGGGGTGCACCTCGAAGATCCGCAGCGCGTCGTCGAGTCCGCTCACCTCGGCGCCGCGGTACGCCTCCTCCGCCCGCGGCGACAGCCCGCGCCGCAACGCCTGCCGGGACCACTCCGCCCAGGCGATGGACGGACCGCCGAAGTGCAGGCTCAGATAGCCCTCCAGCGCCAGGTGCAGCGGCAGGAACCGCAGCCGGTGCTTCGCCTCGCGGCGGGCCATCCGCCGGTGCAGGGGGAGCGGCACGCAGGAGAGCGGCGGCTCGCCGTGGCCCTTGCCGCCCGCGCGCCCGCCCCGGCCCGGTGCGCCGCCGCCGTCGGGCCCGCCGCGCAACTGCGTGCCGTACGCGGCGGCCGGACCGGTGTGCCCGGTGTCGGCGCCCCAGTCCGCGACGAAGCCGTGCGGGATGTAGGAGGTGTACGCGGTGCGCGGGCCGACGGCCACCACGCCGTACCCGTCGCGGTACAGCTCGGCGTGCAGCCGCAGCCCCTCGACCGGCTCGGCCCGCAGCAGCGGGACGAGCCGGACACCGCCCCACACCTGGGCGGGGCCGGGTTCGAGGCCGGCCAGGTCCAGCCGGAAGGTGCCGCTCATGCCGTGCCTCCGGCGGTCTCGGCCGCCCCGGCGGCGGGCTCGGCCGGGAAGCGCTCGGGCGCCGCCGCCAGGAACTCCGCGACCCTCGCGTCCAGGTGCGCCCGCAGCCGCGGCAGCCCGGTGCGCCCGGTGGCGAACGCGGCCAGCTCGACCAGCGCCGGCAGGTCCTCGGCGTCGCGGATGCCCGCGGTCGGCACGGCGGGGGACAGCCGGCGCACCTCGAACCCCCGCGCGTCGTACACCGGGTTGAGGTGGACCACGTCGGTACGGCCGGCCGGGTCGATACGGGTGCGCCACACCCGCAGCACCTCCGCGGCCAGGCCCGGCGGCGCGTTGTCGAAGCCGTCGGAGACCACCAGCAGCAGGTCGGGCCCGGTCTCCAGCGCGTCCAGCAGCCGGGCGCCGAGCGGGGTGGGCCCCTGCGGCCGGGCCAGCAGCGCGTCCGTACGGCCCGAGGTCCACAGCGCCCGGTACGAACCGGCCAGCGCCGCCAGCAGGAAGTGCGCGGCGAGCGCGACCGCCAGCGGCCGGCGCCGCTTCTGGCCGGACGCGTACGCGGAGTACGAGTCGTCGAGCACCGCCGTCACCCGGCCCCAACTCCCGGCCCGCGCACCGGCGGTGCGGCGCGCGGCGGCGGTCAGGGCGGCGGTCAGCTCGGCCCGCCGCTCCACCCGGTCCGGGGCCGGCAGCCCCAGGACGTAGGAGGCGAGCCGGGTCAGTGGCATCCGGGCCAGGTCGGTGCGGACCGCCTCGGCGCCGGCGCGCTTGGCCGACTCCTGCAGGCGCAGCCGCTCCAGGCGGGTCAGCCTTGGCGCGATCCGCTCCAGGAACACCTCGCGGGCGATGCCGTGCCGCGCCGCGAACCCCTCCGCGACGGTGAACGGCAGCTCGTAGAGCGCCGCCTGCTCGTAGCGGGCCCGGCGGCGCGCGTCCAGCAGCGGGTGGCGAAACCGGGTGCGGCTGCGCGGCGCGAACAGGAACGGCCCCAACTCCTCGGTGGCCGAAGGCAGATGGGTGTGGCGCAGGGCGCTCTTCACCCCCGCGCGGTACTTCACCGCGTCGAACGCCGGGTCGGGCCGCGTGGCGAGCCAGTCCCGGATGATCGCCCGGGTACGGCGGTTGTTCACCCGGGCCGCGCGCAGCTCGGCGAACAGGGCGTACACCCGCTGCGGCGGGAGCAGTTCGAGCCGCCGGGCGATCAACGCGCCCTCGGTACGGCGCTGTTCGGGGCCTGCCTCGCCCGCGGTCTCCAGCAGGTGCCGGACGATCAGCGCCGCGTTGTGGTCGTTGACGCCCAGCGCGAGGGCGGCCGCGTACAACTCCCGGTAGTTGCCGAGCATGTACGCGTGCAGGAAGTCCAGGGACATCCGCTGCCGGTCCGCTCCGCTGTGGAACTCGCGCTGGCCGGTCGCCGTGACCGCCGCGTTCACGAACAGCAGCACGTCCTCGGCGGCCACCAGGCCCTCCGGCGCAGCCGGCACCGCGCACCCCCTCCATGGCGACGGACGCCGGCCGGGGTGTGAGGGCGCGAGCTGCGAATCATTGCTTTACAGGCAGGTTCCGGAAGTCGCACCGGAGTCCCGCGGCCGGCCCTCGTACGGTAACAGCAGGGGTCCGCGCGGCTCTCCCGCATTTCGCCCGCCAGCCCGCCGGGTCCGACCCGCGTCCGCCCCGGGTTCGCCGCCGCGCCGCCGCCGTACGACGGCCGGGTTCGTACGGGCGCCGGGTGCGGGCTACTCGGCGGTGCGCGGCGCCGGTGCCGGCGGGAACTCGGCCTTGCGCAGGCGGTACACCTGGAGCCGCAGGTCGTAGTACTTCTCGGTCTCGCCGACCCACTCCATGCCGACCCGCCGGGCGGTGGCGGCGCCGCGCTCGTTGCGGGGGCGGACGACGGCGAAGATCTCGTCGACGCCCGCCTCGAACGCGTAGTGAGCCACGGCGTGCCCGGCCTCCGAGGCGTAGCCCTGGCCCCACGCGGTGGGGGCCAACTGCCAGCCGACCTCCAGGTCCACGCCGTACGGGGGCAGCGGGAGCAGGGCCGCGCCGCCCACCAGCTCGCCGGTGTCGCGGCGGGTGACGGCCCAGCGCCCGGCCGGGGGTTCCATCTCCTCGCAGTTGGCCCGCCAGCAGGCGAGCAGGTCGCGCATCGCTTCGGCGTCCGGGGTGCGGGTCATGGCCGGGGCCAGCCAGCGGGTCACCTCGTCGGCGCCGTACACCGCGAGGGCGCCCGCGGCGTCGTCGTCCTGCCACGGCCGCAGGACCAGCCGCGGAGTCAGCACGCGTGCGCCGTCGACCTCGACGCGGTATTCGCTGTCGGCCACGTGACGCCTCCTGCGTGATTCGGGGGACTCGGCGGATCGTAGCTCACCCGGGTGCACCTGGCCGCACCCCACCCGCGGTGCGGGCCGCCGAGTGCCCCTTTTGACGCATCGCCCGCGCCTCGCGCGGCCGGGTCCGGGCTACGCCCCGGGTGCGCGGCGCCCGACCGGCGGGGCGGTCAGCCCGGCCAGCACGAAGGCGACGACGGTGCGGGTGTCGGGGAAGGCGTGGTTCTCGGCGGCCGTGCGCGCCAGCGGGCGCCCGTAGACCTCCAGCACCAGGGCGGACGCCAGCGCGCACCGCTCGGTGACCTCCTGCGGGGTCAGCTCGGGCAGCGCACGGCCAAGCCGCACCTCGAAGGGAGCGGGGGTGTAGGGCGTCGAGACGTTCGGGAGCTGGCCGGCGGGCAGCGCCGTACGCGCCAGCAGGTGCACGAGCACGCGGCCGTCACGCGTCCCGACCAGCTCGGCGAACGGCTCGACGAGCCCCGCCGCCAGGTCCTCGGCGCCGGCGCCGTCCTCGGGCACGCGGTCCCACCAGGACCGCCACACCGGGCTCAGCTCCTGTTCGAGCAGTGCCGAGATCAGGCCCTCGCGGGAGCCGAAATGGTAGTGGACCGCCCCCGGGTTCAGCCCGGCCGCCGCGTTCACCGCGCGCAGCGAGACCTGGTCGGCGCCCTTCTCCAGGAACAGCGTCTTGGCGGCGGCGAGGAGGCGTTGCCGCGTCGTGGTGTCCGGATGACTCACGGAGCCATTGCACCACAGGTGACGTGGGTCATGACGTCATCCAATCAGTGATTGAACTACGATCGAAAACGGTGACGGGACGCCCGTGACCGACAAGCACCATCACGGTCGCCACGGTGACCGAGCACCGCACGAAGGAGATTCACCATGGGTACATACGCCGTCACCGGCTCGGCCTCGGGCATGGGCGCGGCCAGCGCCGCCCGGCTGCGCGCCGCGGGACACCGCGTCATCGGAGTGGACCTGCGGGACGCCGATGTCGTCGCCGACCTGGGTACGGCCGAGGGCCGGGCGCACGCCGTCCGGGAGGTCATCCGGCTCGCCGGCGGCCGGCTGGACGGTGTCGCGGCGGTGGCGGGCGTCGGACCGCAGATGCGTGACGCCGGCGTCGTCGCCTCGATCAACTACTTCGGCCCGGTGGCCCTGCTGAACGGGCTGCGCCCGGCGCTGGAGGCCGCCGGCGGGGGACGCGCCGTGGTGATCAGCTCGAACTCCTCGACCACCGTGCCGATGATCGACGAGCCGCTGGTGGAGCTGATGCTCGCCGGCGACGAGCAGGCGGCCCGGGAGCACGCGCGGGCCGGGCAGGGCGGGTTGCCGGCCGAACTCGCCGCGAACAGCCCGAGCATCAGCGCGTACGCCACCTCGAAGTTCGCTCTCTCCCGGTGGGTGCGGGCCACCGCGGTCGTGCCGGAGTGGGCACGCAGGGGCATCACCCTCAACGCCATCGCCCCCGGCGCCGTGATCACCCCGCTGATGACCGGCTCCACGGTGAAGGAGGAGGACCTCGACCCGGACGCCTTCCCCACCCCGATGCCGCTCGGTGTGTTCGGCCACCCCGAGGACATAGCCTTCTGGGTCGACCAGTTCCTGCGCCCGGAGGCCCGGTTCACCACCGGCGCCCTGCTGACGGTCGACGGGGGCACGGATGCGGCGATGCGGCCGGACTCCCAGCCGACGGTGATGCCCGCGCGCCGGCGGTGACCGGCCGACCCGGGTGCCGGTGCGCGCCGGCCGCCACCTGACCGATGTCGGGCGACCCCGAGCGAGCCACCCGGGCGGACGGTGCCGCCCGGGCGAGCCACCCGGGCGGACCGTGCCGCCCGGGTGGACCGGGTGCCGTCAGCGACGTGCGTCGGACCGCTTGCGGTGCAGCGTGAACTTCTCGAAGACCGAGAGCTCGCCGGCGGGCTTGTCCACGTTGTAGTACGTGACGTGCAGGCGGGTGGTGTCGCCGGGGAAGCGGCCCGGGTCGACGGTGAAGGCCGCGAAGCCGTACGGGTGCTCGATGTCGCGCACGCCCGTCCAGACCGCCTCCTCCTTGACGTAGGTCGGCGCGCGCTTGCCGCCTTCGGGGCGGCTGTCGGCCACCGCCGTGAGGACCTTCGCGGTGCCGTCCTTGAAGAAGGACTGGTTGGTGGTGCCGGAGACACCGCCGCCGCCGAGCACCATGTGCACGGTGCCCAGGCCCGTGTCGATGTCGTCGGTGCGGGTGGACGCCGGGTTCGGGGTCAGCGTCTCGCTGCCGCTGACGACGCCGCGCACGGCGAGCGACCGCTCGTAGTTGTGCTCGTGCCCGCAGACGACCAGGTCGACCTGGTAGCGGTCGAAGAGCGGGCCGTACTTGGCGCGCAGGCCCAGGTCGGCGCCGTTGGCGTCGGAGGAGGAGATCATCACCTGGTGCATGGCGACGACCACCCAGTCGATCTCGCGGTCCGCCCGGGCGGCCTTCAACTCCCGCTCCAGGAAAGCGAGCTGGCGTCCGCCGGAGTAGCCGTTGATGTAGAGGTCGCCGCCGTCCTGCAGGCAGTTGTCGTCGTTCTGGAGCACGATGACCCGCACCGAGCCGGCGGTGAACGCGTACCACAGGCCGGCGAGTTCGGCGTCGGTCTCGGTCGACGGCAGCGCGAAGTACGTCTGGTAGGCGCCCAGTCCGATCGGGCCGTTGCCCGACTCGATCTCGTGGTTGCCCGCGGCGGGCATCCACGGCCGGAAGCGGGCCGAACGCGTGTTGTTGGTGAAGAAGTTGTTCCAGGTCCGCACCCGGTCCAGGTCCAGGTTGGCGTAGCACAGGTCGCCGTTGAGCAGGTGGAACAGCGGCGCGACCTGCTCGATGCCGGTGACGATGTCCTTCGTGGCGGGCGTGGAGTTGGCGTCCAGCGCCACGGTGCCGTCGGCCGCCCAGGTGACCTGCGGCGCCGACTGGTCGCCGAAGCTGGTGAAGGTCAGCGGCTGCCGGCCGCGCGGCGCGGTGGCGAAGGTGCCGCTGTCGGGGGTGGCACCGTCGTGCGAGACGACGTAGAAGTACTGCTTGCCGGGGGAGAGCCGGTTCAGTGCCGCGTGGTGGACGTAGACCTTCCGGCCGGACTTGCCGTCGGCGTAGACGCGGGTGACCGCGTCGGCGCCCGAGCCGAGGCCGTGGTCGAGCGTGCCGTACATCACCCGGGGCCGCTTCACCGGGGCGTCGGTCAGCCAGGAGACCACCATCTGGGTGGACGGGTCCTTGCCGAACGTCAGGTGCAGGCCCTGCACCGGCGGCGCGCCGCCCGCGTCCGGCGACGGGTGGAAGGCCGGGGCACCCGCCGGCGCGCTGCCCGGGGCCGACGCGGCGGCCGGCGTCGCGGTCAGCAGCGGTGCGGCCACCGCGGCGGCACCCGCGGTGCCGAGCAGGCCGACCGCGGTCCGGCGGCCGATGCGCGGACCGGACGAGGACTCCGGCGAGGACTCGGACGACGACGGCTCGGACGGGTCCAGCGGGTCCAACTGTGCGACCATCATGGCTCCTTGGCGCGGATGCGGTGCGTGGAGGTGCTGAGCGGTGCCGGTGCCACCGGTACGGCGCGGTGACATCGGGCAGACTCCCGCCCGGCGGCGACGGGCAGTTGAACGGCGCCTTGCCGGACGGCGACGGAACCCACGGTGACGGGCCGGTCGCGGCGTCCGGGGCTGGCGTCGGCGGTCGGGGCGGGCTGTTCAGGACGTGGACGTGGTCACGGTGGTGGTGCGGAGGGCGTGGAGGTGGGTGAGGGTCTGGGTGGGGGTCAGGGCGGTGTCGCGCAGGTTGTCGTAGCTCTGGCGGAGCTGTTCGACGTCGTCGGGGTCGTCGGTGAGGTGGCCGGTGAGCGTGCTGTGGGCGTGGGCGAGGGGACGGCCGACGCGGAAGGAGAGGAGTTGGAGGGGGCCGTGGAGGACGCGCGGACCGCCGCCCAGCGGGAGGATGTGGAGGGCGACGGCGGGGTGTTGGGCGGCGGTGATCAGGTGGTCGAGCTGATCGGCCCAGGTGGTGGGGTGGTGAACCGCGTGCTGGAGCACGATCTCGTCGAGGATGGCGCGGTAGTGGACCGGCGGGGACGCGGTGGCGGTCAACCGGGCCTGCCGCAGCTGGAGTTCTTCGAGGCGGGCGTCGAGTGCCCGGAGGTGGTGGGGGCCGGTGGCGGCGAGTTGCTCCTTGGCGTAGGCGGGGGCCAGGAGGAGGTCGGGGATGGCGGTGAGGGCGTATTCCTGGATGGTGGTGGCGGTGGCTTCGAGGCTGGCGATGCCGCCGGCCGCGAGCTGCTTGGCTTCGCGTTTGGCCAGGTGCCACAGCCGGACCAGGAGGTCGCCGGTGTCGTAGAGGCGGTCCAGGGCGACGGCGACGTCGAGGGTGCCCAGTCGTCCGCCGGTCTCCAGCCGGTGCAGGTAGGACTGCTCGTAGTGGCACTGGTCGGACAGTTCGGTGAGAGTGAGTCCGGCCTTCGCGCGCAGCGCGGCGAGTTGGTGGGCGTACAGGGCGCGGGCGGTCATCTCGCCGTTCGCGAACAGCGGCGCCGGAGTGCGGGGTTTCGTCACGTGGGCCTTCACCGGTGGGTGCCTGTGGTGCGGGACCGGTGGCCGGTCCAGTCGGAGCGGGCGGCGATGAGTGTGGGGCGGACCTGGTGATCGAGGCGGTCGGCCAGGGTCCGGAGGCTGCCCGCGAGGTGGCCGAGTTCTTCGGGGTCGAGGTCGGTGAGCCAGTACTCTCCGGCGAGGTGGAGGTTGGCGACGGGGACGCGGGGTTCGGGGTCGGGCGCGTAGGGGTTGCAGTCGATGCTGGTGTGGAGGACTTCCACGGGCGTCGGGTGCCGTTCGGAGTTCGCGGGGGAGTAGACGCGTAGGACCTGTCCGGGGAAGCGGACGTGGTGGTTGATGTCGGCCAGGCGCGCGGCCAACTGGTGCGGGGGCACGTCGTGTTCGCTCGGGTCGGTGCTGGCCCAGTCCGGCAGGTGGCCGATGGCGGTATCTCCGGTGGTGGTGGTGATCGTCCACCGCCGGGCCGGCTTCAGCTTCGGGTTCTGCGGGGTGGCGGGGGCGGGTAAGGCGGTGGATGAGGGGACGGCGTTCATGGTGCAGGGTTCCTGTTCGTGGTCGGGCGGTGGAATCGGGTGGCGGCGCGGCGCGGACGGGCGTCGGGTGGCCCGGCCCGGCTGAGCGGGCGCCGGATCGGGGTCGGTGAAGCGGCAACGGTTCTCACGCGCTCACCGCCTCGACGAAGCCCGCGACAACGGGCTGTCCCGTGCGATGCGAGGGCGGTACCCGGCGGGGAGAGGGAGTGCGGCCCAGACGACCTTCCCTTCGGGCCGGGTCAGCGCGGCGCCCCACTGCCCCTGGGAGAGACCGGCCACCACCTGGAGCCCGCGTCCGCCCTCGGCGTCGAACGAGACGGGCCGCAGCACCGGGCGGGCCCTGCTCTGATCCCACACCCCGAGGTGCAGCCGCGTGTCGGTCAACCACAGGGCCAGGGCGCATCGCCGTACGGTCGACGGCCGGACCTGCCCGGGCCCGAACGGATCGGCACAACTCCCGGCGTGGCGAACGGCGTTGCTCGTCAGCTCGGTGACCACGGTCGCAGCGTCGAACACTACGTCTTCGGGGAGCCGCCAGCGTGTGAGCGTGTCTCCGACGTGGCTCCGAGCGCGGCCGACGGCGGAGGGTTCGCACGCCAAGTCCAGCCTGCTTCGACGGAAACTGGGCGCCATGGCCAACACCTCTCACCGGTTCACGAGTTGAGGGGCACACGCGGTGGTAACAGGAAATGACGATTACCGTACGCTGAGTTGCGAGCGCCTGGATGCAACTGTGGGGTATGAGCAACGTTTCTGGCAACCTGATCCGGAAAAGTTGGTTTCCGGCTTGAAAATTGGCATATGCCAGCAACGTTGGCGGCGCTACCCTGCAACCCACACAAGAGAGGCAGGCCGATGGCGGAAGCAAGGCCCAACGTGCACCGACGCAGGCTCGGATCGGCCCTGCGGTCGCTGCGGACAGCCGCGGGGCTCGGGATGGAGGAGGCCGCGGACCGGCTTGGCCTCGCGGGGAAGCCCGCGCTGAGCAAGATCGAGAACGGCAAGCAACGTGTCTCCGGCCTCGGTCTGACCGCCTTCTTCGAGATCTACGGCGTCGACTCGGAAGAGACCCGCACGAAGATCAAGGTGATGGCGTCCCTCGCGGCCTCGGGCAAGCGGACGAACCTGCTGGACGAGTACAAGGAAGTAATCCAGACCGACGAGTTCGAGGACTTCCTGCACCTCGAAGGGATGGCGTCGAAGGCCGAGTCCTACCTGACCATGGTGCCCGGCCTGCTCCAGACCAGGGACTACGCGGCCTCTGTCGTCGAGCAGAGTCAGCAGTGGCCGTCGAAGCGGGAGATCGCCCGCTTCGTGGATCTCCGCATGGCGAGGCAAGCGGTGCTCACCCGCGAGACACCGCTCAGCATGTCGTGCGTCCTTGACGAGGCGGCGCTGCGACGCGTGATCGGCGACCCGGACGTGATGCGCGCGCAGCTCCAACGGCTCCTGGATGTGACCGAGGAGCACGCCCACGTAGTGATACAGGTGCTCCCCTTCGGGTCTGGCGCACACGCAGGCATGAACGGCCCGTTCCGGCTCCTACACTTCCCGGTGGGGCCGCCGGTTGCCGTCATTGAGACGATGACAACCTCCGTCTACCTGGAGGAGGATGGGGACGTGGGCAGGTACGAGTCGGCCCTCGAATACCTCCGCTCCCAGTCTCTCGACGGCCCGGCCTCGCGCCGCTTCATCCACGAGTTGATCAAGGACTACTACGCATGAACAAGCAGGTCGATCTCACCAACGCCACCTGGGCCAAGAGCGAGTTGTCCGATGCCGGCAACAACTGCCTGGAGGTCGCCTTCGTGGACGGGGTGGTGGCGCTGCGCGACTCCGTGGACGTGGGTGACCCCGACGCCAAGGTCCTGATCGTCTCCCGTCGGGACTACGAGCTGTTCACAGCAAGCGTGCAGGCCGGACAGAAGGACCTGCTCGCCTGAGCACATGTCGGAGGCGCCGGCCCTGGTTGTCCAACGGGGCCGGCGCTCACGTTCCGGCCTGAGCAGTGGCCGACCTTCGTGGACGCGGTCGTTGAAGGTCGCTTCCCGACCCTGGGAGTCTGACACCCCTGCGACGAGTCCACCGTGTCCCTCTCGCTGAAGGGCACCCTGCTGATTGAAGGGCACCGTGCCGCGCGGGGAAGGCCGCGCGGCCATCCTTGGGGTCCCGTCACGGAAGCATTTGCGGCTCCTGGCGCACGCGGAGGCGGGTTCACCTGTTTCCGGACCGCCCGCCGACCTCCCCACGTACGGTTGAAGGTCCGATCGACCCGGGGAGGCAAGACGTGGACCCGTCTCGTAGGAGCGTCCTGGGCGCTGCTCTGTTCTCTGTTGCCCTGACCATCCCGGATTGGCCGGATGCGGTGGGCCGTGCCGATGCCTTCGCAACCGGCAAGTCCATCCGCATCGGCATGGGCGAGGTGCACATGGTCTGGCAGATGACGGAGAAGGTCAGCGACCTGGACGACCGGTTCGGCGGCCGGCACGCTCGCCCGATGGCTGCGGCTTTCCTCGTAAGCACTGTGGCTGGTTACCTCAAGGCCGAGGCCCCCGGCCACGTTCGCACAGCGATGATGTCCGCCGCTGCGGACCTCTGCTACCTCACTGGCTACATGGCAGTGGATGAAGGAGTTCACGGCCTGGCTCAGCGGTACTACCTCAAGGCCCTGGAACTGGCCCGGGCCGCTGAGGATCACCTGACCTACTGCACGGCACTCCGGGGGATGTCCGTCCAGGCGGTTGACCTCGGACACGGGCGCCACGCCATGAGGTTGGCAGACGCGGCAGCAGCCGCCGCTCCTCAGGCCGGCCCCCGGATGCGGGCCTTCCTTGCCGGGCAGCAAGCACACTCCGCGGCGCGGCTGGGGAACGCGGCTGAGGCCCTGCGCCACATGAGTGTGGCCGAAAGGGCGATGGACGTAGCCGAATCCCCGTCCAAAGCCTTCGGCTCCTACGATCCGGCAGCGCTGATGTACCACGTCTCTCAGGTGCGGCACGAGTTGAACGACAGTACCGGGGCGGTGGAAGCCATGCAGGAGTCCACCCGGCTTGCCTTCCCCCACTACCGGCGCACCCGAGTGCGTCACCACAGCCTCACCGCTGAACGGCAGCTCGACATCGGGCATCTTGAAGCGGCCTGCCAGTCCTGGGATCGCGCCTTGGACGACTACCCCTTGGTCCAATCGGGTCGATGTGACGACAAGATGAGGGTTATGGTCGCCCGTCTCTCTCCTCATGCGAGGAACGCTCACGTGAAGGCGCTGTTCGAGCGTGCCAGGGCGACAGGTGTCACCATCGCTGCCTGAACTCCTTCACTCATGCATGAATTCACTTGAGCGTCCGTACGGGCAGGGATTGGTGGAGCGGGCTCGTGACCTGACGTCCCATCGGATATCCACTCTGTCGGTCGCCAGGTTGGCCACAGGTGTGAAACCGAACGGCCCGTCAGGGCGAGCGTGGCGACGCGAACCTCGGGCCGGTCAGGTCGTCGTACCCGTCGATGTACCGCTTCCCGGTGGGACCGCCGGTTGCCGTCATTGAGACGATGACAACCTCCGTCTACCTGGAGGAGGATGGGGACGTGGGCAGGTACGAGTCGGCCCTCGAATACCTCCGCTCCCAGTCCCTCGACGGCCCGGCCTCGCGCCGCTTCATCCACGAGTTGATCAAGGACTACTACGCATGAACAAGCAGGTCGATCTCACCAACGCCACCTGGGCCAAGAGCGAGTTGTCCGATGCCGGCAACAACTGCCTGGAGGTCGCCTTGGTGGACGGGGTGGTGGCGCTGCGCGACTCCGTGGACGTGGGTGACCCCGACGCCAAGGTCCTGATCGTCTCCCGTCGGGACTACGAGCTGTTCACAGCAAGCGTGCAGGCCGGACAGAAGGACCTGCTCGCCTGAGCACATGTCGGAGGCGCCGGCCCCTGGTTGTCCAACGGGGCCGGTGCTCACGTTCCGGCCCGAGCAGTGGCAGAGCTTCGTGGACGCGGTCGTTGAAGGTCGCTTCCCGACCCTGGGAGTCTGACACCCCTGCGACGAGTCCACCGTGTCCCTCTGGCGCCTCCCTTCCCAACTACGGTTGAAGGTCTGATCGGCTTGGGGAGGCTGGGTGCCTCGCGCCCGGACACCCGGACACCCGGACACCCGGGCACCCGGACACCCGGGCACCCGGGCACCCGGGCACCCGGGCACCCGGACACCCGCGCGCCCCATCAGCCGCCGCGGGCAAGCCTGTTCGCGGTCCGTACCTCGGCGCGCCACGCGGGCGACACCCGCCCTTCGCCGGCACTCGGTGGTCTGGGACCCACCCGACCGGGCTGCCGCGACCGGATACCGCGGCATACCCCCGCCCCGAGCCAAAGAGGTCTCGCGAGCCATGACCGAACTCAACCGGCGCCGCTTCCTTCAGATCGCGGGCGCCACCGCCGGCTTCTCCGCCCTGTCCGGCAGCATCACCCGGGCCGCCGCCATCCCGGCCGGCCGCCGCACCGGCACCCTCAAGGACGTCGAGCACATCGTCGTCCTCATGCAGGAGAACCGCTCCTTCGACCACTACTTCGGCTCGCTGCGCGGAGTCCGCGGCTTCGGCGACCCCCGCCCGGTCACGCTGCCCAGCGGCAAGTCGGTGTGGCACCAGCCGGACGGCACCGGCACCGGCGCCGGCGCGGGCGAGGTCCTGCCGTACCACCCGGACGCGGGGGACCTGGGGATGAAGTTCATCGAGGGTCTCAACCACGAGTGGACCGGCAGCCACGCCGCGGTCAACGGCGGCCGCTACGACCAGTGGATCGCGGCCAAGTCCGCCGCCACGATGGCCCATCTGACCCGCGAGGACATCCCGTTCCACTACGCGCTCGCCGACGCGTTCACCGTCTGCGACGCGTACCACTGCTCGCTGATCGGCGGCACCGACCCCAACCGCTACTACCTGTGGAGCGGTTGGACCGGCAACGACGGCAAGGGCGGCGGCCCGGTCGTCGACAACTCCGAACTCGGCTACGGCTGGACCACCTACCCCGAGCGGCTGGAGCAGGCCGGCGTCTCCTGGAAGATCTACCAGGACGTCGGCGACGGCCTCGACGCGGCCGGCGGCTGGGGCTGGATCGAGGACGCCTACCGCGGGAACTACGGCGACAACTCGCTGCTCTACTTCGACCAGTACCGCGACGCGAAGCCCGGCGACCCCCTGTACGACAAGGCCCGCACCGGCACGAACGCCAAGGCGGGCGACGGCTTCTTCGACGTGCTGCGCGCCGACGTCAAGGCCGGCCGGCTGCCGCAGGTGTCCTGGATCGCCGCCCCCGAGGCGTTCTCCGAGCACCCCAACTGGCCCGCGAACTACGGTGCCTGGTACATCTCGCAGGTGCTCGACGCGCTCACCTCCGACCCCGAGGTGTGGAGCAGGACCGCGCTGCTGATCACCTACGACGAGAACGACGGCTACTTCGACCACGTCGTGCCGCCGTACGCCGCCGCGCCCGGGCAGGGCGCCTCCACCGTCGACACCTCGCTCGAACTCTTCCCGGGCGACGCCACCTACGCGCCCGGCCCGTACGGCCTCGGCCAGCGGGTGCCGATGATCGTGGTCTCGCCCTGGAGCACCGGCGGCTACGTCTGCTCCGAGACGTTCGACCACACATCGGTCCTGCGCTTCATCGAGCGGCGGTTCGGCGTGCGCGAGCCGCAGATCTCGCCCTGGCGGCGCGCCGTCTGCGGCGACCTCACCTCCGCGTTCGACTTCTCCCTCACGCACGACCGGCCCGCGCACCTGCCCGGCACCGACGGCTACCAGCCGCCGGACTCCGACCGGCACGACTCCTACGTACCGGTGCCGCCCGCCCACCAGGCGCTGCCCCGCCAGGAGAAGGGCTCCCGGCCGACCAGGCCGCTGCCCTACGCGCCGCGCACCGACGCCGCCGTGACCGCGTCCGACGCGCGGATCACCCTCACCTTCGGCGGCGGCACCGGCGCGGGTGCCTGCTTCCACGTCACCTCCGGCAACCGCACCGACGGGCCCTGGACGTACACCACCGGCGCGGGGCACACCGTCTCCGGGCACTGGGACACCGGCACCTCCGGCGGGGAGTACGACCTCACCGTGCACGGTCCGGCCGGCTTCCTGCGCGCCTTCGGCGGCTCCGCGCACCGCACCGGCGCCGAGGTGACCGCCCGGCACGACGCCCTCACCGGGCAGGTCGAGCTGACGCTCACCAACTCCGGGCACACCGACCTCCGCTTCACGGTCCGCAACGCGTACGACGGGAAGCAGCGGATGCTCGTGGTCCGGGCCGGCCGCCGCGAGAACCACCGGCTGGACCTCGCGCGCTCCGGCCGCTGGTACGACGTGACGGTGCTGTCCGACCACGACCCCGCGTTCACCCGCCGTTTCGCCGGGCACGTGGAGAACGGCCGCCCGGGTGTGAGCGACCCGGCGATCGCGACGGTGTAGCCGGCCGCGGGCAGGGGCGCCGGTTTCTAGTGCAGCGATCGGCCGTTGCGGCGGGCGTAGGCGACCGGGGTGACGCCGAGGTGGCGCTTGAAGTGGCGGTTGAGGTGGGCCTGGTCGTAGAAGCCGACGGCCGAGGCGACCGCGACCGGCCGCTCGCCGGCGAGGAGCAGCCGCCGGGCGCGGTCGATCCGCAGCCCGGTGAGGTACGTGTGCGGCGGCAGGCCGTAGGTGCGGGAGAAGCTGCGGATCAGGTGGGTGGGGTGGGCGTGCAGGAGCGTGGTGGCCTCGTCGAGGGTGAGGCCGTCGGCGATCCGGGCGTCGAGGAGTTCCCGCAGCCGAGCGGCGAGCCGGTCCCCCTCGCGGCCCGGGGGCCGTACCCGGTGGGCGTCGAGGTGGACCAGCAGCCGCTCCCGCACGAAGGCGAGCCGTGACTGCGCTTCGAGCGCGTCGTCCTGGTCGCGCAGGGTCCCGTGCAGCCGGTGCACCCTGGCGCGCAGCGCCGGGTCGCCGAGGATCGGGCCGGCCACGGCCCTCCCGGCCAGCCGGGCGGGCAGCACATCCGTGCTCAGGTACAGCACGCGCTTGCGGAAGCCCGCCGGGTTGACCGTCCGGCCGTCGTGCGGGACGCCGGGCGGAAGGAGCACGACCCGGCTGGCGTCCGTCGCGCCGTGGCGGGTGCGGTCCAGCGCGAAGTCGACGACGCCGTCGTCCAGCAGCATCAGGTCCCACGTGGTGTGGGTGTGCACGGGGTAGGCGTGGTCCGTGAAGTGCGCGTGCAGCACTTCCGTGATGCCCGGCACCCCCGGGCGCCACGCGTCCACCTGATGGATCTCGGGGCCGTCCACGGCACCCCCTCTCCGCCACACGGGTCAGGAACGTACAAGACCCCCACCGGCCGGTTCGGCCACCCTCAGCCCATGACCGACCCCACCAACCCTGCCACGTCCGGGCCCGCAGCCGTGAACCTCGCGGCCAAGCTCGCTTCGTTCGACGAGCTGTGGGCGCAGCGGACCGTCGCCGACGTCAACGACTACGAGGTGAAGCTCGCGAAGCTGCACGGCGAGTTCGTCTGGCATCGCCACGACGACACCGATGAGCTGTTTCTCGTGGTCAGCGGCCGTCTGACCATCCAGTTGCGCGACGGCGACGTGGTCCTCGGGCCCGGCGAGCTGTTCGTCGTGCCCAAGGGCGCGGAGCACTGCCCCCGCGCCGACGAGGAGACCGCCGTCCTCCTCCTCGAACCCGCGGGCACCTCCAACACGGGCAGCGCCCCCGGCCCCCGCACGAAGCTCCCCCTCCGGCTCTGACCCTCCCCCCTGACCTGCCCCTGACCCCCGCACCGGCCCCGACCCCCGCGCCACTCCTGCCAGCGCCCAAGCACGCTGCCGGGGTCACCTCCGCCGCAGGCGCCCCCTGGCGGATCGGTCGTTGGCAGCCGACTACATTTGGTGACCGTTTCTCGACTCTCCGGGTTGGCGGGTGCTCGGAGCGGAACGGATGCAGGTGCCCTGGGGGGCGCCGGCTCACCGCGAGGGGGGCCAAGGGATGCGGCTGTTCCCCGGCAACGCGCCCTTCAGATCGGGATCGGCGTGCCTGGCCCAGTCCTCTTGCGCGTCCACCAAGGCGGGGCGGACTTCCTGGTCGAGGTGGTTCGCGACCCAGCGGAACGTGGCGGCGAGCCGGGTCAGGTCCTGCGGGTCGAGGTCGGTGAGCCAGCTGTCTCCGCACAGGTGCAGGTTGACCAGTGGGGTGCGGGGTTCGGGTGCTTCGGCGTGCGGGTTGCAGTCGAGCGTGCAGGAGAAGGTTTCCTCGGCGACGGGTCCCGGGGCCGGGCTGGTGGCGCAGTAGACGGGGATCGTGCGTCCCGGGAAGTGCCGGGTGAGGTGGATGTCGGCGAGCCGGTCCTCCCAGGCGTCGGGGGGTACGTTGTGCTCGCTCGGGTCGTTCCCGGCCCACGGGGGCAGGTGGCCGGTGAGGGTGCGCCCGTCGGTGGCGGTGAGGGTCCACCGCCGAGCGGGAGCCGGTAAGGCCGAGGACCCAGCCGAAGCGGAAGGTGTGCTGCTCATCTGATTCTCGTTCCTTGTCATTCAGGTGGACAGCGGCGATCGCCTAAGACGGCGGCCGCCGCTCCAGCGGAAAAGCCGTGGGCATACGGGGCGGGTCGTCCAGCTCCCAGCTGTGCCCGCCCGGGTGCCCCTCGAACTCGCTGCACGGGCTGTCCACTTCCCGCCCGGCCGGGCAGTCCGGTATCTCGATCACGGCGCTCGGGGTGCCGCCGTCCCGCCACAGCGCCCACAGCGTGCCGGCCTCCGGCCCGCGCAGGTTGAGCGCCGCACCGTAGTGAATCGGCCCTCGGTGCACCTCGATCGTGCACACGAGCGTCGCGAACATGTCCTCCCGGGTGTACGCGTACACGTCGTCCGCCTTCACCAGGCTGAGCACCGTACGCACCAGCTCGTCCGGCACCAGCGTCCGCCTGCCGCAGATGAAGCGCTGCGCGCGTTGGCAGGGTTCGGCGCCCCAGCGCTCGGTCAGACTCGCTACGAGAGCCAGGCCGCGCCCGTGCTGGTCGTTGACGCCGGACGCCCAGTGACGGGGGAGCCCCGGCCGGAACGGGGAAAAGCCCCGTGCGGCGGCTTCGGTGAGCTCTTCCGGGCTGTCGAGGGTCGGCGCGGGGGGCGACAGGCGGTCACCCCGACTGCGGGCCACACACAAGGCGTCGAGAAGGGCCTCGGTCAAGCGCGGCGTGATCCCGGCTGCCGCGTCGGCGAGGTCGCGGCGGCGCTGGTGCTCTGCTTCTGTACGGTGTGTCATCACCGTTCCTCTCACGCTGTGCGGTTCAACGTGTGCACACCGTAAGAGGGGGGGTCGGGGAGAGTGGGACCTGCGCGGGATCGGCTTTCCCGATGTGGCGTCATGAACGGCCCCGCTGCGTTGCAGTCAGCCGATGATGCCCAGGTGGCGGCCTACTTCGCGCATCTCGGCGGGGAGGCTGCGCTTGCGCTTGGCGGCGATCTCCTGCCAGGCGTCGACGGCGGCCTTCTGGTGGAGCAGCCATTCGGGCGCTGTGCGGTAGAGACGGTGCAGGTCCTCTCCCGCGCGCGTCGTGTCGCCGGTGCGGGCGTAAGCGCGGGTCACGTCCAGGGCGAACCGGTTGCGATCGCCACGGCTCGGGCCTCCTGTGCGCTTCCACGTTTTTGGGGAAAGTGCTTCTTCGTTTTCGGCTCTGCGTACGACCGTTCGTACGTCGCCGATGACCATCACGTCTTCCACGGACTTCATGGCTGCTGTGACGGGACCGAAAGGGCCTTCGATGCCATGCAAGTCATATTCGTGCTGGCGTCCGATAGCGGCGGCGGCGACAGATGCTGCGCGGCGGTATTCCTTTGCTTCCTTCGGCCGGTTGTTGCGGACAGCTGCTGCGGCGGCCTCCATCGCGACAGCACCCCACACGGCGTATTGGCCAGGTTCGGAGTCCATGAGTTTGGGCTCCACCAGGTCCATGGCCCGGACTGCGGCGTCCTCGGCTTCGTCGAACCGGCCGGTCCGCAACAGCACGAAACACAGCCCCCGTACCTGAGCGGCTGTCACCTGGGGGTCTTGGGCGCTACGTGCGTCGGTGATCGCGGCCCGGATCGCGGCGTGCGCGATGTCGAACTGGCGGACCTGGGTGAGGTACCGGCCGGTCAGACCCAGCACGTCCACGCGGGCCAGCAGCGCGTGCTGACGTTCCTCACCATCGCTGTAGTAGGTGACGGCGGCGTCGGCGTCGCGGACCAGACCGGGCAGGACGGCGGCGAGGCTTTCGTACCGTCCGGCCGGGTAGAGCAGGGCGGCATCCTGCGTCCTGCGCCGCAACCGGTTCAAGCTGGGCTCCTCGTCGGCTGACGGTGCGGGGGAGTCTGCCGTGAGGGTCAGCGCGAGAGGCGGGGTCAGGGCGATACGCAGGGCCTGGAGACTGAGGCGTTCGCCTGGGACATGCCGTTGCGGATTGGGCGGGTCTTCGGCGAGAAGCTGGGAAGTCCTGATGCCCAGAGCGCGGGCGATGATGTGGAGGGTTTCGATACGGACGCTGCCGCCCTGTTCGACTTTTTGAATGGTGCCGGTGGACAGTTCGGCTTCGTCGGCAAGCTGTTCCTGACTGAGTCCGGCCATACGCCGGTACCTGCGGACGTTGTCGCCGAGATCTGCGGTCATGGCGACCCCCTTTCACCATTCAGAGTAAGGCCGTTGGGCAGGGGCAACCACGGGCAAAAGACCACGCAACGTGGGTGGTGCGCGGTGGGAACGCGGCCGGCTGGAGGGTGTTGGGCCGGTGTCCTGCCCGGGTGCGGGGCCGGGCATGGTCAGGGGGCCGTACGCTTTCCGGCAACTCGGGCAGGTTGTTGAGCCTGCCCGTCGGCACACACTATTCGTGCGACTCCACCGCGGGGGAGCCGCGCGAAATCGAGGGCGCGGGGGCACCGCGGTCGGCTCCCCACCGGACGGCGGGCGGTCCCGGGGCCGGCAGGACGGACCACCCCGGGGGTCGGGTCACCGGGGAGGCGCCTCGGAGAGGATGACCTGCTGGAGCACCCGCGCGGCCCGCGGCGGAGCCACATCGCTGCGGTGCGCGAGCGCGACGGTGCGCCGTAGGCCGGGGCGGGCCAGCGGCGTGACGCGCAGGCCGTCGCCGGCCCGGGCGGCCACCATGGAGGGCACCACCCCGATCCCGAGCCCGGCCCGTACGAACCCCAGCACCGCGTCCATCTCGCCGCCCTCGACCGTGAAGGTCGGCTCGAAACCGGCGGCGCGGCACGCGCCGAGCGTCAGGTCCCGCAAGTCGTACCCGTGCCGGAACATCACCATCGGCTGCCCGCGCAGATCCTCGATCCGCAGCGGCGTGGGCGGCGGGTCCGCGCCGACCGCGGAGACGGCGACCAGGTCCTCCTGGAACAGCTCGACCGTGGTGAGCGCGGGGGAGGGGCTGGGCAGCGGCAGCACCACCAGCGCGAGGTCGAGCGCCCCGCGGGCCAGCTCGCGGACCAGGTCGTGGGAGCCGCCCTCCTCCAGCAGCAGCCGGATTCCGGGGTGCCGGTCGTGGAAGGCGCGCAGCACGACCGGCAGCAGCCCCGTGCACAGGCTGGGCGTGGCGCCCAGCCGCACCCGGCCGCTGCGCAACTGCGCCAGCTCCAGCACCTCGTGCCGCGCGGTGTCCGCGTCGGCGAGGATGCGCACCGCCAGCGGCAGCAGCGCCTCCCCGGCGTCGGTGAGCGCGATGTTGCCGCGCGCCCGGCTGAACAGCGGCGCCCCCAGCTCCTTCTCCAGCGCCCTGATCTGCTGGGACAACGACGGCTGCGAAACGTGGACGGCCTCCGCGGCGCGGGTGAAGTGCCGCGTCTCCGCGACTGCCACGAAGTACGCGAGCTGCTGGAACTGCATGCCCTCAGCGTACGCCTTCATAGGCGTTCGCTATGGAAACGAGCCGGATCATGTCTTGGACCACTCATCGGTCGGCGCCCTACCGTCGTGTCCATGGCATTGGCAACGCGGACATACCGGCGGCCGCCCACGCTGAAAACGGCCTGGGACTCCACCGTCGGCAAGAAAGCGGTCATGGCGGTGAGCGGGCTGGTCATGCTGCTCTACCTGGTCGCCCACATGCTCGGCAACCTCAAGATCTTCTTCGGCGCCGACGACTACAACGGGTACGCGCACTGGCTGCGCACCCTCGGCGAGCCCGCGCTGCACTACGAGTGGGCGCTGTGGATCATCCGGGTGGTCCTCGTCGTCGCGGTCGTCGCGCACGGCGTGACCGCCTACCAGCTCAGCCGCCGCGACCTGCGGGCCCGTCCGGTCGGCTACGCCCACCGCAAGGCCCGCTCCAGCTACGCCACCCGCACCATGCGCTGGGGCGGAGTGATCCTCGCGCTGTTCATCGTCTGGCACCTGCTGGACCTGACCACGCTCACCGTCAACCGCAACGCCCAACCCGGGCACCCGTACCAGAACGTCGAGGCGACCTTCCACACCTGGTACGGCGACGTCATCTACATCGTGGCGATGCTCGCGCTCGGCCTGCACATCCAGCACGGCTTCTGGAGCGCCGCGCAGACGCTCGGCGCGGGCAACCGCCGCCGTGACCGTGCGCTGAAGGCCACCGCCACCGGCCTCGCGGTCCTGCTGACGGCCGGCTTCATCGCCGTACCGGTCGGCGTCATGACCGGAACCGTCCACTGAGGGAGCCGAGTTGACCGACTACACCCGCTACGGCACCGGCGCGCCCATCGCCGACAGCAAGGCCCCCGACGGGCCGATCGAGGACCGCTGGGACACCCGCCGCTTCACCGCGAAGCTGGTCAACCCCGCCAACCGCCGCAAGCACACCGTGATCGTGGTCGGCACCGGGCTGGCCGGCGGCTCCGCGGGCGCCACCCTCGCCGAACAGGGCTACCACGTCGTGCAGTTCTGCTACCAGGACTCCCCGCGCCGGGCCCACTCCATCGCCGCGCAGGGCGGCATCAACGCCGCGAAGAACTACCGCAACGACGGCGACTCCATCCACCGGCTCTTCTACGACACCGTCAAGGGCGGCGACTTCCGCGCCCGCGAGTCCAACGTGCGGCGGCTGGCGCAGATCTCGGTGGAGATCATCGACCAGTGCGTCGCGCAGGGCGTGCCGTTCGCCCGCGAGTACGGCGGCCTGCTCGACACCCGCTCCTTCGGCGGCGTCCAGGTCTCCCGCACCTTCTACGCCCGTGGCCAGACCGGCCAGCAACTCCTGCTCGGCGCCTACCAGGCGCTGTCCCGGCAGATCGCGGCCGGCAACGTGGAGATCCATCCGCGCACCGAGATGCTGGACCTGGTCGTCGTGGACGGGCGGGCCCGCGGCATCGTCGCCCGCGACCTGGTCACCGGCGAGGTCAGCACCCACCTCGCCGACGCCGTCGTGCTCGCCTCCGGCGGCTACGGCAACGTCTTCTACCTGTCGACCAACGCGATGAACTCCAACGCCACCGCGATCTGGCGGGCCCACCGCCGGGGCGCGTACTTCGCCAACCCGTGCTTCACCCAGATCCACCCCACCTGCATCCCGCGCACCGGCGACCACCAGTCGAAGCTGACGCTGATGAGCGAGTCGCTGCGCAACGACGGCCGGATCTGGGTGCCGAAGGCCCAGGGCGACACCCGCCCGCCCGCCGCGATCCCCGAGGCCGAACGCGACTACTACCTGGAGCGGATCTACCCCTCGTTCGGCAACCTCGTGCCGCGCGACATCGCCTCCCGCGCCGCGAAGAACGTCTGCGACGAGGGCCGCGGCGTCGGCCCCGGCGGCCAGGGCGTCTACCTCGACTTCGCCGACGCCATCGCCCGGCTGGGCCGGCGCGCGGTGGAGGAGAAGTACGGCAACCTCTTCGAGATGTACGAGCGGATCACCGCGGAGAACCCGTACGAGGTGCCGATGCGGATCTACCCGGCCGTGCACTACACGATGGGCGGGCTGTGGGTGGACTACGACCTGCAGACCACCGTGCCCGGGCTGTTCGCGATCGGCGAGGCCAACTTCTCCGACCACGGCGCGAACCGGCTCGGCGCGTCCGCGCTCATGCAGGGCCTGGCCGACGGCTACTTCGTGCTGCCCGCCACCCTCAACGACTACCTCGCCCGGCACCCGGCCGCCGACCCGGTCGACGCCGAACACCCCGCCGTGGTCGAGGCGATGGCCGGCACCAAGGAGCGGCTGCACCGGCTGGTGAGCGTCGACGGCGACCGCACCGCCGACTCCTTCCACCGCGAACTCGGCGAGCTGATGTGGGAGTTCTGCGGGATGTCCCGCACCGAGCAGGGCCTGCGCAAGGCCCTGGAGCGCATCCCGCAGATCCGCGAGGAGTTCTGGCGCCGGATCAAGGTGCCCGGCACCGAGGCGGAGTTCAACCAGTCCCTGGAGCGCGCCAACCGCGTGGTGGACTACCTCGAACTCGCCGAACTCATGTGCCTGGACGCCCTGCACCGCGCCGAGTCCTGCGGCGGCCACTTCCGCGAGGAGTCGCAGACCCCCGACGGCGAGGCCGCCCGCCGCGACGACGAGTTCAGCTACGCCGCCGGCTGGGAGTACACCGGCACCGGAGCGCCGCCCCTGCTGCACCGCGAAGAGCTCGTCTTCACCGAAGTCCACCCCACCCAGCGGAGCTACGCATGAGGCTCACCCTGCGCATCTGGCGGCAGAAGAACGCCGACGCCCCCGGTGCCATGACCGCCTACGAGGTCGACGGCGTCTCGCCCGACATGTCCTTCCTCGAAGTCCTCGACACCCTCAACGAACGCCTCACCCTCGACGGCGAGGACCCGGTCGCCTTCGACCACGACTGCCGCGAGGGCATCTGCGGCGCGTGCGGCGTCGTCATCAACGGCGACGCGCACGGCCCCGAGCGCACCACCAGCTGCCAGCTGCACATGCGGTCCTTCCGCGACGGCGACACCATCGACGTCGAACCCTGGCGCGCGGCCGCCTTCCCGGTCGTCCGCGACCTCGTGGTGGACCGCTCCGCCTTCGACCGGATCATCTCCGCCGGCGGCTACGTCTCGGTGCCCACCGGCGCCGCGCCCGAGGCACACGCCACGCCCGTGCCCAAGCCCGACGCCGACCGGGCCTTCGAGCACGCCGAGTGCATCGGCTGCGGCGCCTGCGTCGCGGCCTGCCCCAACGGCTCCGCGATGCTCTTCACCTCCGCGAAGGTCAACCACCTCGCCGCGCTCCCGCAGGGCGGACCGGAGCGCGAGAGCCGCGTGCTGGACATGGTCGGGCAGATGGACGCCGAGGGCTTCGGCGGCTGCACGCTCACCGGCGAGTGCGCCACCGCCTGCCCCAAGGGCATCCCGCTGCTGTCGATCACCTCGATGAACAAGGAGTGGCTGCGCGCCAACCGCCATGCGGCGCGCAGCCGTTGACCCCGGCCGCCGGCGGCTGACCCCGGCGGTCAGCCGCTGACGCTCGGCAGCCCGGTCTCCAGGTGGCCGCTGAACCGCTGCGACCAGCTCGGGTCGCTGCTGACCGTCACCGTCATGTCGTACCAGCCGTTGAAGTAGGCCACCGCGTTGAAGTAGTCGGCCACATGCCCGCCGGCCGGGACCTGGTACGTCCAGGGGCCGTCGGTGCGGTAGTTGCCGCTGGCGATGGTGAACGTGACCGGTGCGGAGCCGTTGTTGGCGAGGTCGAACCAGAGCGCGAGCTTGCCGGTGCTGCTGGTGACGGCGTAGGAGGACGTGACGGCGACGTCCTTGCCCGGCGCGGTGGTGTCGCCCTGGAAGCGGCGCAGGAAGCGGTTGGGGCCGACCACGCTGAGGTCGTACTTCCCGTCGCCGTAGCCGGGGCCGCAGTTGAAGAAGTCGCTGGTGGCGCTGCCCGCGGCGACGGTGTACTGCCAGGGGCCGCCACCGCGGTGGGCGTTGGCGTAGGCGGCGAAGTGCACCGTGCGGGTGGAGCGGGCGTCGGTGTTGTCCATCGCCAGCCAGACCTGGGTCACGCCGCCGGCGTCGAACTCGATGTGGTCGAGGTTGGCGCCCGGCTGGTACGGCAGCGCGCGGGCCGGTCGGGTGCCGGACTCCTGCGCGGGCAGCGCGTTGGTCACCGGCGCCGGGTTGGGCAGCGGCGCGCAGGTGGACTCGCCGATCACGGCCGAGGTGTCGGGCAGCGAGGGCAGCCCGGGCACCGGGTGGGCGAAGTCGAACGCCGAGGTGAGGTCGCCGCAGACCGCGCGGCGCCAGGCGCTGATGTTCGGGCATGTGGCGGGGGTGCCCAGGGCCGCGGTCCAGGTCTCCAGGAAGCGCAGCACCGAGGTGTGGTCGAAGACCTCGGAGTCGACCCAACCGCCCCTGCTCCAGGGGGATATCGCGATCATCGGCACCCGGACGCCGAGCCCGACGGGGGTGCCGGTCCAGAACTCGCCGGCGGTGCCGTCCACCGGGACCGGCGGCGGCACGTGGTCGAAGAAGCCGTCGTTCTCGTCGTAGTTGAGGAAGAGGATCGAGGAGTTGTAGACGGCCGGGTCGGCGCCCAGCGCGTCGATGACCATGTGCACGAAGTGCGCGCCGTCGGCCGGTGTCGCGTACGGGTGCTCGGAGGAGCCCTCGTCGGCCACCACCCAGGAGACCTGGGGGAGGGTGCCCGCCAGGACGTCGGCCTTGATCGCGGCGGCGATGTCGTCCGGGGTCTTCCCGGTCACCTTGGGCACCGAGCCCATGCCCCGGTCGTGCAGCGGGGTGCCGGCGGCCGCGGAGGTGAACTGCGTGAAGTAGGCGAGGGCGTTGTCGGTGAAGTTGTCCGCCGCGTTCTGGTAGACCTTCCAGCTCACCCCGGCGTCCTGGAGCGCCTCGGCGTAGGTCTGCCAGCGCAGCCCCGACTCCGAGCCGCCGTCGTAGGCGGGGCCGCCGCTCCGGCCGTCCGGGTCGATCTGGCCGCTCCAGTGGAAGGTGCGGTTGGGGCCGGTGGCGCTGAGCGTGGAGCTGAAGTAGGCGTCGCAGACGGTGTAGTTGTCGGCGAGCGCGTAGTGGAAGGGGATGTCGTCGCGGTTGAGGTAGCCGAGGGTGCGGACGTTGCCCTTGGCGGCGACCCAGCCGTCCATCCGGCCGCCGTTCCACGCCGCGTGCTGGTCCGCCCAGCCGTGCGCGAGGTCGCCGCTGCACTGCGCCAGCCGCTCGGGGTCGGCGCCGCCGGCCGGCTCGGTGGCGCTGAACTGCCACGGGTACTGCCGGCCGGCGCCGTTGGGCTGGTTGAAGACGCTGTAGCCGCCCGCGACCTGGATCGCGCTGCGGTCGGCGAAGCCGCGGACGCCCTTCAGCGTGCCGAAGTAGTGGTCGAAGGAGCGGTTCTCCTGCATGAGGATCACGATGTGCTTGGCGTCGGTCAGCGTTCCGGTGGCCGCCGGTGCCGCGGCCGGCGCGTCGCCGGGGGCGGCCGCGGCGGTGGCGTCCGCCGCGCCGCCGACGGTCGCCGCCGCGGCCGCTGCCGCCGACAGGGCCATGAACTTCCTGCGACTGACGTCATTCATGTGATCCGCCGTTCCGTTGGGTTGTGGGGTGCCTGGGACAGGGTGCATCACGTGGGACGGCGCCGAACAGGGTGCGTCGAACACGATGTCGGACCGCGTGCGCCCGACCGCGTGCGCCCGATGGCGTGCGTCGGGCCGCCGGCGCCTGGCCGCCGGCCCCGCGCGCCCCGGCCGCTACTGCGGCGTCACATAGGCCCCCGAGATCCCGCCGTCGACCAGGAAGGTGGACGCCGTGATGAACGACGAGTCGTCGCTCGCCAGGAACGCCACCGAGGCCGCCACTTCCTCCGGTTCGGCGAACCGGCCGAGCGGGATGTGCACCAGGCGGCGGGCGGCCCGCTCCGGGTCCTTGGCGAACAGCTCCCGCAGCAGCGGGGTGTTGACCGGCCCGGGGCACAGCGCGTTGACCCGGATGCCCTCGCGGGCGAACTGCACCCCCAGCTCCCGGCTCATGGAGAGCACGGCGCCCTTGGACGCGGAGTACGAGATCTGCGAGGTCGCCGCGCCCATCACCGCCACGAACGACGCCGTGTTGATGACCGAGCCCTTGCCCTGCCGCTGCATGTGCGGGATGGCGTACTTGCAGCACAGGTAGACGCTGGTCAGGTTCACCTCCTGCACCCGGCGCCAGGCTTCCAGGCCGGTGGTGAGGATGGAGTCGTCCTCCGGCGGCGAGATCCCCGCGTTGTTGAACGCGATGTCGAGCCGCCCGTACGTGGCGACCGCCGTCTCGTACATCCCGCGTACCGCGTCCTCGTCGGTGACGTCGGCCCGGACGAACAGGCCGCCGACCTCCTGCGCGGCGGCGGCGCCGGTGTCCGCGTCCACGTCGACGCAGACCACCTTGGCCCCCTCGGCGGCCATCCGGCGGGCGCTGGCCAGCCCGATGCCGCTGCCGGCTCCGGTGATCACGGCGACGCGGCCGTCCAGGCGTGGTGCGAGCGTCATGGGTTCATTCCTCCGTGGCGATGAAGACGTTCTTGGTCTCGGTGAAGGCGTCGAGTGCGTCCGGGCCCAGCTCGCGGCCGAGGCCGGACTGCTTGAACCCGCCGAACGGGGTCGAATAGCGCACCGAGGAGTGCGAGTTGACCGACAGGTTGCCCGCGTCGACGGCGCGCGCCACCCGGATCGCCCGCCCCACGTCGCGGGTCCAGATCGAACCCGACAGGCCGTAGGACGTGTCGTTGGCGATGCGTACGGCGTCCTCCTCGTCGGTGAACGGGACCACGGTCACCACCGGCCCGAAGATCTCCTCGGTGAACGCGCGGTCGTCGGGCCGCACCGGGGCCAGCACGGTCGGCGGGAACCAGAAGCCCGGGCCGTCCGGGGCGCTGCCGCGGAAGGCGACCGGGGCGTCCTCGGGCACGTAGGCGGCGACCGCGGCGCGCCGGGCGGCCGAGATCAACGGCCCCATCTCGGTGGCCGGATCGGCCGGGTCACCGACCCGCACCGCCCGCACCGCGGGCTCCAGCCGTGCCATGAAGTCGTCGAACACCGAGCGCTGGACGAGAATCCGCGAACGCGCGCAGCAGTCCTGCCCGGCGTTGTCGAAGACGGCGGACGGCGCGGTCGCGGCGGCCTTCGCCAGGTCCGCGTCCGCGAAGACGATGTTGGCGCTCTTCCCGCCCAACTCCAGCGTCACCGGCTTCACCTGGGCCGCGCAGCCCGCCATGATCTCCTTGCCGACCCGGGTGGAGCCGGTGAAGACGACCTTGCGGACGTCCGGGTGGGTGACGAAGCGCCGCCCCACGACGTCGCCCCGGCCGGGCAGCACCTCCAGCACGCCCGGCGGCAGGCCCGCCTCCAGCGCCAGCCTGCCCAGCCGCAGGGCGGTCAGCGGGGTCAGCTCGGCCGGCTTGAGCACCACGGTGTTGCCGGCCGCCAGCGCGGGGGCCAGCGCCCACCCGGCGATCGGCATCGGGAAGTTCCACGGCACGATGACGCCGACCACGCCGAGCGGCTCGTGGAAGGTGACGTCCAGGCCGCCGGCCACCGGGATCTGGCGACCGGAGTGCCGTTCGGGCGCGGCGGCGTAGTACTCGATGACGTCGCGGACGTTGGCCGCCTCCCACTGCGCGTTGCCCAGCGTGTGGCCGGAGTTGGCGACCTCCAGCTCCGCCAGGTGCGCGCGGTCGGCGTCCACGGCGGCGGCGAACGCCCGCAGCAGCCGGGCCCGGTCGGCCGGTGCCACCCGGCGCCAGGTCGCGAACGCGGCGCGGCTGCGGGCGATCACCGCGTCCGTCCCGGCCAGGTCGGCCATCGGCACGGTGCTGAGGATCTCCTCGGTGGCCGGGTTCACCACCGGCCACGGCTCGGCGGCCACGTCCGGTGCGGTGGTGTCCGCCGCGGCGGTGTCTGGTCGGGGCATCAGCTGTCCACCCTGTCCTGGGAGCGGTCGATACGGTGAGCGGTGTGGGTGCGGGTGCGGCTCCGAGTGCGGCGAGCCGTGCGGGTCCGGGTCCGGCGCCCGTCTCCGGGGGGACGACCGGCCGGGCCGTACGCCCGTGCGGCCGGCGTCATGGCGCGCTTCCCCGGGCTCCCCGGACCGCCGCGACGAACGCGGTGAACAGGCGCGGGTCGGCCGCGTCCGCCTCCGGGTGCCACTGGACGCCGACGGCGAACCCGCCGCCGGGCCGTTCGAGCGCCTCCACGGTCTCGTCCTCGCTCCAGGCCGCGGGCAGCAGCCCCGTACCGAGGGCGCCGACCGCCTGGTGGTGGTAGCAGGACACCTCGGAAGTGGCGCCGAGGACGCCGTGCAGGAAGCTGCCCGGCCGGGTGCGTACCGTCCGCCGTCCGAACGTCGCCGGGGCCGGCTGGTGCGCGCTGTCGCCGACCCGGTCCGGCAGGTGCTGGACCAGCGCGCCGCCGAGCGCGACGTTGAGCACCTGCATCCCGCGGCACACCGCGAGCACCGGCAGGTCCCGGTCCAGCGCGCCGGCCAGCAGGCCGAACTCCCAGGCGTCGCGGGCCTCGTGCGGTGCGCCCGTGCGCGGATGCGGCGCCGCGCCGTACCGCGCCGGGTCCACGTCGGGCCCGCCCGCGAGCAGCAGCCCGTCGAGCCGGTCGAGCACGTCGCCGGCGCCGTCGGCCTGCGGCGGCAGCACGACCGCGGTGCCGCCCGCGCGGGTGACGGACTCGACGTAGGTGTGCGGGACGAGGGCGGCGGGCTGCCGCCAGACGCCCCAGGCGGCGTCGTCCAGGTAGCCGGTGATGCCGATCAGCGGGCGGCGGGGGCGGCGGGTCACAGCCGCTCGAATCCGCGGCGCCGCTCCCAGTCGGTCACCGCCCGGTCGAAGGCGGCCAGTTCGGTCCGGCCGGCGTGTACGTAGTGGTCGACGACGTCCGGGCCGAAGGCCGACACGGCGCGGTCGCTGCGCTCGAAGGCGTCGACCGCGTCGCGCAGGGTGGCCGGGACCCGCGGGGCCGCGGAGGCGTACGCGTTGCCGGTGAACTCCGGTTCCAGCGGCAGCTCGTGCTCGACGCCGTACAGCCCGGCCGCGACGAGCGCGGCCACCGCCAGATACGGGTTGACGTCCCCGCCCGGCACCCGGTTCTCGAACCGCAGCGACGGCCCGTGGCCGACCACCCGCAGCGCGCAGGTGCGGTTGTCGCGGCCCCAGGCGATCGCGGTGGGCGCGAAACTGCCCTCGACGTAGCGCTTGTAGGAGTTGACGTTCGGCGCGAGCAGCAGCGCGAAGTCGGCCAGGCAGGCGAGCTGACCGGCCAAAAAGTGCTCCATCACCGTCGAGAAGCCGTGCGGGCGCTCGCCCGCCAGCACCGGGCGGCCCTCGTCGTCGCGCAGGCTCAGGTGGATGTGGCAGGAGTTGCCCTCCCGCTCGTCGTACTTGGCCATGAAGGTGAGGCTCACGCCGTCCTGCGCGGCGATCTCCTTCGCGCCGGTCTTGTACACCGCGTGGTCGTCGCAAGTGGCCAGCGCCGGGCCGTACTTGAAGGCGATCTCGTGCTGCCCGGGGTTGCACTCGCCCTTCGCCGACTCCACGGTCAGGCCCGCGCCGGCCATCCCGTTGCGGATACGGCGCAGCAGCGGCTCGATCCGGGAGGTGCCGAGGATGGAGTAGTCGACGTTGTACTGGTTGACCGGGGTCAGCCGGTGGTAGTCGCTCTCCCACGCCTGCTCGTAGGTGTCGCGGAAGGCGATGAACTCCAGTTCCGTGCCCGCGTAGGCGTGCCAGCCGTGCTCGGCGAGGCGGTCGAGCTGGCGGCGCAGCACCTGCCGGGGCGAGACGCCGACCGCGGTGCCGTCGTGGTGGGTGACGTCGCACTGGACCATGGCGGTCGCCGGGTGCCAGGGCACCATCCGCAGGGTGTCGAGGTCCGGCGCGAGCACGAGGTCGCCGTAGCCGCCCTCCCAGGAGGAGAGGGCGTAGCCGTCGACGGTGTTCATGTCGACGTCGACGGTCAGCAGGTAGCCGCAGCCGTCCGCCGCGTTCGGCACCACGTCGGACAGGAAGAAGTCGGCGGCGACGCGCTTGCCCTGGAGGCGGCCCTGCATGTCGGTCATCGCCAGCACGACGGTGTCGACGGCGCCGGCCGCGACGCGCTCGCGCAGATCGTCGAAGGTGAGGCGGACGCTGCTCAACTTTTCTCCACATCGCTCGCGACGAGGTCGGACTCCTGGAGGCTGCTCTGCACCCGGGGACCGGTGAACCAGCGCCGGGCCGAGACCAGCCACCACACCCCCGCGAAGCCCAGCACGACGGCCACCGCGACCGGGGTGTAGTTGAAGCTGAGGGCGGTGATCGGGCTGACGGTGGGAAGCATGAACAGCACGGTGATCAGCGCCGTCCAGCCCACCGCCACGGTACCGATCGGACGGCTCCAGCGCCCCAGATGCCACGGCCCGCGCACGAACGTGTCGCCCTGCCGCAGCCGCAGGTACACCGGGATGACGTAGGCGATGTAGAGGCCGATCACCGAGACCGAGGTGACCGCGGCGTAGGCGGTGGAGTTCCACAGCGCCGGCAGGCCGAGCAGGAACGCGCCGCCCGCGGCCAGCCACACGGCGCTGGTCGGGGTCTGGGTGCGCGGGTTGATCCGGTGCCACAGCCGCGACCCGGGCAGCGCGCCGTCCCGCGAGAACGCGTAGATCATCCGGGAGTTGGCGGTGACCGAGGCCATCCCGCAGAAGAACTGGGCGCCGATCACGATCAGCAGCAGGAGCTTGGCACCGGTGTGCCCGATGGCGTCGATGAAGATCTGGGCCGGCGGCACCCCGCTGCCGCTGGTCCGCTCGCCGTCGTAGTTCTGGATGGCGAAGGTGAGGCCGAGCAGCAGGACCCAGCCGGCCACCAGCGAGACCACGATCGCGTTGACGATGCCGCGCGGGCCGGAGCGGGCGGCGTCGTGGGTCTCCTCGGTCATGTGCGCGGAGGCGTCGTAGCCGGTGAGGGTGTACTGCGCCAGCAGCAGGCCGAGCATCGCGACGTAGAACGGGCTGTGGAAGCCGGTGTCGTTGACGAACTTGCCGAAGACGAAGGACGCGGAGGAGTGGTGGTCGGGCACGAACACCAGCACGCCGACGATGATCAGCACGCCGAGCAGGTGCCACCAGACGCTGACGTCGTTGAAGAGCGCGACCAGCCGCACGCCCAGGGTGTTGAGCAGGCCGTGCGCCACGAGGATCACCGCGAAGATCTCCACGGTGTGGGCGGGCGTGGCCGACAGGCCGAACTGGAGGTCCAGCAGGGCGTTGAGGAAGGTGGCGGCGCCGTAGTCGATGCCCGCGGTGACCGCGACCTGGCCGAGGAAGTTGAACCAGCCGGTGAACCAGCTCCACGCCGGCGCCCGGGAGGGGGCCAGCTTCGCCGCCCAGTAGTACAGGCCGCCGGCGGTCGGGTAGCTGGAGCAGATCTCGGCCATGGACAGGCCCACGCACAGGGTCATCAGCCCGACGACCGGCCAGCCCCAGGTGATGAGCGCGGGGCCGCCGGTGTTCATGCCGAAGCCGTAGAGGGTCAGGCAGCCGGAGAGGATCGAGACGATGGAGAAGGAGACGGCGAAGTTGGAGAAGCCCGACATGGAGCGGGCCAGCTCCTGGACGTAGCCGAGTTCGCGCAGCCGCTGCTCGTCGGAGGAGGGGGCCGCGCCGCGGGGCGCGGGGACGGCGGCGTCAGAGGGAGTGTCGGAGGGCGCGGGGACGGCGGCGTCAGAGGGTGTGGGGGAGGGTTCGGTGTCGTCTGGTGGGCGGGGGACAGACATGGGCACCTTCTGGGGAGGTTGGCGTGGTCGGAGCACCGCGGGTGCGGCCGGGGCATCTCCCGAGCTGGTCAATGGAATGAAGCTGGTCCATTAGGTGGGAGACCGTCTCACTCCGCCAGGTACGCCGTCAAGAGCCTTGTCCGCGCCGGGCGTTGAACGGCCGGAACGCCTTTCAGCCGAGGAAGCCGCGCAGCAGCGACGCGGTGGCGGCCAGGTGCTCCTCGGCTGCCCGGCGGGCCGTGGCCGGGTCGCCGCCGAGTATCGCCGCCACGATCCGGGCGTGCTGGGCCTGGGAGTGCTCGATGTTCCGCTCCAGCAGCGGGATCGCGTTGAGCAGGTCGTTGAGCCGCATCCGGGTGTCGGCGATGCTCGCGGCCAGCGACCGTGAACCGCTCAGCTCGGCGATCGCCAGGTGGAAGCGCGAGTCCATCTGCCGGTAGTCGACCGGGTCGCAACTGTGCGTGTCCCGCAGCCGGTTGTCCAGGTGGCGGCGCTCCTCGGGGCGCAGCGTGCGGCTGGCGGCGAGTTCGGCCGCGCCGATCTCCAGCGCCTGGCGGTAGGCGAGGGTGTCCTCCAGCTCGTCCGGCGCGCGCTCGGCCATCCGCCCCGGCCCCGGGCCGTCCTGGCCGCCGGCCCGGTGCAGGACGAAGGTCCCGCCGGTACGACCGCGCCGCGACTCCACGTAACCGGCCTGCTCCAGCGAGCCCAGCGCCTCGCGCAGGGTCACCCTGCTGACGTTGAAGCGCTCCGCCAACTCCCTTTGCGGCGGCAGCCGTTCGCCGTGCGCGACCACTCCCAGCTTGATCACCTGGAGCAGCCGCTCGACGGTCTCCTCGAACGCGTTGCCGGCCCGGACGGGCCGGAAGAACGCGGCACCGCTCAGCGTGCCGGCACCGGCCGGCTCGGGCATCTCGCTCATGCGTCCCATTCTCCGCCCATCCGCCGCCCACGTGCCGCACTCCGGAAGCGCCCGCCGCCGGCCGGCCCGGCGCCCGCCGCACCCCGAAGCTGCCCGCCGCCGCCCCGGCCCCGGGTCCGCGGGTACCGCGACCGTAATGGATCTATTACGGGCCATTGACGCCGGCTGGTGGCGCCGGGCCGGAAAAGCGGGGGAGTGCGGCCGGGCCGGATGCCATGATCTCCGCGTGGCGATACCCGACATCCTGGCCGGCATGGCGACGACGGGCCGGTGGGGACCGGTGCAGGTCGGCGCCGGCTGGGACGAGGTGACCGCGGCCTTCGGCGAGCCGTGGGACGCCGGCGCGAGGGGCGAGCCGGGCCGGTGGCCGCGCCTGTACGCGTACGGCGACCTCGAACTGACCGTCTGCCGCTGCCAAAGAGTCGGGTCGCCGATCTGCGTCCAGACCTGGCGCGACGTGATCGAACTGCCCTCCACCGTCCCCGGAAGGTCGCAGGCGTTCCCGGCCCACCTCACCCACCGGGACGTGGTGGACGCCCTCGACCGGGCCGGCTGCCCCTGGGAGCCGTGCGCCGGCCTCACCTTCGGCAGCCAGTGCGCGCTCACCGCCACGCCCAGCGGCGCGACCTTCACCTTCGAGATCCCCGACGACGGGGAGCCGGTGCTGAACGTCATGGGGCTGACCGGCGCCCGGCACGACTGCCCGCCGAGGGCCGGCGCGCCGTCCGGTTGACCCGGGCGGACCGGCCGCGCCCGCCGGTCAGGTGCGGAAGTCGGCCAGCACGGAAGCGAATTGACGCTCCGTCAAGTGCGGCCCTGGCAGGTCTGCTCCGGTCCGTGACCGCAGACCGTCCAGGAGCAGGGCGAGCGGGCGGCGCCAGGCACCGGCCTCGACGGAGGCCAGCGCGGGGACGACGCGGCCCAGCGCCAGCAGGCCCAGCAGCAGGTCCTCCGTGGTGGCGTCCGGGCGGACGGTGCCGTCGGCCCGGGCCCGGCCCAGCAGCACAGCCAGCGTCTCGCGGTTGTGCGCGTGCAGCGCGTCGAGCGACGGCACACCGGAAAGCCCGGTCGTCATCAGGTCGTTGGCACCGCGATCGGCGGCCAGCATGCCGAAGACCGCGTCGAGGTAGCCGCACAGCCCGGCCCAGGCGTCCTCGGCGGTCCTGGCCCGCTCGCCCTGCTCCCGGATGCGCCCCAGCGCCTCGCGGAAGACCTCCTCCACCAGCGCGCCCCGGTCGGGGAAGTGCCGGTAGAGGGTGGCGTTGCCGACCCCGGCCCGCCGTGCGATCACGTCGATCGGCGCCTCCACGCCGTGCTCGGCGTAGACCGCGTGCGCGGCCGCCAGCAGCAGTTCCCGGTTGCGCGCGGCATCCCGCCGCCGCGGCGCCGCTTCGGCCTGCGGCGATCCGTACGGGCGGGTGCGGTCCATACCGGCACCGTACCCGAGGCGATCCGGGCGGGCGGGGGCCGGCCGCGGCGAGGGTCCGGTGCCGTGGCGGCCGTGTGCTGTGGCGGCCCTGTGCTGTGGCGGCCGTGTGCTGTGGCGGGCCGACGCGGAGGGCGGCCCGATGTCGGCGCGGCCGGGGCGCGGTCCGTTCGGAGGAGCCCGCGACCTGCCCGTACGCTGCGCCGCCCGCGGTCGAACCGCCCGGCCCCGCGCCCCTCCCGTCCACCTCGGTTGCGGGCACGGCGTCCACCACTGCCCGGGTGCGCCGCCGTCCCGCGCGGAGGCGGCGATCGCACCGCGCGTCCTCTTCGAGCAACACCCGCGCCTCGCCCTCGACGTGGACCCGGCCGCTGTGGCCTGGCGCACCGGCGCCCTGCTCAGGGGGCTGGCCTCGCTGCCGGTCCTGCTGGGCTGACCCACGCCCGAAGTGGGCCTGGCAGGGCGGGCGTTGCCACCGCTGGCGCGGCTGCTACCGTCGCTCGGAAAACGGGGAGTACTCCCCGTTTAAAGGTCCGAAGCGCTGCCGCTCGACACAGGAACGGGGTTCTCCATGTCCGAAGGTCCTGACGCGCCCGACTCGCCGGCCGCGCCCGACACAGCCGACGCGCCCGAAGGTGCTGCCGCACCCGACGCACCCGCCGCACCCGACGCGCCCGACGGCGGGCACGGCACCGCGCTGGTGCTCGGCGGGGGCGGGTTCACCGCGATGGCCTGGGAGATCGGTGTCCTGAAGGGCCTGGCCGACGCCGGGTGCGACCTGACGGCGGCGGACCTGGTCGTCGGCACGTCCGCCGGCGCCGTGCTCGGCGCGCGGATCACCGCGGGGGAGCGGCCGGACGACCTGTTCGCGCAGGAGACCGACGGGACGGCGTACTCTCCCGACCTGCGCATCGGCCTCGCGCTGACCGCCCGCTATCTGTGGGCCGCGCTGGGCAGCCGCTCCTCCGCGGGCTCCGCGCGCCGGCTCGGCCGGTTCGGGCGCGGTGCCGTACGGACCGGTGAGGAGGAGGTGCTCGCCGAGATCGGCCGGCTGCTCCCGGCCGCCGCGTGGCCGCAACGCCCGCTGCGGATCGCCTCGGTCGACGCGGACAGCGGCGAGACGGGGTACTTCGACCGGGCGAGCGGGGTCGAACTGCGCCGCGCGGTCGCCGCGTCCGGCGCGGTGCCCGGGATCTGGCCGCCGATCGCCGCGCGCGGCCGGCACTGGATCGACGGCGGGGTGCGCTCCGGCGCCAACCCGGCCCTCGCCATGGGCCACGCCCGGGCCGTGGTGCTCGCCCCCATCCCCGACGTGCCCGGCCCGCACCCCGGTGCCGCCGCGGAGACCGCCGCCCTGGCCCGGACCGGAGTGCGCACGCTGCTGCTCACCCCCGACGCCGCCGCCCGCCGGGCGTTCGGCCACAACCCCCTCGACCCCGCGCGCCGTCCGGCCGCGGCCGAGGCGGGCCGGGCGCAGGGAATCGCCCGAGCGGGTGACGTCGCCGCCGTGCTGCTGGGCGGTGCGGGCAGCGCGGGTGGTGGGAACGGCGCGGGGGTGTGAGCGGCGGGAGCGGTACGGGCCGATGCGCCGCGCCGCGGGCGGGGGTCCGCGGCACCCGGAAAACACGTTGCCGCCGTCCGGCGGCTCTGCTGTGATCGGCCGGTAACCGAAACAGCACACCGACCCCAGGAGCGATGATCATGCGCGGTTCCGTCATGCCGGCTCAGTCAGGACACACCCCCGACCTCGAGGACATGACGCTTCGTGCAATCGCTCCCCTCGCTCAACCTCGGCATCTTGGCGCACATCGATGCCGGTAAGACCAGCCTGACCGAACGGCTGCTGTACGCCGCCGGTGTCATCGACGAGATCGGCAGCGTCGACCAGGGCAGCACCACCACCGACTCCCTCGCCCTGGAGAAGCAGCGCGGCATCACCATCAAGTCGGCCGTGGTGTCGTTCACGCTGCCCGGCGCGCTCGGCGGCACCGACGTCAACCTGATCGACACCCCCGGCCACCCCGACTTCATCGCCGAGGTGGAGCGGGTGCTCGGCGTGCTCGACGGGGCGGTGCTGGTGGTCTCCGCGGTCGAGGGTGTCCAGCCGCAGACCCGCATCCTGATGCGCACCCTGCGCCGGCTGCGCATCCCCACGCTGATCTTCGTCAACAAGCTCGACCGGCGCGGCGCCGACCTCGACCGGACTCTCGACGCCGTCGCGCACCGCCTCACCCCCGACATCGTCCCGATGGTCGGAGCCCGCGACCAGGGCACGCGGCAGGCCGCCGCGCTGCCGTACACCGCCGCCGACCCCGGCTTCGACGCCCGGCTGGCCGACCTGCTCTCCCGCCGCGACGACCGGCTGCTCGCGGCGTACGTCCGCGACGAGACGGCCGTCGACCACGCCCGGCTGCGCGCCGCGCTCGCCGAGCAGACCGCCGCCGCGGAGGTGCACCCGGTGTACGCCGGCTCCGCGGTCACCGGCGCCGGCACCGACGCGCTGATCGCCGGCATCGCCGAACTGCTGCCCGCCCGGCGCCCCGACCCGGCCGCACCGGTGGCCGGCAGCGTCTTCAAGATGGAGCGCGGCGCGGCCGGCGAACGGATCGCCTACGTCCAGGTGACGGCCGGCACCGTACGCACCCGCGACCGGCTGCCGGTGCACCGCGCGGGCGGCGAAGTCGGCGAGGCCGGTGAGGCCGGCGCGGGCAAGGTCACCGCGATCAGCGTCTTCGACGCGGGCACCGACACCCGGCGGGACAGCGTCCCGGCCGGCCGGATCGCCCGGATCTGGGGCCTGGGCGAGGTACGGATCGGCGACACCGTCGGCGCGGCGCCCGCCGGCCATGAGCGGCAGCGGCACTTCTCGCCACCGTCGCTGGAGACCGTCGTCAGCGCCCGGTGCCCCGCCGAGCGCGGCGCGCTGCACGCCGCGCTGGCCCAACTCGCCGAGCAGGACCCGCTGATCGACCTGCGCCGGGACGAACAGCGCCGAGAGATCGCGGTGTCGCTCTACGGCGAGGTGCAGAAGGAGGTCATCCAGGCCACGTTGGCCGACGAGTTCGGGCTCGCCGTCGACTTCCGGCAGACCACCACCCTGCACATCGAGCGCCCGGTCGGCACCGGCGAGGCCGTCGAGTACAACGGGAAGGACGGCAACCCGTTCCTGGCCACGGTCGGCCTGCGGGTCGAGCCCGCACCGGTCGGCAGCGGGGTGCGGTTCCGACTCGGCGTGGAACTGGGCGCGATGCCGTACGCGTTCTTCGCCGCGGTCGAGGAGACGGTGCGCCGGACGCTGGAGCAGGGGCTGTACGGCTGGCGGGTCACCGACTGCGTGGTCACCATGACGCACTCCGGCTACAGCCCGCGGCAGAGCCACGCCCACGCCACGTTCGACAAGAGCATGTCCAGCACCGGCGCGGACTTCCGCGGCGTGACCCCGCTGGTGCTGCTGGCGGCGCTGCGGCAGGCGGGCACCACCGTGCACGAGCCGATGCACCGCTTCCGCCTCGACCTGCCCGCCGACGCGCTCGGCACGATGCTGCCCGCGCTCGCCCGGCTCGGGGCCGCGCCCCGCACCCCCACGGCGCGTGACGGCGGATACGAACTGGAGGGCGACATCCCCGCCGCCCGGGTGCACGACCTGGAGCAGCAGCTGCCGACCCTGACCCGCGGCGAAGGGGTCCTGGAGAGCGCCTTCCACCACTACCAGCCGGTCACCGGCCGGGTGCCCGAGCGGCCGCGCACCGACCACAACCCGCTGAACCGCAAGGAGTACCTGCTCCAGGTGCAGCGCCGGCTGTCCGGGTTCGGCGGGAATGGCGGCTGACCGCCCGGGGTTGTCGAAGGAAGAAGCCCGGTCCATCCGTCTGGAGTTCTGGAGTCCTCATGGTACGCCCCGTCAAGACGCCCGGCCCCGACCACCCCATCACCGTCGAGCCGACGGCCGCCCGCGTCGTGGTGCGCGCCGGCGGCAAGGTCGTCGCCGACACCACCCGCGCCCTCACCCTTCAGGAGGCCGACTACCCCGCCGTCCAGTACATCCCGCTCGCCGACGTGGCAGCCGACGCGCTGACCCCCACCGACAGCAGCACGTACTGCCCGTACAAGGGCGACGCGTCCTACTACTCGCTGGTCACCGGTGACGACACGATCGCCGACGCCGTGTGGACCTACCGCGAGCCGTACGACGCGGTCGGCGCGATCGCCGGGCACGTGGCGTTCTACCCGAAGCACGTCGAGGTCGAGCAGCTTCAGGACGCCTGAGCCGGCTCGCTCCGGAGCCGGCTCACGCCCGAGCGCGGTCAGGACGCCCGGGCGGAGGCCGTGCCCTCGGCGGTCGACGTCCCCTGCTCTCCCTGCTGCCCGGTGCCGGGCTCGTCGCGGCCACCGCGCAGCAGGGAGGCGATCGCGGCCAGCACGGCCAGAGCCGCGCCGAAGAGGAAGACGATCGTCAGGCCGGAGTGGAACGGCCCGGAGATCAGATGCGGGAAGAACTCGCGGCCGGTCAGGGCGTGCCGCTGCTCCGGGGTGAGCTTCGGCAGCACCCCGCTCGGGCCGAGCAGGTGGGCGACCGGGTTCACCCCCAACTGGGCGGCGAACAGCGACGCGACCGGCGGCAGCGAGCCTGCCTGCGCGGCGGCGGCGTGCGGCACCCCGTTCTGCTGGAGGTGGGCGGTCAGGGTGTGCGGCAGGTTGCCGGCGAGGCCCGCGATCATCAGGGAGAAGAACACCCCGATCGACACGGCGGTGCCGGAGTTCTGGAAGGTCGCGCGCATACCGGAGGCGACGCCGCGCAGGTGCGCGGGCACGCTGCCCATGATCGAGGAGGAGTTCGGGGAGCCGAACATCCCGCTCGCGATCCCGTTGAGCGCGATCAGCAGCGCGAACACCCAGTAGTCGAAGTCGATCGGCAGGCACATCAGCCCGAGGAAGCTCGCCCCGAACAGCAGCGCGCCGGACGTGGCGAGCCCGCGTGAGCCGAACCGGTCCGACAGGTACCCCGACACCGGCCCGGCGAGCAGGAAGCCCGCGGTCAGCGGCAGCATGAAGATGCCGGCCCACAGCGGTGTGCGGGAGTAGTCGTAGCCGTGCAGCGGCAGCCAGATGCCCTGCAACCAGATGATCAGCACGAACTGCATGCCGCCGCGGCCGATGGAGATGGCCAGCCCGGCGAGGTTGCCCGCGGTGAACGCGCGCAGCCGGAACAGGCTGAGCTGGATCATCGGGGACGCGACGCGGCTCTCGACCAGTACGAAGGCCGCCAGCAGCACCACCCCGCCGATGATCAGAGCCAGCACCATCGGGTTCGCCCAGCCCATGGTGTGACCGCGGTAGGGCTGGAGGCCGTAGGTGACGCCGACCAGCACCGCGCTCAGGCCCACCGCGAAGGTGACGTTGCCCCACCAGTCGATCCGTCCGCCGCCGCGCCCGGCGGTCTCGCGCAGCCTGCGCCGCGCCCACAGGGTGCCGAAGACACCGACGGGTACGTTCACCCAGAACACCGCGCGCCAGTCCCACGTCGCGAGCAGACCGCCGGCCACCAGCCCGATGAACATCCCGGCCAGTCCGGCGACCTGGTTGATGCCCAGTGCGAAGCCGCGCTGCTCGCGCGGGAACGCGTCGGTGAGGATCGCCGCGGAGTTCGCGGTGAGCATCGAGCCGCCGGCGGCCTGTAGCAGCCGCCAGCCGATCAGCCACATCGCGCCGTGCTCGGCGTCGAACGGATCGAAGGACAGCAGCACGGAGGCGAAGGTGAAGAGCGTGAAGCCCGCGTTGTAGATCCGTACCCGCCCGTACATGTCGCCGAGCCGGCCGACGGTGACGACCAGGACCGCCTGCACCAGGCGGTAGCCCATGATCATCCACAGCAGGTAGGCGATGTTGCCGGGGGCCAGCGGGTCCAGGTGGATGCCGTTGAAGATCGCGGGCAGCGCGATGAGGACGATCGAGCCGTCGAGGGAGGACATGAAGACGGCGGCGGTGGTGTTGGTGAGCGCCGCCCACTTGTAGCGGTCGCCCGCCGGTTTGGCCCCGGGCGCGGGCGCGGCGGCGCTCATCGGTCCGTCCCGTGGGTGGCGGTGCCGGAAGCGGAGCGGGTGGCGGAGCCGGTGTCCGCGTCGCCCGACGGGTCCGCGTCGGGCGGTATGACATGCTCGGCCAGCCTGAGCAACAGCGGTGCAGCCGTGGCGAGTTGGGCCAGCTCGGTGCGGTCGAACCGCGCGTCGAGGACGCCCGCGACCAGCTCCGTGCGCGCGCTGCGCTTGTCGCGCAGCACCTGCATCCCGTCCTCGCTGACGGAGAGCACCTTGCGCCGCCCGTCCTGCGGGTCGGCCGTCACCTCGACCAGGCCGCGGGCCTGGAGCGCCGCGAGGGTAGCGCCCATGGACTGCGGCGAGATCTGCTCCCGCCGGGCGAGTTCCGCGGAGGTCGCCGGTCCGCCGCGGTCCAGCCGCGCCAGGGCGGTGCGCTCGGGGCCGCTGGGCTCGCCCGGGCCCATCCGTATCTGGCGCATCCGCCGCAGCAGCAGGCCGAGTCCGTCCAGCAGGGCGGCGGCCGTGTCATGGGAGTTCGGTTCCTCGGTCACGAAAGTAAGGGTAACTGATAAGCCTGATTGATGAATATCCCCATCGGCCACCGATCCGGTCCGGGCGCGACCGGAAGGAAGCCGGCCGGCCGGCGCCGAACGCAAGGGAGCCGAATGGAGCAGACCGGTCAGGAATCGAGAAGCGGGGGTCGGCAGGCCGCGGATAACTTCGCATCATGACTTCCATCGAATCCGTGATCATCGAGGCGGAGGACCCCGCCGCCGCCGAGAACTTCTACTCCACCGCCTTCGGCCTGGGCGACCGCGTCCGCGTCAGGGCCGCCGAAGCCCCCACGACCGGCTTCCGGGGGTTCACGCTGTCGCTCACGGTGGCGCGGCCGGCCACCGTCGACGGCTTCGTCGATGCCGCGGTCGGCGCCGGCGGCACGGCGGTGAAGCCGGCCGCCAAGTCGTTCTGGGGCTACGGCGGCGTCGTCCGGGCCCCCGACGGGACGCTGTGGAAGATCGCGACCTCGGAGAAGAAGGACAAGGGCCCGGCCACCCGGGACGTCGACCAGGTCGTGCTCCTGCTCGGCGTCGAGGACGTGAAGGCGACCAAGGAGTTCTACGTCGAGCACGGCCTGACCGTCGGCAAGAGCTTCGGCCGCAAGTACGTCGAGTTCGCGGCGCCGTCGAGCCCGGTCAAGCTGGCGCTGTACGGCCGGGGCGCCCTCGCCAAGGACGCCGGCGTCGCCCCCGACGGCACCGGATCGCACCGCCTCGCCGTCGTCGGCGGTGACCGCGGCGCCTTCACCGACCCCGACGGCTTCGTCTGGGAGCAGGCCGCCTCGCGCTGAGGCGGCGGCCGGGCATCGAGGCCCCAAACCCCTGGAGCGCACGGGACGGGGGAAGGCAGACTGGGGCCCATGGGTGAGAACAAGAAGCTGATGCTGGCCGGCGAGTGGTACATCGCCGACGACGAGGAACTGGGCGCGGACTCCCGGCGGCGGGAGGAGCTGTGCCGGGTGTTCAACACGGCGACCGACCCCGAGCGGCGGCAGGCGGCGCTGCGCGAGATGCTCGGCTCCGTCGGCGAAGGGGTGGGCATCCGCCCGCCGTTCCAGTGCGACTACGGCAGCTACATCAGCATCGGCGCGCGTACCTTCGTCAACTTCAACGCGGTCTTCCTCGACGCGGCCCCGATCACCGTCGGCGCCGACGTGCAGATCGGCTCCAACGTCCAACTGCTCACACCCACCCACGAGTTGGACACCGAGCGGCGCCGCGCCGGATGGGAGAAGGCCCTGCCGATCACCATCGGCGACAACGTCTGGCTCGGCGGCGGGGTGATCGTCTGCCCGGGCGTCACCATCGGCGCCGACACCGTGGTCGGCGCCGGCTCGGTCGTCACCAAGGACCTCCCCTCCGGCGTCCTCGCGGTCGGCAGCCCGGCCCGCGTCATCCGCCGCCTGGCCGGCACCGTCGAGGCGTGAGCCGGAGCCGCGCCGAGGGCGCCCGCTGATGGACGTCGAGGAGCAGGAGCTGACCGACCCGTACGAAGGGGTGCTGGTCGGCCCGCGCGGAGGCAGCGACGTCGGCGTCGTGGTGCTGGGCGGTTCCAGCGGGCGCGTCGAGCGGGAGCGGGCGCGCGTGCTGGCCCGGCAGGGCGTGCGGGCGCTGGCGCTGCGCTGGTTCGGCGGCCCGGGGCAGCCACCGGGGATCTGCGAGATCCCGCTGGAGACGTTCACCGCGGCCGTCGGCCTGCTCCGGGCCGGCGGCGCGCGGCGCGTCGGCGTCCTGGGCCTGTCCAAGGGCGCCGAAGCGGCCCTGCTGACCGCGGTGTACGAACCCCAGGTGGACGTGGTCGTCGCGCTGTCGCCCACCTCGCGGGTCTGGTGCAACGTCGGCCCCGGCGCCGACGGCCGGCAGCAGCCGTACCGCTCGTCCTGGACGTGGCGGGGGCGCCCGCTGCCATTCGTCCCGATGGACGACAACTGGGCTCCCCCCGAAGGGAGTTCAGGACCCGTCGCGGTCAGGGGCTGGTACGAGCTCAGCGAGCGTACGTATCCGCACCTGCTCCCGGCGGCCGACATCCCGGTGGAGCGCGCCCGGGCCGACGTGCTGCTCGTGGCCGGTGGGGACGACGCGATGTGGCCCTCTCTGCCCTTCGCGGAACGGCTGGCCGTGCGGCGCCGCGCGGCAGGCGCCACGGTGCGCCTGGTCGCCCGGCCGGACGCGGGCCATCGCCCGGTCTTCCCGGGCGAGCTCCCGGCCCGGCCCTCCCCGCACTTCGCCTACGGCGGCACCCCGCAGGCCGACGCGCTGCTGGGCGCTGCCGCCTGGCCGCGCATCCTCGACGCCCTCCACGGCCCGCGCCCGGGTCACTCCAGGGCGCAGCGGTAGGACGTGGCCGGTTTGCCGTTGAGGGTCAGGGCGGCGACGGGGGTGAAGCCGTTGTGTTCGAGGACGGCGCGCGAGGCCGGGTTGTCGTGGGTGACCCGGGCGCGCAGCGTGACGAGTCCGTAGGAGGTGGCGGCGAGGCCGCGTACCTCGCGCACCGCCGCGGTGGCCAGGCCCTGCCCGGCGGCCTTCTGCGCGATCCGGTAGCCCAGCTCCGCCGAGCCGTCGGCGTCCACCTCGATCAGGTTCACCCGGCCGACCACCTCGCCGTCCGCGGTCACCAGCACGTGCGGGTAGTCGGTCCCGGCGGCCTGATAGGCGAGCAGTTGCGCGAACCGCGCGTCGAACTCGGCGAAGAACGCGTCCCCCCGGTCGGGCACCGATGCCGCGAAGTACGCGCGGTTCTCCCGCTCGAAGGCGAGCACCGCGGGGGCGTGGTCGGGGCGGAGCAACTGGAGTCGTGGGATGGGCATGGGTGGATGGGGGGTGCGGCGCCGTGTCCGGCCCGGCCCCCGGCCTCCTCTCGTCTCAACGCGCCGGGCTGTCCGGGGCGTTCGGGTGCTCGGTGCCGGCCGCGCCGTCGGTGCTGCCCGCGCTCGCCGCGCTGCCGGTGCTGCCCGTGCTGCCCGTTCCGCCCGTGTCTCCGGGGCTTCGGGGACCTCCCGGGCTTCCGGGTGCCGGCCCGGTGGAGCCGCGCAGGACGAGCTGGGTGGCCAGCTCCACATGCAGCGTGTCCACGGTGTGCTGCTCCAGCAGCCGCATCAGCAGGGAGACCGCCATCCGCCCCATCTCCTCCAGGGGTTGGCGGACGGTGGTCAGGCGCGGCACGGTGCTGCGGCTCAGATCGATGTCGTCGAAGCCGGTGATCGACAGCTCCTCCGGCACCCGCAGGCCCCGCTCGTATGCCGCCCGCAGCGCGCCGACGGCGGCCTTGTCGTTGAACGCGACCAGGGCGGTGGGGCGTTCGGGAAGGTCGAGGAGTTCGCAGGCGGCGGCGTAACCCCAGTCGGCGGTGGGCTCGATGGAGCGGATCAGCTCGGGGGCCGGCAGCACGCCCGCGTCCGCGAGCGCCGAAGTGTGCCCGGCGAGACGGGACTTGCCGGCCAGCCAGTCGCCCGGCCCGCCGATCACCCCGATCCTGCGGTGCCCCAACTCCACCAGGTGCGCGGAGACGCTGCGGGCGGCGGTGAGGTTCGCCGCCGACACCGACGCGATGTCCCGGGGCAGCGGGGTGCGCGGGTCGATCACCACGAACGGGAAGTCCTTCGCGCGCAGCGCCTCCAACTCCCTTTCGGGCTCGGGCGGCACGATCAGTATCGCGCCGGCGATGCCCGGGTCGTCCGGCAGCCCGGGCAGGACCTGGGCGGTCCGCGCCGCGTCTCCCGCGCTGAGCACCAGGCGGCGCCCGTGCAGGTCCAGCGTCTCGGCGACCGAGGAGACGATCACCCCGAAGTAGTCGGTCAGGACGTACGGGCAGCGGACGTAGATCGCGCCGGTCGCGCTGCCGCGCCGGGCCGGGGCCTGCGCGCCCAGCCGGGCCACCGCCCGCCGCACCCGGCTCTCGGTGTCGGGCGCGACCCGTACATGTCCGTTCATCACCCGCGAGACCGTCGCGATCGACACGCCCGCCTCGGCGGCGATCGCCCGGACCGTCGCCTTGCCCCCGCTCGCGCTAGCCACGCGTTACACCCTCCCGTTTCACCCGCGCAGCCTAACGCCGTCCCGTATCAGCCCACCAGGCCCACGGCGGCGTTTCAACGCGTTACACACGGTGGCGCACCGGGCGTCCCCTGGGCCCGTGCCGTGACCCTGGTCGTCCGGGGCTACGGGGAGGGGGGAGGGCCGGCCTGGCTGAGGTAGGTATGGATGCGGTCGCGCTCCCAGGCGCCGGCGTCGCCGTCAGGGTAGTGCTGGGGTTCGAGCCACTGCCAGAGCAGCGTGAGGACGTCGCGGACCGGGGTGCCGGGCCAGGGGGAGCGGAGCAGCACGTAAGGGTCGGTGAGCCGGTCCGGGCGGGTGTCGGGGAGGGTGCGGCGGTGGGCGGCCGGCCACGCCTGCGGCACCGTCGGGCTGCCGGTCAGCTCCTCCGCGGGGGCGAACCCCTGGGCGATGAGTTCGGCGGCGCCGGGCGGCAGCCAGCGCGAGCGGTGGACGGGGTCGCCGAGGTCGGCCCGGCGCAGCGCGGCCAGGGGTGCGCGGACCCCTTCGTCGACATCCTGGGCCGTGCGCTGCCAGGTCCGTTCGTGGGCCGCGACCAGCGCCTCGTCCGCACCCGCGAGGAACAGCTCCTCGCACCGCTCGCACAGCGCCAGCTCCTGCGCCCAGATGTGCTCCTTGCCGTACACCCGGTGCCGGGAGCGGTCCGGGTCCAACCGGTGCACCCACACGCCGGGCGACGCGGCGCACCACGCGCACCGCGGACCGTCGCCGTCGGGTTCGTACGCTCCGTGATCACCCATGTACCGACCCTACGACGCACCACCGACAGTCACCCGGCAGCCGCGGCGGCACGGCTGTCACGCCGGTCGGGCCGGCTCCGCCGCCCAGCGGTCGGTGCGGGCGGTGACGTCCGCGAAGTGCTCGGCGATGGCGTCCGCGGCGGCGCCCGGGTCGCGGGAGCGCAGCGCGTCCAGGACCCTGCGGTGCTGGCGGACGACCTGGTCGTGGTCCGTGCGCGGCTTGCCGACCTCGTGTTCGAGCTGCCGGTACACCCCCCAGAACAGCGCGATGAGCTGGAGCGCGAGCGTGTTGCCGAGGGGCTCGTAGAGCAGTTCGTGGAAGCGCCGGTCGTGGTCGGCGCGGCCGGGCGCCCCGTCGGCGGCCAGCGCGTCCAACTCGGCCTGGAGGCGGTCGAGATCGGCGGCGGTCAGCTCCAGGGCCGAGCGCCTGATCAGCCCGCTCTCCAGCATCGCGCGGACCTCCACGATGTCGCGCAGCGCGCCGGGGTTCTCGCGGCGCACCGCGAGCCGGGAGTGGAAGAGCAGCCCGGGCGCCATGGACAGCACCTGCGCGGTGCCGACGTACGTGCCGTAGCCGTGCCGGATGTCGACGATGCCGAGCGCCTGGAGGCCCTTGAGCGCCTCGCGCACGGAGTTCCGGCTGACCCCGAGGGTGCGCATCAGCTCCGGCTCGGCGGGCAGCGGGTCGCCCGGGTCGAGGTCCAGTTCGACGATCAGGTCGGTGATCTGGTCCTGCACGGTGGGTCGCCGGCCTCGGGCCGGCGGCGAGATCTCCGGTACGGGGGGCTTGCGCTGCGCTGCCATGGCGCCTAGGTTACCTGGACCGTAGGACGTCGGACGTCCCACGTCCAACCTCACCGTTCACCCGCTCCCGAGGATGCGAGCCGCATGAGCTACTCACAAGCACCACCGCTGCGTTGGCGTGCGGAACTGTCCCGTCAGGACTGGAAGGCGTTCTCCGCGGCCTGGCTGGGCTACGCGATGGACGGCTTCGACTTCGTCCTCATCACGCTGGTCCTCACCGAGATCTCGCACGACTTCCACCTCTCCACGGTCACGGCCGCGACCCTGGTGTCCGCGGCCTTCGTCTCCCGCTGGTTCGGCGGCCTGGCCATCGGCGCGCTGGGCGACCGCTTCGGCCGCCGCCCGGCGATGGTGCTCAGCATCGCCCTGTACGCCGTCGGCTCGGTGCTCTGCGGCTTCTCCTGGGGCTACTGGTCGCTGTTCGCGTTCCGCATGGTCGTCGGCCTCGGCATGGCCGGCGAGTACGGCACCAGCGTCACCTACCTCATCGAGAGCTGGCCGAAGAAGCTCCGCAACACCGCCAGCGGCATGATCCTGTCCGGCTACCCGCTCGGCGGTGTGCTCGCCGCCAAGGTCTACGCGTGGGTCGTGCCGCACAGCAGCTGGCGGGTGCTGTTCTGGATCGGCGTGCTGCCCGTCGTCCTCGCGATATACCTGCGCCGCAGGCTCCCGGAGGCCACCGAGTGGAAGGAGGCCGCCGACTCCGGCCGGCGCCCGGTCAGCGCCACCGCCGTCCTGTTCTCCGGCGGCCGCAGACGGCTGGTCAACGTGGTGCTGTGCCTCGCCGTCGCCGTCGCCCTCGTGGTGGTGCTGCGCGGCCAGAACATGCCGGTCACCCTCGCGCTGGTCGCCGTGATCACCGCCTGCTTCGTCGCGCTGACCGTCCAGTTCGCCGGACGCCTGTGGCCGGTGGTGGTCGCGCTGATGGTCACCGTGTTCTGCGCGTTCCTGTACTCCTGGCCGCTCCAGGCGCTGCTGCCGACCTACCTCAAGACCTCGCTGCACTACAGCCCGGACCAGGTGTCCAACGCGCTGCTGTACGCCGGTTGCGGCTACGCGGTCGGCTGCGTGCTCAGCGGTTACCTCGGCGACCGGTTCGGCACCCGGATCGCGTACACCGGGATGCTGACCGCCTCGCTCGTCTTCGTCGTGCCCGTCTTCGCGCTCGGCTCCGGCCACACCGTGTGGATGTGGGTGCTGCTGTTCATGCTGGTCGGCACCGGCTCGGGCGGTTCCGGGGTGCTGCCGAAGTACGTCAGCGACCATTACCCGCTGGACATGCGGGCCGCCGCGCTCGGCTTCAGCTACAACGTCGGCGCGCTCGGCGGCGCCGCCGCCCCCGTCCTCGGCGCCAAGCTCGCCAAGCCGCTCAGCCTCGGCACCTCCATCGCCGTGCTCGGCGTGGCGCTCACCGCCCTGGTCGTCCTGCTGGTCGGATTCAACGTGCCGGTCCGCGTCCAGCGCGCCGCCGACCGCCGTGCCGAACGCGCCGGGCTGCCGCCGCGTGAGGGGCAGCAGGAGGGGGTGTTCGCGCCGAACCCGGCCGCGGGTCAGGACCCGGGCGCCGCATCCGACGTGGGTCCCGCATCCGGCCCCGGTACGGGCGCGGGCGCGGGCCCGGGGCACCAATCCGGCGCGCCCGCCGCACCGGCCCAACCCAACACCGCGAAGAGGACCTGATGTTCCACGGAGTCGTCCCTCCCCTGTGCACCCCGCTGACCGACGACGGGGAGGTGGACACCGCGTCGCTGGAACGCCTCACCGCGTTCCAGCTCGACGCCGGCGTGCACGGCCTGTTCGTCGGCGGCTCCACCGGGGAGATCGCCCAACTGACCGACACCGCACGGGACATCGCCCTGCGTACGGTGGTCGCCACCGCCGCCGGGCAGGTTCCCGTGCTGGCCGGCGCGATCGACACCGGGACCCTGCGGGTGCTGGACCACGCCCGGCGCGCCAAGGCGATCGGCGCCGACGCGGTGGTGGTCACCGCGCCCTTCTACGTCGGCGTCGCCGAGCCCGAGGTGCGTGCCCACTACGAACTCCTGCACGCGGCCCTCGACTTGCCGCTGGTCGCGTACGACATCCCCGCCAACACCGGCTTCAAGCTGCCCTCCGCGCTGCTGGTGAGCCTCGCGCAGGACAAGGTGATCGCGGCCGTCAAGGACTCCTCCGGCGACCTCGAAGGCTTCCAGCGGGTGCTGGACGGCACCGCCGGCAGCGGCGCGGGCTGCCTGACCGGCTCCGAGACGCTCGCCGACCTCGCGATGGCGCGCGGCGCGGACGGGATCGTGCCCGGGCTCGGCAACGTCGATCCGCACGGATACGTGCGGCTGTACGAAGCGGCCCGGCGCGGCGACCATGCCGCCGCGCGGGCCGAACAGCGGCGGCTCACCGAGCTGTTCGGCATCATCGGGATTCCCGACCAAGGGAGGATCGGGCGGATGTCCGCGGCGCTCGGCGCCTTCAAGGCGGCGCTCGCCTCCCGCGGCGTCATCCGGTCCGGCCGCACCCAGGCGCCCTTGCTCCCCCTCACCCCGGACGAGCTCGCCGCGATCACAGCCCACCTCGCCGCTGCGGGCTTGGGGGCCGTCCGGTAACGGGACCGCCCGCTCGCACGACTCCGCCTCGGTGAGTGTCCCTCGCGGTGGTTCGGTCACCTTGCGGTGCGCTGCGGCTTGTCGCGCAGTTCCCCGCGCTCCTTGGAGGGTGGCCGTTCTCCCGCGGGGTGACCGGCAAGCCGGCCACCGGGGCGCCAGGAAACGTCATCACGTCAGTGCCACGTACAACAGGAGGCCGTCAGCATGCCGTTCAGCCGTCGCAGACTCATCGTGTTGCCGCTCGCCGCGGGAGCGCTCAGCCTGGCCGGGGTGTCCACGAAGGCGGTGGCCGCCTCGGAAGGCGGCGCGACCACACCGGCGCCGGAGACGACCGTGTTCACCTCGGGCGCCGACGGCTACGCCGTGTACCGCATCCCGGCCGTGGTCCGCACCGCGCGGGGCACCCTCGTGGCGTTCGCCGAGGCCAGAAGCGGCAGTTCGGACAGCGCGACGACCGTGGTCGTGGCAAAGCGGTCGGCGGACGGGGGCCGCACCTGGGCCGCGCAGGCGGTGGTCGCCGGCGACGGCACGAACACGCACGGGAACCCCGCCCCCGTGGTCGACCCGCGCACCGGCCACATCACCCTGCTGACCTGCACGAACGGTGCCGGAGTGACGGAGGCGGAGATCATGTCCGGCCAGGCGTCCGCGGCCGACGGCCGCCGGGTGTGGGTGCAGCACAGTACGGACGACGGGCAGACGTTCAGCCCGCCGCGGGAGATCACCGCGACCACGAAGCACCCGGACTGGCGCTGGTACGCCACCGGCCCGGGCCACGCGATCGCGCTGGAGACCGGGCGGTACCGCGGCCGGCTGGTGGCGCCCGCCAACCACTCGACGGCGCCCCCGGCCGGCTCCACGGACGTCGGCACCGAGGCGAAGTACTACGGCGGCCACTGCCTGCTGAGCGACGACGGCGGCGCCACCTGGCGGATCGGCTTCGTGGACGACACCCCGGACGGCGTGGTCAACGCCAACGAGACCGCGGTCGCCCAACTTCCCGACGGCACCTTGTACTTCAACGCCCGCGACCAGAACGGCACCGCCCCGGGCGTCCGGGTCGACGCCCGCAGCCGTGACGGCGGCGCGCGACTGGAAGAGCCGTACGCGCCCCAAGTGGGGCTGGCCGGGCCGGTCGTGCAGGGCAGCCTGCTGCAACCGGCCGCCGGGCCACTGCTGTTCGCCGGGCCCGCCGACCCCGACGCCCGCGCGGACATGGCGGTCCGCGCGAGCACCGACGGCGGCCGCACCTGGACATCCGTCCACACCCTCAGCGGGCTCCCGGCCGGCTACAGCGACCTGGTGCAGACCGGCCCCGACGAGGTCGGCCTGCTCTACGAGACCGGCACGGCCACCGCGTACGACCGGATCGCCTTCGCCCGGCTGCCACTGCGCGCGCTGCGGCCGTGACCGGGCGGGAGACCCGCGTGCCCGTATCCGTACGCGGGCCGGCACCGTATCCGTGCGCGGACCTGCCCCGTATTCGTACGCGGGCCGGCCCGCGCTCCTTAGCGCCGTGACAGGTAGGCGTCGAGCGCGCGGTGCAGCACCCGGTTGACCGGGAAGTCCCACTCGCCGATGTTCTCGCACGCCTCGCCGCCCGCACCGGACTTGAAGCGCAGCAGCCCCAGGTGCGGGTCGGACTCCGCCACGGTGTCCGTGATGCCGCGGAAGTCGTAGACCGACGCGCCCAGTTCGCAGGCGTCCTGCACCATCTGCCACTGGATCGCGTTGTTCGGCTGCACCTCGCGGCGCATGACCGTGGAGGCCCCGTAGGAGTACCAGACGTGCCCGCCGACCGTCAGCATCGTGGCCGCCGACAGCACGTCGCCGTCGTGCGAGGCGAGGTACAGCCGCATCCGGTCCGGGTCCTCCGCCGTCAGCGCGCCCCACATCCGTTCGAAGTAGGTCAGCGGGCGCGGCACGAAGCCGTCGCGCTGCGCGGTCTCGACGTAGAGCCGGTGGAACTCCGGCAGGTCGGAGGCGTCGCCGCGGACCACCTTGACGCCGGCGTTCTCGGCCTTCTTCACGTTGCGCCGCCACTGCTGGCTGAAGCCGCGCAGGATGTCCTCCGGCGCCCGGCCCCCGACCGGCAGCCGCCACACGAACCGCGGCTGGCCCGCCCCGAAGCCGTCCGCGCCGGTCCGGGCCGGCCGCCAGCGCGCCGCCCGCAGCCGCGCCTGCACCTCGCCCGCCCGCGGGTCCTGCCACGTCGGCTCGGCCTCGCCCAACCGGGTGACACCGGGGTCGGCGATCGCCGCCTTGACCGCATCCGCGTCCCAGCTCCGCGCCTCGACCCGCGGGCCCACCCGCACCGCGAACGCGCCCTGCGCCTTGCAGTGCGCCACCAGCGGCTCCAGCCACCGGTCCAGGTCGTCGGCGTGCCAGTCGATCACCGGGCCCTCCGGCAGGTACGCCAGCGACCGCCGTACTCTCGGCAGCGGCCGGTACAGCACCAGGCCCACCCCGACCAGCCGCCCCTGGTCGTCGCTCCACCCCAGGCTCTCCGCCCGCCAGTCCGGCTTCACCCCGCCCCACGACGGCACCTGCATATGGCTCGCGGTGCCCCGCTCCGCCACGAAGTCCAGGTGCTGCCGTGCGCTGATCGGTGCAACGGTGTAGGTCGTCGATGCCATCGGAAAGTCAGCCGCCCTTCGCCTGCGCGGCCTCGAAGAAGGGCCGCGCGTGAACGTGTCGCGCCGGTGCTCGCAGCGTACGACGGCCAGGACGGGTCGGCCCGGTGGCGGCCGGGGCGCAATCGAACGGTTGATCGGTGCGCCGGCCGGGCGGAGGGCGCCGTTCCGCAGGCCGGCGGCGGCACGAGCCTCACCGCGTGGCGCTCACCCCGGACACCTCGGATCGCCAACTCCCGCTCGAACGGCGGCACATGGACGTGGCGTTCGCGGACCGCCGGATCGTCAAGGCGAGCCTGATGCGGATCACCCTGCACGCCGTCCACGCCGAGGACTACGCGGCCTGCCGCGCCGCCATGCGCGGCACCCCGCGGGCGAGCCGGCGGGGCCGACCCGGCCACACGGTGGTGAAGGTCTGGGCCCGCGGGCGTGCGGGTGCGCGCCCGCGGGTCAGGTTCGCGCTCCTCCGTTACCAGGTGAGCAGCAGCACCGCGATGTCGTCGAGGTGCCGACCCGCGTCCATCTCCTGAGCGGTGGTGGCGAGATGGTCGACGAACGGGCGGCCCGAGAGCGGGGGAGCGGCGTCGACCAACGCCACCAGGCCCTCGGTGCCGAGGCGTTCGCCGCCGGCGCCGACATGGCCTTCGGTGAGCCCGTCGGTGAACAGCAGCAGGGAACCGCTGCCGGGCAGTTCCGACTCGGTGGTCCGCCAGTCCGCGAGACCGGGTACCAGGCCGAGCGCGATGCCCGGGAGCGCGGCCATCTGGCTGGTGCGGCGCGGGAGTCGGGCGCCTGCCGTGCCCGCACCGGCCTCGCCGTCCCCGTCCCCGCCTGCCTCGATGAGCAGCGGCGCGTCGTGCCCGGCGAGCGTCACCTCCACCCGGCAGCCGGCGCCGTCCGTGGCGGGCGTCAGCGACAGCGTCGCGACCGTCGCGAACATCGACGACGTGGTCCGTTCCGCGACGAGGATCTGCTCGATCACCCCGAGCAGGTCCGCGTCCCGGTGCCCGCTCAGCACCAGCGTGCGCCACGCGATACGCAGGCACACCCCGATCGCCGCCGCATCCGGGCCGTGCCCGCTGACGTCGCCGATCACCGCGTGCACGGTCCCGTCGGGGGTCTCCACCACATCGAGGAAGTCCCCGGCCAGCAGGGCGCCTTCGCGGCCCGGCAGGTAGCAGGACGCCGTGGCCACCGCGGTCCCGGTACGCATCGGCACCGGCAGCAGGCCCCGCTCCAGCCGCTGGTTCTCCTGCGCGCGCTGCTCGTTGAGCCGCAGTCGCGCGGCGGTCTGCTCGGCGTGCTTGCGGTGCACGGCGTACCGGATCGCGCGGTCCAGCAGCTCGCCGGTGACCGTGCCCTTCACCAGGTAGTCCTGCGCCCCGGCGGCGACCGCGTCCGCGCCGGCCCGGCTCTCGGCGAGTCCGGTCAGCACGATGATCGCCGACGACGGGCAGGCCGCCTGGGCCTGGTGCACGGCGCCGATCCCGGAGGCGTCCGGCAGGTGCAGGTCGAGCAGGATGCACTCGGGTGCCTCCTGCGCCATCCGCCCCATCGCGTCGGCGAGGGTCTGCGCCCAGTGCAGCCGTACGTTCAGCGTGGTGTCGGAGAGGTACTCCTCGACCAGCAGGGCGTCCCCGGGATCGTCCTCGACGAGCAGCACGCGGTACGTCTCGGCGGACTGCGGTGCTCTGGACGCGGCGTCCACGGCCGCGTTGTCACCGGTCACAGCCCCGCTCCCGACGTTCCCGCGTCCTTGTCGCCGTCCGACTCCGACTCCGGCTCCGACTCCGGCTGCGGCTCCGACTGCGCCGGCAGCGAGGCCCGCACCGACCGCGACTCCGGACCCGCCTGCGTCTCCGCTGCCGCCTGCGTCTCCGCTTCCGGTTGCGGCGCCGGTTGTTCCGCGCGGCGCGGGAGCGTGAAGACGATCCGCGTGCCGGGGGAATGGTCGGCGTCGATCCGGACGTCGCCGCCGTGGAAGTCGACGATCTTCTTGCACAGCGCCAGGCCGATGCCGTTGCCGGGATAGGCGTCGCGGGTGTGCAGCCGCTGGAAGATCACGAACACCCGCTCGGCGAACTCCGGCGCGATACCGATCCCGTTGTCGGTCACCGCGAACTCCCACCGCTCCTCGCCGTCCGGCGCCACCGACAGGTGGATGCGCGGCGGGCGGTCCGGGGCGCGGAACTTGATCGCGTTGGAGAGCAGGTTCTGCAGCAGCATGCCCAGTTGGGTGGCGTCGCCGCTGACCACCGGCAGCGGGTCGTGGGTCAGCTCGGCGCCCGACTCCTCGACCGCGAGGCTCAGCGAGTCCGTGGTCCTGGTGTACAGCGTCTCCAGGTCCACCGCGGTGGACTCGGCGTGCACCCGCCCCACCCGGGAGAACGCGAGCAGGTCGTTGATGAGCGTCTGCATCCGGTTGGCGCCGTCGACCGCGAACTCGATGTACTGCCCGGCGCGGTCGTCGAGTTGGTCGGCGTAACGGCGCTGGAGGAGCTGGCAGAAGCTCGCCACCTTCCGCAGCGGCTCCTGGAGGTCGTGCGAGGCGACATACGCGAACTGCTCCAACTCCGCGTTGGAGCGCCGAAGATCGGCCGCCTGCTCGTCCAGCCGGCCGCGCACCGTGTCGCTGAACGCCAGCGCCTCCACCAGGCGCACGCGCATCGACTCCACGTCCACCGCCAGCGCGCGGACGTCGGCCGGGCCGGTCGCCGCCACCTGGTGGCCGAAGTCACCGTCGGCCACCGTCCTGACGTCACCGGAGAGCCGGCCCAGCGGACCGGTCACGCCACGGCGCAGCCCGACGAAGATCAGCGCGGTGAGCACGGTGATGACGGCCGCGATGAAGCCGAAGATCCAGTCGCGCTCGGCGTCCACCCGCCGCAGGTCCGCACGGGCCTTGTCGTGCCGCTCGGCGAGCGTCCGCTCCAGCCGGCCGGCGGCCGCCCGTACCGCGTCGAACTCCTGCTTGCCCTCCTCGGCCCGCTGCGTCGCCAGCGCTACCGGGGCGCCCGGTGCGGCCGCCGCGATCGGGCGGGCGATCCGGGACTGCCACACCTCGGTGCGGGCCAGCAGCGTGTCCAGGTCGGCGTTCGCCCCCTTGTCGTGCGCGAGCAGAGTCCGCAGGACCGCGGTGTGTTCGCGCTGGTCGGTCAGACCGGTGCTGTAGGGCTGGAGGAACGACCGCTGCCCGGTGATGCCGTAGCCGCGTACGCCGGTCTCCTGGCTGATCAGCGTGTCCTCCAGCTGCGCCGCGGCCACCAGGGCGGGCGTGTCGGAGTTGGCCAGGTTGTCGGTGAGGCGGGAGGAGCGGGCGAAGACCCAGCCGCCGGCGAGTGCGAGCACCAGCAGCACGGTGAGCGCGGCGCAGGTGCCGACCACCAGCCACCGGCGGGTGGTCCAGCCGTCCTGGACCGGCCGGCGGACGCGGGCCCGGTGTCCCGGGCCCGGTGTCCCGGGCTCGGCGGGCGGGTCGGGTTCGGCGGTCGGGTCGGTCGCGGCGGTCGGGCCGGGCCCGGCCTCCGGCTCCGACTGCTGCGGCTGCGGCGGCGAACTCTCGGTGTGCACCGACCGATCCTGCCCGTCGTCGCGTATCGGCACAACGCCGGCCACGGCTGCTCCTCGAACATGTCGAACACGTCGACCGCCGCGGGGCGCGGCGGTCAGCGAAAAAATTAGCACCACGAACAGTCGCAGTGCGGCAACAGTACACTGGTGGGACAACATGGGTTGTCCGATCACGGTCACGCCCGTATAGAGTGCACAAGTGCCCAGCGAGCGAACCTCCCTGCCACCCGAACACGACCGGCTCACCGAGCTGGCAGAGCGCGCCGTGGAGGACCTCGCCCGCAGACTCGCCGAGGAGGAGTTCGTACCGCTCCGGCGGGGCACACGCCGCCTCGGCGACACCCGAACCGGATCGGGCAGGGCCGCCCCGCGCGGCCCGGCCCACCACCAGACCACCGAAGGCCAGGCCGTCGAACCGCTGGCCCGGCTGCACGCCCTGTCCTATCTGCTACGAGCCGTCGACTCCTGCGCCACGCAAGCGGCTTCGGCCGCCGCCCGGCAGGGAGCCGGCTACCCCGAACTCGGCAGCGCCTGGGGCATCACCCGCCAGGGCGCGCGCCGACGCTGGCCCGGCCTGGTCTTCCTCGCCGATCAACCCACCCGGCCCCTGCCCGCCCGGACCTCCAGGAGCGCATTCGTGAACGCCCTCATGCCCAACCGCTCCTACCACGTCCTGCTCGTCGAGGACGACGCCGCCGACGCGCTGCTGATCGAGGAGGCCATGAACGACAAGGGCATGGTCCGCTCCATCGCCCGTGCCACGGACGGCATCACCGCGCTGGAGTACCTCCGCTCGCCGGACAACCCGCGCCCCGACCTGATCGTCCTGGACCTCAACATGCCCCGGATGAACGGCCGCGAGCTGCTCGGCGTGCTCAAGGACGACCCGCAGCTCGGCCCGATCCCCGTCGTCGTGCTGACCACCTCCTCCACCCCCGACGACATCACCGCCGCCTACAGCCGGCACGCCAACGCCTACGTCACCAAGCCGGTCAACCTGGACGACTTCCTCCAGGCGGTGCGCCGCATCGACGAGTTCTTCCTGGAGACCGCGACCGTCCCCAGCCGCGAGGAGGAGTAGCCGCGAGGCTGGGGAGCGGCTGCGGGGGCGGAACGCCGACCCTCGTCCCGCCGTCACTCCGTCGCTGTCGCTGCCGCTGCCGCTGCCGCCGCCGCTGCCGCCGCCGCCCGCAGGGCCGCCGCCGCGCCGTGCGCGATCGGGTCGCCGTGCCCGAAGACCGCGGTGGCGGCGTCCAGTCCGGCGAGCCGGTGCAGTGACGCGACGGCCCGGGCGCGGTCGGTGTTGAAGACGCCCAGCATCGTCCGGCCGGCGTTGGCGACCGCGTCGCCGGTGAACAGAACGCCGGGGCCGGGCAGATGGAGCGCGATCGACCCGTCCGTGTGCCCGGGCACCGCCACGACCACCGCCCCGCCGCCGAAGTCCAGCACGTCGCCGTCGTCGACCTCACGGTCCACCCGGCACGGCGGGGCCGGCGGCAGCGGCGGGACGGCCGCCCGGATGGGCACCTCGAACTCCTCCAGCACGGGCGGTGATCCGGCCACCCGCCCCCGGATCACCGGTGCCTCCAGACGGTGCGCCACCACCTCCGCGCCGTGCCGGGCGGCCAGTTCGGCGGCCGCACCCGTATGGTCCTCGTGCCAGTGCGTCAGCACGATCCGCCGCAACCCGCCGTCGAGCACCTTCCCGATCCCCTCCGCGCAGTCCGCGGTCCCGGCGTCGACCAGGGTCAGCCCGCCGTCGTCGTCGCGCCACAAGTAGGCCGCGCCCACCGGGAAACGGAGCATGCGCAGCCTCGGCAGTACCTCGATCACATCCATGCGTCCAGCCTGCACGGCCGCCCCGGCGGGCGCGTCGCCATTCGCCGACGGCTCACCGGGAACTCCGTGCGGCCCCGTAGGGTGGCCGGATGGCGGACGAGCGGAACACGACCGCGGTGGACGCGCTGCGCGCCGCGTACGGGGCGTTCACCGCGGTGCTGGCGGACCTCGGCGAGCGGGAGTCGTGGCAGCCGACCGGCTGCACCGGCTGGGCGGTCCGCGACCTGGTCTTCCACTGCCTCGCCGACGCCCAGCGCGGCCTGGTCGCCCTGCACACCCCGGCTCCCGGACCCGCGGACCGCGACGCCGTGACGTACTGGCAGGGCTGGCAGCCGGGCACCGCCGGCGCGGCGAACGGCCGCCGCTGGGCGCGGGTCAGCGCGAGCATGTTCCTCGACTTCGGCCGGCTGCGCGAGCTGTACGCGCAGACGGCGGCCGCCGCCGTGCACGCGGCCGCGGCGGCCGACCCCGGCGGGCTGGTGGCCACCCAGGGGCACACGCTGACCGCCGCGGACCTCGTCCGCACCCTGGCGATCGAGGCCACCGTCCACCATCTCGACCTCGTCACGGACCTGCCCGGCGCTGCCGGGCCCTCGGCGGCCGGACTGGCCACCACCCGCACCAGCCTCGACGGGTTGCTCGGCCGCCCGGTGCCCGTCGAGTGGACCGACGCGCACTACGCCCGCGCCGCCACCGGCCGTACCCCCCTCACCCCGGCCGAGCGCCGCCTGCTCGGCCCGGACGCGGACCGCTTCCCCCTCTTCGGCTGACGCGGCGCTCCCGCAGTGCCGGGCGTCGGGGTTCCGCGCGGCGGAACTTGACAAAGAATGTTGCCGCAATGGCACATACGGGATATGGCCGAACTGCACGAAGTCCTCGCCGGAGTGGGTCCGCGGCTGCGCAGCCTGCGACACGCCCGCGCCTTCACCCTCGCCCAGCTCGCCGAGACCACCGGCATCTCGCTGAGCACGCTGTCCCGGCTGGAGTCGGGCCGGCGCAAACCCACCCTCGAACTGCTGCTGCCACTGGCGAAGGCGTACGGCGTCCCGCTGGACGAACTCGTCGGCGCGCCCGCCACCGGCGACCCGCGTGTCCACCCGCGGCCCTTCACCCGCCACGGCCAGACCTTCGTGCCGCTCACCCACTACCTCGGCGGCCTGCACGCGTACAAGCAGATCATGCCGGTCCAGCCGGGCGGTCCCGACGTGGACGGCCGCCTGGAGCAGCGCACCCACGAGGGCTACGAGTGGCTGTACGTGCTCTCCGGCCGGCTGCGGCTCGCGCTCGGTGACCGCGACGTGATCCTCACCGCGGGGGAGGCCGCCGAGTTCGACACCCGCACCCCGCACGGGTTCGCCAACGCCGGCGACCGACCGGTGGAGTTCCTCGCCCTGTTCGGGCCGCAGGGCGAACGCGTCCATCTCCGGGCCCGCTCCGTCCCCGACCCGAGCTGATCCGGCCTCCAGCCGAGCCGAGCCGGGCCCGAGCCGACCCGGCCCGGCGGGGCGGCGGCGCCCCCCGGGGCCGGCTCGCGAGCCGGCCCCGGAGAGCGCTCCACCGTTCATCTCGTCCGACCATCACCCGGGACCGGCGCTCACCCCCAACTCGTGATGCCGGCCCCGTACGGGTACAGCGGGTTCCCGTACGTCGTCGGCACGGTCTGGCCCGCGTCGATCTTCGCGCGGATGTCCGCGCGCTCGGCGTCCGTCGCGCCGAGGTCGTACGGCAGGTCCCACGCCTCGTTGGCGTCGGCCTGCGTGTCGCCGCCGCCCGGCTTGAGCACCTGGTCCAGGCTCCTGGGCAACTGCCAGGGCAGGTGCCCGTGCGGTGTGTAGTCCCCGAAGAGCAGGCTCGCCGTCGCCGGACCGACCTCCTCGCCGCCGCGGTAGGTCACCACGATCGCGTCGGCGAGGTCGTTCCAGTCGCTCATCACGATCGGTCGGGGCAGTGTGAGGACGACCACCACCGGGATGCCCTGGTTCTTGAAGTTCCGGATCAGGGCGAGCTGGTCGGCCGGCAGGTACGGCTGGGTGTCCGGCCAGGCGGTGGCGTGGGTGTAGGACGGCTCGCCGACGTCGACGATCGCGAGCTTCGGGTTCGGACCGGTGTCCTGGTAGACGTTGACCCCGGCCGTCGCGGCCCTCTGCTTGATCGCGTCCAGCATGTCCAGCGAGCCGTAGTCCGGGTGGAAGTAGCTCGACCAGATGCAGCACGACGCGCCGTCCGTGGCCCGGTCGCCGGCCACCACCACGTTGTCACCCGCGTCGAGCTTCACCGGCAGCACGCCGTCGTTCTTCAGCAGCGTGTCCGACTCCCGCGACGCCTGGTTCGCCAGCGCCGCATAGCTCGGCTGGTGGAACCGGTAGGGCCCGTTGACCGGGTCGCCGTAGGGGTGGTCGAAGACGCCCAACTCGAACTTCAGCTTCAGGATGCGCCCGACCGCGTCGTCGATCCGGGCCTGCGGCACCTGCTGCTCGAAGCTCGCCATGGTGAAGTCGGCCGCACCCGGGTCGGCGCCGCCCATCACGTCCGAGCCGGCGTTGGCCGCGTTGATCCACGCCGACGACGGCAGCCAGTCGGTGGTGATCAGACCGGTGTAACCCATGTTCTGGCGAAGGTAGTCGAGGATCTTCGCGCTGTCGCCCGCACCCGGGCCGCCCGGGTCGAGATACGAACTGCCCGCGTAGCCCGGCATGATGTTCACCGCGCCCGCGTCCATCGCGGCCTTGAACGGGATCATGTGGTACTTGATCGTCACCGCGTCGTAGACGATCCCCGCCTCACCGCCGGCGCCCTCGCCCGGCCAGTGCTTCACGGTGGCCAGCACCGAGGACGGGTTCAGCTCCGGGCCGCCCTGCAAACCGGCCACCAGCGCCTTGAGTTGGGCCGCGGCCACGTCCGCGTTCTCGCCGCCGCCCTCCTGGATGCGCGGATACAGCACCTTCGTGCCGACCTCCGCCAGCGGCGACAGGGTGCCGCGCGCCCCGACCTCCAGCTCCTCCTCCCGCTGCATGTTCCCCAACCGGTAGTCCAGCGGGTAGTCCTTCCCCGCCGCCAGCGTGCTCTGTAGCGGATACGTCGTCTGGTAGCCCGCGGTGGTGTCGCCGGCCGACACCGGCGGGATGCCCAGCCGGGTGGCCGCCGTCGACATCAGCACGTCGTTCAGGTCGGCGGGCTGCGCCGGGCCGAAGTGCCAGCCCGACATGGGGTACTGCTGCACGTTGTAGAACATCTGGTACGCCTTCTCCTCCAGCGTCATCCGCCCGAGGAGATCGCTCACCCGCGTGTCGACCGGCAGCCGCCAGTCCTCGTACGGCTCGATCGTGCCGTCCTTGTTGAGGTCGCGGGCGCCGTCGACCACGTTGACGCCGTCGTCGGCCCGCTCGACGTCCGGCAGGTAGACGCTGAACCGGCGGATGTCCGAGGTGGTTCTCGCCCCCGACCCGCTCACCGCGACGACGTACCACTTGTACGTCCAGCGGTCGGTGATGTCCCAACTCGGCGTGTAGCCGGTGCCGGTGGGCTCGGCGACCTTCGTGTACAGGTCGAGCAGGCTGCCCGACGCGGTGAAGTCGTAGTCGGTGCGGCTGATGTTGATCCACACCTCGTAGTGCGCCGCGTCCGGGACCGCCGCCCAGGACAGCTGCGGCCTGCGGGTGTTGGTGACCATCGCCTTGTCGGCCGGTGCGGACAGCGCGAACTGGCCGGTGGTGGCAGGGGGTTTGGTCGGACCGGAGAGCATCGGCGGGGTGGACGCCTGGTCGTCCACGGTGCCGTAGACCTGGAACTCCCAGAGGGAGTAGCCGTATCCGGTGGCGCGGGCGGTGCCGACCAGCCGTATGTAGCGGCCGGAACCGGTGAGCGGCAGCTTCTCGATGCCGCCCTTGCCGGAGGTGGTGGTGTAGAGGGGGGTCCACGCGGTGCCGTTGTCCGACACGTCGATGTGGTACCCGGTGCCGTACGCCGACTCCCAGTCGAGCACCACACCGCTGACCGCGGCGGTGCCGCCGAGGTCGACCTGGAGCCACTGGTCGTCGGTGTACAGGCTCGACCAGCGGGTGGTGGTACGGCCGTCGAGCGCCGCCGCGGGCGCGTTGCCGCCCTCGTACGAGGAGGCCGTGACCTGTTTGAACGCCGAGACGACGGTGCCGGGGAAGTCCCCGCCACCCGGGTCCGTGCCACCGCCGGTCGTCCCGCCGTCGCCCCCGCCGCCGGCCGATCCGTAGACCTTGAACTCCCACAGGGAGTAGCCGTACCCGGTGGCGCGGGCGGTGCCGTACATCCGCACGTAGCGGCCGGAACCGTTTACGGCGAGCGTCTGCTCGCCGCCGGTCCCGGTGCTGGTGGAGTAGACGTCGGTCCAGGTCTGCGCGTCGTCGGAGACCTGGATGCGGAACGCCGTGCCGTAGGCCGTCTCCCAGTCGAGGGTGACGGAGCTGATGGTGTCGGTGGCGCCCAGGTCGACCTGGAGCCACTGCGGGTCCGAAGCGGCGCTGGACCAGCGGGTGTTGCCGTCGCCGTCGACCGCCGCGGAGGCCGGGGTGCCGGCGTTCTCGGTGGAGGAGGCGGTGGCCGGGCGGCCCTGGGAGAGCAGGCTGTCGGCGGCGTGTGCGGCGCCGCCGGCGGTGCCGACCAGGCAGCCGGCCGCCAGGGCCGTCGCGGCCATCGCGGCGACGGCTGGTCGGTGCCGGCCGGCACGTCCGAGGAGACGGGAAAGGAAGCGCATGGCAGCTCCACGTGGGGGTGGCCTCGTGCCGCGGCGGCGCCGTCGCTTGGCCGGGCGACGGCACCACGCGGCTGGGGGGATGACTCGGACTCACGGGACCGTGCCCATGCTCGAACACGGTCGGAGAGCGCTCTCCGGGGAGTCTGTGGGAGGGCCCGAACCACTGTCAATACGTCGGGCACGGTAAAGGCACAACCAAAGTACGGCCAAGGTCCGGCAGTGGGACCGGGTGCGACCGGGTGCGGGTGGCGCGCACGCCGGGCACGCCGTGCTGTTGCCGTGGCGTCGCCGGAGCCGGAGCCGGAGCCGGCGCCGTACGGCGGGTGGGCGCCGCCGCACGCCGAAGTCGGGTGCGGGTGGGCCGCGTTCACCGTTCCGCCCGCCGAGCGCGCCGCGCGGCGAGGCCACTTCGGCACCGCAGGACCTGACCGGCCCGCACCGGCCCGGACCTGACCGGTCCGCACCGGTCCGCACCGGCCCGGACCTGACCGGGCCGCACTCGGGTCCCGCGGGTAATCGCGTTGCGCCGCCGGCGGCCGCCGTGGCAGAGTCAAGCCTGCCCGGCGGCCGTTGTGGTCCCGGGTCCTCACACACGGTTGGGAATGAAGTCCATGGCTCCGGCGTCCCGCAGCGGCCGCCGTACGCGCTGAGCGGTCCGCTCCTGCTCCCCGTCGAGCAGCGGCCTCCGTTCGCGCCGCGCGCTTCGCGTGCGGCGGTCCTTCGCCGCGGTGCTTCCCGCACCGCCGGTCGCCCTCGCGCGGGGGACGGCCCGCCCGGCATCTCGCCGGGCCAGGCAGCAACGCGCCCTTCCCGCCGGCACCGCCGATCGCTCGGTCACCGCCATGCGGGAGAGCGCTCCACCGTGTTTGTTTTCGTGAGGTCACATCATCGTGAGCACCAATGTCCAGAACTTCGCCGTCGCCAACCTCCGCCGTCGCCCTGCGGCGATGGAGGTCGGAGGCTTCGTCGTGGGCTTCGACCCCGCCACCTCCAGCCCGTACGTCAACTACGCCACCCCGCTGCCCGGCGCCGAGCCGACCGCGGCGGATGTCGCCGCTCTCGTCAGCGCGTTCCGTGACCGCGGGCTCAAGCCGCGGTTGGAGTTCGCGCCCGACCGCGCACCCGAGGTCGAACCCGCGCTGCGCGCCGCCGGGTTCGGCGTGGAGGCGGTGCACGAGTACCTGGTCTGCGAGCCGGGGGCGCTGAGCATGCCGCCGTCCGCCGGCGGCCTGACCGGGCCCCTCGTGGCGGCCCCGACCACCGAGCAGGAGTACGTGGCGATCGACGCGGCCCTGTCCGAGGCGTTCGAGGGGGAGTTCGCCGCGTCCGCGGAGGGCGTCGCCCGGTTGCGGCGTACCCAGGAGAACGGGGGAGCGGTGCGGTTCGTCAGCGCCCCCGAAGGCGGTTGCGCGGGCGGTGGCTCCTGCTCCGCGCCCGCGGTCGGCACCGCTGAGTTGGCGGGCATCGGCACCCGGCCCGCCTTCCGCCGCCGCGGCATCGGCGCCGCCGTCACCGCCGCGCTGACTGCGGCGATGTTCGAACAGGGCGCCGAATCGGTCTGGTTGGAGTACTCCGGGGACGGCTCCCGCCGGGTCTACGAGCGGCTCGGCTACTCCCCGCAGGGCACGCGGCTCTACATGGCGTTGGAGGCGTAAGCGGGCGGGTTGCGGGAACCGCGCGCGGTGCCGGCTCCGACGGCGCCGCGCGCAGTCCGTACGCAAAGATCGTGAGCCGACGGTTCCCGCACCCGCTTGTGCGGCACGGCGGGCGGCCAGTGCGCCCGGCACCCGGCGGATCGGCATCCTGGTGACGGCGCCGGTCCCGGAGGCGCTCGGGCCGATCGTCCCGGGCTGCACGTTCCCCTTCGTCGTCATCGTGGACATGTCCGCGCAGGCGGGCCTGTTCGGCGGCGGAGGGCCTGGCGACTTCGCGGTCACTTACGGCTTCCAGCGGAACGACCGGCCGATCGTGTACATCACGGTCGTGACCATCGTGGTGATCGTGCGGGCCGGGCAGTTCCTCGGCGACCGGCCGGCCCGGCGTGCGCTGCGCCGCTGGGGCCCGCGGTCGCTGGGCGGACGTTGCCGAGCCGGCGGCCCGGCCTCGCCCGCGGTCGCACGGCACACCTGTGCCCCCTGCCCGGCACGGACAAGGGGCACCGGTGTGCCTTTCGACTACCCCCGGTCCACCGTGAAGCCCGGGTGCAACCTGCGGGTGTGGTCCACCACGCGGGGCGGCCCGGTCAGGGTGCAGACGACGGTGAGCCGCAGGTCCGTACTGGAGGCGCCCAGGCGCAGTTCGAGGGTGCCGGGTTCCACCACGCGGCGGCCGTCGCGGCCGGTGAACGCGGCCAGGTCGGCGGGCACGGTCAGCTCCACGCGCGCGGAGGCACCCGGCGCGAGGCGCAGCCGCCGGTAGCCGACCAGCCGCTGCTGCGGCTGCACCACGGAGGCGACCGGGTCGTGCAGGTAGACCTGGACCGTCTCGGTGCCCTCGCGCCGCCCGGTGTTGCGGACGGTGAAGGAGCAGCGCACCTCCCCGTCGGTGCCGGCCTGGAACTCCGCGACGCGCAGGTCCGTCCACTGGAAGGTGGTGTACGTCAGCCCGTGCCCGAAGGCGTACGCCGGGGTCGGGTCGACGTTGGAGACCTCGCTGGCCCGGCCCAGCCGCGCGGCCAGGTACGTGGTCGGCTGGCTGCCCGGCCGGCTCGGCACGCTCACCGGCAGCCGCCCGGACGGCTCGACCTGCCCGGCGAGCACGGCCGCGACGGCCGCGGTGCCCTCCTCGCCGGGGAAGAACGCCTGCACGATGGCGGCTGCCTCGTCCACCGCGCGGCCGAGCGCGTACGGCCGTCCGGCGAGCAGGGTGAGGACGACCGGGCGGCCGGTGTCCAGGACCGCGTCGAGGAGTTGCTGCTGCACGCCCGGCAGCGCCAGCGACTCCGCGTCGCAGCCCTCGCCGCTGGTGCCCCGGCCGAACAGCCCCGCCCGGTCGCCGAGGGCGAGCACCACCACGTCCGCCTCGGCGGCCGCGCGCACCGCCTCGGCGAACCCGCCGGTGTCCTGGTCGTCCACGCCGCAGCCGGCCGCCGCGATGATCCGGCTGTCGGTGAACTGCGCCGCCAACGCCTCGCGCAGCGTGGGCAGTTCGATGCCGGCCGGCACCTCCGGGTGCTGGACCCCGACGTGCATGGGGAAGGCGTAGCAGCCGAGTACCGCGGTGGGCGTCTCGGCGTTGGGGCCGATGACCGCGATCACGCCCGGCCGGTGGAGCGGCAGGGTGCCGTCGTTGCGCAGCAGCACCACGCTCTCCTCGGCGACCCGGCGGGCGATGTCCCGGTTGGCGGCCGAGTCCAGGTCCACGCTGCCGCGCAGCGCCTCCCGGTACAGCGCGCCCGCGGCCGACACGGAGGAGTCCGGGCCGTTGACGTCGCCGCCGCCGGCGCCGACCGCCGTACCCGTACCCGAATCCGCACCCGCACCCGAATCCGCGCCCGTCTCCGTCTCCGCGCTGTCCTGCGCCGGCGCCCGCCCCGGAGCGGTCACCCCGTCGACGCGCCCGGCCAGCACCTGCGGCACCGGGTCCCATCCCGCGTCCAGCAGCCCCAGTTGGGCCTTCTGCACCAGCACCCGGTGCACCGCCCGGTCCAGCAGCGCCTCCGGCACCCGTCCGCCGGCGACCGCCTTGAGCAGCGGCTCGCCGTACGCCTTGACGGTGGGCAGTTCGACGTCCACGCCCGCCGCGAGCGCCGCGCCGGCCGCCTCCCCGAGGGTGCCCGCCACGCCGTGCAGGGTCTGGAGGAAGGCGACGCCGAAGTAGTCGGCGACGACGGTCCCGGTGAAGCCCCAGGTGTCGCGGAGCAGCCCGGTCAGCAACTGCTCGTCGGCCGCCGACGGGATGCCGTCGGTGTCGGTGTAGGCGTGCATCACCGAGCGGACGCCGCTCTCGCGCACCGCCATCTCGAACGGCGGCAAAATGACGTCGGCGCGTTCCCGGCCGCCCATGCCGACCGGCGCGAGGTTGCGGCCCGCGCGGGAGGCGGAGTAGCCCGCGAAGTGCTTGAGGGTGGCGACGATCCCGGCCGACTCCAGCCCGCGCACGTAGGCGGTGCCGATCGTGCCGACCAGGTACGGGTCCTCGCCGATGGTCTCCTCGACCCGGCCCCAGCGCGGGTCGCGCACCACGTCCAGCACCGGCGCGAGCCCCTGGTGCACGCCGACCGCCCGCATGTCGCGGCCGATCCGCTCGGCCATGGTGCGCACCAGCGCGGGGTCGAAGGTCGCGCCCCAGGCCAGCGGCACCGGGTAGGCGGTGGCGCCCCAGGCGGCGAAGCCCGCGAGGCACTCCTCGTGGGCGAGCGCGGGGATGCCGAACCGGCCCGCGGCCATGATCTTTCGCTGGGTGCGCAGCAGCGACAGCGCGCCGAGCGCCGGGTCGACCGGTGCGGTGCCGAACGGCCGGGTGAGCTGGCCCAGGCCGTGCGGCAGCAGCTCGTCGAGGGCGACCGGTTCCTCCATCTCGTGCTGGTGGGGGGCGACTTCGCCGCCTTCGGCGGAGGCGCCCACCCAGATTCCGTACAGCTGCGCGGCCTTCTCCGGCAGGGTCATCTCGGCGATCAGGGCGTCGGCCCTGGCCGCGGGCGGCAGGGAGGCGTCCCGCCAGCGGGCGACGGGCGCGGGCGTGTCTCCCGGGGCGGTCTCTTTGGGCGCGGTCTGTTCGGGCACGGTCTGTTCGGGCACGGTGTCGGTCACTTTCCTCCGACGCCCATCAGCCCCTGCACCAGGGCACGGCGGGCGAACAGGTAGACGATGAGGATCGGCAGCATCGACAGCACCACCGCGGCCAGCAGGCCGGGGATGTCCACGCCGTGCTCGGTCTGGAAGTCGTACAGGCTCAGGGTGACCACCTTGGAGGAGTCGGACTGGGTCAGCACCAGCGGGAAGAGGAAGCCGTTCCACGCCTGGAGCGCGGAGAAGACCACGATCGTGGACAGCCCGCCCTTGGACAGCGGCAGCACCAGCTGGACGAAGACCCGCCACTGCGGGGCCCCGTCCATCGCCATCGCCTCGTACAGGTCGGGGGTGATGTCGCGCATCACCCCGGTCAGCACCAGGGCGCTCACCGGCAGGCAGAACGCCGCGGTCGGCAGGATCACCCCGGCGAGGTTGTCGTAGAGGCCGGCGCGGTTGATGACGTAGAACATCGGCACGATGACCGCCTGCGCGGGCACCGCGAGGCCGAGCAGGAACAGCCGGAAGACGCCGGTGGTGATCCGGCCGCGGCCGCGCACGATCGCGTACGACAGCGGCGGCACCAGCAGCACCACGATGGCCACCACCGCGGCGGTCACCAGCAGGGTGTGGAAGAAGTACCGGCCGAAGCCGTTGGAGAAGTCCTGCGTGTAGTTGTGCAGCGTGAAGTGCTTCGGGAAGGACAACGGGCCCTGCTGGGCGTAGTCGTCGCGGCTGCGCAGGGTCGCGGCGAGCATGACGTACAGCGGCAGGCCGACCAGGAACAGCCAGACCAGCGAGCCGAGTCCGGCCAGGAAGTTGGGGCGGCTTCTCATCACAGACCCTCCGAGCTGCTGCGCATCCGGTCGTAGCCGGAGACCCGCACCACGACCAGCGAGATGACGGTGGCGACCAGCACCAGGACCAGCGCGATCGCCGCGCCGCCGCCGAAGTCGAAGCTCTTGAAGGCCTGTTCGTACATGTAGTAGGCGCTGATGGTGGTGTCGGTGCCGGGGCCGCCCTGGGTGAGGATCAGTACCGTGTCGAACGTGGTCAGGCCGCCGACCACCATCAGGATCATCGAGGTGATCATGGTGTTGCGCAGTTGCGGCAGCGTGATGTGGAAGAACTGCCGTACGGTGCCCGCGCCGTCGATCGCCGCGGCCTGGTAGAGGACCTGCGGGATGGCGCGGGTCGCGCCCTGGTAGATGAGGGTGTGGAAGGGCGTGTACTGCCAGGCGCCGACGAAGACCAGCACGCCGATCGCGCCGGACTGCATGCCCAGCAGGTTGCCGTTGCCGAACAGCCAGCGGGCCTGCGCGGGCACCCCGAAGTTCGGGTCGAGCAGGGCCCGCCACAGCACGGACACCGCGGTCGCCGACAGCAGCAGCGGGACGAAGAACACCGCCGACAGCACGGCGCGGTTGCGCTGCTTGCCGGCCGCCCACACCCCGAGCAGGATGCTCAGCGGGGTCTGCACGGTGACGCCGAGCACGGTGATCAGGACGCTCAGCCACAGGCTCTGGATCATGGTGTGGTCGTGCAGCAGCGCGCGCCAGTTGTCCAGGCCGGCGAACTCGGGCGCGCCCAGGCCGTCCCAGCTGGTGAAGGAGAGCACCGCCACCAGCACCAGCGGCAGGATGGCGAACAGCGCGAAGAACAAGGTGGCGGGGACCGCCCAGGCAAGGCCCGGGCGGGTCACGGCGGAGCCGGACCGCCGGGCCGGGCGGCGAGCGGGCCGGGTGGCCCGCCCGCCGCGCGCGGCGGGCGGCGCGGTCGAGGTGGTGGTCATGGCGTGGTCCCTGGGTCAGGACGCCGAAAGGCCCTGCATGGCCTTGATGAAGCCGTCGGCGTTGATCTTGCCGTCGAAGAACTCCTGGACGGCGGTGTGGATGGCCGTGGTCTGCGACGGCGGGTACGCCTGGTCCCACGAGAGCTGGAACGAGGGGGCCTGCTTGACCATGTCGAACTGGTACTTCAGGTAGGCCGGGTTGGACGCGCTGTCCAGGAACTTCGGGGTGTTGGTGGTGGTCGGCAGGTTGCCGATGGCCAGGTGCGCCTTCACGAACTCGTCCGAGTATTGGAGCTTGAGGAACTGGGCGACGGCGTCCGGGTACTTGGTCTTCTTCAGCACCGAGTAGAAGTTGTTGGTGTTGCCGACCACGTCGTCGGGGTTGCCCTTGCCGCCCGGCACGCTCGGGAAGGGGCCGTAGCCGAGGTCGTTCTTGGTGAAGTCCGGGTTGGCGTCCTGCTCGGTGGAGTACTCCCACGAGCCCATCAGCTCGAAGCCGGCCTTGCCGGTGGCCAGCAGCGCGGGGGAGCCGCCGTCACTGAACTTCACCGAGTCGTAGTTGCCGCCGAACGCCCCCGCGTCCACGAGCTGCTTGAGCATCGTCAGCGCCTTGCGGCTGTCGGGGGTGTTCCAGACGCTCGTGTCGCCGCCGAGCGCCTTCTCGAACAGGCCGGGGCCGGCGATGCGGTCGTACATGTACTCGAACCACATCTGCGTCGGCCACTGGTCGCCGCCGCCCAGCGCGATCGGTGTCTTGCCCTTGGCCTTGAGCACCTTGACGGCGTTGAGCAGGTCGTCCCAGGTCTTCGGCTCGGACAGGCCCGCGTCGGCGAGCACCTTCTTGTTGTCGAAGAGCAGCACCGGCTGGGTGCCGCGCATCGGGACGCCGTACGGCTTGCCGTCGATGACCGCCGTGTTGAACACCGACGGAAGGAAGTTGGACTTCAGCCCCGGGTCCTTGGCGATGAAGCTGTCCAGCGGCATCAGCAACCCGGCCTTGACGAACGGCTGGATGCTGCCGGCTCCCCAGTTGTAGAAGACGTCGGGGGCCTGCTTGGTGGTGATGATCGTCTGGAGCTTCTGCTGGTAGTCCGCGCCGGGGATGGTGTCCAGCACCGCCTTGACCTTCGACGTCTTGTTGAAGGTGGCGACGATCTGCTTCTCCACCTTGTTCGTCGCGTCGCCGTAGACCAGGACGTGGATGCGGCCGGAGCCGGACCCCGAACTGCTGCCCCCGCATGCCGCCATGGACAGCCCGAGTGCGAGCACCACGCCACCGGCGGCGGCACGAGAGAACCGAGCGCGCTTCATCATGGAGTGCCTTTCGAATGTTTCGGCGGCGATGCCGAAATTTCTGCGCCGCCCAGACGCTAGAGCGCGGCGGGAAAGCCGGTCAACCCTCCGGCCTGCGGTTATCAAAGCGTTACGGTGTGTGGGTCGGGGTGTAACGCCACACAGGTATCGCGGGGTGCGTGGGTCGCGGGGCGGCCGCGGGAGGGGGCGTCGAAAGCTGTAGCCAGCGGGATCGATCGTTTCGGAACCGAAGCGGTTGGAGCGGGCGGCGGCCGATTACGGGAGCGCCGGTGGGTACCCGAAGGGCATGACTTCTGGAGACGACCAGAGAGACCATCAGCGGGGGCGGCGGGACCGACCGGAGTGGCCCGACCCGCACGACCCCCCTGACCCGCTCGCTCCCCGCGGCCCGTACGGCGCCCCCGCCGCACATACGGCGCACCACCCGCACGACCCGCTGCTCACCCCCGACCTTCCCCCCGCCGCCGAAGCCCCGGAGCTGCCGGGCGCGGTACGGACCCGCCCCGAGGACAGCCCGGTCGGCCGGCAGGCGGAACTTCCCCCGCCCTACGGCACACCCGCCTCCGGCGACACCCCGCCCAAGGGCGCGTGACGAACCGCCCGGCGGTGCGCGGGTGCGTACCGCGCGGGCAGGTCACGCGTCAGCCCGCACCACGCGGGCGGATCATGCGACGGCCCGCACCGCGCGGGCGGATCATGCGACGGCCCGCACCGCGCGGGCAGGTCACGCGTCAGCCCGCACCACGCGGGCGGATCATGCGACGGCCCGCACCGCGCGGGCCGTCAGCCCTCTTCCGGGCCGGCGTCCTCGTGCAGGGCGAACCACACCGTCTTGCCCTCGGACTCCGGCTGCACGCTCCACTCGTCGGAGAGCAGGTCGAGCAGGACCAGACCGCGTCCTGAGGAGGACAGTTCGCCCGGCGCGCGCTGATGGGGCAACTCGTCGCCGCGGTCGGTGACCTCGACCTTCAGGGTGCGCCGACCCCGCTCCCCGGTGACCACGGCGACGAGCGCCGCGGACTGGTCGGTGTGCATCAGCACGTTGCCGACCAGCTCCGAGGAGAGCAGCACGGCCGTGTCCACCTGCTCCGGCCGGGCCCAGTCGTGCAGCAGCGACTCCAGTTCGGCGCGGGCCTGCGACAGGCTCTCCGCCCGGCCCTGCTCGATGGTGAGCACCAGGCGCCGCTCCCGCACGTCCGGCCTGGCCAGCCCGGAGTCCCTGCGCACCAGCAGCAGCGCGATGTCGTCCTCGTTGCGCGGCCGGGCGTCCGCGCGGCGCAGGTCCGGCTCGGGCCGGACGCCGCCACCGGGCTGCTGCGGGCCGTTCACCGCCGTGATCAGCCGATCGGCCATGGCCTCCAGGTCCGCGCTCGGCCCCGGCGACATCGCGTCGCGCACCCGCACCCACCCGCTGTACATGTCGTGCCCGCCGGTCTCGATCAGGCCGTCCGTGCAGAGCATCAGGACTTCCTGGTCGTGCAGCTCCATGAGCGTCACCGGGTAGTCGTCGTCGCCGGGCATCAGGCCGAGCGGCAGGCCGCCGGGGATGTGCTTGAGCATGCAGGTGCCGTCCGGCATCCGCAGCACCGGGTGCGGGTGCCCGGCGCGGGCGAGGTGGAGCAACCCGGTGTCGGGGTCGGCCTCGATGTAGATGCAGGTCGCGAAGCGGTCCTCGTCCAGCGCGGTGAGGAACCGGGAGGCGCGCGCGAGCACCGCGTCCGGGCCGTGCCCCTCGGCGGCATAGGCGTGGACAGCGGTGCGCAGTTGGGTCATCAGGCTCGCCGCGTGCACGTCGTGGCCCTGCACGTCGCCGATGACCAGGGCGAGCCGGCCGCTGGGCAGTTCGATGCTGTCGAACCAGTCGCCCCCCACCATCAGCCCGCCGCCGGTCGGCACGTAGCGGGTGGCCACGCTCAGCCCCTTGATCGCCGGCCCGGCCCGGCCCATGCTGCTGCGCAGGCCGCGGGAGAGCGCGAGTTCGGCCTCCCCGGTGCGGGTGCGCTCCAGGGCCCGCGCCAGCAGCCGCGCGGTCACCGTGAGCAGCGTCCGCTCGTCCTCGGTGAACGCCACCGGCGAGCGGAACGCCGCCAGCCACACCCCGCTCAGCCGCCCCGAGCTCATCAGCGGCAGGAACGCCCACGAGCTGCGGCCCTTCGGCGCGGTCAGCGGGTAGGTGACGGGGAAGCGGCGCCGGTACTCGTCGGCCGTGGCCAGGAACACCGGGCGGCCGGTGCGGACCACCTCGGTGGCCGGGTAGCCCGTCGACACCGGCATGCGGAAGATCCGCTCGGGGCCGGTCGCCCGGAAGCCGAGCGTGGCGAGCTTGGTGAGGAAGTCGCCGTTGATGCCGAAGACGGCCTGGCCGTCGAGGGGGAAGTCGGGCGCGTGCAGGGCGGTGAGGGCCTTGAGCGCCTCGTCCAGGGAGCCGGCGTCGGCGACGGTGGAGCCGGCGTCGACGAGGAGGGCGTCGCGGTGGCGGGAGCGGGCGCTGGGGGAGCCGGAGATTCCGGGGGAGCCGGCGGCCGTGGGGCGGGCGGAGTGTCCCACGGAATCGTCGGGGGAGTCTACGGGGGCGGGGCCTTCGGCGGCGCCCTCTTCGGCGGCGTCCTCCGCGCGGTCGCGCGGGCCGGGGCGCTCGGACCCGCTCGCCGGTACGGACTCGATCAGGGGTGCGTCCGGCGCGGGCGGGTCGGGGGAAGGCCCGGCGCCGTCGGGTGCCTCGGGCTCCTGCTCGTCGGGCCCCGCGGGACCCGTGCGCAACCGGTTGAGCGCGTCGATCTGCCGGAGTTCGGCGTCCTCGTCGCGGTCCTGAGCCGGCCTGTCCGGTTCACCGCCCATCCGCGCCCTTTCGCTCGTGTTCGCTCCTGCCGGGTGCGCGCCGCTCGCCGGCCATGGCCGCACTTTTCGGTAGGTTTGATCCCGATCGTACGCTTACGTCCCATGCTCTGACGGGACCGCGCTCCCCGCACCCGCGCCGCACCGCAGGGCGGCGGCCCGCTGCCGGGGGCGCGTCCCGCGGGGAGCGCGCCCGCGACGCACGTCCACGCGCCGCTGTCCCGACCGGGCGTGACCGGCGTTGACTGGGAGTAATGGCCGCCATCCTGGAGTGCACCCATGACAGTCCCGCCGTCCGGGGCGCGCCCGGCGCCCGTCGTGTTCGCCGCCCCCTTCACCGACCGCTCGGCCTGGGCGGTCGGCCGCACCTCCGCCTACCCGCCCGACGGCCGCAACCCCGGTGACAACAAGCTCGACCAGATCGGCCCCTCCTACGGCCCCACCGTCGCCGGCGTCTTCCGGGCCCGCGCGGCCGGCGCCGGGCTCTGGCACACCGACCTGGTCTCCACGGAGTACGCCCCCGGCGGCTTCGAACTGCTGCCCGGTGACGAGCTCTCCGCGACCTGCGTCGTGGACGACACGCCGGGCGCCTGGCCCGCGCTGTGGACGTGGGGGCGCGACCTGTCCACCGGCCGTTCGCAGCCCGGCCATGGCGAGGTCGACGCCTTCGAGTACCACTCCACCAATCCGCACCTGCTCGAACTGACCAACCACGTCGGCGGCGCCGGGGACTACGCCGACGGCGTCGTCACCCCCGGCCGCCCCTTCCGGCTGGACGTCCTCCTCGGCGCCGGCAGCGTGCGCTGGCAGGTCGACGGCCGGACGGTCTACGACGACGGGAAGGGCGTCGGCACCCGGTGGCGTGCCTGGCTGGTGGTCTGCATCAGCGTCTCCGCGGGCGCGTACGGGCACCCGGCGCCCGGCCCCGGGGTGCGCGAACTGAGCTGGCAGTGCACCGACCTGGAGGTCCGCCGCCCGGGCGGCGGCCGGGGCTGAGCGCAGCGGTCCGGCCCGCATCCGCCAACCCGGCTTTGGTCCAGACCTATTGACGGGTGGTCGAGACCACTTTACGATCCGGGCCACCACGTGATGCCCATGCGTCACACCGGTATCTCCACCTCACTCCGAAGCCCGGGCCGTCACGGCCGCCCCCCACCGGCTCGGTGACCCGCGGTCCGCGGCGAGAGAAGGAGCACACATGCCCGCTACCCACGGCCGCCGGCTGCGCCTGCTCGGCGCCGGCCTCGCGGCGGCCTGCCTGGCGCAGCTGCCGCTCGCGGCGGCGACGCACGCCAGCAGCCCGACCTCGACCCCGACCCGCACCGCCACCGTCAGCACGGCCGCCGCGAAGGCCGCCACCGAAAGGGCCGCCGCCACAGTCGCCACGGCCGCCAGGACCGCCACCGCCGCTTCCCCGTCGACGCGCGCCGCCGCCGCGCCCGCCGACGACACCTGCGCCACCAAGCCCAAGCCCGCGGGCAAGGTCCTCCAGGGATACTGGGAGAACTGGGATGGCGCCGCCAACGGCGTCCACCCCGGCATGGGCTGGATACCGATCACCGACAGCCGTATCGCCCAGCACGGCTACAACGTGATCAACGCGGCCTTCCCGGTCATCGACTCCGACGGCACCGTGCTGTGGCAGGACGGCATGGACACCGGCGTCAAGGTGCCCACGCCCGCCGAGATGTGCCAGGCCAAGGCGGCCGGCGCGACCATCCTGATGTCGATCGGCGGCGCCGCCGCGGGCATCGACCTCAGTTCCAGCGCGGTCGCGGACCGCTTCGTCGCCACCGTGGTGCCGATCCTGAAGGAGTACAACTTCGACGGCATCGACATCGACATCGAGACCGGCCTGACCAACAGCGGCAACATCGGCACCCTCTCCACCTCGCAGGCGAACCTGGAGCGCATCATCGACGGCGTGCTCTCCCAGATGCCGGCCGGCTTCGGCCTGACCATGGCGCCCGAGACCGCCTACGTCACCGGCGGCAGCATCACCTACGGCTCCATCTGGGGCGCCTACCTGCCGATCGTGAAGAAGTACGCCGACAACGGCCAGCTGTGGTGGCTCAACATGCAGTACTACAACGGCAGCATGTACGGCTGTTCCGGCGACTCCTACGAGGCCGGCACGGTCGCGGGCTTCACCGCGCAGACCACCTGCCTCAACAACGGTCTGACCGTCCAGGGCACCACCATCAAGGTCCCCTACGACAAGCAGGTGCCCGGCCTGCCCGCGCAACCCGGCGCGGGCGGCGGCTACATGGCGCCGGACCTGGTCGGGCAGGCGTGGAACTCCTACGGCGGGGCGCTCAAGGGCCTGATGACCTGGTCGCTGAACTGGGACGGCTCGCAGGGGTGGACCTTCGGGGACAACGTGAAGTCGCTCCAGGGCCGCTGAACGAGGACCGCCCGGACCCCCGCTCCCGGGTCGGAGCGGCGGTCCGGGCGGTGTGTCGGTGCCGCCCTGTAGCGTGAACGCGCGCCGACCCGCGCACCCAGTGCCGACCCCGGAAGGACGGACCGATGGCGACCAGCGCACGCGACGGCCACGGCGACGACGACGGTGCGGACGCCTCCGCGGCCCCGGCGCCGTATCCGCCGGTGGAGCCGGACGCGATCGCCGAGCTGGCCCTCGAACTGCCCGAGACCACCGAGGAGAACCCGTTCGGCCCCGGCGTGGACGTCTACAAGGTCGCGGGCAAGGTCTTCGCGATCCTCAGCCCCGACGCCGACCCGCCGTCCGTCTCCCTCAAGTGCGACCCGGCGCTCTCCTTGCACCTGCGGGACCACTACGCGGCCGTCACCCCCGGCTACCACCTGAACAAGAAGCACTGGAACACCGTGGCGCTCGACGGCACCATCCCCCCGGACGAGATCGACGACCTCGTCGCGCACTCCTACTCCCGCGTCGTGGCCGGCCTGCCCAAGGCCACCCGTGACCGCCTCACGCTCCTCACCCCCGCCGTGACACCGCTCGTCCCCTGAGTCGCGCGGGAGTTGACCGTAAAGACCCCCCTGGGGCAGGAGCACGCCCGTGCGGCGCATGAAACCGGTGCGGCCCGGCCATCATGTAAAGGTGGCCGGGCGATGTGCAATTGCACGTGCGGCCGAATTCGATCACCCCCACTGCGAGGAGGAGAACGATGACCGGTCGGGACGAAGGCGCGAAGCGCCAGGTTGCTCCGCGGCCTCGGCCGAACATGGCCGAAACCGTGGTGAGTTGGCGAAAAAGTTCATACAGCAACCATGAGAGCAACTGCGTCGAGGTAGCGGAACTCGACCAGGAAACGGTCGGAATCCGCGACTCGAAGGACAGGAACGGTCCGATTCTGACCTTCAGCCGCAGTGCGGTACGCGCGTTCGTGGCAGGTACCGCCCGTGGCGAGTTCGCCGTCGAGTAGCGAGATCCAGCCAGATGTGACGTCGGGCCCTCCGCATTGTGAGCGCTACGGCACGATAGGTGACCCATACGGGGTGCCTGGCCCCGAGAAGGAGACCGACCGTGCCAGCTCAACCGTCTCGCAGTCCGCGTGGGGCCCGCAACGTCCACGACCTGTCCGGTCGGGCGCCGACCGCGCAACGGATGATCTTCGGTGAGACGCTGAGGCAGCGCCGGCAGGCGCTCGGCCTCACCGCCGAGGACGTCGTGCGACAGATCGGCCACTCCGCGTCCAAGATCAGCCGGATGGAGAACGGCCGGCACGACTTCAAGGAGGCCGACCTCCACCGCCTCCTGGACGTCTACGGCGTGCGGGACGAGTCCGAGCGCGACCTGCTGCTCGACCTCGCCCGCGCCGCCAACGAGCGTGGCTGGTGGGACGCGTGGAGCGACGTCTCCACCAAGACCCTCCAGACCCTGGTCAGCCTGGAGGACATGGCCCAGCGCATCCGCAGCTACGAGATCGCCCAACTTCCGGGCCTGGTGCAGACCGCCGAGTACACCCGCGCCCTGATCCGGGCCAACTCGCCCGGCAAGAGCGAGCAGGACATCGACCGGATCATCGAGCTGCGCGCGATGCGGCAGCAGCGGCTGATGCGCTCGCCCGGCAAGAAGCTGCTGTGCGTGCTGGACGAGGTCACCCTGGTCCGCCCGTACGGCTCCCGCGAGGGCATGCGCCGCCAGCTCGAACACCTGATATCCCTGGCCGACGACCCCGACATCGGCTTCAACCTGGTGGAGTTGAACCGGCCCAACCTGCCGGTGCAGGTCGGTACCACCACGATCTTCGACTTCGCCGACGGCCAACTCCCCGACATCGTCTACATCGAGCGCTCCGGCGGCGGCCTCTACCTCCAGGAGGAGCACGAGGTCGACGAGCACGTCAAGGGCTTCGATCGGCTGATGATCGCCTCGCTCGGCCAGCGCGCGACCGTCCGCCGCATCCAGGACCACATCAAGAAGTTCCGCTGACGAGCGAACGCTGGAGAGACGGCCGGAACGAAGGCCGGAACGAGAGCGCAGGCGGACGGAACGCGTCGAGCGCCAAGGACCTTGGGAGCCAAGGACTTTGGGAGCCAAGGTCCTTGGCGCTCGACGTGTCTCGGCCGGTGCGGTCGCGGTCAGCTCTTGCGGGCCACGCCCGCGTACAGCGACGACTGCGCGTTGGTGACCAGCGAGGGGCCCTCGCCTGCCTCCGGGCGCCACTGGTGGGCGACCTCCACGCCGGGCTCCACGAGCTCCAGACCGTTGAAGAACCGTTCCACCTCGGACTTGGTGCGGACCTGAAGCGGGGTGCCGCCCTGGGTGTAGATGTCCGTGATCGTCGCCCAGGCGTCGGGGTCGAAGTCCGGGGTGCAGTGCGACAGGGCCAGGTACGAGCCCGGCGCGAGCCGGCCGACCAGGGCCTCCACCACGCCGTACGCGTCCCGCGCGTCGGGCACGAAGTGCAGCACCGCGTTGAGGCTCAGGCCGATCGGCTCCGAGAAGTCCACGCACTGGGCCGCCTCCACCGCGGCGAGCAGCGCCGTCGGGTCGGTGACGTCGGCCTCGACGTACTCGGTGGCGCCCTCGGGCGAACTGCTCAGCAGGTTGTCGGCGTAGACCAGCACGATCGGGTCGTTGTCCGCGTAGACGATCCGGGCCTGCGGGACCTCGCGCTGCACGACCTCGTGCAGGTTCGGCTGGGTGGGTATGCCGGTGCCGATGTCGAGGAACTGGCGTATGCCGCGCTCGCGGGCGAGGAACCGGGCCGAGCGGTGCACGAAGGAGCGGTTGACCCGGGCGACGGTCCTGATCGAGGGGAACCGGCGGATCACGTCCTCGGCGGCGGTCCGGTCCACCGCGTAGTTGGTCTTGCCGCCCAGGTAGTAGTCGTACATCCGCGCGCTGTGCGGGAGGTCCTGCCGTAACCGGTCGGAAAGGTCGGTCTCCTCGGCGAATGTCGCTTCTTCCTCGGCCACGCGCGGCCTCCATCCTTCGCTTCGCTACCACTCTCATCGGGCCGGGCGGCCCTGCCGACGTCGTCGCCGGCCCGTCGAGCCCCTTGCGGCTCCGTGGTACCGGTCCTACCCGGTGCCACCCTGTCCTATCCGGTGGCGGACCCCTCGCGCCACCCCTGAACGGGGGCGGAGGGGCCGCCGTCACGCTGCCGCCGCCTCCTCCAGCGCGAGCAGCAGCCGCTTGGCGTCGGCGCCGCCGGCGTACTGCCCGGGGGAGCCGTCGGAGCGCACCACGCGATGGCAGGGCACCACGACCGGCAGCGGGTTGGTGGCACACGCGGTACCGACCGCGCGCACCGCGCGAGGGCTGCCGGACGCGGCCGCCACCTGCGCGTAGCTCTCGGTGCGACCGTAGCCGATGGTGGGCAGCAGGCTCAGCACTTCGCGCCGGTAGCCCTTCGAAAGCCGCCAGTCCAGCGGCAGTTCGAACGTCCTTCGGTGCCCGGCGAAGTACTCGTCGAGCTGCCTCGCCGCCTCGTCCAGCCGCCCGGGCGCGCGCAGCACGCGCGGGCTGACCCGGTCGGCGAGTTGCTGGAGCACCGCGGCGTGGTCCTGCACCGCGTACGCGATCCGCACCACGCCCTCGTCGGTGGCGGCGAGCAGCAGGGTGCCCGCCGGGGTGTCCAGGGTCCGGTAGGCGACGTCCAGCACGCCCGCGCGGACCGCGCGTTCGGCCAGCCGCGCGTGCAGCCGCGCCATCGCCTCGGTGTCGTGCTCGGGCAGCCCGGCGAACGGGTCCCGCCCGGCCGGTTCGGTGGCGGTCATGGTCATCGTCCTTTCGCTCCCGTCTCGTTGTCGGCGGCCGTGCTTCCAGGACCGCCCGTGCCTGTGCTCGTGTCCGTCCCGGTGCTGGTCTCGGTCCCGGTGCGGGTGCGGGTGTCCGTTTCCGGATCGGGGTCCGGATCGGGGTCGGGGTCGGGATGTGCCGGGTAGGTGCGGCGCAGCGTCCGCATACCGTCGGCGGCGGCCCGGCGTGCCGCGTCGGTGCTGCCGCCCGTCACGGCGGCGATCTCCTTGTAGGGCAGCCCGGCGAGGTAGTGGTACGCCACCGCGTGCCGCTGCCGCTCGGGCAGCGCCTTCAGGGCGCGCCACAGATCGGGGTCCCAGTCCTCGGGCCGGCCGGCGGCGCTCGGCCGCTCGGGCAGTACACCGGCCGGTACGGGCCGGCGTGCGTTGGCGCGCGTCACGTCGATCGCCTTGCGGTGCGCGACGGTCACCAGCCACGCGGCCACGTTCGCGTCCCCGGGCAGCTCCGGATACGCCCGCAGCGCCGCGAGGAACGTCTCCGACAAGGCGTCCTCCGCGTCGTGCGGGCCCAGGACGGCACGGACGACCCGGAGCACCATCGGCCCGTGCTCGGTCACGATCTGTTCGAACGGTGGCTTGCTCACACCCTGTCAACGCTCCGGGCGGTCGGAACGTGAGCCCGCCGGCCGGGAAAAGTGCGGCCGGCCCGCGCCGGGTGGCCGTCGCCGGGCACCACGGCCCCGCCGTTCAGAACAGCCGCGCTTCCTTCTCCTCGGCGGGCTCCTCCAGGTCCAGCAGGAACCGCTTGCGCTCCAGCCCGCCGGCGTACCCGGTGAGCTTCCCGCCCGCGCCCACCACGCGGTGGCACGCCACCACCAGCGACAGCGGGTTCGCGCCGACCGCGCCGCCGACCGCCTGCGCCAGCTGCCGGTCGCCCAGGTCGGCGGCGAGTTCCCCGTAGGTACGGGTGCGGCCGTAGGGGATCGCCGCGATGAGGTCCCAGACCCTGCGGTGGAAGTCGTCGCCCTTGGGCGCCAGCGGCAGCGCGAACTCCCGCCGCTCGCCCGCGAAGTACTCCTCGATCTGCTGCCGGGCCGCGTCGAACCCGCCGCCGTCGCGCGCGCCGAACTCCTCGGGCTTCGGCCGCCCCCGGTGCCGGTGCGCGAAGTACAGCCCGCTGAGCGCGCCGTCCTCGGCCACCAGCACCAGTTCCCCGACCGGGGAGTCGACCACGGTGTGCGTCCTCATCGCCGCTCTCCTCCACGTCTCCTGGCGGCCCTCGGTGCGGACCGCCGACACACCGTAGACGCGGCGGGGGCCCGGAACGTGAGATCCGGGCCCCCGGGAACCGCTTGAGCTGCGTGAAGTGCCTGAACCCTTCGAACCGCTCGCTCAGACCGCGGTGGGCTTGGACGACGGCTGGAGGGCCACGGCCGCCTCCGCGGTGTGCACCAGGAACGTCAGCGACTCCTGGAAGTACAGGTCGACGGTGGTGGCGGTGTGGCCGAGGTAGCCGATCGACACGTCCTGGCCGAGCCGCAGCTCGAAGTCGCCGCCGCGGGTGGCGAGCAGGAACGCCCCGTCGATCGCCGGCGCCCACACGATCTCGCCGTCCAGCAGCCGCGCGAGGTGCTGGTGGATCGGGTAGCCGTGGTCGGAGGTCTCGCTGACCGCGGTGTACGCGTCGGCGCTCAGCGCCAGCGTGTAAGCGCCGTCGACACCGGCCAGCCGCAGCGTGGTGACGGCGTGGCTGATCGCGTCCGGGTACTCCCGCACGTCCGCGGGCAGCGTCAGCTCGGGGTTGGACGAGGCCGCCCGGATGCCGGTGATGCCCGCGGCGGAGTACCCCTCGAAGATCGCCCGGTCCTCGGCGTAGGCGAGTTGCTTGGCCGCGTCCTTGACCGGCTGCCAGTCCGCGTCCTTGGCGCCGCGCGCGACGTCGTCGACCTGGCCGCGGTCCACGGTGAACGGCACCCGCAGCTCCACCACGGGCTGCGAGCGGCGGGTGCGCGCGGTCACGCCGTGCCCGGGCGCGGCGATCTCGTCCAGGTGCCCGGTCGCCACCGCGGACAGTTCGAGGCCGCCGGGCTCGGGCACGTCCACGATGCGGCGGGCCGCGACGTTGCGGGCGAAGGTGCGCCGGGCCTCGGCCTCCAGGTCGGCCCACGCGGCGTCGGAGATGGGGGCGAGTTCGCGGTGCAGGTTGTTCACGAGGGCGTGCTCCTTTTCAGGTTGCCGATGCCGAGGCTGCCGTCGGCGGCGGACCGTGCGGGGGCGGATGCCGGCGCGGGTTCCGGTACGGGCGCCTGCGCGGGTACGGACGGGGGGCCGGACGCTTGCTGCGCGGCGGACCCGGCCGTGGACCCGACCGCGGACCCGACCGTGGCTCCGGCCGCGGTCCCGCTCCCGGGGGCGTCCGGCAGGTCGTCGAGGAAGTCCGCGGACGGCACGTAGAAGAGGGTGCCGGTGACGGCGGTGGAGAAGTCGAGGATGCGGTCGTGGGAGGCGGCCGAGGTGCCCAGGAACATGTTCCGCAGCATCTGCTCGGTCACGTCGGGGGTGCGGGCGTAGCCGATGAAGTACGTGCCGAACTCCCCGCGGCCCGGGCTGCCGAACGGCATGTTGTCCCGCAGGATGTCCTGCTCCTCGCCGTCCGGGCCGGTGACGGTGTTCAGGGCGACGTGCGAGTCGTCCTCGTCCAGCTCGACGTTGGTCGCCTTCGTCCGGCCGATGATGCGCTCCTGCGCCTCGACCGGGAGCGCGTTCCAGCCGTCCAGGTCGTGCAGGTACTTCTGCACGATCACATAGCTGCCGCCCGCGTGCCGCGGGTCCTCCGCGCCGATCAGCACCGCCTCGCGCGCCGCGGGGCCGACCGGGTTCTCGGTGCCGTCCACGAAGCCCAGCAGGTCGCGTACGTCCAGGTACTTGAAGCCCTGCACCTCGTCCCGTACGACCACCGAGCCGCGCAGCCGGTCCATGATCTGGGCGGCCAGCCCGAAGCACAGGTCGAGGCGGGTGGCCCGCAGGTGGAACAGCAGGTCGCCCGGGGTGGCCACCGCGCGGTGCCGCGGGCCCTCCAGCGGGGTGAACGGGTGCAGGCCCGCGGGCCGCGGGTAGTCGAACAGGCGGTCCCACACCGCCGACCCGACCCCGGCGACGCAGCTCAGCTTGCCGTCGGGCGCACCGAACCCGATGGCGCGGGTCAACCCGGCGAGGTCCGCGAGCAGTTCGCGCGCGGTCTGCTCGCCGCCGTCCTCGACCGTCACCACGAGGAAGATCGCGGCGGACGTGAGCGGGCTCAGTACGGGCTGCGGTTCCGGCTCGGTGGCCAATCCAACTCTCCCCTGTGCGGGCGGCGTCCGGTGAATCACCTGGACCCTACTGCCCAGGACCCCCGCTCACCGGGAGTGCCCGGGCGTGTCCCCCGCGGCCGGTGCGTTCTGCCGGCCGAGGGGCCACCGGCGGGTGGCGGGCTCCCGGTGAGTGCCTCCGTGCCCTGGATTCTGGGCTTCTTCCGCGAAAAGCGGGCCGCAAACCAGCCGTGAACCAAGGGGCGCGACCTGTGAGGGGCTAACGTGCGGACCATGACGTTCCGAGACCTGCACCGCGGCCCGCGGCCCCTGGTCCTGCCCAACGCCTGGGACGTGCCGTCGGCGCTGGCCTTCGCCGACGCAGGCTTCGAGGCGATCGGCACCACCAGCTTCGGGGTGGCGTCCGCGCTCGGCCGGCCCGACGGCGGCCGCGCAACGAAGGACGCGAACCTCGCGCTGGCCCGCGCGTTGAGCGCGCTGCCCGCCCACCTCAGCATGGACGTCGAGGACGGCTACAGCGACGACCCCGCCGAGGTCGCGGAGTACGTCGCGCGGCTCGAAGCGGCGGGGGCGAACCTGGCGGGGGTGAACCTGGAGGACAGCACCGCCGAACGGCTGGTCGCGCCGCAGGCGCACGCCGCGAAGGTCGCCGCCGTCAAGGACCGCTGCCCGGACCTGTTCGTCAACGCCCGGGTGGACACGTACTGGCTCGGCACCGAGGCGGAGATCCCCGCCACGCTGGAGCGCGCCGCGGCCTACGTACGGGCGGGCGCCGACGGCGTGTTCGTGCCGGGCGCCACCGACCCGGAGGTGCTGCGCGAGCTGGCCGCGGGCATCCCGGTCCCGCTCAACGTGCTGGTGGTGCCCGACCTCACCCTGGACGACCTGGCCGGGCTCGGGGTCCGCCGGGTCAGCACGGGCTCGCTGCCCTACCGCGCCGCCGTGCACGCGGCGACCGCCGTGGCCGCCGCCGTCCGCGACGGCCGCACCGACCTGCCGGGCGCGACCCCGTACAAGGAACTGCAGGCCCGGCTGGTCGGCTACGAGCGCACCGGCGGCCGTTGAGCGGGGGGTGCTCCCCTCACGGCCGGGTCGACCGGGGCCGTCCAGGGGCTGTCCGGGCCGATCAGGGGCCGTTCTCCGGCCAGTCGAGCAGGCGCGCGCCGATCACGGCGGTCTGGAGCGCGTAGCGGTGGCGCGGGTCGGCCGGGTCCGAGCCGGTCAGCGCGCGGACGCGCTGCAGCCGGTAGGTCAGCGCCCGGACGCTCAGCGACAGCCGCCGGGCCGCCTCGGCGGTCACGCACCCGGCGTCGAAGTACACCGCGAGGGTGCGCAGGAGGGGTCGGGCGCCGCCGCGCGCCTGTTCCAGCGGGCCGAGCATGGTCTGCACGAGATCGGTGAGGGCCTGCCGGTCGCGGGTCAGCACCGGGAAGACCAGCAGGTCGACGGCGTGCAGGACGGGCTCCTCGAACGCCATCCGGTCCGCCACCGACAGCACGCCCAGCGCCTCGCGGTAGGAGTGCCCGCACCCCGCGGCGCCCTGCCGCGCGCGGCCGATCGCGACCCGGACCGCACCCGCGGCGACCGCGCGTTCGGCGAAGTGGGCCGGCACGTCGTCCTGCCCGCCCGGTGTCACGCACACCAGCGCGCCGTCCACCGCGGCGAGCAGCACCCCGCGGCTGCCGAACCGGCTGAGCGTGTCGGTGCTGACCTTCCGCGTCACCGCGTGCGTGTCGTCGTACGGTTCGGGGCCGACCGCCACCGCGACGCTGTGCGTGTGCGACAGTCGCAGGCCGAAGCGCTCGGCGTCCACGGCCAGCGCCTCCGGGTCGAAGGTGCCGGACAGCAGGCCGCCGATGAACGCCCGCCGGGCCGTGTCATGGGTGTGCGCGGCCGCGCGCTGGGCCCGCTGGTAGCCGTCGGCGAACGCGTCGAGCGCCTGTCCGACGGTGGCCAGCACGCCGTCGAGGTCCGCGGCCGAGCGCGGCCGTACGACCCGCCCGGCCGCGAGGTGTTCGCGCAGGATCTGCCGCCAGTCGTAGCCCGCCTCGGCCGCCCGCGCACCCATCGCCCGGTGGCTGCTGAGTTCCTCCCGGGTGAGTCGGCGTCCAGTGGCCGATGCCTTGAGCAGCACCTCGGCATAGCCGGTGAGGAAGGTCTGCGGCAGGTTGTCCACGGTCATGGTGCCCCCGATCGTCGCCGGTGCCGGTGGGAGTTGGTGCGCGGGGCCGCCGGTCACGGCGGCGGGTGGGTGGGTGTGGTGCGCGGTGTGCGGGCCTCGGGTCAGCTCTTCGCGGGAGCGGCCTCCGGCCCTATCTCCGGGCCGATTTCGGGCCCGAGTTCGGCTTCGAGGTCGGACCCGAGATCCGGTTCGGGGCCGGCGCCGGCCTCGCTGCCGGACGTGGCATCCGGCGCCGCATCGTGCGTGGCATCGGGCGCCGCGTCACCGGTGGGCGCGGGCGCGGCCTCGGACGGGCCGGCCGGTGCGGGCTGCGCGGCAGGCGCGAACCGGCGCGGCAGATGGGCGGTGACGCGGCGGGCCAGGGGCTCGGTGAAGCGGGCGCTGAGCGGGCCGAGGACGACCAGGATCAGCACGTAGGCGGTGGCGAGGGGGCCGATGCGCGGCTCCTTGGCGACCGCGAGCCCGGCGATGACGATGGAGAACTCGCCGCGGGCCACCAGGGTGCCGCCGGCCCGCCATCGTCCCGGGGTCTTGATGCCGGCCCGGCGGGCGGCGAACCAGCCGGTGCCGACCTTGGTCATGGCGGTCACGAGCGCGAGGATCAGCGCGGGCACGAGCACCGGCGGGATGTCGGCGGGGACCGTGGACAGTCCGAAGAAGACGAAGAACACCGCGGCGAACAGGTCGCGCAGCGGGGTGAGGATGTTGCTCGCGCCCTCGGCGACGTCACCCGACAGCGCGATGCCGACCAGGAACGCGCCGACGGCCGCGGAGACCTGGAGGCGTTCGGCGACACCGGCCACCAGCAGGGTCAGGCCGAGCACGACGAGCAGCAGCATCTCGGGGTTGTCCGAGGAGACCGCCCGGCTGATCAAGCGGCCGTGCCGCAGCGCCAGGTAGAGGACCGCGCCGACCGTGCCCAGCGAGATCAGCAGGGTGACGGTGCCGCCGGCCAGACCGGCGCCGGCCAGCAGCGCGGTGAGGATCGGCAGGTAGAGCGCCATCGCCAGGTCCTCGATCACCAACACGCCCAGGATGACCGGGGTTTCCCGGTTGCCGAGCCGGCGCAGGTCGCGCATCACCTTCGCGATGACGCCCGAGGAGGAGATCCAGGTGACACCGGCCAGCGCCACCGCGGCGACCGGGCCCCAGCCCAGCAGCAGCGCGGCGACCGCGCCGGGTACCGCGTTGAGCACGAAGTCCACCGCGCCGGAGGGGTACTGGGTCCTGAGACTGGTGACCAGCTCCGACGCGCTGTACTCCAGGCCCAGCAGGAGAAGCAGCAGGACCACGCCGATCTCCGCGCCGGTGGCGACGAAGTCCTCGCTCGCGTCCAGCGGGAGGATGCCGCCCTGGCCGAAGGCGAGCCCGGCGAGCAGGTAGAGGGGGATCGGGGAGAAACCCACCCGGCCGGCGAACCGGCCGAGCAGGCCCAGGGCGAGGATGATCGCCCCGAGTTCGACGAGCATGGACGTCGTGTTGTGCACGGGCGGCTATCCTCCGGTGATGAGTGCGGCGACGGCGTCCACGCCCTCGCGAGTGCCGACGACGACGAGCGTGTCCCCGAGCGCGAAACGGAAGTCGGGGGCCGGCGACGGATGCGCCGAGGTCCGCCGCAACACCGCGACGATCGAGGCGCCGGTGCGGGTACGTGCCTGGGTGGCGCCGAGCGTGCGGCCGGCGTACGGCGACCGGCTGTCGATCTCGATCCGCTCGGTGACCAGGTCGATGCCGACCTGCGCGCGGCGCAGCTTCGCCACCGGGTCCGGCAGCAGCAGCCGGGCCAGCGCCCCGGCCTCGGCCTCGGTCAGCGGGACGGCGTCGGTGCACGCGTCGTCGTCCTGCGGGTCGCGCAGCGCGAGCACGCGCCGCCCGTCCTGGTGTACGACGACCGACAGGTGCCCGCCGGCGTCGGTGTCGAGGTCGTAGCGGCTGCCGACACCGGGCAGCGGGGTCTTGCGAACGTGAGCCGACAGGCCCATGGCGTGCTCCAAGGGGCGTACGGGGGTGGGGGACGGAATCCTGCTGGTGCGTGTGCGCGTGCGGAGAGGTGCGCGGGGCGTGCTTTTCGCGCCGGCCCGGCCGCCTGGCGGCGGCCGGGCACGACGCGCCAGGCCACGGTCCCGGGTCGTGCGAACCCGCCACGGACGGCGGAGACGCCACGTGGGGGACAGGGTGCGGGGCGCCGGGTCCGGCGGAGGAACCGCGCGGACCTCAGGCGCCGATATCGGGAACCCGGTCGCGTGGCGCGCACCCGGCGGGCATCGCCCATGCGCTGCCCGCCGGTCCACCCCGCAGAACGCCGGGAACGACGGGTGAGCACGCGGTGGTCGCTTCGTACCGCACCATGCCGCCATCCCTCCCGCTCACCTGCCCGTTGGTATTGGTCAGGTAAAGAATTGTACCGTATGAGGTAATGGGCGAAATCAGGGGGTCGTGGTCCTTACCTGCCCATTCCGCCCGCGGACTCCTGCCCTGAGCGCGCCGAGCGCCGGTACGGCCGCGGTCGCCAGGAAGCAGACCGGCAGCGGGGCCGTCGCCACCAGGACGGCGGCGAGCGCGCCGCCCGCCGACGAACCGGCGTTCACCGCCGAGTTGACCCAGCCGGTGGCCCGGGTCGCGGTGCCGTCAGGGGCCAGCCGGGCCGCCGCCAGGTACGCCGTGGACAAGGCGGGCGCCATCAGCGTGCCCGTCGCCGCGACGCACACCGCGAGCAGCGGCAGCACGCCCGAGGCGGCCGCGTCCACGGCGAGCAGCGCGGCCAGCGCCGCCAGCAGCGGCGACAGCCTTCCCGCGGCCGAGCGCCGCCACGCCATCCGCCCGTGCAGCAGCCCCCCGATCGCGCTGCCCGCGGACTGTCCGGCCAGCACCCACCCGACCGCGCCCGGGTGGTGCGCCCGGTCCGCGCACGCGATGACGTACAGGTCGATGCCGCCCAGGCACGCGCCCACGGCCAGCGCCGCGCCGGCCGCCCGCCGTACGCCCGCACCCTCCGCGGACAGCAGCCGCAGCCGGCTCCGCACCTTGCCCTTCCGCCCCTGCGGCGCACCGGGGTCCGGCGCCGCCGTCAGCCGCGCCGCAGGGGAGGCCGCCAGCGCGCACGAGCCCGCCGCGATCAGCAGGCCCGACAGAGCCAGCGCCGGCACCGGGTGCATCGCCACCGCGATCAGCGGGCCGACCAGGAAGAGCAGTTCCTCCGCGACGGTGTCGAGGCTGAACGCCCTTTGCAGCAAAGCCTCGTCGGGCGCCAGCGCGCCCCACACCGCGCGCATCGTCGGCCCGATCGGAGGGCAGAGCGAGCCCGCGGCCGCCGCGAGCAGCGCGAGCACGGCCGTACCCGGGCGGCCCGCCGCCCCCGAGTACGGGCCCGCGCACCACGCCAGGGCGAGGAGCGCCGTCGCGAACGGCAGGGCCAGCGACGGCAGGGCGCGGCGGGCGCCCCAGCGGTCCACGAGGTCGGCGCGTGCCGGGCCCAGCACGACCGACACCGTCCCGAACACCGTCGACAGCAGCCCGCCGGCCGCCAACGAACCGGCGGCCGCGGTCAGTGAGAGCACGAGGGCGAGACCGAGCACCCCGTACCCGAGCCGCCCCGCCAGCGCGGCGCCGAACGTGACACGGGCATGGGGCAGGCGAAACACGGCGGCGTAGGACGCCGCCGGATCTGGCGAAGACATGGGTATCCCCTGGAATACGCAGTGGCATGGGCCGTCTCGCGCACCTCACCCGTCAACTCACCGACGGGCGGCGCGCACCCAGCGCCCTACGCACAGAGGAAGAACATCCCCCGAACCTACCATTCGCGCGGCCACGGAGGGCCTCAGCCGGCAGGGGCGCGGGGAACCGCGCCACCAGCGCTGCCACCGAGGGGCGGTCCCGGGACGGGGGCGGGGAACCCCGGGGGTCAGGGTCGCCGCAAAGCCGCCGGCGCGGCGAGGAGCAGCGCGAGGAACGCGAGAAGCGTGGTCGCTGTCCACCCGGAGAGGTGGTAGGCGGAAGCCCCGAGCGTCCCCCCGAGACTGTTCCCGATGTAGTACGCCGTGAGGTAGAGCGCCGACGCCTGCGCCCGCCCGGTCAGAGCCGTACGGCTCACCGCGCCGGACGCGACCGCGTGCCCGATGAAGAACCCCCCGGTGATGAGGACGAGCCCGGCCAGCACGGCCCACAGCGGCCGCGCCCACGTCACGGCGAGCCCGCCCCCGCACAGCGCGAGCGCCACCGCGAAGGCGCCGCGCCGCCCCACCCGCGCGGTGAGCGCCCCGGACGCGGCGGACGTACCCGTCCCGACCAGGTAGACCAGGAAGACCGCACCGATCGCGGACTGCGACAGCCCGTACGGGGCGGCGGTGAGCCGGTACCCGAGCACCGTGTACACCGCCCCGAACACGGCCATGAACAGCATCCCCACCGCGTACAGGCGGCGCAGCCGGGCGTCGCGCAGGTGACCGGTGACCGTACGGCCCAGCGCGGCCGGGGAGATCGACCCGGGGCTGAAGTGGCGTGCGGGCGGGGCGAGCAGGCGGAAGGCGACGGCGCAGACCAGCGCGGTGGCGCCGACCGCGAACAGCGCCGTACGCCACCCGTAGGCCTGGGCGAGCGCGCCCCCGGCCACCCGGCTGCTCATGCCGCCGATGGAGTTCCCGGCGACGTACAGGCCGATCGCGGAGGGCACGGCGGAGGGGTGCACCTCCTCGGCGAGGTACGCCATCGCGGTGGCGGGCAGCCCGGCGAGCGCGACGCCCTGGAGGGCGCGCAGGGCGACCAGCACCGCGAGGTTCGGCGCGAAGGGCACCGCGAGGGCGAGCAGGGACGCGGTGAACACCGACACCGTCATCACCCGGGTCCGCCCGTACTTCTCGCTGAGCGCGCTCGCCGGCAGCAAGGTGAGCGCGAGGGCGCCGGTGCTCGCCGAGACGGTCAGGCTCGCCTGGGCGGGGGACAGCCGCAGCCCCGCGGAGAGCGCGGGCAGCAGCGCCTGGGTGGAGTACAGCAGCGCGAACGTGGCCAGGCCGGCCGCGAACAGGGCGAGGTTGGCGCGGCGGTAGGCGGGGGTGCCGGCGCGGAGCCGGTCGTCGGCCGGGTCGGCCGAGTCGGCCGGGGCCGTGTGCACGGGCGCTCCGGCGCCGGTGGGCCGAGCGGCCGTGCCCGCGCCGGGTAGGGCCGCTCCCGTATCTGCGGGGTCCATGACAGCGACGCTAGGGGCCCCGGTTCGCATGCGTCCAATGCATGGAAGGGGCAGAATCGATCCGGCACAGCATCAGCGCAGTACGGAGGGGAGTTCCGTGGGCGGCGACGACGAGGAAGAAGGCGCGGGCACGGCGGCGGAGCCGGGTGGGGCTTCCTCTTCCGCCCCGGCTCCAGTTCCCGCCCCGGCCCCCGCCGAACTGTCCCCTGGCGCCTGGGCCGTACTGCTCGCCCCGCGCCTCGCCCAGTTCGCCGCCGTCGCCCGCGAGGCCCACATGACCCGGGCCGCCGACCACCTCGGCATGCCGCAGTCCACCCTCAGCCGCGCCGTCGCCCGCCTGGAGGCCGACCTCGGGGTGACCCTCTTCGCCCGCCAGGGCCGCACGCTGCGGCTGACCCGCGCGGGCCTGACCTTCCAGCAGGCCGCCGAACGCGCGCTCGCGGAGGTGGAGCGCTCCGCCGAGGAGGTCAGGGTGGACGCCGACCCCGGCAGCGGCCGGGTCGCGTTCGGCTTCCTGCACACCCTCGGCCCCGAGACCGTCCCCGCGCTGCTGCGAGCCTTCCGCGCCGACCACCCGCGGGTCCGCTTCCACCTCGTGCAGACCTACGGCGAGGCCATGCTCGAACGGCTCAGGGCCGGCGCCCTCGACCTGTGCCTGACCTCGCCGCTGCCCGCCGAACCCGGCCTGGTCGTCCGCCGGTTGGACCAGCAGCGGCTGCGGCTGGTGGTGCCGGCCGGGCACCGCCTCGCCCACCGGCGCCGGGTCCACCTCACGGACCTGGCGGCCGAGCCGTTCGTCACCCTGGAGGCGGGGTACGGGCTGCGCCGGATCACCGACGCGCTGTGCGCCGAGGCCGGGTTCGCGCCGCGGATCGCGTTCGAGGGCGAGGAGGCGGAGACGCTGCGCGGGCTGGTCGCGGCCGGCCTCGGCGTGTCGCTGCTGCCGCCGCCCGCGGTGCCCCGCCCCGGCGTCACCGAACTCGACCTCATCGGGCAGCGCGCCGTACGCGAGATCGGCGTGGCGTGGCTGGACGGGCAGCGCGACACCGCGCCGGTCGCGGCGTTCAAGGCGTTCCTGCTCGGCCGCAAGGGCGCGCTGCTGCCGAGGTGACGCCACCCGGGCGGGCCCACCGCTCCGGCGTTCCTGCTGGCCAGGGGCATTGTCAGTGGGCGGGCATAGGGTCCGGACATGAGCAAGGTGCGGGCAGTGGACGGACGACCGGCGGCGCCGGCGACGGTGCGGCTGAGGGAGTGGGAGGAGGGTGACCTGTGGGTGCTGAGGCGCACGAACTCGGCGGAGATGACCGAGCATCTCGGTGGCCCGGAGAGCGAGTCGCAGCTGCTCGCTCGCCAGGAGCGCTACCTCCGGCTCGACGGTGACGGCGGCCGGATGTACGTGGTCATGGCGAACATCGGCGCGGGTACGGGTACAGGTACGGGTGCCGGTCCGGCCGAGGAGGCGGTGGGCTCCATCGGGTTCTGGGGGCGGGTCTGGCAGGAGGAACCGGTCTACGAGACCGGCTGGGGTGTGTTCCCCGAGTTCCAGGGCCACGGCATCGCGGCCGCCGCGGCCAGGGCCGTGGTCGAGCGGGCGGCCGCCATCGGCACCCGCCGCCACCTGCACGCGTACCCGTCCGTCGACCACCCGGCGTCCAACGCGGTGTGCCGCCGCGCGGGCTTCACCCTGCTCGGCGAGGTCGGCTTCGAGTACCCCAAGGGGAACCCGATCAGGTGCAACGACTGGCGGATCGAACTGCCGGCGAGCCCCGCGGAGCCGATACCGCGATAGCCGACTGGCTGCCGTGACCGGTGGTCCGCCGCCGTGACAACCGATCCTCCGCCGTGACCGGTGGTCCGCTGCCGTGACAGCCGACCCTCCGCCCGTGACCGGTGATCCTCCGCCGTGCAGCCGACCCCGCACCCGTCCTGCGGCATGTCGGCGGCACCCGGCGCGGGCCGCCACGGGTAACGTCCTGTCCTGCATGCTCTGCCGGTTCGGCGCTGCCGCTTCGGCGCCGCTTCGATACGGTTTTCCGCCCGCGCGCGGAGAACCCGTGAGGGACGCTGCGGGAGGTTCGCCCTGCTGGTGCTGTGTGTGCTCTTCGCGCTGCTCGGTGCCGCCAGCAACGCGGCCGGCACCGTCTTCCAACGCAAGGCCGCCAGGCGGGTGCCCGCCGAAGACGCGATGCGCTTCCGGCTGCTGGTGGACATGCTGCACCAGTCGGTGTGGCTGCTGGGCATCTGCGGGGTGGCCCTCGCCGCGCTGTTCCAGGCGCTCGCGCTGGTCACCGGCCCGCTCGCGCTGGCCCAACCGGTGTTCGTGCTCGAACTGCCCTTCGCGCTGCTGATCGCCATGCCCGTGCTCCAGCGCACCCTGCCGGGCCGCGGCTGGGTCGCGGTGGGCTGCATGGTGGTCGGGCTGGCCATCGCGCTGGCCTGCGCCGCCCCCGACGGCGGCACCGACCAGGCGTCACTCGCCCGCTGGGTGCCGGCGGTCGCCGGCGTGGGCGGCTTCACCGTGGCCGCGGTCGCCCTCGCCCGGCACCGCCGGGCCGGTCCGGTCCGCGCCGCGCTGCTCGGCGTCGCCGCCGCCGCGGCCAACGCGCTGACCGCCGCGCTGATGAAGTCCGCCGCCAACACCTTCTCCGCACACGGCTTCGGCGCGTTCCTCGCGGCCTGGCAGACCTACGGCTTCGCGCTGTGCGGGATCGCGGCCGTCTTCCTGCTGGAGAACTCCCTCCAGTCCGGGTCCATCGCCGTCTCGCAGCCGGCGCTGACCCTCGGCGACGCGACCCTCAGCCTGGTGCTGGGGCTGACTGTCTACGCCGAACACATCCGCACCGGCTGGTGGTTCCTTCCCGAACTCCTCGGCGTGGCCATGGTCGTGGCCGGCACCGTCTACCTCTCCAAGTCGGTCGGGCTCACCCGCGAGCTGGGCACGAAGTAGCAGGCACGGCAACGGCACGGGGTGCCGCGCGCGGGTCCGGACGCCGCGCGTGGGATGCTGGGCGTGATCGAACAGCCGAGGGAACACGACAGTGGCGATGGCAGGGACACGAGGCACACGACGGGCGCTCACGGACCTGTGGGACCGCTACTCGGCCTCCGACCCCGGGCTGCTGCGGCTGATGGCCGGCCTGCGCACGGTCGGCTCGATCGGCCTGGCGCTGCTGGTCCTCGCCGTGATGGACACCCCGGTGACCCAGCTCGTGGCCGGCGCGATGGCCGCGATGGTCTCCACGTTCGCCATCCGCGACAAGCGGGTGCCCGACCAGGCCGTCACCCTCGCGCTCGGGCTGCCGGCCGCGCTCGCCTCGGTGTCCCTGGGCTCGCTGCTCAACCCGCACGTCGTCGTCGGCGACATCTTCTTCGTGCTGCTGATCTTCGTCTGCGCCTACGTCCGCCGGTTCGGCGACCGCTACACCGCGATCGGCATGATCAGCTTCCAGGTGTACTTCGTCTCGCTGTTCGTGCACGCCACCCCCTCCGACCTGCCCGGCCTCTGCCTCACCCTGACCATCGCGTTCGCGTGCAGCGCGCTGACCCGATTCGCGTTCGTGCCCGAGACCCCCGAGCGGACCCTGCGCCGGCTGCGGCAGGCGTTCCGGGCCCGCACCGTGCAACTCGTCGCCACCCAGCGCGAGGTGCTGGAGTCCCCGGCCGACCACCTCGACAGCGCCGTCGCCGACCTGCGCAAGGACACCGCACGGCTGCACGAGAGCGCCCTGATGATCCAGGCCAGGCTGGAGGACGGCACCTCCGACCCGGCCACCGCCAACCAGCTCCAACGCCGCGTCGTGGACGCCGAGATCGCCGCCGAGCGGCTCGGCATCCTGCTGCTCAACACCCGCGGCAGCGGCCACGCCGACACCCTCACCCTGCACCTGCCGAACGCCCCGCTGCCCGCGCCGGTGCGCCGCCTCGGCGACGAGGACGAGGCCGTCCGCACCCTGCGCAAGGAGATGCGCGCCCTCCAGTTGCTCGTCGCCCGCCTCTCCGAGGACGGCCGCGGCACCGCCGTCACCCACCTGCGCAACCGCCTGCTCGCCTATCGCGACGACGCGAACCTGCCCCGCGCCACCCCCGCGATCCAGGACGCCTTCCGCGGCATCGGCGAGACCGCCCGCGCCGTCCTCGGCCTGCGGATGGCCCTCGACGGCCCCGGCGACGACTCCGACGACGCGCCCGAGACCGTACGCTCCCGCGAGGAGTTCGAGGCCGAGGACCTGGCGCTGGCCGACGACTCCGCGCCCAGCGTGCGCACCGGTCTGGACCGCCCCAGCAACCGCGCCGCCTTCCAGGTCGCCACCGGCTCCGCGCTGGCCGTCCTCGGCGGCGAGTTCCTGTCCTCGCAGCGCTGGTACTGGGCCGTACTGACCTGCTGGGTGGTGTTCCTCAACACCTCCTCCACCGCCGAGATCCTGGTCAAGGGCTACCGGCGGCTGATCGGCACCGTCTGCGGCGTCGTCGCCGGCGTCCTGCTCGCCGGCGCGATCGGTCACCACACCTGGACCGCGTTCGCGCTGGTCCTGGTCTTCATCTTCGCGATGTTCTTCACCGCGCCCGTGTCGTACACGCTGATGTCGTTCTTCGTCACCGCCATGCTCGGGCTGCTCTACACCCTGCTGCACACCTACAGCCTGTCCGTGCTGGTGCTGAGGATCGAGGAGACCGCGCTCGGCGCCGCGTGCGGGGTGATCGCCGCCGTGCTGGTCCTGCCGATCCGCACCGACGAGCACACCGACGCCCAACTCGTCACCGTCCTGACCCGGTTGCGCGACGTGTCCGTGGCGGCGGTGGACCAGCTCGGCGGCGGCCCGGCCGTCGACCTCGTCGACATGTCCCGCGACCTCGACACCGCCCTGGACGCCCTGCGCCGCTCCACCAGCCCGCTCACCTACCCGATCACACCGCTGCGGGTCCGCCGCCGCACCGCCCGCTACCTCGTCGCCCTGCTGGAGACCTGCGCGTACCACGCCCGTGCCCTGGCGGCCACCGCCGAACTCGTGCCCTACAGCCGGAGCGTGGCCGCCGATCCCCGGCTCGCCGCGGTCGGCCCGCGCATCGCCCACAACATCGACGCGCTCATCAGCCACGTCGAGGCGCAGGAGTCGACGAAGGAGCGGGCGGTCGCGGTCGCGGTGTCGGGAGCCACGGCCGCCGCGCCGCCCGAGGGCGACACCGACCAGCGCGCGGCGGCCCGCAAGGGGCCCGAGGTGCGGACCGGGCCGAGTATCGCGTCCATGCTGGAGGGTTCCGGGAGCAGCAACCTGCGTTCCGGCACCGTCACCTACCGCGTGCTGCGCCACCTGCAACGCCTCGACGAGGGCATCACCGCGCTGGCCCGGCCGCTGCGGGCGCCGATGGAGGACGACGGCACGAGCCGGCGCGCGGCAGGCGGCACGGGCGGGGCGGGCGGCGCGACGGCGCAGGCCCGGCCCGCGGGCTGAACGGCCGCCCCGCCGCTCACGGTTCCAGCCGGTGCAGCGTGACGCCGGAGAGCGTCCCGCCGTCCGCCTCCGCCGTCATGTACGTGCGGTACGGCTCGCGCCGCCGGTCCGTCGGAGAACCCGGGTTGAGCAGCCGCAGCCCGTTCGCGGCCACCGAGTCCCACGGGATGTGGCTGTGCCCGAAGACCAGCACGTCGGCGTCCTCGTAGAGCGCCGCGCAGCGCTCCTCCCGCCCGCGCGCCGGGCCCGTCTCGTGCACCACCGCGAACCGCACGCCACCCAGCCGTACCCGTGCCACCTCAGGCAGCCGCGCCCGCAGTCCGGCGCCGTCGTTGTTCCCGTACACCGCGACCAGCCGCCGCGCCCGGGCCTCCAGCAGGTCGAGCGTCGCCTCGTCCACCCAGTCGCCCGCGTGCACGACGACGTCGGCGGCGTCGATCCCGGCGAGCAGCGCGGCCGGCAACTCCCGGGCCCGCTTGGGCACGTGCGTGTCGGTGGTGAGCAGCAGGCGCACGGGCGGGGGTCTCCTTCGCGGATCGGGGCGGTCGGCCCGGGGCCGGTGGCCGATGGCGGTGGCCGATGGCGGTGGCCGATGGCGGTGGGGTGGACGGGTCCGGTGGAGGTGGCCGGTGGCGGGGCCGCGTCCCCCGATCGTCCCACGCGGCTCCCGCGCGCCGGGCCGGGCACGCGGGCGGGAGCGTGGGCGTACCGCACAATGGGGCGGGACCGACGTTTCCGACAGAGGCCGACGAACGATGACACACGTACCCGAACTCGCCCGCACGCTCGACCTCAGCCCGCACCCGGCGGGCGGCTGGTACCGCAGGATCTACACCTCGCCGGTGCCCCTGGCGCACCCCACGGGCAGCGGCACCCGCGCCTCCGCGACCATGATCCACTACCTCCTCACGCCCGGCGAGCACTACGAGTGGCACAAGGTCGAATCGGACGAGGTGTGGTTCTGGCAGCAGGGCGGCCCGCTGCTGCTGCGCACCAGCAAGCCCGGGCCCGCGCCCGACGGCGTCACCGAGCACCTGCTGACCGCCGACCCGGCATCCGGCGCCGACCCCTGCTTCCACGCCGTGGCCCCCGCCGGTTCCTGGCAGCGCGCCGAGCCGGCCACCGACCGCGAGGTGCTGGTCAGCTGCGTGGTCACCCCCGGCTTCGACTTCGCGGACTTCACGCTGCTGCGGCGGCGATAGCGGCGCTCGTGCGGTCGTGTCGCTCCGGGGACCGGTGGGCGGCGCCGTCCGGCGGGGGCGGGCACCGCATGTCGATGTGCCCTGTGTCCCATCTGCGCAGGTCCGGTGCCGTGCGGGGGGCGTACGGCCGGGCTCCGCGCGGTGGGCGCGCTGCGCCGAACGGGTGACGCCGCGGCGCCTCCCGCCGATCGCCGTACGGCCCGGTGACGACGGGGCGGACGCCGACTTCCGACCCGGGGGCGACCTCCACCGCGACCCCGTCTCCGATGGCGCGCCGACTCCGGGCGGGGTTGTCGGGTAAACGAAACGTGCGACCGGACGAGCGCACAGCGACCGACAGGGCGTTGCTCACCGGCGTTGCTCACCCTTGGAGTTCGGCAAGGGAGCCGTGCCATGTCACCTGACCGTCATTCTGTGCCGCGGTCTCGGTCTGCGTGGCGGTGGCGTCCTGCTCGCGGTCCAGGACGCGTTGCGGGCGCGGATCGCCGACGGTGTCACCGTGCTCGGCGTGATCGTGCCGCACGCCCTCGCGCCGGCGCTGCACTCGCGTGACGTGCTCGGGCACAGCCTCGGCGGTGCAGTGCGGTGCGGTGGGAGGCGCGGGCGCGGCAACTCTGGTCTGCGCGGCCCTGGTTGCCGCTCTCGTGCCACCACGGGTCCGGTCCGATGGTCTCGGCGAACTGACGGTATTCCGCCATGCCCGCGACGTTCAGGTCGAAGGAGGGCCTGCGTGCCGTCTTGTTGCTGGCGTCGACCCACGAGAAGGACCAGTTGGTGACCCTTCGCCCGGCCGGCCCGCGTCGATGAAGACCACCTCGGCCCCGTGCCGCGACAGGTTCCAGCCCACGCGGGCGCCGAGAACGCCCACTCCGATGACCGCGACACGTGCGGGCCGTTGCACATACCCCGTGCTCGCCGACGTCCCCTCCCATGATCACGGGCGAACTCCCGCTCCAAGCGTGCCCACACCCGTTCCGCGACGAGCGCGTGACGCGGTCGGGCACTCCGTGCCTCGGGTGGGCCGCGTTCGTGTCGGCGGTGTTCGTCCCGGCCGCAACCGGCTGGGCCGACTTCGTCAGCGGGGGGCGTCAGCAGGTCGCGTGCGGCCGTCTTCCGTACCGCTTGTCGCTTCGGCGCCGGTGGCCGGGGGGCGGTCGCGGCGGCGGCCGACGAGCGCGAACGACACGGCCGCGAGGGCCTGGAAGGCGGCGGCGGTCAGGAGCGCGCCGGGCAGGGAGCGGGTGGCGAGGGGGCCGGCGAGGGCGGTGCCGAGGGCGTAGCCGGTGGTCTTGAGGCTGGCGCCGGTGGTGAAGACCTGGCCGCGCAGGTGGGCGGGGGCGTCGCGGTGGCGGATCGCGAACAGGGCGGTGAGCTGCGGGCCTTGGCCGGCGCCGGCGAGGATCGCGGCGGCGGCGAGGGCCGGCGGGCGTGTCGTCGCGGCGAGCAGGAGCGCGGCACCGACCAGGACGGTGGCGGACCACAGCACGGTGTCCGGGCGCAGGGCGCGCGGACGGCGGGCGAGGAGGGTGTTGGCGGCGAGCGCGGACGCGGCGGCGCCGGAGAGCAGGTACGCGCCGTGCCCGGCCCCGCCCAGCGACGCCGCGCCGAGCAGCGGGGCGCAGGTGATGAACATGCCGGCGCCGACGCAGGACACCACGGAGGCGGTCGTCGCGCGGGCGAGCGCGGGTGCGCGGTGGATCGCGCGGAACCCGGCGGCGAGGTCGGCGCGGATCGGGGCGTGCGGCGGGCGCCGGACGGCGCGCTCGGCGGGCTCGGTGGGTTCCGTCGGCTCGGCGGGTGCGCGCGGCAGTGCCCACGCGGGGGCCAGCGCCAGGCAGATGAGCGCGGCCGCGGCCGCGACGGCGACCGGCGCCCCCGACAACCCGGCCACCAGCCCGGCGAGCGCGGGGCCGACCAGGCTCGCCAGGTCGTAGGTCATCGCGTCGAGCGCGTTCGCCCGCGCGAGCGTGCCGGCGGTGACGACGCGGGGGAGTTGCGAGGTCCAGCCGCCGGACAGGGCGGGTCCCAGCGGGCCGGCGAGCACCCCGAGCAGAACGGTCGCGGCGATGGGCATCCGGTCCAGCGTCGCGAGGAGAACCGCAAGGGCGGCCGCGTAGCCGCCGAGCGCGGCGGCCAGCAGACGTCCGGGGCGGGCGGAGCGGTCGAGCAGCACGCCGAACAGCGGCCCTCCGGCCGCCGCCGACACCATCAGCGCGGCCGGTACCGCCGCCGCGCGGGACGCCGAACCGGTGGCGGCCAGCCCCGCCAGCAGCAGCGCGGGCCCCGACATCTCGTCGCCGACCCGGGCCGCGGCCGCACCGCCGAGATACCACCGCAGGGCGCGGCCACTGTGACGCTTTTCCATGCGAGTGACGTTACGCGGGTAGCTCAAACATGCGCCACATGCGTTACAGTGTGCGGATGTCATCTCCGGCTCCGTACGACGACCGGTCCACCCGGCACTCCGTGGCGGCCAACGCCAGGCGCACCGCCGACCTCGTCAACGCGCTTGCGGTGGAGGGACATCGGGCGGATCAGGGTGCCGAGGTGTCCGTCGGCGCGGCGGCGAACGAGGCCGCCGACGCCCGTACCCGGGACGCGGTCGCCGCCGTGCTGCGCGCGTACGGCGAGGCCGCACCCCTGACCTTCACCGCCGCCGACCTCGCCGACCTGCGTGCGGCCGCCGGCCTGCTGCGCGAGGTGTTCGCCGCCGGGCACGTCGACGAGGCCGCGGCCCGCCTCAACCGCCTGCTCGCGGCAGGCACCGGCCCGCTCCGCCTCACCTCGCACGCCGGCGGCAGCCCCTGGCACCCGCACCTGGACAGCGACGACGACGCGCCGTGGGCCGAGTGGTTCCTGTCCTCCTCCTGCATGGCGCTCGCCGTCCTGGTCTGGGACCGGCAGCGCCCGCCCGGCGGCTTGTGCGCCTCGCCGCGCTGCCCGAACGTCTACGTCACCGAGGGGCGCGGCCCGAACCGCCGCTACTGCTCGCGCCGTTGCGCCACCCGCGAGCGGGTCGCCGTGCACCGGGCGCGCGCGGCGGCAGCATCCGACCCGCCGCAAGTGCCGTCGCCGGTGCCGCTGTCCGCGCGGCGGGCTGTCGGGAGGCGGTCGTCATGACGAAGGGCCCGGTGAACGGCCCCGCGAGCGGCCCGGTGAACGGTCCGGCGAGCGGCTCCACGATCGAACTGGCCCCGGTCGCGCCGCCCGACCGGCCCGTGCTGGCCCGCCTCCTCCAGCTCTACCTGTACGACTTCTCCGCCTGGCGCCCTCAAGACATCACCGCGCAGGGCACGTTCGGCTATCGCTACTTCGACGCGTACTTCACCGAGCCGAGCCGGGAGGCGTGCCTCATCCGGGTGGGCGGGGCCCTGGCCGGATTCACCATGACCCGCGAACTGCCGGACGGCGAGCGGGAGATGAGCGAGTTCTTCGTACTGCGGGGGCACCGCAGGCACGGTACGGGCCGCCTCGCCGCGCTCCACACCCTGCGCCGGCACCCCGGCCGGTGGGTCCTCGACTTCGACCACGCCAACCACGTCGCCGCCCGCTTCTGGCCGCAGGTCGCCGCCGAGGCCGCCGAGCCCGCCGGCGGTACGGTCAGCCGCGAGGACCACTACCCGCCGGCCGTTGCGCACGCCGTCGCGTGCCTGCGCTTCTCCGTCGCCCCGCCCGCGGACTGACCCCCGTCCCGCCGCCTGCCCGGCTACCCGCTGCCGGGCGTCCCGCGGCGACCGCGTCGCCCCCCGCGCTCGTCCGCGCGAACGGTCACTGTCAGTGGTCGCTCCTACGATGGCGGGTATGAAGTTCGAGCCGTTCGACATCCGTTCCGCGCTGCCCGCGATGCTCGCCGCGCCGCGCGACCGCGCGCTCGCCTGGTTGTTCATCACCGGCTTCGCCGCGTACTGGGGCCGGCCGCTGGGCGCGGGCGACGGATGGGACCCCGCGGTCGTCGACGCCGCCGAGCGGCGCCTCGGCCTGACGCTGCCGGCCGCGCTCCGCGAGGCGTACCAACTGTTCGGCCGGCGCGACGACCTGACGAGCAACCAGGACCGGCTGCTGCCACCCGACGAGCTGTACGTGTGGGACGGCGCGCTCGTCTACCGGGAGGAGAACCAGGGCTGCGCCCACTGGGGCATACCTCTGGCCGACTTCGACGAGCGTGCCGACGCCGTGGGAGAGGACGCCGTGGGGGAGGACGCGCCGCGTGATGACGCGGTGCGCGACGACCCCCGCACCGTCGCCCGGCCCGACCTCGCGGACAAGTCCCAGGAGCGCTGGGAGCCGTGGATGCCGAGTCTGGCCGCGGCCTGCGTCGAGATCGTCATGGCCGAGGCGCTGATGGACCCGGACGCCCCCACGGACTTCCTGGACACCGACGGGGAGGGGCTCGCGCCGGAGGTGGCGGCGTTGTGCGACCCGCTCCAGCCGTTCGGACCCGGCAGCCGCTGGTTCGCCGGGACCGACGTCCTGATACGCGAGGTCGACGACGCGTTCGTCTGCGTCAGGGGCCGCACCCCCGAAGCACTCGACCCGATCCGCGAGGCGCAGTTCGGCGACTGGCTCGACGACTGACCGCCCCCGGGCCAGGGCCCTCGGCGCCCCCGGGCGCTGGCCCTTCGCGCGCCGCCGCACACCGGGAACGTGACCGGGCGCTTCCGCGTTCGACGCTTGTCGGGTAAGAGTGCGGGGACACGCGGAAACGAGGGAGGGGCCCGATGGATTTCGTCGTCTTCATGACGCTGCCGGGGCTGGTCATCCTGCTGACGGCGGTGGCGTTCGTCGACCAGCTGATGCTGCGCGCCGGCCGGGCCGGGGTGCTGCCCTGGCGCGGTGGCCGGCAGGGCCAGATCACGGCGACCGGCTTCGAGCAGCTGCACGCCACCTTCTCACCCGGCAAGCAGAACGAACTCGACGAGCGGAAGTCCTCGTTGATGCTCCGGGACGAGGAGGGCGACGGCGCGCCGCCGCGCTCGAAGGTCGACCTGGACCACGGCACCGCGGTGATCCGGATGACCCCGCGCCCCGACCCGAGCTGACGCCCCGGCTCCTGCCCGTACGGATACCGGTCAGCCGGTGGGCCAGTGCTGTTCGGCCCAGATCGTCTTGCCTGCCGAGGACTGGCGGGTGCCCCACTTCTCGGTGAGGCACGAGACGATGAACAGGCCCCGACCGCCCTCGTCGGTCACGCGTGCGTGGCGCAGGCTGGGGGCGGTGGCGCCGGAGTCGCTGACTTCGACGGTGAGGGAGCGGTCGAGGATGAGGCGGAGCGTCACGGGTGGCGTGCCGTAGCGCACGGCGTTGGTCACCAGTTCGCTGACCAGGAGTTCGGCCGAGTCGAGGTCGTCGGGGTCGAGCGGGTGGTGGTACTCGGTGAGCCACTGCCGGGTGAGGTGGCGGGCGCGGTTCGCGGCACGGTCCTCCGACGGCAGCGCCCAGGAGGAGGTGCGGCGGGCCGGGAGCGGACGGGCGCGGGCCAGCAGCGCGATGCCCTTGTGGACGGGGTGCGCCGCCAGCCTGGTGAAGATGCCGTCGGCCAGGCCCTGTGCCGTGTCGTAGACCGGCAGCACCTGGCTGATGATCTCCGTGCTGAGAGCCGGGTCCAGGTCGTCGCTGGCCAGAATGAGGGTGCAGTCGTCGTCGAGGGGTGCGGTGGCCATGGCGAAGGGCTCGGTGTCCGGGGCACCCAGCCGGGGGCCCACCGGTGCGTCGATCCGGTCGATCCGACCGTCCGGCCTGATCAGCCGTGGTGCGGGCTGTCCGGCGCAGGCGACGGTGCAGGTGCGGGCGATCGGGTCGTAGAGGGCGTAGACACACGCCGCGGTCAGAGGCGGGCCGTCCGAGGCGGAGGCGGCGGTGCGCTCCAGGGCCAGCTGGGTGACGGTGTCGCTGAGCCGGGCGAGGAGTTCGTCCGGTTGGAGCTCCAGTCCGGCCAGCACACGCAGGGCGGTGCGCAGGTGCCCCATGGCGGTGACACTCGCCATTCCCGTGCCGCCCACCTCTCCGACGACCAGCCCGCATCGCGCGCCGGACAGGGGGATGACATCGAACCACGCGCCGCTGTGAGCGGTCGGGGAGAGCGCGACGAACGCGGTGTCGATGCCCAGTTGCGCACCGGGGACGCGGGAGAGCAGCCTCTGGCGGACCGTGGAGGCAAGGGCCCGGTCATGGGCGACGCGGCGCGCGTTGTCCAGGCACAGGGCCGCGTGGGCGACAGCGGACTCCACTGCCCGCAGGTCGGCCGTGGTGTAGCGCGCGGAGCCACCGCAGCGGAATACGCGCAGCAGCCCCAGCACCCTTCCCCTGACGGTCAGGGAGGCCACGATCGCGCTGTGCGCCTCGGCCCTCCGCAGCGCCTCCTGCCGGTGCGGGTCGTCCGCCAGGAGGCCGTCGCGGTCCGACCGCAGCAGCAGGGGCCGCGTCCTCGTCAGGGCCTTGGTGAACGACGACTCGCGATCCACGGTCTCCACCGCGCTGACGCCCTCGTCCGGGTCGGGAGGCCCGGTGGTGCGGATGGCCGCGCGCCGCAGCAGCAGCTTCTCGGGATCGACCGGCTGGAGCGGCGGGTAGTCGCCGCCGGCCAGCTGTTCCGTCACCGACACCACCGCGAGATCGGCGAAACCCGGGCTCAGCGCGTCGGCGAGGTCCTGGCAGGTCTGCATCAGGTCCAGGGAACGCCCGACCCGTTCACGGACCCGGGAGACGGTCATCGCCCGCTCACGGTCCCGCTCGCGGCGGGTGACGTCGAGGAGCGTCATGGCCAGCCCGACCACTTCGCCGCCCGGTCGGCACAGCCGGAACGCGGAAACGGAGTAGTACTGCCGCAGCCCGTGCACGGTCAGGACCGTGACCAGCCGGGAGAAGACCGGCTCCCCGGTTTCCAGCACCCCATGGGCGGCAGCCATGTCCTCGACCGGGCTCTCCAGGCGGTAGACGTCCTCCAGACGGCGCCCGAGAAGGTCCGCCGGCGCGCTGCCGTGCATGGCCCGTGCCGCCGTGCTGACCCGGATCAGCCGCAGATCGCGGTCGAGGACGAGCAGGCCCAACTGCGACACCGAGAAGAGCGCGCGCACCAGCGGGCCCTCCACGTCCGCCTCGGCCGGGTCGGAGGGGTACACCGCCCAGCCGCCGCCCTCGCCGTCGGGCCGCGGCACGGCGCACAGCGCGGTGTCCGTGCCGCGGACCGCCTCCACCACGCGGCCCCCCAGCACCGCGTCCGCCGAGCGGCCGAACAACAACTCCGCGGCCTCGCTCCACGCGCTGACACGGCCCGCGTCATCAGCGGTGAACAGCGGTTCCGTCGCCTGCCCCATCGCGACCTCCCGTTGATCCGCGCAAGAGCGCGCACGTCGCCGAACCCATGACCTTCATGATGGGTACCGGGCGGGCAACTTTCCTGTCGTCCGACGGGGGAGTGGCGGGGCCCGCGGCCGGCTCACGGAGGATCGGGAGGCGGGCCCGGTCGGCGTGCCATGGGCGTGGGCGCTCTCGTCGGTGCCGAACTGGACCACCCGACCCCGACGACGCCCCGACCTCGACGACGCCCCGACCTCGACGTCGCCCCGGTCCCGACGTCGCCCCGGCCGCAGGTCACCGTCACACCGGGGCACCGCGTCCGCCGGTCACCGGGCGTGGGCGGCGACCTGGTACGCCGGCAGGAGGTCGCCGTCCGGCGTGCGGAAGGCGGCGGCCTGTTGGTCGGAGTGCCCGAAGCCGGTGTCCGACGGGTCCGCCGGGTGGCCGAAACGCGCCGCCGCCACCCACAGCTGCGGTGCGCCGGTCAGCCGGTCAGCCGGGTGAGGGCCAGCGCGTGGGCGCGGTCGAGGGCGTCGGCAGCGGCGCAGGGGACATCGGGCTGTATACCGGTGCCCTCCCAGTTCGTGCCGGAGACCGGATTGACCGCGCGGCCCACCGGGATCGTGGCTTCCAGGTGCGGGTGCACCGTCCACCCCTCACGCGGGTGCGCCCCGCCGCCGGTTCGCTCGCCGACGACGACGGCGCGGCCGAGCTGCTGGAGGTCGTACGTCAGCTCCTCGGCACCGGAGAAGGTGCGGTCGCTGGTCAGCACGTACAGCGGCTTGCTGCCGCCGAAGCGCGCACCGGGAACGTGCGCCGCGCTCCAGGACTGCTCGTAGCGTTCGCCGTCACGCCAGTACATGGTGTTGAGATGGGTGCGCTCGTCCAACAGGTAGCCGCAGACGAAGGCGACGGTGTTCGGGTCGCCCCCCAGGTTGGCGCGAAGATCCACGATCAGCGCCCGGGAGCGGGACGCCAGCGTGAGCGCCGCACTCAGCGGTTCCGCGGCCCACTCCAGCGGAAACAGCATCGGTGCCAGCTCCACCACGGCCACCCCTTCGGAGAGCGACTCCACCCGAGGCGCACCGCCCAGCGAGCTGTCGAAGTCCCGGCGCATGGCCGCCAGGGCGGCCGCCCCCTGCCCCGCGGGCACCGAATCGGCGTGGTACTTCAGCCTCAGATGCCGGTCGCCGTTGACGGACTGCAGGTCCGCGGTGACCAGCCGAGCAAGCTCCTCGGCGCCGCCGACGTCATAGGCGCCCTCGGCGAGGCGCTGCCGCAGCAGGACCGTGAGCTGCTCGGACACCTCGGGGAAGACGTAGTGCTCGATCAGGAGCTCGACGGTCTCGTCGATGACAGGGGCAGGCCGGAACAGTGTCGGAGTCGTCATGGCAGGGAGTAGAGCACCGCCCTTGCGAAAGCGTCAAGAGCGTTAGACACTTTCGGTATGCGTGACCAGCCTTCCTATCCGCCGCCCCCTGAGGACGTCCAGGAGATCGGCTCGCCCGAGCAGTTCGCGGCGCTCGCCCACCCGTTGCGCCAGCGGCTGCTCTTCGCCCTGGGCCACCGTCCCGCCACCATCAGCCAGCTCGCGGTGCGGCTCGACGCGAAGAAGGGCAACGTGGCCCACCACCTCAAGGTGCTCCGTGACGCCGGGCTGGTGCACGTCGCCGAGACCCGCCAGGTCCGCGGCGGCACCGAGCAGTACTACCAGCGCACGGCCCGCCGTATGGTCGTCGCCGAGCCCCGCGCGGCAGGCACCGCCGCGATGCTGGCCGCGGTCGCCCAGGAGCTGGAGCGCTCGCCGGACGAGACCTGTCTGACGCTGCGTCACCTGCGGCTCAGCCCCGCGAAGGCGAAGGAACTCGGCGAGACCCTCTCCCGGCTGGTCGACGAGGCCGAGGAAGACGCGGAGGACCAGCCCGTGTTCGGCGCGCTGGTGACGCTCTACCAGCACGCCCAGCCGACAGCCGCGGACGGTTCCGCCTCGGGCGTGTTGTGAAAAGTGCGCCACTTCCCCGGACGGCGGACCGGCCACGTCACCGATTTCCGGAACAGGCCCCAGGCGGTGGGGCGGACCGCCGACCTGGTGGCCGGCGCGAAGTGGGGGTGCGGGGCAGGCTCGTCAGGTCGCCAGGGCCGTGCGGAGGAAGGCGAGGATCTCCGTCCGGGCGGCCTGGGCCTGTGGCTCCAACCCGGGCAGGGTGAGGAACGCGTGCTTCGCTGCCGGGTATTCGGACAGCCGCACGGGCGTCCCTGCCTCGCGCAAGCGCTCGGCGTAGCGGCGGCCCTGATCGGCGGCCGCGTCCTGGGTGGGTACCACCACGAGCGCCGGGGCCAGCCCGCTCAGGTCGTCGGCGTACAGCGGTGAGAGCGCGCGGGCGTCGCTCCCCGGTGGGACGGCGAGCTGCTGGAAGAACCGCAGTTGGGGCAGCGCGCGGGACGGGGTGTACGCGTACTCGGCGATCGAGGGGTAGTCGTACATCGTCCCGGTCACGTCGACCGCGGGGTTGACCAGCACCTGCGCCTGGAGGTCGATGCCGGCCTCCCGCGCCCGGATCGCGGCCAGCGCGCAGATCAGGGCGCCGCAGCTCTCGCCGAACACGGCCGCGCGCGCCGGATCGACGCCCCACCGCGCGGCGTTCCGCACCACATGCCGCAGCACGTCCCAGCCGTCGTCGGCGGCGTTCGCGAGCGGACTGTCCGGGGCGATGAGGCGATGCTCGACCGAGACGACCAGCGCGGGCAGCGCCGCGGCGAGGTGGCTGTTGGTCCAGTCGCACTGCACCGCCGTGCCCACGAAGCTGCCGCCGTGCACGTGGACCACGAGGGGCAGTTCGGCCCGGGCGGCGGCCTCCCCGTCTCCCGTCGACGCCGGCCGGTAGACCCGGACCGGCAGGTCGCGGCCGGGCAGCGCGACCTCCTGCCAGGCGATCGAGGCGCCGGGGTCCGGCTCCCCGGTGAACGCCCGCGCCGCGCCGGAGGCCCGGAAACGGTTCTCCGCCTCGCGGTAGGCGATCAGTTCCTCGGTCGTGATCGCCGAGAAGTCCGGCTCCGGCGGCCGATTCGCGCTGCTGATCTCGCTCATGTCTCCTGCTCCCCCTCCCGGCGGATGCCGGGTCCGTCGTTGTGGTCGGGCGGTGCGTCGTCGGGCCGTGCGCTGCGGCGTCGGGCCGTGCCCCGCCCGTACGGCCGTGCGTCGCCATCGGGCGGGCTGACCGTTGTCCTCATTATGCACGCAGTGCGTGCATCAACAAGTGCATAGGTTATGCTCGGCTTGGACGAGAGGGGCGCGATGACGGGCCGACGGCGATGGTCGACCGAGGAGATCCTGGACACGGCGGCGGAGGTGCTGCGTACGAGCGACGCCGAGTCGTTCAGCGTGCGCAAGCTCGCCGCAGCGCTCGGAACCGACTCCTCCAGCCTCTACCGGCACTTCCGCAACAAGACCGAACTGCTGCGCGCGGTCGCCGACCGGATTCTCCTGGCCGCCATGGACGACTACCGCCCCGAGGGCGACTGGAAGCAGCGCATCACCACCCTCGCCCTGCGCCTGCGCGACGCCTTCGGCGAGCAGCCCCAACTCGCCGCGATCTGGGGGCGCTACGCGTCCAGCGGCACCGGGTCCCGGTTGGTCATGGAGGAACTGCTACAGGCTCTGCGCGCGTCCGGCCTGCCCGACGAGGAGATCCCGGCGCGCTACCACCGCGTCGCGATCCTCCTCGCCGCACTGATCGCCTCCGAGGCCGGTATCAGCACCATCACCCCCGCGGAGTACGAACAGGGCATGGAACTCTTCCGCGTCGCGGTGCTCGGCGCGGCCCCCGAGCGCTTCCCCGCTCTGGCCCACTTCGCCCGCGACGTCCGCCCCTTGGGAGTGGACCGCCGCGCCGCGTTCGAAGAGATCCTCGCCGCCCAACTCGCCCACATCGAGGCCCGGATCTCCTGACGGTCCGGATCACGAGCGGCTGCGAGTGGCACCGCGTTCCGCCCCGTCGCCGTCCGGGCCGCGCAACTGCCCTGCGCCCGCCGCGCTTTCGGCCGTCCGTCGTCCATGGGCCGGCCGTTCTCCGCGCCGCCGTAGGTGGCCACCCTCCCGGTCCGGTCCCGCGAGGCCGTGCTCCCGGCCCGGTACCGGTCCGCCCGGTCGTACGGTCCGACTCCTCGTCTCGGCCGCGGCCCGCCCGATCGTACGGTCCGACTCCTCGTCTCGGCTCCACCGCGCCCGGTCGTACGGTCCCACACTTCGCCCGGCCGCCCCCGTACACCAACCCCCCACGCCCGCCCCGCCATACGCCCCGCCATTCGCCCCGCGCCCCGCCCCTCCGCACACCCCGCGCAGCGGCACCCCCGCCAACCCCCCGCGTTCAACTCCTTGACGCCCGATCACTGCCGGACCAGACTGCCGACGGCGCAGATGACAACGATGTCAAGCGAGTTATTTTACGGCAGGGGAAGGTTCACTGTGTATCGACGAAGCAGAAGACGGACCAGATTCGGGGTCCTGGCGCTGGCGCTGACGGCGTGCGTGGCGGCGGCGCCGCAGGCGCTCGCGGCGGCCGCGTCCCCCGGCGGGTTCGGCGGCGCGGGCTCGCACACCGCGCTGGTGTCCGACCCGACCTCATACGTCGATCCGTTGATCGGCACGCAGAAGGGGGCCGACTGGGAGAACACCTTCCCGGGTGTGACCGCCCCGTTCGGCATGATGCAGTTCAGTCCGGACACCACCTCCGGCGGCACCGGGTACAACTACGACGACAAGGCGATCCGGGGCTTCAGCCTCGACCACTTCTCGGGCGGCTGCTCGTCCTTCGGCGACATCCCGATCCTGCCGGTGACCGGCGCGGTCGGCGCGGACCCGGCCGGGCGCACCGAGCACTTCTCGCACGACGACGAGCAGGCCGTGCCCGGCTCGTACGCGGTGAAGCTCGCCGACTCCGGCGTGCAGGTGAACCTCGGCGCGACCACCCGCACCGGCATCGCCAAGTTCGACTATCCGGCGGGCAGTCAGGCGCAGGTGCTGGTCAAGTCCGGTACCAGCCTGGGCGGTGACCTGTCCGCGGACGTGCAGGTGGTGAACGACCACGAGCTGTCGGGCACGACCACGCCACACGGTCTGTGCAACAACAGCAAGTACACGATGTACTTCGACATCACCTTCGACCGGCCGTTCACCGCACACGGCACCTGGCAGGGCGGCAGCGTCACGCCCGGCGCGTCGAGTGCGTCGGGCTCGGGCTCGGGCGCGTACCTGACGTTCGACACCTCCGCGAGCCGCAGCGTGACGGCGAAGGTCGGCATGTCCTACGTCAGCACGGCGGGCGCGGCCAAGAACTCGGCCGCGGAGATCCCGGGGTGGAACGTGGCGCACGTGCAGGCCGACACCCGCGCGGCCTGGCGGAACCTGATGCGCAAGGTGGACGTGGGAGGGGCGAGCAAGGACGAACTGACCACGTTCTACACGTCGTTGTACCGCTCGTTCCAGTCGCCGAGCGTCTTCAACGACGTCGACGGCCGCTACATCGGCTTCGACGACGCGATCCACACCGTGCCGAAGGGCCACACCCAGTACGCGACGTTCTCCGACTGGGACATCTACCGCTCGCTGGCCCCGCTGCAGACGATGCTCTACCCGGACAAGGCCGGCGACATGGCCAACTCGCTGCTGCGCGACGCCCAGCAGCAGGGCGGCTGGTGGCCGAAGTGGCCGTCGCAGAACATGACCGGCAACGTGATGAACGGCGACAACGGCGTGCCGCTGTTCGCCCAGTACGTCGCCTTCGGTGCGAAGGGCGTCGACGTCAAGGACGCCCTGCCGATCATGAAGAAGGCGGCGACGACCTCGCAGAAGGTCGGCTGGGGCTGGGTGGAACGGCCCGGCATCGAGGACTACGTCAAGCTCGGCTACGCGCCCAACGACGCCACCTCGCAAGGCGATCACGGCCTGCAGGGCGCCTCGGAGACCCTGGAGTGGGCCACCGACGACTTCGCGATCTCCCAACTCGCCGCCTCCGTCGGCGATCACCGGACCCAGGCGGAGTACGCCAAGCGCGGCAACAACTGGCAGAACATCTACGACCCCGCCACCGGCTACCTGCGCCCGCGTGACGACAACGGCTCCTTCCCGGCCGGCCCCGGCTTCCAGACCCCGCCGGCCGGCGCGTTCGGGCAGGACGGCTACGACGAGGGCAACGCGGCGCAGTACAACTGGTCGGTTCAGCAGGACATCGCCGGACTGGTCGCCGCGATGGGCGGCAAGGACAAGGTGATCCCGCGCCTGGACGACTTCTTCTCCCAGCTCAACGCGGGCGGCAACGCGCCGTACGACTGGGCGGGCAACGAGATCGACACCACCGCGCCGTGGATGTACGACTACGTCGGCCAGCCGTGGAAGACGCAGGAGGTGGCCCGGCGGTTCGAGACCGAGCTGTTCACCACCGCGCCCGACGGGCTGCCCGGCAACGACGACAACGGCGCGCTGTCCTCGGAGTACGTGTGGGCGGCGCTCGGCATGATGCCCGCCACCCCTGGCACCCCGACGCTGGCGCTGAACAGCCCGCTGGTCAAGCGGGCCGTGATCAGCCTCGGCACCGGTCACAAGATCACCATCGACGCGCCGAAGGCCGCCGACAACGCCCCCTACGTCACCGGGATGCGGCTGGACGGCCGTACCTTCGCCGCCACCGCGCTGCCCGCGTCGTTCGCCACCCGCGGCGGCGCGCTCGACGTGAGCCTGTCCACCCGGCCCGACACCCACTGGGCCACGGGCGCGCAGGCGGCCCCGCCGTCGTACCGGGACTACGAGGTCCCGGCGGTCGGCTACCTGACCCCGACCGGGACGCAGGTCGCCCCGGGCGGCACCTCGCTGCCGGGCACGGTCGGCGTCTCCGAACTGGCCGGCCACGCCGGCAAGGTGCACTGGAGTGCCGCCTCCGACGTGGCCGGGGTGAGCGTCACCCCGTCGTCGGGCACGCTCGACCTGACCCGCGCCGCGAGCGCGAAGGTGCCGGTCTCCATCGCGGTCGCCGACGGCACCCCGTCCGGCTACCACCCGGTGAAGGTCTCCTTCACCACCGCGAGCGGTCAGTCCCTGCCCGGCGGCGCGTCCGTGATCACCGTGCCGGCCGCCGACGGTGCCGCGACCTCCTGCGACACCCTCGGCGCCACCGACACCGAGTGCGGGCTGCGGCTGCGCGACAACGGCGACGGCCACACCACGCCGGTCACGGTCGGCGGCCGCTCCGGCCGCTCCACCACCGACGGTTCCCCGTTCGAGTACTTCGATGTGGACAACACCACGGTTCCGGGCGGCAGTTACCACGCCACGGTGACCATCGACTACTACGACCACGGCACCGGGAGCTGGAGCCTGCAGTACGACGCGACCGGAAACGCGTACAAGTCGACGGCGCCGGTGGCCAAGACCGGCACCGACACCTGGAAGACCGCCACGTTCACGGTGGACGACGCGGCCTTCCACAACGGCGAGAACGCGGGCACCGACTTCCGCCTCGCCAACAGCGGTGACACCGGCACCATCGGCCGGGTGCACGTCTCGGTCACCGGCGACAACGTCCTGGCGCTGCACCTCTGCCCGGACGACAACTGACCCGCTGACGCGGTGACGCCGCTGATCCGGCGGCGCGTTGACGCGGTGAACCGCTGGGCGCCGGCGCGTGCGCGTGCCGGTGTTCCCGAGAGGCTGCCGATCGGCCCCAAGGCCGGTCGGCAGCCTCATGTGTGACGGATGGTCAGTTCTTCGGCCCCCGCGTCGCGGCGGGTGCGCCGTGTGGGTTCGGTGTGTGTGGTGTGACCACTGTGTGCGGGCCGGGCGCCAACTCCTTGACGCTGGGCCGGGGTCGGCTGAGACTGCCTAACGAGCCGCTAGACCCCCGATCCGTAGATTGAGAGCGTTCTCTGCATGATAAATCGAAGGATCGGTCGCGAATTGAGGCTATGAAATAACGGATACAAGCGCGATCAACCCCCACTATCCGCGCTGACCCGAGCGTTCACTTCATGAACCCGGGTGAAAGGACCCCCCATGCGCAGACCATCCATCAAGGCCCGCACCGCGGCCCGGTGGCGTCACAGGACCCCCCGCCGGCGCGGCTACGCCGTACTCGGTGCCGCCACCTTGCTGCTCGCCGCACTGACGGGCTTGACCGGAACGGCCGGCGCCGCCTCGGCGGCGGAGTCCGCCGGCCACGTCGACACGGCCGCCCGACCCGCGGCCGACGCGGCGGACTGCCCGGCGCAGTCCGACACCCCCGACTTCGGGCCGAACGTGCACGTCTTCGACCCGTCGATGGGCGACGCCGCGATCCAGTCCCAACTCGACACCCAGTTCAACCAGATGAAGGACACCCAGACCGCCCAGTTCAGCGAGAACCGGGTGGCCGACCTGTTCAAACCCGGCAGCTACAGCGTCGAGGACAACGTCGGCTTCTACACGTCCGTGGCCGGACTCGGCCAGAACCCGGACGACGTCACCATCAACGGCGACGTCACCGTGGACGCCTTCAACGCCTCCGACGCCGGCAACGCCACGCAGAACTTCTGGCGCAGCGCGGAGAACCTGGCGATCAACCCCTCCAGCGGCACCGACCGTTGGGCGGTCGCCCAGGCCGCGCCGTTCCGCCGGATCGACGTGCACGGCAACCTGGCGCTCTACCCGGCCAGTTACGGCTACGCCAGCGGTGGCTTCATCGCCGACACCAAGGTCAGCGGCCAGGCGTCGTCGGTGTCGCAGCAGCAGTGGTACACCCGCAACAGCAACCTCGGAAGCTGGGACGGCGGCGTGTGGAACATGGTCTTCTCCGGCGTCAGCGGAGCTCCGGGCAACACCTTCCCCAACCCCCCGGAGACCACCCTCGCCACCACCCCGGTCTCGCGCGACGTGCCGTACCTGTACGTCGACGGCTCGGGCAACTACCGGGTGTTCGAGCCGAGCCTGGAGACGAACTCCTCCGGCGCGAGCTGGGCGAACGGCAGCACGCCCGGCACCTCGCTGCCGATGAGCCAGTTCTACGTGGTGAAGGCCGGCGACACCGCGGCCACCATCAACAACGCGCTCGCCGAGGGCTGCAACCTGTTCGTCACCCCGGGTGTGTACCACCTGAACCAGACGCTCAACGTGACGCGCGCGGACACCACCATCCTGGGCGTGGGCTACCCGACCTTCGTCCCGGACAACGGCGTCAACGCGATGCAGGTCGCCGACGTCGACGGAGTCCGGATCAAGGGGCTGCTCTTCGACGCGGGCACCACCAACTCGCAGGCGCTGCTCACCGTCGGGCCGTCCGGCTCCTCCGCGGACCACTCGGCCGACCCCACCACCATCCAGGACGTCTTCTTCCGGATCGGCGGTGAGAACGCCGGCAAGGCGACCGACAGTCTCGTCGTCAACAGCAACAACACCATCATCGACCACATCTGGGCCTGGCGCGCCGACCACGGCAACGCGGGCACCGTCGGCTGGAACACCAACACCGCGGACAACGGGCTGACCGTCAACGGCAACAACGTGCTCGCCGACGGCCTGTTCGTGGAGCACTACCAGAAGTACGAGGTGGTGTGGAACGGCCAGGGCGGCAAGACCATCTTCTTCCAGAACGAGAACCCCTACGACCCGCCGGACCAGGCGTCCTGGATGAGTTCGTCGGGCGTCAACGGCTACGCGGCCTACAAGGTGGCGGACAACGTCACCTCCCACGAGGCGTGGGGCCTGGGCAGCTACTGCTACTTCAACGTCAACCCCGCCGTGAACAACTACCACGCCTTCGAGGTCCCCAACACCCCGGGCGTGAAGTTCCACGACGCGCTGACCGTCTCGCTGGGCGGCGTGGGCACCATCAGCCACGTCATCAACGACACCGGAGCGGTCACCGCCTCCAACACGACGCCCAGCAACGTCGTGAGTTTCCCGTAGATCCGCACCTGCGGACCGCACCACTCGCGCCGGGTGAACGACCCGGACGAGCTGCATGACCCGCACCAACCGCATGACCGCACCACCCGCACCGAGCGCGGCCCCGGACGCCCCCGCCCACGTAGGCGAGGGCCTCCGGGGCCGCGTCCATGCCACCGGCGTACGGCCCCCCGGCGTACGGCCCCCGGAGTACGGCGCCCCGGCGTACGGCCTGCGGCGCCGCGGTCAGCAGCCCGCCCGGCGGTAGATCCGCGCTCCCTGGACGACGGCGACCGGCACGTAGTCGCGGTCCACCAGACGCGCGAGCGGCGGGTAGTCCGCCAGCGGGTACGGGGTGCCGGCGGAGTCGTCGACCACCAAGCACGGGGGAGCGGCGGCCAGTTCGCGGCGGAGGCCGGCCCATGCGCCCGGGACGGCGTAGCGGGCGCCCACGCGGTGGACGTCCGCGCCGCCGCTGAAGTTGGTGAGCAGCCCGGCGGTGAGGTAGCGGCTGCCCGCGGGCCGGCCGGCGAGCCAGTACACCTCCGGGTGCATGCCCCACAGGAAGACGCGCTGCCCGGGCTTGCTGTAGCCGTCCACCGCCGAGGCCACCGCGAGCGACTTGCCCAGCTCCGGCGGCTGACCTCGCAGCGCGCCGGCGGTGAAGGCCGCGCAGACCGCCACCGCGCACGCGACCGCGAAGGCGGTGGCGCGGGACCGGCCGAACCAGGCCGCCACGGCGCCCCGTTGGAAGGGCGCTGACCGCGGGTGGCGGGGCGTCGCGCTCGCCGCACGCACCGCCAGCAGCGCGAGCGGGGGCACCAGTTGCAGGAAGTAGTGGCCGTAGAAACGGAATCCCGCGCTGACGCCGGCCGCGGAGGCGAGCAGCCACAGCAGCAACACGCCGTCGAACGAGCTGAGTTGGCGGCGGGCGCGGAGGCGGGGCAGCAGGCGGGGCAGGAGGGGCGCGCAGCCGGCGAGGACGACGGCGAGCCGCAGCAGGATGCCGGCCGCGTGCCCGCACATCGCGGCCACGCTCTGCGGCGAGTCGGCGTAGGACCCGGAGGAGAGGAAGATCCAGAACACGAAGGGGCGTACGCCCAGCAGGAGCGCGCAGCCGGCGATCGGCAGCAGCAGGCCCGCCGCCAGGGCCGCGCCGTGCCGCAGCCGGCGCCGCCGCGGTGAGGTGAGCACCATCACGGCCAGCGGCAGGAGCGGGGCGAGGCCGACCTGCTTGGTGAGGGTGGCGACGGCCAGGGCGAGGCCGGCGGCGAGGAAGCGGTGCCGCGCGCCGTAGTACATCGCGGCCGCGGTCGCCGGGAGCATGAAGATCTCGAAGGTCGCCGCCATCGCGTCGGGCGGCGGCAGCGCCGCCGACAGGGCGACGGTCAGCACGCCGGCCGGCAGCGCCGCCGACCGGCCCCACGCGACCGCTGCCAGCCGCGCGACGAACACCGCGGTGACCGTAAGGGCCAGCACCGCGCACACCCGCACCAGCCACAGCGTGCCGGGCCCGGTCAGGGCGAAGCACGCTTCGTACAGCCAGGGCACCAGGGGCGGTTTGCGGTCCACCACGTCGGCGTACATCCGCCCGCCGTGGTGCAGGGCGACCGCTTCGGTGCCGAGATAGCCCTCGTCCGGGCTCCAGAACGGGCGCCGGAAGGAGGGCGCGCGCACCGCGAGGGAGAGCGCGAGCAGGATCGCGGCCTGGGTGACCGGGTGGTGGAGCCGCGGCCGGCTCGCGCGCGGGTCGGAGCGCGAGCCGGTGCCGGGACCGGTACGGCGGGAGGGCCGCTCGGGCGCGGGCGCAGGACGCGGGCCGGGTGGCGCGACCGTGCCGGCCGTCACGGCGAGCACCGCCACCGGCCTGCCCCGTGCCACCCTGCCGTTCGCCACGGTCGCCATACCTTCGCCCCTCTCCCGGACCTGGACCCTGGACCGGCTCCGGCCCGGCGCGGACATCCGTCATCCACTGACGCACAGTCACCACGCTCGGGATGTCGACCCAACGCATCGGTCCACTAGTTAACTAGTGGACTGGATGATGCGCGGGATTTCGGCGGGCTGTCAAACGAGGGCTGAACGCCGCAGCTCAGCAGGGTGTGGCGACTCTCAGGGGCGTCATGTGGCGGTCTGCGCGGCGCCGCATGGCGCCGAGGGTGGGCGGTCGGAAGGAGTGGAGTGCCGAGTGCGACGCGGGTCTAGGTCCACCGGTCCACTAGTGATATAGTGCGCCCGTGGTCACCTACCGTATCGAACGGCGAAGCGGCGTCGCCGCCTACCAGCAGATCGTGCGGCAGACCGAACAGGCCCTGCGGCTCGGCCAGTTGGCGCCCGGCGACAAGCTCCCCTCAGCGGCCGAGGTGGTGGCCGCCACCGCGATCAACCCGAACACCGTGCTCAAGGCGTACCGCGAACTGGAGCGCCAGGGGCTGGTCGAGGCCCGCCAGGGCGTGGGGACGTTCGTCCGCAAGTCGCTCGCCCAGCCCGGCTCCGCCGCCGACTCCCCGCTGCACGAGGGCCTGCGGGCCTGGATGGCCGCCGCCCGCGCCGCCGACCTCGGCCGCGAGGACGTCGCCGCACTGCTGACCTCCGCTCTCGACGAGTCCTTCCCGCGCGCCGCCGACACCCGCGTGCCCGGAACAGGGACGTACGACGCCCACCCGCACGGCTAGCGAGGACCGATGACCGACCACCCCTCGGCCGGTGTCCCGCGCACCGGCACCGAGGCACCCGCGCTGGAGGCGAGCGGCCTCGGCATCCGCAACCGCGCCGAATGGGCGCTGCGCCACTGCGACTTCCGGGTCCCGGCCGGCCGGGTGGCCGGCCTGGTCGGGCCCAACGGAGACGGCAAGAGCTCCCTGCTCGCGGTCGCCGCCGGACTGCGCGCCCCGACCGAGGGCACCTTGCGGGTGCTCGGCCACCGGCCCGGCGCCGGCGCCGTCCTGCCCCGCGTCGGCCTGCTGCTCCAGGACCGGCCGCTGCACTCCGCGTTCACCGTCGCCGAGACGCTGCGCTACGGCCGGGAGATGAACCCGCGGTGGGACGACGCCGGCGCGCGGAGCGTCGTGGCCGACGCCGACGTGCCGCTGGATGCCAAGGTCGGCCACCTCTCCGGCGGCCAGCGCACCTGCGTCGCGCTCGCCCTCACCCTCGGCAAACGCCCCGACCTGCTGCTGCTCGACGAGCCGATGGCCGACCTCGACCCGCTGCGCCGGCACGCCATGATGGCCGCGCTGATGACCACCGCCGCCGAACACGGCACCACCGTGGTGATGTCCTCGCACATCCTCGCCGAGCTGGACCTCGTCTGCGACTACGTACTCCTGCTCGCACACGGCCGGATGCTGGTCGCCGACGACGTGGAGTTCGTCCAGGCCGCGCACACCCTGGTCACCCACACCCTCGACGGCCACGAGCCGTCCGGCGTCCGGGCAGGCGCCGATCCGCGCTCCCACCACCGGCGCGGCGCCGCCCGCCCCGACCCGGCCGCCCCGCTGCCGGACGCGCTGCTCGGCCACACCGTCGTGGAAGCGCGCACCACCGGCCGGCAGCTCACCGCGATGATCCAGCTGCCGACCTCCCTCGACCCCGCCGTGAGCGCCGAACCGCCCAGCCTGGAGGAGATCCTGCTGGCCTACCTGCGCAACCCGCAGGCCCCGCCCCTGCTCGCGCCCGCCGACGTGCCGCCGACCCGCCCGGCCGACGAGATACGCGCGCACCACCACCAGGACCACACGGACCCCGACCGATGAGCGCCCTCGCCCGCTACGTGTCCTGGCCGCCGCCCGAGGAGCGCCCGGCCCGGCTGCCGTTCCCGCTGCCCCGCCTCGCCGGCCCCGCCTGGCTGGCCTGGCGGAAGCACCGGGCGGTCTACCGCACGATGGTCGCGTTCGCCGTCCTCGGCGCGCTGTGGTCGGTGTGGGAACACCACCAACTCGTCTCCGGCGTGCACCACTACGCCGACATCTGCCGAACCTCACCCCAGCGGTGCGACCCCGGCAACGACGACGCGGCTCCGCCGGCCATCCCGAGCGTCGTGCACATGGTCTTCGACCGGTCGCCGTCCGTGCTGCGCTACCTGCCGCTCGCGGTCGGTGCGCTGCTCGGCGGACCGCTGTTCGCGCAGGACCTGGAGTCCGGAACCCACCGTCTGGCCTGGACGCAGTCCATCGGCCGCCGCGAATGGGTCGCGGTCAGGCTCGGCACGGCAGCGCTGATCACCACCGCGGCCGCCGCCGTGCTGACCGTGCCGGTCACCTGGTGGTGGTACTCCAGCTGGCGCGGCCACAGCGGCACCGGCCCCGACCGCTCCGCCTGGCGCGCGACCATCTGGTGGAACGGCTGGGACTTCTTCGCCTGGACCGGCCCGGTCGGCGTCGCCCACATCCTGCTCGCCCTGATGATCGGCGCGGTCACCGGCGTGCTGCTGCGCCGTACCCTGCCCGCGGTCGCGGCCGGCGCCGGGCTCAGCGAGGCCGCCCTGCTCGGGCTGGAGAAGCTGCGCCCGCACCTGCTGACCCCGTCCGTCCGCCGCAGCCGCGGCCTCGGCCTCGACTTCCCGAACTCCCCGCGTGACGCCTGGTACCAGGGCCTCGGATACGTCCGGGCCGACGGCACGCTCACCAGCCACGATCCATGCACCAGTGCCAGGGTCCGCGACGTGCCCGCATGCATGCGGCAGCACCACATCGTCGGGCACTACAGCAGTGCCTTCAAGATGAACCAGTTCCTTCCGCTCCAGCTGATCGAGACCGGGATCTGCCTCGCGGTGTGCGCCGCCCTGGCCGCCTTCTGCCTCTGGTACGTCCCCCGCATCACCGCACGTTGAGCAGTGCGCTCCGCCGGGCACCGCCGGCCGCCTGGCACCGCCGCCTGCCGGGCGGCGCGGCCCGCGTCGTGCGACGCGCCCGGCCATTCACCCCGCGGGTGCGGGGAGTTCGCGTGCGGTGAGAAGGGCGTGGACGGGACCGAGCAGCGCCCTGCGCTCCTCGGCGAGTTGGTCCACGACGACGCTGCATCCCAGCCAACCGGCGCCGCACTCCTCGGCCATGGCGCGGGCGGTCGCGGCCTGGCTGCCGGTCTCGATCCAGTCGTCGACCAGGACGACCCGGTCGCCCACCCCGAGCGAGCCCCGCTGCATCCGCAGGGTGTGCCGGCGGCGACGGTAGTCGGGCGGTGTGCGCCGCACGACCTTGTCCCCGGGGAACAGGCTGCCCGACTTGCGGATCGGCACGAACCCGGCGCCCAGCGCGACGGCCGCGGCGCCGCCGAGGAGGAACCCGCGCGACTCGATCCCGCAGACCGCGGTGACCCGCGCGTCCCGGAACGGCGCGACGAGCCCGGCGACCACCGCCGCCATGGCCTCCGCGTCCCGGAAGACCGCCCACACGTCGGCGTGCCCTTGGTCCCACCGGAAGTGTTCGAGCACCAGATCACGGGCAAGTACGGTCACACGCCGCAGTGTCGCGGTCCGCGCCGACCCGCGGCAATCCGATATCGCCGCCGGCCGGGTCCGTCTGCCGTGTCAACACCCGTCCCGGACGGTCGAGTTCACGCTGCCAGGCGTCGGCCCGCACGCCGGCGCGTCGCAGACGTCGACGGCGCCGCAGGTCCGCGGGGGCCGCGCCGTCCCCCACCACGTCCGGCGACCGCGATCCGGGCCGGCCTTCCGCAAGGCGTCCAGCGGCCCCCGGTGCCGATGCGGCCAACCAGGCGAGCGGTGCCTCGCGTTCCCGAGGTGCGGCCGGGGCGTCCGGCGCCGCGAACGCGGCCGAGGGCGCGACGCCGGGCCCCGCCGCCACGATGCCGGCCCAGCGCCGGCAAGAGCAGGGCCTCGTCCCCCCGGGTCGTCCATCACCGTGCTCCGGGCGACGGACAACGGTCCTCCCGCCCCCGGGTGCCGCTCAGCCCGACGGCAGCGCGGCGCACGGCAGGGCCCGCTCGGTCGTCCCGCCCCGGCCGTCCGGCTCGACGCGGTACAGGCGGGCGGCGGGGACGCGGGTGACCGCTTCGGTGAGGTGGCCGTCGGTGAACAGGGCCGCGGCGCCGTCGTCGACCGCCCAACCCGGGGGCAGGGCACCGGAGGCCACGAAGGCGCGGTAGGACTCGCGGCGCCCGGCCTCGGTGCCGTAGTGCGGGCAGACGGAGCCGGGCAGCAGGCCCAACCCGTCGGGCAGGAAGGTGAGCGGGCCGAAGGAGTCGGTGTGGGAGCCCAGGGCCCAGCAGTTGGCGCCCGCGCTGACCCCGCACATCAGGGTCCCGAGGTCGTACGCCTCGCGCAGCAGCCGGTCCAGGCCGTGCACGCGCCATACCGCCAGCAGGTTCGCGGTGTTGCCGCCGCCGACGTAGACGACGTCCTGCGCGAGCACGAACGCACGCAGCGCCTGGTCGTCCAACTCCCGCCGGAACAGGGACAGTACGGTCGCCTCGCAGTCCCCGCGCGGCTCGAACGCGGCACGGAACCGGGCGACGTATCCCTCGGCGTCGCCGCTGGCGGTGGGCACGAAGCAGACCCGGGGGCGCGGGACCCGCGCGTGCCCGAGCAGCCAGTCGTCGATCAACCCGTCGTCGCCGGCGGAGAAACCCCCGCCGAGCAGGGCGACTTGGCGCGCCGGGGGAGTGGTGGACACGAGTTGCCTCCTCGGACGTGCGGATACCGGGACGGTCCGGCGCCGGCGGACCCGGACCGCGGCGGAGCGACGGCAGCCGGGCCGTGGCACGAGACCCGGACCCGGACCCGGACCCGGACCGAGGCGGACGCTGCCGGCGGACCACGGCCGGCCGAGTGCCGAACCGGAACCCCCACCTCCCCACCGTACAGAGCAAGTTTTGACGCGGACCGCCCTTGACGCCCCCGGCGTGCCGGCTGTTCACTTCCCGGTGCGGGAGAGCGCTCTCCCGTGTGTGGGCGGACCGCTGACACGGTGCCAGGCGCGGACCCGACGGACGGTCCGGGGTTCCGCGGTCGTCTCGTGCCGCCCGCGCACACCCCCCACCACCCCCCACATCGCGAGGGAGATCCATGTCCTCCACTCATCGGACGGCGGCGCGTGCCGCGGTCCGAAGAATCCGCTTCGCGTGGCTGGTCGCAGTCACCGTCATGGCCATGACCGCAACTCTCTTCGGCGGGACCGGGCCCGCGCACGCCGCCGACGCCGCCCTGCTGTCGCAGGGCAAGCCCGCCACCGCGTCCTCGATCGAGAACGCCGGCACCCCGGCGTCCGCGGCGGTGGACGGTGACACCGGCACCCGCTGGTCCAGCGCCGCCGCCGACCCGCAGTGGCTCCAGGTCGACCTGGGCGCGAACGCGAGCGTCAGCAAGGTCGTCCTGACCTGGGAGGCGGCCTACGCCACCGGCTTCCAGATCCAGGTCTCCGCCGACGGCTCCACCTGGACCCCGGCCTACTCCACCACCACCGGCACCGGGGGCACGCAGACGCTGGCCGTAAACGCTTCCGGCCGCTATGTCCGGATGTACGGCACCAAGCGGGCCACCGGATACGGCTACTCGCTCTGGGAGTTCCAGGTCTACGGCACCCTCACCGGGGGCACGAGCGCGAGCTGCGGCTCGGCGAACTCCGCGCTCGACCAGCCCGCGACCGCCTCCTCCACGGAGAACGCCGGCACCCCGGCGTCCGCGGCGGTGGACGGCGACGCCGGCACCCGCTGGTCCAGCGCGGCGGCCGACCCGCAGTGGCTCCAGATCGACCTCGGCGCCAGCGTGCCGATCTGCGAAGTGGTGCTCCAGTGGGAGGCGGCCTACGCCACCGCCTTCCAGATCCAGGTCTCCGACAACGCTTCCACCTGGAGCCCGGTCTACTCCACCACCACCGGTACCGGCGGCACCCAGACCCTCGACGTGACCGGCACCGGCCGCTACATCCGGATGTACGGCACCGCCCGCGCGACCGGATACGGCTACTCGCTGTGGGAGTTCCAGGTCCGCACCGGCGGCAGCGGCGACGGCGGCGGCACCCCGACCGGCGACTGCGGCACCACCAACGCCGCCCTCGGCCACCCGGCCACCGCCTCCTCCGTGCAGGACGACGACCCCGGCTACTCGCCCAACTACGCCGTGGACGGCAGCACCGTGACCCGCTGGGCGAGCGCCTACGCCGACCCGCAGTGGTTCGAGGTGGACCTCGGCGCGAGCCTGCCGATCTGCCAGGTGGTGCTCCAGTGGGAGAACGCCTACGCCACCGGCTTCCAGATCCAGGTCTCCGCCGACGGCTCCACCTGGAGCCCGGTCTACTCCACCACCACGGGCACCGGCGGCAAGCAGACCCTCGACGTGACCGGCACCGGCCGCTACATCCGGATGTACGGCACCACGCGCGCGACCGGATACGGCTACGCCCTGTGGGAGTTCCAGGTCCACACCGTCGGCGACGTGACCGGCACCGTGCCGCCCCCGCCCAGCCGGCCCGCGCCCGGCGACTGCCCGTGGGTGAACTCCACCGCGCCGGCCGCCACCCGCGTCGCCCAGCTCATGGGCCAGATGTCGCTGGACGAGAAGGTCGCCATGCTGCACGGCACCGACTCGCCCGACTACATCGGCAAGATCATCGGCAACCCGTCGCTGTGCGTCCCCGACGTCAACTTCGAGGACGGCCCGGCCGGTGTCGGCGACGGCCTCGGCGGGGTCACGCAGATGCCCTCGGGGCTGGTGTCGGCCGCGACCTTCGACACCGCCTACGAGCAGGACTACGGCACCGCGGTCGGCCAGGAGTTCGCCGCCAAGGGCGTGAACGTGGCGCTCGGCCCGACCGTCAACATGGTGCGCGACCCGCGCTGGGGCCGCGCGTTCGAGACGTTCGGCGAGGACCCCTACCTGTCCGGGCAGATGGGCGCCGCGGACGTCCAGGGCATCCAGGGCCAGGGCGTGATGGCGGAGGTCAAGCACGCGGCCGCGTACAACATCGAGCAGCCGGCCGGCACCATCGACGTGGACGCGCGCACGCTCCAGGAGATCTACCTGCCCGCGTTCCAGACCGCCATCGAGCAGGGCGGCGCGGCCTCGGTGATGTGCGCGTACAGCAACGTGAACAACGTGCCCTCCTGCCAGAACCCCGACATCCTCAACAAGCCGCTCTACCAGCAGGCCGGCTTCACCGGGTTCGTCACCTCCGACTGGGGCGCGATCCACTCCACCGTCGACTCCGCGAACGCGGGGCTCACCGTGGAGATGCCCGGCGGCTACTACTACGCCGACTACCTGATCCAGGCCGTGCAGGACGGCCAGGTCAGCCAGGCCACCGTGGACACGATGGTCTCCCGGGTGCTCACCCAGATGTTCCGGTTCGGCATGTTCGACAAGGCACCGTCCGGCTCCAAGACCGCGATCGTCACCACCCCGGCACACGCGCAGGTCGCGCTGAAGGGCGACGAGGAGGGCACGGTGCTGCTGAAGAACAACGGCATCCTGCCGCTCAGCACGTCGAGCACCAAGTCCGTCGCCGTGATCGGCCAGGACGCCGGACCCGGCGCCCAGACCATCGGCGGCGGCAGCGGCACCGTCACCAGCGCGGGCACCTACACCCCGATCATCGGCATCCAGGACCGGTTGCAGGGCACCGGCACCTCGGTCACCTACAACGACGGCACCGACCAGAGCTCCGCCGCCGCGCTCGCCAAGTCCTCCGACGTGGCGATCGTCTTCGCCAGTGACAACTACGGCCACGAGGAGGCGGACAACACCTCGCTCAACCTCCCGAACGACCAGGACGCGCTGATCTCCGCGGTGGCGGCGGCCAACCCGCACACCATCGTGGTGCTCAACGACAACGCGGCGATCCTCATGCCGTGGCTGGACCAGGTCGCCGGCGTCTTCGAGGGCTTCTACGACGGGCAGGAGTGGGGAGAGGCGATCGCCGCGCTGCTCTTCGGCGACGCCAACCCCTCCGGACACCTGCCGGTGACCTTCCCGACCTCGCTCGCCCAGGTCCCGGCGAACACCACCGCGCAGTGGCCGGGCACCGACGGCAAGGTCGAGTACTCCGAGGGCCTGGACATCGGCTACCGGTGGTACGACGCGAAGAACGTCGCACCGCTCTTCCCGTTCGGGTACGGCCTGTCGTACACGGACTTCGCCTTCAGCGACCTGCACGTGGGGGCGATCTCCGGCAGCCGGGCCACGGTCACCGCGACCGTCACCAACACCGGGAGCAGGGCCGGCGCGGAGGTCGCGCAGCTGTACGTCGGCGATCCCGGCGCGGCGGGGGAGCCACCGCACCAGTTGAAGGGCTTCCAGCGGATCTCGCTGGCCCCGGGCGCCTCCGGGACGGTGACCTTCACCGTCAGCACCCGTGACCTCGCGTCATGGGACACCGGCTCCGGCACCTGGACGGCCGCCGCGGGGAACTACCAGATCCTCGTCGGCGACTCGTCCCGGAACCTGCCGCTGACCGGCACGCTGTCGCTGCCCTCGACGGTCACCGCCGCCGGCTGACGGCGGCCGCCGGTGCCGTGGCCCGCCGCACGCGGGTCACGGCACCACCGGCGCCCGGGCCCGCGGTCACGACTCCTCCTCGCCCGGCCACAGCTCGTCGGCCCGCAGGGCGAGGTCCTGGAGTATGTCCGCGGACGTCACGTCGGTGCGGCCCGCGTCGTGGACGTCCGCGAGCTGGAGGAAGATCAGGGAGAACGCCCCGGTCAGGCGCTCGATCACCGGGCTGAGCTGGATGCTCAGCGCCTCGCCGATCTCGCTCGGGCTGGCGTCGGCGGGGAACTCGATGGTCGGCATGGTCTCGTTGAGCAGCGCGCGTACGTTGTCGCCCGAGATGTCCTGCCGGTCGGGGTCCTCCTCCAGCAGCACCTGCATCTGCCGGGCCTCGGTGAGGATGCCGATGATCCGCCGTACGAAATCGCTGTCCCTCATGCCGGGAGCGTACGCCGTCGGTACACGTGTGTACCGGGCGGACGCGGATGGTTCGGAGGGTGTCGGGGTGTCGAGGTGTCAGTGGATGTCGGGCGGGCCCGGGTGCGCGAGGTCGTCCGGCAGCGGCTGGGCCGGACGGTACTCCGCGGGCGCCGAGCCGTCGGCCAGCGCGGCGGGCGCGTCGGCCAGGCCGAACCGGTCGCGGACCCGGCCGAGGAAGTCGGGGTCGGCCAGCCGGGCCAGCCGCGCCCGCCGCGGCGCCGCGTACACCGACACCCAGTCACCGGGGTCGAGCACTCCGCACAGCCGTCCGTCCACGCTGACCGCGACCCGCCCCGACCGCTCCAGCACCCGCACCGCCACCCGCTCCTCGCGCGCGGACAGCACCAGGCTGCGGTCGAAGACCATGTGCGGGGCCACCGGAGTGAACACCAGCGCGTCCAGGTGCGGCGAGACGATCGGCCCGCCCGCGGCGAAGCTGTACGCGGTGGACCCGGTGGAGGAGGCCACCACGAACGCGTCCGCCGAGTAGAAGCCGAGCAGCCGCCCCGACACGTAGATCGCGACGCTCGCCTGGCGGTCCCTGGCCAGCTTCTCGAAGACCACGTCGTTCAGGCCCAGCACGTCCAGGGCAACGCCCCACCCGGTGTGCCCGGGATCGGCGTCGCGCGGGGTCGGCGGCGGCAGCAGGGGGCCGCGGCCGTACCGCAGCAGGGCCTGCATCCCGGTCGGGATCTCCAGCGGGCGGGAGGCGCGCATGGTGAGCATCAGCCGTTCGTCGACGTGCCCGGTGCCGGCGTGCACCGCGTCCAGCGCCGCCTCCAGGTCCGGCACGCGCACCTCGGTGAGGAACCCCACCCGGCCCACGTCGATCCCGAGCACCAGGGCGTCCACCGCGGCGGCCACCCGCACCCCGCGCAGCAGGGTGCCGTCGCCGCCGACGGTCACCACCAGGTCCGGCAGCCCGGCCTGTTCCGCCTCCTCCAGCGCGGTCAGCCGCCCCATGCCGCCGTCCTTCTCGTCGCCGTCGGCGGCAGGGGTGTTCCACACGTCGATCTCCGCGCACGGGACGCCGCGTGCCCGGGCCCATGCCTTGACGCGTGCCGCGGCCGCCACGGCGGCCTCCTTGCCGCCGTGCACGACCAGCCCGATCCGCTCGATCACCCCTTCACCGTAGGGGCGGGCCGGGGCCGGGGCCCGGTCGGCGCGTGGTCCGGCCCGGGGCGCGGCGGCGCCGGGTCCGCCGTGTGGGGGACGCCGGTCACCCACACGGCCGTTCCATGACGGCGCTGCGGTACGTCTTGCCCGGCCACTGGACGGTCTCGCGCCGGGCGAAGCCCCACGCCGTGTACAGCTCGACCAGGTGCGCCGCGGGTTCCGCGGTGTCCACGCCGAGGTGGGAGGCGCCCGCGTCGCCGGCCCACCGGCGGCCCACCGCCCACAGCCGGGAGGCGAGCCCCTGGCCGCGGTCCGCGGGATCGACCGCCATCTGGTTGAGCCAGGCCCGGCCCGGAGCCGCCGCGGTGCGGCTCAGCCGGCGCAGCGTCTCGTGCGGCGGCAGCGTCATCGTCAGGCTCGCCGCGATCCGGGAGCCGTCCACCAGCAGCCACGAGGCGCCCGTCCCGGCCCGCTTCAGCGTGGTCCGCTCCGTCTGGTCCACCGCGGTGAAGTTCAGCCCGCGCCCGCCCAGTTCCGCGTAGGCGCGGTGCAGCATCGCGGTCAGGGCGGGGGCATCGGCGGGTTCGAACGGGCGCAGCCGGTACATGCGCCCCACCGTAGGGGCGGTGGTTCCGGCCGGGACCGGCAGGGGTGCGAGCCGGGGCGCGATGGGGTGCGATGGGGTGTTCGTCCGGGTTGGCCCGTTAGGGTCGTGGGCAGGCGGCCTCGCAAGGGAGCCGCGCAGGATGGATCGGACACAGGGCCACGCGCAAGGCGGGCCCGGGCAGTGAGAGGGAAGCGCGTGGGGCTCGTGCGGTGCGGAAACGGCAGGGCGCGGTGGCTGCGCCGGGGCCGCAACCTGCTGCTCGCGGCCGTACTGATCGCGGTCGCCAGCGCCGCCGGGATCTGGCTGGCGGTGCGGCTCACCCCCATGCAGTCGGTCTCCGCGGCCGGCCAGAACGTGCAGGTCGGCGCCGCCCAGCCGGGCCTGAGCCGGTCCGGCCCCGGCGAGCTGGACCTGTTCGGCGAGGCGATCCCGACCCAGCCGCGCTTCGACGGGCCGATCCGCCCCAAGCTCAAGCTCGCCCACATCACCCTCGACTCGCAGGTGAACCAGGCGTTCCACGCCGACGGCGACAACGCGCTGGTGCCGATGCTCAGCCGGCAGCTCGCGGCGGGCTGGAAGCGCTACTGCATCTGGGAGACCCTCGTCGCGGCCGGCTGCGCGGGCGTGATCACCATCGCCATCGCGGGCGCCGGCCGCACCTCGCACCGCACCATGCTGACGATGCTCGCCGCGACCCTGGTGACGGTGAGCGCGGCGAACGCCGCCGGGGTGTACCTGCTCGCCTCCGGCACCCCCCGCGCGCTGCGCCAGGTGCACACGCTCGACGACCTGGTCGGCCGGACCCGTGCGGAGCCGGTGCCCGCCGCCAAGGGCTCCGCGCTGCCGGGCATCCACGCGGTGGTGATCGGCGACTCGACCGCCGCGGGCATCGGCAACCCGCTGGTGGAGCACCCCACCGCGCTGGACCGCACCTGCGGCCGCAGCTCCGACGCCTACGCGGCCGACCTCGCCGCCGCCAACGGCTGGAAGGTGCTCAACCTCGCCTGCCAGGGCGCCACCGTGTCCGACGGCATCCTCGGGGTGCAAGTGCGCGGCGGCAAGGTGGTGCCGCCGCAGCTCGCGGTCGCCCAGCGGGCGACCGGCGCGTCGACCGTGATCGTCAGCATCGGCGCCAACGACATGAACTGGGGGCTGCTGACCGGGCTCTGCGCGGCGGCGCCGGTCTGCGACGACGACGCGTCCACCGCGTACTTCAAGGAGGAGCTGGCCGGCTTCACCCAGGACTACCTGGACCTGCTCGAACAACTCGCCGCGCTGCCGCACCATCCGGCGGTGCTGGTCAACGAGTACTACGACCCGTTCGGGCCGGACACCGGCTGCCTGAAGAAGGACGGCATCACCCGGGAGAAGGCCGACGTCCTCGGCTCCCGGCTGTCGGACCTCAACGCGGTGCTGGAGAGCGGCGCCGCCACCTTCCACTTCGCCGTCGCCCGGCCGGGCTTCGAGGGGCACGAACTATGCAGCAAGCAGCCGTTCGTGCAGGACGCCACCGGCAAGGCGCCGCTGCACCCGACCGCGGCCGGGGAACTCGCCATCGCGCTCGCCGACCAGCAGGCGCTCGGCGCGATCGAGGCCGACCGCGCCGCCCACCCCGACCGCACGGCCCAGCCCGGCCCGACACCGACCGGCGGCGGTACGCCGGGCACCACCGCTTCGCCGGGGGCCGGACCCGCCGCGACGGCTGCCGGCGGCGTCGCCGGTGCGGGCGCCCCCGCGAACACGCCCGCGAGCACGCCCACGACCGCCCCCGCCCGGGAGCCCTGACCTCCGCTTCCCGCCCCGGCCCCTGACGGTGTCGCAGCCGATGCCGCAGCGATGCCGCAGCGAGGCCGCGGCGGCGCCGTGCCGGTGCCGTACCGCCGCCAGGGCGCCGCCGCAGTGGTGTCCTGCCGCGGGCTCCGGCATGTGGCCAAGATCACCCACATCACCCAATGTGACGGCGTCCGGGGCCGGTTGCGGGTCGGCGGCCAATGCCGCGCCGACCGTCATCGCCCGCGCCCCCGGGAATCGCGCCGACCTCTCCCGACGCCCGCGCCCCGGCGCCGTACGCACCCCTACACCGCGGCGGGCGACTTGGCGACCCGCGCCTCGCCAGGTACGCTCCGTGACCGCGCCCATCGAGCAAAGATGTCCGGTCGGTATCGGTAGCCGGACGTTTTGGTGTCCGATGTAGTGTCGGGCGAGTCGCCCGGCTTGTCGCCGGATCGTTCGGGAAGAGAGATCGACCGCATGCTGCTGGCGTATTCGCCGAGCCTGCCGAGCCCGTCACCGCGCGGGCGAAGGCCGGGACCTGCACCGACCCGTCACCGCCGGGGCGGTGCCGAGGCACGTCGGCGGGCCGCGGCCGTACCGGGAGGCGCCCGATGACCGCCACCACCACCGGCTCGGCCGACACCGCGCAGACCCCGGACACCGAGGACCGGCCCGCCGGCCTGCGGCGGTTCCCGCTGCTGCCCGCCCGGATGCGCCCGCGCAACCGGCCCCGGCTGCTGCTGGAACTCGCCTTCACCGTCGCCCTGTACCTGGCCTACAGCCGCACCCGCCGCTACGTCCCGCGGGAGAAGAGCGAGGCACTGCACCGCGCCCGCGAGGTCCTGCACTTCGAGCGGCTGCTGCACGTCGACTTCGAGCTGAGCCTCAACCACGCCGTCGACAAGATCAACTGGTTGACGGTCGGCATGAACTACTACTACGCGACGCTGCACTTCGCGATCACCCCGGCGGTGCTGATCTGGCTCTACGCCCGCCGCCCGCAGTACTACCGGGCGGCCCGCACCGCGCTGTACACCGCGACCTGCCTGGCACTGGTCGGCTTCACGCTCTTCGCGCTCGCCCCGCCGCGCTTCCTGCGCTCCGAGGGGTTCATCGACACCATCGTCAGCCACCACACCCACGGCTCCTGGGACTCCGGGCACGTCTCCACGGTGTCCAACCAGTACGCCGCGATGCCGTCGGTGCACATCGTCTGGTCGGCGTGGTGCGGGCTGACGCTGTTCTTCCTGGCCCGCTGGACCTGGCTGCGGGTGCTCGGCGTGTGCTACCCGCTGGCCACCTTCGTGGTCATCATCTCCACCGCCAACCACTTCTTCGCCGACGCGGTGGCCGGCGCGGCCACCCTCGCCATCGGCTTCCTCCTCCAGCGGCTGCTCTTCGGCCGCCGGGCCTACCCGAAGCTGCGCCGGTCCGCCGGGGACGGCAAGGGCGGGGGAGGGGAGGGCGATCAGACGTCCGACCCGTCGGCACGCGACGCCTCCGACGAGCCGTCGGCCACCGCGGCCGCGGTCGAGGGCGCCCCCAGGTGGGGGAAGCGGAACTCGGTCCGGCTGACGTAGACCTCGCCCGGCCGCAGTACCGTCGCCGGGTACTCCGGCCGGTTCGGCGAGTCCGGGAAGTGCTGGGTCTCCAGGCACACCGCGCCGTGCCGCGGGTACGGCCGGCCGGCCGGTCCGGTCAGCGAGCCGTCCAGCGCGTTGCCGGTGTAGACCTGGATGCCCGGCTCGGTGGTCCACACCTCCATGCACCGCCCGCTGCCCGGGTCGTCGAGCCGGGCGGCCCGGCGCGGTGCCCCGCCCGGCTCCGGCGCGGCCAGCGTCCAGCAGTGGTCGTAGCCGCCGGCGTCGGCGAGTTGCCGGTCCCGGTCGCCGATCCGCTCGCCGATCGTCCGGGCCCGGCCGAAGTCGAAGGCGCTGCCCGCGGTGGGCGCGACCGGGCCGAGCGGCACCGCCTCGGCCGTGACCGGCAGGTAGCCGTCGGAGTCCAGCCGCAGGGTGTGGCCGAGGATGTCGCCGCGTCCGGCGCCCGCCAGGTTGAAGTAGGCGTGGTTGGTGAGGTTCACGTGGGTGGCCCGGTCGGCGCGGGCGCGGTAGTCGACGCTCAGCGTGCCCGCGGCGGTGAGCCGGTAGACCACCTCGACGTCGAGCGCGCCGGGGAAGCCCATGTCGCCGTCCGGGCTGTGCAGGGTCAGCCGCAGCGCGGCGGTGTCCGGGCCGTTGTCCGCGGCGGGCGCGGCCTGCCAGCCCCGGCGGTGGAAGCCGTCGGGGCCGCCGTGCAGGGCGTGCCCGCGGTCGTTGGGCGGGATCAGGTGGGCCTGGCCGTCGAGGGTGAACCGGCCGTACGCGATCCGGTTGGCGTACCGGCCGACGACCGCCCCGAGGTAGGGCTGGTCGGCGAGGTAGTCGGCGAGCGCGGGCAGGCCGAGCACGACGTCCTCGGTGCGCCCGGCCGGGTCCGGCACGTGCAGGCCGCGCAAGGTGGCGCCGTGGTCGAGGACTTCGGCGCGCACCCCGGTGCCCGAGTCCAGCGTCCAGCACGCGACGGCGGCGCCGCCCGGTGCGGTGCCGAACGGCGAGCGGCGCAGGGAGGCGGCGGGCGCGGGGGACTGAGAGGGCATGGTCATCCTGGGACGAGGGCCGGTGGGAGGGCGTGCCGCGACGGTCGCCGCCCGGCCACGGGGAGGGACACGGGCGCGGGCGCGGCGGCGGTCGGTCGGCGGGTGAGGGGCGCGGCGACGGGGCCGGGGCGGGCCTCGGCCGATCCGCACGCGCGGCCCCGGCGTCAGCTTCTTCGCACCGCCGTGGACTCCCTGACCAGCAGCCGGTAGCCGGGCAGGATGCGGCGCGGCTGGGGCGGTTCGGCGCCGCCGGCGACCGCGATCCGCTCCACCAGGCAGTCCACCGCGAGTTGGGCCAGCGCGGCCTTGTCCGGGGCGACGGTGGTCAGCGAGACCATGCCGTAGCGGCTCTCCTCGATGTCGTCGAAGCCCACCACGGCGATGTCCTCCGGCACTCGCAGGCCCCGCTCGACCAGGGTGCGCATCGCGCCCAGGGCGATCAGGTCGTTGTAGGCGAACACCGCGTCGGGCCGGTCCTCGCGGTCCAGCAGCGCGGCCATCGCGGCGGCGCCGTCGGCGCGGTCGTAGCCCTCGGTGGCGGCGACCATCGACTCGTCGGGGACCAGCCCGGCGGCGGTGATCGCCTCCCGCCAGCCGCGCAGCCGCAGGTGGGCCGGCTGGCGCGCGCTCTCCCGGCGGGCACCGAGGAAGGCGATCCGGCGCCGCCCGATGTCCAGCAGATGCCGTACCGCGGTCCGCGCCGCACCCACGTTGTCGATCATGATGTGGTCGTACGGGGCGTCGTACTCGCGCTCGCCGAGCAGCACCATCGGCGGGCCCTCGGGGCGGGTCAGCAGGTCCTCGCTCTCCAGCCGGATCGGGCTGAGGATCAGCCCGTCGATGACGTGCGAGCGGAACCCCTGCGAGACCAGCACCTCCTTCTCGCGCAGCCCCGCGGTGTGGTCGAGCAGCACCGTCAGCTCGTGCCGGGCCGCCGCGTCGATCACCGCGCCGGCCACCTCCGCGAAGTAGGGGTTGCCGAGCTCGGGCACGGCCAGCGTGATGATGCCGGTACGGCCCTTGCGCAGGTGGCGTGCCGTCAGGTTGGGCCGGTAGCCGAGTTCGTCGATCGCCTGCTGGACCCGCCGGCGCGTGCTCGGCGTGACGTGGGGGTAGTCGTTCACCACGTTGGAGACGGTCTTCACGGACACGCCGGCGCGCAGCGCGACATCCTTGAGGCTGACGCCCACGGAAATCCTCTCTCGGTCGGACCGGTTGCGTCGCGGTCCGGCTCAGGTCTGCGGCCCCCCGGCCCGCGGTGGTGCTGGTGCCCTGGTACGGCGGTCACTCCAGCTGCTGGGTACGGCTCAGCAGCGTCTGTAGCAGTACCACGACGGCCAGGAAGCCGCCGTTGACGGTGTCGGTGAACGCCGATCCGTACTGCGAGAAATAGTGGTCGATCAGATTGTGGATCACCGCGAGCAGCAGCACACCGCTGACCGTGCCGCCGATCGAACCGGCACCGCCGGTGAGCAGGGTGCCGCCGATCACCACCGCGGCGATCGCGGTCAGTTCGTAGCCGACGCCGATGGTGGTCACGCCCGAGCCGAGCCGGGCGCCGCCGAGCGCGCCCGCGCCCGCCGCCAGGGTGCCGGACAGCAGGTACACCAGCACCTTCGCCCGGGCCACCGGCAGGCCCATCAGCCGCGCCGCGTGCTCGTTGCCGCCCAGCGCGGTCAGCGTGGCGCCGAACCGGGTCCGGGTCAGCAGCAGCGCGCCGAGCGCGAAGAGCGCCGCGACGATCAGCACGGGGGTCCAGGTGCCGGCGCCCAGGTTCCGGAACCAGGAGTGGGCCGGCACCAGGTAGGTGGTGGCGCCCTCGCTGGTGACGGCCTGCAACAGCCCGCGCAGGCCCAGCAGTCCGACCAGCGTCACGATGAACGGCGCCATCCGCGCGTACGCGATCAGCAGGCCCTGCACGGTGCCCCAGGCCGCGCCGACCGCCAGCGGCAGCACGATCGCCAGCCAGGTGCCGTGCCGCGAGCCGTACGCGCCGAGCACGCCGCCGAGCGCGAACATCGAGCCGACCGACAGGTCGATGCCGCCGGTGATGATGACGAAGGTCATTCCGAGCGCCAGCAGCCACACGAAGGCGTTGCTGCCGAGGATGCTGCTGATGTTGTTCCAGGTCGGGAAGGTCGAGGAGGTCGCCGAGGCGATGGCGACGACGAGGACCAGGACGGCCAGCGCGCCGTGCCGCTGCACCTGGGAGGCGATCCGCTCGCGGACCGGGACCCGCGCGGCCTGCCCGTCGGACGCGGCGCCCGGCGGCATCGGGGCCGGCTGGAGGGCGGTGGAAGTCATCGGGTCCCTCGCTCCTGGGAGGCGTACACCGCGAAGCAGATGATGGCGGCCTCGACGATCTGAGTGTAGGAGGTGTGCACGTTGTGCTGGGTCAGTACGGCGGTGATGAGCTGCATGAACAGCGCACCGGCGACGGTGCCCAGCACCCGCACCCGGCCGCCGGACAGCGGGGTGCCGCCGACCACGACCGCGGTGATGGCGTCCAGTTCCATGTTCAGGCCCTGGTTGGCCGGGTCGGCCTCCGCGCCGTGGCCGACGATCAGCACGCCGGCGAGCGCGGCGAGCACGCCCGACAGCACGTAGACGGTGATCAGCACCCGGCGGACCGGCAGGCCGGACAGCCGGCTCGCCTGCCGGTTGTCGCCGATCGCGACGAGTTGCCGGCCGAAGGTGGTGCGGCGCACCAGCAGCCCGGTCAGCAGCGCGCAGACGCCGGCGATCCAGGCCATCTCGGGGACGCCGCCGAGGGTGTGCGAGCCGAGGCCGAGCAGGCCGGACTGGGTGATCGGCTTGGCCGAGTTGCCGTTGACGATCTCGGCGAGGCCGCGCACGCCGATCATCAGCGACAGCGTCGCCACGATCGGCTGGACCCGGGCGAAGGCGACCATCGCGCCGCCGACCGCGCCGGTGGCCGCGCCCAGCACCAGCGCCACCGCGAGCGCGGCGAACAGGCCGTACCCGGCGTAGAGCGGCACCACCGACGCGGCGAGCGCGATCGTGGCGCCCACCGACAGGTCGATGCCCTCGGTGCCGATCACCAGGGACATGCCCAGCGCGACCAGCAGCGTCGGGGCGACCTGGTAGAGCTGGACGCGGATGTTGCCCGTCGACAGGAACGACCCGTCCAGGCCGACCGCGACCACGAACAGGACGACCAGCGCGGCATACACGCCGTACTCCTGGAGCAGGCGCAGCAGCCGGCCGCGGTCCAGGGCCGCGCCCGGCCAGGTGAGGGAGGTCATGGCTGCTTCTCCTTGGCGGGGCGCGCTCGGGGGTGTCCGGGATCAGCGGGTTCGTCGGGATCAGCGGGTTCGTCGGGACCAGCGGGGTCTGAGGGTGCGGCGGGGTCTGAGGGTGCGGCGGAGGCGTCGGGTCGGGCGGAGGCGTCGGGTTCGGCCGAAGCGTCGGGTGCGGCGGGCTCGGCCTGCTCGGCCTGCTCCACCGGCTCGGCGGGTGCGGCCGGTTCGGGTGCGGCCGGTGCGGCCGGTGCCGCCGACTCCGGCGAGTCCGGTGCCGTGGCGAGCGCGTCCAGCAGGCCGGCCTCGCTGACATCGTCGCCGTCGAGGTGGCCGACGACGTGGCCGTCCTTGAGGATGACCACCCGGTCGGAGCCCTCGATCAGCTCTTCGAGGTCGGAGGAGATCAGCAGCACCCCCAGCCCGTCGCGGGCGAGTTCGTCGACCAGGCCCTGCACCTCCGCCTTGGCGCCGACGTCGATGCCGCGGGTCGGCTCGTCCAGCAGCAGCACCTTCGGGTTCAGGCACAGCCAGCGGGCCAGCAGCACCTTCTGCTGGTTGCCGCCGGACAGGTCGCCGACCTTCTGGTCGGGGCCCGACGCCTTGATCCGCAGCCGCTTCATGAAGAACGTGACGATCTCGTCCTGCTTGGCCTGCGAGACCAGCCCGGCCCGCGACAGCCGGGGCAGCGCGGCCAGCGAGATGTTCTCCCGGACCGACAGGTTCGGGATCACCCCCTCCGCCTTGCGGTCCTCCGGCAGCATCACCACGCCCGCGCGGATCGCGGCGGCCGGGCTGCGGCGGTGCATCGCCCTGCCCTCCACCTCGACGGAGCCCTGCTCGGTGGCGAGTGCCCCGATGATCGCCTTCGCGGTCTCGCTGCGTCCGGCCCCCAACAGGCCGCCCAGCCCGACGACTTCGCCCGGATGCACGTCGAGCGAGACGCCGTGCAGGCGGTGACGGACCGTCAGGTCGGTCGCACGGAGGGCGGGTTGGCCGTCATGGCGCTCGTGCCCATCGGAGTCGAAGGCGGTGCTGCCCTTCTCCCGGACCGCGGACATCTCCCGGCCGAGCATCAGCGACACCAGCTTGAGGCGCTCGAGGCCGGCGATCCGCCCGGTGTGCACCACCCTGCCGTCACGCATGACGGTGACCCGGTCGCACACGGCGTACAGCTCGTCGAGCCGGTGGCTGACGTACACCACCGCGATGCCCTGCTCCTTCAGGCCGCGGATCACCGAGAAGAGGGTCTCGACCTCCTTCGGCTCCAGCGACGAGGTCGGCTCGTCCATGATCACCACGCGGGCGTCGACCTGCACCGCCCGGGCCAGCGCGACCATCTGCTGGGCGCCCAGGCCCAGGGTGCGCAGCGGCCGGGTGACGTCCACCCGGACGCCGAACCGGCCGAGGACGTCGGCTGCTTCACGGTTCATCCGGCGGTTGTCGACCAGGCCGAAGCGGCGCGGCTCGCGGCCGAGGAACAGGTTGCGGGCCACCGACATCAGCGGGACCAGGTTGACCTCCTGGTAGATCGTGGAGATCCCGGCCGCCTGGGCCTCCAGTGGGTTGCGGAAGTCCCGCGCCTCGCCGCCGAGTCGTACGGTGCCGGCGTCGGGGCGGTGCACGCCGGTCATCACCTTGATCAGGGTGGACTTGCCCGCGCCGTTCTCGCCGATGAGGGCGTGCACTTCGGCGGGCCGCAGCGTGAAGTCCACCTCGCGCAGGGCGTGGACGCCCGCGAAGCTCTTGTCGACCCCCGCCACCTCCAGGATGGCGTCGCTGCGGGGGTCCGGGTCCGGCTGGACCAACGTCTTCCTCCTCTCGCGGAGTCGTGCGCGGTGCTGCGGGGGGAGCGGTGCACGGCGGGGCCGGGTCGCGGGGAGGCTGGACCCGGCCCCGCCGTGCGCCGCGCGGGCGTCAGTACACCAGGCCCTGGGAGAGCGCCTGCTTGGCGTTGGCCGAGGTGAAGTGCCCGTCCTTGATGATGACGTCGGCGGGCACCCCCGTGGTCCCGTAGAAGTTCTCCAGCGACTGGATCGCCAGCGGGCCGAACCGCGGGTTGGTCTCGATGTCGGCCACCAGCGCGCCGGACGCCACGTCCTGGACCGCCTGCTGGGTGCCGTCGATGGAGACGACCTTGATGTCCTTGCCCGGGGTCTTGCCGGCCGACTTGATCGCCTGGAGCGCGCCGAGCGCCATCTCGTCGTTCTCGGCGTAGACCGCGTTGATGTCCGAGTGGGCCTGGAGCAGTTGCTCCATCACCTTCTGGCCGTCGGTCTGGGTGAAGTTGGCGGTCTGCGAGGCGACCACCTTGATGTTCGGGTACTTCTTCTTGATCTCGTCGTTGAAGCCCTTGGTGCGGTCGGTCGAGACGTTGTTGCCCGGGGTGCCGGTGAGGACCGCGACGTGGGCGGTGCCGTTGGTCGCGGTGCCGAGGTCGTCGGCGGCGATCCGGGCCTGTCCGGAGAAGTCCGAGCCGATGAAGGCGATGAAGTCGCCGCAGGCGGTGCCGGTGACGGTCCGGTCGATGGTGAGCACCGGGATCTTCTTCGACTTGGCCTGCGCCAGCGCGGGGCCGAGCCCGTCGGAGTTCTCCGGCGCCACGATCAGCACCTTCGCGCCCTGCGCGATCATGTCCTCGATCTGCGAGTTCTGCGCGTTGACGTCCGCGTTGGCGTTGCGCTCGATCAGCTTGACGCCCTTGGCCTTCGCCTCGTTCTCGATGCTCTTGGTCTCGGTCGCGCGGAACGGGTTGCTGGTCGACTCCGACTGGGAGAAGCCGACGATGGTCTTCCCGTCGGTGATGTCCAGCTTCGGGACCCCGCCGCCGTAGGTCTGGTAGGTGCAGGCCGGGCCGCTCGCACTGGCCGTGGGGGTGTCGGTCTGCTGGGCGGCGGCGGAGTTGTCCGCGGACGCGGACTTGTCGGAACCGGCGGAGTCGTTGCCGGAGTTGGTGCAGGCGCTCGCGGCCAGGCACAGGCCGGCGGTGAGTACCGCGGCGGCGGTCCTGGCCCGGAGGGAGACGTTCATGCGCCGATCACATCCTCGTCGATGCGGGAAGAAATGGGGGGTGCAAAGCGCAGCGGTGCTGCACGGACGGGGCGAGCACGGGACGCCGGACAGCGCGTCCTTTACAACGATGTAGAGGACCTTGGGGGATTGACGACCACGTGTCAAGAGTCCCGTACGACTCAGCCAGGACCCGGGTTTCTTTGCCGCGTGGACTGGACACGATCCCGCTGTCGTGCTGTCATTTCCCTGCCCGGCTTTACATCGTTGTACGCCCCGGTGCGCCGCCGATGTGTGATCCACTGACGGGCGCCGGCGGTGGTGCCTCCGCCGCCGGCGCTCCCCCCTCCCGTCCCGCCCGCTCCTCGCCGCACTCCCCGCGCTCCCCGCACTCCTCGCGCGGTCGCCGTACCGCTTCGCGCGCCTCCTACAGGAAGCGCCACAGGTGGTCGTCGGTCCGGCTGTCCTCGAACTGCACCACCTGCGCGCTGTCGGCGGTGGACATGCCGTCCACGCCCAGCACCAGCCCGCTGTTGCCGTTGCGGACCCGGAACCAGCCGTCGCCGTTGTCGATCAGATGCCAGTAGTGGTCCGCGGTTCCGTTGTCGTGGTACTGCTGCACCTGGACGCTGTCGGCCTGCGAGGCGCCCGCGACGGCCAGCAGCAGCCCGCTGTTGCGGTTCTTCACCGTGAAGCGGTTGTCGCCCACCTCGGTGAACTGCCAGTCGTGGTCGGCGGTTCCGTTGTCGGTGAACTGCACCACGTTCGCGCTGTCCGCGGTGGACATGCCGTCCACGCCCAGCACCTTGCCGCTGTTCTTGTTCTGCACCCGGTACCAGGTGCCGCCGTCCACGATCGCCTGACGCGCCGTCACATCCCATTGCAGGATGCCCGCGGACACCCCCGGCGCGAGCTGCGCCACCACCCGCACCGCCGCCGTCGTCACCGGCGTGAACGCCACGGAGTTGAAGCCGTCGAGCGCCGTGCCGTAGTCACCCGCGCCGGCCACCTGCTGCCAGGACCCGTCACCCGCCTGGTACTCCACGTGCCAGGACGCCGGCACCCGGCACTGGCCGTGCCCGGTGTCGTCGTACCAGTAGACCGACGCGCCCGAGACCGTCACCGGCGCGGAGTAGCCGTACTGCACCCACTCGCTGCTGCCGGTGTGGTCCCACCAGGTGAACCGCGGATGCGACTGGTCGTAGGAACTGCTCGGCGTGTAGGCGCTGTTGAGGGCGTTCACGGTGTCGCCGGAGAAGCACCAGGAAGCGGTGGGGGTGGCCGGCAGCTGCCAGGGGCGGCCGCCGGCGCCGACCGTCGGGAAGGAGGTGATGCGCAGCGCGGCAGCGCCCATCGGGATCAGCGTCACCGTGGTGGCCGGCTCCGAGGTGTCCACCGGGCTCGGCTGGAGCGTGGTCACCACGTCCTGGGTGTCCGCCTGCCAGTTGGGGATCGCCTTGGCCTGCGCGGTCATCGCCACCGGCGTGCCCTCCGGCGTGAACGGGTTGCCGCTCGCCCCGGTGCTGGTGGCCGTGAACGTGCCCGGCACCAGGCCGTAGTTCCACGCGGAGGTCGGGAAGACCTGGTACTCCGCCCAGTGCGAGGACGGGTCGTTGTGGCGCAGGAAGTTCTGGCCGATCCTCAGCGCGTACGTCAGCGGGCCGCGGTGCACCGACAGCGAGTCGTGGTTCTGCGTCCAGGTGGTGGTGGCGACCGCCATCGGGAAGGTGACGGTGACCGTGTCGCCGCCGGTCCAGGTGCGGTTCACCGCCACGTACCCGGCGCCGCCGGACGCGCTCACCGAGGCGCCGTTGACCTTCACCGACGGGGCCTCGCACCAGGCCGGGACCCGCAGGTAGAGCGGGAAGGCGGCGCTGCCGGACATCGCCAGCGCCAGCGAGACGCTGCCGGTGAACGGGTAGTTCGTCGTCTCGGTGACCGTCACCGCGGTGCCGCCCGAGCCCACCTTCGCGGTCACCTTCGTCGGCGCGTAGAGCACCGCGGCCAGGCCGTTGTCCGCCGTCGCCAGCCAGGCGTTCTCGGTGAAGTACGCCCAGCCCTGGCCGTAGTTGTGCGGGCAGCAGCGGTACTTGTCCACGCCGAGCAGGTACGCCTGCATCGAGAAGGTGTTGTCGAACTGGTGCAGGGTCTTGTCGTAGTCGTCCAACTGCACCTGGTTGGCGGCGGTGGCGTAGTGCAGCGCGGTGTGCCCCGGTTCCATCGCGGCCGGCAGCGAGTTGAACGCCAGCGTCTCGGTGCCGTCGGCCCAGCTGGGGTCGCCGGTCATCCGCGCCATCGACTCGAAGCTCTGCATGTACTCGACGATCCCGCAGGTCTCGAAGCCCTGCCGCGGATCGCCGTACCCGGGACGGGCGTTCTCGTCCCCGGCGAACCCGCCGCCGCTGAACTGCCCGTAGGTGCCCTGGATCGTCGCGTAGTCCTGGTACGACGCCTGCGTCAGCGACGCGTCCCCGCGCAGCGCGGCGAAGGCCGGCTCGGTGAAGCCCTGCGCCAGGTTCACGTTGTGCAGCGACGGCAGGTTGTTCACGTAGTTCGCGCTGTACTGGTGGATCTTGTCGGCCAGGTCGAGCAGCATGCCGTCCCCGGTCCTGGCGAACAGCCAGTGCAGCGAGTGCAGCGTCGTCGCCCAACGCACCGAGCCCCAGCTCTGGTTGAACGCCGAGGCGCCGAAGGTGTTCTGGTAGCCGAAGAACTTCGTCAGGAACGGCACGATGCGGCTGTCGCCGGTGTACTCCTGATACGTGCACAGCGCCTGGAGCATCGGCATGAACGGCCAGAAGTCCGGGCCGCCGCCGAGCGAGGTGCGCAGCGACGTCGGGCCGAAGAAGCCGTCCGGCTGCCCGGTGGCCAGCACGCCGTTCACCCACGTGTCGGCCTTCGCGCGCAGGCCGGCGTCCCCGGTCACCCCGGCCAGACCTGTCAACCCCCGCACCCAGTAGGGCACTTCCTCCCAGCCGACCTGATCCGGGTGGAACCACCCGGTGCTGGAGGTGTCCAGGAAGTGCGACACCTCGTCGTAGCGGCCGGCTATCCCGTCAGCCTCCAGGGCGAGTTGCTGCGCCAGCCAGCCCGACGCGGTGACGCTGCCGGTGGGCAGCTTCAGGAACGGCGTGCGGGTCAGGCCGGCGGGATACGGGTGGTACAGGCCGCCGCCGGAGGTGTCACCGACCAGCACCACCCCCGGACCGCCGCCGGCAGCGGCCCAGGAGGAGGTGACCATGCGGCCGGCGAACGCCACGGTGCCGAGGGCGACCGCGCCGCCGCGAAGGAAGGTACGACGATCCATGGACGTGCTCCCTGCTGTCGAGGTGGGGGGTGAGGGCGGCCCGGATCAGATCAGGCGCCAGAGGTGGTCGGTGGTGCCGTTGTCCGTCCACTGGGTGACCTGGGCCGCGTCGGCGGTGGAGGCACCGTCCACGGCGAGCAGCTTCCCCGACCGCACGTTCACGATCTTCGACCAGCCGTCGCCGTTGTCGACGATCCGCCAGACGTGGTCGGGCGTGCCGTTGTCCTGGTACTGCTGCACGTGCGCGCCGTCGTCCAGGCTCTGGTCATGGACGGCCAGCACCTTCCCGCTGTTGCGGTTGGCGATCCGCACCGTGCCGTCGCCGTTGTCCAGCAACGTCCAGACGTGGTCGGCGGTGCCGTTGTCGGCGTACTGCGTGACCTCCGCGGAGTCCGCCAGCGACATGCCGGAAACGGCCAGCACCTTCCCGGAGTTCTGGTTCTGGATACGGCACCAGACCACCGTCGACGCGGCCGGCGGCAGCACCAGCGCGAACATCCCGCCGACCACCGGCCGGCACTGGAAGCCGCGCTGCGCCGCGCTCGCCACGGTGTACCAGTCGCTGAACGGCACCCGCTGCGGCGTGGTGTCGGCGAATCCGTACACCCCCTCGACCAGCGCGTCACGGATGCCGCCGTGGTCGGCCAGCCACGCGGCCGTCCACAACTCCCAGTCGCCCTTGGTGTAGTCGTTGCGCGGATCGAGGACCACGCCGTACCCGCCGGCCTGCGAGGCGTACCACGCCGCCTCCCGCGCGGCGGTGCCGGTCGGCACCAGGTCCAGGCCGAGCAGCCGGTCGGGGAAGCCGTTGTACTTCAGGCTCCAGGTGCCGTCCTGGTCGTAGGCGAGCTTGAGGTGCGCGCCGGAGGAGTCCGCGGCCAGCGTCGTCCACTGGCTGACGTAACCGCGCGCGACGGTCGCGTAGTGCGCGGCGTCGGAGCCGTTGCCCGCGGCAGCCGCCACCACGCCCATCGCGCCGATCCCGATGATGCCCTTCAACGCGAGGTTGGCGCTGTGCGCGATGAACCCGGTGAAGTCGTCGGTCTGGTTCTGGAACCCCGGGTCGAGCGCGTTCGCCGTCAGGTACTCCGCCCACTGCCGCAGGATCGGGTAGTGGGCCGTGGCGAACGACGACGCGTCCGCGGCCGGCAGCCGCTGGATCAGCGCGGCCGCCATGATCAGCGTGTTCGCCGACTCCTCGACCGGCATGTCCTCCTCGTCACCGTCGTTGTGCCCGGTGGCGTTGGGGTAGGAGGAGCCCAGGTCGTGCTCGGCGAACTCCTTGGGCCAGCCGCCGTGTTCGGGGTAGTCCAGCAGCGGCTCCAGCAGCAGCCGCAGGTAGTCGGGGGACAGGTACAGGTAGGCCGGGAACGCCGGGTAGACCAGGTCGATCGTCGACATGTTCCCGTCGGAGGAGATCTCCTTCAGGAACGCCCACGGGCTGCCGCCCCGGTCCACCAGCTCGGTGCCCGCCACCGCCTGCCGCAGCGCCAGCGCGCACACCGCCGCGTAGTGCTCGCCGGTGGTGCCGCCGCCCACCGCCGCGGCCGCGTCGTCGTGCACGCGCTGGTCGAGCGCGGTCGCCGCCGACAGCGCCGCGGCGTGGTCGGCGTCGAACCACTGCACCATGTCCGTCCACGACGACCAGTAGTGCGTCCACCACGGCTGCAACTGCGTGCCGAGGTAACTCACCGCCGGAGTACGGACATGCCCCAGCGTCGCGGTGAACTCCGCGGACGGCGTGCCGGGTTGGACCGTGCCGAAGTCGCGGTTCAGGCCGAGTACCGGCCAGCGGTCGCTGATCGCCCGCGGCTGCCCGCTGTCGACGGTCCCGGCCAGCTGCCCGCCGCCCGCCGACGCGGCCCGCACCACCGTGTCCTGCCCGATCTGCCAGGTCACCCCGGAGCCGGTGGACGCGGCGAGCACCAACTGCCCCCAGGACGCCTGGTCGCCGTTCTCCTGGAGTACGCCCGGCGTCGCCGGCTGCGCGGTGAGCACGGTCATCGCGCCGGCCTGCTGCTGTGCCCACGTGATCGGCGTGGAGGTGTCGCCGTGCACCCACTCGCCCGACACGTCCAGGTGCACGTCCACCGCGTGCGGCTGCCCGTCGCCGCTCTCGGCCCGCACGGTGACGTACGACAGCGGCACCGACTGGCGCCGCAGGTCGCCGAGGTCGACGGGGGAGAGGAACGTGACGGTCAACGTCACGCCGCCGCCGCTGAGTCGGTACACGGAGCGGGTGGCGGTCAGTTCGAGCGAGACCTGCGTCATCGGCGTGAGGGCGGGACCGTCGGGGAGGCTGGGGGCGCCGGCGAAGACGTAGGCGGCGCCGTCGATCCGGGCCAGGCCGCACAGCGCGGTGACGTGGCCGTTCCAGAAGGTGGACCAGGTGCCGGCGAGGTTGTCGGCGGGCAGCCAGGTCGAGAGGTAGGGCGAGCGGACCGCCAGCGGTACGGCGGGCGGCCGCAGCGGCGCGAACGTGGAGGCGGGCGCGGCGGCTGCCGCGTGGGCGCCGAGCGGGGCCGCGCCCGGTGCGGCGGCGTTGGCGGTGGCGGCCGCGGCGGTGCCTGCGGTCAGCCAGCCTCCGGTCGCGGCGGCCGCGGTCAACGCGCCTGCCCACGCGAGGAGTTCACGGCGTCCGGGGTGGGGGGACCGGGTGTCGTCGGAGGTCACGGTGATCCGTTTCTGCGGGAGGGGCGCGGAAGTGGGGGGAACGGAGGTGGGGGCACGGAGGAGCACGGAGGTGGGGGGCACGGGGACACGCGGAGGGGTGCGCACCGGCCGCTGAGGCCCGGCGTCGTGCTGTTCCAACGTTGCAAAGAAGGGCGCCAACCGGCATGACAGCACTTGAGGTTGGGCCTGTCCATACCCCGCGCAGAAGTCGCCCCGGACGTTCACGCCGTGAGCAGGCGTCACCTCAGCATCACCGCACGTCCGCGCGGGTGCGGTCGCGCGCCGCGGAGAGCGGCGGTCCGGCGGTTTACAACGTGCGCAAAAACGGGCCCGCGCGGCGGGTGGGAGCCGCCGCCCGGCGCCGGCGGTCGTGCGCCACGCGGCCGTGCCGCGCGACGGTGCCGGGCGGCTCCCCGGCGCGACTGCCCGCCGCCCGGCGCCGCCCCCGCCGCGGCGGCCCCGGCTGTGACCTGCGCGGCGACCCCCGCTGTGACTCCTGCCGGGGCGGTCCGGGAATTCGCACGGTTCCGTTGACAAGCGTCGGGCTCACCCCTTTTGCTTGCCCTTGTCGCCGGGCTCCCGGGGGTCCGGGGTCCCGCGGGGCGAACAATGAGGACTATCCATTTCCGGTGCGGACGGCGTATAGTTTGACAACGTTGTCACGCGGGTGGCGACGGCAGCGTGGTGTGGGGCTGGACGCTGCTCTCATGACCCGTGGGCGGGGCCGATGTCAGGCGGCTCCGCCCACGATTTTCCGGGGCTTACGGGCTTACGGCTCCCGGGCTTCGGGGCTTCGGGGCCGCGGGGGCTCCGCGGTAGCCGCGGGTGTTCCGGTGTTCGGTGTTCGGTGTTCCGGTGGGGGCCTGGCGTCACCGCACCCGCTCGGCGAGGAAGTCCTCCCAGCTCCGGGTGCCCTTGTCGGCGTCGAGGTCGAGGTTGGCGCCGGCGCGGTAGGCGCGGCCGGGGCCGCCGGGGACGCGCACGGGGAACATCGGGCGGCGCTTGCCGCGGGCCTGGAGATAGCCGCGGGTCAGATCCGCCATCGTGTACACGCGCGGGCCGGCCAGGCCCGCGACCAGGCCGGCCGGGTCGCCCCCGGCCAACTCCACCAGCCGCGCGGCCACATCGCGGGCGTCGACCGGCTGGAGCCGCAGGCCGCCCGGCGCGGGGACCAGCGGCAGCCTCGCCAGCGCCCGCACGGCGGTCAACGTCAGGTCGTGGAACTGCGCGGCGCGCAGCACCGTCCATGGCACCCCGGAGTCGGCCACCGCACGCTCGGCGCCGAGCTTGGCGCGGAAGTAGCCGATCGGGACCTTGTCCGCGCCGATCACCGAGATGCACACGAGGTGCCGTACCCCGGCGTGGGCGGCCGCTCGCGCGAGGTTCCGGGTCGCCGCGTCGTCGCCCTTGGCGCTGCCCGCCAGGTGCAGGACGACCTCGGCGCCGGCCACGGCCGGCTCGATCCCCTCGTCCTTGAGCAGGTCGCCGACGACGTACTCGACTCCGTCCGTGTCCGGCCGGGCCTGCCGGCTGAGGCTGCGCACCTTGTACCCGGCGGCGCACAGCAGCGGCGTCACGTGCCGGCCCAGCGTGCCCGTACCGCCGGTGAGCAGAATGGCTGAGGTCATGGCTTCTCCGAAGTCGTCCCGACCCGGGCGGCGCCCGGCTGACCTCCCGGTTTTCGGAGGTCTATGGTGTTGACACGCGGCGATCGAGGAACGTGACGGGGGACGGGCCGATGGAGGACGACGCCGCTTTCGCGGAGCGTTTCGAGGGGGAGCGGGGGCGGCTGCGCGGCATCGCCTACCGCATGCTGGGCTCGGCGAGCGAGGCCGAGGACGCCCTTCAGGAGGCGTGGTTGCGGGCGAGCCGGGCCGGCACGGACGGGATCGCGAACCTGCCTGGCTGGCTGACCACGATCGTCACGCGGATCTGCCTGAACATGCTGCGTGCCCGCGAGTCGCGGCGCGAAGAACCCCTGGAGGCGCACCTGCCCGGGGCGGGAGCCGGTGGCGCGGACGCGGCCGCGCCCGGACATCGGGAGGACGGGCCCGACCCCGAGGACGAGGCGGTGTTCGCCGAATCGGTCGGGCTGGCGATGCTCGTGGTGCTGGACACGCTGGCGCCCGCGGAGCGCGTCGCGTTCGTGCTGCACGACCTGTTCGCGATGCCGTTCGACGAGATCGGCCCGATGATCGAGCGGTCGCCGACCGCGGCCCGGCAGCTCGCCAGCCGCGCCCGGCGCCGGGTACGGGGCGGCACGGCGGCCGAGTCGCCGTCCGAGGCAGAAGCGGCCGCGCGGGCCGGTCAACGGCGGGTGGTCGAGGCGTTCCTGGCCGCTGCCCGCGGCGGCGACCTCCAGGCGCTGGTCGAGCTGCTCGACCCGGACGTGGTGCTGCGCGCGGACCGCCAGGTGGTGCCGACGCCCGAGCCCGTCGTCCTGCGCGGGGCGCGGCACGTCTCCCAGGGGGCGTTCGCGGCGGCGGCCCGGGTGCCGTTCAGCGCGCCGGCGCTCGTCGACGGCTCGGTGGGGCTGGTGATGGCGCCGCTCGGCCGGCTCGTGCTGGCGCTCGCGTTCACGGTCGACGGCGGCCGGATCACCGCGATCGACGTCGTCGCGGACCCGGAGCGCCTGCGCGACATGCGGTTCGGGGTCCTGGAGGGGTAGGCCGTGCCGGGAAATCCCTTGCCGGCGGCCGGTCGTACGGGGCACTCTCGTGCCCGCGGCGCTCTCGTGCCCGCGGCGCTCTGCGCGTGAGCCTCGCCTCCTGCCTTCGGCGGGCGGCGTGTGCCCTGCGCCGTCCGTCTCGTGCGCACGGGACTCGCGCCCCGGGTGACCGCTCGCTGAGCCGCCGGGGCGGACGGCGGTTCTCCCGAACGCGGCCGAGCCCCACGTTCCGGGCGGCGGAGGCGGAAGAGCGCGGAAGGATGAGGGGACCGCGATGGCGGGAATGTCGGTGACCGTGTGTCTGCCGGCCGAGGCCGAGGGCGATGTGGAGGCGGCGCTGGACGCCGCCCTGGCGCCGTTCGACCTGAACGCCGACAACCCGCCCGACCGCGGCATGTGGGACAGGTGGCGGATCGCGGGCGGCAGCGACGGACACGGATTCGCCGTGGCCGAGGGGCATTTCGACGACCCCCGGTTGCTCCACGACACCTCCGGCCGGGACGGCACTGCGCTGCCGAACGTGCCAGGGGTGTGCGCCGGGGGAGCGCGCGCACTGCTCGACTTCGGCGACCCCCGGGCCAGCGCCGAGCGGGCGCGCGCGGCATCGTGGGACCTGTGGCACGAACTGTCGGCCGTCCATCCGCCCGCGCTGCCCCTGGCGGACTTCCTGCGCCGGGCGGAGGCCGATCCGCAGGCGTTCCCCGACGACCCGTACGGGGACGCGATGTTCGCCGCGTACCGGGAACAGCCGCTGATCCGGGCGTACTTGGACCACCCGTTCAGCCTGGGACAGGGATTTCTGGGCTACCCGCATCCGTCCGAGCACCCGGTGATCGGGTTCCGGGGCGACCGGGCGGACTACCTCCGGAGGCACCGGCCGACGGCCGACCCCGTGCGGCAGGAAGACGTGCTCACGCCGGACGGCTGGTGGATCGAGCCGAACGGGGCCTCGGTGCACGGCTCCTGCGATCCCCTGGACTGCGGCCACACCGCGCCGCCGGTCGGGCCGGACACCGAACGCTACCTCGCCGGGCTGCCGGGTGACACCGTGCTGGTGCGGCTGCGCGGGCACTGCTGACGTCGGGCGGTTGATCCGGGCCGGGAGCGTCGCCTGCTGGCCTCGCTCGCCGGCCTTGCCAGCCGGCCTCTTGCCCGCCGGTCTCTTGCCCGCCCGCCCGCGAGCGTCGACATCGGCGGTCGGGGGCGCCGGGCGAACCGGGTGAACCGGGTGAACCAGGTGAACCGGGTGAACTGGGTACCGGCCTTGATCCTGGGGGCCGTTCGCGGCAGTAGCCTGCGACGATGGAACACGTCAGCGATGTGCCCGAGGATCGTGCCCAGCCCGCCGACCCGACCGTGGTGAACGACTACGACAGCTTCGCCGAGGCGTACGCCGCGGAGAACGAGGACAACCTCGTGAACGCGTACTACGAGCGGCCCGCGATCCTGGATCTCGCCGGAGAGGTGGCCGGCCGCCGGATACTGGACGCCGGCTGCGGCTCGGGGCCCCTGTCCGCCGCGCTGCGCGAGCGCGGCGCCCTGGTCACCGGCATCGACTCCAGTGCCGGGATGCTCGCGCTGGCCCGGCGCCGGCTGGGCGACGGCACGCCCCTGCACGTGGTCGATCTGGCCGGCCCGCTGCCGTTCGCCGACGGCGCGTTCGACGACGTGGTCGCGTCCCTGGTCCTGCACTACCTGGAGGACTGGGGGCCGACGCTGGCCGAGATACGGCGCGTGCTCGGGCCCGGCGGCCGGCTGATCGCGTCGGTGGACCACCCGTTCGTCGCCTACACGCATCGGGAGCCGCGGCCCGACTACTTCGCGAGCGGCGAGTACTCCTTCACCTGGGTGCTCGGCGGGCAGCCCGCCCCGATGAGGCTCTGGCGCAAGCCGCTGCACGCGATGACCGACGCCTTCACCGCCGCCGGCTTCCGGCTGTCCGTCATCAGCGAGCCGCAGCCCGACCCGGCCGGCCGCGACCTGTTCCCCGACGGTTACCAGGGCCTTTTGACCACGCCCGGCTTCCTGTTCTTCGTCGTCGAGGTGCCGTGACGCGGAGGTGCTGTGACGTGCGGGTGCCGTGACGTGCGGGTGCCGTGACGCGCAGGTGCCGTGACGCGCAGGTGTCGCCCAGGCGATGCGACGTCCGAATCGTGCCAGCGTCCGCGCCTCCGCCCGAGCAGCATGATCCACGAACCGCCCGGAACAGCAAGAGGAGCAGGGGCAATCGTGGATCTGGAACTTGTGGACCGAGTCGCCGTCGTCACCGGCGCGTCGAAGGGCATCGGGCTCGCCGTCACGCGGTCGTTGCTGGCGGAGGGCGCGAAGGTGGTGGCGGTCTCCCGCCGGACGTCGCCGGAACTGGAGGAACTCGCGGGACCCGGCCTCCTCCACGTGCCGGCCGATCTGATGGACCCGCGGGCGCCGGGCCGGGTCGTGGACCGCGCGGTCGACCACTTCGGCGGGCTCGACGTCCTGGTGAACAACGCGGGCGGGCCGCCGCCCGGAATCGCCATGCCCCGCACGGGGTTCTTCGACGGTGACGACGCCGAGTGGCAGGCAATCTTCGAGTTCAACCTGTTCTCGGTCGTACGCATGATCCGCGCCGCGATTCCGCGGTTGGTCGAGCGCGGCGGCGGCTCGGTCGTCAACGTCTCCACCGGTTTGGCCCGTCAGCCCGCGAGCGTCAACATCGAGTACGGAGCCGCGAAGGCCGCGCTGTCCAACCTCACGAAGGTCCTGTCGGAGGAGTTCGGCCCCCGGGGAATCCGGTTCAACACGGTCTCCCCGGGTGCGGTGCTGACCGCGTGGTGGACGGAGAAGGGAGGAGCCGCGGACATCATCGCGGGCATGGCCGGCGCCGACCGTGACGCCGTCATGCAGACCGTGGCCCCGCAGATGATGGGGCAGCTGACGGGACGCCTGATCGATCCGCGGGAGGTCGCCGACGCCGTACTGCTGTTGGCCTCGCCGCGGTCGGCCAGCACGATAGGCGCCGACTTCGCGGTGGACGCGGGGTTCCAGAAGAGCGTCTGACGGAAGCGCCCGCCCCGCCGCCCCGCCGGTCCACCCCCTCTCGGCTCGGCCCCCTCCGATCACCGGTCGCCGGTCCGTGGATCGGGGGGCGGTTGCCGGGCGCGGAGCTGGCCGGGAGCCGGTTCTGGGGGCGAGCCGAGGCGTGATCATTACGCCCCTACGACGTAGGCGGGTGCCGTACGAGACCCCCGGACCTTCACGCATGCCGTGCGTGAGTGACGTCCCGCCAACCTTGGCATGCTTGGGGCGATGTGGAAGCTTCATCCGTTATGGCCGACATGTCAGAGTCGGCGGAAGTTGCAGAATCCGACCCCGTAGGCCGCTAGAGTGCCAGGTCAGAAAGTGTGCTCCCCGCACGCGCGGGGATGGTCCCGGTCAACCCTGTACGAGCTGATGGACACCGCCGTGCTCCCCGCACGCGCGGGGATGGCCCCGACCGGCACACCGACCTGTACCGCGAGCGTGTGTGCTCCCCGCACCCGCGGGGATGGTCCTCCTGGCACCACAGCTGCGGGGGTGTCAGGTCCCGCTCGGCGGCGGGATCAGGGTGTGGGCCCAGCGCCCTACGGAACTCGCTGAGGTAGCTCACCCACCGGGCCGAGCGGAGCTGTTCCCCGAGGTCGAGAGCATTCAGGGCCACCCGGGATGATCCGTCCAGGTCGCCGGCCCGGAGGTGGGCGTCGGCGAGCACCATGGTGGCGACGAAGCCGGAACGCACGGGGTTGCCGCTCATCGCACTGCCCTCGTGCTCGACGGCCTGCCGTGCCCGGTTCCTGCGAAGGGCCCACGGCTGGGTTCGAACCTGCGCGCACGGCTCCGGAGGCTGGGGGAGCCGTTGCTGTTTGCGTGGCACGGAGCTGGGCGGGAGCCGATTCTGGTGGCGAGCGGGGCGTGATCATTACGCCCCTAGAACGTGATCGACGGGCTCTGAGCATCAACGCGCAGCCGAATTGACTCTCTCCGACTGGCGTGATTTCCCATCCGCCGAAGAAGTCGTCGTGGACGCGGACCGTGAGCAGGGCCGGGCTGGTCCATGGTCCCTTGCCTGAACCTGTATCTGTCTCCGGCTGTGCGGAGCCGAGGTGAAAGGCGACGACAGCGGCCGCGCGGTCGGAGGTGGCGTAGCTGACGGTCTTGGGACGGTCCGGCTCCGTGGAGCCAAAGGTGACAGACGGTGGGCCGAACTCGGCCACGACCTCTTGCAGTGAGCGGTTGTTCCTCGACCAGGACGTAGCGGTGTCGACGACGGCCGAGTGCTCGGCGGGCGTAAGCGTACGGTCCAGCCGGAGCCAACCCCGGCGGTGAGCATCCTCCCCGTACAGGGACGCGACGACATGGACATCCGCGTCGGGAAAGCCCTGCCTCAGCATCGTTGACGGAGCCAGGCGCGCGTTCGTGTCGGGAATCCACACGTGGGCCCCGCGGCTCGGTTCGACCGCCGCGAGTCGATCGAGGAGGCGCACCACCGTTGGAGGCCGCCGAAGTCCTCGGGCAGGCGTAGTGCCCGGTTCAGCCGCTCCAGCAGACTCTCACGGTCGTGGTCGGTATCCACCATTCCCTCAGTAGCGATCGAGGAACGAACTTGGATACCGGATGAGACGCTGGGAGGTATGCCATCAGTCTGACTTTGCTTGTCCAGAGCGACAACGATGCGTCAGCGCTTCTTCTTGGTGGTCTTCTTGCCGGCTGCGCGGCGCTTGTTCGCCTCGTGTGCCGACCACGCGCCTTGATGATCCTGACAGCGTGATGAACCCTTCTTCGCTGGACGCTGGCAACTCGTCCCCTTCAGCGTAAGGGCGTGGCATTTCGGCTGGCGCTCTCCCACGGTTGCTCCTCTCAGGCTGACGATGGGCACAGGTTCCGCTGCCACGATCGCAGCGGGGCAACCGCCTCGGGAGGCGTGCGAACGGTGGTGAAGGAAGCACGGCAAGCGCGCAGCGGGTGCCGTGTCCCGCTCGGCACGATTCGAGCCTGGGCACACGGCTCTTGAGCGGGCAAGCTGTTGCCGTTTGTCGGCTGTTGAGCTGGGTGGAAGGACTGTGAGGCAGTTCAGGGCGGCGTGATCAATATGTCCCTACGACGCGAACCACCTGTCAGGTGCGGGAGGTGGGCCGTAGCGTCGGTTGTATGGCGAGCGGCGCCTCTGGCGGTGGCATGGCAGATGGCGGGGCTGCGGGCTTCACCGCGGAGGCAACGCTCGCGGTGCTCGAAGAAGCCTGTGCTACGGCCGGGTTGGACCCTGCGGGGGCGCGATTGGTCCGGCTCGGGTCCCACGCGGTCTACAACTTGTCCGACCTGCGCGTGATCGTACGTATCGCGGCCGACCCTGACGCCCTCGCCGAGATGCAGCGGGCCGTCCGTGTCGCGCGATGGCCGGCGGCAGAGGGCTTCCCCGCGAACAGGGTCGTGGCCGACGTGGCGCAGCCGCTTGTCGTGGGCGGGCGCGTGGTCACCTTCTGGGAGAGCGTCCAGGACGACGAGGAGTACGCGAGCGTCACGGAACTCGCCGACCTGCTCAAGCGGCTGCACTGGCTTGAGGAGCCGGAGTCACTGGAGTTGCCGTACTTCGATCCCTTCGCGAAGGTGCGTTCGTCTCTGCGGGGCCTGAGCGCGGGCGTGCAACCCGAGGACGTCAAGTTCCTCGCTGAGCGTGCTGACCGTCTGGAGAAGGACTACGGTCGGCTCGACTTCGTGCTGCCGTTCGGGCTGATCCACGGAGACGCGAACATCGGGAACATCCTCCGTGACCGTTCCGCCGCGCGGTGCTGATCGACCTCGACGGTTTTGCCCTGGCCCCTCGCGAGTGGGACCTTGTCCTCACTGCCGTCTACTACGACCGCTACGGCTGGCACACGCGTGAGCAGTACGAGTCCTTTGTCCATCACTACGGCTTTGACCTGATGAACTGGCCGGGCTATCCGGTCCTCGCCGACGTGCGCGAGCTGACGATGACCCCGTGGATGGGTGGAAAGGCTGCGGCTGAGTCGCGAGCCGCCGAGGAGTTCGTACGACGGGTGGAGCCCATCGGACGAACGGCAGCCGGCGCGACTGGGCCGTGTTCTGAGGCCGCAGATGGCGAAGGCTGGATGCTCCCGATGACAGTCCAGTGGAGTGGACTCAGCGGTTGAGATCGCGACTACCTAACGAGCCCTTCTGCGGCTTGACGGTAAGGTTCCGACTGGGCTTCCGCCAGTGTCCACAGAGCTGGCAGACCGTTCCTCCGAAGTTGGTCTTCTGCCTCCTGCTGGCAGGACAGCTCGAAGCGGGCGAGGCTGTCGAATGATCCGATACTGATGGCGGACGGCCAAGCTGCCACCGCCTCCGACGCCAAGTCGAGTCCCTGCGCTGCCGCTATGTCCTGCTGCTTCTGCTTCGTCAGCGCGACTACGACAAACACCACAATGCTCCAGCCTCTGACGAAGTCATGCCCCGCAAGTTCTGCCGGGTACCTGGCATCCAGAGACCAACTCTCGGCAAACGCAGAGCCGAGCAGCTCGTCGTCGAGCTCTCGACCGTCAAGAAACGACACGATGTTCGCCACTCCGGACATGATCCGGCTATAGCGGCCGACCAGGCCGGCGCCTTCCGTCAGTACCTGTGCAGCTCCGCCCAGCCGGATGGCCGCCGCGCAACACAGCGCCTCCCCGGCGACGTCGAACGTCTCGTGCACAAGCCCCCCAGTTCGTAGTCAGCCCTGTTGGAGTAACAGTCAGGCACGATAACGGCAGGGTCGCCATAGGAAACGACGTCCTGGAGCGCCCGGTCACTCGGACCTTGCGCCGGCAGCCAGCCACAAGCGGTGCTCGCCCGCCTGTTCCACCAGATCTCGGACGGCGCTGCTCTTGGCGTGCGGAGCCAGCGCGATCCGGAACTCGGCGAGATAGCTGACGCACCTGGCCGACCTCAGTTGCTCGCCCAGGTCCAGCGCGTCCAGCGTGACACGGCACGCTTCCTCCAACTCGCCGGCTCGAAGGTGCGCGTCAGCCAGCACCATGGTGGCGAAGAAGTCGGATCGGACGTGGCTGCCGCTCATGGCGTTGCGGGCGTGCTCGACAGCCTGGCGGGCGCTGTTGACGTCGCGGAAGCAGTGGGCGGCTTCGGCGGCGAGTTCGGCCTCGTCGAAGTAGGTGATCCACTCGGGTTCGTCGCCGTCGTTGCGGCGGTCGAGATGCGGTGCGGCCTCGGCCAGGGCGAGTTCGCAGGCGTGCCGGTCGCCGGTTCGGCAAGTGCTCGCGCTTCCATGGCGTGGAACTGGGCCATGAGCGTCGGGGTCGCAACGCCGGAGATGCCCATGCGGACGGCACGAGCGAGGGTTGCGGCCTGGGTGAAGTCCCCTAGGAAAGTGGCCTGGTGGCTCATCGCGGACAGGATGGTCCCGGCTAGGCCTTGTCCGGCCGATCATGTGCGGAGCCGGAGTGGATCTATCCTGAGCCACTGGGGGGTGCTGTGGAGCAGGATGTTCAGCTCGTGCGGGATTTGGTGGCGGCCTCGCCTGGATTCGAGGGCCTGTTTGAGTCCCACGTCTTCAACCAGGACGGTGTCCTGTCCCACGTGTTCTTCTGGGATGTGGTTCAGGAGACTGTCGCGTCGTTCCTGGGAGGAGATGGGACGGACTGGCGAGTCACGTTGCGGTTCCTGGAAGAGCAACTTCGACGCGATGTTCCTGAGGTGAGCGCGGTGATTGTCACCTCGTTCCTCTTCAGCTTGCCGTGGCCGGACCAGCCCGGATACGGCCTTGTCGACCACCTTGGTCCCGCCATGAGTGCGCAGTTTGCTCTGATCCGGCCGTCCGGCTAGGACTCGTCCGGCCGACGTGACTGCCGCGTGTCCAGGCCGTTGATACGGGCATGGGGCGGGGTGATCTGAGTGATGCCGAGTGGGAACGGCTGCGGCCGTTCCTGCCGGTCAGTAACAGGCGTTGTGGCCGGTGGCGTGATCACCGGCAGGTGATCGACGGGATTCTGCACTGGGTGCGGACTGGGGTGCAGTGGCGTGACCTGCCCGAACGGTTCGGGCCGTGGAAGACGGTTTACGAACGGCACCGGCTGTGGTCGGCCGACGGGACGTGGGAGCGTCTGCTCCAGCAGGTCCAGGCCGTGGCCGACGCCGCAGGCGAGATCGACTGGGACGTTTCGGTCGACTCAACCATCGTTCGTGCCCATCAGCATGCGGCGGGTGCCCGCACCGACCCGCCGCGGGCACCCGTTTCAAAGGGGGCCGAGGGGCCAGAACATCAGGACGAAACACCATGGCAGAGCCTGCACGGCCGCCTGGTGGAGGTGGTGCTGGAGGTGAGGGCCTGGGCCGGTCGCGGGGCGGGTTCACCACCAAGTTCCACCTGAGCGCGGACGGCGGCTGCCGCCCGCTGTCTCTGATCGTCACCCCAGGCCAGCGGGCGGATTGCACCCAGTTCCAGCCGGTGCTGGAGAAGATCCGCGTCCCGAAGCTCGGGCCGGGCATGCCTCGCAAGAAGCCTGACAGCGTCGCCGCCGACAGGGCATACAGCAACGGGCCCTGTCGTGAGTACCTGCGGCGCCGGGGCATCCGGCACACGATCCCGGAGAAGACCGACAGCCAGGCCGCCCGCCTACGCAAGGGCTCACGCGGCGGCCGGCCACCCAGCTTCGACGACGAGCGGTACAAGAAGCGCAACACCGTCGAGCGCGCCATCAATCGGCTCAAGCAGCACCGAGCGGTGGCCACCCGTTACGACAAGCGCCGCTACGTCTACCTAGGCACGGCAACCGCCGCAGCGCTCACCATCTGGCTCCGCACATGATCGGCCGGACAAGTCCTAGGCGGCGGTCTCAGCTGTCCTGGGCAAAGCGAAGTGACTGGAGGAAGTAACGCTGTGCGAGGCCGTGTTGGCCCGCGTCGTAGGACATCCATGCGCTGAGGTACTGCACCATCGCGTGCCGGGCGTGCTCGCGGCCGAACTGGTCGTCCAGCATTGCGAAGGTGTCGCCGGTGTACTTGATCACAGCTACGTCGGTGAGCCCGACGCGTGTCCCATTGCGGGTGTCGGCGGTCAGCGGTGCCGGTTCGGGGGTGACCAAGCAGCGCAACGAAGCGTCGCTCCATGCCGGTTCGGAGAGCGCGGCGTGGAGAAGGGGCTCGTATCCGTGGAGATCGGCGCGCCAGAGTTGGTCGACACCAGAAATTGCCGCTTCGGGGATGGCGGGATAGCGCACTTCGACGAGCGAGCCGTCCCGTACTCCGCTCGGAGACAAGCCCAGCTCAGCCGCACCGAGGTCCAGGGCACCCGCGAGCAGCAGACCGTAGAACTCGTCCGGCACGCTGTGCCCGTTCTCCCAACTCGCCAACCCCCGCTTGACGCTCGCGTCGGCCGGTAGGGCCTGCCCGCTCACCTGGGCGCGGCAGCGCAACTCGCTGACCAACCGAGGCTGACTCCAACCCCGCTGCTGGCGAGCCGCCTTGAGGCGTAAGCCGATCTGCTCCGGAGCGCCCGCCATCGTGCGCCCTCCCCGCCAGGATGTCATGTAGTTGCCCCACCCCGTACGTGTCTAAAGCCTGAAGTGATCGGGTGGTGAACCGCCTTCTGAGAGTCCCGGAGGAATCCTGGGATCTCGTCATGCGTCGCCCCGTTCGCGAGCTCGCCGTGCGTGTATCGGTCGAATGGCAGGATTCCAGCACATCCGCCCGTACTCCCCGGCATGCTGGCGCCCATGGATTCAGGAAACGGTGCGACTCAGCGGCTACGCCCCCTTGTTGAGGAGAACCGTCACAGGCAGCAGGAAGGGGTTTGATTCCGCCCCGGCACTTGGCTCCCGTGGTTGGAGCCGCACGGAGTGAGTGATGTGCTCGGGCAGGGTACGGCGGGTTCCACGTCCAAGGAAAGGTTGATCAGCCGGCAGGATCTGGCTCGCCTTTGTGATGAGGCCGGCGACGATCCTGTTGGTCTACGGCGGTTGTTCGTCGCTGTCATGATCTGGGGTTCGGGCGCCACCAACGGGCGCGGTCCGCGCTACACCGAAGTGGCATTGTCCGATCCGCGTCTCACCGGTGTTCTGTCCCGCACGGCCGCTCTGGTGCGGTCGGGTGATCTCGCATCCGCGTACACGCAATTTCGTATACGGGGGATCGGACGCCCCTTCTTCACCAAGTGGTTCGCGGCTGTGGACGACGGGTCTTCACGCGAGCGCGCACTGATCCTGGACAGTCGTGTTCTCCGGACCCTCAACGCTCTTGGTTGGGTCAGCTACAAGGCGGCAGGGACCAAAAACTGGCCCATCCGCTACGTGACCTACGTGCGTGCGATGCACTCATGGGCCGAAGTCTTGGAGGTGGAGCCGTCCTGGCTGGAATGGCTCATGTTCGATCTGAAGGGAGACGTTCCAGCGGAGGCGACGTGCTCTGCCTGACCGCTGCGGTCGCCTGGCCGCACCGGTGGCTCCGTAGGATTGGCAAGTCGCAGGACGGGGCTCGTGACCTGCCGCGTCAGCGCCGAAGATCAACCGCTATGACAACGTGATCACCGTCAGACGGCTGCCCCCAGCCGCATCCGGCCGCGCACATGAAAGGACCCCGCACCCAGCAACTTCGCTGGTGGCGGGGTCTGTCGGCGCCCTCTGCGAGGTGCCCCGGCCGGGTTCGAACCTGTGGACACGGCTTCGGGGGCCGTGAGTTCGGCCGGTGGGCGGGAGTTACGTGTCCTTGTCGGCCCGGGCGGAGGGTGGGCCGAACTCTGCGGTGAGCGTGGTGCGCAGGGTCTCGTTCAATGCCTCGCACGGTGACTCGGGGGCTGCTGGGGGGAGTTGGTCCGCGGGGGCGACCCAGGCGGCGTGGCCGTCGGGGCGGACCAGGACGGCGGTGGCGCCGGGCAGCGCGTCGGGTGCGGTGGTGGCCGGGGTGACGCGGTCGGACCAGCCGGCGGCGGTCGCGCGCAGCGGTTCGGCGAGCGGGCCCGGGGCCAGCAGCAGCACGCCGCGGCCGGTGCGCGCGAGCAGGTCGAACAACCCGGCCGGGGCCGCGGGTACGTCGGGGACGGCGCGGCCGTCCCAGGCATGGCCCGAGGGGTGCCGTACCGGATAGCGGGTGCCCACCGCGGTGATCGTCTCGGCGAGCGGTCCGGCTGTCGCCGGCGCGGTGGCGAGTTCGGCGAGCAGGTCGCGTACGGGCGCCAACTCCTCGTCGTCCCGGCCGAGTACGGCCTGCGCGCGGGTGTCGCGGATCAACCGGGCGCCGGCGGCGTGGCGTTCGGCGTGGTACGCGTCGAGGACGCCGTCGTCGGCCAGGTCCCGGGCGGCGAGCGCGAGACGCCAGCCGAGCGCCATCGCGTCGTCGATGGCGGCGTTGACGCCGATCGCGCCGGCCGGGGGATGGATGTGCGCGGCGTCCCCGGCGAGGAACACCCGTCCGTGCCGCAGGCGTTCGGCCAGCCGGGCGGCGTCGCCGAACCGGGTGAGCCAGCGGGCCTCGGCGATCGCGGCGGGCCGGCCGAGCGCGCGGTCCACCGCCGCCTGGAAACGGGGGAGGGTGACCGGTTCGTCGCGGTCGGCGGGCGGCTCGGGGTCGGCGGTGATCAGCCGTACGTATCCGGGGCGCGGGATCGCGAAGACGGCGCCGCCCGGTCCGGTGGTCACGCCGAACGGCAGATCGGCACCGTCCGCGAGGACGACGTCGCCCAGCAGCGTGAACCGGCGCGACGGTGTGCCGGGGAACGCGATGTCCGCGAGTCGGCGCACGGCGCTGCGGCCGCCGTCGCACCCCGCGAGGAAGCGGCACCGCCAGGTCGCCGGGCCGTCCGGGGCCGTGGTCTCGACGGTCACGCCGCCGGCGTCCTGCCGAAGGCCGGTGACGCGGTGGCCGCGCAGGATCGGTACGCCGAGTTCCGTGGCCCGGGCGGTGAGCAGTTCCTCGACGCGGGTCTGCGGTATGCCCAGGACGTACGGGTGCCGGCAGTCCATCGCGCCGAGGTCGAGCCGGGCGCCGCCGACGAACACCGTCGAGGTGACGGTCGGCCCCTCGGCGAGGAAGCGGTCCACCAGGCCGCGCCGGTCGAGCAGTTCGAGGCTGCGGGCGTTGAGGTTGAAGCCCCGGCAGAAGGGCGGCGGCGCCGCGTCCCGTTCGAGTACGGTCACGGGCACTCCGGCGAGGGCCAGTTCGCAGGCCACGGTCAGCCCGGCCGGGCCGGCGCCCACGACGAGCACCGCGGTGCGCGACACCGGTCCGGTAGTGGCGGTGTTGATGGTGGTCGCGGTGTTGATGGTGGCGGTGGTGGTGGCGGTGTTGGTGGCGGTGGCGGTGGCGGCCGGTTCCGTGCCCGCCGGCGCCTGAGGGGCCTCACGCATCCGGTGCCACCTCCGGCCACTCCAGGGTGCCGTCCTCGATCTCGGCGGCGACGCGTTCGACCCAGGCGAGTTCGGCGCGGGCGATCGCCTGGGCGTACTCCGCCTCGATGACGAAGAGGCGTGGCGCACCGTGTTCTTCGCGGGCGGCGCGGTGTGCGGCCTCGCGCGTCTCGACCTGGGCGCGGAGCGCGGTGGCCCGGGCCCGCAGCGCGTCGGCGGCGCGTTCGGGGCCGAGGGCGCCGAGGTAGCTGACGGCGGACAGGAACCGGGGGAACTCCTGGACCGGTTCGCGGATCAGCTCGTCCAGCCACTCGGTGAAGTGCCCGCGGCCCTGCGGAGTGTGGCGGTAGACCGTGCGGGCCGGGCGGGCGCCGACCTGTTCGGTGCCGTCCGCCTCGATCCAGCCGTCGCGGACGAGCACGCGCACGGTGTCGTAGAGCGAGCCGGTGGTCAGTTTGAAGTACTGGTCCAACTGCCGCGCGCGCAGTTCCACCGCCATCGCGTGCGGATGCATCGGCTGCTCCAGCAGCAGCCCGAGCAGCGCCAGGGCCAGCGGGTTCGCCGGTCGTTTGGCCGTCATCGGTGCCCTCCCCGTCGTCGTCACGCGGTCCGCCCGATGCTCAGCGCGGACCCGGACGCGGTCGATGTCCATTAGTCGTATCCGATTGGTCGGAACCGACTATACGCCGAGTTCGGCTGGAGAAGTGCCTCCCCGCCCCCGGAACCCGCGGGATATCGGTGGACCGCCGCCGTACGGCTCCGCCACCCTGCGGGGATGGCCGTCTTCCATCTGGTGCAGCACGCGGAGAAGGAACGCCGCCCCGGGGACCCGGGGTTGACCGGGCGGGGACGGGCGCAGGCGGCCCGGACCGCCGGCCGGCTGCGGGAGGTCGGGCTGCGTGCGATCGTCAGCAGCCCGCTGCGGCGCGCCCGCGAGACCGCGTCCTTCCTCGCCGCCGCCACCGGTCTGGAGGTCCGGGAGGACGCCCGCCTGCGCGAGCGGATGAACTGGGACGGGGTTCAGCCGCTGGACGCCTTCCTGGCGGACTGGGCCGCCTCGGTACGGGACCGGGACCACGTGCCCGACTGCGGTGACTCCTCCCGCGCCACCGCGGCGCGGATGCGCGCGTGCCTGCTGGAACTGGCGGAACCGGCCGAGCGGGCGGAGGCGGCCGAGCCGGCGGAGGTGGCTGAACTGTCGGCGCGGGCGAGCCGTTCGAGTCCGCCGACGCCGAGCCCGGCCCGATCGCCGTCGTGACGCATGGCGGCGCCACCGTGGACCTGCTGCGTACGCTGATCGGCGACCACGCGGTGCCGGCCGCGCTGACGGACGCCGGCGTGCCCTCCTGCGCGAACACCACGATCGACGTCGTCCCTGCCGATTCCGACATCCGCGCCGCCCCCGCCTTCTCCGTCGTCGAGATCGCGTCCGTCGCGCATCTGGAGTGAGGCGGGTGGGCGGCCCTTCGGGGCGGGCGGTCAGCCGAACTGGCGGAAGTGGCTGCGGCGTCCGTCGTGGTCGAAGACGCCCATGATCTCGGCCGGGCCGCCGTGCGCGCCGAAGGCGTGCGGGACCATCGTGGAGAACTCGGCGGCCTGGCCCGACTCCACGATGATCGTGCGCTCGCCGAGCAGGAGCATCAGGGTCCCGGACAGCACGGTGAACCAGTCCCGGCCCGGGTGGACCCGCAGCGCGTCGGTGCCGCGCCGGACCGGCCGGGTGATCCGCATCTTCGCGACGGTGGTGCCGTTCGCGCCCGGCTCGCGGCTCAGCATCCAGGTGGTGACGCCGCGATCGGCGTTGTGCTGCGGCCTGATCACCACGTCGCCGTCGTCGGCGGACTCCACCAGCATGTCGATGCTGGCCCCCAACGCCCGCGCGATCGCGTCGAGTTGCTCCAGGGTGATGCGCCGGTGCCCGGTCTCGATCCGGCTCAGGCTGGACGGGCTCAGCTCGCACCGCGCCGCGAGGTCGTCGAGCGACCAGCCCAGGGACGTCCGCAGCCCCCTGATCCGCTGCCGTACGAGGATGTCGAGCCCGTGACCGTCTTGCGCCATACGCAAGAGGATATGTCGTCCCCGCAATCCGTACGTAGGGTCGGCGGCATGGCAGACCACCAGCACCCCGAAAGCCACGCGGACCAGCACCGCCACGCGGACCAGCCCCGCCACGCGGACCAGCCCCGCCACGCGGACTCGCACGCGCACGGCCACCATGCCGGCGGCGGCGGCGGTGCGGGCGGATCGGGCAGCGGGGACGGCGGGGACGGCGCGGACGACGAAGCAGCCCTCGCCGACATGCTCGACCTCGACGCCGAGGTCCTCGCCGCGTACCTGTCCGACCTCACCGCCTGGATCGCCGAACTCGCCGAACCCGCCGGCATCGCCGCATCCCCCGCGCCCCCAGGCGCCTCCGCCTCCCCGGCCACGCGCCACATCGTCGACGTGGGCAGCGGCACCGGCGCCGGCACCTTCGCGTTGCTGCGGCGGTTCGACGGCGCCGAGGTCACCGCGCTGGACCGCTCGCCGTACATGCTCGGCCGGCTGCGGGACCGGGCCCGCGAACTCGGCGTGGCCGACCGGGTCCGTACGATCGAGGCCGACCTCGACGAGAGGTGGCCGGACACGGGCCCGGCCGACCTGGTGTGGGCGTCGGCGTCCCTGCACCACATGGCCGACCCCGACCGCGCGCTCGCCGAGGCCGCGGCCCTGCTCCGCCCCGGCGGGCTGCTCGCGGCCGTCGAGCTGGCTTCCCGCTCTTCCTCCCCGACGACATCGGCCTCGGCCGGCCCGGCCTGGAAGCGCGCTGCCGCACGGCGATGGACGAGCGCCGGGCCCACGACGTGCCGCACATGGGCGACGACTGGGGCGCCCGCCTGACCGCGGCCGGCTTCACCCTCCGCGCCGAACGGCACGTCGCCATCGACCTGGCCCCTCCGCTCCCCGCCGCCACCGGCCGTTACGCCCACGCCGTGCTGGGCCGCACCCGCGACCACCTCGGGAGCGCGCTCGACGCCGACGACCTGGCCGTCCTCGCCACGCTCCTCGACGGCGACGGCCCCGACGCGCTCCTGCGCCGCGGCGACCTCACCGTCCGCACCACCCGCACGGTCTGGCTGGCGGAACGCCACTGAGCCGCCGCACGCGCGTCCCTCCGCCCTCCGCCCCCGCTCCCCCGTGTCGGTGCTGATCGCTGGGGCCGTGACCGGAAAAGTGCACCGGTTTGCGGCGCCCGGCACGGCACCTCGCCGCGTTGTCGAAGTCGTCCGAGTACGCCCGGTACGAGGACGATCCTCCGCCTTGAGGATCACCGCACCGGACACCGCGAACCAGGCAAACCCTTCCGGCCACGGCACTAAGCTCCGGCCCGGCGGGTGGTTCGGCCCGCTGGGGCGAACAGGGGGCGGGATGAACACGGGTGTGGGCGCGAGAGGCGGCTCCGGACGGGCGCGGGCCGGGGCGGACGTAGGGCGGTGCCGCGCGCTCCTGGTCGCCGGGGACCTCCCGCACGCCGCGGTCCATCTCGGCCGGGCGCTGTTCCACGACCCGGGCCTCGCATCGGCGTACACCGCGCTCGGCGAGATCGTGGTGGCCGCCGGATCGTCCGAGGCGGCGCGGGAGCTGTTCAAGGGTGACGGCACCACGGTCTTCCCGGGCAACGCGGCGGCGACTATCGCGCTGATCGCCGAGGAGGGGCGGGTGCCCGAAGCGGTGGAGCTGCTCGCTTCCGTGGTCGCCGTCCACCCCGAGCGGCCCTGGGCCGCGGCGCCCTGGTTCAGCGCGGAGCTCGGCGGCTCGCTGCCGCTTCCGGCGGTCGGCGGCGCGGTCAGCGCCGTCTGGGGGGCTGTCGAGGACCCGGCGCCGCCCGAGGTCGCGGCCGCGCTGGCCCCGTGGCTGGCGTTGGCCCGCGAGGCGGCGGCCCGGCCGGACTGCGACGCGGGCGGCCTGCGCGCCTTCTCCGCGCTGGCCAGACGGCTCGGGGCGCACCAGGAAGCGGTCACATGGTGCCTGCGGGCCGAGGAACGCGAGGTACAGGCCGACGGCCGGGCGACTCAACTCACCCTGATCCTGCTCGGCTCCGCCCACCGCGGCGCCGGGCAGCCGGAGCGTGCGATCGAGGTGTGGAAGCGGGCCGACGCGCTCGCGCCCGGCAACGCCGACATCCTGCTCGACCTCGCGGACATCACGCTCGACCAGGGTGACGTCGCGCAGTCGTTGCGCTGGGCCGAACGCGCGGTGGCGGCCGGACCCTCGGCGGCCGACCCTACGGGCGCCAAGTACCGCGCGGCGGTCCTCGCGGCCCGGTACCGAGCCGGCCGGAAGACCCGAAGGGGCGGCGACACCGCGCAGTTGACGACCCTGATCGATCTCGCCGTGGCCCATCCGGAGGTGGGCTACCTCCGCACCTGCGTGGAGCGCGCCTGCGAAGACGGCATGTGGCTGCGGATCGTCCCCCCGCCGACCGAAGCCGTGTGCAGCGCCTACGGGTACTTGACCGGGATCGAGGAGTCGCACGGCCTGGTGACCAGTGTCACGGCGACGGTGACGGCCCTCGAAGCGCCGACGCCGACAGCCCTCTGCCGTGCCCGCTTTCCCGCGCCCACGACGACACTCTCGCGCTGGCCGCAACCGGACCCGCGCCTCCCCGTCCGCACGGACTTCGGCCCGCCGCTGTGGAGTTACCGGGGCACCGAGCCCGTCGCGGCCGCGGCGCCGCCCTCTCCGGCGGCGGTCGCCCTCGTCCACCAGGTCGCCGGCGGAGTCTGGGCCGAGCCGCTGATCGCGTACGACCGCGCCGCGGCCTTCGCCGAGCTGGACTGCGCCGACCTGCTGGGCCTGCTCGCCCACATGCCGCCGCCGCGGGACCCGAACTGGAGGGAGCTCCAGCGTGAGCACCCGCTGTACTGGGAGCGGTTCGCCCAGGTGTGGGTGTGCGTCGGCATCCTGCACCACCGAGCGGAGGAGCCGTGGGCCGGCTCCACCCGCCGCACCCTGCTGCTGCGCCTGCTCTTCGGGCCCGACGACTGGACCGTCGACGCGGCGGCGTTCGCCCTGTGCGTCGCCGCCTGGCGCGATCCCGAGCAGCGCGCGGAGATCGCCGAGGCCATCGCCCGGCGCTACCAGGAGGCCGCCGCGGCGCTCGGCAAGCGGCCCACCGGACTCCACGACCCGCTCGCCGCACTGGTGTTGATCTGCCCGGGCATCGATCCCGAGGTGGCGCGCCGCGCGCGGCGGAACCTCCGGGCGGCCCCGTGGACGAGGCCCGCAAGGGCGCTGCTCGGGAAGCGGCCGCGGCGTAAGAGCGGGTAGTGCGGGAGCGAGGGCGGGTGCGGGGGGCGGAACGAGCGCGGGTGCGGGGCCGGGTGCGGGGGGCAGAGCGAGCGCGGGTGCGGGGGCGGGAGCAGGGGCGGAGCGAGCGCGGGACCGGTGGCGGTATTGAATGCATCTAATCGGAGTACGGTGGGCCCCCTCGTCCGTACCCCTCTCGGTTGCGGCGGGTATGGGGGCGTACGTCCGGCGCGAGGCTTGACGTCCGCCGGGGCCGGCCCTAGGGTCGGCGACGTGGGTTGAATAGTTTCAATCGGTCGACGCGTCGCGCGGGAGCCACGCCGTGCACCCTCCCGGGCCCGCCGCGGCCCGGCTGGCGGCGCCGGGGCCCGGGTGGGGCCGCCCTCTGGTGCGGCGGGGCCGAGTGAACTGTTTCAATGGGGAAACCTCCGACCCGTTCAGTACATTGCGGTCCGGCGGTGCGGAGAGCCCCTTTGAGGAGAACATGGTGCGAATGGTCGGGATCAAGGACGTGGCGCGGCAGGCCGGCGTGTCGGTGGGCACGGTGTCCAACGTGATCAACCGTCCCGACCTGGTCTCCGAGGAGACCAGGGACCGCGTGCAGAGCGTCATCAAGCAACTCGGCTACGTCCGCAGCGAGTCGGCCCGCCAGTTGCGGGCCGGCCAGAGCCGGATCATGGCGCTGCTCGTCCTCGACATGGGCAACCCGTTCTTCGTGGACGTCGCGCGCGGCGCGGAGTCCGCGGCCCGCGAGGCGGGGCTGGGCGTGATGCTCTGCAACAGCGGCCAGAGCGCCTCCGAGGAGGCGACGTACGTGTCCCTCTTCGCGGAGCAGCGGGTGCGCGGAGTGCTGCTCACCCCGGCCGACCCGACCGGCGCCAGCCTGGACCTGCTCCGGCAGCAGAACGTGCCGTTCGTCCTGGTGGACCGGGGCACCGGCGAGGCCGAGGGGTGCTCGGTGTCGGTCGACGACACGATCGGGGGCGCGCTGGCCGGCCGCCACCTGGTCTCCGCCGGGCACCGCACCATCGCCTACATCAGCGGGCCGCCGCACCTGCAGCAGGTCAAGGACCGCCGGGTCGGCATGCTCCAGGCCCTCGCCGAGGCCGGGCTCGGCCCCGAGGCGCTGCTGGAGATCCCCGCGCAGCGGCTCGACGTCGCCGCCGGCCGCGACGCCGCCTCCCGGCTGCTCGGCCTCGCCCAGCGCCCCACCGCGGTGTTCTGCGCCAACGACCTGCTCGCCCTCGGCGTCCTCCAGGTCGTCTACGCCGCCGGTATCGCCGTCCCGCGCGACCTGGCGATCGTCGGCTACGACGACATCGAGTTCGCCGCGGCCGCGGTCGTCCCCCTCACCTCCGTACGGCAGCCGGCCGCCGAGATGGGCCGGATGGCCGCGGAACTCCTGCTGGAGGAGACCGGACCCCGCGCCGCCCAGCACCAGCACCAACGTGCCGTCCTGCTCCCCGAGTTGGTCGTCCGCGGCTCCAGCCTGCCGGTGCGGTGACCGGAGCCGGCAACGGGTGGGCCCCGGCGCGGGGGAGCGCGTGACGGTGCCGTCGCGCCAAGGCCGCTGGGTGAAGTCGGACCCGGAGCGCGGGATCGAGGACGTGGCCCTCCTGATCCTGGAGTGGCTCGGCGAGCAGGGCGTGGGCGCCGGACTGCGCCTCGACGCCGAGCGGCTGCGGGACGGCCGGCCGGCGTGGACGTTCTTCGCGAGCGGCGGCCCGCTCCCGCACGGCATGCGCGCCGACGGTGACACGGTGGATCGCTGCCTGCGCGCCGCCGTCGAGGAGTTGAGGACGTACGGCGTGGACGTGCCCTGCTGACGCCGGGTCAGTTCGGGGTGGTGCGGGTGAAGAGGGCGGTGGGGTGCGGGGTGGTGCCGTCGGGCGCGGGGGACGTGCGGGTGCCCACGCGGCGGAAGCCGCACTTCTCGGCGACCCGCACCGACGCGACGTTCGCCTCATCGGCCTCCAGCAGGAGCCGGGTGAGGGCGAGGTCGCGGAAGGCCCAGGCGGTCACGAGGCGGACGGCGCGCGGCGCGATGCCGCGGCCGCGGTGGGCCGGGAAGACGCTGTAGGCGACCGAGGCCACATCGTCGGCGCGGAACTGGAGGTTCACGATGCCGACCGGCTCGTCCGTGACCGCGTCCGCGATCACCGACGGAGCCGCCCGCCCGCTGCGCCAGGCCGCCTCGACCCGCGCCACGCCGGTGCGCCGCGCTTCCGCGTCCATCGGGCCGTCGTCCAGCCAGCGGCGCGTCTCGGCGTCGTGGCTAGCCGCCGCGATGGCGTCCATGTCCGACTCCCGCCTGAGCCGTACGGTCACGGTGCCGTCGGTCAGCGGCGTACGCGGCGGCTCGACCGGCGTGGAACGGCCCATCGTGCGGCACTCCCTTCCGCCGCCCCGGAGGCGGCGCGCTCAGGCCCCCGGCTGCTCCGCGTCGTCCGGGGCGACCAGGACGACGTCGAGCGTACGCGGGCCGTGTACGCCTTCCACGCGGTCGAGTTCGATGTCGCTGGTGGCCGAGGGGCCGGAGATCCAGGTCAGCGGGCGGACCGGGTCGAGCCTGGGCAGCGCCTGCGGCACCGAGGCGACCACCTGTTCCGGTACCCGTACGACGCACACGTGGTGGTCCGGCACCAGCGTCAGCACGCGCCGGCCCTGGTCGGGGCTCGCGTCCAGGACGACGGTGCCGGTCTCGGCGATGGCGAGTGCGCAGCCGGTGACGACGCTGTCGATGCGGTCGAGTTCGAGGGCGGTGATGTCGTCGCCGCCGATCGTCGTCGTGACGTCCGCGGCGGCCCGCAGCCATCCGTCGGGCAGTCCGGGTGGCACCACGGCGCTGCGGCTGCCGTGTGCGGTGAGCAGTTCCGCGATCGTACGGGGCAGGTCGGCGGCGGTGCAGCGGTGGACGTGGGCGCGGTAGTCGGCGAGGTGGGTGGCGAGCAGGTCGACGAGGGCCGCGGGGTCGTCGGGGACGTGCGCGCGGGCGTAGTCGCGGGGGATGGGCGGGTCGGCGGGCGCGGCGCCCCCGGCGCCCTCGGCGGTGGAGCCGGGGCGGTCGGCGAGGGCGGCTCGGACCCGCGCGAGGATGCGGTCCCGGCTGGAAGGGGTGGCGGGGTCCGAGGAGCCCGCGGGGTCGGCGGGGTGTGCCGGGCCTGCCGGGTGTGCCGGGTGCGTCATCGGGGGGTGTCCTTGTCCTTCCGCGGGGCGCTGCCGGCACCCCGGGCCTTCTTCCAGCCGGCGCGGAACGGCTCCGCGGCCACTTCGGGCAGGTCGCGGGCGTCGCTCCAGGCCTTCGCGGGGCCGGGCAGCGGCAGCCGGGCGGGGTGCAGCCCGCGCGTGGCGGACGCGGCGCGTTCGACGGCCGACAGGGCGGCCGGATGGTCCAGCAGCCAGGTCGCCGCCCGCATCGCGGCCCGCTCGGCGCGGTGCCCCTCGCCCTGCTCGGCGACGCGTTCGCGGAGGTGGACGAGGATTTCGGGGATGTCGATGGCGACGGGGCAGACGTCGTAGCAGGCGCCGCAGAGGGTGGAGGCGTAGGGGAGGGAGGCGTCGAGGGGGGTGGTGGTGCCGCGGAGTTGGGGGGTGAGGATGGCGCCGATGGGGCCGGGGTAGGGGGAGCCGTAGGCGTGGCCGCCGGCGCGTTCGTAGACGGGGCAGACGTTGAGGCAGGCGGAGCAGCGGATGCAGCGGAGGGCTTGGCGGCCGGTGGTGTCGGCGAGGGTGTCGGTGCGGCCGTTGTCGAGGAGGATGAGGTGGAAGTTTTTGGGGCCGTCGTGGGTGGTGGTGCCGGTCCACATGGTGGTGTAGGGGTTCATGCGTTCGGCGGTGGAGGAGCGGGGGAGTGTTTGGAGGAAGACTTCGAGGTCTTGGAAGGTGGGGATGGTTTTTTCGATGCCGACGATGGAGATGAGGGTGTCGGGGAGGGTGAGGCACATGCGGCCGTTGCCTTCGGATTCGACGACGACGAGGGTGCCGGTTTCGGCGATCATGAAGTTGGCGCCGGAGATGGCGATTTTGGTGCGGAGGAATTTTTCGCGGAGGTGGAGGCGGGCGGCTTCGGCGAGGTCGGTGGGGTTGTCGGTGAGGTGGTCGGGGGCGGGGCGGCCCCAGTGGGTCATTTCGTGGTGGAAGATGTCGCGGATTTCGGTGCGGTTTTTGTGGATGGCGGGGACGAGGATGTGGGAGGGCTTGTCGTGGGCGAGTTGGACGATGAGTTCGGCGAGGTCGGTTTCGTAGGCGTGGATGCCGGCGGTGTGGAGGGCTTCGTTGAGGCCGGTTTCCTGGGTGGCCATGGATTTGACTTTGACGACTTCGGTTTCGCCGGTGGTTTGGATGATGTGGGTGGTGATGCGGTTGGCTTCGTCGGCGTCGGTGGCCCAGTGGACGGTGCCGCCGGCGTTGGTGACGGCGGTTTCGAGTTGTTGGAGGTAGTGGTCGAGGTGGTGGAGGGTGTGGTCTTTGATGGCGGCGCCGGCGGTGCGTAGTTGGGGCCAGTCGGGGAGTTCGTTGATGGCGGTGGCGCGTTTGGTGCGGATGGTGTGGGTGGCGTGGGTGAGGTTGGCGCGGAGTTGGGTGTCCTTCGTCGAGGCGTGTGCGGCTTCGGGGAAGGAGGGGAGTCCCAGGTAGGTGCCGCTCATCGGACGACTCCTGTGTCGGCTCGCCGGTAGGGGTGTTGTTCGGTGGAGGCGAGGATTTCGGCGAGGTGGAGGGTGTGGAGGGGGGCGTGGTCGCGGCGGAGGATACCGTCGAGGTGGAGGAGGCAGGAGTTGTCGGCGCCGCACAGGACGCGGGCGCCGGTGTCGAGGGCGTGGCGGACTTTGTCCTGGCCCATGGCGACGGAGACGTCGGGGTTTTTGACGGCGAAGGTGCCGCCGAAGCCGCAGCATTCCTCGGCGCCGTCCAGCTCCCTGAGTTCCAGGCCTTTGACGGCTTGGAGGAGTTTGCGGGGGCGTTCGCCGAGGCCGAGCATGCGCAGGCCGTGGCAGGAGGGGTGGTAGGTGACGGTGTGGGGGAAGTAGGCGCCCACGTCGGTCACTTCGAGCACGTCCACCAGGAACTCGGTCAACTCCAGGGTGCGGTTCTGCAAGGACGCGGCGGCGTCGGCGAGTTCGGAGCCGCGCCCCTCGGCGAGCGCTTTGGCGCCGATCCGCGGGTAGTTGTCGCGGACCATCGCCGCGCACGAGCCCGACGGGGTGACCACATAGTCGTAGCCGTCGAAGGCGCGGGCCATCCGGCGGACCAGGGGTTCGGTCTCGTGCCGGTAGCCGGTGTTGAACTGGGGCTGCCCGCAACAGGTCTGGGCGGCGGGGAAGTCCACCTCCACGCCCAACCGCTCCAGCAGCCTGACGGTGGCCCAACCGGTGCCCGGATACAGCGCGTCGTTGACGCAGGTGAGGAAGAGTGCGACCCGCATGCGGCTCCTTAGGGGTGGGCGGTGCGGTCCGGGGGCCCGGCGCGCCCCGGCGGGAGGCTCAGCCGAGGCCGATCCGGGCGCCAGCGGCGGCCCAGGCGTTCGGGTCGCCGCTGGGCCGGAACTGCCGCAGGTGCTGGGTGTCGGCCACCAGCCGGCGCATGGCGGTGCGGTCGGCGACGAGGCCGTGCGCGCGGGCCTGCACCAGGACGTTGCCGAGCGCGGTCGCCTCGGTCGGACCGGCGACGACCGGCAACCCGATGGCGTCCGCGGTGAGTTGGCACAGCAGGTCGTTGCGGCTGCCGCCGCCGACCAGGTGCACCACGTCGAGGTCACGCCCGGACAGTTCGGCCGCGGTGCGCAGCGCTGCCCGGTGCGCCAGCGCCAGGCTCTCCAGGATGCAGCGCACCATGGCGGCCTGGTCGGCGGGGGCGCGCTGCCCGGTGCGTTCGCAGTACGCGGCGATCCGGGCCGGCATGTCGCCGGGCGCCAGGAACTCCGGCGCGTCCGGGTCGACCAGCGCGGCGAACGGTGGCGCGTCCGCGGCCCGGGCCAGCAGCGGTGCGAGATCGGTCGGCAGCCCCTCGGCCGCCCAGGTGCGCAGCGTCTCCGACAGCAGCCACAGCCCCATGATGTTGCGCAGGAACCGGAACGTGCCGTCGATGCCGCGCTCGTTGGTGAAGTTGGCGGCCCGGGACGCCTCCGTGATGACCGGCTGGTCCAGTTCGAGTCCGGCCAGCGACCAGGTGCCGCAGGAGACATAGCCGAAACCGGGCCGGTCGGCCGGGATCGCGGCCACCGCGGACGCGGTGTCGTGGGAGGCGACGGTCACCACCGGGGTGCCCTCGGCCAGGCCTGTCTCCCGCGTCACCGCCGGCAGCAACTCGCCCGCGACCTCGCCCGGTTGGCGAAGCGGCGGGAAGAGCTCCGGGTCGAGGCCGAGCCGCCCGAGCAGGTCGCCCGACCAGTCGCCGGTCGCCGCGTCCAGCAGGGCGGTGGTGGACGCGTTGGTCAGCTCCGCGCCGACGGTGCCGGTCAGCCAGTGCACCAACAGGTCCGGGATGAGCAACAGCGTCCGGGCGGCGGCGAGTTGGGCGCTGCCGCGGGCGGCGGCGAGCTGGAAGACCGTGTTGAACGGCAGGTGCTGCAGTCCGGTCACCCGGTACAGCTCCTTCGCCGACACCGCGTCCCACACCCGCGGCGCCGCGTCCTGCGTCCTGCTGTCGCGGTAGTGGTGGGGGTTGCCGAGCAGCCGGCCGTCGGCGTCCAGCAGCCCGTAGTCCACCGCCCACGAGTCGACCCCCACCGACGTCACGCCGCCGGACCGCGCCGCCTCCCGCAGCCCGTCCAACACCCCCTGGTACAGGCCCAGTACGTCCCAGTGCAGGCTGCCGCCGGCCAGGACCGGGCGGTTCGGGAAGCGGTGCGCCTCGCTCAGGTCGAGGTGCGCCGGGCCGACCCGGCCGACCATGACACGGCCGCTGGTGGCGCCGAGATCGGCGGCGGCGAACGCGGACGGGGAGGTGGAGGAGGGACTGCGGGGCACGGTGGTTACCTCGGGTGCGGGGCGCGGTGCGGCTTGGCGCGGATCGTCGGTGGGGGGCGGTGCGGGTCGGCGGGAGCCGGCGGGAATCGGTGCGGCTCCCGTGGGGCTGGTGGGGCTCGGTGCGGCGGGGGCGCCGCCCGCTCGGCGCAGGAAGGCCCCCGCGGCGTTCAGCGCAGGAACGCCGCCGCGACCCCCGCGTCCACGGGGATGTGCAGGCCCGTGGTGTGCGTGAGGTCGCCGCCGGTCAGCGCGAACACCGCGTTCGCCACGTGCTCGGGCAGCACCTCCCGCTTGAGCAGGGTGCGTTGGGCGTAGAACTCGCCGAGCTTGGACTCCTCGACACCGTAGACCGCCGCGCGCTGGGCGCCCCAGCCGCCGGCGAAGATGCCGGAGCCGCGGACCACCCCGTCGGGGTTGATGCCGTTGACGCGGATTCCGTGGCCGCCCAACTCGGCTGCGAGCAGGCGCACTTGGTGGGCCTGGTCGGCCTTCGTCGCGGAGTACGCGATGTTGTTGGGGCCGGCGAAGACCGCGTTCTTCGAGGCGATGTAGACGATGTCGCCGCCCATGCCCTGCTCGGTCATCACGCGCGCGGCCTCGCGGGAGACCAGGAACGAGCCGCGGGCCATGATGCCGTGCTGGAGGTCCCAGTCCTTCGCGGTGGTCTCCAGCAGCGGCTTGGAGATCGAGATGCCCGCGTTGTTGACCACCAGGTCCACCCCGCCGAAGGCGAGCAGCGCCTGCTCGAAGGAGGACGTGATCTGCTCCTCGGAGGTCACGTCCACGGTCACCGCGACGGCCTTGTCCGGACCGCCCAACTCCTCCGCGACGGCCGCCGCGTTGGCCGCGTCGAGATCGGCGACGACCACGCAGGCCCCTTCGGCCACCAGCCGGTGCGCGATGGCCTTGCCGATGCCGGAACCGGCCCCGGTGACCAGTGCGATCCGGGTGGCCAGCGGCTTGGGCGCCGGCATCCGCCGCAGCTTGGCCTCCTCCAACTCCCAGTACTCGATGCGGAACTTCTCCGACTCCTCGATCGGCCGGTACGTCGAGACCGCCTCGGCGCCGCGCATGACGTTGATCGCGTTGACGTAGAACTCGCCCGCCACGCGCGCGGTCTGCTTGTCCTTGCCGTAGCTGAACATGCCGACGCCCGGCACCAGCACGATCGCCGGGTCCGCGCCGCGCATCGCGGGGGAGTCGGGCGCGGCGTGCCGCTCGTAGTAGGCGGCGTACTGCGTGCGGTACTCCGCGTGCAGCTCCCGCAGCCGCGCCTTGGCCCCTTCCAGGGGCGCGGTCGGCGGCAGGTCCAGCACCAGCGGGCGGACCTTGGTGCGCAGGAAGTGGTCGGGGCAGGACGTGCCGAGCGCGGCCAGCCGGGGGTGCTCGGCGCGGGAGAGGAAGTCCAGCACCTCGGGGCTGTCGGTGAAGTGGCCGACCTGCGGGCGGTCGGCGGAGGCCAGACCGCGCAGCAGCGGCGCCAGTTCGGCCGCCCGGGCCCGCCGCTCGCCGGCCGGCAGCGGTGCGAAGCCGTCCAGTGCCGGGCCGAACGGCTCGGCCTTGCCGCGCTGTTCGAGGAAGGTCTCGGCGGTGCGGATGATGTGCAGCGAGTTGCGCTCGCACTCCTCGCTGGTCGCGCCCCACGCGGTGATGCCGTGGCCGCCGAGCACGCAGCCGATCGCCTTGGGGTTGGCCTGCTTCACCGCGGCGATGTCCAGGCCGAGTTGGAAGCCGGGGCGGCGCCACGGCACCCACACCACGGTGTCGCCGAAGCACTCCTTGGTGAGCGCCTCGCCGTCGGCCGCGCAGGCCAGCGCGATACCGGAGTCGGGGTGCAGGTGGTCGACGTGGGCGGCGTCCACCAGGCCGTGCATCGCGGTGTCGATCGAGGGGGCCGCGCCGCCCTTGCCGTGCAGGCAGTAGTCGAACGCGGCGACCATCTCGTCCTCGCGCTCCACGCCCGGGTAGACCTCGGTGAGCGCGCGCAGCCGGTCCAGGCGCAGCACCGCAAGGCCCGGCTCGCGCAGCGTGCCGAGGTCGCCGCCGGAGCCCTTCACCCACATCAGCTCGGTGTCGGCGCCGGTCACCGGGTCGGGGGCGGTGCCCTTGGCGGAGGTGTTGCCGCCCGCGTAGTTGGTGTTGCGAGGGTCGGCGCCCAGCCGGTTGGAGCGGGCGAGCAGCGCCGCTGCCTCGGGGGAGAGGGTCATGACGGTCGTCTTCCTTCGGGTCCGGGTCGGGTCCGGGTCTGCCGGGTCGGGTTCCGGTGCTCGGGTGAGGTCGAGTGGGTCGGGTGGAGTCGATGACGGGACGGGCGGGCGTACGGTTCCGATTCGCGCGGGCGCCACCGGCGTGCGGCGGCCCTGACATCGGTGCCCGGCGCGCGGGTTACGCGCCCCAGCCGGCCTGCGTGCCGCCGACGCGCTCCGCGACGATCCGCTCCTGGTGGCCGGAAGCACGGTAGGCCGCCAGCGGGTCGGGGTCGAGCCCCTGCTCCTGGCGCACCTCGGCGAGCAGCGGCCGTACGTCGGTGTTGTACGCGTCCATCAGCACCGCGTTGGCGCCCAGCACGTCACCGGCGGACTGCGCGGCCCGCAGCGCGTCCAGGTCGACCAGCAGCGCCTTGGCGGTGGCCTCCTGGACGTTCATCACCGAGCGGATCACCGCGGGGATCTTGCCCTCGATGTTGTGGCACTGGTCGAGCAGGAACGCCACGCCGGTCTCCGGTGCGAAGCCGCCGTTCCTGGCGACCTCGTGCAGGATGCGGAAGAGCTGGAAGGGGTCGGCCGCGCCCGCCATCAGGTCGTCGTCCGCGTAGAAGCGGGAGTTGAAGTCGAAGCCGCCGAGCTTTCCCTGGCGCAGCAGGAACGCCACGATGAACTCGATGTTGGTGCCCGGCGCGTGGTGACCGGTGTCCACCACGACCTGCGCCCGCTCGCCCAGCGCCAGGCAGTGCGCGTACGACGTGCCCCAGTCCGGCACGTCGGTGGAGTAGAACGACGGCTCGAACAGCTTGTACTCCAGCAGCATCCGCTGCTGCTCGCCGAGTCGCGCGTACACCTCGGCGAGGGCCTCGGCCAGCCGGTCCTGGCGGGCGGTGATGTCGTCCTGGCCGGGGTAGTTGGTGCCGTCGGCGAACCACAGCTTCAGGTCGCGGGAGCCGGTCTCGTCCATGATGTCGACGCAGTGCAGCAGGTGGTCGACGGCCTTGCGGCGCACCCGCGGGTCGGGGTTGGCCACCGACCCGAGCCGGTACGCGTCGTCCTGGAAGACGTTCGCGTTCACCGCGCCGAGCCGCAGCCCGCGCTCCTTGGCGTGCCGGGCCAGCGCGTCGTAGTCGCCGACCGCGTCCCACGGGATGTGCAGGGAGACCACCGGGGCGGCCCCGGTCGCGGCGTGCACCTGGGCGGCGTCGTCCAGCTTCTCGAACGGGTCCCGGGGCACGCCCGGTTCGGCGAAGACCTTGAACCGGGTGCCGGAGTTGCCGTACCCCCAGGACGGGGTCTCGATCACCTGGGAGCTCAGTGCCGCCTTCACCGCCGACCGATCAGGCATGGACGACCCTCCGCTGACCGTTTGAAATGAATCGATTCACGCCACGAAGATAGGGGCGTCCCGGAATGCTGTCAAGGTGTACGCCGACCGATCTACGGCAGGTGGAATCGTGCCTTGGCGCTGCTGTCAGGCAGGTCCGCGGGAGGCGCGCCGGGGCGTGCTGAGGGGAGCGCGATGAATCATTTCACGCCGCGAAACGCAAGCGCGGCGCGCCGGGGACCCGTGCCTGGCGACGTTGCTCCTGCACGAGGGACTCGGGGCGCCGGAGGCTCCGGCCGGGCGGACGGCGAAGGAGGGCGGATCGGGCGGCGGGTCGGGCGCCGTTGTCGTACCGCCGCGCGCCGAGCGGGCAACGGGTCGGGCTCGCGGGGAGCGTGCCGGGTCAGGCGCTCGCGGCGTACAGGAGCGCGCGCGTCGGGGGGTGGGTGGTGCGGGAGGGGGGCCAGGTCAGGCGGAGGTGGAGGGTGGGGGCGGGCAGCGGGAGCGCGGTGAGGGTGCCCGCGGCCAGGTCGTCGGCGACCGCGAAGGACGGCAGCAGCGCCAGGCCGACACCGCGCCGGGCCCAGGCCCGCATCACGGCGACGCTGCCCGCGTGCACCCGTTCCACGCCGGGGCCGCACAGCCGGCCGGTCGCGAGCGCGAAGGAACAGGAGGAGTGGACGTTGACCAGCAGCCGCTCGCCGCGCAGGTCCGACGGGGCGAGCCGGTCGGCCCTCGCGTACCGGTGCCCGGGCGCCGCGACCAGCACCAGCGGCACCGGCTCCAGGTCCAGGAACTCCAACTCCGCGCCGGCCGGGGGCGCGAACCCGAGGCCGCCGAGCGAGTCGCCGGCGTCCAGCACCAGGGCCGCGTCCAACTCCCCGGCGGCGACCGACGCCAGCAGCGCGGACCGGTCGGCCTGCGAGGTGACCTCCACGTCCAGATCCGGCCTGCGCGCGCCGAGCCGCTGCAGAATCCCCGGCACGATCGCGGCGGCGATCGACTCCAGCGCGCCGAGGCGTACCGCCGTACGCTCCCGGCCCGCGTCGACCACCTCGCGGCGGGCCTGCTCGGCCTGTTCCAGCAGCCGCCGGCTCCACACCAGCAGCCGCTCACCGGCTGCCGTGACCCGCATGCCGCGCGGCCGCCGATCGAACAGCTCGACCCCGAGCGCCACTTCCAGGGTGCGCACCGCCTGCGACACCGACGACGGCGCGAGGCCGAGCCGTACGGCGGCGTCCGTCACGCTTCCGGTCCCCGCGACGGCCTCGAAGGTGCGCAACTGCCGCAGGTCCAGTGGGGGCGCGGCCGCGGGCTGAGCGGGAACCGGGGTGCCGCCGGCGCCCGCCGACCGGTCGGCGCCTGCCGCGCCCACGGCCGGTCCTGCGCCCGTGCCCGTGCCCGTTCGCGCCGCGCCCACCCGTGTCCGCATCCCCGCCGTGCCCGCCGTGCCCGCCGTGCCCGCCCTGCCCGCGGCAGCGCTTCGCTTCTCCATGTGCCTCATCCTCGCATTCGGTTCCGCCGAACGGAGCGTGCGGAGCCGGCGGTGGAGCGGGAAGGGGGCGGGGCGGGAGGGTGCGGGGCATGTCGCACACGCTTCCGTCCCCTGCCCCGTCACGTATGCCAACTGCCGCCCCGCGTACGGGAACCGCGCTGCTCGGTATCGCCCTCGGGTACTTCATGGTGCTGCTCGACACGACGGTGCTGTCCGTCGCCGAGCCCGACCTGGCGCGGTCGCTGGGCAGTTCGACGGCCGGGCTGCAATGGGTGGTGACCGGTTACACCGTCGCGTTCGGCGCGCTGCTGCTGTCGGCGGGGGCGGTCAGCGACCGGTACGGGGCGCACCGGGTCTTCCGCGCGGGCGTCGCGGTGTTCGGCGCGGGATCGCTGCTCAGCGCGTGCGCGCCGGGGCTGTGGACGCTGGTGGGGCTCCGGGCGGTGCTCGGGGTGGCCGCGGCGGCGTGCGTGCCCAGCTCGATGGCGATGATCAGCCGGCTCTACCCGGACCCGGCGCGGCGGGCCCGCGCGGTGGCGGTGTGGGCGGCGGTGAGCGGAGCGGCGCTGGCGGCGGGTCCGATCGCGGGCGGGCTGCTGGTCGCGCTCGCGGGCTGGCGGGCGGTGTTCCTGGTGAACGTGCCGCTGACCGCGCTGGTGCTCACCCTGGTCGCAGGTCGCGCGGTGCGCTGCCCGCGCGGGGAGCGCGAGGTCGACTGGGGCGGGCAGTTCGCGGCGTGCGCGGCGCTCGGGCTCCTCACGGACGCGCTGATCGCGTTCGGCGCGCACGCGGTCGTCCACGGTGCCTGCTCGGCCGCCGGGGCGGTCGTCGCGGGCGCGCTGTTCGTACGGCGGGAACAGCGGGAGTGGCGGGGGCAGCGGAGGCCGCGGGAACGGCCGGAACGCACGGACGGGCGGGAGCGGCGCGGCGTGTCGCCGGTGCTGGTGCCCGCGGTGCTGCGGGCACCCGGGATGACCGGCATGCTCGTGGCGGGCGCGGCCGTCGGGTTCGCGCTCACCGCCGTGTTGTTCGTGCTGCCGCTGCTCCTCCAGTCCACCCGGGGGTACGGCGTGGTGGCCGCGGGGGTGGCCTTCCTGCCGCTGACGCTGCCGACCGCGGTGAACCCGCTGCTGGTGACCGGGCGGCTGGTGGCCCGGTTCGGGCCGCGGGGGCCGGTGCTGGGCGGGCTGGCGCTGCTCGCGGCGGCCGGCGGCGTGATGGCGGGCGCGGCGAGCAGCGGGGCGCCGTATCCGGTGCTCGCGGTGGGGCTGTTCGCGGCCGGGTGCGGGGTGTCCCTGGCGCTTCCCGCGCTGACCACCGCGGTGATCACCCTCGCTCCGGCCGGATCGGCGGGTGCGGCCGGCGGTCTGCTCAACGCGGTCCGGCAGCTCGGGGCGACGTTCGGGGTGGCCGTGCTGGGCTCCTTCGTCGCGGTGCACCCCTCCGCCCGCGGTGCCGGCTGGGGCCTGCTGCTGCCCGGGGTGGTCTGCGCCCTGGCGGCGGTGCTGCCCGTCGTGCTCCGCGCGGCCGGCGCGCGTCGGGCCGGGCGGAGCGGTCGCTCAGGGGCGTAGCCCGCGGCGGTTTCCGGTCCGGGCCCGGCCGTACCGGTCGTACCCGGGCGGGCCGGGTGCCGGACGTGGCCGCCGCACCACCCGGAGGTGTGTGCGGCGGCCACCAGCCGGAGGAACCCCGGCGGCTGCCCGGCTGGTTACCGCCCGACCGGGTTGAGGTAGGTGGCCGGGCGGGTGGCGCCGTCCTGCTTGAGGATCTGGCCGCCGAACGGCCACTTCAGGGTGAAGTGCTTCGTCTCGTTGGGCGGGGTGACCAGGAACTTCGCCGGGACGAACTTCTCCTTCGTCGGCCTGGACTTGGCGACCGGGGCCAGGGTGATGCTGAAGTCCGTCGTGTCCCCGTGCTTCAGGGTGATCTTCACGGGCTTCTGGGAGGAGCGCCGCAGCGACCAGGTGCCGTCGGTCTTCTGCGCGCCGACCATGTCGACACCGGCGAAGCCGGACACGGTGCAGGTGCGCTTGCTCGTGTTGGTGAACCAGATGTACGCCTGCGTCTGCTTCTTGGTCTGGTTCATCTCCGGCCTCGCGTCACCCCCCGTGGCGAAGCCCGCCTTCAGGTCGGCGGTGTGGCAACGGGTCGGCTTGGCCTTGGCGGTGGAGGTGGCGGCCGAGGCCGGGATGGCGGCAGCGGCGGTGCCGGCGATGACGACGGCCGCGACGGCCACGGCGGTCAGCTTGCTCTTCATGAAGTGCTGGTTTCCCCTCGATGGTGATCCGGCGCGCTGGTCAAGTTCGCGCCTACGCACCTGAAGACGGGCGAACCCGGGGGAAGGTTCGGTATACGGACGACCTTTTTCCGACAAACAGCTGTTCCCGGGTGACCACGTACGAGAACCGCCGTACGGCGGCAGGTGGTGCGCTGCTCATCGGCTCGGCCGCGCCGGCCCGGAGCGCGCCGGCCCGGAGCGCGCCGGCCCGGAGCGCGCCAGGGAACGCACTACGCGCCGTCGTTGCCGTCGTCGCGGTCGCCGTCGCGCAGGGAACGGACCATGCCCCGCAGTATCCGGAACGCGTCCGACTGCTCCGTCTCGGACATGCCGGCCAGCATTCTGACCTCGACGGACCGCACCGCCACGGTCGCCTTCTCCAGGCTCCGCCGGCCGCGCGGCGTGAGCCGGGTGGGAAGGACCTTCCCGACGGGTGCCTGCGCGGGCCTGGTCACGTAGCCGTCTCGTTCCAGGTTCTGGAGCAGCACGTTCATCGACTGACGCGTCACGAACGCGCCCCGCGCGAGCTCGGAGTTCGACAGGCCCGGCCGCTGGGAGAGCAGTTCGAGGCAGGAGTAGTGCGTCACGTTCATCCCGAGGGGCCGCAGCACCTCCTCCATGGCTGCGCGCAGGGCGCTCGAAGCCTCCTTCAGCAGGTAGCCCAGTGATCTGTCCAGGTCGACGCCGGCACCGTTTTGACTCATGTCAGCATTCTGACATACAGTGGTCTGTGTCAGAATACTGACACGAAGCGAAGGAGCATCACCATGCCCGCCACCGGCCCTGACTTCATCTCCCTCCAGGTGCGCGACCTCGACGCTTCGCAGGCGTTCTACGAGCGGTACCTCGGCCTCGTCCGCTCCCAGGCCGGGCCTCCGCACGCCGTCGTCTTCGAGACGAAGCCGATCGCGTTCGCACTCCGCGACATCGTTCCCGGCACCGATCTCGCATCCGTCGCCCAGCCCGGCATCGGTGCCGCGATCTGGCTGCACGCCACCGACGTCCAGGCCATCCACGATGCTCTCGTCGCCGACGGTCACGCCATCGTCTCCGCGCCGATCGACGGCCCCTTCGGCCGGACCTTCACCTTCGCCGACCCCGACGGCTACCAGGTCACCCTCCACGACCGCGCCTGACGCCCCTCGGCGGTCGGCGGCGGTCACCTGTCCGCGCGGTCGCGAGCCGACGCCCTACGCTGTCCCGCATGGCTACGGACAGCCCTCCCGGCGAGGCCGCTTCATCCCCTCACCTCGTCCTGTGGGACATCGACCGCACGCTCGTCACCATCGGCGGCGGGGTGAGCCGCGCAGCCTACGAACGCGCCTTCCGGCAGGTGACCGGAAAGCCGCTCGGTGAGCTGCCGGACATGTCCGGCCGAACCGACCGGGCGATCCTGAAGGAGACGCTTCGCCTGAACGGCGTCGAGCAGACCGAAACCCTCTTCGGCGAGTTCTACGCCGCCCTGGCGACGGCCACTCGACGCCTCACCGACCGCATGCGCGACGCCGGTACGGTCCTGCCGGGGGCGCGGGAGGCCATCGCGTCGTGCAGCGCACGGCACACCGTCCAATCAGCCGTCACCGGCAACATACGTCCCGTCGCCATGGCCAAGCTCGGCGCGCTGGGCCTCGGTGACGGCATCGACTTCGCGGTGGGCGGCTACGGCGACGACAGCAGCGACCGGGCGGACCTGGTGCGCCAAGCCCGCAAGCGGGCCTCCGAGAAGTACGGTCACGGCTTCGCCGGCCGGTTGACCGTGGTCATCGGTGACACGCCCCACGACGTCCGCGGCGCACTGGACGCCGGCGCGCTGGCCGTGGCGGTCGCGACCGGCAAGTACACCACCGAGGAACTACGCCGGGCCGGAGCCGACATCGTCCTGACCGACCTCCGTGATTTCGCGAGCCGTTGCGGTCCAGCGCTCGGCTGGTAATCGCCCGGGCACCCCGGCGGCGGGCGGCGCGGGTTCACACCCTTGCGGCGTCGGCTGCGTGGGGCGGCGCGGAATTCCTCGTCCGAATTTCGGCCCATGCGGAGGCGCACCGAATTCACGATAACGCGATGCCGTTGTTCACCGTCTCGGTATCGACTGCTCCACGGGCGTTTTCGCCCTCCCGTGGGCACCGCTCCGCAGGTGGTTGCGGTTGTCTTGATTCTTCGGGAAACCACCCGCGGCCACCGCACGGTGTCAACGGTGTCAACGGGCACCTGGCGTGGTGACGGTGAATCAACTCCGTGTTAAAGTCCGGAAGTAATGCGTATGACTTGTTCTGCCGGTGGGCGGTATGCCGTCGGTGGTGAAGTGGCACGTCCATGGGTGGGAGATATATGGGCCGGTCGGCGCGCACCAGAAAATGTGGAATGTCGGATTTCGGCGTGTGCCGTGCGGCTCCGTCCTCGGACCGTTTCCTCACCGAAGCGGACTCCGCGACGTCATGACACGGACGACCCGTATATCGGGCAGGGACGGGCTGACGCGCAGGCGCCCGCCGCCGGCCTCGCCTACGCCGTATCGCGACGGGGCGCACTTCGATGCGGGGCGGCCTCCCGCCTCGGCGTCAGGATTACTGTGGCGAGCGGTGCGGCGCAACGGCCGGAGCATGGCGGCCGCTTTCGGCCTGCTCTCGGTCTGGCAGTTCTCCGAGGCGATGGTTTCCGTCGTCGTCGGCATGGTCATCGACCACGCGGTCGCGGTCGGCAGTGTCCACGCCCTGCTGGCGTGGGGCGCGCTGCTGCTCCTCGTCTTCGCCTCCCTGATGGTCACCTATCTCCACGGTGCGGCCGAGGCCTTCCGAACCGACCAGGGTGAACGCCACCGGCTGCGTGTCGAGATCGCCCGCCATGTGCTGCGCCCGCTCGGCGCCCGCAGCGGCAGCCTGCCCGGCGCCACCTTGTCCCTGGCCACCGTCGACGCCGAGGGCGCCGGCAGCCTGACCCAGCCCGCCAGCTACACACTGGCGTCGGCTGTCGCCGTCGCGGGCAGCGCCGTCATCCTGCTGGGCATCGACATCGAGCTCGGCCTGGTCGTGCTGGTGGGCATGCCCGTCGTGCTGGCGCTCATCCAGCTCAGTACGCCCATGATCTCCCGCCGCAGCGGCACCCAGCTCGCCGAGATCGCCCGAACCAGCGCCATGGCGGCGGACCTGGTCCGAGGACTGCGCGTGCTCAAGGGCATCGGCGCCGAGGACGAGGCCGCCGCGCGCTACCGCGCGCACAGCCAGGAAGCCAAGCGCGCCGGCGTACGGCTGGGCAGGTCGCACGGAATCCTGGAGAGCGTGTCCACCGGGCTCAGCGGTCTCTTCCTGGCCGCGGTCACGCTGCTGGCGGGCAGCCGCGCGCTCGACGGCGCCATCTCGGTGGGGGACCTCATCGCCGTCGTGGGCCTCACGCAGTTTCTCGCGGTGCCCATCCGCGCGCTCGGCGGCATCGGCGCGCAAGCGGGGTCGGCGTACGCCTCGGCCGCCCGTATCGTGGCGTTCCTGGATACGCCGCCGCTGCTCGCCGACGGTGACGCGGACGCGGTGGTCGGCGGGGCCGCGCAGGTGTCCCTGAACGAGGTGACCACCGGTGCGCTGCGGGACCTCTCCCTCACCTCCAGGACCGGCGAGCTGCTGTGCCTCGTGATTCCCGACCCTGCCGCGGCCGGGACCCTGGTCCGGTTGCTGAGCGGTGAGGTCCAGCCGGACGACCTCAGCGGCGAGGCCCTGGTCGGAGGCATCCCGATCGACGGGTTGAGCATCCGCGCCCGCAGCGGCCTCCTCCTGGTGAACCCCCACCACACCCACTTGCTGGAAGGCACCCTGCGCGGCAACCTCGACCCCGCGGCCCGGCTGGACGGGGCCCGGCTGGCACAGGTCCTCGACGCGGCGGCGGCCCAGGACATCGTCGACCTCGACGAGAGGGCCTTGGACCAGCCGGTCACGGCTGACGGAGCGACGTTCTCCGGCGGGCAGCGGCAGCGCATCGCGCTGGCCCGGGCGTTGGCGGCCGACCGGCCCTTCCTCGTGCTCGACAATCCGACGACGGCAGTCGACGCGGTCACCGAACAGCAGATCGCCCGCGGCGTCAAAGCCCTGCGCCACGGCCCCGCCGACGCGCGTACGACCTGGATCATCACCACGAGTCCGGCGCTGCTGGCCACCGCGGACCGCGTCGTCGTGGTGACGGACGGACAGGTGGCCGGCGAGGGCACCCACCGGGATCTACTGGAACGCCCCGACTACCAGGAGCTGGTGCTGAGGTGAGCCAGGAACTGCTGCCCATCAGCGGCCACCGGCAGACATTCAGGTTTCTGGGCCGCATGGCCGCGGCCAACCGCCGGGCCACCGCGGCCGCGGCAGGCACGACCCTCCTGGCAAGCGTGGCCGGCCTCGTGCCGCCGTGGGCCATCGGAAAGATCGTCAACGACATCGGCTCAGGCCACGACACCATCTTCTCCCAGGCACTCGTCATCTGTGTCGCCACGGCCGCGGCCGCGGTGTTCGGCGGCCTGTCGGTGAGCGCGATGGCCAGTGCCGGTGAGCCCGCGCTGGCGGAACTGCGGGAAGAGGTCCTGGACCGCGCGCTGCATCTGCCCGCGGACCGGATCGAACGCGCCACCACCGGGGACCTGCTCTCGCGGCTCTCGGAGGATGTGCGCACCGTGTCCCAGGGGCTGGGCAACGTCGTGCCGGTAATCGTGAGTTCGGCCGTCACGATCGCCCTCACCGCCGTGGGCACGCTGGCGCTCGACTGGCGCCTCGGCCTTGCGATCGTGTCGGTCACACCGCTGTTCGCCATGGGTCTGCGCTGGTACCTGCCCCGCTCGGAGCCGCTCTACCGGGAGGAACGCATCGCCCAGGGCGAGCGTGCCGAAGCACTCCTCACCGGTATCGGCGCGGCGCCCACGGCCCGGGCCTTCGGTATCGGCACCCGGCTGCTCCATCGGATCGAGGACACCTCCGAGCGCGTCGCGGCCCTGACCGTCAGCGTCTTCCGCATGTCGCTGCGTTTCCTCATGCGCAACAACGTGACCGAACTCGTCGGCCTGGTCCTGATCCTCGGTCTGGGGTTCGTCCTGGTACGCCGGAACCTCACCACGGTCGGTGCCGTCACCACGGCCGCCTTGTACTTCCTCCGCCTGTTCACCCCGATCGCCGGCATCCTTTTCACCTTCGACCGCTTCCAGGCGGTCGGGGCGGCCCTGTCCCGGCTGGTGGGCATCGCACTGATGCCGAAGCCCCCGGTGCCGGAGGGCCACCTCGAACCCGGACAGGGCGAGATCGTCCTGTCCGGGATCACCCACGAGTACACGCCGGGCACGCCGGTCCTGCGTGACGTGTCCCTGCGTATCGCCCCGGGTGAGCGGGTCGCCCTGGTCGGTTCCACCGGGGCGGGCAAGACGACGCTCGGCGCGATCGCCGCCGGCGTGCTGCGGCCTTCCCACGGCGTGGTGTCCTACGGCGGGCAGCCGTACGATCCCGTCCGGACAGGCGTGCGCGCCAACGTCTTCCTCATCACCCAGGACGTTCACGCCTTCGCCGGCACGGTACGTGAGTGCCTGACCCTTGTCCGTCCAGGAGCCTCCGACCAGGAGGTACGGCGTGCCCTCGACGTCACCGGGGCGGACCGGTGGGTCGACGCCCTTCCCGACGGGCTCGACACCGTCGTCGGCGAGGAGGGAAACCGGCTGACGGCCGACCAGGTCCAGCAGCTCGCGCTGGCCCGAGTGGTGCTGGGCGACCCGTGGTTCGTGGTGCTCGACGAGGCGACGGCAGAGGCCGGCTCGGCGGGTGCGCGCGTACTGGAGGCAGCGGCAACCGCGGCGGTACAGGGCCGTACGGCCCTCATCGTGGCGCACCGGCTGACCCAGGCCAAGCTGGCGGACCGCGTCCTGGTCATGCACGACGGGGCGATCGCCGAGCAGGGGACCCACGACGAACTCCTCGCGCGGCAAGGCCGCTACTCGCGACTCTGGCAGGCATGGTCCGACCACCACGCGACCACCTGACTCCTGAGGCGGTCGCGGATCAACGGGTACCGGACCGCCGGCTGACCCGACGAACGCGGGAACCCTCGCTCTCGACGACACCCGCGCCGCTCGGCCGCGGGCCGGTCGACTCATCATGCGGCTCAGGGACTACCTCGTCGCCGACCTCCGCACGGAAGCCGCCGCAGCCCCGCCCGCGAGTTCGAGGAGCGCGCTTGACCCTCACGTGGCGTGATGCCGCATGGTCGGGGGTGTGGAAGAGCACCTGACCGTGGGGCGCGTGGCCGAGCTGGCGGGCGTGAGCGTCCGCACGCTGCATCACTACGACGAGATCGGCCTGGTGGAGCCGTCCGCGCGGACCGGGGCCGGGTACCGGGCCTATTCGGCGGGCGACGTGGAGCGGCTGCGGGAGGTGCTCGGCTACCGGCGGCTGGGGTTCGGCCTGCGCGAGATCGCGGATCTCGTCGACGACCCGGCCACCGACGCGGTCGCGCACCTGCGCCGGCTGCGCGGCCTGCTGGTGGAACAGCGCGACCGCACCACCGCGATGGTGACGGCCATCGACAAGGAACTGGAGGCACGGGCCATGGGGATCAGAACGACGCCGGAGGAGCAACTGAAGGTGTTCGGAGCCCAGTTGTACGACACAATCGGGTCCGCCTACCCGGCGACGCGGCGCACCGAGCCGCGGATCGCCGCGCGGGTGTGGGAAGCGCTCGGCGACGCGCGGACGGTGCTGAACGTCGGGGCCGGCACCGGCTCCTACGAGCCGCCGGACCGCGAGGTCACGGCGGTGGAACCGTCGGCGGTGATGCGGGCGCAGCGTCCCGCGGGCGCGGCGCCGTGCGTGGCCGCCGCCGCGGAGAGCCTGCCGTTCGAGGACCAGTCCTTCGACGCCGCGATGGCGTTCAGCACCGTTCACCACTGGCAGGACCCGATCGCCGGGCTGCGCGAGATGCGGCGGGTGGCCCGCCGGGTGGTGGTGTTCACGTACGACGCGAGCACGACCGGCTGGCTCCAGCGGTTCTGGCTCACCCGCGACTACCTGCCGGAGTTCGCCGACCTCCTCGTCGACTGGCCGTCGCTGGCGGACCTGACCCGGGCGATCGGGGGCCGCGCGGAGCCGGTGCTCGTCCCGTGGGACTGCGCCGACGGCTTCTTCGAGGCGTACTGGCGCCGTCCCGAGGCGTACCTGGACGAGCAGGTGCGCCGCGCGGTGTCGGTGTGGACCAGGGTCGGGCCGGAGGCGGAGCGGCGGGCGGTGGACGGACTGCGCGAGGACCTCGCCTCGGGGCGGTGGGCCGAGCGCAACCGCGACCTGGTCGCGCTGGACGCGGCCGAGCTGGGCCTGCGGCTGCTGGTGGCCTGAACGGTCGTACGGAGTGCGCCGAGCGGTCCGGGTGCGGCAGCACGCCGACGGCCAACGGCGGCGCGGCTTCACCGGTGTTCGCACGATCACCGGTGGGTGGTTTTCCCGTGAGCCGCGTCGCGACTCAGGTGGATCTATAGGATTGTCCCATCGAGCGTGCCGGTGACCGAGCGATCAGGGGGACCCGTGGGCAACAGCAGCGGGGACGACTGGCTCGACCTGGCCGACGCGATCACGCTGCTGCGCCGTCAAGTGGCCGAGGCGCAGCGGCGGGTGGCGACCGACGGGGACGACGGGGTCCACCTCTCCCTCGGGGAGATCACGCTGGAGCTCGGGATGGAGCTGACCGGCAGCCGGAAGGCGGATGCCGGACTGCGGTTCGCGGTGGTCAGCGTGGGCGGCGGCGCCGAGCGCACGCGCCAGGCCACCCACAAGGTCACGGTGCGGCTGGACGCACGTGGAGCCGATCATGCCCCGGTGAACGTCTCCGATGAGGAGTAGGGCGGCCCGGTAGCGGTCCGGGAGGCGGGAGGGGGCCGGATGGAGTTCGACCGGCGGGTGCAGATCCGGGTCCACCGGGAGACCGGCACGACGTTCGGGTCCGGCTACCTGGTCGCGCCGCGGCTGGCGCTGACGGCGGGTCATGTCGTCCAGGCGGCGATGGGGCCGGAGCCGGCCCGGGTGACCGTCTGCCGGCCGGATGCGGGAACGGAGCAGTTCCCGGCGGCGGTTCGGTGGTGGCGCGTCGACGACCGGGTCGACGCGGCGCTGGTGGAAGTCGACGGCCAGGTGGAAGTCGACGGGGCGGGCGGGGGAGATGGCCAGGCCGAAGTGACCGGGCCGGGCGGGGGAGCCGGCCAGGGCGAAGGAGCCGGCCAGGGCGGGGGAGCCGGCCGGCGCTGGCAGCCGCCCGACTCGCTGGCCGACATACGCACCCGGCCGCCGCAACGGTGGGGCCGGATCATCGGCACCCGCCCCCACCCGGTCGCCGTCGCCGGCTTCCCCCGGATGGAGAAGGACCCCAGCAGCGGCGACCGCTTCGACGGCCGGATCAGCGGCGAGATCATGCCGGGGACCGGCTCGCTCGCCGGTCGCTACGAGGTCTTCAGCAAGGACGCGACCATCCCGGTACGGGACGGGACCGGCACCGGCTGGTCCGGGATGTCCGGTGCCGCGCTGCTGACCGAGAGCCGCCAGAGCGGGCTGCTGTGCGGGGTGGTCCGCGCGGACCGGCAGGCCGTGGGCGGTACCCGGCTGACCGCCACCCCGGCCTCGCTGCTGCTCGCGGACGACGGCTTCACCGCGTTGATCGCCGAACACGGCGGCTGGCAGCCGCTGTTGGAAGCCGCGGAACCGGTGGACCTGCTCGATCCGGCCGCCCCCGAGCGGGACCTGCGCTCGCCGGCGATGCTGCTGCGCGCCGACGCCGAGGCGGTGGCCTTCCGCGGGCGGGCGGACGAGCTGCGGGCGCTGCGGGACTGGTGCCAGGTCGGTGCCGAGGGCTTCTCGGTACGGGTGGTCACCGGGCCCGGCGGGCAGGGCAAGTCCCGCCTCGCCCGCCAACTGGCCGACGACCTGCGGGCGGAGGGGTGGGTCACCGGGCACCTCCGGGCGGAACTGCGGGACAGCGACCTCGCCCTGCCCGAACTCAGGTCCCTGGAGACCGCGCTCGACTTCCTGCTGGTCATCGACTACGCGGACGCCCGGCCGAGCCTGGTGCGCCGCGTCATCGACCAGCTGCGCGGCTGCCGGCACCGTACGCGGCTGCTGCTCCTCGCCCGTACCGGCGGCGCCTGGCAGAGCGACGGGCTGACCGCGTCGTACGCGGACGAGATCCTGGCCAGGGCCCCGACCATCGAACTGGCCGCACTGGTCGGTGCGGGCGGCCCGCCCGACGCCATGACCGCGCTGTTCCGCGGCGCGGTCGGCGACCTCGCCGATCTGCTGGAGGCGTTACCCGGCCTGCCCGGCCGCCCGCCCGCCGGATGGCCTGCCCTGGCGCCGGCCCTGGGCGTGCCGAGCCGACTGGGCGTGGACGGCGACGAGTCGGTGCTGACCGTACAGATGGCTGCGCTCACCGCCCTGTTGCAGCACGGCTCGGCGCCGGTCTCGGCCGCGCCCGAGGAGCCCGCCGAGGCCACCTTGCTGCGGCACGAGCAGCGGTACTGGGTGCGGGCCGCCGAACGGCTCGGGCCGCTCGATCCGACCGTCCTCCAGCAGGCCGTGGCCGTCGCCGCGCTGTGCGGGGCGAGAGACGAGCCCGAGGCGGTCGCCGCCGTCGGGGCGCTCCCCGGTATCCCGCCCGCGCGGGCACCGGTCATGGCGGCCTGGCTGCGTACCCTCTACCCGGCGGGACCGGACCGGTTCTGGGGCCCGCTGCAACCCGACCGGGTCGGCGAGTACCACGCCTCCCGCGCCCTGCTCGACCTCGATCCGCCGCTCCCGCTGGCCGACCTGCTGGCGCGCTCCTCCGCCGACCAGCAGGTGCGGCTGGTGACCGTGCTGGCGCGGGCCGCCGCCGCGCACCACGGGACGGGCCGCACCGCCAGGACCGCCGGCGTGCAACAGGCGCTGCTGGACGCGATGCCGGCCGGCGGCCTCAGCGTCGAGGTGCTGAACCGGCTCCGGATCGTCCTGATCCACGCCCACGACGGTCTGGACCGGCTCGCCCTGAAGCTCGCCGAGGACTCCGTGACCGCCGCCCGGCGGCAGGCGGCGGACGGTTCGGCGACCGCACTGAACGACCTCGGCATCGCCCTGGACCTGCTCAGCAGCACGTTCAGCGGCGCGGGCCGCGCGGAGGAGGCGCTGGCCGCGGCTGCGGAGCAGCTGCGGGTCATCGAACGCCTGGACCGGAACCACCCCGGCCGCGACCGCGCGTACGCCCTCGCGTTGAGCACGCTGAGCTCCTGCCTGTCCGCCGCCGGGCGCGACCAGGAGGCGCTGCTCGCCCTCGCAGAGTCGGTGGAGCTGCTGGAGCGGCTGGGCGAGACCGACCGGCACACCAGGACGAGACTCGCCTGGAACCTGAACAACCTGGCCGACGGGCTCTGGGACCTGGGCCGCCTCGACGAGGCCCGGCGCGCGCTGCGCCGGGCGGTGGAACTCTCCGAGCAGCTCGCCGCCACCGACTCCTCCCACGAGATCCTGCTCCCCGTCTGGCGTTCCAACCTCGCGGCGCTGCTCGTCGGCATGCGGCGGCACCAGGAGGGCCTCCGCTACGCCGAGGACGCGGTGCAGGGGCTTCGGCTACTGGCCCGCCGCGACCCGCGCAACTTCGAGGGCCGGCTCATCTCCTCGCTGGTGAACCTCGGCAACATCCTCCACCAGCTGGGACGTTCAGCCGAGGCGTGCGACGCCCTGCGGCAGGCGGTCGGCATCGGGGAGCACCGGCGGCGGATCGGGCTCGCCGGCGCCGAGGCGGAGCTCAGCCTGGTCAAGCACACCCTCCAACTCGGCCTCTGGCAGGCCCTGTCCGGCTCCCTGGAGACGCTCCCGGACGCGCTCTGCCGCGCGTTGGACCTCTGGTACGGGCTCGACCGGGAACTGCCGAAGTACCAGCCGCTCATCGCCTCGTTCCTGACCGACTCGGTGGCCCTGCTGAGCGAGGACGGCCGCTGGCAGGAGGCCCTGGAGCCGTCGATGGCGGCGGTGGAGATCTGGGGCGGGCTGGTCCGCGCGTACCCCGCTGACCACCTCCGCGACTTCGTCGAGGCGTACACCGCGATGCAGGAGGTGGCGCGCCGGGTCGGATCGCAGCAGATTCCCCGGAACGCCGCCGTGGCGATGCTCAGCCGACATCTGGAAGAGCAACTTCCTTACGTCTTCGCGGTGTTGGACGAAGCCGAGGAAGCGGCGAAGGCCGCCGAAGCCGCGGCGCACCGCGAGTAGCAACGAGCACGACCCGAATCCGTCGGCGGCCGCGAACCGGCGTGGTGGTCTCGACGCGGACTCCGGTCCCCCGTTCATCGTCAGCGGACCCTACAAGTACGCCTCCGCGCGGGCGGCAAGCGTCAGGACGCGTCGGGCGCCGGCCACCACCGCGGGGTCCACGAAGCGGCCGTCGGGCAGGGCCAGGGCACCGGGCGAGGCGGCGGCCGCGGCCACGGTCTCGCGGGCGGCGTCCAGTTCGCCCGCGGTGGGGAGGTAGGCGCGGGCGATGACGGGGAGTTGGCGGGGGTGGATGGCGGCGCGGCCGAGGAACCCGAGGGCGCGGCCGCGACGGCAGGAGGCGTCGAGGCCGTCGAGGTCGCGCACGTCGGGGTAGACGGACTGCGCGGGCGGGGCGAGTCCGGCCGCGCGGGCCGCCACGACGGTCCGCACCCGGGGCCAGGTGAGCGCGTCCTCCTCGGTCACGCCGAGGTCGGCGCGCAGGTCCGCCTCGCCGAGCGCGAGTCCGCGCACCGCGGGATCGGCGGTGGCGATGGCGAAGGCGTTCTCCAGGCCGAGCGCCGATTCGAGCAGCGGGTAGAGCCCGGGCACGGCCGTGCCGGGCCCGGCCAGCTCGCGGTGCAGCCGCAGCACGGACGCGACATCGCCCGGCCCGGCGACCTTCGGCAGCCGCAGCCCGCCCAGGCCCGGCAGCCCGGCCAGCGCCGCGAGGTCCGCCGCGAACAGCGGGCCGTCGAGGGCGTTGAGCCGTACGTGCACCCGGGCGGGCCCCGGCACCGGCTCGGCGAGCAACTCGGCGGTGGCGGCCCGCGCGTACTCCTTGCGGGCGGGCGCGACCGCGTCCTCCAGGTCGACCAGGACGACGTCCGCGCCGGAACGCAGCGCCTTCGCGACCACGTCGGGACGGTCGCCCGGGGCGTAGAGCCAGGTCAGGACGGCGTCGTCCGCACCGGCGCGGTCGTCGGCGGCGGGACCGGCGGGGGTGCCGGGCCCGGTGGGGGTGCCCGTCGTGTCGTGGGTTCCGGTGCTCACAGCGCGCCCTCCGCCCTCAGCGCGGCGATCTCCGGTCCGTCCAGGCCGAGTTCGGTGAGGACGGCGTCGGTGTCCGCGCCGTGCGGGCGGCCGGTCCAGCGGATCGCGCCGGGCGTGCCCGACAGCCGGAACAGGACGTTCTGCATCCGCATCGGCCCCAGCTCCGCGTCGTCCACGGACGCCACGGTGCCCAGCGCGCCGTACTGCGGATCGGTCATCACGTCCCGCACGTCGTAGATCGGCGCGACCGCGGCCTGCGCCTCCTCGAAGGCCGCGACCACCTCGTCCCGGTCGTGCCCGGCTATCCAGCCGCCGACCGCGGTGTCGATCTCGTCGGCGTGCGCGGCCCGCCCGGTGCCGGTGGCGAACCACGGCTCCTCGACCAGCTCCGGCCGCCCGACCAGCCGCATCACCCGCTCGGCGATCGACTGCGCGGAGGAGGACACCGCCAGCCACGCCCCGTCGGCGGTCCGATAGGTGTTGCGCGGCGCGTTGTTGGTGGAGCGGTTGCCCATCCGGGGCTGCACGTAACCGAGTTGGTCGTACCAGATGAGCTGCGGGCCCAGCACCGCGAGCATCGGCTCGATGATGGCCATGTCGACCACCTGCCCCGTGCCCGTACGGTCCCGGCCGGCCAGCGCGGCCATCACCGCGAAGGAGGTGGCGAGCGCGGCCACGGAGTCGGCGAGGCCGAACGGCGGGAGCGTGGGCGGGCCGTCCGGCTCGCCGGTCGCCGACGCGAACCCGCTCATCGCCTCGGCGAGCGTGCCGAAGCCGGGCCGCGCGGAGTACGGGCCGAACTGCCCGAACGCCGTCACCCGCGCCAGCACCAGCCGCGGGTTCGCCGCCGACAGCTCCTCCCAGCCCAGGCCCCAGCGCTCCAGCGTGCCCGGCCGGAAGTTCTCGATGATGACGTCGGCGGACGCGGCGAGCTTGAGCAGCACGTCCCGGCCGCCGGGCGTCGACAGGTCGAGGGTGATGTTGCGCTTGTTGCGGCCGAGGTGCTTCCACCACAGGCCCACGCCGTCCTTGCTCGGGCCGTGGCCGCGGGAGGGGTCCGGCTTGCGCGGGTGCTCGACCTTGACGACGTCGGCGCCGAAGTCGCCGAGGAGGGTCGCGGCGCTCGGCCCGGCGAAGAGCGTGGCCAGGTCCAGCACCCGCATGCCCTCCAACGGGCCGCCGGCGGGCGGCGTGTGGGGAGCCTCGGGCGACGGCTCGGTGCGCGGCGGCGGTACGGCGGTGCCGTTGCCCGAGCCCGCGGCCGTCACCGCGTCGGCGGAAGCGGGGAGTCGGTCGTCGGGGCGGGTACTGCGGGTACTGGGGTGGTGCATGGGAGCTACCTCGGCTTCTTCCACGTGCTTCGGCGTCCGGCGGATTCGCCGGGGTGCCGGTCCTCGCGCGTCCGGTCGTCGTCGGTCGTCGTGTCGTCCCGATCAGCGGGGGTGTTCGTCGGCAGTCGTCGTCGGTCGGTCATCTGAGGCCGCTCATCCGTGACTCGGGCGGTCGGCCCGGCGGGATACGGGCGTACCGCCGGCGGCCCGCGCGTCGATCTCCGCGCGCTCCGGCATCGAGGACGACGCGCCCTCGCGTTCCACCGACAGCGCGGAGGCGGCCGTCGCCCACTCCAGCGCCGCCGGCACCGGCCGGCCCTCGCCGAGCGCGACCGCGAGGGCGCCCACGAAGGTGTCGCCGGCCGCGGTGGTGTCCACCGCCTTCGCGGGCAGGGCCGGTACGACCAGCGGCTCGTGGCCGCGGGCGGCGTACAGGCAGCCCGCCGCGCCGAGCGTCACCACCACCTCGGGCACCGCGTCGAGCAGCGCGCGGGCGGCGGCGCGCGGGTCGGAGTGGCCGCTGAGCGCGGCGGCCTCGTGCTCGTTGGGCACCAACAGGTCGGTCACCGCGAGGAGTTCGCCGGGCAGCGGCTGGGCCGGCGCCGGCGTGAGGACGGTCCGGACGCCGTGCCGGTGCGCGGCCCGCGCACCCGCCAGCACGCCGTCCAGCGGCAGTTCGAGCTGGAGCAGCAGCGCACCGGCCGCCGCGATGACGTCCTCGTCGCCGTCGGCGAGGGAGGTCACCGTGCCGTTCGCACCCGGCACCACCACGATCGCGTTGTGGCCCTCGCCGTCGACCACGATGTGCGCGATGCCGCTCGGGCCCGGCACCGTCCGCAGCGGGCCGGTGCCGACCCCGGCGCCGTCGAGGGCGGCGCGCAGCCGCGGCCCGAAGTCGTCGTCGCCGACCGCGCCGACGAACGTCACCTCGCCACCGGCCCGCGCGGCCGCGATCGCCTGGTTGGCGCCCTTGCCCCCGGCCACGGTGCGGAACGCCTCGCCGGTGACGGTCTCGCCGCGCGCCGGCGCCACCCGGGTGTACGCCGCCAGGTCCATGTTGGCGCTGCCCAGCACCACGATGCGGGCCCGCCCGGAAGGCGGGGCGCCGCGGCGCCCCGGGGGAGCGGAGGGTGCCGGGGGAACGGTCGGATCGGTGCTCATCGGGTGCCTTCCTCGGGGGTGCCCTGTGCGGGCGCGCGGCGCGCGGGCGCTTCGTGCTCCCGCGGGTTCGGGCCGGACGGCAGCACGGCCAGCGCGGCGGTGCGACGGGCGAGGGCGTCGAAGCCGATGCCCTCGAACCCGCCGACCGTGCTGGCCAGCCGGTTCTTCAGCGGGCCGGTCCACTCGCCGGGCAGCGCGGCCGCCGAACCGGCCAGCAGCCCGGTGACGGACCCGGCCGTCGCGCCGTTCGAGTCGGTGTCCCAACCGCCCGACACCACACGGCAGACGGACCCGGCGAAGTCCCCGTCGGCGTGCGTGAGGGCCGACGCGAGAAGCGCCGCGTTGGGCAGGACGTGCACCCAGTGGTGGTCGTGGAACCGCCGGTGCAGCTCGTCCACGACGACGGCGAAGCCCTCCGCGCTGCCCGACGGTTCGGCGCCGGCGAGGTCGATGCCGAGCCGGACCGCGCCGGCCAGCCGCGACCCGCGCGGCACCACCTGGAGCCCGGCCGCCAGGCACGCGTGCACGTCGGCGCCGCCACCGGCCGCCCGCGCCACCACCGCGGCGGCGAACATCGCCCCGTACACGCCGTTCGCGGTGTGGCTGAGCACGGCGTCGCGCCATGCCTCGTCCGCAGCCGCGGCCGGGTCGCCCGGGCGGGTCCAGCCGAAGACGTCCGCGCGGATCAGGGCGCCGATCCACTCCCGGAACGGGTTGCGCCAGGTGGCGGTCTCCGGCGGCTCCAGCCCGGCCAGCAGGTTCCGGTACGCGACCCGCTCGGCGGTGAAGGTACGGCCCGCGGGCAGCTCGTCCAGCCACAGCTGCGCCACGTCCCGGGTGCGGAAGCCGTGACCGCGGGCCTCCAGCAACATCAGTGCCAGCAGCGGGTAGTTGAGGTCGTCGTCCTCGGGCATCCCGTCGATGTTCTCGGCGAGCGAGGTGGGGCGGCTGCGGCGGTTCCACGGGAAGCGGGCGGCGACCCGCGGGTCCAGGCCCACCTCGGTGAAGTAGCCGCGCACCGGCCAGTTGCCGGTCGAGCGGGCGATCGCCCGGATGCCGTCGAGCGGCAGCTTCTCCACGGGCTTGCCGAGCACGCACCCCGCGGCCCGGCCCAGCCAGCCCGCCTCCAGCCGCTCGGCCAGCTCCTGGGGGCGCTCGACCCGCGCCACGGCGGGCGGCGCGCCCGCGGCCGCGTGAATCCCGGCCAGATCCGTCGGCTCCTGCTCGGCCAACGGCGAGCGCTGCCCGGCCAGTTCGTCCAGCAGCTCGTGCGCGAGCGCCCGCACCTCCGGGCGCACCGGACCGGGCGACGCCCCGGCCCGCTCCGGCGCCAGGTGCCCGCCGGCGGCCAGCCAGCGCCCTCGCACCGCGGCCGTGTCCCGCCCGTCCTGCTCGGCCTGCCGCAGTTCGTGCCCCACCAGGTCCTCCGGCTGCACCCAGGTCAGCCGCAACGGCTCCCCGAGCGCCGGATCGGACCCGGCACCGCGCCCGCCGTCACCGTCGGCCGTGCCCGGCCCGGTCGGCGACGGGGGCGGGTACTCCGCGGGGTGCGGGCTCATCGGACCTCCGCCAGCGCCGTGAACGCGGCTTCGTGGGCGCGGCGGCGGTCGGTGTCGCGGGCGAAGACCTCGCGGGCGACGGCGGACAGGTCGGCCGCGGGGGTGTGCAGGTCGAGCCGGCTGGCGCGGGCCACCTCGTCGCTCCACCCGGCGGGCACCGCGCCGGTGCCGCCGAGCGCCCCGGCGATCGCGCCGCTCATCGTCGCGATGGAGTCGCAGTCGCGGCCGTAGTTGACCGAGCCGAGCACGGCCGGTTCGTACGCCCCGCCCGCGATCAGCAACATGCCGAGCGCGACCGGCAGTTCCTCGATCGCGTGCAGCCGGGAGGGGCGGCGGGCGCCGAGCGAGGGCTCGCGGTAGCGCGGGCCGACCGTGTCGAACGGCGCGACCGCCTCGCGCAGCGGCGCCAGCGCCTCCTCCCAGTCGTCGAAGCCGGTGGCGCGCTCGCACACCGCCTCTATCGCGGCGCGGGTGCCGTCCTTGGCGAGGGCGAGCGCCGTCTCGACCACGGAGGCGGCGGTGGCGTCCGGCGCGAACGCCGCGGCGACCGCGGCGGCGAACACCCCGGCAGCCTCCCGCCCGTACGACGACTGGTGCGGTGCGGCCACCTCCAGCGCCTCGGCGTACGCGGCCGCGGGGTTGCCGGCGTTGACCGCGCCGACCGGCGCCATGTACATCGCGGCACCGCAGTTGACGATGTTGCCGACGCCCGCCTCGCGCGGGTCGACGTGGCCGTAGTGCAGCCGCGCCACGATCCACTTCTCGGCGAGGAAGATCCGCTGGAGCGGCAGCGCCTCCGCCTCCAGCTCGGGAATCCACCGGGGCGTGCCGATCAGGTCGGGCACGAGGTGGTCGGCCACGCTGTACGCGTCGAGGTGGTCGCGGACCTTGGCGTAGACCCGCACCAGGGCGTGCGTCATGAGGGTGTCGTCGGTGACGTGCCCGTCGCCCTTGTGGTACGGCGCGATCGGGCGCGCGGTGCGCCACTCCTCGTAGAACGGGCCGACGATGCCCCGTACCCGGCCGCCGTGCCGCTCGGTGATCTGCTCGGGCGTCCAGCCCTCGACCGGGCCGCCGAGGGCGTCGCCGACAGCGGCGCCGACGAGGCAGCCGGTGATGCGGTCCTCAAGCGTGAGTTTCATTGCTTCCGGGTCCTTCCGTGACAGGGGCATGGGGGTCGGTGGCGAGCGGCGCCACGGGGTGTGCGGGAGCGCCGGGCGAGGCGAACGGCTCGGCGGGCGGTGGCGAGGTGTCCGGTACGGCGTACGGGTCGGCCTCGGGCTCGACGCCGGCCAACCGCCCGGCCAGGTCCACCAGATCGGTGCCCACCAGCCGGGGCAGCGCGCAGCCGGGCAGGGTCCGGCACGCCTCCCGCCAGGAGACCGGCAACGCGGCGGCGCCGCCGAGCGCACCGGCCAGGGCGCCGGCCAGCGCGGGCGCGGAGTCCGCGACCCGCGACAGGCAGGCCGCGGCCGGCACCGCCTGGTCCACCGCGCCGTCGGCGGCCAGCACCAGGGCGAGCGCCACCGGCACGGTCTCCGCGGCGGCGATGCCGTAGCTGTAGACGTGGTCCACGATCTGGTGTTCCAGCAGCGGGACCAGGCCGAACGCCTGGCCGTGGCCGTCGGGTTCGGCGGCGCGCGCGGCCCGGGCGAGGGCGACCGCGTGCTCGGCGTTGCGGGAGATCTCCGAGCCGGCCGGCAGTTCGCGCAGCGCGGCCCGTACGCAGTCGTCGGCGGACGCGCCGGCCAGCGCCAGCGAGACCGCCGCGGCCATCGCCCGGGCGCCGTGCACCCCGTCGCCGTCCTGCGTGTAGTGGGCGTCGTACTCCGCCAGGTCGGCGGCGGCGGCCGGGTCGCCCGGGTGCACCACGGCCAGCACGCACGCGCGCCCGCAGGCCGCGTCGTCGAAGAAGTGCGGGTTGTCGTGGCCGGTGGCGGGCGGCCGCAGCCCCGTGGCGAGGTTGCCGAGCCCGGCCCGTACCGAGATCCGGGCGCGCAGCGGGATCACCGCGGACTCCACCTCCGAGGCGCGGGCCGCGGCCGAGGAGATCTCGGCGGCGAGCGACATCCAGGCGAGGTCCACCGCGGCCCGCACCCGGCGGTCGCGGCTGAGGTCGCTGAGCAGCGCGCCGCGCGCAGACAGCACCGACTCGGCGGTGAAGGCCGCCCACTCCGCGTCGTCGGACGGCCCCAGCCGCAGCGGCTCGGGCGGCTGGTTGAGCGCGATCGGCACCGGCAGGGTCGTGGTCGCGTTCTGCTCGGCGAACGTGTCCAGTTCGCGGGTCAGCCGCCGCGTCCACTCCGGCATCCGCGCGGCCCGATGGCGTGCGGCCGGCCATCCCGCGGCGTCGCCCGCGGCGAGCCCGAGCAGCAGCCCCTCCACCCGGTCCCGGGTCACCCGGTCACCCGGCGCCGCCGCACCGTGGGCGGTGTCCGAAGCGGGCGCGGGGATGCCGGACGTGCCGGTGCGGTTCACGGGGGTGTGCTCCGGGTGTGGGGAGTCGCCGCGTCCGGTGGCCGGACGGGGCGTCGTGGTGGCGGCACCGCCGGGGGTCCGGTGTGCCGTGCCGGCCGGAAGCGCCGAGGTGCCAGAACCGGGCCTGAGCGGGCGGGAGTTGCCGGTGCCGGCATCGGCCGCCGGGCGCGGGCGTGGTGCCGTTTCGCGGGGGGCGCCGGCCTCCGGGGCCGAGCTGCCGTCGGGGCGGCCGGGCCCACTGTCGGGGCGGCCGGGCTCGCCGTCGGCCGTCGCCTTCGCCGCGGAAGCGGGCCCGCGCGAGAAGCCGTGTGCGGTGGTGCTCATGACGCCACCCGTTCGGCCGGACCGGGCACGGGTTCCCCGGGGGCGAGCAGGTCGGCGATGTCGCGGACGTGGTAGCCCGCCATGGCCGGCAGGCAACTGCCGGTGACCGGCTTGATCGCCTCCGACCAGTGCGTGGGAATCGCGCCGAACCCGCCGAGGGTGCCGGCCAGCGCGCCGGCGACCGCCGCGGTGGTGTCGGCGTCGCGGCCCATGTTGACCGCGGTGAGCACCGAGCGGCTGAAGTCGCCCCCGGCCAGCGCGAACGCGCCGAACGCGAGGCCGACCGCCTCGGGCGCGAGGTCGGTCCAGGGGTACCCGCCGATGACGACGGCCGAGCGCAGCGCGCGCTCGCGGTCGAGCACGGTGAGCGTCGGGTCGAGCCGGACCCGGCGCGCCACGGTCACCGCGCGCCGCAGCGACCGCGCGGTCCAGGAGTCCTCGGGCACCACCGACAGGGCGGCGGTGATCACCGCGGAGCAGTCCCCGCCGGTCATCGCCGCGGCCACCCCGGCGGCGACCGCCTGGCCGCCGTAGATCCCCTCGCCCTCGTGGCTGACGGTCCCGTCGATCGCCACCAGCCGCGCCGCTTCGGCGGGCCGCCCCGCCGCGTAGACGCCGAACGGTGCCGCGCGCATCGCCAGGCCGTCGCTCCAGGCGTGCCGGTGCTGCGCGGTGATCGGCGAGGCCAGCCCGCGGCGCAGGTTCTCCAGGGTGCCGCGCTCGCTGAACCCGGCGCCGCGGAAGGCCCCTTCGTCGCGGTCGGCGATCCACACGTGCCAGGCCGCCTCCACGTCGCCGGTGGTGAGCGCGGCGCCGTAGCGGGCCAGCAGCAGGCCGGACAGGATGGCGTACTCCGTGTCGTCGGTGCCCGCCGGGTCCTCGCTGACGAAGTCCTCGATACGGCCCCAGCGCTGACGGATCTGCGACGGCTTCATGTTCTCGGCCGGCGCCCCGAGGGCGTCACCGACGGCCAGCCCGGTGAGCGCGCCGCGCGCGTGGTCACGGGGGCTGCCGGGTACGGGGCGGGGGCGGCGGATGCCACCCGGCGGCGGGGCCAGCGCCGTGCCGGACGTGCTGAGGGGTGGGGGACCTGATGCGTCAGAGGCGCTGGGTGAGGCGGGAGTTGTGCTCATGCCGTGCCGTTTCCTGGTGAGTACTGCTGTGTGGTGCGTGGCTGTGCCCTGCGGGTGCCCGGCGGCGGTGGCGGGCGGGCCGGACCCGCCGCCGGCTGGTGGCCGCGCGGTCGGTGGCCCTGCGGCCGGGGACGGCTGTGGTGCTCTGTGCGGGACACGGTGCGGGCTCCTTCCGGTGCGGGTGTCGGGGACGGATACGGATACGGGCGACGGTCGAGGTCAGGGGATCGGGTGGCCGCTCGCTCGGTTCGCTCGGCGGCGCGGCGCGCCCTGGGGGAGGGGCGCGCCGCACCCCCTCAGTCCCGGTACCGCTCGAAGACGCGGTTGCCGTCGCGGACGAGCTTTCCGCGCAGCGAGTCCAGGCTGATCGCGCCGCTGTAGTACTGCTGGAGCGCCGGCGTGGCGATCTTGTCGGACCACTCGGGATAGCCGCGCATGCCCAGCGCGGGGGACGCGCTCAGGTACTTCGCCATCGCCATCCCGGTGCTCCACCCGAGCTTGGTGGTGGTCAGCGACGGGTCGCGCAGCGCCGCGGCGCCGGTCGGCGGCATCCAGTCGCCCTGCGCGAGCTGCACCAGGTGCGGGGTCTGCGTCATGAAGTCGATGAACTCCACGGCCGCCTGCTGGTGCTTGCAGGACTTCGCCACCGACAGGGTCTGCGGGCTGACCCCCTGGGAGCGCCCGCCGTCGGGCGCCTTGCTGCCGACCGGCAGCGGCAGGACGACCCAGTCGAAGTGCTTGGGCGCCTGCTGCTCGATCTGCTGCCGGTAGGAGAAGTCCAGCGGCAGCATGGCGTACCGCCCGGCGAAGAACCCGGGCAGCACGTCGCCGCCGCCGAGCGCCAGCGCGCTGGAGGGCGCGGACCTGTCGGTCTTCACCTGCCGCCGGACCAGCTCGGCGAAGGCCGAGTCGGCGCTGCCGAACCGCACCTCGGTACGGCCGCTGCCCTCGTCCTTGTACAGGACCCGGCCGCCGTTGGTCAGCGCCAGGTTCAGCGTCACGCTCACCGGCGAACTCATCGGCCAGGCTGTGCCGTACCGCTGGGCGCCGCCGCCGCCGTGGTGGGACAGCTCCCGGCAGATGTCCTCGAACTCCTGCCAGGTCCACGGGTGCGCGACGTCCGGCAGCCGGACGCCCGCCTTCACCAGCAGGGTGCGGTTGGCGATGAGCACCCGCGGCTCCTGGAGGAACGGCACCCCGTACACCGCGCCGTTGAACCGCGCGGTGTCCCAGGTGCTCTGCGGGATACGGCTCTTCAGGCCCGCGGGCAGCAGGCCGGTCAGGTCCGCGAGGTAGCCGCCGGAGCCGAAGTCGGTCAGGTCGATGCCCTCGTCATGGATGATGTCCGGCGCGGCGCCGCCCTCGAAGGAGGTCAGCAACTGGTCGTGGACGTCGTCCCAGCTGCCCTGCACGTAGCGGACCTGCACCTCGGGGTGCTGCTTGTTCCACTGCGCGACCAGCGCCTTGTTCGCCTTGACCGACTCCGTCTGCCAGGCGAGCGACAGGAAGTCCAGCCGCGGCACGCCCGAGCCGCTGGAGGAGCCGCAGGCCGACAGCAGCGACCCGGAGCCGGCCACCGCGGCGGTCGCGGCGGTGCCGGTCAGGAAGGTACGGCGGCGCATCAGCCCTTCACCGCCCCGGTCATCATGCCGCCGACCAGCCGCTTCTGCAGCAGCGCGAAGAACAGCAGGCTGGGCAGGGTGGCGAGCACCGACGCGGCGGCGAGCGGGCCGAGGTCCGCGGCGCCCTCGGCGCCCAGGAAGTGGGTCAGGATCACGGACATCGTCTGCTTCTCCGGGGACTTGAGCAGGACCAGGCCAAAGAAGAACTCGTTCCACGCGGTGACGAAGGAGAACATCAGCGTGGCCACCAGGCCCGGCATCAGCAGCGGCAGCACCACGCTGCGCAGCGCGCGGGCCCGGCTGCACCCGTCGATCGCGGCGGCCTCCTCCAGCGAGACCGGCACCGCCTTGACGTAGCCCTGGAGCATCCACAGCGCGAACGGCAGCGTCCACACCACGTAGACCAGGCCCAGGCCGAGCCGGGAGTCGACCAGGTGCATGTTCTTCAGCACCATGAACAGCGGGATGATGATCAGCACCAGCGGGAACATCTGGCTGACCAGAATCCAGGCGGTGCCGGCCCGGCTGACCATCGAGCGGAACCGCACCATCACGTAGGCCGCGGGCACCGCGATGGCCACCGACACGACCGCGGAGATGCCGGCCACCATCAGGCTGTTCAGCGCGGAGTGCAGCAGCGGCTGCTCGTCGAAGGCGGACCGGAAGTTGTCCAGCGTGGGGTGCTTCGGCAGCCAGGTCGGGTGGATCGAGCCCAGTTCCTGCGGCGACTTGAAGGCGGTCGAGACCAGCCACAGCAGCGGGAAGGCGAGGAACACCACGTAGCAGAGCAGCGCGACGTACTGCCCGGCGCGGCCCATCCGGCGGCGGGCCTTGCGCCGCCCGGCGCCCGTGGAGGCGCTGGGCGCGGGGGTGGCGGGGGGAGCGGGTACGGCGGCCGCGCCGGCCGCGTCGGTCGCGCTCATGACTCGTCCTCCTTCAGGCGGTTGCGCAGGAACACGGCCAGCAGCACGGCGATCACCGCGACCATCACCAAGCCCATGGCGGCCGCGTAGCCGAACTGGCCGTAGCGGAACGCCTCGTCGTAGGCGAAGAGCATCGGCAGCTCGGTCTTGCCGCCGGGTCCGCCGCTGGTCAGCACGTAGACCAGGCCGAAGGAGTTGAAGTTCCAGATGAAGTTCAGCGCGGTGATGGAGAGCACCACCGGCTTGAGGGTGGGCCAGGTCACCGTGGTGAACCGGCGCCACATCCCGGCGCCGTCCAGGCTCGCGGCCTCGTGCAGCTCCAGCGGGACGTTCTGCAGGCCGGCCAGCAGCACCACGGTGGTCTGCGGCATGCCCGCCCACACGCCCACCACGATCACCGCGGGCAGCGCCAGTGACAGGCTGGACAGCCAGTCCGTGGTGCCGTCGGTCAGATGCAGGTGGTGCAGGGTGTTGTTGAGGATGCCCGCGTCCGGGTTGTAGACCAGCCGCCACATGATGCCGACGACGACCTCGGGCATCGCCCACGGCACCAGCGCCAGGGTGCGGGCCAGCCAGCGCAGCCGCAGGTTCTGGTTGAGCAGCAGCGCCAGGCCCAGCGACATCAGGAACTGCAGCACGGTGACGCACACCGCCCACAGCAGGCCGATCCGGAACGACTGCCAGAAGAGCGAGTCGAGCCGCAGGTCCTTGAAGTTGGCGATGCCGGTGAAGGAGGTGGAGTTGGTGACGCCGGACTGGGCGTCGGTGAAGGCGAGCGAGATCCCGTAGAGCAGCGGGCCCACGCTCAGCACCAGCACCGGGATCAGCGCCGGCAGCAGCAGGAACCAGGCGTCCTTGTCCAGGCCGAGCACCCGGCGGCGCGCGGCGGTGGAGCGCGGCGGGGGAGTGCCGGCGCCCTGTCCGGTACGGCGCCGCGGCCGCAGGACCGCTCCGGCGCTCACGACGCGCTCGCCGGGGTGTTGCCGGACGCGATGCCCGTGCTCGGGTTCGGGTTCGTGGCCGCGGCCGGGCTCGTGCCCGGGTTCGTGCCCGGGGCCCGGTCCTGGTCACGGTCCCCGCCGACGTCGGAATCGGGGCCGGAACCGTCGTCGCGCCCGGGCCGGACGTGCGCGGTGGAGCCGCGTACGACCAGCCGGGGCGCGACGGTCTCGCACCGCACCTCGTCATCCCCGCCGTCCAGCCGGGCCAGCAGCATCTCGGCGGCTATCCGGCCACGTTCGGCCGAGCCGAGGTCCACGCTGGTCAGCGCGGGGTGGCCGGCGCGGGCCAGTTCGCTGTTGTCCATGCCGGCCACGGCCAGCTGCTCGGGTATCCGCAGGCCCCGGTCGTGGGCGGCGTGCACCGCGCCCAGCGCGAGCTGGTCGTTGGCGCAGAAGACGCTGTCGATACCGGGGTCGGCGTCCAGCAGCCGGTGCATCGCCGCGGCGCCGGCGGCGATACCGAACTCGGTGGTGACGGTGAGCGCCGGGTCGTGGTCCAGCCCGGCCTCCTCCAGCGCGGTGCGGTAGCCGAGGCTGCGGTTACGACCCGGGACGGTGTCCGCGGGGCCGTTGATGAACGCGATCCGCCGCCGCCCGCTCGCCAGCAGGTGGCGCATCGCGAGCACGGCCCCGGAGACCGAGTCGGCCCGCACGCTGTCCACCGGCGCCTGGTCGGGCAGCGACCCGATCACGACCACCGGCCGCGCCGCCCCGGACAGCACCTTCAGGTGCTCGTCGGTGACCCGGATCGGGACCAGGATCAGGCCGTCGCTGGTCCGGTCGGCCAGGCTGCGTACCACGTCCAGCTCGTCCTCGGCCACGGCGTCGGTGGAGTGCAGCAGCAGCCGGTAGCCCAGCGGCTTCGCGGTCGCCTGTATCTGGCGGACCATCGAGACGTAGACCGGGTTGCCGACGTCGGGCATCGCGAAGGTGAGCTGCCGGGTGCGGCCGCCCTTCAGCGACCTGGCCACGCCGTTGGGCACGTAGCCCAGTTCCGCGGCGGCCTGTTCGACCCGCCGGACCGTGTTGGGGCGGGCGCCGTGCCCGTTCAGCACCCTCGACACCGACGCGATCGAGACACCCGCCTTCGCGGCGATGGTCTCGACGGTCGGCGGTCCGGCCGAAGTCGTCATGATCGTCCTTTCGCTGAAGCTGAAGCTCTGAGGCTGGGTCCGGAGCCGGGTCCCGCCGAGTCCGGAGATGCATCCGAAGCTGAACCGCAACCGAACTGTAAACGTTTACAGTTCGCACCTGGCAAGCTGCTTCCGAGGAAGTGGTTTCCGCCATGTTGCGCGGGTGTTTCGCTGATCGTCAATGAGCTGTGGCCTGAATCACACGCATGAGGGAGGCGCCGTCACACACCCGACTGACCGTCACCTACGTCCGTACCCGCGCCCGCGCCCGCATCCGCTGCCGGCCGGAGAAAGGCGTCCCCGCGCGAGGCGGGACCCGCTGTACCGTTTCGGGTGTCGAGGTCGAAACGAGTAGGTCCGGGGTCGGAATGCCTCAACCCATCGGCAGCAGTGGCCCCATCGGCGAGCGGCTGCGCGAGATCCGCAAGCGGCGAGGGCTGACCCAGCACCAGCTTGCGTCCGCATCCGGCGTGTCCCTGTCGCTGGTCAGGAAGCTGGAGCAGGGCGAGCGGGACGATACGCGGGTGGAGACGGCCCGCGCGCTCGCCGTGGCCCTGCGGGTGCCCACCAGCCGGCTGCTGGGAGGCGTGCGCGATATGCAGGGCGCCTCTCCGAGCGTTGTGGACCTGTGGACGCCTGTCCGCGCCGCGCTGGCCGCTCCACCGCCCGGGCCCGCCGACGACGCCCCGACGGTCGCCGGAGTCCGCGCGGCCGTCGCCGCCGCCATGCCCCTTGCTGCCGGTGACCGTCTTGACGAGTTGGCCGAGGTGCTGCCCGTGCTGCTGCGCGACGCCGCGGCCGTGGCCGCCGCCCCGGCGGGGCGCGCGGTGAACGCCGGGCTGATGCGGCTGGTCGGCTGGATGCTCACCCAGACCAGGCAGTTCGATGCCGCCGAGGACGCACTCGGCCGTGCCCTGGACGGTGCTCCCGACGATCTCGACGCGGCGGCCGCGATCAGCACGCGGTGTTGGCTGCTGCTGCGTCGCGGCCGGATCGCCGAGGCCGGGCGGCTCGCCGAGGAGTGGGCCGAGCGGATCGAGCCCCGTATGTCCCGGGCCACGCCCGCGGAGCTGGGCGCGTGGGGATGGCTGCTGCTGCGCGCCGCCGCGGCGGCGGACCGGGACGCCCGGCCGGACGACGCCGAGCGACTGCTGCTCCTTGCCGGTTCGGCCGCCGCGGCGCTGGGTCCGCGGCAGGTGCCGGGGGGCTTCCTGCGGGCGTTCGACGCGCGGACGGTCCAGCTCAAGGACGCCGAGCACGCCATGGTCTCGGATCGACCCGACCGGGTGCTGCGACTTTCCGCCGAGATCTCCTGGGAGGGTATGCGCCCGACCTCGAACAACCTCAACCGGAACCGGCTGGACCAGGCGTCCGCGCGGGTGCGGCTGCGGCAGTACGCAGAGGCGGTGGACACCCTGGAGACCATCTGGCAGGCCGCACCGCAGTGGCTCCCGCACCAGCGGTATGCCCGCGACATCCTCGGTCAGGTCATCGCCCGGCGGCGGACCCTGACACCACGCATGCGTGTCCTCGCGGACGCGGTCGGTGTGCCGCTGTAGAGGTGGCACTTCGAGCTGACGGACCGTCAAAGTGCCATGGCCGCAGCACGCCCGCGCTTCCTACGGTCAGTGAGTATCCGATCGCCGAACGGGGAACCGCCATGCCGATGCCCGACGCGCTGAGGAACAACCTCAGCGAGACCCGACACGCATCCCTCGCCCTGCGCCGGCTGCTACGGGAACTGGGCGCAGACGAAGCTCTGCTCCGACGGGTCGTCCCCCGCAGCGATGAACGGGGCGCCGATTACGTCCACATTCCACCGCTGCCGCTGGACGTGGCACAGCACCTCGTTCGCCTGCTGCCGACACCGCCCGCGCCGATGCCGCACCCGTGAGGACCCGGAGAACGCGGACCCTCCGCGCCTGGCCCCCGCACTCCGTGCTGGACGACGACCACCCGGCGCGCCCGTCCCCGTATCGGGTTGAGCACGCGTACTCAGGTCCGCGCCCGGCCGGCGGCGGACGATGGGCTTCAGCCAGGCGAGGGTTGGGGGATCACATGCAGCTCTTCTGGTGGCTCCTCGGGTCGGCCGCACTGCTCACCGATGCCGCGAGCCGGGGCCTCTTCCTGTACCTCGGCCGGCTGGCCCGGCGCGGGGTGTCGGGCACCGAGTTCGTCGTGATGTCGCTGGCATGGGTCTTCCGCGTGGTGCTGGCGCTGCGGTTCGCGGGGATCGCCGGTGCCTTCGTGCTGGCGGCAGACTGCGCCGGGACCGCCTCGGCGGTGCTGTACGGGGCCGGTGCGCTGGGGTGCGCCGTCACCGTCGTCGAGGTCGCGCAGACGCTGTACGCGGTCCTGCGGATACGGCATCCGCGCACGAAGCGGGGGTCGGGCGGATAGCCGGCGCGGGGCCGGGCATCGTACGGTCCCGGGCCGTACGACGCCCGGCCGGGCACCGTCAGAGCTGGTCGGGGGCCGGGTCCGGAGCCGGGGGCGGGGCGGTGTCGCGGCCGTGCCAGTCGAGGCAGACGACCATCGCGTCGTCGTCGGGCTCGGGCGAGCCGCGGTGGGTGGTGAGTTCGCGCAGCACCGCGCGGGGCACCTGGGCCGGGGGGAGGAGGCGGGTGCTGGTGATCGCCCGGGCCAGCGCGCGCTCGCTGTAGCGCTCGCCGCCGGGGGACACCGCGTCGTACACGCCGTCGCTGACGAACAGCAGCCGGTCCCCGCTCTCCAGGTGGAGGTGCTGGGTGGTGTAGAGGGTGTCCTCGAACATGCCCAGCGGCAGCTGCGGTTCGAGTTCGACCGGCTCGACCTTGCCGCCGCGCAGCCGCCACACCTTGGGCGAGCCGGCGTCGATGACCTCGACGTCGCCGGTGGCCAGTTCGAACCGCATCAGGAGCGCCGCGAGGTGCACCCGGCCGCGGTAGTGGCCGTAGACCGCCTGGTCCCCGAGGAACGCCTGGTCGGCCAGTGACAGGTCCGCGCGCCGGCCGTTGCGCAGCGCGTGCACCGCGAGGCTGGTGAGCAGCGCCGCCTCCACGCCCTCGCCCATGCCGTTGGTGACCGTGAGGGTCAGGTGCCCGGCGGACGCGGACCAGTCGAAGTTGTCGCCGTGGATGGCGTACGCGGGCTCCAGGCCGCCGCCGATGTCGTACTCCGGGCGGGAGCAGGAGCGGGCCGGCAGCAGCTCCCACTGCATCTCGGCGGCGAGGGTGAGCCGGTCGGCGCGGCGGGCTTGCAGGTAGAGGTCGGTGTCCCGCTCGGCGACCACGATCTCGTGCCCCAACACCTCGGCCAGCTCAGCCAGTTCCGGCTCCGCGGCCGGGTCGTACCCGCCCTCGGCGAACCGTGCCGACAGCACCCCGATCCGGTCGCCGCGCACGCTGATCGGCAGGTGGGCGGTGAGCTCGCCGGTGCGCGGATCGGTCTCGGTGTGCACGCGCTGGGCGCCGAAGGCCCGTCCGGCGGCGCTGGAGTGGATCGGCGCGGGCTCCGCCGTATCAGGGGCCCCGTCCACGGGTTGCAGTATGGTCAGAGCGTAGTCGGCCATGAGCAGGTCGACGTCGACGGCCGCGTAGTGCGTGATGAGCGCGCCCCTGGCCGCCGCGAGGAGAGCATGGGGTGCGGCGCCGCGCAGCTCGCGTTCCGCAGCCGTGAATCTGTCCACCGGTCGATTACCACCTGTTCGAGAGTATGGAAGCCAAAAAGGAGGGGAAAGACGCTTTATGCCTCGGCGACTGACAAGGCAGTTGGGAAGTGCCACAGTTGAGGGCATGCGCTCCGGGATCTCCTCCAGTCGGGACCGGGACGCCGCCGCTCAAGCCGCCCGCGAAGTGATCGAGCTACTCGAGGTGCTCTGGACGCAGGACCGGGACATGACCTCGACCGCACCGGTCTCCTGGTCGCAGCTCAAGGTGCTCTATGTGCTGGACCGCGACCGGGGGATCAATCTGCGCACCCTCGGCGAGCTGCTGGGCTCCGCGCCGTCGTCGGTCAGCCGGATGTGCGACCGGCTGCACGCGCTGGGCTTCATCGAGCGCTCGCTCAGCTCCGCCAGCCGCCGCGAGCTCGAACTGCGCCTGTCGGTGCGTGGGGAGAGCTACCTCGCCGAGCTCAGGGCCCGCCGCGAGACGTCCTTGCTGCACATCATCTCCGCCATGCCGCCGGCTGAACGGGTCGCGCTGGTGGAGGGCCTGAGCGGTTTCCGTTCCGCGATGGCCGACCTCGCCCCGCGCGAGGACACCCCTCCGGAGACCGGGTCCGTCGAGTCCGCGTAGGCCGAGTCGCAGGCGGCGCCGAGCGCCCTCCGCCCGCGTCGGGGCGGCCGGTCGGGCCACGGGTCGAAGCGCCACTTGTCACCTGCCTTCCGTGCTGCATACCGTCGTCTACCCGGATACCGAAAGATGCCACGCCTGTACGAGCGCGCGCCGAGCCGAACGGCGGTGCGCGCCGCACCACGCCAGGGTGTTCTCGCAAGACATGGTTGTCAAATGGCAAATGTTGTACGCGCGCAAAGATCGATATCGGTGATCGTCGGGGGTGGCGGCGCGGGGGTCGCAGACGGCCGGCGGCCGGCAGCCTGGGCGGAGGCTGCCGGCCGCCGGATGGAGACCTGGAGAGGGACCCGGAGGGTCAGGGGCGGGTCAGGGCGTGGTGGTGAAGTCGTCGAAGTCGACCTCGCCCGTCGTGCCCGCGGCGTGCGAGGTCGCGGTCAGGCCGACGTCCTGGGTCGCGGCGGCGGTCGGCACGCTGATGGTGCCGACCAGGTGCCAGGTGCTGCCGTCGGTGGAGTAGTAGCCGCTGTAGGTGGTGCCGTCGCGGACGAGCTTCAGCCACGAGGGGTAGACCGCGGTGCCCACCGAGTCCTGGGAGTCGAGCTTGCCGTCGCCGTCGGAGTCCCAGTCGAGCAGGTAGCCGTTGCCCGGGGTGGCGACCAGCGCCACGTAGCCCGGTGAGGTGTCGGACTGCGTGATGTCGTTGCGCACCATGATCCCGGCCTTGGCCCACACGTCGGTGTCCGCCTGGGCGTCGATCTTCACGGTGGTCGTGGAGCCGTCGTGCTCGGCGCCCGGCAGGTAGATCGTGCCGTACTCGTTGGTGCCGTTGTACAGGTCGGCGCCCTGGGCGCTGATGCCGAGCCGGCTGCCGGACTGGCTGAAGGACGCGGTGGTGGAGGCGAAGGTCCGGTAGGGCGCCGCCACCGGGTGGTTGACGGTCACGGTGTCCCCGACCGCCGGGTGCGCGGTGCCGGAACGGTCGCGGTAGGAGGCCGTCGCCTGGAACGCGCTCGCCGCGAACAGCTCGTCCGACGGCTTGAGCGTGACGGTGTACGTGGCCCGCAGCGCGTGCCCGGCGCCCAGGACACGGGCCTTGGTGGGCGAGTGCGTGGTGATCGTCGCGCCGTCCGGCCCGGTCAGCTCCAGCGCGGCGTCCGTGACGGGGTGCGAGCCGTTGTCGGACAGGGCCGCGGTGACCGTACGGGTGGTGCTGTCGCTCGCGGCCGGCGCCCAGTCGAGCGCGAGCGTCACCGACGGGGCGGCGGACCCCGGGACGTGCCGGGTCGGGTGGACCCGGAACAGCTCCACGCCGTGCGGCGGCACGTCCGCCGCGATCCGGCCGGCCGACTCGGTGGTGCGGTGGCCCCACAGGTCGGTGAGGGCGTAGTCGCGGGCGCCGGGCAGCCCGAGCGCCTTCGCGGTGGTGGCGACCTCGCGCGGTGTGGAGCCGGTGTTGAACAGGCCGACGATCGCGTCGCCGTTCGGCTCGTTCTTGGCGAAGACCTGGCTGTCGGCGCCGTCCGAGATCCGCCGCGCGTCGATGCCGTCCTGGTCGACCGCGAGGACGTCGGTGTTCTTCAGCATGGCCAGGTCGGTCGGGTCGAGGTGGGTCAGGTCGCTGCCGAGCATCAGCGGTGAGGCGGCCAGCGACCACAGGCTCATCTGGGTACGCCGCTCGTCCGGGGTCAGCCCGTCGTTCGCGCCGTTGCCGATCTCCAGCGAGTCGTAGTCGTTGTAGCCGCCGGGGCCGCCGTACGGTGCCCAGTCCGCGACCTGGTCGAAGCGGGAGGCGAGCGAGGGCCAGGTGGTCAGCGGGTAGCTGCTGCCGTTCGGGCCGCAGTAGCACTCGATGTCGCCGCCGGTCCGCCAGCCGTCCGACAACTGCTGCCAGGCGGCCGTGTTGGTGATGTCCAGGCTGTTGGACAGCTCCAGGTGGATGGGCCGCCCGGTCTGCTTCAGCGCCTGCGACCAGGCGCGGACGTCCGCGATGTCCGGGGTGCCGACCCCGTCGATCTTCAGGTAGTCGATGCCCCACCCGGCGAACTGGTCGGCCCAGGAGTCGGTGAACGCCTGCGCGCCCGGCTTGGTGTAGTCGATGCCGACCATGCCGCCGCAGTTGTAGTTGTTCTCGGCGGCGGTGGTGGCGATGTCGTCCGCGTGGTAGCCGGTGCCCTCGATCGCGGTGTTCCGCGCGACGGCCTGCTTCGAGATGCCCGGGGTGACGTAGAGCCCGAACTTCAGGCCGAGCGAGTGGACGTAGTCGGCGACGACCTGGATGCCGTTCTCGTCGCCGCGCGGCGGGAACTTCGCCGGGTCGGTGACCCAGCGGCCGTACGCGTCGACGTCGGGGCCCTGGCTGCCCGGGCACTGCTGCCAGAAGTCGTCCACGTTGACGTAGACGTAGCCGTCCTTCGCCAGGCCGGTGTCCTTGAGCGCCCTGGCCTGTGCCTCGATGGTGCTCGCGGTCGGGTTCTTCCGTACGAAGCTCCAACTGCTCCAGCCGAGTACGGGTTTCGCCGCCGCGGTGCCGCCCGCGGCGGGAGCGGTGGCCGGGGCCGAGCCCGGGCTCGCGGCCTGTGCGGCCGGTCCGCCGGCCGCGGTGGTGCCGGCGGCGAGCAGCAGCGCTCCGGCGAACGCGGCCAGCGCGCCTCTGATCGGTTTCCTCATGGGGGACTTCCTCCGTCGCAGCGCCCTGACAGCGCGAGAGGGGTGGGTGATGGCCCGGGCCCTGTCCGCGCGACCCCGGGCCGTCGGCCTGGGAGCGGCCGGCGCCATGGGTCGGGCAGGGTCCGGGTACGGAGAAGGCTGCGGGGGCGTGTGACGCGGCACACCGCGCTCTTCTCCCCGTCCCGGAGAAGGGCCGGCGGACCAGCCCGAGCACACTCGGCCACCCGTCGCCGTACGACGCCCGATCGCACCACAAACGCTCAAAGATCCCCGTGTTGACCGGGTTTGAGCGCACACGATCAAACGTTCAGCAACAGATAGCACCATGGGCGCCCACTGTGTCAAGGCTCACGTCGCACCCCGTGAGACGGCGCCCTGCCCGGCAGGAGGGCGCCCTACGGGGGCGCGGGGGACTTCGCGGCCGGCCGAGGACGGGGTGCGCCGGGCCCGGCCGCCCGGCCCCCGCGGGGCACCTGATCGGCCTCCGGCGGGAACTCGGCAGGGCATACTCGGTGTGCGGGCCCGTCGGGCCCGTGAGCAGCGGAGGTGCGCGATGGTGTCGTCGTCGGGGCAGGAGCCGGCGCGGAGGGTCACGATCCATGACGTGGCCCGATCAGCAGGGGTCTCCCGGCAGACGGTGTCACGCGCGCTGAACGGCAAGGACGAGATCGACCGCTCCACCAAGCAGCGGGTGCTCGACGCCGCCCGCGAGCTCGGCTACCGGCCGAGCCGGTTCGCCCGGGGCCTGGTCCGGCAGGACACCACCACGATCGGGCTGGTCATCCCGGACCTGCGCAACCCGTTCTTCACCGAGGTCGCCGCCTCCGCACTGGAGGCCGCCCGCGCCTGCGGCTGGCACGTGGTCGTATACGACACCGCCGACCGCCGCGAGGAGGAGATCGGCACCCTCCAGGTGATCGGCTCGCAGGTGGACGGGGTGGTCGGCTACTTCAGCTGCACCGAGGACGAGCTCGACCGGTACACCCGCGGCATGCCCATGGTGCTGATCGACCGCGACCGCCCGACCGAGCGGTTCAGCTGCATCCGGATCGACGGCGAGGAAGGCGTGCACGCCGCGATCGCGCACCTGGTCGCCCAGGGCCACACCCGGATCGGCATGCTCGACCACATCGGCCGCGCCGAACCGAGCCTGCGCCGCGCCTGGTTCACCGCTGCCGCGCTGGCGCACGGCGTCGACCCGGGCCGGGTGGCCGGCGCCGCCCAGTCGGCCGACGGTGGCGGGGCGGGCCTGCGGGACCTGCTCGCCGCCCATCCGGAGATCACCGCGGTCTTCACGTTCAACGACATCGTCGCCGTCGGGGCGCTGCGCGAGGCGCGCCGGCTCGGCCTCGACGTGCCGGGCGAACTGGCCGTGATCGGCTTCGACGGGTTGCAGTTCGGCGCGCTGATGGAGCCCCCGCTGTCCAGCGTGGCGCTCGACACGCGCCGGCTGGGAGCGCTCGCCGTCGAGCAGGTCAGAAGGCGTCTGACCGGCGCAGATCCGCTGCCGCCCGAGGACCTGGTGGTCCGGGCCGAGCTGCGGCTGAGCGGCTCCGCGTAACCTGAACGACTTGGGATTGACCCGTATGTCTTGACATTCGACATGAACGAAGCGCAGACTTCCGGCAATTCACCAGTCCCGTGAACGCTCCCGGGAACGTTCACGGAACAGCCCGTCCGATCGCTCGGCGAAGCCGCCGCCCCGGCCCCGCCGACCTGAGCATTCCAACCAGAAGGCAAGCCTGCCTTGAGGTGTCAACGTCGACCTGTCCAGCACTGGAGCTGGACACCCTGGAAGGAAACCATGAGAAACACCGCCTCGCGCGTCCGCCTTGCCGCCGCCGCCGTCACCGCGGTGGCAAGCATCGCCGCGCTCGCCGGCTGCTCGTCGTCCAGCCACTCGGGCGGCTCGTCGGCCGCCTCGGCCTGCGCACCCGCGAAGGGCAAGGTCACCCTCCAGTACTGGAACACCGTTCCGGGCATGGACAAGGTCGTCGCTCTGTGGAACAAGCAGAACCCGGACATCCAGGTCCAGACGAAGGACATCTCGAACGACCAGTACGGCACGATCAGCAACTCCCTGAAGGCGGGCAACGCCCCCGACCTCGCCCAGGTCGGCTATGACGAGCTGCCGAACCTGCGCACCCAGAACGCCTTCGTCGACGCCTCCAAGTGCGGCACCGCCACCGCCGACAAGTCGAAGTTCGTGCCGTGGACCTGGTCGCAGACCAGCTTCGGGGGCACCGGCGTCTTCGCCCTCCCGCAGGACACCGGCCCGATGGCGCTCTACGTGCGCTCCGACCTGTTCACCAAGTACCACCTGCCGGTCCCCACCACCTGGGACGAGTACGCGGCCGACGCGCAGAAGCTGCACGCCGCCGACAAGAACATCAGCATGACGTTCTTCGACCCCAACAACGCCGAGTGGTTCAACGGCCTGCTGTGGCAGAACAGCGCCAAGATGTACTCCTACAGCGACAACAAGTGGCAGGTCAGCGTCGACTCGGCGAAGAGCAAGCAGGTCGCCGACTACTGGCAGAAGCTGATCGACGCCAAGGAGGTCCGCACCGACCTCGCCAACGGCTCGACCCAGATGTACGCGGCCTACCAGAAGGACCAGATCGCCAGCTACGTCGGCGCCGCCTGGGGCTACAGCATGTTCCGCGACAACCTGCCCAAGCAGGCCGGCAAGTGGTCGATCGTCCCGATGCCGACGTGGGGCACCAACGCCTCGTCCGGCGACTGGGGCGGCTCCACCGTCGCGTTCATGAAGGGCAGCACGCACCTGTACGAGTCGGTGAAGTTCAACACCTGGCTCAACACCGACCCGCAGGCGCTGGCGCTGGAGAACAAGCTCGGCGGCCTCTACCCGGCGGCCACCGCCGGCCTGAAGATGCCGTCGCTGTCCCAGGGCGTGCCCTACTACAACAACGAGAAGATCTTCGACGTCTTCGCCGAGTCGTCCAAGAACATCGACACCGACTTCTCGTGGGGCCCGACGCAGAAGACCGTGAACCTGAGCCTGCAGGACGCGATGGCCAAGGCCGCCGCCGGCAAGGGCACCCTCAGCGGTGCGCTGTCCACCGCCCAGGCCAAGGCGCTCAGCTCGATGAAGGACCTGGCCATCCCGGCCGAGTCCGGCAAGTGACCCCAGCATGACTGACACCGAAACCCGCGCACGGCGCGTGGTAGCGGCGCCCGATGCCCCCCGCCGCCGCCGTCGCTCCGGCGGCGGCCCGCGGGCGGGCACCATCGCCGCCTTCCTGACGCCGTTCTTCCTCCCGTTCGTGCTCTTCTACCTGGTGCCGGTGGGCTACGCCCTCTGGCAGAGCTTCCGGGTGGTGCGCCGGACCGGCGGCCAGTACGGCACGTCGTACACCACCTTCGGCGGCTTCCACCAGTACGCGCAGGTGCTGCACAACACCGAGTTCTGGTCCAGCATCGGGCGCATAGGGCTCTTCGGCATCGTGCAGGTGCCGGTCATGCTGTTCGTCGCGCTGATCATGGCGCTGCTGCTGGACACCCCGCTGCTGAAGGTCAAGGCGTTCTTCCGGATCTCGGCGTTCATGCCCTACGCCGTGCCCGGCGTGATCGCCGCGATCATGTGGTCGTACCTGTACTCGCCGCAGCTCAGCCCGGTGGTCGACCTGCTCGGCCACCTCGGGCTGCACCCGGACTTCCTCGGGCCGGGCGCGGTGCTGTGGTCCACGGCGAACGTCTCCACCTGGCTGTGGACCGGCTACAACATGCTGATCATGTTCTCCGCGCTCCAGGCCATCCCGCAGGAGACCTACGAGGCCGCGAAGCTCGACGGTGCGAACAACTGGACCATCGCCTGGCGGATCAAGGTCCCGATCATCGCGCCCTCGATCGTGCTGACCACGGTGTTCTCGATCATCGGCACGCTCCAGCTCTACGCGGAGCCGGCCGTGCTGCGGCAGATCTCCTCGAACATCTCCAGCACGTTCACCCCGAACATGCTCGCCTACGCGGTGGCCTCCGGGAACAACTACCAGCAGGCAGCGGCGATCTCCGTGGTCATCGCCGTCATCACCTTCGTGTTGAGCTTCGGGTTCATGCGACTGACCTCGAAGAAGGCCGGACTGTGAGCAATCTTCACCAGGGCCGCCGGTCCGCCGCCTCCCGAGAGAGCCTCGCCAGCCGCACGGCGGTCATGGCGCTGATGCTCCTGCTGACCATCTACTTCCTGCTGCCGGTCTACTTCCTGATCGTCGCGGCCACCAAGCCCCAGGGCGACCTCGCCTCCACCAACGGCCTGGCGTTCTCGCACTTCAACCTCTTCAGCAACCTGCACACGCTGTTCAGCCGCAGCGACGGCATCTTCCTGAAGTGGGCGCTCAACAGCGTGATCTACGCGGTGGTCGGCGCGGGCGTCGGCACCCTGATCTCCGCGCTGTGCGGCTACGCGCTCGCGAAGTTCCAGTTCCGCGGCAAGGAGTTCCTCTTCTCCGTCGTGCTCGGCGGGGTCCTGGTGCCCACCACCGCGCTCGCCCTGCCGCTGTTCCTGCTCTTCTCCTCGACGGGGATGGTCAACACCTACTGGGCGGTGTTCCTGCCGAGCATCGTCAGCCCCTTCGGCGTCTACCTGGCCCGGATCTTCGCCTCCGCGGCGGTGCCGGAGGAGTTGCTGGAGTCGGCCCGGCTGGACGGCGCGGGCGAGTTCCGCACCTTCTTCTCGGTGGCCTCTCGGCTGATGGCGCCCTCGCTGGTGACGATCTTCCTCTTCCAGTTCGTCGCCATCTGGAACAACTTCTTCCTGCCGATGGTGATGCTCCAGAAGGAGTCGCTCTTCCCGGTCACGCTCGGCCTGTTCGAGTGGAACGGGCAGACCGCCCGGGCGCCCCTGCTCCAGGAGTCGGTGATCACCGGCTCGCTGGTCTCGATCGTGCCCGTGATCATCGTCTTCATCCTGCTCCAGCGGTTCTGGCGCACCGGGCTCGCCGCCGGATCGCTGAAATGACCTGCGGGCGGGCCGGTTCACCGATCCCGACCGGCCCGCCCGCAGCACCACCTCACGCAGCACCGCCTCACGCAGCACCGCCTCACCCAGCACTGCCTCACGCAGCACCGCCGTAGCACCACCCCTGCCGCGGCACCGCGGCACCGCAACCGCAGCACCATCGTTCGCCCACCGCGCCCGCCCGCGGGCACCACCACCCTCCCGTGTCCGCCCGCCTCGCCCGGGCCCGCCCACAGAAGGTCGCCGACCCATGCCCCAATCCGCCGTCTTCGTCCCGCACTTCCACTGGGACCGGGAGTGGTACGAGCCCTTCCAGGTCTTCCGGCACCGCCTGGTGACCGCACTCGACACCGTGCTGGACACCGCCGACGCGCACCCGGAGTTCCGGTTCACCGTCGACGGGCAGATGGCTGCGGTCGAGGACTACCTGGAGATGCGGCCGGAGAACCGCGACCGCCTCGCCGCCCTCGTCGCCGAGGGCCGGCTCGCCGTCGGCCCGTGGCTGATCCTGCTCGACGAGTTCCTCTGCTCGGGCGAGACCATCGTGCGCAACCTGCGGATGGGCTGGGCCGCGGCGGAGCGGCTCGGCGGCGCCATGCCGATCGGGTACCTGCCGGACATGTTCGGCCACGTGGCGCAGATGCCGCAGATCCTGGCCCGCGCCGGGTTCGCGCACGCCGCGCTGTGGCGGGGCGTGCCCGGGACCGTCGACGGCCACGCCTTCCGCTGGCAGGCCCCCGACGGCTCCGAGGTCAGGACCGAGTTCCTCTTCGACGGCTACGACAACGGCCTCGACGTGCTGCTGGTGCCCGAGGACATCCGCCGCGCGCTCGCCGACTACGCCGAGATGACCGCCGGCCGCTGGGGCGGCGACCCGCTGCTCGCGATGGCGGGCACCGACCACAGCGCGCCCGACCCGCGGCTCACCGAGTGGCTGCGGCGCGCCTCCAGCGACGAGCGCCCGATCACCCTGGCCACGCTCGACGAGTACCTCCGCGGCCATGTCCGCGACGAGCCGACCGCCGTCGTCACCGGCGAGCTGCGCAGCCATGTGCGCGGCAACATCCTGCCGGGCGTGCTCTCGGTCCGGCTCGGCCTCAAGCAGCGGATGGCCGCCGCCGAGCGCACCGTCGACCACGCCGAACGGGCCGGCGCCCTGTGGTCCGGGCGCGACGACGCGCCGTTCCTGGAGCTGGCCTGGCACAAGATCATCGAGTCCACGGCGCACGACTCGGTCGTCGGCTCCGGCACCGACGAGACCTGCGACCAGGTCGACGCCCGGCTCGCCGAGGCGGCGCAGGCCGCACGCGCGGTACGGGACGCGGCCCTGGCCGAGCCCGCGGCCGCGGTGCCCAGCGACGCCCACCTGGTCGGCAACACGCTGCCGTTCGCCCGTACCGCCCACATCGAGGTGGACGTGGCGGCGCCCGCCGAGGGCGGCGCATTGGCCGCGACCGCCGCCGACGGCTCGCTGCACCCCGTGCAGCTGATCTCCCAGGCGCCGACCGTGCTCAGCGACGAGGTGATGGACGCCTCCCAGGTCGAGCGGGTGCTGCGCCGTATCCACCGCCGCGAGCTGTTCGGCCGGCAGATCGACAGCTACGAACTCACCCCCGGCAGGCTTGTCTTCCACCTCGCCGAGGTGCCGACGTCCGGCCCGTTCGACCTGCTGATCCTGCGCCGCCAGGTCGCCGAGGCCGCGGCCGCGCACCCGGGGGAGTGGCAGGTGCTGACCCTGGAGGAGGCCCGCGCCACCGCCCTGGTGCCGGTGCACGTGCCCGCCTCGGGCCTGGCGAGCGTGCGCGTCACTCCCGCCGAGCAGGCCCCCGAGTACGCCCCCGGCTCCGGCTTCACCCCGGCCACCGCCGCCGGCCGCGCCCTGGCGAACGGCCTGGTCGACGTCGAGGTCCGCGCCGACGGCACGGTGGACGTCACCGGCGCCGACGGCACCGTGCTGCGCGGCCTGGGCCGGCTGGTCGACGGCGGTGACCGCGGCGACAGCTACAACTACGGGCCCCCGGCCGGCGACGTGCTGGTCGAGGAGCCCGCCGAGGTCGCCGTGGAGGTCCTGGAGGACGGCCCGCTGCGGGCGCGCACCAGGATCACCCGGGTCTACCACTGGCCCGCCGCCCTCACCGAGGACCGCGACGTGCGCAGCGCGCAGACCGTGGCGACCCCGGTCGAGACCGTGGTGGAGCTGCGGGCCGGCGAGCCGTTCGTACGGATCTCGCTGTCCTTCCTCAACCGCTCCGCCGACCACCGGCTGCGCTTCCACGCACCCCTGCCCGAGCCCGTCACCGGCTCCGCGTCCGCCGGGCAGTTCGCCGTCACCCCGCGCGGGCTCACCGCCGAGGGCGGCTGGGGCGAGCACCCGCTGCCGACCTACCCGGCCGGCCAGTTCGTCACCGCCGGCCCGGTCACCGTGCTGGTCGACCACTCCGCGGAGTACGAGGTCGTCGGCGACGGCACGGAACTCGCCGTCACCCTGCTGCGGGCGGTCGGCTCGATCAGCGTCAACATCCACCCCTACCGCGACGAGCCCGCGGCGAGCGAGATCCCCGCGCCGGGCGCGCAGGACCTCGGGCTGCGGATCGCGCACCGGCTCGCGGTGCTGCCCTCGGCCGGCGGCTGGCAGGCGGCCGGCGCGGTCGGCGCGGCCGAACTCTTCCGCAACGACGTGCTGGTGGCCCGCGGCACCGCCCCCGCGGGCGGCGCCCTGCCCCCGGACACCGAGGGCATCCGGGTCGACGGCCCCGACGTGCTCGTCTCGGCGGTCCGCCGGGTCGCCGCCGCGGACGGCGGGACCGGCACCGAGGTCCGGCTGACCGCCATGAGCGACACCGGGGCCCGGGCCCGCGTGACGGGCGCGTTCACCGAGGCGGCCACCGTCGACCTGCTCGGCCGGCCGCTGTCCGCCCAGCCGGCCGACGGCGCCCTCGACCTGACCCTGAGCGGCTGGGAGATCCGCACGGTCGTCCTGCGATAAGCAGCGGCAAGGAGCCCCCCGCACAGCCCTTTACGAGAAAGAGTCGTGACCCCCGTGTCCTCCTCTCGCACCGCCCCCGAAGACACCGCGTACGTGGCCGACCCCGCGCCGGGGCACGGTGCCCTGCGCCCCGCGCGCTCCTGGCTGCACTCCGACGCCCCGGCCCTGAGCCTGAACGGGCCGTGGCGGTTCCGGCTGTCGCCGACCGCGCGGGTCGCGGCGGACTTCGCGGCCGGCGCCTTCGACGACGGCGGCTGGGACACCATCCCGGTGCCCTCCCACTGGGTGCTCCAGGGCGACGGTGCCTACGGGCGGCCGCACTACACCAACGTGCAGTTCCCGTTCCCGATCGACCCGCCCCACGTGCCGGACGAGAACCCGACCGGCGACTACCGCCGCCGCTTCACGGTGCCGGCCGAGTGGGCCGGCGCCGAGCGGGTGGTGCTGCGGTTCGACGGGGTCGAGTCGCTGTTCCGGGTCTGGGTGAACGGCGAGGAGGTCGGCGCCGCGAGCGGCAGCCGGCTGGCCCACGAGTTCGACGTGACCGCGGCCGTGCGGCCGGGCGACAACGTCGTGGCGGTGCGGGTGCACCAGTGGTCGGCGGCCAGCTACGTCGAGGACCAGGACCAGTGGTGGCTGCCGGGCATCTTCCGCGACGTCACCCTGCACGCCCGCCCGGCCGGCGGCATCGAGGACGTCTGGCTGCGGACCGGCTTCGCGGCCGGCCGGGGCGGCATCGACCCCGAGATCACCGCGGACCCGGCGGCCTTCCCGGTCACCCTGCGGGTGCCCGAACTCGGCATCGAGGAGGTCTGGGCCACCCCGGCCGACGTCGCGCCGCTGGACGCGGGCGCGGTGCAGCCCTGGACGGCCGAGCAACCGCGGCTGTACGAGGCGACGGTGACCAGCGCCGCCGAGACGGTCACCGTGCGGCTGGGCTTCCGCACGGTCGAGATCCGCGGCGACCGCTTCCTCGTCAACGGCCGCCGGGTGGTCTTCCACGGCATGAACCGCCACGAGGCCCACCCCGAGCGCGGCCGGGTCTTCGACGAGGAGCACGCCCGCGCCGACCTGGCCCGGATGAAGCGGTTCAACGTGAACGCGATCCGCACCAGCCACTACCCGCCGCACCCCCGGCTGCTCGACCTCGCCGACGAACTCGGCTTCTGGGTGGTGCTCGAATGCGACCTGGAGACCCACGGCTTCGACGCGGTGGGCTGGACCGGAAACCCGAGTGACGACCCGGCCTGGCGCGAGGCGTACCTCGACCGCGTCGAGCGCACCGTCGAGCGCGACAAGAACCACCCCAGCATCGTCATGTGGTCCCTCGGCAACGAAGCGGGCAGCGGCGACAACCTCGCCGCCATGTCCGCATGGGTGCACGCCCGCGACAGCAGCAGGCCGGTCCACTACGAGGGCGACTACACCGGCGACTACACCGACGTCTACTCGCGGATGTACGCCTCGGTGCGCGAGAGCGAGCAGATCGGCACCGACGGCTCGCGCGCACCCCTGCTCGGCTGCACCCCCGCGCAGGGCGCCCGGCAGCGCACCAAGCCGTTCGTGCTGTGCGAGTACGCCCACGCGATGGGCAACGGACCCGGCGGGCTCGACGCGTACGAGGAACTGACCCGCACCCACCCGCGGCTGCACGGCGGCTTCGTGTGGGAGTGGCGTGACCACGGCATCGCCGCCACTGCCCCCGACGGCACGCCCTTCTTCGCCTACGGCGGCGACTTCGGCGAGGTCGTGCACGACGGCAACTTCGTGATGGACGGCATGCTGCTCAGCGACGACGTGCCGACGCCGAGCCTGCACGAGTTCAAGGCCGTCGTGCAGCCGGTGCGGTTCACCTTCGCCGACGGCGTGGTGGAGATCGCCAACCAGCGCCACTCGGCCGACAGTTCCGACCTGCGCCTTTGCTGGCGGGTCGAGCACGACGGGGTGGTGGTGGCCGAAGGCGTGCTGGAGGCGCCGGTGGTGGCGGCGGGCGGCACGGCCGTGCTGCCGCTGCCGCCGATACCCGTCGCGGCGGACGCCGAGACCTGGTTCACCGTCGACGCGGTACTTGCGTCCGCGACCGCCTGGGCCGATGCGGGCCATGTGGTGGCGAGCGCCCAACTGGACCGCTCCGCACCCCGACCCGTGCCCGCCGCGCGGGCCCGCGGCGACTGGCGGCCCGCCGAAGGCACCCTGGCGCTCGGTGTCGCCGAGTTCGCCGGCGGCTCCCTGGTGCGCCTGGCCGGCCGGCCCGTCACGGGCCCGCGGCTGGAGCTGTTCCGGGCGCCGACCGACAACGACGAGGGCGCCGAGGTCGACCCGGACGCCGACGCGAACGTCGCCGGGGCCTCCCACGCCGCGCTGTGGCGCCGCGACGGCCTCGACCGGCTGACCACGCGGCGGATGTCCGTGGAGTGCGCCGACGGCGCGCTGCGCACGGTCGACCGGGTCTCGGCGGCGAACTCGGGGCGGTGGGTGACGGTCGAGTCCGTCTGGTCGCTGGACGGTGACGCGCTCGAACTGCGGGTGGAGGCGACGCCGTCGCGCGGCTGGTCCACGGTCTGGCCGCGGATCGGCATCCACCTCGAACTGCCCGACGGGGAGCGCCCGGTGGACGGCGTCGAGTGGTTCGGCACCGGCCCGCTGGAGTCCTACCCGGACAGCATGCGTGCCGCCCGCACCGGCCGGTTCGCCGCGGGTGTCGCGGAGTGGGGGGTGCCGTACGCGCGCCCCCAGGAGAGCGGACACCGCTCGGCCCTGCGGGAGTTGACGCTGACCAGCGGCGGCACCGGCGTGCTGGTCGTCACCGCGCTGCCCGACACGCGCGGACGCCGGCCCGGCTTCTCCCTGAGCCGGCACACCCCGCAGCAGATCGCCCGCGCCGGGCACCCCTTCGAGCTGCCCGCCGGCACGGCGAGCCACCTGATCGTGGACGCCGCCCAGCACGGTCTCGGCTCGCGGGCCTGCGGTCCCGACGTGGCGCCGGAGTTCGCGCTGCGCCCGGAGGCCCGCACCCTCAGGCTGCGGCTGCGGGCGGTCTGACGGGTGGTCGGCACCCGCTGCCGCCCGGTTCGCCCCCGCGTACGGCACGGCGTCAACTCCCGTGCCGTGCGCGGCCGGCCGGTGATCGCGCACGGCACGGGAGGCGGGCCCGAACACCGGACGGCGGCCGGGCCCCTGATCGGGCCCGGCCGCCGTCCGGTCGCTGTGCGTGCGGTCAGCCGCTCAGCCGGCCGCGCCCATCCGGACCGGGCGGCCCAGCTCGCGCGAGCGGGTGGCGGCCTCGGCGACGGCGAGCGCCGCGCGCGCGTCGTCCCCGGTGCACGGGCTCGGCCGGGTGCCGGCCACGACCTCGGTGAAGGCGGCGAGTTCGTCCCGGTAGGCGTCCTGGAAGCGTTCCATGAAGCCGCCGTAGGGCGTGTCCGCGGGCCAGGCGGCGCCCTCGGCCGAGACCACCGGCGTGCGGTCGGTCAGGCCCGCGGCCAGCGTGCCCTTGGAGCCGCAGACTTCGAGCCGGACGTCGTATCCGGCGCCGTTGTAGCGGGTGGCGGTGCAGGTGGCGAGGGTGCCGTCGTCCAGGGTGAGCAGGGTGACGGCGGTGTCCACGTCGCCGGCCGCGGCGAAGAAGTCCTCGCCGCGGTTGGCGCCGGTGGCGTAGACCTCGGTGACCTCGCGGCCGGTGACCCAGCGGACGATGTCGTAGTCGTGCACGGAGCAGTCGCGGAAGATGCCGCCGGAGCCGGGGATGTAGCCGGCGTGCGGGGGCGTCGGGTCGGAGGTGCAGGCGCGCAGGGTGTGGGTCCAGCCGAGCCGGCCGGCGGTGATCGCCTCGCGCAGGGCCAGATAACCGGCGTCGAAGCGGCGCTGGAAGCCGATCTGGAGCGGGACGGGGGCGTCGGCGGCCGCGGCGAGCACCGCGTCGGTCTCCTCCAGGGTGCCCGCCACCGGCTTCTCGCAGAAGGTGGGCAGCCCCGCCTGCTGAGCGGCGAGGATGAGGTCGGCGTGGAAGGCCGTCGGGGCGGCGATGACCACGCCGTCGAGGCCGGCGCCGAGCAGACCGTCGATGTCGCCCGCGAACTGCGCGCCGACGGTTTCGGCCACGGCGCGGGCGGAGTGTTCGTCGGCGTCGTGCAGCACGATGCCACTCACGGCGGGCAGGCCGGCGAGGGTGGCGGCGTGGAACGCGCCGATACGGCCCGTGCCTATGAGTCCGATGCGCATGTGCGGGTGCCTTTCGTGCGGGATGCCGGGAGCGGCATTCAGCTTTCTACTCTGTGGCGAATGACAAGGCAAGAGTTTGTTATGACATATGGACGTACAGAGCTTACACTGCATCATGCGTCATACTGGCCTGCGTCGGCAGAAGTTTCTGGAGGGGTGGAAGTGGATTCGCTCGCACAGCAGATCACCATCGACCGGGGCAGCCCGGTCCCGCTGTACTTCCAGTTCGCCCAGCAGCTGCAGGAACTCATCGAGTCCGGGGTGCTGCCGCCCGGCACCCGGCTGAGCAACGAGGTCGCGATGGCCGACCAGTTCGGGCTGTCCCGCCCGACGATGCGTCAGGCCATGCAGCACCTGGTGGACAAGGGCCTGCTCGCCCGCAAGCGCGGCGTCGGCACCCAGGTGGTGGCCAACCGGATACGCCGGCAGCTGCAGTTCACCAGCCTCTACGAGGACCTGGAGCGCGAGCGGCGGCGCCCGGCCACCGAGGTGCTCTCGGTGGGGACCGTCCCCGCCGACCCCGCGGTCGCCGCCGCGCTCCATCTGGACGAGGGCGCCGAGGTGGTGGCGGTGCAGCGGCTGCGGCTCGCCGACGGGGAGCCGATCGCCCTGATGCACAACCACCTGCCGGCCGGCCTGGTCGAGCTCACCGCGGAGGCGCTGGCCGGAGCCGGGCTGTACCAGGTGCTGCGCCGCGCGGGCGTGGTCCTCGGCGTGGCCGAGCAGTCCATCGGCGCCCGCCGGGCCACCGCGGCCGAGGCGAGGCTGCTCGACGAGACCCGCGGCGCCACCCTGCTCACCATGGTCCGCACCGCGCAGGACGCGTCGGGACGGCCGGTCGAGTACGGCTCGCACGTCTACCGGGCCTCGCGGTACGCCTTCGAGATGACGGTCGCCGCGCACTGACCCGCGGGCGGCACGGCGACTCCTCTCACATCAGTCATAATGTCAGGACAAACTATTGACATGATGTCGAGCGGGAAGGCAGGCTCAGGGCAGACGCCCGGGCCCCGCGCCGCCGTTGGCCGCGGACCCGCGTCACACGGCACCGACCAGCAGCGACCAGCAGCAGGTCACACGAACACCGACCGGGAAGAAGGGCACGCCATGCGGAGCACCAGGGCCGCCAGCGACAGCGCCACCGACGGGCTGAAGACCCGCCGGGCGAAGGGAGTCCGCCGGTGACCGCCCCGCTCGCCGCGCGTATCGCCGGCGCACCGATCTCCTGGGGCGTGTGCGAGGTCCCCGGCTGGGGCCACCAGCTCCCCCCGCAGGCGGTCCTCCCGCAGATGCGGGAACTGGGCCTGAGCGCCACCGAGTTCGGCCCCGACGGCTTCCTGCCCGCGGCCCCCGCGGAGAAGGCCACCGTCCTCGCCTCCTACGGCCTGCGCGCCGTCGGCCAGTTCGTGCCCGTCGTCCTGCACGACCCCGGCCACGACCCGCTGCCCGAGGTCGAGACCGCGATCGCCGGCCTGGTGGCCGCCGACGCCGGCACCGTCGTCATCGCCGCCGCGACCGGGACCGACGGGTACGACGCCCGCCCGGTGCTCGACGACGCCGGCTGGGCGCTGCTGCTCGCCAACCTCGACCGGATCTCGCGAGCCGCCGCCCGCGCCGGCCTCACCGCGACCCTCCACCCGCACGTCGGCACGATGGTCGAGAGCGGCGAGGAGACCGAACGCGTCCTGCGCGGCAGCGGCATCGGGCTGTGCCTCGACACCGGCCACCTGCTCATCGGCGGCGGCGACCCGGTCGCCGTCGCGTCGCGCTGGCCCGGCCGTATCGCGCACGTCCACCTCAAGGACGTCCGGCTGGCGCTGGCCCGGCAGGTCCAGGCCGGCGCCGCCACCTACACCGCGGCCGTCGCCGACGGCATGTACGTCCCCCTCGGCACCGGTGACGTGGACATCGCGGCCATCGTCCGCATCCTGGAGAGCGCCGGCTACGGCGGCTGGTACGTACTGGAGCAGGACACCGTGCTGCGGGCGGCCCCCGGCGAGAGCGGCGGCGCCGACCCCGCCGACGACGTCCGCGCCTGCGTCGCCTACCTGCTGTCGCTCGCCGGTGCCACGGCGGACCCGACCGCACCGGCGGGGGAGTGACCGCGGTGGCAGCGACGAGGGCAGCGGCCCACGACCTCATCACCATCGGCCGGACCGGCGTCGACATCTACCCGCTCGACCACGGCGTCGGGCTGGAAGAGGTGGACACCTTCCGGAAGTTCCTGGGCGGCAGCGCCACCAACGTCGCCGTCGCCGCGGCCCGGCACGGCCGCGACGCCGCCCTGATCACCCGCGTCGCCGACGACCCCTTCGGCCGCTACGTGCGCGCCGAGGCCGCCCGGCTCGGCGTCGACCCGTCCTACATCACCGCGATCACCGACCCGGACGGACCGCCCACCCCCGTCACGTTCTGCGAGGTCTTCCCCCCGGACGACTTCCCGCTGTACTTCTACCGGTACGGCACCGCGCCCGACCTGATGATCGAGCCCGGTGAACTGCCGCTGGACGCCGTGCGCGACACCGCCGTGCTGTGGGCCACCGTCACCGGCCTGTCCGCGGAGCCCAGCCGCGCCGCCCACTTCGCCGCCTGGCAGGCGCGCGGCCGGCGCGCCACCACCGTCCTCGACCTCGACTACCGCCCGATGTTCTGGGCGAGCGCCGAACAGGCCCGCGCCCAGGTGAGCCGCGCCCTGGAACACGTCACCGTCGCCGTCGGCAACCGCGAGGAGTGCGAGGTCGCCGTCGGCGAGACCGACCCCGGCCGCGCCGCCGACGCGCTGCTCGACCGCGGCCTGGAACTGGCCATCGTCAAGCAGGGCCCCAAGGGCGTGCTCGCCGCGACCCGGGACGAGCGCGTCGAGGTGGCGCCCTTCCCCGTACAGGTCGTCAACGGCCTCGGCGCCGGCGACGCCTTCGGCGGCGCCCTCGTACACGGCCTGCTCAGCGGCTGGGAACTGCGCCGCACCATCGAGTTCGCGAACGTGGCCGGCGCGCTGGTCGCCGCCCGCCTCGAATGCTCCACCGCCATGCCCACGACCGCCGAGGTGGAGGACGCCCTCGCCTCCCGGGCGCGCCCTTCCGAAAGGACGCCTTGATGCACGCCGCACAGCTGACCGAGATCCGGGCCCGCGAGCCCGAACGCATCGGCCACGCGTGGCAGAAGCGTTCCCGGCGCCCCCTGCTCGGCACGGACGGCCGGCTGCTCATCGTGGCCGCCGACCACAGTGCCCGCGGCGCCCTGGGCGTGCGCGACGACGGCCTGGCCATGGCCAGCCGCAGCGACATGCTGGACCGCCTCACCACCGCGCTGTCCCGCCCGGGCGTGGACGGCGTCCTCAGCACCCCCGACCTGCTCGACGACCTGCTGCTCATGGGCGCCCTGGAGGACAAGGTCGTCATCGGCTCGATGAACCGCGGCGGCCTGCAAGGCGCCGCCTTCGAGTTCGACGACCGCTTCACCGCGTACACCCCCCGGGCCATCGCCGAACAGGGCCTGGACGGCGGCAAGACCCTCACCCGGATCTGCCTCGGCGAGCCCGCCACCGTGGCCACGCTGGAGGCGACCGCCGCCGCCGTCACCGAACTGGCGTCCCTCGGCCTGATGGCCATGGTCGAACCGTTCCTGTCGGTCCGTGAGGGAAGCCGCACCCGCAACCTGCTCGACCCCGACAGCGTCATGCGCTCCATCCACATAGCCAGCGGGCTCGGCGCCACCAGCGCCCGCACCTGGCTGAAGCTGCCGGTCGTCGACGAACTCGAACGGGTCCTGGACGCGACCACGCTGCCGACCCTCCTGCTCGGCGGCGACCCGGTGGGCGACCCGCAGGACACCTACGCCTCCTGGCAGGACGCCCTGCGCCTGCCCCAGGTCCGCGGCCTCGTCGTCGGGCGCGCCCTGCTCTACCCGCCGGACGGCGACGTGGCCGCCGCCGTGGACATCGCGGCCGAACTCACCCACGGGAGTGGCCGATGACCGACGAGAACCGCTGGGTGCTGCCCCGCGGCACGGCCGGCGCCGACGGCTGGGAACTGGCCGTCACCGCCGCCCACCCGGGCTGGCAGCACACCGCCCTGCGGGTGGCCGACCTGACCGGGACGGACAGCCGTACGGTCGAGGCCGGCCCCTGGGAGCACATCGTCGTACCGCTGTCCGGCGGCGTCCACGTCACCGCGCACGCGCCGGACGGCCAGGTGCAGGAGACCGAACTCGACGGCCGCGCCGACGTCTTCGCCGGCCCCACCGACGTCGCCTACGTGCCCGCCGGCAGCCGGATCACCGTCCGGGCGGGCGGCGGTGGCGCGGCCCGTGTCGCCGTCGCCGGCGCCCTCGCGCCCGGCGGCGGGTCGCGCGCCTTCCGCCGTATCCCCGCCGCCGACGTGCCCGTCGAGCGGCGCGGCGCCGGCAGCGCCTCGCGCGAGGTCCGCAACTTCGGCACCCCCGCGGTGCTGGAGGCCGAGGCGATCATCGCCTGCGAGGTCATCACCCCGGCCGGCAACTGGAGTTCGTGGCCGCCGCACAAGCACGACGCCGAACGCCCGGGCGAGGAGACCGCCCTGGAGGAGATCTACTACTTCGAGACCCGGTCCGTCGACGACCGCTGCACCGACCCGGTCGGCTACCAGCGGGTGCACGCCTCGGCGGCCGACCGGCCGATCGACGTGCTGGCCGAAGTGCGCACCGGTGACGTCGTCCTGGTGCCGTACGGCTGGCACGGCCCGTCGGCGGCGGCACCCGACGCCCACCTGTACTACCTGAACGTCATGGCGGGCCCCGGCCCCGAGCGGGCCTGGCTGATCTGCGACGACCCGGCCCACGCGCGGGTACGCGAGACCTGGGCGGACCAGCCGTTCGACCCGCGGCTCCCGCTGGCGGAGCCGCCGACACCTCCAGCAGCAGGGAAGGCGCGATGAGTACGGAGCAGGAAGCGACGACGGTGCGGCTGACGGTCGCCCAGGCGACGACCCGGTTCCTCGCCGCCCAGTGGACGGAGCGGGACGGCGTGCGGCGCCGGTTCTTCGCCGGCGTCTTCGGGATCTTCGGCCACGGCAACGTCGCCGGCCTCGGGCAGGCGCTGCTCCAGATGGAGCGGGAGTCCGGCGGCCACTCGCCGCTGCCCTACGTCCTCGCCCGCAACGAGCAGGCGATGGTGCACACCTCGGTCGGCTACGCGCGGCACGAGGACCGCCTGCGGAGCTGGGCCTGCACCGCCTCGATCGGCCCCGGCTCCACCAACATGCTGACCGGCGCGGCCCTGGCGACGATCAACCGCGTCCCGGTGCTGCTGCTGCCCTCCGACACCTTCGCCACCCGGGTCAGCGCGCCCGTCCTCCAGGAGCTGGAGCAGCCGTACGCGGCCGACGTGAGCGTCAACGACGCGTTCCGCCCGCTGTCCCGGTTCTTCGACCGGGTGAGCCGGCCCGAGCAGCTGCCGGCCGCGCTGCTCGGCGCGATGCGGGTGCTCACCGACCCCGCCGACACCGGCGCCGCGACGATCTCGCTGCCGCAGGACGTCCAGGCCGAGGCGTACGACTGGCCGGTGGAGCTGTTCGCCCCGCGCACCTGGCACATCGCCCGCCCGCCGGCCGAGGCCGCGCTGGTCGCGGCGGCCGCCGACCTGGTGCGCGGCGCCCGGCGGCCGATGGTCGTGGCCGGCGGCGGCGTCCACTACTCCGGCGCGGAGGAGGCGCTGGCCGCCTTCACCGAGGCGACCGGCATCCCCGTCGGCGAGACCCAGGCCGGCAAGGGCTCCCTGCCGCACGGCCACCCGCGGCTGATGGGCGCGGTCGGCTCGACCGGCACCACGGCCGCGAACGCGCTGGCCGCCGGCGCCGACCTGGTGATCGGGGTCGGCACCCGCTGGAGCGACTTCACCACCGCCTCCCGCACCGCCTTCCAGCAGCCCGGCGTGCGGTTCGTGAACATCAACGTGGCCGGACCCGACGCGGTCAAGCACGCGGGCCTGGCCGTCACGGCCGACGCGCGCGAGGCGCTGACCGCGCTGACCGAAGCCCTCGCCGGCCACCGCGTACCCGACTCCTACGAGCAGGAGCAGGCCGCCTTGTGGGCGGCGTGGGACGCGGAGGTCGAGGCCGCCTACCACCCGGACCCGGCCGAGACCGACCGCCTCGCCGAGGGCGTCCTCACCCAGAGCACCGTGCTGGGCCGCGTCAACGAACTGTCCGACCCGCGGGACGTGGTGCTGTGCGCGGCCGGCTCCATGCCCGGCGACCTGCACAAGCTGTGGCGGGTCCGGGACCGCAAGGGCTACCACGTCGAGTACGGCTACTCCTGCATGGGCTACGAGATCCCCGGCGCGATCGGGGTGCGGCTGGCCGACAGCACCCGGGACGTCTTCGCGATGGTCGGCGACGGCGGCTACCTGATGATGCCGACCGAACTGGCCACCGCCGTCCAGGAACGCGTCAAGATCATCGTGGTCCTCGTGCAGAACAACGGCTTCCACTCCATCGGTTCGCTGTCGGAGTCGCTCGGCTCGCAGCGGTTCGGCACCCAGTACCGCTACCGCGGCGCCGGGGGCGGCCTCGACGGCGCCCACCTGCCGACCGACCTCGCCGCCAACGCCCGCAGCCTCGGCGCCCACGTCATCGAGGTGCACTCCGAGGCCGGGCTGGAGGCCGCCATCGCGGCGGCCAAGGCATGGCCGGCCGACGGCGGTCCCGTCGTCATCCACGTCGAGACCGACCCGCTGGTGCCGGCGCCCGACAGCGCGAGCTGGTGGGACGTGCCGGTCAGCGAGGTCTCGACCCTCGACTCCACCCAGCAGGCGCACCGCGCGTACGTCCGCCACAAGGAGGACCAACGCACGCTCCTCGCCCCCGGCGACGCCACCCCGGCCGCCGACGCCGGCAGCCACCGCGACGACCCCCACGAAGGAGACGCCGCCGGGAACCGACCGGCCGCGACGTCCCGCCCGCACCCCGCACCCCCCGGAAGGAGCCAGCCGTGAGCGACCCGCGGCGCATCACCCACCTCATCGACGGACGCCCGTGGCAGGGCACCGCCGAACGGACCGCCCCGGTCTTCAACCCGGCCACCGGCGAGCAGTCCGGCACCGTCGACCTCGCCTCGGCCGAACTCGTCGGCGCCGCCGTCACCTCCGCCAAGACCGCCTGGCAGCAGTGGCGTTCGACGTCGCTGGCCAAGCGGACCCAGGTGCTCTTCGCCTTCCGCCAGCTCCTGCACGAGCGCAAGGAGGAGATCGCCGCCCTGGTGACCGCCGAGCACGGCAAGGTCCTGGCCGACGCGGTCGGTGAGGTCACCCGCGGCCTGGAGGTGGCCGAATTCGCCTGCGGCATACCGCACCTGCTCAAGGGCGGCTTCACCGAGAACGCCTCCACCGCGGTCGACGTCCACTCCGTCCGGCAGCCGCTCGGCGTCGTCGCGGTGATCTCGCCGTTCAACTTCCCCGTGATGGTGCCGATGTGGTTCGTGCCCCTCGCGATCGCCTGCGGCAACGCGGTGGTGCTCAAGCCGAGCGAGAAGGACCCGAGCGCGACGCTCGCCATGGCGGCGCTGTGGCAGGAGGCCGGCCTGCCCGACGGCGTGCTCCAGGTCGTCTGCGGCGACAAGGAGGCCGTGGACGCGCTGCTCACCCACGAGGACGTCGCGGCGGTCTCCTTCGTCGGCTCGACGCCCGTCGCGCGGTACGTCTACGAGACGGGCACCGCCCACGGCAAGCGCGTCCAGGCGCTGGGCGGGGCGAAGAACCACATGCTCGTCCTCCCCGACGCCGACCTCGACCTGGCCGCGGACGCCGCCGTCAACGCCGGGTTCGGCTCCGCCGGCGAGCGCTGCATGGCCGTCTCCGCGCTGGTCGCCGTCGAACCGGTCGCCGACGAGCTGGTGGCCAAGATCACCGAACGGATGGGCGGGCTGCGCACGGGCGACGGCACCCGGGGCTGCGACATGGGTCCCCTGGTCACCCGGCAGCACCGCGACAAGGTCGCCTCCTACGTCAGCGCGGGAGTCGAGGCCGGCGCGAAGCTCGTCGTGGACGGCAGCACAGGTGAGTTCGACGCCGACGGCGACGGCTTCTTCCTGGCACCGACCCTCTTCGACCATGTCCGCCCGGGCATGCCGGTCTACGACGACGAGATCTTCGGCCCGGTGCTGTCCGTGGTCCGCGTCGCCTCCTACGACGAGGGCCTGCGCCTGATCAACGCCAACCCCTACGGCAACGGCACCTCGATCTTCACCAACGACGGCGGCGCCGCCCGGCGCTTCCAGTACGAGGTGGAGGTCGGCATGGTCGGCGTCAACGTGCCGATCCCCGTCCCGGTGTCGTACTTCTCCTTCGGGGGCTGGAAGAACAGCCTCTTCGGCGACGCGCACGCCCACGGCACCGAGGGCGTGCACTTCTTCACCCGCGGCAAGGTCATCACCTCCCGCTGGCTGGACCCGAGCCACGGCGGCATCAACCTGGGCTTCCCCCAGAACGACTGACCGCCCGGCAGACCGGCGCGGTCCCTCATCCGCATCCGCATCCGCTTCCGCGGGTGAGGGACCGCGCCGGCCCGGCGTCGAGGCGTGCCGTCAGCAGATCCGCGGCAGTTGCTCGCCGATCGGCAGGTCGACGACCCGGGTGCCGCCGAGGCCGGTCCGCGCCACCACCATCCCTGGGTGGTCGGCCACCGCCTCGCCGATCACGCACGCCCCGGCGCCCAGCGGATGCGCCCGCATCGCCGCGAGGACCGCCTCGGCGTGCTCGCGCGGCACGAAAGCGACCAACTTGCCCTCGTTGGCCACGTACCAGGGGTCGAGGCCCAGGATCGCGCACGCGTTGGCGACCTCCGCGGGCACCGGAACCGCCCGCTCCTGGACCACCACACCGGTGCCGCCGGCCGCCGCGATCTCGTTGAGGGAGGCGGCCAGCCCGCCTCGGGTGGGGTCGCGCAGCACGTGCAGATCAGGGGTGACCGCGAGCATGGCGTCGACCAGCCCGCCGAGCGGCGCGCAGTCGCTCTCGATCGACACGCCGAACTCCAGGCCCTCCCGCACGCTCATGATCGCCACGCCGTGCACGCCGACCGGGCCGCTGACGATCACCACGTCGCCGGGCACCACCCGGTCCGGCCGCAGGTCCACCCCGGCCGGGATGAGCCCGATGCCCGCGGTGTTGATGTAGACGCCGTCGCCGTGCCCGGCCTCCACCACCTTGGTGTCCCCGGTGGCGACCTCCACGCCCGCCGCCCGCGCCGCCGCGCCCATCGCCCGCGCGATCCGCGCGAGGACGGGCATCTCGACGCCCTCCTCCAGGATGAACCCGCAGGACAGGTACGCCGCTCGCGCGCCGCTCATCGCCAGGTCGTTGACGGTGCCGTTGACCGCGAGGTCGCCGATGCAGCCGCCGGGGAAGAACAGGGGCCGCACCACGAACGAGTCGGTGGAGAACGCCAGCCGGGCACCGCCGAGCGACACCGCCGCCGCGTCACCGAGCTGCGCCAGCACCGGGCCGCCGAATGCGGGCGCGAAGACGTGCTCGACGAGTTCCGCCGACATCGCGCCGCCCCCGCCGTGCCCCATCACCACCCGCGGCTGGTCGCGCAGCGGCGCCGGGCAGGTCCACGACAGCAGGTCGAGAACGGGGGGTTCGCCGGTCGCGGTGTCGGCGGTGGTCGTGTTCACGGCGGCGGTGGTGGTTCCCGCGGTCGCGCCGCTGTCCGGTGCGGATGGCTCCGGCACCGACGGGGTGGCCCGCTCTCGGGTGGTCTCAGGCAACGGGGCTCGCCTCCATGCGTGCCGGGGCGGTGTCGAGCCGCCGGTAGAGGTAGTACGCCGCACACGCGCCCTCGCTGGAGACCATCGTGGCGCCCAGCGGATTGCGCGGGGTGCAGGTGGTGCCGAACGCCTCGCACTCGTGCGGCTTGATCAGGCCCTGCAACACCTCGCCGGCCCGGCAGGCGGCGGGCTCCACGGTGCGGATGCCGGTCACGGCGAAGCGGTGCTCGGCGTCGAACTCCCGGTAGCGCGGCGACAGGCGCCACCCGCTGTCCGGGATCACCCCGATCCCGCGCCACGCCCGGTCGCCGACCTCGAAGACGTCCGCGAGCATCGCCTGCGCGGCCGGGTTGCCCTCGTCGCGCACCGCGCGCGGGTAGGCGTTCTCCACCCGGTGCTCGCCGCGTTCGAGCTGCGCCACGGTGCGGCGGACGCCCTCCAGGATGTCCAGCGGCTCGAACCCGGTGACCACGATGGGCACGTGGTGCCGCTCGGCGAGCTCCGGGTACTCCGCGGTGCCCATCACGCTGCACACGTGCCCGGCGGCGAGGAAGCCCTGCACCCGGCAGTCGGGCGAGCGCATGATCGCCTCGATCGCGGGAGGCACCCGCACATGCGACACCAGCATGCTGAAGTTGCGGATGCCGAGCTTGCGGGCCTGGTACACCGTCATCGCGTTCGGCGGTGCGGTCGTCTCGAAGCCGATGCCGAAGAACACCACCTCCTGCCGCGGGTTCTGCCGGGCGATCTTCAGCGCGTCGAGCGGCGAGTACACCACCCGCACGTCGCCGCCCTCGCTGCGCACCCGGAACAGGTCCCGGTCGGTGCCCGGCACCCGCAGCATGTCGCCGAACGAGCAGAAGATCACCCCGGGGCGCGCCGCGATCTCCAGCGCCTTGTCGATCACCTCCAGCGGGGTGACACACACCGGGCAGCCCGGTCCGTGGATCAACTCGATCTCGCTGGGCAGCAGTTGGTCGATGCCGTGCCGGATGATGGTGTGCGTCTGGCCGCCGCAGACCTCCATCAGCGCCCACGGCCTGGTCACGGTGGCCGCGATGTCGTCGAGCAGGCGGCGGGCCAGCTCGGGGTCCTGGAACTCGTCGATGTACTTCACTGCTGCCGCGCCTCCCGCGGTGCCGGCCGCCCGTCGGCGTGGCCGGCGGTGTCATGGCCGCTGCCTTGCTGGTGCGAGCCGGTCGGTACGGGCACGCCGCTCGGTGCGGGTGCCGCGTTCGCGCTGGGCGCGCCGGATGGGCTGGGCGCGCCGGATGGGCTGAGCGCGCCGGATGGGCTGGACACGCCGGATGGGCTGAGCGCGCCCGGTTCGGCGTCCTCGTCGGCCCACGGCGGGGCGCCGCCGCCCGCGGCCGCCTCCCACGGGTCGCCGAACTCCTCCTGGAGCAGGCCGAGCGTGGCGAACAGCTCCAGCGTCTGCTTCGCGGACTCCTCGTCCAGGCGTTGCAGCGCGAAACCGACGTGCACGATGGCGTACTCGCCGACCTGGAGGTCCGGCAGGTACTCCAGGCACACCTCCTTGACCACGCCGCCGAAGTCGACGCTGGCCATCCGGGTGCCGTCCCGGTCCTCGATCTCCAGCACTCTGCCGGGTACCGCCAGGCACATGGGGCTTCTCCTCGCTCAAGGGGGTGCGGTCGGTGGGGAGTTCGGTGGGTCAGGGGAATGCGGTGAGTTCGGTGGGATCGGTGCTTCGACCGGTCCGGGGCCGCGGTGCCGTACGGCGAGGGCGGCCCGCGGCCGTCACGGGGAGGCCGCCGCCCGCGCGGCCACCATCAGCTGGCCGAGCGCCAACCCGCCGTCGTTGGGCGGCACCTGATGGTGTCTCAGCACGGTGAAGCCGTCCGCGCGCAGCGCCGCGGCACACGCCGACGACAGCAGCACGTTCGCGAACACCCCGCCGGTCAGCGCGACCGTCGTCAGGCCGTGCCGCTCGCGGGCCGCCGCGCACCAGGCGGCCACCAGGCCCGCCACCGCCCGGTGGAAACGGGCCGCGACGACCGCCGCCGAGCAGCCGGCGCGCACGTCGGCGACGACCGCGGCGAGCAACGGCCCCGGGTCCGCGACCAGTTCGGCGCCCGCGCCCGGATCGCTCTCCGGCCGCAGCGCGAACGCGTACCCGGGCCCGTCGTCGGCGAGGGGCGCGCCCGTGGCCGCGCCCTCCAACTCGACGGCGGCCTGCGCCTCGTAGCCGGCCAGATGGCACACCCCGGCCAGCGAGGCCACCGCGTCGAAGAGCCGGCCCATGCTGGACGTCGGCACGCAGTTCAACCCCAACTCCAACTGCCGTTCCAACAGCCGCCGTTCGTCGGACGGGCAGGCCGCCGTGCACGGCAGGTCGGCGTCCCACGGCAGCCCGGCTGCCCGCAGGTGCGCCAGCGCCATCCGGTACGGGCGCCGGACCGTCGCGTCGCCGCCCGGCAGCGGGACGTAGCCGAGCCGCCCGAAGCGGCGGTGGCCGTCGTAGTCGGCGAGCAGCACCTCCCCGCCCCACACCGCGCCGTCGTCGCCGTACCCGGTCCCGTCGAAGGCCACCCCGATCACCGGCCGGGTGCCGTCCAGGCGGTGCTCGGCCATCGCGGCCGCGACATGCGCGTGGTGGTGCTGCACGCGCACCAACGGCCGTGCTCCGGCGGCGCGTTCGGCCCACTGCCCGGAGCGGTAGCGCGGATGCCGGTCGGCGGCAAGCAGTTCGGGCCGCACCGACGTGATCGACTCCAACTGTCCCTGCGCACGGGCGAAGGCGCGCTGCGTGGCGAGGTCGTCCATGTCGCCGACGTGCGCCGACAGCCACGCCTTGCGGCCCTCGCCGAGGCAGAACGCGTTCTTCAGATCCCCGCCGACGGCCAGCGCGGGCCGCACCGGCACCGGCAGCGCGACCGGCAGCGGGGCGTACCCGCGCGAGCGCCGCAGCACCACCGGCTCCCCGTCGCAGACCCGCACCACCGAGTCGTCGCACGGCACCTGGATCGGCCGGTCGTGGGTCAACCACGCGTCGGCCAGCGCCGCCAGCCGCTCCCGCGCCTCGGCGTCGCCGGTGACGATCGGCTCGCCGGACACGTTGCCGCTCGTCATCACCAGCAGCCGGGGGCCCGGCGGATCACCCGGCAGCCCGAGCAGCAGATGGTGCAGCGGCGTGTACGGGAGCATCACGCCCAGGTCGGGGCCGCCGGGCGCCACGTCGTCGCAGACCGGCACGCCCGGCCGCCGCCGCAGCAACACCACGGGCCGCAGCGGCCCGGTGAGCAGTTCGGCCTCCAACGCCCCCACGTGCGCGAGCGGTTCGACGCCGGCCAGGTCCCGGGCCATCACCGCGAACGGCTTGCGGCCGCGCGCCTTGCGGGACCGCAGCAGCGCCACCGCCCCCGGGTTCGCCGCGTCGCACGCCAGGTGGTAGCCGCCCAGCCCCTTCACGGCCAGGATCGCACCGGCGGCCAGCAGCGCGCGGGCCTCGGCCACCGGGTCCGCCCCGCCCGACCGGCCGGTCCGGCGGATCAGCCGCAGCCGCGGCCCGCAGTCGTGGCAGGCCACCGGCTGGGCGTGGAAGCGCCGGTCGGCCGGGTCGGTGTACTGCGCCCGGCACGCCCCGCACATCGGGAAACCCGCCATCGTGGTGTGCGCGCGGTCGTACGGCAGCCCGGTGACCACGGTGAAGCGCGGCCCGCAGTTGGTGCAGACGATGAACGGGTGGCGGTACCTGCGGTCGGCGGGGTCGGCCAGTTCGGCCAGGCACTCCGCGCAGGTCGCGATGTCCGGGGAGACCAGGGTGCGGGTCGCGCCGCCGTCCTGGGACGCGGTGATCGCGAACCCGGGCCGGCCGGTCACCGCCACGGCGCACTGCTCGACGGACTCCACCGCGGCCAGCGGCGGCGCCTCGTCCGCGACCCGCGCGCAGAACGCCGCGACGTCCGCGGCCGGGCCCTCCACCTCCGCGACGACGCCCTCGCCGGTGTTCGTGACGTGGCCGGCCAGCCCCAGCCGGCCCGCCAGCGCGTAGACGAAGGGGCGGAAGCCGACTCCCTGCACGACCCCGCGGACCGTGACCCGGTGGCGCACCACCGGATCGGCCGCCGCCACGGTGCCGTCGGCCGTGGGGGCGGTCATGACCGGGGCCCGCCCGCGGGCTGCGGCCGGCCGGCGGCGGGCGCGAGCGAGCCGAGCGGGTCGCCGTGTTCGTGCGGGTGGCCGTGCGCGTGCGGCTGCGCCGCGTCGTCGTCGGCGTGGTGGTGGCCCGGCAGCGGCTGGGAGGCCATGACGGGCGCGTGCACGGGGGCGCCGCCGGCCGCCGCCAGCGCGCGGTCCAGCAGGGCGCCGACGCCGCTGCCGGTGCGGGCGGCGGTCAGCACCACTTCGACCCCCGGGTTGACCTGCTGGACGTTCGCCCGGAACGCGGCCTCGTCGAAGCCGACCGCGCCGGCGATGTCGGTCTTGGTGACGACCACCAGATGCGCGAGCCCGAACGCCGTCGGGTACTTCAGCGGCTTGTCCTCGCCCTCGGTGACGGACGCGAGCACCACCCGCAGCGTCTCCCCGAGGTCGTAGGACGCCGGGCAGACGAGGTTGCCGACGTTCTCCACGAACAGCAGCCGGGTGCCGTCGGGCAGCCAGCCGTCGAGGTGGCCGCCGAGCATCCGCGCCTCCAGGTGGCACAGCCCGTCGGTGAGCACCTGCTTGACCGGGGCGCCCGAACGGGCCAGCCGCAGCGCGTCGTTCTCCGTCGCGAGGTCCGCGGTGAGCGCGGCGACCGGCAGCGCGCGCTCCCGGGCCAGCGCCAACTCCGCCTCCAGCAGCGCGGTCTTGCCGCTGCCGGGGCTGGACAGCAGGTTGACCACGGTGGTGCCGCGCAGCGCGAGATCGGCCCGCAGCCGCTGCGCGCAGCCGTCGTTCTTGGCGAGTACCGCCTGCTGGAGGTCGATCGCACGGCACATGGTTCAGCGCTCCTCAAGGTGGGGCCGGGGTGCGCGGCCCGCGGCGGCGGGTGCCGGCGGGTCGTCCCACCGCACCCCGGCGATCAGCAGTTCGCGCCCGGCCAGCAGTTCGGCGGCCGGCGTGCCGCAGGCCGGGCAGCACAGGTCCGGCGGCATCCCGACCGGCCACTGGTCCCCGCACGGCGCGCAGCGGGCCCGGCCGGCCACCGATTCGGTCTCCAGCCGCGCGCCCTCCAGGACCGTGCCGGAACAGGCGAGTTCGAAGCAGAACTGGAGCGAGTCCGGTACGACGCCCGCGAGTTCGCCCACCCGCAGCCGTACGGTCCTGACGGCGGTGGCGCCGGCGGCGAGCGCGGCGTCCTCCACCTGGCCGACGACCGCCAGCGCGATGGACATCTCGTGCATCGTCCTCTTCCCGTCCGGCGGTTCACGGTTCACGGTCGCGGTTCACGAATGACGGTGCGCGGTGCACGTCGTGGGGTGCGCCGCCGGCTTCATTACACGGCGGCGGCCCGGCCGCGCGGTATCGGCGCGCCGCCGGGCCGCCGCGCAAGGACTCGTTCGGTCCACAGCGCCGTCAACTGCGGTTCACATGGCGCGCATCCGCAGGTAGCGGCGGATGTCGGGCAGGTTCACCGCGAGCAGTGCGCCGAAGGCGGCCGCGGTGCCGGCAAGGGTGATCTTCATCAACATGGTGATGTCTTCCTCTCCTGGATGGCCTGGTCGAGCGACGGGTCCCTCGGTGGGTCGTGCGGTGCGGGGTGCGGCCGGTGCGCCGCGTCGTGCCCCGGTACGGCGCCGCTCTCGTCGAGCAGCCGGCGCACCAGGCGTACGGCCTCGGGTACGGCCGCCTCGACGGGAGGGCTGAGCCCGATGCCCTCCTCGACGTCCGCGGGCTCGCAGCCGACGACGAGGATGCGGCGGGGCGGGGTGCCGCCGGTGCCCGCACACAGGGTGCCCAGCAGGGCGAGCACCGAGTCGGGGGACATGCGGTGCCCGTCGAGGGGCACCGGGCCGGCCTCCGTTCCGGCGGCGCCCGGGCCGCCGCCGGGAAGGCCCGCCTCGATCAGGTAGACGGTGCCGGGCGCCCCGCCCCGGGCGGTGGCGTCCACGAGCACGAACGTGTCGTATCCGTCGAGGAGTTGGTACGCCAGGTGGACCCCGCGCACGCCGACGTCGACGGCCTCCACGTGGTCGGGCAGCGGCCCCTCGGCGGTCAGCCGGCGTACCGTCTCCACGCCGAAGCCGTCGTCACCGAGGAAGATGTTCCCGACCCCGGCGACCAGGGTGCGGGGGGTGCGGGGGGTGCGGGCGCCGCTCACGCGTCCTCCAGCGGGGTGACCTCGTCGGGCTGGAAGTACAGGAACCGGCCCTGCTCGCGCCGGATGTCGGCGCCCGGGTCGCCCTCGACGGTGACGGCCAGGTGCACGCCGCCGTCGACGTCGTGCAGCACCGCCTCCACGTGGGCGTCGCAGCCGAGCAGGAAGAGGTCCTGGGCGTCGGAGCGGCGCAGCCCCGGGCGCAGCCGCACCCGGCTGCCCGCGCCCACGTCCTTGCCGTCGATCACCACGCGGTCGGTGGCCGGGTCCACGCTGCGGTCGCTCTCCGGGTCCCACCAGGGCTTGCCCGGGTCCATCAGGGCGTCCAGCGAGTCCGGCGAGATGTCCAGGTCGGAGGGCAGGTCGGAGGGCAGGTCGGACGCCAGGTCGGACGCCAGGGCGGAGGAAGCGCCGGAGGGCGTGGCGGGCCCGGAGGGGGCGGGCGGGCCGGTGATCTCCCGCAGCGACCGCACCGCGCCGTGCAGCCGCTCCAGCACCTCCGGCGGCATCGTGTCGGCGAGGTCGATCACCTCGGCGGCGCGCGCGTCCGTGCCGCGCGCCTCCCGCTTCTCCTGCTCGGTCAGGGCCGAGGTGCGCAACGCCAGGATCTCGTCGATCTCCAGCGCGTCGTAGAGCGCGCCGGGGCTCTCGGGGGCGATGGCCGGGTGGTCCTCCAGGATGATCGGGGCGGACAGCACCACGTCCCGGCGCCCGTCGGCGCCGGCCAGCACCGGCCAGGTGCGCAGGTTCGCGCACTGCGCGGTGGCCTCCTTCGCCCACTCCGGCGGGTCGGCCATCGACAGGAACGACCCCGCGCTCAGGCCAAGCACCAGGTGCGCGGAGACCAGCGCGTGCGGCAGCGCCTCCTCCCGGTCCGCGCCCTGCGGCCCGGGCGCCCAGCCGCCGGTGTTCTCCACCACCGCGGTCAACCGCCGGACCGCGTACGGCCCGGGCAGGTCCTCCGCGGCCAACCGGACCACCCCGCGCACCTCTTCGCGGCGGCGCAGCAGCAGCCCGACGTGCCGCCCGGCCTGGTCGCGGACATCCTCGGTCTCCTCGCGCGCCGGACGGGAGAAGGCGAACTCCCGCTCCTCAGCGCCGAGTTCGCTCACCGGCACGCTGAACTGGACGCGCTCCTCCACGCCTTCGTCCCAGGGCGTCAACACCCGGTCGGGCAGGTCGAGTCGGGGGACCGTCGCATAGGACCCGTCGACGCGGAGTTCCTGGACCACCCGGCGCTGCGCGTGCAGGAACCGCAGTTCCACCAGCAGCGCCGCCTCCGCCCGGGGTTCCATCAGGCACTGGGTGCGCTGGAAGGCGTGCTCGCCGCTGTCGGCGCCCCAGGCGGGCGGCACCAGGACGCCGAACTGCCAGCGCAGCCGGTTCTTCGCCGCCGACGCGCGGTACGGGTACAGGACGTAGCCCTCGAAGAGCACGGCGTCGGCGACCTTGCGGGCCGCGGCGAAGCGGCTGTCGAAGTCGGCCGGGGGAGCGGAGACGGTCACGTGGCGGTCCTGTCGGGGGAGGGCGGGGCCGGCTCGGCCGGGGTGAACGGGGCGAACGCGGAGGGGCGGGGCAGGTCCGGGCGGGCCCCCTCGGCGGGCCGGTCGGCGGCGAGCAGCGCCCGTACCGTCGCGTCCCAGGACGGCAGCGCCCGCTCGGAGCGGTAGGCGAGCAGCGCGTCCATCGTGTCGCGGGGCAGCCGCAGCCAGCCGCAGCCGGGGAAGTGCTGCTCGACCATCGCCCGCCACACCGCGACCGGCATCCGGAAGGGCGCCTCCCGGTCCCACGGCACCGGCTCCACCTGGTAGCCGCCTGGCCCGGTGAACGCGGTGCCGGAGAAGAGCATCAGCAGCGGCACCTCGCCCTCCTGAAGGGCGTTGAAGTACCGCGTCGCCGCGATGTCCAGGTCGTACGTGCACGGCACCGGCAGGTCGACCTCCGTCTCGCCGGTGAAGCCGGGCACCATCAGCGAGACCTGCGCGAACTGCACCGGCAGCATGCTGCCGCCCCACCGGGACCGCTCGCCGAACAGGTCGGCCAGGCCCTCCGCCTCCGCGTCCGCGTAGCCGCGGCGGGCGGGTTCGATCCGGATCTGGCAGCGCAGCGCCATCGCGTGCACCCGCACGCCCGGCGTCGCGGTCAGCCGCAGCCGGTAGACCAGGGTGGGTCCGGCGGCGTACGGGTCGGCGCGCACCGCCTCGCACGAGAACGAGAACTCCGTCACGGCCGCCCGCCCCCGGCCGCCGCCCCGGCTCCCGGAACCGGGCCGGACCCCGGAACCGCCCCGGCTCCCGGTACGGTCCCCGCCCCCGGCGCGTCCTCCGGTTCGGGCCGTCCCTCCGCGGGCACCGGCCTGGCCCGGCGGGCGACCTCGGCGAAGAACCGCTCCAGGTCCGCGCGCGCCTCCGCGCCCCCGTCGAAGCCCTGCCAGCGCAGCCGCATCCGCCCGACCAGCTCGTAGCAGATGTCGATCGGCACCAGGAAGCACGCGTACCTGCCCTCGGCCCGGCGCACCAGCAGCGCCTCCACGTCGGGTTCGAGCACCTGCGCCAGCCGGCTGCCGGCCAGCACGTCCTGCCAGGTGTCCGGGTCCAGCTCGCTCTCGGTCGCGCCGGCCGGGCTCGGGTACTGCGCCACCAGCCGGTCCAGCGCGGCGTTCCGGAAGAAGAACGCCACCCCGACCGGGATCTGCAGCCGCTCCCACACGCCGTCGTCCCACACGTGCCCGGGGTCGGCGAGGTAGCGGTCGGGTACGGCCCGGAACCGGCCGCCGGCCGCGCCCCGGCTGTCGAAGAGCAGCGCGCACGCCACGCACGCGCAGGCCAGCGCCCGCTTCTCGGTGTCGACCAGGTGCCGGTGGGCGCCCGGTGCCACGTCCACCCCGCACAGCTCGCACCGCTCCGGCCGCTCCCGCTCGGCCCGGGCCGCCGCGGCGAACCGCCGCAGCCCGGTCAGCAGGGGGCCGGAGCCGGCGCCGGAGCCGAGGCCGGGACCCGTGCCCGGGCCCTGGCCGGTCGGTGCGCTCACGACGCCCCCGCCGCTTGCGGCCGCCGGGTGATCTGGAGCAGCACCGGCTCGGCCGCGTCCGGCGACTCGACCTCCACCGCGCGGACCTCGCTGGTGAAGCACGCCAGCGCGTCCTCGACCGACGTACGCAGCGCGTCACCGCCGTCGTCGCCACCGCCGCACCCGCAGCCGCCGGACTCGGCGGCCCGCACCCGCAGCACCCCGGTCGCCGCGTCGAAGCCGACCAGCTCCACCGGCTTGCCCGGCACCCCCGCCAGCGCGCGGGCGATCCGCTCCTCCAGCGGCTCCGGATGCAGGTCGTGCAGCACGAGCATCGCCGATACCGGCTCGTCGCGCAGCAGCCGCTCCAGCGCCTTCGGCTCGGTCTGCCCGAGCAGCGCCAGCACCCGGGCGAGCCCGGCGCCGTAGAAGTCCATCAGCGCCCGGACCAGCTCCTCGGCCGCCGCGCACGCCGCCCGGTCGCCGGACGCGGCCAGCTTGTCGAGCACCTCCTCGACCCGCCGCCCGGCCAGTTCGGCGTCGGGCGGCGCCACCGCCGCGGTCATCCGCCCATCCCGCTCAGCCCGGTCGGCACATGCATCTGCTCGACGGTCTTGCCGCCGCCGACGTACATGTGCACCCCGCACGGCAGGCACGGGTCGAAGCTGCGCACCGCCCGCATGATGTCGATGCCCTTGAAGTTCTCCGGGGAGTTCTCCTCGAAGATCGGCGTGTTCTGCACCGCGTCCTCGTACGGCCCCGGCGTGCCGTACGTGTCGCGGGTGCTGGCGTTCCACGGGGTCGGCGGGTACGGGTGGTAGTTGGCGATCTTGCCGTCGCGGATCACCATGTGGTGCGACAGCACACCGCGCACCGCCTCGGTGAAGCCGCAGCCCAGACCCTCGTCCGGCACCTCGAACTTCTCCCAGGTCTGGCTGCGCCCGGCCCGCACCTCGGCCAGGCCCTTCTCCGCGAAGTGCAGCGCGACCGCGGCGGCGTACGCCTGGAAGTAGGTGCGGGCGCGGTTGCGCTCCAGCGCGTTGGACCACTTCGGGATCTTCCACTCGAAGCTCGTCTCCGGCTTCGTCATGGTCCGCGGCAGGTTGATCTTCACGCTGTGGCCGGTCGCCTGCACGTAGCCGATGTCGACCAGGCCGGACAGCGCCGTGGACCACAGCCGGGCGATCGGGCCGCCGCCGGTGTCCAGCGCCAGGTGTTCCTTGCCGTCGAACCAGCGCGGCGACATCACCCAGCTGTACTTGTCGTCGAAGTTGCGCTTCTGCGGCTGCGGGATGGTGTGCTGGTTCCACGGGTGCCGCGGGTCGACGGGGTTGCCGAGCGGGTCGTGCGTGACGAACTGCTCCTTGCCCGCCCAGTCCTCGTAGTACGAACTGCCCAGCAGGATGCGGATGCCGAGGTTGATCTCGGTGAGGTCGTTGGTGACCAGCTTGCCGTCCACGATCACGCCCGGGGTGACGAACATCCGCCGGCCCCAGTCGGTCATGTTGCGGTAGGTGAAGTCGCAGTACTCGGGGTCGTTGAGCGCGCCCCAGCAGCCGAGCAGCACCCGGCGCCGGCCGACCTCCTCGTAGCCGGGCAGCGCCTCGTAGAAGAAGTCGAACAGGTCGTCGTGGAGCGGCACCACGCGCTTCATGAACTCGACGTAGCGCATCAGGCGGCTGAGGTAGTCGGTGAACAGCTGCACCGACGCGACGGTGCCGACACCGCCCGGGTAGAGGGTGGAAGGGTGCACATGGCGCCCCTCCATCAGGCAGAACATCTCCCGCGTGTAGCGGCTGACCTGGAGCGCCTCGCGGTAGAACTCGCCCTCGATCGGGTTGAGCGAGCGCATGATGTCCGCGATCGTCTTGTAGCCGTGCTCGCCGGCGTGCGGCGCCTCGGTGCGCTCGGCCAGCTCCAGCACGCCCGGGTTGGTCTCGCGGACCATCCGCTCGCAGTAGTCGACCCCGACCAGGTTCTCCTGGAAGATGTTGTGGTCGAACATGTACTCCGCGGACTCGCCGAGGTTGATGATCCACTCGGCCAGGTGCGGGGGCTTCACGCCGTACGCCATGTTCTGCGCGTACACCGAGCAGGTCGCGTGGTTGTCGCCGCAGATCCCGCAGATCCGGCTGGTGATGAAGTGCGCGTCGCGCGGGTCCTTGCCGCGCATGAAGACGCTGTAGCCGCGGAAGACCGACGAGGTGCTGTAGCACTCGGCGACCTTCTTCTGCTTGAAGTCGATCTTCGTGTGGATGCCCAGGCTGCCCACGATCCGGGTGATCGGGTCCCAGGCCATCTCCACCAGACCGCTGCCGTCGCCGGCCGCCTTCGTCGTCGGTGAACTCATCGTCTCTGCCGTGCCCTTCGTCGTGCGAGTCGTTCGGGGGAGTCGGGGGAACTGGGGGAGCTGGGTGAGCTGCGGGAGCCGGAGCCGGGGGTGCGCGGCGGCCGGCCACCGGCCGCCGCGGGCCGGGCGGCGGTCACCACGGCGGGCGGTAGCCCGTGGTCAACTCCGCCTCGGGGTGCCGCCACTTGGGCTCCTGGTCCACGGTGTGCAGGGTCACCGAACGCAGCCTGCGGATCACCGAGCCGTACACGCCGCTGAGCGTGCTGGAGACCTTGCCGCCGGGCGGCTCGTCCATGAAGGGCATGAACTTGTCCGGGAAGCCGGGCATCGTGCAGGCGATGCAGATGCCGCCGACGTTCGGGCAGCCGCCGACGCCGTTGATCCAGCCGCGCTTGGGCACGTTGCACTTCACCACCGGACCCCAGCAGCCCAGCTTCACCAGGCACTTGGGGGAGTCGTACGTCGCGGCGAACTGCCCCTGCTCGTAGTAGCCGGCCCGGTCGCAGCCCTCGTGCACGGTCGCGCCGAAGAGCCAGGCGGGCCGCAACTGGTCGTCCAGCGGGATCATCGGGGCCGAGCCGGCCGCCTGGTGCAGCAGGTACACCAGCGTCTCGGAGAAGTTGTCCGGCTGGATCGGGCAGCCGGGCACGCACACGATCGGGATGCCCGCGTGCGACTTCCAGTCCCAGCCCAGGTAGTCCGGCACGCCCATCGCGCCGGTCGGGTTGCCGGCCATGGCGTGGATGCCGCCGTAGGTGGCGCAGGTGCCGATCGCCACCACGGCCAGGGCCTTCGGGGCGAGCCGGTCGATCCACTCGCTGGTGGTGATGGGCTGGCCGGTCTCCGGGTCGTCGCCGAAGCCGCTCCAGTAGCCCTCGGCCTTGATCGACTCGTTCGGGATCGAGCCCTCGACGACCAGCACGAACGGGTCGATCTCGCCGCGCTCGCCCTTGAAGAACCACTCGATGAAGGTGTCGGCGCCGCCGACCGGGCCGCACTCGAAGTCGATCAGCGGCCAGTGCACCTGGATCTTGGGCAGGCCTGGCAGCACGCTGAGGGCGATCTCCTCGATGCTCGGCTGGGTGGCGGCGGTCAGCGAGACCGAGTCGCCGTCGCAGCTGAGCCCCGCGTTGATCCAGAGGATGTGGATCGGTGACTCGTCGCCGGCCGGGTCACTGTCCTGCGAGGTGCCGGCCGGGGCCGGCGACGGTGCGCTCATGGGATTTCCTCCTGCGGGAGGTACGGACGGAACATCGCATGTCAGACACCACCCTGCGGTGTGCCGGAGGGCCGCGGGCGATCAGGCGCAGCCATTACGGTGGTGCCCCGGAAACCCGTCGGCGGCCGGTGGCAGGGTGCGCACCGGTCCTCCTCGGAGCGCGACCCGGCACGGCGTGCCGGACGCGTCACCCGCTCACCCGAGATCCTCCGCCCGACCGCACGCGGAGCCCGTCCGCCGCCGCCGCGCTGTCACACGAAAGCGGACCCGCGAACAGGACCACTTGGCGGGCATGAGGGTGTACGGCCGCGGCCGGCCGCGGAGTTGGGGTCCCCGGCGGGCCACGGAAGGCGTACGGGGCGCGGCGCGTGCGGGTGCGGGTACGAGGCGCGGGCGCGCGCCGGCTCGCGCGACGGCGGGTCTGTGCGGCGCCCTGCGGGTGGGGCGTGGTGCGGGTCGGGTGTGGGTGCTGCCCGGCTCAGGGGTGGGTCGTATGGGCGCGGGCGGGCGCGCGCGTGGAGCGTGGTGCGGGTCGGGTGTGGGTGCTGCCCGGCTCAGGGGTGGGTCGTATGGGCGCGGGCGGGCTCGCGGGGGCGTGGAGTCCGAGACCGAGCCGTCCGGCGTACCCCCGATGGCGCGGGCGGGCGCGCGCGTGGAAAGTGTGTGGCTTTCGCGACGGCGGGTCCGTGCGGCGCCCTGCGGGTGGGGCGTGGTGCGGGTCGGGTGTGGGAGCCGCGCGGCTCAGGGGTGGGGCGCGGCGTCGGAGGGAGCTGCTCGGCTCGGACGGAGGGACGTCAGGCGTCGGAGCCCGAGGGCTGCCCGGCGAGCCGCAGGGTCAGCCGTTCGCGCAGTTGCGTGAGGCGGTCGATCTCCGCGTCGAGCGCCGCGAGCCTGCGGGCGACCACGCCGCCCGGCTCCGGGACGCAGCGCGGCGCGGGCCGGTCCACCAGCTGGTGCAGCCGGGGCGCCAGCCCGCGCAGGTCCGCCACCGTGAAGCCCGCCGCCAGCAGGTCGCGGATCAGCCGCACCCGGGCGACGTCGCCGGGCCCGTACTGCCGCTGACCCGACGCCGTACGGCCCGGAGCGGGCAGCAGGCCGCGCTGCTCGTAGAAGCGCAGCGCCCGCGGTGTGGTGCCGGCGGCGGCCGCCGCGTCCCCGATCCGCAGCAGCGCGGGCTCGCCGGGCCGCGGGCCGTCGACGCCGGCCGGGCCGCCCTGGGCGGGGACCGGGTGCGCGGCGGTCTCGACGGCGACCGCGCTCCCGGTCCGGGCGCGGCGGCGCGGGTCCGCGAGCCCCGGCGGCGGCGCGGAGCCGCCGGTCCGCCCGGCGGCCCCGGACCGCGGCTCGACCGCCGTTTCCGCGCCGCCCGCGTACGAGAGCGCGGGAATCCGCCCGGTGCGCATGCGTGACCTCCTGTCCGCCGGGGAGCCGCCCACCGCGGCCGGCCCCGGCCCTGCCCCAGCCCTGCCTCAGACGTCCACGACCACCGTGCCGAAATGGCTGCCGCGTACCAAGTCCTCCAACGCCTGAGGGGCCCGTTCGATGCCCGCGATCCGGGTGTGCGGGAAGTCGATGCCGCCCGAGCGCAGCCACGCGCCGAAGCGGACGGTCCACTCCGGGGCCACGTCCAGGTGCTCCATGCCGGCGTAGCCGCGCACCGACACGCCTCGCAGGATCAGCCGGTAGCTGTCGATGACGGCGGGCGCGGCACCGCCGTCGCCGTCCGCGTCCAGCTGCCCCGACAGGGCCCCGACCAGCGCGAACCGCGCCCCCTTGCGGGCGACGTCCACGGCCGCCGTGAGCTGCTCCCCGCCCACGTTGTCGAGCAGGACGTCCACCCCGTCCGGCGCCGCCTCAGCCAGCCGCCGCGCGAAGGACCCGGGGCCGGCGCCGCGCAGCACCGCCGCGTCGTAGCCCAGCTCGGCGACCAGCCGCTCGGCCTTCTCCGCCGAGCCGGTGGTGCCGATCACCCGCCCGGCGCCCAGTTGCCGCGCGATCTGCCCGGCCAGGGTGCCCACCGCCCCCGCCGCCCCGGTGACCAGCACGGTGTCGCCCGCGCGCACCTCACCGAGCCGGGTCAGCGCCCCGTAGGCGGTGGCGCCCTGGTTGAGGTACTGGACCGGCTCGGGCAGCGCGCCGTCCTGGTCCAGCCGTACGCACTGGTCCGCGGGCAGCACGGCGTACTCGCGCCAGCCGAGCATGTGCAGCACCGGGGTGCCCGGCCGCAGCGCGCTGCCGTCCGGCGCGGTCACCACCTCCGCGACCGCCGGGCCGAAGAGCGTGTCCCCGGCCCGCAGCGGCGGCATCGGCGTGTCCTGGACCGCGCCGCCCATCAGGGTGCGCAGCGCGGCGAAGACCACGAAGTGGCGGTTGCGCACCAGCACCTCGCCCGGCCCCGGCCGCGGCACCGGCCACTCCGCCACCGTGAAGTGCCGCGCCTCGGGCAGCCCCTTCGGCACCTCCGCCAACCGCACCTCGCGCGCACCGCCGCCTGCTGCCGTCGCCATCGCCTGTTCCTCTCCGTCGTGCATCGTCCGTGTTTCGTTCGTGCTTCGTTCGTGCCTTGTCGTGCTTGCCGGTCCGTCGGCGCGCCCGGTGGGGCCGCCTGGGGTCGCCTGGGGGCCGTCTGGGGCCGCCGTGCGTCGCTGTGCCGGTACGCCGCGTGCGTCGAGGTGACCGCACGAATCCGCGAGCGCGCCGGAACGCTAACCCCTGACCCGCACGTCAAGGTCAAGCCGCGCGGATTCCCCCGTATGGCGCAAGCCGGACAATTGGTCCAGGCTGGTAGTGAGCCCTGGCGCCGGCGTGGCAGGTCCGGGCAAGAGCCGCGGGTGCGGTCCTCCCTCCTGCCGCGCGCCCGTCCCGGCCGGAGGGAGGACCTGGCATGTATGACAACGCCGATCCCGTGACACAGCCCGATCCGCGGGTCCTCGCCCGCCGTGTGGCCGAGCGCCGGCTCCAACTGGGGCTGAGCGAGGGCGCCCTGGCGACGCAGGCGGGCATGGCGCCGCGCTACCTCCAGCACCTGCTGAGCGCCGGGGTGGACTTCGATCCGGGCGGCTTCGTCCGGATCGCGGGCGCGCTCCACCTGTCCTACGACGACCTGCTCGAAGGGCGCACCGGCGGGCCGCCCGGGCAGGGCGAACCGGCCGCGCACCCCGCCCTGCTCCACCTCACCGAGCTCGAGTGCTGGGACCGGCTCGGCAGCCGTGGTGTGGGCCGGATCGCGCTGCCGGTCGAGCCGAGCCCGGGCGTCTTCCCGGTCAACTACGCGATCGACGCGCAGCCGGCCGACACCCGGTCGATCGTCTACCGCACGGAGCCCGGCAGCGCCGCCGCCCCCGCCGCGGGCGCCGCCGTCTCCTTCGAGGTGGACCGGGTGGACGACCACGTCAGCCAGGGCTGGAGCGTCCTGGTCACCGGTATCGCCGAGCACATCGACGACCCGGTCGTGGCGCACCGCCTCGACGAGCGCCACCCCGCGGATTCGTGGGCCGGCGACCACCTGCCGCTGTGGGTGCGGATACGCCCGGACCACGTCAGCGGACGGCGGATCGGCACGCCGTGACCCGCCGGCCTCCGGCGCGCCCGAGCCGCCGCCGCGCACCCATGTCCCTCGCCGCGCCGGGTAGGCGAAGGGAGAGCAGGCCGCGCTGAAGGAGGCGGACACGATGCGCCGTACGGTCGCCGTCGGAGTCGACGGCTCCCCCGAGAGTCTGGCCGCCGCGCACTGGGCGGCCCGCGAGGCCGTACGGCGGCGGGTGCCGCTGCGGCTGGTGAACGCCGCCGCCCCGCCGCCCGGCCTGGTCGCCCCCGCCGACCCGCACCCGGCCCCGGTGAACGAGGACTGGTCGCCCTACACCGCCGCCGCCGACCTGCGGCGCGCCCATCCCGCCGCCGAGATCAGCGTCGAGCAGGTGGTCGGGCAGGCGCTACCGGTGCTGTTCGCCGCCGCCGACGAGGCGGCACTGCTGGTGCTGGGGTCGCGCGCGGTGAGCGCCACCGCCGGGTTCCTGCTCGGCTCGGTCCCGCTCACCGTCGTCGGGCAGGCGCCGGTCCCGGTGGTGCTGGTCAGGGCCGAGGGGGCGGGCGGGGCATCCGGAGCGGGCGAGGGGTCCGAGGTCTCCGGGTCGGGCGACGGCGGAGACGTCGTGCTCGGCCTGGACCTGGCCCGGCCCAGCGACCACGTCCTGGAGTTCGCCTTCGACGCCGCCGCGCACCGCTCCGCCACCCTCCGCGTCGTGCACGGCTGGAACGCGCCCCTGCCGTACGGCCTCGGCGCCGCGAACTCCGACCCCGACGCCCGCGCCGCCCTCCAGGCCCACGAGACCGGGGCGCTCGCCGACGCGCTGGCGCCGTGGCGCGAGAAGTACCCGCGCGTCCACGTCATCGGCGAGACCATCGTCGGCGCCGCCGACCGCCACCTGCTCAGCGCCTCCGCGGACGCCGCCCTGCTGGTCATCGGCCGCCGCCCGCGCGGCACCCGGCTGTCGGCCCACCTCGGCTCGACGTCCCACTCGGTGCTGCACCACGCCGTGGTCCCGGTCGCGGTGGTCCCGCACGAGTGAGCGCGGGCCGGGAAGGACGACGGGGGTCCGCGGCGCGGGTCAGCGCCCTTTGGCCAGCAGATGCGGCGCGTGCTCGGCGACGGCCTCGAGCACCTGCTTGCGTGACGGGTTCACCATGGCGTGCCCGGCGACCGTCACCGTCGGCACCGTCTCGTTGCCGTCGGCGACCAGCCGTACGAACGCGGCCGCGTCCGGGTCGCGCCAGATGTTCACCGTCCGGTACTGCAGCCGGGTGAAGCGCAGTTGCGTCAGCAGTTTGAGGCAGAAGACGCAGGCGGGCTGGTGGTAGACGACAACGCCGTCATCGGGATACTCGGCCATGCCGGAAGCCTAGAGGCACCGCTCGGTGCGGGGGGCCGTCTCTGCCAACCTGCAGCGGTCCCCGCTGACGGGTCCGCCGGCCGCCGCCGCGCATACCGGCACGTAATCCGGGCACGCGACCTGCGACGACGAAGGAGTGATCCATGAGTGACAGCGGCAAGGCCAAGGCGAAGTCCGACCAGGTCAAGGGCAAGGTCAAGGAATCCGTCGGGCAGGCGGTCGGCGACGACGAACTCGAAGCCCAGGGCCGGGGCGACCAGGCCAAGGGCGACGTGCGACAGGCGGGCGAGAAGCTCAAGGACGCGGTGAAGCACATCGGCAAGGACTGAGCCTGCCCGTCCCACCGCGGCGCCCCCGCTCCCACGCCAGGGAGCGGGGGCGCGGGCGTGTGTACGTGTGTACGTGTGCCGCACGGGACTCGTCGGCGGGGTGCGGTGCGGAAAATCGCTGCTCGGATCGGGTACGCGGCTGGCATGCTCAGGGCCATGGCTTTCCGTACCGCGACCGCGCGCGACCTCCCTGACCTGCTGGCTCTTCTGATGGGGGAGGAGGGCGTCGTGGACCCGGGCGGCGTCGAGGTCTCCGACGCCCACGAGCGGGCCTTCGCGGCGATCGAGAGCGACGACCGCAACGAGATCGCGGTGCTCGAAGGGGACGACGGGGCGGTGCTCGGCTGCCTCCAGCTCACCTACATCCCCGGACTGACCCGGGGCGGGCAGGAGCGCGCGCTGATCGAGGCGGTACGCATCCGCGCCGACCTGCGGGGCGCCGGGCTCGGCCGTGAACTGCTGACCTGGGCGATCGAGCGGGCCCGCGCCCGCGGCTGCGGCCTCGTCCAGCTGACCAGCCACGCGCGGCGCGCCGACGCCCACCGCTTCTACGAGTCGCTCGGGTTCGTCCGCAGCCACCACGGGTTCAAGCGAGAGCTGTGACCGCGGCCCGCCCGCGGGAGCTACTCGTACGTAACGTCACAACTGCGTCACTCGGCCGATGCCCGGCGAAGCGGACTGGAACGCTCATCCCTCCGTAACCGCATCAGGGGGACGAACATGAGCACCCGCACCCGCACCACCCGCACCGCCCGCGGCGGCAGACGCGCCGGCAGAACCGCCGGCGGAACCACCGGCATACGTGCCGCCGCGGCTGGAGCGGTCATCGCCACCGGCCTGCTCGCGTCGGCCTGCGGCCCGGCCGCCACCGGGGCGGGGACCCCGGCGCCGCCCACCACGACCGTCTCCGCCGCGCCCCTCGCCGACGCGCCGGGGTCCGCCACCTCGACCCCCGCCGCCACCGCGTCGGACGCGCCGACCGCGACACCGACCGCGACACCGCCCACGCCCACGCGTACGGCCACGCACCGCCCGGCGCCGGTCACCACCACCCACCGGCCCGCGCCCACCGTCCACCACACCGCGTCGTCGGGTTCGGGTTCGGGTTCCGGCTCGGGCGGCAGCGGCGGCACCCATCGCACGGAGGCGCCCGTCGCGCCCGGTGGCGGGGCGACCGCGAAGTGCAACGACGGCACCTACTCCTACTCCCAGCACCACCAGGGGACCTGCTCCCACCACGGCGGGGTGGCCGTCTTCTACAAGTAGCCCGAGGCCCGGGGCCCGGGCAGCTCGAAGGGCGGCGGACCCGGTGGGGTCCGCCGCCCTTCGGAGCGTGCGTGCGTGGAGCGAGCGTGATGCGCATGCCTGCCGGCGTCAGCGCGTCATCGTCGGTACTGCGTCATCGTCAGTACGCGGAGTTCACGTTGTCCATGGAGCCGTACTTGTCGGCCGCGTAGTTGCAGGCCGCGGTGATGTTGGCGACCGGGTTGTAGATGTTCCAGGACGTGCCGGACACGTGGTAGGCGTTGAAGGTCGGGTTGATCACCTGCAGCAGGCCCTTCGAGGGGATGCCGTTGCGGGCGTTGATGTCCCACAGGTTGATCGCCTTCGGGTTACCGCTCGACTCGCGCATGACGTTGCGGTGGATGCCCTCGTACGTGCCGGGGATGCCCTTCTTGTGCATGATGTCCAGCGACTGGCGAATCCAGCCGTCCAGGTTGTTGGCGTAGGTCTTCGCGGCAGGCTTCGCCTTCGCGGCGGCGGCCTTCTTCGCGGCGGCAGCCTTCTTCTCGGCGGCCTTCTTCGCTGCGGCCTTCTGCGCGGCCGCCTTCTCGGCGGCTGCCTTCTTCACGGCTGCGGCCTTGGCGGCTGCGGCCTTCTGCGCGGTGTCGGTCGCGCTCTTGTCGGCGACCGGGACCAGGTTGACCTTCTGCTGCGCGGCGGCCGGTACGGCCTTCTGCGGGGCGAGGCTGGACTGGGCGCTGATCTGCTTCACCGGCTGACCGGCGGAGACGCTGAACCCGGTGGTGGCGTCGCTCGCCGCGGTCGCCGCTCCAGCCCCGGCGGTCGCTTCCACGCCCACGACTGCGAGCAGGACCGCGGCTGCGGCAGTGGTGCCGGCAGCAGTGATCTTGTGCTTCTTCGACAGCCGGTTGAACGAGGAGACGCCGGGGAGCTTCTTGGTGACCGTGGAGAACTGCATTGCGGGTTTACCTCTTCCGTTGGGGACCAGTGAATTGTTAGAGGTCCCGGATTCAACGGTCAAAGGCCCCACCTACGGACAATTCCGTAGGTGGGTTCGGTGGGGAAAGGGCGATCGCGCGTATCCGCATGACGGCGCCGTCGCGCGGCCGGGTCGGGTACTACCGCGCTTAGTTTGTGACCTGGGCCATACCGAGGGGATCACACAGGGGGCACCCAGCAATCACGGGAAGTACCCGGATATGCGCGCACCGTGGAGAATTCCGGCCCCTTTTCCGGCGCTCGCCCATTACCCGGAGAAACGGGGTTCCGCGCCGCCGTGACAGGGGCTCGGCCCCCGAAGCGCCACCGTCACCAGGCGGGTGGGTGGGGGGTGGCCTCGGAGGCCGGGCTCCCGGCGGTACCGAGGGCGTGCGGGCCGGCTCCCCTGCTCCCCGGCGTCCCCTGCTCCCCGGCCGAAGTGGGCCGTTCTTCCGGTTTCGCCGACGGCGGGCCCGGTGGCCTGGGGCGTTGCGCGGACCGCGACACGCGTTGCGAAACGATCATTGGACACGGGGCGTGTGCTCTCTCCAGGGTGGGAAGCGTCGGCCGGCGAGGCCGCCGCCGGGACAGCGAGGAAGGATCACCATGGGCGACGAGAGCACCGAGAGCACGGAGCGCGCCGGGACCGAGGGGGAGACCGCGGGGGCGGGCGGGCGCGCCGGCCTGGTCGCCGCGGTGCGCGCGGCGCTCGGACCGGTCGGCGTGGTGCTCCCGGTGTCGTTCACCGGCCTGCCGCCCATCGACGTCCAGCGCGCGGGCGCCGGGCGGCTGGAGCAGGCCGGATACCGCACCGCGTGGACCAACGAGGTGGTCGGCGGCAAGGACGCCCTGGTCCAGGCGTCGATGCTGCTGGCCGCCACCGGGCAGCTGGTGATCGGCACGAGCATCGCGAACATCTGGGCCCGGTCGCCGCAGACCCTGCACGCGGCCGCGTCCCAACTGGCCGAGGCGTACCCGGGGCGGTTCGTGCTCGGTGTCGGGGGCGGCTACCCGCAGCAGGCGGAGGCCGCCGGCCGCGCCTTCGGCAGCCCGCTGGCCACGATGCGTGACTACCTCGACCGGATGGACGGCCCGACCCAGCCGCCCGCGCCCGCCGCGGACTACCTCCGGATCGTCGGCGCGAACGGGCCGAAGATGCTGGCGCTGGCCGGCGAGGCGTCCGACGGGGCGTTGCCGGCCGGGGTGCCCCCGCAGTACACGGCGTACACCCGGGAGCTGCTCGGCCCGGACAAGCTGCTGGTCGTCGGGATGACCGTGGTGCCGGACCAGGACCGGGAGCGGGCGCGGACGGGGGCCCGGGAGATGGCGGCCGCCCTGCTCGCCCGGCCCTCCTTCGCGGCGATCGCCGCCCAGATCGGCCTCGCGGTACCCGGCGACCGGGAGCCGGACGACGAACTGGTCGACGCGCTCGTCGGCCACGGCGACCCCGACGCGATCGCGGCCACTGCCCGCCGCCACCTCGCCGCCGGCGCGGACCACGTGGTGCTCATGCTCCAGCCCGGCGGGGAGTTCACGGAGGGCGTCGCGGCACTGGAGGAGCTGGCACCGGCGGTGGCAGCCCTCGACTGACCCCCGCCCGCCCGCTCCCACGCAGCCAGGGCGCCGACGCCGCCCGTGTCGGCCGGGCCGTCCCGAACGTCCGTCCCCGTCGCTCGCGGCCAGGGTGCTCCCACGCCGAAAGCGGCGGGGGAGCCGGACGTGGGTCCGGGCCGTGTTTTGGAAGTAGCGCCGTCCGCCCGAAGGGCGGGGCCCGTGGCGTCTGGTGCTCCCCACCACAGCCCTCGGCGGGGGAGGTGCCCCCGGATCGCAAGGCGGAGGGTTGTCCTCGCAGGGGGCCTACTCGGACCAGCCCGGCAACGAAACGAGCGTGCGTGCCAGCCGCCACGGGATGGGGGCACTTCCCCCGCCGAAGGGAGGGGGAGGGACTTCCAAAACCACCGCCTAGCGCCCCAGCGCGGTGAACGCGGCGGTGGTGGCGTTCGCGATCAGCGGGTCGGCGGACTCGGCGTCGGGCGTGCCGCGGTCGGTCAGCACGCTGATGACGACGGGCGCGCCGTGCGGGGGCCAGAGGACCGCGATGTCGTTGCGGGTGCCGTAGTCCCCGCTGCCCGTCTTGTCGGCGACCTTCCACCCCGAGGGCGCCCCGGCCCGCACGTACGGGCCGCCGGTGGTGTTGCGCACCATCAGGTCGGTGAGCAGCGCGCGGCGGCCGGTCGGCAGCGCGCTGCCGAGCAGCAGGGACCGCAGGTCCGTGCCGAGCGCGCGGGCGGTGCTGGTGTCGCGGATGTCCCCGGGCACGGCGTCGTTGAGCGCCGGCTCGGGCCGGTCGACGTGGGTGACCGCGTCCCCCATGGCGCGTACCGCCTCCTGCAGCCCGGCGGGGCCGCCCAGCCGGTCGAGCATCAGGTTCTCCGCGGTGTTGTCGCTGTACCGCAGCGCGGCCGCCATGATCGCCCGCAGCGTCATGCCCTTGCCCTTGCCCTGCCCGGCGTGCTTCGACGTGATCGGCGAGTACGGCACCAGGGCCGACGACGGGTACGTGACCACGCGGTCGAGTTCGGCGCCGCCGGCCCGCTTCAGCAGCGTCCCGGCGGCGAGCACCTTGATCGTCGAGCAGTGCGCGAACCGCCGGTCCGCCTGGTACGCGACGCTGCGGCCCGATCCGGTGTCGAGTGCGTACAGGCCGAGGTGGGCGTGGAAGCGCCGTTCCAGCTCCGCGAACGACCGGCGCGCCCCGGCGTCCTGCGCATCGCCCGCGGAGGGGGTCGCCGAGGGGGTCGCCGAGGAGGTCGCGGCGCCCGAGGGGGCCGCGTGTGCCGCCCGCGGGGTGCCGTCGCCGCTTCCGCCGCCGCACCCCGCGAGGAGCGCGGCGACCGCGGCGAGCACGCCCGCCGCCCGCCAGGTCCGGTGATCCGTGTCGCGCATGGCCACCACTGTGGTCGGGCGCGGGGGCCGGGTCAAAGACGTCACGGCCCCCGCGCCCCCGTGTCACAGCCCGACGTCCCGCAGGCTCATGTCGGCCAGCGACTCCCGGCGTACGAGCACCCGCGCCGCGCCGTCCCTGACCGCGATCACCGGCGGGCGGCCGACCAGGTTGTAGTCCGACGCCATGGAGAGGTGGTAGGCGCCGGCGGCGGGCACCGCGACGAGGTCGCCCGGGCGGACGTCGCCGGGCAGCGGCACCCGGTCGGCGAGGATGTCGCCCGCCTCGCAGTGCCGGCCCACCACCGTGGCCGGGGCCGGCGCCGCGGTGGAGCGGCGCCCGACGAGCCGGGGCGCGTACCGCACCCCGTACAGCGCCGGCCGGGGGTTGTCGCCCATGCCGCCGTCGACGGCCACGAAGGTGCGGCCCGGGGTCCGTTTGACCGACAGCACCCGGTAGACGGCCACCCCGGCCGGGCCGACGATGGCGCGCCCGGGTTCCAGGGTGAGGCGGGGGACGGGCAGCCCCGCCCGCGCGCAGCCGGCCGCGAGTTCGGCACGGACCCGGTCGGCCAGGGCGCGCGGGTCGAGCGGCTGCTCGCCGGGGCGGTAGGCGATGGCGTGGCCGCCGCCGATGTCCAGCCGGCCCAGCGCCAGGCCGTGCCGCCGGTGTATCCGCGCCATCAGCCCGACCATCCGGCGGACCGCGGCGACGTACGGGCCGGCCGCGGGGATCTGCGAGCCGATGTGGCAGTGCAGGCCGACGAGTTCGAGGCGCGGCTGGCCGATGATCCGTTCGACGGCGTGCTGCGCGGAGCCGTCGGTGATCGACAGGCCGAACTTCTGGTCGTCGGTGCCGGTGCGGACCGCGGGGTGGCCGCCGGCCTGGACGCCCGGCGCGACCCGCACCATGACCTGCTGCCGGTCGGTGGGCGGGACGATGGCGGCCAGCCGGGCGATCTCGGACATGCCGTCGAGGACGATCAGCCCGACGCCGAGGCGGACGGCGGTGTGCAGGTCCTCCGGGCTCTTGGCGTTGCCGTGCAGCACGATCCGCTCGGCGGGGACGCCCGCGGCGAAGGCCAGGCCGAGTTCGCCGGCCGAGCAGACGTCGAGTCCCAGGCCCTCCTCCGTCACCCACCGGGCGACGGCGCGGCACAGGAACGCCTTCGCCGCGTAGAGGATGTCGGCGTCGGGGAAGGCCGCGCGGTAGGCGCGGCAGCGGTCGCGGACCTCGGCCTCGTCGAGGACGTAGAGCGGGGTGCCGAACCGGTCGGCGGCCTCGACGAGGGAGACCCCGCCGACCGTGATGTCACGGTCGCCGCTGCCTTCGTCGCCGGTGCCTTCGCCGCTGGTGGCGGAGAGGCGGGTGGAGGCGGGCCACACCGCGGGCGCCGGGGCGCCGGCGGGCGCCGCGGACAGGGTGGCCGGGGGAGAGGCGTGCACGCGGCGCCCCCTCAGCCGATCGCCCGCAGGGCACCGAGGTGCCGCGGGTCCCAGTCGCGCGCCGAGGGCGCGAGGGCAGGCGCGGGGACAGGCGCGGGAGCAGGCGTGGGCGTGGGTGTCGCGGCCGGGGCATGGGCCGCCGGGGCCGGCGCCGAGAACCGCGGGTCGACGGTCAGGGCCGCGACGCCCAGCGGTTCGGCGAGCGCCCGCAGCGCCGGCGCGGAGAGCCTGATCCAGCTCTGCCCGGCGCCCAGCGCGGCCGACAGCCGCTCCGGGGAGGTGAAGCCGACCGCGGTGCGGGTGCCCAGCGGGGTCCGGAAGAACCGCGCGGTGCAGCCGCCGGGTCCCGGCCGGACGGGGACGAAGAGAGGTCCGGCCGGGAAGGGTTCGCAGGGCTCGGGGTCCTCCGGGTGCAAGGTCGCGGCCACAGTTGCCTCCAGGTGCAGTGCGTCGATCGCGTCCGGGCGACGTGCCGTGGACGCCTCGTCGACGCTATGCCCGCCGACCCGGCGGACCCCCGCCCGCTGACGCGGACTTGACGCCGCGGGCCGCGCCCCTGACGCGACGCTGACGGACCCCCCGCGGATCGGACGCGCAACCACGTCCCCCGCCGGCTCGGGCCGGGGTCGGCCCCCTCCCCATCCGCTCCGGGCGCGGCTTCGACGCCTACGGTCGCGGGCGGCGCCGGGTGCCGTCGGCCTCGCCCCCGCGGGGCAGCCGTCGCCATGTCGCGGACCCGGTCCTGAACCGCCCGCCGCGGCGCCGTCAGAGCGCGTCGCTGTGGAGCTTGTGGGCGCTGCGCAGCGGCATGTACGGCTCCTGGCCGGCGGGGTGGCCGTCCGCGATGGCGCGCTGCCGGTCGAGTTCGGCGTTGATCTCGGCGCCCAGCAGGATCGCGAGGTTGGACAGCCACAGCCAGACCAGGAAGGTGATGACGGCCCCCAGGCTGCCGTAGACGCGGTCGTAGGAGGCGAAGTGGGCGGCGTACACCTCGAAGCCGACCGAGGCGACCACCCACACCACGACCGCGACGAGGCCGCCCAGGGTGCCCCAGCGGAAGCGCTGCCGGGCGTTGGGGGCCGCCCAGTACAGCAGCGCGAAGAGCAGGCTGAGCAGGGCCAGCGCCAGGGGCCACTTGCCCCACTGCCACACCGCCGTGGTGGTGTGGCCCGCGCCGAGGTCGGTGCCGACGCGGCCGGCCAGCCTGCCGCTGAGGACGGCCAGCGCGGCGAACACCGCCATCAGCACCAGCACCAGCACGGTGAGGCCGAGCCGCAGCGGGAGGAGGAACGTCAGCGGGCGGCCCTCGGGGACGTCGTAGACGGCGTTCATCGCGCGGATGAACGCGGCGGTGTAGCCGGACGCCGACCACAGCATGGTGAGCAGTCCCACGGTGCCCGCGGCGACGTGCTGCCGCTGGAGGTGGGTGAGCGCGTGGGTGAGCAGGTCGCGGGCGGGGCCGGGGGCGAGGTGGTGGACGTCGCGGATGAGGAGGTCCGTCGCGGAGGGGCCGATCTCGCCGAGCACGGCGATGAACACCAGCAGCGCCGGCACGAGGGACAGCACCGCGTAGTAGGTCATCGCGGCGGCGCGGTCGCCGAGGTTGTCCTCCCGCAGCTCGTTCAGCACCCGGCCCAGCGCCTCCCGCCGGCTCCGGACGTCCAGGCCGGTCCGCCCGGACAGGGTCGCCCGTTCCCACAGAGCCGCCCACCGGCCCGGTTCGGCGGCTTCCGCGACTTGAACGACTTCCGCGGCGTCAGCGGCTTCTGCGGCTTCCGCGACTTCCGCGACTTCCGCCGGCTCGGCGTCCAGGCCGGGCCGGTCCCCCCACGACGAGGTCATGAAACGTGCGCTGCCTTCCTCGCGGTCCCCCCGGCAACGCGCGCGCCAGGACTCCGGGCCGGGCATCCGCACCCGCGAAGTCCCGTTGCCCAGGCGCTCAGACCAGGCGGCAGGGGACTTCCAGGTCCTCCGAGAGGTAGTGGATGGCGCAGACCCGATGGTAGCCGTCGGCGATCACCAGCGGCTGCCCGCGGATCAGCAGTACCGGCGACAGCTTCTCGCCGGTGACCGCCTTCTTCATGTCGTGCGCGACATGCGGGTTCACCGCCGGCAGCAGCTCCAGGCCCGAGGCGCGCAGGATGTCCTTCGCCTTCCTGGAGGTGGTGGTGGCCGCTTGGAGCCGCCGCACGGCCTCCTGGGCCTGCGCGGGCGTGACGAGCAGTTCGAGGAAGTCGACGGCCGCCGGGAAGTCGTGCTCCTCCGGGTCGTTCTTCCAGACCGGATCGGTCATCGTGCGGCCTCCGTTCGCGCGTGGCGGTCGATGGTGACCTTGAGGTGCTTCATGATCGGCTGGTCGCTCTGGGTGCTGTGGTCACCGATCGCGCACAGGACGTTCATCTCGGGCATGTAGCCCGCCGCGCAGCCGCGCGGGATGTCGTACGGGATGGCCAGGTAGCCGTCGAGGCGGCGGGTGGTGCCGTCCTTGGCGGTGCTGACGATGTCGACCGGGTCGAACTCGGCGAGGCCGCGCTCGCGCATGTCGTCCCGGTTCATGAAGACCAGCGTGCGCAGGTTCCTGATACCCCGGTAGCGGTCGTCGTCGGAGTAGATCGTGGTGTTCCACTGGTCGTGGGAGCGCAGGGTGCCCAGCACCAGGGTGCCGGGCGCGGGCCGGACGTCGGGCAGCGGCGCGGCCGAGAACTCCGCGCGCCCGGACTCGGTGAGGAAGACCAGCTCCCGGGCGGGCTGCTTGATCCGGAAGCCCAGCGGCAGCCGCACCCGGCGGTTGAAGTCCTCGAAGCCGTCGAGGACCTGGGCCATGGTGTCGCGCACCCGGTCGTAGTCCTCGACGTACCACTCCCACGCGGTGGCGCTGTCCGGCAGGGCGGCGCGGGCCAGGCCGGCGACGATGGCGGGCTCGGAGAGCAGGTGCGGCGACGCGGGGCGTTTCATGCCGACCGACAGGTGCACCATGCTCATCGAGTCCTCGACCGACGTGCTCTGCACGCCGCCGGCCTGGTGGTCCTTCTCGGTACGGCCCAGGCACGGCAGGATCAGCGCCTGGCGGCCGTGCACCAGGTGGCTGCGGTTCAGCTTGGTGCTGACCTGGACGGTGAGGTCGCAGCCGCGCAACCCCGCGAAGGTGTACGGGGTGTCGGGCGCGGCCATGGCGAAGTTGCCGCCCATGCCGACGAAGACCTTGACGTCGCCGCGGTGCATCGCCTCGATGGTGCGGACGGTGTCCAGGCCGTGCGCGCGGGGCGGCTGGATGCCGCAGGCCGCGGCGAGGCGGTCCAGGAACACGTCGGTGGGGCGGTGGTCGATGCCGCAGGTCCGGTTGCCCTGCACGTTGCTGTGCCCGCGCACCGGCGAGGGCCCGGCGCCCTCCCGCCCCAGGTTCCCGCGCAGCAGGAGGAGGTTGACGATCTCCCGGACGGTGTCCACGCCGTGTTCGTGCTGGGTGACGCCGAGGCACCAGCTGAAGATGCTGCGGTCGGCGTCGCGGTAGACCTGGGCCGCCTTGAGGATGTCGGCGCGCGACAGGCCGCACTGCTCCTCGATCTGCGCCCAGGAGGTCGCCTCGCACAGCGCCCGGTACTCCTCGAAGCCGGTGGTGTGGCGGTCGATGAACTCCGAGTCCAGCGCCTTGGGATCGGACCCGGAGTGGGCGAACACCGCCTTGGCCATGCCGCGCAGCAGCGCCATGTCGCCGCCGATCCGCGGCTGGAGGTTCAGGGTGCTGGTCCGGGTGGACTTCATCAGGGCCATGTCCGTGAACTCGTGCGGCACGATGGTGCGCGTGGCCGCCCCCTCCACCAGGGGGTTGATGTGCACGATCTGCGCGCCTCGGCGGTAGGCGTCGGCGAGGGCGGTGAGCATCCGGGGCGCGTTGGAGGCGGCGTTGACGCCCATGATGAACAGCGCGTCCGCGGCCTCCCAGTCCTTCAGGTCCGCGGTTCCCTTGCCGGTGCCCAGCGCGGCCTGCAGCGCGCGGCCGCTGGCCTCGTGGCACATGTTGGAGCAGTCCGGCAGGTTGTTGGTGCCCAGCTCGCGGGCCATCAACTGGTAGAGGAAGGTGGCCTCGTTGCCGAGCCGGCCCGAGGTGTAGTACGCGGCCTGGTTCGGGTCGTCCAACTCCCGCACGGTGCGGCCGAACAGCTCGAAGGCGTCCTTCCAGCGGATCGGGACGTAGTGGTCCGACGCGGGGTCGTAGACCATCGGCTCGGTCAGCCGGCCCTGGTCCTCCAGCGCGAAGTCGCTCCACCGCGACAGCTCCGTCACCGAGTGCGCGGCGAAGAACTCGCGGCCCACCCGCTTGCGGGTCATCTCCCAGGTGACGTGCTTGATGCCGTTCTCGCAGATGTCCAGGTGCAGGCCCTTGATGTCGTCGGGCCAGGCGCAGCCGGGACAGTCGAAGCCGCCGTTCTCGTGGTTCATCCGCATGATCGCGCGCGGGCCGTCCACCAGTTCCCGATCGCGCATCAGGACGCGGCTGACGCTGCGGGCCGCGCCCCAGCCGGCGGCCGGGTGGTGGTAGGGGCGGAACGTCGGCGGGTCCTCGGGCGCGGCCCCCACCCGGGGTTCCGGCTGGTGGTCCTCGCCGCCCGCGCCGGCTTTGTCCGAGGGGCTCACGGGGCTCATGGCTGGCATCCTTCCGCCGTCGCGGGCGTCGCGGATACTCGCCGGGCCCGGCATGGATGCGTGCCGCGCGCGGCCGGTTCCCGGCGCATTGCACGAAGCTATGCCGGGGCGGCCGTCCACGCCAGGTGACCCGCCACGCGAGCGCCGAGCGTATCCGCTTCCCGCGTTTGCGGGCAGCGCCGATCGGGTGTAAGGGCATTCCTTACTTACGCCGAATGGATTGGGCACGGCGCAATTCCCTTCGGCGTCAGGCATTTTCCCTACGCCATACGGCAGGGGGTGGGTCCCGCATTCCGCCCGGCTTGCGAGCGGCCGGGTATCGCGTTTCAGTGAGAGTGTCCCTCCGTCGGAGGAGTAGCCATGTCGATGTCGCCCGGTCCGGGATTCGGCTCGTCCGATCCCTTCAGCGATCTGCTGAACCGCTTCGTCGGGATGTCGCCTGGCTCGTCGCCCCCGGCGGTGCGGCGGGTCCCGATCGGGAGGCTGCTGAGCGAGTCCGCCCACGAACCGGTCAACTCGGCCGCGCGCAGGGCCGAGGAGGACGACGCCGCGCAGCTGGTCGGCGCCCCGCCCGGATACGTCGGCTACGAGGAGGCGGGCCGGCTCACCGGGAAGACGCGCCGCCAGCCGTACAGCGTGGTGCTCTTCGACGAGGTGGAGAAGGCGCACCGCGACGTCTTCAACACGCTGCCGCAGATCCTCGACGACGGGCGCCTGACCGACTCCCAGGGCCGCACGGTCGACTTCCGGCACTGCGTGGTCATCATGACGTCCGGCATCGGCGCCCAGCGGATCATCGCCCACCAGGGTGACGTGGCCGAGATCAAGGACGAGTTGATGGCGGACCCGCGGGGGCGCTTCCTGCCCGAGTCCCTCAACCGCAACGACGACATCATCCTCTTCCACAGCCTCACCGAGGACGACCTGGCGCGGGTCGAGGACCATCCGCCGGACCTGAGCAAGCACCGCGTGCGCGCGCAGGGCATGACGCCGGAGGTCACGGAGAGCGCGAAGAAACCCCTGGTCGCGCACGGGCAAAAGCCGGAGTTCGGCGCCCGCCCGCTGCGGCGCACGATCCAGGCGGAACCCGACAACCGGATCGCGTCCCTGCTGCTCGGCGGCGAGGCGGACCCGGGCGACACCATCGTCGCCGACGTCGAGGACAACTCGCTGCACTGCACGGTCCGCCCGAAGCCGGCCGACGCCGGCGACGGTATCGCGGACGACAACGCATCCTGAGAGCGGGGCGAGGCCACCATGGCGCATCACCACAAGTCGAACAAGGCCGTCGAGGGGAACCCGGAGACCGGACACGGGCGCGGCATGCCCGAACGGCCCGACGAGGCTGAACTCCAGGAGCAGACCGAGGAGGACCGGCGGGAGGTGGGCCTGCCCGCGGACCCCGGCGCCGCCCGCACCCGGCCGGAGGAACCCGAGGAGTCCGAGGAGCCCGGGGAGCCCGGTTCCGGCTGACCGGATCGAGCGGAGCATCGGCCGCTCCGGCGGCCTCGGTGGCCCGGCGCGCCCACCAGCGCGCCGGGCCACCGGCCGTGCCCGCGGTCGCACGCTCGGGTGTTATCGATGCCAATCCCGTTGCCGGGCGCGGTCGTCGGCCGGGCGTGGGCGCCGGTGCCGCTTCCCCGTGCGCGCCCGCCGACCGGTGGCGAACGTGGGGGAACGTCGCCAACTCCCGTGAGCGGCAAGCCGATCGCGGGGGAGCGCAGGCCGTGGAGCCGTAACTTCTGTGTACTCGTGGGGCGGCAGCTCTAGTGTTATCGATGCCAACGGACTAGGGTTCCGGGCAACTTCGCGCACGCCCGCCGTCCGCGCGCGGCCGTCCAGGCCCGCCCGACGGCCCACCCCCCGAGACGAAGGACTGGCATGGCACACCCCCGAAAAAGACTGGCCGTGGCGCTGCTGGCCGCGGCCATGGCCGTGGTCGGCGCCGGCGCGTCAGCCGCCTCGACCGCGACGGCGGCTCCGGCGGCCACCACCGGCTACACGGTCTCCGTCGGGTCGAAGGGCACCTTCGCCTACCCCACCGACACCCCGGCCAGTTCGTACATCGACAAGGACGGCACCTACTACTTCCAGCAGTCCGACGGCGAGTACGGCCCGACCGGGCCGCGGTACTGGGACTTCTTCACCGGCACGAACCTGGAGACCGCGACCCGCTCCAGCGCGATCAGCGACGCGGTGAACCCGGCCAACCCGCAGGACCGCAACAACGACACCACCTGGCGCTGTGACAACAGCCCCACCGGCAAGACGGCCACCAACGCCCCGGCCGGCTCCGGCTACACCCAGCGCAACTTCTGCGACCTGGTGGGCACATGGGTCGACCCGGACACCGGCAACTGGTACGGGCTGGTGCACAACGAGTTCACCCCGCAGCCCTTCGGCGACGGCATCCACTACGACGCGATCGACTACGCGGAGTCCACCGACCAGGGCAGGACGTGGACCATCAAGGGCCACGCGCTGACCTCGCCGTACAGCACCACCCGCGGCGACAGCACGGCGTTCCCGCAGCAGAGCTACTACTACGGCGACGGTGACCAGCGGCTGTTCGTCGACACCGCCTCGGGGTACTTCTACGTCTACTACGGCTCCCGCGCGGTGGACAAGAACGGCAGCTGGAAGGCGTTCTACGAGCACGTGGCCCGCGCCCCGATCTCGGCGAAGATGGCGCCCGACTCCTGGCAGAAGTGGTACGACGGCTCCTGGTCGCAGCCCGGCACGGGCGGCAAGGAAAGCAACATCGTGCCGGTCGACTCGCCCGGTGACACCGGCTACACGGCCCCGTCGGCGGAGTACGACCCGGCCACCCCCGGAACCGTCGAGCAGCAGGTCGCGGCCGGCACCGCGCCGCCCACCTCACCGCTGTTCGTGATGGACGTCTCCTACGACGCCTACCTCGGCCTCTACATCGGCGAGCCGCAGGCGGTCGACCAGAGCGGGAACGCGCCCCAGCAGTTCTACGCCACCGCCGACCTGGCCACGCAGAAGTGGACCCTGCTCGGCGACACCGGCGGGTACACCACCGCGTCGTGGTACCGCTGGATGCTGGACGGCGCCAACAAGACCAGCTCCACCATCGTCGGCAAGACCTTCCGCGCGTACTGCTCCATCGCCTGCGCGGACGGCTCCGACGGGCAGTACGCCGACGTGACGATCGACGCGGCCAAGTCCGCCGCGGCCCCGGTCGTCTCGGACCGGTCCTACACGATCGCGAGCGGCGCGGGGAGGGTGCTCACCCAGTCCCGCGGCGCGCACTCCGCCACCGCCCGGCCCGCCGCGGCCCGATCGGCCGCGCAGGCATGGAAGTTCACCGCGAACGGCGACGGCTCCTACCGGATCACCAACGCCGCCACCGGCCAGGCGCTCGGCGTCCCCACCACCTCCACGGCCACCCGCGCCTGGGGGACCAAGCCGACCGTCACCCCGCTCGGCGCCGGCGGACCCACCGTCGGGCAGCAGTGGTTCGTCATCCCCGGCACGTCCGCCCACGGGGCGAAGACCGGCACCTTCCGGCTGGTCAACCGGTACAGCGGCCTGGTGCTCGGACTGTCCGCCGACCCCCGGCGCGGCACCGAGACCACCCCGGCCCGCAGTTGGACCGACCACACCGGTAGCGCCGTCGGCGGTCACCGGAGTGCCGCGGAGCAGACCCTCACGCTGACCGCGGCCCGCCGGTAGCACACCAGCACACCCACCCCACCCCCCACCCAGACAAGGGGAACAGACATGGCATCGACAGCGACGACTCTTCGCCGGTGCGCCTTAGTGGGCGCCGCGGCAGCGATGGTGATGGCGGTACCGCAGATGGCGTCGGCCTCGGTCGGCGGCGGCAACGTGGCGGTGAGCTGGTCGATCCCGGGCACCCCCGCGTCCGGGCTGACCAACATCACCTTCCCGTTCACGGTCAACCCCGCGACCGCCCACCAGTCCGGCACGTACTTCGCGCAGCAGTTCGGCTTCACCAACGCCCCCGACGTCGGCTACACCGGCCTGCAGCCGCGTGCCGACAGCGGCGGCCACGAGCGGCTGCACGGCGTCTTCTCCAGCTTCAACGCCGGCACCACCACGTCGGACCCGAACTGCAGCGACGGAGCCGACGGCGGCGCGGGTGTCAGCTGCGCCGTCGAGTTCGACGGGGTGTACGGCCACCAGTACGCGCTCAAGGTGGTCAAGTCCGGCTCCGACACCTGGACCGGGACCGCCACCGACACGGTCACCGGCGTGTCCACGCACATCGGCTCGTACACCCTGCCGGCCGGCAGCGGGAACCTGCAAGGCTCCCAGGGCGGGTTCGTCGAGTACTACGCGGGCATTCCCAGCTGCGCGCAGATGCCCAGGACCGACGCCGTGTTCGGTGGTCCGACCACCACCGACGCGGGCGGTCTGGGCGGCACGTCCAGGGCCGACTACGAGTACAGCGACTGCGTCGGGGAGTCCGGCTACCAGGCCGCCGACGACGGCTCCGGCACGCACATCACCCGCGGCTTCGTCTCGTAGCCGAGCGGTTCCGGAAAGGCCCTGTGGCGGCGACGCGTGAACGCGTCGCCGCCACAGGCGTGATGAGGGACGGTCAGGAGCAGGTGACCTGGGCGTCGGCCCAGTCCGCGTGGTCGCTGTCGTTGCCGTCGCCGCCGTCGGTGACGATCAGCTGGACCTGCTGGGCGCCGGTGACCTCGGCGCTGAGCGGCTTGGGTCCGTCGGAGTTCTTCAGCACTCCGCTGTCGGCGACCTGCTTGCCGTCGGCGTTCACCTCGAACTCGACGGTGCCCTTGCCGTTCTTCTCGTCGTCGACGCCGACGGTCGCGGTGACCTTGGAGCAGCCGCCGCCGAGGTAGTAGGTGATGGTGCTCGGCGCGTTGGTGCCCAGGCCCTTGGCGAAGACGGTGCCGCCGATGGTGATCGGCTTGCCGTCGCCGGCCGCGGTCTCACCGTTGCTCTCGTCCTTCTCGACCGGCCCCCACCCGTTGGTGGCGGTGACCCAGTCCAGGTCGCTGAGGTAGCTGGTGCCGGACGGCGGCGGCACCTCGACGGTGACGCTGCCCGCCAGGGGCACGGTGACCTGCTTGCGGCCGAGCGGCTGGTCGTAACTGACCGTGCCGGACAGGGTGTAGGAGCCCGGCTTGGTCCCGGCCGGCACGGTGACCTTCCACGGCGTGCTGAACGTACGGCCCTTGGGCAGCAGCAGGCCACGGGTGGCGCCGGCGGCCTTCACCGTCCAGCCGGTCGGGCCGTTGAGGGTGACGCCGACCCCGGTGGCGGGCAGCGCGCCGAGGTTGGTGGCGTAGCTGTCGACCGTCGCGCTCTTGCCGGGCTCGATGTGGTCGGGCGCGTGGGAGACGCCGGTGTCGAGCAGCGCCGGGTCGAGCAGGGCGGCCGCGCCGGCGGTGGCGCTGCCGCTCACCCGCAGCAGCACGGTGCCGTGCGCGGGCACGGTCGCGGCCAGGGTGCCGGCGCTGTCGTAGTCGGTGTGGCTCCACAGGTCGCGCACGGCGTAACTGCCGCGCTGCGGCAGGCCGGCGGCCTTGGCGGTGGTGGAGATGTGCTGGGCGGCGTCGGAGGAGTTGAACAGGGCCACGGCCCGGTCGCCGTTGGCCAGCTTCTTGCTCAGGACGTACGCGCCGCCGCTGGAGGAGACCACGGTGGCCGCCGAGCCCAGCGGGTCCTGGTTGAGCGCGATGACGTCCTTGTTGCCGAGGATCGCCAGCGTCTCCGGGGTGGCCTTGCGCAGGTCGGTGCCGATGAGCAGCGGCGAGTCCATGATCGACCACAGCGAGAAGTGGCTGCGGTACTCCGTGTCGGTCATCCCGCCGTTGCCGACCTCCAGCATGTCCGGGTCGTTCCAGTGGCCCGGTCCCGAGTCGGCGCCCAGCGGCATGTTCGCCTTGGCGATGCCCAGCATGCTCGACCAGGAGTCGTTGATGTCGCCCGTGGTGCGCCAGGAGTTGCCGACGTCGCCGGCCCACTCCCACGGGTTCTGGTCGCCCCACTCGCACAGCGAGTAGACGATCGGGCGGCCGGTCGCCTTCAGCGCGTCACGCATCGCGGTGTAGCGCTTGACGTAGTCGGCGCGGGTGCCGTCGCTCTGGTTGTTGCAGTTGTCGTACTTGAGGTAGTCCACGCCCCAGTCCGCGAACGACTGCGCGTCGGTGGTCTCGTGGCCGAGGCTGCCCGGGTATCCGGCGCAGGTGGCGGTGCCGGCGTCCTCGTAGATGCCGAGCTTGAGGCCCTTGGAGTGCACGTAGTCGGCGGTGCCCTTGATCCCGTCGGGGAACTTCGCCGGGTCCGGGACGAGCCGTCCGTCGGCGTCGCGGGTGTGCGTCTGCCAGCAGTCGTCGATGTTGACGTAGGTGTAGCCGTCGTCCTTCAGCCCGGAGCTGACCAGGTAGTCGGCGGTCTGCTCGATGAGCTGCTCGCTGACGTTGCAGCCGAAGGAGTTCCAGTCGTTGAAGCCCATCGGCGGCGTCAGCGCGAGGCCGTTGTCGAGTGCGGAGGCGGGCGCCGCGGCGACGGCCACTTCCGCGGTCACGGCCACGGCACCGAGGCCACCGGCCCACAGCGCGCCGGCGGTCGCACAGGCGATCAGCCTGCGGACGGATCTTGGCATAGAAGTTCCTCTGCTCGCGGTGTCGATGAACCGAACTGAACAGGACCGACCCGGTCGGCCCTTGGAGCGTGCGCAATTGTGCCGATCGTCCGGCTGACGGCGGCTGTTGCGCAGACAATTCAACGTAATGAAACAGAGTCGAGCATTTTCTTTCGCGGCCACACCGTAGGAGCCGTGACGCGGCTTTGACAAGAGCCGTGCAGCGGGCAATCAACGCGGCCCCGGCGCGGCGCGGGTGGCGCGCGGGCCGGAAAAACGTAAGGGCCCGGGGAGCACCCGGGCCCGTACGTCGTACGCCTAACGCTGTCTGCCTTACGTCATATGCCTTACCGGCGTTGCCGTCACGAGGACGCCGCCGCGACGGAGAGCAGCACGTCCACGAGGCGGTCCGCCGCGTCGGGGCGGCCGTGGGCGCGGGCGCGTTCGGCCATCGCGGCGCGGCGCGCGGGGTCGGTCAGCAGCGGGCCGGCCGCGCCCAGCAGGCGGTCGGCGGTGACCTCGCCGATGAGCGCGACGGCGGCGCCGGACTCCTCCAAGTGCCGTGCGTTGTGCGCCTGTTCGTTGCCCGCGGAGGTGGCGAGCGGGATGAAGACGGCCGGCTTGCCGAGGGCGGTCAGCTCCGCGAGGGTGCCGGCGCCGCTGCGGGAGACCACGAGGTCGGCGAGCGCGAGGACGTCGGGGAGTTCGGGGCCGACGAAACCCGTCAGGTGGTAGCGGGCCGTCAACTGCGGGTGCAGCGAGGCCACATGGCGGCGCAGGTCGTCCACGTTGGCCGGGCCGCACTGGTGGATGACGTTCGCCCGCTCCAGCAGCCAGGGCAGCGCGTCGCGCACCACGTCGTTGATCTGCTGCGAGCCCTGCGCGCCGCCGGTGACGTACACCGTGGGCAGGCGCCGGTCGAAGCCGTACAGGTTCAGCGCGTCGATCGCCTTGTCCGGGTGGCCGGAGAGCACCTCGGGGCGGATCGGGTTGCCGGTCACCACCGCGAGGGGGCGCAACTGCTCGGGCAGCAGGGCGAGCGAGGAGTCGGAGGACAGCGCGATCCGGGCGGCGGAGCCGGCCAGTTTGCGGTTGGCCAGGCCCAGCCGCACCGTCTGCTCGTGCAGCACCAGCGGGCGCTTGCACATGCGCGTGGCCAGGCCCGCGGGCACCGCGACGTAGCCGCCGGTGGCGAGCACCACGTCCGGCCGGAACCCGGAGACGATCTTCCGGGCCTGCGCGACACCGAGCGGCACCCGGGCCATGTCCCGCATGTTGGCCGGCGACGCCATCTTCAGCGGGTTGCTGGAGCGGCGGATCTTGCCGGTGACGACCGTGTTGAACGCGATGCCCTCGGCCGGGGCGACCCGCGCCTCCAGCCCCTCCTCGGTGCCGATCCACAGGACGTCGAGCGATCCGCCGCCGGCCGCCAGCCGGGCCTGGAGGGTACGGATCGCGGTGAGCGCGGGATACGTGTGTCCACCGGTGCCGCCTCCGGTGACGATCAGCCGGAAGGAGGACGGGACGGGTGGCATGGCAGAGGCATTGTTCACGCGCGCACACTATCGACTGCGGGCACGCCACGGGCGCCACGGTACGGGCGGGCGGCATGGTAAGGGAGCCACGGCACGGGCAACGCGGTACGGACGGCACGGCACGGCACGGTACGGGGACGGCGTGCGCGCGTGCGGGCCCCCTTCCGTCCTCCGGCGGCAATACGCTGCCCGGCATGGAAGCGACGCTGACCCTCAACTACCCGGCCCCGATAGCGGCGGGACACGAGATCGAGGTGACCGAGTTCGCCGACACACGGCCGGAGAAGAAGCGCAGCAGGTGGTACCCGGCGTGGGACCAGCCCTTCCGGCACCCGGTGATCCTCGACGTCACGACCGGCATCCGGTACATGAACCACATGCACGTCCACCGCGGGGACAACGGCGGCAACAGCTTCGCCCCGAACGACTACCCGCTCGAACCCCGCACGGACCTCCCGGTCAGGCGCGTCTACCGGGCCCGGGTGAAGGCGTGCGCGCTGGTGATGGTGGAAGGGCTCGACCAGCAGCACACGAAGCTCGTCGTCGACGTGCTCGGCCCGGCGGTCCCGGGCGGCCCGGGCGCGAGTGGCGCGGGCGGCCCGAGGGGTGAGCCGGAGGACCGCCGCCCCCACTAGCCGGGCTCGCTCTCCTGCCGCTCCACCTGCTGCTCCACCTGCTGCTCCTGCTACTGCTCCTGCTGCTGCTGTTGCTGCGACGGGGGCCGCCAGGGCAGGTCGGCGGGGTCCAGGTGGGTCAGCTCGTCGAGGGTCGGGGCGCCTACCGCGGACAGGCGCTCGGCCTGGTTCTCCATCATCGACTCGAACAGGTTGCGCGCGTCACGGGCGTTACCGGGCGTGTCCCCGCCGGCCTGCCGCTCGAAGTACGCGAGCAGGTGCCGTCGCACGGCGTCGTCGAGGACGTACCGGGCCCGGGAGGCGGTGAGTTCGACGATGCGCAGCAGCTCGGCCGGGGAGTAGGGCGGGAACTCGATGGTGCGCGAGAAGCGCGAGCTCAGCCCGGGGTTGGCGGCCAGGAACTGCCCCATCTCCGCGGTGTAGCCGGCGACGATCACCACCACGTCGTCGCGGTGGTCCTCCATCAGCTTGACCAGCTCGTCGATCGCCTCCTGGCCGAAGTCGGAGTTGGCGCCGAAGGTGCGCGCCAGGGCGTACGCCTCGTCGATGAACAGCACGCCGCCGCGGGCCGCCAGGAACGCCTCGCGGGTCTTCGGCCCGGTGTGCCCGAGATACTTGCCGACGAGGTCGCTGCGGGCCACCTCGTGGACGGCGCCGTCGGCGAGCACGCCGAGCGAGGCGAGGACGCGGCCGTAGAGGCGGGCGACCGTGGTCTTGCCGGTGCCGGGCGGGCCGGAGAAGACGAGGTGGCGGCTGAGCGGCGGGGTCGGCAGGCCGACGGCGCGCCGCTGCTCGGCCAGCCGGATGATGTTCACCTGGGTGCGCACCTGGCGCTTCACCGGTTCGAGGCCGATGAGTTCGGCGAGCTCGGCCATCGGGTCGCCGGGGTCGGCGGGGGCCGCGGCACGGGCAGGGGCGCCCGGGTCGCTGGTGTCTCCGGCGCCGGCCGCCGGCGCGGGCCGGCCCGTGGCCCCCGCCGCCCCCGCCGCCCCCGCCGCCCCCGCCGCCCCCGGCGGCAGAGGGCGCCCGCCCGCGGTGGAGCCGATGACCTCCTGCACGCAGTCGTCCTCGACGGCCAGGTCCCCGCCCGCGTTGCCGGTCAGGACGCTGTCGCGCAGCGTCAGCCGGGCCGTCCCGGTGCCCCGCACGCCCGCCGCGGCGCCGTCGCGCACCGTCAGTTCCGTCGCGTCGAGCCGGGCCGACCCGGACAGCAGGACACCGGTGCCGCCGGCGCCCGTGACCTCGCAGTTCCGGGCGGTCAGCCGCGCGTCGCCCGCCAGCGAGACGCCCTCGCGGCGCGGTCCTTCGACGGTGGTGCCGGTGAGCTCCAGCAGCGCCCGGCCCTTCGGCGCGTCCACGCCCTGCCCGCAGCCGGTCAGCAGGCCGTCGGTGATCCGCGCGGACATCGCCTGCCCGACCCGCACCCCCACGTCGGCGCCGGACAGCCGCAGGCCGGTGACCTCGCCGCGCCCCTCCTCCAGCCACAGGCCGATCTCGCTCCCCTGGATACGCAGGTGACGTGCCGTCAGGATGCCTCCTCCGCCGAGGTACAGGCCGTAGCGGACCGCGCCGCGGCTCTCGCAGTCCGTCGCCTCGACCCTGCTGCGGGTGTTCACGGTCAGGGCGCTGACCCGGGCGTCGGCCACCGTCACGCGGGAGAGTTCCACGGTGCTGCCGTCGGTCGCCCACACCCCGCGCTCGCACCGTTCGATCGTGCAGTCGCCGATCTCGGCCTGCGACTGCTGCATCACGTCCACGCCGGACTTGTGCGCGTCGCGTACGACGGTGTCGGTCATGGTGAGCCGGGAGTCGTCGGACACGACCACCGCCGCGCTGCCGGTGCCGGTCAGGGTGCAGCCGCTGATCCGCAGCGTGGCGCTCTCCGCGCGGACGCCGTGGCCCGAGGGGTCGGTGATCGCCCCGCCGGAGATCCGCAGCGAGCCGCCCTCCTTGACCCACACGCCGTTCGTCCGGGAGGCCAGCAGCTCGCAGTCCTCCAGCACCCCCGACGCCCCCGTGAGGTACACCGGCCCGGAACGCGCCGTCGACCCGCGCATCGTCACGCCGGTGCCGTGCTCGGCCCGCAGGCTCGCGCCGGTCTTCCCCAGCCCGCGCAGTTCGCAGTTCTCGACGGTCAGGCTGCCGCCGTGGCAGTGCAGCACGGTGCCCGCGTAGTTGGTCAGCGACAGGCCGCGGAAGACCACCGTGCCGGAGCAGGTGGCGGTGGTGCCCTCCGCCGCCACGATGCTGACCGGTCCGCCGACCGCCCCGAACTCGACGTCGCCGGTGACGGTCAGCGCCTCCTGGTACGTCCCGGTCTCGATCAGCACCGACAGCGGGCGTTTGCGGGTCCCTTCGAGCGCGGCGCCGATCGATCGGTAGGCGCCGCGCCTGGAGCGGGAGACGTGGACGGTGGCCGGCATGGCGCTCCTCTCGGATGACCCGAGCAGAGCAGATGCCCTTCGGGACCCCTCCCGGCCGGCGGCACGAGGCGCGGGAGGGCGCCGCGGCCCGGACGCGACGCGGCGGGGTCTGTGCCGGAGATGAGAAGTGCGCGGAAGCGTGCAAGAGTCCTTGACGCTTACCTACCTAGAAGCTAGCTTCCTTGGCCATGGCTCGGGTTGCTCGGCCGGGTCCACGACGGGATGCAGAGGACCGTTCAGCGTCAGGGCGTCGCCGCACGCGGACAGGCGGCGCGCCAGTTCACGTCCGTGCACGCCAGTCCACGTCCGTCCACGCCAGTCCACGTCAACTCACCTCCATGTCACCTCCCTTCACGCACGGCGATGCGTGAAAACCCTCGGAACGCGGTGCCCGCGCCTGGCTGACAGCCGAATGCCGACCGGCGGCCGTACGCGTCGAGCCAAGGAACGAACCGAAAGGACAAGAGCCGATGGCAACGACGGCATCAGCGATGACCGCGACAGGGCAACCCGACCCCGGACGGTGGCGGGTCCTGTCGATAGGTCTCGTCGGCGCGTTCATGGTCATGTTCGACACGAGCATGATGAACGCGATCCTCCCGACCATGCAGACCGCCCTGCACATGTCGCCGACCCAGGTGACCTGGGCGACCGCCGGATTCTCGCTGGCCGGCGCGGTGACCCTGGTGCCCGCCGGGCGGCTGGGCGACGACTTCGGCCGGCGGCGAATGTTCGTCATCGGCATGGTGCTCTTCCTGCTGGCCTCGCTGTCCTGCGCGCTGGCACCGGACGGCAGTTGGCTGGTCGGCTCCCGCTTCGCCATGGGGGTGGCAGGCAGCATCGTGATCCCGCAGGTCATCGGGCTGATGCAGCAGATGTTCACCGGCAAGGGCCGCAGCAAGGCGTTCGGCGTGTACGCCGCGATCGTGGCCATGTCCACCGCGTGGGGTCCGCTGATCGCGGGGCAGACCGTCGACGGCTTCGGCCACCACGACGGGTGGCGCTACGTCTTCCTGCTGGGCATGCCGATCAGCCTGGTCGCCCTCGTCCTCGGCTACCGGCGGCTGCCGCAGACCCCCCACAAGGGCGCGGGCCACGGCCGGGTCGACCTCGGCGGGATGGCGCTGCTGGGCCTGGCGCTCGTCGCGATCGTGCTGCCGCTCGCCGAGAACGGCGACAAGGGCGTCACCCCGCCGTGGTGGCTGTTGGGCGTGGGCGCCGTCCTGCTGGCCGCCTTCGTGCTGTGGGAGCGGGCCCTCGACCGGCGCGGCGAGCACCCGATGATCAAACCCCGGCTGCTCGTGCTGCCCAGCTTCACCTTCTCCTTCGTCACCTGCCTCTTCTTCTACGCCGCCTTCCCGCCGATCTTCATCCTGCTCCAGCTGTACTTCCAGGCCGGGTTGCACTACTCCGCCCTGCACTCCTCGCTGGGCACCGTGCTCTTCCCGGTCGGTTCGATGTCCGGGGCGCTGATCAGCGGGCGGTTGGTGCCGCGCTTCGGCCGCCGGATGATCGTGGCCGGGTGCCTGATGATGACGGCCGGACTCGCCGCGACCTCGCTGGCCTGCCTGAACTGGGACGGCGGCCACATCGTCTTCGTGCTCTCGCCCGGCCTGCTGGTCTGCGGGCTCGGCGCCGGCTTCGTCATCTCCTCCAACCAGAGCCTGGGCCTGTACGACATCCCCAGGACCGACGCGAGCACGGCCGGCGGGACCTACCAGGTGGGCGTGAAGATCGGCTCGGCGATCGGCATCCCCATCGCCACCTCGGTCTTCTTCTCCACTCTCGCCGACAACCGCGGGAACTTCGCCGACGCGGTGTCCGCGGGCCTGATGATCCCCGCCTGCATGGCGTTCGCGGCCTCGCTGGTCGCCGCGGTGGGACTGGTGCGCACCAAGCAGCGCGGCAGCCGGGAGGTCCCGGAGGGCGGCGACCGCGACCCGCACGATGTGGCGATGGCCCTGAAGGAGGCGCCGTCCGGCGGCAGGCGGGCGGCCCCGGCCGAGCGATCCCGTACGGCCGAGTCATCCCGTACGGCCGAGCCGCGCCGTACGGCCGAGCCACCCCGTGCCGGCGAGGACGCCACCGCCGAGACCACCCGCCGGATCAAGGACTGAGAGCACACCATGCGCATGCGGGCCTACCAACTCACGGGCTTCGACGCCCGCCCCCGGATCACCGACGTCGAACGGCCCATCCCCAGCGAGGGCGAGGTCCTGGTCGAGGTACGCACCTCCTCGGTCAACCCCCTGGACGCCAACATCGCCGCCGGACGCGCCAGACGCTACAAGCGGTACGCCTTCCCCGCCGTCCTCGGCACCGACTTCGCCGGCGTCGTGGCCGCGACCGGCCCCGGTGTCACCGGACCGGCCGTCGGGGAGCGGGTGTTCGGCCTGCTGCACGCGGACACCGTACGGTCCGGCGCGTTCGCCGAGTACGTGACCGTGCCGCAGGGGCAACTGGCCGTGATCCCGGCCGCGTTGGACGACCTGACCGCGGGCGCGCTCGGTCTGGCCGGCGTGACCGCGCTGTCCTGCCTCGACGCGGTCGGGGTGGGGAAGGCGGACACCTTGCTGGTGGTCGGGGCGAGCGGTGGGGTCGGCAGCTTCGCGACCCGGTTCGCCTCCGCCCGGGGCGTGCGCGTGGTCGCGACCGCCCGGCCCGGCGCCGAGGAACGGCACGTCCGCGCCGCGGGCGCCGCCGAGACCGTCGACTGGTCGGCCGGGGACGTCGCCGCGGCGGTACGGGACCGGCACCCGGCGGGGGTGACGGCCGTGATCGACCTGGTGGACCGGGACCCCGCCGCGTTCGCCCCGCTCGTCACTGCGACGCTGGCCGCCGGCGGCCGGGCCGCGTCCACGCTGCGCGCGGCCGACCCGCAGTCGCTGCACGGCATCCCGGCGGTGAACGTACGGCCGCGCGTCGACGCGGAGTTGCTGGATCGGCTCGCCGAGCTGGCGCAGCGCGGTCCGCGGGAATCGCCGGTGACCGCCGCGTACGACTTCGACCGGATCGACGCGGCCTTCGCGGCGCTCGCCGCCGGCGCGGTGGGCAAACTGGCCGTGCGGATCAGCGGGTGACCGGCGAACCGGCGTCGCGGACGGCCCGCGTCGCGATGGTCGGGACGGCCACGTTCGGGGTGGCCGCGGCCTGCCGTACGGGCCTCCGCGGGGGCGCGTCGCCGGGCGAAGGCGCGTGCCGGGTACGCCCGGTGGGACGGGTTGCCGTGGGGAGGCGGCTTGGCGGCGGGGCGTCCGGCGGGCGCGTCTCCCGTGCCGTCGCCGCGGGTCGGCTCCGCGTGGTGGTGACCGGCACATGCGTCCGCGGGGTCGCCGTCGGGCGTCGGGATGACGGCGGGACGCCCGAGCGCATCCGCCGGCTCGCCGTGGGAGGGCGGCCGCCCGGCGCATCGTCGGGCGGCGCGCGCGTCCCCCGCGTCGCCGCGCACCGCCCGTTCCGCGTGGTGTCCGCACGCGCCGGGCACCGTACCCCGCTCCACGCGGACCCGGACGACAGGTTCTGGTCCGTCCCTTCGACCAGAGAGTGCTGCCGCGATGCCCACCGTCCGTGACGCCACCTTCGACGTGCTGCGCCTGCACGGGCTCACCACGATGTTCGCCAACCCCGGCTCGACCGAGGTGCCGTTCCTGACCGACCTCCCCGAGGACCTGCACTTCGTCCTCGCGCTGCACGAGGGCTCGGTTGTCGGGGCGGCGACGGGCTGGGCGATCGCCCGCGACGAGCCGGCGCTGGTCCTGCTGCACACCACGGCCGGGCTGGGCAACGCGGTGGGCGCGCTCGCCACCGCGCGGGCCAACCGGGCCCCGCTGGTGGTCCTCGTCGGCCAGCAGGACCGCCGGCACCTGGCACAGGAGCCGTTCCTCGCCGGACGCCTGGAAGGGCTCGCCGGTGACTACCCGGTGAGCGTGGCGGTCCCGGCGCGGGCCCAGGACGTGCCGGGAGCGGTCGGCCGGGCGGTGCACGCCGCCCGTGCCGGGCGCGGCCCGGCGCTGGTCATCGTGCCGATGGACGACTGGGCGGAGCCCGCGGAGGACCTGCCCGTGCCCGCGCCCGCCGTCCTGCGCCGGGCCACCACCGCGGACCCGGCGGCGGTCGCCGAGGTCGCCGCGCTCGCGGCGCGGGCCCGCAACCCCGCGCTCGTGGTGGGGGCGGGCGCCGACAGCGCCGATACGTGGGCAGCGCTGACCGCGCTCGCCGAGCGCCTCAACTGCCCTGTCTGGCAGGAGCCGTTCGGCGCGCGGGCCGGGTTCCCGCAGGACCACCGGCTGTTCGCGGGCCACCTGCCCGCCGCCCGCGCCCGGCTGCGCGAGGCCCTGGCGCCGTACGACCTGCTGCTCGTCGTCGGCGCCCCCTTCCTGCGCCAATACCCTTACGGGCAAGGGCCGTTGGCGGGGCCCGGTACGCGGGTCGCGGTGGTCACGGACGACCCCGACGAGGCGCACCGAGCGCCGGCCGACCTGGCGGTGGTGACCCCGCTGCCCGACTTCTGCGACCGGCTCGCCCGTCGCGTCCCGCCCCGCGACGGCCGCGAGCCGGATCACGCGCCCCCGCCCACGGGGGAGTTGGCGCCGCACTCCGAGCGGGAAGCGGCGGAGCCGCCGAACTCGGGGGAGTTGGCGCCGCACTCCGAGCGGGAAGCGGCGGAGCCGCTGAACTCGGGGGAAGCGGTGAACGTGCCGAGTGTGCCTGACGTGCTGGACGCGCCGCGCTCGGCGGATGTGCTGAGCGTGCGGGAAGTGTTGGGTTCGCGGGGTGCGTCCCCTGCGCCGGGCGCGCTGGATTCGTCGGCCGGGGTGGACGTGCCGAGTGTGCCTGACGCGTTGGACGCGCCGCGCTCGGCGGATGTGCTGAGCGTGCGGGAAGGGTTGGGTTCGCGGGGCGCGTCTACCGTGTCGGACACCTTGAACTCGCCGGCCGCGGCGGACATGCCGACCGCGCTGGACACGCCGCGCTCGGCGAAGGCGCTGAGCGTGCGGGAAGCGTTGGGTTCGCGGGGTGCGTCCACTGTGCCGGGCGCGTTGAACTCGCCGGCCGGGGTGGACGCGTCGAGCGTGTCGAGTGCCTCGGGTGGGCCGAGCGTGCCTGACGCGTTGAACCCGACAACCCCGCCGATCACGTCGGCCGAGCCGACCCCGCCCGCCTCGCCCGCCGTCGCGAACTCTCCTGGCTCCGGTGGGTCGTTGCGTGCCGCGCAGGTGCTGGCTGTGTTGGCGGGGCGGCTGCCGGTCGAGACGGTGATCGTGGAGGAGACCCCGTCGTCCCGGCCCGACCTGCACGCGCTGCTGCCGGCCCGGCGACCGCTCGGCTTCCTGAGCGCGGCCATGGGCGGCCTCGGCTTCGCCATGCCCGCGGCCGTCGGGCTGCGGATGGGGCAGCCGCGCCGCCCGGTGGTGGCGGTGGTCGGCGACGGCTCGTCGCTGTACCAGATCCAGTCGTTGTGGACCGCCGCGCACTACGGTGTCGGTGTCGTCTTCGTCGTCCTCGCCAACGGGCGGTACGCGATCATGGACCGGCTCGCCGAGCAGCACGGGGGCAAGGCACCCTGGCCCGCGTTCGGCGAAGTGAGCGTCAGCGGCATGGCGGTGGCACTCGGGTGCCCCGCCCGGACGGTCACGCGGTACCCGGAACTGCTCGCGGCCCTCGACGAGATCGTGCCCACGCTGTACTCCCGTACCGAACCCGTCGTCCTCGAAGTCGTGGTCGTACCCGACCCGGAGTTCCGCCCGTGACCGCCCTTCTCCCTCCCTCTCCACCCGCACAGAAAGAGCTGTCGTGATGCCTCTTCTGCACCCCGCGACCTGGTCCGGCAACATCAACATCGGCGGCTGGACGGCCGCGTCGGGCGGCACCGGCGCCGTCACCGAGCCCGCGACCGGCGACACCCTGGAGCGGATCGGGCACGCGGACGCCGACGACGTGGCGCGTGCCGCCCGCACGGCCGCCCGGGCCCAACCGGGCTGGGCGCGGCTGCCGTACACCGAGCGGGCCGCGGTGCTGCGGCGGGCCGGCGACCTGTTCCTGGCGAAGGCCGACGAGATCCAGGAGTGGCTGATCCGCGAGGGGGGCAGCGTCCGCGGCAAGGCCGCCTTCGAGACGTCCACGGCCGCCCAGGAGTGCTACGAGGCGGCGGCGCTGGCCTCGCAGCCGGCCGGCGAGGTGCTGCGGTCCGCCGAGCCGCGGCTGAGCATGGCGCGCAGGGTGCCCGCGGGGGTGGTCGGGGTGATCGCGCCGTTCAACGTCCCGCTGATCCTGGCCATCCGTTCGGTCGCTCCGGCGCTGGCGCTGGGCAACGCGGTGGTGCTCAAGCCGGACCCGCGCACCGCGGTCGGCGGCGGTGTGACGATCATGCGGGTGTTCGAGGAGGCCGGGCTTCCCGAGGGCGTGCTGGGGCTGGTGCCCGGTGGCGCGGAGGCCGGCGAGGCGCTCGTCGCCGACCCGCGGGTGCGGGTCGTCTCGTTCACCGGCTCCACCGCGGCCGGCCGCAAGGTCGGCGCGGCCGCCGCGCACCACCTCAAGCGCGCCCACCTGGAACTGGGCGGCAACTCCGCGCTGATCGTGCTGCCCGACGCCGACCTGGAGCGGGCCGCTTCCATCGCCGCCTGGGGCTCCTTCTTCCACCAGGGCCAGGTGTGCATGACCACCGGGCGCCACCTCGTCCACGAGTCGATAGCCGCCGAGTACACCGAGCGGCTGGTGGCGAAGGCCGAGCAACTGCCGGTCGGCGACCCGGCCAAGGACCCGGTCGCGCTGGGCCCGGTGATCGACGCGGGTCAGCGCGACAAGATCCACCGGATGGTGCGGGCGAGCGTCGAGGGCGGAGCCACGGTGGCGGCCGGCGGCACCTACGAGGACCTCTTCTACCGCCCGACGGTCCTGACCGGCGTCACGGATTCCTCGCCCGCCTACACCGAGGAGGTCTTCGGCCCGGTCGCGCCCGTCCGCGTCTTCGGGGACGTGGACGAGGCGGTGTCCCTGGCGACGGACGGCCCCTACGGGCTGTCGCTGGGCATCCTCACCCGCGACGTGATGCGCGGCCTGGCCCTGGCCGAGCGCATCCCCACCGGCCTGGTCCACATCAACGACCAGACCGTCAACGACGAGGCGGTCGCGCCCTTCGGCGGCGTCGCGGGCTCCGGCACCGGCGCCCGGTTCGGGGGCGCGGCCAACCTCGACGCGTTCACCGAGACGCGGTGGATCACGCTGCGGGGCGAGGCGGCGCAGTACCCCTTCTGAGCCGGCCGCCGAAAGGGCCCGGCGGGAGCGGGACTTGACCGCCGGGCCGCCCGCGGGGCGATGCGCCCTGTTAGCCTTGACATCAAGCTCACAGGATGATTGGCGCCGCGGAGAGGCCAAGGATGACCATGAACCAGCCCGGCAAGATCTACCGGAAGCGGGTCGCCGACCAGATCCTGGAAGACCTCCGCGGGCAGATCCTCAGCGGGGCGCTGCCGCACGGCGCGAAACTCCCGTCCGAGCGCGACCTCGCCGCGCAGTACGGCGTCAGCGGCCCGACCATCCGCGAGGCGATCCGGGTGCTCACGGCGATGGGCCTGGTCTCGTCCAGGAACGGCAGCGGCAGCACCGTGACGGCGCAGAGCGACACGCTCATCGCCGTGTCCATCGCGGCGGTCGTGCAGTTCGGCAACATGAACGCCCGCGACGTCTTCGGGCTGCTCGCGGTGCTCAACACCTACGCGGTCCGGCTCGCGGCCGAGCGCGCCACCGACGAGGAGGTCGCCCGGCTGCGGGAAGCCGCCGAGCACGCGGCGGACCTGGACGCCGACAGCGTCGAGGAGGCGGCGGCGAAGCTCAAGAACTACTTCCACGCGCTGGCCGAACTCTCCCACCACCCGCTGCTGATCTCGCTGTGCCGGTTCATCACCGAGGTGCAGATCGGGCTCGCCGTCGAGATGTCGGGCGGGAAGCTCGATCGGATCGCGGGCACGCTGCACCGGGCCAGGATGGACATCGTGGAGGCGGTGGAGCGGCGCGACGCGGACGCCGCCGCGGAGCTGGTGGAGGAGTACCACCAGCGGGTGGTGGACCGTATCCAGAAGTCCCGGCGCGGCGACGAGATGACCTCCTCCGACCCGCGGTTCTCCCAGCTGATGGCGTCCTTGCTGACCAGCGGCGCGGCGCTCGGCGGGGAGCCGGAGGAGAGGTGACCCGCGGGCGGATCGGGGGCGGACCGCAGCCTCGGGCGTGAGCCCTCACTCACGCGCGTGAGCACTCCCGCGCGTGAGCACACCCGTGCGTGAGCACTCCCGCGCGTGAGCACTCACTCCCGGGCGAGCCGCCCGTAGCGCCCGGCGACCCGCAGGTCTGCCGTGATCCGCTCCGCCGCCTGCCGCAGTGGCGGCAGCAGGTCGGTCGTGGCCTGCTCGGCGGTGCCGCCGGCGGCGTGCATGGAGACGTTCACCGCGGCCACGCCGCGCCCGGCGCGGTCGCGCACGGGTACCGCGATCGACCGCAGGCCCTCCTCCAACTCCTCGTCCACGAGCGCGTACCGGTCCCGTTCGACCAGGTCGAGAACGGTCGCGAGCCGGTCCGCCGAGGTGACGGTGTGCCGGGTGAGCGGCTTGAGGTCCGCGCCCGCCAGCCGCCGCGCCCGCTCGGCCGCGGGCAGCCCGGACAGCAGCACCCGGCCCATCGAGGTGGCGTACGCGGGGAATCGGGTGCCGACCGTGATGTTGACGCTCATGATCCGCACGGTGGGGACGCGGGCGACGTACTGGATGTCGTCGCCGGACAGGACGGCCATCGACGCGGACTCGCGGACCTGCCCGACGAGCGCGACCAGGTGCGGCTGGGCGATCTGGGGGAGGGCGAGGTGGGACAGGTGCGCGAAGCCCAGTTCCAGTACGCGCGGGGTCGGCCGGAAGAGCCGTCCGTCGTGGGCGACGTAGCCGAGGTGCTCCAGGGTGATCAGTGAGCGCCGGGCGGTGGCCCGGGCCAGGCCGGTGGCTTCGGCGACGGCGGTCAGCGGCAGCGCGGCGCGGGGGCCGCGGTCGAAGGCCGTCAGTACGGTGAGCCCGCGCGCCAGGGACTCCACGAACTCCGGGCCCAGTTCCTGCTTGGAGGCGCGGGTCCAGGCGGCCGGGACCGGGCCGTCCGCTGCCGGGCCGTCCGGCGGGGGAGCGGCGGGCTCGGCAGGTCCGCCGCGTACGGACTGTTCGGCCTGTTCGGCGGGCCCACCGGACGCGGCATCGCCGCTGAGCGCACCGGCCTCGGTACCTTCGCTGAGCGCACCCGCCTTGGCACCTTCGCGGAGCCCACCCGCCTCGGTACCTTCGCTGAGCGCACCGGCCTTGGCACCTCCGCGGAGACCACCCGCCTCGGTACCTTCGCCGGCCTCGGCCGTACCGGACAGCGCGGCCTCCATCGCGGCGACCGTCGTACGCAACCGGGGCAGCACCGCCTCGCCCAGGGACCGCGCGCTGTGCCGGCTGGTGTGGCTGACCACGCTCACGGCGCACACCGCGCGGCCGCTCGCGTCCCGTACCGGCATCGCGATCGCGACCAGGCCGGGCTCGATCAGCTGGTCGTCCACCGACCAGCCCTGCCGCCGCGCGTCGGCGGCGCGCCGGTCGAAGGAACCGGCCGCGTCGGCGGCGGGGTACGGCGGCAGCGCGGGGAAGCGGCTGCCGGCCGGGTCGGCGGCGCGACCCCGGCGCCACCGCTCCCAGTCCGCGCCGGTCCACTCGGCGGCGAACAGCGCGCCCGGCGCGCCGCACTCCGCGGGGAGCAGGTCGCCGATCCGGAAGACCAGCGACATGGCCCGGCGCCGGGTGGCCTGGGCGACGAAGCGCACCCCGTCCCGGTCGGGGACGGCGAGGGACACCGACTCGTCGAGCCGGTCGGCGAGGGCGTCGGCGAGCGGGCCGAGCCGGTCCGGCAGCCCGCAGGCCGACAGGTAGGCGTTGCCCAGTTCCATCAGGCGCGGGGCGAGGACCGCGTCCCGGCCCTCGACGCGCAGGTATCCGGTCCTGGCGAGGGTGCTGACCACCCGGTCGACGGTGGAGCGGGCCAAACCGGTGTCCCGGACCAGGTCGCCCACCGAGCGCCGCCCGTCGGCCGCGCCGAGCACGCGGAGCACCGCGAGCCCGCGGATCAGCGGACCGACGGCCTCCGCGGGTGGCGGAGCCGGCTCGGCGGTGGCGGTGGGACGGGGCATCTGCGGGCTCCACGGGGGACGTCGGGACGGGGGTCGGGACGGTACGGGCGGGGACGGGTGCCGGGGGGAGTTCGCGGCGCGGGTCCCCTGGCACGAGGCCGCACCAAGCCGTACCGGGCCGTACCAAGCCGCGCGAAGCCGTTGACAGGGCGGACCCCTCCGGATCACACTCGGGCGGCAAAATTGATGAACTTAAGTTCACCTGGCGAACAGGCTACTGGGGAGAGCGCGGATGGACAAGGTGGTCGCCTCGGCCGACGAGGCCGTGTCCGACGTCGAGGACGGAGCATCGCTCGCGGTCGGCGGCTTCGGTCTCAGCGGCGTCCCGAACACGCTGATCGCGGCCGTGCACGCCAAGGGCGTCGGCGGCCTGAGCGTGGTGTCGAACAACTGCGGCGCCATGGACTCCGGTCTCGCCGTACTGCTCGCCGCCGGCCGGATCAGCGCCGTCACCGGCAGCTACATCGGCGGCAACAAGGAGTTCGCCCGTCAGTACCTCGGCGGCGAGCTGGAGTTGGAGCTGATCCCGCAAGGCACGCTCGCCGAGCGGCTGCGCGCCGGCGGCTGCGGCATACCCGCCTTCTTCACCCCGGCCGGCGTCGGCACCCAGGTCGCCGACGGCGGCCTGCCCTGGCGCTACGACGGCCACGGCGGCGTCGCGCTGGCCTCCCCGCCCAAGGAGGTGCGCGAGTTCGACGGCACCGCCTACGTCCTGGAGCGCGCCATCACCACCGACTTCGCCCTCGTCCGGGCCGCCAAGGGTGACCGGCACGGCAACCTGGTCTTCAACAAGTCCAGCCGCAACTTCAACCCGCTCGCCGCCATGGCCGGCCGGATCACCGTCGCCGAGGTCGAGGAGCTGGTCGAACCCGGCGAGATCGACCCGGACCACGTCCATCTGCCCGGCATCTTCGTCCAGCGCGTGGTGGCGCTCACCCGCGCGCAGGCCGCCGACAAGAAGATCGAGAAGGTCACCGTCACGCCCGGGCAGGTGCGGGTCTGATGCCGTGGACGCGAGACGAGATGGCCGCCCGGGCCGCCCGGGAGCTGCGCGACGGCGAGTACGTCAACCTCGGCATCGGCCTGCCCACCCTGATCCCCAACCACCTCCCCGACGGTGTCCACGTGGTGCTGGAGTCGGAGAACGGCATCCTCGGCACCGGCCCGTTCCCGTACGAGGACGAGCTGGACCCCGACCTGATCAACGCCGGCAAGGAGACCGTCACGGTGCTGCCCGGCGCCTCCTTCTTCGACTCGGCGCTGTCCTTCGGCATGATCCGCGGCGGCCACATCGACACCGCGGTGCTCGGTGCCATGCAGGTCTCCGCGACCGGCGACCTCGCCAACTGGGCCATCCCCGGCACGCTGGTCACCGGCATCGGCGGCGCCATGGACCTGGTGCACGGCGCCCGCCGGGTCATCGTCACCATGACCCACACCGCCAGGGACGGCAGCCCCAAGATCCTGGACCGCTGCGCACTGCCGCTCACCGGCCGGGCCTGCGTCGACCGGATCATCACCGACCTGGGCGTCCTGGACGTCACCGACGACGGCCTGCTGCTGGTCGAGACCGCGCCCGGCGCCACCGTCGAGGAGATCGAGCGGAAGACGGCCGCCGCGATCCGGATCGCCGACGGGATCACCCGATGAGCACCTTCCCGCGTGACGTCTACGTCGTGGACGCCGTCCGCACCCCCGTCGGCCGGTACGGCGGCGCGCTGGCGGCGGTCCGCCCCGACGACCTGGCCGCGCACGCCATCCGCGAACTGCTGGCGCGCACCCCCGCACTCGACCCGGCCCTGATCGGCGACGTCTACCTCGGCAACGCCAACGGCGCGGGCGAGGAGAACCGCAACGTCGGCCGGATGGCCGGGCTGCTGGCCGGGCTCCCGGTCACCGTCCCCGGCGTCACCGTCAACCGGCTGTGCGCCTCCGGCCTCGAAGCCGTCGTCCAGGCCGCCCGCGCCGTCGCGCTCGGCGACCTGTCCCTCGCGGTGGCCGGCGGCGTGGAGTCGATGAGCCGCGCGCCCTACGTCCTGCCGAAGAGCGACCGGCCCTTCCCCGCGGCCCACACCGAGCTGTACTCCACCACCCTCGGCTGGCGCATGGTCAACCCGCGCATGGACCCCCAGTGGACGGTGCCGCTCGGCGAGAGCGCCGAACTGATCGCCGACAAGCACGAGATCAGCCGCGAGGAGCAGGACGCGTTCGCCCTCGCCTCCCACCGCAAGGCCGCCCGGGCCTGGCAGCAGGGCCTGTTCGACGACGAGACGGTCCCGGTGCCCGTACCGCGGCGCAAGGGCGCACCGGTCGTCGTCGACCGCGACGAGTCCGTGCGGGCGGACGCCTCGGCGGAGGCGATGGCCGCGCTCAAGCCGTCCTTCCGCGCCGAGGAGGGCACCGTCACCGCCGGCAACGCCTCCCCGCTCAACGACGGCGCCGCCGCCCTGCTCCTCGTCGACGAGGACGGGCTCAAGGCCACCGGCCGCGAGCCGCTCGCCCGTATCCGCGCCACCGGCGTGTCCGCCGTGGCGCCGCACTACTTCGGCCTCGCCCCCGTCGAAGCCGTCAACCGCGCGCTGGCCCGCGCCGGCCGGACCTTCGACGACCTCACCACCCTGGAGCTCAACGAAGCCTTCGCCGCCCAGGTGCTCGGCTGCGTCGCCGAATGGCCCGCGTTCGACCCCGCGATCCTCAACCCGCGCGGCGGTGCGCTCGCGATCGGCCACCCGCTGGGCGCCTCGGGTGCCCGGCTCGCCGGGTCCGTCGCCCATCAGTTGAAGGCGGCGGGCTCCGGCACCGGCGTGGCCGCCCTCTGTATCGGCGTCGGCCAGGGCCTCGCCCTCGTCCTGGAAAGGTAGGAGCGTCCCGCATGCCCACCCCGCCCCCCTCCCTCACCCCGTCCGGTCCCTCCGCCCCGCCCGCGCCCGGCGCGGTTCCGCCCGGGTCTGCCCCGTCCACCTCGCCCAACCCCCTCACGCAGCACGACATCAGCGCCGAAATAGCCGCCGAGCAGCAGGCGTACGCGACCCGCCGAGCGGCCGGCGCCCCCGCCGAGCACCACCCCGACCGCGGCTACGCCCCCTACCGCAGCAGCGCCCTGCGCTACCCCCGGCAGCCGCTCGTCTCCGTGGGCAACGACCCCGAGGCCGTCGAGCTGACCGGCCCCGTCTTCGGCGCCACCGACCTCACCGCCCTCGACCACGACCTCACCCGGCAGCACCTCGGCGAGCCGCTCGGCGAGCGCATCACGGTCACCGGCCGGGTCCTCGACCGCGAAGGACGCCCGGTCCGCGGCCAGCTCGTCGAGATCTGGCAGGCCAACGCCTCCGGCCGCTACGCCCACCAGCGCGACGACCACCCGGCCCCGCTCGACCCCCACTTCACCGGCGTCGGCCGCACCCTGACCGGCGACGACGGCGGCTACACGTTCGTCACCGTCAAACCCGGCGCCTACCCCTGGCGCAACCACCGGGGCGCCTGGCGCCCGGCGCACATCCACTTCTCGCTGTTCGGCACCGCGTTCACCCAACGCCTGGTCACCCAGATGTACTTCCCCGGCGACCCGCTCTTCGACTACGACCCGATCCTGCGGTCCGTCACCGACGAGTCCGCGCGGGCCCGGCTGGTCGCCGCCTACGACCACGACCTGTCCACCCCCGAATGGTCGCTCGGCTACCGTTGGGACATCGTCCTCGACGGTCCCGCCGCCACCTGGATCGAGGAGGGCCGCTGATGTCCCTCGCCCCCACCCCCTCGCAGACCGTCGGGCCGTTCTACGGCTACGCCCTGCCCTTCGCCAAGGGCGGCGACATCGCGCCCACCGGCCACCCCGACACCCTCACCGTCCACGGCCGGGTCCACGACGGCGCCGGACAGCCCGTGCCCGACGCCCTCCTGGAGGTCTGGCAGCCCGCCCCCGACGGCTCCCGCACCGGCGCGCCCGGCTCGCTGCGCCGCGACCCCGTCGACGGCCGGGTGATCGGCCGCGACGGCGTGGTCTTCACCGGCTTCGGCCGGGTCACCACCGACGCCGACGGCCGCTACGCGATCCGTACGCTGCCGCCGGGCGGGGTGCCGTACCTGGCGCTGATCGTCTTCGCCCGCGGCCTGCTGCACCACCTGCACACGCGGGTCTACCTGCCCGGGCGCGCCGACGTGGCGGCCGACCCGCTGCTCGCCGCGCTGAGCCCGGCCCGCCGCGCCACGCTGCTGGCCAGCCCCGACGAGGGCGCGGCGCCGGGCGTCCTGCGGTTCGACATCCGTCTGCAGTCCGACGGCGTGCACGAGGAGACGGTCTTCCTTGCCTTCGACTGATCCCACCGATTCCACCGATTCCACCGATCTCGCCGATTCCTGTGAACCCACGCCCTCGCGGGAACCCGCCGACGCCGCCGCCCACGCGGACCCCGCCGGGGACCTCGGCCTGCTCGCCCCGGGGCGGGCCGGGTCCGCGGCCGAGGCCGCCACGGGCGACGCCGCGTACGTGCGCGCCATGCTCGACGCCGAGGCCGCGCTCACCCGCGCCCAGGCCGCGCTGGGGCTGGCCCCGGCGTCGGCGGCGGCCGCGGTCACGGCGGCCGCCGCGGTGACCGGCCACTACGACGTACGCGACCTGGCGCTGCGCTCCCGCGCCGGTGGCAACCCGGTCATCCCGCTGGTCGCCGACCTGACGGCCGCCACCGCCGAACTCGACCCGGCCGCAGGCGAGTTCGTCCACCGTGGAGCGACCAGCCAGGACATCCTGGACACGGCGACGATGCTCGTCGCCTCCCGCACGCTGGCGACGGTGCTGGCCGACCTGGGCCGCGCGGCCGGCGCGCTGGCCCGGCTCGCCGCCGAGCACCGCGACACGCCGCTGCCCGGCCGCACCCTGACCCAGCACGCCGTCCCCACCACGTTCGGGCTGAAGGCGGTCGGCTGGCGGTCCCTGCTGCTCGCCGGACACGACCGGCTCGCGGCCGTACGGAACTCGCTGCCCGCTCAACTCGGTGGTGCGGCAGGGACGTTGGCTGCCGTCGCGGCGTTCGCCGGGGCCGACGACGGCAGCGCGGGGGAGGGGGCCGGCGCGCGGGACCGGGCCGGCGCGCACGACAGTGACAGGGCGCACGACAGTGACAGCGCGCGCGACGGCGACATCGGCCTGCGGTTGCTCGCCGGCTACGCCGCCGAGACCGGCCTCGCCGAGCCCGCGCTGCCCTGGCACACGCTCCGCACCCCCGTCGCGGACCTCGCCGGTGCGCTGGCCTTCGCGGGCGGCGCCCTCGGGAAGGTCGCGGCCGACGTGCTGGTGCTGTCCAGGACCGAGATCGGCGAGCTGTCCGAAGGCAGCGGCGGGGGCTCCTCCGCCATGCCGCACAAGGCCAACCCCGTACGCGCCACCCTCATCGCGACCGCCGCCCGCCAGGTCCCCGCGCTCGCCGCCGTCCTGTTCGGCTCGCTCGCCGCCGAGGACGAACGCCCCGCCGGCGCCTGGCACGCCGAGTGGCAGCCGCTGCGCGAGGCGCTGCGCCTCGTCGGAGGCGCCGCCCGCGACGCTGTCGAACTCGTCGAGGACCTGCGGGTCCACCCGCACCGGATGCGCGCGAACCTCGACGCGACGGACGGCCTCATCGCCACCGAGCACCTTGCCGCCGCCCTCACTGCCCTGATCGGCCGCGGCGAAGCCCGAACCCTCCTCGACCGCGCCGTCCGCCGCGCGGTCGAGGAGGACGTCGAACTCGAGGACGCCCTGCGCGCGGACCCGGCCCTCGCCGCCGCGCTGACCCCCCAGCGCCTGCGCCACCTCCTCGACCCCGTCACCTACCTGGGCTCCGCCCCCGCGCTGGTCGACCGCGCGCTGCGCCCCACCGGACCGTGAGCAGGCGCGCGCGGCGGACGCGGCGCCGACCGGCCGGGCGCGGGGCCAGGCCGTGTGGGGGAAGTCCCTCCCCCTGGCCTGCCGGCCGTGAGGTGCCCCCGCGCCCGCGGCACCTGGCACGCGCACGCTTCCCCTGCCTTCGCCGCGTGGGGGCACCTCCGGCGAAGCCAGGGGGAGCGGCCCCGGTGTTGCCGGAGCCGCCCGGGTACGCCCGCGCCTGGCGGCCGGGAGATGCCCGCACCGCCTTGCGACGCGGGGGTGCCCCCAGGCCGGAGGCCGTGGTGGAGCACCGGACACCGCGAACCAGGCCGGCCCTTCCGGCCACGCCACCAGCTCGATCGACCGCTGGCGCGGGCCGGCAGGTTCCCGGTGCGGGCCGGTCGGCGGGTGGTGTTGTCCGGTTGGTCGAAGGGGTGGACCTGGTGGGCCCGGTGTGGGCCCACGCCCAGGGTGCCCAGGACGCCGGAGCACCCGCACCGTTCGGACCGGCCGCCGCGCTGTCCTGCCGGGAGTGCGGCACCCGCTACCCGCTGAGCCCGGTCTTCGCCTGCCTGGAGTGTTTCGGGCCGCTCGAAGTGGCCTACGACCTGCCGACCGGCGACCCCGAGGCACTGCGCACGCGGAGACCAGCGGGTGCCGGGGGTGGGCCGGCTGCTGCCGGTCCGGCCGACCGGAGGCATGGCCCGGACAGCGGGGGTCGTGGCGTGGGTGGTGCGTACGGCTGGCGGCGCTTGTGTCGGGCCGTACGAGCAGGCCGGGGGTGTGGTCCGGACGGTGGGCGTCGTGGGATGGGTGGTGCGTACGGCTGGCGGCGCTCGTGTCCGACCGTACGAACAGGCCGGAGGCATGGCCCGGACAGCGGGTGTCGTGGCGTGGGTGGTGCGTACGGCTGGCGGCGCTCGTGTCCCACCGTACGAGCAGCCCGGGGGCGTGGCCCGAACGACGGGTGTCGTGGCGTGGGCGGCTCGTACGGCCGGCCGCGCTCGTGTTCGACCCTACGAAGCAGGCGCCGCCGGCCCGTTGGCGGCGTCACCGAGCGGACCGAGGAGAACGTATGACGAACCTGTTGCACCACCGGGTGGACGGCGCCGGCGGCGCGCCGCCGCTCGTCCTCGGCCCGTCCCTCGGCACGTCGCTCGCCGTGTGGGACGCCCAGGTCCCGGCGCTGGCGCGTACGCATCGGGTGATCCGCTACGACCTGCCCGGGCACGGCCGTTCGCCGGCGCGGCTGCCCGCGACCGGCGCCACTGTCGCCGACCTCGGGCGCATGGTGCTGGAACTCGCCGACCGGCTCGGGTTGGAGAGCTTCGCGTACGGCGGGGTGTCGCTCGGGGGCGCGGTCGGCACGTGGCTCGCGGTGCATCACGCCGAGCGGGTCCGCAGCCTCGCGCTGGTGTGCACGTCGGCGCGGTTCGGCGAGCCGTCCGGCTGGCGGGAGCGCGCGGCGCTGGTACGGGCGGAGGGCACCGGGCCGGTCGCCGACACCGCGGTGCACCGGTGGTTCACCCCGGCGTTCGCCGGCGCGCCGGCCGCGGCGGCGCTGGTGGCCGACGCGCGGGCCGCGGACCCGGAGGCGTACGCGGCCTGCTGCGACGCGCTGGCCGCCTTCGACCTGCGCGCGGAGCTGGCGGCCATCACCGTACCGACCTGCGTGATCGCGGGCCGGGACGACCCGGCGACGCCACCCGCGCACGCGCGCGAGCTGGTCGACGGGATCGCCGGGGCGAGCCTGACCGAGGTCGGGCACGCGGCCCACCTGGCGAACGTCGAACGGCCCGGGCCCGTACTGGCCGCGCTGACCGCGCACTTGGCGGACGGGCCGGACGGCGGTGCCTTCAGTGGGCCCTCCGGCGGCCCCTCCGACGACGCCTCCCGGCACGCGGCGGGGATGGCGGTGCGCCGGGCCGTGCTGGGCGACGCGCACGTCGACCGGGCGGCGGCCCGCAGCACCGACTTCACCGCGCCGTTCCAGGACCTCATCACCCGCTACGCGTGGGGCGAGATCTGGACCCGCCCGGGCCTGAGCCGCAGGACCCGCAGTTGCGTCACCCTCACCGCGCTGGTCGCGCGCGGCCACCACGACGAACTGGCCATGCACGTGCGCGCGGCCCTCCGCAACGGCCTGACCCCCGACGAGATCCAGGAAGTCCTGCTCCAGTCGGCCGTCTACTGCGGGGTGCCCGCGGCCAACTCCGCCTTCGCCATCGCCAACCGGGTCCTCGAAGAGGACCGGGCCGAAGAAGAAGAGGGGCACTGATCCTCATGCACACCCCCAACCACACCACCGTCGGTATCATCGGCGGCGGTCCGGCGGGGCTGCTCCTCGCCCGGCTGCTGCACCGCTCCGGCGTCGACTGCGTGGTCCTGGAGAGCCGCGACCGCGACTACGTCGAGCAGCGCCAACGCGCCGGCATCCTCGAACAGTCCACGGTGGACGTGCTGCGGTCCTCCGGCGCCGGCGAGCGGCTCGACCGCGAGGCCCTCGTCCACGACGGCATCGAACTGCGCTGGGACCGCAGGTCGCACCGTATCGACTTCCCGTCCCTCACCGGTGGCCGCCGGGTCTGGGTCTACGCCCAGACCGAGGTCTGCAAGGACCTGATCGCCCTCCAACTGGAGGACGGCGCCCCGCTGCTCTTCGAGGCCCACGTGCGGGCGGTCGAGGGCGCCGACACCGACCGGCCGGTGGTCCGCTACACGCACGAGGGCCAGGCCAGGACCCTCACCTGCGACTACGTGGTGGGTTGCGACGGCTTCCACGGCGTCACCCGCGACGCGGTGCCGGACCGCGTCCGACGCACCTACGAACGCGTCTACCCCTACTCCTGGTTCGGGGTCCTCGCCGACGTGCCGCCGTCCAGCGACGAACTGGTCTACGCCCACTCGCCGCGCGGCTTCGCGCTGCTGAGCATGCGCTCGCCGACCGTCAGCCGGCTCTACCTCCAGGTCCCCAACGGCACCGATCCCGCCGACTGGCCCGACGAGCGGATCTGGGACGAGCTGGACGCGCGCTTCGCGGTGGACGGCGGCGGCTGGACGCTGAAGCGCGGGCCCATCACCTCCAAGGGGGTGCTGCCGATGCGCAGCTTCGTCTCGGAGCCGATGAGCCACGGCCGGGTCTTCCTGGCCGGCGACGCCGCCCACATCGTGCCGCCCACCGGCGCCAAGGGGCTCAACCTCGCGGCGGCCGACGTGATCGTGCTGGCCAGGGCGTTCGCCGAGCTGAAGGAGACCGGCTCCACCGCGGGGCTGGAGGCGTACTCGGCGACCTGCCTGCGGCGAGTCTGGCGGGCCGAGCACTTCTCCTTCTTCATGACCAGCACGCTGCACACCGACCCGGCGCAGGGCCCGTTCGAGACCCGGCTCCAGATCTCCCAGCTCGACCGGATAGCGGCGTCCCCGCACGCGGCCGCCGAACTCGCCGAGAACTACGCGGGGTTGCCGATCGGCTGACCTTGCGGCTGCACGCCGCTTTCGTTCCAACCCGCTTTCGCCCCACTCCGCTCTCGTCCCAACCCGCTGCCGGCCGCGACGCGTTGCCGGTCGCCCGCTGACGGTTGCCCGCTGACGGTTGCCCGCCGTCGCCGCCGTCGCCGCCGTCGCCGCCGTCACCGCCGTGCCGCCGTACCCGCCTGTCCCGGCGGGTGCGGCGGCTTCTGTGCGTCCCGGGGCGCGGTGGGCCGGCGGGCCGCTCCGCACAGGATGCGGCGGAAAACCGTCGGCTACCTTGACACCAAGCTACTAAGAAGGTTGTGTGGATCGCGACGCCAGGACGCCCTCGGCGGACGTGCCGTTCACGGGACCGCCGGTTCGCGCGTCCACGCCGGCCGCACGAGCCGGCCACCCCACCCGGGCCGCATACGGGCGCTCACACCGGACACCGGAGGACAGCGATGAAGATCGCGCCGTACGACGAGAACGCGTACAAGATGGACCACCCCAGAGGGACGGTCTCGTTCAACTACCTGCTGATGGGGGACCGCGGCAAGCCGCTGGAGAACTACCGCTACATCCTCGGCCGGCAGGAAGCCGACTTCCGCATGCCCCGGCACTGCCACACCTTCGAGCAGATCCGCCTGCCGATCGTCGGTGACATGAACCTGGGCGAGCAGGGGATTCTGCGCGAGGGCGAGGTCGGCTACTTCCCCGAGGGGCAGACCTACGGGCCGCAGGACGACCCGCTCGGCGACCCGAAGCAGCTCCAGCTGGTGCTCCAGTTCGGCGGCGCCTCCGCGCTCGGCATGGGGGCCGGCCGCGGCCGCGGCCCGGACAACAAGGAGGCGCGGGCCGAGCGGCGCGAGCGCCGGCCGATGAAGTTCCCGCGGCCGCGCTACAACGGAGTGGTGATCAGCAACCCCGTGCACTTCAACTGGGTGCCGGTGGCCGGGGCGACCGGGGTCGAGCGCAAGCACATCGGCACCTACACCGAGCGGCGGTTCTGGATCGAGTTCCTCAAGATCGAGGCCGGCGCCGAGTGGATCTGCGCGAGCGAGGACGCGCGCCGGCTGACCGTGGTGCTCTCGGGCGCGGGCACCGTCGAGGACACCGAGATCGGCCGGCTCGGAGCGGTCGAGGCCGACCCGGGGGAGAAGGCGCGGTACGTCGCGACCTCGGAGCTGCTGCTCTTCACGGTGGGCCTGCCGCCGATCCACGTGCCGGCCGTGCCCTCCGACCAGTTCGACCTCGTCACGACCGACGGCGGGATCAGGTTCGAGAACTCCCGGGACGCCGACGCCGGTTGAGCCCGGCGCGTTTGCGGCCGGGTGCGCCGGCGGCTCCGGCTCCGGCAACTGGGCGATTGGCCGCCGGCGGTCGGCGGTCGGCGGTCGGCGGTTGGCGGTCGGCGGCTCGGGGCGCGCGGGTGGTCCCGGGCCCTGCCCCGCCCGGTCGCCCCTCCGCCGGCCCGCCCGAACGCCCGAACGCCCGCTCGCACCGCTCCCTTTCCTCCCGCACGCCCCCTCATCCGCACCCACGGAAAGCACCCCAGATCCCCGTGAAAATAGCCTCCCGGCGGACGCCCCTCGGCGACCGGCTCTGCTTCCCCGACGTCGTTCCGGGTCAACTTGTCGATATCCAGGCCGCGTTCGTCCGTCGGCTGGAGACCGGCGGCGTGCATCGGGACGACGCCCTGGCCCGGGCCCGCCTCGCCGTCGCCGGCGACCTGCCCGCGCTGCTGCGGGCGGACCCTCAACTGACTTCCGTCCGTGAGGTGTTCGAGTGGGCGGTCGGCCATGCCGGCGGCGGCGATCTGGACGAGGACTGCCTGTGGTCCGACGAACCCGCCTGGCTCGGACCGCCGATCGGCCGGCCGCGGACCATCTGGTGCATGCTCGCCAACTACCCCCGCGAGCGGCCCGGCGCCGCCGGACCGGCACCGTCCGGTACGGCACCCGCGCCGGCCCGACGGAGCCCGCAGGGCTGCCTGAAGGCCGCCAGTGCGCTGGCCGGGCCGCACGACGACCTGCGGTACCCGGCGATCTGCGAGAAGGTCGACCCGGAGATGGAGCTGGGCGTCGTCATCGGTTCCCGCGCGCGCCACCTCACCCCCGAGAACGCGATGCGGGCGGTGGCCGGTTACGTCGGCTTCTGCGACGTCGGCTCGCGGGACGTCTCCGAGCGGGACGGCAACCGGATGGACCGCGGCAAGGGGTTCGACACGTTCGGGATCGCCGGCCCCTGGTTCGTCACCGCGGACGAGATCCCCGACCCGCACCGGCTGAGCATCCGCTCCTGGGTCAACGGCGAGCCGCGGCAGGACGGCAGCACCGCCGAGATGTTCCACTCCGTTCCCGACCAGCTGGCCTGGCTCACCGAGGCCCTCACCCTCGTGCCCGGTGACCTGCTCTCGACCGGAACGCCTCTGGGCCACCCCCTCGTCAAGCCCGGCGACGTGGTCCGCGGCGAGATCGAGGGGCTCGGCGTCATCGAGACCGCGGTCGTCGCCGACCGCTGAGGGCCGCCCGCCGCTGGCCCCGCCCCGCGGTGCACACCGCGCACGACCGTACGACCGCCCCTGACCATACGACCGCACCGGTCGCGATCGACGCGACGAACCCGTACCCGACGAACCCGTACAAGGAGTCACCGACATGGCATACCTGACCCTGGCCCAGGCATCCGAGATCGTGGATGCCGCACTCGGCCACGCACGCGAGCTGGGGCTGCGGCCGCTGACCATCACCGTGCTCGACCCGGGCGGCCACCCGCAGGTGGTCAAGCGGGAGGACGGCGCGGGCATCCTGCGCCCGCAGATCGCGCACGCCAAGGCGTGGGGCTGCCTCGGCACCGGCTCGGGCGGCGCCACGGGAGCGCGGCACGCGACGCGCGACCCCGCGTTCTTCGCCGCGCTCGCCGCGATCTCCGAGGGCCGCATCGCCTCCTCCCGGGGCGGGGTGCTGATCCGGGACGAGGACGGCGCGCTGCTCGGCTCGGTGGGCGTCAGCGGCGAGCGGCCGGAGAACGACGAGGCCGTCGCGGTCTTCGGCGTGCGGAAGGCCGGGCTGGTGGCCGACGCGGGCTGAGCGCGGCCCGCGCGGGCGGCCCGGACCGGCGGGAGGTCCCGGCCGCCGCCGTACCCTTCCGAGCCGAACCGCCGCTCGCCGTAAGCCTGTTGACTCCTCGCGCTGACGTGCTCCGCCTGGCGGGCGCCGGGTCGGGCGGGTCAGCGGTCGGGGGTGGGTGGCGGGGCCGGGGTGTGGCCGTCGAAGACGCTCAGCAGGCGTTCGGCGGCGGCCGCGGCCGTCATCGTGCCGGCCCGGACCTGCTCCTCGAGGCCGGGGGCCAGCGCCTGGACGCCCGGGTGGCCGTGCAGCCGGCCGAGCAGCTCGTCGTCGGCCATGGCCCACGCCCAGTCCACCTGCTGGTCGCGGCGCTTGGCCGCCAGCCGGCCGCCGGCCTCCAGCAGCGCGCGGTGCTGCTCCAGCCGCTCCCACACGGTGTCGAGCCCGGTGGACTCGCGGGCGCTGCAACTGAGCACCGGCGGCGTCCAGTTGGCGTCCGCGGGGTGCATCAGGCGCAGCGCGCCGGCCAGTTCGCGGGCGGCGCCGCGCGCGTCGCGCTCGTGCGGCCCGTCGGCCTTGTTGACCGCGATCACGTCGGCCAGCTCCAGCACGCCCTTCTTGATGCCCTGGAGCTGGTCGCCGGTGCGGGCGAGCGTGAGCAGCAGGAAGGAGTCCACCATCCTGGCCACGGCCGTCTCCGACTGGCCGACGCCGACGGTCTCCACCAGCACCACGTCGTATCCGGCGGCCTCCATCACCACCATGGACTCCCGGGTGGCCTTCGCGACGCCGCCCAGCGTGCCCGCGCTCGGCGACGGCCGCACGAACGCCGCCGGGTCCACCGCCAGCCGCTCCATCCGGGTCTTGTCGCCGAGGATGGAGCCGCCGGTCCGGGTCGAGGAGGGGTCCACCGCCAGCACCGCGACCCGGTGCCCGAGCGAGGTGAGCATCGTTCCGAACGCGTCGATGAAGGTGGACTTGCCCACGCCCGGCACCCCGCTGACGCCGATCCGCCGGGCCCCGCCGCTGTACGGCAGCAGCTCCGTCAGCAGCCGCTGCGCCAGCACCCGGTGCTCGGCGCGGGTGGACTCCACCAGCGTGATCGCCCGCGCGACGAACGCCCGCCGGCCGTCCAGCACGCCCTTCGCGTAACCCTCGACATCCCTGAGCATGCCGCGGCTACAACTCCCCGTGGCCCAAGGCCGCGCCGAGGCGGGCCACCAGATCGCGCGCCGCGTCGGGGATCACCGTGCCCGGCGGGAAGACCGCGGTGGCGCCCGCCTCGTGGAGCGCGGCGATGTCCTGCGGCGGGATGACGCCGCCCACCACGATCATGATGTCCTCCCGCCCCTCGGCGGCCAGTTCCTCCCGCAGCGCCGGCACCAGGGTGAGGTGCCCGGCGGCCAGCGAGGACACGCCGACGATGTGCACGTCGGCCTCCACCGCCTGCCGCGCCACCTCGGCGGGGGTCTGGAACAGCGGGCCGACGTCCACGTCGAAGCCGAGGTCGGCGAAGGCGGTGGCGATCACCTTCTGGCCGCGGTCGTGCCCGTCCTGCCCCATCTTGGCGACGAGGATGCGCGGGCGGCGCCCCTCCGCCTTCTCGAACCGCTCGACCAGGTCCCGGGTGCCCTGCACGGTGGGGGACTGGCCGGCCTCGTTGCGGTACACACCCGTGATGGTACGGATCTGGCCCGCGTGCCGCCCGTAGACCTGCTCCAGGGCGTCGGAGATCTCGCCGACCGTCGCCTTGGCGCGGGCCGCGTCCACCGCGAGCGCCAGCAGGTTGCCGTCGAGGTCGGCGCCCGGCGCGCGCCCGGCCGCCGCGGTCAGCGCGCGCAGCGCGTCCTGGCAGGCGGCCTCGTCGCGCTCCTCGCGCAGCCGCCGCAACTTGGCGACCTGCTGGGCGCGCACCGAGGAGTTGTCGACCGACCGGACGTCGATCTGCTCGTCGGTCTCCACCCGGTACTTGTTGACGCCGATGACCGGCTGCCGGCCGGAGTCGATCCGCGCCTGCGTGCGGGCCGCGGCCTCCTCCACCCGCAGCTTCGGGATGCCCGCGTCGATGGCCTGCGCCATGCCGCCGGCCGCCTCGACCTCCTGGATGTGCTGCCAGGCCCGCCCGGCCAGGTCGTGCGTGAGCCGCTCGACGTACGCGCTGCCGCCCCACGGGTCGATCACCCGGCAGGTGCCCGACTCCTGCTGGAGCAGCAGTTGGGTGTTGCGGGCGATCCGGGCGGAGAAGTCCGTCGGCAGGGCGAGCGCCTCGTCGAGCGCGTTGGTGTGCAGGGACTGGGTGTGGCCCTGGGTGGCGGCCATCGCCTCCACGCAGGTACGGGTGACGTTGTTGAAGACGTCCTGCGCGGTCAGCGACCAGCCGGAGGTCTGCGAATGGGTGCGCAGCGACAGCGACTTCGGGTTCTTCGGGTCGAACTGCCGCACCAGCCGGGCCCACAGCAGCCGGGCCGCGCGCAACTTCGCGATCTCCATGAAGAAGTTCATGCCGATCGCCCAGAAGAACGACAGCCGCGGCGCGAAGGCGTCCACGTCGAGCCCCGCGGCCTGGCCCGCCCGCAGGTACTCCACGCCGTCGGCCAGCGTGTAGGCCAGCTCCAGGTCGGCCGTCGCCCCGGCCTCCTGGATGTGGTAGCCGGAGATGGAGATGGAGTTGTAGCGCGGCATCTTCCGCGAGGTGTACGCGAAGATGTCGGAGATGATCCGCATCGACGGCCGGGGCGGGTAGATGTAGGTGTTGCGGACCATGAACTCCTTGAGGATGTCGTTCTGGATGGTGCCCGCCAGCTTCTCCGGCGGCACCCCCTGCTCCTCGGCGGCCACGATGTAGAGGGCGAGCACGGGCAGCACCGCGCCGTTCATCGTCATCGACACGGTCATCCGGTCCAGCGGGATGCCGTCGAAGAGCTGCCGCATGTCGTAGATCGAGTCGATCGCCACGCCCGCCATGCCGACGTCGCCGGTCACCCGCGGGTGGTCGCTGTCGTAGCCGCGGTGCGTGGGCAGGTCGAAGGCGACCGACAGGCCCTTCTGGCCGGCCGCGAGGTTGCGCCGGTAGAAGGCGTTGGACTCCTCGGCGGTGGAGAAGCCGGCGTACTGCCGGATCGTCCAGGGCTGGTTGACGTACATCGTCGGGTACGGGCCGCGCAGGTAGGGCGCGATGCCCGGGTAGGTGCCCAGCGAGGTCAGGCCCTCCAGGTCGGCGCCGGTGTAGAGCGGCTTGACCCCGATGCCCTCCGGGGTCTCCCACACCGGATCGGGGTCGCCGCCGCCGGCGGCCTCCTTCACCGCCGCACGCCACTGCTCCTCGGTGGCCTGCGCGGGGGCGCCCGGCCCCAGCGGGATCTGCGAGAAGTCCGGGATCTGTGAGAAGTCCGGTGCCTGCGAGAAGTCCGGGGTCTGCATCACGCCGCCACTCCCGCACGGTCGAGGACGGAGGTCAGGACCGCGACGGCGTCGCAGCCCAGGAAGAGGTGGGCGTCGGCGCCCGGGCCGGCGGCGGGCTTCCCCGCCAGGCCGATCCAGCGCGCCCCGGCCGAGCGGAGCGCCGCCAGCACCGGCTCGGCCTGCTCGGCGTAGAGCGCGTCGCTGGAGCACAGGCAGGCGAGTTCCGCGCCGCTGGCGGCGAACGCCGCGGCGACACTGCCGGCGTCGACGGTCACCGGGTCGTGCACCGGCTCGACGCCGCCGGCCTGGAACAGGTTCGCCGCGAAGGAGACCCGCCCGGTGTGCACCGACGGCGGTCCGAGCGCGGCCAGGAAGACCCTCGGGCGCTCCCCGGTGCTCGCCAGGTGGGCGTCGGAGCGGGCGCGCAGCTGTTCGTACGCCTCGTCGCGGCGGACCTGCGGAAGGGCGCGGGCACGGCCCTGCGGCAGGTCCTGCGACGGCGTGTCCGCCGCTCCGGGTGCGGCCTGGGCCGGGTCGGGCTCGCGCACCACGGGCCGCTCGGCCAGGTGCGGGAACTCGCTGACGCCGGTCACCGGTTCGCGGCGGGTGGCCAGCGCGCGTTTGCGGGCCTGCCAGGTGGCCGCGATGCGCTCGCCGGCGAGCCCTGAGGACAGCGCCTTCTCCTGGCCGCCGGCCGCCTCCAGCTCCTGGAAGAACTCCCAGGCGCTGTGGGCGAGTTCGTCGGTCAGCCGCTCCACGTACCAGGACCCGCCGGCGGGGTCGGCGACCCGGCCCAGGTGGGACTCCTCCAGCAGGATCGTGGAGGTGTTGCGGGCGATCCTGCGGGCGAACGCGTCGGGCAGGCCGAGCGCCTCGTCGAAGGGGAGCACGGTCACCGCGTCGGCGCCGCCCACCCCGGCGCCCAGGCAGGCGAGGGTGGTGCGCAGCATGTTCACGTACGGGTCGCGCCGGGTCATCATCACCGTCGAGGTGACGGCGTGCTGCCGCTGGCCGCCCGCCGCCAGGGCGCCGGCGACCTCCGTGACCCTGGCCCAGGTCCGGCGCGCCGCGCGCAGCTTGGCGATGGTGAGGAACTGGTCGGCGGTGGCCGCATACCGGAACTCCAGCTGCCCGCAGGCGGTGTCGGCGTCCAGCCCGGCGGCGGTGAGCGTACGCAGGTAGGCCACGCCGGTGGCGAGCGAGGCGCCCAGCTCCTGCGCGGCCGACGCTCCTGCCTCGTGGTACGGCAGCGCGTCCACGGTCAGGGCCCGCAGGTGCGGATACCGCTCGGCGGTCCGCGCGGCCAGCGCCACCGCGTCGTCGTACCCGGGGGCCGCGCCGGTCCGGGCGGCCAGGCCGAGCGGGTCCGCGCCGAGGTTGCCGCGGGCCTGGCCGGCGTCGACGCCCTCCCGCTCGAAGAGGCTCAGCAACTCCTCGGCGGCGGCGCCGGTTTCGGCGCCGGCCTCCAGCACGATCGGGGCCAGGTCGAGGTAGACGCCCGCCAGCGCCTGCCCGAGGCCGGTCACCGGCAGGCCCGCGCCGCCCACCGCCAGCCACACCGAGGTGACGCCGTTCTCCAGGTCGGCGAGCACCGCCTCGTTGGCCGCGGCGGCCTGCGGCGACCGGTGCCGCTGGCGTACGTCCCAGCCGCCGAGCGGCCGGCTGCCGCGCACATACGGTGCGAAGCCCGGCAGGCCGGGGTCGGGCGAGGTGTCGTCGGCGGTGTAGAGCGGGTGCACGGTGAGACCGCCGGCCAGCTCGGTCGACAGCGCCTGCTCGGCCTCCTCGCCGGAGACCTCGCGACCCGACTTGCGCAGTACACCTGCCACGAGCGCTTGCCACTGTTCGCGCGTGGCGTGCGGAAACACGTCGGGTTCTGAGACCCCGTCGTCCGGCAGAACTGTCATGGCACCGATGCTAGGGAAGCCACCGGCCCGATGTCTGCCTCGCGAGGTGAACAGCTACCGCCCCGTAGCGTGACATCGCCCACTTCCACGGGCCTGGCCGCCCGGCCTGACGTGCGGCTTCGCCGGGCACGGCGAGTGACGCCCGCGCGGCGGGGGACCGGCGGGGCCGCGGAGACTGGGGAAATGCCGGGCGGTTCCGTCCTGTGAGGTTCGGAACGGTTTAACGGCGCGGGGTGCCCGGGCGCCCCGTACGAGGGTGACCTCTCCCCGGCGTGGCGGCTGGGAGCGGACCGGCCGTCTGGCTCACCGGGACCCCCGCATCGACGGTCCTCGGGAGCATCGGGCACCGCGCACCGGGCGGACCGTTCCGTCGGGGCACCGGCGGTCCGCCGGCGGGGTCAGCAGTAGGGCGCCTGGTTGGTGAGGGCGGTCGCCACGCGCGTCCACACCCCGAAGAGCCGGTAGAGCTGGGGGAGCGGTCCGGAGACCCGGACCGTCCGGTCGTCGGCGGAGGTGACGCCCGGGATGCCGAGCAGCGTGGCGGCGACCGACGCGGACTGCCAGCGGACGGTGAGGGTGGACGGGGCGTGGCCGGCGGCGGGTTCGGCGGGTTCGGGGGCGGGTTCGGTGGTGGCGGCGCGCCGGGCGGTGAGGGTGGTGGCGACCGCGGTCTCGATGGCCAGGCGGGCCTCGGCGACCGGGGACAGCTCGGCGGCGAACCGTCCGGCCGCCCGCTTGACGGCGACACAGGTGACCGCGGGGTCCCACGCGGCCGTCTCGGCGCAGGCCGTGTCGTCGCCGGAGAGCATCACCACCGGGACGCCGAGTGCCGCCGCGGTGGCGTGCGCCAGCCCGATCTCGCCGACCGGCCGGTCGTCGAGCCACATGTCCTCGATCTCGTGGCCCATGAAGCTGTGGCTCATCACGCCCAGCGCGCCGGCGCGGGAGTGGTAGCCGACGCAGAGCGCCGCGTCGTGGCCCGCGTCGAGCCCTTCGAGCATGCCCATGGCCTTGGGCCGGCCGCGGACCAGGCGCGCGGCCGGGTGCAGCAGTTCGGGGAGCAGGTTGCGCATCGGCCCGTGCGCGTCGTTGACGGTGACCGCGGTGGCGCCGGCCGACAGGGCGCCGCGGACGGCCGCGTTGACGTCCTCGGTCATCATCACCCGGCCGCGTTCGTAGTCCCGGCCGCCGGGCTGCACGTCGTCGGCGTCGACGAGCCCGGTGACGCCTTCCATGTCGGCGCTGATGTAGATCCGCAAAGCTGCACACTCCCTGGTGGTCGATCACTTGCTCGGACGCAGGGAGGGTGTGCCGCGGTTCGGGCCGGTGGCGATCTTCGTGCGTCCGGCTGCGTGAGTCCGCCTGCGTGCGTCCGGCTTCGTGCGTCCGGCGGGGCCGGCGGGGTGCGTTACGCCTGTCCTCCCGTCCGCTCTCTCGCCCCTCCGGGTGCGGGTGCCGATACGCGTGCGGGGTCAGCGGGGCTTCTCCAGCGCGGGCAGCGCTTCGATGACGGAGCGCAGATGGGCCCGCATCGCCGCCTCGGCGGCGTCCGGGTCGGCCGCGCACACCGCGTCGATGACGGCGAGGTGCTGGGGCAGCGAGACCTGCGGGCGGCCCGGGTGCATGGCCAGCCGGAACTGGCGGCGGACGTTCTGCCCGTGCAGGCGCTCCAGCACCGCGCAGGCGGTGTGCTGGCCGCTCATGGCCAGCACGCGGGCGTGCAGCCGGCGGTTGAGGTCGGAGTAGCCGAGCACGTCGCCGGAGGTCACCGCCGCCTTCATCCGCGCGCCGAGGTCGCGCAGCGCCTCGCGGTCGTCGTCGGTGACGCGCTCCGCGGCCTTGGCCGCGCACAGGCCCTCCAGGGCCATCCGCACCTCGGTGATCTCGACGGCCTCGTCGAGCGACACGGCGCGGACCCGGGCACCGCGGTTCTGGATGCGCTCGACCAGCCCCTCGGTGGCCAGTTGGGCGAGCGCGTTGCGCACGCTCGCCCGGCTGGCGCCGAACTGCTCGGACAGCTCGGCCTCCACGAGGCGCTGGTTGGGGGCGAAGTCCCCGGCGGTGACGGCCTCGCGGATCGCGTCGGCGACCTTCGACCCGGCCGGGTCCGCCGCTGCGGCCGTCCTCGCGGTCACAGCCATGACCGGTCCCCCGTTCCTCACATTGGTGACAATATTGTTTCCCGTATCGTAGCGGGTCCGGGTGCCGCCGGCGGTCGAGTGCCCGCGGTTGCTACGGCTCCACCGGCGGGGTGCCGTGGGTGTGGAAGGACTCGATGGTCTTCAGCCCCCACGCCTGGCCCTTGGCCCGCTCCGCCTCGGTCCAGGTGATGGTCTTCCAGTCCGGCGCGAGCACCAGGCGGGCGACCGGGTTGCACAACTCCACCCGGTTGCCGCCGGGTTCGTAGACGTAGAGGAAGAACGTCTGCTGGATGGCGTGCTTGTGCGGGCCGGTCTCGATGAAGACGCCGTTGTCCAGGAAGATGTCCGCCGCGCGCAGGATGTCCTCGCGGGTGTCGGTGGCGAAGGCGATGTGGTGCAGCCGGCCGCGGCTGCCGGTCCGGTCGCGGGTGTAGACGACGTCGTAGGACTTGTTGGTGAAGGTCAGCCAGCGTCCGGCGATGATCCCGCTGTCGAGGCGGATCTGCTCGGTGGCGTGGGCGCCGAGCACGTCCTGCACGAACTCCGTGGCTCCTTCGACCTCGGCGGCGAGGAAGTTGACGTGGTCCAGCCGCCGCACCGACACCCCGCGGGCCGGGTACGCCTGGGCCTGGTTCTTCAGCGCGGGCGCCGACTCCGGGGGAGCCTGGTACCACTCGCTCTCCCAGTACACCTCCAGTTCGTGGCCGTCCGGGTCGCGGAAGACGTACGTCGGTCCGAGTCCGGGGTCGCCGTCGCGCCAGCCGATGCCGAGGCCGGCCGCCTCGATCGCCTTCACCCGGCGGTCGAGGGCTTCCGGTCCCGCGGCCCGCAGCCCGGTGCGGCGGATGCCGGAGGTGTGGTGGGCGGTGAGCTTCAGCGAGTGGTGCTCGTAGTCGTCCCAGGTGCGCAGGTAGACCGAGTCGCCCTCGGTGCCGTTCTCGGTCAGCCCCATCACCCGGGTGAAGAAGTCGAGGCTCTCCTCGGGCCGGGGGGTGAGCAGTTCGACGTGGGCGAGGTGGGCGATCTCGTGTGCGGGTGCCACGGTCGGGGTCCTTTGTTCGGGGGTGGGACGGGGTCCTGGCGGGGACGTCGCCTACGTCGCACGGGAGTCGGGGCGTCGCGGACGCGGAGGCGTTCAGCGGTGGCGCGGGGGAGGGCCGTGCCGCCGGAGAGTTTGCGTGCGGTGCGCACCCCTCGGGGCCGGCGCACACAGGTCGTGCACAGCTGCCTTCTCCACTCTTGGATCGTCGCCGCGGCCGGAGGATCGTTGCCAGGGGTCGGGACATCGCTGCCGCGCAGGGCGGGTTCGGCGCGACTCTAGGGGCGCCCCACAAAATCGTCAACAATCTCAGTCGCAACTCTTGCGCCAAAATCAGCGCGAGTTTACGGTCCGTTGACGCGGCGAACGCGCGGTCCGCCCCCACAGGAGTGAGTGAAGGACGCGATGACAACAGCGACAGGGCAACACGCCTCCGGTGACGCTGACGGCGACGCCGGCAGCGAGGGCGGCGGTGCCGGCACGGGCAGCGCACTGCGAACGGGAACGATCGTCGCGGCGCTCTTCGCCGTGTGCCTCGCCCAGATCGGCCTGGCCATGCCGGCCACCCTCAACGGCACCTTCCAGGAGGTCTTCGAGCCGAGCAGCTCCCAACTGACCTGGATCTCCGACTGCTCCCTGCTGCCGATCACGGTGCTCGAACTGACCTGCGGCGTGCTGGGCGACCTCTTCGGCCGCAAGCGGCTGCTGCTGGGCGGCGCCGCGATGCTCGCACTGGGCGAGGCGATATCGGCCGCCGCCCACGGCATCGGCGTGATGTGGACCGGCCAGATCATCGCGGGCATCGGCTGCGCGGCCCTGTTCCCCACCACGCTCGCCATGCTCGTGGCCGGCGAACGCACCCCCGCCCAGCGGGCGAAGATGATCGCGCTGTGGGCCGCGATCCTGTCCACCGGCAACTTCCTGGCCCCGCTGCTCGGCGGCATCACCGCCACCTACCTGCAATGGCGCTGGGCGTTCCTCATCGTCGTGGTGCTCGCGCTCGGCGACGCGGTGATCACCTACCTCGCCGCGCAGGACTCCCGCTCGCCCGCGGGCCGTTCACTCGACCCGCTCGGCCAGACCACGGTCGGACTCGGCCTGTGCGCGCTGCTGTTCGGCGTCATCCAGGGCGCCTCGGACGGCTGGGGCAGCGGCACGGTGGTCGGCGCGTTCGCGCTGTCCGCCGTGTGCCTCGCGGCGTTCGTCGTCGTCGAACTGCGGGTGCGCGACCCGCTGCTGCGCCTCGACCTGTTCCGCTCCCGCACCTTCGCGCTCGCCTCCGCCGTCACCGTGGTCGGCATGTTCGCCTTCCTCGGCACCGCCTACTCCATCAGCCTGCGGATGGGCCCGATCCAGGGCCAGAGCTCGATGCGCACCGCGGTGGCCTTCCTGCTGCTGAGCGGGCTGACCATCTTCCTGCTGCCGCTCACCCACCGGCTGATGGCCGTACTGGAGCCGCGCTGGGTGCTGGGCCTGGGCTTCCTGCTCATGGCGGTCGGCGACTTCCTCGCCGGACGGATGCCGATCACCGACAGCGCGCTGCCCTCCCTGATCGTGCCGATGGGCCTGGTCGGCGTCGGCTTCAGCTTCGCGGTCTCCGCGGTGACCGCGACCGCCGTCGAGACCGTGCCGCACGGCCTGGCCGGCATGGCCAGTGCCACCACCAGCATGCTGCGCGACTTCGGCTTCACCCTCGGCCCCGCGGTGATCGGCGCGGTGGCCACCGCGAACGCCGTCCACCACTTCAGCGGCTCGCTGGCCGCCTCCACGCTCGGCGCCGCCGACCAGGCCAAGGCCCACGGCATCCTCTCCTCGGGCGGCCCGGTCGCCGTGCTGCACGCCGACCCGCCGGCGTCCGGCCTCGCCTTCAAGGCACTCGGGCACGCCTACGCCCTCGGCTTCGAGGTCTGCGCCGTCGCCGCGCTGGCCTGCTGCCTGGTGACGGCGCTGCTGCTGCGCCCCGCGCGGCAACCGGACACCCCGCCGCTCGCCGCACCGGCGGCACCGGCGGCGCTCTAGCCGCGCGGGGACGTGTCGTCGGTTGCCCGGTCCGCGTGCTTCGCGCACCCCGCGGTCAGCCACCGCGCGGTCACCTCGATGGCCGCCGACTCGTGCGCGGGGGTGTGGAAGCCGTGGTCCGCGCCCGGCAGGGCGTGGAACTGCCAGCCGGGGAGCGTCTCGGCGACCTGCCGGGCGATGTCGTGGGAGACGTAGCTGTCCCGGTCGCCGTGGACCACCAGCGCGGGCGGGCCGCCGGCGGCGTACGACTCGATCGGGCGGTGGCACGCCATCTCCGCGAACAGCACCCGGCCCAGCGGGAAGCGGCCACCCAGCGGCAACTCCCCGGTCTCGGCGAGGCTCTTCATCGGCCCGGGGCCGAAGTTCGCCAGGCCCCACGGCAGTTCGGGTGCGAGGAAGGTCCGCCGCAGGTCGAGGACCGGGTTCCACAGCGCCAGCCGGGCCAGTCGCGGGCCCAGCCACGGCATCGACAACCCGGTGGCGACGGCACCGAAGCTCGCCGCCACCACGGCGGTCGGACCCCCGAACTCCCGTGCCGCGTAAGCCGCGACCGCCTCCAGGTCGAGCATCTCCCCGGCGATCGTGACCCCTTGGGGGCTGCCGCCGCTGGCGCCGTGCCCGCGGAAGCTGAACCGTACGGCGGTCAGCCCCTCGCCGGCCAGCCGCTCCGCCAGTCGGACGAACGCCCCGCCCTCGTCGAGGTCCGCGGAGATGCCGTGCACCAGCAGCACCGTGCCCCGGGCACCGGACCGGCCGGACCCGTCGGGCGCATCGGACCCGTCGGACGTGGGGCGGTGCACGGCGGTGTCCAGTTCGATCCCGTCCGGTGCGACCACCCGCACCCGCTCCACGTCGTCCGTCACGGAACTCCCCGCCTCCTGGGCTCGGTTGCTTGTCTGCGGTGCGCGCCGCGCCGTACGACTTCCGCGCGCCGAGACCGTAAGGCGTCGGGCACGTCCCCCACCTCGGCGAGCCCCGTGCCCCGGAAGCGGCGCCGGCGCGGGCGGGCTTCCGGGACACGGGCGCGCGGCCCGCAGGCTACGGCGTCCAGCGGTAGAGCAGCACCTTGTTGTAGAGGTCGTCCTCGACCTGGACCAGGTAGTCGCCGTCGGAGCGCTTGGTCGCGGAGATGCCGTACGGCACGTCCACCCACCCCGACCGGTCGGGCGTGCCGATGATGGAGCCGGCCTGCCAGGTCCCCACCGGGCTGGCGTCGGACGCCTTCCACACCCACACCTGGCCGCGGGTCTCGATGCCGGCCGCGAAGATGTAGTCGCCCGCGAAGGCCAGGCTCACCATCGTCACCACGATGGTCGCGTCGGTGTCCCAGGGCAGCAGCAGGGTCCAGGTCGGCGTGGTGTTGCCGGTGCTCCACTTGTCGTAGCGCACCAGGACCTTGCCGCACTCCTTCCAGTGCGCGTTGTCGAACGGCTGGTCAGGGGTGTACCCGACCATGTACATCACGTCGGTGGCCACGTCGTAGTGCAGCCGGCGGACGACGCTGAACGGAGCCGGGAGCGCGATCGTCTCCATGCTCTCGTAGGTGTAGATCGGGTTCTTCTGGGCGTCGAAGCCCTGCAAGGGGTAGCGGCGCAGGTTGCGGTCGCCGCCCTCCCAGATGTCGCCGCGGTCGTCGACGTACCACACCCAGCAGTTGCTGGGGGAGCTGGTGCCGTCGCCCGGCTGGAGGAACTCCCCTGCCTCGAAAGCCCCGTTGCCGCTCAGGTCGCGCCAGATCCACTGGCCGGTCGCCGGCTGGTTCGGCGGCCAGGTCGGGTCGTCGCCGTTCCAGCGCGCCTTGAAGATGGCGCTGGAGGGCTTGGCGATCTCCCCGTCCATGCGGTAGATGAGCAGGTGCCCGCAGTACATGCCGGTGACGTACATGTACAAGGAGCCGTTCAGGCGCTTGAGGAACGGCGAGGTGGCGGAGTGGGTGTGGCCGGTCAGGAACAGCCGTGGGTCCTGGGGGTACTTGACGGAGTCCAGGGTGTAGCTGCGCCAGGTCGAGTCGCTGCCGGGCGCCTTGCCGTAGTCGACGCTGTAGTGGCACTGCTTGGTGTAGATCTCCACGCCGTCGGAGGCCGGGTCGAAGTCGGCGGCGTCCACGAACGCGCTGCCCTGCAACTGCCAGACCACCGCACCGGTCGGCGAGAACTTCCGCAGCCAGACGCCGAATTCGAACATCGCCACGTAGACGTTGCCGGCCGAGTCGCCGCCGACGCCGACGATCCCGAAGAGCTTGTCCGGCGTGACCCGGCCGGGCGTGCCCGCGCCGATGCCGCCGGCCTGGCCGAGGCTGCGGGCCAGTGACGGCGTCCCGGACAGGTTGGTGTACGTGTGCACCTGGCGCAGCGGGCCGTTGTCGCCGACCAGCAGGTCCCCGTTGACGTCCACTGCCAGCGAGGTCGGTATCCAGTCGGCGGACGGTCCGCTGATCGTCCCGCCCAGCGCGGCACCGGCGTTGGAGAAGTGCAGGATCTGCGCCGGCTTGGTGGGGTCGACGTGCCAGAAGTGGCCGTCGTTGGTGTCGCGGGTGATGTTCGCGACCACCCAGATGTCCCCGTTGGCGGCGATCGTCACCGAGCCGGGCTGGTTGACGCTCCAGGAGTGCTGCACCGCGCCGGTGGCGGCGTCGAAGACCAGGACCTTGTTGTTGGTGCGGTCGGTGGCCACCACCTGCGTGTCGGAGGCCGCCGCCGCGGCCGGCGGGCTGCCGACGGCGTACGTCTGCGAGGTGACGGTGCCGTCCAGGCCGAACCGGGTCAGGCCGTTGCCCACGCTGAGGTACGCGTAGGAGCTGTTGACCGCCACCGCGTCGCCGTTCGCGCCGTGGCAGTTGCCGATGAGGTGGCCGTCCTTGTAGATGCCGGCGTAGTCCCCGCCCTCGTCCCAGAAGCTGACGGTGTAGACGGCGCCGTCGGCGGTGACGGCGATGTTGAAGACGAAGTCCTGCACCCACTCGGTGGCACCGGAGAAGGTGTTCCCGGTCCAGGAGGTGACGACGTTGGTGAGGGTGGTGTCCAGGGCCGCGGCCGGCCGTGCCTTGGCCAGGCTGCCCTTGGCGGTGGTGGCCGTGGCGGCGGAGGCCGAGCCGCCGGCGGCGGCCGGGATCGCCAGGGCCGTGCCCGCGACGATCGCGGCGTTCCGTCCGTAGGTCAGCAGTTGACGGCGGCTGACGGCACCGGTGCGAGGCGCGGGTGGAGTCTGTGCGGGTTCCTGCTCGCTCATGAAAAGGGGTCCTTCGTCGTGGGGGCGGCACTGTGGGGCCGGCCGGGAGTCGATCGAGTGACCGTTCACTTGACGGGACGCCAAGCTAGGTCCCCCCGCATCCCGCGTCAATGGCTCGGACCTCTTCCGCTCGGACGCGTGCGCGCTTAGGATGCGTCACATTGTCAAGTGAACGGTCACTGAGAAACGAGGTCCCGCGTGTCCGACCGGCCGACCCTGCGGACCGTCGCGGCGGAGGCGGGCGTCTCCCACCAGACGGTGTCCCGGGTGATCAACGGCGACCCCACGGTCACCGAGACGATCCGCGACCGGGTGCACTCCGCGATGCGCGTGCTCGACTACCGGCCCAGCGCCGGGGCGCGCGCCCTCGCGAGCGGACGTACCGAGGTCGTCGGCGTGGTCCTCCCGCACAACCCCGGCTTCGCCTTCTCCAACGACCACCTCATCCGCCTGGTCCAGGGCGCGGACCAGGAACTCACCACGCGCGGCTACGGGTTGCTGCTGTCCACCCGCGAGGTGCCCGACGACCCGGCGTCGGCCTACCGGCGCTTCGTGCAGCGCCGCCAGGTCGACGGGCTGCTGGTGGAGGCCGGGGCCGGCGGCGAGTCGCTCAACGCCCTGCGCTCCGCCGGGTATCCGACGGTGGTGATCGGCTACACCGACGAGGACCTCACCTGCGTCCACCCCGACGACGAAGGCGGCGCCTACGCGGTGACCCAGCACCTGCTGGCCCTCGGCCACCGCCGGATCGCGGTGGTCGACGGCCCGCGGGAGAACGGCCTCGCGATGGCCGCGCGGCTGCGCGGGCTGCACCGCGCGTTCGCCGACGCGCACCGCCCCGTCCCCGAAGACCTCATGGAGCAGGGCGACTTCACCGCCGGCTCCGGCTACGCCGCGGCGGAACGGCTGCTGGCTCGGGCCGACCCGCCCACCGCGATCTTCGCCTTCAACGACGGCATGGCGCTGGGCGCGCTGCGCCGGCTGCGCGAGGGTGGGCACGCCCTGCCCGGCGACGTGTCGGTGGCCGGGTTCGACGACACGGAGGCCGCGGACCTCGTCGACCCCTCGCTGACCAGCGTCAGCCTGCACAGCGTGGACGTGGGCCGGCGCGCCGCGCAGATCCTGCTCGACCTGCTCGACGGACGGCCCCCGGCGCAGCGCGAGAACGTCATGCCCAGCACTCTCAAGGTCCGCGCGTCCACGGCGCCGCCGGCCGCGGGCTGACCCCCCGTCGGACCTGACGGGACCCGACCCGACCCGTTCCGACCTGACGCGACCCGAGCAGATCCGTCCGACGTGACGCGATCCGACCAGATCCGACCTGACGCGACCCGAACCGCTCATCCCCCGGAAAGGACCGTCGTACCGATGGACCACGCCCAGAGCCGGACCCACCACCCGGACGGCTGCGCCTACGTCGAGGACGTCTCGCCCGGCAACGGCCGGCTGCGGCCCCGCGCCTCGTTCGACTCCGACGCGCCCGCGATCGACCTGGACGGCCGGTGGAGTTTCCGGCTCGCCGCCGGACTCCACGACCTCACGCCCGGGTTCGAGGACCCGTCCTTCGAGCCCGAGCCCGACGCCGTGTCCGACCGGTCCGGCGCCGGCGGCTGGACCGGCATATCGGTGCCCTCGTGCTGGCAGATGGACGGCGTCCCCGGCCCCGGCCGCTTCGGCACCCCCGCCTACACCAACGTCACCTTCCCGATCCCGGTCGACCCGCCGCGGGTGCCCGACGAGAACCCGACCGGCGAGTACCGCAGGGAGTTCGAGGTCGCGGAGGGCTTCGGCGGCGCAGGAACGGTGGTCCTGCGCTTCGAGGGCGTGGACTCCTGCTTCGCGGTCTGGCTCAACGGGCAGCCGCTCGGCGACGGCAAGGGCAGCCGGCTGCCGACCGAGTTCGACGTCACCGAGGTGCTGCGCCCCGGCCGCAACGTCCTGGCCCTCCGGGTCCACCAGTGGTCCGCCGCCACCTACCTGGAGGACCAGGACATGTGGTGGCTGTCGGGGATCTTCCGCTCGGTACGGCTGCTGGCCCGGCCGGCCGGCGGCATCGCCGACTTCTTCGTGCACGCCGACTACGACCACCGCACCGGCGCCGGCACCCTGCGGATCGACGTCGAGGGCGGCGCCCGCCTGAGCGTGCCCGAACTCGGCATCACCGGCGCCGACCCCGCCGGGCCGTACACCCTGCCGTCCGTCGAGCCCTGGAGCGCCGAGCAACCGCGCCTTTACGAAGGCGAGTTGGCGACGGCGACCGAACGGGTGCCGCTGCGCATCGGGTTCCGCCGGATCGCGGTCGAGGACGGCGTGCTGACCGCCAACGGCACCCCGCTGCTGCTCAGCGGGGTCAACCGGCACGAGTGGGACCCGGTCAGCGGCCGGACCCTGACCCGCGAGACGATGGTCGCCGACGTGCTGCTGATGAAGCGGCACAACATCAACGCCGTACGGACCAGCCACTATCCGCCGGAGTCGGCCTTCCTCGACCTCTGCGACGAGTACGGCCTGTGGGTGGTCGACGAGTGCGACCTGGAGACCCACGGCTTCTCCGAAAACGGCTGGCGGCGCAACCCCAGCGACGACCCGGCCTGGCGTCCCGCGCTGCTCGACCGCGCCGAGCGGATGGTCGAGCGGGACAAGAACCACCCCAGCGTGGTGATCTGGTCGCTCGGCAACGAGTCGGGCGTCGGCGCGAACCTCGTGGCGATGTCCGAGTGGATCAGGGACCGCGACCCGGACCGGCTCATCCACTACGAGGGCGACTGGGACGACTGCGCCTTCACCGACCTGTACTCGGCGATGTACGCCGACTACCCGGTGGTGGCGGCGATCGGGGCGGGGCAGGAGCCGCGCACCGGCGACCCGGCCAACGACGCCCGGCGGCGCGCGATGCCGTTCCTGCTGTGCGAGTACGCCCACGCGATGGGCAACGGCCCCGGCGGACTGCGCCAGTACCAGGAGCTGTTCGAGCTGCACCCGCGGCTGGCTGGCGGCTTCGTGTGGGAGTGGATCGACCACGGCGTCGCCCAGCGCAGCCCCGAGGGCACCCTGTACCACGCCTACGGCGGGGACTTCGGCGAGCCGGTGCACGACGGCAACTTCGTCGCCGACGGCCTGCTCTTCCCCGACCGCACGCCCTCGCCCGGCCTGCTGGAGTACGCCAAGGTGATCGAGCCGGTCCGGATCGCTGCCCGCGCGGACGGCGGCGGCATCGACGTACGCAACCTGCACCACACCCGCGACACCGGCTACCTGCGGTGGACCTGGCTGCTCGAAGTGGACGGCGAGCAGGCCGGGGAGGGGGAGTGGGAGGTGGCCGTGACCGGCCCCGGCGAGAGCGGCCGGGCGGACTGGCCGGAGGACCTGGTGAAGGCGCTCGACGCGGCAGGACCGGGCGAGCGCTGGCTGACCGTGAGCGCGCAACTCGACGCGGACGAGCGGTGGGCCGCGGCCGGGCACACCGTCGCCTGGGCGCAGTTCGCCCCGGCCGGCTCTCCGGTCGCCGGCGACCCCCCGGCCGCCGGTGCGGCCCCGCGCACCGGGGAGCCCGCCGAACGCGCCCCGCGCACCTGGTCGCCGCGGCCCGCGGCGCCGCACCTCCCCGCGGCGCACGCGGACACGGCGGGCACCGCGGGCACGCCGGACACCGCGACGACGACGCCGGTAGTCCGGCGCCGGGGCGCCACCGTCACCCTGGGCGCCGGCGAGTTCGACGCCGTCACCGGCACCCTGATCCGCCTCGGCGACCTGGAACTCGACGGGCCCCGCGTCGACCTGTGGCGGGCCCCGATCGACAACGACCGCCGCTCGCCGCTGCTCGCGGCATGGCAGCGCGCCGGGCTGCACCGGCTGCGGCACAAGGTCCTGGGCATCGAGGCCGGCGACGCGACCCTGACGGTGCGCACCACGATCATCCCGGCCGGTCTGGACATGGCGCTGCTCGCCGACTACCACTGGAGCACCGCCCCCGGGAACCGGCTCGTGCTCACCGTCGACACCGCGCCGACCGCGCCCTGGCCGGTCCCGCTGCCCCGGCTCGGCGTCGCGTTGGGCCTGCCGGGCGCGCTCGACCGGGTGGACTGGTTCGGGCTCGGACCCGGCGAGTCCTACCGGGACAGCGAGGAGGCCGTCCGCGTGGGGCGGTACGCGAGCACCGTCGCCGGGTTGCAGACGCCGTACGTGTACCCGCAGGAGAACGGCAACCGGCGCCATGTGCGGTGGGCCCGGCTTACCGCGGGCGCGGGCGGCCAACCGGCCGTGCCGGGGCTGGAGATCACCGGCAGCCCCTGGTTCGACCTGACCGCGAAACCGTGGTCCACCGCGGAGTTGGCGGCCGCCGCGCACACCTCGGAGCTGCGGCCCGACGGCCGGACACACCTCAACCTGGACCTCGAACACCACGGACTCGGCAGCGCTTCGTGCGGTCCCGCGCTCCAGCCGCGGCACGAACTGGCCGCGCTCCCGGCCCGCTTCACGCTCGGCTTCGGACCGGTCGGGACGGAGGCGGGCGATGGCGTAGGGTGACACCCGCGATGTGGACGGATGTATGATCGGGCGGCGAGACAACGTTGGCCCATCTCTCGGCGCCACGTCGCCGAGGGGAACATCACGTGAGTACATCGAGCCCGAGCCCGAGTGCGGCCGCCCCGCGGCGACCGACGATGACCGATGTCGCCCGTGAGGCCGACGTCAGTCTCAAGACCGTCTCCCGCGTGGTCAACGGCGTGTCCACCGTCGATCCGGAGATGGCCGCACGGGTCCGGGCGGCGGTGGCGCGGCTCGGCTTCCGGCGCAACGGCATGGCCCGTGACCTGCGCACCCGCAGCACCTCCGCCACCGTCGGCCTGCTCATCGAGGACCTGGCCAACCCGTTCTACGCGGGCATCGCCGCCGCCGCGGCGCAGTGCGCCCTGGAGAACGACACCCTGCTGATCACCGCGAGTTCGGAGGAGGACGCCGACCGGGAGCGCAGGCTCCTGCTGCAGATGTGCGAGCGGCGCGTCGACGGGCTGCTGGTGGTACCCGCCGGCAGCACCGCCGACCACGTCTACCTGCGCTCCGAGATCGAGATGGGCACGCCCGCGGTGTTCCTGGACCGGCCGCCCACCAACGTGCGCGCGGACACGGTGCTCATCGACAACGCGGCGGGCGCGCGCTCCGCGATCGAGTACCTGACCGCCCAGGGGCACGAGCGGATCGGCGTCGTGTCGGACTGGCTGAGCATCCATCCGATGTCCGCGCGGCTGTCGGCCGCCGAGGCCGCGCTGGAGCGGGCCGGGGCGCCGTACCGGCCCGACCTGATCCGGTTCGGCCTGCACACCGTGCCGGACACCGAGGCCGCGGTCGAGGAGATGCTCACCGGGCCGCAGCCGCCGACCGCCCTGTTCGCGCTCAACAACCGCCTGACGCTGGGCGTGCTGGGCGCGCTGAACCGGCTCGGGCGGGAGGCCGCCGTGGTCGGCTTCGACGACTTCGAGACCGCGGGACTGATGGCCCACCCGCTGACCGTGGTGTCCTACGACGCCCGCGCGATGGGCCGGATCGGCGCGGAACTGCTCTTCCAGCGGATCGCGGGCGACACGTCGCGACCCAGGACCGTGGTCATCCCCACCACCCTGGTGGAGCACGGCGGGGCGCGCCGCCGCGCGCCCGGCACCCCGGCGGGGGAGTGACCCCCCGGCCGGGCCCGACGGACCGACCGGGGACGCACGCACCCCCATCCGGCCACCGTCAGCCGGTGGCTTCCCGGCCGGGGCCCCGGCCGCCGGCCAGGGCGCGGTCGAGGAGGGGCAGCAGCCGGTCCCAATGCCGTTGCAGCGCTGCCGGGTTGAAGGAGTCGGTGTCGGACATGGTGAAGCCGTGGACGGTGCCGGGGTAGATCTCCGAGGTGTAGGCGACACCCGCGGCGTCCAGGGCCTGGTTCAGCTCGCCGAGGGCCTCGGGCGTCAAGTCGCCCTCGGCGTGGCCGAGGTGGACCTGGGCGGTGAGCCCGGCGAGCCCGTCGGCGCTCACGGGGCCGTGGAACACGGCGACGGCGGCCACCTGGCCGGGGTGCGCCGCGGCGGTGCGCATCGCCAGCAGACCGCCGATGCAGTAGCCGGTCACGGCGACCGGTCCGGCGCCGACCTCGGGCTGGGCGGCGAGGAAACCGAGGTAGGCGTCGGCGTCGCTCAGGACACGCTCGGTGGTGTGCGCCTGGATCAGGGGCATCACCTGCGCGAAGACCGCGGGCCGGGCCTCTTCCCCGATGTACTCGGGCAGTTCGATCACCGGTGCCGGACCGTGCCGGTAGAAGTAGTTGGGGACGAGTACGTAGTACCCGTGCCCGGCCAGTTCGCGGGCCATCTCCCGCAGCACGGGCCGGATGCCGAAGCCGTCGGCGTACATCAGCACCCCGGGATGCCGGTCGCCGCCGTCGGGGAAGGCGGCGAACGCGTCGGCCCGGCCGTCCGCGGTGGGAACCCGCACGGTCCTGGTCTGCACTGGTTGGGTGGGCATGACTTCTCCTGTCGTGGTGGACGTGTCGAGCGGTGGTCAGCACGACAGGAGGCGGAGCCCGCGCGGCGGCGCCGCATTCTCTTTCCCGCGGCGGGCCGGCAGCGGCCCGGACGGCGCTCAGAGGAGCGCCGGGGCATCAATCCGTGTGTGGCGCGAGGCCGTCCCGGTAGTCATCGCCGCACACCGTAGCCACCGGACAGGAGCGGTGCCAACCCTTCGGTCCGGTCCAGCCGGTCCAGCCGGTCCAGCCGGCTCACCCGGTCCGCCCGGTCCGCCCGGTCCGCCGAGCGGTTCGCGAGAACGATCCCGGTCGGTCCGAGGGCTGCGGTATTGTGCTCGGCGCCGCCGAGTGATCGGCGCTGACCGCCGTCGGGCGATCGCCGCACAGGAGTGAAGGGGGTGTTGTCGATGGCCACCGTCTCCGGGTCCCGCATGCACGCGGGCGAGGAACACGCCGTCCAAGTCACCCCGCTCACCGGTTGATCCGCCTGGTGGCGCGCCGGTGGGCTCTCCTGTCAGGAGACCCCTGTGCACGAGCACACACCTGTCATCTCCGTTCCCGCGGCCGGGAGTTCGACCGCGCGGTCCTTGAGGAAGCTGCGGCCGTACCTGTGGCCGCGCCGCTGGAGACTGTGCACCGTATCCGCCCTGGCCGCGCTGGCTTCCCTGCTGGCACTCGCGATGCCGCAGGTCGTCAAATGGATCGTCGACGGGCCCGTGGCGCGGCGCGATCCGCGCGCAGTGGCGCTCGGGGGGCTGGCCCTGCTGCTCCTTGGCGCTGCCGAGGCTTCGCTCTTCGGCGTCCGGCGCCGGCTGGCGGCCGGCCCGCTCGCCGACATCGAGGCGCGGATGCGGGCCGACCTCCACCGGCACGCCCAGCGGCTGCCGCTCGCCGCCCACGACGGCTGGACCAGCGGGCAGTTGCTGTCGCGGGGGACCTCGGACCCCCAGGTCATCCACATGTTCATCGCCGGGCCGCTGACGTTCCTGCCCGTGCACGCCGCCACGCTCGCCGTCGGGGCCGCGATCCTGGTCTGCCAGCAGTGGCTGCTCGCGCTCGTCGTGCTGGCGCCCGTTCCCCTGCTGGTCATCGAGTCCTACCGGTTCGAGTCCAGGTACGCGGACGTCACCCGCCGGGCCCTGGACCTGTCGGGCGATCTGACCACCGCGGTACTGGAGTCGGTGGCGGGCATCCGCGTGATCAAGGGCTTCCGCCGCGGCGAGGACCGGATCGCCCGATTCCGTGACCAGGTCCGGCGGGTGCGGGAAGCCGAGCTGGACAAGGCGCGGCTGCTGGGCGGGATGTCGGCGGTCACCACCGTGCTGCCGGGACTGGCGACCGTGGCCGCCCTGGCGACGGGTGCGGTCCAGGCCGCGGACGGGCAGCTGTCGATCGGATCGCTGCTGGCCTTCCTGGGAACGGTGGCCGCGCTGCGGCCGGCCGTCGAGGGGGCGGGCGGACTGCTGGCCGGGTGCCATGACGCGGCGGCAGCGGCCGACCGGTACTTCGAGGTGCTCGGCCGGCCGATGACGGATGAGCCGGACCCGGGGGACGGTGAACCGGACGTGGGGGCCGGTGAACCGGACCCGGGGGACGGCGAATCGGGCCGGGTGGCGGCAGAAGGCGGGGCCCGCGGCGACCGGCCCACCTGGACCTCCAGGACCCCCGGCCCCGACGCGTCGCCCCGGTCACCGGGGGCACGGCGCCCCGCCGAACTCGCCTTCGCCCGGGTGGACTTCCACTACTCCGACGCCCCCGCCGGCGATCCGCCCGCGCTGCGCGAGGTCACGTTGCGCGTCGCACCCGGTGAGACGCTGGCCGTGGTCGGGGCGACCGGAAGCGGCAAGTCGACGCTCGCCGCCCTGGCCGCACGCCTGTACGACCCGGTGGCGGGCCGGATCACCCTGGACGGCGTCGACATCACCCGCGTCCCCCGCGCCGAGCTGCGGTCCGCGGTGGCCGTCGCCTTCGACGAGCCGATGCTGTTCACCGGGACCGTCATGGACAACGTCCTCATGGGCGCGGAAGCCGGCGCCGACGAGATCGACGAGGCGCTACGGGCCGCGGGCGTCGACGAGTTCGTGCACCGCCTCGCCGACGGTCCCCGCACGCGCGTCGGGGAGGGCGGCATGTCACTGTCGGGCGGACAGCGGCAACGGATCGCCCTCGCGCGGATCATGGTCCGCCGGCCCCGGCTCGCGGTGCTCGACGACCCGCTCTCCGCGCTGGACCTGCACACCGAGGCGCGGGTCCAGGACGCCCTACGCGAGGTGCTGGCCTCGACGACCGCGGTGGTGGTCGCGCACCGGCTCTCCACCGTGCTGATGGCCGACCGGGTCGCACTGCTGGAAGGCGGGCGGGTCACCGCTGCCGGCACCCACGAAGAACTGCTGGCCGCCAGCCCGGCGTACGCGGCACTGATGACCCCGATCGACGTCGCCGCTCACGGGCAGGGGGAAGCCTGATGCGCCGCTCGACCCGCTCCTCGACGCCCGTGGTGCCGGCGGCCCGGCCCGACGCTCCGACCGGGGAAGCCGGGGAAGCCGGGGAAGCCGGGGAAGCCGGGGAAGCCAGGGAAGCCAGGGAAACCGGGGAAGTCGATGAAACCGGGGCGCCGCGGCGGTTCGCGGCTGCCGCCCACGCCGACCGTGAGCGGGCGGACTCGCTGGAGGCGGCCCCGCCGAGGGGCGCGGCCCGGCGGCTGCTGCGCTCGGTGCTGGGACCCGGCGCCCGGCGGCTGCGGCTCGCCGCACTGGTCGTCCTGCTCCAGCAGGCAGCCGCGCAGGCCGGGCCGGTGGCCGTCGCCGTCACGATCGACCGGGCGATCCCGGCGCTGCGGGCCGGAGACGCACGGCCCCTGGCCGCCGTGGCCGCCGGCTACGCGGGCTGCGTCCTGGCGGCGGGTCTGCTCCAGCGCACGTTCATCCGGCTCTCCGTCCAGGTGGGGCAGCACGCGGTCGCCGAACTCCGGCTGCGGCTGTTCGCCCATCTCCAGGCGCAGAGTGTGGAGTTCCACGACACGCACGCGTCCGGCACGCTGGCCTCCCGCGCGTCGAGCGACGTCGAGGCCGTCCGCTCGCTCTTCGACAGCGGGATCGACCAGATCGTCACCGCGGCGGTGTCCCTGGTCTACATCTCCTCGATCCTGCTGGTGCTCGACTGGCGGCTCGGCTGCGCCGCGGTGGCCGCGATGGCCCCGATCCACTGGACCATGCGGTCCTTCCGGCGGCGCTCGCTCCAGGTGTACCGGCGCCGTTCCGGCGCGGCCGCCGCGGCGTCCGCCGACATGAGCGAGTCCTTCGCCGGCATCCGCACGGTGCAGGCGTTCCGTCTCGAACGCGCCAACGAGCGCCGGTTCGGGCGCCTCAACCAGCGGCACCGGAACGAGAACCGGCAGGCCGAACGGGAGATGGCGCGCTATGTGACCTCCTCGCGCCTGGTCGCCAATACCGCCGTTGCCGGTCTGGTGCTGTGGGGCGGATATCGTGTCGCGTCCGGCGCGATGGAACTGGGCAGCTACGCCGGTGTCGTGCTGTATCTGCGGGATCTCTACGACAAGCCGCTCCGGCTGGGCGGCGTCCTGGACGCCTACCAGTCGGCCACGGCTTCGCTGGGCAAGATCGCGGTGCTGCTGTCGACCGAGCCGACGGTCGCCGAGCCCGCCCGCCCCGCTCTGCTGCCCGCGCCCGCCCGCCAACCCGGCGGGCGGCGGGTGAGGTACGACGATGTCACCTTCGCCTACCGCGACGGGCCTGACGTGCTGCGCGGCTTCGCTCTCGACATCCCCGCCGGCCAGACGGTCGCCCTGATCGGCCCCTCCGGCGGCGGGAAGTCCACGCTGGCCGGGTTGCTGGCGCGGGTGCACGATCCGACCGGTGGCCGGGTGCTCCTCGACGGGATCGATCTGCGCTCCCTCGCGGCGAGCGACCTGCGCAACGGCGTGGTCATGGTCCCCCAGGAGGGTTTTCTCTTCTCCGGCACCATCGCGGAGAACATCGCCTTCGCGCGCCCCGACGCCACCTTCGACGAGATCCGGCGCGCCGCCGAAGCGATCGGTGCCCATCCGTTCATCGCGGCGCTGCACGACGGATATCGGACCCAAGTCGGCGGGCGCGGCGGCCGTTTGTCGTCCGGCGAGCGGCAACTGATCTCCCTGGCACGGGTCCTGCTGGTGGACCCGTCCGTCATCGTGCTGGACGAGGCCACTTCGGTCATCGACATCCCGAGCGAACGCGCGGTGCGCACCGCCATGCGTGCGGTGTTCCACGGGCGGACAGCGCTCGTCATCGCCCACCGGATGTCGACGATCCGGATCGCCGACCGCGTGCTGGTGCTGTCCGGCGGCCGGATCGTCGACGACCGCACCCCGGCCGAACTCGCGGCGGAGTACGGCCCTTCACCCCAGGATCTGCCCTCCGGCCGGGTCGCTCACCCCGCGAACGTGCCCACCGCGACCCCGCGGAAGGCCGTGCCCGGCAGCGCGAACACCGACCCGGCGAGCGGTTCCGCCCCATGTCGCAGCCCGTCGGACGCCGAGGTGACGTAGAGCGTGCCGTCCGGCCCGAACGCGCAGGACGACGGCTGCGAGACGGGCAGCCGCAGGACCGCCAGGAGGCGGCCGCGCGGGTCGTGGCGGCGTACCTCGCCCGCGCCCCAGACCGCGATCCACAGGCAGCCGTCCTCGTCGACGCACAGGCCGTCCGGCATGCCGTCGCGGCGGTCGTGGCGCAGCAGTTCGCGGAGCGGCCCGAGCCGGCCGGCGGCCGGCTCGTACGGCGCGGTGAGCACCACGCGGCGCACGCTGTCGGCCAGGTAGAACCGGCTGCCGTCCGGGCTCCAGCCCAGGCCGTTGGGCAGGTCGAGGCCGCGCAGCGCGGTGCGCATCCCGCCGTCGGGGTCCCAGCAGTGCAACGCGCCGCCGCCGGCGGGGAATCCGAGCGTGGTGCTGCCGGCCCAGAAGCGGCCGGCCGGGTCGCACTTGGCGTCGTTCATCCGCCGGTCCGGCTCGGGCAGCAGCGGGTGGACGACGGTCAGGGCGGGGCCGCCGCCTGCCGCGCCGATCACCCCCAACCCCGCGCCCACCGCGGCGACATACCCGCCGCGGTCGCGTACCGCGACCGCTCCCAGGCTCATGCCGACCCGGGCCACCACGGACGCGGAGCCCGGCGCCGACCCGTCCGCCGACCCGTCCGCCGACCCGGACGCGGAACCCCCGGCGGCGAGCGGGGTCCGCGACAGCACCCCGGCCGGAATGTCCACCCAGAGCAGCTCGTTGGTGCGCGGGTCGATCACCGGACCCTCGCCGACGACGGCGTGGCCGCGCACGAAGATCTCCGGGGCGGGCAGAGAAGTGGCTGGTGACACGGGTGTCCTCCGGTGCGGGCGAAGAGATTTCTCGGTAACTCGGGTGAAAACCCTAGGCAACGTTGTCTCGGATGGCTATGGTTCAGCACGACCGAACGCGAGGGACGACCGGGTCGGGACACCAGCCCCGAACCTCCCCCCTCCGTAAGGTGGTTGACGATTCGACAGGTGTCATGACTCATCTGACCAGGAACGAAGACCTCAACTACTGGTGAGCGCACGGCTCGTGCCGTGACGTGTGCCCGTTGCGATCCCTGGAGTGTCCCCTGCGATCCCCGCTGTCCGGGATCTCAGCCAACGTTGTCTCAGATGGTCGGGTGCGACCCGACCGTGGAGGGGAGTGGTGATGGCCGAGTTCGCCGATCCGGCGCGACTGTGGGTCGACGGCGACGCGCTGCGCGTACGGGGCGCCGTGGTCAGCCTGCTGACGGACGGCGCGCGGCTGGGCATCGAGGACGCCGGGACGCAGGAGGCCGGGGCGCAGGACGCCGGGACGCAGGGCGCCGAGAGCGCGACGGTGCTGCACCTTCGCGCCGAGACCGCCGCAACGACCGTGCTGCGCCTGGACGTTCCGCTCGGGGACGCCTCGGGCTACTGGCACCCCGGGGCCGGCTGGGACCGCCACCTGGTGGCGGACTGGGCCAACCCGTGGCGCACCGTCGGCCTCGTCGACTCCGCGCCGCTGGGCTGCCTGTACGACGCGGCCGGCCGCACGCTGCTGGCGTTCGGCTCCGACCGGCTCGCGGCCACCACCCGGCTCCGGTTCGGTGTCGGCGAGGAGGCGGGCCGCTTCGGCGTCTGGCTCGCGATGGACCTGCGGGCGGGCGAGTACTGCCGGATACGCCTCCAGGCGCCGGGCCGCCCCTGGGCGGAGTCCGTACGGGCCCTGACCCGCGCCCTGCCCGATGCCGGCGCGCTGCCCACCCCCGACGCGGCCCGCACCCCCGCGTACTCCACCTGGTACGCGATGCACCGCCAGGTGACCGCCGCGGGGGTCGAGGCCGAGGCCGAGCGGGCCGCGGCGGCCGGCTGCGGGGTGCTGCTGCTGGACGACGGCTGGCAGCTCCACGCGGAGGGCGCCGGCTACTCCGGCAGCGGTGACTGGCACCCGGACCCGGCGAAGTTCCCGGACTTCGCCGCGCACGTCAAGACCGTGCAGGGCATGGGGCTGCGCTACGTGGCGTGGATCGCCCCGCTGCTCGTCGGCGAACGCACCGCGGCCCACCGGGAGATGGCCGAGGTCGCGCCGCACGCGATCGAGCGGCTCGGCTGCCGGGTGCTGGACCCGCGCCGGCCGGAGGCGCGGCGGTTCGCCGTCGACTCCTGCGTCGAGCTGGTCCGCCGCTACGGGCTCGACGGACTCAAGATCGACTTCCTGGACTTCGCGACGGCCTACGCGGGCCGGGACGGTGAGAGGGCCGGCCGCGATGACGGCGCCGGTGCCGGCGGTGGTGCCTCCACGGACGCCGGCACCGGCGTCGCCACCGATGCCGGCACCCATCCCGGCACGGAACCCGACGTCGCCACCGCCACCGCCACCGATGCCGAGCCCGAGCCCGAACCCGAACCCGCCACCGAAGCCGGTCCCGACACCAGCGCCGAGCCCGGCACCGATGTCGGCCTGGCCATGCGGCAGTTGCTCACCGAACTGCGGGACCGGCTGCGCGAGCTGCGCGGCGACGAGCTGCTCGTCGAACTCCGGCAGCCGTACACCGGGCCCGGCATGCACGGCTTCGGCAACCTGCTGCGGGCCGCCGACTGCCCGGCCGACGCCACCGCCAACCGCGTCCGCACCCTGGACGTCGGGCTGCTCGCCGGGACCGCCGCCGTCCACTCCGACATGCTCATGTGGGACCCCGGCGCCACGGCGCGGGCGGCGGCCAGGCAACTGCACTCCGCGCTGTTCGCCACCCCGCAGATCTCCGTCGAGCTGGCCGGACTGTCCGCGGAGCACCATGCGATGACCGTGTTCTGGCTCGGGTTCTGGCGGACCCACCGCGATGTCCTGACCCGGGGTGAGATCCGGACCGGACGCCCCGACCTGCTCCACCAGACGGTCACCGCGAGCCTGGGCCGGCGCGTCGTCATCGCCTTCTACGCCGAGCACCGCGTCGCCCCGGTCCGCCTGGCCGGCCGCAGCGAGGTGGCCCTGGTCAACTCCACCGCCGCCGCCCATGTGGTCCTGGACGTCGAGGGCCCGGGCGTCCGGGTCCGGCTCGACACCTTCGACGCCTGCGGCAGGCCCGCCGGTTCGGGCCCGCGCACGCTCGGCCCCGGGCTCACCCGGATCGCCGTTCCCCCCTCCGGCCTGTGCGTCGTCACGCCGGAGCCGCCGGAGCCGCCGGAGCCGCCGGAGCCGCCGGAGCCGCCGCAGTCACCGCAGCCATCGCAGTCACCGCAGTCACCGCACTCGCCCGACCCATCCCCGCGCTGAAGAACCGAAGACGAAGACGGAAGAGGACCGACCGTGACCGACAGCCACGCCAGATCCGACCGCACCACCCCGGCAGCGCCGGCCCCCGCAGAGATCTCCCGACGCAAGGTCATGGGCTACGGCGCCGCCACCGTGGCGGGCGCCGCGGCCGCCAGTGCCCTGGACTGGGGCCTCGCGCCGGCCGCCGGCGCCGCCACGCCCGAGGGCGCGGCCACGCCCGCCGCCGCGCTGCCGGTGGTCGCCGCCGCCTTCTCCGACCCGACCGGCCTCTACCCGGTGCAGGGCGACACCCCGGCCCGTCCCGCCCTCCAGGTCGTGTTCAACCCGACGGCGGCGCTCAGCGGTTCGGTGGCCTGGTCGGTGTCCGCCCGTACCGGGGCCGCGCTGCGCAGCGGGACCACCGCGTTCACCGCGCCGGCCGGCACCGAGACCACCACCAGCGTCGCGCTGGGCGCCCTGGACCCCGACTTCTACGCGGTCACCGTCACCGTCACCGACTCGGCGGCGAACCAGCTGCTCGCCCAGACCCTCGGCCTCGGCGTGATCCGCCCGACCGTCGCGGACCGCCGGCCCGACTCGCCGTTCGGGATGGGCATCCGGTCGGAGTCCTCGCCGGTCATCACCAAGCAGATCGCCCAGCGGATCGGCGTGAAGTGGACACGCGGCATCGTCGCCGTCCAACCGGACACCGTCTCGCCGTCGCCGGGCGTGTTCTGGGGGCAGGCCGAGATCGACGCCGCCCGCGCCGAGGTCCAGGAGTGGAACCGCTACGGCATCGAGGCCCTCGGCAGCATCAACTACAACATGTCGTGGAACGTCGAGCCGGGCCCGGACGGCAAGCCGGTGCTGCTCTACCAGAACCGGCCCAAGGACATGGCCGCGCACGCCGACATGGTCTACCACTCCATCGCGCCGATGCAGGACCTGGTGCAGAACTGGGAGCTGTGGAACGAGCCGTGGGTGCACGGCTGGACCTGGATGACCGGCGACGCCCAGGACTACCGCGACATGTGCAAGCTGATCTGGGACCGGGTCAAGCCGGACTTCCCGCAGGTCAACCTGATCGGCGGCGGATCGGTCACGTACAACCGCGACATCGTGTACGCGCGGGGCTCGAAGGACACCGGCTACATCGACGGCTCGGTGAACCACGCCTACGGCTACCCCGACCCCACCCAGTACGCGATGACCAAGACCCAGATCAAGATGGACCGGCGGTGGTCGCGCACCAAGGGCCGCGGCGGGCAGTGGCAGACCGAACTGGGCAACGCCGAGTTCAACTTCACCGACGTGCCGGCCGGCCAGGCGCCCTACGGGGTGGCCCGTACGGTGGCGCCGACGTACCTGCTGCACATGCTCGCCGGCGCCGAGGAGGGCTCGCCGGTCCGGGCCTTCTGGTTCTCGCTGTCCTACGACAAGCCGTACTCAGGCGACGACTTCGACATCTACGACATCGCGACCAGGACCCCCAAGCCCGCGGTGGTCGCCTACGCCACCATGACGGGCCTGCTGGAGGACGCCCGGATGGAGGGCGAGCTCTACCCGGACGCCAAGTCCACCTGGGGCTTCCTGTTCCGCGGCACCGACGGCAAGGGCCGGGCCGCCGTCTACTGCGACCAGCTCTTCGACGGCACCGAGGAGCACCAGAGCGCCGGCTGGAGCGGCACGCTCACCCTGGACGGCGCGCGTGGCATCCGCGTGTACGACTACCTCGGCCGCCGGCTCGCCGACGGCCGCTCCTCGCGCGTCACCCTCCCGCTGAACCCCTGGGAGGTCCTGTACTTCGACAGCGACCTGAGCCCCGCGGCGCTCAAGGCCGTACTGACCCGCGGCGCGCGCTTCGACTACAGCACCCCGGTGAAGGTCAGCCTGCTGTCCTTCACCAAGCCGCTGGACACCACCAGCGCCGTCGAGGTGCGGGTGGAGAACGTCTCGCCGCAGAAGCTGGGCGCGCGGGTGCGGATCACCCCGCCGTCCGGCTGGCGGCTGGCGGCACCGGTGTCACCGGTGGTCGAACTCGCGCCCGGGCAGGCGAAGACGCTGTCCTTCCCCGTCACGGCGTTCCAGGTCGACAGCCGGAACGCGTACACCGTCGGCTACGAGGTGACGGTGCCGCAGCGGCCCGGCCTGCGCCAGACCGGCACCCAGGACGTCCAGGTCGCCTACCTGCCGTTCCGGTCGATCACCGTCGGCGGCAGCGCCAGCCAGTGGAACGGCGTCCTGCCGGTGACGATGACCAGCACCACCGCGGCCGGCGACACCAAGAAGTACGCGTTCCAGGCCGCCTGGGACCACAGCTTCCTGTACGTCAGGGCCGTCGTCGAGGACGACGTCCAGCTGTCCAACGCGCCCTTCCCGGCCAACGAGTACCTCTTCCCGTTCAAGGCGGACAGCATCCAGCTGGCCTTCGACGCGCTGGCGGACAAGACCGAGGACCTGCTCGCGGGCGACGCGCACTACGAGAAGTGCCTGCGGTCGATCTCCCACCTGTACGTGGCGACCCTGGCCACCGGCGGCGTCTCGGAACTGCACCGCCAGCTCGCGCCCGGCACCAACTACCAGACCTACTACCCGACCAACGCGGTGCTCCCGACCCCGCTGGGCCCGCTCGACGCCAAGCCCGACAGCGGCGCCGAGGGCCGGGTGCTGGTCTCCCGGGACGACACGGGCAAGCAGACCCGGTACGAGGTCGCGCTCGCCTGGAGCCAGCTGCCCGAACTGGCCGCCGCGGTAAGGGCCGCGCGCCCCGGCACCGTCACCCCGGCGACGTTCGCGGTCCAGGTGACCGACGCGGGCACCGGCGGCCACGGCGCCACCTACTCGACCACCACCGCGGAGCCCCCGACCTCGGGCTGCTACAACTTCGCGCCGTTCTGGGGCACCGGCGCCCAGTTCGCCGGCGGGCGCGTGGACACCCGCTGGGGCATCGGCCGCTGAGCCGCACCCCCGACGCGACACCGCACCCCGCCGCCTCCCCAGGCCGGCACCTTCCGACAGCACCTCCAGAACCAGGAGCCTTCCCGTGAGCGACCACGCAGCCGATGCCGGCGCACTCCCGCCGGCGCCCGAGCCGGTCGAGCCGCCGTGGGCACAGCCGTCCGGCGTCCGCATCACCGGCGTCCGGACGATCCTGACCGCGCCGGCCGGCACCACGCTCGTCGTGGTCCGCGTCGACACCAGCGAGCCCGGCCTGTACGGACTCGGCTGCGCCACCTTCACCCAGCGCGCGGCGGCCGTGGCCACCGCCGTCGACGAGTACCTGGCCCCGCAGCTCATCGGCCGCGACCCGGCCGACATCACCGACATCGCGTCGACCCTGCACGTGAGCGGCTACTGGCGGTCCGGGCCGGTGCTCAACAACGCGCTGTCCGGGGTGGACATGGCGCTGTGGGACATCAAGGGCAAGCAGGCCGGGCTGCCGGTGTGGCAGCTGCTCGGCGGCCGCTGCCGTACCGCGGTGCCGCTGTACGCGCACGCCGCCGGACGGGACCCGCAGGAGGTCACCGACGAGGTGCTGGCGCTGATGGCGGAGGGCTACCGGCACGTGCGCTGCCAGGTCGCGGTGCCGGGCGCGGGCACCTACGGGGCGCCGGCCGCCGCCGCGGCGGCCGGCGCCCACCGCCCGCTCACCGCCGACGCCTGGGACCCGGCGGCCTACCGGCGCACGGTCCGCGGGCTGTTCGCGCACCTGCGCGAGCACGCCGGCCCCGAGGTCGAGCTGATCCACGACGTGCACGAGCGGGTGCACCCCACCGACGCCGTGCGGATCGCGGCGGACCTGGAACCGTACGACCTGTTCTACCTGGAGGACCCGGTCGCGCCGGAGGACATCGAGTGGCTGCGGATACTGCGCGGCCGGTCGGTGACGCCGATCGCGATCGGCGAGCTGTTCACCAACCCCGCGGAGTACCGCCCGGTCGTCCAGGAGCGGCTGTGCGACTTCATCCGCGTGCACGTCTCGGCCATCGGCGGCATCACCCCCGCCTGGCGGCTGGCGAACGCCTGCGAGCTGTTCGGCGTGCGCACCGCCTGGCACGGGCCGGGCGACGTCTCGCCGATCGGGCACGCCGCCAACCTCGCGCTCGACATGGCCGCGCCCAACTTCGGCATCCAGGAGCAGCACCTGTTCGGCGCCGCCGCGCGGGAGGTGTTCCCCGGGTGCCCCGAGATCCGCGACGGGCACCTGTGGCCGAGCGACCGGCCGGGGCTCGGCGTCGACCTCGACGAGCGACTGGCCGCGAAGTACCCGCCGCGGCCCGCCGCGCTGCCCGGCCAGGCGTGGAAGCCGCCGCGGCGGGCCGACGGCGCCCTCCAGCGCCCCTGACCCGGACGTCCGTCACTCTTGCCGGTCACCCCCGTACCTCTTCCAAGGAGCCACCCTCATGAGACCCCGCATCACCGTCACCCTGCTCGCGGCGACCGCGTGCCTGTCCATCGGCCTCACCGGCTGCAGTTCCTCCTCGTCCGGCGGCGGTGGCGCGAAGACCACGCTGACGGTGGCCGAGTGGACCAACCCCGGTGCCATCCAGTTCACCGAGGAGCTGAACGCCAAGTTCGAGAAGGCCCACCCGGGGGTGAAGGTCAAGATCCAGCAGGCGCCGACCGCCAACGGCGCCTGGGGCCAGCTGTGGAACAGCCTGCTGCAGTCCAAGTCCGTCGACGTGCTGGGCCTGGCCGCGCCGACCCAGGCGGGCTTCGCCCCCAGCTACACCAGCCTCAAGCCCGCCGGAGCCGCCGCGCTCATCCAGGCCGGGCAGCTGGTGGACCTGAAGAACCAGCCGTTCATGAAGAACTACAGCGCCACCGACCAGGCCGCCGCGGTCGGGCACAACGGCGGCGTCTACGGCGTGATGGCCGCGCAGTACGCCGCGGCCGGGGCGATCTGGTACAAGAAGGACCTGCTCGCGAAGTACGGCATGACCGTGCCGACGACGTTCCAGGAGTTCGTCGACGACTGCGCGAAGCTCAAGAAGAAGGGCATCACCCCGATCTTCGTGTCCGGCAAGGACGGCATGCAGGGCGGCGTGTGGCAGGGCGTCGAGAACCAGATGCTCATGCAGGGCAAGCCCGCGTCGGACTCGGTGAAGGTCTCCAACGACCGCGCCGACGCGTTCTGGAAGGGCACCCAGTCCTGGACCGACCCGGTCTACAAGGAGTCCTCCGCGCGCTACGAGCAGGTCATGAAGTACATCGAGCCGAACGCGTCGGGCGTCGCCCAGCTGACCGCGCCCGGCGTCTGGGCGGCGCGCGCCGGCGACTACCCCTTCCTGCTGGACGGTTCCTGGGACGGGGCGGTCATCCAGAAGGCCAACCCCAACCTCAAGCTCGGGTTCTTCACCATGCCGGGCACCGACACCGCCTCGGCCAACCGCGTGTCGCTGCGCCCGGACCTCACCTGGATGGTCCCGACCAGCGCGAAGCACAAGGACCTGGCCATGGAGTGGCTGTCGATGTTCTCCCAGCCGGAGAACTACCAGGAGTGGCTGAAGCTGACCGGTTCGGTCTCCACCCAGCCGGCGGTGAAGAACACCGGCCTGGACTGGACGGACTGGCTCAACAGCCACATGGACGGCGCGTTCCAGCAGCTCGCCAACCCCTGGGTGCCCGCGGGCGCCCCCCTGGACGCGGCCGGCCCGGACTTCTACAAGCTGAAGCCGATCGGCAGCGACAGCGTCGACACCATCCTCAACCGCTCGGCCGACGCGTACCGCAAGTCGGTCAAGGGCTGACGCCCGACCCTGAGCACAACTGAGAGAGGAGGCGCGGCGTGGCACGCTGTCCCTTCGGAACCCAACGGACGCGGCGGTTCATCCCCTGGGCCAGCATCGCGATACCGGGAGCCGGTTGGCTGCTGTTCGGGCTCTACCCGTCACTGGCCACCATCATCTACTCGTTCACCCGCTACTCCGGACTCCCCGGCACGCCGCTCAACTTCTGCGGGATGTGCAACTACCACACGGCCTTCACCTCGCTGCTGCCGCAGCTGTGGAGCGCGGTACGGGTCACGCTGATCTACGTGGTCGGCGTGACCGTGCTGCAGAACGTGATCGGCCTGGGCCTTGCCATGCTGCTGAACCGGGGCGGTCGCTCGTACACGTTCTACCGTGCGCTGATCTTCATGCCGCAGATCTTCTCGGTCACGGTGGTCGGCGCGGTCTTCTCGCTCATGCTCGACCCCTACTCGGGTCCGGCGGAGAAGCTCGTGCACGGCCTGTTCGGCATCAACTCCGCTTTCCTCGGGTCGAGTTCGCTGGCGCTGCCGCTGGTGATGCTGGTGAACGTGTGGATGTTCTCCGGGTACTCGATGCTCATCTACATCGCCGGGCTGCGGAACATCCCGCGCTCGGTGTACGAGGCCGCGGCCATGGACGGCGCCGGGCGCTTCCGGGTGTTCCGGCACGTGACGTGGCCGCTGCTGGCCTCGGCCACCACCGTCAACGTCTTCCTCACCACCATGGCCACGCTGGGCGAGTACGCCCTGGTGCTGGTCCTGACCGGTGGCAACTTCGGCACCAAGACCCTGGGGCTGTACATGTTCCAAGCCGCCTTCGGCAGCGACAGCCAGCTCGGCTACGGCTCGATGCTGGCGATGCTCCAGTTCGTGCTGACGATCGTGATCGGCGGCGGCCTGCTGTACGTGCTGCGCCGGCGGGAGGTGGCGCTGTGACGACGCTCCAGGTGTCCCAGGCACCCGAGGCCCCCGACGCTCCGCGCACCCCCTCCCCGTCGCTGCGCGGGCTGCTGTCCCGGCAGCGGACCAAGTCGGCGGGGGTGAACCTGCTCTGCTTCGCCATCGCCGCCGGGCTGTTCGCCCTTCCGCTGGTGTACGTCCTGCTCCAGGCGTTCAAGACGTACACCGGCTTCCTGCAGAACCCCACCGGCACCCCCCACCCGTGGACCACCGAGAGCTTCTCGGCGGCCTGGCACCAGGGGCACTTCGGCCGGGAGATGGTCAACAGCCTGGTCTACGCGGCCGTCCCCGACGCCATCACGCTCATCCTCGGCGTCTTCCTCGCCTTCCCCATCTCCCGCGGCTACTTCAAGTACTCCAACGGGCTCTACACGTTCTTCATCTTCTCCGGCTTCCTGCCCGGCGGCCTGATCCCGCTGTTCATCGAGGCCCGCACCCTGCACCTGTACAACAGCATGGCCGGCTACCTGATCCTGACCAGCCTGTCCGGCGCCGGGTTCTTCTTCTTCGTCGGCTACATCAAGGGCATCCCGCGCGAGATCGACGAGGCGGCGGCGCTGGACGGCTGCGGCTACATCCGGTTCATCTTCACGATCATCATGCCGCAGATGAAACCGGCCCTGGCCACCTTCGGGATCTTCGGCTTCGTGCACGCCTGGAACAACCTGATCCTGCCGCTGGTGATGCTCTCCGACTCCGCGCTGTGGCCGGTCACCCGCGGGCTCTACTCGTTCTTCGGCGAGTACTCGCAGAACTGGCCGCTCATCGCGGCCGGCACCTTCATCGTGGCCGCGCCGATCATGCTGCTGTTCATCCTGCTCCAGCGCTACCTCGTCGAAGGCGTCGCGGGTGGTGCGTCGTTCGGCACCCAGGGCGTCGCGCCCGGCGCGTCCGGCGCCGGGGGCGCCGAGATGGGAGGCGGCGCGTGACGGCCCCCGTCACCGACTGGCCGGCCGGCGGCTCGGAAGTGCGGTTCCTGCTCCACGACCCGCTCGCCCACCCGGAGTTCGCCTGGCCCCGGACCCTGCTGCACTATCCGGTGCGGTGGGCGGCGCCCGCGGTGCGCGCCGACGCGCTCCGGCTGCTCGACGAGAACGGCACGCCGGTGCCTTTCCAGCTGGCGGAGGTCACCGGGGCGGGCCCCGCGGCCGGGGGCGCCGACGCGCCCCTGGCCGCGGCCACCGTCTGCTTCTTCGCCGACCTCGCGCCCGGCGCGCGCCACGCGTTCACCCTGCGGGCGGACGCGACGGCGCCGGCGGCCGGACCCGACCGGCCGGTCACCGTCACCCCGGCCGAGGACGGCGACGGCATCGTGGTGGACGCCGGCCCCCTGCGGGTGCTGCTGCCCCCGGCCGGCCGGTACGCCGGCCCGGACCTGCCCGGCCCGATCCGCCGGCTCGACCGCGGGCAGGGCTGGGTGGGCGACTCGGTGCTGCATCCCGGCGCCGAGCGCCTCGCACACCTCGACGTCCACCAGGTGGAGCACGGCCCGCTGTTCGCCACCCACCGGCTGGACTACCGCTTCACCGGCGGCGCGCGGTACACCGCGACCGTACGCGTCCTGCACGGCTGCGACTTCGTCGAACTCGCCGAGGAGGCCACCGGGTTCGACACGGAGGGCGCCGCGTGGGAACTCCACTGGGAGGGCTGCGCGCCCACCCACCGGTTCTCCTCGGCCTGGCCGTTCTCGCAGGACCCGCGCGACCACGCCGACCCCGGGTCGCCGGAGGTCTACCACTGGCTCGGCATCGACGAGCCGATCGTGGTCGGCGACAGCGGCGAGGACCCGTCGTTCTCCGGACCGGGCGGCCGGGAGCGGCCGCGGGAGCGGATGGCCTTCACCGTCGGCCCCTACGCGCCCAGCTACGCCTGGGGCGTCCGGCCGCACGCGACGTTCTGGGACCGGGCCGGCGGCGACGCGATGGGCGTGTTCATCCGCGACCACGCCCGCTGGGAGGACCACGAGTACGCCGGCTGGGCCTGCGCGGACACCCTCCAGATCCGCTTCCGCCACGACGGGGTGCTGCACTGGACCTGGCCGCTGCGCACCGGCACCCGCACCACCGGCATCGCCTTCTACCACCACGCACGCGACCTGGACGTGCTGCGCGGCCAGCGGGCGATGACGTACCAGTCCACCTACGTGCGCCACCTGCACCACTGGCAGGGCACCCTCAGCCTCGACCGGGTCAAGGACTGGCGCCTGACCTACCACGGCAAGCGCCCCGAACGCCTCTGCACGGAAGGCGAGTTCGACACCCCCGAGCAGTTCGTGGACGCGCTGCTGTACGGCAGCGAGGGCCCGCGGCTGATCGCGAACGGCGTGAACGAACTCGCCGGCTACCTCAACATCGGCCAACGCCCGCTCTACGACCGGCTGCTGGACGGCTACGACCGGTTCGCCGACCGGCTCGACACCGAGCAGCGCGCACGCGTCGACGCCCTGCTGCTGCTGACCGGGTACGTCTCGGCGGGCGAGGAGATCGGCCCGCTGCGGCGGATGATGGGCGGGCACCCCAACTTCCTCGCCGACGGCAAGGCCGCGCTGGCCTGCCTGGCGTGGCTCTTCCCCGAGCACGAGGCCGCGGGGGAGTGGCTGGACCAGTTCGAGAAGTTCTGCGAGCTGTCCGGCGTCTTCCACACCCGCCCGGCCCTGCCCTCCCGGCACGCCCGCCCCGGCCGCTGGACCGAGAGCCTGTCCACGTACGTCTGGGCCTTCCTGCGGCCCGCCGCCCAGGGCAACTTCCTGGGCCGGCGGGCCGACGGGCGCAACCGGATGGCCACCCCGGAGTTCGCCGCCCTCGGCGACTGGCTGGTCCACGCGCTCAGCGCGCCGATCGACGTCACCGGGACCGGCGAGCTGCGCCGGCTGCATCCCGCGCAGGGGGCGCACGCGTACTGGCCGCGCCGCCCTCCCATCGAGATGCGGCTGCTCGGCGAGGCGCTGCACCGCTACCGCCCGCTGGTCGCCGAGCACCTGATGTGGGGCAGCGACCCCACCGCCCGGCGGCTGGACAGCCCGCCGGACGCACCCGACCCGTGGCACGTCACGGTCCGCTCGGCGGGCGAGCGCGGCACCAACCCGCGGCTGCGCAGCGCGAAGTACACCGGGTACGGCGTCACGCTGCGCGCCGGCGTGGACCGCCCGGACGAGGTCGCGGTCTTCCTCCAGCAGGTCGACCGCGGGCCCAACTACCGCTGGGGGATCGCCGACGACAACGGCAACGGCCACCTCTACTACTACGCCGCCGGCCGCTCCTACAGCGGCCACGGCCCCGAGGACGCCGGCGACCGCCGGGTGCCCGACGCGACCTTCGCCACCTCCTGCGCGGTGTGGAAGGACGGCGCCTTCCGCGGGATCGGCAACCACACGCTGGACCGGCCGATGTACGACCTCGGCGGCGCGCAGTACGCCGAGATCACCTCCAACCCCGGCAGCCCGATCGGCGAGCTCTACCTCGGCCGCAGCGTCCTGCTGGTCGGCGGCGACTACCTGGTCAGCTACGACGCCTTCGCGCCCGGCCAGCGGATGGTGTGGACGTGGTCGGTGCCGACCGCGGCCAACGGCCGTGACGCCAACAGCTACGGCCACCTCGCCGACGCGATGCCGTTCATCCATGTGGTGCGCGGGGTGCGCGAGGACGGCGCGCTCGACGGCACGTTCGCCACCGACGGCACCCGCGGGGTGCGGCTGGAGGGCAGGGCCGACGGGTCGAACGGCAACACGCTCGCCGTCGTCAGCCACCGCGACGACCTGACCGTGGCCCCCGCGAGCAGCACCCCGTGGGGCGCGAAGGTCCGCACCCCGCACAGCGTCGACCACGTCTTCCGCCACCAGGCGGCGACGCACTACGAACCGAAGGCGGTCGACTTCGCCGGCGAGGGGCTGCGCTTCACCGGCACCGCCGGCGTGATCCGGCTGTTCGACGACGGCAGCCGCGAACTGGCGCTCTTCCACGGCAGCGCCGTCGGCACCGCGGACGTGCTGCTGACCACCGAGGACCAGGACCTGGGCATCAGCCTGCGCTACCGCGACCCCCGCGAGTTCCGCGGCAGCTACGACGCGCCCGGCGACAGCGCGGTCACCTTGCACCTGCTCGGCGGGCTCCCCGCCGGGGCCGCGTTCCACGTCGACGGCGCGGAACTGGCCCCGCTCGCGTCCTCGCGCGACGGCATCCTGCGGGTCGCGCTGCCCGCCGGCCGGCACCAGTGGGAGCTGACCGCCCGGCGGCCCGAGCCGATGCCGCCGCGGATCGTGCGGACCACGACCGTCCCCGGAGGCGCGGTGGTGCACTTCGCGCCGGTCGCGGGCGCGGACACGTATCTGCTCGAAGTCAGCGAGGACGGCGGCACGACCTGGACGGCGGCCGGGCACACCGCCACCGGCCCGGGCGCGCTGGCCGGGCTGGCCGACGGCACCAAGTACCACGTCCGGGTCACCGCCCGGAACGCCGACCGCAGCGGCGCCCCGGGCGCCGACTACCCGCTGCACGCCACCAGCCGGGCCCCCGACCCGCCGGACGGCCTGACGCTCCGGCTCGGCGCCGGCACGGTCACCGCCACCTGGGGCGAGGTGCTCGGCGCGGCCCGCTACCGGCTCTACCGGCGCCGCAGGGGCGACACCGGCTTCCGGGAGGTCTTCGCCGGCCTGGCCTTCGAGTTCGTCGACCAGGTGCCCGGGACGGTGCCGGCCACCGGCGACCCGGGCGAGGCCCCACCCGGTGACACGCCGGTCCACGAATACGCGGTCGCGGCCGAGAACGGCAACGGCCTCGGCCCCATGTCGCCGACCACGGACACCGATCCCCGCAGCTGGCGGCACTGGTACCCGCCGGTGGAGCTCGCCTTCCGGCGCCACCACAGCTACCTCCGGCCGCCGTACCTGCCCGCCTCGGCGACCCCGGCGCCGTACGACGAGCAGCGGCCGCCGGCCCGGCTGCCGGACGCCGCCGACCCGGTGGAGCAGGCGTGGTGACCCGGCAGCGGGTCCTGGTCACCGGCGCGGCCGGCCGGATCGGGCGGGCGCTGCGCCCCCGGCTGGCCCGGCCCGGCCGCGTCCTGCGGCTGCTGGACATCGCGGAGATCGCGCCGCCGGAAGCCGGCGAGGACGTGGAGGTCGTCCGCGCCTCCTTCACCGACCCCGAGGCGATCGACGCCGCCTGCCGGGCCGTCGACGCGGTGGTGCACCTGGGCGGGCTCGCCGGGGAGGAACCCTGGGAGCGGATCAGGGAGGTCAACATCGACGGCACGCAACGCGTGCTGGAAGCCGCCTGCCGCCACGGCGTGCCGCGGGTGGTGCTCGCCTCCAGCATCCATGCCGTCGGGTTCCGCACCCGCGACGACCCGGCCCGGCGCGGCGATGCCGGCGGTGCCGGTGACGTCGGTGATGCCGTCTGCTTCGGCGCGGGCGGTCACGCCGCCGCCGCGCGCGGGCCGCAAGCCCGCGCCGACCTGCCCGCGGACATCACGCCGCGCCCGGACACGTACTACGGCGTGGGGAAGGCCGCGCTGGAGGCGCTCGGCGCGCTGCACCACAGCAGGTACGGAGTCGACGTCTCCTGCCTGCGGATCGGGGCGTTCCGGCCGGTGCCGCGCGCGCCGGAGGACCTGGCGGTGTGGCTGTCGCCGGACGACGCGGCCCGGCTGGTCGAGTCCTGCCTGCGGGCGGAGCCGGCCGGTTACCGGGTGCTGTGGGGCATCTCCCGCAACACCCGCCGGTGGTGGTCCCTGTCGGAAGGGGAGGCGATCGGCTACCGACCCCGGGACGACGCCGAGGACCATCTGGCCGCCGTCCTGGACTCCGGAGCGTTCGGCCCGGCGGACCTCGATCCGTCGGCGGCCCGCAACTTCCGGGTCGGTGGCAACTTCTGCACCATGCCGCTCGGTTGAGGGCAGAAGGATCGGTCGTGGGGCTGTACGGGCCGTCCGGGTGGCGAACAACGTTGTCATCAGGGGCACTTGGCCGGGAATCTGACTGGGAGAGGGAACGCATGGGTGAGGAACACGCCGGTCGTGTCGCGCTGGTGACCGGGGGATCGAGCGGCATCGGTCGGGCCGCCGCGGAGTTGCTGGCCGCGTCCGGCGCCGCGGTGGCGGTCAGCGCCCTGGACGCGGCGGGCACGCACGAGACCGTCGAGGCGATCACTGTGGCCGGCGGCCGGGCGGTGCCGCTCGTCGCCGACGTCTGCGACCCCGCCGCGGTCGCCGAGGCGGTGCGGCGGACCGTGCACGCCTTCGGCGGCCTGGACGTCCTGGTGACGTCGGCGGGCATCCAGCGGTACGGCACCGTGGCCGACACCGACGACAAGACCTGGGACGAGGTGTTCGCGGTCAACGTCAAGGGGGTGTTCCTGGCCGCGCGCGCCGCGCTGCCGCACCTGCGGCGCAGCGCCGCGGGCGGCGCGGTGGTGGTGGTGTCCTCGGTGCAGGGACGCGCCACGCAGTCCAACGTCGCCGCGTACGCGGCGGCCAAGGGCGCGCTCAACGCGCTGGTGCGCTCGATGGCCGTGGACGAGGCCCCGAACGGGGTGCGGGTCAACGCGGTCTGCCCCGGCTCCGTCGACACCCCGATGCTGCGGCGCTCGGCCGAGCTGTTCACCGACGGCAGCACGGGCGCGGTGAGCCGGCTGCTCGACGACTGGGGCCGCGACCATCCGCTCGGCCGGATCGCGCGGCCGCGGGAGGTCGCCGAGGTGATCGCGTTCCTGGCCGGCGCCCGCGCCGCGTTCGTCACCGGCGTGGACGTGCCCGTGGACGGCGGGCTGCTGGCCAAGCTCGCCGTCGCCCTGCCGCGGGACACCGCCGGACCCGCCATGGGAGGCTGACCGTCATGGTGATGCGTATCGCGCTCGGGCACATAGACGCCTACGACGACCGGATCGGCACCTTCGCGCGCCAACTGGGCCTCGGCAGCCTCCAGTTCCACGCGCCGAAGGACCTGCCCGGCACCGACGGACACTGGAGTACCGCCGAACTCGCCGCCCTGCGCGGCCGATGCGAGGAGGCGGGGCTGCGGATCGAGGGGCTGGAGAACGTGCCCGCCGCTCACTTCTTCAAGATCCAGCGCGGGCTGCCGGGCCGGGACGAGCAGATCGAGGGCTTCTGCCGGACCCTGCGCAACATGGCCGCGACCGGCTACGACCTGCTCGGCTACAACTGGCTGCCGACCTACGTGTGGCGCACCACGATGGACGCCCCCGGCCGCGGCGGCGCCGCCGTGACCGGCTTCGACCTCGACCTGGCCCCGGCCGGAAACGCCCTGGCCGGCTACAAGCTCACCCCCGAGGAGCCGATCACCGAGCCGATCACCGCCGAGCAGTCCTGGGCCCACCACCAGTACTTCCTGGACGCGGTCCTGCCGGTCGCCGAGGCCGAGGGCGTACGGCTCGCCCTGCACCCCGACGACCCGCCGGTCGACGAGCCGCTGGGCGGCGCTACCCGCATCTTCACCTCGCCCGCGGCGCTCGCCGAGGCGTGGCGGCGCAGCGGCGGCAGCCCCGCCTGGGGGCTGGACCTGTGCCTGGGCACCGTCTCGGAGATGGCCGGCCAGGCAGCCGCCGAGGAGATCATCCGCGCGATGGGCCCGGCCGGCAAGATCTTCTACGTCCACTTCCGGGATGTGCAGGGCACCGTCCCCCGCTTCGCGGAGTGCTTCCTCGGCGAGGGCAACCTGGACGTCCCCGGGGTCTTCGGCCTGCTGGACGAGGTCGGCTTCGACGGGTTCGTGATCGACGACCACGTCCCCGCCCTGGTCGGCGACCCCGGCACCTGGGCGGACACCTCCGCGGACGCGTACATCAGCCGCGGCCGGTCGTACGCGATCGGCTACCTCCAGGGGGTGCTGGACGCCGTCCGGCGGTGAGCCCGCGGGGAACGCGGGTCCGGGCGCCGGACCACCCGGACCGCCGGTCGGGTCATCCGGTGGTGACGGCGGCCCGGCCGTACGGCGTGAGGACCACCGGGCCGAGCAGGCCGTTGCCGGTGCGGGTCCGGCCGCTCGCGCCGGTGCCGGGGGCGACCCGGACGGCGTTGACCAGCGGGGTGGCGACCTGCACGGTGATGGTGTTGTCCCCGCTCCTCAGCGCGTCGCCGAGGTCGATCCGGGACGGGTCGGCGAAGTCCACCGGTGGCAGCGCCGTGCCGTTGACGGTGACCTCGGCGGTGTCGGTGACGCGGCCGAGGTCGAGGAAGGCGTGCCGGCCGCCGGTCCAACCCGGCGGCAGGGTCAGGTGGGTGGTGTAGTCGGCGGTGCCGGCGACGTCCTGGAGGTCGACGGGGTAGCCGGCGGCCTTGGTGACGGCGGTCCAGACGGGCAGCGCGCCGGTGCCCGGGTCGGCGCTGACGGCGATCGGGCCGATCGTGGTGTGGGCGGTGTCGCCGGGCGCGCCGCTCCGGCCCGGGGTCCAACTGTCCACGGTCAGCTGCCAGTTCGCGAGGGTGGCGGCTGCCGGCACGTCGGTGATGGCGGTGCCGGCCGTACGGCCGTCGGACAGCGTGGTGCGGAACGTGCCCGGGTGGCTCGACTCGATCGCCAGGCCCCCGCCGGCGTCGAAGACCGCCCGGTCGGCGGTCGTGGCGGTGGCGGAGACCGGGCCGGGACCGGTGCCGAACTTCCCGGTGTCGGTGCTCACGGCGACCACCGTGGCGTCGTGGGCGCCGAGCCGCACGTCGAGCGTGACCGCGCCGCCGGACGCGGTGTACTGGGCGAGCGGGGTGACGGCCCCGGTCCACGTGTCCAGCGCGTAGGGCGTCCCCTTGCCGGTGAGGGTGAGGCGCTGGTCCACCGCCCGGGCCGAGTTGTTGTACAGGTAGTAGTACTGCGTGGCGCCGTCGTCGCGGCGGACGTCCAGGAGGGCGCCGCTGGTGGGGTCGCCGGTGTGCGCGGCGGCCGGGGTGATGCCCAGGCGCGCCAGCGCGGCGGGCACGGCCGCCTCCGCATCCACCCGCACCACATGGTGCCCGGCCGCCTTCGCCGTCGCGCCGTCCTCGCCGGCCAGGGCGTAGAGGGCGTCCCAGTCCGCCTGGACGCTCCGGTCGGCCGGGCCCGCGTCGTATCCGGGGGTGGCCATCGCCGCCGGCGCGGCCGGGCCGATGACGACCACGGGCAGGCCCGCCCGGGCGAGCGCGAGGATCTGGGCGGCGTCGGCGGCCTTCAGCGACCGGGGGTCGTCGAGGACCAGGGCGTGGTAGTCCGACGCCCCGGGGAAGAGCACGCCGTCGGGGTAGTCCTTCGACGCGTCGGTGAGGAAGGCGGAGTCCGCGTAGCCGTAGGTGTAGCCGGCCGCCGCCATCGCCGAGGTGTTCTTGACGACGCTCGCCGGGTCGTCGTACGCCTGACCCGCCAGCCCCACGTTCTGGTAGTAGACGCCGACGTCGTAACTGGGCCTGCCCTGGCGCAGCACCAGTGACATGCGGGCGATGTCGTCGTTGAGCGCCCTGGCGTCGCGCCACTGCGGCATCCGCGGGCCCCACGCCTCGGAGAAGCTGGTGTTGCCGCCGTAGCTGAAGCCGGGCCAGACCGACCCGGCGCCCGAGCCGGCCGGGGCGGTCGGGTAGGGCATGCCGTGCCAGACGATCTGGTTGTCGCCGCCGGCCATGTCGACGTAGACCTCGCTGGTGAGGTTCTGCGCGGCGGTGGTGGCCCAGACCTGCGTCTTGATCGCGCAGCACTCGCCGGACACGATGGTCGCGCCGGTCCGGTCGGCGCCCGCCGCGATGACCTTGAAGTCCTGGTCGGGGTTCTTGCCGTTGAACTCGAAGCCCTCGCCCTCGGGGATGCCGACGTGCGTGCCGGCCTCGGCGGCGTCGATCGGGGCGCCGTACGCCTGCGCCCTGACGGTCAGGCCGTTGGCCTCGGCCCAGCTCTCCAGCGCGGTCAGGTAGCGGTTGCCGTACAGGTCGCTGAAGGTCTGTTCGTAGTCCCTGACCATGCGGGCGCTCTGGCCGTCGCTGTAGGTGAACGCGACCGGGTGGCCGCTCACCCGGCGGGCGTCGAAGCCGGCCAGCGCGGGCAGCGCCTGGTCGACGGAGTAGCCGCGCGACTGCCGGAACCGGTCGGGGAAGTCCCAGGTCCAGGTGAGCTCGTCGGACAGCTCCAGCGAGTCCTCGAAGATCGCCGGGGTGCCGGCGGTGCGGGCGGTCCGCGCGATGGCGTCCTTGACCGCCGGGTCGGCGAGGATGTTCCGGTCCCAGAAGCCGGTGAGGGCGGTCGCGCCGTCCGCCGACAGGTGGTCCAGGACGTACGCGGAACCGGTCGGCGAGACGTTGGTCGCCGCCTGGCCGTCGGCGGTCTGGTAGAAGTCCAGCACCACCCACGGATGGCCGTTGCCGCGCGGGAACGTGTAGCTCAACCCGCCCCGGGCGTCGAGCTTCCCGGTGACGTCGGTCACCGAGGAGCGGTCCAGGGAGACCGGCGCGGTGGAGGCGTCGCAGGCGGTGGCGCACTGCGCGACCTCGACCGCGACGAGTTCCTCGGCGGCGGTGTCCACCGCCCGCTCGCCGACGGCGTGCGCGGTTCCCACCGGGGTGACCGTGACGCCGGTGCCGGGCGCGACGATCCGCTCGCCCGCCGCGTGGGCGTGCGCCAGGGCGGTGGTGAAGGTGAGGTCCTGCCCGGCGTCGCTCACCGCGGCGCCGGGCGGGTGCGCGGCGCCCAGCGCGGTGCGGACGGTGACCTGCCTGGTGGCCGGGTCGACGGCCGACACCCGCGCGGACTCGACGGCGGCGCCCGGGTCCACGGTGAGGGTGTCGCCGGCCTCGATCCCGGCGACGGAGGACAGCACGAGCGTGGTCGCGCCGGCGCTGGTGGCGGTCGACAGCGTGGTGCCGCCGGCCGCGCTGCCCGCTGATCTGATCGTCGCGGTGTCCTGGTCGGCGCCCGACCCGATCGTCACGGTCACGCCCGCGACCAGGTTGGTGTCGGTGGTCGCCGTCACCACCCGGGTCGCGCCCGCACCGGTGGCGCCGGCGAGGGTGGTGCACGGGGAGGAGGTGCCCACCTTCCGCACGGTCACCACGTCGGTGGCGGTGTCCGTCCCGGTGGCGCCGGCCGGGCCGAGCGCGATCCGGTCCCCGACGGCGAGGTTGCGCGTGGAGTCGAGCAGGACCGTGCCGGCGCCCGCGGCGACCCGGCCGCACAGCGTCCTGGTCACCGACGGCGGCGGCACGAGCGTGGCCGGCAGGGCGCCCGCGCGGGTGCTGCCGGGCGCGTCGAACTCCCGCCCGTAGAGGACCTGCTGGGCCACCTGCGGCTGGTTGAAGCTGTCGACGCTCGGCACGGTCGGCGGCCACCTCGGGCCGGCGGCGAGGTCCAGGATCAGCCCGTCCTTCACCGCCTCCGCCTCCATCACCCGCACCCGGTGCGACCACAGGGCAGTGCCGTAGCCGTACGTCGACAGGTACGGCTCGCTGCTGTGCAGGGTGCTTCCGGGGGCGTTGGGGGCCGGGAAGGCCGTCACCTCCGCGCCGCCGGCGCCGGCCGCGGCGATCTGCCCGAGCTGGGACCGCAGTTCGGCGTCCGACTCGTCGGCGACCGGCAGCCACCAGCGGTACTTCGGCCGGTCCACCGCCGGCGGGTCCGCGAACGAGGCGGCGGTGAGCACGGGGTTGGGCTCCTTCACCCGGGGCGCGGCACCGGCCGTGGCGGCGCCCTCGCCCGTAGCCGTGGCGGTAGCCGTGGCCGTGGCCGTGGCCGTGCTCGCCGTCGTCGCGGAGGCGAGCAGCGCGGCCGCCATGGCCAGTGCCGCCCAGGAACCGCGCCGGGTCCGGTGCCCGCTGCCTCGTGGTCTGGTCACTGCGCCTCCGGACGTGTGGACGCGATCCGGACCGACCGACGTCAGAACGCCCTTTGTATCCGGCGGATTCGCGGGAGAAAAGCACGACACGTCCGTGTTCGCGGGGAGATGTCGGCGAGCGCCCACCGTCCACCTGACCGGCCGTCACGCGCGGCGCCGCGCAGGGCGCGTGGCCGCGCCGACCGCGTGCCCGACCGAGACGCGCGGGAAGGGGATGCGCGGGAAGCAGGGGCGTGGGGGAAGAGCGGGAGCGTGCGGGAAGAGGGTGCGCGGGAAGCGGACTCAGGGGCCGGGAGAAGCGGGCCGCGGAGGCGCGGGAGCGGACTCCGCTTGTGCGGCCGGGCGCGATTGGCCATGATCGAGCGGTGAGCGACGGTGTACAGGGCGTGTTCAACTCCGTGGCCGCCGACGTGTACGCGCCGGTGGTCCAGGCGGGCTCGGTCACCGGCGGGGTCACCATCCACCACCACGGGACGGCCCGCCGGCCGGTCACCGCGGTGGGCAGGCTGGCGCACCGCCCGCCGTGGCTGGCCCGCCTCACGTCCGCCGACGGCGGCACCGCGCAGGCCGGCGCGCTGGTGGACGACCGCCACCTGATCACCTCGGCGCGGGCCGCCGCCGGGCAGACCCCCGCGTGCGCGGCGGCCCCCGGCGCGCAGGTCCTCGTCGAGTTCCCCTTCACCGGCGAGCCGACCGCCCACCACGCCACGACCGTGGAAGTCGTCGAGGGCGCCGCGCTGTTGCGGCTGGACCGGCCGGTCCCGCACACCCCCGCGCCGCTGTCGGCACCGCCGGAGCTGTACGGCCACGGCTTCTGGGTGCACGGCTTCCCGGCCGGCCAGCCGGGCGCGCGCCAGGAGCACGGCACCCTCGACGGCGCCGCCGGTCCGGGCGGCCGCTGGCTGCAGGTCACAGGGCCGACCGGCTGGCGGACGGACCCCGGGTTCGCCGGCTCGCCCGTCTTCGACGACGACCTCGACGCCGTGGTGGGGATCATCGGGTGGCACGACGGCCCGTACCGCGGTTGCCATGTGCTGCCGGTGTCCGCCTGGCTGACCCGGTGGCCGTTCCTGCGGGCCCGGCTCGGCTGGCGGCTCGACCTCGATCCGCACCTGAAGACGCACTGGCTGCCCCGCGCCCGCGGCTCCGAGGTGGAATCCGACTCCGGCGCCTGGTACTTCACCGGCCGGCACGCCGCGCGGCAGGCCGTCTGCGACTGGCTCGCCGAGCCGCACCGCCCGCTGCTCGTGGTCACCGGCGGCCCCGGCACGGGCAAGTCCGCGCTCCTCGCCCACCTGCTGGTCTCCTCGGACCCGCGGTGGGCGGGCGAGGTGCCGACCGACGGTCCCCGGCCCGCCGCCGGGTCGTTCGACGCCGCCGTGCACATGAAGGGCAGGACCCGCGACGAGGTCGTCGAACTGCTCGGCTCGCTCGCCGACGTCCGCGCCGGCAGCCAGCAGGAGCTGCTGATCGGCCTGCGGGAGCGGCACGCGGCGACCGGTGAGGTCTTCACGGTGCTGGCCGACGCCGTCGAGGAGGCCGCCGGAGTGGAGGAGGCCACCCGGATCGCGAGGCTGCTGCGGGAGTTGGCGAGCACCTCGGCGGTCCGGGTCGCGGCGGCGGTACGGACCGCGCCGGCCGGCACCGAACGCGCCCGGATCATGGCGGCGTTCGGCCGGACCGCCCCGCGGATCGACCTGGAGTCCCGCGAGTACCAGCGCAACTTCGACGTCGCCGACTACGTACAGCGCCGGCTGACCCACGAGGACGCCGAGAGCCCGCGCTACCGGCGGCGAACGGAGGCCGAGACCCGCGCCATCGGCCGGGCGGTGGCCCGCAAGGCGGGCTACAACTTCCTGATCGCCCAGGTCACCAGCCGCTGGCTGCTGCTGCCCGACACGCCGCCGCTGGACCTCGACGACCCGGAGTGGGACCGGGCGCTGCCGGAGACCATCGGCGAGGCGATGGAGAAGTACCTGGACGCCTTCGGCGACGACAAGCCGCTCGTGGAGCGGTTGCTCACCGCGCTCGCCTTCGCCCGCGGTGACGGGCTGCCGCGCGGCCCCGGCTGGCTCGCCGTCGCGGACGCGCTGCACCCCGGCCACGCCCATACCGGCGCCGAGCTGGCGAAGGTCTTCCAGAGCGCCGCGAACTACCTGGTCGAACGCATGACATCGGCCGACGGGGAACCGGCGTACCGGCTCTACCACGACGCGCTGGACGAGCATCTGCGCGGCCGCTGCCCGGAACGCGACCCGCACCGCGCCATCGTGACGACGCTCCTGGCGGCGGTGCCCGCGCACGGCCGCGGGCGCGCCTGGGCGGACGCGGACCACTACACCCGGGCCCAACTCGCCGTCCACGCGGCCGACGTGGCCGGGCCGGACGGATCGTGCGAGCTGGACCTGCTGCTGGCGGACGGCGGCTTCCTCGGGCATGCCGTGCCCAGCCCGCTGCTCGCGGTGCTGCCCCGGGCCGGCACGGAAGAGGGCCGGCTCGCGGCCGCCGTCTACCGCGCCTCCAGCCACAAGCACCGCCACGCCGAGCCCCGGACCCGGTGCCTGCTCCTCGCGGTCGACGCCGCCCGGTTCGGCGCGCACCACCTGCGCGAGAGCCTGAACCGCGCGCTCGCCGACCTGTCCGGTCCGGCACGGGACCTCGGCTGGCAGGTCGGCTTCGCCACCGGCGGCAAGGTGCACGCGGCGAACACCGGGACGCTCGACGGACATCGGACCGTGGGCGTGGTCAAGGTCGTGGCGGCCGGCGCGTTCGACGACCGCGTGCTCGGGGTGAGCGGCTGCGGGCAGGGCATGGTCCAGGCATGGGACCTGACGGAGCAGCGCCCCATCGGCGACACCTTCCTCGCCATCCCCACCAGCGTCCCCGGCACCGAACACCGCAAGGAGATCACCGCGCTGGCCGTCGCCGAACTCGACGGCCGTCCCGTCGCCGTGTCGGCGGGCCAGGACGGATGGCTGCGGGTCTGGGACCTGGCCGGGCCGCAGCGGATCGGCGAGATCCCCACCGGACAGGGCGGTGCGGTGCAAGGACTGGCGGTCACCGAACTCATGGGCGCCCTGGTCGCGGTGACCCTCGGCAAGGACGGGACCCTCCGGATGTGGGACCTCGCCGAGCAGCGTGCGTGCGGCGGCCCGTTCGCCGGGCACCGGGGCACCATGACCGCGGTCGAGGTGGTCGACATCGACGGCGGTCCGGTGGCGGTCACGTTGGAGATGACCATGGGCCCGTTCCGGCAAGGCGGGGTGATACGGCAGTGGGATCTGCGGGCGGGTGCGGAGATCGGCGCCCCGATGGAGATCAGCGGCTGGGTGTGCGGCCTCGCTGTCGCCCAGGTCGAAGGCCGTCCGGTGGCCCTGACCGCCGGCCAGGCGTTGCGCGTCTGGGACCTGGCACGGCGCAGGAAGCTCGCCACCCTCACCAGGGACGACAGCTCTCTGGTCGCGACCACGGTGCGGAACGGGCGCCCCGTCGCCGTCAGTTGCCGGAGCCGCGAGGACGGGGCGGGCACGCTCCAGGTGTGGGACCTGGCCGAGCACCGCAGGATCGGCGGCGACCTCACCGGCCACACCAACGGCATCGTGGGCCTGGCGACCGCGACGGCCGCGGGCCGGCCGATCGCGGTCACCTGCGGGGCCTACCAGAACACCTTGCGGCTGTGGGACCTGGGCGAGGTCGAGCACCGCCGGATCGGCGCCCCGCTGGAGGGACATCGTAAGCAGACGACAGGAGTCGCCGTCCTGGAGCGGGCCGGCCACCGGTTCGCGGTCACCAGCAGCCTCGACCGGTCGGCGCTGGCCTGGGACCTGCACGGCGCGAGGCGTGCCCACGCCCCGCTGCCGGTGTCGTACGTCTACGGCATGTCCACCGCGATGGTGCGTGACGAGCCGAGCGCGATCGTCTGCACCACCGACAGGGTGCACTTGTGGAACCTGCGCACCGGCAGGTCCGTCCGGTTCCCGCTGGTGGTCGTGGTACGGCAGCGGTATCCGGAGTCGATGGACGTCGCCGAGATCGGCGGTCGGCCGGTCATGGTCGGGGTGGACTCCGATCGGCTGTACACCTGGGACCTCACCAGAGGCCGCCGGCTGACCGGACCCGTGGACATCGGAACCAAGGCCAACGTCCGCCTGGTCGAGATCGACGGCCGTCCCGCCGCCGTCACGGCCGGTGTCGTGGACAACGGCGAGGCGTATCCCGTACGGCTGTGGGACCTCGCCGCCGGCCGGCTGATCGGTGAGATGGGGTCGGCGGTGTCCATGGCGCTGGCGGTCACCGAACTGCACGGCCGTCCCGCCGCCGTCACCGCGGGCGCCGACGGGGCGGTTCAGGTGTGGGACCTGACCGCTGGAACCAGGATCATGGAACTGGGCGGGGGCACCGCGGTGTTCTGGTACGTCGTGACCGGGCGACTGCCCGACGGGAGCCCCGTCGCCCTCACCGTCGGACGCGACCGGACGCTGAGGGTGTGGGACCTGGACGCCCGGCAGGCCATCGAGGAGATCGCACTTCCCGGCGACCCGCACGGGCTGGCGCTCGGCGAGGAGGGCACCGTGGCCCTGGCCCTCGACGACGACCTCGTGGTCCTGGAGACGAACCTGACGAGCACGAGGCGGGCACCCGCGTCCGCGCCACCCCGCGGCTGAGCCCGAGCCGCCGCCCGCCCCGGCCCGTACCGGTCGGAGCCGCCAGGGCAGGCCGCGGCGCCGCCGCTCGACTCGGCGGGCGGGATGATCCATGGGATACTCGGATAAGCGCACGGACGAGGCGCACGCCAACGGTGTGCGCGGTGCGTGCCGGTGAGGGGGCTCACCAAAACCGCGGCTCTCCGCTGCTTACGGTCCCTGGTCGATGCATCGATCAGGAGGCGCCGTGCCCGTATCCGTACCTCCCCCGCCGACGGCGACGCGCCGCGGTACCCGTCGTGCTCCGGTCCCGCAGCCGCGCCCCTTCCCGCCGGGCGGGCCCGCCACCGCCCGTACGCCCTCGGTCGCCCCCCGTACCTGGCCGCGGCTCGCGCGCCCGTGAGCGGTCCTGACCAGCAGTCCTGACCAGCGGTCCTGATCATCGGGGGAGTCCGACCACCGGACGAGGAGGACGTCGTGGAAGCGGAATTCGACGTGACCGTGGAGATCCCGCAGGGTTCGCGGAACAAGTACGAGATGGACCACGAGAAGCACCGCATCCGGCTGGACCGGACGCTGTTCACCGCCACCCGCTACCCGGCCGACTACGGCTACATCGACGGAACGCTGGGCCGGGACGGGGACCCGCTGGACGCGCTCGTGATGGTCGGCGAGCCCACGTATCCGGGGTGCGTCATCAACTGCCGTGCGGTCTGCGTGTTCAGGATGAGCGACGAGAAGGGCCCGGACGAGAAGGTGCTGTGCGTGCCCGCCCGTGACCCGCGGTACGCGTACCTGCAGGACATCGGCGACGTGCCGCGGTACGACCTGCTGGAGATCACCCACTTCTTCGAGGTCTACAAGGACCTCGAACCCGGCAAGTCCGTCGAGGGCTCGCACTGGGACGGCAAGGACGCGGCGTACGCCGAGATCGACGCGTCCCGCGAGCGCGCCGCCCACGCCCGGGCCCGGACCTGACCGCCGCGAACCGATCGGCCCGACGACGCCCCGCGCCCCGAGAACGGACCAGCCATGACTTTGCGCATCTCCGAGTTGCACGCGGTCGAGATCCTGGACTCGCGGGCTCGCCCGACGCTCGCGGTGACCCTGGCCACCGCGGACGGGACGCGGGTGCGGGCGGGGGTGCCCTCGGGTGCTTCCACCGGCAGCCGTGAGGCGGTGGAGCTGCGTGACGGCGATCCGGCGCGGTTCGGCGGGCAGGGTGTGTCGAGGGCGGTGGCGCAGGTCAACGGTGAGATCGCGGAGGCGCTGGCCGGGCGGGACTTCGGGTCGGCGGCGGACGTCGACGCCGCGCTGATCGAGCTGGACGGGACGCCGACCAAGTCGCGGTTGGGTGCCAACGCGATCATCGGTGTCTCGATGGCGGCGGCGCGTGCGGAGGCCGCGGCGCGGGGCGCGGAGTTGTGGGAGTCGCTGTCGGCGGTGGCTCACACGCCGCCGCGGCTTCCGGTGCCGCACTTCAACGTCGTCAACGGCGGCGCCCACGCGGCGAACGCCCTGGACTTCCAGGAGTTCATGCTCGCCCCGCTGGGCGCGCCGGGTCTCGCCGAAGCGGTACGGGCCGGTGCCGAGGTGTACGGGCGGCTCAAGGCGCGGCTGGCCGCGGCCGGCCATGCGACCGGACTCGGTGACGAGGGCGGTTTCGCGCCCGCCATCGACAGCCCGGAGGAGGTGCTGGGCCTGCTGGTCGAGGCGATCGAGGACGCCGGCTACACCGCGGGCCGGGAGGGCGTGGCGATCGCCCTGGACCCGGCGGCGAGCGAGTTCTGGCACGAGGACCACTATGTGGTGGCCGGCGAGCGGCTCTCCTCCGACGAGTTGATCGACCGGTACGAGGAGATCGTCGGGCGGTTCCCGGTCCGGAGCATCGAGGACGGGCTCGCCGAGGGGGACTGGGACGGCTGGGTCCGGCTGACGGCGCGGCTGGGCGAGGAGGTCCAGATCATGGGGGACGACATCTTCGTCACCAACCCGGCGATCATCACCGAGGCGATCGACCGGAAGGTCGGCAACTCCGCGCTGATCAAGGTCAACCAGATCGGCACCGTCACCGAGACCCTGGAGGCGATGCGGATCTGCCGTGACGCGGGCTACACCCGGATGGTCTCGCACCGCTCGGGGGAGACGGCGGACACGTTCATCGCCGATCTCGTGGTGGGTACGGGTGCCGGTCAGCTCAAGTCGGGGGCGCCGGCGAGGGGCGAGCGGGTGGCGAAGTACAACCGGCTGCTCGAACTCGCCGACATCCAGCCGGAGTTGCCGTACGGCCTGGCCTGAGCCGGAATCCGTGGGGCCGGCGGCGCCTCGTCGGACCGGCGGGGTCCGGCGGGTCCGGGATCAGCCGGCGATGTTCGAGCCGATTCCCGCTGGGCCCGGTCGAGATCCTTGCGGGCGTGGCCGTCTCCGCGGGCGAGGCGATTCCCGCGGTGTGACGGCCCGCGGCCGGCCGAACCGGCCCCGGGCGTACGCCTGGAGGGGCGTTTCGGCGGGGCGACCGCGGAGCGTCGGCGGGCCGACTACGTCGCGCGGCCGGCCGCCTCGGCGAGGTGGCCGGCTACGGTCCGGGACCCGGACTCGCCCAGCAGCAGCGAGTAGTGGTTCTCGTCGGGCACGAAGCACACGTCCACGCCCTCGTCGGCCAGCCCGCTGGAGGCGATCACCTCCGGCGGGTACAGGCCCACCGGCTCGTTCCGCAACCCGCGCTCGGCCCACAACAAGGTGGCGGGCAGGGTCAGTTCGTGGATCGCGGCGAAGACCTCGGGGTTGCGCAGCTGGTCCCTGCCGTCCTCCCGGACCGCCGCCGCCCGGCACGCCGAGCGCAGGTGCGGCTCCTCGCCGGTCAGGTCGCGCTCCAGGTACCGGGCCAGCGCCGGCCCGCCGAGCCGGCCGAAGGCCGGATGCCCGGCCCAGAACCGGTGGTAGGCCGCCCGGTCGGCGAACTCCATGTCCAGCCTGGCCATCGCCGGGCCGAGCACCGCGCGCAGCATCGCGTCGACATCCGCCCCCGCCGGCACCGGGACGCCCAACCCGCCGTCCACGAGGACCAGTTCGCTGTAGCGCCCCGGGTCGCGCCGGGCCGCGGCGCACGCGGCGTACCCGCCCATCGAGTGGCCGGCCAGCACCGCCCGCCCGATCCCGAAGTGGTCGAGCACCGCCACCAGGTCCTCGGCGTGCCGCGCCATGCCGTACGGGCCCGGCAGGTCCCGGCTGTGCCCGCGCCCGCGCAGGTCGGGGGCGATCACCTCCACGTCGCCGAGCGCCTCGGCGACCAGCGCCCAGGACAGCCCGTTCCCGGAGATGCCGTGCGCGGCGAGCACCACGCCCGCGCCCGGCCGGCCCGGCCATCGCCGTACCGCCAGCCGCCCGCCCGCCACCTCGACAGCCGTGTCCTCCCACGCCCGCATGCGCGACTCCCGCTTCCCGCCGTCCGATACGGCCCGAGCAGGATCAGGATAAGGACCGCGGGGCCGCACGTCATGGGCGCGGCGCACCCCGCGCGCACGCCCCCCCACGCGCCGGACGGCCGTATCCGGCGGGCCGGGGGCATCCAGGGGCGGGTGTCGGGTGTCCGGGAGCGGGTGCTCAGGTGTCCGGGAGCGGGTGCTCAGGGGCGGGCGCCCTGCTCCAGCCGGGTGCGGAGGGTGGCGGCGAACTCCTCGGCCCGGGCCAGCTGGACCCGCAGGTCCTGGATCTTCGTCGCGGCGGTCTGCTCGTACGCCCTGACGCGTTCGAGCAGGGCCTCGCGCTCGGCGGGGGAGGGGGCCGGGGTGTCCAGGCGGTCGGTGGCCGCCAGCAGGTCGCGCATCTCCTCCAGGGTGAAGCCGAGCGGCTTCATCCGGCGGATGACCATCAGGCGGGCGACGTCGGCTTCGGTGTAGAGCCGGAAGCCGCCCTGGGACCGGGCGGAGGGGGTGACCAGGCCGGTCTCCTCGTAGTGCCGGATGGTTCGCAGGGACAGTTCGGTCCGTTCGGCCACCTCGCCGATCTGCATGTGCCTGCTGTCCACGACCGTGTTCCCGGCCCCTTCTCTTCCGTGGGTTCTCTTCGCTGGGACGTCACGCCGACGTCACGTGCCGCGGGCCGATCGCCAGCCATCTCTACCCTAACGTTAGGGTAGAGTTGCCGATGGTGAGGGCGGCCCGCGCCGCTCCCCACCAGTGTGCGGGCTTCCGTGCCCGCGCGCTGCCATGTCGGGGCCGACGACGCCCCCGCCGAACCCGCGAGCAGGAGAGACGAGGCGTGCGCATGTCCCAGCCGCTCGCTGCCGCCTGCTGTCCGCCGTGAGGCCATGAGGCCGCCCGCGCGCTGAGCCGGTCGGCCGCCGTGCGCCCGTCCGACGCCGGGCACCCCCTCGTCGCCCCATCGGACCTCGCGCCGCATGCCGGCCCGCTGCCGAACTCCCCCCGGCCGCACGCCACTTCCCCGACCTCCGCCCGCCCCGACGGGCGATCCGCGCACCGCCGCCTCGGCCCCGCGCGTCCTCCTCGCGCGGCCGTGACCGGCCGCGCCCGAGCCCGACAGGCACCCGGTCTTGCTGACATCGCCCTCGCCCCTTCCGCCCCCTCCGCCCTCGCCTTCGAACGTGCCCGTGCGCCCTCGCGGCCTGCCCCGACCGCCCTGGCTGTCCCCGAACGTCTTCCGGGTGGAGGTGCTGGCCGGCCTGGTGGTCGGACTGGCGCTGATCCCCGAGGCGATCTCGTTCTCCGTGATCGCCGGCGTGGACCCCAAGGTCGGGCTCTTCGCGGCCTGCACGATGGCGATGGTCATCGCGTTCGTCGGCGGGCGGCCGGCGATGATCTCCGCCTCCACCGGCGCCGTCGCGCTGGTCGTGGCACCGGTCGTCCGCCACCACGGACTCGGCTACCTCATCGCGACGGTGATCCTGGCCGGCGTCTTCCAGATCGTGCTGGGCTCGCTCGGGGTGGCCAAGCTGATGCGGTTCGTGCCGCGTTCGGTGATGGTGGGCTTCGTCAACGCGCTGGGCATCCTGCTGTTCACCGCGCAGATCCCCAACCTCCATGACGTCCCCTGGGCGGTGTATCCGCTGGTCGTCGCGGGGCTAGCGATGATGGTGTTCTTCCCGCGCCTGACGAAGGCGGTGCCCGCGCCGCTGGTGTCCATCGTGATCCTGACGGTGGTCACGGTGGCGGCGGGGATCTCGGTGCCGACGGTCGGCGACAAGGGCAGGCTGCCGTCGTCGCTGCCGGCGCCGGGACTGCCGGACGTACCGTTCGACGCGCACACGCTGACCGTGATCGCGCCCTACGCGCTGGCGATGGCACTGGTCGGCCTGATGGAGACGCTGATGACCGCCAAGCTCGTGGACGACATCACCGACACCCCCTCCAACAAGACCCGCGAGTCCATCGGGCAGGGCGTGGCCAACATCGTCACCGGGCTCTTCGGCGGCATGGGCGGCTGCGCGATGATCGGCCAGACCATGATCAACGTCAAGAACGGCGCCCGAACCCGGCTGTCCACGTTCCTGGCGGGGTTCTTCCTGCTGATCCTGTGCATCGTCCTCGGGCCGGTGGTCTCGCGCATCCCGATGGCCGCGCTGGTCGCGGTGATGGTGCTGGTGTCGGTCGGCACCTTCGACTGGCACTCCGTCAAGCCCGCCACGCTGAAGCGGATGCCGATCGGCGAGACCACCGTGATGGTCGTCACCGTCGCCGTGGTGGTGGCCACCGGCAACCTGTCGATCGGTGTCGTGGTCGGCACGGTCCTCGCCATGGTGATCTTCGCCCGCCGGGTCGCCCGACTCACCGACGTCACCGCGGTCCTCGACCCCGACGGGAAGAGCGTCGTCTACGCCGTCACCGGCCAGCTCTTCTTCGCCTCCGCCAACGACCTGGTGGCCCGGTTCGACTACGCCGGCGACCCCGACCGGGTCGTCATCGACCTCAGCGGCGCCCGCGTCTGGGACGCCTCCTCCGTCGCGGCTCTGGATGCGATCACCACCAAGTACGCCGGCCGTGGCAAGGCCGTGGAGATCGTCGGGCTCGACGAGCACAGCGCCCGGGTGCACGGCGACCTCAGCGGCGCGCTCACCGGCGGCCACTGACCCCCTCCCGCCGCGCGGGCGGGGAGACGCGTACGGCCGACCGGGTCGCGACCGCCGGCCTGCCGCAACCGGGGGCGGCCGGGGTGCGTTGTACACAGAGCGGGGGCGGATGCCGCCGGGGCAGGTGCGGTTGCGGAGGAGCGAGGGACCGATGGGACGAGAGCGCCGGCGTGAGCGGGGAACGGCGACGGCGACGGCCGCGGCCGGCGGCGGTGGTCGCGGAGCGGCGCGTGCCGTGGCCGCCTGCCTTGCCGTGATGGCCGCGGGCGCGGTGCTGGGGGCACCCGACACCGCACGCGCGGCGTCCACCGCCACGGTGCCGGGCTCGGTCTCCCCGGCGGTGCCCGCCGCGACTCTCGTCGGGGCCGCGCCCTCCTCCCAGGCGATGACCGTCCAGGTGTGGCTGGCGCCCGACCTCGCGGGCGCCGAGGCGTTCGCGGACGCGGTCGCCACGCCGGGCAACGCCGAGTACCGGCACTACCTGGCGCCGAGCGCCTACACCGCGCGGTTCGCCCCTACGGCCGCACGCGCCGAGGCGGTCGCGTCGTGGCTGACCGCCAAGGGGCTCAAGGCCGTTCACGTCGACGGCGGCCGTGACTACGTCTCGGCGACCGGGCCGGTGTCCGCGGTCCAGTCGGCGTTCCAGGTGCGGATCGGCCGGTACCGCGCGAAGGACGCGGCGGGCGGTGGCGCGGAGTTCCAGTCCAACGACCGCGAGGTGTCGGTGCCGGCCGCGCTCGCGCCCGACGTGCTGGGCGTGACCGGGCTCGGCGACGGCTCCGCGGCACGACGCGGCACCGCTCAGTCGGCCCCGACGGCTCCCACGGCATCCAACTCCCCGAACTCCCCGAAGCCGGCGACGTGTTCCCGCTCCTGGGCGCAGCACGTGCACGGCTTCCACCCGGCCTACCGGGGTCTGACCAAGGCGTCGCTCCCGATCTGCGGCTACTCCGCCGCCCAGTTGCGCGCGGCCTACGGGGCGACGTGGACGGCCACCGGCAAGGGCCAGACCGTCGCCCTGACCGAGGAGACATCGCCGACCGCGATGTTCCAGACGCTGACGGACTACGCGAAGAGCAACCACCTGCCGCTGCCGAAGCGCTCCCAGCTCAGGCAGGTCACCGCCGGCAGCGCCTGCGCGTCGCCGACCCGGGCCCGCGACGCGGCGGACGGGCCCGCCGTCGACGACGAGGCGGAGATGGACTCCGAGGCGGTCTACGCGATGGCGCCCGGCGCCGACCAGTTGATGGTCGTGGGCCAGGGCTGCGACGAGGACCAGGCGCTGCTCGACGCCGCGCTCGCGGTACTGAACGGGAAGGGCGACCGTCCGCAGGCCTCCCTCGTGTCCAACTCGTGGCAGATCCCGCTGGGAGAGGTGCCGGCGAAGACCGTGCACGCGATCGACGTGCGGGCCGCCGCCGAGGGGGTCGGCATGTACTTCGCGTCCGGTGACACCACCGGCCTGACGGTCACCGACTCCGACCCGTACGCGGTCGCGGTCGGCGGCACCACCGTCGGCCTCGGGCCGGCCGGGAACCGGGTGTTCGAGACCGGCTGGTCCGACGACTACGGCTACCTGGACGGCGGCAAGTGGACCGACGTCGGCATCAGCGGCGGCGGCGGAGGCACCAGTGGCGTGTACCGGCAACCCGCCTACCAGAAGGGCGTCGTGCCCCCGTCGATGGCGCGGGTCCGGGTCGGCAAGCAGACCGTCACCGGCCGGGCGGTGCCCGACATCGCGGCCGACGCCGACCCCGACACCGGCATGCTGACCGGCTACATCGACACGGTCAGCCACGGCAAGCCGGGGCCGTACCACACGATGCCGAACGCCGGCACCAGCCTGGCGTGCCCGCTGATCGCCGGGCTGGTCGCCGACGCGCAGCAGGGCCGCGAACCCTTCGGCTTCATCAACCCGCTGCTCTACCGCCTGGCCGGCACCCGTGCCCTCCACGACGTCCTGCCGATCCGCCCCTCGGCGCCGCAGCAGGACCGGAGCGCCTGGATCGCGGCCGACGGCGCCGGGACCAGCCCGGGCATCGACGTCTTCGACGCCCAGGACGCCGCCCAGACCCAGCAGGTCACCGCCAAGGGCTACGACACGATGACAGGCGTCGGCACCCCGAACGGCCCCGCCTTCCTCACCGCCCTGCGCCGCGCCCCCCGCTGACCGTCCCCCCCGGCGCGCACCCGCTGGACCCGCACGCCCGGCGCACGGTCCCACCAGAGGTCGTGCCCGAGGGGTCGCCGAGATGCCTGCCGGCGCGATCGTCACGCCGGGTCCGGGCCGCCCGGGGGCGGGAGGGCGCCGGCGGGGGAGACGGGGATGGCGGCGGGGGAGACGGGTTCGGCGGGGGTCGGTCGGTCCGTCGAGGTGGGTGCGGGGCGGAGCGGGCCGCGGACGAGGAGGTAGAGGAAGAGGGCGGCCATGACGGCGACGCCCGCCCACATGGCCCGCTGCCAGCCGTCGACGAAGGACCGCTGGGACGCGTCGACCAGTTCGTGGGCGTGGGGGCCGGCGCCGTTCGCGGCCTCGACCGCGTTGGCGACGCCTTCGCGCGCGGTGGCGGCGGAGCCGCGGGGTACGCCGTCGAGCCGCCCGTCGATGGCATGGCGGTACCCGGCGGACAGCAGGGCGCCGAGGAGCGCGACGCCGAGCGCGGTGCCGAACTCCCGGGTGACGTCGTTGAGCGCGGAGGCCACGCCCTGGCGCTCCCGCGGCAGCGCGCTGGTGATGGCCTCCGTCGAGGGCGTCATCGACAGTCCCATGCCGATCCCCATCGCGAGCATGCCGGGCAGCACCGACAGGTAGCCGCCGCTGACGGAGACGAGCGCCGCCATCAGGGCCAGCCCGGCACCGGCCAGGAAGACGCCGGCCGCCATGGTGGACCGGCCGCCGATCCGCGCGGCGAGCTTGGGCGCGAGGCCGGAGGTGAGCATCATGAGCACCGCCATGGGCATGAGCGCCACCGTGGACAGCAGCCCGGACCAGCCCAACACGGCCTGGAAGAACGGGAAGAGGACCACGAAGATGCCCGCCTGCACGCCGAAGACCGCCAGCAGCGTGATCGATCCGGCGGCCGGCCGGCGCGCGCGGAAGAGGCGTACGTCCAGCAACGCGGCGTCGCGAAGGCGCAGTTGCCACGCCACGAACGCGGTGGCGGCGACCACCCCGACGGCGAGGGCGAGCAGCGTCGCGGGAGCGGTCCAGCCGCGTTCGGGACCGTCCTGGAGGACGAGGATGAGGCCGACCACCGCGACGATCGAGGTCAGCGCGCCGACGGTGTCGAAGCTGTGCCCCGACCGCTCACGGGAGTGGGGAACGAACCGCAGCGCCATCACGAACGCCACGACGACGAGCACGACCGGCAGGACGAACAGCCAGCGCCAACTCGCCAGGTCCACCAGGGCGGCGGACAGGAACATGCCGACGATGCCGCCCCCTCCGGCGACCCCGGTCCACACGCCGATCGCCCGGCCGCGCTCCTCCGGCGGGAAGGTGGAGGTGATGACGGCGAGCGTGATGGGCATGATGATCGCCGCGCCCACCCCGCTGAGCACCCGCGCGGCGAGCATCACCTCCGTCGACGGGGCGAGCCCGGCCGCCGCGCTCGCCGCACCGAAGACGGCCAGACCGGTCAGCAGCATCGGTTTGCGGCCCACCCGGTCGCCGAGCGAGCCGAGCGGCAGGAGCAGCGCGGCCAGGGTGAGCGTGTAGATGTTGATGATCCACAGGATGGTGCTCTGCGAGGCGCCGAACGCGACCGCGAGGTCCGGCTGCGCCACGTTGAGCCCGGACACCGACGCGATCACGGCCATCAGCGCGACGCAGACGGCCACCAGGATGGTGCGACGCCGGCGGGCGTCCGGCACGCCCTCGCCGGTCGCGCCGACCGGATCAACGGCGCCCACCTGGGGGAACGGGTTCGTACTCAAGGGGTCCTCCGGACAGCGGGAAACGGACAGCGGGAAACGGACAGCGGGAAACGGACAGCGGGAAACGGACAGCGGGACTGCGGAAAGGGGCATGCGGACAGCGGCGCGCGGCGGTCGCCGGGCGCCAGGGCGGGTGTCGTGAACGGGTCCGCGGGGCACGTTCGTCCGCGGATACGCGCGCGTGCGGGAGCGCGGGCGCGGCTACGACGCGCCGCGGGTGACGGCTCTACGGGCCTACGGGCCTACGGGATCGGGGAGTTGCGGGGCCGCTGGGCGTGCACCGGCGGCAGGCGGCGCCAGTCGGCGTCGGCGGGTTTCAGGCGGCGCTGTCGTCGCGCCGCACCGCCGCGAGCGCCGCCTCGGTGTCGGCCGCGGCCAGGTCGGCGTTGATGTGGGCGCCGGCCAGCGCACCGGCCGCCGCCGAGGCGCCGACCTGGGCGGTGAGGTCAGTGGCGTTGCCGGCCACCCACACCCCGGGCACGTCGGTGACGCCGGCCGGGCCGGCGGAGAAGCGGCGGCCCATTCCGCCGGGGAAGTCCTCCATCGGAAGGCCGAGCCCCTCCAGCCCGTCGGTGCGGGCGAGCATGCGGGTCACGACCGCGAGGACGCGGCGGGCCACGAGGTGCCCATCGGCCAGGCGCACGCCCGCGATGCCGCCCGCCCGGTCGGTGACGACCCGTTCCAGCGGGGCGTCGACGATCCGGATGCCCCGGGCGGCGAAGCGCGCCCGGGTGTCGCCGTCGAGCTCGGTGCCGCGGCTGAAGTAGACGAGGTCGTCGGTCAACTGGCGGAAGAGCAGGGCGTGGTGGACCGAGGCGGGGCCCACGGCCAGCACCCCGACGGACTCGTCGCGCACCTCCCAGCCGTGGCAGTACGGGCAGTGCACCACGCCGTGGCCCCAGTGCTCGGCGAGCCCGCGCACGTCGGGCAGGACGTCGCGCAGCCCAGTGGCGACGAGCAGGCGTCGCGCGGTCAGGGCGCCGCCGTCGGCGAGGGTGACGGTGAAGCGCGGGTCGTTGCCCTCGGCGGAGGCGGAGGCGGAGGCGGAGGCGGAGGCGGGGGTCGAAGCGGAGGCGGGTGCGGCCGAGGCCACCTCACCGGCGACGACCAGGCCGCCGTAGCGGCGTACCTCCTCGCGCCCCCTTCGCAGCAGCTCGGCCGGCGCGGTGCCCTCCAGGCCGAGCAGGCCGTGCACGGCGTCGGCGGGTGCGTTGCGCGGGGTGCCGCTGTCGATCACGACGACCGAGCGGCGGGAGCGGGCGAGCATCAGCGCGCCGTTCAGTCCCGCGGCGCCGCCGCCGATCACCACGGCGTCGACCGTCCCGCCCGGCAGCTGGTCGGTCTCCCACCCGGAAGCGGTCACAGCCATGGCGTCGTCCCTTTCCCTCTGGCCGGCCGCGGCTGTTCCGGGGCCGTACGCGTACTCACGACGATAGGCACGCCTTGCGAGAGGGGCATATGATCTTGCCTATGGCGCAAGACGATGGTGAGCTGGAAAGCCTGGTACGCAAACGGATCAGGGCCTTGCGGGTGGCGCAGGGCTGGTCGCTGGAGGAACTGGCCGGCCGGGCCAAGGTCAGCCAGTCCACGCTCAGCCGGATCGAGAACGGGCAGCGCCGGCTGGCGCTCGACCAGCTCGTCACCCTCGCGCGGGCCCTGGACACCTCGCTGGACCAGCTCGTCGAGACCGCCACCGACGACGTCATCACCAGCCCGATGATCGACGCGGCCCACGGGCTGATGCGCTGGCCGATGAAGGCGTACCCGGGCATGAGCGTGCTGCGGCAGCGGATGACGAACCCGCCGCCCGACAACCCGGCCCGCATGCGCGCCCATCCGGGCCGCGAGTGGCTCGTGGTCCTGTCCGGCACCGCGGTCCTGCTGCTCGGCAACCGGCGCATCCGCGTGGAGGCGAACCAGTCCGCGGAGTTCCCCACGATGCTGCCGCACGCGATCGGCGCCGAGGGCGGGCCCTGCGAGATCCTGGGCATCTTCGACCGCGACGCGCGCCGCGGCCACCAGCGCGGTGAGGACGGCTGAGCCGGTACCCCCGGCCTCTTGCGCGTCCGGCAGCCCATCCGGCCCTCGTCTTGCGCACCCCGGGAACCGTGGTGCCGCGCCGGCGCGGTCCTCCTAGCGTGGCCGTATGACCCACGCTTCCCCGCACCAGGCACACCAGGCGCACCAGGCCCGCACAGCAGACCCGGCGCAGCACGGCGCGCGCCCCCTTCCCCCGCACACCCCCGACTCCGACGGCCAGGCGGAGCTGCTCGACCTGGACGCGGAGGTGCTCGCCGAGCACACCGCGGCCATCACCGCGTGGCTGCCGGTCGACGTCGAGCCGCGGCACATCGTGGACCTGGGCTGCGGCACGGGGGCCGGCACCTTCGCCCTGCTCGCGCGCTTCCCCGCGGCGGAACTGACCGCCGTGGACGCCTCCGCGGGCCACCTGGAGCGGTTGCGGGAGAAGGCCGAGGCGCTCGGGGTCGCCGACCGGGTGCGCACGGTGGCGGCCGACCTCGACGGGGATTGGCCCGACCTCGGCCGGCCCGGGCTGGTGTGGGCGTCGGCGTCGCTGCACCACCTGGCCGACCCCGACCGCACGCTGCGCGCGGTCCGTGAACTGCTCGCGCCCGGCGGCCTGTTCGCCGTCGTCGAACTGGCCGGCTTCCCGCGCTTCCTGCCCGCCGACGCGCCGCGGGAGCGGCCCGGCCTGGAGGACCGCTGCCACGCCGCCCTCGCACGCCACCACGCCGAGCACGTGCCGCACCGCGGCGCCGACTGGGGCCCCGGGCTGGCCGCCGCCGGGTTCGCCGCCGCGGGCGAGCGGACGATCAGCGTGCGCGTCGACGCCTCCCGTGACGACGCCGTCGGCCGCTACGCGCTCAGCAGCCTTGAGCGTCTGCGCGCCGGCGCCGCCTCCGCCCTTCCCGCCGAGGACCTCAGCGCGCTCGACCGACTGCTCGACACCGGCGGCCCCTTCAGCATCCTGCGCCGCGACGACCTCGCGGTCCGCACCGAACGCACCGTATGGGCCGCCCGCCGCGCCTGACCCGGGGGGAGGTCCGCCGGCGGACGTGTTACCCGGACGTTAGGTCGCGGCGGGAACAGTGGACGGGCAACCAGCCCGCCTGCTGGAAGAAGCTGCCATGACGAGGACGAGTGGTGCGCTCAGCCGTCCGGACGGCCGGCACCGCGCCCGGGCCGTGCCGCCGCTGCGACGGCCGCTGCGAGGACCATTACGTCCCGGCGTGGTGTACGGCGCGCCGCACGGCACGGTGTACGCGTCGGCCGCCCGCGCGCGGTCCCGGCGGGCGGCCGACTCCGCGGCCGGGCGCTGACCGGTGCGCACCGCGAGGGAAGGCGTTCTGGGCGCCAGGATCTCGATCGCGGCCCCGGACGCGGTCGACTTCGGCACCTTCCACCGCGCGACCGGGGCCGCCTTCGCCTTGCTGCACCGCGTCGAGGAGGCCATCTGCGCTCCCCGGCAGGGCAGTTCGATCCGCCTGATCTGCGAGGGACTGCTCGGCGCCGCCGACCTCGACGGCCACCTCGGCGGGCGGGAGAACCACGAGGCGCGGGAGCTGTGCGAGACGCTGCGGGCCGTCGGGGAGCGCGCTTCAGCCGCCTGGGACGGCGGAGGCCGCGCCGGGGGCGGGCAGGACAGGCGCGGTCAGAACGGACGCGGCCAGGACGGGCGCGGGCGCGTACACGCAGGACAGGACGGCGGAGTTCCGCGGTTCGATCCGCGCGAAGCGGTCAAGTGCTGGGCGGCGGAACGCGCGAGCGCGCTGCTGGCCGCCCGCGGGCTGACCCGGCACGTCCTGAACGCGGGCGGCGACCTGCGGCTGCGATCCGATGCCGGCGCCGGCGCCGCCTGGCGGGTGCGGCTGGCCCACCCGCCCGTGACGGGCGGGCTGCTCGCCACGCTGGAGATCCGTGAAGGCGCGGTCGCCACCTGCCAGACCGCCGAGCGCGCCGCCTCCGTCCGCGCGCCCGCGACCGGACCAGGTGCCACCGGCCTCACCCAGGTCACCGTGACCGGTCCCGACCTGGCCCGGGCCGACCTCCATGCCGCGGCAGCGATGGCGCAGCCGACCACCGCGCGCGCCCGCGCCTGGCTCGACCGCCTCGCCGCCGCCACCCCGTACCAGGCGCTGAGCGTCGACACCCGGGGCCGTATCCACGCCACCTCCGGTCTGGCCGGCCTGATCCGCCTGGAAGGGGAGCCTGCGGCCGGGGGAAGCGGGCAGGGGACAGGATGAGGCCATGCGTATCCTGATAGTCGAGGACGAGCAGCGGCTGGCCGCCGTCATAGCCGAAGGGCTGCGTGACCAGGGCATGGCGGTGGACGTCAGCCACGACGGTGACGACGCGCTGACCAAGGTCGAGATCAACGGCGGCTACGACGTCCTCATCCTCGACCGCGACCTGCCCGGCCGGTCCGGCGACGAGGTCTGCGCGGAACTCGCGGGCCGGGCCGAACCGCCGATGATCCTCATGCTCACCGCCCTGTCGGGCATCGACGACCGCGTCGACGGGCTGGCCCTCGGCGCCGACGACTACCTGGGCAAGCCCTTCTCCTTCGCCGAACTCACGCTGCGCGTGCGGGCCTTGGGCCGGCGCAAGGGATCGCACGGAGTGACCCTGGTCTGCGGTGACCTGACGATGGACACGTTGCAGCGGACCGTGGTGCGCGGCGGCCGGCCGGTGCCCCTCACCGCCAAGGAGTTCACCGTGCTGCGGCTGCTGCTGGCCGCGGACGGGGCGGTGCTCAGCCATGAACAGCTCCTGGAGCGGGCCTGGGACGAGAACGCGGACCCGTTCACCAACACCGTACGGGTGACCGTCAACCGGCTCCGGCGCAAGCTCGGCCCGCCCGACCTGATCGAAACCCTCGTGGGCGCCGGCTACCGGATCGCCCGGTGACCGCGCCCGGCCCCACGGCCGGCCGGCTGCGTCGTACGGTGCGCCGGCTGCGTCGGCCGTCCCTGACCATTCGTACGCGCCTCACCCTCACCTACGCCGCCTTGTTCACGGTCGGCGGCAGCGCCCTGGTGCTGGCCATGACCACCGCGCTCTACCACGAGATCTTCCGCCCGTTGCCCGCCTCCGCGATTCCCGGCAGCCTGGACCCCGACCACGACAACTTCGTCGGCCTGTCCGACCAGATCCGTGACGCGGCGGCGTCGCGCCTGCTGGTCATCGCGCTGCTGCTGCTGACGGTCGTCGTCGCGCTGTCCACCCTGGTGGGCTGGTGGGTCGCGGGCCGGCTGCTGCGGCCGATCGCCGAGATCACCGCCGCCGCGCGCAAGGCCACCGACGCGACACTGCACGAACGGCTGCGCCTGTCCGGGCCGTCCGACGAACTCAGGGAACTCGGCGACACCTTCGACGAGATGCTCGAACGCCTCGACCGCGCCTTCGGCGCCCAGCGCCGGTTCGTCGCCAACGCCAGCCATGAACTGCGCACACCGCTGGCGCTGACCCGGGCGGCCGTCGAGGTCACCCTCGCCAAACCCGTCGTCACCGAGGCGCAGTGGCGCACCATGGCGGCCGACGTCGCGGACGCCACCGGCAGCGCCCAGCGGCTGATCGCCGCGCTGCTGGTACTCGCCCGCTCCGAGCGCGGCGCCACCGACCTGGTCGAGGACGACCTCGCCGACGTCGCGGCGGAAGCGCTCGACCAGGTCGCCGGCCGGGTCCGGGTGCAGGGCCTGCGCCTGGAGACCGACCTCGTCTCCACCCCGTTGCTCGCGAACATCGCGCTGCTGGGCATCGCGGTCTCCAACCTCCTGGAGAACGCGGTCCGTTACAACAGCGAGGGTGGCCTGTTACGGGTCACCGCCGCCCCGACCGGCGACGGCGCGGCGCGGCTCACCGTGGTCAACGACGGGCCTGCCCTGCGACCGGACCACGTGGAGAAGCTCTTCGAGCCGTTCAACCGCGGCGACCGCACCCGGCGCCGCAGCGGCCCGCGCGACCTTCCGGACGGCACGGGCCTGGGCCTGTCCATCGTGCGGGCCGTCGCCCGCGCCCACAGCGGCAGCGCCACGGCGACGGCCCGTACGGAGGGCGGCCTGAGCGTCACCTTGCGACTTCCCGCGGACGCCGGCCGCGACACTCCGCCCTGACCGGCACGCCCCTTACGCGTGCTGGTCCTGGTGCGCGGGCTTCCGGTGGACGGGCTTGCCGTGCGACGGCTTCTTGTGCGGCGGTTCGTGGTGCGGGGGCCGCGGGTGCGGAGCGCTGCCGACGGTGATGGTGACGCTCGCGGGCCGGCTGGCGACCTGGTTGCCGTGCGGATCGGTCCCGGCGGCCACGGCCACGTTGGTGACCGGGCAGTCGCAGCCGTCCCCGCCCTTGCCCTTGGTCGTCCCCTCGGCCTTCCCGCATGCCTCGGCGTCGGCCTTGGTGATGGTGTAGCTGCCCTGGCAGGTGGTGCTCGCCCCGGGCGCCAGCGTGGTGGCGTCGCAGGTGATGCCGGTGACGCGGTCGTCGCTGACCAGCACGTCGTGGAGGTCCGTGCTGCCGGTGTTGGTGACGGTGTAGGTGTAGCGCACGGTGTCGCCGGCGGCGTAGGGGCCGGGGGTCGCCACGCGCTTCTTCAGGGTGAGGTGCGGTGCCCCGACCGGCAGCGTCTGCTGGGTCGGCGGGGAGGTCACCGTGCGGTCGTCCGAAGTGCCGCTCGCCGTGGCGGTGTTGGTGACGAAGCCGGCCGTTCCGTCGGCCGCCGTGATGGTGTAGCTGCCGTGGCAGGTGGTGCTGTCGTCAGGGCTCCCCGCGGGGGCGAGCGTGGTGGCGTCGCAGGTGACGCCGGTGATGTGGTCGTCGTCGACGCGGACACCGGTCAGCCGCGTGCCGCCGGTGTTGCGTACGGCGTAGGAGAACTCGACCGTCTGGCCGACGGAGTACGGTCCGGGGGTCTGCGCCTTCTTCTCCACCACGACGCCGGGCGGCAGTTCGATCGGCACCTGCTCCGACGACGGCGGTGACGTGACCGTCTGGTCGTCGGAGGTGCCACTGGCGGTGGCGGTGTTCTCGATGGAACCGTGCGCCACGTCCGCGGCGGTGACCGTGTACGTCGCCGTGCAGGTCGTCGTCTCGCCGGGCGCGAGCGTCGTGGTCGGGCACGACACGGGACCGGTCTTCGGGTCGTCGACGGTGAGGCCGGTGAGGTCCGTCCCGCCGGAGTTGGTGACCACGAAGTCGTAGGGGACCCGCGTGCCGGCCACCAGGTCACCGGGCAGCGGCTGCCGCACCTGCTTGACCAGGTCGAGCCGGGGCAGCGGCTGATCGCTGCTGACGGCCACGTTCCGGATGAGGTGGACGTCGGTGAACAGACCGGTGGAGGCCGCCAACCCGAACTTGTACGTGGCGGGCAGCGGTTGCGGTGCGGGGGTGCTCAGCACCTGGTGGGGGCCGGTGCCGTCGTTGAAGTCCACCGAGACGTCCACCACCGGGTCGGGCGCCGGGGTGATCTGCACGTGGACCCGGCGGCGCGACGGTTCGAGCGCGGTCTCGGCCTGGACCGGAGTGGCGCCCGCCGGCAGCTCGGTCAGGGGCCCTTGCAACCGCCCGGGAAGGGTCGAGGGCCAGGGCCCGGTGGCGCTGAAGTTGTTCGTGGTGGCGGTCAGGAAGCAGTAGCCCTCGGTGCCGTCGCCGGGGCCGCGCAGCGTGACCATGTTGGCCCCGGGGGCCGGCACGCGGAACTGGGTCCCGGCGGGGGACCGGTCGGCGCAGCCGTTCCCGCGGTGCTCCCAGTCACCGAAGTAGTTGCCGAGGACGTCGAGGCCGACGCCGAGGTAGCCGCCGTCCACGCCGGGCAGGAAGGTGGCGGCGGGGTCGTCGTCGGGGAGCTTCTGGGCGTAGCCGAGACTGCCGCCGAAGGCCCCGGGGTGGGTCAGCGCGCGGTCGCCGTCGACCAGGAAGAACGAGATGCCGTCGGCGGGGGTGGCCGGGGTGGTGCTGCCGTACTGCCACTGGTCGAAGGTGACGTCGAGACCCTGGGTGGCGGGCAGCGCGTGGTTGTAGAGGACCGCTCCTGACTGGTCGTTGGACGCGTCGGTGAGTCGCAGGTAGCCGTGCGGCGCCCCGTCGGCCGGCGGCACCGGCCCGGTCCCGTCCGGGCAGCCGCCCAGCGGATGGTCCCCCGGGCCCGGCGCCGGCGCGGCGGCGGCCCCGGTCAGGCAGGCCGACCCCACACCGGTGAAGTCCGGCGCGGTGGCCTGGGTGAACGTCTCGCCGATCAGGGGCGTGCCGCCGGCGCGGGGCTGGGCGTGGGCGCTGGTGTCCAGCGACAGGGCCGCCCCGGCGCCGAGCGCGAGGGTCAGCGCGGCCGCGGTGACCCTCGCGGTCCCGACCCGGGGCAGGCCGAACCGCCATGGCTTCAATCGTCTCGTCATACCTTCACGTATCGACCGTTCGCCGGGAGTCCGACCCCGGTCGGCCCGCCGGGTACGCCGGACGGCTGCGCGATGATCCCCACCTGGCGGCGGGCGTGGCACGGTGGAGGGATGTGCGGAAGGTATGTCGCGGCCAGGGCCGCGCAGGATCTCGCGACCGCGTTCGCCGCCCAGGTGCAGGTCAGGGAGGGGGAGCAGGCGCCGGAGGTGAGCTGGAACGTGGCCCCGACCGACCAGGTGTGGGGCGTGGTGGAACGCAGGGGCGAGGAGGCCGCCGAGCCGGTCCGGCAGCTGCGCCCGCTGCGCTGGGGGCTGGTGCCGTCCTGGGCGAAGTCGCCGTCCTCGGGGGCGAAGCTGATCAACGCGCGGGCCGAGAGCGTCCACGAGAAGCCCGCCTTCCGCAAGGCGTTCGCCACCCGGCGCTGCCTGCTCCCCGCCGACGGCTACTACGAATGGGAGACCGTCCCGGCGACCGAGCACAGGAAGGCGGCGAAGAAGCCGTACTACCTGCACCCGGCCGACGGTTCGCTGCTGGCGATGGCCGGCCTCTACGAGTTCTGGCGGGACCGGTCGCTGCCGGAGGACGAGCGGGAGTGGATCGTCTCCTGCACGATCATCACCACCGACGCGACCGACTCCTCCGGCCGGGTCCACCCCCGGATGCCCCTCACGATCGCCCCCGAGCACTACGCCGAGTGGCTCGACCCGGACCAGCACGCCCCGGACGACCTGCGCGCCCTCCTGGCGCTCCCGTCCGACGGCGACCTGGACCTGCGCCCGGTCCCGCCCACCGTCAACAGCGTCCGCAACGACGGGCCCGAACTGATCGCCGAGGCACGCTGAGGGCATGAGCACGGGCCGGGGCAGGCCGGCCGGGCCAGGCGGGCGGTTCAGGTGGTGGACGGCGCCGGGCCGAAGGGCTGGACGTCGCCGCGGCAGTGGGTGACCTTCGGGGCGCGGGCCAGCGGCCTGAGCAGGTAGCCGAACGCCGTGTCGTCCACGCAGGCCGACGTCCCCAATGCCTCGTGGCCCCAGCTGTCGCTGGAGACCAGCCGGCTGTTGGGCAGCAGCCCGGCCACCTTCACCGCGCTGTCGTAACTGGTCACCGGGTCCCACAGGTCGCCGATCACCAGCACGGGCGCGGCGGTGCGCCGGTCGAACGGGCCCCGGTAGACGGCCTCGTCCTGCGCGGGCCAGGTGCTGCCCGCGCACTGCACGCTCAGCCAGGCGTAGTACGCCCCGAAGTACGGGGCGTCACGGTCCGCCGCCGCGGCGGCGGCCGGCCACGACGCGGCGCGCGCGGCGTGCGGACCGTCCGCGCACACCTTCCCGGAGAAGGCTTCGAGCCGGTTGTCGTAGCCCGCCGCGGGCTGCGCGGCGGGGTGGCGCGCGAGGAAGCGCCGGACCACGGCGGCGTGATCGGCGCCCGCGCCGCCGGGCGCGGTGAGCCGCGCCAGGTCGGTCAGGTCGGCGAACAGGCCGACGTACCCGTCCGGGTCGTGCAGCCACTGCTCCGTGTCGCGCACCAGGCTGGCGTACGTGTAGGTGGTCGTGGTGACACCGGGCGCGGCGAGGCGCAGCGGGTGGGCCCGCAGCCGGTCGGCCAGCCGGCCGAACCGGGCCTGGGGGTCCGCGTCGGCGAAGGAGCAGACGGACGGCCCGGCCCGCCCGCAGCGGTCGAGCAGTTCGTGCAGCGCGCGGTAGCCGGCGGCGGCGGAGCCCATCCGGTCGAAGACCGGCTGATCCGCGCGGGCCGCTGTGCCGGCGATCGCCTGCGGGTCGACGATGCCGTCGAGCGCGATCGCCCGGACCCGGTCCGGGAACATGTTCGCGTAGACCTGCCCGAGGTAGGACCCGAAGGACTCGCCGAGGTAGGTCAGCTTGCTGTCGCCCACGGCCCGCCGCAGCACGTCCATGTCGCGGGCGTCCTGGGTGGTGGACATCGCCGAGGCGACCTGCCGGCCGGTGGTCGCGCAGGCCCGGCCGAACGTCTCGGCGGCGCCGACCCAGGAGCGCTGCTCGGCCGCCGTCACGGGAAAGGGGGCGGAGGTGAGGGGGCCGAGCGCGCGGGCCTGCCGCGCCGTCGTGCCGAAGCACCGGATCTGCCGGCTGCCGCCGACCCCGCGGGGGTCCACCCCGACGATGTCGAACCGGTCGAGGATCGCCTGGCTCACGCCCTGCGGCAGCAACGCGGCGAAGTCCCTGGCCGAGTCGCCGGGCCCGCCGGGGTTGACGAAGAGCGTGCCCAGGCGGTGCGCGGGGTCCTTCGCCCCGACCCGCAGCAGCGCCACGTCGATGGTCGCGCCGAGCGGCTTGCCGTAGTCCAGCGGGAGGCGGGCGGTCGCGCACGCGTCGGTCTTGCGGCAGGCCGTCCAGCGCAGGACAGGCGTGGGCACGCGGTCCACCAGGCGGGCCTCGGCGCCGGCGGTACGGGCCGAGGACGGGGTTGAGGCCGGGGCCGGGGCCGGTGCGCCGGCCCGTACCGCCCGCGCCGGTCCGGGTATCCAGGCCAGGCCGGCCAGGGCGAGCAGGGCCGCCGCCACCGCGAAGGCCACGACGAAGGGTGTACGGCGCCGGCCGTGCCGGGTCCTGGGCCGCCGCGGCATGCCCGGGAAGTGAGGTCTCGCTGTCATGCGGACCACCGTCGCGTACCGGCGGGACCCCGGTCACCGGAGCAGGCCGGAGGGTTCGGGGTGTGGCTGGCCCCACCCCCCGCCCGGTCAGGCCCTGAGGTAGGCGAGGACTGCGAGCACCCGCCGGTGCCGGGCGTCGTCGGGCGGCAGCCCGAGCTTGGTGAAGACGTTGCCGATGTGCTTCTCGACCGCGCTGGCGGAGACCACCAGCCGCCGGGCGATGGCCGCGTTGGAGTGGCCCTCGGCGATCAGCGCCAGGATCTCCCGTTCGCGGGCGGTCAGCCGCGCGAGGGCGCTCTCGCGGCGCCGCCCGGTCAGCAACTGCGCGACGACCTGCGGATCGAGGACCGTCGCACCGCGGGCGACCCGGGCCAGTCCGTCCAGGAACTCCTCGACCCGGGCGACCCGGTCCTTCAGGAGATAGCCGACCGCGCCGGCGCCGTCCGCCAGCAGGTCGGCGGCGTAGGACGCCTCCACGTACTGGCTGAGCACCAGCATGGGGGCGCCGGGCAGTTGCGAGCGGGCGGTGATCGCCGCGCGCAGGCCCTCGTCGGTGTGGGTGGGCGGCATCCGCACGTCGACGACCGAGACGTCGGGGCGGTGCCGCAGCACGGCCTCGACCAGGGCGGGGCCGTCGCCGACCGCGGCCACCACCTCGTGGCCGTCCTCGGCGAGCAGGCGGACCAGGCCCTCGCGCAGCAGCACCGCGTCGTCGGCCACCACGATCCGCAGCGGGTCGCGGGCGGCCCCTTCCAGCGGCGGTACGGGCGCCGTCCCGTACGGGGTCAGCACGGCAACTCCGCGGTGATCGTGGTCGGGCCGCCCTCGGGGCTGCTGATCCGCAGCCGGCCGCCGACCGCGTGCAACCGGTCGTCCAGTCCCCGCAACCCGTGCCCCTTGTCCAGTGCCGCGCCACCCGCTCCGTCGTCCGTCACCCGGACCCGCAGGACGCCCGCAGCGTAGCGCAGCCCGACCGTGCACCGGCCGGCGCGGCTGTGCTTGGCCACGTTGGTCAGCGCCTCGGCGACGACGAAGTACGCGGCCGTCTCGACGGCGGCGTCCAGCCGGCGCTCCAGCGGTTCGGCGTCGATCTCGACCGGGACGGTGGAGCGCGCGGCCAGCGCGGTGAGCGCCTCGCGCAGGCCGCGGTCGACGAGGATCGGCGGGGCGATGCCACGCGAGAGGCCGCGCAGCTCCTCCAGCGCCTCCTGGGTCTGGACGATCGCGTCGGCCAGCGCCGCCCTGACCGCCTCCGGCCGGCTGTCGAGGTGGCGCTGGGCGCGGCCCAACTCCATTGCCAGCAGCACCAGTCGCTGCTGCGGCCCGTCGTGGATGTCGCGTTCGAGCCGGCGCAGCGCGCTCGCCTCGGCCGTCACCGCGGCGACGGTCTGGGCGCGCGCGGTGTCGCGTTCCTGCTCCAGCCCGCTGATCCGGCGGCGCACCGCGGTCGCGCCGGACAGCAGCGCCCGCCCGAGCCCGGTCTGGGCGGCGACGCACGCCCGCGTCACCAGCGGCAGGGTGACCAGCACCAGGACGCCGAGCGCGGTCCCGAACGCGGCCCGCTCGGCCGGTGACGCCAGTCCCAGGCTCAACGCGACATGCGAGCGGTCGCTGCCCGCGTACAGGGACATGGGCCGCATGTGCCGCGACCCGGAGGGCGCGTACTGGTAGCGCAGCGCGGCCGTGGCGCCGCTGACGCCGACGAACCACCACAGTGCCGTGACGGCCGCGGTGACCAGGGCGAGGGGGAGTACGACCACCGGGTGCGCCACCTCCAGCCACAGCCCCGGGTCGGCCCCGGCGACCGTCTCCCTCGGCGTGGCCCCCTCCGGACGGAACTTCCTCCGCCCGGCCCCCTCCGGCCCCGCGCCCGGGCGCCGCGCCCCGGCGGGGAGGGGGCGGACCGCGGCGATCCGCCACCGTTCCACGTCGGCGAACCACCGCACCGGTGCCAGTGCCCACGCCGGGACCCGCGGCCCGCCCGGCAGCAGCGCACCGGCCGCCCGGACACCCAGGCCGCCCAGCACCAGCAGCAGGCCGGCCGCGGCGGCCACGGGCGCGGTGAGCAGGTACGACGACTCCACGAGCGCGTGGCGCCCGGTACGCAGGAGATACCGGCCGCCCGGCCGCCACCAGCCCCGAACCGCAGCGGGGAACGACTCGGTCATGGCCGCAGCCTAACCAAGAGTGCCGCCGCCCGGTCCGCCCACGGGGCCGCGGACGCGGCGCTGACCAGGCGGTCAGGCAGCTCACACGGGGCTCACGACTCTCGGGCGGCAGCCGGGGCAGCCGGCAGGCTTCGGCTCGGTCGGCCGCCGCTCAGCCGGTTTTGACGAGTACCGCCTGGAGGAGCCGGGCCCGGTCCTGCTCCAGGTTGCCGAGATACGTCTCCAGCTTCCGCTCGAAGTCCGGGACGTACACCTGCAGCCCGAGCGGGGGCAGCGGCTCGGCCAGGAGCGCGCGCGTGAACGCCGCCGAGTCCGCCGTCAGGTCGTTCCACGCGCGGACCTCGAACCCGGCCGCCCGCAGGATCTGCCGCAGGACCTCCGGGGTCACCAGGTGGCTCAGTTCCGGGCGCTCGGCCCACATCACGGGGAAGCGCAGCGGCCGGACGGGGCCGGCCACCACGTCCCACAGCGCCAGCCGGCCGCCCGGCGCCAGGACCCGGGACGCCTCGGCGTACAGCCGCGCCTTGTCGGCGATGTTCATCTGGACGTGCTGGCTGACGACGACGTCGAACGCGCCGTCGGGGAACGGCAGGTCGAGCACGTCGCCCTCGCGGACGTCGATCAGGTCGCCCAGGCCCGTCCGCGCGTTGAGCCGGCGGGCGGTGTCGCAGTACTCGGGGGTGAGGTCCACGGTCGCCACCTGGCAGCCGACCTGCCCCGCGAGGTGGCGCGCGGTGCCGCCCACTCCGCTGCCCGCGTCGAGCACCCGGTCCCCGGCGGTCACCTCCGCGAGCCGGACCAGGGAGTCGGTCGCGAGGCGGCCGAGGAGGTGGAACTCCTCCAGGAAGTCGAGGTCGGACGGGCTCAGGGAGCCGCCGGGCGGGTGCCCGGCGGCCAGGAGCGCGCGTTCGATCCGGTCCCACGTGCTGCCGGTGGCATAGGGCATGTCGGTGGTCATCCGCGGTGTCCTCGGTGGTCGGCGGGCGGGGACGGGACGGGCAGGACGTCCCGCTCTGACGATACGTCAGGAGGTCGGCCTGGGTGGTGGATTGGGGCATCGGGGCGACCGCACCGGGCGGGCGGGGTGCGGGGCGTCGCCCACCGCCGCGCGGCCGGGCTCGCGGGTGGTGCGGGGCGCGGCGGCGGTCGCGGCTGGCATTATGCAGGTGAATACCTGCATAATGGGGGAGTGAGCTTCCCGAGAGCGATGGACGCGGTGTTCAAAGCACTGGCCGACCCGACCCGGCGCCTGCTGCTGGACCGGCTGCGCGAGCAGAACGGCCAGACGCTGGGCGAGCTGTGCGAGCGGCTGGACATGGCACGCCAGTCGGCGACGCAGCACCTCGACGTCCTGGTCCGGGCCGGCCTCGTGACCGTCGTACGACGCGGACGGGAGCGGCTGCACTACCTGGACCCGACGCCGATCCACGAGATCGAGGAGCGCTGGATCTCGGGGTTCGACCGGCCCCGCCTGCAAGCGATCAGCGCCATCAGGAACCGAGCAGAGGAGTACGCCATGAACGACGCACCCACGACCGTGCCGACCTACGTCTACGTCACCTACATCCGCGCGAGCGCGGAGCACGTGTGGCGGGCCCTGACGGACGCGGACCTCACGGCGCGCTACTGGGGGCACGCCAACGTCTCGGACTGGCAGCCCGGCTCGCCCTGGGAGCACCGGCGGACCGACGGATCAGGCGCCGTCGACGTCGTCGGCAAGGTGATCGAGGCGGAGCCCCCGACCCGCCTGGTCATCACCTTCGAGGACCTCCCCGACGCTCGGACCACCAGGGAGCCCTCGGTCGTCACCTTCCTCGTCGAGCCGCACGAGGACATCGTCCGCCTCACCGTGACCCACGAGAATCTGCCCGACGAGGACATGCGCAAGGGGATCTCGCAGGGCTGGCCGGCCGTGCTGGCGAACCTCAAGTCGCTGCTCGAAACCGGCGACGTGCTGCCGCAGGCCCCCTGGGAGATGTCCTCCGGCGGACACGCCTGACCCGGCCCGCACCGACCGACCGACCGCCCGCACCGACCGAAGGAAGCGGACATGATGGACACCACCCCGCTGCGGGACGCCTACCGCGCCCTGCTGGACGCGGCCGCCACCGTGGCCGATGCCGATGCCGATGCCGATGCCGATGCCGATGCCGATGCCGATGCCGACGCCGACGCCGACGCCGGTTCCGTGCCGCCGGCCGGCGAGTGGAACGCCGACCAGATCCTCGCGCACGTCACCCTCGTCAACGCCGTGACCCTCGCCGCCGTCGCCCTGGTCGCCGCCGGGTCGAGCGCGACCTACGACAACCGCGTCGCGCTCGACCCCTGGACCCTCGCGCGCACCATCGCGCGCGCCGGCGGCAACGCGGGGCTGCGGGACCGCGTCCGCCACCAAGCGGACGCCCTGTGCGCGCTCGCCGGTCCCGCCCTCGGCGAGGCCGAACTCGACACGCAGGTCCCCACGTTGCTGCTGTCCAACGGCGAGCTCCTGGTCGACCGGCCGATGCCGCTCAGGGACCTCGTCACGGGCCTGGCGGAAGCAGAACTGCCCGGCCACACCGCACAGCTCCTGGCGCTGCTGCCGCGGTCGCGCCGCGAGCCCGATTGTTCGATGATGAACTAGAGGCGTACGGAACGAGGGGTGTGCGGAAGCGGAGGCACCGGGCAGCGCGACCGGACGAGGTGAACGCTCATGGGCGCAGACCATCGGGTCCTCGTCGGCTATGCGTCGAAGAACGGATCGACCGCGCAGATCGCGGAGTGGATCGGCGCGCGGCTGCGGGAGCGCGGCCTGGAGGTCGAGGTGCGGGCCGTCCGGGGAACGCTCGACTGCTCGTACTACACCGCCGTCGTCCTCGGCTCGGGACTGTACGAAAGGCGCTGGCTGCGCGACGCCGTCCGCTTCGTCCGGCGGCATCGGCACGAGCTGCTGAGGGTTCCGGTGTGGCTGTTCAGCAGCGGTCCGCTGGACGGGGCCGCCGGGGCGCGGGCGATCCCGCCGGTCGAGCGGGTGGCCCGGCTCGCCGAGCGGGTCGACAGCGCGGAGCACGTCACCTTCGGCGGCCGGCTCGCGGAGGGGGCCGGCGGCCTCGTGGCCCGCCAGCTCCTGGCCCAGGGCAAGGGCGGGGACTTCCGCGACCGCGACCGGATCGTGCGCTGGGCCGACCACATCGCCGACGAGCTGCTCGCCGGGGCCGACACCCCGCCCGCGCGGGTGTAGCGCACTGCGGGTGGAGCGATGCGGGTGGAGCGCCGCGACCACGCGACGCGCCCTGCCCGGGTTCCGGGCGGGGGCGGGTCGCGTGGTGCGCGATGCCGGGGCGGGCCGGCCCTGGGTGCGGTCCTGGGTGCCACCGGTTCGCGCGGCCGACGCTGATGGCGCGTCAGTTCCGATGCGTCAGTTGACCGTGACGTTCACCGTCGGAGAGTGGACGTTCCCGGAGGTCACGAGTACTCCTGGGACGGCGACTTTGTGATCGCCTTCACCAACGTCACACGCGCGATGTCCGCCCGCGTCCCAGGCCGGGCGGCAACCGCCCCACCAGCGCCTCACATATCGCATAGTGGCAGGTGGCGGCATATGCCGGAGCCGAGGATCTTTACCCGCTCTACCCGTCTCCCGGGATCATGCTCCGTCGATGGTCCGGCCCGGCATCGGCTCGGCGAGCGCGATCCGCCCGGCCGGTGCGCGGAAGGGGTCGGCGAAGTACTGCGTCTCGTGCACCACCTGCCGGCCGGCGAACTGCATGACGCTCACCGTGTACGACGGCACACCGTCGTAGGTGATGGTGCACTCGCTCACCCACAACTCGGCGTGGCCGGTGATCCGTCGGACGGTGAAGTGCCGGTCGGCCGGGTGCCCGCCGCGCTGCGCCGCGATCGTCGCGCGGCCCCGGAACCGCTCACCCGACTGCGGGTAGTCGAGGATCGCGTCGGTGGCGTAGAGGGCGTGCTCGGCTTCGATGTCGCCGCGCTCCGAGGCGCGCCAGTGCTCCTCGATCGCCGCCCTGATCAGGGAGTCGGCATCCATGGCACCACCTTTCCGGGGTGCCGCCAGGCTAGGCGCTCCCGGCCGCGTCAGGTGCGGCGGCGGGCGGGGGCGGGGCGGGGGAGTCCTTCTTTCGGCCCCTACGCTCCGGGGCTCACGTCGGCGTGCGGGGTCCAACCGGTCGCGGTGGCCCAGGACTCGGCGACCGCGATGACGAGGTCGACCACGGGGTCCTTGACGTCGGCGTAGGTGCCGACGTCGTTCACGGTGCCGGCGAGCACGCTCTTGAAGCGGGCATAGCCGGGGACCGCCTCCGGGTGGGCCCGGAACCAGTCGCGGAACAGCAGGGCGAGCCGCTCGTTGGGGGCTCCGAAGAGGCGGACGTGTAGATTGACGTCCTCGCCCGCGAGCCCGCGCCGTGACCACTGTCGCTTCGTCCAGCGCTCCCGGTCGTCGTCGAGCCCGGCGGGAACGTGGTCGTGCTGGTAGGAGGACCGCTGGAAACCCCGGTCGGCCAGGGGCCGGTCGAACGCGCGCTCCGCCGCCCGCAGATCGTCGACGGTGACCTGCAGGTCGAAGACCGGTTTGGCGGCCATGCCGGGGATCGCTGTGCTGCCGATGTGCTCGGCGTACCGCGCCGACGGCCCGAGCACAGTACGCAGTTCGTCGGCGAGGGCGAGTCCCCGCGCCTGCCAGCTGGGGTCGGGTTCGACCACGATCGGGGCGAGCGTCACGTCTTCGGGCATGCGACCCAGTGTAGGGAGGCGGCCGGCGGCCCTTTACGAAGCGGCCGCGCTGTCGTTGTCGGTGATCTGCCCGGGCTGCCCGGGCTGCGCGACCTGTTCAGGCTGTTCGGGCTGTTCGGGCTGTTCGGGCGAGGAGGCCACGACGCCCTGCGGCGGGGTGACGGCCGCGGTGATCGCCGCGGCGATACCGAGGAGGACGGCGACGGAGGTGAGCGCCCGCAGGATGGTGATGTGGTCGGCGAGCAGACCGATCGAGGGCGGGCCCGCGAGGAACGCGCAGTAGCCGATGGACGCGATGACACTGACCCGGCCGGCGGCGTACTGCGGCTCGTCGGCCCCCGCGCTCATGCCGACCGGAAAGCCCAGCGAGACACCGAGTCCCCACAGCACCGCCCCGACGAACGCCAGCGGCGTGGCGGGGGCGAACACGAACAGCACCGTGCCCGCGATGCCGAGCACGGCCAGCACGCGGATGACGGGCACCCGGCCGTGGCGGTCGAGCAGCGTGGGCCCGAACCAGCGGCCGAGCGTCATCGTGGACAGGAACGCGGCGAACGCGAGGGTGCCGACCAGCGCCGAGGTGCCGTAGCCGTCGATGGTGGCGATCCCGATCCAGTCGTTCCCGGTGCCCTCGGCGAAGGCGAAGGCGAGCACGAAGACGCCGATCAGCAGCGTACGGGGTTCGCGCCATGCCGCCAGGGCGCTGCGCGCGGCGGGGGCGGGCTCGCCGGAGGGCGCTCCGGACGGCACCTCGGACGGCTCCTCGACCGGGGAGCGGTCGGACACGAAGCCGCGGGTCCCCCAGGGGACGGCCACCGCGACGGCCGCCGCGGCCAGCAACAGGTGCGCGGTGACCGGCACATGGAGGGCGACCATCCCCGCGCCGATCAGCGCGCCCGCGACCGTACCGAGGCTGTAGCCGGCGTGGAAGCGGGACATGATCGACCGCCCGAGGTGCCTCTCGACCAGCGCCCCGTGCACGTTCATCGCCACGTCCCACGCGCCGGTGGCGAAACCGAGCAGGAACAGCCCGGCCACCACCGGGATCGGGCCGCTGGGGTACCCGACGGCGACGGTGGCCAGACCCGCGGACAGCAGCACCGACATGCCCGCGACCGTGCGCCTGGTGCCGATGCGGTGGATGACCGGCCCGGCCATCGGCAGCGCGATCAGCGAGCCCGCGGCGATGGCGAGCAGCACGAGGCCGAGCCGCGCGGGGGAGAGGTGGAGGTGGTCGCGGACCTGCGGAATCCGCGAGGCCCAACTCGCGAACGCGAGACCGCAACCGGTGAAGGCGATGTACGTGCCCCGGACGGCACCGCGTATCTGCGCGGGCGAGGGCACGGCGAGGGCGGGAGTGGACGGCATGGGTGGCGGCTCCGTTGCGGATGGTGGTCGGGCCGCCGCGGTTCCCCTGCTGGCCGGCAGGCCAACCGTAGCAGCCGGCGGCGGGGACCTGGCCGGGTTCTGACGTGCGGAAAACGGCGCCGAGGTCGGGATTCCGGCCCCCGGGCGCGCGCTCTCCCGTCCGCTAGGTCCGCTGGATGCGCGGGGCCCTGGTACGCAACCGGTCGATCTCGCCGCGCACATGGTCCACGTGCGGCCGGGCCCGCGCCCGCAGCGTCGGGCTCCACCGCTCCTCGGCGTACGTGCGGTCGAGGTAGAGCTGCCGGGCGTGTTCGAGGACGGGGCGGTGTTCGGGCGGGAGGCGCGCCAGCGCCCAGTCGGCGGCGGCGTCCTTCGACCTGATCTCGCCGGTGCCGAGCGTGGTCCAGATACGGGCGAAGGTCAGCAGCACGTTGCGGGTGTCGGCCGCCAAGTCCTCGATCAGGCCGGGGATGCCGGCCACGCTCGCCCGGACCAGGTCGGCGTGCGGGACCGGGTCGAGGACCCGCGCGGGGTGCGGACCGGTGAGGGCACGGCCGCCGGCGAGCGCCATGCTGATCAGCAGCGCGAGATCGGGCATCGGCTCCGGGCGGGGCACCTGCCCGGCCAGGTACGCGGCGCGCAGCCACTCGCCGTACTGGAAGTCGCAGGTCGGCGCGGGGCGCCACGGGGTGACCTCGGAGTGGACGACCACGGTGAGTTCGACCGGGCGGGCGCCGTTCGGGGACCCGGAGATCCCGAGCAGGCCGTCGAGCAGCGCCCGCCGCTCCGGGTCGGACATCCACCGCCGGGAGACGACCAGCACGTCCACGTCGCTGGCCGGGCGGAGACCGCCGAGGGTGGCGGAACCGTGCGGGTAGCTGCCGACGACGGCCGGCCCCAGCACGCGCCCGACCAGCGCCACGATCTCCTTCGTCTGGTCCACTCCACCAGTCTCCCCGCTGACCCGGCCCGATCACACAGGATCAACGGTCTGCCGGTGGATCTCCGCCGGCCGTCGCCGGCTCCAGGCGTCCAGCGGGCGGAGCACGTGCTGCGTCGGCGTCGGACGCGCCGCGGGCCCGCGGCGCGTCAGGAGACGGCCGTGTGGAGGACCTCGGCGAGTTCGGTGGCGGCGGACAGCATGGGCCAGTGCCCGGTGGAAATGTCGACTCGTCGCCACGGCGGCTGGTCGAGGAACGCCAGCATCGGCACCCCGGCTTCCAGCAGCGTCCTGAAGTCGTCGCAGGCGACCAGGACACGATCCACCCCGGGGCCGACGGCGACGGAACCGGTGAGCCGCTGCTCGTAAGTGCCGAACGGCTGGGGAACCGCCTGCGCGCGCATGAGGTGGCGCTGCTCCTCGCCGAGTCCCTCCAGGCTGCCGAACGCGCCGAGGGCCTCGAAGCGCGGCAGCGGCAGCCGCCACCCCTCCCCGTGGTCGGCGACCTCTTTGCCCAACTGCTCGGCCACCTGCGGCGGCACGAGGTCCAGCATGCGCATGCCCTCGGCGAGCGGGGCGCTGTCGAGGTGGACCAGACGCTCCAGCCGCGATCCCAGGCGCCCGGCGGCCCCGGTGACGGGCGCAGCGGCGTAACTGTGCGCCACCAGGGTGACATCGTGCAGGCCGTGCTGGTCGACGGCCGCGACGATGTCGTCGATGTGGGTGTCCAGGTTCGTCTCCGGAGTCGCCTCGCCGACGCGTTCGCCGAGCCCCGTCAGCGTCACCGGCAGCACCGTGTGGCCCCGCTCGCGCAGCGCGCGGGTGGTGCCCTCCCAGGCCCAGGCGCCCAGCCAGGCGCCGGGGACGAGTACGAAGGTAGCCATGGGTCTTCTCCCGTTCGAAGTGGTGGAATCCGTGGTGGTGGACGGAGCGTAGGGTCGATGCAGGACAGTTCCCGCCCTGCTTTTGTGAGTGATCCATGTCTCACCCTCTGACGCGTGTGCTCGCCCTGCTCGAACTCCTCCAGGCCCACCCGGGACTCACCGGCCCCCAACTCGCGGACCGGCTGGGCACCGACGTCCGCACCGTGCGCCGATACGCGGCGCACCTGCGGGAATTGGGCATTCCGGTGGAGTCCGATCGCGGCCGTTACGGTGGCTACCGGCTGGCCCGCGGCTACCGGATGCCGCCCCTGGTGCTCACCAATGACGAGGCCCTCGCGGTCGTCCTGGGCCTGCTCGCGGGAGAACGGCTGGGCATGAGCGGCACCGCCCCCGCCGGCCCCGGCGCTCTGGCCAAGATCGAGCGGGTACTGCCGCGGACGGTGCGGGAACCGCTCGCCGCCATGCGCGACGCCCTGTCGTTCACCGCGGGCACCGTCACCGCGCAACTCCCCGCGACCGGAGTCCTGCTGACCCTGGCTCAGGCGTCCCGCTCCCGCCACGGCGTCGCCCTGCGCTACCGGTCCTGGCGCCAGGAACACAGCGAACGCGTCCTCGACCCCTACGGCGTGGTCTTCCACGACGCGCGCTGGTACGTCATCGGCCATGACCACCTCCGCGGCGCCCTGCGCACCTTCCGGATCGACCGGATCGCCTCCGTCGCGCCCCGAGACGCGACCTTCACCCTGCCCGCGGGCTTCGACCCGGTCGCCCACCTCACCGCCACCCTTGCGCAGGCGCCCTACCGCTGGCAGGTCGAAGTCCTCGTCGACGGCCCCCTCGGTGAACTCGCGCGGCGGCTGCCGAACGGCACCGCCACTCTCACGCCCCGGCCCGACGGTGTCCTGATACGGGCCCGGGCGGACCGCCTCGACGGCATGGCCCGGCTCCTCGCCTCCCTGGAATGGCCCTTCACCGTCCACAGCCCGGACGAACTACGCCAATCCCTCCGGGACCTGGCACGTCAGCTCACCGCGGCCGCCGACCGGCCGCCGGAGTTCCCGTCGCACCGCTGCGGCGCCCCGTGACCTCAGAGGCTCGGGAGCCGTGCCATCCAGGCGTCGAAGAGATCCACGTCGTAGTGGGCGCGCCGCACCAGCGGGTGGGTCCGCTCCGGCCAGTGCCGGATCACGTGCCCGGGGTCGGTGGCCTCCAGCGCGGCATACCACTCCGCGAGGGGGCCGGCCAGCCGGAGATGCGACTCGAACTGGCGACGCCGCCGGGTGGTGTCGCCGGCCCGGCGCTCCCGCAGCGCGGCCTCGGACGGCACGACACACGCGACGAGGTCGGCGACGCCGAGGCGGCGCCGGGTGATCGCCTCCCGCGTCAGGCGCAGTTGGCGTGCGAACGCGTCCGCCGCCGAGCTCTGTCCGGCGCGCGCCAGGGTCCAGGCGTAGTGCAGCTTCAACGGGTCCGTGTCGCACACGGCGAGCCCGTGCGCGGCCTGCGTGCGCAGCGCGCGGGCCCAGCGTGCCTCGTTCTGCCGGACCCAGAAGGCGCTCTGCTCCTCAAGGCTCGCCGTCGGGTCCGGTGTGACGTGGCCTGGTTGCTCGCCGACCACCAGCGCCGGCCGGAACGCGCCGGCGTGGGTGCTCTTGCCCGCGGCGCTCGGCCCTTCGACGACGGTGATCACCCCGGCACCGTCTCACAGGGTCGGGGCCGGGGCCGGGGCCGGGGGCGGGGCCGTGGTGGCGCGGGGGGTGAGGTGGGTGGGGAGGATGGTGGTCTCGGGGACTTCGTGGCCCTGGAGTTTGGACATCAGGAGGTCGACCGCGCGGGCGCCGACCTGGGCGGTGGGGATGGAGACGGACGTGATCGGGGTCGCGGCCGGTTCGGCGATCTCGTCGGGGCAGATCGCGGCGACCGAGATGTCCTGCGGGATGCGCAGCCCGAGTGCGGTGAGCGCGTCGATGAGCGGGTGCACGATCGGTTCGTTGTGGACCACGACGCCGGTGAGGTCGGGCTGTTCCCGCACCAGGCGCTCGGCGAGGGTGCGGGCCGCGACCGGGGTGTCGACACAGGGGTGGATGGAGGAGAGCAGGCCGTGCCGGTCGGCGGCCGCCGTGAACCCGGTGGCCACCCGCCGCGCGAACCCGGTCTCGCGGACGTAGACCTCGGGGTGCGAGCCGATCAGGGCGACCCGGCGGTGCCCGAGCGCCGCCAGATGGTCGACGCACGCCTCGGCGGCCTGCTGGAAGTCGAGGTCGACGCAGGTCAGACCGGTCGGGTCGGCCGGGTAGCCGATCAGCACCGACGGCTGGTCCAAGGTGCGCAGCAGCGGCAGCCGGCGGTCGTTCAACTCCACGTCCATGATGACGAAGGCGTCCGCCATGGCGCTTCCGGAGACCCGGACCAGCCCCTCCTCACCCTCGCTCTGGGTGAGGAGGAGCACGTCGTGGTCGTAGTCCCGCGCCGCGGTGACCACCGACGTCGCGAACTGCATGACCACCGGCAGGTGCATGCCCTTGCGCAGCGGCAGCACGAGCGCGAGCACCCGGGCCCGGCTGCTGGCCAGTGAACGGGCGCCGGCGTGCGGCCGGTAGCCCAACTCGCGGATGCTCTGCTCGATCCGAAGCCGCGTCTCCTGGGAGATCGGGCGCTTGCCGCTGAGCGCGTAGCTGACGGTGCTCGGCGAGACGCCGGCGTGCGCCGCGACGTCAGTGATCTTGACCATGGCACTCCCTCGGCCGGCGGCCCACCCTGCGGGCTTCCATCAGAAGCCGGACAGATCGATGGTGACAGTACCCGTTCCGGCCGCGGCCCGGACCGAGGGCCCACCCACCACCTCCACGCCCCACGGCAGCGACGCGTCGGTGGTCTCGGCCCGCAGCGCGTCCCCGTCCCGGACGACGGTGACCTCGACCGCGGCGCCGCCGTCCGGGCGCGGCACGCGCACCGTCCTGCGCTCGCCGTCGGCCGGCCGGAACACCCGCAGCGTCATGTCGTCGGCCCAGACCCGGTCCGGACGGTCGCCGGCCGCGGCGACCGGGACGACGGCGCCGGGGCGCACCAGCAGCGGGACGCTGAGGTAGCCGTGCGTCTCGTGCACCCAGCGCGGCCCGGTGACCTGCTCGCCGGTGCTGAAATGCGTCCAGGTGCCGTCGGGCACGTAGTACGACACCTCGCCGGTGGGGGAGAGCACCGGCGCCACCAGCAGGTCGCCGCCCAGCATGTACTGCCGCTCCAGGTGGGTGCACCCGGGGTCGTCGGGGAACTCCAGCACCATCGCGCGCATCACCGGGACGCCGTCGACGTGCGCCTGGTGGGCGGCCTGGTAGAGGTACGGCATCAGGCGGTGCTTGAGCCGGGTGAAGGCGCGCAGCACGTCGACCGCCTCCTCGTCGAACAGCCACGGCGCCCGGTAGGAGGACGAGCCGTGCAGGCGGCTGTGCGAGGAGAGCATGCCGAAGGCGATCCAGCGCTTGAACAGCCCCGGGTCCGGCCGCCCTTCGAAGCCGCCGATGTCGTGGCTCCAGAAGCCGAACCCGGACAGGCCCAGCGAGAGCCCGCCGCGCAGCGACTCGGCCATGGACACCCAGGTCGACTCGCAGTCGCCGCCCCAGTGCACCGGGAACTGCTGGCTGCCGGCCGACGCCGAGCGGGCGAACACCACGGCCTCCGCGTCGCCGCGGTGCTCGCGCAGCACGTCGAAGACGGTCCGGTTGTACAGGAACGCGTAGTAGTTGTGCATGCGTTCGGGGTCGGAGCCGTCGAAGTAGGCGACGTCGGTGGGGACCCGCTCGCCGAAGTCCGTCTTGAAGCAGTCCACACCCATCGCCAGCAGTGCCTCCAGCTTGCCGGCGTACCAGGCGCGCGCGTCGGGGTTGGTGAAGTCCACCAGCGCCATGCCGGGTTGCCACAGGTCCCACTGCCAGACGCTGCCGTCGGGCCGCTTGAGCAGGTAGCCGCCCGCCTTGCCCTCGGCGAACAGCGGGGAGCGCTGGGCGATGTAGGGGTTGATCCACAGCGAGATCCGAAGCCCGCGCTCCTTCAGCCGGCGCAGCATCCCCTCCGGGTCGGGAAAGACCCGCGGGTCCCAGACGAAGTCGCACCAGTTGAACTCGCGCATCCAGAAGCAGTCGAAGTGGAAGACCGACAGCGGCAGTTCGCGTTCCGCCATGCCCTCGACGAAGCCGGTGACGGTCTGCTCGTCGTAGGAGGTGGTGAAGGAGGTGGTGAGCCACAGGCCGAAGGACCAGGCCGGCGGGAGCGCCGGACGGCCGGTCAGGGCGGTGTACTTGCGCAGGATCTCCTTGGGGGTGGGGCCGTGGATGACGTAGTACTGGAGCTGCTGGCCCTCGATGCTGAAGCCGACCCGGGAGACCTGCTCCGAGGCGACCTCGAAGGAGACCCGGCCCGGGTCGTCGACGAAGACGCCGTAGCCGGCGTCGGTGAGGTAGAACGGGATGTTCTTGTAGGACTGCTCGCTGCTGGTGCCGCCGTCGGCGTTCCACATGTCGACGCTCTGGCCGTTCTTGACCAGCGGCCCGAAGCGCTCGCCGAGTCCGTAGACGCTGGTGCCGACGTCGAGCCGGAGCTGCTCGCGGACGTAGTGGTGGCCGTCGGCGGTCTCCATGAAGCCCATGGACTTCCGGCCGCTGCCGGTCAGGGTGCGGCCGCCGGCGAGAAAGTCCATCGTCCACTCCTCGCCCCGGCCGAAGCGCACGCTCAACGCGCCCGAGGTGAGGGTGGCTTCGCTGTCGGAGACGGCGGCGACGGGCTCGTGGTCGGCGCCGGCGACCGTGAACTGCGGGCTCCTGGGGTGCCCGCCGTCGAAGTGCGTGACGCGGACGCCGATCACGTCCGGCATCGGCGCGGTGCAGTCGACGGTGACGAGCGGGCCCTTGAGCAGGTCGCCGCGGTGCCGGACGGGCTGGGTGGGCGCGTGGACGGTCAATGTGCCCTCGCCGGCGGTGGCGTCGAGCACCTGGGCCGGGTAGGCGGCCGTGACCCCCTCGCGCAGCAGCCAGTATCCGTCGGTGAACTTCATCGTCAGGGCCTCTCCTGGTAGGGCCACCCGCACGCGGGCAGGGTGGGGCGGGGCAGGCTGGGGTGATACGGCGAAGGTGGTGGGTGTGGCGGGGTGGTGTGGCGGGGTGGCGGGATGGCGCGGCGGACGTGGCGGTGCGGTGGGCGGGGGCCGCGGGCGGTGCCGGCGGCCCCTCGCCTCACTTGACCGCGCCCACGGCGATGCCGCGGGTCAGCGTCCGCTGGAAGACCAGGAAGAAGGCGATGGCGGGCAGCGCGCCGAGCAGGCCGGCCGCGTTCGTCATCGTCGCGTCCATCAACCGCTGCCCCTGGAGCACCCCGAGGGCGACCGACACCGTCTGGTTGTCGTTCGACGGCAGCAGCACCAGCGGCAGCAGGAACTCGTTCCAGGTCCAGATGAAGAAGAACACCATCAGGACGCCGAGCGTGGACCGGCTGACCGGTACCACGATCCGCCACAGCACCTGCCAGCTGTTGGCGCCGTCGATCCGGGCCGCCTCGATGATCTCCCGGGGGAAGGCGCCCAGCACCGACGACAGCAGGTAGGTGCCGAACGCCGACTGGATGACGCTGAAGACGATGACCAGGCTCAACCGGGTGTCATACAGGCCGAGTTGCTTGGACAGGTAGTAGAGCGGATAGACCAGGGCCTCCTGCGGCAGGACGTTCGCCAGCACGAAGAAGGCGAGTATCCAGGCGCGGCCCCTGATCCGGCCGATGCCGATCGCGTAGGCGTTGAGGACCGACAGCAGGACGCCCGCCAGGGCCACCGACCCTGAGATCAGCGTGGAGTTGAGGAGCACCCGGCCGAAGTCCACCCGGGTCCAGAAGCTCTTCAGGCCGTCCAGGTAGATCCCGTGCGGCAAGGAGAGCGGGCCGTGGGCGGAGTAGTCGCCGGGCGACTTCAGCGCGTTGTCCAGCACGATCAGCAGGGGCAGCACCATGAAGACGGCGCCCAGGGCGATCGCTGTCAGCGCGGGGAAGCGCTTCACCGTGTTCACCGTGCGTCCTCCGCCCGGGTCTGGAAGCTCAGACCGACCACCGTCAGCGCGAGGATGAGCACGGTCATGACGGTCGCGATCGCCGATCCGTATCCCACCTGGGTCTTCTCGAAGAAGGTCGCGAACGAGAAGTACGACGGGACGTCCGTGGCGTCGGCGGGCCCGCCCTTGGTCAGGACGTAGACCGCGCCGAAGACCTTGAGCGCCGCGATGGTGCACCAGAGCATCACCACGTAGATCTCCGGGCGCAGTTGGGGCAGCGTGACGTGCCAGAACCGCTGCCACCAGGAGGTGCCGTCGAGTTCGGCGGCCTCGTGCAGCGCCGGGTCGACGCGTTGCAGGCCCGACATGAAGATGACCACGGGGAAGCCCAGTTGGACCCAGACCATGACCGCCATCACGCTGTACAGCGCGAAGTGCGGGTCACCCAGCCAGTCCTGCCGCAGTCCGCCCAGGCCCACCGCCTTGAGCAGCTCGTTGAGCGAGCCGTTCTCGGGGGCGAGTATCCAGCTCCAGACGATGCCCGCCACCGTGATCGGCAGCACCTGGGGCAGGTAGAAGCAGGCCCGCAGGACGGCGACGAGCTTCGACCCGAAGTGCTTGGCGACGAAGTCGAACAGGGCGGCGGCCACCACCAGCCCGATGACGGTGGGGACGACCGCCATCGCCACCACCATGGCGAGGCTGTGCTGGAAGGACTGCCAGAACTGCGAATCCTTCATCAGCTGCCGGTAGTTGGCCAGCCCCGCCCAGCTCGGCGAGCCCACCCCCTGCCAGTTCGTGAAGCTGTAGTAGACGTTCAGCGCGAACGGGTAGACGATGACCGCGAGAAAGGCGACGGCCCCGGGTATCAGGTAGAGCGGGTAGGTGTTCGCCGGCTGGTGGCGTCGGGCGGTCATGACTTCGGCGCACCCGCGTCGTACGCCTTCTGCAACTCGTCCAGTACCTGGTCCGGCTTCGCGCTGCCGGTGAGGAGTTTCTGGACGGCGGAGACGAGGTCGTCGTAGAAGCCGGGCACCGGCCAGTCGGGGTAGAAGGCGAGGCCGTCGGCGGCGGAGATCTTGTTGAAGTTCTCGATCAGCGTCTTCGAGGCCGGGTCGGTGATGGCCGTGGGAGAGGCCGCCACCGGAATGCCGCCGTTGTTTCCGAGGGTGTTCTGGATGCCCTGCTTCATGGTGATGTTGATGAAGTCGTAGGCGAGTTGCTTGTTCCTGGCCTTCTTGGGAACGACCCAGAGATTGCCGCCGGAGCCGAGGGTCAGTTTCGATCCGGGCCACAGGAACGAGCCCCAGGCGAACTTGTTCTCGGTCTTGAACCGCCCGTACCACCAGCTGCCCGAGAAGAAGATCGGGTACTTGCCGCTGATGAAGGAGACGCCGGCGTCCTCGGCCTTGGCGCCGCTGGCGGTCTTGGCGAGGTAGCCCTTGGCGACCCAGTCCGCGAAGGTGTTCGCCGCGTAGGTCCAGGCCGCGTCGTGGAAGTCCACCTTGCCCTGGTAGAGCTGGTAGGCGTTCACCCAGGCGCGGTCGGCCTTGGTCAGCGCCAGCTGGTAGAGGTACTGCTGGGCGGGGTACTCGGCGCCCGCGTCGGCGAGCGGGGTGATGCCCTTGGCCTTGAAGGCGGCCAGCGCGGCGGTGAACTCCTCGGGCGTGGTGGGGACCTGGACGCCGTTCTTGGCGAAGAGGTCCTTGTTGTAATACACCATCGTGTACTCGCCGAAGTTCGGGACGCCGTACCAGTCGCCCGAACCCATCACGCCCTGCGTGTTGTACCTGCTGGTGGTGGTCACGCTCGGGCTGAGCAGCTTGTCCCAGCCGTACTTGGTGACTTCGGGGGTCAGGTCGGTGAGCAGTCCCTGCTTGGCCAGCAGCCCGGCGGTGGAGTTGCCCTTGTTGTACTCCATCACGTCCGGTGCGTCATCGGAGTTGAGGACCATCGAGGCGGTCTTCTGGATCTGCTCGAAGCCCTTTGCCTCGAACTCCACCTTGACGCCCGGGTGGGTCTTCTTGAATTCGGCGATCGCCTGGTTCCAGGCGATGCCCATCGCGCTGTCGGGGCCTTCGTAGTGCCAGAGCTTGAGGGTCTTGCCGTCGCCTGTCGAGCCGCCCGAACTCCCGCACGAAGCGAGGAGCAGGGCGCTTGCCAAGGCCATCGCGGTCACGACTGTTCGGCTGCGCGCCTTCGACATTGAAGGGACCTCCACGGGGGTCGGAAGGGTGGCGAACGCTGCGTCGAATCGCTTCGACGAACCGCGTCGAAGCGATTCGACGGTGAAACGTAGAGGGGTGCCAGGTATATGTCAATGGCGTTGACAAATCGGGTGGGTGGGGGTGGGGCCGGGGTCGCTTCGGGGTGGGCGAAGGCGCGGTGGGGGCGTCTCGGGGCGGCGTACGCGCGGGCGCGGCCTACCTCTGGCGGGCCGGGCGGGCCTGTCGTGCCTCCCGGGCCGCCCGCACGGGTGGGGCCGGCTGAACCGGCCGCGGCAGCGCGGGAGTCCGCTTGGCGGCGCGGCTGACGACGGCCGTCTCGACATGGGTGATGCCCAGGCCGACCAGGTCCCGGGAGAGGAAGCCGTACAGGGCCGTCAGATCCGGGAAGTACGCGGCCGCGTGCAGGTTCGAGGGGCCCGAGGTCGCGAACGCGCCGTGCACCGCGGGGTGATCGGCCAGCGCCTGCCCCGCGGCGGCCAGGTGGTCCGGCGCCACGTGCAGCAGCAGCTTGGCCTCGATGAGCAGCCCGAGGCGGCGCGGATCGACCAGCACCTGGGTGACCAGCCGGCCCTGGTCGGCCAGCCTGGCCAGGCGGCGGCGCACGGTGCTCTCCGGGTGGCCGGTGCGCTCGGCCAGCGCCGCCGAGGACAGCCGCGCGTCGGGAGTGAGAGCGTCGATCAGAGCCTGCTCCACCGCGTCGGTGTCGACACCGTACGGGCCGGGGGAGCCGTCGGCGGCCGACCCGGGTCCCGGGCCGGCCGGGCTCAGCGCCGCGCGTTCCGCCGCGGTCAGCACCTGGTGCCGCCACTCGGAGGTGAGCCGGAAGACGTGCAGGATCGTGGCGCTCTCCAGGGACGTCACCGCCTGGGTGGAGGGCAGTTGGCGGAAGACCAGCGGGTCGCGCGACCCCGGCTCGGTCCGGGCGACGGCGAAGATCTCGTCACCCGAGGTGGTGATGTCGATGAACGGGATGTCCTCGCGCGCGGCGAGCGCGGCCACGATCGTGTCGAGCTTCCCCCGCAGCACCCGGATGCGCAGGAACAGGGCGCCGGCCGAGCCTCCGTTGCGCGGTCGCGCGACCGGTGAGACCACGACACGCAGCGTGCCGTCGGCGCCGAGCGCGTGCAGGCGGCGGCGCACGGTGGCGGGGTTGAGCCCCAGCACCTGGGCCGCCCGCTCCGCGGTCAGACGGCCGTCGCACTGCAGCGCGGCCACCAGCCGCTGGTCGATGAGGCTCAGTGCGGAATCCGCCGTTGCGCGCGCCATGCGAGCAAGTTTCGCCCATTCCACCGCCTCGCGCTGCCCGTTTCGGGGACGGCGGCCCAAGCATGGAGGACATCCACCCCGCATCGTCCCGAAGGCGCCTCGCCGCTCGTGGACCCGAGCCATGGAAGGAGCGCACGATGATCCTCGACCCGCGCAACTGGTTCCCCGTCCTGACCGGCTGACCGGCTGACCGGCTGACCGCCGGTACCCCGGGCCGCCACCGCCGGTGGCGACCCGGCGCGGGGGCCCGCGGCCACGACGACGCCGCGGGCCCCCGCACCCCAGCGCACCCGCATCGCAGCGCACCGACATCGCACCCGCGTACGACGCAATCACCACGGAGGTCCACGTGCCCGTGATCAGGCAACGGGAGAAAGTACGTTTCGCCAGCGGCGACACCTCATGCGCCGGCTGGCACTATCCGGGGGCCAACGGCGGCTGCGTGATCATGGCCGGCGGGACCTCGGTCACCAAGGAACCGGCCTCGGACCAGTTCGCCGCGCGGTTCAACGAGGCCGGGTTCGCCGTCCTGGCCTTCGACCACCGGCGGTTCGGGGAGAGCGGCGGCACACCGCGCCAGATCGTCGACTTCGACGAGCAGGTCGCCGACTGGCATGCCGCGATCGACTGCGCGACCGACCTGCCCGACGTCGACCCGGACCGGATCTCGGCCTGGGGCTTCTCGCTCGCGGGCGGCCACCTCTTCCGCGTCGCGGCCGACAACCCGCGACTGGCCTGCGCCATCTCCCAGACCCCGCTGGTCGACGGCCGCGCGGTCGCACCCCACGCGCTGCGCTGCATGACGCCCCTCGCGGCGCTGCGGCTCTTCGGCCGGGGCGTCGCGGACGCGCTCGGCGGCGCTTTCGGGCGCCCGCCGCTGCTGGTCCCGACCGCCGGTCCGCGCGGCGCCGTCGCCTCGCTCACCACGCCCGACGCCATGGACGGCGACCTGGCCCTGGACCCCGACGGCCGGCACACCGGCTGGGAGCAGACCGTCGCCGCCCGGATCGCCCTGCGGATCGGCGGCTACCGGCCCGGCCGCCACGCCTCCCGGATACGATGCCCGCTGCTGGTCGTCGTCTGCGACCAGGACCAGAGCGTGCTCGCCGACCCCGCCGTCCGCGCGGCCGGGAACGCGCCGGCCGCCGAGGTGGTCCACCTGCCCGGCAGCCACTACGCCCCGTTCCTCGCCGCGCACGAAGAGGCCGTCGAGGCGCAACTCGCGTTCCTGCGGAAGCACGTGGGTCCCCGTGATGCCGTCTGAGCCGGACCGATCGTGGCGCGTTCGCGCGTCGTCGTTTCCGGGGTGTGTCCGGCCGTCACGGGGGCGTGGTCGGGGGATGGTGTAGGCGGCTGTCGGTACCGGGGGTGTGGTGGCGTCGTGGGTCCTGCGGTCCGGGGGGAGTTGGATCGGTCGTGGCGCGTTCGCGCGTCGTCGTTTCCGGCGTGTGCCCGGCTGCCACGGGGGCGTGGTCGGGGGATGGTGTAGGCGGCTGTCGGTACCGGGGGTGTGGTGGCGTCGTGGGTCCTGCGGTCCGGGGGGAGTTGGATCGGTCGTGGCGCGTTCGCGCGTCGTCGTTTCCGGCGTGTGCCCGGCTGCCACGGGGGTGTGGTCGGGGGATGGTGGAGGCGGCTGTCGGTACCGGGCGGGTGGCGCGGCTGCGGTGGTCCGGGTGGGGGCCGGATCGGTCGTGGGGCGTTCGCGCGTCGTCGTTTCTGGCGTGTGTCCGGCTGCCACGGGGGTGTGGCCGGGGCATGGCGGAGGCGGCAGCAGATACCGGGCGGGTGCGGTGGTGCCGTGGGTCCCGCCGTTCGGGCGTCGCGTCAACGGCCTTGCGGGCAGGCCGGGTCGATGCGTTACCGGGGCGTGGGGTGGCGACGGCGGCGGGTGTGTTCGAGCAGCAGGACGTTGGCGAGGGCCGCGCCGACCAGGAGGGCGACGTTGAGCGTGGCGCTGCCGGCGCTGAGCCAGGCGGCGTCGCTGCCGTCGGGGCGGGTGGCCGGCGCCAGGAGGCCGCCGACGCCCTTGAGGACGGCGTACCCGCCGTAGACGAGCACGAGCGCCGGCACTCCGAACGGCAGCGTCAAGGCGACCGCCAGCAGGTAGAAGAGGGCCTCGCCGTGGACGGCGCCGAGCACCGCGAGGGCGCCCACGGCCGCCACGTACAGCCCCTCCACGGACCGAAGTCCCCGTCGTGCGGCCACCGTTGGCCTCCCCCTCCGCCGGCGGACCCGGGTCCGCCGATGCCCCGTCCCCAGTGTGCGCCCGCGGTGGGCGTTCCGTCGCCGGTTCGGGCGCCAGGCGCGGCCGGGTGCGCCGTGCGTCCCGCGCGCCGTACGGGGCGGTCTACCGTTCGGGTATGCGCATCGTCTCCCTGCTTCCCGCCGCGACCGACATCGTCGTCGAACTCGGCCTCGGCGGCGACCTCGTCGGGCGCACCCACGAGTGCGACTGGCCGCCGGACGTGGTCGGTCCGGTGCCGGTGGTGACGTCCGCCGAGTTCGACGCCGACGCGCTGAGCAGCCGGGAGATCTCCGAGGCGGTCGGGGGAGCGGCGCACCGGGGTTCCTCCCTGTACACCCTGGACGCCGGCCTGCTCGCGGACCTCGCGCCCGACGTGGTGCTCACCCAGGACCTCTGCCAGGTCTGCGCGGTCTCCTACGAGGCGGTCGCCGACTCGGTACGCGTACTGGACGGCGACGGGCCCCGCGTCATCAGCCTGGAGCCGCGGACCTTGCCCGACGTGCTCGCCTGCGTGCGCCGGGTCGGCGACGTCCTGGGCGTACCGGAGACCGCCGCGCGCCGGGTGGCCGAGGCGTACCGGCGGCTGGACGCCGTACGGGACCGGACCTCGGGTCGGCCCCGGCCCCGCGTGGCCGCGATCGAATGGCTCGACCCGCTGTGGCCGGCCGGGCACTGGGTGCCCGAACAGATCCGCCGCGCCGGCGGCGAACCCCTGCTGGCCCACCCGGGCGAGCACACCGCCGCCATGGACTGGGCCGCGCTGTGCGACGCGGCCCCGGAGGTGATCGTGCTGATGCCCTGCGGCTTCCCGCCCGAACGCACCTTCACGGAAGCGGACGTGCTGACCGGACACCCCGCGTGGCCGGACCTGCCGGCGGTCCGCGACGGCCGGGTCTGGGTCCTCGACGGCCCCGCCCACTTCAACCGCCCGGGCCCGCGGGTGGTGCGCGGCGCCGAGATCCTGGCGTACGTCCTGCACGGCATCGAGCCGGACGAGCCGGTGACGGACCGGGAGGCCCGCAGGCTCCTCCCCGCGGCCCCCCGGACTCCCGCCGGCCTGTGACAGGTGTGCGCCGCAACTCGCGTGCCGGCGTGAGCCGTTGACGGGTTCCGTCGACCCGCCGCGTGGACCGGGGGCGTCGGGCTGACCCGGTGGACGCCCACTCCCGGCGGCGCGGGACCGTCGACCCGACCGGCCGCGGGACCCGCTAGTGCTGTGACCGCGTAGGTTCACCGGCTTGGCCAGGAGCCTGTCTCAGTAACCGGCGAGCAGCCAGGCGGTCGCGATCGGCGGGATGAGTCGTCCGCCGCTCGCGGGGCTGTCGGTGTCGGAGGTGTCGTTCGCGGGTTCGGGAATCGGTGCCGGGGGTCGCCGGTTGCGGGCGGTCAGGCGAGCGTCACGGCCTAGTTCGGCGGCTCCGGTGTGGCGGAAGATCTTGCGGAGGTTGTGGCAGGCGGCCGGCAGGCGCCACTCGCCGCGGGCGCCGTCCTCGCCGCGCAGGAGGAGTCGGCGGCCGTTGTGGCAGGTCATGATCTGGCCGAAGACGGGTTCGACGATGGTCTCGCGTCGGCTGTATGCGGCCCGGCCGGGCTTGGTTCGCAGTTCGCGGGCCATGTGCTCCTTCAAGGTCGCGTCCTTGGGGATGCGTCCGCGGGGTGCGGGCGGGACCTGCTCGTCGTGGGAGAGGCGGCCGGTGGCCATGAACGTGTCAGTGGGGGAGCTCAGTCGGCGTTCCTTTGCGGCTTCGAGGTTCGTCTCGGAGCAGTAGCCGGCGTCGACGAGGGCCTGCTTGGCACGTCCCGGTGCGGTGCCGTCAGGCAGGTTCCGCAGGCGGGGGCCCCAGGGCGCGGATCGCGAGATCGATCGCGGTGGTCAGACGCTCGATGTCGTGGCCGGCGCGTTCCCGTACCCGCAGGCCGAGCACCGTGGTGAACAGCAGCTCCACGGCGCCGTCGATGTCGAGACCGGCGGACAGTTCGCCACGGTCACGGCCCTCGGCCAGCACGGACCGCAGGGCCTGCCGGGTGACCTCGAAGGCGGCCTCGGTCCGCCGGCGGACCTTTTCGTCGGTGGTGCCGAGCTCGGTGGCGGTGTTGACCACGAAGCACCCGCGGCCGGACTTGCCGTCGGCCGGGCAGGTGACCAGCCACAGCATCCATTCCCGCAGCACCTGCCGAACGGGACGGTCCGCCGTGTCCAGCCGCTGCTGGGCCTCCGCCGAGTCGGTGGCCCGGTAGTGGTCGAGCGCGCGCAGGAACAGCGTGTGCTTGTCCGTGAACGTCCGGTACAGGCTGCTGGGCGTGAGCTTCAGCTCGTCACCCAGGTCGCGCACCGAGGTGGCGTGGTAACCGCGTCGCCAGAACAGCTCGGTCGCCGACCTGACCGCGTTCTTCTCGTCGAACTGTCGGGGGCGTGCCATGTGTTCACCTTACCCAACTTGTGGAGCGGTCGCTCCCATACTAGCGTCTGCCGTATGGGAGCGATCGCTCCCGAATCTTTGCAGGAGGCTCCGTTGACGACCGCAGAACAGACCCCCGTCTCGACACAGGAACCAGAGGTCCCGGAGAAAAGTCGCTGGACGGCGGTCTCCGCGGTGGCTCTGGGCACCTTCCTGCTGGTGACCGCCGAGCAACTGCCAATCGGCCTGCTGACCTCCGTGGGGTCCGCACTGTCGGTCTCCGAGGGGACGGCCGGGCTCATGGTGACAGTGCCCAGCATCGTCGCCGCGTTCGCGGCACCACTGGTTCCGATGCTCGTCGGGTCGATGGACCGGCGCATCCTGCTGCTCGGCCTGATGGCCCTGATGACCGTCTCCAACCTGGCCTCCGCCCTGGCACCGAACTTCGCCGTCCTGGTGGGCTCCCGAGTGCTGGTCGGTATCGCGATCGGCGGCTTCTGGGCCGTCGCCAGCGGCCTGGCCGTCCGGCTCGCCGCCCCCGCGGACGCGCCGCGAGCCACCGCGGTCATCTTCGGCGGCGTCGGAGCCGCGAACGTGTTCGGCGTCCCGCTCGGCACCCTGGTCGGTGACCTCACCGGCTGGCGCACCGCCTTCTCCTCACTGAGCGCCCTGGCGCTCGTCACCCTGATCGTCCTGCTGGCGGTGCTGCCGGGGCTGGCCGCATCCCAGGCCATCCGGCCGAAGCTGCTGACGGAGCAGTTCCGCAACCCGGGCGTGCGCGTCGGCATCATCGCGACCGCGCTCATCGTGTTCGGGCACTTCGCCGCCTACACGTTCGTGAGCCCGGCGCTCCAGAAGCTGTCGGGGATCGACGAGCGCTACGTCGGTCCGCTGCTGTTCGGGTTCGGTGTGGCCGGCATGATCGGCAACTTCGTCGCCGGCGCGGCGCTCTCCCGCCGGGTGCACCGGAGCGTGCTGATCATCTCCATGGCCCTCGCGGTCGCGATGCCGCTCTTCCTGCTGCTGGGCCGGACCGCGGTCGGCGGCGCCATCCTGCTGATCGTCTGGGGTCTGTCCTACGGCGGTGTGTCCGTGGGCCTCCAGACCTGGATGCTCAAGTCCGCCCCGCAGGCCGTGGAAGCGGCCTCCTCGCTGTGGGTGGCGGTGTTCAACCTGTCCATCGGCATCGGCGCACTGGTCGGCGGCGTCATCGTCGACACGCTCACCCTCCAGGGCGTGCTGTGGCTCGGCGGCGCCTGCGCCCTGCTCGCCGCCCTGGCGATCTGGACCGCCCGCACCAACGACGCCCTGCGATGACCGGGCCCTCCTCAGGGCCCACCGGGGACGCGTAGCCACAACGGTCCCGACTGGCGCGCCGCCGTTACACCGGCGGCGCCCCACCCGGCACCGCATTGTTTCGGGCTCCGGGTGTGTCGTCGCCTATCGAGTGGCAGCCGTGGAAGTAGCGGACGCCGTGGGTGCGGTGGTGGGTCGCGGGGTGCCGCTCGGGGCGACCGGCCCGGGCCCAGCACGAGCCGCCGGCGGGACGGATGCCGAGCGGCCCGAACTCGTCGAACGCGAACGCCCGGTCCGGGAAGCGGTCCAGGACGTGTTCGATGCGGTCGAGCCTGGCATCGCGCTCGGGGTCAGGGGACTCCTTCCATGTCTTGGTCCGCTGGAAGGTGACGCCGCGGCGGGCGAGCCGGCACCGTAAGGCCTCGCGGCCGATCCGGATCACGCGGCCGTGGACTCTTTGCAGGTAGGCGGCGAGTTTGCGGATCGACCAGCGGGTGAAGGGCTGGCCGAGCTTGGTCGGCGGCGCACGATCTGCTGCTGCTTCTGCCCCTCCTGGTCGGTCGCCGAGCCGGGCGGGCCGCACCGCGGGCGCGGTCGTGCGGGCGTGCGGGTGCGCGGGCGCGCTGTCGTGCCGGGCCTACCGGCCGGATGCCGCGGCGGCCTGCTCCCGGCGCGCGCGGTCGAAGCGTTCCCGGGACCCCTCGATGTGCTCCAGATGCAACCGGGTCCACGCGCACATGCCGTAGACGGTCGCGCGCAGCGCCTGGCCCGCGTCCGTGAGCGCGTACTCCACGCGGGGCGGCACGGTCGGGTGGACGGTGCGCTCGACGAGCCCGTCGCGTTCGAGGCCGCGCAGCGTCTGCGTGAGCATCTTGTGGCTGATGCCCTCGACCTCGCCGCGGAGTTGGGTGAAGCGCAGGGTGCGCTCGCCGAGGATGGTGACCACCAGCAGCGTCCACTTGTTCGCGATGCCGGAGAAGATCTCCCGCGCGAGGGAGTGGGCGCGCGTCACATCGGCGTCCGCGTCCCGTGAAACCCGGCCGGCCTCCTCGGTCACCATCAGGTGCCTCTCTTTCGAAAAAGTGCGTTCTTCCCTCCGACCTGCTCACTCTCCTACGGTGCCCAGGTATGCACAAGTGACCGTGAGGACCCGTCATGACCATTCTCAAGACCTACGCCCGCCTGTGGACCGATGCGCTCGACCCGTCGCTGCCCCTGCTGCGCGAACTGACCGGTGCCGAGCCCGATCTCCGTTTCGCCTTCGACTCCGTCGAACTCGCGGCGATCGGCGACTTCCTCGTCATCGCGGGACCACCCGCGGAGCGGGCCCGCTACGCCCACGCCGGCGCCACCGTGATCGTCGACGACCTCGACGCCCTGACGGCGGTACTCGCGGCCGCCGGCGCCGAGATCACCACGCCGGAGAGCACCAGCGCCACCGGCCGGTTCCTGTACGCGCGCCACCGCGGCGGCGCGGAGGTCGAGTACGTGGAGTGGGTGCCGGAGTTGGTGGAGCGCATCGTCCGGGCGTAGCCGGGCGGTCGCCGGCGTGGAGCGGTCGGTCGGCGTGGGACGGTCGCCCGTCGCCGCCGGACGCGCCCGCGGGTGTCTGGTAATCGCCCCGCTGTCTCGAAAGAGGGGGTGTTGTCATGGCGGTGTCAGGATGTAACGTCCCGGGGTGCTGTCACTGACGCGGAGACCCCGCACCCACTCGATGTCCGTCGTGGCGGTGGTCCTCACCGCCCTGATGTTCGTCCTCCTCGGCCCGGTCGCCGCGCACGCCGGTGCCGGCCCGCGGGACACCGGCAGTCAACCGGTCGACTCCTACGCCAACGCCATCCGGCAGTCCGTCTGGGTCGACGGCGACCGCGACGGCAAGACCGACCGGGTGGCGGCGGACATCATCCGGCCCTCGGAACCCGCGGCGGCGGGCCGGCAGGTGCCGGTGATCATGGACGCCAGCCCGTACTACTCCTGCTGCGGCCGCGGCAACGAGAGCCAGGTCAAGACGTACGACCAGAGCGGCAACCCGGTGGGCTTCCCGCTCTACTACGACAACTACTTCGTACCGCGCGGCTACGCGGTCGTCCTCGTCGACCTCGCGGGCACCGACCGCTCCGACGGCTGCGTCGACGTCGGCGGCGCCTCCGACATCACCTCGGCCAAAGCCGTCATCGACTGGCTGAACGGCAGAGCCACCGCGTACACCACACGCACCGGAAGCACGACCGCGCAGGCGGGCTGGTCCAACGGGTCGGTCGGCATGATCGGCAAGAGCTGGGACGGCACCGTCGCCAACGGCGTCGCCGCGACGGGGGTCGAGGGCCTGAAGACCATCGTCGACATCAGCGGCATCAGCTCCTGGTACGACTACTACTTCGCGCAGGGCGCGGCCCTCTACGACGGCGGCCCCGACGAGCTCGCCTCCGAGGTCGAGAGCTCCGGCGCGCAGTCGCACTGCTCCGCCGAGGAACAGGCGCTGCGTGACGGCGCGCCGCGCAACGGCGACTGGACCAGCGCCTGGCAGGACCGCGATTACTACGCCAACGCGTCCAAGGTGAAGGCCAGCGTCTTCGTCGCGCAGGGCATGCAGGACCTCAACGTGCGCACCAAGAACTTCGGCCAGTGGTGGAACGCGCTCGCCGCGAACGGGGTGCAGCGCAAGATCTGGCTGTCGCAGACCGGCCACGTGGACCCGTTCGACTACCGGCGGTCCGACTGGGTCGACACCCTGCACCAGTGGTTCGACCACTACCTGATGGGCGTCGACAACGGCGTGCAGAGCCAGCCGATGGCCGACATCGAGCGCACCCCCGACCACTGGAGCACCGACCCGGTCTGGCCCGCGCCGGGCACCGCCGCGACCCAGGTCGGCCTGAAGGCGAGCGGCACCAACGGCCTCGGCTCGCTGAGCGCCGGGGCCCCGCCGGCGAGCGGCACCGAGCGCTACACCGACAACCCCGCGCAGGACGAGGACGACTGGGCGGCGCAGGCGGACCAGGCGACCGCGAGCAAGGTGTCGTTCACCACCGGCACGCTCGCCAGTGACCTGCGGCTGTCGGGCGGCGGCACGGTGACCCTCACCGCGACCCCGACCACCACCAGCGCCCACCTGTCGGCGGTCCTGGTCGACCTCGGTCCGGCGACCATCCGCAACTACGAGGACGGCGCCGAGGGCATCACCACGCTCAACACCCGGTCCTGCTGGGGCGACAGCACGTCGGGCGACAGTGCCTGCTACCTCGACACCGCGGCGGACACCGAGAACGTCCAGCAGACCGTCTTCAGCCGCGGCTGGGCCGACCTCGGGCACTACGACCCGTCGCTGCACGGCGTGTCGCTCACCCCGGGCAAGCCCTACACCATCACCATCCAACTCGCCTCCACCGACCACGTGGTGCCCGCCGGACACCGGCTCGCCCTGATCGTCGCCGGCACCGACAACGGCCTGATCGTCGCCCCCAGCACGAAGCCGACGATCAGCGTCGACCTCTCCCGGTCCAGCGCCGACCTGCCGCTGGTCGGCGGGCTGCCGGCCCTCGCGCACGCCCTGCGCGGCGGCTCCGGCCACCACCACCCCACGGCGACCACGCCGGCCGCCACCCCGTCCCGCGGCCCGGCGGCCGCGCTGCCCACCTCCCAGGCGGCCCGCCTCCGCTGACCCTCCCACCCGCCACCACGGGGGCCCGACCGGCAAGCCCGGTCGGGCCCCCGCTCTGCGTCAAGCCGTCCGCACACCCCACGAGTTCGACGTCCCCGCCAACTCCCGCCCCACAGGCGTCCGCCCCGCGGCCCGGGGGTGGGCGGCGGGGCGGACGTCGTGGAGAAGCGATTCTCCGGTGGGGTACGGGACCGGGTCAGTGCTCGGTCGCGGTGCCCGTACGCGGGGTGTCCGGGGAGGGCGCGGCCGGGGCGCCCTGCGCGGTGTCGTCAGCGGCCGGGACCGTAGCGGTGCCCGCGGCGCTCGCCGTGGCGGCGGTCTCCGCTTCGGTGCGGGCCTGGTTGCCCGAGACCAGCCGCAGCGGGACCTCCTTGAGCTGGGTGGAGAGCACGATCGCCGCCAGCAGCAGCACGGCCACGATCGCGAAGACCACGTCGCCGGCCGCGGAGAAGCCCGCGAAGAACGGGTGGCTGAGCGGCTTGGCGAGCCCGTTGAGGAACGAGGTGTCGTCCAGCCCGCCGCCCAGGTGCTGGTGCAGCGCGGCGAGTTGGTCCGGGTGGGCCTTGCCCGCCGCGATGAACGCCGGGTCGGTGGCCGCCTTCGTGTACTCGTGGGCGATCTTGGTGCCGGCCTGCGAGAACAGCACGGACAGGAAGATCGCCGTGCCCAGGGTGCCGCCGATGGAGCGGAAGAACGTCGACGACGCGGAGGCGACGCCCATGTCCTTCGCGGGCACGGCGTTCTGCATCGCCAGCACCAGGCTCTGCATGTTCAGACCCAGGCCGATGCCGAAGACCGCCATGTAGATGTCGGTCTGCCACAGGGCCGTGTCGGCGCCTATCGTGATCATCAGGCCCATGCCGATGACCATGAGGAAGGACCCGACCACCGGCAGGATCTTGTAGCGGCCGGTGCGGGCGACGAACTGGCCCGAGCCGAGGGAGGCGAGCATCAGCCCGGCGACCATCGGCAGCAGCAGCAGGCCGGACTTGGTCGGCGAGGCGCCCTTGACGATCTGCAGGTAGAGCGGGATCACCGACATCCCGCCGAACATCGCCATACCGATGATCGTGACCTGGGCCGAGGCGACCGAGAAGGTGCTGCTGCGGAAGAGCCGCAGCGGGAGCAGCGCGTCGTCGCCCATCTTGTGCTGGACCCAGACGAAGAGCGCGAGGCCCGCCGCACCGGTCAGGTAGCAGGCGAACGAGCCGGCCGAGGCCCAGCCCCAGCTCTGCCCCTGCTCCGCGACGACCAGCAACGGCACCAGGCCGATGGCCAGCAGCGCCGAGCCCCACCAGTCGATGCGCCGCTCGCGGCGGACGTGGTCGAGGTGGAGCACCTTGGCGATGACGACCAGCGCGAAGGCCGCGATGGGGACGTTGATGTAGAAGATCCAGCGCCAGCCCGCGGCGCCCAGGAAGCTGTCCGTGCCGGAGAGCAGACCGCCCAGCACCGGGCCGAGCACCGAGGCGCTGGCGAAGACGGCCATCATGTAGCCCTGGTAACGGGCGCGCTCGCGCGGCGGGATGATGTCGCCGATCACCGCGAGGGCGAGCGGCATGATGCCGCCGGCGCCTATGCCCTGGAACGCGCGGAACCCGGCCAGTTCGTACATCGACTGGGCCAGGCCGCACAGGGCCGAGCCGATCACGAAGATCACGATCGCGAGCATGAACAGCCGCTTGCGCCCGTAGATGTCCGACAGCTTGCCGAACAGCGGTGCGGCGATCGTCGAGGTGATCAGGAACGCGGTGGTGACCCACGCCTGCGCGGACAGGTCGTTGAGGTCGTTGCCTATGGTCTTGATCGCCGTCGAGACGATCGTCTGGTCCAGCGCGGCCAGGAACATGCCCAGGACGAGGCCGGACAGGATCGTCATGATCTGACGATGGGTCAGCGCGCCGTCCGGCGGCGAGCCTGTCTGACGGGTTGCGGTGGCGCTCATGCGGTACTGCCCTCTTTCAAGTCACTGGTGCAAGCGCCCTGTCGCGCCGCGTCGGTCGTCCAATGGGCGTGGGTCGTGTCATAGGCGGCGGTGAACCGCTCCAGGAGCCGTACGAACTGGCTGCGCTCCTCGGTGGACCAGCCGCTCACCACCTGCTCGAAGAAGGCCATCCGGGCCTGCTCGTGCTCGGCGATCACGGCCTGGCCGGCGTCGGTCACCACCAGCAGGCTGGCCCGGCCGTCCACCGGGTCCGCGCGGCGCTCCAGCAGCCCGCGGTTCACCAGCGCGGCCACTTGGCGGCTGACCGTCGACAGATCCGACTGGACGCTGGAGGCCAGCGCGCTCGCCCGCAGCGGGCCGTCGATCGCGCAGTGGCGCAGCAGGATCTGCGTCGCCGAGTCGACGTCGTCGCTCGCCGCGGCCAGCAGCCGGGCCTTGGAGCGCCGTACCGTCCGCAGGAGTTCGACCACCGCGTCCGCGACCGAGGCCACGCCGGCGCCGGGTGCGCCTCCGGCCCCCTGGTCCGCGCCGCCCTGGTCCGCGCCGCCCTCATCCCCGAGGCCCGCCCCGCCCTGCCCTGCGACGGACTCCGCGCCTGTCCGGTCCACCAAAAGTGCCCACCTCCACGTGTATCGTTACTTGTATAACACAAGCGCTTGGGGTGTACAAGTAACAGCATGGAGACGGCCCCGGGCCCGGACCGCCGCATGGCGATCCGGGCCCGGGGGGAGCGTGCTCAGCGGCCGAGTGCCCTGTTGAGCTCGGCCTTGGTCATGGTCGAACGGCCCTCGATGCCGCGTTGCCGGGCCTCGTTGTAGAGCTGTTCCTTCGTGGGGCCGCCGGACCCGGAGTGCGAGCGCTGCCCGCCCCGCCTGGACGACGACATGTCCTCGGTCGAGCTGCGGCTGGCGGTGCGCGACTCGCCGGCGCGGGCCCGCTCCTTGTTCACGGTGCGCGCCGCGATCTCCTCGGCCCGCCGCTCGGACGTGCCGCGCTCCTTCGCGCTGTCCTTGATGTGCTCGTACTGGCGCTCGCGCTTGGCGTTCGATCCTCTGGGCATGGTGCTCGCCTTCCTGGTCGGCCGGACGGGGGTACGCGACCCGCGACCGGCACCGAGCCCGGCACCGCGCCCGGCGATCGGCCCGAGGGTCGCGGACCGCCGCCGTGCGCCTGCCCACCCGGAAGCGCGGTACGCACCGGCCGCGGGGTACCGGTGGTCCTTACCCGGTGCGGCCGGTGCGGGTCCGCGGCCGGACCGGGATGCGTCCTGATGGCCCTGGCGGGGACGATCCGCCCGCGGAACCCGGCGTCAGGCGGGGATCGCCGCCACCACGTCGATCTCCACCAGGATGTTCATCAGGTCGGAGCCGACCGTGGTGCGCACCGGGTAGGGCTCGGTGAAGAACTCCCGGTACACCGCGTCGTAGGCCGCGAAGTCCCGGCGCAGGTGCTGGAGGTGGACGGTCACCTTGACCACGTCGTCCATGGTCAGCCCGCGCGCCGCGAGCACCGCCCGCACGTTGCGCAGGACCTGCGCCGTCTGCTCCGCGACCGTCTCGGGCACCGCTCCCGTCGCCGGGTCCTGCGGGCCGAACCCGGCGGTGAACAGCAGCCCGCCGGCCACCACGCCCTGGCTGTACGCTCCCGCGGGGTTCGGCGCGTCCTTCGTGCGTACCGCCTGCTTGCCCTGTGCGCTCATCCGGTCAGGTCTCCCTCTCGCTCGTTGACGGCGGCGAAGTGCCGCAGTTTCCCCTCGTCCACGCTGACGCCGAGACCGGGCCCCTCCGGCACCCGCAGCCGCCCGTTCTCCAGGTGCAGCGGCTCGATGATGTCGTCGGCGTGCAGGTAGTACATGCTGTCGATGGCGCGGGAGAGCACCGGGGTGCTGGCCACGACCGCGAGGTGCGCCGCGGTCGCGATGCCCAGTTCCCCGCCGCTGTGCAGGTTCATGCCGAGCCCGAAGGTCTCGCAGTGCGCGGCGAGCGCCTTGGTGGCCGCGATGCCGCCCCACTTGTAGACGTCACCGTGGATGACGTCCACGGCGTTGAGCCGCATCGCGGGGGCGAACTCCTCGAACCGCACGACGCACATGTTGGTGCACAGCGGTATCCGCACCTTCGCCTTGACCTGGCTCATGCCCTCGATGCCGGAGCACGGGTCCTCCAGGTACTCCAGGTTCAGCTCCTCCAGGGCGATGCCCGCCCGCACCGAGTCCGGCACCGACCAGGCCGCGTTGGGGTCGACCCGCAGGTTCACCTCGGGAAGCGCCGCGCGCAGCGCCCGCAGGATCGCCACGTCGCCCCGGACGTCCGTGGTGCCCTTGAGCTTGACCGCCTCGAAGCCGCCCTCCTCGACCACCCGCACGGTGTGCTCGGCGAGCGCCTCGGCCAGTGCCGCCCCGCTTGCCCCGGGGGCGTCGGCGCGGGTGATCAGCGCCGTGATCGGGACCTCGTCCCGGACCCGGCCGCCCAGCAGGTCCGTCACGGACTGCTCGGTGGCCTTGCCCATCGCGTCCCAGCACGCCACGTCGATGGCGGCGATCGCCGCGTAGCCGAGGTAGCCGTGGAAGAAGGGCACCATGTGGTGCCTGCGGTGGAAGCTCTCCAGGGCGAACGGGCTGGTGCCGATCAGCTCCTTGCCCAGCGCCTTGACGATCGCGGCGACCGGCCGGCCCCACATGGTCTCGCCCCAGCCCTCGACGCCGCTGTCGGTACGGATGCGCACCACGGTGCGGGTCTCTCCCGTCTTCGTCTCGAACGAGCTCGTGAAGGGGTTGACCAGCGGGAGGTTGACGACCCACACATCGACATCGACGATCTTCATACGTTTCTCTCCAACTCGGTGGTGACAGGTGCGGCGCCGGCGGGCACCGGCTCGGCGGCCGAGGACCGCGTCGAACGCAGCGCTGGTCGCTTCGAACGCAGCGGTGCTCGCTTCGCGCTCGGCGGTGACCGCGTCGAACCCGGCGGGCGGCCGCGCCGACTCAGCGGTGCTCGCTTCGCACTCAGCGGGTGGCCTCGTCGAACGCCTGGATCGCCCGGGCCAGCCCGGCGGCCCGGTCGTCCAGCAGCCGCCGGCCGCGCGCGGCGTCGGCGGCGGAGGCGTCGTCGGTCGACCCGCCGACCCGGGCCCACTCGCCGTGGCGCTCCACGGTCAGGCCGGGGTAGGGCGGGTGGTCGAACAGGGGCGGCGGCTCCACCGGCGCGCGGGCCGGCACGGGGGTGCGGACGAGGTCCGGCCGGGCCGCGAGCATCAGCGACGTCTCGAACCAGCCGGCGTGCCCCGGGGTGACCTCCGGCCGCCCGCCGTCGTCCTCGCCGGAGGTGACCGTCCAGTACGAGCAGGCCGCCACGGTGACCTCGGTGCGCAGCGCGAACCGCTTGACGGCCAGCCGCATGATCTCGTCGTTGCCGCCGTGGCCGTTGACCACCATGATCCGGTGGTAGCCGGAGGTGGCGAGCGAGTCCAGCACGTCGTCGAGGACCGCCCCGAGGGTGGCCGCGCTGAGCGACACGGCGGCCGCGAACAGGTGGTGCGGGCTGTGGCCGAAGGGCAGCGCGGGCAGGCGCACCAGCTCCGTACCGCCCTCGTCCCGCGCGAGCAGGGCCGTGGCCCGGTCGACCACCGCCTCCGCGAGGAGGGTGTCGGTGCCCATGGGCAGGTGGGCGGCGTGCTGCTCCTGGGAGCCGATGGGCAGCAGGGCGATGCCCCGCGCGCCGGCCGCGCGCACCTCCTGCCAGGTCGACTCGGTCAAGTTCGTGTGGATCACAGCACTACCTTCCTGAAACCCGGTCGTGGCAGAGTCGGCCCATGGCCGACGAACGTTTCCCCTTGCGACTGGTGCCCGCGCTCGAACCGGAGCCGGTCGCACCGCGTGGTCCACGCAGGCTGGGAGCGGTCGAACTGGTGCCCGGCCGGATCAGGGCCGCGGTGCTGGACCTGTCCGGCACCGTGGTGGAGCGGACCGAGACCGGGTACGACGCGGCGACCGCGCTGCCCGCCGATCTCGACGCCGCGCTCGCCCGCGCCGCCCGCGTCTTCGCCGGCGGCCGTCCGGAGGGCATCGGGGTGGCGGCGGCCGGCCTGGTCGATCCCGACGCCGGGCTGATCACCGAGGTCAACGACGTGCCGGCGCTGCGCGGCTATCCGGTGGCGACCCGGCTGGAGGCGCTGACCGGGGTGCCGGTGCGGGTGGAGCACCACGCCCGGCTCCAGGTGCTCGGCGACCGGTGGTTCGGTCCCGGCCGCGGCCGGCGCACCTTCGCGTCGGTCTCGACCGGCGAGGTGCTGGGCGTGGGCATCCTCTACGCCGGCCAGGTGCTGGCCCCGCCCGGCGGCCGAAGCGGCGCCCACATGACGGTGTCGGCCAGCGGTGAGCGCTGCACCTGCGGCAGCCGCGGCTGCTGGAAGACCGTGGCCACCACCCGCTGGCTGCACGCCAGGGCGCGGGAGGCCGGCCTGGGGCAGGCGGTGTCGCTGGGCGCCCTGGTGGCTCGCGAGGACGGCGCCGCGCAGCGGGTGGTCGAGGAGTACGCGGAGAACGTCGCCCTGGGCCTGGTCAACGTCCAGCAGCTCTTCGCCCCCGGGCTGTTCGTGCTGCACGGTGAGGCGCGTGAGGGCGGCGAGCGGTTCCGCGGGCTGATCGAGGAGCGGCTGCGCTCCGGCCTGGTGGGGGACGGTGCGGAGCAGCCGCGGGTCCTGGTGAGCACGGCCGCGGTCGACGACGTGGCGCTGCTGGGCGGCGCCGGGCTGGTGCTGTCGCAGTTGTAGCGGGGGGTGGCAGGGAGGTTGTCGCGGGGGCTGCCGTGGCGGCGACGCGCGGCGGCCCGGCTCGTATCCGGTCATCGCGGGTCCCCGGAGCCGGCGGGGCCGGCGGGGCCGGGCGCGTCCGGGCCGTCAGCGGTGGTGGCGGCTGTCGAGGCCGCGGTCGCGGTCGCGGGCGATACGGCGCGCCCGCGGCGGCCCCGGCGCGGATCGGGCACCGGCACCGCGTCCAGCAGTTGCCGGGTGTACTCGTGGCGGGGGCGGCGCAGCACCTGGTCCGCGTCACCGACCTCCACCAGCCGGCCCTGCCGCATCACGGCGATCCGGTCGGCCACCTGCTGCACGACGGCGAGGTTGTGGGAGACGAAGAAGTAGGTCAGGCCGCGCCGCTGCTGGAGTTCGGCGAGCAGGTCGAGGACGCGGGCCTGCACCGACACGTCCAGGGCGCTGGTCGGCTCGTCGAGCACGATCAGCCGGGGCTCGACCGCCAGCGCACGGGCGATGGACACCCGCTGGCGCTGTCCGCCGGAGAACTCGTGCGGGTAGCGGTCCTGGATACCGGCGTCCAGGCCGACCGACTCCAGCAGCTCGCCGACCCGCTCGCGGATGTACGCCCGCCCGCGCCTGCCGCGTGCCGCCGGGTCGTGGGTGACCATCGGCTCCGCCACGATGTCGGTGATCTTCATGCGCGGGTTCATGCTGGAGTACGGGTCCTGCAACACGACCTGTATCTGGCGGCGCAGGCGGCGCAGTTCGGCCGGGGGCAGGGCGGAGAGGTCCTGCCCGTCGAAGCGGACGCTGCCCGCGGTGGGTTCCACCAGCCGCAGCAGCAGCCGGGTCAGCGTGGTCTTGCCGCAGCCCGACTCGCCGACCAGCGCGAGCGTCTCGCCCTCGCCGACCGTCAAGGACACGTCGTCCACCGCGACGGCGCCGTGCCGCCCGCCGAACTCCTTGCGCAGTCCGGCCAGTTCCAGCAGCGGCCGGCGGGTCTGGGGTGCCGTGCCGGCGTCGGTCGTCATGCCAGCTCCAATCGGGGGGTGGCGGCCAGCAGCCGGCGGGTGTAGTCGTCGGCCGGGTGGTCGAAGACGTCCAGCACGTCACCGGTCTCCACGACCGCGCCCTGGTTCATGACGGCCACCCGGTCGGCGGTCTCCGCGACCACCCCGAGGTCGTGGGTGATCAGCAGGACGGCCATGCCGTGCCGTTCCTGCAAGGAGACCAGCAGGTCCAGGATCTGCCGCTGCACGGTGACGTCCAGCGCGGTCGTCGGCTCGTCGGCGATGAGCACGCGGGGCCGGCCGACCAGCGCCGCGGCGATCATCACGCGCTGCCGCAGACCGCCGGACAGCTCGTGCGGGTACTGCCGGAACCGGCGTTCGGGGTCGGGAATGCCGACCTCGTCCAGCGCCTCGACGGCCGCGGCGCCCGCCTGCGCGCGGGACATCCCCTGGTGGTGCCGGAGCACCTCGGCGACCTGGGCGCCGACCCGCCGCAGCGGGTCGAGGCTGGTCATCGGGTCCTGGAAGACCATGGCGATGTCCTGGCCCCTGATCCGGCCGAGTTCCTTCTCGGGGAGGGTGAGCAGGTCGCGCCCGTCGAACAGGACCCGGCCGCCCGCGTAGACGCACGGCGGCTGCGGGTTGAGCCGCAGCACCGACAGGGCGGTGGCCGTCTTGCCGCTGCCGGACTCGCCGACGACGGCGAGGGTCTCGCCCTGCGCCAGGCTCAGGCTGACCCCGCGGACGGCGTGCACGGTGGTGGTGTCCAGCCGGAAGTCGACGCTCAGGTCGGTGATCTCCAGGACCGGCTCGCTGGTCGGTGCGCCGGTGCTGACCGGCGGGTGGCCGGTGATCGGCCGGTCATGGGGGATCGGCTGGTCAGTGCTCATCGGCTTGTCAGTGGTCATCGGCGGTACGCCTTCGGGTCCGCGACGTCCCGCAGGGCGTCGCCGGTGATGTTGATGGCGAGCGAGGTGAGCATCAGCGCGATGCCCGGGAAGACCGCGACCCACCAGGAGGTGCCCAGGTACAGCTGGCCGTCGGCGAGCATCGACCCCCAGGTGACGGTCTCCTTGGGCACGCCCAGTCCCAGGTAGCTCAGCGACGCCTCGGCGACGATCGCGGCGGCGATGTGCAGCGTGCCGATGGTGGCCAGCGGCGCCATCACGTTGGGCAGCAGGTGGCGGCGCATGATGGCCACGTCGGTGACGCCGATCGCCCGCGCTTCGGTGACGAAGTCGCGCGAGCGCAGCGACATCACCTCCGAGCGCACCACCCGGGCGTACGACACCCAGCCGGTGATGCCCAGCACCAGGATCACGTACCACAGCCCGGAGCCGAAGAACCCGACGATGGCCAGGGCCAGCAGGATCGAGGGGAAGGCGAGCTGGACGTCGGCCAGCCGCATCAGCACCCGGTCGGGCCAGCCGCCGAAGTAGCCGGCCGCCAGGCCGATCACGGTGCCGATCACGCCCGCGAGCAGCGCCGCCCCGGCGCCGACCAGGAGCGAGACGCGGGTGCCGTAGATGACCCGGGAGAGCATGTCGCGGCCGAGCTGGTCGGTGCCCAGCAGGTGGGCGCCGCTGCCGCCGTGCTGCCAGGCGGGCGGCTTGAGCCGCATCAGCAGGTCCTGCGCGTTGGGGTTGTCGGGCGCGAGCAGCGGGGCGAAGAGCGCGGCGATCAGCAGGACCGCCAGGACGACGAGCGCGACCACGGCGAGCTTGTTGCGCAGCAGGCCGGTCAGTACGGCGGAGCGCCGGCCGCGGGTCGCCGCGCGGGCGGGAGCCGCGGCGGGCGCGGCTGGTGAGGTCAGGGTCATCGGGAGTTCCTCACCCTCGGGTCGAGGAGGCTGTAGGAGAGGTCGACCAGCAGGTTGACCACGACGAAGGTGGTCGCGAAGAACAGCACGGTCGCCTGGACCAGCGGGAAGTCGCGGTTGGAGATGGCCTCGATGGTCAACTGGCCGACGCCGGGCCAGGAGAAGACCTGTTCGGTGAGGATCGCGCCGCCCAGCAGGCTGCCGACCTCAAGGCCCACCACCGTGACCACCGGCAGCGACGCGTTGCGCAGGCCGTGCGTGAGCACCGTCTTCACCGGGCCGAAGCCCTTGGCGCGGGCGGTGCGGATGTGGTCGGAGGAGAGCACGTCGATCAGCGACGAGCGCAGCAGCCTGGCGACGACCGCGATGGAGTAGACGGAGAGCGTGACGGCCGGCAGCACCAGGTTGGCGAAGGTGCCGTAGCCGGAGGCGGGCAGGGCGTGCAGGCCCACGGCGAAGACCAGGATCAGCAGGATGCCGACCCAGAACGGCGGGGTGGACTGCCCGAGCAGGACGCCGGTCATGATGCCGCGGTCCGAGGCGCGCCCGCGCCGCATGGCCGCCACGATGCCGGCGGGCACGGCGATGACGAGCGTCACCACCAGGGCCGCGGCGGCCAGTTCCAGGGTGGCCGGCAGCCGGTCGGCGAGCACATGGCCGACGGGCTCGTTGTAGGAGATGGAGTTGCCGAAGTCGAAGTGCAGCAGGCCCCAGATGTAATCGAGGTACTGCGTGATCAGGGGCTTGTCCAGGCCGAGGCTGGCGCGCAGCACCGACTCCTGCTTGGCGGTGGCGTCCGGCGGGAGCAGCAGCTTGACCGGGTCGCCGGAGAGCCGGACGAGGAAGAAGGAGACGGTCGCGGTGCACAGCAGGACGAGCAGTGCCGTGCCGACCCGGATCAGGACCGCGCGCAGCAGCCCGGAACGGACGTCGAGCCGGGGCCGGCCCGTCCCCGCGGCGCGTGGCGGTCGGAGGGTGAGGTCGCTCATGTGGAGATCTCCGCACTCTGCATGGCCAGCACGCCGGCCGAACCCGGCTTCCAGCGCGGGCGGCTGTTGCGGGCGTAGATGTTGTCGATCTGGTACAGCGGGACGAAGGGGGCTTCGCGCTGGATGAGTCGCTGGAGGTCGGAGAAGGCGCGCTTGCGCTCGGCGGGGTCCTCGGAGAGTTCCTCGACGTCGATGAGGTGGTCCGCGTCCTTGTCGTGCCACCTGCTCTGGCGGCGGTCGCTGCGGACGTTGGACTGGAGCATGCTCTCGCCGTCCAGCGTCCAGACGGTGCTGGCGGCCAGGTACATCGGCCCGAGCGCGTTGTGGTCGTCGGAGGTGAGCCGGTCGGCGTAGGTGCCGGGGTCCAGCAGCTGGACCTTGGCGTGCACGCCGGCCCGGGACAGCAGTCCGGAGATCGCCTCGGCGACGTTGGAGTCGATGTTGGAGGCGGTCAGCTGGGTGGAGAACCCGTTCGGGTGGCCGGCCTCGGCGAGCAGCTTGCGGGCGGTGTCCACGGAGCGGGTGAACGGCTGGACGGAGGGGTCGAAGCCGAACGCGCCGCGCGGGATCATCGCGGGCACCTCGGTGGCCTTGCCGCCGAGCACCGCCTTGATCAGCAGCGGTACGTCCACCGCGTGGTTGAGCGCCTGGCGCACCCGACGGTCCTTCAGGGGCCCGTCGGCCAGGGTGTTCAGCGACAGGTACGAGGTCCTGATGCCGGTGAAACCGTCCAGCTTGACGCCGCCGTAGCCGTCCAACTGCTGCGCCGCGTCGGGGGTCAGGCCGGCCACGAGATCGACCTGGCCGCTTTGCAGCGCGGCGAGCGAGGAGGACGGGTTGGGCTGCGGGCTGAACACCAACTCGTCGACGTGCGGCCGGCCTTGCCAGTGGCCGGGGAAGGCGCGCATCCGCAACTGGTGGTCGCGCTGCCAGCGGACGAAGGTGAACGGCCCGGTGCCGACGGGGTGTTCGGCGAACCCGGCGTCCCCGACCTTGGCCAGGTAGCGCGGCGGAACGACCACGCCGCCGAAGAGCGAGAGCTTGTCCGGCAGGATCGGGTCGTGCAGGGTCGTGTGCACGTCGACGGTGAGCGGGTCGACGACGGTGACGTCCTTGACGTAACGCAGTTCGACGATCGGTGACTTGGTCGCGGGGTCCAGTACGCGCTCGATGCTGAACTTGACCGCCGCCGCGTCGCAGGGCTCGCCGTTGTGGAACGTGACGCCGGGGCGCAGGGTGAAGCGCCAGGTGGTCGCGGTGCGGGCGACCCAGGTCAGGGCGAGCCGCGGGTGCAGGAGGTTGTCCTGGCCGCGGGTGGTGAGCGTGTCGAACATGTTGATCAGGGCGTTCATCGACGTCATGTCGCCCTGTTTGTGCGGGTCCATGGTCTTGGGGTCGCCGGGCTGGGACACCCGCAGGACGTTTCCGGCGCTGCTCGCGGGGCTGGTGCCGCACCCGGTGAGCAGTGCCGGAGCCGCGACAGCCGGGATCAGCAAGCCGCCGAGCCGCAGGATGTCGCGGCGGGCCGGGCGATTGCGGTCCACGTTCCTCCCTTGACGATGTCGTTCCATTGGGCAGCACATCCGTTCCGGCAGATGGAATGATGGGCTAAGCTAGGCGACATGGCGAAGATGGTCAACACTCGGATCGGCGAGCAGGGCCGCGCGAAGGGGCCGATCGACAAGGCGATGGAAGTGCTGGAAGCGCTCGTCGAACCCGGTGGGCCGCACCGGTTGGGCGATCTCGCCCGGCGCACCGGCCTGACGAAACCGACCGTCCACCGCCATCTGCAGACCATGGCCGAGTTCGGCTTCGCCCAGCCCGTCGACGGCGGCCGCTACCGCGCCGGGCCGCGCCTGCTCGGCCTCGCCGCCGCCGCCCTGCACGACGGCCAGGACCTGCGGTCGGCCCGCCCGGTGCTCGCCGAACTGCACCGCCGCACCGGCCAGCTCGCCTGCTACGCCGTACGGCACGGGGACGACGCGGTCCACCTGGAGCACTCCGACGCGCCGCCTGAGTTCCGGATGGGCGTGCGACCCGGCGGCCATACGCCGCTGTACCGCAGCGGACCCGGCCTGGCGATGCTCGCCGCGCTGCCGCCGGGGGAGTGCGCCGACGTGCTCGACGGCGTACCGCCGCAGGAATGGGCCGCGCACCCGCTCGGCGGCGCCGACGCGCTGCGCGCGGTGCTGCGGGAGGCCGCCGAGCGCGGCTACGCCGTCGACGACGGATATGGCGAACCCGACGTGCGCTCGGTCGCCGCGCCCGTGCTCGACGAGACCGGGCAGGTGGTCGGCGCGGTCGGCGTCAGCGGGCTGACGTTCACCCTCGACGAGGAGAGCGTGCGGCTGTTCGGCCCGATGGTGCGCGCCGCCGCCCGCGCCGTCTCCGCCGGCCTCGGCGGACGCGCGCCGTCGCTCGGCGTGGTGGGCCGGACCGCGGAGGACGAGCGGGACCGGAGCGCGGAGGACGAGCGGGACCGGGGCGCGGAAGGGGAGCGGGTATGAGCTCCCTGCGCGATCTGCTCGCCGCCGGCCGGGAGCGCGAGGTCTACTCCGCGGCGGCGTGGTCCGTCGGCGATGCGGCCGGAACCCGGGACCGGGGCTGGACCGGCACCAGGAGCTGGGGCGGCGAACCGCTGGACGGCACCGACCTGTGGGACCTCGCCTCCGTCACCAAGCCCGTGGTGGGGCTCGCGGTGATGGCCCTGGTCGACACGGGCGCGCTACGGCTGGCCGACACCATCGGCGACCACCTGCCGGAGTACCGGGACGGCGACAAGGCGGAGTTGACGGTCGGTCAGCTGCTCGCGCACACCTCGGGCATCCCCGGCCAGGTCCCCCTCTACCGCGAACACCCCTCCCGCGCCTCACTCCTGGAGGCGATACGCCTGCTGCCGCTCACGGCCGCACCCGGGACGCGCGTGCAGTACTCCTCGCAAGGCTTCATCATCCTGGGCCTCATCGCCGAGGCCGCCGCGGGGGAGACCCTGGACGTCCTGGTGGAGCGGCTGGTGTGCGGCCCGCTCGGGATGACCGGCACCGGCTTCCGCCCGGCCGCCGAGGCCCGGCGGCGCGCGGTGGCCACCGAGGACTGCCCGTGGCGCGGCCGGGTCGTGGTCGGCGAGGTGCACGACGAGAACGCGGTGGTGCTCGGCGGCGTCGGCGGGCACGCCGGCCTGTTCGCCCCGCTCGCCGACATGGAACGGCTCGCCCTGTCCCTCGCCGGCGGCGCCCGGGAACTGCTGCGCCCCGACACCTTCCGGCAGATGACGGCCGTCCACTCCGAGGGCCTGGCGCTGCGGCGCTGCCTCGCCTGGCAGGGCCAGGACCCCGTGGACTCGCCCGTCGGCCGGTCCTTCGGCCCCCGCTCCTACGGCCACACCGGCTTCACCGGCACCAGCGTCTGGATCGACCCGGACACCACCCGCTACGCCGTCCTCCTCACCAACCGGGTGCACCCCTCCCGCACCACCGACGGCATCGTGGCGACCCGCCGCGCCTTCCACGACGCGGCGAGCCGACGAGCCGAGGCGACGGGGCAACCTGAGACGGCAACCTGAGACGGCAACCTGAGACGGCAACCTGACGCGGCGGGCTGATGCCGCGTCAGCTCACGTCAGCTCACGTCAGCTCGACTCGTCGCGCAGCCACTGCTGCTGCGCGCTGAAGAGGTTCGGCAGCCGGATCGAGGCGAGCACGGAGCGCAGTTCGCCGCGCTGCGTCCCGCCGACCAGGACGGCCGCCGACACCTCCCGCCAGTCCGTGACGGTGTCCAGCCGCTCCATGTCCGCGCAGCTCAGTCCGGCGAGGTCGAGGGGGATGACGGTATGGCTGAGGTGCCAGATGCCGACGTCGACCTGGCGCCGCAGCACCGCTGTCGGGACTTCCGGAAACCGGCAGTTGACGTAGGTGTACCCGCGGTCGGGGGGGAAGGCCGACTGCGTGAGGAGCACGTGGTCCGGTGAGTCGTCGTCGATCGCGACGCGGGCGCCGGGGCCGGGCGGGTCGTCGCCGGTGCGGGTGACCGCGACGAGGCGGTGGGGCGCGTAGTACGTGCCCGGCGCCAGCGTCAGCGAGGGCGCCGCGTCGGAGGCCTGGGTCGCACCGCGAAACGCCCCCGACGAGACGACGGCGAGGTCGTACGCGCCCGCGTGCAGGGCGGCGAGGCGCCGGGTGCCGCCTCGCTGGTGGCGGATGGTGTGGGGCACGCCCAGTTCGGTGAGTTCGCCGGCGAGGGCCTCGGTGAGGGCGTCGATCTCGGCCGGGCCGCTGGGCGGGAAGAGCAGCCGCAGCGGGGACAGTCCGGCGATGTGCCAGGCCGCGCCGACATGGAGCGACCCCACGGTGCGGCCCTGGTGGCCGTGCGACGCGGTGACGAGCGCTTCCTGGTCGGCGAGCGTCTTGATGGCCCGCTGGACCGTGCCCGCGCTGGCTCCCACGGTGCGCAGGTAGTGGCTGTTGGTGGGGAGCGTCTCGCCGACGCCGACCCGCAGCGCGTCCACCACGATCGCGCGCAGCACCTGGTCCAGCGGCCGACGGGCGGCCGGCGCGGGCAACTGGTTCGTGCCGTGCACCTGGGAACTCCCGCTTCTCTCGCTCGCGCGACAGGACCGCGCGGTACGGCCCCCGACTGGTCACGTTACAGCGGGCCCGTGATCACGCTCCAGCGCACACAGCGTTGACACCTCGGCTCCTCGCCCGTACCTTTGCTCCGAAATTCGAGTACTCCAAATATGGAGTACTGTGGAACGGTCATCGGCCGAGGGAGTCCGGATGCATCTCACACTGGAGGCGGTGGCGGCCGCCGCCGCGGGCGGCCTGTTCGCCGCCGCTGTCGGAGCCCTGGCGGCATTCGTGCTGTGCGGGCTGATGATCCTGGTCGGTGTCGCCGCCGTGATCGGCGCGGGGAACCCCTGGTTCCTGGAGCACGTCGCGCTCGGGGAGTGGTTCGGACCGCACATCGCCTTCGCCGGCGCGGTCGGCGCGCTCGCCTACGCGGCGCGGCGCGGCAAGACCGCCACCGGTCGGGACATCGTGCCCGGGCTGCTCGGCCTCGCGGACCCGGGCACCCTGCTCGCGGGCGCGGCCTTCGGGGTACTCGGCCTGGTCGTGCAGAGCGCCCTGAACGCGAGCGACTGGATGACGCAGTACGCCAACACCACCGCCCTCACCGTGGTCGCCTCGGCGTTCGTCGCGCGGCTGGTGTTCGGCCGGACCGGGCTGTTCGGCCACGCGGAGGTCAGCCGGCTCAGGGACCGCTTCCGCACCACGCGGACCGCGGCCTGGCTGCCGGCGCAGGAGAAGCCGGTGATGGCCGCGCTGCTCGGCCTCGCCGTCGGGTTCCTGGCGTCCTGGTCGGCGGTCGAACTGGTCCGGACCGAGCCGTCGCTGAGCCTGGCCGCCGGCGTCCTCGCCTTCGGCGTCTCCGCGCTGTCCCTGGTCTTCCTGGCCACGCCGGTGACCGTCCCGGCCACCCACCACATCACGTCCGTCGCCGCCGCGACCGGCCTGGCGTTCTCCTCCGTATGGGTGGGCGCGCTGGCCGGCTTGGCCACAGCCCTGGTCGGCGAGGGAGCCTCGCGGGTCTTCTTGATCCACGGCGACACGCACATCGATCCCCCGGCCGTGGCGATAGCCGTCATGACGCCGGCCTGCCTGACGCTGGCCACCGTGCTCACCTGACGGCGCCTGCCCGCCACCGCTCCGCACCAACAGAAGGAACAAGGAACACCGTGCCTGACATCTCGCCCCTCCTGGACCAGCTCGCCGACGACCTCGGGATCGATGCGATCAGTACCGACCCGGCGGCCCTCGCCGCCACCAGCCACGACACCTGGCCGGTCGCCACCAAGTGGAACCGGCAGGACAAGCACCCGTACCAGGCGCAGGCCGTGGTCAGGGCGGCGACCGAGCAGGACGTCGTGACGGTGCTGCGCGCCGCCGGCGCCACCGGCACACCGGTGACGACCCGGGCGCTGGGCTCGTCCGTCACCGGGCAGCCGCTGCCGACCCGCGGCGGCATCGTGCTGGACGTCTCCGGCCTGGTCGGGCCCCCTGTCGTCGACGAGATCGACATGACGGTGACCGTGCCGGCCGGCAACAACGGCGGCGAACTCGAGGACGCGCTCAACGCGGCCGGATGGACCATGCGCTTCTCCCCGCAGTCGCTGTACCGCTCGTCGGTCGGCGGGTGGCTGGCCACGCTGGCCACCGGCCAGTTCTCCTCCCGCTACGGCGGGGTCGAGGACCTGGTCGTCGGCTACCGCGTGGTGCTGGCCACCGGCGAGGCGGTGGAACTCAAGGCGTCCCCGAGGGCGGCCATGGGGCCGGACCTGCGTCAGCTCTTCCTCGGCTCGGAGGGCACCCTCGGCGTGGTCACCCAGGTGACCTGCAAGATCGTCCCGCTGCCGAAGGAACGCCTGCTGCAGACCTTCCGGCTGCCCGACCTGGCGGCGGGCCTGGACGTCATGCGCGGACAGGCCGCGCTCGGCCTGAAGCCCTTCCTGCTCCGGCTCTACGACGTCGACGAGGCCCGGCACGCGCTGGACGACGAGCACATCGACCGCCCCGTGCTGTTCGCCGGCACCGAAGGGGAGCCGGCCGTCGCGGCCGCGGAACTGGAGGTCCTGACCGGTCTGGCCACCGCGCGCGGCGCCGACCTGCTCGGCCCGGAGCCGGCCGCGGCGTGGATGGCGCGCCGGTTCGACTTCTCCACCGTGGAGAGGCAGCTCGACACACCCGGCGGCTTCGCCGAGACCATCGAGGTCGCCCACACCTGGCGGCACGTCCTGGAACTCCACGCGGCGCTGAAGGAGGCCCTGAAGCCCTTCGCGGACGAGGTGCTCGCGCACTTCTCCCACGTGTACACGCAAGGGACCTCGATGTACCTCATCCTGCTCGGCCACGCGCCCGACGACGCCGCGGCCACGGAGCGGCTGGAGACGATCTGGGCGACCGCGATGGAGGTCTGCCTCCAGCACGGCGCCGAGCTGTCCCACCACCACGGCGGCGGACTCGCCCGCTCGCCCTACTCGCGCCGCTCGCTGGGATCGGCCCATCTCGTGCTGCGCAAGCTCAAGCACGCGCTGGACCCCGACGCCCTGCTCAACCCCGGCAAGCTCGGTCTGTGACCGGCCGGGCCACCCCCCCTCCCGGCGCCGCCCCGACAGCGGCGCCCTCCCAGGACATGGAGCTCGACGATGAGTGACCCATCCCGCCTTCTCGTCATCGACGAGGGCACCACAGGAACCCGCGCCCTGGTGTTCGACGGCGCGGGCGCCGTGCGCGGCCGCGCCTACAGCGAGTTCACCCAGTTCCACCCGGCCGCCGACCGGGTGGAACACGACCCCGAGGAGATCTGGCGGCTCACCTCCGCCCGTATCGCCGACGCCCTGCGCGAGAGCGGCACCCGGGCCGGGGAACTGTCCGGCATCGGCATCACCAACCAGCGCGCCACCACGGTGCTGTGGGACCGCGGCACCGGCCGGGCCGTCGCCCCGGCCATCGTCTGGCAGGACCTGCGGACCGCGGCGACGGCGGACCGGCTGCGGCCCGAGTGGGGGGCGGCCGTCCAGGCCCGCACCGGCTGGACGCTTGCGCCGGTCTACTCGTCGCTGTCGCTGTGCTGGATGCTGGAGCACGACAAGGACCTGGCCCGGCGCGCCGAGGCCGGCGAACTGGCCTTCGGCACCATGGACTCCTGGCTCATCCACCGGCTGTCCGGCGGCGCCGTCCACGCGATCAGCGCGTCGAACGCCGCCGTCACCGGCTCCTACGACCTGCTCACGGACTCCTGGTACCGCGACTGGCTCGGCGCGCTCGGCCTGCCGATGAACCTGTTCCCGCAGGTCGTCGACGACTCCGGCCACATCGCCACGACCGACCCGGCCGTCCTCGGGGCCGAGGTGCCGATCACCGCCGCGGTCGCCGACCAGTCGGCGGCACTGTTCGGACAGGGGTGCGTCCACCCCGGCGACGCCAAGACCACCCACGGCACCGGGACCTTCCTCGACGTCAACACCGGCAGCACCCCGGTGATCTCCCGGCACGGGCTCAGCACCATCATCGCCTGGCGCCGCGACGGCTCGACCACCTACGGCCTGGAGGGGTACGCCCCGGTCACCGGCGCCGCCGTGCAGTGGCTGCGCGACGGGGCCGAACTGCTCGGCAGCGCCGGGGAGACGGAGGAACTGGCCCGCGGCGTCGACGACAACAACGGCGTGTACTTCGTGCCGGCCCTGACCGGCCTCGGCGCCCCGTCCTGGGACGCCGGCGCGCGGGGCCTGCTCATCGGCATCTCGCCGGGCACCACCCGCGGCCACCTGGCGCGCGCCGCGCTGGAGGGAATCGTCTACTCCATCAAGGACTTCATCGAGCTGATGTCCGAGGAGTCCGGACGCGCCGTCACCTCGATGCGGGCCGACGGCGGCGCCTCCGCCAACGACTTCCTGCTCCAGTTCCAGGCCGACATGCTCGGCGCGGTGATCCACCGGCCCTCCAACGTCGAAGCGACCGCGTCGGGGGCCGCCTACCTGGCCGGGCTCGCCGTCGGCACCTGGTCCGACCCCGAGGACTGCTTCCGGGCCACCGGCGACGACGCGGTCTTCGTTCCGGCACTGGACGACGCCTCCCGCGACGCCCAGTACACGCAATGGAAGCGCGCGGTCGAGCGCGCGAAAGGATGGGTCGTCCAGCAATGAAGCGATTCTCGCCGTCAGAACTGCCCACCGAGGCCGACCTCCTCGTCATCGGCGGGGGCATCACCGGGGCCTCGGTCGCACGGGACGCCGCGCTGCGCGGGCTGTCCGTGGTCCTGGTCGACCGCGACGACTTCGCCGGCGGCACCTCCAGCCGGTCGTCGAAACTCATCCACGGCGGCTTGCGGTACCTCCAGACGTACCAGTTCAGGATGGTCCACGAGTCGGTCCGCGAGCGCGAGGTCATGATGCGCATCGCGCCCCACCTCGCCGACCTCCAGCCGTTCATGTACCTGGTCTACGACGGCTACCCCGAAGGACGAGCACTGCTCAACCTCGGCCTGACCTTCTACGACGCCTTCTCCCGGGCGCCGTTGAAGCGGTGGCACCGCATGCTGGGCCGCGACGCGGTGCTGCGCCGCGAGCCGCACCTCAACGCCACCGGCCTCAAGGGCGCCGGGCTCTACCACGACGCCCTCACCGACGACGCCCGCCTCGTCATCGACGTGCTGGAGTCGGCGTCCCGGGCCGGCGCGCTGCTGGGCAACCACCGCGAGGTCACCGGCTTCCTCCGGGACGGCGGCCGGATCGCGGGCGCCGAGATCGTCGACCGGCTCACCGGCGAGCACATCACCGTACGGGCCAGGACCGTGGTGAACGCCGCCGGTCCCTGGGTGGACCGGGTGCTCGGGCTGGAACGCGCACCCGAACACCCCACGCTGCGCCCCACCAAGGGGGTGCACATCGTGCTGCGCACCGAGGACTTCCCGCTGCGCACCGCCGTGTTCCTGCGCTCCCCCTCGGACTCCCGCGTGGTGTGGCCGACCCCGGCGGGCGACGGCCGGCATGTGTATGTCGGCACCACCGACACCGACTTCAGCGGCTCCCTGGACGAAGTCGTCGGCGACGAGGAGGACTTCACGTACCTGCTCGAAGCGGCCAACCACGCGCTGCCCGGCGCGCACGTCGACAGCAGCCACATCGTCGCCTCCTGGGCGGGCCTGCGCCCCCTGATCGCACCCCTGCCGGGAACGTCGAACTCGGCCGCGTCCCGCGAGCACAGCATCACCGTCGGCGACTCGGGCCTGATCACCGCCGCCGGCGGAAAGCTGACCACCGCCCGCCTCATGGCGGTCCAGATCGTCGACACGGCCGCCGGGCAGCTCGCCGACCGGTGGGGGCAGCGTGGCCTGCCGCCGTCCACCACCGGCAAGGTCCCGATCTCCGGCGGCGACCCCGGCGAACTCGCCGATGCCCGGCAGGCGTTGACCACGGCACCCGTCGCGGAAGCCACCCGGCAGCGATGGCTGCGCCGGTACGGCGGCAACGCGGCGCTGCTGGCCCGCGCGGCCACCCGGCACGCGGCGGACGGCGAACCGATCGGCGACAGCGTGCTCACCCCGGCCGAGATCCGGCACGCCGTCGTCCACGACATGGCCATGACCGTGTCGGACGTCCTCGTCCGCAGGACCGGCTCCTTCTTCTGGTCCGCCGACGGCGACGCCGCCGCCGTCGAGCAGGTCTCCGACGCCCTGGAAGCCGCACACGGCTACTCGCCGCACGACCGGGCCCGCCAGCAGTCCGACTACGCGCACTGGGTCGCCCGCAACCGGGGAACCCGGCCGCGCTGAGCGACGATCACGGCCCCGGGGACACCGACGGGGAGCGGTGCGGGGGGACCCACGGGGGAATCCAGGTGCCCGGGGCGTCGGGGGTGGGGGCGGTGGCCGCGAGGTGGGTGCGGAGGGTGGCGAGCGCCGGGTGGGGGTTGTCGCGGTGCCAGAGGAGCGAGTGGGGGTAGACGGGGGTCGGGTCGGTGATCGGGATGCGGCGCAGGTCGTAGCCGGCCGGCCAGACGAGGCGGGCCCGGGTGCCCATGAAGGTGGCCAGGGCCGGGGTGTCGGCGATGGTGTCGAGGAGCGCGTCGGAGCCGAAGTTGGGGCCGGTGGCCTCGATGGTGAGGTCGTACGCGGCGAGGAGGTCGTCGTAGTAGGCGGCCCACTCGGTGCCGGGGCTGATACCGGGCATCCAGATCCGGTGCCCGGCGAGCTGGGCGACGGTCACCGACCGGGCGTTCGCCAGCGCGTGGGCGGGGCCGGTGAGGAGCTGGAGCGGCTCGTCGAGCACCCGGACGGACTCGATGCCCTCGGGAAGGGGCCGCCCGGGGGCGGCGACGGCACGGAAGGACGCGTCGATCGCGCCGGACCGGATGGAGGCGACCGCCGTCTCGATGTCGAACAGCATCAGCACGTCGAGTTCGATCTCGGGGTACGCGCGGTGGAAGTCGCGCATCAGGCCGGACGCCGCGCCGCGCGAGGAGATGACGTCGACCCGTAGTTGCCGTCGGCCGGTGCCCACGGACGCGACGGCCCGCTCGGCGACGCGCAGCAGTTCGCGCGCGTGGGGCAGGAACGCCTGCCCGTCGATGGTGAGTTCGGCGCCGCGCGCGGTCCGGGTGAACAGCCGCACGCCGAGGGTGCGCTCCAGCGCGGCGATGCGCTTGGAGACGGCCTGCTGGGTGACCGCCAGTTCCGCGGCGGCCTCCTGGAACTGCCCCGCGTCGGCGGCGGCGACGAAGGTCCGGACGGCGGCGAGATCCATGGCGACAACCCTAGCCCCACAACCAGTGGTTGTGGGACGGCGATCCTTCGGCGGCGCTCGGCGGTCCTACGGCGGTGCTCGGCAGTGCTCAGCGGCGGCAGCCGCGCTCCCGGTGACGCCTCCGGTCGCGCCTCGGTTGTGCGGGCCGGCGGCGACGCCACGACCCGCCCTTCGGCGATCGGATAATCGGTTGCCCGCCGGCGCCGGCGGCGGATGCAATGTCCGCCATGGCCATCCAGGTGCGCCCGCCTGGTGACAGCGGCGGCGCGCCACCCGGCCCCGCCGAACCGCGCTCCGCGACCCGGGCGCACCGCACCCGACTCGTCACACGGGAGACGCCGGCGCATGAACACCCCACCACCGCAGCCCGAAGCGGCCCGGACCGACGGATCACCGGTCCGGATCGGCGCCCTCGTCCCGCTGACCCCGCCCGGCTGGGTCGAGGCGGGCCGGCACCTGCTCGCCGGGCTGGAACTGGCCGCCCGCGAGGTCAACGACGCCGGAGGGATCGCCGGACGACCCCTCGAACTGCTGGTCCGGGACACCGCGGCCGATCCGCGGCGGGCCGAAGCGGCCATCGACGAGCTGGCCGGCCTGGGGGCGGTCGCCGTCGCGGGGGAGTACCACAGCGTCGTCGCCCGCGCCGCCGCCACCAGGGCCGACGCCCTCGGCCTGCCGTTCCTCTGCTCCTCGGCGGTCCTCGACACGCTCACCGAGCAGCCGACGCGCTGGGTCGCCCGGCTCGCCCCGGCGCAGTCCCACGGCTGGCGGATCTACGCCGACTTCCTGCTCGCCGCGGGCCACCGCCGGATCGCCGTGGCGACCCAGCCGAGCGTCTACTGGGCGGCCGGCACCCGCATCCTGCGGGACCACCTCGCGCCACGCGGCGGTACCGTCCTCGAACTCGACGCCGCCGCGCTCGACCCCGCCGCCCTGTGCGACGGTCTCGCCGCCGGCCGCGCGACCGCCCTCCTCCTGCTGGTCGGCCACCCGGAACCGGCGGTGCCGATCGTCAGGGCGGTACGCCGCGACCAGCGCCTCGCCGGGACGCTGATCGGCGCCCCGGCCGGGCAACCGGAGTTCGCCGGTTGGGAGACGGTGCTGGGCGCCGACGGCGCCGCGGTCCCGTTCCTGCGTTACCTGCCGGAGCAACCCGGCCCGCTCGGCGTACGCGTCGGGGCCGCGCTGCGCGAACAGCTCGCCGAAGCGCCCTCCTTCGTCGCGTTCGAGGGCTACGACACCGTCACCGTCCTCGCCGACCTGCTGCGCGCGCACGGCACGGACCGGGCAGGTATCGCCGAGTCCTGGCCGCACGTCGCGGTCGAGGGCACCCGCGGGCTGATCCGGTTCACCCGCACGCCCGGGATCGGCGTGTGGCAGTGGGCGTGGCCGCCGGTCCGCGTCGTCGACCGGGACCCGTCGGCACCCGACCGCTTCCGCGTCCGCCACGCCGGCTGAGGGGGGGGTCCCGCCGGAGGAGAGCGGGCGGCGCTGCCCGCGCGCCAGGGCCGACACCCCGGTAGTCACATACAGCTCATTCGCCTCGCGAACCTCGTACACCTCCCGCACCCCGGCGGAGCAAGTGCGGCACAGAGGTGTCGCGGGCCGTGTGCAACGTTGTAATCTCGGCTCGGCTCGAACGTGATCAGACGTGTTCACCCCCCTCAACCGTCTATCAAGGAGGCGGTCATGCCCCGCACAGCATCCAGCCGTCCGCTGCGAACCGCCGGGAACGTCGCGCTCGTCCTGCTGCTCACCGTCCTGTGCTGCATGGGCCTGAGACCGCCGAGCGCGCACGCGGCCGGCGGCACCTTCCGCAACCCGCTGGGCACCAGCCCCGACCCCTACATGACCTACTACCAGGGCAACTACTACCTGGCCGCCACCGAGGGCGACGCCGTGCGCATCGCCGTCGCGCCCACCCTCGGCGACCTGCTCACCGCGCCGCGCGTGACCGTCTGGCAGGACCCCGACGCCTCCCGCAACCAGCAGGTGTGGGCGCCGTCGTTCTATCTGATCGACGGGCACTGGTACATCTACTACACCGCCGACAACGGGGTGGACGACAACCACCGCCTGTACGTCGTCGAGTCCGAGGGCACCGACCCGCTCGGCCCGTACCACTTCAAGGCCGAGCTGCAACCGCCGAACGCCCCCGACGAGTGGGCCATCGACCCGGTGCTGCTGCGGCAGAGCGACGGCAGCCTCTACCTGCTGTGGTCCGGCGCGGGCACCGAGGGCCACAACCTGATCTACATCGCCCCGATGTCCGACCCCTGGACGGTCTCCGGCGACCGCGTGTACCTGCCCTCCGACGGCGGCTGCTCCACCATCCGCGAGGCCCCCTCGATCCTGCAGCACGACGGCACCACGTACCTCGTCTACTCCACCTGCGACACGGGCCTGCCGGACTACCAGCTGTGGATGAAGTCCATTCCCAGCAGCGCCGATCCGCTCCAGCCCGGCAACTGGACCCAGCACGCGGGAGCGGTCTTCTCCCGCGACGACGCGACGGGCGTGTGGGGCCCCGGCTCCAACGGCTTCTTCAAGAGCCCGGACGGCACCGAGGACTGGATCGTCTACCACGGCAAGAACACCTCGGACTACACCTACGACGGCCGCACCACCCGTGCGCAGAAGATCGGTTGGAACGCCGACGGCACCCCGGACTTCGGTGCGCCGCTCGCCGCCGGCGCCACCCAGGACCTGCCGTCCGGCGACCCCGGCGGCGGCTCGTACTGGATCAACGACACCGGCAGCAGCAGCGGTTCGGGTTCGATCGCCTACACCGGCGACTGGAACTCCGGCAGCGGCTGCGGCGTCCAGTGCTTCTGGGGCGACGACCACTGGAGTGCCGAGCCCGGCGCCACCGCCACCTGGACGTTCACCGGCACCCGGATCGCCCTGCTGTCGGTGCGCGACACCGGCAACGGCATCGCGGCCTTCTCCGTCGACGGCGGCCCGGAGACGACCGCCGACTACTACGGCGCGATCCGGATGGGGGAGCAGCTGAACTACGTGAGCCCCCAACTCGCCTACGGGCAGCACACGTTGCGGGTGCGGGTCACCGGCGACAAGAACGCCTCCTCCGGTGCCGCGTACATCTCCATCGACCGCGCCGAGGTCTACTCCAACTGACCTGCTTGCCGGGGCTGTTGAGCGGCGCCAGGTCCGTTGGACCGGCCGCGGGTCCTGACGGCATGTCAGGACCCGCGGGCGGTCAGTCGCCCAGCACCAGCCGTTCGAGCGCCGCGCGGGCCCGCGCGTCGGCCTCGGCCCGCTGCGCCAGCGCCGCGGCCAGCTCGGCCGCCCACGCGTCCAGCGCCACCGGAGTGCGCGACAGCACCACACCGCGTACCACCGTGGCCACCTCGCCCTGCGGCCGTCCGTGCGCCAGGGTCAGGATCAACCGCCGGTCGTCCAGGGCGACTTCGAGCCGCTCGACCCGTCCCTCGCGTCCCGCGATCCGGTCGCTCATGGTGCGCTTGCGCTCGGACGTCACCGAGCCGGCCGGCAGCGCGTCCGCCAGCGACCCGGTCAGCACCTTGGCGTAGATCTCCAGGTCGGCCGAGTCACGGCGCAGCGCGGCGGCCACCATGTCGATCGACGCGCCGGAGGCCGGCTCCCCGCCGTCGCGCGTGCCGCCTTCGCCCGTACCGCCGGTCCCGCCTTCGCCCGTACCGCCTTCGTTGCCCGCCCGCCCCTGGAACGGGTCCTGCTCGCTCATCGTCGTCCCCATGCTCGTGAAGTCGTCCTGTCCCGCGGATGCCGAGCCTGTCACCCGTCGAGACTGAGCACCATCGTGGGCCGCTCGATCTCGTGGTCGGGCCGCAGCGGCCGGACCGCCGTGCCGATCGAGAAGAACTCCGTGGTGTGGCCGCCCCACCGGTGGTTGTGCGCGTTGAGCTGCACCCCGACCACCCCTTCCGCCTGGAGCGCCTCCGCCTCCGCCTGCATCCGCGCCATGGCCAGCTCGCGGGCGTCGTACAGCGCCTGCGTGAACTGCTCGATCTCCACGTTCCGGCCCATGTTCGACATCACCGAACCCATCTTCTGGTGCGCGATGTGGTAGACGCAGCTGCCCATCACCATGCCGAGCGGCGCGTAGCTGGCCCGGATCAGCGTCCAGAAGTCCTGTCCCGACAGGTCCGAGGTGAACGGCTGCCCCTTGTTGTTGCGCCAGGTGCCGCCACCGGGAGGAGCGGCGTCGCCCTTGACGGCGGTGCCGATCGCGATGAACTCCGCGACGTCCTTGCCGAACTCCCGCGCCTCCACGGTCAGCCGGACCCCGACGATGCCGTCCGCGCCCAGCGCCGCGGCCTCCGCCTCCATCCGGGTCATGGCCAACTCCCGGGCGTGGTACATCGCCTGGCTGAGGGTGTCCAGCTCCTGGTTCTTGCCCCAGCGGCCGAACTGGATGCCGACGTGGTAGATCGAGCTGCCCAGGACCAGGCCGATCGGCTTGAAGCCCGCCTCCCGCACCAGCAGGAACTCGTTCACCGACAGGTCGCTGGTGAAGATCGACCCGGCGCGGCCGGGCGCCAGCTCGGACAACCGACGCATCGCGTCCGCGGGAACGCCCTCGGCGCTCGGCTGTTCGTTCGTCATGTCAGTACCCCTCGTCAACCGTGCGATGGTGCGATGCGAAAGCGGTCAGGGATGGTGGCGGCTCCGCGGCCGGCCGTCCGTCCCGGTCGTTCTGGTCGTCCTCGTCCTCGTCGTCGTTCTCGTCCTCGTCCTCGTCGTCCTAGTCGTTCAGCTCGCTGATCTCCTGGACCAGCCGCCGGTACTCCGAGCGGTCCGCGTACGGACTGGACGCGACCGTCGCCAGCCGCTTGCGCAGCCGGACCCCGCGGTCGCCCAGCGGCATCACCGACAGCGTGCGCGGCGGCTCCTTGCGGACGTGGAAGCGTGCGACGCTGGTGCCGATCATCGTCGCCTCCGCGACGTGGTCCTCCTGGTCGGAACTGCCGGACCGCAGGCAGCTCTCCGCCCACACGCGCAGCTCGCTGTCGGCCATGATGACCCCGTCGCCGCCCCGCCGGCTGCTCTGCGCCCTGAGCTGCTGCCGGGCGTCGGAGCGGACCGCGTGGACCAGGTCGCTCCACCCGCTCACCTCGATGTTGGACCAGGAGAACGTCTGCGACGCGGTCCGGTAGTCGTCATGCCGGACCCCGATGGACATGCCCACCAGCAGCTCGACCGGCACCCACCCGGCACCGATCAGCTTCGCGAAGCCCTGCCCGTCCAGATGCGAGGTGAACGGCTGCTCGACGTGCCGGCTGCCCCGCGCCCGCACCGCCGTGCCGATCACCTTGAACTCCAGGCAGTTGGCCTGGCCGATGAACGGGGCCATGGTCAGCGCGGCGGCCACCACGCCGTCGCCCCCGAGCGCCCGGCACTCCGCGGACATCCGACCGAGCGCGGTGCGCCGGGCCTCGTCGAAGACGCCGACCAGCGCCTGCGACGGGGAGCCGCCCCCCGACAGCGCGACCGGGGCGCCGGTCCTCGAACCGAAGGCATAGCTGTACCGGGCGCCCGGGTACTGGCAGTCGTGATAGCCCCAGTACCTGCCGCTGCGCCCGATGTGGAACACCGCGGAACCCATCACCTGGCCGACCGGTTCGAAGCCCACGGAGCGGATCGCCGCGAACTCCCCGGTGGACAGCGCGGACGTCCACGTCCCGCTGCCCCCGGCCGAGGCCAGCCGCTCGGCCGCGGCGGGCGGAAGGCCCTGCCCGCTCCATGACACCGACATCGGTCCCCCGTCTCCCACTGGGCGTAGCAGCGATGCTCTGCCCTGAACCTTAGAGGCTCCCACCCCCACCCCGCCCAAGGACGCGCTCCACCATGACGACGGACCTCGCTGCGGCATGGTCGGGGATTCCGTCAGGGATTCGCCCCAGGTGCCCCCCGCGGCCGGGTTGCACCTGTTCCCGGGCGCCGGCCACGTGGGCCAGGAGGACGCCCCGGGCGAACTCACCGCGGCCCTCCTGCACTTCCTCGCCTGACCGGCCCCCCGGCACGTCCGTCGGACCCCGCGCCCGATCGCCCGCTGCGAGCGCACCCCGGTCGTGCAGCCGTGGACCGGCAGCCCGACCAGCAGACGCCGGCCGTACGGCGGGGACCCGCGCTTGTCGGCGCGGGCCGCCGGAATCGGGGCCGGGTCCAGGACCTCGTCGACCAACTCGGCGACGAACCGCGCCAGATGGTCCCGCGGCAGCCACTCATCCCGCGACGGCGGCAGCAACGGCTCCACCACCGCCGCCGTATCCACCGCGAACATCCACCACGAACAGGGGGCGGTGGCGGCCTCAACTGCCTGATCGACCGCGCAGGTCCGCGGCCAGCGCCGCGTAGATGTACTCGCTGCCCCAGCGGTCCCCGTCGAGGTCGTTCTCGACCAGGTGCGCCTCCCGACGCATCCCGAGGCGCTCGCAGACCCCCACGGACCCGGCGTTCTCCACATCCAGCCGTGCGTAGAGCCGGTGCACGCCCAGCCGGTCGAAGGCGAACCCGGCCAGCGCCGCGGCCGCCTCGGTCGCGTAGCCGTGCCCCTCGTGACGCGGGTCGAGGGTCCAGCCGATCTCGGCCTGGGCGGCGCGGGCGTCGGCCAGTTTGAGCGTCACCTCGCCAAGGACGCCGGGCTCGTCGTGCCGGCACACGGCAAGCGCCAGCTTGTCCCCGTCGGCGCGCCACACGACGCCCGCCGCGCGCTCGGCCACGACCTGCTCGCTGCGCTCCCGGGTGTGCGCCGGCCGGTACAGGTAACGCGCCACGCTGGGCAGGCTCTGGTAGGCGTACAGGTCGTCCACGTCGCCGGGAGTGAACAGACGCAGCGACAACCGGGGCGTGGTCATCGGCAGCAGCGGGGCGATGTCCATGCGGACCTCCGGAACGCGGATGTGGATCAAGATGCGGACCGATTGTCACATCACGACTGGCGTGCGGCCACGCCTTTTCCCCAGCGGCGCCAGGCACGCACTAGCTGTCCTGTGCCGCCAGCGCGGCGACCGTGGGGATCGCCGCGAACGCTTCGTGCGTGTGGCGGACGAGGGCCGCGCGGTCCTGGCGGCCGGTGGGCGAGGTGGTCCAGGTCTCCAGGGCGCGGTGCCAGGCGGCCAGCATGAGGTCGAGCAGCAGGCGGAGTTCGGTCGGGCCGGGGGCGTGGCCGGCGAGGCGGTCCGCCACGATCCGGACCACGTCCGCGGAGACCTCCGAGCAGTGGCGCAGGCTGTGCGCGGTCAGTGCGGGGGTGCGGTCGGCCAGGTTGCGGCTGGCCAGGAAGCGCCGCTCCCAGCCGTCGGCCATCTGCTCCAGCGCGGCGAACAGCGCGTCCTTGTAGGCGCGGAACAGGTGCGCGCCGGTGAGGGGACGGGTCGCGATGTCCGCGCGGTAGGCGGCCCACAGCTCCTTCTCCGGGGCCAGCGCCACGTCTTCCTTCGAGGTGAACGTGCGGAAGAAGGTGCGCTTGGAGATCTCCACCGCGTCGACGATCTCGTCCAGCGTGACCGCGGTGAAGTCCCGCCGGGAGAACAGTTCGAGGGCCGTGTCGACCAGCGCTTGGCGGGTGCGCAGCTTCTTTCGCTCGCGTAGCGGCAGCTGCCTCAGGTCTCTCTCCACGGGTGCAGCGTACCCGTCGCATGTGCCCCTTGAACGCTTATGCCACTCAGTGGCAGTATCGCGGTCATGAAGGCTCTGACGATCGACCACTCGGCTCCGGGGCACCTCGCGCTCGCCACGGTTCCCGACCCCGAACCCGCCGCCCACCAGGCCCTGGTGCGGGTGCACTCCTTCTCCCTCAACGCCGGCGAGGTCCACCATGTGGTCCCCGGAGGTGACCCCGGCGCGGTGCCCGGCTGGGACGCCGCGGGCGTGGTGGTCCAGCCGGCCGCCGACGGTTCCGGCCCCGCGGCCGGCACCCCCGTCGTCACGCTCGGGGCCGACGGCGCCTGGGCCGAACTGCGCGCCGTGGACACCGCGTTGATCGGCACCGTGCCCGAGGGCGCCGACCTGGGCCCGATGAGCGCGCTGCCGGTCGCGGCGGGTACGGCGCTGCGCGCCCTGCACCGGATCGGCCCGATCCTGGGACGGCGCGTCCTGGTGACCGGCGCGGGCGGCGGGGTCGGCCGCTTCACCCTGCAACTCGCCGCCCGGGGCGGCGCGCACGTCATCGCGCTGACCGGCGACCCGGCGAAGGAAGAGGCGCTGCGCGGGCTCGGTGCCCACGAGGTCGTCACCGACCCGGCCGCGCTCCAGCGGCTCGAACCGGTGCACGGCGTGGTCGAACTGGTCGGCGGCGCGCACCTGGTCGCCGCGCACGGCGCCCTGGCCGGGAGCGGCGTGCTGGTGGCCGCGGGGCACGTCTCCGGTGCGGGGGAGCAGTTCCCTCACGGCGCCCTCTTCGGTGACGGCGGGCGCCACAACCGCCAGATGGCGACGTACTTCCTGCTGGACGACGCCGCAGGACTGGGCGCCGACCTCAGCTGGCTCGCCGCGCTTACCGCCCGCGGCGAGCTGGACCCGCAGGTCGCCCTGCGCACCGACTGGACACAGGTGGCGTCGGCAGCCGCCGAACTGGCGGGTCGCCGCGTGCCGGGCAAAGCCGTCATCGACGTCCGGTAGACCGATCCGGCCGATCTGACCGGTCCGGCCGATCCGCCCGATCAGGCTGAGGGTTCCGGGGTGCCGAGGCGAGGCGCCTGATGCGCTTGGTGCGGCCCGCCCGCGCGAGCCGGTGCAGTACGGCCGGCTCGGTGGAACGTTCCGCGAGGAGCAACTGCAACCAGTCGGACCAGGTGTCCTGGACGTTCTCGTCGACGAGCAGCGGTGTCACGTCACGGCTCTGGTGGATGCCGATCTCCCGCGCGCGGCGGGTCGCGTAGTCGCGGTTGTCCTGGAGCTGGAGCCGCGCGATCCAGGAGGGGCGGGCGGCCTCGGGGAGCGTCCCCAGCACGTGGAGGACGATCCCCAGCGCGACGCTCGGCACCGGTTCGAGGGCCACGGCGCTGAAGAGCAGGTCGAGGCACTCGCCCTTTCCGCACGCTGCCATGTACAGCGGCCACCGTTCGTGCTCGTCGCCGGTGTCGGTGACCGGCGTACCGGTGCAGCGCACCAACGCGGCGAGCACGTCGTCGAGTCGGGCGCTCACGGGCGGGCCTTGAGGCCGTCCAGGGTGAGGTCGAGGAGGCGTTCGGCGCGCTGCCGCCGCTGCGGGCTCGCCGAGGTGAGGGCGATGCCTTCGAGGTCGGCGCCCAGCTCGGCGGGGCCGCTGCCGGTGCGGATCGCCCCTGCGGCCGCACACGTGCGGGAACTGCTGCCCGGCGCCGGCCGGTTGTGCACCAGCGCGACCGTACGGCCCGGCCGCGCCGCGTACACCCCGGCCGGGCTCCCGCCGACCGCCATGGCGTCGTGGCGGCGCTCCTCAGCGAGCGCTGCCGGTCTCCGTTCCGGTGGTGGGCGCGAACCGCGAGGGCAGCCAGTGGAGCTGGCGCAGCGACTGGAAGGGGCCGCCGCCCTCGTGGTCGTTGAAGGGGTAGACCTCGATGGACTTGTCGGTGCCGCGGTAGGCGTTGAAGGCCGCGAAGACCGTCGAGGGCGGGCAGGTCTGGTCCTCCAGGCCGACGGAGAACAGCGCCGGGGCGGTGGCGCGCGCGGCGAAGTGGACCCCGTCGAAGTACGACAGGGTGCGGAAGACCTGGTCGGTGTGGTCGCGGTGGGCGCGCAGGTAGCGGGCCACCTCGCGGTAGGGGTCGCGGTCGGTGAGGCTGACGGCCCGCTGGAAGTGGCACAGGAACGGCACGTCCACGGCGACCGCCGCCAGGTCGGGGACGAGGCCCGCGACGGCCAGGGTGATGCCGCCGCCCTGGCTGCCGCCGGCCACCGCGACCCGCGAGGCGTCCACCCGCGGGTGGCTGCGCGCGGCCTCCACCGCGCGGACGGCGTCGGTGAAGACCCGCCGGTAGTAGTAGCCGTGCCGGTCGCCGATCCCGCGGGTCATCTGGCCGGGCTGGGCGGGGGTGCTGCCCACCGGGTCAGGGGTGTCGCCGACCGACCCGCCGCTGCCCTGGCCGCGGGTGTCCATCACGAAGCAGGCGAACCCGGCCGCGGCCCACAGCAGATGCTCGTGCGGCAGGCCGCGCCCGCCGTTGTACCCGATGTACTTCACCACCGTCGGCAGCGGTTCGCCGCCGCCGGCCGGCAGTATCAGCCAGCCCTTCACCGGGTGGCCGCCGAACCCGGCGAACGTCGCGTCGAGCACCTCAACGCCCGGCAGCGGAAGGTCGACCGGCGTGAAGCTCACGTCGATCGCGGACGCGCGGGCCTCTTGCAGCGTGCCGTCCCAGAACGCGTCGAAGTCGTCGGGCGCGGGCAGGTCGGGCCGGTAGCTTCGGAGTTCTTCCAGGGGCAGGTCGAATCGCGACATCAGTGGCTCTCTGTGGTGGGTGGGTGGGTGGGTGCGCTGTCGGTCGGCGGAGCAGGGTGCCAGGGCGGCGCGTGGTGGCAGGTGGCGGAACGTGTCGGTACGTGGTGGCAGGTGGCAGGTGGCAGGTGGCAGGTGGCAGTTGGCGGCTGGGCGGCGCGGCGCAGGCGGGAGCCGGGCTCGCGGGGGCGGGCGGACACGGGTGCGCGGGGCGGCGGATCAGGGCCGGTCGGGCAGGCGGAAGCGGGCCTCGATCCGGGCTCGTCGGGCGCGGCCGCGCAGCAGCACCACGCCGAGCGGCAGCCCGGTCGGGTTGCCGTCGGCGACGGCCGCGTACGCCACGAAGCCCTCCGGTACGTCGAGTTCGAGCACGGGCGACCCGGCGGCGTCCCACGCACCGGTCAACCGGCGGTCGGCAGGAACGGGCAGCCGGCGGACCTCGCGCAGCCAGCCGTGGCCGGTGTCGTGCTCCGGGTCCCGGGGGCTGCCCCCGGCGGCGGTGGATGCCGAGCCGGCGTCCTGGCCCAGGGCGTCCCGGTCCGAAGCGTCCTGGTCCGGGCCGTCGTCGGTGAGCAGGGCGGGGTGGCCGGCGCCGGGGGCGAACGCGCCGTCGCCGTGGAAGACCCACTCCAGCAGGCCGGTGGCGGGTGCCTCGGCCTCGAAGACGTCCGTCCAGCCGTCGTCGGCCAGTTGGAGCGTGCGGCGCAGGGTGTGGCCGTCCCAGGCGGACTGCGCCGACACCCGGTGCTCGGAGGCGTGCAGCAGCCGGCCGGTGTGGGCCGGCTGGCGCCGCCCGTCGCAGATCATCAGGTTGTGGGCGACGGGGGAGCGCATCCAGGCGGTGAAGCGCGCACCGTAGCCGCTGGTGCCCAGGTCCAGGCTCTGCCAGCCGCCCGCGGTCTCGGCGTCGACGGCGAGCTTGTCGCGGTGGTCGTGCCACCCGCCGTCCGGGCCGAACCGCAGGGTGAGCCGGGCGCGGTCCGAGCGCAGCACCGCCACCCCGGCCTCCGGCCAGACCAGGGACCGCTCGTCGTCGCCGGGCGGGGAGACCAGCTCGTCCGGTCCGAAGACCAGGGCCGCCACCGAGCGGCGCGGGCCGAGCACGCCGACGCCACCGGGCAGGTCGGCGCCGCCCCACAACCGCACCGGCCCCGGCCGCGGCACGCGGTAGTACGGCGCGGGGTCCACCGGCCGCTCGGGCAGCAGCGTCCAGGCGGCTTCCGCGTGCGGGGCGAAGTCCGCGGTCCAGCAGTCGGGCCACCCGTCGCCGTAGGCCGGCAACCGGGTGTCGGAGTACGCCAGTCGGGGCGGGGCGCTGACGGCGCGGGACAGGCGGGCGGCGGAGTCCTGGTCCAGGCCGTCGGGGCCGGTCGCCTCGCGATACGACAGCAGCGCCGCGACGGCGTAGTAGTGGTAGTGGGCGTTCGACTCGAACCACAGGCCCTCGGCGTGGAAGCCCCGGGCGATCTGGGCCCGGGCGCCGAACTCGCCGTCCCGGCACCAGTCGAGCAGTTCGCGGTCCGCCAGCAGCGCCGCGCACTCGGCCACCGCGGCCAGCAGCCAGCAGTGGATGTTGTGGATCGCGGAGATCTGGGGACGCAGCAGGTCCGCCACCGCCCGGGCGAACCGCGGCAGCGCGGCGCGGGTGCCCGCGCTGAGCGCGTCCGGCCCGGCCCAGCGCAGCGCGCGCAGCAGCAGGACCGCCCAGACCGCCTCGTCCAGCGACTGCGGTTGCACCCGCCCCCGGCCGGCGTGCACGCCGTGCGGCTGGTAGGCGAGGTAGTCGCGGGTGTACGTCGCGAAGATCCGCTCCAGTGCGGCCCGGGCCCGCTCGCGCTGTGCGGGTTCGGGTGACAGGCGCAGCACCAGTGCGGCGCGCTGGGCCTGCGCCGCCACGCAGTTGTGCACGGTGGTGCGCCAGGCGCCGTCCCACGGTTCGCCGCGGTAGACCCGCCCGCACGTGGCACAGACGTGCCGGTGCGGGGAGTCCGGGGCGAAGGTGAGGGCGGAGCCGTCGTCGTCGCAGAAGTAGTGGTGGGTCCAGGCCGTCGGGGTGGCGGGACCGGGGATGACGAGGCCGGGCTGCCAGCGGTCGAAGTCCGCACGGACGTGGTCGGTGATGTCGCGCGCCCATGCGTGGTCGTCGACACGTCGGACGACCTCGGGCCAGTCGGGGGTCATGGAGTCTCCTCGTCCCGGAACGCTAGGAGAAAGCGGTTTCTTGTGTCAATGGCCCAGCACGGAAACGGTCTACGGCGAGCGGCGGGTGCGCATGTTTCGAGAGCGCTTTCTGCGCATCGAGGCGCCGGCCTCGCCGACACCACTGGACCTGGCCGTCGGCACCCGTCACCTCGGCCTCGCGCTACTTGTACGTACAAGTGATTGATTTCCGCCCCTCGCTCATAACAAGTTCGGGGCCTTGCATGCTTCGGAGGAGGCGGTCCCGGTAGGTGCGCGGGGGGAGGCGTCGGCCCCGAGCCTGGTCCGACTCCGTTCGCGGAGCGAGGAGTTGGCGCTCGGGAGCCGGGAGCCGGGAGCCGGGAGCCGGGAGTCGGGAGTCGGGAGTCGGGAGTCGGGAGTCGGGAGTCGGGAGTCGGGAGTCGGGAGCCGGGAGCGAGGAGCTGGAGCCGTCTCGCCGACCGCGCCGCGCGGGTGTTGTTGACGGTCGCCGTGGCCACGTCCGACCGGTTGCGGTCCTCGGACCACTCGATCGGCACGTCCGGCGCGTCGACGGTCAGGCGTCGTTCCCTCGGCGGGGGTGTCCCCGGCGCGAGGTCGAGAACTCCGCGCGCAGGTCGGCCTCCGACGGCAGACGATCGACGACCTGGACCTCGCCGCTTCGGGTGCGCCGGCGCGACCGGGCCGCGATGGCGCTGCGCAAGGGCTCCCTCACGCACCTGACGGTACAGGTGCGTTCGTGTGGTCGTGCGTGCGGGCGGCGGGGCCTCGGAGCCGGTCGGGGTGTCATGACACAGCGGGCCGCGGGTCGCCGAGCGCGGGTGGATTCGCCCGGATCGCGAGCCGATGTCCGCTCGCCGAAGGGGCCGCCGAGGTGAACGGTCGATGTCTTGTACGTACAAGTCATTGACGCGTTCCCGAGTGGGCTGGGAGAGTTTCGCCAAGCTCGACATGAGAAGGCCGAGCGGACTCCCCGGGTTGTCCCGGCCCTCGCTCGCGTACCGGATCGGAGCGCGCACGGCAGGTCGGCGCGGGCACGCGGGGAGCCCGGCGGCCGTGACCGAAGTCCGGTCACCTCAGCACCATCCCTAGCGAAGGACAACCATGCCCGAATCCGTACAGCTGGTCTGCCTCGACATGGCCGGCACGACCGTCGAGGACGGCGGCGCTGTTCTCGCGGCCTTCCACGAAGCGCTGCCCGTGGCCGGGTTCACCCCGGGGAGCCCCGAGCACGCCGCCGCGGTCGCCTACGCGCTGGAGACCATGGGCCAGTCGAAGATCGCGGTCTTCCGGGTGCTGACCCGGGGGGACGAGGACCGCGCCGCCCGGGCGAACCAGGCGTTCGAGCAGGCGTACGCGCGCTCCGTGGCCGAGAACGGCGTCGCTCCGCTGCCGGGCGCGGCCGACGCCATCGAGCGGATGCGCGCCGCCGGCCGCCAGGTCGTCCTCACCACCGGCTTCTCCCCGGCCACCCGCGACCAGATCCTCGACGAGCTGGGCTGGCGCGACCTGGTCACCTTCGCCCTGTCGCCGGTCGACGCCGGCCGCGGCCGCCCCTACCCGGACATGCTGCTCACCGCGCTCCTGCGCACCGGCACCGAGTCCGTCACCCGACTCGCCGCCGTCGGCGACACGACCAGCGACCTGCTGGCCGGGCACCGCGCGGGTGCGGCAGTGGTGGCGGCGGTGCGGACCGGCACCCACACCGACACGGACTTCGCGACCGTGCCCCACACGCACATTCTCGACAGCGTGGCGGACCTGCCCGACCTCCTCAACGCCTACGACGGGGCCCTCGTGTGACTGCTGCCCCGCGGTGGTCCTCGGCGCGGCGCACCCGTCACCCCTCCTCAGCTCCCCTCCCCAGTACCGACAGTACGGACAGTACCGACGTTCCCGGCGCCGCCCGAGACGTGCTCAGCCCGGTGAAAGGCCCCTCCCGTGCCGCTCTTCGACCTCCCACCGTCCGAACTCGCCGGCTACCTCGGCGACCTCCCCGAGCCCGAGGACTTCGACGCCTTCTGGGAGCGGACCATCGCGGCCACCCGCGCGCTTCCGCTGCACCTCGCCCTCGCCAAGGTGGAGACGCCGTGGCGGCTCGTCGACACCTATGACGTCTCCTTCGCGGGATTCGGCGGCGCCCCGATCAAGGCGTGGCTGACCGTGCCGGCCGGGGCGACGGGCCCGCTGCCGGCGGTCGTGCAGTACCACGGGCACACGCGCGGCCGGGGCTTCCCGCACACCGACCTGCTGTGGGCCACGGCCGGATACGCGCACTTCTCGATGGACAACCGGGGCCAGGGCAGCGGCTCCGGCGGGCCCGGCGCCGGCACCCCCGACCCGGACGCGGCGGCGGGACTGCCGCACGCCCCGGGCTACCTGACGCTCGGGATCACCGACCCGGAGACGTTCTTCTACCGCCGCCTCTACACCGACGCCGCCCGCCTGCTCCAGGCCGCCGCGGCCACCGAACTGGTGGACCCGGCCCGGATCATCGTGACCGGCGCCAGCCAGGGCGGCGGGATCGCCCTCGCCGCGGCAGCGCTGGCCGCGCACGTCGACGTGGACCTGCTGGGCGTCGCGGCCGACGTGCCGTACCTGTGCGCCTTCCCCCGCGCGGTCGCCCTGGCCGACCGGCGGCCCTACGACGAGGTGACCGCGTACCTCGCGGCGTGGCGGGACCGGACCGAGACCGTCTACCGCACCCTGTCCTACTTCGACGGCGCGCTGCTCGGCCGGCGCGCGAGCGCCCCCGCCCTGTTCTCGGTCGGGCTGATGGACCGCACCTGCCCGCCCTCCTCGGTGTACGCCGCGTTCAACCGCTACGGCGCGCACTCCGCGCGTCCGGTCGAGAAGTCGATCAACGTCTACGGACACAACGGCCACGAGGGCGGCGGGGACTACCAGACCGCGGCCCAGGCGGAGTTCTTCGCCCGGCTCGTCCACCAAGCCGCGAGGAGATCCCACGGATGAGCACCCCCCGACCCATGGCGGACCCGACCACCGCGGGCCGGCGCCCGAAGGCGCTGCTGATCGTCGTGGACGGCACCCGCTACGACCGGCTGACGGCCGCCGGCACCCCGGCGATCGACTCGGTCGGCGAGGCCGGCGTGCTGGCCCCCTCCCACATCACCGACACCGCCCTCACGCTGCCGGTGTCCGGCCCCGGCCACGCGAGCCTGCACACCGGGGTCTGGCCGGACAAGCACCTGGTGTTCGAGAACGAGTTCGCCGGCCACGACCTCACCCGGTACCCGCCGCTGTTCACGCGGATCGGCGAACTGCGGCCGGACCTGGTGACGTTCAGCAGCGCGGACTGGGCGCCGATCAACGACTTCCTGATCGCGTCGGCCACCACCAGGCTCCAGCCGGAGGAGGGCGACCCGGTCCGCAACGACGCCGCCACCACCCGGGACCTCGTGCACGCCCTGAAGGACCGGGAACTCGACCTGGCCTACGCCTACTTCCACCAGGTCGACGCCACCGGTCACGCCGTCGGGTCCGACTCGGACGCGTACGGCGCCGCGATCGAGCGGGTCGACGGCCACATCGGCGACATCCTCTCCGCCGTGCGGGCCCGCCCGACCCACGCCGAGGAGGACTGGCTGGTCCTGGTCGCCACCGACCACGGCCAGACCGGGGATCTGCACGGCGGCGACGAGGAGACCACCAGGACCGCGTGGATCGCGGCGAGCGCCTCCTGGATCGATCCCGGCGCCGCCCGCGCCCGCACCTGGCGGCAGGTGGACGTCGTCCCCTCGATCCTGCGGCACTTCGCGATCCCGGTGGACCCCGCGTGGGGGCTGGACGGCGTCCCGATCGGCACCCCCGGCCAGGACCCCTTCGACACCGTCGCCGTCCCGGACGGCGCGACCTCGACCGGGCAGCTGCCGGCCGGCTGGTCCCGGCTGGAGCGCACCCCCGACTCCGGCGATCCCGGATACCGCGGCTGGCGGCTGATCCGGCAGCAGGACTGGGCACGCGAGGACGGCGGCCGGGGCCGGGGCTCCTTCGTCCGCAGCCGGGACATGATCGCCGTCGCCGACTCCCGGCGCTGGGGCGGCACCGGCGACTTCGACTCCACCCTCCGCTCGCCGTGGACCCCGGTCACCCCCGGGGCGCGGTTCACGGTGTCGTTCCTGAGCCACTACCGCCTGTGGAACGCCATCCCCGAGTTCGGCGCCACCGTGCACGCCGAGTTCGACGACGGCAGCACCCACCGGCTCTGGCTGCGGCTGCGGCCCGAGTCGCAGCTCAGCACGCCGCTGACGCTCACCGGACACTGCCCCGACGGCGCGGGCCAGGTCCGGATCGCCTGGCGGCTGGTCGACCCCGGCACCCGCGGCTACTGGGCGATCAGCGCGCCCGAGATCGCCGTGGCCACCGCCTGAGGCGGCCCTGGCCCCGGCATCTTCCGCACCACCCACTCACACGCCCCATTTCCCCTTGAGGACAGCTCATGCCTGAAACATCTCGACGCGCCTTCGCCGCCGCGGTCACCGCGCTCGCCGCGGGCCCGCTGCTGGCCGGTTGCGGCCGCGTGGTCGGCGGCAGAAAATCCTCCGGCGGCTCCGCCAAGGGCTCCTTCACCTTCTGGTCGAGCTGGAGCGAGGGCGAGCCGCAGCAGAAGGTCCTGGCCCGGCAGATCGCCGCGTTCACCAAGGACACCGGCATCAAGGTCGACGTGCAGTGGGGCGGCCGCGACGTCTTCGCCAAGATCTCGCCGACCCTCAACGCCGGCACCACCCCGTTCGACCTGATCGACGGCGCCCAGCGCAACGTGCGCTCGGTGCTGGTCAGCACGGGCAACGCGCTGTCGCTGAACGACGTGCTCGGCAAGCCCGCCGAGGGTGAGACCCAGCCGCTGTCGGCAGCCGTCAAGCCCGCCTACACCGACCTGGTCACCACCGGCGGCGACACCTGGATGATCCCCTACGAGGTGGCCTCCTCCGGGTTCTGGTTCAACGCCGCCGCCCACCCCGACATCGCCGCCGACCCGCCGAAGACCTGGGACGAGCTGACCGCCCTGTTCCAGAAGGCCAAGGCGGCCGGCCGCGCGCCGATCGCCCAGGACGGCGACATCGCCCTGTACAACCTCTACTACTTCGCCGAACTGGTGGTGAACCAGCTCGGCCCCGACAAGCTGCGCGCCGCGGCCGGCGACAAGACCGGCGACGCGCTCAAGGACCCGGCGATCCTCGCCGCCGCCCAGCGGATCGAGGAACTGGTCACCCAGCACTACTTCGCGCCCGGCTACAGCAGCAGCAAGTTCCCCGCCCTCCAGCAGAAGTGGGCCGCGGGCAAGGCCGACTTCCTCTACTGCGGCTCCTGGATTCCCTCCGAGACCGCCTCCTACCTGGCACGCGGCTTCAAGCCCGGCTTCTTCCCGATGCCGAACGTCGCCGCGGGCGACGGCGGCAGCCCCGAGGCGTACCTGATCGGCTTCACGGTGCCGAAGAAGGCGGCCCGCGCCACCGAGGCCAAGCAGTTCATCAGCTACTTCATGAACAAGCAGCGGCTGGCCGCCATCGCGACCGACACCGCCAACCTGACCCCGCGCTCGGACATCGCCGCCCCCGCGGTGCTGGCCGGCGTGCAGAAGAACCTGGACGCCGCGACCAAGCCGCTGCACGGGCAGTACGACGGGCTCGTGGACTACCAGAGCGACTGGACCACCAAGGTGCTCGAACCGCTGGTGAACAGCCTCCTGTTCGGCAAGACCTCCGCCAAGGACTTCGCGGCCAAGCTGCCCGAGCGGAGCGCGGCGTACTGGTCCAACAACGGCTGATCCGGCCCCACCGCAGCGGCCGTACGTGCTGCGGGCTCGAACCCCCTTCCGGAGGTACCCCAGTGACAACGACCATCCGCGGCGCCGAGGACCGCCACCGCACCGTCCGGAAGGGGACGGCCGGGAACACCGACCAGGACACCCCGCGCGGACGCTCGGCACCCACGAACCCGCTCGAACGCTCCAAGCGGCGCCTGTTCGGCTGGTTCGTCGTCCCCGCCGCCCTGCTCTACGCCGGGTTCCTGGTCGTCCCGGGCCTGATCACGGTGGGGCTCGCCTTCACCAGGTGGTCCGGCTCCGGGCCGGTCAAGCCGGTCGGCTTCCAGAACTTCCGCATGCTCTTCCACGACCCGACCTTCCGGTCGTCCTTCACCCACACCCTGATCATCCTGTTCGGCGTCGGCGCGGCGACCTTCGTGCTGGCCTTCATGATGATGCTCGCCCTGCGGGACATGCGGGGCCGCAAGTTCATCCGCATGGTGGTGTTCTTCCCGAACATCGCGCCGGGCGTGCTGCTCGCCATCGTGTGGGGATTCCTCTTCCAGCACGACGGCATGATCAACCAGATCCTCGGCTGGAGCGGATTCCACCACCCGCCCCAGTGGCTCGCCGAGGACAACCTGTTCGCCGTCGTCCTGGTCGGCCTGATCTGGATCAACACCGGCTTCTACACCACGATCCTGATGGCCGCCGTGGACCGTATCCCGCCCTACCTGTTCGAGGAGTGCGAGATCAGCGGGGCCAACGCCTGGCAGCGGTTCCGCTATGTCATCCTCCCGCTGACCTGGGACGCGGTCGGGGTCGCGGCGATCCTGTGGGCGATCAGCTCCGTCAAGATCTTCGAGTTCCTCTACGCCTTCGCCGGCGGTGGCGGCTACCTGCCGCCGCTGAAGATCTGGAACACCGCCGTCTACTCCTACTCCGAGGCGTTCGCCTCGGTCGGCACCCCCCGGTACGGAACCGCGGCGGCCTCCTCCGTGGTGACGATGCTGCTCGCCGCCTGTGCCGTCGTCCTGCTCAGCCGCGTCTTCCGCCGTGAGTCGGTGGAACTGTGAGGTCCACCGCCGTGACACCCCGCCAGCCCGCCCGCGCCCGCTTCTCCCGCTCCGCCCGGTCCCCCCGCCCTTCCCGCTCCTTCCCCGCGCTGGTCGGCAGCACCGTCACCACCGCGGTGCGCGCCGCCACCTGGATCATCGCCGGATTCAGCATCTTCGTGGTCCTCTGGATTCTGCTCGCCTCGCTGAAGACCACCGACGAGATCTTCAGCAACCCGCTGTCGCTGCCCCACACCTGGCGATGGGGCAACTTCGCCGACGCCTGGCAGGAGAGCAACTTCGGCGTGGCGCTGGTCAACACCGTCGGGCTGGTCACCGCCACCGCCCTGGGCACCGTACTGTTCGCCGCGCCGGCCGCGTACGCGCTCGCCCGGTTCAAGGTGCGCGGCACCCGGGCCATCTCCCTCGGCTTCGCCCTGGGCCTGGGCGTCCCGGCCCAGATGGTGGTGCTGCCGCTGTACGCGGCGATGAACCAGGCCGGCCTGGTGGACAGCTTCCTCGGGCTGTGGCTGATCTACGTCGGCACCTCGCTGCCGTTCGCCGTGTTCTTCCTGACCAGCTTCTTCGCCTCGCTGCCGCGCGAACTGGAGGAGGCGGCGTCCCTCGACGGCGCCTCACCGCTGCGCACCTTCCGCTCGATCATGTTCCCGCTGGCGCGATCCGGGATCGTCACCCTGCTGATCCTCAACGTCGTCGCCCACTGGAGCGAGACCACCTTCGCGCTGGTCTTCCTGCAGAGCTCGATCAACGACACCCTCCCGCTGGCGCTCATCCAGTTCATGCAGCGCCTCCAGTACACCGGCGCGGACTGGGGCCAGCTCTTCGCCGGGATCGTGATCGTGCTCCTCCCGCTGCTCCTCATCTACATCTGGCTCGGCCGGCGAATCATCGAGGGACTCACCCTCGGCGCCGGAAAGTAACGGAAGGGAGCACCACCCCTCCATGAGATCACCGCTGCGCACCCTCACCACGCGCGCCCTCGCCTTCGCGCTGCTCGGCACCGGCCTCATACCCCTCACCGTCGCCGGCGGCGCCACGCCCGCCACCGCCGCCGACCCGCTGCCCGTCTCCGACCCGACCGGGTCCGGCAACTGGGTCTACTCACCGGCCTACTCCGACGACTTCGGTGCGACCAGCGTGGACACCGCCAAGTGGCAGCCGATGCCGCTCACCTACAGCGACGTGTGGCGCTGGGACGCCAGCGACATGGCCGAGTCCGGCGGCAACCTCTCGCTCAACTCCGAGTACGCGCCGAACGACTCCTTCAACGAGACGCCCGCCGGCTGGCAGACCGTCAGCGCCGACTCGTGGTCGCCGCTCGCCGACTACGTCACCACCACCCAGCACCGCTCGGGCTCCTCGGCGCTGGTGCACTACAACTACTGGAGCTACGACGTCACCACCCGGCAGAAGGTGAGCAGCCTCGCGGACGGCACCTACACCTTCTCGGCCTGGGTGTGGACCGGCGGGGCGAACGACCAGACCCAGTCCCTGGTCGCCGACAACTGCGGCTCCACCAACACCGCGACCTCGCTGTCCATCCCCAGGTCCAACGGCGCGTACACGCTCTACACCCTCAGTGGCATCAAGGTGACCGGCGGGTCGTGCAGCGTCGGGCTCAAGAGCGCCTCAAACCAGAAGGGCTGGACCCGGCTCGACGACGCGAGCTTCACCGCGGACGGCGGCAGCTCCAACCTGCTCACCAACCCCGGCTTCGAGACCCGGGTGAACACCCCCTACCAGTCGGGCGGGGTGATCAGCCTCGACACGATCAAGTACGGCTACGTGGAGGCGAGCATCAAGGCGTCCGCCACGGCGTTCCCCGGCACCTGCCCGGCGTTCTGGCTGGAGCACATCGACCCGGTCTGGGGCAACGAGATCGACATCGAGGAGATCGGCCAGAGCACCAGCTCGCCGAAGTGGGTCAGCATGACCGACCACAACTGGAAGTCGCCGACCTCCACGACGCTGACCAGCCACACCGGTGACCACACCGCCGGCAGCAGCCTCAACGGCTCCTTCCACACCTACGGCCTGGAGTGGGGGCCGGGCTACCTCAAGTTCTACGTCGACGGGGTGCTCGCCCGCACGTACGACAACACCGACTACAACCAGACCGGCATGAACATCATCCTGTCCCAGGGCATCCGCTCGCCGTACACCTCCAGCCCCACGGCGACCGGGTTCCCCGCCACCAGCCAGATCGGCTATGTGCACGTGTGGAAGAAGGCGGACATGGAGGTGGACGACGCCGACATGGTCCGCGGCGCCACCGCCACCCCGCAGGTGCCCGGCGACGGCCAGGGCGAGGACCTCTTCCGCTACGGCGGGACGTGGGCGCAGAACAGCGACAGTTCGGCCTACACCTCCACCACCCACACCTCCTCCTCGGCCGGGGCGACCTCGACCGTCGAGTTCTACGGCACCGGCGTCTCGCTGGTCGGGGCCACCGGCCCCGCGCAGGGGCAGGCCGAGGTCTCCGTCGACGGCGGAACTCCCGTCGGCATCGACGAGTACGCCGCCACCGCCGCGGCGCAGCAGACCGTCTTCGGCAGCACCGGCCTGAGCGCAGGGCACCACACGCTGACCCTCACGGTCAGCGGCACCTCCCGGTCGGCCTCGACCGGGACCGCGGTCAGCGTCGACGCGGCGCACGTGCTCAACTGACCTTCGGAGCACGCCTCCCGGCCACCACCGGGGAGGTGTACCAGGGCCGCCCCTTCCCGTCGGAGGGGGCGGCCCTGTTCCGTGGCGGCCGATGCGACGGTTTCATACATGAATGGAGGTCGGTTCATTGAACGTCGAGACGCCAGGAAGTCGCCCTGGGCTGCGAGTTGAGGTCACTCCCTGATCCGTGCTTCACATGAGTGAACCGATGTGGGGAAGTGTTTCCTCGTCTTGAGTCTTGACCTCAAAAGCGACACCATTGCACACTGAGCGTCATCCCCTCACCGGGCGCACCGCATCTTCACGCAGCGGACGGGCCGTTGCCGCGCTCCGGTGCCGCGTTCACGGCGTACGACCTTCGCGTGACCTTCACGCGCGTCTTCCTCAGCACCTCACCAGCACCTCAGCGAAACACGGCCGCCTGCCCCCACCGCGCGCGTTCCGCTGCCCGCAACGAGACGAGGAGCACCCCCCATGACCGGTTTCAGTCGTCGCGTCTTCCTCAGGGCCACCGGTGTCGGCTCCGCCGCGCTGGCCCTTCCCCTGGCGGGAGCGGTCGGGCGGGCGAGCGCGAGCAGCGCGGCACCGTCGAGGCCGGCGGTGCTGCGCGGAACCGTGAACGCGTCCGGCACGTGGCAGGTGACGGCGAGCGCGCTGGGGTGGACGTTCAGCGGTTCGCTCGGCTCGGCGGCGACCGGGATCGCCACCCGCTCGGGGTCGGACGCGCTGGGCGGCTACACGGAGACGACGTTCACGTTCCGCTCGGGTGCGCGGAAGGGCGGTATCCGGGTCTACGACGGTGCGTCGGCGGTGGTCTTCACGGACACCTACGTGACGGCCGCGGCGAACGCGGGGCCGTTTCCGACGTTCACCGGATACCCGCGGCTGGCCCACCAGTTGAGCCACCGTGACTGCTTCGGGCGGGCGCAGTTCAACACGTTCGAGGGCGCGTCGGACAGTCCCTGGGTGTTCTTCGACGACGCGGGCGACACGTTCGTGGTCTCGGCCGCGAACCACTTCCAGGAGGCGCAGACCTCGCAGGGCGCGGACGGGTCGATCGCGGCGGGGGTGCTCGGCTCGATCGGGACGCTGCCGGCCGGGTACTCGCGGCAGACGGTCCTGTCGGTGAAGGCGGGGGTGGGGGCGGCGTACCGGGCGTGGGGCTCCGCGGTGCGGACCCTCGCGGGCAAGTCCGTGCCGGCCAGTGACACCGGGGTGGTGCTGAGCACGCTGGGGTACTGGACGGACAACGGCGCGGACTACTACTACACGTTCGACCAGGCCAAGGGGTACACGGGCACGCTGCTGGCGGTGCGGGACGAGTGGGCGGCGCAGAACATCCCGATGGGCTACATGCAGTTGGACAGCTGGTGGTATCCCAAGGGCCCGGACGGGAAGTGGGACGACCTGCCGGACGGCACGTCGCTGTACGAGGCGGACCAGGAGCTGTTCCCGGACGGACTGGCCGCGTTCCAGCAGGAGTTGGGGATGCCGTTGGTGACGCACGCGCGGTGGATGGACCAGTCCAGCCCGTACCACGGCCAGTACCGGTTCTCCGACAACGTCGTCATCGATCCGGCGTACTGGCAGAGCGTCATGGCCTACCTGCGGGAGGGGGGAGTGGTCGTCTACGAACAGGACTGGCTGTGCAACAACGCCAAGCCCGCGGAGAACCTCACCGACGCCGACGCCTTCTTCGACAACATGGCGCACCAGGCCGCCGAGAACGGGATGGACCTGCAGTACTGCATGGCCCTGCCGCGCGACTACCTGCAGAGCGTCCGCTACCAGAACCTGACCACGATCCGGGTCTCGGACGACCGGTTCGACCGGCCGAAGTGGGACGAGTTCCTGTACGACTCGCAGTTCGCGGGGGCGTTGGGGATCTGGCCGTGGGCGGATGTCTTCCTCAGCGGGGAGATCGACAACCTGCTGCTGGCGAACCTGTCGGCCGGGCCGGTCGGAGTCGGCGACGCGCTGGGCAAGGTCGACGCCGGCCACCTGCGCCAGGTCGCCCGCGCGGACGGGATCATCGTCAAGCCCGACACGCCGATCGTGCCCACCGACGCCACCTACGTCGCCGAAGCGGCCGGGAAACTCCCCCCGATGGTCGCGGCGACCCACGTCCAGCACGCCGGCGGCCTGGGGTACGGGTACGTCTTCGCCTACGCCCGCCAGACCCCCACCCCCCAGCAGCTCTACCAGGCCGAGGACGCCACGCTGTCGGGGGCGGTCGTCGGCAGCGACGAGGACGGCTACACCGGCACCGGCTACGCCGACTACCAGAACGCCGCCGGCGACTACGTCCAGTGGACCGTCCAAGCCGCCGCGGCCGGCACCTACACCCTCCAATTCCGCTACGCCAACGCCTCGTTCACCGACCGCCCGCTGGCGATCAGCGTCAACGGGGGTGCGTCGCGGGCGCTGTCGTTCCCCTCGACGGAGTGGTGGACGAACTGGACCGTGGTCGGGCTGACCGTCACCCTGGCCAAGGGCGCCAACACCGTACGGGCGACCGCGACCGGCGCCAGCGGGGGGAACATCGACTGGCTCGGCGTCACCCCCGGCACGATCCCCACCGGCCCCGTCCAGACCGCGTCCTTCACCCTCGCCGAACTCGGCATCTCCACGGCCGCGTACGCCTACGACTACTACGCCGGCACCGGCGCGCTCATCTCCGCGGGTGGCAAGGTGAGTTCCACGGTGACCAGCGGAACGTACTGGGTGGTGGCCCCGGTCGGCCGGTCCGGGATCGCGTTCCTGGGCGACGCGGGGAAGTTCGTCGCGCACGGCGACAAGCGCATCCCGCACCTGAGCGACGACGGAAGCGTCCACACCACGGTCGCCTTCGCCGCGGGCGAGGGGCCGGTCACCCTGCACGGCCACGCGTCCCGCAAGCCCACCGCCACCGCCACGACCGGAAGCGTCGGCACCGTCACCTACACGGCGTCGACCGGCATCTTCACGGTCACCGTCACCGCGGGCGCGGGCAACCAGGCCGTCGTCACCCTCGCCCCCTGACCGCCGCCGACCTCTCGGACGCGCCGCACCCGTACGACGGCGGCTACCGCAACCCGCACTCCGGCCGCTGCCTGGACGACCCCGGCTCGTCCACCGTGGACAACACCGGCGCGCAGAAGTGGACCACGCTGTTGGCGATCTGATCCCGTGTCACCCCGCGACCGGTCCAGGTCAGTAGGGATTCCCGATGTGCCAGCCCGCGGCGATCAGCTCCGCCACGGGCGGGTACTCCGTCGGCTCCTTCCTCGGGTGGCGCCACATGATCAGCCGGGCCGGGACCAGGACGACCAGCAGCGCGGCGGCCATGAACCCGGCGACGACCAGCGCGCTGTAGTGATGGACGACCAGAGCGGCGATGGCGCCTGCCGCCGCGAGGAACCCGACGAACCCGCCGCCGATCCTCAGCACCGAGTGGTACGTCGCGTAGGCGAGGTTGATCCGCCGGCAGCGCGGGCAGCGGGGCACCGACACCTCCCGGGACCGCCACTCGTAGTGGTGCCCCACGACGACCCAGCTCCTGCGCACGTCACGGCTCAGGCGCACCCGGTGCGCGGCAAGCGGGTGCGCGGGCCTGGCCCGGCAGTTCCAGCACACCGACGCGTCACTCATCGCCCCTCCGAAGCCGCCACCGCGGTAGGCGCGGTACCCCGATTGTGGCGCCGGCCCGCGGGAGGGGTCCCGCCCGCGCGGCCCGTTCTGGGGGGAGGCTACGGGCTGGTGACCTTCCAGGCCGCCTCGATCATCCGGAAGATCTCGTCCACCGCGGCCTGCGGGTCGGCCTCCTCGCGGGCCACCGCGTAGGCGTCGATCGCGAACCGTGCGAGCGTCCGGCAGGCCGTCGTGGTCTGCGGCAGGTCGGGGTCGGCGGCGATGGCCGTCGCCAGCGCCTCCGCGTGGCGCAGCCGCATCGACTCCTCGTACTCCCGCAGGGCGGGGGTCTCGTCGATCATCCGCCAGATCGGGGCGGCGCTGTCCGCCGTGCAGTGCCGGACCATGGCCTGGATCTCGCGGTGCAGTGCGGGGATCAGCGGCTCGTCCGGCGCGCGGCCGGTGACCGCCTGGGCCAGGCGCTGCTCGAAGTTCTCGTCCTGCTCGAAGACCAGGGCCTCCTTCGAGGCGAAGTGGGAGAAGAGCGTGGTGACGGCGACGTCGGCCTCGGCGGCCACGTCGCGGATGCCCACCGCGTCGTATCCGCGATCCAGGAAGAGCCGCAGGGCGGTGTCGGCGATCTTCCGGCGGGTCGCGGCCTTCTTGCGTGCACGGCGTCCGGGCTCCACGGTCATGCGCTCACGCTACCAGATACGAAACTGAAGCTGTTTCTAAAAGCTAACGGTTAGTGTTACGGTCGCCGGCATGAAGAAAGTGAGCTTCGCCGAGTTCGGCGGTCCGGACGTCCTGCACCTCATCGACGCCGAGGAGTCCCACGCGGGCCCCGGCCGGATACGCGTCGCCGTACGGGCGGCGGGCGTGAACCCCGTCGACTGGCGGCTCCGGGAAGGCCAGGTCCTGGGGGCCCATCCGATCCGGTTGCCCGCCGGAGTCGGGCTGGACGCCGCCGGGGTGGTGGACGAGGTCGGCGCGGGCGTCGAAGGGGTCGAGGTCGGCGACCGGGTGTTCGGCGAAGGCACCGACACCTACGCCGAGTTCGCCGTGCTGTCGGCCTGGGCCCGGATGCCCGAGGGCCTGACGTTCGAGGAGGCGGCCGGGTACCCCTCCGTGGTGGAGACCGCGCTGCGCATCCTCCGCGAGGTCGGGGTGCGGTCCGGGCAGACGCTGCTGGCCAGCGGCGCGGCCGGGGGAGTCGGATCGGCGGTGCTGCAGATCGCCCGCGACCGCGGCATCACGGTGATCGGCACGGCCGGCGCCGCGAACCAGGAGTACCTGCGGAGTCTGGGCGCCCTCGCCACGACCTACGGTGAGGGCTGGGCCGAGCGGGTGCGCCGGCTCGGCCGGGTCGACGCGGCGCTCGACCTGGCCGGCTCGGGCGTGATCCGCGAACTCGTCGAGCTGACCGGCGATCCGCGGAAGGTGGTCTCCATCGCGGACCTCGGTGCGCCGGAGTTCGGCGTGCGCTTCTCCGGCGTGGCCGGGAGCGTGCCGGACGCGCTCGCCGTGGCCGCCGACCTCATCACGCGGGGCAGGCTGCACATCCCCGTCGAGAGGGCCTACCCGCTCGCCGAGGCCGCGGCCGCCCACGTCGACAGCCAGGCGGGCCACACCCGCGGGCGCCGCGTCCTGGTCGTCTGAGCCGCTGCCCGCGCGGGGCGGAGCGCAGCGGTGGCAGTCGGCATCACCACGGACGGGCGCCCCACCCCCCAGTGGCCCCGCCTCGATGCAGGGCACCGCGACGACCTCGGGGGCGCCTGAGGGCCACGGCACCCCTCGCTCCGCCCCGGACGAGGGGTGCCGCACACCGGTGACCAGGTGGAACGCCCCACGCGAGCCGGACTCTCCCGCCGACCGATCACCGGGTGCCGCGCGGCGCGTCATACAAGTGACGCCGATGTCGTACGCGAGCGAGCATCGCGACGGCTGACCGGCGCCGCTCAGCCGTGAACACCACGGAGCCGTGCACACCACAGAGAGCTGGCCATGTCACTCACAGGCAAGACCGTCCTGATCACCGGCGCCAATCGCGGTATCGGCGAGGCCCTGGTCCGCGAGGCCCTCCGCCGCGACGCCCAGCACGTGTACGCGGGCACCCGCCGACCGCTCACCCCTCCCGACAGCCGGGTCACGCCGCTGACGCTCGACGTGACCGACACCGAGCAGGTGCGGGCCGCCGCCCGGAGCGTCGACTCCCTCGACCTCCTCGTCAACAACGCCGGCCTGGCACTGCACGACGACCTGACCGATCCCGACCTCCTGGAACGGCACTTCGCCGTGAACCTCTTCGGCACCCACCGAGTGACCCAGGAGTTCCTGCCGGCGCTGGTCACCTCCGGTGGATCGGTGGTCAACGTGCTCTCGGTGGCGGTGCTGGCCGCACTGCCGGTGCTCCCTTCCTACTCCGTCTCCAAGGCCGCCGCGTTCTCCATGACCCAGTCCCTGCGCGCCCTGCTGGCGAGTCGTGGGGTCAGCGTGCACGCGGTGCTCACCGGTCCGGTGGACACCGACATGTCGCGGGACCTGCCGATCGCCAAGGCGTCGCCCGGCGCCGTCGCGCGCGCGATCTTCGACGGAGTGGTCGCCGGAGAGGAGGAGATCTTCCCCGATCCCCTGACCGAGCCGCTCGCCGCGGGCTGGCGCTCCGGCGCCGTCAAGGAACTCGAACGGGCGAACGCCGCACTGCTGGGCGCGCCGTAGGGACGCGACTCCCCGGTGGGGACACGCAGTTGGGCCTGTGTGCGCCGGTTCGTCCCGGCGCGCCCGCGAGGAGCTCACCGCCTTCGCGACGTGATGTGCTGTGAAAGAGGAGGAAGTTGATGACCGTTCAGGTGGCGACGCTGAAAGCCCGCGCGGAAAAGCTGCGCGCGCTGCACACGGGCGAGCTCCTGGTACTGCCCAACGTGTGGGACGCGGGGAGCGCCGCGGTCGTGGCGGAGGCGGGATTCCCCGCGGTGGCCACCGCCAGCGCGGCCGTCTCGGCGACGCTCGGCCATCCCGATGGCGAGCGCGCGCCGTGGCAGGAGATGTTCGCCGCGGCCGGGCGGATCAGCCGCGCGGTGGAGGTCCCCGTGACGGTGGACGCGGAGGCGGGATACGGCATGCGGCCACGGGAGTTGGTGGACCGGCTGCTGGACACCGGCGCGGTCGGCTGCAACCTGGAGGACACCGACCACCGGCAGGGCGGCCTCGCCGACGCCGGTGCCCAGGCGCAGTGGCTCGCGGATGTCCGCGCCGCCGCCGACGACGCCGGGGTCCCGATCGTCATCAACGCCCGCGTCGACACGTTCCTGCCCGTGAGCAAGCTGACCGGGCAGGCGCGGGTCACCGAAGCCGTACGACGCGGCCGGCTCTACCTGGAAGCCGGCGCAGACTGCGTCTACCCCATCGGGGTGCGCGACAGGGACGACATCGCCGCCCTCGTCAGCGGGCTCCCGGGCCCGGTCAACGGCAACACCGGTGAGGGCCTCGACCTGGCGGCGCTGCGCGAACTGCTCGTGGCACGGGTGTCGTACGGCCCCCGCTTCTACCGCGCGGCCCTGGCCGATCTGAAGACCGCGGTGGAGAAGCTGCTGGTGTGACCGAGCGCCGCGGGGAGGTGCGGACCCACCGATGAGTCCGCACCTCCCCGCGCGTCATACCTGTGTGGAGCAACCAGATGTCGACGCCGCGCGCGCCGGGAGCGCAGACGCCTTCGAGCGGCTGGCCGAACCGTACCGCCGCGAGCTGCAGGTGCACTGCTACCGCATGCTCGGCACCATCGAGGACGCCGAGGACGCCGTCCAGGAGACCTACCTGCGCGCGTGGCGGCGGCTGGACAGCTATGCCGGGAGCGCGCCGTTCCGGGCCTGGCTGTACGGCATCGCCACCCACGCGTGCCTGGACGCGCTCCGCCGGCGGAAGGCGCGGGTCTGGCCCACCGACGTCTCCCCGCCGGGCGATCCGCGCCGGGGGCCGGCCCCGCCGGTCGAACTGCCGTGGCTGCAGCCCTATCCCGACCGGCTGCTCGAAGCGGCCGCGCCCGCCGACGACGAGCCGGAGGCGTTCGTGACCGCGAAGGAGACGATCGAGCTGGCGTTTCTGGCGGCGATCCAACGCCTTCCGCCGCGCCAGCGAGCCGTCCTGGTGCTGCGTGACGTCCTGGACTGGTCGGCCAAGGACACCGCGCTCGTGCTCGGCTTCACCCGGGCGGCGGTGAACAGCGCGCTGGCGCGGGCGCGCGCGACCCTGGCCGACCACCTGCCCGCCGGCCGCGGCGAATGGACCCGGCGCTCCAGCGCGGCCGAGGAAGGCATGCTCCGGCGACTCGTCGCCGCATGGGAGTCGTCGGACGTCACCGCGCTGGTGGCACTCCTGCGCGCCGACGCGCGACTGGTCATGCCGCCGAGGCTGTCGTGGTTCTCCGGGCGGCCGGACATCGAAGTGTTCCTGCGCGAGCACGTGTTCGGCGTGATGGGCGACGGGTGGCGGCTCCGGCTCACCAGGGCGAACCGTCAACCGGCGTTCGCGCTCTACTGGCGGGCGCCGGGCGAGGTGGAACACCGGCCCTTCGGCATCGGCGTGCTCTCCGTGGAGGACCGGCGGATCACCGAACTCGCCGTGTTCATCCAGCCGGACCCGTTCCGGCACTTCGCGCTCCCGGCCCGGCCCTGACGGACGACGCGGGGGAGGGGGACGCGCGGGGAGGGCACGGGGGAGGGGGCGACGCGCGGGAGGGGAGGGGCCCGCCCCGCGCGTCGTGCCGGCTCAGACCGCCGGGGACTCGTCGGGGACGTCGAGGAATATCGCGTCGGCGACGAAACCGGGGCCGTAGCTCACCAGCGCGCCCGGGCCCCGCGCCGGGCCCTCCTCCAGGGTGCGGCGCAGGACGTCGAGCACGGCGCCGCCGCCGAGGTTGCCGCCGGTGAGGGAGTCCACGGAGTGCCGGCCGGCCTCCGGCGGCAGGCCGAGGGCGTCGACGGTGTCGGTGATGATCCCCGGTCCGCCCGGGTGCACCACCGCCCACTCCACGCGCCTGCCGTCCAGCCACTTCACCAGGTGGGGCATGGACTCGCGGGCGCCCTTGGTGGCGTCTCGGTTGGACTCGAACGTGATCCGTCCCGCGCCCGGCACCCCGGCGGGGTGCAGCTCGCCCCAGTAGGGACTCTCGCCGGGCTGCAGCCACTCCCAGCTGTCGACGTCCGCGATCAGGCCGCCGCCCGCGGCGACCAGCCGGCGCGCGGATTCCTCCTGCCCGGGCCCGGCGCCGGCCATGACGGTGGCGGCGGCGGAGTCCCCGAACAGCGCCCCGTAGAGCACCCCGGTCCTGGTCGGCTCGCGCCAGGGCATGTGCAGGATCGACAGTGCCTCGCCCGCGACGACCAGGACCACACCGTCGGGCCGGTCGGCCAGATACCGCTTGGCCTGGATCAGGCTGTGCGCGCCGCCCGCGCAGGCCAGGGTGGCGGCCGGCACCCGCGCCACGTCCCGGCGCAGGCCGAGCCGGTTGACCAGGGCGACGTCGAGCTGCGGAATCGTCCAGCTCGTGGTGTGGGTCGTCACCACGCAGTCGACGTCCTCCGGCGCCAGCCCGGCCGCCTCCAGCGCCTGGAGCGAGGCCGTCGCCGCCATGTCCACCACCGCGGCGAACGCCTCTGCGTAGACCGTGCGGGAATCGCGCTCCCCGTCGCCGACGACGTCCAGCGGCGCCACCCACGGCCGCGACGTGACGCCCGTCGAGCGCACCATCCGCAAGGCGGCGGCGAGCCGCCGGCGCCGCTCCGGCGGCTGGGTCTCCAGCGGCCACCTCTCCAGCCAGTCCGCCTCGATGGCATCGGTCGACACCTCGTACGGCGCCCGCACCACCACCGGCTTGGTCACTGCCACTCGCATGCCGCCCCCTGCTTCCTCGGTCGAAAGGTCCGGTAAGGCCCGGTATGACCGGGTTGGATTCATCGTGCCGGACGTCCGGGTCCTGGAGGCCAGGATGCCGCAGTGAGGGCCGCCACATCCCGGATCGCCCGCAGGAACTCGGGGCGGTGGCCCGCACTGTGACGAACGCCTCCCGGCGAGGGGAGTCCTGACGGTGGGCTCGCCGGCGGTGGGTTCCGCGACGAACGGCTCTCGACGAACGGCTCCCCGGCGTACGGCTTCGCGGTGTGCGGCTCCCCGGCGTACGGCTTGTGGGCTTACGGTTCCGCGACGAGCGCGCCTGGACGAACGGCTCCCCGGCGTACGGCTCCTGGCAAGCGGCTTCCCGGCGAAGGCGATCGGGCGAACCCGCCGCCCTTCTCCCGCCCCGCCGCTATCCGGCCTCGCGCGTCGCCGGCTCCGGCAGGTCCGGCAGTTCCGGCAGTTGCGGGGTGACGTCGGGGGCCGGGACCCCGACCACCAGCCGGAGGTCCGGCCTGCTGACGGGCACCAGCGCCGTGACGGTGATCTCGACGGCGCCGTCGGTGTACGGCCGCCACGGGGGCATGACCATGGGGCGGGTGGTCCCGTAGGCGCGCGGCTGGCTCTCCGCGGTGGCGCGCCAGATGCGGTCGACCACCGGGTCACCGGTCACCAGCCGGTCGACGAGCCCGTGCAGCGCCGCGTTGTCGGGGGACTGGATCAACTCCCGTCTCAGCTGGGCCAGCAGCAGCGGGGCCCATCGGGTCTCCCAGTCGGCGCACTGCGCGCGGCCGGGGCCCCGCAGCAGCGAGACCATGACGTTGGTGCCCGTGTCGGCCATCCACGGCCAGTTGCCCAGGGCGCGCCGGTTGGCGGCGAGCACCTCGTAGTCGGCGGAGCACCAGTAGGCGCCGTGCTCCTCGCGGTCGAGCACCGAGAGCAGGTCCGGCGGCACCCCGGCGTCACTGGGGGGCGTGCGCGGCGGGGGTTTGCGGCACCACAGGTACAGCAGCTCCGTCTCGTCCGCGGACAGGTGCAGTACCTGGGCGATGGCCTCGATCAGCGCGGCGCTCACACCGTGCGCGGTGCCGCGCTCGATCCGGCGGTAGTGGCGCTCGTCGGTGTGGACCAGGCGGGACATGAGGGCCACCGTCAACCGTTCCGGAAGCGGCTTCAGCCCGGCCGCCTCGGGCAGGTCCCGAGGGTGGATACGTGCCCGCCAGGTCGGCAGCAGGTCCGTGCCGAGCCGCGGACGCTGACCCGGGTCCGCCATCCGGCACCCCCTGACGTCGCTGGCCCGTGACACGCCTGTTCGCCACCATAGGTGACATTCCGTGCCGGTGCCTGGTGGCGGCCCGACCCGGGTCGGCGGCGGACCCGGGTCGGGCGCCGACCCGGGTCACGTTCGACCCTTCCGGCCGCCGCCCGCAGGGTCTCCCCTGGAAGCATGGACACCACGACGCATACCGGGCACAGCCGGCGGGACGCGGTCCCGTACGAGGCGCACGTCCCGGGCATCGGCGGCCCGCCGCCGGCCCGCCGGGCGTGCGACGGCATGCGGCGGCCCGGAGCCGGACCCGCCCGGCGGCCGGCACCCTTCGGCGGCGCCCCCCGGTCCCTCCGATCCGCCCGGTCCCTCCGATCCGCCCGGTCCGTCCCGTCGGCCCGGTCGGTCCCGTCAGCGGGGGAGTCCGTGCCCGCCCCGCCGCCCGGCCCGGCGCCGCGCGCGGAGGTCCTGAGGTGACCCTCCCGACCCCCTGCTGGCAGACACCCATCCGACCCGCCCCCACCCGCGACGCCGTCGTGCTCACCGATCCGGACACGACGCTGCCGATCGCCCCGACCCTGCGCGCGGCGGGCATGACCGTGGCCGCCGCCACGGTGCCCGCCCTCCGCGGCGACCCCTACCGGGAGGCGATGGCCGCGCTCGACCGCGCGCCGCTGATCATCTCCGCGTGGTCGCATCCCGCCGTGAACCGCGCCACCAGCGCGCTGGTCGCGGCCCACGTCGCCGAGCGGTCCGCCACTCCCGGGACCGGGCCGGTGTGGATACGCCTGTCCCGCAACCCCCTCACGCCGGCCCCGCCCTCCACCGTCCACATCCCGCTGGACCGGTGCGGCGCGCTGGCGCCCGAGGCCCACGACGCGCTCCTGGACCTCGCTGCGAGCGACCTCGCCCGGCAGGTGCCCGGCGCGGCGCTCGCCGCCAAGCACCTCCTCACCGCCTTCGCCCGCACCCGCCGCGGCACCCTCACCCCGCCCCTGGCGATCCCCCCAGCGGCGGAGCCCCTGTTCTGAGGCGGGCGGAGCCGCGGTGTGCTGGCCGACCCGGCCGAGCGCGCCCGCTGATCGGCTCGGCCGCGGCCGAGCCGCGTTCGGGGTCGCGGGCAGTGGCTCCTTCGGACGCCGGACGGCAGTGTCGTGCGGGAGACCTCGCAGCCCCGTCCGTCCGCGCCCTTGTGTGACTACCGTCATGACTGTATATAGTTCACATGTACAGCTGAGGGCGAACGGAGGTCCGTCGTGCGGGTGGTGTTGTCCAACAGTGCCGGTGTGCCGCTCTACCAGCAGATCAAGGAGCAGATCGGCGCGGCCGTCCTCTCGGGGGAACTCCCCGCGGACAGCCCGCTGCCGTCCGTCCGCGCGCTCGCGCGCGACCTGCGGATCAGCATCATCACCACCAATCGCGCCTACACCGAGCTGGCCGCCGAGGGGTTCATCGCCACGGTCCCCGGCAAGGGCGCCTACGTGCTGCCGCTGGACTCGGCGCTGGTGCGTGAGCAACTGCTGCGCCAGGTGGAGGAGGGGCTGCAGACCGCCCTGGACGCCGCCGGGCGGGCCGGCCTCGACCGCGAGGATCTCATTGAGATCCTGGACGAGTTGACGCGGGCCGACCACCAGCACACCTGAGGCCAGGAGGGCCGTCCAGTGCACAGCGAACTCGCTTTCGCCCTGCGGGGCGTGGGCACCGAGGTGGGCAACGGTTTCAGGTTGCACGATGTGAGCTTCGAGCTTCCGACCGGCTACGTCATGGGGCTCATCGGCGCGAACGGCGCCGGGAAGACGACCACGATCCGCTGCCTGCTCGGCATGCGCGGGATCGACACCGGCGAGATCGAGTTGCTCGGCCACCGGGTGCCCGGGCCCGTGGCGTTGCGCGAGGACATCGGGGTGGTCCTCGACCGCGGCTACCTCGTCGGGGACTGGCGGCTGGCCGAGGTCGAGCGGACACTGCGTCCCTTCTACGCCCGTTGGGACGGCACGCGTTACCGGGAGTTGCTGGCGGAGTTCGGCCTGGATCTGCGGGCGAAGGTCAAGGACCTGTCCCGCGGCATGGCGATGAAGCTCATGATCGCCGTGGCGCTCTCGCACCGGGCTCGGCTGCTCGTCCTCGACGAGCCGACCAGCGGCCTGGACCCGGTCGCCCGTGCCGAACTCGTGCGCGTCATCGGGGACTTCCTGCTCGATGACGGGCACAGCGTGCTGTTCTCCACGCACATCACCGCCGATCTGGACCGGATCGGCGACTACGTGACGCTGGTCCATGACGGCCGCGTGGTCCGGACCGGCCCCAAGGACGAGATCCTTGACGCGTACCGGGTGGTGCGAGGCGGTCCGGACGATCTGAGCGGGCTCATCGGCGTCGAACTGATCGGCGTCAGGCGGACGTCGAGCGGCGCGGAGGCCCTCGTACGCACGGAGGAGGCGGATCTTCTCGGCAGGGGCGTCCTTGTCGAAGCGCCCACCCTCGAGGAGATCGCCATCCATGTCGGATCGCCGGCGCCGCGACCGGTGGTGCCGCTGACCGGCCGGCGTGGAGCGGTCGCATGACCGCGGTCGCCCGCATGGCGGTGCTGCACATGCGGACCGTCGCGCCGTACCGGACCCAGGGTCTGCTGGTGTTCGGCCTGTTGGCGGTGATCCTCGCCCGCAACCCCGATCATGTCGTCCCGGCGCTCGCGGTGCTGCTGGCCCCGTATGTCGCCGTCCACCCGTTCGTGGTCGCCGACAAGGAGGGCCTGGCGACGCTGCACGCGATCCTGCCCGTGCCGCGGCGCACGGTCGTGCTCGGGAACTACGCCTGGGCGCTGGTGAGTTACCTCGGCACCGTCGCCGCGGGCACGGTCCTGGCCGTGGTCCTCGCGCGGGCCGAGGGCATCCCGCTCGACGGCCGCCGGCTGGTCACGATGCTGGCGCTGTCCTGGGCGCTGTTCGCCGTCAACATCGCGATCCAGCTCCCCCTGCTGTTCCGATTCGGGTACGCCCGGATCAGCGTGCTGGGAACGACCATGCCGCTGGCCCTGGTCATGGTGGTCGTCGTCCGGCTCCACCTGTCCCTCGCCGCCATCCAGAGCTGGCTTCCGCTCGTCTGGGTGGCCGGCCCGGTGGTCCTCGCGGCGTCCGCGAGCCTGGCGGTTCGCCTGACCGGGCCGTAGGAGTACCCGCCCGGGAAGCTCCTCGGAAAGGCCACCGGAAGGCTCGGCGGTGGCCCACGTCGTCTCCCTCGTAAGCGCGTTGGCCGTCCGGGGCGAGGCAGGGGCCTTGCGGCGGCGGACTCCGTCAGGTCGTCGTCGCCTTCGGGTTGACGTTCTGGGCGAGGAGTTCGTTCATCTCCTTGTGCGCCATCGACGCCTTGCTGTTGCTCTCGTCGTGGAACCGCAGCAGGTAGTGGTACATCACGGCCACGCACTTGTCGCGGCTCTTGTACTCCGCGTTGTCGGTGAGCTCCAGGCGCTCGGAGATCTCCTTGATCTTCCCGTCGGGCGTGGTGTAGAGCGGGTGCCACATGAGGGTCACGGCGGGGTTGAGCCGCTGGATCATGCGCAGTTGGGGGATCTCCTGCGCGATCAGGACGCTGTCGGGGTTGTACGCCCGCAGGAACACGTGCACCGGGCCCGTCGCGCGCTCGACGAACGCGGTGGACAGGACGTTCCACAAAGGCGCCTGGAGCTTCCAGTCGGCGTGCAGCTCCAACTGGTCCACGACCTTGCCGAGCCGGGTGAACTCCAGCGAGGTGTGGCCCTTGCCGTGGGCGTAGACGCTCACGTCGAAGCCGCCCGACCAGAGCGCCAACGTCGGGGTGGTGATCCGCAGATGCTCGCCGACGAGGTTGACGAGCTCGCGGAACCAGGTGTTCGAGGCCCGGATCTTGCGCCGCTCCGCGGAGTCGATCGACGGGTCCGAGGACTTCTGGTTCAGGACCGCCTGCTCGGCGATCCCGCCCAGCAGCAGTTGCCAGGCGCTCTCGATCACGTCCGCCGGGAACCCGCCGGACTTCATCATCTTCTGGAACACGGCCCACTCGGGGTGGTCCTGCGCCTTGGCCGCGTAGTGCTCCTTCGGAGCGTCCGCCGACGGCTTGCGGCGCTGCACGGCGTGCGCGGGCCCCGCGCCGGCCGCCGTATCGGTCACGGTGCCGTCCACCGCGTCGGCCACCGCCCGCTGGGCGGTCCGCCCGGTGGCGGGGGCACTCCCGGACATGACCCGCCGGGCGTTCTCCTCCGCGGCGACCTCGAACCGGTCGGACGGGTCGGAGATCTTCATCCCGTTGCCGTTGTCCGTGCCCGCGACGGGGCCCCGCCGCTGCTGGAGGACGTGGGTCAGCTCGTGGGCGAGCGTGTGGCGGTCGCCGCCGCCCTCGCCGATCACGATGTGGCTGCCGGAGGTGTAGGCGCGGGCGCCGATCTCCTGCGCCGACTTCTTCGCGGCGGCGTCGTTGTGGATGCGCACGTCGCTGAAGTCGGCGCCGCCGAACCGCGCCTGCATGTCGTGCAGTTCCGGCTCGGGCAGCGGCCGGCCGGGACGGCTCAGCACGTCGTGCGCGGCCATCCGGCGCTGCACCGGGCCCTCTTCCGGCGCGCCCTGCTGATGGCCGCAGGACGACCCGTGGACGTGGCGCCGCGTCTCCAGCAGGTGGGCGACCGTGGCGTTGCCGACCGAACGCTGCAACGCGATGACCGACGCCGGTGAGTGCCCGCCCGGCGCCTGCCCGGCGGAAGCGGCCGCAGGGCCGAGCCCCTCGGTACGCGGCGGTGCGGCGGGCTTGCGCGGCACCGTTCCCGGCCGCTGCGCAGCGCTCACATCCTGCTTCCGCTCCTGCACGTACTCACTCCTTCGGTGCTGCGCGCCGCGAGCCGGTCGTCCGTCCCGCGGGTTGCTCGTCGAGCCGGCCCCGGGGCCAGCCGGCTCCTGGGTCGGCCGGTTCCCCGTCGCGCCTGCTCCCTGTCTAGACGGGATCGACAGCGCGCGGCAAGAAGCGGAAGGGCACGCCCGTACGTTCGCGCGGGTACCGTCCGTGCCCCCGCCGGGCAGGTGGTGCGCGCCGCCCGCGCCCTCGGCGTCGCCGGCCGGGGCAGCGCGGGCCCCGAGGAGTCAACGCGGCGTCAGAAGACCGTCCACCAGGGCCCGGAGCCCGTCCCGGTAGGTGTCCTCGGCGGTCAGCGGCGCCCAGCGGTCCGCGACCTTCGCCAGGCGGGGCAGCTCGCCCGGGTCCAGAGCGGCGAAGACCTGCTCCCGGTAGGTGGGACGGTCGTCGTCGGTGCGCCGCCGGGCCGCCGACGTCCGGACCACGATCTCGCCGGCGGTGTAGTACCAGATCGCGCGGTACCCGTGCACGGCCCGCTCGGGGGAGAGGCCGCATACGACCAGGCCGTCGACGATCTGCTCGACGAACCACAGGGCGGCGGTGGACATCAGGTCGTCGGCGGTCAGCACCTCCACGATCCAGGGGCAGGCGGCGAGCGCCTCGTGGATCGTGGAGGCGGCGACGACGATCCGCTCGCGGGGCTCGGCGGGCAGTTCGGGGCGGCGCAGCGTCCGCTCGGTGTAGTCGTCCAGCAGCAGGACGAGCAGCTCCTCCTTGTTGCGGACGTGGTGGTAGAGAGCCATCGGCGTGCTGCCGATCTCCGTGGCCAGCCGCCGCATGGTCAGCCGGTCCACGCCTTCCTCGGCGACGATCCGGCGGGCCGCTTCGATGACCTCCTCGCGGGAGATACGGGGAGGTCGGCCAGGGGCTCTGCGCGGTGCGGACGGCTGCGGCATGACCCCATCATCCCCCGGGCATCGACAGCGGCGCCCCCGGGAGGCTAGTTTCCTTACATGTACAAAAACTCACGGGGGCGGCCCGGAGTGGTGCTGGCGGCCGCGGCCGTCGCCCAGTTCGCCATCGCCCTGGACATGTCGGTGGTCAACGTCGCCCTGCCCGCGATCCGCACCGCCCTGGGATTCACGCCGCTCGGACTGTCGTGGGTCGTGCAGGCCTACGCGCTCGCGCTCGGCGGATTCCTGCTGCTCGGCGGCCGCGCCGGCGACCTCTACGGCCGGCGCCGGATGTTCGTGCTCGGCCTGGCCGTCTTCGGGGTGTGCTCGCTGGCGGGCGGGCTGGCCCAGGCGCCCTGGCAGCTGATCGCCGCCCGCGCCGGGCAGGGCCTGGGCGCCGCCGCGGCCGCCCCGGCCGCGCTGGCGCTGCTCACGACCACCTTCACCGAGGGCCCGGGGCGCGTGCGCGCGCTCGGCGTGTGGAGCGGGGTGAACGCCGCCGGGGGAGCACTGGGTGTGCTGGCGGGCGGGCTGCTGACCGAGTACGCCGGCTGGCGCTGGGTGATGCTCATCAACCTGCCCATCGTGGCGATCGCGCTCGCCCTGGTGCGCACCGGTGTGCCCGCCGAGGAACGCCCCGCCCGGCGCGAGCGGTTGGACGTGCTCGGCGCCGTCCTGGCCACCGGCGGAGTCGGGCTGCTGGTGTTCGCGGACCTGCGCACCGACGTCGAAGGGTGGAGCTCGCCGGTCACGTTGACCATGCTCGCCGCCGCGGCCGTGCTGCTGGTCGCCTTCGGGTACGCCGAATCCCGTTCCCCCGCACCGCTGTTGCGCCTCGGCCTGCTGCGCGGCCGCTGGGTGGCGGGTGCCAACGCGCTGGTGTTCCTGGCCGCGGCAGGGCAGTTCGCGGCGTTCTACTTCGTGTCCCTGTACATGCAGCAGGTGCTGGGCATGGGCCCCGCGGCGACCGGCGCCGCGTTCCTGCCCTTCTCCGCGGGCCTGATCGCGGGCACCCTCGTCGCGACCCGCGTCACCGCGGCACGCACCCCCCGGGCGTGCCTGGTACCCGGAGCCCTGCTCGCCGCCGCCGGCCTGGCGTGGTTCGCGTGCATCAGCCCCGACGGCGGATTTCTCACCGACGTACTCGGCCCGTCCCTGATGACCAGCGTCGGCACCGGACTCGTGCTGGCCCCGGTCGCCACCGCCGCGACCAACGGCGTCGCCGCCCGCGAGGCCGGCATGGCCTCCGGCCTGTTCAACAGCTCCCGCCAACTCGGCGGCTGCATCGGCCTGGCCGCGCTGGCCACCGTGGCCGCGCATCGCACCGGCGCGGCCACCGGCCCCGCGGCGCTCAACGACGGGTACGCCCTGAGCCTGACCGTCGCCGCCGCGCTCTTCGCGCTCGCGGCCGTCGTGGCGTTCGTCGCGCTGCCGCGCGGCGGAGCAGGAGCCGGAACGGGAACCGCCCGACCGCGACCCACCGCTCCAGCAGAGAACCGACTGGAAGGAACACCCTCATGACGACGAACCCCGCCTCGTCCCCCTCGTCCCCCTCGTCCCCCTCGTCCTCCTCCGCCGACACCACCGACGCCTCCGACGCCATCGACGCCATCGACCTGTTCGCCTTGGCACTGACCTTCCACCCCGACGGCGACGTCCGGGCCGGCGAACGGCGGATGGACGGCAGCGACTCCGATGCCTGGCAGATCGCGACCTTCCACGTGGAGACCGACGCCGACGTCCACGCCGACCACTGGGAGATGCACCCGTCGGCCGAGGAGGGGGTGTGCTGCCTGACCGGCGGCGCCCGCATCCACTTCCGCGCCACCGGGCCCGGCGGCGCCGAGGACATGGTGCGGTTGCCGGCGGGTACCGCCGTGATCGTCCCGCGCGGGCGCTGGCACCGGCTGGAACTGGACGCCCCCAGCGACCTGATGTCGATCACCCGCCGCCACGGCACCCGCCTGGAGAAGCGCACCGACACCCCCTGACCGCGGTGCGGCCCGGCAGCACCCCGCTGCCGGGCCACCCCGCCGGAGGAACCGGGCGGCGCGGTCAGCAGGTGACGCTGCCCTTGCGGATCGCGTGGTCGTCGTCGTCGGAGTCGTCGGCCCAGTACACGGGCTTGGAGCCGCTCACGCACTCGTCGGCACCGGCCAGGGAGAAGCCCTCGTTGTTGTAGTCGGGCATGCCGGTGGGGCGGTTGTAGACGGCGCTGAGGGCGAAGGTGCCCGAAGAGCCGATCGTGAAGGTGCGGTGCTGGCCGTCGCAGGTGTCGTCGCAGACGACCCACAGGCGCGACGCCTGCGGCTCCCACTGCAGTTCCATCACGCCGTCCATGCCGCTGCTGAAGGAGGCGACACGGGTGAACGCGCCGGAGTCCTGGAGGACGTAGCCGTAGACCGTGCCGGAGCCCTCGACGCCCACGAAGAACACGCCGCCGGTGTGGGAGCCGTAGTTCGCGGGGTCGTAGGCGGCGCCGGTCGAGGAGTCCTGGAAGCCGGCGCCGGTCAGGTAGCTGTCGGGGACCCAGGTGATGCCCTCGAAGCCGAGGTTCGCGCCGGTGGAGGGCAGGTCCGCGGTGAGGTTCCACTCGTCGGTGGCCGTCAGCGAGCTGCCCGTACCGGAGACGTCGTAGCGCAGCACCGACAGCCGGCTGGTGCCGGAGTGGTCGCCGTCGCGTTCACTCGCCAGGTAGACCCCGCCCGCCGCACCGGAACCGGTCAGGGTGACGCCCTCGTCGTCGGGGGTGCCCGAACCGCCCGGGTAGTGGACCTTCTTGCCGGAGGTCCAGCCGCCGGACGTGTCGGGCTGCCAGCCGCCGGAGCCGTCCGGGAGCAGACGCCACAGCTTGCCGCTGTTCTGCGCCCCCCACATCACACCGCCCTCCTGGTAGAGGCCGCTGAGGTCCTCGCCGAAGACGCCCGAGCCGTCGGCAGTGGTGACCGAGCTGCTGCCGGGCCAGGCCACGGGCGTGCCCGGGTCGCCGGGGGGAGTGGTGGGCGGGGTGGTCGGCGGGGTCGTCGGCGGGGTGGTGGTGCCGCCGGTGCCGGGAGCGAGGGCGACGCCCCGGAAGGCCTCTTTGGCGGGAGCCGTGGCCGAAGTGGTCACGGAGCCGTTCATGGCGGCGGCCGGGCCGCTGGTGTCGGTCACCGTGGAGAGCGTGCCGCCGGTGCCCGAGGAGCCGCTGCCGGTGGCGTACAGCACGGCCTGCCCGCCGCTGACCGAGCCGGTCAGGCCGGTGACGCCGGAGACGCTCTTGCTGCCCTCCGCCTTCCAAGTGCCGCCGACCAGGCTGAACTTGTTGATCTTCCCGGCGCTGGAGTCCGCTGCGTACAGGGTGTCGGGGCCGGCGCCGCCGGAGAGGTCGAGCAGCGCGTAGCCGTAGGGGTCGCCGCTGCTCTCGGGGCTGCCGGGCAGGTTGGTCAGCGTCTGCCCGGAGGTGGTCGGGGTGCCGCTGCCCACGGTGGAGATCCCGGTGCCGTTCTTGTCGGAGGAGGCGTAGAGCCGGCCGTCGGCGATCTGCACCGCGCGGACGTTCTTCGACGTGAGCTGGGTGAAGCTGCCGGAGCCGAGGGTGGTGTAGCCGATGCCGCCGGCGGCACCGGAGACCCAGATGTCGGTGCCGTCGGTGCTGGCCGCGCCCCGGACGTTGTTGTCGGCGGCGAACTCGTCGAGCATCGTGCTGGTGTCCACGGTGCCGTCGGCGCCGACGCGGGCGATCGTCACGTCGTCGGTGGTGGCGACGGCGCTGGTGCCGACCGCCTTGTGGTAACCGGGAGCCAGCAGGTAGCGGCCGTCGGCGGAGAGCGTGAGCTGTCCCTCCGACGAGGCGGTGCCCGAGGCGGTCAGCTCGTGCGTGCTGCCGCTGTCGGCGGTGGGCAGCGCGACGGAACGCACCAGCGCCCCGGCGGGGGTGTACTCGTCGAGGAACACCGGGGCGGCCTTGTCGCTCAGGGAGCTGCCGCCGTCACCGACGCGGTAGACCACGACGTCGCCGGTGCCGAACGCGGTGGTGGCGGCGCCGGTGATCGTCGCATGGGCGACGACCGGGGCGGCGACGGCGCCGAGCGTCATCAGGCCGGCGACGACGCTGCCGATCACGGTCCTGCGGCCGGCGCGAACCGACACGCGGCGCACGGGTGGGGGGACTTTGCCGTTCACAGGCGGACTGCCTTTCGACGGTGGACCGACGCCAGGTCCAAAGGACCCGCGCAGCAGGGGAGTTGACCGGTCGCAGTGCAAACGGCGCAACTGTGCCGCCGGAGGATGGCGCCGCGGTGAACCGCTGACGTCGCCCGGCCGTCCCCACGCCGTACACATCGGGTGCCGAAGGGACTCGGGGGTCGCCGGGTGGCGGAGCTCGGGGGCGGCTCGCCGATTGCGCTGGTGAGAGCATATTCGCAGGTCAAAATGGGTGGCGTAACATCGGCGTCATCAGCGGACCCTAGATTGGGACCAGTGCGGGAGCGTTTCCCGCCCGGGGATTCCGGGACCCGACCGGGCCCGCGCGCAGCGACAGAGAGGCGGTGCCCTTGATGCCCCCCGTGTCCAGGACCGGCTCCCCTCCGGGCACTCCGGCTCGCGCCGACCGAGCCCGGCAGGTCGCCGACGTGCTGCGGCAGCAGGCCGCCGCGGGCCTGTTCCGCACCGGATTCCTGCCCGAAGAGCGGCTTCTGGTGGCGGACTTCGGGGTCTCGCGCAACACCGTCCGCGAGGCGTTGCGCATCCTGGCCGACGAGGGACTGGTCCGACGCCGGCGCGGGGTCGGCACCGTGCTGGTGGGCCGCAAGGTCGAGCATCCGCTGGGCCGGATGACCGGGCTCGCCGAGACCCTGCACCAACTGGGCACGGTGGACAACCACTTGCGTGCCGCGGGCAGCGTGCTGCCGCCCGCCGCCGTCGCCCGCCGACTCGGCACACCCCGGGGACAGCCGGTCGTACGGCTGGAGCGGCTGCGCCACCTCGACGGCGTTCCGCTTTCGCTGGACCTGACGTATCTGCCGGCCGACATCGGGACGCCGTTGCTGGAACTCGACCTGGCCGGACGGGACGTGTTCGCGCTCATCGAGGAGACCGCGGGCGTGCGGCTGAGCACCGCGACGCTGACGGTGCAGGCAGTGAACGCCGACCCTCGCACCGCCGAGGTCCTGGACACAGCGCCGGGTGCGGCGCTGTTCGCGGTGGAGCGCCTGAGCACGCTGGCGGGCGGCCGCCCGGTGGATCTGGAGTTCCTGTCCATCCGCGGTGACCGGCTCGTGCTGCGTGCCGACCTGGCCCGTCACACCGGCTGACCCCTTCATCACCCTCCCCTCTCCCGCCACTCCCGCCCCTACCCTTCCGGCCGCCGCCGCAGGCCCGTTCCCTCGACCCGGTCCCCGCCGGGGCGCGACGCGCGAAGAGCCGTCGCGCCCAACGGCCATGCCGCCATGCCGTCTTCCTGCCCCGCTTCCCCGCCGCCCCGCCGCTGTGCCGCGCCGCACCGCCGCGCCGCCTCGCTGCGATGCCGCCAAGGTGCCGTGCCCGGGCCCGACCGCCGGAGGTTCCCCGTGCCCGGTCCCCGACCCGTTCCGCCACCCGTCGCCCGCCCGCCGTCCCCGCGCCGGCCCCGACCGCGCCGGCGCCGCCGTCCGGACGCCCTGACCGCGGCCATGGGACTGTGCGTGACCCTCGTGGTGGGAATGGTCTCCGCGGTCAACCTCGCCATCCCCTCGCTGTCCCGCAGCGCCCTGCAGCCGTCGGCGGCCGCCGTGCTGTGGGTGGTCGACGGCTATGTCGCCGTCTTCGCCTGCCTCCTCGTGCCGGCCGGGGCGCTGGCCGACCGGCTCGGCCGCAAGGGCGTCCTGCTGGCCGGAACGGCGGTCTTCGCGGCGGGCTGCCTGCTCGCGGGAACCGCCACGGACGTGGGTGTGCTGATCGCGGGGCGGATGGTCAGCGGGGTGGGGGCGGCGGCCGTCCTGCCCACCACGCTGGCGCTCATGGTGGCCGGCACGCCGCCCGCGGGCCGCGCCGGTCGGATCGCCGTCTGGGCGGCCATGACCGGACTCGCCGCCGTCCTGGGCAACGTCGGCGGCGGCGCCGCCATCCAGGCCGGCTCCTGGCGCGCGCTGTTCCTGGCCGCCGTCCCGCTGTCCCTGGTCGCCCTGGCGCTGGCCGCCGCTGCCGCCCCGAAGACGCCCCGGTACGCCCGCCCGGTCGCCCCGCTCGGCGTCCTGCTGCTGACCTGCTCCTTCTTCGTCCTGCTGTTCGCCCTCGTCTCCGGCCCGCAACAGGGCTGGACCAGCCGGACGGTCCTCGGATCGTTCGCCGCGGCGGCCGCCGCGCTGACCTGGTGGGTCCGGCGCGAACTGCGCAGCGCGCACCCGTTGCTCGATCCCCGGCTGCTGGCATCGCCCCCGGTACGGGCCGGCGCGCTCGGCATGACGGTCGTCTTCACCGGCATGTTCGGCCTGTTCTACCTCAACGGCCAGTACCTCCAGTACGCGAAGGGCTACTCCCCCCTCGGCTCCGGAATCCGGCTGCTGCCCATGGCCGTCGCCCTGCTGCTGGCCCCGCGGTGCGCGGTCGGCCTGCGCCGACGCCTCGGCGAGCGGCGCGTCGTGGGGCTGGGCCTGCTCCTGCTGGCCACGGGCCTCGGCACCGTCTCCCTGGTCGGCGCGCGGACCCCGTATCCCTTCTACGCCCTCGGCGCCGTACTCACCGCCGCGGGCTGCGGGCTGGCCACGCCGGTCCTCTCGCACGCCATGATGTCCGCGCTGCCTCCCGAACAGGCGGGCACCGGATCGGCGTTGCAGAGCCTGACGCGCGAACTGGGCAGCGCGTTGGGGGTCGCCCTCAACGGCACCGTGATCGCCGACCGGTTCGCCGCGAACCTGCCGCGCGCCCTGCGTGGACCGCACGCCCCGAGCACCGTCGCCCAGGCACAGCGCTTCTCCGTCGACCCCTCCCTCCGGCACGCGGTCCTCCAGGACTTCACCGGCGCGCTCGACACCGGCATGCGGGTCCTCTCCGCGATCGTCCTGACCGCCGGAGCCCTCGTGCTCCACTGGTTCTCCCGCCCCGGCCCGGTGGCGGAGCGGGCCGGCTCGGAGCGGACGAGGCAGAAGCGGTGACGCGGGAGCGGCGGGGACGTCAGCGCAGCCGGACCGGGAGGGAGAGCAGCCCCCGGTGGCGGGGGTTGTCCTGCCAGGCGGGGGCGCGGTCGGGGTCCGCCAGGCGGAGCGCGGGAAAGCGCCGCAGCACCTGGCCGAAGGCGATCTCGGCCTGGAGCCGGGCCAGCGGTGCGCCCAGGCAGCGGTGGATGCCGTGGCCGAACGCCAGGTGCCCGGCGGCGTCACGGGTGACGTCGAACCGGTCGGGGTCCGGGAAGACCTCAGGGTCGCGGTTGGCGGCCAGCAGCGCGATCTGCACGAACTCCCCGGCCGGGATCGTGGTGCCCTCGATCTCCACCGGCTGCGTGGCGTAGCGCAGGCTCGCGATGCTGAACGGGCTCTCGTGGCGCAGGACCTCCTCGGTCAGGCCGGGCAGCAGCGACGGGTCGGCGCGGACGGCGGCGAGCTGATCGGGGTGGGCGAGCAGGGCGTGCAGGCCGTTGGCGATGAGGTTGGCGGTGGTCTGGTGGCCCGCGATCACCAGCAGGAACGCCATCGAGGTGACCTCTTCCTCGGTGAGGCGGTCACCGCCGTCGCGGGCGGCGACGAGGGCGGACAGCAGGTCGTCGCCCGGGTGCGCCCGCTTCTGCTCGATCAGGGCGCGCAGCCGGTCCAGCATCGCCTCGGCCGTCGGGACGGACACCTCGCCGTCGCCCTCGTCCCCGGTCACCGTGTGGCCACGGACCTGGAGGACCCTGGGATCACCCGGGTCCGCGCCGAGCAGGTCGAAGATCACCGCCAGCGGCAGCGGGAGCGCGAACCGGCCGATCAGGTCGACCTCGTCGCTCCCGTCCAGGGCGTCGAGCAGCGCGGTGGCCCGGGCCTCGATCCGGGGGCGCAGCATCGCCACCCGCCGTTGCGTGAACGCCTGTTGGACCAGCCGGCGCAGCCGGGTGTGGCGCGGCGGGTCGGAGTTGAGCAGGTGGGTGGTGAGCGCACCGCCCGGGCCGCCCGTGGGCAGCCCCTCGTGCCGGGCGAACGCCTCGGTCGCGCCGTCCTTGCTCAGCCGCGGGTCCACCAGGGCCGCCCGGCAGGCCGCGTGCCCGGTGACGACCCAGCCGGCCAGCGGCACCGGACCGGAGAAGCGGACCTGGCGGACCTCGCGCGTCTCACGCCAGCGCCGGTACGACTCGTGCGGGTGGCGGGCGAAGGACCCGTCCACGGTCTCGGCCCCGCCGGGCGGCCCGGGCGGCTCGTCCGCCTCCGACGGCGGCTCGGGTATCCCGCGCGGTACGGACCCGTCGGCCTCCTCGCTCCCCTCAGGCAGCCGCACCGCGCACCGCCGTCACCTTGACGTCCTCCACGCCGAGCAGCCCGACCAGGGGCACCTTGGCGGAGGTCTGCCCGGGGTCCACCGCCAGGCCGGAGCCGCGGAGGAGGTCCAGGAGCAGCTCGGCCAGGGGCATCACCATGTGCCGGCCCCAGCAGCGCTCGGAGGAGTGGCCGAAGGGCAGGTAGCCGGGGGCGGTGTCGGGATCGAGGGTCTCCCAGCGCTCCGGCCGGAACGTGTCCGGGTCCTCCCACAGCTTCGGGTCCCGGTGCGAGAGGAGCGGCAGCAGCAGGACGTCGTCGCCCGCGCCGATGCGCTCGTCGATCCCGGGGTACTCGGGAGAGGCGTTGCGCAGGATGTTCCAGGACGGCGGCAGCAGCCGCATGGCCTCGTACAGGATGTGCCGGTTCGGCGTCTCGGGGTCGAACGGCGAGCCGAGCCACAGCGCGTTCGCGACGAGGGTGGAGACCGTGAAGCACACCGGGGCCGCCGCTCGCCGGTACATGCCCATCGCGTAGCGGCGATCCTGGTACCCCTTCGCGTCGGCGGTCAGGCCCGCGATCGCGGTCAGCGGGGCTCCCCGCCGCCCGACCCGCCCCGGGAGCGCGGCGCCCGCCGCGATGACGGTCCAGGTGAGCTTCGGCGTCAGTTCGAGGTTGCGGCTCATCAGGACCCGCAGGCGGTACGGGTCCTGGCCGAGGATCAGGTCCCGCAGGAACAGATGTCCTCGCAGCGGCCAGACCCCCGACAGATCGACGTCCTCGGGGCGGGGGCGGGGCCGCTTCAGGGCCTCGCGCACATCGGCGCCGATGGTACGGATCACCGAACCGGCCTCGCCGCGCGGGATCGAGCGCCCGTGCAGCGGCTTGAACGTGGGCCGCTCCACCTCGGTGGCCCGGCGGGCGGCGAGAATCCGGTCGGCCACGTCGTGTCCGGCGATCCCGATGGTGTCGGGTTCGAGCCGGAAGACGTCCTGGCCGAGGTGGTCCCGGAACAGGGCGGCGAGTCGTGGGTGGAACACCGTGGCGCGCATGCGGGTCTCCAGGAAGGCCGAGCGGGGCAGGCGGCATCGTCCCCGCCTCGCGGCGGGGACGACCTGGCGGCCTAGTACCAGAAGTACCAGGCGCTGGCCTTCAGGCTCTTCTGCGCGGACACCTTGTTACGAATGGCGAAGAGAAGCTTCATCATTGCACCCCCTTTCCGGGTGGAGATGTCACGCACTTCCTCTCGTGAAGGTCGTGCGTGGTTCGCCCGACGAAAGTACACGAGAAAGAGGGGTGAATGGTAGGGGCATCTTCCGGCCCGGGCGAATCACCCCTTCCGGCCCCCGGCCACACCGGCCGATGGCCCGAACACATCGTCTATCAGGACCGGTTGGGGATGCCGGCCGCCAGGCGGGCCCGCGCTCCGCGGATCGCGTAAAGCGCCTGTTCGGAGCCGGTGATTTCATTTCGGTGACGAGCGGAGGTGTAAGGGAATTTTCAGCGGGGTAGAACCAGAATTTCACCCCGTCACTTTCTCCCCGGCCGAAGAACGCCTTCCCCGGACGTCGTTCACTTCGCGTTCGCCGCGGATACGGATATGTCGGAGCGGCCGGATTTCCGCGTGTCGCGGCGCCGGGGAGCGCCTCGGGGGAGCACTTCGGGGGAGCGCCGCCGAGCGCCCGGGGCGGGGGCTCGTGGCCCGGCCCGCCCGCGGGATCACCCGGTCACCGGGGCCGTCCGGACCATCGTCCAGGACACGGGCGGGAGTTCCACGGACAGCCCCTTCGGGTCGGTCGAGTGCCGGGTGCTGGAGCGCGGCTCCACCCCGCGCGGCGCCGCCTTGGAGTTGGTCGCCAGCAGGTCCCGGCCGCCCAGCACCACGTGTTCCACGACGGCGTGCTCCTCGCCGGCCATCGCCAACCGCAAGGTGGCGGCCTGGCTCTCGTCCCGGTTCACGGCGAAGACCGTCGTCTCGCCGGTCTCGGCGTCCCGGGTGGCGGTCACGTCGACCGCCGCCACGTCGCCGAGGGTCTCGGAGTGCAGCACCGGCGAGTTCGGCTCCACGCGCAGCACCTCGCCACGCGCGTGCCGGGCGGTGAGGGCGAAGGGGTGGAAGATGGTCTGCCGCCAGGCGCCGCTGTCGGGTTCGGTGCGGATCGGCGCGATGACGTTGACGAGTTGCGCGAGGCAGGCGATGGTCACCCGGTCGCTGTGCCGGAGCAGGCTCATCAGCAGGTTGCCCAGGACGACGGCGTCCTCGACGGTGTACTCGTCCTCGATCAGCCGGGGTGCCCGCGCCCAGTCGAGATGGTCCTGGCCGGCGAACCGGCTCTCGTGCCAGAGGTTCCACTCGTCGAAGGAGAGCTTCAGCCTGCGCCGGGAGCGCTTCTTGGCCGCGATGTGGTCGCAGGTGGCGACGACGCCGTCGATGAAGTCGTCCATCACCTGCGCGGAGGCCAGGAAGCCGACCCGGTCCTCGCCGTGCTGCTCGAAGTAGGCGTGCAGCGAGATGGAGTCGACGACGTCGAACGCCTCGTCCAGGACGTCGGCCTCCCAGGACCCGAAGGTCGGCATCCGCTCGTTGGAGCTGCCGCAGGCGACGAGTTCGATGGACGGGTCGATCCGCCGCATGGCCTTGCCGGTCTCGGCGGCCAGCCGGCCGTACTCGGTGCCGGTCTTCCGGCCGATCTGCCAGGGGCCGTCCATCTCGTTGCCCAGGCACCAGGTCCTGATGCGGTGCGGGTCGCGCACGCCGTGCGCGACGCGCAGGTCGGAGTAGCGGGTGCCGGCCGGGAAGTTGGCGTATTCGAGCAGGTTGCAGGCGTCCTCGACGCCGCGGGTGCCGAGGTTGACGGCCATGATCGGCTCGACGCCGGCCTGCCTCGCCCACGACATGAACTCGTTGAGCCCGAAGGTGTTGGGCTCCAGCGAGCGCCAGGCCAGGTCGAGGGCGACCGGGCGGTCCTCGCGGGGGCCGACGCCGTCCTCCCAGCGGTAGCCGGAGACGAAGTTGCCGCCGGGGTAGCGGACGGCGCTCACGCCGAGTTCGCGGGTGAGCTCGATGACGTCGGCCCGCAGGCCCTCGGCATCGGCTTCGGGGTGGCCGGGCTCGTACACGCCGCCGTAGACGCAGCGGCCCATGTGTTCGACGAACGACCCGAACAGCCGCGGGGGCACCGGCGCGATGACGAAGGCGGGGTCGAGGGTGGCAGTGCAGGTCAGCACACCGGTCTCCGGTTTCTCTGCGAACGGTCTGAAGGCGAGCGGGGGGAGTCGGGCGCCCTGGGATGCGGGCGCCTCGGGATGCGGGCGCCTGGGCGTCGGGGACCCGGGCGTCGGGGACCTGGGATTCGGGCACTTGGGATCGGGCGCCAGTGACCGGGCGCCCGGGATCGGGCACTTGGGCGGGAGTCGCTTGATGCCCGTGGCCGCCACGCCCTGAGCCGGTGCCGCCCGCTCAGCCGGGATGGCTTCCGCAGGACTCGCGGATCACGAGTTCGAACGGCAGCACCGTGTGGACCGGGTCGGGCGCCGTCCCGTCCACGAGGTCGAAGAGGATCGCCGCGGCCTTGCGGCCCAGCGACTCGGCCGGGACGCGCACGGTGGTGATCCCGGGTGTGGTGAGCCGGGAGACGCCGAAGTCGTCGTATCCGGCCAGGGCGATGTCCTCGGGGATGCGCAGCCCGCGGGAGCGGATCTCCAGCATCGCGCCGTAGGCCATCTCGTCGTTGGCGGCGAAGATCGCCTGGACGTCGGACATGCTGTCCAGCACCTGCCGCGCGGCGAGCGTCCCCGACTCCTCGCTGAAGTCGCCCACGGCGAGGGTGTGGGTGCACGGCCGCCGCGACGCGGCGAGCGTGGCGCGGAAGCCCTCGTAGCGGTCCACCGCGGTCTGGTGGTCGAGCGGGCCGCTGATGTAGCCGATCCGGGTCAGCCCGTGGTCCTCCACCAGGTGGTGGGCGACCGCCGCGGCGCCCGCGGTCTCGTCGATGCCGACGCTCGCCGCGTGCGGCAGGTGCACGAACCGCCCGATCAGCACCACCGGCAACGCGGCGTCCACCATGCGGTTGACGTTGGGGTCGCCGATCGAGGCCGAGGCGACGATCGCGCCCGACGCCGCCTGCGAGCGCAGCACCCGCTCGTAGGCCGCGACGCCGTGGGACTCGTCGGGGTTGGTCGACACCATCAGGGCGGCGTCGTGGGCGTTGGCCTCGGCGGTGACCCCCACCAGCAGATGCATGAAGTAGGGGTGGCCGAAGACATGCCGGCCGGTCTGGGGCACGACGACCGCGATCGAGGTCGAACGGCCCGCGCGCAGCGCCCGCCCCGCGGAGTTCGGGACGTAGCCGAGCTTCGCCGCGGCGGCCCTGACGGCCTCCTTGGTCGCCGCGCTGATCCGCGGATGGTCCGCGAGCGCCATGGACGCGGCGCTCTGCGAGATCCCGACGGCCGTCGCGACGTCCTTGAGCGTGACGGTGCCGCGCCTGCCGGCCGGCGCCGCGCGTCTGCGGCTCCGGCCGCCGCCGTCACCACCACCGGCCGGCGGGTCGGCGTCGCCCCTCTCCTCCGGGCCGCCCCGCCCCGGCGGGACGACCTCGCCGTCCTCGCGTCGGTCACCGCGGCTGCGGTCGCGTTCGGCCGCCGTCATCCCGCCACCCCTGAGGGGTCAATGCGGTTGAAGCGCGTCATGCGGTGCTCCCAGGGGTGTGCTTCAACGATTCAGCACCCCGGACGCTAAGTGGCCGTGAACACCGCGTCAAGAGTCGTCCGCGAGATCATCGGGTAACAGGGGCGCCTGGCCCAGGGGTTGACGGGCTCGACGCGCCACCTCTAGCTTCGACTGCGCTGAATCGTATGAGCATCGCGCACGGGGTATCCGCACCAGGTGACGCGCGGCGCCTCCCACCGGGCGCCCGCGCACCGCCATCCGCGACATCACCCGACGGAGAAAGGTCGACGATGACCGCTCACGCTCACCGACCACATCTGCGGCACGCGCTGAGACGCCTGCGCGGCGTCCTTCTCTCGATGGGCGCGACCATGGTCCTGGCCCTCGGCCTGCTGGTCGGCGTCACCGGTCCCGCGCACGCCGCCACGGACCAGCCCTGCGACATCTACGGCAACGCCGGAACCCCCTGCGTCGGCGCCTTCAGCACCGTCCGCGCGCTCTACGGCTCCTACAGCGGCAACCTCTACCAGGTCACCCGGGTGCATGACGGCGCGACGCTCGACATCGGCCTGCTCGCCCCCGGCGGCATCGCCGACGCCGGACCGCAGAACGTCTTCTGCGCCGCCGGCCCGTGCGTCATCTCCAAGATCTACGACCAGTCGCCGCGGCACAACGACCTGACCATCGCGGGCGCCGGCACCGCGGGCGCCGCCGACTCCGGTGCGATGGCGGACGCGTTGCACGTCACCGTGGGCGGCCACTCGGTGTACGGCGTCTACGTGCCGCCGGGCGTCGGGTACCGCCACGCCGTCGGGTCGGGGGTCGCCACCGGCGGCCAGCCCGAGGGCATGTACATGGTGGCCAGCGGCACCCACACCATCCACGACTGCTGCTTCGACTTCGGCAATGTCGAGGCGGCCGAGGACGACACCGGCGCCGGCCACATGGACGCGCTCAACATCTCCCCGGCGAGGGCCTGCGACCCGTGCCGGGGCAACGGGCCCTGGGTGCAGGCCGACCTGGAGAACGGCATCTACCAGGCCGACACCAACGCCCACAGCGTCAACGGCGGCAACTCCAGCCCGTTCGTCACGGCCGTGCTGAAGAACAACGGCCAGACGAGCTTCGCGCTCAAGGGCGGCGACTCCCGGTCGGGCGCCCTCACCACCTGGTGGAACGGCGCCCTGCCACCCGGCTACGCGCCCATGCAGCAGGAGGGCTCCATCGTCATGGGCACCGGCGGCGACAACAGCAACCGCGCCGGCGGCTCCTTCTTCGAAGGCGTGATGACCTCCGGCTACCCGTCGGACGCCGCGGACGACGCCGTGCAGGCGAACATCGTCTCGGCCGGCTACGCGGGCGACACCGCCGGGGTGGCACCGGCCACGATCGCCGGACCCGGCGGCACCTGCGTGGACGTCACCGGCGATGACGTCGCGGGTCGGTCCGCGGCCGTCCAGCTCTGGGGCTGCCAGAGCGCCGCCGCCGACCAGCACTGGACCCACGACGCCGACGGCTCGCTGCGCACGCTCGGCCGCTGCCTGGACATCGTCGGCAACAGCACCGCCCAGAACGCCCAGGTCCAGCTCTACGACTGCAACGGGGTCGGCGGGCAGAAGTGGGTGCAGCGCGCCGACGGCTCGCTCTTCAACCCGCAGTCCGGCCGCTGCCTGGACTCCCCGAACGACGCCACCGCCAACGGCACCCGCCTGCAGATCCACGACTGCAACGGCACCGACGCCCAGCGGTTCACGGTCAACGGCGGAGCGCCGGTCAACGCCCCCGGCGGAAAGTGCGTGGACATCGACGGCGACGACAACGGCGGCAACCTCAGCGCCGCGCAACTGTGGGACTGCCAGCCCTACGCGCTGGACCAGCACTGGGTGCACGCCGCCGACGGCTCGCTGCGCACCCTCGGCCGCTGCCTGGACATCGACGGCAATGGCACCGCCCAGGACACCCAGGTGGAGCTCTACGACTGCGACGGCGTCGGCGGCCAGGTCTGGCAGCAGCAGTCCGACGGCTCTCTGCTCAACCCGCAGTCCGGCCGCTGCCTGGACGACCCGAACGGTGCCGGCGCCAACGGCACCCGCCTGCAGATCCACGACTGCAACGGCACCGCCGCCCAGAAGTTCGCGCTGAACTGACCCGCTCCGGCCGACCCCGGTGGTGCGGAGGCGACAGGCCCTCCGCACCACCGGTTCGGCGCCCCCGGCGCGTCAGCCGTTGCCGGTGAGACCGCGCAGATCGGCGCGGTCGCGGGTGTTGAAGTTCTCCACCGACGCCTTCGCGGTCGCGGGGTCCTTGAGCCACTCGTTGTAGGCGCGCCGCTGTCCCGCGGTGGCGTTCGCGACGAGGTGGCCGTCGCCGGTGAGGAACGGCTTGCCGTGGCTGTACTCGTTCGCGTACTTCCCGGGGTCGCCGACGTGGGGGTTGTCCACGTAGGCGTGGTGGGCGGCGTCCTGCCAGTCGCCCTGCCAGGTGGTGCTCGTCGGCGGCGAGCCGATGTCCGCGTGCTTGCCCGTGGTCGTGATCAGTTTGATGAATTCGTCCTCGCCCTTGCTCAGCGCCGCCTTGCCGATCGTGGCGGCCGCCTGGCCGGGGTCCAGCGCGACGTCGACTCCGGTGTGCACGGCGAAGGCGAAGGCGTCGGACAGGTGATCCGCCCACGCCTTCTTCTTCGCCGTCTCGTCGGCGGACAGCTGTTTGCTGACCGCCCGGGCTTCGTAGTCGAAGACGCCGTCGATGGTGCCGGCGCCGTTCTCGTGAATCGGGTTGTCCGGGTCGTTGTCGGCCATCTCCTGCGCCTGCTTCCGGCCGAACGCGAGCACCCGTCCGGCGCAGGTGCCGTCCTGCATGGCCTGGTCGATGAAGGCCGCCCACGCGGCACCGTCGGCGTCGACGTGCCCCGGGCCCTGGACCGGCGCCGGGTCGGTCAGGCTCGCCTGGAGGTCCGGCCAGTACGCCTCGATGATGTCGGCGTAGACCGCGCAGTACTCCGATGACGGGTGGGCGTCGGGGTGACGGGCGTAGTAGGTGACGAACGCTGTGGTGTTGGCCGCGGAGGTCTTCGGGTCCACGCCGGGCGCGGGCAGCGTGCCGGCGCGCAGCACCGCGGCGAACGCCTTGGACTCCGCCGGGTTGATGGTGGCGTTGCCCTGGCCGCTCGGCCCGATGAGTCCGGGCAGTTCCTTGGCGTGGTCGTGCACGAACGCGGTGGCCGCGACGGGGTCGGCGGCGAGCGCGGGCCACACGTACCTGCCCAGTTGCCCGGAGTTGTCGCTCAGCGCGTCGTCGCCGAGGCTGACCAGCACCGCGGGCGGGAAGTTCGCGAAGCGGAGCAGCGGCGCCAGCTCGGACGGAATCGCGCCGAGTTCGTTCTTCAGCGACGCGCCACTGCGCAGGGCGGTGGCCAGGAAGTCGGCCATCAGGGCCTGCCCGGCGTCGGGGTTGCCCTCTTCGTAGAGGTGGTCCTCGGTGACGAGTTTCATGGCGGCCTTCGTGCCGAGCACGCCCAACGCGGCTTTGCAGTAGTCCGGGTCAGTGTCGTGCGCCTGCACGAGTTCGAGGTACCGCGCGGCGCTGATCTTCCCGTCCTTGTACGCCTTGGCGTCCTTCCTCGCCGCGTTCACCGCCGCGGCCTGCGTGCCGAAGCCGTCGAGGTCGGCGCCGGCGGCGGTCGCCGCCAGCCCCTTCCCGCCGCCCAGCTCCTTCGCCTGCCTGGCGGCATCCGCGGCCAGGCTGTGCCGGCGCCGCAGCATCGGCAACTGGCCCCGGGCCCAGGACAGATGGCGGTTGATCGCGGTCAGCCGTGACGTGTCGAGGCTCATGCCCCGCGCCGTCGTCATCCACTTGTCCACCAGCGGCTGCGCGCTGCTGTGGCCGCCGGTGGCCGTACGGCGGTCGATCGAGTTGATCAGGTCCCACAGCCGCGCGGGGTCGAGCCCGCTGAAGTCCCCGTCCGGATCTTGGTGGCCCATGGCCGTGCCCCCGTGTGCTCGTCGTCCGCCGCCGCGCGTTTCCCGCGGTCGTGCGCTCCGGTGTGTGCACGAGGATGGGCGCCCGCGTTCACGGGCGAACAGGGATTTTCCGCACAGGGAAAAGGGCACGTGGTTCGCGCGGGCCGGAGCGGGCCGGCCGGGCGCCGGCGTCAGCGTGGGCGTGGGCGGTGCGGAGTCGCACACGTTCGCCGACCGGGTGAGGGCCGACCTGCGGCAGCGCGCTGGACCCGGCCGGGCCGCCGGACCCACCGGGCCCGCCGCGCCCGCCAGAATCAACGTATCGGCGATAAAAATCGACGGAGTGTAGACTTTTTGGGTGGGGGAGCGATCCGGCTCCCCGCGAACCCTTCCTGGAGAAGCGATGCAGCAGCGGAACTGGCTCATCACCGGCGTCAGTACGGGCCTGGGGCGGTCCTTCGCCCAGGCCGCCCTGGCCGCCGGGCACACCGTCGTCGGCACGGTCCGCTCGGAGCAGGACCTGCGGGCGTTCGAAGCGCTCGACCCCGAGCGCGCGCACGGCCGCGTCCTGGACGTGACGGACGACGAGGCCGTCCCGCGCGTCATCACGGAGGTGGAGCAGGCCGTCGGCCCCCTGGACGTCGTCATCGCCAACGCGGGCTACGGCCTGGAAGGCACCTTGGAGGAGACCCCGCTGCCCGAGGTGCGGCGGCAGTTCGAGGTCAACGTGTTCGGAGCGGTGGCCACCTTGCGGGCGGCGCTGCCCCACATGCGCCGGCGCCGCCGCGGGCACCTGATGGCCGTCACCTCCATGGGCGGCCTGATGGCGGTGCCCGGCATGTCCGCCTACTGCGGCAGCAAGTTCGCCCTGGAGGGCATCCTCGAAGCACTGGGCAAGGAGGTCGCACAGTTCGGCATCCACGTGACGGCGATCGAGCCTGGCTCCTTCCGCACCGACTGGGCCGGGCGCTCCATGACCCGCGTCGCGCGCTCCATCGAGGACTACGACGAACTGTTCGCCCCCATCCGCGCGGCGCGGCAGAAGGCCAGCGGGAACCAGTTGGGCGATCCGGCCAAGGCCGGGGACGCCGTCGTGCACATCACGTCGGTGGAGCATCCGCCGGCCCACCTCGTGCTGGGCTCGGACGCGCTGCGCCTGGTGGCCGCCGCGCGCACGGCCGTGGACGAGGACATCCGTACCTGGGAGACCCTCTCCCGTACGACCGACTTCGCCGAGGGCGCTCAGCTGTGACCCCCGGGCACGACCCCGCGCGCGGCCGGCGCACCGCCGAACGCAAGGGCGACCTGCGGGAGCGGGCCATCCTGGACACCTGCGAGGGGCTGCTGGCGAGCAAGGGCTACGACGCCATGACCGTCGGCGACATCGCCCAGGGCGCCGGGATCACCCGCGGCGCCCTGTACTTCTACTTCGGCTCCAAGCAGGAAGTGGTCACCGCGCTGGTGGCCCGGACCGTGGAACACCTGTGGGAACGCTCCCGGGCCACCGCGAAGGCCGACGACCCGCGCCGGGCCGTCGACGCGGCCATGCGGCGCACCGTCGAGCTGTGGAACGAGCACGGCCTGGTGATGCGCACGGCGATCGACCTGTCGCTGACCGTCCCGGAGATCGGCGAACTGTGGAGCCGTACCGCCGACTTGTTCATCGCGGCCATCACCGCGGTCCTGGAACGCGCCGGCGTCCAGGCCGGCAGCGGACCGGAACAGGCGCCGGCGATGGCGCGCGCCCTGTGCTGGATGATCGAGCGGACCTTCTACCACGCCTCGCAGGAGTCCCGCGAGGCGTTGGGCGAGGCATCCGCGACCTGCGCGCACATCTGGCTGACCAGCGCCGGCCTGCCCGGCTGAGACCCTGCCTGCCCGCCTGGGACCCGGCCGCCCCGGCTGGGACCCGGCCGCCCGGCTCCGCCTCGGCCACGAGGAATCCGGCAGCCCCGATGGAGCGTCAGGCGGAAGCGCCGGGCCCCGGAGCGGAGGTGGGGCGGGCTCGCGCGTCGGGGTGGCCGTCCTCCTCGAAGGAAGCGGCCCAACCGGCCAGCAGGTTCAGGGCGTCGCGTGCGGGCGTGGCGGGTTCGGTGCTGTAGGCCATCATGGTCAGCCCGGTGTCGGCGGGCAGTTCCAGGGCCTCGTACTCCAGGGTCAGCTCGCCGACGACGGGGTGGCGCAGGCGTTTGACGCCACCGCGGTGCAGGTGGACGTTGTGGGTGGCCCAGCGGGTGCGGAACAGGTCGCTCCTGGTGGAGAGTTCGCCGACCAGGTCGGTGAGGGCCTTGTCGTGGGGGTCGCGGCCGGCTTCGGCGCGCAGGATCGCGACGGTGCCGGCCGCCATCCGCTCCCAGTCGACGTAGTAGTCGGCGGCCGCCGGGTCCAGGAACATGAAGCGGGCCACGTTGGGCGGCCGGCACGGGGAGGTGAGGATCGGGCGGATCAGGGCCCGGCCGAGCCGGTTGGTGGCCAGGATGTCCAGCCGGCGGTTGCGTACGTAGGCCGGCGTGGCGGACATGGAGTCCAGGATGCGCTGGATGCTGGGGCGCACACGGGGCCGGGGAGTGCGCGGGGGCGTGCGCGTGCCGGAGTTGGCGGCGCGGGCCAGGTCGAACAGGTGCGCGCGCTCGGCCTCGTCGAGGTGGGGGGCGCGGGCGAGGGCTTCCAGGACGCTGCCGGACACGCCGCGGGCGTTGCCGCGTTCGAGCTTGATGTAGTAGTCGGCGCTGACGCCGGCCAGGAGCGCGACCTCCTCGCGGCGCAGACCGGTCACCCGGCGGTTCCCGCCGCTGACGGGCAGGCCGGCCTGCGCGGGGGTGATCCTGGCGCGGCGGGAGGTGAGGAAGTCGCGGAACTCGGTGCGGGCGTCCATACCCGCAACGGTACGTCCGCATCCGCCGGTGAGAGGGGCCCTGGCCGTACCCGCAGAGGGGGCCTGTCAGTACCTGCCACGGCAGGAACCCCCTGATGGGAGGCCGTGGGCGGCGGTTCGTGCCACGGTGGGGAGTGAAGGCGGCCGCCTTCAGCAGCGAGGGCACAGCCCACACCACCGAGCAGGAGTGCGCCATGGAGTACACGCGACTGGGAACGTCGGGGCTCAGGATCAGCCGGATCGCCCTGGGCTGTATGAGCTTCGGCGATCCCGCCAAGCGGACGAGCTGGGCGCTCGACGACGACGCGGCCGAGCCGGTCTTCCGCCAGGCCGTCGAGCTCGGCATCACGTTCTGGGACACCGCGAACATCTACGGCCTGGGCAGCTCGGAGGAGGTCGTCGGACGGGCGCTGCGCAAGTACACCCGGCGTGAGGACGTCGTGCTGGCCACCAAGTTGTGGGCGCCGATGCACGAGGGCCCGGGCGGGGCGGGCCTGTCCCGCAAGGCGATCATGGAGCAGATCGACGCGTCGCTGCGGCGGCTGGGCACCGACTTCGTCGACCTCTACCAGATCCACCGCTTCGACCCGCAGACGCCGGTCGAGGAGACGATGGAGGCGCTGCACGACGTGGTCAAGGCCGGCAAGGTCCGCTACATCGGTGCCTCGTCGATGTGGGCCTGGCAGTTCGCCACCATGCAGCACGCCGCGCAGACCCACGGGTGGACCCGGTTCGTGTCCATGCAGGACCAGTACAGCCTGATCCACCGCGAGGAGGAGCGCGAGATGCTCGGCCTGCTCGCCTACCAGGGCGTGGGAAGCATCCCGTGGAGCCCGCTGGCCGGGGGACTGGTCACCCGGCCCTGGGGCGAGCGCGTCACGCAGCGCGCGGCGGAGCACCGGACCGTCGACCAGCAGGGCCGGCCGATCTTCCTCGACAGCGACCAGGCCATCGTCGAGGCCGTCCAGCGCATCGCCCAGGCCCGCGGCGTGTCGATGGCGCAGGTCGCGTTGGCCTGGGTGCTGAAGAACCCGGTGGTCTCCGCGCCGATCGTGGGCGCGACCAAGCCGCACCACCTCGCCGACGCCGCCGCCGCGCTCGACATCGAACTCACCGCCGAGGAGATCGACGCCCTCGAAGAGCCCTACGCCCCGCGCGTTCCCACGTTCTTCTGAGGCGAACGGAGGGCCGGCCGGCGGCTTTGGAGCCGGCCGACCGGCGGCCCGGGGGCCTGGCGACCGGCGGTCGGAGGCGGCCTTCGCGCGGCCGGGGGCGACCCGGTGGGGTCGTTCACGGCGGGCCGTCCCGGCGCCGGCCACGTGCCGGGCCGCGGGCGGCACGTGCGTTGATCTCGGCCGGTCCAACGTTGTGGGTGAGTTGGACGGGCCGGCAGCCCGCACGCCCTGAACGCGCCGCGGCACACTCCGTCGTGGGAGCGGGCGGGCGGCCACGGGGGCCGGTGGGTGACGGGCGGTCGCCGGACGACCCGGCTCACCTGGGGTTCACCTGGGCGTCGGTCGGAGCCGTTACCGTCACCCGCCATGGACAACCAGCGCAATGGCATGACGGCGGACATCACGCGCCGCGGACTCATCGTGGGCGCGGTGGCCGCCGGGCTCGCCGCGACCGGCGGTACGGCGGTCGCCGACTCCGGGCGGCGGACAGGGGGCGGGCCGGTCGGGACGGTGCCCGGCCACCCGGCCCCGGCCGCGGACCTCACGAAGTTCACAGCACCCGCGTACCAGTTGACGGTGGACGGGGAGTCGGTCGTGAGCGACCGGGTGGACCGGCCGGTCGCACCCGGGATCGTACTCACCTCCTTCGACACCTTCGGCCGTACCGGCTGGCTGCGGGTGCACGTGCTCAACGCCGACCTGGGCGAGGCGTCCGTCGGCGTGGACCTGATCGCGGGCGAGGTGAGCCAGGCGCGCCCGCTGGCCCGGGTGACCGACGCGCAGCACGCCGTCGCCGCGGTCAACGGCGACTACTTCGACATCACCGAGACCTACGCGGCCGAGGGCCCGGAGATCCAGAACGGACAGCTGCGCAAGGGCACTTCGCAGGCGTCGACGGTCGCCACCGTCGGCGCCGACCGGGTCGCACGGCTCGCCGACCTGATGATCACCGGCACCGCCACGGTGGCCGGCGTCCGGCGCCCGCTGGCCGCGCTCAACTCCGCGGGCGTGCCCGCCGACGGCATCTGCGTGTTCACCCCGCTGTGGGGGAGCGCGGACCGCACGCTGATCCAGGGCGCCGGTCCGTACACCGAACTCGTGGTGGCCGGCGGCAAGGTGACCGCGGTCCACCCGCAGATCACCGCGACGGCGGTGCCGGACGGCGGGTTGATCGTGCTCGGCCGCGGCGCCGCGGCCACCGCGCTCGCCGCGACCCGGATCGGGGACAGCGTCGACGTGGCGTTCGCGCCGCAGAGCGACGCGCCCGGCGCGCTGCACATGGCGCTGGGCAGCGGGGCGGTGCTGGCGACCGGCGGCAAGCCGGTCGACTTCCCGCCGAGCACCGGCAACGACGAGGCCAAGCCGCGTACCGCCGTCGGCTGGCCGGAAGGCGGCCACCGCCTGCTGCTGGTCGCCGTCGACGGCTCCGCCAACTTCTCCGCCGGGCTCAGCTTCGACGACATGGCCGCGCTGATGGTACGGCTCGGCGCCCACGAGGCGTTCATGCTGGACGGCGGCGGCTCCACCGAACTGGTCGCCCGCCGCCCTGGCGACGGCACCGTCAGCGTCGTCAACACCCCGTCGGACGGCAGCGAGCGGCCGGTGCCCGACGGCGTCGGCCTGTTCGGCCGCAAGGGTTCGGGCCGGCTGCGGGGGCTGGACGTGCGTCCGCGGGCCGACCGGGTGGTGCCGGGCCTGACCCTGGACGTCGCCGTCGCCGGCTACGACGAGAGCTGGGCGCCGGCGGCGGCCGACGCGCACCGGGTGTCCTGGAGCGCGCGACCGGGTTCGCTGGGCAAGGCGGACGACGGGGTGTTCCGCGCCCGGCAGCCCGGCGCCGGGGTGCTGCGGGCCCGCTCCGGCTCCGCCGAGGGCGAGGTGGAGCTACGGGTGGTCGGCGAGCTGCACCGGCTGGCGTTCAGCCGCAGCAGCGTCACCCTCGACGCCGGTGCGACGGTGAACGTGCAGCTCACCGGCGTGGACGCGGATGGCTTCGACGCGCCGGTGGCGCCGCGGGACGCGACCTTCGACTACGACCGGAGCCTGCTCACCGTGGCAGCGGGCGCGGGCGGCGGCCTCGACATCACCGGCAGCAAGGGCGCGGCCGGCACGTCCACCACGCTCACCGCCACCGTGCAGGGCGTCACCGCGAAGCTGCCCGTCACCGTCGGTCTGGTCAACGTGTCGCTGGCGGAGTTCGAGCCGGGCGAGACGTGGACCGCGACCGCGGCACGCGGCACCGCGTCGGTCTCCACCGTCGCCGCCCCCGACCGGCCCGGAGCCGCGGCCGGCAACCACGCGCTGCGGCTGACCTACGACTTCACCGGCCAGAGCGGCACCTCGGCGGCGTACGCGGTGGCCGGCGACGGCCCGCTCACGCTGCCCGCGGGCACCAAGAAGCTCGCGCTGTGGGTGAACGGTGATGGCGGCAACCACTGGCTGCGGGCGATGATCACCTCGCAGGGCACCACGAACGTGCCCTTCACCTTCGCCACCACCGTCGACTGGACCGGCTGGCGGCTGGTGACCGGCGACATGCCCGACGGCTTCTCCGACCCCGTCACCTTGCAGCGGCTCTACCTCGCCGAGACGCTTCAGACCAACAAGAACGCCGGGCAACTCGACTTCGACGTGCTGGACGCCCAGATCGGGCAGCAGCCGGACCGGACGGACCCGCCCCGGCCCGACCCGTACGTGGTCGAGCAGGGCGGGCTGCCGGACCGTCGCTGGACCTTCGCGATCCTGTCCGACCTGCACATCAGCGCGGCGGCCGGGCTCGACTCGTTCTCCGGGCGGCAGGCGGTCGCCGCCCTGGGCCAGGTCGTGGCGAGCAAGCCGGACTTCATCCTGATCAACGGCGACTTCGTCGACGACAACAACGTGGCCGACTTCGAACTCGCCGTCGGGCTGCTGAAGGACCACGTGCCCGGCGATCTCCCGGTGTACTGGACCCCCGGCAACCACGAGGCCGGCCTGTCGGCGACCGGCGGCCTGGACGCCTTCCTGTCCGTGACCGGCCGGCCCAACCGGCAGGTCGTGGACCACAAGGGCACCCGCTTCATCCTGCTGGACTCGCACACCGGCGACATGCGCACCTCCGACTGGGACCAGGTGCCGCTGCTACAGGCCGAGTTGGCGAAGGCCGCGAAGGACCCGTCGGTCAGGAGCGTCGTGCTCTCCTTCCACCACCCGCTCAAGGACCCGTCGGGGGCCGGCGCCTCGCAGCTGTCCGACCAGTTGGAGGCCGACCTGCTGCAGCGCTGGCTCGCGGACTTCCGCGAGCGGTCGGGCAAGCCGGTCGCCCTGTTCACCGGCCACGCGCACACCGCCGCGGTCACCCGCACCGACGGGGTGCTCGAAGTCACCACCCCGGCGGTCGGCAAGACCCCGTACAGCTCGCCCGACCAGGGCGGGTTCTTCGGCTGGATGCACATCGGCGTCGACCCGAGACCGGCCCGGGTCCGAGCCGGGCAGCCCAGCCCGGAGACCCGCGAGTGGCTGCGGGCCGAGAGCAGGCCGCTGATCGACGGCATCGAGCTGACCGCGCCGCCGCGGATCGCGGTGGGCGACTCGGCGGTGCTCGCCGCGACCGGCATCACCAGCGAGTTCGGTCTGCGGTTCCCGCTGCGCTTCCCCGCCAGCGTCACCTGGAGCGGCGGCCGCGGGCTGGTGATCGCCGGTTCCGCGGCCGACGCGAAGGCCGCCCGGCGGCGCGCGGGGACCGTCGCGGTGCTCGACCTGTCGTCGGCGACGCTCAGCGCGGTGCGCGCCGGCAAGGTCACCGTCACGGTGGCCTCGGGCGGTCTGACCGCCTCCTCGACGGTCACGCTCGGCTGAGCACCGGCTCCTCCGGCGTGCCGCGGTGCGCGGCGCGCCGGGGGAGTCACCCTTCCACGCACGCGAGTCGGGCCCCTGCGGGTCACGGCCGCGCGGGGCGCCGGCGCTTCCCGTCCCGTGGGCGGCCGGCGCCGTCCGGCGATCGGTGCCGTCGGGAGGTCGATGCGGTCCGTTGGTCGATGCGGTCCGGCGGTCGGCCGTCCTCAGGCGCTCCTCAGGTGACCTCGCCGAGATCGTCGTTGAGCCGAGCCGCGGCATCGACGCTCGACGGCCGGCCCGCGACAACCCGGGCCAAGTGCGCTTCGACGAGCTCCAGTTGCCCGGGTCCCAGCCGCGCCGCCCAGCGCTCGCGCACCTCGTCGAAGAGCGAGGCGCCGAGCGTCATCATGGCGTGGCCGCGGTCGGTGACCCGCAGCCGTTTGAGGCGGCCGTCGCTCGGGTCGGGCTCGCGCGCGAGGTATCCGAGCTTCTCCAGCGCGCCGATCGTCCTGGCGGCGCCCTGCTTGGAGACCGAGAGTCGCCGGCCGAGTGCCGAGGCCGTGTCCGCGCCCTCGTCGACGGCGCGCAGGGCGAACTCGTGCGAGGCGCGCACGCCCGGGTGCCCGCGGCGGGCCAGTTCGCCGTGCACGTCGTCCACCATCGACTGGAAGCCGCCGAGAAGCAGCAGCGCGAGGTCAGCGCCGGGTGAACGTGCCATGCGGGGAAGCATACGAGAAACGGAGGTCGACAACCGTGTTGTCGACCGGTAGATTGACAACCATGTTGTCGATCCGATCCAGGAGAACGATGGACTCCCTCGCCGGCGGCGCCACCATCCCGGGCGTCGCACACCACCACGTCAGCCTCAACGGAACCGAACTGCACTACGTCTCGGCCGGCACGACCGGCTCTCCGGTCCTGCTGGTCCACGGCTTCCCCGAGACCTGGTGGGTCTTCCGCAAGCTGATCCCCCTGCTCAGCGCGCACCACCGGGTGTTCGCCCCCGACCTTCGCGGCTTCGGCGACTCCGCCCCCGCGACCACGGCGCACGACAGTACGACCGCGGCCCAGGACCTCGGCGAACTCATCACCCGGCTCGACGTGGGCCCCGTCCACCTCACGGGCCAGGACGTCAGCGGCGCCACCACGTTCCGCGTCGCCGCCACACGCCCCGACCTCGTGCGCAGCTACGCCGCGATCGAGACCGGGTTGCCCGGGTACGGCGTCGAGAAGCTCGCCGACGTCGCCCACGGCGGCGCCTGGCACATCGGCGTGCTCGCCGCCCCGGGCATCCCCGACCTGCTGCTCGCCGGACGGGAACGGGCGTTCCTCGCGCAGTACGCGATCCCGTCGCTCTGCGGGACCCCCGACGCCTTCACCGACGGCGACATCGACGAACTCGCCCGCACCTACGCGCGACCCGACGGGTTCAACGGCGCGGCCGGACTGTACCGCTCGATGCTCCGCGAAGGCGACGAGATCCGCCGGCTGGCGGCCCGGAAGCTCACCATGCCCGTGCTCGCCGCCGGCGGCGGATCGGGCGACTTCACCCCGGCGACCCTGCGTCAGGTCGCCGAGGACGTCAGCGCCCTCTCCCTCGACGGGATCGGCCACTACGCGGCGATGGAGGCCCCCGACCGGCTCGCCGAGGGCCTCCTGTCCTTCTACGGGAAACTCGACCGCCTCGGGTGACGCGCGAACCGGCCGGGGTCAGCGGTGGTCGTCGAGCCGGGCGCGGAGCAGGTTGGGGTCGGTCCTGGTGGTGTAGGCGGCGCTGAACACGTCGACCTGGTGGCCGTGCAGGGCGATCGAGGTGGGGTTCTGGAGTCCGTCGGCGGCGTCCAGGAGGACGGTGTGGGTGCCGTCGGGCTCGATGCGGACGACCTGGTCGGGTCCGTTGAGTGCGGCGAGTGCCTGGTCGCCGTGGCCGGTGAAGGTGAAGTCGTCGATGCCGACCAGGCCGGACGCCTTGACCTGCGGTGCTCCCGCGCGGTTGCCGGGCAGGATCGGGATGCGCAGCAGGGTGCCCTGGTCGAGGTTGGTCACCCACAGGGCGCCGTCGTGCACCTTCGCGCCGTTGGCGCCGAGGAAGTCGATCGGGGCGAGCGCGGGATCGGTGGACCACGGGGTGGGGGTGCCGCCGCTGGTCGGGACGGTCCACACGGTGCCGAGCGCCGAGTCGGTGATGTAGAGCCGATCGCCGCGGGGGTCCAGGGCCAGGCCGTTGGGCAGGCCGTCGGCGGGCAGTGCGGCGATGCGCTGCGGCGCGTGGCCGGGGCGTATCCGCCACAGCCCGGTCAGGTCGGCGGTGCCGGTCGCGTACAGCACGTAGAGGGTGCCGTCGGAGGTGCGGACGATGCCGGTGGTCAGGGGGAAGTTGAGGACGGGCGTGCCGGTTCCGCCGTCGGCGGGTGCGGGCAGCGTCGCCAGGACACGGGTGGTGCCCCGGGGGCTGATCTGGGCGACCTGGCGGGCGCCGGCGAAGGTGACGTCCGCGGTGCCGTCGGGCAGCAGGGCGACGTTCTCGGGCATCTGGCCCGCGTTCAGGTCGAAGTGGGTGGCGATCCGCACGTCGCTGAGCGGCTTCGCGGCCGGCGGTGTCGCGCCGGCCGGCCCGGCGCCGGTCAGGACGGTCGCGGCAAGGGCGGTCGCGGCCGTCACGACGGCGGACACGGTGATCTTGGTGCTTCGCTGGGACATGATTCCTTCACTCGTTCGGTGTGCTGAGAGGTGTTTCGGGCATGCGGGGGCCGCGGCTCGGCGCCGTGGCCAGGACGGGGGTTGCGGGAGAGGTCGGGTCAGGTGGCGGGGGTGCCGGCGTCGCGCACGGGCCGGGCCGGGCGGCGTTCCTCGGGTGCGGTGGCGTGGGCGAGCAGGGTCAGGGCCGTGGCGGAGGGGGAGCCCGGGGTGGCGGTGGCCACCACGAGGGCCGGACCGTCGCCTTGCGGGCTCTGCAGGGTCTGCTGGGTGACGGTCAGCGTTCCGACCAGGGGGTGGCGCATCGCGTAGTCGGCGACATCGCAGGCCACGATCCGGTGGTCGGCCCACATGGTGGCGAACTCCTCGCTGCGCATGGTCAGTTCGCCGATCAGCGCGGCCAGCAGCGGATCGTCGGGGTGGCGGCCGGCGGCCAGGCGCAGGTTGCCCACCACGGCCTTCGCCTTGGCGGGCCAGTCGGCGTACAGGTCGCGGGTGTGCGCGTCGAGGAACACCAGCCGGGCCATGTTCGGCCGCCGCGGCGGATCATCGGGGGCGGCCGGGTCGAGATGCCCGGCGAACAGCGCGTGGCCCTGGGCGTTCCAGGCCAGCACGTCGCTGCGGCGGCCGATGACGATGGCGGGGGTGTCCGCGATCGCCGCCAGCAGGGCGCGGGTCGCGCCGCTGACGCGTTCGGGCCGGGGCCGGGTCGCGGCCCGGCTCTTCCTGGGTGCGCGGGCCAGCGCGTGCAGATGGGCCCGCTCGGACGTGTCCAGCCGCAGGGCGCCCGCCAGCGCGTCCAGTACCTCGGGCGAGGCGTTGTGCGACTGGCCCTGCTCCAGCCGCGCGTAGTAGGGCGCGCTGATGCCCGCGAGCATCGCCAGCTCCTCGCGTCGCAGGCCCGGCACCCGGCGCCGTTCGCCGTAGGTCCGCAACCCGACGTCCTCGGGCTGCAACTGGCCCCGGCGTGCCTGCAGGAAGTCCGCGAGCTGCCCGTACTTGTCCATGCCCCCGAGTATGCGCACCGCCGGGCAACCGTGCCTCACCCTGCTGGGGTGAGGATGCGCAGGGTCGGGCTCACGCCAACCCCGGGCGCCGGGAGGAGCCGGTCGGGACCCTGCCCGGGGCTCAGGTCTGCAGGTAGGCCAGGACGGCCAGCACTCTCCGGTTGTTCTCCTCGGACTGCTGGAGCCCGAGCTTGCCGAAGATGCTGTTGCTGTGTTTGCTCACGGCCTTCTCGGTCACGAACATGCGCGCGGCGATGGCGGCGTTGGAGCGGCCCTCGGCCATCAAGGACAGCACCTCGCGCTCGCGGGGGGCCGGCGCGCGCAGCGGTTCGTCCGCCTTGATCATCGGCGAGGCTGCTGGCTAGGTTGGCCGGCATGACCGACCGCAGAGCCCTGCCCTGGCCGACTGCCCCGATCACCACCGAGCGGCTGGTGCTCCGCCAGACCGAGGCGCGCGACCGTGCGGGTGTGATCGAGCTGAACGCCTCGCCGGAGGTGGGCACTTACCTCGGCGGGCCGCAGCCGCGTGACGAGCTCGAACGCATGGTGCCCGAGGTGCCCGGGCAGCGCCCCGGCTTCTTCGTGGTCGAACTCGACGGCGCGCTGATCGGCACGGTCCAGCTCGACCCGCACGACCGCGAGCGGGTGGGCGAGCGACGTGCGGAGGCCGGCGGGACCGAGCTCGGTTACCTGTTCCTGCCGGCGGCGTGGGGACGCGGGTACGCCACCGAGGCGTGCACCGCGGCGCTCGGCTGGTTCGCGGGCGCACTGCCCGGTGAGCCGGTGGTGCTCTACACCCAGACCGCCAACGCCCGCTCGATGCGCCTGGCCGCGAAGCTGGGGTTCACCGAGCGGGAGCGGTTCGAGAAGTACGACGCCGAGCAGTGGCTCGGCGTGTGGTCCCCGGTCGCGCCGCCCGCGTGAGCCGGTGCCCGGCGGCACGGCCGAGCGACGAGGAGATCCGTCGCCGGCCGTGCTCCGGTACTCCGGTACTCCGGTGCTCCGGTCGGGAGTCGGGCTCACACGGCGCCGGCGGGCTCGGGGTCGCGGTGGTCCGGGAAGAGGGTCGCCGCCACGTGCCGGGTGTCCGCGTACTCGACGACGGAGGTGATCCGGCCGTCGCGGACCGTGTAGATGCCGATGCAGCGGTTGTCGTAGGCGCCGCCGTACACGGTCTGCGCCTTCGCGGTCCACTCGGCGACCACGCGGTCGCCCTCGGCGATCGTGCCGACCAGCTCGATGCGCATCGTGCCGGGAACGAAGACCGTCCCCATGCCGCCCAGGAAGTCGTCGACGATCGCGTCGCGGCCCTGCCACACCTTCGAGGTCGGCAGATCGCCCGGGTAGTGCCAGGTCGCGTCCTCGGCGAAGCTCTCGCGGATGACGTCGGCGTCGCCGTCGCGGACGGCCTCCACGTAGCGGATGACGACGGCCCTGGGCTCGGTGCTGGCGTTCATGAGGGGACTCCTTCGGCTGGTGGTACCGGACGTTGGGGATGCGGATGTTCAGGAGAGGGTGAGCACGGCCTTGCCGCGGATGCGGCGGTCGCGCAGGTCGGTGAGGGTGGTCGCGGTGTCGGTCCAGTCCGCGACGCGGCCGATCTCGGGGTGCAGGCGGCCCTCGGCGGTCAGCCGGACGAGCGCCGCCAGGTCGTCGCCGAGGGCGGTGTCCGCGTCGAGGTAGTGGAAGTGGCGGATGACGGCCGACTCGGGACCGTCGAAGAAGGCGAAGAAGTCGAGCGTCACCGGGGTCCGGCTGGCCTGCCCGAACCAGATGAGCGTGCCCCGCCTCGCGAGCCGCGCGAGGGCGACGGGAAGGGCCGCACCGCCGGTCGACTCCAGCACGAGGTCGTACGGTCCGCGTGCGTCGGCCGGGTGGTGGACGATCTCGGCCGCACCGAGTGCGGTGAGCCTGGCCCCGCGTTCCGCGTCCCGGGTCACTGCGGTGACTTCCGCCCCGGCGGCGGCGGCGAGTTCGGTCACGTAGTGCCCGACGCCCCCCGACGCGCCGGTCAGCAGCACGCGCCGCCCCAGCACGGGCCCGGCCGTACGCAGCAGCCGCAGCGCGGTGAGCCCGGCGAGCGGCAGCGCCGCGCCCTGGAGCGCGGAGATGCCGTCCGGCAGGACCGCGAGGGCGTGGGTCGGCACCGCGGCGAACTCCGCCCAGCCGCCCGCCATGGGGTGGCCGACGACGCGCGTGATGCCGGCCGGCCCGCTCCCGTCGGCGGCCGGCTGGACCACGAGCCCGGCGATGTCCTTGCCGGGCCGATCGGCGGGCCGTGCGCCGGGCCGTTCGGCGTCCACGGGCGCTTCGAGCTTGAACGTCTCACCCCGGTTGACCGAGAACGCCTCCACCCGCACCAGCGCCTCGTCGGCGCGCGGCGTGGGCTCGGGGACGTCGGCGAGCACGACCGGTTCGGCCGGATCTCCGGTCGGTACGAGCGCTTTCATGGTGTCTGCCTCCTTGGCTGCGGCTGAACACATCTCACCGCTCGCGCCGTGGCCCGGGCCAACAACGCGGCGCCCCGACCGACAACGCGCGGTTGTCGGATAAGGTCAGCGGCATGGACCTCGACCTCGCCCTGGTCCGTGCGTTCGTCGCGACCGCCGAGACGCTGCACTTCGGGCGCGCTGCCGAGCAGCTGAACACCAGCCAGCAGGCGCTGTCGAAACGCGTCGCGCGCCTGGAGTCGCTGCTCGCCGTCCGCCTCTTCGAACGGCAGGGCGGCACGCGGTTGACCGAAGCCGGCGAACGGTTCGCGCCCGCCGCGCGGGAGGCCCTCGCGGCGGGGGAGCGCGCGATCGCGGCGGCGCTGGGCGCCGGGCCGGTGGTACGGATCGACGTGTGGGGCCATCTCTTCGCGCCGATGCGCACCGTCGCGCAGGCCGTGGAAACGCTCGGCTCGGTGCGTTTGGAGCCCGGCCCGGCCCGTGACTGGCCGTCGGTCGCGGAGGCGCTCCTGCGCGGTGACACCGACCTGGGTTTCGGCCGGGTGCACCCGCTGCCCGGCGGCCGCGACAAGGGACTGGCCCAGCGGCTCGTCCGCCTGGAGCCGGTCGACGCGGTGGTCAGCGCGGACCACGCGCTGGCCGGCGCGGCCGAACTGCGCCCGGCCGACCTGCGCGACAGCACCCTGTGGTGCCCGGCCGAGCTGACCCGTCTGGACTTCCTGCGGCGCTTCGCCGACGAGTTCGGGCTCACCCGGCGCCAGGACGGCCCCAACCTGGGCCTGGACCACCTCGTCCAGCACGTACGCGGCGACGCCACATGCTTCACGCTCTTCCCCAGCGACGCGCCGCTTCCCGACCACGCGGATCTGCGCTCGATCCCGCTCACCGCACCGACCCCGCTCTACGCGTGGTCGCTCGCCTGGCGCGAGTCCCACCGCCACGCGCGGCTCGACGCCCTGCTGCGCGGTTTCACCGAAGCGGGCCGGGCCCGGCGCTGGCTGGACTACGCCCCCGAGCGGGACTGGCTGCCGGACGCCGACCACGCGAAACTCGCGGTTCCGGTCGGGGACTGACCCGGGCGGCCCGCCTCTGGAAGCCCGCGGCGAGCCGCGCGACGAACGCGCCCAAGTGCCCGCGGATCGCGGGCGTTCCCGGCCGACGATCATCCCGCGGCGGGTTCCCGGCGCATCGGGATCGGCACAACGCTCGTGCCGCGCACCGGTGTCGCTACGGCGCCGGGAACCTCGCGCCCCAGGGCTCCTCTTCGATGAGCAACCCGTTGGCCAGGTAGCTGATGGTTCGGTACCAGCCGGTGAGCACGAGGAGTTCGAGCAGTTGGGCGTCCTGGTAGTGGACGCGCAGAGCGTCCCACGCGGGCTGCGAGAGCCGGGCCGTGTCGTGCAGTTCGTCGACGGCGTGGAGGAGTGCCGCGTGGCGCGGCGGCCACGCGGAAGACAGCGGCGTACCGCGCTCGGTGGTCGCCCAGAGCTGTTCCGGGCTGAGGCCGGCCCGCTGCGCGAGGGTCGCGGCGTGCACGCCCCACTCGTAGGCGCCGCCACGTCAGGTGAGTCCGGGCCGAAGTGATCGCGGAACGGCCGGTGCGAGCGCGGTGCGGCGTCGGCGCCGTCCTGGCAAGTCCCGCTCGCCGGCCGGCCGCCACTGGGGACGGCGGTGCGGGCGGGAACGCCCGGGCCCCGCGGCCTTCGACGCGCCACCGCCCATCGTGTGCGAACTCGTCGGGCCTGTCAGGCACTTGGCGCCGTACGGGCTCAGCCTCGCGGTCCGCTCCACTCGGCGCAGGAGACGACCTCGAACCCTCGGCTGGGAAAGACGGCGTCCATGAAGAAGTCGTGCATCGCCGTGTCGCCGTCGGCGCAACCGTCGCGCAGCACGGTCACGCCGTAGCCGCGGTCTGCCCCGTCGTAGCAGGTCGCGGCCACCATCGCGCTGGTCGCGACGCCGGCGATCGCGAGCGTGTCGACGCCGCCGGCGCGGAGGACGAGGTCGAGGTCCGTGCCGGCGAACGCGCTGGCGCGCCGTTTCACCACGACGACGTCCTGCTCGGAGACCGGCAGGGCGATCGCGGTCCCGGCCGATCCCTCGTGGAAGGTGTCGCCGGCTTCGTGGAACGACCTGAACAGCGCGTTGCCCGGCGGTAGATCGGCCCCGTTGGCGCGGATGGCGAAGTGCACGAACACCACGAGGGCGCCGGCCCCGCGGGCGCGCGGGATCAGTTCGGTGAGCGGCGGCACGACACGTCGGGCGAACGGGTAACTGCCGGTGATGCCCTGCTGGACGTCGCCGATGATCAGTGCGGTGGCCATGGCAGGCTCTCGTCCAGCCCTTCCGGGTAGCGCTCCGTGGTCAGCACGACGGCCGTGCCGGTGCGGCCCGATCATACGATGGCCGGCGGCGGCTGGGTGGAATGTTTTCCCGCTGCTCCTTCTCCGTTCGTCTTGCCCGGCTACTCTCCCCACGCCCCGTCAGGCACAGGAGAGGCGCGTCGATGAGCACCCCGGTCCACCGCACACCAGCACGTCCGCCCGGGGTGGGCCTGACGGCGAGCCGGCAGCGCCAGGACCGGAGCCGGGCGGGGAGCCTGTCCGGCAACCCGGCGGAACGCGCCCTGCTCGCGGTGCAGTCCAGCGCGGGCAACCGGGCCGCGGTCGCGATGGTGCAGCGCGCCAGGGGCACGGCGCAGGGGGAGGCGCCGGAGCGGGCGCCGGAGAATGGCAACGCGTCGGCCGGAGCGCAGAGTTATCGCGACCGGATCGCCGCCGTCCTCGACCGCCTGAAGAAGAACTTCGAACTCGTCGACACCTTCGTCAAGGGCGTCCAGGTCCCCGCCAACGCGGGCTTCTCCCAGCACGCCTCCGCCACGGTCAACGACAGCCTCAAACACGCCGCCGCCTCCTCGGGGGGCGCCGCCGGCTCGGAAAGCCTGGTCGCGGAGACCGTCGGGGCCATGCTCGGCGGCGTGGAGGCGGCCAAGGCCAAGAAGGACGCCGACAAGCACAAGAGCGGGGCCGCCTTCCACGGGGCGCACAAGAAGTTCACCTCCAAGACGGCCGAGGCGGTCGTCAGCGCCACCAGCGCGGGGACCAACGCCCTCGGTGTCGCCAAGGAGTTGACCAAGGCCGCGAAGGCGGCACACGTCATGGAAGCGGGCGAGGCGAGCGGGATCGGCTCCAGCGTCACCGGCGCGGTGAAGGGAGCGCGCGCCGCGCGCCGCTTCGGGCTGACGGCCCGCAAGTACCGTGCCCTGGACGGCCTGGAGAAGCCCGACCGCACCGACGAGGGGGCGCTGGCCCGGCTGAACCAGGCGAAGCAGAACGCCGAATGGGCCGCGGCCGAGGCGTACGTCGCGCTGGATGCCCAGTGGGACCATGAAGGCGAGGACCGGCTGGAGCGGGTCTCCGACGCCATCGACGCGGCCTGGGCGGCGATGGGCCAGGCCCGGGACGCCGCCAGGGACGTCCGGCGGGCCGAAGACGTGAACACGATGAACACGGTGCTCACGTACGCGCTCGGCAAGCAGCGCAACAAGATGGGCAAGCAGGCGCTCACCGCCGTCGGCGAGTCCACCAAGGCCGCGGGCGGCGTGGTGACGGCGATCGCCGCCACCGCGGGAGGCGCCGGACTGGCGAGCAACCCGGTCGGCTGGGGCCTTGCCGCGGGCGCGGCCGGCCTCATCCTCGGCGTCACCGCCTACAAGGCCGGCCGCGCGGGCAAAAAGCGCTACGACGGGGCCCGCCACCCCGAACGCTGGGCGGCGGAGGGCGAGACCACCGCGGAGCCCGCCACCCGCGAGGACGCGCTGAAGGAGGCCCTGAAGTTCTGGAAGAAGGTGGCGAACGGCGAACGCCAGGCCATGGCGCGCAAGATCCAGGCGTTGGCGGCGGGGCCGGACATCAAGGGGAGCGGCGACACCACGGCCGAGATGCGGGACTCGGCCAGGGCACTCCTCATCGCTCTCAAGGCGGGCCCGACCCACCAACGGGTGACTCCCGAGGAATGGACGAACTCCCTCAACGACCCGACGAAGACGGCCGCGTGGGTGAAGGAGATAGCGGAACAACTCTCCTCGGCGTGACCGGCGTGACCGGCGTGCTCGGGGTGCTCGGGGTGCCCGGGGTGCCCGGGGTGGTCAACGCGCCCACTTCTCCCACGAAGTGCCCCGGCGGCCCGCCCGCGCACCGCCAGCGCGCGCTGCCGTCCGCCGCTGCCGGGCGTACGCCCAGGCCGTGGTCGCGGCAGACCGGCCAGACCAGCCGGAACCGGGCGGCCACCTCGTCCTGTACCTCCGCCGCGACCTCGACCAGGGCATGGACCGGATCGTCTCCCGCCGAAGGGGCCAGGCCGTTGCCCGTGCTCAGCAGCGTGCCGTCGCCCAGCGCGAGCAGCGCGCGCGGGCCGGCCTCGTCCGCCTGCACGAGGTGCAGGCCGTCGACGACCGTGCAGCCGGCGAAGTCCGCCGCCACTTTCTCCACCGCCCGTTCCAGGACGGGCAGCCGCTCGGGGGCGAGCGCGAACCCCGGGTCGAAGCCGCAGACCCGGAGCAGCTCCGCCGCCAACCGGGCCATCTCCGGCGCGGGGACCTGCGCCGGATCGCGCGTGACGAGATCGCGGACGACCTCGGCGTCGTGCCCCCAGTCGAGCAGCAGGCAGGCCAGTCGCACGGCCTCGGCGTCCACCCGGCTGCCGGACCGCAGGCCGCGGTGAATCCGGGCACTCCATTCCTCGACGCTCCGCAGGGCCGCCGCCGAGGAGTCGCCTTCTCCGACCACAGGTGGGCCCCCTTCGATGTGTTGCCGCCGCCGTGAGAGCACTCCGGACCCATCATCGGTCGCGCCACGCACGAGTGTTCGCTCTTCCGTTGCCGGAGACATCCTGGCAGGTCACGCCTGGCCTCGGCGTCTCCGCGTCTCGACGTTGCGGCGCCGCCGGCGGCAGGTCTTCCTCCCACCGCCGTAGGAGCGACGTCCTGCACGCCCCCGGCGGGACCCCCGCGTCGCCTGTTACCGCCGTGTGATGCTCCGCCTGAGAAGGTGGGGATATGCGGGTACTGATCGTGGAAGACCACAGGGATCTCGCGGAGAGCGTCGCGAGGGGGCTGCGCCGGAACGCCATGGACGTGGAGCTGGCGCACGACGGGGAGCTGGGACTGAGCCGCGCCTCCTCGGGCGCGTACGACGTCATCGTCCTGGACCGCGACCTGCCGCTCGTGCACGGCGACGAGATCTGCCAGGCACTCGTCCGGCAGCGCAGCCCGTCGCGCGTCCTGATGCTCACCGCCTCCGGCTCCATCGCCGACCGCGTCGACGGCCTGGACCTGGGCGCCGACGACTACCTGGCCAAGCCGTTCTCCCTCGCCGAACTCATCGCCCGCGTGCAGTCCCTGGGCAGACGCGACCAGCCCGCCGTGCCCCCGGTCCTCACCCGCGGCGACATCGCACTCGACCCCGCCCGCCGCACGGCGCTGCGCGGCGGGCGCAAGCTGGACCTGTCACCGAAGGAGATGGCCGTACTCGAGGTGCTGCTCGCCGCCGGCGGGTCCGTCGTCTCCGCCGAGGAACTGCTGGAGCGCGCCTGGGACCGGGACGCCGACCCGTTCAGCAACACCGTGAAGGTCACCGTCAGCCGACTGCGCCGCAAGCTCGGGGACCCGCCGGTCATCGAGACGCTGCCGCACGCCGGATACCGCATCTGAGCCGCCCGGCCGGAGAGGAGCCGCCCGGCCGGACCCGGGCCACGCGGCGGGGTCGCGGAGCCGGGTGCTGTTGCCAGGCGCGGGCCGGTGCGCCAGCCTGTGAACGCAGTAACCGGGGTGTGACCCGGGGTGGGGGACCCTGCCGTCGGTGACCCGTGTCTCGTAGGGGGAACGATGAGAGTAATGGTGGTGGAGGACCACACGGAACTCGCGGACTCGATCACCAGAGTGCTCCGCCGCGAGGGCTTCGCCGTCGACACCGCCTACGACGGCAGGACCGCGCTCGACCTCGTCCTGGAGGCCGACTACGACGTCGTCATCCTCGACCGCGACCTCCCCGACGTGCACGGCGACGAGGTCTGCGCCGAACTCGCCGCCGACGGCATCCGTACCAAGGTGCTCATGCTCACCGCCTCCGCCACCATCGCCGACCGTGTCGAGGGCCTCGGCCTGGGCGCCGACGACTACCTCGCCAAGCCCTTCGCCTGGGCCGAACTCCTCGCCCGCACCCGCGCCCTCAGCCGCCGCGCCCACCCCATACGGCAGCCCGTGCTCGTCCGCGGCCCCCTGCGGCTCGACCCCGCCCGCCGCACCGCCAGCCACGACGGCACCCAACTACCGCTTACCGCGAAGGAGTTCGGGGTCCTGGAATGCCTGCTCGGCGCGCGCGGCCGCACCGTGACCACCGGCGAACTCCTCGCCAAGGTCTGGGACGAGATCGCCGATCCCGGCACCACCACCGTCAAGGCCACGGTCAACCGGCTCCGGACCAAACTCGTCGACCGCTCCGTGATCCGGACCGTTCCGGGAGAGGGCTACCGGATCTGACATGGCGACCACCCTCCTGACCCGCACCCGCGACCGCCTGCGCCGCTCCGCCGCCGCGACTCGGGCGCGCGCCCTGATCCGCGTCCTCACGCCCCGCCGGGTCCGGGTCCGCTTCGCCATGCTCTTCGGGCTGCTGTTCATCGCCTCCGGCGCCGTCCTGCTCAGCATCACCTACCTGCTCGTCAACCACCCCATCCACAGCGTGGTCACCGCCTTCCACGGAGCGCCGGGCAGCCTCCCACCGGTCAGCGCCCCGCCAGGGGGCGCTCCGCAACCCCAGACGGTCATCCCGCTCGGCCCGGGCTCCGCGTCCCCGCCGGCCGTCACCAACTGGCTCGACGACCAGATGCGCAGGCAATCCGCCCAGCTGCACCGCGCCCAGATGCATGACCTCCTCGTGCAGTCCGGAACGGCCCTGGCCATCATGGCGGCGATCTCCATCGTGCTCAGCTGGCTCCTGGCCCGGCGGGTGCTCCGGCCCATGCGCACGCTCAACGCCGGCGTCTGCCGGATCTCCGCCAGCAACGTGCACGAGCGCCTCGCCGTCGAGGGCCCCCGCGACGAGATCAGCGAACTCGCCGACAGCGTCGACGGACTCCTCGAAAGGCTCGAAGCCGCCCTGGAGTCCCACAAGCGCTTCGTCGCCAACGCCGCCCACGAGCTGCGCACCCCGCTCACCGTGGAACGCGCCCTCCTGGAGGAGTCACTCCTCGACCCCGACGCCACCGCCCAGTCCTTCCGGGAGAACTTCGAGCGCCTGCTGCGGATCAGCACCCACCAGGGAGCCCTGCTGGAGTCTCTGCTCACCCTGGCCGTCAGCGAGCGGGGCATGGACCGGACCGAGCCCGTCGACCTGGCCAACGTCACCAAGTCCGTGCTGCTCACCCAGCTGACGGAGACCCAGCGGCGCGGCGTGCGGATCGTGGACCGCACCGAGCCGGCGCCGGTCGCCGGCGACACCGCGCTCCTGGAGCGGCTGGTCGCCAACCTGGTGCACAACGCCGCCTACTACAACGTTCCCGACGGCAGCATGGACATCACCGTCCGGCGGCACGACCGGCGCGCCGTCCTCACGGTCTCCAACACCGGCCCCGAAGTCCCGCAGGACCGCGTGGACCAGCTCTTCGAACCGTTCCAGCGCATGCGCCGCACAGCGGGCGACGGCCACCACGGCCTCGGCCTGTCGATCGTCCGGGCCATCGCCGCGGCCCACGACGCCACCCTCAGCGCCCGCGCCAGGCCGGGCGGCGGGCTCGTCATCGAGGTCTCCTTTCCCCTTCCCGTCAAGGGAACGGAACGATACGAGCGTTGGCCGCAGGCGCGCGCCGCGACCGCGTCCAAGTGACCAGGACGGCGGGTTGGACGGAGCCGCCCGATAGGTATCGTTCTGTGTGACCGGACCGGCTGTGAACGGGCTTTGCCGACGTTCCACCGGGATTTTCGGCACACGGGATGAGATTCTCAACGAGCTTCCCGAGCGGAAGCTCTTTGCCTTGCGTTTCCCACGAAATGGTGCTTGGGCAGCCGCATGCCCATGAAGTGGGAATACGGATCGGGGGTAGGCATGAGCGAGCGAATCGATGGCGGTATCTCCCTGTCCGACGGCCAGGAGGGCATCTGGCACGCGCAGCGCCTGGGGGGCCCGCGCGCGCTCTACAGCGTCGGGCAGGCCGTGCAGATCACGGGTGCCCTGGACGTGCCCGCCTTCGAGGCCGCGCTGCGCCGGACGGTCGAGGAGACGGAGATCCTCGGCGTGCGATTCGCCGAGGACGCGGTCGGCGGGGTGCGCGCCGTGCCGCACGCCGCCCGGCCATGGACCTTGCGCATCGAGGAACCGGACGAAGACGGCGACGACCGGCGGGCGTGGACCGAGACCCGGATGCGCCAGGAACTCGCCGGCGTGGAGAATCCGCTCGGAGCGCGCCTTTTCTCTTTCGTGCTCTTCAGAATCGATTCCCACCGGCACTGCTGGTTCCAGGGCTACAACCACCTGCTGCTCGACGGTCATGGGTGCACGCTGATGGCGCGCCGGGTCGCCGAGGTGTATTCGGCGTCCGTCGCGGGCGGTGCGTACCCGAATTCCGAAAGAATCTCGTTGAGCAAGGCGCTTGACGAGGAGGCGAGGTATCGGAACTCGGCCGAATTCGAGGACGATCGGCGCTATCTGTACGACCGATTCTCGGATCGGCCGGAGATGGCGGAAAGCCCCCGCCTTTCCGGCGTCTCCGGGCTTCCACGGGGCGGTGAAGCCGGCACCGGAGGCGGGGCAGTACTGCGGGAGACGGGCGGCCTGACCCCCGCCGCGGTCGACGCGCTGCGCGCCGCGGCCGGCGGGTCCGGCCTGCGGACGTCCCGGCTGCTGGTCGCCGCCGCCGGCGCCTACGTCAGCGGCATGGCCGGGTCGGCGGAAGCGTTGCTCAGCCTGCCCCTGACCGGCCGCGTGGGCGAGGCGGACCTGCGCGCCCGCATGACCAGGGCGAACATGCTGCCCCTGCGGTTCCCGGTGCCGGCCGCGGCGAACCTGATCGACCTCGCCCGGACGGCCGACGGGGCCGTCGGTGAACTGCTCCGGCACCAGCGGTACCGCGGCGAGTGGCTGCGCCGGGAGTTGGGCTGGCCGGAAGGCGACCGCTGGCACTTCGGGCCGTACGTGAACATCCTGCCGCGGACCGGTGAACTCGCCTTCGGTGACTGCCGAGGCGTGGCACGGGACGTGTCCACCCGGCTGGTCGAGGACTTCGGGGTGCTGGTCGACCGGACGGGCTCGGGGATCGACATCACCGTAGAGGCGAACGCGGCACTCTACGACCGGGCGTGGGTGCGGGGGGTCCGTCGATCGCTGGTCGGCTTCGTCGAGCGCGCGGTCGGCGACCCGACGGTGCCGGTGCGGCGGATCGGAGTGCTGGGGGACGACGAGCGTGCCCTGGTGGTGAGCGGATGGAATGCCACGGCGCGGGACGTGGACGCGTCGACGGTAATGGAGCGGTTCCGGGGGTGGGTGGTTGAGACTCCGGATGCGGTGGCGGTGTGGTGTGGGGGTCGTGGGTTGTCGTATGCGGAGGTGGATGCGCGTTCGGATGTGTTGGCGCGGGGGTTGGTGGCGCGGGGTGTGGGTGGTGAGTCGCGGGTGGGGCTGTGCCTTCCGCGCGGGGTGGAGATGGTGGTGGCGATGGTGGGGGTGTGGAAGGCGGGTGGGGCGTATGTGCCGTTGGACCCGGAGTACCCGTCGGAGCGGTTGGCGTTCATGGTGGCTGACAGTGGCGCTGAGTTGGTCCTGGTCGCGGACGAGACGGTGGATCGCCTTCCTGGGGATGTCGAGAGGGTCCGGCTCGACGATCTGGAGAGCGGAGTGGGGGAGTTGCCGGTAGTTGCTCCTGACCAGTTGGCGTATGTGATCTATACGTCGGGGTCGACGGGGCGGCCGAAGGGTGTGGCGGTGGCTCACGCTTCGGTGTCGAATTTGGCGTCGGCGATGCGGCCGGTCCTTGGCGTGGAGCCGGGTGTGGTGGCGTTGCAGTTCGCGTCGTTCAGTTTTGACGCGGCGGTGCTGGATGTGGCCGTCACCCTGGCCGGAGGTGGGGCCTTGGCGGTGGCGTCGTCCGAAGAGCGGCTGGATTCCTCGGCGCTGGCGCGGATGGTCGGGGCGGCGGGTGTCGACGTGGCGAGCGTCGTGCCGTCGTTGTTGGGGGTGTTGGAGCCGGAGGCGGTTCCCGGGGTGGCCAACTGGGTGTTGGGTGCGGAGCGGTTGGAGGCCGGCCTGGCGGCGAAGTGGCGGGCGGGGGCGCGGGCGTGGAACACGTACGGGCCGACCGAGGCCACCGTCATCTCTACCGCCATCCTGTTGGAGGAGGGCATTACCGGTCAGGACCCAGCGCCCGCGATCGGCCGTCCGCTGCCCAACGTCCGTACCTACGTCCTCGACTCCTTCCTCCGGCCCGTTCCCGTAGGCGTGGTGGGCGAGTTGTACATCGCGGGCGAGGGTCTGGCTCGTGGGTACATCGGGCGGACCGATCTGACGGCGGAGCGTTTCGTGGCCTGCCCGTTCGACGACGGCAGCGGCGGCGACGGCAGCGACGGCGGCCGGATGTACCGCACCGGTGACCTGGCCCGCTGGACCGCGGACGGCCAACTGGCGTTCGTGGGGCGGGCGGACGAGCAGGTGAAGATCCGCGGATTCCGCGTCGAACTCGGCGAGGTCGAGGCCGTCCTGGCCGCCCACCCGCAGGTCGAGCGGGCCGTGGCGGTGGTGCGGGACGGGCGGGTGGTCGGGTACACCGTCGGCGATGCGGACGGGCCGGACGTGCGGGCCTTCGCCGCCACGCGGTTGCCGGAGTACATGGTTCCGTCGGTGGTCATCGCGCTGGAAGCGCTCCCGTTGACCGTCAACGGCAAGATCGACCGCTCCGCCCTGCCCGCGCCCGACCTCGGGTCCGCCGATCCGCACGCCCCGTCGACAGGGACCGAGCAGACGCTGCGCGCGCTGTTCGCGGAGGTGCTGGGCGTGGAGGCGGCTGCGGTCGGAGCCGGGGACAGCTTCTTCGAGCTGGGCGGCGACTCGATCACCGCGATGCTGGTGGTGTCGCGGGCCCGCCGCGCGGGACTGGTCGTCGGGGCCCGTCAGGTGCACGAGTTACGGACGCCGGCAAGGCTGGCCGCCGTGGCGACGCCGGTCGACGGGACGGCTGACGGCGCTCTCACGGCGGACACCGCCGCTGGTGAGGTGCCGCTGACACCGGTGATGCGGGAAGTACTGGACCGGGTCGGTGCCGGCAGCGTGCGCGCCGTCGTGCAGTCGGTGGTGGTCGAAGCCCCTGCGGGACTGGACGAGGCGGCGCTGCGGGCCGCGGTCGCGGCCCTGGTGGAGCGCCATGAGGTGCTGGGAGCACGGTTGGTGGCGGAGCCCGTGCTGCTGATGGTGCCGGAGGCGGGCGACGCGGTGTCGGTGGACGGGCTGGTGGCGCGCGTCGATGCGGCGGGAGTGGACCGCCCGGACCCGGCGGCATTGGTGGCCCTGGTGGACGCGGAGATCGACGCGGCGGTGGTACGCCTGGACCCTGCGGCCGGGGTGATGTTGCAGGTGGTGTGGCTGGACGCGGGGCCGGAGGCATCTGGGCGGCTGGTCATGGTGGCCGACCATCTGGTCGTCGACGCGGTGTCCTGGCAGGTGCTCCTGCCGGACCTGTGGTCCGCGTACCACGCACTCGCCGCTGGACACGCCGTGGAGTTGGACCCCGTACCGGTGCCGTTCCGGGCGTGGGCCCGGGAGTTGGCGGTGGAGGCGGGGCGCCCGGAGCGGGTGGCCGAGCTGGGTGCGTGGCGGGCGGTGCTGGCGGGCGACGGCCCGGACCCGCTGCTGACGGACGCCGCACTGGACCCCGGTGTGGATGTAGGCGCGACGGTTCGCGAGGTGGCCGTGACCGTACCGGCGGAGATCACGGCGGCGCTGCTGACAGCGGTCCCGGCGGCGTACCACGCGGGAGTGGACGAGGTGTTGCTGGCGGGGCTGGCGGGGGCGGTCGGCGAGTGGGCCGGCGTGGGCGGGTTCCTGGTGGACGTCGAAGGACACGGCCGGGTGCCGCTGGCCGAGGGGATGGACCTGTCGCGGACGGTGGGGTGGTTCACCGCCTCGCGTCCGGTACGGCTGAGCACGGACGGCGACACGTCGGTGCGGCGGGCGAAGGAACAGGTGCGGGCCGTCCCGGGTGACGGCCTCGGTTACGGGCTGCTGCGGCACGTCAACCCGGACACGGCCGAGGAACTGGCGGCTCTTCCCTCGGCCCAGGTCGGCTTCAACTACCTGGGGCGGGGAGGCGCGACCGAGGGCTTCGGGGCCCGGAGCGCCCCTGATGCCCCGCCGATGCACGCCGTGGAACTGCTGGGGTCGGTACGCGAGTCAGCGGGCGGTGCGGTGCTGGAGCTGAGAGCGGCGTGCCCGGAACGGCTGATGGGTGAGGACCGGGCGCGCGGACTGCTGGCGGCGTGGGCGCGGGTGCTCGCCGAACTGGTGGCGGATGTCGGGGCCGGGGCGGGTGGTCACTCCCCGTCGGACTTCCCGCTGGTCGCGCTGGACCAGGCCGGTGTGGAGGAGATCGAGTCGGCGGTTCCGGAGCTGGTGGACGTCCTTCCCGTCGCGCCGCTCCAGGAGGGCCTGCTGTTCCACTCGCTCTTCGACGACAAGGGTGCGGACGTATACGTCGAGCAGCTGGTCCTGACACTCGACGGCGACGTGGACGGGCCCCGGCTGCACGCGTCGTGGCAGGCGCTGCTCGATCGGCACGCCGCGCTGCGCGCCGGGTTCGTGCAGGTGGCGGGCGCGGCAGGTCCGGTGCAGGTGGTCGTCGGCCGCGCTGTACTGCCATGGCGCGAGGTCGACCTGAGGGGGCTGGGCGACGACGCCGCGGATCGGGTGGGTGCCGAGGAGCGGTCCGCGCGGTTCGACCTCGGCGCGCCGCCGCTGCTGCGGGTGGCCCTGATCCGGACCGGCGCCGGCCGGTCCCGGCTGGTGGTGTCGCTGCACCACCTGTTGCTGGACGGCTGGTCGCTGCCGTTGATGCTGCGCGAGTTGTGGGCGCTCTACGCGGCCGGTGGCCGGGCGGACGGACTCGCCGCGTCCGTGTCGGCGCGGCCGTACTGGACGTGGCTGGCCGGTCGGGACACGGCGGCGGCGCTGGAGGCGTGGCGGGCCGAACTGGCGCCGATCGAGGAGCCGACGTTGGTCGCGCCGACCGAGCCGAGCGCGGCGGCCGCCGTCGTCCTGGACCGGGTGACCGGCCGCGCCGGCGCCGAACTGCTCCGCGACCTGGAGCGGGTCGCCCGTGGCGCCGGCGTGACACTCAACACCGTCATCCAGCTGGCCTGGGGGATGGTGCTGGGCCAGCTGACGAGCCGTCGCGAGGTGGTGTTCGGCGCGACGGTGGCGGGGCGCCCGGCGGAACTTCCGGGCATGGAGACGATGCTCGGCTTGTTCATCAACACGCTGCCGGTGCGTGTCGATCTGGACGCGGCCCGTTCGGTGCGCGAGGCGCTCCAGGCCCTCCAGGCGCGGCAGTCGGCGCTCCTCGACCACCAGCACGTGGGGCTGAGCGCGGCCCAGCGGGCAGCCGGTCCCGGCGCGACCTTCGACACGCTGCTCGCCTTCGAGAACTACCCGGGCGACCTGGATGTCCAGCCGGTCGGTGACGAACTGTCGCTCGCGGGCACCGAACTCCGCGAGTCGACCAACTTCGCGCTGGCGCTGGGGGTCACCCCTGGCGACGCCCTTGCGATCCGTCTCGACTACCGCTCCGACGTGTTCGGGCGTCGCGATGCCCTGCGGATGGTTCGCCGCCTGGTGCGGGTGTTGGAGCAGGTGGCGGCTGATCCGCGGGTGCGGTTGGGCGAGATCGAGTTGCTGGAGGAGTCCGAGCGGTCTGCGGTCGTGGAGGAGTGGAATGCCACGGCGCGGCCGTTTGAGTTCGGCACGGTGCTGGACCGTTTCCGTGGGTGGGTGACCGAGACTCCGGACGCGGTGGCGTTGTGGTCGGGGGGTCGGGGGCTGTCGTATGCGGAGGTGGATGCGCGCTCCGATGCTCTGGCGCGGGGGTTGGTGGCGCGGGGTGTGTGTGGTGAGTCGCGGGTGGGGCTGTGCTTGCCGCGGGGGGTGGAGGCGATCGTGGCGATGTTGGGGGTGTGGAAGGCGGGCGGGGCGTATGTGCCGTTGGACCCGGAGTACCCGTCGGAGCGGCTGGTGTTCATGGTGGCGGACAGCGACGCCGAGTTGGTGTTGGTGACGTCTGAGACCGCTGGTCGGTTGTCGGCGGATGTCGAGACGGTTCTGCTGGATGAGGTGGGGTGTGATGGGGGCGGTCTGCCTGAGGTGGTCTCTGACCAGTTGGCGTATGTGATCTATACGTCGGGTTCGACGGGGCGGCCGAAGGGTGTGGCAGTGGCTCACGCTTCGGTGGCGAATTTGGCGGCGGCGATGCGTCCGGTCCTGGGTGTCGAGGCGGGCGTGACGGCGTTGCAGTTCGCGTCGTTCAGTTTTGACGCTGCGGTGCTGGATGTGGCGGTCACCCTGGCCGGGGGTGGGGCCTTGGCGGTGGCGTCGTCCGAAGAGCGGCTGGACGGTACACAGTTGGCGCGGATGGTCGGGGCGGCGGGAGTCGAAGTGGCGAGCGTCGTGCCGTCGTTGTTGGGTGTGCTGGAGCCGGAGGCGGTTTCGGGGATCGGCAATTGGGTGTTGGGTGCGGAGCGGTTGGCGGCCGGCCTGGCGGCGAAGTGGCGGGCGGGTGCGCGGGTGTGGAACACGTACGGTCCGACCGAGGCCACCGTCATCTCTACCGCCGTCCTGTTGGAGGAGGGCATCACCGGTCAGGACCCGGCGCCCGCGATCGGCCGTCCGCTGCCCAACGTCCGTACCTACGTCCTCGACGCCTACCTCCGGCCGGTCCCCGTAGGGATCACCGGTGACCTCTACGTCGCCGGGGCCGGCCTGGCTCGTGGGTACATCGGGCGGCCCGACCTGACGGCGGAACGGTTCGTCGCGTGCCCGTTCGACGGCGACGGCGGTCGGATGTATCGCACCGGGGACCTGGCCCGCTGGACCGCGGACGGCCAACTGGCGTTCGTGGGACGGGCGGACGAGCAGGTGAAGATCCGCGGCTTCCGCGTCGAACTCGGCGAGGTCGAGGCCGTCCTGGCCGCCCATCCCGGTGTGGCGCGGGCGGTGGTGCTGGCGCACGGCGGTCGGCTGACCGGGTACGTCGTCGGAGCGGTGGACGCGAACATGGACGCGGACGCCGTACGGGCCCACGCGGCGACGAGACTGCCGGAGTACATGGTCCCGTCGGCGGTGGTGGTGCTGGACGCCTTCCCGCTGACCGTCAACGGCAAGATCGACCGCGCGGCCCTGCCCGTCCCCGACCTCACGTCCGTTGCCACCCGTGCGCCCGCGACCTCCGCCGAGGAGGCGTTCTGCGCCTTGTTCGCCGAGGTGCTGGGCCTGGAGGAGGCAGGGGTCGGGGACGGGTTCTTCGAGCTGGGCGGCGACTCGATCATGTCGATGCTGCTCGCCTCCCGCGCCCGCCGGGCCGGTTGGGTGGTGACGCCCCGCCAGGTCTTCGAGGAGAAGACCCCGGAGCGGCTCGCGTCGGTGGCGGTCGCGACCGCGCACGCGTCGGCGCAGATCGAGGACGGCGGTGTCGGCGAGGTGCCGTGGACGCCGGTGATGCGGGCCGTGGGCGCGGACGCGCTGCGGCCGCGGTTCGCGCAGTGGATGGCCGTGGGCGCGCCCGCCGGGCTGGGGACGGATGTGCTGGCAGCGGGGCTGGGGGCGGTGCTCGCCGCGCACGGCATGCTCCGGGCCCGGGTCGGGGGTGGGCCGGATGACCCGGTGCTCGTGGTGCCGGAACCCGGCACGGTGGATGCGTCCGGGCGCGTCGTGCGCGTGGACGCCGTCGGTGTCCCCGACGACCGTCTGGACGACGTGACCGCCGGCGCGGCCAGGGACGCGATCGACGGTCTGGACCCGGTGGCCGGCGTGATGGTGGTCGCGGTGTGGGTGGACGCCGGCCCGGACCGCGTCGGTCGGGTGGCCCTCGTGGCGCACCACCTGGTGGTCGACGGGGTGTCGTGGCGGGTGCTGATGCCGGATCTGCGGGCGGCCTGCGAGGCCGTGGCCGCCGGCCGTGAGCCCGAGAGCGTCCTGCGGGCCGGTGGCACCTCGTTCCGTTCCTGGGCACGGCAGTTGGAGCGCTCTGCGCGGAGCGCGGAGCGGTTGGCGGAGCTGGACGGCTGGGTGGGTCTGCTGTCCGGGGCCGACGCGCGGACCGTGGGCGGGGTCCGTTCCCTCGACCCGGCCCGCGACACCGTCCGGACCCTCTCCCGCCGCGAGTGGACGGTCCCCGCCGACCGCAGCGCCGTCCTGGTCGGCCGTACCCCGGCGCTCTTCCACTGCGGTGTGCACGAGGTGCTGCTGGCAACGCTGGCCGGAGCCGTGGCGCGGTGGCGTCCGCACCCCGGCGGCGCTGGACTGCTGGTGGAGGTCGAGGCGCACGGCCGCGAGCCGTTGTCGGAGGGCATGGACGTGTCCCGGACGGTGGGCTGGTTCACCGCGGCGCATCCCCTGCGGCTGGAGGTGTCGGGGCTCGACCTGGCGGATGCCGCGGCTGGCGGTGCCTCCGCCGGCGGGCTGGTCAAGCGGGTGAAGGAGCAGGTGCAGGCGGTGCCCGGGGACGGGCTGGGCCACGGCCTGCTCCGCCGTGCGAATCCGGACACGGCCAGGGTGCTGGCGGATCTTCCCACCCCGGAGATCGGCTTCAACTACCTGGGCCGGTTCGCGGCCGCCGGAACGCCCCGAAGCCCGGTCCGCGCCTGGCAGCCGGCCGGGGAGACCGCGATGGTCGGAACGGCGGACCCGGACATGCCGGTGCCGCATGTGCTGGCCGCCGGCGCCGTCGTGGCGGACACCCCGGACGGGCCCCTGCTCACGCTCACGCTGAGCTGGCCCGGAACGCTGCTCGGCGAGAGCCGGGCGGAGCGCCTCGGCCAGACCTGGCTGGAACTGCTGGAGGGCCTTGCCGTCCACACCGCCGATCCGTCGGCCGGCGGCCACACACCCTCCGACTTCGCGCTGCTCGATCTCGACCAGGACGAGATCGAGGCCCTGGAGTCCGAGTTCGCCGACGACCTCAACTGATCCCACCCCTCCCGTCTCCCGACCTCAGCCCCCTGATCCCTCCAGCTCCTGATCCCTCCACCCTCTGATGCTCCGCCCCTGCTCCGCCCCTGCTCCGCCCGTGCTGCCGAACCGAAGCTGTGACCGCCGTGACCGCTGTGACCTCTGTTACCGCCATGAGGAGACGTACGCGATGACCCGGACCCCGATCGCCATCGACGACATCTGGCCGCTGTCCCCGCTCCAGGAGGGGCTGCTGTTCCACGCTTCCTTCGGGGACGGGGCGTCCGACGTGTACACCGGACAGCGAGCCTTGGCCCTCGACGGGCCGCTGGACGCCGATAGGCTCCGCCGCTGCTGGGAGGGCCTGATCGCGCGCCACGGCGCCCTGCGGGCCGGCTTCCGCCGGCGCAGGTCGGGCCAGGCGGTGCAGGTCGTCGTCCGGCACGCGGAACTCCCCTGGCAGGAGGCCGACCTGAGCGGCCTGCCGGCGGCCGAGGCAGAGGCGGAAGCGACCCGGCTGTCCGAGGCGGAGCTGTCGGTCGGCTTCGACCTCGCGCGAGGCCCGCTGCTGCGGGTGCTGCTGATCCGCCTTGGCGAGCGGCGCCACCGACTGGTGATGACGACCCATCACATCGTGCTCGACGGCTGGTCGCTGCCGATCCTGGTGGACGAACTGTCGACGCTCTACCGGACCGGGGGCGATGTCCGGGCGCTGCCCCCGGCCCGCTCCTACCGCGACTACCTGGCCTGGCTGGGCCGGCAGGACCGGGAAGCGGCGCGGACCGCCTGGCGCGCGGAACTGGCCGGAGCGGACGAGCCCACCCTGGTCGCCCCGGCCGACCCCGCCCGGGCGCCCCTGCGTCCCGAGGCGGTGCTCGCCGAGTGCACCGAAGAGCTGACGCGGGCACTGGACGCATTGGCCCGTGAGCTCGGCGTCACCATGGCCACAGTGGTCCAGGGCGCGTGGGCGGTCGTCCTCGCCCGGCTGGCCGGACGGCAGGACGTGGTGTTCGGCACCACGGTCGCCGGCCGCCCCACGGACCTGCCGGGCGCCGACTCGCTCATCGGCCTGTTCATCAACACCCTGCCGGTCCGGGTCGAGTTGGCCGGTGGCCTCACCGTCGCCGACCTGCTCTCCGCGCTTCAGACGCGCCAGGTGGCTCTCCTGGGTCACCAGCACCTCGGGCTCACCGAGATCAGGCAGCTCGCGGGGCCGGGCGCCGAGTTCGACACGCTGGTGGTGTACGAGAACTATCCCCGCTCGGCGGACGCGGTGCCGGACGGCCCTGACTCCCTCACCATCCGTCTCGACGGCAGGACCAGGGACGCCAGCCACTATCCGCTCGGCCTGATCGTCGCACCGGGCGAGCGGATGGAGTTGCAACTCGACCACCGGACCGACCTGTTCGACCGGTCCCACGCCGAGCGGGTGCTCGCCGCGCTGCAACACGTGCTTGAGGGCTTCGTCACGGACCCGCACGCGCCGCTGGCACGCATCGGGCTGCTGGACGGCGACGAACTCGCCCGGGTGACCCGGGACTGGCACGACATCCAGCCCGAAGTACCCGCCTCGACGCTGCCCGAACTGCTCGCCGCGCAGGTGCGGCGGACACCGGACGCGGTGGCCCTGGAGTCGGAAGAGCGGACTTTCGGCTACGCCGAGTTGGAGGACGAGGCAGGCCGCCTGGCGCGGCACCTGATCGCCATGGGGGTGGGGCCCGAGCAGCGGGTCGCCGTGGTCGCCGAGCGGTCGGCGGACACCCTGGTGGCACTGCTGGCGGTGTCGATGGCCGGCGGGGCCTTCGTCCCGCTGGACCCCGCGTATCCGGCGGACCGGATTGCCCTGGTGCTGAAGGACGCCGACCCGACCGCGGTGCTGTGCACCGAGGCCGGCCGCGAGGCACTGCCCGAGTCCGTGAGGGCGCGGGCGATCGCCCTGGACGATCCGGAGGTCGCGGCGGCGGTGGCGCGGTGCACGCCAGGCCGCGTGGTCGACGCCGAGCGCACGGCGCCGCTGCGCGCTGCCAATGCGGCGTATGTGATTTATACGTCGGGTTCGACGGGGCGGCCGAAGGGTGTGGTGGTTTCTCATTCGGGGTTGGCGAATTTGGCGGGGGCGCAGGGTGAGCGTTTTGGGGTGGGTGTGGGGTCGCGGGTGTTGCAGTTTGCGTCGTTGAGTTTTGATGCGGCGGTGTCGGAGTTGTGTGTGGCGTGGGGGTCGGGGGCTGTGTTGGTGGTGGTGGGGGTGGGGGGTTTGCCGCCGGTGGTGTCGTTGGGTGAGGTGGTGGGTCGTTGGGGGGTGACGCATGTGACGGTGCCGCCGGGGGTGTTGGCGGTGGAGGAGGGGTTGTTGGAGGGGTTGGAGGGGTTGGTGGTGGCGGGTGAGGTGTGTGCGCCGGGGTTGGTGGGGCGGTGGTCGGTGGGGCGTCGGATGGTGAATGCGTATGGTCCGACGGAGGTGACGGTGTGTGCGGCGATGAGTTTGCCGTTGGATGCGGGTGCGGTGGGTGTCGTGGGGGGTGTTCCGATTGGGCGTCCGTTGCGGAATGCGGGGGTGTTTGTGCTGGATGGGTTTTTGCAGCCGGTGCCGGTGGGTGTGGTGGGTGAGTTGTATGTGTCGGGGGTTGGTTTGGCGCGGGGTTATGCGGGGCGTGCGGATTTGACGGCGGAGCGGTTCGTGGCGTGCCCGTTCGGCGACGGCAGCGATGGCAGCGACGGAGACGGTGGCGACGGTGGCGGTCGGATGTATCGGACCGGGGATCTGGTCCGCTGGTCCGCGGACGGCCAACTCATCTTCGTCGGGCGCGCGGACGACCAGGTGAAGATCCGGGGATTCCGGGTGGAGCTGGGTGAGGTCGAGGCTGCCCTTGCGGCCCATCCGCGGGTCGAGCAAGCCGTGGTGGTGGTGCGGGAGAGTCGGCTGGTCGGTTACGTCGTCGGGGATGCCGACGATGTCGACGGTGGCGAGCTGCGGGCGTTCGCTGCGACCCGGTTGCCGGACTACATGGTGCCGTCGGCCGTGGTGGTGCGGGATGTTTTGCCGTTGACGGTGAACGGAAAGGTGGATCGGGCTGCGCTTCCGGCCCCTGATCTCGGTGCCGGTGGCTCCCGGGGTCCGGTGACGCCTACGGAAGTGGTCCTGTGCGGGTTGTTCGCGGAGGTGCTGGGCCTGGAGCGGGTGGGTGCGGAGGAGGGCTTCTTCGCGTTGGGTGGTGATTCGCTGCTGGTGATGCGGTTGATCGCGCGGATTCGGTCGGCGTTGGAGGTCTCGGTCGGGGTCCGTGAGGTGTTCGCGGAGCCGACGGTGGCGGGGCTGGCGCGGCTGGTCGACGGTGCTGGGGTGTCGGCGGGTGTGGCGTTGGGGCGGCGGGAGCGTCCGGAGCGGGTGCCGCTCTCGTTCGCACAGCAGCGGATGTGGTTCCTGAACCGGATGGACGGTGGCGACGTCGAGGGGGCCGGCGCTGCCGCGTACAACCTGCCCTTCGCGCTGCGGCTCTCGGGTCGGCTCGATGTGACGGCGCTTGAGGCGGCGCTGGGTGATGTGGCGGACCGGCACGAGAGTCTGCGGACGGTCTTCCCGGATGTGGAGGGCGTGCCGTACCAGCAGGTGCTGGCGGGTGCGAGCGGCCGTCCGGAGTTGGTGCTGGTGGAGGCCGGCGATCGTTGGCGTGACGTGCTCGCCTCGGAGGCCGGGCGTGGATTTGATCTGGCGGTTGAACTGCCCTGGCGGACCGCGCTGTTGAGGGTTGCAGAGGCGGAGTGGGTTCTGCTGCTGGTGGCGCATCACATCGCCACGGATGCGTGGTCGATGGGAGTGCTGGCGAACGACCTTGAGGCGGCGTACCGGTCTCGGTTGGCCGGTGAGGTCCCGGGGTGGGAGCCGTTGCCGGTGCAGTACGCGGATTACGCGTTGTGGCAGCGCGAGGTGTTGGGGGATCTGGACGACCCGGAGAGTGCGGGTGCGGGGCAGGTTGCTTTCTGGCGTGGGGAGTTGGCGGGGGCTCCGCAGGAGACCGTGTTGCCGTTCGATCGTCCGCGTCCGGCGGTGCCGTCGTTCCGCAGTGGCGTGGTGCCCGTCGACGTGGATGCGGTGACGCATGCGCGGTTGGTGGAGCTGGCCGCGCAGGGTGGCGTGACCATGTTCATGGTTCTGCATGCCGCCCTGGTGGTGCTGCTGGCGCGGATGGGCGCGGGGGAGGACGTGTGCGTCGGTACGCCGGTCGCCGGCCGGTCGGACTCGCAGGTGGAGGAGTTGGCCGGGTTCTTCGTCAACACGCTCGTCCTGCGGTCTGACGTTTCCGGTGATCCGTCGTTCGGTGACCTGTTGGCGCGTGTTCGTGAGTCGGATCTGGCGGCGTACGCCCATCAGGACGTGCCGTTCGAGCGGCTGGTGGATGAGCTGAATCCGGCCCGTTCGGCGGCGCGTAATCCGTTGTTCCAGGTGATGCTGGCGCTCCAGAACGTGCCCGAGGCGCGCTGGGAGCTGGAGGGGCTGTGGGTGGAGCAGGTTCCGCCGGTGGAGGACCCCGCGGCGCGGTTCGACCTGTCGGTGGACCTCAGCGAGCGGCGGTCCGGTCAGGGTGCCCCGGCTGGTCTGGGTGGCGGGATTCTGTTCGCGGCGGATCTGTTCGACGAGGGGACGGTGCGCCGGCTGGCGGAGCGGTTGGTGCGGGTGTTGGAGCAGGTGGCGGCTGATCCGGAGCTGCGGCTGAGCGGCGTTGCGGTACTGGACGAAGCGGAGCGGTCGGCGGTCGTCGAGCGGTGGAACGACACCGCGAGCGAGGTTGATGCTCCGACCGTGTTGGAGTTGTTCCGCTCCTGGGTGACCGAGACTCCGGATGCTGCTGCCGTGTGGTTCCGGGAGCGTTCGGTGTCGTATGCGGAGGTGGATGCGCGTTCTGATGTGTTGGCGCGGGGGTTGGTGGCGCGGGGTGTGGGTGGTGAGTCGCGGGTGGGGCTGTGCTTGCCGCGGGGGGTGGAGGCGATCGTGGCGATCCTGGGGGTGTGGAAGGCGGGTGGGGCGTATGTGCCGTTGGACCCGGAGTACCCGTCGGAGCGGTTGGTGTTCATGGTGGCGGACAGCGATGCCGAGTTGGTGTTGGTGACGTCTGAGACCGCTGGTCGGTTGTCGGCGGATGTCGAGACGGTCCTGCTCGATGAGGTGGGGTGTGATGGGGGCGGTCTGCCTGCGGTTGTCTCTGACCAGTTGGCGTATGTGATCTATACGTCGGGTTCGACGGGGCGGCCGAAGGGCGTCGCCGTGGCCCACGCGTCCGTGGCGAATTTGGCGGCGGCGATGCGTCCGGTCCTGGGTGTCGAGGCGGGCGTGACGGCGTTGCAGTTCGCGTCGTTCAGTTTTGACGCGGCGGTGCTGGATGTGGCGGTGACCTTGGCGGCCGGGGGGACGTTGGCGATCGCCTCGTCCGAGGAGCGGCTGGATTCTTCGGCGCTGGCGCGGATGGTGGGTGCGTCGGGTGTCGAAGTGGCGAGCGTGGTGCCGTCGTTGTTGGGGGTGTTGGAGCCGGAGGCGGTCTCGGGGATCGGCAATTGGGTGTTGGGTGCGGAGCGGTTGGAGGCTGGTCTGGCGGCGAGGTGGCGTGAGAACGCGCGGGTGTGGAACACGTACGGTCCGACGGAGGCGACCGTCATCTCTACCGCCGTCCTGTTGGAGGAGGGCATTACCGGTCAGGACCCGGCGCCGGCGATCGGTCGTCCGTTGCCCAACGTCCGTACCTACGTCCTCGACGCGTACCTGCGTCCCGTCCCCGTAGGCGTCACAGGTGAGTTGTACGTCGCGGGTGAGGGTCTGGCTCGTGGGTACATCAACCGGGCCGATCTGACGGCGGAACGGTTCGTCGCCTGCCCGTTCGGCGGCGGCGGTCGGATGTATCGGACCGGGGACCTGGCCCGCTGGACGGCGGACGGCCAACTGGCTTTCGTCGGGCGGGCGGACGAGCAGGTGAAGATCCGCGGGTTCCGGGTGGAGTTGGGCGAGGTCGAGGCCGTCCTGGCCTCCCGTCCCGGCGTGGACCAGGCCGTGGTGGTGGTGCGGGAGGGCCGGCTGGTCGGGTACGTCGTCGGGGATGCCGACGATGTCGACGGTGGCGAGCTGCGGTCGTTCGCTGCGACGCGCTTGCCCGACTACATGGTGCCCGCTGCCGTGGTCGTGCTCGACGTCTTGCCGTTGACGGCCAACGGGAAGGTGGATCGGGCTGCGCTGCCCGCTCCTGACCTCGCGGTGAGTGGCAGTCGTGGGCCGGAGACCCCGACTGAGGACGCGCTGTCCGTCCTGTTCGCGGAGGTGCTGGGCCTGGAGGGCGTGGGCGCGGAGGAGAGTTTCTTCGAGTTGGGTGGTGATTCGCTGCTGGTGATGCGGTTGATCGCGCGTGTCCGTTCGGTACTGGACGTGTCGGTCGGAGTTCGTGAGGTGTTCGCGGAGCCGACGGTGGCCGGGGTGGCGCGGCTGGTCGACGGCGCTGGAGCGTCGTCGGTTGTGGCGTTGGCGCGGCGGGAGCGTCCGGAGCGGGTGCCGCTCTCGTTCGAGCAGCAGCGCATGTGGTTCCTCAACCACATGGAAGAGGCAGACGTCGACGGCGCGGGCGCCGTCTACAACCTGCCGCTGGTGTTGCGTCTGAGCGGGCAGTTGGATGTGGCTGCGCTGGCTGCGGCACTCGGCGAGATCGCCGATCGGCACGAGAGTCTGCGTACGGTCTTCCCGGATGTGGAGGGCGTGCCGTATCAGGAGATCCGCGAGGGTGCGGAGGGCCGTCCCCCGTTCCAGGTGGTCGAGGCCGGCGATGGTTGGCGTGACGTGCTCGCCTCGGAGGTGGGGCGTGGTTTCGACCTGGCGGCGGAACTGCCGTGGCGGACCACCCTGTTGAGGGTTGCGGAGGCGGAGTGGGTTCTGCTGCTGGTGGCGCATCACATCGCCACGGATGCCTGGTCGATGGGTGTGATTGCGCGCGATCTTCGGGACGCGTACCGCGCGCGTCTCGCCGGGGAGACCCCGGGCTGGGAGCCGTTGCCGGTGCAGTACGCGGATTACGCGTTGTGGCAGCGGGAGGTGCTGGGGGATCTGGAGGACCCGGAGAGTGCGGGTGCGGGGCAGGTCGAGCATTGGCGTGGGGTGTTGGCGGGGGCTCCGCAGGAGACGGTGTTGCCGTTTGACCGTCCGCGGCCGGCGGTGCCGTCCTTCCGCAGTGGCGTGGTGCCCGTCGACGTGGACGCGGTGACGCATGCGCGGTTGGTGGAGTTGGCCGCGCGGAGCGGGGCGACGATGTTCATGGTGGTCCATGCCGCGCTGGTGGTGTTGCTGGCGCGGATGGGCGCCGGGGAGGACGTGTGCGTCGGTACGCCGGTCGCGGGTCGATCGGACGCGCACGTGGAGGAGTTGGCCGGGTTCTTCGTCAACACCCTTGTCCTGCGGGCGGATGTGACGGGGGACCCGTCGTTCGCCGAGGTGCTGCGGCGGGTGCGCGAGGCCGACCTGGCCGCGTACGCCCATCAGGACGTGCCGTTCGAGCGGCTGGTCGACGAGCTGAACCCGGCCCGCTCTGCCGCCCGTAATCCGCTGTTCCAGGTGATGTTGGCGCTCCAGAACGTGCCCGAAGCGCAGTGGGAGCTGGAGGGGCTGGCCGTCGACCAGATCCAGCCGGAGGTGGCGCCCGCGCGGTTCGACCTGTCGGTGGGCCTCAGCGAGCGGTGGTCTGGTCAGGGCGCCGCGGCCGGTTTGGATGGCGGGATTCTGTTCGCGGCGGATCTGTTCGACGAGGGGACGGTGCGCCGGCTGGCGGAGCGGTTGGTGCGGGTGCTGGAGCAGGCGGCGGCCGATTCGCTGGTGCGGCTGGGCGGGTTCGAGTTGCTGGAGGAGTCCGAGCGGTCCGCGGTCGTGGAGGAGTGGAATGCCACGGCTCGGGAGCTGGACGCGTTGACGGTGCCGGAGCAGTTCGGTGCCTGGGCGATACGGACGCCGGATGCGGCTGCGCTGTGGTCGGGGGGACGGGCGCTGTCGTATGCGGAGGTGGATGGGCGCTCCGATGCTCTGGCGCGGGGGTTGGTGGCGCGGGGTGTGGGTCGGGAGTCGCGGGTGGGGCTGTGCCTGCCGCGCGGGGCCGAGATGGTCGTGGCGATCCTGGCGGTGTGGAAGGCCGGTGGGGCGTATGTGCCGCTGGACCCGGAGTACCCGTCGGACCGGTTGGCGTTCATGGTCGCCGACAGCGGCGCCGAGCTGGTCCTGGTGACGGAGGAGACAGCGGGCTCGCTCGATGGTGAGGCCGCCCTCCTGGATGGGGTCGCGATCGAGTTCGGGAAACCGATCGACGTGTCCGTCGGGTTCGGTGACTTGGCGTATGTGATCTATACGTCGGGGTCGACGGGGCGGCCGAAGGGTGTCGCCGTGGCCCACGCTTCGGTGGCGAATTTGGCTGCGGCGATGCGTCCGGTTCTGGGTGTCGAGGCGGGCGTGGTGGCGTTGCAGTTCGCGTCGTTCAGCTTTGACGCCGCGGTGCTGGATGTTGCGGTGACCTTGGCGGCCGGGGGGACGTTGGCGGTGGCTTCGGCGGAGGAGCGGCTGGATTCTTCGGCGCTGGCGCGGATGGTGGGTGCGTCGGGTGTCGGCGTGGCGAGTGTGGTGCCGTCGTTGTTGGGGGTGTTGGAGCCGGAGGCGGTTTCGGGGATCGGCAATTGGGTGTTGGGTGCGGAGCGGTTGGAGGCCGGCCTGGCGGCGAAGTGGCGGGCGGGTGCGCGGGTGTGGAACACGTACGGTCCGACGGAGGCGACCGTCATCTCTACCGCCGTCCTGTTGGAGGAGGGCATCACCGGTCAGGGCGCGGCGCCGGCGATCGGTCGTCCGCTGCCCAACGTCCGTACCTACGTCCTCGACACCTATCTCCGGCCTGTGCCGGTGGGTGTGACGGGTGAGTTGTATATCGCGGGTGAGGGTCTGGCTCGTGGGTACATCAACCGGGCCGACCTGACGGCGGAGCGGTTCGTGGCCTGCCCGTTCGACGGCGACGGTGGTCGGATGTACCGCACCGGGGACCTGGCCCGCTGGACCCCGGATGGCCAACTGGCGTTCGTGGGACGCGCGGATGAGCAGGTGAAGATCCGCGGCTTCCGCGTCGAACTCGGCGAGGTCGAGGCTGCCCTTGCGGCCCATCCGCGGGTCGAGCAGGCCGTGGTGGTGGTGCGGGAGGGTCATCTGGTCGGTTACGTCGTTGCGGATGTCGAGGGTGTGGAGGGCGCTGAGCTGCGGTCGTTCGCGGCGACCCGTCTGCCGGACTACATGGTGCCCGCTGCCGTGGTCGTGCTCGACGTCTTGCCGTTGACGGCCAACGGGAAGGTGGATCGGGCTGCGCTGCCCGCTCCTGACCTCGCGGTGGGTGGCAGTCGTGGGCCGGAGACTCCGACCGAGGAGGCGCTGTCCGTCCTGTTCGCGGAGGTGCTGGGCCTGGAGGGCGTGGGCGCGGAGGAGAGTTTCTTCGAGCTGGGTGGTGATTCGCTGCTGGTGATGCGGTTGATCGCGCGTGTCCGTTCGGTGCTGGACGTGTCGGTCGGTGTTCGTGAGGTGTTCGCGGAGCCGACGGTGGCCGGGGTGGCGCGGCTGGTCGAGAGCAGTGGGGTCTCGGCGGCTGTGGTTCTGGGCCGGCGGGAGCGTCCCGAGCGGGTGGCGTTGTCGTTCGCGCAGCAGCGGATGTGGTTCCTGAACGGGATGGATGGCGCGGACGGCATGGGTGCTGCCGCGTACAACCTGCCCTTCGCGCTGCGGTTGACGGGCAGCCTCGACGTCGAGGCGCTGCGGGCCGGCTTGTGGGACGTCGCCGATCGGCACGAGAGTCTGCGGACGGTCTTCCCGGATGTGGAGGGCGTGCCGTACCAGGAGATCCGTGCGGGCGCGGAGGGCCGTCCCCCGCTTCAGGTGGTCGAGGCCGGCGGCCGCTGGCGGGAGCTGATGCAGGAGGAGGCCGGGAGCGGCTTCGACGTACGGGTCGACCTGCCGTGGCGGACCACGTTGTTGAGGGTTGCGGAGGCGGAGTGGGTTCTGTTGTTGGTGGCGCATCACATCGCGACGGATGCGTGGTCGATGGGTGTGCTGGCTGATGACCTTCAGGCTGCGTATCGCGCGCGCCTGTCGGGTGTGGCGCCGGGGTGGGAGCCGTTGCCGGTGCAGTACGCGGATTACGCGTTGTGGCAGCGGGAGGTGCTGGGGGAGCTGGACGACCCGGAGAGTGCGGGTGCGGGGCAGGTTGCTTTCTGGCGCCGCGCATTGGAGGGGGCGCCGCAGGAGACGGTGTTGCCGTTCGATCGTCCGCGGCCCGCGGCGCCGTCGTTCCGGAGCGGGACCGTTCCGGTCGGAGTCGACGCGGTGACGCATGCGCGGTTGGTGGAGTTGGCCGCGCAGGGTGGCGTGACCATGTTCATGGTTCTGCATGCCGCGTTGGCGGTGTTGCTGGCGCGGATGGGCGCGGGGGAGGACGTCTGTGTCGGGACGCCCGTCGCAGGTCGGTCGGACGCGCAGGTGGAGGAGTTGGCCGGGTTCTTCGTCAACACGCTCGTCCTGCGATCCGACACCTCCGGTGATCCGTCGTTCGGTGACCTGTTGGCGCGTGTTCGTGAGTCGGATCTGGCGGCGTACGCCCATCAGGACGTGCCGTTCGAGCGGCTGGTGGATGAGCTGAATCCGGCCCGTTCGGCCGCCCGTAATCCGTTGTTCCAGGTGATGCTGGCGCTCCAGAACGTGCCCGAGGCGCGCTGGGACCTCGAAGGGCTGTCCGTCGAGGAGGTCCCGCCGGCGAACGACCCCGCGGCGCGGTTCGACCTGTCGCTGATGCTCAGCGAGCGCCGCTCGTACGACGGTGCGGCCGACGGTCTGCGGGGTGGGCTCCTCTACGCGGCGGATCTGTTCGACGAGGGGACGGCGCGTCGGCTGGCGGAGCGGTTGGTTCGGGTGTTGGAGCAGGTCGCGGCTGACCCGCGGGTGCGGTTGAGCGAGATCGAGTTGCTGGAGGAGTCCGAGCGGTCCGCGGTCGTGGAGGAGTGGAATGCCACGGCGCGGGAGGTTGACGCGGCGACGGTGGTGGAGCGGTTCCGGGGGTGGGTGGTTGAGACTCCGGATGCGGTGGCGGTGTGGTGTGGGGGTCGGGGGTTGTCGTATGCGGAGGTGGATGGGCGGTCCGATGCCCTGGCCCGCGGGCTGATTGCCCGGGGTGTGGGTGGTGAGTCGCGGGTGGGGCTGTGCCTTCCGCGCGGGGTGGAGATGGTGGTGGCGATGGTGGGGGTGTGGAAGGCGGGTGGGGCGTATGTGCCGTTGGACCCGGAGTATCCGTCGGAGCGGTTGGCGTTCATGGTCGCGGACAGCGGCGCTGAGTTGGTCCTGGTCGCGGATGAGACGGTGGATTGCCTTCCTGGGGATGTCGAGAGGGCCCTGCTCGACGATCTGGAGAGCGGAGTGGGGGAGTTGCCGGTAGTTGCTCCTGACCAGTTGGCGTATGTGATCTATACGTCGGGGTCGACGGGGCGGCCGAAGGGTGTGGCGGTGGCTCACGTGTCCGTGGCGAATTTGGCGTCTGCGATGCGTCCGGTTCTTGGCGTGGAGCCGGGGGTGGTGGCGTTGCAGTTCGCGTCGTTCAGTTTTGACGCGGCGGTGCTGGATGTGGCGGTGACGCTGGCTGGGGGTGGGGCGTTGGCGGTGGCTTCGGCGGAGGAGCGGCTGGATTCTTCGGCGCTGGCGCGGATGGTGGGTGCGGCGGGTGTCGATGTGGCGAGTGTGGTGCCGTCGTTGTTGGGGGTGTTGGAGCCGGAGGCGGTTCCCGGGGTGGCCAATTGGGTGTTGGGTGCGGAGCGGTTGGAGGCCGGCCTGGCGGCGACGTGGCGGGCGGGTGCCCGGCTGTGGAACACGTACGGTCCGACGGAGGCGACCGTCATCACCACGGCCGTTTTGTTGGAGGAGGGCATCACCGGTCAGGACCCGGCGCCGGCGATCGGTCGTCCGCTGCCCAACGTCCGTACCTACGTCCTGGATGGCTACCTGCGACCGGTTCCTGTCGGTGTGACGGGTGAGTTGTATATCGCGGGCGAGGGTCTGGCTCGTGGGTACATCGGGCGGACCGATCTGACGGCGGAGCGTTTCGTGGCTTGCCCGTTCGGCGACGGCGGTCGGATGTATCGGACCGGGGACCTGGCCCGCTGGACGGCAGACGGCCGACTGGCGTTCGTGGGGCGGGCGGACGAGCAGGTGAAGATCCGCGGCTTCCGCGTCGAACTCGGCGAGGTCGAGGCGGTGTTCGGGGCCTATCCCGGCGTGGACCAGGCCGTGGCGGTGGTGCGGGAGGGTCTACTGGCTGCTTACGTCGTCGGGGATGTCGACGGTGTGGAGGGCACTGAGTTGCGGGCGTTCGCGGCGACGCGCTTGCCGGATTACATGGTGCCGTCGGCGGTCGTCGTCCTTGAGGCGCTGCCGTTGACGGTGAACGGGAAGGTGGATCGCGCCGCCCTTCCTGCCCCTGATCTCGGTGCCGGCGGCTCCCGGGGTCCGGTGACGCCTACGGAAGTGGTCCTGTGCGGGTTGTTCGCGGAGGTGCTGGGCCTGGAGAGCGTGGGCGCGGAGGAGAGTTTCTTCGAGCTGGGTGGTGATTCGCTGCTGGTGATGCGGTTGATCGCGCGGATTCGGTCGGTGCTGGACGTGTCGGTTGGTGTCCGCGAGGTGTTCGCGGAGCCGACGGTGGCCGGGGTGGCGCGGCTGGTCGACGGTGCTGGGGTGTCGGCGGGGGTGGCGTTGAGGCGTTGGGAGCGTCCGGAGCGGGTGCCGCTGTCCTTTGCTCAGCAGCGCATGTGGTTCCTCAACCACATGGAAGAAGCTGACGTCGAGAGCACGGGCGCCGTCTACAACCTCTCGTCGGCGTTGCGGCTTTCGGGTCGGCTGGATGTGGGTGCGCTTGAGGCGGCGTTGGGTGATGTGGCGGATCGGCACGAGAGTTTGCGTACGGTCTTTCCGGATGTGGAGGGTGTGCCGTATCAGGAGATCCGCGTGGGTGCGGAGGGCCGTCCCCCGTTCCAGGTGGTCGAGGCCGGCGATGGTTGGCGTGACCTGCTCGCTTCTGAGGTGGGGCGTGGATTTGACCTGGCGGTAGAACTGCCGTGGCGGACCTCGCTGTTGAAGGTCTCGGAGGCGGAGTGGGTTCTGCTGCTGGTGGCGCATCACATCGCCACGGACGGCTGGTCGATGGGTGTGCTGGCCGATGACCTTCAGACGGCGTACGGCGCGCGGCTCTCCGGCGCGACTGCGCAGTGGGAGCCGCTTCCTGTCCAGTACGCGGATTACGCGTTGTGGCAGCGGGAGGTGTTGGGGGATCTGGAGGACCCGGAGAGTGCGGGTGCGGGGCAGGTTGCTTTCTGGCGTGGGGTGTTGGCGGGGGCGCCGCAGGAGACGGTGTTGCCGTTTGACCGTCCGCGTCCGGCGGTGCCGTCGTTCCGCAGTGGCGTGGTGCCGGTCGACGTGGATGCGGTGACGCATGCGCGGTTGGTGGAGTTGGCCGCGCGGAGCGGGGCGACGATGTTCATGGTGGTCCATGCCGCCCTGGTGGTGTTGTTGGCGCGGATGGGCGCCGGTGAGGACATCTGCGTCGGCACCCCGGTCGCCGGCCGGTCGGACGTGCACCTGGAGGGGCTGGCCGGGTTCTTCGTCAACACCCTTGTCCTGCGGGCGGATGTGACGAGAGACCCGTCGTTCCGTGAGGTGCTGCGGCGGGTGCGCGAGGCCGACCTGGCCGCGTACGCCAACCAGGACGTGCCGTTCGAGCGGCTGGTGGATGAGCTGAACCCGGCCCGCTCTGCCGCCCGTAATCCGTTGTTCCAGGTGATGTTGGCGCTCCAGAGCGTGCCCGAAGCGCAGTGGGACCTCGAAGGGCTGTCCGTCGAGCAGATCCCGCCCGTGACGGACTTTGCGGCGCGGTTCGACCTGTCACTTTCGTTGAGTGAGCGGCGTCTGGATGACGGTGCTGTGGATGGTCTGCGGGGTGGGCTCCTCTATGCCGCGGATCTGTTTGACGAGGGGACGGTGCGTGGGCTGGTGGAGCGGTTGGTGCGGGTGTTGGAGCAGGTGGCGGCTGACCCGCGGGTGCGGTTGAGCGGTGTTGCGGTGGTGGGTGAGGTGGAGCGGGCGGTGGTTGTGCGGGAGTGGAATGACACTGCGGGTGAGGTGGGTGCTTCGACGGTGTTGGAGTTGTTCCGTGGGTGGGTGGAGCGGACCCCGGATGCGGCGGCGCTGTGTTCGGAGCGGCGGACGTTGTCGTATGCGGAGGTGGATGCGCGCTCCGATGCGTTGGCGCGGGGGCTGGTGGCGCGGGGTGTGGGTCGGGAGTCGCGGGTGGGGCTGTGTCTGCCGCGTGGGGAGGATGCGGTTGTCGCGATCCTGGCGGTGTGGAAGGCGGGCGGGGGGTACGTGCCGCTGGACCCGGGATACCCGTCGGAGCGGTTGGCGTTCATGGTCGCCGACAGCGGCGCCGAACTGGTGTTGGTGATGCCCGAGACCGCCGGCCGGTTGTCTGCGGACATTGAGACGGTCCTGCTCGACGAGGTGGGGAGCGACTCGGGCGGACTGCCGGAGATCGTCCCCGACCAGTTGGCGTATGTGATTTATACGTCGGGTTCGTCGGGGCGGCCGAAGGGTGTGGTGGTTTCTCATTCGGGGTTGGCGAATTTGGCGGGGGCGCAGGGTGAGCGGTTTGGGGTGGGGGTGGGGTCGCGGGTGTTGCAGTTTGCGTCGTTGAGTTTTGATGCGGCGGTGTCGGAGTTGTGTGTGGCGTGGGGGTCGGGGGCTGTGTTGGTGGTGGTGGGGGTGGGGGGTTTGCCGCCGGTGGTGTCGTTGGGTGAGGTGGTGGGTCGTTGGGGGGTGACGCATGTGACGGTGCCGCCGGGGGTGTTGGCGGTGGAGGAGGGGTTGTTGGAGGGGTTGGAGGGGTTGGTGGTGGCGGGTGAGGTGTGTGCGCCGGGGTTGGTGGGGCGGTGGTCGGTGGGGCGTCGGATGGTGAATGCGTATGGTCCGACGGAGGTGACGGTGTGTGCGGCGATGAGTTTGCCGTTGGATGCGGGTGCGGTGGGTGTGGATTCGGGGGGTGTGGGTGTTGGGGGGAGTGTTCCGATCGGGCGTCCGTTGCGGAATGCGGGGGTGTTTGTGCTGGATGGGTTTTTGCAGCCGGTGCCGGTGGGTGTGGTGGGTGAGTTGTATGTGTCGGGGGTTGGTTTGGCGCGGGGTTATGCGGGGCGTGCGGATTTGACGGCGGAGCGGTTCGTGGCGTGCCCGTTCGGTGAGGGTGGGCGGATGTATCGGACCGGGGACCTGGTGCGGTGGTTGCCGGGTAGTGAGGGGCAGTTGGCCTTTGTCGGGCGTGCGGATGAGCAGGTGAAGATCCGCGGATTCCGTATCGAACTCGGCGAGGTCGAGGCCGCCCTGGCTGCTTATCCCGGTGTGGACCAGGCCGTGGTGGTGGTGCGGGAGGGCCGGCTGGTCGGTTACGTCGTCGGGGATGCCGACGTAATGGACGGTGGCGAGCTGCGGGCGTTCGCGGCGACCCGTCTGCCGGATTACATGGTGCCGTCGGCGGTCGTCGTCCTTGAGGCGCTGCGGTTGACGGTGAACGGGAAGGTGGATCGCGCCGCCCTTCCTGCCCCTGAACTCGGTGCCGGCGGCTCCCGTGGTCCGGAGACCCCTACGGAGGAGGCGTTGTGTGTTCTGTTCGCGGAGGTGCTGGGTCTGGAGGGCGTGGGTGCGGAGGAGAGTTTCTTCGCGTTGGGTGGTGATTCGCTGCTGGTGATGCGGTTGATCGCGCGTGTCCGTTCGGTGCTGGACGTGTCGGTCGGCGTTCGTGAGGTGTTCGCGGAGCCGACAGTGGCCGGGGTGGCGCGGCTGGTCGACCGTGCTGGGGCGTCGACGGTTGAGGTGTTGGCGCCGCGGGAGCGTCCGGAGCGGGTGCCGTTGTCGTTCGCGCAGCAGCGGATGTGGTTCCTCAACCACATGGAAGAGGCTGACGTCGAGAGCACGGGCGCTGTCTACAACATGCCTCTTGCGTTGCGCCTTTCCGGGAGTCTCGACATTGAGGCGCTCAGGGCGGCGTTGGGTGATGTGGCGGATCGGCACGAGAGTCTGCGGACGGTCTTCCCGGATGTGGAGGGTGTGCCGTACCAGGAGATCCGCGAGGGTGCGGAGGGCCGTCCCCCGCTTCAGGTGGTCGAGGCCGGCGATCGCTGGCGGGAGCTGATGCAGGAGGAGGTGGGGCGCGGGTTCGATCTGGCGGTGGAACTGCCTTGGCGGACCACGTTGTTGAAGGTCTCGGAGGCGGAGTGGGTTCTTCTGCTGGTGGTGCATCACATCGCCACGGATGCGTGGTCGATGGGAGTGCTGGCCGATGACCTTCAGGCTGCGTATCGCGCGCGCCTGTCGGGTGTGGCGCCGGGTTGGGAGCCGTTGCCGGTGCAGTACGCGGATTACGCGTTGTGGCAGCGGGAGGTGCTGGGGGAGCTGGACGACCCGGAGAGTGCGGGTGCGGGGCAGGTTGCTTTCTGGCGTGGGGCGTTGGCGGGGGCGCCGCAGGAGACGGTGTTGCCGTTTGACCGTCCGCGGCCCGCGGCCCCGTCGTTCCGCAGCGGGACCGTCCCGGTCGGAGTCGACGCGGTGACGCATGCGCGGTTGGTGGAGTTGGCCGCGCGGAGCGGGGCGACGATGTTCATGGTGGTCCATGCCGCGTTGGTGGTGCTGCTGGCGCGGATGGGCGCGGGGGAGGACGTGTGTGTCGGGACCCCGGTCGCCGGCCGGTCGGACGCGCAGGTGGAGGGGCTGGCCGGGCTTTTCGTCAACACCCTTGTCCTGCGGGCGGATGTGACGGGGGACCCGTCGTTCGCCGAGGTGCTGCGGCGGGTGCGCGAGGCCGACCTGGCCGCGTACGCCAACCAGGACGTACCGTTCGAGCGGCTCGTCGACGAACTCGGCGTGGCGCGCTCCGGGGCCCGCAGCCCCTTGTTCCAGGTGATGCTGGCACTCCAGAACGTTGCCGAGGCGCGCTGGAATCTCGATGGGTTGGCCGTTGAGGACGTCCCGCCCGGTGCGGCTCCCGCGGCGCGGTTCGACCTGTCGCTCTCGTTGAGTGAGCGGCGCCTGGATGACGGTGCTGCCGATGGTCTGCGGGGCGGCTTCCTCTACGCGGCGGATCTGTTCGACGAGGAGACGGTGCGCCGGCTGGCGGAGCGGTTGGTGCGGGTGCTGGATCAGGTAGCGGCCGACCCGCAGCTGCGGCTGAGCGGCGTTGCGGTATTGGACGCAGCGGAGCGGGTGGCGGTCGTCCAGGCATGGAATGCCACGGACCAGCACGTGGAAACGGCGTCGGTGCTTGAGGGATTCCATCAGTGGGTGGTTGCGACGCCGGATGCGGCTGCGCTGTGGTCGGGGGGACGGGCGCTGTCGTATGCGGAGGTGGATGCGCGTTCCGATGCCCTGGCGCGGGGGCTGGTCGCCCGAGGCGTGCGTCGGGAGTCGCGGGTGGGGCTGTGCCTTCCGCGCGGGGCCGAGATGGTGGTGGCGCTGTTGGCGGTGTGGAAGGCCGGTGGGGCGTATGTGCCGTTGGACCCGGAGTACCCGTCGGAGCGGCTCGTGTTCATGGTCGCTGACAGCGACGCCGAGCTGGTGCTGGTGACGCCCGGGACTGCCGGGCGGCTGTCCGCGGACGTTGAGACGGTTCTGCTCGACGAGCTGGGGTGCGATGAGGGCGGTCTGCCGGACATCGCTTCCGATCCGTCCGATCAGTTGGCGTATGTGATCTATACGTCGGGGTCGACGGGGCGGCCGAAGGGTGTCGCCGTGGCTCATGCCTCCGTGGCGAATCTGGCGTCGGTGATGCGTCCGGTCCTGGGTGTCGAGGCGGGCGTGACGGCTTTGCAGTTCGCATCGTTCAGTTTTGACGCGGCGGTGTTGGATGTGGCGGTGACGCTGGCGGCCGGGGGGACGTTGGCGGTGGCCTCGTCCGAGGAGCGGCTGGATTCTTCGGCGCTGGCGCGGATGGTGGGTGCGTCGGGTGTCGAAGTGGCGAGTGTGGTGCCGTCGTTGTTGGGGGTGTTGGAGCCGGAGGCGGTTCCCGGCGTGGCCAACTGGGTGTTGGGTGCGGAGCGGTTGGAGGCCGGCCTGGCGGCGACGTGGCGGGCGGGTGCCCGGCTGTGGAACACGTACGGTCCGACCGAGGCCACCGTCATCTCTACCGCCGTCCTGTTGGAGGAGGGCATCACCGGTCAGGACGTGCCGCCGGCGATCGGACGTCCGCTGCCCAACGTCCGTACCTACGTCCTCGACTCCTTCCTCCGGCCTGTGCCGGTGGGTGTGACGGGTGAGTTGTACATCGCGGGCGGGGGGCTTGCCCGCGGCTACATCAACCGGGCCGACCTGACGGCGGAACGGTTCGTCGCCTGCCCGTTCGGCGGCGGCAGCGACGGCGACGGCAGCGATGGCGGTCGGATGTATCGGACCGGGGACCTGGCCCGCTGGACCGCGGACGGCCAACTGGCGTTCGTCGGGCGGGCAGACGAGCAGGTGAAGATCCGCGGCTTCCGCGTCGAACTCGGCGAGGTCGAGGCCGCTCTGGCTGCTTATCCCGGTGTGGACCAGGCCGTGGTGGTGGTGCGGGAGGGCCGGCTGGTCGGGTACGTCGTCGGGGATGCCGACGATGTCGACGGTGGCGAGCTGCGGGCGTTCGCGGCGACCCGTTTGCCCGACTACATGGTGCCCATTGCCGTCATCCTGCTCGACGTCTTGCCGTTGACGGCCAACGGCAAGATCGATCGGGCTGCGCTGCCCGCTCCTGACCTCGCGGTGAGCGGCGGTCGGGCGCCGTCGACCCCGACCGAGGAAGCGGTCTCCGCCCTGTTCGGCGAAGTACTTGGGGTGGAGCCGGGCGGGCTGGGTGCGGAGGAGAGTTTCTTCGAGCTGGGTGGTGATTCGCTGCTGGTGATGCGGTTGATCGCGCGTATCCGTTCGGTGCTGGAGGTCTCGGTCGGGGTCCGTGAGGTGTTCGCGGAGCCGACGGTGGCCGGGGTGGCGCGGCTGGTCGACGGCGCTGGGGCGTCGACGGGGGTGGCGTTGAGGCGTTGGGAGCGTCCGGAGCGGGTGCCGTTGTCGTTCGCGCAGCAGCGGATGTGGTTCCTGAACGGGATGGACCGGGGCGCGGAGGGCGGCGCGGGGGTGGGCGCTGGTGCCTACAACCTTCCGTCGGCGCTGCGGCTTTCGGGTCGGCTGGATGTGGGTGCGCTTGAGGCGGCGTTGGGTGATGTGGCGGATCGGCACGAGAGTTTGCGTACGGTCTTTCCGGATGTGGAGGGTGTGCCGTATCAGGAGATCCGCGAGGGCGCGGAGGGCCGTCCCCCGCTTCAGGTGGTCGAGGCCGGCGATCGTTGGCGGGAACTGCTCGCCTCCGAGGTGGAGCGCGGGTTCGATCTGGCGGTTGAACTGCCCTGGCGCACAACGCTGTTGAAGGTCTCGGAGGCGGAGTGGGTTCTGTCGCTGGTGGCGCATCACATCGCGACGGACGGCTGGTCGATGGGTGTGCTGGCGAACGACCTTCAGATCGCCTATCGGGCCCGCTTGTCGGGTGCTGCGCCGGGCTGGGAGCCGTTGCCGGTCCAGTACGCGGATTACGCGTTGTGGCAGCGGGAAGTGCTGGGAGATCTGGACGACCCGGACAGTGCGGGTGCGGGGCAGGTCGAGCATTGGCGTCGCGCATTGGAGGGGGCGCCGCAGGAGACCGTGTTGCCGTTCGACCGTCCGCGTCCGGCGGTGCCGTCCTTCCGCAGTGGTGCGGTGCCGATCGACGTGGACGCGGTGACGCATGCGCGGTTGGTGGAGTTGGCCGCGCGGAGCGGGGCGACGATGTTCATGGTGGTCCATGCCGCGCTGGTGGTGTTGCTGGCGCGGATGGGCGCCGGGGAGGACGTGTGTGTCGGCACCCCGGTCGCCGGCCGGTCGGACGCGCAGGTGGAAGAACTGGCGGGGCTCTTCGTCAACACGCTCGTCCTGCGGTCCGACACCTCGGGGAACCCTACGTTCAGCGACCTGCTGGCCCGCGTTCGTGAGTCGGACCTGGCGGCGTATGCCCATCAGGACGTGCCGTTCGAGCGGCTGGTGGATGAGCTGAACCCGGCCCGCTCCGCCACCCGTAATCCGTTGTTCCAGGTGATGTTGGCGCTCCAGAACGTGCCCGAGGCGCGCTGGGACCTCGACGACCTGACGGTCGAGATGATCCCGCCGGCGGATGACCCGGCGGCCCGGTTCGATCTCTCCTTGACGCTGAGCGAGCGCCGCTCGGATGACGGTGCTGTGGATGGTCTGCGGGGTGGGCTTCTTTATGCCGCGGATCTGTTTGACGAGGGGACGGTGCGTGGGTTGGTGGAGCGGTTGGTGCGGGTGCTGGAGCAGCTGGCGGCCGATCCGAGGGTGCGGTTGAGCGGTGTTGCGGTGGTGGGTGAGGTGGAGCGGGCGGTGGTTGTGCGGGAGTGGAATGACACTGCGGGTGAGGTGGGTGCTTCGACGGTGTTGGAGTTGTTCCGTGGGTGGGTGGAGCGGACGCCGGATGCGGCGGCGCTGTGTTCGGAGCGGCGGACGTTGTCGTATGCGGAGGTGGATGCGCGCTCCGATGTGTTGGCGCGGGGGTTGGTGGCGCGGGGTGTGGGTCGGGAGTCGCGGGTGGGGCTGTGTCTGCCGCGTGGGGAGGATGCGGTTGTCGCGATCCTGGCGGTGTGGAAGGCGGGCGGGGGGTACGTGCCGTTGGACCCGGGGTACCCGTCGGAGCGGTTGGCGTTCATGGTTGCCGACAGCGGCGCCGAACTGGTCCTGGTCGCGGACGAGACGGCGGATCGCCTTCCTGGGGATGTCGAGAGGGTCCGGCTCGACGATCTCGAAAGCGAAGTGGGGGAGTTGCCGGAAATCGCTCCCGACCAGTTGGCCTACATCATCTACACGTCGGGTTCGACGGGGCGGCCGAAGGGTGTGGTGGTTTCTCATTCGGGGTTGGCGAATTTGGCGGGGGCGCAGGGTGAGCGTTTTGGGGTGGGTGTGGGGTCGCGGGTGTTGCAGTTTGCGTCGTTGAGTTTTGATGCGGCGGTGTCGGAGGTGTGTGTGGCGTGGGGGTCGGGGGCTGTGTTGGTGGTGGTGGGGGTGGGGGGTTTGCCGCCGGTGGTGTCGTTGGGTGAGGTGGTGGGTCGTTGGGGGGTGACGCATGTGACGGTGCCGCCGGGTGTGTTGGCGGTGGAGGAGGGGTTGTTGGAGGGGTTGGAGACATTGGTGGTGGCGGGTGAGGTGTGTGCGCCGGGGTTGGTGGGGCGGTGGTCGGTGGGGCGTCGGATGGTGAATGCGTATGGTCCGACGGAGGTGACGGTGTGTGCGGCGATGAGTTTGCCGTTGGATGCGGATTCGGTGGGTGTGGATTCGGTGGGTGTGAGTGTCGTGGGGGGTGTTCCGATTGGGCGTCCGTTGCGGAATGCGGGGGTGTTCGTGCTGGATGGGTTTTTGCAGCCGGTGCCGGTGGGTGTGGTGGGTGAGTTGTATGTGTCGGGGGTTGGTTTGGCGCGGGGTTATGCGGGGCGTGCGGATCTGACGGCGGAGCGGTTCGTGGCGTGCCCGTTCGGCGACGGCAGCGACGGTGGCGGTGGCGGTCGGATGTATCGGACCGGGGATCTGGTCCGCTGGACCGCGGACGGCCAACTCACCTTCGTCGGGCGGGCGGACGAGCAGGTGAAGATCCGCGGCTTCCGTATCGAACTCGGCGAGGTCGAGGCCGCCCTGGCCGCCTATCCCGGCGTGGACCAGGCCGTGGCAATGGTGCGGGAGGGACGGCTGGTCGGTTACGTCGTCGGGGACGCGGACGCCGAAGACCTCCGTACGTTCGCCGGCACTCGTCTGCCGGACTACATGGTCCCGTCAGCGGTCGTCGTCCTCGATGCCTTCCCGTTGACGGTGAACGGGAAGGTGGATCGTGCCGCCCTTCCTGCCCCTGATCTCGGGGCCGGTGGCTCCCGGGGTCCGGTGACGCCTACGGAAGTGGTCCTGTGCGGGTTGTTCGCGGAGGTGCTGGGCGTGGAGGGCGTGGGTGCGGAGGAGGGCTTCTTCGAGCTGGGTGGTGATTCGCTGCTGGTGATGCGGTTGATCGCGCGTATCCGTTCGGTGCTGGACGTGTCGGTCGGGGTCCGGGAGGTGTTCGCGGAGCCGACCGTGGCGGGAGTGGCGCGGCTGGTCGACGCTGCTGGGGTGTCGACGGTCGTGGCGTTGGCGCGGCGGGAGCGTCCGGAGCGGGTGCCGCTCTCGTTCGCGCAGCAGCGGATGTGGTTCCTCAACCGCATGGAGGGCGAGGACATCGACGGCGCGGGGGCCGCCGCGTACAACATGCCTCTTGCGTTGCGCCTCGTGGGCGGTCTCGACGTCGAGGCGTTCGGGGCGGCGTTGGGCGATGTGGCGGATCGGCACGAGAGTCTGCGGACGGTCTTCCCGGATGTGGAGGGCGTGCCGTATCAGGAGATCCGTGCGGGTGCGGAGGGTCGTCCTCCGCTTCAGGTGGTGCAGGCCGGCGATCGCTGGCAAGAGCTGATGCAGGAGGAGGTGGGGCGCGGGTTCGACCTGGCGGTTGAACTGCCGTGGCGCACAACGCTGTTGAAGGTCTCGGAGGCGGAGTGGGTTCTGCTGCTGGTGGCGCATCACATCGCGACCGACGGCTGGTCGATGGGTGTGCTGGCGAAGGATCTCCAGACCGCCTACCGGGCCCGCTTGTCGGGTGCCGAGCCGGGCTGGGAGCCGCTTCCTGTCCAGTACGCGGATTACGCGTTGTGGCAGCGGGAAGTGCTGGGCGAACTGGACGACCCGGAGAGCGCGGGTGCGGCGCAGGTCGAGCATTGGCGTCGCGCATTGGCGGGGGCGCCGCAGGAGACCGTGTTGCCGTTCGATCGTCCGCGTCCGGCGGTGCCGTCCTTCCGCAGTGGTGCGGTGCCGATCGACGTGGATGCGGCGACGCACACGCGGTTGGTGGAGCTGGCCGCGCGGGGCGAGGCGACGATGTTCATGGTGGTCCATGCCGCGCTGGTGGTGCTGCTGGCGCGGATGGGCGCCGGTGAGGACGTCTGTGTCGGCACCCCGGTCGCCGGCCGGTCGGACGTGCACCTGGAGGGGCTGGCCGGGTTCTTCGTCAACACCCTTGTCCTGCGGGCGGATGTGACGAGGGACCCGTCGTTCCGTGAGGTGCTGCGGCGGGTGCGCGAGGCCGACCTGGCCGCGTACGCGAACCAGGACGTGCCGTTCGAGCGGCTCGTCGACGAACTCGGCGTGGCGCGCTCCGGGGCCCGCAGCCCCTTGTTCCAGGTGATGCTGGCACTCCAGAGCGTGCCCGAGGCGCAGTGGGACCTCGACGACCTGACGGTCGAGATGATCCCGCCCCCGTCCGCCCCGGCCGCGCGATTCGACCTGTCGGTGGCCCTGAACGAGTTCCGCACCGCCGACGGCGAACCGGGCGGCCTGGGCGGCGGCATCCTGTTCGCGGCCGATCTGTTCGACGAGGAGACCGTCCGCCGGTTGGCCGAGCGCCTCGCCCGGGTACTGGAACAGGTCGCGGCCGACCCGGAGTTGCTGCTGAGTGCCGTCGAGGTGCTGGACGAGGCCGAGCGGACCGCTGTCGCGGTCGAGCGGAACGCCACCGCACGCGATGCCGATGTCACGACCGTCGTGGAGCGGTTCCGTGAGTGGGCCGCGTTGACGCCGACAGCGGTGGCGCTCGGCTCCGCCGGGCGTTCCTTGACGTACGCGGAAGTGGAGTCCCTTTCCGACGCGCTCGCACGGGGGTTGGTGGCGCGGGGTGTGGGTCGTGAGTCGCGGGTGGGGCTGTGCCTGCCGCGCGGGGTGGAGATGGTGGTGGCGATCCTGGCGGTGTGGAAGGCCGGTGGGGCGTACGTGCCGCTGGACCCGGAGTACCCGTCCGACCGTCTGGCTTTCGTGGTGGCCGACAGCGGTGCCGGGCTCGTGCTCGTCTCGGACGAGACCGCCGGTCGACTGCCGGAGGAGGTCGCCACTGCCCGTGCCGACGAACTCGACGGCGCTTCGGGTGACTTGCCGGAGGTCGGTGCCGACCAGCTGGCGTACGTCATCTATACGTCGGGTTCGACGGGGCGGCCGAAGGGCGTCGCCGTGGCCCACGCGGCTGTGGCGAACCTGGCCACCGCCATGCGTCCGGTCCTGGGTGTCGAGGCGGGCGTGACGGCGCTGCAGTTCGCGTCGTTCAGCTTTGACGCGTCCGTCCTGGACCTCGCGGTGACGCTGGCGGCCGGGGGTACGTTGGCGATCGCCTCGGCGGAGGAGCGTCTCGACCCGACGGCCCTGACCGCCATGGTGGAGACCTACGGTGTCGAGGTCGCGAGCGTCGTCCCCTCGCTGCTGGGTGTGTTGGAGCCGGCGGACGTGGCGGGGGTCGGCAACTGGGTGCTGGGCGCCGAGCGGTTGGAGTCCGGCCTTGCCGCCAAGTGGCGGGCGCGAACCCGGGTGTGGAACACCTACGGGCCGACCGAGGCCACCGTCATCTCCACAGCGACGCTGCTGCCCAGGGGCATCACTGCCGAGGATGCGCCGCCGCCGATCGGCCGCTCGCTGGACAACGTCCGCACGCATGTCCTGGACGCGTATCTGCGGCCTGTGCCGGTGGGTGTGGTGGGTGAGCTGTACATCGCCGGAGACGGCCTGGCACGTGGGTACATCGGTCGCCAGGACCTGACGGCGGAGCGCTTCGTGGCCTGCCCGTTCGGCGCGGACGGCGAGCGGATGTACCGCACCGGTGACCTCGTGCGCTGGATGGCCGACGGGCGGCTGGAGTTCGTCGGACGTGCCGACGAGCAGGTGAAGATCCGCGGGTTCCGCGTCGAACTCGGCGAGGTCGAGGCGGCGTTGGCCGCCCACCCGGACGTGAAGACGGCCGTGGCCGTGGTGACCGACCAGCGGCTGATCGGCTACGTGCTGCCCGCGACCGGGCGGGAGCCGCGGACCGACGCGGTGCGGGAGTTCGCCGCCGCCCGGCTGCCGGACTACATGGTGCCGTCCGCCATGGTGCTGCTGGACGCCCTGCCGTTGACGGTGAACGGCAAGATCGACCGTGCCGCTCTGCCCGAGCCGGCGCGTGCCGCGGACGGCGGCCGTGCGCCGTCGACCCCGACCGAGGAGACGCTGGGCACCCTGTTCGCAGAGGTACTGGACCTGGCGGCGGACCAGGTCGGGGCGGAGGAGAGCTTCTTTGAACTGGGCGGTGACTCGCTGAAGGTGATGCGTCTGATCGCGCGCATCCGGTCGGCGTTGGGGGTGTCGGTCGGTGTCCGTGAGGTGTTCGCGGAGCCGACCGTGGCGGGGGTGGCGCGGCTGGTCGAGAGCACTGGGGTGTCGGCGGGCGTGGTGTTGAGGCGTTGGGAGCGTCCGGAGCGGGTGCCGCTGTCGTTCGCGCAGCAGCGCATGTGGTTCCTCAACCGGTTCGAGGACGCCGGGAGCGAGGACACGGAGGCCGCTCCCTACAACCTGCCCTTCGCCCTGCGCCTTGCCGGGCGTCTCGACATCGAGGCGCTCAGGGCGGCGCTGGGCGATATCGCCGACCGTCACGAGAGTCTGCGGACGGTCTTCCCGGATGTGGAGGGCGTGCCGTATCAGGAGATCCGCGAGGGTGCGGAAGGACGTCCCCCGCTTCAGGTGGTGCAGGCCGGCGATCGTTGGCGCGAGCTCATGCAAAGGGAGGCGCGGTGGGGCTTCGACGTCCGGGTCGACCTGCCGTGGCGGACCACGCTGTTGAGAGTTTCGGAGGAGGAGTGGGTTCTGTCGCTGGTGGCGCATCACATCGCGACGGACGGCTGGTCGATGGGTGTGCTGGCGAAGGATCTCCAGACCGCCTATCGGGCCCGCTTGTCGGGTGCCGAGCCGGGTTGGGAGCCGTTGCCGGTCCAGTACGCGGATTACGCGCTGTGGCAGCGGGAAGTGCTGGGGGAGCTGGACGACCCGGAGAGCGCGGGTGCGGGGCAGGTTGCTTTCTGGCGTGGGGTGTTGGCGGGGGCGCCGCAGGAGACGGTGTTGCCGTTCGACCGTCCGCGGCCCGCGGCGCCCTCGTTCCGGAGCGGTTCGGTGCCGATGGACGTGGACGCGGCCACGCATGCGCGATTGGTCGAGCTGGCCGCGCAGAGCGGGACGACGATGTTCATGGTGATGCATGCCGCGTTGGTCGTGCTGCTGGCGCGGATGGGCGCCGGGGAGGACGTCTGTGTCGGCACCCCGGTGGCAGGTCGGACGGATGCGCTGGTGGAGGAGTTGGCGGGGTTCTTCGTCAACACGCTCGTCCTGCGGTCCGATGCTTCCGGTGATCCGTCGTTCGGCGATCTGCTGGCGCGTGTTCGTGAGTCGGACCTGGCGGCGTACGCGAACCAGGACGTGCCGTTCGAGCGGCTGGTGGATGAGCTGAACCCGGCCCGTTCGGCCGCCCGTAATCCGTTGTTCCAGGTGATGCTGGCGCTCCAGAACGTGCCCGAGGCGCGTTGGGACCTCGAAGGGCTGTCCGTCGAGGAGGTCCCGCCGGCGGATGACCCGGCGGCCCGGTTCGATCTCTCGCTCGCGCTGGTCGAGCGCCGTTCCGGCAGCGGTGCCCCGGCTGGTTTGGGCGGCGGCATCCTCTACGCCGTGGACCTGTTCGACGAGGAGACCGTGCGTCGGCTGGTGGAGCGGTTGGTGCGGGTGTTGGAGCAGGTGGCGGCCGATCCGCGGGTGCGCCTGAGCGACCTCGACCTGCTGGAGGAGCCCGAGCGGTTCGCGGTCGTGGAGGAGTGGAATGCCACGGCGCGGCCGCTTGAGTTCGGCACGGTGCTGGACCGTTTCCGGGGGTGGGTGACCGAGAGCCCGGACGCGGTGGCGTTGTGGTCGGGGGGTCGGGCGCTGTCGTATGCGGAGGTGGATGCGCGCTCCGATGCTCTGGCGCGGGGGCTGGTCGCCCGAGGCGTGCGTCGGGAGTCGCGGGTGGGGCTGTGCCTTCCGCGCGGGGCTGAGATGGTCGTGGCGATCCTGGGGGTGTGGAAGGCCGGTGGGGCGTATGTGCCGCTGGACCCGGAGTACCCGTCGGAGCGGCTGGTGTTCATGGTGGCGGACAGCGACGCCGAGTTGGTGCTGGTGACGCCTGAGACCGCCGGCCGTCTGTCGGCGGATGTCGAGACGGTCCTGCTCGATGAGGTGGGGTGTGATGGGGGCGGTCTGCCTGAGGTTGTCTCTGACCAGTTGGCGTATGTGATCTATACGTCGGGGTCGACGGGGCGGCCGAAGGGTGTGGCGGTGGCTCATGCTTCGGTGGCGAATTTGGCGGCGGCGATGCGTCCGGTCCTGGGTGTCGAGGCGGGGGTGGTGGCGTTGCAGTTCGCGTCGTTCAGTTTTGACGCGGCGGTGCTGGATGTGGCGGTGACGTTGGCCGGGGGTGGGGCGTTGGCGGTGGCGTCGTCCGAAGAGCGGCTGGACGGTACGCAGTTGGCGCGGATGGTCGGGGCGGCGGGTGTCGACGTGGCGAGCGTCGTGCCGTCGTTGTTGGGGGTGTTGGAGCCGGAGGCGGTTCCCGGGGTGGCCAACTGGGTGTTGGGTGCGGAGCGCTTGGAGGCCGGCCTGGCGGCGAAGTGGCGTGAGAACGCGCGGGTGTGGAACACGTACGGGCCGACCGAGGCCACCGTCATCACTACCGCCGTCCTGTTGGAGGAGGGCATCACCGGTCAGGACTCGGCACCCGCGATCGGTCGTCCGCTGCCCAACATCCGTACCTACGTCCTCGACGCGTACCTGCGTCCCGTCCCCGTAGGCGTCACAGGTGAGTTGTACATCGCGGGCGAAGGGCTTGCCCGCGGCTACATCAACCGGGCCGACCTGACGGCGGAACGGTTCGTCGCATGCCCGTTCGGCGGCGACGGCGGCGGCGGCCGGATGTACCGCACCGGGGACCTGGTCCGTTGGCTGCCAGGCGGCGACGGCCGACTGGCCTTCGTCGGGCGCGCGGACGAGCAGGTGAAGATCCGCGGCTTCCGCGTCGAACTCGGCGAGGTGGAAGCGGTCCTTGCCGCCCACCCGGGTATCAGGACGGCCGTTGCGACGGTCCGCGAGGACCGCCCGGGCAACCCGCGCATCGTCGGCTACGTCCTTCCGGCCGGCCCCGAGGACGGAGGAGCCACCGAGGACGGGGGCACCGAGGACGAAGCCGCCGAGGGTAGGGACCCCGGAACCGGGATTCCCGAGGCCGCGCGTGTGCGCGAGTTCGCCGCGACCCGTCTGCCGGACTACATGGTCCCCTCCGCCGTCGTGGTTCTCGACGCCCTGCCCCTCACCGTCAACGGCAAGATCGACCGGGCCGCCCTCCCCGCCCCCGACCCCGAGAGCGACGGGTCCGGCCTTCTTCCGCGGACCGGGACCGAGGCACTGCTGTGCACCCTGTTCGCCACGGTGCTGGGCGTCGACCGGGTGGCCGCCGACGGCAACTTCTTCGACCTGGGCGGCAATTCGGCGCTCGCGATGCACCTCGCGGGCCGGGTCCGCACGGAGACCGGCGCCGAGCTGAACCTGAAGCAGTTCTTCGGAGATCCGACGCCGATCGGCGCGGCGCGCGTCCTGGGCACGAAGTCGCGCCCCTCGCTGGTCCCGGTCGAGCGCGAGAACGGCGAGGCGCCGGCGACCGCCGGACAGCGACTCGTCTGGCGGCGTGCCGCGGCCAACCCGCGCACCCGGGCCCTCCAGTCGTCCGTGGCCCTCCGCCTGCGCGGGGAGCTCGACCGGGACGCTCTGCGGGCGGCCCTTGCGGACGTTGCCGCACGGCACGACATCCTGCGGACGGTCTTCGCCGAGACCCAGGACGGCGGGCTGACCCAGCGGATTCTGGCCGCCGACGACCCCGCCGTCCTCCCGGCGCTCCCGGTCGTCGCGGCGACCGAGGAGGAACTTCCCGCCGCCCTGGCCGCCCGCGCCGCCCGCCGCTTCGACCTCGGAAGCGAAACACCCTGGGCGTCCTGCCTGTTCACGCTCTCCGACACCGATCACGTCCTGCTCCTCGCCCTGCACCGGATCGGTGGCGACGACGCCTCCCGGGACGCTCTCGTGCGCGACCTCTCCGTGGCGTACGGCGCGCGCCGGGAGGGCCGCGCCACGGAGCGCGCCCCCCTGACGCTCCAGTTCGCCGACTACGCGGTGTGGGAGAGCAGGCTGCTCGCGGGCGCGGAGACGAAGGAGAGCGTGGCCGGCGACCAGATCGCCTACTGGAAGGACGCGCTGGCGGACGCTCCGCCCGCCACCGCCCTCCCCGCGGATCGGCCGCGTCCCGAGCGGCCGAGCCACCGGGCCGGCGCGGTGCCGCTGCGTGTCCCGGCCGCGGTGCACGCCCGCCTGATGGAGACGGCCCGACCGCTCGGCGTGACCGCGGGTGCCGTCGTGCACGCCGGGCTCGCGATGCTGCTCGCCCGGATGGGGGCCGGCACCGATCTGACGCTCGGCGCCGTGCGGCCCAGGCCGACCGGCGAGGGCGAACTCGACGCCGCCATGGGCCCGTTCGCCGGGTTGCTCCCGTTGCGCACCGACGTCTCGGGCGACCCGACGTTCCAGGCCGTGCTCGTCCGCGTCCGGGAGGCCACCGAGGAGGCGGAGCGGTCCGGGGACGTTCCGTTCGCGCGTATCGCCGCGGCCCTGGGGCTCGGCGGCGAGGCAGCCGGCGACCCGCATCCGCTGGTCCAGGTCGTCCTGGACATCCGGGACGACAGCGCGGCGAAGTGGGACGTCCCGGCGGTCCCGGGGCTGGACGCCTCGCTGGTCGACCTCGGCGCTCCGGCGTCGGCGTACGACCTGACGGTCCGGCTGACCGACCGGCACCGGGACGACGGCGGGCCGGACGGCCTCGACGGCAGCCTGGAGTACGCCGAGGAACTGTTCGACCGGGCCACCGCCGTCGACCTCGCGCGGCGGCTGCTCCGCCTCCTGGGGCAAGTGGCGGCACACCCGGGACTGAAACTGAGCCAGATCGACATCCTGCTCGGCGAGTCGGAGCTGCGGCGGCTGACCGAGGACTGGAACCGCGGCGCGGCCCGTGTCCCGGACAGCACCGTGCTCCCCGCGCTCACCGAATGGGCGACCCGCGACCCGCGTGCCGTGGCCGTCCAGGACCGGCACGGCCTGCTCAGCCGCGACTCCCTGGACCGTACGACGGCGTGGCTCGCCGCGCGGCTGAACCGGCGCGGGGCGGGCGCGGGCGACGTCGTGGTGGTGGCGGTGCGGCCCGGCACCGGCTGGGCGGTCGCCGTGCTCGGTGTGCTCCGGTCCGGTGCCGCGTGCCTGATCGCCGACCCGGACGGCCCCGAGGGCCCGCTGGCGGCGGCCGCCGCGCTGGGCTGCGCCCGCCCGGCCGCGCTCGTCGTGTCGGGCGGCGCCGCGGCCGGTGCGCCGGGAAGGGCCCCCGGGGCGGAGGCGGTGACGGTGCTGCGGGTGGAGGACGCGATCCGGGCCGGGGGCAGGCGCCTGCGCCGTGCCGTCGCCGTCCCGGACCCGCTGCCGTCCCACCCGGCCGTGGTGCTGCCCGCGCGGGCGCCGGACGGCACGCTCGTGGGCGAGCTGGTGGACCACCGGTCCCTGCTCGGCCGGGTGATCGACCGTCAGGCGGCTTCCCCGCCGCCGGAGTCGGCCGGTGACGCGGTGCGCCTGGACGCGCGTGCGACCGTCACCGAACTGCTCGTCGGGCTGCTGGCCGCGCTGCGCGGAGGCCGCACCGTCGCGGTGGAGCCCGCCACCGAGCCTGCCGCCGAGCCTGCTGTCGAGCCCGCTGTCGAGCCCGCGCGGTCCGTCATCCCCCTGCCCCGCACCGCCCGTGCCTACGTCCTCGACGAGTGGCTTCGCCCGGTCCCGGTCGGCGTGGCGGGCGACCTGTATGTGGCGGGACCGTCCTTGGCCCGCGCCTATGCCGGCGCGCCGGCCCGCACCGCGGGCAGCCTCGTCGCCGACCCCTTCGGGTCCGGTGGCGGCCTGATGCTGCGCACCGGGCGGCGTGCCGCGTGGAGCGCGGACGGGCTGGTGCGGCCGCGCGCCGCGGCGGACGGCGTTGCCGGTCCGACGGCGCCGCGGCGCGTCGGGCGGCGGGGCGACGGCCTCGACGCGCTGCTGCCGCTGCGCAGCGGTGGCTCCCGCCCGCCGCTGTTCTGCCTGCACCACAGCACGGGCCTGGCCTGGTGCTACGCCGCGCTCCTCGGCCATCTGCCCGAGGACCTGCCGGTCTACGGCCTCCAGTCACCCGGGTTCGCCGACCGCAGGGCGATGGCGGACAGCGTGGACGCGCTGGTGGCCGACTACGTCGACCGAATCCGGTCGGTGCAGCCCGAGGGGCCGTACCAGCTCCTCGGCTGGTCCTTCGGCGCGGTGCTGGCCCAGGCCATCGCCGTGGAACTGGAGCGGCAGGGCCAACAGGTCGCGCTGCTGGCCCTGCTCGACGGCTTCCCCGGCGGACACCACCGGGACAGCGTGGGCGGTCCGGAGGAGGCCGGCGAGGGGGAGGCCGGCGAGGGGGAGGCCGGGACGCGGGTCCGCGGCGACGGCCGCGCGGACCAGGAGGGGCGGGCCCTGCTCGACGGTTCGGGAGTGGTGAACGCTCCGGCCGATGCGTTCTCGCTGAACATGGAGGAGACGAGGCAGTACCTGTTCCGGCTGGCGCAGGCGTACACCCCCCGTCGGTTCGGCGGTGGCGCGCTGCTGTTCCTGGCCACCGAGGGTGATCCGGCCGGCATGTCGCTCGCGACGGCGCGCACGGCCTGGGAGCGGTACATCGCCGGCCGTATCGAGGGGTTGGAGATCGCCGCCGACCACGCCGGGATGCTTCGGGGCGCGCACGCCGCGGCCGTCGGCCGGGCGGTCGCGGACCGGCTCGTGACGGGTTCGCCCGAACCCGGGGCCGACGACACATCCGTGTCAGAAAGGTAGGACTCGCATGACGCAGTCGTTCGACATCCCGATCGACAAGCGCCGGAACATGCTGGACCCGGTGCCGGAACTCCTGGAGATCAGTGCGCGCAAGCCGCTGTTCGGGCGCCCGGGAGGGATGCCTCAGTGGTTCGTGACCGACCGCGAGCTGGTACGGCAGATCCTCGCCGACGCCGAGCGGTTCTCCAGCATGCCGCCCCCGGAACAGGACGGCCACAGGCCCGATCCGCACCCGGGGAGCCTGCTGCAGACCGACGGGGAGCAGCACGCCCGGTTACGGCGACTGGTGGCGCCGATGTTCACGGTGCGCCGGATGAAGACGCTGGAGCCGATGATGACGCGGATCGTGGCGCGGCGCCTGGACGTGCTGGAGCGGGCGGGCAGGCCCGCCGACCTGATGCGGCACTTCGCCCGGCCGGTCTCCGGTCTGGTCCTCGCCGAGTTGCTCGGCCTGCCGCGGGACGACCTGCCCGAGCTGTCCCGTCTCGCCGATCACCGTGTTTCCCGGTACAGCCCCCGCCGTGACTCGGCGACGTCGGAGTACATCGGGCACTTCCGGAAGCTGGTCGCGGCGCAGCGCCGTGATCCGGGCGAGGGCCTGGCCGGGGCGCTGATCCGGGAGCACGGGGACGCGGTGTCGGACGAGGAGCTGATCGGGATCTGCGAGAGCGTCGCCAACGGCTCGCTGGAGAACACGTCGGAGACGATCGCCCTGGGGACCCTGGCGCTGCTGTGCCATCCCGAGCAGTTGGCCCTGCTGCGGGAGCGGCCCGAGCTGATGGACCGGGCGGTGGAGGAACTGATGCGGTACACGTCGGTGGTGGCGGCGGTCTCGCCGCGCACGGCGCTGGTGGACGTGGAGATCGGCGGTGAGGTGATCAAGGCCGGCGAGGTGGTGTCGTGCTCGGTGTTCGCCGCGAACCGCTGCCCGTACGGCGGCGGCGATGACGGCGCTGGTGACGGCGGCAGCGGCGGTGACGGCGGTGACGGCGGTGCCGCGGACGGCCTGGACATCACCCGGGAACCCGGCAGCCACCTGGCACTGGGCTACGGCGTCCACTTCTGCCTGGGCGCGGCGCTGGCACGGCTCCAGTTGCGCGTCGCGTTCACCGGGCTGCTGGAGCGGTTCCCCGGCCTGCGGCTCGGCGCCGGGGCGGAGGAGCTGCGCTTCCGGCTGCTGGCGCCGCAGTTCGGCGTCGAGACGCTGCCGGTCCTCTGGTGAGGCCGGTGGAAGACGCGGCGCGGGTCGGGATTCGGGTGGACCGCGGCAGCTGCGTGGGCTCGGGTGCCTGCGCGCTCTTCGAACCGGAGTTCTTCGAGCAGTCGGAGGAGGACGGTCTGGTGCTGCCGCGCGTGCGTGAGGCGGGGCCGGAGGCGCTGCCGGCGCTGCGCGCGGCCGCGTCCCGCTGCCCCGTCTCCGCGATCGAGTTGGTGCCGTCCGACGGGCCGGGAAGCGCCGGGCGGGACCGGGCCGACTGAACCGGTGAACGGGGCCCCGGTTGCAACCCTGGTGTGACCGGGCGCCCCGTAGAACTGGCTGCATGCCGAATTACCATCGAAAGCGCGTGGCCGGACCACTCCTGCTGACACTGTCCGCGGTGACCGCCGGAATATTCGTCGTAGGGTGCTCTTCGGATTCGGGCTCGTCCGCGTCCGGCGACATTCCCGGCTCCGACCACACTTCGTCGAGCAGCACGAGCAACACGAACAATGCGGGCGTCGCCTACGCGAAGTGCATGCGCGAGCACGGCGTCTCGAACTTCCCCGACCCGGACCAGGCCAGCTCGGGCGGCATGAAGGTGGTCGTCCCCAAGAGCGTCGACCAGACCTCGACGACCTTCAAATCGGCCCAGGCGGCCTGCCAGAACCTGCTGTACCAGGGCAACGCCGGAAATGCCGCCGGCACCCGGCCCTTCGACGCGACGAAGGTCGCGGCATGGGCGAAGTGCCTCCGCCAGAACGGCCTGCCCAACTTCCCGGACCCCCAGGTGAACGGTGACGCGATCATCATCGACGCCAACGCGGCCGGCGTGACCGGGCGGGACGATCCCAAGTTCGCCAAGGCCGCGGCGGCCTGCTACAGCATCCGGCCCGGGGGGATGCTCGCCTTCTCGATGGGGCCGCAACAGTGACCAGCCAGGACGAGGGGATCGTCGCGCGGAGGTCCGCCGAGGACCCGGCGGGCGCAGAGTTGGAGCCCCTGGGCGGAGACCTCACCTCCTTCGACGGGGGCGGGGGCGGGGACGCCGTGGAGCCACGATCGCCCGCGGGCGGCCACCGGCGGCGCCGCCGCGCGCGCATCACGCTGATCGTCGCGTGTGCGGCGGTGGCCGCCGCGGCCGCGGGTGGCGCCGCCGCCGGCGTGTTCGGCGGTGGGAGCGACAATGCCGCCACGTCGGCGCCGTCCGGGCCGCCCGCCACCGCGAAGGTGCAGCGCACGACGCTGACCAGCTCCCAGACCATGGACGGGCAGCTCGGATACGGCGACACCTCGGCCGTGCAGGCCCCGCCGTCGTCCGGGTCCTCGTCCGGGTCGTCGTCCGGCTCGGCGCGGTCCGGCGGCCCCACGCAGGGCGGCGGCTCCACGCAGTCCGGCGGCACCACGTCCGCCGGGATCGTCACATGGATGCCCTCCGACGGCGACACCATCACCCGCGGGGAGCCGGTCTACAAGGTGGACCAGGAAACCGTGCCGCTGCTGTACGGCTCGGTGCCGCTGTACCGGACGTTGAAGTCCGGCAGCAGCGGGAGCGACGTCAAGATGCTGGAGCAGAACCTCCACGCGCTCGGCTACCGGGGCTTCACGGTCGACGACAGCTACGACGCGAACACGGCCGCCGCCGTCGAGAAGTGGCAGGGGAAGCTGGGCCGTCCGAAGACCGGCGAGGTGCAGGTCGGCGACGCGGTGGTGACCTCCGGCGCGCGGCGGGTCGCCAAGGCCGGGCTCTCCATCGGCGACACCCTCTCCGGGCAGGTGCTCACCTGGACGGGCACCGATCGGGTCATCTCCGTGGACCTGCCCGTGCAGTACGCGGACCTGGCGAGGAAGGGCGGACAGAGCACGGTCACGCTGCCGGACAACACCACGGTGACCGCCGTGGTGACGGACATCGGCACGCCGACGTCGGCGAACAACTCCGGGGGCTCGGACTCGGGTTCCTCGTCCGCCGGCGGCTCGTCCGGTTCCGCGGACTCGGACTCGGGCTCCTCGAACGCGACCATCCCGGTGGAGCTGCGGGTCACCGACACCAAGAAGCTCGGCACCTACCAGGCCGCCTCCGTCAGTGTCGACTTCGCCTCCGAGACGCGCCAGAACGTCCTGGCGGTGCCGATCAGCGCCCTGTTCGCGCTGCCGCACGGCGGCTACGCGGTCGAGGTCGTGACCGGGACGAAGACCGAGTACCGCACGGTCAGACTCGGGGTGTTCGGCAACGGCATGGTCGAGGTCTCCGGCGCCGGCATCACCGCGGGCACGGTCGTGGGGGTGCCGAAGTGACCGTCACCGCCCACCCGGTGATCGAGCTGGCCGGAGTCAGCAAGTCGTACCAGGACGTGGCCGCCCTGACAGCGGCGGACCTGGTGGTCCACCGCGGCGAGATGCTCGCGGTCGTCGGGCCCTCGGGCTCCGGCAAGTCCACCATGCTCAACATCATGGGCACGCTGGACCTCCCCTCGTCGGGAACCGTGTCGATCGTCGGCCACGCCGTGGAGGACCTCAACGACCGCGAGCTGTCCGCGCTGCGGGCCGGCACCATCGGCTTCGTCTTCCAGCAGTTCCATCTCGCCTCCGGCGTGCCCGCCCTTGACAGCGTGGCGGACGGTCTGCTGTACAGCGGGCGGCCGCGGCGCGAGCGGCGCCGGGCCGCCGAGGAGGTGCTGCGCAGGGTGGGCCTGGGGCACCGGCTCTTCCACGAGCCGCAGCAGTTGTCCGGCGGTGAGAAGCAGCGGGTGGCGATCGCCCGCGCGGTGGTCGGCAACCCGCCGCTGCTGCTGGCCGACGAGCCGACCGGTGCGCTGGACTCCCGCTCCGGGACGGTGGTGATGGAACTGCTCCACGAGCTGCACGAGGCCGGGACGACGGTGGTCGTCATCACCCACGACCGCGACATCGCGGCGTCCCTGCCGCGCGAGGTCAGGCTGCGGGACGGCCGTATCGAGTACGACCCGGGGACGGCGGCCGCGGCCGGGGCACTGCAGCCCACGGGGGTGGAGCGATGAGCACGACGGATCTGACGCAACCGGCCGAACCGGGCCGTCCCTGGGCGCAGTTGCCCCCGCCGCCACGGCCCCGGCCGGCCCGGATGGGCCTGGCCGACGTGGCCCGGGTGGGCGGCTGGGGCCTGCGCTCGCGGCCCATGCGGGTCTTCCTGTCCGCCCTGGGCATCGCGATCGGGATCGCGGCGATGATCGGCGTGGTGGGCATCTCCACCTCCTCGACGAACGACCTGAACAAGAAACTGGCCGCGCTCGGCACCAATCTGCTCACCGTCGCCCCGGGCACCACCATGACCGGCGCGTCCGCGCACCTGTCCAAGGACTCCGTCGCGATGATCGCGAACCGGCCGGAGGTGGTCTCGGTCTCCGCGACGGGCACCACGAGCGCGAAGCTCTACCGCAACGACCACATTCCGGCGGTGGAGTCCGGCGGCCTGTCGGTCAGCGCGGCGCGTACCGACCTGCTGCGCTCCATCGGCGGGAAGATCGTGGACGGCCGCTGGCTCAACGCCGCCAACAGCAACTACCCGGCCGTGGTGCTGGGTTCGGAGACGGCGCAGAGCCTCGGGATTCACCGGGCCGGGCCGGACGTGCAGGTGTGGCTCGGCAACCACTGGTTCACCGTGGTGGGACTGCTGGCGGACAACCAACTGCTGCCCGCCCTTGACACGCAGGCGTTCGTGGGCTGGTCGGTGGCGGAGAAGGAGCTGTCCTTCGACGGCTATCCGACGACGGTCTACACGCGGGCGAAGGACGCGGACGTCCAGAAGATCCACGCCGTGCTGGGCCCCACGGTCTCCCCGCAGGACCCCAACGAGGTCAATGTCTCCCGTCCCTCCGACGCGCTGGCCGCCAAGAACGCGACGGACAGCGCGCTGAGCGGGCTGCTGGTGGGCCTGGGCGGGGTCGCGCTGCTGGTCGGCGGTGTCGGGGTGGCCAACACGATGGTCATCTCGGTGCTGGAGCGGCGCTCGGAGATCGGGCTGCGCCGCTCGCTCGGCGCCACCCGCGGCCAGATCAGGGTGCAGTTCCTCGCCGAGGCGCTGCTGCTGTCCGGGCTCGGCGGCCTGGGCGGGGTGCTGCTGGGCATCGGGGTGACCGGCGGCTACGCCAGCTACAAGGGATGGGCGGTGCTGGTGCCGCTGTGGGCCATGGTCGGCGGCATGGCCGCCACCCTCGTCATCGGGGGCCTGGCCGGCTTCTACCCCGCGGTCCGCGCGGCCCGGCTGCCCCCGACGGAGGCCCTCGCGACCAACTAACCAGGCCGGCCCGAGGGGTTGACAAGACTGCGGCGCCCCCTGACCGACCCCCGCGGATGGGGGGCGTCGCGCCGCCCGGGTGTCCAAGCGCTCGGGATCGCCGGTTGGACACGCTGTCGCGCCGGCGGCCCGGCATGTGAGACTGGTCGCGATTCCGTCCGCCCGATGGAATAACAATATCAATATGCGTGGATTGCCTCCGGATATGGGAAACCTTGTTCCGGCCTGAATCGGTCGGCTAGGGTCTCGTTATCCACCAAGGGAATTCGATCCACGGGAGCAGTCATGGCCAACCCGTTCGATGACGAAAACGGGACCTTTCTGGTGCTCGTCAACAAGGAAAACCAGCATTCGCTGTGGCCGTCATTCGCTGAAATTCCGAATGGCTGGCGGCTTGTTTTCGGGGAAGCCTCGCGCAATGAGTGCCTCGCCTATGTGGAGGAGAACTGGACGGATCTCCGTCCGCAGAGCCTCATCGACGCGATGAGGGAGACCGAGGCGGCCCGCTAGTGGCCCGCCCGACCGCAGCGACGCGACCCAGGGAGTACCTGTGGCCATGATGGGCGGACCCGGCCCGGTCATGATCAGATCTGACGGGCCGGATTCCTCGAACAACAGCCAGCGGGCGAAGCCCGGAACGACGAAGAGAATCATCCCGTACACCCGCGGACACCGCCGCTCCATAGGCTTTCTCGTGGTCTGCACCACGCTGAACGCCGCCTGCGCGGTCGCTCCGCCCCTGCTGCTCAAGTACCTGATCGACAACGGCATCATGGCCCGCGACACCGGGACCGTGATCTGGCTCGCGGCCGCCGTCGCCGCGGTCGCCCTGCTGGCCGTCATGGTGGGCTTCGGCGAGACCTGGTTCTCCGCCAAGATCAGCGAGGGCCTGGTCTACGACCTCCGCGTGAAGGTCTTCGACCATGTGCAGCGCCAGTCGCTGGCCTTCTTCACCCGCGCGCAGACCGGCGCCCTGGTGAGCCGGCTCAACACCGACGTGATCGGTGCCCAGCAGGCGGTCACCCAGATGCTCTCCACCGTGGTGTCCTCCGGACTGACCGTCGTCTTCGTGCTGGCCACGATGTTCTACCTGTCGTGGACGGTCACCTTGATCTCGCTGGTGCTGGTGCCGTTCTTCATCCTCCCCGGCCGCCTCATCGGCCGCCGCCTGCAGGGCCTGGCCCGCCGGCACATGCAGGTCAACGCCGAGATGGGCTCGCTCATGCACGAGCGGTTCAACGTCGCCGGCGCGCTGCTCGCCAAGCTCTACAGCCGCCCGGACCGGGAGACCGTCCGCTACGCGCGGCTGGCCGGCCGCGGCCGCGACATCGGCATCCGCAACACCGTCGCGATGAAGCTGCTCTTCCTGTCGTCCATGTTCATCGGCGCGATCGCCACCGCCGTGGTCTACGGTGTCGGCGGGGTGCTGGCGGTGCACGGCACCTTCGAGATCGGCACCCTGGTGGCGCTGACCACGCTGCTCACCCGGCTGATGAGCCCGGTGGGCCAGCTGTCCAACGCCCAGGCCGACGCGATGACCGCGCTCGTCAGCTTCGACCGGCTCTTCGAGGTGCTCGACCTCCAGCCGCTGGTCACCGAGAAGCCCGACGCGGTGGCGCTGCCGCCGGCCGCGACCCGCGGCGCGGCGCCCGGCGTCGAGTTGCGCGGGGTGTCGTTCCGCCACCCCAGGCCCGCCGACGTCTCGCTGGCCTCCCTCGAGGAGTTCGCCACGCCGACACGCGAACACGACGGCGACAGCTGGGCGTTGCGTGACCTCAGCTTCACCGTGCCGGCCGGCAAGCTCACCGCGCTGGTCGGCCCGTCCGGGGCCGGCAAGACCACCATCACCCACCTGGTGCCGCGGCTGTACGACCCGGAGGAGGGCACCGTCCTCATCGACGGCCACGACGTGCGCGACCTGACGCTGGAGTCGCTCAACGACACGATCGGGATGGTCACCCAGGACGGGCACCTGCTGCACACCACCATCCGGGAGAACCTGCTCTACGCCCGCCCGGACGCCACCGAGGAGGAACTGGTCGCCGCCTGCCGGGCCGCGCAGATCTGGCGGCTGGTCGCCTCGCTGCCCGACGGCCTCGACACCATGGTCGGCGACCGCGGCTACCGGCTCTCCGGTGGCGAGAAGCAGCGCATCGCCATGGCCCGGCTGCTGCTCAAGGCACCGCCGGTGGTCGTGCTCGACGAGGCGACCGCGCATCTCGACTCCGAGTCCGAGGCCGCCTTGCAGCAGGCCCTCAAGACCGCGCTCGCGGGCCGGACCTCGCTGGTGATCGCGCACCGCCTGTCCACCATCCGGGACGCCGACCAGATCATCGTCCTGGACCAGGGGCGGATCGTGGAGCGCGGCACCCACGACGAACTGCTCGCGCTCGGCGGTCTGTACGCCGAACTCCACCGCACCCAGTTCGCCGGACGCGCCCTCGCCGACGGCCCCGACGCCGACTCCGACACCGCGTACGAGGGCGACTACGAGGTCGAGGACCTGCCGGAGCGGCGGGTGCCGGAACCGGTGGGCGGCCCCGGTCCCGCGCCGGTCTTCTTCGGACCTGGCGGGGGGCCCGGTCCCGGCGGTCCCGGCCCTGGCGGCGGCGGCCCCGGCCCGGTCGTCTTCGGTCCCGGTGGCCCTGGTGGTCCCGGCGGTCCCGGTGGTTCGGGTCCGGGCGGCCCGGGAGGTCCGGGTGGTCCGGGCGGACCGGGCGGACCACGGTTCCGCTGAGCCCGCCCCCTGAGCGGTGTCCGTGACGCGCCCGACGGCGTCGCGGGCACCGCTTCGTCGTACCCGGCCAACCTCTTCACTGAGCCGTCACCCCACTGGTAACAGGGGGTTTCTAACGATCTGACGGGCTGTTACGTTCGGACTCATCCACGACGGGGGATGTTTGTGGTGTTGGATGCCGAATCGGGGGAGAGGGCGGCGTTCGACCCTGAGCAGCAATGATCCCGCGGACGGATGGTTCAGCTGAAGAAGTTCCTCTCTCGCTGACGAAAGAGCTGCCCGTCGCCACGGCAGGGGGCAGGTGAGGAGTCGGGGTGGAGTCCGGGGGATTCATCGATCAACAGGCTGTGACAGAAGTAGAAGTCGACGCATTACGGCTGGCCGGCTCGCCCCGGCTGGCGGGCGAGAGACAGGAGCACGTCGAGATACTCGCGGCCGCGTCGAACCCGCTGCCGCCGATCATCGTCCACCGTCCCACGATGCGCGTCATCGACGGTTTCCATCGGCTGCGCGCGGCCCGGCTGCGCGGGGACACCACCATCGCCGCCCGCTTCTTCGAGGGCGACGAGTCGGCCGCCTTCGTCCTCGCGGTCCAACTGAACGTCACGCACGGCTTACCGCTCGCCCTGGCCGACCGCCAGCGCGCCGCGGAACGGATCATCGACTCCCACCCCCACTGGTCCGACCGCAGAGTGGCCACCGTCACCGGCATCGCGCCCGGCACCGTCAGCGAGATCCGGCGACGCCTGGCACCGGGTACCGCCGACCCGGACGAGCGGCGGCTCGGCCAGGACGGCCGCATGCGCCCGCTCAACGGCAGTGCCGGCCGCCTGCGGGCCGGCGAACTGCTCACCGAGCAACCGGAACTGTCACTGCGTCAGGTCGCCCGCGCCGCCGGAATCTCCCCGGAGACCGCGCGCGACGTGCGCAACCGGCTGAGGAACGGGGAGCCGCTGCTGCCCCGCTCGTACCGCCGTGACCAGGACGCCGAGCCCGACCCGCACGAGGACTCCGAGCTGGTGCCCACGATCCCTGTCCAGGTCAAGGTCCACGTGCAGTCCGAGTCCGAGTCCGACTCCGCGTCGCGGCCCGCCCGGACCCCGCATACGGAACCCGCCACCCTGCGGCTGGCCCGCGCCGTGCGCCGGGCCCGTGCGGACGCGGCGCCCGACCGCGTCGTCCTGGTGAAGCGGCTGACCGCCGACCCGGCGCTGCGCTTCTCCGAGACCGGCCGCACCCTGCTGCGGCTGCTGGCGATCCACGCGGTCCGGGAGGAGGAGTGGGAGGCGATCATCGGCAACGTCCCGCCGCACTGCAGCGGCATCGTCGCCGACCTCGCCGTCGAGGTCGCCGAGATGTGGGAGGACTTCGCGACACGTGTGAGGCGGGACATCGCCGCCTCGGCGGGCTGATCCCCGCACCACGGCGAGGCCGATCCCGGCAGCACGCAGGAAACGGACGGACCTGTCCCGGCAGCGCGGGTCCGTCCGTGCGACCACCGGAAAGGACCGACGCCGGCGGACGCGGGGGAATTGAAGGGCGCCGCGCAGCCGATCTTCCGGCACCGCTCGCACGTTTCTGCGGCGCTGTGGTGAAAATGGTCGAGAAAAGCCGAGTCTATCGGTCTCCCGCGTTCTTCGACGTGCCTCGTCCAACCGGCAATTCCGGCCCCTTGGACATGTTGTTACCGCGATGGGAACCGTGTGATGCTGGCGCTGAAATCGGCGCGAAAGACGTAGGTATTTCCGGGTCTTCAGGCGCCATGGATTCCCACCGGGGGTGAACCGTGTCCGTGCCCGAGTCCGCAACAGCGTCGACAGTTCCTACGGCCGCTCCGCGCGGTCTTCCGCTGCGCCGGGCGGAGTTGCACGCCTGCGTCAGCGATCCCGTCCTGGACACCATGACGTTCCTGAACGAGATCACGCACCGCTACCCGGACGCCATCTCCTTCGCGCCCGGCCGCCCCTACGACGGCTTCTTCGACGTCGAGCAGATCTTCGACCACCTCCGCGGCTACCTCGACCACCTCGCCGCCCAGGGCCGTACCCCCGCCGAGGTCCGTACCGCGCTCTACCAGTACGGCCCCACCGCCGGCCAGATCCGCGGCATCATCGCCGACTCGCTCCGCGCCGACGAGGACATCGACGTGCCGCCCGAGTCGATCGTCGTCACGGTCGGCGCGCAGGAGGCCATGCTGCTGGTGGTGCGTGCCCTCATCGCCCGCCCCGAGGACGTCCTGCTGGCGGCCAGCCCCTGCTACTCGGGCATCACCGGCGCGTCGCGGCTGCTGGGCGCGACCGTCGTCCCGGTCGACGAGGGGGAGGACGGCTTCTCCTGCGCGGAACTGGAGGCCGTCATCGCCCGCGAGCGGGCCGCCGGCCGGCGGCCCCGCGCGCTGTACGCCATCCCGGACCACTCCAACCCCTCCGGGCACACCATGGACCTGGACACGCGCACCCGGCTCCTCGACGCCGCCGAACGGCACGGCATCCTGATCATCGAGGACAGCCCCTACCGGCGGGTGAGCCCCGGGGAGCAACTGCCCACCCTCAAGGCCCTCGACCGGGCCCGGAGCGTGGTCCACCTCGGCTCGTACTCCAAGACGGTCTTCCCCGGTGCCCGCGTCGGCTTCGCCGTCGCCGACCAGGAGGTGCGCGACGACGAGGGCGGCGGCGGCCTGCTCGCCGACGAACTCACCCGCATCAAGAGCATGGTGACGGTCAACACCCCCTCGCTCAGCCAGGCCGTCGTGGCCGGCGCCCTGCTCGCCGCGGACGGCCGGATCTCCTCGCTCAACGCCGAACCCGCCGCCTACTACGGCGACGCCATGCGCACCACGCTGCGCTGTCTCGACGCCCGCCTCACGGCACCGCGCCGCGAGGCACTGGGCGTCCACTGGAACGAGCCCAGCGGCGGCTTCTTCCTCAGCGTCCAGGTCCCTTTCCGGGCCGACAACACGGCACTTGCCCGCTCCGCCGAGAAATTCGGCGTGCTGTGGACACCCATGAGCTACTTCTATCCGAACGGCGGCGGCGAGCGCGCCCTCCGCCTGTCCACCAGTTATCTGACGACAGCGGAAATCGAGGAGGGCACGGCGCGGCTCGGCGATTTCATCGAGGCGCAGAGCGCGGCGGACGAAGACCTCCCCGACGTCACCAGAATCCCGTAGCACAGCATTTTCCCGACCGTCCCGAAAGGGTGAGAACCGTGAGAGAACTCGGCACGACGCCGATATCACGCCAACGTCCGTGCGCCAAGCGCCGGATGTGGGGGTGGACCTTCCGATGACCATCACGCTGGAGGCCGGCGAAGGCGTCGTCACCGCCGCGTACCGGCCGCGCATCATCGGTGTGGGCACCGCGGTGTCCCCGACCTCCTACTCCCAGCAGGAGGTCCTCGACGCCTTCGCGATCACCGACCCCAGGATCGGCTCCGTCTTCCGCAACAGCGCCATCGAACGGCGTTACCTGACCCTCCCCGACCCCGGCCCCGACGGCGTCCGCAGCCCCGAGACGCAGGGCGACCTGCTGGACAAGCACAGGAGATCGGCGATCGAGATGGGCGCCGAGGCGCTGCGCGCCTGCCTCAAGCGGGCCGGCGCCGAACTCTCCGACCTGCGCCACCTGTGCTGCGTGACCTCCACCGGCTTCCTCACCCCGGGCATCAGCGCGCTGCTCATCCGCGAACTCGGCATCGACCGGCACTGCTCCCGCAGCGACATCGTCGGCATGGGCTGCAACGCCGGCCTCAACGCCCTGAACGTGGTGGCCGGCTGGTCGGCCGCCCACCCCGGCGAACTCGCCGTGGTGCTCTGCACCGAGGCGTGCTCCGCCGCGTACGCCATGGACTCCACCATGCGTACCGCGGTCGTCAACAGCCTGTTCGGCGACGGCGCGGGCGCGGTCGCCCTGCGTTCGGGCCCCGCGGAGGACGGCGTCGCCGGCGGCGAGGGCCCCACCCTCCTGAAGTTCGCGAGCTGCATCATCCCCGAGGCCGTGGGCGCGATGCGCTACGACTGGGACCGCGACCTGGAGCGGTTCAGCTTCTACCTCGACCCGCAGGTGCCCTACGTGGTGGGCGCGCACGCCGAGATCGTCATCGACCGGCTGCTCGCGGGCACCGGACTGCGCCGCGCCGACATCCGGCACTGGCTGGTGCACTCCGGCGGCAAGAAGGTCATCGACTCGGTCGTCGTCAACATCGGCCTCACCCGCCACGACCTGCGGCACACCGTCGGCGTGCTGCGGGACTACGGCAACGTGTCGAGCGGGTCGTTCCTCTTCTCCTACGAGCGGCTGCTCGACGAGAAAGCCGCCGAACCCGGCGACTACGGAGTGCTGATGACCATGGGTCCGGGATCGACCCTCGAAACGGTGCTGGTGAAGTGGTGACGGGAGACAAGACCGTGGACGAAGCGCCGGCCCTGACCCTGGCCGTGGACGGCCGACGGCCGCCGACGGCGGTGGCCGTCAAGGAACTCGCCGATCTCTGCGACCGGGTGGAGGACACCGGGCCCGGCGCGGTCGCCGTGCTGCGGGTCGCCGGCATGCCCGACCCCGACTGGGTGACCGGCCTGGACACCGCCGTCGTCACCAAGTGGGAGCGCACCCTGCGCCGCTTCGAGCGGCTTCCCGCCGTGACCGTGGCCGTCGCCGCGGGCGACACCGGCGGCTGCGCCCTCGACGCCCTCCTCGCCGCCGACCTGCGCGTCGTGTCACCCGGCACGCGGCTGACGCTGCCCGCCGACGGCGAGGCCACCTGGCCCGGTATGGCCGCCTTCCGGCTGGTCCGCCTCCTCGGCGCCGGCCGCGCCCGCCGCGCCGTCCTGTTCGGCGACCCCATCGGTGCCGAGGAGGCCCTTGCCCTGGGCCTGGCCGACGAGGTGTCGGACGACCCGGACCGCGCCCTGGCCGACCTGGTCCTGCGCTACGGCGACGGCGGCGGCAGCGAACTGGCCGTCCGCCGCCAGCTCCTCCTCGACGACGCGACGACCTCCTTCGAAGACGCGCTCGGCTCCCACCTGGCCGCCTGCGACCGTGCCCTGCGCCGCGCCGCGCGGGAGCCGGCGTGACCGGCGTCCCCCCGGGCCGCTCGCCGGAGTCCACCCGGGTACCGGACCTTCCCGGCGTGCGCCCCGCCACCCAGGCCGCCGCCGAGACCGTCACCGCGGCCGCCGCCGAGGCCACTGCCGTGACCGTCACCGTGAGCGCCGCCGAGGCCGCCGCGGTGACCGTCACCGCGGCCGCCGCCGAGGCCGACCGCGTGCTCGCCGGGCTGCCCAGCCCGGCCGGCCGCGGCCCCGCCGCTCGCGAGGCCGCCGACGCGGCGAAGGACACCGCCCGCGCCGCGCGCTCGCGCTTCCTCGACGCTCACGTGGACGCCGTCTACGCGCACCTCACCGACGGCCTCACCCGCGCGCTGCGCCTGGACGAACTGGTCGAGGCGGCCGCGGCCGCCTTCCCCGGCCTCGTCCCGACGCCCGAGCGGATGGCCGAGGAGCGCGCCCGGCCCCAGGCCGACAAGGAAGGCCACGAGATCGACCAGGGCATCCTGCTGCGCGCGGTGCTCCGCTCGCCCGTCGCCGGCCCGCACCTGCTCGACGCGATGCTCCGCCCCACCGCCCGCGCGACCCTGCTGCTCCCCGAGTTCCGGCGCACCGGGGTGCTCCGGACGGAGTCCGTCCACCTCGAACGCCGCGACGGCGTCGCCCGGCTGACGCTCTGCCGGGACGACCGGCTCAACGCCGAGGACGGCCGGCAGGTCGACGACATGGAGACCGCCGTCGACCTCGCCCTGCTCGACCCGGCCATCCGGGTCGGCCTGGTGCGCGGCGGCGAGATGGCCCACCCCCGCTACCGAGGCAGGCGGATCTTCTGCGCCGGCATCAACCTCAAGAGCCTCAGCTCCGGCGGCATCTCGCTGGTCGACTTCCTGCTCCGCCGCGAGCTCGGCTACCTGCGCAAGCTCGCCCACGGCATCCAGGCCGGTGACCTCGGCGGCACCGGGACGTGGCACACCCGGCACGCGGCCAAACCCTGGCTGGCCGCGGTCGACGGCTTCGCGATCGGCGGCGGCATGCAGATGCTGCTGGTCTTCGACCATGTCATCGCCGCCTCGGACGCGTACTTCAGCCTGCCCGCCGCCAAGGAAGGCATCGTCCCCGGCGCCGCCAACTTCCGCCTCACCCGGTTCGCCGGCCCGCGCCTGGCCCGGCAGGTCATCCTCGGTGGCCGCCGCGTCCGGGCGGCGGAGCCGGCGGCCCGGCTGCTGGTCGACGAGGTCGTCGAGCCCGAGGAGATGGACGCCGCGATCGAACGCGGCCTGGACCGCCTCGATGGCGAGGCCGTCCTCGCCAACCGCCGGATGCTCCACCTCGCCGAGGAACCGGAGGACGGATTTCGCGCCTACATGGCCGAGTTCGCCCTCCAGCAGGCGCTGCGGATCTACGGCGAGGACGTCATCGGCAAGGTCGGCCGGTTCGCGGCCGGGAGCGGGTGAGAGGGTGCCGACCGCGCGGATCAACGGCAGGAGCCTCGCGTACGAGGAGTTCGGCGCGCCCGCAGCGCCGCCCGTGGTGCTGGTGGCCGGCACCGGCGCGCCGGGCCGGGTGTGGCGCGCCCACCAGGTACCGGCGCTGACCGGGGCCGGCCACCGGGTGATCACGCTCGACAACCGGGGCCTCGGCCCGGAGCCGGCCGCCCCCGGCTCGTTCACCCTCGCCGACATGGTCGCCGACGTCGCGGGGCTGATCGAGCACCTCGGCGCCGGGCCGTGCCGGCTGGTCGGGCACTCGCTGGGCGCGATCATCGTCCAGGAACTCGTCGTCGCCCGGCCCGAACTCGTCGACCGGGCCGTCCTGATGGCCGGCAGCGGGCGGACGGACGCGCTGATCGCCGCCGGGACCGCGGCGGACCTCGCACTCGCCGACAGCGGTGTGCGGCTTCCGCCCGAGGTCGCGGCCCACCGCCACGCCCTCCAGAACCTCTCGCCCCGAACCCTGGAGGACGCCGGCCGGCTCACGGACTGGCTGAGCCTGTTCGAGCTCGCCCTTCCCGACACCGTCGCCGCCCGCGCGCAGCTCGACCTCGCCCTGATCCCCGACCGGCTCGCCGCCTACCGCCGCGTCAGCCGCCCCTGCCTCGTCGTCGCCTTCGCCGACGACCTCGTGGTCCGCCCCCGGCTCACCCGCGAACTCGCCGCGGCCCTGCCCGGCTCCCGCTACGTCGAGATCCCCGACTGCGGCCACATCGGCTATCTCGAACGCCCCGACGCGGTCAACGCGGAACTGCTCGGCTACCTCCCCGCGCATCCCGCGTAACCGTGCCACGTCGTGCCCTGCGAGCCGACGATGTCGACGCCCGGCGCGGTGCCCGCCGGCGAGCCCGGGCCGAGGGGGCCAACACCCGCCCCGCGAGCGCCCGTTCGACCGGTTGTGCTCACTTTGTGCGGAAGGCTCCGGACGTTTGCGCCACCTTTCCCCCGAAGAATCTTTGAAAGGTCCACTGTGGCCAGTCCATCGTCTTGACTTATGTCTAGAGCCAGCTGAACATGTGTGCTGCGCCACTGGGGACGCCGCCTTTTGCCACAACACTGCGCAGAAACCGGCGATCCCCGACCGCGCCCGACGATGAGCGCGGCCGAGATCCGGCTCAACGCCACGGGCGGAATGGCACCATCACATTTCCGGAGGCATTTGTGCTGGTCTTACTCACACTCCGACGCCGGACGCGGCTGCTGATCGCGATCCTGCTCGCGGTGGCGATCGCGGTGCCGGTCCTCGGCACGGCGACCCGCGCCGAGGCGGCTTCATCGGGGCCCTGCGACATCTACGCGTCCGGTGGCACGCCGTGTGAGGCGGCGTACAGCACCACCCGGGCGATGTTCTCCTCGTACGACGGCCCGCTGTACCAGATCCAGCGCGCCTCGGACAGCAGCACCCTGAACATCGGACTCGCGTCGGCCGGCGGTCTGGTCGCCTCGGCGCCGCAGGTCTCCTTCTGCGCCGGCACGACGTGCATCATCACCCAGCTGTACGACCAGACGCGCCCAACGCCAACAACCTGCCCATCTCGCCGGGCAGTTCCTGCTCCGGCTGCTCGGGCGGGCTTTCCGGCCCCGGCCCGAACGGCTCGGACATCGGCGCGGACGCGATGGCGCTGCCGATCACCATCGGCGGCCAGGGCGCCTACGGCGTGCTGGTCAACAACATCGGTACCGGATACCGCAACAACGCCGCCAAGAACGTGCCCACCGGCTCGCAGCCGGAGGGCCTGTACATGCTCACGTCGTCGAACCTCACCAGCAGCAGCTGCTGCTTCGACTTCGGCTCGGCCGAGGCCGACGACTCCGACGACGGCAACGCGACCATGAACGCGATCTACTACGGCTCCGCCTGCTGGACCGGCGGCTGCACCGGCTCCGGCCCCTGGGTCGGCGGCGACCTCGAGAACGGCATGTACTTCAGCGCGGCCGGCCCCAACCCGTCGAACATCCCCAGCGAGACCGGCTCGTTCGTGACCGCCTGGGAGAAGAACAACGGCACGACGAACTTCACGCTGAAATACGGAAACGGGCAATCCGGCGGGCTGTCACAGGCGTATTCCGGCGCCCTACCCAACGGCTACAACCCGATGAAGGTGCAGCCCTCCATCGAGTTGGGCACCGGCGGCGACAACAGCCCCGAAGGCACCGGTGAGTTCTTCGAGGGCGCCGTCACCAAGGGCTTCCCGACCGACGCCACCGAGAACGCCGTGCAGGCCAACGTCACCGCGGCCGGCTACACGAACAACACCACCACGTTCCCGCCGCCCACCCAGTCCGTGATCAGCCTCAAGGCCCACGCCAACGGCAAGTACGTCGACGCGGCGAACAGCACCACCTCGCTCATCGCCGACGCCACCTCGATCGGCACCAACGAGACCTTCGACCTGATCGCGAACAACAACAACACCGTGAACCTGAGGGCGCACTCCGACAACCAGTGGGTCACCGCCGAGAACAAGGGCAGCTCGCCGCTGATCGCCAACCGCGGTGCGGTCGGCCCGTGGGAGACGTTCTACCTCCTGCACAACTCCGACGGCAGCGTCAGCTTCCGCGCCTACAACAACCAGCAGATCGTCACGGCCGAGGACGCCGGCGCCTCGGCGCTGATCGCCAACCGCACGGCGATCGGCCCCTGGGAGGAGTTCGACCTCATCAACGACTGACACGGTCACCGCGAGGGACACGGCACCCGTCCCCGCCCCTGTCCCCGCCCCGGCAACCGGGCGGGGACAGGGGCAAGTACCGTGGACCACGCATCCGGGGAAAGCTCTGGGCCGCGGGCCCGTGACGACGAGGGGGCCGCGCGACCGTGACGGACGCGTCGACGAAACCGCGGGCCGGCGCCACCGCGCCGGGGACCAGCAGGGCCGCGCGCGAACTCGCCTGGGGGCCCAGCCTGCTCATGGCCGCAGCGCTGGTGGCGCTGCTGTCGCTGACGTGGCTGCTGTCCGGGGACCTGGTCGCCCACGCCGATCCGTTCGCCGTCGCCGCCGGCCGCGCGGGCACCAGCTGCGTCGGGCTGTCGCTGCTCGCCGCCGCCCGCCGGACCACCAGACGCCCCGCGCTGGAGGTGGTGCGCAGCCGCCCGCGCGCCGTCGCCGCCCTGGGCGCCCTGGGGGTCTTCGGCTACTCGATGGCCTCGGTCTGGGCCATCGGGCTGATCGGCGCCGCGACCACCAACGTCGTCCTCGCGCTCCTGCCCTGCGTGACGTTCGTGCTCGGCCTGTGGCTGTTCCGCGAACGCCCCGGCGTGACCGCACTGGTGGGCACCTGCGTGGCTGCCGCGGCGGCGGTCGCCTACGGCCTCCTCGACCGGGGGAGCGGGTTCGGCGTCCGGGGCGGCGTCACCCCCACCCGCGCGCTGGTCGGAGTGCTGGCCGCCGTGGCCGCCATGGTCTCGATGGCGCTGTACGCGCACTTCTACGGCAAGCTCGCCCCCGACGTCTCCTCGGTGGTGGCCCTGCCGTCCGTGTTCGCGGCCGGGGCGCTGATGCTGCTGCTGCCCGCGCTGGCCCGCAACTCCTTCGGCCACCTCACCCTCGTGCAGTGGGGGCAGATCCTGCTGCTCGGTTGCGGGGTGTACGTGCCGGCCTACGTGATCCAGCACGAGCTGTTCCTGCGCCGGGGCGCGCTGTTCACCACCAGCGTCTCCCTGGCCGTCCCCTTCACCGTCCGGTTCTGCACGTGGGGCCTGGGGAAGGCGGCACGACCCAGCCTGCTCGCCACCGCGCTCCTCCTGACGTGCTGCGTCGGCGTCTTCCTCACCATGGCCAGGTCCGGCACCCGCGCTCCCCGGTCCTGAGCTACCCGGACCTGACGCACCGGCCCGGGCGCCGGCGGGTGGTCGACGCACCGGTGGCCCGCTCTCCGGCCGGAGAGCGGGCCACCGGTGCCACTACGCCACGGTCAGCGCGTTCGGCCTCCCTCGGCGGGTGAGGGGTTCCCCACCCGGATCGTGAAGGTCTGGCGCGCGTCCGGGGTGCCGGGCGCGCCCTTGCCGGTGAGGGTGAACCTGGCGGGGGCGCCGGTGAGCGGGACGCCGGTGATGCCGCCGGTGTCGGGGTTGAGGTGCAGGCCGGCGGGCAGGGTGCCCGCGGTGACGGTGTAGCGGATGATCGAGGGCACGTTCGCGGCCGGCCGTGCCTCGTAGAGCTTGCCGGGCGTCATGCCCGGCAGGCTGGTGCTGGTGAAGCCCGGGGTGGGGACGGAGACCGTCCGGGGCGCGCCGACGGCGTTGCCGGCGGCGTCGAGCTGCTGGAGCGACCAGGAGCTGCCGGGCGTGATGACGCTCAGGTGCCAGTGCGTGGACTGGTCGCGGAACTGGGCGCGTTCGTCGTCGGTGAAGGCTCCGAGGTTGCGGGCCGTCTCCCACTGCTTGACCTCGTCGAGCAGGGCCGCCGTGTTCTGCCCGCCGTTGGTCAGGCTGGACACGGAGGTCTCGAATCCGGCGCCGGCGTTCAGGCCCGCGCCCCGTGCGAGGGTGTCCTCGACCGTGTGGAGGGCGGCGCCTCCCGGCAGCGAGATCCAGCCGAGCATCCCGGGCAGGTAGTTGGCCTGGTAGTAGGCGTTGTTGATGAACACCTGGTTCATGCTGGTGGAGCCGACCTCGCCCCAGCTGGCCCGGGACAGCGCGTCCCAGACGTTCGAACCCTCGCGGCTGGTCTCGGAGATGAAGCCGTCCTTGGCCTTCAGCTGCGCGAAGGCCCCGTTGACCATGCGGGCCATGCCGTACTGGCCCCAGCCGGCCTCCGAGGCGGACTCCAGCCCGTCGAACGAGGTCGCGCTGATGCCGGTGGTGTTCCAGATGGTCGCGAACCGGGTGGCGGTGGCGTCGATGAGCTTCAGGTCGCCCAGGGCGCCGTCGTACGAGTTGTGCGGCACCCGGGCGGCGGTGGCGCCGGCGGCGTGGTCGGCGGCGGCCGAGGACCACTGGGCCCGGGTCAGCCCGGTCACCTGGCACTCGTCACCGACGGTGGTGAACCCCGTGTAGTTCACGAACTCGTGGTCGATCAGCAGGGACTTGCCCGCCAGACCGTCGGCCAGCGGCGCGCAGCTCGCCATGTACAGGGAGGTGTCGGTGGCGGCCAGCGGCCGGGTCAGCTCGGCGCTCTGGCCGAGTTGGAGGTCGGGGCTGGGCACGGGCTGGACGTAGGGGTCGTTGGTGTCGATGAAGTTCGACAGGGTGTGCGCGCCGACGGCGACGCCGTCGGACGTGGAGGCGTGCACCAGCGCGGTCGCGCCGGCGTCGCTGCCGCCGAAGCTGGAGTTGAACTGGAAGTGCCCGGCGGACTGCCAGGGGCCGTCGGCCCCGGGCAGCGAGTAGACCGTGTCGATGCCGGCGGCCTTGGCGAACCGGTCGGCGTCCGCGACGTTGCCGGTGTTGAGGTCGGACAGCACCAGGATGGACTTGGAGGTCGCCTGCGCCGCCTTCTGCCACTGCCCGTCGATCGTCGGGTACGGCAGGTTCTGGCCCTTGGCGATCGTCGACAGGACGGTCGGCGCGAGATCCGGGGTGGTGCCGTACAGCGCGATCCGCGAGCCGACGATGCTGCCCTGGGCACCGGGCAGCGGCCCGACCGGAATCCCGTAGCCGGAGTCGTTCGTCCGCAGCCGCTGCTTGGTGTAGTCGAAGGTGAAGGCGCGCAGGAGGTTGCCCCAGGGGGTCCGGCCGCCGACGCTCCACTGCTCCAGCGGTGCCACCTGAAGGTCGGACGGGTTGTCCGACACCTCGTTCTCCCAGCCCATGCCGGTGTCCTCACGGGGCCAGCCGCCCTCGGTGCGGTCGTTGAGCACCTTCATCCCGGCCGTGAATCCGCTGTTGCTCGCCAGGCCCGCCGACTCGCCGAGCGAGCCGGTCAGCGTGGTCGCCAACGGGCCCCACAGCAGGGTCTGCACGTCGGCGCCGCGGGGCGCCTTGACCTTCGTGACGGTGAACGTGGAGTACGACGTCCGGTCGCTGACCGCGACGTCGACCTCGGTGCCGGCCGCGGAGTTGCCGAACACCAGCGTGCCGCCGGAGCGCCGCAGTGAGGTCGGCTTCACCTGCCGCCCACCGATGACCAGGCTGACCAGGGGAGCGGTGCCGTGCCCCGCCACCAGGTAGTTCCGGCCGTCGCGGGAGTCGACCAGGCTGGTGACCGTGCCGGTGGCGTCCATCCCCACCCGCAGGTAGCCGGCGTCCACCAGGACATCACCGGAGTGGTGCGATCCGGTCGCCGCCGACACGGTCTGGATGCCGGCCGCCGCCGGCAGGGCGGTCAGCAGGCCCGCCACCGCGATCGCGGCGGTCAGGCGAGGGGTGAGTTTTCGTCTCAGGTCCATACGCGAGGGGTCCTTCCTCGGACGAGAATGCGTTCTTCACGGGTGTACGGGTGTACGGGTGTACGGGTGTGGTGCGGGGGGTGGTACGTCAGGGGGCCGCTACGGTCAGAGCTCGACGACCGTCCCGGCGTGCCGGGCCCGCTCGGCGGCGAAGACCACGCGGTGGCTGGCCAGGCTGGCCTCGATCCCGGAGACGATCAGCTCGGGCCGGCCGCCGTGCAGGGCGTCGATGTAGGCGTTGAACATGGCCGCGTCGCCTCCGGCGTGTCCTTCGGCCGCGGAGGAGCCGTCGAGGGAGGTGTCGATGACGGTGGTGCGCTCGGTGCGGAAGTCGTACACCTCGATGTGGCGGCCGTCCCCGGTGAGCTGGCCGCGGGTGCCGAAGATCTTCGTCTGCCGGTTCTCCATCGGGGTGAACGCGGTCAGGACGAAGGACACGGTCACGGCGTTGTCGAACTCCAGGTTCACCACCTGGTGGTCCGGCACGTCGTTGTCGCTGTGGTAGACGCAGCGGCCGTACGGCCCGTCGGTCAGCGCCGCGGTGACGGCCTCCTCGGTCAGCTCCCCGGCGGTCGCGATGCGGGTGAAGTACTGCTTGGTGCCTCCCCGGCGCAGCCCGTCCCGGTAGAGCCGGGGCGCCGAGAAGGCGCACGAGGACTCCAGCGGGCAGGTGACACAGCGATCCGTGGCGCCTTCGGGGGCGGACTCGGGACGGAAGTGGGTGAGCGACCCGAACGACGACACCCGCCGGACCGGCCGGCCGACGACGTCGCACAGCCAGTCGATGTCGTGGCAGGACTTGGCCAGCAGCAGCGGCGCCGACTGGTCCTCGCGGCGCCAGTTGCCGCGCACGAAGGAGTGCGCGAAGTGGTAGTAGCCGACCGGCTCCAGGTGCTGCAGGGAGACGATGTCGCCGATCGCGCCGTCCCGCAGCAGCTTCTTCAGCGCCACGGAGTAGAGCGTGTACCGCATGACGTGGGCCAGAGCCAGCGCGGTGCCGTTGCGCTGTACGGCCTCGGCGATGGCGTCGCAGTCCTCCTGCGTGGTGGCCATCGGCTTCTCCAGCAGCAGCTGGTAGCCGAGGTCGGCCAGGGCGACGGCCGCCTCGACGTGGTCGGCGTCCTGGATCGCGACGATCGCAACGTCGGCCAGCCGGGGCCGTTCCAGCACCTCGCGCCAGTCGGTGAAGCAGAACTCGTCGCTGACCGCGTGCCGGGCGGCGAACGCCCGGCGGACGCCGTCGCGGGCTTCGGCGACGGCCACCACCCGGGCCCGCTCCGGGCTCTTTGCCGCCAGGTCGGCGTAGGCCTCGCCGCGGGCTCCCGCGCCGAGGACGACCAGCGACAGCGGACGCCCGATCGGCGCGGACAGGTCCCCCGTGACGAACGGTGTGGAGGCGGGTGCGCCGCCGGCGGGCGGGGCGGCAAGGTTCACAAGTACTCCTGTTGAGCGATCAGGTAGCGAGGCGGCGGGGGTCGGGGGAAGCGGAGTCACCCCTTGGTCGCGCCGCCTGTCAGGCCCTTGACGAAGTGGCGCTGGAACGCCAGGTAGAAGACGAGGATCGGGATGGTGGCGAGGAACATCAGCGCGAAGACCGCGCCGAAGTCCGACTGGTGCTCCCCGATGGCCCGGTAGATGCCCACGGTGACGGTGGTGCCGTTCGCCGGGCCCATGATGATCAGCGGGTTGAGGAAGTCGTTCCAGATCCAGACGCCGAGGAAGATCAGGACGGACGCCGAGGCCGGGCGCAGCAGCGGGAACACGATCTTCCAGAACACGCGGAACGGCCCGGCGCCGTCGAGGGCCGCGGCCTCCTCCAGCTCGATCGGGATGGTCTTGACGAAACCCGTGAAGACGAACACGCCGAACGGCACGTAGTACCCGACGTTGACCAGCACCAGCCCCGGGATCGTGGTCATCAGGCCGAGCCGGCGCAGCACCTCGGTGACCGGTTCGAGGATCACCGCGGGCGGGATCATCAGTCCGCACAGCAGGGTCGCCAGCACCCCCTTGGCCCAGGCTCCCTTGGCCCGGGCCAGGTAGTGCCCGAGCATGGCGGAGACGATCGTCAGGGCGGTGACGGAGATGGCGGTGACCTCGACGCTGTTGATGAGGCCGTACCAGAACAGGTGGTCCGGGCGGGACAGCACCTGGTGGATCGAGGAGAGCGTCGGCGGGATCGGCAGGCTCACCGGGTGCGCGGTGATGTCCGGGCCGTGCTTGAACACGTTGACCAGGACCACGTAGAGCGGGAGGAAGAACACCGCGGTGACGAAGAGCGCCGCTATCGGCCGGAGCCACAAGGACCGCTGGGAGTTCACAGCGTGACCTCCCGCCGCTGGAGCACGCGCAGCGCGAGGACCGAGATCACCGCGATGATGGCGAGCATGACGGTGGCCATCGCCGCGCCGTACCCGATGTGGTTTCCGGTGAACGTGGTCTGCACGACCTCGAAGGCGACGGTGGAGGTGGTGCCGTTGCCCGGGCCGCCGTTGGTGATCACCTGGATCTGGTCGTACGCCTTGAACCCGCTGATCAGCAGCATGACCGTGTTGATGGTCAGCGCGGGCGCCAGCATCGGCCAGGTGACGTTCCTGAAGCGTGTCCAGATGCCGGCGCCGTCGATGGAGGCGGCCTCGTGCAGTTCGGCCGGCACACCGGCCAGGCCGGCCAGGTAGACGACGACGCAGAAGCCGAGCATCTGCCAGGTGATGATGAACGCGACCGAGTACAGCGCGAGATCGGGGTCGGACAGCCAGCCGGGCGGGTGGTGCACCCCGAGCTTCTTCAGCATCGAGTTGAGCAGCCCGTCGTCGGTGAGGATCGCCTGCCAGATCACCGAGACCACGACCGAGGACAGCACGACCGGCGTGAAGAACACCGAGCGCAGGGCGTTGTAGAGCCAGCCGCGCCGGTCGAGCAACAGGGCGACGAGCAGCCCGAGGAGGTTGGCCAGGACCGTGATGATGACGGTGACGACGACGGTGTTCTTCAACGCGCCGGTGAAGTCGGGGTCGGAGAACAGCCGGGTGTAGTTCCGCAGACCGACCCACCGGGTCGGCGGATTGGCCGGGTTGCGGTTGGTGAGGCTGGTGCCGATCGTCATGGCGATCGGCACCAGGACGAAGGCGAGGTAGACGACGAGTCCGGGGGCGCCGAAGGTCAGGAAGTGCCACACCTTGGAGCACCGGGCGGACCATCGCCGGGCCGGACCGGCACCCGGCGCGTCCCGGGTGTGCGCGCCCGGGGGCGCGAGTGTCGCGGTCATGTCTGTCTTCTCCTCGTTCCTGGGTCGTCGTGCGGGAGGGCGCGGGCTACTCGTCGGCCTTGGCCCATTCGGAGTCGAGGAACGCCCCGAACTCCTGCGCGGTCTTCTTGCCGTTGATCAGGTCGGCGACTCCGGCGGCGGCCTTGTCCGCGACACCGGCGGGCAGCGAGTCGTCGCCGGACTCGACCGAGAAGGCGTCGACGATCGCGTGCTGCTTCACCGCCTGCTGGTAGAGGTCGAGCGTGGCGGTGTAGACCGGGCCCATGCCGGCGGGCGGGGTGTAGTCCTTCAGCGCGATGATCGACCCGTCGGTCTTCACCGAGGCGTCCAGCGAGGTCTTGTCGAGCATGAACGCCAGCGCCCACTTCTGGGCGAGCGCGACGTCGGGGGCCTTGGAGGACACGGACATGCCGCCACCGGTGTAGGACGGCATGACCAGCGAGCCGTCGTCGGAGGGCCAGGCGAACACGCCCACGTCGAAGGGGGGCTTCTTCGCGTCCGCGGAGGCGGCGAACCACGAGCCCATCGGGTACATCGCGCCCTTGTTGGCGCGGAACGCCTGCTCGTCGTCGGCGTAGGAGCGGGACAGGCCCGCGCGATCGATGTAGCCCTTCTTCGCCAGGTCCGAGACCTTCTGCGCGGCTTTGGTGAACGCCGGATCGGTGAACTTGGCCTTGCCCTTGGCCTTTTGCGCCAGCCAGTCGGGCTCGGGCCGGTAGGTGTCGGTGGCCACCGCGCCGATCAGCGGGTACATGTCGGCCCAGGTGTCCTTGCCGCCACCGCCCACCACCAGCGGGTTGATCCCCTTGGTCTTCAACTTCGCGCAGTCGTCCAGCAGGTCCTGGTACGTCTTCGGCGGGGCGGCGATCCCGGCGGCGGTGAAGTCGGACTTGTTGTAGTACACCAGCGGCGTCGGCTGGGTGTCGTACGGCAGCTGGTAGATCTTGCCGCCGATGGGGTTGGAGTGCGGCGACACGAAGTCGCTGAGCTGCCCGTCGCTCCACGAGGCGAGCTGGCCGGCCTGCGCGAACCCGTTCGGCGACACCCCGATCATGATGTCCGGCAACTGGCCGGAGGCCGCGAGCTGCTTGGCGTAGCCGACGCGGTCCACCGACGGGGCCACCAGCTTCTTGATGGTGACGCCTGGCACCTTCGCCGAGGCCCGGGCGATCGCGTCGTCCCAGTACTTGGCCGTCAGGTTCGGCGTCTCGAAGGTCAGGAAGGTCAGCGTGACCTTCCCCTTCCCGCCTCCACCTCCCGACGCCTTGCCGGAGCCGCCGGCCGCACAGCCGGACAGGAGTATCGCCGCCACCAGGCCCGAAGCGGCCAGCGGCATCAGCTTGCGTCTCACGGAAGTCCCCATCCGTCGTGGTGATAGATAACAAGACTTGTTTAACAATTGAGTCGAGAAGATACTGGTCTCCTGCGCCTGCTTGTCAAGGGGTCGCGGCCAGGATGATCACGTATGAATCGAGGCAGGGGTCAGATGCGAATCACGGGCGGGGACCCTTCGGCACTGCGCAGGCGGAACCTGGCGGCGATGCTGAGCAGGATGTACGAGCACGGCGCGCAGACCGTCACCGAACTCGCCCGGTCCACCGGCCTGTCCCGGCCGACCTGCGAGGAAGGCGTGGCCGAACTGCTCGCCCAGGGCTGGGTCGCCGAGGGTGCGGCGCCGGACCCGGCGGCCGCCCGCCAGCCGGGACGGCCGGCCAGGCGCTACGAGTTCCACGCCGACGCGGGCCGGGTGCTGGGCGTGGACGTCGGCGCGCACAAGATCCTCGCGATGGTGGCCGATCTGCGCGGGGCCGTGACCGTGGCCCGGCGGATCGACGTCGATCCCGACCTGCCCGCCCGCGGGCGGCTGGCGGCGATGGGCGACGCGGTCACCGCCTGTCTGGCCCGCGAACCCGTCGCCGATCGCAGCCCACTGCTGGCAGCCGTGATCGCCTCCCCGGGGGTCGTGGACGCCCGGGGGCGGGTGGTCCTGTCCAACGCCATGCCGGAGTTGACGGGGCTGAACCTCGCGGACGAGCTCGCCCGGACGCTGGGTATCGGCAGCGTGGACGGGCCGATCCACGCCGAGAACGACATGCGCATGGCCGCACTGGCCGAGCAGTGGCGGGGCGTTGCCGACGGGGTGCCCGACCTCGTGTACATCCACGCGGGCCACCGCCTGGGCGCGGCCGTGCTCATCGACGGCAGGCCCTACCGCGGTCATCGGGGCGCCGCCGGGGAGATCGGCACCCTCGGCCTGCTGGACTGGGCGAACAGCTACCGCCGCCTTCTGGCCTACGCCCCCGGCGGCACGACAGGCGACGCGACGCTGCGGGTCTTCACGGATCTGCGCGAGGGCAACGCCCAGGCCCGGGAGCTGGTCGACCGCTTCGCCCGCGACCTGGCCACCGGAGTCGCCGTCATGTCGATGACCATCGACCCGACGCTGGTCGTCGTCGGCGGCGGCATCTCCCAGGCCGGCGACGACATCATCGAGCCGGTCAGCCGGCACCTGGCCGACCTGTGCCTGTTCCCGCCGGAGGTCCAGGCATCGAGCCTGGGCGACGAGTCGGTCGCGCTCGGCGCCCTGCGCTACGGCCTCCAGGACGTGGAGGGGCGGCTGTTCGGGGCGGACGGGGCGGAGCGGGCTTCCTCGTGACGGCCGGGTGCACGGAACGCGCGCACTGCTGAGTGAAGTTGATCGGTCTGCCGCCGTTCCGATCAAGCCAGCGCGCCGCGTTGCTTGCGCGAAACCTTGACGCCATGCGACCGGCTCCTTACTCTCAGGGCCGTCTGAGCGAATCTGATGGGTTTCGTTGGGTCCGGCGGGTGTACCGATCGGTCTCGCACACCATCGCACCTGACCAGCAGTCATCCACCGATGAGGACGCCGTCCTCCCAGGAGACATGCCATGCACACGCACACCGAGCGACGGAGATCGGGCGGTGGGGACCGCTTCGTGGCCGTCGCCGCCGTCCTGGCCCTGATCATGGCCGCCGCGGCAGTCCTGCTGGCCCCGGCCAGAGCCGGCGCGGCCGCGTTGCCGGACACCTCGATCGCGGTCAACGGCCAGGACACCGGACGCACCTTCGACGGGCTCGGCGCGATCAGCGGCGGCGGTGGCAACACCCGGCTGCTCACCGACTACCCGGCCGCGCAGCGCAACGCGATCCTGGACTACCTCTTCAAGCCCGGCTACGGCGCCGACCTGCAGCTCCTGAAGGTCGAGACCAGCGGGGACGGGAACACCACCTCCGGCGCCGAGCAGACCGTCGAGGAGACCCGGGGAGTGATCAACTGCCAGGCGGGCTACGAGTTCTGGCTTGCCCAGCAGGCGGTGAAGCGCAACCCGCAGATCAAGCTCTACGGGCTGACCTGGGCGGCGCCGGGCTGGGTCGGCTCCAGCATGTACACGCAGAACGGCATCCAGTACATCACCGACTGGCTGGGCTGCGCCAAGCAACGCGGCCTCACCTTCGCCTACATGGGCGGCTGGAACGAGAAGGGCGGCTGGACCGCGGCCTGGTGGAAGGATCTCCGGGCGGCGCTGGACGCGCACGGCTTCGCCGGGGTCAAGCTGGTGGCCGCGGACCAGGTCAGCTCGTTCTCCGACGTCAGCGGCGCCATGGCGCAGGACCCGGACTTCGCCAAGGCGGTCTCGGTCATCGGCGAGCACTACCCCTGCGGGTGGAACGGCCCCACGCCGATCTCGGACTACCCCGACGTGGAGACGTCCTGCCCCTCCTCGCCGGCCGCCCAGGCACTGAACACCCCGCTGTGGGCCGCTGAACAGGGCTCGATGAGCTACAATGCCGGCGGTCTGCCGATGGCCCGCGCCGACAACATCGACTACGTCGACGGCCGGATGACCGCGAGCATCAACTGGCCCGCCGTCGCCTCGGCCTACTCGGACGTCGGCTTCGCCGACCAGGGACTGGTCAGGGCCGACGAGCCGTGGACGGGCTCCTACGACGTCGGCCTGTCGACCTGGGTGACCGCGCACACCACGCAGTTCGCGCAGCCGGGCTGGCAGTACCTGGACGGCGCCAGCGGCTACCTCGGCGGCCGGAGCTCCGACGACGTCGGCAGCTACGTGACGTTGAAGTCGCCCGGCGGCAAGGACTGGAGTTCCGTCGTCGAGACGACCCGGGCCACCGGCCCCCAGACGGTGAAGCTCACCGTCAGCGGCGGCCTGTCCACCCGGCCCGTGCACGTGTGGAGCACCAACCTGGTCTCCAACGACCGTTCGCAGTGGTTCGCGCAGGACCGCACGCTCGTACCCGACGCGCACGGCACGGTCACGATGACCCTCCAGCCCGACCACCTCTACTCGTTCACCACCACGACCGGGCAGCACAAGGGAAGCGCCGCGGCGCCGGCGAGCAAGCCGCTCGCACTGCCCTACTCCGACTCGTTCACCACCGGGACCCGGGGCCAGCAGGCCCGCTACCTGGCCACCATGGAGGGCGCGTTCACCGTCGAGCCGTGTGCCGGCCGCGGCGGCAACTGCGTGCAGATGGACACCCCGACCAAGCCGCTCGAATGGCAGTCGAACATCCAGACCCCCTACCCGTACACGGTGGGCGGCGACGAAGCCTGGAGCAACTACCAGGTGTCCGCCGACGTGCGCAACGCCCAGCCGGGTTCGGTCGGGATTCTGGGCCGCCAGAGCAACCTCGGCGGCACGGAGGAGGACCCGTCGAAGGTGCACTACTACTCGCTCACGCTCAGCGACACCGGCGCCTGGTCGATCAACCTCGCGGACGGCTCGGGCAGCGCGGCACGGTCGCTGGCCGGCGGAACGCTGTCCTCGGCGGCCGGGCTGAACACCTGGCACAACCTGGCGCTCACCTTCGACGGCTCGCTGATCTACGCCTCCGTCGACGGCACCACCGTCGGCTCGGCCACGGACACCACCCTCGCCGCCGGGAAGGTCGGCCTGGTCGCCAGTGGCTATCTGGCAGGCGAGCAGTACGACAACCTCAAGGTCAGCACGCTGACCGACCTCGCGGTCCCGGTCGCGCTGCCGGCCGGCACGCACACCCCGGAAGCGGTGACGAACGTCGGCTACGACGCCACCGGCAGCGCGGTGAACCAGTGGCAGTACAGCGGCTCGTGGCAGTCCGGCGGCGGAAACACCTGGGACGACACCGCCGGTGACAAGGCGACGCTGACCTTCCAGGGGGACAGCGTCACCCTTCAGTCCATGGCCAACGCCAGCAACGGCATCGTCGACGTGTCGGTGGACGGCGGCTCGCCCACCGCGGTCGACCTCTACAGCGGCAACGGCGCTCTGGCCTCGGTGTTCACCCGCACCGGCCTCGACCCCGCCCAGCGGCACACGTTGACCGTGACCGTCACCGGCAGCAAGAACCCCGCGTCCGGCGGCAGTTTCGCCTCCGTGGCCGGCGCCCTGGTGAGCGTGCCCGGCAAGCCGGCCGCCGCGCCGGTGCTCGTAAGGCCGGCCGACGCGTCCTCGGTCCACGCGGGCCGGATACGGATCGAGGGCACCGCCACCCCGGGCGAACTGGTCACCGTCTCGGTGTCGGGCAAGCCCGCCTGCGTGGACCAACCCGCCGACCGGCACGGGAACTGGCGCTGCGACACGCACCTCCAGCGTGGGTCCGCGGTACTCACCGCGGTCGGCGTCGACCCCGTGACGGGCCTGATGTCGGCGCCCACCGCCCCGGTCCACGTGCGCGCCACGTAGACCGGAGCGGCGCCAGGGCGCTCCCGCCGCGCCATTGACGTCGCAATTTCACCGGGCCTACCGTAGATGTCTAGACCACTGTGAGCCCGCCGGACGGTCACGGCCCACCGTCCGGCACCCGTGGCACCTCCACGCCGAGCGCGCCCGCCACGCGCACGGCGACGTACTCCTCGATCACGGAACTCCTCGATCACCGCACCCCTCGCTCGATGGTCGCACCAGGCCCGCCCCGCCGGCTGACCCTGCCGGCGGGCGCGGCCCGCGAAGGCACAGCGCACTCAGGAGCAAGCCGGACAGCAGACCAAGGAGGATGACTCGTGCAGCACTCCCACGGATCGACCCGCGCCAGACGCACAGTGGTCGTGGCCGCCGCCGCCCTCGCGCTCGCGGCCACCGGCGCGTTGCCCGGCGTCCGGGGGACGGCGCATGCCGCCGCCGCCCCGAGCGCACCGCGGATCTTCCCCACCCCCCGCTCCGTCACCCCGCACACCGGCCACGTCACCATCACCCCTGCCGTGACCCTGGTCGCCGGGCCGTCCGCGGACACCTCGGCGATCAGCGCGACCGAGCAGGCCCTGCGCGCCGGAGGCGCCCGCACCTTCGCCCGCGCCGACCACCCCGCGCGGCACGGCGGCCTCACGGTGTACGTCGGCGGCCCGGCCGAGACCCCCGGGTCCGCGGCGGCGCTGGCCGTGCTCCGGCTGCCCGGAACCGCCGGGCTGCCGGCCGAAGGCTACGAACTGGGCGTCGGGAACAGGTCGATCGTGCTGGCCGGAGCCGATCCCACCGGCACCTTCTACGCCGCGCAGACCCTCCGCCAGCTCGTGCGGCCCGACGGGCGCGCTCCCCGCCGCACGCTGGACGGGCTCGCCGTGCGGGACTGGCCGTCCACCCCCTTGCGGGGCGTCATCGAGGGCTTCTACGGCACGCCCTGGTCGGACCCGGCCCGCCTGGACCAGCTCGACTACCTCGCCGCGCACAAGATGAACATCTACGTGTACTCGCCCAAGGACGACCCCTACCTGCGGGCGCAGTGGCGCGACCCGTACCCGGCCGACAAGCTCGCGGTGATCAAGAGCCTGTCCGACCGCGCCACCGCCGACCACGTGGCGTTCACCTACGCGCTCTCACCCGGCCTGTCCGTCTGCTACAGCTCCGACGCGGACGAGAAGGCGCTGGTGGCCAAGTTCCAGACGCTGTGGGACGTGGGTGTGCGCTCCTTCGCCGTCCCGCTGGACGACATCAGCTACACCAACTGGAACTGCGACGCCGACAAGACCAGGTTCGGCACCGGCGGCGGCGCGGCGGGCGCGGCGCAGTCGTATCTGCTCAACCGGGTGCAGCAGGACTTCATCGCCACCCACCCCGGCGCCGCGCCGCTGCAGATGGTGCCCACGGAGTACTACGACACCTCGCCCAGCCCCTACAAGACCGCCATCGCCCAGCAGTTGGACCCCGCCGTGCTGGTGGAGTGGACCGGCGAAGGCGTCGTCGCGCCCACCATCACGACCGCCCAGGCCCAGGAAGCCCGGCAGGTCTTCGGCCACAAGATCCTGGTCTGGGACAACTACCCGGTCAACGACTACGTCACCAACCGGCTGCTCCTCGCCCCCTACACCGGGCGCGAGCCGGGCGTGGCCGGCGCGGTGGCGGGGCTCACCTCGAACCCGATGATCCAGCCGTACGCGTCGAGGATCGCGCTGTTCACGATGGCGGACTACCTGTGGAACGCGGGGGCCTACGACCCGCAGACCTCGTGGAACGCGTCCCTCAGCGAGCTCGCCGGGGGAGACCCGAGGACCGCCGCCGCCCTGCGGGCCTTCGCCGACCTGAACTACACCTCGGCGCTGACCGGCGGTCAGGCACCCGAACTGAGCGCCGCGATCAAGCAGTTCTGGACCGCCTGGCCGACCGACCCGGCCAAGGCCGCCCGCACCCTGAGCCCCCGCCTGGCCGCCGTCGCCGCAGCCCCCGCGTACCTGCGGGCACATCTGCCGCACAGCGAACAGGGCTTCCTCACCGACGCCGCGCCGTGGCTCGACTCCACGGCCGACTGGGGAACGGCCACGCTCACCGCCCTGGACATGCTGCAACGGCAGCAGGCGGGCGACGCGGCCCACGCGTGGGCCGACCGGCAGGCGCTGCCCGCGCTGGTCGCGGCGGCCTCCGCACACGGCGTCCTGGTCGGGGACACCGTGGTGGACACCTTCGTCACCGACGCCGAGAACCGGTACGACGCCGCGCTCGGCGTCGTGCACACCCGTTCCACGGCGACCACCTCCCTGGGCACCTACAACGGCAACAGCCCCGCGAACTACACCGACGGCGACCCCGACACCTTCTTCTGGTCGGACGCGGCCCCGTCGGTCGGTGACTACGTCGGTGTCGACTTGGGCTCGGCGCGGCCGATCAGCACCGTCGACATCCTCATGGGCAAGGCGTCGAGCGCCGACGACTACATCCACCAGGGGACCCTGGAGTACTCCTCCGACGGCACCACCTGGAAATCGCTGGGCGACTTCAGCGACACCGCCGAGGTGAAGGCCGAAGCCCCCGCCGGGACCACCGCCCGCTACGTGCGGCTGCGCAACACCGCGGCGCAGGACAACTGGGTGGTGGTACGGGAGTTCACGGTCGGCTCACCGCTGACGGCGGTCACCGCGTCCGGGACCCCGGCCCCGGCGGCGGACTCGTCGCTGGCCGCCGCGGTGGACGGCGACCTGACCACCGCCTACCACGCCGGCGCCGCCCCCGCCTCCGGCGACGCGCTCGTCGTGACGCTGCCGGCGGCGAAGGCACTGGACTCGGTGCTGGTCCTGCAGCCCGGCACCGGCCGCGCCCGGGCCCTGGTGCAGGTCCACGACGGCACGACATGGCGGACGATCGGCGCGCTGACCGGGCCCTACACCCGCCTGCCCGCGCACGGCGTCGCGACCGACACCGTCCGCCTGCTGTGGACGGCCGGCAGCCCGGCCCCGGTGGTCTCCGAGGTCGTGGCGAGCGCCGCCGGCTGATCATCGGCCCGCGGATGAGAGGGCGGACGGGCCCGCTCACGAGCACGGTGAGCGGCCCCGTCCTCGCCGTCCGGGTGTGGTCGTGGCCGGTACGGGGCCCCGTCGGTCGCCCACCACCCGAGCGGCCCATCCCCGCGCGCGAATGAGGGGCGCCGTGGTGGGTACTGGGGAGGAGGGGGATCACAGGAGCGAGAGGGGTTGCCGTGCACGACCAGATGGTGCAGCTGGCTCTGACCACGAACGCCCGGGAGGACATCACCTGGTACGCGATCATCGCGGTGATCTTCATCATCGGCGTGATCTTCGCGATCCGCAGCAACTGATCTGATCCTTCCCGCGCCGCGAGCCGTCCCGGCGGGGCGTGCGCGCGGGCCGGCCCGCCCCCGCAGAGCGGGAGCGGGCCGGCCCGTTCCGGGCGGGGCGGTCCTCAGCCGCCCGTCGGGTGGCCGGCGGGCCGGGCCGCGACCGTCAGCGTGACGGGCAGCGGCGCGATCGCGTGCAGCGCGTCGCTCTCGAATCCGAGCGACCCGGCCACGGTCCCGGGGCGGTCGCCGCTCAGCCGTACGGTCACGGTGACCGAGCGCCCGGCCGGGACGGTGACGGTGCCGCGGCTCAGCGAGAGCCACGGCAGGTGGACGGGTCCGGCCTGGTCGTAGCCGGTGAGCCGGTAGGCGCCGGTCAGGGAATCGTCCGCGGTGACCCCGCCGACCGAGTAGAGCCCGGTCGCCCCGGCACCGTAGTACTGCGGCCCCGGCAGGTCCGGCAGCTGGGCCCACCAGTCGGCGGCCGGGTCGTAGGCGAAGGCCCGGGCACTGGCGGCCTGGCCGTCCTCGACGATGCCGCCCGCGACGACCAGTTCGCCGTTCGCCGTGGCGGCCGTCGCGCACTGCGCGTCGACGGGCAGCGCGGCGATACGGTGCCAGCGGTTCGCGGCGGGGTCGTACCCGAAGGCGTCCGTGGTGGCGCCACCCGCGGTGACGCCGCCCGCGCAGTACAGTTGCCCGCCGGTCGCGCCGCACTGCGTGTTCATGATGTTCTCGGGGTAGTCGGCCGCCTTGCTCCACGTGTCGGTCGCGGGGTCGTAGACCGCGACGACGGCGGTGGCGTCGGCGCCGGTGGTGAGCCCGCCCACCTCGTAGATCCTGCCGTCGAGCACGGCGGTGGCACCGGCGATCGTGTACGGGTCGGGCGCGGCCTCGGTCCAGCTGTCGGTGGCCGGGTCGTAGACCTGGGTCGCCGGCTGCACCGTGAGCAGGGGCCCGACACCCCCGGTGACGTAGAGCTTCCCGCCGACGAATCCGGACCCGGCCGCGGCGACGGCGTGGGGTGCGTCGGCCTTCCGCTGCCACGCGCCGCTGCTCGGGTCGTAGGCGTAGAAGGTGTTGGTGACGTCCTCGGTCCCGGCGCCCAGGCCGGCGTAGACGACGCCCTGGTCGGTACCGGCGACGCCCTGCACGGACGGGGTCGGCAGATCGGGCAGGCCGGTCCAGGCCGGCGCCGGGGCACCGGTCCGCGCGGCGGCCGGGGCCGTGGAGGTCCCGTGCGGGGCGGCGGTCCTCGTGCTGCCGATGCCGTGCCCGGCCCGGGCGGCCGCGGCCAGAACCGAGGCCAGCGGCCGGGCGGTGCCCTGCTTCAGCGGCGCCGCCTGCTTGGTGGCGGGGGCCCCGGACGGCGCGGACGGCGTGCCGGCCGATGCGGCGCCGTCGGATGCGAACTGGTCGATGCGGACGGTCGCGGGGCCGTCCCCGGAGTTGGTGAGGGTCAGCTTCCTGGTCGCCGAGCCGTGCGGGCGCACGGTCGCGCTCAGGTCGCCGCTGACGGTGATCTCCCCGTTGGCCAGGGCGAGATCGACCCGGGTGACGCGGTCGGCGGCCAGCTTCACCGAGGCGCGCGCCTGGTCGTAGTAGACGAGCGAGCCGGTGACGGTGCGGTGACCGGTGGCCGGGGAGAACAGCCAGTAGAAGGCGTCGGAGCCGCCGCCGGGGCCCGACCCCGCGGCCGAGGTCGCGCCCGCGGTGGTGCCCGCCACGGCGACGGACACGCCGTCGAGCGGCCGGCCGGTCCGCGCGCTGGTCACGTCGCCGGCCACGAGGGTGCCCTTGTCGAGGTGCAGCCACGCCTGCGCGAGGGAGACGTCGGCGATGTCCCACCAGCCCACGGCGGAGTTGGTGTAGTGGAAGCGCAGCCGGACGGACCGGTCGTTCCCGGCGGCCGGTACCACGGCGTGCTGCGCGCCGGACTCCCTTCCGTCGCCGGTCCAGACGGTCTGCCAGGTCGCCCCGCCGTCCGCGGTGGAGTCGATGCTCGCCAGACCGCCGGCCTGCACGGTGCGGAAGGCCAGCAGCAGGGACTTGCCCGCCGGCAGCGCCGTCGCGGGGGTCAGCAGGGTGGAGTCGGTGTCGCCGCCGGACATCGCGGACGCGAAGCCGAGCGTGGGGTCGGCCGTCCAACTGGACGGGTCGGGGGCGTGGAAGGTCCAGGGAGCGCCCTTCGCGCTGGTGGTGCTCCAGCCCGCCGGGAGAGTGCCGGTGGCGAACTTCTCGGTGGCGGACGTGGCCGTCTTCTGGGTGTAGCCGGGGGCCGAGCCGTCGGACGCGAGCAGTTGCGCGTCGAGCCCGATGTCGTGGGCGACGTTCCCGGAGCCGACCTTCACCTGCACGTCGCGGTGGGTGTAGCCGGGGATCGCGGAGGTCACGTGCAGCGTGTAGCTGCCGTTCGCCGGGACGTCCACGGAGTAGGCGCCGGTGTAGAAGTCGCTGCTGAAGGGCGCCGTCTCGGAGCCGTCGTCCAGGGCGAGGGTCGCGCCCAGCGGCCAGCCGTGGCCCGAGGCGTCGGTGACCTTGCCGCTGAGCGTGACCATCGCCCGGCGGGCCAGCACGAAGTCGCCGGCCGTGGTCGTGCCGGTGGTGACGGTGGCGGCGTGCGCGACGGAGGTCCAGCCGAACTCGGCCGCGGTGACGGTGTAGTCGCCGACCGGCAGCGGGAGGCTGTACGTGCCGTCGCCGCGGGTCGTGGTGCGGCCGGACCCCGCCCCCGTCGCGGTCACCCGCACTCCGCCGACGGGCGCGCCCGCCTCGTCGGTGACCTTGCCGGCGACCGTACCGAAGTCGGTCGCCGCGAAGGCGGTGGTGCCGTCGGGGGTGCCGAGCCCGGTCGGGCCGTCGTAACCCGGGCCCGCCGTGCACAGGTAGGCCGTGGTGCAGGTGCCGTTGGAGCCGGAGGTGACGTCGTTGAGCGCACCGGGCCGCGCGTACGGGAAGGTGTTCGGGTGGCCGTGGTCGGCTATCGGCCCGGCCAGCGCGTAGACGGATGCGATGACGGGGGCCGCGACGCTCGTGCCGCCGTACTGCGCCCAGCCGTCGCCGCTGCTGCCGTAGGTGTCGTAGACGGCCACGCCGGTGTGCGGGTCGGCGACGGCGGAGACGTCCGCGACGGACCGGTTGCCGCAGCCGGTGTCCGTCTGGAAGGACGGCTTGGGCACGTAGGCGGAGCAGCCCGAGCCCGCGCCCGACCACGCCGTCTCGGTCCAGCCCCTCGCGGTGCCGGCGTCCCTGGTCAGCGCGGTGCCGCCGACGGCGGTGACCTCGGGGGCCGCCGCCGGGAACTGGACGCCGTATCCGTCGTCACCGGAGCTGGCGACGACGGCCACGCCCGGGTGGTCGTAGTGGGCGTCGGCGAACGCGGCCTCGGTCCCGTCCTCCGAGCCGCCGTAGCTGTTGGAGATGTACGTGGCACCGAGCGCTGCCGCCTCGTCCACGGCCGCGGCGAGGTCCGCGAGGGAGGCCGAGTCGGCCTCGACCAGGAGGATGTCCGCCTCGGGGGCGACGGCCGACACCATGTCCAGGTCGAGCGAGGTCTCGGTCGCCCAGCCCGCGTCGGGGGTCGGGTAGCCGTTCTGCGAGCCGCGCTGGTCGACCTTGGTGAACTGGCCGGGCTGGAGCGCGGGCAGGCCGAACTGCGTGCGGTAGACGGCCAGGTCGGCCGCCGCGGTCGGGGCGTCGTAGGCGTCCACGATGGCGATGGTCGCGCCCCGGCCGCCGTCCGCCGGGAGGTGGTACGCGCTGAGCAGGTCGCCGGGGCCGTAGCCGGAGGGCGCGACCGCCGCGGCCTTGACGCCGGTGCCCGCGGCGGTGCCGTCGACCCGCTTGGCGAAGCAGCGGGCCACGCCCTTCGCCTTGGGGGCCGCGCAGGACGACGTGACGGCGCCGGTGCGCTTGGGGGCGCGCGAGCCGGGGGCGGTGGACGTGTGGACGGTCGTGCCGGAGGGCTTGCCCGCGGGCTTGCCGGCCGGGGCTTTCGCCGCAGCGGCCGTTGCAGCCGGGGCCGTTGCCGGGGCCGTCGCCGGCGCCGCGGATTGCGGCGCGGGTCGCGGCGCGGCGGCCTCGGCCGTACCGAGAGGGCCCGCGGCGCCCACCGCGAGGGCGGCGGCGAGGAGGACGCCGAGGGCGCCCGCGGCTCGTCGTCGCCGGGTTCGTCCGGGCGGGGGGCCGCCCGCGCCGTGGGGGAGGGAGGGAATTCGCACCTTGCCACCAAAGTGGTCGGGGCGGCCGGGTACGCCGCCGGGTCGATTCGTGTGGGGTGGGAAACCGGGCAGTCGGGGTCAGGTCGCGGCAGCGATGCTTCTCGCCGGAGATCACGCAGGTCAAGAGCGCTCTACGCCAGTGTCGTAAAGTGCTACGTCGGCGGCGGGAATTGCTGTCACACTCGGCGGATGCTCAACGTCCTCGGTCTGACCGTCGCCGAACAGGCCCTCTACGAGCTGCTGTTGACCCGGCCCTCGGTCACCGAGGCCGAACTCGGGCCACCGCCGGAAGCCGCAGGAGCCGAGGGCGGAGCCGGAGCCGAGGCCGGAACCGGGGCCAGCGCCGGAGCAGGAACCGAGGCCGGAACCGCGGCCGGAGCCGAGGCAGCCGCCGGTGCCGCGCCGGGCACCTCGGTACGCGCCAGACTGCGCCGGCTGGAGCAACTCGGCCTGGTCGCCCGGCTTCCCGAGGACCCGCCGCGCTACGTCGTCGCCCCACCGGGCGACGCTCTGGACGAGGTGCTCTTCGCGCGGGACCGCGAACTGGCCGCCGCCCGGCGCCGGGTGGCCGAACTCACCGCGCGCGCCGCCCGTCCGCCGACCGTCACCGACCCCCTCGACCTGGTCGAGATCGCCCACGGCCCCGAGGCGGTGACGCGGTGGCACGAGCGGCTCCAGCGCGGCGCCCGCAAGGAGATCAGGGCCTTCGACTCGCCGCCGTACATCAACGACCACCACGCCAACCCGCTGGAGTTGGAGCAACTGCGGCGCGGCATCCGCTACCGCGCGATCTACGACCGGCGCGCCCTCGGCCTTCCCGGCGGGGTCGCGTTCCTCGACGACTTCACCTCGGCGGGGGAGATCGCCCGGGTCGTCACCGACGTGCCCATCAAGCTCGTGCTGAGCGACGAGCCGCTGGCGATGCTGCCGCTGCGCGAGGCGGCCGCCCGCGGGGACTGGCTGATCGTGCACGGCTCCGTGCTCTACGACGGGCTGTCCGCGCTGTTCGAGACCTACTGGGAGCGTGCGCTCCCGCTCCGGTTCGCCACCGGCCCGGGCGACGGGCCGCAGGACGGCCCCTCCCCGCTCGACCGGGCCCTGCTGACCCTGCTCACGGCGGGCCACACCGAGGACGTCATCGCCGAACACCTCGGCTGGCACAAGCAGACCGTCCGCCGCCACCTGGCCGACCTGATGCGCCGCCTCGACGCCACCTCGCGCTTCCAGGCCGGCTACCAGGCGGTGCGCCGGGGCTGGCTGCGCCCGGACCACGAAGCTCCCGGGGGCGCCACCGATGCCGGACACTGACGACCGCCGCGGGCTCGCCGCCCCCGAACCGGAGGGCGCCGCCGGGCAGTTGCGCGCCCTCGGCGTCGGGGCGGCCGAGGAAGCGGCGTACGAACTGCTGCTCGTCCACCCCGCCGCCGAACTGGCCGCCTTCTGGGACCGCCCCGAGGATCTGGGCGCGACGCTGGCGGCGCTCGAACGTCAGGGCCTGGCCGCGCGCGAACCGGGGCCCGTCGCGCGCTACCGGCCCGCGTCCCCGGCCATCGCGCTGGGCAGGCTCGTCGCGGAACGCGAGCAGCGGCTGCGCGAGGCCCGCGAGCACCTGGCCGAGTTGACCGACCGTTACCACCGGCGCCAGATCGCGGCGCCTGACCCTGAGGTGGTCGTCGAGGTCGTCACCGGCCGTGACGCCGTACTCCAGCGCACCGCCCAGGTCCAGTGGCGGGCCCGCGAGCAGATCCGCTGCCTGGACGACGCGCCCCGGGCCCGCGGCGCCCTCGCCGACGATCTGCGGCTGCTCGGGCTCGGCATCGACCTCCGGGCGATCTACGGCAGTTCGGCGATGGAACGGGCCGACGCGCTGAGCGAGGTCGAGCGACTGGCCGCCGCCGGGCAGCGCGTCCGGGTGCTGCCCGCCGTGCCGATGCGGCTGTACCTGGTGGACCGGGAGGTCGCCGTGGTGCCACTGCACGGTGCCGCCCGCGCGGCCGGGCACCGCGACGACGCGGGCGCAGGGCTCGACGCCGTGGTCATCGTGCACCCCTCGATGCTGCTGGACGCCCTGTCCGGCCTCTTCGAGAGCCTGTGGGACCGAGCCCTGCCCCTGCCGCTCACCTTCGGCGAACCGGCGCAGGCGGCGCAGACGTCGGGAGCCGCGGAGACAGCGGCGGCGAGGGCGGCGGGGGCGGCGACCACGGCGGCGGCCCCGGACACGGCGGCCTCCGAGGACGGCAGGCTGCTCTCGCTGCTGCTGGCCGGCCTCACCGACAAGGCGAGCGCCCGCCAACTCGGCGTGAGCCAGCGCACCGTCCAGCGCCGGGTCGCCGCCCTCCTCGACTCCCTCGGCGCCCGCACCCGCTTCCAGGCCGGCGCCCGGTTCGCCCTCCACGGCCTCGACCCGGGCACGCCCCCTCCCTCGGCACCGCCGGGAACCGCACCCGGGCCCTGACGCGACGGAGCGTCACCTGGCCGGGTGGGCCTCGGCGTTCCGGCCGTGGACCCCGCACGCGCGTGAGACCCATGGCGCCCTGGGCGCTCCTGCGTTGCAGGAGCCGGAACGGTGTCAGGCGGTCACCCCCGCCACTCCCGCCGTTCCGTCCGGCGCCGGCACCTGCGGGGCGACCGGTACCGGGCGGCCTTCGGCCCGGGAGCGGGTGGCGGCCTCGGCGACGGCGAGGGCGGCGCGGGCGTCCTGGGCGGTGCACGGGCTGGGGCGGGCACCGGCCACCACTTCCGTAAAGGCGGCGAGTTCGTCCCGGTAGGCGTCCTGGAAGCGTTCCATGAAGCCGCCGTAGGGCGTGTCCGCGGGCCAGGCGGCGCCCTCGGCCGAGACCACCGGCGTCCGGTCGGTCAGGCCCGCGGCCAGCGTGCCCTTGGAGCCGCAGACTTCGAGCCGGACGTCGTATCCGGCGCCGTTGTAGCGGGTGGCGGTGCAGGTGGCGAGGGTGCCGTCGTCCAGGGTGAGCAGGGTGACGGCGGTGTCCACGTCGCCGGCCGCGGCGAAGAAGTCCTCGCCGCGGTTGGCGCCGGTGGCGTAGACCTCGGTGACCTCGCGGCCGGTGACCCAGCGGACGATGTCGTAGTCGTGGACGGAGCAGTCGCGGAAGATGCCGCCGGAGCCGGGGATGTAGCCGGCGTGCGGGGGCGTCGGGTCGGAGGTGCAGGCGCGCAGGGTGTGGGTCCAGCCGAGCCGGCCGGCGGTGATCGCCTCGCGCAGGGCCAGATAACCGGCGTCGAAGCGGCGCTGGAAGCCGATGTGCAGGGGGACGGGGGAACCTTCCAGAGCGGCCAGGACGGTGTCGGTCTCCTCCAGCGTGCCGGCGACCGGCTTCTCGCAGAAGGCCGGCAGCCCGGCGCGAGCGGCGGCGAGGATCAGCTCGGCGTGGGTGCCGGTGGGCGCGGCGATGACGACGCCGTCGAGACGGGAAGCCCCGAGGAGCGAGTCGAGGTCACCCGCGTACTCCGCTCCCGTCCGTGCCGCCACCGCGCGGGCGGAGTCCTCGTCGGCGTCGTGCACGACAAGGCTGGTGACGGTCGGCAGGCCGGCGAGGGTCGCGGCGTGGAACGCACCGATGCGGCCAGTGCCGATGAGTCCTATACGCATGTGCGGAGCCTTTCGTGGGTCGTACGGAGGGCCTGAGCAGCCGACCTGCTTTCTACCTTCGGATCAGCCGTAGATCAAGAGTTTGTCAGGACGTAAGAACGTTCTGTGTTTGAGTGGAATGGGGCATACTTGCGCTGTCGGCGGCAGGGCGCGCGGGAGGGTGACGTGGAGACGTTCGCGAAGAAGATCACCATCGACCGGAGCAGTCCGGTGCCCCTTTACTTCCAGTTCGCCCAGCAGCTGCAGGGCCTCATCGAGTCCGGTGAGTTGCCGCCGGGCACGAGGCTGAGCAACGAGATCGCGATGGCCGACGAGTTCGGGCTGTCCCGCCCGACGATGCGTCAGGCCATGCAACACCTCGTCGACAAGGGGCTGTTGGCCCGCAAGCGCGGCGTGGGCACCCAGGTCGTCGCCAACCGCATACGGCGAAACGTCGAGTTCAGCAGCCTCTACGAGGACCTGGAGCGCGACAAGCGCCGGCCGCGCACCGAGGTGCTGTCCATCGAGACCGTCCCGGCCGGCGCGGCGGTCGCCGCCGCGCTCCGCGTGGCGGAGGGCGCGCCCGTGGTGGCGGTCCAGCGCCTGCGGTTCGCCGACGACCAGCCGATAGCACTCATGGAGAACGACCTGCCGGCGGGTCTGATCGACCTGACCGAAGACGCGTTGGCCGAGGCGGGTCTGTACATGCTGCTGCGCAGGTCCGGCGTCGGACTGAGCTCCGCGGTACAGGCCATCGGTGCGCGCCGGGCCACGGCCGCCGAGGCCAAGCTCCTGGAGGAGACCCGTGGCGCCACGCTGCTGACCATGACCCGCACCGCCTTCGACAGCTCGGGAACGCCGGTCGAGTACGGCTCCCATGTCTACCGGGCCTCGCGTTACTCGTTCGAGATGACGGTCACCACACCCTGAGCCTGCGGGTGCGGGTGCGGGTGCGGGTGCGGGGGAGCGCGGGCGTGTGGGCGTGCCGAGGCCGCGGTCCCGCACGGTTCAGTGCCCCCGCTTGAGGAGCGCGTCGGACAGGTCTGCCGCCGCGTCGTTCAAGCGCAGGCCGATCACGTCCAACCGGCGCAGCAACTCGCGGCGGCTGAGGGTGCCGGCACACAGGTCCCGGCGGAACAGCGCGGCGACGGAGGTCTGGTACTCCCGCCGTACCCGGCCGGCGGCCTTCCGGGCCGCCATGGCGCCTTCCTGCGCCCGGGACGGGCTGCCCGGCAACGCGGTGACCGCGTCCCGCAACGCCACCAGGCCCTCGCGTACCGCTTCCAGGGCGGGCAGGTCGGTCGGGTCGCCGGTCATGCCAAACAGGTCGGTCTCGCGGACCAGGTCCCGCACGTTGTCGAGCACGTCGTCGACCGAGCGCGAGAAGCGGTAGAGGTCCTCGCGGTCGATCGGCGTGGTCAGCGTCGTCGCCAACTCGGCGACCAGCGCGGCGCGGCGGCTGTCGCCCTCGTGCTCCACGTCGGCCATGCGCGCGCGTGCGTCGTCCGGCGCGATGTGTCCGGCGGCGAGGTCCGCCGCGAGGTCGACGCCTTTCACCGTCGCGTCCAGTTGCTGGTTCAACAGGTCGGTGGTTCTGCGGTGCGAGCGTCCTGTGAGGTCACCGAGAATGCGGCGTACGGTCGCGGTCACCATGAGGCGGCCCCCCTGAGGATCAGGCCGGCCAGCGAGCCGGCGGCGAAAGCGGCCGGCAGCGTCACCAGCCAGGCGGTGAGCAGCGGAACGGTGAACTGCCAGCGCACCCGGCGGGCTCCCTCGCTGGCGCCGGTGCCCACCAGCCCGCCGGCCACCGACTGGGTCATGCTGACCGGCATGCCCATGCCGGCCGTGGACAGCACCGCCGCGGACGAGGCGAGTTGGGCGGACATCACCTGCCAGGGACGGGTGGTGAGCAGCCGGCTGGTGGAGCCGCGCGCCACACGGCGTGCACCCAGGAGCGCACCGATGGCGAACACTCCCGCGACCATCACGTCGCCTGCCTCCCATGGCCGCGGCATGAGCGCGTCCCCCGCGAAGGCGACGGCGACCACGGCGAACATCTTCTGCCCGTCGTTCGCGGCGTAGGCCAGGCACTGCGAGCCGTACGCCGCCAGTTGCAGGCAGCGCACCAGTCGGGGCATCCCCCGGACGGCCGGTATCCGGTGCACCGCGCGGCCGATCAGCCAGCCGGCCGCGACGCCGACCAGCGGTGCCGCGACGCCGACGGCCAGTACGGCGCCGAGCCGGCCCCAGGCCGGCTGCACGCCGAGCGCCACGCCGGCGCCGGCCAGACCGCCGAGCGCGGCGAGCGTGAGCGAGGTGGCCACGCCCCGCCAGGTCAGCACGAGTACGACCGCGACCGCCGCACCGGCACCGGCCAGGAACACCAGGCGCGCGGTGTCCGGTGAGCCCTGGGCCAGCCGCCCGGTGAAGGTCCGTGCGGCAGCCAGTCCGAACAGGTTCGGCCCCACGCCCACGGCCACCACCAGCAGCGCCCACACGAAACCCGCCGACCGGCCCTGGTGGCGTACCGCGAGCGCGAGGAGCGCGCCGCCGTCATTGGCGCCGCTGATGAAGACGAAGGCGAGGGCGGTGACACACAGGGCGACAGTGACCGTCACGGGAACAGGAGCCTTTCGCAGAGGAGCCGCCCGCCGGTGTACCGCGGGGTGGGGTCCGGCGCGCGCCGTCCGCGGGACACGGAGGCTTCACGGACGGCGCGCGCCTGGACATGAGGCGGGGGTGGGGATCGGGGACGGGCCAACCCGCCGCACCGGGGGAGGGGTTCAGCGCACCCCGGCCGCCCGCATCACCTCGGACAGGTCGACGATCTTGTAGTTGGTGTCCGTGCGGTCGCCGTCGTCGGCCGCGCCGGGCGCCGGCGCGTTGTAGCCGTCCTGGACGACGAACACGCCGTGCGGGAAGGCCGAGCCGAGGGGCCGGTCGAGTGCGGCGATGCCGTCGGTCTCCTCGGTGCCGTCGACCGACGTGCCCGCGGCCACCCGGAAGGCGCCGGTCCAGCGGTCGCCATGTGAGGTGTCGTAGACGGAGTAGGTGTAGTCGCCCTGGCTGGAGGCGATGAGGTACTGGTGGCCCGACGGAGCGCGGAACAGGGTCAGCCCCTCCGTGTCGGCGGTCAGATGGCGGCCGCCGTAGCCCGGGTCCGCGCCGGCGACGCACTCGTCGGCAGCCGGGTCGTAGACCGCGGAGACGCCGAACTGCGTGGTGCGGTCGACCAGCCGGGGCGAGCCGGTGAGGTTCGCGGACATCTTCCAGACACCGACGTCCTCCTGGCCGATGTAGACGGTGCCGCTCGCCGTGTCCACCACCATGCCCTCGGCCTGCGGCCCGGCGCCCGGGTCCTCGCACGGGGTCCACGTGCCGCCGGGGGTGCGGAAGGTACTCGGCAAGGTCAGGCCGCGCACCTTGTGGTACGTCACGGTGCCGGTGGAGGTGACGGTGATCTCGAACAGTCCGACCTCGGCGGTGTGCCGGCGGCTGGCCAGCACGTACGACCGGCCGGTGCGCGGGTCCTGCCACGCGGCGGTGCCGTAGGCGGTGAACTGGTCGTCCACGTCGGCCTCGTTCGCGGAGAAGGCGCGCGGTACGGCCGTGTCGGTCACGTCGCTCAGCGGCGCGGCGGGGTTCGAGCCGTCGATCCGGTAGAAGCGGATGCGGTCGCGGCCGCGGTCGGTGACCACGGCGACATCGGAGCGGTGGCCGTCGGGGAAACGCAGACCCGGCAGCAGGTCCACGTTGTTGAAGCGGCTCGGAGCCGAGCTGCCGGCGGGCACGGTCGGCGCGGGCAGGGTCTGGACCGGGTGGCCGTCGAGGCCGTACACGTCCAGGCCGCCCTCCTTGGCGGTGCCGAGCACGAGACTCGACCCGGGGCGGGCGGAGTTGTACCAGACGGCGGGGTCGTCGGCGTTGGAGTTGTGGCCGGCGTCGTCGTCGAACAGCGGTGTGGTCTCGGCCTTGGCGTGGACGGGCGGGACGTCGGTGTTGCCGGGCAGTGGTGCGGTGGCGGCGTTCGCCGAGGCGGCGGTCAACCCCGTGACGAGCACGGCGAGTCCGGCGGCCAGACGGGTGCGGCTGCGCATGATTTCTCCCTGACAGGGGTGGATGGATCATCCGAAGGTGTTGTGGACCTTACATACGAATGTACGGACAAAGGAAGGGTCCGGACGAAGCCCGCGGTCGGCTTCCAGGTGAACGGAAGATGTCCAGCGGGCAACGCAAATGCCAAGAGCGCGTTACCGATTGATTTCCTCAGAATGTCTTGACATACCGCCGCGGCGAGGTCAAAGCTGTCGGCCATCAGGTCGCCGAGCCGCTCTCCATGGCCTCGGACCACGCCATTTGAGCCCGGTTGCCTCCGGGACACTGCGGGAGGTCAGGCAATGTCACGCCACATCCCCGGGGACCGCCCCCGAACCACCGTCCGCCGGCGGTACGTCACGGCCGCGCTGCTCGCAGGTGCGCTCAGCGGCATCGCCGCGTGCGCGCCGTCGACGGGCGGCACCACCGCCACCGGCGCCGGACCGGGCGCGGAACCCAGTGCCACGCCGGTCATCGACACCGGGTTCAACCTGGACAAGCTGATCGCCGCCGCCAAGCAGGAAGGTGGCATCACCGTCTACGACAGCACCGGGGACATCACCAAGACGGCCGCGGCCTTCACCGCCAAGTACGGCATCAAGGCGACCGGCGTGAAGAGCAAGGTCGGCGACACCCTGGAGAAGATGACCAGGGAGAACCAGGCCGGCAACGTCACCATCGACGCCACCTTCTACGAGGACGGCCCCTCGCTGGTCGGCCAGTTGCTGGCACAGAAGGTGGTCTACACCTGGATACCCGGCAGCCTCGCGCAGGACATTCCGGCCGCCAGCCAGAACCCGCTGCAGGTGCTCTCCAAGGGCAACTTGTGGGTCTACAACCCGAAACTCTCCCCGAAGGGCTGCCCCGTTCAGAACATCTGGGACCTGGCCGACCCCGCCTGGAAGGGCAAGGTCGCCATGCAGGACCCGCTGAGCAAGCCGAACATCGTCGAGTTCTTCAACCAGCTCAAGTCCGGCGGCGACAGCCAGTTGCGCGCGGCGTACCAGGCCAAGTACGGCAAGGACCTGCCGGCCGGCGACTCCGCGGCCGAGACCTGGGTCAAGGGCCTGGCCAGGAACAGCCCCATCCTCACCTCCTCCGACGACGACGCGGCGGCCGCCGTCGCCTCGCCGAACCAGACGAAGCAACGCGTCGCCCTGGTCTCCAACGCCAAGTTCCGCGACGTGCAGGACAAGGGCTACGCGATGCGGGTCTGCACCGGCATGCAGCCCTGGGCCGGCTACCAGTACCCCAAGTTCGCCGCGGTCGCCACGAAGACCAAGCACCCGAACGCGGCCAAGTTGTTCGTGTACTTCATGCTCACGCAGGCCGGCGTCGACACCCAGATGGACACCGGCGGCATCCCCGGCAACGCCAAGCTCAAGCCCGGGGCCTTCATACCGGCCGGCCTGACCGACTGGAACAAGCAGCTCTTCGTCTTCGACCCGGCCAAGCTCGGCAGCGACTTCGGCAACCTGCAGACGATGCAGGACCTGTGGCGCCTCAACCACGGCTGACCATCTGCCGGCCCGGTCCGCCGCGACCGGGCCGGCCCGATCACGCACACGTTACGGAGACTTGCGCATGGCCGCCGCCACCCGCTCACCCGCCACCACCCCGCCCGAACCGGACGACGGCCCGTCCGACAGCCGGCGCAGCCGCCTGCGCTACCGGCTGAGCGTCCTGAGGCACGAACCGACCGTCCTGCTCGGCGTGCTGCTCATCGCGGCCCTGCTCTACCTGGTCGTCGCACCGCTGGTCGCGGTGCTGTCGGACTCCACGCGCGTGCAGTACGGCGACGAGGGGCAGGCGTTCCAGGCGCCCGGCTCGACCACCAGCTACTACTTCTGGCGGGTCTTCCGTTCACCGGTGGCCCGGCTGCTGTTCTGGCAGCCGCTGCTGCACACCGTCGTGGTCGCGCTGGGCGTGACGATCGTCGCCGTCGTGCTGGGCGGATCGATGGCCTGGCTGCTGACCCGCACCAACGTGGTGGGTCGCAAGTGGCTGTCCACCGCGCTGGTCGTGCCGTACATGCTGCCGTCGTGGACCTTCGCGCTCGCGTGGCTGGCGCTGTTCAAGAACTCCTCCTCCGGCGGGCAGATCGGCATCCTGGAGGCGTGGAGCGTCCACACCCCCGACTGGCTGGCGTACGGGCAGGTGCCGATCATCCTCTGCCTGGGACTGCACTACTACCCGTTCGTCCTGCTGCTGTTCGGCAACGCGCTGCGCCGCATCGACAGCCAGTTGGAGGACTCCGCGCGCATCCTGGGAGCCGGCCGCGGCAGAGTCGCCGCACAGATCACGCTGCCGCTGATGCTGCCGTCGCTGTCCTCGTCGGTGCTGCTGGTGTTCGGCCGTATCCTCGGCACCTTCGGCACCCCGTACATCCTGGGGCTCCCGGTCCACTACAACCTGCTGTCCACGTCGCTGTTCCAGTCGGTCAACAGCCACCAGCGCGGGATCACCGCCGTGCTGACCGCGGTCATCGTGCTGATCGGGGTGCTGGTGATCCTGGTCGACACCCGGCTGGCCAGGGAGCAGAAACGATTCGTCACCGTCGGCGGCAAGGGCGCCATGGACCGTATCGCGGACCTCGGCCGCTGGCGCTGGCCCGCGCTCGGCGCCGCCCTCGTGGTGTTCGCCGCCGGTGTGGTCGTGCCGGTCGCCACCCTGGCGCTGTCCACCGTCACCAAGACCCCCGGGATCTTCCACGCCGACAACTTCACGCTGAAGTACTGGATCGCCGCCCACCTGCCCGGCGCCCCCGGCTTCCCGCACGGGGTGCTGCGCGGCAGCGAGCTGTACGAGGCGGCGTGGAACAGCCTGCGGATCGTCGGACTCGCGGCCGTCATCTGCGGCGTCGTCGGCCTGCTCATCGGCTACGTCGTGGTCCGGGCGGGCGGCAGCCGGGTCGGCTCGCTGCTCAGGCAGATCAGCTTCCTGCCGTACATGGTGCCCGGCATCGCCTTCGCGGCGGCCTTCCTGTCCCTGTTCGCGGTGCGCCGTGGGCCGGTACCCGCCCTCTACGGCTCGGTCACGCTGCTGGTGATCGTGCTCGCCGTCACGCACCTGCCGTACTCCTCGCGCTCGGGCATCAGCGCGATGACCCAACTCGGCCGCGAACCCGAGGAGGCCGCGCAGGTCTCCGGCGCCGGCTGGTTCACCCGGCTGCGCAAGATCATCATTCCGATCCAGCGCGGCGCCCTGACCACCGGCGTGATCCTTCCGTTCATCTCGGGCCTGAAGGAACTGAGCATCGTCATCATGCTCACCACCACCGGGACCCAGTTGCTGACCACGCTGTCGATCAACCTCGTCGACTACGCCTACGAACAAATGGCCAATGCGGTGGTGCTGGTCATCGCCCTGGTCTCCTTCCTGGCCACCTATCTCACCCAGCGCCTGACCAAGACCAACCTGTCGTCCGGACTCGGAGGCTGAAGACGTCATGCCGACCATCACGCTCACGTCGGTGCGAAAGAGCTACGGCTCCGGACCGCCCGCTGTCGACAACCTGGACCTGGAGATCCCCGACGGCTCGTTCACCTGCCTGCTCGGCCCCTCCGGGTGCGGAAAGACCACCACCCTCCGGATGATCTCCGGACTGGAATCGCTCAACGCCGGGAGCATCACCGTCGGCGGCCGCATCATGGACTCCACCCGCGACGGCGTCTTCGTGCCGCCCGAGAAGCGCGGTATGGGCCTGGTGTTCCAGAACTACGCGCTGTGGCCGCACCTGACGGTCGCCAAGAACGTCGAGTTCGGCCTGAAGGTCCGCAAGGTCCAGAAGGCCGAGCGCGCCGAGCGTGCCGCCGCCGCGCTGACGATGATGCAGATCGAGTGGGCCGCCGACCGCTATCCCGCCCAGCTGTCCGGCGGCCAGCAGCAGCGCGTCTCGCTGGCCCGCATGCTCGCCGTCAACCCCGACGTGCTGCTGCTGGACGAACCGCTGTCCAACCTCGACGCCCAACTGCGCCTGGACATGCGGGCCGAGCTCAAGCGCATCCACAACGAGACGGGCCACACCATCGTCTTCGTCACCCACGACCAGCTGGAGGCCATGACCATGGCCACCCACGTCGTGGTGATGAACAAGGGCGTCGTCCAGCAGATGGCCCCGCCGATGGAGGTCTACACCCGTCCGGCCAACACCTTCGTGGCCCGCTTCGTCGGCAGTCCGCCGATGAACCTCTTCGAGGTCGGCGGCGGCGCGGACGCCGCTGACAGCACCTTCGCCACCGCCGCGCGCGCCCGCATCCTGGCCGGCCGGCCCGACCTGGCGGACGCCCTGGCCACCGTCGGCGCCCGGCCCGAGGGGCTACGGATGCTGGGGCCCGACGAGCAGGAACCCGCCGACTCCTTCGTCTTCGACGCCACCGTCAAGGCGGCACTGCCGACCGGCTCCAGCTGGACGGTTCTGGTGGCCGCGGGCCACACCGAGCTGTACCTGGTGGCGTACACCGACGTGAGCGCCGCGCCGGGCACCACGGTGCGCTGCGCGATCCGCGTGGCGGACCTGCACCTGTTCGACACCTCGGGCAGCCGGCTGCCCGACACCGCGGCACACGCCGCACCGACCGAGGAGAACACCGCGACATGGGCCAGCTGACCCGACCGACCGCCCTGCTGCTCGACTTCGGCGGGGTGGTCGTGGCGACCACCCGCCGGCCCACCTGGGCGCACGACATGGCCACCGAACTGCACGCCGCTCTGACCGCGGCCGGTTGCCACGAGCTGACCGTCGAGCACATCGAGGCGGACCTGAAGGCCGGCTCCACCGCCGACGGGCACTGGAAGAACGCGATGAGCCGGCCGGCCCGCCCGCGTGAGATGACCTACCTGCGGTTCTGGACCGAGTTCGTCGCCGCCGACTGGCCGGACGCCGCCCTGGCCTTCGTCACCGCCCACGCCCAGCCCCTGTGCCACCGGCTGGGCGAGCTCAAGCAGGACCGGGCCACTCGGGAGGGCATGTCCGAACTGTTCGACGCCTGCGAGGAGTTCGGTGTCCGCGTCGGCATCGTGTCCAACGCGCTGGCCGGTTCCGTGCACCGCGACTACATGGCGGCGCACGGCCTCGACAAGCGGGTGGCCGTGCAGGTCTACAGCGATGAGGTCGCGGTCCGCAAGCCCAACCCGGAGATGATCCTGATCGCCGCGCGGGCACTGGCCACCGAACCCGCGGCCTGCTGGTACGTCGGCGACAACTACGACCGCGACGTGCTCTGCGGCCGGCGTGCCGGGGCCGGCGCGACCATCCTGATGGAGGCCCGCGGCACCTACGACCGGCCGTACGTGGTCCAGGCCGAGCCCGACGCGATCGTGGCCGATCCGCACGGCCTGCTCGAACTGCTGCGCGGCGTCCCGGCCGCTGCCGCCCGATGAGCCGACCGAACCCGTCGAGCCCGGCGCACCAGCCGAACCAGCCGAGCCATCCGAACCACCAGATGGGAGAGCCCCCTGTGACGACGCCCGGCCCCCCGCGGGCCCTGTTGCTGGACCACGGCGGTGTGCTGATGCGGTCCGTCAAGCACCCCGAACGTCTGGCCGCCTTCGCCGACCGGGTACTCGCGCTGGTCAGCCCGGCGGCCGGGCTCGACCGCGATGCCGTACTGGCCGACATCGTGGCCGGCAAGGCCGCCTACCGCTCCTGGAAGAACGGCCACGTCCGGACCCCCGAGCCACGCGAGATCGGGCACCGGGAACTGTGGGAGGACTTCATCGCGGCCGACTGGCCGGCCGCCGCCCGCGCCCTGGTCGGCGCCGAGGCCCGGCCGCTGTGCCGCGAGATGACCCTCGCCGAGAGCGACAAGGAGGTCGCCCCCGGCATGCTGGAGACCCTGAAACTCGCCCGCGAGCACGGCGTGCGCACCGGCATCGTCTCCAACACCCTGCTCGGTTCGCTCAACCGCGACCTCGCCCGGCGGTTCGGTACCCACCCCTACCTGGACGTGCAGGTCTACTCCGACGAGATCGGGCTGCGCAAGCCCGCCCCCGAGATGATCCGGACGGCCGCGCGCGCACTGTCGGTGGACCCCGCCGACTGCTGGTACGTCGGCGACAACTACGACCGCGACGTGGTGTGCGGGCGGCGTGCCGGTGCCGGCGCGACGATCCTGATGCGCCCGGCCGACCGCCGAGACCCGAGCGCCCGCCCCCGGCCCGACACCGAGGTCGCGGACGGCCTCGAACTGCTCGCCCTGCTGCGGGCCGCACTGACACGCAGCACCCCCCGGCCGGACGGCAACCAGGAGATGGCGGCATGAGCGAGCTGGACGAACTCTCGGTCCACCTGCGGGAGGTCGCCACGCAGGCGGCCCTGGCCGTCGCCCCCGACCTGCTGGCCGCCTTCCGCGGCTCGATGGACGTGGACTTCAAGCGCGACGAGCACGACCCGGTGACCGTGCACGACAGGCGCGCCGAGGAGCGCATCCGCGAACTGCTGCTGGCCCGCGTACCGGACAGCACCGTCGTCGGAGAGGAGGGCGGCCGGCAGGACGGCAGCGGCCGCATCGCGTGGTACGTCGACCCGATCGACGGAACCGCCAACTTCGCCCGGGGGCTGGCCTTCTTCTGCACCTCCATCGGGGCCACGGTCGACGGTGAACCCGTGGCGGGCGCGATCGTCGATCCCGTCGCCGGACACGTCTTCACCGCGGACGCCTCGGGCGCCCGCCTCGGCGGCGAACCACTGCGCCCGGCCGGCGTGCGCGACGAGAGCCGCGGTCTGCTCATCACCAGCTTCCCCAACGACCGGGAGCTGGCCTGGAACGACCCGCAGACCCTGCCGCGGTTCGGCGACCTGATCGCCCGCTACGGCACCGTGCGGCGCACCGGAAGCGCCGCGCTGACGCTGGCCCATGTGGCCGCCGGCTGGTGCGACGCGGCGCTGGGCACCTCGGTCAACGCCTGGGACATCTGCGCCGCCCACGTGCTGGTGCGGCGGGCCGGCGCCGTCTACGGCGGCTTCGCCGGCGACGGCTCCTGGGACCAGCCCGCCTACCTCGCGCACAGCGCGGCCCTGAAGCCGCTGGCCGCACAGGACTTCGTCGACTGGTACGTGTCCCGCCTGCCCGGGAGGAACGCGTGACACCCCCGAACGAGACGCCGCTGCGCTACACATGGATCGTCACCGACCTCGACGGCACCCTGGTCGACCGGGATCTGCGGATCGTGCGCCGCAGCGCGCTGGCGCTGCGGCGGTACCAGGAACTGGGCGGCACCGTGGTGATCGCCACCGGCCGCAACGAGGTGTCGGCGGGGCGCTACCACCGTGAACTCGGCCTGACGACGCCGATGATCGTGTACAACGGCGCCCGTGTCGTCGACCCGCTGTCCGCGACCCGGCTGCTTGACCTGAACCTGGGCCGGTCGTGGCAGCCGCTGCGCGAGAACCTGCTGCCCGCCCTGCCCGACGGCGTCGGGGCGGTCGCGTTCGCCGGCGAGGACGCCTACGTGCTGCGGCACGCCCCGTCGCTCGCCGCGTACGCCGGACGCGACCGGATCGAGCTGCGCGAGGTCCTTCCGGAGCAGGCCCCGACGAAGGTGATGCTGATCGCCGACCGGCCGGGACTGGGTGCGCTGGCGGAACTGACGGCCCGGCACTGCCCGTCCGCCCGGCTGCTGCAGTCGGAGGAGACCTATCTGGAGATCCTGCCCACCACCGCCGGGAAGGAGGTGGCGCTGCGCCACCTCGCCGAGCGGGCCGGGGTGCCGATGGAGCGGATCGCGGCCATCGGTGACAACCCGAACGACACCGCCATGGTGCGGGCCGCGGGCCTGGGTGCGGCGGTCGGTGACGGGCACAAGGAGGTCCGCGCCGCCGCCGACGTCGTGGTGGGGCCGTGCGCGCTCGGTGCGGTGGCCGACCTCGTCGAGCGCGTCGTCGCAGACCCGGACCGATGATCCTCACCGTCCTCGGCTGTTCCGGCTCCGTGCCGGGTCCCGGCAATCCGTGCTCGGGCTACCTGGTCGAGCACGACGGGTACCGGCTGCTGCTGGACCTGGGGACCGGCGCGTTCGGGGCGCTGGTCGAGCACACCGCGCCCGCAGGCATCGACGCGGTGGTGGTCAGCCACCGGCACGCCGACCACCTGGCCGACCTCTCGGCGCTGGCCTACGCACAGGAGAAGCTGGGCCCCCGGGCGGTGCCGACCCGGGTGGTCGCGCCGGCCGGGACCGCGGGGCAGGTGCGGCGCTCGCACCTGCTGGCGTTTGAGGACGCGCGCCCGGGTGACCTGGAGTGCGGGCCGTTCCGGCTGCGGCTGGCGCGGGTCCGGCACCCGGTGGAGACGTACGCGGTGCGGGTCGAGGCCGGCGGCGGCTGCCTGACCTACACCGGTGACTCCGGGCCGTGCCGGGAACTGGCACAGCTGGCCCGCGGCACCGGCGTCCTGCTGGCGGAGGCGGCGCTCGGTCCCGGCGACGAGCCGTGCGATCGGCCCGGCGAGGGGATCGGCACCGCACCGCCGCACGGCTGGGGCCTGGACCACACCGCCCCGGCCCCACACCATCTGACCGCGCGGCAGGCCGGTGAGCTGGCCGCTTCGGCCGGCGCCGGCGTGCTCGCGGTGACCCATCTGCGCCCGTGGGACGACGCCGTGCGGTCCCTGACCGCGGCGGCGGCGCGGTTCCCCGGCCCGGTGCTCCTGGCCCGGCCGGGGCTCCGGCTGGTTCCCGGCGGTCCCACGCGCACACCCCATCCGGAAGAGGAGACATGAGGCGCACGGAGCGGTTGTCGGCCGCGGCACGAATAGTCCGAGAGGCCGCGACGGCGATCAGAACGTCCACCCGGCCGTTGCGGGTCCGCCTGAAGGCCTCGGTGGCGGACATCCAGACGAGCACCGACCGGCAGGTGGAGCGGCTGATCCGCCGCCGCCTGGCCGCGTACTTCCCCGGGGAGGCGATCGTCGGCGAGGAGGGCGACGGCCTGGTCCCGTTCGACCAGGACCGGCCGACGTGGTTCGTCGACCCGGTGGACGGCACGACCAACTACTACCGCGGCATTCCGCTGGTGGCCTGCAACCTGGCGTTCTGGGACGGTGAGCGGCTGGACACCGCGGTCGTCGCGGACGTGGCGAACCGTCGGCTGTACCTGGCCTCGGCGGGCCGCGGGGCGTGGTGCGGCCGGCGCAGGCTCACGGTCGGTGGCGAGCGGTTGCTGGAGCGGGCGGTGGTGTCCACCGGCTTCCCCAGCGACCGCATGAGGAACGCCGACAACAACCTGGCGGAGTTCGCCGATCTGGTGCTGCGGGTGCGCGACGTGCGGCGGATCGGCGTCGCGGGGCTCGACCTCGGTTACGTGTCGGCGGGGATGCTCGACGCGTACTGGGAGCGTGGCGACGGACCGTGGGACTGGGCGGCCGGGGCGCTGCTGGTACGTGAGGCCGGTGGCGTGGCGACGACCTGGGACGGCCGGCTCTGGCGTCCGGGCGACGACACGATGGTGGCCAGCAACGGTCTGGTCCATGACGCGATGCTGGCCCGGCTGGCGGCCGTGCGCGGCATGGCGGGTCGGGCGGGTCCGGCGGAGCCGCCGGCGTCGGTGCTCGCGGCTGGACCGGCAGGGCTGTTGGGGACCCGGTGAACCACAACGGGACCTCGCTGACCTATCTGGCGGTGGCGTTCGGTCTGTGCGCCGTGATCGGCCTGGAGCGCGAGTACCGGCAGAAGTCAGCCGGCCTGCGCACCCACGTGCTGGTGGGGCTGGGCTCCGCGCTGTTCATGCTGGTGTCGAAGTACGGCTTCTCCGACATGCTGGGGCTGCGAGGGGTGGCGCTGGACCCGTCCCGGGTGGCGGCGCAGATCGTGTCCGGTATCGGCTTCATCGGCGGCGGCCTGATCTTCGTGCGCCGCGACGCGGTGCGGGGCCTGACGACGGCGGCCAGCGTGTGGCTCGCGGCGTCGGTCGGGTCGGCGGCCGGCGCGGGGCTCCTGGTGCTGGCCTGCGCGGTCGCGGCGGCCTACCTCGTGGTGGCGTTCGTCTTCCCTCTGGCCACCCGGCACCTGCCGCGGTCGCCGACGGAGGCCGTGCTGGTGCGCATCAGCTACCACGACGGGCGCGGGCTGCTGCGCGACATCGTGCGGGAGTGCATCGACGCGGGCTTCCATGTGGCGGGCCTGCGGATGGCCGGCCCGCTGCCGACGGACGTCGCCCCCACGCAGGTGGGTGTCCTGCTGGAGCTGTCCGGCAACGGTACGCAGGACGAGTTGGTGCCCCGCCTGTCGGAACGGGAGGGGATCACGGAGGTGACGGTGCTGGCGGACGAGGCGGACTGAGGGTCCCGCCCGGGCGTGGCCGGGGTGCTCGGCACCCCGGACCTGCCCTGCGGCCTCCTGCGCACGGGAGCGGTTGAGGACCGGACCGCCAACGGTTCGACGAACCGAGGGTGGTTCAGACGCCGGTGGTGGCGGCGCCGGTGTCGTCGGGTGCGGCGTCGACCGCGTCGTAGTCGCTCTTGGAGGTGTTCGCGAGCGGTACGTCGAAGCGGGTGGTGGCGGCCATCCACTTGGCGAAGACGGTGTCACCGCGGGCGGTGAGCGCCTCGTACAGGCGCAGGCTCAGGTCGCGGCGCACCTGGTCGTAGGCCGGCACCTCGTGCACGTTGGTCAGCTCGTGCGGGTCCCTGCGCAGGTCGTAGAGCTCGTTGACGGACTCGGGGTTGACCACCAGCTTGAAATCCGGGGTGCGCAGCATGCGCTGCTGGTGGTGGAAGTGGTGGCCGTGGAACTCCGCCACCAGGTCGGTGCGCCAGTCCGCGGCCTCCTGACCGTGCACCAGCGGCAGCAGGCTGCTGCCGTCGACGGCGGCCGAGGGATCGAGGCCGGCCAGGTCGAGGATCGTGGCGGTGCAGTCGGTCAGGGTGGTGAAGCGGTCGTCGACCCGGCCGGCGGGGGCGCCGGGGACGCGGAGCAGTCCGGGGATGCGGTAGATGTCGTCGTACATCGCCGGGCCCTTGTCGTTGAGGCGGTGGGCGCCGGTGAACTCGCCGTGGTCGGCGGTGAAGAAGACGGCCGTGCGGTCGGTCTGGCCCAGCTCGTCGAGGACGTCCAGCACCCGGCCGATCTCGGCGTCGATCATCGAGACGTAACCCCAGTAGACCGCGATCAGTTTGCGCCACTCGTCGGGGGAGAAGCTGTCCGCCGACCAGTAGGTGCTGTACTGCTGCTGGACCGGCGGCTTGCCCTGGAAGTTCTCCGCGAACGAGTCCGGCAGCTCGACCACGGCGGGGTCGATCAGGTCGTAGTACTCGTCGGGGATGAGGTACGGCAGGTGGGGGCCGTAGAAGTGCAGGGAGAGGTGGAACGGGCGGCCGGTGGCGGCGTAGCCGCGCAGCATCTCGATGGCGCGGTCGGCGAGGAAGTGTTCGAAGGTCGCCTCCACCGGCTGGTCGAGACGGGCGGCGAGGAGGTGGCCGGGACGGTCGCCCGGCAGGGTGCCGCGTATGCGGTCGCGGATGCTGACCGGGGGCAGGCCGCGTGCGGCGAGCCAGTCCTGGTACTCGCTGTTCAGCACCGGGTTGATGGCACCGGGCAGGTACGGCCCGTCGAACCCGAAGTCGGCGGGCCGGCGCGTCTCCCCGACGTGCCACTTGCCGACCTGCCCGACCTGGTAGCCCGCGCCGCGCAGGGCCTGCGAGAAGGTGAACTCGTCCTCGGCGAGGTCGGTACGGTAGCCGATGTTCCACTCGTCGTTCGCCAGCAGGCGGTGCCGGAACGGCGACTTGCCGGTCAGCAGGCTGGCGCGGGCCGGGGTGCAGATGGCGGTGGGGGTGAAGGCGTGGGTGAAGCGGGTGCCGCCGGCGGCGAGACGGTCCAGGTTCGGGGTGCGCGCGTGGGGGTTGCCGTACGCGCCGATGGTGTCGATGCGGTGCTGATCCGTCATCAGGAAGAGGATGTTGCGGGCCTGTCGGGGCGTGTCCATCAGTGCTCCTGGGGTGGAATGCGGCCCCCGGCGTCGTCGCGGGGCGCGGTGCGGTAGGGGTGGTAGCCCTCGAGGATCGGCGAGTTGTGGTAGACGAGGGCGAGGGCGCCGGTGACGGCGGCGGTGTCGCCGGCACGGGCGCGGCCCACCTGCACGCTCTCGCGCATGGCCGGCAGCAGGTGGGCGTCGAGGGCCGCGGTGAAGGCCCGCTCCGCCTCCGCCGGGGCGTACGCCAGCATCCCGCCGAGGACGACGCGGGAGATGTCCATGGTCGTCACGGCGGCGCCGACGGCACGGCCGCAGAGTTCGGCGGCCCGGGTCAGCTCCTCGGCGAGCGCGGGGTCCGCGGCCAGTTCGGAGAAGGGCCGTCCGGCCCGCTTGACGCGGGCGCGGCGCAGCAGCACCGGCAGCGCGGTGTACGTCTCCAGGCAGCCCCGGGCGCCGCAGCGGCAGGCGGGCCCCTCCGGGTCGATCCGCACGTGGCCGACTTCGCCGGCCGCCCCGGTCGCGCCGCGGTAGAGGCGGCCGCCGATCACGATGCCCGCCCCGACGCCCTCGCCGAGGTGGAAGTAGAGCAGGGAGCCGGTGACGAGGTCGGTGCCCCAGCCGGTCTCGGCGAGCGCGGCCAGGCGCAGGTTGTTGTCGACGTGCACCGGCGCGTTGAACTCCGCGGTGAGGCGGTCGGCCGCCACCCGCCAGGCGGCGTCGGGGGCGGACTGCCCCACCGGTCCCGCGACACCCATGCCGATGCCGGTGAGGTGGGTCGGTTCGATGCCGTGCTCCTGGTAGAGGCGCCGCACCTCCTCGATGGCGATCCGCGCCCGGTCGAGCCAGTTGAGGGCCGCCCGGTGGCTGCGGACCGCGGTGCCGACGATCTGCTGCTGCGCGTCGGCGACGGCGACCGCGGTGGACGCGATCTGGAAGGCCACGCCGATGGAGCGGACGCTGCCCTGGGACAGGACGACGAGCCGGGTGGGGCGGCCGGGCCCGGCCCGGCGCTCCTCGGCCGCGGGCCGGTCCACGACCACCCCGTCGGCGAGGAGTTCGGCGACGATGCTGGAGACGGTGGCGCGCGACAGACCCGTGCGCGCGATGATCGCGGCCCGGCTGATCGGCCCGGAACGCAGCAGGGCGAGGACCTGCTCAGTGTTCAGGCGCCGCACAGATCCCTTCATATTTTGTCAATCTCCTCGACACAATCCAGAGGGACGGAGCGGGTCTCACCGTACACAGATGCCTGGTGATCGCAAGTTCGCGACTCACCGTGAAATTAATTATGTCCAAGTTGTAGACAGAAAAAAACGGGTCCCGCACGCTGTTCCGCACGGCGAACCACCGAGCGCAGGGACAGGGGACAGGTCATGGTCATGGGCCGAATGGACACCGGGTCCGGGAGAGGCGCCGGGTCCGGCAATGGCAGAGGCGGAGGCAGAGGCGGAGGCAGCGGCACCGGCACCGGCACCGGCACCGGGTCCGGGTCCGGGGGAGACACCACCCTTTCGGCGCCGCCGGCGCGGTCGGCGGTCCTCGCGGTCGGGCTGGCCGGCAGCGCCGTCGGGCTCATCTACGGATACGACACCGGCGCGCTCGCCGGAGCCCTGCTCTCCCTGAAGCGCGACTTCGGTCTGAGCACCCACATGCAGGAGACGGTCACGTCCGCGGTCGGGGCCGGCTCCGTCATCGGCGCGGTCCTGGCGAAGTCGGCCTGCGACCGGCTGGGCCGGCGCCGCACCATGTACGCGGTCTGCATCGGGTACGTGGTCTTCTCCGCGCTGTCCGGCCTCGCCCCCGACCTGGCCACCCTGCTCGTGGCCCGACTGCTGCTCGGCGTCGCCATCGGCGGTTCCGTGGTCGCGGCGCCCGTGTTCGTCGGCGAGTCCTCCCCCCTGCACCTGCGCGGCCGATTGCTGGTCTGCTACCAACTCGCCACCACCGTGGGCATCGCCGCGTCGTACTTCGCCGACCTCGGGCTGGCGAACGGCGGCCGGAACGACTGGCGGTGGATGCTGGGCATCTCGGCGCTGCCCGCCGCCGTCGTCACCATCCTGGTGGCCCGCCTGCCGGAGACCGGCCACTGGTATCTGATGCACGGCCGCGCCGAGGAGGCCGCGGTGTCCCTCGCGCGGACCCGCGGCGCCGAGGAGGTACCGGCTGAGTTGGAGCGGATAGGCGCCTCGCTGGCGGCCGGCAAGCCCGGCACCGTACGCGAGTTGCTGCGCCCGCCCTACCGGCGCGCGGGCCTGTTCGTGGTCGGGCTCGGCTTCTTCGTCCAGGTCACCGGGATCGCCGCGATCGTCGCCTACAGCCCCCTCATCTACAAGAAGGTCGGCTTCACCAGCGACCACGCCGCGATCATGGTCACCGCGATGGTGCAACTCGCGGCGATGCTCGGCGAAGTGCTGGCACTGGTCCTGGTGGAGCGGGCCGGCCGTCGCCCCACCCTGCTGACCGGCATCACCTTGATGGCCGTGGCCAACGCGGTGCTGATCGCCGCCTTCGCCTGGGGGGTCGGCCGTGGCGCGACCGAGGTGATCGCGGTGACCGGCGTGGTCCTGTTCCGGATCGGCTACTCGGCCGGGTTCGGCGCCATGGTCTGGGTCTACGCCTCCGAGGCGCTGCCCGCGCGGCTGCGCTCCACGGGCGCCTCCCTGCTGCTCACCGTCGACCTGCTCACCAACCTCATCATCACGCTCACCTTCCTGTCCCTGCTCACCTCGCTCGGCGGCGTCACGGCCTTCGGGCTCTTCCTCGCGCTGTGCCTGGCAGCCGCCGTCTTCGCGCTGCGGTTCGCCCCCGAGACCCGCGGCCGGACCCTCGACGAGGTGGAGGGCTTCTGGAAGCGGGGCGGCCGCTGGCAGGCCGACTGAGGCGCGGTCCGCTGAAACGCCGTCCGTGCCGCCGCCACCTCGTCGGGCACCCCACCCCACCCCACCGTTCCGGAACCGAGGAGACCTCGCATGCACCGTCCGCAGCCGAGCCGCCGCAGTGTCGTCGGCATGTCCGCAGCCTTCGCCGCGAGCAGCACGCTCGCCGGGCAACTTCTCAACGCGTCCGCGGCGTCGGCGAGTTCGCCCGGGCCGGCGGGTTCGGCAGGTCCGGCGGGTTCGGCAGGTCCGGCCGCGGCGGGCTGCCGGGTCGGGCGCGGCGGGCGCGCGCAGGGGCACGTCGTGTGGTGGGCGGCGTCCGACACCTCCCAGGCGGGTCCCCCGGCGCCTTCCCCGGTGGCCTTCGCGGCGGCCGAACTCGCGCGCTACCTCGGCCGCGTCATCGGGGGGAGCGTCCCGGTGGTCCGGCTCGCGAACCCCTCCGGCACGGCGCCGTACGGCCTCGCCTTCGTCCGCGGGCAGGTGCCCACCGCGGACGTCCTGGCGGCCGCCTCCCGTGACGCCGAGGCCCTGAGTTCCCAGCCCGAGGACAGCTGGACCGTCACCACCGGCACGGACTTCTCGGTGCTCACCGGAGCCGGCGAGCGGGCCTGCCTGTTCGCCGCGTACGGGCTGCTGCGCCAGGCCGGTGTCGAGTTCTTCGCCCCGACCTTCACCTTCTACCAGGGCGCGGCCGAGTCGGTGCCCCGCTCGCCCGACCTCGTCCTCGGCTCCGGCACCACGCACCGGTCGCCGCAGTGGGCGCTGCGGCGCAAGTACGTGGAGGAGGGCTGGAGCATCAACACCGGCGCCCTCGTCGCGCTGGTCGACTGGATGGCGAAGCAGGGCCTGAACACCCTGGTCTTCCCCTACGACTACGGCGGCTTCGGCTCGACCCGCTACGACGACTTCCGCACCGCCCTCGCCCCCGAGATCGCCCGCCGGGGCCTGGAGCTGGAGGTGGGCGGGCACGGCTACCAGTCGTTCCTGCCGCAGTCGACGTACCCGCAGTACTACACGTCCGGCACCAACGTCTTCGACGTGCAGAACGGCGCGGCCGTCGACCAGTACGTGCACAACGTGCTCGACTACCTCACCACCCGCCCGGAGATCGGCATCTTCGACTGCTGGCCGCCGGACAGTGCCGTCTGGCCGAAGGCCGCGCTCACCGCGTACGGCACCGCCGGCAACGCCGAGACCGTGGTCGTCAACGCGGTCGTCGCCGCACTGCGCGACGCGGCCCCCAGTGTGCGGGTGGAGCGGATCGCCTACGGCGCCGCCATCGACCCGCCCACCGGCGGCCACTCCTTCGACCCGGACGTCATCGTCGACTTCGCCCCCTACGGCCGCACCTACTCCGCCGCCCTCGACGACCCCTCCTCCACCACCAACGCGGGCTACCTCGCCCTGCTGCGGCAGTGGCGCGACGCCCACGAGGGGCCGCTCGCGGTGTACGACTACTCGCGCCGCTACCGCTGGCGGCAGCTGCCGGCCAACGTCCTGCCGGTGCTGGCCCGGGACGCCGCCGTGTACCGCTCGCTCGGCCTGAGCGGAATCGGCTGCTACGCCGAGCCCGCCGACTGGCTGTCCGCCGAGGCCGTCCACCTCTTCGCGGCACACAGCGCCTGGGACCCGGCGCTGGACGACGGGCAGTTCCTCGGCGCCTACCTCCCGGCCCGGTTCGGCGCGTCGGCCGCCGCCATGGCGGACTACTTCGCCCGGACGACCGCCGACCCCGATCAGCTCGGCTCCGCGGCACCGTCCTTCCGGGACAACTACACCGCCGCGCGCGCCGCCCTGGACAGCGCGCGCAGGGCCGTACCCGCGGGCAGCCCGCGGCGGCTCGTGCTGGACCGCCTGGACCAGGCCGCGGAGATCTCGCTGGCCGATGTCGCGATCTCCCTCGCCGCTTCCGGGACCGCCGCCGAGCGCACCGAGGCAGCCGACCGCTACGAGCAGCTGACCCTGCGGCACCGCTTCGACGGCGTCCAGTTGGACTGCTCCTACGTGGCGAGCCGGTACGGCGAGGACCGCGACCGGGTCGCGATCGCCCACGAGTACCGCGCGCCGGCCTGGGGCTACGCCGACCCGTCCCGGCTGGCCCTGCCCGCGGGCGGCACCGCCGTACTCACCGTCCACGCGCAGGACGTGGACTACCGCGGGCACCGGGTCCAGTGGCGGCTGACCCTGCCGGAGGGCGTCACCGCCGACCGCACCTCGGGCGTGCTGGAGGCGCACGGCGAGCGACAGGGCGCCGTGGCGGTCAGGCTCGACGCCGGGCCGGTGCCGGCGACCGGGGACCGCTCGATCGTGGTGGCGTTCAGCAGCTCGGGCACCGAACTGACGAGTGTCACCTGCACGTTGACGACGTGACGACCTGACAGCGTACCGACGTGACGACCATGCGGCGCGGGGCCGGCGGAGTCCGGCCCGCGCCGCGGCCCACCAGGCCGCGCCCGACGGGGCGGCCCGCACCACAGGACCCCATGTGATTGACGCCGAGACACCCGTGTCCGCTCACGGCACCGGACCGGCCGGCGGTTCCGGGCAGGCCGCGGGCCCCCGACCCTGCTGCGCACCGCGGCGCACCGGCCCGCCGCCGGGACCGACGACTCCGCTCGGACCGCCCGCGCGGCCTGAACCGTCTGAACCGCCCGCGCCGGCGGAGCGGACCGCCGGCCCGCGGGCGGGCCTCCAGTCGCCGGTGCCGCTGCCCGGCGGCGAGTTCGCCATGGGGGACGCCTTCGACGAGGGGTACGCCGCCGACGGCGAGACCCCGGTGCACCGGGTGCGCCTGCGCCCCTTCGCCCTCGACCCGACCGCGGTCACCAACACCGAGTTCGCCGCCTTCGTGGCCGCCACCGGCCACGTGACGGACGCCGAACGCTACGGCCAGTCCGCGGTGTTCCACCTGGCCCTCGCGGCGCCGGCCAAAGCGGTGCTCGGCCGCGTGCAGGCGGCCCCGTGGTGGGTGAGCGTGCGCGGCGCGGACTGGGCGCATCCCGGCGGACCGGACTCGGGTATCGAGGACCTGCTGGACCACCCCGTCGTCCACGTCTCCCACCGCGACGCCCTCGCCTATTGCCGCTGGGCGGGCAAGCGGCTGCCGACCGAGGCCGAATGGGAGTACGCGGCACGCGGCGGTCTCGCGGGCCGCCGGTTCGCGTGGGGCGACGAACTCACCCCGGGCGGCGAGCACCGGTGCAACATCTGGAACGGCGACTTCCCCACCGTCAACACCCGCGCCGACGGCTATCTGACCACCGCGCCCGCCGCCGCCTTCCCGCCCAACGGCTTCGGGCTGCGGAACATGTCCGGCAACACCTGGGAGTGGTGCGCGGACTGGTTCTCGCCGTACTACTACCGCCGCTCGCCCGACGAGGACCCCCGGGGCCCGCGCTTCGGCCAGGGCCGCGTGATGCGAGGCGGCTCCTACCTGTGCCACGACTCGTACTGCCACCGCTACCGCGTCGCCGCCCGCTCCGCCAACACCCCCGACTCCACCGCGGCCAACCTCGGCTTCCGCTGCGCCGCGGATCTCGGCGCGGACCAGGGGCCACGGGAGGTCCAGGCCAACCCGTAGCCCCGGTTCCGCCACGGCGGGAGCGGTGCGGGGGGTTTCGGGAGGCGCGGACCAGCGGGGCCGGCTCGCCGCAGGGCTCCTATCGCACGCTCTCGTCCCGACCGACGCGGAAGGCCCCCGCGGCGGCCGCCAGCACCGCTGCCAGCGCGGCGCGTTCCGGGAGTCGCGGGTCGGGGTCGGCGCGCAGGAGGACCAGCTGGTGGTAGAGGGGCGCCGTCGCGGCGATCAACAGGCTGCGCGCGTCAATGTGTTGTGCGGGGAGTTCGCCGCGCGCGAGGGCGCGCTCGACCAGGATCTCGCACTGGTCGTACCGGTCCTTCCACAGCTGCGTCTGGGCCCGCGCGGCCTGTTCGGAGTGGAACGAGGCGGCCATCAGGGCGACGGCGAACGACGGCCGTACGAGCAGGGATTCCTGGATCTCCTGGTTGAGGGCCGTCAGGTCGCCGCGCAGCGAACCGGTGTCCGGCGGCTGCCAGTCGATCTCGCCGGCGGCGGCGATGACGTCGACGAGCAGGCCGCCGACGTCGCGCCAGCGCCGGTAGACCGTGGCGCGGTGCACGCCGGCCCGCGCCGCGACCCCCTCCATCGTGAGTCCTTCGTGACCGCGTTCGGCGAGTTCGGCGCGCACCGCGTCGAGCACTTGGGCGCGGACGCGGGCGGTGCGACCGCCAGGACGGCGGTCCGACGTCGGGTCGAGTGGGTCTGTCATCGGCGACCAGTATCCGGTTGATCGGGGTGGCGGGGCTGTGCCAGCATCTTAACGCGACAGTTGTCGCTCTAAGCCCGCCCGAGAGGAACCGCCGCCACGATGCCGCCCGTGCCCGCCGACCCCACCGTGCTCCACCCGATGCCCGGGCACCCGCGGGTGGTCCTGCTCAAGCCACTGGTGACGTCGCCGCTGATCGAGGTCGGCGACTTCTCCTACTACGACGATCCGGACGACCCGACCGCGTTCGAGACGCGCAACGTCCTCTACCACTACGGCCCCGAGCGGCTGGTCATCGGCAGGTACTGCGCGCTGGGGACGGGCACCCGGTTCCTGATGAACGGCGCCAACCACCGGATGGACGGTCCTTCCACCTTCCCGTTCCCCACCATGGGGGGCTCCTGGGCGGAGCACTTCGACCTGATCACCGACCTGCCCGGCCGGGGTGACACGGTCGTCGGCAACGACGTGTGGTTCGGCCACGGCGCCACGGTCATGCCCGGGGTGCGCATCGGCCACGGCGCGATCATCGCCGCGGGCGCGGTGGTCACCGCCGACGTCCCCGACTACGGCATCGCCGGCGGCAACCCCGCCCGGCTCATCCGCACCCGCTACGACGCCGCGGACATCGCCCGGCTCCTCGCGGTGGCGTGGTGGGACTGGCCCGTGCGGCACATCACCCGGCACGTGCGGACGATCATGTCGGGGACCGTCGCCGAGTTGGAGGAGGCCGCCGCGCAGCTCGACCAACCCTGACACCGCGTCCTCGGCGAACCCCCGTCGTCGCCGCGCCGCCCGCGCCGCCCGCACCCCTCCCGCGCCAGAATCGAGTGATCGCCCATGTCCCGTCGCCGCGCCCACATCGCGATGGTCGGCGTCCCCCTCGTCAGCCACGTCCTGCCCAGCCTCGCGCTCATCCGTGAGCTGGTGGCCCGCGGGCACCGGGTCAGCTACGCCAACGACCCGCTCGTGGCCGACCGGATCGAGTCCGCGGGCGCGGAACCGGTGCCCTGCACCTCCACGTTGCCCGTCGTGGACAACGACTGGCCGACCGATCCCATCGCCGCGGCGAGCCTCTTCCTCGACGACGCCGTCCAGGCGCTCCCGCAACTGCGCGCCGCCTACGACGCCGATCCGGCCGACCTCTACCTCTACGACATCGGCGCCTACGCCGCGCGCGCCCTCGCCGAAGCGCAGGACCGTCCCCTCGTGCAGCTGTCCCCGACGTTCGTCGGCTGGGACGGCTACCAGGAGGACGTCGGGGCGCAGTTGCGGAAGCTGCCGGGCGCCGACGCGTACCAGGACAGGTTCGCCCGGTGGCTCGCCGGCTGCGGTGCGACCACCACGGACGTGGACACGTTCTGCGGTCCGCCCGGCCGGGCCCTCGCCCTGATCCCGCGAGCGATGCAGCCGCACGCCGATCGGGTCGACACCGACACGGTGACCTTCGTCGGCCCCTGCTTCGACACCCGAGCGGACCCGGACGGCTGGACCCGCCCGGCCGGCGCGGACCACGTGCTGCTGATCTCGCTCGGCTCGGCGTACACCCGCCGGCCCGCGTTCTACCGGCAGTGCGTCGCGGCCTTCGGCGACCTGCCCGGCTGGCACGTCGTCCTCCAGATCGGCAAGTACACCGACCCCGGGGAACTCGGTATCCTCCCGCCCAACATCGACGTGCACTCCTGGGTCCCGCAGCGGGCGGTGCTGGAACAGGCCGACGCGTTCCTCACCCACGCCGGCATGGGCGGCTGCGGCGAAGGGCTCCTCGCCGGCGTTCCCATGATCGCGGTGCCGCAGGGAGCCGAGCAGTTCATGAACGCCGACCGGCTCGTGGAACTCGGCGTCGCCCGCCGCGTGGACACCGACGACGCCACCCCCGAGACCCTTCGCGCGGCGCTGAACGACCTGGTCACGGATACGGAACGTGCCGACCGGTCCCGGCAGTTGCGGGCCGCCGCCCGGGGAGAGGGCGGCACCCCGCGCGCCGCCGACCTCATCGAGGACATGCTGCCCTCCGCCGTGGTCCCCGCGACGGGCCGCGGGCCGCGGTAGCCGGCCACGGGCACCCTTACGGTTGATGCCTTTCGGCTGTCGAGTGAAAGCCGCCTGTCGCGGCGAAAGGGGCCGAGGTGTCGACCGAAGAGCGGCGCGAGGCGATTCTGCGCATGGTCGAACGCCGGGGGTCGGTCACGGTGACGGACCTCTGATCGAGGAGATGGCGGTCTCGACCGTCACCGTGCGCCAGGACGTACGGGAGCCTCGCCGGAAACGGGCTGATCACCCGGGTGCACGGCGGCGCCATGTCGCCGGCCGCGGCCCGGGCGCCCGCACCGAAGACCTCCGGTGGCCCGCGCCCCGCCGGCCCACCCGGGCAAGAACGTCGGACTGGTGGTCCCGCCGGGCGGCTACCACTACGCGGCCGTCGCCCAGCTGCATGCCGAGGGCCACGAGATCCGCGTCGAAGATGGCGCCCGGCTCTCCCCGCTCAAGCACCGGAACCTGAACCTGCTCGGACGCTACAGCCTCACCGCGAGCGTCCCGGTCGACGGCACCCTGCGGCCGCTGCGTGATGCGGACGTCCCGGACCCGGACGAGGACGACGACGGGCAGGAGCAGCACGCCGCGCGCTCTTCTGTTCAGGTCGCGCGCGGGACGTCGTGGCGCAGGCCGTCGAGGAGGAGGTTGGTGATCTGGCGGGCTTCGTCGAGCCACCCGTCGCTCACGCGCATGGCGCAGATACCGCCCAGGGCTCGTAGCAGGGTGGGGCCGGTGACGTCGCCGCGGACGGTGCCGGCCGTGGCGCCGGCGTCGAGGAGACGGGTGAGGGCGTCGCCCATATGGGTACGGGCGACGCCGAAGACCGGTGAGTCGCTCGCCATGATGCTCTCCAGCGCGACGGACATGCCTTTGCCCACGGCCGCGTGGTCGACCAGCAGGAGCAGGAAACGGCGCAGGGCCTCCGCCGGGGCGTGGTGCTCCAGCAGCTGCTCGGGTGCGGCGCACAGGTCGTCGACTTCCTTGCGGTAGACCTCCTCGATCAGTGCCTCGCGGGTCTCGAAGTGCCGGTAGAGCGTTCCGACGGCGACTCCGGCGCTGCGGGCGATCTCTTCCACGTGCGCGTCGGTGTCGCCGGCGAGGAACGCTTCGCGGGCGGCCGACAGCAGGGCTTCGCGGTTGCGGCGCGCGTCGGCGCGCAGCGGGCGTGGTGACGGCAAGGGACCTCCATAAGATGAGTCCGGTTCCGTTTATGTGTATCGTTTCCGGAGTCAGGTTCATCTTACGGAAGGGCCATCCGATGCCGATCACCGATGAGGGGCTGGAGGGCCTACGGGTCCTGGTCACCGGCGGCAGCCGGGGCCTGGGTGCGGCGACCGTGCGTCGGTTCGTCGCCGCGGGCGCGACAGTGCTGACGGCCTCCCGCAGCCGGCCCGGAGAGAACAGCGGCGGCACCTTCATGCCGGCGGACCTCTCCACTCCGGAGGGGGTGGCCGACCTCGGCCGCCGCGTCATCGACCACGTGGGCGGCGTGGACGTCCTCGTGAACAACGCCGGCGCGGCGAGCCCCCCGGCACCGACTCTGAGCCGGTCGGACGAATCCTGGCACGCGGACCTGGGGATGAACCTCCTGAGCGCCGTGCGCCTGGACCGGTCCCTGGTGCCGGGCATGGTCGAGCGAGGCTCCGGCGTCGTCGTGCACATCTCCTCGATCGCCAGCCGGCTGCCCCAGCGCACGGAAGCCTCCTACGCCGCGGCGAAGGCCGCACTGAACGCCTACAGCCGAGAACTGGCCACCGAGGTCGGCGAACACGGAGTGCGCGTGGTCTGCGTTCTTCCCGGCTTCGTCGTCACCGACGGCGCCACCGCCCACCTGCGGCACATGGCCGAGCAGCAGGGCGTGACCGCGGACGAGATCACCCGCCGGATCGTGGACCACCTGAAAATCCCCATGGACCGCCCCGGAGACCCCGAGGACGTCGCCGAGATGATCGCCTTCCTCGCCTCCAGCCGCGCGAAATGGCTCACCGGAGCGCAGTTCCGCGTCGACGGTGGCATCCTCCCCACCGTCTGAACACCAGCCGGCACCAAGAACAGGACCACCATCATGTCCCTCACCCTGACCTCTGTGATCATCGACGCGGCCGACATCGGGACGGAGGGTGCCTTCTGGCACCGCCTGCTCGGCGGATCGACCACCACCACGCCCACCCACCACTTCATCCAGGCACCCGGCCTGCCCGTGATCGTCGTCCAGTCCGCCCCCGGACACACCGCCCCGGGATGGCCGGACGGCGCCCCCCAGCAGATGCACCTCGACTTCGGCGTTGAAGACCTCGCGACCGCAGACCGCGCCGCCGTCGACGCCGGTGCCACGCGCCTGCGCCCCACAGAGGAGTCCAGCTCAGACGCCGGCACCGGCAGCCGTGTGTACGCCAGCCCCGCCGGACATCCCTTCTGCCTCCGCACGGCCTGAGACTGCCATCGCTCATCGTGGGCGCCTGTCGTCAGATGATCGAAATGACGACAGGCGCGGCGGGCATCCAATGAACCCGGTGATTCCGGGGCCTGACGGCGGCTCCGATCCAATGGGGTCGATCCTATGAGGGCTGACGACAGGGTTGGATGACACCCGAGGTCCGACGCGGCAGCAGGAGCGGGACACAGCGTGGCCCATCTCGTCTAAAAGCGGGTGTCGACCGACCAGCAGTCCACCGCCCGCCAGGATCTCGTCCTGGCCGAGGCCGGTATCGAGGACCCGATCGCCTTCGAAGAGGCCCCGGGTACCTCCAGCCGCCTCCACCCGCTCCAGCGCCCGAAGTTCGGCGAACTGCTCGGCTGCGCGCAGCCGGGCGACACCGTGCACATCTCCGAGATGTTCCGCCTCGTGCGCGGCAACCAGTGCATCCTCGACGTCCTCGAAGTCCTTCACCGCGACCAGCTCGCCCTGCGTATCCACGACGGCGCGTTCTCCGCCATGGACCTCGCCGCCCGCCACCCGCGCACCGGCGAACTCCAGCGAGACCTCCAGCGCGAGTTGACGTACGACGGACTGCGGGCCGCCGAGGCCAAGGGCAGCAAGGGCGGACGCCGCCCCGCCGTCGCGGTCGACGAGATCGGCACGGTCCGCACCTCGTACTTGGAGGGCCGCTCGACCGCTGCCCTCGCCCGCGACCACGGCGTAAGCCGCGGCGCGATCCGCACGGCCGTCGCCGACCTCTGAGCGGGCCGCGCTCGACCAGGGCGTGACCGTACGGCGGGGCCAGGGCTACACCCTGCGCGTCAGAGCCGTCCCCTCCACGCACCGACAGTTCCTCGCCCGCTGCCAGCCGCTCGACAGCGGTCACGGACTCCCCGCGATCCCGGCCCAGCGCAAGGCACGCCCCGAGTACGAGAACCGGGCCAGCACGCTCACACCCGGGCCGGGATCGCGCACGGGCCTCCAGCGGGCCCACGGTCGGCGACCGGTAGGCAGGAGCGGCAGGGCTGGGACTGGGGCTGGGGCACCGCAACTCCCGTGCGCTTTCGTTTCGTTCGCAACGCGTCGTTCATTCGAAGAGTGAAAGCAATACTCCTTGACGACGTTTCGTATGAAGCGAATGATGACGGATGCGAAAGCGCTTACCTAGGAGGAGCCCGCATGACCGAACCGTTCTCCACCACCCGCCGCCGCCTCTTGCAGTTCGGTGGCGCCGCCGGGCTGGCCGCAGCCGCCAACTCGCTCGCCGCTCCGGGCGCGGCCGCGGCGACCGCTTCGTCGCGCGGCCCGCGCACGACCGTGACCGACCTGGGCCCGGCTGTCGTCCAGTACTCCCTCATGAGCGGACTGCTCGTCGGCGACACCGTCTACATCGGATCGCGCAACCTCGCCCCTGCCCGGGTGATCGGGTTCCACCTGCCGACCCGGAAGGTGGTCTCGGTCACCGATCTCGACGCGGCACCCGATCCCACCATCCAGGCGCTCGCGGCGGACCCGACCGGCCGGTACCTCTACATCGGCGTGCTGCTCAAGGGCGACCAGGGCAAGCCGAACCTCTTCCGGTGGGACCTGACGACGCCGGACAAGCCTGCGGTGGGCATCGGCAGGACGGGCGCGGACCGCGACATCCGCGCGCTGGCGGTCGCCCCCGACGGAACGGTGTACGCGGTGGGCGGCGTGACGGGAACGCCGCCCGCGCTGTGGGAGTACGACCCGGCCACCGGTGCGACCACCAGCCTGGGCGTCGCCAATCCGCTTGCCACCGAGGCCGAGGCCGTCGCGGCCACCGACACCGCCGTTTTCGTCGGCTCGGGCAGCGTCCTGGTCGGCGGGGGCGACGCGAGCAAGGCGGCGCTGTTCGCGTTCGACCGGACCAAGCGCACGTTCACCTCGGTGGTGCCCAAGGAGATGGAGCAGGACCCCAGCCTGCGGTGCCTCGGCGTCGTCGGCGGGAACCTGGTGGTCGGCACCTCGGGCGGGGTCGATCCGGCGAAGCTCGCGGTGATGGACCTGGCGGACCTCTCCTCTTACACGGTGGTGAGCGTCAACGGCACGACCGCCAAGTGCTTCACCGCCGACACGGACCGGATCTACTTCGCCACCGACACGGGAGTGTATTCCTACTCGTTGGCGGACAAGGCGGTCTCCGCGGTGGAGTTCGACGGACCGGATCTCGGAGAGATCTGGGGCGTGGACCACACCGACGGGAAGCTGGAGGTCGTCTCGGCCTACGGGTTCGTCGCCGAGATCGATCTGGCCGCCGGCACCTCGGTGATCACCGACCTGGGTACGGCAGGCGCTCCCGCGGACGCGGAGGCGGGCATGGGGATCGCGGCCGGCGGCGGATACGTCTACGTCGGCGGCACCGGCACCCTCGCCCGGCACGACCTGCGGAGCGGAGCCGTCGTCAATCTGCGGGCGCCCGGCGAGGTCAAGGACGCCGAGGTGATCGGCGGCCGGCTGTACACCGGCCAGTACGACGCCCTGGGCATCTGGGAGTACGACCCCCGCGCAGGCGGGCAACCGCACCAGATCGCGCAGTTCCCCAGCGTGCAGAACCGGCCGATGGACACCTCCTGGGACCCGGCCAACAAGTTGCTCCTGCTCGGCGTGCAGTCCGACACCGAGGGCGGCGGCGCCTTGTGGACGTACGCGCCGAGGACGGGGAAGTCGACCTCGTACGTCAACCCGATCGACAGCGTCCAGCTCGTCGCGGCGGTGGCGAACCGGGACGGCGTCGCCTACCTGGGCGGTGACAACGAGGCCGCCACGGGAGCGCGCGGCACCGTGGTGGCCGTCGATCCGGTCACCGGCCGCGAGCTGTGGCGCCTGGAGACGGGGCAGCAGAAGGGGGTGACGGCCCTCGCGGTGCAGGGCCGCCACCTCTACGGGCTGACCAGGGACGGCGTGCTGTTCGTCATCGACCTGCACACCCGGCAGTTGCTGCACACCGCGGACGTGAGCAGCGTCAGCCGCGGCTACGCGGCCCTGGTCACCAATCGCGGCACCGTCTACGGCGTCTCGATCACCACGCTCTTCCGCTTCCACCCGAAGACGTTCGCCGTCAGCACCGTCGTCCCCGGCATCAACGGCATCTGGTACAGCGAACCGCACGTCAACGCCCACGACGGCAAGCTCTACACGCTGCGTGGCCACAACCTCGTCGAGGTGGACGACCGCCCGCCGCGATGACCGGTGGGGACGCTCAGGGGAGCGGCCGCGCCGCCGGGCCCGACGCGCTCCGGTGCAACTGCCGGGCCGCGCCGGGCAGGGCGGTGACGGCGGTACCGGCCGTCACCGCCGAGCGGGCGAACGCCGCCAAGATGTTCGGCCCCGAGCGCGTGGTGGTCGCGTTCACCCCGGAGATGAACCTGCCGGAACTCGCGGCCCGCGTGGAGCGGGTCTTCCGCCGGCAGTACGAGCTTCCGGGTGGGCCCGATCCTGCGTGCACCCGCGTGCCGCGCAGCCGTATCGGGAACAGCAGGTCCGGCCGTCGCCGTTGCACCGATCGACGGCCCGGCGCCGTACGCGCGGGGGATACGGTGATCACAAGGTCGTCCGCCCTCGCGCGGAACCGGGCTCCGAGGTGGCGGTACGCCTGCCGCGCACCGGGACCACGACACATTTCTGCAGAAGGACTGTTTGATGGCTGACCGGCCCCTGACGCTCATGGCAGTGCACGCCCACCCCGACGACGAGGCCACCGGAACCGGGGGAGTCCTCGCGCGGTACGCGGCGGAAGGCATCCGCACGGTTCTGGTGACCTGTACCGACGGCGGTTGCGGTGACGGACCGGGAGGTGTCAAGCCGGGCGATCCCGGCCACGATCCGGCGGCGGTCGCCTCGATGCGCCGCAAGGAACTCGAGGCGAGCTGCGACGTCCTGAAGGTCGGCGATCTGGAGATGCTCGACTACGCCGACTCCGGAATGATGGGCTGGTCGAGCAACGACGCCCCCGGGTCCTTCTGGCAGACCCCCGTGCAGGAAGGCGCGGCCCGGCTCGCGGACCTCATGCGGGAGTACCGCCCCGATGTGGTCGTCACCTATGACGAGAACGGCTTCTACGGCCACCCCGACCACATCCAGGCCCACCGCATCACGATGGCGGCGCTGGAGATGACCGACCTGACCCCGAAGGTGTACTGGACCACCATGCCCCGCACGATGTTCCAGCGCTTCGGCGAGGTCATGCGCGAGCTGGACGAGGACATGCCGGAGCCGGACCCCGCCGAGGCCGCCGCGATGGCCGAGATCGGGCTTCCCGACGATCAGATCACCACATGGGTGGACACCACGGCGTTCAGCGGTCAGAAGTTCGACGCGCTGGCCGCGCACGCCAGCCAGGGCGAGAACATCTTCTTCCTCAAGATGGGCAAGGAGAGGTTCGGCGAGTTGATGGGCATGGAGACCTTCGTCCGGGTCCAGGACACCACCGGCGCGGCCACACCCGAGAACGACCTCTTCGCCGGCCTGCGCTGATCCGCCGGAGCGCGCTGATTCGTCGGCCCGCGCTGATCCGCCCCCGCCCGGCCGCCGCCACGGCCCTGCCTGCCCCCGGGGCTCAGACCAGCACACCGTCCTCGGCCACGACCCTGCCCTGGCGGATGACGACACGGTCCTGCGGCCGGTCCATCACCGCGCTGGTCACCGTCTCCCCGGAGAGCAGGACGAGGTCGGCGGCGTCGCCCTGGGCCAAGCCGCGGGGTTCCGGGGCGGCGGCCGTCCAGGCGGCGCCGACCCCGCCGCCCGCCAGGACCGCCCGGCCGCCCACGGTGGCCAGCGCGACGCAGCGCTCGATGTGCTCGTCGCGCCGCAACTGGTTGGTGAACGCGAGCTGCCAGGTGCGGCCGAGGATGTCGCCGTCGCCGAACGGCGACCAGTAGTCCCGAATGCCGTCCTGGCCCAGGCCCACCCGCACGCGGTGCTCGGCCAGCAGTTCCAGGGGCAGCGTGCGCCGGCCGCTCGGGGCGATCGTGGTGAGGGCGATGTCGAGTTCGGCGAGCTGGGTGACCAGTTCCTCGACCCGGGGGGCCTGCGACGTGGCGAGCGCGAAGGCGTGCGAGATCGTCACCTTGCCCCGCATGGACAAGGCGCGGACCCGGTCGAAGACGAGGCCGAGCGTGAAGGCCCCGAGCTCGCCCTCCTCGTGGAGATGCAGGTCCAGGCCGGTCTGGTGGCGTTCGGCCAGGCCGAAGACGATGTCCAGGTGCTCGACCGGATCGCGATCGAGGCCGCAGGGGTCGATGCCGCCCACCAGATCCGCGCCGCTGGCGAGCGCGTCGGCCAGCAGGTCGGCGGTGCCGCGGTCGCGGACGATCCCGGCCTGCGGGAAGGCGACGACCTGGACCGTCGCCCGGTCCTGGTGCGCTTCGCGCGCGGCGAGCACGCCATGGAGGCGGTCGAGGCCGGATTCCGTGTCGACCTGGGCGTGGCTGCGTACGGCGGTGGCGCCCGAGGCGATGGTCCTGCCGAGGGTGTGGGTCGCCCGCTCGCTGACGCTCGCCTCTGCGGAACGCCAGTTGGCCCGGTCGTTCTCGATCAGGCCCTCAAGACCCGGCCCCGCGGTGTGCGGGCGGAACGGCAGGCCGAGCCGGGTGGAGTCGAGGTGGGCGTGCGCGTCGGTGAAGGAGGGCAGCGCGATCCGCCCGCGCCCGTCGATGACGCCCGGCTCGTCCCGCGCCGCCCCGCCGCCGGCCGGCAGCACCTGCGTGATCCGGCCGTCCTCGACGAGGAGGTCGCTCGGCTCGCCCGCCCAGGGGCGTACGTCGATGATCTTCTTCGGACTCGTCATGGCTCTCCGTAGGTTGTCAGCGGGGCAGGCAGGGCAGGCGGGGCAGGCGGGCCGGGCGGGGCGGGGTCACTGCAACGCGCACTGCTGCTCCTGCCCGGCGATGATCGACAGGACGATCTCGGAGGCGCGCGCCGCGTCCCCCGCCCTGATCGCGTCGAACAGGGCCTCGTGGTCGTCGCCGCCCTCGCCGACGGCGTGTTCGAGCGACCGGACCGTGTCCAGGGACTCCCGCATGGCCAGCGAGAGCCCCTCGTAGAGGTCCAGGAGCAGGGAGTTGCCGGCGGCCTTCGCGACGGCCAGGTGGAAGGAGACGTCGGCGTCGACGAAGGTCGACTGGTCGCCCGTGGAGGCCGCCTCCCGCCGGCGCCGCAGGATGTCGGCCATCGCCTCCAGGTCGTCCTCGGTACGCCGTGCGGCGGCCAGTTGGACCGCGGCCGTGTCCAGCCCGCGCCGCACTTCGAGGACGTCCCGGGTCTTGCTGTCGGTGAGCTTGCGGTTGAGCGCCACGGTCGCCTCGTCGACCGCGATCACATACGTGCCGTCGCCCTGCCGTACGGAGAGCAGGCCGGCGTAGGTGAGGGCGCGGATGGCCTCGCGCAGCGGCGCTCGGCTCAGGCCCATGGTCTGGGTGAGTTCCGCCTCGGACGGCAGCCGGTCACCCAGCGCCCAGTTCCCCTCGCGGATCTGGTCGCGGATCTCCTCGATGGCGACCTGTACTGCGGAAACGCGGTTGAAGCGTGGCACTTAACCCCCCACCTTCCTGGTGGTCAGCCGGGCCCTCGCCGGTGGAGCGGCGACCGAGGCGATGCCATGTCGTGCGGCTCGGAGGATCTGCCGAAAGTCCATCGAGGTCCCTATCCAGAAACATCAGACGTCTGGTAATCAGATTACATGACGACCACGTCCCCGCGTATCGCCTTCGATCAAACCGAGTCCCGAACCCTCCCTGACCGAGCCTCAGATCCGCGCACGACCAAGCGTCTTGGAGCCATGTGCGGCCCGGTCCAGGGCATCGGCGCGGGCGACTGGCCGGCGGCCCTCGGCCTGGCCGGCCAACTGGGCCTGGGCGGCGTGCTCTTCGCCGACCCTCGCGCGGTCAGTCCTTCGCTGGACCGGGCCGAACTGCAGGCGGCCCGGCAGGCCGCCGACGAGCGCGGCCTCTTCGTCGAAGCCGGCGTGGGCTGCCTCGGCCCGCACGGCGACCACGCCGAACGCGTCGCCGAACTCACCGCGATGATCGGTGCCGCCGTGGCCCTGGGCTGCGACCGGTTCTTCGCCTACACCAGGACCGAGCGGCAGCGCGCCTCACCCTCGCACGCCGAGCAACTGGCGGAGATCCAGCGGACGTTGGCCGCCCTGCGGCCGGTGCTGCTGGAACACGGCTGCCGGCTCAACGTGAAGACCCACGAGGACCTCTCCTCGGACGAGGTGATCCGGCTGGTCGAGACCGCCGGCACCGACGTGTTCGGGGTGAGCCTCGACGTGGCGAACCTCGTCGTACGCGCCGAGGACCCGGTCGAGGTGACCCGGCGGCTCGCGCCCTACGTCCACCAGACCCATCTGGAGGACGTCGCGCTGTACTTCACCCCCGCCGGTCTGCGCCGCGAACTGCGGCCCTGCGGCGACGGAGTGCTCGACTGGACCGCGATCCTGGACACCCTCGTCCGGGACGCTCCGGCCCGGCACCTCGTCTTCGAGCAGCATCGCGGGCAGTTCGACACGGAGATGTTCCGGGACGACTGGTTCGACGCGGAACCCCACATCAGGCCACGGGAGCTGGCCCGCCTGGTGCGCGCCGCGGTGCGCTGCGAGCGCTCGGCGGCGGAGCAAGGCGGCCGGCAGCCGGTCGACGCCGCATCGCGCACCGACAGCGCCGGGTACCGCGCCGAACTGCGCCGAAGCATCACCCACGTGCGTTCCGTACTGGTCACGATCTCTGGAGAGCAGCCGTGACAAGCATCGCCTCGACCCGGCTGCGCGCCGTGCGCCGCCGGGTCTCAAGAAACGACAAGGTCCTGGTGGTCGCCCTGAGCGCGCTGGGAGTCCTCGCCCTGGTCGTGGTCTTCGGCCCGCTCGTGTGGCCGGACAACTCCAACACCGTCGATCTGGCCCAGCAGTTCACCCCGCCCTCGGCCCACCACCCGCTGGGCACCGACAACCTCGGCCGGGACATGCTCGCCCGGGTACTGGTCGGCGCGCGGGCCTCGCTCGGCGCCGGCCTGGTCGTCGCCCTGGCCGGGGCGGTCCTCGGCTGTGTCACCGGCCTGCTCGCCGGGGCGCTGGGGGGCTACGTCGACACGGTCCTGACCTGGCTGACCAACTCGATCCTCTGCTTCCCCTCGATCATGCTCGCGATGGCGGTCGTGATGGCCCTCAAACCCGGCATACCCGCGGTCGTGATCGGCCTGTCGATCCACTCGTTCCCCTGGTACATGCGCACCCTGCGCAGCGAGGTCATGCGGATCTCCGCCAAGGACTTCGTCAAGTCCACCCGGGCGATCGGGGCGACCCAGCGCCGAACCCTGTTCGTGCACATCTTCCCGCACCTGATCTCCACCATCGTGCTGCAGATGGCGGCCGTCTTCGGCGCGGCGGTCCTCTCGCTCGCGGCACTGGGCTTCCTCGGCATGGGCGCCCAGCCGCCGACCGCCGAACTCGGCTCGATGATCACCGACGGCCAGCAGTTCTTCCTGACCGGCCAGTGGTGGGTCGCGGCCTTCCCCGGCCTCGTGCTGCTCATCGCCGTGACCCTGACCACCGTCGTCGCCGACCGGACGCGCGAGATCCTCGACCCCCGCGGCGAGTACATCGTGGCCGACTGACGAGAGGGACCCTGATGCTCGCCACCGTCTCCAAGCGCCTCGCCGTCGGGATCACCACCATCCTCGGCGCGCTGGTGTTCTCCTTCCTCATGCTGCGCAAGCTGCCCGGCGACCCGGCCCGGCTCGTCGGCGGTGACCTCGCCAACCCGACGACGATCGCCAACATCCGCGCCTCGATGGGGCTCGACAAGTCGCTGCCGGCGCAGTTCTGGGACTACCTCACCGCGCTCGCGCACGGCAACCTCGGATTCTCCTTCAGCACCGGCCAACCGGTGGCCGGCCTGCTGCGCTCCCGGCTGCCGGCCACGATCGAACTCGGCCTGACCGGCGTGTTCATCGCCGTGGCGTCGGCACTCGTCTTCGGCGCCGTCGCGGTCTTCCGCCGCAAGAAGGGCGCCGATGTCTCGCTGCGGACCACCTCGTCGCTGGCGATGGGCTCCCCGCCCTTCTGGCTCGCCCTCGTGGCCATCCTGCTGCTCTCGGTCAAGCTCGGGATCTTCCCCGGCCCCGAGGGACGGCTGTCGCCGGGCAGGGCCGCTCCGCACGACGTCACCGGCCTCTACACCGTCGACGCCCTGCTCGCCGGCCAGTTCGCCACCTTCCTCAACGCCGTCTGGCACCTGATCCTGCCCGGCTGCACCATCGCGGTCGGACCGTTCGCCTTCCTCAGCCGGCTGTTCCGGTCGCAGCTGCGGAATACGATCCGGGAGCCGTTCGTACTGGTCGCGCGGAGCCGGGGCATCACCCGCCGGGCCGCCTTCCTGCGCCATGTCGTGCCCAACTCGCTGCTTCCCCTGGTGGCCGCCACCGCGATGCTCCTCGCCGAGCTGATGACCGGCAGCGTCCTGGTGGAGAAGGTGTTCGGCTGGCCCGGCGTCGGCTCGCTGACGGTCGACGCGATCCTCCAGAAGGACTTCTCGGTCGTCCAGGGAGTCATCGTGCTGAGCGCCTTCCTCTACGTGGCGGTCAGCTTCCTGGCCGACGTCACCTACTCCACCATCGACCCCCGCATCCGAGTCGGCGCCAAGTGAGATGACAAACCGGACAGGAGCCGAGCTGATGGCTCAGACACCAGCAACCGCCGCCACCACACCCCCTACCGACGCCCTGCTCCAGGTCAGGGGCCTGCGCACCGAGTTCGCCACCCCCAGGGGAAAGGTGGCCGCCGTACGGGACGTCAGCTTCACCGTCCACCGCCGCGAGCGCCTGGCGATCGTGGGGGAGTCGGGCTCGGGCAAGTCGGCCATGGCCATGTCCATCGTCGGCCTCCTCCAGCCACCCGGCCGGGTGACCGAGGGGGAGGTGCTGCTCGACGGACAGGATCTGCGCGGGCTCACGGACTCCGAGATGTCCCACGTCCGCGGCCGCCGGATCTCCCTGGTCTTCCAGGACCCCATGAGCGCGCTGGACCCGATCCGCAGCATCGGCTCCCAGATGGTGGAGGGCATCCGCGCCCACCAGGACATCACCCGCAAGGCCGCCCGGAAGCTGGCCGCCGACCTGCTCGGCGAGGTCGGCGTGGTCAACGCCGCCCACCGGTTGGCGGACTACCCGCACCAGTACTCCGGCGGCATGCGGCAGCGCGTGCTGATCGCGATGGCGCTCGCCAACTCGCCCGAGCTGGTGATCGCCGACGAACCGACCACCGCGCTCGACGTGACCACCCAGGCCCAGGTACTGGAACTGCTCGACCGCCTGGTGACCGACCGCGGCGCCGCCCTGATGCTGATCACGCACAACCTCGGCATCGTCGCCGGCTACTGCGACTCGGTGAAGGTCATGTACGCCGGCCAGCTGGTCGAGGAGAGCCGCAGCCGGGACCTGTTCTCCGCGGCGGCACACCCCTACTCCCGCGAGCTGATCAAGTGCGTGCTGAGGACCGACCAGGTCCCGCAGGGGCGGCTGTCCACGATCCCCGGCGCGCTCCCCGACCCCACCCTGCCCATCACGGGCTGCTCCTTCGAGCCGCGCTGCCCGGCCGGCCGCGGCAAGCCCGACTGCCGCAGCCGGGAACCGGTGCTCGTCAGCCTCGGCGCGCCGGGCGCCGAGCGCGCCACCAAGTGCCACTTCCCCGGCACCGAAGAGCTGGAGGACACCGAATGACTTCCCCGCCAGTCCAGCAGGCCGCCGAACCCGACGTGCTGCTGCGCGTCACCGACCTCACCAAGTCCTTCGGCGGCAGGCGCGCCGGCGTCGGCACCCGCAGGACCGGGCAGGTGCACGCGCTGCGGCAGGTCTCCTTCGAGGTGCGCCGGGGCGAAACCCTCGGACTCGTCGGCGAGTCCGGCTCCGGCAAGTCCACCGCCGCCTCGTGCGCGCTGCGGATGACCGACCCCGATTCCGGCTCGGTCGTCTTCGACGGAGACGACGTCGGGAAGATGTCGCACGCCGCGCTGCGGAAGATGCGCTCGCGGGTGCAGATGGTCTTCCAGGACCCCTACGGCTCGCTGGACCCGCGCTTCTCGGTACGCCGGCTCGTCGAGGAACCACTCCTGGTGCACGGCGAGCGCGACGCCGCCGTCCGGCGGGCCCGAGCCCTGGAGATGCTCGAACGGGTGGGCCTGTCGGCGGAACTGGCCGAACGCAACGCCCACGCCTTCTCCGGCGGCCAGCGCCAGCGCATCGCCATCGCCCGCGCGCTCGTCCTCCACCCCGAACTCCTCGTCCTCGACGAGCCGGTGACGGCCCTGGACGTGTCGGTGCAGGCCCAGGTCCTCAACCTGCTGGCGGACCTCCAGTCCGGACTGGGCCTGACCTGCCTGTTCATCGTGCACGACCTCGCCGTGGCCCGGTACGTCTGCCACCGCATCGCGGTGATGTACCTCGGCGAGATCGTGGAGGTCGCCGACTCCGACGAACTGTTCGCCAACCCGCTGCACCCCTACACCGTGACGCTGCTGCTCGCCGCGCCCGTCCCCGACCCCGACGTCATGGAGCGCAGCCGGCGCGCCCTGGACACGGCCAAGCCGGCCGCCGGTCCGGCGCCGGCCGAGGGCTGCCCCCTGCTGCCCCGCTGCCCGGTCGGCGCCGGCCGCCCCGACTGCGCGCAGCGCCGCCCGCGGCTGCGCGAGGTCGTCCCCGGACACCAGGTCGCCTGCCACTTCCCGGGCGAGATGCAGGAGCAACTCGCCCGGCGGGCCGGCGCCCAGAGCCGTACCCCCACGCTCGGAGAGGAGGACAAGTGACAAGAAACGATCGGATACCGGCCCGTCCCCACCGCCGCACCCTGCTCGCGGTCGGCCTCGCCGCCACCGCGGCCATGACCGCGGCCTGCGGCGGCTCGGACGTCAACGGCGCGGGGGCCGGCTCCGACCGCCCGTTCACGGTGAACTGGGCGACGAGCATCTCCAGCCTCGACCCCGCGTTCTCGTGTCCCGGCGACGACAACTCCCTGGCCGGCAGCTTCTACGGACGGCTGGTCAAGCAGTCGGTCACCGCCGACAAGGACGGGTTCACCACCGCAGACCCCGACCCGTCGAAGGTGGAGCCCGACCTCGCCACGAGCTGGAAGGTCTCCGACCAGGGGAAGACGTACACCTTCACGCTGCCCGCCGGAAAGACGTTCGCCAACGGCGACCCGCTCGACGCCAACGCGGTGAAGTACTCCCTGGAGCGCACCGTGAAGATGGGTGCCTGCGGCGCGCTCTCGCTCCAACTCGGCATCACCGACCCACCGTTGATCACCGGTGTGGACGCGCCCGACGCGACCACCGTGGTGCTGCACCTTCGGAAGGCGTATCCCGAGATCCTCTACAGCCTGTCCCAGAGCCGCGGCTCGATCTACGACCCCAAGCCGATCGAGGCCCACGGCGGCGTCAAGGCGGGCAGCCCGAACCAGTGGCTGCAAAGCCACACCGCGAGCAGCAGCGGACCGTACGTCCTACAGACCTACGTCCCCAACAACCACGCCGTCCTGGTACGCAATCCGCACTACTACGGCACCCCGGCCATCGAACCGAAGGTCCAGGTCAACTTCATCCCGTCGATCCCGACCCTGCTGCTCCAGGCCGAGAACAGCCAGGCCGACGTCACGCTCGGGCTGCCACCGCAGAGCGTGCACAGCGTCAGCGGCAAGTCCTGCTGCAAGGTCGTCAGCGCGGGCAGCGCCACACCGGTCACGGTCTCGCTGAACAACCAGGGCCCCGTCACGGGCAACGCGAAGTTCCGCGAGGCCCTCACCTACGCCATCCCCTACCAGCAGATCATCTCCAAGCTCGTCTACGGCTACGGCGACTCTTACTACGGCCCCGTGGTGCCGGGCATGGCCGGCTACAACGCCTCCCTCGAACCGCCGCGGGCCTACGACCCGGCCAAGGCCAAGCGGTTGCTGGCCGCATCGGGCCTGAAGTCACCCCACCTCGACCTGATGATCAACCCGCAGTCGCCCGGCGTGTCCGACCTCGCGGCGCTGCTCCAGTCCGTCTGGCGCGCCATCGGCGTCAAGGTGAACCTCGTGGCCAAGCCGCCGGCCGACTTCAGCACGCTGTTCAACAACGGCACCTACCAGTCGGCGCTGCTCTTCGAGTCCAGCACACCACTGGGCAGTTACGAACTGCGCAAGAAGACCACCTGCGGCAGCAGCTTCAACAACCAGCACATCTGCCTGCCCGGCAGCAAGCCGCTGCTCGCCCAGCTCAACAGCGTCACCGACCCGGCGCAACAGCAGCAGCTCATCGACCGGATCAGCACGCTCTGGGTGGACAACTCGCCGACGATCATCCTCTACCGGGCCCGGTTCACCGCCGTCCTCGGCAGGAACGTCAAGCACTTCGCGTACGCCGGGAACCTGCCCCTCGCGCAGTGGGGCCGATAGCCCGCCCGCACCCGGCGCCCCGCGCCGTACGCCTCACGTATTGCGCGTGACGCCTTACGCCCTACGCCTCGCGCCTCGCCGTGAGGACCCAGCACCCAGTACCCAAGCGGCCGGCACCCCGCGGCCGCACGCGACTCGGCCCAGCGGCCGAGCCAGAAGTCACAAGGAGAACCCCGCCATGAAGATCGGTGTCGACGGCCGGAAGATCCCCGGCGCTGCGGACCGTACCCCCCTGGAGATCCTCGGATACGCCCGTGACCTGGGCATGGAGGGCGTGTACTTCCGCACCGTGCTCGACATCTCGCCGACGCTCGACCTCGGCGTGCTCCGGGAGGTCCGCCGCGAGGCGGACACGCTGGGCCTCTACCTCCAGATGGGGCTCGGCAAGGTCAACCCGTACGCCGCGGCCGAGGCCCCGGAGATCCGCAGGCTGGGCGAGGGCGACTACACCCGCGGCATGCTGCGCATGCTCCAGGCGTGCCGCGAGGGCGCCGACTGCGGTGAGTTGTGGGTCGCCTGCTGCAACTACAAGGCCGACCTGCCCGGTTACTACGCCATCGACCGGTTCCGTACCGACGCCCCCTGGGCGGACCAACTCGTCGCGATCGAGAAGTTCCTGGGTCTGCTCGCGCCGGCCGCCCGCGACCTGGACTGCCACCTCAACATGGAGACCCACGAGGAGATCACCACGACCGAGGTGGTCCGGCTGGTCGAGTCGATCGGGCCGGACGTCATGGGAATCACCTTCGACACCGCGAACGTCATGGTGCGCGGCGAGGAGCCGGTGGCCGCCGCGCGCCGGGTCGCCCCGTACGTCCGGGCCACGCACCTGCGCGACTCGATCCTCCAGCGCACCGGCGTCGGCCTCACCCGGACCTTCTCGCCCTGCGGCCTGGGGGTCATCGACTGGGCCGGCCTGCTCGGCGCGCTGCTGGAGCACGCACCCGACCTGGAGGCCTCCATCGAGCCCGCGGGACCGACGCTGGCGATCCCGATCGGGATCGCGGACGAGAGCTGGCGTGCACTGCACCCCGATCTCGTGGAGGACGAGGTGACCGAACTGGTCCGCCTCGCGGACGACTACGCGCGACGCTCGGCCGACGGTGCGGTGCCGTCGGTGGAGGACTTCCGCGCGACCCCGTTCGACGGTGAGGACTTCGTCCTGCGCAGCGCCGAGCATCTGCGCGAGACGCTCGCGACCCTCCAGGCACCCGGCGCGACGGCCGGCACGACGGCCGGCGAGAACCGCTGACGTGACCGTGCCCGCCGGCCAGAAACGCCACCGTCCCCAGCGAGGTTCGACGTGACCAGTCAGCACAGCCCTGCCGGCGCGAGCCCGGTGCCGAACCCGAACCCGAACCCGGACCCGGACCCGATCCGGGTCCTGGTCCTCAACTGCAATGTGACCGAGTCGATGACCGAGGTCATCGGGGAGTCGGCCCGGGCCGCCGCGGGCCCGGGGACGGTCGTCACCGCCGTCTCACCGGAGTGGGGAGTGGTCTCGGCCGAGGGCTATCTGGACAGTTTCATCGCCGCGACGGCCATGCTCGACCGGCTCGCCACCTGGCCCGGCGGCATGGACGCCGTCGTGCTGGCCGGCTTCGGCGAGCACGGGCGGGAGGCCGCCCGCGAACTGCTGGACGTACCGGTGGTGGACATCACCGACGCGGCCGCGCACGTGGCGCTGATGCTGGCGCCCCGCTACGGCGTGGTGACCACCCTGGCCCGCTCCGTCGTACAGATCCAGGACAGCCTGCGGACGGCCGGGGTGGCGGACCACTGCGTCGGCGTGCTCGCCGCGGGCGTCCCGGTCCTGTCGGCCCACGCCGACGAAGCCCGTAGCCGCGAGGCCGTGCTGGCGTGCGGCCGCCGGCTGATCGACTCAGGCGCCGAGGCGCTGGTGCTCGGCTGCGCGGGCTTCGCCGGCCGCGCGGCCTCCTTCGAGCAGGAGCTGGGCATTCCGGTGATCGACCCGGTCGCCGCCGGGCTGCTCTTCGCCGAAGGGCTGGCCCGGCTCGGCCTGCGGACGAGCAAGGTGTCGACCTTCGCCCGACCGCTGCCCAAGTCCCGTCCGGGCTGGGGCTCCGAACCGCACCGGACAGCCGCCGTCCAGGACACCCACCCCGTCTGACATTTCGCGGGCCCCCGCGGCAGACGCAAGCGAACGGCGGACCCGTCCGGGTCCGGAAAGGAGACACATGACCACCACCGTGCACGCGCGCTACGTGCTCGGCTACCGCGAGGGCGACCATGTGCTGATCGAGGACGCCTCCGTCGTGTACGACGGTGCGCGCATCGTGTACGCGGGACCGCGCCGGGACAGCACGGCGAGGGAGACGATCGACCTGGGCGAGGCCCTGGTGACACCGGGCCTCATCGACCTCGACGCGGTTTCGGACATCGACCACGCGCTGCTCGACTCCTGGTCCGCACCGGAAGCCGCCGCGGGACTCCAGTGGTCGGCTGAGTACTTCACCCACCGCCGTCACGACGTCTTCGACCAGGAGGAACGGAACTTCATCCGGCAGTACGGCCTCGCCCAGCTCCTGCTGCACGGCATCACGACCTGCATGCCGATCGCCTCGGAGACCCACAGCTCCTGGGCCGAGACCTACCAGGACGCGGTCGGCATCGCCGAGGCGGCCCGCGCCCTGGGCATCCGCGCCTACGTGGGCCCCAGCTACCGCGCGGGGGTCAACGTGGTGCGCGGCGAGGGCGGGCGGGAGGTCCGGTGGGAGGAGCAGCGCGGGCTCGCCGGCCTGCGGGACGCCGAGCGCTTCCTGGAGTACGCCCGGTCGTCCGCGGGCGACGGCCTGGTCCGGGGCGCCCTGCTGCCGTGCCGGATCGAGACCATGACCCCGGAACTGCTCGCGGCCACCGCCGAACTGGCCCGCCGCCACGACGTGCCGGTCCGGCTGCACTGCATGCAGGGCACCGTCGAACTCGACCTGCTGCGCCGCGAGCACGCCGCGACACCGCTGGAGATCATCGAACGTGCGGGCCTGCTCGGCTGCCGGCTGCTCCTGCCGCACGCGACCTACGGCGCGGGCGGCGGGACGCGGGGGGCGGCGCCCTCGGACAGCGAACTGGAGACCCTCGCCCGCGCCGGGGCGTCGATCGTCCACTGCCCGTCGACGTCCCTGCGCTACGGCATGGTGCTGGACAGCTTCGACCGGTTCGGCCGGGCCGGGGTGAACATCACGCTCGGCAGCGACAGTTTCCCGCCCGACCTGTTCCGCGCGATGGACGTGGGGTCCAGCCTCACCAAGGTGCTCGAAGGCCGGCTCGACGCAGGCGACCCGGCCGCGTACTTCCGCGCGGCGACGCTCAACGCCGCGCGGGCCCTGGGCCGCGACGACCTCGGGCGCCTCGCGCCCGGTGCGCAGGCCGACCTGGTCGCGGTCCGGCTCACCGACTTCCGGCTCGGTGTCCTCGACGACCCGCTGCGCACCTTCCTGATGTCCGGCTCGCCGCGCGACATCGCCCTGACGGTGGTGGCCGGACGCACCGTGGTCCGGGACGGCGAACTGCCGGGGCGCGACGTGACCGCCATGCAGAGCCGGGCGCAGCGGCTCTTCGGCCGGATGCGGGCGGGCTACGGCGAGCGGAACGCGCACCGCCGTGCCGCCGCCGACCTCTTCCCTCCCGTCTTCCCACGGCTCCCCGCAGGGTCCGCCGCAAGCGAGGCGCCGTGACGGACGAACTCCCGTGACGTGCACGGCCTCGGCGGTGGTGGTGCGCCACGCGTGGCGGCCGCTGCCGCATCCGCCCAGCGGCCGGGCCCGCCGACCACGGCGTCAGACCCGGGGTCGCGTGCGCGGGGCGGCCGGGACCTTGTCGTCGGCTGCGCGACAGCCGAACGCCTGGCCCGACGTCGTAGCGCGCCCCACCGGCCGCTCGATGTCGTCCTGGACGGCCCGCGCGCCCGACCGGAGCCGCCGGCGGGCCAGGCACCGGGAGATCACCGGCCGTGATCCGGGCGGGGCGCATCGCGTCCTACCCGCGCGTTCAAGCCGACAGGCGAGGGCGACTGGCGCAAGAAGCCGCGCGAGCAGGCCCCCATGCCTCCGGGTTCAGCGCACGGGAGCCGTTCCGCCGATCGGTGGCCTCGCGGGCGTCGCGACGACCGTGCCCCGAGGGAGTTCGGGACGAGCCCACTCCACCGTTCCCGGCGGGGCGAGGCACACCCGGCACGGCGCGGCCCGGCACGGAGACAGGGTCGGCCGGGGAGCCCGTCTCACCGCGAGAAGCGGTCGGGGCGGCAACCCGAGAGAGCCGGCTCGACGGTTCCGCCGACCAACTCCCGCGCGACCAGGCGGCCCACGGCCGGGGCGAGCGTGACGGCCGAGTGCATCGCCGCCACGTAGAGGCCGGGGACCTCGGCGACCGGGCCGATGATCGGCTCACCGTCGACCGGCATGGGGCGTACTCCGATTCGGGTGCTGAGCAGTTCGACGCTCCCGGCGCCGTGGAAGGTGGACCGGACGGCGGCGAGGGCCCGTTCGGGGGAGTCCGCGGCGGCGATCAGCCGGTCCGCGGCGACCTGCCGGAGATCGAAGTCCTCGGTGTTGACCACGGTGCGGACCAGGTCGGCCGGGGCGCGGAAGCGGAGCAGCGGGCACGGCGACGGCTCGACCGGGACGTGCACGCCGAGCGGCGCGCCCAGCGCGGCCGTGGCAACTCCGGCCGCCAGCACCACCGTCGTACCGGCGAGGGGTCCTGCCGCCGTGTCGACCCCGGCGATCCGGCCCGCCGTATCCCGGCGGACCGCGGTCACCGGCCTGTCCGGATGCACCCGGGCTCCATGGGCGCGAGCGCCGGCGACCAGCCGCTCGGTCACGCCCACCGCGTCGACAGCGCCGTCACCCGGCGCCCAGACCGCCCACTCCGGCGGCTGCCGGAGGGCGGGTTCGAGCGTCGCCACGGTGGCCGCGTCCACGATCGTCTGCCCGGGCCCGGCGTCCGGCGCGCTGCCCTGCCCGGTCCAGCTCAGCGAGCCGGACCAGGTCACCGGGAGTCCCGGCAACTCGGCCCCGAGCCGGTGGTACTCCGCCGTCGTGGTGGCCCGCAGCTCCGCGGCCGGACCTGTGCGCACGCCGGACGACCCGATCCAGGCGAACGAGTCCGCCGTCACTCCCGCGCCCGGCCGCCCGGCATCGACCAACATCACCGTCGCGCCCGCCCGGGTGGCGTGGTACGCCACCGACGCGCCGACGATACCGGCACCGACGACGATCACGTCCCGACTCACCTGTGGGCTCAACACGTTCACGACCCTAGCGTCCGCCCGCGCGCCCTGACGGGCCGACGCCTGCCGCCCGACGACCGGAGTCCGCCCGCGTTGCGCACCAGGACGACCAGGACCAGGGCGATCAGGACCAGGACCAGGACCGCGACCCGGCGGAACCCGGGCGGACAACGCGCGGCTCCCCGGCGACGACCCGGACGAGCCACCCCCGTACGGTCTCACCGGAGAACCGTGCACGGAACATTTGGAGACCTGACACCATGACCACAGAACGGCCCGCCGCCCTGGTGGGCGCGTACGCGGCGCTGCCCTCCCTGCCAGCCGACCAGGAGCGCTTCTACGACGGGCTCGCCGGTCGGGGGATCGCCGACGGGCTGGAGATCCCGTTCCGTGCTGGTCTCGGTGTGGACATCCGCTGGCTGGCCGCACAGATGCGGGGCCGCTTCACCCGATCGGTGATCACCCTGATTCCCGGCACGATGGTGCGGGTGGGGGCCACGGGTGTCTTCGGGCTCGCCTCGAAGGACGAGGCCGGACGGAAGGCGGCGCTCGACTTCCTCCGCGAGGCCCGTGTTGTCGCCGAGGAGCTGAACCAGCTCACCGGCGAGCAGTCGGTCTCCGCCCTCCATATCCACACCGCGCCCTCGAAGACCGCTGCCCGGGAGATGTTCGCCCGTTCCCTCGACGAGATCGCCGCGAGCGCACCCGCCGAGGGCGCTTGGTCCACCCGGCTCGTCCTGGAGCACTGCGACGCGTACGCGCCGGACGTACCGGGCGAGAAGCGGTTCCTGCCGCTGGAGGACGAGATCCCCGTCGCACGGGAGGCGGGGATCGGTGTCACCGTCAACTGGGGCCGTTCGGCGATCGAGGCCCAGGACCCGGGCCGGCCGCTCGCCCAGGTCGAACGGCTCGCCGCCGAGGGCCTGTTGGAGGGCGTCATGTTCTCCGGCGCCGGGCCGGCCGGCAACGGGTACGGGGGAGCGTGGGCGGACGCGCACCTGCCCCTCACCGAGGACGAGCCCACCTCCCTGATGGACGCTGACGAGGTACGCCGCTGCCTGCGCGCGGCCGAAGGGGCGTACTCCTACGCGGGGGCGAAGATCCAGGTCCCCGGTGGCGCCACCGTCGACGAGAGGCTCGCGATGGTGGGCCGCGTCATGCGGCTCCTGGCCCAGCAGACCTCGTAGCGATGGTGTCCCGTTCACCCCGTGACCGGTGTCCCGTGACCCCTGACCCCTGACCCGTGACCCGTGTCCCGGTGAGCGGTCCGCCCCCTCCTGCCCGCGCCATGCGGGCAGGAGGGGGCGGCGCGGCTGCGTGTCGGGGTGCGTCACGCGCCGGGGAAGATCTGGAACTCCGAGAGCTGGGCCGCGCTCCACCCGGTGTTCGCGGTGAAGCTGAGGCGGACGTAGCGGGCGCTGCTGCCGGACGGCAGGCTGATCTTCGCGGTGTTGCCGGTCGACGGGTCGAAGGTGTAGCCGGCCGAATTCACCAGCGTGGTGTACGTGTTGTTGTCGGTGCTGCCGAGGACGGACAGCGTCTCGGTGCGCGTGTTCCACGCGGTGGCCGGCGGGAGGTCCAGCGTGACCGAGCCGATCGACTGGGCGGAGCCGAGGTCGACGGTGAGGGTCTGCGGGTATCCCGCGCCGTCGGAACTCTCCCAGTAGCTGCCGGTGTTGCCGTCGGTCGCGTTCGCCGCCACGTAGGTCTGCTCCGAACTGGTGGCGGTGGTCGGCTGGTTGAGCGCCAGGTTGGTGCCGGCCGTCACGCCGGTGCCCGCCAGCGCGATCGTCAGCGGGCTGCCGGGGGCGTTGCTGGCCACCGAGAGCGTGCCGGTGAGCGGGCCGCCGCTGGTCGGCGCGAAGGTCACGCCGACCGTGCAGGACCCGCCCGCGGCGAGGGAGGTGCCGCAGGTGTTGGTCTCGGTGAACGGTCCGGTGGCGGCGATCGAGGAGATCGCCGCGGCCGAGGTGCCCGGGTTCTTGATGGTCACGCTCTGCACCGCGCTCTTGCTGCCCGAGGCGACGTCGCCGAAGGAGAGGCTGGTGCTCGACGCGTTGAGCGAGCCGGCCTGCACCGGGTCCGGGAAGGTGGTGAGCACCGGGGTGGTGCTCCAGCCGGAGTTCCCGCTGCCCAGGTTGAAGGTGTACGCGCCCGAGACCTTGCCCGGGTAGCTGTAGTTGTACGCGCCGGACACCCCGATGCCGCTCGCCGTCAGACCACTGACGCTCGCCGCGCCGCCGGTCTCGGCCTGGAAGACCGTGGTCCCGGTGTTGGTCACCTTCACGTTGCTGATGTTCAGCCCGTTGGCGACATGGCCGGTGCCGTCGCCCCCGACGATCTCGAACGCCTCGTACGGGCTGTCCAGGATCGCGCCTCCCGAGTAGTTGACGGTCACCCCGGTGAAGTCCGAGTCGTAGGGGTCGAACTGGACCGCGCCCATCGGGTGGCTCCAGTTCGGGTTCATCTCCCCGGACCGGATCACGTAGTTGCCCGAGACGGTGATCGTGCCGGACAGCGGCGAGAAGGGCTGTAGGAACGCCTCGTTGGAGATGTCGATGCCGGAGCCGAGCGGTTCGGTGTCCGCCACCACGTTGTTGGAGATGGTGTTGTTCGAACCGCCGTAGTCGGCGATGCCGTTGGCCAGCGTCGGCTGCACGATCGTGTTGTTGCTGAAGGTGATGCCGGAGTCGGCGGTCGGGTAGGACCAGATCGCCAGGGCGTCGTCGCCGGAGTTGCGGATGAAGTTGTTCTTCACCGTGCAGTTGGTGGCGTTTCCGTTGAAGTTCAGGCCGTCGGCGTCGGTGGACTCGATGACGGTGTTCTCCACCGTGCAGCCGCTGTTGCCGTACTGCAGCCAGAATCCGACGTTGGTGTCCTGGATCCACAGGCCGTCGACGGTCCAGTTGCTGCCGAGCGAGCCGTCGATCGCGTTGGACGTCGAGTCGTCGTGCCGGCCGACGGTGGAGCCGAGGATGGCGAAGTTGCTCAGGTTGATCGGGCCCGCGACCGACGAGGTGTTGTCGATCAGCTCATTGGTCTTGAGCTGGGTGTACCAGTTGCCGGCGCCCTCGATCGTGCCCTTGGAGATGTTCAGGTGCGAGCTGACCAGGTACGTGCCGGAGGGGACCCAGACCGGCTCGCCCGCGCTGTTGGCCGCGGTGATCGCGTTGTTGAACGCGCTGGAGGAGTCCTTCGCGCCGGTCGGATCGGCGCCGTAGCCCGCGACCGAGACCGAGCCGGACGGCTGGGTGATCGCGGCCGGGACGTTGTAGAAGTCCGCGACGTCGAGGGTGTACGGCGTGGCCGTGTTCCCGGAGTCGACCTGCAACTTGACCGTGGTGCCGGCCGGGTAGGACTGCCCGAACGCCAACCGGGTGTCGTCGTAGAACTTGTGCGTCTTGCTGCCGGTGATGCCGCCGGTGGAGATGTAGCTGTAGGCCGAGGTCAGCGAGAGCTGCTGGCTCAGCTTGGTGCCGTTGACGTAGACGTCGAGCGTGCCCGACGTGCCCTGCGGCACGGCGTAGTGCAGGTCGACGGCGTTGGCCGCGCCGGTCAGCGTGAACTGCACGTACTGGCCGGCCGAGGACAGCTGCACCGCCTCGCGTCCGGACGCCTCGGTGGCCAGGTCGCCCTGGGTGAAGTCGGGGCCGATGACGGTGCCGGTGTGCGCGGCGGCCTCGGCCTCGTACTCGGTGAACGGCAGGCTGGCGCCGACTCCACTCGGCACGTTGAACGGGGACTGGGCCCAGTAGGGCGGGGTGCCGGTGGCGGCCTGGGCGGTCGCGGCGCCGAGCAGCACGGGGATCGTGGCGAGCGCGGTGGCGGCGGCCACTCCCCACGTGGTCAGCCGCCTGCGGCGGCCTGTGGGGGGAGGGCTGCCGGGTAACGCGGGGAGTTGGGACATCGGTGTCCTGTCCTTTCGGCGAAACGGTGGGTGCGGTGCCGGTGGGTCGGATACGCGCGGGGAGCGCGTCGCGTGCCGCGGGGGGCGGCAAGGGGGGCGCGGTGCTCGCGCTGCTGGTGGCGGTCAGCTTGCCGGCGCGGGCCGGGCCGGTGGTCGTTCCGATGCCGCTGCCGGGGCCTCGTCAGCCGGCTCGCCCGCGGTGTACCTCGGGCCGATCGCGGACCCGTTCGTCGGCCGGGTCTCCGCCTGCACGCCGGTGTACGGCAGGCTCGCGCCGCCGCCGGTGATGGCCGTACTCGCCGCGGCCGGTGAACCGGTCACCGCGGCCACGCCCATGGCCGGCGACGTGGAGCCGCCGGCCATGGCGAGCGCGCGTCGCAGTGCTCTGGAACTCCTGAACACCTTTGACTCCTTGAGGCGCGAGAGCGAGGGCGGAGTCCGCCGTCGCCGTCTGTTGACAGTGGGGGTGGGGCAACAGCACGGATACGGGTGCGCGGTGGGGAGATGAAGTTGTCGGGGCCTTGGTCCATCGCGCGTGCCGCGCCGACGTGAGGGGGGGAGCGGCGCGCTGTCGGGCCACGGGACCGTGCGGGCTCGGGCTCGGACTCGGAGGTGGACTCGGTCCGGTAGTGCACGGTGGACCGTAACAGAGCTGATATGGCCGTGCAATAACTCGACAAGGCTTTGTTAGTTATTGACTTACCGCCAGTGGGGTCGCTCGCCCGCCGGCAAGATCCCTGTCCCGCCGGCGGGCGCGGGGGCGGTGCGGTGACCGGGCGGGAGCCGTCGCGGTGGGCCCCTTACAGGGAACCGGCCAGTTCCCCGGCGAGATTCAGTGTCCTGGCCTTCTCCGCGCTGTTGCCGACGAGGCTGACCAGCACGTCGGTGGCACCGGCATCGGCGTAGGCGTGGATCGCGGCGGCTACGGTGTCCTCGTCTCCGGCGATGATCGTCTCCGCGACGTTGCTCTGGCCTTGGCGGTCGAGCAGTGCGCGGTAGCTGGGAAGGTCCGAGGCGAAGCCGAGCGCGCCGGCGACCTCCTGGCGCACGGTGTCCGGCCTGTCGGTCACGCTCAGCATGACCGCCGCCACGACCCGCGGGTCCTTGGCCACGGCGTCGATCCTCGGCCGAATGTGGTCGGCGACCGTTGCCGCGGTCGTCCACACCGTGACCGTGCCGTCGGCCAGTTCGCCAGCGATGCGCAGCATCACCGGGCCGAGCGCGGACAGCAGGACCCGTGGGGGCTGTGCCCCCGGCACCTGGACGTGGCCGGTGCCCGACAGTTCGGCGCGCAGCGCGGTCAGGTAAGCGCGCGTGTGGCGTGCGGGCTGGTCGTAGGACAGCCCGTACACGCCCTCGATGATCTGCTTGTGGCTCGGCCCGATGCCGAGGGTGAGCCGGTTGCCGGTGGCGGCTGCCACCGTGAGCGCCTGGCCGGCAAGTGAGATCGGATGGCGGGGGTAGGTCTGCACGACGGCGGTGCCCACTTCGATCCCCGGCACCGCCGCCCCGACGAGTGCGGCGACGGTCAGCGGGTCCCACGCGAGGACCTGGCTGAAGAACGCGCTGGCCAGCCCGTGTTCGGCTGCCGTGCGCGCCTGCTCGATCTGGGACTGGAGATCGCTCTGGTCTCCGACGTACAGGCCGATCCGCATGAGCTCTCCAAGGTGAACTCGGTATTCAGGTTCCGCGAAGGTAGCATAAGGTGAATCGGCGGTTCAGATTGGTGGGAGGCAGGGGTGCGGGCGGACGCGCGGCGGAACCGGTCGGCGATCATCGATGCCGCCCTCCGGGCGGCCGGCGAGCGTGGCGACGCCGTGTCGATGGAGGACATCGCGCGGGAGGCGGGCGTGGCCGTCGGCACGCTGTACCGGCACTTCCCGGACCGGCGCGCCCTGTTGGAGGACATCGCGGTCGACGCGCTGCGGGAACTGCTGGAGGCCACGCGGGCCGAACTCGGCCGGGCTCCCGCGTGGGAGGCGCTGTTGCGGCTCGTGGACCGCTGCGTGGCCCTGCCGCTGTCGTTGACCAAGTCCCTGATCACCGGTGAACCACGGCGCCCCGAACTGCCCGCGTTGGAGGCCGAGATCAACGCGCTGATCGCCGAGATCGCCGCGGACGCCCAACGCCAGGGCGACCTGCGCGCCGACGTGCCGCCGGCGGAGGTGGTGCGAGTGCTCAACGTGGCGGTCTGCCGCTGCGGTGCCCGATCCGACGACCACCTGACCCGCGTGCTCCTCGACGGGCTCAGCACGCCCTCTGGCCGCACGACCACAACGTGATCCAGGGCGTGCTCGGTGACGCCGCGGGCACCGGTGACGTCCTGGCCGACCCCCGGTTCGCTGACCGCCCCGCGCGGGTGCGGGGCGGTCAGCGGCCCGGAGGTCGGCCGTCGTCACTTGTGGGCGCGGAGGAAAGCCGGGATGTCCGCACGGGTCGGGTAGTTCGGCAGCGGAGCGGGCCGGTCCTGGAGGAAGTCGCTGATGACCGTGGCGGCCCGCTGGTCGTTGTCGTCCAGGCCGTTCCACATGTGGTGTCCGACGCCGGGCATGTACTGGGTGCGCTGGATGGCCGGGTCGTCGGCGAGGACCGTGGTCTCCCACGCGCGGACCTGGGAGGTGCACTCGGCGAGCATGAGCATCGCGGGCGTGTTCGACCGCTTCAACCGGGGCGCGATGGACGGTGAGTCCTTGATCGTCTGCTGGACGCGCAGGCTCGCCGCGGCGCTGAAGGAGAAGTTGTCCGGCGTGTCCTCGACGGGGATGCGGTGCGCGTCCTTGGCGCAGTAGCCGGACGCGGTGTCGCTGCCGAGGTCGGCCGCGGTGAACGCGTTGTCGCCCTCGGCCTGGCCGACGAGTCCGGTGTCGGGCCGGAGCAGTCCGAGCCGCATCAGGCCGAACGCGACGGCGTACCGCGGGCGGTGGGTGGAGCGCGGCCCGGTCATGGCCGGTGCGATGCCGTGCGCCGACGGCCGGCCCTTGTTGCCGGACAGGTGCGCGGTGGGTCCGTCCACCGGGCCGGGTTCGGCGATCACCGCCCGGTGGAAGTGCGCGGAGACGGCCGGGTCGGCCAGGGCGCGGGTGAGCACGACGGCGCCCGAGGAGAAGCCCACGACGTCGACCCGGCCCTTCCCGAGCCGTTCGACGAAGGCGCCGAGGTCGGCCACGGACCGGGTGATCGAGTACTGGTCCATGGGCAGCAGATCGCTGCGGCCGCCGCCGGCCTGCTCGTAGGCGTAGACGTCGTAGCCCTGCCGGGCCAGGAGTTGCAGGAAGCGGTGGTCGAGCACCGAGATGCCGCGCACCGGGCCGCCGTTGAGGTAGACCAGCGGCACGGGGTGCCGCCCGCCGCCGGCGGCGGGCGGGTAGTGGTAGACCGCGACGCGGCTGCCCGTGGCCAGGCTCCAGTGCTGCGTGGCCACGAAGGGCAGGGCCGGCGGATAGTGCCGCGCCGTGGCCACCGTCGGCACGCACACCGTGGCGGTCAGCGCCGCGGCGAGGACCACCGGCACGAACGGCACGATCCGCCGTCGCCACGTCCGGCGCCTGCCGCGCCACAGTGCGGCGGCGGCCGCGACGGCGAGAGTCGTCCCCCACGCGACGACGCCCGAGCCCGCCCCGTCGGTGGCGACGATCAGCGCCAGGAAGACGGCGATCGGCCCCACGACGGCCGCGAGTGCGGCCAGCAGGCGGCCGGTGATCCGGCCGACGGTGCGGATGGCGGTGCGGCTGCCTGTGCGACTGGCTCTGCGACTGGTGGCGGAGCCGGTCCTGCGGGCGGCACGTATGGCGGAAAGTGGCACGAAAAGCCCCCGGTTTGTTTTGAAACGACGTTCTAAAACGATGTTACCAAACCAGGTAGACTGCTCGGCGTGGGAAGGCCGAGAACGAACGACGACGCCGTCGGAGAACGGCTGGTGTCGTGCGCGACGGAGATGTTCGCCACGCACCGCCCGGAAGGGGTGACCGTCCGGGCCCTGGCCGCCGCCGCGGAGACGTCGACGGGGGCGGTGTACACCCTGTTCGGTGGCAAGGACGGGCTGGTCGCCGAGGTGCGCGGCCGGGCGGTGGCCGGCTTGTTCCAGGACCTGTCGACGGTCGCGGTGTCCGGCGACCCGCTCGCCGACCTGCGCGCGCTGGCCGCCGCGTACCGGGGGTGGGCCGTCGCCCACCGCCACCTCTACGCCGTGCTGTTCGGGGGAGCGCAGCGCTTCGACCCCTCGGGCGAGGTGGGCTCCGGTGACCCGGTCAGGCCGCTGCTCGCGGCGATCGACCGGGCCGTGACGAGTGCGGTGCTCGCGGGCGAACCGACGCTGATCGCCCTCTCGTTGTGGGTGACCCTGCACGGGCTGGTGTCGCTCGAACTGGCCGGCGCGCTCGACTCCGCGACGCTGGATCGGGCGTTCGGATCGACGATCGACGCGACGCTGCGCGGGTGGGCGCCCGCACGGGCCGGCGGCCCTCCGCTCCCGTAGGGGCCCTCGGCTCACGCGCCGGGCTGCCGGCCCGAAGCACGCCGTACGCCGACACCTGGTGCGCGGAACTCCCCCGGGGAGCGGCGGATTTGCTCCCAGCGGGGACCGCGGCGCCGAGGCGGGCTCGTCCGGGTTCCTGCGTCGGAGGGCCGCACCGTCGTGGATCGGGCCCGATAGGTTGGTCGGATGGGAGCCTCCGCGCGGTATGACCGCCCTGGTCGCGTGATCTTTCTCAACGGCACGTCAAGTGCCGGCAAGACCACCTTGGCCCGCGCGATCCAGGAGGAAAGCGACGAGCCGTACCTGTACTGGGGCATCGATACGCTGTTCGCGATGGTGCCGGAGAAGTGGGCCGGCGCCCGCGGCGGGCCCTTGAGCTTCGAAGGGTTCCGCTACGACCGGTCGGAGCGTGACGAGGACGGCCGTCAGCTGATCACCGTCCGGTACGGCGACGTCGGCCGCCGGATGCTTGCCGCCGCCTGTGCGTCGGTCGCCGAGCTGGCGCTCAAGGGCTGCAACGTCGTGGTCGACGAGATGCTGCTGGACCCCGATCTGCTGGCGGACTGGCTCCAGGCGCTCTCCGGCGTGGAGGTCTGTCTCGTCGGGGTGTACTGCCCCCTCGACGTGCTGGAGGAGCGGGAGGCGGCACGGGGCAATCCGGCGGGCCTGGCGAGGGGACACCTGCGGACGGTTCACGCCCATGAGGCCAGGTACGACCTCAAGGTCGATACCAGCAAGGCTCCCGCGCGGGAGCTGGCGCGCACGGTTCTTCGCGCTCACTCGCCGGCGGTGGCAGCGGGGCGCGACGGTGGCGGGCCGGGAAGTCAGAGCTGAGGGCCCTCGTCGACGGCGCGATCGCCGGTGACCTGGACTGCCTGTCGGCGTAGGCGAAGGGGCACTGGGAGAGCGGTGGTCGGCCGCACGGGAACCGAGGCCGGCCACCGCTTTGTGCGTCCCCGCTCAGCGGCGCGCCGTGTAGGGCGGGAAGGCGGTGGGATCGGTGAGGTCCACGTCGGCGTCGGGCCAGCGCCGGCGCAGCAGGTCGGCGGTGTGACGGGCCCAGCCGGTGAGGTGGGGGAAGGCGCGATGGGCGTCGGCGGTACGGGCCGCGGCTTCCAACGTCTCGACGAGCTGGGGTCTGCTGTGGTCTCCGGGCGCGCGGGTGTCGAGGAGGGCGAACCGTTGCAGACGGACGATCGCCCAGGAGATGCAGGCCGCTGCCAGGCCGAAGCCGAACCGCAGGTCGTCTTCCGCTTGGGGAATGCCGTGGGCCAGAGCGCCGCGGTAGTGGTCGCCAAGGCGGGCGCTCAGGGGGCCACCCACAGTCATCCATGCCGGGCCGGGCACATGAAGGCAAACGGCGTCGAGGAGGGCGTGGGTGTAGCACGCTGACTCGAAGTCGATGAGGCGGGCGTCGGCGGGGCCTGACTCGTGGAGCAGGATGTTGTTCGCCTCCGCATCGCCGTTGCTGAATGCCAGGAACGGGCCGGGCTCGCTCAACTCAGCCAGAGCGGAACTGAGTTCGGTCTCGGCTCGCCCGGTGACGGGGGCGCCGAGGATCGCGGTGGGCCCGTCTCGGTGTGCCTCGTCCAGGAGCCGGGCGAACCGGTCCACGTGACCGGCCTCCGGGTTGCTCGGCCCGCTGGACGACCGTCGCGCGCGGTAGGTGTCGGCGTACCCGGCCGTGGCGGCGTTGAGTTCGCCGCGGGCGCGGGCGAAGGCGACCAGTCGATCGGAATGGGCCGCGGCTCCGTCACGGCGGAGCAGCTCGTCCAGGGCGGTGCGGGGTGCCAGATCCTCCAGAACCACGATTCCCTCGGAAAGGTCGGCGGCGACAACCCGCGGCGCGAGAGCCAGACCGAGGTCCTCGGAGAGGAACCGCAGTGCCGCCAACTCGGTGTGGAGTCGCATGGGTTCGGTGCGAGTGTCGCTCGGGTGGCTCCGCACCCATTTGACGACCACGGTCCTGGGGACCGCCGCGCCGCGGAGCGTTGCACGGGCGACGGACCAGGGCGCCAGGTGCTCCCAGGTCTCGACCCCGACGGGCGCCCCGTAACGCTCCGTCAGGAGAGCTTCGACGGCGGAGTATCGAGGGCGCGCACTCCCGGCAGGCATCTGGGCACCCTATTCCGGCGGACGGAAGGGATGTCCAGGGGAAGTCCGCCAGGAGCGGCTGGAACGCCTGGCTGTCGTGCACCTTCGCGCCGGAGACCTCGGGGGGGCGGCGGGATGCACGTACCTCCTTGCGCGAGGGTTCGCTTCGCGCGGCAGGCACGCGTCCGATCGCCCAGATCGTAAGGATAGCCGACGAACAAGTCAATGAAACTGACTATGGCATCGCCGAGCTGAAGCCCACCGGAGCCCACCGGCTCCGGCGGCTCGGGGGCGAAGGGGAATCAAGGGAGGGCGGCCCGGTGGGGCCGGCCTACCGCGCGTAGGGATCGGTGATCTCGCGGAGCTGATCAAGGATCTGGTGCAGCAGCGCGAAGTTGCGCGTGCCCAGGTACGCCTTCCACTCCGCGAGGATCTCGTCGAGCGTCGCCGAGGCCACCTCGACCGCCCGCCTGCCGCGCTCCTCGATCACGATCAACCGGGCGCGACCGTCCGTGGGGTCGGGGACCCGGCGGACATAGCCCAGGCGCTCCAGTTGGTCGACCAGCACGCCGGCGCTCTGCTTGCTCATTTGTGCCTGGTCAGCGAGGTCTGTGAGGCGTGATCCGTCAGGGGCGACGCGTTGGAACACCCGGCACTGGGCGAGGGTCCAGTCGTCGAACCCGGCATCCTGCAAGGCCCGGAACATCCGGTCCTCGGTGTACCGGTACGGGATGAACAGCGCCACCCCTAGATTCACCTGCTGCTCGTCGTCCATACCGCTCTCGGCTCCGTCGCCCACCTGATCCCACGAGGTTCACACCTTACGTCAATGCCGCCGGGCCGGATCGCGGCCGGCGCCGGACGCGGCGGCGCGTGCCCGGCTGCGCGCTCGCCGCGTTCCACCGCGCGCCGTCCGTCCCTCGGCGGCGCCCCGCCGACTGCTGTTGGCGTCGGCGCCGCCACACGAGTACGGTAGTCAATGTTCCTGACGAAGTCGCATGGCGGCTCGATGAAGGAACGGGCGGTACGCCCGAGGACTGTGCACGTCCGGAGACCGCATCGGAGACAGAGAGAACGCAGGTATCGCGATGACATCGACATCAAACCTGACCGGCAAGCGGGCCCTGGTCACCGGAGGCAGCAGTGGAATCGGCGCCGCGATCGTGCGGCGGCTCGCCGCCCAGGGGGCCGCGGTCGCGGTCAACTATCGATCCGACAAGGACGCCGCCGAGGCGCTCGTCGGCGAACTCCGCAACGACGGGTGTGAGGCGTCGGCCTTCGCGGCCGACATCAGCGACAGGGCGCAGTGCCACGAGCTGGTCGGCGCGGTGGCGTCCGAGTTCGGCGGCCTGGACCTGCTGGTCAGCAACGCCGGGGTCGAGCACTTCGGGGCGCTGGAGACCATCACCCAGGCCGACTTCGACCGCCTCTTCCAGACCAACGTGGCCGGACAGCTGTTCGTCACGCAGGCGGCGGCCGCCGCGATGGCCGACGGCGGCCGGATCGTGCTCAGCTCCTCCGTCAGCGCACGCCTGGAGGTCCATCGACACGCCCTGTACGCGGCAAGCAAGGCCGCCATCCCGGCCATGGTGCGCAATCTCGCTCCCGAACTGGCCGAGCGGAACATCGCCATCAACGCGATCGCCCCCGGCGCCACCGCCACCCGCATGGCCGGCTACGCACCCCACTACATCCACCCCGCGCTCACCGATGTTCCCTTTCCCGCACTCGTCCGCTCGATGAGCGCACTCGGCCGGATGGCCCAGCCTGACGAGATCGCCGCCGTGGTCGCGTTCCTCCTCTCGCCGGACGCGTCGTACATCACCGGCGCCACCATCGAAGCCGACGGCGGCTGGAACTGACCCGCCGAGCCGTCGAACCCGGCCGTGGCATCGGCACTTCGAGCGTCGAGCCCGGTGGTACCGGCCGCTGGTACGGCGGGCGGGGTGTCCACGCCCGTCGGCAGGACGGCCACTCCTCGCGGGGGCGCCGGCGATCTTCGCTCCCACAGTCGTTCACCCACACCGCACACCTATCGAAGGAAAACACCATGTCCACTGTCATCACTGGAGCATCGGGTCACCTCGGCCGGCTCGTCGTCGATCAGCTCCTTGCCGGCGGCACACCGCCGGCGCAGATCGTGGCCACCGGCCGGGACGTCGACAAGCTCACCGACCTCGCACGCAGCGGGGTGACGGTGCGGCGCGCGGACTTCGCCGACCCGCTCACCCTCGACGACGCCTTCGCGGGCGCCGACACGCTGCTGCTGGTCTCCACGACGACGGTGGGGGAGCGGTTCGACAACGCCCGCAACGCCATCGACGCGGCGGCCCGCGCCGGGGTGTCCCGGATCGTGTACACCAGCATCGTCAACGCCTCGACCGCGCGCATGACACTCGCCGACGAGCATCGCCGCACCGAGGAGTACCTGCGTGCCAGCGGTTCGGAGTTCGTCATCCTGCGCAACGGATGGTACTTGGAGAACTACACCGACCAGCTTCCGATGATCACCCAGTACCGCGCGCTGCTCGGCAGCGCGCACGACGGTCTCGTCAGCGCGGCCGGCCGCCGCGACTACGCGGCCGCCGCCGCCGCGGTGCTGACGCAGGACGGGCACCTCGGAGCGACCTACGAGCTGGGCGGACCGGCGTTCACCCTGACCGAACTCGCCGCCACGATCAGCGACGTCCTCGGCACCCCCATCGCCTACCAGGACATGCCGGTCGCCGATTACACCGCCGCCCTGACCGCCGCGGGGCTGCCCCCGGAGATGGCTGCCGCCGTCGCCGACGCCGACGCCGGCCTGGCCCGCGGAGAGTTGTTCACCGCCCGCGAGGACCTGGTGAAGCTCATCGGTCGGCCGGCGACCACGGTGCGCGAAGCCGTCCAGAACGCCGCGACCGCCGAGGAGACACGGTGAGCACTTCTTCCGCACCCGGCGTCGACACCCACGAGATGGTGCTGATCCACCGCGTCATCCGGCGCGAGTTCGGTCAGCTCCCGCGACTTCTGCGCTCCGCGGCCCATGACCCTGCGCGATCCAAGGTCGTCGGCGCGCACGCCCGGGAGATGCTGGACTTCCTCCACACGCACCACACCGGCGAGGACGAACTGCTCTTTCCCGTGCTGCGCGAGCGCGCCGCGCTCGACCCGGAGCTGATGGACCGGATGGACGCGCAGCACGCGCAGGTCGACGACGCGGTCACGGCCGTCGGCGCGGAACTGCCGGCGTGGACCGCGAGCGCGGACGCCGCCGCCGGTGAGCGGATGGCGGCCCTCATCGACGCCATGATGCCGACACTGATCGACCACCTGGCCGAGGAGGAGGAGAAGATACTGCCGATCGTCTCGGTCACGCTGACGCAACGCGAATGGGACGCGCTCGGCAAGCACGGCATGAGCGCGATTCCGCTCACACGGCGGCTGGTCATCCTCGGCCACATCACCGAGGAGACCGACGACGCGGAACGGGAGAGGTTCTTGAAGGTCGTGCCAGCCCCGGCCCGCTTGGCCTACAAGCTGATCGGGCACCGCCGGTTCACCCGCGAAACCACCACCATCCGCGGCTGAACCGCTCCGAGACCCGGGGCAGTTGGGCACGGCAGTGCCGGCGGAGAAGTGGCTCGTGCCCGGCCAGGCCGGGCGAGCGCGGCGCCCGCGCTCTGGTTGCCGGACGCGATGAGGAGCGTGCAGGCGCGGTCGTGGACGCCATCCGCGCCGCTGACGGCAAGGCTCGCCTCGTGGCAGCCGGCCTCACGGATGCCGCGGGCTGCCCCGCGAACGGCATGTCGGCCAGGGGCGACCAGGCGCCGGTGGCCGGGTCCTAGGAGCGGGTGTGGACCGACGGGGTGGTGCTGTCGCCGCCGCTGGTGCGGTAGAGCGCCTTGACGATCGCGCCGCAGCCGAGCCAGGCGGTCGCCTCGGGCTGGTCGGCGACCCCGGCTGAACCGACCGGCCGGCGGCCACCACTGCCGCCGGCCGCCGCCGGCTTGTCCGTCTTCCTGTGCCCGTCGGCCCGCCCACCGGGCCGACGGGTGCGCCGAGACGGAAGGTTCCGACTTCACCCATGCACGCACAGCCCGGGTCCCGCCAGACCGCACCGGCGCTTCCCTGCGACGACGAGAGGCCGCTCGACCACGTTCGCCACGGCGGCGCGTACGCCACCCGCAAGCGGGCCGAAGAAACCGTCCGCTCGGTCCTCACGGCCTTGGGCAGCCACGTCGGTGACGACTTGTGCGGCGAACTCGCCACCCACCACAACACGGCCTAAGCGTGCCGCCGTCCTGCCGGCGGTCGCCACCTGGCCGGACGCACGATCCGCAGCGTGGGCCCGGCCTCTTCGGGGCTACCGAACAGCCCGCGGGTGCCGGTGAGTTCCAGTATCCGTGCGACCGTCGGTGCCAGCGCCGAGACGGTCAGCGTGACCTCGCGGTCGATGGCCCGCGACCTGAGCCGCAGCAACATGTTCAGACCTGCGCAGTCGAAGAACCGGACGTCGCCGAGGTCGAGGTCCAGGCCGCCCGGTGAGCGTTCCAGGCAGTGCGCCAGCACGCTGCCGACGCCCGCCGCGGTGGCGAAATCGATCTCGCCGCATACGGCGGCACGGCAGCGGCCGTTCCGCTCGACGGTCCGGATGGTGAGGCCCGAGCCGATGTCCCTGAAGGTGGCGGTCCTCGACTGCGCCGGGTCGTCTCCGTGAGCGAGCATGTGGTTGCCGGCGGCTGACACGGGTTCTGTGACGGACATGGGACCTACCCCCCTCTGCGGTTGTACCTGGCCATGAGCGTTCCCTTCCGCTCCGCGCACGTCAAGGAATACACGAAATATTGTTCATGAATTGAGCGCCAGGAACAACTCGCCGTAGGGTGGGCGGGTGCCCGAACCAGCCGACGCCCGCCCGACCTGGACCTTCCTGACCAACCACGCGCGGGTACTGGCCGCCATCGCCCGTGACCCCGGGGTCCGCGTGCGCGACATCGCGGCACGATGCCTGCTGACCGAGCGTGCGGTGCAGAGGATCATCGCCGACCTGGAAGGCGACGGTTACCTCAGGCACACGCGGGTCGGACGCGCCAACCACTACGAGATCCCCCCGGGCACCAGGCTCCGGCACCCCGCCGACGCCGGGCCCACCGTCGCCGACCTGCTCGCCCTTCTCGCCCTGGAATCCGGCGACCAGGCGGGCTGACCGCCAGCACGCCTCCGCACGGCTCGGGCGTGACGGGTCGGGCGTGACGGGTCGCGGGCGTTCATCGGCCCTCCTGTCGCCCCGCCCCTGTCGCCCCGTCCCCTCGTCGGGGGGCATCCGCTCGATCGTCGTCCGCCTCGCGTATGCCGCGCTCATCCGACCGGGGCCGCGTGAGAGGGGAGGCGGTCCTGGCCGGGGCCTCAGACGGGCTGTTCCGGGTCGGGCGCTATCAGGTCCACGAGGCTGTCCATGCCGCCCCGCGCGAACGCGGCCCGCTGCCGTGCGGCCCCCGTTCCGTTGCGGATGAGGCGCTGCGCGCCGGCGTTCACGCGGCCGGCGTCGCCGAACTCCTTGAGCGCGGGGGCGATGCGTTCCAGCAGCGAACCGACCACTTCGGCCGCGGACGAGGGGGTGGCGGTGCGCGGATCGACCAGGTCGGCGCTCAGGCCGCGGCGGGCGGCATGCCATCCGGCGGCTTGCAGCACGCTGGCCGGTGGGTCCAGCGGGCGGGCTCCTCGGCGGCCCTCGCGCAACGCCGTCGCCACCAGCCCCCGTGCCATACCCGCGATCGTGACCGCACTCTCGACGTCGAGCTGGACATCGGGAGCCCGAACCTCGAGCGTCGGGTATTCGTCGGACAGCCGCGCGTGCCAGTAGAGCTGGTGCCGGTCGGCGACCACGCCGGTGGCCAGCAGGGCCGCCACCCGCTCCTCGTAGTGGGCGGCGCCGGAGAAGAAGGGCGGCGGCCCGCTGACCGGCCAGCGCCCGAACACCACGGTGCGCCAGCTGGCGAACCCGGTGTCCCGACCCTCCCAGAAGGGGGAGTTGGCGCCCAGCGCCACCAGCACCGGCAGCCAGGGCCGCAGCCGGCCGAGCGCGGCGGCTCCGGCTTCGCGGTCGGGTACGGCTACGTGGATGTGCATGCCGCAGATCAGCTGCTCGTCGACCAGTCGCGCCACGTCCGCCCGTATCTGCCGGTAACGCTGCGTGGCTGTCACGGGTACCGCCGGTCCGTCCGCCACAGGCGCGGCCCCGGTGGAGGCGAGCCGGCAGCCGGCATGGCGTGCCGCGGCTGCGACGGTCCGCCGGTACCGGACGAGATGCGAGGCGGCCTCGTCGAGTTCGGAGCACACCGGGGTGGCGATCTCGACCTGCGCCTGCAGCAGCTCGCTGTCGACCTCTTCGCGCCGCAGGCCGGGCTCCCGCTCGGCCGCCGCCTGCACCTCGCCCACGCGCGGGGCCGGCAGTCCGGTCTCCCGGTCGAGCAGCAGGAACTCTTCTTCCACGCCGAGGGTCGGGCCTGTCGTCATGTGGAGCGCCTACCCCTGATCGGTGCCGGCACGACGGGACCGGGGGACTTCGGCGCTCGGACCGCAACCCCGGCCGCGCGCCTCCGGCCTGGTCGGCGGTCCCGCGGGGAACAGGAGCAGGAACAGGAGCAGGATCAGGATCAGGAGGATCGGCGGAAGGATCGGGACCAGGCCGCCCGTGACCGCGACGCCACCACGACCGGCGGGAAGTCACCCAGACCCGGCGGCCGACGCCGTACCACGTCACCGCCACCGCGCCGGCGTTCACCGGCTTCGCCACGGCCGCCACACGGACAGGGGCGCGGCTCGGTACAGCGGGTCGCTTCCGAACGGTTCCGAGCACCGGCTGCTCGGGCTGTGCGCGGGGACGCGTCCTCGGCGATGTGGGAACCGGAGATCACGGCCCTCCCGTCGAGGGGTGGCGCCTACCGCGGATCTTGCGGGGCGGATGCGAAGAGGTTGAGGCCCAGCGCGCCGGACAGGTAGTGGGTCGCCCGTTGGCCTCGGACGCTGTTGCCGGCCGGGTCCAGACCGGGGGAGAACACGGCCAGCCCGCCCTTGCCGGGAGCGATGGTCAGGATGCCGCCGGATACCCCGCTCTTGCCCGGCATGCCGATCTCGTAGAGCCAGTCGCCGCTGCGCTCGTACAGGCCGGAGGCGGCCAGCGCGGCCAGAGTGTCGCGGCATACCGCGGCGTCGACGACCTGATCGCCGGTGAGGGGATTGACCCCGCCGGCGGCGAGGGTGGCTCCCATGACGGCCAGGTCGCGGGTGGTCACCGAGAGGGAGCACTGCATGGTGTAGACGTCCGTGGTCTCGATCGGATTCCAGCCGAGGCGGTGGTAGCTGTCGAGCAGCCGGGCGATGGACTCGTTGCGCTGGTTGGAGGCAGCCTCCGACTCGTACACCTGCGTGTCCAGGTCGAGTTCACGGCCGGCGAAGCGGGACAGTCCGTGGTGGACGAAGTCCCAGCGCTCGGCGGCGTCCGCGCCGGGGACCAGGCTCGTGGTGGCCAGTGCGCCGGCGTTGACCATCGGATTCATCGGGCTGCCGTGATTGAGCTCGATGGCCAGGACGGAGTTGAACGGCAGGCCGGTGTTGTTGACCCCCACCCGCCGCCGGACCGGCTCGCGCCCGAGGGCCTGGTCCACCAGGGCGAACACGAACGCCTTCGAGATGGACTGGAGGGAGAACGCATGGCCGGCGTCACCGGCGTGGCGAACGCTTCCGTGCCCGTCGGCGACGCTGAGTCCGAACAGGCTCGGATCGGCCTCGGCCAATGCGGGAATGTAGTCCGCGACGCGTCCCGAGGCGTCGTCCCGAAACCGTGCGTAGGCCGCGGACAGCGCGTCATCCACGGCTTCCGCACTGGGCAGGGTGCCGGTGGAGACAGCCGCCGCCGCACGGCCCGGCCCGGCCGAGTCGCCAGGATCGTGGATCACGCCGCCCATGGACCATGGCCTCCTCTCACGATTCACCCGCAAGCCTGCCGGGCAACTCCTCAGTCGTTCCGGGCCCTGGCTACGTACGAGCGCGGGCGTATCCGTTCAGCGGGGTGTGTCGAGCACGTTGCGGATGCGGGTGGCGACGTGCAGGTTGAGGCGGGTCTCGACGTCACTGAGGTCGTGCCCGGTGATCTCGCGGATGCGCTGGAGGCGGTAGCGGACCGTGCTGCGGTGGATGAGCAGCGTCTCCGAGGTCGTGTCGTAGCTGCCGCCGCTCTCCAGATAGCGCGAGAGCGTCGTCACCAGCTCGGTGTGGTGGTGGGAGTCGTAGTCCAGCAGCTGTCCCAGCCATTCGCGGACGAAGCGGTCGGCTTCCCGTTCGCCTTCGCCGGTGCCCATCATGCGGCACAGGCCCAGGTCCTCGAAGCTGGTGCTTCCGTTCGGGTCCTGGGAACGGCGGCGGACGGTGAGGGCACGGACGGCCTCGTCGTAGGAGTGCGGCAGTTCGGTGAAGGCGTCGCACCGGCCGCCGACCCCGATCGAGCCGGCTCCGGCGCCGAGTTCGTCCGCGACGGCCCGGTACAACTCGCCTTCCGGATCAGGCCGGTCCTCGCCGGCCACGAGGACGACCGTGGTCGGGCCACGGGAGCCGACGAGTACGTCCAGGCGCAGCCGCCCGGCCGCCCGCGCCACCGCATCTCCGAGCGCGGCCCTCTCGGCCGTCCCGGGCCACTCCAGTACCGCGACCCTGTACGGCCGGTGCAGGTCGTGGCCGAGGACGGCCGCCTGGGCGAAGTCGTCGTCGGTCGTCTCTCCCGCGATCAGCCGGTCGACCAGGTCGTGGCCGAGGCGGGGCTTCAGCTCGACCAGTCTGCGTTCGTGGGAGAGCAGGGGGGCCAGCACCAGGGCGGCCTGTTCGAGCGCTGAGGTGTCCGTTCGCGTGGCCCGCTGGTCCGGATCGACGAGTGCTGCCACGCCGAGCAGATCTCCGGCCATCTCGATGGGGACGATCAGCCGGTCCCGGTCGCGGACGGCGCCGGGGTGGTGGCGCGCGTCACGGATCAGGGCGTCCCGGTCCCGGTGTCCCGAGCGGGGGCGCGGTCCGCTCGTGCCCTCTCGGCAGGGTTCGCCGCCGGGCCCCGCCCAGGCCCGCGGGTTGCCGAAGCGGTCCTCGGTGAGGGCCGCGAATCCCGTGTGAGCGTGCAGTTCCCGCAGGATTCCGGTCTCGCCGCACCCGGAGGCGGCGGCGCGGGAGAGCGCTTCCTGGACGGCGAGCCGCGCGGCCAGGACGGAGACGGTCGCGTCGAGTCCTGGGGCGGGTGAGCCGCCCTCGGTCCCCGGTGGGTTCTCGGTGTCCGGCAGGTCCCCGATCCCCGGCACCCCCTCCGACCCGACGCGGGCCGGATCTGCCCGGTGCCCGGTGAGGCGCGCGAGGGCGATCCCGGTCTGCTGTGCGAGCAGGTCGGTCAGGGCGGTCTCCTCGGCCGAGGGCGTGGTCAGGGATCGGACGACGAGATAGCCGAGGCAGTCGTCCCGGTATCGCAGAGCGATCGCTCGTGCCCACGGCCCGCCCGGCTCGTGCAGGTGCCGGCTGCGGCCGTCCAGCGCGTCGATCCGCCGGTCGAGCCGGTCGGCGGCCACCACGTCGGCGACAGTCGCCTCAGCCGGGGCCCCGCCGGCGGGGCCCACCGCCGGTTTCCGCGCCGCCGCACCCCCCGGCCGGGCGGCGCCGGGAGCAGCGAGCCGGCGCGGTGGGCAGCGCCGCGCCAGACCGTCGTGCACGGTGTAGGCCGCTTCGGCGGTGAAGGGGCCGGTGGCGGCGATCGCCGCCATGGCCCCCCACAGCACCTCGCGCTCGTCCTCGCCGTCGAGCATGACCGTTACCAGCCGTAGCAGTGCGTGTCGGGCGGTCCCCGGCTGCGGGCTGGGGTGGCGGGGTTCGGCGGTCGGAAAGGGAACAGCGTCCATCGCAGGTCCATTCGCGGCTCGACAGCGACTTCCCACCTGCCACGCTACGCCGCTCGACACGGGGTCTCACCTGCGGACCGTGCCGCGTCCCCGTCCTCGCGGACCGGAACGTCAGCCCGGATTGGTCCTGCCGGGGCGAGGAAGAGCGCCGCGTACCGCGCGAGGCTGCGACGTGGTGCGGTGTGCCCCGGCTCCGTCCGCCTGGCAGCCCGCCGACCGGTCCGCGTCGCGACGGAGGAGATTCTTATGGCGAAGGCAGTAGGCATCGATCTCGGCACCACCAACTCGGTCATCGCGGTCTGGGAGGGCGGTGAGCCCGCTGTCGTCCCGAACGCGGAGGGGGCCAGGACGACCCCGTCGGTGGTCGCCTTCTCCGATGACGGCCAGCGGTTGGTCGGACAGCTCGCGCGCCGGCAGTCGATCCTCAACCCCAAGGGCACCATCACCTCCGCGAAGCGGTTCATCGGACGTCGCTACGACGAGATCTCCGACGAGGCCAAGGCGGTCTCCTTCGACGTGGTCGAGGGGCCCGGCGGGGTGGCCCGCTTCGAGGTGGGCGGAAAGCTGTACGCGCCGGAGGAGATCAGCGCGCAGGTGCTGCGCAAGCTCGCCGACGACGCCGGGAAGTCGCTCGGCGAGAAGGTGACCGAGGCGGTCATCACCGTACCGGCGTACTTCAACGACGCCCAGCGCCAGGCCACCAAGGACGCCGGGAAGATCGCCGGCCTCGAAGTCCTGCGGATCATCAACGAACCGACAGCCGCGGCGCTGGCCTACGGGCTGGACAAGAAGGGCCATGAGACGGTCATGGTCTTCGACCTCGGCGGCGGCACGTTCGACGTCAGCCTGCTGGACGTCGGCGACGGCGTGGTGGAGGTCCGCGCCACGGCGGGCGACTCCCACCTGGGCGGCGACGACTTCGACCGCCGGCTGGTGGACCACCTGGCGGACGGCTTCCAGAAGGCCGAGGGCATCGACCTGCGCAAGGACCCGCAGGCGCTGCAGCGCCTCTTCGAGGCGGCCGAGAAGGCGAAGACCGAGCTGAGTTCGGTCAGCCAGACCCAGGTGAGCCTCCCGTTCATCACGGCGGACGCCTCCGGGCCGAAGCACCTCACCGAGACGGTCCGCCGCTCCACCTTCGAGCAGATCACCTCGGACCTGGTGGAGCGCTGCCTGGAACCGGTCAGGACGGCGATGAGCGACGCCAAGGTCACCGACAACGACATCGACGAGGTCATTCTCGTCGGCGGCTCGACCCGTATTCCGGCCGTGCAGAACCTGGTCCGCCGGATGACCGGCGGCAAGGACCCGAACATGAGCGTCAACCCGGACGAGGTGGTGGCGCTGGGCGCCGCCATCCAGGCCGGCGTGCTCAAGGGCGAGGTCAAGGACGTCCTGCTGCTGGACGTCACCCCGCTGTCGCTGGGCGTCGAGACGGCCGGCGGCGTGATGACCAAGATCATCGAGCGGAACACCACCGTCCCTGCCCGCCGGTCGGAGACCTTCTCCACGGCTGAGGACAACCAGCCGGCCGTGGACATCGTGGTGCTCCAGGGCGAGCGCGAACTGGCCGCTGACAACCGGGTGCTGGGCCGCTTCCGGCTGGAGAACCTGCGGCCGGCTCCGCGCGGGGAGACCCAGATCGAGGTCACCTTCGACATCGACGCCAACGGCATCCTCAGGGTCAGCGCCAAGGACCGGGACACCGGCGCCGAGCAGTCGATCACCATCAGCGAAGGCTCCAACCTCGACCCGTCCGAGGTCGAGCGGATGATCAACGAGGCCGAGACCAACCGCAGTTCCGACCTGGCCCTGCGCGAGGCCATCGACGCCCGCAACGAGCTCGACGCCGCCGCGTACCAGGTGGAGCGCCGGCTGGACGACCTCGGCGACGCCGCACCGGAGCACGAGCGCGCCCGCGCCCGACTGCTCGTCGACGAGGCACGCACCGCCGTCAAGGAGGAGGCGCCGGCGGAACGGTCCCGGAGCCTGACCTCCGAACTCCAGCAGATCCACGCGGCGCTGGCCGCCCACGCCGCTGGACCGGGCGGGGCCGGGGGTGAAGCCCAACCCGGCGCAGCGCCCGACCAGGGTCCCGAGGGCGGCTCCTCAAGAGGCGACGACGAGGTCATCGACGCCGATTTCGACAAGAGCTGAGGCGGCGACATGTCGGATCAGGAACAGACGCGCCCCGCCGAGGACCGCTCCCCGCCCGAGTCCGAGCGGACGCCGGCCGAGTCCGAGCGGACGCCGGCCGAGTCCGAGCGGACGCCGGCCGAGGGGTCCGGCGAGCCCGGCGGCGACCCGCGCGCACCCGCACCGCAGACGCCCCCGCGGGTCCCCGAAGCCGGGGAGCAGGAGGCGGCACCCGCACACCGCGGCCCCGAGGTGGAGGAACTGGAGGACCGGTGGCGGCGAGCCCTCGCCGACCTCGACAACCTCCGCAAGCGCCACGCCCGTGAGCTTCCCCGGGAACGGGAGGCCGAGCGGGCCAAGGTGGCCTCGGCGTTCCTCCCGGTCGTCGACAATCTCGAACTGGCCCTCGCCCACGCGGGCGACGGCGACCCCGGCGCGATCGTCAGCGGAGTCCGGGCGGTACGCGACCAGGCCGTCGAGGTGCTGCGAAGCCTCGGCTACCCCCGCCACGAGGAGACCGGCGTCCCCTTCCACCCCGAGCAGCACGAGGTGGTGTCCGTGGTGGACACCCCTGACGCACCTGCGGGCACCGTCATCCAGGTGCTGCGGCCCGGCTACGGCGAAGCCGGTCACCAGCTGCGGCCGGCCGCGGTGGTTGTCAGCCGCAAGCAGGAGTGAGGCCGCCATGGCAGAGGACTACTACGAGGTGCTGGGCGTTCCCCGCACCGCCGACGGCGCCGAGATCCAGCAGGCGTTCCGCACCCTGGCCCGCCGCTACCACCCGGACGTCAACCGCGATCCGGCCGCGGAGGAGCGCTTCAAGCAGATCAACGAGGCGTACGGCGTGCTGTCCGACCCCGACACCCGGTCCCGCTACGACCGCTTCGGCCCCGACTTCCGGCAGATTCCGGAGGACTACGACGAGCGTGTCGCGGCCGGCCAGGGCTTCGGCGGCGGAGCCGGCGCGTATCGCGGCAGTCCCTTCGGCGGCACCCGAGGCGCCGACCGGGCAGGCGGCCGGACCTGGACGGAGACCGGTTTCGACGCCTCCGGCGTGGACTTCGAAGATCTCTTCGGAGGCATGTTCGGCGGCCGGGCGGGCGCCGGGCGGGGCAGCCCGATGCCCGGCGCGGACCAGGAGGCCGAACTCACGCTCAGCGTGGAGGAGGCGTACCGCGGCGGCCGGCGGAAGATCACCCTCGGCGGGCCCGGCGGGGAGCGCAGCTACGACGTCACCATTCCGGCCGGCGTCGTCGACGGGCAGCGCATCCGGCTCGCGGGAGAGGGTGGCCGGGGCCGCGGTCCGGGTTCCGCCGGGGACCTCTACCTGGTGGTCCGTATCGCCCCCCATCCGCGCTACCGGCTCGTTGGGCGCGACATCCATGTCGATCTGCCGGTCACCGCCTGGGAGGCCGCGCTGGGGGCCACGGTGCCGCTCTCCGCTCCGGGCGGGACGGTCAAGGTGCACGTGCCGCCCGGGACCTCCACCGGTCGCCGGCTGCGGCTGCGCGGCGAGGGGATGCCGCACCCCAAGGGTTCCCCCGGGCACCTCTACGCCGAGATCCAGGTGATGGTGCCGCCCTCGCCCAGCCCGCGCGAGCGTGAGCTGTTCGAGGAACTGGCCGCCGTCTCCTCCTTCGACCCGAGGAAGCAGACATGAGAGCCGAACACCGTTCTCCCGCCCAAGGAGCCGGACAGCCCGTCACCAGGGCTGCTTATCCGTTGGTGCGCGTCTACCGGACCAGTCCGAGCCCCTACCAGCTCCCCTTGGCCGGAGTGGTCAGCAGGAGTGGACTGCCGCCCGAACTCGTCAGCCGTTTCGTGGCCCTCGGACTGGTGGACGCCGAGCGTGACGCACGGGGCCGGCTGTGGTTCCGGCCGAGCGCGCCGTCGGCCATCGCCCGGGTGCTGCGGCTGAGGGACGGACTGTGCCTCAACTACGCGGCCATCGGCGTGGTCCTGGACCTGCTCGACCGTATCGAACGCCTGGAAACCGCACTGCGGCACAGCGAGCGAGCCGCCAAGGAGCCCACGACATGGACATGAACCGCCTCACCCAGAAGTCCCAGGAAGCGCTTCAGGAAGCGCAGAGCGTCGCGGTGCGGATGGGCCAGACCGAGGTCGACGGGGAGCACCTGCTGCTGGCCCTGCTCGATCAGCAGGATGGCCTGACCACCCGTCTGCTGGCCGACGCCGGCGCCGATCCGGCCGCCTTGCGGGCCGCAGTCGAGGCCGATCTCGCCAAGCGCCCGCGCACGACCGGTCCGGGTGCCGCCCCCGGGCAGGTGGTGGTGACCCAGCGGTTGGCCCGGCTGCTGGACAGCGCGGAGCAGGAGGCCAAGCGGCTCAAGGACGAGTACGTCTCCACCGAGCACCTGGTGCTGGCGCTGGTGGACGAGGGTTCGACCACCGCGGCCGGCCGGCGGCTCGGCGAACAGGGCGTCACCAAGGACTCCTTCCTCGCCGCCCTCACCACGGTGCGCGGGAATCAGCGGGTCACCTCCGCCAATCCTGAGGAAGCCTACGAGGCCCTGGAGAAGTACGGGCGCGACCTCGTCGTCGAGGCCCGCACCGGCCGCCTCGACCCGGTGATCGGTCGGGACGCCGAGATCCGCCGGGTGATCCAGATCCTCAGCCGCAAGAGCAAGAACAACCCGGTCCTGATCGGCGAACCGGGCGTCGGCAAGACCGCCATCGTCGAGGGCCTGGCCCAGCGGATCGTGCGCGGCGACGTGCCCGAAGGGCTGCGGGACAAGACGGTGTTCTCGCTCGACATGGGGTCGCTGGTGGCCGGGGCGAAGTACCGCGGCGAGTTCGAGGAGCGCCTCAAGGCCGTTCTGTCGGAGGTCAAGGGCGCCGAGGGCCGAATCCTGCTGTTCGTGGACGAGCTGCACACCGTCGTCGGGGCCGGCGCCGCCGAGGGCGCGATGGACGCGGGCAACATGCTCAAGCCGATGCTGGCCCGCGGCGAGCTGCACATGATCGGGGCCACCACGCTGGACGAGTACCGCAAGCACATGGAGTCCGACGCCGCCCTGGAGCGCCGCTTCCAGACCGTCCAGGTGGACGAGCCGACCGTCGAGGACGCCATCTCCATCCTGCGCGGCATCCGGGAGCGACTGGAGATCTTCCACGGCGTCAAGATCCAGGACAACGCCCTGGTCGCCGCGGCCACCCTCAGCCACCGCTACATCAGCGACCGCTTCCTCCCGGACAAGGCCATCGACCTGGTCGACGAGGCCTGCGCGCGGCTGCGGACCGAGATCGACTCCATGCCCGCCGAACTCGACGAACTCACCCGCCGGGCAACCCGCCTGGAGATCGAGGAGGCCGCGCTGGACCAGGAGACCGACCCGGCCAGCCGCGCCCGCCTGGAGGACCTGCGGCGTGAACTGGCGGACCTGCGCGGTGAGGTGGACGCCAAGCATGCCCAGTGGGAGGCCGAGCGCCAGGCCATCCGCAAGGTCCAGGAACTGCGCCAGGACCTGGAACGCGCCCGCCAGGAGGCCGAGCACGCCGAACGCGCCTACGACCTCAACCGTGCCGCCCAACTTCGCTACGGAACGGTCGCCGAACTCGAGCGGCGCCTGGCGTCCGAGGAGGAGCACCTCGCCGACAAGCAGGGCGAGAGCCGGCTGCTGCGCGAGGTGGTGACCGCCGAGGAGATCGCCGAGATCGTCTCCGCGTGGACCGGCATCCCCGTCACCCGCCTTCAGGAGGGCGAACGGCAGAAGCTGCTCAAGCTGGACGAGATCCTGCGCGAGCGGGTCGTGGGCCAGGACGAGGCCGTCCAGCTCGTCGCCGACGCGGTGATCCGGGCCCGCTCCGGGGTACGCGACCCGCGCCGGCCGATCGGCTCGTTCATCTTCCTCGGCCCGACCGGCGTCGGGAAGACCGAGCTGGCCAAGACGCTGGCCGCAGCGCTGTTCGACAGCGAGAGCAACATGATCCGCCTCGACATGAGCGAGTACCAGGAACGCCACACCGTCAGCCGACTGGTCGGCGCGCCCCCCGGATACGTGGGCTACGAGGAGGGCGGCCAGCTCACCGAGGCGGTACGCCGCAAGCCGTACTCCGTCATCCTGTTCGATGAGATCGAGAAGGCGCACGCCGACGTCTTCAACACGCTGCTGCAAGTGCTGGACGACGGCCGGATCACCGACGCCCAGGGCCGGACCGTCGACTTCCGCAACACCGTGATCATCATGACCTCCAACCTCGGGTCGCAGTACCTGCTCCAGGACGCCACTCAGGCGGGCGAGATCAAGCCCGAGGCGCGGGCGCTGGTGATGACCGAACTCAACGGCCATTTCCGCCCCGAGTTCCTCAACCGCGTCGACGACATCGTCCTCTTCCACCCGCTCGGCATCGCGCAGATCGAGCGCATCGTCGATCTGCTCCTCGACGAGCTGCGCGACCGCCTTTCCGAGCAGCGCATCACGCTCCTCCTCACCGAGCCGGCCCGCCACCTGATCGCCGCCGAGGGCTACGACCCGGTCTACGGAGCCAGGCCGCTGCGCCGCTTCATCTCGCACGAGGTCGAGACCAGGATCGGCCGCGCGCTGCTCAGCGGCGAGGCACGCGAAGGCGTGACCGTCCTGGTCGACGCCGCGGGCGGCGAACTGACCGTCACCCTCCAGGACGAGCCGCAGGAGCCGTGATGAGTACTTCTCCGGAAGGCCGAGCCGACCGCGGCGGCCGTGACGGCCGTACCGACGGCGCCCAGAGCTCGGTGCGGATGGTCGCCTGCGCCAACTGCGGCCGGACCAACCGCGTACCCGCCGCGGCGGAGGGCAGCCCGCGCTGCGGAAACTGCCGGGCCCCGCTTCCGTGGATCGCCGAAGCGGGCGACGCCGACTTCGGGGAGGTCGCCGAGCAGGCGAGCCTGCCGGTGCTGGTCGACCTCTGGGCCACCTGGTGCGGCCCCTGCCGCATGGTGAGCCCGGCCCTCGAACGGGTCGCCACGGACCTGGCCGGCCGGATCAAACTCGTCAAGGTCGACATCGACAAGTCCCCAGCTTTGGCGCGGCGGTTCGAGGTCCAAGCCGTACCCACCCTGCTGATCCTCGACAGGGGCAGGCAAGTCGCCCGCCAGACCGGCGCCGCGCCCGCGAACGCGCTGCGCCAGTGGGTGGACGAGGCGCTGTCGACGTCCCATGGACCAGCCGATCCCGCCTCCCGGAGGCCGTGATGACCAACTCTCCCGACCCGCACCTGTCCATGGTCCGGCCCGTCGTGCCCAGAACCCCGCAGGGCTGCGAGGACTGCCTGCGCACGGGGACGCAGTGGGTGCACCTGCGCCTCTGCCTGACCTGTGGCCACGTCGGCTGCTGCGACTCCTCGCCGATGCGGCACGCCCGCGCTCACGCGGCGGCCGACGGGCACCCGATCGTCCAGTCGTTCGAACCCGGCGAGGACTGGCGGTGGTGTTTCGTGCACGAAGCGATGGTCTGAGGGGAGCGAACCGTGCCGACCCCGACCCCGACACCGACGGCCGACGTCCACGGTGCCTACCCGCGGCTGACGGACGACCAGATCGCGACCCTGAGTTCCTGCGGACAGAAACGGCAGGTCCGCGAGGGGGAACAGCTCTTCCGGGCCGGCGAACGCGGTGACGAGTTCTTCGTCGTCCTCAGCGGCACGGTGGCCGTGGTCGAAGGCCGCGACGACCAGGAGCACGTCGTCCAGTTGCACGGTCCGCGCAGCTTCCTCGGCGAACTGGGCGTACTGGAGGGCCAGACCGCCTTCGTCAGCGCGGTGGTGAACAGGCCCGGAGAGGTACTGGCTGTGGGTTCGGCCGCCCTGCGCGACCTGCTCAGCCGCGAACCCGCGCTCGGCGACGTCATCCTGCGGGCCTACCTTCTGCGCCGTAGGATGCTGGCCGGCGCGGGCACGGGCTTCCGCATCATCGGCTCCGCCTTTTCCGCCGACACCCGGCGGCTGCTGGAGTTCGCCGCCCGCAACCGCCTCCCGCACCGCTGGGCCGATCTGGAGAAGGACACCGAGGCCGAGGCGCTGCTCACCCGTCTCGGGATCGCTCCCGAGGAGACCCCGATCGTCGTCTGGAACGACTACCGGGTGCTGCGCAATCCCTCCAACGTCGAACTCGCCCAGGTCATCGGGCTGCGGACCGAGACCGCCGCGAAGGCCGTCTGCGACCTGGTGGTGGTCGGCGCGGGACCCGGGGGCCTTGCCGCCGCGGTGTACGGCGCCTCCGAGGGACTCTCCACTGTCGTCCTGGACGGTGTGGCGACCGGCGGCCAGGCCGGGACCTCCTCCCGGATCGAGAACTACCTCGGTTTCCCCGCCGGGATCTCCGGCATGGAACTCGCCGAACGCGCCGTCGTACAGGCCAAGCGGTTCGGCGCCCGGATCGACGTCCCCGCCGAGGCCACCGGCCTCGAACAGCGCGACGGGACCAACGTGGTGCGGCTCGCCGATGGCGGCACGGCCACCGCCACCAACGTCGTGGTGGCCACCGGCGCCCGCTACCGGCGGCTGACCGCCCCCGGCGTCGAGCGGTTCGAAGGACTCGGGGTCCACTACGCCGCCACCGTCTGGGAAGCACGGAACTGTCGCCTTGACCCGGTCGCCGTCGTGGGCGGCGGCAACTCCGCCGGCCAAGCAGCCCTGTTCCTGGCTCGCGAGTCGCCCGCCGTCCATCTTCTGGTCCGCGGTGGGGACCTGGAACACAGCATGTCCCGCTACCTGATCGACAGGATCGAGCGGCACCCCCGGATCGACGTCCGGCTGCATACCGAAGTCCGGGAGGTCACCGGCGAGGACCGGGTCGAATCCCTCGTCGTCGAGAACAACCGCACCCGCGAGCAGCAGGTGCTGGCAGCCCGCGCCCTGTTCGTCTTCATCGGCGCGCGCCCCGCCACCTCCTGGCTCGCCGACGCCGTCACCCTGGACCGGCGGGGCTTCATTCCGACCGGGCAGGACGTGGTCCAGGTGACAGCGGACCTCTGGAGTCGCCTCGCCCGCACCCCGCTCGCCCTGGAGACCGGTCTGCCGGGAGTCTTCGCCGTCGGCGACGTCCGCAGCGGCTCGGTCAAGCGGGTGGCCTCCGCGGTCGGTGAGGGCGCCATGGCTGTGCGCCTGGCGCACGAGCACCTCGGGGAGGTGGGAACGCCCGCCATCCGATGACCTCGGCGCCGAGCACGTCTGCGGGCTGCCCGCCGTGCCGCCGGGCCGCCGGGCTGCCGGGCGCTCCGGTCGTGGTCGAGGGCGACTACCTCTGCGATCGACACGCGAAAATCTATCTTCGCCGGAGTAGACATTGGGGGGCGGTGTGGCTATGGTTTCTCACGTAGCCGAGATCGAGCAGGGCCTGGCAGAGACGAACTGCCGGGCAGCAGTACTCGCAGTTGCAGGACGGTGCGGTGGTGGAGTTCCGGCGCTGGATTGCCAGATGGCGTCGGGGCTGACGACCGCACCGGGTGGCCCGCGGTGATCAGGGGCCGCCGGGAGAAGTACCGCAGTTCGGTAGGTGCAGTTCGCAGTACCAAGAGGTTTTCGGTCAGCAGAGGAAAGAACGGAGGGGCCAGGCGCCATCAGGATCGCCCGGGCGGAAATTGTGGGCCCGGGTACCGCAGGACATCGATAGTGAGGTGGTCTCCGGTCAAGCAACCGCGATCCCCGCAGCCCCGACAGCAGCACGGTCGGGCCAGCGGAAACAGAAGGTCGGCGCAGTACTGAGGCCGGCAGATGGTGTAGTAGTTCCTTCGGGGTCCTGGCGCCGTACGGTGCCAGGACCCCTCGACGCGTTCCACAGAGAGGTGCAATGACAGCAGACGACTCGTTCGGCCGGCTCGATGACGACGACTACCCCGCCTTCACGATGGGCCGCGCCGCGGAACTCCTCGGCACCACTCCCGGCTTCTTGCGCGCCATCGGCGAAGCCCGCCTGATCACCCCGCTCCGCTCCGAGGGCGGCCACCGACGCTACTCCCGCTACCAGCTGCGCATCGCCGCCCGTGCGCGGGAACTCGTCGACCAGGGCACCCCCGTCGAGGCGGCCTGCCGGATCATCATCCTCGAAGACCAGCTCGAAGAAGCGCAGCGTATCAACGCCGAATACCGTCGCGCCGTATCGCGGGAAGCGACCGAGAATTGACCTGCGGTCGCCGGAAGCGCCATGGACGTGTTCGCCGGCTGGTGCTGGAATTCCAGGTTCCGGATGGTCCCGGCGGCAGCTGATCGACGGCGTACGGTTCCGGGTCCGTACCGGGGTTCAGACGGGACGCCTCGCGAGCCGGGCCGCGAGGTAGGGCGCGGTGGCGCTGCGGCGGGACTTCGCCACCTTGGCCGGCGGGCCCGACGCGACCACCCGCCCGCCCGCGTCTCCGCCGCCCGGCCCGAGGTCGATGACCCAGTCCGCGGTGGCGATCGTGTCGAGGTCGTGCTCGACGAGGACGACCGTGTTGCCGGCGTCGACGAGCCGGTGCAGCTGTCGCAGCAGCAGCGCGATGTCCGAGGGGTGCAGCCCCGCCGTCGGCTCGTCGAGCAGGTAGAGCGCGTGCCCGCGGCGGGCCCGCTGCAGTTCGGTGGCCAGTTTGATGCGTTGCGCCTCACCACCGCTGAGTTCCGTCGCGGGCTGCCCCAGCCGCAGGTACCCGAGTCCCACCTCGCGCAACGTCTCCAGACTGCGGGATGCGGCCGGGACGGCGGACAGGAACTCGGCGGCGGCGTCGACGGACAGCCCCAGCACTTCCGCGATGTTCTTGCCGCGGTAGGTGACTTCCAGCGTTTCGGCGTTGTACCGGGCACCCTGGCAGGTCGGGCACGGCGCGTAGGTGCCGGGCAGGAACAGCAGTTCCACCGCGACGAATCCCTCGCCCTGGCAGGTCTCGCACCGCCCTTCGGGCACGTTGAAGGAGAACCGCCCGGCCGAGTAGCCGCGCGCCCTGGCCTCGTCCGTCCCCGCGTACAGCTTGCGCACCGCGTCGAACATCCCCGTGTACGTGGCCAGGTTGGACCGGGGAGTTCGGCCGATGGGCCGTTGGTCGACCCGGACCAGCCGGTCGAACGACTCGACCCCCGACGCGTCCTGGACGTCGACCTCCAGCTGTGCCTCGTCGGGGTCCTCGGGTACGAGTCCGAGGTGGCCGCGGACGACCTCGGCGAGCACCTGCGTCACCAGCGTCGACTTTCCGGAACCGGACACGCCCGTCACCGCCGTCAGGACGCACAGCGGCACGTCGACGGACACATGGTGCAGATTGTGGCGTGAGACGCCGCTCAGGTGCAGCCAGCCGTGCGGTGTGCGCGGGCGGTGGTCGAGCGGCTGGGCGCGCCCGAACAGGTACGCGCTCGTGGCCGATTCCCCGACCTGCTCAAGACCGGCGACCGGGCCGCTGTACAGCACGCGTCCGCCGCCCTCGCCCGCGCCGGGGCCGATGTCGACCACCCAGTCCGCCCGCCGTACGACGTCCATGTCGTGCTCCACGACGAACAGCGAATTGCCTGCCGCCTTGAGGCGGTCCAGCACCTCCAGCAGCGGTTCCGCGTCGGCCGGGTGCAGCCCCGCGGAGGGTTCGTCGAGGACGTAGACGACGCCGAAAAGCCCCGAGCGCAGCTGGGTGGCGATCCGCAGGCGCTGCGCCTCGCCGGGCGACAGGGTCGTCGAGCGGCGCCCGAGGCTGAGATATCCGAGGCCCAGGTCGAGCAGTACGTCGACCCGCGCGACGAGATCGCCGCAGATCCGGACCGCGACCTCGGTGGTCTCCCCGGATCGGGCGGTCGACGTGGCGGCGTCGGCCTCGGAGCGCCCCACGACGGGCCGCAGCAGCGCCACGACCTCGGTGAGCGGCATCGCGTTGATCTCGGCGATGGAGCGTCCGGCGAAGGTCACGGCGAGCGCCTCGGGCCGCAGCCCGCTGCCGTGGCACTCGGGGCAGGGCACACTCCTGACGAACCGGAGCGCCCGTTCGCGCATCTTGTCGCTCTTGGAATCGGCGAGGACGTGCATGACATGCTTGCGGGCGCTCCAGAACTTGCCCTGGTAGCCGTAGTCGACCCGGTCCTCCTCCGGCTCGATGTACACGGAGGGCTGCTCGTCCGTGTACAGCAGCCAGTCCCGGTCCTTCTTCCTGAGCCTGCGCCACGGCCGGTCGATGTCGATCCCCAAGCCGCTCACGACGCTGCGCAGGTTGGCGCCCTGCCAGGCGCCCGGCCAGGCGGCGATCGCCCCCTCGCGGATGCTCAGCGAGGGGTCCGGGACCAGCAGGTCCTCGGCGACGTCGTGCACGACGCCCAGCCCGTGGCACTCCGGGCAGGCGCCGGCCGCGGTGTTGGGTGAGAACGACTCGGCATCCAGCCGTGCGGCCCGGGGCGGATAGGTGCCGGCGCGGGAGTACAGCATGCGCAGCAGATTGGACAGCGTGGTGATGGTGCCGACCGTCGAGCGCGAACTGGGCGCCCCGCGTCGCTGCTGAAGGGCCACAGCCGGAGGCAGTCCGGCGATCTCCTCCACGTGCGGTGCGCCGACCTGGTGCAGCAGCCTTCGGGCGTACGGTGCCACGGACTCGAAGTAGCGCCGCTGGGCCTCCGCGTAGAGCGTGCCGAACGCGAGCGAGGACTTGCCCGACCCGGAGACGCCGGTGAAGGCGACCATCGCGTCCCGCGGGACGTCGACATCGACGTTCCGCAGGTTGTTCTCACTGGCGCCCCGGACATGCACGAAGGGGTCGGTCGCGTCCTCGTTCACCATTCCTGGTTACCTGATCGCGCCGGGAACCGCGCGACGGGCGCCGCCACCGAGCCCAGTGCCGGGACCGGAAGGGTTCACCGGTTCGCGGCGCCCGGCACGGCACCAGGCGACGTCCTACCAGGGTGGCGAGGCACGGTGCCTGACCCAGCCCGCCCACCGGTACTGCGCGTGAGCGGGCAGCGGACCGGGGTCGCTGCCCGCACACCGCGGTCAGGGCAGCAGGCTGAGGTCGACCGCGTCTGCGAGCGCCTGCATGCCGGCCTCGTTGGGGTGCAGGTGGTCGCCCGAGTCGAAGCGGGGGTCGAGGGCTGCCGGATCGGCGGGGTCGGCGACCGCCTTCTCGAAGTCGACCGTCCCGTCGAACGCCCCGCTGGTGCGTATCCAGGTGTTGACCGCCTGGCGGAGGGCCTCCGCGGAGTCGCTGTAGTAGCCGTTTCCCTTGTCCGGCAGGAGCGTGCCGCCGATGATCCGGACGCCGGCGGCGTGCGCCTGCCCGATCAGGTTCCGGTAGCCGTCGATCAGGTCCTGGGCGGTGAGGGGGGCGCCGTCGGGGCCGGCGTTGTTGCCGATGTCGTTGATGCCCTCCATCAGGATCACGTATCGCACCCCGGGTTGGCCCAGCGCGTCGTGGGCGAACCGCTTGGTCGCGCTGATCCCCTGCCAGATGTTCGGCACGTCGGTCAGCACCCGGTTGCCGCCGATGCCCGCGTCCACGACGCTCATCGGGTGCGGCCCGGACAGCCGGCGGGCGAGGTCGTCGGGCCAGCGGTGATACGCCCCGGCCGGGGTGTTGTACCCGTCGGTGATGGAGTCGCCGAACGCCACGACGGTGCCGCGGGCGCCGGGCGAGATCACGTCGAGACCGGACAGGTAGTACCAAGAGGTCGTCGCCGTGGTGTAGTTGCCGTCCCCCGTCTCGGCGGTGTGGTCGCCCGGCGTGGAGAGGTAGCTCGTGTCGAAGGCGTCGGAGTGCCAGGTGGCGGAGCTGGTCGCCTCCGGGAGGTAGACGCTGACCAGCACGTTGTGGTCGGCGGCGACGGACATCGCGACCGGGTCGCTGACCGCCTCCGCGCCCGCGGCGAGGGTGACGGACCTGTGGTTCGAGAAGGTGACCGCGTGCCGCGAACCCGGCACGGCGGTGGCCCGGTCCGCCTGCGCGGCGACGCTCACCGCTCCGACGGTGAGCGGGGTCGTGCCGCGCAGGTTGGACAGGTGTATCCGCAGGGAGGTGCCGCTGACGCTGGAGTGGGCGACCATGCGGATCGTCTCGTCGTCGAAGTCCGGTCCGCCCACGGTCATGCTCGGCGACCACGCGGCCACCCGTGCCGGGGCGGTGGCCCGGCCGTGGGCCGGGTGGGCGGCGGCGAGCGGCGCGCCCGCCGGCAGCCCGGCGACGACCGCGCCCGCCGCGATCAGGGCCAGTAGCACCCGCAGTGCCCTTCCCTTGGTGCGCGGTCTCCTCGTGAGCAGCATGGTTCACCCTTCTCCCGTTCGGCAGCCGTCAGTCGAGCGTGAATCCGTCCACCAGCAGGTAGGTCCCACTGAGCTTGGTCACCGGAAGGTGGGGTGGGGGGCAGGAGCTGGGGTGCGGCGGGACCTCCGGGACACCCGGGGCGCTGGGGGTTCAAGGGACACCGGGGGCGTAGACGTCCCATGAATATACGAGCCGACCCGGCCATCTCCTAGAGTCGTGCACGACCTTCCGAAAGAAGGTCCGACGTATGTCCCCGAACTGCCCCTGCGTGGGCAGCTCGTGGGCTCCAGAAGGAACGTACGGCCGCCGAGCCCGCGCGCTCGTCGCCGGAACGGCTGGCCGCACCCCGAAATCCCACCTCCGGCCGGGCCCCCGCGCGCCTTCGCCCGTGGCTTCACCCGAGGTGGCCGCGGGCTTCGCTGGTCCTCCGTTGGCGCCGGACGCGGCGGGGCTCGTTGTGGGAAGGTGGCCCCATGACAAGTCGACTGCTTCCGCTGCGTGTTGGCGACGTTGACCTCATGGTCGAGACGGTCACGGTCGCCGGGTCGGAGCCGACCTCGCGGTTGCGGAACGCGAGCGGACGGGTCGTGGACGCCTTCGACCATGCCCGTGACGCGATCGTGGAGATCGCCTCCGCCACCGGGGAGGCGATCGGCCGGCTGACGCACGAGGCAACGCGCCCCGAGCAGGTGGAGGTGGAGTTCGGACTGAAGTTCTCCACGCAAGGCACCATCGTGGTGGCCGGCGTCTCCGGCGAGGCGTCGCTGGTGGTACGGCTGAAGTATCCCGCGCCGAGGGGCGAGCAGGGCGCCGCCGCGGCCGACCGCGCCGACTGACCACCCGTGGCGTACGACGAGGGCGGGACGACGCACGCACGGCTGAGCCGCCCGTAGGGAGAGGGCCGTGGCAGCGGCGTCCGCGGGGGGAGTTGGGGGAGCCGGGGGAGACGGGGGAGCGCAACGGTGGTGGACGCGGTGTGGGACGCGAGGGTCCCCGGTTTCCTGGGCCGGGTCCTCGATGTCGACGGTACGCCCGTGGGCACCTGCTTCCAGGTGTCCCCTGGCGTGCTGGTGACAGCGGCGCACGTCCTCGCGGAGGCCGGATGCGACTGGCTCGGGGCGTCGTTGTCCGTGGACGCCCTGAACGGATCGGTGGGGCGCGCGCCCGCGCAGGTGGTGGCCGTCGACGTGCCCCGGGACCTCGCGGTGGTGCGCCGGGCCGAGCCGCTGGCGGAGTCCGTCCCCGTCTCCCTGCACCCGGTGGCCTTCCAGGCGGACGTCGTCGTGACCGGCGTCGCCGAGGTGGACGACCCCGGCCACGGCTACCAGTCGCTGGACGCCCCGGGGAGCTGGCAGGGCGGCACCATGCGGGATGACCAGGTGATGCTGTGGCGCGTCAGGTCCGCGGACGTCATGCCGGGGATGAGCGGTGCCCCCGTGCTGCGCCTCGCGGACGGTGCCGCCGTCGGCGTGGTCTCCGCGCGGTACAACAGCGCGGACGGCTGGCTGCGGGACTCCGTGTGGGTGGCCCGGGTCGAGGACGTCGCTGTGCTGTTGTCGACCGTCCCGGGGATCGACGTGCGTCGGCGGCTCGTGTTCGCCGACGAGGTCGGCACCGTGCTGTCCGTACGCACCGTGGACACCGCCCTGGTCCGCGGACGGGCCGGCGCGGTGGCCACACGCGTCGCACCCGATCCGGGGCCGGCCCGAGACCGGGGGGTGCCCGAAGGCGTCGGGGGCCTGAACGAGGCGGCGGTGGAGGCGGCCCGTGCGCTGATGGCGCTGGACGACGCGTACCGCGGGGTCGGCGGGGCCGGGGACGCGGCGGAGTGGTTGCTGTCGAGAGCCGTCGCCCACGGCCGACACGAAGGCGACGCCGTACGGGACTTCCGGCGCCGTACCCGGCTGCGCGGGCTCGACCCTCGGGTGCTGCTGCTCTCGCACCCGCAGCACGAGGAGGCCCTGCGCCACTGGTCGGCCCCGCTGGACGGCTCGCGCACGCGGAACGACCCGTACGGCACGGGTTCGAACGGGACCGGTTCGAACGGCGCCGAGTCACCAGGCGCCGAGTCACCAGGCACGGGTCCGAACGAAACCGGTTCGAACGAGACCGGTTCGAACGGCGCCGCACCCCGGACCTCTGACGCGCTGCTCGACTCCTTTCGGCACGTCCTGGTCGAGGAGTTGTCCGAAGAGCTCTTCGTCGAACTCTCCGCGGTGTGCCGAAGGCAGTTGCGGGCGGTGCTCACCGACGGGCGGACACTGCACCTGGAGGCATTCCTCACCGCCCTCACCGCACGGCTCCCGGAACTGCGTACCGCCTCCACCCGCGCCGTCATGGTCCGCAGGCCGGACCCGAACGGGAACGGTGCGCGGGGCCAACAGGGCGGGACGAGCGGCGCCGCCCCCGGGGCGGCCGAGGTCCAGCGCCGCGCTCGACGGGCCGTGGCCGCGGCCCAGATGTGCCGTATCCCCGATCCCGATCCCTTCGTCCTCGGCCGTACCGAACTGGTCGCCGACGTGGTCCGCGCCGTGCGCGGGAGCACGGCATGGCAGGGCACGGCGACCGCGTTCCTGTCGGGGCAGCCGGGCGTCGGCACGTCCACCGTGGCCATCGAGGCCGCCCGCGCACTCGCGCCGGACTTCCCCGGTGGGGTCTTCCACGTCGACCTTCACGGACTGGTCCCCGACGCCCGAAGACCCGCCCGTACCGTCGTGCGGATGGTGGCGGAGGCGCTGGGCCTCGACATCGGCGCGGACCTCGACGCGGGGGAGCACCTGGGCGACGCCGCGCTGTTCGCCCGGTTCACCGCCGAACTCCAGGGCCGAGGGGTGCTGCTGGTGCTCGACGACGCCCTGGACGCCGCCCACGTCGCGCCCTTGGTGAAGCCCCCCGCCACCTGCGCGGTCGTCGTCACCTCCCGCGATCGTGTCCAGGGGTACGCCGACCGGTCACTCGTCTTCCGCGTGGAGCCGCTGACGCGCGACGCCGCGGTCCGGGTACTCGCCGCGTGCGACCCCGAGCGCAGCCACGACCCCGCCGTGCTGCACCGGTTGGCCCGGCTGTGCGCGGATGTGCCGCTGGCGTTGCGGATGGTCGGTGGACGGCTGGCGAGCCGCCCGGACCTGCCGGTGGACTACCTGCTGCACCTGCTGGAGGAGGAGTCGACCCGGCTGGACTACCTGGACTCGGGGGACCGAGCGGTGCGCGCGGCGATCAGGCTCAGCTACGACAACCTGGACGCCGCGGCCCGCCGCACCTTCCGGTTGATCGCCGCGGTGCCCGGCGCGGTGACGACCGGCGAGGAACTGGGCGCCTGCCTCGACGCCCCGGCGCTGCGCCAGGAACTGCTCCTCAACCGGCTGGTCGACCGCAGTCTCGCCCAACACGCCGCCTTCGTTCGCACTTTCTCCGGCGGCGTGCTCGCCTCCTTCGCCCTCTTCGACCTTGTCCTGCTCTTCGCCAAGGAGCGCCTGGCACAGGAGGAGCCGGAGGAGGACGTACACGACGTCACCTACCGCTCCGTCCAGTTCCTGCGCGACCGGCTCGGCCAGATCAACCGGGGGGAGCCCGACGCGGAGCTGTCCGGCGCCCTCGACCCGGCCCGCTTCCACGCGGCGGTGCGTACGGCGGAGGAACGCGGATGGCTCGCGCTCGCCCTGGAACTGGCGGAGGGGGTGGCGGCCCTGTACCAGGCGGGCGGCGAGCTCGACGGCGAGGTGGCGGCCAACGACGTTCGCGTCCACCTCCACCAGCGCCTCTCGGCGCCCGCCGATGCCGTACGGCTGTGCTGGGACAACGCGGAGCTGCTGCGCGACACCGACCCGGCGCGCGCACTCGTGTACGCGCAGCGGGCCCGTGACATCGCCGGGGCCCACAACCTGCACGCGGGGGCCGCCGAGGCCGACTTCCTGATCTCGCTGATGCAGTGGGACCAGGGCGACGCGGCGGCTGCCCTGGCGTCCGGCCGGCGCGCGGTCTCCGTGCTGACCGCCTTGGGTCTGGCGGCCACCGCCGTCCCGATCGCCATCAACAACTCCAAGCTGGCCTTCGAGACGGCGGGCCCGGAAGAAGCCCGCGCACTGGCACTGCGCGCCCATGAACTTGCCGAGGGACACGGCACCGCGGAACTACGGGCCTCGGCGCTCTTCCAAAGGCAGCGCGCCGAGTTGTGGGCGGGCAACCACGCTGAGGCGCTCCCACTGGCGTGGCGCGTCGAGACCGCGTACACGACGCTCGGCAACTGGTGGACAGCGGCCGTCGCGTGCGAGAACGGGGCCTGTGCGGCAGAAGCTCTTGACGATCACCACGCGGTGAAGGACCTGGTTGCCCAAGCCGTCGAGCACTGGCAGCGCTGCAACACCCCGCCCCACCTCGTGAGCGCCCTGATCGACCTGAGCGCGGCCCACATCCGCCTCGACGAGATGGCACGCGGAGCGGAGGCGCTGACCCGCGCGGTTGCCGCGCTCGACCTGGACGACGGCGCGAACGTGTCCGCCGCCCTGAGCTCCGAGCTGCTGCTGCGCTATGCCGCGGTGTACGCCCTTTTCGACGCCATCCCGCCCAGCGCGGGCCTCGACCACGCGCTTCGATCCGCCGCTGAAAGCGCGGTACACGACGGAGATCCGGACCCGGATGTCGAACGCCTCCGGACCGACCTCCGCTGCTTCCTCACCACCGGCACGGGCCGCGGCAAGGCCACGAAGGCAGCCCGCGACCTGCTGTCCACCGGCACCCGCCATCCCCCCGCCGACGAGGTGCGGCTGCACGAGACCCTGGGCACCGAGTCCGCCCCACGTCCGGCACTCGGCACCGCCTGACGCCTCGTACGAAGGTCGACGTCGGGGAGGCATCCCGGCGCATGAGGCTGGTCGCTGGCAGCTATAGCCGGTCGGGGACCGTCCGAGGTCGATCAGCGGGAAGACGTTCTTCACGCAGGCAGCAGGTGCAAGGTCACCCGAATGGGCCTGTTGCGTTGCTGGTCAAGGCGCGCGCGGCAAGGGTGTGGCCTGGGGCACCGTGCCTGCGGCCGCGTTCGTTGCTGCGGTCTGCTGCTGGACGTGACCGATTGGAGTCCTCCCGTGGTCTACTCGCCCAGGCCCGCCACCGCCGCGACCGCCGCATCGAACCGCGAGGCCGTTGCCCGGTTCGACATGGACGACCGGCAGGACTTCGCGGATGCCGACCGGAACCTGATCGCGCCGTTCCCGGACCAACTGCGCGGCGCGGACGGCCACCTGATCTTCGACACCGCCAAGTTCGACTACCTGTCCGACGACGCTCCGGCCCCCGACACGGTGCACCCGAGCCTGTGGCGGCAGTCGCAGCTGATGCGCAAGGGCGGCCTCTACAAGGTGGTCGACGGCATCCACCAGGTGCGGAACAACGACCTGGCCAACCTGACGGTCATCGAGGGCGACAGCGGCCTGGTCATCGTGGACTGCGCGTCCAACGTCGAGGCTGCTTCCCAGGGCATGGCGATGATCCGTGAGCACGTCAGCGACAAGCCCGTCGCCGCGGTGATCTACACCCACACCCACATCGACCACTACGGCGGGGTCAAGGGCGTCGTCAGCGCCGAGGACGTGGCCTCGGGGAAGGTGCCCATCATCGCTCCGGGCACCCTCGCGTCCTTCGACAAGCACGCCATCGGTGAGAACGTCATCGCCGGCAACGCCATGTCGCGACGGGCCGGCTACGCGTTCGGCAGCCTCCTCGAACTGGGTCCCACCGGATGCGTCACCTGCGGCATCGGCATCACCTCGCTCCCCGGAGTGACCGTCTCCTACATCCCGCCGACCGACCCGATCACCGAGACCGGGACCAAGCGCGACCTGGGCGGCCTGGAGTTCGAGTTCCTCTACGCCCCGGACACTGAGGCGCCCGAGGAGATGCACATCTGGATTCCGCAGCTGGCCGCGCTGACCTGCGCGGAGAACGCCAACCACACGCTGCACAACATCCAGACCCTGCGCGGCGCCCGCACCCGCGACGCCCGCAACTTCGCCCGCTACCTGGACGAGACCCTGGAGCGCTGGGGCGACGACGCCCAGGTCCACTACGGCCCGCACACCTGGCCGGTGTGGGGCAACGAGGACGTCACCGGGTTCATCGGGTCCCAGCGCGACACCTACAAGTACATCCACGACCAGGCCCTGCGGCTCGCGAACAAGGGCTACACCCCGCTGGAGGCCGCCGAGGAGATCGAGCTGCCCGAGGAGCTGGGCCGCAAGTGGTTCAACCGCGGCTACCACGGCACCCTGCACCACGATGTGCGCGCGGTGTTCACCAAGGAACTGGGCATGTGGGACGGCGACCCGGTCTCCCTGCACCCCCACCCCCCGGTCGAGACGGCCCGCCGCTTCGTCGACCTCATCGGCTCCGAGAAGGTCCTGGCTGAGGGCAAGCGCGCCATCGACGCCGGCGACTACCGCTGGGCGGCCCAGATCCTGCACACGCTGGTCTTCGCCCGACCGGACAACCAGGCCGCCCGCGACCTTCAGGCCGACGCCTACGAGCAGATGGGTTACCAGGCCGAGGGCCCGCAGTGGCGCGGCATCTACCTGACCGCCGCCAAGGAACTGCGCCAGGGCGTACAGGCCGCCACCTTCGCCACCGCCAGCCCCGACACCATCCTGGCCATGCCCGTGGACATCCTCTTCGACTACGCCGCCGTCCACCTGATCGGCGAGAAGGCGGCCCAGGCGCACCTGCGCATCGACTTCCACTTCACCGAAGCGGACGAGACCTGGAGCATGTGGGTCGACCGCGGTGTCCTGAACGCCCGCCGCGGTGCCTCCGCCGACACCCAGCTCACCGTCACCGGCCCCAAGGCCGCGCTGGTCGGCGCCCTGCTGAAGCCTGCCGATGCCGCACAGCTCGCCCAGGCCGGCCGGCTGAAGCTCGACGGCGACGAGCAGGTTCTGCTGACGCTCGCCGGCCTCTTCGACGAGTTCGACCCCAACTTCAACATCGTCAGCCCGTGAACACGGGCTGACGGGCACGCCCGGCGGGTGTGGGGGCTCCCGCCAGCTCCTGCGACCACGCGGGCAGTTGGGCGAGAAACGTGTCCGGGCTCGCGGGACGGGCCTACGGCGGGAGCCATGCGGGCGGCTCCAAGGGCGGCTGAGCGATGCGGGCGCCGGGATTCCAAGGTCGCCCTGGGGACCTGCGGCCGCGACTACGCGACCCCGTGCCAGCATGAAAACGCCCGTGTCAGATGTCCCCTACTGCTCGTGGACAGAGCGCCTGCGCTCTCACGGGAGTGTCCACCCCGGGCTGAATGGGGCGAAGAACGGGGTCGATCTCGGCCAGGGCTTCGTGCATCTGACGAGCCCCCAGGGCAACGCGGTCGTCAGTGTCCCGCAACATCTCCGCGCACAACTGCATCGCGTTGTCCCGGTCCTCGGAGAAGATGCTGAACACATCGTGAAGTGCGGTGTGGATCCAATCGCTGTGATTCGAATCGGCGACTGCCAGTGCGGAGGCGACTACCGCCAACCCGATCCTGTCTTTTCGCCGCAGCACGGCTTCCGCGGTCACCCGGGTGACGAAGGTGTCACCTGGGTCGAGAACCAGCTCCAGTAGTGGCCCGAGGGCCTCCTGCATCTCGGCGAAGCCTGCCAGGCCGTGACCGGCATCCGCCCGGTCACGGTAATCGTGGCTTCGCCCGAGCTCGCGGAGTACCACGACAACTGCATGCCGCCGGTCTCTGTCCACCCGCCTACTCACCCCTCCCGCGATTTCGGGTCAAAATACCACTGGGGCACCCGCCAGATCATTGTCGTGACAGGCTCAAGCTTCGTTCCCGCGGAACAAGGCGTCATAGGCTCCAGGACATGCACAGCACCTTGACGGAGCACGCCCGGTGTCTCTACGGAGACGAGTTCGGACCGACGCCTGAGTGCGACCTCGACCACCGGGAGCACTACTTCGTCGAGGAACTGACCTTCGCTGACGCGGATTCGATCCTCGCCATGCTCCGTGAGCTCTGCCCGCACGTGGTCGATGGTTGTTTGCCGGTCTGGGTGCGCAACCTGTCCTACCGGTTGGTGCTCCTGCAGCGACCTGATGAGCCAGCGCTGATGCGCGAGGCTGCCGCGAACTTGTGGCTGCACGGACCGGACTGGGATCGCGTCGCGGCGGACCTGGCGAGGCGGGCAGACGCCCTGGAGGCCGGCTGAGTTGGGACGCGAGGTCCGACGCGGGTCGGCTGCCCCGACCCCTGGCTGCGGCTGACAACCGTTCGTCGCTCGCAGCGCGTCTGGGGCGACGCGATGGCTCAGGCGCGCGGCGGCAAGACCTCGATCACCGTGGCCGTGCCGGCAATAGGTCGAGCTTCGTACATGGTGATCACATCACCGCACTTCAGATGCCTCCACTGCTCTGGTCTCAGAGGAGCCAGCCGAGCATCGGCCGTCTCTCCCGGGCCGAGCTTCTCCGCATATTCCACCCACAACCTTGCGATGCTCAGCTCTCGTTCCCCGCCGACGGTGCGGTTGCCGATGTCCCACATCGGTCGGAGCCGACCGTCTCCGGAAAAGGCCGTCCGGCGTCGGCCCTCCTCCCCACCCGCCAGGCTCAAGGTCACCCGGACAGTGCCGTGCCGGACCTCCCAGGCTCGCCACTCGCACCAACGGCGGCTGCGGTCGAGCATCGGCTGGCGAGAGGCCTCGGCGAGGAGTTCCCAGAAGTCCACCGACACGGGGTGGACGTCCCCGATCTCGATGAGAACGCCGAGCACCATCTCCCACTCCTGGCGCCCGATGTCCTCGCGAACATCCCCAACCGTCTGCCCGTTCTCTGCTACGGCGTCCTCAGACAGCAGGTCGACGGCCCGCCGAAGGAGTGTGAACGCGTCATCCATGTCCTGCATTGTCCCCTGTCCCCGGACGTCCGTTCATCTGCGACAAGGCAGGAAGTCAGCCGCACGGCACGCCCGGCTGGCCCCAGCAGGCGAGATGTCTGCCCACTACTTTCAGTAACTCGACGGCGTTCCGTCCCCACCGGGTGCACGGCCGGGCCGCGCCCGAAGGGGGCCACGAGGCCGGATCGCGCAGGTACTCGGGGACCGGCCCGATCTCCCCGTCGAACCCGTCGAACCCGTCGAACCCGTTGGGGACGATGGAGGGCGGGGGTGCCTCGGTCGTCGCGACCACCGTGCCCACGCGGGGTACCGTCGCTCGACCTTCCGTCAACTCGCTCCGCAGATCCGTTTCTCGCTCCTTGACCGCGGTGGCCAGCAGCGTTCCCGCGCGTCCGGCCCGAGGTCGAGTGCCCTGCTCGGCGCGTCGATGAGCATGAGCGAGGGGCGGCGCTCACGGCCCTGCTCGAGCCGCGTGCAGGAGTTGACGCTGACCTGGTGGCGAGCGGGGAACACGTTGCAGGGCGCGCGATACAGTTATGTGCAAATGTCCCGTTTCTGGGCTATTCGTTGTCCATGAGTGATCTCGACTACGCAGACACGTCCGACTTCGAGGACGCCGACCGCGGGTTCGTCGCCGCCCTCTCACCCGCGGTGATCCGGACGGACGACGGCCGGGTGATCTGGGACGGTGACGCGTACGGCTTCCTGGACGGGGACTGCCCTCCCAGCGCGCACCCCAGCCTGTGGCGGCAGAGCCGGCTGTGCAACAAGCAGGGCCTGTTCGAGGTCACCGAGGGGATCTACCAGGTCCGGAACCTGGACCTGTCGAACATGACGCTGGTCGAGGGCGACTCCGGTGTCCTCGTCATCGATCCGCTGATCTCGGCTGAGACCGCGGCCGCCGCGCTCGCGCTGTACCGCGAGCACCGCGGCGACCGCCCCGTCACCGGGCTGATCTACACGCACTCCCACGGCGACCACTTCGGCGGCTCACGTGGCGTGCTGCCGCACGGCCACGCCCCGGTGCCGGTGATCGCCCCGGCCGGGTTCCTGGAGCACGCGGTGGCGGAGAACGTGTACGCGGGCGGCGCGATGACCCGCCGAGCGGTCTACATGTACGGCGCCGAACTGGACAAGGGCCCTGCCGGACACATCAGCGCCGGATTGGGCATCACGACCTCCAAGGGCACGATCACCCTGGTCCCTCCGACGCTGGACATCACGCGCACCGGCCAGGAGGAGACGGTCGACGGGGTGCGGATCGTCTTCCAGATGACGCCGGACACCGAGGCACCCTCGGAGATGAACTTCTACTTCCCCGACCGGCGTGCCCTGTGCATGGCGGAGAACGCCACGCACAACATGCACAACATCCTGACCCTGCGCGGGGCGGTGGTCCGCGACACCCGCATCTGGGCGCACTACCTGGGCGAGACGATCAGCTTGTTCGGCGACCGGGCCGAGGTCGCGTTCGCCTCCCACCACTGGCCCACCTGGGGCCAGGACCGCATCGTCGAGCACCTGGCAGGCCAGCGCGACATGTGGGCGTACCTCCATGACCAGACCCTGCGCATGACCAACCAGGGACTGACCGGGATGGAGATCGCCGAGCGGATGGAGCTGCCGCCGGCGATCGCGAACCGGTGGGCGAACCGCGGCTACTACGGGTCGGTCAGCCACAACGTCAAGGCCGTCTACCAGCGCTACATGGGCTGGTTCGACGGCAACCCGGCCCACCTGTGGGAGCATCCGCCGGTCGAGCAGGCCCAGCGGTTCGCCGCTGACTACGGCGGTGTGCCGGCGTTGATCGCCAAGGGCAAGGAGTACGCGGATACGGGGGATCTGCGGTTCGCCGCGACGCTGCTGGGGCACGCGGTCTTCGCCGCCCCCGACGACTCGATCGCCAAGCAGGCGCTGGCATCGGTGTACGAGAAGCTCGGCTTCGGCGCGGAGAACGCCACCTGGCGCAACTTCTACCTGATGGGCGCCCAGGAACTGCGCGGCACCGTCGCACACACCGCGCTGGAGACGACCAACCCCGAGATGGCGATGGCCCTGACCGTCGACATGCTCATCGACTCGCTCGCCATCCGCGTCGACGGCCCGAGGGCGTGGGACGAGAAGCTCACGATGACCTGGAACGTCACCGACGAGGGCCGCAGTTGGCACCTTCTGCTGTCCAACGGTGCCCTCACCTACCGCAGCACCGACACTGCCTCCGGCACGGAAGAGCCGGGCCCGGCGGCCGACCTGACCCTCACCCTGACCAAGCCGGAACTCCTCGGCGTCCTGGGCGGCAAGGGACTGGACGGCGTGCACGTCGAGGGCGACCCGCAGGTCTTCGCCACCCTCACCGGCCTGCTCGACACCCCCGACCCCGACTTCGCCCTCGTCACGCCTTGACGTACAACCCTCGGGACAGGGGTGCCCCGTCTCCCGGCAGGGGGAGACGGGGCACCAGGGCGGGTGTGCCGGGCCGGGTCAGCGCGTGGTCAGGTGCACCTTCAGGCTGCTGCCGGAGGCGACCGTCACCGTGTGGCCGAGGTCGATGGTGGTGCCCCCCTTGCCGGTGTGCAGGGTGGCCGGCACGGCGGTGCCGTCGAGGGTGACCGTGACGGCGGTCGCCGCGGTCGCGGTGGTGAAGGTGAGGTGGCTCAGGGACAGCGGTCCGTAGGTCACCTTGAGGGTGTCGGTCTGGTTGCCGCGGGCCCTGGTCTGGCTGAACAGCCCCCAGGCGTTGCCGGCGGTGAAGAACGAACTGTGGTTGCCGGGCCGGAACTTCGGTGCGAAGCCGATGGTCCGGGCCGGACCGTTGTAGGTCAGGCCCTGGAGCGCCTCGATGACGGACCAGCTGCTGCCCGAGCGCCCGTACCACTGCCCGCACTCGTCGTCGCCGAACGGGTTGCCGGTGCCGTCGCCGGTGGCGCAGGTCCCGCTGGTGATGCCGTTGCCGGTGCGCAGCACGCCGTCGTAGCGGTTGTTGACCGCGTCGACCATGGTGAGCCCCTGGGTGACGAGGCCGTTCTGGATCATGGTGGCGGCGGCGGAGTACTCGAAGCCGCTCATGGTCTCGTCGTTGTAGTTGACCGCGTTGGCGGGCTTGTCGTCGTGCGGCCAGGTGAACATGACCGCGGCGGAGTCGGTGGGCGCGACGAAGTCGCGCCACTGGTGGCTGTAGCCGAGGAAGTTGTTCTTGAAGTTGTCGCGGAAGAGGGTGCTCAGCGACTGCGTCTCGCGGTCGGCCGGGTAGATCGGGCCCAGCCCGAGCAGGCTGGACCACCACTGGCCGAGCAGCATGTCGATGGACACGCCGTTGCCGTAGCTCTGGCCGGAGCCCTGGCTGACCTCGCGGTAGTACTCGCCGTTCCACAGCAGGTCGTTCTGTGCGGTCCGGCCCGCCTGGTAGATGCCGGTGAGCAGGGCGGACTCGGTCGAGTCGCCCTCCACGGTGGCCATCAGGGAGGCGGCGTTCGCTGCGGCGAGGTAGAGCGAGCCGGTCCAGGAGCTGGTGCCGGAGAAGTCGGTGTCCAGGGTGTTGTGGGCGAGCCCGGTGGTCAGGCCCGTCCGGTCGGGGTCGTTGGTCTTCCAGATCCAGTCCATCGCCGCCTTCAGGTGCGGCCACTGGCTGTCCAGCCATGCCTTGCCGGCGGTCGGCGAGTCGGCCAGGTACTCCCGGTAGGCGGAGAGCACCACGCCGGCCTGGCCGTCGATCGCGGACCCGGTGCTGCCGCTCAGCGGGCGCTCGGGCAGGCTGCCGTCCGGGTTGATCTTGTCCAGCCACTGGGTGACCATGTCGGTGCCGATCTCGGGGAAGAGCTGTGGTGCGTCCTGGTTGTACTCCCAGACGTGCGGCGGCATCCCGCTGCAGCACCCGTAGCCCTCGTACCCGCCGAACATGCCGGAGTCCGTCCAGTACACGGTCGGGGTGTGCAGCAGTGCGGCGCCGGAGCTGGCCCTGTCCAGCACGTACTGGGGCAGGTCGGAGGCGTAGAGCGTGTCGTGGTACTTCCGGGTCAGGGCCTGGGCGTCGGCCAGGTGCGTGTCCAGGTAGGTGTCCAGATTCGCGGCCGACTTCCACAGGGTGGTGTAGTGCCGACCGCTGTACAGGCCGCTCTGGTGGGACGCGTCGGGGACCCACCAGCGCAGCGTGACGGGGATGTCGACCGACTGGCCGGCGGCGAGGGTGAGGGTGGAGGCGAGCGCCGCGTCGACGGTCTTTCCGGTGCCGCTGGTGGCGGTCGTCGGCCCGGTGAGGTCCGGGCTCCTGGTGAAGGCGCTGAGCAGGTTGGCGCTGCCCGACCAGGAAGCGGTCGCGGTGGCGTGCGGCGCGGTCGTGCTCAGCCGCAGGCTGGCCGCGCTACCGGACTTGGTCAGCTGGATGCGAGTGCCCGACGCGTCCTGCTCGACGGTGTCGGTGTTGTTCCCGTAGCCGGAGTAACTGGTTCCCGACACCTTGGCCAGACCGTCCCAGCCGACCGCGTTCTGCTGGGCGGCGAGCAGGCTGACCTGCTTGGCCGCCTTGGTGGTGTTGGTGAGGGTGAAGGTGTAGGCCGCCACCGGCAGCGAGGAGTCCTTGGTGTCTCCCGGCACCATCGGGCTGTCGAACTTCTCGGTGACGTCGAGGCCGGGCACGGCCGCCTTGAACCGGTAGCTGCCCATCGGGTATTCACCGGTCATGGTCAGCGACGGCGAGGCGGGGAACGAACCGGCCGGGACGCTTTGCAGCGCCGCGACCGCCCCGGCGGAACCCGCCTTGCCGGAACGGACCGCGAAGAAGGTGTCGGGCAGCGGATCGGCGGTGTAGGTGACGTTGTCGGCGGGGTAGAAGTTCTGCCAGTTGCGGCGCTGCCCGGTGCCGTCCTGGAGCAGCCCGCCGTCGCCCAGCGGGCCGACCGGGAACTTGATGTCGGTCAGCGCGCTGCCGGAGTAGACCTTGGTGGTGCCACGGGCGTTGAGGTCCTGGTAGGCGCGGGCGATGGTGTAGGCGGGTGGCGACTCGTCCCCCCGCGCGTCCACGGCCTTCACGGTGTAGATGTACTCGCCGGCCGCCTTCGCGGTGTGGTCGGTGTAACCCAGCTCGGTGACCGGCACGTTCGCCAGCAGGCTGGGCGCGCCGGTCGGATGGGTGGCGGTGGCGGAGGAGAGCGGCGCACGGTAGACGCGGTAGCCGGTGACGCCCGAGCTGATCGGATAGGTCCACTGCAAGGCCACCGGCCCGCGCTCGGTGTGGGTGGAGGCCGGATCGCCGACGACCGCGGGCGCACTGCCGGGGGCGGGGAGGTTGATCTGCACGTCGTCGAGGGTGATGTGGCCCCACTTGGAGGCGGCCTCGTCGACGACCCGCAGATGCAGGGTCTGCCCCAGGTAGGGGGTGAGATCCGCCGTCAGCGGCCGCATGGCCTCGGAGTTGCCGCCGCTGCCCCGCCAGACCTGGGTGCCGTCGGCGGTCTCGACGGCGACGTACTCCTTCGGACCCTTTCCGCCGCCGACCATCATCTGGATCGCCGGCTGGCTCAGCACGAAGTCGGGGGAGACCACCTGGCCCGTGTAGCCCTCGTCGGTGGTCCCGTCCGGGGCCTCCTGGGTGGAGAAGTAGAAGGAACCCTGCTTGGTGTAGGGCAACGCCGGGGCGTCCAGCCGGTAGTCGCGGTCGGTCACCAGGGAGCCGAACGATCCGCTGACCGTGGTGAACCCCTGCGGAGTCCCGCTCTCGAAGTCGAAGGCCTGGTAGCCGGACAGCGGCTGGTTGACGTGGACGTCGTCCACAGTGACGTGCCCCCAGCTGCCGGTGGCCTTGTCGACCACCGCGAGGTGCAGGGTCTGCCCCAGGTACGCGGACAGGTCCAGGGTGCGCCGGATCATCGTCTCGGCGTTGTTGCCCTGGGCCTTGGCGACCGTCTTGCCGTCGGCGTCGACGACGCCGACATAGGTGTTCGCCGAGTTGCCACCGCCGACCAGCATGCTGATGTCGGGCCGCGTCAGCACGAACGAGGGGGAGTCGACCTCCCCGGTGTATCCGTCGTCGGCGGCCTGGGTGGGCGACTCCAGGGTCGACAGGAACCAGGTGCCCTGCTTGGTGTACGGGGTGGTGGGGCTGTTGTGCTCGAAGGCGCGGTCGCTGATCAGCCGGCCGAAGGAGCCGGACGTGACCTGCCAGCCCTGGGCGGTGCCGTCCTCGAAGTCCCAGGTGGTGCCGGCGTCGGTCGCGGAGGCGGTGGAGGGCGCGGGCAGTTGGAGGGTGAGCGCCGCCGCGGTGAGAGCCAGGGCGAGCGCCGCCGGTCCGAGGGCGCGGACGCGTCCGGTGCGGCGGGCGGGTGGAGCGTGCATGTCTTCCTCCAGGATGGGGGTGGCGGAGGTTCAGCAGCTGCTCTTGTAGACGTACTTGGCGATCTCCGGGGTGGCCATGTTGGCCTTGGTGAGCACCACGTACGGGGTGGCGATGCTGGTGGTGGTCGCCTTGCCCTGGAGCGCGGCGAGGGCCTGGTCCACGGCGTCCTTGCCGATCTGCAGCGGCTCCTGGACCACGACGTCCTGGACCACGCCCTTGCTGACGTCGTCCATGATCGGGGCGGAGGTGTCGAAGCCGACGACCTTGACCCGGCCGGTGGCGCCCGCGCTCTGCACGCCGGTGGCCACGCCTTCGACCTCCTGGGTGCTGACCGCGAACACCCCGGCCAGATCGGAGTTGGCGGCCAGTACGGCGCTGAACTTGGCGGTGGCGGTGGCGGGCTGGCTCTCGCTGTACTGCGGGTCCAGCACGGTGATGCCCGGGTGGTTCCTCATCTCCTCGACAAAGCCCTGCTGGCGGGCGTCGGTGGTGGAGATCCCGGGCTTGGCGCCCATCACCAGGACCTTGCCCTTGCCGCCGATCTCGGTGGCGAGGGTCTTGGCGGCGAGGACACCGCCCGCGTGGTTGTCCGAGGCGATCTCGGACACCGCGAGCGAGTCGTCGGCCGCCTTGGAGTCGGCGAAGACCAGTTTGATGCCCTGGGCCTTGGCCTGGGTGAGCGCCGGGACCATGGCCTCGCCGGCCATCGGCGAGATCAGGATGGCGTCCGGGTGCTGAGCGATGACCGCGTTGAGCACCGGGGTCTGGCTCTCCGGGCTGTAGTCCTTCCCGCCCTGGGCGTCGAAGGACACGCCCCTGGCCTTGGCCTCGGCCTGGGCGCCGCAGGTCAGCGAGGTGAAGAAGGGATTGCCCGCCATGCCCTGGACGTAGACCATCTTGTAGTGCTTGCTGCCGCCCGAGCCTCCCGCGGCGGTCGAACCGGAGCCGGAGCAGCCGGCGGTGAGGGCGACGAGCGCGGTGAGGGACACGGCGAGTGCCGCGGATCTCTTGACAGGCATGGTGACGGGACCTTTCGGGCGGGTGGGTGGCGGAGCAGGGGAGCCTGGCGTCAGAAGCGTTCGAGGGCACTGCGCTTGAGCTGGTCCAGGTAGACCGCGAAGACCAGGACCAGGCCGATCACGACCTCCTGCCAGAAGGTCTGCACCCGGACGATCACGAAGCCGTTCTGCAGTACCGCGGGGATGAACACGCCGATCACCGTGCCGAGGATGGACGCGGTGCCGCCGAAGAGGCTGGTTCCGCCCAGCACCACGGCGGTGACGGCCTGCAGGTTGTCGTTGGTGTGCCCGGCGATGTTGGCGCTGGCGTAGAGGGCCAGGTCCAGGAAGCCGGCCAGCCCGGCCAGGGTTCCGGCCAGCGCGTACACCGTGATCAGGTGCCGGGTGACGTCGATGCCCGATCGGCGCGAGGCCTCGCTGTTGGAGCCGATGAAGAGCGTGCGCAGTCCGAACCGGGTCCGGGTGAGCGTGATCCAGGCGCCGATCGTGACGGCCGCCGCGATCACCACGATCCACGGCACCACGCCGAACAGTCGCCCCAGGCCGATGGTGGTGAACAGCGCGGTGGGGACGCCGTTGAGGTCGGAGCCGTTGGTCACCAGCTCGGCGATGCCCAGCGCCACGCCCATCGAGCCCAGCGTGGCGATGAGCGGCGGCACCCTGAGCCGGGCCACCAGCAGGCCGTTGATCGTGCCCCACACCAGCCCGGCCAGCAGCGCGGCGGCCAGGCCCACCAGTACGGCGCCCGCGCCGCCGCCGCCGACCGCCTCCATCGCCTTGATCGAGACGACCCCGGCGAAGACCAGCACGGAGCCGACCGACAGGTCGATCCCGGCCGTGGCGATCACAAAGGTCGAGCCGACCGACACCACCAGCAGGACCGAGGCGACGGTCAGCATGGTGCGGATGTTGTACACCGTCAGGAAGGAGCCGGGGGCGGCGATCGAGAAGCCGACGACGAGCACGGCAAGGGTGACGGAGAGGTACAGCAGCGAGGAGCCGAGCAGCCGCTGCCGGAGCGTCCGCGCGAGCTGGTCACCGTCTTCGCCGTGCCGGCGTTCCCGGCCGGGGCCTGGCCGAAGACCGGCGGGAAACAGTGCGCTCATCGGGTCGCCTCCGGGGCATCGTGTACGAGGAGTCCGGTCATGGCGGCCACCAGGTCCTCCGCAGTGGCCTCGCCGGTGCGGAAGCGGGCGACCCTGGCACCCAGCCTGAGCACCTCGATCCGGTCCGAGACCTCCAGCACCTGCGGCATGCTGTGGCTGATCAGCACGACCGACACCCCGGCGTCGCGGACCCGCCGGATCAGGTCCAGGACCCGTCGGGTCTGCACCACTCCGAGCGCGGCGGTCGGCTCGTCCATGAAGACCACGCGCTTGGCCCAGGTGACCGCCCGGCAGATGGCGACGGACTGCCGCTGGCCGCCGGAGAGTGTGGCGACCGGCGAGTCCACATCGTTCAGCTTCTGTCCCAGCGAGGCCAGTTCCTCCACGCAGCGGCGGCGCATCGCGGACTTGTCGAGGAACCCCATGCGGCCCAGGAACCCGGCCCGCAGCGGCTCGCGACCCATGTGGAGGTTGGCCGCCGACCCCAGCCCACCGGCCAGCGCCAGATCCTGGTACACCGTCTCGATGCCGGCGGCCTGGGCATCCTGCGGGGAGGCCAGGCGCACCGGCTCGCCGTCGATCCGCACCTCGCCGCTGTCCGGCAGGAGTGCGCCGGACATCGCCTTGACCAGGGTGCTCTTGCCCGCTCCGTTGTCCCCGATGAGCGAGACGATCTCGCCCCGGTAGACGCTGAAGTCGGCGCCGCGCAGTGCCTCGGCCCGGCCGAAGCGCTTGCGTACGGCGCGGGCTTCGAGCAGGGGTACAGGTGGAACCAGGGGTGGGGAAGGCATGGCGAAGAGTCCCTTCGGCGGGTGTGCGGGTGTGCGGGTGCGCGGGTGTGTGGGCAGCGGGCAGCGACAAACGGCGTGCAGCGAGAATCGGCGTGCAGCGGCGTACGGCGATCAGCTGCACGCGGGCAGTGAGATGCGCGGGGTCTGCGGAACAGGTACGTCCGGGAGCGGGTCGGCTCAGTGGGGGGACAGCATGGCGTCCTCGATGCCGGCCACATGTGCGGCGGCGCGGATTCTTGCCCGGTAGGTGTCCCCGGCGGCGAGGGCCTCGTAGATGGCCCGGTGCTCGCTGAGGGTGAGATGGAGGTCGGATCGATCGGTCACGCCGCACCATGCGTGCGGACGCAGCGTCTTGCCGGAGATGGTCTCCACGATGGTGGCCAGTACCGGATTGCGCGAAGCCCTGGCGATGACGCGGTGGAACGCCTGTCCGTTCTCCGCCGTGAGCCGACGGTCCGGGTCCGGGTCCTGACCGCTCACCAACTTCTCGCCCTGGTCCAGCAGTCGGTCCAGTTCGGCGAGCTCGTCGGAACTGATGCTCAGAGCGGCCTTGGCCGCGGCTTCCGGCTCCAGCAGACGACGGACTTCCAGGAAGTGCCGGACCGTGCTGTCGTGGTGCAGATCCACGACCATGTGCATGGTTCCGAGCAGCAACTCCGGGTCGAGGCTGGTGACGTAGGTGCCGTCGCCGCGACGGGTGTGCAGGACTCGCATCAGGGTGAGCGCCCGGACCGCCTCCCGCAGTGAGTTGCGTGACAGCCCGAGCCGTGCGGCCAGTTCCTTCTCCGCCGGGAGCTTGTCTCCCGGCGCGAGTTCACCCGTGATGATCATCTGGCGGATACCGTCCACCGCATCGTCGGTGAGCGCCACGTACCTCCCTCCCTCGCGCATTAACCCGATGTTTCCTTGAATTGACGGAACCATATGAGCGTGCCGCGTCCCTGTCAATAACCCGATGTTTCCCGCTTCCGCGACGCTGCGCCTCGACGCGTTCCTCTGGCAACAGGCGTGTGCCGGCTGGTCTATGGCCCCACCGGCCACCGGCCGACCAGGGGAGGAGACCGACGGCTCGGGCGGCCGGCCGATGGAGTCGGCGGACTCCGTCCGAGGGCTTGGCCGAGCAAGTCATCCGACTTATGATCGCAACCGCGACGCTTCGGCTTCGCCGTCCCCATCGGGTCCTACCAAGGACGCAACTGACAACCGACAACTGACAACCGCAACCGACGACCGATGACCGCACGACGGGCGCGCCTGGTGCGTCGGATGTCCCGCGGCGGCCTTGCCCTACGGGAGATCCGGATCGGGCGTGGCGCGAGTCGGTCCGGCGACCCCAGCCGTCCGCATGGCGTGGCTCGGCGGGCTGCTGAACACGGCAACCGGACGGCGGCCGGCCGACCTTGGGGCGAGAGCACTGGCCGCAGCCTTTGGCCCAAGGTGGCCAGGACGGCCGGCTCGAACGCGGTGTACCTCAGGGCCAGGTGTGTTGAGCATGGACCGCGTACCTGCCCAGCCCGTTCTCCACCAGCGCGAAGACCTCCTGCGCCAGGGCGACCGCGGTCGGGTAGATGTCGTCGACGTTGGAGCCGCCCGGCCGGACGAACGCCCGTCCGCGTCAGGGCGTCGCGTCGGCCCCGGGGCTGACCACGGAACGGCGTGCCCTGTTCCCGTGGCTGTCGCTCAGGTGCGTGGTCCGGCGCCGTGGAGCAGGGTGTCGATGATGCGGGCGGCCAGCGTGTCGGTGTCGGTGTCGGAGTCCTCGGGGCTCCCGTGCAGGGACTCCCCGAGCAGTGCGTAGTAGACCCGTCGTAGCCAGTGGAGGTCGGCCGTCTCGTCGATGAGCCCGTCCGTCCGGGCCCGTTCCAGCACGGTGAGGCAGTGCCGGGCGATGTCCTGGTGGAGGACGGCGGCTTCGCTGCCGGGCTCGGACGGCAGTCCCAGCGCGAACGCCCAGGCGCTCTTCACGTCGAGCACGTTGGCCGTGATCCGGTGCAGCGCCACCAGGGGAGGGGCCGTGTCGGGTCGGCCGTCCTCCACGGCTTGGGCGAGCTGGCGGGCGGCGGACGAAGCCAGCGCGTCGATCAGCGTCTGACGGTGGGCGAACCGCCGGTGGACCGTTGCCCTGGCCACCCCGGCCGCGGCCGCGATCTGCTCCATCGTCGCGCCCGGATCGGCGGAGAGCACGCGTTCGGCCGCCTCCAGGATCGCGCGCACGCTGCGCTCCGCGTCCGCCCGCAACGGCCGTGCCGTCGACTCGCTCATGGTGCCTCCCACGTGGCCGCTTGGTCCGGTAAACGATACATCGCTGAGTCAGCTCCAGCTTATCTGAGACAACTCTGTTGCAGATACTCGGGAAATGGGTATTCTTCCGTCTCAGTTACTCGCCACACGCCACTCGTTGCTCGTTGCTCGTCAAGCGAAGGAGTTCCCGTGCACAGCGCAGCGCTCGTCACCGGCGCCTCATCCGGACTCGGCGCGGAGTTCGCCGTACAGCTCGCCGCCCGCGGACACGATCTGGTCCTGGTCGCTCGGTCCGAGGACAGGCTCACCGCCCTCGCCGAGAATCTGATCGCGGAGCACGGCGTCCGCGTCCACGTCCTGGTCCAGGACCTCGCCGCACCCGACGCGGCCCAGCGCGTCACCGACCGGCTCGCCGCCCGCGGTCTGGCCGTCGACCTGCTGGTCAACAACGCCGGCTTCGGCACGTGCGGCCACTTCGAGGACATCGCCACCGCCCGTGACCACGACCAGCTGATGGTCAACGTCGTCGCACTGGTCGACCTCACCCACCGGCTGCTTCCCGGCATGCTGGCGCGCGGCACGGGCGCGGTCGTGAACGTCGCCTCCACCGCGGCCTTCCAGCCCTCCCCGTACTTCGCCGTCTACAGCGCGTCCAAGACCTTCGTGCTGAACTTCGGACTCGCCCTGCGCCAGGAGTACCGCGGCCGCGGCATCCGCGTGCTCACCCTCTGCCCCGGCCCGGTCGACACCTCGTTCTTCGACGCCATCGGCACCCGTGAGGCAGCCGTCAACGGCTCGATGACCACGCCGGAGCCGGTCGTCCGCGCCGCTCTTCGCGCCCTCGACCGGGACCGCGGCTACGTCACCCCCGGGCTCGCCAACGCCCTGTCCGCCCATCTCCTGCCGCGCCGCCCGCGCACCCTGGTCACCGCCCTCGCCGAACGCGTCACCCGCAAGGTCCTCAGTTCCTCGCGCACCGTCCCGCAGCCCAAGGAGTACGCGGCATGAGCTCCTCCACGGTCCCGGCGACGGGCGCCGCCGCCGCGATGCTGCTCGTCGGCACGTCGACGGCGGTGTCCGCGACCATCGCCGGCTACCCCGTCCTCAGCGGCCAGGCCCTGCGCTACGGCCTCGCCGCGGCGATCCTTCTCGCCGTCGTGCGCCGCCGGCGCCTGCCCCGGGCCGATCTGACACCCCGTGACTTCCTGCTCCTCGCCGCGCTGGCCGCCACCGGCCTGGTGGGCTTCAACATCTTCCTGGTGGAGGCGACCCGGTACGCGAGCCCCGCCATGATCGGCACCGTGATCGGGATGATCCCGGTGGTCCTCGCCCTTGTCGGGCCACTGACCCAACGCCGCCGCCCCGCCGCCCGGACCATCGGCGCCGCAGCCGTCGTGACCGTGGGCGCCGCCGTTGCCGCCGGGTTCGGCGGCGGCAGTCCGCGCGGTGTGCTGCTGTCACTGGGAGCACTCGCCGGCGAGGTCGCCTTCTCCCTGATCGCCCTCCCCCTGCTGCCCAAACTCGGCCCCCTGAGGGTCGCCGCCTACCCCGCGGCCATGTCCGTGCCCGTACTGCTGGCCGCGAGCGTCGCCATCGACGGCGCGAGCGCCCTGCGGTTGCCCACCCCCACCGAGGCGGCGGCGTTCGGCTACCTCGGCGCCCTCGTCACGGCAACCGCCTTCTTCCTGTGGTACGACGCGCTGCGCCGGCTGGGCGCGGATCGTGCGGGACTCTTCGCCGGCCTCGTCCCGATGGGCGCGCTGCTCACCACCGCCGTGCTCGGTCGCGGCGAGGTGGGCCCGGCGGATGTCGCAGGCGCCTTGGTCGTCGCCGCCGGCGTCGTCATCGGGCTGCGCCGACCGCCCAGGGCGAACGGCGCGAACCGGGACGGCCGCATGGACCGGAACCCCGAACGCGCCAACGGGCTGCGGGAACTGACGGCGAACTCGTGAACGGGCACCCCGTTGCGGCGTTCGCGGCGGGTGGCGCTGACCGGTCGGTACCCTCGCGTGCGTCCCTGTGCGACGCCGACCGGCCAGCGGCCCGCACACCGTTCCGGCGAGCCGGCCGTGCGCGCGATCCCAAGGCCGCAGACGGCTATCGCCGACGACCGGGCCGCCCGGTCCGCCGACCGGCGGCCCTTGCCGACGGTGGTCGGAGCAGGGCGGCCCTCCGGCGAGCGGGTAGCAGTGCCCGCCGGAGGGCGCCCGCCGGCCGCAGCGCCGGGCGGCGAGGCTCAGCGCTGCCTCACGTCGGGTCGGACCTCCAGGACTGATCGCGTACCTGGAGGCGGACCGGCGCTTCCACCTCGGGCTGCCGGGCCTTGCCGGCAACGCCCACCTCGTCCAGGTGGTGGGCGACCTCCGCAAGCGCTCGCGGCTGTACGGGCTCACCGCGCCGGACGCGAGGGGCCGCCTGGTGGAGTCCGCCGAGGAGCACCTCGAACTGCTCGACCTCATGCTCACCGGGGACGTCGAGGGCGCGCAGGCGTGCATGCGGCGCCACCTCGGCAACGTCCGCTCGCTGTGGGCCGACACCCCGGAAGGGGCCCCGTCCGCCGGGCCGGATCGCGGCGCGAGCTGACGGTGCACCTGGTGGACTGGGGCCTGCTCGGCAACCGGTCGGTGGAGGAGGTCTTCGCGCTCGGCCTGCACCGGCGCTGGACGCTCGCCGGCACCGGCCACATGCTCGGCCTGGACGTGCACGACTGCGCGCTGGCCCCCACCGAGGCGTACGTGGACGGCACGCTGGAGCCGGGGATGGTGCTCACGGTGGAGCCCGGCCGGTACTTCCAGCCCGACGATCTGACGGTGCCTCAGGAGTACCGGGGGACAGGCGTGCGGATCGAGGACGACATCCTGGTCACCGCGGACGGCAACGAGAACATGTCGGCGGGTCTGCCGCGGTCCGCCGACGAGGTGGAGGCGTGGATGGCCGGCCTGCGCGGCTGACACGGGTGTGCGGCCGCCGCGGCGGCCCCACACCCGGCTTCCCGGACCGAGCGGGATTCAGCGTGCGGCGGTCACCCACGCTTCGACGTCGTCCGCCGCCCGCGGCAGCGCGGAGGACAGGCACTCGGCGCCGTCCGCGGTGATGAGGAAGTCGTCTTCGATGCGCATCCCGATGCCGCGCAGGTGTGCCGGGACCGTCAGGTCGTCGGGCTGGAAGTACAGGCCGGGCTCGACGGTGAGGACATGGCCCGGCTCCAGGACGCCGTCCAGGTAGGCGTTGCGGCGGGCGTCGGCGCAGTCGTGGCAGTCCAGGCCGAGCATGTGCCCGGAGCCGCAGACGGTGTAGCGGCCGTAGAGGGAGGAGTCGTGCGGGCCGGCGCCGCTCGGGCGCAGGCCCCATGCGTCCAGGCCCTCGGTGACGACGCGCGCCGCGGCGTCGTGGAAGTCCCCGAACCGCGCGCCGGGCCGCAGCGCGGCGATGCCCGCGGACTGCGCCGCGTACACCAGGTCGTAGACCTGCCGCTGGGCGTCGGTGAAGCGCCCGCCGACCGGCAGGGTGCGGGTCACGTCGCCGGTGTAGCAGGTGTCGGCCTCCACGCCGGCGTCCAGCAGGAGCAGTTCGCCGTCGCGTACGGGACCGTCGTTGCGCATCCAGTGCAGGACGCACGCGTGCGCGCCGGCCGCCGCGATGGTCTCGAAGCCGAGGCCGTAACCCTCCAGCCGGGCCCGCCGGTTGAAGGTGCCCTCGATCCAGCGCTCGCCGCGCGGCAGCCGCATGGCGGTGGGCAGTTCGCCCGCCACGTCCTGGAACGCGGCCACCGTGTGCCCCACGGCCGTGCGCATCTGCTCGACCTCCCACGCGTCCTTGACCAGCCGCGACTCCGACAGGTAGGCGAGGAGTCCGGCCTCGGCCTCGGCGGCCGGGGGCGCCGCCGCGTCGACCACCGGGTCCAGGCCGCGTACCACGCGGGTCGGCACGCGCGGGGTGAGGGCGCGCGCGAGGTCGTCGCGGGGGAGGGCCGTGAGGCCGAGGGCGTCGGAGGTCTCCGCCAGGGTGCGGCGCCGGCCGACCCAGAACTCGCCGTACCTGCGGTCGCGGTAGAACTCGGTGCCGTACGGCCCGCCGTCACGCGGCGAGCGCGGCCGGGCGAAGACGGTGGCCTCGTGACCCGTGCCCGTCGGTTCGAGGACGAGGACGCTGTCCGGGACGGCGGTGGCGCCCTGCTCGGCGGTCAGGTGGAGGTAGGCGGAGTGCGGCCGGAAGGTGTAGTCGAAGTCGTTGCTGCGGACCTTCAGGCCGCCGGCCGGGACCACGATCCGCTCGCCGGGGAAGCGCGCGGACAGCCGCGCGCGACGGTCGGCCGCGTACGCCGCGCCGGGCAGGACCGTGACCGCGGGGACCTCCTTCGCCCACCCTTGCGTGAAGCACTCCGCCAATGTCGGCGGTACCGCGCGGTCGTGGCTCGCGCCCTCGCGCGGCCGCATGTCGTCTCGCCCCACCGTCTGCTCCGTCCGTCGGGAACCCCTCATGAGGGCGACGGTACCATTTCACATGGTATAGAAACAGAGAGGTGTCACTCCGCCCGTGCTCCCGGCCGGGATGCCCCCGCCTGCCGGTACGCCGCGACGGCGACCACCAGGTCCTGCCACCCCATCCCGCAGGTCTTGACCACGGTCGGACGGCCGCCGGGCGGAGCCGCTCGCGAGCGGAGCAGGTCGGCCATCGTGACCAGCGCGTCCGGGTCGAGCGCGCCCTCCGCGACCGCCTGGATCACGTCGCCGGCCTCGCGCAGCGCGCTCGCCCGGCTGTCGACGACGACCGTGGCGCGTGCGATGAGCGTGCCGTCGAGTTCGCGCACCGACGGCTCGTGGGAGCCGACGGCCAGCACGAGCGCCGCGTCGCGGACGAGTCGGCCGTCGAGGACCGGCGTGCGGGCCGAGGTCGCGGTGACGATGACATCCGCGGCGCGGACATGGTCGGCCACGGCCGCGTCGTCCGCGGTCGGATGGCGGTCCGCCCAGGCCAAAGGCGTGCCGCCGCGCCGGGTGACCGCCGTGACGTCGGCGACCGGTGCGTGCGCCCGGATCGTCCGCACATGCCACTCGGCCTGCGGCCCCGCGCCGAAGACCACGAGCCGCAGCCCGTCCGCGGCGCTCCCGGCGAGCTCGCGCAGCCGGTCGATGCCGCCGGCGACCGAGACCGCCGGGGTGCGCAGCGTCGTCAGCGCGACGCCGTCGAGGATCGCGGCGGGCCGCAGGGTCCGGCTGTCGTGCAGCAGGTAGGTCGCGTTGATGCGGTCCAGGCCGAGGGCGGCGTTGCCCGGGGCGACGGTCGCGACCTTCACCCCGAACCAGCCGTCGGCCTCCGACGGCATGAACAGCCCCTGCCCGTGGGCCAGCGGCGCGATGGCGCGCGGGATGTCGCTCTCCGGGTCGAGGCCCGCGGCCAGCGCGTCGCGGATGGTCCGGACGGCGCCCACCGGGCCGAGCGCGAAGACCTGTTCGGCGTCGAGGAGTTCGGTCATCGCAGCACGAACCCGGGCAGCAGGGTGTCGCGGGGGTCCACGGTGAACCGGTACGTGCCGACCGCGTGCGCGGTGCCCGTCACCGCCGTGACGACCGCCGGGATTCCGTGGGCCGAGGTCTGCTCGGTGATCCGGGCGTGGAACACCGAGCCCACCACGGACTCGTGCCGCAACTCGTCGCCCGGGCGCAGCTGTCCGGTGCTCGCGAGCACCGCGACCCTCGCCGACGTGCCGGAACCGCACGGGGAACGGTCGACCTGGCCGTCCGCGAACACCGTGACGTTGCGCTGCCGAACCAGCCGGCTGCCGTCGGCGCGCTCCTCGGTGGGCCCGGTCTCCTCGGTGAGGATCGTCCCGTAGATCCCGGATCGCCGGGGATCGAGGGGGTGTTCGGCGGCGCCGGCGGCGTTCAGCGCGTCGCGGATCTCCCGTCCGACGGCGATGAGTTCGGTGACGTCCCGCGGCCGGACGCGCAGGCCGGCGGACTCGGCCGGCAACACGGCGTACATCGCGCCGCCGTCGGCGATGTCGACGGTGACCTTCCCGCGGGAGGTCGGCACCTCGACGCCGTGCGCGTGGACGTACGCGGGCACGTTGGTGAACGTGGCGTCCTGGACCCGGCCTTCGGCGGTCCTGACGCTCGCCGTGACCCGCCCGGAGGGGACGTCGATCACGACGTCGGTCGTGCCGTCGGCGGGTGCCGGGACCCGGCCGGAGGCGACCGCCCACGAGCCCAACGCGATCGTGCCGTGCCCGCACGCGGTGGAGAACCCGTCGTTGTGCCAGAAGAGGACCCCCAGGTGGGCGCCGTCGTCGTCGGGCGGAACGAGGAACCCGCCGTACATGTCGGCGTGGCCGCGCGGCTCGCGGCACAGCAGCGCCCGCAGCCACTGCGCCTCCTCGCTCGCCGTCGCGACGACCCGGCGCTCGGCGACGGTCAGCCCGTGGCCGGTCACCGCTTCCGGGCTGTCCTCGACGATCCGGAACGGTTCGCCGCCGGTGTGCCAGTCGATCGTCTCGATCGGCCGCGTCCTCGTCATCCGCCACTCACTCCTGTCAGGCATCGCCGACCTTTGCGCCCGGTGTCCTCGCGCGCCGGCCGGTGCGCGCGCCGGTGTTATGGGTCGGCCGGGGACAGTGCTGGGTCCGCGAGCATTGCCCATGGCTTCACCCCAGTGCAATGTTACATACCGCTGCCGGCCACATCGGGCAGCGTTCCCTCAGTTCCCCCCACTGGAGATGCGATGCACTGTCGTTCACTACTGCCCAGAATCCTGGCCGCCGGTCTGGCGGCCGGAGGGCTCGTCACCGGCCTGATGGCCACTCAGGCCGCGGCGGTGGCACCCGGCGCCGCCCGGGCCGCCGCGGCGTCGTCCAGCACCACCGGCAGGCATGCACCCTCATCGGGCGTGTCGCCGACCGTCGCGGCCGTGCAGGCCGCCAGGCAGCACGGAAAAGCCACGCCGACCGGGCCCGAGACCGGTCGGTCCCAAGCCACCGTCACCCGCGCCAAGCCGGTGCCCGCGAAACTGCGCGGGGAGCCGGTCGCCCTGGGCTCGGCGAAGCCGTCCAAGCCGCGCCTGCCAGGACACGCGGCACGCAACGCGGCCGGTGCCGCGCGGCCCGCCGCCGTCACGTCGTGCACCACGTCGGACTTCTCGGGCCGCTCCGGAAGCGACCTGGTGTCGTACATCAAGACGGTGGACTGGGTCGCCTGCATCAACCCGCTGTTCAGCCTGACCGGCTCCGACGCGAAGGCGGTGTTCAACCAGAACCAGATGCTCGCGGTGGCGAACGGCGTCGCCGACGCGGCCTCCTCCTACACCGGTGACGACTCCGGCGGCCTGTTCGAGCTGATGTACTTCATGCAAGCCGGCTACTACGTGCAGTACGGAGACCCCGCGGACGTCGGTACGTACGACTCCTCGCTGCGCAGCGCCATCGAGAGCGGGTTCAACGCCCTGTTCGCCGACTCCCACGCGAACGACGTCAGCGCGGGCAACGGCAGCGTGCTGGCGGAGGCGTTCGTCCTCACCGACAGCGCGCAGGCGCAGGCCGACTACCTGGACGTCTACGCCCGGTACCTGAGCGCCTACGACAGCAGCACCTGGGACGCCGTGCCGGAGATGGACCAGGCGCTGAACGCGATCTACACCCCGCTGTGGCGCGGCCCGTGGATCACGGACTTCGTCACCGCGATCACCGCGAACCCGGGCATCGCCGACACCCTCTCCACCTTCACCCTCGCCCACCGCGACCTGCTCGGCGGGGACAACGACGTCCTCGACTCCAACGCGGGCAACGACCTGGCCAACTTCCTCCAGATACCCGCCCTGCAGAGCAAGGTCCGCCCGCTCGTCAAGGGACTGCTGGACGGTTCGTCCATCACCGGGGCCACCGACAACCTGTGGGTGCACGTCGCCTACCAGGCCAACCTCGACGACTCGGGCCAGTGCTCCTACTACGGGGTCTGCGACCTGACGCAGCAGCTCACCGCGGCCGCGCTGCCGATCGACAACTCCTGCAGCAACTTCACCATCATGGCGCAGGCGCTCACGGCGACCGAGCAGTCCGACGTCTGCACGAGCCTGTCGAACGAGGTCGCCTTCTACCAGAACCAGGTCAAGACCACCACGCCGATCCCCGGTGAGTACTTCGACGTGAAGATGGTCATCTTCGGCAGCAGGGCCGACTACACCACCTACTCGTGGGCGATCTTCGGCAACGACACCGACAACGGTGGCGAGACGCTGACCGGCACGCCGACCGACCCGAACAACGTCGCCTACTCCATCCTCTACCAGGAGCCGACCGACAACGGCTTCACCGCCAACGCCTGGAACCTCAACCACGAGTTCGCGCACATCCAGCAGTCCATCTACGACATGAAGGGCGACTTCGGCACCCAGACCACCGTCCCCGACGTGTGGTGGATCGAGGGCCAGGCGGAGTACGTCTCCTACACCTACCGCAACCTCACCGACGACGGCGCGCTGACCGAGGCGGCCAAGCACACCTACAAGCTCAGCCAGCTCTTCCAGAACACCTACGCCATCGACGACGAGACCCGCACCTACCCCTGGGGCTACCTGGCCGTCCGGTACATGACCGAGAAGCACCCGGACCAGATCCAGGACATGCTGGCCAAGATGCGCACCGGCGACTACCAGGGCGCCTACGCCGTCTACAACACCATCGGCACCAGCTACGACGCCGACTTCGACGCCTGGCTCACCACCCTGGCCGGCGGCGGCAACAGCGGCGGCGGCACGGCCACGGCCTGCACCGACACCAACACCCAGGCGATGGACCGGAACTGCTACCGCTCCGACCAGTCCCGGGTGGCCGGTGACACCGACTACTTCTGGGTCTACCTGCCGGCCGGCACCACCACCTTGAAGGTCACCACCAGCGGCGGCACCGGCAACGCCGACCTCTACTACGACCCGGCGAACTGGGCCGGCCCGTCCACCTTCACCGAGAAGTCCACCAACCCCGACAACACCGAGAGCATCACCGTCACCAACACCGACGCGGGCTACCGGTACCTCAGCCTCTACGCGGTGACGGACTTCAGCGGGGTCACCGTCACCACCTCCTACTGACGTCTTGACGTCTCCCTCACTGACGGTCCCTGGCTGAACCGCGGCCGCGGTCGACTCCGGTCGGCCGTGGCCGCGGCGCACGCCGCCCGCGCGCGGGCCACTCGGCGGCGGGTCGGGGGTGCGGGACCCGCGGGAAGGGAGCAACACCGACTACGGCGCGATCGTCGGCGGCACCGCGCTGTCCACCGTGCCGATGGTGATCCTCTTCCTCCTGCCGCGACGGCAGTTCATCGCCGGCCTGCCGGCCGGAGCCACCAAGGGCTGACCCCCGCCCCCCGCCCCACCCCGACCTCCGGCGAACCGACGCGACTCACGGAAGGCAGTGCACGTTCCATGACCGAAGCACGGACCGAAGTACGGACCGAAGTACAGGCAGTCTGGGAGCCCTACGCCCGTTCGGGCCCGGCACGCTCCCGGCTGGAGGCGATGCCCTCGAGCGGCGTCGACCTGCTCGTCGCCGGCAACGCCGGCGTCAGCGAACTGTCCGAAGGAGTCACGGAGGTGACGGTCGTTCCGGAGGGCTCCGAGGTGGGGCCGGTGCGCCTGGAGTGGCGGCTGCCCCGCGTGGACGCGACCGCCCTCTGGACCCCGTACGGCAACGGCGCGGGCGGCCGGCTGCCCGCCTCGTGGTCGGCACCGCAGCGCATCGACCTTTCCCGTGGCGCCCCGATCGCCGCTCTGGTCGGCACCGGCGACACCGGACTGTGCTGCTTCGCGGCCGACCGCAACGACGTGGAAGCCGGCGGCGGCGTCGTGGAGGAGACCGGGGAGTTCCGGTTCTGGGTGCGCGCGGACGGACCGCTGACCGTCCGCATCGACACCTCGCGCCGCCACTTCGGCACGTGTCTTCGGGAGTTGACCCGCTGGTGGGAGGAGTTGCTGGCCGACGAGGTGACCGTGCCCGACGCGGCCCGGCGCCCGGCCTACTCCACCTGGTACTCGATGCACCAGGAACTCTCCCCGCAGCGCCTGGAGGAGCGGGCGGCGCTCGCCGGGCCGCTCGGCAGGGAGGTCCCGATCGTCGACGACGGGTGGACGACCGCCGACCGCACCCCCGGCTACGGCCACTGCGGGGCCGGGGACCCGGTGTCGCTGCCCGGCACCGCCGCGCACGCCCGACGACCCGAGACGGTGAGTGACACGGTGACGGAAGTGCTGAGCATCGACCCGCGTACGGGGGAGTCCCGGGGGCCGGTCGCGGTGGAGGCCACCGCGGCGGACGTGGACACCGCTGTGCGTGCCGCTCATGCGGCCCGAAAGGCGCTGGCCGACCACCGGACCCGGGCCCGACTCCTTCGAGCCGCGGCGCAGTTGCTGGAGAAGGACGGCGAGGCGATCATCGCGGCCGCCGAAGCCGAGACGGCGCTCGGCCGGGTCCGGATCACCGGCGAACTCGCCCGCACCTGCCACCAGTTGCGGGCCTTCGCCGAAGCCGTCGAGGACGGCGGCCACCTGGATGTGATCATCGACCACGCGGACCCCGAGGCGCGGCCCGCGCCCCGCCCGGACCTGCGCCGCTGCAAGGTGCCGCTCGGCGTGGTCGCGGTCTTCGCCGCGAGCAACTTCCCCCTGGCGTTCAGCGTTCCCGGCGGCGACACCGCGAGCGCGCTGGCCGCCGGCTGCCCCGTCGTCGTCAAGGCGCACCCCGACCACCCGCGGACCAGTGTCCTGTGCGCGCGTGCCCTGCGGGCAGCGGCGGCCGAAGTGGGGCTGCCGGAGGACGTGGTGTCCGTCGTCCACGGATTTGAGGCAGGCCCCGCCCTCGTCCGCCACCCGCTCACCGCGGCTGTCGGATTCACCGGCTCGGTGCGTGGCGGCCGGGCCCTGTTCGACATCGCTTGTGCCCGTCCCCGGCCGATTCCCTTCCACGGTGAACTCGGCAGCCTGAACCCCGTCGTGGTCACCCCGCGGGCCGCACGGACCCGGGCGGAGGAGATCGGCGCCGGGCTGGCCGCCTCGTACACCCAGGGCCTGGGCCAGTTCTGCGTCAAGCCGGGGCTGGTTCTCCTGCCGGCCGGTGCGGACGGCGACGCGGTGGTGCGGGCCGTCGTCTCGGCACGGGTGCCCTCCGGCCCCCTGCTCGACCCGCGTATGCGCGAGGCGTTCCTAGCCGGTGCCCGCGCCCGCGCCGCGCTGCCCGGCGTCGAGGAACTCCTGGCTCCGGGCGAGGAGGACACGGGGGACGCGCCCCTGTCCGTGCGCCCGGGCGTGCTGTCGGTGCCGGCGGCCCGGTTGACCGAGAGCGCCCCGCACTCCGAGCTTCTCGACGAGTGCTTCGGGCCCGTCACCGTGCTGGTCCGCTACCGCTCCGCCGCCGAACTGGAGGCCGTACTCGGCATGTTGGACGGCAACCTCACCGCGTCGGTACACCTCGCGGCCGACGAGCGCGACGAGGCGGCCACCGACCTGGTGTCACGGCTGACCGAACTGGCCGGGCGCGTCGTCGTCGACGGCTGGCCCACCGGGGTCGCGGTCGCCCCGGCCATGCACCACGGCGGCCCCTACCCGGCCTCGACGAGCAACTCGACGTCGGTGGGTGCCACCGCGACGGAACGCTGGCTTCGTCCGGTCTGCTTCCAGAACACGCCGGACGAATTGCTGCCCCCGGAGCTGCGCGATGGCAACCCACTGGGCGTGGCGCGCAGAGTGAACGGCGTGAACGTGGCCTCCCCGGCGGAGAGTTGAACCTCCTGATCCCACCCGAAGCACGTCAACGACGCTCCCGCGGCAGGCACGCCCAAGGCGAGCGCTCCTGCGATCGGGCCGCAGCCCGCCAACCGTCCGTGCGGGAAGCCACCCGGCCCGGCGACAGGTGCCCGCAGACGGAAGGCGGGCCCGGGCAGCCCGCCTCCACGGACGAGGATTTCCTGTTCGCCAACGTCACGACACCGCGCGAGGTGGCGCCGGGTGCCAGACTGCCCGTCATGGTGTGGTGGCACGGCGGCGGCTACACACACGGCGCCGGCAGCGACTACAACGCCGACCGGCTGGCGGCCCAGGGCAACGTCATCGTGGTGACCCTCAACTACCGACTGGGCGTCTTCGGCTACTTCGGCCTGCCCGGCCTGCCCGGATCGGGGAACTTCGGACTGGAAGACCAGATCGCCGGCACCCAGTGGGCCAAGGACAACGCAAAGGCGTTCGGCGGCGACCCGGACAACGTCACCGTCTTCGGCGAGTCGTCGGGCGGCATGTCGGCGTGCGCGCTGCTGACCTCCCCACAGGCGCGCGGCCTGGTCGACAAGGTGAGCATCGCGTCCGGGTCCTGCCTCCTCGACTGGCCGACCGGCGTGCTGTACCCGGACGCACCGCAGCAGACGCCGTACACCTCGGCGCGGCAGGACCGGGAGGACGGCCTCGCGGCGGCTCGGAGCAACGGGTGCCCGACCGGCGAACTGTCCTGCATGCGGAGAAAACCGGCCGCCGACCTGCTGCCCCTCAACGAGGACTTCACCAACCACCTGGCCTACGGCACCCCCCTGCTCCCGCTGAACCCGGCGACAGCCCTGCGGAAGGGGAAGTTCCTCCACGTGCCGGTGATCTCCGGCGGAAACCGCGACGAGGCACGCGCGTACGTGGGTGGAGCGATGCTGGCCGGAGTGCCGCCGATCACCGCCAAGAGCTACCCGGCCATGCTCCGCACGACCTTCGGGGCCGACGCGGACCGGGTCGCAGCCAGGTATCCGCTGTCCCGGTACGCGTCGCCGCCGCTGGCGTGGTCCACGCTCACCACCGACGCGTCGTGGGCCTGCCAGACGGCGACCGCCGACCGCTACCTGGCCGCACACACCACGGTGTACCCGTACGAGTTCGCCGATCCCGACGCCCCCAACGTGAACGGGTTCGACATTCCCGGGCTGCCCATGGGGGCCGCCCACGCCGGCGACCCGCCGTCTCTGTTCGACCTGGGCGGCCACTATCTGCTGAAGACGAAGGCGCAGCAGGCCATGGGAGCGGCCATGGTCAAGTACTGGACCGCTTTCGCCCGCACCGGCGACCCCAACGACGCCGGAGCGCCGCAATGGGCAGCCGGGACAGTCCGGGGCACCAGTCAGATGCAGTTCGTGCCGGACCGGACCCGGCAGGTGAACGTGGCCGCCCAACACCAGTGCCCGTTCTGGGCGACCGTCCGATGATTCCTCGTCCGCCCGCCGTCGGATCGGCCGCCGTGTTCAGTACGGACGGTCGTTGAGCCGGGAGACCCCGGAGGGCAGCCGACGGGGCCGCGACGCCGGTGGGCGGGCCGGGGCAGGTCCACGGGTTCGGGATCTGCGGGTGGCGGTGTCGGGCGACGATGCCGAGCCGGTCCAGCCGGTCGAATCGTACGGGCGGTCAGGCTCGCCCTCCAACCCTGGAGAAGCGATCACTGAGCCGCTCACCTCGCGTGTGGAGTGCGAGGACCTTATGCCTGCACGCCGGAAAGCGGCTGCGTACCGACGGCATCTGACGCTGTGTCCGATGGGGGCTGACGGATCAGTGTGAAGCTGGCGGCGGCGCCGAGGAGGGCCACGCACATACCGACGAGGAAGGCCGCGCGCATGCCAGTGGCGAAGGCATGGTTGGCTGCCGCGTGGAAGGCGCCGCGGACGGGGGTGGGTACGGAGGCCGCCGTGCCGTTGATGTTGCCGGTGGCCACGTCAGTGGCCAGTGCGCTCAGATTCCGGTGCAGGCCGTGGAGTCGACCGGCTCGGGAAGTCAGGTCGTGGGACACGGCCACGACTTGGACGGCGCCAATGCCGCCGAAGCCGGCGGTCATGCCGACGATGCGCATGGTCGAGTTGATGCCGGAGGCCATGCCGGAGCGGGACACGGGCACGATGCTGATGGCCACGTTGCTCATCTCGCCGTTGATCAACCCCGTTCCCAGACCGCTGATCAGCCCACCGACCGCGTAGTCGGTCCAGCCGCTGTACAACGGGGCGAATGCCAGGAGAGCGGCTCCGATCGCCACCAGGAGTTGACCGATGGCCAGCAGGGCGCGCGAGGAGATGCGGCCGGCCAGGCGCGCACCGAGGGGGCCCGCACCGAACAGCGGGACGGCGAAGGGCAGCATCGCCATGCCGGCCTGCAAGGGGCTGTAACCAAGAACGCCTTGGAAGTACAGCGGCGTGTACAGGAACAGGCCCCAAAAGGCGATGGACAGCACCAGGGGAGCCAGGCTGGCCCCGAGAAAGGTGCGGTCGGTGAACAGGCGCAGCTCGATCAGTGGGTAGGACCGGCGCAGTTCCACGGGGACGAAGGCGATGGCGAGCACCGCCGCCGCGGCCAGGGTGGAGACGATGGTGGGGCTGGTCCAGCCCATCTGCGGCGCCATGACGAGGGAGTAGACCGCCAGCAGGACCGCTCCGCTGAAGAGCATCAGGCCCTTGAGGTCCAGACGTGTGGCATCGGGGTCCTTGGATTCCCGGGTGCGCAGCAATCCCAGAACGAGCATCGCGATGCCGAACGGCACGTTGAGCAGGAATGCCCATCGCCAACCGCCCAGGTCCACCGCGAGCCCGCCGATGAAGGGGCCCAGGGACGCGCCCAGCCCCGAGGCGACACCGAAGACCGCGAAGGCATGGACCCGGCGCGGGCCGGTGAACTCCTGGATGAGAAGGGCGAGCGAGGAGCTGAACATCCCCGCCGCGCCGATGCCTTGGGCGACCCGAGCCACGTTGAGCCAGAGCATGGCCGGGGCCAGGCCGGCGAGCAGAGAGGCGGCGGTGAAAACGGCCAGTCCGGACAGGAAGACCTTCCGCCGACCGAACAGGTCTGCCAGACCACCGCCTGCCATCAACAGGGCGGCGAACGCCATGGTGTAGCCGTTGATCACCCACTGCTGGTCGCTGAAACTGACGGAGAAATCTCGGTGTATGTCGCGCAGGGCCACCGAGGCAACCGTGTAGTCCAGGGGCAGCAGAAAGGTCGTCACACTGCTGACGATGAGTGTGGCGAGCGCATGGTTCATGCGTGGCTTCGGGGGCATGCGGTTCCTGTTTCGGCTTCGGGGCGAATTCGGAAGTGCGGACACAAGCGTCTGGAGACGCGGTCAGCGGAAGACGTTTCCTGCCGTCGTCGAAATTCCTCGGCAGGCGCATTCACGGCTCCACTCCGGATGCACCGGGTGGGGAAACGATTGCTACGTAGATCGTGACAGGGCCCCGGGCCGGTTCTCCAGCAGCTATCGGACCAGCACAGTCGCTCCTCACCCGGAGCGCTTCTGAACTCCGGCCTCGGTCTTTCACGGCGGTCCGTCGGTTCTTCGCAGGCCGTTTCGTGTGTCTGGGCTGGTGGCGGCCAGGACGAGGGGCCCCGCTGTCGCGTCCGGGTGCGCCCGTGCCGGGACTCGAATCACGGGTCGCCGCAGGGCTCCCACAGCCTCAGGAGGCGGGCGCGAGCAGGCCCTGCGCGATCGCGGCGGCCTTGACCTCCTGGTACAGGGCGGTGAGGCTCTCGCTCACTTGGAGCCGGGGCAGTTGCAGGCGGTCCAGCGCCCCGGCGTCCACGCCCACATCCTGCCAACCCTGCCCGGTGAGGTAGCGCATCAGCGCGGGATTCAGCCGGTCCACACCCCGCACAAGCCGGGCCTCGGGGGTGACGCCCGCCTCGTGCTCCCGCCAGACCTTGAGGAACTCGTCGCTCAGTTCGTCCGGGAGCGCTCCGTACCTGCGTTGGGCGATCTCCTCCTCGACGAGCGCCTTCTTCTCCCGTAGTCGGGCGTTGTCCTGGGTACGCCAGGCCGAGGGGTCGCCCGCCTCGATCTCCACGAGGTCGTGCATGAGGCACATCTTGAGCATCTTCTCCAGGTCCAGCCGGTGCCCGCACTCGCGCTCGAACTCGCGGTGCAGGACCCAGCAGACCAGCGCCAGGTGCCATGAGTGCTCGGCCACGCTCTCCTTCCGCACCCGCGTGGCGTTGTTGTGCCGCTCGACCTCCCGGAGCCGGGCGGAAAAGGCGATGAAGTCGAAAACCTCGCGAAGCTCGTCACTCATGCTGATTGCCTTCCCTGTTACTGCGCTCTGTTTGTCACGGTGAACTGTTCCCGCTGTCCATCCGGGGCGGTGGGAGATCCGCTGGATCAGGGGCGCCACCGTGAACAGTCTCCTGCTCTGCGCAGTCGGCCGGGCCGGTCCCGGCGGGACGTCACGATGCCAAGATCGCCGGCTGTGGTGCTGTCCGGTGCGAAGGCGCGAAGAGGTGGGTGCCGTCAGGGCAGAGGTTCCACAGCTGCATGAGCGCGTAGGAGCGCCACGGGCGCCAGTGTTCGGCACGGCGCATCGTCGAGGCAGGGTCGGTCGGCTGCCCCAGACTCCGCAGAGCCCGGCCGGTCCCGGGAGCCTGGGTGAGGAAAACGTCGGGGTCCTTGAGGGCCCGCATGACCAGGTAGGCGGCGCTGTCTCCACCGAGGCCGGCCCGCGTCAGCCGGTACTCCGTCTCCGTGCGATCGCTGCCGTCACTCAATGTCAGCTCATGGTCAGCCACGTCGGTGGCGATGCGGCGCAGCAGGACCGCTGCCTCGTCGTCGAGCAGATCGGTCAGCGATGCCTCGGCCAGCGTCCGGGCCGTCGGGAACAGGTGGGTCACCGTTCCGCTGGGGAACGGCAGCGGGCGGCCGAAGCGACGCGTCAGTGCGGCTGCCACCGTCGAGCCCTGGGGTCCGGGGAGTATGTGCCGAAGGGCGGTGGTCAGCAGCAGTTCCTCGGGGTCGGCGGCCCCGGGCACGCGCAAGCCGGGGTGGGCGGCCACCAAAGGAGCCATCAGGGGCTCCCCGGCGAGGAGTTCCGCGACGGCCAGCGGGTCGGCGTCCAGGTCCAACAGGCAGCGGCAGCGGTGGATGGCGGTGGCCAGGTCCCGTATGTCTGCCAAGCGGAACTGTGCTTCGACGTAGCCGGGGCGCGGGGTGAGGGCAACGACGCCGGCACCATACGGCAGCCGCAGCCCCCTGCGGTAAGTGCCGTTGTCGATGTCCTCGATGCCAGGGATCGCGTGGGCGGCGAAGAAGCGCAGCAGCGCCGGTCCGTCGAAGGGTTCCCGGACCGGCAGACGTACGACGACGGTCCCGGCGGCCTGGCCGGTGGGTGAGGAGGCCGCGCCCCGCAGGGCGGTGGGGGTGCGGTCGAAGACGGCGGCGATGGTGTCGTTGAACTGGCGGACGCTGGAGAAGCCCGCGGCCATCGCCACGTCGGTGATCCGCAGGCCGGTCCTCTCCAACAGGATGCGGGCGGTCTGGGCTCGCTGGGCACGAGCCAGGGCCTGCGGGCCGACGCCGACCTCGGCCGTGAGCAGGCGGTGGAGATGCCGTGCGGTGTAGCCCAGTTGTGAGGCCAGTCCCGCGACGCCCTCCCGGTCGCAGACCCCGTCCGCGATCAGCCGCATGGCCCGGCCGACGACGTCGGCGCGGAGGTTCCACTCCGGCGAGCCAGGGCTGGCGTCGGGATTGCACCGCTTGCAGGCACGGTAGCCGGCCTCCTGGGCAGCCGCCGCACTCCTGTAGAAGCGGACGTTCTTCCGCATGGGGCAACCCGGGCAACTCGGGCGGCAGTAGATGCCAGTGGTGATCACGGCCGAGTAGAAAAGGCCGTCGAAACGGGTGTCCCGGCTCAGCGTGGCCCGCCAGCAGCGTTCGAAGTCGAGCATGCCGACATCCTTCCAGCGAGGAGGGCAGGGTGCTGGCAGGTATCGGACATGCACGACCGCCTCACCGCAGCCGGGCTCCGCGGCCGACCGACATCCGTCCGCTGCCGGCCGACTGCCGCCTCACTCCGGAGAGGGGGAGCCGGATGACCGGGTCGCCGCGATGCCGGTGCTCCGGAAGCCTTGCCGCCGACTTCGCGAACCGAACCTCGTACGCGTAGCCCGTCCCACGGGTGATCATCTAGCGGAACTCGCCTGCCGCGCCCGCTGCCCAGTCCTCGAAGGCGCGGCCGCGGCGGCCGAGAATGCGCTCCAGATCCGGGGATACAGGGGTCGGGGTCTCCACACACGACGCGAAGTAGCGAAGCAGGGAGTCGGCGATCTCCTCGGTCATCCAGTCGTTGGAGAGCATCGCGTTGCGCGCTGCCGCGTGTGAGATCTCCTCGTAGCGCAGTGGTCGACCGAGCACCGCACCGAGGATGCGGACCTGTTCCGTGAAGGTCAGCGACTGGGGCCCGGTCAGGACCGGCGCTTCACCGGAGGGAATCGCTCCCGTCAGAGCACGGGCGGCGACGGCGGCTATGTCGTCCTCATGGACCGGTGCGGTGGCGGCCTGTGCATACGGACCCGCGACGGTGTCTCCCGCCCTGACCTGGCCGATCCACTGGCGGGCGTTGGCGGCGAAAGCGTCGGCCCGCAGATGGACGAACTCGGGCGCGACCGCTTCGGCGGCGGCTTCCAGCTCGCGGTGGCGGTTGGCCACGGCGTGCCGGCTGTCGCCGGTGAGGACGGACGAGGAGGACAGCGTGACCACGCGCGTCACCCCCGCGTTTCTCACGGCGTCGAGCAGGGTCTGCTCGCCTTGCCAGAGGGCCGCCGGGTTGAGGAACACCGCGGTGACGTCGTCCAGGTCGGGGCTTGCGCTGTCGCAGGACTCGACGCCGGCTGGAAAGCGGGCGTCGCGAGGAGCCCGGGTGAGAGCGCGGACGGCATGACCGGTGGCGGCGAGCTGCGCCACGAGGGGACGGCCGACGGTGCCGGTGGCTCCGGTGACGAGTATCAAGGTTCTCTCCCGTTCGAAGAAGTGCTGAACCCCAGTTCAACCATCTGGATGAATTCTGTCAACCATCCAGATGGTTGACGCCCTGGCCGGCGCCGATATCCTTGGCCTCATGACCCCGCCCACCCGCCGTCGTGCCGCCGACGCCGCACCCGACGCCTCCCGTCGCCGTCTCCTGGAGGCCGCGAAGGACGTCTTCGCCGAGAAGGGGTACGCGGGAGCCCGGGTGCAGGAGATCGCCGACCGCGCGGGTGTCAACAAGCAGCTGATCACCTACTACTTCGGCGGCAAGAGCGGGATCTACGCGGAGTTGGGCCGCCAGTGGGCGAGGAGCGAGGCGGAGCTGCAGGACCCCGAACTCCCGTATGACGAGCTGGTTCTCGGCTACCTGCGGAACGTCTTCGCGGACCCGCGTGGCGTACGCCTGGAGGCGTGGTCGCAGCTGACGGGCCGCCCGGACGCGGCCGAGCCGGGGGCGGAGGACCTCGCCGACATCGAGCGCCGCCAGGCCGAGGGCGAGTTGACCGACGCGATCAGCCCGGCCATGGTCATGCTGCTGTCCCAGGCTCTCGTCATGGCTCCCCACCTCATGCCGGGCACCGTGCGCCGGATCTTCGGCAGCGACCCGGCGGACCCGGACTTCCAACGGAACTACGCTCATCAACTGGGCCTCGTCATGCGCCTGTTGCGCGCCTGATCACCCGGGCGGCCGCTCCCCGCCACCCACCTCGACCACCGGCTACGCCGCCGACGTCAGCCGCCGTTGACACCCCACGGGACCCGCGGCGCCACGCGCGGTGAGGGCGAACGCCCCCGCGACCCAAACGCCGAGATCACTCTGATCACTCCGAGTTACTGGTTGAATGCTCTCAGTAGTCAGTCGTGACGAGCACGACGACCGGGAACGAGGAGAAACCCTCATGCGACATGTGTTCACCAAGGCGGCCGCCGTGGCCGCCGTCGGCGTGCTCGCCTTCACCGTGGCACAGCCCTCTCAGGCCAGCACCCCCCAGCAGGGGCCGGTCCGCGCGGCCGCAGCGGGCCCCGCCTACTTCGAGATGACCGACATCACGCGGGCCACCTTCGTCATCAAGCTGACGAACAGCACGGAAATCGAGCACGCCCGCGAGCTCATCAGCGGCGAGACCACCGACGAGCCCCACGTGATCACGCGGATCATCCCCCGCCCGGCCCCCTACAACCCGCGCTGGAGCTACCAGGCGGACTCCGACCAGACCAGCTTCTTCGACCAGGGCCTCGAGGTCTGCGACGCGACCATCCCCTACGTCGAGGAGTACCTCGACGAGGTCGGCGGCGCCTTCCTGCCCGGTCGCATCTGGTGCGACTGGACGTCTCGCCTGGTCAGGGAAATCCCCGCACCGTAGGTGACCGCCCGCGGGTGCCGATGCCCACCCGTCACGACACCCGCGTCGCCCCGAAGTCTGCTCGGGCCGGCGGTTGACCGCCCGCCCGAGCAGTCCCGCCCTCCGGCGGCGGCCGAACGCGGCCGCTACCGCGTCCGTCCCGGGATCGATCCGCCCGCGGGCTACGGCGCAGAGGCCGTGCACCTGGCGCGGCGGTTGGACGGGGCCGGGGGGTGACCGCCGGTCAGTAGCGCCAGCGGGTGGCCTCGATGACGTCCTCGTCCGTGCGGGTGGCGAACAGCTCCGCTTCCCCTCGGCGTACGGCGAGTACCGCCTCGTACAGTTCGCGGCCGAGGGCCTTGCGCAGGAGCGCGGACTTCTCGTAGGCGTCGGTCGCCTCGGACAGGGTGGTCGGGAGGCGGTCGGCGGTGCCGAGGGTGGCGGGGTCGCTGCGGATCTCGGGCGGTAGTTGCAGCCCGGCGTCGAGCCCCGCGAGGCCCGCGGCCAGCACGCCGCCGATCACCAGGTACGGGTTGGCGGCGGCGTCGAAGCACTTGACCTCGGCGTTGGCCTGCTCGGCGGTGGAGCCGGTGATCAGGCGCAGCGCCGCCTCACGGTTCTCCAGCCCCCAGCAGCGGTAGGCCCCGGCGAACCGGGAGGGCACCAGGCGCAGGTAGGAGGCGGCGCTGGGCGCGCCGAGGGCGAGCAGGGCCGGCAGCTCGGACAGCACGCCCGCGAGGAAGTGCTCGGCTTCCGGGTGCAGCCCGTGGCGGCCGGGGCCGCCGTGTGCGAGGTTGCGGTCCTGCTGCCAGAGGCTGAGGTGCACATGGCCGCCGTTGCCGAGCTCGCCCCCGGAGAAGACCGGCGCGTACGAGACCCGCAGGCCGTGCCGGGCGGAGACGGCCCGGATGGTGTGGCGTACCAGCATCGCGGTGTCGGCTGCCTCGACCGGTCCCTCGGCGGCGACGGAGACCTCGAACTGCCCGGCGGCGTACTCGGGGTGGAGCTGGAGCACGGCGAGGCCCTGCCGGGTGAGGGCGTTCAGCACCTCCCGCAGGTAGTCGGAGTGCTCGACGAAGCGGGTCATGCCGTACCCGGGCCCGTGCGCCGCGGGGGTCCCGGCGGCGTCGGCCGCCACCCACTCGACCTCGATCCCGGCCCGCACCGACATCCCGCGCCGTCCGACGGCCTCGGCGGCCCGGCGGGTGAAGCCGCGCTGGCAGCCGGGGTGCGGGGCGCCGCCCTGGGTGTAGCGGTCGGCCGGGGCCCACGCCCAGCCGGGCTGGGCGGCGAGCGGGGTGAGCCGGTCGAGGTCGGGGACGAGCCGCAGGTCACCGGTCGGGCCGGTGCTCGACGGTGTGCGGGTGAAGGAGTCGTCGACCAGGGAGAAGTCGAAGCAGGGCGCGGCGCCGACACCGTACTCGGCGGCGTGTTCGAGCTGGGCGAGCGGGACGGACTTGACCCGGGTGAGCCCGGCGTTGTCGACCCAGCCGAACACCACCCCGTCGATGCCCTCGGCGGCGAGCTGTGGTGCCGCGGTCCGGGCCCGGGCGGCCCGTTCGGCGCGGGAACGCGTGGTGGTCATGCCGCCCATGCTGGTGCGGGCGGTGGCGGGAACGCCCGGGTTCGGCGGGAGTTCATCCGTCCGGGAAGGACCACGACGACGAGTTGACGACGCGTCAGGCATGCCGCATGCAGAGGCTTCCCCACTGGAAGCCCGCGCCGATCCCGGCCAGCACGTAGGCGTCCCCCGGGCGCAGGGCGCCTGCGGTGACGGTGGTGTGCAGCGCGGTGAACAGCCCGGCCGATCCGGTGTTGCCCAGCCGGTCCACGGTGACGGGGGCGCGCTCCGGGGGAACGTCCAGCGCCGCCATGGTCTCGGTGAGGATGTTCAGGTTGGCCTGGTGCAGGAAGAAATGACGGACCTGGTCGATCGGCACGCCGGCGCGGTGCGCGGCGCTGGTGATGCTCTCGGGCAGGCGAGTGGTCGCGGTGTTCCAGACGGCGCGGCCGTCCATGGACAGGTAGTGCTCTCCGGCGGCGACGGTGGCGGCGCCGGCGGGCAGCCGGGAGCCTCCGGCGGGGATCTGGACACCGTAGGACAGCTGGGAGCCGAGGCTGTAGGAGAGCAGGCCCGCTCCGGGGGTCTCGGAGCGGCTGAGGACGACGGCTGCCGCGGCGTCGCCGAAGAAGACGCCGGTGGTGCGGTCGGTGGGGCTGGCGAGCCTGGAGGCGCAGTCGGCCGCGAGGAGGAGGACGGTGGTGATGGAGGGGTTCTGCAGGAGGTGGGCGGCGATCAGCATGGCCTGGATGCCGGAGGCGCAGGCGGCTTGGGTGACGTCCAGGGCCAGGGCGCGGTGCGCGCCGAGGGCGTCCTTGACGATCAGCGCGGTCGACACCATCGGCTGGTCCCAGGTGTAGGTGGCGACGATGACCGCGTCCAGTCGGGTGGGCTCGACGCCGGCGGCGTCGAGGGCCGGGTGGGCGGCGGCGACGCACATGTCGGAGGTCGCCAGATGCGGTGCCAGCCGGCGGCGTTCGCGGATGCCGGTGCGGCTGGTGATCCATTCGTCGCTGGTGTCCAGGGTGCGGGTGAGCTGCTGGTTGGTGACGACCTCCGGGGGCAGGTGCATCCCGGTCCCGGCGATGGAGAACGGTACGGACAGGCCGACACCGGTCTGGTGGAACAGGGTCTGGTCCAGGGCGACGGTCATGCCACGCTCCGTTCCGGCCTGAGCGGTGCACCTCGAAGAACTCCCATGTCCGTTCCTTTCGATAGCGGTTCGTGAATGGCGGGGCGCCGCCGGGCCGATCACCCGGGCTCCGGCGGACACCGCGTCCGGGTGCCCTCCGGTGATGACGTCCTCTGCGCGGGCGGGGCCGCGCGCAGGGACGGCACGGAGGCGAGCAGCGTTCGGGTGTAGGGGTGCCGCGGGGCGCGCAGGATCGTCCCGGTGGGGGCGGTCTCGACGATCCGGCCGTGCCGCATGACCGCCACGACGTCGGAGACGTGGCAGACCGCCGGCAGATTGTGGCCGATGAAGAGCACGGACAGCCCGAGCCGTCGCTGGAGGTCGCGGATCGTGTTGAGGACGGCGGCCTGTACCGAGACGTCGAGCGCCGAGGTGATCTCGTCGGCGATCAGCAGGCCGGGCTCGACGGCCAGGGCGCGGGCGAGGGCGACCCGCTGGCGTTGGCCGCCGGACAGTTGCCGGGGCAGGCGGTCGGCGAGCCCGGGGTCCAGGCCGACGAGGCCGAGCAGCTCGGTGACGCGCTCGGCGCGGGCGGCCCGGTCGAGCCGGCGGAAGACGGTGGCGGCTTCGACGAGCGCCTGACGGGCCGTCATCCGGGGGTCGAGCGCGGTGTCCGGGTCCTGGAGGACGACCTGGACGAGGCGGCCGAGCCGGCGCCGGCCGCGGACGGTGCGGGTGCGGACCTCCCGGCCGTCGACCAGGACCCGGCCGCTGTGCACGGGGACGAGGCCGACGATCGCGCGGGCCAGGCTGGATTTCCCCGAGCCGGACTCGCCCACGAGGCCGAGCGTGGTGCCGGACGGGATCTCCAGCGAGACACCGTCCACGGCGGCGGGGCGGACCCGGGGGCCGGGGTGGCGGACGGTGAGGTCGGTGACCTGAAGGGTGGTCATGACGCGGTCACCTGCTCGGGGATCGCCGCGAGCGGTACAGGATGCCAGCAGGCGACCCGGTGGACGGCGTCGAGGTCCTCCAGCGGTGGAGCCTGCTCGGCGCAGTGGTCCCGGCGGTGCGGGCAGCGGGGTTCGAACGGGCATCCCGGTGCGGGCGCGAGCGGGTCGGGCGGTGCCCCCTCGATCGTCCGCAGCGGCCGGCCGCGGTCGACGGTGAGGTCCGGCACCGAGGCGACCAGCGCCCGCGTGTAGGGATGCCGGGCACCGTCGGTGAGGCGGTCGGCGGGCAGTTCCTCGACGATGCCGCCCGCGTACATCACCAGGACCCGTTCGCAGAACTCGCCCACGAGCGCGATGTCGTGGCTGACGAACAGGATCGCGGCGGAGGTGTCCCGCCGGATGTCGGTGAGCAGCCGGGTGATCTGCCGCTGCACGGTGACGTCGAGTGCGGTGGTCGGTTCGTCGGCGATGATCAGCCCCGGCCGCACCATCAGCCCGGAGGCGATCATCACGCGCTGGCGCTGGCCGCCGGAGAGCTGGTGAGGACGTGAGCGCAGCAGCGCCGGGGACAGGGCGACCCGGCGCAAAGCGTCGGCGGCCTGCGCGGCGGCCCCCGCGCGGCCGGCACCCCGGTGGGCCCGGGGGGCCTCGGTGAGCTGGGTGGCGATCCGCAGGGACGGGTTGAGCGCGGAGGCCGGGTTCTGGAAGATCATCGCCAGGCCCGTCGCGAGGTGCCGGTCCCGCTCCTTGGGCGTCAGGGCGGCGAGGTCGGCTCCGAGCAGGCGCAGGGTGCGCCGCGACACGCGCGCGCCGTACGGGAGCAGGTCGGCGATGGCCAGTGCGGTGAGCGACTTGCCCGAGCCCGACTCGCCGACGAGCCCGAGGGCCTCGCCGGGCCGCACCGAGAAGCTCACGCCGCGCACCGGCCGGACCGGGCCGTCCGGGGTGGGGAGTTCGATGCTGAGGTCCTCGACCTGGAGGACCAGCCCGTCCTCGGCGGGGCCGCTCGGGGCGGGCGTCGGCGCGGGTGCGCGCGGGGCCGGGGCGCGCCGGGCGACGCTCCCGGCCAGGACCTCGCCGAGCAGTTGGAAGGCCAGGGCCGCGTAGAGGACGGCCAGGCCCGGGGCCAGCGCGGGCAGCGGGTCCGCGTAGATCCGGTCGAGCCCCTGGCTGAGCAGCAGCCCCCAGTCGTAGCCGGGCGGTTGGACGCCCAGGCCCAGGAAGCTCAGCCCGGAGAGTGCGACCAGGGAGGTGCCCGCCGCCGTGGTGGTGCTCAGCAGCAGCGGCTCCGCGATGTTGGGCAGGACGTGCCGCCACAGCAGCCGGTGGCGGCGCAGGCCGAGGACCCGGGCCGCGGCCAGGTGGTCGGTGCCCGCGACGCCGGCGGCGAGGGTCTGGGCGAGCCGGGCGAATCCGGGGACGCCCGCGGCCGCGAGGGCCAGTACCGCCCCGGCGGCGCCCGCGCCGAACACGACCGCGAGGAACATCGCGACGAGGAGCGCCGGGAAGGCGAGCAGGAGGTTGATCAGCCCGGCGGTCAGCCGGCGGCCGCGCCGGCCGAGGACGGCGGTGCAGGCCCCGAGGAGGATTCCCGAGCTCGCGCCGAGCAGGACCGCCGCCAGCGCGAGCAGCAGGGAGGGCCGGGTGGCCGTCAGGACCCGGGCGAGCAGGTCACGGCCGAGACCGTCGGTGCCGAACGGGTGACCCGCGGAGGGTCCCTGGAGTACGGCCGAGGGGTCGGGGCGGTCGGCCGCCGCGCCCCAGACCGGCGGGCCGACCAGTGCGAGGGCGAGGAGTGACGCCATCATGACCGCGGTGGCCCAGGCCATGGGCGAGCGCCGGAATCCGGACGGAAGGCGCATGGTCACATCTCCCGGATCGCCGAACGGGGATCGAGCACGGCGAGCAGCACGTCGACGACGAGGCCGGCGAGCAGCAGGGTGGTGCCGAGCACCAGCACCATCGCCTGGACCACCGGGTAGTCCTGCGCGATCACGGACTGGGCCATGGCGGAGCCGATGCCGGGCCAGGCGAAGACCTTCTCGACCAGTACGGTGCCGGCGATCAGGGCGGGCAGCAGGCTTCCGGCGACGGTGAGCGCGGCGGTGGCCGTGTTCGGTGCCGCGTGCCGGAGGTAGCAACGTGCGGGAGACAGCCGTTTGCTCCGGGCGGTGCGCAGGTAGTCCTCGTTCAGCACCTTGAGCGCCTCCACCCGGACGATGCGCAGCAGGATGGCGGTGGGGGCGAGGGAGAGCGCGAGGACGGGCAGGACGAAGGACTCGACGCCCGCCGCTCCGGCCACCGGGAACAGTCGGAGGCCGACGGCCAGCAGCGCGGTGAGTCCCGCGGCCAGCACGAAGTCCGGCACCGCGGCCACACCGGCGGTGACCGCGGTGAACGCCAGATCGGTGCGCGGGCGGCGGCCGTCACGGGTGCGGACCGCGGCCAGCAGGCCGCCGGGCAGGGCGACGGCGAGGGTGGCCAGGAAGGCGAGACCGGCGATCTCCAAGGTGGCCGGCAGCCGGGTGCGGACCAGCTCCGCGACGGGGGTCCCGGTGACCAGCGAGGTGCCGAGGTCGCCGTGCAGCAGACCGCAGAGGTAGTGCCGGTACTGGGACAGGAAGGGTGCGTCGAGCCCGAGGGTGTGCCGGCGGGCGGCCACCAGGTCGGGGGCGGCGTCGACACCGAGGGCGGCCCGGACCGGATCGCCGGGGACGAGGCGGATCATCGAGAACGACGCGGTGAGCACGACTGCGAGGGAGACGAGCAGGCGGAGCGTACGGCGGCCGAGGAACGCTGCCCAGGGGTGCCGCATCAGCTGGGGTAAGGACATGGTGGGTCCCGGTCACTGGTGGAGGCGGATGCTGGTGGGAATGAGCTGGCCGCCGAAGGAGGTGGCGAAGGTGGTGCGGTAGCCGTACACGCTGCTCCGGCCGTCGGCGATCGGCAGTGCGTCGGCGGAGCGGAAGAGCGCGGCGGCGGCCCGGTTCCAGGTGCCGCAGCCCGTCGTGTCGGTCTCGCGGAGGGCTCGGGCGACCAGGGCGTCGTACTCGGGGTCGGTCACGCCAGCGAAGTTGAGGCCCTGGGCGGTGACGGGGCCGGAGAAGAAGGGGACGAAGCCGACCGGCAGGGCGAAACCCGGGGTGCTGCCGACCACCACGTCGAAGTCGGCGCTGCCGTACATGGCGTTGACGAGGGCGGGCAGGCTCTCGGTGACCTGCTCGACGTCCGCGCCGAGTGCCGTCCACTCCCGGGCCATCAGCTCGGCGACGGACGGCAGGGTGGGGCCGAGGTCGGGGCTGGTGATCAGGCGGAGCCGCAGAGGGCGGCCGTCCTTGGTCAGCGGGCCGTGGCCGGAGCGGGTCCAGCCGGCGGCCCGGAGGGCCTTCGCCGCGTTCCGGGAGGGCAGGTTGGCGTCCGCGACGTCGGCGTGGCAGACCGAGCCCTCGGCGCCGAAGTCGGTCGCGGGCCTGCCGCGGCCGCCGACGGCGACGTTGGCGAGCCCCCGGCGGTCGAGGGCGGCGACCATGGCGCGGCGAAGTGCCCTGTCGGCGAGGGGCCGGCCGGGCCGCTGGTTGAAGAAGGTCAGCCCGACCACGGTCGCGACGTCGGTGGTGGACAGACCGTGGCCGGTGAGCCGGGCGCGGTCCGGCCCGTTCACGTCGGCGATCTCGATGCCCCCGGTGAGCAGGAGGTTCGCGGCGGTGGAGGCTTGGGGCACCACCGAGATGACGATGTGTGCGGGGATGCCGGGCTCAGCGGTGGTCGCCCCGGCCGGCCCCCAGGAGTATCCGTCGCGGACGGTGAACTCGTAGGGCCCGCCCGGGGTGTAGCGGGTCAGCACGTAGGGGCCGGTGCCCTGGGTGGCGCGTGCCAGCGAGGCGGGCCGGTCGAGCCCGGCGGGGCAGACGATCGGCAGCTGTCCGATGGTGCGGGTGAGGAACGGGAAGGGGGCCGCGGCCGTTGTCGACACCGTCCTGGTCCTGTTGTCGGCGCGCGCGGTGAACGGGACGTCCGGGAGGACGGTCCGGGCGCCGGCGAGCTGGTTGGCCGGGTCGCCCGCGTAGGTGAGTGCCCGGGCCACCGCCGAGGCGGTGAGGGGAGTGCCGTCGGAGCAGGTGATGCCCGGACGGAGGACGAAGGTGGCCGTGGTGGCGGTGGCCCGCCAGGAGGAGGCCAGACCGGTGACCAGGGTGCCGTCGGGGGCGAGGTCGACCAGTGAGTCATAGGCGTAACGGGCCTGGGAGGCGCCGAAGGAGGAGTACGGGTCGAAGCTCGGCGTCTCGCTGGACTCCGCGATCCTGACGGTTCCGTGGTCCACCAGGGGAGTGGTCGTCGAGGAGGCAGCACCGTCGCCGCAGCCACCCAGCGAGACGGCCGAGGCGATGAGGACAGTGGCCAGGACGACCGCCGGGGTGCGTCGGGGCATGGCGTCATGGTGTCACCGGGGCTCGGTCGTGGTGCGTCAACTGCCCTTTGCGCGAGGCGTGTTCGAACGTCCTCAACCCGCCTGCCCGCTGGTCGGGAGCCGCTCGGGGCGACCGGGGCGGGTGGTCCCGATTCACCTTTACGAGGAGCTGCGGGGCCGGCTGTTCCATTGCTGAGCGGGCTGCGTGGTGCGTGCCGGACGGGCGGAATTAATGGAGAAAGGATAATCCGATGATCGCTTTCCTTGGTGTTTTGATGTTCAGCGGTTCAGGTCACGCGGTCAGGGAATGAACACTCGCATGAGTGAACTCGGAGGTAGCCATTTGGTCCAAGCGAGCGCGGCTCGACTACGGTGATCGTGGGATCGGATGGCGCGTTCCGGTGTCCGGGAATCCGACGTGTGGAGCGAATCCCGGATACCGAGCTGGAATGCTTCTCTTCACCCGGCTGCGCACTGCTCCGGAGTTCGCCATGCCCGGGTTCCCTGTCATACGCATACGTGGAGAGGATGGAGCATCATGCCGCCCGTAGTACCGCCCTTCCTGGTAGGTCTCATCGTCGCGCCGCTGGCCAAGCGCCTGCTCAGGCCGCTGGTGAGCGGAGTCGTCAAGACGTCCGTCGGCATCGCGATGGAGGTGAAGAAGGCGGCCCATGAGGTCGGGGAGAACATCAACGACCTCGCCGCCGAGGTGACCGCCGATGTGGTGGCCGCCCAGATTTCCGCCGGTGACACCGGAGCGCGCTCCGGTGTCGCCCAGCCCGTCGCCGCGCGCGTCCCCATGGACGAGCCCGTCGGCCAGGCCGAAGGGGGCTCAAGGGCCCCGAAGCCGCGCGCGAGTGCCGGAAAGGCGCACTGACGGTCCGTCGGGACCCGCGGCCGCCGCCGGGCGCGCATGTCGATCGATTCGGCGGAACGCATCGGGCGGCGGCCGTCCGCCGGCAGTTCGGCTGCTGAAATCCGCCGTTCAGAATTCCCCACTCCGTCGCCGTATTCCGTCGTGTCCGTGACGGTATTCCGCGACCCCGCGAACAGGTGATTCGTACACATGCCATCGTTACTGGGTGCCGCACCCGGATTCCGATCCGTGGAATCGGGCGCGAGTCCGCGCTCGGTCACGCCGGGCCGCCAGCGCTGGGACGTCAAGCTGGTGCGCGGACGGCCCCGGACGGCCCAGATCCTCGCCGCCGCCCTGAGCCGCGTTCCCGGGATCACCGAAGTCCAGGCGAACCCGGTCACCGGCGGCGTCCTCGTCCGGCACGATGCGCGGGTGTGCGCCACGGACGTCGGCCGGATGGTGCGCAGAGCCGTCGCCCTGCTCGCGGCGAAGCCCACCGGAACGGAAGGCGTGACGCCGGACGGGCCCGCCGTCGACCCGGCCCCGCCGGCGGACCGCGGCCCGGTCACGCTCCCGGCGCTCGCCGCCGGCGGCGCGGTCGCGGCCGGGATCGCGCTGATCAAGGGATCAGCGCTGAGGAGGCAGTTGGTGGCGGTGGGCGGTGTGGTCGTGGCGACCGCGGTCGTGCTCCGCAAGGACTGGCACAGAACGGTCGACGCGTCCCGCGACGCGGCCGGGCCGGATACCGGACGCCACCCCCTGCTGGAGATCGTCGGACCGCATCGGCGCACCCTCTACCGGGCAGCCGCCCTGTCCATCGCGTGCCAGACCGCGGAGACGGCGCTCGGCACCTTCCTGGGCTGGACCGGCCTGGTCCTCATCAAGGGCGAGGCGGCCCCACTGGTCAGCCTCGGCCTGACCACGGCTTCCGCCCAACTCTGGGGGCTGGCCGGGCTGGTGGCCGCCGCCTGCGCCGCGGTGGCGGGACTGTCGTACGCCTCCAACCTCCAGTGGCGCCGACTCGGCCAGGACATCGAGCACGACTGGCGGAGCCGCACGTACCGACACGTCCAGCACCTCGAACTGAGGCACCTGGAGGGAGAGCGGACCAGCCGGGTGGCCGGCACGCTCACCAACGACGTCGGGCAGTTGGGCGCCTTCTTCGCCGGACCGGCCAACGACGTCCTGCAACTCGGCACCAGCCTGGCCCTCCTGGTGCCCGCGTTCCTCCTGCTGGCGCCGGAGATCGCCTGGGTCGCGTTCCTGCCGATCCCGGTCATCGCCTGGCTGTCGCTGCGCCACCAGGACCGGGCCGCGGCCGGATACGCCGTCACCGGCGAGCGCCGGGCCAGGCTGGGCAGCCAGGTGATCAACTCGCTCGAAGCCGGTGCGACCGTCAAGAGCTTCTGCACCGAGGACCACGAGGCCGAACACATCGACACGCTGAGCGAAGCGGCCCAGGAGAGCAGCCGGCAGAGCGACCGCGGCACGATCCGCCACGCCGAGACCGTCCGGGCCTGCACCACCGCGTCGATGGCCGCGACCCTGCTGATCGGTGGCCGTTCGGTGCTCAACGGCACCCTGCGCTTCGAGGTGTTCAGCCCGCTGATCGGGCTGCCCCAGATGCTGCTGATGCGGATGAGCCGGCTCGGCGGCATCGCCGACCAGTACCAGCGCACCCTCGCCTCCTACGAGCGGGTCCAGCGGCTGCGCGCCCTGCCCGCCGAGGCCGACGACGGCGACGGGACGCTCGACGTCGCCGAGGTGCGGGGCGAACTCGTCCTCGACGGGGTCACCTTCGCCTACCCCGGCCGGCCGGCGGCGCTGGAGGACCTCTCGCTGACCATCCCGGCCGGGCAGGTGACCGCCCTGGTCGGCGCCACCGGCTCCGGCAAGACGACGATCGCCAAGCTGCTGATGCGCTTCCAGGACGTGGAGTCCGGCCGGGTGCTGCTCGACGGACAGGACGTCCGGGACCTGCGCCGTCACGTCCTGCGCCAGACCATCGGCTTCGTCGCCCAGGACCCCTTCCTCTTCGACGGCAGCATCGCCGACAACATCCGCTACGGCACCTTCGGAGCCTCTGACGAGGCAGTGCTCCAGGCCGCCGCCATGGCCGAGGCGCACCCCTTCATCGCGATGTTGCCGGACGGCTACGACACGCTGATCGGCGAACGCGGCGCCGCGCTCTCCGGCGGCCAGCGGCAGCGGATCGCCCTGGCGCGCACGATGCTCAAGAACTCGCCGGTCGTCATCCTCGACGAGGCCACCTCCGCCGTGGACAACGAGACCGAGGCCGCCATCCAGCGCACGCTGCGCAGCTTCGCGGCCGACCGGACGATGATCGTCATCGCCCACCGCCTCTCCACGGTCCGCCACGCCGACCGGATCTACGTCATGGACAAGGGCGGCATCGTCGCCGAACAGGGCACCCACGACGAACTCCTCGCCCAGCACGGACACTACGCATCCCTCTGGCAGATCCAGGCCGGCGAACTCGCCGCCTGACCGCAGAAAGCCGCCCCGCCCGCCGATCGCGTGATGCCACCGCGACCGGCGCGGCACGGCGCGCCCTGCGCGCATGCCCGCCCACACTTCTGGAGGTACCCCCATGTCCCGTCGCGACCAAGACGGCCTTCCCCTGACCGCGGCGCAGCGGGAGATCTGGCTCGCCGAACAGAGCTCCCGGACGCCGATCCCGGGCTACCGCGTCGGCGAGTGCCTGGAGGTCCACGGGCCGGTCGATCCGCAGCTGTTCGACGCCGCGCTGCGCCGGGTGGTCGACGAGGTCGACGCCCTGCACGTGACCTTCGTCGACGACGGTGACGGCCCGCACCAGATCCCGCGCGCCACCTGGGACTGGACGCCCACCCACCTCGACCTCGGTGCGGAGCCGGACCCGCGGGCGGCGGCCATGGAATGGATGGAGCGCGACCTGGCCCGTCCGTTGGACCTCGCCGCCGATCCGCTGTTCGGCCACGCACTGATCCGGCTGTCGCCCACCGAGTTCCTCTGGTACCTGAACTACCACCACCTGGTGCTGGACGCGATCAGCAGCTCCATGGTCCGGCAGCGGGTCGGCGAGGTCTACTCGGCACTCGCCGAGGGCGCCGCCGTGCCGCCCTGCCCGTTCGGCTCGCTGCGGGACCTGGTGGAAAGCGACACCGCCTACCGCTCGTCCGCCGACTTCACCGCCGACCGCTCCTACTGGACCGGACGGTTCGCCGATCTGCCCGCCCCGACCCGGCTCACCGACACCACCGCGACGGACCCGCACCAGGCCCTGCGCCTGGCCGGAGAGCGGGAACTGCGCCGCCCCGAGGCGCTGCGGGCGGCGGCGGCCCGGGCCGGTGTCCGCTGGTCCCGGGTGGTGGTCGCGGCGACCGCGCTCTACGCCCACCGTCTCAGCGGCGCACAGGACGTGGTGCTCGCCCTTCCCGTCACCGCCCGTCGGGGCTCCGACCGCGACCTGCTGTCAGTACCCGGCACCATGTCCAACGTGGTCCCCCTGCGGCTGACCGTGCGACCGGACATGCCGTGGGGCGAACTCGTCGCCCAGGCGGCACGGGAGGTCGACTCGGCCGTCGCGCACGAGCGCTACCGCAGCGAGGACCTGCTGCGCGACCTCGGCGCGCCCGGCAGCATCGGCACGGCGTTCCCGCTGATCGTCAACATCATGGCCTTCAACGCCAGGCCGAGCTTTGCCGGGCACCCCGCGTCAGTTCACCACTTCGTGTCGGGATCGACCACCGACCTGGCCGTCTGGGTCTTCGACTACCGCGACGGCAATCCCCCGCTGCTCAGGCTGCACGGCGCGCCGCAGGCGTACGGCGACGACGACCTCGCCGCGCACCAGCAGCGGCTGCTCGCCCTGCTCGACGCCGTCGCGGACTGCGACCCGGACGAGGCGGTCGGCAGGATCGATCTGCTCACCGCGCGGGAGCACGGTGCGCTGGCGGCGCTGGGGACCGGGCCGGTGGCGCGGGTTCCGGCTGTGAGCCTGCCGGAGTTGTTCCGGGAGCGTGTCGCGGCGGCTTCGGGCCGGGTCGCGTTGGTGTGTGGTGATGTGTCGTTGACGTATGCGGAGTTGGATGCGCGGGCGAATCGGTTGGCGCATGCGTTGATGGCGCGGGGTGCGGGGCCGGAGCGGTTGGTGGCGGTGGTGTTGCCGAGGTCGGCGGAGTTGGTGGTGGCGATCTTGGCGGTGGTGAAGTCGGGTGCGGCGTATGTGCCGGTGGACCCGGAGTATCCGGCGGCTCGGGTGGCGTATCTGCTGGAGGATGCGCGGCCGGTTGTGGTGGTGACCGATGTGCGGAGCGGGGGGCGGTTGCCGGAGGGCGGTGCCGATCGGCTGGTGCTTGACGATCCTGCGACGGCTGCTTCGGTGGCGGGTTGTCCGGCGGTCGATCCGGGGGTGACTGTCGATCCTCGCCACCCGGTGTACGTGATCCACACTTCCGGTTCCACCGGCAGGCCCAAGGGCGTCGTGGTCACCCACGGCGGCCTGCTCAACCTGCTCACCGACCACCGGCTGGTGCGGTTCGCGCCGCTGCTGGAGGACCGGCAGCGGCTGCGGGTGGCCCTGACCACCTCGGTGTCGTTCGACGCCTCCTGGAACCAACTCTCGGCCCTCTTCGCGGGTCACGAGCTGCACGTCCTGGACCACGCGACCCGGACCGACCCGGAAGCCCTGGTCGACTACACGGCGAGCCGAGGGCTGGACTATGTGGAGGCCACTCCCTCCTATCTTCAAGTCCTCCTCGCCCATGGACTGCTGGACGATCCGCTGCGTCGTCCGGCACTGGTCGCGGCGGGTGGGGAGGCCGTTCCGGAGCAGGTGTGGGAGCGGTTGCGGGCGGCCGGTGGGGGCTCCTGCCTCAACTTCTACGGACCGTCCGAATGCACCGTCAACTCGGTGGTCGCGGACGTGGCCGCGAGTCCACGTCCGGTGATCGGCCGGCCCGTCACCAACGCCCGGTTGTACGTGCTCGATGCCGCGTTGCGGCCGTTGCCGGCGGGTGTGGCGGGTGAGTTGTACATCTCGGGTGCGGGGCTGGCGCGTGGCTACCTGGACCGGCCGGGTCTGACCGCGGGGCGGTTCGTGGCGGACCCGTTCGGCCCGGACGGGTCGCGGATGTACCGCACCGGTGACCTGGTGCGGTGGAACGCGGAGGGGAACCTGGAGTTCCTGGGCCGTACCGACGACCAGGTCAAGGTCCGCGGGTTCCGGATCGAACCCGGCGAGATCGAGGCGGCGCTCGCCGAACACCCACAGGTCGCACGGGCCGTCGTCACGGTACGCACCGACGAGGAAACCCGGTTGGTCGCCTACGTCCTCCCCGACGCGGGGCAGACCGTCCGAGCGGACGCGCTGCGGGACCGGCTGCGGGAGCGGCTGCCCGCGTACATGGTGCCGTCGGCGTTCGTGGTGCTGGACGAGCTGCCCCTGACCCCGAACGGCAAGCTCGACCGGCGCGCTCTCCCGGCGCCCGGACAGCAGCCCGCCGCATCGGGCCGCGCACCGCGCACCGCGGTCGAGCACCTGCTCTGCGGGCTGTTCGCCGAGGTGCTGGGGGTCGCCGAGGTCGGGCCGGACGACAGCTTCTTCGACCTCGGCGGGCACTCCCTGCTCGCCACCCGGCTGGTCGCCCGGGCCCGGTCCGTGCTCGGCGTGGAGCTGAGACTGCGCGACCTGTTCGACGCGCCGACGGTGGCGGAACTGGCGGCCGCGGTGGATGTCGCGGGCCGGGCGCGCCCGGCGCTGGGGCGGCGCGAGCGCCCCGCGGTGGTCCCGCTGTCCTTCGCGCAGCGGCGGCTGTGGTTCCTGCACCGGCTGGAGGGGCCGAGCGCCACCTACAACATCCCGCTGACCCTGCGGCTGTCCGGAAGCCTGGACCAGCGTGCCCTGGAAGCCGCACTGGCGGACGTGGTCGAGCGGCACGAGAGCCTGCGTACCGTCTTCCCGGTGGTCGACGGCGTGCCGTACCAACGGGTGCTCGGCCTCGACGCCGCACGGCCGCGGCTGCGGGTGACCGAGGTCGGCGAGCACGACCTGCCGGACCGGCTGGCGGAGGCCGCGCGGTACGGCTTCGAGCTCTCCGAGGAGCCGCCGCTGCGCGCCGAACTGTTCCGGCTCGGCACGGACGAGCACGTGCTGCTGCTGGTGGTGCACCACATCGCCGGCGACGGCTGGTCGACCGGACCTCTCGCACGGCACCTGACGACCGCCTACGCCGCCCGGAGCGAGGGCGCGAAGCCGCAGTGGCCGCCGCTGCCGGTCCAGTACGCCGACTACGCGCTCTGGCAGCAGGAGCTGCTGGGTGACGGCGCCGACCCGGACAGCCTGCTCAACGGCCAACTCGCCTACTGGCGCGAACAGCTGGCGGACCTGCCCGAGCAGGTCGAGCTGCCCTTCGACCGACCCCGGCCGGCGGCGATGTCCTACCAGGGCGCCCACCTGCCGCTGCGGATCGACGCCGAGCTGCACCGGGGCCTGCGCGCGCTCGCCCGTGACGGCGGAGCCAGCCTCTTCATGGTGCTCCAGGCCGGCCTGGCCGCTCTGCTGGGCAAACTCGGGGCCGGCACCGACGTTCCGATCGGTACCCCGGTCGCGGGACGCACCGACGAGGCCCTGGACGACCTGGTCGGCTTCTTCGTCAACACCCTGGTGCTGCGCACCGACCTGTCCGGCGACCCGTCGTTCACCGAACTGCTGGGCCGGGTGCGCTCCGGCGCGCTGGCCGGGTACGCGCACCAGGACGTGCCGTTCGAGCACCTCGTGGAGGCGCTGAACCCGACCCGGACGCTGGCGCACCACCCGCTGTTCCAGACCCTGCTCACGCTGCAGAACGCGCCGTCCGGCACCTTCGACCTGCCGCGGCTGCGGGTGGCGACCGACCTGGTCCCCACCGGGACGGCCAAATGCGACCTGACCTTCGTCCTGGCCGAACAGCCCGGCGAGGACGGGCTGTCGGGCGTCGTGGAGTACAGCACCGACCTGTTCGACGCGGCCACCGTCAGCGGGATCGTCGAGCGGTGGCTGCGGTTGCTGCGCGCCGTCGTCGCCGCCCCCGGCCGACGGATCGGACAGGTGGACGTGCTGTCCGCCGACGAGCTCCGGGCGCTGCTGCCGGCCGGCGCCGACCAGGGCGACGAGCGGCCGGAGTCCGGCCTGCCCGCGCTGTTCGAGCAGCAGGTCCGGGCGAACCCGGCCGCGGTCGCCCTCACGGACGGCGAAGTCACTCTCACGTACGGCCAGTTGAACGCCCGCGCCAACCAGCTGGCGCATGCCCTGGCCGACCGGGGGGTGGGGCCTGAGCAGTTGGTGGCCCTGGCCCTGCCGCGCTCGGCGGAGTTGGTCGTGGCGGTGCTCGCGGTGCTCAAGGCCGGCGCCGCGTACGTACCGGTCGACCCCCAGTACCCGGCCGCCCGGATCGCCTACCTGCTCCAGGACACCCGACCCGCGCTGCTCGTGACGACCAGCCGGATCGGAGAGCTTCCGGGGGCGGACCAGGTGGACCGGCTGCTGCTGGACGCCGCGGACCTGGACCGGCTGCCGGACACGGACCTCGGGGTCCCCCTCGACCCGAGCCACGCCGCCTACGTCATCCACACCTCCGGTTCCACCGGCAACCCCAAGGGCGTGGTGGTCCCGCACCGCAACGTGGTGCGCCTGTTCGGCACCACCCGGGAGCTGTTCGACTTCTCCGCCGAGGACGTGTGGACCCTCTTCCACTCCTACGCCTTCGACTTCTCGGTGTGGGAGCTGTGGGGCCCGCTGCTGCACGGCGGCCGGCTGGTGGTCGTGGACCACGAGACCAGCCGCTCGCCCGGCCGGTTCCTGGACCTGCTCGCCCGCGAGCGGGTGACGGTGCTCAACCAGACACCGTCCGCCTTCTACCAGCTGATGGAAGCGGACGCGGAGGCTCCGGAGACCGGCAGCCGGCTCGCCCTGCGCACGGTGGTGTTCGGCGGCGAGGCGTTGGAGCACAGCCGGCTGGCCGGCTGGTACCGCAGGCACCCGCAGGACGCGCCGCGGCTGGTCAACATGTACGGCATCACCGAGACCACGGTGCACGTCACGTACGCGGCGCTCGACCGGTCCGGCACCACCGCCGGCCAGGTCGGCGCGGCTCTCCCGGACCTGCGCGCGTACGTGCTCGACAGCGGCCTGCGGCCGGTGGCCCCGGGCGTGCCGGGCGAGCTGTACGTCGCGGGAGCGGGCCTGGCGCGCGGCTACCTCAACCGGCCCGGCCTGACCGCCGGCCGGTTCGTGGCGGACCCGTTCGGAGCGCCGGGGTCGCGCATGTACCGCAGCGGCGACGTGGTGCGCCGCGCGGCTGACGGCAGCCTGCGCTACGTCGGCAGGGCGGACCAGCAGGTCAAGGTGCGCGGCTTCCGGATCGAACTCGGCGAGGTCGAGGCGGCGCTGGCCGGGTACCCCGGCATCGCCCAGGTCGCCGTCCTGGCCCGGCAGGACCGCGCCGACGACACCCGGCTGACCGCGTACCTGGTGCCGGCCGCGGGCGCCGCACCGAGGTCCGCGGACCTGCGGGAGCACCTGCGCGAGCGGTTGCCGGAGTACATGGTGCCGTCGGCGTTCGTCGTGCTGGACGCGCTGCCGCTGACCGTCAACGGCAAGCTGGACCACCGGGCCCTGCCGGCACCCGACCTCGCCCCGGCGGCCGCATCCCGCGCGCCGCGCAGCCCGCAGGAGCAGATCCTCTGCGAGCTGTTCGCGGAGGTCCTGGGGGTGGCGTCGGCCGGCGTCGAGGACGGGTTCTTCGACCTGGGCGGGCATTCGCTGCTGGCCACCCGTCTGGCCGCCCGCATCCGCGCGACGCTCGGCGTGGAAATGCCGCTGCGCACGCTGTTCGAGGCGCCGACCCCGGAGGGTCTGGCCGCCGCCCTGGTGGCGGCCGGGCCGGCGCAGGTCGCCCTGGCCCGGCGCGAGCGCCCCGCGGTGGTCCCGCTGTCGTTCGCGCAGCGGCGGCTGTGGTTCCTGCACCAGCTGGAGGGAGCCGGCGCGAACTACCACATCTCCCTGGCCTGGCGGCTGTCCGGGGACCTGGACCGACCGGCCCTGGCGGCCGCCGTCGCGGACGTGGTGGCCCGGCACGAGAGCCTGCGCACCGTCTTCCCGGCGGTGGACGGCGTGCCGTACCAGCGGGTGCTGGACACCGAGGCAGCCCGCCCGCGACTGCCCGTGCACCGGACCACCGAGGCCGGGCTGCCGGCCGCCATGGCGGAAGCGAAGGACCGCCCGTTCGACCTGGCGGTCGACGTGCCGCTGCGGGGCGAGCTGTTCGAACTGGCGCCGGACGAGCACGTCTTCCAGGTGGTGCTCCACCACATCGCGGGTGACGGCTGGTCGCTGGGCCCGCTCGCGCGGGACCTGACCGCCGCCTACGCGGCGCGCCGCCGCGGCGAAGAGCCGCAGTGGGAGGAACTGCCGGTCCAGTACGCCGACTACACCCTGTGGCAGCACGAACTGCTCGGCGACTCAGCCGATCCGGACAGCTTGTTCGCCGGCCAGGCGGACTACTGGACGAAGGCACTGGCCGGTCTGCCGGAACGGGTCCAGCTGCCCACCACCCGGCCCCGTCCGCCGGTCGCCTCGCACCGTGGCGGCTCCGTGCGCGCCGGGCTGGACGCCGAGCTGCACCGCGGTCTGCGCGAGCTCGCCCGCGCGCACGGGACCAGCCTGTTCATGGTGCTCCAGGCAGGGCTGGCGGCGTTGCTGAGCAAGCTCGGCGCGGGAGACGACATCCCGGTCGGCAGCCCGGTCGCCGGTCGGACCGACCAGGCGCAGGACGAGCTGGTCGGCTACTTCGTCAACACCCTGGTGTTCCGTACCGACACCTCGGGCGATCCGACGTTCGCCGAGCTGCTGGACCGGGTCCGGGACACCGCGCTGGCCGGCTACGCCCACCAGGACCTTCCGTTCGAGTACCTGGTCGAGGTCCTGAATCCGGCCCGGTCGCTGGCGCACCACCCGCTGTTCCAGGTCATGCTGGTGCTGCAGAACGCACCCCGGGCCGACTTCGCGCCGGCCGGGCTGCGGGTCGGCGAGATGCCGCCCACGTCGACCACCGCCAAGCTCGACCTGATCTTCACCATGTCCGAGCGGTACGCGGAGGACGGCTCTCCGGAGGGGATCGACGGGTCCGTCGAGTACGCCCTCGACCTGTACGATCCGGCCGCCGTCGAGGCGATGATCGGGCGGTGGGAGCGGTTGCTCCGCGCCGCGGTCGCCGACCCGGGGCAGCGGGCCAGCCGGATCGACCTGCTCACCGACGAGGAGCACCGCCGGCTTGACGCCCTCGGCACCGGGCCGGTGGCGCGGGTTCCGGCTGTGAGCCTGCCAAAGTTGTTCCGGGAGCGTGTCGCGGCGGCTTCGGGCCGGGTCGCGTTGGTGTGTGGTGATGTGTCGTTGACGTATGCGGAGTTGGATGCGCGGGCGAATCGGTTGGCGCATGCGTTGATGGCGCGGGGTGCGGGGCCGGAGCGGTTGGTGGCGGTGGCGTTGCCGAGGTCGGCGGAGTTGGTGGTGGCGATCTTGGCGGTGGTGAAGTCGGGTGCGGCGTATGTGCCGGTGGACCCGGAGTATCCGGCGGCTCGGGTGGCGTATCTGCTGGATGACGCGCGGCCGGTGGTGGTGGTGACCGACGCGGGTACCGGGGGGCGGTTGCCGGAGGGCGGTGCCGATCAGTTGGTGCTTGACGATCCTGCGACGGCTGCTTCGGTGGCGGGTTGTCCGGCGGTCGATCCGGGGGTGGCTGTCGATCCTCGCCACCCGGTGTACGTGATCCACACCTCCGGTTCCACCGGCAGGCCCAAGGGTGTCGTGGTCACCCACGGCGGCCTGGCCAACCTGTTCGCCAACCAGAGTGCGCTGGTCTTCCGGACGGGGGAGCGGCTGCGGGTCGGGTTGACCACGTCCGTGTCGTTCGACGCCTCCTGCGACCAGCTCCTCGCCCTCTTCGCGGGTCACGAGCTGCACGTCCTGGACGAGGCGACCTGGGCCGACCCGGACGCGTACCTCGAGTACGCCGCACGCGCAGGGCTGGACTATGTGGAAGCCACTCCCTCCTATCTTCAAGTCCTCCTCGCCCATGGGCTGCTGGACGATCCGCTGCGCCGTCCGGCACTGGTCGCGGCGGGTGGGGAGGCCGTTCCGGAGCAGGTGTGGGAGCGGCTGCGGGCGGCCGGTGGGGGCTCCTGCCTCAACTTCTACGGACCGTCCGAATGCACCGTCAACTCGGTGGTCGCGGACGTGGCCGCGAGTCCGCGCCCGGTGATCGGCCGGCCCGTCACCAATGCCCGGTTGTACGTGCTCGATGCCGCGTTGCGGCCGTTGCCGGCGGGCGTGGCGGGTGAGCTGTACATCTCGGGTGCGGGGCTGGCGCGGGGGTATCTGGACCGGCCGGGTCTGACCGCGGGGCGGTTCGTGGCGGACCCGTTCGGTCCGGACGGGTCGCGGATGTACCGCACGGGTGACCTGGTGCGGTGGAACGCGGAGGGGGACCTGGAGTTCCTGGGCCGTACCGACGACCAGGTCAAGGTCCGCGGGTTCCGGATCGAACCCGGCGAGATCGAGGCGGCGCTCGCCGAACACCCGCAGGTCGCGCGGGCCGCCGTGATCGTCCGGCAGGATCGGCCGCAGGACCCCCGTCTGGTCGCGTACCTGCAGCCCGCCACCGGGGCGGAACTCCGGACGGAGGACCTGCGGGCGCACCTGCGCGAGCGGCTGCCGGACTACATGGTGCCGGCCGCGTTCGTCTCTCTCGACACCCTGCCGCTGAACACCAGCGGCAAACTGGACCGGCGCGCCCTGCCCGCGCCCGAGTCCACCGCGACGCGGGCCGGCCGGGCACCGCACACTCCTCAGGAACACGTGTTAGCAGGGCTGTTCGCCGAGGTGCTGGGCCTGCCGCAGGTCGGTGTCGACGAGGACTTCTTCGACCTCGGCGGGCACTCCCTGCTCGCCACCCGGCTGGTCGCCCGGGCCCGGTCGACCCTCGGGGTCGAACTGGAGCTGCGCGCGCTGTTCCGCACCCCGACGGTGGCCGGGCTGGCCGCCGGGCTGGGCGGCGCCGACCGGGCCCGGCTCGCCCTGGGGCGGGCGGAGCGGCCCGAGACGGTCCCGCTGTCGTCCGCGCAGCGGCGGCTGTGGTTCCTGCGCCAGTTGGAGGGCGCCGCATCGGTCTACAACATGCCGCTCGCGTGGCGGCTCTCGGGACCACTGGACCCGGCCGCCCTGGAAGCCGCGCTGGGCGACCTCGTCGACCGGCACGAAACCCTGCGGACGGTCTTCCCGGCCGTTGACGGCGTGCCCCGCCAGCAGGTGCTGGCCGCCGGTCAGGCGCGCCCGGGGCTGTCGGTCACCCCGGCCGACGAGAAGTCCCTGCCGCGACTGCTGACGTCGGCCGCGGCGCGCGGATTCGATCTGGCGGCCGAACCGCCGCTGCGCGCCGAGGTGTTCGAGGTCTCGGCGGACGAGCACGTGCTGCTCCTGGTGATGCACCACATCGCCGGTGACGGCTGGTCGCTGGGCCCGCTGGCCGCTGACCTGGCCACCGCTTACGCGGCGCGCCACCTGGGCGGGGAGCCGCAGTGGGCGCCCCTGCCGGTGCAGTACGCCGACTACACGCTGTGGCAGCGCGAGCTGCTCGGTGACGCCGCCGACCCGCGGAGCCGGTTCGCCGAGCAACTCGGCTACTGGAAGCGGCAGCTGGCCGACCTGCCGGAGCAGATCCGGCTCCCCGCCGACCGCCACCGCCCCGCGACCCCCTCTCACTCCGGCGGCCACCTGGCGATCGAGCTGGACGCCGAACTGCACGCCGGGCTCGTCCGGCTGGGCCGCGAGCACGGCGCCAGCGTGTACATGGTGCTGCAGGCCGCCCTGGCGTCGCTGCTGGACAAGCTGGGTGCGGGAGACGACATCCCGGTCGGCAGCCTGATCGCCGGCCGGACCGACCAGGCGCTGGACGACCTGGTCGGGTTCTTCGTCAACACCCTGGTGCTCCGCACGGACACCAGCGGCGACCCGTCCTTCGCCGAACTGCTGGTCCGGGTCCGGGAGGGCGCCCTCGGCGCGTACGCGCACCAGGACCTGCCCTTCGAGCACGTCGTCGAGGCCCTCAACCCGGCCCGGTCACCGGCCCATCAGCCGCTGTTCCAGGTGCTGCTCGCGCTGCAGAACGTGCCCCGCACCGAGTTCGCGCTGAGCGGTCTGGCCGCCGAGGTGGTCCTGGTGCGGACACCGACGGCCATGTTCGACCTGGGCTTCCACCTGCTGGAGCGCGGCGGCACGGGCGGCCCGGCCGAGGGCATCGTCGGACGGGTCGAGTACAGCACCGACCTGTTCGATGCCGCCACGGTGGAGGCGCTGGTCGCCCGGTGGCTGCGGCTGCTGGCGGCGGTGGTCGCCGATCCGGAGCGTCCGCTGAGCCGGATCGACGTCCTCACCGCCGAGGAGCGGCACGAGCTGCTGGTCGTTCGCAACGACACCGCCGGCCCGGCCCCTGACACCACCCTGCCCGCGCTGTTCGAGGCGCGGGTCCGGGCGACCCCCGAGGCCCCGGCGCTGCTGTTCGAGGACACCGCGCTGACCTACCGCGAGCTGAACCGCCGGGCCAACCGCCTGGCCCACGCGCTCATCGCCCGTGGCGTGGGCACGGAGCGGATCGTCGCCCTGCGGCTGCCGCGCTCGGCCGAGCTGGTGGTCGCCGTCCTCGCGGTGCTCAAGACGGGCGCGGCGTACCTGCCCGTCGACCCGGACTACCCGGCCGCGCGCATCGCGCACATGCTTCAGGACGCACGCCCGGCCGTGGTGCTCGACGACCTCGCGGCCGTCACACCGGCCGGGGAGCTGCCGGAGCACGATCCGGCCGTTCCGGTGGACACCCGGCACCCGGCCTACGCCATCTACACCTCCGGTTCCACTGGCCGGCCCAAGGCCGTGGTGATGCCCGCCGCCGGGCTGCTGAACCTGCTGGCGTGGCACCACCGGACCGTCGGTGGCGGACCCGGCACGCGCACCGCCCAGTTCACCGCGATCAGCTTCGACGTCTCGGTGCAGGAGATGCTGTCCGCGCTGCTGTACGGCAAGACCCTGGTGGTGCCGACCGAGGAACAGCGCCGCAGCGCCGAACTGTTCGCCCGCTGGCTCGACCGCCACCGGGTCGAGGAGCTGTTCGCGCCGAACCTGGTGGTCGAGGCGCTGGCCGAAGCCGCCGAGGAGGCCGGGCTCGACCTGCCGCACCTGCGGCTGGTCGCGCAGGCCGGAGAGGCGATGCGGCTGGGCGCTGCCGTGCGCCGCTTCCAGGCCGGCCGGCCGGGGCGGGTGCTGCACAACCACTACGGGCCTGCCGAAACCCATGTGATCACCGCCTACGCGCTGCCGGCCGACCCCGCCGACTGCCCGCTGCCGGTGCCGATCGGCCGTCCGATCGCGAACTGCCGCGCCTACGTGCTGGATTCGGCACTGCGACCGGTGGCCCCCGGCGTGCTGGGCGAGCTGTACCTGGCCGGCGCGGGTCTGGCCCGCGGTTACCTGAACCGGCCCGGGCTGAGCGCCGGGCGCTTCGTCGCTGACCCGTACGGCCTCGTCGGCACCCGGATGTACCGTACCGGCGACCTGGTGCGCTGGCGTGCCGACGGTGAGCTGGAGTTCGCCGGCCGGAGCGACCACCAGATCAAGGTCCGAGGATTCCGGATCGAACCGGGCGAGGTCGAGGCCGAGCTGACCGCGCACCCGGGCGTCGCCCAGGTCGCGGTGCTCGCCCGGGAGGACCGGATCGTCGCCTACGTCGTCCCCTCGGACGGGGCCGGGGCGACCGCCGCGACGCTCGGGGCGCACCTGCGCGATCGGGTGCCGGAGTACATGGTGCCGTCCGCGTTCGTGCTGCTGGACGCGCTGCCGTTGACGCCGAACGGGAAGCTGGACCGGGCGGCGCTGCCCGCGCCGGAGCCGGGTACGACCGTCGCCGGCCGGGCGCCGCGCACACCGCAGGAGCAGATCCTCTGCGAGCTGTTCGCCGAGGTGCTGGGCCTCGCCCGGGTCGGTGTCGACGAGGACTTCTTCGAGCTGGGCGGTCACTCGCTGCTCGCCACCCGGCTGGTCTCACGGGTCCGGGCCACCCTCGGGGTCGAACTGGAGCTGCGCGTCCTGTTCCGGACTCCGACGCCTGCCGGACTGGCGGCCGCGCTGCATCACGCCGGCACCGCGCGGCAGGCCCTGGTGCCACGGCCCCGCCGCGAACCGATGCCGCTGTCGTTCGCCCAGCGCCGGCTCTGGTTCCTCCAGCAGTTCGGGGCGCCGAGCGCCACCTACCACTTGCCGCTGGCGCTGCGGCTGTCCGGCGACCTCGACCGGGACGCACTGAGCGCCGCGCTCGTGGACATGGTGGCCCGGCACGAGACCCTGCGCACGGTCTTCCCGCACACCGCCGGAATCCCGCACCAGCGGGTGCTGGACACCGCCGAGGTCGCCGTTCCGCTGAGCGTGCGCCCGGCCGGCGAGGCGGAGCTGCCCGCCCTGCTGCGCGAGGCGGCGGTGCGCGACTTCGACCTGACCTCGGAAGTACCCCTGCGGGCGGAGCTGTTCGCGGTCGCGCCGGACGAGCACGTGCTGCTGCTGGTCATGCACCACATCGTCGGGGACGGCTGGTCCATGGGCCCGCTGGCCCGTGACCTGGCCGCCGCGTACACCACCCGGCAGGGCGGCGGGGCACCCGCGTGGCCACCGCTCCCGGTGACGTACGGCGACTACACCCTGTGGCAGCACGAGATCCTGGGTGACGAGCAGGACCCCGACAGCGTGTTCGCCCGCCAGGTCGCCTACTGGACGCGGGCGCTGGCCGGGTTGCCCGAGCAGCTGCGACTGCCCGCCGACCGGCCGCGCCCGGCCGCCATGTCGTACCGCGGCGACGTGCTGGAACTCCGGCTCGACCGGGAACTGCACGTGGCGCTGGTGGAGTTGGCGCGCAGTACCGGGTCGAGTCTGTTCATGGTGCTGCAGGCGGCGTTGGCGGCTTTGTACACGCGGTTGGGTGCGGGTACGGACATCGCGATCGGGAGTCCGATCGCGGGTCGTACGGACGAGGCGCTGGACGATCTGGTGGGGTTCTTCGTCAACACGCTGGTGCTGCGTACGGACACGAGTGGTGATCCGAGTTTCGTCGAGTTGCTGGGCCGGGTGCGGGAGACGGCGCTGTCGGCGTACGCGCACCAGGACGTGCCGTTCGAGCACCTGGTGGAGGCGCTGAACCCGTCCCGCTCGCTGTCCCACCACCCGCTGTTCCAGACCGGTCTGGTCGTGCAGAACGCGCCCGGTGGCGACTTCGAACTGCCGGGGCTCCAGGTCTCCGGGGTCGCGGTGCCCACCGGGACCGCGCGGCTCGACCTGACCTTCGGGTTCGCGGAGGAGTACGGGCCCGAAGGGGCGCCGGCCGGAATCGGGGGTGGGGTCGAGTACAGCACCGACCTGTTCGACCGCTCGACGGTCGAGGCCCTGGCCGCCCGGTGGATCAGGCTGCTGACCGCGGTCGCCGCCGCACCCGACCGGCCGATCGGCGGGATCGACCTGCTGTCCGCCGAGGAACGCAGCGAGCTGCTGCCCGCCGTCGGGGACGCAGCGGCCGGGGCGAGCCTGCCCGAGCTGTTCGCGGCGCGGGTGGCGGCGGTGCCGGACGCGGTGGCGGTTGTCTGTGGGGGGACGGAGTTGACGTATCGTCAGCTCGATGTGCGGGCGAACCGGTTCGCCCATGCGCTGATCGCTCGGGGTGTGGGTCCGGAGCAGGTGGTGGCGGTGGCTTTGCTGCGGTCGGTGGAGTCGGTGGTGGCGGTTTTGGGTGTGTTGAAGGCCGGAGCGGCGTATCTGCCGGTGGACCCGGGGTATCCGCGGTCGCGGATCGCGTTCATGGTGGAGGACGCGCGTCCGGCGGTGGTGGTCGACGACGTTGCCATGGTGGTGGAGTGCTCCGACCGGCCGGAGACCGATCCGCGGGTGGTGCTCGATGTGCGGCACCCGGCCTACGTGATCTACACCTCGGGCTCGACCGGCCGCCCCAAGGGCGTCGTCGTGAGCCACGCCGGCGTGGCGGGCCTGGTCGCCGAGCAGGCGGACCGGCTCGGTGTGGCGCCGGGCAGCAGGGTGCTCCAGTTCGCCTCGCCCAGCTTCGACGCGTCCTTCTGGGACCTCTGCGGCGCGCTGCTCACCGGCGCCGCCCTCGTCCTGGCCCCCGCCGAGGCGCCGCTGGAGGCCCTGACCGACCGCCGGTTCTCCGTCACCCACGTGACGCTGCCGCCCTCGGCCCTGGCCGCGCTGGACGGCGCCGAGCTCACGGCGACCACCCTGGTGGTGGCCGGTGAGGCGTGCGCGCCGGAGCTGGTGGAGCGGTGGGCGCCCGGGCGCCGGATGATCAACGCGTACGGCCCGACCGAGACCACGGTGTGCGCGACCATGAGCGACCCGCTCTCGCCGGGGACGGGCGTTGTGCCGCCGATCGGGCGACCGGTCGCGGGTTTCCGGGTGTACGTCCTGGACGAGCGGCTGCGCATCGTACCGCCGGGCGTGGAAGGGGAGTTGTACGTCGCCGGGCCGGGTCTGGCCCGCGGTTACCTGAACCGGCCGGACCTGACCGCGAGCAGGTTCGTCGCCGACCCGTACGGCCTGGCCGGCACGCGGATGTACCGCACCGGCGACCTGGTGCGAAGGCGCGCCGACGGTGAGCTGGAGTACGTCGGCCGAGCCGACCAGCAGGTGAAGGTCCGCGGCTTCCGCGTCGAACCCGGCGAGGTCGAGGCCGCGCTCACTGAGCACCCCGCCGTCGCGCAGGCCGCCGTCGCGGCCAGGGACGACCGGCTCGTCGGCTACGTGGCGACCCGCCCCGACCAGGCCGTCCGCCCCGCGCAACTGGCGGCGCACCTGCGCGAGCGACTGCCGGACTACCTGGTGCCGGCCGTCTTCATGGTGCTGGACGCGCTGCCGTTGACGCCCAACGGGAAGCTGGACCGGGCGGCGCTGCCCGCTCCCGAAGCCGCTGCCGCGGGCAGCGGTCGGGCGCCGCGCACGCCGCAGGAGCAGATCCTCGCCGAGCTGTTCGCCGAAGTGCTCGACGTGCCGCGGGTCTCGGTCGACGACGACTTCTTCGGCCTGGGCGGCCACTCCCTGCTCGCCACCCGACTGGCCGCCAGGGTGCGCTCGGTGCTCGGCGTGGAACTCGGCCTGCGCGCACTCTTCCAAGCACCCACCGTGGCCGGCCTCGCCGAGGCGCTGGCCGAAGCCGGCCGCGCCCGTCCGGCGCTGACCGCGTACGAGCGGCCCCAGGCGGTTCCGCTGTCCTTCGCCCAGCGCCGGCTCTGGTTCCTGCACAGCATGGACGCCGCCGCCGCGACCTACCACATCCCGCTGGCGCTGCGGCTGTCCGGCGACCTCGACCGGACCGCGCTGGACCAGGCGCTGGCCGACGTGGTGGCCCGGCACGAGAGCCTGCGGACGGTGTTCCCGGAGATCGCCGGCGTTCCCTGCCAGCGCGTGCTGGACCCGGCCGCGGTCCGCCTCCGGGCCCGGCCGACCGAGGTGACGCGGGACGAACTGCCGCAGCAGCTGGCCGGGAGCGCCCGGCAGCCGTTCGACCTGGCGACGGAACCGCCGCTGCGGGCCGCGCTGTTCGCGGTCGCCCCGGACGAGCACGTGCTGCTGCTGGTCATGCACCACATCGCCGCTGACGGCTGGTCCACCGGCCCGCTGGCCCGCGACCTGGCCGAGGCGTACGCGGCCCGCTGCGAGGGCCGGACGGCGAACAGGCCGGCCCTGCCGGTGCAGTACGCCGACTACACGCTGTGGCAGCGCGAGCTGCTCGGTGACGCCGCCGACCCGCGGAGCCGCTTCGCCGAGCAACTCGACTACTGGAAGCGGCAGCTGGCCGACCTGCCGGAACTGCTCCAACTGCCCGCCGACCGGCCCCGCCCGGCTGTCGCCGGCCGGCACGGGGACCATGTCGCCCTGGAGCTCGACCGGGAACTGCACGTGGCGCTGGTGGAGTTGGCGCGCAGTACCGGGTCGAGTCTGTTCATGGTGCTGCAGGCGGCGTTGGCGGCTTTGTACACGCGGTTGGGTGCGGGTACGGACATCGCGATCGGGAGTCCGATCGCGGGGCGTACGGACGAGGCGCTGGACGATCTGGTGGGGTTCTTCGTCAACACGCTGGTGCTGCGTACGGACACGAGTGGTGATCCGAGTTTCGTCGAGTTGCTGGGCCGGGTGCGGGAGACGGCGCTGTCGGCGTACGCGCACCAGGACGTGCCGTTCGAGCACCTGGTGGAGGCGCTGAACCCGTCCCGCTCGCTGTCCCACCACCCGCTGTTCCAGACCATCCTTGCCGTGCAGAACGCGCCGATGGGACGGTTCTCGCTGCCGGGCCTCGATGTCGCCACCTACGCGGTCGCGACCGGAACCGCCAAGTTCGACCTCGGCGTGAGCATGGCCGAACAGTTCGGTCCTGACGGGAGCCCGGCCGGAATCGCCGGAACGGTCGAGTACGCCACGGACCTGTTCGACCGCTCGACGATCGCCGCCCTGGTCCGGCGCTGGACGCTCCTGCTGAAGGCCGTCACCGCCGACCCGGAGCGGCCGATCGGCGTGATCGACATCCTCGACGCCGACGAGAGGCACCGGCTGCTGGAGCGGGACAACGCGACCACCACGGACGTGGGCGCCGTCCCGGTGCCGCGGGCCTTCGCCGCGCGGGTGGCGGCGGTGCCGGATGCGGTGGCGGTTGTCTGTGGGGGGACGGAGTTGACGTATCGTCAGCTCGATGTGCGGGCGAACCGGTTCGCCCATGCGCTGATCGGTCGGGGGGTGGGTCCGGAGCAGGTGGTGGCGGTGGCTCTGCCGCGGTCGGTGGAGTCGGTGGTGGCGGTTCTGGGTGTGTTGAAGGCCGGAGCGGCGTATCTGCCGGTGGACCCGGCGTATCCGCGGTCGCGGATCGCGTTCATGGTGGAGGACGCGCGTCCGGCGGTGGTGGTCGACGACGTTGCCATGGTGGTGGAGTGCTCCGATCAGCCGGAGAGCGATCCGCGGGTGGTGCTCGATGTGCGGCACCCGGCCTACGTGATCTACACCTCGGGCTCGACCGGCCGCCCCAAGGGCGTCGTGGTGAGCCACGCGGGTGTGGCGAGCCTGGTCGCCGGACAGATCGAGCGCTTCGCGGTCGAACCCGACAGCAGGGTGCTCCAGTTCGCCTCGCCCAGCTTCGACGCCTCGGTGTCGGAGATCTGCACCGCCCTGCTGCGCGGCGCCACCCTGGTGCTGCCCCCCGCGGCCGATCCGCTCGCCGCGCTGACCGACCCGCGCCTCGACATCACCCACGTGACGGTCCCCCCGTCCGTGCTCGCCGCCCTGCCGGACGGCTCAGTGACCGTGTCGACGCTGGTGGTGGCGGGTGAGGCGTGCCCGCCGGAGCTGGTGGAGCGCTGGGCGCCCGGGCGCCGGATGATCAACGCGTACGGCCCCACCGAGACCACGGTGTGCGCGACCATGAGCGACCCGCTCTCGCCGGGGACGGGCGTTGTGCCGCCGATCGGGCGACCGATCGCCAACACCCGCGTGTACGTCCTGGACGACCGGTTGCAGCCGGTGCCGCAGGGCGTGACGGGGGAGCTGTACGTCGCGGGCGCGGGCCTGGCCCGCGGCTACCTGAACCGGCCGGACCTGACCGCGAGCAGGTTCGTCGCCGACCCGTACGGCCTCGCCGGCACGCGGATGTACCGCACCGGCGACCTGGTACGACGGCTGGGCGACGGTCAACTGCAGTACGTCGGCCGAGCCGACCAGCAGGTGAAGGTCCGCGGCTTCCGCGTCGAGCCCGGCGAGGTCGAGGCCGCGCTCACTGAGCACCCCGCCGTCGCCCAGGCCGCCGTCCTCGCCGAGGACCACCGGCTCGTCGGCTACGTCGTCCCGCGCCAGGACACCGCCCGGGACAGCGGGCTGGAAGCGGACCACGTGGAGGAGTGGCAGGACATCTACGACGCCCTGCCCATCGCCCCCGGCGAAGCGGCCTTCGGAGACAACTTCGTCGGCTGGAACAGCAGTTACGACGCCAGCCCGATTCCGGTGGAGCAGATGCGCGAGTGGCGGGACGCCACCGTGGCCCGCATCCTGGCCCTGCGTCCGCGCCGGGTACTGGAGGTCGGGGTCGGAGCCGGCCTGCTGCTCTCGCAGATCGCGCCCCACTGCGACAGCTACTGGGCGACCGACTTCTCCGCCACCGCGATCGACGCCCTGGCCGCCCAGGTGGCGGGGGAGGAGCGGCTGGCCGGGCGCGTGGTGCTGCAGACCCGTCCGGCGCACGACACCGACGGACTGCCGGCCGGGGAGTTCGACACCGTCGTGATCAACTCGGTGGTGCAGTACTTCCCGTCCGCCGACTACCTGGCGGACGTGATCGCCAAGCTGATGCGCCTGCTCGCCCCCGGCGGCGCACTCTTCATCGGCGACGTCCGCAACCTGCGGCTGCTGCGCCCGCTGGCCACTGCCGTCCAACTGCACCGGGCCGGCGACGGCGCCGACCGCGCGGCCGTGCGCCGCGCGGTGGAGCAGGCCGTCAGGGTGGAGAAGGAACTCCTGGTCGACCCGGACTTCTTCACCGTCCTGCGCGAGCACGGCACGGACATCGGCGCGGTGACCGTGGAGGTCAAGCGGGGCCGCCACCACAACGAACTGACCCGTTACCGCTACGAGGTGACGCTGCACAAACCGCCGCTCGCCCCGCGGCCCCCGAGCCGGTCCGTCGAGCTGGCGTGGGGGCGGCAGGTCACCGGGCCCGCCGGGCTGCGCGAGCTGCTCGCCGAGCCGCCCGCCGAGGTGGTGCGGATCACCGGGGTCCCGAACCGGCGCGTGGTACGGGAGGCAGCCCTGGCCCGGGCGGTGCAGGACGGGAACGAGCCGCTCCCGCAACTGCTGGAGCGGTTGCACGCCCCGGAAGAGAGCGACCTCCCCGACCCGGAGGACTTCCACGCCCTCGGGCGGGAGTTCGGCCGCGTGGTGGCCGTCACCTGGTCGGCCACCGCGGACGACGCCGTGGACGTGGTCCTCGCCGACCCGCGGACGCTCCACGGCTCCCCGGTCGAGCCGTACCGGTCGGCCGCGGCCACCGGCCGGGCGTTGTCGTCGCTGACCAACCGCCCCATCGGCGGCCGCGGCACCGGCGCCCTCCTCGGCGAACTCCGCGACTGGCTGCGCGGGCGGCTGCCCGACTACCTGGTCCCGTCGGCGTTCGTGGCGCTGGACGCGCTGCCGCTGACCGCCAGCGGCAAGCTCGACCGCAGCGCACTGCCCGCCCCCGACCTCGGCCGGGCCGCGGGCGGGCGGGCTCCGCGCACCCCGCAGGAGCAGCTCCTCGCCGAGCTGTTCGCCGAGGTGCTCGGGCTGGCGCAGGTCGGGGTCGAGGACAGCTTCTTCGACCTCGGCGGGCACTCGCTGCTGGCGACGCGCCTGGCCTCCCGGGTCCGGGCGACCCTCGGCGCGGAGCTGGAGGTCCGCACCCTGTTCGAAACCCCGACGGTGGCGGGACTGGCGGCCCGCCTGGACGGTTCCGGAAGGGCGCGGCCCGCGCTGACCGCCCGGCTGCGCCCGGAGCACGTGGAGCTGTCCTTCGCCCAGCGCCGCCTGTGGTTCCTGCACCGGATGGACGGTCCGAGCGCCACCTACAACATGCCGCTCGCGCTGAGCCTGACCGGCGACCTCGACCGGTCGGCCCTGCACGCCGCACTCGCGGACGTGGTCGCCCGGCACGAGAGCCTGCGGACGGTCTTCCGCGAGACGGGCGGCGTCCCGTACCAGGTCGTGCTGGACACCGCGCAGGCGCAACCGGCGCTGCCGGTGGTCGAACTCGACGCGAGCCGGCTGGCCGGGCAGCTCGCGGACGCGGCCCGGCGCGGCTTCGACCTGGCCGAGCAGCCGCCGATCCGGGCCGAGCTGTTCGCGCTCGCCCCCGACCGGCACGTGCTGCTGGTCGTGGTGCACCACATCGCCGCCGACGGCTGGTCGATGGGGCCGCTGTCCGCCGACCTCGCCGCGGCCTACGCGGCGCGCTGCCGGGGCGAGCAGCCGCAGTGGTCCCCGCTGCCGGTGCAGTACGCCGACTACGCCGGCTGGCAGCGCGACCTGCTCGGCGACGCCGCCGACCCGGACAGCCTCTTCGCCCGGCAACTGGCCTACTGGAAGGAGGAGCTGGCGGGCATCCCGCAGCAGGTGCAGCTGCCCGCCGACCGGCCCCGCCCGGCGGTCGCCTCCCAGCGCGGCGAGCGGGTCGTGGTCCGGCTGGACCCCGAACTGCACCAGGCGCTGCGGGAGCTGGCCACCGCACGCGGCGCCAGCATGTTCATGGTGCTGCAGGCCGGACTCGCCGCGCTGCTCACCCGGCTCGGCGCCGGTACGGACATCCCGATCGGCAGCCCCATCGCCGGCCGGACCGACCAGGCGCTCGACGACCTCGTCGGCTTCTTCGTCAACACCCTGGTGCTGCGCACCGACACCGGCGGCGACCCCGGCTTCGCCGAACTGCTCGGCCGGGTCCGGCACAAGGCGCTGGCCGCCTACGACCACCAGGACGTGCCCTTCGAGTACCTGGTCGAGGTCGCCAACCCGGTGCGCTCACTGGCCCACCACCCGCTCTTCCAGGTCATGCTGGCCCTGCAGAACGCCCCGCTCGGCGAGTTCGCGCTGCCGGGGCTGGAGACCGGCCACCTGGAGGCGCCCACCGGGACCGCGCGGGTCGACCTGACGTTCAGCCTCGCCGAGCAGTTCCGCCCGGACGGCGCCGCGGACGGACTGGTCGGCGCGGTGGAGTACGCCACCGACCTGTTCGACGCGTCCACCGTGGAACTGCTCTTCGAGCGCTGGGCCCGCCTGCTGCGCGCGGCGGCCGCCGACCCGGACCTGCCGATCGGCCGGATCGACCTCATGTCGGACGCGGAACGCCACCGGCTGCTGCACGGGTTCAACGACACGGCCGCGGAGCTGCCGTCGGCCTCGGTGCCTGAGCTGTTCGCCCGCCAGGTGCGGGCCACCCCGGACGCGGTCGCGGTCGTGGCGGGCGGCACCGAACTGACCTACGCGGAACTCGACCTGCGGGCCGACCGCCTGGCGGCGGCGCTGATCCGCCAGGGCGTGCGGCCGGAGACGCCGGTCGCGGTCATGATGGACCGCTCGGCGGAGCTGGTCGTGGCGATCCTGGCGGTCATCAAGGCGGGCGGCGCCTACCTGCCGCTGGACTCGCGCTTCCCCTCCTCCCGGATCGACCTGATCATGCGGGAGAGCGGAGCCGCCCTGGTGCTCACCCCGGAGGTGCTCGCCGCACTGGCGCAGTCCGCGGCCGCCGACCCGTCCGACGTCGAAGTCCGCTGCGCGCCGCAGCAGTTGGCGTACATCATGTACACCTCCGGCTCGACCGGACGGCCGAAGGGCGTGGCCGTCACCCACCGGGACGTGGTGGGCCTCGCGCTGACCCCCGAGTGGCGCGGCGGCGGACACGAGCGGGTGCTGATGCACTCCCCGACGGCCTTCGACCTCTCGACCTACGAGCTGTGGGTGCCGCTGCTCAACGGCGGCCGGATCGTGGTCGCGCCGCCCGAGCAACTCGACCTCGACCTCCTTCAGCACACGATCACCACGCACGGGGTGACCGGACTGTGGCTGACCGCCGGACTGTTCCGGCTGGTCGCCGAGGAGCGACCGGGCCTGCTCGCCGGGGTCCGCGAGGTGTGGACCGGCGGCGACGTGGTCTCCCCGGCCGCCGCCGCACGGGTGCTCGCGGCGTGCCCCGGCATCGAGGTGGTCAACGGCTACGGGCCCACCGAGGCCACCACGCTGGCCGCCTGCCATGCGGTGCGCGGCCTCCCCGAGAACGCGTCGAGCGTGCCGATCGGCGCGCCGATGGCGAACATGCGCGCCTACGTGCTCGACGACCGGCTGCGGCCGGTGCCGACGGGCATGGTCGGTGAGCTGTACCTCGCGGGGACGGGCGTGGCCCGCGGCTACTTCGGCCGACCCGGCCTGACGGCGGAGCGCTTCACCGCCGACCCGTACGGGCCGGCCGGGAGCCGGATGTACCGCACCGGCGACCTCGCCTGGTGGCTCCCCGACGGGACGCTGGAGTTCGCCGGACGCGTCGACCACCAGGTCAAGCTGCGCGGTCTGCGGATCGAGCCCGGAGAGATCGAGGCGGTCCTGGCCGGCTGCCCGGGCGTCGCCCAGGCGGCCGTGGTCGCCCGTGAGGACCGGCCGGGGGACAAACGGCTGGTCGCCTACCTGGTGCCCGTGCCCGAGGGCGCACCCGAGACGGCCGAGCTGGCCGGCCGGCTGCGCCGCGAACTGCCCGACTACATGGTGCCGGCGGCGTTCGTCACCGTGGACGCGCTGCCGCTGACCGCCAACGGCAAGCTCGACCGGGCCGCCCTGCCGGCCCCCGACTACGGGGCACGGGACGCCGGACGCGGCCCCCGGACCCCGCAGGAACAGCTGCTGTGCGGCCTGTTCGCCGAGGTTCTCGGCCGGGAGCAGGTGAGCATCGACGACGGCTTCTTCGACCTGGGCGGGCACTCGCTGCTGGCCGCCCGGCTGGCCTCCCGCGTCCGCGAGACCCTCGGACTGGAGCTGGGGCTGCGCATGCTGTTCGAGGCGCCCACCGTGGCCGGGCTCACCGAGCGCCTGGCCATGAACGATCCGGCCGACGCGCTGGACGTCCTGCTGCCACTGCGCTCGACCGGGACGGCCACACCGCTGTTCTGCGTCCACCCCGGCGGCGGGATCAGCTGGTCGTACAGCGGGCTGCTGAACCACCTCGGCCCGCAACACCCGGTCTACGCTCTCCAGGCGCGCGGCCTCGGCCGGCCCGAACCGCTGCCGAGGTCCTACGAGGAGATGGCCGCCGACTACGCCGACCAGGTCCAGAAGATCCAGCCGGAGGGCCCCTACCTGCTGCTCGGCTGGTCCGCCGGCGGGCTGATCGCCCACGCGCTGTCCTGCGAACTGCAGGCGCGCGGCGAGCGGACCGCGCTGCTGGCGATCCTCGACGCCTACCCGGTGAAGGACGTGCGGTTCGAGGACGAACCGGTGCCCACCGTGCGGGACGTACTCGTCGGGGTGCTCGACGTGGACCCGGACGAGCTGGGCGACCGGGAGATCACCTACGCCGAGGTCGCCGAGGTACTGAACCGGCGGGGCAGCGCGCTGGCCGGCCTGAACGAGCGGCAGGTCGAGGTGATCGTCCAGATCATGATCAACAACGCGAAGCTGTCGGTCGACTTCGTCCCCGGCCGTTACGACGGAGACCTGCTGCTGTTCAACTCCACCATCGACCGGGGCCACGACGGCGCCGGGCCCGAGGTCTGGCGCCCGTACGTCGCGGGCCGGATCGAATCGCACGAGATCACCACCCGGCACGACCAGATGACCAAAGCGGGCTCGCTGGCCCAGATCGGCCCGATCCTGGCCGCCAGGATCGCCGACACCACCGGTGACGCCCGTGACACCACCCTTTCCCACCAGGAGGACTGACCCGTGACCAACCCCTTCGACGACCAGGACGGCACCTTCCTCGTCCTCGTCAACGACGAGAACCAGCACTCGCTCTGGCCGCAGTTCGCGGACGTCCCGGCTGGCTGGACCGTCGCCCACGGACCCGACACCCACGCCGCCTGCCTGGAGTACGTCGAGCGGGCCTGGACCGACATGCGTCCCAAGAGCCTCGCCGACGCCATGGACGCCCAGCGGTAGCGCGGCCGACGTGACCTCCACCACGACACCGGGCGGGGCCCGCGTAGCGGCCCCCGCCCGGCCGGACGATTTCGCCGCGGCGCTGCTCACCCCCGAGGCGCGCCGGGACCCCTACCCGTTCTACGCCCGCATGCGGCGCGAGGACCCGGTCCACCGCAGCGCGCAGGGCATCTGGTACCTCACCCGGTACGCCGATGTCGAGGCGGCGCTGGGCGACCTGCGGCTGTCCAACGACCGGGACCGGATGACCCGCGCCTACAGCGCGCTCGGCGGCGACCTCAAGGCCCTCAGCCGGCTCACCGAGCGACTCGGCCGGGTGATGACCAACACCGACCCGCCGGACCACGCCCGGCTGCGCAAACTGACCAACAAGGCGTTCACCGCCCGGCGCGTCGAGGCCCTGCGCGACGGTGTCCAGCGGATCGTCGACCGGCTCGTCGACGAGGCGGTCGCGGCCGGGCCGACCATGGACCTGATCGAGGCGGTCGCCTCTCGGCTGCCGATGTCGGTCGTCTGCGAGCTGTTCGGCATCCCGGACGAGGACCGTCCGCAGGTCAAGACCTGGTTCCGCCGCTTCGGCCGGCTCAGCGAGGACATCGACAAGTCCGAGGCGGCGATCGAACAGTACGAGGACTACCTGACCGGGCTCATCCGGCAGCGCCGGCGTGCACCGGGCGACGACCTGATCAGTGCCTTGGTCGCCACGCAGACGCAGGACGACCGGCTCACCGACTCGGAACTGCTGGCCACCTGCTTCATCCTGATCACCGCCGGCGACGAGACCACCACCCACCTGATCGGCAACGGCGTGCTGGCCCTGCTGCGCCACCCGGACCAGCTGGCCCGGCTGCGCGCGGACCCGGGCCTGATCCGCGGCGCCGTCGAGGAACTGGCCCGCTACGACACGGTGACCCAAGCGGTCGTCCGGGTCGTCGCGGAGGACCTGGAGATCGGCGGACGCAGGCTGCGGGAGGGCGAGTTGGTGTACCTGTTCCTCGGTGCGACCAACCGTGATCCCGAGCGCTTCGAGCACCCCGACCGGCTCGACCTGACCCGCCCGGGCAACCGGCACCTGAGCTTCGGCCACGGCCCGCACTTCTGCCTCGGCGGCCCGCTGGCCAAGCTCCAGGCGGAGGTGGCCGTCGGCACGCTGGTGCGCCGGCTGCCCGAGCTGCGGCTGAGCGACGGAGCGGCGCTGGAGTGGCGGCTCAACCCGCTGCAACGGCGGCTGAGCATCCTCCCACTCGCCTTCTGACCCTGAACGACACGAAGGAGCAGTACCGACCATGGCCCGAGAGTTCGAGGTCCGCCGGGAGCAGGACCTGCCCGCCACGCCCGAGCAGGTCTGGGACGCGGTGGCCACCGGCGCCGGCAACCTGGGTTGGCTCTACCCGATGGAGGTCGAGCCGCGCGCCGGCGGGAAGGCCACCCGGGGCGACGCCACCGTCCTGGCCTGGGAGCCACCACGGCACTTCGCCCTCCGGGCGACCCAGGACGGCGGGTTCTCCAACACGCTCAGCTACCACATCGAGCCGGCCGGTGGCCGAACGAGCCACCTGCGGATGGGAATCCACTGGGTGCACACGGGCGTCGTCGACGAGGCGTGGGCCTGGGACGCCAAGTCGGACGCGGCCGAGAAGCACGTCGACTTCTACCAGCACGCACTCGCCGAGTACCTCCGGCACTTCGCGGGCCGCCCCGCCGTCTACGTCAGGGCGGCGCACCCCGAACCCACCGCCGACCCGGCTGACTTCGCCGCCCTGCGCCGACGCATCGGCCTCGCCGACGACGCCGCCGTCGGCGACCGCTTCACCCTCCTCGCACCCGGCTCGGACGGTGACCCCGTGGAGGTGGTCGTCGACTGGCTCAGCGCCGACTTCGTCGGCCTGCGCGGCCCGGACGCCCTGTACCGGTTCTTCAACGGCAGCACCTGGAAGGTGCCGACCTGGCTCGGCCACCACCTGTTCGCCGAAGGCACCGACGAGCAGCAGGCGACCAAGGCGTGGACCGCCTGGCTCAACGACACCCAAGCGCAGGAGCGGTGATGGAGACCTCCACGCGGACACTGCTCTTCGCCGCGGAACTCGTCGAGGAGGACGGCAGCTACGCCCTCGTCGTCCAGGACTTGAGGCGGGGCACGGTCCAGACCACCCCGGTCCCCAAAGCCATGGTCGACAAGCTCCCGGCCTTCCTCTCCGCGCTCGCCGCCAAGCTCAACCCGATCCCGCCGCGCCGCCGCTGGTAGCCGCTTCGGAAGGCCGGCCCGGAGCGGATCGCCGGGCCGGCCCCAGTAATACGGCTGGCCCGGGCCCGCCCCAGTAATACGGCTGAGGGTGTCTGCCGATCGCACAGCGCGGTCCGCACCGAGTGGATGGCGAGGCGAGCCGTTCCGCCGCCCTGTCACTCTCCTGCCGGACGTCGGCAAGGTCACCCGTTCGGCCGTGCATCGGGGGCGTTGCCGGGCGACGAGGGATTGGATCGGAGAATCCGAGCGTCTCTTCGGCGCGGCAGTACCCGACCCGGCGTCATGGGCACCGGCTGCGCCCTCATCTGGAAGCGGGCGGGCCATGAGCGAACCGGACACGGGACTGCCAGGAGAAGGACTGCTGGAACTGGACCTCGCGGACGGCATCCCCGCGGAGGCGTCGGCGCGGCGGCTGTACGAGGAGATGCTCTTCCAGCGCGCGGTGCAGGCTTTCGCCCTGACACTGCCGGCGGTGAACGTGATCGCGATGCGCGATGCCTCCGAGAAGCAGTTCGGAGCCGGTTACCACGTCCTGCCGGTCTGGAAGGACCGGATGGACGCCCGGTGCAAGGTGACCACCCCGAACGCGGACGTCATCTACGCGATGAGCTACCTGGACCTGAAGAAGGACGGCCCCCTGGTCGTCCAGGCCCCGCCCAAGGTGCTGGGGCTGTTCACCGACTTCTGGCAGCGCTGCCTGAGCGACGTGGGCCCCTCCGGCCCCGACGCCGGACAGGGCGGCGACTACCTGCTGCTGCCCCCCGACCACCAAGGGCCGGTGCCCGGCGGTTACCACGTGGTGCGCTCCACCACCTACCACGTGTTCCTGTTCTGGCGAACCGTCCTGGTCCCCGGTGACGACGGCCCCGACACCGCCCCCGGCGTCGCCATCATCGAGCAGACCCGGATCTTCCCGCTGCGCAGCCGCGAGCAGGACCGCCCGGCCATGCAGTTCCCCAACGCCTCCGGCGTCGAACTGGACATGCTCTTCCCCCGCGACGGCACCTACTTCGACAAGCTCGCCCGTTTCGTGCAGGACGAACCGATCGGCATGACCGACATGGTCACCCGCGGCATGCTCGCCACCCTCGGCATCATCAAGGGACACCCCTTCCAGCCCGATGAGCGGCTGCGGGCGATCCTGGACCGGGCCGGCCGCATCGCCCCGCGGATGGTGCTGTCCATCCCGCAGACCGACGCCCTGCCCAACGCCTTCTACTACGACAGCGGCTATTGGCGGGCGTGCTTCGGCGGGGTCGACGAGGACTTCCACACCGCCACCTACCTCGACGTCGACTCCCGCGCCGCCTTCTTCATCTGGGCCTATTCCACCTCACCGGCCATGGTCGGCCCCTTCGTCGGGCACGGCAGCAAGTACCCCTTCTCGCTGCGCGACGCCAACGGCGACCAACTCACCGGGGGCCGCTCCTACCGCCTGCACGTGCCCGCCGACGTGCCGGCCGCCCTGTACTGGGCCGCGACCCTCTACAACGCCGACGACGCCTCCATGATCGACAACGGACGCCCCTTCCCGTCCGTCAACTCCCTGGACACCCTCACCTACAACACCGACGGCTCCCTCGACCTGTACTTCGGCCCCACCAGGCCCGAGGGCGCGGCCGACGCCAACTGGATTCCCACTCTCGCAGGCCGCGCGTTCTTCATCCTGTTCCGCCTCTACGGACCCACCCAGCCCTTCTTCGACCAGACCTGGCGCCTGCCTGAGATCGAACCCCTCACCTGAACAGGGCGCCGCCCCTTGCCGTAGCCGGAACCGGTCGTCGTGGCCGGCAGCCGGACGGGGTGGACGGTTCCGGACGCGTCCGTTCGGGCTGCCGTCGTCACGCCGTGTCGTGTGCCGCGCTCAGGCGCTGGAGGGTGGTGCGGGCGTCGGAGGCCAGGAACAGGACCCGCAGAACGGTCCGCGGCGGCTCGCCGGCGTGACGCACGGGAGGCGGCCAGATCCGCTCCGTCCACCAGCACCCGGCACATCTCGAACGCCGGATCGGTCCGCCAATCCCTCACACCACATGCCGCCATCGAATCCCCCCAGATTCGATCACGCCTTGCCTGGCCGTCAGCCCCCGAAGACCTTCACCACCGGTCGTTCCGGGTCATAGGCGGCCCAGCCGGGGTCGCCGTCGCGGGCGAACGCGATCCAGGCTCCGTGCATCGCCTGGGCAAGATCCTCCGGTGCCGGGTCCGGGCCCAGCAGTCCGGTGTCGCCGTGCAGCCATGGCTCGTCGGCGAGGTCGAACACGTAGGGCAGCTCGATCGTGTGCGTGGCCCCGAGCCGGCCGTCAAGGGCCGTCGAGCGTTGGGCGAACGAGTAGACGTGTGTCCGGCGGCCCGACATCCGCGAGTGCGCCCTGGCCATTCGGGCGGTGCCGGCGCCGAACAGCGCTTCGCCGAGCAGTGCCGAGCGCAGTTCACCGGGCGTGGCGTCCGGGTGTGCTGCGGTGCGGGCCGCGACCGCTGCGGCGGGTTCTGCGTACGCCGCTGCGGCGAGGGTGAGGACGTCGGCTTCGGTGGAGGTCTCCAACTTGCCCTGGGGCACGAGGTACAGGTTCCCCTCCTCGGTGTTGCCGCCGATGAGCACGGAGACCTCGGCGGCAGGTCCGTGGCCCAGCGCGTCGGCGGGCTGGACGGGCAGGACCAGGCTGAACGGACTCAACCCGAGCAGCGGGTCCCTCGCGGTGGCGGTGCGCAGGTCGAGTCCTGCCAGCTCCGGCATGATGCCCAGGAAGCGCTCGTCCGGGATACCGGCGAACTGCTCAGCGGTCGCCTGGACGCCGAGGGCATGCGCCGCCGCCGCGGTGACCCGCTGGGCCTGCTCGGGGGTGAAGGCACCGGTGCCGCTGCCGCTTTGGATGATCGCGCGGCGGAACAGGCCGCCGGCCTGCGGTACCGCGAGCAGCGCGCCGGTGATCGTCGCGCCCGCCGATTGCCCGAAGACAGTGACGTTGCCGGGGTCACCGCCGAAGGAGGAGATGGCGTCACGCACCCAGCGCAGCGCAGCCAGCACGTCGAGCAGTCCGCGGTTCGCCGGGGCTCCGGGCAGATCGAGGAAGCCGGGAATGCCGACCCGGTAGTTCATCGTCACCAGGACGACACCGTCGCGGGCGAAGGCCCTGCCGTCGTACAGCGCGGCGCGGGTGGAGCCGGTGACGAACCCGCCGCCGTGCACGAAGACCATGACCGGGCGCTTCTCGCCGTCTGCGGCCGGGGTGCGGATGTCGACGGTCAGGTACTCGTCGCCCGGTACCCAGCCCGGTCCGAAGTAGGGGCTCATGTCGAGACGGCCGAAGGCGCGGGCGGGCTGTGGTGCCGTCGGTGAGGGCCGCGTGGCGTTCCTGACTCCGGACCAGCCGGAGTGCGGTACGGGCGGGGCGAAGCGTCGAGCGCCCAGCGGTGCCGCCGCATACGGGATCGCGCGGTACAGGTCACCGAACCGGTCGCGCAGACCGCGTACGGCGCCTGAAGGTGTCTCGACGACCGGGTGTGAGTGCTGGGGCACGGAACTCCTCCTTTCGATCTCGGTGCTTCACGCGATGCGGGAGAACCCCGCCCATTCCCTGATCGCGAACTTCGAGCCGTCCCTCTCGACCTCGACCGCGCCGTGGCCGCCCAGGTGGGCGGGGAGGACAAGGGCGTTGCTCTCGGCCGCGCGGCCGAGCAGCTCGTGCCTGGTCGCTCGTGCCTGGACCGCGTCCTCGCAGAAGCAGGAATTGGTGTCCGGCTCCATGATCTGCAGCGCGGTGTGCACCAGGTCCCCGACGAAGAGCGCACGATCGCGACCCGACTCCAGCGTCAGGACCGACGAACCCGGGGTGTGGCCGGGCGCGAGATCCAGCCGCAGGTTCTTGTCGATCCGGTAGGAGCCGTCCCACAGTTCGGCCAACCCGGCCCGATGCACCGGGGCGACACTGTCCTCGAACACGTTCTGGTTGCCGCGGCCGAGGAGCGGTCGGTGGCCGTTGGCCGGGTTCCAGAAGTCGAAGTCCCGCCGAGGCATGAGGTACGTGGCATTGGGGAACGTCGGTACCCACGTGCGGCCGTCGAGATAGGTGTTCCAGCCGACGTGGTCGATGTGCAGGTGTGTGTTGACCACGATGTCGACGTCTTCGGGCCGGACGCCGGCCGCCGCGAGGTTGTCGAGGTAGTCGGTGTCGAGGCGGTTCCAGACCGGCGCGTACGGCCGGTCCTTGTGGTTGCCCACACCGGTGTCGACGAGGATGGTGCGCCCCTCGCTGTGCAGAAGCCAGGACTGGATCGCCGAGTTGCACTCGTTCGCGGCCGGGTCCCAGAAGTCGGGCACCAGGACGGGGCGGTGCTGCCCCCATGCCCCATCGGGGCTGTCCGGGAAGAACTCGGCCGGAGCCATCCCCACCGAGCCGTAGTACTCCTTGACGCGAGTGACAGTGACGTCACCCAGGGTGATGCGTTGCATGGTCTTCCTCATGGTCGGGCGCATGGCCGGGTGCTCCCGAGCTTGGGCGCTGTCACCCCGGGCAGCCAGTCCCGCTGGGTCCTACCCCTCTCAGGGAGTGGCTGCGTCCGCTGCCGCGTCGCACACTGCACGTATGGACGGACCTGGCCCTCTGGGCGACTTCCTGCAGGCGCGCCGGGCTCAGCTCCGGCCGGAGGACGTCGGACTGCCCGCCTTCGGGCCGCGCAGGGTGGCCGGGCTGCGCCGGGAGGAGCTGGCGCAACTGGCCGGCGTCAGCTCCTCCTACTACACCCGGCTCGAACAAGGACTGTCCCGCGGCGCCTCGGCCGAGGTGCTGGACGCCATCGGGCGGGCTCTGCGACTCGGTGACCACGAGCGCGATCACCTCGCGCGGCTCGCCGATGCTTCACGCCGTACGACCCCGGTGCGCCGACCGCGACCGGAGAAGGTCGCGGACGAGACATGGGACCTGATGCGCGCGCTGGACGGTGTCCCGGCTCTGGTACTCGGCCGACGCACCGATGTGCTCGCCTGGAACAGCCTGGGCCATGGACTGCTCGCCGGGCACCTGGACCCGCTCGCTCCGCAGAGCTCGGGGCACCGCCCGAACATGAGCCGGATGCTGTTCCTCGACCCGCACTGCCGTGAGCTGTACCGGGACTGGAACCGCAAGGCGCGCGCGGTTGTGGGCAACCTGCGCACCGTAGTGGGCCGGCACCCGGAGGACCCGCTGCTCGCGGAGCTGATCGGCGAGTTGACGATGAAGAGCCCGGAGTTCGTCGCACTGTGGCGGGACCACCGCGTGTCGGCCTGCGACGCGGCGTCCTACGACTTGCACCATCCGGCGATGGGACCGCTGACGATCACGCAACAGACGCTGGCGCTCGTCCGCTCGCCGGAGCAGGTCCTCGTGGTGTGCACGACACCCGCCGGGTCCTCGTCGGAGGCCGCTCTCGCACTGCTTCGGCAGACGGGCGAGGCGCGCCCGGGCGAGGCGAAGTCGGCCCGTGCCTTGACCACCGGGCCGTGATCCGGCTTGTCCACATGCCCCGCGACCTACGGCACAGGGCTCTCCCTCGGAGGTGGCCACTGATGGCGAGGACGGAGCCGGTCAGGCGCGGTGGCAGGGATCGCAGTCAGCGGGGGCACGGCGAGCCGTTGCGTCGGGAGCTCGTGGCCCCCGCACCGGGCCCGTCACCGTCCTTTCCGGTCGCCCTCGGAGAGACGGCCGCGTCCCGCCACATCAAGGCCATCCCCTCCGGCACGCAGCGGAACGACGGCTGGTCACTCCCGCGTCGAGCCGGGTGCTCACTTGCCACGAGTGCCCGACTTCCCTTTTCAGCCGACGGACTTGGGCCGGGCTGCGCTCCAAGGGGGCGGACCGTGACGGCTTTCGCCACGTCACCATGGACGTGAGGGACGTATCGAAACCCCGGGAAGAGCGCGACGCGGGCGCCCGCGGTGGGGGCGGAGCCCCCTCGCCTCCTGGAGCGGCCCACCGCGCGCCAGGTTGTTCAGCTCGGTGATCGCGGTCCCTGCGTGCGGTGCTCACGCTTCCCCGTCGTGGGTGCCCCGGTCGCTGTGGGCGAGGAGCCCGCTCTGGTGGCCTGGCGCGTCGGCTCCGCAGGGTCGGAAGCGGGCGAGGTATGCCGGGCTCGGGCCGCGGCGCTCGGTCAGGTGCAGGCCGGCGGCGTCGGCGAGCCGGTGCAGTCGGCCGAAGGGAATCCAGTGCCGGTCGAAGAACTCGCCGATCACCAGCCGCCCGCCCGGTGCCAGCACCCGTGCCGCCTCGCGCAGTACCCGATCCGGCTCGGGGATCTCGCCGAGCGCGGTCACGGCGTATACGGCGTCGAATGTCCCGTCGGCGTAGGGCAGTTCACGCGCGTCCGAGCGGGTGGGCCTGACCGTCGCCAGGCCGTCGCGCTCGGCGCGGCACATCACGTGGTCGAGCATCTCCTGCTGGATGTCGAGCACATCGAGCCGTCCCTCCGGCCCGAGCTGCGGGGCGACGTGCAGCGACTGCAAGCCGGTCCCCGGGCCGATCTCCAGGAACCGCTCTCCCGGCCGCGGTTGCAGCACGGCGTCCATCCGATCGGCTGTCAGGAACGGCAACGGCACGTCGAGGAGGCCGCGTTGGGCGTACGGATAGGGCGCCGTGTCGCCCAGCCACCAGGCGGCGGCCAACGCGGCGCCGACGCCGGCGGCGACCGCCCAGCGGGTCCGGGCCGGGAGCGGGGCGGTGGGTGCGGTGGTGATGCGGTGCATGGTGTTCTCCGGTGGATCGATGCGGTTCGTGATCGTTGTTCGTGGTGTGCGGTCGGGCGGTCGGCGTCACGCGCGCCGGCTCAGCGCCCGCAGCGCCAGCCGGCCGCACAGCGCGGCGAGCGGCAGCTCGGCACCGAGCGCCATGGCGACCGCGGTGGCGAAGTCGCCGCCCGGGGCCGCGGTCGTGGTGTCGAACCAGGCGTCCACCACAAGCAGCGTCGCGGTCGCGGCGGCCGCCAGGGCGTGCCGCCGGTCACCGCGGGCGGCGAGGAGGCCGGTGGCGATCAGGCCGAGCGCCTCCAGCGCGTCGAGCCCGACCCAGGCGACCGGCCAGTGCGCCGCGGTCGCGGTGGCCGGCAGACCGGTGGCCAGCACGTACAGCCACGGCAGCAGGGAGAGCCCGCAGGCGACCAGCAGCACCCCGGCCCGCCGCATGCCCCGCGCCGGGCGCGGCTCCTCCGCCTCTTCGTAGAGCGGGATCACCTCGGCGCCGGCCACTTCCTCATCGCACAAAGCCAGTTGACGCATCGTCATCCCCTGCTCCCCGTCGGCTGTCCCCTTCACGTGCTCCAGCCTCCGGCGTGCACCGGGGCGCCGTCAGTCACGCAGGGTTCCGACCCGGGGTGGAGACAAGTGCACCCCCGAACCGGGCGGCAACGTCATGGCGTGGGGATGGCCTGCGGCTTTACCGTTTGACGCATGCAACTCACGACGTGGCTGCGGCTGGTGCTGGGCCGGCCGTTCCGCAGGGCGGGACACCGGACCGCGCTCGTCGCCGCCGGCCTGCCGCTCCACCTCGCCGTGGTGCCCATGTGGATCTGGCTGCTCGGCACGATGGCAGCGTTGGTGCCGGCCGTGACTCCGCTGCCCGTGCTGCTCACGCTCGTGGTGACACCCCTGCTGACCGTCGGGCAGCGGTGGCGCTACCGGGCGCTCGTCGGCAAGGACCTCCCGCGCCCCGCCGCACCCAGGCCCGGAAGCACATGGACGTCGCCGGTACGCCGGCTGACCAGGCGGGCCTTGTGGCGGCAGGTCTGCTACCACGCCGTGGCGGGTCCGCTGCTCGCCGTCCTGGACGTCGCCGTCCTCGCCGTCTGGGCCACCGCTCTCGTGGCCGCCTCCCTCTACGTGTGGATCTGGGCGCTGCCCCCGCAATGGCGGGTCACCGACCTCGGGTACACCACGCAAGCCGTGTACATCACCGCCGGCGGCCTCGTCCTGCTGTTCCTCGGGCCCCGGCTGACCGGCGCTCTGGTGCGGCTGGACACCCGGGCGGCCGAGGTCCTGCTCGGCCCCAGCCGCACGGAGAAACTCGCCCGCCGGGTCGCCGACCTCGCCGAGAGCCGGGCCGGCGTGCTCGACGCCGCCGACGCCGAGCGGCGGCGGATCGAGCGCGACCTGCACGACGGCGCCCAGCAGCGCCTCGTCTCACTCGCCGTCAACCTGGGCCTGGCCAGGGCCACTCTCAGCGACCTGCCGGAGGACGCCCGCAAGGTGATCGACGAGGCGCACCGCGAGGCGAAGGAGGCGATCGCCGAGCTGAACAACCTGGTGCGCGGCCTGCATCCGGCCGTCCTTGAGGACCGTGGCCTCGACGCCGCGCTGTCCGGGGTCGCCGCCCGCCTCCCGATCCCGGTGCGCGTGGCGGTGGACCTGCCGCGGCGCCCCTCACCCACGGTCGAGGCCGTCGCGTACTTCGTGGTCTCCGAGGCCCTGACGAACGTGGTCAAACACGCCCGGGCGACCCGGGCGGATGTGACCGTGGAGCGGATCAGGGAGACAATGCGGGTGGTCGTCGCGGACGACGGCGCGGGCGGCGTGGATCTCGCGGCGGCCGGCGGCGGCACCGGGCTCGCCGGGCTCGCCAGGCGCGTCGCGTCCGTCGACGGCACGTTTTCCTGCCGCAGCCCCGCCGGGGGCCCGACCGTCATCACCGTGGAGCTGCCGTGCGCGCCGTGATCGCCGAGGATTCCCTCTTGCTGCGCATCGGCGTGGTCAAGGTGCTGGAGGCGGCCGGCTTCGAGATGTGCGCGCAGGTCACCGACGCAGAAGGGCTACTGGCGGCCGTCGAGGAGCACCGCCCCGACATCGCCGTGGTCGACGTGCGCATGCCGCCCGGCTTCACCGACGAGGGAGTACGTGCCGCGCTGGTGATCCGCCGCCAGTACCCGAGTACCGCCGTGCTCGTGCTGTCGCAGTACGTGGAGGAGCGGTACGCCGCCGATCTGCTCGCCACCAACACCTCGGGCGTCGGCTATCTGCTCAAGCAACGGGTCGCCGACGTCGAGGAGTTCACCGAGGCGGTACGCCGGGTGGCGGCCGGCGGCACCGCGCTCGACCCGCAGGTCGTCGCGCAGTTGCTGGTGCGCCGGCACAGCGATCCGCTCGACCGGCTGACACCGCGCGAGCGGGAGGTGCTGGAGCTGATGGCGGGCGGCCGGTCCAACTCCGGTGTCGCCGCCGAGCTGGTGGTGAGCGAGAGCGCTGTCGCCAAGCACATCAACAGCATCTTCACCAAGCTCGACCTGCCCAAGGCCGACGCCGACCACCGCCGCGTCCTGGCGGTGCTGCGCTTCCTGGGCGTTGCGACCGCGTAGCACGCGACCCTGCCCGTATGCCCAGTCGACAACGGAGCTGGTCGCCACTCGGTGGGGAATGCGGCGCCTTGGGACAGGTCCCCTCCACCAGGCTCTGCCGCGCCGGGAGTCGAAGGCGGCGGCCGTCGTGCGCGGGGCCATGGCATGGGTGGGGCCGGTCATCACTGGTGCCCCCGCAGTCTTCGGTGCTGGCCGCGGCGGCTCGGGCTGGTCGGTCGGCTGTTGTCCGGAGCAGATGCGATGTCAGGGCGGTCGTCGCGTCAGCGCCTTCGTCCCGGGTTCGGCGGTGCGGGGGATGGGGGAGTCGGCCGGAACCGGGGAGGACTCGCCGGAAGCAGCCGGGCCGACTGCGGGCTGCGCTCTCCGGGAGCCGACGGGGAGCGTGGGACCGGGCGGTCCGTCGGGTCGCCGACGAGCCGCCCGGTCACCGCACCCGCCTGCGTGCTAGCTTCCCGCCGCCGGGGTGCCGTCCTGCGCCAGCGCGAAGACGTGGATGTCCTTGTCGGTGGGCAGGGTGATCGACGCGACGACCTTCGCCGGGTCGACCGGGACGGTCTGCTCGTCGACGTAGAAGGCGTGGTCCTGCCTGCCGAGCGCCTGGTTGCGGTAGGTCATCGCGGAGACCTCGGTGTTGCCGGTGCCGGGTGCGGTGCCCCAGTCCGACTGCGCCAGCTTCGCGGTGCCGCTGCTGCCGTCGGTGTAGTGGATCGTCACCGTGCCCGAGTGGGCGCCGTCCGTCGCCGCGCCGAGGAAGCCGATCACAGTGGCGCCGGACCGGTGGGGCAGCAGGACGGTCTGGCCGAGGGCGCGCACGTTGTCGTTCTCGCACGGCCGTGCCTGCGGCCAGGTGAAGGTGAGGCCGCCGACGGTCACGGGTGCGCCGGGGGTGAGCGGGTGCGGCGAGGCCGTGGCGAGCGCGTCGGCGGAGTACGTGTCGGTGCCGTTGTCGAGCGCGCCGCAACCGCGGTTGGTGTCGGGCGAGACGCCCACGTCGTTGAAGTAGTCCGACAGCGCGTCGGTGGGTGCGACGGTGAACTGCCCGCTGCCGGACGTCCCGCCGGGCCCGGTGACCACCGCGACGCTCGCGGTGCTGCCGGGTTCGACCCGCCAGATGTTCGCCGGCCCCGAACTCGTCGAGATCGCCGGGCCACTGGGCCGCGGCACCGTGAAGGTGACGGACCGGTCCGACCAGTGGTCGATCGTGAGCGTGCCCAGGTCGCCCGCCCCGCCCCAGTTGACGCCGCCGTCGGACAGCAGCAGGTGCCGGCCGCCCGAGGAGGCGCCGAAGCCCGTGCCGGTGAGGGTGACCTGCTGGCCCGGGGCAGCCTGCGCCGGTGTGACGCGGCTGATCGTCGCGGGATGTGACGGGGTGTTCGAGAGCGCGATGTCGTCGACGTAGCCGCGGTAGCCCCCGCTGCCGGCCGGCTGGTCGTAGCCCAGGTCGACGCGGACGATCTTCCGGCCCGCGGCCGCCTTGCCGATGTCCACGCTGACCTGGTTCCACCGGCCGAGCGTGAGCTTGCCGCACTGCGACGCGGGCGTGAGCGGGGACCCGCGGAGGGAGTGCAGGGTGCTGCCGTCGGAGAAGACGAGGTCCGGCGCCACGCAACTGCTGTTGTCGCCGCTGACGCCGGTGGCGGACGGGCCGTTGGCCTGCGGGTAGATCCAGTAGCTCAGGGTGGTGTCCCTGCCGACGCGCACCGGCCGGTCGGACAGGTCGAACAGCCGCAGGTAGGCGTGGTCGTCGGCCGCCCCGGTGGCGTGGCCGGAGTACATGAGCGCGTTGGTGCCGTCGTGGTCGTTCTCCTGGCGTGCGCCGGCCTCGGGGCCGGTCGCGCCGCCGTACGCGGTGACGTTCGCGATCCCGCCGCCCCCGGGTGAGGTGTCGACGCTGTCGACCCAGTCCGGTGCGGGCTGACCGTGCTCGAAGCCGGTCTGGAACGGCGTCCCGGCCGGGCGGGCCGGCAGCGGGCGGCGCAGCCCCGCGGTGGCGAGGCCGGTGACCGTGTCGCCGGCGCCGTAGTACATCATCCACTGGCCGTCGTGGAAGAAGATGCTGTTCATCCACGCCGTCTTGGGGGTCTGGCCGTTCCACTCGTACGGCACGTCCGGCGTCGGCGTGAGCACCGCGTCACTGAGCTGGTGCAGCATCCGCGTCGGGTCCTGGCCGGAGAACTCCTCCTCGCTGATCGCGTAGAACCAGCGGCCGTTGGCCATCAGGGTGCCGGCGGTGAACACGACGATGTCGGAGTTGGCCGGCCGGCCCACCACGGTCCGGTAGTCGGTGACCGCGACGGACACCTCGTACGGTTGCCAGCCCTTCGGGTAGTGGATGTCGAGCGGGTCGGCCGTCCGCGCGGTGGTGCTGCCCTTCGCGTGCCAGGTGCGCAGGTCCGAGGAGTACGCGATGTCCGTGCCGGTGTCGCCCTGGCCGAAGTACATGACGTACTCGCCGTTGACCTTCCTCGGGCTGCCGTTCGCGTCGGTGACCACCGCCGCGTCCTTGTTGTTGCCGGCGTTCGGCTCCACCGTCCACGGCGTGCTCCAGTGGACGCCGTCGGACGAGGTGGACTCGGCGATGTCGTACGAGCCCAAGCACGAGCCGTCCGCCTTCGGGTGGACGGACGTGAAGAACGAGTAGTAGGTGCCGTGCAGTTCGAACAGCCGCGGGTCCTCGAGCCCGCACTTGTCCTGCTGGCCGGCCAGCCCGAAGCCGATCACCGGGTTCGCGGCGGTGTCCTCGGCGAAGTGCGTGCCGTCCTTGCTGGAGGCGTAGCCGATCTGCGACGGGCCGCCGTAGGAACCCTGCGCGCGGTAGAGCATCTTGTACTGGCCACCGCGGTAGAGCACGCCCGGGTTGTACAGGGCGCCGGCCTCGTACCCGCTGCCGCTCGGCGTCATCAGAGGGTTGTCCGCGCTGCGGGTGAACGGGCCGATGGCCCAGTCCGGAAGGTTCGCGGCGGTGTAACTGGCGTCGTCGGCGGCGGTCTTCGTGGCCGACGACGACGGCGTGGCCGACGTTGACGGCGACGGCGCTCCCGCGGGAGCGGCGCTCACGTGCCCCGGCGGGCGGGGAGCGCCGACCGCCGATGTCGCGGCGGTCGGCGCCAGGCCGACCGCCGCGGCGATCGCACCCACCGCCAGCAGCCGCAGCGCCGTGCGCCGGGGCCGGGCGCGCGGCGGCCGGGGCAGATCCGGCCTCTTCCGCAGGCACGCGACGACTCGATGGAAATCGACCATGACCCCAAACCTCTCAACTCGACGCGAACGGTCCCAGGGGTTCTTCGGAGCGCACCGTGCGGCCACTGCCCGCGGGCAGGGTCTGACAACGTTGTCAGGTGCGCGCCGATACTTCCACCGCGGGCGGCAAGCGTCAAGGGGAGCGGGGGAGTTCGCTGCGCGGGGGGGATCGGTGAGATCGGAGGGATCGGGGGCGGGAACCCGGGTTCGGGGTTCGGGGAGAGGGGATCGCGAGGAGCGTGAGCGCCCCGGGCCGACTGGTATGACGGACTGGTACGACGGAGAGGTCGTCCGGCGCCGGCCTCCTCTCCGGCCGGGTCGGGAACGGGTCGCGGGTGCGGCAACAGCGCTGCGCGGGGGCCGACATGACGGCCGTGGGGCGTGCGGCGGCCGGCCGCCGTCGCCGCGGGAGGCCGGCCCCGGCGCTCCGCGCGTTTTCGATCAAACCGCCGAGACGTGCGTGTACCGGGCGGTTGCGTCCAGGATTGCTCCTGCCGCGGGGGAACGGCGGGTGGGCCGTCGCCCGGACCCGCAGGTCGGCCCGTCGCCCGCTCGGCCAGGCCCGCGGGTGGGTCGACCGGCCGGTGGTTCGGCCTTGGGTGGTTCGGGATGCGCGCGAGAGGAGGTCCGGCCGCGTTGAAGCTGCGCATGCGCGGGCACCGCGGTGTGCCGGCGGACCCGGTGACCGGACGGCGCGGTACCTCCGTGCACCGCAAGGTGCTGGTGTCGATCATCGCCGTGACGGCGTGCGCGGTCATGGTCTTCACTCTGCCGCTGGCCGTGGCCGTCAGCCGGATCTACCGTGATGCGGCGGTGGCGCGGCTGCAACGGGACGCGGTCTGGGCGGCGGCCGACGTGTCCGGCGACGTGTCCGGCGACATGTCCGGCCGTGAGGCGGAGCGTCGCATCCGGCCGTCCGGGCGCCGCGGCCCGTCGCGCGGGACGGATCTGGCGGTGTACGGGCCGTCCGGCCGCCGGGTGTGGGGTTCCGGCCCCGCGTCCTCGGCGATCACCGTTCTGGCCCGGGACGGCCAGGTGCACCAGGGGGTGGAGCGGGGGCGGCTGGAGGTCGCCGCGCCGGTGCTGCACGACGGCGCGGTCATGGCGGTGGTCCGGGTGTGGATGCCCTGGGACCCGGTGGCGGACAGCACCCTGCTGGCATGGCTGGTGCTCGCCGCGCTCGGCGCGGTCGTCGTCGCCCTGGCGGCGTTGCTCGCCTGGCGGCTCGCCCGCCGGATCGCGACACCGCTCGAACGCCTCACGGCAGCCGCTCGGGCGCTGGGCGCGGGCGACTTCACCGTGCGCCCCGAGCACACCGGGCTGCGGGAAGCCGACGCGGTGGGGCGGGCGCTGGCTGTGACGGGTCGGCGGCTCGGCGAACTGCTGGAGCGCGAGCGCCGGTTCAGCACCTCGGTCTCCCATCAGCTCCGAACTCCCCTCACCGCGCTCGTCCTCGGCCTGGAGTCGGCCGAGCCGTGCACCGAGGGGGAGTGCGGCCGGACCTTGGCCGACGCCGCCCGCCGTGCCGCACACCTCGGCGACACCGTCGAGGATCTCCTGCGCCTGTCGCGGGACACCCACCGGCCCAGCGCGTCCACCGCGGTCGCCTCGCTCCTCGACCGCGTGGTCCAGCGCAACCGCGACGCGGTCCGCGACGCCGGCCGTACGCTCGCCGTCCGATGCGAGCCGGGTCTGCCACCGGTCACCGCGTCGGCGGCCGCGGTCGTCCAGATCATGGACACCCTGCTGGACAACGCGCTGACCCACGGCCGCGGCGCCATCACCGTGACCGCGGCCGACCTGGGCATGGGCATCGCGCTCGAAGTCGGCGACGAGGGCCCAGGGCCGGCCGGCGACTGGTGCGACGGTTTCGGCGTGGTGCAGCGCGACGGCCGGCGGCACGGTATCGGGCTTCCGCTGGCCCGCTCCCTCGCCGAGGCCGAGGGCGGCCGGCTGGTGCTGCGCCGGGCGGGGCCGCGTACGGTCCTCAGCCTGCTGCTGCCCGCGCTGGAGGCCCCGGAAGCACCGGAGGAACCGGCAGCCGACGAGGGGCCGCCGGCCGAGGAGCCGTGGGGCCGCTACGAGGTCTCGTAGCGGTACCCCCTGCCGCGGACGGTGGTGATACGGGCGGCCTCCGGACCGCAGTCCGCGTCGGCGAGCCTGCGGCGCAGCGCCGACACATGGACGTCGAGGGTCTTGCTGCTGGTGCCGAACCATTCGTCGTCCCAGACCTCGGCCATCAGACGGCTCCGGCTGACCACCGTGCCGGCCGACCGGGCGAGCGTGGCCAGCAAGTCGAACTCCTTGGGCCGCAGGCGTACTTCACGGTCGCCGATGTGCACGCGGCGGGTGGCCGTGTCGATCCGGGCGCTGCCGATCCTCATCACCGCCGGGCCCGCCGCCGTCGCCCGGCGGCGCAGGTGCGCGCGAAGACGCGCCAGCAGTTCGGTGAGCCGGAACGGCTTGGTGAGGTAGTCGTCGGCCCCCGCGTCGAGCGCCACCACCACCTCGAACTCCTGGGTGCGGGCGGTGAGGACGACGATCACCGTCTCCACCGGGAGGCCGGCGCGCAGCCTGCGGCACAGGTCGACGCCGTCCATGTCCGGCAGGCCCAGGTCGAGCAGGACCAGGTCGGGCGGCAAGCGTACGGCCTGCTCCGCGGCCTGCCCGCCGTTCGCCGCCAGCGCCACGTGATAGCCGTGGCTCACCAGCGCCCGGTCAAGCTCCGACGCGATCTCGGTGTCGTCCTCCACGACCAACAGCTCAGCGATAGCCATGTGCCGCAAGGTAAACCATTTTTCGCATTCGGCGGAGGTTGCCCTCATACGGGCGTGCCTACGGTGGTTCGGCAGCCATCGTCCAGGTGTACGCACCCGAAGAAGGGACCCGCAGGCATGAGCCTCTCCGCACCTCCCCGTCGCGGACCACTCGACGACTGCCTGGTCGTCGACCTGTCCCACGCGCTGGCCGGGCCGCACGCGGCCATGCTCCTCGGTGACCTGGGAGCGCGGGTGATCAAGGTCGAGAAACCGCGCGTGGGCGACGAGACCCGAGGCTGGGGCCCGCCGTTCGCGGGGCCGGCGCCGACCCGGGAGTCGACGTACTTCCTCTCCTGCAACCGCAACAAGGAGTCGGTCACCGCCGATCTGTCCACCGCCCAGGGCCGCGATCTGCTCGACCGGCTGATCCGCCGTGCCGACGTGCTGGTGGAGAACTTCCGCCCCGGCGTGCTCGACCGGCTCGGCTTTCCCCACGAGCGGCTGCGGGAGGCGAACCCGGCACTGGTCGTCCTGTCCATCAGCGGCTTCGGTCACGACGGCCCGGCCGCGGGGCGGCCCGGCTACGACCAGATCGCGCAGGGCGAGGCAGGTCTGATGAGCCTGACCGGCGAGCCCGGCCACCCCACGAAGGCCGGTGTGCCGATCGCCGACCTGATGGCGGGCACCTACGGCGTACTCGGAGTGCTGGGCGCCCTGGCCGACCGCCGCGCGAGCGGACGGGGGCGGGTCGTGCGCACCTCGCTGCTGTCCGCGGTCGTCGGCGTCCACAGCTTCCAGGGAACGCGCTGGACCGTCGCGGGGGAGGTGCCGCGCGGCAGCGGCAACCGGCACCCGGCGATCGCGCCGTACGGCCTCTACCGGTGCGCGGACGGCGACATCCAGATCGCGGCCGGCAGCGAAGCACTCTGGCAGGCGGTCGCAGGCGTCACCGGACTCGACCCGGCCGACCCGCGCTACGCCGCCAACGCCGACCGGGTCCTGCACCACGCGGAACTGGCCGCCGACCTCGAAGCCGTACTCGCGCACGGCACCGTCGCCACGTGGACCGCCAGCTTCGACGCCGCCGGCGTGCCGGCCGGCCGCGTCCGCACCCTCGACGAGGTGTACGACTGGGAGCAGACCCGGCAGCAGGGACTGGTCATCACGGTGGACCACGCCACCCTCGGCGCCATCGAACTGCCGGGAACACCCTGGCACTTCGACGACCCCGAAGGTTCCCCCCGGCACACCGCGCCACCGGTGCTCGGCCAGCACGACTCGTCCGTTCGCGCCTGGCTCGACGGACTCGACGAGGTCGACACCGCGAACGGCAACGACGTCCGCGTGACGATCGGGCCGGGCGCCGCGCGCCCCGCCCGCGCACCCCGCTGAGCCACCCGCACAACCCCGCTCAGCGGCCCGCCCGCCGGCCGCCGGAAAGCCACGAGGTCACCGCCATGCACGGCACCGCGTCACCACCGGGAACGCCCGGCTCGCCCACCACACCCGGCTCGCCCACCACGCCAGGACGCCGGCGGGTCCGCCCGCCCCGTATCGACCCCTACGTCGCCGCACTGTTCGGCACGGTCGGGGTCGCCGCGCTCCTCCCGGCGACGGGCGCCGCCGAGGCGCCGGTCGGCACCGCCTCGAACCTTGCCATCGCCGGGCTGTTCTTCCTCTACGGCGCCCGGCTGTCCTCGCGTGCGGCCGTCGACGGGCTGCGGCACTGGCGGCTGCACCTCACCGTCGCCGGCAGCACGTTCGTCCTCTTCCCGCTGCTCGGCCTCGCCGCCCGCGTGCTCGTGCCGGACGTCATCGCCCCCGACCTCTACCCCGGCCTGCTCTTCCTGTGCCTGCTGCCCACCACCGTGCAGTCCGCCATCGGCTTCACCGCGATCGCCCGCGGCAATGTGGCGGCGGCGATCTGCGCCGGGACGTATTCAAGCCTGCTCGGCATGCTCGTCACGCCGTTCCTGGCGGCGGTGCTGCTCGGCTCGGCGGTCGCGATCCCCGCGGGACGCTTCGCGGTGATCGGCGCGGAGTTGCTGCTGCCGTTCCTCGCCGGGCATGCCCTGCACGGCCGGATCGGGCCGCTCCTCGCCCGGCACGGGCGGCTGCTCGGCCTCGTCGACCGGGGGTCGGTGCTGCTGGTCGTCTACACCGCCTTCAGCCAGGGCATGGCACAGGGCATCTGGTTCCGCGCGACGGTGCCGCGGCTGGCCGCGCTGCTCGCGGTCGAAGCCGCGCTGCTCGCCGTGGTCCTCGCGGCGACCGCGGCGGCGTCGGCGCTGCTCGGGTTCGGCCGGGCGGACCGCGTGGCGATCGTCTTCTCCGGCTCGAAGAAGAGCCTGGTGAACGGCCTTCCGATGGCCGCGGTGCTGTTCGGGTCGCGGGCGGGGCTCACGGTGCTGCCCCTGATGATGTTCCACCAGCTGCAACTGGTCGTCTGTGCCGTCATCGCACGCCGGTGGCCCCTCCGGCGCCCGGTCCGTGTGCCGGGCCCGAGCCTTGCCCGTCCCAGTCGCCCAGGTCCCTGAGTTCCTCCTTGCCGCACGGCGTGCCGCGGATCTGCCGGTAACTGCCGCCGATCCGGTAGGTGCCGGGGGCCGGCGCGTAGAGCCGGCTCCAGGGGCCGTCCGACGTCACGCAGCCGTGCTGGTCGTCCCGCGCGCCCTCGACGCCCAGCACCGGGGACCACGGGATGCGCAGCAGCACCGAACCGGCCCGGGACATCCGCACCGTCAACTCGGCCTGACCTGCCTTCACCACCACGGCCGGCGGATCGGCCAGCGGCTCGGCCCCGCTCACCTGGTACACCTGCCAGTCCGCGTTCTGCCACAGCGGGTGCAGCCAGGGCTGGTCGGTGGCGACGAGCTTCGCCTCGGTCACCGCGGCGAAATCCGGTTGGCCGGACGGCAGTATGACGTAGTCGACACTCCAGCGGCGCAGCCAGTCGCGGTAGGCGTCGGCGGTGAGCGTGCCGTGGTAGAAGAGCGGGTTGCGTTCCTCGTCGGCCTGCCGGTTCCAGCCACGGGCCAGGTTGACGTAGGGCGACAGACCGGAAGCCTCCCAGTGCGAACTCATCGGTACCACCTCGACTCGCCAGCGGTCGGCCCGGATCTTCCGCAGTTCGGAGATGAGCGGGCCCGCGTGCTCGACGGTGGCGGGGAGCGCACGGGTCGTCACCTGATCGTAGACCGGCTCGACGATCTGCCAGGTCGCCACGGCGCCGAACGCCAGCCACAGCGCCGTGGACCGCCGGGTCCCCCTGGTGCTGCCCATCGCCACGATCAGCAGGACGGTGCCGCCGAAGAGCAGCGCCAGCCGCTCCACGTTGCTGCCGATGGGTGACGGTATGGCCCAGGTGACCAGGACGCCCAACGCGTACACCGACGCCCCGAGTTGGACCGAGCGCCAGGACTTCGGGACCACCAGCGAGATCGCGCCCGAGACGGCCAGCGGGATGATCGCCAGGTACCAGGCGAAGGGCTGCACGCCGTAGAAGGGGAACAGCAGCGAGGTGGTCCCCACCACCAGGGGCGGGGCCGCGGCCAGGACGAAGGCGTCCGTGCGTCGCTTGTCCAGGAACAGCGCCGCCGCGACCACCAGTACGAACAGCCCGGCCACCGGGCTGCACATGGTGGCCAGCGCCCCCATCGTGGTGGCGGCCGTCAGCCGCCAGAAGCGGCCCCGGGCGGCCAGTTCGGAGGGGAACAGCAACGCGGTCGCCACCAGGCCGAACAGCACGCCCAGCGCGAAGGTCACCCGCCCGGAAACGGCGTCGCACCACAGGGCGAACACCGTCCACAGCACCGGCACCAGCGGCCGTTTCACACCGGCGCGCACCAGTACCGTCGCGGCCACCGCCGTCGACAGCGTGCCCGCGACGACCGCGCTCGTGCGCACGCCCAGTACCGCCATGATGTACGGGGACAGGACGCTGTACGAGGCGGGATGCATGCCGCCGTACCAGGACAGGTCGTACGACGCCCAGGGATGGGCCCGTATGAAGTCCGTCCAGGCGTACTGCGCCGCCATGTCGCCCGAGTCCTTGGCCAGCAGCAGCGCCCACAGCAGGTGCAGTGCGGCGGCAGCGGCCGTGGCGAGCAGGACCGGGTGCCGGGGGCCCGCCAGGTCCAGGAGCGCGCTCGGGCCACGTCGAGCGCGGGATCGCGCGGGCTGCCAGGTGATCACGTGACTTCTTCCGATCGGGGGGACACGTCTCATGGTGAGCGGGTCCAGTCATGGTGAGCGGGTCCAGCGGTGGGGTGCCGGGACCCGCTTCCACACGGGCCTGCCGCCGCGGTGGAACCGGAGCTGTGAACCCTGCTGCGCCGCCCGTGTGGTGACTGCGGGTCAGCTCCTGTGCCGACTGCTGAGGGGGGAGGGGCCGACCGCACCGAACAGGCCGTCGAGGTGCCGAGCGGCCGGGAACCAGACGGCAGTTCACGCAAGGCCGCTGCCGTGTGGGCCGCGCCGTCGCGTACCGGGGACAAGGGGCAGCAGCGGGCCGGCCGGTGGCCGGTGACCAGACCTCAGCCGCACAGGCGGGTGAGGATCGTGGGGTGGGCGGGCCCGCCGGCGGACTGTCTGCGTACGGCGCCCGCGGCCACCGGACCGTCGGACGACCACAGGGCCGCGGGCACCTCGCCCGCCAACACGCCAGGCGCCCGCCGGTCTTCGGCCGGTTCCACCTCTTCGCCCATACCGCTCGCTCCGTTCACCCGCGCCGCCGCGTCGACCGTGCCGTGGTCGTTCTTCCCGCGCTCGCACACCGGCAGCGGCTCCCGCGCCCGGCGGTGTGCGGCGGAGGATGGCGATCAGGGTACTTCGACTCCCGCAAGTTGTGGGACCGGCCCGGTGGTCGGAGCTTCGCCCCCGTCCGCCGAGGCCGGCCACGCGGCCGATCCCTCACCGGCCACGCCGGCGGCATCCGGGTTATGGTCTGGCCGAGCCGGACGGCCGCCCCCTGGCTGTCGCCCCCGACGACGTGTCCGTACGGCTGCGGAACCAGCGCGCGGGGGCCCGCCTGGACGAACTTCCCATGCCCCCGCGGGTCCACCGCCTCGGGCTCGCGCGGAGTGGAGCACCCGTCGTCGGGTTCGGAGCGACATCGCGGCGGTCGAGAGCCGGCGGCCCGCGGTCAGCAAGGACGCCGGGAAATCCACGGACCGTACTCGCCCCTTCGGGTGAGGCGGCGGATCGGGTCGGGCGTGTCGGGCCCGCAGCCCATCGCGGGGGGCCTATTCACGTGTGGGGCGGACCCAGTCGGCCAGACGGACCAGGATGCCGATCGCGCCGATGAACGCGATCAGGAGACCGACCACCCAGAGATCATCGTCGACGAGACCAAGGGTTGAGATGCCGCAACCGGCCAGGAAGAACGCCACGGGCGTCAACACCTGGACCCCACCTCCTCACGTGCGCGCCGTCCGTCGAGCGGGCCCCCGGCCCGCAGGCCGCGAGCCACGTCCCGCCTGCGCGTGGGAACGGTGACCGTCGGCGGGCTGGCCCAGCTGGCCGGCGCGGTACCGGCCCGCAGCCAGATGGGGGCGTCGCTCGGTTTCCACATCATCTTCGCCTGTTTCGGCATCGCGTTCCCGTCGGTGGTGCTCGTCGCGCACTGGATCGGGCTGCGGCACGACGACCCGGTGGCGCTGCTGCTGGCCCGCCGCTGGTCCAAGGTCATGGGCGTGCTCGGGGCGGTGGGCGCGGTGTCCGGCACCGTCCTCTCCTACGAGCTCGGTCTGCTGTGGCCGGGGCTGATGGGGCGGTTCGGCGCGGCCTTCGGCATCCCGTTCAGCATCGAGGGGATCTTCTTCTTCGTCGAGTCCATCTTCATCGGCATCTACCTCTACGGCTGGACCCGCCTGCCGCCCTGGGTGCACTGGTGGACCGGGGTGCCGATCGCGGTCGCCGGCATCTTCGGAGCGTGGGCGGTGGTGGCCGCGAACTCCTGGATGAACCAGCCCGCCGGATTCACCCTCCACAACGGGCAGATCACCTCCGTACGCCCCTGGTCGGTGCTGTTCAACCGGGCCAGCGGCTACGAAGTGCCGCACATGCTGCTGGCCGCCTACATGGTGACCGCCCTGACCGTGGCCGGCGTCTATGCGACGGGCCTGCTGCGCGGCCGCCGTGACCGCTACCACCGGCTGGGCTTCGCGGTCCCGTTCGCCGTCGGCGCCGTCGCCGCACCGTTCCAGATCGCGGTCGGCGACATCGCGGCGCGAGCGGTCGCCGACGACCAGCCGGCGAAGTTCGCCGCGATGGAGCTGGTCCCGCACACCGGCCGCTACGTCACCGAGTGGCTCGGCGGCATCTACACCAACGGCCACGTCTACTTCGGCGTCGGCGTGCCCTGGGCGGACTCCCTCCTGGTGGGCTTCTCGCCGAGCACCCGGGTGGTGGGCTGGGACAGCATTCCGCCGGAGTACCGTCCGCCGCTGGCCAACCTGCTGCACCTGGCGTTCGACGCCATGGTCGGCATCGGAATGGTGCTGCTGGTGCTCGGCGCCTGGCAGGGGTGGGTGTGGTGGTTCCACCGCCGGGTGCTGCTCACCCGCTGGTTCCTCGTGCCGGCGGCGCTCTCCGGCGCCGGCGCGATCGCGGCGATGGAGTGCGGCTGGATCGTCACCGAGGTCGGCCGCCAGCCGTGGACCGTCTACAACGTCCTGCTGACCCAGGACGCGGTGACCCCCTCGCGCGGTGTGCCGGTCACCTTGGGGGTGATCCTCGCGGTCTACGCGGTGCTCACCGGCATCTCCGTCTTCGTGCCGTGGCTGATGGGCCACCGCTGGCGCACGGAGCCGCCCGCGGCGGAGGATGCCGAGGCCACGCCCTACGGACCGCCGACCGATCAACCCGAGAGGGCACGGCTGTGACCGCCTCGCCCGAAGCGATCGGGGTCGGGGTCCTGCTGGTCGCGGTCATCGCGGCGTACGCGCTGTTCGCCGGCGCCGACTTCGGCGCCGGCATCTGGGATCTCCTGGCCGGCGGCACCCGGCGCGGGGCCGGCCCCCGCGCGGCCATCGACGCGTCCCTGACGCCGGTGTGGGAGGGCAACCACGTCTGGCTCATCTTCGGCCTGGTCATCACCTGGACGGGGTTCCCGCAGGCGTTCGCCGCCGTGATGACCGCGCTGTTCGTGCCGCTGTTCGTCTCGCTGATGGGCATCGTGCTGCGCGGCGTCGGGTTCGCCTTCCGGCACGAGGCCCGGCGGCTGCGGTTCCGGCAGCTCGCCGGGGCGGTGTTCGCGGTGTCCTCCCTGATCACGCCGTTCTTCCTCGGCACGGTGATCGGGGCAGTCGTCACCGGCCGGGTGCCGGCCCGGCCGTCCGGGAACCTGCCGTCCGCCTGGACCACGCCGACCGCCCTGGTCACCGGCTTCCTCTTCACCGCCGCGTGTGCCTACATCAGCGCCATCTATCTCGTCGGCGACTCCCACCGCCGCGGGGACCCGCGGATGGTGACGTACTTCGTCCGCCGGGCGGCGGCCGCCGGTGTCGTGACCGGCGTGCTGGCCGGGGTGAACATGCTCCTGATGCGGGACAGCGCGACATACGTGTCCGACCGGCTGACCGGCGACGCGCTCCCCCTGGTCGCCCTGTCGGTCGCCGCGGGTGCCGCCGCCCTGGTCCTGGTCCTGTTCCGGCCCACCCGGATCGCGCTGCTGCGGGTGACCGCCGCGATCGCGGTGGCGGCCGTCGTCGGCGGCTGGGGGTGGGCGCAGTACCCCTATCTGCTGCCCACCTCGCTGACCCTCGCGGCCGGCAGCGCGCCCACCGCCGCGGCCCAGGCCGAGTTCGCCGTCGCCGCACTGGCCGCCCTGCTGGTGGTGCCGTCCTTCGGGTACCTGTACTGGCTTCAGCAGCACGGCCGGCTCCAGGAGGGTTCCTCCGCGAGCTTGCGGGCGGCGGCGAGCCCCGGGGATCTCGCGGTACCGGCCGCCGAGCCGCCGGCACCCCGCAAGGGTGGGTTCCTCACCGGTCTGATGCTCACCGCCGCCATCGTCGACCTGGTCCGTGACGCCCTCGCCAGACGACGCGGACGCCGGCCCTCCTGAGGACGTACGCCAGCGGACCGCTTCGGCGGCGACCATGACGAGGCCGGCGACGACCTTCGGGTCGCTGAGCGTCGCGACGGGGACGAGGCGAGCTTCTCGACGACCCTGCGCGGGTTCGCGCGGCGGTACACCCGGCGCTCGCAGGCCGGCGGGACCGCCGGGTCCTGTGGCCTGTGACCGGATCGTCCGCCGGGCGGCGGCATCCTCGGGTGGGGTGTTCCGGTCGGGGGCGCCGTGTGGGGCGTCATGCGCGGATGTTCCTTGTCGGGGGAGCGACCCGACGTGCTCCGCGGTGAACGTTCGGCGGCCGTCCGGAAACGACGCCGGCGGCTCGGTCTCACGGCACGGTGTCCCGGCTGCACCGTACGTGCGGCTCTTCCTTCTCCCGGGGGGTGGCGGGAAGCGGTGGACGGGAGCACGCGTGTGCCGGGGGAATCGGACCACCGTGGGCGCGGACCGGGGTCGGTCCACGGGGCACCGGTCAGCGGTGAGCGGTCAGTGGTGAGCGTTTCAGCGGTCGGCGGGCTCCGCGCGGACGTGGTCCGCGGCCAGGTCGACGAACATCGCGTTGTTGAGATGGAAGGCGTGGGTGACCTCACGGGCGATCCGAGGGGGCTCGTCGCCGGCCACGGGCAGCTCGTCCAGGACGGCTCGGTATCGGCGCCGGTAGGCGCGGGGATCGGGGATGTGGTCGAAGTGGTAGAAGAGCGCGCCCTCGTGGGTGTGGCCCCAGGCCGTGGCGGCGAGGTTGCGGACGATCTGGCCGCCGGCGAGGTCGCCCATGTAGCGGGTGTAGTGGTGGGCCACGTACCCGGCCGGCCAACTGCGGGTGACCTCGGCGATCCGTGCGCAGTAGACGCGGGTCGCGGGAACCGGCACCAGGGTCCGCCTCCAGTGGGGCCCGTCAAGGTGTGCCAGGTCGCGCTCCAACGCGGCGACCCGCGACAACCCGGGGTCCACCAGCGGTCCCACCAGCGGATGATCGCTCAGCACCTGTGCGGCGGCCTCCAGTTCGCGGTAGACGAACCAGAGCTGGCGGGACAGGGCGGTGAAGGCCTCCGCGTCCAGCCGACCCCCGAGAAGGTCGTCCATGAACGGCGACTGGCGGGTCTTGTCGTGCTCGGCCCGCATCGCGACCCGCATCAGCCCCGACAGGAGCGCCGAGCGCTCAGTACCCTTCGGTACGGAGTTCGGCTCCACAGCGTCCTCCACGGTCGTCCGGCGCCGGGTGCCTTCGCCGCGACGCGTACTTCACCTATACCGCCCGCCAGAGCCGACCATTCGGATCGTCACTCGTTCGGTGTCGTGCCCGCGCCCTGGCGGGATGAGGGCTACGGGCGGAGGACGCGCACCCGCCCGGCGGGCAGCGAGCGCCGGGCCCCGACCCGGTCGGTCGGGTGCGCGGCGACACGGGCCAACGCGGCGCCGCTGCGCCTGAGTTCGACGGGGTGGTGCCGGCTGTCGGCGTAGAGCCAGCTGTCGGCGTTGCGCGGGCGTCGGGTGCGTTTGAGGTAGGTCGCACGCGGCCCAGCCACCCGCGGCAATCAGGTGGTTGGCCTCACTGGACTGGACGTGTTGGGGGTGTCTCGGTTCCGCGGTCGCCGCCGGGATTGGGTGAATGGGTTCTCCAGCCCCCGAGACATCCGCGACAGGGAGTCCTTCCATGCGTATCCACCGGACCACCGCGGCGACAGTCCTTGCCGCTGCCTGCCTCCTGCTCGGCGCCACCGCCGCCCACGCCGCCACCGCGGACGACGGCGGACAGCACGGCGTCGTCACCTCCACCCAGGACGAGTTCACCGCGGACAACGGCGGCGGCTCCTTCCACACGGAGTCCTTCGCCGCCGTCAACTGACCGACCCGGACCGGGGCGTGTGGGCGACACCCGTCCGCACGCCCCGCCCCAGGAGACCGAGGGCTCGGCTCGTCCGGTGATCGTCTGCCGTGCGACGGGCCTTCCGCCCGCTCGGGGCCGGCTCACGGCTGACCTGTCGTGTACGTGCGACGCCTGCCCGGTGCGCAAGGTCCGCCTCGCCAGTGGCCGGGTGGACGCGGGGCTCGACGCGGCCCTCGACGCGGGACTGGACAGACCAGGCCCGCGATGCGCACCATCGGCTCGGACCCGACCGCGGCGACGACAAGCACGTCGCTCTGCCGGAACACCCCGAGGGACACCGTCTCGCAGGCCGCCGCTGACAGGTCGGCCACCAGTGGCCGCGCCGTCTCCACGAAGCCCCACTGGTTCACCACCCGCACGTCCAGGGCCACCAAGACCTCTCCGGGCCCAGAACCTCCGCGTCGCGTACAAGTGCGGCCTGGCCTTCGGGTCGGTACCCGACCGGGCCGCTCAAGCGGTGCGCGAGGGCTGCGACTTCGTGATGCTGCGCAACGACACGTCGATGCTCGCCGAAGCCGCACGCGGCCTCGCGACCGGGTTCCGGAACCAGGTCACACCGTGCCGTCCGGACAGCGGCAGCGCTGCCGCGTCACCCCAACAGAAGGAAACCGCACGACCTACACCTGGGCCACCGGCCCGAACGAGGCCGGCATTCGAGCGCCATCATCACGGTCGCCCCGACCGGGCCCATCGCCACCAAGTCCGACAACCCGACGCTTCCGACTCAGCCGGACGAGAGCGCCGCCGCGGTGGAGGGGGCGTGGGACTGTCCGTGCCCTTCGAAGAGCGCGAGAGGCTCGTCGAACTCCGGCCGCGCATGGCGACGCTCATCCGCGGTGCGTGCCCCCACGACGGGGTGCGGTCCGGGTGGCCGCACCGCTGGGTACGCACTCGTCCGCGGGACCTGCCCGTGGCGGGGCGGCGAACCTGTGTGACGTGGACCGAGCGCCGATGGCGGTGCGTCAACAGCGGTGCCGGCGCAAGACGTTCACCGAGGCGCTGCCGTCGATCCCACCGCGGTCGCGGTCGACGTCGCGGCCGCGTACCTCGGTCGGGGAAGCGGTCGCCGACCGAGGACGGACTGCGGTGCGGGCCACACGCGGCTTGGAGGTGCCGTGGCCGGTGGCGAACACCGCGTTCACGGCCGCGGCCGAGGCCGCGCCGCCCAAGGACGCGCCGCCGGTGACGCACGGCCGTGCCGGCGATGGCACCTCGTTGAAGCGCCAACATCCGTCCTCGATGGGAACGGCCTGTCGAGGACGCCGACGAAGACCTGTTGCAGCGTGGCTCAGTAGCCTCCGCCACCGCCGGAGGTGGAGGAGGAGGGCTGCGAGGACGGCTTGGTGGTGATCTGCTTGCCGTTGGTGCCGACGACGTACCACTTGGCGCCGAAGTTGTTGAGGCCCTGGCCATTGGTCTGGCCGGACTTCTTGTCCCCGGCGAAGCGGTAGAGGGGGTGGCCCTTGTACGTCACCTGCATGCTGCCGTCACTGCGCTTGGAGGTCGACAGCAGCTTGCTCTGCGCCCCGCCGGTGGCGGTCGGCTTGCCCGTCACCGTGAGCGGCGGCCACGCGGTGGCGCACGCCCCGTTGCAGGTGGACTTGCTGGTCTTGTCCGCCTGGAAGAGGTAGAGGGTCATGCCCTTGTTGTCGACGAGGATCTTGCCGAGTTTCACCGACTTGGTGCTCACCGTCGCCGAGCTGGAACTCGCGGCGTTGTCCGCCGCGTGCGTCCCCGCGGCGGCCGGTGCGGCGGCAGCGGAGCTGTGGGCCGTTTCGCCGGAGCTGGAACAGGCCGTCGCGGCGGCGAGGGCCAGCAGGGTTCCGGTGACTGCGGCGGCGGCTCTGGTGTGGTGCTTCACGATGACTCCTCGGAAGTCCGTCCACCGTGGACGGGGCGATGGCGGCCCGCCTGGGTGGGGCCGCACCACCTCCACTACACGTCCGCGCTCGTCCGCCAGCTACAGGGGAGAGTCATTCGGGCGACCCGGACCCGGTGCTGCCACCGCTGTCCCCACGACCACACCCGCACCGCGCGCCCCCCTCCCTGCCGGTGAACACGCGGAACGGGCTGGTTCGCAGGCTCGACACGCGCTACCCGTCGGCCGGAACGGAGCGGGGACTCGGCTGAAGCCTGGCCCACACCCGGTCCCCGCTCCACCGGGCGAACCTCCGGTAGACCGTCTGCCGGCGGAGACCAGGCCCCCCGTAGCAGTGATCTTCTGGTCCAAGCGGCTGGAGATGCTCGGCTGCGTTGCGCCGTACCGCTACAGGGTCTCCGCGGTGCCGTGGTCGAGGACGCGGACGTCGGCGCCGGACGGCGCAAGGTTGCGGAAGAGCTGGTGATGCAGTTGCTGGTGGATCTCGGCCAGGCCGGCCTGGTGGATGGGGACGGCGATCTCAGGGTCGACGGCGCGGAGGCAGTCGGCGCTCTCGCCGAGCTTCATCCAGGGCCCACCCGTGGGCAGGACAGGCATTGTTGGGGACGTTCGGCGCGAAGGATGGACGCTGGCGTGGTCGACGCGCTGGACCCGCACCCCCGGGTCACTCGTGGAACGACCGGGCCGCGGAGGCCGTCGAGCAGCCAGTCGAGACCGAACCTGCTCGTCGACCGTGATCCGCCCCATCGGCCTGGGCCGTCAACGCGGTGAAGCCCCGCCCCCACGGGCCGTCCGCGACCCACCTCCGCAACCGGCGTTGGACGCCCCGCCAGTTCCGTACTTCTCGGGCAGATACGCCTGCTGCGATCCGCGCTGGAGCTTCCACGCGATCACGTCCATCACCTCACCGCGGTGGCGACGACTTCACCGACGTCCGAGCCTCCGTATGCGGCCGGACCGAGGTTGCGCAGGGTCTCGAACCAGAACTGCTGATCGTCCTGGAACATCAGCTGCCGCATCGCGTCTCCCTCTGAAGGAAGGCCCGGAAGGCGCGCGGGGGCCGACCGGTGAGGCGCTGGACGGTGTCGGCGACGCGGTCCTCCGACCCCGTGGAGATGGCACGGTCCATGCCGGCCAGCATCGCGGCGAACTCCACCGGCATCTGCGCCGTGAGGCGGTCGCGCATCTGCTCGTAGGACAGGCGGCGGTGGGCGACGGGCCGACCGGTGACCTCGGCGATGGCCGTGACGACGTCGTCGTGGTTTGGTTCGCACCCCCGACCTACCAAGAGGCCCTGCTGTCATGCGCCGGCCCTCGCGCGATCACCCGAACAGGAACCCTGTTCGACCAGATCAGCCCCGCCATCGATAAGCGGATGGCGTCTCGGGCCGGCTGCGCTGCTGATAGCGGGCCCGATGACGGGAAGTGTGAAACCAAGCTTCATGACGAGCCCCTTCGGCGTTCCGTCAACTGTCTGATCAGACGGGAAACTCGGTGATGCCGAGGGCGAAGTCCGTGTTCCCCACCCCGTGGTTGGCGAGGCCCACCGTGACCACGCCCGCTCCTTCCAGCCAGTGCGCCATCTTCAGGCCGCCGACGTCCAGCGGGCGCATCCCGAGACTCTCGATGAACGCCTCCACACTCGCCTTGGCCTGCGTGTCATCGCCCGCGAGGAAGACGTCGGGCCGGCCCTTCTCCAGGACTTGCCGGAAGACGGTGTTGAACGCCTTCACCACGCCGGCGCCAGCCGGGGCCGCTTTGGCGACTTCCTGCGCGATCGAGGTCTCCTCGCGGTGGGCCAGCCCGTCGAAGGTGGAGTTGAAGGGGTTGCTGATGTCGACGATGACCTTGCCCGCGAGTGCGTCTCCGTACCTGGCGATGGCCGGCACGACACCGTCGTACAACAGGGCCACGATGACGATGTCTCCGGCCGGGGCGGTGCCCCATTCTCCGGTCGTGGCGCCGTCGCTGAGAGTCTTGGCCAGGTCGGCGGCCTTGGACTGATCGCGACCCATGACCTCGACGGTGTTGCCGCCCGCTATCGCACGCGCGCCGATGGTGCGGGCCATGTTCCCGGTGCCGATGATGCTGATGCTGCTCATGAGATGTCCTGCCCTGGGTGTGGGTTGTTCGGTTCAGAGGGCGGTGGTGCCGCCGTCGGCGACGAGTTCCATGCCGTTGACGTAGCTGGAGTCGTCGGAGGCGAGGAAGAGGGCGGCGGTGGCGATTTCGTCGGGCCTGCCCATCCGGCCACGGGGGATGAGGGACTCGAACTGGCGCTTGGTGGCCTCGTCGAAGAGTTCTTCCTGCTTGGCGGTGGCGACCTGGCCTGGGGTCAGGACATTGACGCGGAGCCGGCGGTCCTTGAGCTCGTTGAGCCAGATACGGGCCCATGCCTGCTGGACGGCCTTGCTGCCGGCGTAGACGCTCCAGCCGGGAAAGGCGCCAAGGGAGGCGTTGGAGCCGGTCATGAGGATGGAGCCGCCGTCGTTGAAGAGCGGGAGGGCCTTCTGGACGGTGAACAGGGTGCCGCGGGCGTTGAGCCCGAACCAGGTGTCGAACTGGGCCTCGGTGATCTCGCCAAGCGGGGCGGGCTCGCCCCCGCCGGCGCTGGCCCACAGCACATCGAGGTGGCCCTTCTCCCGCTTGACGGTGTCGTACAGGCGGTCCAGGTCGTCCAGGTCGGCGGCGTCACCCTGGACGCCGGTGACGTTGCGGCCGATCTGCTTCACGGCCTCGTCCAGGGCCTCCTGACGGCGGCCGGTGATGAAGACGTGCGCTCCCTCTTCAACGAACAGCTTCGCGCCGGCCAGCGCCATGCCGGTGGTGCCGCCGGTGATGACCGCGACCTTGCCATCGAGCTTTCCCATGGTCGTTCCCTTGAGTCGATGGTGCCGTGCGCACCTGGGGCGACGGTGTTATGTACACCGTCCTGTTTATTTACCGTACGGGAGCGGCGGTCGGGGCGCAAACTATGTACACCGTTCGTTACCTAACTGCGGTAGGCTGATGCCATGACGGAGTTGGAGAAGGGCCCCACGGGCCGCCGCCGCGGCCGGGGCGCCCGCGAGCGCATCCTCAGCGCGTCCCAGCAGCTCTTCCGCGAGCAGGGCATCAACCGCACCGGCATGAACGAGCTCTGCGCGGCGGCCGAGGTGTCCAAGCGGACGGCCTACCAGCACTTCAACGGCAAGGACGAACTCGTCGCCGAGTACCTACGCCGGTTCGACCCCTCCGTCCTGTCCGGCGTGTTCGACCGCACCGACCTCACACCCCGCGAACGGCTCCTCGCCGCCTTCGACATCCCCCCCACCACCCCCCTGTGCCCCTACATCGCCGCCGCCGTCGAACTCCACGACCCCCAGCACCCCGCATCCCAGTACGCGCGTGACTACAAGAAAGCCGTCGCCACCCGGTTCGCCGACACCGCCCGCGAAGCCGGCGCCGCCGACCCCGAACAGCTCGGCGAGCAACTCGCGCTACTCCTCGACGGCGCCGGGGCCCGCACCCGGGTCCTCAACGCCGACGCCTTCCCCACCGCCGCCGCCATCGCCGCCGTCCTCATCGACAACGCCATCCCCACCCCTGCGGGCCACGACCGCTGACGGGAAGAAGCGCCGAGTTGACTTGGCGCTCCGGCCGGGGTGAACTCGTTGCCGGTCACGCTGCTGCATCCGCTGTTACACGACACCAGCCGCCCGGCGCCTGGCCTGGATCTACTGGCTTTTACGGAACTGGCCGGGCGGCTCCACGAGACCTTGCTTTTCCTCGCTCACGGGGCCGCCTTCGGATTCCTCTCGGCACGCCGTCTGGTAGTCGCCGGTGGCCGACCGGTGGCCATTCGTGCAGGGAGCGCGCAACGGCGGTGGCCGGGCTGCGGACGAACTGCAGGGAGATGGTGTGGGGTTGTTCAGGTGCCCGGTGGACCCGTTTCAGAGGCCGGTCTGCAACGGCCAGAGAGGGCAGGCCGGCAGGTGCCGACAGCGGCCCTCCTCTGCCTGGCAGGGATGGCCAGCAGGTAATCGGGTTCCTGAAGGCTCGACAGTGGCCGCCCACGGGAAGGGGGGCTGTAGGGGTGGGGCGGCAGAGAAGTCCGTTCAACCCGTCGAGGTGGTGCGGCGTCGTCGTCCCTCAGGCCGCCGGGTGCGCGGATCGCGTCTTCGGGGTCTGCGGGTGCCGGCGACTGGCTCCTGCTTGACGGCGGTGAGGGTTTTACGGGTGTGAGGTACGAGCTGGGTGACCTTCTCTGCGGCGTCGCGGGCGAGGTCGTCCAAGACGGACTGGTAGGTGTCGCGGGTGATGCGGGTGTCGGAGTGGCCGAGGGTCTCGGAGACGGCCTTGACGTCGATCCCGGCCGCGAGCATGAGGGTGGCGGCGACGTGGCGCAGGTCGTGGAGGCGGATCGGCGGCAGGCCGGCGGTTTCCACGAGGCGTTCGAAGAGGTCGCTGACCTTGCCGGGGTGGAGGAGAGAGCCGTCCTCCTGGGTGAAGATCCACCCCGAGCCCTGCCAGTCCTCGCCCCACGCTTCGCGTTCCTGCTGCTCTCCAGAACATCCCCGACGACCTCGACCGCTTCTGCCACGAGCACGCCGGCGGTCCAATCCGTCACGTCCCGGCCTCCGGCACCGGCACGATCGAGTGGGTGGCCGCGTACGAAGCCGGGTACGGACCGCTCCCGTTGATCTGGTGGTTCACCGACGCCGACGGCGACCTGGACGTGACGACCCACGAGGCGTACATGGCCACCGGAACCGTGGTCACCGACTGGGACTGCGTCCCCGCCTCCGGGGACTCCGACCCGGTGGAGCGGGTGTTGGCCCTGCTCGACTGGTACGGCTCCGGCAGCGGGCGCTGCTCCGGCTACCCCGTCCACGAGGGCGTGCCCGGCGAGCTGCTCGGCAGGGTGCCGATCGCCGACCTGATCGCCGCTCTGGCCGATCCGCGGGCCGAGGAGCGGCACGACGCCGGGGCCGTGCGGCATCTGGTGGGCTGGAAGACCCGCCCGCGCCAGAGGCGGGACGTTGCCGGCCTGCCCGAACCGCTGCGTGACCGGTTGCTGGCGCACGCCCGCCGCTCTGGAGACTCCGACAAGCAGGGCCGCGCAGAACGGTGGTTGGCGCCCCCGCGGGCCTGAGAAGTTGTTTCCGGTCGGCGCTGTCGGTGGATTACCAACGCCTCCTGCGAGTCCTTGTCGACCGCGACCGAGATGGCCAAGGTCCGCTCTCGTGTCAGGAGATGGCCGTCTGCTTCGGCCTGGAGGTGGTGCCGACGAAGGTGGAGGCGCTGCGGTCGAAGGCGAAGCGGATGGTGGCCCGGGGGTGGCTGGTCGAGCCGGTGCCTGGTCGGTTCTCGCTCTCGCAGGGTGTGGCCGGACAAGGCGATGGATGGTGAACGGCGATCGTCAGACCCGCAGGGTTTCAGCCTGGGGGTCGTAGCAGACGAGCCCGTGCTCGCGTGCCAGGGCGGCTGCGTACTCGGAGACTTCCTCCGCTCTGCTGTAGGACATGAGCAGATAGACGATCGGGCCCGATGCCTCGTCGATGACGGGCGGTGACGCCCAGGGGCTGCCGGCGACATCGTCCGGATACCGTTCGACGAGTGCCTCGACGTAGGCCTCGATACGCGGCGACGGTTCGGTGATCGCGTCTTCCGATTCGAAGTAGCGGTCGTAGAGCTCGTCGAAGACAGCGCCGGCTTCGTCGTCGCTCGGTTGCTCTCGGTGCCAGACGGCCAGGTCGTAGCTCATGTGCGAATGATCGCAGGCGCCGGATGGCTTTGGTCACAAGCCCCAGTACCGGACCGGTTCACGCTTGCGAAGGGCGTGGCCCGGCAAGGGGGCGGGTCATGAGGAGGGACATTGACCAGTAGATCATCGCCTCGGCGCTGCTGGTGGTCCGCTCGAAGTCGCGCACCAGGCGCCGGGTGCGCATCAGGTGGGCAAAGAACCGTTCGACGATCCACCGCTTGGGCAGCACCGCGAAGCCGCGCATGTCGTCGCTGCGTTTGACGATCGCCAGGACCAGGGCAAGGGCGGTGAGGCAGTGGGTGATGATGCCGCCGGTGTAGCCGCCGTCGGCCCAGACCATTTCCAGCCGGTGGTGTGCCTCGGTGACCCGCGCGAGCAGGGTCTGCGCGGCGGCGCGGTCGCCGGTGTCCGCGGGGGTGACCATCACGGCAAGCAGCAGGCCGAGGGTGTCGACCACAGCGCCCTGCTTTCATGTCTGGCGCCCGCCGCGATCAGCCGAACGAGACCCCTGTTCGAGCAGCACCACTCAAGATCGGAACGACAACAGCGACTGAGACCCGCCAGAGTGCGCAGGGTGATGACGCTGGTGGCGCTGGTAGGTGCATCAACTTGCTGGTGTTGGTTCCCCACTCTTCTGGTGTTGACTGGCCCGATGCCGCCGACGCCAGAGCAGCCAGACGCCGACCTCGTCGCAATAGTCCAGGGTTTGCTAAACAGCCGCCGCCTGGACCGTCAGGAGCGACCAACGGTCCTCCGGCTTCCCCAGGGCACGGACCCGGACGAGCTGGCCCGCCTCCGGGCTGAGCTGGGCCAGTGGGCGGGCCGGCCCCGCAACCTGGCCCTGGACCGCTTCGTCGACCCGACCGTTTCCGAGAGCTGGGGCCTTGCGCTGCTGGAGCCGTTCGGTGACGAGCTGGTGGAGTTGGCAGCCTGGGGATATCGGGCCAACTGGGTCGGACTGGGCCGGATCGCCGTCGGCAACGGGACACAGCCGATGCTGGTGATCGCGGACCGCCGTGACCCCGCATGGGCCGGACTCCCAGAAACAAGCTCTTGGACCGAGAGACTGTGCGCGCTCACCGGCTGGGAGTCGACGGGCCGTCCCGCCGTCGACTGGCAGGCAGCGGAGGCTGCGCTGGGCACCGCCCTGCCCAGGGACTACAAGGAGATCATCGACGTGTTCGGCCCGGGAAGCTTCGACGGATACGTCGACCTTCTCGTCCCGAACGGCCAGGTCCTGGACCTCATCGCCTGGTCCAGGGGCAACACTGGCCGGTTCGCTCCACACCCGGCATATCCCGCTCCCCACGGGCTGCTCCAGTGGGGCAGTTCCGAGCAGGAACTCGACTTCGCCTGGCAGACGGGCACGGCTGACCCATCCGACTGGCCCCTGCTCGTCCGTGAGGACAGCGGCGCAGAGTGGCGGCGGTTCGACTGCAGCCTGGACGAGTTCCTGGTCCGCCTGCTCACCGATGTCGGGCTCGGCTTTGCGCCGAGCTATCTGCTGGACAGCCACCACTTCGAAAGCTGGGACCGCTAACCACTCCGATCGCTCCCCGCCAACCCCCACCCGTTCAACACCGGACGAACTGAGGCGGGCAGCAACCCTGGTCGCTTTCGACCGTCCTCATCAGCGGTCCGACGAAGGCGGTGCGGTCAGCAACGGGGAGGAGGACGTGGGCGGCATGGGTCGTAGTGGCCGAGTTACCGAGCCCCTGCCGCACCAAACCCGAGATCAATCGAGGGGATAGTGCACGGTCGGAATAACCCCCTCCCGCCAGTAGTCCGCGAACTCGCCCCCGACTGCAGCTTCACCGAGCCCGGCCCCGACGGTCGGCTGCGGTACAAGCTGCGCGGCAAGGTCCTCAAGGGCCGCAAGCTCACCGGTGAGCAAGCCGAATGGGTCGTGCTCGACATCGTCCACCAGGCTGTGGCGCTGCTGCACGCGGTCAACGACGATCCCACGCACCTGTTCGGCCACAAGGGCGTCAACAGACACGACCTCGTCCTGTACGGGTCGGTCAACCTGCGCCTGAACACCTTCCGCGACCACCTCAACCAGCTCTTCGGCACCCCCGAGACCCCTTTCATCCCGCCCGTGCCCGCCACCGAGCCACCTGCCCCCACCGCCGTGACAGCCTCCGCGTACAACCGCCGGCTCCTCGACCAGCTCACCACCTGCCCCGCCCTGGTACTGACCGACACCATGGACGTCCTTGCCTGGAACCCGCTGGCCGCCGCTTTGCTTACCGACTTCGGTCAACACCCCCAGCACCGACGCAACTAGTGTCCTGAGTCGTTAGTTCTCTTGCGGTTGTAAGGCGAGTCGGTGCCTGGTCCGAAGCCTTTGCCGTTGGAGCTGTCCGATCACGAACGCCGCGTGCTGCGGGGCTGGTTGCGCAAGCAGACCGCCTCTCAGGCACTGGTGCTGCGGTCGAGGATCGTGCTGGCGTGCGCGGAGGGCCGGCCGAACGCGCAGATCGCGGATGGCCTGGGTGTTTCCCGGGAGACGGTGCGCAAGTGGCGGGCCCGGTTCGTCGCGGACCGGCTGGAGGGCCTGGTGGACCGGCCACGTTCGGGAGCCCCGCGAACGATCACGGACGAGCAGGTCGAACCCCTGGTCTCCAGGACACTGGACCAGTCGCCACCAACGGGTGACTCGCACTGGTCGACGCGTTCGATGGCCCAGGCGGCGGGCATGTCGCAGTCAGCCGTCTCGCGGATCTGGCGGGCGTTCGGCCTCACGCCGCACATCGTGGAGACCTGGAAGCTGTCGACCGACCCGCAGTTCGTGACCAAGGTCCGCGACGTGGTGGGCATCTACCTGTCACCGCCGGAGAACGCCCTGGTCCTGGCGGTGGACGAGAAGTCACAGATACAGGCCCTGGACCGCACCCAGCCGGTCCTGCCGATGGCGCCGACCGTGCCGGCGAAGATGACACACGACTACGTCCGGCACGGCACGACCAGCCTGTTCGCCGCCCTGGACATCACCTCCGGCTCGGTCATCGCCCCGCACTACCGCCGCCACCGCCACCAGGAGTTCCTCCGCTTCTTGAAGGTCATCGACGCAGCCGTCCCCCAGCACCTCGAACTCCACCTGGTACTGGACAACTACGCCACCCACAAGACCGAGCCGGTCAAGAAGTGGCTGCTCCGGCACCCCCGCTTCCACCTGCACTTCACCCCCACCTCGGCGTCCTGGCTCAACCTCGTCGAGCGCTGCTTCGCCGAGCTGACCTGCCGCAAAATCCGCCGCTCGGCGCACCGCAGCATCGTCGAACTCGAACGGGACATCCGCGGCTGGATCAACGAGTGGAACAAGAACCCCAAGCCGTTCGTCTGGACGAAACCCGCCGACGACATCCTCGATACCCTCGCCGCATACTGCACACGGATTAACGACTCAGAACACTAGTTCTTGCTCAGTGCGCGGGTCACGCCGGCCACCACAGCGGTCGTCAGCGTCCAGCCGATCGCGATCAGCGCGTAGGTGGCCGCCTGCAGCGCCCCGTCGGTCCAGTGCCACGCGTCGCGCTGGCCGAAGCCGCCGATCGGGATCAGCAGGTCGAGCGTGTAGACCACGGCGTTGAACGGGGGGCCCTCACCCGGCTTGTCCGGACTGGGGGTGTGCGTGCCGAAGACCAGCGCGCCCAGCAGGGTCAGCACGGCGAGCCAGGCACCGGCCAGCCAGGGGCGGTAGCCGTAGCCGACGGTGGCGTCCAGCAGGTAGCCCCAGAAGCGGCTCCAGGGAGGCAGCAGGCGGCGGCGGTGGCGCTGTTTGGCCAGCAGGGTCCGGCGCGCCTCGTCGTCGTGGCCGATCCGGCGGTAGTGGCCGGCCAGTTGCTCGTACGGCTGCGGTGAGTACCCGGGATTGCGGCGGATCCACTCCAGCCTCCCCCCCACCGTGTCCGGCTCGGACCGGATCGAGTCGTAGGCGAAGCCCTCCAGCTGTATCTCGGGCGCCCAACTGCGGGGGTCGTCCTGCACCCAGGTGGCGCGTACGCCCCGCAGGTCGAGGGAGCCGGCGGGTGGGGTCGCGCAGCGCAGGTCGAGATCCTGGACGCGCAGTCCGGTCGCCACCAGGGACCGGGGCGAGCCGCCAAGGACGGCCTCCTCGAAGGAGAGCAGGTCGGATATCTGCGCCCCGCGCATGTGCACGCCGCCGTCCGCCGTGAACCCCTGGTTGCAGCGGATCGCCGAGACCTGCGCGTTGTCCGCGCCGAGGGCGACGCCTCCCGGGGCCTCCAGGCGGGCACCGCCCATGAACAGCCCGCCGGACAGCCGCGCCCCCGGGAACATCACCGCCCCGCGGCTGCGGAAGCCGTCCTCGCAGATGACCGCGCCGTCCATCACGATGCCGCCCGCGGACACGGCGACACCGTCCGGCGCCGACACCACGGCACCGTCCAGCCGCAGCCCGCCCGCCACATGGGCGTGGATGAGCTCGACCGCGTTGCGCCCTTGTCCCTCGATCACCGAGCCGCGCAGGTCGAGACGCCCCCCGATCCGGGCCGAGGGCGCCGAGAACCCGGGCAGCCGGCTGCGGACCACGGCGACCGCGAGCGTCGAGGCGCTGTCCAGCCGCACCCTCTGCTCCAGCCGACAGCCGTCGAGGTGGAGTAGATGGCGTATCTCGGCCCCTTCCCAGGCGAGCGCGCCGGTGATCCGGGCGCCGGCCAGCCGCAGGGCCGCGACACCCCCGGACAGCCCGCTGCCCCGTCCCAGCAGAAGCGTTGTCAACGCCTCGGCCCGCACCGTGCGTTCGGGGCCCCACTCGTCGCCGCGGCCCACGTCCTCACCGCCGCCGCCACCCGGCCGCAGGTCCACCTGGCGCCCCTCGGCGAAGGCGTCCCACAACTCCCTTTCCGGGCTGGTCAGTTCGTCGTAAGTCAGCACCCGAGCAGCCTACGTTCGGGCAGCACCCCGCAGGCCTGCCGCGGCCACCCCTGGGAGGCCGCAGCCGGAGAAAGGCGTCGGAGGGGGCCGGACGAGGCGGTCGGCCTCCTCCCTGACCTGCAAGAATGCCTTTCTGAGCGGGAAGCGAACTCGCGTTAGACCCCGAGTTACGCCCTCACGCGGACACGGTCAGCTACTGGTGGTCGGTATGGGCGCGGCAGTCATCCGTTCAACCGCTCCGGCAGCATGGTGCTCAAGCACCCGGTCGTCGCGGCCCTCGGCGGCCGCTTGCGAGTCTGCTCTGACCTGCGGCAGCGATGTCCGTCTAAAGGATCGTGAGTTGGTTCGGGCATGTGCTCAGGCTCCAACGGGGGTCTGGTCGTCGGTGACACGCGCAGTGCGGTGTGCGTAGGCGTCGGCTACCTGGAGGAGCCACTGGGTGTCCCCGCGCAGGTCCTTGCGGGAGGCGGCTTCCGCCGACGGCCCGGCGACCTCATCAGCGAGGCGGCCGGCCTTCATCGCGGCCAGCGCCGCCTTCACCACGGCGGCCTCAACGATTGCGGCATGCTCCTCCGTTCCGGCTTCGGTGGTTCGCTGGACGGTCTCCAGGACCTTCTGGGAGCGGTAGGGGCGCCGAGCGAGGATGCCGTCGCTGATCTCGACAACTCGCCGCTGGAGCAGGAAGTCCGCGTCGTCGGCTGCCGAGTTCTGGTCGTGGCGTGCGGCGGGCAACACGATCGTCGGCATGGCGGCTGACAGGTCTTGCCAGAGCGGGCCGAGCGCGTCGAAGGAGCGCGTTTCCCAGCGGTGTCGTTGGGCTTGAGCGATGGGGTAGGCCACGGCGGGCAGAGTGAGGCCGATGCAGAGCAGCAGTATCGAGAGCACGGGGAACGTCACGCCGAAGAGGCAGGGTGTGGTGATCAGCGAGGAGCAGTCGGTGTCGTCGGGGACGGGGTGGAGGTTCAGGCCCAGGGTGACCAGGACGGTCAGCTTGTACGCGGTGTACATCAGGGCGAAGGCGCAGCCGGCCGCGGTCAGGCGGAGGCCGAGCTGGACGCTCCTTCGGCGGGTTGTCCTCGACTGTCGCAGGGTCTGCTGGGCGAAGTCGATGATGGCGAAGCCGAGGTAGACGATGAACAGGAGCAAGTGGAGCGCGTGCACCTGCGGAGAGGGGCCGATCATCTGCTCGTACGTGAACAGCACCGCCATCCCGAGGGCCGTCGCGGCGAGGAGTTCCAGGCTCAGCCGAACTCGATGTCCTGCCTCTGCCGGTTCGAGGTCGAGCTGGAAGCACACGGCCAGGACAGCGGTGGCATCGGCCAGCGAGGCGCAGTTGCTCAGCAGCCGGTCCAGGTGCGGCACGATCGCTCCGACGGAGTTTGCGACCCGCGGTGAGTTGAAGGTGAAGGCCACCGCGGGGTTCATCGACAACCAGGCGCCTGACCCCGCCGTGGTGACGGACGTGGCGTGGAACATGGTCGGCCACAACGAGCCCGCGCGACTGTGGCTCCCCGGTGCGGTTCGTGCGGGCAACCAGATGCGGTGGACGCTGCTCAGCCCTGAGGCCCGCGAGCAGCTCGTGGACTGGGAACGCGACTGGGCCCGCCCCTACTTGGGGCAGATCCGGTATGAGCGGGGCAACCACCCGAAGAACGAAGCCCTGCGGCGTCTGGAGCGAGAGATCCTCGCAGGGTCGGCGGCGGCGCGAAGGATCTGGGACGGCGGGAGATGGTCGATCACGGCGACGGCGCTCTGCGCAGGCTCAAGCTCCCGTATCACCAGGGCCGCGAGGTCGCGGTCCGCACGGTCGCCCTCCGGCCCGCACGCAGCGACAGACTCCGCGTGATCGTGCTGATGGAGGACTGCGAAGAGCCGGCCGACCCCTGAGCTGCTGAGCCCGGGCCGCCTCGCCCTGCGGTGGGCCACATGGCCGGCCCTCCACCACGGTGGCCGCGTCACGGGCCGCCGACGCCGGCGAGGTGGGGCGGCATCTGGAAGCGAGCCAGGCGGCCCAGGCGCTGCAGCAGCACCGCCATCGATGCCAGGCGGCTGATCATCAGGTCCCAGTGCGCTTCTGGCTGCGCCGCATCGTGACCTGGACCCATCCGCGCAGTCCAGGCCGTACCGGGTGTTCGCCGCCCGAAGGCGATCATTTGCGGTGCGGACCGCGGTGAACCCTAGACTTCGGTGACGCTCCATTCAGGAGAGGCCACTGGTCGTGACCGGCCGTCGTCGGATAGCACACGAAACCCTGCGGACAGGAGCCGGACCGATGCCCAGTGATCTCGTGGACTCGGCCGTCGAGGAGTTCGCGCTGGTGGTGGACCGACGGGCCACGGGCTCCGCGTCGGGCGCCGGTGTGTATGGCGCGCGTACCGCCGAGGGGCGGCAGGTGTATCTCAAGGCCACACCCGCCGAGTTGGGCGCCCGGGCACTGGCTGCCGCCCGCCGGGAGCTGAACTTCTACCGGCAACTGGCCACCGCCCTCCCGGTCGTTTCCGCGGCTGCTCGGCGCCCTCGACGACGGCCAGGGTGTGGTGCTGCTGCTGCTGGAGAAGGCCGGCACACCGCGGGACGCGGCGTCCTGGACCCCGGACATGTGGGCACGGCTGGGCAGGGAACTGGCGGCCCTGCACGGCACGCCGCCACCGACCGATGACTACTGGCGGCGTCCCGATATCCTGTTGCAGGCGCTGACCGCTCCTGACACGGCCGCCGTCACCGCTTTCTGGCAGCCAGCGCTACCGCAGCTGGCCGAGGTGGTCGCCCGCCGCGACGAGTTGCTGACCCGCAGCGCATCGCTGCCCGCGGTCCTGGTGCACGGCGATTGCCACACCGACAACGTCGTCTTCAGCGACGGCCGGCCGGTCCTCTGTGACTGGCAGGAGTCCGTGATCGGACGGCCGGTGTCCGATCTGGCCTTTCTGAGCGTACGGGCCACGCCCACCGGCATCACGGTGCCTCCCGCTCTCCTCGACGCCTATGCGGAGGCTGGCTCGCACGACCGCGGCGCCCTGGAACAGGCGCTGCTGGCCGAGGAGCTGGCGATGTTCGTCTTCCTGTGGCCGGGCTACGCCACCTATATCGACCGCGTGGGCACGGAGCGGATCCACCGGCGGGGGCGAGAGTTGGCTGACCGGTACTTCCGCGATACCGACCGATAGACGTCATCAGCCAGCCAGCCAGCCAGCCAGCCAGCCAGCCACGCCACCGAAGCGACGCACGCACCGGGGCACCAGGCGGCGATCACCGTGAGCAGGGAGGCGCCGGCTGCCGCGCTCCAGACCGCACCGACGGAGGCAGTGGAGTAGTGGAAACGGTGGATGACGGTAATCGGGGCGGCGGCCTGCAGCACGCCGCTGGCCAGGTTGGATGCGGCGAGTCCGCCGATCAGCCAGGCCAGAGCCGGAGTTCGGCGCGGGGTCCGCCACCCGGTCAGCAGACTGCTCGGCGCACGGTGTCGGTCGTCGTGCAAGGCTTCGGCGGCCTGCGTGGCGGCGGCAGCGGTCATCGCTAGCAGCGCCACCACGGCGAGCAGGACGCTGGCTCCGGCCAGCAGCAGCACGCCGCCCAGCAGCGGGCCGACGAGGACGGCGCCCTGGTCGATCCCGGTCTGCGCGGCCTGCGTACGGTGAACTCGGTCTGCCCGGCGACGGCCGGCTTCGGCGCCGAGGGTCTCCACCGCGACGAAGGAGACCTCCGCCAGCAGACCCGACACCGCCCCGAAGGCCAGGACCACGACCGTTGTCCCGGTTCCCGTCTCGCCGCGCTCGCCCGGTGACCAGAGGTAGGCGAGCAGACCGGCGGTGTTGCTGGCGCGCTGAAGGTGGGCGATCACGGCATGGACCTCGAAGGAGAGCGAAGGGGCGGAGCCCGTGCTCGGGCTTCCGGGTGATGAGGAGCCGCAGAATCCGCGATTTGGCCCGTCCGGAAACCGGTGGTAGAACCCCGCGCTCGTCATGCCGACGCGTGGAGTCCGTGGTCGTGGGCGAAGTACGCGCAGGCCGAGCGGGCGAAGGCGGTGTCGCCGTGCAGCCGGGCCCAGCGGCCGTCCTGGCGGGTGACGGTGGCGACGATGTCGAGGCCGCCGGCCTGGTTGCGCAGCGCCACCCAGCGGCAGGCGGCCGGGTCGTCGTCCGGTTCGATGCCGGTGCCGTCCAGGACCTCGCGCGTCAGCTCGAACCAGTCGTCGTCGTCCAGCTCGACCGTGGTGGTGTTGCGGATCGCGCAGTGCCACGTCAGCCGCCGGGCCGGGACGTGTCCGGTGCGCGGTTGGCGCAGGGCCGGCGGCTCGTCGAGCACAGCCGCCAGCAGCGGCAGGGAGATGTCGTCCTGGGCGGTCAGTTCGGGCGACCAGGCCGTGAGCAGATACGGCTGGAAGCCGGGTTCGCTGCCGTGCAGTTGGGTGCGCAGCTGCTGGTCACCGCGTGCCGACGCGTGTCAGAGGGTGGTTGCCGCCTCGGCCCTGTTTTCCTGAAGCTACGGCGAAGTGACAAGTAGCTTCCTGTAATCAGAGTGATGCTCGGTCAGGGCGAGCAAGGCGGGGCCCGGGGAGTTTGCCGGCCGTCCCGAGGGTGGCGAAGTTGGCGTGGGCCGCCTCGACGGCTTCGGGGTATGCCTCCCGCTTGGCGTGTTCGGCGAGCGCCCGGTAGATGCTGGCCACCGAGGGGTTCTGGCCCTTGCGCTAGCCGGTGGGGATGAACAGGTCGGGGCTGGATCTGCTCGGCGGACTCGCCGCCCGCGCGGCGCCGCAGCACGGTGTGCAGCATGTTGTCGGTGATGACCGGCGGCCGGCCGCCGTGCTTGCCCTTGCGGGCTGCGGTGTCGAGCCTCTCCAGGGTGGACTCCCGGATGTTCTCCCGCTCAGTCTCTGCCATCGCGGCGAAGAACGCGAACAGCAGCTTCCCGGGGCCGGTGGGGTTGGTAGATGCCGGGCAGGGGCCCGGCGAGCATCTCCAGCACCAGGCCGTGCGCGGTGAGATGGTCGGCCAGCGCGGTGAGTTCGGCCGCATCGCGCCCGAGCCGCTTCATCTCGTACACCGTGAAGACGACCCGACAGCGAAGGCGGAAGTCCCCGATCGCGCGGATCGGGGACTTCACCGAAGGCCGCCGGAGGGAACCTGTTGCGGCCCCGGGGTGCCGGTGCCGTTTATGCGGCGGAGGTGAGTTCGGCGCGGCCGAACAACAGCGCGTGGCCGGTGGGGAGCTGGTGGAGGATGCGGGTGATGAGGTCAGGGCCGGCGTGGGCGGCGACGGCCGCGAAGACGGAGCCGGTGTCCCAGCGGGTGGCGGCCAGGGATGCGCCGGAGCGGGCGGCGAGGTCCTTGACGAAGGCCCAGCCGGTCAGCGGCTGGGCGTCGGGGACCTGTGCGGTCAGGACGCGTGCGGCTTCCAGGGGCAGGCAGGCGGCAAGGTCGACGCGTTCGTCGCCGGTCAGTTGGCGCCCCAGCCCCGCGAGAACCAGGCGGACGGCTTCCTCGGCTCGCTTGCGGGTGGGGTAGGCGCCTTCGTAGCGGACCTTCTCCAGCATCTGCTCATACGCCGTCGAGTACAGCTGCTGGTGCTCAGCCGGTACACGCACGTCGGTGATCACTGCGGTGTGTGCCTTTCGTGGAGCGGTGCAGGTGTGGGGCACCGAGGTAGGGGTCAGGTGGGCTGGGGACGGCCGAAGAGGAGGTCGTAGCCGGCGGGGAGCTGGAGCAGGATCTGCCCCAGCAGGTCCTCGCCGGCCGTGTCGGCGACCGTGGACAGCACGGCGCTGACATCCCAGGTCGCGGTCTGCTCGGTGGCGCCCTCGATCCAGGCCGCGGTCGCCCGCACGAACCGCTCCGGGGGGAGCGGTTCGGCGCTCTGCAGGGGGTTGAGCAGGATCAGGGCGAATTCCTCCGGGAGACGTGCCGCGAGCTGGGCGCGGACCTCGCCGACCAGATGCGCGCCGAGCAGGGCGAGCACCACACGGGCCGCGCGCTCGGCTTCCTCCGCAGTGCCGTACTCGCCGCGTTCCTTCACATCGTCGAGGAATGCTTCGCGTCGCCGAGTCATCTCGGCCGTCACCCCTTCTTGTCCTTCGGACTGCGCACGGGGTGCGGAGGGCGGGTGAGGGGAAGATCAGATGCCCGTCCTGCGCACCTGTCCGGTGTCAGCCGGAGATTTCCTTGTGGCCGGATGATCCGACGCCGATGGAGATCTTGCGGGGCTTGGCGCGCTCCGCGATCGGGATGCGCAGGGTCAGCACGCCCGCGTCGTAGTCGGCCTTGATGTGCTCGGTGTCGAGGGTGTCGGCGAGCACGATCTGGCGGGAGAACACGCCCAGCGGCCGCTCGGACAGCTCCATCTGCACGTCGTCGCCCTTCGCCACCGGCCTGCGCTCGGCCTTGACGGTGAGCATGTTCCGCTCGACGTCGATGTCGATCGCGTCCGCGCTCACGCCGGGCAGGTCGAAGGCCACCACGAACTCGTCGCCCTCGCGGTAGGCGTCCATCGGCATCGCCGACGGCTTCGACCAGGTACCCGGCCCCATCAGCTGCTGAGCGATCCGGTCCATCTCATGGAAGGGGTCAGTGCGCATCAACATCGTGAAACACCTCCAGCGGGTTCGGGCAGTTGCTGCCAATGCGCTGCACTGACACTGTTGTAGCATGTCATCCAATGGATGACAAACATGAAGTCGTCCATTGGATGACAAGGAGGAGGTGTCGTGACCACAGCCGACCAGCCGTCCACGCCCAGCACCGGCGCCCACCGCCCGGCGACATTCCTCGCCGCCGCGGCCGCCCTGAAAGCCATAGAAGACGCCCTGCACACCGCCCGGGACGAGGCTCCCGACACCACCGGCTCTCCCGTTCCCGGACCGGAGGCGGCCCTGGCCTCCCTGATGCTGCTCCGGCAGGTCCGCGAGCAGCTCGCCGGATGGGAGACCGGGCTGATCGAAACGGCCCGCGACGCGGGCGCCAGCTGGGCCGACCTCGCCCAACCCCTGGGCGTAGCCAGCCGCCAGGCCGCCGAACGCCGCTACCTGCGCGGCCGTCCCGGACCCGTCGGCACCACCGGCGAACAACGCGTCCAGGCCACCCGCGAACGCCGCGCCGCCGATCGCACCGTCGCCGCCTGGGCCCGCCACAACGTGGCCGACCTGCGCCGCCTGGCCGGCCAGATCACCGCCCTCACCGACCTTCCGCCCGCCGCCCGCCGCCCGCTCGGCGCGCTTCACGCCGCCCTCGCCCACGACGACCCCGCCGACCTCATCGCTCCCCTTGCCGCCACCCGCCCGTACCTGGCCGCCGCCCACCCCGACCTCACTGCCCGGCTCGACACCCTCACACCTCCCTGACCCCACCCCACGCACCGCGACAGCAGCCCGGTCACGTCCGCCCCTGGGAAAACGAGGGGAGACCTGGAAGACCGACGCGGCCGGCCTGCGGGCCAACCTGCGTGGTCAGCTCCTCCCGGCCCGACACCTCACCAACGATTCCGCCGCCCCATGGCGAGGCTGGGGGATGGGTCTCCAGACTCCTGAACCGGCCGCGCTCCCCACCGGGGGGGGTCGAGGTGGTGTGGTTGTGCAAGGTGCTGTTCCGGTTGACGGCGTGAGGTTGGTGCGGGTGGGCTCCCGGGAGGGCTCGGGAGCGCGCACCCGTTCACGTTCAGGTGGTGAGTTCCTCGGCGGTCCGCCAGTGGGGTTGGAGGCGTTCGCGGACGAGGTGGGTGCGGTTGAAGACGTGGGCTTTACCGGCTGGTTGGACGGTGATGCCGTGGAGGTGGCGGCGGATGAGGGTGCGGCGCTGGTTGATCGTTCCGTGCAGCCAGGTGGCTGCGTCGGGGACGGGGGCTGTTGTGTGGGTGGCTGCTTCTGCTGCGGCGAGGGTGTCCTGGAGCGTGGAGATCTTCGTGTTGATGGCGTGGACGAGGTGGAAGAAGTCGTCCTCGGTAAGAGCGGTTTGGGCGGGAGCGTCGTCGGCCCACCGTCGCATCAGGTCGTTCTTGCGGGCTTGCTCGGTGGCGAGGGCGTTGCGCGTGTCCATGAGGCGCGCGTCGTCGTGAGCACCGTTTCCGTGCTGGCGTATGGCCGCGATAAGCCGTTCGAAGTACGTGGTGAGGGCTTGCTCGACGGCCCTCTCGGCGGTGTCGGCGGCGATGTGGATGCCGCCGCAGCCGCCGTGGGCGGAGGGAGGGCAGCGGTAGGTGCGGTAGTTCTTCCTGCGGTCCTGGTTGCCGACCAGCCCGCGGCCGCACTTGCCGCAGCGCAGGATGACGGACAGCAGGTAGTTGGGGGTGACGGGTGGGCGGCTGGTGCCGGTGGGAGGTGCCGGCCCTTGTCAGGTCCGGAGCGGACCCATCCGTAGGCGATTCGGCCCTGGATCTTGCCTTGTTGGGCGGCGGCGAGGTGCATACGGGCGACGCGGCGAGCGGTGTCCTCGGAGGATTTCAGCGCCATCACGCACATCATGCGCGCCATGTGGCGGTTGCTGTCGTTGATCAGGTTCATGCGGCCGCCGGTGGCGCCTATGACCGGGTGCTGGACGTACTCGACGATGGCGATGAGGTCTTCGAGGTCGCGGGGCTGGCGCACGAGGCGGTCGAGGTCGTAGAAGATGACGCCGTCGATGACTCCGGTGGACAGGTCGGCCAGGAGTTGGCGGAACTTCGGGCGCATGACGACCCGGTCGATGGTCCCGTCGGGGCGGATGACCTTGCGCTTCTTGAAGGCCGAGGTGTCGTTCTCGCGGTAGGTCTTCGCGAACGGCGCCCAGCCGAGGCGGGGGCGGGTGTCTTCGGCGTCGTCGTTCTGGCGTTCCACGCCTGTTTCCGGGCTGAGGCGGTGGCTGGAGATCCGCAGGTAGGCGCCGGGGCGTTGGGGGAGTTGGATGATGCCGCGCTTGCGGGCGTGCGGGGGGATGGTGAGGTCGTCCCACGGGGACTGGTCGGTGGTGGTCATGGGGCTCGGCTTTCGGTGCGCGGTCGTCCGATACCGGGCACCTTCCGGAGAAGCGCAGGTTTGGTCAGGCCGCGATCCCCAGGTATGGGAGAGGCCGCGCGCGTGGATACTGGCCCCATGCGTATCGACTTCGATCCCGTCCAGCAGGACCGCAACGCGTTCTACCGGCTTCTGACCTCGGTGGTCGTGCCCCGGCCGATCGCCTGGGTGTCGACGACGAACAAGGACGGCTCGGCGGACAATCTGGCGCCGCACAGCTTCTTCACGGTGTCGTGTGTGAGCCCGCCGATCGTGCAGTTCACGTCGGTGGGGCGGAAGGACTCGGTGCGGAATGTGGAGGAGACCGGGCAGTTCGTGGTGAACCTGGCGCCGGAGCACCTGTTCGAGCAGATCAACGCGACGGCGACGGACTTTCCGCACGGGGTGAGCGAGTTCGACGAGGTGGGGATCGCCCGGGAGCCCAGTGCGCGGGTGAAGCCGCCGCGGGTGGCGGCGTCGCCGGTGGCGCTGGAGTGCGAGCTGCACAGCACGCTCCGGCTGGGGGACTCGACCGTGGTGTTCGGGCGGGTGGTGTACGCGGTGGTGTCGGAGGCCGTGATGGTGGACGGGCTGCCGGACGTCCACGCGCTGCGGCCGTTGGCGCGGCTGGGGAAGGACGAGTGGGGCACGCTCGGCGAGGTGCTGGAGATCAAGCGGATTCCGCTGGCGGAGTGGCCGAACCCGCTGGGTCGTTGACGGCGGAGGGCGTGCCGGCCGCACCGGTCGTGCCGGCCGCACCGGTCGTATCGGGCACGGGAGGTACACCGGCCCCGCCGCCTTCGGCGGGTACGACCGCCGCGCCGGGGCCGGCTGCCGTCTTGCGGGTACGGCGCCGGGCGTAGGCCGTCGCCGCCACCCCGGTCACCCCGAGGAACCCGAGCGCCAGCAGGAACGTCGGCGAGGTCGGCGACGCGGCGCGGGCGCCCGCGACCACGTACGCGGCGGTGTTGGCGGCGCTGCCCGCGGCCGTGGCGGTCAGGAAGGGCGTCAGGCGGATACGGGACAGCGCCGCCGCGTAGTTCGCGGCGGCGAACGGCACGCCAGGGAAGAGCCGCAGCGCGAGAGTGCTCCGGAAACCGTGCTTGCTGAGCTGGCGGTCAAGTGACAGCACGAACCGCCCGCGCAGCAACGGCCGTACTGCGTCGCGCCCGAGGAAACGGCCGAGCAGGAAGGCCAGTCCGGCGCCGAGCACGGTGCCGCCGATCGCCGCGGGCAGCCCGGCGTGGATGCCGTAGAGCGCGCCTGCGGCGGCGTTGAGCAAAGGGCGCGGGACGAAGACGACCGTGGCGACACCGTAGGCCAGCGCGAAGACCAGCACCGCGGAGGTGCCCGAGGTCTGAGGCGGCCAGCCCCTGGTCAGCAGCCGCTGCGGCTGCCACGCGACGGCCAGCGCGATCCCGACGGCCAGCACCGCGACCAGCACGCCGAACCGCGCCCAGGGCGAGAGCATCAGCCGCGAGCAGCGCACCACGGCCCGCGCCGCGGCTCTCCGTACACCCCGCCTACCCCGCCCACCCCGCACATCGCGGGCCTCGCGGGCGTCGCGGACCCCTGGTCCGGACGGTGCGGGCGTGAAGTCCGGCTCGGCTTCTGCCATTTGCCGAGCCTAACCGAGGTGGGGGCCGGCCATCGCCCCCGGAGTGCCGGGTCACGCCGGCTCCTTTACCTCCCGCAGCGCCCGCGGCCCCCCTTCCGCGATCACCTCCGACGCCGTCACCTGCGCACGGCGGTCGAGCAGACCCGCGGTCACGGCGATACCGAGCCCGGCCACCGCGAGGACGGCGCCGACCAGGGTGGGCGACGTCCAGCCCCAGCCGGCCGAGATGGCCACGCCGCCGAGCCAGGCGCCGCCGGCGTTCGCGAGGTTGAACGCGGAGTGGTTGGAGGCGGACGCGATGGTCGGGGCGTGCCGCGCCTTGTTCATGACCAGCATCTGCAGCGGCGTGGTGGTCATGAAGCCGACCGCGCCGAGGACGACGACCGCGATCGGCGCGGCGACCTTGGAGTGCGCCGCGAAGTGGAAGCCGACCAGGACGACGGCGAGGGCGGCGAGCGAACCGTAGAGGGTGGGGCGCAGCGCGCGGTCGGTGAGCGGGCCTGCGGCGAGGGCGCCGAGCGTCATGCCGATGCCGAACAGCGCGAGCAGGAGGGTGACGGAGGAGTCGGCGAACCCGGTGACCTCGGTCATCATCGAGGCGAGGTAGCTGTAGACGGCGAACACCCCGGCGAACCCGAACACCGCGGTGAGCAGGCCGAGTACGACCTGGGGTTCGCGCAGCGCCCGGATCTCCTGGCCCACGCCGACGTGCTCCTCGGCGGGCAGCCGCGGGACCAGCAGCGCGAGCGAGGCGAGCCCGACGAGGCCGATGGCGGAGACCACGACGAAGGTCGCGCGCCAGCCGAGGTGCTGGCCGAGCGCGGTCGCGGCGGGCACGCCGACGATGTTGGCGACGGTCAGCCCGAGGAACATCGCGGCCACCGCGCGGGCCCGGCGCTCCTCGGCGACCATCCGCGAGGCGACGACCGCGCCGACCCCGAAGAACGCGCCGTGCGGCAGCCCGGCGAGGAACCGGCCGCCGAGCAGCGTCCAGTAGCCCGGCGCGACGGCGGAGGCGAGGTTGCCGACGGTGAACAGCCCCATCAGCAGGAGCAGCATGCGCTTGCGCGGGATACGGGAGCCGAGCGCGGTGAGCAGCGGGGCGCCGACGACGACGCCGAGCGCGTAGGCGGAGACGAGGTAACCGGCGGTGGGCACGGAGGTACCGAGGTCGCCCGCGACGTTGGGCAGCAGGCCCATCATCACGAACTCCGTGGTGCCGATGCCGAAGGCGCTCACCGCGAGGGCGAGGATGGCCAGGGGCATGGAGGGGTCCTTTACGGGAGCGGAACGGGGTGGGGCAGGACGGGGCTCGACGGAACGGGGTGGGGCAGGACGGGCGGGTGGAGCGGGGACGGGTGGAGCGGGGACGGGTGGAGCGGGGACGGGTGGAGCGGGGACGGGTGGAGCGGGGACTCACGTTAAGTTCATCAACGGAACAAAGTGTCCCACGCCGCGAATTCCCGTACGTCACCAGCGGATGAAGAACCGTTGACGGTTGCGTCACCCGGCGGTTCACGCAGGTGGGAGGAGGCTCAGCCGTCGGCGCCGGGACGGGCGGCCCAACAGGCGGGCGCGGGGCGGAAAACCGTTCGACGGACGGCGGTCCCGCGGCGCATGATCGTCGCATGTTCCGGCCCGCCTTCCTCGCAGACGCCACCGCAGCAGCGGTCGCGCTGGAGGCTGCCCGGAACGCATCGGTCGCAGCGGTCGCACAGGCCGCGGCCGCCGCACGGCCGGCACTCCTCGACGGCGCATTCGACGGCGCACGAAGCTGACCCTCCCCGGTACGACGTATCCGGCGGACCCCGCAGGGGGAGGGTCGGTACGGCCCGGGGTCCGTGAGGCGGCTCACCGCCTTCCCCCTTCCGGTCACCGCGTGGCACGCGGCGACCGTCGAGGAAGAGTCTTCCCATGCCCAAGCAGGCGTACATCCGCACCAAGCCGCACCTGAACATCGGCACCATGGGTCATGTCGACCACGGCAAGACCACGCTGACCGCCGCCATCACCAAGGTGCTCGCCGACGACGGCAACGGCACCTTCGTGCCGTTCGACCGGATCGACCGGGCCCCGGAGGAGGCGCGGCGCGGCATCACCATCACCATCGCGCACGTCGAGTACGAGACCGGCACGCGGCACTACGCGCACGTCGACATGCCGGGTCACGCCGACTACGTCAAGAACATGATCACCGGCGCGGCCCAGCTGGACGGGGCGATCCTCGTCGTCTCCGCGCTCGACGGCGTCATGCCGCAGACCGCCGAGCACGTGCTGCTCGCCCGCCAGGTGGGCGTGCGGCACATCGTGGTGGCCCTCAACAAGGCCGACGCGGCCGACGACGAGCTGGCCGACCTGGTCGAGCTGGAGGTGCGCGAACTGCTCAGCGCGCACGGCTTCCCGGGCGACACGCTCCCGGTGGTCCGCGTCTCCGGGCTGGGCGCGCTGGCCGGCGAGCCGCGCTGGACCGCCGCGATCCGCGCGCTGCTCGACGCCGTCGACACCTACGTGCCGGTGCCCGAGCGGTACGTCGACGCGCCGTTCCTGCTCTCGGTGGAGAACGTGCTCACCATCACCGGGCGCGGCACCGTCGTCACCGGCGCGGTCGAGCGCGGGGTGGTGCGGCCCGGCGACCGGGTCGGCGTGCACGGCGTCGACGACGAGGCGCTCACCAGCGTCGTCACCGGCCTGGAGACGTTCGGCAAGCCCATGGAGTCCGCGCAGGCGGGGGACAACGTGGCGTTGCTGCTGCGTGGGGTGCAGCGCGGTCAGGTGCGGCGTGGCGACATCGTCGCGGCGCCGGACAGCGTGACGACGCACCGCCGCTTCACCGCGCACGTGTACTTCGTGCCGGCGGCGGAGGGCGGGCGGCACACGCCGGTCGCCACCGGGTACCGGCCGCAGTTCTACATCCGCACCGCGGACGTGGTCGGCGACGTGTCCCTCGGGTCCGAGGGGATGGCGCTGCCGGGCGACACCGCCGACATCGCCGTCGAGTTGGGGCGTGCGCTGCCGCTGGAGCCCGGGCTCGGCTTCGCGATCCGCGAGGGCGGTCGCACGGTCGGTGCGGGCACGGTGACGTCCCTGGGTTGACCGGTCCCCGGACGGGGCCGGGCGGGTCCGCCCGCCCGGCCCCGTCCTGCCCTGTCCGGTCGGCGGGGCTGCCGCGCGGTTCCCCGCGTCCCCGCGCGTCCCGGGGGTGGGGGAGGATGGGCCGGTGGAAGGTGAAGCGATTCCGGTGCTGCGGGCCGTGGACTTCGGGGAGGCGAAGCTGCTGCCGGATGTGGACCGCGCGCGGGCGTGGCTGCTGACGGTGGACGGCGCGCCGCAGTCGTACGTCGACCTGGCGGACCCGGAGCACCTGGAGTTCGAGTACGTACGGCGTGTCGCGTATGTCGTGGAGGCGGTGTGCGACACGCGGGAGTCGCCGGTGGGGATCGTGCACCTCGGCGGTGGGGCGCTGACGCTGCCGCGCAGGTTCGCGCGGACGGTGCCGGGGGCGGTGCAGGACGTGGTGGAGGCGGACCGCGGCCTTGCCGGGCTGGTCGCGGAGTACCTGCCGTGGGACGCGCCGGAGATCCGTACCCATGTCGCGGACGCCCGGGAGTGGCTGGCCGGGCGGGCGGACGCGAGCGCCGACGTGCTGGTGGTGGATGTGTTCGGCGGGTCGCGGGTCCCCGCGCACCTGACCACCGTCGAGTGCGCGACGGAGGCGGCACGGGTGCTGCGCCCGGGCGGCCTGTACGTGGCGAACCTCGCCGACGCCGCGCCGTTCGCCTTCCTCGGCTCGCAACTGGCCACCGTTCGCGCGGCGTTCGGCCCGGACGCGGAGGTGTGCGTGCTGGTCGAGCCGGGGGTGCTGCGCGGGCGCCGGTACGGCAACGCGGTGCTCGCGGTCTCCCGCGGCCCGCTGCCGGCGGACGTGGTCGCACGGCGCTGCGCCGCGGACCCGTTCCCGGCACGGGTGCTGGGGACGGCGGAGGCGGTACGGGCGTTTCCGGGCGCGCCGGTGCATGACGCGGAGGCGGCCGACTCGCCCGAGCCGCCCGGCGGCGCCTTCACGATCGGCTGACCCGGGAGCGTGTTCCGCCCGCGAAGGCCGGCTCGGGGGTAGCGGGGCGGGAGGGCCGCACGGCGCGGTGCGCGGTGCTGTCGTGGACGGATCAGGTCGCGTCGGGGAGCCCGTCCACGCTCTCCGCGACGGGCTTGGCGCCGGCCGGAAGCGGGAGCGGAAGCGGCTCGGCTGCGGGCAGGTCGTCGACGGAATGGTCGGCCGGTGCCGGCGTGACCTTCGTACGCCGTTCCAGCCGACGTACGTCCGGCAGCAGCAGGACCGCGCCGGTGAGCAGCACGATCAGCGCGGCGGAGCCCCACAGCGACTGGGTCCGGCCGAAGGTGATCGCGGCCGGGCCGGCGAGCGCGGTGGCGACGGGGGTCAGGGAGACCGAGCCGAGCCAGTCGTAGGCCGACACGCGCGACATCTTGTCCTCGGGGATCTCCTGGTGCAGGGCCAGCATCCAGCCGACCGCGAAGACCTCCACCGCGAGACCGGCGGTGAAGGTGGCGGCCGACAGCAGCGGGAGCGGTGCGGCGATCGCGAGGGCGGCGGCGGGCAGCGCCAGCGGGAAGACGCCGAGGGTACCGGCGAGCAGCATCCGGCGCGGGCGCCAGCGGATCATCAGCACGCCGCCGCAGACCGTGCCGACACCGCCCGCGGCGATCGCGAGTCCCCAGGGTCCGGCGCCGCCGAGGTGCTCGCGGGCGACCAGCGGACCGTAGACCGACTCGGCGGCGGTTCCCACGCCGTTGACGACCCCGAACTGGAGCACGATGCCCCACAGCCAGGAGCGGGAGGCGAACTCGTGCCAGCCCTCGCGCAGTTCACGGACGATGCCGCCGGACGCGGCGGGCCGTTCCACCACGGGGGTGCGCAGCTTCGCGCGCATGGCCGCGGCGATCGCGAAGCCGGTGGCATCGACGGCGAGCACCCAGCCGGGGCCGACCGCCGCCACCAGCGCGCCGCCGAGGGCCGCGCCGCCGATGCTCGCGCCGTTCATCGACAGCCGGAAGACCGAGAACGCCTTGCCCGCGTGCGCGGGGTCCACCGTGGACAGGAGCATGCCCTCGGAAGCCGGCGAGAAGAACGCCTGGCCGGTGCCGCCCACGGCGGCCAGCGCGGCCATCACCCACAGCGACGGTGACCCGGTGAGCACCAGTACCGCGAACGCGGCCTGGGACGTGGCGTTGACCAGGTTCGCGCTGACCATCACCCGGTGCCGGGGCAGCCGGTCCGCGATGGCGCCGCCGACCAGCAGGAAGACGACCAGGGCCAGCGTGCGGGCGGCGATCACCAGGCCGACGTCGGTGGCGCTGCCGCCCTGCACGATGACCGCGTAGGCGGCGGCGATGGTGGCGCCGGAGTTGCCGAGGTTGGCGATGAACGACGCGCCGACCAGCAGCCGGAAGTCCCGGCCGGCCCAGGAGGGCGGTTGGGGGAGTGCCGGCAGCCTGCCGAGCAGGGCACGGGGAGTGCCGGGGCGGGGGCGGGGGCCGGTGCGCTTCACCCGGGCACTATCCAGGAACGCCCGGGTGGCGCGCCAGCGGTTATCGCCGGCGGGCGCTCCCGTGCCGCGCCCGCCCCGGAGGCCGTGCCGCCGCGGCTCCTCCGCCTCTGGTGCCGCTCCACCCGACCCCGCCGCTGCCGCTGCCGCTGCCGCGCCGCGCCGGTCCGGTTTCGCCTGCTTCCGTCTCCTCCGTCTCCTCCTGCTTCTACTGCTTCAGGGGGCGGATGGTGCTCTTGATCTTGTCCACGATGGACTGCGAGAGCTGGTCGGGGACGCCGGTGTCCGCGTAGAGCACCCACACCACCGGTGTCGGGGTCTTCTGGGAGGGGTCCAGCCAGGCGACGGTGTAGGCGATGCCGCTGGGCGGCGTGCACTTGTCGGCCTTGACCACGTTGGTAGCCGTGGCCTCGGACTGCCAGCCGGTGATGCCGTGGTCGTTCTTGAACGCCTTGCTGTCCTTCGCCTTGGAGAAGGTGCCCTTGCCCTTGGTCTGGTAGACCCAGTACGCCCACGCCTCGGCCTCGTTGTCGGCGGCGTTCTTCAGGCTCTTCGCACCGTTGCCGCCCTTGGTGCCGACGGTCGCGCGGTCGGCGTGGTCGTGGCCCGACGTGCACCACTCGTACTTGTAGTGGGCGGGCGCCCCCATCGCTTCCTGCGCGGCGCCCTTGTCGTCGGTGAAGATCAGGCTCATGCCCTGGGTGTCGACCTTCCAGTCCGGCGGCACGTCGAAGGCGACGTTGCGCTGGTCGCGACGGACCACCTTCCAGCCGGGTATGACGGGCTTCACCTCGGCGCCGCCGTTGCGCGGGTTGTCGTCGTCGGTGCCGTCGGTCGCGCTGCCAGAAGGGCTGGGGGTGGCGGTGGGTTTCGCCGGCGTCGTCGCGGTGGGCGTGGCGGGCCCCTTCGCGTCGTCCTTCTTGTCGTGCTTGTTGGTGAGGTAGACGGCGCCGACCGTCACGGCCGCGATGACCGCGAGCGAGGCGGTGATGGCGATGCCTATGGTCAGCTTCCGGTTGTCCTTCTCCGGCGGCTGCCCGCCGGGCCCGCCCGGGCCTCCGGGGGCGCCGGGGCCGGCCGGGCCCCACGTCTGCGGTGTCGGGTAGCCGCCGGCCGGCGGCTGTCCGGGCTGCTGGGGCTGCGGGTAGCCGGGCTGCGCATACGGGTTCGGGGGAGCGGGCTGACCGTACGGCGGGGCCGGCGGCGGCTGCTGGTAGCCGGGCTGCGGGGGTTGCTGGGAGGGCTGCTGCGGAGGTTGCTGGGGCTGCTGGTAACCCGGCTGCTGGTACCCGGGCTGCGCGTACGGGTTGGGCGGTTGCCCGTACGGTCCCTGCGAGGGCTGCTGGGGCTGCGGTTGCTGCGGATTCTGAGGGGGGTTGCCCTGCGGGTACTGCTGTCCCCCGTGCTGCTGGTCTCCTGGCCACATGGCTGGAAACACTAGGGGAGCGGGCCCGCGGGTTCCACGGCGGACCGCGATACTGGCTGGTAACATCGGTCCATGTCCGACACGTTGCCCAACATAGGCGAACTCCTCACGTCCACCGTGCCGATGGTCCGCACCCTGGACCTCCGGTACATCGAGACCACGGCCGAGCGCGCCGTCGTGTCGCTGCCCGACCACCCCGACTACCGCAACCACGTCGGCGGGCCGCACGCGGGCGCGATGTTCACCGTCGGCGAGTCCGCGTCCGGCGCCGTCGTGATCGGCGCGTTCGGCGACCAACTCAGCCGCGCCGTCCCGCTCCCGGTGCGGGTCGAGGTCACCTACGCCAAGATCGCCCGGGGCGAGGTGCGCGCGACCGCCACGCTCGGCCGGCCCGCCGCCGAGGTCGTCGCCGAACTCGACGCCGGACAGCGCCCCGAGTTCCCGGTCGAGGTCGTGCTCACCCGCGAGGACGGCGCCGAGACCGGCCGGATGACCGTCATCTGGACCCTGCGCCCCAACCGCTGAGAGCCGCCGGCCCGGGGGCCGGTGGGGTGGCCCGGGTCCGGCGGAGGCGGTTCGCCGAGGAGTACGTCCACGGGTCCGGGGGTCGGAGTACGGGTTCGGCCACGGGTCCGGCGGTGCGGAGCACGGGTGTTCGGTGGCCCGGGGGCGGGGGCCGGCGGGGCCGAGCGGCCGGTGATCGGTGGTCGCGCGGCCGGTGATCGGTGGCCGGGGGCACACCGCTGAGCGGACAGCATGTCCTTTCGGTCGGTTACGCTTCACAGGAGCGCGCTGCGGGCGCGCGTTCGACCGTCACCCCGGGGAGGGACCTGCTGTGCACGTGCAGGACTGGCTGGACGGCATTCCGCCGATCGCCGTCTATCTGATGGTCGGTCTCGTGGTGGGGGTGGAGAGCCTCGGCATCCCGCTGCCCGGCGAGATCGTACTGATGACGGCGGCGCTGCTGTCCTCGCAGGGCCACGTCAGCCCCTGGGTGGTCGGCGCCTGCGCGATCTTCGGCGCGGTCGTCGGCGACTCCATCGGCTACGCCATCGGGCACAAGGGCGGCAGACCGCTGCTGGACTGGCTCGGCCGCCGCTTCCCGAGCCATTTCTCGCCGGCCAACATCGCCACCGCCGAACGCTCCTTCCACCGCTGGGGTATGTGGGCGGTCTTCTTCGGCCGTTTCGTGGCCCTGCTGCGGATCTTCGCCGGGCCGCTCGCCGGCGTCCTGAAGATGCCGTACCACAAGTTCCTCATCGCCAACGCCCTCGGCGGCATCGTCTGGGCCGGCGGCATCACCGCGATCATCTACTACGTCGGCGTGGTCGCCGAGCCCTGGCTCACCCGCTTCGGCTACGTCGGCCTCGGCATCGCGGTCCTCTTCGGCATCGGCTCCTTCCTCTACGTCCGGCGCCGCGCCGCCAAGGCGCACGCCGAGCAGGAGACGGACACCGAACGCGAGGTCGCCGTCGCCCAGTCCGGCGAGTAGCCGCCCGCGCGGTGGGCGGCGCCGTACGGAGAGCACCGGAGTCCCGACCGGGAGCCGAGCGGCTCCGACCGGGACCCGACCGGGCTCCGCGTCCGGGGGCGCCGCTCAGCCCAGGGCCTCGCGATGCGCCTCGGCGAGCGCCACATAGTGCTCCGCGCTCATCCGCAGCGCCTCCTGCTCCTCCCCGGTCAGCTCCCGCTTGACCCTCGCGGGCACCCCGGCCACCAGCGAGTGCGGCGGCACCTGCATGCCCTGCGGTACCAGAGCGGCAGCCGCCACCAGTGAACCCGTGCCGATCCGCGCCCCGTTGAGCACTGTCGCGCCCATCCCCACCAGTACGCCGTCCTCGACCACGCACCCGTGCAGCACCGCGTTGTGCCCCACCGTGACCCCCTCGCCGACGACCGCCGGGAAGCCGGGATCGGCGTGCACCGTGCAGTTGTCCTGGATGTTGGAGCCGGCGCCGATCCGGATCTCCTCGGCGTCGCCACGCAGCACCGCGTGGTACCAGATGCTCGCCCGCGCGCCCAGCGTCACATCGCCCAGCACCACCGAGGTCGGCGCGGTGTACGCGGTGGGGTCCAGCCGCGGCTCCCGGCCGAGAACGCCCGCGACCAGCGCTGCGGCACCGCCGGCCGGCCCGCCCTCGCCCGGCCCGCCGGCCGTTCCACCCTTACCGCCCGCCGCACCGCCTGAATCCGCCGCGCCCGCCTGCTCCACCGTCTCGCTCATCCCCGCTCCGTCCGATCCCGCGCCGCTCCACCACTGTCCAGCGGCACCGTATACGGTGGCCGTGTGCCCGAGAACGAGAACGTGTTCTTCTCCCTGCTGTCCGGTGCCGCCGCCTGGCGCCGGCGCGCCACCACGCGGCTGGTGCACCGCGCCTGGCAACGCGTGCAGAACGCGGGCGCGGTCACCGCGGAGCGCCCCGGGCTGCTGCGCTTCGGCCGGATCGGCTGGGGCACCCGGCTCGCCTTCCCGCAGGGCACCGTCTTCGGCGAACCCTGGATTCACCTCGGCGCGTGCTGCATCATCGGCGAGCAGGTCACCCTCACCGTCGGCCTGGCCCCCGCCGACATCGACTACGGCCCGGACCCGGTCATCCGCATCGGCGACGGTGTCGTCATCGGCCGCGACAGCCACATCGTCGCGATGGCCCCGATCGTCATCGGCGACAAGGTCTACTGCGGCCCCAACGTCTACGTGACCAGCACCAACCACTCCTACCACGACCCCGACCAGGCGATCGGCGAGCAGTGGCCCAGCTCCGCGCCGGTCGAGATCGGCTCCGGCAGCTGGCTCGGCGTGGACAGCGTGGTGTTGCCCGGCGCCCGGCTCGGCCGCAACGTCGTCGTGGCCGCCGGCTCCGTCGTCCGCGGCGAGATCCCCGACCACGCGGTGGTGGCAGGCGCCCCGGCCAGGATCGTCCGGCGTTGGGCACCCGACACGGGCTGGCAACCGCCCTTGCGCACCCCCGCACCGTCACCGCTCCCGGACGGGGTGCCGCCCGAGCAACGCCTCGACCTCCCCGGCCTCGAAGCCCCCGCCGGTACCTGAACGTCAGCTCGGCGACCGGCCGGCACGTCCCGTCGTTCAGCGGCCGGCCGGCCCCCGAGCCCCCGCCCGAGCCTGACCGCCCGCCCACGCACCCGCCGGACCCGCCACATCGGAACGCACCGCCACCCGTTGCCCGCCGGTAGCCGGTAGCCGGTAGCCGGTAGCCGGTAGCCGGTAGCCGGTAGCCGGTAGCCGGTAGCCGACGCTGCCGCCCGCCGCCTGCCCATGGCCGACGGCACCGCTCCGCCACCGCCCACGGTCTGCCCGCTCGCAACGCCCGGGGCCCGCCCATCGGCGACCGCACCGCCCGGGGCCCGTTGCGCGCCGCCCAGCCGTGGCCGACCCCACCGCCCGCCGTTACCGCCCACACTCCGCCCGTGAACACGCGCGCCCACGACCGCCGCGCGGACCTTGCTAGATTGCCCGTATGCGCGCACCGATCGGCTCATTCGAGGACGCCCACCCCGCCACTGAGCGACGGGAGTTGCTGCCCCCGCCGGTCGCCGCGGCGGTGACCGCGGAGATGGTGCACGTGGACACCGACCCCGACAAGGCCGACACCGCGGACTTCGTCGCCGCCTACGGTCAGGACCTGCTGGACCAGTCCGCCAACTGCGTGGTGGTCGCGGGCAAGCGCGGCACCGAGCTGACGCTGGCCGCGTGCGTGGTGCTCTCCACCACCCGGGTCGATGTCAACGGCACGGTCCGCCGCCACCTCGGCGCCCGCAAGGCGTCCTTCGCCCCGATGGACACCGCCGTGAGCGAGACGGGCATGGAGTACGGCGGGATCACCCCGGTCGGGCTGCCCGCGCACTGGCCGCTGCTCATCGACTCCGCCGTCGCGGAGGCGCCCTATCTGGTGATCGGCAGCGGGGCCAGGCGCGGCAAGCTCATCGTGCCCGGCAAGGTACTGGCGTCGCTGCCCGGCGCGGTGGTGCTCGACGGCCTGGGCGGCTGAACCGGACCAGGGGTCGCGGTCTCAGGTCCTCTCACCGAGGGCCTGTCACAACTGCGGTATCTCGATCGCCGGGCATCGGTCCATGACCATGTCGAGGCCCGCGGCCCGCACCCGTTCGTACGCCTTCTCGTCGATCACGTCGAGCTGGAACCAGACCGCCTTCGCGCCGACCGCCACCGCCTCGTCGGCCACCGCACCGGCCCACGCGGAGTGCACGAAGACGTCCACCACGTCGACGGGGAAGGGGATGTCCGCCAGCTTGGCGTACCCCTGCTCGCCGTGCACCGTCTCGGCCTTCGGATGCACCGGCACCACCCGCTTGCCGAACCGCTGAAGCACCGCCGCAACGCCGTACGCCGCACGCGACGTGTTGTTCGACAGCCCGACCACCGCCCAGGTGTCACCGCTGTCGGTCAGGATCTTCCGCACCGTCTCCGCGTCCCCGTACATCCCCGCTCACCAACCCCTCGCCTCAGCCCGCCCGCACGCTTCCCCGCGCGTTCTGCCAGATCAACGCCCCACCCGGCGCCATGATTCCCCCCGCACTAGGCTGAACGGGTGGTAGATCGGTGTCTGACGGTGGCGCGCCCGGGCGTGTACGAAAGTGAGATCAAACGCTCGCGGTTCCGCTGCGCGCTGGCCCCGGCCGGCAGCCAGGAGGCCGCCGAGGAGTTCGTCCGGGCCGTCCGCAAGGAGCACCCGGGCGCCACGCACAACTGCTTCGCGTACGTCATCGGCCCCGACGGCCGCCTGCACCGGGCGAGCGACGACGGAGAGCCCGGCGGCACCGCGGGCACCCCGATGCTCCAGGTGCTGCTCGGCCGCGAGGTCCGCGACACCGTCGCGGTCGTGACCCGCTACTACGGCGGCGTCCAGCTCGGCGCCGGCGGCCTGGCCCGGGCGTACGGCGGCGCGGTCTCCGCGGCGCTGGACGCGACCGGCACCGTCGAACGGCGCCTGCTCGCGCTGCTCACCGTCACCGCCGACCACCAGCGTGCCGGGCGGCTGGAGAACGAGCTGCGCGCCGCCGGCCACGCGGTGCGCGAGGTCGTCTACGGCGCCGCCGTCACCTTCCACCTCGGCGTCCCCGAACCCGACGTCGCCGCCTTCCGCTCCTGGCTGGCCGACGCCACGTCCGGCACCGCCACCTGCGCCACCGAGGGCAGCGCCTACGTGGACGTCCGCTGACCGGCGGGGGCGGAAGCGGGCGGGGCGGAAGCAGGCGGGGCGAAGCGTCGGCGCGGCGCGATCCGGGCCGTTCGGGGTGCGCCGTCCGGGGACGGGAGTGATCGGTAGTACGGTGCTGGTCTGCGGGCGGACGCCCGGGACGGTGAGGGGGACGGGTGCGGTTCGGAGCGGTGGCGTGAGATTCCTGCACACCTCGGACTGGCACCTCGGCCGGTCCTTCCACCGGGTGAGCATGCTCGACGCCCAGCGGACCTTCCTCGACCACCTGGTGGCCACCGCGCGCGCCGAGCAGGTCGACGCCGTGATCGTGGCCGGTGACGTCTACGACCGGGCCGTGCCGCCGCTGGCCGCGATCGAGCTGTACGACGAGGCCCTGCACGCCCTCGCCGACCTGGGCGTGCCGACGGTACTGACCTCGGGCAACCACGACTCGGCCCGGCGACTCGGCGTCGGCGCCGGGCTGATCGACCGCGCCGGCGTCCACCTGCGCACCGACCCCGCGACCTGCCACCACCCGGTGCTGCTGCCCGACCCGCCACACGGCGACGTGGCGGTCTACGGCCTGCCCTACCTCGAACCCACCCTGGTCCGTGCCGAGTTCGGCGCCGAGCGGGCCGACCACACCGCGGTGCTCGGCGCCGCCATGGACCGGGTGCGGGCCGACCTCGCCACTCGCCCGGCCGGCACCCGCGCCGTCGTCGTCGCGCACGCCTTCGTCACCGGCGCCGCCCCCTGCGACAGCGAGCGCGACATCACCGCCGGCGGCGTCGAGGCGGTGCCCGCCGAGCTGTTCGACGGCGCGCACTACGTCGCCCTCGGCCACCTGCACGGCTGCCAGACGATCAACGACCGCGTGCGGTACTCCGGTTCGCCGCTCGCCTACTCCTTCTCCGAGCAGCACCACCGCAAGAGCATGTGGCTGGTGGACCTCGATCCCGACGGCGCCGTCACCGCGCGGCGCCTCGACACTCCGGTGCCGCGCCCGCTCGCCCGCCTGCGCGGCCGCCTGGACGACCTGCTCGCCGACCCCGCGCTCGAACCGCACACCGGGTCCTGGGTCGAGGCCACCCTCACCGACGCGTACCGCCCGCACGAGCCGATGGCCGCGCTCGCCAAGCGCTTCCCGCACATCCTCGCGCTCGCCTTCGACCCCGACCGCGACACCGAAGACCCGCTCGCCTCCTACGCCCGCAGGCTGCGCGGGCGCACCGACCAGCAGATCGCCGAGGACTTCGTCGCACATGTCCGCGGCACCGCCCCCGACCGGGCCGAACGCGGCGTGCTGCGGGCCGCGTTCGACGCGGTACGGGCCGACGCCGTACAGACGGAGCGCGACTGATGCGCCTGCACCGCCTCGAACTGACCGCGTTCGGCCCCTTCGCCGGCACCCAGCGGGTCGACTTCGACGAACTGTCCGCCGCCGGGCTGTTCCTGCTGCACGGCCCCACCGGCGCGGGCAAGACCTCCGTCCTGGACGCCGTCTGCTACGCGCTGTACGGGCAGGTGCCCGGTGCCCGGCCCGCGAACCGGCTGCGCAGCGACCACGCCACTTCCGGCACCGCGACCGAGGTGGTGCTCGAACTCACGCTCGGCGAACGCCGGTTGGAGATCACCCGGCGACCGGAGCAGGCGCGGGCGAAGAAGCGTGGCACCGGCACCACCGTCGACAAGGCGGTCACGCTGCTGCGCGAGCACATCGGCGGCGCGTGGCAGGGCGTCTCCAAGTCGCACCAGGAGATCGGCGAGGAGGTGCGCCAACTCGTCGGGATGAGCTGTGAGCAGTTCTGCCAGGTGGTGCTGCTGCCGCAGGGCGAGTTCGCGACGTTCCTGCGGGCGGGCGCGGTGGAGCGGGCCGCGCTGCTCGGACGGCTCTTCGACACCCGCCGGTTCAAGGCGGTCGAGCAGTGGCTGCGCGACCGCAGGAACGAAGCGGACCGGCGGCTCGCCGCCGGCGACGACGGGCTGCGGGAACTCGCCGCGCGGATGCGGCAGGCGGCGGGGTACGGCGACGCCGAACCCGGGCCCGGTGCGGACCTCGGCTCCGAACGCGATCTCGACGCGGGGGTGTTGACCGACGCCGCGCTCGCGCGGTGCGACGCCCGCGAGCGGCACGCCATCGCGCGCACGGCCGTACGCCTCAGCGAGGACGCGCACCGCGCCGCCGCCGAAGCGGCCACCGCGGCACGTGAGTTGGCCGCCCTGCAACGCCGCCACCGGGAAGCCCTCGACCACGCGTCGGCCGCCGCCAGCCAGCGGCCGGTCCGCACCGCTGTCCGCGGCCGCCTCGACCGCGCCCGGCGCGCCCTCACCGTCGACCCCGCACTCGGGCTCCACGACAAGGCCGCCGCCCAGTACGACGAGGCCCTCGCGGCGGAACGCGTGGCCGCCGCCGAACTCGCCGCCGCGGGTGAGCTCCTGGCCGGGCCCGTGGACGCCTCGTCGGCGGAGCCGGACGCTGAGCTGCCCCGGGCTGGCGGCTCGGACGCCTTTCCGGCCCAGCGGGGCGGTGCCGCGCCCGTTCGGCCCGGTGGCCCGGGGGAGTCGGGGTCGGGAGTCGATCGGGTCGGTGCAGGGGCGACGCGAGGCAGCTCGGGGACAAGTGGGCGGACATCGGCCGCTGATGAGGGGCTCAGGTCCGAGTCGGTCCGGCACGGCGGCGGCGTGGGGGAGCAGCGGCCTGGCGGGACGCTTGGCGCCCAGGGAGCGCCGGCGGGCGCACGACTTTCGGTCGAGGTCATGACCCGCAGGGTGGGGCAGTTGCGGGAGGAGCTGGGCGGGCTGGCCGGAGCGGGGGAGGCCGAGGCCCGTTTGGAGGAGATCGGGCGGCGCCGGGAGGTGCTGGCGCGGGAGGAGCGGGCGGACGAGGGGGCCGTGCGCGAGGCGCAGGCGTGGCTGGAGCGTTGGGCGGGGGAGCGTGGCGGGCTCCAGGCTCGGGTGGAGACGGCGGCGGAGGCGGCCGCGCGGGCGGAAGGGCTGGCGGGGAGGGTCGAGGCGGCGCGGGTGCGCCGGGACGCCGCATCCGAACGGGACCGGCTGGCACGGGAGTCGGCCCTTGCCGAGGAGGCCGCGCGCGAGGCACGGGACCGGGCCGCCGAGGCCCGCGAGGCGTGGCAGGACGCGCGGGAGGCGCGGATCGCCGGTATCGCGGCCGAGCTGGCCGACGGCCTGGTCGACGGGGAGCCCTGCCGGGTGTGCGGCGCCCAGGAGCACCCCGCCCCGGCGCGGCCCGAAGCGGGGTCGCGGGTCACCTCGGCCGACGAGGACGCCGCGAACGCGGCCTACGAGCGGCGCCGTTCGGCGTATGCGGCGGCCGGCGAGGCAACGGCCCGGCTGCGTGCGGCACTCGACGCGGCCGACGCCGCCGCCGGAGCCGCGCCGTACGCCGAACTCGCCGCGGCCTACGCGGAGTCGGCGGCCGAGCACGCCGCGGCGGTGCGCGCTGCCGGTGACCTCGCGGAGGCGCGACGCGCGCTCGCCCGCGCGGAGGAGGAGCGCGACCGGCGGACCGCGCAGCGCGAGGAGGCGCTCAGCCGCACCGCGGCCCGCACCTCCCGGCGCGAGGAACTCGACGAGCAGCACCGGCGGTTGACCGCCGAGCTGGCCAAGGCCCGGGCCGGCCACGCCACCGTACGGGCCCGGCACGCGCGGCTGAGCGCGCGGATCGCCGTACTGGACCGGGCCGTCGACGCGGCGAGGGAGCGCGCCGACGGCGAGCGGCGGCTGGCCGAGGCGCAGTCCGCGGTGGCCGAGGCCGCTGCCGCGGCCGGGTTCGGGTCGCCCGCGGAGGCCGCCTCAGCGCTGCTCGCGCCGGCCGAACTGGCCCGTACCGAGCGGGATGTGGCCGCCTGGCAGCGGGAGGAGGCCGCGATCGAGGCGGCCCTGGCGGCGCCCGAACCGGCCGCGGCCGCGGCACTGCCGGCCGCCGACCCCGAGCGCGCGCAGCGGATCGCGGACGAGGCGCACCGCCGGCTGCGGGCCGCCTCGTCCGCGGAGTCCGCCGCCGCCACCCGGTGCCGGGAGCTCGACCGGCTGACCGGGATCGCCACCGCGCGGGTCCGCGAACTCGCCCCGGCCCGGGCGGAGTTCGACCGGCTCAAGCGGTTGGCGGACCTCGCGGCGGGCAACTCGGCGGAGAACCGGTACCGGATGGAGCTGGAGACCTACGTCCTGGCGGCGCGGCTGGAGCAGGTCGCCGCCGCCGCGGGCGTACGGCTCCAGCGGATGTCGGCGGGCCGCTACACGCTCGCGCACAGCGACGCCCGCGCGGGCAACCGGGCCAAGTCCGGCCTCGGGCTGATGGTGGTGGACGCCTGGACCGGCACCGAGCGGGACACCGCGACGCTCTCCGGCGGCGAGACCTTCTTCGCGTCGCTGGCGCTGGCGCTGGGCCTGGCCGACGTCGTCACCGACGAGGCGGGCGGCATGCGGCTGGACACCCTCTTCATCGACGAGGGCTTCGGCAGCCTCGACGAGCAGACCCTCGACGAGGTCCTGGACGTGCTGGACGGGCTGCGCGAACGGGACCGGGCCGTCGGCATCGTCAGCCATGTGGCCGACCTGCGGCACCGAATCCCCGTCCAGCTCCGGGTGGTCAAGGACCGCGACGGCTCCAGCGTCCGGCTGCGCACCACCGCGAGCTGACCCGGGCCGCCGGGCCGCCCGTGTGAACGCCCAGCGGGCCGATGGCAGCGATGGCAGGCCGCCTTGGCCGCGTGGCCTACCGGGCCGGCCGTGCGGTCAGCCGGCCCCTCCCTCATCCGGCCCGTCCCGGCGGTTGAGGAGGAGATGCCGTGCGACGGTGCCGAGGCGCGGGCCGTGGGCGGGCGGCCCGCCGCGCGGAGCGGGCGGCCCGCCTGGGGGTGCGCCGGGTGCGGGCTACGCGAGGAACCCGCCGTCGACCGCGAGGTGGGCGCCGGTGATGTAGGACGCGTCGTCGGAGAGCAGGAAGGCGACGGCGGTGGCGATCTCCTCGCCGCGCCCTACGCGCCGCATGGGGATGCCGCGCTCGGCCACCTGCTGGGTGCCGTCCGGGTTGGCCTGGGTCATCTCGGTGTCGATGACGCCGGGCTGGAGTTCGTTGATGCGTATTCCCCGGGCCGCGTACTCCTGGGCCGCGGTGCGGGTCAGGCCACGGATGGCGTGCTTGGCGGCGGAGTACTCGACAGTCGGGCCGCCGCGGTCGGCGAACACGCTGGAGACGTTGACGATCGCGCCGCCGCCGGCGTCGAGGATCGCCGGAATCTGGTACTTGAGGCCGTAGAAGAGGCCGTCCAGGTTGATCGCGACGACCTTGTGCCAGGCGTCCAGGGGCATGTCGGCGGTGGGGGTGAAATTGCCGGTCACCCCGGCGTTGTTGACGGCGTAGTGCAGCGCGCCGAACGAGTCCACGGTCCGGGCGACCGCCCGCTCGACGTCCTCGGCGTTGCTGACGTCGCCGGTGACGGGGAGCGCCTGTCCGCCGTCCTCCTTGATCTGCCGGGCGACGTCTTCGAGCTTGTCGGCGCGCCGGCCGACGAGGGTGACGGCCGCGCCGCGGGCGGCGAGCAGCCGTGCCGTCGCCGCGCCCATGCCGGTTCCGGCGCCGGTGACGAGTGCGACCTTGCCCGGGAACCGCGTCATGACCGGTCCTCCGTCTCCTGGGCGGGGGCGGGCAGTTCGACCGGGTCCTGGTCGAAGTCGGCCGACCGGCTCGCCGCTTCCCACGTGGCGACCTCCTCCAACTGCCCGCGGGAGTAGGCCTGTGCCATCTGGACGGCAGTGGCGCCGAGGACGAGGTGGGAGGGCGGGGTGGGGTGCTTGACGACGCGGACCAGGAGCTCGCCGGCGCGCTTGGGGTCGCCCTGCTGGGCCACGGGACCGCTGAACAGGCGCACCATCTCGCCCACGGTCGCGTCGTACTCCGGTGGGACGTCCGGGACCTGCATCGAGGCCCCGGCCCAGTCGGTCGCGAACCCGCCGGGCTCCACCACGAGGTACCTGATGCCGAACGGCGCGGTCTCCGCCGCGAGCACCCGGGTGAAGCCGTCCACGGCGAACTTGGCCGCCTGGTAGGACCCGAGGCCGGGCGTGCTGCCGACCCGGCCGCCGATGGAGGAGAACTGCACGACCGTGCCGCCTCCCTGCGCCCGCAGCAGCGGCAGCGCGGCGGTGGAGACGTTGTAGACGCCCCAGAAGTTGGTGTCGAACTGACGGCGGAAGTCGTCCTCGGGCGTGGTCTCGACCGCCGAGGTGTTGGCGTATCCGGCGTTGTTCACGACGACGTCGACCCTGCCGAACCGGTCGACCGCCGCCCGCAGGCCGGCCACGGCGGCCGACCGGTCGGTGACGTCGAGCGCGACGGGCAGCACACGGTCGCCGTACTGCCGTACGAGATCGTCCAGTTGCTCCGGCCTGCGGGCCGTGGCGACGACATTGTCGCCGGCGGCCAGCGCGGCGAGCGCGAGCTGACGGCCGAAGCCGCGCGAGGAGCCGGTGATGAACCAGGTGTCGGTGTGGGTATCCATACCTCTACCGAAACACGGTTGCGCTATTAGTGCAACTTGGTTGTGGTAATTCTCCCGAGGTCGTCGTCCCGGCCGCCCGGTCTCGGAAGTGTGATATTACTGAAACCTGGTTTCGTTACGATGGGGCCGTGGCCACGAGGAGGGATTCATGACCAGAGCCGACTTCCTGCGCGCGCGCAGCCCCGAGGCCAAGGCCGCCCGCGAGACCGAGATCCTGGCCGCCGCGTCGCGCCTCGCCCTGCTCAAGGGCGTCAGGGAGGTGACCATGACCGCCATCGCCGACGAGGTCGGCATGCACAAGTCCGCGATGCTCCGCTACTTCGAGACGCGCGAGGACATCTTCCTGCGGCTGGCGGGCACCGCCTGGCGCGACTGGTCGGCCGCGGTGCGCGACCTCCTCGACGCCATCGCGCCCTGTCCCGACGCCGGCGCGCCGCAGTGGGACGAGACGGCCCGCTCGATCGCCGGCACGCTGGCCGGCTCGCTGGTGGCCCGCCCGCTCTTCTGCGACCTGCTGGCCCACACCCCGCTCAACCTGGAGCGCAACGTCTCCACCGACACCGTCCGGACGTTCAAGACGCGTGCCGTGGCGGAGGTCGAGAACGTCGGCGCCGCGCTCCGCGCCCTCGCACCGCTCGACGCGGACCAGGCGCGCGGCGTGGTGACGACCGCCACCTCGATGGCCGGAGCCCTGTGGCAGATGGCCGCCCCCGGCACCCGGCTGCGCGCCTTCTACGAGACCGACCCCGAGCTGTCCCACTCCATCGTCGACGTCGAACCGAGGCTGACCGACATCCTGACCGCCCTGCTCACCGGCTACGCCCTCCGCCCGGCCGGACCCGGCGGACCCGACCGCGGTTGAGCCGAACACGGGTGAGCCCACCACGGGTTGAGCCGCGCCGTCCCGCACGGACCCGGCGCCGTCACAGCACCAGCGGACGGCGGGCCAGCGGCGAGGAGTACACCACGCTCGTGGTGATCGCGCCGAGCCCGGAGATCCGCCCGGTCACCTCCTCCAGGTGACGCATCGACCGCGCCGCGACCTTCATCACGAAGCAGTCGTCGCCGGTGACGTGGTGCGCCTCCAGCACCTCGGGGGTGGTGTCGAGCAGGTCGTGGAAGGGCTTGTAGTTGCCGGTCGGGTAGCGCAGCCGGACCATCGCCAGCACCGGCAGCCCGACCCGCTCGGGGTCGACGACCGCGGCGTACCCGGAGATCACCCCGGCCTCCTCCAGCCGCCGCACCCGCTCGGTGACCGCGCTCGGCGACATCGAGACGATACGGGCCAGCTCCGCGTAAGTCGCCCGGCCGTCCTGCTGCAGGGCCGCCAGCAGCCGCCAGTCCGTCGCGTCCAGGGAAATCGTGGCCATGTCCCAGAAGTACCAGGGAAAGCCCGGCCGATCAACGAGAGCGCCGGGGAATCCGCCTTCAGCGGGCAGGCCGCGGACCGTAGATTTCCCGGCATGACCGCAACCACGGACCCCACCGCTCCCGCCGCCCCTGCCCTCGCCCCCGCCGCAAGTCCTGTGCTGGGTGTGCCCCCGGCCGCGCCCGCCGACGCCGCCGCCCACTTCGCCGCGAGCCTCGCCTTCCACACGGACGTCTCCGACGTCGCCGCCGTACTCACCGCCGGCGGCGACCCCGGCTTCACCCTCGTCGACACCCGCAGCACCGAGGCATGGGACCAGGGCCGTGTCCCCGGCGCCGTGCACCTGCCCACCGCGCAGATCCCGCGGCTCGCCGCGGACCTCCTCGACCCGGCCCGGCCCGTCGTCGTGTACTGCTGGGGCCCGGGCTGCAACGGCGCCGCCCGCGCCGCGCTCGCGCTGGCCCGACTCGGCTACCAGGTCAAGGAGATGCTCGGCGGCATGGAGTACTGGACCCGCGAGGGCCTTGGCTACGAGACCGCCGCCGGCCCCGCCCGCCGCGACGCCGATCCGCTCACCGCGCCCTTGGCCGCCGGCGCCTGCGGCTGCTGAGCCCGTCCGGCCGCGCCGGCGCCGTCACTTCAGCGCGATCACACCGGCGCCGTCAGACCAACGCCGTCACACCGGCATCAACCTGAGTTCGTACGCCCACAGGTCCCCGCGGTTCGCGACCCGGACGAACCCGATGCGTTCCAGGACCGCCTGCGAGGCCCGGTTGCCGGGCTCGGTGGTGGCCACCACGAGCACCACGTCCGGCTGTCCGAGCGCCCACTGGCACAGGGCGCGGGCCGCGTCCGTGGCCCATCCCTGGCCCCGGCCGGACTCCGACAGGTCGTAGCCGATCTCGACCGAGCCGCGGTCCGGCGGGCCGTGGAAGCCGACACCGCCGACCGCGATCAGGTCGTCGGCGCGCTGGATCGCGAACAGCCCCCAGCCGGGCCGGTAGACCCCCGCGCTCGCCGCGGCGACCGTCATCGAGGCCGCGCTCATCGTGCCCTCGCCCGGCACCCCGTCGATCCAGGTGAGCGTGCCGGGCTTGCCGTCGGCCAGCAGCGCGGCCTCCCCGGGAAGCTGCTCGCGCAGGATGAGCCGGCCCTGGGTGAGCACCAGGCTGCCGGCGTCGTGGGAAGCGTGCAAAGTCATCGGGCCGAACCGCCTTGTCGCCAACGGAAGGAAGCGGGAGCCGGCACCCGCGCACACGGACCGCGGAAGGTGTGCGCGAGGAACGTGATGACCCCCTCCAGGCACCCTACGCCCTGGTCACCCGCCCCGGCAGGGCCTCCCGCGCAACTGTGCCGGCACCCCGGCGGGGCGGGTGCGGCGGGCCCGCCGATCATGGACCGCCGCACCCGCCCGCACCTGCCCGCACCTGCCCGCACCTGCCCGCGCCGTACGGGCTCAGAGCACGGACAGCTCCGCGAGGAGGTCGTCCAGGCCCAGCGAACCGAGCGAAAGCGCGGCCATGTGCCATGCCTTGAGGTCGAACGCGTCGCCGCGGGCGGCCCGGGCGGCGGCCCGTCCGGCCAGCCAGGTGCGCTCGCCCATCTTGTAGCCGATCGCCTGCGCGGGCATGCCGAGGTAGCGGATCACCTCGCTGTCGATCATCTCCCCGGGGCTGCCGTTGTGGGCGGCGAAGAAGGCGTGGCCGAGCTCCGGCGTCCAGCGCTCGCCGGGGTGGAAGGGCGAGTCGTCGGGGATGGCCAGCTCCAGGTGCATGCCGATGTCGATGATCACCCGCACCGCCCGCATCATCTGCTTGTCGAGGTAGCCCAGCCGCCGCTCCGGGTCGGTGAGGAAGCCGAGTTCGTCCATCAGCCGCTCCGCGTACAGCGCCCAGCCCTCGGCGTTCGCGCTGACGATGCCGATGGTGGCCTGGTAGCGGGAGAGGCTGTCGGCGATGTGCGCCCACTGGGCCAGCTGGAGATGGTGGCCCGGCACGCCCTCGTGGTACCAGGTGGAGACCAGGTCGTAGATCGGGAAGCGGGTGTGGCCCATCGTCGGCAGCCAGGTGCGGCCCGGGCGGCTGAAGTCCTCGGTGGGCGCGGTGTAGTAGGGCGCCGAGGCGCCGCCGGGCGGGGCGATGTGCGCCTCCACCCGCTTGACCCGCTCGGCGAGTTCGAAGTGGGTGCCGTCCAGCGCGCGGATCGCCTCGTCCATCAGGCCCTGAAGCCACTCGCGCACCTCCTCCACGCCCTCGATGACGGTGCCGTGCGTGTCGAGGTGGCGCATCACCTGCCACGGGTCGGTGTCCGGCAGGATCTTGCCCGCCTCCGCGCGCATCTCGGCGATCAGCCGGTGGAACTCCGACCAGCCGTACGCGTACGCCTCTTCCAGGTCCAGGTCGGCGCCGTTCCAGTAGCGGGACCAGCGGGCGTAGCGCTCGCGGCCCACCGTGTCGGAGGCGCCCTGGACGGCCGGCGCGTACGTGTCGCGCAGCCAGTCGCGGATCTGCGTGAAGGCGGCCGTGGCCTCGCCCGCCGCGGCGTCCGACTCGGCCCGCAGTTCGGCCGGGCTGTCGGCGGTGAGCTGGGCGAACCAGCTTCCCGCCGCGCCGTCGCCGACCCACGTGCCGAGCTGCTCGATGACGGTCTCCACCTGCTTGGGACCGCCGTGCAGGCCGCGGGCCAGCCCCTCCTCCAGCGAGGCGCGGTAGCCGGCCACCGAGGCGGGCACCGCGCGCAGCCGCGCGGCGAGGTCGGCGTGGTCCTCCGCCGTCGCGGTCGGCATCAAGGTGAAGGTCTCGCGGATGGCGTGCAGCGGGGAGTTGATGTTGCTGACCGCGCGCAGGTGCTCACCGGCCTCGTGGATCTCGATGTCGGCGGAGAGCCGGTCCCGGAGCAGGCGCGCGCAGCGCCGCTCCTGCGGGCTGTCGCCGCCGGGCCGCGCCTCGGCCTCGGCCAGCCGGGCCAGCGTCTCCCGCGCCAGGTCGGCCAGCGCCTGCGAGCCGGCGGGCGAGTGGTCGGGCAGCCGGCGGGCGCTGCCCGGCGCGCCGATGTACGTACCGAGGGACGGGTCGAGGGCGACCAGGTCGTCGACGTAGGCGTCGGCGACCTGGCGGGGCAGTGGGCTGCTGGTGAGAGTCGACATGCGGCCATCTTCGTATGACGGGTGGCGCGGCGTCACCTCGGTTGATCGCGCGGTGCCGGGGCGCCGTCGCTTCGCCCGCTCATGGCGGCAGGTGATCCGCCCGGCGGCAGGGCGGATTCACCGACTGCCCGCCGCCCGGCGGCTCCTGGCGGGCGCGCACGGTCTCGCCGCGGCCACCGGCCGCCTCGTACGCGGGTGTCCGCTCTCGCGGTACGCCGTCACACCGGGCGGTCGATCGCCGTCCAGGGCAGCGGCGCGGGCGTGCCGTCGGGCGAGGCGGGCAGCGTGGCCGTGATCACGAGGGTGCCGTCCTCGACCTGGTAGTCCAGCGGCAGGTCCAGCTCCCGCATCGCCGCGGTCATCCCGGTGTTGGTGGAGCGGGTGACCGCGTAGACGCTCTCGCGGCCCGCGTGCGCGGCGAGTTCGACGAGCCTGCGCAGCAGCGCGGCGCCGATGCCGCGGCGCTGCCAGGTGTCCTCGACGAGCAGCGCGACCTCGCTCTCGTCGCCGTCCCACAGCAGATGGCCGAGGGCGACCAGCCGACCGGCGGCGGTCTCGACCGCGAGCGACTGGCCGAAGCGCGGGCTGAGCAGGTGGGTGAGATAGCGGTCCGCGTCGCCGACGGGGCCGTGGTAGCGCTGGGTGAGGGTGCCGGGCGAGCAGCGTTCGTGCATCGCGAGCGCGGCGTCCAGGTCCTCGGGGTGGGCCCGGCGCAGGCTGATCTCCTGGCCCGCGGGGAGGGTGAGGACGTCGTGGTGGTGCGGCACGCGCACGCCGAGCCGGGCGTCCAGCTCCACCAGGGCGCGCGCCCGGGCGAATTCGGTGGGCGTGAACGGCAGGTGCTCGCGGCGCACGGTGATCACGCCACCGGACGGGTCGCGCAGCCGCATCACCGTCGGCGCGTCCGCACCGGAGCGGGCGGCCGCGGTCCGTCCGTCCTGCTCCACCGGCTCCTCGCGCCCTTCCTGCCAGCCGATGCGCGCGTCGATGCTCGCGTCGATGTCCTCGTTGATGTCCTCGTCGAGCTGCCCGGCGGGCGTCGAGCTGATCGTGCAGCGGCCGAAGAGCTGGCGCAGCGCCAGCGGCAGTTCGGCGGCGTCCAGCGCGGTGCGGGTGGCCAGAGTGAGCATCCGGGTCGGCGTGTCCACCAGGTCGTGGGCGTCGGCCCGCTCCAGCCAGGTGTCGGTGCCGCCGGCGTCCGCGACGGATGCGGCGAGGGTGGCCGCCGGGAGCGCGGCCGGCGCCCGCAGCAGGAACTCGTCCACGGTGCCGTCGGCCAGCGGGTGTGTCTGGAGGGTGACGATGTCCACCCGGTGGCCGGCCAGGGCCGTGCACACCGCGCCGAGCTTGCCGGGGGTGTCGCGTACGGTCGTGCGCATCCGCCACAGCGTGGTCGCGGCCGGGGCGGAGTCCGAGGCAGGGTCCGACGCTGTGTCCGGGACGGGGGAGGCGCCGGCCGGGGCGGGCGCGAGCCGTACGGAGCCGCGGCCGCGCCACCACGTGCCCAGACCGGCGGCGACCAGCAGCCCGCCCGCCGAGACGATCGCCAGCGCTCTCCCCTCCGGGTCGGCGCCCACCATGGCGGCCACGGGGCCCGAGGCGGCAGTCACGGCCGACAACGCGGCCACGAAAGCGAGTTCACGGCCCCTGTGACGGCGCCGTGCGGAGGCAGAGGAGGTCGGATGCGGCATACGGCAACCATGCCGAACGCGTGTTGCGCGATCACGAACACACCGTGACCGGACGGTAAAGGGGTGCTCTTTTCGGTTAACTCATCGTATGAGCCGCTTCGCCGCCTTCGGGTTCCCGCGCCGGGCGCCGTCGCCCCGGTTGCCGGCGCCCCGGCCGCCGTCGCAGGCGCCCAGCGCCCGCACCGCCCGGCCGATCGCCTCCGGTGCCAGGTGCGCGTAGCCGACCACGAGGGCGACCTCGTCCGGGGCCGGCGCGTCCGCCGTGGCCACGTCCCGGGCGGGCGCCGCGCGGTAGTCCGACAGCGGGCGCAGCCGGATACCGGCCGCCTCGGCCCGCGCGAGGAAGCTCTCCTGCGGCCCGTAAACGGCCGGCAGCGTGACGATCGCGTGCAGCCCGGCGGCGATGCCGCTGACCCGGGCGCCCGGCAGGTGCTCGGCCAGGGCCGTGACGAGGGCGTCCCGCCGCAGCCGGTAGAGCCGCTGGCAGCGGCGCAACTGCCGGTCGTACTGCCCGGTGGTGAGGAAGTGCGCGAGGACGGCCTGCTCGGTGACGGGGTTGCCCAGGTCCATGGTCCGCTTGCGCGCCGCGGCCTCCGCGACCACGTCCGGCGGTGCCACCAGCCACCCCAACCGCAGCCCCGGCGCGAGGGACTTGCTCACCGACCCGGTGTACGCGACACGGCCGGGCGCGAGTCCCTGGAGCGCGCCGACCGGCGCCCGGTCGTAGCGGAAGTCCCCGTCGTAGTCGTCCTCGACCACCAGGCCGTCCACCGACCGCGCCCAGCCGGCCAGTTCGGCGCGCCGGGGCGCGGAGTACGCCACCCCGGAGGGGAACTGGTGGCAGGGCGTCACGATCGCGGCGCGCACACCCGTGGCGGCCAGCGCGTCGACCCGCAGCCCGTCGGGATCGACCGGTACCGGCACCGCCGACAGGCCGACCGCGGCCAGCAGTTCGCGCAGTTCCGGGCTGCCCGGGTCCTCCACCGCGACCGCCCGGTGGCCACGGGCCCGCAGCACCATGCCGAGCAGGGTGTGCGCCTGCGCCACCCCGGAGACCACCATCACCTGGTCCGGCTCCGCGGCCACGCACCGGCGCCGTACGAGCAGTTCGGCCAGCGCCTGGCGCAGCTCCGGCAGGCCGCGCGGATCGGGGTAGCCGAACGCGGTGTGCGGCAGCCGGGCCACGATCCTGCGGTGCGCGGCCGACCACGCCGCCCGCGGGAAGAGCGAGAGGTCCGGCAGGCCCGGCCGCAGGTCCGCGGGGCCGCCCCGGTCGTCCTCGGCGAAGCCGCTCGCCACGGGCACCGCGGGGCCGGCGGAGGTCCGCGCCACCCAGGTGCCCGACCCCTGCCGGCCGGTCAGATAGCCCTCGGCGGTCAACTGCTCGTAGGCGTCGGTCACCACGCCCCGCGACACGCCCAGATCGGCGGCCAGCGCCCGGCTCGACGGCATCCGCACCCCGGCCGCCAGGCGCCCGGAGCGCACTTCCTCCCGCAGCGCCGACCGGAGCGCCCGGCCGCGCCCGCGCGGGGCGACGTCCAGCGACGGCAGCAGCACCTCCCACGCGGCCATGCCACCGGGACGCGCGCCCGGCGGATCGGCCGGCGCGTCGCCCGACTCGCCGCCGGACCCGCCGCCCGCCGCTGAAGTGGTTCCCCTACTTCCCATGAAAGTGGACCTTAAAGCAGACCGCCTCGCGTCCGTACGGTCCGGGTATGAACTCCTCCTCCCGCAGCGGCGCGCTCTTCGCCGCGGTCGCCTGCGTCCTGGTGGGCGCGTCCTTCACCGCCGGCGGCGCGCTCGTCCACTACCCGCACGCCGGCGGCCAGGCACTGCGCTACGGCGCCGCGTTCCTGCTGCTGGCCGGTCCGGCGTGCCGCGGTGGGAGCGGCCGGCTGCGCGCGCTCGGCGTACGGCGGTGGGCGCTGGTCGCGGCCGTCGCCGCGGTCGGCATGGTCGGCTTCAACCTGTCGGTGCTCGCGGCGGAGCGCACCGCGCAACCCGCGGTGCCCGGCGTGCTGGTGGGCTGCGCGCCCGTGGTGGTGGCCGTGCTGGTCCCGCTGGCCGCGGGACGCCGGCCGGGCAGGGCCGTCACCGGGGGAGCGGTGCTGGTGGCGGCGGGCGCGTTCGCCGTGCAGGGCTGGGGCGGCACGGACAGCCGGGGCCTGACCTGGTCGGTGGCGGCGCTGGGCGGCGAGGTGGGCTTCGCGTTGCTGGCTGCGCCGCTGGTACGGCCGCTGGGCCCGCTGCTGCTGTCCACCTGCGTCTGCGGGTTCGCCGCGGTGGAGGCCGCGGTGCTCGCCGCGGTCGGCGACGGGTTCCGTACCCCGACCGGACCCGAGGCGCTGGCGCTGGGCTGGCAGGCGGTCGTCGCGACCGTGATCGGGTTCGTGTGCTGGTATGCCGGGTTCCAGCGGCTGGGCACCGAGCGGGCCACGCTCTTCTCCGGGCTGATCCCGGTCTCGGCGGCGCTGACCGCGCCGGTGGTCTCGGTCGGGACGCTGGGGGCGGGCCAGTTGGCCGGCAGCGCGCTGGTCGCGGCGGGCGTGGCGGTCGGCTCGGGCGCGCTGCGCGGGGTACGCGGGGTACGCGGGCGGGCGTACGGTTCCGGCGGCGGCTCGGCGCTGTGGGAGGCCCCCGGTACGGCGGTGGGCGGCCCGGCGGGCGGGGAGGAACCGGTGCCGGCGGCGCGTCGGCGCTGAGCGGGGGCGGGCCGGGGCGGCTCGGGAGGGCCGGTCGCGGGTGCGGCGGAGCGGTGCGGGAACGGCGGGGCGCACAGGTCGGAAACCCCGTTCGCATTTATGCGCGCGGGGCGGGAACTCCGCCGGGATGGGGGGAGTTGTCTCAGTACGGGCCGGTGCGCGCACCGGCTCGGCCAGCGGCTCCGACCGGGCGCCCCCGTCCCGGTCGGAGCTTCGAAGCCCGTCCGCGTGTCTGCCGGCCCCCTCCTCCGGCGGACCGCGGACGGTGCGGGCCCGGCGGGCACGCCGGTTCCGTACGGCCGTCGGGCCGCTCGTCCGCGGGAGCGCGGTCCCGGCCGGACCGCCCGCCGGGGCCGGGCTACTTGACGCCGAACGCCTGCTGGAGCGGGTCGATCGCGAAGTAGGCGAGGAAGAAGAGCGACACGCACCACACCAGCGGGTGCACCTCGCGGATCTTGCCGAGCGCCGTCTTGAGCACGACGTAGGACAGGAAGCCGGCGCCGATGCCGTTGGTGATGCTGTAGGTGAAGGGCATCACCGCGATGGTCAGGAACGCCGGGATGGCGGTGTCGTACTCGGTCCAGTCGATGGTGCGCACCTGCGCCATCAGCAGGAAGCCGACCGCGACCAGCGCCGGCGCCGCCGCCTGCGAGGGCACCACCCCGGCCAGCGGCGACAGGAAGAGCGCCAGCGCGAACAGCACGCCGGTCACCACGCTCGCCAGCCCGGTGCGGGCCCCCTCGCCGACGCCCGCCGCCGACTCCACGTACGCGGTGTTGGAGGACGACGACGCCATGCCCCCGGCGACCGCCGCCGCGCCGTCGATGAACAGCACCCGGCCGATGTTCGGCACCCGGCCCTCCTCGTCGAGCAGGCCCGCCTCGCTGGAGATGCCGACGATCGTGCCCATCGCATCGAAGAAGTCCGACAGCACCAGCGTGAACACCGACAGGACGCAGGTCACCACACCGGCGTCGCGGAACCCGCCGAACAGGCTGAACTGGCCGACCAGTCCGAAGTCCGGGGTGGAGACGGCCTTGTGCGGAACGCTCGGCGGGTTGAGCCCCCAGGCCAGGTCGGGGATGTCCGCGATCTTGTTGACGACGAGCGCCACGATCGTCATGACCACGATGCTGATCAGGATCGCGCCGCGCATCCGGCGCGCGACCAGGGAGATGGTGAGCAGGACGCCGACGCAGAAGACCAGGACCGGCCAGCCGGTGAGGGTGCCGGTCCCGCCGAGCTGCACCGGGGTGGTGGTATTGGCCGCGTCCGGGATACGGCTGACGAACCCGGCGTCGACCAGGCCGATGAAGGCGATGAACATGCCGATGCCGACGGCGATCGCCTTCTTGATCGCCTGCGGGATGGCTTCCATGATCGCCTGCCGCAGGCCGGTGACGACCAGCACGCAGATCAGCAGGCCCTCCAGGACGACCAGGCCCATCGCGTCCGGCCAGCTCATCTTGGGCGCCAGCTGGTAGGCGACCACGGCGTTGAGGCCGAGCCCGGTGGCGATGGCCAGCGGCAGGTTGCCGCCCACGCCCATGATCACCGTCATCACCGCGGCCACGAGCGCGGTGACGGTCAGCACCTGCGCCGGGGAGAGGCTGGTGCCGTACTTGTCCAGCACCGGGTGGGCTTTGCTGCCGCTGAGGATGAGCGGGTTGAGCACCAGGATGTAGGCCATCGCGAAGAAGGTCGCGAGCCCGCCCCGCACCTCCCGCCCGGGCGTGGAACCCCGCTGGGATATCCGGAACCAGCGTTCCAGCAGGTGGCCGGCCGGCGGCGGCGCGGGTGCGGGCTTCACGGCGTCGTCGGCGACGGAACCGGGCATGGTGCTCCTCTGAAGTTGTCCGAAGTCGGTTGCGGGGCAACCGGATTGTGCCCCCGCGAGGCGCCGCGCGGGTTACCCCCGGGTTACCCCGTATCACCGTCGGGTTTCGGCCATGCTCAGGTCAACACTTGTGCCGCGGAAAGATCACCGCGGATGCGGCTCGACGCGGTGGGGGAGGCGTGCGGAGCGGGTGGGTTGCCCCGCCGCCCGGTCCGTACGCCGCCCGATACGCCGCCGCCCGGTCCGCCCGGTCCGCCTGGGACGCCCGCCGCCGGTGCCGCCCGCTCGGTCCGCCGCCCGCTCGGTCCGCCGCCCGCCGGTGGCTACAGCCCGCCGGTCACCCGCAGGACCGCACCCGTGGTGTACGACGCGTCGGGCGAGAGCAGCCACGCCACCGCGCCGGCCACCTCCTCCGGCTGCCCGGGGCGCCGCATCGGGATGCGGTCGCTCTTGCGCCACGGCCGCTGCGCGTCACCCATCGCCGCGTGGATGTCGGTCACGATCATCCCGGGCTGCACGGAGTTGACCCGCACGCCCTCCTCGGCCAGTTCTTTCGACAGGCCGACCGTCATCGCGTCGACCGCCGACTTGCTCGCCGCGTAGTGCACGTACTCACCGGGGCTGCCCAGCGTGGCCCCGCCCGAGGAGATGTTCACGATCGCGCCGCCCTCCCCGCCGTACCGTGTGGACATGTCCAGCACCGCGCGGCGGGCACAGATCAGCGCGCCCATCACGTTGACGTCGACGACCCGGCGCATCACCTCGACCGGGGTCTCCGCGAACCGGCCGAGCGGGCCGGTGATGCCCGCGTTGTTCACCAGGCCGGTGGCGGGGCCGAGTTCGTCGCGCACCGCGCCGAAGAACGTGTCGACCTGCTGCTCGTCGCTGGTGTCGACCTGGTGCACCAGGCAGGTGCCGCCGCCCGCGCGGATCTGCCGGGCCACGTCCTCCGCGGCGTCCTTCGCCCGCTCGTAGCCGATCGCGACCTGGTGGCCGGCGGCGGCCAGCCGCAGCGCCACCGCCGCCCCGATGCCGCGGCTGCCGCCCGTGACCACGGTGACCTGCTCCATCGCCCTGCTCCTCGCTGTGCCGTTCGCCATGTCGCGCTGTGTTCGTGCCGTGTCCGTGCCGTGCGGCGTCGTGCCCTCGGCGCCTGCTCGGCCCGGCCGTGCTCCGTCCCCGCTCTGTCCCGCGGAGATCACGAACGCTATTGCAGCACACCGTCAACATCGTATGAACGTCACATGTATCCGGTTCCGCCACGCATGGGTGGGTTCGAGGATTGGTCTTGACCAAGTTTGCGACGCGCCTCTATCGTCCTAGTAGTGCAAGGACCTTTAATAAACACTGGTTCGGAAACAAGGCTTAACAAGGTGTGACCCCGGCAGGGTCCGGCGGCCACGACCACGGCGATTGCGAGGACAGGGTGGGGACCACGCAGCTCGAAGCGGTGCAGGAGCCGAAGTACTGGCACCTCAAGACCGTGCTGAACGACGCCCTCGACTCGGAGTTCGAGGTCGGCGAGATCCTGCCCAACGAGCGTGACCTCGCCGCGCGCTTCGGCGTCGCGCGGGCCACGCTCCGCCAGGCGCTCGAACAGCTCGAGCTGGAGGGCCGGCTCCAGCGCAGGCGCGGCGTGGGCACCACCGTGGCGCCGCCCAGGATCGGCGTGGCCGTCGGCCCGTCGGCGAACGTGTGGCCAGGTGCCGTGCGCGACGCCTGGAACACCGTGGGCTGCGTCGAGGCCGCCGCCCCCGCCCCGATCGCCGCGCTGCTCGGCACCGACCGCGAGGAGGCGGTGCACACCGTCCGGCGCGAGCGGGTCACCCAGGGCCAGCCGGTCGCCACCGAACTGCTCTACGTGCCGGCCGCGTCCGTGCCCGGGCTGTCGACGCTGCTCACCCCGGCCGAGCACGGCCCCGCGGTGCTGCGCGAACTGCACGTCCTGGAGCTGGAGGGCGAGGACCGCTCCGTCGAGCTGGGCTCGGCCCGCGCCGAGGACGCCAAGCAGCTCGACCGGCTGCCCGGCGCGCCCGTCCTGGTGGTCACCACCCGCTACTATGCGGCCGGCCGCGTCGCCGCCGCCTCCGTCGCGACGTACCGCGCCGACACCTGCCGGCTCACCTTCGGCGACTCCGGCGCGCTGGAAGTGCTGCACGACCAGCCCGGCAGCCGCCGCCAGGCGTCCTGACGGCCGGGCCCGTACCCGGCCCGCCCGCGCTCCACCCCCGGCCCGCTTCCGTGAACCACGGGAGCGGGCCGCGGTCGTGCGCGTACGGCGCCGCGCGTCCCGGGCCGGTACCGGCGCCGTGCGCGGTACGCCGTATCCGACCCGGTTCGACCGGCCGGCCGCCCCGACCGGCCGAGTCCGCTCAGTGCCGGGGCAGCGACGTCTGCTCGACCGCGAACAACTGCTCCTCCACGTGGTCCAGCGCCAGCCGCAGCGCCCCCGTGGCGATCGCCTCCTGGCCCAGCGCGGACAGCACCACGTTCGGCGGCCGCAGGCAGTAACGCGCCAACTCCGCGCGCAGCGGCTCCAGTACGCCGTCGAGACCCGCCGCCCAGCCGCCGACCACCACCAGTTCCGGGTCGATCGCCAGCACCAGCGCGGCCACGTCGTGCACCAGCCGGCGCAGGAACCGGTCCAGCGCGTCCTTCGCCTGCACATCGCCCTCGCGGGCCAGCGCGAACACCCGCTCCACGGCGGGCTCGTCCAGCGGGTGCAGCGGGGTCCCGGTGGTCGACAGCAGGTGCTCGGGGGTCACCTCGCGCCCCAGCAGGTGCAGCGCGCCGATCTCCCCGGCCGCGCCGCCGAAACCGCGGTGCAGCCGCCCCCCGATCAGCGAACCGGCGCCCGGGCTCAGCCCGGCCAGCACGAACACCACGTCGTCCGTGCCGACCGCGGCGCCCTTCCAGTGCTCGGCGACCGCGGCCAGGTTCGCGTCGTTCTCCACCAGCACCGGGCAGCGGAAGGAGCGTTGCAGCCGCTCGCCGAGCGCCAGCCCGGTCCAGCCCGGCAGCGCCGTGCCCAGCCGCACCTCGCCGCCCGCCTCCACGATGCCCGGGCTGCCCACCCCCACCGCCCACAGCGTGCTGCGCGCCACGCCGGCCTTGCGCAGCAGGTCGGCGACGGTGCCGCGGACCCGGTCGATCCGGTCGTCGGCGCCGGCCGCCTCCGCCACGTCGTGGCCGAGCGTGTCCAGCACCTGGCCGCTGAGGTCGGACAGGACCGCCCGTACCTGGTGCGCGCCGATCTCGACGCCCAGCAGGTGCCCGGCCTCGGCGTGGAAGCGGAACCGGCGGGCCGGCCGGCCCTGCTTGCGGGTGTCGCCCGGCTCCGGGGCGACCTCGACCACCAGGTCCGACTCGGTGAGTCCCTCGATGACGCCCTCGACCGTCGGGCGGGACAGCCCGGTGGTGTGCACCAGCTCGGTGAGCGTGGGGGTCTGCGCTCCGCGCAACGCGTGGAGGACGACCGCGGAGTTGATCCGCCGGAGCAGGGACGGGTCCCCACCGGTGAGGCGCTCCAAGGTGTGTCCTCCCAGCCTGTACCTGTGTGTGGCGGATCGTACCCGGCGCGGAGCCACCCGGCGAGTGCCACCGGGCACCCTTCCGCCCGACTGCGCCCGACCACGCCCGGCGAGCCCCGCAGCGGCCTGCCGCGTGCCACCGCCGCACACCGTACGACCTGCTGGGACGCCGGCGCAGCGGAGCCCGGATGCCGGCCGGCATCGGGTCGCGTCGGTGTCCGCGCGGCGAAGTTATCAGGGTTGCGACGAGGCGCGCGCGGGGCGGGGTCCGCTGGACCACCGCAGGAGGAAGTCCAGCGCGTCGCGGGACTTCGCGTCGTGGGCGGTGTACGCGGCCAGCAACTGGTCGGCGTCGGTGTCGACGGACAACTGCTGGACGTCCAGGGTCAGCTCGCCGGCGGTGGGGTGGCGCATGCGCTTGGTCAACTGCCGGGGCCCGGCCACGCGGTAGTCGGCCCACCAGGCGCGGAAGTCCGCGTCCTTCTCGTTCAGCTCGGCGATCAGGGCGCCGAGGTCCGGGTCGTCGGGGTGCCGGCCGGACTCCATGCGCAGCACCGCGACGCACTCGCGGGCCACCACCGGCCAGTCCACGTACTGCGCGCGGAAGGCGTCGTCGAGGAAGGTCAGGCGGATGATGTTGCGCCGGGCCGGGGGCAGCGCGGCGAAGTCGGTGAGCAGGGCGGCCGCCGCGCGGTTCCAGGCCAGGACGTCCATCCGCCTCCCGGGGCCCTCGTCCCGCTGGTTCCGGGCCACCCAGGAACGGCACCGCGGCGCCGTCCGCCTGGACGGCACCGTACGGCAGGTCGCCTTCGACGTCCCCGCGTGGACGGACGCGCGGCTGACGCGGGCGATCGACGACGCGTACGCGCGCAAGTACGGGGACGTCGGCGCGATGAGCGACCGGATGCGGGCGGCCACCGTCCGGATCGCGCCTCTGGGGGACGGGCGGGCCGGCGCGGACGCGGTAGCCGCGGGCTGACGGGCGGTCGGTGCGGGTCGACGGGCTGGCGGGCGGTCGGGCGGGAGCGGGCATCGGTCCGCTCCCGCCCGTGGCACGGGCCTCAGAGCTGGGAGCCGCCGCCGTCCACCGCGAGTTCGGCGCCGGTGGTGTACGTGGCGTCGAAGGCGAGGAAGGCGACCGCCCTGGCGACCTCCGCCGGGGTGCCCACGCGCAGCATCGGGATGTCCGCGGCCATCTGGGCCACGGTCGCCTCCACCGCTTCCTTGGGCATCGTCTTCTCCAGGATGCCGGTGTCGATCGGGCCGGGGCTCACCGCGTTGACCCGGACTTTCCGCGGCAGCAGCTCACGGGCCAGGCTGCGGGTCATCGAGCGCAGCGCCGCCTTGCTCGCCGCGTAGGCGCTCAGCGCGGGAAGTCCCAGCACGTTGGCGACGGAGGTGGTCAGCACCACGCCGCTCCCCTCGGCCAGCAGCGGGGCGAGCTTCTGCACCGTGAAGTACGGCCCCTTGGCGTTGATCGTCAGCAACTCGTCGAAGAGCTGCTCGCTTGTCGCCTCGAACGGTGCGAAGCCGCTGATCCCGGCATTGGCGAACAGCGCGTCCACCGTGCCGAGTTCGGCCTTCACGTGGTCGGCCAGCGCGTCGATGTCGGACAGCGACGACGCGTCGCTGCGCACCGCGACCGCGTCGCCGCCGAGCTGCTCGCGGGCCGCGTCCAGGGCGTCCTGGCCGCGTCCGGTGACGAGGACCCGGGCGCCCTCACCCACCAGGAGGCGGGCGGTGGCCAGCCCCAGCCCGCTGCTGCCCCCGGTGATCACGACGTTCATTCCTTCGTACCTGCCCATGGCGGACACCCTCTGTTCCAGGAGTCGGTTTCCGGTTCACGTCCCTCCGGGCCGGCCTCGGTGGGGACACGTTCGAGTCAACAGCCGCCCGGGCAGGGGCGTCCAAGACCCGTTTCGCACCACGTCATGCGGAATCCGCATCACGAGTAGGCTGGCGGCATGCCCGACGACGCCCCGCCCGCGGCGGCATCCGGTCCGGACGCCGCCTCCGACCCCGGACCGGACCTCGACCTGCGGCTGGTGCGGTACTTCGTGGTCGTCGCCGAGCACCTGCACTTCGCCAGGGCCGCGCAGGCGCTGCACGTCGCCCAGCCCTCGCTGAGCCGGCAGATCCAGCGGCTGGAGGACACCCTCGGCGTGCGGCTGCTGGACCGCACCACGCAGGGCAGCGCCCTCACCCCGGCCGGAGCGGCCTTCCTGCCGCAGGCGCAGGGGCTCCTCCAGGCCGCGGGCCAGGCGACGCGCACCGCCCGCTCCGCGGCGCGGGCCCACACCATCACCGTCGGATACGTCGAGGACCTCGTCGTCACCGCCGCGGTGCGCGAACTGCGCCGCCGCTACCCCGAGGCCCACGTCCGCACCCGGCACCTGGACTGGAACGAGACGCGTGCCCTGCCCGACCGCAAGGTCGACGTGCTCGTCGCCCGCACCCCGCTGCCCATCCCGGACGACGGCCTGCGCGTGGGCGTGCTCTACGACGAGCCGCGCGTGCTGCTGGTGCCCGCGGACCACCGCCTGGCCGGCAAGGAGTCGGTCGGCCCGGACGACTTCGCGGGGGAGCCCCTCATCGCCTGCGCCGGAATGGCCGCGGTCTGGACCGCGTTCTGGCGGCTGAACCCGCATCCGGACGGCGGTTCCGCCCCGCTCGGCCCGCTGCTCGCCGAGACCTTCGAGGACAAGCTCGAAGGCGTCGCGGACGGGCGCTCCATCGCCCTGGTGCCCGCCTACGACCGCCGGTGCGCCGACCGGGACGACCTCGCCGTGGTGCCGGTCGACGGGATCGAGCCGTGCCAGGTGGTCGTCGCCACCCGGGCCGGCGACCGTAACCCGCTGGTGGCCGGGTTCCGGGAGGCGGCGGGCCGCCTGCTGCGGCCTCCGCGGGGGGAGTTCAGCCGCTCCTGAGCCGGGCGCCGGGCGCCACCGCCGCAGCGGAGCCCGCGTCCGTGTCCGGGGCCGGGTCAGGGGCCGTGCCCGTCCGGTTCTCGGCGAAGGCCGCCACGCGCAGCCGGGCGAACTCCTCGGCCAGGGCCGCCGGCGTCCAGTGCGCGTTCAGGCCGCTGGGGCTGGGCAGCACCCAGACCCGGGTGGTGCCCAGCGTGCGCTCCTGCGGCCCGACCACGGCGTGCTTGTCGGCGAACGCGATCCGGTACGCGGTGACGCCGAGTACCGCGAGCCACCGCGGCCGGTGCCGGGCCACCTTCGCGGTCAGCGCCCGGCCGCCCGCGACCAGTTCCTCCGCGGTCAGCTCGTCGGCCCGCGCGGTCGCCCGCGGCGCCACGTTCGTGAGCCCGAAGCCGAGCGCGAGCACGTCCTCCTGCTCGGTGGGCGCGTACCGGCGCGGGGTGAAACCGGAGGCGTGCAGCGCCGGCCAGAACCGGTTGCCCGGCCGGGCGAAGTGCTCGCCCCGGTACGCCGACATCAACCCCGGGTTGATCCCGCAGAACAGCACGTTGAGCCCCGGCCCGACCACGTCCCGCAGGGTGCGGGTGCGGGCCTGCGCCAGTTCCTCCGGCGTCAGAGGATCGCCCCCGGCCGGTACGCCGCCGCGCGCGGGTACGCCTTGACGACCTCCTCGACCCGGCGCGCGACCTCCGCGACCTGATCGCCTGCGGCGCCGGTGAACGACAGCCGGTCGGCCATCAGCGCGTCCAGCGCGGCCCGGTCCAGCGGGATACGCGGGTCGGCGGCGAGCCGGTCCAGCAGCTCGTTGCGCTCGGTGCCCTGCTCGCGCATGGCCAGCGCCGACGCGACCGCGTTCTCCTTGATCGCCTCGTGCGCGGCCTCCCGGCCCACCCCGGCCCGCACCGCGCCCATCAGCACCTTCGTGGTGGCCAGGAACGGCAGGTAGCGGTCCAGCTCGCGAGAGACGACCGCCGGGAACGCCCCGAACTCGTCGAGCACCGTCAAGAACGTCTCCAGCAGCCCGTCGAACGCGAAGAACGCGTCCGGCAGCGCCACCCGGCGCACCACCGAGCAGGACACGTCGCCTTCGTTCCACTGGTCGCCGGAGAGCTCACCGGTCATCGAGGCGTAGCCGCGCAGCACCACCATCAGGCCGTTGACCCGCTCGCAGGAGCGGGTGTTCATCTTGTGCGGCATCGCCGAGGAGCCGACCTGCCCGGGCTTGAAGCCCTCGGTGACCAGTTCATGCCCGGCCATCAGCCGGATCGTCTTGGCCAGCGACGAGGGCGCCGCGGCCAGTTGCACCAGCGCGGTCACCGCCTCGTAGTCCAGCGACCGCGGGTAGACCTGGCCGACGGAGCTGAACGTCCGCGAGAAGCCCAGGTGTTCGGCGACCCGGTGCTCCAGCTCGGCGAGCCGGCCGCTGTCCCCGCCGAGCAGGTCCAGCATGTCCTGCGCGGTGCCGACCGGGCCCTTCACGCCGCGCAGCGGATACCGCGCCAGCAGCTCCTCGACCCGCCCGAACGCCACCAGCAGCTCGTCGGCCGCGGTGGCGAACCGCTTGCCGAGCGTGGTCGCCTGCGCCGCGACGTTGTGCGAGCGGCCCGCCATCACCAGCTCGCCGTACTGCCCGGCGAGCTGGCCGAGCCGGGCGAGCACCGCGACCGTGCGGTCCCGCGCGTGCTCAAGGGACAGCCGGATCTGCAACTGCTCGACGTTCTCGGTCAGGTCGCGCGAGGTCATGCCCTTGTGCACCTGCTCGTGCCCGGCAAGCGCGTTGAACTCCTCGATCCGCGCCTTCACGTCGTGCCGGGTGACCTTCTCGCGCTCCGCGATCGAGTCGAGGTCGACCTGCTCCAGCACCCGCTCGTAGTCCTCGACGGCCCCCGCCGGCACCTCGATGCCCAGGTCCGCCTGGGCGCGCAGCACCGCCAGCCACAGCCGGCGCTCCAGCACCACTTTCTGCTCGGGCGACCACAGCGCGGCCAGCTCCGCGGAGGCATAGCGACCGGCGAGGACATTCGGGATACGCGGCTTGGCTGTCACGTGGGGAGATTCTACTGGTCGCGCGGGGTGTCCCGTACGGTCAGCCCTCGCCGCTCGGGACCGTGCGCGCGGCACCCCGCGCGTAGGACGGGGCGGACGGCAGGTCGCCGGGCAGGTCGTACGGCAGCAACTCGGCGCGCTTGGGGCTGCGGCCGTCGCCGCTGGACCGCCCGGTCAGGCGGCGGCCGATCCACGGCAACAGGTGGGCGCGGGTGAAGCGCAGGTCGGACACGCGGCGGGCGGCCCAGCCGGCACGCACCTCCGGCGGCAGCGGGCTGGTCCACTCCGCCTGCTCGGGTAGGCCGAGCGCCTGCCAGACCGCCTCGGCGACCCGTTCGTGGCCCTCCGCGGTCAGATGCAGCCGGTCCTCGGCCCACATCCGTGCGTCGCCCAGCACCTGTGCCCCGTACAGGTCGACGACGACCGCGCCGTGCGCGGCCGCCAGCGACTCCACGAAGTCGAACAGCTCCACCATCCGCGGCAGGAACCGCGTCGCCACCGGGCCCCGCCTGATCGGGCTGCGCATCAGCACCAGGCGGTCGCAGGCCGGGGCGAGGCGCTGCACGCAGCTCTCCAGCACCTCGCACACCGCCGCCACGTCGCAGCCGGGCCGCAGGACGTCGTTGAGCCCGCCGACCAGCGTGATCACGTCCGGGCGCATCGCGGCCGCCGCGTCCACCTGCTCGTCGGAGATCTGCCGGATCAGCTTGCCGCGCACCGCGAGGTTGGCGTACCGCACGCCCTCGCCGCCCGCTTCCCGGGACGCGGCCGCCAGCCGCGCCGCGAGCAGGTCCGCCCACCCGCGGTACGAACCGTCGGGCAGCAGGTCCGACATGCCCTCGGTGAAGGAGTCCCCGACGGCGACGAGGCTGGAGTACGTGGCTGGCGTCTGCATGGCACGCAGATCCTACCGGCGGGAAACGCGGTGGTGGCGGCGCCCCCGGCGCCGCCGGTGTGTGCCGTCAGCGGGTCAGGTACGCGGCGGCGCCCAGCGCGCCGGCCGTCGCCCCGGCGCCGACCACGGCGGCCGCCACGCAGCGCCTTCTGAGGTACTCGTAGCGCTCGCCGTACTCGCCGCGCAGCTCCGCGGCGCGGTCGATGACGCGCCGCAGCGTCTCGCGGGACAGCCGCACCCGGTCGGCGACATAGACCCGTTCGACCTCCTCGCGCTGCGCGGTGGTCAGCCAGGGCAGATGGGCGGTGAAACCGGCAGCCTCGCGGCGCGCCTGCGCCAGCTCCGCGTTCCACAGCAGGTAGCCCTCGATCCGGTCGAGCCCTGAGTGGTCGTTCCTGTCCGCGCCCACGCGTGGGTCCCGTCCGGTCGTCGGCAGCTACTGGTGGGTGTCGCCCCGCGGCACGGTGATGGAGCGGTCGGGCCGGTGCGAGGCGTCGTCGAGGGTCGAGATCTCCGGGTGGTGCAGGTCGAACGCCGGGGACTCGGACCGAATCCGGGGCAGCGTGACGAAGTTGTGCCGCGGCGGCGGGCAGGAGGTCGCCCACTCCAGCGAACGGCCGTAGCCCCACGGGTCGTCGACCCCGACCTTCTTGCCGTACTTCGCGGTCTTCCACACGTTGTAGAGGAACGGCAGCATCGACATGCCGAGCAGGAAGGAACTGATGGTGGAGACCGTGTTGAGCGTGGTGAAGCCGTCGGCCGCGAGGTAGTCCGGGTAGCGGCGCGGCATTCCGATGACGCCCAGCCAGTGCTGGACCAGGAAAGTCCCGTGGAAGCCGAAGAACAGCGTCCAGAAGGTGATTTTGCCGAGCCGCTCGTCGAGCATCTTGCCGGTCATCTTCGGCCACCAGAAATGGAATCCGGCGAACATCGAGAACACCACGGTGCCGAAGACCACGTAGTGGAAGTGCGCGACCACGAAATAGGAGTCCGAGACGTGGAAGTCCAGCGGTGGCGACGCCAGGATGACGCCGGTCAGCCCGCCGAAGAGAAACGTGATAAGGAAGCCGATCGACCACAGCATCGGCGTCTCGAAACTCAGCGAGCCCTTCCACATGGTGCCGATCCAGTTGAAGAACTTCACCCCGGTCGGTACCGCGATCAGGAAGGTCATGAACGAGAAGAACGGCAGCAGCACCGAGTCGGTGACGTACATGTGGTGCGCCCACACCGTCACCGAGAGGCCGGCGATGGCGATCGTCGCCGCGACCAGCCCCAGATATCCGAAGATCGGCTTGCGGGAGAAGACCGGGATGATCTCGGTGATGATCCCGAAGAACGGCAACGCGATGATGTACACCTCGGGATGGCCGAAGAACCAGAACAGGTGCTGCCACAGGATCGCGCCCCCGTTGGCCGCGTCGAAGACGTGCGCCCCGAACTTCCGGTCGGCCTCCAGGCACAGCAGCGCGGCGGCCAGCACCGGGAAGGCGAAGAGGACCAGCAGCGAGGTGAGCACCACGTTCCAGCAGAAGATCGGCATCCGGAACATCGTCATGCCGGGGGCGCGCATGCAGATGATCGTGGTGATGAAGTTGACGGCGCCGAAGATCGTGCTGAAGCCCGTCATCACCAGGCCCATGATCCACATGTCGGCGCCGATGCCGGGCGAGTTGATCGCGTTGTTCAGCGGCGAGTACGCGAACCAGCCGAAGTCGGCCGCGCCCTGCGGGGTGAGGAATCCGCCGACCGCGATCAGCGAGCCGAAGAGATAGAGCCAGTAGGCGAGCATGTTCAGCCGCGGGAAAGCGACATCGGGCGCGCCGATCTGCAGCGGCATGATCCAGTTGGTGAATCCCGAGAACAGCGGTGTCGCGAACAGCAGCAGCATCACGGTACCGTGCATCGTGAACGCCTGGTTGTACTGTTCCGCGGACAGGAACTGAAGGCCGGGGCGGGCGAGTTCGGCCCGCATCAGCAACGCCATGATGCCGCCGATGAGGAAGAAGGCGAACGTCGTCACCAGGTACATCGTGCCGATGGTCTTGTGATCGGTGGTGGTCGCCCAGCTCACGAACACGCTGCCCGGGCGCTTCCGCTTGGCCGGCACCTCGTCCTCGTACGAATCGTCGACGCCGACCGGCTCCGCGGTGCTGCCAGCCGTCACTTCATCACTCCCCGAAATCGACGCCGGCCGGTCATCGGCCGTAGTGGAAGAATGGCAATCCACCAGGTCTTTTCCGAAGCGGCCTCGCCGAGAGGTCAGCCGGGTTGATCAATAATCGGGTAGATCGAAAGTCGGGAATGCGCATTGCGCGGCACACCGGAATTGCCGTGCGCGCCGGTCGGGTGCCCGAGGGTCAGGGCCGGCCCCGCCCCACCAGCTCCTTGAGGACGTCCTCCATGGTGACCAGGCCGACCCCGTGCCCGTCGGCGTCCACGACGGCGGCGAGGTGGGCGCGGCCGGCACGCATCGCGGTGAGGACGTCGTCGAGCGGGGTGGCCGCGCCGACGCGGGTGATCCGGCGCAGCGCCGACCGGGGGAAGGGCGCGTCGCGCGGCTCGGCGTCGAGCGCGTCCTTGACGTGGAGGTAGCCGAGGACGCGCCCGTCGTCGTCGGCGACCGGGAAGCGGGAGAAGCCGGACCGCGCGCTCAGGGCCTCCAGCCCCTCCGCGGTGATGCCGAGCCGGGCACGTACCACCCGCTCCGGCGGCACCACGATCTCGCCGACCGGCCGCCGCCCCAGCTCCAGCGCGTCCCGCAGCCGCTCGGCGGCCCGTTCGTCCAGCAGCCCGGCGGCGCCCGCGTCCACCACCATCCGCGACAGCTCGTCGTCGGAGAACACCGCGGCGATCTCGGTACGCGGCTCCACCCGCGCCAGCTTCAGCCCCGCGTTGGCGAGCGCGTTGATCGCGAAGATCAGCGGACGCAGCGCCCGGGTGAGCGCGACCAGGGGCGGCCCCAGCAGCAGGGCGGACCGCACCGGGTCGGCGAGCGTGATGTTCTTCGGCACCATCTCCCCGAAGAGCATGTGCAGATAGGTCGCCACCGCCAGCGCGATCACGAACGACACCGGGCGCGCCGCGCCGTCCGGCACGTGCGCGGCATGGAAGAGCGGTTCCAGCAGGTGCTCGATGGCCGGCTCCGCGACGATGCCGAGCACCAGCGTGCAGGCGGTGACGCCGAGCTGGGCGGCGGCCAGCAGCGGCGAGACGTGTTCGAGGCCCCACAGCACCCGCCGCGCCCGCCGGTCGCCCGCCTCGGCGCGCGGCTCGATCTGGTCGCGGCGCACCGAGATCATCGAGAACTCGGCGCCGACGAAGAAGGCGTTCACCACGATGGTGAGCAGGCCCACCACCAGCTGGACGGCGGTCACCGCGCGGCCCCCGTCCCGTCGGCGGCCGTACCGGTGGCGTCGGTGCCGGGCCCGCTCGGCGGGGACACCAGCCGGGCCCGCGCCGCGCGCCGCCCGCTCGCGTCGGTCACCTCGATCCGCCAGCCCTCCACCTCGACCACGTCACCGCGCTCCGGAATCCGCCCGAGCCGCTGCGCGACCAGCCCGGCCAGCGTCTCGTACGGCCCGTCGGGCGCGTGCAGCCCGATCCGCTCCAGCCGGTCCTCGGTGCGGGCCGCGCCGTCCGCGTCGTAGATCCGGCGGCCCAGCGGGTCCTCGCGCAGGAAGAGCAGGTCGGGCGCTTCGAGCGGGTCGTGCTCGTCCCGCACCTCGCCGACCACCTCCTCCACGATGTCCTCCAGCGTGGCGACGCCCGCGGTGCCGCCGTACTCGTCGATCACCACGGCCATCGAGCGGCGGGCGGAGAACCGGTCGAGCAGCCGGTCCACGGCCAGGGAGTGCGGGACCAGCAGCGGCTCGCGCAGCAGCTCGGTGACCGGCACCCGGGGCCTGCGGTCGGCGGGGACCGCCAGCACGTCCTTGATGTGCACGGTGCCGATCACCGCGTCGAGGGTGCCGCGGTAGACCGGGAAGCGGGACAGTCCGGTGGCGCGGGTGGCGTTCGCGACGTCCTCGGCGGTGGCGCGCGCCTCCAGGGCGGTCACCTGGACCCGGGGCGTCATCACGTTCTGGGCGGTCAGGTCGGCCAGGCCGATGGTCCGGACGAACAGCTCGGCGGTGTCCGGCTCCAGGGCGCCCGCCTTCGCGGAGTGCCGGGCCAGCGCGCGCAGCTCCTGCGGGCCGCGCGCGGAGGCCAGCTCCTCGGCCGGCTCCAGGCCCATCCGGCGCAGCACCCGGTTGGCGGTGTTGTTCAGGTGCCGGATCAGCGGCCCGAACGCCGTGCTGAACGCGCGCTGCGGGGTCGCGACCGCCTTCGCCACTTCCAGCGGCCGCGAGATCGCCCAGTTCTTAGGCACGAGTTCGCCGATGACCATCAGCGCCACCGTGGACAGCGCGGTGCCCAGCACCAGCGCCAGCGACGCCGCCCCGGACGCGGGCAGCCCCGCGGCACGCAGCGGCCCGCGCAGCAGCTTCGCGACCGACGACTCGGCCAGCATGCCGATGATCAGCCCGGTGACGGTGATCCCGAGCTGCGCGCCGGACAACTGCACGGTCAGCGAACGGACCGCGGCCAGCGCGGCCGCCGCCCCGCGCTCCCCGCCCGCCGCCGCGCGCTCCAGCTCGCCGCGCTCGACGGTCGTCAACGAGAACTCCGCGGCGACGAACACACCGCACACGAACGTGAGCAGCAGCGCCACCGCCACCAGGAGCGTTTCGATCATCGGAACACCTCACCCCCCATGATCAACCAGCCCCCGCCCACCCGCACCCACACGAACCCGGCGAAGTGCGCCCGGGTGCCCGATCAAGGGGCGCGGGGAACCGCGCGACAAGCCCCCCGTCGGGGGATCGGTCCGGAACCGACAGTACGGGGCACCCTGGGGGGCCCGCCCACGTCGGGCGCTAGCCCAACCACTTCGTCCAGCGCCGCCACTGCTCCTCCGGCAGGTAGCCGCCGGCCCGCCACGCGTGCTGCGCCCGTTCGTTCGCCTCCAGCACCATCGCGTCGCCGCGTCGCCCCCCGAGCGCGAGGAACCGTTCCTCCGCTGCCTCCAGGAGCGCCCGGGCCACACCCTGCCGGCGGGCATCCGGGTGAACGGCCAGCCGGTACAGATGGCACCGCCACCCGTCGAACCCCGCGATCACCGTCCCCACCAGGGCCCCGTCGCGCTCGGCGAGCAGCAGGGCCTCGGGGTCCCGCGTGACCAGCCCGGCCACGCCTGTCTCGTCGTCACTGATGCTGGTGCCCTCCGCGGCCACCTGCCAGAAGGCCAGTACGGCGCCGGCGTCCGCGACCGCTGCCGGCCGTATCCGAAGATCGCTCATGCGCCCCAGCCAACCAGCCCGGCTCGCCGCGCCCCGGAGGATTTCGCGATCCGAGACACGCGGGGGACACGCCGACGACGCGCCACGGGCCGCGCGGCCCGGGCGATCCCGCAGAGCGCTCTTGCCGCTACTAGCACCCGAGCGCTAGCGTGGACGCATGGCGAAAACCCAGTTGAACGTGCGGGTGGAAGAAGCCACCGCGGAGACGGCGCGGGAACGCGCCTCGCAGCGCGGCATCAGCGTGAACCGCTACATCGAGGAACTCGTCCAGCAGGACGAGGGGGAGAACGGCCGGGCCTTCGTCCAGGCCGCGGCCGACTTCATGAAGCGGTACGAAGCGGTCTTCGACGAGGAGTTCGGCAGCACGCCCCCCACCGGTGAAGGCGCCCGTTGACCCTGCGGATCGACCTCGCCTGGCTGCTGATGGTCGCCGAACACAACACGCCGGGGGACCCGCAGGTCACCGACTGGGGCGCGCTCGTCGCCGCCGTGAGCCGGCACCGCGCCGAGATATTCGGCCGCCCCGTCTACGGAGACGAGCACCTGCGGGCGGCCGCGCTGCTCCAGTTGCTGCTGCACGTCCCGGCCCTGGAGCGGTCCAACGCGCTGTTCGCCACCGCCGTGGCCTACGCCTACCTCGTCGCGGAGGGGCTGAAGGTCACCACCTCGCCCGAGCAGGTCCGCGATCTGGCCCGCCTGGTCAAGGACGGCGGCGTCGGCGTCGACCGGATCGCCCGCGAGCTGCGCGCCTGGACCGGCTGAGGGTGTCGCCGGGGCGCCGATCCGGACCGGGCCACCAACCCCCGCCCCGCCCCTGCCCCTACCCCTGCGCGGTGGGCTGCGGGGGCCCGTAGACGTGCGCGAAGGCGGCCGGGTCCCACACGCCGCCCAGCTGCGGCGCGAGCCAGTCACGGGCCGCGGCGCGGAACGCCGTCGGCGACAGGGACGCGGCAGCCTGCGGCAACGCACCCAGCAGCGGCGCCCCCGCCGACTCCGGCAGGTCCAGCACGTTGCAGCGCTCGGCCAGGCCCGGCTCGCTCGCCCAACTGCCGATGATCACACCGAGGCAGGTGAGCTTGCGGGCCCGCATCGCCTCCGCGGTCAGCGCCGTCGCGTTCAACGTGCCCAGCCCCGCGGGTGCGACCAGCAGCACGCCCGCGTGCAGCAGCGACGCCGTGTCCGCCAGCGTGGAGCCCTTCTCGTCGTACCGCACCAGCAACCCCCCGGCGCCCTCCACCAGCACCACGTCGTGCACGGCCGAGAGCTTCGCCGCGGCCTCGGCGATCTCCTCCGGGGTCACCGCCGGCCGCCCCGACCGCCGCGCCGCCGTGGCCGGCGCCAACGGCTCCGGGTAGCGCGCCAGTTCCACCGCCGTCACCTCACCGGCCAGCCGCGCGACCTCCGCGGCGTCCCCGGGCCCGCCCTCAAGCACCCCCGTCTGCGCGGGTTTCAGCACCGCCACGCTCAGCCCCTGCGCCAGCGAAGCAGCCGCGACCGCCGCCGTCGCCACCGTCTTGCCCACCTCGGTGCCCGTCCCGGTCACCACAACGATCGCCATACCTGCACTCCCCTCGGAAAGCCCCCAGCATGCCCGCCCACCCCCCACCTCGCACAAACCGAGCCCCCTGTCCCGGGCCTGGCGACCGGCGCGAAGGCGGCGCGCGCCGGCCCGTAAGCAGCCGGGTGGAGCCGGTCGAGTGGGCCGCGCGCGCTGCTTGCCCGGCAGTTGCGGCTCGTGTTGGATGGCGGCGGTGCGATTCCAAGGTGCGGCGGTGAGAGCCCGCCGGTTCCACCCGTCGCGGTGGGACGAGCCGGTGTGATTCCGGCGCCAAGCGGTGACACCCCGCCACCTCTCGGGCCCGACGCGGGCCCCTGCGCGGTTCTCCCCGCGGCCGGTTGTCGTCCGGCCGCTGACGAGAGGTGGTACGAGTTGTTCACCGGACACATTCACGAGGTCGGCACCGTGGTGGCCGAGGGCCCGGACTTCATCATGGTGCGGGCGCCCGAAGCGGCCAGGTCCGCGGCCTGTTCGATCTGCGTGAACGGCGTGGGGCTGACGGTGGCGCCGGTCGCCGGGCAGGACGGTGTCCTGGCGGCGGCCGTGTCGGCCGACACCCGGCGCAGGTCGACGCTCGGCCGTATCCCGCCCCAGACGCGCGTCAACGTCGAGACACCGTTGCGGCTCGGCGATCCCAGCGGCGGGCACCTGGTCCAGGGCGACGTCGAGGCCGTCGGCAAGGTCGTACGGATCGATGACGACGGCCCGATGCGGCGGATGTGGATCAAGCCGCCCGAGCGGTTCCACGCGCTGGTCACGGCCAAGGTCCAGGTGGCGGTCGACGGGGTCAGCCTCACCGTCGCCGAGGTGGCCCGGGACCGGTTCGCGGTGGCGCTGGTCCCGTTGACGCTCCAGGCCACCACGCTGGCGGACCTGTCCGTGGGGGACCAGGTCAACCTGGAGCCCGACCTGGTCACCCGACTGGCGCGGCGCTGGCCGCAGGACCCGCATCGGGCGGTGTCCGAGGTGGTCGCGGCGCTGCCGTGGGCGGGACGGGTCGCCGGCGCCCGGGGCGTGCAGCAGGCAGTGGCGCAACTCGCGGCCGGCGGTGGGGTAGTGATCTGGGACCCGGAGCGGGAGTGCGAGGGCGACGTGGTGTTCGCGGGGGCGCGGCTGCGCCCCGAGGCGTTCACCTTCCTGCTCACCCAGGTCTGCGGCCACTCCACGGTGCCGTGCGCGCCCGAGGTGCTCGAACGGCTGGAGCTCGGCCCGGTGCCGGGCCCCGGCGACCGGCACGGCACCCGGCCGCACGTCCCGGTGGACCTGGCGGCGGCGACCGGCACCGGTGTCTCGGCGGCAGAACGTGCCGCGACCGTACGGCGGTTGGCCGATCCGGACGCCCGGCCGGCGGACTTCCTGCGGCCCGGGCACGTCTTCCCCCTGGCCGCTCGCCCGGGCGGCCTCGCGGAGCGTGCCGGCCACACGGAAGCCACCGTCGCGCTGTGCACGGCGGCCGGACTGCCGCCGGTGGGCGTCTGCTGCGAGGTCATGAACCACGACGGCACCATGGCCAAGGCGGCCGACCTGGAGATCGCCGCGCTGCGCTGGGGCCTGCCGCTGGTGGACATGGCCGACCTGGCCCGGCACCTGTGAGGCCGGTCAGCGGCCGTGGACTCCACGACGACCCGCGCTTCTTCGCCGGGTGCCGCTCCCTGCGGGAGGGCGGCGCGGGGGCACCCCGGGCGGCCGGGGTGCCCCGGGTTCAGCCGGCGGCGGACGCCGCGACGATGGCCGCACTGATCCGGGCGACGTCCTCGTCCCCGGTGACGTAAGGGGGCATCGCGTAGACGAGGTCGCGGAAGGGCCGCAGCCACACGCCCGCGCGGACCGCGGCGCGGGTGGCCGCGTCGATGTCGACGGGGTGGTCGAGCTGGACCACCCCGATCGCGCCGAGCACGCGGACATCGCGCACCCCGGGCAACTCGGCGGCGGGCGCGAGCCCTTCCCGCAGCCCGGCCTCGATCCGTTTGACCTCGGTCGCCCAGTCCTGGGCGAGCAGGACGTCCAGCGACGCGTTCGCCACGGCCGCGGCGAACGGGTTCCCCATGAACGTGGGGCCGTGCGCGAGCACGGGCACCTCGCCGCGCGAGATCCCCTCGGCCACCCGGGAGGTGCACAGGGCCGCGGCGAGGGAGACGTACCCCCCGGTGAGCGCCTTGCCGACGCACATCACGTCGGGCGCGATCCCCGCGTGCTCGGCCGCGAACAGCCGTCCGGTGCGGCCGAACCCGGTGGCGATCTCGTCGAGGACGAGCAGGACGTCGTACTCGTCGCACGCCTCCCGCAGCACCCGCAGGTACGCGGGGGAGTGGAACGCCATCCCGCCCGCGCCCTGGACGACGGGTTCCACCACGACCGCGGCCAACTCGTCGGCGTGACGCCCGATCAGCTCGCGCAGGTGGGCGGCGTACGCGGCCGACGGCTCCGCGTCGAACCCGGGCGGCGGCGCGTCCGCGAAGACCTGCTCCTGTAGCACACCGGACCATAGATGGTGCATACCGCCATCCGGGTCGCATACCGACATCGGCTGCCAGGTGTCGCCGTGGTACCCGCCGCGCCAGGTGAGCAGCCGCCGCTTGCCCGGCCGCCCCAGCGAACGCCAGTACTGCAGGCACATCTTGAGCGCCACCTCGACCGACACCGAGCCGGAGTCCGCGAGGAAGACGTGCCGCAACGGCTCCGGAGTGATCTCGACCAGCCGCGCGGCCAGCCGCACCGCAGGCTCGTGGGTGAGCCCGCCGAACATGACGTGGCTCATCCGGTCCAGTTGGGCGTGGGCGGCCTCGTCGAGCACCGGGTGCCGGTAGCCGTGGATCGCCGACCACCAGGACGACATGCCGTCCACGAGCTCGGTCCTGCCCTGAGCGGGCGCGGCGAGCCGCAGTCGTACGCCCGAGGCCGACTCCACCACCAGGGGTTCCTGGCGGCCGGGCATCGGGCCGTAAGGATGCCAGACGTGCTGCCGGTCCAGGTCCAGCAGCACGTCCACCGGCAGCGGTTCAGGCATTGGGCGGCAGGTCCGTCCCCGCACCTCGCCGGCGCACGGCGACCAGGTCCGTACGGGGACCCGAACCCGACGCCGTGCCGGCAGGCTGGCCCGTAGCCGTAGCCGTAGCCGTAGCCGTAGCCGTAGCCGTAGCCGTAGCCGTAGCCGGCTCGCCGTGCTCGCACGATCCGCACGCCGTGTCGTGGGACCCGCAGCCCGAACCGGCCGCCGTGCGCGCCTCGTCGGACCGCCGGTGCGCGGGCAGCGTGGTGGTCTCGGCGCCCTCCACCTCGAAGCCGGCGTCCGCGATCATGTCGAGGTCGGTCTGCCCGGCCTGCCCCTCGCTCGTCAGGTAGTCGCCGAGGAAGATCGAGTTGACCAGGTGCAGCGCGAGCGGCTGCATGCTGCGCAGGTGCACCTCGCGCCCGCCGGCCAGCCGTACCTCCACGTCCGGGCAGACGAACCGCACCATCGCCAGAATCCGCAGGCACCGCTGCGGGGTGAGGTTCCACTCCTTGGCCAGCGGGGTGCCCTCGAACGGGATCAGGAAGTTGACCGGCACCGAGTCCGGGTCCAGCGCCCGCAGCGAGAACACCACGTCCACCAGGTCCGCGTCGCTCTCGCCCATCCCCGCGATCAGCCCCGAACACGCCGACAGCCCCGCCGCCTGCGCCTGCCGCACCGTGTCCACCCGGTCGGCGTAGGTGTGCGTCGTGGTGATGTCCGCGTAGGTGCCCTCGGACGTGTTGAGGTTGTGGTTGTACGCGTCCGCGCCCGCGGCCCGCAGCCGCTCCGCCTGGTCGCCGGAGAGCAGCCCGAGGCAGGCGCACACCTCCACGCCCTCGTTGCCGTCCTTGATCGCCTCGATGGTCTTCGAGACCCGGTCCACGTCCCGGTCGGTCGGCCCGCGCCCGCTGGCCACCAGGCACACCCGCTTCGCGCCCCCGGACACCCCCGCCGTGGCCGCCGCGACCGCCTCGTCCGGCTTCAGCCAGGTGTACTTGAGGATGTCGGCCTGCGAGCCGAGCCGCTGCGAGCAGTACGAGCAGTCCTCCGGGCAGAGACCGGACTTGAGGTTCACCAGGTAGTTGAGCTTGACCCGGCGACCGAACCACTGCCGGCGCACCCGGCCCGCCGCGGCCACCACGTCCAGCAGTTCGTCGTCGGAGGTCGCGAGCACCGCCAGCGCCTCGTCCCGCGTCGGCGGCTCGCGCCGCAGACCCTTGCCCACCAGTGCCGTCAGCAGATCCATGCCCGCAATCCTCGCGTACGGCGGCGGGCCCGGCCAATGGCGCACCGCACAACATCAGCGGCCGGGTATGTGTGCATCACCACACCCGGTATCGGGCCGCTCACCCAGTACGTTGCTGGCGTGGACAGCACTTCTCAGCAGCACGGACGCGCCGACGGCCCCTTCGGATGGCTCACCGCCCAGGACCGGGTGCGGCGGGCCGCCGGCCTGCGCCGCGAACTGCGGCCCCGGGCGGCCGACTCGCCGCTGCTGGACCTGGCGGGCAACGACTACCTCGGCCTGACCCGGCACCCGGAGGTGGTCCGGGCCGGCGCCGACGCCTGCCTGCGCTGGGGCGCCGGCTCCACCGGCTCCCGGCTGGTCACCGGCAGCACCGCGCTGCACGCCGAACTCGAGGCGGAGCTCGCCGCGTTCACCGGGTTCGAGGCCGCCCTGGTCTTCGCCTCCGGCTACGCCGCCAACCTCGCCGCCATCACCGCGCTCACCGGCCCCGGCACCCTGCTGGTCTCCGACGCGGCCAACCACGCCTCCCTGATCGACGGCTGCCGGCTGTCCAAGGCCAGGACCGAGGTGGTCCGCCACGCCGACCCCGAAGCGGTCCGCAAGGCGCTCGGCGCACGCGACAGCGGCGAGCCGCCCGCCGACGGCGCGGGCGGGAACGCTTTCGTCGTCAGCGACGCGGTCTTCTCCGTCGACGGCGACGCGGCGCCGCTGCCCGAACTGGCCGCCGCCTGCCGCGCGTACGGCGCGGCGCTGCTGCTCGACGACGCGCACGGCCTGGGCGTCATGGGTGACGGCGGCCGGGGCAGCGCCCACGCCGCCGGGCTGGCCGGAGCGCCCGACGTGGTGTGCACCGCCACCCTCTCGAAGTCCTTCGGTGCCCAGGGCGGGGTGGTGCTCGGGCCGGCCGCCGTGATCGAGCACCTCGTCAACGCGGCCCGCACCTTCATCTTCGACACCGGACTGGCCCCCGCCGCCGCGGGCGCCGCGCTGGCCGCGCTGCGGCTGCTGCGACGCGAGCCGGACCGGGCCGCCCGCGCCCGCCAGGTGGCCCGGGACTTCCACCGGTTGCTGACCGGGCGCGACCTGGACGCCACCGCGCCCGACGCGTGCGTGGTGTCCGTGCGCGCACCCTCGCCCGACGACGCCCTCGCCTGGGCCGCGCGCTGCCGGGAGGAGGGCCTGGCGGTCGGCTGCTTCCGCCCGCCGTCCGTGCCGGACGGGGTCTCCCGGCTGCGGCTGACCGCGCGGTGCGACCTGACCGGCCCTCAGGTCCACCGCGCGGTCGACGTCATCGCCCGGGCCGCTCCACCGCGCTGAGCGGCCCGCCGTCGGCCAGATCCCGGACGAAGTCGCTCCACGCCTGCGGGGCGAAGAGCAGCGCGGGCCCGCGTACGTCCTTGGAGTCACGGACCGCGGTCAGACCCGAGGGGAGCCTGGCGGCCTCCACGCAGTTGTTCGCCGCGGTGCTGTGACTGCTGCGCCGCCAACTAGCGCCGCCGAGCGTCTCGCTGGAGGAAATAAAACGGGGCAGCGTTGTCATGAAACCTCCTTACGAATGCTGTTGATCATTTCAGCCGACTCCTCCCGGTGAAGAGCGCGGCCACTCAATCGGGCGAACGCTGCTCCGTACGCCGCGATGTCCTCTTTCCGATCGACGTAGAGACTACTCGTCAAATGGTCGACAACCACCACGTCGAGATCGGCAATGCGCGGAAATGAGAAGATGACGAAAGAATTCGTCACTCCTTGGTGTCCGCCGGCCGCGAACGGGAGCACTTGCAGACGCACCTGGGGCAGCTCCATCGCCTCGCGCAGCCGCAGCAGTTGCTCGGCCATCACCTCCGGGCCGCCCACCCACCGCCGCAGCACCGACTCGTCGAGCACCGCCCACAGCTCCAGCGGCCGGTCCTGGCGCAGGACCGCCTGCCTGGCTATCCGGACGTCAACGAGCGCGTCCACCTCGCGCTCGGTGAGCTGGGGCATCACGTCGCGGGTCAGCGCGCGGGCGTACGCCGGGGTCTGGAGCAGTCCCGGCACCACGCTGTTCTCCATCGAGCGGGCCCGGCTGGCACCCGTCTCCAGGGTGATGAAGTCGCGGTACTCCGGCGGCAGCACGTCGCGGAAGTCGTGCCACCAGCCGCGCTGGTAGCCGCGGCCGGCGAGCGTCGCCAGCAGGTCGCGCAGGTCGCCGTCGCGTACCGCGTACACGCTCAGCAGCACCTCCACGTCCTCGGGGCGCACGCTGCTGCGGCCGGTCTCGATCCGGCTGACCTTCGACTGGTGCCAGCCGGCCAGCCGGGCCGCTTCCCCGCTGGTCAGTCCGGCCAGATCGCGCAGCCGGCGCAGCTCCTCGCCGAGCCGGCGCCGGCGTACGGCCGGGACTCGTTCCATGATGTTTCGCGCCTCCTGGGCTGAAGTGGTGCAGTCGTCGTCCGTCGCGAACACTGCGATACGACAGTGTGCCGACCAAATGCGTTCTCACGTAGCAGAGTTCACCGTTTTGAGCGACAGATATATGCATAGCGCGCTCTCCGGTCCTAATGGCGGCACGATGGATGACACTCTGGCGCGAATCAGCCGCATCCGGACCCGGCACGTACGGACTCCTCCGTGCGCGCCGGCGTCCGGACCCGGCGAGAAAGGGAACAGCGTCACCATGGCTGACCTTCAGGAAGCATCCGTCACCCTGCCGAGTGACCCCGTAGCGGTGTCCGCGGCGCGGGCCTACGTGTGCGCACGGCTCGCCGAGTGGGGGCTGCCGCCCGACGCGCCGACCCTGGACTCCGTACGTCTGGTCGTCTCCGAACTCGCCACCAACGCGGTGCTGCACACCTCCGGCCTGTCACCCAACTTCACCGTGGACATCCGTTTGGAGCACAGCGAGCACTTGCACATCGGCGTCACCGATTCGCACCCGCGCTGGCCGCAGCGCCTGCCCGGCGCCGTCCAGCAGGACAACGGGCGCGGCATGGCGATCGTCCGCCACCTCGTCGCCGAGTCCGGCGGCACGTTGCGGATCATCCCGACCTGTGACGGCGGCAAGACGGTCTGGATCATGATCCCCTGGGCGATCCCCGTGCTCTGACCAGCCGCCCCGGGCCGTCGGCGCGCGCCTCACGCGCCGTTCCGGTCCGCGGCCGGCGGGGCCTGCGGGTACGGGTACGGGTACGGGTACGGGTCCGGCGGCAGCGGGTCCGGGGCCGGCAGCAGCAGGGCCTCGGCGCCGACCGGGGTGAAACCCGCGGCCAGGAAGGCGCGCAGGCTCGCCGCGTTGCCCGGGGCGATCTGCGCCCACACCGGGGCGCCGTCCGGCACCAGATGGCGCGCGGCCACGGCCAGCGACCGCCCGAGACCCCTGCCGCGGGCCCGGGGTTCGACCTCCACGGCCGCCTCCCAGCGGCCGGCCACACCGCGGCCCAGCAGCAGCGTCGCGCCGGGGACGGTCCAGGCGCGCACGCCGTCACGGTGCCGCAGCGCGCGCACGATCCGGGGGTGCGAGCGGTCGTTGGTCTCCACGAGCGCGGGGCCGGGCGGCGGCCCCGGCAGCGGACCCGCCACGGCGAGGACGTCGATGTTGTTGACCTGGCGGCCGGTGCGGGCCGTGAGCGCGCTCAGGAACGGCGGGTTGAGCGGCGCGGACAGGTCACCGGCCGGCAGCAGCTCCCGCAGGGCAACCCCGGTGTCCTCCCGGTCGTCCGGCCCGGCGTCCACGTCCGCGAACACCACGCTGTGCGCGGTGAACGCGATCACCCCGGCATCCCGGAGCGACGGCTGCGGCACGAACGCGACGGTGCCGTCGGGCGGCGGGAAGGCGCCGCGCGCGACATCGGCGAGCAGGCGGGCGAGTTCGGTGGGGCGGGCCATCCCCGCATTCTCGCCCCCGGCGGGGGGGACCGGTCCCTGGCAGGTCCCTGGCAGGTCCCCGGCAGGTCCCCAGCGGGGGACCGCTCCCGCGCGGCGAGACTCCGGCGCGTCAATGCCGCGCTGACTTCACGTCAACTCCGTTCTGAAACAGCACCGGTACGGGTTCACCGACGTGCGGACGCGCCTACGATCGGGTGACGTTCAGCGGTCCCGGCTTCCGTGACCGGCACGCTACGTCCATGATCATGAACCGAGTCCGGTCGCTCGCCGCGGCCGGCGCGCTGACCCTCACCGCCGTTCTCGCCACCCAGACGTCCTCCGGTGCGGCGACGGCGGCTCCGACCCGGGCTCCCGAAGCGCCCGCGGCCGCCGCGGACTTCTGCCCCGTCGTCCACGACCCGCTCTTCGCCGCCGCCGACCGCAGCGTCGACGTCCACCGCATCGTCCCCGACCCGCCGAGCTACCGCCGCACCTGCGGCGAGCTGTACCGCGCGGACGGGCGGGCGCCGGCCGTGGTCTTCCACGACGGCTTCCAGCCGAAGGCCCCGCAGGACGGGCAGTACGACCTGGCCGCCTACGTCGAGGTCAACCAGCCGTCGCCGTACGTCAGCACCAGCTACGACCACGACCTCTACAAGCAGTGGAAGTCCGCGTACAACTACTACATCGACGCACCCGGCGGGATCGACGTCAACGCCACGATCGGTGACACCCACAAGTGGGCCGGCCAGCACGAAGTGGCCTTCGCCGGCGGCATCGACCGCCGCTTCGTCGTCGGTGCCTGCCCGGTGGACAAGGCGACCAAGAGCGAGGTCCTCTCCGGCTGCGTGCGCAACCCCTTCTACACCCCCTGGCGTCTCGTCCCGGCCCCCGAGCCCCAGGGCCCGGAGCTCCTCCCGGCGAACTGACCGGGGCGCCCGCGCCGTATACCCCGTGTGGGTATACGGTCGGGGTGGCCGCGGCGTGGCGGCCGGTTGGTCCGGCGGCTGCGTGGCGCAGGACGTCGAGCGGGAAGGGAACGGGTGATGGCAGGCGTGGGGGTGGCCGGTCGGCGGGGTATCGCCCGGCTCCTGCTGGCCTGCGCCGTTCTGGCCGGCCTGTTCCTCATGCACGGCGCCCCGTCAACCGCGGCCGAAGGGTGCCACGGTGACGTGACGTCGCTCGCCGCCATGCACGCGGATGGTGGCGGGCCGATGGCGGTTCGCGGACCCGCGACGGCGCCGCGCTCCGGCGGTGCCGTCGACCACGGCGCGCGGGCGGCGGCGCCGGTCGCGGCACACGGGGAGAAGTGCGTGTCCACCCCGGCCCGCGCGCGCGGCCCGCTGCCGGTGAACGCGTCCGCGGCCGTCGTCACGGTGGCCGCCGTACCGGTGTTGGTCGGCCGCGCCGCACCGGTCGGCCGCAGGTGGTGGCGCGGGCCGCCGACGGGCGGGCGCGACCTGCTGCTTCGGGTGGGCGTCGCGCGGACCTGAGCAGGCCGTGCCGGAACGGCGGTTGTGCCGGTTCCGGCGACGCGTCCTGCTCGCTCCGCGCGCCCGTCGTGGCGCGCCCCTCCGGAAAGAACCTCCCGATGTCCTCCTTCCTCCGTACCTTCGCACACCACCGCGCCCTCTTCGCGGCCGGCGCGGCCGCCGTACTCGCGCTGGCGCTCGCCGGGTGCGGCTCCTCCGGCGACGCCGCCTCGGCCCCGGCCGGATCGACGGCCCCGTCCACGGCTGCCGCGACGCCCTCGTCCGTCGGTTCCGCCCACGACGGCCCGACCATGCCCGGCATGGACCACATGGCCGGCGGCGACGGCCTGTCCGCCGCCATGGACGGCTACCAGCTGACCAGCGCGACCAGGACGCTCCCGGCGGGCCGGCCGGGCGCCTACCGGTTCACGGTCACCGGGCCGGACGGCAGGCCGGTCACCGACTTCGCGGTCGACCAGACCAAGCGCCTGCACTTCTACGCCGTCCGCTCGGACCTGACGGGCTTCCAGCACCTCCATCCGGTCATGGCGGCCGACGGGACGTGGACCGCGGACCTGGCCGAGTTGAAGCCCGGCGCCTGGCGGATGTTCGCGTCCTTCACGCCCGGCAGCGGCCCGGGCAAGGGCACGGCGTTCGTCCTGTCCCGCACTGTCGCCGTGCCGGGGCCGGCCACCATGGCGGCGCTGCCCGCGCCCGCGCCGTCGGTACGGGTGGACGGCTACACCGTCGCCGTCGCGGGCGGGTTGATGGCCGGGATGGAGCACCCGCTCACCGTCACGATCACCAAGGCGGGCAAGCCCGTCACCGACCTACAGCCGTATCTGGACTCGTACGCCCACCTGACCGCCTTCCACCAGGGCGACGGCGCGTTCGCGCACCTGCACCCGACCGCGCGGGTGGACGGTGACCACGGCGGGCCGCAGCTGTCCTTCCACGCGGAACTTCCCTCGGCCGGCGACTGGCGGCTCTTCCTGCAGTTCCGGACCGCCGGCACCCTGCACACCGCCGCACTGACGCTCGACGTCGGCTGAACCGGTGGGGGCCGCCCGGGTGGCGGCCCCCACCCGCGCCTCCGGGCCGCCCCGCGACCTCGCACCGGCCCGCCCTCCAAGGAGCACCCGGCAGGGAAGGTTTCGTCCATGCACGCCGTACTGCACGCGCTGTCCATCACGGGCTCCATGACGTGGGAGATCACCTGGGCACTGATCCTGGGCTTCGCCCTGTCCGCCGTCGTCCAGGCGATCATCCGCAAGTCCACGGTGGTCGCGCTGCTCGGCGACGACCGCCCCCGCACCCTCGCCGTCGCCACCGGCCTGGGAGTCGCCTCCTCGTCCTGCTCCTACGCGGCGGTGGCGCTGGCGCGCTCGCTGTTCCGCAAGGGCGCCGACTTCACCGCCGCGATGGCCTTCGAGATCGCCTCCACCAACCTCGTCGTCGAACTCGGCGTGATCCTCGCGCTGCTGATGGGCTGGCAGTTCACGCTGGCCGAGTTCATCGGCGGCCCCGTCATGATCATCCTGCTCGCCGTGCTGTTCCGGCTGTTCCTGCGCGACCGGCTGCTGCGCCAGGCCCGCGAGCAGGCCGAGCGCGGCGTGGCCGGGTCGATGGAGGGCCACGCCGCGATGGACATGTCCGTACGGACGGAGGGCTCGTTCGCCCGCCGGCTGCTGTCCCGCGAGGGGGTCACCGCCACCGCCCACGTGTTCGTCATGGAATGGGCGGCGATCCTGCGCGACCTGGTCGTGGGGCTGCTCATCGCCGGCGCGATCGCGGCCTGGGTGCCGGACTCCTTCTGGCGGGCCTTCTTCTTCTCCGGCCACCCGCTGGCGTCCAAGCTGTGGGGGCCGCTGATCGGGCCGCTCGTCGCGGTCGCGTCGTTCGTCTGCTCCATCGGCAACGTGCCGTTGGCGGTGGTGCTGTGGAAGGGCGGCATCAGCTTCGGCGGGGTGGTCGCGTTCATCTTCGCCGACCTGCTGATCCTGCCGATCCTGAACATCTACCGGAAGTACTACGGCGCACGCATGGCCCTGTTCATCCTCGGCACCTTCTACCTCGCCATGGCCGTCGCGGGATACGTCGTCGAACTCCTCTTCGGCGGCCTCGGCCTGATCCCCGACCAGGCCGACGCGAAGATCCCCACGCAGGGCGTCAGATGGAACTACACCTCCTTCCTCAACATCGCCTTCCTCGTCCTGGCCGCCGCCCTCCTGGTGCGCTTCTTCCGGACCGGCGGCGCCGGGATGCTCCGCATGATGGGCGGCGCCCCCGACGCCGATGACGCCGAGCACGCGGATCACGCCGGGCACGGGTGACGGGGAAGGCGCTCAGAGCGGTCCGGGCACCCTGCCCGGGTGGGTGCGCGCGTCCGGCCCCGCCTCGCCGGGCTACTGGGGGGCCGACTGCCCGCGGCACGCCGCCGTCGGCGACACCGGCCGTACCCTCACCGGCATTGCGGCCCTCCTCGCCGTGGCCGTGGCCGGGGGAGCGACGGCGGCCTGGCGGGTGTCCCGCGGGTGGGGCCGGGCCACGGCGATGTGACGAGGCGTCAGCGGGTGGAGCCGTAGGGGCGCGGCGGGCAGGGGCGGGCGCGTGGTTCGGGGCCGGGCGCGGACCTGAGCGCGGACCTGGGCTCGGACGGAGCCTCGCGCCGCCGTGGAGGGGGCCCGGGGCCCGGCCCGCGTCGACCGTCGGGGGCGCGGTGCGCGTGCGGTCGAGTGCCCGGCCGCCGGGCGGCGTCAGTTCACCCGTCCGTACCAGACGCCGCTGGTCCAGATGTGTTCGAGCCGGACCGTGCTGCCGGTCTTCGGCGCGTGCCAGATGTTGCCGTCGCCCGCGTAGATCCCCACGTGGTAGACCGATGCGCCGGACGAGCCGCTGTGGAAGAAGACCAGGTCGCCCGCCCGGCGGGAACCCGCCGAGATGTGCGTGGTGCGGTTGTACTGGGCGGCGGCGGTGCGCGGCAGTTGCTCGCCCGCCTGCTTGAACGAGTACAGCGTCAGCCCCGAGCAGTCGAAGCGGTACGGCCCGGTGGCCCCCCACTGGTAGGGCGAGCCCTTCTTCGACGCGGCGATGCTCAGCGCCCTGGCGGCCATGGTGGCGGCGTCGGCCCGCTGGGCGTTGCCCGGCAGCAGGATCGGGACGGCGACGGCCGCTGCGGTGAGCAGAGAGGCGGCTCCGAGCCGCGAGAGCCGGGAAGTGGCCGGCCGAAAGCAGATGCGGTTGGGCGTGCACATGCGCGACCCTTCGTCATCAGCCTGCGAAGGATGACCTGTCGGGTTCGGGCTGGCGAAGATGCCCGGCCGCATGCAAGCGGCTTCACCCCAAGGGTGCTCCGGCGCCCGCCGGAGACCGGTGGGCGCCGGAGCGACCCGTCGTGCTGGGTCCTCCGCTCCTGCCGTTGCACTCGTGTCGACCTGGCATCCGCGCGTCGGCAGGACTGGGCATCCGCACGGACCGCCCCGCCACGGCGGCGGGGGCTTGTCGTCACCACGGATGGTTACGCACACGACGGGGCGGCGCCGGGACAGAAACGCGCGATGTGACCTTCATCACATTGCATCCAGCCGGGTGAACCGCCGCCCCCGCGAGCCGCTCGCGTACCCCCGCCGTACCCCCTGAACTGCGCCGACCGGTACCGGCGAAGTCGCAGTCCAGCCGACACGCGCAATCGCGCACCCGTTTGCCACGAGAACTTCCGATACGCCAATGGGCTGATGAGACCGGCGGTCGTGTCGCGGAAAACGGTGACACGCGGTGACGGCGGGCGGGTTCGGCCGGGTGCGCGCGACCGCGCCTCCGCGGTGCCGCCTCCTCCGTGGCGCCGCCGAGGGTGCGGCCCGACCACGCGTCGCCGACGGTGCGGCCCGACCACCCGCCGCCGACGGTGCCATGCCGACCACGCGCCGCTGACGGCGCGCTGCCGCGGTCTACGCCGACGGGTCGCCGCTGCCCCCCGGGTCCGCCGCCGGCTCGGGCGCCACCGCGACCCGCGCGGCCCGCCGCTCCCCGTCCAGTACCCGCAGGGCGCGGCCGAGGGTGGCGTGGTGCAGGTCCGTCTCGCCGCGCAGGTGCATCACCGTGAGCGCGTCCCGCATCGCCAACGCCCGGCTGACGAGTGCCTGCGCGGCCCGGAGCGCCGAGTAGGTGTCAGTGGTGCGGGAGGGGTTGATCCGGCCGAGCAGGTCGACCAGTTCCAGGTAGCAGTCGATGAGTTCGCCCTCGGAGCGCGTGAGGGCGGGCAGCGGCGGGAGTTCGGGCGCCACGCCGGCTCACCGCGGGCCGGTGCCGCGCGAACCGTTGCCGCCCTTGCGGCTGGTGGTCAGCGCGTCGGCCAGCCCGTACGCGACCGCCGCATTCGCGTCGAAGATCGTGTCGCGTTCGAGGTCGGCGGAGACCCGCTCGGCCGGCTGACCGGTGTGACGCACCAGCAGGGCCTCCAACTGGTCGCGGGTGCGCAGCATTTCGTTGGCCTGGATCTCCAGGTCCGAGGTGTCGCCCCGCACCACGTCGCCGAGCGAGGGCTGGTGGATGAGGATGCGGGCCCCCGGTGTGATCATCCGCTTGCCCGGTGCGCCCGCCGCCAGCAGCACCGCGGCCGCCGACGCGGCCTGCCCGATGCAGACCGTCGCCACGTCGCAGGTGACGAACTGCATCGTGTCGTAGATGGCAGTCATCGACGAGAACGAGCCGCCGGGGGAGTTGATGTAGAGGTTGATGTCCTGGTCGGGCGAGGCGCTCTCCAGATGGATGAGTTGGGCCATCACGTCGTTGGCCGAGGTGTCGTCGACCTGCGTGCCCAGGAAGACGATGCGCTCCTGGAGCAGCTTGGAGTACGGGTCCATCGTGCGGACGCCGTTGCTGCTGCGCTCGGTGAACTCGGGCAGCACGTAACGGGCCGTGGGTGCCAGGGGAGAGGCGGACGCCAGGTGCGTCATGAAGCTCGGGGTCGCGGGCGTCGGGTGGTCGGTCATCGCACACCTCCGTCGGTGCCGCGTCGGCGCCCGCCGGCTCGGCCGCCGGTTCCGGGGTGGGAGCGGGGGCGGGGGCCGGCGCGGACATCGGTCGCGGCATCAATCCGTCAGGTCAAAATGTACAGGACGTACATCTCGTTATGATGGGGAGCATGACCCATGACGTCCCGGTGACACAAGCCCGCGCGCAGCTCGCCGAACTGATCAACCGCGTGGTCTACGGCGGCGAGCAGGTGGTGCTGACCCGGCACGGCAAGCCCCTGGTCGGCCTGGTCTCCGCCGCTGACCTGCAACGACTGCGGGAACTCGACGAGCAGGCCGAGGAGCAGGTGATCAGTACGGTCTCCACGCTGGGCGGCCGCGCGTCCGCCACGGGCGAACGCCACCGGTTCGGCATCGCCGCCGAGCACCGCGGCCCCCAGCCGGGCGACCGCCGCCCGTAACAGCTGTTAACGCGTTCGAAACCGCGCCGAACTAGCCTCACGGGCCCGGAGACTGTGAGGTGCGGCTGTGCGGTTGACCCCCCATGAGCAGGAGCGGCTGCTGATCCATGTGGCCGCCGACGTGGCCGAGCGAAGGCGCGCCCGCGGGCTGCGGCTCAACCACCCCGAGGCGGTCGCGCTGATCACCGCGCACATCCTCGAAGGCGCCCGCGACGGGCGGCGGGTGGCCGAGCTGATGGCGTCCGGGCGGACCGTGCTCAGCCGGGCGGACGTCATGGACGGCATCGCCGAGATGATCCCCGAGGTGCAGGTCGAGGCCACCTTCCCCGACGGCACCAAGCTCGTCACCGTCCACCAGCCGATCGTCTGAGGGGCGGCGCCCGTGATCCCCGGAGAGATCCTGACCGCTGCCGGTGCCGTGCCGCTCAACGTCGGCCGCCCGGTCACCCGGCTCACCGTGCTCAACGCCGCCGACCGGCCGGTACAGGTCGGCTCCCACTACCACTTCGCCGAGGCCAACCCGGCGCTGCGCTTCGACCGCGCCGCCGCTCGCGGCCTGCGGCTGAACATCGCGGCGGGCACCGCCGTCCGGTTCGAGCCGGGCATCCCGGTCGAGGTCGAGCTGGTGCCCGTCGCCGGGCAGCGCGTCGTGGCCGGACTGCGCGGCGAGACCGCCGGGCCCTTGGACGAGCAGAGCGGAGCCGCCGGTGCCTGAACTGTCCCGGGCCGTATACGCCGACCTCTACGGACCCACCGCCGGCGACCGTATCCGCCTCGCCGACACCGACCTCCTGATCGAGGTCGAACGCGACCTCGCGGGCGGGCCCGGCACCTCCGACCACCCCGGCACCGCGGGCGACGAGGCGGTCTTCGGCGGCGGCAAGGTCATCCGCGAGTCGATGGGCCAGGGCCGTGCCACCCGCGCCGAGGGCGCCCCCGACACCGTGATCACCGGCGCCGTCGTGCTGGACCACTGGGGCGTGGTCAAGGCGGACGTCGGCATCCGCGGCGGCCGGATCACCGCGCTCGGCAAGGCGGGCAACCCGGAGACGATGGACGGGGTCCACCCCGACCTGGTCATCGGCCCCGACACCGAGATCATCGCGGGCAACGGCGCCATCCTGACCGCCGGAACCATCGACGCGCACGTCCACTTCATCTCGCCGACCCTGATCGACCAGGCACTCGCCTCCGGCGTCACCACCCTCGTCGGGGGCGGCACCGGCCCGGCCGAGGGCACCAAGGCGACCACCATCACCCCCGGCGGCTGGCACCTGGCCCGGATGTTCGCCGCTCTGGAGGCGTACCCGGTCAACATCGGGCTGCTCGGCAAGGGCAACACCGTCAACCAGCCGGCCATGCACCAGCAGTTGCGGGACGGCGCGGTCGGCTTCAAGATCCACGAGGACTGGGGCGCGACGCCGGCCGCGATCGACGCGTGCCTGCGCGTGTGCGAGCGCAGCGGCGCCCAACTCGCCATCCACACCGACACGTTGAACGAAGCGGGGTTCGTCGAGGACACCCTCGCCGCGATCGCCGGACGCGGCGTGCACGCCTACCACACGGAGGGCGCGGGCGGCGGGCACGCACCCGACATCATCACCGTCGTCTCGCAGCCGCACGTGCTGCCGTCCTCCACCAACCCGACCCGCCCGCACACCGTCAACACCGTCGAGGAGCACCTCGACATGCTGATGGTCTGCCACCACCTCAACCCGGCCGTCCCGGAGGACCTCGCGTTCGCCGAGTCCCGCATCCGACCCTCCACGATCGCCGCCGAGGACGTGCTGCACGACCTCGGCGCCATCAGCATCATCAGCTCCGACTCCCAGGCGATGGGCCGGATCGGCGAGATCGCGACGCGCACCTGGCAGACCGCACACGTGATGAAGCGCCGCCGCGGCGCCCTGCCCGGCGACGGCCCCGCTGACAACCACCGCGCGCGCCGCTACGTCGCCAAGTACACGATCAACCCCGCCATCGCCCAGGGCCTCGACGCGGAGATCGGCTCGGTGGAAGCGGGCAAGCTCGCCGACCTGGTGCTGTGGCAGCCCGCCTTCTTCGGGGTCAAGCCGCAACTGGTCATCAAGGGCGGCCAGATCGCCTACGCGCAGATGGGAGACGCCAACGCGTCGATCCCCACCCCGCAACCCGTGCTGCCCCGGCCGATGTTCGGCGGCGTCGGCGCCGCGCCCGCCGCGAACTCCGTCAACTTCGTCACCCAGGCGGCCATCGACGACGCGCTGCCCGAACGCCTCGGCCTGGCCAAGCCGTTCACCGCCACCCGCGGCACCCGCGCCGTCACCAAGGCCGACCTCCGGGAGAACGACGCGCTGCCCCGGGTCGAGGTCGACGCCGACACGTTCACGGTGCGGATCGACGGGGAGACGGTGGAGCCCGCGCCCGCCGTCGAACTTCCCATGGCCCAGCGGTACTTCCTCTTCTGAGGCATGATGGCGACGGAATCCGCAACCGGCGGCTGTGACGGTCCCGACCGTTCTGACGGTCCGGTCGGCGCTGACGGTCCCGGCGCGCGCGCCGCGCTGCTGCTGCTCGCCGACGGCCGCTTCCCGGCCGGCGGCCACGCCCACTCGGGCGGTGTCGAGGCGGCCGTGGCCGAGGGGAGGGTACGGGACGCGGGTACGCTCGCGGACTTCTGCAGGGGCCGGTTGCACACCACAGGACTGGTCGCCGCCGCACTGGCCGCGGCGGCGACCGCCGGGGCCGATCCGCTCGGCCTCGACGAGGCGGCCGACGCGCGGACGCCCTCCGCGGCGCTGCGGGCGGTCTCCCGGCGGCTGGGCCGCCAACTCCTGCGGGCCGCACGGGCCGTGTGGCCCGCGCCCGCGCTGGACGAACTCGCCGCGGCGCGCCCGCGCGGCGCGCACCAGCCGGTCGTGCTCGGGCTCGCCGCCGCGGCGGCGGGGCTGCGGCCGGCCGATGCTGCGCAGGCCGCCGCGTACGACTGCGTCAGCACGCCCGCGTTCGCCGCGGTGCGGTTGCTCGGGCTCGATCCGTTTCACGCGGTGCGCGTTCTGGGGCGGCTCGGGAACGAGGTGGACGCGGTGGCGGGCGCAGCGGAGGAGGCCGCCCGGCGAGCCTTGCGGGAGGGGCTCGGCGCCCTTCCCGCCGCTTCCTCGCCCCTCCTGGACCTCGGCGCGGAGGCGCATGTCACGTGGCCCGTGCGGCTCTTCGCGTCATGAGAGCGACGGTGAGGGGTGCCGGGTCCGCACGGGCTGCCCGGTGCCGCGGGTACCCGGACCTTTCGCCGGCGGGTGGCTGGTCGCGCGGTTCCCCGCGCTCCCGCGTCGCCGCACCGCGGGGGCGGATGGGTGTGCGGTGGTGCTCGTTCCTCTCGGGGCGGGCCGTTGACGAGTGGAGAAGAGGTCGGCATGCACGTGGATCATCCTGAGGTGTTTCCCGAGCGGTATACGGCGTCGGTGGAGGCGGGAGCGGGGGAGCGGGCGCTGCGGGTGGGGTTCGGGGGGCCGGTGGGGTCGGGGAAGACGGCGACCGTGGCGGCGTTGTGCCGGGCACTGCGCGACTTCGTGGCGATCGGGGTGGTGACGAACGACATCTACACCCGGGAGGACGCGGAGTTCCTGGTGCGGGAGGCGGTGCTGCCCGCCGAGCGCATCGTGGCGGTGGAGACGGGGGCGTGTCCGCACACCGCGATCAGGGACGACATCTCGGCGAACCTTGAGGCGGTCGAGGAGTTGGAGGAGGCGGTCGGCCCACTGGATCTGGTGCTGGTGGAGTCGGGCGGCGACAACCTGACGGCGACCTTCTCGCGCGGCCTGGTGGACGCGCAGGTGTTCGTGATCGACGTGGCGGGCGGGGACGACATCCCCAGGAAGGGCGGTCCGGGGTTGACCACCGCCGACCTGCTGGTGGTGAACAAGACGGACCTGGCCCCGTACGTCGGCGCGGACCTGGAGCGGATGGCGGCCGACGCGGCGGCTCAACGCGGGGAACTGCCGGTGGTGTTCACCTCCGTGAAGAAGCCCGGCGGCGTGGACCCGATCGCCGCGTGGGTCGGCGAGCGCCTGGCCGCGTGGGCGGCGGTCCGTACGTGACGGCGGCGCCGACGGCGGTGGCGGACACGGCGGATTCGGCAGCCCCGGCGGACACGGCCGGCACCACGGATACGGCCGCGCGCGGAGTGACCGCCGTCGCGCGGATGCGGGCGGTGCCGGACGGGCGCGGCGGCACCGTGCTGCCGCTGCTGGCCGGGGACGGGCCGCTGGCGCTGCGCAGGACCGGGCCGCCCGGGGGAACCGGCGCCCACGTCACCGTGGTGGGGGCGATGACGGCTCCGCTCGGCGGCGACCGGCTGCGGATCGAGGCCGAGGCGGCGGCGGGCGCGCGGCTGACCGTCGGCGCGTCGGCGGCCACCGTGTCGCTGCCCGGCCGGGGCGGCGAACAGGCCCGCTACGACGTACGGCTCACGGTCGGCGCGGGCGCCGAACTGCGCTGGCTGCCGGAGCCGTTGATCGCCGCCCGCGGCAGCGACCTGACGATGACCACCCGGGCCCGACTCGCCCCGGGCGCCCGGCTGGTGCTGCGGGAGGAACAGGTCCTCGGCCGCCACGACGAGCCGAGCGGCCGCCTCGCCACCCGCCTCACCGTCGAGTACGAAGGGCGCCCGCTGCTCGACCAGGAACTGTCCTTCGGCCCAGGCACCGCACCCGGATGGGACGGCCCCGCCGTGCTCGGCGGCCACCGCGCGGTCGGCCAACTCCTCCTGGTGGCACCGGACCTGGGCGACCACGCGGCCGAACTCGCCGATGTGCCGGCGGAGTACGGCCGCGCCGCCCTCACCGCGCTGGCCGGACCCGCCCTGCTCGTCACCGCGATCGCCCCGGACGGCCGGCACCTGCGCACCCTGCTCGACGGCTACCTGCGGCGGTTCAGCGCCACGTGAACGCCAGTCGAGCCCCGGTCGACCGCCGGCGGACCGTAGCCGCGCCGCGCGTCGCGACCGTCAGCCCGCGGCGGGCTGCTCGGCCGCCGGCTCCCCCGCGATCGGCTCGGTACGCGGCGCGGCCACCCGGACGTAGTCCTTCGTGCTCAGCGCCAGCGAGCGGTCCAGCCGGGCCGCGTTGAAGTAGATCTCGTCGTGGACCAACAGCCCGGGATCGACGACCAGTTCGAGCTTCTCGTCGAAGGAGAACGGCAGCACGGTGCCGCTCACGCTCCCGGCCAGCCGCTCGGCGATGTCCCGCGACGCGAACGACACGTACGTGCCCGACAGCAGCGCCTTCACCGCGCCGAGGTCCACCCGCCGGTCGCCCGGCACCACGGCGAGGACGTAACGCGTCACCTTCTTGCCCACCTTGACCATCACCACGATGCACTTCGCCGCCTGCGCAAGGGAGTTGCCGCGCAGCGCGCTCACCACCTCGGTGGCGCCCTCCGGTTCGTGGTCGATGGTGCGGTACTGCGCGCCCTGCTCGTCCAGCAGCGCGATCAACCGGTCGTAGGTCTCGTGGGTTTCGTGGGTCCCGGACCCGTCGCCCGCCTCGTGGGTGTCCTGCCGCTGCGTGTCCTGCTCGCTCATGTCCCCGCTCGCTGTGCTCGTGATGGTGGTGCTCGTGATGGTGGTGCGGGCGCGTCGTCACGCGAACTCGGCCGTGAACGCCGCCCGGGTGGGGGAGTCCTCGCGCCGGTCCAGCACGGCGAAGACCGCCTCGTCGACGGAGTCGGCGAACCGCCCGCCCGGACCGAGCAGCGCCGCGAAGGCACCGGCGACCACGGCCGGGTCGTTCCGGAACACCCCGCAGCCCCACGCCCCGAGCACCAGACGCCGGTAGCCGTTCGCGACGGCCACCTCCAGCACCCGCTCGGCACGTGCCGCCAGCGCCGGCCCGACCTCCCGCACCCGCTCGGGCATCGTACGCGCGATCACGCCCGCGTTCGGCGCGGGGCAGGTGAGGAAACCCGCGAGGTACGGCCGGGCGAGCAGCGCGCCCGAGTCGGCGCGGAAGACCGGCACACCGGGGGAGTGGATGACCCGGTCGCTGTAGAAGGTGTCGCGGACCTCGCGGTGGTGGGCGTAGAACTCCGGGGCGCGCAGCAGGCAGTGGTACAGCGCGGAGGCGCGGCACAGCGCCTCCTCCTGCGCCTGGGCGCCGTTGACGTAGCCGCCGCCGGGGTTGCGGGCGGACGCGAAGTTGAGCACCGCGACCGCGCCGCCGCCCTCGGCCACCAGCCGCCGGGCCGCCTGGGTGCTGCCCTCCGACGTGACCGTGCAGCCGGTGCCGGTGCCGGTGCCGCGGGCCGTCGTGTCCGGCACCTCGACCGGCTCGGGCCCGTACATCCTGGTGCCGTCGGCGGCCCGCGCCACCGGCTCGGCCAGGTCCACCCATCGGCCGTCCGGCCCGGGGTAACCGCCCTCGGTCACGATCCGTTCGTTCTCGTGGGCGATGTTCCGCAGTCGTGCGCTCATGCCCCGGCACGGTACGGTCAAAGCCCGCTCCCGCGCGATCCGTTATCGGGTGTCCCGGGACCAGGGCGAGGACGCGGGGGGCGAGCGTTTCGGCCGTCACGCGATACGGCGGGCCGCCGCCTTGCACCCCCCGCAAGACGCGATATAGCGTGAGTGGTGTTCCGTTCCGTCCCCCAGGAGGTCCCTCGTGTCCGAACGGTCGCCACGGCAGTCGCACGGGTCGGACGGTGCGGCTGACGACGCGCACCTGCGGGTCTCGGACGACGAGCGGGACCACACGGCCGCCCTGCTCGGCGACGCGCTGGCCGCCGGCCGGATCGACGTCGGCGAGCACGCCGAGCGGCTGGAGGCGGTGTACGCCGCGCGCACCCGCGGCGAACTCGTCCCGATCACCGCGGACCTGCCCGCCCTCACGCCCGGCGTGTCCCCGACCGAACCCGGCGACAGCGCGCCCATCGAGGCGCTGTTCGCCAAGGTGCGGCGCTCGGGGCCGTGGCCCGTGCCGCCGTACACCGTCGCCCGCGCCCGCTTCGGCGCGATCGTGATCGACCTGCGGCAGGCGATGTTCACCCGCCGTGAGGTGGTGATCGAGGCCGGGTCGTTCTTCGGCAAGGTCGAGATCCTGGTCCCGGACAACGCCAACGTCTACGACACCGGGTCGGCGCTGTTCGGGAAGCGGTCCCAGGTCGGGAGCCGCGAGGGCAAGGAGGACGACGGTCCGGTGGTGCGGATCACCGGGCGCTCGGTGTTCGGCCATGTCCGGGTGATGCGCGGCTCGAAGTGGGCCTGGTGGATCGGCCACCAGATGGGCGGTCACGTGGAGGAGCGCATGGAGCACATGACCCGGCACATGGAGGCGCGGATGGAGCACATGAGCCGCCATATGGAGCGTATGGGGAACATGGGCCGCCACATGGACGGTCGGAGGGGTCGTGGCAGCGGCCGCGACCGCGACGCGTGAGCGCCTGAACCCGTGAGCGCCTGAACGTGCGGCCGCCGGTGCCCCGGGTGTCCCGGGCCACCGGCCAAGGCGGAGGGCCCACCCGCCGCACAGCCTCGCCGCCGCACCACACGACCGCGCCCCACCGACCCCCGCCGCTGACCTACGCGCTCAACTCCGCTGCGCCAGCCAGGCGTTCTCCGCCGCGTAGTCGAACCACTCGTCGCCCTCGTCCGACAGCCGTGCGGGCAGCGGGAACCGCTCCTTCCAGTCGTGCTCCTCCAGCTCCCGCGCGAGCCAGGCCACCGTCTCCGGCAGCGAGTCCTCGTACGTGGTGACGGCGCGGTAGCCCAACTCCCGTTCTGCGGCGGACATGTCCAGCACCATCGGGTGCGGCAGCCCCCACGGGTGGTTGCCCACGGTCGGCGCCGGAGGCGGGCCGTCGACGAGCACCGTCTCGGTGGTACGGCCCAGCACCGCGTCGATCGCGGCACCGATCTCCGCGACCGTCGGCACCCGCGGGTCGCCCGCGTTCAGCACCCGGGAGCCGGGCGTGCGCGCGGCCAGCCGGACCAGCTCGGCGATGTTCGACGCGTGCACCGGGTGGAAGCGGCTACTGCCCTCGTACGGCAGCACCCGCACCGTGCGCCCGTCCAACGCCCGCTTCACGAAGTACAGTTCGCGCGGCAGCGGGCTGTGGGTGCCGTGGATCGCGCCGGCCCGCAGCAGCGTGCTGGGCAGTTCGCCGCCGGCCGCGAGCAGCGTCTGCTCCAGCTCCACCTTGCGGGTGCCGTACGTCGCCGGACCGGCGTCGACCGTCGTCCACGTCTCGGGCAGCGGCACCGGATAGCGCGGCGAGCCGTCCGGCTCGTCCTGGGTGTCGAAGCTGCGGTCCTGCTCGTCCTTGTACACGGCGGCGCTGGAGATCACCACCGCCGACCCGATCCGGTCGGCGAGGGAGAGCAACTGCCGTGCGTGGTGCGCGTCGTAGGCGACGCAGTCCAGCAGCACGTCGCAACCGTCACCCAGCGCGGCGGCCAGCGCGGCCGTGTCGGCGCGGTCCACCCGGACCGTGCGGACACCGGGCGGCCACCCCGTGTCGGTGCCGCCGCCGCGCGAGGCCGCCGTCACCTGCCAGCCGTCCGAGGCGAGCGCCTGTACCGCCTGCCGGCCGATCTGCCCTGATGCTCCGAGGACGAACGCAGTTCCTGTCATGCCGCGACGCTACGGCCGCCGGGCTCGGGCGGACCAGGGCGTTTCGCCGTGCGCGGATTCGCCCTCGGCGCAACCCGCCCGCACAGGCCCGCACCGGCCCGCGCCCGCTCGCGCCCGCACGCGACGCACCGGCAGGCGTCCGGTCGGATGCCCGCCCCGGCATCGCCCTGGCATCCGCCCCGGCATCGGCCCCGGCATCCGGCCCGCATCCGCGCCGGCGTCCAGGCCGTCACCCGGTCGCGCGCCGTGGAAATCGCGGTGCGCCGGCCCGCTGGGCTGCCTACAGTGGAAAGCGCCGCGAAGCGCAGCACGGGCATACTTCCGCTCATAACGGGGAGGTCGCGGGTTCGACTCCCGCCCGGCCCACCATCCAGGGCCGGTAGCTCAGTGGCAGAGCACCACAGAACGCCCGTGCGACAGGAACTCGCGGCACCCGTCCGGGTCCACCCGCCGGTCCGGCGTACGCCCCCCACCCGCACCGCCCTCGGCGGCTTCGTGCTGCCCGGCCGCGGTCGCCCCGGGGACCGTCACGACATCACGACACCATGCGATGACACCACGTCAGGAGACGCGCACCATGAGCAAGTTCGCCGCGCGCCGCCGCGCGCCCACCGGCCCGGTGGCCACCACCGGCCGCACCCGCACGCACGAAGGCGGCGCCGGCTTCACCCGGGACGCCAAGAGCGACCTCTTCCTCCTCGCTGCGGCCAACATGGTCGGCGAGGACAGCTTCTACGAGTCCGCGGGCGACCGCGACGACCGCTTCCGCCGGCTGGTCCATGCCGCCACCAGGACCGACCCCGACTGGGTGGCTCGCTTCGTGCCCTACCTGCGCCGGGAGTTGAACATGCGCTCGGCCGCGGTCGTGGTCGCCGCCGAGTCCGCGCTGGCCCGCCGGGCCGGCACCGACGTCGAACCGACCGTGTCCGTACGGACCTTGGTCGACTCCGCGCTGCTGCGCGCCGACGAGCCCGCCGAGTTCCTCGCGTACTGGAAGGCCCGCACCGGCAAGGTCACCCTGCCCGGCGGTGTGCAGCGCGGTCTCGCCGACGCCGTCGCCCGCCTCTACACCGAGCGGACCGCCCTGAAGTACGACGGGGTGGCCGCGGCCTGGCGGATGGCCGACGTGGTGGCGCTCGCCAAGCCGCGCCCGGCCGGCCCCTGGCAGGCCGACCTGTTCGACTACCTCGCCGACCGGCGCTGGAAGCGCGACAGCGTCCGGGTCACGGACCGGTTGCCGGTGCTCACCGCCTACCGGGCGGCCATGGCGATGCCGGTGGCCGAGCGGCGCGCGTACTTCCTCGCGGACCCGGCGCGGCTGGGGGCGGCCGGGATGACGTGGGAGCAGCTCTCCTCGCTCGGCGCGATGGACGCCGCCGCCTGGACCGCGATCCTGCCGCGGATGGGGCTGATGGCGCTCACCCGCAACCTGCGCAACCTCGACGAGGCCGGTGTGCCCGACCACGTCGCCGAGCAGGTCGCGGCGCGGCTCGCCGACCCCGTGCAGGTGCGTCGCTCCCGGCAGTTCCCGTACCGCTTCCTGTCCGCGTACCGCACCGCGCCGTCGCTGCGGTGGGGCCCGGCGCTGGAGCGGGCGCTGCTCGCCTCGACCGCGAACGTGCCGGCGCTGCCCGGCCGCACGCTGGTGCTGGTCGACACGTCGGCGTCGATGCGGCAGCCGGTCGCGGAACGCAGCCTGGTCCGGCACGTGGACGTGGGCGCGCTGTTCGCGGTCGCGCTCGCCGCGCGGGGTTGCGAGGTCGACCTGGCCGGTTTCGCCACCGGCGTGTTCGGCCACCGGCTGCGGCGCGGAGGCAGCGTGTTGCGGCAGGCCGAGGAGTTCTGCGCGCGGGTCGGCGAGGTCGGGCACGGCACCGAGACGGTCACCGCGCTCAAGACCGCGTACCGGCGGCACGACCGGGTGGTGCTCTTCTCGGACATGCAGGCGTTCGCCCATCCCGGCACCGGCGCGTGCGGCGTGACCGTGTCGACGGCGGTGCCCGCCGCGGTGCCCGTGTTCGGCGTGAACACCGCGGGGTACGCCCCCGCGGCGCTGGACACGGCGACGCCGAACCGGTACGAGATCGGGGGGTTCTCGGACAAGCTGTTCACGATGGTCGACCTGCTCAGCCGCAGCCGCGACGCCACGTGGCCGTGGGAGCGGTAAGGAGGGCCCTGACCCGCCCGGGTGTCCCGTTCCGCCGGTTCAGGGGCCACCTGTCCGTGCGGGCTGGTCGCGCAGTTCCCCGCGCCCCTGTGCAGGTGCGGCTCCCTCCGCGGGTGGACGCCGAGTCGGGAGGGGCAGGGGTGCCTTCTCCTGCGGGTCGGGGGCCACCTGTCCGTGTGGGCTGGTCGCGCAGTTCCCCGCGCCCCTGTGCAGGTGCGGCTCCCTCCGCGGGTGGACGCCGAGTCGGGAGGGGCAGGGGTGCCTTGGTTCGTGGGCGGTGCGGCGGGGCGTGAGGATGGCGGCGGCCGGCTACCGCTCCCGGTCCGCCGCCTGCCCCTGCCCGTCCCCGTCCCCGAGGCGAGCGGTCCGCCCGGGGTCGGGCGCCGCCATGTCCGCCGCGTCCGCGTCGTAGTGCTCGAACCACGGCAGTCCCGCCGAGGCGTAGGCCGCCCGGTCCACCGGCGAGGCGGGCGCCGGCTCCCCGGTGATCCGCCGCCATTGCGCCGCCGTCGCCAGATGCACGAACACTCGGCCGGAGGGCTCGCGTTCCCAGTCGTCCAGCGGCCGCGGGTCCCGGTAGACCTCCTGCCGCATCCGGCCGCCCGCGCCCAGGCCCGGCGCGGTCACGGCAGGCCCCGCCGGCTCGCCGGGCCCGGCCTCCGCCGCGAGCGGCACCCCCGGCGCGGGCCCGAACCGGCCCGGCCGCGCCCCGCCGACCTCGCCCCACCCCGCCACATCGCGCCCGCGCACCGCTCGCGCCCGCTGCGCCGCCTGCCATCGTGCCCGCACCCGGGCCCGTAGCTCGAAGACCTGCAACTGCACGCCGACCCAGTCCTCCGAGGCGGGTCCGCGGGGCGCCGTGACCGTCCCCGGCTCCGGCGGCACCGCGACGAGCTGGCGGATCGTGCCCCGCCCGGAGTTGATCCCGTCCAGCCACGGCTGGCGCGGCAGCACCACGTAGTTCTGCGGGTCCTGCGCCAGCTGGTCGCTCCACGGCCGCCCCGACACCGCGCACAGCTGGCCCACCCCCACCTGGAGGGCGACCGGCGCCGACGCGGAGAAACTCAGCCACACCGCCTCGCGCTGGAAGACCGGCAGCAGCACCCCGCCGTGGCCGAGCCACTGGTCAGGCGCCTGATCCGGGTAGTCCGCGACCCACCGCAGCGGGAAGCCGCCGAGCCCCGGCGGCAGTGGATGGGTACCGGTCTCCGGCAGCCGCAGCGTCCGCATGAACCGTACGGTGGCCCCGCCGGGCAGCTCGAGCGCCCCCTCCGAGACCCGCACCTGTCCGCCCATCCACGGGCCCCCCTTCGGTCAACCGCGACTGCGCGCCTGCAGTGACGCCAGGTAGGCGTTGTACGCGACGAGCTCCGCATCCCCGTTGCGGTCGGCGGCCCGGTCGGTGCGGCGCGCCTGCCGTTTCTCGGAGGTGTACCACTGGAACAGCAGGGCCACCAGCACGACCACCGACGGGATCTCGCTGAACGCCCAGGCGATACCACCAGCGGCGGTCTGGTCGCTGAGCGGGTGCACGCCCAGCGAGGCCGGCGGGTGCTTGAAGGTGGTGACCATCGGCTGGCTCGCCATCATCAGCGCGATCCCGAAGAACGCGTGGAACGGCATCCCCGCGAACAGCTCCAGCATCCGCATCACATAGCCCGGCCGATGCGGCCCGGGGTCGACACCCATGATCGGCCAGAAGAACACCAGGCCGACCGCGAGGAAGTGCACCATCATCGCGATGTGCCCGGCCTGGCTGCGCATCAGGCTGTCGAAGATCGGCGTGAAGTACAGCCCGTACAGGCTCGCCACGAACAGCGGGATGGTGAACGCCGGGTGGGTGACCACCCGCATCAGGCGGCTGTGCAGCAGCTTCACCAGCAGCTCGCGCGGGCCGGTGCGGCCGTTCCCGGCGGTCGGCAGCGCCCGCAGCGCCAGGGTCACCGGCGCGCCCAGCAGCAGCAGGATCGGCGAGAGCATGCTGAGCACCATGTGCTGCACCATGTGCACGCTGAACATCGCCATGCCGTAGTCGTTGAGCTTGGTGCACATCGTGAGGCCGACGGTCAGCACGCCGACCACGAAGGAGATCGTGCGGCTGGGTGCCCACCGGTCGCCGCGCGCCCGCAGCCGGATCACCCCCCAGCCGTACAGCGCGAGCAGCACCACGCACAGCACCAGGAAGAACGGGTCACCGCCGAAGGCCAGCCCGCGGCCGAGCGTGAACGGCGGAAGGTCCGCGTCCATGCCCGGCATTCCCGGCATGGCCAGCAAGGCCGAACCGCCGTGATCCATCTGTCACTCCTTCACCCGATGTGCCCGCACCAGACTAGAACCGCCCCCGGTCGTCGATCCGACCGGGGGCGTCAACAGCGGGTCGCGGCGGGCGGCCGCGGCGTGCTCAGGAGGACAGGCGGGGCGTACGGCTCACAGCACGCACTCGGCCTCGGTGTACCGCTCGGCCGGCACCGTCTTGAGGTGCTCGACCGCCTCCGACAGCGGCACCAGGTTGATGTCGGTGCCGCGCAGCGCCGTCATCATGCCGAACCGGCCGTGGTGCACCGCTTCCACCGCGTGCCAGCCGAAGCGGGTGGCGAGCACCCGGTCGTACGCCGTGGGGGTGCCACCGCGCTGCACGTGGCCGAGGATCACCGGGCGCGCCTCCTTGCCCAGCCGCTCCTCCAGCTCCACCGAGAGCTGGTTGGCCACACCGGTGAACCGCTCGTGTCCGTAGACGTCGGTCGCGCCGGAGGTGAAGTCCATCGTGCCCTCGCGGGGCTTGGCGCCCTCGGAGACCACCACGATCGCGAACTTCTTGCCCGCCTCGAACCGCTTGCCGACCACGTCGGTCAGCTCCTGCACGTCGAACGGCCGCTCCGGCACCACGATCGCGTGCGCGCCGGCCGCCATGCCCGAGTGCAGCGCGATCCACCCGGTGTGCCGGCCCATGACCTCCACGATCAGCACCCGCTGGTGCGACTCCGCGGTGGTCTTCAGCCGGTCCAGCGCCTCGGTGGCGACGGTCACGGCGGTGTCGAAGCCGAAGGTGACGTCGGTGGAGGAGATGTCGTTGTCGATCGTCTTCGGCACGCCCACGATCGGCAGGCCCGCGTCCGACAGCAGCCGGGCCGCCTTGAGGGTGCCCTCACCACCTATCGGGATGATCGCGTCCAGGCCGAGGTCGGCGACATGGCCGCGGGCCTGCTCCACCCCGCCGCGCAGATGCGCCGGCTGCACCCGGGACGAGCCCAGGATGGTGCCGCCGCGGGCCAGGATGCCGCTGACGGCGTCGAGGTCGAGCTTGCGGTAGTCGCATTCGAGCAGGCCCTTCCACCCGTCGTGGAAGCCGATGACCTCGTCACCGTGGTCGACCACGGCGCGGTGCACCACGGACCGGATGACGGCGTTCAGCCCGGGGCAGTCGCCGCCGCTGGTCAGGACACCAATACGCATCGCTCGCTACTCCTGCAACTCAACCGGACGGCCGGACCCCGTCGTCCGGATGGATCGGGCCCAGCTTACCGATCGCGCCGTCCACGCCTCCACGGCGACCGCACTTCGGACACCTGACGATTACCCCAACAGCAGGTCACCTCCGCACAGCGTGACGGTGCCGGACCGCTGCCGGCTCCGGCACCGCCCGCGGTACGGGTCAGGCGGGTTGCACGGCCGCGGCGATCCGCTCCTCGCGGAGCGCGTCGTACCACTGGTCGTCGACCGGCGGCAGCGCGTTGACGTCCAGCGCCAGCTTGATCAGCAGATCGGCGATGTGCGGGTTGCGGGCCATCACCGGGCCGTGCATGTACGTGCCGAACACCGTGTCGTTGAACGCCCCTTCGGTGCCGTCGCCGGTGCCGTTGCCGCGGCCGACCCGGGTGCGGGCGAACGGGCGGGCGGCCGGGCCGAGGTGCGTGACGCCCTGGTGGTTCTCGAACCCGGTCAGCGGCGGCAGCCCCAACTGCGGGTCGATGTCCGCCAGCACGTCGCCGACGCAGCGCTCGCCCTCGCCACGCGTGCTCACCACGTCCAGCAGTCCCAGGCCCGCCTCGGGCCGGCCCAGGTCGTTGACGAACTCGTGGCCGAGGATCTGGTAGCCCGCGCACACCGAGAAGACGATCGCGCCGTTGGCCACCGCCCGGTTCAGCCCGCCGTCACGGCGCAGCCGCTCGGCCGCCAGCCGCTGCGGGCGGTCCTCGCCCCCGCCGATCAGGTAGATGTCGCCGGAGGTCGGGATCGGCTGGTCGGAGCGGACGTCGACCCGGGTGACCGGCACCCGGCGCTGCTGCGCGCGCCGCTCCACCACCAGCGCGTTGCCCTGGTCGCCGTAGGTGCTGAGCAGGTCGGGGTAGACCCACACCAGGCGCAGGCTGGAATCACTCATGCGTGCTTCTCCTCGGGTCCGTCGGGATCGGGCCTGGGGCCGGGCCTGCGGCGACCACGGGTCGTCCGCGGGGCCCGCCTGCCCGTTCAGTTTCCGACCTTGCGGCGCAGGTCCTGGAACGCGGTGTAGTTGGCGATCGCCTCGATCCGGCCGGGCGGCGCGTTGCGCACCGCCTCGTCCAGGTCGGCGCAGACCCGGAACTGCAGTCCGGCCACCTCCAGCCGCACCGCCAGGTCCAGCCGGCGGTCACCGAGCACCATGATCGGGTGCCCGGCCAGCCGGGTGTAGTCCACGTCCCACAGCCAGGAGGTGTCGGTGCCGTCGGCGCCGCGCGCGTTCACCGACAGGATCACCGGCGCCGGCGGCTGGTCGATCAGCGAGAACGTCTCCAGCCAGCCCGCCGGGTTCTTCGCCAGCAGCAGCCGCACCTGGCGCTGCTGGTAGGTGACCACGTCGTAGCGCCCGGCGACCGCCTGCACCTTGTACATCCGCTCCAGCGCGACCTTGGGGTCGATGCCGAAGGCCGCGGCGACCGCGGTGGACACCGCCGCGTTGGACTTGTTGGCGCGGCCGGGCAGCTGGAGGTGGATCGGCCACGCGACGCCGTACGGATCGACCACGTGGTCGCCGGACAGCCCCCACGTCGGGGTCGGGCGGCGGAAACCGCACTCGGAGCAGAACCAGTCGTCGGAGGGGCGCTGGAGCACCCCGCCGCAGGACGGGCACGACCAGGCGTCGTCCTTCCACTCCTGGCCGGCGGCCACCCACACCACGGTCGGGCTCGACGACGCGGCCCACACGATCAGCGGGTCGTCGGCGTTGGCGACGACGATCGCCTCGGAACCGGCCAGCCCCTCGCGCCACTTCTCGGCGAGCATCCGGGTCTCGGCGGCCCGGTCCAGCTGGTCCCGGGAGAGGTTGAGCAGCGCGATCGCCTTCGGGGTGGTGTCCCGCGCCACGCCCGCGAGGTACTTCTCGTCCACCTCGATCACGCCGAACCTGGCGTCGGAGCCGCCGGCCAGCGCCGACGTGATGCCGGCGGGCATGTTCGCGCCCAGCGCGTTCGAGACCACGGGGCCGCCCGCGCGCAGCGCCTCGGCGAGCAACCGGGTCGTCGTGGTCTTGCCGTTGGTGGCCGACACCAGTACGACGTCCAGGTGGCGGGCGAGGCGCGCGAGCAGGTCGGGGTCGAACCTCAGCGCGACCTTGCCGCCGATCACCGATCCACTGCCCTTGCCTGCGGCGCGGGAGACCGCCGCCGCGGCCCTGCCCGCCGTCACGGCGAGCTTCGCCCGCGGCGTCAGCGGCTCAGAGTTGCCTGCCATCGTGGGTGCTTCCTCCTCGACTTCGGCCGAGCTGGCCAGGCCCAGCCTATCGACTTCCGGATGGGGGAGACGACCGCCGCGACGGTCGACGCCGCAGCCCGGCCACGGGCCGGCGGGGGCAGGCCACGGACGGCGTGCACCCGTAAGTGGGCGCTGAGGGCGCCTCCCAGGCGAAGCGCTGAGGGCGGAACTGCGCGCTGACCCACCACCGCGAGGTGGCCCCTGGACGGACGGGACCGGGCGGCCCGGGGGGTCAGGGGTGCGAGGAACCGCGCGCTGACCCACCACCGCGAGGTGGCCCCTGGACGGACGGGACCGGGCGGCCCGGGGGGTCAGCGGCGCCCTACAGTCCGCGGCTGCCGGCGCGGTCACCCGCGAGGGTGAGCCGACCCCACAGCAAATCCGCCAGGGTCCGCACGAGTTCGTCCCGGGAGCAGGGCCGCTCGCCCAGCCACCAGTCGCCGGCGGCGTACATCATCCCGACGATCCCGTGCCCCCACACGCGCGCGACCTGCCGGGTGTCGGGCCCGAGGTCGAGCCGCTCGGCGATCACGTCGCCGAGGTCCTCGCCCATCCGCCGCAGCAGCGGCACCTGGTGGCGGCCGACGTCGAACCCCTTCTCTCCGTCGGCCGCGGGCGTCTCCGCCGGGTGCATGAGGAACCGGTAGACCTGCGGCCGGGTCTCGATCGCGGACAGGTACGCGTGCAAGGTCGCCTCGACCCGGTCGCGACGGTCCCCGGGGGAGTCCAGCGCGGTGCGCAGCGTCGCCAGCAGCGCGTCGGTGTGCCGCTTGGCCAGTGCCCGGTACAGCCCGGACTTGTCACCGAAGTGCCGGTAGAGGATCGGCTTGGTGATGCCCGCCTCCGCGGCGATCGCGTTCATCGACGCCTCGGGGCCCTCGCGCAGCACCACGCGTTCGGCGGCCTCCAGCAGTTCGGTACGGCGGCGCTCGGTGGCGGTCCGCTGATCCTGCCGATGCCCGGTGTCCACCGTGCGCCTCCCGGTCGTTCGCCGCGCTCGTGTGTCACCGGGCGCCATGGGTCAACTGCTCGTCTGCACTGCTCGTGTACTGCAGCTTTATGCGCGCAACGTAACACCCCCGGGGCACTCCACGGCTCGGCGCTCGGTGAGTTGACATTCCCTACCGCACGGTAACAGACTGCTGTTACCGCAAGTAACCAGTACGTGGAGGGGACCATGGGCGACTTCACGCTCGAACTCAACGACGAACAGCAGTCCGTGCGCGAATGGATTCACGGTTTCGCCGCCGACGTGATGCGCCCGGCCGCCGCCGAGTGGGACGAGCGCGAGGAGACGCCCTGGCCCATCATCCAGGAGGCCGCCAAGATAGGGCTGTACTCGCTGGATTTCTACGCCCAGCAGTTCTTCGACCCGACCGGCCTGGGCATCCCCATGACCATGGAGGAGCTGTTCTGGGGTGACGCGGGCATCGCGCTGTCCATCGTCGGCACCGGCCTGGCCGCCGTCGGCGTGCTCGCCAACGGCACCGAGGAGCAGATCGGCACCTGGGTGCCGCAGATGTACGGCGACGCCGCCGACGTGAAGGTGGCCGCCTTCTGCTCCTCCGAGCCGGACGCCGGCTCCGACGTCGGCTCGATGCGCACCCGCGCGGTCTACGACCAGGCCACCGACGAGTGGGTGCTCAACGGCACCAAGACCTGGGCCACCAACGGCGGCATCGCCAACGTGCACGTGGTGGTGGCCGTGGTCGACCCGGAACTCGGCACCAAGGGCCACGCCTCCTTCATCGTGCCGCCCGGCACCCCCGGCCTGTCCCAGGGGCAGAAGTTCAAGAAGCACGGCATCCGCGCCTCGCACACCGCCGAGGTCGTACTGGAGGACGTCCGCGTGCCCGGCGACTGCCTGCTCGGCGGCAAGGAGAAGCTCGACGAGCGGCTGGCCCGCGCCCGTCAGCGGGCGAAGTCCGGCGACGGTGCGGAGAGGGTGAAGAACGCGGCGATGGCCACGTTCGAGGCGTCCCGCCCGGCGGTCGGCGCGATGGCGGTCGGCACCGCGCGCGCTGCCTACGACTACGCCCTCGAATACGCCAAGACCCGCGAGCAGTTCGGCCGCCCGATCATCGACAACCAGGGCGTCGCCTTCCAACTCGCCGATATGCGCACGCAGATCGACGCGGCGCGGCTGCTGGTGTGGCGGGCGTCCTGGATGGCCACCGCCGGCCGCCCGTTCACCTCGGCGGAGGGCTCCATGTCCAAGCTGTTCGCCAGCGAGACCGCGAAGAAGGTCACGGCGCAGGCGATCCAGATCCTCGGGGGCAACGGCTACACCCGGGAGTACCCGGTGGAGCGGATGCACCGGGACAGCGCGATCTACACGATTTTCGAGGGGACCAGCGAGATCCAGCGGCTCGTCATAGCCCGCACGCTGGCCGGGGTGCCGATCCGCTGAGGGTGGCCCGTCCTGTGGCTACCCGGACCTTGCGGTCGGTGGGTGGCTGGTCGCGCAGTTCCCCGCGCCCCTGAATCAGGCACTGCTCTTCCGCGGGAGAGCAGCTGCTTCCAAGGGGCCCGGGCGAACTGTCGCGCCGTACTTCCTCAGTCGCGGTAGCCGCGGAGGAGGAACCAGCCCAGGAACGCGGCGCCGACGACCGACACCACGATGAACGTGCGCATCACCGGCCCGGGTCCGGGGGACTGGTTGACCGCCAGGGTGGTGAGCACGTGGTGGATCTGCATGGCGACTCCTTCAGCTCGACGCCTCAGCGTAGCCCCGGGCGGTGCCGCGACCGCCGAGTGGGGTGCGGACGGCGGGGCGTGGCGCCGGGAGCGTGACCGCGGACACGTCGCGGACCCTGCCGGACCCTCACACCGGGGGCGCGGGGTCTGGTTCAATAGGGGCATGGCCAGCATCACTGACCCCGGGACAGGTCGCGACGACCTCGAGCCCTTCTGGCCGTCCCGGCAGGAGCACCACTTCGACCGCTGGTGTTGCCGCGCGATCCCCGCGCGGAACCACGTCGCCCGCTGACCTCGCACCGCTTCCGGCCCCAGCGCCGGTTGCCGTCGGCACCAGCACGTTTCCGGTCCCGCGCACGACGGAGTCCTCCCGACCCATCGCGCGAAAGAGCCGAAACCATGTCGAACGTCTCGCACATCCCGTCCGCACCCGCCGCCGTACCCGCGCCGCCCGCCGCCCGGCAGCGGCTGCGCGCGGTGCGGCCCGACGAGGTCCCGCCCGCCCCCGACTTCCTTCCGCCCGGCGCCACTTGGCTGCCCGCGCCCGGGCATGTGCTGCCCGCGGTGGCCGGTGGTGCCCCGATGGTCGGCTACCTGGTGCTGGTCCCGGCCGACCGGGCCCGCGCCGATCAGCCGGTGCCGGCCGCCGACCCGTACCAGTACGCCGTCGAGCCGGTCGTCGAGACCGTGGTGGAGCAGCAGCGGGGCGGGCCGGCGCTGCCCGTCGCGCCGGTGCTCATAGACGGCGAGCGCCGCACCGCCGCCGTCGACGGCCGCCCGCTGGACCTGACCTACCTGGAGTTCGAGTTGCTCGCCCACCTGGTCGCGCACCCGCACCGGGTGCACTCCCGCGACCAGCTGGTCACCACCGTGTGGGGATACGGCCACGTCGGGGACGGCCGCACCGTGGACGTCCACATCGCCCGGCTGCGGCGGAAGTTGGGCGCCGAGCACCGCGGCAGCATCGTGACCGTCCGCCGGGTCGGCTACAAGTACGCGCCCGCCCAGGCCGCCCGCTGAGGGAGGCCGAGGGGGCGGACCGGGCATGCCGGTCGGGTCCCGGTCGCACGCCCGCGTGCGACCGGGACCATGGCGAGGGGGCTACGGCACGACCGTGACCGGCCAGCGGCCGGACTTCACCAGGCGCACCGCGACCGAGCCGACCAGCCGGTGCCCGGCCCGCTCCGAGGCGCCGACCACGACCGCGTCGGCGGTGAGCTGGTCGGCAGCCATCGCCAGGCCGTTGTAGGGGTCGCCGCGGAAGGTGTGGAACTCCCAGCGCACCGTGAAGGTCCCGCGCATCCGCTCCACCGAGTCGCGGATGTCGGCGAGGAGCTGCTCCGCGATCCCGGTGTCCGCCTCCGACACCGGCACGCCGAGCGCGGCGCCGCCGGCGATGTAGGGCTGCACATACACGAGTGCGAGCAGGGCGTGCTGCCGGCGGGCCAGACCACCGGCGTACGCCGCGGCCCGCCAGGAGGAATCCGAGCCGTCGAGCCCGGCGACGATCACTTTCGGTCCGTCGGTGCCGCGCTCGAAACGTGCCGGCAACTTCTGCTCTTCCACCAGGTCAGGCTATCGGTCCTCGGCACCGCTTGATCACCCCCGTGCACGCAGCGTTCTCACTCGATTGGTCCCATTGCCACGACATGGGCGGTTTTGCGGGGCACGCTGTGGAAGAGGAGTGAAGCAGGCGACCGCCCGTCCGGCGCACGAACCGTCCATCGGTCCGCGCCCGCGCACGGCAGCCGCCCACGCCGCTACCGGGGAGGTTTTGCGATGCCTTGCGTGTCCACGAACGTGTTCGTGCGGCGTACACCGACGGAGGTCTTCGACTTTCTCGCCGACGCCCGCAACCTCGCCCTGTGGAGCTCGGGGGTGTCCTCGGTCGCGTCGGCGTACGTACAGCCGGGGGTCAACGCGGTCTACCGCTACCGCTTCCCGGGCCGGCGCCGGTTCCACCGGCTGGTCTGCGCCGACTTCGAGCCCGGTCGCCGGATAGCGTTCCGCGGTCAGCGGATGTGGGGCCCGCTGGGCACCCAGGTCCCGCTCTACGGCTTCGACCTGCTGCCGCACGCCGACGGCACGCTGGTGCGGCTGTCGGTGACCAGCTCGCTGAGTGCGGGGCTCGCCCTGTTCGCGCCCCTGGTGGCGATGGCGTGGCGGCGCGACCTGCCCGCCGACGGTCTGAAGTTCCGGGACCTGCTGGGCGAGGACCGCCCCGCCGCCGAGGCGCTGCCCACGGCCGCGGCCGGAGCGGGTGCGGCCGGAGCGGGCGCGGAGGGCGGTGCGGGCGCCGGGGCCGAGGCGGCCGCCGACGCGCAGGCCGACGACGCCTCTGTGCCGGCCGCGACCCCCATGCGGACCGCGCCGACCCCCCGTGGATTCGACTACGCTCATTGAGTGTTAAACTAAGTTTGTGATCGGGAGCGCCTGACGTGCGCGCCGGATCACCTCGTGACTGCCCCGGCCTGGTCCCCCCGTCCCGGCCGGGGCGCTTTCATGTCCGGCGTTCCACCGGCCGGCCCGCCGCCGTCAGCGCCGTGAACGCCTGCGCGACCACCATCAGCCAGGCCACGTCCCCGTCGATGGTCCCGGTGCGCGGCAGGGCGGCCGCCGTCAACGCCGCCCGCCGCGGCGGCGGTTGGAGCCCCGCGCGGCGCGCCTCCACGGCCGCCGCCAGCGCCGCCGCCTCGGTCACCGCGTCCGACGACGCACAGCCGGGCGGCAGCGCCGCCACCGCGGCCGGACCCGACACGGCAGGCGCCCCGGCCGCGCCCCGCTCAGCCAGCCAGGCCCGGACGTCGGCCGGATAGTAAGGCCGCAGCGACAGCCGGCCGTCGTGGATCTCGATCACCCGCCGGTACAGCGCGAACTGCATGTCCCGCAGCGCCGGCTTCCCGGTGCGGCGCCGACCCGCCTTCGACGGCCGCAGCGCGATCCCCGGGTGCGCCTCGTACAGCGCCGACCACAGCGGCTCCAGCGCCCGGTACGCACGCGCGGCGCGCACCAGCCGCACCGGCGCGGCCAGCACCCGGCGCCACGTGGTGGCGGTCGCCCCGCCCACCGCGAGCAGCACGCAGGCCACCGCGAGCGCCGCCGACCCGAAGTCCTCCGCGGTGTCCTGCCGGCCCCAGCGCAGGACGTGCGCGGCGTCCGGGAGCAGCAGCAGCGTCCACAGCGCCCCGACCGCGCCGCTCGCCTGCATCAGCCGCAGCCCGGTGCGCAGCGCGCTGGGCGGCATCCGGCGGGCGTGGCGGCCCAGCAGCGTGGTGAACAGCGCCAGGCAGCGCAGCGAGTACACCACGAACAGCAGGTCGTAGCCGGCCAGCAGCCAGCGGTCCGAGGTGCCGTCCACGAACCCGGTGCCGCCCTGGTCGCGCAGGCCCGCCGGGAGGAAGAGCGCGGCCATGGCGACGGCCGTGGCCAGCGCCTGCCAGGTCAGCCGCCGCTGCGTGCCGTGTCCCGGCTCGCCCAGCGCCCGGGCGATCAGCGCCAGCGCGGTCAGCGCGCACATCTTCAGCTCGGCGCCGAGCAGCACCCCCGCCCGCGGCAGTGGCGCGAACCGGTCCAGCGCCGCCACCGAGGCCGGCGCCAGCACCAGCAGCGCCGCGCCCATCGACATCGCGAACCAGCCGATGTACCGCATCGCGGGGTCGGGCTCGCCGCGCCGGGCGACCACCATCCGGTAGCAGGCGAACGCGATCAGCAGGCCGCCTGCGCCGTACGTCCCGGTGTCAACCACGCGCCCCGCCCCGGGCGGGCGGCGCGCCGAACATCGACCCCAGCCGGCGCTGCTGGCCCTCCGCGAGCTGCGGCGTGTCCGCCTCGCGCGCGACGCGCGAGCAGATCAGCGACGCCAGTAACTCCGCCTCGTGCTCCTGCGGCTCGCTGTAGACGGTCCGGCCCAGCACCCGGCGGACCAGGGCGTCGGGCAGGTGGGGGAGCAGCGCCCGCGACCCCGGCGGGACATCGCGGCCCCCGGCCCCGGGGACGGGCTCGACCCGGTCGTGCCCGCACACCAGGTGAGCCGCCTCGTGCAGCAGGATGTGCCGCTGGTGCAGCGTGCTGGTGTCCGTGGCGTAGACGATGCAGTCGGCCTGGTCGGTGACCATCAGCAGCCCGCACGGCAGGTTCGGCAACGCGTCGACCGGGATCAGCTCGATCGGCCGGCCGCGCCGCGCGGCGAGCCGGGCGATCAGCGCCAGCTCGTCGAACGGTCTGGGCAGCACGGTGTCGCCCATGGCCTGCCGGTACTTGTCCCACAGCACGCCGTGTGTGGTTGCCCGCGCTCTCACGTGCATCACCCCCATCGCCACCGGCGACCGCCGCTCGCGCGACGCCGATGCCCGACGCCGCGCACTGACCGGAACTCCGGGACCCCCGGCGCCGGTGCCGGGACCCCCGCGTCCCGGCACCGAACGGTCCCGCCTGTCCGGAACCCTGCTTCCCTCGGGTCCCGTCTCGCTCGGTTTCCTTCGAACCCCTGTTGCCTCGGGCCCCGGAACCCCCGCGTCCCGGACCCCGCCCGCCGCACTCCCTGACGATGCGGAACGGCCCCGCGCTACGGCGAGTTCCGCTCGGCCTCGCGTTTGGCGATCAGATCGATCATGTCGCTGATGGTGCCCATGCCTTCCGGCGAGAGGTTCACCGCCCGCAGGGCGACACTGCGCACTCCGGCGTCCCGCAGGGCGCCGAGCAGCTCCAGTTCGGCGGCGATCCGCGCGCCCTGCTCGTCGTCGAAGAAGTACGCGACCGGAATCTGGAAGAACTGCGCGAGCGCCTCCAGATGGCGCTTGGTCGGATTGGTCCGCCGCCCGGTGCGCAACTGCCACAGGTAGGTGGTCGAGAAGCTCTCCCCGGTCGCCTCCCGGCAGGCCCGCGCGACTTCCTCGTGGGTGTACGCCTCGCGGTCCGGCCTGCGCACCACGCGGAAGAGCGCGTCGATCTTCTCCGCCAGGGTCGCCGCCCCGGGCGCCGCCCCGTCCCCGTCAACCATGTGTTGATTCCACCGCCCCCGCCGTGAACCGGAACCTCATCGTATAGGTGTGGAGCGGCAGTTGGCACTGCCGAGCGGACTCCTTCCGGAGCCGTGGGACCGGCACCCGTCGGCGCCCGCGCCCGGCTCGGTCAGTACCGCAGTACCGCCGCGATGTGACCGGAGTCCGCGAGGTGCCCGTCGGGGACGAACCGCACCCGCGCCCCGGTGTCCAGCGCCTGCTCGGCGATCTCGTCCACGATGTCGTCGCGCGCGCCGTGCTCCTCCGCAGCGGCCGGCACCAGGTGCTCACCGTCGTCCCTGACCGTGGTCCGGTAGCCGTCCTCGATCGCCACCAGCGAGGCGCGGCCCTCGGTCACCGACTGCCACACCTCGTCCACGCCGCCGGCGAACTCCTTGCGGCCGCGGGCCCGGTCCAGGTCGTCCAGCACGGCCGCCACCGCCCGCTCGTCGCGCTCCCGGTCGGCGTCGGCGACCGCCCTGGCCAGCGCCTCGCCCGGGCCCTGGGCCAGACCGCCGTGGCCGACGTGCGCCACCGCGTCCCTGGCCACCGGCCCGACCTCGTCCAGCGCGCTGATCGCCTCCGGCTCGCCGACCAGGTACAGCGGCCGCGGGTCGGCCGCCTGCGCCGCCGCCACGGCCTCGGTGACCTCCCGCAGGAAGACCCGGGTGTCCTCGTCGTTGAAGATGCTCGGGGTGTCCCCGATCCGCTCCTGCCGCTCCGGGTCGAAGTCGATCGGGGCCCGCCGCACCGGGAAGGGCCCCTTCTCCTGCCGCGGCGTGTGCTGCCGCCCGCCGCTCCACATCGTGGCCACGTCCGCGGACAGCGCCAGCACCCGGAACGGCTGGTTCGCCGCGTAGGCCGCCACCAGGTTGCGGGTCAGGAACGTCTGCGCCAGCAGCACCCGCTCCGGCACCGACCGCTCCAGCGACCACACGTGGTGCTCGCCGGGCGCGGCGAAGATCGCCAGCCCCTCCTCCGCGTACACCAGGTCCACCTCGGCCAGCGCCTGGTCGAGCTGGCCGATCACGTCGATCCGGTCCGCCCTGGCCACCTCCGGGTCGCTGTGCACCGCGTTCTTCGCCTCCTCCAGGAGGTTGCGCAGCCGTACGGCGTCCTGCGCGTTGTCCGGCTCGCGCCGGTGGGTGGGCAGCAGCACCGAGACCGCCGGGTACTTGCGGGGCCGGCGCAGTTCGGCGAGCGCGGCAGGAGTCAGCGGCTGGTGCATGGAGGGCATGGGCGGACCTTTCCGGCGGCTGGCGAAGACGCGGGCGGCGACGGAGCGCGTGGGACGCGCGCGGGGCCGGAGCGGGCGGACGCGTACGGCTGGGGGCGTGCGGTCGCGCCGTCAGCCGCGGACGCGGCCCCCGAACCGTCTGGTCGTCTTGCGGTTGTCTTCCACTTCTGTCCTTTCCTGGATATATCAATCAGTCGACTTCCGCAGCCCAGCGGACTCGCCGACCAGCCCGTCCTCGGCCCAGGCCACCGCGTCCGCCCGGCTCCCGCGCACCTCCGCGCCCGTCGTCAGCTCGCCGTGCCCGTACGGCTCCGCGCCGGTCACCACGCACACCCGGTGCCCGGCGGCGGTGACCCGCGCCAGCGCCGCCGTCAGCATCGTCCGGGCCGTCGGCCGTACCCACATCACCTCGGCGAGGTCCAGCACCAGCCACCCCGGGCGGTCCGGCGCCACCGACGCCAGCGCGTACAGCACCCGCTCCACCGCCGTGAAGTCCAGCTCGCCGCGCGCGGCCACCAGCGCGATCCGCCGCGCCTCGCGCGCCAGCAGCTCCCGCTCCTGCGGCGGGCGGTCCGCGGCGGGGGGCCAGTGCTCCGCCGTCGTGCACGCCGTGACCGTGGCCGGGCCCGGCGCGGGCGGTTGCATCAGGTGCAGCCCGAGCCGCCGGGACACCTCGCGCAGCGCCGCCACCGCCCGCACCGGGCTGCCGGTGGGGTCCAGCGGCGGGCTGTAGCAGGCGAGCCCGAACCGGCCCGGACTCGCCGCCGCCAGCCCGCCCGACACGCCGCTCTTGGCCGGCAGCCCGACCCGTACCAGCCAGTCGCCGGCCGCGTCGTACATCCCGCAGGTCGCCATCACCGCCAGCACCTGCACCGCGACCCGCTCGGGCACCACGGTCCTTCCGGTCACCGGGTTGACGCCGCCGGTGGCCAGCGTCGCCGCCATCACGGCCAGGTCCACGGTGTTCACCCGGACCGCGCACTGCCGGAAGTACGTCTCCACCGCGGCGCGCGGCTCGGTGCGCAGCGAGCCGGCGGCGTGCATCAGGTAGGCCAGGGCGCGGTTGCGGTCGCCGGTCGCGGACTCCGAGCGGTACACCTCCTCGTCGACCTCCAGCCGGTGCCCGGCGAACGCGCTCAGGCCCTCCAGTACCCGCGCGAACCGCTCCTCCGGGCTGTCCGCCGGGACCAGGTCGGTGGTCGCGATCGCACCCGCGTTGATCATCGGGTTCGCCGGGCGCCCGGTGCCGCGCTCCAGGCTGATCGCGTTGAACGCGTCGCCGCTCGGCTCGTTGCCCACCCAGCGGTGGATCTCGTCGAGCCCCAGCTCCGCGAGCGCCAGCGCGTACACGAAGGGCTTGGCGACCGACTGGATCGAGAACGGCACCTGGGAGCGCCCGGCCTGGTAGCGGTGTCCGTCCATGCTCACCAGCGCCAGCCCGAAGTCGTTCGGATCGGCGAGCGCGAGCTTGGGGATGTACGACGCGACCTCGCCGTCCGTGACCGGCAGGAACTGCCCGTGCACCTCGGCGAGACCCGCGCTGATCACGTCGAACGGAGCCGTGTCGACCATGCGTCCATGCTTGGCGCGGCGTGGGCGGTCCGCAACGCGGGAGAGCGGGCACCGGGGGAGCGGCGGCCGACCCCTGCCCGTGACGCGCACAGCGCGGTGTGCCAAGCTGCCCAGCGCGAGGGGGAGGCGTTGCGATTGACGGGGCGGGAACCGGGAACAGGCGCGAGCGGCACGGGATCGGGCGGGGGCCGAGTGGCCCTGGCCGTCATCGTGGTGGCGGGCATCGGCGTGGCGGCCCTGCTGCTGCGCCCCGACAGCCTGACGGACAGCCGGGGCCGCGGGCCGCTGGGCGGCAACGCAGCCGCGTTCGGCGTCGCGGTCCTGTGGCTGGTGGCCGCGATCGCGGCCAACAGGCGCTACCGCGAGCGGTTCAGCCCGTACGACGAGCACCGCACCGCCACCCAGCAGCGGCTGGCGGACGTCGTCCGCCACACCCTGATGATCGCGCCGGCTGCCGTGCCCGTGCTGCTGCTCGCCCTGCACGACTTCCGGACCGGCCCCGGTCTGGACTACCGGCCCGGGCGGCCGCGCTCGTTCCAGACCGTGCCGCCCCGCACGGTGAAGCCCTCCCACGTCTCGTCCGACAAGGGGTCGCTGCACATCCCGGGCTGGCTGCTGCACCTCGCGGTCGGCCTGCTGATCGCCGTCGCCGTCGCCGCGGTCGCCTATGCCGTCCGGTACCTGCTGCGGATGCTGCGGCGGGTCGAACACACGGCGCCCAGCGGCGTCTTCAGCGTCGTGGCGGACGACGAGGAACTCCTCGCCCAGGCCGTGCGCTCCGGCCGACGCGCGCTGCTCGACAACGACGACGCCCGGGCCGCGGTGATCGCCTGCTACGTGGCGATGGAGACCTCGCTCGCCGCGTCCGGGGTCGCCCGGCGCGCCTCGGACAGCCCGCAGGACCTGCTGGAGCGGGCCGCGGCGGGCGGTCTGCCGGCCGGCCCGGCCGCCGGCGAGCTGACCGAACTGTTCCGCGAGGCCCGCTACTCCACCCACCCCATGGACGACGGCCACCGCCGGAGGGCCTCCGACGCGCTGTCCGAGATCGCCGCACAGCTCGAACGGCGGGCCGACGGCACGGACGGCACCGAAGGGTCGGCCGAGGCCGCCGGGGCGGGGGCCGCCTCGTGACCCGCGCACCCGACGCCCGGTCGGCCCCCCATGCCCCCGAGGCCGACCCCTCCGACCGGCCGGCGTCCTCGCGCACCCTGGTCGCCGCCCTCGTCGCGGGCGGTGTCCTCGCGGTCGCGCTGGTCGCCCTCACGGACGGCGTCGCGGCGGCCGGCACCGCGCTGGTGCTGCTCGCCGTCGTCGCGCTCGTCGCCGCCCGCTACGTCGCCGGCGGCGACGCCCAGGACAGCGGCTACCGCAGGGCCGTCCGGCTGCTGAACAGCCGCGCCCCCGCGCTCGGCGAGTGGCAGCGGATCGTGGACCACTCGCTCGGCGAGAAGGGGGCCGTGCACTTCGCCACCACGCTGCGGCCGCAACTCCAGCGGGTCTTCGCGGCCCGGCTGGCCGAGCAGCACGGCATCGACCCGGAGCGCGCCCCGCAGCGGGCCGCCGCGCTGGTCGGCGCCGACCTGTGGCCGTGGATCGACCTGAACCAGCCGCCGCCGGAGCCCGAACTGCCGGAGCCCGTGCTCGCCGCGCTGCTGGACCGGCTCGAAGCGCTGTGACCTGCCGCCGCGGTCCACACGTTCCCGCCCGCCGCCCCCGCCCCCGCCCGCTCGCCCCCGAGCGGGCCGCCCCGCCCACCGAGTCCACCCCCGTCCGCCCTGTTCGCCCAGCCTTCGCGAAGTGAGGAATGTCGTTGTGAGTAGTGAGAAATCGTCCGCCCAGGACGCTGTGACGCTGTCGCCGCAACAGGCCGGGGCACGGGCGGCCGAGGTGCTGGACGAGGTGCGGGGCGCGGTGGTGGGCAAGCCGGAGCCGCTGGCGCTGGTGATGCTGGGCATCCTGGCCGGCGGGCACGTGCTGATCGAGGACCTGCCGGGCCTGGGCAAGACGCTGCTGGCACGCTCCTTCGCGACCGTGCTGGGGCTGGACTTCCGGCGTATCCAGTTCACCCCCGACCTGCTGCCGTCCGACGTGACCGGGGCGCCGTTCTACGACCAGCGGTCGGGCGAGATGGTGTTCCGGGCCGGGCCGGTCTTCACCCACCTGCTGCTGGCCGACGAGGTGAACCGGACCCCGCCGAAGACGCAGGCGGCGCTGCTGGAGGCGATGGCCGAGTCGCAGGTCTCCGTGGACGGCAGCACCCGGGCGCTGCCCGACCCGTTCGTGGTGGTGGCGACCGCGAACCCGATCGAGTACGAGGGGACGTACACCCTCCCCGAGGCGCAGCTGGACCGCTTCCTGCTGCGGGTGCGGATGGGATACCTGCCCGCGGACGACGAGGTCGGCATGCTGCGGGCCCGGGTGGCGCGCGCGGCGCCGGAGGCCCGGCTGCGGCCGCTGTCGGGTCCGGCCGAGGTGCTGGCGATGCGGACCGCGGTGGAGCACGTCGAGGTCGACGACGACCTGCTGGAGTACGTGGTGGCGCTGGTGGGCGCGACCCGGGCGCACCAGCACGTGCAGGTGGGCGCGTCGCCGCGTGGCGGCCTGGCGCTGGTGCAACTGGCGCGCGCCCGCGCGGTGATGGCGCTGCGGGACTACGCGACGCCGGAGGACGTGAAGTCGGTCGCGGTGCCGGCGCTGGCACACCGCGTGACGCTGAAGCCCGAGCTGTGGGTGCGGCAGATCGACGCGGACGAGGTGATCCGGGAGATCGTCGCGACCGTGCCCGCGCCGCAGACGCTGCCCCGAGCCACCGCCTCGTCATGACCGGGACGGCGCCGCCCGGCGGCCCGCCCGCGCCCGGCCCCACCCGCACCACCGGCACCGGGGCCCGTATGGACCCGTCGGACCGGCGCGCGCGGGCCGTCGAACGCGCCCTGGGCGGCAGGGCGCAGGCGGGGGAGGGCGCCGCCACCCACGCGCCGCCCGAGCCGCCGCGCGGCTGGCGGGTCGGCGAACGCGCCCTGGGCTGGAGCACCGTGGCCGTGGTCGGCCTGGCCGCCGCCCTGGTCAGCGGGCACGCGTGGGTGCTCGCGCTCGCCGCGATCCCGCTGACGCTGCTCGCGTTGTCCCTGCCGCTCGGCCCCCGCCCGGGGCGGGTCGAGACCACCGTGCGGGTCGACGCGCGGCGCTGCTTCGAGGGCGAGCAGGTCGTCGCCAGGATCGCGGTGGCCCATGACGGCACCGTCGGCCGGCTCGACCCCGGGGTCATGCTCGGCCCGGGCGTGCGGCTGGACGCGCTTGCCGTGGGTGGGGCCCATCTGGAACTGCGGTTCACCGCTGAGCGGTGGGGGCGGTGGACGTTGGGCACGGTGGATGTCGATCTCTATGACGCGGGGGGTGTGGCGCGGCGGACGGTGCGGGTGGATCTGGGTGAGGTGGCGGTCTTTCCGTTGCCGGCGGCGGCGGGGCTGACGCCGATTCCGGTGCGGTTGCCGACGCGGCTGGGGGAGCACGCGTCGCCGCAGCGGGGGGAGGGGATCGAGGTGATCGGGGTGCATCCGTACGTGCGTGGGGAGCGGCAGCGGCGGATCAACTGGCCCGCGACGACGCGGCGCGGGTCGCTGCAACTGCATCAGTTCGCGGCGGAGCGGGCCGCTGACACCGTGGTGATGCTCGATGTGCTGGGCGACATCCGTGATCCGGTGACGGGTCTGTCGTCGTTGGACGAGACGTTCCGTGCGGCGGCGGGCCTGGTCCGGGCGTATTTGCGGACGCACGACCGGGTCGGGGTGGTCGCGGTCGGCGGGACCACGCGGTGGCTGCAACCCGGCAGCGGCGACGCCTACTTCTACCGGATCGTGGAGAGCGTGCTGGAGGTCCGCAAGGACTTCGCCCACCGGGGCGCGGGACCGATCCGGCTGGCCCCGCGCGCGCTGCCCGAGGGCGCGCTCGTCTACGTCTTCACCCCGCTCACCGACCAGCGCATCCTCGACGCGCTGCACCAGATCCGGGCCGGCGCCAACCCGATGGTCGTCGTGGAGATCCCCTCCGGCGACCCGCAGGTCGAACCCGGCGACGACCACGCGGCCATGGCGCTGCGGCTGTGGCGGGCCAACCGCCAGGCGATCCGGTTCGCGCTGATCGAGCGCGGCATCGCGCTGATCGCCCACCAGCCGGGCCAGACCCTCGACCTGGCGCTGGCGCCGCTGCTGCGCACCCGCATCCACGGAGGTTCCCGATGAGCCGTATGGCGGGCGGCCCGCGTGTCGCCCGGCTCGCCGTCCGCTGCGTGGGCACCGCGCTCGTGGTGGCCGCCTGCGACCCGCCGGCCGCCGTGCACGGTTCCAAGCTGATGGTGGCGCTGGTGGTGGCGGCCGCGGTCCTGGGCTGGTGGGCGAGCCCGATGGTCGACGAGCGGCCCGCGCAGACCTCGATGCGCTGGCCCGCGCTGGCGGCCCGACGCCGCTGCACCATCCTGGCCGCGGCCTCGATCGTCATCGCCGCCATGACCGACCCGCCGGTGTGGCTCGGCGCGTGCGTCGGCGCCCTGCTGCTGGCCTACCTGCTGCTCACCGACGCCTGGACCACCGGCGCCACCGCCCCCACCGGGCGCCCCGAGCCCGGTACCGCGCTGGTGACGGCGGCCGCCTGCGCGCTGGTCTTCCTCGCCGCGGAAGCGCCGCTGGCGCACACCTCGTGGGCCCGGCTGGTCGCCGCGCCGGCCGTCGCCGCGACCACCACCTGCCTGGCGCTGGCCCTGCGCCACCGCGGCGCGGCGGCCGACCGCGCCGGAGCGGCCGAGCACGACGGGGCAGGCGGTCCGGGCAGTCCGGGCAGTCCGGGCGGCGCGGGCCGTCCGGGTGGGGCGGGCGGGGGCCCGGTCGCCGGCCGGTAGCAGGGCCGGCGCGCCCGCCGCGACTGGAGCGGTTCAGCGCGCGGCCCCCCGCTCGTCAAGTGCCCCCTCTGTCATGTCGTGTTCGGCGTGCTTTACCGTTTGATCCGCGCCGTCCTTTGGCGCCGACGGACCAGCAGGCAGGGGAGTACGCATGAAGGACATCACGCCGGTCGCCGACGGCTGGGAGCTGCGCCTTCCCGACCGCGGCAGCGTGCCCGCGCAGGTGCCCGGCTGCGTGCACACCGACCTGATGGCCGCCGGGGTGATCCCCGACCCGTATCTCGACCGCAACGAGACCGAGGTGGCCTGGGTCGGCCGCGCGGACTGGACGTACGAAACGGCGCTGCCGCGGCTCGACGGGCCCGGCCACGAGCGCACCGACCTGGTCTTCGACGGGCTCGACACCGTCGCCGAGGTGCGGCTCGGCGGGCGCGTGCTCGGCACCACCCGCAACATGCACCGCGGCTACCGCTTCGACGTCACCGGCCGGCCGGACGCCACCGGCGGCACCCCGCTGGCCGTCGCCTTCACCTCCGCCTACACCGAGGCCGAACGGGTCCGCGCCCTGGTCGGCGACCGGCCGAACGCCTACCCCGAGCCGTTCCAGTACCTGCGCAAGATGGCCTGCTCGTTCGGCTGGGACTGGGGGCCGACGCTGGTCACCGCCGGGATCTGGAAGCAGGTGCGCGTCGAGCGCTGGTCCACCGCCCGGCTCGCCCGGGTGATCCCGCTGGCCACCATCGACGCGGGCACCGGCCGGGTCGAGGCGCGGATCGACCTGGAACGCACCCCCTCCGGCACGGCCCGGCCGCTGACCGTACGGCTGCGGGTCGGCGACACCGTCACCGAGACCACCGCCGCGCCCGGCACCGACCACCTCACGGTCGCCTGCGACGTGCCCGACGCCCGGCTGTGGTGGCCGCGCGGCTACGGCGAACAGCCGCTGTACGACTGCGAGGTGACCGTCCTGGACGGCGCCGACCCGCTCGACGCGTGGCAGCGGCGGATCGGCTTCCGCACCGTCGAGCTGGACACCGCGCCCGACGCGCACGGATCGGCGTTCACCCTGGTGGTGAACGGCACCGCGCTCTTCGCGCGCGGCGTGAACTGGATTCCCGACGACGTCTTCCCCAGCCGGATCGACGCGCGGCGCTACCGGACCCGGCTGGAGCAGGCCGTCGACGCGGGCGTGGACCTGGTCCGGGTGTGGGGCGGCGGGATCTACGAGAGCGACGACTTCTACGACGCCTGCGACGAGTTGGGGCTGCTGGTCTGGCAGGACTTCCTCTTCGCGTGCGCGGCCTACCCCGAGGAGCAGCCGCTGCGCGCCGAGGTCGAGGCGGAGGCGCGGGAGAACGTGGCCCGGCTCGCCCCGCACCCCTCGCTGGTGCTGTGGAACGGCAACAACGAGAACCTGTGGGGCTTCCGCGACTGGGAGTGGGAGCCGGAACTGGCCACCGACTCCTGGGGCGAGGGCTACTACCTCGGCGTGCTGCCGCGGATCGTGGCCGAGACCGACCCGACCCGCCCGTACTGGCCCGGCAGCCCCTGGTCCGGCTCCTGGCAGCACCACCCCAACGACCCCGACCACGGCACCGCCCACTCCTGGGACGTGTGGAACCGCACCGACTACACCGAATACCGCGACAGCGTCCCGCGCTTCGTCGCCGAGTTCGGCTGGCAGGCCCCGCCCGCCTACGCCACCGTCCGCCGCGCGATCGGCGACGAGCCGCTCGCACCCGACTCGCCCGGCATGCTGCACCACCAGAAGGCCGGCGACGGCAACGGCAAGCTCGAACGGGGCCTGGCCCGCCACTTCCCGGTCCCGGCCGACTTCGACACCTGGCACTACCTCACCCAGGTCAACCAGGCCAGGGCCGTCGCCACCGGCGTCGAGCACTGGCGCTCGCACTGGCCGCGCTGCGCCGGCACGATCGTCTGGCAGCTCAACGACTGCTGGCCGGTGACCTCGTGGGCCGCGATCGACGGCGACGGCCGGCCCAAGCCGCTCCACCACGAGCTGAAGCGGCTCTACGCCGACCGGCTGCTGACCTTCCAGGAGCGGGACGGCGCCCTGGTGCTCGCCGTGGTCAACCAGGCCGGGCAGGGGTGGTCCGGCGCAGTGCTGCTGCGCCGCGTCTCGGTCGACGGCGAGGTGCTCGCTGAGGCCCGGGTGCCGTTCACCGCGGCCGCCCGCACCGTCGCCGACCTCCCGGTCCCCGAGCAGCTCCGGCCCGCGGCCGGCAGCACGACGCAACTCCTCACCGCCGATGCCGATGCGGATGCCGATGCGGATGCGGGCTCCGGCGCCGACGGGCTGCGCGCGTACTGGTTCCCCGCCCGCGACAAGGACTTCGCGTACCCGCGGCCGCGCTGGGACCTGGAGTTGGCCGTCCGCGGGGACGGCGCCGGCGGCCCGGAGGGGGCCGCGCCCGCGGTCGAGATCACCGTCACCGCCCGCACGCTGCTGCGCGACCTGCTGCTGCAAGCAGACCGGCTCGGCCCGGCCGCGACCGCCGACCGCGGCCTGACCACGCTGCTGCCCGGCGAGCGCGCCACCATCACCGTGCACGGCTGGCCGCACCCCACCGCCGAGGCCGCGACCGCCGCCCTGCACACCGTCAACGCGGCGGTCGAACGGTAGACGGTCGTACGGCAGGCGGTCGTACGGTAAGTTGGGCGCGGCGCCGCAGCGCGCCCCGCGACGAGCCGAGGAGGTGGGACCGATCAACCGCAGCACCGCACACCGGTCGCTCCCACCGTACGGCCGCGCGCACTGACGTCGACGTCACGCGGCGCCGGCACGGCCGGGGGAGCGCAGCACGCTTCCCGAAAGGCACCCCACGCATGTCGGAACCCCTCGCCCGCTCCCCGCGACCGCTGTGGCCGCACCCCGACGACGTCGTCACCGCACTGCGCACCGCCGGGTGCGTCTTCGCCGAGGAAGAGGCGAGCCTGCTCCTCGAGGTCGCCCGGACCCCGGACGAGCTGACCGCGATGGTGGCGCGGCGCGCCAGCGGGCTGCCCCTCGAACACGTCGTCGGCTGGGCCGAGTTCGCGGGGCTGCGGATCGAGGTCGACGCCGGCGTGTTCGTGCCGCGCCGGCGTACCGAGTTCCTCGTCGCCCGCGCCGCCGCCCTCCTGCGCCCGGGCGCGGTGGTGCTGGACCTGTGCTGCGGGTCCGGGGCGGTCGGCGCCGCGCTCGCCGCGGCCGTGCCCGGGGTGGAACTGCACGCGGCCGACCTCGACCCCGCGGCCGTACGGTGCGCCCGCCGCAACCTCGCGGGCGCGGGCGGGCGGGTGTACGAAGGCGACCTCTTCGCGCCGCTCCCCGCCGGCCTGCGCGGGCGGGTGGACGTGCTCGCCGCCAACGTCCCCTACGTCCCCACCGGCGACATCCCCCTCCTCCCGTCCGAGGCGCGCGACCACGAGGCGCCGCTCGCGCTCGACGGCGGCGCCGACGGGCTCGACCTCCTGCGCCGCGTCGCCCGTTCCGCCCGCGCCTGGCTCGCCCCCGGCGGCACGCTGCTCTCCGAGACCAGCGAGCCGCAGGTTCCCCCCGCCCTGCGGGCCCTGCGCGCCGGCGGCTTCACCGCGACCACGGCCCACGACCCCGACCTGGACGCCACGGTCCTGATGGCGACCCGGGAGTAGCCCCGCGGGGCGCCTTCGTGCGGTCCACGCCTCCCCCGGCAGGACACCACGCGGAAGGCGGAGGGCCCGGCCGGCAGCTTCTCACGGGACGGCGCGGCCGCGTGGCGGCAGCGCGTTCACCCCTCCAGATCCTTGCGCAGCCGAGCGAGGCCGTCCCGGATACGGGACTTCACGGTGCCGACGGGGACACCCAGGCGTTCCGCCGCTTCCGGATGCCGCTCGCCGCCGCTCGTCCAGTTTGAGAAGGGCGGCGGGACACCTGGCCCCGGCGAGTCCCTACGGGCGTGCGCTTGCGCCGGCTTCGACGGTCTCGGGTCGGGGGAGGCGGCCGGCGGGGTGGCCGGGGATGCCGATCAGGGCGTCGCGCGTGTCAGGGTGCTGTGCCAGGTGGGTGGTCGTAGCGGGGTCGGTGCGGCTGAGGAACGCGAGGTGCCTGATCGCGTGGGTCGCGACATGGTCGGTGGCAAGGCGTGGGGGAGTGGGACGGCCAGGTCGGGCCGCGTGAGCGATCGTGTCGGGCGGGGCCACCGCTGTCGCGGGGCGGCTCGGCTCGGGGTCCGGGTGGACGAGGTAGGTCAGGACAATGTGTCCTTCGTCGGTGGCCCGCCAACTGGTGGAGTGCACGAGGTGGTTGTCGTCGTCCTCGTCGAGACACGCGAGTCCGCGGGCGGTGTCGTCGGGATCGGCCCGATGTTCGAGGCGGCCGAGGAGTCGGCGGTAGACGAGTCCTTCGACCGGGTCGTGCCGCAGCACGAGGGCCTCGACGAGGACCGGTGGCGATGCAACGTGAGGAGCGGGCGCGTCCCGTCTGACAGGACCTTTGGTGTCGTGCACGAGGAGCTCCGCCTTCGCGTTCGGGCGACGCAGTGGTGCCGGGTGTCGCGGCCGTGCGCAGTTCGACGGGGCGCGCTGAGGCCGCGACATGACCTTATTGCGCAGTATGTGCAGTGGCATGTCGAGAGCCCCGGGAGGTCACCCGTATGACGGCGGAGTGGAGTGGGGAGAGGCGGGTCTCGGCCGTTCGTCCTCGGTGAGCCGCCACGTGGTGCGCTCGGCGCCGTCGCGGATCTCGACGCCTCCGGCGGCAAAAGCCGCGCGCAGGCGGTCGGCGAGTTCGTAGGCGCCCTGGGATCGCAGGGATCGGCGCAGCTCCAGAAGGGGGCCGAGGACCCGGTCCAGGGTGCGGCCGGGTTCGCTCATGCCCTGCTGGGCGGCCGGACCGAGCTGCCGGATCATGCCGCGAAGAACGGTCCGGGCCCACTGCGTGCCGCCCTCGTCCTCCTCGGTGTCGGCGGACCACTCGGCGATCACCGCGTCCAGGTCGAGCACCGCCTCGATCATGCCTGCGGCGTCTCCGACCCCGTGCGCGGTGTCGAAGCGGGCCTCGGCCGCGCCGACGGCTTCCTGGAGGGTCACGGGCGAGGGTACGGGTTGCGCCGACGGTCGATCGCCGGCCTCGTGCGGGCCGGGTACGGATATGGGCACGGCCGTGCCGCCGGCAACGAGTTCACGCAGGTCGTCCAGCGTGAAGTTCGTGCCGGCGGGGACCGTGGTGCTGATGCCGCCGCGGCGTACGGTCAGGACGCCGTGTCCCCATACGCGCGCTCGGTGGTGCGCCAGGTCGATGACGAGCGCGGTGTGCTCGTCGATGCCGAGGACGGCGCTGCCGTCGGGGAGTTGGCGTTCCATCGCGGTGAGGCGGGTTTCGCTCAGATAGCAGTAGCGGGTGTCGTGGGTGCGGCCCTCGGCGTTGTCGTAGTGCGGGATCACGGTGACCGGAAGGCCGAGAGGGCCGAGCAGGTCGAGTCCGCTCAGCCACCGCGGCGGGTGCCCGGCCTTGTAGATCTCGTACACCGGCAACGCGGCGAGCCCCACGGTGCAGGCTGCCGCGGATGCCATCACCGTGACGCCGTGGCCCCGGCGTACCCGTTCGACGAAGACCTCGGCGAGACCCTGCGCCTCCCATCGGCCGAGTGCGTAGGAGGGACTGCCGGGACCGCTGAAGACCCAGTCGGCCCTGCGCACGTGGTCGCGAGCGGCGTCCGGGCCTGCATGCGCCGAGGCGCCCGCCGGGGCGTCGTCGGGAAGCACGACGGTGGCCAGGCCCACGCTGCGCTGGAAGTACTCGCGGGCGCGGGCGGAGATGTCGTCGCGGTTGACCTGGAACCCGTAGGGCGTCTCCAGGATCAGGGCGTCCGGGTCGGCGGGCAGCAGGGCGGCGAGTTCCCGATGCAGCGTCACCATCGTGGGGCTGGTCTCGCCGGAGCCCATCAGCGCGAGAATCCCGTGTCCGGTCGTCGGCATGACCTCACCCCCTGGACGATGCGGGAACGCGGTCTCGGGGCATCGATGCCGGACCTCACGTTCCCGCGGCGCCGCTATGCGTACCCCCGGTGCGCCGCGTCCATCCGTTGAGGGCCGCATACGGCCGGAACCGGACTGCGGCCGGGCGCCGCAGCGGTCGGGAGGGCGCTTGGAGGCTTACGGAGTTCAGGGGGTGCGAACGGTCCGGGCGGACAGGTGAGCGGGCGCGCCACCGAGCCTGGTGTAGAGGTCCGTCCACTGGCGGTCGGCGTCGGTGGGGGGTTTGCCGTCGCAGAACGCCTTGGTGCCGTTGGCGGTGTAGTAGTGCATGAGTTGGAGGACGGAGATGGTGTCGGCGTGGGCGCCCGCCGTGTAGGGGAGCGCGGGTTGCTTGGTCTGGTGCACCCGGCAGGTGGGGGAGGGGGTGGTGGTCTGGGCGTCCAGCGGTCCGGTCGTGGGGCCCGCGCAGGCGCTGAGGGCGGCCGCGGCGAAGACGGTGGTGAGAGCGGCGGCGAGCGGGCGGCGGATCATGTCGTGCTCCCGTTTGGTCAGAGGACGGTCGGCAGGCTGCGTGCCATCAGTCCGAGGCCGACGACAAGGACGAGTGCGGCGGTCAGCAACGCGGTGTGCGGGGCGATGCGGCGGGCAAGGGCGAATATCGGCCGGTCACTGAGGCCGCCCAACCGGCCGCCGAGCCGTACGAGGAGGAGGCCGACGCCGGTGAGGGTGGCTGCCATGCCGAGGCCGTAGGCCACGACGAGTCCGGCGCCGAAGGCCGTCCGGCCCAGGGCGATGGCACCCAGGAGGACGACCAGGGCCGAGGGGCTCGGAACGAGTCCGCCGGCGATGCCGAGACCGACCAGGCCGCGGGTGGTGAAGGGTTGGGCGCCGGAGGGGGTCGGTGCGTGGCTGTGGTGGTGTCCGAACAGGCCATGCCGGTGCGGTTTTCCGTGTCCGTGATCGTGGGCGTGGCCCACACCGTGGTCGTGGTCCTGCTCATGGTGGTCGTGGTCGTGGTCGTGGTCGTGGTCGTGGGGACGGTCGTGTGCGTGGTGGCCCGCGGTGCCGTGCACGTGGTCGTGGCTGTGAGGCGGGGCGTCCTGGGCAGTGGTGGCGACCGCGGCCGGACCGCTCGCGCCGACGAGCGCGGGTTGTGGCAGGTCCGTTGCCGCCGCGTCGTCGAGTGAGGAGCGGGCCTGGTTGCGGGCGCGCTTCGTCGCGTCGAGGAGGAGGCCCGCGCCGACGACGGCGACCAGCGCGCCGCTGGCGACGCCGAGCCAGTTCAGGACGGTGTCGCCTGCCAGTGAGGAGAAGGTGGTGAGGCACAGGCCGATGATGAGGACGCCGGCGGTGTGGGTGGCGGTCACGGTCGCGCCGACGGTGATGGCGTCGCGGGTCCGCCCGCGCTTGCCGGCGAGGTAGGCGGCCATGACGGTCTTGCCGTGTCCGGGCAGCAGGGCATGTCCCGCGCCCAGGACGATGGAGAGCAGGACGGCCAGGAGACCGACGGGGACAGTGAGGCGCCGGGCCCCTGTCAGTGCGGTGAGGTGCTGGGAGAGTGCCTCGACCCGTGCGGTCAGGCCACCGCTGTGGACGGAGGGGCCGCTTCCGGCGGTGGTCGACGTGCCCTCTCCGTTGACCGCCGTGAACTGTGCGGTGATGTCGCCGCGGGGGGTGGCGAGCAGGTCGCGCGGATAGTGTCGCAGTTCGTCGGAGTCCGACTTCCGGGGGACGGTGGACTGCCGCAGGTGGGTGCCGGCGCCTGTCGCGGTGATCTCGTTCCACCCGACGCGGCTGGTGTCGGCGCCGGTGGCGACGCGCAGTGTGACCGGACCGGCCGTCAGGTTCAACGGGGCGTGCAGGCGGCATTCGAGCCGGCTGGTATGCAGACCTGCCTGGCCCGGACGGTAGGCGAACGTGGCGGAGGCCGCCGTCCAGTTCAAGCGCGTCGGGGCGGTGACCTTGAGCTTGCGTGCGGTCTCGGCGCAGCGGGCGGCTGCCCACGCCGAACGCTCCGCCGCGCTCTGCTTTCCGTCGCCGTTGCTGTCGACGCTCGGGGCGGCCTGGAGCGTGGGGATCTCGGCGGTGTCGGTCACCGCGAGGACGTCGACGCGGTCGGGGCGCAGCGTGAACCCGGTGTAGTGGTTGATCGAGAAGTTCCCCAGCGGGTGGGCCTGAGCGGCGGGCACGGCTGCCGCGAGCAGCCACGTGACGCCGGCAGCGGTGGCCGCCACCCGGCAGGCGAGCGGGCGCTTCGTCATGGGATGGCCTCCTGGAGCAGCGGGGGAGCTCAGTGCGTGCGGCCTGTCACCGTGCTCAGGGCGTGGCCGGACATTCGGCCTGGTCCGCTGGCACCGTGGGCGTCGCCATCGGACGCCGACCGTCGAGGGCAGGGGACAACGCAGTGAGTGATGACCGGATGCGGGGTTCCCACGCCGTGGCATCGCACTCCGATCACCCACGCGGCCCTGCCGGACGACCCGGTCGGCCCCATGCATGGCCTGTTCGCGCCGACCGCACGGCTCTCGGACGCCGCCCGCGGGGCCCTGGCCCGTGGGCCACGGGCGCCGCCCGAGCGCGCGGGGCTCGGCCGGGCTCTCCCCCCCGTGTGCGCTAACACCGCCTGCCTGGTGGTCGTATCTGCCTCTACCTTGCAACAAGGAGCTTCGTGCCCTGACACCAGCGCGCCCCTGCGGACGAAAGACGAGCGCCGATGGCCGCCACCGCACCCCCCGCCCCGCCGCAGCTTCTCCCTCGCGTCTCGCCCGCTTGGCGCGCCTGATGACCCGCCCCGAGTGGGGACGTCTGGCCGCGATGGGAAGCTTCATCGCGGGCCTGCACATCGTGGGCTGGTTCACGCTCGTCGCGGTGGTGGCGCCCGGGCACTACAGCGCGGGCGGGCAGTCCTTCGGTCTGGGCATCGGTGTCACCGCCTACGCGCTCGGTATGCGGCACGCCTTCGACGCCGACCACATCGCGGCCATCGACAACACCACCCGCAAGCTGATGGGTCAGGGCCGGCGCCCGCTGTCGGTGGGCTTCTGGTTCTCCCTCGGCCACTCCAGCATCGTCTTCGGCCTCACCCTCCTGCTCTCCTTCGGGGTGAAATCCCTGGCCGGGCCGCTGCAGGACGACTCATCGACGCTCCACACGGTCACCGGCCTGGTCGGGACCGCGGTCTCGGGAACGTTCCTGTATGCCATCGCCGCGGTGAACCTCGTGGTGCTGGTGGGGATCTGGAAGGTCCTGCGGAGGATGCGGGCGGGGCAACTGGACGAGCAGGCGCTGGAAGAGCAACTCGACAAGCGGGGCCTGCTGAACCGGCTGCTCGGCCGGGTGATGAGGTCGATCGACAAGCCCTGGCAGATGTACCCCGTCGGGCTCCTCTTCGGCCTCGGCTTCGACACCGCCACCGAAGTCGCGCTGCTGGTCCTGGCCGGCTCGGGCGCGGCCACCGGCCTGCCCTGGTACGCCATCCTGTGCCTGCCCGTGCTGTTCGCCGCAGGCATGAGCCTGCTGGACACCATCGACGGATCGTTCATGAACTTCGCCTACGGCTGGGCGTTCTCCCAACCGGTCCGCAAGATCTACTACAACCTCACCATCACGGGCCTGTCGGTGGCCGTCGCCCTGGTGATCGGCACCGTCGAACTCCTCGCGCTGCTCGCCGACAAGCTGGCGCTGCACGGCGGCTTCTGGTCCTGGGTCTCCTCGCTGAATCTCAACACGGTCGGCTTCGTCGTGGTCGGTCTGTTCGCCGTGGCGTGGGCCGGCGCGCTGCTGGTGTGGAGGTTCGCGCACATCGAGAAGCGATGGGCCGCCGCGATCCCGGTGACCGCGCCGCAGGCGCAGGATGCCGAGTGAACGCCGGCCCACCGAGGCCGCGTGCTCGGTCGGTGCCGGCACCACCCGCATGGACCCGATACCGCGGGGAACGCCCCCCGTTCGGCGGCGACGGATTGCGACCCCCGATCACCCGTGGTGCCTTTACATGGAGCTTAAGCCGCACAACGAGCGGGTCCTCGAGTAGCCGCCGCCCACGGGTGGCGCGGCCGTGAGGATTTCCGTGTGGGGCTTCGAGCGTCTCTGATCTCCGCCGCCGCGCTCCGGGAAGGGGCACGGCCTGCCCCGAACGGATGACCCATGCATCGTCCCCGCCTGCCGCGCCGCAGAATATTCGCCCGGCCCGCTGAGCGTGTGCTCGCGACCATCGGCTCCCTGACCCTGCTGAGCGCCGCTGCCGTCGCCGGTCTCACGCCGGGCGTCAGCTCCGCCTCCAGCCACCGCGAGGCGCCGCTGATCGCCGGTGACCCGAAGGCCGACAACACCGACGTGTACGCGTTCACCAGCCCGGACAACCCCGACACGGTGACCATGGTGGCGAACTGGATTCCGTTCGAGGAGCCCAACGGCGGCCCGAACTTCTACCCGTTCGCGAACGACGCCCACTACAACATCAAGATCGACAGTGACGGCGACGGCAAGGCCGACACCACCTACACCTGGTCCTTCACCGACCACCTGCGCGACGGCCAGAACCAGTTCCTCTACAACACCGGCGTCGTCAACAACCTCGACGACCCGACGCTGAACTTCCGCCAGACGTACACCCTGACGGAGACCGACGCCCACGGCGACACCCGCACGATCCTGAAGGACGCGCCCGCGGCACCGTCGAACGTCGGCAAGGCGTCGATGCCCGACTATGCGTCGCTGCGCAAGCAGGCCACCGTCGCGCTGCCGGGCGGCGGCCGGACCTACGCCGGCCAGGCGGCCGACCCGTTCTTCCTCGACCTGCGGATCTTCGACCTGCTGTACGGCGGCAACCTCAAGGAGACCGGCCACAACACGCTCGCCGGCTACAACGTCAACACCATCGCGCTCCAGGTCCCCAAGAAGGACCTGGCGCTGAACCACAACGCCACCCGCAATCCGGTGATCGGCGTCTGGTCCACCACCGACCGGCAGGGCGCGGAAGTCGCCTCGTCGGCGGGCAAGGGCAGCGAAGGCACCGCCTCCCACGGCAGCGCCTCCCAACGCACCGCCAACTCCGGCGCGGACGACGCCGTCAACGCCGACGCGCCGGCCAAGGCGCTGCCCGGCAAGGACGGTGCGACGGGCTGGCACCAGGTCTCCCGGCTCGGCAACCCGCTGGTCAACGAGGTGGTCGTCCCGCTGAACTACAAGGACGCCTTCAACACCCTCAACCCTGACCAGGACCACACGGTGACGCCGGTCGTGAACGCGGTGAAGAACCCGATCGTGCCGAAGCTCATCCAGAGCATCTACGGCATCCCGGCGCCCGCCACCCCCCGCAACGACCTGGTGGAGATCTTCCTGACCGGTGTCTGCAAGGCGTGCGGGCCGATCAAGGCCGACCTCAACTCGCAGCTGCTCAACGCCGACGTGAACAAGGCCAATTTCACCCCGTCCGAGGAACTGCGGCTGAACATGTCCGTCCCGCCGACCGCCACGCCCAACCGGCTCGGCGTGCTCGGCCAGGACCTCGGCGGTTTCCCCAACGGCCGTCGGCTGAACGACGACGTCGTCGACATCGAGTTGCAGGCCCTCGAAGGCGCTGCGCAGACCGGCAAGATCGTTCCCGGACTGGCCTCCGGTGACGGGGTCAACACCCCCTACCGTCAGCCCGGGTCCACCTTCCCGTACGTGGCGCTGCCCAACACTGCCGCGGTGAACCAGGCTGACTCCGTGCAGCCCGGTGGCGGCGTCGGCGCCGGCTTCGGCGGCACCGCCTTCAAGGGCGGCTTCCCGATCGTGCCCGTGACCGCCCTGGGCGGCGGCTCCCTGCTGGCCGCGGCCGGCGTCCTGGCCCTGCGCCGGCGGCGTACGAGCCGGGTGTGACCAGCCCCGCCGACACCGGCCGTCCGTCCTCCGCACCGGAGGGCGGATGGCCCCGGCGCGGGCTGACCCTGCCGCTGACCGCCGCCGCGCTGGCGGTGACCGCCGGACTGGTCCTGACCGCGGTCGGTGCCTGGGGGCTCGTCTCCCGGCCCCATCCGCGGGCCGCGCCGGACATAGGAGCACTGCCCGCCCTGCCGACCGCGGGCGCGGCCGCACCGGCACCGTCCGCCGCGCCGCCCACCCGTATCCGGATCGCCGGGATAGCCCTCGACGACCCGCTCACCCGGCTCGACGTCCAGCAGGACGGCCACCTCGCCGCACCCCAGCAGCCCAGCCAGGTCGGATGGTGGAGTGACGGGCCCCGGCCCGGCGACCAGGGCGCCGCGGTGATCGTCGGCCACGTCGACTCCACGACCGGCCCGGCCGCCTTCTACAACATCTCCTCGCTGCGCCCCGGGGACGCGATCACCGTCGACCGCGCGGACCACACCCGCGTCGCGTTCACCGTCCGTGCCCTGCGGCTCTACGACAAGGACCACTTCCCCGACAGCCAGGTCTACGCACTGACCGGCGCCCCCGCCCTGCGCCTGATCACCTGCGGCGGCTCCTACGACCACGCGCAGGGCGGATACCGCGACAACGTCGTCGTCTACGCCACCCTCGCCGGCCGCGCCGCCACTTCCTCGCCCCACCCGACGGCCCCCACCACACCCACCCGGAGCAGGAATTGACCACATCGCCTCGCAGGCGCCCCTCGCGGCGCCGCACCGTACTGGCCGCCGGATTCACCACCGCCCTGGGAGTCGGGCTGTTCCTCGCCGGTGGCGTGGGACTGGCCCCCTGGCCCGCCGCGCCGACCGGTCACGGAGCGGCCCCTGCCGCCGAGGCAGGGGCGGCAGCCTCTCCGGCCGATCCCCTCGCCGCCGACATCACCGGCATCCAGACCCACCTGCGCCAGACCCCGGACGACGCCGTCGCGCTCGCCACTCTCGGCCTCGACTACGTCCAGCAGGCCAAGGCCACCGCCGACCCGACGTACTACCCCAAGGCCGAAGGCGTCCTCAAACGGTCACTGGCCCTGCAGTCCGCGGGGAACTTCACCGCGATGGGCGGCATGGCCGCCCTCGAAGCCGGCCGCCACCACTTCACCCAGGCACTGACCTGGTCACAACGGGCTCTCGCCGCCAACCCGTACAACTCCTCGCTCTACGGCACGCTCGCCGACGCCTACACCCAACTCGGCCGGTACTCCGACGCCGCGGACGCCGTCCAGCACATGGTCGACATCCGGCCCGGATCGCCCTCCCTGTCCCGCGCCTCCTACGTCGCGGAACTGAACGGCGACATCCCCACCGCCCGGACCGACATGCAACGTGCCCTCGACGACTCCGCAGGCCCCGCCGACCAGGCATTCGCCTACTACTATTTGGGCGAACTCGCCTTCAACAACGGTGACCCGGCCACCGAACTCCACCAGGCGGAGACCGGCCTGCGGATCGCCCCCACCTACACCGCCCTCCTCCAGGCCAAAGCCCGAGCCGAAACCGCTCTCGGCAAGACCGGCGCGGCCATCACCGACCTCACCGAGGCCGTGGGACGGGTTCCCCAGCCCGAGTACATCCTCCAACTCGGCGAGCTCTACCAGTCCCTCGGCCGCACCCGGCAGGCCGAACAGCAGTACCAGGTCTTCCGCGCCGAACAGAAACTCTTCAGCACCAACGGCGTCGCCCTCGACTCCGACGCCGCCCTCTTCGAAGCCGACCACGGCAACGCCGCGCAAGCCCTCACCATCGCCCGACAAGGCATCAAGACCCGCCCCTTCATGGACACCTACGACGCCCTGGCCTGGGCCCTGCACGTCAACAGCCAGGACACCGAAGCCCTCGCCGAATCCGACAAGGCCCTCGCCCAAGGCACCCGCAACGCCCTCTTCCACTACCACCGCGCGATGATCCACCGATCCCTCGGAGACAACGCCTCAGCCCGCGACGACCTCACCCAAGCCCTCGCCATCAACCCCCACTTCAGCCCCCTGCTCGCCCCCAAAGCACGGGCCGCCCTCGCAACCCTGAAGTGACCGGAGCAGCAAAGCCGCAGTCCCTCAGCAGTAGGCGACACGTGGAAGGCGCAGTCGGGGGCAGCTCCGGAGGCACGCGCCGGACGGGTGGGGCCGCACCCGCTCGGAGCGGACGGCTGCGCCGGGACGGCAGCACGCCGTACTGGTCGGAGCTCGTGCATCCGGCGGCGCCACGTTGCTGACCACCGCAGCGATGTAGGCACGTGGGACGTGGGCGGGACGGCCGAGCGGCGTCGAGGACATCGAAGCGGAGGCGGAGGAGTCGGCGGGCGCGCCGATCGCGGTGGCATTGGGCCAGGTCGGCTCCGGCGGACAGGGCCCACCCCGTCACACGGGCGATGACGCCGGTCTCGATCAGCCCGCCGACGCGAGCCCGGGTGGCTCGTCGTAGTCAGAGTGCAGGGGAGCGAGGTACGCGGAACCGCCGGACGTGGCGGGGCGGCTCGGGGCTACGGCAGGATCTTGATCGCGCTGGACCAGTTCAGGCCGAGCCGGCCCTGGAGCGTCATGTGCAGGAACTGGAACGCCTCCAGTTCCTGGGCCCGGCGCAGGGGGCCCGCGTCGACGGGGCGCAGGCCGCCGCTGCTGACGAGTTCGGTGACGGCGGACCGCGCCGCGTCGTCGTCCGTCGCGATGAAGACGTCCAGGGGCAGCCCGCCCACCTCGCCCGCCACCAGCGCGGTCGAGAAGGTCGTGTTGAACGCCTTGACGAAGCGGGCCCGCGGCGCCTCGGCCGCGATCAGGGAGACGGCGGCCTCGCCGGGCGGGGTGACGAGCGAGTCGAAGGTGGAGAAGTCCACGGGGTTGCAGATGTCCACCACGACCTTGCCCGCGAGGGCCTGTGCGTGCTCGCGGGCCACGCTCTTCGCCGCCTCGAACGGCACGGCGAGCACGACGATGTCGGCGCCGTCCAGCGCGTCGAAGTCGGCGCCGCTCGCACCCCCGCCGAGGTCGGCGGCGAGAGCGTCCGCCTTGGCCCGGGTGTTGTCCACGAGGCGGACCCGATGGCCGCCCGCCAGAGCGCGCGTGCCGATGCCGCGGGCCATCTTGCCCGCGCCGACGATCGTGATCTCCATGGGTGCCTCTTTCCTTGTGAAGGGCGCCGGGCTGCGGCCGGTCCGGTCAGCGCGGGCGGCGCCGCGCCGCGGGTCGATCGGGGAGCGGTACGGTCCGGTGACGCTGCCCGGGTACTCGACTCCCCGTCCGGGGAGGTGCGTTCAGGTCGCTGCGCGGCCCTCGGGCGGCGCCGGCAACAGGTCGATACCGTCGGGCACGGCCAGGACGCGCCGGGCGATGCGCGTACCACCGGCGCCGGGTGGTGCCGCGCTGCTCCGGCTCCGGCCCGGTGGGTCGTGCTCCGGAAGGCCGAGGCCGGGGTGTCGGGGCGGGGATTTCGCGGACGCGACCTGGGACGTCGGCGCCCCTGCCATCCTGCGGGAGGCCGCGGACGCCCGCATCCGGAGCGGCGACTCGGCGTGACCGGCGGAGCGCCGTATCCAGGGCGGCGAGTGTGTGCGCCCGGGGCCCGGGGCCTGGGGCCTGGGGCCGCGACAGGGCCGACGCCCTCCGGTTCGCGTCAGCCGCGGCAGGTCGGGATCGGTCGTCGCTCCCACCGGTCACCAGCGGTCACGCGGTCACGCGCGGGCCCTCTGTCACGCGCGCGGGTCGGAGGGACGGTGGCGGGTCAGTAGATCATCCGGAGGATCACCCCGGCCAGGTCGTCCAGGGCGCGTTCCCGTTCGGCCTCGGGCAGTTCGACGATCTCCGCGAGCCTGTGGTCGCGCACGACCGACACCATGCGTGCGAGTACGGCGGCGTCGATGCCTTCGGGGGCGTGCCCGGCAGTCCGGTCGCGCCGGATCTTCTCCGCGACGCCGTCCACGAACCGCTGCTTCGCGCGGCCCATGAGCTCTTCCATCGGGGGGTAGCCGCCGGCGAACCCGCTGGGCATGGCGCAGGCGAGGACCCTGCTGTTCTCCTGCCATATCCCGGCCACTCGCCGGAGCTGTTCGCCCAGCTCGTCCGGGCTGGGACCCCCGCTGCCGAACCACACGTGGGTCTGGCCGAGGCGTTCCCACACCTGGTCCATCAGCGCGGCGAGCACCGCCTGCTTGGTCGGGAAGTAGAAGTAGAAGCTGGTCCGGGAGATGCCGGCCGCGGCGGCGATCTCGTCGATGGTGATGTCGGCCATCGAGCGCTCGCCGACCAGGCGCCGCGTCGCGTCGAGAATCCGCTCCTCGCGCAACTCGCCCTTGCTCGGCCGGCCGCGCCGCCTGGCGGGACGGACGCCGGTGTCTGATGCCATGCCCCGATCCTAGCCTCCCGTCCTGTGTTGTCGACGGGCGTCGGCAATAATCGACATCCGTCGAGTCCGCGCGTTACTGTGCTCCCCATGCCTGATGAACGAACCTCGGCCGGGGTCGAACCAGCGGTCCCGGCGCGCCTTGTCGTCGTGACCATGGCGGCGGCGGTCTTCCTTCTCTCCATGATCCAGACGCTCGTGGTCCCGGTGCTGCCGGAGATCGGTACGCAACTGGGCGCGTCGGCCACCGCCGTCGGGTGGGTCACCACCTCGACCATGCTCACCGCCTCCGCCGTGACGCCCCTGCTGGGCCGGCTCGGCGACGTCTTCGGGCACCGTCGGGTGATCCTCGCGGCGCTGGTCGTGACGCTGGCCGGCAGCATCCTGGCGGCAGTCACGCACAGCATCGAGCTGCTGATCGCCGGGCGCGTCCTGCAGGGCGCGAGCTTCGGGCTCTTCCCCCTCGCGATCAGCGTCCTGCGCCAGGCGCTGCCGAAGGAGAAGCTGACCGGCGCGATGGCCGTCACCGCCTCCGCGCTGGGCGTCGGCAGCGGGATCGCCCTCGTCGCGACCGGCCTGCTGACACAAGGCGGCGCCGACTACCGGCGGATCTTCTGGCTCTGCGTCGGCATGACCGTGGTGGTGCTCGTCCTCTCCGCGATCGCGATCCCGCGGCTGCCCGGCCAGGGCGGCCGGGTCGACTACCGCGGGGCCGCGGTCCTGGGCGTCGGGCTCGTCTGCCTGCTCCTGCCGCTGTCCCAGGGGCACGCGTGGGGCTGGGGTTCGGCAAAGGTCATCGGGCTCTTCGTCGCCGCGGTCGTCATCCTGGCCGGCTTCATCGTCCTGCAGCGCCGTACCCGCGAACCCCTCGTCGCGTTCGCCCTGCTGGTCCGCCGGCCCGTCCTCGCGACCAACCTGGCCGCGCTGTGCATCGGCTTCGCGATGTTCAGCGTCTTCCTCGGGATCACCTACTTCGTGGAGACCCCGGACGCGGTCGCCGGGTACGGCTTCACCGCGTCGATCCTGCGCACCAGCGTCGTCTTCATGCTCCCCGGCGCGATCGTCTCGATGTTCACCGGACCGCTGGCCGGCCGTCTCGTCGCCCGAATAGGCCCGCGACTGGTCCTGCTGCTGGCCTGCGTCATCGGACTGGTCGGCATGGCGCTGCTGGCCGTGCTCCACGACACGACCGCCGAGGTCATCGTCGGAGTCATCATCTGCAACGCGGCCATCGCCGTCGCGTACGCGTCGATGCCGACGCTCCTGGTCATGAACGTGGGCCCGCACGAGACCGGGGTCGCCAACTCGATCAACTCCATCATGCGCACCGTGGGCGGCGCCATCGGCAGCGCGCTCGTCGTCACGATCCTCGCGAGCCAGGTCGCCACCCACCGCCTGCCCACCGGGCCGGTCTCGCTCCCCACCGAGAGCGCCTTCGTCTGGACCTTCGGCCTGGGCGGCGCCTTCTTCCTGCTCGCCGCGCTGCTGGCCCTCTTCGGCATCCCCCGCACCACCAGCAGCCGGCTCACCCCCACCGAGGAACGCGAGGAGGAGGCGCTGAGCCTCGCCGGCGAGTTCGCGTCCTCCTCGATCGACCTGCGCGAGGCATCCCCCGAGCGCGGCTGATCCGTCGATCGGCGGCGCCCGCGCGTCCCGACGGTCCCCCTCTCCTCCCCGGGGCCGCTGAGCCGGATCGACCGCTTCTTCGCGTTCCGGGAGCAGCGCTCCGCGCGCGGGATCTTCCGGCGGTTCGGGGCGGCGGTCGACTCGCCGATCGACCCGTTCAACCAGGCACGCACACCGCGGTGACTTCGTCCTGCGGGTACCGTCGTCGACGCGGGCGATCGGCGGGTTCTTCGCCGGCCTGCGGCGGGAGTCGGCGCACGCCCGCAAGGGGGCGGTGGCGTGCGGGGACCACGTGATGTCGACGTCGATCTACATCGTCGGGGTGCGGGCCTCGGAGCTGTATCAGATGCGGATGAAGGACCCGGCGCCGCCGGTTGGGCCCTCGGAGCGCGTGGCCCGGGATCTGGCGGCGTGCCGACTCCGGCGCGGCCGGCGGGGACGACCTCGACGCTGCGGAAGGTGCTCGCGGCCGCGCACTACCTGTCGGGGCCGGTGGCTGGGGTCAAGGCACGCCTGGTCGCGTCGCAGAACGCGAACGGGGACCTGCCCGAATTCCGCGCCCCGGCACTCGCCCGGCACTCGCCCGGCTCTCGGCCCGGCACGAGGAGATCGTCCATCTTCGAGCCACGCTCACTCAGGCCCGGCCGGTGACGCGACCACCAGCCGCCCGGACCACCGTGATCGGCTCGTGCGGCTGACGTCCGGCGCGGTCACCGAGCAGACACACCGCGCGGCAGCGCGAGCACCCGCGCGCTCGGGTCCGGCGCGTCCGGGTCCCGGACTCGATCAGTGATCAGGAAGTCGGCGAGCTCGAATGCTGCGGCGTGCTCGTTCTCGGTCAGCAGGAACCTCCCTCCGACCTCGTCAGCCTCCCATCCGTGGGCCAGCGCGTATTCGACGACCGCCCGCACATCGCGGGACGTCGGATGGGCGCCGTCCGTCGCGCAGGCGCCCCAGGGTCCCGACGGGGTCTTCGACAGCAGGTCCACCTGCAGCACTCGGCCGTTCTTCCCGGAGCCCCACACACGCAAGCGGATGACCCGGTGGCAGTCGCCATCGCCCGGCACATGGCCGATCGTGGCTGTCCACGCGCATCTGCGGTTGCCGACACGCAACACGCGCAGTCTCGTCTTCACGCCGTCCTCCCCGCCTCGGAATACCCAAGGACGCACGATGCATCCGGGCACACGGGCAGCGCCAGCGAATATCCCCACGGCACCGGCGACGGTCGCGTCTCCGGAAGTGGTGTGGCGGGTCGGACCCGATCGGGCGGTTTGCCCCGGCGTTCGGATTGGCGTCCGCATGGAAAGGCGGCCACCAGCTGATCTTCGAGTGTCCAAGTTCCTCACCCTTGGAATCGTTGCGGACATCCATGACAGCCATGGCCGCACCCTGGCCACGCCGCACCCTGGCCGCGCCGACGATTCAGCCGGCCTTCGCCGGCACGGCCCCGACAGCCCGAGGGGCGAGCCCGTCGCCCGTCCCCGCGCTTCGGTCGCTCTGCCCGGCCTTCACCGAGGGAGGCTTTCGTGCGGTATCGCGCGGTGCAGGACGCGTCGGCGGTGGCCGGGGCGGGGTCCGGGCGCCGCCGTGACCCCGCGGTGGGGTCGGAAGCGGGCGGCGAGGGGCGGGCCCAGGGGCAGGCTCCCTTCAGCATTGCGTGCCCGTTTTGTCCGTTCTAGCCTGGGAACGGCTGCGCGGGATCTCCGGGTGCCGGGCTGAGGCCCACCGTGAAGGGCCCGAGGAGCGCCGAGGAGCGGCGCGGAGGGTCGCGGGCCGGCGGACTGGCTCGATCTCTGGAGGACTTGATGCGTGCCGCTGTTGCGACAGGAGTTCACGAACCGCTCGCCCTCACCACGCGTGACGTCCCCGAACCCGGACCCGGCGAGCTGCTGGTGAAGGTCACCGCGTGCGGCATCTGCTACTCGGATCTGAACCTCCTCAAGGGCGAGTACCCGTTCGCCGCGTTCCCGGTCGTCCCCGGGCACGAGATCAGCGGGGTGGTGGCGGCGCTCGGCCCGGGGGTGAGCTGGCCCGAGGTCGGGACCGCCGTGGGGGGCCAGTTCCTCCACGACTCGGACGGCCACTGCGACTACTGTGCGCGCGGCGAGCCGATCCTGTGCCCGCGCAAGCGGATCACGGGGGTGGTGGTCGACGGCGGGTACGCCGAGTACACCGTCCTCAAGGAGGGGTTCGCCACGCCCCTTCCGGCCGGCCTCGACCCGATCGCCGCCGCACCCCTGATGTGCGCGGGCCTGACCGCCTTCAACGGCCTGCGGCAGGGCGGGGCGACCGCCTCGTCGAGGGTCGCCGTGGTCGGTGCCGGCGGCATCGGCGCCCTGGCGATCCGCTACGCCGTGGCGATGGGCGCCCGCGTCGCGGTGGTCGCACGGTCGCGGCGCGGTGAGGACGCCGCCAAGGCACTGGGCGCGGAGCTGTTCGTCGCCACCGACGACCAGGACCCCGGCGAGACCCTGCGGGCGTGGGACGGCGGCGCGGACGTCGTCCTGAACGCGGCTCCCTCCAACGCGCCCGCCGTCGCGGCGATGAGCGGGCTGGCGCCCGACGGCACGCTCGTGCTGTGCGGCTACAACACGGAACCCTTCTCCCCGCCCGCCCAGTTGATGATCCTCAACCGGCTGCACATCGTGGCGAACCCGTCCGGCTCGCCCCACGACCTGCGGGACACCCTGGCGTTCTCCGTACAGCACGGCATCCTCCCCGAGATCAGCACCGTCGACCTCGAACAGGCGCCGTCCGTGCTCGACGCGATGGACGCGGGCACCGCCCACGGGCGCAGCGTCATCACCTTCGCCTGACCGCGCTCTCGACATTCGTATCGGCCGCACCGACGTCCTGGCGGACGGGCCCCGAAATCGCTTCGCCCGCGCTCGGCCGGTCCGGTACGGTCGCGGGGTTGGTTTCCGCCGGGCGCCCACGGGTGGGCGAGAGGGTTCCCCGGCGGTTCCCCCGCGGTTCCCTGGCTGAGAGCAGGTTGCGTGATGGCGTGTCGTATCGGTGAACTCGTGCTGGGTTGCCGCGACCCCGAGGTGCTGGCGCGGTTCTGGTGCGAGGTCCTGGACTTCGTCGTGCTCGATCGCGAGGACGACGGCTCGGTGGAGATCGGGCCGCGCGAAGGGTTCGGCGGTCCGCAGCCGACGATCTTCCTCAGCCGCAGGGACGAGCCGGAGCCGGGGAAGTCCCGGCTGCACATCGACGTCAACGCCACCGACCGGGACCAGGACGCCGAGCTCGAACGCCTGCTGGGGCTGGGCGCGCGCCCAGCCGACATCGGCCAGACGGGGGAGGAGTCGTGGCATGTCCTGACCGACCCCGAGGGCAATGAGTTCTGCCTGCTCAAGGCTCGCCTCAACCCCCTGTGAGGCTCGTGGGTCCCGCCCCGGCACCAGGTGCCCGGCGCCCGCACGTCAGCCGGGGAGCCGCCGAGACGAGGGACGGACCTGGACCCCTGCCGTGCGTGCCCGGTCGGTCCAGCTCCCGGGCGGGCCGCCGACGACGGTGACCGGCACACCTTGCCGCAGGAACTGCAGGATCAGCGGCCATGCCAGGCCCGCCAGGATCGGCGCGCTGCCTTCGAGCGTGCGGGCCCACGCGTCGAGATCGATCGTGACCCCGCCCTCCGCGGGGGCGTCGGCCTGGCCCGGATCGGCCTGGTCCGGTTCGGCCTGGTCCGGTTCGGCGGGGCTCGGTTCGGCGGGGCTCGGATCGGTGGGGCTCGGTTCGGCCGCGTGGCCGCTCTCCAGCAGAAGGCGCCGGTTGGCCGCGAGGAAGTCGACGGGACGCCGCGAGCCGCTTCCCGTGCCGCCGGCGAGGGCTCCGGCAACGGCTCGGCCGACGCTGTGGGTGACGCGCGCCAGGTCGTCGAGGGTCGGTGCCATGAAGTACCCGTCGATGTCGCTGTCGAGGATGTGGCTGATGGGGCCCCGGAAGTCGGCGCAGTAGCTGTCGTCGGTGAACTCGGTGGCGAGGATGCGCGCTTGGGGGAACTGCCGGCGCAGGTGGCCGAGGAGCTGGGCGCTGGCGGGTGGGATGAGCACGATGTCGGCGTCCGGTCCCGCGTGGCGGATGTCCAGGAGGATGTGACCGGGACCGAGGCGCTGGGCGAGGGCGTCGCGGACGCGCGGCTTGAGCGCGATGGCGGTGACGACGATGATCGGCCCGCCTTCCGTGGCCTCTCCGACCAACTCCTCGCCCCGGGTGTCCGCTCGGCTCTTGGGGACGGGAAGGGCGGGCTCGCCGGGCGCGGCGAGGGTGGTGGGCGTGGCGGGCGACCTCGGCCGGACGCTTTCGGACCCGCCCGCGTGGTCCTGCTGCCGGTCGGAAGCCATGGCACACAAGACGCGTGGAGCGACAGGGCCGGTTCCGTGAGAGACCGCCCGGCGACGGCCCGGCCGGGGACGGTCAACCGGTCCGGGGTACCGGTACGTCCCGGCTGGGCGGTCGCGCCGGCGAGCAGGGCCTGGTGCGGGAGGGCGAGCCGGCCGTCGGGAGTGGTGAACCCCGCACTGAGCAGATCGAAGTGCCGTTTGATCTCCGCCCGGGTCGCGGCCGGTTGGGCGGCGATGAGGTGACCGGTGAAGCCGACGCCCGACGCCGCGCCCTGCCACCACTGCCCGGTGGAGGTCAGATGGTCCCAGGCGAGGGTGCGGCAGGACGGGTGGGCGAGGCCGGCGGACGGCAGGAGGTCCAGCAGGCCCCGCTCGGTGCGCGGGAAGTCGGTCTCGGGCGGCAGCACCGCTCGGTGGGGTGGGCGCCGCACGCCGGCGGCCTCGGTCGCCCGTCCCAGCAGGGCCTGCCCGCTCCCGGCCGGTACGCACCACACCGTCACCGCGATCCGGCCGCCCGGCCGGGTCACCCGGTTCAGCTCGGCCGGCGCGCGCCGCGGCCGGCCGACGTGGTCCAGCACGAAGTTGGCGGTCACCGCGTCGAAGGTGGCGTCGGCGAAGGGCAGGACCGGCAGTTCGGCGACACGGACGTCGGCCGCCGGCACCGCCTGCGCGGTGAGCTCGACCATGCCCGGTTCGGCGTCGACGGCCGTGATCCGCGCGCCCCGTGCGTACGCCGCCGCGGCGACGTTCCCCGACCCGGTGCCGACATCCAGCAGATGGACGCCGGGACCGGCCCCGACGGCGTCGAGCAGGGCCCCGATCGGATACGCGCACACCGCCGCGAAGGACTCCGCGTACGCGACGGCCCGCCCCGACCAGATCGAGCGCCCGCTCTCGTCGAACCCGCGCCCGTCGAAACCGGTCACCGCGGCATCAACCCCCTGGGACCCGGCACTCCACGGCCGGGATCTGACCGTAGCGGACCTGCCGGTCCGGCCGCCACGCCCTATTCCGCGGGGGTGTCCGTGGCACGCAGCCCGGTGGACCACTTCTCCTCGATGTTGCCGAACTTCCAGACGGTCAGGGCGACGGCCCAGGTGAGGAAGAACAGGCCGACGATGACATAGCCGACGATGTTGAGGTCGAGCCCGCCGACCCAGTCCCAGAAGGCGCCGTGGAGGTTCGCCTTGTCGGCGACGAGGCCGAGGAGTTCGACGGTGCCGATGATGAGGGCGACGGCGACGGACAGGCCGGTGATGGTGAGGTTGTAGTAGACCTTGCGGACCGGCTTGGAGAACGCCCACTCGTAGGCGAAGTTCATGAACGAGCCGTCGATGGTGTCGAGCAGGCACATCCCGGCGGCGAAGAGGACGGGCAGGCAGAGGATCGCGTACCAGGGCAGGCCCGAGGCGGCGCCGGAGCCGGCCAGCACGAGCAGCGCGATCTCGGTGGCGGTGTCGAAGCCCAGGCCGAAGAGCAGGCCGATCGGGTACATCTGCCAGGGGCTGGTGACCGACTTCATCAGGCGGCCGAGCAGGCGGTTCATGAAGCCGCGGTTGTTGAGCTGGTCCTCCAGCGCGGCCTCGTCGAACTCGCCGTGCCGCATCCGCCGGAAGACCTTCCAGATCCCGGCCAGGATCAGCAGGTTGACCAGCGCGATGGCGTACAGGAACGTGCCCGAGACGGTGGTGCCGACCCAGCCGGTGACGTTGTGCAGGCCGGAGTTGTCCTGCTCGACCGGGTTGGCGAGCGACTTGATGCCGATGGAGAGCAGGAAGGCCAGCGCGAAGACGATCGAGGAGTGGCCGAGGGAGAACCAGAAGCCCACCGACAGCGGCCGCTTGCCCTCGCCCATCAGCTTGCGGGTGGTGTTGTCGATGGCCGCGATGTGGTCGGCGTCGAAGGCGTGCCGCATCCCGAGCGTGTAGGCGGTCACCCCGATGCCGACGCCGAACACCCCGGTGCCGGTCTTGTAGTGGTGCGGTGCGACGATCACGGCGAGCGTGAACCAGCCGATGACGTGGAGCGCCACGATGAACGCGGCCATGCCGCCCAACCGGGTCCATTCGGCGCGCGACATCGACGCCGATATCCGGTGCAGGCGGGACACCGGAGCGGAGGGGGCCTCGATGGTGGAACTCAACGTGGGGTCCTTTGCGAGGGGACGGGGACTTCTCAACGCGACACGTTACTTGTTGCGACTCGCTTGCAACAAGCGGGCGTCGGCGTACTCCCATCGCTCCGACCAGGCTCATCCCGGGCGCACGGGGACACGCGAGAGCGCACAGTCCCCGCACAACGCGCCCGCGTGCCCGGGCGCCGCCCGGTAGATCAGGCAGCAGCTGTTGCGCCGGAACCCGCCACCGGGGGTACGCCGTCCGCTCCCGCGCAAGCGTCCGCGCTCCAGCAGCAGCCCGGTCAGCGCCTCGGCCCGCGCGGCGGCGTCCGGGCGCGCGGCGGCGATCATCCGCGCCGCGCCGTTCACCGCGGACGCGGCGTTGCCGCGCAGGACGTGCGGCGACACGCGGAACCCCGCGCACGCCGACTCGACCTCGCGCACGGCGCCCTCGCACAGCGCGGCGGAGAACCGGTCGGCGAGCGCCGCGAGGTCCGCGCCCGTACCGATGTCCGTGACCGTACCGAGGTCAGCGCCCGTACCGAGGGCCGCGACGCCCGTACGATCTGCGGCCGTCCCGGGCATGTGGTCCGTCCCGGGCGGCAGCGGCAGCGGCAACGCCAGCGGGTACGGTCCGCCGAGCGCGGGCCGCCAGCGCAGATCGGCCAGCCGCACCCGCCCGGGCACCCGCCCGTACAGCACCGCCAGCGCCAGGTACGGGGACAGCAGCCGCGCCACCAGGCCGAGATGGACCACCGACGCGGCCACCCGTTCCTCGACCGCCTCCGCCGGCTGCCCGCCGCCCGCCGCCAGCACCCCCCGTACGGCGGCCACCCGGGCGGCCAGCACCCCGCTACCGTCGGCCGGGTCGGCCGGGTCGGCGAGTTCGGCCATCGACCGCCACGGGCCAGGGCCCTCGCCGGCCGCCTCGGCCCTCCCAGCCGCCTGGACCGGCTCGACCGCCTTGATCGCCTCGACCGCGAAGAACGGCCCCAGCTCCGCCAGGGCCGCCCTCACGTCATCGTCGTTCACCGCGCCACCATGTCACCGAAGGGCCGGGTGGCCGTGCGCGGCGCGCGCCGTCACGCCTCCACCGGGTCGGCCCGGGGCGCCCGGACGGCCCGGCCGGCCGGCGCCGGGCTCAGCACCCGCTCCGCCAGCGGCCCGAAGACCAGCCCGATCGCCGACCAGAGCAGCAACTGCGCGGCCACCGAGTAGAACCGGAACTTGAACAGCACGTCCGCCGGGAAGCCCGGGTAGACGATCCGGCCGTGCGGGTCGGTGAGCGGCACCGGTGTCTCGGTGCCGTGGTTGCCGTACTGCTCGCGGTTGGTGGCGAGATGGCCCAGCGCCGGCAGCAGGCCGATCACCACGCCGATCACGACCAGGAAGGCCGCGCCGGCGAGCAGCGTGGCGTTCCACGTGCCGAACCGCTCCTGGAGCCGCCGTCCCAGCCACACCGCCAGGGCGAGCAGCGTGATCGAGCAGACCACCATGATCAGGTAGAGCCCGGTGCGGGCCTTGATGGTGTCCTCGTGCCCGATCGCCGGCGGGTTCGCCGGGTACTTCACGAACGGCACCAGGTAGAAGCCGAGGAAGCCGCCGCCGGCCACCAGCAGCGCCAGGGTGCGCGGCCGGACGTTGCCGACCCGGCCCAGGCACACCGTGTACACCACCGCGAAGATGGCGCCCATCGCGGCGCCGAAGAGGATCAGCCCCACGCCGATACCGACGTCCGCCTGCACGGTGCGGCTGAACAGGTCGGGGCCGGCCGGGGAGACCGGCAGGCCCGCGGCCTTGTCGAGGGCGTTCTGCGCCGCGTCCCGCCCGCTCTCGTAGTCGATCGCCTTGTTGATCTGCGGTTCGGCGAAGATCCGGGCGAAGACGAACGCGAGCAGCCCCGCGATCGCGCCGGCGAGCACGCCGCGCAGTATGAGTCGCTTCTCCATGTCGAGTTGTCCGCCTGCCGTGAGGGCCGTCAGTGGCAGGGGAAACCGAGGAAGTGCCGCGCGTCGTGCACGAACTCGTGGATGTGCATGTCCCTGCCGAACACGGAGACCGCGCCCTGGTCGACGCCGATGAAGTAGTACACGGCGAGCGCGAGGATCGTGGTGCCGGCCAGCCAGAGCACGGCCTTGGAGACGGGCAGGACGACCGGCGTGGCGTCGGACGACGTGTGGGTGGACAGAGAACTCACGGTGGTGCCTCCTTCGGGGATGCTGCGTCCCTCGGTCATATGGGGCTTCGTGACGGCGAAGTGTCTGACTTCCCGGAACGCCCCTGGAGGCGACCGGGTACACAGTGGCGCGACCGCGCCGGATTCCCACCGGCTTCCTCACACCTTCACGAACCATCAGCGTACGGGCGTAGGAATGTGCACGTCAACGCATGTCACGTGCCCTTCGCCACACCGCGGTCCGGCTGCTCCCGGTCCGGATACGGCAGCCGGAGACCCGCCGTCAGCTCGCCGACCAGCGACGCCACTTGATCGACTTCGATCAGGAAGCCGTCGTGCCCGTACGGCGAGCGGACCGTCCGCATCCGGTCCGCGCCCGCGATGCCCGCCGCCAACTCCCGCTGCTGCGAGAGCGGATAGAGCCGGTCGGAGTCCACCCCGGCCACCAGCGTCGGCGCCGTTACGCGGCGCAGCGCCGCCGCGGTGCCGCCCCGCCCCCGCCCGACGTCGTGCGCGTTCATCGCCTCGGTCAGCACCACGTAGCTGCCCGCGTCGAACCTGCGGACCAGCTTGTCCGCGTGGTGGTCGAGATACGACTCGACCGCGTACCGGCCGCCGTGCCAGGGGCGTTCGGCGCGCTGCGCGGCGCGGCCGAACCGCTCCCGCAGCTCGGGCTCGCTGCGGTAGGTCAGGTGCGCCAGCCGCCGGGCCTGCCCGAGCCCGGCGTGCGGGCCGCCGCCGGGGGCCGCGTCGTGGTAGTCGCCGCCGCGCCAGCCCGGGTCCGCCCTGATCGCCCGGAGCTGCACCGACGCCCACCCGATCTGCTCGGCGCTCGCCGCCGCCGGGCAGGCGAGCAGCAGCAGCGACCCGACCCGCTCCGGCCGGCCCACCGCCCACTCCAGCGCCCGCATCCCGCCCATCGACCCGCCGGCCACCAGCGCCCACCGCTCGACGCCCAGCGCGTCCGCCAGGGACGTCTCCGCCGCGACCTGGTCGCGCTGGGTCAGGAACGGGAAGGCACTGCCCCACCGGCGGCCGTCCGGCCGCGCGGACGCCGGTCCGGTGCTGCCCTGGCAGCCGCCCAGGACGTTCGGCGCCACCACGAAGAAGCGGTCGGTGTCCAGCGCGAGGCCGGGCCCGACCAGCCCGTCCCACCACCCGGCGGTCGGATGGCCGGGTCCGGCCGGACCCGCGACATGGCTGTCACCGGTCAGCGCGTGCAGCACCAGCACCGCGTTCGACGCGTCGGGCGCGAGGCGCCCCCACGTCTCGTACGCCAGCCGCACGCCCGGCAGTTCACCGCCCGCCTCCAGCGGCAGCGGGTCGGAGAGCGGGTGCCAGCGGCGCCGCCCGGGCGGGTCCCCCGGCCGCCACGCCCCGGAGGCGGGCGGCAGGGGGACCTCCGCGGCCGTGCGCCCCGGCACGGTCAGGACGCGGCCTTGGCCGCGCGGAACCCGGCGTCCAGATCCGCCTTGAGGTCCGCGACGTTCTCGATGCCGACCGACAGCCGCACCAGGCCGGCCGAGGTGCCGGTGGCCGCCAACTGCTCCTCGTCCAGCTGGCTGTGCGTGGTGGAGGCCGGGTGGATGATCAGGCTGCGCACGTCGCCGATGTTCGCCAGATGGCTGAAGAGCCGCACCGCGTCCACGAAGCGCTTGCCCGCCTCCGCTCCGTCGCGCAGCTCGAAGGCGAGGACCGCGCCCGCGCCGCGCGGCAGGTAGCGCTGCCCGGCTTCGTACCAGGCGCTGGACGGCAGGCCCGGGTAGTGCACCACCGCGACCTCGTCGCGTGCCTGGAGCCACTCCGCGAGCTCCTGCGCGTTCGCGGAGTGCCGCTCCAGCCGCAGAGACAGCGTCTCGACGCCCTGGAGCAGCAGGAACGCCGAGTGCGGCGACAGCGCGGGACCCAGGTCGCGCAGCAACTGCACGCGCAGCTTGATCGCGTACGCCCCCGGGCCGAGCGCCGGCCAGTACTCCAACCCGTGGTAGCTCGGGTCGGGCGTGCTGAAGTCGGGGAAGCGGTCGGCGTGCGCCCCGAAGTCGAAGGTGCCGCCGTCGACGACCACCCCGGCGATGGTGGTGCCGTGGCCGCCGAGGAACTTCGTCGCGGAGTGCACCACGATGTCCGCGCCGTGCCGCAGCGGCTGGAGCAGGTACGGCGTCGGCACCGTGTTGTCCACGATCAGCGGCACCCCCTCGGCGTGCGCCGCGTCCGCCACCGCCCGCACGTCCAGTACGTTCCCGCGCGGGTTGCCCAGCGTCTCGGCGAAGAACGCCTTCGTGTTCGGCCGCACCGCCGCACGCCACGCCTCGACATCGTCCGGGTCGACGAACGACACCTCGATCCCGAACCGCGGCAGCGTGTGCTTGAACAGGTTGTACGTCCCGCCGTAGAGCGACGCGCCCGCCACCACGTGGTCGCCGGCGCTCGCCAGCGTCAGGATCGCCAGCGTCTCCGCGGCCTGGCCCGACGCCAGCGCCACCGCGGCGATCCCGCCCTCCAGCGCGGCGATCCGCTGCTCGAACACGTCCTGGGTGGGGTTGTGGATGCGGGTGTAGATGTTCCCCGGCTCCGCCAGCGCGAACAGGTCCGCGGCATGGCGGGTGTCGCGGAACACGAACGACGACGTCTGGTAGATCGGCACCGCCCGCGCCCCCGTCGTCGGGTCGGGAACGGCCCCCGAGTGCACCTGCTTCGTCTCGAACGACCAGTTCGGCTCCTCCTGTGCCGCGGCGGCCGCGGTCTCGGGCGTGTGCCCGGCGGTGACGGAGTCGACGGGCTGTTGCTCGGTCATGGCTCTCCCAGGTGCTGTCGTGCGTGCGGTGTCACTGCGGGTGTGGCGTGTGGTGCGTGGTGTGAGACGTGCGGCGTGGGTGTGGCGCGGTCGATGGTGCGGGGCGCGGGGGCGGCGTTGCGCGGCGGCGGTGACGGCCGGCCGCTGGACGTACGCGGCTCCCCGCGGGCGCCCCGGGTGCGTACCGAGGGCGGGGGAGGGGCGCGGAAGAAGGACGCGGTCGGCTGCCGGGCGGCGGCGCGGAGGCGTCAGCGCGCGCCGGGACAGCCCGTGCTCGTGACACGCGCGTAGTCCACGTGGCGGCGCCTCACCAACGGGGTCATGGCGCCATGGAAGCACGGCCCCACCCGGGTGTCCCGGCCCCGGCGAAGGCTTAACACGCCGTTGGTATTCGCCGCGCCGGGGCCGTGGCACGATGTCCGGATCTGTGGGGAGCAGGTCGCCACGGCCATGGCGGGCGGACGGGTTCGAGCCGATCCTGGAGGAGTGGCGGCCGGGACCCCGGCCGTATCCGGAGGACCGGCGAACCGGCAGGCCGGCTGATCGAAGAACTGCGCAGGTGACACCGATGACGACCGAAGCTCTCGAGCAGACAGGCGTCCGCTTCCCCGACACCGCCCTGGCCCGCGAGGCCACCGAACTGGTCCGCGACACCGCGACCGAGCTGATCTACCACCACTCCCGGCGGGTCTACTGCTTCGGCAGCCTCCAGGGCCGCCGCCGCGACCTGAGCTTCGACCCCGAACTGCTCTACGTCGCCGCGATGTTCCACGACCTCGGCCTCGGCGAGCGGTTCCACGACAGCGGCCGCCGCTTCGAGGTCGACAGCGCCGACGAGGCCCGCCGGTTCCTGCACGCCCACGGCGTCCCCGAGGACAGCGTCCGCCGGGTGTGGACCGCGATCGCCCTGCACACCACGCCCGGCATCCCGGAGCACATGGAGCCCGAAGTCGCGCTGACCACCGCGGGCGTGGAGTACGACGTGCTCGGCATCGGCTACCGCGACATCAGCGACGCCGACCGCGCCGCGATCGTCGCGCTGCACCCCCGCCCCGACTTCAAGCGCCGCATCCTCGCCGCCTTCACCGAGGGCATCCGCTCCAAGCCGGAGACCACCTTCGGCAACGTCAAGGCCGACGTGCTGGCCGCGTACGTCCCCGGTTTCGAGCGCGGCGACTTCGTCACCACGATCCTCGACTCACCGTGGCCGGAGTGAGGCCGATGACGCGAATCCCGGGGGCGCCCGGAACCCCGGGTGCGTCCGGAACGGCGGGGGCTACGGGCCGGGCCGCCGCGCGCCCCCGCCACCTGGTCGCCGTGCTCGCCTTCGACCAGGTGCAACTCCTCGACGTCACCGGCCCGGTCGAGGTCTTCACCACCGCCAACGCCCACGGCGCCCGCTACGACGTACGGATCGTCAGCGCGGCGGGCGCCGACGTACGCACCTCCGCGGGCGTGCGGATCGGCGCCGACAGCGCGGCCGACACGCTCCCCGGCCGGCTCGGCACCCTCGTCGTCCCCGGCCGCGCCGACTGGCGGCAGGCCGTCGGAAACCTCACGCTGACCGGCACCGTCGAGGCGCTCGCGGCCCGCTCCGGCCGGGTCGCGTCGGTCTGCGCGGGCGCGTTCCTGCTCGCCGAGGCGGGCCTGCTCGACGGCCGGCGCGCGGCGACCCACTGGCAGCTCGCGGCCGAACTGGCCGCCGCCTACCCGCGGGTGTCCGTCGAGCCCGACCCGCTCTTCGTCCGCGACGGGCGGGTGACCACGTCGGCGGGTGTCACCGCGGGCATCGACCTCGCGCTCGCGCTGGTCGAGGAGGACCACGGCGCCGACCTGGCCAGGGCCGTCGCCCGGCAGCTCGTGGTGTTCATGGCCAGGCCGGCCGGGCAGTCCCAGTTCAGCGCCCGGCTGGTGCCGCGCGAGGCCCGGCACCCGGCGCTGCGCCAGGTCATGGACGCGGTGGGCGCCGACCCCGCCGCGGCCCACCGCATGGACGACCTCGCCCGCGCCGCCGGGGTCAGCCCCCGCCACCTCGGCCGGCTCTTCCGCGCGGAGACCGGACTGAGCCCCGGGCAGTACGCGGAGTCCGTCCGCCTGGAAGCGGCCCAGGCCCTGCTGGAGGCGGGCAACGACGCCGTGGACACCGTCGCCGAGCAGGCCGGGTTCGGCTCGGCGGAGTCCATGCGCCGCGCGTTCCAGCAGTCCCTGGGGGTGGCCCCGACGACCTACCGGGCGCGCTTCCGCAGCACCGCCCGCGTCCTCGACCCCGCGCCCTGAGCCGTACCGCCCCCGACGGCCGTACGGCTCAGGGCGCGGGGCATCAACCGATCGGTGGACGGCCGCGTCCACCCATCGCGCCCGCGCCCCGCCCCGGTGGTCGATCCGCCCGCCCGCGCAGCGGCGGGAGGCTTCTCCACGACGGCGAACACGCGCCGTCCACCGGGGAAGAACCCGACGGGAAGAGGCGCACGGCATGACGGTCATCGAGGTCGACGGGCTCCACAAGCGCTACGGCGACGTCACCGCCGTGCACGACGTCTCGTTCACGGTCGAACAGGGCGAGATCTTCGGCGTTCTCGGCCCGAACGGCGCCGGCAAGACCACCACCGTCGAGTGCCTGTCGGGCCTGCGGGTCCCGGACGGCGGCACCGTGTCCGTACTCGGCCACGACCCGGCCCGCGCGCGCGACGCGCTCCGCCAGGTGCTCGGCGTCCAACTCCAGGAGAGCGGGCTGCCGGAGAGGCTCACCGTCCGCGAGATCCTCGACCTGTTCGCGTCGTTCCACCGGCGGCCCGCCGACATCGGCGAGCTGCTGGACCGGCTCGGCCTGCGCGCCAAGGCGGACGCCCGCTACAAGAAGCTCTCCGGCGGCCAGAAGCAGCGCCTCGCGATCGCGCTGGCGATGGTCGGCAGCCCCCGGGCGGTCATCCTCGACGAGCTGACCACCGGCCTGGACCCGCACGCCCGCCGCACCACCTGGGACCTGGTCGAGCAGGTCCGGGCGTCCGGCGTCACCGTCGTCCTGGTCACCCACTTCATGGAGGAGGCCGAGCGGCTGTGCGACCGGGTCGCACTGATCGACGCCGGCCGGGTCGTGGCCGTCGACACCCCGGCGGGGCTGGCCACGCGCGGCGACCGGACCCAGCGGATGCGCTTCCGGCCCTCGACGGGCTTCGACGAGGCCCTGGTGCGTGAACTGCCCGAGGTGAGCACCCTGACCTGGCACGGCTCGCAGGTCGAGATCACCGGCGACGGCAATCTCGTGCTCGCCGTCACCTCGCTGCTCGCCCGGCGGCACATCATCGCCGCGGACCTGCGGGTGGAGCAGGCGACCCTCGACGACGCGTTCATCGCGCTCACCGGTGACGACAGCGGGGCGTAGGCCCGTATCGCCCGCACCGCGGCCCGCCCCGGCCCGTAGGCCGCCGTCCCGCATCCCCGTATCCTCCGCGCCGCCACAGACAAGGACACCCCGATGAGCGCCAGCGCACCCACCGCACCCACCGCACCCACCGCGCCGTCCGCACCCGCCGTTCCGCGCATGACCCGCCAGGGCTTCCGCGCGCTGACCGCCACCCAGGCCAGGCTGCTGCTCCGCGAGCCGGCCGCCGTGTTCTGGCTGCTCTTCCCGCTGGGCATGGTGATCCTCTTCGGCAACATCCCCGCTTTCAGGACCGACTCGGACTCCCTGGGCGGCAGGAGCGTCATCGACGTCTACGTGCCGACCATCGCCGCGATGGTGCCGCTCTTCCTCGGCTGCGTCATGCTGCCGATGAACATGGCGAGCCTGCGCGAGAAGGGCATCCTGCGGCGGCTGTCGGTCAGCCCGGTGCCGGTCGCCGGGATGCTCGCCGCGCTGCTCACGGTCATGGCCGCGCTGATCACGGTCGGCGTCGCGCTGATCATCGCCGTCGGCCGGCTCGCCTTCCACGTCAGGCCGCCGTCCGACATCGGCGCCGTGATCGCGTCCTTCGTCCTCGGCAGCACCGCGGTCCTCGCCCTCGGCCTGGTGGTCGCCGCGCTGGCGCCCACCGCCGGCGCCGCCAGCGGCTCGGGCGTGCCCGTCATGGTGCTGAACTTCTTCTTCAGCGGCCTGTACTTCCCCGTCGCGCAGATGCCGCACGCGCTGCGGGAGATCGGCGGCTACGTCCCCTTCGGCGCGGTGATGGCGGCGTGGTCCGGTGAAGGGGCCCTGTGGCAGCACCTGTTGGTGCTGGCCGGGTACACCGTGGCCGGCAGCGTGGTGGCGGTCCGCGCCTTCCGTTGGGAATGATGAGCCGGTGAACGCGGAGCGGACAGTGCGCAGTACCGGCTCGGAGCCGCCCCACGGCATCCCGCGGGCGCCCGCCCCCGTGCGGGTGCGCCCGCCGGCCGCACCCGGCGGCGAGCAGGCGAAGGACGAGCGCTTCCAGCAGCTCCAGCACTACCTGCCCTACGGCGGGCTCGCGGTCTCGCTGGTGCTGGCGGTCGGCCTGGGGCCCTACCGCGCGCTGTACATCGGGGTGGCGGTGGTCCTGTCGGCGGGCGCCGCGCTGTGGTTGCGGTTCATGGACGTGCCGTACCCGACGCCCGCCGCGCGCCAGGGCCGGGCGATCGTCTTCTACGCCGGGCTGATGGCCTTCATCGTGGGCCTGATCCTGCTCAACCCGTTCTTCGGCTTCTTCGGCTTCACCGGCTATCTCCAAGCGGCCCTGCTGCCCCGGTGGTTGCGGCCGCCGGCCATCGCGGTCAACGCGGCGGCGATGGCCCTCAGCCAGGTCGGCGGCGTCCGCAACCTGCACGGCGAGGGCGTCGCCGCGTACGTCGGGCTGGTCCTGGTCAACATGCTCGTCGCCGGTGCCATCACCTACCAGGGCATCGAGGAGGACCAGCGCAGCCGGCGGCGGGCCAGGATGATCGACGAGCTGGCCGAGGCCAACCGGCGGCTGCGCGAGACGATGGCCGAGAACGCCGGTCTGCACGCCCAACTGGTCACCCAGGCGCGGGAGGCCGGCATCCTCGACGAGCGGCAGCGGATGGCCGGCGAGATCCACGACACCATCGCGCAGGGCCTGACCGGCATCGTCACCCAGCTGGAGGCCGCCGACCGGTTCGACGCCGACCCGCAGCGCCGCACCCGGCACCTGGAACTGGCCCGGCGGCTGGCCCGGGAGTCGCTGGCCGAGGCCCGCCGCTCGGTGCAGGCGCTGCGGCCCGGTCCGCTGGACACCGCCGCCCACCTGCCCGGCGCCCTCGGCGACCTCGCCGAGCAGTGGACCCAGACCTCCGGGATCGCGGTCCGCTTCGAGGTCACCGGCGACGCCGTACCGCTGCCGCCCGCGCTGGAGGTCGCGCTGTTCCGCACCGCCCAGGAGGGCCTGGCGAACATCGCCAAGCACGCCGGAGCGTCCCGGGCCGGGATGACCCTCTCCTACACCCACGAGGTCGTCGTCCTCGACGTCCTCGACGACGGCACCGGTTTCGACGCCGCCGCGTGCGAGCGGGCCGAGCCGCGCGCCGACGGCCACGGCTTCGGGCTCACCGCGATGCGGCAGCGGCTGCGCCAGGTCGGCGGCTCCCTGGCGATCGAGAGCGCGCCGGGCGACGGGACGGTGCTCAGCGCCGGCGTGCCGGCGGTGCCCCCGGCCCCCGGCTCCGCCGATCCCGCCCCGGGCTCCGCCGACCGTGTCCCGGGCCTCGCCGATCCCGCTCCCGGCTCCGCCGGTCCCGCCCCGGGCTCCGCCGATCCCGCCCCCGGCTCCGCCGACTCCGCCCCGGGCCTCGCCGACCGTGCCCCGGGCTCCGCCGATCCCGCCCCCGGCTCCGCCGACCGTGCTCCCGGCTCCGCCGACCGCGCCCCCGGCTCCGCCGACCGTGCGACGCCGGACAGCCACACGGTCCCCGAGCAGCCCGGCCCGAGCGGCCCGACCAGTCCCAACGGCCCGTCCCGTACCGGCGCCGGACGCCCGGCGATCATGGAGAATGGCGTGTGACCATTCGCCTGCTCGTCGCCGACGACCACCCCGTCGTACGTGACGGCCTGCGCGGTGTCTTCGACGGTGACCCGGACTTCGAGGTCGCCGGCGAGGCCGCGGACGGGGCCGAGGCCGTGGACCGGGCGCTCGCGCTCGGCGTGGACGTGGTGCTGATGGACCTGCGGATGCCGCGGATGGGCGGCGTCGAGGCGATCGGGCTGCTGCGCGAGCGCGCCCCCGCCGTCCACGTGCTGGTGCTCACCACGTACGACAGCGACGCCGACGTGCTGCCCGCGATCGAGGCGGGCGCCACCGGCTACCTGCTCAAGGACGCGCCGCGGGACGAACTCGTCCGTGCCGTGCGCGCCGCCCACCAGGGCCATCCCGTGCTCGCCCCCACCGTCGCGCAGAAGCTCATCGGCCGGGTCCGCGAACCCGCCACGCCCGCCGGGACGCTCACCGACCGCGAGCTGGAGGTGCTGCGCCTGGTCGCCGCGGGCACGACCAACCGGGAGGCGGCCCGGCGGCTGTTCATCAGCGAGGCCACCGTCAAGACGCACCTGCTGCACCTCTACGCGAAGCTCGGCGTACGCGATCGCGCCGCCGCGGTCGCAGCCGCCTACCGGACCGGGCTGCTTAGTTGATCCGACGACGCCCGGCGGACCGCTACCCGCCGAGGCGGTCGGTGAGCTGGTCGGCGAGGGCGGTGAGGGCAGGCCCGAGCGGGAGGTCGAGCCGCAGCGCCGCCAGGTCGTCGCCCCGGGTGGGGCCCTGGTTGACGATGGCCACCGGCGTGCCGTGCTTCGCCGCGTGGCGGGCGAACCGCAGGCCCGACATCACCGTGAGCGAGGAGCCGACGACGAGCAGGAGAGAGGCGGCGTCGACCAGGCCGTAGCAGCGCTCCACCCGGGGCAGCGGCACCTTCTCCCCGAAGAACACCACGTCGGGCTTGAGGACGCCGCTGCCGCACGCGGTGCAGGCCACCGTGCGGAACGCGTCGATGTGCTCGGCCGGCAGCTCGGCGTCGCCGTCGGCGACGATCCGCGCGGACATCGCCCGGAACCCGGGGTTCGCCGCGTCCAGCCGCCCCGCCAGCTCCTCCCGCGAGCCGCGGGCGCCGCAGTCCAGGCAGACCACCGCGTGCAGAGTGCCGTGCAGCTCCACCGCGTCCGGTGTACCCGCGGCGGCGTGCAGCCCGTCGACGTTCTGCGTGATCACGCCCGACACCAGCCCGGCGGCCACCAGGCGGGTCACCGCCCGATGGCCCGCGTTGGGCCGGGCCCCGGAGATCGAGGGCCAGCCGAGATGGCTGCGCGCCCAGTAACGGCGGCGGCTGCCGGCGCTGCCGGTGAACTCCTGGTACGTCATCGGGTCGCCGCGCCGGCGGCGGCCGGTCTCGCCTCGGTAGTCGGGGATGCCCGACTCCGTGGACAGGCCGGCGCCGCTCAGCACCACGACCCGGCCGGGCCCGACCAGCGGAAGGAGCGCGTCGGCGAGCGCCGCCGGGCCGGACGCGGCTCCCGCGGTGCCGGGGGAGCCGGGCCGGTCCGCCGCGCTCCGTTCCAGGGGGCCGGCGCCGATGTCCACGCCAGCAGGGTACGTCCCCCGGGAGGCGGAACCGGACGATCCGCGGGAGAATGGAGTAATGCCCCTGGGGAGGTGTGTGCCCATGGACGAATATCCCGCTGTTTACGAACTGGTCTTCCAGGCCCCGGCCGTCGAGGACGACGTCGTCGTCGTACACCGCACCGACGCCTCGGGCGCGGGTGGCTACCCCGTCTACGAGGACGACACCGGCATCGTCCGCGCCGAGATCAGCGGCGAGGGCGAGGTCCGGATGATGGCCAGCGGCGGCCACCAGCAACCGGTGCCGCCGCACGCGGTCCGAGCGGCCTGAGCCGCCACGGGACGGCCGGGCGGGACGCGGCGACGGCGCCGCGCCCCACCCGGCCGTCGATCGTGCGGCGGCCGATCGCGAGCCCGTGGCCGCGGGGCAGCTCTCCCGCCCGGGGAGCCCGCCGCCCGCCGCCCGGCGTGCCCCGCCGGGAACCCGCGCTCAGGAGCCGGGGCCGGCGCCGTCCACCAGGACCGCGCGGTCGCGCGCGGCCACCACGGCCGCGGACAGGCTCTCGATGTCGTAGGCGCCGTGGTGCCGGCGGCCGTTGATGAAGAACGTCGGCGTGCCCGACACCCCGCTGAGGTCGGCCGACTCCACGTCCCGCGCGACCCGGGCCGCACCCTTGCGGGCCTTGAGCGCGTGCCGGAACTTCTCCAGGTCCAGGCCGAGCCCGTCGGCGTGCCGGATCAGATCCTTGACGCCCAGCTCGTCCTGAGTGGTGATCAGCAGGTCGCGCATCTGCCAGAACCCGCCTTGAAGCGCGGCCGCTTCGGAGGCTTCCGCGGCGAGTTGGGCGTGCGGGTGCACATCGGTCAGCGGCAGGTGGCGCCAGACGTAGCGCACGTCACCGAAGTCGGCGAGCAGCTCGCGCACCACGCTCTCGGCCTGCCCGCAGTAGGGGCACTCGAAGTCGCCGTACTCCACCACGGTCACCGGGGAGTCCAGCGGGCCGCGGACGTGGTCGTGGTCGGGATCGACCGGCTCGGCCAGGTCGACCACCGACTGCGCGGTGCCCAGCAGCGCCCGGGCCCGCCGCGCCTCGGGCAGCCGGGAGGTCACCAGCGCCACCATGGAGGTGCTCAGCATCGCGAAGACCACGGCGCTCAGCACGCCGATCTTCGCCTCGTCCAGTTCCCGCCCGGAGAACGCCAGCGTCGCGATCAGCAGGGACACCGTGAAGCCGATGCCGGCGATCGTGCCGCCGCCGGTCACCGCCGCCCAGCCGACCGGCGGGCGCATCCGGCCGCGGCTGAGCCGGGTGGCCAGCGCCGTGGAGCCCACGATGCCGATCGGCTTGCCGATGCCGTAGCCGAGCAGGATGCCCAGCGTGATCGGGGAGGTGTACGCCTGCGACAGCAGCGAGCCGTTGATCTCGATGCCGGCGTTGGCGAGGGCGAAGAGCGGCACGATCGCGTAGCTGGACCAGGGGTGCCACAGCCGCTGCAGGCGGTCGTTGGGGGACAGCGCCGAGGCCAGGCCCAGCCGCGCCTCCCGCTCCAGCTCGGGCGTGGGCTGCTCGCGGAAGGACCGGAACAGGCCGCTGGCCCGCTCCAGGGCGTCGCGGGGCGCCGGGTACGCGAACGCCAGCAGGCCGATGATCAGACCGACGACCACCGGGTCCACCCCGGAGTGCACGAACGCCGTCCACGCCGCGATCCCGAGCACCGCGTACGGCCCGCCGCGCCGTACCCCGGCCCGCCGGATCGCCGCCGTCAGCAGCAGGAACCCGATGCCGACCGCCAGCGGCGTCCACGAGATGTGCTCGCTGTAGGCGACCGCGATCACCGCCAGCGCCACGAAGTCGTCGACCACGGCGACGGTCAGGATGAAGGTGTGCAGCCGGCGCGGGAAGCGCGAACCGAGCAGGGCGAGCATGCCCAGTGCGAACGCGGTGTCGGTGGACATCGCGGTGCCCCAGCCGTGCCCGGAGTGGCCGCCGGAGTTCACCGCGAGGTAGATCGCCACCGGCACGATCATGCCGCTGACCCCGGCCAGCAGCGGCAGGGCGATCCTGCGCCGGTCGCGCAGCTCGCCCATGTCGAACTCGCGCCGCGCCTCCAGCCCCACCACCAGGAAGAACAGCGTCATCAGGCCGCTGTTGACCCACTCGCGCAGGTCCAGGTCGACGCCGTGGCCGCCCCACTGCACCGACAGCCGAGTCGCCCACGCCGACGCGTAGTCGCCCGGCGCCACGTTCACCCACACCAGCGCCGCGACCGTCGCCGCCAGCAGGACCGCGGCGCTGCCGGTCTCGGTGCGGATGTACGCCCAGGGCGATGCCGTGCTGTCGCGGTCCCGCTCGCTCTGGTCCTCTTCGGTCCGGTCCGACGAGGGAGCCGTGAAGCCCCGGAACATCCAGCCTCCTACCGTGTGCGCTGCTCTTCCCCGCTGCCTGCCCTCACCCTGGCATGGCTGGGTGCCGCCGGGCACGCCGAAACCGCGGACCCTGCCGCGCCGTCGCGTCCTGTGTCGTAGTCTCCCGAACCGGGAGGGTGCGCCGATCATTCCAGCCGCCCGCCCAGCGCGGGACCTGTACGGCGGGCACGGCGGAGGGGACGGGCATGGCGACGGGGACGGGGACGGGCATGACGACGGGGACCGGTACGGCGGACGAGCAGCACACCGTCGAACTCAGCGCGGGCACGCTGGCCTACGGGGACACCGGCGGTGACGGGCCGGTGGTGGTCCTGCTGCACGGCCTCGCCCAGGACGGCAGCGTGTGGCGGAAGGTCGTCGACGACCTGCGCACCGACCACCGCTGCCTGACCCCGACGCTGCCCGAGGGGAGTCACCGCACTGCGATGCGCCCGGACGCGGACCTGTCGCCGCGGGCGGTCGCCGCGCTCGCCGCGGAGTTCCTGGACCGGCTCGACCTGCGCGACGTCACGCTCGCCGAGGTCGACTCCGGCCGCGCCCAGCAGGTGGCCGCCTTCCACGGCGAACGGATCGCCCGGCTGGTGCTGGTCTCCTGCGAGGCGTTCGAGAACTACCCGCCCGGCCTACCCGGCAAGATGATCACCCTTGCGGCGCACATCCCCGGCGCCCTGCACGCCGTGGTGCGGATGATGGCGGCCCGGCCGCTGCGCCGCTCCACCGCGGGTCTGGGGGTGCTGAGCAAGTACCCGGTGCCGGACGAGATCATCGACGGCTGGATGCGCCCGCTGCTGACCGATCCCGCCATCCGCGCGGACCTGCGCCGCTACCTGCTCGGGGCGCGCCGCGGGGAGATGGCGGAGGCCGCCGAGGCGCTGCGCGGCTTCGACCGGCCGGCGCTGGTGGTGTGGGCGGCCGAGGACCGGATGATGCCGCTCGCGCACGGCCGCCGACTCGCCGAACTCCTGCCGCAGGGAAGCCTGTTGGAGGTCGCCGACGCCCGCACGCTGGTCCCCGAGGACCAGCCCGGGCTGCTCGCCGGCGCGCTGCGCGACTTCGTGGCGACGACCGGCTGACGGCTGCGGCCGAACGGCGTACGAGCGGGACGGAAGACGGCGCCGGGAAGCCCGTCTGCGGCTGGAACCGCGGGGGCGCGGCACGCGTATTCCGTAACGACCATCGGTGATCCCGGGAGGGCCCCAGGTGGGAGGATGGTCACGGTCGGAATTCGCACAACCACGACGACAAGGGGGCGGCCGGAGATGGCACCGGACGATGCCGTGATCGGCTGCACGGGGGAACTGCTGATCGGCACGCGCGGACCCGCCGGTCCCGGCGAGGTCCTGGTGCGGGTCAGAGGCGGCTCCGAAGCCTTTCTTGCCTGGTCGGACGAACCCTTGCCCAAGGGTGCGACCGTGCTTGTGGTGGAATCCCGCGGCAGCCGCCAGGTCGATGTCATCGAGTGGCTCGACGGGCTCGACGGATCGGCCGGCTGACCGCGCTCATGAAGGACCGGCTGAGCCGCGCGACATGAAGGAGACTATGGATGTTGGGATACCGCGTACCCGCGCCGGATGAGGCGATGCTGATCTCGGGTGGTCGCCGAGGGCTGGGAGGTGCGCCCTTCCGTGTCGTGACCGGGCACGGGAAGTTCGTGTTGCCGGTTTTCCGCAAGACCCGGTTCCTGACCCTCGCGCTGTGCGAGGCGGAGGTCGCCGAGACCTGCGTGACCCGGCAGGGCATCGCGCTGACGGTGAAGGCGGTCATCGCGTTCAAGGTCGGCAACGACCACGAGAGCATCGTCAACGCCGGCCAGCGCTTCCTGTCCGACCAGGACCAGATGTCGGTCCTCACCGGGCGGATCTTCGCCGGCCATCTGCGGTCGATCATCGGGTCGATGACGGTCGAGGAGATCGTCACCGAGCGGCAGAAGCTCGCCAAGGAGGTACTGGAGACCTCCAAGTCGGAGATGGGCAAGATCGGCCTCACCGTCGACTCGCTCCAGATCCAGTCGATCGACGACGGCGCGACCGGGTACATCGACGCGATGTCGGCGCCGCACAAGGCCGCCATCCAGCGGCAGGCGCAGATCGCCCAGGCGCAGGCCACCCAGGCGTCGGTCGAGGCGCAGCAGGTCGCGGCGCGGAACCAGGCGGAGTACGCCCGGCAGACCGCGGTCGTGCAGGCCGAGTACAGCGCCGAGGTGGACCGGGCCCAGGCCCAGGCCGCCCAGGCGGGGCCGCTGGCCCAGGCGCACGCCCAGCAGGAGGTGCTCGCCGCGCAGACCGAACTGGCGCTGCGCGCGGCCGAACTGCGCCAGCAGCAGCTGGTCGCGGAGATCGTCAAGCCGGCCGAGGCCGAGGCCGAGCGGATCAGGGTGCTGGCGGTGGCCGACGCCGAGCGGATGCGTATCCAGGCCGCCGCGGCGGCGTCGCACGACCGGGTCGCGCTGGACCGGATGCTCATCGACCAGCTCCCGCAGATCGTCAAGGAGGCGTCGGCGGGTCTGTCGGGCGCGAACGTCAACGTGCTCAACGGCGCCGACGGCCTCAGCGAGATCGCGGCGGGCCTGGTCAGCCAGGGCCTCACCATCCTCGACTCGGTCCGCAAGAACCTCGGCGGCGAGCAGAACGGCGAGGCGCCCGGCACCGGCCTGACCCTGCGCGGGCACGTCGGCGGCAAGGACAGGCGCGACAGCTCCTCCGACGGGCCGGTCGACATCGACTGACCGCGTTCTTGAGGCAGCGCCCGTCCGGCCCTTCTCCGTGGGGGCGGGCGGGCGCTGCGCTGTCCGGGCGCGCGGTGCCTTTCGGGTGCGCGGTGCCTTCCGGGCGCCCGGCGTGGGGGTTAGGAGGTTTGTGCGGGTTTCACGGGGTATGCGGCTGACGTACGGATCTTCCCGTGAACCGCGCGATCGGATGGAGCGCCGCCATGGCGACCGCTACCCACACCAACCCGCACGTGGCCGACGAGGGGCTGAGCATCGCCGGGGACGCCCGGCCCCGGCCCGGCGAGACGCCACCGGCGGAGTCCGGGGTCTCGGACCTGGACGGCCCGGAGCGCGAACCGCTCAGCCGCGGCTGGGGCGCGCTGCCGATCACCCTGATCATGGTGGTGGTGGCACTGTTCGTGGCCGGGCTGCTCGGGTGGGCCGTGCAGATGATCTTCTGGCCGTCGAGCTGAGGTCGAGCTGACGTCGCGCTGAGGTTCCGACCGGGTCAGTCCGCGAGCGGCGACCGGCGCTGCGACGGGGGCAGCAGCAGCACTTCGAGCGCCGCGGCGCAGGCCCGGGCGCGGGCGACGAACCAGGGCAGCCGGGCGTCGGTGAGCACGTCGGGCGTCGAGCGCACCGCCAGCGCGGCGTGCGCGTGGCCGCCCGCGTCCAGGACGGGCACCGCCGCGGTGCGCACCCCGTAGGCCGACTCGCCGTCGTTGAGTGCGTATCCGGCCGTCCGCGCCCGCTCCAACTCGGCCCGCAGCGCGTCCAGTCCGGTGATCGTCCGGTCGGTGTGCGCACGCAGCGGGGGCAGGGCGGCCAGGTCGCGCTCGCCCGGACGCGCCCACGCCAGGAGCACCTTGCCGAGCGCGGTGGAGTGCAGCGGGCGGCGCAGGCCCAGGCCCGCCGCCGGGTTCACCGAGCCGCCGACCAGGATCACCGCGTGGTCGCCGCTGCGGATCGCCAGGTCCGCCGTAGTGCCCGTGGCCCGTGCCAGCGCGTCGAGTTCGGGTACCGCGCGGTGCATGCCCCGCTGGTGCAGGGAGAGTTGGCCGAGTTCGGCGACGGAGGGACCGAGCCGGTAGCGGGCGGTGTGCTCGTCCTGCTCCAGGAAGCCGGCCGCGACCAGGGTACGGGCCAGCCGGTGGGCGGTGGACGCCGACAGCTCCATCCGGCGGGCGAGTTGGGAGGCGCTGAGTTCCCCCGCGTTGTCCCGGAAGCAGTGCAGCAGCCGGAGTGCGCGGGTGACCGCCTGCGCTCCCGGGGGCGCGTCGGCAGGCTTCGTGCGCGCATCCGTCGTCATGGCCCCAAGCATGCGGAGGCTGCCACCATCTGGCAACTGTTGCCAGAACATTGCGCCACGTCTCCGGCTGTGAACTCTCGCCCACAAGCGCGTCCCACATCATGGGAAGTGTTGCCCGCGGCCGAGGGTGTGTGCCAGCCTCCGTTGCAGACCGCACGCCACGCACCAGGAACGGAAGGGAGCACCCCGTGATGACCACGTCCGGCCTGCTCAGCCCCTTCCACCAGACCCTGTGCGCACGGCTGTACCTGGACCTCGGCCGGTCCCGCGGCGCCAGCTGTCGCTGACCGCACCGACACCGCCGCACCGGCGGGACGTCCCGCGTTGCGGTGTCCCCTCCGCGTACGGCCACCGGCCGCACCACCCCGGTACCGCCTCCCGCGGTCCGCACCCCGCGTCCCCCGCCCCGTCCCCGCACGCCGCATCCCCGCGCCCAACTGCCGCCTGGAGCACCCATGTCCGAGCCGGACGAGATCTGGTTCACCCGCTGCCCCGTCCCCACCGCCACCGGCATCGCCGCCGACCGCGGCACCCTGGCCGCCGAGTTCGCCCCCGACGGCATCGCCGTACGCTCGCTGCGCGACGCCGCCGACGACGAGCGCAGCGACGGCCTGCCCCGCAGCCACTTCACCCACGAACTGACCGCGCTGTTCCGCGAGGGCGGCAACGTCCCGGCGCTGTGGGCGCGTTCACGCGGCGAGGCGACCAGGGTGATCGCGCTGACCTGGATCGAGGAGCGGCAGTCCATCCTGGTCCGCGCGGACAGCGACCTGCGCACCCCCGAGCAGTTGCGCGGCCGGCGGCTGGCCGTCCCGCGCCATGACATCGCGATCGACTTCTGGCGGGCCATGGCGCTGCACGGCCACGCCGGAGCCCTCGGACTGGCCGGGCTGACCCTGGACGACGCGCGGCTCGTCGAGGTGCCCGGGGTCCGGCAGGGCCAGTGGGAGGGGGAGCTGGCGGCGCTGCGGGACGGCCGGGTCGACGCGGTCTACGTCAAGGGCGCGGTGGCCGTCGAGACCGCCCGCCGCTACGGCGCCGAGGTCGCGATCGACCTGGACGCGGTCCCCGACCGCCGCAGCCGGGTGAACAACGGCACGCCCCGGCCGATCACCGTCCACCAACGGCTGCTGGACGAGCGGCCCGAGCTCGTGACGCGCTTCCTCGCCGTGCTGCTCGACGCCGCCGAGTGGGCCGCGGCCCACCCTGGCGACCTGGCCCGCATCCTCGGCGCCGAGACCGGGGCCGGTCCCGACGGGGTGGCCGGCGCCTACCGCGCGGGCACCGCCGGCAGCCTCGGACTCGACCTGAGCGAGGAGCGGCTGACGCTGCTGGCCGAGCAGGAGCGGTTCCTTTACGCGCACGGCTTCCTGCCCGAACCGGTCGACGTCGCCGGCTGGGCGGACCACGAACCCCTGCGCCGGGCCCGCGAGTTGCGCGCCGCCCGGGCCGCGACCGCCGCAGAAACCACTGCCGCGGAAACCACTGCCACCGCGCCCACCCCCGGCACCTCGCACGCACCCGCCGCCCCGCAGCCGTCCGGCACGCGGAGCCCGGCCGCCGGGTCCCATGCCGTCGCGCCGGCCGCCGGCACCGCCTCCGCCACCCCCTGAACCCGCGCCGACCACGGCCCGCCACTTCCTGGAGACCTTCCGTGAACGTCCGTCAACTAGCCCTCGCCACCACCTCCCTGTTCGCCGCGCTGGCCCTGGCCGCCTGCTCCTCGTCCTCCACCGGCTCGGCCCGCGCCGACGCCGGCGGCAGCGGCGCGACCATCACCGTCCGCATCCCCGACGGCGGCAACTCCGGAGTGCTCGCCCTCGGACGCAAGGACGGCTCGCTCGCCAAGGCCCTGGCCAAGGTGCACGCCAAGGTGGCCTGGACCGGCACCGCCGGCGCGTTCGCCCCCGCCGCACAGGAACTCGACGCCAACGCCCTGGACTTCGCCGAGGGCTCCATCACCTCCGCGATCGCCGCACTGGCCCAGACACCCGGCTTCAAGCTCTTCTCCGCCGTCGACCCCGACGAGCTGGGCGAAGGCATCCTGGTGAAGAAGAACTCCGACATCAAGAGCGTCAGCGACCTGGTCGGCAAGAAGGTCGCCGTCTGGCACGGCGGCACCAGCGAGTACCTGCTGCTCAAGGCCCTCCAGCAGGCGCACATCCCGGCCGACAAGGTCAAGCGGGTCTACCTCCAGCCCAACCAGATCGGCCCGGTCTTCAACTCCGGCCAGGTGGACGCCTGGTCGACGTGGGCGACGTACTCCATCCCGGCCCTCGCCAACTCCGGCGCGCGCTTCCTGACCACCGGCGGCCAGGTCGGCTCGGACAACTACGCCGTCTGGGCGGTCCGCAACAGCTTCGCCACCCAGCACCCGGAGGTCGTCAAGGCGCTCTACGACTACCTGCACGACGCCGGACTGAAGCAGCAGCAGAACCCCGAGGCGTACCTCAACGTCAAGACCGACTCCGGCCCGGAGGCCGTCACCCCCGCCCAGCGGGCGGTCGAACTGCCCATCGACAAGGCGCTCGGCACCGCGCAGCCGATCGGCGCGACCCAGCTGGCGCACTTCGCCACCGTCGCGCAGTTCTTCGCCGACCAGAAGATCACCAAGGGTGTCTTCGACGTCAAGCCGTACGTGATCGACATCGACAAGACCGCTGCGAGCGCCAAGTGAGCGGCGTGGCCATCGGCACGTCCACGGACCCGTCGGCACCCGGGCTGGTCGCGCCGCGCCCGAAGGTGGTCCGGCCGCGGCCGCGCGCGCTGAGCCTGGGGCTGCGGCTGCTCGGCCCGGTGGCGCTGGTGCTGGTCTGGATCTGGGCCTCCGCCTCGGGCACGCTCAGCCCGTCGCTGCTGGCCTCACCGCGCCAGGTGCTCTCCGCGTTCAAGGAGTTGTGGACCAGCGGGCAACTCGGCGACGCGCTGTCCGTCTCGCTGACCCGGGCCGGCCTCGGCCTGCTGATCGGCGCGTCGGCCGGGCTGGTGCTCGGCGTGCTGACCGGGTTCTCCCGGCTCGGCGAGGAACTGCTCGACTCCTCCATGCAGTTGCTGCGCACCATCCCGTTCCTGTCCCTGGTCCCGCTGTTCATGGTCTGGTTCGGCATCGGCGAGACCGCCCGGGTGGTGCTGATCGCGGTGGCGACCAGCTTCCCGATGTACGTCTCGGCCGCCGGCGGGGTGCGCAACACCGACCGGAAGCTGGTGGAGGCCATGCGCAGCTTCGGCATGGGCCGGCTGGCGCTGGTCCGCGAGGTGGTGCTCCCCGGCGCGCTGCCCGCGCTGCTGTCCGGGCTGCGGCTGTCGATGACCCTCAGCGTGATCGCCCTGATCGCGGCCGAGGAGATCAACTCCACCGCCGGCATCGGCTACCTCATGTCGACGGCGCAGGAGTACAGCCGCACCGACATCCTCACCGTCTGCATCCTCATCTACGCCCTGATCGGGCTGGTCGCGGACGGCAGCGCCCGGCTGCTGGAACGGCTGCTCATGCCCTGGCGCACCCAGGGGGCCGCACGATGAGCGAGACCCTCGCGGGCGCCGTCGGCGCCCACGCAAACCACGACCGCAGCCACGACCGAGGCCAGGACCCCGGCCACGCCCAGGTCCAGGCCGACGCCGACACCGAGGCGCAGGACCGTACCGGCGCCCAGGACCGCACCGGCGGTCGGGCCGCCGTCCGCATCCGCGGGCTGCGCCGCACCTTCGGCACCCGGCATGTGCTCGACGGCCTCGATCTGGACATCGCCCAGGGCGAGTTCCTGGCCCTGCTCGGCGCCAGCGGCACCGGGAAGACCACCCTGCTGCGGATCATCGGCGCCCTGGACCGGCACGACGAGGGCACCGTGCTGGTCCCGGAGTCGCGGACCGTCGTCTTCCAGGAGCCGCGCCTGGTGCCGTCCAAGAAGGTGCTGGCCAACGTCACCGTCGCCCTGCCGCGCGGCACGCGCACCAAGGAGACCGGCCGGCGCGCCCTTGCCGAGGTCGGCCTCGACCGGCACGCCGACGCCTGGCCGGCCACCCTGTCCGGTGGCGAGGCCCAACGCGTGGCGCTGGCAAGGGCGTTGATCCGCGAGCCGGAACTCCTGCTGCTGGACGAGCCGTTCGCGGCCCTGGACGCGCTGACCCGGCTGCGGATGCACGACCTGGTCGGCGAGTTGTGCCGCCGCCACCAGCCCGCCGTGCTGCTCGTCACCCACGACGTCGACGAGGCGATCCGCCTGGCCGACCGGGTGGCCGTCCTGCGCGACGGCCGGCTGGCGTCCGACGAGCGGATCGCCATCGACCACCCGCGCGACAGCGCCGACCCGAGGTTCGCCGCCCTGCGCACCCGGCTGCTCGCCGAACTCGGCGTGGGCCACGCCGGGTCCGCCGCCGGACCCGGCGCGCCAGCCACGGGGGAGCACCCCGCCGGCAAGCACCTCGACCCGGGCGCCGACCCGGGCGCCACTTCCGGCCCGGCCCCCGTGACAGGCCCCGCCGACGCCCGCACCACCGCACCCACGACCGGTTCCACCACCCCCGAGGAGTCCTCCGCATGACCGTCAACATCGGCGTCCACCAGGCCAATCCGTCGCTGTACCACCTCTCCCGGCTCGGCCTGCTCGAAGAGGCGCTGCGCCCGTCGGGCGAGACCGTCGCCTGGCACCGGATCGGCGGCCTGGACACCGCGGCCGCGCTGGCCGACGGCACCATCGACTTCGGCGGCACCGGCTCCACCCCGCCGCTGTCGGCCCAGGCGGCGGGCCACGACCTCGTCTACGCCGCCGTGTCGGCGCCGCGTCCGGGCCACGGTGCCCTGCTGGTCCGCGCGGACGGCGACATCGCCTCCCTCGCCGACCTCAAGGGCCGCACCGTACACCTGGCGATCGGCTCGTGGCAGACCCACTTCGTCGCCAAGTCCCTTGCCCAGCACGGCCTTTCCTACGGCGCCGACATCACCGCGCAGCGGTCCGGCGCCGGCTCCTACGCGCGGCTGCTGGACGGCGGCATCGACGCCTGGGTGGGCCAGGGCGCCGAACTGGCCGCCGCGCGCCGCGACGGCCGGGTGCGCACCCTGGCCGAGGCGGGCGACCTGATCGCCGACCGCTCGGTGTTCTTCACCCGCCGTGAACTCGCCGACAGCCGCCCCGACCTGGTCGGCCTGATCGTCCGGGCGCTCCAGGCCGCGGACACCTGGGCGGCCGGCCACCTGGACGAGGCCGCCGAGATCGCCGCGGCCGACCAGGGCGGCAGCGCGGCGGACTGGCGCGAGGCACTGGCCGCGCTGCCCTGGCAGCTCGAACCGGTCTCCGCCGGCTTCGTCGCCGAGCAGCAGGAGGCCGCCGACATCCTCGCCGCGGCCGGCTTCCTGCCCCGCCCGATCACCGTCGCGGACGCCCGCCACCCGGGCCTCGACGCCGTCGCCGCGCGATCCCTCACCCCCGCCCCGTCGGAAACCGCCCCGTCCGAAACGTCCGCAGCGGTCGCCGCAGCCGCCGCCGAGACCCGCGAAGCCCCGGAGAAGTGACCGTGCCCAGCCCCGAGATCCTCTGGTACATCATCCCGCGCGAGGGCGCCTACCCCTGGGAGCCCGCCGGCCGCCGCAGCATCGACCTGGCCTACCTCCAGCAACTGGGCGTCGCCGTCGACCGGTTGGGCTACGACGGCGCGCTGTTCGCCACCGACCTGTACGACGTGTGGCCGCTGGCCAGCGCGGTCGCCGCACAGACCCGGCCGAGTTTCAAGCCGCTGCTCGCGGTCCACCCCGGCCTCATCTCCCCGACCATGCTCGCGAAGATGGCGCTGAGCTTCGCCCACCTCTTCGGCCCCGACCGGCTGCGCTTCAACGTCGTCAACGGCTCGACCGAAGCGCTGCGCCAGGCCGGCCTGCAACTCGAACACGACGAGCGGTACGAACTCAGCGCCGAGTACTGGGACATCGTCAAACGGCTCACCGCAGGCGAGGTCTTCGACCACAAGGGCCGCTTCTACGAGCTGACCGGCGCCGGCGCGGGCCTGCGCGAACTGGCCCCGATCCAGGGCGGCGTGCACACCCCGCTGTGGTTCGGCGGCTCCTCCGCCCCCGGCATCGAGATGGCCGCCCAGCATGTCGACGTCTACCTCACCTGGGGAGAACCGCCGCACCTGCTGAAGGAGAAGCTGGACCGGGTGCGCGAGCGCGCCGCCCACTACGGCCGCGAACTGCGGCTCGGCCTGCGGCTGCACCTCATCGTGCGCGACACCGAGGAGCAGGCGTGGGCCGCCGCCGACCGGCTGCTCGACGTCACCAGCCAGGCGACGTACACCCGGATGCTCGGCGACCCGGAGAGCAAGGACGGCGAGGGCTGGGCCCGGCAGTTCCGCCAGCACGGCGGCCGAGTGCCCAAGCACGCACGGGAGTTGGAGAAGCACGCCAACCTGTGGCCGGGCATGAGCCTGTTCCGCCCGGGCCCGGGCACCGCCGTCGTCGGCAGCACCGCCCAAGTCGTGGACCGGCTGCGGGAGTTCCAGGACCTGGGCGTGGACACCTTCATCCTGTCCGGCAACCCGCTGCTGGAGGAGTCCTACCGCATCGCCGAGACCGTACTGCCCGCACTGCGGGGCACCGCCTGATGAACGACCTGGTGGAGCAGGCCCGTTCGCTCGGCCTCGACCGGTTGCGGCACGCCGTCCGCGAGCACCCGGAGACCGGCCTGCACCTGCCCCGTACCCAGGAGACCGTACTCGCCGCCCTCGACGGGCTGGGCCTGAGCACCCGTACCGGCACGGCGCTCAGCTCCGTGGTGGCGGTGGTCTCCGGTACGGGGCCGGGGCCCACGGTGCTGTTGCGTGCCGACCTGGACGCGCTGCCCTTCGCCGACGGCCCCCGGCACGCGTGCGGCCACGACCAGCACGCCGCGATGCTGGCCGGGGCCGCGCACCTGCTCGCCGCCCGGCGCGACCGGTTCGCGGGCGACGTGCTGCTGATGTTCCAGCCGGGGGAGGAGGGCCACGACGGCGCGCGGCTCATGCTGGAAGAGGGGCTGCTGGAGACCACCGGGAGCCGTCCGGTGGCGGCCTACGCCCTGCACTCCAGCGCGTCCGCGCCCGCGGGTCACTTCAGCAACACGGCCGGGCCCGCGCTGGCCGCCAACGGCACGCTGGCGGTCACCCTGCACGGCGCCGGCGGCCATGGAGCGTGGCCGCACCGCAGCCGCGACCCGATCCCCGCGCTGGCCGAACTCGTCACCGCGCTCGGCGCGTTGCCGGCCCGGCGCTTCGACCCGTTCGACCCGGTGGTGCTCACCGTCGGCACCGTGCACGCGGGCACCCGGCCCAACATCATCCCCGCGACGGCCACGATCGAGGCGACGCTGCGCGCGCTGTCCGACGCCACGCTCTCCCGGCTCACCGAGGAGGCCGAGCGCACCGCCCGCGGCATCGGCGCGGCCCACGGCCTGGAGGTGTCGGTCACGTACGCCCCCGGCTATCCGGCCACCGTGAACGACACCGCCGAGGCCGACCTGGTGGGCCGGGCCGTGGCCGACCTCTTCGGCGCCGAACGCTTCACCCGCACCACCCGTCCGGCGCTGGTCTCCGACGACATCGGCCGGGTGCTGGCGGAGGTCCCTGGGGTGATGACGAGCCTCGGCGCCTGCCCGCCCGGCCGGGACCCGGCCACCGCGCCGGGCAACCACGCGCCCGACGCGCTCTTCGACGACGCGGTCCTCGCCGACGGCGCGGCCCTGCTCGCCGAGGTCGCCCTGCGCCGCCTCGCCCCGCCCGCACCTCCGGCGGACGGATGACCGTCTGACCCGCGTCACCCGTATGACCGCACGACCCCAGGACCGCCCGGCCCCGAGCCCCGGCCCCGAGCCCGCGTACGCGCCCGGCCCCACGCCACCGCCCCACGCCCCCGGCCCCGCGCGCCCGGGGGCGTGCGGTCAGGGACGGTCGCGCAGGTCCCGCAGGTCCGCGACCCGCTGGATCTTGCCGACCGAACGCTCCAGCGTCTCCGGGTCGACCACGGTGACCTCGACCGTCACCCCCACGCCGTCCTTCACCCCGCGGGCGATCGACGCGGCGGCCGCCGCCCGCTGCTCGGGCCCCGCGCCCGCCCGCGCCTCGACCTTCACCGCCATGTGGTCCATCCGGCCGGGCCGGGTCAGCTCGATCCGGAAGTGCGGCGCGACCGCGGGGGTGCGCAGCACGATCTCCTCGATCTGGCTGGGGAAGACGTTCACCCCGCGCAGGATGATCATGTCGTCGCAGCGGCCGGTGACCTTCTCCATCCGGCGCATCGCCGGGCGCGAGGTGCCCGGCAGCAGCCGGGTGAGGTCCCGGGTGCGGTAGCGGATCACCGGCAGCGCCTGCTTGGTGAGCGAGGTCAGCACCAGTTCGCCGCCCTCGCCCGGTGCCATCACCGCGTCGGTGATCGGGTCCACCACCTCCGGCAGGAAGTGGTCCTCCCAGATGTGCAGGCCGTCCTTGCCCTCGGCGAACTCCTGCGCCACCCCGGGCCCCATCACCTCCGACAGGCCGTAGATGTCCACCGCGTCGATCGCGAACCGCTCCTCGATCTCGGCCCGCATCCCCTCCGTCCACGGCTCCGCGCCGAAGATCCCCACCCGCAGCGAGGTGCTGCGCGGATCGATGCCCTGCCGCTCGAACTCCTCCAGCAGCGTCAGCATGTACGACGGAGTGATCATGATGATCTCCGGCTCGAAGTCCCGGATGATCTGCACCTGCCGCGCCGTCATCCCGCCGGACGCCGGGATCACCGTGCAGCCGGCCCGCTCGGCGCCGTAGTGCGCGCCCAGGCCGCCGGTGAACAGCCCGTAGCCGTACGCCACATGGACCTTGTGGCCGGGGCGGCCGCCCGCCGCCCTGATCGAGCGGGCCACCACCTCCGCCCACGCCGCGAGGTCGTGCTCGGTGTAGCCGACCACCGTCGGCAGCCCGGTGGTCCCGCTCGACGCGTGCAGCCGGCGCACCTCGGCCATCGGCACCGCGAACATCCCGAACGGGTACGCCGCGCGCAGGTCCGCCTTCGTGGTGAACGGGAAGTGCGCCAGGTCCGCCAGGCTCCGGCAGTCCTCCGGCCGCACCCCGGCCGCGTCGAACTTCCGCCGGTACGGCTCCACGTGGTCGTACGCGTGCCGCAGCGTCGCCCGCAACCGCTCCAGCTGGAGCGCGGCCAGTTCGTCCGGCCCCATCCGCTCCGCCGGGTCCAGCAGTTCGTCCGGGACGCTCCCACTCATGCCGCTCTCCCTCGCACTTCCGGTCACTCCGCGCCGACCGGCATGCCGATCGCCGCGCCGACCGACCCCCTGCCGACCGATCGTTCGGTTTGGTCTCAGTGTCAACGAACCAGCAACCGCTCCCGCTGTCAAGGACTCGGCCGATCATCGTCGCCCAGGGTGCCCGGGACGCCCGGGCCGCGGCGGTTGATCAGCGCCACTCCCGCCACGGCCGCCGGGCGGCCCACCGCTCCCATCGGCACCAGCGCCGCCGTGGGCGCCCGGCGGGGCCACCACCGCGCGCCCGGCGAGCGCGACCGCGCGATGAGCGGCGGGACCCGCACCCGCGGCCGCCCTGATCGCCGGAAGCGCCGGCGCCCACGGCGCGACGGCGCACGTCGGCGCGAGGACACGGGGGACCGCACGCGGTTCGGCACGCCGTCCAGGCCGGGGCAGCGCCGAGGCAAGCCCAAAAGCCGCCGGCGGGGTGCCCGCTTGGTGGCGTGCCTTCGGCGGCGCAGACGCTGACGACGCCTTTCCCTGCCCAGGATCGGGGCGTCCTCGCATCCTTCGGGAGTGAGGAGCTGTGTCGGAACCGGTGATCTGTGACGTTCCGTCGCGGACGGAGGGGCGGGCGGCCGGTTCAGCCTGCGAGGTGCTGCAGCCATTCGCGCAGCAGAGCCGTCTCCGTGTCTCGCAGAGGTACCCCGGCGCCCGCGGCTGAGGGCCCGGTGGTGAGCGCCGTCTGAAGCGCGGCATCGAGGGCGAGTGCGCGTGAGGCCAGGTCCGAGCCGGGTGAGGCGGGCGGGTCCGTGGTGACCGAGGCGATGACGGTGTCCCGCAGCCGTGCCGAAGTGGTCAGGTCCCGCTCCGCGGACTCTTCGCCGATCAGCGCCAGCGTCGCACCCGTTGTCGCCGCGTGGATGACGCGGGTCGCCTGCTCCACCGGAACCCGAAGGCGCCCGGCGTCGGCCGCCCGGCCCAGCAGCCTCACCAGCAGGGCGTGCGCCTCGTCCGCGGCCGGGGGCCGCCGCCCGGGCTGCACGGTGCCGTACATGAGCATGTAGAACGCGGGGTGCCGCAGTCCGAAGTCGACGTGCAGGTCCCAGCCGCGGTAGAGGTCGGCGACCGGGTCGTCGGGGGTCAGCGCCAGCGCCTCCCGTTTCTCGGCCAGGTACATCTCGAACCCGTAGGCGGCAAGCTCGGCCAGGAGTCCGTCCTTGTCGTCGAACATCCGGTAGAGCGCGGGGGCCGTGATGCCCGCGGCTGCGGCGACGGCGCGTGTGGAGACCGCTTCGCTGCCGCCCTCCTCCAAAAGCTTGGCGGCCACCTGCAGTACCTGGCGCCGCGCGGCGCGTCGTCCCTCGTTCATGGAACAACGATATCCCATTTTTCGTATCGCCGCCTTATCGGTGCTACTGTTTCAAGCGGAACGACGATCCACGCTGATGCCGCTCGGCACCGGCCCGTGGGACCCGGGCATGCGCCGCGCCCCGACCGGGGCTGTCGGTCCCCCGCCCGTGGAGCAGTGCGGCCGACCGCCGCAGCGGGCAGCTCGTCGTCCGCCGGCACCACCACCGAACACGCCGCCGTCGCGGCAGGAGAGGAACACCCATGTCCGATATCTCGATCGTCATCGCGTCGCATTCCGGCTACGGCCACACCGCGCAGATCGCCACGGCCGTCGCGGACGGCGCACGCTCCGTCGCCGGGACGCACGTCCACCACGTGGACGTCGCCTCTCTCGGCGATGCCGACTGGGAACTGATGGACGCTGCGGACGCCATCATCTTCGGCACCCCCACCTACATGGGCAGCGCGTCGGGGGCGTTCCACGCCTTCGCCGAGGCCAGCAGCAAGCGGTGGATGACCCGCGCCTGGAGCGACAAGCTCGCGGCGGGATTCACCAACTCCGGCTCCATGAGCGGCGACAAGCTGCACACCCTGCAGTACCTCTCGCTCCTGGCGGCCCAGCACGGAATGCTGTGGGTGAGCCTGAACCTCCTGCCGGGCTGGAACACCACCACATCCAGCCCCCAGGACGACAACCGCCTCGGCTTCTACCTCGGGGCCGGCGCACAGAGTTTCAACGACACCCCCGCGGTCCACGACGCGGACCTGAACACCGCTCGCCACCTCGGCCGACGCGTCGCCGAGCACACCCGCATCCACCGCGCCGGGCTGACCGCCGCGGCGCACTGACGCGACGGTCCGTGCACCGCCCCGGCAGCTTCACCCTGCGCCGGTGAAAGAACCACCTTTCAGTTCTCTTCGAAGGAGTCCGTCATGCAGCACCGGCCACTGGGCAGCCAGGGCCTTGAGGTCTCGGCGATCGGCTACGGCTCGATGGGCCTGACGATGGCCTACGGACCCACCGACGAGGCGGCCGGCGTCGCCGCCCTCCGCCGCGCGTACGACCTGGGCATCACCTTCTTCGACACCGCCGAGATGTACGGCTGGGGCACCGGATCGAACGAGATCCTGGTCGGCAAGGCGGTCAGGGACTTTCGCGACGACGTGGTCCTGGCCACCAAGTTCGGCGTCGACATGTCCGTGCCTCCCGAGCGGATCGGCGGCGCCCTCAACAGTCGGCCCGACAACATCCGCAAGGTCGCCGACAACAGCCTGCACTACCTCGGTGTGGATCACATCGACGTCTTCTACCAGCACCGCGTCGACCCCGAGGTGCCCGTCGAGGAGGTCGCGGGCACCGTCAAGGAGCTGATCGACGCGGGCAAGGTGAGGTACTTCGGCCTCAGCGAGGCGGGCCCGGAGACGATCCGCAAGGCACACGCCGTGCAGCCGGTTTCCGTCCTTCAGACCGAGTACTCCCTGTTCGAACGGGACGTCGAGCAGCTCTTCCCCACCCTGGACGAACTCGGTATCGGCTTCGTCGCCTATTCTCCCCTGGGCCGCGGGTTCATCACCGGCACCGCCAAACCCGCCGGCCAGTACGAAGCCACCGACATCCGCAACGTCGACCCTCGCTGGCAGCCTGGCAACTTCGAGAAGAACGTCGAAGCCGTCGACCGGCTCGCCGAGCTCGCGGCGGCAAAGGGTGCCACCGTCTCCCAACTGGCCCTGGCCTGGCTCCTGACCCGGGGCGAGCACATCGTGCCGATCCCCGGCTCCCGCAGCCCGTCGCGCATCGAGGAGAACGCCGCCGCCGCCGACCTCACCCTCGCCGACGTGGACCTCACGGCCATCGACGAGATCCTGCCTCTGGGCGGCTTCGGCGCCCGCTACACCGAGGGGCACGTGCCCACCTGGATCTGATGATCCACCCCGGGACGGACGCCATTCGGGTCGGCTCCGGTGAGATCGGCGCAGGGCGGCGGGGGCGAGGCGGACGGTGTCGTGCGAGCGCGTTCGGGTGCGTACGGGCTGAGACGCGCACGGAAGGCCGGGCGAGCACGACGAACGCGCCGTCGCGGCCTTGGCGACGCAGAAGGTCAGCGCAGCGCAGCCGTCACGCCGTCAAGATCAACACGTGGCGGCTTCGGGGCGCACCCGGCGCCACCCCCGGGCCGGCCCGATCCCGTCCGGAGGGGCCGGCGGACGGTCCTTCGTCACCTCGCAAGGTCCGCTTCCGGTCCGGCGCCGCCCGCCGGTGCCGCCGCGTCCTTGCGGCGGGCCCGGGCCCGGTAGCCGGCGACCTTCGCGAGGTTGCCGCAGCGGTCCATCGAGCACCAGCGGCGCCGCCGCGCCTGCGAGTCGTCCACGAACAGCAGCGAGCACGCCGGGTTGCCGCACTCCTTGACCCGGGCCGCCTCCTGGCCGCCCAGCAGGAGGACGCCGTCCCGCGCCACCGTGGCCAGTGCCGCCCCCGCCACCGGTCCGCGGTGCTGCCAGCGCACCTCCGGGCCGCCGGCGCCGGTCCGGTCGCCGTCCGCGAGCTGCGGGGCCAGGTCCGGCAGCACGGCCACCCGGTTGACGACCGCGATGTCCGTACGGCCGTACGGCCGGCCGTCCATCGCCGCGCGCACCAGACGGTTCAGCGCCTCCCGCAGCACCCTCGCCTGGGTGAGCCCCGCCGCTCCGACCTGCGGTACCGCCGCGCCGGGCGGCAGCAGCCCGGCCTCGCCGAACCACCGTGCCAGCGCCGCCGGTTCGGGCAGCCGCTCCACCGGGTCCGTGTGACGCTTGCCGAGGGTGGCCACGAAGTCCAGGCAGACCCGGCCGCCCACGAAGCGGAAGCCCGGTCCGCTCTCACCGCTCGCCGCGCCGGCCGAGCCGGCCGCACCCGCCGGGCCCGCCGTCGTACCCGCCGTACCTGTCGCCGCATCCGTCGCCGCCATGACACGACGGTAGCAGTTGACACTCGTTGAAGCGGTGTCGCACAGTGGGACCACTTCACCGGCGCCGCCCCGGCCCGGCAGACCTGACCGGCGCCGAGCCGACGCCGGGAGGGACCGACACGAGACAGGTGGCCCATGCGCGCGGTACGGATCGACACCTTCGGCGGCCCGGACGTCCTCACCCCGGTGGAGATGCCCGACCCGGTGCCGGGCCCCGGCGAGGTGCTGGTCCGGGTCGAGGCCGCCGGCGTCAACCGCGCCGACGCCCTCGCCCGGGCCGGCACCTACCACCGTGCCCGCCCGCTCCCGCTGGTCCTCGGCCTGGAGGCGGCGGGCACGGTCGCCGCCGTGGGGGAGGGCGTCGAGGACCTCGCGCCCGGCCGGCGCGTGATGGCCCTGGGCGCGTCCACCCCCGGGTTCTACGCCGAACTCGCCGTCGTGCCCGCCGCCCGCGTGGTCCCGCTGCCCGACGGCGTCGACGTCCAGGCCGCCGCCGGGCTCCCGATCGCCTGGGTCACCGCCTGGTACTGCCTGCACCGGCTGGCGCGGCTCCGGAAGGGCGAGACCGTCGTCGTCCAGGCCGCCGGCAGTGGTGTGGGCAGCGCGGCGGTGCAGATCGCCGCGCACGCCGGCGCCCGCGTCATCGCCGCCGCCCGAAGCGCCGAGAAGGTCAGCTGGGCGGCCGGATTCGGCGCCCACGACACCATCGACACCTCGGCCTTCCCGGGTGACGCCGCGGTCGAGGAGGTGCTGCGCCTGACCGAAGGACGCGGCGCCGACGTGGTCCTCGACGCCGTCGGCGGGGACGTCTTCGCGCAGAGCCTGCGCCAGATCGGCTTCGCCGGACGCGTCGTCGCCCTGGCGAACGTGGCGCTGCGGCCCAGCACCGTCGACACCCGCGACTTCTACCCGAAGAACGGCTCCGTCCACGGCTTCCAGCTCACCGGCCTGATCGAGCACGGCTACGACCCCCGCCCCGACCTGCGGGAGATCGCCGCCGGAGTGGCGGCCGGCACCTACCGGGTGCCCGTGGAGGCCACCTTCCCCCTCGACCAGGCCGCGCGCGCCCACGAACGCCTCGAAGAGCGCGCCAGCCGCGGCAAGATCGTGCTCACCGCCCAGCCGTGAACCGGGGGCGGTGAACGCCCCGCCCCCGGGAGTCGCCTGCTGCTGCCGGCTCCGGGACCACCTGTCGGTGGGGGGCTTGTCGCAGAGGGGTACCCCGGCGACAAGCCGCCGGGGGACCGCGAGATCCCGGAAACCAGAAGGACGTCCTCCCCTCCCCGCGTGGGCCGTTGCCCCGGAAGGCGTTCACCGCTCGGGGCGCGGGGAACCGCGCGAGCAACCGGCAACCGGCAACCGGCAATCGGCAATCGGCAATCGGCAACCGGCAATCGGCAACCGGCCGCCGGCCGGTGGTCCGGCCGCGACAAAGCAACAGCCCCTACGGGCCGGTGGCGACGCGCGCCACCGTCGCGGGTGGTAACCCAAGGGCGCAATCTCGGGAGCGCAGCAGCTCAGGGGCTGGCGGTCCTGATCGGGCACCCCGGGTTCGCCGGTCCGGTCCTGAGCCGAGCGGGCTTGAGCCGCAGGACCCGGACCCGGGTGCGCCTCTGCCGCCAACTCCCGCGCGGGCCGGACCCGTACGTGGTGGCGGGGCGGCGTCAGGGGGCGGTGGGAGCGGCCGGAGGCTCGGTCAGATCGTCGAGTGGCCGGCCAGGACCGCGCTGGTGAGCAGGGAGAGCTGCGTGCGCTGCGCGTCGGTGAGGTGCGCGGTCAGGGCGTGGATGCGGCGGCTCGCGTCGGCGGCGCCCGTGCGGGCCAGCTCGTGGCCCTCCGCGGTGAGCGACACCAGGACGGCACGCTTGTCGTGGGGCGAGGTGGTGCGGCGGACGAGGCCGCGCCGCTCGGCCCGGTCGACCAGGCCGGTCATGCTCGACTTGTCCAGGCCCAGGTGCCGGGCGAGCGCCTGCATGCCGGGTTCCCGGTCGCGCAGCACGCCGAGCAGGCGGAGCTGGATCACCGACAACCCGTACTCGGCCGCGACCTTCCCCAGCACGCCTTGGACCAGGAAGGAGAGCTGCGCCAGGCCGTCCGCGATCCCCACATCGGCCACATCGGCCATATCGGTCGCATCGGGCCCGGAGGGGGAGGCGGATGCGGGTGCGGACTCGGTGGTCGGCGCGGCGTCGTCGGACATGCGGTCATCGTAGCTTGACGTAGTACGTGACACCAACTAATTTGGTTGGTGCCACGTACTAATGCCGTGGGCGGACCGCTGATCCGCCCCGTCCGAAGGAGCCGCCATGCGCGCCGCCGTCGTCCGCTCGTTCGACCACCCGCCCCGCTACGAGGAGTTCGCCACCCCCGACCCGGCCGGGGACCAGGTGCTGGTGGACGTGCTCGCCGCCGGGCTGCACCCCCGGGTCCGCTCCGGCGCGAACGGCACCCACTACACCAGCGACGGCCGCCTGCCGATGGTCCCCGGCGTGGACGCGGTGGGGCGGCTGCCCGACGGCCGGCGGGTGTACTTCGTGGCCGACGACGACGCGCCCGGCACCATGGCCGAGCAGGCCGTCCTCGATCCGCGCCGCGCCGTCCCGCTGCCCGAGGACGCCGACCCGGTGGTGATCGCGGCCGCGATGAACCCGGCCATGTCCTCGTGGGTGGCGCTGCGCCGCCGGGTCGCCTTCAAACCCGGGCAGAGCGTGCTGGTGCTCGGCGCGACCGGCAGCGCCGGGCAGATGGCCGTACAGATCGCCCGCCACCTCGGCGCGGCGCACGTCGTCGCCGCCGGGCGGGACCCCGAGCGGCTGGCGATGCTCACCGGCCTCGGCGCGACCACCGTGGTCCCGCTGACCGGAGATCCGGAGGAGGCCGCCGGCCGGCTGGGCGAGGCCGCCGCCGATGTCGACGTCGTCATCGACTACACCTGGGGCGCCCCCACCCAACTGGCCATCCCCGCCCTGCTCACCCGCCGGACCGAGCGCAGCGCGGCGCTCGACTGGATTCAGATCGGGTCCATGGCCGGGCCGGACATCACCCTGCCGTCGTTCGTGCTCCGCGCGGCGAACCTGCGGATCATGGGCAGCGGCCAGGGGTCCCTCACCGCGGCCGGCATCGTCGCCGAACTTCCGTCCCTGATGGAGCAACTCGCCGCGGGCACGCTCACCGCCGCGGCGCAGCCGGTGCCGCTCGCCGAGGTCGAGCGCGCCTGGACAGCCCCCACCGAGCCGGGCCGCCGCGTGGTGCTGACCGCCTCCGCGTAGCGCGCGTCCCGCCCGGCTCCGCCGTTCCGCTGGCGGCCCACCCGCCGGCGGGGTAGGACAGAAGTGCGAGGCCGCGATCCGCGGGCAGGCGCAGGGCGAAGGACAGCAGCCGGGCCGCAGAAGGGAAGGGCAATCGTGGCACGACCGAAGATCCTCGTGGTGGGCGCGGGTTTCGCCGGAGTGGGGTGCGTACGGCGGCTGGAGCGCAGACTGGGCGCGGACGAGGCGGATGTCGCCCTCGTGACGCCGTTCTCGTACCAGCTCTACCTGCCGCTGCTGCCGCAGGTCGCCTCCGGCATGCTCACCCCGCAGTCCATCGCGGTGTCACTGCGCCGCAGCCAGAAGTACCGGACCCGGATCATCCCCGGCGGCGCCATCGGCGTGGACACCAAGGCCAAGGTCTGCGTGGTCCGGAAGATCACCGGCGAGACCGTCAACGAGCCGTACGACTACATCGTGCTGGCGCCCGGCAGCGTCACCCGCACCTTCGACATCCCCGGGCTGGTGGACAACGCGCGGGGCATGAAGACGCTCGCCGAGGCCGCGTTCGTCCGCGACCACGTCATCTCGCAACTGGACCTCGCCGACGCCAGCCACGACGAGGCCGAGCGCACCTCGCGGCTGCAGTTCGTCGTGGTCGGCGGCGGCTACGCGGGCACCGAGACCGCCGCGTGCCTGCAGCGCCTCACCAGCAACGCGGCGACCCGCTACCCGCGGCTGGACCCGCGCCAGATCAAGTGGCACCTGATCGACATCGCGCCGAAGCTGATGCCCGAACTCGGCGACAAGCTCGGCCTCAGCGCGCAGAAGATCCTTCGGGACCGCGGCATCGACATCTCGCTCGGCGTGTCCATCGCCAAGGCCGGGCCGGAGGAGGTCACCTTCACCGACGGCCGGGTGCTGCCCTGCCGCACCCTGATCTGGACCGCGGGCGTCGTCGCGAGCCCGCTGGTCGCCACGCTCGACGCGGAGACGGTACGCGGCCGCCTCGCGGTGAGCGCGCAGCTGTCGGTGCCCGATCGCTCCGGGGTCTTCGCCCTCGGCGACGCCGCCGCCGTGCCCGACCTCACGAAGGACGACGAGGCCGCGGTCTGCCCGCCCACCGCGCAGCACGCCATGCGCCAGGGCCGCAAGGTGGCGGACAACGTCATCGCGTCCCTGCGCGGCCAGCCGCTCCAGCCCTACCTGCACAAGGACCTCGGCCTCGTCGTGGACCTGGGCGGCCGCGACGCGGTGTCCAAGCCGCTCGGCGTCGAGCTGCGCGGACTGCCCGCCCAGGCCGTCGCCCGCGGCTACCACTGGACGGCGCTGCGCACCAATGTGGCGAAGACCCGCGTGATGACGAACTGGCTGCTCAACGCGGTCGCCGGGGACGACTTCGTGCGGACCGGCTTCCTCGCCCGCACTCCGGCCTCGCTGCGCGACTTCGAGTACACCGACGCGTACCTGACGCCGGAGCAGGTCCGCGAGCACACCGAGGCGGCGCACCTCCAGCAGAAGTGACCGGCGCCAGGGCGGCGTGACGGCGCCGGGACCGGCCGGGGTCCGCGCCACCCTCGCCAGGTGGCATGATCGGAGCGTGGCAGACCGCATCACCGCCGCCTGTGACGGCGCGTCCAAAGGAAATCCGGGTCCGGCCGGCTGGGCCTGGGTCATGGCAGACGGCTCCGGCGAGCCCGAGAGGTGGGAGGCGGGGCCGCTGGGCACCGCGACCAACAACGTCGCCGAACTCACCGCCCTGGAACGGCTGTTGACCGTCGCCGACCCCGCGGTACCGCTGGAGATCCGGATGGACTCCCAGTACGCGATGAAGGCCGTCACCACCTGGCTGCCGGGCTGGAAGCGCAACGGCTGGAAGAACTCGGCGGGCAAGCCGGTGGCCAACCAGGAGCTGGTGGTCCGGATCGACGCCCTGCTCACCGGCCGCACCGTGGACTTCCGCTACGTGCCCGCGCACCAGGTCGACGGCGACCGGCTCAACGACTTCGCCGACCGCGCCGCCAGCCAGGCGGCCGTCACCCAGCAGCCCGCCGGCAGCGCCGAGGGTTCCCCGGCGCCGCCGCCCGCGCCCGCGAGCAGCCGCAAGCCCGCCAAGGGCGCCGCGCGGTCCGGCCCGCGCGCCACGAAGGGCGCCGCCGAGCCGGCCGGCGGCGGGCCGGTGCGCACCTTGAAGGCGAAGTACCCCGGCCGGTGCCGCTGCGGCCGCCCCTACGCGGCCGGCGAGCCGATCACGAAGAACCAGGACGGCTGGGGCCACCCGGACTGCCGCTGACCCCGTCGGGGCCGGACCCGGGGCCTGCGGCAGAACCGGGGCCTGCGGCAGAACCGGGACCCGAGCCGGGACCCGAACCCGAGGCGGAACCGGAAGCAGCGTCCGTTCCGGCGCTCGCGGCGTCCGGCGTCGCCGCGGGCACCGGACGCGCCCTCGGGTCCCGGTAGCGCAGCAGCAGCATCGCCGCGTCGTCGTGCAGCGGCCCCTCGGCGTGGGCGATCAGGTCCGCCCGCAGTGTCTCCAGGGCCTGCTGCGGGTCGTCGTCGGCGAGCAGGTGCGCCCGCTCGCCGAGCGGGTAGAACGCCCCGGACGCGTCACGTGCCTCGGTGACGCCGTCGGTGTACAGCAGCAACTGGTCGCCGGGGCGGAAGTCCACCTCGAACGGCACCGGCGGCTCGTCCTGGCGCATCCTCAGCCCCAGCGGCAGCGAGTACGCCGGCGGCTCGGGGAAGTCGACCCGCCCGTCGGGGCGGACCACCATCGGCGGCGGGTGGCCGAAGTTCAGCAGCGTGGTGCCGCCCCGCGGGTCGATCTCCGCCATGACCGCGGTGACGAACTTCTCCCCGCGCAGCGTGCGGTCCGCGGCGCGCTGCACCCGCTCGCCGACGCCCTCCAGGGTCTTCTCGTCGTGTGCCGCCTCCCGGAACGCGCCCACCACCACCGCGGCCGTCTCCACCGCTTCCAGCCCCTTGCCCTGCACGTCGCCGATGATCACCCGCACCCCCGCGGGCGTGGGCACCACCTCGTACAGGTCCCCGCCGATCCGCGCCTCGGTCACCGCGGAGGTGTACGACACGGCGGCCCGCAGATGGCCGGCGCTGCGCGGCACCGGGCGCAGCAGCACGCGCTGCGCGACCTCGGCGATCGACCGGACGTTCGCCAGTTCCGCCTCGCGCCGCTGCCGGGTGACCGCGGCGATCACCGCGGCGACCGTCACCCCGACGACGGCGCCGATCGCGGCGAACCCGCGCCGCTCGGCGAAAAGGCCGTCGACCGCGCCCAGCGCGCAGACCACGGCCACCGCCAGCACGCCGATCACCGCCGTACGCACCCAGGAGCCGACCAGCCCGGCGAAGGCCGGGCCGAGCGCCACCAGCGGCAGCAGGCCCACGCTCTGCCCGCCGATCCCGTCGACCAGGGCGACCAGCGCCATCACGGCGTACGGCAGCACCGTCAGGGGCAGGGGGGCGGAGGGGCGGTCCAGGCCGACCGGGAGGCGGCTGCTGCCCGAGTCGTCGAGGTCGTCCGCCTCATCGCCGAAGCGGTCCGGGTCGTCCTCGCCGACCGCGTGGTCCGTGGCGAGGACGTCCGTCGCGGCCACCTGGTCCGTACGGCGGGCGCGGTCCGTCGCGCGGTCGGCCGCGTCGAGGTCGTCCGCCCGGTCGGTCTCGCCGACGGCGCCGCGGTCGTCGTCGTACAGGCGTCCGGCCGGGTGGCGGGCGCCCCGCACGGTCTGCGGGCGCTCGCGGGCAGGGCGGCGGTCGGCCCGGAATCGTCGCAGCTCGCTCACCTCACTTCCCCGACCGTCAGATTAGGCCCCGGGCGGCCGGCGGGCCTGTCGGTCCTCACGTGCCGTTACCGCATTGAGCCCTGTTTCAAAGCTTCGCGCACCGGGCGCGTGGACGCGAAGCCGCCGGGTGCCGCCGCATGACGCCGCGGGCCTCCTGCGTGCCGCTGCGGCGCGCCCCTTCGCGGGAGCGCGCCGCAGCAGGGACACCGCGGGGGGCTCAGGAGGGCGGGTTGCCGGTCTTGCCCGCGGTGAAGGGGGTGATCTCGAACATGTCGTCGCAGTCGGTGATCTGCCCGGTGAACTTCAGTGACGCCTTGCTGCCCGGCGGGTACATCTTGAGCTGGGCCGACGTGGCCAGGCAGGTGCCCTGCTGGTTGATCGTGTGGATGGTGTCGCTGGCGCTGCCGCCCGGCTTGAGGACGACGGGGGAGTAGCTCACCTTCCGGCGGGTGGCGGGTTGGCCGATCTGCTTGCCGTTCGCGTCGAGCATCGACAGGCCCGGGTAGCCCGCGACGCGGCAGGTCGTCCCGCTGGTGTTGGTGATCACCAGGTAGCGGTAGAGGTTGCCCGCGCCCGCGTCGCCGCCGCCCAGGGTCGCGGTGAGCTGCGCGGCGGTGCACAGCGGGCTGGTGTCCGGCGTCGTCGGGGCCGTGGTGGGCACCGTGCCGGGCGCGCCGGCGGTGTCGCCGGCGGACGGCGTGGGCGAGGTGGGCGCCGCGGGCGTGTGCGTGCCGCTCCCGCCGCTGGCCCGCTGCTCGGAGGGCGTGGCGGTCGGCCGCCCGGAGGGCGCGGGGCCGCTGCTGGCCAGGGAGTGGTCGGCCGGCGGGCCGATCGTCCTGTCGCCGTCGGGGGTGACCACTCCGGTGACGAACAGCGCGCCCGCGATGACCGCGGCGACCGCGGTGCCGCCGGCCAGCGCCCGTACCCTGCGGCGCCGTGCGGCCCGGCGCCTGATCCGCTCGAAGGTGCCGGGCGGGGCGGACAGATAGCCGCCCGCGGGTCGCAGCAGCCGCGCCAGGGGGTCCGTGCCGTCGTCGCGGCCCGAGCCCGGGCCGTCGTCGAGGTCGCGGTCGACGTCGCGGCCACCGGCGATGTCGCGGCCGGCCCGCTCGTCCGAGGGATCGTCGAGGCCGCCGAGGCGGTCGAAGCCGTTCGCCCGCTCCACGCGCCCGCCAGGGCCGCCGGAAGCGCCGGAGCCGCCCGAGCCGCCCGAGCCACGGGACGTGCCGGACGGGCCGGACTCCTCGGGGGGCCCGGACCCGTCCGGAACCGCGGGGCCGTCAGGAAATCCGGTCATGGTGCTCCCCGAGCTTGGCGCGCAGCAGTTCGCGGGCGGCGTGCAGGTCGGCCTTGACGGTGCCCTCCCTGCGGCCCAGCAGGGCCGCCACCTCCCGGACCGGCAGGTCCGCGAAGTAGTAGAGCAGGGCCGGGTCGCGCAGCCGCTCCGGCAGCGACTGCACCAGCATCCGCACCGTGGGGTCGGTCGCCTCCGGCTGCTGCTTCACCGCTTCCTCCGTCTTCACCCGGCGCAGCGCGCGCCGCTCGCGCTCCAGTTTGCGCCAGTGGTCGCGCACCAGGTTCGCCGCGGTCACGTAGAGGAAGCCGCTGGGCTCCTCCACCTTCGTCCAGCGCGCCCAGAGCCTGGTGAACGCCTCGGAGGCGATCTCGTGCGCGGTCCCGTCGTCGTCCACCAGCTTGCGCACCCAGCCCGCCAACCGCGGGTACAGGGCCGCGAACAGCTCGGAGGCCGCGCGCTCTTGAGACCGGATGGTCGCTCCCCTCGCTTGTCGTCGTGACGGCCCGGCGGGCCCAGCCGACCGTACCGGCCCGGTGAGGCCGGCCGGACCGGCGGGCGCCATCGGGTTCACGACCCGGACACCAGCGAGGCGTACACGATCACGTTGTCCGGGTAGCCGCCGCCCCCGCTGATCCGGGTCCCGCCGCACGTGATGAGACGCAGTTCGGGGCGGTCCACGTTCCCGTAGACGGAGGATGTCGGGAAATGCGACTTGGCGACGGTCTGCACCCGGTCGACGGCGAAGGTCGCCACCGAGCCGTCCGCCCGGACCACCGACACGGTCTCGCCCTTGCGGATCTTGTCCAGGCGCAGGAACACCCCGTCGCCGTACGACCCGACGGTGACGTGGCCGAGGATCACCGAGGGGCCGAGCTGGCCCGGGGTCGGCGAGCCGTCGAACCACCCCGCGGGCGCGTCCTTCTCGATCGGCGGCACCTTCACCTCGCCGTCGGCGGCCAGGCCCAGCGCCATGACGGTCGTGTCGACGCCGATCGAGGGGATGCGCAGCCGCGACGGCACCGAGCGCGCCATCGGCCGCGCGGACGCGGCGGGCGCGGTGGCGGACGGGCCGGAGCCGTCGTCCGCCGACACGGAAGTGGTCGGGGCCACCGACCCGCCGCCGGACGGCGTCTGCGCGGGCGAGGTCGACGCACACCCGCACAGCAGGGCCAGACCCGCCGCGAGCGCGCATACAGCGCTCCCGCGGCGGGTCCGGCGGCCGGCGGCCCCCTCACGTACGGCGGTCACACCGGCCGCGCGGCTCAACGGCTGTCCCGCACCTTGCGGCGCAGCGCCACCGTGACGCCGGCGCCGCCCAGCGCGAGCACGCCCGCGCCGGTCGCGGCGAGCGCCGTGGTGGTCCCGCCGTGCGAACCGGTCTCGGCCAGGCCGGTGTCGGGGGCGCCGGAGGGCACCGTCGGCACCTGCGCGCCGCCACTGGTGCCCGCCGACGGCGCGGCGGTCGGGGCGGCGGTCGGGGTGCCGCCGTCGTTGCCGCCCTTGCCCGCGGCGAGGGGGGTGATCGCGAAGGTGTTGTAGCAGTCGGTGATCGCCCCCGGGATCGTCAGCGAGGCGGTGTTCCCCGGCGGGTAGACCTTCAGCCTCGTGGACGCCGGCAGGCACGTGCCCTGGTGGTTGACGGTGTGGATGGTGTCGCTCGCCGACGCGCCGGGCTTCAGCACGACCGCGGCGTACGTCCGCGCGTCCCGGGTGGCGGGTTGGCCGATCTGCTTGCCGCTCGCGTCGAGCATCGACAGGCCCGGGTAGCCCGTCAGGTGACAGGTGGTCCCGCTGGTGTTGGTGATCACCAGGTAGCGGTAGAGGTTCCCGGCGCCCGCGTCGCCGCCGCCGAGGGCGGCGCTGAGCTGCGAGGTGGCGCACATCGGGGTGCCGGAGGCGTCCGCGACGGGCGAGGACGCCATCGCCGGTACGCTTCCCAGCGCGGCCACCGCGAACACCGCGGCCCCCGCGGCGAGTGAACTGCTGCGCATGTCCTGCTCCTTGTCTCCCCGGATGTCTTCCCAGGCCCCTCCCGGGGCTTCCCCGGGCGACTCGCGGAACCCGTCGTCCGGAATCGCGAGCAGAGACGACCCGGCCGCCGCCCGGGTTGTAAAGAAACGTCAAAGTCCGTCCGATTGCGTCCAACGCCCTTGCTGACCAGCCGACTTCGGGAATCGGCCCACCCTTCACTACGATCCACCGATGATCATCCGAAAGCTACTGGCCGCCGGTTCGGCCTGCGGGCTGATGGCCGCACTGGCCTGCGGCCTCCTGCCGGCCACCGCCCAAGCCGGGGAGCCCGTGCCGGGGGCCACCCCCAAGGTCGAACTCGTCCTCGACGTCAGCGGTTCGATGAGCGCCAAGGACATCGACGGGCAGTCGCGGATGTCCGCTGCGAAGCAGGCGTTCGACGACGTGCTGGACTCCACGCCCCAGGGCGTCGAGCTCGGCATACGCACCCTGGGCGCGAACTACCCCGGCGACGACCGCAAGACCGGGTGCAAGGACACCCGGCAGCTCTACCCCGTCGGCGCCCTCAACCGCGACCAGGCCAAGAGCGCCGTCGCCACCCTCCAGCCCACCGGCTGGACCCCGATCGGCCCGGCCCTGCTCGCCGCCGCCGACGACATCAAGGGCGGCGACGGCACCCACCGCCTGGTCCTCATCACCGACGGCGAGGACACCTGCGCGGCCAACCCCTGCGACGTCGCCCGGCAGATCGCCGCCCAGGGCGTGGACCTCACCATCGACACCCTCGGGCTCGTGCCCGACACCCACACCCGCAGCCAGCTCAGCTGCATCGCCGAGGCCACCGGCGGCACCTACACCACCGTGCAGCACCGCCAGCAGCTCACCACCAAGGTCAAGCAGCTCGTCAACCGCAGCACCGACACCGCGGTGACCCCCAGCGCCGTGCAGGGCGCCGACACCTGCGCGGCCGCGCCCGTACTCAAGCGCGGCCTGTACACCGACCGCGAGACGTTCTCCCAGAACCGCTGGTACCGCGTCGAGGTCAGCCCCGGCCAGGAACTGCGCGCCGCCGCCACCGTCTCCGACGACCGCTCGGTGAACGCCGACTACGGCGTGCTGCTGCGCGGCGTCACCCTGCACGGGCGGGAGATCGTCCGCGACGACGAGGGCGGCACCGGACGCACCGACGCCGTCTCGGCCGGCATCCGCTACCCGAAGCCGAAGGCCGACGACGACACCCCGGCCGAGACCGTGTGCCTCCAGGTCGGCAACTCCTTCTCCGCGCCGGCCTCCGTCAAGACCACCCCGGGCCTGCCGGTCGAGCTGTCCATCGACCTCGTGCACAGCCCGGACCAGCCCTCCGACGTGGCCTTCTACGGACTCGGCCGCGGCTGGTGGCTGCTCGGCCTGCTCGCCGCCGTCGGCGCCGTCGCCGGACTGCTCACCGGCTGGGCCGCCCGCTGGCGCACGAACACCGGGAGGACCCGCTGATGCGCACCGTACGACTGCTGGGCGCCGCCACCCTGCTGGCGGCGGCCGCCCTCACCGCGCTGACCGGACCGGCCGCCGCCGACGACGACTCCGGCACCCCGGACCCCACCCCCAGCGCGACCGGGTCCGACGCGCCGCCCACCCAGGCCGGCACCGACTTCCGCACCGCCACCGTCATCGACCAGGGCGTGCACGCCACCGCCGAGGCGTCCACCGGCGACTACCTGTACTGGCAGTTCCCCGCCGACACCGGGCAGCACGTCACCGTGCACGCCACCGTCACCTTCCCCACCACCTCCACCCGGCACGGCGCGTCCACCTGGCAGGTCGACGTCTACGACGGCCTGCGCCGCCACCAGTCCTGCCGCTACGGCACCCAAACCGTCACCGCGGCCGCCGACGCGGCCTCCGTCGACCTGGTCTGCCACCTGCGGACGATCCGCTCGTGGTCCGAGCCGTGGGCCAACGACCCGCTGCGCGGCGCGTACTACGTCCGGGTGACCGTCCTCGACCTGCCCTCGACCGATCTCGGCCAGCCGGTGCAGGCCCAGGTCGAGGCCACCTCGGACGGCACCGCGGGCAGCCAGGCGGTCGACGGCTCCGTGGCGCCGGTGGTGACCGCCAACGGCCCGAGCGTCGCCCCCTCGGGCGGCTGGGCCGGCACCTGGTGGTCGCCGCGCTGGCTGTGGACCGGGGGCGGCGGGCTGCTGGCGGTGCTGCTGGCGTTCGGCGCGCACCGGTTGGCGCGCGGCCCGCTGCGCCCGCCCGCGCCCGCCCGCCCGCCGGCCTACGACCGCCCGGACCGGCCGCGGGAGCCCGCCGGCTACGGCGACTGAGCGCCCGGGGCGGGCCCGGTCGATCGCGCCCGGCCAGCCCCGTGCCGCCCACCCGAACCACCACGAGGGCCCGCCGTGTCCCGGCGGGCCCTCACCCGTGTCCGGACCCGGGTGAGCGCGGGCCCGGTCCGTGCCCGCCGGCCGCCGAGCCGACCCCGATCGGTCACGCACCGCCCGGAGCCGGTAACGTCCTGCACACGGCCGCACTCCGGCCGAGCCCCGGTCACGCGCCGGTCCGGTGCCGGCTGTCCCACGGCCCGCCCGGAACCAGCGGATCGGGGCGAACCGCGAGGCATGATCACGCCATACCGGGGAAGGCGACGCGAGGCCCCCGGGCCGACCCCCGGCAGTTCCCTGTCCCCGAAACGGAACGGCACCACAGTGACGAGCGAGCACCCATCAGCGCCCACCGCCATCGCGCCCGCCGCGGACGCGCCCCGCGGAGCCCCCTGCTGGGCCAACCTCACCGCGCGTGACCTCCAGGCGGCCGAGAAGTTCTACGGCAGCGTGCTGGGCTGGGAGTTCCGCAACACCACGCTCGGCGACCACTTCGCGGTCGCCCTCAGCGACGGCCGCCCGGTCGCGGGCATCGGGGCCGTCGCCACCGACCTGCAGATCGCGGTCGGCTGGACCCCGTACTTCTTCGTCCCCCAGGTGGACGAAGCCGCCGGCCGCATCCGCGAGCGCAGCGCGACCGTCGCGCTCGGCCCGGTCGCGTTCGCCTCCGGCCGGGCCCTGGTCGCCGCCGACCGCGACGGCGCCGTCTTCGGGGTGTGGGACGGGCGGCTGCCCAGGGGCTGGGAGACCTGGCACGACCAGGGGCCGGTGGTGCTCCGGCTGCGCACCCGCGACGCCTTCGAGGCCGCGATCTTCTACGGCGGCGTCCTGCAGTGGGCCGACGGCAGCCCGGACGGCTGCACCGTCGACTACGAACACGAGGAGGTCGTCGTGCGCAGCGGCGGCGCCGTGGTCGCCCGGCTCAGCTCGGGGGCGGTCGAGGCCGACCCGGACCCGACGGTGCGGCCGCACTGGGACGTGCAGTTCACCGTCCCGGACACCGGCGCCTGCGTGGCCGCCGCCCGCGGCCTCGGCGGCACCCTGATCCGCCAGGGCAGCACGCACTCCGGGGCCTACGCGGAACTGCGCGACCCCGACGGCGGCCTGTTCACCGTCACCACCGCCCGGCCGCCGGCCTGACCCGCGCGGGCCCGCGCGGGCCCGCGTGCCGGACGTCCGGCGCCGGTCAGGGGAGGAGCACGATCTTGCCGAGCGGGTGGCCGTGTTCGAGCTGCTCGAACGCCTGCCGCACCTCCGCCAGCGGGTGGACCGCGCTGATCGGGACCTCCAGGGCCCCGGTGGCCGCCAGCCCGGCGAGTTCGGCGAGGACCTCGGGCTTGGTGCCCTCGGCGCTCGCGTCCGACCGGGTCCCGTACGTGGCGGCCGCCGCGTAGTCGATGGTGTTGATCCGGTCCGGGGGGACGCCGAGGTCGACGGCGAGGCGGACGTAGTCGCCGCCGTAGAAGTCGAGGAACGCGTCCGGCGCCTTCCCGGCCGCCTGCCGCACCCGCTCCGCGACGCCCTCGCCGTACGGGACGACGGTGGCGTCGTGGGCCTCCAGCCAGTCCTGGTGGCGGGCGGAGGCGACGGCGACCACGTGCGCGCCGGCGCGGCGCACCAGTTGGACGGCGATGCTCCCCACGCCCCCGGAGGCCGCGCTGACGACGACGGTCTCGCCCGGTCGAGGGGCGACGGCGGCGACGGCCGCGTGGGCGGTGCAGCCGGCCACGTACAGGGCGCCCGCGACCTCCCAGGCCAGGCCCTCGGGCTTGGCGACGAGCTGGTCCTCGGGGACGGCGACGTACTCGGCCTGGCTGGAACGCTCCCAGGACCAGCCGAGGACGTCGTCGCCGACCTGCCACCGGGTGACGTCGGGGCCGATTCCCACCACGGTGCCGGCCAGGTCGCTGCCCTGTCCGGACGGGAAGGTCGCCGGGAGGCGCTCGCGCAGCTCGCCGCTGCGGATCTTCGCCTCGCCCGGGTTGATGCCCGCGGCGCGCATCCGGACCAGCACGTCGTGCGGCTGGAGGGCTCGCGGTTCGACGTCCTCGACGTCGAGCACCTCGGGGCCTCCGTAACGGTGGAATCGTACGGCTCGCATGGTTCGCTCCTCGATGTGTCTGCTTCCGTGCCGGGGGCGGGAACGCCCCCGGCGCTGGGACCAGGCGGCCGTCCCAGTGTGCGGGCCGGTGCGTCAGACGGCCTGCCGGCCGAGGCCGGCGCGGACGAAGGCGCCGACGTGGTCCAGGGCCCGGGCGCCTTCGGGGAGGACGGCGGCGAAGCCCTGGAAGACGTGGGGCGCGCCCGGGAACGTCCGCAGGGTGACCGCCACGTCGTCGTCGGCGGCCTTCGCGGCCAGCCGGACGGCGTCGTCGAGCAGGACCTCGTGGCTGCCGGCCTGGATCAGCAGCGGGGGCAGCCCGCGCAGGTCGGCGAAGAGGGGGCTGGCGAGGGGGCTGCGCGGGTCGGTGCCGGCGAGGTAGTCGGCGGCGCGGGTGGCGAGCCCTTCCCGGGTGAGGGCCGGGTCGAGGGCGGCCTTGGTCACGTGGCTGCGGCCGGACAGGGTGAGGTCCGCCCACGGGGAGAGGACGGCGGCGACCGCGGGCCGGGGGAGGCCGGCTTCCTTGATCGCGACCAGGAGGGCCACGGCGAGCCCTCCACCGGCGGATTCGCCGCTGACGGCGATCTCCTCGGCCGGTATGCCGCGGTCGAGCAGCCCGCGGTAGGCCGCGAGCGCGTCGTCGACGGCGGCCGGGAACGGGTTCTCCGGCGCGAGGCGGTAGTCCACGGAACGGACGGTGGTACCGGTGCGGCGGGCGATGTCGGCCGCCAGGTTGACGCTTGCCGCGGCGGACCCGAGGGCGTAGCCGCCGCCGTGGAAGTACAGCGTCACTCCCGACGGCGCGCCGCCGGTGGTGACGTCGACGGTCGGGATGCCGCCGAGTTCGCCGGGGACGGCGCGGACGTCCTCGGGGACGGGGTGGGAGCCGATCATCTCGTCGAAGACGAGGCGCATGGTGTGCGGGTCGCCGCCCATGTCGAGCGGGGAGGTGCGCAGCAGGTCGATGATCGCGGCGAGGGGGGACTCGGCCATGGGGGTCTCGCTCTCTTGTGCAGTTCGCAGGGGGCCGGGGCGGTCAGGCCCGGCGCAGTTCCAGGACCTCGCCGAAGCCCATGCGGCGGACGAAGTCGGTACGGGCCTCGGTGACGGCGGCGTTGGCCTGTTCCACCTTCGAGTGGGTGAGGTCGACGACGCTGCGCAAGGGCCGCTCGCCGTACGGGAGGGCGAGGATGCGGACGATCTCCTCGGCCACGACGACGGGGTCGGCCGTGCTGCCCGGGGTGAACAGGCTCGCGGTGGCCTCCTCGTTGCGGGCGACCAGCGGGTCCAGGACCCGGTACGCCTCGGCGACGGCGGTGTCGGCGGCGCGGCCGGCCTTGGGGAAGTGGTCAGTGCCTTCGGTGAAGGCGCCGGGCATGACGATCACGGTCTCGATGCCGAACTGGGAGACCTCGTAGGAGGTGACCAGGGCCAGCGCGTCCATCGCGGCCTTGGAGACGACATAGGGGCCGAGGAAGGGCGGGGTGGTGACGGGGATGGTGCTGCCGACGTAGAGCAGGGTGCCGTGGCCGCGCTCGCGCAGGTGGGGGAGCGCGGCGCGGTTGAGCCGCTGCACGCCCAGGGTGTTCACGTCGACGAGGTGGGCGATCTCCTCGGCGGTGAACGCCTCCACGTAACCGACCAGCAGGTGGCCGGCGTTGTGGACGACCACGTCGAGCCCGCCGCCGTCGGCGAGCACGGTGCGCACGGCGGCGTCGGCGGACTCCTGCGAGCTGACGTCGAGTTCGATGACGCGCAGGTCGACGCCTTCCGCGGCGGCGGCGTCGCGCAGCTCGCCGGCCCTGGGGGCGTTGCGGCCCTCGGGGCCGCGCATCGTCGCGTAGACGCGGTGCCCGGCGCGGGCGGCCGCGCGGGCGGTGAGGTTGCCGATGCCGGTGGCGGCGCCGGTGATGAGGACAGTGGACATGGGAACTCTCCGGTCGTGGTGGTGCGCGGTGCGTGGTGGGTGGTGCGTGGCCGTGTGGGTCGCGGGCGGACGGCGCCCGTGGGTCAGGCGACGCCGCCGTTGGCGAACAGGACCTGCCCGTTGATCCACCGGCCGCCGGGACCGGCCAGGAAGGCCACGGCGCGGGCGATGTCCTCGGGCGTGCCGAGCCGCTCCAGGGGCGAGGCGGCGGCGAGCCGGTCGACCGCCTGCGCGCTCTTGCCTTCGAGGAAGAGCGGGGTCGCGGTGGGCCCGGGGGCCACGGCGTTGACGGTGACGTCCCGGCCCCGCAGCTCGCGGGCGAGGATCAGGGTCATCGCCTCGACCGCGCCCTTGCTCGCCGCGTAGGCGCCGTAGCTCGGTGGCTGGAGCCGGGTGACGGAGGTGGAGAAGTTGACGAGCGCGCCCCCGGGGCGCAGCCGGCGGGCGGCCAGCTGGGAGACGACGAACGTGCCGCGCACGTTGACCCGGTGCATCCGGTCGAAGGCGTCGAGCTCCATCTCCGCCAGCGGGGCGAGCAGCATGATCCCGGCGGTGTTGACCACGACGTCCACCCCGCCGAAGTGCTCCTGGGCGGCGTCGAACAGAGCGGTCATGGCGGTCTCGTCCGCGACGTCGCCGGGTACGGCGACCGCCACACCGCCGGCCTCCTGGATCGCGGCGACGACCTTCTCGGCGCGCTCGGCACTGCCGGAGTAGTGCACGACGACGGACATGCCGTCGGCGGCCAGCGCGAGCGCGACCTCGCTGCCGATCCCGCCCGAACCCCCGGTCACGAGCGCCACACGGGTGGTGGTCTGCGCGGATGTGGTCATGGCGACCTCTCTCTCGGGTCTCTCGTCTTTGTGGACGATGAGTACATTAACAGTATGTGGACGTCGAGTCCATATACATGTGGCCGGAGAGTCCATATAGTTGGTGCCGAGGCCGCGTCGACCAGGCCGGCCATGCCGGACGAGGAGCAGTCGTGATGGAGCGAACAGACGCCGAGGAGCCCGGGGCCGAGGGGCCCGGCCCGCTCAAGCCGGGGCGCGGACGGCGCCGGGCGGAGGACGTCCGCCACGCGACGCTCACCGCGGCGGCCGAGCTCCTGCTCGCCGACGGGGTGCAGGCCCTGACCTTCTCCAAGGTCGCCGCGCGGGCCGGGGTCAGCAAGATGACCCTCTACAAGTGGTGGCCGTCGCCCGGGGCGCTGGCCTTCGACGCCTACTTCAACGCGTTCCAGGCGACCCTCGCCTTCCCCGACACGGGCGACATCAAGGCCGACCTGACCGCGCAACTGCGGGTGTTCGTCGAGCTGCTGAACCGCAACGGTGCCGTCGTCGCCGGGATCATCGGAGCCGCCCAGGGCGACCCCGACCTGGCGCAGGCGCTTTCCACGCACTACGTCGCGCACCGCCGCGCGCTCGCCGTCGCACGCCTCACGCGCGCGCGGGAGGCCGGCCAGATCCGCGCGGGGGTCGACCTCGAGGCGATCGTCGACCAGCTCTGGGGCGCCGTCTACCACCGGCTGCTGCTGCCCGCGCAGCCGCTGACCGCGGAGTTCGTCGACCGGTTGATCGCCAACCTCTTCCAGGGCATCGCCCCGGATTCCCCGGACCCGGACTCCCCGGGCTCGAGTTCCGCGGAGCCGGATTCCCCGGACCCGGCCGCGTAAGGCGGCAGGGGACCCTGCCCACCGCACAGTGCCGCCGTCCCTCTCCCCACGTGGGGGAGGGGAACGGCGGCGGGGGCCGGGAGATTTCAGCCGGTGACGGTGAAGGTGGTCGGTGAGTCGTTCTGGGTCGCGACCTGGCCCGGGAGGAGGTTCTTCACGGTGTTGCCGGAGAAGACGCCGGTGCCGGTGACTCCGGCGGCGATCCAGATGCCCTGCTTCGCCGGGTGGTCGATCGTGTTGTTCGTGAGCGTCACGTGGTCGCGGGCCGTGTCGATGGACAGGCCCGCGTTCAGGGAGCCGCGCAGGACGTTGTCGCTCAAAGTGACGGTCGTGTAGGCGGTCGGGAAGAGCGAGGTGTCGGCCGGGGAGCCGATGTGCACGCCGTGCCGGACGCCGTTCCAGCCGCCACCGCCGATCAGGACGTTTCCGCTGACCGTGGCGGACAGCAGGGGGTTGCCGGTGTCGCCGAACACCCCGATGTCCATGGCGTTGTTCGAGGACACGCTGTTGACCAGGTTGTTCTTCACCTGGATGTGGGAGCCGCCCGCGATCCGGATGCCGTTGGCCCACCAGGGCGCGATCGCGGTGTTGTTGAGGATCTTCGTGCCGTCCACCTGCGGGTCGGTCCCGCCGGTGCCGGCGTCGGAATACGTCGCGAAGGAGTCGTCGCCGGTGTTGCGGGCGAAGTTGTTCCGCACGGTGATGTTCTTGCCGAGCTTGTCCGGGCTGGCGGTGTTGCTGTTGTTGACGTTGAAGCCGTCGCCGTAGGAGTCCGCGGTCCGGCTGTTCTCGATGACGCCGTTGGTGCCCGACAGCCAGTTGGCGTCGGTGTGCCGGGTCCAGATCCGGTCCACCAGCCAGCCGCCGGCGCCGCTGGCGTTGATGCCGTAGTCCGAACCGCCGTCACCGCGTACCTGGCGCCAGACCGCGTTGGCGTCGATCTGCACGTCGGTCAGCGTGGTGCCCGAACCCACCAGGATCTCCGAGCGCCAACCGTCGGGGGTGGGGAGCGGGACCTTGCGGTAGAGGGTGGTGTACCACATGCCGGCGCCCTGGACCTTGACGCCGGTGAAGTCCAGCGGCGTGCCGGCCAGGCTGTTCGTCAGGTACTTGCCCGGCGGAATCCACACCGACTTGCCCTGTGTCCTGGCGGCGTTCACCGTGTTCTGGATGGCGATGGTGGAGTCGGTCCCGAACTTGGGGTCCGCGCCGTAGTCCAGCACGGAAAGGGAGCCGGCCGGCTGCTTCAGCGCGGCTGCCACGTTCTCGAAGTCGACGGAGTCGACGTCGTAGACGGCGGCGGTGTTGGCGGCGTCCTTCTTGAGCGTGATGGTGCTGCCCGCCGGGATGGGCGCGCCCGTGACCCACAGCGGGAACTCGTTGTAGAAGCGGTAGGGCATCCCGCCGGCGTTCGGATCGTCCGGGTTGGTGGTCGCGCCACGGTAGTTCCATGCCTGCTTGGAGCTGAGCGGGATCGCCTGGCGCTGCACGCCGTTCACGTACAGGTCCAGCGACGCGTCGATGCCGCCGCCCTTCGGCGCGTCGGGGATCGAGGCCCGGACCACCAGCGTGTTGGCGCTCTTGCCGCTGGTGTTCGTGATCGTCACCGAGTCACCGGTGGCCTTCAGTTCGACCAGCGCGTAGCCCGACGCCTCGGTTTCGAGGGAGGCCGCGGTCGGCTCCGGCACGCCGGGGCTGATGGAGCGGACGCGGGCGCCGCCGCCCAGCTTCCCGGACTCGGCCTCCACGGTCGTGAACGGTGTGGTCGCGCCGGCCGTCGGGGTGTGCGGCCGGGTATGCGTCGGGACGGTGCCGGCGTGGGCCTCGTCGTGGGGGAGGAAGAACAGGGCGCAGGCGGCGAGCAGCAGGGCGCCGCAGGGGGCGGATATCGCTCTTCGATACATGGGTCACGCACCTTGGGGGAGTCGGTGACGGTCGGGGGGGACCGGTGGGCCGCGAGCGGGGCGCGGTCCCGGGTCGCCTGGGGCCGGCGGCACACCGGTGGTCTGGGGGGTGGGCTCGGTCCGGGGTGGCTACGGCAGCCGGTCCGCGGCCGGCGCCCGCCGGAAGCGGTCATCGGCGGGGGAGCGGGTCACGCGTGGGAGTCCTCCCACGCCTTCTCGTACTCGGCGCGGATCTGGTCGCCGGCGTTCTTGCGCCAGTCCTTCATCACGCCGTCCCACTCGCTGAGCGGGACGCGGCCTTGCATGATGCCCTTGCGGGTGTCGTCGATGGAGGTCTGCAGCAGCCCGGACTTCCTGGAGCTGGTCTCCGAGTACAGCGGCTCGGCCGGGTTGGGCATCAGGATCGGGACGGCCGCCTTCTGGAAGGCGTACTGGGAGGCCACGATCTCCGGCTTGGCCGGGTAGTAGAGGACCTGCGGGGCGTCCGTGGCGAAGATCGTGGGCAGCGTGACCTCGTTCTGGCCCTGCGGGGTGAGGATCGGGTCGGAGCCCTGCATGGTGTGGTCGGGGCCCTGCACGCCGTACTTGCGCAGCAGGTAGCCGTCGGTCCCGAACGGGGCCGCGAGCGCGTTCATGGCGCGCAGGATCTGCTTGATGCGCGGCTTGGGGGCCTTCTTGACGACGAGCACGGCGTAGTTCGCCGAGCCCTGCCACTGGGCACGGGCGCCGCCGTCCCAGCCCGGCGCGATCATGGCGCCGAGTTCGAAGCCCTTGGTGGCCGAGGCGTACGTCGTGTAGTAGTCGTTCCACGAGCTGGGCGCGTCGGGGTTCATGGCGATCTGCCCGCCGCCGAACCAGTCCTTGACCTTGCCCGTGACGCTGTAGGCGTCGGGATGCAGGGTGCCCGCCTTGGTGAGCTGCCGGACGGCGTCCAGGGACTGCTTGGCCTCTTCGGTCTCCAGGTACCAGGTGAACTTGCCGTTCTCCTCCCCCCACTGGTTGGCGCCGTGCAGGCTCTGCATCGCGAAGTTGAACGCCGTGATGGGGTCGCCGAGCGCGTACTGGTTCGCCTTGGGGTCGGTGATGTCCTTGCAGAGCTGCGCGAACTCCTTCCAGCTGGTGGGGTTCGGATCGATGCCCTTCTTCCTGAACAGGTCCAGGCGGGTGTAGGTGGGGCCGCCGGAGAGCATGCGGGGCATCGGCAGGGCGTAGATGCCGCCGTTCATCGCGCACGGCGCCCAGGACGCGGTGGGGATGTTCGCCAGGTAGGGGTAGTCCCGGATGTTGTCCCCGGACAGGTGCTCGGAGAGGTCCTGGAAGAGGACGGACAGCATCTGCGGCGAGCGGTTGGCGCTCTGAAGGAGCATCAGCATCGCGTCCGGCAGGTCCCCGCCCGCGATGACCACGGCGAACTTGTCCGGATAGTCGCCGACCGGGGTGATCTGGAAGTTGAGGTCGCAGCCGACGGACTTGTCGAGGGCCTTCCACATGGTGTTGCGCCCCACCGGCGGCGGCACCGGGTTGAAGATCAACGTCATGATGTCGATGCCCGGGCCCGTGGCGGGCGGCCCCTCCGGGAACGCCTTGACGGGCTCGGCCGGATAGTGCAGGTACCCGGGGGTGATGCCCTGCGGGCTGCTGGGCATCGTGGTCGGCACCCCCCGGTAGGGGATGTACGACGGAAGCTGCGCCTTGGCGTTGGCCGCGGCCTGGGAGATGTCGGGCCCGCCGTCGCCGCAGCCGGACAGCGCCATTCCGGCGGTGATGCCGGCGGCTCCGAGCAGGAAACCCCGACGGCTGAGTGCCGAAGTCACGGCAGTCTCCTCTCGGTACGCGACGTGTGGGGTGTGGGGCGGGCCGGGACGCGGCCCGCGCGCAGGCGAACGCTCATCCCTTCACCGCCCCGACCATCACGCCCTTGTTCATGTGCCGTTGCAGGAACGGGTAGACGATCACGATGGGCACGATCGACAGCACCAGGATCGCCGCTTGCAGGGTCTGGGTCGGCGGCAGCGGCGCCCCGGCCGCGGTGTTGACCTGCCCGCCGCTGATCGCCGCGTTGTTGACGACGTACGTGCGCAGCACCAGCTGGAGCGGCCACTTGGAGGCGTCGTTGATGTACAACATGGCGTTGAAGAAGGCGTTCCAGTAGGTCACCGCGTAGAACAGGCCCACGACGGCCACGGACGCCTTCGACAGGGGCAGCACAATCCGGCGCAGGATGGACAGCTCGGACGCGCCGTCGATCCGGGCGGCGTCGATGAGTTCGCGCGGCAGACCCATGAAGAAGGACCGCAGCACGATCACGTTGAACGCGTTGATCAGGGACGGCAGGATCAGCGACCAGTAGCTGTTGATCAGGTGCAGTTCCTTGATCATCAGATAGCTGGGGATGACACCGGGCGCGAAGAGCATGGTCATCAGCAGCATCATGAGCACGGGCTTGTGCCCGAAGGAGCCCGGCCGGCTGAGGCCGTAGGCGAGCATGATGGAGCAGATCAGGCTCAGCGCGGTGCCCACCACGGTCACGCCGACGCTGACCAGCATCGCCTTGGAGACCATGCCGCCGGACAGCAGCGCGTGGTACGCGGTGAAGGTGATGTGGTGGGGCCACATCACGTAGCCCCCGGCCTTGTTCACCTGGTCGGCGCCCGCGAGCGAGGTGGAGATGATCGCCAGGAACGGCAGCAGGACCAGGATCGTGCAGACCAGCAGGATCAGCGACTTGGCCACGCGCCAGGGCGGGGACCCCGGTGACTCCCCGGGGATGGCGCTGTAGGAGCGCCGCGGCCTGCTGCGCACCGGGTGGCTGGGATTGAGCGTGGTCATGACTGGTAGACACCTTCTTCGCCGAAGAGGTGGGCGATCTTGTTGGCGCCCAGGACGAGCACGACTCCGACGATGCCCTTGACCAGGCCGACCGCGGCGCTGACGCCCCACTGCCCGCCGATGAGGCCGTTGTTGTAGACGTAGGTGTCCAGTACCTCGCTCTGGTCCAGCCCCACGCCGCCTTGTTGCAGCAGGATCTGCTCGAAGCCCACGCTCAGCGCGTCGCCGAGGCGGAGGATGAGCAGCAGGATCACCAGGCCGCGCAGGGCGGGCAGGGTGACGTGCCAGGTCTGGCGCAGCCGGCTGGCGCCGTCCATCGCGGCGGCCTCGTAGAGGTCGTTGTCGACGCGGGAGAGCGCGGCCAGGAAGAGGATGGTGCCCCAGCCGGTGTCCTTCCAGATGACCTGGGAGGTGAGCAGCCCCTTGAACAGGTCGGGGTTGCCGATGATGTTCCAGCTGCCCATCTCGTGGGCGCGCAGGAACAGGTTGAGCATGCCGTCGTTGCCGAGCATCTGCTGGAAGAGCGCGACGACGACCACCCAGGACAGGAAGTGCGGCAGGTACAGGACGTTCTGCACCCACTTCTTGACCCGGTCGCTGACCAGGCTGTTCAGCGCCAGCGCCAGCAGGACCGGGGCGGGGAAGACGAAGATGACCTGGATCAGGGTCAGTTCGAGCGTGTTGACCAGCGCGTGGAGGAACCCCTGGTCACCGTTGAAGATGACGTCGAAGTTCTGCAGGCCGCTCCACCGGCTGTGCATGATGCCGATGTAGGGCTGGTAGTCCTGGAAGGCGATGACGTTGCCGAGCAGCGGGATGTACTGGAAGAGCAGCAGTACGACGATGCCCGGTATCAGGAACCAGAGCAGGCCCATGTCGCGGCGGCGGCGTGGACGGGACGCCCGCTGCGGGCTGTCGCCCGGCGGTGCGTCTGCCGAGGGCGGCCGAGCGGCCGGTTGGTCAAGGGTCGTCATGACATGAAAGCCCTTTCCTAGAGAGACGGGTGTCTCCGGCCACCACCAGGGCCAGGGGGGCTATATAAATTCAATGGATTACCTTACGTCAATGCTTCCAACAGGCAAATTGCGTCGGCAACCGCTCGTTCGGCAACCAAGGAGCTGTGTCTACACTCGTAGAAAGCGCGTTCTTGCTGGTGGCGGCCGGAGTGCCCTGATCGGCGAAGTGAAAGACTCTCCCTGGCCAGCTGGGCATGCTGTCGGCCAATAAGTACTTTTACAAAAGGAGGTAAGCGCATCGTGCAACGGCCCGCGGACATCGCTCTGACCGACCATCAGCTCGCTGAACTCGCCGTTTGGGCGGAGGGGGGAGCGGAGCGTGCCGTCCGGGTCGGCATCGTGCGCGACGCGGCCGCGGGTGTCTCCGTGACGGAGAGCGCGCGCCGGCTGGGGGTGTCGCGCCCGACCGTGATGGCCTGGCGGCAGCGCTACGCGCAGAGCGGGCTGGCGGGCCTGGAACACCAGCCCCGCAGCGGCCGGCCGCACCGTATCGACGAGGCCGACGCGGTGGCCGCCACCCTCGCGGGGCCGCCCGCTCCGCTGCGGGAGTGGTCGGCACGGGCCCTGGCCGAACTCCTCGGCGTCTCGCACACCTCGCTCGGGAAGGTGTGGCAGCGCTGGGGCGCGCACCCGGGCACCCCCGAGGGGCCGTTGCACCTGCCCGCGCGGGGCCCGCTCAGCTGCCACCGGCCGGAGCTGCTGGGGGTGTGGGCGGCCGGGCAGGGCGCGGCGGGCCTGGCCGTCGCGGAGACGGACCGGCCCGAGCAACTCGACACGGTGCAGGCGGGCGGCGAGGAGCGGCGCCGGCGTTACGCGGCCATGACCGTGAGCCTGCGCCGGGCCCAGATGCGCGCCGAGGACGGTGCGGTGCGGCCCGGCACGCCTGCGCAACTCGCCGAGCTGGTACGGATGTTCCCCGGCCGTACCGTCCACGTGCTGCTCTGGGGCGACACCGCGGACGTGCAGCCGCTGCCGCCGGGCGTCGTACGCCACACCGCCTCGGCGTCGATGGGATGGGCCGCCACGGTGAGCGTGGTGGCCCAACTCGAGCTGCGCTACCAGCCGCACCGGGCCCGTGCGGCGCTCGACTCGCTCGCGGAGGCGACCCGCGTGCACACGGGCGCGCCGGCCACCGAGCCGTTCCGGTGGTTCCGTTCGGGGAGCGCGGCCGAGGCGCCGCCGGCCAGGGCCACGCACCGCGCGTTCGACCAGTTCACGCTGGGATCGTTCAACGAGAAGCTGGTGATCGAGGCGATCCGCGTGTCCGGGGCGCTGAGCCGGGTGGAGATCGCCGAACGCACCGGACTCACCCCCCAGGCGGTGTCCCGGATCACCCGCAACCTGCTGACCACGGGCCTGCTCGCCGAGGACGAGCGGCGGATGGCGAGCAGGGGCAAGCCGCGGGTCCCGCTGCGGCTGCGCCCCGACGCGGCGTGCGCGATCGGCCTGCACGTGGACCCGGAGGTGATCACCCTGGTCCTGGTGGACCTGTGCGGGAACGTCCGCGACCGCCGCCAGTTGGCGCTGCCCCGGCCGAGCGCACCGGAGTGGTGCGTGGCCCGGATCGGGGACATGGCCCGCGCGGCCGTCGAGACGGTCGGCGCGCTCGCGGAGAACCTGCTCGGCGTGGGTGTGGCGGCGCCCGGACCGCTCGACGTCAACGCCGGGATGCTGCTCGACCCGCCGCTGTTCGAGGGCTGGGACGAGGTGCCGCTGCGCGCCTGGCTCAGCCGTGAACTCGAACTGCCGGTCCTGCTGGAGAAGGACGCGACGGCGGCCACGGTGGGCGAGCGGTGGCTGGGCGCGGCCGAGAGTTCGGGCGACTTCGCCTACCTGTACCTGGGCGCCGGTGCGGGCAGCGGCGCGTTCCTCAACGGGGACGTCTTCCGCGGGGCCTCGGGCAACGCCGGCGAGTTCGGTGTGATGACGGCCTACGCGGCGGACCGGCTCACCCCGGACGGCGATCCCCGGATGGTGCCCGAGTGCGCGACCATGTCCGCGGTGGTCGCCGCGGCCGCCGAAGCCGGCCTGGCGCTGCCGCACACCGGCGCGCACGCGGCCGTGTGCGCGGCAGCGGCGGACGGCGACGAGCGGGCCGCGGAGGCGATCCGGCGGGTGGCCCGCGTGGTGGCCCGCGGCGCGGTCGCGATGACGGAGCTGTACGACATCGACCTCATCGTCGTCGGCGGCCCCGCGGTGCCGCCGCAGGTCGCGGAGCTCTACCTCACGGAGATCTCGGCGGCCGTGAACCGCCTGCCGGTCGCGCGGCGGGTACGCCAGGTGCGGGTGGTGTACTCGACGCTCGGCGACGCGGCGGCGGCCGTGGGAGCGGCGGCGGGGGTCTTCCACACCACGTTCGCACCGCGCCTGCACACCCACTCCGCGCAGCCCGGCCGCGGCCCGTCAGGAGCGTGAAGTACGGCGGAGTGCCCGGCCGCGCGGCCCCGGTGTGGCGCGGTCGTGGCGGCTGCTGCGCCGCGGCGGCACGCTGGTCTCCTACGGCACCGCGGCCACGAAGGACAGCGGCGGCAACTCCCGACTGCCGGTGCTGCAACTGTTCGCGCGCCTGACGCTGTGGAACTACCTGCCCAACGGCAAGAGCGCGCACTTCTACAACTTCTGGGCCGGGCGGCGCCGCCTGTCCGACTTCCGGCGCCGGCTGGGCGAGGACCTCACGCAGGTGCTGAGGCTGCTGGCCGACGGCGTCCTCGCGCCGCAGGTCGCCGCGCGCTTCCCGCTGTCCGAGGCCGCCTCGGCGCTGGCCCTCGCCGAGTCGCGCACCGTCGCCGGGAAGGTCGTCATCGTGCCCGACGCGAACGGGTCGTGAGCCGGGGCCGGCGGAGCGAACCGGAGCCGGGCGGGCGAGCCCGCGCCGGCCGGGCGCCGCAGCCCGTCCGCCCGGGCGTCCCCGTGCCGGGTCCCTTTGGGTCGGTCGGCTCCTCGTCGGCGTCAGGCGGCCGACGACCGCTTCTGCCTCCGGTAGTCGACGGCGGCGAGGTCGTCCTTGCCGTGCCCGGCCGCGACGGTCTGCTCCAGCCGGTCCCGCACCGCCTGGAACAGGGAACTGGGGACGTCGGCCGACGCCGCCAGGTCGATGTCCTTCAAGGCGAGCCGCACCCCGAACCCGGGCGCGTACGCCTCGTCGTCCATCGCGCCGATCTTCTGCAGTTCGTACGGCATCGCCAGCGGACCCGCCTCCAGCGCGCGGACCAGGGCCGCGTGGTCGACGCCGAGCGCGTCGCACAGCGCCAGGACGTCGCTCATGGCCACCGTCGAGGCGGCCATCCAGGCGTTGAGCGCGAGTTTGACGGCGCTGCCCTCGGCTCCCGTGCCCACGTGCAGCACGGACGAGCCGAGGTCGTCGAGGACGGGACGCGCCCGCGCGAGGACGTCCTCGGAGCCGGCGACGAGCCAGATCAGCGTGCCCTGCAGGGCGGGATCGGTGCTTCCCGAGACCGGCGCGTCGAGGTACGCGACACCGTGGTCGCGTGCCAGGCCGGCCAGGTCGGTGGCGCTGCTCGGCCCCACCGTGCTGGCCTGCACCCACACGGCGTCGTCGGCGAGCCGGGCGAAGGCGGCCGACATGACCTCCGCGACCGCCGGGCCGTCACGCAGCACGGTGAAGACGACGGACGCGCCGGCGACCGCGTCGCCCAGGTCCTCCACCGCCGTGACCCCCTCAGCGTGCTCCGCCGCCGCGCTCGCCTTCTCCGACGTGCGGTTCCACAGCCGTACCTCGTGCCCGGTCCGTCCGAGCCGCGTCGCCATCGCCGCGCCGAGCGCGCCGGCTCCCAGGACGGTGAGTGTCGTGCTCTGCGACATGGAAGGCTCCCTTGCCCGCGGATTCCCTTCCTGTCCATGCTCCTCCCGGACCCCGCGGACGTCCTGGCGAACGCCTGCGGCGCGGGTGCGGCGGGGTGGTCCCGCCGCCGGCGGCACGGGGTGCCGGGAGCGGCCCCATGGCCGCGCGCCCGGCCATGGACCAGGCGCGGCCCGCGCCGAACCCGCACGACGGGCGCACCGTGCACGTCGTCGCCGCCCAGGCCGGCCCATCGGCGGTGCGGGACGCGGCCCCGGACACCGCGTCGCCGGAAGGCGATCCGACCGTGGGCCGGGGCGTTCCGCTGCGAGCGGGCCGCCGACGCCCTGGACCGGCTCCGGCAGGACCGGTACGCCGGCTGCTCGCCCGCTACCGCGCCGCACTGCGACCGCCCTGTCCTGCTCCGTACGGCCCCGGGCCGCCTCGGTGGCGAGCGGGGTCGCGGGTCAGGTGCGGAGGCCGCCGTCGACGCGCAGGACCGTGCCGGTCACGAAGGAGGAGCGGTTGCTGAGCAGCCAGGCGGCGGCTCCTGCTCCGTACGGCCCCGGGCCGCCTCGGTGGCGAGCGGGGCCGCGGGTCAGGTGCGGAGGCCGCCGTCGACGCGCAGGACCGTGCCGGTCACGAAGGAGGAGCGGTTGCTGAGCAGCCACGCGGCGGCCTGGGCGATCTCGTCGGGCTCGGCCGGCCGGCGCAGCGGAGTGACGGACCTGGTGCGGTCCACGATGCCGGGGGAGTCCGCCTCCCACTCGCGGATCATCTCGGTCATGGTGGCGCCCGGGGCGACGGCGTTGACGCGGATGCCCTCCGGGCCGTAGGTGACGGCGGCCGACTCGGTGAGGCTGTTGACCGCCCGCTTCATCGCGCCGTAGGCCGGCAGCTCCGGGTTGCCCATCAGGCTGCCGACGGACGAGTTGTTGACGATGGCCCCCGTCCCGGCGGTGGCCCGGATGGCCTGGACCTCGGCGACCATGGCCAGCCAGACGCCCTTGAGGTTCACCTCGTAGATGCGGTCGAAGTCGTCCTCCGGCAACTGGTCCATCGGGCCCGGGCGCTGGATCGCCGCGCCGTTGTTGAACGCGACGTCGAGCCGGCCGTAGAGGTCCACCGCGCGCGCCACGGCAGCCCGTACGCTCGCCGCGTCGGCGAGGTCGCACACCACGTACTGCGCGGTGCCGCCCGCCGCCCGGACCTCCTCGGTCACGGCCTTGAGCTGGTGCTCGGTACGGGCCGCCAGCAGCACGCGGGCGCCCTCGCGGGCGAAGAGCCGCGCCGCGGCGGCGCCGATGCCGCGCCCGGCGCCGCTGACGAAGGCGACCTTGCCGGCGAGCAGGCCCCGGTCCGCGGAGGCGGTGGCGGAGGCGGTGGCGGAAGTGGTGGTGGCGGCGGAGACCTTGGATGTGTCGGTGGTGGGTGTGCCGTCGACGGAAGTGAGGTTGTCCATGGGAACGAGCCTGCGTCCGGCCGCGGAGCCGATCCAGGCACCGGCTGTACCTGGCTGCGCGGTGCGGGCCCGGCCCACACTGGGAGCATGGACCGACGAGAACTGGCCGACTTCCTGCGCAGCAGGCGCGAGCGGATCGGCCCGGCCGACGTGGGGCTGCCGGCGGGGCGGCGGCGGCGCACCCCCGGGCTGCGCCGCGAGGAGGTCGCGCAGCTGGCGTTCATCTCCACGGAGTACTACACGCGCCTGGAGCAGGCCCGCGGCCCGTGGCCGTCGCGCGAGGTGCTGGCCGGGCTGGTCCGGGCCCTGCGGCTGTCGGACGCCGAGCGCGACCACCTCCACCACCTCGCCGGCGCGCCGCCGCAGCGGCCGGCCGGCCCCGCCCGCGAGGTGCGGCAGAGCATCCTCGACCTGCTGCGCCGGCTGCCGCAGGCCGCGGCGATCGTGACGTCCGCGACCTGTGAGGTCCTCGCCTGGAACGACCTCGCGGCGGCCTTGATGGAGGACTTCTCCGCGGTGCCGCGGCGCGACCGCAACCTCGTGCGCAGGTGCTTCCTCGGGCCGCACCCGCAGGGGCTGCGGCTGTACGGGGTGTCCGACGCGGACCTCTTCGCGCGCTCCTCGGCGCAACGCATGCGCGCGACGGCCGCCCGCTACCCGGAGGACTCCGAAGTGGCCGAGCTGGTGGACGAACTCCTCGCCGGGAGCGAGGAGTTCCGCCGGCTGTGGGACTCCCACGACGTGTCCGTCGCCCCGACCCTGTGCAAGACGTTCCCGCACTCGCCGGTCGGCCCGGTCACCGTCGACTGCGACGTCCTCGACATCACCGACCGCGATCAGCAGGTGGTGATCTACACCGCCGCCCCCGGCTCGCCGTCCGAGGAGGCGCTCCGGCTTCTGTCGGTCATCGGCACGCAGCGCATGGACGCCCCGCGCTGACCTGGACCTCCGCCGTGGCCGCAGATCCGAATTGTCGTACCCTCCTGCTACATTGCGGCTCTGCTCGTCGCCGACCGCCCGCACTTCGCCGGCGTGACGCGGCGCCCGCACGCCGTACCGTCCTGGGGGGGACTTCTTCATGAGCGTCGACCACCCGCCACCGCCGGCCGGGGGCCGGAACCCGTTCGGCGCGCCGGGCTACCACCGTCCGGAGGCCCCGGCCCGCTTCGTGCCGCCGCCCGGCGCGGGGGAACGCAACCACCTCGGCCTCGGCCTGGCGGTGGGCGTGCTCGTGGCGGTCGTGGCGGCGTTCGCCTACGGCGGGCTGCTGTGGGGGCTGACCGACCGTCACGGCAGCAGCGTCGAGTTCCACTTCGGCGCCTTCGTGATGGCCGCGCTGGTGGGGATCACCGTCGGCGAGGTCGGCGGGCGCGTCGTGGCGCTTCCCTTCGCGGCGGCGCTGCTCACAGCCGGCGCGGTGATCTTCGGGAGCCTGTTCGGCGCCGCGCTGATCGCCGGTGACACGGCGGCCGGACTCGGCCACAGCCTCTCGGTCACGGACGTCTTCTTCCACCACTTCGGCTCCCTGTGGAGGGCGTGGACGCACGACTTCGGCCTGGGACGGCTCTCCACCCTGTGCTGCTCCGCGCTCACCGCCTACGGACTGGCCAGGTACTTCGGCGACAGATGAGCGCGGTGAGCCCAGCCGGGCCGCACGGGGAGGGGTGGCCGGCCGGGCCGGCGTGGACGAGGGAGCCGGCGGGCGGTGGGTGCTTCGCCGCCGCGCACGGGGCCTCGCGCTGCTCGGCCGGCCGCGGGATGCGGCGGGCGACCGACGAGACGGACCGGGGTCGATGATCAACCGGCCCGGGCCTGGGCGTATCGTCCGGTAAGGGCGTGCCACGCGGGCTCGTCGGCACGGTGGTTGGGGATGGTTCGCGCCCAAGTGCGGCCGTACGCGACGGAATTCGGCCGATCCCGGGTCCAACCGGTTCCGCGTGGTGGAGGATGGCGCCTGGGACGGAGCGCCGGACCGCCTCACCGGCCGGTCCGCGGGGCGTACGCACCGCACGGCCCGGCCGGGCGACCTGAGACCTTACGGAATCTTACGGAACCTTACGGAGACGACGCATGCCCACCTCGCGGCCCCCGCGGGACCCTGGCGCCGACGGCAGCCGGCCGGAGCCGGACGACGACGCCGCACCGGCGGTGGTGGTCCGCCGCGCGGTCGTGATGCCCTCGGTGCCCGACGGCCTCCCGCCGGCCGCACCCGCGCGGACCGCGACCGGCGGCGCCGCGGGGACGGCCGCCGCCGGGGAACCGCTCGGGTCCGTGCGGCCCGCCGCGGGCGGTTCCGGCCCCGGGGCCGGCGGCGCTTCCGGCGGTGCCTCCGGGCGGGGCCCGGAGGCCGGGCGGAGGTCGGCGGCCCGCTCGCTGCCGGTACTGATCACGGTGGGCGTGGTCGTGGCGATCGGCGCCACGCTCCCGTTCGCGGTCACCACCTGGCAGCACCACGGCGCGGCCCCCGCCGCGCAGACCCATGACATCCCGTCCGCCGACCCCCACGGCGACACCCCGCAGACGCTGCCGGCCCCGGCCACCGGCACCGCGTCGCCCACCGCGAAGGTGTCGCCCCACGCGTCGAAGAAGCCGCCCGCGCACCCGCACCGCGCCGCCGGCACCCCGCACCCGGGAACGACCGGCACGACCTCGGGGAAATCCGCGCCGAAGCATACGGCGAAGCCGAAGTCGACGCCGAAGAAGAAGGTGTCGACCGCGGCCGCCGCCCGCGCCCGCGCGAACGCCGCCTCCAGCGCGAGCAAGGTGCTCATCGACAACGTGACCACCCGCCTGTGCGCCGACGTACCCGGCTTCGGCAACGGGACGAGCGACGGGCCGGTCAACCAGTACGACTGCGACGGCACCGACGGCGACAACCAGTTGTGGGACCTTCAGGTCGCGTACAAGAGCGGGGGCCCGCAGGGCGCCAGCCTGTTCGTGATCAGGAACCACAAGGACGGGCTGTGCATGGACCTGCCGAACTACGCCGCGGAGCCGGCCGGCACGAAGATCGAGGAGTTCGCCTGCAACCGGACGAAGGCCGACAACCAGCTCTGGTGGCTGGACCCGCGCCCGGACGGCACGTACTGGATTCGCGACTACAGCAGCGGCATGTGCGTCAACGTGCCCGGCGTCGGCACCGGCCGCGAGGACGCCCGGCTCGAACAGGACCCCTGCGACACCAATCCGAAGGACGACTTCCGCTGGCGCTTCCAGTGAGCCCTGGCGAGCGGCACCTACCGGGTGTCTGACCGCGTCCGCACTTGACCTTGCCCGAAGGTGAAGGCCGACAGTGGCGGTGGGTCCAAGTCGGCGAGCCGGCCGTGAAGGGCTTCGACCGCACTTCGACCGCACCCCTGTCGAGAGGAGCCCGCACCATGGACGACACCGCACTTCTGGCGGAGCAGAGGGCCTACTACCGGGCCGGCGCGGCCGAGTACGACCGGCAGTACGCGACCTACGAAGCCCTGCGGGAGTTGCTGACGGTCGTCGACGAACTCCCGATCGCCGGGGAGGTGTTGGAGCTGGCCTGCGGGACGGGCCGGTGGACCCCGGGCCTTGCCGCGCGGGCCCGTTCGGTGACGGCCGTCGACGCGTCAGCGGAAGTGCTGGCCCTGGCCCGGGCGCGCACCACCTCCCCCTCGGTCGAGTTCCTTCAGGCCGACCTGTTCACGTGGCGGCCGCCGCGACGCTACGACACGGTGTTCTTCGCCTTCTGGCTCTCCCACGTCCCGCCGGCGCGGCTGCCCGCCTTCTGGAACACCGTCGCCGCCGCGCTCGCGCCCGGTGGCCGGGCGGTCTTCGTCGACGACGGCCCCGCCGCGGCGGCGTACGAGGACGTCCTGCCGGACCAGCCGACGCCGGCGGCGCTGCGCCGGCTCGACGACGGCAGCCAGTACCGCATCGTGAAGGTCTTCCACGATGCCCGTTCCCTGACGGACGACCTCACCGCGCTGGGCTGGTCGGTCCAGGTCCGTACCCTCGACGGGAACATCGTCGGCGTCGCGGAACCGCCGCGTGTCGACGACCGCGCCGCCGGCCGAGGTGACACGGGGGAGTGAGGCGGGGAAGGGGCGGGTGCGGCCAAGCCCGCACCGCGGGGGACCGGTGCCTGACGCTGGGGCACCGTCACGGTGAGAGGCCGGGATCGCCTGCCTCGTACAAGCGCATCACCGACGACCGGAACTGCTCGGCCGCCGCCGGCGCGTCCAGGCGGCCGGCGCGGATCTGCTGGTCGGCGGCGTGGCCGAGCGCGATCGTGGCGGCGACCAGCCAGCCGGTCTCCAGGCCGGTGGTGAACTCGCCGCTCTCGCGCCCGCGGCGGATCAGCGCCTCCAGGCGCTGCTCGACCGGCAGGTGGCGCGAGGCGTCCGCGTCCGGATCGCCGCCCGGCCGGCCGAGCGCCGTCTGCTCGGCCAGGAGCGTCCCGACGGCGCCCAGGAACCGGCCGAGTGCCGCGGTGGCGGTGCCCTCTTCGAGGTCGGCGGCCTCCAGCACCGCGAACGCCCGGCGGCCCAACTCGTCGCGCACCGCAGCGAGGAGCGCCTCGCGCGTGCCGAAGTGCACGTATGTGGTCTGCCGCGTCACACCGGCCTCGGACGCGATCTCGGCCATGCTCGCGTCGGGACGCTCGGCGAGCACCCGGATCGCCGCCGACACCACGGCGGCACGGTTGCGCCCGACCTCCACCCGCTGACGGCGGCGCCTTATCTCTGACACGGTTGACAACCCTAACAGCCCTGCCAAGGATGACAGTCATGTCAGAGACAACCGAACGGGCGGCACGCCGCCTCCTGATCGACTACACCCGCGACATCGCCCTGTCCGACGAGGACCCCGCGCTGATCGTGGATCGCACCCTGACCGGCGACGCGGTCTGGGTCACCGACGGCACGGAGCTCACCCGCGAGCAGTTGGTCGCGCACGCGGCGCCGGCCCGCAAGAACGTCACCGCCACGCGGATGCGGATCGACGAACTCCTCGTCGACGGGCGGCGGTTCGCCGCACGCTGCCGCCTCAGCGCCGAACACCGCAAGCTCGGGACCGTGGTGATGGAGTGGATGCTGATCGGCGAGGTCGCCGACGACGGGAGGGTGCGGCGCGTCCGTCAACTGGGCCGGCCGGCGGCGTAGCGCGGAGCCGGCCCCGAGGCGTGAGGAGGCGTGGGGCGGCTACGCATCCTGGGCGACGGTGAGCACGATCTTGCCCTGGATGTGTCCTCGCGCGGCGCGCTCGTGCGCGGCCCGCGCGTCCGCCAGCGGGAACGTGCTGTCGATCGCGACGCGGACCGTGCCCGCGTCCAGCAGGCCCCCCAGTTCGGCGAGTTGCGCGCCGTTCGAGCGGACCTGGGTGAGGGAGACCGTGACCCCCAGCTTCGCGGTCTCCTCGTCGTCGAAGTCCCCGGGGAACACGGGGAACTGGGCGCCGCCGCGCTTGAGCGTGCGCAGGAGACGCCTGCTGTCGGGGCCGCCCACGGTGTCGAGGACGAGGTCGACGCCGTGCACGAGTTCCTCGGGGCGGCTCCTGGTGTAGTCGATGAACCGGTCGGCGCCGAGTTCGGCCAGGAACGCCTCGTGCGCGCCGGAGGCCACCGCGATGACGTGGGCGCCCTTCGCCTTCGCCAGTTGCACCGCGAAGTGGCCCACGCCGCCGGCGGCGCCGTTGACGAGCATCGTCGTGCCGGCGCCGAGGGGGACCGGGCGATGCGGCACCGGCTGGAAGGGCGAGGGGCGGTCGTGGCCGAGTGCGATCAGGAACTGCCACGCGGTGAGTCCGGCCATCGGCGCCCCGGCGGCGTGCACGTGGTCGACGCCGGCCGGCTTGCGGGCGAGGTCCGAGGCGGGCGCGGCCACGTACTCGGCGTAGGCGCTGCCGTCGAAGCCGGGAAAGCGCAGCAGGCCGAAGACCTCGTCGCCGACGGCGAGGCCGTCCACGTCGGCGGCGACGGCCTCGACGACGCCCGACACGTCCGTGCCCGGAGTCACCGGCAGGCTGACCGTCGAATCCGGTTCCCCGGGGATCGTGGTCAGCCCGCCGCGCAGGTACCAGTCCGGCGGGTTGACGCCGGCCGCGTGCACGCGGACCAGCACCTCGCCCGGGCCCGGCACGGGAATCGGCACCTCGTCGTAGCGCAGTACCTCGGGGCCGCCGTGCTCGTGGAGCCGGACCGCCCTCATCGTGTGTGTCGGCATCGTTCTCTCCTGCTCGCGCTGCGGGCTACGCTGAATCGGATCGGCGATCCACATAAGTGGACCACTGATCCGAATATATGGACCACTGATCCGGATAGTCAAGGGGACCGATGCGGGCGGACGCCAGGAAGAACCGTGACCACGTGCTCGCCGTCGCGGGCACCGTCATCTCCGAGCAGGGCGTCGACGCCTCGCTGCGCGACATCGCGCGCAGGGCCGACGTGGGGCTCGCCACGCTGCTGCGGCACTTCCCGACCCGCGAGGCGCTGCTCGACGCCCTGCTCCGCACGAGTTTCGACGAACTGACGGCGAAGGCGGGCGAGTTCGAGACATCGAGCGCGCCCGAGGACGCCCTCGTCACGTGGCTGAGCGACTGCGTCGTGTGGGCGACCGAGTACCGGGGCGTGACCGAGCTGATGGCAGCCGCCATCGAGGACACCGAGTCCGCGCTCCACGCCTCCTGCGTCACCCTGCGCGCGGCCGGTGCGCGGCTCCTCACCCGTGCTCAGGCCGCGGGCACGGCGCGGAGCGACATCGACGGCGCCGACCTGTTCGCGCTGATCGCCATGCTCGCCTGGCTCGGCGACCAGCCCTCGCTCGCGCCCCGCGCCGATCGCCTCTTCGACGTGGTCGCGGGGGCGATCCTGACGGGTGGGCCCTGACGGGTGGGCCCTGACGGGTGGGCCCTGACGGGTGGGTCCCTCGGCGATGCGACCGAGGGGGAAGGCCGCGCCCGGGGCCGCGGCTGACTGCTTCACCCGCGGGTTCGGCCGCGCGCGACACGACGCCGGGTTCGCCGGGGGAGGGGCGGGCGGTCGGCCCGATGGTCGGGCCGACCGCCGGGCCGGGCTCAGGCGTGAGTAACGTCGAACCGGGTGCCGACGCGGCGATGTTCACGAGGGCGCCGCAGTTCGCCGCGAGGGCCAGCCGGTATCACGGCACGTTCCAACCGAGCACGACCGGCAACCCGTGCTCGTGACCCAGCGTGTTGATCGTGCCCGGATGCGGGTGCCCGAACTGCCGCCCGGCCGACGCGTCAAGGCTGAGCCAGCGCGCGGTGAGGATGCGGGACAGGTGGCCGTGCGCGACGACGGCCACGTCGCCCCGGTCAAGCAGCGGCCGGACCCGGCCGAGGAAGGCATCGACCCGCACCGTCACCTGCCCGAGGTCCTCGCCGCCGTCGACGCCGTCGCGCCACAGCTCCCAGCCGGGCCTGAACTCCTGGATCTGCTCGGCGGTCAGCCCCTCGTAGCGACCGTAGTCCCACTCGATCAGGTCGGTGTCGGGCTTCGCGCTGCTCAATCCGGCCAGTTCGGCGGTCCGTACCGCGCGGGTCAGCGGGCTGGTGTGGACGGCGGCGAACTCCCGGTCGGCCAGCCGGGGCGCGAGCGCACGAGCCGATTCCTCGCCCGCCTCGGTCAGTGGCAGGTCGGTACGGCCGGCATGCTGCCCGGTCCGGCTCCACGCGGTCTCGCCGTGCCTGATCAATACCAACTGGCCCATGGCCGAGGACCGTATCTCACCTCGAAAACAGGGTGAACATCGCCTGATGCGGCGTCGGCTGGTGCGAAGGCGGCACCGACGGCGTCCAGGTCGCCGAGCGGGGTGCCGGCGCCGCGGTGATCGGCCTCGCCGCCGCTACCGCTGCGGTCACCCCGGCCACGGGCCCGGTCGGCGGCCGACCGAGGATCGGCACCAGGGCTCTCCTCGGCGGCCGTTCGGCGTCACTCCCAGCCCGCGGGGCCCGAGCAGCGTGCCGGCCAGCGCCGGACCCGGCCCCTGCTGCCGGACGGCACACCCTCGTCCAGCGCCTCGGTGAGGGCGAGCAGCGCGGCCCGGTCCTGCTCGGCCGCCGTGCCCGAGCCCGCGCCGCTCGTCACGTCCCGCAGCAGCACCACGCCGGACCCGCGTACCTCACGCACGTCCAGGACGCGGAAGGTCGTGCCCGGTGCGAAGACGACCTCGTCCGCGGACTCCGCGGCGCCGCCGGTGCGGGGCTGGGCGCCACCGCGCTCCAGGCGGACCCGTCGCCCGTTCTCGGACCAGACGGCGTACCGGGTGGTCGCGGAGGGGCCGCGCAGGTTCGCGGTCAACGCGCTGACCGGGCCGGGCGCGCGCAGCAGCCGGCCGGGTACGGTCCGCTCGGGCGCCAGCGCGTCACCGCTCCTGAACGCGGGGCCCCGGTACGGCACCATGCGGCCCAGGCCCGACGCGAGGCACGCGGCGTAGGGCAGCACGCGAGGGTCGCCCGCGCGCAGGGCGGCGCCGAGCGCGAGGTGGCCGAGCGGGCCGTCCCCCGTGGTGAGGTACAGGTGAACGGCCAGCACGTCGACGGGATGCGGCGCCCACTCGCCCATCTCCTCGGTGGCCGCCCGGCCCAGCATCCGCTCGACGGCCTCCTCCTGCGCGCGCCAGACCTCGTCCGGCACCAGGGCCCGGAACGCCTCGCGCTGGGCGGCGGAACTGCGGTGGCCCAGCCCGAACGACGGTGTCAGCACCGGCCGTCGCACCACGGGCGGTACGGCTGCGGGGGGTACGGGCGCAGGCGGTGCGGCCTGCGGCGGTACGGGTCCTGGCGGTATGGGTGCCGGGGGAGCCGTGCCGGCCGGCGGCCGCGGCGGTATGGGCCCGGGCGCCGTGGGCGGCTCGACGGCCTTGCTGCGTACGGCACTTCGGGCGTCGGGTGCGGGCGCAGGGGCAGCGGCCTGCACAGGCACGGGTGCGGGTGCGGCCGGAGGCGGGGGCACCGGCGCGCTCACCGGTGCCGGTGCCGGTGCCGCAACTGGAACCGGCGCCGGCCCTGCCTGACCGCCGCCCGACGGCCGGGGCAGCACGGGGCGGGCGGGCAGCCGCGGCCCGGGCTGCTGGCGGGTTCCACCGGGCGCAGGGAACGCAGGGACCGCCGGTGCCGCCGGGAGCGGGTGGGGCCGGGCCGGGGGAGCCGGGCGGCGCGCGGCGGGCTGGGGCGGCTTCGTCCGCAGCCGTTTGACGCCGTGCTCGGACAGCACCCGGCTCAACTCGCGCGCCTGCTCCGTGCCGCAGTCGCCGTAGAGGTGGAGCACCGCGCGTTCGCGTACCTCCGGGCTGAGCGCGGCCAGCAGCGTACGGAGGGCGGGCAGCGCGGAGGAGCCCAACGGGCGGCCCGGCGTGCCCAGTTCGATCGCGGGCGCGTCCGCGTCGACCGGGCGCTCGGCGAGTGCGATCGGCATGCCGCTCACCCGGGTCACGCGCAGCCCGGACCTGGTCACCGCGACCTGCCAGGACTCGGAGAGCCGCAGCACCCCGGTCCGCGCCGAACCGACGCCCCTGAGCGGGGGCTGCCAGCGCAGCAGCAGCGGCGGTACGGGCGGGCCGTCGAGCTGCGGGCGGCACACCACCGACTCCACGAAGGGGCGCCAGGCCGGGGTGCCGTCCCGCCCGATCAGTACGGTGCGCACCTGGTGCGTGTCGCCGTCGGGCGACAGGCCGTCGGTCATCAGCGGCGCGCCGGTCAGCACCTCCACCTCGATGCGGAACGTGTCCGCGGCCAGCTGTCCGGCCGCGAGCAGGTCGCTGTTGCCGCCCGGGGCGAGCCGGATCGCCGAGCGTATCGGCGGCGGCAGCAGCGTCAGGGCGCCGACCACGTCGTGCGGGGTCAGCTCGACCTCGTCGCCGGGCGCGCCCACCAGTACCACCGGCCGGTCCGGGCCGACCGGGACGGCGAACGCCAGGTCGCCGGGAAGCGGAGCGGGTTCATCGAGCGGGCGCAGCGCCACGCCCGCCGGAATCCGGTGGATCGCGGTCTCCCCGGTCGCGGTCCCCGACAGCCGGTCCAGGTCCGCCTGCCACGACGGCGCGGGCAACTGCCGTCCCAGCGGCTCGGGTTCGCCCTCGGGGGCGAACCGCCACCAGCCGCGGTTCTGGCCGGCCCCGGCGCCGCCCCCGGTCTCCTCAGGGTCCTCCGGGCGCCGCGGCACGAACAGCGAGCCGCCCGGCACCAGCAGCGCGGCCCCGTCGGGCGCGACCACGCGCACACCCCACCGTTCGACGATCCTGCGTGCGACCGCGGGCCGGTCCGCGCGGGCGGTGGCGGCGTGCGACAGCACCAGCAGCACCTCGCGGAACGAGCCCGGCCGCTGCCCGTCGAGCACTTCCTCCAGGCCCGACCAGGCCCGTTCGCTCTCGGTGCCGACCACGACGGTGACCGTGGTGCCGTCCTGCGCGGCCATGGCGTAGCCGAGTTCGGCGATCGACATCGGGTCAGGCGCGGGCTCGCCCACCGTACGCACCACGTGGACGCCGTCGATCTCCTCGACGTGGATGGCGTCCGGGTCCACCGCGTCCACGGAGCCGGGCCCCGCGCCCGCCGCCCCGCCCACCGCCTCGGCACCCTCCGCGTCCCGCCGTCCGCCGTCCGCCCCACGGCGCGGACGCGTGCCGATCCACCGTCTCACCAACCGTCACCGCATCCTGCTCGCCGATATGTACCCATGAACGCGACCATCGCGTGATTCCGCACAATAACGCAGGTGTATGACTTCCCCTCGACACCGGTGTCACACCCGCCGCAGCCGTCCGAGATCCCCTACGGACAGGGTAGTTGCGACCGCCTCCCCGCCGACCGCCCGACGGGGAGGCGTGCCGCCGTGTGCGGGCCCTCGCCGAGCGGCACCCGGGCGGCGTGACCGGATGGACGTATGGCGCGACGGCACCCGGTCACGCGCGTCCTCAGAGCTCCGCCGTGGGGGAGTCCAGGCCGTGGACGCGGGTGCCCAGGATGCGGCGGGAGACCTCCGCCTCCATGGCCGGGGCGAACGCGTCGAACGGGTCGGACGCGGCGCTGGGCGGGGTGTGTTGCGGCGGGGTGCGGAGGGCCGCGGCGCGTTCCGCGTCGGCCGTGAGGAGGTCCATGTTGATCGCGGCCGCGGCGCCGACTCCCGCGGCGGCGGCCGCCGGGACACCCGCGAGCAGGTCGCTGACGTTGCCCGCCGCCCAGATGCCCGCGACTCCGGTGAACCCGCCCGCGTCCACGGCGAGTTGCTTGCCCACGCCCCGGGGATGGTCCCGTAGCGGCAGGTCCAGGCCGTCGAGGAAGCCGGCGCGCGCGGCGAAGTAGGGGGCGACCACCAGGTGGTGGACGGGCACGACCGCGCCGGACCCGAGCAGGACCCCGGCGAGGCGGTCCCGGTCGTCGATCCGCAGACCGGTCACCGGGCCGTCCACCACCGCGACGCCCAGGCCGGCCAGTTGCTCCCACTGCTGGTCGGTGAGTTCGGGGCCGCCGTTCGGGAAGAGCGTGACGTCGTCCGACATCTGACGGAACATCAGAGCCTGGTGGAAGCTGCCCAGCACGCCGATCTTCGTGTCGCGGACCTCCCAGCCGTGGCAGTACACGCAGTGATGGACGTCACGCCCCCACCGCTCCGACAGCCCCGGCACGTCCGGGAGTTCGTCGACCAGACCCGTGGCCACCAGCAACCGCCGCGCGCGCACCTCCCGCACCTCCCGCGCGTCCTGCGTGATCACGCCGAAACCGTCGTCGCGCCGCTCGATCCGGCTGACGCGCCCCGCGACGACCCGGCCACCGTAGGAGGCGACCTCCTCGCGGCCGAGGCGCAGCAGTTCCAGCGGGGAGATCCCCTCACGCCCGAGCAGACCGTGCACCCCCACCTCTTCCGCCGGGGCGTTGCGCGGCTCGCCCGCGTCGATCACCAGCACCGACCGGCGCACCCTGGCCAGGTTCAACGCGGCCGACAGCCCGGCCGTCCCACCCCCGATCACCACGACGTCCCAGGTCGTCCCGTCCACACGCGCCATCTCTCGCTCGCTCATGCCCCCACCCTGCGCGCACCGCGGTCACATGAGCAAAGGCGTGTGCCGTTCCGGCAAAACGGGATACCGGCCCGCCCGCGATGACGGCCTGGCGTCGGCGCTCGTCCTGGTCGGTGGTTCCGGGCGCCGTTCACCACGTCCTTCCGGTGCCGGGAAACCACCGCGCCTACGTCCTGATCTGCGGTCTCCTGCCTGCCGCGAAGGCCACCAACTGTGCGACCGACTCCCGCTCCTCCGCCAAGGAGTCCGTGCCCTCCTCACCGGACCACTGCTCCCACAACCCGCCTGGAGCGAGAAGCGGCTGTGCACGGCTGGTGCCGAGCACGCCGTCGAGAAACAGGAGCGCCCCCATGGCCCGCCGCCGGCAGTGCCGGTGATCGTCCTCATCCACGGGGCGTGGAGCGAGAAGGGCCTGGTCCAGATAGCGACGCAGCAGTTCGGCATCCTGCTCTGTGCCCAGTCGGGCCAACGCCGTGCAGTAGTCCCAGCCGTACCCGCACGCGGTACCGCTGTGCAGGTCCCGGGCGATTCGGTCGCGGAGGTCGGCGCGCCGTCCGACCGCGATGAGCCACGAGGCGGCCGACCGCTCGCGCCAGCCTCCCGTGTCCAGAAGCGTCGTCAGATCTTGGGTGCCGGCCCTGCGCGCGGACCAGCGCAGCCGGTACTGGAAGAGCCGCTGCCGGGGCCGCGGCCAGAACAGCACCCCGCCGCGCAGGTGCAGGCAACGACCGCCGTGGCCGACGTAGCGCCGGATCAATCGATGCCGGTAGCGGTCCTCAGGGCTGCCGAACCTCCCGCGCGGGAAAGCCGCCGCGTAGTCCCGCAGACCGACGAGGTCCACTCGGACCATCCACGCCGCCGCACGCAGACGCGACCTCTACACCCCATTGCCCTTGGCCACAACGCCCCCTACCGGTTGCCGACCACCACGGTGCCCCACACCATCGAAGAACGCCCCATGGCAGACCATCGCGGGATGCCGCGAGGTCTCTCGCGGGGCGGCCACCCGAGCATCGGGCAGGATGCGGCGGGCCCGCGAGCGGAAGGCTGCCATCAGGGCCGGCCAGGACACGACGCAGGCCCCGTGCGGCCTGGACGACCGTGGAGCCGGCATCCCGCGTCCGGGGCCGTGCCGAATGCCTCATGGCCGTCGGCCGGGTGTGGTTCGCTGCTGGGGTGACTCAGGACTTGGAGATCGTCGCATTCGAATCCGCCGAGGCGTTCCAGGCATGGCTCGGCGAGAACCACGCCGTCTCGCCCGGCATCTGGCTCAAGCTCCGCAAGAAGGGCACCGGAACCGCCGCGCTGGACTACACCCAGGCGCTCGACGTGGCCCTCTGCCACGGCTGGATCGACGGCCAGAAGGCGAAGTTCGACGACCAGTGGTGGCTCCAGCGGTTCACCCCGCGCAAGCCGCGCAGCAAGTGGTCCAAGGCCAACCGGGACAAGGTGGCCGCCCTGATCGAGCAGGACCGGATGCGTCCGCCGGGACAGGCCGAGGTCGACCGCGCCAAGGCAGACGGCCGCTGGGAAGCGGCCTACGACGGGGCGAGGACCGCCACGGTGCCGGACGACCTCGCGGCCGCCCTGGCCGCCGACCCGGCCGCGGCGGAGTTCTTCGAGACACTGGACCGGCAGAACCGCTACGCGATCCTCTACCGGATTCACGACGCCAAGAAGGCCGAGACCCGGGCGCGCCGGATCGAAAAGTACGTGGCGATGCTGGCGAAGGGCGAGAAGCTGCACCCGTAGTCCGGATTAGTCCGGAGCGGATCGGCTGCGGACACCCCGGCGCCGAGATCGCCGTGTGGAACCCCGAGCGTGCCTGGTCGAGTGACGAGGCGTTGACCGTCCTCGCCGCTGCCCTGGGTCACTCGGCGCAGCAGGTCCCGGCTCGCGTCTGACGTCCGCAAAGGCCCGCCGGGCATCACGCGTCCAAGCTCAGGGGTGGGCGCTCGCGGGGGAGGTGTCGCGGGGGAGCGGGGCGGAATCCCGGGTCGCGGGGGCACCGAAGCGGGCCAGGTAGTGCCACACCTTCTTCAGGTCCTGCGGGTCGTGCGTGCCGGTGGCGACTGCCGCCGCGATGATCGCGGGGTCGAGTTGCCCGTCGACGGCGATCCGGGTGCCCAGCTCCACGAACCGCGGCCCCCGGTAGTCGGGATGGCGCCGCAACTCCGCGACGGAGAGCCGGAATCCGGCGTGCCACTCCAGCGGGCAGGGCAGCGCCCGGGCCTGCTCCTCGACCGCGGTGTTCCGGTGGCAGGCGTCGAGGACGAGGGCTTCGACGTCCCGCTCCAGCAGGACGGGACCGTGCACCTGGGCCTCGACGTAGTCGTCGAGCGCGTCCTTGTCGTCCGCCTCGGCGAGCGCGACCAGCGCCATGCGGCCCGCGACGCCGAAGTCGGAGGGCTCGCAGAAGCTGTCCGGGTAGCAGAACGTGGTCCGGGCGACGGCGCCCGCGGTCAGCCGGAAGTGCGCCGAGCCGAACCGCGGCGCCCCGCCGGTGGAGCGGCGGCGGAAGTCGAGCGCCCCGTACACCGGCCGCTGCTCGGGCGGCGCGTCGTCGTACGCCCCGCCGAAGATCCGGCTCTCCCAGCGCCAGCGGTCGCCGCCCGGACGCGCGGTCAGGCCGCCGTTGCTGGTGCCGGTCACGAACTGGGAGCGGTACACGCCGTCGGCGGCCAGCCGGGCCAGGATCGGCAGGCCGTCGTGCGCCCGGTCCGGGTGGAAGTTGAGCGTCACCCGCAGCCGCGGGTCGACCGGGGCGCCGGTCGAGCGCTCCTCGACGTGCCGCAGCGCCCGCTGCGCGGGAGTGGGCGGCGGGTCGCTGATCGTCATCCCCGTAGTCTGCCGGGCCGGCCGCCGTACGCAAGGGAATTGTGGTGCGCACGGTGGGCTGCCCGGGCGCACGAACCGCCCGGGGCCGCCCTTTCGCGAACCCCGACGGGGTGTCACCCGAATGGAGCCGCCCACGGTCGAGATCTACGGCAACTCCGCGCGCCCCGAGCTGCGCCTGATCACCTGCGGCGGCGGGTTCGACAAGAAGCGCCAGGAGTACGAGGGCAACGTCGTGGCCTACGCCCACCTCACCGGCACCCGCCCCTGATCCGGCGGGCGAAGTCCGGGTCAGGACGCCCGGGTCGGCCCCAGGCAGACGGCCAGACGGCCAGGCGGCCAGGCGGTCAGGTGGTCAGGGGCGACGCGAAGTGCCGGAAGCCCTCGCGGGTGTGGTGCAGGGACCACAGGGTGTCGGCCAGGATCTCGGGGTCGCTGTGCGGGTCACCCGGGGTGATCGCGCCGGGGATGATCAGCTGGGCGGCGTGGATGCCGGCGTCCGCGAGGGTGTCGTGCAGGAGCTGGGCGTAGATGCTCTCGGCGGCGAAGGCGATGGAGGTGCCGGCGCGCTCGGGGAGCGGCTGGACGGCGCTGCCGCCGTTGACGAACAGCAGGGTGCCGCGGCCGAGTTCGCGCATGCCCGGCAGCACCTGCCCGACGGCCGTCGCGGGACCGTAGACCGAGAACTCGACCGGCCCGACCAGGTCGGCGGCCGTCGTCTCCAGGATGGGCTTCATGAAGTCCCGGTGTGGGACCGGGCTGTACTGGAGCACCTCGATGGTGCCGAGCGCGGCCGCGGCGGCGTCGAGCGCGGCGGTCAGGGCCTTCGGGTCGCGCACGTCGGCGGAGAAGCCCCGCGCGGTCACCCCCTCCCCGCCGAGCTGCGCGGCGAGGGCGTCCGCGTGATCCTGGGCGCGCGAGATGACGGCGACGTCGAAGCCCTCGCGGCCGAACCGGCGTGCGACGGCGGCTCCGAGACCGGGGCCGGCTCCGATGATGGCGATGGTGGTCACGGCTTCTCCAGGCGGTGTGGGGTGCGGGTGCGGTTTCGTACGGTACGGACCTGCCGGCGGTAACGGTGGGAGCGACCGGCGGCGGGAACCCTGCGGCCGGGAACTCAGGACGTCAGGGGCTCGGGCGGACCGCGAGCGTGGTGGCCCGCGCCTGCTCCGACACCATCGCGGCGACGTACGGCCCGGAGGAGCCGTACTTGCCACGGTAGGCGGCGTCCACCCGGTCGTTGAGCGTCGGGTCGTCGACCTCCGCGAAGGCGACGTCGCGCTCCACCCCGCCGGCGCTGATCCGGCCCCGGAGGCCGGCCCGGGCGGCGCGCCACCAGCTGCCCTGCCGGCCGCGGTACGCCCGCACGTACAGCTCGTCGCCGTCGCGGACCACCCAGATCGTCGTGGGTGCCCGCCGGGTGCCGTCCGCGCGTGCGGGCGCGATCGCCAACTCGTCGGCTTCCCCGATCCGTTGGAGTTCGTCGTGCGGCCAGTTCGTCATGGCGTCGGCTCCTTCTCGGTCGGCGTGTGATTCGGGTGCGGATACGAATACGGATACGGATACGGGTGCGGGGGCCGTAAGGGGTCGGGTGCGGTCAGGGGAGCAGCAGCGTCTTGACGGCGCGCCGTTCGTCCATCGCGCGGTAGCCCTCGGCGACCTGGTCCAGCGGCAGGGTGAGGTCGAAGACCTTTCCGGGGTCGATCCGGCCGGACAGCACCCGCTCGATCAGGTCGGGCAGGAACGCCCGGACCGGTGCGGGGCCGCCTCGCATGGCGACGTGGGAGAAGAAGAACTCGGTGCCGTCGACGGCGACGCCGTGCGGGACGCCGACGAAGCCGACGTTGCCGCCGGGCCGGGTGGAACGCAGGGCCTGCTGCATCGACTGCTGGGTGCCGACGCACTCCAGGACGGCGTCGGCGCCGATGCCACCGGTCATCTCCTTGATCCGGGCCACGCCCTCGTCGCCGCGTTCGACGACGATGTCGGTGGCGCCGAACCCGGTGGCGAGCTTCTGCCGGGCCTCGTGCCGGCTCATGGCGATGATCCGCTCCGCGCCGAGCTCCTTCGCGGCGATCACCGCGCACAGGCCGACCGCGCCGTCACCGACGACCACGACCGTCTGCCCGGGCCTGACCTGCGCGGCCACGGCCGCGTACCAGCCGGTGCCCATGACGTCGGAGCAGGCCAGCAGGCTCGGCACGAACGCGTCGTCGGGCAGCTCGGGGGTGGCGACGAGGGTGCCGTCGGCCAGCGGTATGCGCACGTACTCGGCCTGGGAGCCGATGGCGCCGACGGGCACCCGGTGCAGGCAGTTGCTCTGGTAGCCGTTGAGGCAGTTCGGGCAGGTGTTGTCCGAGGCGAAGAACGACCCGACCACGAACTGGCCCGGCTTGACCAGCTCGACGTCGGCGCCGACCTGCTCGACGACGCCGACGTACTCGTGGCCCATCGGGGTCGGCCCGGTGACGGGGTTGACGCCGCGGTAGTCCCACAGGTCCGACCCGCACACGCAGGTGGCGACGGTGCGGATGACCGCGTCGGTCGACTCGACGATCGTCGGGTCGTCGCGCTGTTCCAGGCGCACGTCACCGGGGGAGTGGATGACGGCTCCACGCATGATGATCTACCTTGCCTTCTTGATCGTTTCGGGGTTTGCGTCTCGGGGTTGCGGAGGGGGCGCGGCGAGGGCGCCGCGGGGGCCGGTCGCCCGCCCCCTCAGGCGCGGGTACCCGCGCCGGGCCCGGCGTACTCGGCGTCGCTGACGTGCTCCAGCCAGTCGACGTCGTCGGTCTCCCACAGCGCGAGGTGCACCATGAACCGGTCCGGGGCGGCGCCGTGCCAGTGCTCCTCGCCCGGCGGGGTCCAGACCACGTCCCCGGGACGCGCCCGGAGGATCTCGCCGCCCCGGGACTGGATCAGCGCGATGCCCTCGACGATGTAGAGGGTCTGGCCCAGGCCGTGGGAGTGCCACGCGGTCCGCGCGCCGGGCGCGAACCGCACCGTGTTCGCGCGCACCCGGGAGGGTTCCTCGCCGCGGTGGATCACATCGGCCCACGCGTCGCCGGTGAACCACTTCCCGGGAAGCTTGGCGGTGGGGGGTGTGGCGAGCAGTTCCATACGACGGTTCTCCCTGCGGTCGCTCGGGTGCGGGTGTTCACGTGCGGTGCGGATCGGGTGCGGGTGTTCACGTGCGGTGCGGCCACGGGCGCTGCCCGCGGTACGGGGACGGGCCCCGCACCGGCGCGCGCCCGTTCACGCGGTGTCCTCGACGAGGGAGTGCAACCGGTTCGCCGCGGTCATCGCGGCCGGCCAGCCGGCGTAGAACGCCAGATGGGTCAGCGCCTCGCCCAGTTCCTCGCGGGTGAGCCCGTTGTCCATCGCCAGCTTCAGGTGGAAGCCAAGCTGCTCGGTGCGGTACAGCGCGGCCAGCACGCTCACCGTGACCAGGCTGCGGTCGCGCGCGGACAGGCCGGGCCGCTCCCACACGTCGCCGAAGAGCACCTCGTCGGTCAGCTCCACCAGTTTCGGCGCCACCGAAGCCAAGTGCCGGGGTGCGGTCTGTCCTGCCATCGCGTCTCCTCACGTCGAAAGGTCGATCGGTCGAAAGGTCGTCCCGGCGTCGGAGCGCCGCCGGGACAGGTTCCCCGGACGGGTCCTGCGTGGTGCCGCCGTAGGGCGTCCGTGCGGTGCCCGCCGGGTCTCCGGACCGCTTCACCATCGAGGAAACCGCAGGTCATGCCGGTGAGGAAGGACCTGCTGTTCCAGGTAATGACAGAACCCCTCAGCCGCCGCGGGCCGGCCGTAGCCTGGAGGGCATGGACAGCAGGACCAGCGGGGCGGGCCGGAGCGACGTCAAGGAGTTCCTGGCCACGCGCCGCGCGAGGATCACCCCCCAGCAGGCCGGGCTGCCCGCGTACGGAGGCAACCGGCGGGTGCCGGGACTGCGCCGCGAGGAGGTCGCCCTGCTCGCCGGGGTCAGCGTCGACTACTACGTCCGGCTGGAGCGCGGCAACCTCGCCGGTGTCTCCGACAGCGTCCTGGACGCGATCGCCCGGGCCCTGCAACTCGACGAAGCCGAGCGCTCCCACCTGCACGACCTCGCCCGCGCCGCCGGTACCGGCCCCCGCCGCGGCACCCATCCGGCCCGCCGCCAGGTCCGCCCCACCATGCTGCGGGTCCTGCACTCCATGACCGGGACCCCGGCCTTCATCCGCAACGGCCGGCTGGACATCCTCGCCGCCAACACCCTCGGCCGCGCCCTGTACGCGCCGCTGTTCGACGCACCGGAGCGGCCGGTCAACACCGCCCGCTTCCAGTTCCTCCACCCCGACGGGCCCGACTTCTTCCCCGACTGGGACACCTCCGTCCACACCACCGTCGCCCTGCTGCGCACCGAGGCGGGCCGCGATCCGTACGACCGGCACCTCACCGACCTGATCGGTGAACTCGTCACCCGCAGCGAGGAGTTCCGCACCGCGTGGGCCAAGCACAACGTGCGCCTGCACCACACCGGCACCAAGCGCTTCCACCACCCCGTCGTCGGCGACCTCACCCTCGACTTCGAGGCCATGGAACTGCCCGCCGACCCCGGCCTGACCCTCACCAGCTACAGCGCCGACCCCGGCACCCCCTCCGCCGACGGCCTGACCCTCCTGGCCGCCTGGGCCGCCACCGAACCGGCCGCCCGAACCGAGCAGACCGCGCCCTGACGCGCCCGCGGCCGTAAGCCGCCGCAACAGCCGGCGCCGGTTCGGGTCCTTCGGAAAACCTGGTGCGCCTCGTGTCCGCGTTCGCCAGGCTCGGGGCCATGAGCCCGAGGATCACCCGCATCAACCCCGACCGGCTCCACCCGACGCCCGGCTACCACCACATCACCGTGGTCGAGGCCGGCCGCACCGCCCACCTCGCCGGGCAGTGCCCGCTCGACCGCGACGGTGTGCTGGTCGGTCCGGGATCGCTCGACGCCCAGATCGACCAGGTCGCCGCGAACGCGCTGGCCGCCCTGGCCGCCGTGGGCGCGGAACCCGACGACGTCGTACGCTCCGTCATCTACGTGTGCACCGACGTCACCGAGGTCCTGGGCGCGGCCTGGCGGCGACTCACCGCTTCGGCGATCGGCCCGGCGTTCACCACCGCGAGCACCCTGCTCGGCGTCAACCGGCTCGGCTTCACCGGGCAGTTGGTCGAGGTCGATCTGACAGCGGCGCTGCCGTGACCCGCGGGTACGTTCACGGGACGAAGCCCGAGGTGCGGATCTGGTGCATGCGCCACGCCGAGTCGGAGAACGTCACCAGCGGCACCGCCGGAGCCGTGCCGAGCGTGCCGCTGACGGCCCGAGGTCGCGGTCAAGCCGCCGCGGCGGGCCGCGTGTTGGCCGCCCAACGTCCGGTGGCGATCTACACGAGCACCGCGCTGCGGGCGCGCCAGAGCGGCGAGATCGCCGCCCAGGGCGCGGGCGTGAGCGCCGACCCGCGGGCGCTGCCGGCCCTGACCGAGGTCGGCATCGGCGCCCTGGAGGGTTCGCGAGATCCCGCCGTCCACCAGCTCACCGCCCAGGTGCTGCACGCGTGGGTGGTCGAGCGCGACCTGGAGTCGCGGGTCGCGGACGGCGAGAGCGGGCACGACGTCCTCGCGCGTACGACCGCCGCGTTCCACGACATCGCCCGCGCGCACCCGGGCGGCACCGTCGCCGTGGTCGGGCACGTCGCCTCCCTGACGGTGGCCCTGAGCCACCTGTGCGGCCTCGGCGGCGCGGTCTGGGGAGCCCCGCTGCCGCACGCGGAACCCTTCCTCGTCACGTACGACCGCGAGCGCCGCGCCTGGCACTGCCCCGCGTGGCCGTGAGGCGGCGCGCCCCGATCGAGGCCGGGCGGCGTTGTCGGTGCCGTGTGGTTGCCTGGGGAGCGGAGGCAGGAGCGGGGACGGCACCGGGGTCGGCGGACCGGAGGCGGGAGCGTACGCGATGGCGGAGAGGAACCGGGTCACACCGCTGGGTGACATCGCGGCCTTCCCGCTGCGCGGAGCCTGGACGGGGAACCGGGGAATCCTGCATGACGGCCACCGGGTGGTCCGCTTCCACGCGAGCGACGCCTGGCTGACCTGCGCCCTTGACTTCCGGGGGCGGTGGAACCCGCAGTGGCGGCCGCACCACTACACGTACCTGTACTTCCACGACGAAGCGGTCGCGCTCGCCGCCGGCCACCGCCCCTGCGCGGAGTGCCGCCGCGCGGACTACACGGCGTACCGCGACGCCTGGAGCCGCGCGCTGTCCGTGCCCGTGCCGTCCGCGCGCGCGATCAACAGCCGGTTGCACGCCGAGCGGCTGCACCGCGGCACCCACCGCCGCCGCCTGCACGCACTGCCGTGGTCCGGCCTGCCCGACGGCGTGTTCGCCCTCCTCGACGACGGCACCCCGGCGCTGCTGCACGGCGACGCGCTGGTGGAGTGGAGCCCCGACGGCTACGGACGCCGGCGCCGCGTGCCGTCGCTCGGCGCGGCCACCGTCATCACGCCGCCCTCCTCCGTGGCCGCGCTGCGCGCGGGGTACCGCGCCCAGATCGACGCCTCGGCCGGGCGACCCTGACACCGGGTGCGGGCCGGGCGCCGGACGGCGGGGCCCGAGACACCGGGCAGCCGGCACCTGGGTATGGCGGACCCGGGCGCGGCGGGGCGCAGCACACCCGGGCATGGCGCGGCCGTGCGCGGCGTACCCGGGCATGGCGCACCCGGGCCGTCACACGGCCTACGGCTCCCCGCCTACCGCTCCTCCCGGTCGGCGAGCACCTCGTCGAGCGAGCGGCGGTGCTCGGCTGCCAGCGCGGGGTTGCTGTCGTGGTGCTCCGCGATGCTGATCAGGGACTTCCAGACCAGCCAGCCGCGGGCCCTGGCCCAGGTGTCGCGGTCCTGGCCGACCGCCGCGCGGAACGCCGCCCTGCTGCGGCCGCGGAACATCGTCCACGCGATGACGAGATCACACGCCGGATCGCCGACCCCGCAGGTGCCGAAGTCGATGACCGCGGCCAGCCGGCCGTCCCTGACCAGCAGGTTGCCGTGGGCGACGTCGCCGTGGAACCACACCGGCGGCCCCTGCCACCGGCTGCTCAGCGCCTCGTCCCACAGCCGTCCGGCCCGCTCGGTGTCGACCCGGCCGCGCAGCGCGGACAGCGCCCGGCGCGTCTCGTCGTCGTAGTAGGCAGGCGGCGCGCCGCGGTGGAAGCTGTGCGCGCCGGCCGCCGGGCCCCCGGTGGCGTCGATCTGCTGCAGGGCACGGAGGAACCCGCCCAGTTCCACGGCGAACCCGGTCAGGTCGCCGATCCGTTCCGGCCGCGCGGTCCGGCCCTCCAGCCAGCCGCGCACCGACCACGGGTACGGGTAGCCGCAGCCCGGCTCGCCCCTCGCGAGCAGGGGTGGTACCGGAACCGGCAACTGCGGCCCGAGGACCGGCAGCCACCGGTTCTCCTTGTCCACCGCGGGGACGTAGCCCTCGGCGGTCGGCAGCCGCACCGTCATCCTGTCGCCGAGGCGGTACGTCCGGTTGTCCCATCCGTCGACGGCCACCGGGGTCACCGGCAACCCGGACCACCGCGGGAACTGCTCGGCGATCAGCCGCCGCACCAGCGCCGCGTCGATCCCGGCCCGGCCGTCGTCGCCGGGCGCGTCGTCGCCGGTTCGCTCGCCCTCGGGCCGGTCGCTGCCTTCGCCGGGGGAGCCGCCCCGTACGTTCTCGATCATCCAGGGATCGTGGACGTGGCACACGTGCCTCCGCAACGGCTTTTCCGCCGGCCGGCCGCTGCCACCCTGGACCGTGACCGACGGGAGCGGGACCGTCAGCGCCGGGACCGTGGCGCCGGGACCGTCAGGACCGGGAGGGGGTCTCCGCGACCCGGGTCACGGCGAGGACCGCCATGTCGTCCTGGCGGGTGTGCCCCGTCCACCGGTCGACGTCCTCGGTGAGCGCGTCGACCAGGTCCCGCGGCTCGTCGAAGTGGTGGCCGACCAGCGCCGAACGGCACGGATCGTAGAAGACGCCCTTGCGGTTGCGTGCCTCGGTGACGCCGTCGGTCACGAACAGCACCGTCCCGCCGGGTGGCAGCGGCCAGGAGTCGGCGGGGTGGGCGGTGCCGTCGCCGGACACCGGCGACAGCCCCATGCCCAGCGGAAACGCGGGCGCGGCGGGCAGCAGCGGCTCGAACGACCCGTCGCTGACCAGGTACGGCGGCGGGTGGCCGCGGTTGACCACGGAGAGCGTCCGGCCGTCGGGGGTCACCTCGGCGAGCAGCGCCGTCGTGAACTCCTCGGTCGGGTGGTTGAAGCTCTCCCGGGCGGCGTTGCGCGCCAGCGCCTCGTCCATCCGGCGGGCCAGATCCGGCAGGTCCGGCGCGTGCTCCGCCTCCTGCCGGAACGCGCCGATCGCCACGGACACCGCCCCGACCGCCTGCATCCCCTTGCCGCGCACGTCCCCGATCATCATCCGCACGCCGAACGGCGTCTCCTGCACGGCGAACAGGTCACCGCCGATCCGCGCCTCCGCCTGCGCCGCGGTGTACGTCGACGCGACCGCCAGCGGTCCGGCCCGGGCCGGAGGCTGCGGGAGCACCGCGCGCTGCGCCGCCTCCGCGACGGCCGTGGCCCGGGCGAGGTCGCTCACCTGCCGGCCCATCAGCACGTTGACCACCAGCGCCAGCACTCCCACCACGCCGACCACCGCCAGGTCGACCAGGCTCGACAGCCACGCCCGGTCCTGGTCGAAGTCCAGCCCGATCGACGCGGCGGCCGCGAGCACCGCGAACACCACACTCGTGCGGAACGACAGCGTGGCCGAGGCGACCAGCGGAGCCGCGGCCAGCAGCGGCAGCCCCACATACGGTTCCGGCCCGAACACGTCGAGCAGCGAGCCCGACACCAGCGCCAGCGCGGCGAGCGTCCCGGGCACTCCGGGTGCCCTCCACCATCCGGCCCGCACTCCCATCGCCCGTGCTCCTTGTGGCGCCTGGTTGCCGGGCGCCGCCGCGGCCGCCCCCAGTGCCCGGCGCGGGCACCTGCCCATCCACCGTAGCCCCTGGTGACACCCCCGCAAGCCCGGCGCCCCGCACTCCGCCCGCCTTGCCCCGCGCCCCGCGCCCGGGGGCGGACGGGGCCGGGCGCGGCCCCCGCCGAAGTGGGGGACGCGCCCGGGTCGTTCACCGCCGCTTCAGGCGGCGGGGTGGCCGATCACCTCGTCATTCGCTCATCCGCCGAAGCTGATCGCGAAGAGGTGGACGGTTCCCGACGCGCCGGTCACGGGGAGCGTCACCGACGCCACCGTCTTCGTCGCGTCCAGGGGCACCTTCACCGAGAAGACGTACGCCTTGACGTTGTCCTTGCCGCCGCTGCCGGTGTTGCGGTAGTCGGTGGTGATCGCGGTCGTGTTGCCCGGCACCGGCTTGCTGCCGGCGCCGTTGAGCGTCCAGTCGGAGAACGTCACCGTCGCCTTGGCGGTCGTGCCGTCGGTGTAGGTGACGGTCAGCGCGCCGGGGACGCCGCTGCCGTCGGTCGGGGCGTTGGTCGCCGACCCCAGCAGACCGAGGTACGCGCCCGACGTGCCCGCCGGCTGCGGCAGCGTCTGGCCCGCCACCTCCAGGTTGTCCGGATGTCCCGAGGCGATCGCGGGCCAGGTGTAGTCGAGGCCGTCGGCGCTGACCTTCGCGCCACCGGTCGCCCCGGCGGCGGCCAGCGCGTTCTGCGAGTACGCCCAGCCGCCGTCGTCGAACCCGCCGGAGAAGTGCGTGGCGTCCGGGTAGACGCCCTCGTTCGTCTCGTACGGCCACAGCTCGCCGGGCTTGGCGACCGCCACCCCCAGGGTCGCGCTCGCCAGCGCCGCGCCGCCGCTGTGGTCGGTCACCGCGAAGGCCACCGCGTACGCGCCTTCGGTGTCACCCGCGGTCACCTGCACCTTCGCCTCGGCGCTGCCCGACGGCGGCACCGTCAGCGAGCCCGAGGAGGTGCCGAGCGTCACTCCCGACGGCGCGGTGGCCGCCCAGTCGGCGGTGACCGCCTTGCTGCCGAGGTTGGTCAGCCGCAAGGTGGCCTCCCCGGAGCCCCCGGGAGCGATGATCAACCCGTCGCTGCTCGGGCCGGTCGCCGCCAGCACCCGCCCGCCGCCGGTGGCGTCGGACGGCGGAACCGCGTCGGCCGACGAAGCCCACGACGTGTTCGGCACCGTGTTGAGGCTGTAGTCGAGCGTGCCCGCCTTCTCGAACTGTCCGAAGGTCAGCCAGGAGTCGTTCCACGCCTTGCCCTTGACGTCCAGCGACTGGACGTACGGCGCGTTCGTCGCGGCCTGCGGGGCGTTGATCGCGACCTGCTTGCCGTTGCCGAGGGTGACCTTCGCGACCGGGAAGACCGGACTGCCCAGCACCAGCGTGTCGGTGCCCGGCGTCTCCGGGTACATCCCCAGCGACGACCACACGTACCACGAACTCATCGCGCCCAGGTCGTCGTTGCCGAACGACCCGACCGGCGCGTTGAAGTACAGGTCCTGCTGCGCCTCGCGCACCGCCGCCTGGGTCTTCCACGGCTGTCCCAGGTAGTTGTACTCCCAGGGGATCTCCAGGCTCGGCTCGTTGCTCAGGTCGGCGTTGGTGCCCGACGGATCGGCGATGTCGCTCAACAGGCTGTCCAGGTAGGACCCGTAGGCCGCCGTACCACCGCGGGCGGTGATCAACTGCTGGAGGTCGAACGGCACCATCGGGGTGTACTGCGCCGAAGTGCCCTCCACGAAGCCGTTCGAGGTGCCCGGCGTGAAGCCGCCGGCGAACTGCCCGTCGGAGTTCTTCGCCTGCATGTAGCCGGTCTGCGGGTTGAAGACGTTCATCCAGTCCTGCGCGCGGGTCGCGAACTTCTTGTAGTCCGCGGTCTTGCCCAGCGACTTCGCGAAGGACGCCAGCGCGTAGTCCGCGCTGTCGTACTCCAGTTGGGTCGAGACCGGGCCGTAGAAGTTGCAGCAGGAGTACGTGCCGTCCAGCGGCAGGTAGCCCTTCGCGTCGCGCACCGCCTCGCCCGGGCGGTCCTGGTTCGGCGCGGTCGCCTCGTGCTCCATCGCCGACAGGGCGTGCGCGGTGTCGAAGTTGCGCACCCCGAACGCGTAGGCGTCGGAGATGATCGAGGTGGCCGGGTCGCCGACCATGACGTAGCTCTCGCCGTTGTTCGACGCCCACTTGGGCAGCAGGCCGGTCTGGTCGTAGCCGTTGAGCATCGAGGTGACGATGTCACCGGTCTGCTTCGGCGCGACCATCGAGATCAGCTGCGTCTGGGAGCGGTAGGTGTCCCAGCCCGAGTAGTTGGCGTACTGGGCCTTCTGACCCTTGGTCAGTTTGTGGACCTGGTCGTCCATGCCCATGTACTGGCCGTTGTCGTCCGAGAACACGTTCGGGTGCAGCAGCGCGTGGTAGAGCGCGGTGTAGAACTGCACCTGCTGGTCGTGGCTGCCACCGCCGATCCGCACCTTGTCCAGCACGTCGTTCCACGCGGTGTGGTTGGCCTTGCGCATGGCGTCGAAGTTCCAGCCCTTGACCTCGGTCGACAGGTTCGACTTCGCGTTGCCGTCGCTGGTGTACGAGATGCCGACGGCCGCCGTCACGGCGGCCTTCTTCGCCGTGTCGAACGTGAGGTACATGCCGTTGGCGCCGGTCACCGGCGGGCCCGCCGTCGCGGACGTGGCCGCGGACGAACTCTTCGGGCTCGCGGTGGAGTTGTCCGGGCTCGCGGAGGGCGAGGCGCTGCCGCTGGGGTGGATCTTCGGCGATGCGCTGCCCGGCACCGTGAAGTGCTGCTCGTGCAGCGGGGTGTTGGAGTGCGTGGCGAGCTTCTGCTGCGGCCGGCCCTCGCTGAGCTTGGTGGCGTCGGGGTTGATGGTGCTGCCGACCCAGGTTCCGCTCGCGGTGAAGGGCTGGTCGAACTTGATGTCGAAGTGCAGGGTGTAGCGGTTGGCCGCGCCGCAGAAGTGCCCGCTGTCCACCGACCCGCTCACCTCGCGGTCGCTGACCACCTGCACCCGGGTGCCGTCCACCTGCGAGGCGCCGCTGCTCAGCTTGAGCAGCAGGTTCGACTGCGTGCCGGCCGGGAAGGTGAACCGGCCCAGGCCCGCGCGCGTGGTGTCGGTCAGCTCGGTCTTGACCCCGGCGGAGTCGGTGACGCCGTAGTAGCCCACGCCGGTCTGCTCGTCGTCGTGGCTGAACTGCGAGGAGAGGTTCGAGAGGTTCCCCGACAGCGCGCCGGTGACCGGCAGGATCGGCACGTCGCCGGCGACGTCGCAGCCGGGCCCGGAGATGTGCGTCAGGCTGTAGCCCGAGATCTTGCTGTCCTTGTACTCGTAGCCGCCGCCCTGCGTCCGGGCAGGGGTGGTGTCCGGCCCCCACTGCATCATGCCGAACGGCATGTCGGGCCCGGGGAAGGTGTTGACGGCGCCCGAGGTGCCGATCAGCGGATTGATCAACGCGGCCGGGTCCGCGACGAGTTGCGGCCCCGACGCCGCGTCGGCGCCGGTGAGGGACTGGATCGGGAGCGCTGCGATGCCCAACAGGGACACCACGGCGAGGCGTTGACGGAATCTGCTGCTGAAACGGGCCCGGTCGGGGCGCCGTTGTCTGACCATCGGTTGCCTCCGCGATTCGTGCGTCACACATGGGTGTGCCAGGGACGGGTGGCGTCCTCGATCGACAGCGGCGTCGTACGGCTCACGGACTGACAACGTTGCCAATCTGCACGAGGCATGAGTAGAGCGCGGACCCTGAGGGCCTGTCAATGACCCAGGAGGAGTCTTCACTCCCGTCGCTCCCACCCCGCGCACCTCCCCAGGCGTGTCGCGACCGCTCGCCGGACGGTCCGCCGACGGCTTCGGCGGAGGTCACCTCGCGTGTCGCGTCGGCGCGGAAGCGGGACCTGCGGTGGGGCCGAGCCGACCGGCGTCGGGCCCGACGAACCGACGCGGTGGGACGGGAGCCGTGCGCGTCGCGGGGCAGGCGACCGCCTGCTGCTCCGTCCCTGTGGTCATCGAGGAAGGGGCGGCTCCCAAAGCGGTGGATGGTGAAGCGTTCCGGTCGGTAGGGTGCCCGCCTGCCGATCACGAAGCCGAGGGACGCTCATGGGCTCAGAGGGACACGTCAACGCCGCGCGCAGCAAGGTCTTCGGCGAGGTGGCCGAGCTCTACGATGCCGCCCGCCCCGGCTACTCGCCCGCGATGGTCACGGAGGTCCTGGCGTACGCGGCTCTCGGGGACCGTCCGGCCGTGGAGGTCGGCGCGGGTACCGGGAAGGCCACCGTGCCGTTCGCCGCGCTGGGGATTCCGCTGGTGTGCGTCGAGCCCGACGCCCGCATGGCCGAGGTCCTGCGCCGCAACACCGCCGGCCATCCGAACGTCCGGGTCGAGGTCGGCGACTTCGAGCGGTGGCGACCGGGCGGGCGGCACTACGGGTTGCTGTTCGCCGCCTCCGCCTGGAACTTCCTGGACCGTGACCGGCGCTGGGACCTGGTCCACGCCGCGCTCGCCCCCGGCGGTTCCGTGGCGCTGATCAGAAACCCTCACGGGATACACGACCCCGGACTGCGCGCCGAACTCGCCGGTATCGGCGACCGTCACGGCATCACCGGTTCACCACACCGCTTCCTGGCCGCCGACCTCTCCGGCGACGAGCCCGGGAACTGGGACCAGGACTGGCCGGATACCGAATGCCGCCGGGACGGCCGCTTCACCGACCTGCGATCGGTCCGGTTCCGGCAGGACCTGCGGTACGACACCGACCGCTACCTCGGCCACCTCGCCTCGCTGTCTGCCTATCGCATCCTGCCCGAGGACCATCGCCGGCAGGCACTCGCCGAGGCCGGACGCGTGCTCGCCGCCCACGGCGGCGGAATCGACGTACTCCAGGTCACCGACGTCTTCCTGGCCCGCGCCCTGTGAACCACGAGCCGCCCTCTGACAGGTCCGCATCCTGTCGCGTCCACGGCCGGCGTAGCAGGCGCGCCCGCCGGCGCGAGGGTGTCCTGGACCCGGACGACGTCAACGAAGGGCGTGAGATGCGGCGAAAGGTCGTCGAGGCGCTGGGTGAGCCCCCCGTTCGACGCGGAGCGGAACGCGGGATCAGCTGCCGGCCTCGTCGAACCGCTGCGGTGACCACGTGCCGGCGGTCTCGCGCGCGTTTACCTCCGAGGGAATTGGTTCGACATCGTGGCTGTCGCAGACTCCGAGTCATGACCAGCTACCAGATCCATACCGCCGACACCGCGTCCGAAGCCGTGAAGGAGCCGCTGACGGCCTTGCAGGGGGCATTCGGGTTCGTTCCGGCCGCGGCCGGGCTCATGGCGAACTCGCCGGCGTTGTTGAACACCTTCTTCTCCGCATTCGGGCACTTCCGGGGTGACGGAACGTTCGGCCCGGACGAACGGCAGGTCCTGCTGCTGTCCAACGCGGTCGCCAACGGCAGCGAATGGGCAGTCGCGTTCCACACGCTGGAGGCGCTCGCGGACGGGGTCGAACCGGCCGTGGTCGAGGCCCTGCGCCGCGGCGATCTGCCCGCCGACCCGCGGATGGCGGCGCTGTCGGCGCTCACCCGCGCGTTCATCGACAAGCGGGGCCGGCTCGACGAGGCGGACGTGGCGGCGTTCACGGCGGCCGGCTTCACCGAGGAGCAGCTGTTCGAAGTGATCACCGGGGTGGCGATCTCCGCGATGACGAACTACACCGCGAACGTGGCCCGGCCACCGCTGGAGGTGGCGGTGCGGCCGCACGCGTGGACTGCGGGATACTCGAGCGGTGTCTGACGTCGGTCACCTGCTGAAACACTGGAGGAGCGCACGGCGGTTGAGCCAGCTGGCGCTGGCCGCCGAGGCCGCGGTGTCGGTCCGCCATCTGTGTTTCCTCGAGACCGGCCGTGCGAACCCCAGCCGGGCCATGGTCCTGAAGCTCGCCGAGGTGCTCGACGTACCCCTGCGCGAACGCAACACCCTGCTGCTCAAGGCCGGGTTCGCGCCCGAGTACCCGGAGTCCGAACTGGACGCGCCGTCGCTCGCCGCCGTCCGGGACGCGCTCGACACCATCCTGACGCAGCAGGAGCCCTTTCCGGCTCTGGTGATGGACCGGAGCTGGGACATCCGGCACACGAACGCCGCCGCTCGCCGCTTCTTCGCTTTCCTCCAGGACGGGCAGGCGAAGACAGGTCCCGGGCCGGCGAACGTGCTGCGCCGGATGTTCCACCCGGACGGCGTCCGCCGGCACGTGACGAACTGGCCGGAGGTTGCCGAGGCGCTGGTCCGGCGCGCCCGCCGGGAGGCGATCGGGGGCATCACCGACGAGCGTGCCCAGCGGATTCTCGACGAGGTGCTGGACTACCCCGGGGTGCCGGCCTCGCTGCGGTCGCTCGACGCGGCCACGCCGGTGCTGCCGATCGTGCCGATCCGGTACGTGCGCGGCGCCCGGCGGTTCGACTTCTTCTCCACGGTGACGACGCTCGGGACACCGCAGGACGTGACGCTGCAGGAGTTGCGCATCGAGTGCTTCTTCCCGATGAACGACGAGACCCGGTCCCACGCGCGTCAACTCGCTGAGGCGGCGCAGCCCTGACCCCGGCGGCGCTGGAGCAGCCCTCGATGTCTGGACGTGAAGACCTTCGACGAGAAGGACTGGGGTCGGTGACCGGCGTACCTCGGCGACCGTGCGGGCAACGTGCTTGTGAGCGTTGGGCGCACGGTCGCCGTCTTCGACGACCACGCAGCAGGCGCAAGCCGAAACGAAGGGAGCGGGCCGTGCAGGAGCAACCGCTGATCGTGGTGATGGTGTCGGACGACCCGCGCTGCCGGCCGGTGCTGCGGATGGCGGCGGCGATGGCCTGCCGATACGAGGGGATGGTGCTGCCGGTGCACTTCAGACGGGAGTTCGTGCTGGTGGGCACGCCCGGATTCATTCCGTATCAGGAACCGGGCGCCCACGAGGCGGCCCACGCACGGGTCGCCGCGCAGGTGCGGGAACTGGCCGGACCCCTGTCGGAGTTACGGCTGCGCCAGCTGCACGGCGATCCTGCCGCCGGCCTGGCCCGCGTCGCCCGGGAGGTGCGGGCCGACCTCGTCATGGTCGCTCACCCGCCGTCGTGGCGGGGAGTACTGGCGCGCCGCATGGTCCGCAGGCTGCTGCGCAAGTGCCGGGTCCCCGTGGTCGCGGTACCGGTGGCCGACCGGGAACACACCACGCTGCGGCGGCTGCGTCTGGCAGTGGGGCTTGAGCAGCACTCCACGTCCGCGGATCGGGAACTGACCCGGTTGCTGTCCGCCGGGGGGTACGGCAGGTCGGACGGCTCCAGGAGGCGGCATGGGAGTTGAGCGAGAGCGCGCCCGTTCCGCGGAACAACCGGTGCGACCGTTGACGCTGGCCTGGGTCAGCCGGCACTTGGAGGCCGGCGAGCGGATCGTCGGGAGTGAGGTGTTGCACGGCGGTATCACGGCCGAGATGCGGAAGCTGACCGTCGGCGCGCGGGACGGGCGTACCCGTGACCTGGTGCTGCGGACCTTCGTGGACGTGGAGGACGCGGAGGACTGGCTGGACCGTGAGTCCGTCGCGTTGACCCTGCTCGTGGGGACCGGTGTGCCGGCGCCCGGGCTGATCGCGGTCGACGCGACTGCCGCGCACTGCGAGTTTCCGTCGCTCCTCATGACGTGCCTGCCGGGCCGGACGGTCCTTGAGGACGAGGGAGTGGAGCGGCGCGCTTCTCTGCTCGCCCGTCACCTCGTGGCGATCCATGCGGTACGCCCGGTCGAGCGGGTACGGGGGTATGTGGCGTTGACGACCGCCGACACCGTCGTGGTTCCGGAGGGAGGTGACGCGGCGGTGTGGGCTGCGGCGATCGACGTGATCCGCGGGCCGGTTCCGCGCTGGGAAGGGCGGTTCCTGCACCGGGACTTCCAGCCCGGCAACGTGCTGTTCGACGCGCCGGCGTCAAGTCCGGCAGGCGTCCGGATCGCCGGTGTCGTCGACTGGGCCGGGGCTTGCTGGGGTCCGGCGGACCTCGATGTCGCGCACTGCTGCACCAATCTCGCGCTGCTGCACGGTCCGGCATGGGGGCTGCGGTTCGCCGCGGCGTACGAGGAGGCGGGCGGTGTGCTGGCCGCGGCTGCGAGCGAGCGGTTGTACTGGCTGGTCCGGGACGGGTTGGCGGCGTCGGAAGAGGTGCGGCAGTTCTCGCGGCCGTGGCGGGAGGCGGGGCGGACGGAGCTGACGACGCGAGTGGTGGAGGAACGGCTGGACGCGTATGTCACGATCCTGATGGACACGCTGCGCTGAGCCGACGCGGTCCGGGCCGCGGCCGAGGACGAGGGCTCGGCCGGGCCTGCCCGCTTCCGCCTTGATCGTGAACGGCCGCAGGAGCGCGCCGCCCGACGGGAGGGCCGACACCCATCGGGCGGCGGGCGCGGAACCGGCGGACCCAGCTGACCTACTCGCCCGGCGCCGTCAGGGCGTAGTGCAGCGTCGCGTAGTGCTTCCTGCGGTGCACGAAGGGCACCAGGACCCCGTGCAGGAAGGGGTACTTGTGCGCGAGGGACTTCGCGGCGCGGTCGGCCTCCTCCCCGGTGATCAGGGTGGCCCGCGCCTCGACCGCCGGGCCGGTGGGCTTGCCCCGAACGGTGGACGGCGCGATCTCGACCCGCGGGTTGTTCCGCAGCCGCTTGACCTTCCACGCGGCGTCGTAGGTCCGGAAGAAGGCCCGCTCCCCGTCGACCACGATGTTCACCGGCGTGCCGACGGGCGTGCCGTCCTTCTTGTACGTGGTCAGCAGGATCGTCTTCTGCCGGACGAAGGGTTCGAACGGGGTACGGGTGTGCGTCATCGGATGCCTCCGCTGCTTCTCGCCCGCGGGTGTGCGGGCCTTGCCCAGGTACGACAGGGGCGGCGGTCCCGTTGTGACATCGGCCGGCACCGGCCGGCTCCGATCGGCGTGGGTGCCGTATCCCCGGGGCGCGCGACGCGTCGGCGCCCGCCCGTGCTGCCGGGCGGGCGCCGTCAGGACCGGACGTTTCACCGTGAGCGATGGTCGGTCGCGGTGAGCTACCGGTCGTCGCGCTTGAGGGACTGCATGGAGCGGTCCTCGTCCTCGACGAGGTGCTCGTCACCACGGTCCTTGGTCTCGTCCGCCTCGTGGGCGCCGCTCTCCTTCGAGCGCCGCTCGGCCTCGGCGGCCTGCCGTGCTCGCTGATCCTTGTCGCTGGATTTGTCCATGTCGCTCACTTCCCGATGGGAGTGCGTACTCCACCACCGTATGACCACGACGGGCCGCCCGCCCACCGCGGAATCGGTGAAGGGCGCCCGGCCCCTTGAAGGAGGGGGAGGTGCGGGGCGGGGTGGGGAAACCGGGTCGCCGGGCGGGGGCGGGCTCTGGGAGGGTGGAGGGGTGACGGGATCGTTCGTACCGGGACTCGCGCTCGCCGAGGCGTTCCACGCCGAGATCGTCGGGCCGCTGCTGGATTCCGCGCTGGGACCGGTGCCGTACTCCGCGGGCCTGATCGGCGCCGGCTCCGAGGTGCAGGGGTACGACACCGAGCGCTCCACCGACCACGCCTGGGGCCCGCGGGTGCAGGTCTTCCTCGGCGGCGAGGACTTCCGTGCCCGCGCCGCCGATCTCACCGCGCTGCTGGACCGCGAACTGCCCGAGGCGTTCGGCGGCCACCCGGTGCGCTGGGAGTTCCCGCCCGGGACGCCGGCCCGGCACCGGGTCGACGCCATCGACCTGGGCGCGTACTTCGCCGAGCAGCTCGGCGCGGACCCGGCCGGCGGGGTACCGGTCTCCGCCTGGCTGACGACGCCGACCCAGACCCTGCGCGAACTCACCGCCGGCGCCGTCTTCCACGACGGGCTCGGCCGGCTCGCCGCGTACCGCGAGCAGCTCGCCTGGTACCCGGACGACGTGTGGCGCCACGTTCTCGCCTGCCAGTGGATGCGGCTGTCCCAGGAGGAGCCCTTCGTCGGCCGCTGCGGCGAGGTCGGCGACGAACTCGGCTCCGCGGTGGTGGCCGCCCGCCAGGTCCGCGACCTGATGCGGCTGTGCCTACTGATGCACCGGGTCTACCCGCCCTACGGCAAGTGGCTCGGCACCGCCTTCGCCGCGCTGCCCTGCGCCGCCGACCTCACCCCGCACCTCACCGGCGCGCTGTCCGCCGGCACCTGGCGCGCCCGCGAGCGGCACCTCACGCCCGCCTACGAGGCCGCCGCCGCGCTCCACAACGCCCTCGCCCTCACCGACCCGCTCGACCCCTCGGTCCGGCCCTTCCACGACCGCCCGTTCCTCGTGCTGGACGCCCACCGCTTCACGCACGCGCTCACCGCCACCATCACCGACCCCGCCCTGCGCGCCCGGCCCCCGATCGGCGCCGTCGACCAGTACGTCGACAGCACCGAACTCACCGCGAGCCCGAACGCGGCCCTGCGCCACCGCCACGTCCCCTACGTCCCCTACGCACCGGCCGGCGCCACGGGCACGACGTCCTGACCCGTCCCCCGCACGTACGCCCCTACGCACCCGCAGCGGGCAGCGCGGACGTACTCCGCGCTGCCCGATGCCACGGCACTAGAGCCCCGCGTGGTCGGCCTTGACCTGGTCGCGGAGGAAGTAGTCCTCGATCTCGGCGGGGATCGGCGGCACCTGGACCGCGCCGCCACCGCCGCGGATCGACTCCGTTCCCGCGATCCCCGCTGCCACCGACTGCCGGGCGGCGACCGGGGACGTCATGGTCGGGCCGCCCTCGACCGCGAATCGGACGAACTCGGAGATCAGCATCGGATCGGCCCCGCCGTGGCCGCCCTCGGCCGGAGGCACCTCGATGATCTCGTCGGCCTCTTCACGATAGGCGTCGGAACGCTTGTTCCAGAGCTTGATCGTGCTGCCCTCACCGTCACCGAAGTTCTCCAGCCGGCCCTCGGTGCCGATGACCGTGTAGTTGCGCCAGTAGTCAGGCGTGAAGTGGCACTGCTGGTACGAGGCGAGCACGCCGTTGTGCAGCACGAGGTTCGCCATCGAGATGTCCTCGACGTCGATCTTCGGCGCCAACTCCCGCTGGGCGGTGGGCGGCCAGTTGTTCGTGTCGTACCAGTCCCACATCCGGCGCCCGGAGTTGTCCTGCCGATCGGTGATGTCGCCGTACACGCTCAACGACCCGATGGCCGACACGCTCGTCGCGTAGCCGCCGGCCAGCCAGTGGATGATGTCGATGTCGTGGGCGCCCTTCTGCAGCAGCAGCCCGGTGGACTTGGTCCGGTCGGCGTGCCAGTCCTTGAAGTAGAAGTCGCCGCCCGCGGAGACGAAGTGCCGGCACCAGACGGCCTTGACCTGGCCGATCCGGCCGGCCAGGATCGCGTCCCGCATGGCCTTGATCACCGGCATGTGCCGCATGTTGTGCCCGATGTAGAGCCGGGTCCCGGTGCGGTAGGCCGTCTCCAGGATCAGGTCCGCGCTCTCGATGGTGATCGCCATCGGCTTTTCCAGGAACGTCGGCACCCCCGCCTCCAACGTCCGGACCGCATGCTCGGCGTGCAGGTGGTCGGGGGTCAGCACCATCACGGCGTCGAGATCGAGGGCCAGCAACTCGTCGATGTCGGCCGTCACCTGGACGCCGTCGCCGATCTTCTCCACCGCGTCGGTGCGGCCGCGCTCGTCGCTGTCGCAGACGGCGACCACCCGCGAGCCGTTCCCCGGGTTGTGGGCGTAGCGCCACAGGCTCGACCTGAGGCCGAAACCGATGATGCCGATGCGTGCGTCCATGTGCGATGACTCCTCGTTGCATAGCTTGGTGACCGGAACGGCCACCGGGGTACGCGCCGGATGCGGCGGCCGGTCGGTCGCCGCACCCGCGCGATACGCGTCAGTTGCTGGTCTTGCAGGTGATCTGGGTGCGGTAGATCTGCATGTCGCCACCGGCGGAGTGCGGCTTCAGGCACGCGTCGTGCGCGATGTACATCACCTGGTAGTACAGGGGCTGGATGACCTGGTCGGCGAGGATCGAGTCCTCCGCGGCCCGCCAGTGCCGATCGGCGTCGGCCGGGCTCTTCGCCGCCCATGCCTGGGTGACCTCCGAGGACGCCGTCGCGTTGGTGTACTTCAGCCGGTAGTTGGCGTCGACCATGACGGAGGCCACCCACTCCGACGCGCTCGGGAACGACGAACCCCACAGGGCGATGCTCGGCCCGTCCAGGGCGTAGTTGTTGGTGTCCGCGCCGAGTGCGGCTGTCGGCCTGGGCCGCGGCTCGACGTTCAGCCCGATCCTCTTCGCCTCGTTGGAGATGGCCAGCGCCGCGGCGGCGAACGTGGTGTCCGACGAGTCGTAGAGCAGCGGGATGGTGCCCTTGAAGCCCGACCGTTCGAGCAGCTTCTTGGCACCGGCGGGGTCGAAGCCGCACGTCGAGCCGCATGCGTCCGGGCGGTAGGCGGACACCGAGTTCGGCATGAGCGAGCGGGCTGCCTGGCTGGAGCCGAGGAAGAGGTGCTTGGAGATGGCGTCCCGGTCGACGATCATCGAGAACGCCTCACGGACCTCCTTGGGGTACTTCTTGTCCAGGTAGGTCGGCCAGGTGATGTAGGTCTCCAGCGTGTTCTTGGCGATGGGTGTCAGGCCCTTGTCGCCGAGCGCGTTCTTGCCCTGGGCGACGAGGCCCGGAGGCAGGCTGCGCAGCACGTCGGTGTTGCCGGCGACCACGTCCTGGTAGGCGGTGTTGGGGTCGTTGTAGACCCGGAACGTGATCTTCTTCGCCGCGCCCTCGGGTATCCAGCCCTTGTAGTCCTTGCGCCGCTCCACCACCGCCTGGAACTGCGGGTTCAGCTTGGTGAGGACGTAGGGGCCGTTGGTGACGGGCTTCTTGTCGTAGGCGATCGGGTTCTTGAACGCCGACTCCGGCATGGGGCAGAAGGGCAGCGTGGCCAGCATGTAGGGCAGGTCGTTGTTCGGGCTGTCCGTGGTCAGGGTGAAGGTGCTCTTGTCGATCACCTTCAGCCCCGACAGCGTGGTCCTCTTGGCCTTGCCCTTCGCCGGGTTCAGCTCCGGGTACCCCCGCACGTGCTCGTAGGCGTAGTTGCTGGCCATCGCGTGGGAACCGAGTGCGGTGAAGTTGAAGGAGTCGACCCAGGTCTGCGCGGTGATCGGCGTGCCGTCGGAGAAGGTCCGGCCGGGGGCGACCTTGATCGTCCAGGTGACCTGGTCGGGGCTGCTGACGCTCTGGGCCCCGTCCATCTGGACCTTGCCGGCGTCGTCGATCCTGGTCAGCCCCTCACACAGGGCCATGCCGATCTGGCTGCTGGGGTTCTGCGGGCCGGTGATCCGGGCGATCGTCCCCGTCTGCACGGCGGTGATGGCACCCGACCGGATGCCGTCGCCCGAGGTGCCGTTGAGGCTGCCGCAGCCGGTGAGAGCTGCCGAGGCGGCTAGGACCGTGACTGCGGCGACGACGGTGTTGGCGACTCTCAATGCGGTTCCTCTCGGGGGTACGGACCCCGGTATGAGCAGGGGGCCAGGCAGGCGGAGGTGTCAGGAAGCCCGGTAGGGCAGCCCGACACGGGAGGCACGCACGTCCTCGGCGCGCAGGCAGGCCGCCCGGTGGCCGGTGCCGACCTCGGTGAGCGCGGGGAGGGTCTCGGCGCACTCGGCGACGGCGGTGTAGCAGCGGGTGTGGAACGGGCAGCCCGGCGGCGGGTCGATCGGCGACGGCGGATCGCCCTCCAGCACGACGCGGTCGATCCGGTGCCCGGGCGGCAGCCTCTTCGGCACCGCCGACAGCAGCGCCCGGGTGTACGGGTGGGCCGAGGTGCCGTAGACCGCGTCGCACGGTCCTTCCTCGACGATCTTCCCGAGGTACATCGTGACGATCCGGTCGGACATGTGCTGGACCACGTCGAGGTCGTGCGCGATGAAGATGATCGTCAGACCGTGCTTCTCCTTGAGCCGGTTCAGCAGGTTCAGCACCTGCGCCCGGACGGAGATGTCCAGGGCGGACACGGGCTCGTCGCAGACCAGCAGGTCGGGGCCGAGCGCCAGGGCCCGGGCGATGCCCACCCGCTGGAGCTGGCCGCCGGAGCACTCGTGCGGGTACTTGTCCGCGTGTGCCGGGTCCAGGCCCACGTCGGCCAGCAGCTCGTCGACCCGTTGCGGGATCTGCTGCTTGGGCAACAGCCTGTGGGCGAGGATGCCCTCGGCGACCGAGTCGCGGATCGTACGGCGGGGGTCGAGCGAGGCGAACGGGTCCTGGAAGATCAGCTGGACGCCCCGGTGGAAGGCGCTCGTCTCCGCGCGGCTCATCTCCGCGAGGTCGCGTCCCTTCCAGAGCACGCGCCCTGACGCCGGCCGCTCCAGCCCGACGATCAGCTTGGCGAGCGACGACTTCCCGCAGCCGGACTCGCCGACCAGGCCGACGGTCTCACCGGGCGCCACGTCCAGCGTCACGCCGTCGACCGCGCGGACCGTGCCCGTCTGCCGGGCACCGAACTTCGCGCTCTTGGGTTTGTACGCCTGCCTGACGTCCTCAAGCGCCAGCAGCCTGGTATTCATCCATGGCCTCCTTCCAGTGATGGCACGCTGCCGTGCGGTCGGCGGACACCTGGAGCTCGTGCGGAGCCTTGGTCCGGCACAGGTCGGTGGCGAACCGGCAGCGGGGGTGGAATCCGCATCCGCTCGGCCGGTTCGCCAGTTGGGGCGGCAGTCCCGGGATGGTCGGCAGGTCCGCGCCCCGGTGCTCCGGTCCGGGGATCGAGCCGAGCAGGCCGATGGTGTACGGGTGGGCCGGCCGGTCCAGGAGCTCCGCGATCGGTGCCTGCTCGACCGCGCCGCCGGCGTACATCACCAGGGCCTCCTCGGCGATGTGGGCGGCGACGCCGAGGTCGTGCGTGATGAGCATGAGGCTCATGTCGCGCTCCTGCTGGAGCTCCGCGAGCAGGTCGAGGATCTGCGCCTGGACGGTGACGTCGAGCGCGGTGGTCGGCTCGTCGGCGATGAGGAGCTTGGGCTCCAGGGCCAGCGCCATGGCGATCATGATCCGCTGCCGCATCCCGCCGGAGAACTGGAACGGGTAGTCCCTGGCCCGGTTCGCGGCGTCCGGGATCTTGACCGCCTTCATCATGTCGATGGCGGCGGTCTCCGCGTCACGCCGACCGGCGCCGCGGTGGATGCGGTACAGCTCGGCGATCTGCCGGACCACCGGCACCACCGGGTTCAGCGCCGACAGCGCGTCCTGGAAGACCATGGCGATCTCGGCCCCCTGCACCTTGCGGAACGCCTTGGGCGACAGGCCCAGCAGGTCGGTTCCGTCGAGCAGGATCTGTCCGCCGGTGATCCGCGCGGGCGGTGTCGGCAGGATGCCCATGATCGCCTTGGCGGTGATGCTCTTGCCGCATCCCGACTCGCCCAGCACGGCCAGGGTAGAGCCCCGGGCGATGCTGAAGCTGAGGTCCTGGACGGCCGGCAACCGGCGCTCGCCGGAGCGGAATTCGATGCCCAGGTTCTTGACCTCGAGCAGTGGGTTGCTCATCAACGCCCCCTGGGATCGAGCACGTCACGCAGGTTCTCGCCCAACACGACGAAGGCGAGCGTGGTCAGGCCGAGCATTCCGGCCGGGAAGAACATCAGGTGCGGGGCGACCTGCCAGTTGCCGTCCGTACTGGCCGCCGCGATCTGGACGCCCCAGGAGAACGCCGGCAGCTTGATGCCGACACCAAGGATGGAGAAGGCCGCCTCGGCCGTCATGGCGGCGCCGACGCTGAGGGTCGACATCACGACCAGGGGAGTGATCGCGTTGGGGATGACATGCCGGCGCAGGATTCCCCAGTGCCGGACGCCCAGCACCCGGGCGGCCTGGACGTACTCCAGCTGCTTGATCTGGAGCACCGAACCGCGCAGGTACCGCATCGTTCCGGCCCAGCTGAAGAGCACCAGCACGAAGACGATGGTCCACACGGTCCGCGACTTGAACTGGTAGAGGATCACCAGGCTGGCGATCCCGACCGGCACACCCAGGACGATGTCGGCGGTGCGGGAGATGACGGTGTCCACGGCGCCGCCGAAGTACCCCGCCAGTGCACCGGCGATCATCGCGATGAAGAACGTGAAGATCGCCACCAGCAGGCCGACCTCCAGGGAGATCCGCGCTCCGTGGACGACGTTGGAGAAGTAGTCGCAGCCCTGCATGTCGTAGCCGAACGGATGCCCGGATCGGGGGCCTAGCCGGGAGTCGACGAGGGAGCAGTCCCGCGGGTCGGTGTGGGTGAACAGCCCCGGTACGGCGGCCATCGCCGCGACCAGCGCGATGATGAGCACGGACAGGATGAAGAACGGCTGCCGGCGGGTGCGGAGCAGCCCCTGCGTCACCAGCCCGGGGCGCTTCCCGCCGCGCTGCGGGGGAGCGGACGGCTCGGGTTTGGCTCCGGTCGCGACCAGAGCCTCGATGGCATCAGACATGGCGGACCCTCGGGTCGATGATCGGATAGAGCAGGTCGACCACCAGGGCGGTGACCAGGTAGAAGAGCAGCAGGAACACCGAGACGCCGACGACGACCGGCCCCTGCTGCTGGGAGATCGCGGTGGCGAGGGTGCCGCCGAGACCGGGCAGGTTGAAGATGGACTCGATCAGCACCGAACCGCCCAGCAGGCTGGCCAGGCTCAGCCCGAGGTAGGTCACCACCGGCAGGAACGCGTTCCGTAGAGCGTGCAGCCAGATCACCCGGCCGGGAGAGGCGCCCTTGGCCCGCGCCGTCGTGATGTAGTCCGCCTTCAGGACGTCGACCAGGCTGGTCCGGGTCAGCCTCGCCAGCGGCGCCGCGGTCTCCAGCGCCAGTACCAGGGCCGGCATGATGAACGCCTTCGGGTAGCCCGCCTGGACACCGGCTATCGGCAGCAGGTGCCCCTTGATACCGATCAGGTACTGGGAGAAGTAGGCGACGAGGAAACCCGGTACGGCGAGGAAGACGACCGTGAAGAACAGGTTGAACTTCTCGGGCATGCCGTCCTTGCGCAGCCCGGCCCAGACCCCCAGCAGCACACCGATGACGATCTTCAACACGAAGGCCGACAGCGCGAGCGCCAAGGTGTAGGGGAAGGCGGTCTTGATCAGCGCGGTGACCGAGTTGTCGTTGAAGTCGTATCCGAAATTGCCGTGCAGCACGTTGTCGAGGTACTTCCCGTACTGCACGAAGAAGGGGTCGTCCAGGTTGTACTGCTTGCGGATCGCGGCGATGCTCGACGGCGAGAGCCGCTTGTTGCCGCCGGCCAGCGCCAGCACCGGGTCACCGGGTACCAGGAAGACCAGCAGATAGATCAGGAGCGTCGAACCGATGACGGTCGGGATCATGTACAGCACTCGCGTGATCGTGTACCTCAGCACCGAGGTTCCTCCTGGTTCGTGCTGGTGAAGTAAGTGACGAGATCCGCGGGGGGCGGCTCGACGCGGCAGCGCTCGCCCTCACGCAGAAGCGAGAGCCGGATCGCGTGTACCGTTGCCACCGCCTCGCGCGCCTCCCGGACCGAGCGGGTGGGGCCGGCCGTCACCGCCCGTACGTCCAGCGGGTCTTCGGGCGGCGGTGGGGGCAGCGGGGCGGACGGGTCGGCGCGGGCCCCGGTCGGGTCCGTCGTCCGCTCTCCGGCCTCCGCTGCGGTCGCGGTGAGCCAGACCTGGTCGCCGTCGCTCTCCAGGCGGCCGGTCGTCCCGACGACGGTGTAGTAGCGCCGATCCGGACCCGCGCCCCACCCGCGCATGTAGCCGGCCGGCACACCGTTGTCCAGCACGAACGCGATCATCGAGAGCCGCGGTTCGTCACCGGTGGCCCGGTCAGGGCGGGGGAGGGACGCGACGGCGCTGAGGTGCTCGGTCGTGCCACCCGACAGCCAGTGGATGACGTCGACGTCGAGAGCGAGCTGATCGTCCGTCACGTGGACGTCGGTCCCGGTGAGGTGCCGGCACCAGATGGCGTTGACGTCCCCGACGAGGCCGTCGGCGATGCAGCGCTTGAGCGTACGGACCGCCGGAGATCTGCGCGGCGCGTGGTCGACGCGCATCGGTGCGCCGGTCCGCCGGGCCACCTCCAGCAGTTCGTCCAGCGCGGCCGGCGAGTCGGCCGGCGGCGCCGCGAGCGTGACGGCGATCCCGCGCTCCAGCACGGCCTTCGCTGCCTCGACCCGCTCCGGGCCGGGCAGATCGATGAACACGTGCTCCGGTGCGATGCCGAGTGCCATCACCTCGGACACCCCGGCGTGGTTGCGGACTCCACTCGCCAGCGGTGACGCCCTGACCGCTTCGCCCAGCGCACCGCCGCCGTCCAGCAAGGCGATCCGCGGGTGGCTCACGGGGAGCCCGGCGCCGGAGGCGAGGTCGGGGTCCACCCGCGGCGGCGCCACTTCCTCGGTGCCGTAGATCGCGCCGGAGAAGCTCTCGAAGGCCCGGTGAACGGCGCCGACACACACCCCGTGCCGGCCGAGGGAGGTCGGGGTGATCACGACGTCGAGCTCGCCCGCGCCGTCGGTGAACTCGCCCACCGCGGTGGCCAGGTCCGAGGCGATCAGGTCCCCGAAACGGGCGAGTTCGCCCCCCAGCACGACCACGTCGGGGTCGACGGCGAGCACGAGCGCACCGATGGCCGGGGTCATGGCGGACACCAGCGCCTGCTGCGTCCTGCGGCCTTCCGCGTCCGTGGGGTCCGCGCGCAACCGCTCCAGCGGCCGCGCGATCTGGGACACGGCCTCGTTCAGCGGCCCGACGGGAAACTCGATGTCGCTGAACGACCGGAGCAGGCCGACCTCGCCGGCGCTGTTGTGGCGCCCGCGAAGCACCGCGCCGTCGACCGTTATCCGAGCCGAGACATGGTGCCAGGTGAGCGCGTAGACGCCGGTCCCGGCTCCCTCCAGGGCACCGAAACACGACTCGGCCGCAGCGGCGAGCGACAGGTCGTTGTCGACGATCACGGGGACGCCCAGCAGCGCCGTGAACCGGTCCTGGAGGTTGGTGCCGTTCCAGGACCTGACCGGCGATGTCAGGGCCTCGCCGCTCGGCGTCACCAGCCCCGCGGTGCCGATACCGACCGCCCGCAGATCGGCCCGGGTGAAGCCGGCCCGACCGAGGGCGTCGTCGACGACGGAGACCACCCGGCTCGGATCGGGCCGCGCGTCGCTGCACGTGGGCTGCCCCGACGAGCCCATCGCGAGGGTGCGGCCCGCCAGATCGGTGAGCAGGACCTGCATCTCGGAGGCGCTCAGATCGACGCCGACGACGACGCCCGTCTCGGCGCGGAACCTCGATTGCCTGGCGGGACGGCCACCCGTCTCACCGTGCTGGACCTGGTCCGCCTCGGCCTCGACGAGGCCGTCGGAGGTGAGGTCCGCCAGAGCGGCCTCCACCGTCGGCCTGGAGAGGCGCGCGCGGGCGGCGATCTCGGCGATGGTCGCCCGGCCCAGATCCCGGATCGCGGCAATACAGAGCGCACGCGAGCCGATCGTGCGCTTGCCGTCCGAATTCGCCACTTTTCTCGTCCTTGCCTTCGCCGGCTGCCCGACACTCGGGTTTCACAGCAGCTTTCATATTGGTTAAGAAGGCTGTTGCGCAAGAGATTCGGGCCAGTCTTTCGGCAGGTCAAGACCCTGTCCGGCATGTGGACTTCCGCTGCGGGGGCGGCGAAGACACCCTTGTGAGTCGATGCGGTGAATCATCGGACATGCGAATCCATGGGCGTTTTGGGACGTGTGGGCCCGCGCGTTTTCGCCCCCGCGCGCGGCGTGGGCGTATTCAAGGATATTGAGGTGAATAGTCCGTATTTCGCTCGGCCGGCGCGATCATGAAGCCCAGCTTGGGTGGGGCTTAAGAAACCCTCGATGGACCCGGCGCGGCACGGGGCGGAAAGGTGGGATCGCCACGGCGGTCACGTCGCGGTGATCCCACCCAGCTCAGGAGAGTCCGCCGGTGAAGGCACTTGTGAAAGCGAAGGCGGAGCCCGGCCTGTGGCTCACGGACGTGCCCGAGCCCGCGCTCGGCCCGGGCGAGGTCCTGATCAAGGTGCTGCGCACCGGCATCTGCGGCACCGACCTGCACATCCGGGCGTACGACGGATGGGCGCAGCAGGCGATCCGCACCCCGCTGGTGCTGGGCCACGAGTTCGTCGGCGACGTCGTCGAGGTCGCGCCCGGCGTGACCGGCATCGCCGCGGGCGACCGGGTCAGTGGTGAGGGGCACCTGGTCTGCGGCACCTGCCGCAACTGCCTGGCCGGACGCCGGCACCTGTGCCGCAGCACCGTCGGCCTGGGCATCGGCCGGGACGGCGCGTTCGCCGAGTACGTGACGCTGCCGGCCGCCAACGTGTGGGTGCACCGGGTGCCGGTGGACCCGGACGTCGCCGCGATCTTCGACCCGTTCGGCAACGCCGTGCACACCGCGCTGTCCTTCCCGCTCGTCGGCGAGGACGTGCTGATCACCGGGGCCGGCCCGATCGGGATCATGGCGGCTGCGGTCGCCCGGCACGCGGGCGCCCGCAACGTGGTGATCACCGATGTCAGCCCGTTCCGGCTGGAGTTGGCGGAGCGGGTCGGGGTGAGCCTCGCGGTGGACGTGCGCACCTCCACGATCGAGGAGGGCCAGCGCGCGCTGGGGCTGCGCGAGGGCTTCGACGTCGGCCTGGAGATGTCCGGCCGCCCCGAGGCACTGCGCAGCATGGTGGCGAACATGACCCACGGCGGCAAGATCGCCCTGCTCGGCCTGCCGGCCGAGGAGTTCGCCGTCGACTTCGCCCGGATCGTCACGTCGATGATCACCCTCAAGGGGATCTACGGGCGGGAGATGTACGAGACCTGGTACGCCATGTCGGTGCTGCTCGAAGGGGGTCTCGACCTCAGCCCGGTGATCACCGGCCGCTACTCGTACCAGGACTTCGACGAGGCGTTCGACGACGCGGCGAGCGGGCGCTGCGGCAAGGTCATCCTCGACTGGACCGCCTGAGCGCTCCGGCCGTACGTCCCGCGCCGCCCGCCGTACCCGCACCGCGCCATGTCCCGAACTCCGGGACCCGCACCCGCACTTGCCCCCTCGCCCCCGGCTCCCGCCCCTCGCCTCAAGGAGACCCTCCCGATGCTCGACTCCGTCCGCGCGGATCTGCGCGCCACCCTCGACGAGATCCGCACCGCCGGTCTGCACAAGCCCGAGCGCGTCATCGGCACACCGCAGAGCGCCACCGTCGAGGTGACCGCGGGCGGCCGCCCCGGCGAGGTGCTGAACTTCTGCGCCAACAACTACCTGGGCCTGGCCGACCACCCCGACGTGGTGGCCGCGGCGAAGGACGCGCTGGACCGCTGGGGATACGGCATGGCCTCCGTGCGGTTCATCTGCGGCACCCAGGAGGTGCACAAGGAGCTGGAGTCCCGGCTGTCGGCGTTCCTCGGCATGGAGGACACGATCCTGTACAGCTCGTGCTTCGACGCCAACGGCGGCGTCTTCGAGACGCTGCTGGACGAGCGGGACGCGGTGATCTCCGACGCGCTCAACCACGCCAGCATCATCGACGGCATCCGGCTGTCCAAGGCCCGCCGGCTGCGCTACGCCAACCGGGACATGGCCGAGCTGGAGCAGCGGCTCAAGGAGGCGGGTGACGCGCGCCGCAAGCTGATCGTCACCGACGGCGTGTTCTCCATGGACGGCTTCGTCGCCCCGCTGGACGAGATCTGCGACCTGGCCGACCGCTACGGGGCCATGGTGATGGTGGACGACTCGCACGCGGTGGGCTTCGTCGGCCCCGGCGGGCGCGGCACCCACGAACTGCACGGCGTGATGGACCGGATCGACATCCTCACCGGCACCCTCGGCAAGGCGCTCGGCGGCGCCTCCGGCGGCTACGTCGCCGCCCGCGCCGAGATCGTGGCGCTGCTGCGCCAGCGCTCCCGGCCGTACCTGTTCTCCAACTCCCTCGCCCCGGTGATCGCGGCCGCCTCCCTGAAGGTGCTCGACCTGCTGGAGGACGAGTCCGAGGCGGGACCGGGACCGCTGCTGCGGGCCCGGCTCCAGGAGAACACCGCGCTGTTCCGGGAGCGGATGACCCAGGAGGGCTTCGAGCTCGCGCCGGGCGGCCACCCGATCGTCCCGGTCATGATCGGCGACGCCGAACAGGCCGGGCGGCTGGCCGACCTGCTGCTGGAGCACGCCGTCTACGCGATCGGCTTCTCCTACCCGGTGGTGCCGCACGGCAAGGCCCGGATCAGGGTGCAGCTGTCCGCGAGCCACTCCGCCGAGGACGTCGAGCGGGCCGTCGCGGCATTCGTGGCCGCCCGGGAGTCCCTGGCAGGATGACCAGGTGATCGATACGCGCCGGCTGCGAACCCTGCGGGCCGTGGCGGACCACCGTACGGTGACCGCCGCGGCCGCCGTGCTGTACCTGACCCCCTCCGCGGTCTCGCAGCAACTCGCGGCACTGGAGGCCGAGGTCGGCCACCAGCTGCTGGTGCGTGACGGCCGCGGGGTCCGGCTGACCGCCGCCGGGGAGATCCTGGTCGCGCACAGCAGCACCGTGCTGGCCCAGCTGGAGCGGGCCGAGGCCGAGCTCGCCGCCTACGCGGGCGGGGCGGCCGGCACCGTGACCGTGGTGTCCTTCGCCACAGGCATCACCACCGTGCTGGCCCGGGCGATGGCCGCGCTGACGCTGTCGTCCCCGGGCATCCGGGTCCGCGTGCGCGACGCCGAGGGCGACGAGAGCCTGGCCATGGTGCTGGACGGGCACGCGGATGTCGCGGTCGCGGTCGAGTACCGCGGTGCGCCGCGCGACGACGACCAGCGGCTGTCCCGGGTGGCCCTGTACGCCGAGCCCTTCGACGCGGTCCTGCCGCGCGGCCACCGGCTGGACGAGGGCGAGCGGGTCCGGGTCGAGGACCTCGCCGACGAGTACTGGATCAGCCCCTACCCGGGCAACCCCTGCCACGACGTGGTCACCCTCGCCTGCGAGCTGGCGGGCTTCCAGCCCCGCGTCGCGCACTCGTCCGACGACTTCCGCGCGGTCGCCGCGCTGGTCGGGGTCGGCGCGGGTGTCGCGCTGGTGCCGCGCTCCGCGCTGCGCGGGGTGCACCTGCCCGATGTCGTGATCCGCCCCGTCGCCGGCAGCCCCGCCACCCGCCGGGTCTTCGCCGCGGTCCGGCGCGGCGCCGAGCAGCACCCCCTGATCCGCCCGGTCCTCTCGGAACTCCAGGAGGCAGCCGCCACGGCGAGCCCCGACGCGGACTGACCGGCGCGAGGCGCCGCGCCACAGGCGGTCGCGTCAGGGCACCTTCATGCCGCGGGTCGGCGGGGAAGGCCGCACTGTCGGTGGCAGCGGTCAGAATCGGCCCATGACTTCGGTGACCGCGCAGGACTACGCCTGGATACATTCCTCCCCGCTCTTCGGCCACGCGCTGGAGTGCGGCTACAGCCTGGCCCTGGTGCGGGGCGTGCCCCCGGAGGAGGTGCTGCGGGTCATGGGCGCGGAGCCGCAGGGCACATGCGCGGGGGTCGAGGAGCTGATCCAGCTCCAGGACGAGCTGTGCGACCAGCTGGACTACTCGGACAGCTCCTTCCTCGCCGGCGCGTTCACCGTGCCGGGGGAGGACGGCGACTGGACACTCGTCTGGGAACTCGCACGGGGCGGCACGGGCATCCAGCCGCGCTTCATGAAGGCCCTCTCGGCGGGGGGCCGGGCCGTGGAGCACTCCCGCAACGGCGGCAAGCCCATCAACGGCTTCTCCTGGTACGAGGACGGGGAGCTGCGCACCACCTTCGAAGGGCCCACGTTCAGAAGCGGCAGCACCCCCGACGCCCTCCTCCCGATGATGCGCGAGGTCGGCTGCGACCTCCGGGACGAGGACCGCAGGAGCGGCGGCACCGACGACAAGGCGGCGGTCCTCGCCCTGACCGAGCGGCTCACCGGCGTCCGGCTGACGGAGGAAGTGCTCCGGGACGCGCACTACCGGCTCGGGCTCGTCCCCGACGAGCCCGCCGAGGAGTGGACCACCGTCGTCGTCGACATCACCGACGCCCACGGCGAGCGCTTCTACCGGAAGTTCACCCGTGCCCGGATCGAGGAAGCCGCCTCCCGCCGCCGCGCGGAGGCCGACCACCCGAGGATCGACCCCCTCTCCGCCCCGGAGGACACGGTCTGAGCGGTCGGCTCCGGAAGCCCCTCGGGGGTTGACCGCGGAGCCGACCATGCGTCGGAGCGCTGGTCAGAGGCCGGCGCCGGCGCCGGCAGGTCGCGGCCGGACGGGTCGAGACGGGGGCGGCGCCCCAGCACGGCCGACCGGCGGGTACCGCCGCCGAACCGCGCCGGCCGGAGGGTGGCCGGCCGCCCGCCGGCCGCTGTCGGACGCTGTCGGCACCAAGGCGGCAAGGGCCACTGGCCACCGTGCGGCCACGGTCGACGACGGCCTCAGCCCAGGAACTCCTGGCGGGTGGGGGCCGAGGTGCCGAGGTCCACCGGTTCCGGAGCGGGGCGCGGGCCGCCGACCGGTCGGCGTCGTACCAAGGAGCACGAGACGGCGCCGACCGCGATCACGACGATGGGCAGCGCAAGGGTCGGTCGCATCGCGTGGACGACCCCGTGCTCGAACGTGGACGCCGCCACCTGGTCGATGTGATGGGCCAGGCTCGGCGGTGTTCCCTGCGGCGGGTGGACCACCGTGCCGTTCCGCCCGACGCCGACCTCCTGACCGCTCCTGGCGGCGTTGCGGAAGCCGGCCAGGAACGGGCCGCGGACGTCGGCCGGGAGGCCGGCCGCCCGCTTCGCCGCTTCGTCCTGCAGTGACGCGGCCAGGCGGTTCTGCAGTACCGCGCCGACCGCGGCGCTGCCGATCACCGTGCCGATCTGGCGGATCGTGTTCATCACGCCGGAGGCCGCCCCGGCCATCGCGGGCTCCACGTTGTACATGGCGACCGTGACCATCGGGCCGAACACGCAGCCGATGCCTACCCCGGCCGTGACCAGGGCGGGCTGGAACTCCCACCACGCGCGGCCGACATCGGTGACCCAGGTGAGCCAGGCCATCCCGGCCGCGAACAGGGTCAGACCGGTCATCAGGACGTACTTGCCGCCGATCCGGTCCGACATCCGGCCCGCGACCGGCGACAGCACCGCCGACACCACCATCGCCGGCGCCATCACGAGCCCGGCTGTGAGGGGGCTGAAGTCCAGCACCGACTGCAGATAGATCATCACCGGCAGGAACAGGCCGAGCATCCCGACCTGGACGGTCGCGGACACGAAGGTCATGACCGCGTAGTCGCGGTCGCGGAAGAGCACGAAGGGCAGCAGCGGTTCGCCGTGCTGCCGGGTGCCCTGGTGAACCAGGAACAGCACCAGCAGCAGGGCAGCCGCGCCCAGCAGCGCCCAGATCCCGGCGTTCCAGTCGTATCGCTGGCCTTCGGTGAGCGCGAAGGTCAGGCATACCAGCGTCGCCGCGGCGAGGACGACACCCACCATGTCCAGCTTTCGGTGGTTGCCGTGCCGGATGTCGGGGACGAGCGTGACGGCCATCGCCAGGACGATCGCGCCGATCGGGACGTTGACGAAGAAGATCCACCGCCAGCCGGCCGTGCTCACCAGGAACCCGCCGAGGGTGGGCCCGGCGATGGTGGCCACGCCCGCGACTCCGCCCCAGACGCCGAGTGCGGCGCCCCGGCGCTCGGCCGGGAACGTGCCGATGATGATCGTCATCGTCTGCGGCATCAGCGCCGCCGCACCCAGGCCCTGCACGGCCCGGGTGGCGATGAGCTGGGCCGGCCCCTGCGACAGGCCGCACAGCACCGATGCCACGGTGAACAGCGCGACACCCCCGATGAACATGGTGCGCGGCCCGCGCACATCGCCCAGCCGGCCGAAGGTGATCAGCAGTGCGGCGAGGACGAGGATGTAGACATTGATCACCCATAACACCTCGTCAAGCGACGCGTGCAGGCCGCCGATCATGCTGGGGACGGCGACGTTGACGGCCGTCAGGTCCAGCAGTGTCATGAAGAATCCCAGGCTGAGCGTCAGCAGCACCGCCCAGGGATTGCCGCGCCATCTGCTCATTCGTTTCCCATCCTTCGCTCCTCGCATCCCCACGGTCGGTGGCGGAAGCGCCGCCACCGGGTGGGCCCGGCAGGTTGGGCCTCCACGAACACCGCCTCGAACCTTTCGGTTGCCATGGCGTGACTCCTTTCCGGAAGTGAACAGCCGCCGCTCATGGGCGTCGTCGAGGTAGGCGCGCAAGGCGTCTGTGACCAGCGCGGACAAGGACATGCCCGGCTCGATCGCGTGGTGCTCGACCTGCCTGATCAGCCTCCGCGGCGGATGCACGGTGAACTGCTTGACTTCCGCATCACCCGTCGGGCGATACTAGCTCGCTAGATTGCTAGCATCCTAGCCCAGGAGGTCTCCCGTGTCTGCTTTTGCAGCCGATCCACACGACCCGGTTGTCGTCCGCGCAGCCGACGCCGAGCAACTGCCCGAGATCGGCCACTGGCTACTGGCTGACGCCAGTGCCAGCAACGGGGCGCTCAGCGCCCACCGCGTCCGACTCGCCCGCGGCGCAGACGGCGCGGTCCCGCACCGGCACGACCACTCCTCGGAGCTGTTCTTCGTCGTCGACGGAACGCTCCAGGTGCTTGTGGGATCGAAGGTCATCACCGCCGGCTCCGGCGACCTCCTGGTCATCCCGCCGCACTGTGCCCACGCGTTCCGCGCCGCCCCGGAGGACACCGCCGATGCCCTGATCGTGATCACCCCTGGCATCGAACGATTCGACTACCTCCGGCAGGTCGCCAGAATCCGCCGGGGCGAAGCCGGCCGCGACAGCCTGCTCACCGAGCAACACCGCTACGACACCCACTTCGTCACCAGCCCTGCCTGGTAAGGCGAGAGCACCACCTCCAGCAACTCGTTTTCCAGGGCCGCTATTCGCCACACGGATACGGGTGTTCCGAAAGACGCGATCGACGCACGTGGGGAGCGCGGATAGCTTCGTTTCCACCCTGTCAACGGCGCGTTGCGGTGAATTCACGGCCACGTCCGGCCACTCTCGCGCGCCAAGCCGGAGAGGAAGTCATGCCGCCCCCCACTCCCGTTGCCAACCACCCCGAAGTCCCCGCCCCCGCCTCCGTGCGCACGCTCCTCCCTCGCCGCGTGCTGGCCTGGATGCTGTGTGCCCTGGCCCTGCTCGCTACGGTGCCGCTCATGACGCTGTCCACCGCATCCCCGGCCGCCGCCGCCGACAGCGGCCTCGACCCCAGCCAGTTCCACGGCGTGCACTGGTCCCGCCTCGGCGACAACTTCACCCCCGACCGGCTCGTGCTGCAGGGACTGTCCGCGGACGACGACTACAACTCGGCCAGGAGCAAGGCCGACGCGATGTTCGCCACGTTCCAGAGCACGCTGGGCGCCAACACCGTCCGGCTGCCGATGAACCCGGCCACCGCCGACTGGCACACCTACGACGCCGTCATCGACGCCGCGACCGCCAAGGGCTTCAAGGTCATCCTGTGCTACTGGTCCGAGGACGGCAGCAACAAGATCGCCGACAGCTACCTGCCCACCTGGAACCAGATGTGGGACACGGAGGTAGCCAAGTACCTGTCCAACCCGCTGGTCTACTTCGACCCGATGAACGAGCCGGTCGGCTTCACCACCGCCCAGTGGCTGGACTTCGCCGCCAACTGGATCGCCCGCGAGAGCGCCAACGGCCTGCCCAGGAACCGGATGTTCATCGAGGGCGCCGAGGCCGACTCGGGCGGCTGGGGCAGCGACCTGCGACCGCTGTGCGGTGACTCCCGCTTCGACGGCGTCTACCTCGCGATGCACCGCTACGCCTTCCCCTACGGCGCGCGGAGCTACGACGACTGGGTCAACGACATCAAGACGTACATGGGGAACTGCCCCTCGCGCACCGTCATCGAGGAGTTCGGCGCGGACGCCGACAACGGCATCGACTACGACGCCACTCCGAGCGCCACCACCCCCAAGGAAGTCGCGTTCCTGCGGGCCATCACCGACGTCATACGCGAGTACAACCTCGGTGCCATCTGGTGCCACGGCATCGGCGGCAGGACCACGAGCCCGGACCACGACTCGCTGAACATCCTCCGGCTCTTCAGCGGCTTCGACAGCGGCAGCACCCAGAACCTGCCGCTGTGGACGCCGAACCCCACCGCCGTCAACCGTCTCAAGTACGCCTGGGGCACGCCGAGTTCGGACACCACCCGGCTGCAGAACGTCGGCTACGACGCGTGCCTCGACGTGCCCGGCGCGTCGCAGGCCGACGGCGTCCAGGTCCAGGTCACGACCTGCGGCAGCGGTGACAACCAGCAGTGGACCCGGCACTCCGACGGGACGATCACCGTGTACGGCGGGACGAAGTGCCTGGCCGCCGCGGGTTCCGGCACGACCAACGGCACCCGTGTGGTCATCGACGACTGCCAGGGCGGGGCCGGGCAGCAGTGGTACCAGTTCTCCGACGGGACGATCCGCAACGCCGGCTCCAAGCTCTGCCTGGACGCGGACCTGTACAGCGAGCAGAACGTCCAGCTCTGGTCCTGCGGCAACGGCGACAACCAGAAGTGGCAGACCGTGTAGGCAGGCCCTACAGGCAGGGACCGCCACCGCGTACGCGCGCCGCCGGCCACGGGAACCGTCACCGTGACCGGCGGCGGGCATTCCCGCGAACCGCCGCCGGGCGAACCGCCGCCCGGGCGAGCCGCTGGGCGAACCGCCAACGGGAGAAGCCCGCCGCCGGGAGAATCACGAAACCGCCGGCCCGTTTCCGTAAGGCGCCCGTTTCGCCGGAGGAAAGATCCGAAATCCGGATGGACGCCTGCCGATTCTCGCACTTGGGTTTTCCGGAACGGGAATTTACCGTCGGTGACATGACGACTCGCTCCCCGGGGCCCCCTCCGGGCCCCGACCGCTTCCTGAACGACCGCTCCGCAAAGGGAATGCGCGTCACGCGCGCCGGGGCCCGGCACGTTGCCGAAAGGCGCGGGGAAATGCCGTCCCCGGAGATCGGTACCGCCCGGCAGGCCGCGGTATGAACGGGGAGGCCCTCGCCCCGGTCCGGCCGCTGGTCCTGCGCCCGGACGTCGACGACGTCGGACTGGTCCTCGGCGACGCGCCGGGCGGCGCTCCCGTCATGGTCGGGGGCACGACGGTCCCGGCCGCCACGGACATCCCGGCCGGACACAAGGTGGCGGTGCGCGCGGTCGCCGCCGGACAGCCGGTCCGCAGGCACGGCGAGGTCATCGGGGTGGCGCTGACCGGCATCAGACCCGGCGACCACGTCCATCTGCACAACCTCGGGCCCGGCCAGGACCACCCCGGTGAGCGCGGGTGGTCCGCCCCGCCGGCCTGGTCCCCGCCGATCGCCCCGACCCGCGACCACTTCCTCGGCTACCGCCGCCCCGACGGCCGGGGCGCGACCCGCAACTACATCGCGATCGTGCCCACCGTGAACTGCTCGGCCACCGTGGCCCGGATGGTCGCGCAGGCCGCGCAACGCGAACACGCCGGCGTGCCCGGCCTGGACGGCGTCATCGCGCTCGCCCACGACCTGGGCTGCGGGATGGCCGAAGGGACGCCGGGCGACGGCCTGTTGCGCCGCACGCTGCACGGATACGCCACGCATCCCAACGTGGTGGGGGCGGTTGTGGTCAGCCTCGGCTGCGAGATCAACCAGCCCGGGAACGCCCTCGGCGACGTGGCGGACACCACCGTGACCATCCAGGACGTCGGCGGCACCGCGGCGGCGGTGCGGGCGGCCCTCGCCCAGGTCGCCGAACTCGTCGCCGAGGTAAGGACATTGCGCCGGGAACCCGTTGCGCTGGCCGAACTCACCCTGGGACTGCAGTCCGGCGACGGCGACGCCTGGTCCGGGATCACCGCGAACCCGGCGGTGGGCGTCGCCGCCGATCTGCTGGTGGCCGCGGGCGGGGGGGTGATCCTCGGCGAGACGCCCGCCCTGCACGGCGCCGGGCACCTTCTGCGCCGCCGGGCCGCGACCTCCGGCGTCGCCGTCCGTATCGAGGAACTCCTCGCGTGGTGGCGGGAGTACGCCGCCCGCGAAGGGGCCGGCCCGCACGGCGAACCCTCGCGGGAGGACCGGGCCGGCGGCATCACCACGCTCGGCGAGAAGTCGCTGGCCGCCGTACTGAAGGCCGGCACCGCCCCGGTGGAGCACGTCGTCGGGTACGCAGATCCGGTGACCGGGGCAGGGCTGACGCTCATGGACACCCCCGGGCACGGCTCGGTCTCGGCGACGGGCATGGTCGCCGGGGGAGCGACGGTGCTCGCCTCCGTCACCGGCAGCGGCTCGCTGTTCGGCTCCCGCCCGACCCCGTGCGTACGGATCAGCACCACCACCGGGCTCTACCAGGCCATGAGCGGCGACATCGACTTCGACGGTGGACGGGCGACGGCCCGCCCGGAACACGTGACACACGGCCGGCTGCTGTTCGAAGCCCTCGTGGACACCGCGTCCGGACACCCGACCACGGCGGAGCAACTCGGCTTCGGCGCCGAGGAGATCACGCCGTGGCGGATGGGCGCGGTGCTGTGACCGCCACTCGCTGACCCTTCCTGTCCTGACCTTCCCTGCCCTGCTCTGCCCCGCCCCGCGCGAATCGCCGGAATAGCGAACCGTCGGCCTCCGCGGCGCGGTGCAAAGGCATGCCCGCCGCTTGGCGACGGCGGTGGGCAGGGCGGCTATCCGGTTAACGGATTGACGCCTGCCGAAACACGAACTTCACACCCGCGACCCCGGGGCCTAGCGTCGATCGCATCCTGACGAGCGGGAATTCGACGCCGGGAGAAGAGCGGTACCAAGGGCCGTCCCCTGCCATTCCCTTCGGCATGCACGAGGGCGCGACGGCGGAAGGACGCGAGCCCGCCGACGTACACAGGACCGGAACTCCACGGAGGAAGCATGTCTGAGCACTGGGGGCGGATCGGCACATCGCAGCCGGGCACCGCTTGCCCGGCTGACGCGACGGCGGGCTGCGCGTCGCCGGCGCGGGCAACCCCGATCGCCGGGATTGCGAGCCGAGGATGACCGGCCGGGCGCCGACGCTCGCGGTGCGCAACGTGTCGAAGTCGTTCGGTGGCGTCGCCGCGGTCCAGGACGTGTCCTTCACCGTCTCCGGCGGCGAGGTCGTAGCGCTGGCCGGGGAGAACGGCGCGGGCAAGTCCACGGTGAAGAACCTCATCGGCGGCATCCTGCGGCCCGACGCCGGACAGGTCGAGTTCGGCGGGGCCGGGCCCGCCGCCGGCACGGGCGGCGCCAGGCACTCCGGTGTGGCCACCGTCCACCAGGAGACCAGCCTCTTCCCGGACCTGACGGTCGCCGAGAACATCCTCATCGGGCGGCTTCGCACCGGGCGGTCGCCGGTCGTACGGCCAGGGCGGCTGCGGCGGATCGCGGCCCCCCTCCTCCAGCGGGTCGGAGCCCGCTTCGGCCCCGACGCGGTGGTGCGGGACCTGGCCGCCGGGCAGCGCCAACTCGTCGAGATCGCCAAGGCGCTCGCCGCCGACCCGCGCGCCGTCGTCTTCGACGAGCCGACCGCCTCGCTGAACCTCGACGAGCGCGAGCTGGTGATGCGGATCGTCGAGCAGCTGCGCGACGACGGAGTGGCGGTGCTCTACATCTCCCACTACCTGGAGGAGATCGCCAGGCTCAGCGGGCGGGTGGTCGTGATGCGGGACGGACGCGTCGTCGGCGACCGGCCGACGGCTGAACTGGACCGGACCACCCTCGAATCGCTCATGGTGGGCCGCGAACTGGCCCGGGGACATCCGGCTCTTCCACGGCCGCGCCCCGACGTCATGCTGTCGGTACGGGATCTGGACGACAACGCGCGGGTGCACGGGATCTCGTTCGACATTGCCCAGGGGGAGATCTTCGGACTGGCGGGACTCATGGGCTCCGGCCGCACCGAGGTCGCCCGGGCCGTCTTCGGGCTCGGCGGAAAGACGGGGCGGATCGAGGTCGACGGGAGACCGCTGCGCCGTGGCGACGTGCGGGCCGCGATAGCGGCCGGAATGGCGTTCGTCACCGAGGACCGGGCGCACGAGGGGTTGTTCCTCGACCGCCCCATCCGGGAGAGCCTGTCCAACGTCGTGCTCGGCTCGGTGTCCGCCTCCCGGTGGGGCGGTTGGCTCAGGAGCGGCGCGGAACGCCGTCTCACCGGGGAACTCGCCGCCAAGGTGCGGCTGGTCGCGCGCGGCGGGCTGGAGTCGGGCGGCCGTTCGCTGAGCGGGGGAAACCAGCAGAAGGTCGTGATCGGCAAGTGGCTGGCCGGCAGGCCCCGGCTGATCATCCTGGACGAGCCGACCCGGGGCATCGACGTGGGCGCGAAGGCGGAGATCCACCGGCTGCTCGTCGATCTGGCCCGCGCAGGTTCCGCGATCCTGCTGATCAGTTCGGAGATGGAGGAGGTGCTCGGCCTCAGCCACCGTGTCGGGGTCATGCACGACGGCGCGCTGGCCGGTGTCCTGGACCGCTCGCAGGCCACCCAGGAAGCGGTCATCCGGCTCGCCACGGGGGGCGGGCGATGAAGCCGGCCACCCGGGTCCGCGGCGTCCGCGACATCCGGGACGTCCGCGATGTCCGCTACGTCCGCGACGCTCTTCTCGCCGGTGTGCGGCGCCAGCCGCTGCTGCCCGTCCTCCTGGTCCTGCTGGTCGCGCTGTCCGTGTCCTACGGCGGTTTCGCCGGCACCGCGAACTTCCGCAACATCGCCGTCCAGGCGAGCCCGTTGACCATCGCCGCCGTCGGCGCCACCTACGTGATCATCACGGCGGGCATCGACCTGTCCGTCGGCTCGATGCTCTTCCTGGCGGCCGCCATCGAGTCCAGCGACGCCCTGTCCGGCGGACCGGCCGGCCTGGTCTTCCTCGCGGTCGCGGCGGCCGGCGTGGGCATGGGGCTGGTCAACGGCGCCGCGGTCGCGACGACCCGGGTGCCGGCCCTGGTCGTCACCCTCGCCACGCTCCAGGTCTTCCGCGGCGCGGGCGGGCACATCACCGGCCAGCGGAACATCACCCTGCCGGCGAACCTGCGCGGGATCGGCACGGCGACCGCGCTCGGCGTCCCCGTGCCGGTATGGCTGGCGGCGGGCACGGCCGTCGGCGGGGGACTGCTCTTCAGCCGCACCGTGTTCGGCAGGTACCTCCAGGCGGTGGGCTCCCATCGGGAGGCGGCCGTGCACGCGGGCCTTCCCGTGCGGCGGGTCACCGTCGGGGCGTACGTGCTGGCCGGACTGCTGGCCGCGCTCGCCTCCCTGACCCAGACCGGCCGCCTCGGCGCGGTGCAGCCGTCCATCGGCCAGGGGTACGAACTGACCGTCGTCACCGCCGTGGTCCTCGGCGGCACCAGCCTGTTCGGCGGCCGGGGGAGCGTCACCGGCACCGTGCTGGGCGCGCTCGTCCTCACCACCGCGCAGACCGGCCTGGTGTTCTCGGGAGCCTCGCCCTACGTCTTCGACATCGTGCGGGGCGCGGTGCTGCTCGTCGCCGTTCTGGCGGCCGCGGTGCGGTGGCGGGAGCTGGTCCGGGCGGTCGCGCCGGCCGGTGGCGCTCCGTGGGGCAGGGGCCGGACCGAGCCGGCGGAAGCCGGCGCAACCATGATGAAGGAGTTCAGATGAGACGGTACCCCGTTGCCCGATGCGCGGCCGTGGCCGCCATGGCGACCCTGGCGCTCGCGGCCTGCGGCCCTACCTCCACGTCCGGCTCGGGAGCGGCGTCGGGAAAGGGCCACGGCACGATCGGGGTCAGCTTCGACCTGCTCAACGCGGTCCGCACGTCGGAGAAGTCGGCCATCCAGAAGGCGGCCGCCTCGGCCGGCTACAAGGTGGTCTTCGACGTCGCCGACCAGGACGCCCAGAAGCAGGCGTCGCAGATCCAGGACCTGATCCAGACCCGCCGGGTCGACGCCCTGATCGTCATCGCCCAGGACGGCAAGCAGATCGCCTCCTCGATCAGCCTGGCCAAGGCCCGCCACGTCCCCTTCGTCACCATCGACCGGGCGGTCGCCGACGAGCAGGACGTCTCCTTCCAGATCACCGGAGACCCCAAGGCCGACGGCGAGTTGGCGGCGGACGAGTTCATCGCGGCGGCCAGGACCAAGCCGCTGAAGGTCCTCGAACTGGTGGGCGCGCTGACCGACCAGAACGCGATCGGCCGCCGGGACGGGTTCGGCGACACCCTCAAGGGCAACCCGAAGGTGACCGTGGTGAGCCAGGTGCCCACCAACTGGGACCCGTCCCAGGCGCTGGACGGCACCTCGAACGCGCTGCAGAAGAACCCCGGCATCAACGCGGTCTTCGTCCCCTCGGACTTCCTCCTGCCGTCCGTGCAGTCGGCACTGACCACCGCCAAGCGGCTGGCACCGGTCGGCGACCCCCAGCACGTCTTCCTCGTGACGATCGACGGCGACCAGAACGGCTGCAAGGCCATCCGCGCCAAGACCCTGGACGCCGACATCGCCACCCGCGTCGACCAGTTCGGCAAGGAGGCCGTCACGTCGATCACCACGGCGCTGGCCGGCAAGGACGTCGTGCCCAGGACGGTCCGCAGCGCCGGCGTCACCCTCGACCAGGCCAACCGCGCGGCCACCGAGTCCCGGGTCTGGGGTTGTGGTGGCTAGCTCCAGGACCGGTGAGGACCCGGCGCACGCGTCCGCCCCCGCAACCCCGGCACCCGACACCGACACCGACACCGACGCCGACGCCGACGCAGGCGCCGGACCGCGACCGGCGCCCCTGGCCCGGCTGCGCGATCCGGCCCGCCGGCCCGCATGGTTCGCGGACCTGTCGATGCTGCCGGCCCTCGCCGTGCTGATCGTCGTGCTGAGCGTGACCACCGACGGGCTGCTGACGTCCTCGAACATCATCAACGTGTTCAGCCAGTCGACCGTGGTCGCGATCGCGGCCATCGGGGCGACCTTCGTCATCCTCACCGGGGGCATCGACCTGTCCACCGGGAGCGTGATCGGGGCGAGCGGTGTCGCGGGCGCCTGGGTCATCACCACCGTCCACAGCGTCCCGGCGGGCATCGCGTTCGCGCTCCTGGTCGGCGCCGGCATCGGGGCACTGGTGGGCCTGCTCGTCGCCAGGCTGCCCGTCGTGCCGTTCGCGGTCACCCTCGCCGCGCTGTACGTCGTCAGCGGCGGCACCACGCTGCTCAGCCACGGCAGGACCATCGCGCCCGTGCCGGCCGGATTCATCGACTTCAGCATCGACGGTCCCGGCGGCGTGCCGTACGCGGTGTGGATGACGCTCGGGCTGTACGTGTGCGCGCAGATCGCCTTGACCCGTACGGCCTGGGGACGCCGCGTCATCCTGCTGGGCGCCAGCGAGGAGGTCGCCCGTGTCAACGGCGTCAGCGTCGGCCGGGTGAAGGTCGGCGTCTACGCGGTGGCGGGCCTGTTCTCGGCGCTGGCGGGCGTCGTCCTGACCTCCGAACTGGCCGGGGCCGGCGCGAGTATGGGCAGCCCGTTGCTGCTCAACGTCGTGGGCGGAGTCGTGCTGGGCGGGACCAGCCTGTTCGGCGGCCGGGGGAGCCTGCTGCGCACCGCGACAGGGGTGCTGTTCCTCGGGTTCCTCTCCAACGGGATGAGCCTGCTGGGACTGGCCTCCTACGACCAGCAGATGGTGACCGGCGCGCTCATCTTCCTGGCCGCCAGTGCCGACGGCCTCGCCCGCTGGGTGCGGCCGCGGACGGCCGCCGCCTGACCGGCGGGACGGTGGGCCGGGTGCTTCCGCGGCCGCCTTCTCCCGCGGCCGCCTTCGGCCGGCCGATCCGCATACCGGATGACGCTCTTCCGCCGGACGCGCTGTCGGCACGGAGAACCGCTCCCTATGATCGGGACTACGGCCGCGGCCGTACTCCGGTCCCTCATTGTTCCTTGTCCGCAACCGGCCGGCAGGAAGCCGGCACGGACGTGTGCGATTGGATTCCGGGTGATTGACGATCCACACCAGCAGTTGGTCACTCCGCTCGTCGCCCGTCCCGGTCCCGACAACGTGGGACTCGTCCTGGCGGACGTCGCCGCGGGCACGGAAGTCGCCGTCGACACCGGCGCCGTGCCCGCACGCGGCGACATCCCGGCCGGCCACAAGATCGCGCTGAAGGCGATCGCGCGCGGCGCCGCGGTGCGCAAGTACGCCGAGACGATCGGCCACGCCACGGCGGACATCGCGCCCGGGGACCATGTGCACCTGCACAACATGGGGGTGGGGCGGGAGCCGGCCGCCTCGTCCGCACGCGGTGCGGCGACGGCCGGGTGGAAGCCGCCCGCGGCGCCCACCCGCGAGCACTTCCTCGGCTTCCGGCGCCCGGACGGGCGGGCCGCCACCCGCAACTACCTCGCCGTGCTGCCGGCCACCGGGTCGTCGGCGACCGTGGCACGGCTCGTCGCCCAGGCGGCGGGCGCGGCGCACGCGGGCCGGGCCGGCCTCGACGGAGTCGTGGCCCTCACCCACGACCTGGGCCGCGACACGCCGGACGGTGGCCCCGGCGCGGACATCCTGCGCCGGACCCTGCACGGCTACGCCGCCCACGCGAACATCGCCGGCGTCCTGCTGGTCGGGCTGGGGGGCGAGGCCGGCCAGGTGGAGAGCGGCCTCGGGGCCGCCCCCGTCGAGGAGTTGACGATCCGGGACCACGGCGGCACCGCCGCCGCGGTGGCCGAGGGACTGCGCCGGATCGCCTGCCTGGCGGACCGGACGGCGCGGCCGCGGCGCGAGCCGATCCCGGTGTCCGAGCTGGTCCTCGGCCTGCAGTGCGGCGGCAGCGACGCCTACTCGGGCCTGACCGCCAATCCGACCCTGGGCGTGGCCGCCGATCTGCTGGTGGCCGCCGGCGGCCGGGTCGTGCTCGGTGAGACACCCGAGATCCACGGCGCCGAGCACCTGCTGAAAGACCGCGCGGCCACGCCGGAGCTGACCGGGCGCATCGACGAACTGCTGCGCTGGTGGCAGGAGTACACCCGCCGCAACGGCGCCGCGCTGGACGACAACCCGTCCGCCGGCAACCGCGCGGGCGGCATCACCACCATCTGGGAGAAGTCGCTCGGCGCGGTGCTGAAGGCCGGCACCAGCCCGCTCAACGCGGTGGTGGACTACGCCGAGCCGGTCACCGCACCCGGCCTGACCTTCATGGACACCCCCGGGTACGACCCGGTGTCGGCGACCGGCATGGTCGCCGGCGGCGCCAACCTGCTGGCGTTCACCACCGGTCGGGGCTCGCTGTTCGGCTCCCGCCCGGTGCCCTGCGTGAAGATCAGCACGACCACCCGGCTGTTCCGGCACATGACGGGCGACGTCGACTTCGACGCGGGTCCCGCCCTGTCGCACGCGGAGCAGGTCCGCCACGGCACCCGCTTGTTCGAGCTGCTGGTGGACACCGCGTCGGGACGGTCGAGCAAGTCCGAGGAACTCGGTTTCGGCGCGGAGGAGATCGCGCCCTGGCGGATGGGAGCCGTACTGTGACGGACGTTTTCTCGCCCGGTCGGTACCGGTTGGGGGAAGGGCCGCTGTGGGACGCCCGGACCCGCACGCTGTACTGGGTGGACATCGTGGCCGGGGAGATCCTCAGCCGTACGGAGGGCGACGACGCCCCGCACGTCCTGCGGCTGGGCGTGCAGGTCGGCTGCCTCGGGCTCACCGAGGACCCCGGCGTCCTGGTCGCGGGCCTGCGCGACGGCTGGCACCTCGTCGAGGTGCGCACCGGACGGCGGCGGCTGCTGGCCGACCCGGAGGCGGACCGCCCGTCGTGCCGCTTCAACGACGGAGGCGTGGACCCGACCGGACGCTTCTGGACCGGGTCGCTGGAGGACAGCGAGTCCGGCCCGGACGGACGGCTCTACCGGCTCGACGGCGACGGCACCTACCGCACGGCCGACGAGGGCTTCCACTGCTCCAACGGCATCGACTGGTCGCCCGACGGCCGGCGGATGTACTTCGTCGACTCCCGGCAGCACCGCATTCACGCCTACCGCTTCGACCTCGCCGACGGCTCGATCGGCGAGCGCGAGGTCTTCGCCGACACGACCGGCCTGGACGGCGTCCCCGACGGGCTGCGGGTCGACGCGGCCGGCGACGTGTGGTGCGCGTTCTGGGACGGCGCCCACCTCACCCGTTTCGCCCCGGACGGATCGGTCCGCGAGAGCGTCGCGCTGCCGGTGCTGCGGCCCACCAGCGTCGCCTTCGGCGGCCCCGGCCTGCGCACGATGTACATCACCTCCGCCTCGCACGGCCTCACCGACGACCAGCTCCGGCAGTGGCCGCTGTCCGGCGCCGTGCTGCGCCGCGAGGCCACCACACCCGGGCTGCCCGGACACGTCTTCACCACCGCCCTCACGATCGAAGAGACCGAAGAAGCAGGCGATCAATGAGATTCACCGACAAAGTCGCGGTCGTCACCGGTGCCAACTCCGGCATCGGCCGCGCCACCGCCGTCCGGCTGCTGGCCGAAGGCGCCCGCGTGCTCGCCGTGGACCTGCGCCATGACGAGCCCTGGCCCGAAGCCGGCACCGACCGGTTGCGCACCCTCGGCCTCGACATCGCCGACGAGGACGCCGCCGACGTGCTGACCGCCACCCTGCGCGAGGGCTACGAGCGGGTCGACGTGCTCGCCAACGTGGCGGGCGTCCTGCACATCGCGCCGTTCCTCGACGTGCGCCGCGCCGACTGGGACCGCGTCATGGCGGTCAACCTCACCGGCACGTTCTTCCTCGCCCAGGCCGTCGCCCGGATGATGGTCGAGGCGGACGTCCGCGGCCGCATCGTCAACGTCTCGTCGGTGCACGCGGTGGTCTCCGAACCGAGCGCCGCCCCGTACACCGCGACCAAGGGCGGCCTCGAAGCGATGACGCGCACGATGGCCTCCGAACTCGCGCCGCACGGCGTCACCGTCAACTGCGTGCGGCCCGGGCCGGTGCGCACCGGCATGAGCGCGCCGATCTACACGCTCGACGTGGAGCGGGCACTGGCCTCCCGGGTGCCCCTGGGCATCGCACCACCCGAGTGGATCGCGGCGGCGATCTGCTACCTGGCGTCCGACGAGGCGTGCTTCACCACGGGCGCCTGCCTCGACGTCGACGGCGGCTACGCCATGGACGGCGCGCTGCCCGGATTGGCGTACACGTGAGCGCCGCGCGCCCGCGGGTCGCGGTGGTCACCGGCGCGGCCTCCGGCATCGGCCGGGTCACCGCGCACCGGCTGGCGCAGGCGGGATACGACCTGGCGCTGATGGACGTCGACCGGGAGGGCCTGGCCCGGACCCGCGCGGAGATCGAGGACGCGGGCGGCGCGGCGCGGGCGTTCCCCGCCGACCTGCGCAACCCGGACGAGGTCGGCTCGGTCACCCGTGAAGTCGCCGTCACTCGCGGCGCACCCGCCCTGCTGGTCAACGTGGCGGGCACCGGCCTGGCCGCCACGGTGCTGGAGACCAGCGACGAGGACTGGGACCGCGTGCTGTCGGTCAACCTCACCGGGCCGTTCCTGACCGCCCGCGCGATGCTGCCGCTGATGCTCGACAGCGGCGGCGGGGTGATCGTCAACGTCGCCTCGGTCGCCGGCCAGGTGGGCCTGCCGCGGCGGGCCGCGTACTGCGCCTCCAAGGCGGGGCTGGTCGGCCTCACCCGGGCCATCGCGGTCGACCACGCCAAGGACGGCATCCGGTGCGTGGCGATCTGCCCGGGCACCGTGGCGACGGAGTGGGTCGACACGATGGTGGCGAACGCACCCGACCCGGCCGCGGCCCGGCAGGCCATGGCCGCCCGGCAGTTGGACGGGCGGCTCGGCTCGCCCGAGGAGGTCGCGGCCACCATCGCGTTCGTCGCGGGACCCGAGGGCCGCTTCATCAACGGGACCGCGCTGATCATCGACGGCGGCCTCACCGCGGCCTGACGGCTCCGGCCCGGCCCAGCCGTCCGCGAGCACATCCCTAGAGGCGTCGGCGTCGGCGGGGGTAGCTTGGCCCGCACACGAAAGGAACTCCAGTGACCCTTTCCACCGGCGACGATGGTCTCCCGTCAGAACAGGGAACCATGGTGACGCGCGACGCGATGTCTCTGCAGACGGCGTGGCTGCGCAGTTTCCTCGCGGTCGCCGACCGAGGGGGATTCGGCACCGCGACGCACACCCTGCACCTCTCGCAGTCGCGGGTGAGCGCGCACATAGCCGCGCTGGAACACGCCCTGGGCGTCTCGCTCTTCGACCGCAAGGCCCGCCCGATCTGCACCACCCCGGCCGGAGAGCTCTTCTACGGGCACGCCCAGGCGGCGCTCCAGGAGTTGCAGCGCGGTGTGGACGCCGCCCGCAGCACGCAGGACCAGTTCGTCGCGCACCTCACCGTCGCCAGTTACCCGTCGGTGAGTTCCACCTATCTGCCGGCGCTGCTGCAGGTCCTGAAGTCCGAGTGCCCCGGGCTCACCGTGGAGCTGTGGGAGGGGACGGCGGCCACCTTGGAGGAGGCCGTCGCGACCGGTGTCGTCGACATCGCGTTCCGGCCCACGCTGCCGAAGATGCGTGAACCCACGCTGTGCCACCGCACGATCTGGCGGGAGGACATCGTCGCGGTGATGCGCGACAGCGATCCGCTCGCCGCGGAACCCCTGATCGGCATCGACGACATCCTGTCCCGGCCGCTGATCGGCAACCCGGCGGGTTCGGAGGAGGAGGGCGGCGGCTTCGACCTGCGGCACATGCTCGGGGAGTACGAGTCGAAGGCGGACGTCGCCTACCTCACCGACCACCCCGCGACGCTCGTCGCCCTGGTCCGCTCCGCGTTCGGCATCGGCGTCATCAACCAACTCGCCGTGCAGACCACGCCGGTCGACGGGCTCGCGGTCCGCCGGATCAAGTCGCCCACCGCGCACCGCGACGTCGCCCTGTTCTGGACCCGGCGGCGTTCCAGCAACGCGGCCGTCTGCGCCTTCCTGCACGCCCAGGAGCACACACCGCTGCCCGCGGGCGTACGGCCGCTGCACGCCGAGGCGTGAGCCGTCGCGGTCGGCGCGCGGAACCGACGTGCGGTCAGCTTCCCCAGATCCGCTCGGCGTAGCGGACGAAGTTGCCGCCCATGACCCGGGCGATGCGCTCCTCGGACCAGCCGCGCCGCTCCAGCAACCCGATGAGCCTGCGGAACTGGTCGACGCCGCGCAGGTCCACCACGAAGGGGAAGGTGTCGGCGCGTTCCCCGGCCGCGCCGACCCCGGCGCGGCGGCGCTCCGCCACGTGCTCGGCCAGCGTGGCCCGGTAGCCGTCGAGGTCGTCGATCGCGGTCACCGGCCCGTCGGTGCCGATGCCGACCGCCTCCTCGCCGCACACGTTCACCGCGTGGACCAGGTGCTCGACCACGTCGTCGGCGGTGGGGTGGCCGGAGGCGGCGAGGAAGGGCATGAAGTAGATCCCGACGAAGCCGCCGCGCTCGGCGACCAGGCGCAGTTCCTCGTCGGTCTTGTTGCGCGGCAGGTCGCACAGGGCCCGGCAGCCGGTGTGGTTGATCGAGACCGGCGCGCCGGCGATCCGGGCCGCCTCCAGGCAGGTGTTCTCGCCGCTGTGGGAGAGATCGACCATCAGCCGGTGCTCGCCCAGCCGTTCGACGACCTCCCGTCCGAAGGGGCTGAGCCCGCGGTTCTGCGGTGCCATGGAGCCGTCGCCGATGTGGTTCGCCTGGTTGTAGGTCAGCTGCACGACCCGGACGCCGAGGCGGGCGAACTCCGCCACCCGGTCCAGGTCCCGGCCGATGGCCACCGCGTTCTGGAACCCGTAGACCACGCCGATCCGGCCCTCCTCGCGGGCGCGGAGGATGTCCCGTGCGGTGAGCACCTTGAGCAGGTCCGCCCGGTGGTCGCGGAGGATGCCGTCCCACACCTCGATCTCGGCGAGGGTGTGCGGGTAGGGCTCCATGTCGCCGATGGTGTAGCCGAGCGTGATGTTCACGGCGGTCAGCCCCGAGGCGCGGGCGTCGGCGACGGTGCGTTCGTCGACGCGGATGTCGCTGCTGCTCTGGACCAGGGACCCGGCGGTCTCCGCGGACGCGTTCGGGTTCTGCAGTTCGCCGAGGGCGTTGACGATCAGCGGGGTGCGGGTGCTCACTTCGCCACCGCCGTTCCCGCGGCGGGGGCCGGCTCGACGAAGTCCGCACGGTGGTGCGGGCGGCCGCGCTTGACGACCGTGCGGACGCTGCGCAGGGCGGCGGCCAGGTCGGCCGCCGGGTCGGCGCCGAGGATGACCAGGTCGGCGATCTTTCCCTCCTCGACGGTGCCGCGCTCGTGCTCGGCTCCGAGGCTGCGCGCGCCGATCAGGGTGGCGCTGCGGATGACCTGAAGGGGCGTCATGCCGCACCGCTCGTGGAGGTGGACCAACTCGTCGTGCAGGGGCGGCCAGGCCGAGGCGGGGTCCGGGTCGCTGTCGGTGCCGGTGGAGATCTCCACACCGGCCCGGTGGGCCTGGGCGGTGATCGCGGCGGTGACGGCGTCGTTGGCGAGGGCGCGCTCGCGTGGTTCCGCGGCGTCGCCGGCCTCGGCCGCGATCCTGCCCCACATCGACGCGGTGGCGTCCAGGATCGTGCCCCGGGCGCGCATCATCCCGAACAGGGCCTCGATCGCCGGGTCGTCGCCCCGCTCGAACCGGGCCGCGTCCACCGGCGGCTTGGTCCGGTAGCGGATCAGCGGTCCCTCGGCGGCCTCGTGGACCAGCAGGCTCGCGTGCGAGATGCTGTCGACTCCGGCGGCGACCACCTCGCCCGGCTTCGCCGGGAACACGGCGGCGTGCGCCCAGACCAGGAGTCCCTGCCGGTGCGCCTGCGCCGTGATGGCGGCGACCCGGTCCGCCGGCAGGTCCGCGTAGATCTTGATCGCGGTGGCGGAGGTGCCGCGCGCCATGGCGACGGCGAGCGGAAGGTCGGTGTCCTCGTCCACCGCCTGCATCCACGGGTTCCGGCCCGGTATCGCGCCCTGGGAGACCTGCCAGGTCCGCGGGTCGTCGAAGAAGGTCGGGCCGGCCATCAGCGCGGCGTAGTACAGGTCCGGGGCGGGGATCTCGCCGACCCGGGAGGCGCGGGCCAGGTCGCCGACCTGGCGCAGGTCGTCGGCCATGTCGCGGGCCGTGGTCACGCCGCCGAACAGGTCGCGGCGCAACACGGCCTCGGCGACCGGGCGGTTGGGCGGTGTCGCCAGGTGCTGGTGCGAGTCGATCAGGCCGGGCAGGACGAACGCGCCCGTCACGTCCACGACTTCGGCGTCGCGGAAGTCGGCGGGGTCGACCTCGGCGTCGGCGGCGACCCGTACGATCCGCTCGCCGTCGACCACGATCGTGGTCCCGGGGCGGCCGGCCTCGCCGGTGCCGTCGACGAGGGTCGCGCCACGGTAGAGCACCACGGTGCCGGCCGGCGCCGGGGCGAAAGGCGTCGGGGCGGCGACGGGCTCGTCACTCATGGGTCGGTTCTCCCTCCAGGCCCGGACTGTTACATTGCTTGCAACAGGTGATCCGTTGGTCGGAACAGCGGCCACCCTACCCGCCCCTCGGACGGGGTGGCGGACCCGCCCGCGAGCCGCCGGGGACGCCGAGGCGCCCCGCGCGTCCGGCGACCTCCGCCGGCGCGGAGCGCGCGGGCGTCCGCGGACCCGTCCGGGCCGCCCGGTGCCGGCAACGCGGCGCCCGGCGCCGACAACGAGAGGACCGCTCCGTGCCCGCGTCCGGCAACTCCGCCGTGGACAAGGCCCTGGACCTGGTGGAAGCGGTCGCCCGGTCCGGCCGCCCGCTGCGGCTCAGCGAGATCGCCGACCCCCTCGGCCTGCAACGGCCCACCGCCCACCGGGTGCTGGCCGACCTGGTCCGCCGCGGCTGGGTGATGCGCATCGGCGACCGCTACCTGCCGGGCACCGTCGTGCTCCAGCTCTCGCGGGCGACCGCCGCGCACTCCCTGGTCGGCATCGCCCGGCCGGTACTGGAGCGGCTGTCCGCGGCCACCGCGACGATGGTCAACCTCCAGGTCCCCGAGGAGGACCGGTCCCGTGTGGTCGACGTGGTCCGCCCGGCACGGCTGGAGATGATCAGCGACCTGCGCGACGAACTCCTGCCGGTGCACCGGTTCGCCGGTCCGCTGGCCCTGGTCGCCGCCATGGACGAGCGGACCCGCGCCCCCTACCTGGCGGCGGCCGCCGCCGCGGGCCATCCCCTGGAGGGCCCCGACGGTCTGCTCGCCGACCTGGACCGTACGGCCCGCACCGGCTGGGGCGTGCAGATCGGCCGCACCCAGCGGATGGTGGCGTCCGTCAGCCGTGCCGTCCTCACCCCGGACGGCCGGCCGCTGTGCGCGCTGACCCTGGTCGGGCCGACTCCGGAGTTCGAGGAGCCGAACCTCTCCCGGCTGCGGGACGAACTGCGTTCGGCGGCCGAGGAGTTGGCCGCCGCTCTGGGCGTTCCGGGGGGCGCGGCATGACCGCGGGGGAGCGGGCGGCCGGGCCCGCCGTCCTCGGCCACGACGCCACCGTGGCCGCGCTCGACCCGCTGCGGCTGCTGGACGCCGTCGGCGGCGCCCTGGCCGCGATCGCCGCGGGGACCGTCTCCGCGCCGCCCCGTATCGCCGCCTTCGGGCCGCACGGCCTGCTCGGGGCGATGCCCGCCCACGTCCCCGGCCTCGGGCTGGCCGCCAAGCTGGTCACCGTCTTCGACGACCCGGCCCACCCCGGGCGCACCGCGCACCAAGGCGTCGTCGCCCTGTTCGACGAGACGGACGGGCGCCTGCTCACCCTGGTCGACGCCGAACCGCTGACCGCCCTGCGTACCGCGGCCACCGCGACCGCCGCCCTGCTGGCCCTGGCCCGGCCGGGCACCGAGCAGGTCACGGTGATCGGCACGGGCGCCCAGGCGGACGCCCAACTCACCCTGCTGACCGCCGTCCTCGGCGCGCCCGAGGGCGACCTGCCGGCCCGTCGCCTCCCCTGGCCGGCCGGCGCCGCGCCGACCGTCACCGTGGCCGGGCGCGATCCGGACCGCACCCGCGCGCTGGCCGCCCGGCACGGCGTCGTGGCCGCGCCCTGCGTCGAGTCGGCGGTCCGCGGCGCCGACGCCGTCCTGTGCTGCACCGCGGCCCGCGAGCCCGTCGTGGACCGCGCGTGGCTGCGGCCCGGTGCCCACGTCAGTTCCGTCGGCGGCTCGGGCGGTCCTGAGGTCGACCCGGCCACCGTCCGGGACGCGCTCCTGTTCGCCGAGTGGGACGGCGCGGCCGCCGCCCCGCCCCCGGCCGGCGCCCACGAACTCCAGGGCCTCGACCCGTCCCGGCTCACCCTCCTCGGCGCCGTGCTCAGCGGCTCGCGCCCGGGCCGCCGCGACGCCACCGAGCTGACCTTGTTCAAGTCCACCGGGCACGCCGCCCTCGACGTGGCAGCCGCCCGCGTGGCGCACGACGCCCACCTGGCGCGTCGCGGGAGTGCGGGGGAGCCGCTGCGCGCGGAGGGCCGCCGGGCGCCTCGCCGTCGATGACGTCGGCTTCGTAGGCGGCGGCTTCGAGGGCGACACCGTCGCTGCCACGTTCGGCACCTCGCCGGCCGTAACTCCCGGGCGCCGCCCGGCCCGGTCCACGCCGCCTGGCCCGCCCGGTCCACGCAGCCCGGTCCGCGAACGGGTTCGCGCGTCGCCGCGGCACGGCCAAGATCGGCACCCCTCGGGGAGCCCCTTCGCCGCGACCGCGCCCTCATCGCCGAGCCATTACTTGGCTAGCCACATAAACGGTGGTACTTTTTATGTGGCTGGCCACGTAAAGGTGGCCGGTGACGTCATCCTTGGGGAGGCAGCAGTCATGAAGGCCATCGTTTTCGACACGTTCGGCGGCACCGAGGTCCTGCACGAGGCGGAGATCGAGGTCCCGCAGCCGGGCCCCGGCCAGGTACGCGTCCGCGTCAGGGCCGTCGGTGTCAACCCGGTGGACGGCAAGATCCGCTCCGGCGGCATGGAGGCGATCTTCCCGACCACGCTCCCCGCCGTGCCCGGCGGGGAGATCGCCGGTGTGGTCGACGCCGTCGGTGAGGGGGTCGACCACCTGAAGGAAGGCGACGAGGTGCTGGGCTGGTCCGACACCGGCTCCTACGCCCAGTACGCCGTGGCATCCGCGTCCGTTCTCGCCCACAAGCCGGCCGGGCTGGACTGGGCACACGCCGCCGCGCTGCCCGTGGCGAGCGACGGTGCCGAACGAGTGCTGGACCTGCTCGGCCTCGCCTCGGGCGAGACGCTGCTGATCCACGGCGCGTCCGGTGCGCTCGGCACCATCGCCGTCCAACTGGCCGTCGCCCGCGGCGCCCGCGTCATCGGCACCGCCGGCCCGGCCAACCAGGAGTACGTCGCCTCGCTCGGCGCCACCGCGCTGGTCTACGGGGAGATCCTGGTCGAACGGGTCCGGGCCCTCGCCCCCGAGGGGGTGGACGCTGTCTTCGACGCCGCGGGGAAGGGCGCCTTGGAGGACTCCATCACGCTGCGCGGCGGCACCGACCGGATCGTCACCACCGCCGACTTCCGCGCCCGCGAACTCGGTGTCGTCTTCGCCGAGGGCCCGCAGCGCCGCTCCGCCGCCCGGCTGGCCGAACTGGCCATGCAGGCCGGCGACGGCACCCTGGTGACCACGGTCGGGGCCACCTACCCGCTCGCGGAAGCCGCCAAGGCGCAGCAGGCCAGCGATGCCGGCCACAACCGCGGCAAGATCGTCCTCACCGTCAACTGAACAGCAGGTGCGGGCTCCTGAGGCGGCGTACCGGCGTATCGGATTGCCGGCTTGCTGAGAACACGGCCGTGCGGATGCCACCGCACGCGAGCCGGCTCGTACGATCCCCGTAGCCGCACACGCCGCCTGCCTCCGCACCTTGTCCACTCACCATGCCCATGGAGTAGCGATGCCCGACAGCACTTCACCCGAGCCGCCGGCCACGGCGCGTGACGGGCGATTGAGCTACGCCATCTTCCAGCTCGCTCGCGCCCACCGCGCCCGCGCCGCCGCCATGCTGCGCGCCATGAACCTGCACCCTGGGCAGGAACTGCTGCTGATGCAGCTCTTCGACAAGGACGGCCAGACCCAGGCCGAACTGCTGGGCTGTGTCGGCCTGGACCATTCCACCGTCTCCAAGTCACTGCGCCGCATGCAGGAATCCGGACTGCTCACGCGGGAACCGGCCGCCCATGACCGGCGGGTCATGGTGGTCAGCCTCACGGATGCCGGCCGGGCCCTTCAGGAGCCCATCGCCGACATGTGGCGCACCCTGGAGCAGCTCTCCGTGCGCGACCTGACCCCTGATCAGATCGAAGCGTTCACCGCGTGTGCGTACACGATCGAGAAGTCGATCGGGGATCACGGGCGCCCCGTGCCTGGCGGCGAACTCGGCTGAGCGGCCCGGTTCTCCAGGGTTGCCCGGGATCGTCCAACGGGCAGCCCAGTCAGCCCAGGCCGTCCAGTCAGTCCGGTAGTCCGGGTAGTCCGGGCAGCCCAAGAAGAAAGCATCGCTCCGCGCGGATCTGTGAGCGCCGTGTCCGAGCGGCCGTCTCACCGGTGCGTCGCACGCGCCTGGCAACAGCCAGGAAACGCACGTACATACACGCCCGCCACACACGCCCGAGCAGGTGGGAGCCCCGCGCCTTCGCGCGCCACTCGGGTTCCCCGCCGGCCTCGGCCGTGCCGCAGGCGACCCTTCTTCCCTCCTCCGTGACCACAGGGAGATTCCATGATGGACGCATTCGCTCCGATCGACGTCGCCGGCCGCCCGCTGGCCAACCGCATCGTGATGGCTCCGATGACCCGTAGCCGGGCCTACGGGCCGGGGGCCACCGCGACCGATCTGATGGCGACCTACTACAGCCAGCGCGCGAGTGCCGGCCTCATCGTCACCGAAGGGATACAGCCCTCGCCGGTCGGCCAGGGGTACCCCGACACGCCGGGCCTGCATGCGCCGGAGCAGGTGGCCGCCTGGCGCAGGGTCACCGATGCCGTCCACCGCGAAGGCGGAGTGATCTTCGCGCAGTTGATGCACACCGGCCGCCTCAGCCATCCCAGCCTGCTTCCTGCCGGTCTGAGCCCGGTCGCGCCTTCACCCGTCGCCGCCAAGGGCCAGGTGTTCACCCACCAGGGTCCGATGGACTTCGTCACCCCGCGGGAACTGGACACCGACGCCATCACCCGCACCATCGCCGACTTCGCCGACGCGGCACGCAACGCGATCGCCGCCGGCTTCGACGGCGTGGAACTCCACGGCGCGAACGGCTACCTGATCCACCAGTTCCTCGCACCCAACACCAACCAGCGCACCGACGACTGGGGCGGCGACGTCACCGGTCGTGTCCGCTTCGGCCTGGAAGTGGCCGCCGCCGTCGCGGAGGCGATCGGCGGCCACCGCACCGGCTTCCGCATCTCACCCGGCAACCCCTACAACGACATCGCCGAGAAGGACGCGGCGGACGTGGAGAACACCTACACCACCCTGGTCGCCAAGCTCGGCGAGCTGAACCTCGCCTACCTGCACATGCTCGAAGGAGTCGACCGAACGCTGACCGCACGCCTGCGCAAGACCTGGCCCTCGACGTTCATCCTCAACCCGTTCACCCTTCCCGAGCGAACCGGCCCGGACGCCCTCACCCTGATCCAGGACGGCACCGCGGACATGATCGCCTTCGGGGCGCTGTTCCTCGCGAACCCCGACCTGCCCGCCCGGCTGGCCGCCCAGGGCCCGTACAACACACCCGATCCCGCCACCTTCTACGGCGGCGACCACCACGGCTACACCGACTACCCGCACCTATAGGGCAGGTCGCGACCGCGGGACGGGCCGAGCCTGGACGTGGCTTCCTGCCGGGTCGGCGGATGACCTTGTTCGGGCGGCCTGTCCCGCCTGCGTGACCTGCACCTCGCCGACCGGAACGGCCCGCACTCGCGTGGCCGGTGGATCGGCGTCACCGAGTACGACGCCGCGGCTCCGGTTCGCGCCCGCCCGGCCCGTGGGACCGTGCGGCACACGAATCGCGCACGCGGGCGTATCCGGCCGCACCATCCGCGAGATCCGGGGCGTACCTCCGGCGCCGTACCTCCGGGGCCGTGCCTCCCGGTAGATGCCGGAGCACTACTCGCGTGCCGTAGAGCCGTTGGGCGGGCCGTGGGGGAGAGGTGCGTCGATCGGATGATCGGGGTTCCGGTCGGCCGTCGATGTGCGGCAGCAGCCGAGGAGCGTCGTCGGAATCCATCGGCCGGACCGTTCACCGCCGTTGATCGTCGACGCGTGTTGCCGGCACTGTCCACCTGCGGGTTCGTGATCACCGGCGCGAGTGTCGGCTGACGGTCGTTCGCCGACACTCCGCCCCAGCTGGAGACGTCGGGGTCCGAATTCAGGTCGGCGCAGTGCCCGGCAGCGTGCTCGGCTGAGTCGTGCGCAGTCCGTCGAGAATGATCTGGAGATTGCGCTCCCACTGCCGACCGCCCGCTCGCATGTCCAGGGTGCGCTCACCAGTCGCGGCGGCGGCGAGCAGGAAGGGGACATCCTGCCAGGCGACGTCCGTCCGCATGGCGCCGACCGCTTGGGCGCGCTCCACGAGACGCCGAATCCGTCCTCGCAGGTCCTCCAGGCGCTGGGTGAGAGTGACCCCGCAGGCCCCGCCGAGTGCCTCGCTGACGCCGCAGCTCTCTGCCCGCAGGCGCACGTAAGTCCCGGCGAACGTGCGGAGTCCGTTCCAGGCGTCCGGGTCCTCCAGGGCTTGATCGGCCACGTCCGAGATCTCGTCGAGGATCTCCACGAGCACCATCTCCAGGAGCGCGTCAAGCGAGGGGATGCGCCGGTAGAAGGTGCCGACACCTACGCCGGCCCGGCGCGCGATCTCGTGGGCGGACACCTCAACGCCTATTTCGGCAACCGCGACTCGCGCGGCCTCCACCAGGCGCTCGACGTTGCGCCGCGCGTCGGCGCGGGGGCGACGGCCCGACTCGTCGACGAGCAGGCGGTCCACTGTGCTGCGCGGTTGGTCCATGCGCTGATCCTAGCGATAACTGGACCAATCTTGTCCGCTTAGCTAGAGTCTTCAACCGGACAAGATCGGTCCGTTTGGTTGGGGGGCTGCCATGGAAGCGAAGAGAATCCGCGTCGGCATCATCGGGGCGAGCCCCGACCGAGGCTGGGCCGCCCGGGCACACGTCCCGGCCTTGCTGGCCCTGCCGGAGTACCGCATCACCGCGGTCGGCACCAGCCGCCCCGAGAGCGCACGGGCCGCGGCGCGGGAGTTCGGGGCCGCGCACGCTTTCACCGACGCCGGGCAACTCGCCGAGCACCCTGAGGTGGACCTGGTCGTCATCACCGTGAAGGTTCCTGCGCACGCCGAACTGGTCGAGGCGGCGCTGGCAGCCGGCAAGCACGTGTACTGCGAGTGGCCGCTGGCCCGAACCACCCAGGAGGCCGCGGCCCTCGCGAAGTCAGCCCACGGCGCGGGCGTGCACCACGTGCTCGGGCTCCAGGCGCGGTATGCCCCGGCGATCGCCTACGCCCGCGAACTGGTCGCCGATGGTCGTGTAGGACGCGTGACCTCGGCGACCGTTCACGCCGCCCGCGGGAAGGGACCTGGGGAGCGGATTCCCGCCTGGGCGGCGTACACCCTCGATCGCAACAACGGTGCCGGGACGCTTGAGGTCGCCGGCGGGCACACGCTCGACGCGGTGCAGTACCTGCTCGGTGGCATCAGCGACCTGTCGGCGATGGTGTCCGGCCAGCACCCGGTCCGTACCATCGCCGGTACCGGTGACACGGTGGAGGCAACGAGCCCCGACCACCTCCTTCTCCACGCGACCCTCACCAGCGGTGCCGTCGTGTCGGCCCACGTCCACGACGCCAAGGTCACCGGCGCCGGGACCCGACTGGAAATCTCCGGCACCAAGGGAGACCTGGCCATCGTCTCCACCGGGGCCGCCGGCCCAGCAGGCATCCAGATCGGTGAACTGCGCGTGCAAGGGCCAGGTGATGCGGACGGCACCTTTCAAGAGCTGCCCGTTCCCAGCCGATACCGCTGGACACCCGGGCTCGATCCCGCCGCCGAGGGCTTCAACGTGGCGCAGATGTACGCCCGGCTGGCCCTCGACCTCCGCACCGGCTCACGCAGCGTCCCGGACTTCGATGCCGGCCTGCGGCTGCACCGCCTGCTTGACGCGATCAGGCTCTCCGCGGATACGGGCACCCGGCAACGCTTGGGCTGACAGGCCGGACTGATCGGGGAGTGGCTGCCGTCGCGAGGCCGAGCCGTTCGTCCATGTCGAGGCGGAAGGTTCCGTACGGGTTGATGTGCGACCGGAAGAGCGCGGTCGGGTCGGGCCGGGCCGGGTCGGGTCGGGCCGGGCCGGGTCGGGCCGGGCCGGTCCGTGCCGGGCCGTGCCGGTCCTCGTTCGGGAGCCTCCTCGCCCAGACCCGGTTCGGCGAGCACCCGTCGGTCGGGCCTCCGCCGAGGCATTCCGGTTGAACGAGGGCCCGCTCAGGGCCCGTTCGGCGTTCTGATCAGCACCTGCAGCGACTTCACCAGGCGCGCCGCGTCCTTCTCGCCGAGCGGGGCGAGGAACTCGCGTTCCGCCGCCTCGCGGGCGTCCTCCGCATCGGCCCGCGCCCGTCGGCCCCGCTCGGTCAACTCAACGACGTTGCGGCGGCGGTCCTCCGCACTGCGGCGCCGCTCCACCAGCCCTTTGCCCTCCAGCGCGTCGACGAGCGCGACCATCGTCGTACGGTCCACGCCCAGCCGCCGCGCGGCCTCCAGTTGGGACAGCGGGCGGCCCGCCGCCAGCACCGCGAGCACCGCCAACTCCCGTGCGTCCAGCCCGAACGGGGCCAGTGCGGGCCCGGCGTGCTCGGCCAGCCGCAGTTGCGCGTGTTTGAGCAGGTAGCCCAGCCGCGTGCCGAGCAACTCCTCGACCGCGGCCCCGTCGTCGTCATTCTCCGCCATCCCCAAACCTTAACCATCATCTGATCATCAGCAGTCCTGACGATCAACTAAGCTGATGGTCATGCCTGTTGACGCACCTCACCGCGCGCTCCGCTTCGGCGTCAAGACGACGCCCATGCACCTGGCCTACGACGACATCCTCCGCGTCTGGGAAGAAGCCGACGAACTGCCCGAACTCGACGACGCCTGGCTGTGGGACCACCTGATGCCGCTGGCCGGGCCGCCCGGCGGCGCCGTCCTGGAGGGCTGGACGCTGCTGGCCGCACTGGCCGCTCGCACCACCCGGCTCCGTCTCGGCCTGCTCGTCACCAGCAACATGCTGCGCGCCCCCGCCCACCTCGGAAAGATCGCCACCACCGTGGACGTGATCTCCGAAGGACGCCTGATCATGGGCCTGGGCGTCGGCGGAACCCGGCAGCCCGACGGCCCCAACCCGGCCGTCGCCGAGTACGCCGCCTACGGCCTCCCGCTCCCGAGCCCCGGCGAGGGTCTGGCCCGCCTCACCGAGACGATCACCATTCTGCGCAGCATGTGGACCGAGGAGGTCTTCGATCACGACGGCGCCTTCACCACCCTGCGCGGCACCCGCAACGGACCCGGCCCGGTCCAGCCCGGCGGCCCACCGCTGCTGCTCGGCGGCTGGGGCGACCGCACCCTGCGGATCATCGCCGAGCACGCCGACATCTGGAACATCCCCGGCCCGCCCCACAACAGCACCGACCGGATCGCCGAGCGCGCCCGCGTCCTGGACGCGCACTGCGCGGCGATCGGCCGCGATCCCGCCGAGATCACCCGCTCCGCGCAGATCATCGTCGACTACGCCGACCCCGCGACCACCCGCGCCCACGTCTACGCACTCGCCGCTGCCGGCATCCGACACGTCGTCCTCGCGCTGCCCCGCCCCTACCCGGACAAGCCCGCCCGCTGGCTCGTCGACGAGATCATCACCCCTGTCCGCGAGAAGGGCGCCTGACCGGCCTTTGTTCAACCGACACCGGCAACCTGCGTGGCCGGCTGCCGAGAAGCCGCGGCAACTCCACACGTCCGCATCGTCTTCGGCATCCCGCAGGTCCGGCTTGTCGTCGGCCAGGAGATCGCCGGCCGAACGGTCTCCCACCATCCACGACGCGAGTGCGAGCGCGAGGTCCTCGCGTGGACGGGACACGACGCCGAGGACGGCGTCGACTACGGTCACGTCCCCTACGCGCGACGCCCCAACGGCGAGCCGGTCTTCGACGACCCGGAGATCTTCGACGCGCCCGTGCATCCGTACGACGAATACCCCGGTCGAGTCCTCCTCAAGGCTCTCCTTGGGTATGAGTCCGAGACGAAGGACCTCTGATGAGAGCCGCCCTCGCCGATTCCGTGTCCTGAAGTTCTCGCGCCTGGCGAGAAGAACGTAGGGACGGCGTCCGCGGACGCCGTCCCATCGACCCGCGGCCGGATCGCGCGGTGCCCGATCAACTCATCAGTCCGAGCAACGGAAGTGATGATGTGTCACTTCACTTGGTGACCTTGCACCCAATGGCCTCCCGGGTCCGAGCGGAGTCGTGGATGCAGGAGGCAAAGTCCCAGTGAAGCTCTTGCAAAGAATGTAAGGTGCATGTAAAGATCGCCGGGCTACTGGCGCAGCACGTTCGAGTGCTGTGCGTGACGTCTGGGGTGGGGCCTGATGTGGACGTTGGGGGGCAGGCGTGTGCCTGTCGGCGGGGTTTGGCTGGCAGCAATCGTGCTGTCGGGCCAGGCGTTGATGGTCGCCGGTGCGCACGGGGCTGCGGCGGATACGCATGGCGATGGTGCGGCTTCTGCTGCCCAGTCGGAGCACGTGTCACCGGAGGACGCCGCGTCGAAGAAGGCGATGGCGAGTGGAGACCCTGTGGTGGTCGGTGAGGAGACCACGCCGACAGATACGGTGACGGCCCTGCCGGATGGGACGTTCCGGCTGGACGCGGCGGCAGGGCCGGTGCGGGCCCGCCAGGGTGACGCCTGGGTGCCGATCGACACGACGTTGCAGGCTCAGGCGGATAGTTCGCTGAAGCCGAAGGCGGGCGCGGTCGGAGTGGTTTTCTCCGGCGGCGGGTCGGGCCCGTTGGTGAGGGTCTCCGCCGGTGACGGGTCCTATGACTTGTCAGTGCCGTGGTCGCTGCCGACTCCCGAGGTGTCGGGGGCCACGGCCACGTACCGGTCGGTGCTTCCGGACGTGGACCTGGTGGTCTCCGCGGTCCCGGACGGGTTCACCGAGAACCTGGTCGTCAAGACGCGTGAGGCCGCACTGTCGCCCGAGATCGCCTCGCTGCGTTTTCCGGTGTCCCTACACGGACTTGCGGTACGCGGACAGGATTCGGGCGGTGCGGCCCTGGTCGACGGCGAGGGGCGGCCGGTGCTGTCGACCGGTGCGGCCGTGGCGTGGGACAGCGGCACCGGTACCGAGACGGAACAGCAGCCCTCGAACAAGGTCCAGGGCCGTTCGAGTTCGTCGAGCGAGGCGTTCGCAGGACCTGCCGACACCGCTGTTGCCCCAGGACCCGGGGCGCGGGTCACCACCATGGACGTGGATGTGACCTCGTCGGCCATGACGGTGACGCCTGATCAGGGCTTCCTGACCGATCCTTCGACGACCTATCCGGTGGTGTTGGACCCGCAGACGGTGAGCCAGTCGCTGGCCGGGTGGACGGCGCTGTGGTCCACGGAACCGTCCACGTCGTTCTGGAAGACCTCGCACACCCTTGGCGTCGGCTGGGAGTACCCGGTCAACAACAAGAAGGTGCAGTCGCTCTACCAGTTCGACACGCACGGCGTGGAGGGGAAGAAGGTCCTGCATGCGACCTTCACGGCCCTTGAGGTGTGGTCGGCGAACTGCACTGAAAAGAAGGTGAACCTCTGGCACACCGGGGGAATCTCGTCGTCGACGACGTACAACAAGCCTCCGAAGTGGATGTCGGTGGTGGACTCGGTCACCACGGCGAAGGGCTGGTCGTCCAACTGCCCTGGCGGGAACGTGGAGTTCGACGCGACCAGTGCCGTGGCTTACGGCGCCGAGCGCAACGGTGCCACGACGACGCTCGGGTTGAAGGCGGACGAGTCCGATCCCATCGCCTGGAAGCAGTTCGCCTCGCCGTCGGACACCAAGCCGGTGCTGTCGGTGACGTTCGTGTCGGCGCCTTCGCTTCCCACGTCGTTGCGGCTGGCCTCGCCGAACCTGATCTGCGGCGTCAACAAGGCGGCCGCGGTCCACATCCACACACAGACTCCCGCGGTGTCGGCCGTACCGAAGTCGGCCGACTCGTCCCAGGCGACGCTGCGACCGAACTTCGAGATCCGCAAGTACGACCCGAATACCGCCGACCCGCTGGTGGGCTCCGGGAGTCCGTCGGGATATACCGCTTCCGGCACTGCCGGCCGGTTCACCTCGCCGTCTCTCGCGAACGGCGGCACCTACTGGTTCCGGGCCCGTACCGAGTACAAGTACACCTATGACGGGAAGTCCGCTTCGCTGTATTCGGCGTGGACTTCGGGCTGCTGGTTCACGGTCGACACCTCGGCACCTCCGGCGCCGGCGATCACCTCGTCCTCCTATCCGGAGTGCGCGGCGGTGGATGATCCTGACACCTGCACCGCGAACGGGGGCGTGGGGCAGGCGGGTTTCTTCACCGTCAAGCCGGGTGCCTCCGACGTAGTGAAGTACGTCTACACCCTCAACGGCAACACCGCCGTGACCCGTTCGGTCACCTCGGACTCCGCGTCGCTGACGTTCACCGCGGTTCCTGATCAACTCGGTCTCAACACCCTCAGCGTGACGACGTACGACGCGGCGGGGAACAGCTCGAAGTCGGAGGACGGTCAGTACTGGTTCCGGGTCGCGCCGGGAGCGCCGGCCCTGGACAACTGGTCGTTCGACGAAGGCACAGGAACCAAGGCGGCCGACTCGATCGGTGCTGCCGATGGGACTCTGGGCGGGACCGCCTCCTGGTCCACCTTGGGTCGCCTCGGCGGCGCGCTGGCCCTGGACGGCGCGACGGGCAGCGCCTCCGCGAAGCCGGCCGCTCTGGACACTTCGGGTTCCTTCACGATCTCGGCGTGGGCCCGCCTGTCCAACCTTGATCAGACCGCGGTGATCACGTCCCAGGACGGCGTGAACAGCTCGGCGTTCTCGCTGTACTACTCGCCGGGGTACCAGCGGTGGGTGTTCAACCGCAACGCCTCCGACGTGGCGGCGCCGACCGTGGTGCGCTCGATTTCGAACACTGTCCCTGTGACCGGTGTGTGGACTCACCTGCTCGGGGTCTACGACAAGAACGCGCAGAGCATCCAGCTCTACATCAACGGTGTTCCGCAAGGTGACGGGGGAGCACCGACGGCGTTCACCACGCCGTGGAAGGCGAGCGGCGACCTGCAGATCGGCCGCGGGCAGTACAAGAACACCTTCACCAACTTCTTCCCGGGTCAGATCGACGAGGTCCAGCTGTGGAACCGGATTCTGTCGCCACAGGAAGTCGCCGGAATCCAGGGCATGACCGATGCCACCACACAGGTGAACCAGCCCGCCGAAGTCGCCCACTGGAAGCTCGACGAGTCCGACGGCACCCCTGCCGACACCTCCGGCTACGCGCGGGACACCACTCTGGGGGCCACGGCTCAGTGGTACGACGACACCGACGGCGGCATGGGCAACGTTCTCTCCCTGGATGGAAGGTCGACCTCCGTCGTGACCGCGCACGGGCCGCTCGTGGACTCCCAGGGGAGCTTCTCGGTCTCCCTCTGGGTCAAGCTCGACCCTGACGGTGTGCTGGCGGACACCAGCGCGGCGCACACCATGCGCCTGGCGGGGCAGTCCGGCACCGTGCAGGATTCGTGGGGGCTGTGGTATCAGCAGGCTGCCGGTTCCGACGTTGGTGCGTATGTCTTCGGACGCACCGCAGCCGACGCCGCCGGGTCCGCGGTGACCACTGCACCGGCTGACGTGGCAGCCTCGACGCTGACCGCGCCGGGGGACTGGACCATGCTCACCGGTGTCTACGACTCGGCAACCCAGAGCCTCGAACTCTACGTGAATGCCACTCCGGTAGGTGTGGTCGGCGACGACCCGGGCGACGAGGTCACCGGTGGTGGCACCTCCTTCACCTCGGCGTGGCAGGCCACGGGCGACTTCTCCCTCGGCCAGCGCCGGACCGCGCCTGGGTCCTACGGCGACTTCGCGCAGGGCATGTTCGCCCAGGTCCATGTGTGGACCGGAGTCGTACCCGAGCAGACGCTCAAGTTCTTGTACTCCACGGAAGGCCCCGACATGTGGGGCGACGCGTAGGCGTTCAACCAGCGACATCTCATCCGCGCCCTGTTGCGCGGGCTTGCAGGCCATCATCTGAGCGGATTGTCCGGAATGTGGAGTGGGGCGATGGGGAACATCGGGGCGGGGAGCATACGGCGGGCCCGTGCACGCGGGTGGCGCCTGTGGGTTGTCGGACTCACTACTGGTGCACTGACCGCAGCAGGTCTGGGGGCGGCACCACCCGGATGGGCCGGCGGCCACGGGCACCACAGCGTCGCCGCACCCGAGCAGAGGTACACCAAGACGGTTCCCTTCACCTCGCACGCGAAGACGGCCAAGGACCCTGTTGTAGCCGCCGCGAAGCGAACGACCGATCTGCTCAAGAAGCCGGTCGCGTGGGCGACGGCCTCTGACGCCCAGGTCACGCTCACGCACGGGACCAAAGCCGCCACCTCGACGGCAACCAACGATTCCGGAACGGCACATGCCGCGCCCACCGTGTCTGTCGCCTCCCGCGTCGCTGCGCAGGCCGCCGGCGTCTCGGGGGCGCTGATGAAGGTGACCCGGCCCCGCGCGGCGACCGGCCTTGACCAGGCTCGGGTGTCGCTGGACTACTCCGGCTTCGCCCACGCCTACGGAGGGGACTTCGGCGCCCGCCTGACCCTGGTCGCCCTCCCCGCCTGCTCCCTGACCACGCCCGACCAAGCGCAGTGCCGCACTCGCACCCCACTGACCGGTGTCGACAACGACGTCACAGCGAAGACGCTCAGCGCCACCTTGCCCGCCGAGACCTCCGCAACCGCGGCGACGACCATGGTGGTCGCCGCGGACTCCACGGCCAAGTCAGGAGCCGGCTCCTACCAGGCGACGTCGCTGTCCCCGTCCGCAACGTGGAACGCCGGAAATTCCAGCGGTGACTTCACCTGGTCCTACCCGATCACCACCCCGCCTCCGGCCTCGGGACCGACTCCCGATCTGGCGATCAGCTACGACGCCCAGAGCGTGGACGGCCGCCTGCCGTCGACGAACAACCAGCCTTCCTGGGTAGGTGAAGGCTTCGACCTGGGCACGTCGTACGTCGAGCGGTCCTACGACAGTTGCGACGAGGACGGCACCAACGCCTCCGGGAAGTACGACCAGTGCTGGGCCGGGAACAACATCAACCTGGTGTTGAACGGCAAGGCCACCCCACTGCTCTGGAACGCCGACACCAAGACGTGGCATCCCAAGGAGGACGACGGCGAACGCGTCGTTCGCTGCTGGAACCCCTACTCCGGCCAGACCGACGACGACACCAACGCCTGCCCCGGCACCACCAACGGGGACGACAACGGCGAGTACTGGAAGGTCACCACCACCGACGGAACCCAGTACGTCTTCGGAATGGACCGGCTGCCCGGATGGGCCTCCGGCAAGCCGACCACCAACTCCACGCTCACCGTCCCCGTCTTCGGAGACGACAGCGGCGAGCCCTGCCACGCCGGCACCTTCGCCGACAGCGCCTGCACCCAGGCGTGGCGCTGGAACCTCTCCTACGTGGTCGACACCCATCACGACGCCATGTCGTACTGGTACACCAAGGAGACCAACTCCTACGGCAAGAACGGCAACACCACGACCGCCGGTACCTCCTACGACCGCGGTTCCTACCTGAGCCGCATAGACTACGGCGAGACCGACTCGACGTTCTTCGGCACTCCCGCTGACCAGGTGAAGTTCACCACCGCCGAGCGCTGCCTGCCGGTGAAGGACGGCGAGACCTGCGCGACACTCAACGCGGCGGCGGCCAAGGACTGGCCCGACGTTCCCTTCGACCAGATCTGCGCTGCGAACGCGGTGTGCAAGACGACCTCGCCGTCGTTCTTCACCCGTAAGCGCCTCACCGGCATCACCACCGACGTGTGGGACGCCCTCGCTACCACGCCCGACTACCGCAAGGTCGACTCCTGGGCGCTGGACCAGAGTTTCCCCGACCCGGGAGACGGTACCTCCGCGGGCCTGTGGCTGAAGTCGATCACCCGCACTGGCGAGGACGGCGGAGAGCAGCCCATGCCGCCGGTGACGTTCGCGGGAAAGCAACTCACCAATCGGGTGGACACCACCCACGACGACATCGCCGCACTCATCAAGTGGCGCGTACGTACCATCACGTCGGAGACCGGCTCGGTCATCACGGCCAACTACAGCGACGAGTTCCCCGACACGGCCACCCAGTGCCTCGCCGGCTCTCACATGCCCTCGGCCGCCGACAGCAACACCATGCTGTGCTACCCCGTGACGTGGGCCCCGCCGTTCGAGGACAAACAGACCGACTGGTTCCAGAAGTACGTCGTCAAGACGGTCATCGTCTCCGACCCGTCCGGTGGATCGGCCAACATGGAGACCGACTACAGCTACCAGAACCCGGCCTGGCACTACGACACCGACGACGTCATCAGCCCTGCCAAGGACGTGAGCTGGTCGCAGTGGCGCGGATACGGCCTGGTCACCACTACCACCGGTGACAGTCAGACCACCCGCACCAAGACCGTCACGACCTACTACCAGGGGATGGACGGCGACAAGAAGTCCGCCGGCGGGACCCGCAGCGCCACCGTCGTCGACTCCAACGGAACCCACGTCACCGACGCCGACCAACTGGCCGGGCAGGTCCGCGAGACCCGCACCTTCAACGGCGCCGACGAGGTCTCCTCCACCATCACCGACCAGTGGACGTCCAACACCGCCACCGACGGCAGCCGCAAGGCGTTCATCGTGCGGCCCACCACGGTGACCACTCGCACCGACCGTGCCAGCGGCGCCCCGCGTACCTCCACGGTGACCACCACCTACGACTCGGCCACCGGCGCGGACACCTCGATCGACGACCACGGCGACGACGCCGTCACAGGTGACGAGCAGTGCACCACCACGAAGTACTCCGACAACACCTCGGTGTGGATCAGGAACCTCCCCATCGACGTTCGGACCGTCGACGTACCGTGCGGCACCACACCGAAGGTCCCCGACGACATCGTCTCCGAAACCCGCAGCCTGTATGACGACCTGCCCTACGGCAGCGCACCCACCCTCGGCAACGAGACCTCGACCCAGCGACTGTCCTCCTACAACGGCGACACACCCGTCTTCCAGACGATCGCCACCAACACCTACGACGGGCAGGGAAGGTTGCTGACGGCCACCGACGCCGACCAGCACACTGCCACCACCACCTACACGCCGACGACCGGCGGGCCCGTGACCAGTGTGGTGACGAAGAACTCCAAACAGTTCAGCAACACCACCACCTATGACCCGGCGCGCAACGTCGAGACAGCCTCGGTCGATCCGAACGGGAAACGCACCGACTTCTCCTACGACCCGCTGGGCCGGCTGACCGGCGTGTGGCTGCCCACCCGCAGCAAGGCCAACAAGCAGAACGCCAACACCACTTACGACTACGTGTTCGATCCCCAGCGGGTCGCGGCGCCGTACGTACGCACCGGCCTACTGCGCAACGACGGCACGAGTTACACCTACTCCTTCGACATCTACGACTCCCTGCTGCGGGCCCGGCAGACGCAGGACCCCACGCCCGGCGGGGGACGCGTCTTCACCGACACCACCTACGACTCCCGCGGCCTGGCCGTGGTCTCCGACTCCGACTACTCCAACACCGATGCGCCCTCCGGCGCGTTGCAGTCGATCAACGACGTGTACCCGGCGCAGACCGTCACCACCTATGACGGAGCCGCACGACCCACCGTGGCGGCCTTCTACGCCGACAACACCTACCGCTGGTCCACCACCACCGTCTACGGCGGTGACATCACCACCGTCATTCCGCCCACCGGAGGGATCGCCACCGCGACCGTCACCGACACCCTCGGGCGCACCGTCGAGACCCGCCAGTACGACTCGGCAACCGGCACCGGCCCCTACACGTCGATCAAGTACACGTACAACCCCAAGGGGCAGATGACCGACGTCGTCGACGCCGGGAACAACGAGTGGTCCTACAAGTACGACCTCATGGGCCGAAAGACCACCACCACCGACCCGGATGCCGGCACCAGCCACACGCTCTACACCGACCTCGACCAGGTGCTGTCCACCACCGACAGCCGCGGGAAGACGACCAGCTACACGTACGACGAGCTCGGCCGCACCACAGCGGAGTACGACGCCGCAGCCGACCAGCAGGCACCCGCCAACCAGATCGCCAAGTGGACCTATGACACGGTGGCCAAGGGACTGCCCACTGCCTCCACCCGCTACGTCAGCGGGTCCGGAACAGGCGGCCTGGCCTACACCTCCCAGGTCGGCACCTACGACGCCCTGTACAACCCGCTCCGCAGCCGCGTGGTCATCCCCTCCGCACCTGGTGAGCAGGCGCTGGCCGGGTCCTACGAGATCGACGCTTCCTACAACCTCGACGGCACGCTGGAGTCCACCACCGATCCGGCCGCCGGCGGTTTGGACCAGGAATCGCTTCTCTACGGCTACAACAGCCTCCTGATGCCCACGTCCCTGCAGGGCGACTACCACTACATCAACGGGACGAACTACACCGACATCGGCCAGGTCAAGCAGCTCACCATGCTCACGGCCAAGCAGGTGCAGGAAACCAACACCTACGAGGACGGCACCGGCAGACTCCTGCACCAACTCGTCAGCGACGACACCGGCAGCGGCATCGTCCAGGATTCGCACTACACGTACGACAACGCCGGCAACCCGACCCTGGTCGACACCCGCGCCGACAGCGTCGACGACACCCAGTGCTACCAGTACGACGGCCACGACCGCCTCACCGAGGCATTCACCACCGCCGCCACCTGGCAGACCGCCAACGCCTGCGGCACCGCCCCGACCAGCACCACCCTCGGCAACGGACCCGCACCCTACTGGCAGAGCTACACCTACGACGCCCTCGGCAACCGCAAGAAGCTCGTCGAGCACGCCGCAGCCGCCGGCAGCACCGACACCACCACCGACTACGGTTACGGCTCCCCGACCGACTCCCCTCACGCTTCGCAGCCACACACGCTCACCACTTCCACCACCACGACTGCGACCAGCACCACCACCAACAGCTACGTCTATGACGCCGCCGGCAACACGCAGAGCCGCGACCTGAACGGCACGACCGAGAACCTCATCTGGAACGACCAGGGCCAACTCGACTCCGAGCAGGCGGCTGACGGCACGGGCGAGAGCTACATCTACGACACCGACGGCAACCGCATCCTCTCGCGGGACTCCACCGGCACCACTCTCTACCTCGGCGACACCGAGGTCCACCTCGACAAGGACACCACCCACACCACCGCCACCCGCTACTACTCGTGGCTCGGGCAGAACATCGCCGTCCGCAGTTCCGACGGCTCCTTCCAGTGGGTCCTCACCGACGCGCACAACACCGCCACGGCCCAGATCGACGCCACCACGCAAGCTGTCACCTACCGCCGCAGCGACCCCTTCGGCAACGAGCGCGGCACCGCACCGACCGCCTGGACCGGGGACCACGGCTTCGTCGGCGGCGTCGAGAGCGACACCACCGGCCTCACCCACCTCGGCGCACGCGACTACGACCCCACCATCGGACGATTCGTCTCCCTCGACCCCGTTCTCGAACTGACCGACCCGCAACAGGTCAACGGCTACTCCTACGCGGCCGGCAACCCCATCACCGGCGCCGACCCCGACGGCCTCATGCTGGAGACCAGCCGCCTATACGGCGGAGCGTGCGATCAGTACTGCATCGCCGACCAGGAGCAGACGAACTACTGCGCGAAGTACAACAGCGGGATTTATTGCGAGAACGGGAAGCCGACCCCGCAATCGATCCTCAGCGACAAACACCTTCAGAAGACAGACGGTTTGAGCAAGTGGCTCGACTTGTTCTCCAGCAGCGCCGGTAAGTCCATCATGGGCGGCATCGAAGATGGCGCCAACACCGTGTGGGATGGTGCAAAATGCGCTATTGCGGCTAACTGTGCCGATGCTGTACAGGACGCGAAGGACACGGTCAGCGGGTGGGCCCACACCATCACCAATCTGAAAGAGGCATACAGGGAGGCCCGGCAAGGCCACTCGGCGCAAGTGCTCGGAACTCTCGCCGGCACGCTCATCGCTGCTTGGCTCTCAAAGAAGGCTATGCCCGATCTCGGCATCGGCAAAAAGAAGCCTGGCCGCTGCAGCTTCAGCCCCGACACCCAAGTCCTCATGGATGGCGGCAAAACCAAGCCCATCGGGGAAATCAAGCCCGGGGACGAAGTCGAAGCAGCAGACCCGGGCACCGGCAAGCACCAGAAGACCGAGAAGGTCACCGCCACCTGGATCAACCACGACGACGACCTCGTCGACCTGACCATCGACACCGGCAGCGGCCACGCCAGCGTCCTGCACACCACCTCCAAGCACCCCTTCTGGGACGACACCCTCCACAAGTGGCTTCCCGCAGCCCAGCTCACCCCCGGCCACGCGCTCGAAACCGCCACCAACACCCACGTCCGCCTCGCCGGCAAGACCACCCGCCCCGGCACCGCGGACATGTACAACCTCACCGTCAACGAACTCCACACGTACTATGTGCTCGTCGGCGGTGCTTCCGTTCTCGTTCACAATTGCGATGCCGCTGAGGAGTTGGCTGCTCTCCCGGAGTACAGCGGCGGGCATACAACAGGTTCTGCGGTGGCGAGTGACGGTAGGAGGTACGATCTGACTAGTGGTCTCAATAGAGGTGAAGATAGCGATTTGGTCTCCTGGGTCAACGGCAGGCTGAAAAAAATTGGTGCCACTAACGCAAATTCGGGGCGCGCCATGGATGTGGAGCAGAAGTTTGCAGCCGTCATGGATCGGGATGGCATAGCTAATGCGAATCTGTACATTAATCATCCCGGTGGGCCATGCACGGTGAAGCTAGGGTGCGATTCGATGTTGCCCGTTCTGCTCGGGCCGAATCGTTCTCTTACTGTTCATTGGCCGGGAGGGTCGAAGACGTATGAAGGAGTGGGTTGATGGCGGTGCGCGCTGAAGCGCAGTATCGGCGTGAGCACGGTGAAGAGCCACGAATCATCGATTCCGCCCAGGGAGTTGACTCCGTGATCGATGATCTCTTGGTTCCTGCGACAGGGGTCCTCAAAGAAAATCTAGCTTCCGTCTATTCTCTGGAACGAGAGAGGCTGCCTTTTGGGACCCCGGATCATGAATTCATGATTGGGGTCGATTGGGAACTTGAAGTTGGTCTCGTTGCCTTCAGTGATGCAAGCGGGAACTTCGTGTCTCGTGGATCTTCTAGCGGCCGAGTTGATCCTGTGTATTTCCAGCAGGGACACTTGACGGAATTCTCGGCATACTCGGAAATTCCGATTTCGCTCGTGCGGCGGGCGGCCAAAGAGTTTCTAATTTCGGGCGGTAAGCGTCCTACCTGCGTTCAATGGCAGAATCTGGACACCTGGGGATAGTAATCGTTTTTGCTGGATTCTCCGATCTTCGATCGAGTGCAAGAGTGGTCCCGGGTCGGGCTGAAGGGTTGGCGCCCAGTGTGCACATGGGTGCCAGCCCGGCCCCGAAGCGCGGAGTGGTCTTGAAGGGCGCCCACTGCGGCGTTGTCGCATACGGGTCCGCGTAGCACACGTACTATGTGCTGGCGGGGGCCACGCCGGTACTCGTTCACAACACCAACGGATGCGGTGTCGCCCGCAACGAGAAGGGGCAGTTCACATCTGGAGAGAATTCGGACGCGGCCCGTGGGCGCCAGACACACTTGAACTACAGGAATGCTCTGGGGGCTGGGTACGACTTCGAGGTCACGCTTCCGAGCGGGCTCCGGCCTGATGCGGTCGACTGGAAGAACCGAGTCGTGCGTGAGTTGAAGTCGGACGCGAAGAGCAGCCAGGCGACGGGGCGGCGACAGTTGCAGAAGTACGTCGCCGAGTTGGAGGATATGACCGGTCAGAGTTGGACTGGCCATCTCGATACGTATAAGAGGTTCGGCTGATGGTTAACTCGATTCTCCTGGAGGCTCTCAATGAGGTCTTCAAGCCGCTGGGATTTCGAAAGAAGTCAGCAAATTGGTACAGAGTGTCGGGCGATCTCTACTGCGTAGTTGGCGTTCAGGAGTCCCGCTGGGACGAGTCGTTCTACGTGAATGTCGGATTCGCCCCAGCGGTCAAGGTCAAGGCGGGATGGCTCCCAGAGTCGAAATGCCTCGTCAGGTTCAGGGCGGACGCAATCGCGTCTATTTCTCGCGAAGATCTCGACCTCCTATCCGGAGAAGCGGCAGAGGCGAGTGGAGAGGATGGCTTTCGAGTGGGACTCGTCGAGAAGATTGCAACTCCACTGGCGCGGGCAGTCAATCCGATTGAGAATATTCAGGGTTTGAAGTCGCTACTGCGCACGAGCGTTAGCGATCAGGTGTTCATTCATCATGAAATCAGGGGCGATTTGCTCGAAGAGGAGTGACGCAACGTCCTTGATTCCGATCTGAAGGATTCGCTTCGGCGAATTCTGGCTTCTCGGGGTGCTGGTTTCATCGGGATCGCTCCGCGCTGACGGCAGTAGTTGACGGCAACGGCGGCGAACACCAGGGGTGTTCGCCGCCGTTGCCGTGCGCCCGTGCGCGGAGTCAGGGGTGGCTGAGGTCGTTGCCGAGTGCGGTCATGGCTTCGCGTTGGAGGCGGAGTCGGACGTGGGCGTAGACGGTGGCGGTGACGCCGATGTGGGCGTGGCCGAGGAGTTCCTTGATCACGACGAGTTCGACTGCCTGCTCTAGGAGCAGCGTCGCGGTCGAGTGGCGGAGGTCGTGAAAGCGGATGCGGCGGAGGCCAGCACCTTGGAGGAGGGCAAGGAACGTGCGGGTGAGGTTGGTCGGGTCGATCGCATCGCCCTGCGCAGTGGTGAACACATGCCCGCTGTGCTGCCATGCCAGGTCTGCGGCCTCCCGCTCGCGCTGCTGCTCTTGGTGCTTCAGGGACTGGACGCAGCGGGTGGGGAGGGCGATGCGGCGCTCGGAGGCCCGTGTCTTGGTGGGCAGCGTGGTGAGTCCGCCGGTGCTGGTGCGCTGCAAGGTTCGGCGGATGGCGGCGGTGCCTGCGCCGGGGTCGAGGTCTCCCCAGCGCAGGCCGAGGAGTTCGCCCTTGCGGAGTCCGGTGTGGAGGGCGAGTTCGAACAGCGCGTGCAATCGGTGACCGTGTGTGGTGGTGAGGAGCGGGCGGGCTTCGTCGGCGGTGAGGGGTTCGAAGCGCCGCGGCCGTGGGGTGCCGGTACGGACGTTACGGGTCACGTTGCGCGGGATCTCCTCCTCGCGCACGGCGTGCTCCAGGGCGGACTTGAGCACGGAGCGGATGTAGGTCAGCGTCAGCGGGGAGAGCAGCTTGTGGCAGCACTGACCGGCGGCGCAGCAGAGGGGCTGGTCGCGCCGGGCGTCGATGCCGCGCGTGCAGCACTGGCAAGTGGTGCGGAACTGGTTGAGCCAGGTGCGTACGTCCTTGGCGGTGAGCTTGGTGAGCTTCTTCTTGCCCAGGCCGGGGATGAGGTACCGGTGGACACAGGCGGTGTAGCGGGTGTGGGTGTTCTCGCGCAGGTGGTGGAGGCGATGTTCTCCAGCCAGTACGTCAGGTACATGGCCACGCTGGTTGCGCAGAGGGGACGGGAAGGCCCCAGTTGCAGGCGACGATCTTCCCGGTGAGCTTGGCCGGGGCTTCCTTGCGGGTGTTGCCGGGGGTGCGGACATATCCGGCGGCTTCCCAGCGGCTGTCCTTGCGCTGGTAGACGGTCCCGTCGCCGTTGGCGCGTACACGGCGGGAGGTGGGGGTGTCGCGGGGTGTGGTCATCCGGCGGCGGGTTCCTGTTCTAGGCGGGTGTGGATGAAGTCGGCCCGCGCGTGGGCGGGTATGCGGCGGGCGCGGCCGAGGGTGATCGAGGCGAGTTGGCCGGAGCGGAGCAGTCGTAGACGGCGGAGCGGCCGAGCTGGAGTCGGGCCATGGCCTGGGGCACGGTCAGCAGTTCCTCCGAGGCACTCTGCCTCAGACGGGTCGGGGCGGGTTCCTGCGCGTTATCCGCAGCCCCCTTCGGCGGTGAACCGGCGTTCTAGTTCCCGGCGGCCGTCGCACGCCGTGCAGGGGAGCGGGGTTCCGTGGGGCAGGAGGGTGGCTCCGTGTCCCTGGTAGGGGCGGCAGAACAGGGCTCAGTCGAGGGCGCCGGAGGCATCGGCGGACTTGGTGGCGTACTTGGCCAGGACCGCCAGCGAATTCGCGCATCTCTCCGACGCCGAGCTCAAAGCGCTTGCCGACCAAATCCATGACGAGCTCAACCAGGCCCGCACGGCGTACCAAGCAGCGGTCGAGAAAGGCCGGAAGATAGCCTGCGAACTGGGCCGCCGTGGCCAACTCGCGCCACCGCTCCACGAAGATCCCGCAGCCGCCCGCAAGGAACTCAACGACAGACTCGCCGACGCGAAGAAGCGCCGCCAGCAGGGCCCCTGACAACCAGGCTGACAGATCGACCAGACGGTGAGCTGTTCGGAGCTTCTTTACTTGATCAAGGCGGCCCGCTGTCTCGGCCCGCGCGCTTCGGCTCCTCGGGGCCGCCGCCCGCTCCTGTCTCCGCCCCGCTCGCCGACGACCCCGCCGGACCGGGCGCGCAACAGTCCACACAGCAAACCCCTTTACGGGGCTCCGCCCCAGACCCCGGCCCTCCCTCTGACGGGCAGAGGGCCGTGCGTCGGGTGCGGCTTCGTCGTGGTGTGGGACGCGGGGTCGCGGGTGGGGGCCTCCCTCGCCGCCGGGTCCTCGGAGGCGTACCAGGAACCCCCGGGGGCCCGCCCAGGCCGAGCACACGCGTCACGAGGTGAGTCTTGGCGGCCCCCGGAGAACCCTGGTCCGGCGAAGCTGCCCGACCGACGAGGGACCCCACCCGCTTAGGCCGTGTTTTGGAAGTCCCGCCTGCCCCGTGGCGCCTGATACGCACGCTCGCTGCGTTGTCGGGCTTGTCCGAGTAGGCCCACTACGAGGACAACCCTCCGCCTTGCGATCGCACGCACCAGACGCCACGGGCCCCGCCCAAAGGGCGGACGGCGCTACTTCCAAAACACGGCCTAACGAGCTCGTGCATGGTTGGCGGTAGCGCGTCGAAGGCCGCGGACGGTCCGCCGTGTTCACGTTCGTGTACCGCTTGACGTGGCCGCCTGCTGGTGCGAGAGCAGTCCGGCGACAGCTTGGATGATGTCACTCATGTGCTCGCGACGGCCGTGGTGGCGGGCGAGAGACCGCCAGTTCTTCAGATGGCCGATGCCGTGCTCGACCCGGATGCGGCGTGAGGAGTGGGCCTTGCGCTGGCGCTCGTGCATCTCCTCGTACCACTCGGGCGGGTTCTTCTTGAACTTGCGGTGCGGTGGCGTCACCACGCGGCCGCCGGTCTGGGCGCCCAGGCCCTGGTAGCCGGCATCGGCGAGGATCTCTACGGCCGGACCGTCGGCCAGGAGCTTGACCAGGCCCAGCTTCCGGGCGTGCGTGATGTCCGCGCAGCTCGCAGGCTCGGCCGGACTGCAGAACAGCAGCCGCCCCTCGGCGTCCGTGACGACCATGGACTTGACGGCGTTCTGCTTGTTCTTCCCGGAGATGAACTTCTCCCGGTCCTTGCGTCCGACAGCCGGGCGACGCACCCGGACCTCGGTGCCGTCGATGATTCCGGTTTGCCCGCTCGCGCCGAGATGGTCGATGACCTCGGCGAGTGTGCACAGTCGGATGTCAGGCGCGACGGTGCAGCCCCGCTCGGCGAGCAGTGGCCGCACTTCACCGATCGCACGCGTAATGGTGGAGCGGTCCACGCCGAACCAGCAGGCCAGCACGTCGTGCGTCGTTGCATGGCGGAGATGCACGAGCGTGGCCAACAGGCGGTCGACGAAGACCAGCTTGTACTTGGCCCCGGCACCGACGGCCCGGCGGCGAGGGCGGGACGTCAGCACGGCCTGGTGCCGCTCGTGCCACAACGGACCGATCTCTGCGACGAGTTCTGCGATCACGTCGGGCGCCAGCCCGGTGATCCGCTGGCTACGGATGATTGCTGCACGTGTCCGGCTCCCCACCACACGGATCATGATCAACGATCAAGGTCTCGACGCGCTACTGCCAACCATGCACGAGCTCGTAACGAGCTCGTGCATGGTTGGCGGTAGCGCGTCGAAGGCCGCGGACGGTCCGCCGTGTTCACGTTCGTGTACCGCTTGACGTGGCCGCCTGCTGGTGCGAGAGCAGTCCGGCGACAGCTTGGATGATGTCACTCATGTGCTCGCGACGGCCGTGGTGGCGGGCGAGAGATCGCCAGTTCTTCAGATGGCCGATGCCGTGCTCGACCCGGATGCGGCGTGAGGAGTGGGCCTTGCGCTGGCGCTCGTGCATCTCCTCGTACCACTCGGGCGGGTTCTTCTTGAACTTGCGGTGCGGTGGCGTCACCACGCGGCCGCCGGTCTGGGCGCCCAGGCCCTGGTAGCCGGCATCGGCGAGGATCTCTACGGCCGGACCGTCGGCCAGGAGCTTGACCAGGCCCAGCTTCCGGGCGTGCGTGATGTCCGCGCAGCTCGCAGGCTCGGCCGGACTGCAGAACAGCAGCCGCCCCTCGGCGTCCGTGACGACCATGGACTTGACGGCGTTCTGCTTGTTCTTCCCGGAGATGAACTTCTCCCGGTCCTTGCGTCCGACAGCCGGGCGACGCACCCGGACCTCGGTGCCGTCGATGATTCCGGTTTGCCCGCTCGCGCCGAGATGGTCGATGACCTCGGCGAGTGTGCACAGTCGGATGTCAGGCGCGACGGTGCAGCCCCGCTCGGCGAGCAGTGGCCGCACTTCACCGATCGCACGCGTAATGGTGGAGCGGTCCACGCCGAACCAGCAGGCCAGCACGTCGTGCGTCGTTGCATGGCGGAGATGCACGAGCGTGGCCAACAGGCGGTCGACGAAGACCAGCTTGTACTTGGCCCCGGCACCGACGGCCCGGCGGCGAGGGCGGGACGTCAGCACGGCCTGGTGCCGCTCGTGCCACAACGGACCGATCTCTGCGACGAGTTCTGCGATCACGTCGGGCGCCAGCCCGGTGATCCGCTGGCTACGGATGATTGCTGCACGTGTCCGGCTCCCCACCACACGGATCATGATCAACGATCAAGGTCTCGACGCGCTACCGCCAACCATGCACGAGCTCGTAAGCGTTGTCCCGTAAATGATCTACGGTGCGCTTGCTGACCTGCCTACTCCTACGTCACCCGGCCAGGGTGAGGTTGTGAAGGCGGGCGATGCCGAGGATGGCGTGGTGGACGCCGTCGCCTTTGAGGCGGCAGTCGCGGAGGATCTTCCAGGTCTTCATGCGGGCGAAGGCGTGTTCGACGCGGGCGCGGACTTTGCGGTGGGAGGTGTTGTGTTCCTCTTTCCAGGCGGGAAGTTCGCTCTGGCCGGCTTTTCGTCGGTGCGGGATGATCAGGCCGGTCCCCTGGTAGCCGCCGTCGGCGATGACCGTGGCGCGGCCCACCGCGGCCCTGGCGCCGGACTCCTCCCATGCTTTGCAGTCGTTGCGGTTGCCGGGCAACGGCCGGCCGACTGCCACGACAAGCCGGGTGTCGGCGTCGATGACCACCTGGTGATTGGTGGAGTAGCGGTAGTTCTTGGACTGCGCGGCGACGCTGTGGTCGCGGGTGGGGACCAGCGTGCCGTCCACGATCAGCACAGTGTCCTTGCGGAACCGCTTGCGGGGCTCAAGCGCGAGCGCCGGTCCGAGGTGGTCGACGATCCGGTCCGCGGCGGACTTCGACACCCCGAACAGCGGGGCGAGTTGGCGCAGGGTGAGGTTGGTGCGCCAGTACGCGGCGACCAGCAGGACCCGGTCCTCCAGCGGCAGGCTCCAGGGCCGGCCCTTGCGCACCGGGTCTGCACCCTCCCGCCGCAGTGCAGTGATCAGCTTGCTGAACTGCCGCGGGCTCAACCCACTGAACGGGGCTATCCAGGAGGGCTCCGACGCCGTGATCACACCAGACACAGCATGATCATCTCACCGGTGGCCAGCAGTTACGGGACAACGCTTACGAGCTCGTGCATGGTTGGCGGTAGCGCGTCGAAGGCCGCGGACTGTCCGCCGTGTTCACGTTCGTGTACCGCTTGCCGTGGCCGCCTGCTGGTGCGAGAGCAGTCCGGCGACAGCTTGGATGATGTCACTCATGTGCTCGCGACGGCCGTGGTGGCGGGCGAGAGATCGCCAGTTCTTCAGATGGCCGATGCCGTGCTCGACCCGGATGCGGCGTGAGGAGTGGGCCTTGCGCTGGCGCTCGTGCATCTCCTCGTACCACTCGGGCGGGTTCTTCTTGAACTTGCGGTGCGGTGGCGTCACCACGCGGCCGCCGGTCTGGGCGCCCAGGCCCTGGTAGCCGGCATCGGCGAGGATCTCTACGGCCGGACCGTCGGCCAGGAGCTTGACCAGGCCCAGCTTCCGGGCGTGCGTGATGTCCGCGCAGCTCGCAGGCTCGGCCGGACTGCAGAACAGCAGCCGCCCCTCGGCGTCCGTGACGACCATGGACTTGACGGCGTTCTGCTTGTTCTTCCCGGAGATGAACTTCTCCCGGTCCTTGCGTCCGACAGCCGGGCGACGCACCCGGACCTCGGTGCCGTCGATGATTCCGGTTTGCCCGCTCGCGCCGAGATGGTCGATGACCTCGGCGAGTGTGCACAGTCGGATGTCAGGCGCGACGGTGCAGCCCCGCTCGGCGAGCAGTGGCCGCACTTCACCGATCGCACGCGTAATGGTGGAGCGGTCCACGCCGAACCAGCAGGCCAGCACGTCGTGCGTCGTTGCATGGCGGAGATGCACGAGCGTGGCCAACAGGCGGTCGACGAAGACCAGCTTGTACTTGGCCCCGGCACCGACGGCCCGGCGGCGAGGGCGGGACGTCAGCACGGCCTGGTGCCGCTCGTGCCACAACGGACCGATCTCTGCGACGAGTTCTGCGATCACGTCGGGCGCCAGCCCGGTGATCCGCTGGCTACGGATGATTGCTGCACGTGTCCGGCTCCCCACCACACGGATCATGATCAACGATCAAGGTCTCGACGCGCTACCGCCAACCATGCACGAGCTCGTTACGAGCTCGTGCATGGTTGGCGGTAGCGCGTCGAAGGCCGCGGACTGTCCGCCGTGTTCACGTTCGTGTACCGCTTGCCGTGGCCGCCTGCTGGTGCGAGAGCAGTCCGGCGACAGCTTGGATGATGTCACTCATGTGCTCGCGACGGCCGTGGTGGCGGGCGAGAGATCGCCAGTTCTTCAGATGGCCGATGCCGTGCTCGACCCGGATGCGGCGTGAGGAGTGGGCCTTGCGCTGGCGCTCGTGCATCTCCTCGTACCACTCGGGCGGGTTCTTCTTGAACTTGCGGTGCGGTGGCGTCACCACGCGGCCGCCGGTCTGGGCGCCCAGGCCCTGGTAGCCGGCATCGGCGAGGATCTCTACGGCCGGACCGTCGGCCAGGAGCTTGACCAGGCCCAGCTTCCGGGCGTGCGTGATGTCCGCGCAGCTCGCAGGCTCGGCCGGACTGCAGAACAGCAGCCGCCCCTCGGCGTCCGTGACGACCATGGACTTGACGGCGTTCTGCTTGTTCTTCCCGGAGATGAACTTCTCCCGGTCCTTGCGTCCGACAGCCGGGCGACGCACCCGGACCTCGGTGCCGTCGATGATTCCGGTTTGCCCGCTCGCGCCGAGATGGTCGATGACCTCGGCGAGTGTGCACAGTCGGATGTCAGGCGCGACGGTGCAGCCCCGCTCGGCGAGCAGTGGCCGCACTTCACCGATCGCACGCGTAATGGTGGAGCGGTCCACGCCGAACCAGCAGGCCAGCACGTCGTGCGTCGTTGCATGGCGGAGATGCACGAGCGTGGCCAACAGGCGGTCGACGAAGACCAGCTTGTACTTGGCCCCGGCACCGACGGCCCGGCGGCGAGGGCGGGACGTCAGCACGGCCTGGTGCCGCTCGTGCCACAACGGACCGATCTCTGCGACGAGTTCTGCGATCACGTCGGGCGCCAGCCCGGTGATCCGCTGGCTACGGATGATTGCTGCACGTGTCCGGCTCCCCACCACACGGATCATGATCAACGATCAAGGTCTCGACGCGCTACCGCCAACCATGCACGAGCTCGTTAGGCCCCGGTTCTGCCGGAGGCTGATCCGGCCGGCGGACGGCCAGCTCCGAGGGCGCTCAGGACACCAGCAGTTCGGCGACTTCGGGCACGTCGCGATAGGCCCGCAGCCGATCGAGCACGATCCTTGTGCGTTCCGCCGTGCGTTTGCTGCCGCTTTGCCCGAGGGCGAGCATCCGACCCGCTGTTCTCGCTGCGGCCTCGGGCTCGTTGGCGTCGGTGTAGGCCACCGCCAGCCAGGAAAGGTACAGCGCCAACTCCCGGGCGTGACTGGCGTCGTAACGTGCGAGCACGTCCGTCAGCAGCGGCACGGCGCGCAGCGGGCGCCGTAGTTCGGTGTAGACGCGGGCCTCCATGACCTGCAATTCCCCGGTGTTCATCCAGTACAGGTACGACGGCGATTCGGTGCCGACCGAGTCCTCGGACAAAGCCTCGGCCGCTTCCCAGAGCGCAGTCATCGCCGGGCGGTCCTGCCCGGCCCGGGTATGCGCCCAGGCGACACGGTCCAGGTACAGTGCGCGAGCCTTCGCCGGGGCGTGCGGACCCGCGTCTTTCAGCGCGGCGCGGGCCAGTCCCACGGCGTCCGCTGTTCGGCCGGTGTTGCTCCACTGGCAGGCCAGCGAGCCCGCCACGTTCCCGGAGAGCACGCCGTCTCCGGCGGCCTGTGCGGCGCTCATGCCGCTCCGGGAGCCCGCCGGGGCTATGGGCGGCCGGGGCCGCCGCACCGGGCGCATCACGTGGGGGCTCGGCGTGGTCAAAGCGCTCGCTTCGGGATCAGCGGTCGGGGTCCAGCCGGGTATCGAGGCCGGGGCGGTCCCCGGCACCGGCACCGGCACCGGCACCGGCACCGGCACCGGCACCGGCACCGGCATCGGCACCGGCACCGGCATCGGCACCGGCACCGCCGACACCCGCATCATCGGACCCGACCCGCGCGGGCTCCTCGTCGAACCGGGCGGGAAGGTGGGGGCTGTCCGCGGGTGCCGTCCTCGTCCGCGCCCGCTGGGTCGCCGCCACGCAGACCAGCACCGCCAGGGCCGTGGGCAGGGTCGTGGCCCCCAGGTGCTCGCCGAGCAGCAGCGCCGACCAGACGAGGGTCAACACCGGCTGCGCGAGCTGGAGTTGGCTGGCCCGGGCCACCCCGATCGCAGCCAGCCCCCGGTACCAGACCAGCAGACCGAGAAACTGCGCCACCACCGCGAGCCACACCAGCCCGCCCACCGACTCGCCGGTCAGCCGCACCGGTTCACAGGCAAGAGCAACCGCCGCGCCCGGAACCGTCAGGGGCAGTACGCCGACCAGCGACCAGCCGGCCACCTGCCAGCCGGGCATCACCGCGGCCAGCCGACCGCCCTCCACGTAGCCCGCCGCGCACACCAGCAGTGCGGCGAAGAGGTAGCCGTCCCCCGCGGTGAGCGCCCCGCCGCCCGTCCCCAGGGCGAAGCCCACCACGACGGCTCCGCCGGCGACGGCCGCGACCCAGAACGTGAGGGACGGCCGTACGCCGGTGCGCAGGGCGCCGAAGACCGCGGTGCACAGCGGGAGCGCGCCCACCACGACGGCCGCGTGCGAGGTGTCGGTGGTGCCGAGGGCGAGCGTGGTCAGCAACGGGTAGCCGAGGACCACCCCGAGGGCGACCACGGCCAGTCCCGGCCAGTGCTCCCGGTCCGGCAGCGGGACGCGGCCCAGGAAGAGGAACGCTCCGGCCACCGCGGCCGCCAGCACCGCACGCAGGCTCACCGTGCTCCAGGGCCCGAGGCCGCTCAACGCCCAGTGCGTGGCGGGAAAGGTGAGCGAGAAGACGGCGACCCCGAGGCAGGCGAGCAGGGTGCCGCGCGGGGTCGAATCGCCTGGCACGGCACCGGCAACCGGTACCGCGGCCGCTATGGTAGCGCTATTCTTATCTCTCATGAACGACGATAGCAGTGCGACCGCCGTCGCCGAATCACTTCGGGCGGAGCTGAACCGCTTCTCCCCGGGCGAGAAACTGCCGTCGAGCCGGACACTGGTGCAGCGGTTCCGGGTCAGCCCGGTCACCGTCTCCCGCGCGCTGTCGACCCTCGCGGCCGAGGGCCTGGTCATCCTCCGCCCCGGCGCCGGTACCTACCGCGCGCCGAACCACGCGGCGCGCATCGACAGCATCGACACCTCCTGGCAGCAGGTGGCGTTGGCCACGCAGGACCCGGACGGCCCGCCGCGCGTGGTCGACGCCTCCGGGGTGCTGGCCAACTTCGCCACGCACGCACAGGACGTGATCCCCTTCAACGAGGGCTACCTGCACCCGACTCTCGCGCCCGAGCGGGAGCTCGGCACCGCGTTGGCCAGGGCCGCCCGCCGGGCCGGCGCCTGGGAACGGCCGCCCGTGGACGGGCTGACGGCGCTGCGCACCTGGTTCGGCCGAGGCGCCGGCGTCGGACCCGCCCAGGTGCTGGTCACCGCGGGCGGGCAGGCGGCCCTCACCGCCTCGCTGCGAGCCCTGGCACCCCCGGGAGCACCGGTTCTCGTCGAATCGCCCACCTACCCGGGGGTGCTGGCCGTCGCCCGCGCCGCCGGCCTGCGACTCGTACCGGTACCGATCGACGCGGACGGGGTACGCCCCGACCTGCTCGCCGACGCCTTCTCCGCCAGCGGCGCCCGGGTGTTCCTGTGCCAGCCGCTCTTCCAGAACCCGACCGGCGCAGTCCTCGCCGACGCGCGCCGCCGCGTGGTCCTCGACATCGCGCACGCCGCGGGCGCGTTCGTCATCGAGGACGACTTCGCCCGCCACCTCGGGCACGGCGACCCGCTGCCACCCCCGCTGATCTCCGAGGACCGGCACGGCACCGTCGTGCACATCACGTCCCTCACCAAGCCGACATCGCCCAACCTGCGGGTCGGAGCCATGATCGCCCGCGGCCCCGCGCTGGAGCGGCTGCGCGCCGTCCACTTCGTCGACAACTTCTTCGTGCCGCGCCCCCTCCAGGAGGCCGCTCTCGAACTCGTCGGCGCCCCGGCCTGGCCGCGCCACCTGCGCGCGGTCGCCTCCGGTCTGCGCGAGCGGCGCGTCGCCATGGTCGCCGCCCTGGAGCGCGAACTCCCCGGCCTGGTCCCGAAACCCGTACCCTTCGGCGGCTACCACCTGTGGCTGCGGCTGCCCGACGGCACCGACGAGACCGCGCTGACGCACGCCGCCCTCCGCGCGGGCGTGGCCATTTCCCCCGGCCGCCCCTACTTCCCGGCAGAGGCCCCGGCGCCCCACCTGCGGATCGCCTTCGCGGCCACCGCGGGCCCCGAGGAGATCGTGGAAGGAGTCGAGCGGCTGTCCCGCGCGCTCCCCGAGACGGCTCCCGGACTGTGAAGGCGGGCTGCCGCCCGAGGGACCCGGGGCGAGCGGCTGCCGTGTCGGCTCTTCCCGGGTAACGTCGTTATGCCGCACGGCCGTTGGACGAGTGGGGCGAGTGGGGCGAGGGGGACGAGGGGATGGTCGGGATGGGCCCGGAGATCGCGCGCAGGGGGCCGCGGTGCGCGTGACCGGTACCGGCGACGCACACGCCGAGGACGGCGGGAACGCGGTGAGCGGCTACCGCGGCCCCGCCCCCGGCAGTTCCTCCGGTACGGCGCCGGCCTCCCCGGTGCAGGAGGTATCCGGTACCGGGGACGCGACCGCGACCGGTCCCGGCGCGACCGCGATCAGCGGGAACATGACCGTGGTCCACCAGCACCGCGGCCCGCGGGAACCGGCTCCCTGGCCGCATCAGATCGGCACGATCCCGCCCAGGGCGCGGCCCTTCCAGCGCCGCACCGAAGCGGACCTGCTGCGGATGACGGCCGGCGGCGGCGCCACGGCTGTGCCCGGCCAGGTCCTGACCGGCATGGGCGGGGTGGGCAAGACCCAGATCGCCGCCGACCACGCCCGCCGCGCCTGGCAGGACGGCAGCGTGGACGTCCTGGTCTGGGTCACCGCGAGCGACCGCTCCCCGGTGGTGAGCAGCTATGCGCAGGCCGGCGTCGAACTGTGCCGAGCCGACCCCGAGGCCCCCGACGAGGCAGCGGCGGCCTTCCTGGCCTGGCTGACGCCCAAGGCCGCGGCCAGGCCGTGCCGGTGGCTGGTCGTCCTGGACGACGTCGCCGACCCCGACGACCTGCGCGGGCTGTGGCCGCCCGACAGCCCGTACGGCCACACCCTGGTCACCACCCGCCGCCGCGACGCCGCCCTGACCGGAGCGGGCCGACACCTGGTGCCGGTCGGCCTGTTCACCCCGGACGAGGCCGTCACCTACCTCGCCGCGTCCCTCCACGCCCACCACCGCACCGAGCCCGCGGACCGCCTCGCCGCCCTGGCCCGCGATCTCGGGCACCTGCCCCTGGCCCTGTCCCAGGCAGCCGCCTACCTCGTCGACTCCGGAGACGATGTCGCCGCCTACCGCGAGCAGTTGGCCGATCGCGCCACCACACTCGCCGACGCCGCCCCTGATCGGCTCCCCGACGACCAGCCGGTGGCCCTGGCCGCCGCCTGGTCCCTGTCCGTCGATCGCGCGGACACCCTCCGCCCGGTCGGCCTGGCCCGCCCCATGCTCCGACTCACCGCCCTGCTCGATCCCAACGGCATCCCCGAAACCGTCCTGACCAGCGAACCCGCGCGCACCCACCTCGCCGCGCACCGCACTCCCACCGGGCAGGACCCAGCCGGGGAACCGGACCCGGTGACACCGAGGGAGGCGACGCTCGCGCTCCGCGCCCTGCATCGCCTCAGCCTCATCGACCACACCCCCGGCACCCCCCACCAGGCCGTCCGCGTGCACCAGCTCGTCCAGCGCGCCGTCCGCGACACGCTCACCCTCGGCCGGCACGACCACCTCGCCCGTGCCGCCGCCGACGCCCTCCTCGCCGCCTGGCCGGACAACGAGTACGGCACCGCCTTGGCCCAGGCGCTCCGCGCCAACACCGCCGTCCTCGCCGGACACTCGGAGCAGGCCCTGTACCAGCCGGAAGCGCACAAGGTGCTGTACGAGGCCGGTGGCAGCCTCGGCGGGGTCGGTCAGGCGACAGCCGCCAGGGACTACTTCGGCCGGCTGGCGCAGACCGTCGCCCGCTACCTGGGGCCCGACAGCTACTTCACCCTCGGCGCCCGGAACAACTCCGCCGAGTGGCAGGGCTGGGCGGGGGACGTGGAGGGTGCTGCCGCGGCCTTCGCCGAGCTGCTGGACGACATGGTGCGGATACTGGGCCCCGACCACCCGGACACCCTCATCGTCCGGAGCAACCTCGCCCACTTCCGCGGGGAGGCGGGGGACGTGGAGGCCGCCGCGGCCGCTTTCGCCGAGCTGCTGGACGATTCGCTGCGGGTACTGGGCCCCGACCACCCGAGCACCCTCATCTTTCGGCACAATCTCGCCTCGCGTCGAAAAGAGGCGGGGGACGTGGAGGGTGCCACCGCTGCCTTCGCCGAGCTGTTGGACGACATGGTGCGGGTACTGGGCCACGACCACCACGCCGACACCCTCGCCGTTCGGCACAATCTCGCCTACTTGCAACTGGAGGCGGGGGACATGGCGGCCGCTGCGGCCGCTTTCGCCGAGCTGCTGGACGATTCGCTGCGGGTACTGGGCCCGGACCACCCCAACACCCTCACGATCCGGCACAATCTCGCCAAGTCGCGGGGGGAGGCGGGGGACACGGAGGGCGCTGTGGCTGCTTTCGCCGAGCTGCTGGAGGATTCGGTGCGCGTGCTGGGCCCCGACCACCCGGACACCTTCATCGCGCGGAACGACCTCGCCTACTTCCGGGGGGAGGCGGGGGATGCGGAGGGTGCCGCGGCTGCTTTCGCCGAGCTGTTGGACGACATAGTGCGGGTGCTCGGCCCCGACCACCCCAGCACCCGTACGGCCCGGAACAACCTCGCCAGATGGCAGGGCATGCTTCGGACAGACGAGGACACTCCCGATGCCGGGTGACGATCGTCCGGCGACGCGCAGGGGGCGCGTGCGGGGAAGCCGGGAACAGCGGGCCGGCCGTCACGCCCGGCCGGGGCCCTCCGCCCGGTGCCCCCGGGATGACGGGCGCAGGGCGGTGTCCGGCGGGGGGCCGGGCGGTGCGGCGGTGGCGTGGTCGGGGTGGGCGGAGGTCTCGGGGTGGGCGGTGTCCGGGTGCGCGGTGGTCTCGGGGTGGGCGGTGTCCGGGTGCGCGGTGGTCTCGGGGTGGGCGAGGGCGGCCAGGAGGCGGAGCTTCTCGTCGCTGTCGCTGTCCTTGTCGGGGTAGTAGACGACGAGGATGACGTCCTCGATGGGGAGCTTGTCGCGGTGGAGCCGTAGTTCACCGACGACGGGGTGGTGGACGGTGGCGGTGCCGCCGTCGAGGTTGCGGACGTCGTGCCGGGCCCACAGGGTGCGGAACCGCTGGCTGGCCAGGGCGAGTTCGCCGACGATCTCGACGAACCGGGGGTTGTCGGTGTCGTCCCCGATGGTGGTGCGCAGGGCGGCGATGAAACCGGCGGCGGCCTTCGTCCAGTCCTGCTGGAAGGCCTGCTCCTCGGGGTCGAGGAAGAGGGAGCGCAGCCGGTTGTGGCCCGGCCGCAGCCGCGGGGAGAACGCGACGGCCATCGGGTTGGAGGCCAGCACGTCGAAGGCGCGACCTTCGACGAACGCGGGAAACGGCAACTGCGCGAGGAGCTGGTGCACCCGTGCCGGCACCTGCTCGGGTCGCTTGCGGCGCGGCGCCCTGGGCCGGGCCGCCGCGAGACCGAGCAGATAGGTCCGCTCGACGTCGTCGAGGCCCAGCACGCGGGCGAGCGATTCGAGCACCTGGACGGACGGGTTCTTGTCGCGGCCCCGCTCCAGGCGCAGGTAGTAGTCGGCGCTGATCCCGGCGAGCAGGGCGACCTCCTCGCGGCGCAGGCCGGGCACGCGGCGGTTGCCGCCGGGCGGGAGACCCGCCTGCGCGGGGGAGACCAGCTCGCGCCGGGCGCGCAGGTAGCCGCCGAGCCGGTTGCCGGATTCCTCGTCGTTCATACCGACCACCGTAATGCGGTCCGCGCGTCTCAGCGGGGGCCCTGTCAGGACCCTGGAAGATCGGGGCTCTGCCACGCCCGGCGGATGCCGTCAAGACTTGCGGCATCGCTGTTCGAGAGGGACAGGGACCATCGCAGAACAGGCGCCGCGGGTCCGACCGCCGGCGGCGCTCCGAACCGAAGGAAGCACCTCATGGATCTGTCCGACCGCACCGTCCTCATCGTCGGCGGAACGTCCGGCATCGGCCGGGAGCTGGCCCGGCGGTTCGCCGCGGCAGGCAGCACCGTGGCCGTCGGCGGCCGCAGCGAGCAGGCGCTCGCCGAACTGTCCGCCGAAGGTTTCGGCACCTTCGCCGTCGATGTCACCGACGGCGCCTCCGTCGCACGGGCCCGCGACGCGGTGCTCGCGAAGTACCCCGACCTCGACACCGTGGTGACGATGTCGGGCGTCATGCTCCTGGAGGACCTACGCGACCCCGCCCACTTCGAGGCGGCGCTGACCACCATCGACACCAACCTGGTCGGCACCATCCGGGTCATCGACGCCTTCACCCCGCACCTGGTCCGGCGCGGTGCCGGCACCTTCGTCACCGTCACCTCGGGCATCGCCTTCCTGCCGTTCCCGCCCATGCCCACCTACGCGGCCTCGAAGGCCGCGGTGCACGCCTACTCCGAGGCGCTGCGCGCCCAGCTCGACGGCACCGGCGTCGGCGTCGTGGAGCTGGTCCCCCCGGCCGTCGCCACGGCCGGACAGGAGCAGGTCAACCCGAGCGCGCTGCCGCTCGACGCCTTCGCCACCGAGGTCATGCGGCTGCTCGCGCAGGACCCCACCCCGGACGAGGTCCTCGTCGAGCGGGTCCTCATGCACCGCTGGGCCGAGCGCGAGGGCACCTACGACGACCTCGTCGCGCAGCGCTCCCAGGCGCTGGCCATGCTCCCCGGCCGCAAGAGCTGACGCTCCCCGATACGAGCTGACACCCCCACAGCCCGGGGACCGTACGTACGGACGGCCGGGTCGCGCCAGGACGGCGCGACCCGGCCGCCGCCGTTTCCGCAGGCGGTACGGCGCTGCGGCCCGGCCGGGGAGCAGGCGGACGATTCTGCGGTTCCACGCGGGCGACGAGACGCGCTTCGGCACGGACACGGTCCGCCGACCCCCGGCGGTTCGACCTTGTTGCCGCGTGCCGGGGCCGATGGGGCGAACCCGGCGGGGGCTGGTGCGCTGCGGTCAGGCGGTGGGGGGTGCGCGAACTGGTGGGCGACGCTGCGCGGTTCACGGCCGAGGAGTTCGGCGGGCAGCGGGTCGGTGCCGGCGAAGCGGCCTTCGGGGGCGGCCTGGAAGGTGGTGAGCGTCATCCGGGCCATTGCCTCCGGCGCGCCGGCCGCGACTTTGGCCGCGACCCACTGCTCGTCGTCGAGCACGACGCGCCTGACCTCGCGGCCGGCCGGCCTTCGAAGCCAGGGCGCCGACGGCGTCGAACGTCACGGCCCGGCGGGCGGTGAGGGTGACCGGCTCCTCGAACGTCCGCTCCCCGCTGAGTAGGGCCGCGGCCCCCTCGGCTGCGTCGGCGCGGTCGGTCCAGGGGGCCGGCCCCTTGGCCGGGGCGGTGATGGTGCCGCTCTGCTGCCAGCGGCCGAGCAGCCAGGCGAGGCCGCGGGCGTGGAGCCGTTGCGGAGCGAGGTCCAGGCGATGCCGGAGCCGTCGAGGAGTTGGCGGGCCTCCCGGCGGGGACCAGTGCCCGCCGGGGAGCCGGTTGAGGTTGCCCTCGGTGCGAGGAGCACGGGGTGGACGCGTGGAGCGGTGGCTGGTGCCATGACCGGAAGGGTTCACCGGTTCGCGGCGCCCGGCACGGCACCTCGCTGCGTTGTCGGAGTCGTCCGAGTACGCCCGGTACGAGGACGATCCTCCGCCGTGCGACGCACCGCACCGGACACCGCGAACCAGGCAACCCTCTCCGGCCACGGCACTAGACTCGTCTGACGACGTGTCACGGATGCGTGGCGCGGGCGCGGATGGTTCGCGCGGGGGTGGCTGCGTGTCCAGGGGGGAACATGGTCAGCGTCGACGGAAGAGTGACCGCACTGCCGGGGCGGGGGGACGAGCGTGTCGGGGTCCTCCTCGACGGTTTCCGGGTCCATGTAGGCGGTCGAGCCGTTGATCGGTGAACCGGAGGTCGAGGGCGACGGGGGAGACCCGGAGGGCGCGTGGACGGAAGGCGCGTCCGCGGACGTGGTGCGCGGCGGCGTCAGGGGTGCTCGAACGCGGCCGTGGCCGTGGGTGCTGGGGGCGGTCGTCGCGACCTCGGCCGTATGGGCGCTGGTGCTGCAACTGTCCGGGTACGGGAAGGAATCCGTCCCCGCCCTTCACCACTACCGGATCTCCGGGAGCCCTTGCGGCGGCTCAAGCCTCAAGCCGCTGACCGACGCGCTCGGCGCGGGCCACGTCGAGGTGTTCCCGGCCGATACGCAGACCGGTCCGGCGCTCGACCAGGCCGCGTGCACGCTCACCGCGCAGCGTTCCGTCGGGACCCACTGGCAGGCTTCGTACAGCACCGTCGTCACGGTGCAACTGCACAAGAAGACCGACCCCGCTGCCGAGTTCGACGATGTCGGCAGCAGCCGGCACATCCTGGAGCCGGTCGCGCCCTCGGACGACGGCTCGGGTACGACCACGGCGATCCTGGCAACCGCTGGGTCGACGCACGTCGTTCGGGTGCCCGATCTCGGGGACCGGGCCTACCTGCTGACCAGCGGCCGTGACGAGACCCTGACCGTCCTGCACGGCGGCGCGGTGCTCACGGTCGCCGTCGACGTCCAGGAGAAGTGGACCGGCCCGGGCGCGGTACCGCCCCCGGACGCCGACGGAATCCCGCAGCGGCCACCCCGCCAGGCCGGCTACCGGTCGGCCCTCGTCGCGACGATGCGCGGCCTGATGTCCGCGCTGTCCGGGCCCGCCAGCCAGGCCAGGAATGAGACTCCCTAGGCCAGGAACGAAGCGGACGTGGACTCCTTGACCTGCTGGACCCGGCACTGGAAGGCGTGCAGGACCTCCTTCTCGTGGAGCCAGGCGGCGTGCCGGCGGTGGTGGGTGGGGGAGGCCGGGTCGGTGGTCGCGTCGGGGGTGGCGCGCAGGGCGCGGATCGCCTGCCCGATCTTCTGTATCGCGTCGCACCATTGACGGGCCGGCTCCTCCAACTCGGCGCTGCACCAGCGGACTTCGTGGGTGGCCATGAGGGCCGCGCTGATGGAGACGCTGAACTCCCGCTCCTGGCTGGTGCCGTCGTGACCGCCGATGACGGCCGCCTCGAACTCCACGACGGCCTGTATCGCGACGTACCCCTTTTGGTGGAAGGCGTTGCAGGCCGTGTCGATCGCCTCGATGGCGGCGCTGCGCGCGCGTAACGCCTGTTCGTGGGCGGCCTGTCCGCGCGCGGCCCGGCCCGCCGCCCGTGCCCCCGCGACCGCCCCCAGCGCGCCCGCCGCGCCCGCCACGCCGGCCGCGAGGATCGCGGCCACCCCCTGATCCATGCCGAGCATCCTGCCGTCCCCGGCAGGTGGACGCCAGAGGGGCCTGGCCCGCTGCCCGTTCGGAGGGTTTCACCGGTGCCCGCCTCCACCGAATGGGGCGTGTGGGCCGGTGCGGCGGGCGCGTCCGAGGCGTCGGGCGGCGCGGGCGGCGGAGGATGTGCCGGGCCCGGTCGTGCTGGTGCGGTCGGGCGTGCCGCTGGAGGGAGAACGCTGTTGCCGGGCGAAGGAGATCGGGTCGGACAGGACGAGGTGGGCGCGCGCGGCGCGGTGGCGGAGGTGCGGGACGCGATCACCGTCCGGGCCGCACTGATCATGCTGGGCGTCCTGCTCCTGCAGTTGGGGTTCGCGCTGTCGTACATGGGGGCCTTCCACGCGCCCAAGGCGCACCGCGTGCCGGTGGCGGTGGTGGCGCCGGCGGCGCTCGAAGGCAGTGCGGTCACGCGGCTCAACGCGCTTCCGGGTACGCCGCTGGCCGCTACCGCCGTCGCCGACCGGGCGCAGGGCCGGAAGCGGTTGCTGGACCGGCGTGCCGACGCGGTGTTCCTCGTCGACGCGACCGGCCGTACGGACACCGTCCTGGTCGCCTCGGCGGGCGGGCCGTCGGCGTCCGACGCCGCCACCAAGGTCGTGCAGGTCGTCGACGGCAAGCAGGGCCGCCGGATCACCGTGCGGGACATCCGCCCGCCGGCGTCGGGCGACTCGCGCGGCCTGTCGTCGTTCTACCTGGTGCTGAGCTGGACGATCGGCGGATACCTCGCCTCGTCGGCGCTGAGCATGGCGACCGGCTCGGCCCGTCCGACGCTCCGCCGCATCCTGGTGCGGCTCGCGGCGATGGTGCCCTACGCGTTCATCTCCGGCATCGGAGGCGCGGTCATCGTCGGCCCGGTGCTGGACTGCCTGCCCGGCGCGTTCTGGGAACTGGTCGGTATCGGCACCCTGGTGGTCTTCGCCTCCGGCGCCGTGGGCGTCGCGCTCCAGTCACTGCTGGGCACGATCGGGCTCGGTGTCACCATCCTCATCTTCACCGTCCTGGGCAACCCCAGTTCGGGCGGCGTCTACCCGGCCGCCCTGCTGCCGCCGTTCTGGCGCGCGATCGGCCAGGCGCTGCCCCCGGGCGCGGGCACCACCGTCGTACGCAACACCGTCTACTTCGACGGCCACGCCACCACCGGTTCCCTGTGGGTGCTGGGCGCGTGGGCGTTCGGCGGCCTGGTCGTCGCGATCGGCTCCGCGGCGGTCCGCCACCGGCGCACCCGACGCACCTCCGTCGCACCGGCGACCTGACGCCGGCGGAAAACCGGGAGGCGTCGGGCGAGCCGGGCGGCATACGCTCGCGCCATGACGATCACGTACGCGTGGCGGGACGACTTCGACAACGCGGCCGTCGACGCGCTGCATGCGGCGGGCTTCGGCCACCCGGCCGCGGGCGCCTCGGGCCCCTCGGGCACCGACTGGCAGGCGCAGCTACGGCGCCACAGCCTGGGCTGGGTCTGCGCCCGCGACGACGGTGACCTCGTCGGGTTCGTGAACGTGGCGTGGGACGGCGGTGTCCACGCGTTCATCCTGGACACCGTGGTCGCGGGCAGCCACCGCCGTACGGGAATCGGCGCCGGGCTCGTCGCCGAGGCCGCCCGCCAGGCGCGTGCCGCCCAATGCGCTTGGCTGCACGTCGACTTCGAGGAGGACCTGCGGGCGTTCTACCTCGACGCCTGCGGGTTCCGGCCGACGGCCGCGGGGCTCATCGCGCTCTGAGCCCGCACCGCGGCGGCCGGCCCGTACCTCAACTCCGCTCGCCCGCGCGGCGATGCGCGCCGTCCGGCTCGATGGTCCTGGCGACGTCGCGGCGCACCTCGTCGCTTCGGCTCGTCACGATCGCGCGGCGGTGGGGGAGCGCGACCAGCAGGGCCGGCAGGACGAGCAGCCCGCTCGCCCACAGCGGCCCGAGGTCCCCGGCCGGGGTGGTGAGGGCGGCCGCTGCGACCAGCGGCCCGAGCGCGGCGCCGACGTTCAGCGCCGCGGTCGCGTACGCACCGGCCATGGTGGGCGCGGACGCGGCCGCGTAGAGGACCCGCGTGATCAGGGTGCTGCCCAGCGCGAAGGACAGCGCGCCCTGGACGCACACGAGGGTGCACAGGGCGACGGGGGAGCCGGCGAGCAGTGCCAGGGCGGGCCAGCCGATGAGCAGCATCGGACCGCCGACCGCCACGACCAGCCCGGGCCGCCGGTCGGCCAGGCGCCCGGCGACGGTGACCCCGGCGAAGGAGCCCGCGCCGAAGAGCATCAGGACGACCGGGACCCACAGCCGGCCCAGGCCGGCGGTGCCGGTCGTGACGGGGGCGAGAAAGGTGAAGCTCGCGAAGGTCGCCGCGTTCACCAGCGCGCCGAGCAGCATCGCCAGGATCAGCTGACGGCTCTTCAGTTGGGCCAGCTCCGACCGCAGCGGCGGCGTACCCGGCGTAGCCGTCTCACCTGGCGTACCCGGCTCACCCGGCGTACCCGGCCCGGCGCGCCCCGCTGCTCGCTCCGGGACCGCCTTGAGGATGCCGAGCGCCGCGGGCAGGCAGAGCGCGGCGACGGCCCAGAACGTCGCCCGCCAGTCCAGCAGCGTGCCCAGCACCGCGCCCGCGGGGACACCGGCGACGGTCGCCAGCGTCGTGCCCGACAGGAGCACGCCGAGCGCGCGGCCCTTGCGGTCCGGCGGGACCAGGGCGGTGGCCGTCGTCAGGGCCACCGCGAGGAACCCGGCGTTCGCGAGCGCGGCGATGACCCGGGTGGCGAACAGGACCGGGAAACTCGTGGTGGTGGCGGCCGCGGCGTGGGCCGCCGCGAACACCAGGAGGAACCCGAGCAGGCTCGTTCGGCTCGGCAGGTTGCGGGCGAGCGCGGCCGTCAGCGGGGCGCCGACGGTCATGCCGACCGCGAACGCCGAGGTGAGCGCGCCCGCCGTGGCCACGGTCACGCCGAGGTCGGCGGCGAGGTCCGGCAGCAGGCCGGCGAGCATGAACTCGGACGTGCCCATGGCGAAGACGGCCAGGGCGAGCAGATACAGCGCGAGGGGCATGGAGTGGCTCCGAGGTGAGGCGAAACGTGAACAGGACGTCTCGTCACCGCGGTCAGCCCACGGGCAGGCACTTCGTCCGGCCGCGCGGCGCGGCGGGACGATCAGGGCTGCGAACTCAGCGGTTCAGGGGGCTGACGGCGTGACCGAAAGCCCCCACCGGGTCCGACTCGGGGCTCACCATGCCCCGCACGCTACCGGACCGAACCGCCGGCTCGCACCGTTGGACTATCCGGCCACCAACTCCCTTGGCACGAAGCCCTCGTCGGCCAGGCGCCGCCACAGCTCGTCCGGCACGGGCGTCCGCGCCGCCTCGGCGTTCGCCGCCACCTCGGCGGCCGAACGGCAGCCGACGACGACGGAGGTGACCGCCGGATGCAGGTACGGGAACTGGACGGCCGCAGCCGGCAGCGGCACCCCGAACTCGTCGCACAGGGCCTGGCAGCGCCGGGCCCGGGCGAGCGCCTCCGCGGGCACCGGACGGTAGTTGAACATGGCGTCGTCCGAAGGGTCCGCCAGCAGACCGGTGTTGAAGACCCCGCCCACCACCACCGCGGTGCCGGTCTTCGCGCACAGCGGCAGCAGCGTGTCCCTCGCGTCGTGGTCGAGCAGGGAGAACCGGCCCGCGATCAGGACGACGTCCACCTCGTAGCCGGCCACGTACGCGGCGAGCGGCGCGCTGTGGTTCATGCCGAACCCGATCGCCTTGACCAGGCCCTCGTCCCGCAGCCGCCGCACGGCCGCGTACGCGGTGTCACGGACCTCGTCGGCGTAGTCGTCCGCGTCGTGCAGGTAGAGGATGTCCACCGCGTCCCGCCCGAGGCGTTCCAGGCTGGACTCCAGGGACTCGCGGATGCCCCGCTCGGTCCAGTCGGTGACCACGTCGGTGCCGGAGCCGTCGGCCCGCGGCCGCAGCAGCCAGCCGGTCTTGGTCGAGATCACCGGCCCGGTCACCCCGGCCGGCTCCAGCAGCCGGCCCAGCCGCTCCTCCGCCTGGCCGTGGCCGTAGCGCGGCGCGGTGTCGAAGTAGCGGATGCCGGCCTCGGCCGCGGCCCGCAGCGTCGCCGCCGCGTCCTGCTCGGTCACCTCCTCGAACAGCCCGCCCAGCGGGGCGGTGCCGATCCCCAACGGGGGCAGGTCGAACGGCAGCCGGGACGGGGTCCTTCGGGCCAGGGGCGCGGTCATCGGGCCACCTCCCAGGGGGAGTTGCGGGCGGGATCGGCGCCGCGCAGCGTCATCGTCAAGGTCAGCCGCACCCGGGTGCCGCCGGGCAGCACCACCTTGCAGTAGCGGCCCTCGACCGGGAGAGCGGCGCCGTCGTCGGCGCGGACGGTGTGCAGCACGTGCTCGGCGAACGAGCCCGCCTGCAGCAGGACCGTGCGTGCGGCGGCGCCGAGGTTGACCAGTTCCACCACGGTGTGCTCGGGCCGGATGTCGGACACCAGCGCGGCGACGTCCGCGGGCAGCCCGGGGCGCCGCTCGACGGCGTCGTGGTAGCGCACGTGCAGCTGGGCCAGGCCGCCGTTGTAGAGCACCTGCGGTGCGCCGGTGGTCAGTTGGAGCAGCGCCTCGGTGACCACCGGGTTGAGGTTCTGCCAGTGGTGGATGCCCAGGGCGTCGGGGCCGACGGCCGGGTCCACGTCGTCGCGCTCGATCGCCTCCACCCGCTGGGCGCAGACCGCGAGGGCACTGGCCAGCATCCGCTCGGGGAAGTCGGCGTTGCGTCCGTTCAGGAACTCGTGCCAGGGCTCCTCGTGGCCGCACTCGTCCTTGGTGCGCTGGGTGTGCACCGCAGCCCAGTCCCAGCGGGACCCCTCGCGCAGCCGCTCGACCCGTTCCGCGTCGCCGGCGTCGCGGCTGAAATGCCACAGCGACAGGGGGAGTTGGGTCGGCATGACGGTGAAGTCGAACCAGCCGGAGTCGTTGTGGCGCTGCGGCACCATCAAGGTGCGCTCACCCGGGATCGTGCCCAGGTGCGGACGCCAACGGCTGCCGAGGGTGCCCATCTCGCCTGCGGTGCGCTGCTCGGCGTGGCGCAGCACCGCGTCCAGCGGGTTGCGGGCCAGCTCCAGGAAGCCGTCGTCGCCGGTCACCAGGCTCGCGTTGACCGAGCCGACGATCGCGGCCGACGCGACCGACGACAGCCCGTGCGGCCACGACCAGCCGTAGTGTCCGCCGTACCAGCGGCCCTCCAGGTACTCGCCGACCTCGCCGCCGAGCCCGGCGTTGTCGGGCACGACCTCGCGGCCGGCCAGCCGCTCCCGCCAGGCGCCGACGTACTCGGCCACCCAGTCCGCGTAGCGCCGGTCGCCGCCGAGCAGCCAGGCGTTGGTGGCGAGCGTGGTGGAGGCCACGTTGACGAGCGTGTCGCCGCGCCCCATCCGGTCCCACATCACGCGTCCGTAGGCCCGGGCCTTCTCCGGCGAGTCGGCCAGCTCGTCGAAGGAGGCGACCCCGGTGCCCCAGTCCAGCGGCAGGCCGTAGGGCCGCAGCGCCAGGCTCCAGGGGAAGTGGACGTCGTGGTCGCTGAATCCGGGGCGCGGGCCGCCGGTGCCGGTGTGCGGCGCCCGGACGACCCGGTGCTCGGGGTCGTAGTTGGGGCCGCCGGGCAGGTAGACGTCGGCGAACCGGCAGGCCAGCTCCCGCAGTTCGGCGTCGCCCGGGTCGGCGAGGCACAGGCCGTAGAAGAGCAGCATGCCCTCGCCCTGGTGGAACCAGTCGTAGCCCCGCTCCAGGCCGTCCACGACCAGGCCCATCTCGGTGAGCTGCCGCGTCACCCCGCGCCAGTGCCGGCGCGCGGCGGGCAGCAGGTCCGCGCTTCCGCCGAGCAGGTACAGCGTCGGCCAGTTGAAGAACGGCTCGTAGAAGTCGTCCACCCCGTCGCGGTCGTCCAGGCCCTGGCCCAGCGAGTCGCGGAAGACGAGGCGGCCGTCGCCCTCGGTGTAGCGCTCGGCGAACACCCGCCACGCCTTGTCCTGGACGGCGAACAACTCCCGCTCCAGCGCGGCCCACCGAGGTACGGCGGTGACCTGGCGGGTGGCGGTCAGCTCCGGTACGCGCGCGGCTTCGGGGGCGGTCATCGGCCCGCCGTCCCGCGGTCCGTGCCGTCGATCCGTTCAACCCCGAGTATCGGGTACACCCGGCCTCCCATAATCGCCCATCGATAGCCGATTACTAGACTTCAGTGCGGGGACGGCTGTGTCAAGAGCCGTCGACGACCCTGGAGAAGGAGCCGACCATGATCGACTGCCATGCCCATCTGTGGGACCCGCGCCGGGGTTTCCCCTGGATACGGCCGGGTTCCGCGCACTACCGGCCCTTCACGGCGGACGACCTGGCGGACGCGGACGCGGGCGCGGGCAAGGGCGCGGGCCTGCGCGGGACCGTGCTCGTCGAAGCCTCCCGCGGTGACGCGGCCGAGACCCTGGACCTGCGCGAACTGCGGCTGCGCCGGCCGGATCTGGTCGCCGGATACGTCGGCAACCTCCATGTGCACGGCGACGCCGGGCCGCACCGCTTCGGCACCCTGCTCGACGCGTGGGGCGACACCCGGCCGAACGGCATGCGGATCGGCGGGCCGGCCTGGAAGGACACCCCGGAACCGGCCCGGCGGCTGGTCCCGGTGCTGGCCGAGGCCGGCGTGGCACTCGAACTCAACCTGGGCGAAGGGGCCTTGCGGACCGCGGCCGAGGTGGCCGCCGCGCACCCCGCGCTCGCCGTGGTCGTCGACCACCTCGGCAACCCGCCCAACCTCCTCAAGGCGCCCGGGAGTTGGTACCAGGACCTGGAACTGGCCGCCGCGGTGCCGAACGTGCACGTGAAGATCTCCGGCCTGCTCACCCAGCAGCACGGCGTGCCGGCCGACCGGACGACGCGCCTGGTCCGGCAGGTGGTGGACGCCTTCGGCCCCGACCGCTGCCTGGTCGGCTCGGACTGGCCGATCTGCCTGCCGCGCGGCTCCCGGGCGCAGTCGCTGGACGCGGCCCGGGCCGGCCTGGCCCATCTGCCCGCCGCGCGGCAGCAGGACGTCCTGCACGCGACAGCCGTCCGCGTCTACGGGTTGCGCGGTTGACAGTGCTCGGGCCATCCTGCTTCGATTCAGTCGATCGATAGGCGATAGGTGAGGACACCTGTCCGCCCGGGCCGGTGCACGCCGCCGCCCCGCTCGCCGCGTCCGCGCGGCCCGGGCGGGCCGGCGGGCCGACCGGAATCCGATCGACATCCGATCGGACGGCCCGGGCGAGGCCGCCGTACGCGGGGTTGCCACCCGGGTCGGACCCGAGCCGGGCGCCGCGCGGTGCGCGAGCCCGGCGGCAGGTGTGCGAGCTTGGGCGGTTATCCATCGATAGACGATAAAAGTGCGTACCATGGAAGACTCGCCCTCAGAGCGCAGGATTGGGAATCATGGCATCGAACCCGTCGGCTGACTTCGTCTCCACGCTGGCCACCAACAAGGACCGGTTCAGAAAGACCCTGATCTCGGACCAGGTATACGGGCTCCTTCGCCAGTCCATCGTCGACGGCGAACTCGGCCCCAACGACCGGGTGGTCGAATCGGAGATCGCACGGCGGCTGGGGGTCAGCCAGGCACCGGTGCGCGAAGCGGTCAAGCAACTGGCCCGCGAGGGCCTGCTGATGCACGTCCCGCGCCGCGGCCACTTCGTCGTGGAGATCTCCTCCCAGGACGCCGAGTACGCCCGCCAGGTGCGGGAACCGCTGGAACGCCTGGCCGCGCAGCTCGCCACCGAGCACATCACCGAGGAGCAGCTGCACGCGCTCGACGAGCTGGTCGAGCAGATGCACGGCGCCGTCAAGACCAACGACGTCGGCCGGTTCCGCGACGCCGACATCGAGTTCCACACCCTGATCAGCCAGAGCGCGGGCAACCCGTTCCTGGCCCGGATGTGGGAGGTCATCGAGCCCAGCCTGCGGACGCTGCGGGCCATCGCCGACCCGCTGTTCGAAGGCGACTGGCACGCCATGGCCGACGAGCACGGCCGCCTGGTGGGCCTGCTGCGCGCCGGTGACGGCGAGCAGGCGGCCGACGCGTTCGCCGACCACGCCGCGGGCCGCGGCCCGGTCCCCGACGCGCGGCCGAAGCAGGCCCGCAAGAAGACCGCTGCGGCCAAGCGCCGCGGCTGAACCGGACGCCCAGGTGCCCGGGCCGGCGAACTCCGCCGGCCCGGGCACACCTGTCTCCAGCCGTCAACGGCGGGCGCCCGCCGTCCACTTCGGCGCACCGTACTGGTAGGCGCCGAGGCTCGGAACCGCGTCCGTCGAGCCGTCGTTGATCCCCGCCAGCGGGATCGCCTGGCTGCGGGCCGGCGACGCGGCGGTCAACTCGTAGTCGTGGCCGGCCGCGTCCACGAAGAGCGGATCGACCGTGGGATCGAGGTTGTTGGACATCAGCAGCCCACCGTCGGTGGCACCGTCCGAGCCCGTGATCGTCCCGATGTTGTTGTAGATCTTGGTCCCGGTCGACTGGTTCGTGCCCTTGACGTACATCATCGTCATGCCGCCGGTGTTGTTGTACACGCCGTTGTTGTACGACCCGGAGCCCAGGCCGTTCAGCATCACCGTGCCCTGGAGGTTGTTCCAGCCGACGTTGTTCGCGATCACCAGGTCGCTCTGCCCGTTGTCCGCGTAGACACCGGCGACCGCGAACGGCGTCACCCCCGGGGTCGGCGTGCCGTCGTGCAGCAGGTTGTGGTCGACGGAGGTGCCCATCATGTCGGCGCCGCAGCAGGTGTAGATGCCGGCGGTGTCCAGGCTGAGCCGGGCGTACTGCGAGATGTCGTTGTACGCGATCCGGTCCTTGTCGGCGGTGAGCCCCGCGTTCGTCCCCCACTGCAGGTTGATGCCGCTGCGGCCGACCCGGTAGATCGTGTTGTTCATGACCGTCTGGGAGTTGCCCATCACGGCGATGCCGGCCGCGTAGGTGCCCATGTAGTCCACGTCGTGGATGATGTTGTCGGTGGCGGTGTTGTTCTGCCCGCCCAGCGCGATGCCGTTGCCGGCGCTCAGCGACAGGTCGCTGTTCACGATCGTGTTGTTCGTGCCGTTCAGCACGATGCCGGTGTCACCGATGCCGCGGTCCACGCTGGAACCGCAGTCCGTGGTGCCCTGCGTGATGTCCGTGTAGTGCGACAGGTAGCTGCCGGTGATCGTGTCCAGCGTGTCGTGGCTGGTCGTCGACCCGGTCCTGATCGTCGAGGCGAACAGGTCGACCCCGACGACCGAGGTGTACGACGCGTTCGTCAGGTCGAAGGCGAGCTGCCGCGCCTTCGCCTCGACGGTGTGCTGCGCCGGGCTGTCCGTGCTGTAGAGGTACAGGCGGTGCGCGGTCGGGTCGTAGAACCACTCACCGGGGTTCGCCAGCTCGCCGATCTTGCCGGACAGCGAGTAGCGGGTGTCGGTCGGCACCACCTTGTGGACGCACGGCGGCGCGGCGGCCAGCGTCACCGAGCCGGCGTCGGAAGCGGCCACGGTGGTGGTGGCCGACACGTACCAGTAGCCGGTCAGCGCCCGCGCGCCGTTCCAGTACCCCGCGGGGCGGGTCAGCGAGGCGTCGTCGATGGTGGCGTCCGCGCTGCCGGCACCGGCGTGCTCGATGGTCGGGTTGAGCAGGTCGAGGCCCGGGTAGGGCCACTGGGCCTCGATGTCCATCTGCTTGTCGGTGAAGACCTGCACCGTGGACGGGTCGCTGCCGAGGTCGACGCCGGTGCTCCAGACATGGCCGGCGGCCACCGCGTCGCTGAACGCCGAGTTCAGCGCGTAGGGGTCGCTCTGGCCGATGGTGGTGACGTCGGCGCCGGTCACCTGCGTCCAGCCGGCGACGCTGGACGCGCCGCTGATCGTCACCTTGGCGCCCGCGGCCGCGCGGTAGGTGATGGGCAGGCCCGAGCTGCCCGAGTGCGCGGGCACGACCGTCTCCTGGTAGGTGCCCGACTCGATCATGCAGGTGTCGCCGGCGACCATGACGTCGGCACACTTCTGGATGTGCTGGAACGGCGTGCCGGAGCTGAGGCCGCCCGAGGTGTCGCTGCCCGACGGCGAGACGTAGTACGTCTGGCCCGTCTCGGCGGCGTGCCGGTGGGCACCGCGAGCGTCGGCCGGGGCGGCCGCCACCATCGACAGGACGGCCGCCGCGGCGGTCACCGCGATGAGCAGGCCCCGGCGGGTGCGGGTGTGCGATCTGTTGAGCACTCCACTGTCCTTTCTCCTGACTGGACTGATGGGAACCGGCCGGGCGGTGTCATCCCTTGACCGCGCCGACCGTGAGACCGCTGATGATGTGGCGCTGCATGTAGATGAAGAAGATGACCACGGGGGCCACCGCGAGCAGCAGGTTGGGGAAGACCTTCGTCAGGTCGGTCGAGTACTGGCTGATCCCGGCGTAGATCGCCGTCGTCACCGTGTAGTGCCCGGACGACGGGCTCAGCAGGATCTGCGGACTGATGAAGTCGTTCCAGATACCGATGGAGTTGAGGATCAGCACGGTCACGACCGCGGGACGCATCAGCGGGAAGATGATGGTCCAGAAGGTCCGGTACCGGCCCGCGCCGTCGATGGTCGCCGCGTGGTCGATGTCCACCGGGATGGTGCGGATGAAGCCGACGAACAGGAAGATGCTCACCGGCAGCGTGGACGCCACGTCGTGGGCGACCAGCCCGGTGACGGTGTTGGCGAGCCCGAGGTCCCGCAGCACGTAGATCACCGGGATGATCACCGCCGCGCCCGGGATGAAGGTCCCGGCGAGGAAGTACAGCATCACCACCTGCGTGCGCCGCTTCATGCTCCGGGCGATCGCGTACGCGGCCGGACCGGCGAACACGATGCACAGCACGTCCACGGCCACGACCAGGAACAGGGTGAACCCGTAGCCGCCGATGACGTTGTACTGCGGGCTGTGGATCGCCGCCGACAGGTGCGCGAACGTCAGACGGCTCGGCACCAGCGAGAAGGGGTTGTTGAGAATGTCGGTCTGGGACTTGAAACTGTTGACCACCAGCAGGTACACCGGCACGACCATGACCAGGAACAACAAGGTCAGCAGCAGCCAGCGCAGCGGGGAGCGCGCCTCCCGCCGCTCCTCGCGCGTGGGACCGTCACCTCCGGCGACCGATGTCGTCCTGCTCTTGTCCCGGGGCTCCGCCTCCAGCACGGCCATCACCGCCTCCTAACCTGTCGCAGCTTGATCTTGGCGGTTGCGCAGTGCCGTCACCACGAGGGCCAGCACGGCGGACACGACCATCAGGAACACCGCCTGGGCGGTCGCGTATCCGACCTTGGTGCTCTCGAAGGAGCGGGCCAGAATGAGGTACGAGAACGTCTGGGTCGAACCGGCCGGCCCGCCGCCGGTGAGGCTCACCACGATGTCGTAGGCGCGGATCAGCCCGACCAGGTTGAGCACCGTCGCGATGGTCACCACCGGCGCGATCATCGGGATGACGACCCGCAGGTTGGTCTGGCGCCGGTTCGCGCCGTCGATCGCGGCGGCTTCCAGCAGTTCGGCGGGCACCGTCTGCAACGCCGCCACGAACAGCACCACGTTGAACCCGAACCCGGCCCACACGATGACGGCGATCAGCGAGATCAGCGCCATGTGCTCGTCGAAGAGGAAACCGACCGGGTCGACGCCGAACTTGGCCAGCGTGTTGTTGATGGCGCCGTTGGTGCCGAGGATCGCCGCCCACAGATAGCCGAGGATCAGCGCGCTGATCACATGCGGGAAGTACGCCACGGCACGGAAGAACGAGTTGCCGCGGGAACGCCCCTTCAGGATCAGCGCGTACACCAGGCCCAGACCCACCTCGAACACGGTGCCGAAGACGGCGATGAGCGCCGTCACGTACCAGGACTGGGTGGAGTTGGGGTCGTCGAACAGGTGCCGGTAGTTGGCCAGGCCGATGAAGTCGGCGGAGGAGAAGCCGTTCCAGTCGGTCAGGCTCAGATAGATCGCGACCCCGACCGGTACGACGGTCAGCACCGTGTACAGCACCACCGCCGGGCCCATCATGGCCACGGAGACGGCGGCCCCCCGGATGCGGGTGGCCCGGCGGCTCGGCGCGGGTCTGGCCGGGCCGGGGACAGCGCCGGAGCGCTGCCCCCGCCGTGTCAGCTCTGCGAGTTCCACCACTTGTCCAATCCGGACGCCGCGCTCTTCGCGGACTTACCCGAGAACAGCGACTGGATCGTCGTGTTGAGCTGGTCGCTGTAGCCGGCGATCGGCTGGTTCTTCCCCGACTTGACGATCACCGAGGGCGCCTTGTCCAGGATCTGCTGAACGGACTTGCCGAGGCTGGACATCGGGTAGTCGAAGCCCTGCCGCAGGTTGCCGTCGGCGGCGAGCTGGCTCTTGACCGCCGCGGGGTCGGTGACCAGCCACTTGACGAAGTCGATCGCCGCGGCCTTGTGCTTGGAGTGGTTGACCACGACGTACGGGTCGGAGATGTTGCCGAACTGGCCCGAGGGGTAGGCGCCGTCGGTCGGCATGGAGAACACGCCGATCCCGTCGCTCTTCTTGGCCTGGTCCGCGGCGGGCACGAAGTACGAACCCATGATGTACATCGCCGACTTGCCGTTGAGGAACGCCGTCTGGCCGTCCGCGTAGGTCAGACCGAGCGCGCTCTTGTTCAGGTAACCGGAGTCGATCCAGTTCTTGTAGTCCTGGAAATAGGACGTGTAACCGCTGTCGGCGAATTTGACCTTGCCGTCATTGCGCTTGGCGACCCATTCCGGGTCCGCGGTCATCACGCCGGCGTCGGCCATCATCGAGAACTGGGCACCCGTCACCCACTGCCCGGCGGTCTGCAACGGGGTGTATCCCGCGGTCTTCAACTTGCCCATCGCGGCGGTGAACTGAGCCATCGTTTTGATACCCGACGCGTCCACGCCGGCCTTGGTGAAAGCGGCCTTGTCGTAGAAGACGAGCGACTGGATCTGCTCGCCCACACCGACCACGTACCGCTTTCCGTCGATCGCGTACTGGTCGGCCAGCGGGGTCTTCGCCGTCCAGGGCTGGTCGGTCAGGTCGGTGTACAGGTCCACATCGTCCGCGGTCGGCGTGATCTGCTGCGCGATGTCCGGCGGGTCGCCCGCGGCGAGGTCCTGGGTGAGCTTGGCGTTCGCCGATATCGTGCCGGTCAGTTCCAGCTTGACCTTCGTGCCGGGGTGCGCCTTCTCGTACGTGTCGAAGAGCGTGTCCCAGTACTGCTCGGTGAGGTTGGGAGTGATGTTGACGATGACGCGGAGGGTCGTGCCCCCGGCGGAACTCCCGGAATCGTTACCACCACAGGCCGCGGCCGATGCCATTACCAAAGGGGCCGCGGCGAGAGCGCAGGTGCGGCGCCAGATCTTTCTCATCAGAGACACGCTCCGTTGCGTAGTCATGAACACAGACGGCCGAGATCGAAGCACACGATTTCGGCGGGGTCAACTGCCCGCAGGAGACCGGGAAATCGGTTCCGGCGGTCCCGACCGCAGGGTTCTTTATTGCGTCGACGAAAGGGTCGCTTGCTGCCGGAACCGCCGTGCGGCGATTCCCGTGGGGCCACCGACCGGCTGTGGTGCGGGCGGTGGGAATTGCTGCGGCCTGGCGGGCGTGGCCCGCCGGCCGGTCCTGGGCGAGCCGGCTCCGCGGGGGAGCGGTACGGCTCGCGTGTGGTGCGGGCCTTCCGGCCGTCCCCTCACCGGTGGGGAGGGGACCCGTCCGCCCGGCGCGGTGCCGTCCCGCGGGACGCGGGACGCCGGCCGCCGCATGGGCGGGTGCGGCCCGGACGCCGGCACGCGTCCCGTGCCGGCCTCTCGTCCGGGCCGGCCGCACGCGGGAACCGGCCCGGTGCGCGGTGCGGATGTCAGGGCCGCACCGCGCGGCCACGAAGTGACGGCCCACGGCCTCTGGTGGAGTCGCATGGACCTTCACCCCCAAGGATTATCGTCTATCGATTACTGATGCTATGTGGGCCGCCCCGCATGTTCAAGAGCCGTGCAGCAAGCCCTTACCTTCCGTCGGACCGGCGCCAACGCACGCAGATCCGGCCGGAGTCGGCGGGCTCCGGGACCGTCAGGGTCAGCCGGGTGAGCCGGTCGCCCCAGCTCAGCCGCACCTGCGCGTCGTCCAGCTCCCGCGGCTCGATCGCGGCGACGGCGATGCGCGGGTCCCACTCCATACGCAGGGCGGGACCCGAGCGCGCCGACACGAGCGCCCACCCCTCACCCAACTCGACGTCTCCCGACACGACATGACGCAGCGTCAGTTCTCTGCTCGGCCCTTCCCAGCGGTCCTCCACGACCACCTCGGCCGGCTCGCCGCCGGCTGCGCGGACCAGCCGCACCTCCCGCTCCCAGCGGGCCACCAGGCCCGGCGGATAGGCGCCGCTCAGCTCGGCGCGCAGCGCGGTGACCGCGTCGTCGAGCCGTACGGTCACCTCGCGAGCGCCGTGTTCGGCGCCCGGTGCCTGCCCGCCGCCCGGCTCGGGGACGTTGTGCCACGCGCTCTGGAACGGCCAGGCCTCGTAGCGCCGCGGCCCGAAGGTCTGCGCGGTGTAGACCGGCCGCCCGACGTCCACCACCAGCGGCCGGCCGTCCACCGCCACCCAGTACGAGCCGACGTCCAGGTGGTTGTGGTGCTCGCCGTTGTGCCCCGCCTTCACCGCCATCGCCAGCCCGGACGACGTGCCCGCCGTCTCGCGGGCCACCAGGAGTTGCAGGCGCGGCAGCCAGGAGGCGCGCGCCAGCCACGGCGCACCGTCCTCGGCGCGCTCGGCGCGCTCGGCCCGCTCGGCGGCCTCGGGGGAGAGGGCAGCCCCGGCGGTGACCGCGGCCTCGGCGGTGACGGCACGGCACCACCGCGCGTCCGCCAGCGCGGCCAGCGAGCGCCCGAGGCCCCCGACGTCCGCCACGCCACCCGCCTGCCGGGCCGCGGCCACCGCGTGGGCGGCCGTCTCCTCCTGGCCCAGCCGTTCGCCCCACCGGAACACCACCTGCCAGGGCCGCCCGCCCCCCAACCGGGCAGGCGCGTCACCGACGTTGACATAGAAGTCCGCGCCGAAGTGCATCCGCTGCGGGTACCGCAGCACCTGCGGCAGCAGCGGCAGGTCTCGCGCGTCGAGCCGCGCGCCGCCGGCGTCGGCGAGCAGGTCCAGCGTCTCCAGCACGCGGCACGCCCCCGCGAACCAGTACGCGATGCCCTCGTCGATCCCGCCGTCGTCGGGCAGCGCGACCAGGTAGTGGTCCAGGTCCCGCACGGCCAGGTGGACCAGCCGGGCGCGCCGGGTGTCGTCGTCGCAGAGCAGCAGCGCCGAGGCCACGACGGCACTGTGGACCCAGGGGTTCCAGTTGTTGGCGCTGCCGTCGGCGCCGATCCAGTGCCAGTCCCGGACCTGTTCGAACGGTGTCAGCACCCGGTGGTCCACCTCGCGGCGCAGCCGGCGCCGCACGCCGGGCGCCCTCCGGTCGAGGTGCGGCCCGAGCACGCGGTCCGCCCACGCGAACAGTGCCGCGACCTCCGCCGCGCCCAGATCGAGGAACGGCTGCTCCGGATCGGGGACCACCTCCCCGCGGGAGGACGTATGGCGGTCGTGCGGCGCCCAGCACCAGGTGCTCGCCTCGGCGAAGGCGACCAGCCCGTCCACGGCGGCATCCAGGTGCGGGCACCCCCCGGGTGCGTTCGCGTCCGCCACCTCGCCGGTGAGCACGGCGGCCAGCACCAGCAGCGTCACCCGCTCCCGCAGCGCCCTGGCCCGCCCCTCGTAGGCGTCCCGATCGCCGTCGCGCAGCGCCCTGGCCCAGGCCGAAGCGGTCAACGACGGTGCCGGGCGGCCCAGTTCGGCGCCGGCCAGGGACAGGACCTCGGCGCGTATCGGCTCGGGGACGGCGTCCCACACGGACCGGTCGGTCACGTCGGGGACACCGCAGCGCGCGGCGGGGCCGGCCGACAGCGGATGTGCGGGTGCGTCGTCGAGGTGCTGGTCCAGGGCCGGTGCCAGGCGCTCGTACAGGGGGCCGGTCACGGCGATCAGCCCTCCCCGTCCAGCGCCAGCTCGATCACCGGGAGCAGCACGTCGGGCCGGGCGATCGGCACCGTCAGCGTGAGCGTGTCCGCGCTGCGGCCGGGAGGAGCCAGGTTGTTGTGCTCGTGCTGGGCGCCGTCGAGCCGGCTGAACCGGACCTCCGACCCGTCGTGCAGGAACTGCGCGTAGCGCACCCGGCCCGCGAGTCCGGGCAGGTGGACGTGCTTGAGCGGCCAGGTCGGCAGATGCAGGTAGAGCCGGTTTCCCGCCTGCGTGTACAGGCCCTGGCTGGGCGGCTGGTACGCGCTCGGGCCTGCGCCGTGCACGGACCGGGCGTGCACGGCGCTCCACTCGCCGAGCTGCCGCAGCGTCTCCCGGGCCCGCGGGTCCAGCGCGCCGCGGCCGGTCGGGCCGACGTTGAGCAGCATGTTGCCGCCGCAGGCCACCGACTGCACCAGCATCCGGACCAGCAGGCCGGGGTCCTTGTAGTCGTGGTTGTCCCGGTCGTAGCCCCACGACCCGTTGAGCGTGTGGCACGCCTCCCACATGACCGGCACGCCGTCCCGCTCCAGCGGCTCGTCCGGCTGGTACTGCTCGGGCGTCACGTAGTCGCCCGGGATGCCGAGCCGGTCGTTGACGACGATGCCGGGCTGCAACTCCCGTACCGTGCTCAGCAGTTCCTCGGCGCCCCACTCGGCGGGCCCCATCCCCGGGTAGCTGAAGTCGAAGAACAGCAGGTCGATCTGCCCGTAGCCGGTGAGCAACTCCCTTACCTGGTCGTGCAGATACCTGCGGTATTCGGCCAGGTCCCGGGGTTCCTGCTCCGCCGGCGTGCCGCGCAGCGGGTGGTGGCGGTCCACCGGGAAGTCGGGGTGGTGCCAGTCGAGCAGCGAGTAGTACAGCCCGACCCGCAGCCCCTCCGCCCGCATCGCGTCGGCGAACTCGGCCACCAGGTCCCGGCCGGTCGCGCGTGCCGAGGTGTAGTCGGTGAGCGAGGAGTCGAACAGGCAGAACCCGTCGTGGTGCTTGGCGGTCAGCACCGCGTACCGCATGCCGGCCTCCCGGGCGGCCCGCGCCAGCTTCCTCGCGTCGAACAGGTCCGGGTCGAAGTGCTCCAGGTAACGGTCGTACGCCTCCTGGGACATGGCCTCCCGGCTGCGCACCCACTCGTGGCGCGCCGCGAGGCTGTAGAGCCCGAAGTGGACGAAAAGTCCGAAGCGCGCGGCCCTGAACCATGCGAGGGACGCCGGGGTTGGGGTGGGCACTGAAGTCTCCTGCTGTGGTTGACAGTTCTTGTCGGTCGGCTGTTATCTACCATCGATAGGCGATAATGTCACTGATGGTTGCGTGCAGAGCTGTGCGCAGAAAGGCGTGGCGGATGAACCCGACAGGGGATCAGGGAGCGCCGAAGGTGGGGGACATGCAGACGTACGATTCGATGCTGGCGCCGGTCCACACCGCGTCCTACGTCCGGCCGACCGAGCGCATGCTCACGGCACTCAAGGGGGTGAGCGCCGCGACGGCCTGCGCGAAGCTGCACCAGAGCGGCATCACGCGGACCTTCATCGACGGGCCGGTGCCGCTGCACAGGGAGCCGGACGTCACGGTCATCGGCGGCGCCGTGACCTTGGAGTTCCTCCCGCAGCGCGAGGACGTCTTCTCCGGCGCCGAACAGGAGGACGCCGAGCGCAAGACCGCGCTGTGGGGCGTGCTGGAGTCCATCCAGCCCGGCGACGTGCTGGTGGTGTCGGCACACGGCAGCCACTTCACCGGCTGCCTCGGCGACATGCTGGTGCGCTACTTCAAGCTGCGCGGCGGCGCGGGCATCGTGGTGGACGGACGGGTCCGCGACGCGGCCCGGATACGGGCGCTGGGCGTACCCGTCTGGTGCACCGGGGTGACCCCGCACTACGCGTCCCAGACGGAGCTGTTCCCGTCCGCCTTCAACGTGCCGGTGGGTGTCGGCGGTGTCCTGGTGACCCCGGGAGACCTGATCGTCGCCGACGAGGACGGCGCGGTCGCGGTGCCGCAGGCCAACGCGGTTCCGCTCGGCGAGGACTCGCTGGCCCACCAGGACCGGGAGATCTTCGCCCGGCAGCGCCTCGACGAGGGCGGACGGCTGTCCGACTACTACCCGCTCACCGGCGCGGGGCTGTCGGAGTACCTCGTGGGACGCGCGGCGGAGGGCGCGAGCTAGTGCCGTGACCGGAAGGGTTCACCGGTTCGCGGCGCCCGGCACGGCACCTCGCCGCGTTGTCGGAGTCGTCCGAGTACGCCCCGTACGAGGCGAACCAGGCAAACCCTTCCGGCCACGGCACCGGACAGAGAGTTCCGTCCGGCCAGGGCGATGGTCGCGGTCTTGCCGTATGGGGCGGCGAGGCCGCGCCTTCGGTGGGGCGGCGTCGACTGCGGCCCCTTCGGCCGGCCGCCTACTGGGGCGCTGTCGCGATCTGGATGAGGTTGCCGCAGGTGTCGTCGAAGACGGCGGTGGTGACGGCGCCCATCGTCAGGGGCTCCTGGGTGAACCGGACGCCGAGGCCGAGCAGCCGCTCGTACTCCGCCCGCACGTCGTCGACGGCGAACTGGGCGAGCGGGATACCGTCCTTGACCAGCGCGTCGCGGTAGGGCTGCACGGCCGGGTGGCCGGCGGGCTCCAGGAGGAGTTCGGTGCCGTCGGGCTCGTCCGGCGAGACGACGGTCAGCCAGCGGTCCTGCTCGCCGAGCGGCACGTCGTGCTTCTTCACGAAGCCGAGGATCTCGGTGTAGAAGCGCTCGGCTTCGGCCTGGTCGTCGACGAAGACACTGGTCAGATGGATCTTCACGGGGCGCTCTCTTCCGGTGCGGAGGCGTCGGGCACGGGCCATCGCTCGGCGATCCGCCGCAGCGGGGCCGTGTCGAGGTCGTGGAACTTGTAGCGGCCCTCCCGCCTGGTCACGACGAGCCCGGCGGCCTCCAGTACGGCGAGGTGCTGGGAGACCCCCTGACGCGAGATGCCGAGCTGGTGCTTCATGGTCAGCCGCGCGCAGATCTCGAACAGCGTCTGCCCGGACTTCTCCGCCAACTCGTCCATGATGGTGCGACGGGTGGCGTCGGCCAGGGCTTTGAAGAGGTCGTCTGCCACCACCTCAGGATAGGCAAGTGTTCACTTGCCTATCAAGTCGAGGACCGCCATGCTCGGGCTCGTCCCGCGATCGCGGGCGCGGGTCCGTGGGTGTTCGGTCAGCCCCGTCAGCCCGGGTGGATCGGTGGCGCAGGGCAACCTTTCCCGGCCGTCCCGAGTCTGCGTTCCCATGCGCAAGCGGATTGCCGCGGGTGTCACGGCCACGGTGTGCTGGGCGATCCTGGGCCTGGCGGGCTGCTCGGGCGACTCGTCCGGAGGCAGCAAGGGCGCGGCTCCGTACGACTTCGACGGGACCGGCAAGGACGGCCTCGTCGTCACCAACAGCGAGGCCACGGTCGACGGTCTGCGGTACGGCGGGTACGCCGCGGTACTACCGGGCAGCTCTCGCGGCCCGGACCCGAAGCACGCGCGGATGCTGACGCAGAACGGCGTCGGCGCGGGCCCCGCGGGCCAGGGCGCCTACTTCGGGGCGAACGCGACCTCGGCAGACCTGGACGGCGACGGCAAGGCCGACCTCGTCGTCCAAGCCGGCTACAGCACGCTGTTCGTGGTGTGGAGCGGCTCCGCGGCAGGCGGCAAGCCCGCGCGGCTGCACGGCACCCGGCCCTTCACCGGCGACTTCGACGGCGACGGCCACGCCGACCTGATCGCCACCGTGGGCGGCGGCCACGACGACGGGTCCTCGACCGAGACCATCTTCTACGGGCCGTTCAGCCGTTCCGGCAAGCCGGCCCGCACCGCGACCGTGAAGATGCCGATGGACGAGAAGGGTTTCCAGAGCGAGAACGTGGTGGCGGTCGGCGACGTCAACGGGGACGGGCGCGACGACCTGATCACCTCCTGGGCCGCCGAGTACACCGACGTGGCCCACACCCCGCGCGCCACGGTCGTCTGGTACGGCACGCGCAAGGGGATCAGCCGGGGCCCGCGGCTGAAGGACGCCCAGGGCAGGGACGTCTACGGCAGCTCCTACGGCGAGCCCGTCACCGTCGGCGACTTCGACCACGACGGCTGCGACGACATCGCCGTCGGCCTGCCCGACGAGTTGCGCTCGAACGACGAGGAGCCGGTAGCGCCGACGGGCGGCAGCCGGCTGACCGTGTGGTACGGCAGCAAGCACGGCACCGCGCGCAAGCCGGTCACCGTGACGTCCAGGACTCCCGGGCTGCCCGGGGCGCCTGTCGCGGACGGCTTCGGCAGCCTGCCGGTGGCGGGGGACGTGAACGGGGACGGCTACGCGGATCTCGCGTTCGTCGCCCAGGCCGGCAAGGACTCGGCCGAGCTGCTGGTGCTGCTCGGTGGCCCGCGGGGACTGACCACGTCCGGTGCCCAGCACGCGCCCCGCAAGGGTGTGACGGCCATGGCGATGCTCGACACCGACGGCGACGGGCGGGCCGACCTCGTCACCGGGGCGCCCTACCTGCGACCCCAGCGGCTGACGGTGCTGCGCGGCAGCGCGACCGGCCTCGACCTGCGGCGCCCGGTCACGATCGGCTCCGGCGACCTCGGTACGGCCGTCCCGCCCGACGGCCCGGGCTTCGGATCGGCCTTCGGCCACTGAACGGCTCATCCCGGCGGGGCGGTGACGGCTCCCGGCGGGGCGACCCGGAGGACGCCCGCCCCGGAGGCCGAGCGGGTGCCACCCCGGTTCACCCCGGAGCGCCGGGCGCGCCGTGCACCGATTCCGTTTCACCCGGATGGGGTGGTTTCATCCGGGCGGAAGTCGCGGGACTGCTGTTCCGGGTGGGGATCGGGGGGTAGCGTTCCGGGTCGTGCCGCGGAACCGGCGACACGCCGGGTGGTCGGTCCGGCGGCACGTGCGGATGGGCGTGCGGGCGGGAGGATCGTCCGTGAGTTCGCGGGTCCAGGGGGTACCCGTCCCCCGGTGCGCCGACCAGCCCACCCGCCGGCTCCGCTGCACCCGTCCGACCGGCCGTTCGAGCGAAGGGTCCTCCCATGGTCAGGTTCTCCCGCGCGAGGGTGATGACGGTGATCGCGACCGCGCTGGCGGCGGTGGGGATCATGTCCGCCGTCCCCGCGCTGGCCGACCCGCCCCCGCCGCCGCAGACCCCCACCGCGACCACGTTCGACGGGACGCCCACCGTGGGCCCGCTGTTCCGCAACGGGCTCGACCAGCACCACGGCTGCACCGCCAGCGTGGTGGCGAGCCCCCGCCACGACCTTCTCGTCACCGCCGCGCACTGCGTCACGGGCACCGCCGCCGGCTGGCAGTTCGCCCCCGGCTACCGCGGCGGCCAGACCCCGTACGGCGTGTGGACCGTGACGCACGCCTACATCGACCCGCGGTGGGCCAGCGGCCAGGACCCGCACTACGACTACGCGATCCTGCAGGTCGCCGACCAGTCGATCGGCGGCGTCAAGACCGCGATCCAGGACGTGACGGGCGGCAACGTCCTCGCCCCCGCGCCCCGCGCGGGCCGGAGCATCACGGACGTCGCGTACAACTCCGGCATCGACGACCTGCCGATCCACTGCGCCACCACCGCCACGTACACGGACGGGTTCCCCGGCTTCAACTGCCATGGCTTCGTGGGCGGCAGCAGCGGCAGCCCGTGGCTGGCGAAGGTGCCGGGCACCCATGTCACCGAGGTGGTCGGTGTCATCGGCGGCCTCTACCAGGGCGGTTGCTACGAGTACACCTCCTACTCCTCGCCCCTCACCTGGCAGGCGGACAAGCTGATCCTCCGCGCGACCCTGGGCCGGCACCCCGACGTCGTGCCGGCCGCTGGCAGCGACGGCTGCTGAGCCGCCGCACTCCGCACGCCTCGCGCCGCCGCCAGCACGGCGCCCCCGCCCCGGCTCGCCCCGGCCGGGCGCGGCGCGTCGGGGGCGCGACCGCGCCGACGCGACCCTTGCTGACCTGCCCGCCGGGCCTCGACCCACCCGCCGAGCGCCCACCCGGGCGCGGAGCGAGCCGGCCCGGCGGGGAGCGAGTCGGCCCAATCGCGGCTCCGGCCGTGACACCGGGCCGAGCGACCACCGCTCGGCTCCGGTTCGACGGGCCCTGTGCGACCGGGCCCCACGCGTAGCACCCCCGCGCCCTTCCGCCGGCCCGCGCCGAGACCGGCCCGCCCGTCACCGGTGCCCCGCACACCCCGAAGTCCCCTAGGCCGTGTTTTGGAAGTCCCGCCTGGCCCGTGGCGCCTGGCACGCACGCTCGCTTCGTTGTCGGGCTTGTCCGAGTAGGCCCACTACGAGGACAACCCTCCGCCTTGCGATCGCACGCACCAGACGCCACGGGCCCCGCCCTTTGGGCGGACGGCGCTACTTCCAAAACACGGCCTAGCCCGGCGGCCGGTTGACGGCTGCCCTCGCGCGGGCCGCCGACGGCCCGACGGCACCCGCAGCGGGGGAGCAGCGCCCTGCGAGCGCCCGGCCCCGCCGCTCCCGCATGCCCCAGCGAGATCACGTTGCGTGACCGCTCGTGCTTTACCGGAATGTAACCCGCATGTCTGGATCTGCTCGCCGATCCGTCGCTAGGGTAAGCGCCATCGAATTAGTCTCAGCCTGAGAGGAATTGTGGCAACTACCTCGCTCCCCCGGGAGTCCAATCGCAGCGCGGTCCTCGCGGCGCTGCTCTCGGGTGCCCAGATGGACCGCCAGCAGCTCATCGCGGCCACCGGCCTGAGCCGGGCGACCGTGTTCCGGATCGTCGACGACCTGATGGCCGACCGCCTCGTCCACGAAGGCGAGCGGCTGGTGCGCGAAGGCCCGGGCAGACAGTCCACCGCGGTCGGGTTCAACGCCGGATCGGCTCTGGTCTGCGGAATCGACCTCGGCGGCACCAACTGCCGCGTCGTGGTCGCCGACGCGCTGGGCCGCGCCGTGATCAGGAGCCGGGACGCCACGCCGCGCGGCGCGAGTGCCGGGGAACTGGCCCGCTGGGTGGCCGACCGGGTCACCGGCCTGGTCGCCCGGTACGGCAACGGCACCCCGCTCCAGGCGGTCACGATCGGCCTGCCCGGTGTGGTCAGCGGCGACGGCGGCACCGTGCTCGCATCGCACAATCTCGGCCAGATCCAGGGCACCGCGTTCATCGACGCGGTCTCCGGTTTCGTCGGCGTTCCGATCACCGTAGGTAACGACTCCAACGTCGCCATGCTCGGCGAACTCCAGTACGGATCGCTGCCGGACCGGGAGACCGCGGTGCTGCTGGCGTTGGGCACCGGCCTCGGCTCCGCGGTCTCCATCGACGGCCGGGTGCTGCTCGGCGAGCAGGGGCTGCTGGGCGAGTTCGGCCGGCTCCCGCTGCCCGGCCGCCCGGAGCGGCTGCGCGACCTGCTGTCCGGCGCGGACCTGGTCGCGTACGCCCGCAGCCGCGGCGTGCGGGTCTCCGGCGCGCAGGACCTGTTCGCCGCACCGGAGACGTACGCCGACCTGCTCGCCGAGGTGCACGCGGCCCTCGCCCATCTCGTCTCGATCGTCGCGCTCGCCTACGAGCCGAAGACCGTGGTGCTCACCGGCGGGTTCTCGGAGTCCTTCGACGCCGGCACGCTCACGGCCATCAGCGGCCAGGTCGCCCGAACGGTGGGCGTGCGCAGCACGGTCCGCCACTCCGACCTGGGCAACTCCGCCGGGCTGCTCGGCGCGATGGCGTCCTCGCTCGGCCGGCTCTACGGCTCCCTCGGCATCAGCACCGGGCACGTCGCGGGCATCGACGTGGACCGGCACCAGGTGATCGACCGGCTCAACACATGCCCCACAACCAGCACCACGCAGGACGACCAGTCCACCCAGGCAGCAGAAAGGTGAGAAGGATGAACCGTGCACGGTGGCGGTACGCGGTCACGTCGATCCCGGTCATGGCGCTTGCGCTGACGGCCTGCGGCGGCAGCGGGGGCGGCTCGCACGCCTCCTCCGACGGCACGCTGACGGTCTGGATGATGACCGGCGGCCCCGGCGACAGCCCGCTCATCAAGGACGTCAACGCCGAGTTCGCCAAGCAGCACCCGGACATGAAGGTGGACGTCCAGATCCAGCAGTGGGACGGCATCGCCACGAAGATCACCACGGCGCTGGCCAGCGGGAACCCGCCCGACATCGTGGAGATGGGCAACACCCAGACCCCGCTGCAGACCTACTCCGGCGGCCTCGCCGACCTCACCGCCGACAAGGCGTCCTTCGAGGACTCCGCGCACTGGCTGGCCGGCCTGTCGGGCCCGTCCGCGTACGACGGCAAGCTCTACGCGACACCGCTCTACGGCGGCACCAAGGTCGTCATGTACAACAAGAAGCTCTTCGCCGGCGCGGGCATCCAGCAGCCGCCGACGACCATCGCCGAACTCCAGCAGGACTGCGGCAAGCTGGCCGCGGCCAACAAGAAGACCGCGAACTTCTCCGGCTTCTACCTGCCGGGCCAGTACTGGTTCAACGGCATGCCGTTCCTGTTCGGCAAGGGCGGCACCGTGGCCACGCAGAAGGGCGACACCTGGAAGGCCGCGATGTCCTCGCCGGCGAACCAGGCCGGCCTCGCGGCCTGGCGCACCTTCCAGAACACCTGCTCCACCAAGTCCTCGGTCGGCGTCAACACCGACAGCCCCGACCAGGACCAGCTCTTCGCCGACGGCAAGGCGGCGATGGAGTACGTCAAGGCGTGGGAGCCCGCGGCGGTGCTGGAGAAGAACCCCGCGCTCAAGGACGACATCGGCTTCTTCGCGATGCCCGGCTACAGCGCGGACAAGTCCATGCCGGTGATCGTCTCCGGCTCCACCGTCGGCATAGCGGCCAACAGCCCCGACAAGAAGGCGGCCGAGGACTGGCTGCGCATCGTCACCGGCAAGCAGTTCCAGCAGAAGATGGCGCTGAAGCTCAACCTGCTGCCGATCTCCGCCGCGTTCACCCCGGCCGGAGTCCCCGAGCAGCTCACCGTCGCCTCCAAGGCCGCGCAGAACAGCCAGCCGCTGCCGAGCAGCCCGGGCGAGGCGACGCTGGAGACCGAGCGGTACAACGAGCAGTTCTTCTCGAAGATCGCCGGCGGCGCCGACATCGCCAAGGCGGCCGCCGACTACGACAAGCACGCCACCGACGCATTCAACTCGCTCCACTAGTACGGCGGGAACCCGATGGCAATTACCGAAAAGCGCAGCGCGCAGCGCGCTCCGGCGGGTGCCCGCTCCCGGCCGCAGGTCCGGGCCGGCGCCACCCGGCGGCGGATGCTGCCCTGGGCGATGATCGCCCCGGCGGTCGTGGCGCTGGTGCTGATCCAGGGCTACCCCCTGGTGCGGCTGCTGGTGCTCTCCACCCAGGACTTCGGCCCCCGGTCGCTGTTCACCGGGCACGCCGACTTCGTCGGCCTCGACAACTTCACCCACCTGTTCGGCGACCCGGACTTCCGCTCGGTCCTGCTGCGCACCGTGGTCTTCACCGTGGTGTGCGTGGCGCTGCTGATGGTGCTCGGCTTCCTCATCGCGCACCTGCTCACGGGCGTCTCGGCCTGGGCCCGGGTGGTCACCACCGTCTCGCTGGTGCTGGTCTGGGCGATGCCGATGGTCGCCGCCACGCTGGTGTGGCAGTGGATGTACCAGCCCCAGTACGGCGTCGCCAACTGGCTGCTCACCAAGACGCGGATCTTCGGCGACCTGACCGCGTACGACTGGTTCTCCCATCCCCACCAGGCACTCGGGCTGGTCATCCTGCTCACCGTGTGGAAGGGCCTGCCGTTCGTCGCGCTGACCCTCTACGCGGCGCGCGGGCAGATCTCCGAGTCGCTGTACGAGGCGGCCCGGCTCGACGGCGCGGGCACGCTCCAGACCTTCCGGCACATCACGGTGCCGGTGCTCAGGCCGGTGCTGGCGATTCTCACGCTGCTGGAGGTCATCTGGTCGGTGAACTCCTTCACCCCCATCTGGGTGCTGACCCAGGGCGGGCCGGACGGGCAGACCACCACCCTCGGCGTGTACGCGTACATCACCGCCTTCAGCCGCAACGACTACGGCAGCGGCGCCTCGATCGCGGTGGTGACCGTACTGATCCTCGCGGTGTTCTCCATCGCCTACGTCCGCAGGATGTCGAACCAGGGAGACGAGCAGGGAGAGAAGGCATGAGCGTGCGCATGACCCCCGCGCGGCGTCGCCGCAGCGTCAACAACACCATCGCGGTGGCGCTGTCCGCGGTGATGCTCTTCCCCGTCTACTGGATGGTGGCCACCGCGCTGAAGCCGCGCGGCAAGATCCTCAGCGCGGTGCCGCAGTTCCTGCCCTGGCCGATCAGCCTGGGCAACTTCCAACGCGCGCTGGCCAAGCCGCACTTCTGGGTGTTCGTGCGCAACTCCCTGACGGTCACCCTGTCCTCGGTGGTGCTCTCGCTGGTCATCGCGCTCTTCGCGGCGATCGCCATCGCCCGCTTCCGGTTCGCCGGGCGCAGGGTGCTGCTGGCGATCCTGGTGCTGGTGCAGATGATCCCCGCGGCCGCGATGGTCATCCCCGTCTACCTGATGCTGCGGTCCATCAACGCGCTGGACTACGTGCCCGGCCTGATCCTCACGTACATGACGTTCGTGCTGCCGTTCACGATCTGGACGCTGCGCGGCTTCGTGGACGGGGTCCCGGTGGAACTGGAGGAGGCGGCGCTGGTCGACGGCTGCGGCCGGTTCCAGATGTACGTACGGGTGCTGCTGCCGCTGCTGATGCCCGGCATCGTCGCCACCTCCATCTTCGCCTTCGTCAACGCGTGGGACGACTACCTCTTCGCCTACGTGATCATGAAATCGCAGGGCAACTACACGCTCCCGGTGTGGCTGGTGTCCTTCAAGACCTCGGAGAGCGTCGACTACGGCGCGATGATCGCCGCCTCCACCATCTTCTCCCTGCCGGTCCTGATCTTCTTCCTGCTGGTGCAGCGCCGCCTCGTCGGCGGCATGACCAGCGGCGCGGTCAAGGGATGACCCGCGCACCGCGGACCGGGCCGGCCCCCGCCAGACGACTTCCCGAACGAAAGAGTGAGGACTCCATGACCGAGCTGTCACGCCTTGCCCATGGCGTGCTGTTCCCCGCACTGGGACGGCGCACCGTCCCCCGGTGGGCCCGCGCCCGCGTCGAGGAGGGACTCGGCGGCTTCGTCCTGTTCGGCAAGGACATCGCCTCCGCCGAGCAGATCCGGCAGCTCACCGCCGACCTGCACGGCCTGCGCGACCACGTGCTGCTCTCCCTCGACGAGGAGGGCGGGGACGTCAACCGCCTGGAGCCGCACGGCGGTACGTCCGTGCCCGGCAACCACGCGCTGGGCCGGCTCGACGACCCGGAACTCACCCGCGAGGCGGCCTACCAGATCGGGCTGTCACTGGTGGCGGCCGGCATCGACTGGGACCTGGCGCCCGCGGTCGACACCGCCGTCAACCCGCTCAGCCCCAACGGCATCCGGTGCTTCGGCGCCGACCGCGCCCTGGTCGCCAGGCACGCGGCCGCGTGGGTGGAGGGACTGCAGGCCGCGGGGGTCAGCGCCTGCGCCAAGCACTTCCCCGGCCACGGACTGAGCTCCACCGACGCCCACCTGGGCACGCCGACCGTGGACCTGTCCCGGCAGGAACTGGTCGACCACTACCTCGACCCGTTCCGCGCCGCCATCGCCGCCGGCGTCGACAGCATCATGGTCTCCCACGTCCGGCTCACCCAGCTCGACACCGTGCCCGCCACCATCAGCCCCGCGGTCCTCACCGGCCTGCTGCGCGGCGAACTCGGCTACGACGGGGTCGTCATCACCGACGCCCTGGAGATGCGCGGCATCAGCGACGTCGCCGCACTTCCCCAGGCGGCGGTACGGGCCATCGCCGCGGGCGCCGACGCGCTGTGCCTGGGCGCGTGGGCGTTCGGCGACGACGTGGACACGGCGGCCGCGGCCCTGGTCGCGGCGGTGGAGGACGGCACCCTCCCCGAGGAGCGGCTGCGCGAGGCCAACGCCCGTATCGCCAGGCTCGGGACGCGCCCGCGGGCCACCGGCGCCGCCCACGACGACACGGTGGGCGCCCGGCTGGCCCGCGACGTGGTCGAGGTACACGGCGACCCGGTGCTGCGCGGCAAGCGGGCCTTGGTGGTGCGGCTCGACCCGACCCATTCCCCCGCCCAGGGCGGCGCGTCCTGGGGTATCGCGGAGCCGCTGCGCGCGGCCGGCGTCGAGGTGGAGACACTGGCGGTGGCCGGCGACACGTACAACGCGGAAGGCGTCATCAAGGCCGAAGTCGGCCTCTACCTCGACGAGTTCGGGCCCGATGCCGACGTCGTGCTGCTCGTCCGCAGCTCGCACCGCTTCCCCTGGCAGCGACCGGTCCTGGACGAGCTGCTGGCGAAGTACCCGGGCTGCGTGGTGGTCGACATGGGCGTGCCCGGCGACGACTTCGGCCAATTCCGGGGCTGGGTGCGGACGTTCGGCGCGTCCCGGGTGTGCGCGCAGGCGGCGGTGGACACGCTGCTGGCGGGCGCGTGACCGGGAGCAGGGGAGGACGGGGGACCGGGGATCGGGGGTCCGGTGCCCGTGGGCAGGGGACCGGGGACGGCGGGCGGCTGCTGGCCGGCGGGCGGTTCGTACGGGCCGACGGCCGCGTGGTGGCGGGCTGGCTGCTGATCCGCGGCGGCCTGATCCACGCCATGGGCGCGGGCGACCCGCCCGCGGCGCCCGAACCCCGGTCCGACCTCGGCGGCCGGCTGGTCGTGCCCGGGTTCGTCGACCCGCACTGCCACGGCGGGGCCGGCCACTCCGTCTACACCGGCGACCCCGACGGCGTACGCGCCGCCGCGGCCGGGCACCTGGCCCGCGGCACCACGTCGATGCTGGCCTCCGTGGCCAGCGTCGACCCACCCGCGATGCGGGCCGCCGTCAGGGCGATCGCCGCCGTCATCGACGACGGGACCGCGCCCAACCTGGTGGGCATCCACTTCGAGGGGCCGTTCCTGTCCCCGGAGCGCCGGGGCGCCCAGACCCCCGGCGCGCTGCGCACACCGGACCCGGAGGTGCTGCACGGGCTGCTCGACGCGGCCGGCGGCCACGCCGTGTCGATGACCGTGGCGCCCGAACTGCCGGGCGCGCTCGGCCTGATCGAGGAGTACGCCGGGGAACTCCTGATCAGCCTCGGCCACACCGACGCCTCCGCCACGGCGTTCGTCCGGGCCGTCGACGCGGGCGCCCGCTCGGTGACCCACCTCTTCAACGCGATGCCGCCCCTGGAACACCGGCGGCCCGGCCCGGCGGCCGCGGCACTGCTCGACCCGCGGCTGTGCTGCGAGCTGATCGTCGACGGCCACCACCTTGCCGACGACACGGTACGGCTGACCCACCGCACCGCGGGCGCCGACCGGTTGATGCTGGTCAGCGACGCCATGCCGGCCGCCGGCATGGGCGACGGCACCTACCGGTTCGCCGACCGCGAGGTCACCGTGACCGGCGGGGTGGCCCGGCTGCGCGGCACGGACACCCTCGCGGGCTCGACGCTCTTCGTGGCGGAGGCGTTCCGCCGGGCGGTCGACGTCGTCGGCCTGCCGGCCGCGGACGCCGCGCGGATGTCCGCGGGCACGGCGGCGGGGCTGCTCGGCCTCACCGACCGCGGGGCCTTGCGGCCGGGCCTGCGCGCCGACCTGGTCGAACTCGACGGCGACCTCACGCCGGCGCGGGTCTGGCTCGCCGGCCGGCGGGTCTCCGCAGCGGGGGAGGCGGAGCGGTAGTTCCCACGGCGGCTCGCCTATGGGACCGGGTGCCCGACGGCGCAGGGTGCGGCCGGGTTCCTGCGGGGGCGGGCCTGGGCCGTCGAGGTCCGGCGGGGGTCCTTCGGGGGCCGTCGAGGTCCGGCGGGGGCCTTCGGGGGCCTTCGGGGGCCGTCGAAAATCCGGGGCGTCCGGCGGGCGCCGCGGCGTAGGCTCCGCCCCTGTGGACCTGCGGACCTTTGCCTTCGACGACCGGCCCGACCTGCACGCACAGGCCGACGAGGTCTTCAGCGCGGGCTGGCCGGAGTTCATCTTCCACGACCCCCTCGCCGACCGGCAGATGGACCGGGTCCGGCGGTGGTTCGGGGAGCTGAACCTCCTGCTGGTCGACGACGCGGACCGGATCGCGGCCGGCGGGTGGGGCGTTCCGGTGCGCTGGGACGGCTCGCCCGCCGACCTGCCCGGCGGCTACGACGACGCGCTGGTGCGGGCGGTGACGCTGCGGGAGGCGGGCGGCCGGGCCGACACGCTGGTGATCGCCGCGGCCCAGGTCCGCGACGACCTGCGAGGGCGCGGCCTGGCCGCGGAAGTGCTCGGGCGGCTCGCCTCCGCCGGTGAACGAGCCGGTCTGGCACGGGTGATCGCCCCGGTGCGGCCGACCTCCAAGGCCCGCTACCCGCTGACCGCGATGGAGGAGTTCATCCGCTGGACCCGGGCCGACGGCGCCCCGTCGGACCCGTGGCTGCGGACCCACCAGCGGATGGGCGCCCGCGTGCTGGGCGTCGCCGAGCGGTCCATGACGATGGCGGGCTCGGTCGCCGACTGGGAGCGGTGGGTCGGCTTCCCCCTGCCGGCATCCGGCCGCTACGTGGTCCCCGGCGCCCTCGCCCCGCTCGCGGTCGACCGCACGGCGGACCGGGGCGAGTTGGTCGAGCCCAACGTGTGGGTGCGGCACCGGTGAGGGGCGGCGGTGCCCGGGTCGGAAAACCGTTGGACACCGCTCCGGGCGGGGACGAGCGTGGGGGGATGCAGCAGGTGGACATCTGGGACGCCGAGACCGCGCTTCGCTACGACACGCCGGGCATCGGCATGTTCGCCCCCGAGGTCGTGGGGCCGACCGTGGACCGCCTCGCCGAACTCGCGGGGGAGGGGGCGGCACTTGAATTCGCCATCGGCACCGGCCGGGTGGCGGTCCCGCTCGCCGCACGCGGAGTTCCCGTCACCGGCGTCGAACTGTCGGCACCGATGGTGCGGCAGCTGCGGACGAAGGCAGACGAGGCGACGATCCCCGTCGTCATGGGCGACATGTCGACCACCGTCGCGCCGGGGGAGTACACCCTCGTCTACCTCGTCTTCAACACGATCTCCAACCTGCTGAGCCAGCCGGAGCAGGTCCGCTGCTTCCGCAACGCCGCCCGCCACCTCGCCCCCGGCGGCCGCTTCGTGATCGAACTCTGGGTGCCCGAGCTGCGCAAGCTGCCGCCAGGCCAGGGTGCCGTCATCTGCCGTTCCGAACCCGGCTACTTCCTCCTGGACACCTACGACGTCCTGCGGCAGCACGTCGTCTCGCACCACTTCCGGTTCGACGACACCCCGCAGGCCGAGCTCTTCCGCAGCCCGCACCGCTACATCTGGCCGGCCGAGCTCGACCTGATGGCCCAACTGGCCGGGTTCGAGCTGGAGTCCAGGCACGCGGACTGGTCCGGCGCCCCCTTCACCGCCGATTCCCCCTCCCACGTCTCCGTCTACCGCCTCCCGCCCGCGCCGTAGTCCGGATTGGCCTGCCCGCGGCGGGCCCTTGCGCCGCGGGCAGGCCGGTCCGGGCTACGGCGCGAAGCCGCGGGTCAGGCGCCGATGTCGATGCCGGCGACCGCCTCGACCAGGCGGCGCATGTATTCGGGCCGAACGCGGTGATGCTCGCCGAGAGCGGACCAGGCCGGGTGCGCCAGGACCTGGTCCAGCGCGGTGGCGGCGTCGCAGTTGTGGGGGCCCAGGAGTTCACGGGTCACGGCTGCCGCCACGACCGCCGTGGTCCGTCGCTCCGCGAGGTCGGTGAGCAGGCCGGGCAGGCCGCCGGCGGCGAGGCTCGCGCGGCAGGTGGCGAGCCAGTCCGCCGACCACCGGTGCCGCAGGGTGCGCGGGTCGCCGTCGGCGGTGCGGAAGGCGGGCGCCAGGGCGGCGCGGAGCCGGTCGGCCAACTCGGCCGGGTCACCGGCGAGATGGGGGTACTCGTCGGCGAAGTGCTGCCACTCGTAGGCGGGTGGCGGCAGCTCGTCGGTGATGTCGGGCCGCAACGGGTGCGCGACGTTGGCGGGGTCGGCCGCGATGAACACGGCGGCGAGGGTCTCGTAGTCGACGGTGCAGTGCTCGGCGAGGAGCACCGCGTCGTACAGGTCCTTGCCCTGGGGGTGCATGTCGTCGACGAGCCATACGAGCTTCCAGGCCAGGGAGAGTTCGGGCGTCGCCCCGAGCAGGCACGCGCCGCCGATCGTCACCTCCTCGGGCGGAACCGGCAGCGACTCGTTGAAGACGAAGTCGAGTTGGACGATACCGCCGGGAGTCGTGCCGCTGGTCCAGGGCAGGACCAGCCGCCGGCCGGGGACCCGGTCGTAGGTCCAGATGTCCTCGCTCACCGCGTCGGAGGCGTGGAAGCGGATCGTGTGCGGCGCGGTGGTGGAGACGGCTCCGGACGGGGCGGTCCGGTCGGCGGCGTGATCGGGACCGTGATCGGCCACGTCTTCGGCCACGTCTTCGGCCGCGCGCGCGATGTCGTGCAGCATCGCGCCCGTGCGCTCCTCCTCGATCCGCCACCGCGCGGGCGTGACGACGAAGTCCAGGTCACCGGGCTCACGCGCGGCCTCGCCGAACCACCGGGAGAGCAGCACGCTGCCGCGCAGCACGAGGTGGTCCCGCCAGGGCGAGCCGGCGATCGCGGCCAGCATGAGGTCCATCGCGGTGCGGCGGGCCGCCAGCCATGCCGCCCGGGCGGCCGGGTCGGCGAACTCCGGGTCGCTCGCCCGGTAGGCCCTGGTGTGCTGCTTGAGCGCCGGGTCGAAGACGGGCTGCTGGACCGCGCGCTCGTCGTCGACCAGGCGGAGGGTGAGCGGCAGGTCGAGCCGGTCGCGCGCGGCCTCGGTCGGGCGCCCGCGCGCCATCTCGCTCTCGCGTATGCCCAGGGACTCCCACGGGTCGGTCATCGGCGTGCCTCCCGGTCCCGCGCCGCGATGATCCATCCGTCGTCGATCGCGGCGTTGCTGTCGTAGACCACGAACTCCTCCTCCGTCTCGGCGATCTCCACCGACAGCTCCCGCACCGCGCGGGTGAGAGCCGTCAGCCGTGCCCGGGCGGTCGGCAGGCCGACACCGTGGCAGCGTTGGGTGACGAAGCGCTCCTGCCGGCCGGTGCCGCCGTGGGTGCGGCGCGCGTTCCACGACACGTGCGCGTCGTGGGCGACGGCGGCCGCGGTGAGCGCGTCGAGAGTGGCGGCGGCGCCCGGGCCGAGGGGGTCGAGCAGCACCTTCAGGTGGTGCTCGAAGTAGCGGCCGGCCTGGCGTCCCGGGTCGCCCGCGCCGTTCAGCAGCCGCGCCTGCGCGTCGCAGCGCGGCACCACCGGCTCCCACGGCGCGACCTCGATCTTCACCCGCACCGGCCGGAACCCTGCCCCGCGCAGTGCCTCCGACGCCCGGCGGCAGACGCGCAGTTGCTCCTCGTACGGGCCGCGGCCGCGCAGCGTGAGCATCGGCTGCGAGGGCGTACGGCCACGGGCCAGCACGATGTGCGTGAACTTCCACCCGCGCGCGGCCGACCACCGCTCCAGCCGGGCGGCCGAAGCGGGGTCGTCCGCGCCGCGCACGGTGAGGTGCGCCTCGAACCCGCCATCCGTCATGACCGCATGATTTCAAGCCGCCCCGCGCGGAGGGAAACGACTTTGCGGCCGGGCGGAACACCGGGGACGGCGCGGCGGCGCCGCCGGCCCCCCGGCCCCGCGGACGGGCTCACTCCTCGGTCGGTCCCAGGTCCGGCGTGTCGCGCAGGTCCACCACGTTTCGGAGCGCCGCGTGGAGTTCGAGCACCACGATCTCGTTGCGGCCCCGGCGCAGCGCCGTCCCGGGGACGTAGAGGCGGCGCTGCGGGCCGCGGGACCAGTAGCGGCCGAGCGCGAAACCGTTCACCCAGGCGCAGCCCTTGGTCCAGCCGTCCAGTTCGAGGTAGGTGTCGGCGGGCTCGGCCAGGTCGAACTCGCCGCGGTGGAAGGCCGGTCCGACGGCCGGGCCCGGACCGGCGTCCGCGAAGACCAGCCCGGTCAGGTCGTCCAGCGGCAGCGACCGGCTGGACCAGCCGGTGATCGGCGTGCCGTTGGCGGTGACGGGCCCGAGCAGGCCCTTGCGGTCGTGGACCGCCTGACCGTAGTTGACCCGGCCCTGGTTCTCGACCAGCAGCGACAGCTCGGCGCCGCCGTCGGGCACGGTGAACGCCAGGGAGTGCTCGTGGCTCTCGCGTTCCAGGACGCCGACCGGCTGGCCGTCGAGGAAGACCTGGGCGCGGTCGCGTACGGCGGGCACGTGCAGCAGGACCGGGCCTGCCGCGTCCAACCGCGCCTGGTAGAGCACGAATCCGAGGCCGTCGCCCGCGCCGTGCCCGGCCGCCAGCTCCTCCATGGTCAGCGGACGGTCGGCGGCGACCGCGGTGCCCAGGGCCGGCAGCCGGCTGAACAGCGGTGCGCGCTGGGGGAGTCGGACGCCGAGCTGGCTGAGCTTCTTGGAGGGCTCGGGCAAGGGCGCGTCGGGGACCGGCGCGTAGCGGGCGATGACCTCGCGGAAGGCCGCGTACTTCGGCGTCGGATCGCCGGCCTCGTCCAGCGGCGCGTCGTAGTCGTAGGAGGTGAGGGTCGGCCGGTAGGTGTGCTTGTCGTTGGCGCCGTTGGTGAAGCCGAAGTTGGTCCCGCCGTGGAACATGTACAGGTTGACGCTTGCGCCGGCCGCCAGCAGCCGGTCCAGGTCCGCGGCGGCGCTCTCCGCCGGCCTGGCGGCGTGCAGTCCGCCCCAGCGGTCGAACCAGCCGTTCCAGAACTCCGTGCACATCAGCGGCCCTTCGGGCTGGTGCGCGCGCAACCGGTCGAGGTTCTCCGCGACCCGGCTGCCGAAGTTCGCGGTCGCCAGCACCCCCGGCAGCGAGCCGCGGGCCAGGTCGCCTGGCTGGTCGCAGGTGAACAGCGGGACGTCCACGCCCTGTTCGCGCAGGATCTCCGCCAGCCGCAGCAGATACGGCTGGTCGTCGCCGTACGCGCCGAACTCGTTCTCCACCTGCACCGCGAGCACCGGCCCGCCCCGGCTGCCCAGATACGGCGCCACCCGCGGCATCAGCTCGGCGAGGAAGCGCTCGACCGCGCCGAGGAAGCGCGGGTCGGTGCTGCGCAGCCGGATGTCCGGGTCGGCCAGCAGCCAGGCCGGCAGCCCGCCGCCCTCCCACTCGCCGCAGATGTACGGGCCCGGGCGCAGCAGGACGTACAGGCCCTCGTCGCGGGCCAGTTCGAGGAAGCGCTCCAGGTCCAGGCCGCCGTCGGCCCGGAACTCGCCCGGCCGCGGCTCGTGGAGGTTCCACGGCACGTACGTGTCCACGGTGTTGAGGCCGAGCAGCCGGGCCTTGCGCAGGCGGTCCCGCCACTGGCCGGGATGCACGCGGAAGTAGTGCAGGGCCCCGGAGATGATGCGGAAGGGTTCGCCGTCGAGACGGAACCCTTCCCGGTCTATCCGCAGTACAGGCATGGGGTCCAGGTCCTCCGCCTTGGTGGTTCGAACATCGGTGCACGCATGATCGATGTTTGCGTAACCATCGACCTGATGCGAGTCTGACCAGCGCGGAGTGCCGTGTCAAGGCTCCAGCCGGAGGGCGGGTGCGCGGCAGCCCAAGGGCGTGCGGCGGCACGGGTGTTGGCAGGCGCCGGCCCGGCCGCGGGCAGGCGCGGGTACGGCGCGGGCCGGGAGCCGGTACGGCGCGCGGGCCGGGAGCCGGTGGGGGCGCAACCGGCGCGCGGGCCGGGAGCCGGTGGGGGCGCAACCGGGGTGCTGGACGGGGTCCGCTCAGCGCGCGCCGGCGGGCGGTGGCGCGGTGCTGGCGCGCGGGACCAGCCGGGTCGGCACCAGGTCGGTGCCGCGCGCCGCCTCGTCGTCGCGGATCTGCCGCAGCACCGTCGCCACGCAGCGGCGGCCGACCTCGGCGAAGTCCTGGTGGACCGTGGTCAGCGGCGGCATGTAGGACGCGGCCTCCGCGATGTCGTCGAAGCCGACGACGCTGACGTCCTCCGGCACCCGGCGGCCCGCCTCGTGCAGCGCCCGCAGCACGCCCAGCGCCATCTGGTCGTTGGCCACGAACACCGCGGTGCACTCCGGGTCCGCCGCCAGCCGCAGACCGGCCCGGTACCCCGACTCCGCCGACCAGTCGCCCCGCAGGACCTCCGGCTCGGCCCGGCCCGCCGCGCCCAGCACCGCGCGCCAGGCGCCGACGCGGCGCTCCGCCGCGAACGACTCCTCGGGCCCGGCCACATGCCACACCGTGGAGTGCCCGAGGTCGAGCAGATGCCGCACCGCGGCCTCGGCGCCGCCCGCCTGGTCGGTGTCGACCACGCTGTAGCGGTCGCCGGCGTTGGAGTCCACGACGACCACCTGCGCGTGGGGCGGCAGCGCCACGGTCGCCGAGTCCAGCAGGTGCACCTCCATGATGATCACGATGCCGTCGACCGCCAGCTCGCCCAGCCGGGTGAACGCCCCGCGCACCTCGTCCTGCGTCGGCACGGTCACCGGCAGCAGCGTGGTGGCGTAGCCCTCCTCGGCCGCCGACGTCGCGACCGCCTCCAGGGTGCGCATGTTGCCGGTGGTCGACATGTTGAACAGGATGACGCCCAGCGTGCGGAACTCACCGCGCTTGAGGGCGCGCGCCGCGCTGTTCGGCCGGTAGCCGAGCTCCTTCATGGCCGCGAGCACCTGCTGCCGGGTGGAGTCCACCACTCCCGGGAAGCCGTTGGAGACCCGGGAGACCGTCTGCGCCGACACCCCGGCGAGCTTCGCCACGTCGCCCATGGACGCGCCGCGCTTGCGCCGGGCCCCCTCCGCGGCCGGCTCGGTACGGGAGGCGGCCTTCGCCCGGGACTGATCGCGGGCGACGCGCTTGCCCCGCCCGGCCTTCGTGCTGTCGCTCACCGCGGTCGTACACCTCGCTGCCGCGGCCGCCGTGCGCGGGCGGCCGTGCTGGTCGTCGTCCTCGCGCGCCCGGCCCGGTCCGGCGAGCGGCCGGGGGCGGCGCTTGTGATCGCGCAATCATACGGGCCACGCGCACGGACCCGCCGGGCATCGGCCGCCCGACGTGTCGGGCGCGAGGGGGGAGAGCGACGGGGCCGTGAACCCACCGGACCCCGCCACTCGCCCCCCGCCGAATTCCTGCCGTGTACCTGATACCTGTCGAAGCGTCAGTTGACGCTGAAACCCTGCTGCTTGCCGTAGGAGACGGACTGGTCCTGCCACGCGTTCAGCCCGGAGGTCAGCGTGGTGGAGGAGACGTACGCCTTGCCGACGGTGTCGTTGAAGATCGAGTTCGCGTAGACCTGGTAGGGCAGGTACGACCAGCCGGGCACCACGTCCTTGGCCGACTGCGAGAAGATCTTGTTGGCCTGCTGCCCGCCGAAGTACGGGAACTTCGTGTCGAGGAACGCCTGCGAGTCCAGGTCCGCGGTGGTCGCCGGGAACGCGCCGCCCTTGATCCGGGCCTGCACGCCGGCGCCCTGGTTCGCGTACTGCAGGAACGCGTACGCGAGGGCCTTCTTGCTGCTGGCCTTGGTGACGGCGAGGGAGCTGCCGCCGTTCTCGGCGCTGGCGTGCTGCCCGGCCTGCCACTGCGGCAGCGGCGCCGCCCGCCAGTCACCGGACGCCGAGGCCACCCCCGAGCTGAAGTTGGCGGGCATCCACGCGCCCGTCGCCAGCGTGGCGATGGTGCCGTCGGCCAGGCCCTTGTACCACTGGTCGCTCCAGCCGGAGACGGGCGACAGCAGGTGCTCGGAGACCAGCTGCTGCCACACCTTGGTGTAGGCCGCGGTGCCCGCGTCCGCGCCGAAGTCGACCGAGACCTTGGTGCCGTCGACCTTGTACGGCTTGCCGCCGGCCTGCCAGATCAGGCTGGTGGCCATGCCCGCGTCACCGGTGTCGCTGGTGATGTACGCCTTCGGGTCGGCCTTGTGGAGCTTGCGGGCGTCGTCGAGGTACTGGTCCCAGGTGGTGGGCACTGGCAGCTTGTACTTGTCGAAGACCTTCTTGTTGTAGAACAGCGCCATCGGGCCGGAGTCCATCGGCAGGCCGTAGACGCCGCCGTCGACGTTCACCGAGTTCCACGGGCCGGGGGAGTAGTCCTTGGCCAGGTCCTTGGCGCCGTACGCGCTCAGGTCGGTCACGGACTTGCCGAGCGCGAACTGGCTGAGCGCGTAGTACTCGATCTGCGCAACGTCGGGCACGCCCTTGCCCGCCTGGACGGCGTTCTGCAGCGCGGTGTACTGGGTGTTGCCGGTGCCGGCGTTGACCAGCTTGACGTGCACCTTGGGGTACTTGGCCTGGAAGTCGGTGACCACCTGCTTGAGGGTGGGCTCCCAGGCCCACACTGTGATCGAGCCGCCCTTGGCCAGCGCGGACGTGACGGCGCCCGCGCCGGTGTCGCCGCTCTTCGACCCGGAGCCACCGGAGGAGCCGCATGCGGTGAGCCCCAGTGCGCCGGCGGCGAGGAGCGCGACCGCGGGCGCCCAGCGGCGAAGTGCTGTGTTCGTCATCTCTTTCACTCCGTTGTGCGTGATGTCCCGGAACCGGGAAGCGGGGGGAGTCAGGGGGATACAGGGAGAGCGCTGCGGTCGTGGACAGCGCCGGCGGTCACTCCTTCACGCTTCCGGCGGCCAGCCCGGACTGCCAGTAGCGCTGGAGCAGCAGGAAGGCCGCGATGAGCGGGACGATGGTCAGCAACGACCCGGTGATGACCAGGTTGAAGACCGGCTGGCCGCCGGCCGTGGCCGCCTGCGCGTTCCAGGAGTTCAGGCCGATGGTCAGCGGATACCAGTCCGGGTTCTTGATCATGATCAGCGGCAGGAAGTAGTTGTTCCATGTCGCGACCGTGGTGAAGAGCAGCACCGTGACGATGCCGGGAGCCAGCAGCGGCAGGCTGATCCGGAAGAAGGTGCGCAACTCGCCGGAGCCGTCCATCCGGGCGGCTTCCAGCAACTCGTCGGGGATCGCCTCGGCGGCGAACACCCACATCAGATAGAGGCCGAAGGGCGAGATCAGCGACGGGATGATCACCGCCCAGGGGGTGTTGGTCAGCCCCATCTTGCTGAACATCAGGAACGTCGGCACCGCCAGCGCCGCGCTCGGCACCGCCACCGCGCCGATCACCACGGCGAAGACCGCCCGCCGGCCGGCGAAGTCGAACTTCGCCAGCCCGTAGCCGCCGAGCACCGCCAGGAACGTCGCGCCGCCGGCCCCGAGCACCACGTACAGCAGGGTGTTGAGCAGCCACCGGACGAAGATGTGGTCGTTGTAGGTCAGCGTCTCCCTGATGTTGTCCCACAGCGCGAAGCGGCCGCTGAACCACAGGCCGAAGGAGTCGAGCAGCTTCGGCTGGGTCTTGCACGCGTTGATGACCAGCCAGGCCAGCGGCACCAGGGAGTACAGCACGACGATCGAGGTCAGCACGGTCAGCAGCACGCTGCGCCGCGGTCTGCCGGGGGTGTGGCGACGGGCGGAGCGGGACGTGCGCGGCAGCGGGCGGGTCCTGGTCCGGGGCGCGGGTCCGGTGCCCGCCGTGGCGGTGTCGGCGGCCATCGCTCACGCCTCCTTTCGCATGCCGCGCAGTTGGACGACGTAGGCGACGATCATCGTGACGACTCCCATGACGATCGCGACCGTCGCGGCGTAGTTGTGCTGCTGGCCGGAGAAGGACAGCGAGAAGGTGTACAGGTTCGGGGTGAAGTACGTGGTGATGGCGTTGGGCGCGAGGCTCTTGAGGATGCTCGGCTCGTTGAACAGCTGGAAGCTGCCGATGACCGAGAAGATCGTGGCGATGACCAGCGCGCCGCGGATCGCCGGGATCTTGATCGACCGGATGACCCGCCACTGGCCGGCGCCGTCGATCTCGGCCGCCTCGTACAGCGACTCCGGGACGACCCGCAGCGCGGCGTAGAAGATCAGCATGTTGTAGCCGACGAACTCCCAGGTCACGATGTTGCCGATGCTCGCCAGTACCCAGCCGGGGGCGAGCGGGTCGGGGATCGACGTGTGCAGGTGCTCGTTGACGCTCGCGACCAGGCCGAACTGCTTGCCGTACATGAAGCCCCACATCAAGGTGGCGACCACCGCGGGCACCGCGTACGGCAGGAAGATCGAGATCCGGAAGAAGTCGCGCCCGTACAGCCGCCCGCTGTCCAGCGCCAGGGCGACCAGCAGGGCGATGCCGAGCATGATCGGCACCTGGACCACCAGGAAGAGCCCGACGCGGCCCAGGCCGGACCAGAACTCGTGGTCCTGGAACGCCTGCCGGTAGTTGTCGAGGCCGACGAAGTGGTTGCCGCCGATCAACTGGTCCCGGAACAGGCTCAGATGGATCGAGTAGACGATCGGGGCCAGGAACACGAGGACGAAGACCGCCAGGAACGGGCCGACGAAGCCCCACCCGGCCAGTCGCCGCCTACCGACGCGCCCCCTGCCGCCGCGCACCCGCCCGGTGGCGGGCCGACCCGCGGCCGATGGGGGCGAGAGGACCGCCATGGCTCATCCCTTCGCTCGGCGTCACAACCTCGCCGCGGGCTCGCGGCGAGGGAATGTTTACGTAACCATGGACGGTGCGGAACCGCTCCTGTTTACGTAAACATTGGATTACCGTGATGCTGGCATCGCAGGTCGGCGACGTCAAGGTCTGAGTCGTGGTTGTGGACGGAACGTGATCGAGGAGGCCGGACGGTGGAGCGCCGTCGAGTGTGTCGGCCGGGGGTCGGCGCGAGGCTGGACCTCGGTGGCGTGGTGGGGCTGGCCCCAGGACGGACACACCTGCTGGCCGGGCAGTGGGCGAGAGGGGTCGTCACTAGCGTCTGCGACATGAAATCCGTTGATGCGAAAGGCGGTTCGCGCTCCGCGTTCCGTCAGGTCAGGGCCGTGGCAGTCCTGCTCGGGCTGGTGTCAGCCGCTACCACGCTGACGTCCGGTACCGCGTCGGCGGCTGGGACGGCCCCGAGCGATCGCGGCCAGTTGGTGTCCGCTCGGCAGGTGAGCACACTGGCGACGAAGCAGGACGTCGCCGCGGCAGTGGCCGCTGCCGGATTCGACACGGGCACGATCCGGTTCGGGGTGGACGCCTACCAGCTCGTGTACCGCACCGTGGACCCCGAGGGTCGGCCCACCACCGCCAGCGGCCTGCTGGTGCTCCCCCGTAGCCGCGAACACGCCTTGCGGACCGTCTCGTTCGACCACGGCACGGCCAGCTACCGGTCCGATGCACCGTCCTCGGTGACCGAGGTCGGATTCGTGTCCGCACCCGCCGTCACCTACGCGTCCGCCGGGTTTGCCGCTGTCGCCCCGGACTACCTCGGCCTCGGCGCCGGTCCCGGACCCCACCCCTGGATGGACGTGCCCTCCGAGACGACCGCCTCGTTGGACATGCTGCGGGCAGCCCGCGCCTTCGTGCCACGCACCGGCCGGGTTCTCGGACACGACGTGCTGGTCACCGGGTTCTCCCAGGGAGCCTCGGCGGCCATGGCACTCGCGCGGACCCTCCAAGCCGGTGGCGATCGATGGTTCCGGCTCGAAGCCGTCGCCCCGATCAGCGGCGCGTACGACTTCCAGCACGCCGAACTGCCGGCGCTGCTCGCCGGCTCCCTCGACGCGAAATCCAGCGTCTTGTACACCGCGTATCTTCTCGTCGCGTGGAATCGGCTGCACCACCTGTACGACTCACCGGACGAAGTCTTCCAAGCTCCGTACGACAGCATCATCGAGGCACTGTTCGACGGTGCGCACACCGGGCAGCAGCTTCTCGCCGGCACACCCGACACCCTCGGCCCGCTGCTCACCCCACACGGCCTCGACATGCTGCGCCACCCGACCGGCCAACTGGCCGCAGCGCTGCGGGTGGCTGACAACACGTGCGCCTGGAAGCCGCGCGTCCCGGTCCGCCTGTACGACGCCGACGCGGACGAGCAGGCGGCGAATGCCAACACCGGTCATTGCGAGGCCGCCCTGCGATCACACGGCGCGCACGCACCAGTCGTCGATCTCGGCAGCCCGGACTACGAGGGGTCCCGGCACCTGGGCTCCAATGTCGCAGGCACGGCCGCCATCGTCCGCTGGTTCGGCCAACTGCACTGAGCTTGGTCGACGCGCCGCGCGCCCGCGGGGCGCACCGACCTCTCGATCGATCGGCAAGGCGGAACGAGGATTTCCGATGCCCGTCACCGAGGTCCGGTCGGCGTCGGCGCCGTCCGTGGCCTGACGCGGCCAGAGCAGGGCGGCAGGGCGCAGGTCGTCCGTTCGTGGACGTGTCCGTCCAGGCGGACCTCGCCGGTGTCGCTGCCGGCGCGGCTGCCGAAGAAACCTTGACGCCGACCAGTCCGTCGCGGGGGAGCGCGGTGCGGGGCAGGGCATCGGCAGGCGGGCAGGAGGGGGCGGTTGGCGGTTTACTCCTGGACGGCCGCGTGGTCAGGGGCGGTTGCCCCGGCCACGCTCGACAGGGGCAGGGACAGGATCGTCGACGTGAGCAGATCAGGCGACCTGAGGGGCCACTTCAGCACGCTGCTGCTCCCGAAGCAGTCCCAAGGCCGGAGCCCCGGCGGCGTGTGCGGATCGCGCGCCGAAGTGCCCCTGGAGGCGAAGAAGCCCGCAGGGCTGGAGCGATGTGCTCCACCGGCGGGCTTCCCCGTCGGTCGGGACGACAGGATGCGAACCTGCGACCCCCTGACCCCCCGGGCGCCGCGGTGGGGGATATCCGCACGCTTGCGGACGAACGCCGCGTGCGGTACGTACGGGTCGCGAGCATCGCTCACCTCCGCGCACGGCGTGCGGCTCTACCGCGCGAGCGTCGTGGGCCGCGGGTCGGCGGACTGCGCCGTCGGGCGACTCGTCCTGCCTGCGCCCCTCAGCCAGGTGAACGAGAGGAGCCCGGCACCGGCCATGACGACGGCCGCACCGACCGCCGCGATGCTCATCCCGTGCGTGAAGGCGCCCCGAGCGGCCGCCAGCACGGCATCCGCGGTCCCGTTCGGCAACCTGGTCGCGGCGGCTGTGGCTCCGCCCAGCGTTTCGCGCGCGGCTGCGGCCTGCGGTACTCCGGGGGGCAGCGCGCCGGCCATGTCGCGGCTGTAGGCCGCTGCCCCGAGGGAGCCGAGGATCGCCATCCCCAATGCCCCGCCGAGCTCCTGGCCCGACTGCAGCACCGCTGCGGCTGATCCCGCACGCTCCGGTGGGGCCGCGCCCAGGGCGAGTTCGTTGGCGAGAGTCATGGCGGCGACCAGGCCGCCCGCGTAGAGGGAGGCGCCGGCGAGGACGAACCAGAGCGCCGAGTCGGTTCGTACCTGGGCGATCCAGAGGAACCCGCAGGCGGACAGGAGGAAGCCGCCGCCCATGACGTACGCGCGGTCGACACGCTGGGCGAGCGCGGCTCCGGTTGGGGCCGCGACGGCAACTCCTGCGGACGGCACCAGGGTCCACAGCGCGGCGTCGAACGGGCTCAACTCGAGGACGGACTGCAGATACTGGGTGAGGAAGACGGCCATCCCGACCGTGGCGAACATCGCGAGGAGATCGGCGAGCACCGGGCCGCCGAAGGCTCGCCGGCCGAGCAGCCCGAGGTCGACCATCGGATGCGCGAGGCGCTTCTGCCGGCGGACGAAGACGACGCCGAGCACGAGCCCCACGCCGACGGCGAGAGCGGGCAGCGGCTCGTACCCGTTCCGCGCCCACTCCTTGACTCCGTAGATGACGCAGAGCACCGCGCCGAGCGACAGCACCGCGCTCAGCAGGTCTACGCGCTCGCGCTTCGCCGACTTGTACTCGGGCACCAGGAACGGCACCAGCACGAGGAGCAGCGTCATCGCGGGCACGTTGATCAGGAAGACCGCGCCCCACCAGAAGTGCTCCAGCAGCAGGCCGCTGACCACGGGCCCCAGTGAAATGCCCGTCGTCATGACGGCGGTCCACAAGGTCACCGCCTTGCCGCGCTGCTTGTCGTCGAGGAAGAGGTTGCGGATCAGGCCGAGCGTCGAGGGCATCAAGGCAGCGCCGCCGAGACCCAGCAGCGCCCGTACGGCGATGAGCAGTTCGGCCGTGTGCGCGTACGCGGCGGCAGCCGAGGCCGCTCCGAAGAGGACCGCGCCCATGAGCACCAGTCTGCGTCGGCCGATCCGGTCGCCGAGCGCACCCATCGGGATGAGCAGCCCGGCGAGGACGAAGCCGTACATGTCGAGAATCCACAACTGCTGCGTGGCGCTGGGCTCCAGGTCCTGACTGATGGAGGGGATCGCGAAGTACAGGACGGAGACGTCCATCGAGACGAGTGCCAGGGGCAGCATCAGGACGCCGAGGGCGGTCCATTCCTTGCGCCCCGCGCGGGGGCCGGGTGTGTTCTCCATGAACGGCAGGGAACCGAGCACGAGGCGTACACCGCAAGCAGGGGCCTAGTGCACCCCGCGCTCTGCCATCCTGAACAGCCGGAATCACTCGCAAGTGCACTAGTACAGTGCGGTCATGGCCATGGAACCGCCCTATCTCCGCATCGCCGGTGACATCCGTCGACGTATCGCCTCGGGCGAGCTCGCGACCGGTGCCCGCGTCCCCTCCACCCGGCATCTCACCCGGGAATGGGGCGTCGCCATGGCGACCGCGACGAAGGCGCTCGCGACCCTGAACCAGGAGGGCCTGGTGCGGGCCGTGCCCGGCGTCGGCACGGTGGTGGCCGAGCCGGGACGAGAACGGCGCTCGACGCCCCACCACGGACTCACCCGAGATCGCATCATCCACGTGGCGATCGCTCTCGCCGATGTCGAAGGGCTCACCGCACTGTCGATGCGCCGAATCGCCACCGACTTCGGAGTGTCCACGATGGCGCTGTACCGCCATGTCCCGAGCAAGGGCGAACTCGTACGGCTGATGTCGGAGTCAGTGCTCGACGGAGAACCGCCGGGTCCGCGACCACCCGGCTGGCGAGCGCAACTGGAGCGGGAGGCACGGTGGTTGTGGGGCCGGTACCGGCGCCACCCCTGGCTGGCGCGAGCCATGTCGGCTCTCACCAGGCCGACGGCCTCCCCCCACGCGATGCGCTACATCGAGCGGGTCCTCAGCGCCCTGAAGGGTGTGGGGTTGACTCCGCCCCAGATCATCCACGTCCACCTCGCTCTCATCGGCTACGCCCAGGGCGTGGCGGCGGCCGTCGAGTCGGAGTCGCAGGCGTGGCAGGAGACCGGTATGACGCCCGAGGAGTGGATGGCCTCCAACGAGCCGCGGATGGAGACGATCCAGACCGCCGGGTCCTACCCGACCTTGTCCACCCTCTTCGACCAGGAGGAGTTCGACCTCGAACTCGACACACTCTTCGAGTTCGGACTCGCACGCATGCTGGACGGAGTCGAAGCGCTGATCGTGCGATCCGGAGACCGCTGAACCTTGAACTCGGTCGGCCGATGTCCCAGACCGCGCGCTCGGCCCGAACCTTCGAAACCATGTAGGCACCGAGCCCGCGGCGGTCCGGTGGGGTCCAGTTGGATGCTGCGACAGACTGTGGCTGGGGCCACCGGACCGTCACCCGGAGTTCGGGCTCGGACGCCCGATTGCAGGAACGCGCGTGCGAAGATCGAGACGTGAACGCCCTCCGCTTCCGCCTCGCCACCGACGCCGACCTTGCCTCTGTCGTGCGCCTGCGCGACGACGCCGCCCACTGGATGCTCGCCCAGGGCGTCACCGGTCAGTGGCGGCCCGGCGAACTGGGCGTGGATCACTTCCGCCGGATCATGGAGAACGGGGAGGTATGGCTCGCGGAGGCCGCCGGGCGTGCCGTCGGGGCCTGGGAGTTGTGGTGGCAGGACGAGGAGGCATGGGGGCCGCAGCCGTCGACGGCCGGCTATGTGCACCGGCTGATGGTGGACCGCGGCAGTGTCCCGCCCGGTACGGGACGGCGGCTTCTGCGAGTCGCGGAGCGCCGCGTGGCCGAGGCGGGCCGACCGCTGGTACGTCTGGACTGCCTGGCCGACAACGCACCGCTGAACGCGTATTACCTCGCTGCCGGATATCGGGTTGTCGGACGCAAGGAGGGCAAGCCGCAACCGGGCGGTACGCCCAAGTCGTTCACGCTCCTGGAAAAGTCCGTGGGGGACGGAGAAGAACCGTCCCGGTAGCGGGCCAGATCCGGAACCGCCGCCTCACCCGCCCCGAGCAGCGGCTACCAGGAGTCGGGGTGCAGACCGTGCCCGCCGTATCCGGCTGGGACGGCGACCGCGCGGCGACGATGCCCAGCCGCTCCTGAAACACCTTGCCCGCGTCCGGGGGGAGCGTGGCCAGGGTCGCCATGTTGCTGAGAATGACGTCGCACAGGTCGTGCTGGACGCCCTCCCACGTGTGCGAACTGTCCTTTCGTGGGGTCGGCCGTCGTGGCGCCCATCGCCGCCTGGGCGACCTCGCCGACCTCCTCCGAGAGTTTCAGCAGCCGCAGCCACAGCAGCCGCACAGTCTCCGGCGTCGCGTTGGCCTTCTCGTCAAGCCACCGCACGAGCCGGTCGGTCGTCGTCCAAGCGGCTGCGACCAGGCACGCCAAGGTCGCCCTCAGGTGCGGGAGGCGCCGGCTGTGGTGGGCCCTGACCGCTCCCGAGCAACTCACTGGGTGGGTTCAGGCGGGCGGGCGGACCAGTCAGGCCGCGCCGCGGGGAGCGCGGGCCGGACCTCGTGGTCGAGGCGCGGCCGTCGCGGCGCCATGGTCTCCACCCCATGTGCCGCACCGTGGCGGGACGGGCCCGCTCCGGCCAACCGGTTCTGCCCGGGCCCGACTTGCGGGGAAGCGGCGCTGTCGGTGGTGGTTCGTAGCATCGGCGGTATGCCTGATGCCTTCACCGTTTTGTGGACCCATGACACCTGCCGCGCGTTGCGTCGCGCGGGGCGGGTGGGGGAGCGGCCGCCGGTCGCGTTCGGGGGCGTGCACACGTCCCTGCCCGCCTGGTCGGGTGCCGGCCCCGGGGACGAGGTGTACGCGCTGCACGTCAACCGGTGTGTCGTGTACGTGGTGAGCCGGATGCGCGTGCTCGACCTGGAGCGGCGCGAGTGCTGCGGGGTGGCGCCGGCCGCGTGGAACGAACCCGCGTTCCCCGGACATGACGACTGGGCGATGCTGGGCGCCCACGGCTGCGGTGCGGCGGCGATCCACGTGGAGGCGACACCCGTACGTTTCGACCTCGCCGTCCCGGGAGACCTCCTGGAGCGGCTGACCTGGCGCAATCGGCGCGGCCGGACCCGCGTTCTGAAGTACGTGGCCGACGGCCGCCTCGAACGCTCGATCAGCCTCCAGGGCTTCTACCGCCTGACCGAGGACTCGGCCGGCGAGTTGGAGAAGTTGCTCGGCGCGGGCGCCTGACCGTTCCGGCGACCGGCTACGGGCCGGGCGGCGCGCAGTCGATGCCGGAGAGGGCCGTGGCCGCCGACGGTTCCCGGCCGGGGCCGGGCGCGGGCGCGGGGGCGGCGGCGCCGTCGCGAGCGCGGCCGGTGTGCACCCGCAGCAGTCCGGCGATGCCGCGCATCAGGGTCTCACCGGCCAGGACCGGGTCGCCGAGATAGCCGGCGCTCATCGCACCGTCGCGGAGCATGACGAAGTGCCGGCCGGCGTGCTCGGCGGGAGCGTCGGAGGTCTCGGCGAACAGCCCGGTGATCGTCTGCAGGAACCACTCGCGGTGCTGCACGACGGCCTGGTGCACCGGGTGGTCGGGGGCGGGGAACTCCGCTGCCGCGTTGAGGAACGCGCAGCCGCGGTAGCCGGGCGCGCGGATCTGCTCGACCAGGGACGCGCCTATGCCCCGCAGGATGTCGTCGGTCGGCAGGTCCGCGGCCGTCAGGGAGCCGATCTGGGCGCGGATCGCCTGGTCGACGCTTCCGATGTAGGCGACCGCCAGGTCCTCCTTGCTGCGGAAGTGCCGGTAGAAGGTGGCGTTGGTGACCTTGGCCTCGGCGACCAGCCGGTCGACCCCGACCGTGTGGATGCCCTCCGCGTAGAAGAGCTGCCCGGCGGTCCTCAGCAGCCGCTCCCGGGCCTCGGAGACTCTCCGGCCGGTGCCGGTGCCGGTTTCCGTCTGCGTCATATTGCCCATCGTAGCAGGTAGAACGGTCTCTCTTGGGCTGAGGTAGAACGTTCTCTCTTGTGTTCGCCGCCGAGGGTGTGCCAAGCTGCGTCTCGATAGAGAGAACGTTCGCTCTACCACTGCGGGGAGGCTCGGCGAACGCTCCCCGTGCCCCTCCCACTCACTGGAGAACCCCATGGCATCCGCCGCCTCCGCCGCCCAGCACCTCGGCGCCACGCCCGCGCTGCGCCGGCTGTACGTCATCCGCTTCGTCTTCGCCGCCGCGTGGGCGGCGCTCCTGCTGGCGTACGGCTCCGACCTCACCGCCGGGGCGAAGCTGCTGCTGTTCGTCTACCCCGCCTTCGACGTGGTCGCGGCCGTCGTTGACGCCCGCTCGGCCCATGAGGCCGGGCCGGTCAAGGGCCTGTACGCCAACATGGCCGTCAGTTCGCTCGCCGCCGTCGGCGTCGCGGTCGCCACCGCCTCCGGCGTCGCCGACGTGCTGCGGGTGTGGGGCGCCTGGGCGATCGTCTCCGGCCTGGTCCAGCTCCTGGTGGGCGTCGCGCGCCGGGCGATGGGCGGCCAGTGGGCCATGATCGCCAGCGGCGGCATCTCCGTGCTGGCCGGTGCGTCGTTCGTCGCGAGCGCCTCGAAGGACGACCCCTCGCTGACCAGCCTCGCCGGCTACGCGGCGCTCGGCGGGATCTTCTTCCTCGTCTCGGCGATCCGGCTGCCCCGCTCGACCCCGAAGGACTGACCCGCGCGGGCCGGGGACCGCGAGCAGGGGACCGCGAGCGGCGAGCCGCGGGCCGGTCGCCAAGCGCCGTTTGCGCGCCGCCCGTTCGGACCGGCGTGGACGGCGCGTTGGAGGGCGCGGGGCGGTGCGGGCAGTGACCCGTACGGGTTCTGCGCGCTCTGCCGGGGGCCGGGAGCCGCCGTAATGATGAGCAGACCGCACGTGATCCGGGCGGCTCAGCGTCACTGCCGTGTGGCAGGTGGACCATGCGAGGAAGAAGGAGTCCACGGTGTTGCTTCTCATCTCCCCGGACAGCGTCGAGGAGGCACTCGACTGCGCGAAGGCGGCCGAGCACCTCGACATCGTCGACGTCAAGAAGCCCGACGAGGGATCGCTCGGCGCGAACTACCCGTGGGTGATCCGGGAGATCCGCGGCGCGGTCCCGGCGGACAAGCCCGTCTCCGCGACCGTGGGCGACGTGCCGTACAAGCCCGGCACGGTGGCCCAGGCGGCGCTCGGCGCGGTGGTGTCCGGGGCGTCGTACATCAAGGTCGGCCTCTACGGATGCACGACGCCCGCACAGGCCGTCGAGGTGATGCGCGGAGTCGTCCGCGCGGTGAAGGACCACCGGCCGGACGCGTTCGTGGTGGCCTCCGGTTACGCCGACGCGCACCGGATCGGCTGCGTCAACCCGCTCGCGCTGCCCGACATCGCGCACCGCTCCGGCTCCGACGCGGCCATGCTCGACACCGCGATCAAGGACGGGAGCGGGCTGTTCGACCACGTTCCGCCGGACGTCTGCGGCGAGTTCGTCCGGCGGGCGCACGACGCCGGACTGCTCGCCGCCCTCGCGGGCAGCGTCAAGGTCGCGGACCTCGGCGCGCTGACCCGGATCGGCACGGACATCGTGGGCGTGCGCGGGGCGGTCTGCGAGGGCGGCGACCGCAACACCGGCAGGATTCAGCCGCATCTGGTGGCCGCGTTCCGGGCGGAGATGGACCGGCACGCCCGGGAGCACGGCACCGTCGCCACTGTCGCCGCCGCGAGCTGACCGCCGGCATGCCGACGTACCAGCCCCTTCGCGCGCCGGAGGGCCGAGGTGAGCGCTTCGCGGTCGTCGACCCCGCTACGGGCGAGGCGTTCGACGAGGCCCCCGACCAGCGGCCGGACGCACTGGACGCCGCCGTCGACCGGGCGCACGCGGCCTGGCCCGGCTGGCGGCGCGACCCCGCGGCCAGGGCCGGCGCGCTGCTCGCGGCGGCCGACGCGGTCGAGGCGGCCGGCGCCGACCTCGCCCCGCTGCTGACCCGCGAACAGGGCAAGCCGCTGGCCGAGTCGTACGCCGAGATCGCCCGCGCGGCGGCCCGGCTGCGCTACTTCGCCGAACTGGACCCCGGGCGGCTGCCGATCACCGACGGCCGCCCGGTGCGCAGCGAAGTCCGCTGGCGTCCGCTCGGGCCGGTCGCCGCGATCGTCCCGTGGAACTTCCCGCTCCAGCTCGCGTCGGCGAAGTTCGCACCCGCGCTGGCCGCGGGCAACACGGTGGTGCTCAAGCCGTCCCCGTTCACGCCCCTGGCCACCCGGCTGCTGGGCGCGGTCGTCTCGGCCGTCCTGCCCGAGGACGTCCTGACGGTCGTCACCGGCCACGAACCCTTGGGCGCCCGCCTCGCCTCCCACCCGGGCATCCGCCATGTGACCTTCACCGGCTCGATTCCCACCGGGCGGGCCGTCGCGACCGGCGCGGCGCCCTCGCTCGCCCGGGTCACCCTGGAGCTGGGCGGCAACGACGCCGCCATCCTGCTGGACGACGTGGACGTCGAACGGATCGCCGACCGGCTGTTCTGGGCGGCGTTCCGCAACTGCGGCCAGGTCTGCATGGCGGTCAAACGCGTCTACGCCCCGGCCCGGCTCTACCCCCAGGTCGTCGATGCGCTCGCACAGCGTGCGAAGTCCGTCGTCGTCGGCCCCGGGCTCGACCCGGGCACGCAACTGGGACCGGTGAACAACGCGCCCCAACTGGCCCGGGTGGAGGGCTACCTGGCCCGCGCCCTGGCGGACGGCGCCCGGGCCGTGGCCGGCGGCCACCGGCTGGACCGGCCCGGCTACTTCTTCGCCCCGACGGTGCTGGCCGACGTCCCGCCGGGCAGCCCGGTGGTGCTGGAGGAGCAGTTCGGCCCGCTGCTGCCGGTGCTGCCCTACGACCACCTCGCCGACGCCGTCGCGGCGGCCAACGCCACCGGCTACGGGCTGGGCGGCTCGGTGTGGGGGACCGACCTCGACCGGGCCGAGGCGGTGGCCGAACGGCTGGAGTGCGGGACGGCCTGGATCAACCACCACGCCGAACTCTCCCTCGCCCAGCCCTTCGCAGGCACCAAGGACAGCGGAGTCGGCGTCGCGGGCGGGCCGTGGGGGCTGTACGGGAACCTCCAACCGTTCGTCGTGCACCGCCCGTTGGAGGTGTAGGCGTGGCGTTGAGGTTCGACGCGGCGGTCCTGCGCTCGTACGAGAGCCCGTTCACCGTGGAGGAGGTGGTCCTGGCCGCGGGGCCGGCCGACGGCGAGGTCCTGGTACGGGTCGCGGGCTGCGGGATGTGCCGGACCGATCTCGCGGTGCGGCGTTCCGCGGGCCGCTCACCGCTGCCGGCCGTGCTCGGCCACGAGGGGGCCGGGGTGGTGCTGGAGACGGGCGGTCCCGACACCGGCCTGAACGCCGGCGACCACGTCGTACTGAGCTTCGACTCCTGCGGACGCTGCCGGAACTGCCAGGGCGCGGCCCCCGCGTACTGCGACTCCTTCGCCGCGCTCAACCTCTTCGGCGGGCGCAAGGAGAGCGCGGAACGGTTCACGGACGCGGCCGGGGGCGAGTTGGCGCCCCGGTGGTTCGGGCAGTCGTCGTTCGCCGAGTACGCGATGGTCCCGGCCCGCAACGCCGTCCGGGTCGATCCGTCTCTGCCCATCGAGCTGCTCGGGCCGCTCGGCTGCGGGTTCCTCACCGGCGCCGGCGCGGTCTTCCACTCCTTCGGCGCGGGCCCGGGCGAGAGCGTCGCGGTCTTCGGTGCGGGAGCGGTGGGCCTGGCGGCGGTGATGGCGGCCACCGCCGCCGGGGCGGTGGCCGTGGCCGTCGACCGGTACCCCGAACGGCTGGCCCTGGCGGAGCGGCTGGGCGCCGTCCCGGTCGACGCCGAGGTGGACGACCTGCCCGGCCGCATCGGCAAACTGACCGACGGCGGGGCCCGGTTCGCACTCGACACCACCGGCTCGGCCCGACTGATCAACGACGCGCTGGGGGCGCTGCGCCCCACCGGGCACCTCGGGCTGGTGGCGCGGCTGCACACCCCGCTGCCGCTGGAGGTGGGGGCGTTGGACCGGGGCCGGCGGATCTCCCACATCTGCGAGGGGGACGCGGTGCCGGGGCTGCTGATTCCGCGGTTGGTCGGGTTGTGGCGGGCCGGGCGGTTCCCGTTCGACGAGCTGATCCGTACGTATCCGCTTCGCGCGATCAACGAGGCCGAACGCGACTGCGACGCCGGGCGGGTGGTCAAGCCCGTGCTGATCCCGGAGGGGCGGGGGTAGCGGGGGCGCGCGTATCTGACGGCCTATCACATTGCTTGCGGCGGCGCGACGTTCGGGTGGCCAGGTGCCGAACTCCCGTGCTGCCGAAGTGCCGTACTGCCGTGCCGCCGTGGCCGGCCCACCATCCGGCATGCGGGTCCGCCGGACTCTCACTCACACCAAGGGAGCACACACATGGTCAGCACAGCGCGGCAGGACGCCGGGGTGGAGGACGTGGAAGGAGGCGTCGGCCTCACCGCTCTCATGGTCGCCGCGGCGCGCGCGATCGAGACCCACCGCCCGGACAGCCTGGCCCAGGACGTCTACGCGGAGCACTTCGTGCGGGCCGCGCCGGCCTGCGCGGAGTGGCCGATGCGTATCGAGCAGGTTCGGGACGGGGACGCGAACCCGCTGTGGGGGCGGTTCGCACGCTACTTCGGGCTGCGGACCAGAGTCCTCGACGACTTCGTGCACCGAACGGTGCACACCGTCGGCGCCCGCCAAGTGGTCCTGCTCGGTGCGGGGTTGGACACCCGGGCGTTCCGGCTCAAGTGGCCGGCCGACTGCGTGGTCTATGAGATCGACCGGGACGGCGTCCTGGCGTTCAAGCACCAGGTCCTCGCCGGACTGTCGGCCGCCCCGAAGGCGACGCGCGTCCCGATCCCGATCGACCTGCGCGACGACTGGGTCACCGCGCTCACCGACGCCGGCTTCGACCCGGCCGCCCCCAGCGTCTGGCTGGCCGAGGGCGTGCTCTTCTACCTGCCCCACGCCGCCGAGACGTACCTGATCGACACCGTGGACCAACTGACCACGGGGGGAAGCGCCCTGGCGTTCGAGGTCAAACTGGAGAAGGACCTGCTGGCCTACCGCGACAGCCCGATCTACCTCTCGACGCGTCAGCAGATCGGCATCGACCTGCTCACCTTGTTCGACCGCCAGGCGCGACCCGACTCCGCGGGCGCCCTGGCGGCCAAGGGCTGGTCCACCACGGTCCGCACCCCCTTCGACTTCACCCGCCAGCACGGCCGCGGCCCGCTGCCCGAGCAGAACGACGCGCTGGAGGGCAACCGCTGGGTGTTCGCCCACAAGCCCGGCCGGTAACTCCGCCGCCCCGGCCCCGCGTTCGCTCGGCGGATCTTCGACAGGGCTACGGTGGTTCCCGGCCTCGATGGCGTCCGAAGCGGGGGACCGTTGAGCAGCGACGCAGATCCGGACCGGCCGGTCCGGGACCTCAGTACCTGGACGGTCGGCCGCCTCGAAGCCCTCACGGCCACGCGGCAAGGCCACGAGCTGGAGCGGATCAGGGTCGTCGCCCAGGCCCACCTCCACCGATCCGGTGAACCACGGCCGGCCCGGCTGCGCTGGGCCAAGCTGTCCTTGCACGCCAACGCACGCCTCCCCGGCGACAGTTCGTGGAGCCGGGCCCGGAAGACCCGGCAGAACTTCGCGCTGCGCACCTGGGTCATCGATCACCTCGGCCCCGACACCGACCCGGACTGGCAGCCCGCGGTCCTCGCCGCCGACACGCTGGCGGCGCTCACGCTCGACCCCGACCGGGCCGTCGCGCTTGCCGCGCGGTGGCGTGACCTCCCGGTCGGGCAGATCGATGAACTGAGACGGCACAAGAACATGACCGCCCACCTGGACCGGCTGGTGGACTTCGTGCCGCCGGGACCGGTCAGGGACCGGCTTGTCACCTGGACGTGGGCGCGCACGCACCTGCCCTGAGCCGCCGTCCGATTCCGGAGGTTCATGGAACGGGCCCCGGTCCGCGGCCGGTTGACCGCCGCGGGCTCGCTGCCGGCGGCGTACTGCCCTCTTCCGGCGTGCTGCCCGCTCCCGGCGGACCGCCTACTCGCCGGCGCGGGCCACCAGCAGGGGCTGGAAGAAGCCGGTCTCCGGCGGCAACCGCCACCCGGCGTCGACGAACCCCGCCTCGGCCGCGAAGCCGGCCAACCGGTTCCGGGGGAGCGCCCAGTAGGTGGTCCGCCGAACCTCGACACGCCACTCGCCGCCCGCCGGAACGAGCTGGAAGTGCTCCAAGTCGTAGCGCTCGCCGTCGTCGTGCCAGTGCCAGAGCTGGAAGGTGACGGCCCGCTCCTCGCCGCTGCCGTCGCCCTCGGCGATCCGGTGGACCTGCGGGGGAGTCGAAGCCGGGCGCTCGCGCACCAGCTCGTCGTACGGGCGCGTGCTGACCAGCAGCAGGCCGCCGGGACGCAGCACGCGGCGCATCTCGGCCAGGGCGGCGCGCACCTCCTGCCCGGTCAACAGGTGAGGCAGCGAGTTGTCGGCGCAGACGACGGCGTCGAACCGGCCGTCAGCAAAGGGGAGATGCCGCATGTCGGCGGCGGCCGTGCGCAGCCGCAGGCTCCGGCGCGCGGCCTCCCGTGCCGCGCGGGCGGCGGCGCGAGGGCTGATATCCGTCCCGGTCACGCGGTGCCCGCGCAGCGCCAACCCGATCGCCTGCGTGCCGATCCCGCACGCACAGTCGAGCACGTCCGCACCCGCCCGGCCGATCAGGGCGTCCAGAGCCGCACCCTGCCGACGGATGCTCGCGTCCCAGTCCGAGTAGATCAGGTGGTAGTCATCGGCCAACTCGTCGTAGAAACGCGCCACCGACATCCCGGGCATGACCCGAGACTACCGTCCCCGGTTCCCCGGAGGCGCCGGCCGCAGCCCCGAGGCCGGAGCGAAGCCGCCACCTCGCGGTCGGTGGGCCCTGAACCGCCGCCGCGTCGCCCGAAGCGTCCTACGTCGGCCGGTCGGCCGGTCAGCCCCTCAGCCCGTCAGCCGGTCGGCCCTTCAGCCCGTTCGGCTTCGCCGAACGCTCGCTGATGCAGAACGGGTGACCGGCCGGGTCGAGCATCACCAGGAGTCCCGCCGCACGATTCGACGGGTACTCAGCCGCCGTGGCGCCGAGACCGATCAGTTCTTCCTCGGCCGCGGTGAGGTCGTCGACGGAGAACTCCATGTGCATCCGCAGCGGCACCCGGGCCGAGGGCCAGGTCGGCGGCCGGTAGTCCTCGACCCGGCGGAAGATCCACGTATCCCGGCGATCTCGACCCAGGCCGAGTCGGCCTCTGATCGAACGCTCTCGCCCCCGGCGGCAGCCCGGTGTGGAAGGCCGCGATCGGGCCCGGGGCCTGGCAGTCGACGGTGACGGCCGCGAGTTCGACCGTTGCGGGTATGCGCACTCCTCCGCCGGAAGGTGAGTCGCCCTCATGCTTCCACCCGGCGCCGGTGTTCCTCCGGGACGGGCGCCGGGGCCGGGCTGGGGGCCGGGGGTTGTCGGTGGTGGGTGGGAAGGTGGTGGGTATGGATGCGCGGTGGATGCAGCGGCGGGTGTACGGCGCCGATCACGAGGACCCCGATCCCGGGCCGCGGCCGGGGCGTCGGTACGTGGAGCTGGTGGGCGGCCCGCTGGACGGGCTGCTGTTCGACCTGACCGGGTTGGCAGACGCGGAGCGGTCCGGCGGTGTCGCGCTGCCCACGGAGATCGGCGCGTTCGGGCCGGGCGGGCGGGCGTACTACGGGCCGCGGCCGGGCAGCGAGGGCAGTTGGCACTGGGAGGGCGACATGCCCTGACGAGCGGATGGGTCAGGTCGAGGCCGCGTCCGTCGGCGAAGGGACGGGGACGGGGAGGGGACGCAGGACCGTCAGCGAGTCCTCCGAGGTCGCGGCCATGGCGAAGGGGAACCGGTCGAGCTCGACGCAGAGGGCCACGTCATCGGGATGGACGCCCTGACGTACGCCCGCGGCCAGTTCGGCGGCGGCGCGCGACTCGGCGGCGCGGCGCAGGAACGCGGCCGCGTCCGTCGCCGCTCCGGTCGCCCGCCGGGCGATGTACTGGGCGCACGCCAGGTCCTCGTCGGCGCGCCCGTCCTCACCGGTGACCACGAAGGTGACGCTGTCACAGCCGCGGGCCCGCAGCAGCCGAGCCGTCGCCTCCGCCACCACGAACCCGGCGCACAGCACCAGCGACGCCTCCTTGACCGCGAGGGCGCCGACCGTTCCCGCGGTGGTCTTCTGCACGACGGTCCGTCCGCCCAGGTCGACGGAGCGCAGCAGGCCAGGCGAGTTGACCAGGTCGAAGCCGGGCGCGGGCGGACCGTCCTTGAGCGCCGCCCAGTCCGGGTGGCGGGCCTTGAGCGCCCGGGCCTCGTCCAGCGACCCGGCGAGAACGATCTTCTCCGCCCCCCGGGCGAAGGCCCACGCGGCCACCGTGAACGCGCGCATGACGTCGACCACGACCGCCACGGACGGGACTTCGACCAGATCGGGGATACCGAGGAAACTCGCCTTCATCCGGTCATGATCGCGCATGCCCGACCCGAAGCACCCGGACGGTGCCGCACGTCACATCGACGGCCTCGGCTTCGGCCCCGGCCCCGCGCCAGGGCAGGGCGGCCACGTCGGGCGGCCCCGTATACGTATCCTGAGGGCTGGTTCTCGCTCGGCGCCGTATCGGCGATCGCAACGGGGGAAGGGCGCGGATGATGCGTATGACCGAGGGGTGGCGTCGACGTACGTTCACCCTTGGCGCCGCGGGAGTGGCCCTGGCTTCGGTGTCGGGCTGCGGCGGTTCGGGTTCCTCCTCCGACGGCGGGTCACCGCATCCGGCAACGGCGCCGCGCACCGTGGCCGCCACGACGCGGCCTGCCGCCACGCCGGTGGTGCTGCACGGCTGCGGCGGGCAACCGGTCACCTCGCCCACGACGTTCACCCTCGCGTGCGGCGACGGCAAGATCAGCCTGGGCAGCCTGGTCTGGTCGGACTGGGGTCGGCCGACCGCCAGCGCCACGGGGAAGTACCTGGCCGTGGGCTGCGTACCGGACTGCGCGAGCGGCACCGAAGTCCCCTACGCGGCCACGGTGACCGTCAGCGGCCTGCTCGACGGCGGCTACACGGTGATGCACATCAGCGCGCCCCACGCCCCGAGCCGCACCGCCGACTACCGGCTCGACACCCAGGGACCGGTCGAGGCCCGCTGACCCGGGAGCACGGCCGTTGACGCGCTGCCGGCCAAGGTGCCACCGGACAAGGGGCCCCCGGACAAGGTGCCGGGTGACGCGTCAGGCGAGACATCGAGCGACGCCCGTCCGCGCCGCCGCGTGCGTCGAACCCTTTGCGGCTGACCGCCGGCAGCTACGGGCCCGGTTCCTACGGGCGGCGGGTCGGGATCGGAGCGAGGGCGGGCCAGCGGGCGAGCATGCGGCGGCGCATCTCCGTGCTGAGCCTGCTCAGCCCGCTGAGGTCGGCGCGCTCGGCGGTCAGCGCGCCGACGACACCGAGCCGGTGGACGAGCCGTTGCCGGGCGGTCGCGGTGCCCCACGTCCAGTCCTGGTCCGGGATCAGGGCCAGGTGGTCGGCGGCGCCGCGGCGAGCCCGCTCGACCAGCGCGTCGCCCCGCAGCAGCCAGCCGGCGCACGCGTCGGTGAGGTCGCCGTCCGGTTCCGTGCCGGTCGCGGTGCGCCACGCCGTACGGTAGGCGAGCTCAGCCCGCTCCAGCAGCTCGGCGGACGCCGCGGTGACACACCAGCACGTCGGGAAGCCGACGCGCAGGTAGGCGAGTTCCACCACTCCGCTGCCCGTCGACGCCTGTTCGAAGTCGACGAACCTGATCCCGTCGGCGGTGTGCAGGTCGTTGCCGGGACACGGGTCCCCGTGGAGGAGGGCGTGCCCCGAGGCCCGGCCGAGCCGCCGCACGAGGTCGTCGAGCTCGCCGGACACCCCCGGCGGGACGGCCGCTTCCAGCGCCTCGGCCAGCCCGAGGAAGGAGGCGACGTCGGCCGCGCCCGGGCCCGACCAGCGGGGGAGCACCCCGGCGTCCTCGGGGCCGGCGGCGGCGTGCAGCCGGGCCAGGGCCGCCGCGTAGCCGACGATCCAGTCGCCGGACGGGTGCCGGTGGTCCAGATGTTCCAGAACCAGCACTCGCTCGCTGGGATCGGTGCCCAGCAGCGCGGGCACCACGGGCGGCTCGGCCCGGGCGGCGAGCCGCAGCGCGGCCACCTCGCGGGCGTACCGCTCCTCGGCGTCGGCACCGCCGACGATCTGCTTCACCACCGCGGTTGCCCCGGGCAGCTCCACCCGCCACACACGCGAGCGCGGACTGCTGCCCAGCCGCCGTACTCTCCCGGGCGAGCCCAGCGAAGCCCGCAACTCGTCCCCGAACGGCATCCGCGACCTCATGACCCGCCATCCTTCCACCCGAGCGGGCGACTCCCCGGCCGCTGCCGACAACTGGCGGCCGTTCACGTCACGGTCGCCGGCGGACGCGGTGACGGCCACCCCTCTTCGGCGCGCGGTCCGGCAACAACGGCTCGATCCGCGCCCACCGCGTATCAGGCAACGGCACACCCGGCCCAACGACCCGGTCGCCGGGGGAAAACGGACCTGCCGCCCCGCCCACGACGCGAGGTCAAGCCGGGAAGCACCACCGTGATCTGCCTCGGCGCGGGCCACCTCGGCGTCGTACTCGTCGGCGTCGATGACCACCCGGTGCTTGGTTGAGCAGCGGTGATGCTTCGACTGTTCCGCTACCTGATGGTCGCGGGCCGGCACCGGCGTCCCGTCCACGATGGGCACAGTGCCGTGACGGGCCGCTGGTTCGGTGCCAGGAGCGGCCCCGTGTGGTCCACGATCCGATCCGCCGGCGACTTCAACACCCCGAACAGCGGGGCGAGTTGTCGTAGAGTCCGGTGGGTGCGCCAGTATGCGGCGACGAGCAGCACCCGGTCCTCCAGCGGCCGGGACCGGGGCCTGTCCGGCGGTGCCGCGTCGGGCCCCCTCGCGTCCCAGCTGGGCGAGCGGCTTCCCGAAAGCTCGCGGGCTCAGCCCGGTGAACGGGGCTGACCAGGACGGCTCCGGCGCCGAGATCCCCCGAGGCACTGCAAGATCATCGCACCCGCCATCGGCAGCTCTGGACGTTCACCGCGACGGCGTTCCTGGACCTGTGGTCCGCACCGACGACGTTCGTCGCGCAACCGGGCCGCGGGCCTGCACGCCCGGGTGCGCGAGGGTTGCGCTGCTCGCTGCTCGCTGCTCGCTGCTCGCTGCTCGCTGCTCGCTGCTCGCTGCTCGCTGCTCGCTGCTCGCTGCTCGCCGCGCTGGGCGCCACCTTCGCGCTCCCGCTCGCGGTGGTCGCCGCCGCCGGCCCGATCGCCGAGGTGTTCACCCAGGACCCGGCCACCCGGGAGGTCATCACCCGGTACGTCCATCTCACCTGTCCCTGCTTCTTCCTCTACACGGTGATGGTCGTCCTGCACGGATGTCCCACCGGCCGTGGACGCACCGTGGTGCCGATCAGGTGGCTGGCCGGCGCCGTCCACTCCGGCGTCATCACCTGTCTCCACGCAGGCCCGGACAGCCGTACGGGGCCGGTGCTCCGCCGGCCAGGACGACAACGGCAGCCGCGCCCGGATACGGGGGAGCCGCGTCTGGATACGCGGCAGCGCCCTCAGCGCGGAACGCGGTAGCGGAAGCAGACGACGCGCGAGCCGAACGTGCGGGTCTCCAGGAGTTCGAGGTCCACCCGGTGCTCGTGCCGGGAGAAGTAGGGGGTGCCGCCGCCGATCAGCACCGGGTGCACCCGGGGCCGGTACTCGTCGATCAGACCCGCCGCGGCCGCCTGCGCCGCGAGCGCCGCACCGCCGATCGCGATCTCGCCTTCCCCCGGCTCGGCCCGCAGCCTCGCGATCTCCTCGGCCACGCCGCCGGAGGCCAGGCGGGCGTTGCCCTGCACCTCCGACAGCGTGGTGGAGAACACCACCTTCGGGAGCGGCTTCCAGAGCCGGGCCCACTCCAGCATGGAGTCGTCGAGCGACGGGTCCTGGTCGGCGGTCTCCCAGTACAGCATCGTCTCGTACAGGCGCCGACCCATCAGGTGGACGCCGATACCCCGCAACTCGTCGGTGACGAAGCGGAAGAGCTCCCCGTCGGGCGCCCCCCAGTCGAGGTCGCCGTCCGGCCCCACGATGTAGCCGTCGAGCGAGACGCCCATCGAATAGGTCACCTTGCGCATCGGGGTTCCTCCTAGGTAGCGGGTTCGACAGTACGACTGCCGCACGCCGCGGAACTCATCGCGACGCGCGGCTAGCGACCAGCGCTGATCCGGGCCGCCCGCACAACCCTTCGGGGCCGGCCCGGGTCCAACCCGCATGCGGAAGCGACTTCTCGCCGTTCTGGCCCTGACCGCGGCAGCGGCCTGCGGCGCTCCCGGTGGCGGGCCCGGCTCCGCCGCCCCACCGAGCGAGTCCCCGACCGGCACGGCCACCACGGCCGTCACGGCCCCGCCCTCCGCCACGGCCACGGCCACCACCGGACTCCACCCCGACTTCGACGGCGACGGCCACGCCGACCTCGTCCTCACCGACACCTCCGCCACGGTCAACGGCAAGTACGCCGCCGGCTACGTGGCCGTGGTGTACGGCTCGGCGGCCGGCCCCGACGTCCGGCGCCACCAGGTGATCACGCAGGACAGCCTCGGCCTGGGCAAGGCGGGCACCGGCGGCGGGTTCGGCAGAGACACGGTCACGGCCGACCTCGACGGCGACGGCCGCAGCGACCTCATCACGCAGGCCGGCGGCAGTACGGTCTTCGTGGTCTGGGGCGGAACGAAGGAACTCTCCGGAGCGGTCGAGCTGACCGGCGCCGCACCGCTCGTCGGCGACTTCGACGGCGACGGTCACGCGGACCTCGTCACGACCGGCGGCACCACCGGCGGCACGGACGGCCAGGCGACGATCCGCTTCGGCCCGTTCACCCGCGCGGGCAAACCCGCCCGCACCACGACACTCGACCTCACCCCCGACAACCCGTCGTACTACACCGCCCGGCCCACCGCGATCGGCGACGTGAACGGCGACGGCAAGGACGATGTGGTGGTCACCTGGTCGCACGTGTTCGCGGACGAGGCCCCGACCCCCCGCGCCACCGTCGTGTACCTCGGGGCGGCCGACGGCGTGTTGAAGAAGGGCCCGCGCCTCAAGGACGCGAACGGCAAGGACCTGTACGGCGCGTCCACCCTCACGTCCGACGTGAACCACGACGGCTACGCCGATGTGATCGTCGGCCTCACCTGCGAGAGCATCGGCGACGAGACCACGCCTGAGGGCGGCAGCCGGCTGATGGTCGCGTACGGCGGACAGAGCGGACAGAGCGGACAGAGCGCCGGCCTGAAGCCCACCGTGATCAGCGCGAAGACACCAGGGCTACCCGGTGCACCGGACCCCTCCCGCTGCGACTTCGGGTACGCGCCGGCGACGGGTGACGTGAACGGCGACGGCTACACCGACGTCGCGCTCGCCGTCCCGGCCAAGGACGGCACGATGGTGGCACTGGTGCTGCGCGGCGGACCGAAGGGCCTGACCGTCGAGAACGCGATGAGCGTGCCCGGCCTCTCGACGCGGCCCACGCTGGCGATCCAGGACCTGAACGGCGACGGCGCGGCCGAACTCGCGATCGGCACGTCGTACGCGAGCGCGGCCGACGACGCGGTGCGGGTGCTGCGCAGCGGACCCGCCGGCCTCAGCACCGCAGCGCCGACGCGCATCGGGCCCGCGGATCTGGGACTGAAGCCGGCGCCGGGGGACAGCCTCGACTTCGGCCACTGACACAGACGGACACGGGCAGCCACGGACACGGGTGGCCACGGACACGGGCGGCCCCTGACAACTGGCGGGCGCCGCTTGGTCGTCGGCGGCACTCCTGGCCGGCCGGCTCGATCACCGCGCACCCGCCGGGTCAGGGCCGGGGCTTTTCCACGGCCGCGCGGATGGCGCGCATGACGGGGGCGACGTCGGCCGCGGTGAAGCCGATCTTGGTGTTGGTGCCGTCCCCCTTGATGACGAGGGTGACGGCGGCGGCCGTGGTCGGGGTGAACCAGGAGCACGTGGTGGCCGCGGTGGCGAGCATCGCGTTCTCGATCATGTAGGTGTTGCAGATCGCGCGCCCGCCGTGCGGTCCGGGGTCGGCGTCGGCGGCGCTGGTGGTGACCCGGTCGCCCGCGCCGTCCTCCTTGACGGCCGGGGGCCGGTCGAGGGCGTCGTGCAGATGGCCGGGGTCGAAGCCGGTGCCGTTGACGCCGCTGTAGAAGATCCACGCGCCGTCCGCGCGGTCGTCGTAGTAAGCGTGGACCGCCGTGCCGGACACGTCGAGTTGCTTGGCGGACTGCTGGAGGTCGCTGTTCACCCGCTTGATGACGTCGGCCGACGGTTGCCCCTGCGGGTAGCCGGCCGCGGTCCGCGGGGCGGTGAGCACGTACGAGGTGCCGCCGGAGCTGGTGTCGGCGCCGGGCTTGCTACCGGCGCTGCCACCGCCTGAGCCGCCCGCGCCCGTCGAGCCCCCCGCGCTGGCGGCGGCGCTGGGCCGGGCCGTGGAGCCGGCGGGGGCGGCGGCCGCGTGGTGGGCCGGGCCGCAGGCCGACAACGGCGCGCACGCCACGGCCAGTACGACAGCGGCCGATGTCCGTCGGCGCGGCGGAAAGGTACGTGCCATGTGCGGCCTCCTCAGGGCGGGACCCGTTTCCGGGCGGGCGGAACCAGGGCGGTTGCCGGCCGGAGCCCTGGGGTCGCCGGCAAGTCTGGCACCGGTACGCCCGCGGGGCAGCTCCCTCGTACAGCGGCGCTTTCCACCCCCCGCCAGCGGAACTGGTGCCGGGCGCGACCCCATGGCACGATGTCGCCGGAGTTGGAGCCGGACTCGAACTCCGGACTCGGGCTCGGGCTTGGAGCCGGACCCGGACCCGGACTTGGAGCTGGAGCTGGAGTTGGAGCCGGAGTTGGAGCCGGGTCGGAGGAACGCGACCGGGCCGGAGGAGGGCGCACGCGGATGGACCTCGATCCGAGGCGCCTGCTGGTCCTGCACGCGATCGCGCACCACGGCGGGCTCGCCCCCGCGGCGCGGGCCCTCGGGCACACCCGGTCGGCCGTCTCGCAGCAACTGGCCAGCCTGGAACGGGAGGTCGGCCTCGCCCTGGTGGACCGCTCCGGCCCGCGGCTGGAACTCACCGCGGCCGGACGGCTGCTGGCCGCGGCCGGTGAGCGCATCGCCCACGAACTCACCTCCGCCGCACAGCAGTTGGGTACGGCGAACCGCGGGCTCGTGCAGGGCCCGGTGGAGATCGGCGCCCCCTCGGGAGTGCTCGCCCGGATCGCGGTGCCCGCGCTGCGGCTGCTCGAACGGTGGTTCCCGCAGGTCGAGCCGAGGTTCACCGAGACCTCCCCGCCGGAGGGCCTGCGGCGGCTGCGGTTGGGCGAGTTGGACGTCCTGGTCGTCGTGGACGACCGGGACACGGCGCTGCCGCTGCCGCCGGCGGTGCGCGCGCAGGTACTGAGCGAGGACGAGTACCGGGTGGTCGTCCCGGCCGCCTGGGGCATGCCCACCGCCGCCGAGCTCTCCGGCCGCCCCTGGATCAGCGCCCCGGCCCACTCCGCGCGCGGCCGCGCCTTCGCCCGCTTCGCCGCCGCCCACGGGGTCACGCCCTCGGTCGAGCATCTCGCCGACCACGTGATCGCCGTCAAGGCGTTGCTGGCGGGGCAGGTCGGAGCGGCGGTGCTGCCCGCGTATCTCGCCGCGCGGCTCGACCAGGTCACGGTGACCGGACTGCCCGTCACCGGCAGCCAGATCACGCGGACGCTCTACCGCACCGGCCACGGCGACGGCGCCACCGCGGCCAAAGCGGCGGTCGACGCGCTCCAGCAGGCGGCCCGCGACCACGCCGAGGCCCTCACCCTGGCCGACCAGGGCAGCGGCGACATCATCATCCGCCCCCTGCGCGACCCGGCCGACCCGCCCCCGACGGCCCCGCGCGGCCTTACCGGACCTCGATGAGTTCGAGCAGGTTGTCCTCCGGGTCGTGGACGTAGGCGTAGCGCATGCCCGCGGTGGCGCCCGGCGCCGGGGGAGAGACGGTCCGCGCCCCGCAGTCCCCGGTGAGGTGGGCGAACGCCGCGTCGAGGTCGGGGACTTGGAGCGCGAGATGGCCGAAGGTCCGGTCGGCCGCGGCAGCCATCGGATCGGGGTGGGACACCGGCCGGGACCCGCTGCGCTCGATCAGTTCCACGCGCAGGCCGCGGCCGTCGGACAGGACGGCGGTACGCACCCCGGCGGAGGGCAGGTCGACGCGCTCCTCGACCTGGTCGAGGCCGAACGCGGCGCCGTACCAGCGCTCCTGGGCGGGCAGGTCGGCCACCGAGAGGCTGACGTGATGGAAGCGGGCGGCGGGGGACGGCATGGCGGGCACCTCCGAGGTTAATCCTCTTTACCTGGTGAATGCTGTTAACCTTACCGCCATGGCTCCCCCTGGCAAGCGGCCCACCGGCCGGCACCACGGTGACCTTCGGCGCGCTCTGGAAGAGGCCGCGCTGGTCCTGGTCGCCGAGCGCGGTCCCCACGGCTTCACCCTGGCCGAGGCCAGCCGCCGCGCCGGGGTCAGCGCCGCCGCTCCCTACAAGCACTTCGCCGACCGCGACGCCCTGCTCGCCGTGCTGGCGGAGCGCGGCTACCGCGAACAGCGCGAGCGATTCACCCGGGTGATGGCCCGCACCGACGACCCGGTGGAGCAGATGGCGGCCTTCGCGGCCGCCTACGTCCGCTTCGCGGCGGAGGACCGCGCCCTGTTCGACGTCACCTTCTCCACCGGGCTGGACAAGGCGGAGCACCCGGAACTCGCCGCCGCGGGGGAGGACCTGCTGGCCGCGCTGATGCCGGCCGCCGTACGACTCGCCCCCGATGACGACGCGGCCTACGACCTGCTGCTGCGCGTCGCCGCCGCGGCCCACGGGATCGCGGTCTTCCTGCGCCAGGGGTTGTTCGGCGTCTCGGCGGAGGCCCTGGACCTGACCGCGCAGCGCGCGGCCCGCACCGCGCGGGACATCTGCGCACCCGACTGACGAGGGCGGACGAACGCCGGCCGGGTGCCGTCGGGTCGGCCGGTCATCGCGCCCGCCGCATCGTGGCGGCCGCCGAAGCGGCCCGCGGCGAGCCGTGCACGGCGGAGGGGCGGGGGAGCGAGCGGGGCCTCAACTGCCCGCCGCCTCCGCCCACTCGGCGATCAGGGTGAGCAGCGGCGTCAGGCGCGCGGCCGACTCCGCGGCCGACCCGTCGCTGTTGTAGGAGGACGTGCCGAGGTCGTCGCGGACGGCCCGGCCGAGTACGGCGGGGCCCAGCCAGCTGTACTTCGCCGCGCCGCACGCCGCGACGGCGCCGCGCAGATCGGCGTCCGAACCAGACCAGCCGCCGTCGCGCAGCCCTTCGAGGTAGCCGTCGGTGGCGGCCTGCGCGACCTCGGGCAGCAGGCCGATGTCCATCAGCCCGTCGCTGAAGGAGTCCAGGACCAGGTTCGCCAGGTCCTCACCGACCGCGCCCTCCCCGGTGAACGACCAGTCCAGCAGGGTCGATCGGCCGGCGTCGTCGATGAGGTTGGCGGGCCACACGTCGAGGTGGCACAGGGTGCGCGGCGCCGACCGCGCCGCCGCGAGCACCCGCTCCCGCCCGGTCCACAACCGCCGTAGCCCCGCCCGCAGCCGATCCGGCCACACCCGCACGCTCGGGTGGTCCCAGTCGGCGTCCCGCACGTCCACGGACAGCGCCGGGCCCTCGGCCAGGTACTGCGCCAGGAATCCCCGCGACAGCCAGGCGGTCTCGGGCACCCGGCCGGCCCACCGGGCCTGGCCCGCGCCCAACTCACGGGCGAAGCGCGCGATCCGGGGCCCCGACCACGCGAAACCCTCGCTGCCCTCGACGTCCGCGAGCCACACCTCGACGAGGCCGTCCGCACGGGCGTGGATCTTCAGCGGCTCCGGTGCCACGATGCCGGCGTCGCGGTAGGCCGTGGCGGCCAGGCCCGACTCGTAGGCCGACACCTCGCGCCGCCAGTAGTTCCAGTGCGCGGGGTCGCCGCTGGTGGGCCAGTACCTGCTCGTCTCGACGCCGGGCGGGCGGGCGACCTTGACCACCGCCGATCGTCGCGGACCGCGCACCCGCCAGATGCCGAAGACGGCGGCGTTCACCTTGTTGTGCCGCAGCGACTCCACGCTCACGGGGCCGTCGCCGAGGACGGAGGGCGGGGGCGAGGTGACCACGGTCCTGCCGTCACCAGCGTCGAGGACCGCTCCCGCGCCCTCCTCGCCCGATGCGGGATCGGCCCTGCGGTGGTCGGCGCTGTGCACGATGCCCCTCTTCCCAGGTGTGCGGCGGTCGTCAGGCGTGCGGCGCACCTGCACCCCGCGGTGGCCATCCTGCCAGGTGCGCGGCGCCCGATGTCGCTGATCGCGCCGCCGAACGCGGAGGGAGGGCAGGGCAGTTGGGCGTCGGGAGCCGGAACGCGGTACGCGGCAGCGGGCGGTGACCGCGGCGAGCGGTCCGGCGGCGGTGAGGTGCGGCCGGCGGTGGTGGCGTGGCGCGCCGGGCGGCGCGGCCGGTGCCGCGGAGATGCACGCGACGGACCTCAGGCGGCGGAGTAGCGCACGACGCCGCCGGCGACGGTGGTGCGGACCGCGCCGGGCCGGCCGGCGCCGTCGCGCTCGAACTGGACGAGGTCGGCGCGCGCACCGACCGCCAGGCGGCCCCGGTCGGCCAGGCCGAGCAGGTCCGCCGGGTGCCGGGTGGCCATGGCGACGGCATCGGCGGTCGGCAGGCCGGCGCCGGCGCAGGCCCACCTGACGCACTGGGCCAACGAGGCGCCGCTGCCGGCGAGGTAGGGCGTTCCCCGCAGCGAGACCCGGCCGCTGTCCTCGACCGTGACGTTCCCGCCGACCGCGGTCCGGTAGTCGCCGGGCGGGCAGCCGGCGACCGTGACGGCGTCGCTGACCAGGACGCTGCGACCGGGCCCCTTCGCGCGCAGGAGCGCGGTGAGCACCGGAGCCGGCAGGTGGTGGCCGTCGGCGATGAAGGTCGCCCACAGTCCGGACGCCGCCAACTGCGGCCAGAGCACGTTGTCGTGGCGCTCGACGGTCGCCGGGAGCCCGTTGCCGAGATGGGTCGAGAGCCGGCCGCCGGCCCGGCAGAAGGACTCGACGTCCGCCGCGGAGGCGGCCGAGTGCCCGATGGACGCGGTCACCCCGCGCCGCGTCACGTACCGGGTGAACTCCTCGGCCCCCGCGCGTTCGGGAGCCAGGGTGACGATCCTGATCAGGCCGTCCGCGGCCCGCTGCCACTCCGTGAACTCGGCGATGTCCGGGTCCCGCAGGACATCGGGGTCGTGGGCGCCCCGGTAGCCGTCGTGCGCGGAGAGGTAGGGACCCTCCAGGTGGATGCCGGGCACGCAGGCGGCGAAGTCGGCGTTGGCCGCACGTGCCTCGGTGACGCGGGTCAGCAGGCGGGCGACGCGCTCGCGCGACCCGGAGATGACCGTCGGACAGAAGGTCGTCACGCCGTGCGCCCACAGCAGCGGCGGGAGTTCGGCGAGCGACCGGTCCCCGTCGGTGTCGTTGACGTCCACTCCGCCGAAGCCGTTGAGCTGGATGTCGATCAGGCCGGGTGCGAGCAGCAGGTCGGGCGCGCTGCCGATCCGGCTGACCTCCTCGATGCCGGCCGGCGAGAACCGCACCCGCAGAGGCACGCCTTCCGGGCCGAAGCCCTCGAGTGTCTGCGTCATCGTTCCTCGATTCAGGGGTGGGTGAGCGGCGCACTGCAATTGTTGCAGCAATGTAGTGGGTATCGGCCTCCTGATTCAACGGGTTCCTGCGGGCACTCGACGCGGACGCCGGTGACCTCGCGGATGGATGGAGTGACATTGCTGCAAGCGATTGCTAACCTTGCGGTGCCCGCACCCCGTTCCGAGGAGGAACCCTTGACCACGGCTCGACTCGTCCGCGCCGGCAGCCTGCCGGTGGAGATTCACCCGACCACCGCCGAGATGGCGGCAGCCGCCGCCCGGCACACCGCCGACGTGCTGCGACAGGCGGTCGATCAGCGGGGCTCGGCGCGCGTGATCATGGCGACCGGCAACTCGCAACTCGCCTTCGTCGCCGCGCTGCCGGCCCAGGACATTCCGTGGAGCAGGATCACCGTGTTCCACATGGACGAATACATCGGCGTCGACGACCAGCACCCCGCCTCGTTCCGCCGGTGGATACGCGAGCGGATCGCCGAGCCGTTCCAGCCGGCCGGGGTCGAGTACATCGACGGCATGGCCGGCGACGTCGAGGCCGAGTGCGCCCGCTACGAGGCGCTGCTCCGCGAGGCGCCGATCGACCTCACCTGCATGGGCATCGGGGAGAACGGCCACCTGGCGTTCAACGAGCCAGGCGAGGCCGACTTCGAGGACCCGCGATGGGCGCGGGTCGTCCGGCTGACCACCCGCTCGATCGACCAGCAGATCGGCGAGGGACACTTCCCCGACCGCTCCACGGTGCCCGCGACCGCGATCTCGCTGACCATCCCGGCGCTGCTGGCGGCGGGGACCGTGCAGGTCGCCGCGCCCGAGGCCCGCAAGGCGCAGGCGGTGCGGAGCACCCTGACGCTGGACCCGACGACGGACTGGCCGTCCACGATCCTGCGCCGCACCCCCCGTGCCCGCCTGTTCCTCGACGCGGAGTCGGCGGCCGAGTCGAAGGAGGTCATCGACTCACTCGCCGCCGCGGGATAGGGCGACAGGCGTACGGCAGGTGCCGCGGCCAGGTGACTCGGTGATCCGGTGATCCGGTGATCCGTTGCAGCGCGGCGCGGCGCCGGCAGGCAGGACCCCCAGGTGCTCGGCACGCTGACGAACTCCCACCGTCGGCGCGCCGGGCACCGCGCGTCGCGGCGCAGGTCGGGCCGGGCGGGCCGGCCCGACCTGCGCCGCGACCGCTCAGTCGAGCAGTTCCTTGACGCCGACCGGCCGGTGCTCGACGACCGAGCGCCACAGCCCCTCGCCCAGGGCCACCGCCCACGCGCCCTCCAGGCTGCTGGCGGCCAGCCCCAACTCCCTTGACTCGGCGCTCTGTTCGACGAACAGGTCACGGCGCATCTCCGGATCGGCCCCGGCGTGCTCGCCCCTCGGCGCGTCCACGTGCACCGTCGACCGCTCCCCGAACAGCGGCGCCAGCACGACCGTGTCGCTGCCCGGCAGCGGCTCTCCGTCGAGCCCGCGCCCGTGCAGCATCTCGATCGAGCCGTGCGTGCCGCTGATCCCGAGCCGGTACCCCTCCCACGTGCTGGAGAAGTCGATCGAGTACGCGAGGGACGCGCCGCCCGCGTAACTCACCACGGCGCTGTAGGTGTCCTCGATGTCGATCTCGTCGTCGTAGATGTACATCGGGCGGTCGGCCGGGTACTGCTCGGCGTAGTGCAGGCCGAACAGTCCGGTCCGCGGCTCCTGGCCGCCGTCGTCGGTGAGCTGGCCGGTGGCGCGCAACTCCCGCAGGTAGGGGTCGGGTTCGGGCTGCCCGGACGCCGTGGCCTGCTGCGGGCGGTGCGGGCTGCGCGGCCCGTAGTAGTTGAGGGCGCCGTAGCCGAAGATCTCCAGGGGCTCCTGGCCGACCAGCCAGCTGACGAGGTCGAAGTGGTGGCAGCACTTGTGGACGGCCAGGCCGCCGTGGGCGCGCTGCCGGTTCCAGCGGGAGAAGTAGCTCGCGCCGTGCCGCAGGTCCACGTGGTAGTCCAGCGTCACCCGGGTCACGGAGCCGATCGAGCCGTCGAGGATCATCCGCTTGATCACCCGGTGGGTGCGGGCGTACCGCAGGTTGTGGGTGACCTTCACCCGGGCGCTGCTCGCGCTCTCCGCGCGGAGCACCGACCGGGCCGCCGCGGCCGTGCTGACCATCGGCTTCTCGGTGATCACGTCGACGCCGCGGGCGAGGGCGGCGACGATGTACGCCTCGTGCGTGTGGTCGGGGGAGGCGACGATGACCGCGTCGGGGGCGAGTTCGCCGAGCATCCGGTCGAATCCGTCGGGGGAGTGGAACGGCAGCTCGCCGACCCCGGCGGCCCGCAGTTGGCCGTTGAACTCCTCGACCCGCTGCCGGTCGCTGTCGACCAGCGCCACCACCGTGCCGTGGCCGGACAGGTCGTCGCCGGCGCCGCCGTAGCCGAGGACGCCGTCCAGGCGGCCGCCGGTCAGTCCCATCAGCGGATGCACGAACGCCGCCAGGCCGCGGTTGGACAGGCCGCAGACCGCATAGCGCCTTGTGGTCACAGGAGGTCCTTTCTGGTCCCGCGATGCGGGGACGGGTCGGGGAGTCGCGGCCGTGCCGAGCGCGCAGCATTCGCTGGCGTCGTCCCAGGCGCCGGCGGCGCGCAGGATCGCGCCGGCCATGACCCGGTGGCCGCGGCCGTTGGGGTGGGTGCTGTCGCCCATCCACCGCGCGGGCGCCCACCCGTCGCCGGCGCGCAGCCACGGCGTGTAGTGGTCCACGACCACGCTGCCGGTGGCCTGACCCGCCTCCCGCATCGCCTCGACGAAGTCGGGCAGGGGGGCGATCTGCTCGGGCGGCGCGTCCGGGCGCACGGGGTTGGGCAGCTGGAGGAGGACCAGGGCACCGGCCGACCGCAGCCGCGCGATGACCTCACGCAGGGTGCGGGAGAAGTCCGCGAGGTGGTCGGGGCCGAGCTTCGCGTCGTTGAGACCGACACCCAGGGAGACGACGTCGGGTGCCAGGCGGGTGATGCGGGCGAGCGTGTCGGCGACGTCGCGGGCCCGCCAACCGCTGACCGCGGTGCGCGCGAACACGTCGCGATGGCGGGCGAGTTCGTAGCGGACCCGCTCTTCCAGGATCTGTGCGTAGTCGCGTTCGCCGGCGGTCCAGCGGGCGCCCTGCGCGACGCTGTCGCCGGCGGTCACCCAGGTGAGTGGTCGATCGGCCGTGAGCAGGGCGGCCAGAGCCGCCGCGCTGCTGCCGGATGGGGGCGGGGCGGGTGCGTGGTGAGCCGTCACGCCGCGCAGTTTAGCCGCGTGCAGCTATTGCAACAATCGTTTGCAGTGATTTAACTTGCCGTCACATCAGCGAGGCGACCGGCTCCCTGCTGGTCTCCCGCGACTTTCCGTGACAACTCGGCAAGCGTATGCAGGACCCTCCTGAAGGGGCACGGTATGAGTGGTGGACGCAATGTCGGAACCGGGCGGGGCATGACCCGCCGGACGTTCCTGGCCGGTTCGACGCTGGCGGCGGCCGCGGCCGCGATGGCCTTCGAGCCGCCCGGGACCGCCTCCGCCGCGGCGGCGGCCGGCCCGGTGCTCCCGGACCCGCCCGGCTCCGGAATCGCCCGCGCGCAGATCTTCGACAACCAGATCCCGGACCGCACGGTCTACGCGGGACTGACCTACTTCGTCTGGGGCGCGAGTAGCCTCGCCCAGCCGGCCGGGGCCGTCCCGTGCGGCTACCTGCCGGCCTTCCGCGACTACGACCGCGGCCACGACCTGGCCTGGTACCAGGCCAACCACCCCGACTGGGTGGTCTACCAGGCCGATCAGGCCACGCCGGCCTACGAGTTCGGCAACACCACCTACCTGCCGATCGACTTCACCAACCCGGCCGTCCGCACCTACTACTACGACACCTACGTCCAGCCGCTGATCGACGCCGGCTATCCGCTCGTCGGCTTCGACAACGTCGTGACGTTCAACGGCTACGGCAGCTGCGGGCACTTCGACGCGACCGGCGCCTGGGTGCAGCAGTACAGCGGGGCGCGGGTGGACGACGTCTGGGCGGCCGCCGTGCTGGACTGGCTGGACCACCTGGCCGGGCGGCTGCACGCCGCCGGCGCCGGCATCGCGGCCAACATCACCTGGAACGCGTCGGTGAAGACCGCCGACATGCTGCAGGCGGTCGGCCTGGTCGACGTCTACGTCGACGAGCAGGGCTTCACCGCACACCGGGTGGAGAACTACAACGACCAGGCGTGGCAGGACCGGTTCGACTTCGTACGGCAGGTCGCGCCGAGCACCGCGTACGTCTCGATCAACCAGACCGCGACCGCCGACCTCGCGGACGCGAGCACCGCCCAGGTCGACTGGGTGATCGCCAACTACCTGCTGTACCGCGAGCAGCGGAGCATGCTCGCGCTCTGCGGTGACCAGCAGTACCACGTCTTCCTCGACCGGCCCGAACTGCACACCGACATCGGGGCGCCCGCCGCCGCGCCGTACGCGGACGCCGGCGGAGCGCGGGCACGCTCCTACACCGGCGGGCTCGCGCTGGTGAACCCCTCCTCGACGCAGGCGACGACCACCGCCCTGCCGGCCGGCACCTGGACCGACCTGCGCGGCACCGCCCACACCGGCCAGATCGTGCTGCAACCCAACTCCGGCACCGTCCTGGCCGGCCCCTCCTGACCGGACGCCCGCCTCCGCGGAGCACCAACAGAAAAGGAACACGCGTGAAACGCAGACGCATACTCGCGACCGTCATCGCCGGGCTGCTCGCAGCGGCGGCCGGCGGCGTGTCGGAAACCGCATCCGCCGCGCCCCCGGCACCGGCCGCGTCCCCCGCATCGGCCGTACCGGCGTCCGGCGCCGCCGGATGCCCGGCGCCGGCCGCGGGCCTGACCTTTCCCGACCCCCCGGACCACGGCGTCGCGCAGGCGCAGGTCTTCGACCGCAGCGTCACCGACCCCACCGCCTACGCCGGCCACGTCTACTTCGTCTGGGGGTCGCTCGTCGCGCAGCAGCCGGCCGGAGTGGTCGGCAGCTCCTACGCGACGGGCTTCCGCAACGCCCCGCAGCGTACGTACACCTACGACTGGTTCCTCGCGAACCACCCGTCCTGGATCGAGTACACCGCGGACCGCACGACACCGGCGTGGGAGTTCGGCAACCACGTCTACACCCCGCTGGACATGGGCAACCCCGAGGTGCGGCAGTGGTACTTCACCACCATCGTCGACCCCGCGATCGCCGCCGGCTACCGGGTGATCGCGGTGGACAACATCGGCCTGCGCAACGACTTCGGGATGAGCGGCCACTACGACGACAGCGGTACCTGGGTCCAGCAGTTCAGCGCTGACCCGGACGACGCGACGTTCTTCGGCTACGTCAACGACTGGCTGTCCGCCCTGTCCAGGGGACTGCACGCCCGCGGCGCCGCCGGCGCGTTCAACATCACCTTCAACGCCAGCCTGCACGACGCGAGCCAGGACAAGACGGCCGCCTGGCTGGCGGCGACCCGCAAGGCCATCGCCACCTCCGACATCTGGCTCAACGAGCAGGGCTTCACCGTCCACCGGACCGAGAACGTCACGGACGACGAGTGGCTGATGATGTACGACCTGATCCGCGAGTTCCGGTGCAAGTCGATGGTGATCGACAACAAGCTGCCGACCGACACCTGGGACCAGGCGTCGGGGGAGCAGCGCCAGTGGGTGGTGGCCAACTACCTGCTGTACCGGGAGCAGCCGACCATGATGGTGATGACCGGGCTGAAGGACTACGCCCAGTACAACGACATCCCCGAGCTGGACGTGGACCTCGGGAAGCCGGTCACCGGTCCGATCGGGCACGGGACCGGACTGTGGCTGCGCCGCTACCAGCAGGGCCTGACCGTCGTGAACCCGTCGAGCACCGTCACGCGGCACCTGCGGCTGCCCGGCACCTGGGCGGACCTGCACGGCGTCCGCTACTCGGGCCGGATCAGCGTGCCCCCGAACACCGGGCTGGTGCTGAGCCCGGTCCGCTGAGCGCCGCCGATCTCCGCTCGATGCCGCTGCCGGCCCGCCCTGAGGCGGGCCGGCAGCGTGACGTGCGGTCAGGGCCCGTGCCGCCGGAACCGGTTCCGGCGGAGCCCCGGTCAGCCGACCGGCAGGCCGGTCGACCCGCGGATGACCAGTCGCGTCTCCAGCCGGAGCGCGGTGCCGGGAGCCGCGCCGTCGGCCGGCTCGTCGCCGTCGGCCTCCCGGATCTGCGCGAGCAGCAGGTCCACCGCGGTCGTGCCGAGTTCCACACCGGGGACGTGGATCGAGGTGAGCATGGGGTAGGCCGTCTGCGACATCGGGCTGTCGTCGATGCCGATGACGCTCACCTCGCGGCCGACCGTCATGCCCTGCTCGCTGAGCCGGGCCATCACCCCGAGCGCGATCAGGTCGTCGTAGGCGATGGCCGCCGTCGCCCCGGCGGACTGCAGCACGTCGGCCGCGCGCATCCCGGCCTGCATCTGCGGCTCGAACGGGCCGAGTTCCAGCAGGTCGGCGCCGAACTCCTTGCTGGCCGCCACGACCGCGTCATGGCGCTGCTTGTTCGACCACGAGCGGCGCGGCCCCGACAGGTAGCAGATGCGGCGATGGCCGAGGCCGACCAGATGCTCGACGGCCTGCGCCATCCCCTCGGCCTCGTCGATCACCACGCTGGAGGCTCCCGGCACCTCCCGGTTGGCGAACACCACCGGCCCGCCGCCGGCGAACTGGTGCAGCCCTTCCAGCGACGTGCGCGGCGAGGCGAGGATCAGCCCGTCGGCCTGCTTGCCGAGGCTGCGCGCGCGATCGATCTCGTCGGCGGCGTGCTCGTCGGTGTCGGCGAGCAGCACCGAGTACCCCTTGTCCCGGGCGCGCGCCTGCACGGCCTTGATGACCGGCGGGAAGAACGGGTTGGCGATGTCGGGGACGACCAGCCCGATGGTGTCGGTCCGCCCGGACACCAGGGAACGGGCCACCCGGTTCGGGACGTAGCCCATCTCCCGCGCCACCCGCTCGATCCGGCTGCGGGTCGCGGCGTTGACCTTGCCCGGATCGGACAGCGCGCGCGACACGGTCGAGGTCGACAGATTGCAGGCGTCCGCGACGTCCGCGAGGGTCACGGTCATGGGGGCCCCTCCGCTGGTGAGCTCTCTACTGGGCCTGCCAGTGTACTGCAATCGCTTGTTGTCATCCGCGCTGAGGTCCGCTCCTTGTTGCTGCACATTGCATTGACAGTTGCTGCAATCGTTGGCAGCATGCGTTGCATTCCGGCCGAGATCGCTCCCTCCCACGGGCATCCGGCCTGGTGAAAGACGAGAGGAGGCAGAGTGTTGGCAAGAACGCGCACCGTCGCGTCGATCGTCTCCGCCATAGCGGTGCTGGGCGTCGGCACGGCGGCCTGTACATCCGGCGAGGAAGCCGGCTCCGGTTCCTCGGCGCTCACCGTCGCCGCGTACTCCCAGCCGACGTTGCAGGCGAACTTCAACCCGTTCTCGCCCAACGCGCTGCGCGGCACGACGGGCCTGATCTACGAGCAGCTCTTCGACTTCAACACCGCCGACAGGAACCAGTTCATGCCGGGCCTGGCGACCAGGTACACCTGGGACGCCGGCGGCCGTTCGGTGCACCTGTCGCTGGACTCCCGCGCGAAGTGGTCGGACGGCAGCCGGCTGACCGCGGACGACGTCGTGTTCACCTTCACGTACATGAAGGCGCACAAGCTGCTCGCCCTGCCGCTGACCACCGCCGTCGCCGAGGGCGACGGAGTGAGGCTGGACTTCTCCGCCCCCGGCTACTCCCAGATCCAGCAGATCGGCCGGGTGGCGGTCGTCCCGCGCAAGCTGTGGGCGACCCGGAACCCCGACACGTACATCAACCGTGCCCCGATGGGCAGCGGCCCCTACACCCTGGGACGCGTCACCGGCCAGCAGGTGAGCTTCAAGGCCCGCACCGACTACTGGCGGCAGGCCGTCCCGGTGAAGCAGATCAACTACGTGACCACCAGCAGCACCAACCTGCTGGCCCAGCAGATGGTGCGCCACGAGGTGGACCTGTCCTACGCGGGCATCCCGAACATGAAGTCCCAGTACCTCGACAAGGACCCGGCGCACAACCACCTCTGGCCGATCCGCGCGAGCATGAAGCCGCTGCTGCTCAACCTGCGGCGCGCGCCGTTCGACAACGTGCATGTGCGCAAGGGCATCGCGCTGGCCCTGGACCGGAGCGCGATCGCCAACGCCTACAACCCCGGCGTCTACCAGGCCGTCGGGCCGACCGGCCTGACCGTGCAGAACTGGGGCTCGGTGATCCCGGCCGCGGACAGGGAACCGCTCACCCGGAACCGGCAGGCCGCACTGGGCGAACTGGCCGAGGCCGGCTACCACCTCAAGGGCGGACGCCTGGTCGACGCCCACGGCAAGCAGTTGACGCTCGGCATCCTGACCGTCAGCACCTTCGCCGACGCGATGGCCTACGGGCAGGAACTGGCCGACCAGCTGTCGCAACTGGGCATCAAGGCGAGCGTGCCCGGCGAGGCGCCGAGCGCGTACGTCGCCGACGAGGGCAAGCACAACTTCGACGCGGTCTTCGGTGACGCCTTCACCTATGGCGCCAACCTCTACAACTTCTACTGGAGCATGCTCTCGCCGGACAGCACGCAGAGCATCATCGGCTGGAAGGACCCGGCCACCGGCTCCGCGCTGGACGCCCTGGCGAAGGCGGACCCGGCCGGCCAGACACAGGCCACGCAGGCCCTGGAGAAGATCATGACCGAGCAGGTGCCCACGATCCCGGTCGTGGTCAAGGGCACCCCGTACATGTACTCCACGACGCGGTACGTCGGCTGGCCCACCGAGAAGAACCCCTACACGACGCCGGACCCCGGCGCGGTGAGCGGCGTCTACGCGCAGAAGCTGTTCCTGTCGCTGCGGCCCGCGAACGCCGAGAAGTAGCCGTGGGCGGCGTGACATTGGCCCCGGCGGTCCCGGCGGCGCACACGGCCCGCGGCCGCGCCTCCGGCAGCGCGATCCGGCGGATCTGGGGCAGCGTCCTGCTCAAGCGGGTCGGGTTCTACGTGGTGGCGGGGTGGGCGGCGGCGACGTTGAACTTCCTGTTGCCGCGGCTGATGCCGGGTGACCCGGCGGCGGCGATCCTGCTGAAGATGTCCGAGCTCGGACCGGTCACCCCCGACCGGGTGCAACTGGTCCACCGGCTGTTCGGCGGCGCCAACAGCGAGCCGCTGTGGCGGCAGTACCTCTCCTACCTCGGCGGCCTGTTCCACGGCGACTTCGGTCTGTCGCTCGCGTTCTACCCGACCCCGGTGTCGACGGTGGTGCGTTCGGGATTCCTGTGGTCGGTGCTGCTGCTCGGCGTCTCGACGGTGATCGCGTTCGTCGTCGGCACGGCCCTGGGCGCGCTGGCCGGACGGCGGCCCGGCGGCTGGCTCGACTCGGTCATCAGCCCGCTGTCGATCTTCGTGCACTCCCTGCCGTACTTCTGGGCGGCCCTGATCCTGGTGTACGTCTTCGCCTTCCGGCTCGACTGGTTCCCGCTGTCCGGCGGCGCCGGGCCCGACCTCGCCCCGGGCTTCAACGCGACGTTCGTCAACAGCGCGCTCACCCACGCGCTACTCCCGGCGGCGACCATCGTGCTCACCTCGATCAGCGGCTGGCTGATCCACATGCGCAACATGATGGCCTCGGTGGTGAACGAGGACTACGTCCTGCTCGCGCGGGCCAAGGGGCTGTCCGAGACTCGGGTGGTCACCGCGTACGCGGCGCGCAACGCGGTGCTGCCCAGCATCAGCAGCTTCGCCGTGTCGATCGGGCTGGTCGTCGGCGGCTCGCTGCTGACCGAGATGGTGTTCAACTACCCAGGGCTCGGCAGCCTGTTGAACCAGGCGATCCTCAACCTCGACTACCCGCTGATGCAGGCGCTGTTCCTGGTGATCTCCATGACGGTCCTGGTGGCCAACTTCGTCATGGACTGCCTGTACGTCCTGCTCGATCCCCGTACCCGTGAGGCGGCGTCATGACCCGTCGACTCCCCGCCCGTGTCCGCCGCGACCCCGCCCGTGTCCGCCGCGACCCCGCCCGCGTCCGCCGGCTCCCGGTCCGCCTGCCCGCGAACCGGAAGGTGCGGTGCGGGCTGTTCATCCTGCTGGCGCTCGTGCTGGTCGCCGCGTTCGGGCCGCTGCTCGTCGGCCACGTCCTCGGCCAGTCGCCGACCCGGCTGCACGCCGGCGGCACCCTGGAACCACCGTCCGGCGGGCACTGGCTCGGCACCACCTCCTCCGGGCAGGACGTACTGGCCCAACTCGTGGCCGGGACGCGGACATCCCTGCTGGTGGGGCTGGTCGGCGGCACCATCGCCACCGTCCTCGCCGTGCTGCTCGGCGTGCTGAGCGGCTACAGCACCGGGCGCTCCGGCGCGGGCCTGACCGCGTTCGTCAACATCTTCCTGGTCATCCCCGGACTGCCGCTGCTGATCCTCGTCGCCGGCTACACCCGCGGTCGGGGCGGCTGGCTGACCGTCGCGGTCATCATCGGCCTGACCAGCTGGGCCGGCGGGGCGCGGGCGAAGCGCGCGCAGACGCTGTCCTTGCGCGGCCGGGACTTCGTGACCGCGGCCACCTACTCCGGGGAGTCCCGGGCGCGGGTCCTGCTGATCGAGGTGGTCCCGCATCTCGCGCCGGTCATCGCGTCCACCTTCCTGTTCTCCGTGGTCGGCTCGATCGCGGCGGAGGCGGGACTGGACTTCATCGGCGCGGGCCACGCGGGCACGGTCAGCTGGGGCACGATGCTGTACTGGGTCCAGTCGCAGGGCGCGCTGCAGAGCGGCGCCTGGTGGTGGTTCCTGCCACCCGGCCTGTGCATCGCCCTGGTCGGCACGGCCGCCGGGCTGATCAACTTCGGCGTGGACGAACTCGCCGACCCCCGACTGCGCGCCCGGGCCGGCACCGGGTCCGCCGCAGGCCGTTCCCGCCGTACCGGCGGCCTCACCCCGGAGAAGGCGCGATGACCGCGGACCTGGTACTCGACGTGGACGGCCTCGCGGTCGCCTACGGAACCGGCCGGTCGGCCCTGGCCGTCGACGACATCAGCTTCCGGCTCCACCGCGGCGAGATCCTCGGCGTCGCGGGGGAGAGCGGCAGCGGTAAGTCGACACTGATGACCGCGGTCACCCGGCTCGACCGGCCACCCGCCCGGGTCATCGGCGGGCAGGTCCGCTACCACCCGAGCGGCGGGGCGCCGGTGGACCTGATCGGCGCGTCCTCCCGGCAGTTGCGCGCGCTGCGGTGGGACCGGATCGCCGTCGTCTTCCAGAGCGCGATGACCGCGCTGAACCCGGTGATGCGGGTCGGCGCCCAGTTCGTCGACGTGCTGCGCGCCCACCGGCGGATGAGCCGCCGGCAGGCCTGGCAGCGCGCGGCGGAACTGCTGGAGCTGGTCGGCATCCCCGGGGAGCGGGCGCGCGGCTACCCGCACGAGTTCTCCGGCGGGATGCGGCAGCGCGCGGCGATCGCGCTCGCGCTGGCGTGCGACCCGGAGATCATCGTGATGGACGAGCCGACGACGGCGGTCGACGTCGTGATGCAGCGTCAGATCCTGGGACGGCTCCAGGAGTTGCAGGCACGGTTCGGGTTCGCGATCGTCTTCATCACCCACGACCTGTCGCTGCTCGTCGAGCTGGCCGACCGCATCATGATCATGTACGCGGGCCGGGTGGTCGAGACGGGCACCGCCGCCACCATCCACCGCGCGCCCCTGCACCCGTACACCCGCGGACTGCGGGACTCCTCGCCGACCCTGCACGGCCCGAAGCGAACGGTGCGGGCCATCGGCGGGTCGGCGCCGGACCTGTGGGACCTGCCGGCCGGCTGCGCGTTCCATCCGCGCTGCCCGCAGCGGGAAGCGGGGTGCGAGACGACCCGGCCGCCCCTGCTCACCCTCGACGGCCACGGCGCCGCCTGCCTGCTGGCCCCGCCGCCGGCAGGGCCCGCCGCGAGGGCCACCGACATCCAGGAGCGCGCATGACCGAACCGGCGAGTTCGTCCGGTCGCCCCACCCGGCCGGCCGAGGGCACAGGAGCAGCCATGACCAGCGACACGCCCGGCCCGGCGGCCCCGATCCTCGAAGCCGTGGGCCTCACCCGGCACATCCCGGTGCACGGGCGGCGCCGGGGCCAGGTGGTACGCGCCGTGGAAGGGGTCGATCTGGCCCTGCGGCGCGGGCAGATCCTCGCGCTCGTCGGGCAGAGCGGCTCGGGCAAGAGCACGCTGGCCCGGCTGCTGGCGCTGGGCGACCGGCCGACGGCGGGCGAGATCCGCTTCGAGGGCCGGGTGGTCGACGCCGCACGCGGGCGGGACCGGCGGCGGCACTTCGGCGAGGTGCAGATGATCATGCAGGACCCGTTCGCGTCGCTGAACCGCCTGCACCGGCTGCGGTACATCCTGTCGCGGCCGCTGCGGAACTTCCGCGGGCTGCCGGCGGCCGAGCTCGACGCGCGGATCGTCGAGCTGCTGGAACGCGTCAACCTCACCCCGGGCGGCGAGTTCATCGACAAGTACCCGCACGAACTGTCCGGCGGGCAGCGGCAGCGCGCCGCCATCGCGCGGGCGCTCGCGGCCGACCCGTCGGTCCTGCTGGGAGACGAGCCGGTGTCGATGCTGGACGTCTCGATCCGTCTGGACGTCCTCAACCTGCTCACCGAACTGCGGGACCGCGACGGCCTGGCGATGCTCTACATCACCCACGACATCGCGAGCGCCCGTCACGTCGCGAACGACATCCTGGTGATGTACAGCGGGCAACTCGTGGAAGGCGGCCCGGCCGAGGCGGTCACCCAGCACGCCCGGCACCCGTACACGCAACTGCTCCTCGCCGCCTCGCCCGACCCGGACCGCCTGCGCGCCGGCGGCACGAACGGTACGAACGGCTCGGCCGGCGCCGACGGTACCGATGGGGCGCCGGGTGCTTCCGGCACGGGAACGGTCACCGGCGCCGACCGCCTGGACGCGGCGCGGGAGCCCGACCTGAACACCACCGAAGCGGCCGGCTGCCCGTTCCGCGCCCGCTGCCCGCACGCCCAGCCGATCTGCGCCGAGCAGCTGCCGGAACCGATCGACGTCGGCTCCGGCCACTGGGCCCGCTGCTGGCTCTACCGATGACCGAGGAAGGCCGATGAACACGACAGGCGCCACCACCGGCACCACCACCGCGGGCCCGGGCCCTGCACCGGCGGTGCTGCGACTGCACCCGGACGACGACGTCGCCGTCGCACTCCGCACCCTCGACCCCGGACTGACCCTGGACGCACTGGAGTTGACCGTCGCCGACCCGGTGCCGCACGGGCACAAGATCGCGGTGCGGGACCTGCCGGCGGGCGCGGCGGTCCGCAAGTACGGCCAGGTGATCGGCGTCACCAGCCGCCCGGTCGGCCGTGGCGAGCACGTCCACGCCCACAACCTCCGGATCGGCTCGCTCGCCCGCGACGCGGCCGGCGCGGACCTGGTGGCCCGGCTGCCGGAACTGCCCGCGGGCCTGCGGCTCACCTTCGACGGGTACCGCCGCGCCGAGGGCCGGGCCGCCACGCGCAACTACATCGGCGTCCTGTCCTCGGTGAACTGCTCGGCCACCGTGGCCCGGCTGGTCGCCGACCAGGTCACCCGCTCCGGACTGCTCGCCGACCACCCGAACGTCGACGGCGTCGTGGCGCTGACCCACCCGACCGGTTGCGGGATGACACCCGACGGCAGCGGCATGGAGATGCTGCGCCGCACCCTCAGCGGATACGCGGCGCACCCGAACTTCGCCGCCGTCATCGTGGTCGGCCTCGGCTGCGAGGTCAACGCGGTCGCCGACCTGACCGACCGCTTCGCGCGCGACGGCGTCGGCTCCGCGCAGATGCTCACGATCCAGGCCGCGGGCGGCACCCGGGCGGCGGTCCGCGACGGCGTCGCCCAGGTCCGCGCGCTGCTGCCCGAGGTGAACGCGGTCCGCCGCGAGCCGCTGCCGGTCTCCGAGCTCGTCCTGGGCCTCCAGTGCGGCGGGTCGGACGGCTTCTCGGGCATCTCGGCCAACCCCGCGCTCGGCGTCGCGTCCGACCTGCTGGTGGCCGCCGGCGGGGTGTCGGTGCTCGGCGAGACACCGGAGATCTACGGCGCCGAGCACCTGCTGGCGCGCCGCGCCGCCACACCCGAGGTCGCACAGCGCCTGTACGACCGAATCCAATGGTGGGAGCGGTACACGGCGGCGAACGACGCCAGCATGGACAACAACCCCTCGCCGGGCAACAAGGCCGGTGGCCTCACCACGATCCTGGAGAAGTCTTTGGGCGCGGTGGCGAAGGGCGGCCAGGCGCCGCTCGCGGGCGTGTACGAGTACGCTGAACCGGTGCGCACCCCGGGCCTGGTGTTCATGGACACCCCGGGATACGACCCGGTGTCGGTCACCGGGATGGTCGCCGGCGGGGCCAACGTGCTCTGCTTCACCACCGGCCGCGGATCGGTGTTCGGCTGCAAGCCCGTGCCCTGCCTGAAGTTGGCCACCACCAGCGACCTGTACCGGCGGATGCCCGACGACATGGACCTCGACTGCGGCGGGATCGTCGGCGGGTCGGTGACCGTCGAGGAGGTCGGCCGCCGCATCTACGACGCGGTGATCGACGTCGCCTCCGGCGAGGAGACCGCCAGCGAACGCCTCGGCTTCGGCGACAACGAGTTCGCGCCCTGGCAGCTCGGCGCGGTGATGTAGGTGGCCGAGCGACTCAGCCTGCGCACCCTGGACACCCTTCCCCGGCGGCTGCGGCCCCCGGTGGACCCGCGCGGCCTGCGGACCGGCGTCGTCCACCTCGGCCTCGGCGCGTTCCACCGCGCGCACCAGGCCGCGTTCACCGAGGACGCGATCGTCGAGGCCGGCGGCCCGTGGGGCATCTGCGGGGTCACCATGCGCAGCGCCGCGGTGGTCGACCGGCTCGCCCCGCAGGACGGGCTGTACACGGTGCTGGCCGACAGCGGCGCGGGGGCGTCCGCGCGGGTGTCCGGCGTGGTGCGGGAGGTGCTGTTCGCCGGGGAGCGGGCCGGCGAGGTCCTGGCGCGGATCGCGGACCCGGCGGTGCACGTGACCACGCTGACCGTCACGGAGAAGGGCTACTGCCACGACCCCGCGACCGGCCGGCTGCTGCGGGCGGACGCCCGGGTCCGGGCCGACGTGGCGCGGTCCCGGCCGGGCAGCGCGCTGGGCCTGCTGGTGCGGGGCCTGCAGGCACGGATGCGCGCGGACGCCGGTCCGATGACCGTACTGAGCTGCGACAACCTGCCCCGCAACGGGGCCACGCTGCGCGGCCTGGTCGCGGAGTTCGTCGACCTGCTGCCTGCCGCCGAGGCGGCCGGGTTGCAGGCGTGGATCGCCGCCCAGGTCCGGTTCCCCAGCGGCGTCGTGGACCGGATCGTGCCGGCCACGACCGAGGCCGACCGGGAGCGGGTGGCCGCGCTGCTGGGCGTGGAGGACGCCGGTGTCGTGGTCACCGAACCGTTCCGCCAGTGGGTGATCGAGGACGACTTCGCCGGCCCGCGCCCGGCATGGGAGGCGGTCGGCGCGCAACTGACCGCGGACGTCCACCCCTACGAGCAGGTCAAGCTCCGCATGCTCAACGGCGCCCACTCGGCGCTGGCCTACCTGGGCGCGCTGGCCGGCGACACGAGTGTCGCGGCGGCCGTGGCCGACGACGGCTTCGCCGGCCTGGTCGAGCGGATGCTGGCCGAGGAGGTGATCCCGACCCTCGACGCGCCGGCCGGTATGGACCTGCGGGAGTACGCGGACGGGGTGCTGCGGCGCTTCGCCAACCCCGCGCTGCGGCACCGCACGGCGCAGGTGGCGATGGACGGTTCGCAGAAGCTCCCGCAGCGGCTGCTCGCCACGATCCGTGCCTGCCGGGCCGCCGGTGTCGAGCCGCGCCGCACCGCGTTCGCCGTGGCGGCCTGGATGCGCTGGGTGTGGACCGACCGCACCGACACCGGGGCCCCGCGCGACCTGGACGACCCGCTCGCCCCCGAGCTGCGCACCGCCGTCCAGGGCTGCACCTCGGCCGGCCAGGTCGTCGGCCGGCTCCTCGCGGTCACCGAGGTCTTCGGCCCGGACCTGGTCGCCGATCCGGTGGTCGTGGCCCTGCTGACCGAGGCACTGACCCTGCTGACCGCGGACGGCGCCCGAGCCGCTGCCCGCGGCGTCAGTGCCCGGTGGTGACGTGCCGGGCGGCGGGGCTTCGGGTGTTGAGCCGGCACAGGGGGTCGCCGTGGGCGGACAGGTGGAGCCAGTGCGCGGTGAACCGCTGTCCGCCGCTGCCGTACGTCCCGTGCTCCGTGCGCTCCTCGATGCGGAGGTCCGGCCAGGCGCACAGGGCGTGGTGGCCGGACCTGGTGACCACGAGGCCGTGGTCGAAGATGTGCAGCCGTGTGTCGCGGTGGTGGAGCCGGCCTTCGGCCCGGATGCCGATGACGGGGATCGCCACCGCGCAGACGAGGAGCACGGCCGCGATCGTACGGGCCGTCGTGGGGTAGGGGCCGAGGAGCAAGCCGATACCCACCACCGTCAGGGGGACCGCCAGTGCCGTCGAGGCGCATCCGAGTCCACCGGTACGACTGCCGAGTTGCTCTGTCAGGACGTGGCCGCCCAGGCGGTGCTCTTCGGCCGCCCGCCGTGCGCGCGCCAGTGCCTCGCGGTCGGCCTCGTCCGCACGCGTTCCCCGAGTCATCGTCTCCCCTTCCCCCGGCACGCCGGCGCTGCCGTGCGTACGAGACCAGTGTCCCCCTCGACGACGGGTCAGGGTTGATTCCTGGGCATGCGGACACGGCCCCGGGTGAGACGCGCGGGCTACGCTGGTACGCAGTGGTGTCGACTCGCCGGAGGGGGAGGGGCCATGAGGATGCCGAGGTGGTTGCGGCCTCGCGCGCAGCAGGCGGTACCGGATGACCCCGTGGTGCGGCAGCCGCGGTATCGGCCCGCGCAACACGTCGTGGTGCGCGTCGTGTTGGCGCTGGAGACACCCGCGTCGGCCGACGCGATCGCGGCGGCGATCGACGTCGAGCGGGGCCTGGCCGCGGACGCCCCGGCTGCCGGGAGGACATCCGCCGACGCCGTCCGCGAGGTGCTGCGACGGATGGCCTCGGACGGACGCGTCACCGCGATGCGCCCGTTCCAGTGGCACGACCATCGCGTCCGCGTGCCGGGGCGTTGGGACAACACCGACTGGTGGTGGCCGACACACAAGTGGGACGAGCTGCGCAATGCCCGCAGCCGGCGCCGGAGTTCGGGGCCGACGTTCGGGGCGCCGGCGAGCGACCGGCGTCGGCAGCCCCCGGAGAAGAGCGACGTGGCCAAGGCCGTCGACCGGGTCATCGCCGCGAACGACGCTCACTACCAGGCCCACAAGAACGACTTCGGCTCCAGCGGTTACTGAGGGCTCCCCACCCGGGACGCGACGGCGAGGACCGCGAAGCGGAGATCGTCCCCTCGCGGTGTCAGGTGGCGCTGTCGGAGCTTTCCACGGGGTAGGGGACGTAGGTGCGGCGGTCGGGGTCGACCGCGAGCCGGCCGCCGGCCGGCGGCCTGGCGCGTTGGGCGCAGTCGCGGCGTTCGCAGATCCGGCAGCCGAGTCCGATGGGGGTCGCGGCACGCGGATCGTCCAGCGCGATGCCTTCGGCGTAGACCAGCCGGTGGGCGTGGCGTAGCTCGCATCCCAGGGCGACGGCGAATTCGGCGCGGGGCGCGTGGTGTCCCGCGCCGCCTCGGGAGACGGTGCGGGCGACCCAGAAGTAGCGTTTGCCGTCGGGCATTTCGGCGACCTGGGTGAGGATGCGGCCGGGGGAGGAGAACGCCGCGTAGACCGTCCACAGCGGGCAGGTGCCGCCGAAGCGGGAGAAGTGGAAGTCGGTGGCGGACTGGCGTTTGGAGACGTTCCCGGCCCGGTCGACGCGGAGGAAGGAGAACGGCACTCCGCGGGCGCGGTTTCCTGAGCGTTGCAGGGTGCTGAGCCGGTGGCAGACGGTCTCGAAGCCGACGCCGAAGCGTGCTTGGAGCAGTTCGATGTCGTACCGCACCTCCTCGGCGGCCGCGCGGAACGCCGTGTACGGCATCAGCAGCGCACCGGCGAAGTAGTTGGCCAGTCCGATCAGGGCCAGGTCCTCGGATTGAGGGGAGGTGAGGTCGGCGGAGTCGATGAGGGTGTCGAGCAGCGGGCGGTGTTCGAGCAGCGCGATCTGCGTGGCGAGTTGGAACGCCTGCCTGCCGTCGGTCAGCCACGGCGAGAGGATCAGCAGGCCGCGGGCCGCGTCGAAGTGCCGCACGTCCGCCGACCGCCGGCGGGTCGCCTGCACGACCGTGACGTGATGGCGCTCGGCCAGACGCCGGCGCAGGACGTCCGCCGCCGTACGCGCCGAGTCCAGCCCCCAGGATCGGGCGGCGCGTTCGGCCGCACTGTCGAGTTGCCCGAAGTGGTTGTGGTGCGCGTAGAAGAAGTCCCGGACCTCGTCGTGGGGTTCGGCCGGCGGCAGGGTGCTGATCCATGAGGCGGGGGCGTCGGCGGAGGCGAGGGCGGCGACCTGTTCCGCTGCGTCCCGGTAGCGGCGGTGCAGGGCCACCAGGGCGCGGGCCACCTCCGGATGGTCGCGCACGACCTCGGCGACCTCCTCGGCGGGGACGGACACATCGGTGGCCTCGTCGCCGAGCGCGGTCCGCAGGTCGGTGCCGAGCCGCTCCTCGGCGGCTTCGGAGAAGAACTCCGGCTCCACGCCCAGGACTTCGGCGATCCGCAGCAGCACAGGGGCGGTCAGCGGCCGCTGGCTGTGCTCGATCTGGTTGAGGTAGCTGGTCGAGATGCCCAGCGCGCGGGCCAGTTCGACCTGGTTCATGCCGCGCTCGGCACGCAGCCGCCGCAGCTTGGCGTGCGCGTAGATCTTCCGTCCGGCCGTTCGCGCCATGTGCCCTCCGCCCGCTTCTCCGCCGCGGCGGACGCGTGCCGGGTGCCGCTGCGCCGTCCCCGTCGTCCCCGTCGTCCCCGTCGTCCCCGTCGTCCCCGTCGTCCCCGTCGTCCCCGTCGTCCTTGTGAAGATACCATCCGCACATTTCGCAGAATTCGCAGATCCGCAAGGTGCGGCTGTACGGATTCAGCAATGTGGAGCGCTCGCCCGGACCGCGGGCCGGGTGAATGCTCGGCGGTGGAGGCCGACGGGACCGCGCCGGACGAGCGAGTTCCCGGGCGTCGCCGGTCCCGTCCGACGAACACCGTGAGGAGTCCCGTGATCGACCATCAGGTACGTGTCCATCCCAGCGCCGACCGGTTGCCGCGCGAGGAGCAGCTCGCCTGGAAGCTGGCCTCCGTCGCGACCGGCACCCAGGAGACCGCCGACCTGGACCCGGCAGCCGCGGCCATGGCCGTCAACCGGGTGATCGACAACGCGTCGGTCGCGGTCGCGTCCCTGCGCCGCCGCCCGGTTGCGGTGGCCAGGTCCCAGGCGGCCGCGCACCCGGTGGCCGGAACGGGGGCGGCAGCGGCTGCGGCGGCCGGAACAGGGGCGGCAGCGCGTTCGGCGGCGCCCGGCGCCTGCGTCTTCGGCACCGACCCGGGCCGGCGGGTGTCACCCGAGTGGGCGGCGTGGGCGAACAGCACAGCGGTGCGCGAGCTGGACTTCCACGACACCTACCTCGCCGCTGAGTACTCCCACCCCGGCGACAACATCCCGCCGCTGCTCGCGGTCGCCCAGCACACCGGACGCTCCGGCGCCGACCTGCTGCGCGGGATCGTCGTCGCCTACGAGATCCACGTCGCCCTGGTGAAGGGCATCTGCCTGCACGCCCACCGCATCGACCACGTGGCGCACCTCAGCGCCGCCACCGCCTGCGGCCTCGGCGCGATGCTGCGGCTGCCGGCCGGCGTCGTGTCCCAGGCGGTCGGGCAGGCGGTGCACACCACGACCGCGACCCGGCAGTCCCGCAAGGGCGAGATCTCCAGCTGGAAGGCGTTCGCGCCGGCCTTCGCCGGCAAGGCCGCGATCGAGGCGGTGGACCGGGCGATGCGCGGCGAGGGCGCCCCTTCCCCGATCTACGAGGGCGAGGACGGCTTCCTCGCCTGGATGCTCGACGGGCCCAAGGCCTCGTACACGGTGTCCCTGCCGGAGCCCGGCGAGGCGCGCCGGGCGATCCTCGACACCTACACCAAGGAGCACTCGGCCGAGTACCAGGCCCAGGCGGTCATCGACCTCGCCCGCCGGCTGCGGGAGCGGATCGGCTCGACGAGGGACGTGGCCGGCGTCGTGCTGCACACCAGCCACCACACCCACCAGGTGATCGGCTCCGGTTCCGGCGACCCGCAGAAGTACGACCCGCACGCCAGCCGCGAGACCCTCGACCACTCCGTGCCGTACATCTTCGCGGTCGCCCTGGAGGACGGCACCTGGCACCACGAGCGCTCGTACGCGCCCGAGCGCGCCCGGCGGCCGGAGACGGTCGAACTGTGGCAGAAGGTCTCCACGGTGGAGGACCCGGCCTGGACCCGCCGCTACCACGACCCCGACCCGCAGCGCCGGGCGTTCGGCGGGCGGGTGGTGATCACGCTCACCGACGGCACGGTGATCGAGGACGAACTCGCCGTCGCCGACGCCCATCCCGCCGGCGCCCGCCCCTTCGACCGGGCCGGCTACACGGGCAAGTTCCGCGCTCTCACCGAGGGCGTGGCCACGCCGGGCGCGCAGGAGGCGTTCCTGGACGCCGCCGGCCGGCTCGCCGATCTGGACAGCGCCGCGCTGACCGGCCTGTTCCCGGCGGTCGACACGGACGCGGTCGCCGCCTACGACGCGCGGCTCCCGAAGGGCCTGTTCTGATGCTGCACACCCGCACCACACCCGCCCAGCGCCGCCGCGCGCTGCGGCAGCACCTCGCCTCCGGGCGGCTGCTGCGGATGCCGGGCGCGATCAACCCCTACTCGGCGAAGCTGATCGAGGAACACGGCTTCGAAGCGGTCTACCTCTCCGGCGCTGTGCTTGCCGCCGAACTGTGCCTGCCCGACATCGGCCTGACCGCCTCGACCGAAGTCGCCGCCCGCGCCCAGCAGGTCACCCGCGTCACCGACCTGCCGGTGCTGATCGACGCCGACACCGGATTCGGCGCGCCGGTCAACGCCGCCCGCACCATCCAGCTCTTCGAGGACGCGGGCCTGGCCGGAATGCACCTGGAGGACCAGATCAGCGTCAAGCGCTGCGGCCACCTCGACGGCAAGACACTGGTGACGCGCGAGGAGATGGTGCAGCGGGTACGGGCCGCCGCCGACGCCCGGCGGGACGGCGACTTCCTGCTGATGGCCCGTACCGACGCCCGTGGCGTCGAGGGCATCCAGGCGGCGATCGACCGGGCGAAGGCGTACGTCGACGCCGGCGCCGACGCGATCTTCCCCGAAGCCCTCGCCGGCGAGGCGGAGTTCGCCGCGTTCCGCGAAGCCCTCGACGTGCCGCTGCTCGCCAACATGACCGAGTTCGGCAAGGGCCCGCTGCTGACCGCGGCCACTTTGGAGAACCTCGGGTACAACATCGCCCTCTACCCGGTCACCCTCTTCCGCCTCGCGAGCGGCGCCATCGAGGACGGCCTGCGCACGCTGGCCGCCGAGGGCACCCAGGAGTCCCTGCTGCCCCGCATGCAGACCCGCTCCCGGCTCTACGAAGTCCTCGGCTACGAGGACTACACGGCCTTCGACTCGGCCGTCTTCGACTTCACCCTCCCGCCCGGCACCTGAACCCCGCCCGGCCGCACTCTCGTTGGAGGCCCCATGCCCCGCACCGCACCGCCCGCGACACCGCCCGCGACGCCGCCCGCGACCTCGTCCGCGGTCCCGGACATCCACCGCGGTCTCGCCGGTGTCGTCGTCGACACCACCGAGATCTCCACGGTCATCCAGGAGACGAACTCCCTGACCTACCGCGGCTATCCGGTCCAGGACCTTGCCGCGAACCGCTCCTTCGAAGAGGTCGCCCACCTGCTCTGGTACGGCGATCTGCCCGACAGCGCGCAACTGCGCGAGTTCCGGGCCCGCGAGCGTGCCCTGCGCCCGCTGGACCGCACCACCGCCGAACTCCTGCTCCGGCTGCCCGAGACCTGCCATCCCATGGACGTCCTGCGCACCGCCGTCAGCTTCTTCGGTGCCGAGGACCCCACCGAGGACGACGGCAGCCCGGCCGCCAACCGCGCCAAGTCCCTGGCCCTGCTGGCGAAACTGCCGACCGTGGTCGCCGCCGACCACCGCAGGCGCCGCGGCCTCGACCCGATCCAGCCCGACCCGGCTCTCGACTACGCCGAGAACTTCTTCCACATGTGCTTCGGCCGGGTACCGGAGCCGGAAGTGGTCCGATGCTTCGAGATCTCCCTCATCCTCTACGCCGAACACAGCTTCAACGCCTCGACGTTCACCGCCCGCGTCGTCACCTCCACGCTCTCCGACCTCTACAGCGCGGTCACCGCGGCCATCGGCGCCCTCAAGGGGCCGCTGCACGGCGGCGCCAACGAAGCGGTGATGCGCATGCTCAACGAGATCGGCGACCCGCAGCGCGCGGGGGCCTGGCTCGACGACGCCCTGGCCTCGAAGCGCAAGATCATGGGATTCGGCCACCGCGTCTACAAGCGCGGCGACTCGCGCGTCCCGATCATGCAGGAGGCCACCGACCGCCTCGTCGCCCGCACCACCGACCCCGAAGCCGCGCGCCTGGCCGCCCTGCACGCCGCGCTGCGGCAGGCCATGGCCGACCGCAAGGGCATCCACCCCAACCTGGACTACCCGGCCGGACTCGCCTACCACCTCATGGACTTCGACATCCCGGCCTTCACCCCGATCTTCGTGATGAGCCGCATCACCGGCTGGACCGCCCACATCACCGAACAGCTCGCCCACAACGCGCTGATCCGCCCCCTCGCCTCCTACGACGGCCGCCCCCAGCGCCCCGTCCCGAGCGCATCCTGACCGGGCACGACGACGGGGGCAGCCCCCGCCGGATCGGCCGAGTCGTCACTCAAGTCGTCAACTGAAACATAAGGAAGTTCATCCCCAGGGGTGCTTCCGTCGGTAACGTGGAGTACCCGGATTCCAGGGTCGGCGGAAGCAACTGGGGGTGTCGCTGTGACGGATGGCCACGGGCAGCAGCCGGAGTCCGGTGCGCGGGACGAGACCGGTGCGCCGCCCCCACCTCCGCCGCCCTTCCCCTCCCAGCCGCCCGCCGCTACCCCGCCGCCACCCCGGCCGCCCCACCCGCCGCACCCGCCGTCGGCTACCACGCCGCCCTGGCCGTCGCTTCCGCCGCAGCCACCTGCGATACCTCCACCGCCGGCCCGGCCGCCCACGGCGGGCGCGCCGACCGGGTCCCCGCGCGCGGTGGCCAAGTGGTTACGGCAGTCGCGCGCCCGGTCCCTCACGGCCACGGGCGTCGCACTGGCCGTACTGGCGAGCCTGCTCTACGTGCTGTGGCCGGGCGGGTCCAGCGGATCGGGCGGGTCCGGAGACGCCAAGCACGAGGCATCGGCTCCCCACGTGTCACCGGCCCGGCAGGGCGCGTCTGCGGCACGGGAGTTGAGCGCCCTGCCCGCGGTGAGCCTGTCGATGGTCTACGCCCCGGCCGAGCACCGGTCCATGACCCGGGCGAACCTCACGGTCACCAGCACAGGACAGGCGTCGGGAACCCTCAGCGAACCGGTGGCCGGGAAATCCACCCTCGCGTGGGCCGGCGACCAGCTCTACCTGAAGGGCGACTCGGCGTTCTGGGCACAGCAGGAACCCCTGTTCGGCACGGACCTGACCAGCACCGGCCATTGGGTGGCACCGCAGAAGCGCTCCGGCTACTACATGCTCGACGGCTTCGGGGTGGACGCCGGCTCGCTGACGCCGGCCTCGCTCGCCGCGCTGGTCCGCCAGGTCACCTCCGACCCCGAGGCGGTGCGGGAGGACGGCGCGACGTTCCAGGGCCGCAACGCGGTCTCGTACACCTCCCAGGGCTGGACGGTCGTCCTCGCCAGTGCGGCCCCCTACTCCGTCCTCGCCATCGGCGGCGACCCCGGCGGCGACAGCCCCGTCAAGTCCGCCACCTGGCACTCCGCCCGGCGCACCGGGGACGCGGCGGTGCCGGCGGGCCCCCGTACGGACGCCGTGCCGGCCGACGACAGCGACTACAGCAGCTACCTCCTGCTGGAGCCGAAGCCGGCCACCACCGAGCAGGCCGGCTCGGTCCCCGCCACCACCGCCTCGGCCGTGGCGACCGCCGTCCCGCCCGCCACGTCGGCCGAGGCGACGTCCAAGACGATGGGGCCCGACTTCACGATCACCAGCAACTCGCCGTACCTGTGCACGACCGACCCGTGCGCGTACTCCTTCACGGTCACCAACAGCGGTGACCAGGCGGGCGCGGCCACGCTCTACCTGACCCTTCCGCAGGTGCCCGACCAGCCCCACCCGCTGGGCACCTTGCAGCCCAAGCAGTCCAAGACGGTCAGCGGCTCCCGCCCCAACATCGCCCCGCCCGGCAAGACGGTGACCCACACCGACTACGCCTGGGTGTACTCGGCCGCCGAGTACGGCTCCGACCCGAAGGTCGGCAGCCGGCTGCACGCACGCAACCTCCAGCCGGACGACGTCTCGGTCGGCACGCCCCTGAAGCCCACCGTGGCGAAACTGCTGGACCAGATGACCAAGGACCGGCCGACGAGCGACACCGAGGCGGGCAGCAAGTCGGTCGACGCGCTCGAAGGGGCCGACGACCAGGGCGAGTTGCCCGACCTGGGGGAGATCGTCGACTCCGGCCGGCTGGACAACCCGCAGGACCTGCGGACGATCCTCCCCACCACCGACAAGGTCGAGAACCAGCGCGTGCTGGAGCAGATCGCGGCTCTGCTCCTGGCCGACCCGCAGGCACACGTCACCTGGAGCGTGCCGTCCACGACCGCAGGAGCGGCACCCCCGGCGGACTACCTCTACACGACCACCGAGCAGGGCCGGCCGGCCAAACGCGCCGTGAAGACGGAAACGGTCCGCAGCCCGGCCGAACTCGGATCGCAGGCACGCATCGGCGCCGCGCAACTCAACGGCGAGCAGCCGGACTCCTCGGCCGGCGGGGGCCAGCGGGTGCGCTCCGGATATGAACGGGTGCTGCGCCTCGACCTCGAACCGTTCGTGGGCCCGCTGCTGGACCTGGCCACCACGCAGGACCTGGAGCATCTCCTGTCGACAGGACAGCAGTTCCAGCAGCTGCGGGACAGCCTCTGCGAGGCGAACGGCGGCGGCCCCCGCGTCGACCGCCTCGTCATCGTCAATGGCTCCGGCACCCACCAGTGGACCGACCCGAGCCAGGTCGGCGCCCGCTGCGTCTCCGGCGGGACCTCGCCGTCGCCCTCCCCGTCGACCAGCACCACGCCGGACAGCAAGCCGACCTGCCTGACGCAGCGTCCGCCGGCCGGCGTCGCCGAGTCCAGCGGGGCGGGCTGGATCTACTACGCCCCCACCGGGTCGCACCAGCGGGCCACCGCGGCCACCGCGTGCCTGAAGAATCCGCTGGGCACGGGCACCGCCTCCAACTCCAACAGCCCCGGCATGACCACGGCCCGCAACCGCGCGAAGGCACTGCTCCCGGGAGTGCCGGGGGTCCTGGTCAACAGCTGCCACCTGATACCCAAGGAGTTCGGCGGCCGCGGCATCCAACGCAACCTCACGCCGTGCTGGGCCACGCCCGTGAACGTCGGTGAGATGACGGACATCCAGACGGCGGTCCGCGCCTTCCTCAACAAGCGCGGAACCGTACGGATGACGGTGACCGCCCAGTACAAGGACACCGCGGCGGTGATCCCGTACGCGTTCACCTTCCAGATCACCGCCTGGGACTCCCGCGGGAATCCGTACCCGCTCGCGGTGCCCGGCGGCGGCACGGTCCAGAATGTGAAGGGCGGAAAGAACCTCAGTCCCTGACAGGTGGTGGTCCGGTGGTGCGGGACGACATCGCCGCGTTCGCGCGGATCACCGGGGCCGCGCCCGGGACGGCCGGGCCGGCGCTGCCCTGGGCCGACACCCGGGCCGCGTACGGCCTCGACCTGCCCGCCGACTACCGGGCGTTCGTCGACGCCTACGGGCCCGGGACGGTGGGCAGCCGGCTCACCCCCCTGATCCCGCTGCCCCCGTGCGGCACCGGGACCGGGATCGCCGCCCTGGGACCCGTGCTGGACGCGGCCGCCGAGATCGGCGCCCTCCTGCGCGGCCTACGGGAGAAGTACCCGGACGCGTTCCCGTACCCCTTCCACCCCGAGCCCGGCGGCCTGCTCGCTTGGGGCGGCGGCGTCGGCGGCGAGCAGTGCTTCTGGCTGACCCAGCCCGCGGACCCGGACACCTGGCCGGTCGTGGTCTGGGACAAGGCGGACTGGCACCGCTACGACATGGGCATGGTCGCCCTGCTGAACCGCGCCCTCAGCGGGCATGACGCGTTCCTCGACGAACTGGTCGGCCCCAGGCCCGGTCACCCCCTGTGGAACCCCGAACCCTGATCTGCCCCCCGGGTCCCCCCTCCGGGAACCGTTCGGCAACCGGTCAGCAGTTCCACTTCGATGAGCCGGGGCTGTAGTTGTCGGCGAGGTAGACAACCTTCCCCCGGGGAACGCAACTCCCGATGCGACTACTGTAGTTGTGGTTCCGATACAGGGTGACACCCGCGCCCGAGGTGCCGTTGTTGAAGACGGCGTACGTGAACTTCCCGTCCTGCACCCAGGAGCAGTTGTCCCAGTCGGGGGCGTCGTCCTCCCACTTGCACGGATGGGTGTCACCACTGGATTGATAGGCGCAGAAGTACTTGCTGGGACAGGCGCCCGTGCTGATGCCGGACGGCGCGGCCGAAGCCGGAGCGACGGTCGCGGCGGTCACTGCCCCGACGGTGACAGCGGCAGCCGCGGCACACCGCGCCGCGCGTGATCGAATGCGCATTTCTTTCCTTCCGATCGACTCACCAGCCGATTCTGAGCGCCCCCACCTCAATCCTCATTCGCCGACAGCGCACACCTCTTGGCCCCCAGCGCAACGAGCGTGCGGCTACCGACCCCGAGCTCTGCCCATGCGGCTGCGGCGGATGAGCGGCGTGTGTGCGTTCGGACGCGGTTCGTGAGCCGGCTCGGAAATGCGTTGCCGACGGCGGCGGGTGGCAGCAGGGTGGCCTGGTGAGTACCGACGACGAAGTCCGCCAAGCGGCCCACGGCGTGGCCGACCTGTTCGCGCACGGGCGGCTGACCGCCATCCCGCGTCGCCCCGTCCGACGCGAGCAACTGCTCGACTACCTCACCGCCCGCCTGTTCACGGCCGGCCGTGACTACACCGAGCAAGAGGTGAACGAGGCCATCGCCACCGTGCACGACGACACCTCCGCGCTGCGCCGCTACCTGATCGAGGCGGGCTTCCTCGGGCGCACCAAAGACGGCGCGGTCTACCATCGCCTGCGCTGAGCAAACCCCGCCGGCAGCAGCCGGCCGCCGCATCCGTTGACATGCGCCGGTGACGAGGGCTTCCTGGTGGGGGCGTTGCGGGTGTGGGCTCACCAAGCGTCGGCTGTCTTGCCGGAATGTATCGCTTCAGTGCGGTTTTGTAGTTCTGGTAGGAACTGGGTGATGGCGGTGGTGTCGGGGTGCCCTGAAGTGCGGTCCATGAGCTCGGTCCGGCTGATGATCGCGCCGTAGTGGGTTCCTTCGCAGGGGCACACCGCGATGTGTTCGGTGCCGTCGTCGTCGGTGACGATGTAGAGGCCGGGGTCTTCGCCGGGGTCGGCCCGTATGAGGCGCTGTACGTCGTCCGCGGTGATGTGCAGAGCCATGCGCGCACGGTAGGCGACCCTGGTTTCCCTTGTCGAGATGATCGGCGTGCTGGGGCACCTGCGTTTGCGTGCGCGCGGCCGTACGTGGGGAAGCTGTCGGTCCTGCCGTGAGCGTTGAACCGTACAACTCGTAGGGCCGCGGGCGGGTCGGCCGAGCGTACGGTGGACCGACCGACGCCGACCCGCCCGGCAGTTGACCGCCTCACCGCCTCACCGCCTCACCGCCTCACCACCGCGACATACGCGTCATCGTCACACGTCCGTACGGACCCGAGGGCCACGGCCGCCGCTGCCCGGCCGCAGGCCGTTGCCGAAGCGGCGTCAGCGGTACACGAGCAGGTGGTCACACGTGGTCGTGCCGTCGTGGAGCGAGTCGTCGCTGCTGAGGACGTAGAAGGACCCGGCGAACCCGGCGGCCGTCATCTTCGGCACCACGATCAGTGTCTGCCTCGCCATGTCCAGCCCAGCCGGGTTCACCACGTACCGGTACAGCAGCGTGAAGAGGTTCTGCCCGAGGTCGGGCAGTTTGAGCACCCGGTACGTGCGGTCTCCGGAGCCCTCGGCCCCGGTGATGGCAGCTTGGTACTGCGGGGAACCCCAGTGCGAGGGTTGAGTGGCGATACGGGACATCTTTTCCAGGTCCTGCAGCCGCGCCTGCGTACTCGGCCGGATGCCGGCCATGTGGATGTGCAACTGCTGGAGTTGGCGGGAGAGCGCCGAATTGATCCCCAATCCGATATTCGGGTACTGCACCGGAACGCTCCCGCCGCTCCGGGCGTTCTGCCACGCGTCGTCCCAGTAGTTCGCCGCACCGGAGGTCTCGAGAAACGGGCATTCGATACCGGTGATCCGGCACGTGGGGACCAGGAGATAGTTGTGCCGGGTTTCGGGCATGCCGTGCAGGATGATGTAATCCGCGCTCATCTTGAGGCAGTTGGGCTTGAGTTGCGGCGGGGGCGGAACGGTCCCGTGCACGCAGAACTGCACGTCGTTCCACAGCGGGTCCTTGTCGGTGGGCTTACCGCAGAGGGGCTGGAACTGGGCCGGAGGGCAGGAGCTCGGACCTGCCCCGGGAGGGGAGGTGGGGCAGGAGTCGGCCGGCGACTCCGCGTGCGCCGGGTCGGCCGCCGAGGCGGCGCCCCCGAGCGGCCCCGCACCGGCCAGGAGAGCCGCCGCACCGACGGCCCCGGAGAGCGCGACGAATTGACGGCGCGGCACCTCGCGCGCGTTGCCGGAGTCGTTCATGCGCGATCTCCCTTGGTGGTGGCCGATGATTTCGCTCGTGGCGGTGAGCGAAACGGAACAGCCGGCCGGAACCTGCCCTGCACTGATTCGCTCACAGGATATGCGGCCGGGAGAAATCTGCCCATCGACTGAATGAGTGAGCTTCGCGTGACGCGATCGAACTGTCGGCCCGTCAGGGCGGCCGACACGCTGGGCGGTTCGCCGAGAGAAACTCTTTCGGCCCGAGTTCGGGGAACCGTGATCGACGTGGAGCCAGCGCCGTACGTTCTCGTGCTTCTTGGGATTGGAAGCCAGGTAGTCAGTGACGGTTTCTCGGCGATGATCGGGCGTGGAACGGCTCGACGTCGGAGACCCACAGCGGGGTGCCGTCCGGAGCGGCCAGGAACTGCACGTGGCCACCGAATGCCTTGTGCTTCTGGCTGAACCACAGGTCGTTGCCGTTGTCGCGGACCCCAGCGAGGCGGTCTGACTCGATCAGGGTGCCGTCGAGGACCACGTGGGTCATGCCCTGGCGTCGGCAGCGCTCCAGGACTGCCGCGCGGAGTGCCGATTCGCCGCCGGTTCGCTGCCAGCGGGCGGGACAGGTACTCCACGACGTGGCGCGGAACGTCGAGCGTGGCACCATAGTTGACCAACGCGAAGCCTCTGGTGGTTGCGGACATGATCTTGTGGTGAGACCTGCCCTACCAGGGGCTTCACGCCTGATCGCAACCGGACCCGCGGTAGCCGATCCGCGATGGGTCGCTCGATGCCATGCCACGAGTAACGCCCCGTCAACGCACGGGAAGGCCGCAGGCTGCGAGGACGAGGTGCAGCCGCTCCTCGGTGACGTGCGTCAAGGGCGGGACCAGGAGCGTCGCGATTCCGGCTTCGACGGCCGCGCCGTCATGGCTGGAGCGATCGCCGACCATCAGTGCCTCGTCGGGTCGCACCCCGAGCTGGTCAAGGGCAACGCGGAAGACAGCGGGGTCGGGTTTGCACACGCCTTGCTCGAAGGAGAGGACGAAACTGTCGACGTACTCCTCCAGGCCGGCCTTCATGAAGCCGGGGCGGATGTCGAAGTGGATGTCGCTGACGATCGCCACCTTCAGTCCGGCCGCCTTCAGCGCCGCGAGGGTCGGCTCGGCATCGACCGCAAAGGGGTTGTCGGTGGCGTCGGACAGCGCCGCGTACATCTGGTCGGCCAGGTCCGAGTCGATACCCGCGGCGTCCACCCACCGCAGGTAGCTCTCACAGTGTGCCGCGGCTGAAAGGTCCGCTCCGGCCCAGCCTTGCTCGACCTCCGACAGCCGGCCCGCCACACTCAGGGCTGCGCTGATCCGCTGCACCTCCGACTCGGATACATCGCGTTGAAGGTGCCGCAGTGACCGCTCGATCCACTGGGCGCCCCTGGGCCGTATCTGGCCCGGACCCCACTTCGGGACGATGAGAGTTCCGACCCAGTCGAGGAGGACGGCTTTGAAGCAGGGCATGGTCTCCCCCCTGACCAGACGGTTTGCGATCGCTGGCAGGCTGCCACCCGCACCCCAACGAGTCAATCCCGGGACGTCTCCCGACGCGCTCATCCTCAACGGCCGGCGGACGTGATCTCCGTTGAGAAAACCTCAGTGAGCCCAGTGGCCCACGCCGCCGGCCGCGGCGCCTTTATCAGCGTCGCCTCTCCTGGGTGAGGACGGCTTCGGCGACGACGGGGGCCGAAGCCTGCTGCGGACGACGCTTCTTGGCCGGCGGGGGACCGGCCGGACAGCGAGGACGCGACGGTCGGACGGTCGAGTCCTTTCGGTACGCCGTGGTCGGCCACGGCCCCAACCGGGGGCGAGCCCGCCCGACGCGGGAGAACGTGAACTTCTACGAGCAGGTGAACGAACTCCACAACCTCGCTCACCCGCTCCGGACCTGCTCGGCGGAACGGCTGGGATCGGATAGGGCCCGCTCCGCGCGATCGACCCGAACGGCGTGTCAGCCAATCTCCTGGCCGGTCTGAGACGATGGACGGGACCATGCGGATGACCGCAACAGAGGGGGAGATCGTGGTCGGTCTGGTGCTGCTCGGAGTTCTGGTGCTTGCCGTCGGCGGGTGCGTATGTGTGGTGTGGGCGGAGCGCGGCGGGCCCCGCTGGGTCCGCGGCGTGGCGACCGTGACGCTTGCTGCGGGCGATCTGGTGCGTCGTTCGGATTCGGACAGGAAGCGGCGCCGGAGCCTGAAGGGGACCACTGGCGGCGGTGACTAGGAACGGGAAGCGCTCTGAACCGGGCGGAAGGCCGGGCAGCGGACGTGCAGAGCCCCGAGACCAGGACGCGGTCTACCCGCCCGGCCGCAGCCGCACGCTGTCGGCGACGAGCCCGCGAGGATCGGGTACCGCGGGCTGCTCCGTCGAGCTGACGCGACGAAGCTCGTCGAAGAGAGGTCGGCACCTGTCCGCCAACGGCTTCCCGTCCGCAGGTCGTTGGCGGTGATAGAGGGCGATGACAAGCGCGTGCTCGATGATGTCCGTCTCGTCCCAGGCAAGGAGGACGTCGCCCGGGGGTGGAAGGACGGTCACATTTCCCGAATCCGCTGCCGCCACCACGCTGCCGCATGCCATGAACTCAGGGATGCGGCCCTTGGATCGGGCAGTGTGCGACGCAGGAACTCCGCATCGAGTCGGGCGACGATAGCGCCCAGCCCTCCCCGCGCTGCGGGCGGGAGCCGACGGAGCGCTTCTTCGAGGGTGTCCCGAGCGTCCAACGGGTCGCAACAAGGGCAATCGTGCCAGGGCAGATACAGGTGCCGGCCGGGCCTGCGGAGAAAACTCTCGTACTGGTGCAGGGCGTCAGCAACAACACCGTGCCCCAGATAGCGGGCTTCGATCTGCTTGATGGCTGTCTGAGTCCGGCGGGGAATGCCCGGAATCTGACGGACGGGACGAATGCTGGTGCGGGCCGGCCACCGCTGAGCGCGGATGGCGCCGGGCGGCCTACGCGCCATCGGCCTTTCGGGTCAGCGTCATGGCACCCATCATGCCAGGGCTCACGGTGACAGTCAGCGGATGCCCGGCAGGGAATGACAGCACCAGCCCGGCTACCCGCAACCAGAAGACCCTGACCACCGGTCAACGGTCAGCTCCCAGCCACCTCGACAACGGACTGGTCGACGTCGCCACCCGCACCATCGCTGCCGTGGTGGTGCGGCCGTCCACCAAGTCGGTGGACGCCTGACGGTTGTTCCGTATGACCGCGCGGTCAGCTCTCACCAGCCCGGTCGGTGCGGTGATGGGCGAGGAGCCAGTCGTAGAAATCGGGGTCGTCGTATGTCCGGGTCCAGGAGTCGTGCCCCACCCCCGGGTACCGGGTGAAGCGGACGTCCGAGCCGAGGGCCTCAAGCCCTGCCACGATCTCCTCGGTGAACTTGATCGGGACGGTCGTGTCCTCCTCGCCGTGAAAGGTCCAGACCGGTAGGTGACGAATGCGGTCGACGCCTCGGTCCCGCAGACCTCCGCAGATCGAGACGATGGCGGCGAAGCGCTCGGGATGGCGGACGGCCAGGCTCCAGGTGCCGAAGCCGCCCATGCTCAGGCCGGTGACGTAGATGCGGGAGGGACCGATGCGGTAGTCGGCGGCGACGTCGTCCAGGAGCCCGCCAAGCGTGTCCACCTCGGCGATCCATTGGCTGGATTCGGGGCACTGCGGGGTGGCGATCACGAAGGGGAACTCGTGGCCGGCCTCCGCCAGTTTCGGGATGCCGTGGCTCATCGCCGAGTCCAGATCGGAGCCGCGTTCGCCGGCGCCGTCGGGGGCCGGGGCGGGGTCGCCGTCGAGCAACTCGGGCTTGTGCGCAGCCGGGTGACGCTTCGGAGCTGCGCATCACATGCACCTCAATCTCATGTGGCAGCGTGTCAGAGAATCGGCCGGGGCCGGTCCCCTCGTGCCCGTTCGGCAGGGCGCAGGTCAACTGCGCCGGTTCCGCACGGCCGTACCTGGCCCGGGGCCTCGCAGAACGTGCTGGTCCGGGTGGTGGCGTCGGCCAGGTCCGCGAGGAGGCGCGCGAGTCGGCGCGGCCGACGACCCCGTGGCGGTCAGGGCTGACGACGAGTCGGGGGCACGCTGGACCGATCATGATGCGGGCACGACCTCGAATGAGACACGCCGGCTAGGGCTGAAACAGCTTCCACTGCCCCTCGGAGACGACCTCGACGGTGCCGTCGACCACCTTGACGGCACTCTCATCGTCGATCGCGTACGTCGGGGCGGGAATGTGTGCCGCCCACTTCTCGGCGTTGGCCAGGGAGGCGTCGGGATGGCGCGGGTTCTCCAGGTGCGGGATCACCGCGAAGTCGACGAGCCCCGCTCCACGGCCCGTGACGAGGAGCCGGTCGACGTCCCCGTCGGGCGTGGCGAAGACGACCTTCTCCGAACTCACCGGCCCTTCGTTCCCGCGGGGCGGCTCGTCGTAGGTCTCGACGAAAGTGGTGGTGGCGGCGATGCTCCCGGCACTCACCCCCACGTACACCGCCTCGGGGCGCAGCGACGGCAGTAGGTCGGTCAATCCGGAGCGGCGCATCCAGCCGGCCAGGAACAAGGGGTCGCCGCCCCACACCAGCAGCGCGTCGGCGTCCCGCACCGTCGGTACCCAGGCGGCCTCCTCGATGCTCGGCAGCACCGACAGCTCCAGGACCCCCAGGGACTTCCAGCCCAGATCAGCCAGCAGCGACGAACCCTGGCCGCTGAGCGCTCGCCAGGCCATCCCGGGGCCACCGGGGAAGGGATAGACGGCGGTGGGGATGAACAGGGCGTTGGATTCGGCGATCGGTTTGCCCAGCAGATCCTCCAGCGCGCCGCGGATGCTGCGGTTCTGGATACCGGATGACGTGAGGAGAGCTTTCATGGCCTTGCCTTCCTGGGGTGCCCTGATGAGATGCCCGACGCGCCCACCAGGGGTGCCGGCCGGGTCTCGGACCCTAGTACTCGGCACTGACATTCAGCATCGGCCCGAGGGCGATCTGCGGCCGCACCGGCGGCATCGACGGCCGCTGCTGGAGCTGCGGCGTCGTGTCCGGTAGCAGGATCAGCGACGGATCGGATACCCGGTCCCGGAGCATCCGCTCGCTCCAATGTGGCGCAGCCGATCGGATGGCCAGGCCGTCTGTACGGAAGGGCGCCGGATTTGGACCATCGGGACACGTGGCCGTGGCGCGGAGAGGGCGAGTTGGGGCCGCCGGCTTCATCCACGAGCTGCGGCGTCGGCCCTACACGGGTTGGGGAGGCGCCCGGTGTCACAGTCGGGTGGTATCCACGCGTTCTGACGTCACCGCAGGGCTTGCCACGGCGCTGTGGGCGGGGTTCCGGGCGTGTCGTGCCCGGAACACCCGCATCACGGTCTACCTCATGAGATCAGTGGGTTTGTCGATTCGTGTCAGCTTCTGCGGATTGGATGTCGCGTAGATCCGGGTGATGCGTCCCTTCTCGATCACGAGGCTGACCGCGGCCCGTCCGCTGTCGGATGCGATCTGGATCGCGGGGCTGCCGTTGAGCCACGTCGGCGTGGTCGCGGTCTTGGACCGGTCGGTGCCGGCGAGCATGGTCGCCACGAGCTCGGCCCCGTGGAGGGGGGTCAGCGCGGCGGCCGTGAGTCCTCCGCCGTCGGCGATGAAGACCACATCCGGCGCCATGATCTCCAGAAGGTCCTGGATGCGCCCGGTGTGCAGAGCGGCGATGAACCGGTCCACCACGGCCTGGTGCTCCGACCGGCTCACGCTGACGCGTGGTTGCCGGGCGGCGACGTGGTTCCGGGCCCGGCGGGCGATCTGCCGAACGGCGGCGGCAGTCTTGCCCACGGCCTCGGCGACCTCGTCGTACGGCATGTCGAAGACCTCGCGGAGGACGAACACCGCGCGTTCCACCGGTCCGAGCGTCTCCAGGACGGTCAGCATCGCGATGGAAACCGTCTCCGCGAGTTCGACGTCGTCGGCGACATCGGGATGGGTCAGCAAGGGTTCGGGCAGCCACTCGCCGACATAGTCCTCGCGGCGACGGGAGAGCGTGCGTATGCGGTTGAGCGCCTGCCGGGTGACGGCCCGGACGAGGTACGCCCGCGGATCGTGGACCTGCGACCGGTCGACGTCGGCCCACCGCAGCCAGGTCTCCTGCAGCACGTCCTCCGCATCGGCCGCGGAGCCGAGCATCTCGTAGGCGACGGTGAACAGCAGGCTGCGGTGGGCGACGAACGGGTCCTCGGTCATTGCGAGGACCCTACGCGGGACGTCGTCGCCGGGCGGTTGGCCAGCGGGGTCTCGCAGGCGTCGGAGAATCCCTGGGAGGTGACCCCGTTCGCCACGTTGGCCCTGGTCGCCAGGTTGACGTAGGCGATGAACGCGGTGAGCTCCACCATCGCCGACGTCCCGAGCCGCTCGAGAAGGGCGGCGTACTGCTCGTCGGTGACCGTCGGCGGTGTGTTCGTCATCGCCTCGGAGTACCCCATGACGTCGCGCTCCAGCGGCGTGAACACGTCCGCTTCATGCCAGCGCGGCACCTGGCTCGCCTTGGCCAGGTCCAGGTTCTCGTTCTGCGCCTGGAAATAGCCGACGTCCAGGCACCAACTGCAGCCGACCTGCGACGCGACGGCCATGTGCGCGAACGACTTCAGGCCCGGGTCGACCGCGTCCCACGCCCCCACCTTGGCGCCGAACTCCAGATTGTCCTGGGCCATCCGAGGGCTGTGCCACAGCACTTCGACGTTCTCGGGCACGGCGCCCAGTTGCTTGATCATGCTCTCCTCGAGCTCGGCGGGGAGCTCGGCCTTCGGCAGTCGCAGTGTCATGGTGTCTCTCCTTGCATGCGTCCCTGTGGGGCTGTTCGGCATGAAGACACCGCCCGGTCCGCGCATGTGACAACCACCGCCGCCCCGATGTGCGCCCGCGGCCTGTTCGTAACTGCTGCTGTTCCTCGCGGATCTCCACGGGCCCCCGGGCCGGCCCCGAGATCGTCAGCCGCACGTACGCGAGGCCCCTGGCGACTGCACGACGTAGCTCCTGGTGCGGCCGGTCATGCTCCGGAGAGCCCGGGAGAGCCGGTGACCTGCCACGCCCCTGATTGCCGTCCCGCAAGTCGACATCGAGGCAGGGCCGTCCGTCTGGAAAGAGGGGAGTGCGGCGCGGTCCGGTACGTGCCGTCGCCGACGTACGGGGGACGGGGGCCGGGCACCTGGACGGGCTACGGACGGCGGCGGGGTTTACCGCGCCTGGCGCCGCCCGTACTGCCGCTCTTGCCGGTGGGCTTCGCTCCGGAACCGGACCCGGACCCGGAACCCGACCCGCCGCGCGCGGGCTTGCGGCGCCCTTCCGCCGCCTTGTCGGGGCGCTTGCCCTTGCCCTTGTCCGTGCCCTGCGTGCCCTGCGTTCCCTGCCTGCCCTGTGCGTTCCGGGCCGGAAGCGGGCGACCGCGGGTGCTGTTGACGGTGCGCCCGCGCACGATGCCGATGAGGTGTTCCACCAGGTCGGTGGTCTCCTCCTGCGGCCAGGACAGGGCGACTCGGGACTCGGGGGCGTCCAGGACCGGCCGGTAGGTGAGGTCCCTGCGGTGGTGCAACCGGGCCAGGGACTGGGGGACGACCAGCAGGCCCACGCCTGCCGCGACCAGTTCCACGGCGTCCACGGTGGTGGCGGGGCGCTCCTTCGCGGGCTGTCCCGGCAGGGTCTCCCAGGCAAGGGTGGAGTCCAGAGGGTTCAGTACGACCTCGTCGGCGAGGTCGTCCAAGGTCACCTCGTCGACCGCCGCCACGAGGTGGTCCTTGGGGACGACGACCACCGTTGTCTCCGTGTAGAGGGGGATCGCGCTGAGGTCCGGCCCGTCGACCGGCAGCCGTACGAAACCGGCGTCCGCGCCGGACTCGCCGCCGTCCCGCAGCACGCCGAACGCCTCCGCGGCGCTCACCGGCACCAAGGTGAGCGGGATCTCCGGCAGGCGCTCGTTCCAGATCCGCGTCCACTTGGTCGGCGTCACGCCCGGAACGTAGGCGAGCCGGAACGAAAACGAAGGAGGGGGCACTTCCGAACCTGTCACCACAGAAGGTTATCCGTTGGTGGTCGGAGGCGGCACGCGCGCTCGTTACCCTTGACGGCATGACGTCGCAGCAGACCACCCAGACCATGAAGCCCGCGACAGCGGCGAAGAAACTGGGTGTGTACCTCCAGGCCACACCCCCCGAGTTCCAGGAGGGTGTCGTCTCCCGCACCGAGCTGAGCGCACTCCAGGCCGAGCCCCCCGAGTGGCTGGTGGAACTGCGGCGCAACGGACCGCACCCTCGGCCGGTGGTCGCGTCGAAGCTCGGCGTGTCCATCACGGGCCTCGCGCGTGGCGGCGTCACCGAGGCGCTCACCACCGAGGAGATCGAGGCGCTGAAGCAGGACCAGCCGGAGTGGCTGGTCCAGGAGCGCGCCGTGCAGGCCGAGTTCCGCAAGGAAGCGGTGCGGATCAAGGAGAAGAACGCGGAGCGCGCCGCCCGTACCCGCTGAACCGGCACCGCCCTCGCCACCCCAGCCGGCCAGTTCCGGCACCCACCTGTTGTCCGCGCGGGCGCTGGTCGTAGCGCTCGTCCAGCAGCGGGTCCGCCCCTGCGTCTCACGGGGAACGGCGGCGACGTCGTCCGCGACTCCCGCGGCGCCGGTCGGGTGGGGATGGCGCAGGACCGCGACCGGCGCGCCGCCCGCCGCCAGGTGACCGGCCGGGCACGGGCCCGCACCCGGGCACGGGCCCCCACCCGGGCACGGGCCCGCATCCGGGCCCACGCGAGCTGTCGCCGGCCGTGACCCGTACCGCGGGCACCGGGCTCGGGCCGCCCGCACGGCATCTAGTTCGGCCTCCGGCGCCTCGTGGCGGCCCAGCCAGTGCTCGCCTCACACGGTGAGGCCACGCTCTGCCGGTCGATGCCGTGCTGACGCCCCGGCCACAGGTGCGCCGGCCCCGCTGCGACGCGAGTTCCGTCGCCGCCCTGGACCTGCCCTGCGCACAGGGTCCTGGCGGATGTTTCGAGGGCCCCGGCGCCCGGCTGCGGAGCGCCATCGCGCTCTCAGCGGATCGCGGCTCAGCCGCTCGAGCCGCGTATCACGAGTTCCGGCGTCAACACGACGTCGCCCCCGCCGCCTTCGAGGAGCGTGAGGGATGCCTCGACCATGCCTTCGGCGACGGAGCCGAGCGTGGTCAACCCCGGTGCGGCCGTCGCGGAGACGAAGGTTCCGTCGAAGGTCGCGATCGCGTAGTCGTCAGGCACGCGCTTGCCTGCGTGCTGGAGCGCTGTGAGCAGTCCGAGCGCGACCACGTCGGCCGTGCAGATGATCGCGTCGGGCTCATGGGGGTCCGCGAGCAGGCGCTTGGCCGCCTCGATGCCGCTCGCGACCGTGAAACTCGGCATCTCCAGCACCCGGTCTCCCGGTCCCGCCAGTGCGCGGAACGCCGAGGTGCGCTCGATGCTGGAGGACGAGTCCTCCTGGGCGTCGACCATCAGAATGCGGCGGCGCCCACGCGAGCGCAGATGGTCGACGAGTATGCGCACCCCCGCGGTGTTGTCGAGCCGCACCGACGGCGCCTCGACGCCGCGCGCGCGGCGGTCGACCTGCACGACCCGGCCGGAGCGGGAGAGTTCGGCTATCGCCGCGCCGCTGCGCTCGTAGGCCGCGGGCACGATGAGCACCGCGTCGACGAGCACGCGGTCCATGCCGGCGAGCTGGCGCTGTTCGATCTCCGGGCTCTCGTCGGTGTCGATGGTCACCAGACGCTTGCCCAGGTGGCCGAGACGGCGTGAGTAGGCCGAGACCAGTTCGGCGAAGTACGCGTTCGCGACGGCCGGCACCACCAGAGCGATCGCATCCATGGACTGGACCCGCAGCGCTCGGGCCGCCGCGTTGACCTTGTAGCCCAGCACCTCGCACGCGACGCGCACGCGTTCGGCGAGCTCCGGGTCGACGTTGCGCTGTACGCCCGAGAGCACCCGGCTCGCGGTCGTGACCGACACCTCGGCGCGGGCAGCCACGTCCTTCAAGCTCACCCGTGCGCCCATCCTGATCCCTCCGGTTCCGGCTGATCGATGCTAGCAGGGAGGTCACAGCCAGTGACTGTTGACGAGGGAGAGCGCTCCGTGTTTACCTTTGGAAATGCATTTCCCAGAGGAGAATCTACCGCATACCCCACCAGAGCGCCGGGCGGATGGCCGCTCGGCGGGCAGTGGGGAAGTGCTGGTCGTCGGTTCCGTCAACCTCGACCTCGGCTACCGGCTCGAGCGCCTGCCGCGCGAGGGCGAGACGGTCCGCGCGAGCGGGAGTTTCCAGGCCGGAGGCGGGAAGGGCGCGAACCAGGCGCTCGCCGCCCGCCGCCTCGGCGCGCAGGTGGCCCTGCTCGCCAGCGTCGGGCGCGACGCCGGTCCCGCCCTGGCCGACCTCGCCGCCGCGGGCGTCGATCTCGCTCCGGTCCTCCGGCACGAGGAGACCGTGACGGGGGCCGCGGTCCTGCTGGTCGGCCCGAACGACAACTGCATCGTCGTCGACGCGGGTGCCAACGACCTGCTGCGAGCCGAGCACGTCCGCGCTCTCGCGACGAGCACGGAGCCGCCGGCCGTGGTGGTGACCAACCACGAAGTGCCCGCCCCGGTGGTGGAGGCCACCGTTCGCGCCTATGCCGGCCGGGCGCGTGTGCTGCTCAATCCGTCGCCTGCGCGCGTGCTCGACCGCGAGCTGCTGGCGCTCGTCGACGTCCTCGTGCTCAACGCCGGGGAACTCACCGACCTGCTCGGCCTCGGCCCGACCCCGCCCACCCCCGAAGCGGTCGCCGCTATCCTCGACCGCGGCGCCCTCGGCGACTGCGTCGTCACACTCGGCCGCGGCGGCGCCGTCGTCTCCGAGCGGGGCGCCATCACCCACGTGCCCGCGTTCCGCGTCGACGCCATCGACACGGTCGGCGCCGGTGACGCATTCCTCGGCGCGCTCGCCGCCGGTCTCGCCGCAGGTCAGGACCTCGGCGCGGCGGCCGAGCGCGCATGTGCCGCGGCCGCGCTCGCCGTGACCGCACCCGGCGCCCGCGGGGCCGCGTTGAGCGCGGAGACCGTCGACGCGCTCATGGCCGGCGAACCGGCGATGTCCCGAAACTGATCCACCCCTGCGCCCGCGCAGCTCCACCGAAAGGCACGTCCATGAGCAATGTCGCTCAGCAGGGACGACGAGGTACCACCGTCGAGGCGAACGGCGTCAACCCCGTCCCCGACTCCGAACGCCGCGGGAAGCCCCGCGGCCTGTTCCCCGTGTGGTTCGCCTGGAACATATCGATCCTCGGCGTCAGCTACGGAATCTTCGTCTTCGGCCTCGGCCTGAACGTCTGGCAGACGATCGTCGCGGGAACCATCGGGTATCTCGTCTCGGCCGCCCTCGTCGGCATCCTCGCGGTCGGCGGGCCCCGCACGGGACTGCCCACGCTCACGCAGACACGCTTCGCCTTCGGCATCAAGGGCAACAGGATTCCCGCGTTCTTCGCCTACCTGTCCAATATGGGCTGGAAGGTGACGATCATCACCCTCGCGTCCGACACCGGCGCTCATCTGTTCGCGAAGCTGTGGCCGTCGGCGTTCGCGAAGTCCGACGGTTCGAGCACCACCCCCGCACTGGCGCTGTGGTTCGTGATCGTGCTCGCGGTGACCATGACGGTCGCCGTGCTCGGACACCAGCTGATCATGAAGCTCGAAGTGTGGATCTCGTGGGTGACCGGTGTCATGACCCTCGCGTTCCTCGGGTTCGTGCTGCCCAAGATCGAGTGGTCGCACCTCGGCGAGGCCCACGCGGGCGGCGCGCTGGAGTTCGTCGGCGGCATCATCATGGCGATGACGCTCGTCGGCCTGGGCTTCCTGAACTACGGCGGCGACTTCGCCCGCTATCTTCCGCGCGAGAGCAGGGCACGCGGGGTGATCGGATGGACGGTCGCCGGACTGGCCACGCCGGTTGTCATCATGCTCGTCGTCGGGGCGCTGCTGGTCGGCGGGGACCCGAAACTCGGCAACGCCGCCGCCGCCGATCCCATCGGGGCCCTGACCGCGCTGCTGCCGATGTGGTTCTTCGTTCCGTTCTCCATCGTGATCGTCATCTCGCTGGTCTCGGCGGCCATCACCGGCATGTACAGCTCGGGTCTCGCGCTGATGTCGGTCGGCGTTCCGCTGCGCCGCTCCGCCACCACCGCGATCAACGCGACGATCATCGCGGCCGGCGCGTTCTACCTGGAGTTCGTCTCCACCTCGTTCCTCGCGACCTTCCAGTCGTTCCTGTCGCTCATCGCCGTGATGATGGGAAGCATGGGCGCGATCCAACTCGTCGACTTCGTCCGGCAGCGCCGGCTGGGCTGGAACACCGCCATGGCCAACCCGCGTGGCCATGGCGGGCGCAACGGGCGATGGACGGCGATCGCCAGCCTGGTCGTCGCCACCTTCCTGGGTCTGGGCCTGGTCACCAGTTCCGATCCGAACTTCGCGAAGATCACCGGATTCCTGCTCACGCAGAGTGCGCGTGACGGCGTGTTCGGCGCGAGCGGGCTCGGGATCGTCATCGCCATGGTGATCGGCGCGGGGCTCTACGCGTTGCTGACCTTCGGGCTCCACCTGGACCCGAGGCCCGATCACTCGCTCGCGACCGACACCGACACCGACTCCGACTCCGGCGCCGCGCGCGGCACCGCCGGGACGGCGGTGCCCTCCCGCGACATCGTCGGCCATGGCGCGGCCGACCTGACCGAACACTGACCGACCCGGTGGCGGCGGGCCCACAGCGCCCCGCCGCCACCCGAGGAGCTGACATCCGTGTCCGCACGCCAGACCGCACTGGAGCGGTTCCAGAAGCCCGACCCGTGGCACTCTCCCGCCACCTACTGGTTCTGGCACCACCTGCCCGACAAGGACACGATCCGCGCCCAGGTGCGGCAGATGCACGACGCCGGAATCCTCAGCTTCCAGGTGCAGGCACGCCTGTCGTACCCGATCGCCGGCTACCTGGACGAGGACTACCTCGCCGCCTGCCGGTGCGCCGTCGAGACAGCCGCGGAACTCGGCATGATCGTGGGCATCTACGACGACTACAACTGGCAGACCGGCCACGCCGCGGGCCGCGCGGTGGACGGCCATGACGAGCTGCGCGAGCGGCACCTGTTCTGGATGCGGATCGGCGCGGGAAAGAGCGGGGGGACGCTCGGGAAGATCCGGTCGGCGACCGAGAACCTGGGCCCGGCCGCGATGCGGTGGCACTACGAGGGCGGTGCGGTCGCCTGGGCCGACTGGCGGACCGAGTACGTGCTCGTCACGGCATCGCCGCGGGGCGAGGTCTCCGAACGGCCGGATCTCGTCGACCGTACGGAGGGCGATGCCGACGGGTGCCGCGTCCACCTCACCGGACCCGTGCCGGACGGAGCCGAGGTGATCGTGTTCGTCTCGGCCCGGTGCGCCACCTCCCGGCTGGTCAACCCGGTCGATCCGGTCGCCGTCGACCGCTTCATCGAGGCCGGCTACCAGCCGTTCGCCGACGCTCTGGGCGAGTTCTTCGGCAGCACCGTCGCCTACATGTTCTTCGACCAGCCGCATGCCGTGTACTACGACTGGGAGGCGCGCACCGGCGATCTGCGCTCGGCAATGCCGTTCCACGCACGCCTGGCCACCTCGATCCGGGAACGGTGGGGCGAGCACACGCCTCAGGTGCTCGCCGCGGTACTCGAAGGCGACGATCCGGAACGGCTGGCCCTTCGCGCCCAGTTCTACGAGCACTTCAGCACCTACGCGATGGAGACCTTCCTCGGCCGGCTCCGTGCCTGGAGCCACGCCCACGGTCTGCGCCAGTCCGGACACGAGGTGCTCGGGCACGTCGGCGGGTGGCGGCTGGACACCGCGTTCACCGACTGGGACCTGCGCGTGAACTTCGGGCTCGACCACTTCGGCGTGGACGGATACCGGGACCTGACGGCGGTGGACGCCCAGGACGCCCTCACGCAACTCAGCCCGGTGTTCGGCGACTCGGTCGCCCGCCACCACGGCCGCAGCGGCACGATGGTCGAGCAGTACTTCCTGACCCCGCCCCAAGGCGGCGCACCGTGGTCGGGCCACTGGGGGCTGAGCCTGCAGGAGCTGCGCACCACCGCGATCAACCACCATCTGCAAGGCATGCGGCAGATGATCTTCCACGGGTTCTACCAGACCCACGGTCACGGCGCGGACCACGAATCGCTGAGCAATCCCCGCTTCGACTTCCCACCGGGGATCAACTTCGAGCCCTGGTTCGCCGATCACCATCCGCGGTTCGCGCTCGAAAGCGCCCGTCTGAGCGAGTTCCTGGAACCGGTGACCCCCAGGGCCGACGCAGCGCTCCTCTATCCGTTGCGCACGGTGTGGACGGCGGGGCAGCTCGGCATGCAGGCCTCCGCGACGGGCGAATGGGCGCGGTCGCTCACCGAAGCCGGCGTCGGCTTCCACCTCGTCGACGAACGCGACCTCGAAGCCGCCGTCGTGGAAGAGGGCGCGGTCCGCTTCGGCGAGAGGCGGTACCGGGCGCTCGTGCTGCCCGCCGTGACCACGCTGCGCTCCGCCGCGGTGCTGCGCCAGGTCCGCCGCATCGCCGAAGCGGGGATACGGGTGCTCGCCAGCGGCACGACGCCCACCGTCTACCAGCACGGACCGCAGACCGCCGCGGCGGACTGGGCGGAACTCGCCCCGGCCGTGGAGGTGTTCGCCGCGGTCCCCGGCAGCGAGGTGCTGCACGGACTCGCCCCGTACGACGGGAGCGTGCCCGAGGTGCGCACACCGGACAGGTCGGCGGTGCGCCGGCGCGGCGGGCAGGAGTCACCCGGCGTGTTCAGGTTCGCGTGCTTCGTCGAACCCGGAGCCGAAGCCGAGGCGACCATGGAACTCGTGCTGCCCGAAGGGACCTGGCAACTCGAGGAGTGGATGCCCGCTGACGGGACGGTGCGCGGCCTCGGGTCCGCCGAGGGCACCGTCGTATGGCGGCTGGAGCCGAATGCCCTGCGCCTGCTGCGCGTGCGCTCCGACGCGGAACCCTGGTGCGGCCCGACGCCGGCCGTCGACGAGCCGGGACACCAGGGCCGTGCTGAGTGGTCGGGGCCGCAGGTGCTCGGGGCCGAATGGCTCCTGGAGATCCCGGACGACGCCCACGAGCAGGCCGGCACGCGCCGCGAGATCGCGGTCACCCGCGGCTGGGAACGCCAGGGCCTTTCGACGTTCGCGGGCGCCGCCGACTACGTACGGCAGTTCACGCTCGACACGCCGACCGAGGTGGAACTGACGCTCCCGGCCGTCGCCGGAGGGGCCGCCCTGTCCGTGAACGGAACGAGGGTCGCTGAACGCGCCTGGTCGCCCTACCGCTTCACGATCCCCGCCGGCCACCTGCGAGCAGGCTCGAACGAACTGCGTATCCGGCTCACCCCGTCGGCGGCCAACCGCTACTACGCCGGCACCGGCCTACGCGCCGCACCCGAGCCGTGCGGACTGCTCGCTCCGCCCGTGCTGCGCCACCGGGCCGCGCCGCCGCTTCCCGACACCGAACACTGACCCGAACACTGACCACCGACCGGTACCACGACAGAAGGCTGCCCATCATGCTCAAGGGGCTCGACCCGCTCCTCACCCCGGAGTTGCTCTTCGCGCTCGCCCGCATGGGCCACGGGGACACGATCGCGCTCGTCGACCGGAACTTCCCCGCTCACTCCGTGAACGACCGCGTGATCCGTCTCGACGGTGCCGACGTCGTCTCAGCGGGCCGGGCCGTACTCGGGCTCCTGCCGCTCGACACGTTCGTCGCCGAACCCATCGCGCGGATGCGGGTGGTCGGAGACGCCGACAGCCGGCCGGCGGTGCAAACACAGTTCCTCGCCGTCGCCGACGAGGCGGCGGGCCGGGCCGTCGCGGTCGAAGCACTCGAGCGCCAGGCGTTCTACGAACGGGCCCGCGCCGCATTCGCCGTCGTCATCACCGGTGAAGACAGGCCGTACGGCTGCTTCGTACTCGCCAAGGGCGTCCTTCCCGAGTTCACACCGCAGTGACCCGTGACCTCCGGGCGGCCGCTCGCCCGTCGGGAGCCGGAGACCACCGACGCCCCCTGGGCGGGGGCTGCCTCACGACTGGTGACGCGACCGGGGCCGGTACGTCCCTGTGCACCACGACCCGGCGCCCGGCTTCGTCCTGGCGGAGGTCCGGCAGGAGCGGTCGGCGTTCGCCGGGCCCTTGCCGAACGGGCTCTGCCGCAGAAGCACCCAGCGCCGGGGGAGAGGCCGGAGCGACCCCAGAAGTGACCCCAACCCCGGAAACGACCCCAGGAGTGACCCCAGAAGTATCCCCGGGCGGGGCTGCGCAACGGCCCGCGGGGTGGGGCGTTGTCGCGTTGCCGCGCTCGGGGATGGCGCGGGCCCGGTCGGTGGTGGCGGGCGGGTGAGGCCGGGGATGGCGTGGCGGTCGCCGCGGTGCACGATGCGGGCTGGACCGCGCTCGGGGCCGAAGCGGACCGGCTCTTCGATCGTTCCGGTGGGGCCCGATCGGACCGTCCGTGCGGTGCCGGCCGACCCTGGCCGGGCCGGAGAGCTGCCTCTTCATCCGGCACCGCTCACGCGTGGCGGACACCGGACCGGCCCGCGCGGATGACCTGCCGGGTCCCAGCGGCGCGGCCGAACCCGGCCGGTGCGGCGGTGTCGCCGTGGTCCCTTGGACATGGCCGCTCTTCCGACCGACGGTTCCCGGTCGCGACCGCCCGGTGCTCGGCGCAGCGCCGAGGGACAGGCGCACTGCGGTTTCTGGCCGATTAGGGGGCCGGGCGCGCGAAAACTGGCCGGAAACGCGTTCTTGCGCGGGTGCGGTCGCTCACCGGTAACTTCCGGCGTCCTCTGCAACCCCCCACTCCCGTCCCCCAACGGGGGATGCCTTACATGAGGAGCCACATGAAACCGCTGGATCTGGAACGGGTGCGTCCCGTGGTCATCGGTTTATTCAGGATGGTCGTCGGGATGCTGTTCGCCTGCCACGGAGTAGCGACACTGTTCGGTGTGCTCGGCGGGCCGGAGGGCGGCGGCCCCGGCCCTGCCGCGTTCGCGTGGCCGGGCTGGTGGGCCTCCGCCATCGAACTGGTCGGCGGCGTCCTGGTGGTGCTCGGCCTCGGCACCAGGATTGCCGCGCTGGCGTGCTCCGGCTCGATGGCGTACGCGTACTTCGACGTTCACCAGCGCAACGCTCTGCTGCCCATCCAGAACCACGGCGAGCCCGCGGCCATGTTCTGCTGGGCTTTCCTGCTCATCGCCGTCCTCGGCGCTGGCGCCTTCTCGCTGGAGGGCTTGCTCGGCCGCTTCACCTCCGGCACCCGTCCGATAGCCGGCCTGCCGCAGGAGAAGGGCGCCGGCGAGCCGGTACCCGTGAGCGCCGACAACTGATCAGCTGAACTCGATCATATGACGGGAAATACGCCAGGGGGCGGGGCGGGACCTTTGCCCATCCCGTCCCCTGGCGCCGCGTTCGGCAGCGCGGGCGGCCCATCCGGCCCACCGCGTGCGGTGCCCAACCCACCTCGCCGGCCACGTCCTTGTTCGATGCCCGCCGGAGATCAGCAGAGGCCGACCCCTCAGCAGACTTGATACTCCACGTAGCCGTCCCCGTTGTCGTCGTAGCCCTGAATCTGGAGATCGTCGGCGGAGAACCAGCCCATGGCGTTGATTCCGTTCACGCGGCCGTACCACCACTCGTTTCCGACCGTGTTGTCGTAGTAGCACCAGAGCCAGAACACGACGTGATCCACCGACAAGGCGTTGGTGCAGTCACCGTATGGACCCAGTTTCAGATTGCGGTTCGCATTCATCAGGGCCTTCCCCTCCCCATTGGCGGTGGGGGACCACGATCCCTTGCAGTTCGTGGCGCTTGCCGTGGGCGCGATTGCCAACGTCGTTCCCCCGGCGACCATCAGCAAGCCGACGATCGTTGCCAGTGCACGCTTACGGACCCTCATGTCTCGTCTCCCTCTGATCGGTTCGTTTTCGTTCCCATGCGGTCAGTTCGCCTTCTGATGCGGCTCGCTACGTAAGCAGCCCGGGCCGCGGGCGGCGTAGCCCTGACGGGGGACCGGGCGCCCGCCCCGCTGGGCGTCGGCGGTCAGCAGGCATGTACGGGGTTCGTCTCGCTGGAGATGTTCCGGTCGTCGGCGTAGCCCCAGGCCTCGTTGCTGTTGTCGCCCAGGGTCCAGAGCCAGCGGTTGGGGTGGGGACTGCCTTCTCCGTTGGAGGGCCCGTAGTCGATGCGGCACGCGAACCACGACGTCGTGGTGGTGAGGTGGCCGACGACCGCCGTGAACTCGCTGTTCCACAGCGGCGTGTTCGCCTTGTTGTTGCAGTAGTACGCCTCGTACCCGCTGTTCCTGAAACCGGCGTCCCAGCAGCCCGACGCGGCGTGGGCCGGCGAGGTGAACAGGCCGAGGGACACCGGTAGGGCGAGAGCGGTGACGGCGATCGCCGCGCGCGAGCGCCTGAGGCCGAGCAGTGACATGTGGGTCTCCGCTGGTAGTAGGGATGCCCGCGGACAACGGCCGGCCGGCCGCCTGGGGTCAAGCGCTGCCTTCGCCAGGACACGCCGGCCGGCCGTCACCTCCGCGTCCGAGGGACGCGGCAACTGCCGGAGGTTCCGCGAGCACCGGTCACTCTGGTTGCCGGTGAACAAGTCGGACAAGAGACTTTCCCGGTGCGGAAAATCCCCACCGCCCGCCGCCCGCGAGGCCCAAGCCGCCCTCGATCGAGGTGGGTTGGCGTTCCCCGGGGCGGGGCCGGTGGCGGACGACCCATGTTCGGTGGGGGCACCTCACCCGAACGGACCCGGCGACTACGTTCGTTGCGACGGCCTGCATCAGGTCGACGGCCCGGCTACGGCTCGGGCAGCTCCGTGGTCATGGTGAAGCTCGGTGATGTCGACGTCGGCAGGGTCGCGGATCTCCTGTGACCACCGCAGCGCCTGTACGACCAGGACACCGCGCCGCGGCCGCGGCACGGCCAGGCGCTCGCGGGTGCGCGCCGCCGGCTTGGCCGCGCCGAAGGCGCCGGCGCGTGCGAGGGCTTCGCCCAGCAGGGCGTACGGCCGTATGGCGGCCGGGCCGTCGGGGGCGGCGTAGTAGCCGCGGTCCTACAGCAGCAGATCCACATCGCCGGCGTCGACGAAGCCGACGATGTCGATGACCTTGCGGGCGGCAGCGGACAGCGGGACGCGGGGCTCGGCGAAGGCGAGTAGACGCCGGGCAAGGCCGTCGCCGCGCCGAGGACCGCGACCGCCGACGCTCCTACCGGAGGCGGCGGTCGGCCGCCGGAGCTCGGCGCGATCGAGCACCAAGTGCCTGGAGCCTGACGACAAAAGCTACTTACGCGTCGGGGTGCTCCGGCAGGGCGAGCCAGTCCGACCAGGGGATCTCGCGGCCGAGGAAGCGCGGCTGCTCGAACGGCCAGTCGGCGGCGATCCACTGCGGCACCAACTCGTCGAGGGCCTGCTCGACCTTGCTGCCCACCAGCTCGTCCACCACCCACCAGGAGATCTCGCCGTCCGCGCCGACCCTCTCCGGTGGGTCGATGTAGACGCAGCCGAGCAGAGCTGTCTCCGCCGCGTCGAGCAGCGCGTAGTTGAAGGACTGGTGTGCGGCGATCTCCTTCTCGTGCCGCAACAGGTCGGCCTGGTCGGCCTCATAGGTCATGGTCGCCGCGGGCCAGCCCCAGGCTGGGCCGAAGATGGTCCACAGCCGCTCGCGCGAACCCATCACAGCCGGATAGTCGAGCGGGGTGTCCGCCTCCCGGATCGGCCGCAGGTGATGACCGCTGCCCGGCAGCGGTACCAGGACGGGATGGACGAAGTCATCGGGGAGCCAGCTCATAGCGCCCGACCGTAGCAGCGCGCGGCCGTCCGCTCCCCTGGATTTCCCCGTATACCGCCAGGCCCCGCTCTCAAGCCGGGCAGCGCCCGCGATCACCCGATCGAGACCCCCGATCGATCGACAGCCTCCTTGATCGGTATGGCAACGGCCTCTGAGGCTGCCCCTGGTCACGGGGAACCTGGAGTGACCGCGTGGCGGATCTGCCGGGACAACCGCTGGTGGAGCGTGTTCGCCACGAAGCGTGGCAGCGTCAGGAAGGCGGACCGCCCGCGCACGACGATCGCGGATCGCCATTTCGTTCCCGTAAGTTCGTCCGGGCGCTGGACCGGCACCGGATCGTCAGCTCGACAGTGCGGGTCGGGGCGGCAGGCGACAACGCGGCCTTGGAGTCCTTCTTCAGCCTGCTGCAGAAGAACGTCCTCGCCGGCGCCGCCCGGATCGCCTGTGAGGCGGGGACGGACCGGGTGGAGCTGTGCTCGGCTCTGGAACTGGGCGGAGTGACCCCGTATCGCCGTACCGTGCGCCGCGGACCCGCAGACCCGGGGGAGGACCGACGGGAACGGGGTGTTCCTGCTCTCAACTCCCGCAGCTGACAGCATGGAAAATGGGGTGTGGCCGGCTGATCTGGGTTGATAGGTATGCGATGTGACAGAGAGTCTTGAGTATTCCGCGTTGCTGCAACTGATCGACGAGCGGTCGGCCGCGTTCCGGAGTGCGGTTGCCGCCGCGCCCAGCCTTGACGCGCCGGTGCCGTCCTGCCCCGAGTGGACGTTGTTCGATCTGGTGCAGCACCTGGGTACGGGCCAGCGCTGGTGGGCCGCGATCGTCGCCGCGGGCCCGGCCGATGCTCCGCCGGCCAAGGACGCCCCGGAGGCGCCGCGCGAGCTTGATGCGCTGCTCGCCTGGTACGCCGAGTCGAACGAGCTGCTGCTGAGTGCGCTGCGCGAGGCCGGCCCGAAGCGCGAGTGCTGGGCGTGGTGGAGCGCCGGCGTGTCACCGGCGAATGCCTGGGGCGTTGCCCGGCGCCGGGTGCACGAGGTGCTGGTGCACACCTACGACGCCCAACTCGCCGCAGGCGCCGTGCAGCCGATGCCGGCGGACGTCGCGATCGACGGCGTGGCGGAGTTTCTCGACACCTGCAACTCCACCCCGGCGGCCTGGCCGCACCAGGCCGCCACCATCCACTACCACGCCACCGAGGGCCGCTCCTGGCTCCTCACCCTGGACGGAACCGGCGCCTGGCCTGCACCCCTCACGGACGACGCCGCACCCGCGTCCGCTTCGGCCACGGGCACGGCCGAGCAGCTGCTCCTCTTCGTCTGGGGCCGCCTCACGCTGAGCGACCTGAAGATCGACGGCGACCAGCAGGTGTTCGAGCAGCTGATCGCCTGGGAGCCCGAGGAGTAGCCAGTCGATACCGCGAGTCGTGCCGCGGCGTCCACGGTGGGTTCCCCGGCCAGGGCCGAGGGGATCTCCCCGCGGGCGATGGGGCTGACACTCCTGGGCCTGGAGCAGCGCGGCCTGGTGGAGGGGCCACCCCGCCCCTGAACGCTGGCGCCGGTCGCTGGTCGGTGCTCGCCGGTCGAAGCGCGATCTCCAAGCCGCCCAACGGGGCACCCTCCAGAGGATGTTCACCTCAAGAGCCAACCAGCTTCCGGCAGGCTCGCCCGGCCCCGACACGGAAGCGCGGCTGAGAGGCCGGGCACTCAGGACACCACCAGGAGGAACCAGTGTCGTACCCGGAACCGCTCACCCCCGAGGAGAAGCTCGCCGACGCGAAGCAGCTGTTGAGCATCCCGCGTATCGTCGCGATCTGCGGCTCCACCCGCTTCATGACCGAGATGAACGAGGCCGATCTGCGGGAGACCAAAGCCGGAAAGATCGTCGTCAAACCTGGCTGTGACTTGAAGTCGCCGCACGAACTCTGGTCCGATCCTGTCGAGGCCGAGGCGCTGAAGGCTCGACTCGACGAGCTGCACCGGGCGAAGATCCGGCTCGCTGACGAGGTGCTCGTCGTCGGCGCCTACATCGGAGACAGCACCCGAGCCGAAATCGCCTACGCCCGCTCGCTGGGCAAGCCCGTGCGGTTCACGCACCCCGAAGTCGACCCTGACGCCTGACCGCCCGCCGCCACCTCGACAACCAGGGCCGCCGGCCCGCCGCCTGACCGTCTCGCGGTGGCTTCGTCCGCCGCCCACTCCCCCACCCTCCGCAGGCATCCCACGGACCTGATCATCCAGGGGACCTGACCCGCCGGCGGGAGCCGCTCCTCCGGCTTGACTTCGAGCGCGCTCCAAGTCCTAGCGTCGGAAGCGTCCGTCAGCCCTCAAGGTACCGCCCGGTCCGCCGGGCAGGAGGAGTATCCGCGCATGATCACCCGAACCACGCTCGGCTCGCCCGGTCTCACCGTCAGCGCGATGGGCCTGGGGTGCATGGGGATGAGCGAGAGCTACGGCGCCGCCGACTGGGACGGCGGCCTGGCCACCATCGACCGGGCCCTGGAACTGGGCATCACGTTCCTGGACACCGCCGACGCCTACGGCACCGGACACAACGAGGTGCTGGTGGGCCGGGCCATCCACGGCCGCCGGGACCAGGTGCAGCTCGCCACCAAGTTCGGCATCGACCGCAGCGCCGGCGACCGGGCACGCCGCATCCGCGGTGCCCGGGACTACGTGCTGCGCGCCTGCGACGCCTCGCTGCTGCGGCTGGGCGTCGAGGTGATCGACCTGTACTACGCCCACCGCCCGCCCCAGGACGTGGAGATCGAGGAGACCGTCGGGGCGATGGCCGAGCTGGTCGAGGCGGGCAAGGTCCGCCATCTGGGCCTGTCCGAGGTCGACGGCGAGCTGCTGCGCCGGGCGCACGCGGTGCACCCGATCACCGCGGTGCAGAGCGAGTACTCGCTGTGGACCCGCGACGTCGAGGCGGTCACCCCGGTGATGGCCGAGCTGGGGGTCGGGCTGGTGCCGTACTCGCCGCTGGGGCGGGGGTTCCTGACCGGCGCCCTGGACCGCTCCGCGCTGGGCGAGAAGGACTTCCGGCGCACCAACCCCCGCTTCGCCGGCGAGGCGGGCGAGGCCAACGAGAAGATCGCGCAGACCGTGCGTGAGGTGGCCGACCGGCTGGGTGCCACACCCGCCCAGGTGGCGCTGGCGTGGGTGCACGCCCAGGCCGAGCGGCTCGGGGTGGCGGTGGCGACCATTCCGGGCACCCGCAGCCCGGCCCGGCTGGAGCAGAACGCGGCCGCGCTGGAGCTCACCCTGGACGCCGAGGCGCTGGCCGCGCTGGACCCGCTGAGCGACCAGGTGACGGGCGAGCGCTACACCCCCGCGCACACTGCTGAGGTCGCTCGGGGTTAGCCGGTGGGCTCGACGCGCACGACGTCCGGCTCGACGACGTCGTGGACGTCGTCGACGTCGCACCCACCGGTGACCTCGCCGGTCACGACCAGCCGGGGTCCGCCCCGCGCTGCCCGTCCTGCTCGACGGCCAGGATCGCGCCCCGGTTGCCGGAGCCCGGAGCGATCCCGCCGTAGGAGACCAGCGCCCGGTACCCGTCCGCGCCCAAGGGCCTTCCCGTTACACCGCCCCGAACTCTCCCGGCGACCTGACAGCCATCACCGCACGTCACTCCAAGCGGAGATCAATACGGGCTGGGCTTGAAAACAGGTTCCCACCTGATCCTCAACGTCCCGGAGACCCCGTAGGTTTGCCCGTTGTCATCGGGACGGGACTGTGAGCGTCGTAGCCAGTCGAACGCCGGCGCGGGTCGAGACGGCAGGGGACTGTCGGTGGCTGGTGACAAGATCAACGGCATGGTTTTCATACGTACTACTCCGCCACGGCCTGTGGATGTGAGCGCGGTCTTTCCTGAACTGGCTTCTCTGGCGCGGCCTGCGGTGCGGCTGCATCCGCGCCCGGGATCGCCTTCGGTCAGGGACAGCTCGGTCGGCGGGCCGTTGCTATGGCCGGCCGAGGAGCCATGGCCTCACTGCGAGGACGCGCATCTGCACGTGGACACGGGATTCCGCAAGTCGCCGACCGAAGTGCGGCTCCAAAGACGCCTGCAACACCGGTGACGCCCCGATGGCCCCGCTGCCACGCTGACGCCCGAGGAGGAGGCACTCAAAGAGCGCAATGCCGCGTGGCTCGCGGAACGCTCCGACGCCGGACCTCCCGGGCCCGCCGAATGCCCGGTCCCGATGCTGCCGGTGGCTCAGCTCTTCCTGCGTGACATACCGCTGTTGCAGCCGCCCGGGCAGGCTGATCTGCTCCAGATTCTCTGGTGCCCGTACGAGCACGAACCGGACAACAAGCCCTCGACCGCACTGTTCTGGCGATCGGCCGCAGAGGTCGGCGACATACTCGCCACACCACCGGAACCGTACGAGGCGGACTTTCCGGGGTACGTGCCGGAGCCATGCGTACTGGCACCGGAAAAGATCACCGAGTACCCCAACAGCCTGGACCTGAGCCCGGAGCTGCAGCTCATCCTGGATGACTGGAACAGGTGGCAGCCGGCCGACATCGACAGTTCCTACGCCGACGATCCGCGCGAGTTCTATTCCACCCATCTGGGCAACGCACCCGGCTGGAAGGTCGGCGGCTGGCCCCCGTGGGGCCGCACCGACCCGTACCGTTGCTACTGCGCTGTGTGCGAGGCGCAGATGGTCCCACTGCTGACGATCGCCTCCTGGGAGTGGGACGGCGACCAAGGCCCCAGCTGGGCGCCGCAGGAAGACCGGGCCGCCGCGGCTGCCTCTCACTACGCGGGCCAGGACCCCGCGCAGCCGACAGAGGTGGAAGTAGGCAGCGCGGACAACATGCAGATCTACGTCTGCCCGGCCTCCCCCGAGCATCCGCACACTGACCTGATCCAGTGAACGGTCGGTCGGTCACACGCCCCTCCGTGGCCGGCCGACAGGGGCCGGTACGCGTTCTCCAGCTGAGCGATGCCCGCCGGAGAAGGCGTCCTGCCCGGCCCGGCTCGCGCTCACTGTGCACGTCTCGCCGTGGCCGCGTTCGGATGCTGCCTGCTCGCCGGAACGGCTGTTCTGCCTCGTTCACGGCCGCAACGGCCGCTCATCGGAGCATGCGGTGCCGGGCCGGCCGTACTCGTTCGTCGCCGCGCTTCCCCCCGGACCGCACCTCGTGGACGCAGGTTTTGGACGTGGTCCGGCCGGGGCCCGCCGACGACGCCGCGGCGGTCACGGCCGACCGACTGCGGGCCGTGGTCAAGCGCCTGGTCACGGCTGCCGGCGGCAGTGCGGGGACCCCGAACATTCGGCATGGTCGGCACGTCGACCAGAGACAGCTCAGGCGCGCTGCCAGGCGCGGTCGGCGAGCAGGCGCAGGCCGTTGAGGCCGACGACGACGGTGGAGCCCTCGTGGCCGGCGACACCCAGCGGGAGCGGCAGGTGGCCGGCCAGGTCCCAGACGACCAGGCCGGTGATGAACGCTGCGGCGATGACCAGGTTCTGCACGACCAGGCGGCGGGCGGCGCGTGACAGGCCCACGACGGTGGGGATGGTGCCCAGTTCGTCGCGGACGACGACGGCGTCGGCGGTCTCCAGGGCCAGGTCCGATCCGGCGCGGCCCATCGCGATGCCGGTGTGGGCGGTGGCGAGCGCCGGGGCGTCGTTGACACCGTCCCCGACCACCAGCACCTTCCGCCCTGCGTCGTGCAGTTCCCGAACGGCGCTGACCTTGTCCTGCGGCAGCAGTCCGGCGCGGACGTCGGTGATGCCGACGTCGGCGGCCAGGCGGGCGGCGGCGCGCGGGTTGTCGCCGGTGACCAGGATCGGGCTGCTCCCGGTCAGTGCGGTCAGCGCGGTGACGGTGGCGGCGGCCTCGGGGCGGAGCGTGTCGGCGATGCCCAGCACTCCGGCCGGGATGCCGTCGACGAACACCAGGACCGCGGTTCGGCCCTCGCTCTCCAGCTCGGCGGCGGCTACCGCTGCGGGCTTGTTCTCCGCGGTGTCGAGCAGGCGGGCGGGACTGCCCACCGAAACCGTGCGGCCTTCGACGGTGGCGGTGACGCCGGTTCCAGGGGTGGAGGTGAAGCCGATGGCTACGGGGATGTCCAGGCCGCGGGTGCGGGTGGCGTCCACGACGGCGCGGGCCAGCGGGTGCTCGCTGGGGTGCTCCGCCGCTGCCGCCAGGCGCAGCACGGTGTCGCCGTCCAGGTCCGAGCCGGGAAGTGGGCGGACCTCGGTGACGCGGGGGGCGCCCTCGGTCAGGGTGCCGGTCTTGTCCAGCGCAACGGCGTCGATCTGCCCGAGCTGCTCCATGACGACCGCGGACTTCACCAGCACGCCGTGGCGTCCGGCGTTGGCGATCGCGGACAGCAGCGGCGGCATCGTGGCCAGGACCACCGCGCACGGCGAGGCGACGATCATGAACGTCATCGCGCGCAGCAGTGTCGGCTGCAACGCGGCGCCCAGAGCCAGCGGCAGGGCGAACAGTGCGATGGTGGCGGCGACCATGCCCAGGCTGTAGCGCTGCTCGACCTTCTCGATGAACAACTGCGTGGGCGCCTTGGTCTCGGAGGCTTCCTCGACCATCTTCACGATCCGGGCGATCACCGAGTCCGACGGGTCACGTTCGACCTTGACGCGCAGCGCACCGGTGCCGTTCAGGGTGCCGGCGAAGACTTCGTCCCCGTACCTCTTGGCCACGGGCAGCGGTTCGCCGGTGATGGTGGCCTGGTCCACCTCGCTCGCTCCGTCCAGGACCCGGCCGTCGGCGCCGACCCGCTCCCCGGGCCGCACCAGGATGGTGTCGCCGACCGTGAGTCGGTCGGCGGCCACCGTCTCCTCATCTTCCCCATCGCTGATCCGCGTCGCGGTCGCCGGCGCGAGATCGAGCAGGCCGCGCACCGAGTCCGCTGTACGGGCGGTCGCCAGCGCCTCCAGCGCCCCGGAGGTGGCGAAGATGACGATCAGCAGCGCCCCGTCCAGCACCTGGCCGATCGCCGCGGCGCCGATCGCGGCCACCACCATCAGCAGATCCACGTCCAGCGTCCGCTCCCGCAGCGCCTTCAGCCCGGCCCAGCCAGGTTCCCAGCCGCCGGAGACATAGGCGGCGGCGAACAGCGGACCCCACGACCACACCGAGGCACCCAGCAGGTTCAGCGGCAGAGCACCCAGGAACAGCACCAGCGCCGCCAGCGCCCAGCGGGCCTCCGGCAGCGCCAGCACCCGGGTACGCCGCCGCGGCGGCATACCGGCGGAGGTAGCCGGCGCGGGCTTGGTCACGGTGGTGGACATGGCGAGGCAAGCCCTTCTCAGGAGAGTTGTCCGACGCCTTCACCGTACAGGAAAACATGAACAGTCATTCATTCGTTCATTTCCGTACAATGGTTCCCATGGGCCACGGAGCGAACACCCCGACCGACAGCGCTGTGCCGCAGGCCGCGCTCACCGCGCAGAACGCACCGAAAGTCGCCGCCACCCTCCAGGCCCTGGCTACGCCGTCGCGGCTGCTGATCCTCGCCCGCCTGCGCGAGGGCCCCCTGCCCGCCACCGAACTGGCGGCGGCGGTCGACATGGAGCAGTCCGCCTGCTCCCACCAGCTCCGGCTGCTGCGCAACCTCGGCCTGGTCACCGGCACCCGCCAGGGCCGCTCCATCGTCTACGCCCTCTACGACAACCACGTCGCGGAACTCCTCGACCAGGCCCTCTACCACGTCGAACACCTCCGCCTGGGCGTTAACGACACCCCCGCGCTCGCCGATGAACCGCGAACCACACCGGCACCCACAGCGAGCTGACCCGGATCGGTCACCTCAACGGTTGTGGGAGACCGGGTGGGCGGACGCTGTCGTGAGGGCGTTATCTCATGGTGAGTGACGCTGTCTCAGATTCGAGAGTTCTCACCAGTCGCCGCAATGACCCGAGTCCGAAGCCCCTGCACAGGAATTTCCTGCCCCGGCTGCAATTCGAGTCTCCGCACCGCCGCATCGGATGCCTCGATCTGATGCGGAAGCGGTTCCATGTCCACCACCACTGCCCTGAGCCGCCCCATCCCGGGCGAAGCGGAAACCCGCACATGCACCGGGTGCAGAACCTGGGTCCAGAGGCTAGCGCACATCAATATTTGACGCACGCACACCCCACCACCCAACCGGCGACTCTCACCACCGCGCCCTGAGCCACCACCGCGTGGTGACGGCGGCGCAACTGCCCCTACTGGCATGGTTATGCTCCGGTCGCAGCGACTCCGGTAGCGGCATCCCGTCGCCGCCGGAACCGACAGAAGAGGACCAGGCCGCCCCGGGAGACCGGGGACGGATGAGCCCCGGGCGACTCGAGCGGAAACGGAGCCTGACAGTGGGCAATGGCGGTACGGAATTCACGCGAGTGCCAGGAAAACGGCCGGTGGTCGGCCACCTCCTGCGGCTACGGCGGGACCCGCTGGGATTCTTGGAGTCGCTGCCGGCGTACGGGGATCTGGCGCGGGTGCGACTCGGGCCGTGGCGGGCGTTCGTGGCCTGTCACCCGGACGTGGCTCACGAGGTGTTGACCGACTTCCGGCGGTTCGATCGCACCGGCCCCGTCTACGACAAAGTGCGCCAGGCCATGGGCGCGGGCCTCGCCACCGCTGGATACCACGACCACCGCCGGCAGCGACTGGTGATGCAACCCGCCTTCCGGCACGAACACTTGAGCGGCTATGTCGAGGTGATGCGCAAGCAGGTGACGGCGGCCACCGCCGACTGGCAGGACGGCCAGGAACTTGACCTCACCGAAGCCATGTTCGAACTGACCACTGGCGTGGCACTCACCGCCCTGTTCTCGTCCAGGCTGGGCGGACAGGAGACACGGGAGCTGCGGAGCGCCCTCGACGTCTTCCTCGGCGGCCTCACCTCCCGGGCGGCACTGCCCGGCATCGGCCGGCTGCCCACGCCGGGCAACCGCCGCTACGCACGGGCCCTCGACCACTGGCAGACCCAAGTCCGGCGGCTCATCGAGGGCTACAGCGAACTCGGTACCGGGCAGGACGACCTGATGTCGCGATTGCTGGCTGCTCGCGACGAGGAAGGTCACGCGCTGTCGTACCAGGAGCTCTCCGACCAGGTTGCCGTGCTGCTGCTGGCCGGCGGAGAGACGACGTCATCGGCCGTGGTGTGGGCCGTCCACCTGCTGTCGGGCCGGCCGGACGTCCTCGCCGCGGTGCGGGCGGAGGTGGACGCGGTGCTCGGCGGGCGGGCGGCGGGCGCCGCGGATCTGCCGCAGTTGGGGCTGACCGGCCGAGTCGTGAAAGAGACCCTGCGGCTATACCCGCCGGGCTGGCTGACGCTGCGGACCGCGACGCACGACACCACACTGGGCGGCCACCGGCTCGAAGCGGGCAGTATGGTGCTGATCAGCCCCTATCTCCTGCACCGCCGGGAGGACTTTTACCACGATGCCGCCCGCTTCGAGCCGGACCGCTGGCTCGCGAGCCCGCCGGCCACGCGCGGCTCGTACCTGCCTTTCGGCGCGGGCGCCACCAAGTGCATCGGGGAAGAATTCGGAGAGGCTGAAGCGACCGTGATCCTGGCATCCCTGCTGGGCCGGTGGGAGCTGACACCGATCGGCGGCCCCGTCACGTGCTCAGCCCGGCTTGTCCTCTCCCCGGCATCATTTCGAGTGTGGGTCAGCGCACGATCCACTACCAGTTGAGGGGTACAGCCCGCACTCGCGGATACGCCCACTCCCGTTCCGGAGCGAAGCGCTGGCACCGAAGGAAATCGAGGCACCCCCCTAGGGAGTGCACCGCCAGGCCCAAGCGGAGCGCGGGCCTACAGTCCGTCACCGCTCCTGCGGAGCAGGACCGGTGACGGACCATCAATCCTGAAGCGAAGCGGAGGGATTGATGGTCCGGCGGAGCCGGACAGACCGCGCGAAGCGCGGTCACGCTGAGCGAAGCGAGGCGTCAACCACCGCGCGTAGCGCGGTCATCCGCGCGAAGCGCGGCGTCAACCACCGCGCGTAGCGCGGTCATCCGCGCGTAGCGCGGTCATCCGCGCGTAGCGCGGTCATCCGCGCGTAGCGCGGTGGTTCGTTTGCACAGCGCGCAGCGCTG